>CAWJQA010000020.1:0-609829 GCA_963844885.1 uncultured Holophagales bacterium | reverse complement strand
ATGCCCATACGACCGGTACTCCGCGGCTCGATGCTTCGTGCTGGACCTCGAAGCCGGGCAACGGCAACCCGCCCGCGAGACTTGGAAATTACATTCAGGTGATCGTGTCGACGAGCATCGGGAAAACTGGCTCGACGATCTATGGCAACATCGCGGCGACCGTGGTGTTGCAAGTGGACACGTCCTTTGCCTACGGTCCAGACCCCGGGCACCCCGGCTATGGAACGGTGATTGCCGTCCTGGAGGACGGAGCCGGAGTTTTCGGCTCCACGGCTGTCGCAGCACTGTCCGCGCAGGCCGCAACGGCAACACGCCGCATCTCTCTCTATTCGCCCGAAATGAGCCTGATGGCGGAGACCGAGCTGACGACGGCCGCGCGCCCGGCCATTCTCTACGAATACATCTGGTTCGACGGCCGGCCGCTGGCGCAGGTGGATGGGACCGGCACCGTTTCTTGGACCTTCACGGATCACCTCGGCACACCGCTCCTGCAAACCAGCTCCCTCCAGGGAGTCATCTGGCGTGCCGAGCACGAGCCGTATGGCTCCATCTACGCCTTGCGCTCGTACGATAAGCATCAACCCCTGCGCTTCCCGGGCCAGGAAGCCGAGCAACTCGGCGCCGGGGCGAATGGGGTGACGGAACGGAGTTACAATGTGCATCGATGGTACCGGGCGGGGTGGGGGCGGTATACGCAGGCGGATCCGTTGGGAGCGGTATCTTTGGTTAACCTCTACATGTACGCCGGGGGCAGCCCTCAATTTTATACGGATCGACTCGGCCTGGTGCCCAGCATTGAGAATTGTGATGGGGCATGCTGCAAGAGCGAGAAGTCCAAGAGAGTGGCGCAAGCCTATCAAGACGTAGTTCGCCGAGGAAAATCAGTTCAGACCTTGCCTCCCATCAAAAAATGCTTCGAGACTTTCGGTCTATCGCTAAAGGTTATTCGGTGTGCGGATAAAAAGACTTGCGCCGAGGTAGCAAATGAATTTCATCTGAATTCGATTTCCGGTTTCAGCGAAGCCACCACAATCGATGTTTGCGACGGAGCATTTCGTAGCGATTGTAAGTTGCGTGATACTATAGCCCATGAGATTGGCCACATGTGTTTTGAGACCTGGAATCCGATAAACCATGAAGAGGATCCGCTGTTCCAGATAATTGAGAGCGTGGCCGGGTGTAAAGATCAATTATAGTGAAAGACATTAAGGAAGGCATGCATGAAAAAAGTAGTGGCCACGTTAGGCATCGGCTTGATCTTGGCTATGCATGTTGATATTTCGAGTGGGGCGACAGCAAGTGAGACCGCAGATATTGCGGAAGCTGTTTTTACGCAGCAGATAAAATATTCTGAAAATCTTGCTATCTTTTGCCTCGCAATCGATCACACTGATCCAAGTCTTGATTTCTTGGCGCGATTCAACAACATCGGAAGTGGCAAGCGCGCGTTGCCTATGTCTGCCTGCACCTCTGGTGACGAGGTGGAACGCGAAGGTATAAAGGAGATAAGCTCCCAAAAACCTGCCGTTTTGCTTGTTGTCTCTACTGACTCAATCGTGTGGAAGGACGCATTAACTGTAGAAATTTCAGGAGGCTACTGTACGTCGAACAAAAGCGCCGCAATGTATGTCTATACGGTCAGGAGGAGAAACGAAAAATGGGTAGTCGTAAGAGAGCGTCTGAAGTTTATCATATAAAGGCGAATCATTCAGGAATCTGGAATCGGACTCTGGTCTCTATTCATGGACTCTGTAAGGAGGCGACTTCTTCTCGACGCGGCCGAGGAGATCAGCGGCATCACCATCGACTGGGTGCCCAAAGCCACGCTGACGCTGAGCCCCACGGTTTCCGGTGCGGACGGCACGGCCACCATCGAGATCGTTCCCGCCGACCTGCCGGGAGCCACGCCGCTCGCCGTGGCTTTCGCGGGAGAAGGAGCCTAGTCGGGCTCCGCGACACGGAAGATACCATTTTGACTCTTGAATCCGCTCGTATTTGTGGATCGCCAAGGTTTACAGGCTTCGACTGATCCTACACTGGAGCCAGGCTTAGAAAGTGCGCTTTGGTTCGGTAGCGCGTTGGGTTGCGCCTATCAAGTTGCGAAGGACGCAAGGTTGCTCGGTCAAGCACCTGCCTTTGGGTGGCGGTGGGCTCATTGCTGGGCGAGTTGCAGAGTAATGAAGGAATGCGGTGGCACTGGAATAACCATCTTCGTCGGGAAGGGAAAGGAATACTCCGATGTCCTTCAGTGCTGGGAGGAAGCAGCTCTCGGTAACGCAAAAGGCCCCCATTGTGAAAGCGCCTTTCAGCCGAGTGATTTTGTGGACAACCTGAGAGGTATGGCCTGTCCAGAAAACCAATCCTGTGATGAGCGCTGCAATCGGTTGCGATCTACCCAAATAGATGGACCACCTCCGCCCGGACCTTTTTATGGCGATCCTCTCCTCGCCAAGTCTCGGGTACCAATGCGCTAGAGCTCGGCCCCCGCGGGCTTCTTTTGAATAGTCTGTCACTGGACCAATCAATCTGCCTGCTCGAGCGGAGCCAGGTCATCACGGTGATAACACCGTTTCGGATGGAAATCTGCAAAGCGGGAGATCCTCGCAATGAGGACATGAAGATGATCTCTTGCCTGGGATCCCCTTGGAAATATCGGACTACCTCAGGTCGAAGCCATTCCTCCAGCTCAGGCTTCTCAGGGCGAGCCGACAAAAGCCAAGCCTTGAAACTCGCTTCACCGGATAGTTCTTCATACCAAGTCACGACAATCTGACCACCAGGACGCTGAAATATTTCGAAGGGACCATTCTTGCCCTTGCCTTTCTCGATTGGGTCTCCGAGAATGGCTTCAGCATCGTGGAACGTCAAGCTTGGCTTGAGGTCTCGGAAGAGACTCATGTCGACTAGTTCTTCGACGCGGACCCCCTCGGCCGGATAAACGAACATGTCCTGGCCGTAAAACTCCACCCTCGCCAATGGGTATACTGCTTCAAGTTCAACCTCTTTGGGGTCTGGGTATTCGAAGCAACCAAGAAGGCCACAAACGGTCGCTATAGCAAAGGAAAAGAAAAATCTCGTAACGCAGGGCTTCAGACTAATGCACATGCCACTCATCCTTGTTGGAAAAGGCGCTTGCTTAGGCCGATTCTAACAGTTTCACCCGGAAAGGGATAGTGCTGTCCGCGCCGCGGACGGCATGTCCGTAGCCGGAGCCACGGTCGCCGTGGGCGGCACTCTCGACGTGGCCGGCACCGACGCGGCCGGAGCCTTCCATCTCACCCTGCCACCCGGCACCGACACCGTGACCGCAGCGGCGCCGGGTTTCGCCTCTGTGACTTCGCCACCCTTCCCGGTGACCGCAGGCGGCGCGCTCGACCTCGGCAACCTCGCTCTCTCGCAGGTCGCGCTCTCGGTCCATGTGGGCTATGCCGACGACCTGCGGCCGACTTCGACCTTCCCGGTTCCCTGGCAAGGAGCGCCGAACGTTGTTTACCTCGGCAGCCCCTCGCCGCTCGACGCCGGAGCCACCCGCCTCGACAACAGCACGGACCAGCCCATCGCCGTCGATCGCGTCGTGGTCGATCTCCAGCGTCCAGGGCCGGTCTACGACCTCTGGGGTAGCTTCTCCGTGCCGGCGCACGGCTCGGTGATTCTCACCCAGACGCAACCGTTCAATTTTGACACCAGCGACGCGGCCATCGTCCCTTGCGGCGCGACACCGAAGCCCGGAGATCCGCGCGTACCCAAGGTCAGCGTAGTGATCGGCGGGGGCGGGGGCCAGTCCACAAGCTACTACGACGTCGGCCACGTGCTCGATACAGGCGGCTTCGATTCGTACTGCCGCGGCAATGAATCCCTCGCGTGGTGGCTCATCGGCACGGCCGGCGCCGACGCTGGAGGCGATTTCCTTCTGGAGCCAGCCCTGGGCACCGGTCTCTGGGGTCAACCCTACACCTTGACCGCCACGGTGACCGATGCCGGGGGCCAGCCACTGCAAAACGTCGCCGTAACCTTCAGCGCCACCACCGGTCCCAATCGCGGCGCGACCGGCCAAAGAGTGACAGATGCCAACGGCAAGGCGATATTCACGTATACGAGCGTCTACGTCGGCTCCGACACGTGGGAAGCCACCATTCCCAACCCCTCGGGCGGCGCGTTGACGGCCAACCTCGCCGCCGTGCGCTGGCCGGCGCCGGCCGATCTCGAGCTGTTCCTCGGCTATGCCGAGAACGAAAGCAGCTCGGCGCCCGGTTTCCCGCAACCCTGGAAGGGAGACCCCGGCATCCTCTTCCTCGGCGGCGGCCAGTTTCTCGACGCCGGAGCCATGCGAATCGACAACCCCACGGATGCACCGCTTCCGATCGACCGCATAACGGTAGATCTTCAGCACCCCGGACCGACTTTCAACATCTGGGGAAGCTTCACCATTCCGGCCCACCAGTCGGCCATTCTGACACAGACAAAGTCCTACGACTTCGACACCAGCGAATTTCCGTTCATGCCCTGCGGCGTGCCGGCCCCGCCGGACGACCCGAGGGTGCCGAAGATCACCGTCACCAGTCAGGGGAAAACCTTTTCCTATCTCGACTCGGAGCACGTGCTCGACACCTTCGGCTACGATCTGCGCTGCCAGAAAGGCGAATCCATGCAGTGGCGGCCGGTCGGAGCGAGCGGAGCGGGCGAAGCCGGGAAGCTGATCGTAAAACCCAAAACGCTGTCCGGCCCGGTGGGCTCGGTACAGACCATCACCGCCGTTCTCCTCGACGCGGCCGGAGAGCCGCAGCCGGGAGTCTTTATCTTCTTCCGCGTCTACGCGGGCAACAACAGCGGTCGCACCGCGGGCATCTTCACCGACAGCGAGTGAATCGCAAGGTTTTCCTATGCCAGCACCGTCGAGGCCTTCGACACGCTCCTGGCGCGGGTGCAAAACGCTACTATCGCGGCGCAGGAGATCAACGGCATCACCATCGACTGGGTTCCCAAAGCCACGCTGACGCTGAGCCCCACGGCCTCGACGCTACCGGTAGGCACGACGGCCAACCTGAGCGTCATCGCCAAGCGGCCGGACGGACGGGTGCTGCCGGGCCTGGCCGTCGTCTTCCGAGTCACCGCCGGTCCGGATGTTGGGAAGTCCTTCCAGATTCTCACCGACGCCACCGGCAAGGCGGCGTACACTTTCAACGGCAACCTTGCCGGCACGGATACGGTCGAGGCGTCGATTCTGATGGGCAACGGAACGTATCAGAGCTCCAATCCGGTCACCGTGACCTGGACCGCGCCGAAAACCCTGTCTCTCACACCCTACTCGGCAAGCCACACTCCGGGCGAGCCCGCCACCGTTACGGCTGCCCTGAGCCAGCCGCTGGCGGGTATCGCGGTGACCTTCCGGGTCGTCAGCGGCCCCACGGTCGGCCGCACCGGTCAGGCGATCACCGACTCTGCCGGGCGGGCTCCGCGACAAGCCGACTGGCCGTTATCATTCCGGAAGATACCGTTTTGACTCTCTCGGGCGTCTCCGCTGTGGGGCGTCGGGAACTTGGACGGGGCGTCGGGAACTTAGACGGAGCGTCGGGAACTTAGACGGGGCAGCGGGAACTTAGACGGGGCGCCGGGAACTTAGACGGGGCGCCGGGAACTTCGATGAGTCACCGGGAACTTGGCCGGACCGTTCGTTAAGTTAGCTGAAGCGCCGTTAAATTAGCTGGGCTGTCGTTAAGTTAGCTGAGCCGTCGGGACCTTGGCTGAGGCATCGGAGTTGATGCGAAGCGTTACCGCCGCACGCAACTCTATACACCTACCCGGGCCGGCTGCAGGCGCCGGAGCCGAGCTTCTCCTCACTCGCCAGAGTGGACCGGAACGATCACGCTCGCGCCGTCGAGCGAGAGGGCGTAGGCCGGACCCGGCCGGGGAAGCCAGACCCGAGCACCCGCAACCGGCGCACCGTCCCCCCTTCGCGCACGACACGGCCCGTCACGGTCCGGCTCGGCGGCGCCGGGGGTCGGTGTCGGCAGCGCTGCCGGGCGTCCTGCAACAGGCAAGGAGCGCTCCCACCTCAAAGGACGGGCGTTCCTCCCACCCGCCCGGGTCTGGTCCCGGCGCCGAGTTCCGGACACGCTTGAGTCCCGAGGAGGAGGAGAGCCATGGAGACAACCGCGGTATCTTCCGGCGCCGCCGCGGAGGCCGGAGTTCTCGCCGCCTGTCCGGAGTACGAGGCCACCCGCGCCCTGGACCGGCTGCGGGCCACCGAGTTGTCCCGTCTCGACCGACTGCGCCATGTCTATCTGGACTACACCGGCGGCGGGCTTTACGGCGAGTCGCAGATCCGGCAGCACGCCCAGATGCTCCTCGGCGGCGTCTTCGGCAATCCCCACTCCTCCAACCCCACCTCCCTGGCCACGACCGACCTCGTCGAGAGCTGCCGGCTGCGGGTTCTGCGGTTCTTCAACGCCCCGCCCCAGGAGTACGAGGTCATCTTCACCGCCAACGCCAGCCACGCCCTCAAGCTGGTCGGCGAGTCCTATCCCTTCTCCCCGGGCGACGAGCTCCTTCTGACCTTCGACAACCACAATTCGGTCAACGGCATCCGCGAGTTCGACCGGGCACGGGGCGCGCGCACCACCTACATCCCGGTGAGCCCGCCCGAGATGCGCACGGACGAGGACGGGATCGACCGATTCTTCGACCTGGCCCGGCCGGGCGGCAACCGCCTCTTCGCCTACCCCGCCCAGTCCAACTTCTCCGGCGTGCAGCATCCGCTGGAGTGGATCGCGCGCGCCCAGGCGAAAGGCTGGGACGTGCTCCTCGACGCCGCGGCGTTCGTGCCCACCAACCGGCTCGACCTCTCCCGCTGGCATCCCGACTTCGTGGCGCTCTCGTTCTACAAGATGTTCGGCTACCCCACCGGCGTGGGCGCTCTGGTCGCCCGCAAAGAGGCGCTGGCCCGGCTGCACCGGCCCTGGTTTGCCGGCGGCACCATCGCCGTCGCCTCCGTCCAGGCCGACCGCTTCACTCCGGCGCCCGGGGGAGCCGCCTTCGAGGACGGCACCCTCAACTATCTGGCGCTTCCCGCCGTGACCCTCGGCCTCGACCTCCTCGACTCGGTCGGCATCGACACGGTCCACCGCCGCGTGGGCTGCCTGACCGTCTGGCTGCTGGAGCGGCTTCTCGCCCTGCGCCACGCCAACGGCATCCCCCTCGTCGCCCTCTACGGCCCGAAGACCGCCGAGCGCCGGGGCGGCACCCTCGCCCTCAACTTCCGCGACGCCCAGGGCCGACTGATCGACCACCGGACGGTCGAGGAGCTCGCCAACCGGCGCCGCATCTCGCTGCGCACCGGCTGCTTCTGCAACCCCGGAGCCGGCGAGCTCGCCCTGGGGCTGACCCGCGACGAGATCGTGACCTGCTTCCGCAACTCCCAGGACGTGATGACGTATGAGGACTTCCGCCACTGCATCCACCACGAAGGCACCGGCGCCGTCCGGATCTCCCTGGGACTGGCCTCGAACGCCGCCGACGCGGAAGCCTTCGTGCGCTTCGCCGAGGATTTCCTGGAGGAGTGACGACGCGTCACTCCGCCGCCCCCAGCACCCCCCCATGCCGAAGCGCAGCCAGACCACCGTCACCGGCGCGGCGTTTGGGAGTATGATGTCACGCCGCGGAACATCATGAGGAAGTTTCGTTGTCCCAGATGCAGGCCCGCCTACCAACCACGGGCGGCAGGAGGAGATGCATGGAGTCGAGTTTCCGGTTTCAGAGCGAGCGGCCGTTTCAGCAGGCGCTCCAGGTCCGCGTCGAGGAGCGGCTCGCCGCCCTCGGGAGATCCCGCTACGGCGCCGCGCGCCTCTACCTCAAAACGGCTTTGATCCTCCTCTGGGCCGGTCTCTCCTTCGCGGGGCTCGTCGCCTCGGACCGGTGGTGGCAGGCTCTCCCGCTGGCGCTCTCTCTCGGTCTCGCCCTCGCCGCCATCGGCTTCAACCTGGGCCACGACGGCAACCACGGCGCCGCCTCGCCCTCGAAATTCGTCAACCGCAGCCTCGGCGCCCTCTTCGACCTGCTCGGCGGCAGCTCCTACATCTGGCGCTTCAAGCACAACGTGCTCCACCACAGCTACCCGAACGTGGACGGCCTGGACGACGACATCGACCTCGGACCGCTCTGCCGGATGTCGCGCCATCAGCCCCACCTGCCGCACCACCGGCTCCAACACCTGTACATGTGGCCGCTCTACGCGCTGATCATCCCGAAGTGGCAGTTCGTCGACGACTTCTCCGCCGTGATCCGGGGGCGTGTCGGAGACACGCCGTTCCCCCGCCCGCGCGGCGGCGACCTCGCGGTCTTCATCGCCGGCAAGGCCGCCTTCTTCGGCTGGGCCTTCGTCCTCCCGGCGTTCTTCCACCCGATCGGCCTGGTGGTGCTCTTCTACGGCCTCGTCTCGGCAATCCAGGGGCTGGCGCTGAGCGTGGTGTTCCAGCTCGCCCACTCCAACGACGAGACGAAGGCGTTCTCGCACACCGGGCGCGACCCGGAGTCGGAATGGGCCGTCCACCAGATCGAGACCACCGCCAACTTCGCGCGGCGGAGCCGCCTGCTGACCTGGTACGTCGGCGGGCTCAACCACCAGATCGAGCACCACCTGTTCCCGCGGATCAGCCACGTCCACCTGCCGCTGATCGCCGACGAGGTCGCCCAGGTCTGCCGCGAACACGGCATCCGCTACAACGAATACCCGACCCTGCTGAGCGCCATCGCGTCGCACTTCCGGTGGCTGCGCTCGCTGGGCGTGCCTCCCCAGACCCAGAGCTGACCTGCGCTCATCCAACAAATCCAATAAGATACCCGGACCGGCCCCGCCGCGGGGCCGCCGGACGAAAAGGGAGGATCGGGCGATGGGTGTAGAAGGGGCGACAGTGGCGGCTGAGGTGACCGTCCAGGCCATCAAGGCCTCGGGAGTCGTCGTGCGGGTGGAGCCGCAGGAGTTCCTCAAGATCCTGGCGCGGAGCGCCGATCCGCTCGTCGTCACCGCGCCCGGCGGGTTCCTCTCCAGCGGCCACGAGTATCTGTTCAGCTACAAGGGGCTCGCTTTCTTCACCAACTCTCCCGAGCCTCTCGTCCTGCCCGGCGGCGCCGAGGTGATCGCGGCGCAGAGGATCTGGATCCCCGCCCGCTGAGCCGCGCCGAGCGTCGCCAATCATCGCACCGTGCCCATGCCGCCCGCGCAGAGTCCGTCCCCCAGACGCCCGCTCGCCCTCCCCCAGCCCGGAGCCAAACCGGGGGAGACGCCGCAGCAGCGGTGGCGGCGCAAAAGCCGGACCTATGTTCTGCGCCTCTTCGACCGCGCCATCCAGGCCGTCTACCGGGTGATCGCCTGGCTCGACCGCAAGGCGCCCGTGGAGCGCCGGTACTTCCGCGTCGCCATCTTCGGGTCGAGCCGCATCCAGGAGACCGACGCCGCCTATCACGACGTCAAGGAGCTCGCCCGCAAGCTGTCCTATATGGGGTGCGACATCGTCACCGGCGGCGGACCCGGGCTGATGCGCGCCGCCAACGAGGGCGCTCGCGCCGGCGCCTACCACTACAAGACGCGCTCGTTCGGCCTGACCATCCTGCTGCCGATGGAAGAGCAGCCGAACCCGTTCCTCGACGAGGTCGCTCAGCATTCGACGTTCTTTTCCCGCCTCCACCAGTTCATCCGCCTGTCCCACGCCTACATCGTGGTCGACGGCGGCATCGGCACGACGCTGGAGGCGATGATGGTCTGGCAGCTCCTCCAGGTGCGGATGCTCAAGGACCGGCCGATCGTCTTCGTCGGCCCCCTGTGGCGCGGCCTGCGGAGCTTCATCGACCAGGAGATCATCGCCCGCGGATATGCTTCGCCTCCGGACCTGGACGTCCCCGTCTGGGTCGACACCCTCGACGAGGCCCTGGCGGTGATCCAGGCCGCGCTCGACGACTTCCTGAGCCGCAACAAGGTGATCCTCCCGCCCGTGGCCGAGGAGCCGCCGGCCGCGGAATCGGTCTCCGGGCATGGAGTTTGAAGACAGGGTAGGATTTTCCTGGGAGGGCGAATGGGTTTCACCATGATCTTGATGTTCCAACTCGGTCCGGACCGCGCACCGGGAATGCTGGATTTCTTCCGGCAGGCGGGACCGATGGCGAAAGCCATCCTGGCGCTCCTGGCGCTCATGTCGCTGGGCTCGTGGGCGATCATGATCGGCAAGCTCGTCCAGCTCCGGCGCGCCGATCAGCAGAGCGAGAAGTTCCTGGAGGCGTTCCACCGCAGCCAGCGCTTCAGCGAGGTCAACGCCCAGGCCGGCAAGCTCCGCTCGTCGCCCCTGGTGGGCCTCTTCCAGGCCGGCTACGCCGAGATCGACAGCCAGATCAAGAGCGCGCAGGGGCCCGACGCCGCCGAACGCAAGGTCTACCGCATCACCTCGCTCCCGGCCCTGCAGCGCACCCTGACGCGGTCGGCCAGCGTCGAGGTCCAGAGCCTGGCGCGCTGGGTCACGTTCCTCGCCACCACCGCCGCCGCGGCACCCTTCATCGGCCTTTTCGGCACGGTCTGGGGCATCATGGACGCCTTCCGCGACATCGGCCTGACCGGCTCGACGTCGATCGTGGCCGTGGCCCCCGGCATCGCCGAGGCGCTCATCAACACCGCCGCCGGTCTCGGCGCCGCCATCCCGGCGCTGATCGGCTACAACTACTTCTCGCACCGGGTCCGCCTGATGCGCAGCCGGCTCGAGGACTTCGCGCTCGAATTCCTCAACCTGGCCGAGCGGAACTTCACCTAGGACACGGAGGAGAGATTCCATGGCGTTCAACCTGGGAGGAGGCATCGGCAACGGCGGGGGCAACGGCGGCGATGACGATCCGGTCCTGGCCGACATCAACGTCACCCCGCTCGTGGACGTGATGCTCGTGCTGCTGATCATCTTCATGATCGCCGCGCCCATGCTCCACCAGGGGGTCGAGGTGGCTCTCCCCCGCGCCGACGCCGCGAACCTGCCGATGCGGGTCGAGGATCCGCTCGTGGTTTCCGTCGACCGGGATGGTAACGTCTATCTCCAGGAGACGCGGATCGCCACCGAGGATCTGGTCGACCGCCTCACCGAGCAGATCAAGACCCGCGGCGACGACAGCGTCTTTCTGAAAGGGGACCGCGACGTGCCCTACGGCCGGGTGATCGAGGTGCTGGACGTGCTCCACCGCGGCGGGATCGTGCGCGTGGGCATGGTCACGGAAAAACCGGCGAAACGAGGGGGCCGGAGCTGACGTGAGCCGCGAAGTCGCCCAGATCCTGTCGGAGCGCTCCCGGCGGACCCCGCGCCGGGCCGAGATGGCCGCCGTGGCCGGCGCGCTGGCCGTGCATCTGCTCTTCGTGGCCGTGGCTTTCGCGCTGCCGCGCCTCACCCCGCCGCCACCGCCGATGGAATTCGTGCCGGTGCAGATCATCCCCGCCCAGGCCCTGGGCGTGCGCCGCCCGGCGCCGCCGCGAAAGAAGGTGGCCACCGCCGAGACGGCCGCCGAGGAGCCCGAGGCGAAGCCGGAGGTCCGGAAACCCCAGCCGCAGGACGACGTGCCGGTCCTCCCGGCGCCCGAGGACGCCAGAAGGAAGAAGCCGCCGGTCCCGGTCAAGCCCGAGAAGCCGGTCGCGCCCAACCCCAGTATCGGCGATACCGGCCGGCGGGCGCAGACCGGCCGCAGCCCGGCCGGCGCCTCCCAGGAAGGTCCATCCGGCACCGCGCCCGGCGAGACCGGGGACCAGCTCGGCCGCCGCGGCGGCGCGCTCGGCAACCCGCTCGGCACCACCGCCTTCGGCTCCGAGCTGGGCGGGATCGACAACCCCGACTTCACCTACGGCTACTACCTCGACCGCCTCCTCTCCCTGATCGACGCCCAGTGGGTGCGCCCGTCCATGGGCTCCGGCATCAAGACGGTCCTGTTCTTCCGCATCCACCGCGACGGCAGCATGACCGAGCTGCGGGTCGAGCAGTCTTCCGGGTACAATTCGTTCGACTTGGCGGCCCTGCGGGCCGTCCAGAACGCCGCCCCGTTCTCCCCGCTGCCGAGGGCCTTCCAGCACGATTCCCTCGGCGTCAACCTGATCGTGCGATGAGACAGCCCCCAGAATGAAGAAGAGATCGAAAGCCTTCGCCCTGACCGCCGCCGTCACCCTCCTCCTGGCGGGTCTGGCCCTGCCGCGGATCTTCGCCCAGGAGCCGCCGCCCACCCCGTCCGGCACCGGAGAGACCCCGCCGCCGGGGACGGACCCGAGCGTCGTCCTCGAGCTCAACCGCGGCCAGCGGCCGCCGATGAAGCTGGCGATCCCGCCGTTCCGGGGCGCCCAGCTCCTCTCCGGCGGCGCGGCCCAGGCCGAGCGGGAGATGGAGCAGACCGTGCGGCAGGATCTGGAGAATTCGGGTTATTTCGACATCCTCGGTCCGGACAGGCTCGGCGCGGTGATCGGCCAGATAACTTGGAGCGGCGACATCAAGCGCGACGTGGAGCAGTTCCGGACGGCCGGCGCCGAGACCCTGCTGGTCGGCGACGTCCGCGTGGAAGGCGACCGCCTCGTCTTCGAGGGGCGGCTGTTCGACGTCGCGAGCGGCGCGCCCATCCTGGCCAAGCGGTACCGCGGCAGCTTCACCGTGACCCGCCGGATCGGCCACACCTTCGCCGACGAGGTCATCCGCTACCTGGCGGGCAAGCCCGGCATCTCGCTGTCCAGCATCGCCTTCACCAGCGACCGCACCGGCTTCAAGGAGATCTGGGCGATGGACTACGACGGCCAGAACCAGCGCCGCATCACCGGCCACCGGTCGACCTCGATGTCCCCGGCCTGGAGCCCGAACGGCGACGCCCTGGCCTACACCTCCTTCTTCAACGGCCCGCCGGGGATCTATCTGGCCGACATGGCCACGAACCGCAAGCAGCCGATCGTGACCTCCGGCTCGATGAACACCACTCCCACCTTCTCGCCCGACGGCAGCCGCGTGGTCTTCGCCCGCTCCGTCGACGGCAACGTGGAGATCTTCTCCTCGGACCGCAACGGCGGCGGCATGCGGCGCCTGACCCACTCGAACGCCATCGACACCAACCCGTCCTGGAGCCCGAGAGGGAGCGAGATCGCCTTCACCTCGGGACGGGCGGGCAACCCCCACCTCTACCTGATGGATTCCGAGGGCGCCAACCAGCGCCGCCTGACCTTCGACGGCGACTACAACGACGGCGCGGCCTGGAGCCCCGAAGGCGACCTGATCGCCTACACCAGCCGCCGCGCCGGCCGGTTCCAGATCGCCGTCACCAACGTCGTAACGCTGGCCACGCGGGTCCTGACCTCCGGACCGGGCGAGAACGAGTCGCCGACGTTCTCGCCCGACGGCCGCAAGATCGCCTATGTCTCCCGGCGCGGCGGCACCAAGCAGATCTACGTGATGGACCTCGGCGGATCCAACGTCCGCCAGATCACCACGGAGGGCAACAACGACATGCCCGACTGGTCGCGGATCCCCGCGGAGCCCTAGATGCCTTCGACCGCGTTCTGATAGAGTGCGAACCAAGCTGTACTGACATGGAGAGAAAGCTTATGAACCGCAAGTGGATGATATGGATGGTGGTACCGGTTCTGTTGACCGTTCTGTATGGCTGCCCCAAGAAGAAGCCGGCGACGCCCCCGGCGGACCTGCCGATCGAGACGCAGCCCGTGACTCCGCCGCCGCCCCCGCAGGACGTGGTGGAGCCGCCGCCGCCGGTGGTGGAGGACAAGGTCGAGGATCCGCTGATGTCCGCCGACATGCAGGTGGTCAACGACGAGCTCCGGCGCCGCGGCTTCAGTGCCGACGTCTACTTCGATCTCGACGAGAGCTCGCTGTCGGACGAGTCGCGCGAGCGCCTGGCCCGCAACGCCGAGCTGCTGCGCGCGCAGCCCCAGTTCTCGCTGACCATCGAGGGCCACGCCGACGAGCGCGGCACCAACGAATACAACCTGGCCCTGGGCGAGCGCCGCGCCAACGCGGTGCGCGATTACCTGGCCTCCCTCGGCGTGGACGGCGGCCGCATGCGCACCCTGAGCTACGGTGAGGAGCGCCCGGTCTGCACCGAGAGCGCGGAGAGCTGCTGGTCCCAGAACCGCCGCGGGCATCTGGTCATCACCGGCCGGGCGAACGTCGGCTGAGCCCGATCGGGGATACCATGCTGCGCTTTGGAACCCTTCTTCGTCTGACCGGTTGCCTCGCGATGACGGTCCTCGCCGCCGGCACCGCGGGGTGCGTCACGCCGCAGGACATCGAGGGCCTGCAGTCGCAGCTCTCCGACATTCAGCGGCAGGTTCTGCAGATCCAGAAGCAGTCCCCGAGCAAAGAGGAGGTCTCCAGCCAGGTCTCCAGCCTCGGGACCAGCGTCGGCCACCAGATGGAGTCGCTCCTCAAGACCGAAGCCGACATGCAGGTCAAGCTGCAGGGCCTGTCGAGCCAGATCGACGAGCTGCAGGCCAAGCTGGAGGACACCAACTACCGCCTGGCCCAGCTCTCGCAGCAGATCGCGGCCACCAACCAGGAGCTGAAGTCGTTCCGCGGCGCGCCCCCGTCCGCCGGCCCCGCCGGAACCTTGCCGGACGGCACGCAGCCCCAGGCCCCCCCGCCCGGCGGCACGAATCCCGGCGGCGGCCCGTCCGCCGATCCGCAAGCACTCTACAACGGCGCCTACAACGACTACCTCAAGGGCAACTACGACCTTTCGCTGCGGGAGTTCCAGGAGTACCTCGACAACTTCCCGGCGACCGACCTGGCCGACAACGCCACCTACTGGATCGGCGAGTGCTACTATCGGCAGCGCCGCTTCCGGCAGGCGGTGGACCAGTTCGACGCCGTCCTGGAGAAGTTTCCCCGTAGCGACAAGGTCGCGGCGGCCACCCTCAAAAAGGGCTACGCACACCTCGAGCTTGGCGAGCGCTCGCAAGGGGTCGTCCAGCTTCGCCACGTCATCCGCCAGTACCCGAACAGCGACGAGGCCAACCTGGCCCGGCAGCGGCTCCGGGAGATCGGGGTTGACGTGGGCTGAGGCCCAATGCTATAAAGCTCCGTCGCACCTCGCGGTGCGACTTCGTTTTCCAACCTACTGAAAGCACCGAGGAATATGGCAAACACCAAGTCTGCCGAGAAGCGGCACCGTCAGAACGTGAACCAGCGGGAGCGCAACCGGGCCCATCGCTCGCGTCTCCGCACCGCCATCAAGCGCCTGCGCAGCGCCGTTTCGAGCGGCGACGCCTCGGCGGCCGAGGCCATCCTGCCCGAGACCCTCAGCGTGATCGACAAGATCGCCCAGAAGGGGGTCATCCACCCGAACGCCGCCTCGCGCTACAAGTCCCGCCTGGCGCGACACGTCGCCGAGCTCAAGAAGGCGTAGGGGTTTGATCCCGTTCCCCCTCTCCCCCACAGATACCGGGGGAGAGGGAGCAAAGCCTCCCTTCGGTCAAAACCCTTCCAACAGGTCGCTGACCATCGTCTGCGCGAAGTGCTTCGCGGCCTGCTCGATCGCCTCGTCCTCGCGGTCGAAGTAGGCCGCGCCGGTCGCTTCGACCTCGTAGCTCTCCCGAAACACGTAGCGGTCGTTGCTCCAGATCACCTTGTCCGTCCCGAGACGCTTGAAGGCGATCGAGGCAACGACCACGATCTCATACTGCGTGGCGCGGCCCGTGGCGTCGAAGGCGACCGGCCGGACGTCGAAGCCGGTCACGGCTCCCGACAGCTCGGCCTCGGCCCCCTCCGGCGCGGCGGCCACGGAGAAACGGTTGCGGGTCACCATCTCGTCGGCCACGGCGCGGGTGAGCGCCTGCTCCACCTGGGAACGCTGGGTGCGGTTCTCCAGCGGACGGACGTAGACCGATTTGACGTCGGCGGGGACGTTGCTGCTCGCCCGCCCTACAAGGGCGTAGCCACAGCCGGTCAGGCTCAGAAGCAGAAGGCCGAGAGCGGCCGGACGGTTGAGTCTCATGCGGACCTCCGGGTCACCAGGTTGATCAGTCGGCCGGGGACGACCACGGCCTTGGCCAGCTCGCGGCCGGCCAGATGCTCCTTCACCTTCGGGCTGGCGAGGGCGGCCTCGCGCACCTCCCGGTCCTCCGCATCGGCGTCGACCTCGACGCGGTCACGGAGCTTGCCGTCCACCTGCACGACGAGCTGGATCCGGGCGCGGCGCAGCTTCGCCTCATCGTACTCCGGCCAGGTGGTGTCGAGGAGCCCCTCGACCTGGCCGAGATGACCGAGGCGCTCCCAGAGCTCCTCGGTCATGTGCGGGGCCATCGGGTGCAGGAGCTGGAGCAGGGTCTCATAGGTCGCCTCGCACTGCAGCCGCGACGCCGTCTGCTCGTCGAGCGCACGGTTGAGGACGTTCGACAGCTCCATCAGCGCGGCCACGGCGGTGTTGAACGAGAAGCGATCGAAGCTGTGGGTCACCCGCTGGATCGTGGCATGCCGCTCCCGCTCCAACTCGGCGTCGCCGATATCGGACGCCCCGATGGGCGGGGCTTCCGCAATGCGCTCGGCCATACGCCAGACGCGCTGGAGGAAACGCCAGGCCCCCGCGACCGCCTCGTCGCTCCACTCCGCCTCCTTTTCCGGCGGGCCGAGGAAGAGGGTGTAGACGCGCTCGGTGTCCGCTCCCATCTCGGCGATCAACTGGTCCGGAGAGACCGTGTTGCCCCGCGACTTGGACATCTTCTCCACCCGCCCGGACTTCTCCGACAGCTTCGTGATCATCCCCTGGTTGAACAGGTTCGTGAACGGCTCCTCGAAGGCGGTCATCCCCATGTCGTGGAGCACGCGGCAGATGAAGCGGGCGTACAGCAAATGGAGGATGGCGTGCTCGATGCCGCCGATATATTGATCCACCGGCCCCCACCGGTTGACCAGCTCGGGGTCGAACATGCGGGTGGAATCCTTGGCCGAAGGGAAGCGCAGGTAGTACCAGGAGCTGTCCACGAAGGTGTCCATCGTGTCCGTCTCCCGCCGCGCCGGCTTCTTGCACTTCGGGCAGGAGGTCTCGACGAAGCCCTGATGGCGCGCGAGCGGGTTGCCTTCGCGGCCGGTGAGCTCCACGTCGTAGGGGAGCTCCACGGGGAGCTGATCGTCCGGCACCGGCACCACGCCGCACTTGCCGCAGTAGACCACCGGGATCGGCGTCCCCCAGTAGCGCTGGCGCGAGATGAGCCAGTCGCGCAGGCGCCAGGTCACCTTGGCGCGGCCGAAGCCCTTCTCTTCGATCCAGGCAATGAACTTGCGCACCGTCTCCGGCCCGGACTCCAGGCCGTCGAAGCGATTGTCGGAAGAGACCGCGTTGCGGATCGTTCCGCCGTGGGGGTTCGCCTCGGCGAGCGCGTCCGGAGCGTCCACCCGGTCCACGTAGACCAGCCGGACCGGGAACCCCTCCTGGCGGGCGAAGGCGAAATCCCGCTCGTCGTGGGCGGGTACGCCCATGACCGCGCCGGTACCGTAGTCGGGCACGACGTAGTTCGCGATCCACAGCGGCATCGCCTCGCCGGTGGCCGGGTTGACGGCTTTGCGGCCGGTGTCGCGTCCCTCCTTGGGCGTCCCCTCGCCCTCGCGCTGGATGCGCGGCGTGTTGCGGACCGTCTCGATCCAGGCTTCGATCTCCTCCCGCTCCGGATGGTTCGCGATCAGCTTGGGGACCAGCGGGTGCTCCGGCGCCAGGACGAGGAAGGTCGCGCCGTGAATCGTGTCCGGCCGGGTGGTGAAGACCGTGACCCGGTCCTTCTGGTTTTTCCCTTTGTTGGCCCTGGACGGCGAAGTCGATCTCAGCCCCTTCGGAGCGGCCGATCCAGTTGCGCTGCATCACCTTGACCTTCTCGGGCCACCCGTCCAGGCCGTCCAGGCCGGCGAGCAGGCGCTCGGCGTGGCCGGTGATGCGGAAAAACCACTGCTCCAGGTCGCGCTGGACGACCGGCGTGCCGCAGCGCTCGCAGGCGCCGTCCACGACCTGCTCGTTGGCGAGCACCGTCTGGCAGCCCGGGCACCAGTTGACGGGCGCCTTCTTGCGGTAGGCGAGCCCCTGTTCCAGCATGCGCAGGAAGAGCCACTGGTTCCAGCGGTAGTACTCGGGGGTGCAGGAGGCGATCTCCTTGCTCCAGTCGAAAAGGATGCCCCAGCGCTTGAACTGCTCCTTCATCACCTTGATGTTGCCGAAGGTCCAGTCCCTCGGGTGGACACCGCGCTGGATGGCGGCGTTCTCGGCGGGGAGGCCGAAGGCGTCCCAGCCCATGGGATTGAAAGCGCGCCGGCCCTTCATGCGCAGGTAGCGGTAGAACGCGTCGCCGAGGATGTAGTTGCGGCCGTGCCCGACGTGCAGGCGGTCCCCCGATGGGTAGGGGAACATCATCAGCATGTAGTACTTCTGCCGGGCGTGGCGGAGATCGACCTCGGCCGTCCGCTGCTTCTCCCACCGGTCCTGCCATTTGGCCTCGACGGCCTTGTGATCGTACTGGCTCATTCTCGGAGGGGGGGAGGTCAGGTCAGGCTGCCGGGAAAGGTGTGCTGTTTGAGAAGCCCGTCCAGGAGGCCGTTGATGAACCGGCCCGACTGCTCGGAGCCGAACTTCTTGGCCAGCTCGATGGCTTCGTCGACCACGACGAGCTTGGGCGTGTCGGTCTCGAAGAGCATCTCGTAGATGGCCAGGCGCAGGACGTTGCGGTCGACCGCCGGCATGCGCTCGAGGCGCCAGTTGTCCGCCTGCCCGCGGATCATGTCGTCGATCTTCTCGCGGTGCTCGAGCGTGCCCTGCACGAGCTTCTGGGCGAAGGAGAACGCCTCATCGACCCGCTTGCGGTCTCCCGCCTCTTTCTCGCGCGCCAGATACTCGGAGAGATCGAACGTCCGGAAGATCTGGGGCAGGGGGCTGCCGCCCAGGTCGCTCTGATAGAGCATCTGGACCGCCATCTCCCTGGCCGTACGCCGTTTCCCGAGATTCATCGCATCGCCTCGAAGTTCGTGTCAGCCGCGCAGCCGGGCGAACAGGTCGGCCATCTCGATGGCAGCCAGCGCCGCTTCCCAGCCCTTGTTGCCGGCCTTGCCTCCGGCCCGTTCCTCCGCCTGCTGCGAAGTGTCGCAGGTCAGGACGCCGAAGCCTACCGGAATGCGGTGCTTCTTGGACACCGCGCCGAGCCCCCGGCTGCACTGCGAGCAGATGTAGTCGAAGTGCGGGGTCTCGCCGCGGATGACCACGCCGAGGGCGACCAGGGCGTCGAGCTTCGGCCGGTCTAGCGGAGGGTCGGCCAGCTCCTCGGCGGCCTGCGGGATCTCCCAGGCGCCGGGCACGCGGACCACGAGGATGTCCCCGGGGGCCACTCCGTGCCGGCGCAGGCAGTCGACCGCGCCGGAAACCAGCATCTCCACCACGCGGGAGTTGAAGCGCGACGCCACGATCCCGAACCGCTTGCCGGCGCCGTCGAGCGCCCCCTCGACCTCCCGAATCTCGCTCATGGACAAACCCCTCAAAGCGGCCCGATCAAGCTTCGCGCCATCTGCCGCAGGAAGAGCCCGTAGGGACGGGCGATCAGGATCTTCAGCACGATATCCGTCACGATGCCGGCCGCGGCCACCCCCATCAGCCGGAATTCCTTCCGCTCGAATGGCCACGGCCTGCGCACCAGCAGCGGACGGGCGAACACGGCGCCGAAGAGGACGAAGGAGCAGACGCGGATCACCGACCAGGGAACCCACGCGGCGACCGATCCCAGGAAGGGATGCCCACTCGCCGCAGCATAGCATCCCACAAAGTAGCTCATGTAGGCCGTCAGGATCGCCCCCAAAATCAGCCCCACATAGCCGCCGCTCACCCAACAGAGCACCACGAAAGCCGCCAGGTGCAGCAGGTGCTCGGGGAGGAACCGGTGCCAGTCGTTCTCCTTGCCTTCGCCGGTGGCGATCCAGCCGAACATCTCCTGGCGGTACGCCTCGCCGTGGAAGATCCCCCGCGCCGCCCCCTCCGGGAACAGGAAGACGAGAAGGATGACGCCCGCGCTGAGCAGGACCGCCCAGAGGATGCCGAGCCGCCAGGCGCCGAGGTAATCCCGCTCCCGCACCCGCTCGGCGAAGAACGGATAGAGCGTCAGCGGGGCCAGGAGGACCAGCGCCCAGCCGCCGATCGCCGGGATCAGGGCCAGGAGGACCGTCAACGGTGTGAGCAGCAGGAGAACCGGGACACCGCGTTTCACAACGCACCCCCCGCGGGTCCGAGGTGGATCTCCTCCACCAGCGTGGACGGATCGGAGCCCAGGGCGTACCCGAGGGCGCGGGCGACCTCCCGGGCCGGGATCATGGCCGCCCGGTTCCAGTTGCCGGGAGCGCCGTCCCAGATCGGCGTGTCGGTCGCTCCCGGATAGAGAGCGGTGACGCGGACCCCGCTGCCGGCAAGCTCCTCCCGCAAGGCGGCGACGAGCCCGGCGAGACCCCACTTGCTGGCGCAGTAGGCGCTCCAACCCGGGAAGCCCTTGCGCGCCGCCACGGAGAGAATCGGGAAGATCCATCCCCTCCCCCGCTCCTTCATCGCGGGAAGAAAGGCGCGGATCAACAGCGCGGCGCCGGTGAGGTTCACGTCGACCGTCTCGGCGAAGTCCGCGGGAGACAGCTCCACCAGCGGGGCGATGTGGGCGACCCCGGCCGCCGGGACCAGCACCGCGGCGGCTCCCCACCGGCTTTGGGCTTCCGCCGCGGCGCGCTCCACGGCCTCCGCGTCCCGCACGTCGCAGGAGAGGGCCAGCCCGGTGATCCCGGACAGACTGAGCGTCTCCCGGAGCGGCTCCACGCGCCGTCCGAGCAAGGCAAGATCATATCCACGGCGCGCCAGCTCCAGCGCGATCTCCCGGCCGATGCCGGTACCGCCACCGCTGACCACGGCCACGCCACGAGGTTGCGCAGTCATTCCGAGCCTCCGGCGGCGGACGATATCACGGGCGGCAGGCGAGGCCTGGCGCGAGCCCGGCGGGAGGCCCAGGAGGCGAGACAGCGCCAGGCCGTAGCGCGCGCCGCCGCCCAGCAGGCCACCCGCGACCTCGAAGCCGCGATGGGGAACGGTTCCCCAACGTCACCGCGAAGACCGGCTGGAGATCGGGAAAGGCTCGCCGGCGCTGGCGGAAGGCCCGCCAGAGCCGGCGGACCGCGGGCAAGTGTTGGGGAAACGCTGGCCTGTGCTGGGGAAACGTGAACCGGGGGCGGCCGAAGGCCGGCGCAGGCCCGCGAGAGCTCGGCCCGGTGAAGCGAGGATCTTTGAAAGCTTACTGCCCAGGGCGTTGGGGGGCGAAGAAGACCCCCTCCCCGTCCCTCCCCGCTGCGCGGGAGAGGGCGCCCCCACCCGCCTCAGCAGCCACAAGTGACGGTCCCACCAACTTTTCAAACGCCCTCTCAGAGTGAGTACCGGAACGCCCCCGGGAAATCCTCGGGCTCGCGGTGCTCCTTGGCCGTCCATCTCTCGATGTCGACCCGGTACATCGCGGCCCGCATCATCTCCTCGTCGGTGAAGGGCTCGTAGTCGCGGCCGGACCGCAGGTGGGCGAAGTACTTCTCGAGCTGGAGCTCGAAGGCCCGCCGCATCTCGGCCCGGTCCGTGACCACCACCGCCCGGCCGAAGACGAGCACGCTGGCATACTCGACGCTAAAGTCGGTCACCTTCGGGCTCGGCAGGAGACGCCCCATCTCGCTGACGCAGAGGGTGATCCGGCCGTCCTCCTCGATGTTCGAGCGGGTGCGGCCGGCTCCCGCGGTGTGGAGGTAGATGGCGTGCGCGGCCTCGTCGTAGACGAAGAGGTTGGGGTTGAGGAACGGCCAGCCGTCGTGGACGGTCCCGGCGACGCAGGTCGGAGACCGGTGCAGGAAGCCGCGGATCCAGGACTCGTCCTCCACGGCCCGGTTGAGGCGGCGGATGCGGTCCTGCGGCGGCGCCAATTCCGGTGGCATGCTAGACCCCGCCCCGTCCCTGCGCCGCCCGGTTGTCCAGCACCAGGCCGATGCCCAGGGGCGGCCAGAAGCGGGAGCGCGCCTCGCGCCCGTCCCATCCCGCCGGGGGGAAGCCGCGGTCGATGATCGCCCGCGAATTCACGCGCGGCGACAGCTCCTTCCAGAAGATCGAGACCTCGTTGCCGCGCTGCCAGTCCTTGGCCTCGGCAGGGATCTCGATGATGTCGTGGAAGGCGATCATCCCGTCCTCCGCCACCAGGGGGTGGTACATCTCGTAGTCGGACCGGACCGCGGCGTAGGAGTGGTCGCCGTCGATGAAGAGCAGGTCGATCTCCCGGTCTCCGAGAATCGCGCGCAGGCTCTCGCGGGTGCTGTGGTGGAAGGAGCGCTGGCGGATGAACTCGAACGTCTGCGCCGGCGGGCCGAAGGTCGCGAAGAGCTTGCACTCCAGGTTGGTCTGGCCACCTCCATAATTACCGCCGAGGAAGTCGATGCTCACCAGCAGCGCCGACGGGTCCGCGATCTGGCTCAGGCAGTAGAACGTGCCGCCGGTCGCGGTGCCGATCTCGACCACGGTCTTCGGCCGGCGCCCGGAGGCCGTCTCCAGGAAGGCGCGGAGCTCGTTCGGGTTCTGGACCGCCGGAAAGACGTCCTGCGCCTTGACCACCAGGGCGTCCAGGTCGACCGGCTCGTCGCGCAGCCAGCCCAGGTCGCGCAGCACAGCCACGAGTTGCTCGTGCTCGGGCCCGCTGTCCGCCGTGGCCTCTCCTTGCACGAGCTGCTGGGCGGCCCTGGCGAGAGGGGCGCTCAGCTCGATCATCCCGGGTTTCCAGGAGTGGGACAGCAGCACGTCGTAGCCGAGGAACGGCCGGCGGTCCAGGGGGAAGGGGCGCAGCCAGGACCAGCGGTTCAGCAGCTCGGGGTGGCGCAGCAGGTAATGGTGGACCAGCTCCATGGGAGCCAGCCGGAGATGCCGGAAGGTCTCCCCGGTCTCGGGAACGTTCTTTTCCATTGTCTGTCCTTCCTGTCAGGTCAGAGCGGTTCGGCAAGGCCGGTCGCCTCGCCCAGGGCGAGCTTCCCGAGACGGCGCTCGATCGAGGCGTTCACCTCGGGTCCGAGGGGGCCGAAGGGGGTCTCCTGTGAGAGCCTCTCCATAGCCTGAGAGGTGCTCCCGGTGTACGAACGCGCGCCCAGGGAGGCCCATGTTTTCTCCTGGAAAAGTTGCCGCAGGTGCGGCTCGCAACAGACCGGTCACCGCACCGTTTCTCTTGAAAGCGGGCGACAACGTCATACAGTTATACTCCTGCGTCGCTAGGAAATCGTAACATGGATAACCGTACGCCGCCGGAGCCGCTGGGCTCCCTGGTCGATGTGCTCCGCCGGAGGGCTTCGGGTCAGCCGGACCGCCCGACCTATCGAGGCTCCAAGAGCTTGGTCTGTGCCCCAGGGCACCAAGGAGAAGAACAGATGTCGAATGAGCTTCGAGAAGGGCTCCACGAACTGATGCGGCGCTTGGCCGAGGGCCGCCCACGCCGAGAGTGCCTGGAGGCGCTCACCGACCCGAGAGACCTCACCTCGCGCGAGCTGGCCCACCTGGAGCAGGTGTCCGTCCGCACCCTCGAGGACTGGGCGGAGCGAGGCGACGGCCCTCCCTTCCGGAAAGCCGGCCGCAAGACCTCTCGACGGAGATCCCCTCTGCGGCTACCTCGACTGGCGCGACCGGACGACCATCACCATGACAATCGAGAGGCACAAAAATGCCGGCTGACTTCGTACGATTTTTGTACGACCCCCCAATTCCCCCACCTTTGCGCCCTTGCGCAAAAGTCAGGATCGCCGTCTAACCCCTTATGTATCAGTGACTTGTGAGAAGGAAATTGGTCGGGACGCCGAGATTCGAACTCGGGACCCCCTGAACCCCATTCAGGTACGCTACCAGGCTGCGCCACGTCCCGACCGGTGTGAAGCTTTGTCAAGCGGACTTCGAATCGAGGAGATCGAGGATCTCGCGGGCCTCCTGGAGAGCCTTCTCAATCCCCGAGCGGAGCGTTTGTATCCGTTCCGCCGCGTCCGTGTCAAGCGCGGCGGTCGCCTCAACCAGGGCTGCCCGGGGCTCGGCGGCCTTGCGGCGGGCGCCCTTCGCGGAGGCCGCCGGGACCGCCGGGGGCGCCAGGACCGCCGAAACCGCCTCGGTCTCGCCGGAGCCGTCCTCGCCGTCCGCCCCGAGGCTGCCGCTGGCCAGCTCGACCTCGAGCTTCTTCTTGGCGCCGGCGATCGTGTAGCCCTCTTCGTAGAGGAGCTGCTTGATGCGCCGGATGACCTCCATCTCATTCTCGCTGTAGACGCGCTGGCCCGACCGGCTCTTGCTCGGGGCGAGCGCCGGGAACTCCGTCTCCCAGTAGCGCAACACATAGGGCTGGATGCCCAGCTCCTTGCAGGCTTCGCCGATCTTGAAATAGAGGCGCTTCTGGACCCGGCCCTTGCCTACCATTCAACCGCTTTCATCAGGATTCCCGCCCCCGCGGGCCCTGAGCCTCGACGTCGTCCATCAGGCGGCGCGCCGGCCGGAAGCTCAGACCCTTGTGGGGGCGGATGAAGATCTTCTCGCCGCTGACCGGATTCACACCCACCCGGCCGGGCCGGTCGGTGACCTCGAAGGTGCCGAAGTTCTTGATGCGCACCGTCCTTCCATGGCCGAGGGAGGATTTCACGGTGAGGAAGATCTTCTCCACGATCTCCGCCGCCTCGTCCTTGGTCAAGCCGCCATGCCGCGCGTAGACCGCATCGACAAGGTCGGCCTTGGTGATGCCGGATCGGTCGGTCGGCGGCTTCCTGGCGCTCATGCAGTGGTCTCGAAGGCTGAAGAAGTGCCCGAAGTATAGGGGATCAAACCGGCATGGACAAGCGGTGCGGCCCCGGCCGCCGGCTCCAGCCGGCGGCCGGGCTCCGAAGCCTCAGTTCTGGGCCGGGTTGTTCTCGGCGAAGTACTCGTGGCTGTCGGCGTTGTCGTCGACTTGTTCGACTTGAGCCTCTTGCAGGCGGTCTGCCCGTAGGCCCAGTCGTCCGTGTCGGCGACCACGGTGAAGTGCGACATCTCGTGGATCAGGGTGCCGGCCTTCGAGTCGGTGCCGGTCGTCGGCGCCGAGCGGTAGGCGTTGCAGACGTGGATCGTGTACGGCTGGTTCTTGTAGACGTAGGCGTAGTAGCTGTCGGTGCAGGTGCAGTCGATGGTGATCGGCTTGTTGAGGAAGGCGTCTTCGATCTTGACGAAGTGATTGGTTATGGTGCTGACGTAGGTCGTCGTCGGGCTGCCGAACCAGGTCGTGTAGCGCGGGCCGACGTTGCTCACGGTGTGCGACTGCATGTAGTTCTTGGCGTTGGTCGCGTAGGTGGTCGCGCCGTTGATCGCGTTCGTCACGTTGTCGCTCGAACCGCAGCCGATGGTGGTGACGGTCGCCTCGCCGGTCACGACGTCGATCTTGCTCCAGTCGGTCTTCACCCGGACCGGGGCGTCGCGCCAGACCTCCACGAACTGCGAGTAGACCTCGTCCGACGGACGGCGAACCGCATTGTGCTGACCCTCGCCCAGGTCCATCCGGAAGGCGATCACGTACTCGCCGCCGTCGAGCAGGTCGTAGTGGCGGCTGAGCTCGGTCTGCCCCTGGATCGCCTCGCCCGGAGCGAGCCGGATGAAGTCGGACGCCGTGGGCGCCGGACGCTTCACGAGCCGGCCGACGTAGGAAGCGCGCTCGCCGTTCTGGATGACCGTGAAGAGATCCGCTTCGAGGATCTGTCCCGGCACCTGCCACTTCGGAACGAGCACGGTCTCCTGCGTGTCGTTGATGATCGTGACCTTGGCGACCAGGTCGTCGGTCGGGCCAAGCCACGTTTTGTCGACGTCGAGCCGCGCCCTGACGGCATGCGCGGCGGCGGTCGTGGTGAGAGCGAACATCGCGGCGACAACCAGACTCTTTCTCATTGAGATGACCTCCAGAAAAGTTCCGGCGCGCAGAGGCACGAATAACTTTTGCCCTGCGCGAACGGAACGGGGTTCCCCATTCATTTCGTTACGGCTGTCAGAAAACCGGTGGGATTCTCAACCCATCGAACGACTGCTGTCAACTATGGTGCCGTACCCCCCCCGATAGCGAGCCGCGATCGCGTCCCAGGTGAGCGAGGTCTCGGCTTTCCGCCTCCCCCGCTCCCCCATCCCCCGGGCGGTCTCCGGATCGGCCAGGAGCCGGCGCAGCGCGCCGAGCAGCGCGGCGGGGTCCTTCTCCGGCACCAGCAGGCCCGTGACCCCGTCCTCCACAGCAAGGGGATGCCGGAGATCCCCGACGCCACCACCGGCAGGCCGCTCGCCATGGCCTCCAGGATGACGTTGGGCAGGCCGTCCGACGTTCCCCTTGGCGTCGTGGACCGCCGGCAGGACGAACACGTCCGCCGCCCGGTAGAGGTCCGGCAGGGTGTCGCGGAGCACCGGGCCCGGCAGGTGGAGACGGCCGGCCCCCCCCGGAAACCGCCCGGCCTCTTTCTGGAAACCCGGGAGGCGATCGCCGCCGCCGGCAAGGACGACGTGCGCCTCGGGCACGGACGCCAGCAGCTCCGGCAGAGCCTCCATCAGGACGTGGAACCCCTTCTTGGTCGCCATCCGGCCGACGCTCAGCAGGAGCGGCGCCTCCCGCGGGACGCCGAGCCGCTCCCGCCAGACCATCCCTCGCGCCCGATCCGGAGAGAAGGCGGTCACGTCCACGCCGTAGGGGATGACCCGCGAACGCTCCTCCGGGAATCCGAGCGCCCGCACCCGGTCCACCAGCTCGGGCGAGCAGCCGGTCAGGAGGCGCGGCGCCGCAGCGCCCAGGCCGCGGCCGGGCGGACCGTTCTCGGCGAGGAAGACGTCGCTGCCGTGGAGACCGATCGCGAGCGGCACCCCGCCGAACCCGACAGACCAGGCCGCGACCACGCCGTTCGGCACGATCCAGTGGGCGTGGACCAGGTCGAACTTCTGGGCGCGGAGCTGCCGGCGGATCGCCCGGTGGAGCCCGAGGGCGTACAGGGGGGTCACGAGCGCCGCGACGCCCTTGACCTTCTCGTCGGCCTCCAGGCTGCGGCCGTAGCCGAGCACCTCCAGGCTTTCCGGCGCGTAGCGGAAGGTCTCGACCTCCACCCCCTGCTCTTTCCAGCGCCCCGGAACGCCCGCGGCATGGGGTGCGAGGACCGTCACGCGGTCGCCCAGGCGGACCAGCCCGCGGGCGAGGTCGCGGATGAACGGCCCGGCCGTGTCGCCCTCAAAGCGAGGGTAGGTCTGGGTCAGGAAGAGGAGGTTCAGAACGTCACTCCAGCCATTCCTTGATGGAGTAGCTGTCGCGGCGGCGGAAGTTCTTGAAGGTGATCATCTCACCGATCAGCCCGGTGGTCAGCACCTGGATGCCGAGCAGGATCAGCAGGACGCCGAGTTGGAGGAGCGGCCGGTTCGAGAGCGACTCGTGGCGGAAGACCCACAGCAGGGCGAGCCAGGCGTTGATGCAGAAGCCCGCGGTGAAGAAGACCAGGCCCATGCCGCCGAACAGGTGGAGCGGCCGGCGGGTGTAGCGGGTGATGAACAGGACGGTGATCAGGTCGAGCAGCCCCTTGTACAGCCGGTCCCACCCGTACTTGCTGACGCCGAACCGCCGCGGGTGGTGGTTGACCGGGATCTCCCCCACCAGGAAGCCCCGGCGGCTGGCCAGCACCGGGATGTAGCGGTGCAGCTCGCCGTAGACGGAGATCTCGGCCAGGACCTCGCGGCGGT
Organism: uncultured Holophagales bacterium; assembly: GCA_963844885.1. Taxonomy (GTDB): domain Bacteria; phylum Acidobacteriota; class Thermoanaerobaculia; order Multivoradales; family UBA5704; genus DATMER01. The sequence goes on along the minus strand of CAWJQA010000020.1, from coordinate 582,076 downwards.
AGGCCTTGAAGCCGCAGTTGAAGTCGTGCAGGTCGACCTGGGCGAGCCGGCGGGTGACCCAGTTGAAGAGCAGCGAGGGGAGCCGCTTCGAGGCCGGGTCCTGGCGCTGTCGCTTCCAGCCGGAGACGAGGTCGAGCTCCTCGTCCTCCAGCTTGGCGAGGAAGCGCGGGATCTCGTCCGGGTCGTCCTGCAGGTCGCCGTCCATGGTGACGACGATGTCGCCCGGTGGCGTGGTCGAAGCCGGCGGTCAGCGCCGCGGCCTTGCCGAAGTTGCGGCGCAGGCGGACGAGCTTGACCCGGGGATCGCGCTCCCGCGCCTGCCGCACCCGGGCGGGGGTGCCGTCCGAGAGCCGTCGTCCACGAAGATGATCTCGAAGGTGCGCCCGAGCCCGTCGAGCACCTCGGCCACGCGGCGGGACAGCTCCTGGACGGACTCGGCCTCGTTGAGGACCGGGACCAGGACGCTGATGTCGACCTCTTCGGGAGCGGGCGCGGGCACGGGGGGGGCCTTGGTGGTCGACGACAGCGGCGATAGTGGCGATAGCGAGAGAGGCTGGCTCATCGGCGCGCATTGTATCAGGGCGGTACAATCCCGCCGCGATGAAGCCTTCCATCTCCTGGACCGTGCTCGGCCTGCTGCTGCTCGCGGCCCTCGCCGCCGCCGCGACGCTCGACCGGCGCTCCTGGCCCGCCTTCGTCGGCGACGAGGCGACCTATCTTCTAGAAGCTCAGAGCCTGGCCTGGGACTTCGACGTCCGCTACACCCGGGCCGACTACGACCGCTTCGTGGAGCAGTGGGGTCGCCAACCGGAGGGGCTGATCCTGCAGAGCGTCGACGGCGGCAAGACGCTGGTCTACGGCAAGCCCGCCGTCTATCCGCTGTATCTCGCGCCGTTCCTCCGCCTCTCTCCCACCCGCGGCGCGGCGGTGGCGAACGCGCTCGCCCTGGCCTTCGCGGCGGTGGTGGCGGGCCGGGCGCTCCAGCGGCGGATCGGTGGGATCGCTCCGCTTTGGGTGGCGGCCTGGATTTTCGCCTCGGTGACGTTCGCCTACGTGTTCTGGGTCCATTCGGACCTCTTCCTGATGTGTCTCACCGCCATCGCTCTGGCGCTCGTCTACGATCCCCAGGCCCGCCGTCCCGGACGCTGGCTCGCCGTGGGAGTCCTCCTCTCGGTCGTGATCCTCTCCCGGCCTCTCTATGCGGGCCTGCTGCTGCCGGCCGCGCTCGCGGTCCCCAAGGGGGACCGGAAACGGACGGTCGTCCTCCTGGCCGCCGGCGCCCTGGGACTCGCGGCTCTCGCCACCGCGGCCAGCCTCGCGGCGCGCGGCACCTGGACGAGCTACGGCGGCGACCGCCAGAGCTTCTACGCCTCCACCGGCTTTCCCGGAGTCGATCTCGCGGCCGGAGGCTGGGAGCGGCAGATCGCGGACCAGGGCACGCACGGCTGGGTCAAGGAGGAGACGCTGGAGATGGGGTTCGACCCGCGGCAGACGGCCTGGAACGTCCTTTATTATCTGGCCGGCCGGCACGTCGGGCTCCTGCCTTACTTCCTGCCGCTGGTTCTCGGCCTCCTGGCGTTCCATCCGGGAGAGGGGACGCTGGGCGTTGATCCTCGCGGTCGCCGCCGCGGCGGCGGCCCTGTTCTGGCTGCGGCCGTTCAACTTCTACGGCGGCGGCGGCGCGATGGCGAACCGGTATTTCCTTCCTCTCTATCCGGCGCTCTGGTTCCTGGCCGCGAAGCCGGTGCGCCCGGCCCGCGGCGCGCTGGCGGCGCTGGGGGTGACGGCGCTCGCCGCGCCTTACCTCTTGCCGCTCTGGTCGGCGCCGAGGGCTTTTCCGCTCAACTCCGAGGAGGGCTACCGCTACGTGAGCCCGGCCGCCATTCGCTGGCTCCCCTACGAAACCACGCTCTCCCATCTGAAGCCTTCGGGCCACGAGGATTTCCTCGAAAACGGCCTCTGGGTGAAGCTCCTCACCCCGAGCCTCGCGCCGGACGCGAACGGCGCCCGCATCGCTCTCGCGCCGGGGAAGTCCGGAGAGCTGCTGGCGGGGAGCGAGACGCCTCTGGCGGGCCTGCGCATCCGGCTCCCTCCGCGCGGGCCGGACGCCTTGGAGGTCTCCGGCGCCGATCTCATCCAGACCGTGAAGCGGGAGGACGGCGGGACGACCCTGCGCCTGCGGCCGCGGCTCCGGGCGCACCACCGGATGTGGTGGATGAAGGATCTGTACCTTTATGAGATCGGGATCGGCGAACGCCCGGACGGGGTACTCTTCCAACTCATCCCGGAGCGGACCACCCATGGCCAGTGAGCGGCGCAAGAAGATCATCCTGACCGGAATCTCGATCCTGGTGACCCTCCTCTTCGCGGAGATCGCGCTCCGCATCCTGGGGTTCGGAGCGATCGGCCGCGGCTCGCCCTGGTTCGCGGGCGGGAACCATCCCCGCTTCCTGTTTCAGCCCGATCCGCTCAGCGGCTACACGCTGCGGCCCGGGTTCCACGGCCGGGAGATCGCGCCCGGCGGCGAGTTCGACGTGCCGGCGACGATCGACGGCCGCGGCCTGCGCAGTCATTCTCATTCCGCGCCTCCCCGACCGCTGATCCTCGCCCTGGGCGACTCCATGACGTTCGGCGAAGGGGTGCCGGCCGGCCGCACGTGGTCCGCCACTCTGGAGCAGGCGAGCGGCATCCGGGTCGAGAACGGCGGCGTGCCCGGATACAGCAGCCGGCAGATGGCGGGGCGCGCCCGGCGGCTGATCCCTCTCCTGCATCCGGATCTCGTCCTGGTCAGCCTCTCGCCGCGGTGGGACCACCAGCGGTGCGCCGCCCCGTTCACCTACCTGGGAGGCTACATCGTGGCCGAGGGGTATCTCGGCCGCCTGCACCTGATCGACGGCGACCTCTATCTTGCCGAGACCCGGCTGCCGGTGCTCGGGCCGCTGACCGCCTACGCGAAGCGCTACTCCTACTTGGCCCGCCTGGCCCTGCCAGTAGTGGGCGACTCGGCCCGCGCGGCCCTTCGGCACGCGCAGCCGGAGCCAGGAGGAGACTACGGGCCGACGGCCGAGGCCCTTGCTGGCATTCGAGCCGAGGCCGGCAAGGCGGGGGCGGGGTTCCTCGCCGTCCTCATCGACAGCCGGGGTCCGGAATATGTGGCGGACCGGGAAGGCCTGGAGACCGTGTTGAAGGCGCGCTCGATCCCCTATCTCTCCCTCGACGCCTTCCTCCCTCGCGCCGACTGGCCGCGGCTGCGCTACGCCCGCGACCAGCACTGGAACGAGGCCGGGCACCGTACTGTGGGCACGGCGCTGGCTTCGGTGGGGCGGCGGCTCGTCGCGCGGTAGGCCCTTCTATCAGATCCGGTCCGTTCTGCCGGGTTGTAGAGACGTCCCCAGTCCGTTAGTCTCTTTTCTCCGTCACCACGGCCCCTGCAAACCGGCCGTCAAGAGGCTCGCCTGCCTGTTTTCCAGGCCATAGGTGGCCGACCGGTAACGGCGAGGTTGGAGACGCCCCGAAGTTTCGGGACCCGGTCAGGTTTCGGGCAACGGACTGGGGCGTCTCTACCAACTACCAAACCGGTTCAGTGGCAAAAGGAGGGAAGTGGACGGCCGCGGCCTCGGACCAGGCGGCCGCCCGGGGCGACTGCGAAGGGGAACCGTCTGATTCCTTCTTTGCGCGCCTGTCGACAGACCCTCGCGCGACTCGATCCCAGGCGGATCGAGGTCGAGGAGAGGGCCATCGCCCTCGATGGGAGCCGGAGAGGGCCGGCGCCGCCGGTACAGCCGGACCAGGTCGCGCGGCGACGTATAGATCCGACCTCCTCCACAGCCTATGCCGACAACATAGGCCAAATCTCAGGGGGCGTCAACCCATCCTCCCTGCCCCGCCCAAAAGGCAGGACTATCCTCCTGGCCGGGTGTCCAACATTTCCGGCTCGACCGTGTCCATATAGTATAGAGAGGCGTTGCGGCGCTGCCCAAAGCCCGGGTTCTTTGACAAGCAAAGAGTATGCCTGACAAAAGTCATGCCAGCCTCAAATCGCCATTTTGGCGGGGAGGTAACGGCCGGGACGTGAGAGCACGTGGAATCAAAGGTTTAGGTCGGGAGCAGGAGGCCGTCAAGAGGCATGAGCGAGGCTGCTGGAAGCCGCTTTTCGAGGGGTAACGGAAACAGGCAGGTTAAGTCGTGAAGATTCAGAGGGTTGCAAAGGCCGCCCTCGGAATTGCCCTGGTCAGTCTGGTGGGATTGCGACTCTTCTCCTTCCGACACCGTGCGCAGGTTTCCCTGCGACCCTCGGAATTGCCCTGGTCAGTCTGGTGGGATTGCGACTTTCTTGAAGACCTAAACCTCTCAGGAATTGCGAGAGAGGACTCGGAATTGCCCTGGTCAGTCTGGTGGGATTGCGACTTCTTGCTGGCCTGCTGGAAGGTGACATCAACGGCGACTCGGAATTGCCCTGGTCAGTCTGGTGGGATTGCGACTACAATGCCGCCTTCACCATGACTCTGATCTTCGGTGCGCTCGGAATTGCCCTGGTCAGTCTGGTGGGATTGCGACAATTGGCGAGGGAGGCAAACTCGTGGCCGCCGCTCCACTCCTCGGAATTGCCCTGGTCAGTCTGGTGGGATTGCGACTGCAATGGTGCTCGGTACCTCGTACTCCGGCGGAAGCAACCTCGGAATTGCCCTGGTCAGTCTGGTGGGATTGCGACTCGATGCGGTCGAGACGTGGGTTGTAGTATGCGAGACCTCGGAATTGTCCTGGCTCAGCCCCCTCATCTTGGGGGCTGGGGGAGCGCCCCTTGCGGGCGCCGGCCCGTAGCCCCGGGTTTCAACCCGGGGCTACGAGGGCCCGATCTGGTTGTCGCGCCCCTTCAGGGGCGAGGGCGCGGGCGGAGGGAGGAATGCCGCCGGTGCCGTGGCGTTCCCGTTGGCGGGTTGGGTCGCCCCGCCCCCGCCGTCGCCCCTGAAGGGGCGTGCGTGTGGGTTGGGTGAGGCTCCACAACCCCGGGTTGAAACCCGGGGCTACGGGCCGGCGCCCGCAAGGGGCGCTTCCCCCAACCTCCCGAGACGAGATGTGTGGAACAACATGGGGGTTCAACCCGCGGTGTTGGACGTTCCCTCCAGCCTCGCCGTAAACCCTCAGAGCCGGCAGGCCAGCCGGCGCGGAGGCACAATCACGGCGCGGAGCGACCCTTCGCCTTGGGGAACGGCTCCCCAACGTCAAACGACGCGGCTACCTCCGCCGGTACAGCCGGACCAGGTCGCGCGGCGACGTATAGATCCGGTCGTAGCCGTCCTGGAGCTCCATGAGGATGCGCCGCGTCGCGCGCAGCTTCGGCTCGCTCGCCCGCGGCCACCAGAGCAGCACGTAGTCGATCCGGTCGGCCTCGCCGCCGGTGAGCACCCAGCCGTCCCCGGCTTGAAGGTGCGTGAACGGGTTCCTCTCCGGCCGGTAGCGGATCGGGAAGGCGTCCGTCCCGGCCGCGAAGAGGTTCAAGTCCGCCACCGGCGTGCGCGCCGCGACGTGGTCGCCGGCATGGAGGAACGGCAGCACCCGGTCGACGACGGGGCCGCCGTCCGGCGCCTCCCCGGCATAGGAGAAGGTCAGGGGGAGGTACGTGCTCCCGGGCGCGACCAGCTTCATGGCCGGCGCCGCCTCGGCCAGGTAGGCGTTGACGTCGCGCCAGCGGGGAACGAGGAGACCGAGCATGCCGAGAGCGACGCCGGCGCCGAGGATCTGCAGGCCGAGCCGCCACCGGGGCGAGTGCTCGAAGGTCGCCAGCCAGAGGATGAGGACCATGTAGGGGAAGAGGATGAGCCGGTCCGTGATGAAGTTGCCGACGCCCATCGCCTGCGGCGCGGCGAGGACGAGGACGATCAAGGCCAGGACCGCAGCTCCCAGACCACTATCCCGCTCCCCGCCCGCTGCATCCGGAACGCCGCACCGGCCAGACCCACCGCCAGGAACGCCGCGAGGAGGTCGATCCGCGAATCGACCGACACCAGCGCGCTCAGGGTCGCGAGCCCCCAGAGGCGATCCAGGAACGGCAGCCAGGCCCGGTAGCCGCCCAGGTCTCCGGCATAGGAGAGGGTCAGCGCCGCGGCGGGGAGAGAAGCCAGGGCGAGCCACGCGAGCTGTCGCACCCGGCCCTGCCGCACCGCCAGCCAGCCCGCCGACGCTCCGGCCGCCGCGAGCAGCGCCACCAGCGTCACCGCGTGGCAGAAGTAGACCCACACCGCCAGCGCCGCGAAGACCAGCGCGTCCCACGGCCCGAACCGCTCCCGCCTCCTCAGCCACCAGCCCAGGGCGACGAAGAACGCCACGAGGCTCAGCGAGAAGTTGTAAAACCCCATGTTCAAGAGGAAGTTGAAGGTGAACGGCAGGGCGAGCACGGCCAGGAACGCGTTCTCGGTGCGAGCGCGACACCCCGGCGATGGCCCAGCGCACCGCGAGCGGCAGGAGGATCACGTAGGCGCTCAGCAGGATCTTCTCCGCCACCGGCACGCTCACGAACCGGAGAACGTCCGCCAGCACGAAGTAGATGAAGCGGTTCGGGACGGCCTCGCCGTTGATCTCGAAATACTCCCGCAGCGCTCCCGCCTCGGGCCGGTGATAGTCCCGCATGACCCGGGCGATCGTCATGTGGACGGGACCGTCCTGGCTCGGGAAGTACGGCAGGAGCCAGATCGGGAGGAGCTGGACCGCGATCACGCGGCCAGGATCAGGGTCCCGCGCGCGGGTCTCCTCATGGACGGACCCTGCGATCTCGGCGATATAGCTCCGCGATCCCCTCCGGCGAGACATGGACGCGCTCGTAGTCGGCGGCGAGCTGGCGCCGGATCGACCGCGCGGCGGGGTGATCCTCCGGCACCGCTCCGGGCCAGACGAGCAGCACGTAGTCGGCCGGCAGGCCCCGCAGGTCCACCCGCGGCGGCTCGGCCTCCAGGTCGAGCGGGTCGCGGGCGAGACGGAGGAACGGGTCCTTCCCCGGTTTGTAGGTCAGCGGAAAGTAGTCCTCATGAGCCTCGTAAAGGGACAGGTCCACCACCGGCCGCCGCGCGGCGAGCAGGCTCCCGGCATGGACGAACGGCCAGGTGCGGAAAGCCAGGTCTTCCCCGATCTCGTCAACGCCCGCGTTGGAGAACGACAGGGTGACGAGCGTGCGCCGCGGCTCCAGGTGAGGAGCGGCGGTGAGGATCTCTCCGAGGTAGGCGTCCAGCCCGGCCCACAACGAGAACGTGGCGGCCAGGAAGCCGAGCGAGATCGCGGCGCCGGCGGACCGCAGGGCCGCCTTGATCGGCGCGGGGAAGGAGAAGGAGCCGAGCCACAGGATGAGAACCAGGAACGGGAACAGGTTGAGCCGGTGGGTGACGAATCCGCCCTGCCCCATCTCGTTCGGCGCCAGGAAGTAGACCCCCACGAGGAGCACGGCGGCCACCAGCAGGCCGTCTCCCGGCAGGAGCCGCCGCCGCCGGCCGCGCCGCGCCAGGGTCGTGGCCGTGAGGAGGACCAGGAGGATCGACAGGGTCAGGGAGAGGTACAGCATCCGGCTGTCGAGAGAGACCAGGGAGTAGAGGGAGACGAGCTGCCGCGTCTTGGCCCACAGGGTCATGTCGGAGATCGTGGCCGGCCATCCGGCTCCGCAGGAAGGCGACAAGGAGGATCACGGCCGGCGCGCACGCCGCGATCGGAGAGGCGAGCATCGCCAGGGAGCGCAGGCCCGCGCCGCGGCGAAACGCGGCGAACGCCCGCCACCAGGCCAGCGTCAGGAGCGTGCCCACGAGGACGCCGAGCGTCACCGGGTGGCAGAAGTAGGTCCAGAGAACCAGCAGCGCGAGCCCGGCCGTCCGGTTCGGACCGAGGCGGCCCCGGTGCTTCAGCCAGAAACCCACGGCGAAGAGGAACGCCGCCAGGCTGAAGCAGAAGTTGTAAAACCCCATGTTGAGCAGGTAGTTGTAGGTGAACGGGAAGACCAGGAAGGCCAGGAACCCGGCCCCGGGCCGCACCGCCCGCAGCGCGTAGCGCGCGGACAGGGGGAGGAGGATCACGTAGGCCGAGAGGAGGATCTTCTCCGCCACCGGCAGGGAGAACGGCCGCAGCACGTCCGCCAGCAGGAAGAACACGAACCAGTTCGGGATCGCTTCGCGGTTGTGTTGAAGGTACTCCCGGAGGTAGGCCCCGCCCGTGCCGTCGATCTGGCGCATGGCATGCGCCATCGAGAGATGGGCCGGCCCGTCCTGGGTGGGCGCGGCCGGCAGCATCCAGACCGGGAGCAGGTGCAGGACGATCAGGGCGGCGAACAGCCAGAGCTCGCGGTCCGGGCGGTCGGGTCGAGGGTTCACGGAGGGGGATGGTAAGGCATATCATGGCGCGCTCCCATGGCTACTCCGCGCAAGCTTTCCGTCGTCATCCCCTGCCTCAACGCGGCGGCCACGCTCGGCGACCAGTTCGACGGCCTGGCGGGCCAGTCGTGGGGATGCGAGTGGGAGGTGATCGTGGCCGACAACGGCTCGACCGACGGCTCGCGCGCCCTGGCCGAGAGCTACGCCGGCCGCATCCCCGGCCTGCGCGTCGTGGACGCGTCCGATCGCAAAGGCCAGGCCCATGCCCGCAACGTGGGCTCCGCCGCGGCGACCGGTGACGCCCTCCTCTTCGTGGACGCCGACGACCAGGTCGCGCCGGGGTGGCTGGAGGCCATGGGCCGCGCCCTGGAGCGCCACGAATTCGTGGCCTGCCGCTACGACAACGAAGCCCTCAACCCCGCCTGGGTCCAGCGCACCCACCTCAACCCCCAGAAGGACGGCGTCACCCGCTACGACTATCCGCCGTTCCTCCCGCACGCCGGAGGCGGCGGCCTCGGGGTCCGGCGGAGCGTCCACGAAGAGGTCGGCGGCTTCGACGAGTCCATGCCCGCCCTGGAGGACACGGACTACTGCTGGCGCATCCAGCTCGCCGGCCACGAGCTCGCCTTCGCGCCGGACGCGGTGGTGCGCATCCGCCACCGCCACGACCCGCGCGGAATCTTCCGGCAGGGGGTGAGCTACGGCCGGCACAACGTGCTCATCTACCGGAAGTATCTCCCGCTGGGCATGCCGCGCCTCGGCTGGCTCCCCGGGCTCCTGCGCTGGGCGAAGCTGCTGCTGAAAACCCCGCTCCTGGTGCTCACCCGGGAAGGCCGCGCCCGCTGGCTCTGGCAGCTCGGCTGGCGGCTGGGCCGGCTGCAGGGGTGCTGGCGGTACCGGGTGCTGGCGCCGTAGGGAAAGGACTTCTGATACCCTCCCCCGCCATGCGAATCCTGGTCACCGGCCACAACGGCTACATCGGCGGAGTCATGGTCCCGCTGCTCCAGGCGGCCGGGCACGAGGTCGTGGGCTTCGACTCGGATTTCTTCGAGCCCTGCCTGCTCGCCGGACAGCCGGCTCCCGCGGTCCCTTCGATCCACAAGGACCTCCGCGACGCCGAGCGGTCCGACCTCGAAGGGTTCGAGGCGGTCATCCACCTCGCCGGGCTGTCCAACGACCCGCTCGGCAACCTCGACTCGACGCTCACCTTCGACATCAACGACGCGGCGTCGATCCGCTTCGCCCGCCTCGCCAAGGAGGCCGGCGTCCGGCGGTTCCTCTTCTCGTCGTCGTGCAGCACCTATGGCGCCGCCGGGGATGATTTCCTGGACGAGTCGGCCGCGTTCAACCCGGTCACGCCCTACGGCGTCTCCAAGGTTCGCCTCGAACAGCAGCTCTCCGAGATGGCGGACGACGGCTTTACCCCGGTCTACCTGCGCAACGCCACCGCCTACGGCGTATCGCCGCGGCTGCGGGTCGACCTCGTGCTCAACAACCTCGTGGGTTGGGCCCTCACCACCGGGCGCATCCACATGATGAGCGACGGCACGCCCTGGCGCCCCCTCGTCCACATCGAGGACATCTCGCGCGCCTTCCTCGCGGTCCTCGAAGCGCCGCGCGAGGCCGTCCACGATCAGGCGTTCAACGTCGGCCGGACCGCGGACAACTACCGCATCCGCGAGCTGGCGGAGATCGTGGTTGATACCGTGGCTGGGACCGTCCCGGACTGCCGTATCACCTATGCCGAGGGCGCCGGCCCGGACCTGCGCTGCTACCGCGTCGACTGCTCGAAGATCGAGCGCGTCCTGCCCGCGTTTCAGCCGCGGTGGGATGCCCGGCGCGGCGCCCGCGAGCTGGTCGAGGCCTACCGCAAAGCCGGCCTCACCGAGCAGAAGTTCCAGGGTCCCCTCTATACGAGGCTGCTGCGCATCCGCGAGCTACAGGAGAGCGGCCTCATCGATGCCGACCTGCGTTGGTTGAAATAGGCGGATAACCCACGTCCCTTTGCGATTCGTAACCGCGACCTCCTCCACGAGCGGCAGCTTTTCGATGAGCCGTTTCGCGATCACGTCCGCCCGGCGCGAGCGGAAGGTGGAGACGATCAGCGTTCCGCCTTCCGCCAGGGCGTCGCGATACCGGAGCACGGTGCCCACCGGATCCTCGAAATAATAGACGCACTCGTTGAAGACGATCGCGTCCCACTTCCCTTCCGGCCGGTAGGTCTCCGCGTCCGCGGCGAGCAAGGCGGAGGTCTCGTCCAGCCGGTGCGCGCCCTGCTTCACCGCCTCCTCCGACAGGTCGACTCCGAGATAGCGCGAGACCGGCCGCAGGTGATCGAGGAGGAGCCCCTCTCCCGAGCCGACGTCGAGCACCGAGCCGCCGGGGTGAAGCTCATGCACGTAGCCCGCGATCACGCTGTAGCGGGCGAGCTCGTCGAGCGACGCGCATGAACTCCCAGCCGCCGCCGCGGTACTGCTCCTCCCACCTCTCCCGCGAGACCGGCGCGTCGCCGCGGCCGGTCCGGTGCTCCCAGGCGCGCACCCGCCTCTCCAGGCGGTCCGCGAACGGGAACCGCCGTCCGTAAAGAAAACGGTAGTAGACGAGATAGACCGGCTTGAACGCATGCACGGCACAGATCTTACCAGCGAAGATTCCGCGTTTGTTCATCAAGGGTTGCGCGGCTCAGGCAAAGGGCGTACCATACCTTGGCAGCTATTTCTCGCAAGCCACACATGGAGGTTGTTTCCGCGATGAAGAAGGCGCTCTTTCCGCTTGCTCTGACCCTTGCCCTCGTGACTCCCCTTGCCAATGCCGGCCGGATGACAGCCACGGATCCGGCGCCTCTTTCGAAGCACGACCTCCACCCCGCCCGGGACACCGCGGCTCTGGCCGGGCTGGAGCGCGCCAGCTATCGGACTCTCGTCGTGGGCGCGGCGGTGCCGGGAACCGAGGCTGCCCAGTGCAAGGTGCAGCTCCTTGGCGCCCGGGGCGTCGTCCTCGAAGAGGCTCGGCTGGCCGTCGCCGCCGGTTCCAGCGCCCAGGTCGACTTCGCGGACCGCATCGGCCTCCGCCTGGCGGCCGGTGCCCATGTCTCCTGCGATCAGGCCTTCTACGCCTACGGCGCGGCGGCCGGAGAGAACGAGCCCAAGGCCGTCTGGGCTGAAGCCTTCGGCCCGAACGCGCCGTGCGACTTCACCGTCACCGCGGCCGAGCTGACTCCCGGTGTCTGGGTCGCCACCCAGGACGGGACGATCCACACCGCCGCCAAGGGCAAGCCGAAGGGCGTCGTCTGCGTCAAGGTGACGCAGGATCTGGCCCTCGACAAGATGGTCGTGGAATGGGCGGTGACACCCGCCGCGTGGAGCAAGAAACCGGCCGGCAACCACAACATGCTCTTCCTCCACCGGGGGCGCTTCCGCGCCAACACGGTCTCCAACGTGAACGCCTTCGGCCCCAACAAGAACTTCGTCAAGATCGCCCAGAACGTCGACATGGATCCGAAGGCCAGCACGAACACCAAGCTGGGCATCGCGCTGCAGAATGGCACCCCCTACAAGATCCGCTACACCTATGACGCCGCGAACAAGCAGGTCACCGCGGAGCTGTACGTCAACGGCGTGCTCTACAAGACGGTCTCCATCAGCGGCACGGCCAGGGGCCGCATCCTGACGGTCCTGGCCCACGGCCTCAGCGACAAGGGTGGCCTCTTCGCCGAGTTCGGCCACTTCGCCGACCAGGAGCCGCCGGAGATGCCGAGCTTCGGCTGGCGCTACTCCAACCTGCGCATCGAGATGTACGCCAAGAAGTAGTCTCCTTCGGAGGGCACCGAGATGAAGCGGAGCATCCTCGCCGGACCGGTCCTGACTCTCGCGCTGGCCCTCCTCCAGGCCGCTCCCGCTTCGGCGGGAGCGGTCTACATCCCGATCCTCACTCCCGCGGGGACCGCGGGCGACCTTCACTCGACCGAGATCTGGATCACCAACGCCGCGACCACACCGCGCGGCTTCGCCAATGTCTTCCTCCCCGCCGGCACCGACGGCACCCAGAAATCGGGGACCGCTCCCGAGGTTCCCGTGCCCGCGAAGCGCACGTTCGTCCTCGCGAACCCCTCGAACACCCTCGGCCTCCTGGAGGTCGGCTCCAGCCAGGAGATCGGCGTCGTGGCGCGGCTGGTCAACACCTCGCCCACGGGTTTGCAGACGCTCTCCGTGGTGCCCGTGATCTCCGCCTCGAACCGCATCGAGGCCAAGGGGACCGCCCATCTCATCGGGCTCGAGCGCGACGCCGCGCGCGGCGACGTCACCCACCTCGGCATCGTCAACCTCGGCACGGCCGCGGCCAGTTGCGAGGTCAAGCTCTTCCGCGTGGACGGCACGCAGATCGGCGCGACGGCCAACCTCTCGTTCCTGCCGCTGTCGCTACGCCAGTTCGACGACGCGCTGGGCTCGCTCGGCGAGCAGAAGATCGCGGACGCCCGGGTGCAGGTCTCGTGCAGCCAGCCGTTCTACGCCTACGCCGCGCTGCTCACGCAGCCCGCCGCGCAGATCACCTTCCTCGTCCCCTCGGCCCTCACGACCGCCACCGGCGGCCCCGGTCCCGACCCCGGCCCGGGGACTTCGGTGGTGTTTCAGAAGAGCGGTCTGCTCCACACCGCCACCACCAGCAACCCCAAGGGCTACGTCGACATCCCGGTCGCCGCGGCGAAGTCGTTCAAGAAGATGATCATCGACATGGAGTTCGTCCCGGGGCCCTGGAACCGGGAGAAGATCCCGGGCAACCACGCGATCATCTGGCTCTACCGCGGCATCTTCCGCGGCAACACCATCGCCAACGTGAACGCCTTCGGGCCGAACAAGTACACGATCAAGATGAACCAGAACGTGGACCTCGGCGCCGGGCAGGTGACGGCCCAGGAGGTACCGCTCCAACTCCAGCAGGGGACGCGCTACCACCTCCACTACATCTACAACGCCGCGACCAACGTGGTCACGGCGGAGATCTCGTCCGGCGGGCAGACCCTCAAGAGCATGACGATGAACGGCACCGCCCAGGGCGGCGTCCTCACGGTGTCCCCACCGAAGCTGAACGTGGAATTCGGCCATTTCCCCGGCCAGGACGGCCCCGAGATCCCGAGCTACGGCTGGTCGTACTATGATCTCCGGGTCGAGATGGTTCCGTAAGCTTTTCTTTCGATCCAAGGAGACGACCCCGATGTCCAGGACACTTGTGCGTGGCCTTGTCCTCGCCACGCTCTGCACGACTTTTTCCTTTGCCCACGCCGCGGAGCAGGCCGACCGGGTTCCCCCCGGGGAAGGCGGCCCGGAAGTCCTCATGCTCACGGCCCCGGCGGCCGCCTGCCCCGCCGGCGCGGTGTGCTTCGACGCGCCCGGGCTCGTCCACGTTCCGGCGCCTCCCCCTGGAGCGCCGGTCGGCCGCGTGTCTTTCTTCGCCCCCACCGGCGTGGCCAAGCGGCTCCGGCTGACGATGAACGTCACCGTCGGACCCTGGTTTCCCGCAGAGCCGGACGGCAAGCACCTGATCTACTGGTTCGTCGTGAGCAAGAACATCGACATGCCCGGGCTCCTCTACTTCCGGGGTCCGAACAAGAATCAGGCCTTCGCCCGCCACGGCATGGGCCTCACCCATCCGCAGAAGATCAAGATCATCCGGCCTTTCGCGGCGCAGGTCGGCCACACCTACCGGATCGACAACGACTACGACATGGCCGGCGGCCTGTACCTGGTCAAAGTGACCGACCAGGCGACAGGGGCGGTGGCGGTCACGCTGCGGGGCAAACCCAACGTGACTTCCTACACCATCAAGCCGGGTGCCAGGTTCATCGTGGACATGGGTTTCTACCCCGGCAAGGTGGAGACGGAGGTGCCGTCGTACGGGTGGAGGTACTCCGACATCCACGTCGAAGCCTACATGCAGTAAGCGCGGCTGGGAGCCTCAGCGGCAGGAAAGACCGAAAGAATCTCTCCGCGGTTCAATCTTTCGGCCATGCCTGCTGACTCATGAGCTCCTCGACCTCTTCGAGCAAGCTGTCCGCCTCGCCGGCGTAAGCCTGGGCAAGCCGATTGTCGATCTCTTTCCGTTCCTTGGCCCTGAGGTAGAGCTGCACGGCGGCGCTGATGAAGGCCGATCTCCCCTTCTCACGCACTTCGGGGTCCGCATCGATCTGGCCGAGCAGGTCGGAATCCAAGGAGATCTGTACGGGGTGTGCGGCCATGGTGAGAGAGTACAACAGGATTCTTGCCGGGGGCCATGGAATCGGACGGCTCATCTCATGAAAAATTCCCGGAACGGCTTCCGGTAGAGGAGCACCAGCCCGCCCGCCGCCAGCGCCGCCGCCAGGAGCGAGGCGGCGAAGCGCGACCAGGTTCCCGCCTCGAACAGCCACGCCGCGGCGGCGAAGAGCGGCAGCGGCACCAGGTAGACCAGGCCCAGGTCCGCCGCCAGCCGCCGGAAGCGCGGCCCGAATTCCCGCGCCACCTCCCAGGCCATCCACAGGTTTCCCACCAGCAGATAGTTGGCGGCGCCCATGCCCGCCGCGCCCCAGCGCCGCGTGAAGGCGATCCCGAACCCGACCAGCGACACCAGGTTGAGCGCCATGATGGCCAGCCAGGTCCGGTCGCGGTGGCGCGCCTTGAGCATCTCGCCGCCCAGGATGGTGAACTGGTCGAAGAAGGGGATGAAGGAGATCACCTTGAGCAGCGTCGCCGCGCCTTCCCATCCCGGCCCGAGCAGCACCCGCACCACCTTCTCCGCGTTGAACAGCAGGAAGTAGCTCGCCACCACCTGGCAGCCCAGGAGCTGGAGTGCGCTCAGCCGGAACGCCTCCAGGAACCGCGGCCGGTCGTCCAGGTACTCCACCAGCGTCGGGAAGAGCGCCCGCGGATAGACGATCGTCGCCACGAGGAAGGCGATCATGTAGGACCGGATGTAGAGACCGACGGTCGCGGTCTGGCCGAAGAACTGGATGATGTAGATGTCGAGGTAGGTGACGAGCTGGAGCACGACCCAGATCCAGAACAGCCAGGAGCTGCGGCGGATCAGGTCGGGCAGAAGGTGAAGATCGGCCTTGAGCGGGATCTTCCCCCACGCCCGGCTCCAGGAGAAGACCGCCAGCAGCAGGGCGCCGGCCAGGTCGGCCACCACGAACGCCCAGACCTTCCAGCCCGCCCACGCGAGGCCGACCGAGACCACCGCGATCACCACGCCGCGCCAGACCTCGGGGCCGATCAGCCGGCCGATGGTCAGCTCGCGCTCGAAGAAGGCCCGGGGCACCACCGCGAGGCCGTCGAGAAACACCCAGACGGCGAAGACCCGCAGCACCGACGGCAGGTCGGGAGTCAAAAAGCCGAAGACCGGCGCGGCCACGATCAAAAGGACGGAGATCAGGAAGCCGAGGACGAGCGTCGAGGCCAGCACCGTGCCGTACGGCCGCCGGCTGTCCCGCACCAGGTGGTAGGGCATGCCGAGGTCGCGCACGGCCGAGGCGACGGTGACGATGCGCAGCGCCTCTTCATAGAGGCCGTGCCCTTCGGGCAGGATGAGGCGCGCCAGGACCAGCTTGGCGACGAAGCCGACCAGGAGGCGGGCGAGCTGGATGGCGTAGCCCGCGAACGTCGAGCGGAGGATGCGCTGCTCGGTGCTCACGGGTGTCTTCCGGGGTTCAGGAGACCAGGCCGGCCCACCGCGCCCACCGCCCGGTCAGCTCCATCCCCCGTTCCAGGGAGAAGGCCGGCTCGTAGCCGAGCAGCCGGCGGGCCTTGTCGATCCTCACTCGCGTCTTCGGGGTGTAGAAGTCGATCATCTCGGGCGTGAGCGGGTGGATGGGCGGCTCGCGGTCGATCGGAGACGGCGGTCGCCCACCGCCGGACATCCGGCCCTTGATCCGTGTCTGGAGCGCTTCGGGCAGGATCGAGCTGGCCAGCTCGCGCAGGGCGAAAAGCTCGCGGGTGGCCATGAGCCGGTCGCGGAAGCCCTGGTCCTGCTTGAACTGCCGGAGCAGCTCCTGGTGCAGGCGGCTCGTCTCGCGCCGGTGCTTCCCGTAGAACGCCCGCGCCTCGTCCGCGGTCATGGAGACGGTCCGCGAGGGTCCCTCGCCGAGAATCCCGGAGAACCGTTCGTACAGCTCGCGCCACGAGACCGCCTCGGGACCGGAGACCAGGAACGCCTCGCCCACGGCCTCGTCCTTCACGGCCGCCAGCAGCATGGCGCTCACCAGGTCGTCCACGTACACCGCGTTGGCGAGGCCGGAACCGCCGTCGATCAGGATCATCCGCCCGGTCTTCAGCGTCTGGAGCGGAGCCGCGGTCCACACACCGCCGTAGGGGCCGTAGACAGCCGTGGGCTGGAGGACGGCGACCGGCACGCGCCCGGAGCGGGAGTACTGAAGCGCGATCTTCTCCGCTTCCAGCTTGCTGTCCGAGTAGGCGTTGCCGAAGCGTCGGCGGGGCGCGGTCTCGTCGAGGTCGCCGTCGCCGGTACGGCCGTAGACCATGAGGGTGCTGAGGTAGACCACCCGCGGCGAGCCGGCGCGGTGGGCGGCCTCCAGCACGCGCTCGGTCCCCACCTTGTTGACCCACGCCCGGTGCTTCTGGCTGCCGCTGGTGCCATACGCGCAGTGGAAGACGAGGCTTCGCCCTTCCATCGCCTTGTCCAGGTCGTCGGAGCGGGTCACGTCGCCCATCTGGAAGTCGATCGGGAACCGGGCCAGCCGAGCGGCGGACGACGGATTGCGGACGAGGGCGCGCACGTCGGCGGCCCGATGAAGATGGTGGCGGACGAGCCGCTCCACCAGCCGGCCGCCGATGAAGCCGGAGGCGCCGGTCACCAGGATCTTCTTTCCCTGGAGGTCGATCACAAGCGCCACCCCGCCAGCTCGGCCGGCTCGTCCCACGGCATCTCCAAAGGCTGGCGCGCGGCGTAGCAGGCCTCGATGAGATCGAGCGAGCGCCGTCCCTCGCGGCCCGGCACGAGCGGCTCGCGGCCTTCCCGGATGGCCGTGGCGAAGTCGTCGATCTGGCGCACGAACACGTCCTGGAAGGTGAGCGCCGGGCCGCCCTTGCGCCGCGCCTGGCCGCTCAGGGAGAGATCGGCACCGCCGACCCGGAGCACGATCGACGGGTCGGGGTCCCAGATGCCGACCTCCAGGCTGGCGCGCTCGCCTTCGAAGATGCAGGTATTCCGGAGGTTGCGGGTGCGGCTGACCTCGACCGTCCCTCGAAGCCCCGACTGGTATCCGCCGATGGTCAGGCTCATCTCGCAGTCGGACTCGATGCCGCCGCGGGCGTCGTCGCGATAGTCGACCGACGCCCAGTCTCCGAGCCAGACCAGGAGGAGGTCGAGCACGTGGACGCCGAAGTCGGCGAGCACGCCGCCGCCCGCGGTCTCCTTGCGCAGGAGGAAGTCGGTCGCGAACGGCCAGCGCGGGATGACGCCCTGGCGCAGGTCGAAGCTCCGCAGTCCGCCCAGGAAGCCCGACGCGAGGAAGTCGCGCACGAAGCGGGTGGAGTCGAAGAACCGGAAGTCGAGCCCGACGGCCAGCACGGCGCCGCCGGCCTCGGCCGCCGCGATCATCTCGCCGGCCTCGCGGCCGGAGAGGGCCATGGGCTTCTCCACCAGCACGTGGACGCCGCGCCGCAGCAGGTCCACGGCCACGGGAGCGTGGAGGCTGTTGGGCAGGCAGAGGACCGCGGCCTCGATCCGGTCGAGGATCTCCCGGTAGTCGGTCGCCGATCCGGGAACGCCGAAGCGGCCGGCCACGGAGCGGGCACGCTCGGCGTCGGCGTCCACCACGACAACAGCCTCGGCGGTCTCCGAGGCGGAGATCGCCGGCAGGTGGTGGATCTGGGCCACGGCTCCACAGCCGAGCACAGCCAGTCGGATTTTCTTCATGTCGGCTCTCGTCGGGGTTCCCTCCCGCGGCGGCGTATCTTATCCCGGCGCTCCGGCTTACCCATGTACAAACAGTCGCAGACTATGTACACAGACTTTCCGGCCCCTTGTTGCGGAGCAGAAAACGTGTACACAGATTCTCTGCCGCTGTACACGTTTTCTCAAGCGCTGTACACAGTTTCTATTTTCTTGTACACAGCCGCGTCGCCGGTCCAGTGCGGCAAGGAATCTGTGTACACGTTTTCTTCGTCTCTGTACACCGGCGGACACCCCCCGAACCGAAGAGAGCTTCCGTTGTACAGACTGATGAACAGACTATACAAACCTCAAGCCCGGTGGCTCTCCCGGATCGCCTCCGCCAAGTCGGCCGGAGTGCCGATGTCACGGAAACGGCCGTCCGGAAACTCCACGCCCTCGACGCGGAGCCCGCCCTCGACGGCGGACCGCACCACAGCGCCGATCTGGAGCTCCCGGCCTTCATCCTGCGGCTCGGACTGGACGGCCTCGACGAGATGCCGGGTGAAGGCGGGGCCCCAGACGGCGATCAGCCAGTTGAAGCGCAGCGCCGTGGCCTCCGGCCGGACCTCGATCCGCCGCACCCGGCCGTCCGGAGCACACTCCACCATGTCGGTCGTCCGGTAGCGCTCGGTCGGGAAGAGGCCGAGGACGAGGTCGGCGCCGGTGGCGGCCTGCCGCTCCAGGAGGCGAGCATAGGCGTCGGCCGGCTCGAAGAGGCAGTCCGGGAAGCCGAGCGCCACGAGCGAGCCGCCGATCCACGGCGCCGCGTAGCTCAACGTCTCGGGAACGGACCGGGAGCCGGGGATCGAAAGATAGGCGAGGGAGACGTCCGCCATCTCGCCGGTGCCGAAGTAGCGCGCCACGTCCCACTTGGACTCGTGAAGCACCAGGAAGGCCCGGCGGATGCCCGCCGCGCGGAACCGGTCCAGAAGGTAGTGGCAGGCCACCTTGGGAGCCGGCCCCTGCGGCGTCTCACGGAAGCCGATCGGGAACAGCTCTTTACTGCACGGCAGCCGCCCCAGGCGCTCCGCTTTGCCGGCGGCGGGGATGAGGCCGAGGACGTCAGGACTCAAATTGGGGCTCCAAGGGGAGCAGTCGAGCGCCGTGGATCACGGCGACGACATCGACCTGATCGCGCTTGACACGATAGATCAGCCGGTAAGGTCCCTCGATGATCTCGCGTAAGTCCTGGGCACCGTACTCCGGCACGACACGTCCCGACATCGGGAAATCGCCGATCTGCCGCGATCGTCGGGTCAGACGATCCACCATCTTCGTCGCGTAGAAGGGAGAATCCTGGGAGATCTGGTCGTAGACGGCGATCAGATGCTGGATGGAGGTTTCAGTCCAATGGACTTTCACCTGGGGAGTCCGAAGCGCGCCCGGACCTCGGAGACGTCGACGGTCCTCCCGGCCTCGCTATCCTTGAGACCTGCCTCGATCGTCTGGCGAACATAGATCCGGTACATCAGGTCATCCCACGTGGCCCCTTCCGGTAGCTCTTCCACGAGACGCTTGGCCTGATCCTTCAATGTGGTTCCTTCCATGGAGATCCTCCTGGGTACCCAAAGCGTACCACGGCGTCATGGTACCACCCTGGTCCACTCCCGAGCCCCCGAGGTGGCGCCGTTTCTTCCACGAAGCGGCCCGCTGGGAGCGCCGGCGCCCCGCCGGCGGTATTCAAAGGAAAAAAAGCCGCCGGCGGGGCGCCGGCGGCCCCAGGAGCGGCATGCTCTCACCGGCCTCCGGCCCACACCTTGAGACACTTCTAAGATCGAGGTGGCTCGAACGGATTGAGGATCTCCACTCCGCATTCGACGAAGTCACGCACATTGCGGGTGGCAACCGCGTAGCCTTTTGCCCGGGCGATCGAAGCGATCTGGCCATCGAGGACTCCGAGCGGCCGGCCGATCTCCTTGCGTCTCCCCATGATCTCGCCGTAATGGCGGGCAGCACCTTCGTCGAAGGCCAGAATGCGACCCGAAAAACCTTCGGCGACCACCCTCTCGAAGCCTTCCTCCAACTGGCGGCGGCGACGGCCCTGGGGCAAGACTCGCAAGCCATAGGCGATCTCGCCAAGGGTGATGGCGGACAAGAACAAGGCTGATGCCGACTGGTCATTCAGCCATGTCGCGACGATAGGCGCGGGCGAGTCCTTCATCATTTCCGCCACGATGTTGGTATCGAGGATGATCATGGCCGGGGCCGCCGTCTACGACTCGAAAGACTCGGGTTCATGCGGCTCGCGGGGGGGTAGCTCCAAGTCCACGCCCCGGTCAGGGCCGAAGACCTTCCGAAACAGGTCGCCCAAGCGCTCCGGGGGCGACACGGCGCGTTTCAGGATCCGCCGGGTCTCCTCTTCCATCGACACACCATGTCGAGCCGCGCGCTCTCGGAGACGTTCGTAGATCTCATCGTCAAGTTTGCGGATGCTCAAACTGGCCACGAGAACCTCCCCTACGGTTGTTGCCCACGTGATGCTAGCACATGCTAGCGCGTCGCCAGGACCGGGGATGATGTGTCGACCGCCTCGTCCGGCGCCATGCTATCATCCGCCCCCATCGCGCCCTGGCCGGAGCCACGTCCTGCAGCCCAAGCCCTCCCATCCGCAACCGATGGACACCCCGCAGCCGGAACCCTCCCGCTGGACCGGACCGGCTCTGGCCGCGCTCCTGCTCCTGAGCTTCGCCTTGCGCGCCTGGGACGCCGGCCAGGGGCTCCGCGCCGGCCGGTACTACGACGAGCGCTATACCTTCCGCAACGTCTCGCTCATCCTGCGGCAAGGGAACTGGCGGCCCGGGCAGGCCTACTACCTGAGCCTCTCGTATCTCCCCCAGACCGCCCTTCTCGCGACGAGCGAGGCGCTCCACCGCGCCACCGGCTTGCAGGCGCTTTCGATCTACGGCAAGACCTCGGACCGCTACTCCCCCACCGCCTACCTGCTCGCCCGGCTGTGCAACGTCGCCTACGGCGTGCTCAGCCTGCTGATGATCTTCCTCATCGGCCGGCGAATCTTTTCGCCCGAGGCGGGACTGCTCGCCGCGGCGGTCCTCTCCGCCTTTCCGCGGCACGTGCTCAGCTCAACCCAGTTCAAGCCGGACGTCCTGGTGCTCCTCCTCAGCCTGGTGGCCTTCTACTGGACGCTGGAGGCGGCGCGGCGCCCGACCCTCCGCCGCTTCCTCGGGGTCGGGCTGGCCGTGGGGCTCGCGGTGGCCACCAAGTACACGGGCGTCGGCGCGGCCCTGCCGCTGACCGGGTTCACCGCGGTCCGCGGCTGGCGCGACCGCCGGCTCTGGCTCTGGCTGGTGCTGGCTGGCGTCGCCTCGGTGGTGGTGTTCGTGATTCTCAACCCGTACCTCGGAGTGGTCCTGGAGTACATCCCGAAGCAGCTCGGCCACTATGCCGGCAACGCCCGGGTGCGGGGCAGCGACCACTTCGTGGTCCTGGCGCAGCAGACGCGCTTCCTGATCGAGCACCACGGGCCGCTGCTGGCCGCGTTCGCCGCCGCCGGCCTGGTCGGCATCGCCTGGAAGGTGTTCCGTCCCCACTTCGGCCGGGAACCGTGGACCCCGGAGCGCCGCCTGGGCGCGGCGCTGGCGCTGGGACAATTCGTCGGCTACTCGGCTCTCCATGCCGCGGCCGTCAGCCTGTTCCGCGGCCAGAACTACCTGCTGGTCGTCCCCTTCTCCTCGCTCTTCGCGGCCTGGGCGATCCTGGAGCTCTGGCGGACGATCACGGAACGCCTCATCGTTTTGAAGCCGGCCACCGCCGCCGTGGTCCTGATTCCCACCGCCGTGCTGGCCTGGCAGCAGGGGGATCTCGTGTACGACCGGGTGGTGCCCACGACCTGGGAGGTGGCGGGCGAGACGCTGTCGACCGAGCTGCAGCCGCTGGGCCTCCGGCAGGTGATCTACGAAAGCCAACCCGGGACGCTGCGGCTCGCCCAGGGTGCCGACCGGGCCATCGCCACCGGCGTGGACCGCCTGGGCCGGCTCGATGCCGGGGCCCTGGACCGGGCCGACGCGGAAGTCTTCCTCCGCAGCCGCTTCCAAGGCAAGGACTCCGAGCTCTACCGCACCCGCGAAGACCGCCTCGGCCGCGGCCGGGCCGAGCTGGTGTCCAGCTCCTTGTTCCGGAGCCGCGGCGAGCCGGTGGCACTCCTCCTCCACCCCTGGATGCCCAACTCCGCGCCGGAGCCGCTGGCCATCGGCCGCCCCGCCCCGGGCCGGCCGCTCGCCGCGAGGCTCCCCGACGGCCTCCTGCCGGGCGAGGTCGCCTCGCTCACCCTGTGGGTGCCCAAGGAGGCCGGGCAGGTCGACGCCCTCCGCATCGAGCCCGGCGGCCGGCGGCTCCCGCTCTATGAGACCGGCCGGCGAGGCAAGCGCCGCCGGCTGGTGACCGCCCGCTTCGACCTGACCGGCCAGGAGGCGCGGGTGCGGGTGCCGGCTCCGGGTGAGGTGGCGCTCAGGCTGTACCGGCTGGAACTCTACCGGTGGCGGCGGTAGGAGGCCCTCACCCCCCGGCCCCCTCTCCCGGTCCTCCCGAGCCCACCCGCCCCGGGAGAGGGGGAGACTTGCTTTTTGTTTTCTTGGCTTCTGGGATGCGCGGGGGCGCCCCTCTCCCGGGGCGGGTGGACTCGGGCGGACCGGGAGAGGGGTCGGGGGTGAGGGCCTCCGAAAGCACCGCCACCCCATACCCCGCCTCCTGCCGCCGCCGCCAGAACGGCGCCTCCGGCCAGCGGCGCTCCCGCGAGTAGGCCTCCCGCTGCATGGCCAGGCAGGTGTCGCAGGCGCGCTGCATGACATCCAGGTAGGCCAGCCGCGCTGTATCGCGGTCGGTCCGGCCGGCGAGGAGATCGGCGATGGCGTGCCCGGCGTAGAACCCCGAGCCCATGGCCGAGGCGACGCCATAGGAAGACAGAGGATCGTAGGCCACCGCCGCGTCTCCCAGCGCCAGCCAGCCCTCGCCTTCGATCCGGTCCAGGCGGGAGGTCTCCGCCGGCAGCACCCGGAGATCCGATCCTTGGTAGCCATGCCTCTCCACCCTCTCGCGGGTGGCTTCGGTCCGCCGCAGCCGGCTCCACCACGCCTCCGCATCTCCGGAGAGGAGCGGCCGGTCGAGCAGATCGCCGTCGCCCAGGAACGCAGCGGCCAGACGGCCGTCGGCGAGGAGCGCCGAGTACCACCAGCCGTCCGGCGTGGCTTCCACGAGGGTGTAGGTGTCCTCCGCGGGGGTGGGACTCGCGAGCAGCGCGGAGACTCCGACCAGCCGGTCGTAGCGCAGGCGACGGGCTCCCAGCCGCCGGGCCAGGCGCGCCGGCCGGCCGGTGGCGTCGGCGAGGAAAGCCTCGGGCATTGAGCCGTGCTCGAAACGAGCACCCCATCGCCAGTCCGCGCCTGCCTGCATGGCGGCCTCGGCGAGGCTCGCCTCGAAGCGCCGGCGGTCGACGTGCCACCCTTCGCCGTACGGGCTGGCCAGGAACGGGCTCTCCACCGGCACGGAGGAGCCCCAGAGCGACCGGTTGCCCTGGGAGCGGAGATGGCCGCCGCGCTCCAGCAGCGCCTCCAAGCCCAGATGACGCAGGAGCGGCGCGAGGTTCGACGGCAGCGTCTCCCCCACCTTGAGCGCGGGGCCGGGGCGGGCTTCGAGAACCGTCACCGGCACGCCGCGCCGGGCGAGAACGAGGGCGGCGACCGCTCCGGCCGGGCCGCCGCCCACGACCACCACCCTCTCCACGTCAGCGCTGATCCCGCCGGACGTTGCGCCGCAACGGGTGGACGACCTCGGCCGGCTTCTCCTCGCGGTCGGCGGCCAGCTTGAGGGCCGGCGTGGCCGCGCCGCGGAGCAGCTCGGTCGGCTGCTCGTCCGGCTCCAGCCCCTCCACCATCAGAAGCTGGCGCCAGGTGGGATCGGCGTCGCTGAACGTCCGCGACCGCCCGGTCTCCACCCAGAACCGCGCCGGGAAGCCCGGCTCCACCGTCTCACTCGGGGAAACGGGATTCTCCGCGATGATCCCCAGGAGGTGCCACTCCTTGACCATGTTGTTGATGCGCTGCTGGTAGCTCGAGCCTTCGATGTCCCGCAGCCAACCCTGGCGATAGGAGAGCTGCCGGAACCTCTGCGCGTACGGCAGCTCCGTGTGGGTGGCCTGCTCGAACGCGTGCTGGCTCAGCACCTCGTTCGGCACCCGCGCGGCCCAGAACGACGGCACGGGCAGGTAGCTCGAAGCATCGTAGCCGTTGAGGCAGCTCGCCTCGTCCGTCTGCCACGGAACTCCCAGCCAGCGCGACAGCGAGCCCGGGCCGCTCGCGTTGAGCGGGCCGTCCGGACCCAGGCAGACCTGCGGCGTGAGCACCGCGCCGTAGTCGTCCTTCGGCGACTCGCCCGGAGGCAGGATGTGGAGCCGGTAGAGCAGACCGTGGACGTCGTCGGGCGCCTGCCACATGCTGGGCCGCCGCATCGGCCAGGTCAGCTCGATGCCCGGGTGGAACGGCCCGCCCAGGCAGTCCTCCAGGGGAGTGCGGTCCAACGCCCGCGGCTGCTCCGCGAGCGGGAGGTCTTCCAGGCGGGCCGGCGGCACGGACGGCTCGCCGGGCACGAAGTCGCCCTCGGCCCAGCGCCGCAGCCATTCGTATTGCGTCTGGGTGAGGGCCAGCTCGTCGATGGCGATGTTCGAGTACTCGCCGAAGCCGTCGCCGTAGAACGGCGGCAGGCGGGACGGCTGCGGCGGCGGCAGGACCGCCCGCGGAGCCGGCGAGTCCCAGGGCGGCGGGGGCTGGCGGAACAGCTTGAAGACCTTCTGGCGCTCGGCCCGCGCCTTCTTGCCGGGGTCGGAGAGCACCTCGAGCCGCTTCGGATCGGTCAGGTCGCCGGGCGAGCCTGGTCCGAAGAGGATGTTCGAGCCCTGGTTGACCCACTGGCTGTTCACCATCCGCTCGAAGATCGGGAAGATCTGATCCCAGAAGGTCACCTCCTTCGGCGCCTCCTCCCATCCCTGGCGCAGGAAGAGATCCTGGATCACGTCGAACAGCGTGACCGTGCCATAGAGGCCGGGGCCGAAGTTGGGCGGCGTCACCACCACCATCGCCGGCTCGGCGTCCATCTCCTCCCCGCCCTTGAGCCTCACCCGCGCCCGTACCGGACCGTCCGAGACGTCGTCGTACCAATTGTCGTTGTTGGCGAAAGTGACCGCGGGCTGGTGCGTGGCCGAAGCCGACTTGCCGTCGCCGCCCAGGACGATCAGCCGGCCCTGGCCGTCGGTCCGCAGCTCGCCGAGCGGAACCTGGAAAGGACCGGCGTTGCCGGCGGCGACGTTGGCCGTGGAGGGAAAGCTGACGAATCCCTGATCGAAACAATGGGCGGCGCCGTGGGTGTCCCGTCCGGAGATCCGGATCGCGCCCGGGTCGTTGACCAGGGCCTGGCGCAGCTCGCCGGTGATGGTCCCGTTGCGCCAGGTGGTGGAAAGCGCGTACTGCTTGAGATCCATCGCGTTCATGAACTGGTACCAGGCGGGCTTGCGGTTGGCGAGGTGGACCTCCCAGGTGATCTCGGCGACGTCGGGATCGTCCGCCGTGATCTCGCGCACCACCCGCCCCTTCTTGTCGTAGCCGTAGATGCGGAAGCGCGCCGCTTCCTTGCGGACCTGCCCCTTGGCGTTCTTGAAGCCCTGCGGCCCCGGGTCCGAGGCGCGGCCGGGCACCTCCGGCGCGAGATAGTACTCGTCCGCCGGGGCGTTGCCGACCCGGGCGACGCCTACCGAGGGATGGATGGCACAGCGGACCACGGGCTTGCTTTCGGGCATGCGGGGCTCCTCTCTCCAGATTGGAACGACGACCACGAGAGTCTAACGCCTGGGAACTTTTCCCGGGCATCCCCCGTCCAAGCGATTGACGAACGAACTTTCTAGTACTAAGGTCTTAGTAGAATGAAGACACGCAACCTCACCGAGCAGGAGCTGGAGATCATGAAGGTGGTCTGGGACCGCAAGGCCGCTACGGTGCGCGAGGTCTACGAGGATCTGCGGGAGCGCAAGACGGTCGCCTACACCACGGTGATGACGATGATGAACATCCTGGAGGCCAAGGGCCACCTGGTGAAGCGTGCGGAGGGGAGAGCGTACGTCTACGAGCCGGTCCAGGCGCGCACGGAGGTGGTCGGCGGGATGCTCCAGGACTTCGTGGACCGCGTCTTCGACGGCGCGGCCCGGCCGCTGGTGTTGAGCCTGATCCGGGAGCGGAAGCTGTCGAAGGAGGATCTGGAGGCGGTCTCCCGGATGATCGACGAGATGGAGGAGGAGGAATCATGAGCGAGCTGGCCGCGAACCTGACCGCCTGGACCCTGCAGAGCGCCCTGCTGCTCGCCGTCGGCCTCGCCCTGCCGCGGCTGCTCGGGCTCCAGGACGCCCGCGTCCGCCTCGCCTATCTCCATGGCTTGCTGGCGGCGGTCCTGCTTCTGCCGCTGGCGCAGCCCGAGGCCGGCATGCCGGTCTTCTCCCAGGAGCTGGCCGTGACCGGGGATTGGGGAGATTGGCTCGGCCGGATCGGCGCCGCTCCTGAATTCTGGAGTCCGGCCCGCCTGCTGACCGCGGTGCTCGCGGCCGGAGCGCTGGCCCGGCTGGCCTGGCTCGGGATCGGACTGATGAGCCTGGAGACGTGGCGCCGGGATGCCCATCCCGCCACGCTGTCGCCCGCGGCCGAAGCGATCGCCGCCCGAGTCGGAGTCGAGGCGCGGCTCCTGGAGAGCGGCCGGGTGAAGAGCCCCGTGGCGTTCGGGTGGCGCCGGCCGGCCATACTGCTCCCGGCCGGTTTCTCCGCGCTGCCGCCGGAGGCGCAGACAGGGATCGTCTGCCACGAGCTGATCCACGTCCGCCGCCGCGACTGGCTCTTCGCCCTGGTCGAGGAAGGCGTCCGCGCGCTGCTCTGGTTCCACCCCGGCGTCTGGATGCTCCTCGCCCGCATCGCGCTCTGCCGGGAGCAGGTGGTGGACAGCGAAACCGTCCGCCTGACCGGCTCCCGCCGCGCCTACCTGGAGGCGCTGCGCACCGTCGCAAACCGTTCCTGGCAGCCTGCTCCCGTCCCGACGACCGGACTGCCGTTCTTCCACCGCGGCCACCTGCGGGAGCGGGTGGCTCATCTCTGCAAGGAGGTTTCCATGTCCCGACCCCGTATCGCGACCCTCGTCACCGCGTCTGCCGGCCTGCTGGCGCTGACCGCCGTCCTCGGCATCCTGGTCTTTCCCATGTCGGGAACCGCCTGGGCCGGCGGCAAGCCGCTCAAGGTGGAGGGCAACGTCCAGCGGCCGAAAGCCGTGACCACCCCGGCGCCCGTCTATCCGGAAAGCGCGAAGGCGGCCAAGATCGAAGGCACCGCGGTCGTGGAGACCGTGATCGACGAGACCGGTCATGTGACGCAGCCGAAGATCAAGACCAGCTCCGGCGACAAGGATCTGGACCAGGCCGCCCTCGACGCGGTCTCAGCCTGGACCTTCCAGCCGGCGACGCTCGACGGCAAACCGGTTGCGGTCTACTACACCCTGACGCTCCGCTTCGCCTTGAGCTGACCCGCCCCCACCTCCGCCGGGATCTCCGATCCCGTCCCCAGGGCGTTCCCGCGTGGAACGTCCCTTCCCTTTGAAGGCCTACCCTCGATTGCCAAGCTCCAGAAGGCGGGCCAACTCGGACTGGAGATCCCTACCGCGATCAGGCTGGAATCCCCTGGAAGTACGGACGATGTGGGGAGGCAAGGTGCTCGGCTCACCCTCCTTCCGCAGCCAGGAGCGAAGTCTTTTCTCGATCTGTTCGTCGCTCTCGGCCGGATGACGGCGGCGGAGGTTCTGCCGCATCATCGCCTCAGCGCCTTCGAAAAGAACCATGGCCGTCCTCATCCGCGCGAGGACTTTGGGGTCTCGGATCGGCTCCTGCATGGGTGAATTGTACCTCTTCCTACTTCGCGCCGGTTGCCAACCGCCTCCCCTACAAGCATCTCCCGCTGGAGCGAGTATACTAAAAGCAGCTCGCCGACGGCAGCGCTCGCCGAGCTGGGTGTTCTGGTGGAAGGACGAAGGTATCCGTACGGTGATCCGCAGCCGACCCGATCCATCGCTCAGTCTCGCGGCTCTGGAAAGCCAGATCCAGGGCTACCGCCGGGAAGTCGCCGCCGCAAGAACCTGGTATTTCCGGGAGAAGTACATCGACTGCGGCCCGCGCGATCCGTTCTACATCCTCGAATTCCGCAGCTCCGTCCAGGATCCGGGGGACGACACGCTCGACGAAGAGCTCTTCCAGACCCGCAAGCCCGGGTTCCGCTTCGTTTCCATGACGCGGTCGAAGAGCGGCGGCTACGCCTACTGGCAGCAGATCGACAGCGTCCGTCTCCTCGGGCGTCTCGACAACTTCCTGACCATGTTCCGCGAGGATTACCTGCAACCGCCCGGCACCAAGGCCGACCGGAACGATTCTCTGTCGAAGCACGAGATCTTCCGGGGCAAGCGCTTCCTCTTCGAGATCCGCTCCCCGCGCAAGAGCATCACGGGCATCGGACCCAAGAAGTACGCCGGCCTGGGCATCGGCGCCATCCGCGGCAAGCTCTCCGATGAGACGGGTGCGCCCCTGGCAGGCGCGATCGTTGAGATCGTCGCCGGACAACAGACGATCAGCAGGATTACTGATTCGGGAGGCCTCTTCTGGTTCTCCAGGGTGCCGCCCGGCAGGTATGCCCTGCGGGTGAAGGACAAGCCGGGCTGCCAGGTGCGCATTGTGGCCGAGGAGTACTTCGGGAACGTCCGGGGATGGCTCACGGACGACTCCGGGAATCCTCTGGAAAACGCGGAGATCAAGCTGATCGCGCCGGACGCGGAGGAATTCACGGGCTGGTCCAGCGCCAGCGGCAAGTTCGTCACCGGCCCGCTGCCGGCGTTCCCCTACATCCTGCGCATCCCCGGCCACCTCTTCACCGTGGAGCGGACGGTATACGTCGACGATGCCGTCATCGGCGGCGTGCTGCGGACGCAAGCCGGAGATCCGCATGCCGGCCAGACGGTAGTGTTGAAACAAAACGGTACGGAGGTGAAGAGCACGACCACGGACCCTCGCGGCGACTTCCGCTTCGCGGAGCTCCCGGCTGGTCGGTACCAGCTCGAGGTCCCCGGCCAGAAGATCTACTTCCGTCAGATCCCCGGCGGCACCGTACAAGGGACGATCCAGGATGCCTCGGCGCCGGTGAAGGTCGAATTGATCGCCGAAGGTGGCAGCGCCTTGACCGAGAAGACGACGCGCGACAGGACGTTCTCTTTCGACAATGTCGTTCCAGGCCGGTACTGGCTACGGCAGGGTGGTTAAAGCGGTGCTGACAACGAGTCAACTGACAGCGGGTACCACGCTGAAGACCACCATGGAGATAGGTCTGTGGGATGAGTCGAAATATGCAAGCCGGACAAACTTTGAATGGCCGGGCGAGACACCTCCGCAGGAGCCGAAAGGCCTGCCCCCGATCACCCAGCCCGAGGAACTGATCGGCGGCAAGTATCTACCCGTTGGCACCATCGTCACCGTACAAGCGATTCTGTATCACAGCTCAGCTTACCAATGTATTCGGGCTAGCGCCGACGTGCCGGACTCCTCTGGGGCGCCGCAGGCCCAAACGGGCTTTCTGTACACTACGAACAACGGCACCGATCAAGTCAAGCTGTACCAACCTTTGCAGCCAGAGCCCGGGCCGGAACCATCGGAGCCAGAGACACAACCATCGGAGCCAGAGACACAACCGACGGAGCCTGAGCCGCAGCCACCGGACCCTGGGCCGGGGCCGCAACCACCGGCGCCACCCGGCAGCCAGCCCGGCGACGTTCAGATCGAGGTCCACGCCGGCCAGACGGTGGTGGTGGAGGTGAAGTCCACCACGAATGCGCTGGAGGGTGGAAGCAGCCCACCAGAAGCCGAGAAGAATCGCGAGAAATTGAAGGAGCGGATCGAGACAGCACGCAAACTCATTGAAGACCTGCGACTTACCCTTAAGAGCCACCCAAAGCAATTCATTCAGGATGAAGTGGACGGACAAGAAATAGAATTGGACGAGATCGCCAAAACCGCTCTGAACACAAACCGCACAGATCTTCAGAATGAATATGCGAAGCGGCTCGACGCGATTATCGCCAACCTGAACACGCTTCAGGCCAAGCTCAATTGACCTGTTCCAGCTTTGCCGTGACCAACGCTGCGTCGTCGCGCAACCCGCTCCTCCCGGGAAAGACGGACACCACCACCTGCCCGCGTTTGCCCGCCAGCGCCCCCACGTCGATGACATACCGCTCAAGCGATCCATCGAAAACACACGCTGAGCGCGGCAACAGCGGCAACTCCTCTCCCGTCGCGGTCAACAGGAAGGACACCTCGAAGAGCACCCCGTCCACCTCGGCCGGGTCCTCCGGCAGAGGCGCAGCGCTCCACAGCATTCCCAGCTCCAGCCGCAGCTCGAGCCGGCCGGTCGCCGGCACGTCGATCGCCGGGTAGACGCCGCGCAATGCGCGGAGCGAAGGCGACGGCGGGTGCAGGTCGAGCACCGGGCCGTAATCCCGCCCGTCCTCCAGGCGCTCCTGGGCCCTGGCCTGCACACCCGGTGCGGTGGAGTCCGGCACGCTCCCGAAAGGCACGTTTCCGGCGCTAGTGCTCCAGGCCGCCTGGGGCGCTACGGCGACGAGGTCCTGCAGCACGGCCTCGCGGCGAACCTCCAGAGGCTGCGGCGCCGTGACGGTGAAGCCCGCGTAGAGGACGGAGACGGCGCCCGTCCCCGAGACGTCGGGGACGAGGACGATCAGCATCGAGCGGGCGGCCGAAACCACCCGCGCCGGGACGCCCAGCACCTCCACGCGGATCTGATCGAGGGCCACCGGCAGATTGGTCCCGCTCAGGAGAAGCTCGGTGCCCGTGAGGACCGGGTTGGGGACGAGGTTGACGATCCTGGGCGGCAACACGAACGCCTGCTCGCCCGTGGTGGTGACGGCGCCGCCGCGCCCGCACACCTCGATGGGGCCGCTCTGGGCCGCTTCCGGCACCTTCACGACCGCCTTCACGCCGTCCGCCTGGAGCACCGCCGCCTCCACTCCGCCGAAGAAGAAGCGGGCCGCCGCGTCGAGGCCGATGCCGGTCAGCGTCACCTGCGTGCCGGCCGGGCCGCGCACCGGCTGGAAGCTGTCCACGCGTACCGCGGGCACCGCAGGTGGGACGGGAAGAGTGCCGAAGCGGTACAGCGCAGGCTCGGGGAGGCTCAGCACCGGCGCCTTGAGGACGACGACGTTGTCCCAATGCTGAGGGGACGATGCCGGCGCGTCCGCCAGGAGCGCGACCTGCGTCACGCTGGTGGCGCTCCACGTCTGCTGCTGAACCATCTCCTGGTCCAGCAGAAGCGTGAGCGTCATCACGTCCTTGTCCACCACCCGCTCGACGGCGGCCGTGAGCTGCGCCAGGTGGTTGCCTCCGGCCAGCACCGACATGGCGAGGCTGCCGAGCAACGTCTGCTGGCCGCGCGCGTCCACCGTGCTCCAGGTGAGCCCCGGCGTGGCGCTGGTCAGATCCACCCACACCTGGAGCCGCGGCGCGGTCCCCGCCGGAGTGAGGGAGAAGCCGAAGCGCTGCGCGCCCAGCACGTCGGCGTAGACGGCGAACGCGCCGCGCGCGGCGGGCAGGGTGAAGGCCAGACGCGAGGTGCCCTCGGAGACCAGCATCCCCTGCTCGATGCGCCACACGCCGGCCTCTTGTGCCCAGGCGGAGAGGCTACCGTCGAAACGGTCCTCCAGGAGCACGTCCGAAGGGTCGCCCTGGAGGGTCAGCACCGTGACCTTGTTCTGGCTGGTGGTGGACGTGTCCGCGGGGGAGAGCTCCGAGTAGACGCGCTTGCGCAGGAGCAACACGTAGCCGGTGACGGCGTCCACGGGCACGCGGGTGGTCAGCGACTTGCGGTCCGCGGACACCGCGAGCACCGGCGCCTCGCTCAGGCCGCCCTGGGCGTCGAAGAGCAGGGCCATCATGTCCGGGTCCGGATCCAGCCCGTCGCCGCGCAGGGTGAGGATCTGGCCGCGGACGACCACGCGCGTGGCGAAGCCGGTGATGCGGGGGACGACGTAGAAGAGGTCGCGCGCCGGCACCTCCGCAACCTCGTCCGCTCCGAGCCGCACGCGCAGCACGATGTGCCCGTCCGAGGCGTCGGGCGGGACGCGGAATCGCAGCTCGCGCGGAGTGCGCAGGGTGAAAGCCGCGGCGGGGACCACCGCCTGGCCCACCCCGAGCTCGGCGATGTCGTCCAGAGACGTCCCGGTGATCGCCACCTCATCGCCCACCCGGGCCTGGCGCGGCGAGACGCGCTCGATGCGCGGCAACACCACGAAGGGAGTGGCGAGCGTCTGCTCGTGCCCGCCGAAGACGAGAGTGAGCGGCCCGCTGCCCGCTCCCGGCGGGACCTCCACCTGCATCCGTCCGGGCGACAGCACCTCCTCGTTGACGCCGAGGGCCCCGGTGGCGAAGCGGATGCGGCAGCCGGGCCGCAGGTTGCTCCCCAGCACGGAGAAAGACGTGCCGCGCAACCGGGAGGCGTCATAGGTGCCGCGCGCCGGCTCGAAGCTTGCGAACGTGGGCAGGGGGCTGAAGGCGGCACGCCCGCGCTCGCCCGTGGTCCCCAGAGGCGTCGTCACCTCCACGTCGCCGCGCGTGACCCAGTCAGGCAGCTTGAAAGCGATGGCGCGCATGGAGTGGCGCACGGGCGGGATGGGACGGCCATCCACCTGTAGCGCCGTCTGGCCTGCCAGGGTCAGGAAGTCGTCTCCTTCCACGGTGAGCAGCTCGCCGCGCCGGGCGGCGGCCGGCGTGACGCGGAGGAGACGCGGCGGCCCCACCGGCAGCAGGGCGTCCGCCGGCGGCAGGGTTGTCTGAGCCACGGCGCCCACGACCCTCTGGGCGCGGTCGTCCACCAGCACCACCACCGCCGGCTCCCGGGCGGACAGCCAGGCCAGCGTCCACAGGCGTGCCTCCGCGGCGTAGTCGAGCCACACGGTGGCGTCCGGGAGCGAACCGAGAGCGGCGGCCACCGCCGGCACGGCGCGCGCCAGCTCCTCGACCTTGTCCGGGGTGAGGGCGCTCGGCGAGGGCTCGGGCGCCTCCTGCGACCTGGGCACGGAGACGAAGCGGAGGCTCACCTCCGTCGAGGCCTCGACGGACACGTCGCTCTGGTTGGTGGTGGTCGCGTTGAGCGGGACGGCGGACAGCTCCGGCGCGCCGCCCCCTTCCGGATACTGCATGGAGAGGCCGACCTTGAGATTGAGCGTCGTCTCCGGGAGGGTATAGCCGTGCGGCGGCGGCACCTCGAGCCGTTGCATCCGGCCTTCCTGGAGAGCGCGGAGCACCTCGCGCTGGAACCGGGCCTGGCTCTGGTCCATCTCCTGCTGCGCGCGGGCGATGGCGCGGCCCACCTGGACGATGAGATCGTCGAAGGCGATGGCCGTCGCCCCGAAACGCTGCAGCCCCGAGCCGGTTCCATTGCCGGTCCCAATACCGTCAGCCATGGCTCAGCGCGCCTTCCTGGCCGGGACGCTGACCACGCTGAACTTCAGCGACACCTGCGCCGTGGCCGCGTCCGGGCTCTTGATGTTGGGCAGCATCAGCACCGGATCCTCGGCGTGGCCGGCGTCGATGACCGGCGCGGTCACGGAGACCTCGAGGTTCTTGATGGCCATCTGCTCGATGTCCTCGCCCTCCCCTTCGGCCCCGGCGCGCGTGGCGAGGTTGGCCCGGGCCACGGCGGCCTGGAAGCCGCGCATCAGGTCGCCCACGCGCACCGGGACCAGGTCCAACCGGCGGCGCAGCTTCTCGTCGATCGTCTCCTGGCGGAGCTGCTCCACCACCTTGCGGACTTCGAGGAGCTGAGCGTAGATGGCCGCCGCCGCGAGCTCTTCGTCTTTCTTGCCGCCCGGCGACCAGGGGACCGTGCCGGAGCCGCCGCCGACCGGAGGAGGGGGCGGCTGGGTCGTGCCGCCGGTGGTCGGCGTAGTGGGGCTCGCGGCGGCGGCGGCCGGGACGGGCTGGCGCATGCTCGGATCCGAGCTGGAGGGCGTTTTGGGCTTCCTGGGCATGCGCTCGGGCTCCTTTCGGAAAACAGCGGCCTACGCCTTGTTCCCGACGGTGACGCGGAGGAGGATCTGGCTGCCATCGGGAGAGACACCCACCAGCTCACCGGCAAACTGCATCGTCAGTGGATGGCTACCCAGCCCCAGCCCGGCCCCGGACTGGCCCAGACGGCGGCCGGCCGACGCCACCGCTCCCAGCGTGCCGGTGAGGACGTCGTCCGCGCTCACCGACTCAGCCGGTGCCGGGGGCGGACCGGAGACGGCGGGCAGGAGCAACCGCCGCCGGCTTTCGTGGTGCAGGGACAGGGCCAGCTCCTCCACCGCGGTCCGAAGCTGATAGAAACCGTCCGGATCGAGCGGGATCACCGGCATCGTCGCCATCACCCCACCTCCGTCCACAGCCGGAGCACCTCGCCGGAGGCGTCGTCCACCACCACGAGCGCCCGTACCGCCACCTCGCCGGCCGCGGCGGTGTCCACCAGCCAGACGTACCAGAGCCCACCCGCGTAACCCTGCATCACGAAGGGGCGATAGCGCACCTCGAAGCGCGGAGTGTCGGCCACGTCGTAAGCCTCCACCACTTTTTTGAGGCGGCCCACCCGCTCGAGCACCTCGCGCGTCTGGCGAAGGCTCAAGCCGGCCGGCTCGTTGGCGGGAGTGGCGACGATGCGCGTCTGGAGGAGAGAGGACGCTTTGAGGTTGAAGCCGTAGCGGGACTGGTACTCCGCATCCACCATCTGGGTCTTGAGCTCGCCCCGGTTGCCCAGCTCGAAGGCCAGCTTCAAGTCGAACGTCAGCTCGGGGATCGAGTACCAGCTCGCCGAAAGGCCCAGCTTGTCCAACCCCTCCTGGCGGATGCGCACCTCCTGCTCCAGAGAGAAGGCATCCAGCACGCGCTGGGCCTCCAGCACGCTGTGCGCGGTGTTGAGGAGAATCTCCTCGACGGGGAGCGAGACCACCTGAGCCGGTTTCGGGTCGTCGGCCATAGGCCTGCCTCACGGCTCCACGCGGAGGCGCTCTCGCCGGACCGGGATGCGGTCGCCAGCCTTGCGGGAGCGTGGTGAAACCGGATCCTCCAGCGACAATCCCTCCTCGTCCTTCTTCAATCTCGCCGAGAAGCCCAAAGGCTCGCTCCGGTCCACGTTTCGTGAGAGCCGGCGGTCAGCCAGCAGATCCTCCCGGCGCTTCAGCAGGGCGCGGCGCGACTCGCCGAAGCCGCGCAGCACCGCGAGCTGCTCGTCCGGGGTGAGCTCCCGGAGCGCCCTGGCCAGCCCGGGTCCGTCCATGGGGAGAGCAGCAGGCGCCGTGGCCGCGGGACGGGAGCCGATCTCCGGGCGGGCGAGCGTTCCGGCGACGGGCGCGCCGAGCTGCAAGGCAGGCTCGACCTCGAGCGTCAGAGCCTGGGGTTCCCTGGGCGCCGGGCTCGGGGCGACGGTCCACCGTGGC
The DNA here is from genome assembly GCA_963844885.1 of uncultured Holophagales bacterium. Taxonomy (GTDB): domain Bacteria; phylum Acidobacteriota; class Thermoanaerobaculia; order Multivoradales; family UBA5704; genus DATMER01. Next base: position 546,254 of record CAWJQA010000020.1, on the reverse strand, counting down.
TCCGGCTGGATCTGCGGGGGCGGCTCGGAGGCGGCCGTGTCGATCTCGGCCTTGCGAGCGAGGAGCCTGCGCAGGATCTCCGAGCGCGCTTCCTCGACGCGGGCCTCCTCCCGGCGCTGCGCCCGGTGCTCGTCGGCCTCGCGCCTGCGGTCCTCCAGATACCGCTCCTGCGGATCGCTCGGGAGATCCGGCTGCAGGGCCTTCTGCGCAACCGCGGCCTTCACCTCGGAATAGCTCGCGGCGGGGGCAACGGGAGCGGGAGGAGCGGCGGCCTGGCTCGCGGCGGCCCACTCCGGCCGGTCGCCGGCAACCCTGGCCCGCATCTGCTCGACAAGACGGGCGCGGTCCACACCCTCGGGAAGCCCGTTCGGGAACGTCAGGGCGAGAAACAGCTCCAAGGCCTCGTCGACCGGGATCGCGGGCACGGCCCGGCTGGATTGTGGCGCATCGCTCAAGGCTCGATCTCCGGCTCGATCGGCATCCGAAAGCCGTCGTCCAGGTCCACGTTCATGGAATCGCCTGCAAAGGCCGGTGCCTGCCGAGGCCGCTCCTCCGCCGAGCGATAGAGAATCCTGTCGCGGGCGATCCCCGATGGATCCGGGCTGCCCGGGGCCAGATCCTCCAACCAGGGAGCGAAGCTGCCGAAAGCGGAAGGCATGAACGCAGCCTATTGGGTGGCGGACAGCGAGCTGACGCGCTCGAGAACCCTCTCCTCCACTTTCTCGAGCACGATCTGGTCGAGCTCCTTCGGTTTGTTTGCCGGCTTTGGATCCTTGTCGTAGGCAGCCTGCTGGCGCTTCAGCTCCTCCTCGGCCTCCTTCCGCAGCTTCTCCAGCAGGATCTTGATCCGCTCGACCAGGAGCTCCGGAGGCGGGACGGGGACGAGCTTGGTGCGCATCAGGCTCGATGCGGATAGATCCTGGCTGAACTTCTGCGAATGGCTGGCGTCCACGGAGCGCGAATAGGCGGAGGTGGTCTTGGCCTTGTAGCTGGCCTTTGCGCTGACCTCCACACTGGCGACGAAAGTATTAAAGCCCGCCTTGACGCCCACCTCGGCGCCGGCCTCCACCTCGCTGCCGTGCTGCATGGACTCCTTGAGCGACAAGCTGCTCGATTCCTCCTCCCGCACGCTGACCTCCATCTTGAGCTCCAGGATGGTGTCCACGAAATGGTAGAAGGAGGGGATGAAGCCGGCCTCGAGCATGGAGAGCTTCTCGCCGCCGATGGAGACCGTGCCGGGCACACTCATCATCTTGGTGATCTCCACCCCGACCTTGTCGAGCTCGTACTGGCCCCAGGCAATGCCCTTGGCCAGGTCCAGGATCATCTGGTCGATCCGGACGCTGGTCAGCGCGTTCCCGACCTTGAGCGTCTCGCTGGCGATATCGATGGCCAAAGGAAACCTCCCTTGTCCCCTGTTACGGCGGGGTCGTCGAACCGGTCGCCGCGAGCCTCTTCTGGAGGCTGTCCGCGATCACCCTGTAAGCCGTCAGCTCGGCCTGCAAGGCTTCCTTGAGCGCCACGGGGTCGGCGTCGCCCCCGTCGCTGAAGAAGGCGCTGGTCTCGTTGCTACGGGCCAGGATCGCGCTCATCCGCCCGTCCGCCGCCGCGCGGTCCGCGACGCTGCGGGTCAGCGCCCAATGCTCGTTGGTCAACGTGTTGTGGCTCTCCTGGAGCTTCGTGGCCGCTTCGCGGAGGGCGATAGCCTTGTTCTTGTTTTCCGTGTTCACCACGGTGGTGATCTCCGCCAGCTTTGGAAGCATGGCGTCCACCGCCCCCACCTGGCCGAGGAAGAGGGTCTTCGCCTCCTCCGTCAGTCGCAGCCGTCGCTCCCAGTCCCGCCGCTCCTGCACCTTGGCGCGGACGATCTCCTCGAACACGGCCGGCGGCGGAACCGGGACGATCTTCGTCTTGACGACCGACGACGCCTCCACCGCGTAGTTGTAGGTGGACGCGTACTTGGCGTCCACCGTGGCCAGGTCGATGTTCTTGGACTTGAAGGAAGAGCTCGCCGCCGACTGGGAGCTCTGCGAGGCCGAGGAACCTCCGTAGCCCCACGAGCTCCAATTCCACCAGTTCCAGTCCCAGCCCCAACGATTGGAGGAGCTCGACTGCTGGCTCGCATAGCTCGACTGTTGGTCGACCTCGTCCGTGTGCAGCTTGGTGGTGCTGGTGTCCTGCTCCCGCTTCTCCTCGAACTTGGTGGAGACGGCGACGCGCAGCTCGAGGACCGTGTCGACGAACTGATAGAAGTTCGGTGTGAAGCCCAGCTCGATCAGGCTCATGAGGTCCGGCTCGTTCGTGCCGGGACGCTTGCCGAAGGCCACCTGGGCCTCGCTCATGAACTTCGCGATGTCCATGCACGCCTGGTCGAGCGCCATCTGGCCCCGGGCGATGCCGATCGCCAGGTTCGAGACCAGCTCGTCCAGCCGCATCGTCGTCATCGCGCCGGCGACGTTGCGTGCTTCCAGTCCACCCCCGGTCGTGTTGTCAGGCATAGTCACCTCACTAGACGGGAATGTCTTATCAACTACCAGCATACGCTAAGGCTTTTCTCCTGGCAAGCCCGGCGACGGAGGCCCCCTACTTCCCCGCGTACCCCAGCGCCCGCATCTCCGCCTCCTCCTCGGGCGTCAGCTTGGGCTGCGCGATCGTGCTGCGGCCCGGGGCCTTCTCCGGACCGTTCGCGGCGATCCAGGCGCCGCGGAGCTTGCGCGCCATCCGCTGGGTCTCGGCGGCGTCCTCGACGCGCTCCATTCCCTTGGACGTCCACCGCCAGAGGGTGAGCTGTGGCGTCTCTCCCTTGGCGCCGGCCAGCGGGAAGGTCCGGGAGAAGGTGTCTTCCAGCCTCTCGAAGATGACCTTCGAGGGCTCCCTAAGAGGCGGCTCCGGCTTGCCGCCGATCCCCTCGAAGCGGGCACGGTAGTACTCGGGCTCGGGCTTCGAGAAGCGGCTCTCCCAGAGAAGCTGGAGGTCTCCCTCGACGTAGGAGAAGCGGTTCACGCCGTTGCCCAGGTAGAGCTCGGAGAGCACGCCGCTCTTCGGCTGGAAGAGGCTGGGGGCCGTGGCCGGCTCGGGCTTGCCTCCCGCGGCTTCGATCAGCGTGGCGCGCACGCCGATCGTGCCGGGATGGTCGTGGAGCGCGAGCTTCCGGCCGAAACCTTGCGGGAGCTTGATCATCAGCGGCACCTCGATGAGCTGGCGCCCGAGGTTGCCGCCGTGGGCGATCTGGCCGCACTCGCCGAACTCCTCGCCGTGATCGGCGGTCACCACGAGGAAGGTCCGGTCCCACTGGCCGCTCCGGCGCAGGGCTGCCAGCATCCGGCCGAGAACCGCGTCCGCCCAGGCGGCGTTGAGCTCGTACATCGCCTTGAAGACTTTCGCCTGCTTCGGCGGCAGCGGGACGTCCGGATCGAAGTAGGGCTCCAGGTCCAGCGGCCGGACCTTCTGCGGCAACCCCGGCGGAATTTCGGGAAGCTGCGGCAGGAGGGGATCCCGGCGCACGTACGGCGCGTGCGGCGGCAGGATGTGGATCCACACGAAGTCGGCGCCGCCCTTCAGGGCCGCCAGCTCGCCCTCGGCCCGCTTCCCTTCCTTCAGATACCGGAAATCGTCGAAGCCCTGGCCGTAGCCGTACTCCTGCTGGAGCCAGTGGTTCGAGCGGAACCCGGATGTGTGATAGCCCACGGCCTTGAGCGCCTCCGGCAGCGTCACCAACTCGTTGCGCAGCACGGCGCGGTCGCCCGACCAGCTCTGGGTGCTCCACGGCTGGAGGCCGGTGAACAGCGAGCCCATGGAGGGCACGGTCCAGCTCGACGGCGACACCGCCCGGCCCGCCCAGGTGGCCTCGGCCGCGAGGCGGTTGAGGTTCGGCGTGAGCTTCGGCGGACCACCGAGCGCTCCCACCATGTCGGCACGGAGGGCGTCGATGGTGATCAGGACGATGGGTCCCTGATGAGCGGGCGCCGCCGGTGGTTTAGCCGGTTTGCCCTCCCCGGTGTCTCGGGGACGGCAGGCCAGACCCAGGAGACCCAGGAGGCCAAGGAGGACGATCAGGAGGGTGGCGGTCGATTTACGCAAGGTGCGTTAGGATACCCCACGTGAGCGGTGCTCTCGCACGCCTTCGCGGCCTGTTCGGCCTGTCTCTCTCCTGATGGTTCTCCTGATGGCGGGGACGGGAGCCGTGTATGCCCAGCTTCAGGCGGACGGGATGGTGCTTTCCGCCTCCGGCGAAACGGCCCTGCTGGAGCTCCCGGGGGACCGGACGCTACGCCTCGGTCCGCCTCCGCGCGGGCAGATCGACGCTCTCGCTGCTCTCGGCGCTCCCGACGCTGGGCGGGATGGATCGCCGCCGGCAGCGCCCCCGACGACGCCGGACGGCATCTCTTCCTCCTGACCGGCGACGGCGAGAGCTCCCGGATGCTTCCCGCGCCTCCCGGCCAGGTCGGCGTCGACCGGCGGAGCCCGGTGCTGCTGGTCAGGAAGGAGACCCTCCTCGGCATCGCCTGGCTGGAAGGCGACACCGCCAGCTCGCTCTCGGTCCGCGCCGCGGCCTGGGACGGCGACGCATGGCAGGACGTCGAGACCGTCTCCGCGCCCGGGCCGGGAAGCCAGACCGGGCTCACCGGCACGGTGCTCGCCGACGGCTCCTGGCTCCTGGCCTGGAGCGCCGTGGACGGCGAGGACGACGAGATCGTCTGGAGCCGGCGCGCCGGAGACCGCTGGACGCCGGTCCGCCCGGTCTCCGAAAACAATCACGTGCCCGACGTCACCCCGGTCCTGACCGCCGCCGGCACCGGCGCCCTGCTCGCCTGGAGCCGCTACGACGGCGAAGGCGCCGGGGATACCGGCTGCGGACGGCGCGATTCGATGGCGAGGGCTGGCGAAGCGAGCGGCCGGCCGGCCCGACTCATTCGATGTACCCCTCTTTCGTGCGCGACGGCGATCATCTCTATCTCTTCTACCTGAGCGCCCGCCCCGGTCCTGGTCGGTGCTGGAGCTTTCGGCCGCGGGCCGGTCGCTGCGCCGCGCCTCCGCCTTGTCGGCCCTCGACGAGCGGCCGGTGGTGGGTGAAGGTGCAGGCGGCCTCCGTCTGCGCTGGCCCGCCGCGAAGTGGGAGGCGGACACCTCCTGGGAAACGCTGCCGTGATCCGCGTCCGCCTGCTCCTGGTCTTCGCCTTCCTGGCCCTGGCCTCTTCCGCCTGGGCGCAGTCCTCCTACATCGCGTTCGGCGACAGCATCACCTTCGGGATCGGCGACGACCCGCTGCGCACCGACAAAGGGTACCCGCCGCGGCTCCAGGCGCTGCTCCAGGGAGGCGGCAGCGCCGCCCAGGTCAAGAACTTCGGCATCGGCGGCGAGACGACCCAAGAGGGGCTCGCCCGCATCGACGGCGTGCTCCAGGTCAACGCCGCGGCCGGCGACGTGCTCATCCTCATGGAAGGGACCAACGACATCTCGCGCAGCTTCAGCATCGAATCGATCCGCTTCAACCTCAACGAGATGGCGCGGCGCGCCGAGACCCGCGGCCTGTCTGTCGTCCACGCCACCACCATCCCCCGCCTGCCCAACGCCAAGTTCGACCCGCAGAACGTCACCAACACGGAGCTGAACCAGAACATCCGGGACATGGCAGGGCTCCGGGAGCGCAAGCTCGCCGATCCTTTCGAAGTCTTCGGTACTACCCCGAACCTGTTTTCCAACTACTACTATCAGGGCGTCGACGACCCGGTGGGCCACCCCAACACCGCGGGGTACGACCTCATGGCGCAGATCTTCTTCGACGTGATCCGGGGCGTGGACCGCGTGCCGCCGGTGTCCGGACTGACCTCGCCGAAGCCCGGCGCCAAGAACGTCTCCCCCTCCGCGGCGGTCTCGGTGGACGTGTGGGACTTCGGCCAGGGGATCGACCTCGGCGCCACGACGCTGACGGTCAACGGCACGGCCACCGGCATCGTCCCCAGCGGCACTCCGAAGCACGCCACCCTGACCTACCAGCCCGCGACGCCGCTCGCCGCCGTGGTCGCGGTGGGGCTGCGGTCGCGCGACCTCGCCACCCCGCCCGCACAGGCAAACACAGTGGATCACGAGATCCTCCGCTTCACCATCACCGGCACCCAGCTCCTCCCGGGCGACATCGACCAGGACGGCCGGGTGGACGGCATCGACCTCCTCCGCTTCGCCCGCCGCTTCGGATCGCGCCGCACCGACGCGCTCTACTCCGAGGTCGCCGACTTCAACGCCGACGGCATCATCGACGGCCAGGATCTGGCGATCCTGGCGTCGAACTTCGGCAAGTCAAGCTGAGCGTCTCCGCTCATTGATGAAGTTATCTATAATAATACGGTGATTCTCCCTCGTCGTTGAGGAAAGGAGTGGCCCATGAGATCCAAGTCCTGTTTGTGGCTCCAGATCGCCAGCGTCGCTTTTCTCGTGGCAGCAACCGCCTCCCCCGCCGCCGCCCAGTGCGCCTGCGCAGCTTCCGCCTGCACGGTGTACACCTATGGCACCAGCGGCAACGACACCCTTTACGGTTCACCGACCGCCAACGACTGCATGTACGGCATGGGCGGGGCGGACACGATCTACAGCTACGCGGGCAGTGACTACATCGAAGGGGGTAATGGCAACGACACGCTGCTCAACTCGGGCGACGGAGACGACTGTATCTGTGGGGGCCTCGGCGACGACAACATCGACGGCCGTGATGGTGCCGATCTCCTAGACGGCGAGGACGGCAACGATTGGATCGTCGGAGGTGGCGGGGCAGATATCATATACGGTTTTTTCGGCAATGACACTTTATACGGGCAGACCGGCAACGACACCCTGGCCGGCGCATGGGACGACGACGACCTCAACGGTGGAAGCCAGAACGTCAACGGCTACGACCTGCTCGACGGCGGCGACGGCTACGATCGTTGCACCCAGGGAGAGGTCGTTTTCACGTGCGAGGTCATCTACTGAGCACAAATCATGAAATCACGCTTGCTTCAGACCCTCGTCAGCGTGACACTCGTAGTTTTCGCTGCCGATTGCGCCACCGCTGGGCCGTCGGTCGGTGGTTCTGTCTTGATTTCCGCAGGTGAAAGCCCTGAAGCCGCGTTCGTCGAGCTGTTTCCCATCCTTCCAGACTTCGAGTTGGGCGGGCTGCACCTGCAGGGCGTGCAGCGCTTCAAGCCGGCTGCGGCCGGACGACCGGCCCGCGGGGGTCACTTTCAACTAGAGGCTCCGCAGCGCGGCCTCTATCGGTTAGTAGTCCGCATGCGGAACCACGTGCCCGTACAGATCGGGCCTATCGCCCTGGTCGAAGATCTTCGAGCTGGCCCCGGTCATCCTGCCGCGTGATGCCGGGACCCTCATAGAAATCCTCGATCCCGAGGGCAGCCCGGTCGGCGGCGCCTGGGTGTTCGCGTGGCGATGAGAGCGTTGGCAACGGCTGGCGCCTCGACTTTCGCATCGGCGGGACAGGCGACGACGGCCGCCTCACCTTGCCACGGCGCTCCGACGAAAAGCTCAACCTGTTCGTCTTCGCTCCCAGTCTGGGCGAGGTGCGATTGGACGGCTTCGAGGGTGGCCAAGTGCGCGTTCTACCAGCCGGCCCCTCCCGGCGGCTGCGCGTGTTGTCCGAAGAAGGGGTGCCCCTGCCCGGGATTCTCCTGCGGTACGGCACACAGGCCTAGCCCGTCGGTTTGAGTGACAAGAACGGGATCTTGCACCTTCCCCCCGCGACTGGCCACGCGGAGGAAATCCGTCTCATCGGTCCGGAAGGCATTCAGCAGACGCTGCCCCCCGAAACCGATACCTCGGCGCCGGTCGAGCTCACGGCCCGGCAGCCTGCCGCTCGCACCTTGTTCAGCCGTGTCGTTGACGCGCGGACCGGCCGGCCGATCACCGGGCGTTGGCTTGGAGCGACAGAGATCCCGGCTCCTTCGCCGTAACCGATGAGAATGGCCGTTACCGCATGGTCGTCTCTACAAAAGAAAGCTCCGCAGTCGAGGTCATCGCCGCAGGCTACCTCAAGGCCAGGATCGTCGTGTCGCCGGGCCAGGTGCGCCTGGGGCGGGTCCCGATCTTGGGTCTGGAGCCGGCGGCAAGCCTGGCAGGCATCGTGGTTGGAAACGGCCGGCCGGTCGAGGGCGTCGTCATCGACGTCGTGCCTTTCAACGCACGAGGCGAGAAGGAGCTCGATCCCCGGGCCAGGGTCGCCGAGCGGGCGACGACCGACGCTGAAGGAGGATTTCGCCTCCGACGACTGCGGGAGGGGGAACGTTATGAGCTGCGGGCCCGGCGAGAAGGCTATTTCCCAACGGCCTCTGAGGCCCTTGCGTTGCAGCCGGCAGGACGGGTTCGACTGGAGCTCGCGCCGATTCGCGCCCTGGCCGGGCAGGTGAACGACTCCAAGGGGCACGCCCTGGAGGGAGTGGAGGTTGAGGTACAACCGGCGGTTCGAGCTGGCATCACGCCACCGGCCCTCCGTCCAGCCATGCCGGAGGGGAACGCCGGCGCGCCTTACCGGACGGATGCCCAGGGTCGTTTCCTGCTCGCCACTCCGCCGGCGGCGGCGGTGGACATCGTGCTCAGGAAAAGCGGATTCGCTCCCTTCACCTTGCGGCGGGTGCGCATCCCTTCGGGAGAAGGGCCGTTCCGGCTGCGACAGGTCGTCCTACGCCCGGGAGCGGCCGTCCGCGGACGCGTGGTCGATACCGCTGGCGAACCGTTGCTGGGAGCCGAAGTCTTCCTGCTCGAGGAGGAGCCACGTCCTTCCCAGGATCCACTCCTGGCGGACCGGACCATGACGACAACCTCGCGAGTCGGCGAGTTTCGCTTCCGTGACCTGCCGGCCGCGATTCCGTTGCATCTCTTCGTTCGCGCTCGCGGCTACCAGCCGGCCCTGCTACGCGGCGTACGCCCCGGGGGAAAGCAATCTCTCGTCGTCACGCTCAAGCCTGGATTTTCGTTACGCGGCCGGATCGTTCGACCAGGCTGGAAACCCGATTGCCGCTGCCGGTGTCGAGGCGAGCTGGCAGCCGACTCTGCCCGGCGATCCGGAGCGGCGACCTACCGGCATGCCGGTCTCCTTCCAGGCGACGACCATCAAGTCAGGGCGTTTCGAGCTTAAAGACATGCCCCGTGGCTGGGTCACGCTTGCAGTCGAAGCTCGCGGCTTCCTCAGCCGCGAAGTCGAAAGGATCGAGGTTCCGCCTCTCCCGGAGTCGCCGGAGATTGAAGTCGTCCTCGAGACAGGGACCATCCTCACCGGACGGGTGACGACGACTGCAGGAGAGCCGATTCCCGGGGCGCGGGTTCGGGTCGGAGATGCCGGCGGAGTCAGCGATCAGGACGGTCAATACCTGGTCGAGGGTGCCCCTCCCGGCGTGCAACGCATTTCGGTCTTCCACTTGGACTACCCGCAACTGGACACCACCTATCGCCTCGAACCTGAGCACAACACCCTGGATCTGCAGCTCGAAGCGGGAGTCGAGGTGAGCGGCCGGATCGTGGACGGCCAAGGACGGCCCGTCTTCGGGGCAACGGTAGCTCTGCACGGTGCTGGCCGCCGGGATTACACCGCTCTGAGCGCGACCGACGGAGGTTTCGTCTTCCCGACTGTCGCTCGCTCGCGTTACCGGATCGGAGCCAGCAGGGAAGGTTATGCCGACTCGGTCACATCCGAAGAGATCCGAGTTGAACGCGAGACTGTCACGGGACTGGAGATCGCCCTGGACGAAGGTGCAACCCTCACCGGCTCCATCCTGGGACTTCAGCCTGACGAGCTGTCCCGTGTGGAGGTGGGGGCGATCCTCGTCGGCGCTCGAATCCGCCGCGCCGAGATCGACGCCGAGGGTCGCTACCGCCTCGCCAACCTTGAGCCGGGCGACTGGACGCTTCGCGCAAGCGTGTGGTCGGGGGAACGCCAAGTCACCGTGTATCAACCGATCCGTTGCGGCGATCGCATCATCGAGCGGGATCTTCAGTTTCGCCGGAAGCTCAGGCTCACCGGACGCGTGTTGTTCGAGGAGGAGCCTTTGGCGGATGCCGTCGTCTCGGTGCAGGGGCAGCACTTCAGCACCAGGCGGAGCCGTCTCTCCGGCTTTGACGGCGAATTCGTGTTCGACGACCTAGAGCCCGACACCTACGCACTCGGCGTGTCGCACCCGACCCGGCTCCTGAACCATAACGGGATCCTTGAGCTTTCCGAGAACCGCGAGATCGAAGTCCGCCTGCAGGTGGCGACAGTCCGCGGCCTCATTGCCGCCGCAGACAGCGGTGCGCCTCTTCCAGGAGCACGCGTCTCCTTGCGCCATCGGCCGACAGCGGCGGCCCCCGAGTTTCTCGTCGCCGGCAGCGCGGGCCCGGACGGCCGATTCATCCTGCCGCAGGTTCCGGCCGAGACCTACCAGCTTGAAATCGCGGCTGCCGGCTACGTTCCATTGGTGCAACCGCTTGTGATCGCTGCAGAAGCGGAGCCGCCGGACCTGAACATCAGCCTGGAACCTGCCGCCGGACTCAAGCTCCATGTACGCCTCGCCGACGGCAGCGCGCCGCCGATCGTGCATCTGCTTGTGAAAGACGCGTCCGGGCGGATCGGTGCTGCCGCGACCCTGCCCGTTCACCGAACCGGCAATGCCGAGCTTTCGACGTTGGCCGAGGGTCGGTGGAATCTTTTCGTCAGCACCGAGAATGCGGCCGCCATCGCGACCGAGGTACAGATCCCTGGACCTCCCGTCGTCCTGTCTCTGCCGCCAGCCGGAAGTCTCCGCATCCGCGTACCTCCTCTCTTGCTGGCGGAGAGAACGGCGATCGTGCGCCTTGCCTCTGCAACCGGACAGCAGCTTTGGACCTTGAATCCCGGCGGCGCTCTGCTAAACGAATGGACATTTGCCGGCAATACAACGATCCCGGGACTGCCGGAGGGTCCATGCATGGTGGACGTGGACAGCTCCGATGGCCGTCACTGGAATGCACCGGCCCTGATTGTCGCCGGCCAGGAGACGGCCGTCACTCTCGGGGAGTGACGCCGGAGATCCTCCGCTTCACCATCGCCGGCACCCAGATCCTCCCGGGCGACATCGACCAGGACGGGCGGGTGGACGGCGTTCGACCTCCTGCGCTTCGCCCGCCGCTTCGGATCGCGCCGCACCGACACGCTCTACTCCGAGCTCGCCGACTTCAACGCCGACGGCATCATCGACGGCCAGGATCTGGCGATCCTGGCGTCGAACTTCGGAAAGTCCAGCTTCTAGACTCTCTGATTCCGTCATACCGCGGACGCGAGCCCTCCGACCCTAGGGTCGAGGCGAGCCGGAGCGATGTCGGGCCGTCTGACCCGGCGGTTGAGGGGTTTTACCCGGCTCGCGACTCACCGTACCCGCGGGTAAGATGAGTCAACCGCCGGGGCGAACGATTCAACCCGGCGGTGAAAGGAGTCAACCCGCGGGTAAAATGCATCCAGTCGCGGGTTGAATGAGTCAACCGGCGGGTTGACTCATTTCTTATGCGCCCCGAATGCTTTAACCCGCGGGTAAAGCGTTCCCGGTCCCGGGTTTTGTGCCTCAGAGACCGGGTCGAGGGCGCTGCAAGCAACACAACGACGCACAAGCCACGATCCGGGAGAGTGAGGCTCAGTTCCCGGCATAGCCCAGCGCCCGCAGCGCCTTCTCCGTCGCCTCGCTGTCCTTCTGCCCGGCCTTCCCTGAATGCTGGCCGGGCCGCGCCTTCGTCCAGGCCAGCAGCTCGCGCCGGAGTGGGCCTGGACAGAGGGTGGGTTTGGAATGTCATCCTCGGACGAGTTCCTCCTTCGTGAGGTTTGGCGCCGGTGGAAATCCAGCCCGCCGGGATCTTCAGTCGGGTTTGCGTGTCACGAAATCTCCCGCTGACGCACCCTACCTATCGAACGGAGTTTCTCTTTGGAGGGAAGCCTCAATGCCAAGACGTATGCTGCCGGATCTCGCCATCGTCCTGACCTTCCTCCGGGAAGGCCAGGGGTGGAGCCAGACGGAGTTGGGCGAAGCGTCGGGAATTCATCCCAATCTCCTCAACGCTTACGAGCGTGGGAGGAAGGAGCTCAACAGAAGCCGGCTGGAGCACATCATCTCCTTCATGGGCTTGCCGCCGGTGATCATCGACGACAACCTGGAGCGGCTGGCGGCGAACCGCGCCGCGGTCCGGTTTTCGGGGAGCTCCGGGCCTGGCGCTCCGCAGCGGGTCATCGAGGAGGCCATAGCCGGGCTGAGGAGGCTGTCCACCGAATTCGGCCGCGGCGTGCTGACGATCTTGGCCGTGGCCGGCGAAGCGCTTCAAGAGCGCGCGAAGGCCGCGCTGCTGTGGGAGACTCTCGAAAAGTACAAGCCCGATCAGCGGACCGCGGTGGTCGAGGACAACCCTAAATTCAGAAGTTGGGCATTCTCCGAGCTGGTCGCGGCCAAGAGCATCGACATGGCGCCGAGCAGCCCGGGCAAGCCCTGGAGCTGGCCGGGCTGGCTCTCCGCATCGCCGAGCTCTGCCCGTGCGACGACCTGCTGCGCCAGAGGACCGAAGGCTACGCCTGGTTCCACGTCGCCAACGCCCGGCGCGCGGCCAACGACCTCCGTGGCAGCGGTGTGGCCCTCGACACTGCGGCGAAGCTCTGGGAGGCCGGCGCTCCTGGAGATCCGGGATTCTTCAACGAGGCCATGGTCTATTGGATTGAGGCGACCGTCCGCAAGACGCAGCGCCGCTTCCCCGAGGCCATGAGGCAGATCGAGAAGGCTCTCGCCGCCGACCGGGGGGACCTCCGCGGAAAGCTGCTGCTTTCCAAGGCCCAGTTCCTGGGGGCGCTCGGCGAGGTCGAGGCTTCAACTGAAACTCTCCGCGAAGCGATCCCCCACATTGACGAGAAGCGGGAGCCGCGGACGGCGCTCGGTATGCACTGCCGGTTCCTATTCAATCTATGCTTGCAGGGCCGTGCGGCCGAAGCCGAGCCCCGTCTGCGGCAGGTTCAAGCTCTCGCCGAGCAGCTCGGGCAGGACGTGGATCAGGTTCATGTGGCCTACATCGGTGCGAAGATCGCCGCGGGGTGCGGACGCGCCGAGGAAGCCGAAGAGGCTTTCGAGCGGGCCCGACGCAAGTTCGCCTCCTTCAAACCGCCTCTGGCTTTCGACTATGCGCAAGTGAGCTTGGACCTGGGCCTGCTACTACTGGAGCAGGGCCGGACTTCGGAGGCGCGAACCCTGGCCGAGCAGATGAGATGGATCTTCAGCAACCAGGGCGTCCACCAGGAAGCCCTGGCCGCCCTCCGGGTTTTCTGTGAGGCCGCCAAGCGCGAAGAAGCCACGGTGGGCCTTGCCCGGCGTGTGATCCGGTTCCTCCACCGGTCGAAGCACGATCCCGAGCTGAAGTTCGATGAAACCGGGGAGGCCGAGGTTTCGTGAATGCCCCGGCCTCCCCGGGAGCTCACTTACCGGCTGCCCAAGGGATCGATGTAACCGGCGTCATCCGTGCCCGCCGTGGCGGAGCCGTCGCCGGTTGGCGCCCCGGCGTTCGGCGAGAGGCGGCCCAAAGGATCGATATCACCGGCATCATTCTCCCAGGCCGCCCTGAGGAATGCCCCGAGACAGCCAACGATACGCGCCAGGCCGCCGGCCTCCCGGCCGGCGTGTGCGGAGGGAGCCTCCGCGGCGGACGCCACCGAGGCTCCCAGGAACAGGCAGAGACACACCAGAACGGCCAGGCTTCGAAACATACGCATACTTCCTCCTTCTCCGGGAGGCGGCCGGAACGAGCCGCCATTGGCCGTGCGGCCGGCCTCCACTTGGCTATGGTGCCCCGGATAGGTGAGGAAATCCCGGCGGGAGCGATGTGGCTTCTTCCAAAGGAGAGGATCCTGTGACGAAGAACAAGAAGGTGGACAAGAACAAGCGGCTTTTCTACATGCTCATCCGCGGCGACATGGAGCTCGACCAGGCGGACTTCGCCGCCGCCACGGGGACCTCGGCCAGCCAGGTCTCGGTCTACCTCAAGGGGGACAAGACGGTGCCGGATATCGTGCTCGAACGAGCAGTGGACGCCGACCAGATCCCACGGGTCCTGGTGCCGCCCGCCCTGCGTGCCATCCGCTCGTTTCGGGTTGCAACCCGAGGCTGGTCGCGAGTCGAACCGGGTCATGTCCGAGACGTTCTTCGCCGAGCTGCTCGCCTGGAGCGGGGAAGCCCTGGAGGCGATCTTCACGATTGCCGCGCCGGCCCCTCCGCGGCGGGTACCCGCTACCGCGCCTTCAGCGGCGGATCGGGAGCTGGCGGCACAGCTCTGGCTCCGCCTGGAGCCACGCAATGCGGGGCAGCGGCTGGCCATGGTCCAGGAGAACGAGGATTTCCAGAGCTGCGCTCTCTGCGAGCTCGTCGCGGCGAAGAGCATCGAGATGGCTCCGAGCAGCCCGGCGAAGGCTCTGGAGCTGGCCGAGCTCTCGCTCCGCATCGCCGAGCTGTGCCCGGACGACGAGTGGCTGTGCCTTTCAGCCCGTGGCTACGCCTGGTTTCACATCGCAAACTCCCGTCGCGCGGCGAACGACCTCCCTGGAAGTGATGCGGCTCTCGCCACCGCGGCGGGGCTCTGGGAGGCTGGCGCTCCCGGAGAACCGGGTTTCTTCAACGAGGCCATGGTCTATTGGATCGAGGCGACCGTCCGCAAGACGCAGCGCCGACTTTCCCGAGGCCCTGAAGCGCATCGAGAAGGCTCTCGCTGCCGATCGCGGTGACCTCCGCGGAAAGCTATTGCTTTCCAAAGCCCAGTTCCTGGGGGCGCTCGGCGAGGTCGAGGCCTCGACCGAAGTGCTCCGCGCGGCGCTCTCTCACATCGACGAGGAACGGGAGCCGCGGATGGCGCTCGGCGTGCGCTGTCGATTCCTATTCAATCTCTGCTTGCAGGGCGGTGCGGCGGAGGCCGCAGCCCACCTGCCGGAGGTACAGGCTCTCGCCGAGCAACTCGGGCAGGACGTGGACATGATGCATGTAGCCTTCATCGCCGCGAAGATCCTCGCGGGAACCGGCCGGACCGAGGAGGCTGAGGAGGCCTTCGAGCAGGTCCGGAGCAAGTTCGCTTCCTTCGATCCTCCTCTGGCTTTCGACTATGCGCAGGTGAGCCTTGACCTGGCCCTGCTGCTGCTGAAGCAGGGGCGCACCGCGGAGGCGCGGACCCTGGCCGAGGAGATGACGTGGATCTTCACCAGCCAGGGCGTCCAACGGGAAGCCCTGGCCGCCCTCCGGATCTTCTGCGAAGCCGCCCAGCAGGAGGCCGCCACGGTGGAGCTGACCCGGGACGTCATCCGGTTCCTCCACCGGTCGCAGCACGATCCCGAGCTGAAGTTCGATGAAACCCAGCCCCAGCCTCCCAGCCAGCCAACTCCAGACGAGCCAAACTAAGAAGAAGACGCCTCAGCTAATTTCCCGACGCCGCGTCGTAAAATTAGCTGGGCCGTCGCTAAATTAGCTGGGCCGTCGTAAGATTAGCTGGGCCGTCGTAAGATTAGCTGGGCCGTCGTAAGATTAGCTGGGCCGTCGTAAGATTAGCTGGGCCGTCCTTAAGTTAGCTGGGCCAGCGCTAAACTAGCTGGGCCGTCGCTAAGTTAGCTGGCCCGTCGTAAGATTAGCTGGGCCAGCGCTAAATTAGCTGGGCCGCCGTAAGATTAGCTGAGCCGTTGCTAAGTTAGCTGGCCCGTCGTAAAATTAGCTGGGCCATCCTTAAGTTAGCTGAGCCAGCGCTAAATTAGCTGGGGCGCCGTTAAGTTAGCTGGGCCGTCGTAAGATTAGCTGGGTCGTCCTTAAGTTAGCTGGGCCAGCGCTAAATTAGCTGAGCCGTCGCTAAGTTAGCTGGGCCGTCGGGAACCTGGCTCTATACGCCGTCGAGGTCAACCAGGAGCGGAACAGCACCCGTGCCGCCGAAGCTCAGAACCCCCTCCGCCTCTCCGCCGTCATGCGCCGTGTCGCAAAGGAACCGACCATCACGGTAGACACAGGGGTCGTCAAGGCCGTCGCCGTCGAAATCGCCGAGGAGAGGCGTGTCGCCGGGCAGGCCGAAGGCGAGGTCAGCCTCCGGGGCTCCGTCGTGGTTGAAATCACACAGGAACCGGCCGGACCGGAACGCACAGACGTCATCCCGGCCGTCGCCGTTCAGATCGCCGAGCACAATGCGGTCCGAAGGCGCGCCGAAAGACGCCAGCACCCACTCGGCCCGGCCGCCGTTGTGGCCGGTGTCGCAGCGCAGCTCGCGGCTTTCCCGGATGCAGGGCTCCGCACGGCCGTCGCCATCCACGTCGCCCAGCAGGGCTACCTCGCCACTCCGGCCGCTGCCGGTCCTCCTGTCACAAAACGGGAGCCTGTCTCCTCACCCCCGCCGGAGCCCCCCTCTAATTCCCGGCATAGCCCAGCGCCCGCAGTGCCTTCTCCGTCTCCTCGCTGTCCTTCTGCCCGGCCTTCCCCGAATGCGGGCCGGGCCGGGCCTTCGTCCAGGCCAGCAGCTCGCGCCGGAGGCGACGCAGCTCGTCCGTCCGGACGGCGGCGAGGTTGCGCGTCTCGCCCGGATCGGCGGCGAGGTCGTACAGCTCCAACCCGCTCGGCCCGGCCACGGGCCTCGGCCTTTTGAAGCCGGAGCCGAGGATGAGCTTCCAGGTGCCGTCCTGGACACTGCGGAAGTGGTGCGGCTTTTCACCGGCCTCCGAAAAGGCATACCGGAACGAGCCAGTCGGCGCCCCGGCCCCCTTTAGGAACGGCACCAGGCTGTGCCCCTCCAGCCCGGGCACGTCATAGCCCGGCACGACGAGATCGCGCAGGGTGGGATAGAGGTCGATCAGCTCCACCGGCTCCCCGACCCGGCGGCCGGCGGGTAGGCCGTCGCGGAGGAAGAAAAGCGGCACGTGGGAGGTCGTGTTGTAAGGCAGCGGCCCGTGCTCGAACCACGACCCGTGCTCGCCCAGGCTCTCTCCGTGGTCGGCGGTGAAGATGATGAGGCTGTCTTCCAGGAGTCCCAGCTCCCGCGCCCGGTCCAGAACCTTTTGGATGTAGACGTCCGCCACCAGCACGTTGGCGTCGTACTGGGCGACGTAGTACTTGAGGTCGTTCCGGCCGAGGCGGTAGCCCTTCGTCACCTTGCGCGGCACCGTCGCATCACCCTGGAAGAGAGCATCGCCGAGGAAGGGATTGGCGAAACCCTCCGGCAGCATGTACGGGGCGTGAGGATCGGTGTAGTGCAGCCAGACGAAAAGCCGGTCGTCCTTGGCGTGCCTCTCCAGCAGCGGGATCGCCAGCTCGTTGACCTTCGGCGCGTGGACCAGCCGGCGGAAGAGCTGCGGATCGTCCGGAAAGTCGCCGCCGCCCCAGGTCTCCAGATACTCGTCGAAGCCGTCGTTCCAGCCGAGCTTCGCGGCCAGCACGGCGTTCGAATTCACGGCCACGGTCTTGTAGCCGCTCGCCTGGAACAGCTCCGGCAGGGTCAGGTACTCCTCCGGGATGCGCAGCGCGGCGCGGTGCTGAAGGCCGGTCGTCTGGGGGTACTGGCCGGTGAACATGGAGGCGAAGGAGACGCCGGTCTTGGGCCATTGCGAGATGGCGCGGTCGAACGTCACCCCCGCGGCGGCGAGCCGGGCGAGGCGCGGCGTGGTCTCGCGCGGGCAGCCGTACAGGCTCATGCGGTCGGCGCGCAGGGTGTCCACCGTGATCAGGAAGACGCGGCGCGGCGCATCGTCCGCCAACTTCGGCCCACGGTGGCAGCCCGAGAGCAGGGAGAGAATCAGGATCGGGAGGCAGGCTTTGAGAAGGCGCATAGGTGTCCGGGAAGCGCGTCATCCTACTATACGGAGATGGCTCCGCTCACCATCCACCCCGAGAACCCCCGCTATTTCCGGGACCCCCGTGATGCCGCGGGCCGCGCGGTCTACCTCACCGGCTCTCACCACTGGGACGTGCTGGTGGACAACGCCGAGCGGCCGGGAGGCTTCGACTTCGAAGGCTACCTCGACCGCCTGGAAGCCTGGGGCCACAACTTCTTCCGGCTCTGGACCCACGAGGCGTGGATGCACGAGGTCCGCCCGCTCCCCTACCCCCGCACCGGACCCGGCAGGGCGCTCGACGGCGGCCTCCGCTTCGACCTCTCGCGGTTCGATCCCGCGTACTTCGAGCGCCTGCGCCGCCGCGCGGCCCGGGCCGGCGAGCGGGGATTCTACGTCGCCGTCATGCTCTTCAACGGCTGGTCGATCCACGACAACGGCGAAGGCAACCCCTGGTTCCGGCACCCCTTCAACCGGGCCAACAACGTCAACGGCATCGACGGCGATCCCGACGGTCACGGCGAGGAGGGCTGGACATCCATACGCTCCGCCTGCCCGCGGTGACCCGCCTCCAGGAGGCCTACGTCCACAAGGTCTGTGGAGACGGCCGGCGATCTGGACAACGTCCTCTGGGAAATCTCGAACGAAAGCCCGGGCGAGTCGCGGGACTGGCAGTACCACCTGATCCGGTTTCTCAAGGCGCTGAGCCCGATCCCGGTCGGCATGACCTCCTGCTTTCCGCGCGGACAGGAACGACGACCTCTTCCACAGTCCGGCCGACTGGATCTCGCCCAACCGCCGCGGCGGCTACAAGCGCTCGCCGCCGCCGGCCGACGGGCGAAAAGTCATCCTCCTCGACACCGACCACCTCTGGGGCATCGGCGGAGGACCGGAGTGGATCTGGAAGAGCTTCCTCGCCGGGCATCATCCGATCTACATGGACCCCCTGGACGACGATCCGGAACGGGAGCAGGCCCGCCGCGCCATGGGCGTCACCCTGAGCCTCGCCCGGCGGTTCGACCTGGCCGCCATGACTCCGGCCGGAGACGGGTGCCTCGCCGGCAGGCGCGAGCGGCTCGTCTACCTGCCGCGCGGCCCGAGGAAGATCGACCTCTCGTCCTGTCGGTCCGCGGAGTGGATCGATCCGGTCTCCGGCGAGCGCTTCAGCACACCGGGGAGAAACTCGCCGATCGTCCTGGCCATCAAGTCATAACCCGCCGGGGTGAGGTGCTGGTCGATCGGATAGTAGATCCGCCGCCCGTCCCGGACGGCCGCCGCGAACGTGCCGGTCAGGTCGAGCACGGGGATGCCGTGGCGCTCGAAGATCTCCCGGAACAGGCGGTTGGGCCGCCGGGGATCGTAGCCGGCGGGATCGGCGGGATCGGCGGGATCGGCGATATTGAGGCCAAGCCGCGATACCACCGCCTGCCAGCGTTGAGGATCGACCTGGGGAAGCGACGGGATGAGCACCGCCACGGCCGGGATGCGATGCGCGGCCAGCCGTGCGACCGCCGCTTCGGTCGCTTCGGCGCCCTTCCTCATCTCCGCGGGCAGCACCGGCGCGTAGAGCGAGAACTCCGCCCGCAGCTCACGGGTCGCCCACGGCTCTTTCAGGCCGAGAAGCGACCGGACCCGCCCTTCGAGCACCGAGCTCTTGAGCAGCCGGAAGAGGTGGGAGTGATAGTAGAGCCAGCGGCGCGGGCCGCCCGTCTCCCCCGGCACCACCAGCGCGCCGTCCACGACCGCCACCTTCGGCTGATCCGGCGAGGCGTCCTGGACGTCGTTGGCGAGAAACACCGCCACCACGACGGCGTCAGGAACGAGCCCGGCCCCGTGGGCTTCGAACCAGGCCACCTCGTCCGGCACTCCGAAGCCGGGCGCCCCGGCGTTGAGCACCCGGCTGCCCGGCAGCCTCTGTTCGAGGCGCGCCGGCCAGGTCTCCCCCTCCCGCGCGCCGACACCGAACGTGAACGAGTCGCCGATCGCCAGGATGCGAAGCTCTCCCGCCGCCTTCGGTCCGGCCTCCGGCCCGCGCAGCCCCTCCCGGTTGACGACGACCTCGGTATCGAACTCCGCCTGGTTCGTGATTCGGCCCCGGAAACCGGGCGCGATCCGGTAGCGCCGCGGCCCGTCGGGCTCGTAGAGGCCGCGCGATACCGTCATCACCGCCTGGGGGCGCACCAGGCGGACGGCGGCCTCGGCGACGAGCAGGCTGGAGGCGAAGCTGACGCCCAGGAGAATCAACCGGATGAGCCGGGTGCGGGGAGTTGAGCGGGAGGGCGTCATTTCGCGGCCGATTCTACCGGAGTGAGCGATTGACAACTCCGTTCAGAAGAGTTAAGCTGAAAGCAATAATAGGAGCAGCCCGATGAGTGAAGAATTTGAACGGCTCACGGCCGACCTTCGGAAGAACCCCGACTTGCTGCAGGAGCTTGGCGAGATCACCGATCTCGACCGTGCTGTCCAGTGGTCCCACGCCCGGGGCTACAAGGTCAACGCGGACGAGTTGCGGGAGCTTCTGGCGAGCCATCGCGAGCTGTCGGATGACGAGCTCGAGGAAGCCGCGGGCGGCGACTGGGGCGATGGGACGGGGACTCTGCCGCCCGGAAGTGGCGGCTGACGCGCCTTGCCTCTGAGCTGCGGAGATTGGCTTTCCGTCCTCCAGCGCCACCTCCGTCCCCCCCTCTTCGAACCGGAGGGGACGGAGCGCTTGCGCAGGCTCGCCCGTGGTCTTCCCGGTGACCTTCTCACAGTTCTTGAGCTTCGGCTGGGCAACAAGGCCGGGCCGATCGATCTGGCTTTCCGTCTGAGTGGGCCTGACGAAGCCCTCCGCATCTCTGAGATCCTTCCGCCGTCCCAGGTACGGAGCTTCCTCTCCCTCTGGGGAGAGCCGGGAGGGCCGCTTACACCGGTCCATTCCGCCTGGGTGGAGTTCGATCTCGACCGCGAGCCGAACGGTATTCCGAATCCCGTGGTCTGCGCCAAGCTGTCTCCCGGCGTCTCCCTCCCCTGGCTGACCGGCACGCTCTTCCCGGCTCTCCATGGCAAGCCGCTCACGGCCGAGCAGGAGGCGCTCGTCCGGCTCTGCCACGAGAGCATCCCGCCGCCGGCCTATCTCCTCTACGCCTTCAGCCTGCTCTCCCGGGGAGCCGACACGCTCCGCCTGGAGGTCTTCGGCCTGAATCCGTCCGGCATCCTCTCCTACCTGGAGCGGGTGGCCCCCATGGCCATCCCCTGGATGGAGGGTCCGGTGAGCCTCTTCCAGGGCGTCGAACGGGTCCATCTCTCCATCGACGTGGGCAACGAGGTTCTCCCCCGCATCGGCATCGAAGGTTCGTTCTCCCGGCTGCCGAACTGGGAGCCCGGCTGGAAAAACCTCCTGGACCGGCTGGTGGGCCGCGGCCTCTGCCGGCCGGAAGAGCGCGACGCGGCTCTTGCCTGGAAGGGCTCGGACACCTTCTGGACAGCCCCGGCAGCCTGGCCCGTGGAAGCCGTGGGACCCGGCGGCTTCTGCTTCCGCAAGCTCAGCCACGTCAAGGTCGTCTGCCGGCCCGACCGGCGGCGCGAAGCGAAGCTCTACCTGATGCTGGGGTATCTGCCTTGAGAGCCACCCTGATCTAAGAGGCCCGGGCGAGAGGGACGGCAAGCTCCCGGGCCATCTGCTCGGACCGCTCCACGTACCGTCGGGCGCCCAGCTCCTGGAAGGTGTGATGGGCCTCCCGGAGCTGCGCCGCCGTCTCCTGGGCATCGCCCTTGGCGTGGGCCACGAGGGCCAGCTCGAGGCGGGTCCGCGCCGCCTCGAACGGCACCCGGTGCGAGCGGAACCCCTCGACCGCCTCGCGCAGATGCTCCTCCGCCTCGGCAAGCCGGCCCAGCTCGCGGGCGATCATCCCCACACTCCTCTGCGCCAGCCCGACCCCGTACCAGAACCGGGCCTCGCGCGTCACCGCGAGGGCCTGCTCCGCCACGACCGAGGCCTCGCCGGAACGGCCGGAGCGCAGGTAAGCCTCCGCGAGAAAAGCGGAGAACCAGCCCTGGAGCTGGCGCATGCCGGTCACCTCGATCCGGTGGACCGAGTCCTCCAGAGTCTCGACCGCCCGCGGCAGGTCGCCCTTCTGCAGCCAGGCATAGCCGAGGAAGCCCAGCGCCGCGGCCGTGTTCAGGGGGTCCTGGGCGCGGCCGAGGCCGGCCTGGCAGTACCGGACGCCCGCCTCCCAGTCTCCCAGCGACGCATGGAAATACCCCGTGCTCCAGGAGGGGTCGAGGCGGGGGTCCTTGAGCGTCTCGTAGATCGAGAAGGCCCTGGCCATCGCCTCCAGCCCCCACTCGAACCTGCCCAGCACGTAGTGGTGGAACCCGACCACCCAGAACGCCTGCCCCTGCCACCAGCGGTCTTCCGTCCGCTCCAGGAGAGCCACGGCCTTGAGCCCGTAGCGGATCCCCTCCGAGAACTCCCCTGCCCAGAAAGCATCCCGGGAGAGCACATAGCACGCCTTGCCCTCGGTGCCCGAGTCGCCGCAGGCCTGGGCCTCCTCGATGGCCCGGAGCGCGTGCCTCGACGCCGCCTCCTGGTTGCCGAGGTAGCTGTGGGTATGGGCCAGCCAGAAGAAAAACCGCCCGCTCAGAGCGGGATCGCCCAGGCGCTCCACCACGTCTTCATGCCCCTCCAGCAGCTCCTGCGTCTCCGGAAGCTGCGCCAGGGGAAGCAGCGAAGCGGCCAGACGGATGACCAGCTCCAGGATTCGGCGGTCGCGCTGGCCGTTCGTCAGGCGGCCGGCATGGCCGAGGGCCTCTCTCAGAGCCTGGGCCGCCTCGGCATGGGCATAGCTGCCGGCGGCCCGGTCGGCGAAGCGGACTAAATAAAAGACGGCCTTCTCGGGATCGTCCGCCTCGGAGTAGTGGTACGCCAGCCGGTCGTAGACGTCCTCCAGCCGGTCCGCATAGAGCCGCTCGAAAGCCTGGCCGGCAGCGGCGTGGAGCGCCTGCCGCCGGCCCGCGAGCAGCGTCTGGTAGACCGCCTCCTGGGTGAGCCCGTGCTTGAAGAAGCAACGGGGCTCGGCCGACGTGAGCTCCTCATAGAGAAACTCCCACCGTTTCAGGTCCGCCAGCAGGGAGCCGGGATCGCCTTCCCAGATCCCGGACAGCAGAGCCAGAGGAAACTCCCGCCCGAGGACCGAGGCGGCCTGGAGCAGCCGCTTGTGCTCCTCCGGCAGCCGGTCGATGCGCGCCAGGAGGACGCCCTGGATCGTGTCGGGCACCGAGACGTCCGGGCTCTCCAGAAGCGACCGGGTGAGCTCTTCCAGGAAGAAGGGGTTCCCTTCGGCCTTCGTCAAGGCCGTGTCGACCAGGTCGTCCCGCAGCCTCGACTCCCGGAGCACCGACTCCACCACCTGGCGGCTCTCCCGTTGATTCAGCCGGGGCAGAGAGATCTGCGTGGCATAGGACTTCTCGAGCCAGCGCGGGCGGTAGCCGGACCGGTAGGTGACGAGCAGGAGCATGCGGGCGGTGGCCAGCGCCTCCGCGAGAAGGCCCAGAAACTCCTCGGAGGTCTGGTCGATCCAATGAAGATCCTCGATCTCCAGGATGACGAGCCGGCCCTGGCCGGCGTTGAGGATCCACTGGCGCAGGATGGCGAACGTCCGCGTCTGGAGAGCCTGGGCACTCAGCTCCGCGAGGCTTTCGGTCCCTTCGCGAACCCCGAGCAGGTGCAGGAGGAACGGGAGAGCCTCCTCGGCGCTCATCCCCGCCTGGACCAGGCTCCCCCGGACCTTGCCGGTCACCACGGCCGGGCTGTCGGCCTCGCCGATCCCCCACTCGCTGCGCAGCATGTGGAGCAGGGGAAGATAGGGGACGCCGCTGCCGTAGGAGAGGCAGCGCCCGGCCAGTTGGAGGACCGGAACCTCCCAGAGCCGGCTCCGGAACTCATGCAGGAGGCGGGACTTTCCCGCTCCGGCGTCAGCCGCGATGCCGACGATCTGCCCCTCCCCGCCGGCCGCGCGCTCGCGCAGGTCGTCGAGGATCAGCATCTCCCGCCGGCGGCCCACGAAGTTGGAGAGTGCGGTCCCGCTCAGCACGGCCTGGTCGGAGCTCAGCGCCCCCGTGCCCAGCACCAGGAAGGCCGGAACCGGCCCCTTCTTTCCCTTGAGGGTCAGCGGACCGACGGGATGGGCCTGAACCGAGCCCTGGACGAACCGCATCGTGGCTTCGCTCACGAGGATCGTCCCGGGCTCCGCCGCCTGCTGGAGGCGGGCCGCCAGGTTCGTGGTATCGCCGATGGCCGTGTAGTCCTTGCGGAGCTGGTCGCCGATGCCGCCCACCACCACCCACCCGGTGTTGATCCCCATCCGGACCTTGATCTCCACCCCCTGCCGCTCACCCAGCTCGGAGCGGTTGTCCTCCAGCCGCTTGAGCAACCCGAGAGCCGCGAGCACCGCCCGGCGCGCGTGGTCCTCATGCGTGACGGGAGCCCCGAACAGCGCCATGAAGCCGTCGCCCAGGAACTGGTTGATCGTCCCCTCGTAGCGGTGGACCTCACCGAGCGCCAGCTCGAAGAACCGGTTGAGGAGGACATGCATGGTCTCCGGCCCCAGCCCGTCCGCCAGGGACGTCGAGCCGACGAGGTCGCAGAAGAGCACGGTGACCTGCTTGCGCTCGCCCTCCTGGGCGGCCTTGCTCTGGAGGATCTCCCCGGCGAGATGGGGAGGCGTGTAGGACTGGACGACGGCGGCTGGCCGCGGGGGCTCGGCCGGCGCCTCAGCCGCGGGCTTCACGGGCGTCGCGGGAGCGGCCAGCGCCGCCAGAGACCCGCCGCACTCGCCGCAGAACTTGAACCCGGGCGGGCTCTCCGCCCCGCACTGCGGGCAGACCGCGCCGAGCTTGGCCCCGCACTGGCCGCAGAACTTCATGCCCAGGGGGCTGTCGAACTGGCAGTGAGGGCATTTCATACGCCTGTCCCAGGAAGCATCCAGTCTACATCAGCCAGACCACCGCCGCGGTCACGGGTAGGGGATCACGAATCCGGGAATGGCGCAGAGCCGCCCGACGAAGCGCTCGAAGAGCTGAAGGCGCAACCGCGCATCGAGCTGTCCGGCCAGGAACTCCAGCTCCTCGGCGTTCAGCTCCGGCAGCGTACCGTAGAAGGCGCCAAGGGTGGAGAAATGAACCGCCGTACCGTCGGCGAGAACGCAGAGCGGCAGTTGGTCTTCCATCATCGCCCGCGCCGCCGCGATGTGGCTCCACATCTCGGGCCAACGGCGACGGTTCCGCGCCACTCGCGCGTGGTGGAGGCGAAGCTCGTGGCAATGATTGGCGAGCGGAAGGAGGAAGCGCCGATCGCCAATCGCTGCGGCTACGGCCTCGTGGGCGCGGTGTAGGGAGGTCGCCGCCCCGCCGAAGTCCTCGACACAATACTGTTGAAACGCGAGAACGCCGAAATAGAACCGCTCGATCACCCGCAGGATCGAGGCGGTGGCTCCCTGGAGAGAACGCAGCCCGGCTTCGGCCTCGGCCAGGCGCGCGCCCCCGGCATCGAGCTGCCGCCCACGTAGCAGGTGCAGCGCCTGGTGTGTGGCCGTGACAATTTCCTGGGGCTCCGGCCGGCGGTACTCCTCGATCCAGCGCCAGCCCTCCTCCCCGCTGCGCACGGCGAAGTGCGGCCAGTCGAAAACCCGAGCCCCGTTGCCCGGAATCAAAGGGTTGTCGCCCAGGGAGGCCGAGGAGTCCACGAGCTGTCGAGCTGGCATTGCTGTGGAGTATAGAATAAGCTTCAGACTCCTGTTGACGATCGTCAAGAGCGCACTTGAGCCGGCCCTCCACTGCCATGACCGATGACTCCACCGCCTCGTTCCCCGATCCCCTGGTTACGGCCAACATCTACTGCGACCGCCGGCTGGACGAGATGATCCACGGCGCTCTCGCTCCTCTGTCGCGGACGATGGCCCGGCGGGACTCGGAAGGCCTCTGGCGTCTCTGGTTCGTCCGCTATCCCCGTCGCGGCGAGCACCTCAAGGTTCGGCTGCACGGCCCCGAGGTGGCGGCACCCGAGTTGCGCGGCCTGCTGGCCGAGGCCGTGGAGGCCTGCTTTGCGGCCCTGCCGCTCGTGATGGATGGCGCCCCCCGCAAAGAGGCCAGAGAGGTCCCGCCGATCGACCAGGAAGACGGCGACGGCGGCCTTCATGCCGACCGGAGCCTCCTCTGGACGCGCTACCGGCGCAGCCACATTTCGCTCGGTGGCAAGCCCCTGCTCGACGACGATCGCTACGCGGCCCTGATCACGACCTGCCTCGCCCGAGCCGGTGAAATCGTTCTGGCGTCGCTGCGGCCGAACAGCGAGGGCCAGTTCTCTCACAACTCCCGCCAGACTCCGCTGCTGCTGCTGGTGACCGGCGGCCTCGGGGCTCTCGGCTTCGGGACGGAGAAGAACACCGCCTATCTGGAGTACCACCGCGACTGGCTGTTGCGCTTCACCGCCTCGCGGTCCAACCTGGGGTCGGAGAAGATCGCGCAGACCCTCGCCCTCTTCGACCAGCGGATCGGGCAGATGGGTGACACCCTCGCCACCCTGCGGACGATGGCGTTCGACGCCTGGAGCGACGAGCCGCGCGACAGCCTCGACGGCTCCGACGGTCTCTGGTGGCAGGCGCTGAGAGACTTCCAGGATTATCTCGACCGGTTCCGGGGCAATCCGGACTACCAGCTCGATCCGTTCGCTACCGACATCGTCTTCTCCCCGGTGTTCAAGGTGTTCCATGGCTGCGCCAACCAGCTCGGCCTGAACATGCTGAACGAAGCCTTTGCCCACCATCTCCTTCTCAAGGCCGTCGCGGGATGACGGACACGGAGGGACGGCCCGCGGAGAACGCGGCGCCACGGCAAACCCTGATCCTGCCGGATCACGACGGCTGGCTCTATTTCGCCGCGGTGAGCGGCGAAAGGGGCCGGCGATGGGAGGAGGAGTTCCGGCGCCCGGAGTCGTTCGAGATTCTGGGCATTGCCGGCCGCGCTCTGCCTCTCCTTCACCGCCGTGATTTCGAGGGCGGACGCCAGCGGCTGGAGGAGGCGGCGGCGGCTCTGGCGTCCCTTCGGAACGCCCGGCCCTCCATCCGGTCCGTTCTGGACTCGATCTATTTCCCTCTCCTGGCCTATTACAACTACTGTGTCGACGAGTTTGCGCTCGCCCAGTGCCACCTCGACCGCGGGGCCGCGGCCGTGGCGGAGGCGATCGCGCTCGAGCCCTTCCTCCTTCCCCTGGCTTTCCGCTGTGCGGAGTACGAGCTCAACCTCGCCCGACTCGACCGCCAACAACGGCGATGGGCAGAGATGCGCCGGCACATCGACGTGGCTCTCGCCATGATCCGCGGCAGCCACCCGCTCTGTGTGCTCCCCGGCGGCACCCCCATCACCCTGCCAGAGGTCCAGGCCTTTTTCAGCACACTCCCACCCATCGACCCGAAATGGGAGAGCTTCTCCCGACAGTTGACAGATGCCCGGGCCCTGCATCACCTGTTCGATCTCTTCATCCTGAGGGTCTACGCCATCCCGGGTTTCGTAGTCGCGTATCCGTGAGCGTACCGATGACCAGCAATCCGGCGTCGACGGTCAACCTTGGTATGACTGTGTACGTCTGGGGACCATGGCATCAGGATCGGCTGATGCTGGAATGCCTCGCGCCAGCCTTGGAGGAGCTGCGCCGAGAGAGGCTCGCGCGAGCCTTCTGCCTGGACCGCGGCGACGCCCGCGGTCCCCACATTTTCGCTGTAATCACTCTGCTCCGCGAGGCCGCGCCGGAGATCGCCGGCCGGCTGACGGCGCGGATCGGAAGCCACCTCGCAGCCCACCCCAGCACCGTGACGCTCCCCCCCGGGCAACTCACTCGCCGTCATGGAGAGAGCCGGCTGAAGCGGCAGTGCGAGATGGACGGCCGGCCGGGCTTCGGCACCAACAACTCCTTCGAGATCTTCGAGCATCCGGCCCGCGGTTACCCCTTCGGGCTGAGCGCCAGGCTGCCCGGCGAGGAGCAACTGTGGGATCTCGTGACCGACCTCACTCTCTGGGCGATCGGCCAGCTCACCGCCCGGCCGGGGTCGCCAGCCATGGCGGCGGCCTTGCGCTGGGTCGCCTCGGTGGAGCGGGAGCTACGCCTCGCTGGCGTCCGGCCGGCGGACTACTGGCGCTATCATGCCTCAACCCTCATCCCGGACCTCCTCGGCACCTTGGAACCGGACGGACAGACCGCGATTCTGACCGAGCTGGCGGCGGACGTGGGAGCCACGAACCCGGCCTTCGCCCAGGCATGGCAGGAGATCGCCGAGGCAGGCTCCGTCTGGCCGCGGCTACCGGGCCTGGTCCGCCTCCTCCTCGAAGGCAGCCCGGCGCTACCCTCGCCCTATCCCTTACCGCGCGAGATCACCCACATCGTGTTGAAACAGCTCGGCGTGCCGACGATTCTCCAGATTCCCCTCGTGCTCTACGCGTGGCGGCGGAGCGCCCTGTAGTACGCACCCAGAGCATCCGTTACCCGATCGAAGCGAGATCGAAGCCGCCGAGCCTTGATCTCTTCCAGGTTCCTCTGGTAACTTAACTGCCTCTCAAAGCCCGAACGATGTTACGCTCTCGTCCCTCCGCTCCCGATTCCTGCCTGCTGCTCGCGCGGGTCTCCGGGATACCGGGCACGACGATGAACCAGTTCTCCAGCGATTTCTGCGAAGCATGGCTCCCGATGGAGCCCTCGCTGAACGAGGAGCTCGCGGCGGTCCGTGCCAGGTTGGCCGAGCGGCTCCACGGCCTGGTGCGGCTCGCCTCGCCCGAGTTCCGGCGTTTCCTCTTGGCGGTCAGGCGCGATGCGTTCAATGGCCGGGCCTTGATCCGCCATCGGGCGGACTCCCGATGGAGCGAGTTGGCCCGGTTGGCCGATCCTCTGGCAGAACGGGCTCTCTACCTGGAGGATCGGTTGGCAAGCTGGCGCGCGGAGTACGCCTCGGCATACCACCGCTGGCGGGCGCGGGAACACCGATTGCTCCTCTCGGTCCTGGAAGATCGCGGCTTCCGCCGTGGCCTCGCCCTGGCAAGCCCGGTGCTGGCGGAGGCCGCCGAGCGGGCCCGCCTCGCCGGCCCCGCTGTCTCGGGCCGGAGGAAGTCGCGTCTCGACCTTGGCCTGCTGCGCTATGCCAGTCGCGCCGCCCTCAAGCTCTCCCCGTTCTCAACCCTGACTCGAGTCGCCTTGGGGAGGGTTGACGGGGAGGCACAGGAGCCCCTGGCCTGGACGGAAAGCGAGTGGAAAGAACGCCCACTGCTGCGTATGGGGCGCTTCCAGGTCGAAGAGCTCCTGGAGTTGTTTCACCGCTATCGCCCCTTCCGGGAAGGGCTGCTGGTCGCGCTGAACCCGACTTTGGAGGAGATCTCACCCGAGCGATATCGCTTCCTTCGCCCTGAACGCCGGGTGCCCGACGTTCAGGCAGGGAAGCTCCGGCACGAATCCGCCTCGCTGGTTGAGATGAGCCTGCCTCTTACCCTGGTGGCAGACGTTTTCAGGGAAGTGAGCGAGAGCTCCCGGGTATACCGTCGACTCGCCACTGCTCTGGCGGCCGAGCCTGGAGACACCGAGGCCGCGAGACTGGCTCTGGATGCGCTGATCGAAGCCGGCGTCCTGCTCCTGGAGTCGCCCTGGCCGAGCAACGAGCCTCATCTCGAAGAAAAAGCTCCTCGCCCATCTGCGCACTCTCGACGAGAGCCCCGAGCTGGCCGCCGTGATCCATGCCCTGGATCTCTTGATGGCTCTGGAGGAGGGCTTCTCCGAAGCCGTCGAGCCGGCTCGGTCGGTGGTGGAGATCGACCATGCCCTGAACAACCTGTGGTGGGCAGCCGCCTCTCTGGCGAACCTCGGCCCTGAAATCGGCCGATTCCGGGGCAAGTCCGGGGATGTCTGTGAGGATGTTCTCCTGGTCTCCGCGCGGACCGGGCAGGAGATCCTTCGAATCTCCCGGAAGTCGATCCGCGAGATCGTGCGCAGCGCCGAACCCTGGGCACGGCTCGCCGCATTCCAGGGACACCGCTTCGACTTCCTGCACACCCTGGCGGCCTTCCTGAGCCAGCGCTGGCCGGGCCGCGGAGAGGTCGGCTTCCTGGATCTGTTTGGCGCGGCCCAGCCCCTGTGGCGGGAGTACCGGAAGCTCACGTCCTCCGGCGCCGGCAGTTGGCGCTTCCCCTTCAATCCGATGGGCCTCGGAGCCGTCGAGACGCTCGCCAGCCTGCGGGTGGAGGTCTGGACCCGCCTGCAGGAGATCCTGCGCAGCCTTCCTGCCGAAGCACCCCTCTCCCTCGAGGTTTTGGAGGATCTCGCGGCGCGCATTCCGGAGAGCTACGCCCCACCCTTGGGACCCTGCCTGTTCGTGCAGCCCACAGACACCGCCGCGGATCTCTGGGTGCTCAACCGGGTCTTCGAAGGGACCGGCCGCTACGGCAGCCGCTTCACCGCCGCCATGGACGAGGACACTCGCCGCCGTTACACTGGTCACTACATCCGTGCCGCAACCCGGTCGGTGGCCGGCGAACCGGCCGATCTCGTGGACCTGATGTGGAGCCGCCGAGACACCCTGAACGTCCATGCCGTGCAAACGGCACGCGTGCTCGCCATCCCTGGCGAAACGCTGGACCGGCGGACGGCGGAGCCGGTCGAGCTGCGCGATCTGAGGGTCTCCCAGAACGGGGTCACCGGGCTGCCCCGGCTCACCGACTCCACCGGCCGATGCATTCTGCCCGTCCACCTCGGCGGTACGGCCTGCAGGATGATGCCTTTCGTCATCCAGTTCCTGGCCCAATGGGGCCCGGGTGAAATGCGCGCGCCCCGCTCTCCTGTGCCCGCTCGCCAGAAAGGCGGCGTGCGGGTTCTGGAGCGCCTGACCGCCGGGTGTCTGGTTTTGGCACGGCGCCGATGGATCGTCTCCATGGGAGAGAACTTGCGGCGAGAGACGGCGGCGATGTCCGAGGAAGAGGCATTCGCGGCCCTCAACCGCTGGCGTATGAAGCTCGATCTTCCCAAAAGTCTCTTTTGGATCGAGAAGATGCACTCTAACTTGGTAGAGGAAGTGTACAAGCCCCAGTACCTGGACTTCACATCGCCTCTGTTCGTAGAGGTCTTCCGTTCGGCCTTGCGCATCAATCACGACCCCCTTACCTTCGAAGAGGTGCTACCGGGGCCGGGTGATCTGCCGAGCGGACCGGGAGGCGAGCGGCGGGCTGTCGAGCTCCAGCTCGACACTCTGTCTCTCGGACCGGACGACCTCCCGGTAAACCTTGCCGGCGGAGTCGGTTTCAGCGTGGCTTCAAGCTCTCTCGCTTCTGGCGAGAGAAACATCTAACCGCGAGCCGAGAGGCTCATTCTCACGGAGAGATTCACATGGAACAGAAGGACAGAGAAGAGAAGCTGGCGCAGGTCAAAGAGCAGATCGCGAAACTCGAGGAGATCAATGTCGACTCGCTGAGCGACGAGGATCTCGAAGGGGTCGCGGGCGGCTGCTCGGTTTGGTGCTGCAGCAACGAATCCGTCTAGGCCGGCGTCATCGCAGGACCACGCAACCCACTCCAAGCGGGCGGGTTGCGTTTTTCCCATCCCGAGAGCCGCCAGCCGGAGGAGACTTGCACCCAGACTGGTCGCGTTGGCGATCCTGCCACCTCCATTACCATGGCGACGGCAACCTCTTGCTCACCCGCCTCGTCGGCCCCCTGGTGGGCTCGCTTCTGGCGGCGGGCGCCATCGACCGGTTCTTCTTCATCCGGTACGAGCTCGGAGGGCCTCATGTGCGGCTGCGCCTGCGGACGGTCGCGGAAGCAGCGGCCGCGGAGAAGACTGTGGCGGAGGCCGCCGAAGACTTCTTCGCTCGCTGGCCGTCGACCCGGCCCCAGGCCGCCGAGCTCGTACAGCGGCGAACCCGGGAGATCATGGCGGCGGATCCGAGCGAAATGGACGCCACCCCCTACTCCGACAACAGCTTCAGGATTGTGCCGTTCGTGCCCGAAACCGACCGCTACGGCGGCCCGGAGCTGATCGGCGCCTCCCTGGACTTTTTCGCGCTGTCGAGCGTCCGGGCTCTCGGCTTCGCGCACGCCTCCGGCGCAGAGCCGCGCTCCCGGCAGCTCCCTTGGGTCCTGCGCGCGCTCGCGGAGCAGGCCCTGGGCTTCGCCCGTAGCGAGCCGGAGCTGCTCCATCTGCTCCATTACGCGGCGGCCGGAGAGAAGCACCCTCTCGCACCCTTCGCGGCACGCGGGGACCGCGCCTTCGAGGAACAGCCGGAAGCGTTCAGGCACCTTCTCCAGGAGACTGTCGCCCTCGGAACAGGAGAGACGACCGCCCTCGAGGAGGCGCGCTGGCTCACGGACAGAATCCACCATGCCGCGCCGCCGGTGCGTGAGCGCATCCTCAAAAGTCACATGCATATGACCGCCAACCGGCTGGGAATCCGCAACCCCGAGGAGGCCTTTCTCTGCCAAATCCTCTGGCGGGCGGCCCAGGATTCCGGGGCCTGGAGCCGGGCACCGGAGAGACCTCTTGACGCGGACAGAAGATTGGATCATCTTCTGCCCGCCGCCTTCGCCACGATGATGGAGACGAAGATGGCAGCCGCTTCAGCAGAGAACTCTTTCCGCGGGAGATGAGCCGTATGCCCAGAGCGCAGGAGACGAACGCGGCTGTCCACGGCCTCCGCTTCGAGGACGTCATCGCCCCCGTCACCGCCGAGGAGTTCTTCGCCAGCTACTGGGAGCGTCGCCACCTCGTCATCCGCCGCGGCGAACCGTCCCACTACGGCGAGCTCTTCTCCTTCGCCGCGGTCGATCACTGGATCGCCAGCGCCCAGGGCGACCCGGACGACCTCCTGCTGATCGTGCCGCCGGCAGGCAGCGGCAGGAAGCTGGAGCGCAAGCGTCTGCGCGACGTCAATCTGGGCCAGCTCTATGCCGCCTTCCATGCGGGACACACCCTGGTGCTGGAAGACATCCAGAAGGCGTCGCCCCCCGTGGCACAGCTCACGGCGTCCCTGGCCGAGGCGTTCAGCGCCCGGGTCAGCGTCAACATGTACATGACACCGGCCAACGTCCAGGGAGCGCCCCTTCATCCCGACGTGCAGGACGTCTTCGTGCTGCAGATGGACGGCGCCAAGGATTGGTACCTCTACGAGCAACGCGAAGACCTCTGCCTGGAAACCCTCACCTACCGCAAGGAGCTGCGCGGCAAGGTCAAGCCGGAGATGGCGGAGCCGCCCCTCCTCGAGCGGACGACCCTGTACCCAGGGGACTTCCTGTACATCCCCCGCGGTCTCCCCCACAAGGCTGTGGCCCCGGCGGACAGTCCGTCGCTCCACCTGACCGTCTGCATCACTCCGGTATCCTGGGTGGATTTCCTGAAGGCCGCGATCGAGGTGGCTTCCATCGATCAGCCGGAGCTGGCCCGCGCCGTCAGTCCGGGTTTTCTCAGCCGGGCCGAGGCACGCCGGGGTCTCGCCGGCCGGTTCACGGCGATGATCGAGCAGCTCACCGCGGCGGCCTCGTTCGAACGCACTCTCGACACGGTGGTACGTTCACGAGCGCAGCCCCCCTACTTCCCCGCCGACGGCCATTTCGCCCAACTCGCGCACCTCGGGGAGATCGGACCCGATACGCTGGTGCTCCGGCGCGAGAGTCTGAACCCGGTCGTCGAGCACGATGCCGAGGGAGCCGCCATCCGCTTCGCGGCCAGCCGCGTGAACGGCCCCGCCGCCATGAGCCCGGCCCTCGAGCATATCCGCGACCACGACCGCTTCCGGGTACGGGATCTCCCCGGTGAGTTGGATGACGAGAGCAAAACCGTGCTTGTGCGCCGGCTGGTCCGCGAGGGGCTGTTGCGCGCGGAGACCGGCGACAAGAGCACGGCATAGCCATTCCAGGGACCTCAAGGAGAAAGACGCATGGTCAACCTGCTGCGCGACATCCGTTTCGGCTTCAGGATGCTGTTCAAGAGTGCCGGACTCACCGTCATCGCGGTGCTCACCCTGGCGGTGGGCATCGGGCTGACGGCCACCATGTTCAGCATCGTCAAGGGGGTCGTGTTGAGCAAGCTGCCCTTCGAGCGCGCCGACCGGATCCTTTTCCTGGGAACCCGCCATCTCGACCGCAATGAAGCCACGTCGACCGTCTCCCTTCATGACTTTCTGGACTGGAAGAGCCGGCAGAGCTCGTTCGAGGAGATCGCCGCCTTCCAGCAGACCACCTTCAACCTGAGCGGCGACGAGCAGCCCGAGCGCATCCGGGGCGCTTTCGTCACCTCGGACGCCCTGCCCCTGCTGCGCGTCAAGCCGCTGATGGGCCGTCTGTTCGCCGCCGGCGAAGACTCGGCCGACGCACCGCCCGTGGTGCTGCTGGGCGCCCGGATCTGGCGCATCCGCTATGCCGGCGATCCCCAGATCGTCGGCAAGACCTTGCGTGTCAACGGCCTGCAGGCCACCGTCATCGGCGTCATGCCGGAAGACTTCCTGTTCCCGGTCCATGAAGAGATCTGGATGCCGCTGAAGCTCGACCCCAACGCCGTGAAGCGGGGCTCGGGGCCGCAGCTCGATGCCTTCGGCCGCCTGCGGGGCGATGCGACCCGGGACAAGGCGCAGGCCGAGCTGGCCTCCCTGGCGAAGACGATCGAGCAGGAAAACCCCGAAACCAACAAGGGCGTGAGCGCGCGGATCGGCCCCTATACCGAGAAGTACATCAATTCGCAGGCGGCCTCCCTTCTCTTCGTCATGCTCGCCGTCGTAGGCCTCGTGCTCCTCCTCGCCTGTGCCAACGTGGCCAGTCTGCTCATGGCGCGGGCGTCGATCCGAACCAAGGAGATGGCCATCCGCTCGGCGCTGGGCGCCGGCCGCAAGGGGGTCATCCTCCAGATCCTGGTCGAAAGCCTGATCCTCTCTCTGATCGGCGCGGCGTTCGGGCTCCTGATCACCGGCGTGGGCATCCGGCTCTTCAACAGCTCGATCGCCGATGCCGACCCGCCCTTCTGGTTCCGAACCGCCATCGATGCCCGTTCGTTGATTTTCGTCCTGGCCGTCAGCGGGATCGCGGGGCTCCTCTCCGGGCTCGTGCCGGCTCTGCAAGCGTCCCGGATCGACGTCAACAGCACTCTCAAAGACGAGGGGCGTGGCACGACCGGACTGCGGATCGGCCGCTTCACCCGCGGCATCGTGATGTTCGAGGTCGCCCTCTCCTGTGCCCTGCTGGTCGGGGCCGGGTTGATGATCAAGAGTATCGTCAACATCCGCAACTTCGACATGGGATTCGACAAGGGCGGTCTGTTCACCACCAGCCTCAGCCTGGACGAATCGAGCTATCCGCAGCCGGCGGACCGTGCGCGCTTCGTCGAGCAGCTTTTGCAGAGCCTGAACGGACATCCGGGAATGATTTCGGCCGCCGTCGTAGATGCTCTCCCGACCGAGACCGCTCCCGGCGACG
This sequence comes from uncultured Holophagales bacterium, assembly GCA_963844885.1. Lineage (GTDB taxonomy): Bacteria > Acidobacteriota > Thermoanaerobaculia > Multivoradales > UBA5704 > DATMER01. Next base: position 510,994 of record CAWJQA010000020.1, on the reverse strand, counting down.
CCTATGCCGTCGAGGGCCGTCCCTACGCCGAGCCGAAGGACCGCCCGCGCGCCCACAAGGCGTTCGCCTCGCCGGGCCTGTTCAAGACCCTCGGCACCCAGGTCAAGGCCGGCCGCGACTTCAGCTCGGAAGACCGGTCCGACACGCTGCCGGTCGTGATCGTCAACGACAGCTTCGCGCGGACGGCTTGGCCGAACGAGGCCCCGTTGAACCGACGAATCCGGCTGGGCAAAGACGACAGCGGAGTCTGGAGAACGGTGGTGGGCGTGGTACCCGACCTGCGGATGAACGGCTTCAACCGCTCGAGCCGGCCGGACGGCGTCTATCTCCCGATCAGCCAGGAATCCCCTTCGAGCTTTCGCCTGATCGTCAAGACCACGGGCGATCCACTTGTGCTCACTCGGGACGTACGCAGCCAGGTGGCGGCCCTCGACCACGGCATCCCCCTCTACTCCATTCAATCGATGGATGAGGTGGTATCCAAGAACGCGTTCGCCTTCAACCTGTTCGGCGCCCTGTTCGGCCTGTTCGGCGTCTCCGCCCTGCTCCTCGCCGCGGTCGGTATCTACGGCGTGGTCGCGTTCTCGGTCAGGCAACGAACCCGGGAGGTCGGCATCCGCATGGCCTTGGGGGCTCAGCGCCGGGACGTCCTCTCCCTGCTCATGGGCCAGGGGGCCCGGCAGTTGGCGATCGGCCTGGGAGCGGGGCTACTGCTGGCCTGGGGGATCTCGCGCCTGCTCGGGAGCTTCCTCTTCCAGGTCCAGTCCGGGGATCCGGTCGTGTTCCTGGGCGTCGCCCTGGTGCTGTCAGTCGTCGCGCTTGCCGCTTGCTTCGTGCCGGCGCTACGGGCCACCGAGGTGGATCCTCAAGTGGCCATCCACTACGAGTGAAAAGCGCGGGCGCTCAGGAGCCCAACAGCCGCTTGACCATGCGATCGAACCGGTCGCCCGCCAGGGCGACCGTGTCCAGGACGTTCGGGTCGAGCTCGTCGGCGTCGTCCTCCACGTCCTCGGCCTCCACTCCCGCGCCATAGCCGAGCATGCGGTGGCGTTCCCGGACAGTGGTCGAGAGGTAGATCGCGAGCGCCCGGTAGAAGCGGGAGGCGAAGCCGAGATCCCGGTTCAGCTTGTCCGCGAGCACGGGCTTGGACAGGGCGAAAACGGTGCAGTCCTCGAACCCCCGCACTGTAGCGGACGGCGGCCGGGCGTCGACGAACGACATCTCCCCCACGATCTCGCCGGCGTTGAGCCGCGCGATCTCGCGCTCCTGCCCCAGCAGGACCGACAGACGGCCCTCGAGCAGGATGAACAGGGCGTCCACAGGCACTCCCTGCTGGATCAGCACGTCGCCGCGCGCCACAGCCCGCTTGCGCCCGGTCGCGAGCATCCACTCGACATCGTCGTCATTGAGCTGGCCGAACAGGTACAGAACCTTCCTCATGGTGGCAGCCTCCAGGCTAGGCGATCTGCCTTGCGGCGAGTTGGGCGAATACGCCGCCACGCCTGAGCAGCTCTTCGTAGGTACCCGACTCGACCACGCGGCCACCCTGCATGACGTAGATGCGATCGGCGTTGACGATCGTGCTCAGACGGTGGGCAATGACGATGCGGGTCGCTTTCAGCCGCTCCAGGCTGCGGCTCACGATCGCCTGGGTGCGGTTGTCGAGGGCGCTCGTGGCCTCGTCGAACAGGATGAGCCGCGGCCGGTGCACAATGGCGCGGGCGATCAGCAGCCGCTGTCGCTGCCCGCCGGAGAAGGTGCTCGCCGCCCTCGGCTGATGACGGTATGCATGCCCATCGGCATGGCCTTGATGTCTTCCTCCAACCCCGCCATGCGGGCCGCTTCCCAGGCATCGTCGATTCCGAGATTGGCGTTGCCGACGATGTGCCGTGAACAAGTCCCCGACCATGGGCCGGCCCGACTGGAGCACCACGCCGAGCTGCCGCCGCACCGACTGCACGTCGAGCGCGGCGAGATCCTGGCCATCCAGGTAGATCGAGCCCGAGTGGGGCCGCTCGAAGCCGAGGATCAGCCGCAGGCAGGTCGACTTGCCGCCGCCCGAAGGGCCAACCAGGGCAATGAACTCTCCCGGCCCGGCCCGGAAGGACACATCGTCGAGGATCGAGCGGCCCGTCTCCCGGATAGCGGAAGGAGACGTGGCTGAGCTCGATCTCCCCCGACAGGTCGCCGGCATCGGCCTTGGAGCCGTCGACCTCGGGCATCTCTTCGAGGATCGGCAGCAGGCGCTCGTAGATCGGGACCATGGTGAGCACGCTGGAGAAGACGCCGATCATCGACAGCGCCGCCCCCAGGAATTGTCCGAAAGCGGTATTGAAGGCCAGGAAGTCGCCGATCGGCAGGCTCGCTTCGGACGAAAGACCCACCATCGCGAAGAGGGCGAGTGACGTGAGAACGCCGTAGCAGGCGTTGACCGTCGTCTGGGCAATGGCGATCCGCTGCGCCGCGATGGTGTGCTGCCTCTGCTCGGCGAAACGCTGAGCCCAGAGCGCGAAAGCCCGCGGTACCGCTCCGCCCACTCGCAGCTTGCTCAGGCCGCCGAGCACGCCGAAAAGCAGGCTCGCGACTTTGCCCTGCAGACGGAACAGATCTCTCTGGTGCCCGACCTGGAGCCAGACCAGCAGGATCGTCACCCCCATCAGGACGATCACCAGCCCTGTCGCGAGGAGCGCCAGCCGCCAACTGTAATAAAAGAGGAGCGCGAAGCTGAACAGCGAAAAGATCGCGGCGAGCACCGAGGTGACGACGTTGCCCGTGAGCAGCTCCCGCATGGCGTCGATGCCCATCGAACGGTTCGCCAGGTCTCCCACGGAAAAACGCCGGAAGAAATCGGCGGGCAACGCCAGCAGACGGTCCCAAACCGCGGCCTGCACCGCGCCGTCCATCTTGCCTCCCAGACGGAGCACGGCGATGCTGCGGGTGACCTGGAACGCGGAGGACGCCAGGGCCCCCAGGATCAGCGCCAGGATCAGAGGCAGGAGTTGGGACCGGTTGCCGCTGGGGATCACCCGGCCGAAGAGCAGGCCGGTGACGACCGGCACCAGCAGCCCCATCAGGCCGCCGCAGACGCCCATCGCGGCGATCGTGAGGAGGTCGGTCCCGCGGTCCCGCAAGGCCGCCCGCAGGAGGTCGCCTTTCTTCAGTGCTCGGGCCGGCAACGGCGGATAGAACATGAACCCGTCGCCACTGAGGGTTTCCGCCACGGCCTTGTCGACAGGCTGGCGCGTCCGGTCGACAGGATCGACCATCTCGTAGCCGCGGACCGAGGTCGGCAGCAGGGCAACGGCGCGGCGCTGCTTCTGTTCCGCATCGAGGAAGCGGAAGGCTACCAGAGGACCGTTGTCGCGGCGCCACCAGTCTCCACGGAGGATCACGCGGCGATAGCGCACCTGCGAGGCCGAGCAGATGGCGGCAAGCCGATCCTTCTGCCGGATACCGGCAGTCGTCTCCACGGGCGCCCGGAAGCGAATCCCCAACGCCTGGCCGACAAACCGGCAGGCCCCCAGGAGCGGCTCGGCGATCTCATCGAGCTCAATCTCCCGATAGGGCAGCCCCGTGAGGACCGACGCCAGGCGGGAATAGGCCGAACCCACGGTGGCCTGATCGAGATCGGCCTTGTGGCCAAGGCGGACCCTCTCCTCCCGCACGAGCTTGTCGATCTGGAGGTCGACATAGGTGAGGAAGATCTCGAAGAAACGGTTGAGCCCCTCGACCCACAGCTCCCCCTGCCGCAGAACGTCGGCCGTCGCCAGGCAGGAGATCCTTGCCTCGCCGGCCGCGGTCAGCCAGGCCAGCTCCGGAACCGGCAAGAGATCTCCATCCGTGAGCGCGAGTTCCTTCTGCCCGAGCAGCCAGCAGGTGCCCTGAGTGCATCTCACCCAGGCCACGTCCTCCCGCGGCCGGGCCACCTTGCCCTCGGCCTCGAGGAAGAGCTCTTCGCCGGCCCGGAGCTCCTGGAACGCCTTGGGCGGGGCGGTACGGAGAGCCTCGGTGAGAAGCCCTGAAATCCATTTCTCGAGCAGCGGCGCCAAGGACCGGGCGAAAGCGGGGTCTTCCACCATCCGCCTGACCCGTGCCATCCCGAGATCCCGCAGGCTGCTGTCACGGCCGCCGACGGCCAGCAGGGTGAACCCCCGGATCTCCCGGGCTCCGAAGAGTAGGCCTCCAGCGCCGACGGTCGCCAGGTGGAAGCGGGGCTCGTCCGTATCTTCGCGGCAGGCGAAGACCTGAACCTTTCCCGTCTCGACCAGCCAGACACCCTCCCCCGACAGCCGAAGCGGCGTATTGCCCCCGGCCTGAATCAACGGGGCGTCCTCCCGCAGCCACTCGGGGAGATCCGGGCCGGCCGGCCTTTCACTGCTCAGGGCCGCCACGCGTCATTCCATGCTGATGAGCTGGGCATATGGGCCCGCCACCGCTTTGAGCTCGTCATGGGTTCCACGCTGAGCCACCTTTCCCTTGTCCAGCACGAGAATCTCGTCGGCATCGCGAATCGTGCTCAGCCGGTGGGCTACGATCAGGCAGGTACACCCCCGGCGCCGCAGATTCTCGTCGATCAGGCTCTCCGTGACCGGATCGAGGGCGCTCGTCGCCTCGTCCAGCACCAGCAGGGCCGGCCGGTTGACCAGGGCGCGGGCGATCTCCAGGCGTTGCCGCTGTCCACCACTCCAGTTGGAGCCCGCCTCGTGGACCTTGCTGTCATAGCCTCCCGGACGCGCCGCGATGTCGTCGTGGATGCAGGCGTCCTTGGCCGCCGCCACAATCACGGCGAGGGGCACGGTCGCGTCCCAAAGAGTCAGATTCTCACGCACCGAGCCCTCGAAGAGGAAAATATTCTGGTCGACGAAAGCCATCGAGTTTGTCATCACGCTCTGGGGGATCTCCTCACGGCGCTGGCCGTCGAACAGGATCTCTCCTTCCCACGGCTTGTAGATCCCGGTAACCAGCTTGGAGATCGTCGACTTGCCACTCCCGGAGCCGCCGACCAGAGCGACACGGGCCCCCGGCCTCAGCGTCAGGCTGAGGGACTCGATCAGGGGAGGATCGAGCCGGCTGTATCCGAACGACAGTCCGCTCAGCTCCAGCCGGCCGGAGAGCTTGACCGGAAAGTCCGCGGGCGGCGGCTCACCCGCCGCCTCCCCCTCGTGCTCGTCGGTGGGATAACGCAGCACGTCGTCCAGCCTGGCCATGTCGCCCTCGACCGCCTGGAGACGCCCGCCCAGGTTGACCAACCGGCTGACCGGCGCGGCGAAGCTCGCCATCAGGGCCTGAAAGGCGACGAGCCCACCGAGGCTGAGCACCCCGTTCATCACCCGCAGCCCCCCGACGCCGAGCACGATGGCGCTGTTGAGGGCGGCGAGCAGGGGCGGGACGGTGTCCAGAAGCTGAGTGTAGCGCTCCAGCTCCTGCCTCGTGTTGACCACCTTGGCCTGGTACCCCGCCCAGCGGGAGAAGAGAGCCACCTCGCCGCCTGTGGCCTTGATCGTCTCGATCATCTGCAGGCCGCCGACCGCGGTGCCGTAGAGCTTGCCCTGGTCCTGCAGCAACCGGGTGCTGCGGTCCACCCGCCGGCGGGAGACGAACCGGAGCGCCAGCATGTTCACGGAGACGATGGCGACGCCCACCAAGGTCAGCAGAGGGTCGTACTGGGCCATCAGCACGGCGAAGAAGGCTATCACCATCATACCCAGAACGTTGGTCGCGAGCTCGCGCGACAGAAGCTGGGCCACGCGGTCATTGATGCCGACACGGTTGCTGATGTCGCCGTGGAAACGCTGGTTGAAGAACTCCACCGGCAGACGCAGAACGTGCCACAGGAAGCGGCTGGAGGACGAGACGGCCATTTTCGTCTCCAGCCGCAGCAGGTAGGCCTGTTGCAGCCAGGTGAGAGCACCCGTCAGGATGGCGGTGAGCCCCATCCCCAGCAGCAGAGGCTGGAGCCAGTCGTGCCGTCCCTCCAGCAGAATCCGGTCGATGAACAGCTTCGAGAAGACCGGCACCACAAGGCCGGGGAGCACCAGGGCCAGCCCGGCGAGAAAGACGAAGACCAGCGCCGCCCGAACCGCCACGAGCCGCTTCTGGAGCGAGCCGAGAAGCCGTGGCGGCTCCCCGCCCGGCTTGAAATCGGGACCCGGCTCAAAGGTCAGCACCACTCCCGTGAAGGCCTCGTCCAGCTCCTCCTCCGTCATGATCAGGGGGCCGTTGCCGGGGTCGTTGAGATAGACCCGCCCCTTCCGGATCCCCTCGAGCACGAGGAAATGGCAAAAGTTCCAATGGATGATCATCGGCCCCTGGAGGTGTCTGAGCTCGGCGGGCTCTTTTTTGAAGCCCTTCGCCAACAGGCCGTAGGAGCGGGCCGCCTTGACCACATTGCTCGCCTTGCTGCCGTCGCGCGACACACCGCAGGCGATGCGCAGCTCTTCGAGCGGGACCCAGCGGTTGAAGTGGGCGAGGATGATGGCGAGCGAGGCCGCGCCGCACTCGACAGCCTCCATCTGCAGGATGGTCGGAGTGCGCTTCAGCCGGCCCGGTCTCTTCTTCTGGAGCTTTTGCGGAACATCGTCCTCAAATCCCGAGCTTCTCGCGGATGGTGGGAATCAGAAGGCTGATCGGACGGTCCTCCCGGACGATCACGCTCCCCTCGGCCAGGGTCCCGCTGCTGATCTTCACCGCCGGTCCTTGCGAGGACGACCAGCGAAAGCCGGTCGGCGTGGCGGGATCGCGCTCCAGGGAGACGTTGACCTGAATAGGAGGGCCCTCGGCCATCAGTCTGGTGACCAGAGCCTCGTTGCCCAGCAGCCGGATCATTCCGCGGGCGCTTGACGGGAACTCAGCGACCCAGGTGACGCGGCCCAGGATGCCACCGTACTCCTCCTTCTTCACCGTGCTCGGCGAAACCCGCACGCGCATCCCCGCCTGGACCTGCTTGCCGGAGGAGGCCGGGACGAACAGCACGGCTACGAGTTCCTCGGAGACCACCTCGATGCTGAGGATGGGACTGCCGGGGTTCACCACGTCGCCGCGGCCAGCCAGGATCTCCAGCACCCGCCCGCTGTGGGATGCGACCACGTTGACGTTCTCGGAGAGCTTGGCGTTGAGCTCGCGCAGCGAGAGCTCCAGGTCGCGGATCGCGGTCCGCTTCGCGGTGAGCTGCTGATCGAGCTGCTGATCGGCCTCCAGGCGCTGAAGGTCGAGCCCGTCGAGCTGGAGGCGCTGGCTGGCCAACTCGTCGCCCTTGGCGTTCAGGGTCTGCTGCGTGACGAGAAAGGACTGCTTGGTGATCAGCCCGTCGTCGAGGAGGCGGCGCTCCGCCTCGATCCGCTCCCGCAACAGCTCCAGATCCTTTTCCAGCATCGCGATGCTGCGCTCGAGGTTCGCCCGCTGCTGCGCGAGGTCCCGCACCCGCAGCCGCTTCTGCTGCTCGGAGGTGTTCAGCGTCTCCGAGTAATCCGCCTGCAGGTCGGCCAGCCGGGCCCGGTTGTCGCGAATCTGCCGGACAGTCGCATCCTGGCGGATGCGGGCCACGGGCTGCCCCTTGGCAATCACGTCGCCGACATTGACCAGGATCTCCTCGACCTGGCCGTTGGCCGCCGTCACCAGATCCGAAACCCCGCCCTGGCGGATCAGGATGCCCTCGCCGGTCGCTTCGGCCGGGATCGAGCCCCAGACGCCCCAACCGAGCGCCGCCACGAGAATCGCCCCCAGCGCCCCCAGCGCGAGCCAGCCCCGAGGGTTGGTGATCTGGACTAGCTGATCGAGCTGCTCGGGAGACGAGAGCCGCTCCAGCGCCACTTTTCGGAAAATCACGGCGATGGCTCCTCTCCGAGAGGCAGCGTGGTCAGGCGGGCCTGCTGGAACGAGGTCCCATCTTCCCCCTCAGCCAGCAGAGTCCCGGTCTGGAAGCGCAGATCGAGCAGCGACAAGGCGAGGGACAGTTGCACCGAAATCTCCAACTGGCGGGCCGAGGTCAGGCGGTCCCTCTGGGCGATGAGGTTGATCAGGGTCGACGTTCCGGCCCGCAGCTTCTTCTCCTCGTTCACAACGGTCTTCTCGAACAGGCGCACCGCCTCGGAGGCCTTCTCGACCTGTAAAGCGCTACGGTGGACCGCGTCCAGTGCCGTCGGAACCCCCACGCCGATGCTCTTGACCACCAACTCGGCAATCAGGGTGCTCTGACGCCGCGCCGCCTCCGCCTGCAGCAGCCGTCCGCGCGCCCGGCTGTTGGCGGTGGGCCACGAAAGCGTGAGCGACACCACGGAGCTCAAACCCGGAACGTTTCGCGCCAGGGGTGTGAAAAAGCTCTCCGCGTTCGACCCCTCGACGAAACCGGTGTAGTTGGGTGTGACGACCAGGTCGAGCTGAGGTTTCAAACCGTTCTCCGATGCCTTTGCCACGAGGTCGGCTCCGGCCTGGCGCTCCCTCACGGCACGCAGATCGGCACGGCGGCGCAAAGCCATCTCCACCAGCCCGTCCGCCCGGTCCGGCACACCCTCCGGCCGTACCGCCGGGAAGGGATCGGCGGGCAGCGGCAGGAGGCTTATCTCGCCCGGGTCGAGGCCGATCTCTCGCCCCAACGCCTGCCGCGCCGCGAACACGGCGCGCTCGCCATCGATGCGGGCCGACTCCTTGGCCGCGAGGTTGGCTTCGAGCTGCACCAACTCCGCCGCCGGGGTCTGGTCAGCCTCCACCAGCCGGCGCGTGGTCTCCAGAAGCTCCCGGGAGCTCATCTCACTCGACGACAGCACCGCCAGGTTGAGCTCTGCCGCCCGTGCCTGCCAGTAGCGGGAGGCCACGGCCAGAATGCGCCCGGCCGTGGCGTGGCGCAGGTCGAGCTCGCTCGCCGCCACCTCCCGCTCGGCCGACAGCTCGCCGACGGCCGCGACTTCCCGTCCTCTCCCTTGGAGCAGAGGCTGGCGGATGCGGAAGAAGACGTTGCCCGTGTTGGCTCCGGGAGCTCCCGCGCGGTCGAGCGCGATGCCCGGCTCGATGGACAGGCCGGTGCGAAAGGGCTTGACTACACTGAGGGTGTCGCGCAGGGTCTGTTGCTCCCGGCTGCTCGACTCCGACGTGGGGACATCCGCCTCCGTCCACGTCCCGCTCGAGGCAAGAACCGGATCGAACGCCCCCCGCGCCACTTCGAGAGCGCCGCGCGAGGACTGCACCTGAGCCTCTTCGATGGCGATGTTCGGATCCCTGACGAGCGTCAGGCGGACGGCTTCCAGCAGGCCGAGGCCCTTCGGCGCCGGGCTCTCCTGGCCACAAGCCACCCCCGCCGGCCCGAGAACGGCCAGCAAGAGCACCACGGGCAGACAGCGGCGGCCGGAAATAGGCACGGGCGTAAGTGACCAGAGCAAGAGAAACTCAGCTTCTATTCTGGGACGGGCTCGCTTACGCTACCAACATGAACCCGGACTTGCAAGCTGAATCCCCGGGAGCTTCTCCCGCCGAGGTTGTGGAGCTCTCAGCCTACCTGGAGAACCCCTTCGACCTGGGCGCGCTCGGGCCGGACACGGTGTTCCCCCTTCCGGACGAGCCTTTCGTGGAGATCTGGGAGCGCTGGGCCGCCGAGGCGCGGGAGCGCGGTGCGTTCGCCGCGCTCGCCGAGCACCTCCCCCAGCTCCGGTTTCCCGTCCGCGAAGGGATCAGCGACACCGAAGACTACCGCGCCGCGGTCCGCCGGGGTGTGCCGGCGGCGGAGATCCCCTCGGCTACGGGCCTGGAGATCGGGCGGCCGGAGCGCATCGAGCTGGCGATCCACGAGAGTCCGGCCGGCCGCATCCCGGTGATCCTCGCCCGCGGCCGGGAGGAATTCGCCGCCCTCGTGCGCGCCCTCGCCAGGCGCAACGAGCCGGTGCCGGTGCCGGACTCCCAGGGCGCGCTCATGGTCTCCGGGTACAACAACTGGGAGAGGATCCGCGAGCACCTGCGCCGGGGTGAAACGATGGCGAGCCTCCTGCCCCGCAAGGAGCTGTACCAGGACCGCTTCATCCTCCTGAGCGACGGCCCCTACAGCGCCGTGCCCGCGGCCGACCTGGGGCTGGACGACGCGCAGTGGCGCCGGATCTCGCTGGAGATCCGGCGCGACCACGAGTGTGCCCACTACTTCACGCGCCGGCTCTTCGGCTCGATGCGCAACAACGTCCTCGACGAGCTGATCGCCGACTACGCCGGCATGGTGGCCGCGACCGGCGCCTTCCGCGCCGCCTGGTTCCTCCGCTTCCTCGGTCTGGAAAACTATCCGGAGTACCGTCCGGGCGGCCGGCTCGACCTCTACCGCGGCGACCCGCCGCTCTCGGACGTCGCCTTCCGCGACCTCCACGCGCTCATCCGGTCGGCGGCGGAGACCCTGGAGCGCTTCGGCGCCCGTGCCGCCCGTCCCGATACTCTCTCCGAGCGCGCCCTGGTGCTGAGCGCCCTGGCCTCCCTGCGGCTCGACGACCTCGCGGCGTCTGGCGGGGCCGGCGGAGTCGGCGGCGTGGAGCGGTTGGAGCAGGCGCTCGCCGAAGTCCGCCGTAGGGGCAACCCTCGTGGTTGCCCCCCGTAGTGGTTGCTGACGCTGGCGGCATAGGCGATCCGTCAAGGCGCGGCCTGCCTCAGCCCGACCCGGGCCAGGACGCGGCCAAGGTCGTCGAGGCCGACCGGCTTGGTCAGGTAGTCGTCCATGCCGGCCGCCAGGCACTCCTCCCGGTGGCTACGCAAGGCGTTCGCCGTCGTGGCCACGATCCACGGCCCGTCCCGCCACTCCTCCCGGATGCGGCGCGCCGCCTCCAGGCCGTCCATCTCGGGCATCTGCACGTCCATCAGGACCACGTCGTACCGCTGGCGCCGCAACGCCCCCAGAACTTCCAGGCCGTTGCCGGCCACGTCGGCGGAGTAGCCCAGCGTCTCCAGCATCAGAAGGGCGACCCGCTGGTTGATCGAGTTGTCCTCGGCCAGGAGAATCCGCAGCGGGCGCGGCGGTACGTCCACGGTGCCGGCCGGCGGCTCGGCCTGGCGGTCCGGCTCCGCTTCGGCCTCGCCCGGAACCTCGCACGGGACGGTGAAGCGGAAGACCGAGCCCCACCCCGGCTCGCTCTCGGCCCAGATCCCGCCGCCCAGGATCTCCGCGAGGCGGCGGCAGATGGCCAACCCCAGACCCGTGCCGCCGTAGAGGCGGGTGGTCGAGGAATCGGCCTGGCTGAACGGCAGGAAGATCCTCTCCAGACGGTCCGCCGCGATGCCGATGCCCGTGTCGCGCACCGCGACCTCCAGCATGATCTCTTCTTCCCGCAGCCCCGGCCCGTGAACGCTCACCTCGACCGAAACCTTCCCCTTCTCCGTGAACTTGACCGCGTTGCTCAGGAGGTTGACCAGGATCTGGCGCACCCGGGTGAGGTCGGTGCGGACCACTGCCGGCACATTGTCCTCCACGCGCCAGCTCAACCCGATCCTCTTGCGCGCCGCGGCCGAGGCCATCAGGTCCACCGACTCCTGCACGCACTGCCTCAGGTCGAACGAATGTGACTCGATCTCCAGCATCCCGGCCTCGATCTTCGAGACGTCGAGGAGGTCGTTGACCAGGGCCAGCAGCGCCTCGCCGCTGGTGCGGATCGTCTCCACGTACTCCTTCTGCTCGGCCGTGAGGCCGGTGCCGCGCAGCAGCGTCGTCATGCCGAGGACGGCGTTCATGGGTGTGCGGATCTCGTGGCTCATGGTGGCCAGGAACTCGCTCTTGGCGCGGCTCGCCCGCTCCGCCACCTCCTTGGCCGCGAGCGCGCGCTCCTCGGACCGCCCCAGCTCGTCGACGTAGGACTCCAGGTGCCGCGTGCGGTCCAGCACCAGAGCCTCCAGGCGCTCGTTGTGGCGCCGCAGCGAGCGCACCGAAAGCCAGATGAGCCCGAGGACGGCCAGCACCACCAGGGCAGCGCAGGCCGCCCACATCCACCACGGCCACCACGTCCACCACGGCGCGGGCACCACGGCGAGGCCGAGCGCCCCGACGCGCCTCCGGGCCTCCTGTTTGACGGAGAACCTCATGGCCTGACCTCGTTTTTGAACCCCGTCGGATTCTGACACAGACGAGGCGTCCGTGCCCGGAACCCGGAATCCCTGAAAATCCAGCGTCGTTATAGGATATAGCCAGAGCTTCTCAGTCAGATGGTTTGCATCGCGGTCCGGCCGGGCAGCCGAGCCGTTGGGAGCCTTCGAAGCATGCCGGAGCGAATCGGCGCCTATCGTCTGGAATCCCCTCTCGGCCGCGGCGGCATGGGAGAGGTGTTCCTCGCCTGGGACGAGCGCCTGGAGCGGCCGGTGGCGATCAAGCGCATCCGTCACGACGCCTTCGTGCTCGGCCACCAGCGCGAGCGCTTCCGCCGCGAGGCGCGCCTGGCGGCGCGCCTGAGCCATGCCTCCATCGTCCAGGTCCACGACCTCGTGATGGAGGAGTCCGGCGACGCCATCGTCATGGAGTACATCGAGGGTCCAACCCTGGCGGAGCGGCTCACCCGCGGCCCCCTCGGCACAGTTGAGGCCGTCCGCCTGGCGCGCGAGATCGCCGAGGGGCTCGCCGCCGCCCACGAAGCCGGGCTGATCCACCGCGACCTCAAGGCCGAGAACGTGGTCATCACGCCGTCCGGCCACGCCAAGATCCTCGACTTCGGGCTGGCCCGCCTCGTCTCCTGGGACGGCGAGATGCTGACCCAGCAAAACGCTCTCATCGGCACCTGCTACGCCATGTCGCCCGAGCAGGCGAGAGGCGGCGAGCTCGACGAGCGGTCGGACCTTTTCTCCTTCGGGGCGCTCCTGTACGAGATGCTCACCGGCCGCTCGGCGTTCCGCGCCAAGAACCCGCTCGCGACCCTGGAGAAGGTGCTCCACGATCAGCCGCCGCCGCTCGCGCAGGTGCGCCCGGATCTTCCGGAAGATCTCGTCGCGCTCGTCGAGCGGCTCCTCGCCAAGGACCGCGCCGGCCGGCCGAAGAGCGCGGGCCGGGTGGCGCGAAAGCTGGAACGGATCGAGCGCGAGCTGCCGGCCGAGGAGCTGCCCGGACCGAACGACGACAGCGTGAGCGAGATGCCGACCCAGGCGTTTCCGGCGCTCCCTTTCGCGCGTTCCGCCACCGCCGCTCCCCGGTCCGCCTCCGCGGCGACAGGCCCTGTGCCTCGTACGCGGAGCTGGATTCTGGTTCTCGCCGGAGCGCTGGGGGCGCTGGTGATCGCCGTGGCGGCATCTTACCTCCTTTCCAGGACACCGGCGGTGCCCAGCGGACCTCTCCGAGTTGTCCCCTATACAGACATCTCGAATCATGCGGGCTTGAGTAGCGAGCACCTCGACAAAGCGGCAACCAGTATCCTATCCGCCGCTATCAGCGGGTTGAGCTCTCTGGAGGGCATTGCCCCCATCGACCCGTCGATCGGGAGTCGGCCGGGAGCTTCGCCGCAGGAGATCGCCCGCGCGTTCGCCGCGGAGGAAATCCTGCTCGTTCGGCTCGAGTTCGGCGAGGACTCGGGCACCGTAACCCTGCGGCGCCTGACGAGCGACGGCACAGTTCTCTGGAACGGCGAGCCCTTCAGGGTCTATATCAGCCCGGACGAACTATCGCTGCTTGCAATTGCGGTCGATACCCGGATTCAAAGGGCTTATTCCGACCACCGTCCCCGTCCCGGAGCTCCGAAGCTCGAAGTCCGGGACCCTGACTATGCCGCCTTCCTGAGTTTCATGGGAAAGGTCAATCACGGGAACACCCTCGATAAGCCAGACCTCGCCCGGTTGAGAGAGATTATCCGGAATTCGCCACGTTTTCTCGACGCGCTGATCCTCGCCTCCGAGTCGTACCGGTCTCTCTTCCAATCTACGCGGTCTCCTTCCGATCGGGACCTGGCCGTCGAATACGCACGGCAGGCCCAGGCACTTTCCTCCACCGATCCCCGCCCGGTGATCTCCCATTTCAAGATTGCTCTTGAAGGGTCCAACCTCAAGGAGGCGGAGAAAGACCTGAAACGGATCGAGGAACTGATGCTTGGTGATCCGCAGTTGCTCGTCTACCAAGCCAAGCTCGCCGCCCGCCAGGGATTGACCGGCAAGGCGATTGCCGACCTCCGGCACGCTGTAAAGCAGGCCCCCTCCTGGAGAAACCTTTTCGACTTGGCGGACCTGGAGGCCGGGGTCGGCAAAGTAACCGACGCTCGGCAGCACCTCCACGAATTACTGAGCCGCTCTCCCGACAACCAATGGGGGTTGGCCAAGCTCGCTGAGATCGAGCTCCAATACGGCGATATCGCGCGAGCCGAAGGGCTCTACTGGAATCTCGCCGCAACCGACCCCCGGCGCAGCTATTTCAGCAACCTGGGCTTGGCCCGGTCTCTCTTGAGAAGAGACAGCGAAGCGGTCGAGGCCTACCAGAAGGCCCTGGAGATCGACCCGGGGCACGTCGTGGTAATGCTGAACCTGGCCGAAGCCAAGCTGGCACTGGGGCACAAAGCCGAGGCTGGGCGCCTCTTGCGTGAGACCTTGCAGCGCATTGAGGAACGCCGGAAAGAAGCCGCCCTCTCGGCCACGGACTCCATGATCCAGGCGCAGTGTCTCGCACGTCTAGGGAGAATTCGCGAGGCAGTGATGATCACCCAGCAGACCCTGGAGAAGGGGGCGGACAACTCCCAGGTGCGGTACATGGCCGCCCTGGTCTACTCTCTTGTCGGCAACCGCGACGCCGCTCTGGTCAATGCTCAGGCCGCTCTCGAGAAGGGCTTTCGGACGGAGTGGTTCGCCCTACCCGCGTTCGGTCCGCTCCGGGAGGACCCGGAGCTGCGGGCCATGCTTCGCAAGGCCGCAGCTACCGGACCCTCCTGAACGAATCGCCTTTCACCTGTCGCCAACGAGGCGGTCGGGATGCTCAGGGTGCTCGGGATGCTCGGGGTGTTCGGAACGGCCTCCCGGCGGGCTACCCTCGTTGTCGATGGCCGGGTCCACTCCGATCCACTCCGGCACGCCGGACGCCATCACGGTGACTCCAGCTTCATACTCGTAAGAGGCCTTCTTCTCGTCGGCGTCCTGGCCGGTGAGCGTGTATACCAGCTCCCCAGAAGGCCCAGAGTACGAGCCCGTCAAGAATCTGCTGAACGGGCCGCACTCCGTAGCCCAAGGGTCGCTGAACTTGATACCCGGGATCTCCCCGGCCTGAACCCCGCGGAAATGCCACTCCACGGAGTCCCCTGCCCTGATACCGACGCGATCGGGAGTCACCTGGGCGGTTCCACCGGAGATCGTGACCTTGACGTGCTTCACGGAGCCGGCGGCGGGCTCACTTCCGATCCCGCCTTTCTCGGAGCGGATCGGAGCCTCTTCGGGCTTGCTCAACGTCATCTCTTGTCTCATGACATCTCCTTTCGGTTGCCCTCTGCCCGGCTGGGGAGTGCAGCTCCGGTGCCGACCCTCCCGAAGAAGGGAAACCCTCTGAAATCAAAGATTTCGCGCCTCCGGCACACTCGGCTTCCAGCACTGGATCGGATAGACTCTATCCAAAAGGATAGGAAACCCCGTTGCCCACGCGTCTCGTCGCCCTCTCCGGTCCCCTGTCAGGAAGCACCTTCGCCCTCGGCGCGGAGGCCGTCACCGTCGGCCGCGACAAGTCGAACGCCCTGCATCTGCGCGACCTCGCCGTGTCCCGGCACCATTGCATCGTCGAGCCCGCCGAGGGCCGGTGGCACCTCCGCGACCTGGAGAGCCTCCACGGCACCTTCGTCAACGGCGTGCCCGTCCATGAGAGGGACCTCCAACCCGGCGACCGCATCGCCGTGGGCGGCACCCTTCTCCTCCTCCAGGACAACGGCGAGGAGACCGGGGCGCCGGCCGACCTTCTGGACGGCGAGCACCGCTGGGACGAGAGCACGACCCGTCTCACCCTGGACGGCTCGACCTACCTCGGCGCCGAGACCCTGCCGGCGGACAGCCGCACCACCCGCGACCTTCAGGCCCTGCTGCGGATCGGCGTCGCCCTCCACGCCCTGCGCACCACCGCCTCCCTCGCGCGCCGGCTCCTGCAGTTGACCCTGGAGACCATCCCCGGGCAGCGCGCCGCTCTCCTCCTGCTCGACCGCGGCGCCGACGAGCCAACCTCCTTCTTCCTCCACCGCCGCGGCTCGACCGACCCGTTCCAAGTCTCCAGCACCCTGGTGCAGAGAGTCACGGAAGAGCGCTCCGCGGCCCTGGCGAACGACATCCTCCATCTGCCGGACCTGGCGGAGTCCGAGAGCCTCCTCGCCGCCCGCATCCGCTCCCTGCTCGCCGCCCCCCTACCCGGTGCGGACGGGCTCCTCGGCGTCCTCTACCTCGACACCCGGGACGAGGACATCACCTTCGACGAGGGTCACCTGGAGCTGGTCACCGCCGTCGCCGGCATCGCCGCGGCGGCTCTCGCCAACACGCGGCACATGGAGTGGCTCGAAGAGGAGCGGAACCGCCTGGACAGCTCCTTCGACCACGACATGGTCGGCGAGAGCCCGCGCATGAAAGAGGTCTGGCGCCTGCTCACCCGCGTCTCGCCCACGGACAGCACCGTCCTCCTCCGCGGCGAGAGCGGCACCGGCAAGGAGCTGGTCGGCGCGCGCCATCCATCGCGGGAGCCCGAGATCGCGCCGGCCCTTCATGGCGATCAACTGCGCCGCGCTCTCCGAGACCCTCCTCGAGAGCGAGCTCTTCGGCCACGAGCGAGGCGCCTTCACCGGCGCCGTGGAGAGCAAGACCGGCAAGCTTCGAGGCCGCCGACTCGCGGCACCCTCTTCCTGGACGAGATGGGCGAGATCCCGCCTACCCTCCAGGCCAAGCTCCTGCGCGTCCTCCAGGAACGGGAATTCGAGCGGCGTCGGCGAGCACCCGCACCATCCGGGTCGACGTGCGCGTCATCGCCGCCACCAACCGGGACCTGGAGAAGGCAGTGCAGCGAGGGCGGCTTCCGCGAGGACCTCTACTACCGCTTGAACGTCATTACCCTGACTCTACCGCCGCTGCGCGACCGGCGCGAGGACGTCCCGCTACTGGCCAGCCACTTCGCGGCGCGCTTCAGCCGCAAGCTCGGCCGCCAGGTCGCCGGGTTCACCCCCGAGGCCCGCGCCTGCCTTCTCCGCTACCCCTGGCCGGGCAACATCCGCGAGCTCGCCAACGCCGTCGAGCGCGCCGTCGTCCTCGGCCAGGACGACCTGATCCGGCCGGAAGACCTCCCGGAAGCCGTGCTCGAAGCCGCGCCGGCCATGGGCCGGAGAGCGCCCGTGGCGAAGTATCACGATGCCATGAACGAGTGGAAGAAGCTCATGATCCTCAACGCCGTCGAGCAGGCCGGGGGCAACGTCACCCGCGCGGCCGAGACGCTCGGCCTGCATCCCAACTACCTGCACCGGCTGATCAGCAATCTGGGGCTGCGGGAGCGGATCAAGAGCTGACATGAGGGAAACCGCCCCTCATTTTCGTCCTTCTTCAAGAACCAGCAGGAGAGACTCCTGCTTTCTCGAAAGGAGACGTCAATGGCTCATGAGGCTCAGGTCAATGCCGGTCCTCTCCCCAAAAAGGCCGTCACCACGGAAACACTCGCCGCCTCCGGTCCGGTGTGGGTGTCCGACACGTACTTCGGTCCGGCGGTGACCAACGTCAAGCAGACGACCGGCTCCGCCGAGAAGATGTACTTCCTCAACCTGTCCAACAGCACGGCGGCTCACTCGGTTCTGTTCGTCGTCAGCTTCAAGAGCGGCTCGCCGCTGACCTCGCAGACCCAGAGCTTCCAGTTCCCCGGCGGGGGCTACGCCGGCAGCATCACCACGCCGTTCGGCGTGCCCAACTGGGGCGGCAACCCGATCCTGGGTCCGGCGGTGCTGAGCGTGCTGGTGAACGGGGTGCCGGTCGGGTCGTACAACTTCAATGTGACCACCTGAAGCTACGGAGAGTCTTGTGCCACACCCAGGGACCGGCTCGGCGAGCCGGCCCCTGGTGGACGGCCGGGGGCTCCCGGCCTTTTTTTGCGAGCCGGACCTGGAGAGATCCTGGAGACCGGCAATCTTCAGCCGGGCTCGCGCACACCGGCCTCCTCTCACTCCAGCTTCTGACTCACCGGCCCGCTCATCAGGAAGGAGGGCGCATCCATCGCCTGCTATCCCGACCGCCGCTCGGCGATGAGCCCTACGTTGCGGAAGCCGGCTTTCTGGATGACCTCCAAGACGTGCCGGACCTCGCCGTAGCGGAGGCTCCGGTCGCCTTCCACCACCACAGGACGGTCCTCGCCGGCGGCCTTCAGGCCGGCCAACTTCGCCGCCAGGTGCTCGCGCGGCACCGGCACGGCGTTGACCCAGACCGTGCCGTCCGCCTGGATCGTGACCGTGATCTGGCGCTCGGACTCCTTCATGTTGGGTGGCTGCGCCGTTTCCGGAAGCCGCACTGGCACCTCGTGGGCCAGCATCGGCGTCACCACCATGAAGATGATCAGCAGGACAAGGCAGACGTCGACCAGCGGCGTGACGTTGATCTCGCTGCGGACCGCCGCCGCAGCCTGGGCACGGGACACGTTCATCTCTCCACCTCCTCGTGGCTCGAGACCCCCGCCGGGGTCGTGGAGAGGCGCCTCTGCGGGATTAGAACGGGGGGAGAGGATTCCAGTTCCGGGGAGGCCGTCGTGCCCTCGAAGAAGAGCTCGCGCGGCTGCGGTGCTGATCAGGGGAGACGTTACGCCCGGCCGGGTGTATCCTTGCCGGGTCTTTCTCTAAACGAAGGAGAGCCGATGAGCGAGTCCCGCAAGCGCCGTGCGTCGTGGTTGGTTCTGGTCTCCCTGCTGCTGCTTCCCGTCCTCTTGGGCCTGCGAGATGCCCTCCACCGGCGGCTCGTCGAGCACCCCCTCGACGACCTCCTCCGGCGAGGCCGAGAAGACCCGCAAGATGGAAGAGAAGGCCGCCGAGATCCAGCGCAAGGAAGAAGAGCTCCGCAACATGCAGGGCACCGACCAGGAGAAGATCGATGCCGCCAACGAGATCGAGAAGGAACGCCAGGAGCTGATCAAGATGCAGGAGGGCGGCTCGGGGAACTCGAGCGGAGCTTCAAGCCCTTGGCACCGGATCGGGTCGATTTCGACGTCTTCCTCTCCTACAAGAGCGCTGACCAGCCGGCGGTCGAAGAGATCGGCCACCGGCTGGAGCGTGAAGGGGTGCGCTGCTGGCTCGACAAGTGGAACCTGGTTCCCGGTGAGCCGTGGCAGGAGGCGATCGAAGACGCCCTCCGCCGCTCCGCGGCCTGCGCCGTCTTCCTGGGTGCCGACGGAATCGGTCCCTGGGAGAACGAGGAGATGCGTGTCGCCCTGACGCGCCGCGTTGCCGAAGGCCGCACTGGACCCGGAGGCCGGCCGGGTTTCCGGGTGATTCCGATCCTCCTGCCTGGAGCCCCCGCTGATGTCGAGGTCCCTTCATTTCTAGGACGCCTGACCTGGGTGCGCTTTGGGAGCAGCTTGGATGACGAAGACGCGTTCCATGGGCTGCTCCGGGGGATTCGCGGAATGGCGCCCGGAGCCGGCCCGGGAGTCGACCCAGCCATTGAATCTCCGTACCGGGGTCTCGAAGTCTTTGATGTCAACCACGCCCCGTTTTTCTTCGGACGAGAGGTGTGGATTGAACGCCTCCTTCAGAAGATCGAGGAATCGAAGCGGCGGTTTCTGGCGATTGTGGGACCGTCCGGAAGCGGCAAGTCCTCGCTGGCTCGGGCCGGGGTTTTGGCCGCACTCCAGAAGGGGCGCATCCCAGGGAGCGGCGACTGGCCACAGGTGATCTGCCGCCCCGGGGCCGAGCCGTTGCTCAACCTGGCCATGGCGATGAACCGGGAGCGAACAGGCTCGGACTCCTACCGCAGCGTGCGGGATCTGGCGCGCGACCTGGCCAAAGATTCCGGTGGGCTCCATGTCGCCGTCCGGCTTGCTCTTCGCGAAGCGCCAGAGGGCTCGCGCCTCGTCCTTTTGATCGATCAGCTCGAGGAGCTTTTCACGCATGAGGTATCCGAGGTAGAGCGACGGGCTTTCCTGGACTGCCTTCACCATGCGGCGATGGTCACGGGGGGACCGACGATCGTGATCGTCACCTTGCGCGCCGAGTTCTATGGCCGCCTCGCCGATCACCCAATTGCCGAGCTCCTTTCAGAGAATCAGATCCTTTTGGGGCCGATGACTCCAGATGAGCTCCGGCAGGCCATCGAGGCGCCTGCCTTCCGGGTTGGCTGCGAGCTTGAGCCCGGACTGACGCACCTGCTTCTACGGGACGTAGAAGGGCAACCCGGGCGTCTGCCTCTGCTCCAGTACGCCCTGCTCGAGCTCTGGAAGCAGCGTCGAAGCCGCAGGCTCACCATGGATGCCTACCAGGAGGTCGGCGGAGTCGCAGGCGCCCTCAAACGCCGGGCCGAACAGGTCTTGTCGACCTTCTCGGCCGAAGAAAAGGAAGTCATTTGCCGTCGACTGCTTCTACTTCTGGCCCAGCCCGGCGAACGGGAAGGTTACAGTCGGCGAAAAGCCCGTCGAGACGAAATCCTGGCGGGAGTGGGCAACCACGATCAAGTCGAAACAGTCTTGAACAAGCTCGCGGATGCCCGGCTCGTTGTGACCGAGAGCATCGACGGCGAACTCTTCGTCGAGATCGCCCATGAAGCCTTGATCAAGGAGTGGCCGCGCCTGCGGGACTGGATTGGCGAACGGCGCGAGGAGATCATCCTGCGTTCAGAGTTGGGCGAAGCCGCGGAGCGGTGGGCCGATCGAGGCAGGGATTCCAGCTATCTCTTCGCGGGTGCCCGATTGGCTGTCGTCGAGGAGCGCTCCGGAGAGATGGGCCTCGGAGCGTTGGAGCAGGAGTTCCTTGAGGCAAGCCTTGCCGCACAGCAAGAGGAGCATCGCCGGGAGTTGGAACAGGTGGAAGCCTTGAGGCGGGAGCAAGAGAAGAGGGCTTCCGAAGAAAAGAGGCGGCGGAAGCTTCTGGTCCTGGCTGGCATAGCAACGATCCTGGCAGCAGCACTGGGCACGCGCTGGTTCCTGGCACAGCACCGGGTCACAGTCCAGGAAGCGCTCGCCCGGGCACAAAAGCTGAGCGCTCAATCGGGGATCGTTCTATCAAGCTTTCCAGAGCGCAGCCTCCTTCTCGCCCGCGAAGCGGTCCGCATCGCGGAGGAGGCCGGGCAGCCGCGCTTTCCACCATCCGAGGAGGCCCTTCGCAGAGCCCTGGCGCTCAGTTGGGGATACCCGCTTCGACAAGCCGGCCGAAGCTGGACTGCGATCAGCGGCGATCAACAACTCCTCGCTACGGTGAGCACCGATGGAATGGTTCGCCTCTGGAACCTGAATCGGCTCAGCAGCGCCAACAGGCCTTTTGCGCGTTTTCCAGGACCACGCAAAAGCCTGCGGGAGCTCGTGATCAGCCCCGGCAATCGCTGGCTTGCCGCTCTCTATGAAGACAACGACGTGAACGTTTGGGACCTCCACCATTTGGATGGCTCTCTCAGGCCGTCAACGGCGCATTTGACGAGCCAACCGGTTGCCGTGTTTCATGGTGGCAGAACCCTCGTCTTCAGCCCCGATGGCGACTGGCTTGCCGCGCTAAGCGGGAAAGAGCCAATCCGTATCTGGAAGCCGGAGGCGCCTCGAGAAGTGCGCTGGATAGGGGATGGACAGAAGGACATCCAGATCGCCGATCTTGGAGAGGCCGGTTGGCTCGCCATCGGTTATCGAGGTGGCGCACTTGAGATATGGAACGTGACGAAGGGCTCCAGCCGATCTCTTCCGCCGCTGAAACAAATGCTGTTAAACGATCTCGCTTGGCACCGTACCAGGTCGAATGGCCAGTGGCTGATCGCATCTGACCTCCAGGGCCCGATGATCGTCTGGGATTCGCAAGGGAAGTACTCTGATCGACGGCGCCTCGAACACTGTGCTGCCGGAAACCTCCTGCGAGGCAGCCAAAGCTTGACGATCAGCCCTCGCTCACGGTGGCTGGCCTATAGTACAGGTTCCACTCTTTGTGTCTTCGACCTGCGGGAGCCGACACAGCCTCCAGTGCTTCGGGTTCTTGATGCGCAGACCGCGTTCCGAAGTGACGACTCCTATATGGCAGTCGCCAATGAAAATAGCGTCTTCATATGGGACCTGAGCGGTCAAACGCCCAGATCCTTCCGAGCGTTTGCCAGGTCTGGAGAGTATCAAGACCAGCCGCCGGCCCTTGTATTTAGCCCAACGGGCTTACAGATTGCCGCTTCTACGGATCGAACCCTTCAAGTCTTCAGGCAAGACGATACTGGTATAGATGTCTTTGGCTTGCGACCCACGCATGACGGATATCTGTCCATAGTCGGTTACAGCCCCAACGGCCGATGGCTCATCACCAACAGTTTCCAGGATGTGCCCCGGGTGTGGGATCTCTCCGCTCTAGCGAGTCCCTCAGAACCCTTGGAATTGTATCCCGATTTACGAACTGTGAGGGCAAGGGCTTCGTCGAGCCATGGAGGCCGCTGGTTCCTGTCGAGATCTGGACTCTTCGACCTTGATTCCCCCAAACCATACCTCGGGTTTGGCCATCGCATTGGAGTTCCCTTCGATGCTCCCCTAGCCATCAGTCCAGATGGGGAATGGATTGCCGAAGGAGGCCGAGAGACTCTCGTGCATAGATTGAAACCCGAGTCATTGGTCACGCGGAGTCCGGCTTTTCAGTTGCATAACCCCGAGAGCTCCATAGCCCTCGCCTTCAATTTCAATGCGACCCGGCTGGCCGTCGCCACCTCCCGATCTATCCAGATCCGCGACATGAAGGAGCCCCAAAGGATACTTGACGAATTCCAACACGATGCTACGACAATGATGGCATTCAGCCCGGGTAGTCGTTGGCTCGCAGCGACCGGAGTCGGCTCTCGGTTGTGGGACCTAACCCATAGAGTAAAGAGGCCCTTCCAGCTCGACAATCCCAATGAAATATCCCACCCGGCTTTTCTCTTCGATCCCTCGGAGCAGTGGCTCGCAGTTTTTTCCTGGAGCAACGCGACTTTAAACCTATACTCACTTGCTGGGCCAATACCGAAGCGGGTAAAATCCTGGAACAATATTACAGCCGCCGCTTTGCCCGAATATGGACTCAAGCTGGCCATAGCGGATGGTGACGGCATTGCCGTTGTTGACCTCCAGAACCCAGGGGTAAAACAAGATGTTTTCGTCGGGCATCTTGGAAGCGTCCGCGCCCTTGCGTTCAGCCCGGACCACCAGTGGCTGGCGAGCACCGGCGAGGATGGGACTGTTCGCCTGTGGAGTGTTGCGCCAGAGGCGCCCGCCAGCTCCACGGGGATCATCCTTGCCGAAGACAGACCAGGGTTGGATTGGCTCGGCTTCCGCTCGACTTATCTGTTCAGCGCAAATTCATTCGCCCCAAGTGTCTATCGCTGGGATCTCCGAATGAGTTGCCTCAAGGCACTGGCCTGCCGGGTTGCGGGCCGCAAGCTCTCTCAAGAAGAGTGGCGCGCCGCCACCGGCGTCGACGAGCCTCCTCCGGACACATGCTCCAAGCCACTGCCCAAGCAGGAGGCCGCAGAGTGCGCGGATGTGGTAGCTCCGTATGGCGGTTGAAGCCAAGGACATAAAGGACGTAAGGGACTCAAAGGACTGCAAAACCCGGACGGGCATGTGTCGTCCGTTTTTCGTTTTGTGTCCTTTACGTCCTTTAAGTCCTTTATGTCCTTTCTCCCCCCTCTCACACCCCCAGCAACTGCCCCCGCAACGCAAGCACATCGGGGTCTTTCTCCCGCCGGGTCGCCTCCACGACCTGCCCTCTGTCAAGCGCCCGGCCCGGCGCGGCGAGGCTTTTCAGGCACTGGAGGCGCACCCAGCGGGACGGGTCGTTGCGCAGCCTCTCCAGCAGCGCGGCGGTCGCCTCCTCCCGGTGGATGGCCGCCAGGATCGTGCAGACCGCGACTCTCGTGCCGATCCGGTTCTCGTGGATGGCCTGGGTCAACATGAGATCGACGGCCACTTCCCGGTTCACCTGGAGCAGCAGCTCCAGCGCCTGCTTCTTGACGATCGTCGTCGGCTCGCGCGGCCAGATCCCGCGCACGAAGTCCGGGAACGACTCCGGGTAGACCTGCACGGCGAGGTCCAGCAGGGTGTGCTTGTGGGCCGGCCGCTGGCGCGGCGTGAACAGCGAGCGCAGGACGTCCAGGCCGTCCGGCGGACGCTGCCGGACGTAGGCCTGCGCGAGCGGCACCTTGAACGCCATCGTGCGGCGCTCCCGCAGCCAGCCCGGCGCGGACCGCGCCACCAGATCCGGATAGTCCTCGGCCAGGACCGCGAGAGCCTCCTGCTCGAGAGGGCTGAAGCGGACCGTGTCCAGACGCCCACGCCGGGGCGCCTGGGACTTGTCGATCAGACCCAGGAGGAAGCCGGAGACCTCGGAGCAGGACACGCCGCGCAGCGCGAGCACCAGATCCCGGGCCTCGGCGGCCTTCGGCAGGTCCCGGCCGTTCGGCGGGACCGTGAGCAGATCGAGGATCCGCGGCAACCATTCCTTCTTCTCTCGGGCGGCAAGGCCGTGAAGGCGAGACGCGCCAGTCTCAGGTTCTGCGTGGTGCCGAGGATCTCGCGGCAGAGATCCTCCCCCTCCGCGCACGGCCGCGCCGCGCAGAGCTCCAGGCCCTCCGCCGCGATCCGCGAGCTGTTCATCCGCCGCCGCACGGACCGGAGACAGGCGCGCACCAGCTCCAGGTTCGACGAGGTGTGCGCCGCCCGCAGGATCGCGCTGACTTCCGGCGTCCACAGATCGCGCTCGCCGTCGCAGGCATCCAGGAGGCGAACCAGGAAGCCGGTCGCTTCCGGCAGATCCATCCGCACCAGGGCCAGCAGCGAGTTCGTGCGGACCCAGAAGCCCTCCTGCGGCACCCGGGTGACGGCGATCAGCGCCTCCACCACCTCCGGCCGCCGATGGTGGCCCAGGGCGGTCGCCGCGAAACAGCGCACCTGGGCGTCGTCCTCCGAGCGCAGCACGTCGCGCAGGGCCGCCGCGACCGCGGGGTCCTGCACGCGGCTCACGCATTTGACCGCGTGCCCCCGCGCCCGCAGGTCGGCCCCGCGGTCTCTCACCAGATCCAGGAGGCGATGCCTGGCGGCCTGCTGGGCGGGTAGGGAGAGAAGATCCTGGACAAAGCGGTAGATCTCGGAGCGGAACGGCGCCTCGGCCCACGCCGCGAAGTCGCCTCTCTCCGCCGCCGAAACCAGGAAACGGGCGTAGAAGAACTCCAGGAAGGAGCGGTGTGAAAAGCGGAAATGCCCGCTCTGGTCGCGCACCAGGAAGCTCGCGGCCCGCAGCTCGCGGTCGATCTCCTCCTCGTCGAGGCCGGTCACACCCTCGCGCCAGGAGCGGATCAGGCGCGGGATCTCCGAGTAGTGGAGCTGGGCGTCGTCCTGCTGGATCGCCTTCGCCGCGAAGCGTTCCAGCAGCTCGCGCTTGGTCTCGACCTCCAGGATGGTGCTCCAGTCGTTGCGGGAGAGCCAGATGTCCGTGTAGATGCGGTAGAGGATGGCCGGCGTCACCGGCTCGGTCTGCTCGCCGAGGCGGTCCGCCGAAGTGACGATCATGTCGAGTAGCACCGGCCGCCGCGACAGCTCCTCCAGGTTGTAGGTACACGCGATGAACCCGCTCACGCGCTCGGCCTGGCCGCCGCAGCGGTGCTCCAGGTAGGCCCTCACCTGGTCGGGCTCGAACTCCTGGAGGTAGGAGATGAGGAAGTTCGGCCGGCCCGCGATCTCCCGGTAGAGGTCGGTGTAGGAGACCGGAACCTCGGAGAGGCCCGGCCGGCCGAGGAAGCGCTGCACGCCGCTGATCCGTGAAGTAGTGGCTGCGGCAGGAGAGGATGATCTTGGCGCGGCCGAGCGCGCTGCGGTTGAGCTCCCGGAAGTTGCGCAGGGTCACCCGGTAGTTGCCGCGGCTCGCCATTTCATCGAAACCGTCGAGGATGAGCAGCACCTGGCCCTCGCGCAGCACGTACTCGAAGGCGGCATAGGACGCGGCGCGGATGCCGTGGTTGTCCAAAAGATCGAGAATGATCTGTTTGAGCGAGAGCGCCTGGGTGTAGTCGCGCAGGTCGATGAAGACCGGCACGCGTCCGCGGGCGCCGCCTTCGATGACCTCGCGCTCGTAGCGCCGGGCCAGCTCCAGGGCGAGGTGCTTGAGGAAGGTGGTCTTGCCGGTGCCGTAGTCGCCGAGCAGGGTGAGCTGGTTGGCCTCGTGATCGGCCATCCATGCCGCCACGGCTGAAGCGGCGGGCTCGGCGAGCGTGAGGTGCTCGCGCAGCATGCGCGGCGGCACGAAATGAGTCAGCGCCGGATCGCCTTCCAGCCGGCGGATCAGGTCGCGGGCATACTGCCGGAAGTCGATGACCGAGCTTTCCAGCTCGGAGATGGTGAGCAGCTCGATGTCCTCGTGCAGGGCCTGGGCCTTGGCCTCCTTCACGAAGCCGACGCTCGCCACCAGGATGCCGCGGAGCTTCGGCGAAACCGCGTTGCGCCCGGCGCTCAGCCGGCCGCGGAAGGCGTCATACTGGGAGGTATTGACCGGATTCGCCTGATCCTTGCACTCGACGATGTACGACCGCGAAAGCGGCCCGCTGCGGTCTTCGAGGAAGAGGTCGACCTGCCGTCCCGCGATGAGCCGGTTGGCCTCCACGCGGTAGCCGAGCAGCTCGAAAAGCATACCGACACGGCGCTCGAAGGCACGGCCCTGGGCCGTCAGGGAATCCACGGCTGACTCGGACATGGAGAGATTGTAGAGGACGAGCCGGGCCAGGGGGGTGAGGGCCTGTGCTAACGTCCCTTTCTATGATCACCGCCCTGCTCCTGCTCGCCCTTTCCGCGACCACTGCACCCGCCGCTCCGGACGTGGACGCCCTCCGCCAGGAGGCCGACCGCCGCGCCTCGGAGGTCATGCCGAAGGTGGTCGCCTGGCGCCGGGACATCCACGAGCACCCGGAGCTCGGCAACCGCGAGACCCGCACCGCCGCCCTGGTCGCCGAGCACCTGCGCAAGCTGGGGTACGAGGTGAAGACGGGCGTTGCCCACACCGGCGTCGTGGGCGTCCTGAGAGGCGGCCTGCCCGGTCCGGTCGTCGCTCTGCGGGCGGACATGGACGCGCTGCCGGTCACCGAGCAGGTCGACCTTCCCTTCGCCTCGAAGGTTCGCACGGAATACAACGGCCAGCAGGTCGGCGTCATGCATGCCTGCGGGCACGACGGCCACACGGCGATCCTGATGGGCACGGCGGAGATCCTGGCCGGGATGCGCGAGCGCCTGCCGGGCACGGTCAAGCTCATCTTCCAGCCCGCCGAGGAAGGCGCGCCCGAGGGCGAAGAGGGCGGCGCCACGATGATGATCGCCGAGGGGGTCCTGGACGATCCGAAGCCCGGCGCGATCTTCGCGCTCCACCTGGCCGCGTTCCCGGCCGGAGTGATCGCCTACCGCTCCGGCCCGACCCACGCCGGCGAGGAAAACCTGAAGATCAAGGTCCACGGCCGGCAGACCCACGCGGCGCTCCCGTGGCTCGGCGTCGATCCCGTGGCGCTCGCCGCGCAGATGGTTCTCGCCCTGGAGCTGATCCCGAACCGGCAGGTGGACCCGACGCTGCCCAACATCGTCTCCATCTCCATGATCCACGGCGGCGTGAGAAGCAACATCCTGCCGGACGAGGTCGACATGGAGGGGACCGTCCGCTATCTCGACCCCGCGAAGAAGGACGACCTGATGCAGCGCATCCGCCGCACGGTGGAGTCCATCGCCGCGAGCGCGGGAGCCACGGCCGAGGTCACCTTCAGCTCCTACTCGCCGCCGAACACCAACCATCCGGCGCTGACCCGGGCCATGGAGCCGACGCTGCGCCGGGTCGCGGGCGCCGGTCTCATGGACTACCCGCCGGTCACCGTCTCGGAGGACTTCGCCTTCTACCGCGAGAAGGTCCCCGGAATGTACTTCTTCCTCGGCATCAACAAGCCCGGCGTCGGCTTCGGAGAGGCCGAGCCGAACCACTCGCCGCGCTTCTATGTCAATGAGGACGCGCTGCTGGTGGGCGTCCGGGCGATGACGAACCTGGCGGTGGATTACCTCACCGGCGTGCAGGCCGGGAAGTAGATATGCCACCGCGGGTCGCGGCCGTCGTCATCAACTACAACGGCAAGGAGATCACTCTGCAGGCCGTCGAAAGCCTGCGGAAGATGACCTACCCCGCCTTCGACCTGATCGTCCTCGACAACGCCTCCACGGACGACTCGCCCGAGACCCTCGCCCAGGCTTTCCCCGACTTGAAGCAACTCAAGGTGGACGTGAACCGCGGCAGCTCGTCCGGCTACGCCGCCGGGTTCCGCTGGGCCTTCGAGAACGGCTACGACTACGTCCTGCTCCTCAACAACGACATCGAGGTGGAGCCCGACCTGCTCGACCGCCTTGTGGAGGTCGCGGAGAGCGATCCGCGGATCGGCGTCGTCGGTCCCAAGTGCTATTTCCACGGCGACCGCCGGCGCCTGTGGTCGGCGGGCGGCAAGCTCCGCTTCCGCGAGTCCATCACCCACGAGCGCGGCTATGGAGAGATCGACCGCGGCCAGTACGACCAGGACGCCGAAGTGGACTACATCAACGGCTGCGCGATCCTGATCAAGAAATCCGCCGCCGAAGCCGCGGGCTCCTGGGACCCGATCTTCTTCATCTGCGTGGACGACGCGGACTTCTGTACCCGGGCCAAGCGAAAGGGCTTCCACTGCGTCTATGCACACCGCGCCGTGCTCTATCACATGGTGGCCTACACAACCGGCGGCTACAGCCCGTTCCGCAACCAACAGTTCGGCCGCAGCAGCACGATCTACGTCCGCCGCTACGGTCGTCCCTGGAACTGGCTCACCTTCCTCGGCTTCTCCGCCGCCGCGTTCCTCGTGGCCTACGTCCGCGAGCTGCGCAAAGGCAACCAGGCCGCCGCCGTGGCCAAGCTCGCGGGAATCCGGGAAGGCCTGAAAACGGATGTCCGGCCGGGCGAGGTGCTGGAGGCTCGCCGAGTCGCCGCCTCCTGAGTTAGAATGGCCCCATCATGGAACTGAAAGTGATCCTCGAATCTGGCGAAGACGGCTTCACCGTCGCCCACTGCCCCTCCCTCAAGAGCTGCTGGTCGCAAGGAAGGACGCGCGAGGAAGCGCTCCGGAACATCCGTGAGGCCATCGAGCTCTACTTAGAGCCTGAGCCCGAAGAGTTGCAGGAGAGCGCGACCCGCGAGGTCGTCGAGCTCGCTCTGTGAAGCTCCCCCTGCTCTCCGGCCGGCAAATCGTCGCAGCTTTGGAGCGCCTCGGGTTCGCCGAGGTGCATCGCAAAGGCAGCCACGTGAAGATGCGGCATTCCGATGGCAGGACGATCGTGTTCCCGATCCACGACGAAGTCGATCGGTTTACCCTCCGCGGAGCCCTTCGGGACGCCGATATCGAGCCAGACGACTTCCTGGCCGAGGTTCGGTAGTTTCGTGCTGCATTGATCCTGGAATGAGACGACCGATGGCAGACCCCTCCATTTCATACCCACCCGAAGTTCTCTGGGCTCTTCAGGAGGAGCCCGACGAGTTCGAGGCGGAGGCCCGCCTGATCCTGGCTCTGGCACTGTACGAGCGAGGCAAGCTCAGCTCCAGCTTGGCGGCTCGCTTGGCGGGAGTGCCCAGAGTCATCTTCCTTTTCCTCCTGGGACAGCACGGCCTCTCGCCCTTCGGCGAGACCGCTGACGAGTTGGAGCAGGATCTTGCCAATGCCTGCCGGGCCCGTCGTCCTGAATAACACGCCTCTCGTCACCCTGACGGTTCTGGGACGACTCGACCTCCTGAGACCCCTTCGGAGGTCTTGATCCCTGAATCTGTCCAGGACGACTTCCTGGCTGTGGATACGGCCCTGCGACGCGAAGCCCTCGCGACCTCGGCCGCGCCGTGCTCATGGCCCGCTTCAGAGATCCTCATGATGAGTAATCATGTGTGGAGATAGTGATAGGGTCGAACCAGCTTTATTGGTGTGCCATTGATCTTTTTTAGTTGGTCACTCCAAGCGCCCTCGTACAGCAACTTAAGATCCTTTTGGTCGGCCGGGGTGAGTTCGCTATTGACGCCGTAGTTCATAATGGAGAAAGGCTTGTGCTCTCCGAAGATTACGCTCGGCCACGAGGTCTCGTTTTCCGGGGCAAAGAAGTGCCGCAGGCCGAATACGTGACCAATCTCGTGGGTCAGTGTGTCCACCTGCTCCTTCTTGCTTTGTCCGAACATTGTCGGGAAGACGAAGAGTTGATGCCGCCCAGCATCGGGGAAAAAGGCCTGAGCGAGGGTGCATCCTTGGGGGGTGCAACTTTCGTGTTCTTCCACGACGATCTCGAAGTCAGAGTTGTCAGGATTTTCTGTGAAGCGGATCGGAGCCGCGTCTCCCCACGCTGTAATGGCTTCACCCAGCAACTCCCGAATCCGCGACTTAACGGATTCGGGTTGCTGGAAGACACTCAGCGAAGCCATATTGAATCTCCATCGGAGAACCAGGTTCTCCGCCCAAAGCGGAATGAATCCCTCGGTGGCATCAAGGACGATCTCAAACCGAGATCTTTTGCGTGCGCGGTAGTCGGTCGTGCAGATCACTCCTTTTCCGAGAAGGTGAACCTGAGATTCCGTGACGCGGGCAAGTTCCTCCTCTGGTCTCAGTGCAAATAAATCACTCTCGCCTCCTGTATCCTGTTCCCGATTTTCGTATTCCGGTGTATTGTCCATGGCTTACCTCCATACGGTTAACTGCATTTATTGCGGGCTATTTTATTTCTGCCGCTGCTTGAGTGACATCAGCCACCGCCAACTGGGTCATGCGGGCCCGCTCATAAGCCCCCTCCAAGTCTAGTAGACGGACATCTCTGTGTTTTTCCTTCAGATGGCCCCAATAGGTGCCCAATGGGTACCAGACGTTCGTGGGCCTTCGGGGCGACCGCCACACGGCCATCGTGGTCAGCGACGAGGAGGCGGCCCAGGTGGCTCGCTTCCGCTACATCCTGTCCCAGGGCGGCTCCTAGCCTCCTGATGATTCAGCAGGCAGGCGAGAACGAGCGTCTCGGCCGCCGCTCCCCTCCGGGTCTTCCGGCCGCGCACCGGGCACCTCTCTCCTCATTGACACGAGGGGCCTCTCTTGCAGACAATCCCGTCCAGAACCCTGGAGAGCCAAGATGCCCAAGAGCTCGTTCGCGGACGAGTCGTTCGACTGGACCCATCTCCTCCTGAGCGTGGAGAACAACGCCGAGGACGTCACCTATCTGGCGGAGCTCACTTCCGAGCTGCGGATCATCCTCCAGGCGAGCAAGGCAATGGAGCAGGAACGCCTGGCGCTCGACGCCAAGCGCCAGCAGATCACGCGCGACCTGCAGACGCTGAAAAGCCGGGGGCGCATCGTCGCCGCCCGCGTGCGGGCCGGCATCAGGACCCGGTACGGATACGGCAGTGAGAAGCTCGTCGAGTTCGGGATGCGGCCCCGCCGGCGCCGCATGGGGGTCGCGAGAACCGAGCAGGAAGCCATGGACAAGGTTACAGGCTCCACAGACTCCGAACCCAGCGCGTGAGGCGTGGGCAGCGGCTGCCCTCACAGGGACATGCCTGCCCTCGCAGGGCATCGGAGGCCCTTCAAGGGACAACCTCAGCCCTTCAAGGGCAACGTTTGCCCTGCAAGGGACAGCACTTGCCCTTGTAGGGCAGCGGTTGCCCCATAAGGGATAGCGATTGCCCTCTTGGGGCAGCCGCTGTCTCACAAGGGGCAACCGTTGCCCTACAAGGGCGGTCGCTGCCCTCTTGGGGCAATGACTGCCCCTTTAAATCAGACGGCGGCCGGGGCGCTGCTGAAGCTGGGCCGATCCAGCCAGCCCGTTCCGCCGGAGGTCTCTTCCTGCGCTAGAATAGCGGGACCATGGAACTGCGAATCGTCCACGAACGAGCTGAAGACGGCGTCTCCGGCGTCCACGCTGCTCTCCGCCAATAATTTTCCAGGAATTGGATGAGAATCCTCCTCATCAGCGCGGCCTTCGCGCCCGACCCCGGAGGCGTGGCGACCCATCTATCCGACTTGGCTCACGGACTCGTCCATCTGGGCCATCAGGTCGCTGTCGTCACTTCAAACAAAGATGAGACAGAGAGGCGTGATGGCCATGGACGTCTCACCATCTGGAAGCGCCCGCGCAAGCAAGTTCTCGAATTCGACGGAAGACGCGTCTTTTGCGAAGGACCCCTGGCCTTCCTGTTGGAGCACTGGCACGAGATTGATCCAGATCTGGTCCACGTCCATGACCTCGACTCCCTCTTTCTGGGCTGCATGACCAAGATCGCCTTTGGAAAGCCCCTGCTCATGACCGTACACCGGGCTCCGAGTCCGTGGCGAGCTGGCCGTCACCAAGAAATCCCGAAGGATTGCTTCATGGAAGCTGGGAGGTTGTCCAAGTTGCTCGACGGGATCGTCGTGCCAAGCGAAGTGAGCCGTACAGTGCTTTCCGAGCAAGGCTTCGGAGAAGAGGGTTCGCCTCCCGAGATCAGGGTCATTCCGCACGGCATCAGCCCATTCCTCAAGAGCGTCGCGGATGAGCCTGCCGTCCTCGAGGATCTCCCCTTGAGAGCGAGCTGCAACCTTGTCCTATGTCCACAGCGGGCCGACGAGCACAAGGACGTTGAAACTTTCATCGAGGCTGCCGCGAAGTTGAAAATCCAAGAAGCCGAACGGGACATTCTCTTTGTGCTCAGTAGCCACGCAGATGATGCCGTTCACGCCAAACTTCGAAGCCGAGCGCGTGATTTGAACCTCGTGGAGGGCCATGACATCCTATTTCGAACATTCCGCTACAAGGAGATGGCCACCATCTACAGAAGAGCCGATGTATGTGTCATACCTTCCAGGCATGAGTCGTTTGGGCTGACAGTGCTGGAAGCATTCTTATTCAACGTTCCTGTCGTAGCAGCCAATACCAGCGCCCTGCGCGAAATCATCGCCAATGGCCAGAACGGTCTTCTATTCACCGATGGCAACGTGGAGGATCTCGCGCTCCAGGTCCGGAGAGTGCTTCGGAATGCAAAGCTACGGGAGGCTCTCCAGGAAGGTGGAAGAGCTGCTTTGAGCGAGACAGGCAGCTACAGCTCAACCGTCATGGTGCAGTCGTATGAGCGCTTCTACAAACAAATTCTCGGCAGGTGAAAAAGAAAAGGGCCGCTTGCCGCGGCCCTCCGCCAATCTCCCCTTAAAGCCAGGGAGGTTCGCTATATCTAGGGGGACTTTACAGGTAGGCGGGTTCCTTGTCAAGAGGTCGTCCCACGCCGAGGTCGTCTGAGTGCATGCCCCTTTACCTCACCTGCCGCAGCCACTCCAGCCGCGCCGGCTGGTATTTATGCCAGCGGTAGGGCCGGCCCAGCTTCAGCAGCTCGGGGACGGTCACGAAGCGGTACCGGTCTTCGAGATCGACCAGGAGCTGTTCCACCGCGGCGCGCATCGGCGCCCGGTCGCGCCAGCTCTCCTCCACCGTGGTGTAGAGCGTGTCATGGAGCAGCACGATGCTCCCTCTTCGGAGACGGCGGTAGATCCTCGCCAGCAGGACATCCGCGGAGTCATCCCTCCAGTCCTCGGCGACGACGTCCCAGAAGACCACCTGGTGGCCGGTGCGGAAGGCGTCGAGACGCGAGCCCGGCATCTGCTCTCCGTACGGCGGCCGGAAGAGGCGCGTGCCGTACGGTGCCAGGGCCTCGTCGCACCACTCGATCTGCTTGCGGCGGTAGCGGCCGGTGAGCAGCGGCATCGAGAGGTGGTCCAGGGTGTGGTTGCCGATGGCGTGGCCGCCTTCCGCCACCCGCTTCACCAGGTCCGGCCAGCGGCGGGCGCTCCGGCCGACCATGAAGAAGGTCGCCTTCGCGCCGTGGCGCGCCAGGATCTCCAGGAGCGGCGGAGTGTCCTCCGGGTGCGGGCCGTCGTCGAAGGTCAGCGCGATGGCCGGCTCCTTCGTGGCGACACGGATGAGGCTGCCGAGCGGGAACGCGCTGGCGGAGAGGAGATCCTTGACCCGCTCCCTGACGCGTGGGACGGCGCCCGTGCTCAAGAAGCTTTCGTAAGGGAGCATCGGTCTATCCGGTCGGAAATCCCTTTGGATCGAAACGCGTACGAAGACGGCGACTCTATCACAGGGCCTGCTAGACTCCCCCGCCGTGAGCTCTTCTGTCCGCTTGACCCTCGTCGCCGTCTCCCTCTTCCTCCTCGTGTTCCCGCTCGCCCTCGGCAAGCCGGGGCTGCCGACGCACCTCAAGGCGGACGAGGCGGCCTACTACCTGATGGCCCTCAGCCTCGCCCACGACGGCGACCTCCGGCTGGAGGTGAAGGACGTCGACCGCTTGTTCCAGGAGTTCCCGTACCAGCCGGTGAACAACCTGATCCTGATGACGCGGGACGGCTGGCACACGGTCCACTACGGCAAGCCGTACGTCTACTCGCTCCTGGCCGCGCCGTTCGCCGGCCTGTTCGGCGCCGACGGCCTGCTCTTCTTCAACATGCTGCTGACGGTGGCGATGATCTGGATGAGCGCGTCCTACCTCGCCCGCTTCAATCCGGACGGCCTCGCCGCGCTCTACTCCGTGGGCTTCGTGCTGCTCAGCGCCGGGTTCGCCTACGTCTTCTGGATCCAGCCCGAGGTCTTCAACATGGCCGCGGTGGCCGCCTGCCTTTACTTCGGGCTTTCCAGGGAGGAGATGACGATCCCGCCGAGCGGACGGCGCGTCCTTCTCCTCGCGGCGGCCTCGGGTGCGGCGCTGTTCCTGGCGGTCTACAACAAGCCGATGATCGCGGCCGTCGGCATCGCGCCGATGTGGGGATACGTCCGGCGAAAGGACTGGCGCACGGCCGGCGCGTGGCTCGCGGGCGCGGCGCTCTGCGGCGTGCTGGTGGCCGGGATCTCGCTGGCGCTGACCGGCACGCCGACCTCCTACCTGGGTGTCGAACGCAGCGGCTTCACCGTCTGTGAGCCGGGGAAGATGCCGGTCGAGCCGCTGGGAGCGACTCCCTCTCCCCCGGAACGGGGGAGAGGGCTGGGGAGAGGGGGAACGGGATCAACCGGAGCGGCAGCGGCAGCAGCGTCACCCACCGGCAACACCATGACGTGGCTCTTCCGGATGCCGGACACCCAGTGGAGCGAATTCACCGACAACGTCGGCTACTTCCTCTGGGGCCGGCACGCGGGGCTGATCCTCTACCTGCCGTTCGCCGCCTTGTCGGTGCTGCTCTTCCTGATCCATGGCCGGAGGTCGGTGGAGCGCTGGCTGATCCTTGTGGCGGTGTCCGGCGTGGCGCTGTTCTTCCTCCTCCAGATCGCCTGGAACTGGCAGGGCGGCGGCGGGTTCATCGGCAACCGCTACTTTGTCAACGTCTATCCGGCCTTTCTCTTCCTGGTGACGCGCATCCGGCCGCGCTGGACGGTCCCCGCCGGCTACGCCTGGGCCGGGCTTTTCCTGGCGCCGCTGATCTTCACCCCGTTCGGCGACGTCGGGCCGGAGCCCACGCTTCAGGCGCACGTGCGCAACATCCCCTTCCGCTGGTTCCCGCTGGAGCTGACGTTGAAAAACGTCCCCGGCTACCACCGCATTCCCATGGGCGACTTCCGACTGATCGGCAGGAAGGATCAGTTTCTTCCGCTCGGCGAATCGCTCTGGGTGCGCGGCGCCGATACGGTCGAGCTGTATCTGATGTCCGGCGCGCCTCTCGGAAAGATGGTCTTCCTGGTGAGCAGCCCGGCGCCACACAACCACCTGAGGATCCGCCTGGGTGACACGAAGGAGACGTTCGATCTCGGAGCCGGCGAAGCGCGGCGCGTCGAGCTGCGCCCGGGAGACCCGACCCGCGTCTGGACGACGAAGACCGGGACGAACTATGCCTATCGCATGATCGTTCATCCGGAGACCGGCCGCATCCGCCACTGGACGCGCGAGCTGCCGCCCGAGTCGTGCTCCTACTTCGCCGGCAATGAAAAGGTAGAGGAAAACTTTTTCGCCGGCGCCGAGCTGACGTATCTCGGCACCGGCGAGGCGCTCGACGCGAACCTCTACGACATCCGGTGGGGAGAGACGATGGTGCCGGAGGAAGTCAAAGCCGGCGAAACGTTCACGGTGCTGACCCGGCTGTTCAACCGCAGCCGTGTGACCTGGCCGGTGACGAGCGGCGCCCGGGTGAGCCTGTCCTACCACTGGCGCACCCCGGACGGCCGGGAGGTCGTGCGCGAGGGTCAACGGACGGACCTGAAAGAGCCGGTGCCGCCCGGCGGCCGGATCAGCGTCCGGCAGCAGGTGATCGCGCCGTCCGAGCCGGGCACCTACGTGCTGGAGCTCGATCCGGTGTTCGAGACCGTATCCTGGTTCTCGGAGAAAAACGGTGGCAACACCTTCCGCCGGGAGGTCCACGTGATGGCGAAAGAGACGGCCGATGCTCGATAACCTGCGCGAGGACACCCGGCGGCTGCGGGAGATCAAGACCAAGCCGTTCCCCTGGTACGTGATCGAATCGCTGCTCTTCGAGGCCGGCTACCAGGCGGTGGTGTTCCACCGCATCGCGCACTGGTTCAAAAGCCGGGGCATCCCGGTCCTCGGCCCGCTGTTCGCCCGCTTGAACCAACACCTCACCGGCGTGGACATCGGGCCGGGAGCGGAGATCGGACCGGGCCTGCGCATCGCTCACGGCAACGGCATCGTGATCGGCGGCTACGCGAAGATCGGCCGCGACGCCCTGCTCCTCCACCAGGTGACCATCGGCTCGCCGAGCCCCAAGGTGGTCGAGAAGATGCCGGTCATCGGCGACAACGTCTTCATCGGAGCCGGAGCCAAGGTGATCGGGGAGATCCGGATCGGCGACAACGTTTTCATCGGCGTCAACGCCATCGTGGCCCGGGACGTCCCGGACGGCAGCCGGGTGCTGTGTACGTCGGGGATCGAAATCACGGCGCGGAAGGATCTCTGAGCTGACCGGCGCGCCCCGCGGAACCGCTGACTTTCAGGAGGCCGATTCGATCTCTTCGAGGGTCTCCTCGATCTTCTCTCTCTCGGCCGGGTCGGTCTCGAGGGTGAGGGCGCGGCGGAAGCAGCGTTGGGCGTCGGTCTTGTCCCCCAGCTCGTAGAAATAGAGGGCGCCCGTTGTCTTCCAGAGGTCGCCGCGGCCGGGCTGGAGGCGCAGGAGCTGCTCGTAGAGCTGAACCGCCTCGCGGTGGCGGCCGAGGCGGTAGGCGGCGCGGGCCGCGTTCTCCAAGGGGACCGGGTTCGCCGGGTTGCGCCGCGCCGATTCGTGGAAGTCGCGCAGCGCGTCCTGGAGACGGTTGAGCTCGACCTCGATCAGCCCGCGCTCCAGGTAGACCTCCGAGGAGTAGCTGCCGGCCGCGATCGAGGCGTCGAGCACCTTCAGGGCTTCGGCCCGCCCTCCCTGATCCCCCCGATCGCCGCGCTCGCTCAGGAGCTGCGCCAGGTTGCTGGCGGCTTCTCCCTGGCTCGGGTCGAGGGCCAGGGCGTGGCGATACTCCTTCTCCGCCTCCTCGCGCTTCCCCAACTGCTTCAGGCAGCCGGCGATGTTGACCACCGGCACGGCGGACAGCTCGTTCTCCTGGCTTGCCCGCCGAAACAGGGCGAGCGCCGAGTCCAAGCGTCCGGCGACCTCCAGGCAGTTGCCGGCCAGGCTGAGGGCCGGGAAGTTGTGCGGGTCCTTCTTGACGATCTCCTGGAGCCGCGGCAGAACCTCCTCGCACTTGCCTTCCTGCACGCCGGCCGCGGCGTCATGGAGGGCATCCGCGATGTCGGCCATGTCCCGGGGGTCCGGCAAGCCCGAGCGCACCGTGCCGCCCGACCCACCACCCAGATAGCCGAGGCTCGCGAGCTGGCGCCGCTGCTCCTCCGTGAGCACGTTCTCCGGGCGCACCTCCGAGTCCAGAGTCTCGCCCGCCGCCTGGAGCCGGGTGCGCAGCCGCTTGTCCCAGAGGCGCATGGCCCCCGGCTGCTCGGCCGCGATGTCGGTCTTCTCGTCCGGATCGGACGGGATCTGGTAGAGGCTGCTCTTCGGTGCGTGCAGGTAGAAGAAGCGGTCGGTGGAGAGCGAGCGCAGCGGATACCACTTGTAGGCGAAGAACGGCAGGAAGCTCTCGCTGTAGCTCGTCCGGCCGCAGGCCTTTCCGGAAGCGGTGAGGGGCAACAGGCTCTCCCCGTCCAGGCCGCCGCCGGGGAGCGGCACCCCGGCGAGCGCCAGCAGCGTGGGCGCGACGTCGGCGGTGCGCACCAAACACTCCTCGGTGCGGCCGGCGGGCACGCCGGGTCCGGCGACGATCAGCGGCACCCGCCGGGCGGCGCGGTAGAGCAGGAGGCCGTGATGGAGCTCGCCGTGCTCGCCCAGCATCTCGCCGTGATCGCCCACCACCACCACGTCCACGTCCTTGGGCAGCTTCGCGAGCAGCACCCCGATCTGGTCGTCCACGGCCGCGATCTCGGCGTCGTAGAGCCGGGTCGGACCGGTCGCGGCGGCGGCGAAGCGGGTGGGCGGCCGGTACTCCTCGTGCGGGTCGTAGTAATGCACCCAGAGGAAGAACGGCGGCTTCAGCCGCGCGGCGGCGGCGAGGGCGGCGGCGGTCGTGGGCTCGGCCTGGCGCTCGGCGACCTCCGTGCCGGCGGCGAAGCCGGCTCCGAGGTCGTCGTCGTAAATCCGGAAACCCTGGTTCAGGCCGTGGCGGCGGGCCAGGACGATGGCCGAGACCACCGCGGCGGTGTCGTAGCCGTGGGCGGCGAGGCGCTCGGCCAGCGTCTCCACCTTTTCGGCAAGGACGAAGGTGCCGTTGTCCCGCACACCGGTGCGTGGCGGGAAGAGGCCGGTCAGGATCGTCGCGTGGCTCGGCAGGGTGACCGGAGCGGCCGTGTCGCAGCGGACGAAGCGGGTGCCCCGGGCAGCGAGGGCGTCCAGGTTCGGCGTCCGCGCATCCTTCCAGCCGTAGGAGCCGAGGTGGTCGGCACGGGTGGTGTCCAGCGTGATGAGGACGAGGTTGCGGCGCGGGGCCGCCGGAGGGGTGGCCTGCCCCGCCGCGAGACCGCCGGCGACCGCTTCAGCGAGGACGGCGAGAACGATCCCGAAAAAAATCTTCACCCAACCGGCTCGCTTTGTCATGGTTGAGACACCCTTAGTTCTAGTGAGAAATCCAGAGCTCGATCGCCGACT
This sequence comes from uncultured Holophagales bacterium, assembly GCA_963844885.1. Classification (GTDB taxonomy): domain Bacteria; phylum Acidobacteriota; class Thermoanaerobaculia; order Multivoradales; family UBA5704; genus DATMER01. Next base: position 471,751 of record CAWJQA010000020.1, on the reverse strand, counting down.
CTACCGCCTCGGGGAAGGGCCCTCCCTTTCCTGGACGGCGGCGCAGTATAGCAGCTCCCCGGCGGTGGCCATGCCGGCCGCCTGTCCGGGCTCAGTGCTCATCCATGATGTATAGGATGATCATCTTAACACGTGTTGTGTCACTCAAGGAGGAACTGCTCATGAATCGCGCATCCCGTTTCCTGCTGGCTCTTCTTCTGGTGGTCGGCGTGGTCGCCGTCCTGCCGGGAGCGGCGTCGGCCCAGATGGCCAAGCAGGGCCAGTCGGCCCTCGACGGCATGGCTTTCGCCAGCCCTCGGCTCCACGCTACGGAATCCCTCGAGTCCGTCGACAACGTCCAGGGCATCGTGGCGTTCGACGTCGCCAACAGTTGGGCCGGCTTCAGCGGCACCAACGGCGAATGGAAGGCCATGGTCGACTCGCGGACCGGCCGCATCAGCATCGCTGAAGGCGCCGGTATCCCCTGGATCGCCGGCACCGGCAACAATCTGATCGCCGGCGCGTCGGCTCCGACCCTCGCCGACATGGAGCGCATCGCGCGCAATTTCGTGCCCAAGGTGGCCGGAATCCTCGGCGTCGATCCCAAATCGCTGGTCCTCAACAAGGGCCGTTCCGGCAATCCCGCGGACTATCTCTGGTTCCTCGACTTCGATGTCATGGACAAGAGCGGCCTCGTCATCGAAGGCGCCCGCGTGGTCTTCCGTGTCAACCACGGCAACCTGATCCAGTTCGGCTCCGAGAACCTGCCGCACAGCAACGCGGTCGCTCCGATCGCCAAGCTGAAGAAGGGGCAGGCGCTCTCGATCCTCTCCAAGTTCATCGGCGGCTTCAGCGCGGCCGACTCCTTCCGCGACGGCGGCTCGCTCCACCTGATCCCGGTGGGCGCGGTCAACAACCGCTATGCCGAAGGCTTCGCGTTCGGCCAGGGCCGCGGCATCGCCCCGGTCTGGCAGTTCATCTTCCATCGCGACGGCGTGATGGGCACCTGGCGTGCCCGCGTCGACGCCTCCTCCGGTGAGGTTCTCGAGCTCGCCGACATCAACGACTACGTCACCGCGCAGGCGACCGGCGGTGTCTACATGAGCTCGCCGACCACGGGCGCCGAAGTCGTGCGGCCGATGCCCTTCACCAACATCTCGTCCGGCGGCTACACCAACTCGGCCGGCAACTACAACAACACCGCGGCGGTGACCTCGTCGCTGGCCGGCCAGTACGTGCGGATCTCCGACACCTGCGGCGCGATCTCCAAGGCGTCGGACGGCAGCGGCAACCTGCCGTTCGGCACCTCCTCCGGCACGGACTGCACCATCCCCGCGGGTGGCGGCGGCGCCGGCAACACCCACTCCGCCCGCGGCCAGTTCTACCATGTCAACCGCATCAAGGAAGTGGGCCGCGCCTGGCTGCCGAGCAACACCTGGCTGACCCAGCAGCTCACGGTCAACGTCAACCTCAACCAGACCTGCAACGCCTACTGGAACGGCTCGTCGCTGAACTTCTTCAAGTCGGGCGGCGGCTGCGGCAACACGGGTGAGATCGCCGCCGTGTCGCTTCACGAGTACGGCCACGGCCTCGACAGCAACGACGGCAACGGCGCGGCTTCCGAGGGCGGCACGGGTGAGGCGTACGGCGACTTGACGGCCGCCATCGCGCTCCACGCCTCCTGCATCGGACCCGGCTTCCTCACCTCGAACTGCGGCGGTTACGGCGATGCCTGCACGTCCTGCACGGGCGTCCGCGACATCGACTATGCCAAGCACACCTCCAACACCCCGGCCACGGTGAGCAACTTCACCCAGGTCCGTTGCAGCGCCGGCTCCGGCCCGTGCGGCAAGGAAGTCCACTGCGAGTCGTACGTGCCTTCCGAAGCGGTTTGGGATTTCGCCAACCGCGACCTGCCCAACCCGGGCTCCGGCACGGCGTGGACCGTCCTCGACCGCCTGTGGTACCTGTCGCGCTCGACCTCGACCAGCTCCTTCACCTGCACCACCGGCGGCACGTACACCAGCAACGGCTGCGGCGCGGGCAACTGGTGGAAGACCATGCGCGCCGTGGACGACGATGACGGCAACCTCTCCAACGGCACCCCGCACGGCGGCGCGCTCTACGCGGCGTTCAACCGCCACGGCATCGCCTGCACCACCGACGCCGGCGCCAGCACGACGTTCGCCGGCTGCACCTCGCCGGTCACCCCGACGGTCACCCTGACCGCCGGCAACAACCAGGTCGGCCTGAGCTGGTCCGGCTCCTCGGGCGTCTACGACGTCTACCGCAACGAGGTCGGCTGCAACGCCGGCTTCACCAAGATCGCCAACGACAACTCGACCACGTCCCTGACCGACACGGGCGTGGCCAACGGCATCACCTACTACTACCAGATCGTCGCCCATCCGAGCGGCAACGAGGCCTGCGGCGGCACGCCGAGCACCTGCCAGTCGGTGATCCCGGTCGCCAGCACCAACCCGGACTTCACGATCTCGGCTTCGCCCGCGACCGTGTCGGTCGTGCAGGGCAACTCGGGCAGCTCGACGATCACCACCACGGTGCTCAACGGCTTCAACAACGCCATCGCGCTGTCCGCCACCGGCCAGCCCACCGGCGTGACCGTCACCTTCGCCCCCACGTCGATCGCGGCGCCCGGCTCGGGCACCTCGACGATGACCATGGCGGTGGCTTCCTCCACCGCTCTGGGCACCTACACGATCACCATCACCGGCACCGGTGGCTCCATCACCCACACCACGACCGTCGCCCTCACGGTGACCAGCTCGTCGCAGCAGCAGCTCCTCGTCAACCCGGGCTTCGAGACCGGCACGGCGACTCCCTGGGTGGCCACTACCGGCGTCATCGACAACGACAACGTCAGCGAGCCGGCCCACGGCGGCTCCTGGAAGGCGTGGCTCAACGGCTACGGCACGACCCACACCGACTCCCTCTACCAGACCGTGACGATCCCGTCGACCGCGACCACGGCGACGCTCACCTTCTGGCTCCACATCGACTCCGCGGAGACGACGACCACCATCGCGTACGACACCCTCAAGCCGCAGGTCCGCAACACCTCGAACACGGTGCTCGCGACCCTCGCGACCTACTCGAACCTCAACAAGGCGGCCGGCTACACCCAGAAGAGCTTCAACCTCATCGCCTACAAGGGCCAGACGATCCGGGTCTACTTCCTCGGCGTGGAAGACGCCTCGCTGCAGACCTCGTTCGTGATCGACGACACCGCTCTGACCGTCCAGTAAGGACGATCTCCTACCACACGAAAAAAGCCCCCTCCCGCAAGGGAGGGGGCTTTTTTATTGCTGAGTGGTAGAACGCTTCCGGGTAGACTTCACGGCGCCTTCGCTGGCAAAAGCCGAAGTGCCATGAGCGTCGTATCATCCTCGAATCGGTCGGGGCCGCCAGCCTCGAGGACCAATTGCTCCCTGACCTGGGCCACGAGGGCTTCTGCTGATGCGGGCAGGAACGAGAGGGCCAGATCACGCAGTCGATCCCGCCCCTCCTGCCCTGGCCCTCCACCAAGAAGCTCGGATGCTCCATCCGAATAAAGAAACAGAACATCCCCGGCGGCCACGCTCACGGTCTTCGCCTCCGGCATGAAGGGGACCGGCATTCCAACAGGCCTGGCTGTTGCGGGCAGCGCGATACCATCCCAACGAGATTCACCGGCCCTGAAGAGAAACGCGTCCGGGTGGCCTGCATTCACGTACCTCAGAACACCGTTTCTCCAATCTAGCTGTCCAAGAAAGAAGGTCAGGTAGAGCCTGTCCGCGAGCACTCCTGTTGAGCGCAGGTTCTTCAGGCTATCATCAAGATAACCCAAAAGTCTCTCCGCGCTGAAGTCGCCCGAATACTGGGATCGATGCAAGATGATACTCGCCAGACAAGCCATGAAGCTCGGAACCAGGTCGCTATGACCCGACGCGTCCGCAATGTAAAAAATCACGTCGCCGTTCGAAGCTTGCATAGCCTCAGCAAAATCGCCGGATGGCTTAGGGCTATCGATCTGCTCGATTGCGAGCTCAACAGGCGCGCCCGCCAAGGACGCAAGCGAGTGCGAGATGACATAGCCGCGCACCAGGCGCGAGCTCTCCTGCTCGCTCCGCTCGGCGTTGTAGCGCATGACTGCATTGTTGATCAGCTTCTCGACAATCGGCCAGTTCGGAAGTGGCTTCGCCAGATAGTAGTATGCCCCACTCCCCAAAATCGAAAGCTGATCCTGTATGTCTTGATGGCCCGTGATCCCGAGTATCGGAACGCAAGAGTCCAGAGCATGAATCACCCGGATCAATTCCTCGCCGCCCATTCTCGGCATGCGGATATCAGTGATGACCAGGGCAATGTGCTTCCGCTCCGCCTGAAAAACAGCCAGGGCTTCGACGCCGTCAGGAGCTTCGAGCACCCGAAAGCCTCTACTCTCCAGCCGCCTCCTGAAGGTCAGCCGAAAGTCCTCCTCGTCGTCGACCACAAGTATCGTCTTCATTCAACCCCTCCGGTTTCCTTTGGATCACGCATCTGTATCAGCGAGCGGCAAACAGATTTCGAAACAGGCTCCTCCCGAACCCTCATTGACAAGCTCGATCGTGCCTTCGTGCAGATCGAGGATGCTTCTCGATATCGCAAGGCCCAGCCCCGTCCCTCGGCCTGAGGCCTTCCCCGTCACAAAAGGCTCAAACAAGGAGGGCTGCAACGCGCCCGGAACTCCCGGCCCGCTGTCCTGGAACCTGATGATGGCTTGGCTCCCGCCACGCGAAGCTTGAATCCGTATCTTCCGAGGAGCCGTTTGCTGCTCCATCGCCTCGCTCGCATTGGAAATCAAATTCACCAGAACCTGCTGCAGCCGCGTCGACTCTCCGAGAACCGGCGGCAGATCCTCGGCGACATGGAGCTCAACTTCAATGTTACGGTCCCGCAACTGGTACCCGAACAGCGCCAGCGAGTCCTTGATCAAGTCGATGACCTTGACCGGCTCGCGATGAAATTCTCGTGGCCGGGCAAACTCCTTGAGTCGCCGGACCAGATCGGCGATGCGCTCCGAGCTCCTTTCGATGACATCACCATAAAAAGAAAGATCCTCGGCCTCTTCTGGATGCTTCTCGGCCAGCTCTTCCTGCAAGCTCTGGAACGCCATCCGCAGGTTGTTCAAAGGATTATTCACTTCGTGCGCCATGTTGGTGAGCATCTCACCGAGCGCCATCAGTCGCCCGGATTGTATCAGCGCCGCCAGCTCCTTCGTGCCGTAGAGGGCAACCTGGACACCGCTAGACTTCCCCCGGCTGAGGTAGGGCGTGAGCTCGGCCTGGACCGGAAGATGCTGGCCGGAAGGGCGGAGGAGCGAAAGCTGGAGTGAGCTCCCTCTTCTTGATTCAAAGACCTGCCGGCTGGCCTCCATGAAGGGGCTGCGTTGGAACTCCGGAATGAAGCCCGTGAATGCCGTGCCCTGACTCTCCGCCTCCGGTCTCTGGAGAAGGTGAACCGCCTTGCTGTTGAGAAACGTGATCTTCCCTTGCAGGTCCAGGAGAATCGTTCCATAGCCGAAGCCTTCAATCAGGTTTCGATAGCGTTCAGCCTGAGGATCGGGAGGAATGCTCTCCTTGAGCATGCCGACGGTACCGATGTCGTTACCGTTCACGTCGTGCAGAAGGCTTACGGAGATTAGCGCGCTGCGCGGCTTTCCTGACGCAGTGAGGAGAAGCACAGGGCGGTTCGTGATAAGCTTCTTCTTCCCCAGGTCGTCCATGATTGCAAGCGCGATCCGCTTGCCGGCATCGGGTCTTCCCGATTCATCGGTATAGAAATCGCTTGCAAGCCTGCCCACGGTCTCCTCGGGGGTCGTGCCCATCACTCGTTCGATCGATGGGCTCGCCAGAGTCACCCTGCCGTGCAGGTCGGTAGCAACGACCGCGTCGGGAGAGTCCTGAAGGATGGATTTGAATGAAGCATTCGCGAGTTGCTCCCGCTGATATAGCAGCGCGTTGTTGAGGGAATGCGAGGCGAGTCCTGCCAGGATTCCCATCACCTGGACGTCCTCTTCCAAATAACCCGGATGATCCGGATGTCCGGCATGGTCCACGGACAGCGTGCCGATCCTCTGGTTGCCGACCACCAGAGGGCAGTCGATCCATAGAATCGACTCGAGGCCGAGCTCGGAAAGCCAAGGCTCTGGATCTGCCGTAAATGTTGCCCTCAATAGCTCCTGGTTCCAAACGGTGGGTCGATCTTTCTCGAAAACTCCTTTGATGATCGGAGAAGCGCTGAACGGAATTTCATAACCCTCAAACTTGAAACCGGGCGCCATACCGTGCGCAATCCTTCCCACCAGAACTTGCCGCTTCTCGTCGTAGAGATAGAGCCTTGCCCGGTCGAATCCCAGAGCCGCAGCTCCGCGAACAATTCGCTTTTCAAGCTCATTGAAGGAGAGGGTTTCTTCCAAGGCATACGCAATTGTGGTGAGAGTCTGAAACTTGCTGCCAAGGATCTCTTTCCGGCGGATCGCGTTGATGGTCTCAATGGCGTGCCGGAGCTCGTCGTATTCGATCGGCTTGCCGAGGTACATAAACGCGCCGGCATCGAGAACAGCTCGCTTCCTCTCCCCGGATTCCAGGCCCGAGAAGACGATGATTCGGGTTTCCGGCCAGCGTTCCAGGATCGCGGAAGTCGCTCCGACACCATCCATGGAGCCGGGGAGGACGAGGTCGATGAGAACGACGTCGGCAGGCTCCCGCGCAAGCTCCTGAAGCGCCTCCTGGGCGTTCGTTGCCGCTCTGGTGATGTAGAGCTTCGAGGCGATATTCAACATCGTGACGAGGGCATCCGCGGCCTTGTCGTCGACCACGAGGATCTTCGTCTGCAGCTCCGGAGTGACGATCACAATGACACCTCCCGCGGGAGCTCGATCCTGAAGACCGAGCCCACGAAGAGCACGCTGTCCACAAGCTCCAGCTTTCCTCCGAGCCTCTCGACAAAGATGCGGGAGATCGGAAGCCCAAGACCCGTTCCCTTCTCCTTCGTGCTGAAGAAGGGATCAAAGATACGCTCCCGGTGGTAGGTGTGGATGCCCGGACCGGTATCTCCAATGTCGATCCGAACCGAGCACGGTCCCTCCGGAAGGAAGCTGGCGTGCAACTGCACACCCCGGACGGCTCCTCCCGCAAGGCCCGTCTGCTCCACCGCGTTCAGGAGAAGATTCAAGACAGCTTGGTCCAGCAGCTTGGGGTTGATAAGGAGCGGCCTCTCCTTACCCTCGATCTTTGGGTCTTCCAGAACGACCCGGTACTGATCCGCGAACGGCTTCAGAAGCGCATGCAGCCGGTGAAAGGCAGCGTGAAGGCTCACCTGCTCGCGTTGGCCGCCGGCGATCAGGTCGCGGAAGAGGGTCACCAGCGAGTGCAGCTCCTGAGACACGTCGTGGATGCCCTTGACCGATTTTTTGAACGCAGCCAGCTCCTCCGGCGCGAGCTCCCTGAGGTCCCCGGCGTGCCGGCCGGCCAGAACCGTTTGCACCGTGGAAAAAGGGCCCAACTGCTGCGCGGCGTTCTTGACCTCGTGGAGGAGGCTGCTGGCCAGAGTGCCGGTGAGGAGGAGTCCCTGGTTTTCGGCCAGAAGCGTCTGCAGGTGCCGTTCCAGCAGGGCGCGCTCCAGCGAGCTCGCGGCACGCTCAAGCCGAGCCGCCGTCTCCGAATGAAGCTGTCCGGCTTTTTTGCCCATTACAAACAGCCCGTACACCGAGGCATCGCGGTAGCCCAGTTGAATTCCCGCGAAGGAACCCACCCCCTCCACCTCGGTGAGGTGTCTGAATCGTCGTCTGTGCTGGCTCGTGTCCACTACAAAAGTAGCCCCCCCTTCCCGGAGAAGATCTCCTATGGGGCTGATCTCCAACTCCCGCTGGCGCTCCCGGCCGAGCCCCCGCCAATCTCCGCCGACAACCTCGAAAATCGGCCCTGGCCGGTAGCCGAGGAGGACTACGCGGTCGGCGTTTGTGTCGCGGCGAAGCTGGTCCAGGGCCACATCGAAGTCGAGGAGTTGGGACGCCCCGAGCGGCGTCCTCGCGAAGGGCTGCATCATCTCACCAGCCCCGCTGAGGCCGGAAGGCAGCCCGCGGTCATCCGCCACTTCGCGGCCCTCAGCAAGGTCTTCCAGTACCGCCAGGAGGCGGACGATCTCGGAAGGCTTTTGCAGGACGCTGGCGAGCTGGCCCATCCTTTCCTGGACGAAAACCCAGTCGCGCTCTTCGGATCCCGTGAGGAGAAGAACCGAAGGGGCGCCGGCCCCAGCTCCAACCTCATCCAGGAGCTCGAGGCCCCTTTCTCTCGTGAGATTCAGGTCGAGGAGGAACAAGGTCGAAGCTCTTGGCTCGGAGAGCTGCTCGCGCTTGTTCGGTGGAAACCGCTCGCATGCACTCGAAACCGAGGAGGTCAAGAGCTGCGTCGAGCGCTTCGGAGACCCCCTCATCGTTCTCCACCACCAGGACTCGATGGTACCGCTGTCGAACCACCTCTGGCACAATCGGGATATCGATTTCCTGAAGTTGCTTGTCCAGAGCGATGTTCTCGAAGAATCGGCCCGATCTTCGGGTGGAACTGCAGTGAAGCATCGTTGGAGCGCAGGTTCTGAAGCTCTCGCTCGCGCCGCACGAGCAGAGAGCGCACACTCAAAGTTACCTCCTTCCTCTCGGACTTCCCATCCTTGAAGCCTAGAATCTCCGCCTCGATCCAATCTTTGGCCAGAAGGCCAAGACCCTCTCGATCCAGCGCAAGACTCGGAAGCTCGGCGCGAGGAATGAAACCATCCACTCCATCGCCAAGAGCCACCAGAGCTCCTCCCGCATTGTGTGTGACGAACTGGACCTGTCCCCGTACGTAGTCGCCGACCCGGAACCTCCTCCGGAATTCTGCAAAAGGGTTTGGTAGGGTGAGGCGCCGGCTGAGATCCACCATCCGGTGCCCACGCTTGAGATCACCATGCCCGATCACCTGGGCTCGTATCGCGGTCCCGATCGGAGCGGCATCCCGAAGGTTCGCGAGTCGACCAGACCAGTCCCATTCAGAGGGCCGGATCAGCCCGTGTACGCGAGTATGGCCCTGGATGGAAACAACCACGCCGAAGGGCTCGACCCGCACAACGATGCATTCCACCGCCGAGTTTTTTGGAAAACGGCTGACAAGATCGTCACGAGCCATGGTGCTGATGTCGATACATTAGGCACTACCCTCACCGAGCGTTTGGAACTTCAGAGCGACGAAGATTATAGCAGATGCCCTGAGGTGATCTCGGTATGCGATGAGGCTCCATAGCTTCCGTCTCTGCGGAAGAAGCACAAAACGTCGCGGCCGATGCCGCGGTGTCTTTGCCGGTTCCATCAACAGGCGCTTCACGGGAGTCGGATGCCGCCTTCTCCTCCAAGCGCTGAACCCTACTCCATCTCGCCGAGCCGCGCTTCCAGCGTCGCCTTGAGCCCCTGCAGCTCGCGCTCCTCGGCGCGCGCGCCTTCCACGATCTCCGGCTTGGCGTTGCGGACGAACTGCTCGTTCGCCAGCCGCTTGCCGACGTTTTCGAGGCGGCGGCCGGCGTCCTCCAGCTCCTTCCGAAGCCGCTCGCGCTCGGCTTCCCGGTTCGCTTCACCCAGATCAACCGCGACCTGGAAGGCCGGGTCCACCGCGGTGACCGCGCCCGCCGGCACCGCGCCGTCCCAGGCGAGCGACCCCAGGTTGGCCATCTTGCGGATCACCGGCTCGCACGCCTTCATCTGGTCTACGAAGGCGAGCGCGCGCAGCGAGGCCGCCACCTGGGCCTTCGGCTCCACCCGCGACTCGGAACGGATGCGGCGCAGCGCCAGAACCAGCCGCAGAACCGCGTCGACGCCGTTCACGTCCTCCGTCCAGGCGTCCTTGAGCTCGGCCGCGGGCCAGTCCGCCCGGATGAGCAGGCCCGGGCGCCCGAGCTGCTGCCAGATCTCTTCCGTCACGAAGGGGATGAACGGATGGAAAAGGCGCAGGTAGACGTCGAACACGTGGAGCGTCGCCGCCCGCGTCTCGGCCAGGCCGGCCAGCTCCGGGACTTTCACGGCCTCCAGGTATTCGTCGCAGAATTCACTCCAGAATCCACTGCGGATCTGCTCCGCCGCGTCGCCGAACGCCCAGGCCGCCAGCCGGCCGTTCACCACGTCCACAAGCTGATGGGCGCGCGCCACCATCCAACGGTTCACGGGATGAGCCGCCCCGGCCACCGCTCCGTCCGTTCCGCCTTCGACGATTCGTTCCACCAGCTTGGCGGCGTTCCAGAGCTTGTTGACCAGGTGCTTGCCCGCCTCCAGGCGCTCGGTGCTCAAACGGAAATCCGTGCCGGCCGAGTTGCCGATCACCATCGAGATGCGCAGCGGATCGGCGCCCAGCTCCTGGATCGTGTCCAGCGGATCGATGCTCGTCTCGGGCTTCGACTTCGTCATCTTTTCGCCGTCCCGGTCCAGGATCAGGCCGTGCAGATAGACGGTCTTGAACGGCACCTGGCCGGTGGCGTAGGTGGTCATCAGGATCATCCGCGCCACCCAGAAGAAAAGGATGTCGTAGCCCGTCTCCATCACGCTCGTGGGATGGAACTTGTTGAAGTCCGGGCTGCGCGCCAGGAGCTGCGAGAGGCCGATGTCCTGATCCTTCGCCAGCTCCGGATCGATCAGCGTGCTCCAGGTCCACAGCGCCGAGGAGAACCAGGTGTCGAGCGTGTCCGTGTCCCGCTCCCAAGCGTCTCCCTCCGGACCCCGGCCGTCCGGACCCCGATGGCCGACGTAAAGCTCCTGCTCTCCCCGGTACCAGACCGGAATCTGGTGGCCCCACCAGATCTGCCGCGAGATGCACCAGTCGCGCAGGTTGTCGATCCAATGGAAGTAGGTCTTCTCCTCGTGCTTCGGCACGAGCTGGATGTTGCCCGATTCGACCGCCTCCCGCAGCACCTGGCGGAGGCTCATCAGCTTTCCCTTCCAGGGCACGGCCGGCTTGTTGACGTCGATGAACCACTGCTTTTTGATCAGCGGCTCGATCGGCTGCTTGGAGCGGTAGCAGATGGACAGCCGCTGCGGGTAGGTCTTCACCTCCGCAAGGAGACCCGCCGCGTCGAGGTCGGCGGCGAAGGCCTCGCGGCACTCCAGCACCGTCATCCCGGCGTACGGGCCGGCGGCCTCGGTCATGCGGCCGTCCTCGCCGATGATCGGGATCAGCGGCAGGCCGTGCTTTTCGGCGATCTCGAAGTCGAGCTGGCTGTGGGCCGGCGTCACGCCCAGGGCACCGGTGCCGAATTCGGGGTCGACCCGTTCGTCGGCCACCACTCGGATGCGGATCGTCGGTCCCTTCGGCCACGGGATGTCATAAACCTTTCCAACGTGGTCCTTCCAACGCTCGTCGTCCGGATGGACCGCCACCGCCGTGTCGCCCAGCTTCGTCTCGGGGCGGCTCGTGCCGACCAGGAAGGGGCCGTAACGGATCGTGTAGAACTTCGCGTTGGCCTGCTCCACGTAGTCGATCTCGTCGTCCGAGATCGTGGTCTGGAGACCCGGGTCCCAGTTCACGATGCGGGCGCCGCGGTAGATCAGGCCGTCGCGGAACATCCGGCCGAACACCTCGGCGACGCAGCGGCTGAGCTGGGCGTCCATGGTGTAGCGCTCGCGCTCCCAGTCGCAGCTCGATCCGATGCCGCGGACCTGCGAGCGGATGGTGCCGCGCGAGCGTTCCACGTACTCGGCGATGCGCCGCACCAGCTCGTCGCGGCCGAGGGTGGTGCGGGGGTCGGCCATCCCTTCCTTCTGAAGGTTGCGGATGACCACGCTCTCCGTGGCGATGGCGGCGTGGTCGCTGCCCGGCACCCAGAGGGCCTCGTCGCCGGCCATGCGCCGCCAGCGGATCATGAGGTCTTCCAGGACCAGCATGATGGCATGGCCGAGGTGCAGGGTGCCGGTCGCGTTGGGCGGCGGCATGGAGATGGTGAACGGCGGCTTCGTGGAGGCGGCATCAGCCTTGAAGGCTCCGCTCTCCTCCCACCGCCGATAGATCTCGGCTTCGCGCTCCTGGTGCTCGAAGTGCTTTGTGAAAGCCATTACGCGTCTCGCTCCTCTCCGGGACACCGTTCGCCCGTCCAGCGGACGAGCCTGTCGAACAGGTAAGGACAGAGAGGGCCGAAGGACGGCCTCATCTCTTGCAGGGATTTGAACACCGCCGCCCGGACCGCGCCCAGATCGCCGCCCGCGCCTTCGTGCCGGCGCTCGGCCGCTTCGTTGGCGTAGTCGGCGAACGCCTCGACCGTCTCGACCAGAAGCTCGGCGGCCCGGGTGTAGCGGTGCTCCTCCAGGGCCTGCCGGGCGTCCCGCGCCGCGCCGGCACAGCGCGCGACGATCGCGCGGTCCGCCTCGCGGGCCTCGCCCGTGCGCAGCGGCTCGCGCACCATACCGTAAAGGCCGGTGACTTTCGAGACCAGCGACTGGACCGCCCGGCGCGCCCGCCGCAGCTCGCCCTCCCCCAGCGTCACCGACTCGACCGGCCCGCGGTCGATCGCCAGGAGGAAGCCCAGCCGCAGGGCGTCGGCGCCGAAGCGGCGGATCAGGGTCGCGGGCTCTACCACGTTACCGAAATCCTTGCGCATCTCGCGCAAAGAGGTCCGGAAGAGATAGACCTCCTCGTCCCTGGAGTCGGCCGGCGCCGCATCCTCCCGCCGCGCCAGGCTGCGGTCGCGGATCTGCACCGTCCCATGCACGTGGACACGGCGGAAGGCCGGCCTCCCGGTCAGGTGGAGGGTCAGGAGCTGCGACGGCACCACCCAGCGCGTGAGCCAGGCGGGATCGACGAAGACGTCCTCGATCGGCTCGGGCGTGGCGGACTCGGGCCATCCCAGGGCGCGGAGGGTCCAGGCCGCCAGGGAGAACCACGACGAGAGAACCTCGTCGCCGGGCCGAGACCGGAATCCCCGTAGGTGATTCGGAACTTCGTTGCCCCACCAGTACTGGCGCGAGATACACCAGGGGTCGAGCCTTTCGAGGTCGGCCAGGACACTCTTCGTCCAACGCTCGCCGGAGAAGGTCACGGCGCCGTTCTCAATGGCGCGGCGCAGATGGCCGGCCATCCCTTCCAGGTGGACGAAGAGCTGAGGCGAGTTGTCGGGCTCGACCACGGTCTCGCAACGGCCGCAGCGCCACCCCATCTCGTTCTCGATCCTGGCGCGCTCGAGGTCGGAGGCGACCAGGACCGATTCGCAGCGCGGGCAGCGGTATGCGAGCCGGTTCTCCTCCACCACCAGGCCCTCGTCGGCCAGCGTATAGAACAGACGCTCGACGCCCTCGCCCACGGACTCGTCCATGGGATCGAGCCAGCCTTCGGGGTCGTAGCCGGCGCCGAGCTGATGGAGCTGCTCGCGCAGCGCCGCGTCGTGGCGGTCGTGCTGGTCGCGGCAGAGCTGGACGAACTCGGGGCGGCCCACAGCCTGGCGCTCGTACGGCAGCGACCGTTCCACGGCGAGCTGCAGCGCGAGCCCGCCGTGGTCCGAGCCGGCGATCCGCCGGGGCCGCGTCCCGGTGACGCTTTCCAGAAACCGCGCCCGGATGTCCATCAGCAGCGGCGACAGGAAAGAGGCCAGGTTCGGGCGCGACGCCGTCGACACCGGCATGGCGGCCACTGCCAGGGTGGCCGGCCCCGCCTCTCGGATACCGCGGAAGAGCCCCTCCTTCTCCCAGGAGACCCGGATCTCGGGCTCGTGCAGAGGCGGCTCGAACGCCGGCTCGACGGACCGGGTCTTCCCCTCTCCCGATTGATGCCAGCCCGAAGCGATCAGATGATCGATGATGCGCCGGCCCCGGTGTCCCAGGAGAGGATGCAGCTCGCTCGCGGCGATGTCGGCCAGCTCGTCCGCGGCGCGGAGCGAGCTCACGTGCAGGTTCTGGGCATGCCGGAGGACGCGTAGCGTATCCGGGAAGACCCGCTCGGCGGCCAGCCGGACGTCCTCCTCCAGATAGCCGAGCCATTCGTCGGCGCAGTTCGTGATGCCCATCCGGTTGCAGACGTAGTCGGGAACGAAGGCGATGCCGCGCTCGCGCAGACGGTCGGCGTCCTCGGGTGTCTCCAGGATGTTGTTGGCGGCGCCGCAGACCAGCCGCGCCTTGAGCCGGGGGATGGTCCGCTCGTTGACGACCGCGCCGCGGGCGCAGGGAGCGAGAACGTCGACATCGAGGTCGAAGATCCGGTCCGCCTCCGCCACCGGCAGAGTGTGGACGCGGGGCCGCCGTTGGCGCAGCCTCTCCAGGCTCTCCTCGGAAACGTCGCTCACCCAGACCTCGGCGCCGGCCTCGTCGAGCTGGTCGATCAGGGGGACGCCGACGTTGCCGGCACCCTGGACGGCCACTCGGACGCCTTCCAGCCGTTCGGTCTTCTCCAGGAACAGCCAGGCCGCCTGAAGCGCCCGGAACACACCGCGGGCGGTGAACGGTGAAGGGTTGCCGCTGCCGCCGAGGCTCGGCGAGATGCAGGTGACGAAGCGGTTGCGGCTGAGGATCGCATCCATGTCGGACGTCTTGGTCCCCACGTCCTCCGCCGTGTAGTACACGCCGCCCAGACTCGCGATGAAGCGGCCATAGGCCTCGAAGATGGCGAGGCGCTCCGGAGACCTCTCCGGGATCTCACCGGGAAACTTGTAGGCAGACGGCAGCGCCACGATGCCCTTGCCGCCACCCCACCAGAGGCTCGCCAAGGCATTCTTCCGGGTCATGCCCTGGGACAGGCGGAGACCGTCGGTCATCACCTCGGCCACGTTGTCATAGTGCCAGAAGCGAAGGCCACCCTGGGCCAACCCGCGCCGGGTGTCATGGACGAAGGCGAAAAAGAGGGTCGGAATTCCCTCTTCCCGCCCGATGAAGACAGCCTCGTGGCGCGAAAAGTCGTGGGACAGCTCGAAAAATGCCTGGATCGGCCGCAAGATCTTTGGATGTGAAAGCTGGAACTCGCCGTTCTCGTGGACGATGAACGTACGGGTCACTCCGGCGTCGCGAAGCTGGCCGTGAAGCTGGTCGATGGACCAACCCCGCACCGTACGGGCCAGCTCGCGCCGCTGCTCGTCCAGGCGGCTCTCTTCCCCTGCTCGACTCATGAGACTCCTCTCTCTCCTGGCCAGGGCCGGCGCCCCAGCCTCTTTGGACTCGAAGAAGCGGGATTGTGGGATTTTAGCAGAAAGCCGAGACGGATGCCGCTCAGAGGAGTCTCGAAAGCCGCAGCCGAGAGGCCCTCACCCCCCCGGCCCCCTCTCCCGGTCCGCCCGAGTCCACCCGCCCCGGGAACGCCTGGAGGGAAAGTGGTACACTCCCACTCATGGCGGAACGTTCAGGCCGGCAGCCGATGACCCATACCTCATTCCTCACGCTTGACCAGAAAGGACGCACGACACTCCCCGAGGAGGTCCGTTCGGCTCTGCGGGTCGGGCCCGGCGATTTCATCCTGCTGGAGCGCACCGAGAAAGGGACCTTCGAGCTGGTCCCTGCGACCCTGGTGCCCAACGATCAACTCTGGTTCCACCACCCGGAGATGCAAACGCGAGTTGCAAGGGCGGAAAGGGACTTCGTCGAAGGCCGCTCGACCCGGACTCAGACCCTGGAGGAGGCCCAGGCTCTTCCTCGACAGCCTGAAGCAGCCCTCCAGCCGTTGACATGGCGCGCAAGCAGACGTTCCTCGCGGCCGAATGGTCGGATCTGTGGAAAGAGAACTACGCGCAGCTCAGCACCGATCGACAGGCCGCCTGCGACAAAGCAGCCATCTTGCTCATCAAGCAGGCCGCCTCACCTGGCCTTTACATCAAGCCGATCCATCCCGACAAGCACTACTCCGAGGCCCGGATCAACACCGGAGATCGGATCGTCTTCCGCGTCGAAGACAACACGATTTTCTTCGTCGACATCGTCAAGCACGACGACATTTCCCGCTACGGGAAGAAACCGGCAAAGCGGAAATGATGGCGCATCCCTGGTGATGAAAGACCGAAAAACCGTCGCGGAGCTGCGACCCATAGAAGCGGAAGGCCCCTGCCTTCGGGATCTTCCTCATCTCCTGGCCTCTCTTCCACACCTCGGGCCAGAGGATATCGACGTTTTCGAATCTGACCTGCTGAACGCCCGGCGTGAGCTGGACAAGCTGCTTCCTCGGGATCCATGGGGGTCTTGATCGAGGGCGTGCTTCTTGAGGCCCGGAAGCTGATGGAACGTGGAGAGGAACTGCTTGAGGTCGCGCACGAGGGCGTAGTCGGGGTGCATCGAGTAGCTGATGAAGACATCGAACGACTCGACAACGTCTGCATCCGCCGACGAGCTGGGCTCCGACACCCGTTCCTCCTCGGCCGGCGGCTCTAGAGCAGCTCGCGAACGAGGCTTTCGAGCCAGCGCCGTGCGCGGAAAGGCTCCGATTTCAGTTCCTCCGCGGTGATCAGGTCGTCGCCGAAAAGATCCTCCGCGGCATGCTCGCCGAGGGCGCGATAGGCCTCGAACTGCTCCTCGTTGAAGAGCTGATCCGCCGTGGTCTGGTGGGGGAACACGGGATGCTCCCGCTGGTACTGCTTCACGTAGTCCGGCTCGTTGCCGGTGAGCGACGATTTGATGTAGACGAGATAGCCGAGCTCGCCGTCCGCGTAGTGGATCGTCCCGAAGGCCCAGTGCGTCTGGCTCAGCGCCTGCTGGTCGATCCCCAGGTTGGAGAGCTCGAGCCGGATCCGGACACCGAGGTCGATGGCGGCCAGGCGGCTCACCTTGATCAGCGCTCCGCACCCCCGCGAGGGATCGCACTCGCCGTCGACCGCGATGATGAGCTTGCAACGCCGGGCGCAGGAGCTCGTAGACACCCAGGTTCTCCACGTGGCCGCCATCCGAGAGGTTGACGAAGGCGTCGTCCTCGGCGAAATTGCCCCGCATCTCCCGCCAGCGGCTCCCCATCGGTCTGAATCCGCTGGGGGCCTTCTTGGCGGCCACCTTTCCCGGGTTGGGCAGCCAGTAGCTCAGGCGCGCGTTGACCGCGACCAGCGCCGTCCGGGCGAAGAACCCAAGGTTCCGCATGCCCATGTGCGGCGAGACCGCGGCACCGGAGATCGCCATCGCGGTCGCCAGATCGCAGGTTTCACCCCGATCCTTCAGGAGATCCTCGACGGCTTGGGTCGAGCAGTACCCGGTGACGACGCTGCCGGTCCACAGCGGGCTGAGCAGGAAGAAGTCGGAGCGACGGCCCCGCAGCTCGATCTCCCGGCTGGCGGGGAGATTCACCGCGGCGTTGAACAAGTGATACGGCGCGCCCGACGCCGACTGCGCCAGCTCGCTGAGAAGTGGCGCCGCAATTCCTTCCTTGGAGCCGTCGGTGATGTACGCCTCGGACAGACGGTCCCGATAGAACGAGTGAAGGGGCGGACCCCAGGGAAAGAGACCCTTGGCGTACTGCTTCAGGGTCTGCCAGCGTTTCTTCCAGGTGCGGCTCAACAGGTACTTGCTGTTGTTGCGCAACCAACGCACGGCGCGCGTGTCGCCGGTTCGGCTGTGCGGTTGGATCAGGAGGTTGTCGAGGACAACGTCGTATGGCGGCAACGGGCCGCCTGTTTTCGATTGTGCCCAGAGGCGTGTTGAGAGGAACGCCCCCAAGTAGCCGCCGCCGGACACCGTCGAGAGGTAGTCGACATCTCGGAGGACATGGTGCCGCTGGAGGCACTGCAGCACGCCGAGGCAGAAGGTCGCGGAACGGATGCCACCGCCGGAGAGGGCCAAACCGACGAACCCCAGGGACTTGGGCTTGTCGTCTGCGGATGCGCCGAGCCCGCCGAACTTTTGCTCCTCGGTATCGGTGTAGGCGCGCTCGCGGCGGGCTACGATCTGGTCCCGCTCGGCCGCGATCGATGGAGCCTCCCCTCGCGTAGATGTGGGACCGATGAAGGAGTCCGGCCAGAGGCTTCCAAGGTCCAACTGAGCACGACTGTCGCCTCGCGGGGTATAGAGGCGAGTCCCTGCGGCAAGGATCGCGAGCACCTCTCCGAAGGCGGCGAGCTGATTGCGGAGGCGCCGCAACTCACGGCGGAAGCGCCTCCGTTCGTCCTGGCGGTCCAGGTCACCTCGGAGCTTCCTGCCGTGCCAGTGGCCGGTGAAGGGCCGCACAATCGACTCGAGGACCGGCGACGCGAGCGCCGTGAAGGCGGGGGTACCTCGGCCGTGCTCGACCACCAGTTCCCTCGCCCGCAGGAAGAGCTTGTACAGGCTGTCCAGCGCAGCCGTTTCGTCTCCGTCTCGGTAGGGGAGGAAATCGACGGAGATGCGCGTCGAAAGCTCGGCGTAGAGCTTCCAGGCCGCCAAGCGATCCTGCTCGGTCGGCGATGAGCTTCCGGCGCACTCCAGCTCGGACCCGAGGTGCTGGGCCAGCGCCGTCAGGGCTCCGCAGGCCTGGGACCAGCCCGGCAGGTTCCTCAGCTCGCCGTTTGAATCCTGCCTGTCGATCATGCTCATCCTTGCGCCGATGAATCCATAGAGCTACTTCCGGATCAAAGTCTCAGAGGCGCATGCCGTCGCGCTTGAGCACGTCGATCAGGATTTTGAGAGCCTCTTCCTTCTCCGCCTCCGACTTAGCGCAAACCGGGGTGTATTGGAAGGCGCGTAGATGTTTGGGACAGTCACGATCGACGATGACCGGGCGGATGGGAATCTTGCGACGGTTGGCATAGCCGAGCTCGAACGAGACCCAGAAGCTGGACCGCCTTTGCACCATATAACCCATCTCCTTCTTCTTCTCCTCCTCCTCTTCCTCTCTCCATTTTGGACCCACGAAGGTGAGCAACACCGTCGCCCTTTCCAATTCCGACAGGATACGCGGCTGCCACTCGCCGCCCTGCATTCGCTCATCTAAAAATGCCCTTCCATGCGGCAGTCTTTGATACAATATCCCCACCAAGTCCCGACTCACGTCGTCGTTCCGTCGATAGCTCAGAAAGACCATTGGCTTCCGCCGCTGCACCATCCGACGGATCCACTCGACAAGCGGGTGCAACGAGATGCCGAGACCTAGCAAGCCAAAAAAAACGAATCGCTGAAGGCCGGTCTCACCTCCCCAATAACAAGCGAACGCACCACCCACCCAAACGAATGGGGAGAGGTCCCGGTGCCAGCGTTGATCGGAGTGCAGAGCCTTATTTCTGTCGACGGCGACCTCATCCGTATTGCTACCCCCATGGGTGTC
This sequence comes from uncultured Holophagales bacterium, assembly GCA_963844885.1. Lineage (GTDB taxonomy): Bacteria > Acidobacteriota > Thermoanaerobaculia > Multivoradales > UBA5704 > DATMER01. The sequence goes on along the minus strand of CAWJQA010000020.1, from coordinate 452,537 downwards.
CCGATCCCAACCGCTGTCGAAGACCCGATCCGAGATCACCAAACTGTTCCGCACCGTAAACCCGATTCCAAAGCACCACAGCGCAACCGTTACCGGTACGCCTGCGATCATCGGCGGAAGCCACACGCCAATCATCATCATCAATGCGACAAGTACGCCCAGAAGCGTGCCAAAGGCAATGCCTGCCACGCACGCGACGACGACGGTAACAAGCAGGCCAATGGCAAACAGCCCCAGCAAGCGGGACCACCCGTAATCCACCAGCAAGACCAGACATGCTAATATTGCGGCTGCGCCCACGATCTCGGCCAGACGCAAGACCCAATCGCGTTGGTGCATTCCGCGGAAGCGCCAGATGAAGGCGAACCCAGGGTCCCCGTCCACCTCCCACAAGACCATGCGCGCCCACAGTTCCAGGGGCTTGAAAAACAGGAGAAACGCCAAGCGGAACGCGTCGGGAACCCGTTGGCGCAGGTCGCTCGCGCGAGGTTCGTTCGTGGACATGAATGCGCCTTGCGGACCGCCCTCTTGATTTCGGGTAGCAACTGCTGTATCGTAGCAGACATGATGCCTGACGAGCAAGGGAACGAGTCGAGTGTCCAGCAGGACGTGGCCGGGACCGATGCGGGCTCAGCGAGTCTAGAGCGCGAACCCGAGCGCAAGCAGCCGCCCTGGCTCCTGGAGGCCATCAGCATGGTATTGGCTCCCCTCGGAGTTCCTTGGGCGAAGAAGATCCAAGAAGAGGCGGCGCGTGCCAAGCGCAAGGCCGAAGAGGCCAAAGAGGCAATGCTGCGGGCGGGACGCGACAAGGTGGACGAAGTCTCGGGGCGCGGCCCGAAGCCGCCGTAGCCCGGGGGCTGGGTAAAGTCGGCGACGGGCGCGGTGGTTGACCGTTTCCCGCCGCCGCTCATCGAACAGGACGTGCGGATCTACCGCATCCGGCTCTCGGACGGGCTTCACGAGAGAGCTTGCGTAAGCCTGCGTTTGCGGGAGAGCACACCCACTGCGACCAACATTCCCTTGAACATACTCATTTTCCCGTCCTAACCGCTTCATCGCGGATGAGTGTTCTTCACGCCACCGAATACTCCAGCGCAACGGTGCCCGTCTTCTCATAGATCCTGCTCTTCGTCAGCTTGAGCTTCGCCATCATCGCGGGATGAGGCCGGAGCGGCAACCCATCACCGAGCAGCACCGGGATGATCGCCACCTCGACCGTATCCACCAGCCCGAGCCGCAGGAAGCTGCTGAACAGGGAGCCGCCACCGAATAGCCAGATGTCCTTGCCGGATGCCGCCTTGAGCGCGGTCAACGCCTCTACCGGATTGTTGGAGACCGTCACCCCTGGACAGTCGGCCTGGCGCAGCGTACGTGAGAAGACGTAAGCCTTCATGCCGGGCATCCCGACGCCACCACCCTGTCGGCGCGCGGCCTCGTAGGTCTTCCGGCCCAGGAGCACCGTGTCGAACGCCCCCATCAGCGCGCCGAAGTCGATGTCCGGGTCCATGACGATCCAGTCGCTCTCCCCCTTGGGTCCTGCGATGTACCCATCGAGGCTCATGGCCACCGAGAAGCGCACGCGTCTCATCAGTTCCTCCTTGAGGTTACAGGCCTGCCGCTCAGTCGTCACCTTCGGTGGGTCAGGACTCTTCCTCTCCTTCGAGCTCCGGGGCTAGAGGGATCTGCGCGCCGTGCCAGACGGCCACGATCCAGACCGTGTCTCCTCCCATCCGATAGAAGAACCGGTATGGGGCTATGATGACCTCTCTGTAAGGGAGGTCGGGGAACTCAGGGATCTGCCGGCCTGATTCGGGGAAGCGTTCGAGACGGCGTAAAGTCTGTTCGGCCCGCTCCCGGAAGCGCCGGGCTGCAATCGGCCTATCTTCTCGGATGTATCCCACGACCGAGAGGAACTCAGCCCGAGCCCCTGGAGTGAACTGGACCTTCAAGATTCTCGCGGCTTGAGGAGGTCGTCGGCTTCGGCGAGCACGCTGTCGAGGTCATAGCCTCGACCCTCCGCGATCTCTTGCTCGCCCCGGGCGAGCCGGGCCAGCAACTCTCGCTCCGCTTCAGCCTGCCGAAAGGACTCGATGCTGATGAGGACCGCCTGCGCGCGGCCACGCCGCGTGATCACCGCCGGGGTCTGGGACTCCCGTACGCGGCGCAGGACGCCGCCAGCGTCCTGTTCGAGATCGGAGAGAGGAATGACGTCCGGTAGCCTCAGGCTCATCCATTAAGGATACAACATTGTGCCCGGCCGCGCGGAGCGCCCCCGCCTCCGCACACCTCCGGCACCGGCCCGCCCCCCTCCCCGGAAGGCGGGCCTCCCATCCAGACGGAGCGGCGGAGACCTTGGACACGGCGGCCACCGTCCCGCCAGGTATTCAAAGATCCTCGCTTCACCAGGCCGAGCCCTCGCCGGCCTTCGCCGGCTTTCGGCCGCCACCGGCCCGCGTTCGGCGAGCTCTGGCGGGCCTTCCGCCAGCGTTGGCGCGCGTTCCAGATCTCCAGCCGGTCTCCGGCCAGCTCTGGCGAGCCGTCCGCCGGTCCTCCCAACCATCGGCCAAGCCTGGCGAGAGGCCCGCCGAACCCGGCCGGACTCCCGCCAGTCCCGGCGGAAGGCCCGCCGGCTCTGGCCGAAGCCCCGCCGGGCTTCCCGACATCCGGCATCTCTTGGCCACTCGTGCGCCAGGCCTGGCCGAAGCCGCGCCAGGCTTGGCCGATCCTCGGCTACCCGGCTTTCCCGCCCCGCAGCGCGACGTACAGCGAAGGCACGCCGTAGAGGGTGATCAGCGTCGAGAGGCCGAGGCCGCCGATGACCGCCAGGGCGAGCGGTCTTTGCAGCTCGGCTCCCGCTCCCAGGCCCAGGGCGAGCGGCAGCAGGCCGAAGAGGGTGCAGAGGGTCGTCATCAGGATCGGGCGCAGCCGCACGCGCGCGGCTTCGAAGACCGCTTCTCCCAGCGGCGCTCCCCCATCCCGCAGGCGGTGGGCGTAGTCGAGCAGGACGATGCCGTTCTTCACCACCAGGCCGATGAGCAGGATCAAGCCCATCGCCGACGAGACGTTGAGCTCGGTTCCGGTCGCCCAGAGCAGCAGGAAGGCGCCGCCCAGCGACAACGGCGCCGCTCCGAGGAGCAGGACGGCCGGCGTGAAGGCGCGGAACTGAAAGACCAGGATGACGAAGACCAGCGAGGCCGCGACGCCGAAGACCATCAGCAGCTCGCGGAAGGCCTGGCGTTGCGACTCGTACTGGCCACCTACCTCCAGGGAGTAGCCGGCCGGGAGGTGGAGCTTCCGCAGCCGGGAACGGATCTCCGCCACGGCGCTGCCGAGGTCGCGGTCTTCCAGGCGGGCGGTGATCAGCACCATCTGGCGGAGATTTTCCCGGATGACCTCGCTCTGTCCTTCCGTGGAGGCCGGCCGCGCCAGGCTGGCCAGCGGCACCAGCTCGCCTCCGGCCCCGCGGACGAGGGTGGCGCCGAGCAGCGCCGGATTGAAGCGGACGGCGTCCGGATATCTCACCCGCACCGGAATGCTGCGGTCCAGGAGCCACAGGTCGGTCGCGACCTCGCCCATCCATGCGGCGGAGATCTGCTCCGAGACCTGGCCGGCCGTCAGCCCCAGCCGGCCGGCGGCGACGGGATCGACCGTCCAGGTCACCTCCGGGCTGCCGCGCTCGAGGCCGACCAGGTCGACGACGCCGCGGGTCGCGGCCATCAGGGGCTCGGCCTGCGAAGCCAGAGAGGCGAGGACGTCGGGATCGTCGCCGAAGATTTTCACCTCGATCGGCGACGAGACCCCCTTGAGATCCCCGATCATGTCCTGGAGGAGCTGGACGAACTCGATGTCGACTCCCGGCGCGGCTTCCTGGAGGCGTGGCCGCAGGGCGCTGATGATCTCCTCGGCGCTGCGGAAACGCTGGTCGCGCGGCTTGAGCCGGACCAGCACGTCCCCCTTGTTCTGCGCCGTCGCGAACAGGCCCATCTCGGAGCCGGTGCGGCGGGAGAAGGCCGCCACCTCCGGCGTCGCCGCGAGGATGCGCTCGATGCGGCGGATCACGCGGTCGGTCTCTTCGAGCGCGGTGCCGGGCGGCGTGAGGTAGTCGATCACGAATCCGCCTTCGTCCATGGCCGGCAGGAATCCGCTCGGGATGCGCCAGTAGAGCAATCCCCCCATCACGGCCAGCCCCACCGTGGCCGCCACCGCCAGGCCGGGGCGGCGGAGAACGCCGGCCAGCGACCGGGTATAGAGGGATTCGAGCCGGCTTCCGGACGGCTTCGCATCGGGTTCCGGTTCGGGACGGTCGGGACGAGCGCGATAGAGCCATCCACAGAGCAGTGGGATGAGCGTGAGGGCGAGAACCAGGGAGATCAGGACCGCCGCGGAGAGGGTGAGCGAGAGCGACCGGAAGAACTGTCCGACCACGCCGGAGAGCAGACCGAGCGGCGCCAGCACCACCACCGTCGTCAGGGTCGAGCCGACGACCGGGGCCACCAACTCGGCGGTCGCCCCTTCAATGGCACCATCCACGTCGGTGGGGCGCGCCGCGAGCTTGCGATGGATGTTTTCAACCACCACCACCGCATCGTCGATCACCAGGCCGATCGCGACCGCCAGCCCGCCCATGGACATGAGATTGATCGATTCGCCGAGGAGGCGCATCAGCACGAAGGTGGCGAGGACGGTCAGCGGCAGGGTGAGCGCGGAGACGAACGTCATCCGCCAGTCGCGCAGGAAGAGCAGGAGAATGAGCACGGCCAGCGCGCCGCCGATCGCGATGGCGTCCCGCACGTTGGCCACGGCCGTGGCGACGAGCTCCGCGAGATCGTAGACCTTGGAGATGCGCAGCCCCGACGGCAGCGTCGCGGCGACCTCGCGCAGGGCGGACTCGACGCCGCTCTTGACGTCCAGCAGGTTGGCGCCGGGCTGCTGCGAAAGGTTTAGGATGGCCGCGTCGCGCCCGTTGCCGGTGACCAGTTGGCTGCGGTCGGGCGCGCCGGGGAAGACGGCGGCGACGTCCGAGATACGCAGCGTCGCTCCGTTGCGCACCGCGACCGGCGTGCGCTCGATCTCGGCCGCCGACGCCCAGAGCCCCGAGGCGAGCACCAGGTGCTGGCGGCCCGCCGCGTTGTAGCGCCCGACCGGAGCCAGGACGTTCGCCGCGCGCAGAGCCGCGCTCACGTCCTGGACTGTAAGCCGCGCGGCCATCAGCCGGGCGGGATCGGCGACCACCTCGATCTCCCGCTCGTCGCTCGCCGAGACCTCGAGGCGGCCGACGCCGGGGACGCGCGCCAGGGCCGGGCGGACGACGTAGAAAGCGTAGTCGCGCAGGTCGGCGTCGGGCAGCGGGCCGGTGAGGTTGAGGCTGAGCATCGGGAAGGACGCGGGGGTCACCCGCTCGACGTCCACCTCGACGCCGGCCCGCAGCCCCGCCCGCGCCTCGGCGACCCGGTTCTGCATCTGCTGCAGGGCCTCGGTCATGTTCGTCTTCGGATCGAACTGCGCCGAGATCTCGGAAGCGCCGCGCAGGGTGCGCGAACGGACCCGGCGGATGCCGGGCACCTCCATCGCCGCCTGCTCCAGAGGACGGGTGACGGTCAGCGCCATCTGGCGCGGCGGCAGCGTGCCGCTGTGCGCGATGACGAGAATCCGCGGAAACTCCAGGGCCGGATAGATGGAGCTGGGCAGGGCCGTGAACGCCAGAATGCCGGCGGCGGCCGAGAGCGCCGTGAGGAGAACCACGATCCGTCCCTGGTGCCGGACGTGCCGCAGGAAGGTCATCGGCCCGGGCCTTCCCCGGAACCCTCCCGGACGATACTGACCTCGGCGCCGTCCGGCAGCGAAGCCTGGCCTTGGACGATGACGCGGTCACCAGCCGCCAGGCCGGAACGGACTTCGACGTCGCGGTCGGACGAGATCCCCACCACGATCGGCCGGAGGTGGGCATGGCTCCCGGAATCCACGACATAGGCGAAGCTTTGCGGCCCCTCCTCCACGACCGCCGCGACGGGGATGAAAATCACGCCGCGGTGCTCTTCAGAAAGGATTTCCACCTCCACCGGAGAGCCCGCCGGCAGACTGCTCGAGCCCGGTATCGAGACGCGCACGGTGGCGGCACCGGTCAGCGGATCGACCGCGCCGGGCCGGCTCACCACGGTGCCCGCCAGGGCTTCGGGCATGCCGGCCGCGAGCACGCGGGCCGGACTGCCGACCGCGACGCCGGCAAGATCCGAGAGGGGGACCGAAACCTCGACCTGGAGCCGGGCCGGATCGATCAACCGCAAAATGGGATCGGACGCCGCGGCATCCACCAGATCGCCGGGGTTGTGCCAGCGTTCGGCCACGACGCCGTCGAACGGCGCCCGGACGACCACGCGGGCGGCCAGGGTGGCGGTCGCCGACAGGGCACCCCGCGCACCGGCGAGGTCGGCCTGGGCGTCGGCCAGCTCGCGCTGTGCGTCCTCGACCTCTCTCTTGGCCGCGATGCCGCGGGAAAAGAGCGCCGCGCTGCGCTCCACCCCGGCGCGCGCGGTCTCGATTCGCGCCTGGGCGCGCGCGAGGTCCGCCTTTCGGCCGGCCTCGTCCGCTTGCAGAGAGGCCACCTCGAAGCGGACGAGAAGGTTGCCCCGCCGCACCGAGTCGCCGGCCGCCCGCGGCAGCTCGACGATGCGCGCGGGCTCGGGTGCCAACACGAGAAGCTCCGCGCCGGGAGCCGGCTTGACGACGCCTGTGGCGCGCAAAGTGGCGCGGATCGCCCCCTGCTTCGCGGTGTCGACGGCGACGGTCACCTTGCTGGTGGTTTCGATCTCTTCGGTGGTGGCGCCGCCGCAGCCTGCGACGGTGAGGGCGGCGAGGAGGAGAAGAACCCTCACCCCCGGCCCCTCTCCCGGCCGCACGCCACAAACGCTTGGAAAAGGCGGCTTCTCATGGCAGCGGCGCTCCGATCGTCTCTTCGAGGTCGGCGAGCGCCGCCTGATACTCGACGCCGGCCTGGATGGCGCGCAGCCGGATCTCGCGCGTGGCCTGGAGCGCCTGAAGCAGCGCCACGAGCCCGGTCTGCCCTGAACGATACGAATCCTCCGCCATGCTCTCCACCTCCACGGTCCGCGGCAAGACCTCGTCGCGGTATTGCAGCGTCTGCCGCCGGGCCGCGGACGCCAGCGTCACGGCTTGCGCGACCTCGCCGGCGATACGCCGGCGGGCGGCCTCGCGCTCGGCCTGCCGCTGCGCGAGCGTCCTCTCCTCCAGCGCGATCTCCGCCTTGTGGCGGCTCAGGATGGGCAGCGTCACCGAGAGGCCGGCGCGCCAGCCATAGGTGAACTCCGGCGGCGAATCGTAGGCGACTCCCCCCTGAAGGACGGGATCGGGAAACCGCTCGGCCCGCGCCAGCGCGAGGCGCGCGGCCTGCTCGTCGAGCGAGCGCTCCAGGACGGCAAGCTCGGCGCTCGACGCCAGCGCGAGCGCTTCGAGCGCGGCGGCATCCGGCACGTCCCCTTCCTCCAGATCGCCCTGGAGAGTCAGTGGACTCTCCGGCGGTCTGGCCAGCAGCGTATTGAGGCCCGCGCGCGCCGCGGCGACGGCGCCCTGAGCGCCGTCCGCCTCGCTCGCGGCCTGCGCCACGGCGAGATCCGCTTGCAGGACGTCGAGACGGGGAGCGTCTCCGGCCTCGAAGCGTCCCTGCGCGGCGTCCCGGATGCGCTGGGCCAGCCGCAGATCCTCGGCTCTCAGAGCGGCCTGGCGCTGCGCCGCGGCCAGGGTATAGAACGCGCGCCGCACGCGGTTGCGGACCGCGAGGCCGGCGCGCCCGAGATCGGCGTCGACCGTGCGCGCCTCGGCTTCGGCCAGCTCGATCCGGCGCCGCCGCTTGCCGGCGGTTTCGAAAGGATAGGAGAGCGACGCCGAGTCGTGCGGCGTCTCCCGTGACGCTTCGAGCGCCAGCTCCGGATTCGGCCGCTGCCGCGCCATGTCGATGCCGGCCTGCGCCACCCCCTGTCCCTGCCGCGCGGCGGCGAGACCGGGGTTCTCCGAGAGCACGATCCGCACGGCCTCGCTCAGGGTGAGCCCCTCGCCTCCGCTTTCCTGGGCGCTCACCGGCAGCGACGCGGACAGGATGAGCAGGGCGAGAGCGCACCGGTTCATGGCCGCCACGGTACCATGGGCCGCCCGCCGGCAAGCCGATCAGATCCTGCGGTGGCCCAGGGCGTCGGCCGGATTTCCTCACCGGGCTACCCGGAAAGGTGGTGGAGAACCGCCCGGAGGGGCGTCGCCGGACACTCCTGGGGGCTGTTACGGTGCCATCAAGGTCCGAAACCGCCAACCAAGGAGGCACCCGATGGACCAGCCGCAGGTCTGGCAGGATTGGCAGGGACGGCCTCTCGACGAGGTTCTGGAGGCCTGCCGGTCCCTGATCACCGACACGGAGCTGCCCACCGTCCACCGCTGGCGGGAGGCGGGGGGGCGGGTTCTGGGCCACTTTCAGGTCTATTTTCCCGAAGAGCTCGCCCATGCGGCCGGCCTGCTGCCGGTCAAGGTCCACGGCGCCCAGGTCGAGCCGCGGCGCGCCGACTCCCGCTTCGGATCGTATCTCTGCTCGATCTTGAAAACCTCTCTCGAGCTCGCCCTGAGCGGCCGGCTGGAGCTCGATCTCTTCGTCACCCATCCGATCTGCGACGCGGCGCGCAACCTCGCCGCCGTCTGGGGCCGGAACACCAACTATCCCTGTCAGATCCTCTATCTGCCGCAAAACGCGAACTCGGGCCACGCCGCGGAATACCTGCGCGAGGAGTACCGGCGGATCCAGGAAGAGATCGAAGCGGTGGCCGGGCGCCGGGTGTCCGCGGACGACCTGCGCCGCTCGATCGCGGTGTTCAACGAAAACCGGCGGCTGCTGCGCGAGCTCTACGCTCTCAAGCGGGAGCGCCCCTGGCTGCTGGCGGTGGACGAAGCCTATGTTTTGATGGCCGTCGGCGGCCTGGTGCCGCGGCAGGAGCACAACGAGCTGCTCGCAGCGGTGTTGCCGCAGCTCGCCGCGCGCCCCGCCCGGCCGCAGGACAAAGTGCGCGCCGTCCTGACCGGCGGGTTCTGCGAGCAGCCGCCGCTCGATCTTCTGGAGATGGTGGCGCGCTCCTGCTACGTGGTGGACGACGACCTTCTCCTCGGCCTGCGCTGGATCGAAGAGGACGTGCCGGTTGAAGGCGACCCGTGGGCGAGCCTCGCCGAGTCCTATCTCGAACGGTCGTCCTTCAGCCCGGTCCAGCACGACCTGCGCAAACCCAAGGAACAGCATGCTCCTCGAGCAGGTCCGCCGCGCGCGTGCCGACGCCGCCATCCTGCTCGCCGCCAAGATGTGCGAGCCCGGTCTCGAGGACCAGGTGGCCTACTGCGGCGAGCTCGAAAAGGCCGGCGTGCCCTACTTCGTCAGCGAGTTCGAGGAAAACATGACGAGCTTTGAAAACCTGAGCATTCAGCTCGAGACGTTCGCCGAAAACGTGCTCTTCGACTGAGGAGAAAGCCATGGAGCCGCAGGAGCGTGCGGAACAACTGGTCGGGCGCGGCATGCAGGACGGCGCGCAGCTCGTGCGCGACTGGTTCGCGGAGCTGGCGCAGGCCGGGGAACGCCACGAGCCCACAGCCTACGTTTTCGTGATGGGAAGCCTGGCGGAGTTGCTGCGGGCGTTCGATCTCCACCTGGTCTTTCCCGAGATCCACTCACTTCAGACCGCGGTGCGGCGGGTCTCGGCCGATTTCATCGGCCAGGCCGAGGACGTCGGCTATTCGGCGGACATCTGCGGTTATGTCAAGGCCGATGTGGCGGTACAGCTTCGCGGCGGCGAGCACCCCATGGGGCGCATCCCGCCGCCGTCGCTGGCGGTCCTGACCAACGCCTGCAACACCTATATCAAATGGGCGGAGATCTGGGAGCGCCTCCATCACGCGCCGGTATTCACGCTGGACGTACCCGGCACGAGGCAAGGGGGAAAGGCGGACCCGCCCGGAAGCCGCGGCTTCGAGCGCGACCGGCGCTACGTGCTGGGGCAGCTCGAGGAGCTGATCGGCCTCTGCGAGGAGGTCACCGGCCGGAGCTTCGACATCGACCGCCTGCGCGAGAAGCTGGCCTGCACCAACGAGATGCTGCGCGCCTGGCGGCAGGTTCTGGACCTCAACCGCGCCCGGCCCGCCCCCTTCAACGGCGTGATCGAAGGCACGGTCTACCTCGGCGTGCTCAACGCCCTGCGCGCCACGCCGGCGGGGGCGGCCTACTTCCGCGATCTGCTGGAGGAGCTGCGGCTCAAGGTGGATCTGGGCCTCGGCACGCTCGCCGAAGAGCACTACCGGCTCGCCTTCGTCGGCGTGCCCTGCTATCCGATCTTCCGCCGCTTCAACGAAATGTTCACCAACCGCGGCGGCGTCTTCGTCGGCTCGACCTATCTCTGGTTCGCCTCCGGCGGCGGCGGCACCGATTTCGAGTATGACCTGAACCGGCCGCTGGAAAGCCTCGCCGAAGGGCGTGCTCCTCTCCGTGCGCGCCGCCATGGACAGCATGTTTTTCCCGGAGGACGACCTGGCCAGGATGGTCGAGCGACTACGACCTCGACGGCGTGGTGTTTCACGCGGTCAAGAGCTGCCGCACCATCTCGGCCGGCCTGGCGGACATCCGCCGCGCCGTGCTCGCCAAGAGCGACGTCCCCAGCCTGTTGATCGAGTCGGACATGATGGACCGCGCGCCGTGTCCGAGGCGCAGCTCAAGAACCGGATCGACGCTTTCTTCGAAGGCATGGCCACGCGCCGCGCAACAACGGCCCCCAGCCGGCGCTCGCCGGCTGAAACGAAAAAACCGAGGAGACCGACGAGGAGACCGAGGAGAACACCGATGGCTCTAAGCAGCGCGGGAGTCGACGTCGGATCCACGCAGACCAAGGCGGTGGTGCTCGACGGCAACGGCCGCATCCGTCGGCCGCGCCTGACGGACACCGGCGCCAACGTGCCCGTCGCCGCGCGAGCACGCCTTCACCGCGGCCGCCGCGACGCCGGCGTCGCGCGAGGAGGAGGTCGAGCTACGTGGTCGGCACCGGCTATGGCCGCTACAAGGTCACCTTCGGCCACACCCAGGTCACCGAGATCAGCTGCCACGCCCGCGGCGCGGTGCACATGTTTCCCGGCACCCGCACGGTGATCGACATGGGCGGCCAGGACACCAAGGCCATCCGCGTCGGCGCCGACCGGCGAGGTGCTCGACTTCTGCATGAACGACAAATGCGCCGCCGGCACCGGGCGGTTCCTGGCGTCGGCGGCCGGCGCTCGGACATCCCGCTCGGCCGAGCTGGGGCCGCTGGCGCTGGGGCCACGAAGCCGGTGAAGATCAGCACCACCTGCACCGTCTTCGCCGAGTCCGAGATCCTGTCCTGGCTCGCCCGCGGCAAGAAGATCGAGGACATCCTGCGCGGCGTGCACCAGTCCATCGCCGCGCCGGTCGTGTCGCTGCTGCGCCGCGTCGGCATCGAGCCGAGAGGTCACCTTTACCGGTGGCGTGGCGCGCAATTCGGCATGGTGAAGCTGCTCGAGGAAATGCTCGAGTGCCAAGCTCAACGTCAGCGAAGACTCACATTTCATGGGCGCTCTGGGCGCGGCCCTCTTCGCCCTCGACCACATCCGCAGCCGCCAGGTGCCACACTCCGGGCCGTATCGGGGCGGATCCGGAGGCCTTGCGGTCAGGAGGCAATATGATCACCGCCGGCATCGACGTCGGCTCCACCTACACCAAGGCGGTCGTGGTGGGACTCGAGGACGGTGCCATCCTCGGCCGCGGCCTGGTGCGCGACCGGCTTCCGGCTGGCCGAGGCCGCCGACCAGGCCCTGCCGACGGCGCTCGGCAGGAAGCCGGACTCGCGGCCGAGCGAGGTCGGCTACGTCGCGAGCACCGGCTACGGCCGCTACCTGGTCCCCTTCCGCGACGCCCAGGTGACCGATCTCACCGCGCACGCGCGCGGCGCCTCCCGCCTCTTCCCCGAGCACCGCACCGTGCTCGACATCGGCGGCCAGACGATGAAGGCGACCCGCCTCGACGAGCAACGGCAAGGTTCGCGTCCTTCCGCCTCAACGACAAGTGCGCCGCCGGCACCGGTGCGTTCCTCGAAAAAACCGCGCGCTATATGGGCTACGGCACGGAGGAGATCGGCCCCTGGTCGGCGACCTCGAAAGACCCCGTGTCGATCTCCGGCGTCTGCGCGGTCTTCGCCGAGTCGGAAGTCATCAACCACGTCTCCTCGGGGCGCGCGCCGCCGACATCATGCACGGCGCCATGGCTTCGCTCGTCGGACCGCTCGGTGCAGCTGATGAAGCGCGCGCGCATGGAGCCCGAGGTCACGCTCGTGGGCGGCATCCTGCGCTTCGAAACCATGGCGCGCCTGCTGAGCGAAAAGCTCGGCGTCGCGGTGCAGGTGCCGGAAGGCGACATGGTCCAGCTCAACGGCGCCCTGGGCGCCGCCGTCCTCGCCCGGAGGCGCCTGCTGCGGCTCCAGGAGACGGGAGTCGAAATTCGACACGAACCCCTGCCGGCCGAGGCGCCGGCCGGATTTTCCATCGGGAGTCTGCCATGAGCTACTTTCCGAGCCGCGCCCGTCTACGCGAGATCACCCGCCTTTCGCCGAGGTTCTCTACGAAGTGCGCGGCGACGTGGCCACGGTCACGATCAACCGGCCCGACTCGTTCAACGCCTACTAGACCCGCGCGCTCGAAGAGCTCGCGGCGGCCTTCCGCGAGGCCGCCTGGAACGACGCTGTCACAGCCGTGGTGCTGACCGGCGCGGGCGACCGCGCCTTCTGCACCGGCGGCGATGTCAAGGAATATCAGCACGACTACACGTCCCGGCCGCGCGACTATTGGAAGTACATGAGCCTGTTCCGGGCTTATATCGAAAGTATTCTGCGCTGCCCCAAGCCGGTAATCGCGCGCCTGAACGGCATCGCGGTGGGGGGCGGCAACGAGAGCCAGCTCGCCTGCGATTTCACGATCGCCGGCTCGCACGTTTATCTCACCCAGGTGGGGACCGGCGTCGGCTCCGTGGCGGCCGGCGGCTCCACCCAGTGGCTGCCGCTGGTGGTTGGGGACAAGCGGGCGCGGCAGATGCTTTACATCAACGAGCGCATCCCGGCCGCCAAGGCTCTCGAATGGGGGCTGGTCAACGAGGTGGCGCCCACCGTGCTGCACGACGGCACCCCGGTGGCGAGCCCCACGCCGGAAGAGATCGGCAAGGCGCAGCGCCGGCAGGAGGGTTATGTGATCGACCTCCAGCCGCTCGACGCGGCGGTGGCCCGGTTGACGGAGCGGCTGCGCCACACCTTCCCGGAGTGCCTGCGCTACACCAAGGCGCAGGCCAACTTCTGGAAGGAGCTGGCCTGGAACGCGACCATCCCGCACGCCCAGGAGTGGCTGGCGCTGCACTACATGGGCCGCGAGCCCTGGGAGGGGATGACCGCCTTCGTCGAGAAGCGCCCGGCCGACTACGACGGCGTGCGCCGCCGCTGGGCCGAGGGTCGCGCGCCGGAGATGGTCTGGGGCGCGCCGGTCGCCTCCTGCCCGACCTGCGGCGCCAAGGGGCTGCCGGAGGAGCTCCGCTTCTGCGGCAACTGCGGTGCCGCCCTGGCCGTGCGTGAAACGATCGAAGCGCCGGCCGAAGCGCTGGAGGTGGGCTGACATGGTGACCTCACCTCTCGCGCAAGCTCCCGCATCTTCCCCGGTATCGCCACGCCGCAAGGGCGCCACCATGCGCGCCGCGGTGTTTTACGGCGGCGGCCAGCCGCTGCGTCTGGAGGACTGGCCGATCCCCGAGCCCGGTCCCGGCGAGATCCGCGTGCGGGTCGCCGCCTGCGGCGTCTGCCACACCGATCTGCACTACCTGGACCATGGCACGCCCACGTTCAAGACGCCGCCGCTGATCCTGGGCCACGAGGCCTCCGGACGGGTGGACACCCTGGGTGCGGGCGTGACCGGCTGGAAGGAAGGCGAGCCGGTCCTGCTGCCGGCCGTCCTCACCTGCGGCTCCTGCCGCTGGTGCCGCCTGGGCCGGGAGAACATCTGCGCCGAAATGCGGATGTTCGGCAACCACATCGACGGCGCCTACGCCGAATATGTGATCGCACCGGCCCGCGACGTCTTCCGGCTGCCGCCCGCGATCGCGCTCGAAGAGGGGTGCATCATCGCCGACGCGCTCTCGACCCCCTTCCACGCGGTCAAGAACCGGGGCCAGGTCCGGCCCGGAGACACGGTGGCGGTCTTCGGCGTCGGCGGTGTCGGGATCAACGTGGTCCAGATCGCCGCCGCGGCCGGAGCGCGCGTGATCGCGGTCGACCAGAACCCCGAGCGGCTCGCCATGGCGCTGGAGCTGGGGGCCACCGCGGTGGTGGACGCCTCGCGGGTCGAGCGGCCGGACAAGGAGATCCGGACTCTCACCGGTGACGGCGTGGACGTGGCCTTCGAAGCCGTGGGCAAGCCGGTGACCCAGGCCGCCGCCTTCAACTCCGTGCGCCGCGGCGGCCGGCTCTGCGTGATCGGCTACAGCCCCGATCCCGCCGCCTGGCCGGCCTCGAAAGTCATGTTCCACGAGATGGACATCGTCGGCTCGCTCGGCTGCCGGCCGGTGGACTACCCGCCGCTGATCGAGATGGTCGCCGCGGGACGCCTACGGCTCACCCCGCTGGTGACCGGCCGCTTCCCACTGGAACAGATCGGTGACGCGATCGACTCCTGCCGGCAGGGAAAGGGGATCCGCGGCGTGGTCATTCCGTGAGGCGAATGGGCGGATCGCTGGTTTCCGCGCGGCTTCTCCAGGATCGTGCATCAGTCTCGGACTCGGGCCACGGCCACCTTTCTCCACTGTGCTATAGTGCAATTTTGAATCGCCGACCTTGATGAGGTGACAGCGTAAAGGCGGAGGCGAACCATGCCTAAGTCCAATCTCGACACCGTCCAGGCAGATGAGATTCAGCTTCGCAGGGCCAGCATCCATCTCTATGAAATCGCCAAGAGTGGTGGTTTGACGCTGCAACCCTCAGGTATGCCCGTCGACACAAAGACCGTCTTCCAACCGGATGATTTCGCGCAGTTTGCGAGCTACTTCAAGGATCTGACAGCCGATGCCATCCACACCGACTCGAAGACGCACAAGGCGAAGTTCGACAAACGCGATTCGGACTCCGTCTGTGCCCAGGTTTCCACTCTATTCAATAATCCCAATAAGCCTGACGAGTTCCACGCCCTCTCCATCGAAATGGCGAATCAGCTCCTCAATGTCACCCCTCCCGCCGCAGCCCAAAAGGCGTCCTACATCATCTTTGCCGAGTTCGCCGCCGCTGCCGAAATCTGCTACGCCATCCTGAAGCTCGATTACGACGTTCATATCGCAGTCGATCTAGGAAGCCCGTCGACACCGCCCAGGGTCCTGGTACACGCAAGAGATCTGCCGACATCCACCGAGCTCAAAGACAAATTCGCTTTTTTGGTGAAACCGGGCACGAGACAAGAATACGAGTTGCTGGTAACCGACCGAAAGTATCAGCGGCGGCAAGGCCGCCACATCGTGGCGAAATATTTTCTCCGTGACTTCCTCGGCGCCAGTTTCGTGGAAGACGCCCGGTTCATGACAGAGCAGTTCATCGACGTCACGCAGAGCTTCGCCCGTCGCAAGACAAATGAGATCAAGCTGGACCTGTTCTATACTGGACTTCAGCACTTCGTCTGCAGAGATAGCGTACAAGTTCAAGAATTCCTCCACAACACTCTGCCGGATCAGCCGGGGCTGCAGAACGAGCTTCGCGAGGAGCTTCGCTCGGCCGGCCTGTCGACAGCCAGCTTCGACGTCGATCACACCTACGTTGCGGAGCGGACGAGTCGGCGCCGGATCAACCTCTCGAACGGTATCTCTATCGCCGGTGAGCGGGAAGTCATGGACCAGCATATAAGCATTAAGATGGAGGAAGGCCACTACCAGTTCGGGATCGAAGCGCCCGCGTACACGGAGTCCTAGCCGGTGTTCGAACGAGCATCTGAGGTTCTTGCGTATGTCCGGAATGAGACCGGCGATTCTCAAGAGACCATCTTGGACGATCCTGCAAAGCCAATGCTTCTCTCAAGAAGACGGTCCCCAAAGAACGTCTCGCGTGGATCGATGGCTCCTTTTTGTCCCGTTGGGAAGAGGCCTTTGGCACTTCAGCTTACCTCACTTTAAGCGCGCAGCGAAACCCGATCTGGTCAACAGCCGACTTCAACGATTCCGGAACTGCGCTCAAGGAGTTCTTGAACGCCCTGCAAATATGGCCAAGACTTCGAGTTGAAGATCGAGGTCAACCGACCGCAGTTGATCGGCCGGGAGAGCGGGGAGAATCCTGGCAAAGTCCCCGCGCATGTGCAGATCCTGCTGATTTTGCGACCCGCCACCGTCGACCAGCCCCTGAGCCAGCTTTCACTCGCTGAGCCGGACCGGTGGAAGAACCTGCTGGGTATCGACTGGGGGCGGGCCAACCTCTTCGTCTCCCTCGAGAAGCAGGAGCAGACACAGCCTGCTGGTCCTCTCCTGCTCCTGAGTCTCTCGTACTGCAAGCTCACCAGCGTGCTGGAGTCCTGGGCCAGTGCCATGAAGGTGAGGCTTGAAATGGCCGCTCAGGTCACCGAAGCACGCCGCAACGAGTGGCCTCTGCCCCTTGACATACCTGTGACTCCTCTGCACTTCCTGTTCGAGCCCGAACTTCGCGACGGTGGGCCGGCGGAGCGCAACTGCGACCGCCTAGCAGCCGACCTAGCGCTGGCCTACCTTGCGGAAAGGATTTCGCCGGAGCGCGTGCTTCGCATGGTCTTTCAGGGATACCGGCGAGGGGAGGTCGAGCCTTGGCATGACTCGATTCCACGAAAGAGCGTCGAAGCTCTGTGCAAGCTCGTGAAGTGGGCCTGCGACGAGCGGATATCCGACAAGCTGCAACTGGTCGAGAACCTGATCTCGCTACGGCTGGGGGAAGATCCGCGCGCCAACTACTCGGGCGTCCTTGCCGCTGCGCCCAACCTCCTAAAGTCGGCCATGTCCAATTGGAAGGTCTATCTCAAGGACGGCACTCGCCAGTATTTTGAAAGGCAAAAGGAGCGCAGCGATTTCCTCGCCATCAAGGTACAGCAGTATGGCCGCACCCTCAACTCGACAATTGCGGCGCTCGCCGGCTACAGCATCACCCTGCTCGGCTTCTTCTTCACCAATTACCTGCTGGAGGCAGCCAAGGCCGACGAGGCGACCCGACACCGGATCGCCGGTGCATTCTTCCTCTACTCGCTCATCGTCCTGACGATCCTCTTTCTCCATGCCATCCTCGACGAGCGCATCCTGAGTACAGAGTTGAAAGAGGAAAGGGATCGCCTAGCGCAACTTTTTAGCGAGGAGGAACTAACCGAGTCAATGGACAAGCCGATTCGTCGCCGCAAGCGACAATTCAAGGCCTTCATTTATAGCCTGCTCGGCTTGGCGGTGCTCGCACTGGTGCTGCTTGGCCGGCATATCAGCCAGGAGTACGGACCTCTCTGGTAGGCGCTGGCGGCTAGACGGCGAGTTGGTCCTGCTGCCGGCCGTCCTCACCTGCGGCTCCTGCCGCTGGTGCCGCCTGGGCCGGGAAAACATCTGCGCCGAAATGCGGATGTTCGGCAACCACATCAAGGGCGGCTTCGCCGAGTAACGTGCTCGCGCCGGCCCGCAACGTCTTCCGGCTGCCGCCCGCGATCGCGCTCGAAGCGGATGGCGGACGTGTCTAGGAGGTAACGCTCAGCGGGCACGCTCACGCTGGCGCTCCTCAAGGAGGCGCCGGCTCAACCCCTGGGTGCTGCCGCGGGCCGCGCGGATGGGATCGTCGGGAATCGGGATGACGCGAATCGTGTGGCCATCGTCGAGCCACTCCAACCTCGAATGAGGCTCGATCCCATAGTCCCGGCGAATCCTCGCCGGCACGACCGTCTGCCCTCGCTCGGTAACTGTCGTTCTCATACGACCTCCGAAGGGGACACTACAAGATCTTCCCCGAAGAAACAAGACGCAGTGAGAGGGGGAACCCCCGTCCGGGCCTCGGTCCGCTTCCCCACTCCGGTCAACGCCGCGGCCTGAGCGCCGTGTCGACCGTGCCGTGCCCGTCGGTGGCCTGCGCGAAGTAGGATTCCCACGCGGCGCGGATGCGGTCGACCTTGGCGATCGATTCGTCGGACGGGAACTGATCGGCCTGGGCGACGAGGATGAAGGCCATGTTGAAGCTGTGGGGCGCCTTGGCGGCCGTCGGCACGCGCGGCCCTTCGGCGGCGATGATGTCGTCGATCGTCAGATCGATGCGGCGGCCCTGGATGGTGACGCCGATCGCGGGCCCCTCGGCCGGATCGAGGCAACCGTCGACGTAATAGAACGGCGGCACGTCCGAGGCGGGATCAGCCCCATCGCATACTGGTCGAGCGGGCTGAAGCGCTCCGTGGCGGCGATCGAGGTGAAGCGGTCGCCGCCGTCCTCGCGGAAAAGGTTTCCCTCCATGTCCGACGCCAGGGTGTTGTGGCAGAAGCTCCAATGCACGAGGTCGCGGCCGAGCAGGGCGTCGCTCTTCTGGCCGTTCTCATCAAAAAAGTGCAGATTCGAGAGCCACCGGTGGCCGGTCTCCTGGCCCATGACGTCGAGAGTGCTGTTGGTGCCGAGGAACTTGGTTTCGGGGTTGGCGGATAACGCGACAGCGACCCCATCTGCACGAAGCTGCGCAGCCGTCCGTGGCTGCCGACCTGCGCGCCGGCGTCGAACACGTCTTCCCCGATGCCACGGATTTCGTTCTTGATCGTGATCTCGAAAGCGAAGGCGCCCTGCAGGCTCAGGGGGAAGTCGAGGAAGACGACCAGGTGGTCGTAGTCGTCGGCGAGCTCGCGAAAGAACGCCTTGGCGACCGCGAGATGATCGAAAGACCGGTTTTCCACGAAGCGCTCGGCGATCGCCACCTTGAGGACGCCGCTGGGCAGGCTCTCGGTGTAGTCGAGCAACTGCACGTCGCTGTTGCCGCCGGGAGCCACTCCCACTACCGCCTCCCGGGCGTCGATCCGGCCCAGGGCAAAGGTGATGCGGCCGTTGGGGTAGAGCACGGCCTGGAACGTGTTGTGGTTGTTCGTTCCGAACTCCGGCACGTCGAGCCAGGTGACCACGACTTTCGCCTTGCTGGTCAGCACGTAGACGCCGCCGTCGCCGCTCGCACCCGACGGATCGAGATCGGCGAAGAGCGGCGCGATCCGCGGCGGGCCGCTGATCAGGCGATCCAGGTCCCGGCTGGTCGACGCGGCGTCGGGCGCTTTGAAGGTCAGATGCCCGTCGGAGCCGACGAACATGCCGGTGTAGACCTTGCCGTAGAAGCGGAAGCGGAAACCCTTCGGGAACGAAATCGCCCGGCTGTCGTCGTCGCTCAGGCCGATCCGGTCGCCGATCTCCTCCGCGACCGGATCGCTCGACGGCAAAACCACCAGGCCGCCCTTCTTCTGGGGTACGTACTGCACCCCGAAGTTGGCGACGTCGAGCGGATTGGGCTCCACGAACAGGCTGCCGTCATCGACCAGCACCGCCACGTCGCCGACCCGCGACGCCTGCGGGAAGATGCGCGCCGCCATCCCCTTCCCCCGCTTCTGCTCCAGGCGGCGCAGTTGATCGCGATGGATCGCCGAGGCGACCGCGAGTCCCGACTTGCGGGTGCCGCACCAGGATGGAGCGTGATCCGGCGCTTGATCCGAAAGATTCGCCGCGCCGGCCGTGCCGCCTGTACTGGCGACAATGAACAGAGAGAGGATGGCGAGGGAAAAGGACCGGTGGTGGGTTCGCAGCATGGGGACTCCTGTGAATGGTCGAAAAACAGCCCGCTCAGGCCGCGAGCCACTCCCGGATCTTCTCGTAGGCTTCAGGCCGGCTGAGCAGGTCGAAGTGCCGCATTCCCTGAGCGATCCATTGCCGTGACTCGGGAAACGACAAGGTGCGGCGCGCCTCTTCGTGACGGCCCAGAGCGCTGTTCACGGGGACCAGACCGTCGCCGAGCAGACGGCTCTTTGCCGCCGCCGCCATCGTGTAGCACTGGACGCCATCCGGCAGGGGAACCGGCCGCCGCGGGTCGTCCGGGGACTCGAAACGGTCGCTCCCCTCCCAGTCCTCGTCCAGCAGGTTGCCGTGGCGCAGGTCGGTGATGCCGGCGCTGCGGATCTTCCCCAGGCGGCCGAGGGGTGCCGTATAGCGGCTGTACCCCAGAATCGAATCCACCCGGTTGCCGCCGCGCTCCAGGGCGGAGCCGTGGTGCGGCGTTCCCAGGAAGACGATTTTTTTCAGATGCCGCGGCCAATCGTGCCCGGCAGCACTCCCGTAATGGCAGGCGCTGCGCGCCACCAGCCCGCCCATGCTGTGTCCGAGGATAGCGATCTCTTCCACCGGTACCGGCCACCGCTTGACCAGATCCTCGATCAGGCCGGCGAACGCGCGCCCGTTCGTGGAGACATGGAGGCCGCTGTTGTAGTGCAGGTAGACCGGCGTGAAGCCGAGGTCGCGGGCCAGCACGGCGCCGTGATCGTGCCCGTTCCGGTTCCATTGCAGGTCGTTCAAGCACAGGCCGTGGGCCAGCACGAGCAGCCTGCCTCCAGGCGTGGAGACGAGGGGTTGCCCCTCCCCCGGCGCAGCGCCATGGGGATCGCCAGCGGATTGCCGGTGGCGGCGAGGTGGTCCCCCACCACACCGTTCAAGGCGGCCAGCACGGCCTCGCGTTCGGGCGAGGAGCTCCCCTCCCCCAGCGGCGCGAGAGGCGCGAGGGCGGCATCGATCCCGCCGCCGACGAGACGGGTAATCCCGCGGATGCACCGGTACACCAGGCCCGTGATGCCCCGCGTACGGCCTCGCGACGGCTCGGCAAGGGTACCCGGAGCCCGGGCGATGTTGTGGTGCAGGGCCTCCACCACGTCGGTGACACCCGCCGTGGCATCGATGACCAGTCGATTCAAGCCGCGAAGGTCGGAGGCTCGGACAGATATCTTTCCGCTGGGCATACGTCGCTATGCTGGGGCACGGCCGCCGCCGCGTCAAGTCCCGGAAGGGGTGTCATGACCGGCCCTCAGCCACCTCTTGAGAACGGCAAGCAACTGGGGAATCTCGAACGGCTTGGTGAGATGATCATTCATCCCGGCCGCCAGGCTCTTCATGCAGTCCTCGCGCATGGCATTGGCCGTCAGGGCAATCACCGGGATGGCATGGTTCCGCACCACCGAAGTCCGGTCCCGGATGGCAAGGGTCGCCTCATACCCGTCCATCTCGGGCATCATGCAATCCATCAGCACCAGGGCATAATCGATCCCTGCCAGTGCCACGAGCGCCTCGCGGCCATTCGCTACGACATCCACGTGATAGCCGAGCTTCGACAAGGTCTTCTGCAGTACGATCTGGCTGATCGGGTCATCCTCGGCCAGAAGCAAGCGCGCTCCTCGTCCGGCCGCATCCGTTCTCGAGAGGGGATCCACCGCGGCCCTCGGCGGCATGAGATCCGCCGCTGTCTGCTTTTCCAGCACGGCGGTAAACCAGAAGGTGGCGCCCTTGCCTTCCGCGCTCACGGCACCGATGTCCCCCCCCATCAACTTCACCAGCCGCTTGCAGATGGCCAAACCCAGACCGGTTCCGCCAAATTTCCGCGTCGTCGAACCGTCGGCCTGGATGAACGGCTCGAAGACCAGGGCGAGCTTGTCTTCCGGTATTCCGATGCCGCTGTCCTCCACCAGGAACCGCAGCGTCAAGCGCTCTTCCTCTTCCGCGTCTTTTGAGACATGGAGCCGTACGAATCCTGCCTGGGTAAACTTGACGGCGTTGCCCACCAGGTTGGTGACAATCTGCCGCAACCGCCCCGCATCTCCGCGCAGCAGCAAGGGAACATCGGGGGCGATCGCCGAGTGGAACAGCAGCCCTTTTTCGCGAGCCCGTAGCGCTACAAGATCGGCGGCGCTCGATATCACGGTGCGCAAATCGAAGCCTGTCGCTTCGAGCTCCATTCTGTCCGCCTCGATCTTCGAGAGGTCGAGAATGTCGTTGATCACCCGGATCATGTTGTCGCCGGAACGCCTGATCACCTCGGCGTATTCGCGCTGTTCCCGGGACAGCTCCGTGTCCAGCAGAAGCGCACTCATGCCCATGACGCCGTTGATAGGAGTACGAATCTCGTGGCTCATCGTGGCGAGGAACCGGCTCTTGGCGACACTGGCGGCCTCGGCGGCTTCCTTGGCCTGGCGCAGATCCTCCTGCGCGCCTCTCAAGCGTGCGTCGCGCGATTGAATCTGATCGAGCATGCGGTTGAACGTGCGGGTCAGCAGGCCCACTTCATCCCGGCCCAACTCGCGGGCGCGGGTGGAATAGTCCTCCTTGTCGCTGATGTCCTGCGCCACTTCAGCCAACGCCTCGATGGGACCGGTGATGATGCGGTGCACTGCGGAAGAGATGAAAAGCATGACGCCGAGCGAGCCGGCCATCGCCACGGCCAGAACCACGGCATACAGCGAGAGCAGATCGCGATACGGGTCTGCGAAGTTGGCACGCAGGGCCAGCCGGCCGGACCGGCCGTCGACCAGGGGGATGGGCAGGCTCAGGCTGGCGTAGCCCTGGTCAAACGTCACGCCGGACCGCGCCCCCCCGCGGCCCATTCCGGCCTCCGTTCCGGCCGACTCATCTCCGATACGGGCGAAAAGCGTTCCCTCGCTGTCAAAAACGCAGGCAGAGGTGATGTGCGAGTTGACCCTGAGGGCGTTGAGCACCTCAACGGCAGACTTCTGGTCGTTGAAGGCCAGGGGCGCGGCGCTGTTGTGGGCGATGATGGCACCCAGGGACTCCAGCTCCGCGGCGAAGCTCCTGCGGAAGGTGACGGATTGGAACCAGAACAGAGCGCTGCAGGTGAGTGCCAGGGCCGTCATGCAGGTGGCAAGGGTGGTCAGCAGCAGCTTGCGCTTGAGCGGGAGATTGTCGAGGAATCGCATGCTCAGGTCCGGTTATTGGCGGGGTTCGCGGAGCTCGCGGGTTTGGGTCGTCACCAGCCTGGCCACGCTGGCGAGCTTGGCGCTGGCTCTGAGGCCGGCTTCGGCGACGCGTTCGAGGTTGAGCTGAAAGCGAATGTTGTCTTCCTCGCGCACGAAACCCACCATGCCGCCGCGTTCGGCGAACCGCTCGGTCTCGCCCACCAGCAGCGTGGCGGCTCCGCCCAGAGCCGCCTGGATCTCCGCGGGAGATTTTCCGGCCGCGCGGGTGACGAACAGGATATGCACGTCCCTGCCGATGCGATCGGCGGAGACGGCTCTGACCTGCACCGGGTGGCCGTTGACCGATTTTCCCTTCAGCAACGACTGCAGCACGGGCAAGGCCTCGCCCCCGTCCAGCACGCCGACGATGAATGGGCTGTTCGGCTCGGGCAGGGCCGCGGGCGGCCATTCGATGAAATTGGCGAAGTTGAAGAGGTAGCCGGTCTTCACCTTGTATTCAAGCTCCACCGCGTCAGACGCCGCGGCGCGCAACGGGAGCAGGCAGACACCGGCGGCCAGCACCAGTGCGCCCAGGCGGGCGGCCCCCGCCGGTCTCCATCCCCTTGCCCTTGGAACCGACATATGCCTCAAAATCTACCGGTGACCTTGATCCGGAAGTTGCGTCCGTCCTGCTCGATGGAGTCCTGCCTGAAATCAGCGGCTACCGGATCGCGATAGCGCCGGTCGAACAAGTTGTAAACGCTGGCGGAGACCTCCAAACCCTCGGCCAACTCGCGGCTGAACAGCGTCGCATTGGCCAGCGCCACCCCGCCCACACGGCCCCCGCGCACCGTCTGACGCCCACTCATGGCCTGGAGCTCCAGGCTGGCGACCACCTTGTCCTGCCAGAACGGCAGCGAAAGCCCCAGCTTGCCGAGGTGCGCGGGCGAATTGTTCAACCGGAGGCCGGTCGTGGTGTCTTCCGCGAGGGTGTGGGTGTAGCTGGCCCGTCCGTGCAGGCCGTTGGCCCACTGCGCCTCCGCTTCGATCTCGCCGCCCTTGGCCACGACCGCGTCCAGGTTGTCGAAGAAGAACACGCCGTCCGCCGGGTCCTCCCGGTAGCCGATGAGATCCCTGATGTCGTTGTAGAACACCGACACGGCGGCACGCCAATGCTTGCCGAGCCACTGTTCGCAAACCAGCTCATAGGAGCGGATGGTCTCGGGGCCAAGGCTCGGATTGCGCTTGTTGATCGCGGACTCGTAGAAGCTTTCGTACGCGTTGGGCGCGCGGAAGGCCTGGCCATAAAGAAGCTTGAACGTAGTCGTCTTCCATGCCTGATAGATCAGCGCGGCCCGCGGGTTTACCGTGTCGCCAAAGGTGCTGAAATGATCGTAGCGAACGCCTCCATTCAGGATGAGATTCTTCAACACCTGGATCTCATCCTGCGCGTAGACGCCGAAAAAACTGCCGGACTCGTGCGAATCGATGTAGGTCAGCGGCGGATCGACGTCAATGTTCTTCTGATCGAGCTGAAAATCGCGCCGTGCTTCCGCTCCCACCGTGACGCGGTGCTTCCCGAGAAACGTCTTGCTCGCCTGCACCTCGCCACCCATGGATTCCGATCGGACGATATCCTGGTTCAAGGTGACCGGATCAATGGAATCGAGGTAGTCATAGGGATACTGACCATCAAACCGGTAACGGTCGTAGTAAACGCGCGCCTGGATTGCGGACTCCTTCGCGAAGGCGTGCTTGAGCTTGAGGCTGGCAAACGCACGCTCATCCACCGAAAAGAAGCGCGGGTCATTGAACACGACGACGGCATCGTCCACGGAGTAAGCCGCGGTAGGCCAGGTCTTCTGGCGCCTCACAAAGCCGCTGGTGAGCGAAAGCCCCTTCCAAGTGACGCCGGCGAACGCGCTCCGTGCCCACTCGCCGTCCATGTTCTCGGCTACGCCGTTGTTGACGGATGAAAACTCGGGGTAATACAGCCGCCGGTTGCCCGCGCTGTCGTAGCCCGTGCCGGAGAGCACGAGCTCAACGCCGTTGGCGAGCGTGCTCCCATAGCTGGCCCGGCCGGTGTAGGTATCGAAGCTGCCCGCGGAGCCGGCGAGCTCCGTGCCGCCGATGTCGCGGCCCTTGCGGGTGACAACGTTGATGACGCCAAAGAACGCGTTGTTTCCGTACAGCGAGGAGCCCGGTCCACGAATGATTTCCACGCGTTCAATGAGATCCACATCGAGGAGGAAGTCCATCGCTCCGGCTGCCGAGTCGTAGACGGGATCGTTCAGGCGGTGACCATCCACGGTGATCAGGATGCGCCCGCCATAATCGCCCGGGCGGTTCACCCCGCGCACACCGATGGCGTCGTACGCTCGATCGAAGTTCACATAAAAACCGCGCACGCTCCGCAGGATGCCACCGAGAGTGCGATACCCCTGCTTCTTGATCTCATCCGCGGAAACGATGCTCACCGCCGACGGCGCTTCGGTGGTCTTCTGCTCGTGCTTCGAGGCGCCATAGACGTTGGGCACCTTGATGGCAGCCAGCTCCTCCAGGCTCAGCTTGGTGAAATCCTCCGGCTCGCGGACTTCCGTCTCCTGGGGCGCCTCGGCAGCCGCGAGCGAGGCGCACGCAACCAACGCGAGCAGGCCACCCATCCAGGATCTGCGTCTGCAAGAGGTTGACGGTGTGCTTTTCATGGCTGGCCCCCCGAAGAGAGGTTGACGGCCGGCACGTCGCGGGTTCTGGTGAAGCTATCTCGCCAAGCATACCGCGTTTTCCCGACCGAAACCGAACCTCCTCCGTGGCTTCTTGCCGGTCAAGGCGGCGGTGGCCGACAGTTGGAGGGGGAGTATATCGCCTCACCCGGGCGCGACTCATGAAACAATCCGTCCATCATGGCCGCCCTGACCTGGCTGCACCTCTCCGATCTCCACGCCTGCCGCCCCCGCTCCGGCTGGGATGCGGGGCGGATCACCGAGACGCTGGTCCAAGACCTCGCCGGGCTCGCGCGCGATCACGGCCTGCGGCCGGACCTGATCTTCTTCACCGGTGACGCCGCCTTCGGGCATCTCGGCAGTGAGCCGGGGAAGTCGATCGAGGAGCAGTTCCGCGAAGCCGCGGCGTTTCTCGACGCCGTCCGCCGGGCCTTCACGCCGGAGGTGCCGCTCAAGGATCTCTTCCTCGTCCCGGGCAATCACGATGTCGACCGTGATCATCTCCCGCGCTAAAATCTTCGAATGCCTTCCGTCTTCATCAGCTACAGCCACAAGGACGAACTGTGGAAGGACCGGCTCGCGAAGCAATTGGGCGTCCTGGAGAGAGAAGGAGTGCTCGATGTCTGGGACGACCGGCGGATCGGGGCCGGGGTTGAGTGGCTGAAGGAGATTGAAGCCGCCATCGACCGGGCCAGTGTGGCGGTCTTCCTCGTCTCAGCCGATTTCCTGACCTCCGAGTTTATCCTCAGCAAGGAAGTCCCGCGGTTTCTCGAAGGGCGGGCCAAGGACAAGTTGCGGGTCTTCCCTGTGATCGTCCGCCCATGCATGTGGAAGAAAGTCGCCTGGCTCTCTCGGCTTCAGGCCCGGCCTCTCGACGGCACACCCCTGGACAGCTTTGGGGAAAAGTGGGAAGGAGAGCTGGTCAAGATCGCGGAGGAGATCGTCGAACGGGACCGGCCGGGCTGGAATGCAGGGCGGATCACCACCCCGGAAGATCCGGATCTGGTCCACTACCTGGAACGGCTGCGTGCCGCCCACCGGGATCTTCCCATCGCCGGTTTCGCGACGCGGGTGCGGCTGCCGATCCGGCTGGAGAGCGTCTACGTGCCGCTGCGGGCGCGGGTGATGCACCATGCGATGGAGAGCGAGCACAAGAAAGGCGGGACGCTGCGCGATCCGGCCTTCGCGGAGTGTGAGGACCGCGAGGTGCCGTTCGACGCGGCGCTCTCCCTTGCCCAGGAGCACGGCCTGCGCGGCGCCGTCGTGCTCGGCGATCCGGGGACGGGCAAGACCACGCTGCTCAAGCACTTCGTTCTCGCGGGTCCGGCCCGCCTCGGCCTGCCGGCGGAAACCGTGCCGGTGCTCCTCGAGCTGCGGCGTCTGGCGGATCCCGGCACCGGTTTGCTGCCTGCCTTGACCGGCGCGATCGAACGGATCGCCCCAGGCCTCGACGCCGCGGCTTTCGCGAAGCGCCTGTTGCGGCGCGATCACCTCCTTGTCCTGGTCGACGGTTTGGACGAGATCGCCGATGCCGCGCAGCGCGCCGAAGTCTCCCGCTGGCTGGAAGAGGCGGCGGTGACAAGCCTCAAGGACAGCATCTTCGTGGTGACCAGCCGTTATGCCGGCTACAAAGGCGATGCGCGGCTCACCGGCCGCTTCCTGGAGCTTCACGTCCGCGACTTGACTGAGGCGGAAGCCCGGCGCTTTCTCCAGGACTGGTACGGCGCGGTGGAGGCGCAGGCCGAGCTGGGCCGCGCGCCCGAGGTGGCCGAGCGGCTGGCGACGGAGGCGGCGGACGATCTCGCCCTGCGGATCTTCACCGCGGACGATCCGCGCACGGTGAGCTTGCGGGATCTGGCGACCAATCCCCTGCTGCTCCAGATCCTCTGCCTCGTCCACCGCGACCGCAAGCACCTGCCCGAGCGGCGGGTGGATCTCTACGGCGATTGCTGCGCCGTCCTCCTCGAGCTCTGGCGCCGGGCGAAGGGGATGCCTGTCGTCCTCACCGCCTCTCAGTCGCTCAAGCTCCTCCAGCCGTTGGCCTGGTGGCTCCACACCCAAGACCGCAAGGAGGCGGGCACGGCGGAAATCCTGCCGCTTCTGGCCGCGCCGCTGCGCGAGCTGGGGCGCGGCGCCGACGACGGCGAGGCTCTCCTGGAGGCGATCCGCGACCAGTCCGGCCTGTTGGTCAACGTCGGCCCGGCGTACGCCTTCCTGCATTTGAGCTTCCAGGAATACCTGAGCGCCCGCCACGTCCAGGATCAGATCGTCCGCGCTCCGGAGCTTCTCGTCGATCTCGCCGGGCATTTCGGCGAGACCTGGTGGCGGGAGGTGATCCTCCTCGCCGTGGGTCTCGACAATCCGAGTCTCTTCGAGCCGCTGCTGAGCACCCTGCTGCGGCAGGAAGCTCTCCAGCGCGACGTCCGCCTCGCCGACGACCTCCTGCGCGACGCTTCGGCGGTGACCCCGAGGCCGCTTCTCGCGGCGCTGGCCGGGGGGATCGCGAGCGCACAGGAGCGCTATCACGCGTTGCGCCTGCTGCGCGCGCTCCCTGGCTGGGACGCGGAACCGCTGCCGGACGGAGTTGTGGGGAAAGCCCTTGTCAGCCGCCTGTTGACCGATCAGGACCGAGAAGTAGCCGGCATGGCCGCCGAGCTGCTGGGCATCGAGCGGCCGGCTCGACACCAGCAAGCGCGTGTTGACCAGATCGCCGACGACCCCTATGTGCTCGACTTCCTGAGGATCTCGGAGGAACGGCGAAACGAGACAGATGGAACGGTACTGCTGTACGTGCCGGGCGGAGAGTACACCCTGGGGGCCAAGGACATCACCGATAACGAAAGGCCCGTTCATCGCGTGGTTCTCAGCCCCTTCTGGATCGCCAAGTACCCGGTGACGAATGAGCAATACGGCCGCTTCCTGGCCGCGAACCCAGGCACCCCCGAGCCCGCGTACTGGGCTGACAAGCAGTTCAATCAACCCGAGCAGCCAGTGGTGGGGGTGAGTTGGGAAGAGGCACAGGCCTACTGCCGGTGGGCGGGCCTGCGTCTGCCGAGCGAGGCGCAGTGGGAGGCCGCGGCGCGGGGGCCGGATGGACGGCGTTACCCCTGGGGGAACGACGAGCCGACGCCGGAGCACGCTAACTTCGGGAGCCGGGAAGGCCGGACGACGCCCGTGGGATCCTACCCTAAAGGTGCGGGGCCCTTTGGCGCGTTGGACCAGGCCGGCAACGTCTGGGAGTGGTGCGAGGATGTCTGGGATGCGGCGGCCTATCGGGATCGTGATGGGCAACGAGACCCTCTCTCCACCACGGGTGATGACACCGCTGTTCGTTGTTTGCGCGGCGGGTCGTGGATCGGCGGTGCCAGGTATCTGGCTGTGGCGATACCGCAACAGGCACAGGGCATCGCTCCGGGTCAGGTGCTTTGGCTTTCGTTGCCTGCTGCCGTCCGGTCCCGAGCCTTGATTCTTGGCTGTATGGGCCGGGTTACGCGTCCGGCGGGCCGTCAACTGAGGCTCTTGGTCCGATCAGGGGGGCGGCGGAGATGGCCGCCGCCCTCCTGGGCTCGAAAGGTGCGCTGCCGCGATCCCCAAAGTGGCAACGTAGAGATCATAGAGGAAGGCTGGAAGCTCAGGTAGGTTTACATCCCTTACAAGTTCTTTGCGTCGCGATGAAGATTCGTCTTCGGGACGCGGCTAGCCTTGCAGCGCCACAGAGGAGGCGGAGATGGCAAGACGACCGGTACGAACGGCGTGGCTTCTGGTTCTGGTGGTTCTGGCAGCGCTCCTGGCCGCGGCAGCGGCCGAAGGAGCCCGTGAGAAGGCTCCGGAGCCGGACCTGAGCGGCACCTGGAGGCTCAACGACGAGATTACCGCGCGGTTGATGCAGGGGCGGCGCGGCGAAGGGCGGCCCGGTTTCGGCGAACAAGGAGGCCCCAGAGGCCACGGAGGCCCGAGAGGAGGGCCGGGTGGACCTCCGGACGGAGGATCACGCGGCCGGATGAGGGGCGGGCCTCCACCGCCGGCGATGCAGGCGATGCACAACCTGGACGAGTTGACGATCCTTCAGAAGGACGGCGAGGTGACGATCACGGACAGCGGCGGCCGGTCCCGCGTCTTCAAGCCAAGCGGAAAGAAGATCAAGGTCGAGGGTCCCGGCGGAACGGAGACGGTCCGGGCGAGTTGGAAGGACGGCTACCTTATCGTGAAGATCAAGCCGGAGAAGGGGCCGGCGCGGACCGAGTCGTGGACCCTGTCCAACGACGGCAAGAGGCTCTTCCTGATACTCTCGATGAAGGGCGGACCACCGGTGCCTCTGCGGAGGGCGTACGACCGGGCGGAGGGTTGAAACACCTCCCGGGACTCGGGGAGAGAGCATCGGGTCGGGTAAGCCGGCAACTTTACCGAGGCCTCGGCCTTTAAATCGGCGCTCCGCAGTGCTAAGCTTGCGGCATGGCAAAGAGGTTACCCCATACTTGGTCCCAGAGACCCTTCCCTGCCGGGTCTCAGGGACCCTTCCATGCCGACCAGCTCCGTCCCGGCGATCCGTACGAGCTGTCCAACGGCCATCCCATTCACTGCCTGCCCACCGGCAGCCGGGGAGGGAAGGCGACGAGTGTGGGAGACGGGGTACTGGCAAGCGACCCCGCGGTCCAGGATGTCGGAGTCGACGTCGGGTTTTCCCCGTCTCCGGAAGTCCTTCGTGCCCCGGATCTCTCCATCGGAGATCTGCCTGACCAGCCGGGATGGAGCCCGGGCACACCGGCCCTGGCGGTCGAGTACGCCGACACCGGCCAGGACGAGGCGGAATTGCGGATCAAGATCCAAGAGCTCTTCGCGGCCGGCACCCGGTACGTCTGGGTGGTGCGGCTGACCGGCCCGCGGCGGGTGGAGGTCCATCAGCCGGACCAGAAGCTGCGCATCGCGAACCCCGGCGAGCAGCTCGAAGCGCCGGGCATCCTCGCCAATCCGGTGCCGGTGGAAGCGCTCTATGACCGCGAGGCGTCACGGCGGGTGATCTTCCGCAATCTCCTCCAGCGCCAGGGCTACGCCAGCCTGGACGATGTCCGTGCCGAGGGCGAGGCTCAGGGTTTGCGCAAGGCGATCCTCGCGATTTGCGCTGGACGTGGCCTCGCGGTGGGCGACGATTTGCGGACCGCACTCTCTGGCTCCAGCGACCCCGCGGTCCTCGAGTCCGTCCTCCACAAGGCGACCACCGCCACGGTGGCTGAGATCCTCGCCGCCCTCCGGGCTTCATAGGAGGGCGAGGAACTCATCGGTCGTCAGGCCGGCATTCCGGATCAGAGAGCGCAGAGTTCCTACCGACAGCTCCTTGTGTTGAGGCACCGACAGATTGGCCCTGACACCTGGTTTGACCAGCACCAGGTGGCTTCCAACCTGACCGATGGGCATCCATCCGGCCCTCTGGAAGGCCTTGGCGGCTTCCCTTCCAGAGATGTTACCGAGCTTGCCCACGGGCTAGACAGCCACCACGACGGGGACGTGCCCTTCGACCTTGGCGAGAACAGCCACCGCTTTCTGGTCCTCGGCCCACAACCAGGCGGTGATGGCTTCCCGAATATTGTCCAGGGCTTCCTTCTCGTCCTTCCCTTGGGAAACACAGCCCGGCAGCGCCGGGCATTCCACCACGACCCAACCATCTTCTGCATGCTCGAGAGTCACATGAAAGATCATCGGGCTTCCCCTTCTTGCCAGATGTAGGCCACCGGCTCGGTGCGTACCAGGGCGAGTCTACCCCAAGCGCGATCAAGCCGACCAAGGTCCGGCGCGAGCCCCGGACCTTGGCCAACGACGGCAAGCGTCTTTTCCTGATACTCTCGACGAACGGCGGACCGCCTGAGCCTCTGCGGAGGGTCTACGACCGAGGCGCCGAGACGATTCGGCGAGGTGCCGAGACGCTTCAGGGAGACCCCGAAGCGTTGAGCCGACCGCCGAAGCGCTTCGGCGGGGTTCCGAAGCGTCTCGGGATGACGCCGCAAAGCTTCGGCGAGACGCCGAAGGGTCTCGGGAGGCGCCGAGGTGTTGCGGCGAGACGCCGAAGCGTTGCGGGAGACGCCGAAGCGCGTCGGCGAGGCGGCGAGACGCTTCGGCGAGACGCTGAAGCGTTGAGCCGGCCGCCGAAGCGCTTCGGCGAGTCGCCGAAGCGTCTCGGGATGACGCCGAAGCGCTTCGGCGAGAGGGCGAAACGCTTCGGCGGATGCCCGTCAGCTCGCCGGGAAGGCCTCCATCCTTTTTCGCCTCAGAGACTTGGCGTTCTCCAGCGCGGCGCGCAGACTCCGCGCCAGCTCGTGGACGTTCGGCTCGGCGAGGAGGGTGATGTGGTCTCCCGGGACGGTGTGGACCTCGGCCGGCTGGCCGGTGATTCCACCCCAGCCCCGGTCCGGCGGCTGCGGGGCCGCGCCTTCCGGCGTGTCCGCGGCGCGGAAGAGGGTTACGCGGCCTGAGAACACGCCGGGCGTGTAGCGCCGCGCCGCCAGGGTGTTGGCCTGGTAGACGCGGAGGATCCGGCGCAGGTGGCCCACGCCCGCTCCCGGCGGCAGGAAGTCCGCTCGCCGCAGGCGCTCCAGGAGGACTTCGAGGCCGGCTTCGGCATCCAGGCCTTCCAGGTCGGCCGGGACGAGGCCGACGTTGCGGTTCCAGAGCCGCTCGACGTAGTGGCCGATCTCCAGCAAAGCGGTGACATGATCCTCGCCCATCTCCGGCCCGTCTCCAGAGAGACTCGGCGAGCTGTCCAGGACGGCCAGCAGAGAGACCTCCTCGCCGGCCGCGTCGAGCCGGCGGGCCATCTCGAAGGCGATCAGGGCGCCCAGGGACCAGCCACCGAGCCGGTACGGCCCCGCGGGCTGCACATGGCGGATCTCTTCCAGGTAGAGGTCCGCCATGGCCTCGATGTGGATCAGCGGCTCCTCGTCTCCGGACAGGCCCCGGGATTGGAGGCCGTAGAAGGGCTGGTCCGGTCCCAGGCTTCTCGCCAGGGCCGCGAAGGCGAGGACGTCGCCTCCTGCCGGATGGACGCAGAAGAACGGCGGCCTCGTGCCGGCCGGTTGGATCGGGACCAGACAGGAGACGGTCTCTCGCGACTCGCCGCGCAGCAGGGCGGCCATGGCTTCGACGGTGCCGCCCTGGAAGAGCACGGCCAGCGGCAGCTCGCGGCCGAAGCTCTGGCGCACGCGCTCGACCAGGCGCACGGCGAGGAGCGAGTGACCTCCCAGATCGAAGAAGTCGTCGCGCACGCCGATCCGGGGGAGGCCCAGCACGGACTCCCAGATGCGCAGCAGCTCGAGCTCCACCGCGTCCCGGGCCTCCATGCGGACGGCGGAGACCGGCGACAGGTCGAGCTGTTCGAGGGCTTTGCGGTCCACCTTGCCGGTCGGGCTGAGCGGCAGCGCGTCGAGGAAGCGGAAGCTCCCCGGCACCATGTAGTCGGGCAGGCGCGAGCGCAGGAAAGCGCTGAAGACCTCACCCGTCACGAGGGGGGTGTCCAGGGGGGGGGTGAGGTCACGACATAGGCTACCAGCCGCGACTCGCGCACGAGCACGGCGCACTCGGCGACCGACGGGTGGCTGCCGAGCGCCGCTTCGATCTCTCCCACTTCGATGCGCAGGCCGCGGATCTTGACCTGGCCGTCCACGCGCCCGAGGAACTCCAGGTCGCCTTCGGGCAGGCGCCGCACGCGGTCTCCGGTCCGGTAGAGCCTCTCCCCCGCGCCGCCGAACGGGTCGGGGACGAAGCGCTCGGCGGTGAGCGCCGGCCGGTCGAGGTAGCCTCGCGCCAGGCCGGCGCCGGCCAGGCAGAGCTCGCCCGGAACGCCGACCGGCACCAGCCGGCCACCGTCCTCGAGGGCGTCGAGAACGTGGGCGCGCACGTTGTCCACGGGCCGGCCGATCGGCGGCTCGCGCCGGTGCTCGCCTTCGCAGAAGGCCAGGGTGGCGTAGATGGCGGCCTCGGTGGGGCCGTAGCAGTTGAGGAGGCGGCGCAGGCCCGAGGCCGGCGGCGCCCAGCGGCCGGCCAGCTCGGCCGGGCAGCGGTCGCCGCCCACGCTCGCCACGCGCAGCGAGGGGACGCCGTCCACGGGCAGGCCGGCCAGGCTCGCCGGGGTCAGCACGGCCGCGGTGATCTCTTCGCGGCGGATCAGGTCCGCGAGGAGGTCGCCGGACATCCGGCTCTCCCGCGTTCCCACGACCAGGGTGGCGCCGGTCGCGAAGGTCATCCACGTCTCCAGCACGGAGGCGTCGAAGCTGAAGGAGACCGACTGGAGCACGCGGCTGCCGGGCTTCACCTGGAAGTGCCCGACCGCCTGCCGGATGAGGTTGGAGGCCGCGCCGTGCGTCACCAGCACTCCGTTCGGCCGGCCGGTCGAGCCGGAGGTGTAGATCACGTAGGCGAGGTTTTCGGGCACCGGCGGGGATGCCGGATGGAACGCGACGGCAGGCGCGTTCACCTCCTCCGGGTCGTCCAGGAAGACGGTGTGCGCCACGGCCGGGGGCGGATCCCCGAAAACGCTTTCCAGGCTCTTGTGGGTCAGCAAGAGCCGGGCGCGGGAGTCGTCCAGGAGGAAGGCCAGGCGCTCCGCCGGGTGAGTGGGGTCGAGCGGCAGGTAGGCGCCTCCGGCCTTGAAGACGGCGAGCACGGCGATGAGCCGGTCCAGGCCTTCCGGCTCGCAGACGGCGACCAGGACTTCCGGGCCGACGCCCAGGGCGGCCAGCCGGCGGGCCAGGCGTCCGGCGCGGACGTCCAGCTCGGCATAGGTGAGCCGCTCGCCTTCGAAGACGGCGGCCACGGCGTCCGGCGTCCTCTCCGCCCACACCTCGAAGAGGGAGTGCAGGCAGGCCGCGGCGGCCGGCCGGCGGGTGTCGTTCCACTCCTCCAGAAGCTGGCGCCGCTCCGTTTCAGGCAGCAGAGGGAGGTCGCCGACGGCGAGGTCCGGATGCGCGGCGGCGGCCTCCAGGAGCGTCCGGAGATGCCCGGTGAGCCGGTCGACGGTCGCGGCGTCGAACAGGTCCGAGCTGTACTCCCAGGCGCCGAGCAGGCCCTCGCCCTCTTCGGCCAGGGAGAGGAGGAGATCGGTCTTGGCCGTGCCTTCGCATATCGTTTTCCAGGGGTTCCAGCGTCAGGCCGGGGAGCGAGATCGACGTCGCGGGATTGTTCTGGAGCGCGAAGACGACCTGATGGAGCGGCGTGCGGGCGAGGCTGCGCTCGACGTGCAGCTCTTCGACGAGGCGCTCGAAGGGGAGATCCTGGTGCGCGTAGGCGTCCAGGGCGTTGCCGCGCACCCGGTCCAGCAGCTCGCGGAACCGCGGCCGCGCGCCGAGCCGGCCGCGCAGCACGAGGGTGTTGACGAACAGGCCGATCAGCGGCTCCAGCTCGGCCCGGGGACGGTTGGCGATGGGCGAGCCCACGAGCAGGTCGTCCTGGCCGGTGTAGCGATAGAGCAGGACGTCGAAGCCGGCCAGGAGCGTCATGAACAGGGTGGCGCCGCGGCGCCGGCCGAGCGCGCGCAGGGCGGCGGCCAGCGCGGCGGGCAGCGTCACGGCCCGGGTGCCGCCGCGGAAGCTCTGGACCGGCGGGCGCGGCCGGTCGGTGGGCAGCTCGAGCACGGTGGGAGCGCCGGCCAGGGCCTCCTTCCACCAGTCGATCTGCGTCTCCAGGGTCTCTCCGGAGAGCCATTGCCGCTGCCACAGGGCGAAGTCGCCGTACTGGACCGCCAGCGGCGGCAGGAGCGGCGGCCGGCCTTCGGCGAGCGCCCGGTAGATCTCGCCCAGCTCCCGCACCAGAATGCCCGCGGACCAGCCGTCGGCCACGATGTGATGGAGGTTGAGCAGCAGCCGGTGCTCCCGGTCTCCGAGGCGGACGAGGAGCGGGCGCAGCAGCGGTCCGCGCTGAAGGTCGAAGCCGCGCGAGGCCTCGGCGCGGAAGAGGCGCCGGGCCTCGGTTTCGCCTTCGATATCGACGAGATCGATCACGGGCAGCACAAGCCTCAGCTCGGCGGCGATCTCCTGCACGGCCATGCCGTCCGGTCCGGCTACGAAGGTGGTGCGCAGGGCCTCGTGGCGCTCGACGACGCCGTTGATGGCCGCTTCGAGGAGCTCCGGCCGCAGATCGCCCGCGATGCGCAGCCCGATGGCGATGCCGTAGCCGGCGCTGGTCTCCACGCTTCGAGCCGGTCGAGGAACCAGAGCCTCTCCTGGGCGAAGGAGAGGGGAACGGAATACCCGCCGGGCGGCGCTCGATCCCTCGCTGGTTCCTCGAACCTGCCTGGAGGCCGCCGGTCCGTTCCCGGTCGATCCGCGCGGCGAGGCCGGCCAGGGTGGGCTCCTCGAAGACGGCGCGCAGAGGGAGCTCGACGCCGAACAGCTCGCGGACCCGCGAGGTCAGGCGCGCCGCCATCAGCGAGTGGCCGCCCAGGGCGAAGAAGCCGTCCCGGGGCGCGACCGGGATCCCGCCGAGCAGATCGGACCACACGCCGGCCAGCAGCTCTTCGGTGGGAGTCCGGAAACGGCTCTCTTCCTCTGGCTCCGCGGCCGGGGCGATCCGCTCCAAGGCCCGGCGGTCCACCTTGCCGTTCGGGGTGAGCGGCAGGGCTTCGAGGAAGACCCAGCCGGTGGGGATCATGGCTTCGGGCAGACGGGTGGAGAGAGCGGCGCGGAGGGCCTCGCTCCCCTGCGAGGGGGGAGACGGCACGACGTAGGCGACCAGACGGCCTTCCCGGACCAGGACGGCCGCCTTGCGGACGTGCGGCGCCAGCGCGGCTTCGATCTCTCCCAGCTCGATGCGGATGCCGCGGATCTTGACTTGATGGTCGATGCGACCCAGGAACTCGATCTCGCCGTCGGCCAGGACTCCCGGAATCCCCGGAAGATAGCGGACGAGGTCGCCGGTGCGATACATCCGGCCGCCGGGCGGGCCGAACGGATCGGGGATGAATCTCTCCGCGGTCAGCGCCGGGCGGTCGCGGTAGCCGCGGGCGAGGCTCACGCCGGCCACGCAGAGCTCTCCGGGGACGCCGATGGGCACCGGCCGCAGGAAGCGATCCAGAAGATAGACGCGCGTGTTGTCGATCGGGTAGCCGATGGCCGGCAGCCGGTTTCCTGCTGGATCGACGGGGTCCACGAGGCCGGCGGTGGTCACCACGGTGCATTCGGTGGGTCCGTAGTGGTTGACCAGGGCGAAGGGGGCGTCCGCGGACGGGCGGCGGTGGAGCCGGTCGCCGCCGGTGAGGATCAGCCGGAGATCGCGGGCGGCGAAGCGCTCAGCCGGTCTTTCCTCGGTCAAGACGGCTTCGGCCAGCGGCGTCGGCAGGAAGGTGACCGTGATGCGCCGCTCGGCGAGCCAGGCGGCCAGCTCGGGCGGCGAGGTGACGGTGTCCGGCGGAGGGATGTGGAGCGTCGCGCCGGCCGTGAGGCAGGGCCAGATCTCCCAGACGGACGCGTCGAAGCCCGGGCCGGCCACCAGGGCCGAGCGGTCGTCCGGTCCCAGGCCGTAGAGCTGGCAGTGCCAGGCGCAGAGGTTCGCCAGGCCGCCGTGGAGCAGCTCGGTGCCCTTGGGCTCGCCGGTGGAGCCGGAGGTGTAGATCACATAGGCCAGGCGGTCCGCGGTGTCCGGGAGATGCGGGAGATGCGCGCAGATGCGGATGCGATCGCCGCGCTCTCGTCGCGCAGGAGGTCGATATCCACCGCTTCGAGCAGCAGCCGGGCGCCCGAGTCGCGCAGGATGTAGGCGGCCCGCTCCTCCGGGGTCGCCGGATCGATCGGCAGGTAGGCGGCGCCGGCCTTGAGCACGGCCAGCGCGGCGGTGACCAGCCCGGCCGAGCGCGGCATGCGCAGCGCCACCACGTCTTCGGGCCCCACTCCCTGCCGCTTCAGCCGGTGTGCCAGGCGGTTGGCACGGCGGTTCAACTCGCCGTAGGTCAGGATGCCGTGCTCCCCCACCACGGCCGGCGCGCCGGGGCTTTCCGCGCGCCCGCGCTTCAAACTGCCGGTGGACCGGCTCGAAGGGGGTGTCCGCATCCGGAAGGACGCCGGTGAGGTTCCATTCCACCAGCATCTGCCACGCTTCGGCCTCGGTGAGCAGGCGCAGCTCGGAGAGCGGCCGGCCGGGCTCGGCCAGGGCCGCCGCCAGAAAGGTTTCGAAATGCCCGGCCAGACGGGTGACGGTGGGCCGGTCGAAAAGGTCGCGGCTGTACTCCAGGGAGCCTTCGAGCCCGTCCGGAGTCTCGGCCAGAGACAGGGTGAGGTCGAACTTGGCGATGCCCGTCTCGATCGGCAAGGCAAAGAGAGTGACGCCGGGCAGCTCCAGCCGCATACCCCCCGCGGCGTTCTGGAGCGCGAACATCACCTCGAAGAGCGGCGAGCGGGCGAGGTCGCGCTCCGGCGCCAGCTCCTCCACCAGGCGCTCGAAGGGGACGTCCTGGTGGGCCATCGCGCCGAGGGCACGGCCGCGCGTGCGGGTGAGAAACGTTTCGAACGAGGGGTCGCCCGAGCCGTCCGAGCGCAGCACGAGGGTGTTGACGAAGAAGCCGATCAGGTTTTCAACCTCGACCCGGTTGCGGCCGGCGACGGGAGTGCCGACGGAGAGGTCGTCCTGGCCGGAGAGGCGATGGAGCAGCGCCTGGAAGGCGGCGAGCAGCACCATGAACAGGCTGGCGCCCCTCGTGCGCGCCAGGGAGGCGGCCTGGTCGCGCAGGCCGCCGGGCAAGCGGATCTCCCGGAGCCCGCCGGCCGGCTTGCGCACGGGCGGACGCGGCCGGTCGGCGGGCAGGTCGAGCGGCGCGGCTCCGGCGAGCGCCTCGCGCCAGTATTCGATCTGTCGCGCCAGTGCCTCGCCGCTCAGAGACTCCCGCTGCCAGCGGGCGAAGTCCGGATACTGGATCGGCAGCTCCGGAAGAGAGCCGCCCGAATAAAGCGCGGCGGCCTCGCGGACCAGCAGGCCGATCGACCAGCCGTCGGAGACGATGTGATGCATCGTCACCAGGACGGCGTGGCTCCCCTCTCCCAGCCGGACCAGCGTGGCGCGGAAGAGCGGTCCGCGGGCGAGGTCGAACGGCCGCCGCGCTTCGTCTCCGGTGAGCCGCGGCAGCTCGGCGTCCCGCCGGGGCGCGGGGAGCGCGGAGAGGTCGACGCGCGGCAAGGCCAGATTCGTCTCGTGAACCCTCTGGACCGGGCCGGCCGGAGTCTCTCCGAACGTGGCCCGCAGCACCGCGTGGCGGCGGACGATCTCACCCAGCGTTTTTTCCAGAGCCATCTCGTCCAAATCACCGTCGAGGCGCAGCGCCACCGGGATGTTGTAAAGCGCCGTTCCAGGCTCCAATCGATCCAGGAACCAGAGGCGCTCCTGGGCGAAAGAGAGTGGAAGCGGCTCGCCCGGCTCGATCGCGCGCGGCAGCATCGGCAGAAGACTCGGTGTGAGATCCCGGCCGGCGAGGCGCTCGTAACCGAGCGCCACGGCGGTCTCCCAGGTCGGCTCGCCCAGGGCGTGCTCGGCCGCCAGCTCGCGCCAGCGCCCGGCGGCGCTCGCCTCGACACCGCGGTGCTGGTGGAACTTGACGTCCCCGAGCATACGGCCTTCGGCGTAGATGCCGTCGGTCATCCGTGTCTGCTTCTCTTTGTAAGGATCGGCCATGTCCTCGTGATAGTCGATCCCCAGGAACGCGCACGCCCGTCGCATCTCGCCTTCGGGGTCGCTGACGAGATCCTCGAAGCGCACCCAGTGCTGGCGCTCATCGGGGACGTCCGCCAGGAAAGCGGTCACGTTGCGATGGCTCACCAGCCAGATCAGCTCGGCCAGGGCGCGGCGCGAGAAGCGGTGCGGCTGGCGGAAGAAAAGCTGATCGAGCTTGGCCTCCTCGAAGCTGCGGATCATCCCGTACGGATGGCGGATCAAGTGGATATACCGGGCATCCGCGAACGTCGCCTCGGCCCGCTCCAGGATCGCCGGATCGAGCGCGTAGGACGGCGTCTTGTCCACCAGGATGCGACCGTTCAGGTTTTCCTGGAGCCAGCCGTAGAAGCGCTGGGTGGTCCAATCCTCGGTCTCGGCTATATCCACCAGCGCCTTGGCTTCGTCGGGGCCACACCCGCGGGCCTCCATGACGGCGCGGATCACGCCTTCGAGCCAGAAGCTGTCGCGGCCGGGGAACGCCGCCTTGCGCTCGCCCATGGTATTGAACGACAGCAGCTCAAGCTCCGGCGGCGAGAACAAAGCCGGATGCCCTCCGAGCATGACGCGCAGCAGCGTCGAGCCCGAGCGCGGCGGCGACAACACGAAGAGCGCCGGAGGGTTTTTCTTCGCGAGCGGGATCGCCGGGAGGGAATGGATCAAACCGCGAAACTCGGCCATCGCGGATTCATCGACCCTGACGATCTCCTCGCGCCGTCCTTCCTCCGCCATCAGAGACTCCGCGCCCCAGAGGCGGACCACGGCCTCCCGGTGCTCGCGCGTCAGATGAGCGGCCATCTTCGCCACGGTCGGCGCGTCGAAAATCACCACCACGTGAACGATTTCACCGAGCTCGCGCTGGAGCCGGTTGACGAGCACGGCGCCGGTGATCGAGTTGCCACCCAGATCGAAAAACGAGTCGTGAACACCGACAGGCACGCCCAACGCCTCGCTCCACAACCCCGCGAGGAAGCGCTCCAGCGCCGTGCGCGGCTCCACCCGCTCCGCTTCCGCAACGATCGCCGCTCCGGGCTCCGGCAGCGCCTTGCGGTCCACCTTGCCGTTCGGGCTGAGCGGCATGGCGTCGAGGAAGACGAAGGCGGACGGGATCATGTACTCGGGGAGGGATTCGCGCAGCCAGGCGCTGAGAACCTCACCCCCTAGCCCCCTCTCCCATCTCCCTCCATCCACCGGGAGAGGGGGAACGCCGTTGAGGCCTCTTCCTGCGATCCTGGCGACACCTCCCCCGTCACGTCCCCCCTCTCCCGGCGGTCGGGGGGGAGATGGGAGAGGGGGACAGGGGGTGAGGTCACAACGTATGCCACCAAGCGATCCTTAGCCGCCACCACCACCACCGCGCCCACGTCCGGGTGGGCGGCCAGCGCCGCCTCGATCTCGCCCAGCTCGATGCGGAAGCCGCGGATCTTGACCTGAAAATCGATCCGCCCGAGATACTCGATCGCGCCGTCCGGCCGCCAGCGCGCCAGATCGCCCGTGCGGTACAGCCGCGCTCCGCACGCCGAACGGATCGGGAACGAATCTCTCCGCCGTCAGCTCCGGCCGGCGATGATAGCCGCGGGCCAGGCTGCACGCCGCCGATGCACAGCTCGCCGGGAACGCCCATCGGCACGGGATGCAAAAGCGGATCGAGGATATAGATCGCGGTGTTGGCGATCGGCCGGCCGATCGGCACCGAAACACCTTCGTCACCGCGCAGGCCAGGCCGTCACGTCGACGGCGGCCTCCGTCGGACCGTAAAGGTTGTGCAGCTCGATGCCGGACAGGATCGCTGAAGAACGCGCGCTCCAGATCGGCCGGCAACGCCTCGCCGCTGCAGATCACCGCCGCAGGATCGAGCACAGCTTTCCACGCCCGGCGCTTCCAGAAAAGCGCGCAGCATCGACGGCACGAAGTGGAGCGTCGTGATCCGCTCGCGCGCGATCAGTCTGCACCAGATAAGCCGGGTCCTGATGACCGCCCGGCCGGGCCATCACCAGCCGGGCGCCCATCATCAGCGGCCAGAAGAACTCCCACACCGAGACGTCGAAGCTGAACGGAGTCTTCTGGAGCACCCGGTCGTCCGGCGTCGAGCCGTAGGCCTCCTGCATCCAGAGCAATCGGTTGCGGATCGCCCGGTGGGAGTTCATCGCGCCCTTTGGGCCGGCCGGTCGAGCCGGAGGTATAGATCATGTAGGCCAGCGATTCCGGATCGACCGCCACGTGGCGCGCGGACGCGGGTGGAAGCATCCGGATCGTGGCCTCGTCGAGGAGCACGGAGACGCCCGAGTCCTCCAGCATGTACGCGATCCGCTCCGCCGGGTAGCCGGGATCGATCGGCACGTACGCGGCGCCGGCCCGGAGGATGCCCAGCAGACCGATCACCATTTCCAGCGAGCGCTCGGCGCGGATCCCCACCAGATCGTCCAGCCCCACACCCTGCGCGGCGAGGTGAGACGAAAGGCGCCCGGAGCGATCCCACATCTCGCCATAGGTGAGGGTCTCGCCTGCGAACGACAGCGCCACGGCGTCCGGAGTGCGGGCCGCCTGCGCGCCGATCCGCTCGTGGATGGCCGGCTCGGGCTCCCAGCCGTTCGCCGTGTCGTTCCACTCTGAAAGCTGCCGCCGCTCGGCCGCGGTGAGCAGCGGCAGCTCGGAAAGGCGGCGGCCGGGGTCCGCCAGAGCCGCGTCCAGCAACACCGCGAAGTGGCCGCGCAGGCGGGCGATGCGGGTGGGATCGTAGATCTCGCGGTTGAACATCCAGAGGAGCGACAGCCCCTTGCCGGTCTCCGTGGCGTTCAAGACGAGATCGAACTTGGACGTGGCGGTGTCCACCTCCACCGGCGCCAGGGTGAGGTCGGGCAGCTCGAACGGCTCTCCGGGGGTGTTCTGCAGCACGAGAAGCACCTGGAAGACCGGCGCATGGCTCAGATCGCGCTCCGGCGCCAGCTCGTCGACCAGGCGCTCGAACGGCAGCACCGCGTGGCCGAAGGCTTCGAGCGTCGTCTCCCTCACTCGTTCCAGCAGCCCGCCGAAGGAAGGGTCGCCCGACAGGTCCGCCCGCAACGCCAGGGTATTGAGGAACAGGCCGATCAACCCTTCGACCTCGGCGCGGTCGCGGCCGGCCACGGGTGTGCCCACCACGAGATCCGTCTGGCCGGTGTAGCGCGCCAGGAGCACTGTCGAGGACGCGCCAGGAGGACCATGAACGGCGTCGCACCCGTCTTGCGGGCGTGGGCCTGGACGGCGCTCGTCCAGGCGGGCATCCAACCGTTCCAGTTGATACCCGCCATGAAAGCGCTGCACGGGCGGCCGCGGGCGGTCCGCCGGCAGGGCCAGGAAGGCCGGCGCGCCCGCCAGGCGGCCCTTCCACCAGCCGATCTCCTCGTCCATGGCCTCGCCCCGCAACTGCTCCCGCTGCGACACGGCGAAGTCCGCGTACTGCAGCCCGCGGCTCCGGCAGCGGCGACGGCCGGCCCAGGGCGAAGGCGCGGTAGAGGGCCGCCAGCTCCCGGGCGAACACGCCCAGCGACCAGCCGTCGAAGACGATGTGGTGCAGGGTCAGCGCGAGGATGTGCTCCTCGTCGGCGGCGCGCAACAGGAAGATGCGCAGCAGCGCCCCGCGCGCCAGATCGAAAGGCCGCCGCCCTGCCGCCTCCGCCACCCGGTGGATCTCCCGGCCGCGCGGCGCCTCGGGAAGCGCCCGCACGTCGACCTGGGAGAGCGGACGCGGACGTGCCGGCTCGATCTCCTGGATCACGCCCTCGGCGTCCGTAGCGAAACGGGTGCGTAGCGCTTCGTGCCGGCGCAGGATCTCGTCGAGGCTCGCCGCGAGCGCGGGGACGTTCAGCCGGCCCGTGAGCCGCACGGCCGCGGGAATGTTGTAGGCCGGGCTTCCCGGATCGAGCTGGTCCAGGAACCACAGGCGCTCCTGCCCGAAAGAGAGAGGAAGGCGCTCGCCGGGCAGGCGGCGGCGCAGCGGCGCCTGCTTCGTCTTCCGGCCTTCGGCGATCCGCGCCGCCAGCCCCGCGAGAGTCGGGCTCTCGAAGAGCGCCCGCAGCGGCAGCTCGACGCCGAAAGCCTCGCGCACCTTCGAAGCCACCCGCACCGCCAGCAGCGAGTGGCCGCCGAGGTCGAAGAACGAGTCGTGGACGCCGACCCGCTCGACGCCGAGCAGCTCGGTCCAGATCGCGGCCAGCCGCTCTTCCAGCCCTGTCCGTGGCGCTATGAAGGCGGACGCGCCACCGCCGCCGGGCGTCCCGAGCCGCTCCAGGGCCTTGCGGTCCACCTTGCCGTTGGGGGTCAGCGGCAGCGCGTCGAGGCCGGCGAGCCGCGACGGAACCATGTAGTCCGGCAGCCGGCGGGAGAGGAACGCGCCCGCAGGTCCGCCGGCACGCCTGGAGCCAGGTACGCCACCAGCCGCCGCTCCCCGCCCTCGCCCAGCGCCAGCACCGCCGCCTCGCGCACGCCGGGATGGGCCAGCAGCGCCGCCTCGATCTCGCCCAGCTCGATGCGGAAGCCGCGCACTTTGACCTGATGATCGATCCGGCCCAGATATTCGAGCTGTCCGTCGCGCGCCCCCAGATCGCGCCAGGTCGCCGGTCCGGTACAGCCGCGCGCCGCGTCCCGGGCGAAGGGATCGGGGATGAACTTCTCCGCGGTCAGCTCCGGCCGGCCCAGGTAGCCGCGGGCGAGCCCGGCTCCGGCCAGGCACAGCTCGCCGGCCACCCCCACCGGCACCGGCTGGGACGAGCGGTCGAGCAGGTAGACCCGCGTACCCGGGAGGGCCGGCCGAGCGTCGGCTCGCGATCCTCCCGGGGAACCACGGTCCACGTCGAGTAGGTCGTGTCCTCCGACGGTCCGTACAGGTTGAGCAGCCGCTCGACCGTCCCCAGCGCTTCGATCCGGCGCGCCAGCGAGCGCCGCAGCGGCTCGCCCGCCAGGTTGACCGTCCGCACCCCGGCCGGCACCGCCCCCAGCCGCACCAGCTCCGCCATGGCCGACGGCACGGTGTTGAGCAGCCGCACCTGCGCAGCCGCCGGATGCCCGGCCAGGTCCAGCGCGTCCTCGCCCACGATCACCCGCCCACCCCAGCACAGCGGCACGAAGATCT
This sequence comes from uncultured Holophagales bacterium, assembly GCA_963844885.1. Taxonomy (GTDB): domain Bacteria; phylum Acidobacteriota; class Thermoanaerobaculia; order Multivoradales; family UBA5704; genus DATMER01. The sequence continues at coordinate 408,029 of CAWJQA010000020.1, read as the reverse complement.
CGAAAACCGAGAGGTCGAAGCTCACCGAGGTGGCCGCGAACACGCCGGACAGCTCTTCGTCGCCGAAGGCCCGCCGCGCCCAGACCGCCAGCGCCACCGCGCTCCGGTGCGCGATCGCGACGCCCTTCGGCCGGCCGGTCGAGCCCGACGTATAGATCACGTAAGCCAGATTGCCCGGCAGCACGTCCGCAGGCACCCCCACGGACGGCGGCAGCTCCTCGCGGTCGAGCAGGACGGCGGCGACGCCGTCCATCAGACCGCTCTCCGACAGGATCACCGGCGCGCCGGTGTCTTCCAGCACGAAGGCGAGCCGATCTTTCGGATAGTTGGGATCGAGAGGCACGTAGCAGCCACCCGCCCGCAGCACGCCGAGCAGCGCGGCGACCAGCTCCGGCGAGCGGCGCATCGCCACGCCCACCGGCACCTCCGGCCCGACGCCCAGACTCCGCAGGCGGGCCGCGATGCGCCCGGAACGCTCGTCCAGCTCGCGGTACGTCCAGCGCTCGCCGCCCCGGCCGCGCCCGCCGCTCCCGCCGCGCCCGCCGCTCCCGCCGCTCCCGCCGATCACCGCCACGGCGTCCGGCGTCCGCGCGGCCTGCGCCGCCACCAGCTCGTGCAGGCAGAGGCCGGGGACGTCGAGCGACGCCTCGTTCCACTCCTCCAGGATCTGCCGGCGCTCCGCCTCGTCCATCAGCGGCAGCTCCGCCAGGGGACGGTCCGGATCGACGGCCGCCGCCGTCACCAGCACCCGCAGATGGCCGAGCATCCGCCGGATCGTCTCCGGATCGAAGAGCGCCGTGGCATATTCCGCCTCCCCGCCGATCCCGCCGTCCTTGGTCTCCCAGAGGCTCAGGGTGAGGTCGAAGATCGACGCCCCGCCATGGAACGGCAGCGGCGTCATCGTCACACCCGGCAACGCGAGCGGCTCCGCCGGGGTGTTCTGCCAGGCGAGCATCACCTGGAAAAGCGGGCTGTGCGCGAGGCTGCGCGCGCCGCCCAGATCCTCCACCAGCTTCTCGAACGGCAGGTCCTGGTGCGCGAAGGCCCCCAGCGACGCCTCCCGCACCCGCCCCAGCAGGCCGCGATAGCTCAGGCCTTCGGAAATCCGGCCGCGCAGCACGAGCGTGCTGACGAAAAACCCGATCAATCCCTCCAGCTCGGCCGGCGTGCGGTTGGCCACGGGCGTGCCCACCAGCACGTCCTCCTGCCCTGTGTAGCGGTAGAGCAGCGCCTGCAGCCCGGCCAGCATCGCCATGAAGAGCGTCGCCCCTTCGCGGCGCGCGAGAGCGGCGAGCGGCGCGATCCCCGCCGCCGGCAGCGCTACCGGCTCCATGGCGCCGTCGCGGGACTGCACCGGCGGCCGGGGCCGGTCGGTGGGCAGCTCCAGCAGGGACGGAGCGCCGGCCAGCTCCGCGCGCCAGTAGCGCAGCAGGGTCGCGAGCGTCTCACCTTGCAGCCGCTCCCTCTGCCAGACGGCGAAGTCCGGATACTGGACGGGCAGCTCCGGGAGCTTCGGCGCCCGCCGCTGAGCCAGCGCGGCGTAGAATTCCGCGCTCTCGCGCACCAGGATGCCCACGGACCAGCCGTCGCTCACGATGTGGTGCATGACGGCGAAGAGCGTCCAGTCCTCCTCCCCCGTGCGCACCAGGCGTGAGCGCACGAGCCGGCCGCAGCTCAGGTCGAAGGGCCGCAGGCACTCTTCCACCATCAGCCGTCTCGACTCGCGCCCGGGCTCGGGGAGGGCGCGCAGGTCGATCACCGGCAGCGGCAGCGCTTCGGGCGGGTCGACGATCTGGACGGGCTCGCCGTTCCGCTCTTCGAAGCGGGTGCGCAGCGAGTCGTGGCGCCGGACGATCCCGGAGAGGCTGGCCGCGAGCACGGCGGAGTCGAGCCGGCCCGTCAGGCGCAGGGCCACCGGGACGGTGTAGGACGAGCCGCCGGGCTCCAGGCGGTCCAGGAACCAGAGCCGCTGTTGCTCGAACGAAAGCGGCGCGGGACCGCCGCCGGCGCGGCGCGGAACGCCGCTCGGGCTCGACCGGCGCTGCGCCCGCTCGAGCGCGGCGCGCACGAGCCGCGGCACCGCCGCGCGCCGGCCGTCCGACATCCGGGCGCGCAGCGCCGCCACCCGCTCCTCCTTCGAGACGGCCGCCGCCTCGGCGCCGATCGCCTGCGCCCGCTCCGGCGCGGCCAGGAACGGCAGCGCCGCAAGCGGCAGCTCCGGCTCCCCTTCCAGTCTCCCGGCGACGGTCTCCAGCACCGTCCGGAGATGCCCCATCACGCGCGCCACCGTGGCTTCCTCGAACAGGTCCGTGGCGTACTCGACGGTCAGCTCCAGCCCGCCCGCCACCTCCTCGAACGAGATCGCCATGTCGAGCTTGGCGGTCTCCGACCACAGCTCCAGCGGCTCCAGCGTGGCCCCGGGCAGCTCCAGCCGCCGGGTGGTGGCGTTCTGGAGCACGAGCAGCACCTGGAACAGCGGGTTGTGCCCGAGGCTGCGCGGCACCTGCAGATCTTCCACCACGCGCTCGAACGGCACGTCCTGGTGGGCATACGCGCCGAGCGCCGTCTCGCGGACGCGCGCCAGCAGCCCGCGGAAGGCCTGGCCGGACGACGGACGGGCGCGCAAGGCGAGCGTGTTGGCGAAAAATCCGATCAAGCCTTCGGTCTCGGAGCGGTTGCGGTTCGCCACCGGCGAGCCGACGATCAAATCCTCCGGCGCGTCTGGCGCGGTCGCGGTGCGATGGAGCAGCGCGAAGAGCCCGGCCAGCAGCACCATGAACAGGCTCGCACCCTCGCGCCGCGCCAGCCCCTCCAGCGCGGCGGTCAGATCCACGGCAAACGTGGACCGCCAGAGCCGGCCGCGGAAGCTCTGCACGGCCGGCCGCAGGCGATCGCACGGCAGCTCCGTCAGCGCCGGAGCGCCCGCCAGCTCCCGCCGCCACCAGGCGAGCTGCCGCTCCAGCGTCTCCCCCTGGAGCCAGGCCCGCTGCCAGACCGCGAAGTCGGCGTACTGGATCGGCAGCTCCGCCAGTGGTGATATCGGAGATACCGGAGACGACCGGCGCTCGACGAACGCGCGGTAGAGCGCGCCCAGCTCCCGCACCAGCACGTCCATGGACCAGCCGTCCGCCACCGTATGGTGGACGGTGAAGAGGACCGAGCACGCCCCGTCCATCCGCAGCAGCGTGGACCGCAGCAGAGGCCCGCGCGCCAGGTCGAACGGCCGCCGCGCCGCCGCCCGCGACAGGCGCCGCTCCTCCTCCGTCCTCACCCCCTGTGGCAGCGCGCGTAGATCGACCTCCGGCAGGTCCAGCCGCGACGTCGGGGAGATCGGGGAGATCGGGGAGATCCTCTGCACGGGCCGGCCGTCCACCCCGGGCAGCGCCGTGCGCAGCGCCTCGTGGCGCCGGACGATCTCCTCCAGGCCGCGGGCGAACGCCGGCACGTCGAGCGAGCCCGTGATCCGCACGCCGCCGGCGATGTTGTAGAGCGGGCTTCCGGGCTCGAGCTGGTCGAGGAACCAGAGCCTCTCCTGCGCGAACGACGCCGGCATGTCGCCGGTCCGCGGAACCCGCGGGATGCGGGTCTCCCCCGGCGTCTGCCGCAGGGGCCGCAATCCTTCGACGACCGCCGCCAGCGCCGCCACCGTGGGCGCCTCGAACAGCGCGCCCGGCGGCAGCTCCACGCCAAAGCCGTCGCGCACGCGGGAGACGATCCGCGTCGCCATCAGCGAGTGGCCGCCGATCTCCAGGAACGGGTCTTCCACGCCGACCCGGTCGATGCCGAGCACCTCGGCCCAGAGCGCGGCCAGCCGCGCCTCGGTCTCGCCGCGCGGCGCCACGTACGACTCGTCCTCCCCCGGCCGCGCCCGGTCCGGCGCCGGCAGCGCGAGCCGGTCCACCTTGCCGTTCGCGTTCTTGGGCAGGACGTCGAGAAAGACGAACGCCGACGGCACCATGGCCTGCGGCAGCCGTTCGGCGAGAAATCCGCGCAGGGCGGACAGCGCGGGCGGCCCGTCCTTGCCCACCACCCAGGCGACCAGGCGGCGGTTCCCGGGCGCGTCGGGCGTGTCCTCGCGCACCATGGCCGTCGCCTCGCGGACGTCCGGATGCGCGATCAGCGCCGTCTCCACCTCCCCCAGCTCGATCCGGATGCCGCGGATCTTGACCTGGTGGTCGATCCGCCCGAGAAACCCGATGCAGCCGTCGGGAAGCCGCCGCGCCAGGTCGCCCGTGCGGTAGAGCCGCCCTCCCGGCTCTCCGAATGGATCAGGAATAAACCTTTCGGCCGTCAGGTCCGGCCGCCGCAGATACCCGCGCCCGAGCCCGGGGCCGCCGATCAGGATCTCCCCCGGCTCGCCCGGCCGCACCCGGTTGAGCTCCGAATCGACCAGATGAAACCGCATGTTCGCGAGCGGCCGGCCGAGGTCGGGCAGGCCGTCGCCCGCCGGGTCCACGGCCGACCACGTGTTGACGATTGTCGTCTCGGTCGGGCCGTAGTGGTTGTACAGGACGTACCGGCTGCCCGGAGCGGGCCGGCGCAGCAGCCGGTCGCCGCCGGTGAGCAGAGTCCGCATCACCAGCCCGGCGGACCCCGCCTCGGGTGTCTCGGAGATCTCGGCCACCAGCGTGTCCGCGAGCGGCGTAGGCAGAAAGCAGACGTCGATCCGCTGTTCCACGAGCCACGCCAGGAGGTCGGGCGGCGACACCAGGATCTCCGGCGGCACCACGTGCAGCGAAGCGCCGGCCGCCAGGCAGTACCAGACCTCCCACACCGAGGCGTCGAAACCGGGACCGGCCGCCATCGAGAGCCGGTCCTCCGGCCGGATGCCATACGTATGGAGATGCCAGGCGATCAGGCTGGACAGCCCGGCGTGCCGCAGCTCCGTCCCCTTCGGCCGGCCCGTGGAGCCGGAGGTATAGATCACATACGAGAGGAGATCGAGATCGAAAAAACCCGTCTCCGCCAAGGGCTCGCCGCTCTCCTCCGGGAAAGGGTCGGCGTCCAGGACGAGCACCGGCAGCGGCGCCGCCGTCAGAGTCGCGGCGACGCCCGCCGAGGTCAGCAGCACCACCGCGCCGGAGTCGGCCAGCATGTAGGCCAGCCGCGCGGCCGGCGTGGCGGGATCGACCGGCAGGTACGCGCCGCCGGCCTTGAAGACGCCCACCTCCGCCAGCACCAGCTCGACCGAACGCGGCAGGCAGAGCGCCACCACCCTGTCCGGCCCCACGCCGAGCGCCCGCAGCCGGCGGGCGATCCGGTTGGCCCGCCGATCGAGCTCGCCATACGTCAGCCCGGGTCCGCCGTCCGCACCCACCACCGCCAGAGCCTCCGGACGCTCCCGGACGCGCGCCTCGAACCAGCGGTGTACCGACTCGGCCGGAAACTCCTCTATGGGGCCGATCCAGTCGGCCTGTGAAAAATCCTCGTCCATGCCTTCCTCATCCAGGAGAGACGCTCGGGCAACCCTACCCATAGATGCTGGCCCGACCCTACTGGAGAGACATCAGGCATGCAAGCCACATCCGCTCATTCTCAAAGACAATGAAGTTCTCGCGACTCCCCGCGGCGTGGCACGGGGCCGGTCCAATGCTTCCGAGATGCAACCTCAACCGCGGCGCGCCGCCTCGATTGCGGCGATGTCGATCTTTTGCATCTCCATCATCGCATCGAACGCGCGCTTGGCGGCGGCGGGATCGGGATCGGTTATCGCTTGGGTCAGAGCGATCGGCGTTATCTGCCAGGACAATCCCCATTTGTCCTTGCACCAGCCGCACGCACTCTCTTGGCCGCCGTTGCCGACGATCGCGTTCCAGTAACGATCGGTTTCGGCCTGGTCGGCGGTTGCGACCTGAAACGAGAATGCCTCGTTGTGCTTGAATGCGGGGCCGCCATTGAGCCCGAGGCAGGGAATCCCCATCACGGTAAACTCGACCGTCAACACATCCCCTTTCTTCCCGGACGGATAGTCTCCCGGTGCGCGATGCACCGCGCTAACGGATGAATCGGGAAAGGTCTTGGCGTAAAATCGCGCCGCGTCCTCGGCGTCACCATCGTACCAAAGGCAAATCGTATTCTTTGCTGGCTTCACCATGTCACTTCTCCATTGTGATGAGCCACCCCGAACCACAAAGGAGGCCTCGATGAGATTCTACACCCAGCAGGGGCCTTCTCCGAAGCGGCCGGCGGGGAGCCCGCCCGATGAACGCCGTAATCGACGCGGGGACCCCGAGCAGGCCCTCCACCCTTGGAAGCCGGCTGCCGCCCATCACCACCCGAGAGGGCGAGCGCGCGCTACCGGCCGCCCCGAGCCCCCGCAGCGGGAAGGGTGCCCCGGGAAGGGTGCCAAAGGTCGGAGGTCGCTTCCCGGGGCACCTTTCCCGGGAGCGTTGCAAGAACCCCCAAGACAGGCTATCGTATGTCGTGTGTATACCTTGGCGGCTCGGTACACATTGGAGGACTGCCCGTGAGAACGAACATCGTGATTGATGATAAGCTGATGGAAGATGCGCTGCGGACCACGGGCCTCAAGACCAAACGCGAGGCGGTCGAGCTTGGCCTGAAAACCTTGATCCGCCTCAGGCAGCAGGAGACGATCCGGTCGTTTCGCGGGAAGCTCCACTGGGAAGGGGACCTCGAGGAGATGAGAACCGATTCATGATCATCGTGGACTCGGGCGTCTGGATCGATTATTTCAACGGCCTCGGCACTCCTCAGACCGAGAAGTTGGATTCCCTTCTCGGCGTCGAGCCTCTCGGGATTGGCGACATCATTCTGACCGAGGTCTTGCAGGGCTTCCGCTCGGACGCGGACTACCGCACTGCCCGCCGGTTGTTGACGGCTCTCGCCGTCATGGAGATGCTCGGTCCTGAGAGAGCCCTGAGATCCGCGGACAACTTTCGCGCGCTTCGGAAGCGAGGCATCACCATCCGCAAGACGATCGACGCGGTGATCGCCACCTTTTGCATTGACGAAGGACACGCCCTTCTCTTCTCGGATCGGGATTTCCTGCCGTTTGTCGAACACCTGGGCTTGTACCCGGTAGCCACCGTAGATCGAAATCGTCTCGCCGACCCTCCGGGGGTATGGAAGCCCTGTTTTTGAGGATATGGTGTAACATCCTCTCCTCCCGATCGCCTCTCTTCCTCGGACAACCGAGCCAGGAATGGCTCCTTTCCAAGAAGGGAGATCCGAGTTATGAAGAGGAACTTGCTCAAAGCTCTCAGAGTCGGCACTGTTGCGGCGGCGCTCGGCGGTGCCGTGATGGGGATTCCGCGGCCGGCAGGGGCCGGCGTGGTCCAGGTTGAGGGTTCGGCCGTCGTCTTCAAGGCGGGGAACAACGAAGTCAACACCCTCGTGGTCGATCCCCGAGGCGCGATATTCGACCCCTCCACCGGGCTGTTCGTCAACGGCTTCACAGTGAGTGATTCAACCGCGTCACTCTTCGCGGGGCCGGGTTGCCGCGCCCTCCAGGGAGGGGTGGTTTGTGACGTCATCAACCCGAGCTTCGTCTCGCTCGACCTGGGCGACAAGAATGACCAGGTGAGCCAGGCAGAGGAAAGGGAGCCCGGCGACGCCGTGGCCATGCGCGTGAAAGGAGGACCGGGCGACGACATCCTGACGGGAGGCTCCCGGGGTGACATCCTCGACGGCGAGCTCGGCGACGACACCTTGAATGGAGGCGATGGCAACGATGTCCTGGTGGGCGGCGTGGGCACCGACACCATCGTCGGCGGCAACGGCGCCGACTCCATCTCCGCCGGCCCGGGCAAGGACAACATCAACACCCAGGACGGCCAGCAGGACGCCATCAACTGCGGCCTGGGTCGAGATGTCGTCACCGCCGACCCGGCGGACACGAAGAAGCGCTGCAATTGAGCTCCTCGCAGGGACCAAGGCATGTCGCCCCCTCTCCGGCAGCGGATTGGCCTCTCGCCTATTGGGTGGCCTTACCTGCCACCAACGCCGCCGCTCATTGGACTCGCGGTTTGACGGAGGGCGGGCGACGGATTAGACTTAGTTCGATCAGCTTAGTCCTTGGAGGTCGAATGGTTACCGTCAACATCCATGAAGCCAAGACTCAGCTCTCAAAGCTGGTCGATCTCGCCGTCAAGGGCGAAGCATTCGTGATTGCCAAGGCGGGCAAGCCGCTGGTGAAAGTGGCGGCGCTGGATGCCCCCTCCATGCCGCAACGGCTGGGATTCCTTGCGGGCGAGATCGCCGTGCCCGAAGATTTCAACAGTATGGGCGAAGGCGAGATCGCGGCCCTGTTCGGGAGCGGAGCGTGAAGCTCCTGCTGGACACCCAGCTCCTACTCTGGGCGGCTGGCCAGCCCGAGCGGCTCTCCAAGGTGGCGAGCAAGCTCCTGAACGACCCGCGGCCGACCCTCAGCCGGCCCTATCGATGCGCTCCCGCGGAGCGGAAGGAAGAGGTGCGCCTGCTCGTGTCCGGCACGACCTGGGGCCGCACAGGGGCCTCACGGGGAGGGCGGGGGCGGGGCCACAGGGGTGGGTCGAGAGGGCAGGGGATGGCGCGGGCGGAGCGCCAGCCGGCGACCGGCAGGGGCCTGGAGCCGCCTGGGCTGGCCGGCTGTCTTTTTTGGTGGTTCGGGGGGCGGGAGGAGGAGGGAGCAGCGGTCGTCGTTGACATCAACCCGTCAGGGGGCGTAAGTTAGGCCTATTCTGGACCTTGGAGGTCTTCCGTGTCGTTAGCCGCAGAGGGCAGGGGTCCGACTGGAATAGGATTGAGAACCCGATGGCGGAGAGGCGAGTAGATCGAATCGAGAGGCGGCTCCAGGCTCTTGGCGGGAGAGCGCGTCTCCAGGCACTTCTCGAAGAAATTCGGCGCGAAGAGAAGTACCCCGACCTTCCCTACCAGTCCCTGTACCTGGCGATTCAATCGGAGAATCAGCGCCTCGAAGAGCTCGGCGAACGCACTCGGTTCATAACGTCCCGCGACGGCGAAGAGCGCGGATGGGTTCGGCTTCGCGAGGCGAGCGAATTCGCTCGGGGATCGACTGCAGGCGACATCGAAGCCCGTGTTCATCAGCAGAACGAGGCTGTCGGCGAGGAGATTCGAGCGTGGCTGCAGCGGATGGACTGGCGCACGTTCGAGTCCACATTCCTCACTCGCGTTCTCGATGCGCTGGGATTCCAGGACGTTCAGATCACGCAAGCTACTCGCGATGGTGGTGCAGATGCGCGCGTGGTATACCAGCGAGGTGTCGTGGGCGCCCGAGCCATCGTATCCGCAAAAAGATGGACCGCTCGAACTGTTCCTGTCGACGAGGTCCGCATGATGCGGGGCGTGAAGGGCGAGGAAGATACAGCGATCATTGTGACAACCGGCCGATTCAGTGCTGACGCCCAAAATGAGGCGAGACCAGGACAAAACCAGCGGGTGGTTTATCTGATTGACGGAGAAAACCTAGTCGACGTCTGCAAGCGCTACCAGATTGGTGTAAAGAAAGTAGAACTCCCTGGGTTGCTGGTTTTGGACCCGGAGGTCACCCGGGAGGCGCCTGTTCGCGACGATTGGGAAGCGGTGGAGGATGAGGCTGAATTGGGGGATTTCTCCAGTCGGGATGTTCTCACCATCCACCGACTCGAAGACGAGATGCTTGGTGACCCTGAGCGTGGTCTGTCCATTGAGGAAGTGGCGGAGCTCTCGGGTTATAAAACCAACACTGTCCGCGTTTATTTATATGATGGCCAGCGGCGAAAAGTGCTCGGCGATGCGATCCGAGGAGACCAGAAAGCACACAGCCGTGCGTTAGCGTTGGTTGCAGGCAGGCGTGAGACCGAGCCATCTGAATAAACGTAGGAAGTCGGGTCTCTCCTCACTCCTCGAAACTCCGCATAATCTCTTCCAGCAGCGGCGCGTCGAAGTCGTCCGGAACGGTGAACTCTCCAGCACAGAGGCCGAACGGATGTGGACCGGGTGGGGGCGGCAGGGACGGGCCACCGCCAGGAATGGGTACCACCCGATCTTCGAGAGGCACGGCTTAGGTCACGGTCTGGACCGTATGCGGCTCTAGGTTTGCATCCGCCCGGGAACGGGTGCCACCCGATCTTCGAGAGAGACTAAGGGCTCGGACATGGGGCACGGGGCATAGCCGAAGAGGGGGCACTCTCAATATCTCAACCTATTCTGAAATGACATTCACCGACCGTTTCCCGTCTTTATAGAGGGCATGGCCAGACGTGTGCGCTTTGTACCCGAAGGGGGCTCGCTCGTGGAGGTGACCGTCCGGACGTTCCAGTCCCGGTTCCTCCTGCGCCCGGGCCCTTCCCTCAACGAGATCGTCGGAGGCGTCCTGGGCCGCGCCCAGACCCTCCATCCGGTCCGTTGTCATTTTGTAATCTTCATGAGTACCCACTTTCACCTCCTCCTCTCGGTCGACGACGCCAACCAACTCGCCCGCTTCATGGAGTACGTCAACTCCAACATCGCTCTCGAGGTCAACCGGCTGTACGGATGGACGAGAGATGTCTGGGACGACCGCTACCATGCCATCCTGGTCAGCGGGGAGGAGGCCGCCCAGGTCGACCGGCTGCGATATCTCCTCTCCAATGGGGTCAAGGAAGGCTTGGTCGCCCATGCCAGCGAATGGCCCGGCGTCCACAGTGTCCGGGAGATCCTCGCCGGGGAGCCGGTCCGGGGATTCTGGTTCAACCGCACCCAGGAGAGCGCCGCCAGGAAACGGGGAGAGGACTTCGATCGGCTGAAGTACGCCACAGAGGAGAACTTCGAGCTGACACCTCTCCCCTGCTGGGCTCACCTTACTCCCGAGGACTACCGCAAGCGCGTGGCCGAGCTGGTCGAAGCCGTCGAAAGCGAGGCGCGCGCCGAGCTCGCCAGGACCGGCCGGGTGCCGCTCGGAGTCGCCGCCATCCTCCGTCAGAAGCCGGACGACCGTCCGGCCTGGAGGAAGAAATCACCGGCGCCGCTGTACCACGCGGCGACCAAGGCCGTGCGCAAGGCCTTCTGGGAAGCCTATGCCACGTTCGTGGCCGCGTTCCGGGAGGCCGCCGACCGCTGGCGGGAGGGAGATCGGTCGGCGAGATTCCCGATCGGCTCGTTTCCGCCAGGCTTACCCTTCGTGAGAGCCGACGCCGTCGGCCCTCCGTGATCCAGGCGCCGTAGCTCGACCCACAGCCGGTGTTGTCGATGCGCTTTCGCGGAACGGAAGGAAGAGGTGTGTCTGCGGACGCCCTTGAAGGACGGAGAGGAGGCTAATCTTCTCCGGATCAGACAAATCTACGCCACCCTTCAGGCCGCTTCAGCCTGAAGCCGGCCGACGAACCACCGTGCAAAGGCCGATTCTTGATCCCTCGCAGCCACCAGAGGCCCCCGCCGTCTCTTCTTCTCAAAAAACGGGTGGTACCCTTTCCTGGTACCCTTTCCTGTACCCTTTCCTTGGTCTACCCTTCCCTGCTGATCCGCGTGCTCAATTCGCCGGCTTCGTGTCAACGTTGTGATATGCCTCGATCCACCACCGCTCGCCGCGGCGGACGAAGACTTCCATAAGTTGAGTCCTGATGATTCCGTTTGCAGGTACTGGAATTCCAGACGGCATTGCCTTGACGCCTCGCACTTCGTTGTCGATGTCGACGATGGCCACATCCGGCGTTACGAAACGGATTCGACGAATCGCGTGATGCTTTGTCGTGCCCTTGTAGAACGTGGAGAGGATTTGGCGATGGCGCTCGGCGAACGAAGAGGCGCCATACATCACCATGCCGAAAAGATTTGTGAAAGACGCGTCAGGCGCGAGATCTTTTGCGTAGGCGGCGCCGTCACCTGCATCCCAGGCGCTAACTTGGGCTGCAATGATTGCGCGAATGGGTGCTTCAGCCTGTTGATCTTGCGCGAACGCGCTATGCGACGAGGACAGAGCCAGCATCGTGAAGGGTATTAGAAGCTTGCGAAACATGGAGAACTCCTTAGTGACGGCAGTAACGACGCGGCGCCTCACCGGCGGCGCCAGTCGTCCGGTGCAGGCGTTGGTTCTGTGGCCCACAGTTGAGGTACGCGCAGTCTCGTCTCAGGTTCAGGCCTAAAAAATTTTGCACGAGATATGAGCGTGAGCTCGTTGGGCTCGAATAAATTATAGGAGAAGCCACATTCTTGCCTCCAGTCGATTTGACGTACAAACGGCCTTGGAAATGTGATTTCTAGGTCATGTTCACCGTTGGGCCCCGGCCTAACAACTGCCTCAAAACTCGAAAGCAGGACCTGAACAGCCTCCTCAAGAGGGGTAGATCTAAGTTGCAGAGCTTTCATAAATACGCTCCCGTGAATCTCTTGTCTCCATCCAGATACGAGCCGCAGAACATGTAAGGGTCTATCCGACATCCTCCCAGGTCAACCTCCCAAACGCCTCCGGCGCCGCCGGGAGGATGTTGGATAGACCAGGTTGAACGAGACCGCGGGGGAGTCCGAGCCGGTTACCCTATGTAGATTCAATCCGGAGGAGAAGGAGCGGGCAGACCGCCGACCCTTCCTCAGGCGCCGCGGGACGAGATTTCCCCGCTTCACTGACGCCCCCTCCAGCGGTTCACCGTCTCCATGGGACCCTCCCACAGTAGCTTCGTTTGTCTGATAGTACCGCGGAGTCGAGAAAGAGTAAACTGCCCCGACCCCTCGAAGAAGGGCATGACGCGGGCGACGAGATGGCGCCAGAGGACCGGCCCTCATGGCGGTGATCGTCCACGGCGGATGAATTCCTCGGCCGGCAAGGTTCATGGTCGGCCTCCTGATCGGGTAGCTACTTACCGAAGATCCGTTCTTGGACCTGCTGGCGTGTCCACCCAAAATGCTGGGCCACATCCTGGAGGATCGAGGCGAGGGTTCCAACTCGAAGAGGATTGTGACGCGGGATCGTCACGTGGTGCTCTCCGGCCTCCTCCGTGGTGAGCCGCAGGTGGCTTCCCGTCTGGCGAGTCAACCGATAGCCGAGTATGGAGAGCGCCTCAGCCAGGTCTTGGCCCGAGACGTCCCGAGAAAGCCTCATACGGCGATGAGCTCTTCGCGCACGAAGTGGAGCCGGATCAACTTCGGCCTCGCTTCCTCGTCGTCAAAATGGCAGAGAACGGCATCGCGCACCTGTTCGTGAAGCTGTGTCAGGTCATCCGCTTCCGTGAAGATCGACTCTCCGAGAGCGTGAGCGGTATAGCCCCCCTCAGGCGCCTCCTCCACGGCAAAGATCAGCTCGTTCATGGCTGGTTCCTCAAGGACATTGTAGACCTGCCCGCTCGCCGTCAAGCAGCTTGCGCCAGATGCCAACTCTACCCCATTCACGTCCAAAGTAGGTATGAGCGCCGCAAACCCCTCTCCCGCGCCGGCCGGCCGCCCCGAGCCCCCTGGGACCGCTGGCGCCCCGCCGGCGGTATTCACGGAAAACACCGCCGGCGGGGCGCCGGCGGTCCCAGGGAGAACGGACGGCGCGGGGAGGTTCACAATCAAGAGGCTGCCATCGCCGCTCACCCACGAGCCCGCTCTCACACACCTCCGGCGATGGCCCCGCCTACCCTCCCCGGCAGGCGGACCCCTGCGGAACGACGGCGGCCTTGGACTCGGCGGCCGTCATCCCTCCAAATTGTCAATGAGCGGAAGGGGGACCCGACGGCGTCCTCCCTTCAAGGTGATGGGCACGAACGGCCATCGGTCGTGGGGACCCGCGTCTGGCGTCGTCGTCCGTCTCCCTTCACTTCAGGGAGAGTCTACGGAGCGGCTGGCTGCGGCGTCTATGGTTTTCAGATTGAAGACGGCCGGGTTGGCGGCGATTTCAGCGGATTGGCCTCTTGACTGGCCCTCGCGATCGTGTATCGTGCCGCCCGCAAGCCGGGGAGCCGTCCAGGGTCGCCCGGACGTTCTTTGAAAATCGACTTGGACGTCTCCGGCGCCAGGGAACCTCCCCTGCGGCAAAGTAACCTTCCCGGGGCCAGAGTAAGCTTCTCTGAGCCAGAGTAAGGTTCTCTGAGCCAAAGTAAGCTTCTCTGAGCCAAAGTAAGGTTCCCCGGAGCCAGGGAAGGTTACTTTGGCGCGGAGAAGGTTACTTTGCGGCTGGGAAGGTTGCTTCGCCGTAGAGAACGTTACATCGCCGCTGGGAAGGTGACTTCGCCGTAGGGAAGGTTACATCGCCACTGGGAAGATGACTTCGCCACTGAGAAGGTCACTTTGCCGCTGAGAAGGTCACTTTGCCGCTGGGAAGGTCACTTTGCCGCTGGGAAGGTCACTTTGGTTCGGAGAAGGTTACTTTGCGGCAGGGAAGGTGACTTTGGCGTAGAGAAGGTTACATCGCCGCTGGGAAGGTGACTTTGCCGCTGGGAAGCTAGCGGAGTATCATTGCCTCCGGGTTTCAGTCTATGAGCACGCTCTTCCTCACCGGTATGACAGCGGCTCTCCTGAGCGCGGCGGCGGCGTGGGTGCGGTGGCGGGCTTCCCAGACGGCCATCCGGCCGCTGGACATCTCTCCGGACGATCCCCTCATGATAGAGGCCGTCTCGGAGGCCCGGCGGACCCTCGGCAGGCTGCGCGAGCTGGCTCCCGGACATCCCGGCGCCACCCACGTCAAGGTGCGGTTCGAGACGGCGAGCGGCTCGACGGAGTATCTCTGGGGTGAGCTGCTGGAGCTGCGGGAGGCGGACATGGACGTCTTCCTCGTCAATCTGCCCCTGACCCATTCCGAGAAGCTGGAGCGGAACCGGGCGTTCTCCCTGGACGACCTCGCCGACTGGCAGGTGGAGACGGCGGACGGCCACTTCGAAGGCGGCGGCACGATGCGCGTGCTGTTCACCCGCGCCCGCGAGCAGTGGGGCGAGCTTCCCTCGGAGATGGAAAAGCTCGAAGAGGCGGTACGCGGAGCGGCGGAACGGCCGCCTCCCGGCCTGACTTCCGGGGGCTAGCGGGTCGAGACCGTGGTGATGCCGCCAATGCCGCCGATACCGCCACCACCCGGGCCCGCGCCGCAGCTCTTCGCCGAGGCGGTCTTGATCCAGCTCGCTTCGCCGGCATAGGCGAAGACGAAGGTGCCGCCCTTGATGGTGTCGATCACCCGCGGTGCCGTCTCCTGCGACAGCGCCGGACAGCCCCAGCTCCGGCCCAGGCGGCCCTGCTTCCGCACCTGCTCGGCGCTCACGTACCAGGCGCCGTGCATCACGATGTGGCGCGCCTCGGCACGGTCGTTCACCCCCTCGTCCAGGCCCTTGAGGATCAGGGAGTAGCCGTTGCCGCCGGTGTAGGTGCCGCCGGTCAGGTACAGGCCGAGGCTCGACTGGTGGCTCTCGTTCAGGTTCGAGAAGCGGGTGGCGTAGTTGTCGCCGCTCCCCCGCCCGTGCGCCACGAGCTCACTGAAGAGCACCTCGCCGTGCTTGAGGTCGAGCACCCAGAGCCGCCGCTCGGTCGAGGGCAGCGAGTAGTCGATGACCGTCAGCAGGCCGCTGTTGCCGGAGACGCCGCGCGCCCTGGCGCAGGCCATCGCGTCGAGCGCCATCGCCAGGACTTGCGGAGAGAGCCCATCGACCTCCTTCGCGAAGACCGGCGCCGCCGTGGTGTTGACAGCAGGCACGGCCCTCCCCGACGCCGCGGCGGGCACGGGTGCCGGACCCACGGCGAAGGCGGCCAGGAGGAGAAGGGCGGGGAACCGGAGGCGGCGGTGCAGCTTCGAGACAGGTGGCGAAGAGTGTTCGATCGTCACGCGTGGTCAGCTCCCAAGGTTAGCCTGCCGGAGCAGGGGTCGTCGGCGCGTCGGGGCGTCGGGGGTCGCGGCATCGTCAAAAGCACTCAACCCCAACCACCCACTCAGGATTCCCGATCGGGAGGTGGAAGTTTAACCGATCTCGGCGCGGATAGAGCACGCAAATATTACAATCTGCCAATATCTCTCCCTGAAGGTTCCCGGGAGACTCCCCGAAGGCCCCGCCCGGTAAACACCGCCGCCTTCCCGTCCGTATAGATATACTCATTGCCGGCCGGCCCCTGGAGTGGGTGCGGCCAGGAGGCCCGTGTGACGACCACCCGAGAACGCGCGACCGGCAGGGACGTGGTCTTTGCCATTCGCGACAACATGCTGCAGAGCCTGGAGCCGCTGATCACCGAGACGGTCGCGCCCAGCCTGTATCAGGTGTATCTGCACGCGGACGACTTCGAGCATCTGCGCAGTCTGTTCCCGAAGCTGGAGGCCGAGGCCGAGAAGCTGCTCCAGGAGGAGCTCGAGAAGCTCAACAAGGCCGCCATCCCCCTGGCGCAGCGCGCCCAGCGGCTGATCCGGCGCAAGGAGCCGGCGCAGCCGTCGATGCGCTACGTCAACGCCGAGGGGCGGTGGTCGGTGCGCTTCCAGGAGGACCCCAACGGCGTGCTCCAGCCCGGCGACATCGAGGTGGTCTCGGAGTTCGCCCAGCCGCCGTCCGCGGGGTACGTCTCGGGGTCGAAGACGCGGCGCATCTCGACCACCCGGCGCCTCGGCCAGTCGGGGGACGCCACCGTGGCCCGCCGCGAGGAGTCTCCGGCCTGGGCGCGCATCTCGTTCACGGACAACAAAGGGGCGCAGACCTATTTCATGACGAAGGACGAGATCGTGATCGGCCGCGAGGCGGGCGACGCCTACGTCTGGGTCGATCTGCGGCTCGACACGTTCCCGGACGTGTCGCGCGAGCACGCCCGGCTGCAGCGCACGCCCGCCGGGACGTTCCGCATCAAGGATCTGAGCAAGCTCGGCACGACGGTGAACGGCACGCCGCTGCCGCCGAGCCTCCAGGTGGTGGAGGGCGAGGCGCGCGACATGGACCGCTGGGTGGACCTGCCGGACCGCGCCCGCATCGCGCTCGCCGGGGTGATCAGCCTGGAGTTCGAGAGGACCGGCCTGTGACGGCGCTGTTCTGGCCCGCCTCGCGTTCCTCGCCGTGCTCCTGCTCCTGGCCGGAGCCCTGGCCGGGCTCGCGTTTGCCGGGAGCGGCAAGAGGTAGCCGCGGCCGTGACTGCCGCGGTGAGGCCCTCCCGACCGGTCGCCGCCGAAGGCACGGACCCGGGACGCGAACGGGAGAACAACGAGGACCGCACGCTCTGCGATCCCGAGCGCGGCATCTATGCCGTGATCGACGGCGTCGGCGGCGAGTCGGGCGGCGAGGTGGCGGCGCAGGCGGCGGTCGAGATCCTGCGCGCCCGCCTCTCGCGCCGCACCACGGACCTCGACCGTCTGGTGCGCGAGGCGATCGCGCAGGCCAACCGCCAGATCTACGAGCGCGCCCAGGCCGATCCCCGCCTCGCCGGCATGTCTTGCGTGCTGACGGTGGCGATCGTGGACGCCGACCGAGGTGACCGGGCGACGGTCGGCCACGTCGGCGACAGCCGCCTCTATCGCCTGCGCCGCGGCAAGATCGAGAAGATCACCCGCGACCATTCGCCGGTCGGCGCACGCGAGGACGCGGGCGAGATCTCCGAGGACGAGGCCATGCACCACCCGCGGCGCAACGAGATCTTCCGCGACGTGGGCTCGGCTCCGCACGAGCCGGACGAAGAGGGTTTCATCGACACGCACGACATCCCGTTCGGCCCGGACGACGCCCTGCTCTTCTGCAGCGACGGCCTCTCCGACATGGTGACGTCCGCCCGCCTGCGCGAGATCGTCGAGGGGTACGCGGGCGATCCGAAGACGGCGATCGAGCGCCTGATCGAGGCGGCCAACGAGGCGGGCGGCAAAGACAACATCTCGGCCGTGCTGGTCGAAGGCGCGCGCTACGCGGCCATCCCGGCGATCCCGGCGATACGGCGCACCGCTCCAAAGGGGATCAGCGGGACCGGCGGGACTCCGACCCGGCCGTTCGGCTCGGCGCACGCGCGCGTGCCGCTCTGGCGGCGCGCGCTGCCGTGGCTCCTGCTCCTGACCGTGCTGGCCGCGGCGGCGGTGATCTATCTCTCTCCCGACCTGCGCCAGCGGCTGCTGGCGCTCTGGCCTCGCGGAGTCCCCGGTCCGCTCGAAACGCCCACGCCGACGCCGGAGACGCAATCCGTGATCCGGGTCGGCCCCGGGGAGACGGACGACTACGCCACGATCGGCGAGGCCCTGGCCCAGGCCCGGAGCGGCCAGACGGTGGAGGTGGCGCCCGGCGAGTACCGCGAGGCCGTCGAGCTGCCGGACGGCGTGGCGCTGGTGAGCCTCCAGCCGCGCGGCGCGGTCCTGCGTCCTCCATCCCCTGAAACCGAGGCGGTGGTCACCGCGCGCGGCGTGGCCGGCCGGATCTCCGGCTTCCGCATCGCCGGAGAGAAAAGCGCAGCGCTCGGCCGTGGGCCTCCGTCTCGACGGCTCGCAGGTCCAGGTCACGGAGATGGAGATCTCGGGCGCCACGGCGGCCGGGATCGAGATCACGGGCGCGGACCGGTCGTCGATCGAAACCAGCTTCGTCCACGACAACACCGGCCCCGGCATCCTCGTGTCGGGCGACGCCGCGACGAAGATCCAGAAAAACCTGATCTCGAAAAACGGCAAGGGGAAGACGAAGGCGCCGGGCGTGGAGATCCGGGGCGGCGCGCAGCCGCTGCTGATCGACAACAAATTCGAAGGCAATGCCGCGGCCGGCGTCTGGCTGCCGGCGGCCGGGCGCGGCGACGAGATCTTCAACTGGAACCGTTTCGAAGGGTCCGCGCGGGCCAAGGCCGTGCAGGTCGCGCCGCCGGCGGCCACACCGGCACCGGGGGCAGGGGCGATAAGGTGATGTTGACGCAGGCGCAGGTCGGACGTTTCGCGATCCGCGATTTTCTCGGCCGCGGGGCCAACGGCGACGTGTATCTCGCCTGGGACCCGGGCCTGGAGTCGGAGATCGCGCTCAAGCTCGTCCGCACCGCCCGGACCGACCCCGACGCGGTGGCCGCCGAGCGCAACGGCACCACCCTCCAGGCCGCGCTCGCCAAGGTCGCGCCGCAGGTCGCCGCGGTCTACGAGCAGGGCGACCAGGACGGTTTCTTCTGGGTCGCGATGGAATACATTTCCGGCGACGACCTCGCGGCGCTGATTGAGCGCGAGGCGCCGTTCGCCGAGCCGCGCGCCGTGGGGATCGCGCTCCAGCTCTGTGAAATGCTGGAAACGTTCCACGAGTTCTCCGCCGCCGGGCTGGACGGCCGCCGCGGCATCGTCCACGGCGATCTGAAACCCGAGAACATCCGTCTTCAGGAGGGCGACCGGGTGCGGGTGCTGGACTTCGGCATCGCCAAGCACCTGTCGCAGACGCGGAAATTCACGGTAAACCTTTTCGGCAGCCTCCCCTACGTGCCGCCGGAGCGGCTCAACACCGGCCGCCTCGATCCACAGTCGGATCTCTGGGCGGTGGCCGTCACCCTGTATACGATGATCGCCGGCTATCCGCCTTGGCCCGGCAAGGACCCGGAGGAGCTGGAGACCCGCCTGCGCCGCGGCGACGCGCCCGCGCCGCTGCCGCAGACGGTCTCGCCGGGCTTGAAGAAGATCGTCTACCGCGCACTGGCTTTCGAACCGGAGCGGCGCTACCCGTCCGCGGCGGCATTCCGGGCCGACCTGGAGGCCTGGCGCGACGGCAAGCTGCCGGAGGCGCGGGACGCCGCGGCTCCCATCCCGCCCGCGGAGCTGTCGGCGACCCGCCGCACCGTGCATTCGCTGGACGACTCGCGGGCGAGCGGCGAGACGCGCAAGACGGATACCCCTGCCGTGCCGAACGGGTCCACCCACCGCACGTACGAGCCGCCGCCTCCCCCGCCCGTCCCGCTCCTGGATGCGCTCCCTGAGATAGCCGGGCCGCAGCCGGCGGCCGAGCCGCGCACTCCGCTGTGGCGGCGGCGCGCGGCGATCGCCCTGATCGGCGCCGTGCTGATCCTGCTCGGGATCTCCCAGATCTATGTCCAGAGCGAGGCGAGCGAGCTGCGGCACGACCTGGTCACGGACACCGACCCGGACCTCGCCGGCATCCTGGAGCGCTATCGAAAGATTTCGTGGATCGGGCTTTTCAATCCCGCGCTGCACTCGGTCCGCGACGAGCTGCGGGAGGCGCTGATCCATCAGGCGGACCGGATCATCGAGGGTTATCACGAGGAATATCCGCGCGTCCGGGAGCGCGGCTGGCAGCAGGCCTATCAGGACTTGCAGGGCGCGATGGAGCTGAACTATCTCGACCGCCGCACGCGCGCCAAGATGCTCTACACCAAGGCCCACCTGGACCGGATCGCCTCGCAGCCGCTGAGCGAGCAGGGGAAGAAGGCGGAGGCTGAAGAGAAGATCGACGCCGCCGTCGCCGGGTTCCAGGACGCGGCGCGGCGCGACGACAAGTGGCCCGATCCCTATCTGGGTCTCGCCCGGGTCTATGCCTATGAGCGGCCCAACCTGGAGAGCTTCCAGAAGGCCCTCGTGGAGTTGGAGCGCCGCGGCTACCGCCTCGGCCGGCGCGAGCGGGCCATGGAAGGCGACGGCTACCGCCGCCAGGCCGAGCTGCTCTGGGCGCGGTCGGTCCAGGCCCGCGGCACGGATGCGGAGACCGAGCTGCTGGAGCAGACGCGGGACAATCTCCTCCAGGCGATGAATTTCTACGACGACGCGGCGGGCTACGGCGACGTCGCCGCCAACCGCGCGCGGGCCGAGAGCCGGCTGGCGCTGGTCCAGCGCCGCTTGCAGGGGTTCCGGGCCGACGAGCCGGGCGTGCTCGATCAGCTCGACCAGATTTTCCACCAGATCGAAGGAGCGAGCCGGCAGCGATGAGAGCGACGACGGAGACCGACCCGATGGAGGCCCGGCCATGGCCGTGACCCGCACCACCGCGGCGGAGCGCCGCCAGCGCGAGGCCGCGGGCCTCGCCGGCACCCTGCCCGGTCAGCGGCCGGCGGCGGTGCGCAACCGGGAGGCGATCCTGCTCGGCGGCGCCGCCGTGGCCGTCCTCCTGGGCCTGTTCCTGGCCTGGAAGGCCGTGACCGCGCCGCTCGCCGCGACCGCGGCCGGGCTCGCCTCCGGCACGGTTTTGAACCTGAACGATCTGCGGCAGCCCGAGGAGCTGGTGCCGCTGCTCGATTTCCTCACCGAGCCCACCGAACGCATGTTCGTGGCGCGCCAGATCTGGCGCCGCACGCAGGCGGGGCCGGTGCCGAACGTCGGCGAGCTGGCGAAGATCCGCGTTCCCGCCTCGGAGGTCGACAAGGAGCGCCGCCTGCCCGGCCTGCGCGAGCGGCTCGCCGCGGCGCGCGGCCAGCTCGTGGACAATGCCACCGATGAGGGCGCCGAAGGGATGACGGTCCGACTGCTGACGCTGGCGCAGCTCCGCGCGCTCAAGCCGCACCTGGTGGTGCGCACACCGGCGAAATTCCGCTCGTCGTTCTGGCTCTGGACGGGCTTGATGATCGCGGCGTTTCTCGGCATTCACATCGCGTGGCGCGTGCGGCGGTTCCCGGGCGACGAGCTGATCCTTCCCATGCTGCTGATCCTCACCGGGATCGGCCTCATGGTGATGATCTGCGTCCGCGATCCATTGCGCGACCTGACGCTCTACTCCACCTTCATCCAGGGCGTGATCCTCGGCTGTGTGCTGCTCCTCGCCGCCAGCCAGATCGACTGGGAGCGCACACCGCTGCGGCGGATGCCGTACGTGCCGCTGCTCGCGGCGCTGGCGCTGTCGGTCCTGCTGATCACGCTCGGCAGCGGCCCGGCGGGCAGCGACGCCAAGGTCAATCTTTTCGGATTCCAGCCGGTCGAAGCGATCAAGCTGCTGATCGTCTTCTTCCTGGCCGCGTACTTTTTCGACCGCTGGGAATTCCTGCGCGAGCTTCAGGAGCGGCGGCTGCCCGGCTTCCTCTCCCGCCTCGGCCTGCCGAAGATGGAATACGCGCTGCCGCCGATCCTCGCCATGGGCGCCGTGCTGATGTTTTTCTTCCTGCAGCGCGACCTGGGTCCGGCGCTGGTGATGGCGTTCCTTTTCCTGATCCTCTACTGCGTGGCCCGCGGCCTGCCGGTGATGCTGATCGTGGGCTCGCTCGTGATCGGCGCCGGGTTTTACACGGGTTATCAGCTCGGCATTCCCAAGACGGTCACCGGCCGCATCCAGATGTGGATGTCGCCGTGGGACAACTCGTTCCGCGGCGGTGATCATCTCGCGCAGTCGCTCTGGTCGCTGGCCGGCGGCGCGCTGACCGGCACCGGCCTCGGCCTCGGCGATCCCGGGCAGGTGCCGGCGGCGCACACCGACATGGTCTTGGCCGCGATCGGCGAGGAGTTGGGTTTCCTCGGTCTGCTGGCGGTGTTCACGCTCTACGCCGCCCTGGTCTGGCGCGGCATCCGCACGGCCCGCCGCGCCGGCACGACGTACGGCTTTTTCCTGGCGCTGGGGCTTTCGGTGCTCACCGCGCTGCACATCCTTCTGATCGCCGGCGGCGTGGTCGGGCTGCTGCCGCTTTCCGGCGTGGTCTCGCCTTTCCTGAGCTTCGGCCGGTCGGCGATGCTCGCCAATTTTCTCCTGTGCGGGATCCTCCTGGCTCTCTCCGCGCGGCCGGGGGCCTCGGACCGGCCCGAACGCGGTTCGCTTCGGGGGCGCCGTGCGCTGGACCGCCATCGGCCTCGCCGTGGTCGGCGGCGCCATCCTTTTGCGCGCCGCGCAGGTGCAGGTGTTCCAGGCCGACAAGTTCCTCACCCGCGGCGCGCTGACGGTCCAGGGCGACGGCCTGCGGCGCTTCCAGTACAACCCGCGCCTGGAGGCGATCGCCGACAGCATCCCGCGCGGCTCGATCTTCGATCGCAACGGCCTGCCGCTCGCGACCAGCGATCCGCGGGAGCTGGAGCGCCACAAGGCCGATCTCGCCGCCCTGGGCGCGGCGTTCGATGTCGGCCGGCCGCCGGCCGGGCCGGTTGAATCAAACCGAGCGTTTCTATCCTTTCGGCGGCTCGATGTTCCATCTTCTCGGCGATCTGCGCACGCACGTCAACTGGGGTGCCGGCAACAGCTCGTACGTGGAGCGCGACTCGCGCATCCGCCTGCAGGGGTACGACGACTTCGCGGAGCTGGTGGAGGTCAAGCAGCCGGACGGCTCGGTCACCGAGCAGGTGCGGCGCGACTACACGGACATCGTCCCCCTTCTGCGCCACCGCTGGGAGCCGGAGAACAAGGCCGTCCAGAAGATCCTGACCCGCGAGCGGGACGTGCGGCTGACGATCGACGCCCGGCTCCAGGCGCGGACGGCCGAGATCCTCCGCAAGTACGCGACGGCAGCGGGCCGGGGCGAAGGCGCCGCCGCGGTGATCCTCGACCCCGACACCGGCGACGTCCTCGCCAGCGTCTCCTATCCTTTCCCGGACAAGGGAACGGTGCGCACGACCGAAGACGGCACGAAAGCGCTGATCGACCGGGCGCGCTATGGAATCTATCCGCCCGGCTCGACGTTCAAGCTGGTCACCGCCATGGCCGCGCTACGCAAGGATCCGGCGGTGGCGCGGAAGACGTTCCAGTGCGTGGCGCTGCAGGGCGGGCGCGTCGGCAACAAGGTCCGCGGCTGGGGCAAGCCGATCCGCGACGACGTCCAGGACACCACGCCGCACGGCGAGGTCGACCTGGAAAAAGGGATCGTCGAATCGTGCAACGCCTACTTCGCCCAGCTCGGCACCTACGAGGTGGGGGCCGGCGAGCTGCTCGAGACGGCGCAGCTCCTGGGCATCACCACGGCGCGGCCGAACACGCCCGCGCAGCTCGAGGACGCCCTGCCGCAAGCCTCCTACGGCCAGGGCCAGGTGATCGCGACGCCGTTCAAGATGGCCCGGGTGGCGGCGACGATCGCGCGCGGCGGCTCCATGCCGCAGGGCCAGTGGATCGGGGACGACAGCGAGCCGAAGAAGGCGGAGCCCGTGCCGGTCCTTTCGGAGACTTCGGCGGCCTTCCTCGCGCGCACGATGCGCGAGGTGGTGACGGAGGGCACGGCGGCGCGCATCCTCGGCGGTCTCGAACCGCCCGTGGCCGGCAAGACCGGCACCGCGGAGGTTCTCGGCAAAGGCTCGCACTCCTGGTTCGTGGGATACGCTCCGTACGATCTCGTACAAGCGAGGGAAGGAGGCCGGCGGATCGCCTTCGCCGTGATCATCGAGCACGGCGGCTACGGCGGCAAGCTGGCGGCGCAGGCGACCGGCGAGATCGTCCAGGCCGCGTCAGCCCTCGGGCTCTTCAAGGTCGAGCCGAAGGAAAGCGAGAGAGAGTGATCCATGACGAAGATGGATAAGCTGTTCGAGGCGATGCGGCGCTTCACGCGGCCCTGGCCCACGGGCACGGAGCCGATGGAGATCCGCCGCGCCCTGCTCGACGAGGTGGAGTCGCGGATCGTCTCGGCCGGCAGCGGCAAGCGGGTCTTTCCGTTCAACCGCCTGCGCGTCTACCTCCTCGCGCCCGGCCCGCGCGAAAAGGACGAGCTGGAGGCGGTGGTCCGGGACGTCTGGGATCTCTCGGCCGAGATCCGCGAGCGCCTGACCGAAAGCGGCTGCCCGGTGCCGCCCGACCTGACCGTGAGCGTCGAGGTCACCGAGCAGGGCGGCCCCGAATACGGCGACCGGCGATATCGCATCGACTTCGAACGGGTTCAGCGCGGCGGCGGACCGCCGCCGCCGTCTCCCCCGCCCGGCACGGGCACGGTCCAGGTGCCGCTCTCCTCGGAAGGCGGCCGGCCGCTCCTGGAGCTGACGGTCATCAAGGGCACCGCCACGCGGAAGGTCTACTCCTTCCCGGCCGGCCGGCTGAACATCGGCCGGCTGGAGGAGATCGTGGACGAAGAGGGCCGGGTGCGGCGGCGCAACGACGTCGCCTTCCTGGAGGAGGGGGACGTCAACCAGACCGTTTCGCGCGAGCATGCACGCATCCTCTACGACGAGGCCTCGGGCGAGCTCCGCCTGCGAGCCGAGCACGGCGCCTCCAGCACCCGCCTCCTGCGCGACGGCCGCTCCATCGACGTGAGCAGCCGCGACTCCCGCGGCATCAAGCTGCTCTCGGGCGACGAGATCTACTTCGGCCGGGCCTGCGTGAAGGTGGCGATCCGGGGGGGGTAGAGAGATTTCCGGAGAAAGCGGCCGGGCGGCGGCGCCCTCTCCACCGGAACGGGGGAGAGGGTCGGGGAGAGGGGGGACGGGATCAAACCGGCCCCGGCGCGAGGGGAGGGTCGGGGAGGGGAGAATGGAAAAAGGCCGGGGACCGGGGAGAGATAGCTTCCGGCCCCACGGCAATCGGTCTGGTTGTCGGTCTGTGAGGACCGCCAGAGGTCTATCGTACTCCTTCCTTCGCCTCACCGGGAGAGGGGGGTGCGCGAGAAAGGGGTCAAACCATGATCAGCTCGCGCTCCTCCAGCACGGCCGGCTCGGGGGCCGAGGTGCGGTTCTCGAGCGGGACGTAGGCGCCGGGTCGTGGCTCCGGTGTAGATCTGGCGCGGCCGGCAGATGCGGGTCTTGGGATCGTCCTTCATCTCCCGCCACTGCGCGATCCAGCCCGGCAGGCGGCCGAGCGCGAACATCACCGTGAACATCTCCGTGGGGATGCCCATGGCGCGGTAGATGATGCCGCTGTAGAAGTCCACGTTCGGATAGAGCTTGCGCTCGATGAAGAACTCGTCGTGGAGCGCGACCTCCTCCAGGTTCCTGGCGATGTCCAGGAGCGGATCCGACACCTTCATCTCCTTGAGCACCTCGTCCGCCGCCGTCTTGAGGATCTTCGCGCGCGGATCGAAGTTCTTGTACACGCGGTGGCCGAAGCCCATCAGGCGGAAGCCCGAGCTCTTGTCCTTGGCCATGTTGACGTACTTGCGGTAGTCGCCGCCGTCGTCGCGGATGGCCTTGAGCATCTGGATCACTTCCTGGTTGGCGCCGCCGTGGAGCGGACCCCACAGCGCGCACACCCCGGCGGAGATCGCGGCGAACAGGTTCGTCCGGCTGCTCCCCACCATGCGCACCGACGAGGTGGAGCAGTTCTGCTCATGATCGGCATGGAGGATCAGCAGCAGGTTGAGCGCCCGGTCGAGCACCGGCGAGACCGTGTACGGCTCAGCCGGCACGGCGTACATCATGTGCAGGAAATTCTGGGTGTAGGACAGGTCGTTGCGCGGATAGACGAAGGGCTGGCCGATCGATTTCTTGTAGGAGAACGCGGCGATGGTGTTCGTCTTGGCGATCAGCCGCGCGATGTTGAGATCCGGATCTTCGTCGTCCCGGTTGTAGTAGGCGGAGAGCGAGGCGACCATGGCGGACAGCACGGCCATGGGGTGCGCGGTGATCGGGAAATCCTCGAAGAGCTTCTTCATCGCCTCGTGCAGCAGGCTGTGATAGGTCACCCGGTGGCGGAACTCGGCGAGCTCCTGCGCGTTCGGCAGGTGGCCCCAGATGAGCAGATAGGAAACTTCCTCGAAGCTCGCCTTCTCGGCCAGCTCCTCGATCGGATAGCCGCGGTAGCGCAGGATCCCTTTTTCGCCGTCGATGAAGGCGATGGCGCTCATGCACGAGCCGGTGTTGGCGTAGCCGTTGTCGAGAGTGATGGCGCCGGTCTTCGCCCGCAGGTCCGAGATGTCGATGCCGACTTCACCTTCGGTTCCTACAAGCACGGGCAGCTCGTACGACTTGCCGTCGAGATTCAGGGTTGCGTGAGTCATGATTTGGCTTCTCCTTGCGTCGGAGGCGGGAGTTGACGCTGACTGGCAGCATCTCCCGGAGGCAGACAGCCGGTCACCGCCCGTCCGGGTGGTGGCCCGCGCGCCGAGGGAGGGCGGGAGGGTGGGAAGGCCCTCCGTGGTAGTGTTGCTCCCGGTCGAGTGAAGAAGGTCCGATGAAAAAGCCGGGAAAATCGAAAGGAGGCAGCCGCGAAGTCGCGGCGGTGCGGATGCAGTCGCTGGCGCGCCGGCTCGTCGAAGCGCAGGAAAGCGAACGGCGCAACATTGCCCGGGAGCTGCACGACGAGGCGGGCCAGGCCCTGGCATCCCTCCGCTTCGGGCTCCGCCTGCTGGAACGGGACATCGAAAACGGTGTCAGCGTCACCGGCCGCGTGGCCGAGCTCATGCAGACGACCGACGCCGTCATCGACGGCCTCCACCGTCTGGCCGCGGATCTGCGGCCGGCGAGCCTCGATCACCTCGGACTGGAGGCGGCCCTGCGCCAGTACACGCGGTCGGCCGGAGCCAAGTTCGGCCTCGCGGTCCGTTTCAAGGCGCGCGGATTCACCAGCGAGCGTCTCCCGCCGGCCGTCGAGACGGCGCTCTACCGCGTCGTCCAGGAGGCGATGACCAACGTCGTGCGCCACGCCCGCGCGACTCGTGTCGACGTGTTGGCGGAGCTGCGCGGCGACCGGGTCATGGTGATGATCGAGGACGACGGCGTCGGCTTCGAGCTGGACCAGGTCCAGAGCGGGGATCATATCGGTCTTCTCGGATTACGGGAGCGGGCCGAGGCTCTGGGCGGGACCCTGACGTTGGAAAGCGCGCCCGGGGCGGGAACCACGGTCGTGGTGGAGGTGGCGAGTGCCGATCCGCATTCTGATCGCTGACGATCATTCCGTCGTCCGTTCCGGCCTCCGCGCCTTGCTCCGGGCAGACCCCGGTCTCGAAGTCGTCGGCGAGGCGGAAGACGGCCTGGAGACGCTGCGCCTCGCCGCGTTGCTGCACCCCGACATGGTCTTGCTCGACATCACCATGCCGCCGGAAAACGGCATCAAGACGGCGATACGTCTGAAGGAAAACCATCCGGAGATCATCGTGCTGATCCTCACCATGCATGAGGACGAAGGCCTTTTGCACGAAGCGTTGCGCGCGGGCGCCGCCGGCTACGTGATCAAGCGGGCCGAGGAGTCCGAGATCATCCAGGCGATCCATGCGGCGAGCCACGGCGACATCTACGTACACCCGGCGATGACCCGCGCGCTCCTGCAACAACCGGTCACATCGGAACACCGGCGCGGCGTGCCGGTGAATCCGTTGACCCCCCGCGAGCTCGACGTCCTGCGTCTCCTCGCCAAGGGAAACACCAACCGGCAGATCGCGGCGCTGCTCGACCTCTCGGTCCGCACGGTCGAAAACCACCGTGCGAACCTGATGGGCAAGCTCGGCCTGGTCAGCCGGGTCGAGCTGGTGAACTACGCCGAGGAACAGGGATTGCTTTAAAGTTACGGCTTCAAACCGGTGGCCGCGCTTCGGACTTGTGGCCTCGACCGTGTCCGTTTTCCTTCTTCTGTTGCTGGCCCTTGTCCCTTCTATTCTCTTGCTGCTGGGCGGCCTGGCGTTGGGCTTTCTGGCGCGTTTCGAGCTGCTGCGCGGCGTTCTTCTGCTCCTGTTGCAACGCCTCGCGCTCGGCTCGATGGTGCTGCTCTACCTGGCTGCGATCGGCTTGCGCGCGCGCCTTGGCGATCTCCTGCCTGTGGACTTTTTCGAGCTGCCGTTTCTCGTCCGCCTGGTACCTGTCGAGCTCCTGCTGCGCACGCCGGTCCTGCTTTTCGGACTGACGGGCGTCGGTGCGCGGCACCTGGACGGGCCGTGGCGCAACTTCAAAATCAGGTGCGCGGCCTGCACGCACCGCAGGCGGGGCTTCGCTGCGCATCTCTCGGTTGCCGCGCGGAGCGGCGTGGACGGAATCGAGCCGCTGTCTGTCGGGACGATAGATCCGCAGCTCGCTCGCCGCCACCTCGGTCCGCGCCCTCGACCTCCCATCGGCGACGCGGAGCTGCCGCACGTGCCGGCCGGTCGCCTGCTCGATGCGCCGCACTTCGACGCCGCGGTTCACCACCCGGTTGTCAACGTAGGTGTAGTTGGTGATGTTCGCCGTATTGTGGATGATGGTGACGTTGCGCGCCGACGGGATCAGATAGCCCGAAACGCGAGCCTCGAGAAGGAGCGCTCGGGCACGAAGCTGTAAGCGTCGGGCCGGATGCCGATGTTGAAGTCGAAGGAGCCGAGCCGGATGCCGATATTCGCCTCGAAGCCGACCGAAGGAGGCAACGGCGCCCAGCCGACATACCCGCCGCCGTATTGCCACGAGACCCAGGCCGGCCCCCACACCGTGCCGGGAACCCAGAGCCAACCGAAGCGCGGATCCCGCTCCCAGCGGCCATAGTGGTAGGTCGCCCAGCCGAACGGCTCGTTCGAGGCCCAGGTCCAGCCGTAATCGGTGGTCACCCAGCGGCCGTCGGTGTACGGCCGCCAGTAAGGATGCACATTGCGCGGGAACCAGGCCCAACCGTAATCCCGGGTCTGCACCCAGTCGCCGTAGGGCGACAGCTCGTCATAGAAAAAGCCGACGTCGACCCGCGGCGAGGATTCGTCGTCGTAGCCACGGTCATGATCGCGGTCATAATCCTGGCTCGGCCGCGACTCCGGGTGCGAACCGTAACCCGGAGATTGACTGTAGCCCGCGCCAGTGGTCACGGCTCCCAACAAGAGAGCGATGGCTGCCATTTGAATCGGTTTCACGTGTACCCTTCCTTTCTCAAACGTATATTGAACCTGGACTAGGAGAGTTGGACCAGTTGCTTCCCTTCGTTCTTCCCCTGCAGCATCCCGATGAAGGCCTGCGGCGCGGCTTCGATGCCTTGGGCGACGTCCTCCCGGTACTTCAGCTTCCCCTGCTTCAGCCACCTCGGCCAGTTGCTCGAGCCCTTCGGGGAACCGCTCGGCGTAGCCGGAGACCAGGAAGCCCTGCACTTTCGCCTGCTTGACGATCAACTGACCCAGCCAGCGCGGGCCCATCTCGGGCTCCTCCAGGTTGTACTGCGAGATCTGCCCGCAGACGGAGATCCGCGCGCCCGCGTTGATCAGTCGCACGACCGCATCGGTGATGGCGCCGCCCACGTTGTCGAAGTAGACGTCGATGCCGCCGGGGCAGAGCTCCTCGAGCTCGGCCTGGAACATCCACGGCGGTCTTGTAGTTGAACGCCGCGTCGAAGCCGAGCTCGTCGAGCAGCCACGAGATCTTGGCGTCGGAGCCCGCCACTCCCACGACGCGGCACCCCTTGATCTTCGCGATCTGGCCGACGACCATCCCGACCGCTCCTGCCGCCCCGGACACCACGACGGTCTCCCCCGGTTGCGGGTCACAGATGTCCAGCAGGCCGAAGTACGCCGTGAGCCCCGGCATGCCCAGCACTCCGAGAGCCGTCGAGATCGGCGCGAGGCTCGGGATCGATCTTCCTCAGCGTCGCGCCCCTGGACGACGGCGTACTCCTGCCACCCAGCATCCCTTCGACCGTGTCGCCGGCCCGGAACTTCGGATCCTCGGACTCCACCACGAAGGCGACCGCTCCGCCGGTCATGACCTCCCCGATGGCAACCGGCCGGGCATAGGACTCGGCATCGCTCATCCGCTCCTCGCATGTAGGGATCGAGCGACAGGTAGACCGACCGGACCAGCACTTCGCCTGCGGCAGGTGAAGGCAACGGAGAGTAGACCAGGTGGAAGTCCGACACCTTGGGAAAGCCCACCGGCCGTGAAGCGAGCGTGATTTGCCTGTTGACTGTTGCCATTGGATTCGAACGTCCTTCCTCTGGCAGACCTCGCGACCACGCGCTCCTGCGCCCCGGAGCTGGTCGCCGGGGCCACATGAGCCTGCGGCTACTCCTTCTCGCACGAAGAGCAGGACCCCGCCGACCACGATCGCACCGACACCGGCCCAGACCGGGATGTTGACCGTTTCCTTGTCCTTGACCGAGAACTCGATCGGGCCGACCTTGGCGTCGTGGGTCGTCTTGGTGTAGGTGATGCCGCCGTACACCAGCCCGACGATGCCGGCGGCGATCAACAGAAGTGCCACGATCTTGAGTGCGCTCACTTGCCTCCTTCTGCCGATCTCCCGGAGTGGTCCGGCAGCTCCGCGGGACCTGCGACTCGAAGCGACCGAGACGCGTGTGAGGCCCGGCCGCCGTCGGCGCGGCTCGGGACCTCATCTGTCGCGGCTCAACCTCATCGCGCCAGCATCGTCCTAGAGACGCGTCGTCCGGAGATGAGGCGGATGACCAGGATGACCACCGCCACCACCAGCAGGATGTGGATCAAGCCGCCCATCGTGTAGGAGGTGACCAGGCCGAGCAGCCACAGCACGAGAAGAATGACCAGGATCGTCCAGAGCATCACAGTCCTCCAGTCTCGCCGGGCTATGCTTCATCTTGCCGACCAGGAGCTCGTTGTTCACGTCCTTGACGCCCTTGGTGCCGCGCGCGATGCGCTCGGCGTCGCTCTTGATCTCTCGGAGCTGACGCGGCCGATCAGCGTCACCACCCCCTGCGAGGAGCTCACGTCGATGTCCCCGGCCTTGATCTCGGAGTTGGCGATGAGCTTCGACTTGACCTTCGAGCTGATCATCACGTCGTCGACCCAGCTGCCGACCGTCCTCTCCCCGACGGTGAGGTCGTTCACCACGCCGTCCACGCCTTCGGTGCGCCATGCGACCCGTCCGGCCTCGCGGCGGGCCTCCTCCGTGTCCACCACGCCGGTCAGGTACACGACGCCCTCGCGGGTCTGGACCTCCACCTGCCGCGCCTTCACCTTGTCGTTGGCCTCCAGCGACGCCTGGATCACCGACGTGATCCCCGAGTCCGCATGCCGCGTCGTCCTTGGGCACCATCGAGGAGGCGCACCCGGAGAGAACGAACAGCCCGACACCGGCGAGAGAGCCTGCCACCACGCCGAGTACCCGTTTCTTGAGATCCTGATTTTTCATGAGATACCGTCCTTTCTGGAACGTGTCCAGAGCGTAGCCCGCGGCTCTCCCCTCCGGAAGAGCACTTACTACCCGGGTAGAATGGACGGCGTTGTAGGTAGAAAACCACACGGAGCGCCGGGGCCTGTCCAGCGACAGGTGGCCCTGGCGGATACGGTTGTCAGGGAAAGACTTCCGGCAACCCGCCGGACGCGTCGGCCGACCGGCTTCTCCATCCGGCACCGTGCCAGATGCGGTCACCCACCCTCCTCCCGGCCGGGGCGGCGAGGCCTGCCGTGGTCAGGCGGCGGCTGCTTCCACGTGCTCCCGGAGAAACTCGGACCGGCCCCCAGATCCCTCCCTATTCCACGCGCGTGAGGGGGCCGAGAGGGAGCGCCGAAGGCCGCGCTTCCAGATAGACTGTCCGGCGTGCCAGGTACCAGGGGATATTGAGCATCAGTATTGCCTTAACGATCTTTGATAAGGAGATTCTCATGAGACTGCGAAATCTTGGTTCACTCGGCCTGTTGCTGGCCGGGTTGGTGGCCGTACCCGGCGCGTCGCACGCGCAGGGGCTCGACGTCAAGCCGGGTTTGTGGGAAATCAAGATGACTGGAACGCAGATTGTGCAAAAGGTGTGCTACACAGCCGAATTCTTGAAGCAAGACTTCTCGAAGGTCCCGACCCCGCCCGGGTTGCAGTGCAAGCACGAGATCAAGCAGGCAAGCTCAAGGCTTGTCATCTCCCACACCGTCTGCACGGGAAATTTCTCCCTCGACGGTGAAACCCGCATGGAGGCTACCAACAAGGAGACCATGGTGATGGTCTCGAAATCGAAACTGAACATGGGTGGCAAAATGCAAGAGACCACTGTCACCGCGAACTACAAATGGCTCGGCGCCGATTGTGGCAAGGTGAAGCCCTTCGACCTGAAGAATCTGCCCCGGTGAAGGAGCGCGTCGCAAGCGGGCCGTGGTCTGCCGGCACCAGCCCGCCCGGCTGCGCGGTTTTGGCCTACCCAAAAAGATAGCCGGCTTTCCCGGCGACTGGATTATATTCAAAAAGTCCACCGGGAGGGCTGTATGAAAGGCCATGCGAAGCTTCCAGGGCCGGCAAACAGAAAGGGCGCGGATCTCACAAGCATCGTCAAGCAGCTTGCGCAGCTCATTCCCGCCTCGGCTGAACGAGGCATGGTCCAGATCACCTTGATTCAGAAAAACAGGCGAGAATCCTGGAGCATTGTACTCGATCACAACCCAAGGGTGGTCACTTCCGAACAATCCGCGACTCCTGACCTGGAGATCATCACGAGCCCTCAGACGTTCCTGGGAATCATCGGTGGAACCCTCTCACCTATCGCGGCATTCCAGGACGGAAGATTGAGAATCCGTGGAGACCTCAGAGTTTGGCAAGTCGATTCTGCGGGCCGCCGCGGCCTCGGGCATCATCTATGCCTGCTGAGCCGGCGCCCTATCCGCGCCGCAGGGCGCGGTACAAGGACCGGATTCCCGGAAGGTCCGTCCGGGCCATTCTGGAGGGCAAGCCGCTCACTGGCTATTGGTTCGACCGCCGGGAACGGGTGGCCACCCTGGTCGCCGAGATCGAAGCCGAGACCGAAGCAATCCGGCGCGAGAAGGGAATTCCGGTCCCCGGCGTCAGAGCCATTCTCCAGCAAAACCCTCACACCGAGCCGAACCGGACCAAGAATTGGCTGGGGCTATGCCGCTGAAGTTACGCCCCGACGTTTTTCTCTTCCTCTGTCACCTTGTCCTGTGTCGTTCGGCAACCCGTTCTGAGCGGGTTCCAGGCCGCTCAGGCGGCGGAGACAGTGATGGGCTGGAAAAAAGGGCTCGCCGGTCGCCGCGAAGCCCTCTCTGGCGCAACGGAAAGTGACTTTGCGACGGAATGCCTTCCTCTGGCGCAAGGTGGGCTTCTTTGTCGCAAAGTCGACCCACTTTGCGCCAGAGTGGATTCCTTTGGCGCAAAGTAAACCCCTCTGTCGCAAAGTCGATGTCTTTGGCGCAAAGTCAACTCCTTTGGCGCAAAGTAAACTCCTCTGTCGCAAAGTGGACTCCTCTGGCGCAAAGTAAGGTGACTTTGCGCCAAAGGAGTTTGCCCTGCGACAACGTTGCGCCACTTTGCGACAAAGAAGGTGACTTTGCGACGAATAAGTCGACTTTGTCGCAAAGTGAGCTCCTTTGGCGCAAAGTCAACTTCCCTGTCGCAAAGTGGACTCCTTTGGCGCAAGGTCGACTCCCCTGTCGCAAAGTGAGCTTATCTGTCGCTACGTAGCCTTGACTCGCGCCAGGAGGGTTTCGGCGCGAGCTCGCGGCGTTCGCTCGCCGAGAAACGGGTCGATCTCGTGGCGCGGAGCGCCGGATTGGAGACGGAGAAGGCGTTTCACGCCGGGCAGGAGGCCGCGCCTTCCAAGAAGCGGACCGCGTGTGCGCAGAAGCTTGCGTGGACGCTGCGCTGCAGGATCTCCCTGAGAGGTGCCAGAGGTCGTTGCTCGAAGAGGGCAAGCTCGGCAAAGAAGTCGGCCGGCTGGTCGGCTGGCGCCACGGGATCTGGTCCAGGCGCTACACCGCGATCCTCGTCAGCAACGAGGAAAAGGCCCAGGTGGCGCGCCTGAAGTACCTGCTTGGACATGGCGTTAAAGAGTTCCTGGTGGAACGCGCCGCGGACTGGCCGGGAGTCAACTCCGTCCGGGCCATCCTGGAGGGCAAACCGCTCACCGGCTATTGGTTCGACCGCAAGGCGGAGTACGCCGCCAGGAACCGCGGCGAAGAATTCGGCCGGCTGACCTACGCCACCGAGGAGACGTTCTTCCTGAGTCCTCTACCCTGCTGGGCGCACCTCTCGCCCGAGCAATACCGGGAACGGGTGGCCGCCCTGGTCGCCGAGATCGAAGCTGAGGCCGAAGCCATCCGGCGCGAGAAGGGGATTCCGGTCCTCGGCGTCAAAGCCGTACTCCAGCAAAACCCTCACACCGAGCCGAACCGGACCAAGAAGTCACCGGCTCCCCGCTTTCACGCCGCCAGCAAGGCGGTCCGCAACGCACTACGCGAAATGTATGGTCTGTTTCTGGCGGCCTTCCGGGACGCCGCCGAGCAACTCAAGGCCGGAGACCGATCGGCGCAGTTTCCGTTGGGATCGTTCCCGCCTGGCTTACCGTTCGTCCGAGCCCTGCCGCTGTAGCCGAGATCGTCTCACCAACTCTCACCTCGATCGGATGTTTTGCCGACCCCAAGCGCCGGATAGGGCGGAAGGGCGAAGCCTGCTCTCCGAGCAGGTTTACCAGTCAGCGAGCCTCGTCCAGGCTCTGGCGGAAGGGTGGATTCGAGCTCTCGTTCCCCAAAACTACAGCGGTAGTCGGTTCGCAAAGAGGTCACGGTCACCAGATCGAGCGCTCTGCCGCTGAAGTTACGCTCCGCCGTTTTTCTTTTCCTCTGTCACCTTATCCCGGGCACCCCGCAACAAGGCGTGTGGCCGTTGCGCTACTGTGGTCACGTCGCCGAGCCTGATGCAGGCCTCGTTTGGTGATGCTGACAGCCAAGTCGCCGATCGCGAGCCTAAGGGGGGACGCGGCCTCCTTTGGCACATCAATGATGTAGAGGGTCCCCTCTTCGGTCAGGAACGCGGGCCCCTCGCTGGCCTTCGTCCACTCAAGGTTCGTTCCCTGTACAGCAAGGAAGTACCTACCAGGTGGAACGTCTCGTGCCTCGACGGTGAATGTGGCTGCCTTTGGTACAGGTAATTTCGGCGGATCCGAGTCGAAAAACGTAGAACAACTTCTTGCCGCCCGCGAAGCTGCTGGTCGTCGAGACAACACCATTGGCTGGCAGCGGCACCAACTGGAAGGTGTACATGCCTGGCACAACGTGTGATGCGAGGGCATCGAAGTTCTTGACGTGGCCGCTCAAGAGTCAGCGTAACCTTGGGAGATACCTGGTCGGTCTGCTCATGAGCAGACGCAACGCAGAGCATGACTAGTGCCGCCATCAGACACACAGGAAAGCGCATGGCTTGATCCTCCATTCGCGCCAGGTTACTCCACCCTACGCATGAGGACAAGGCCAGTCAGTCACCGCCCCCCTTTGGGGGTGGCCTGAAGTGGCTACACCCTCTTACGCAGGCCGATCCCGTCCGCCGAACCCCTGGATCACCTGCGAGGCTCCGTGCGAAGCCCGGCCTCGGCAGGTGCATCCAGTTGTTCGGCGGCGTGCGGTACGTGCTCACCTCGTGCAGAGTCCACGCCGGCCTTACTGCTTGGGGCCGCAGATGGACGGTGGGAACCACTTACTATCGCATGCGTGGTACCTGCAGAGACCTCGGCTGAAGCCAGTTCCGATCTGGACGTACTGCGAGTCGTTCCAGCAGCCGCCGACATCGCACAGTCGGCCACCGCCGCGACGCTCCCACTCCTTCTTGAGCTGAGCCTCAAGCTTCGGCTGTCTGAGGGCAGCGTCATGCCACCGGGCTTTGCCATCACCCAACTTATCCCCATCTGATGAACCACGGCCTCCGCTGACTCGAGTGTGTTGGAGGGCGAGGGGTCGGCGCAGAGGTGACCTGCGGTGGATCCAAGTAGCCAAGGAGCACCAGCGAGCACAGCGAGAAGACGACGACGATGAAGGCCAGGAGACAACCGACAAGTGCCGGCTGGCCCTTGGATTTTGCTTTCTTGTCGACCGTCATCGCTCCTCCGATCTACTAGACTAGTCCGCCGAACGTCGACGCGG
The DNA here is from genome assembly GCA_963844885.1 of uncultured Holophagales bacterium. Taxonomy (GTDB): domain Bacteria; phylum Acidobacteriota; class Thermoanaerobaculia; order Multivoradales; family UBA5704; genus DATMER01. The sequence continues at coordinate 371,653 of CAWJQA010000020.1, read as the reverse complement.
TGAGCGGCGGGGCCGTGCGAGCACGGTCTCCGTCCGCTCGACTGCCAGGGTTGGGCACCGGTCGCAAAAGTCGCTGCGTGACTGCACGAACTCCACCGAGCCCTTGGGGTCAAAGCGGCGAAACCCATTCGGGACCGCACCCAAACGAATCGGTCTGACCCTCGCCGGGAACAATATCTGCCCCCACGCAGAAGCCTGATGCCTTGAGTTGGTTGCAGTCTCCTCCCTTTCCTGCGGCGCATGCACACATGATTAAGCTACCATCATTGTGCCAGGGCGCAAGCGAACTTCTGGTGCTTTGATGGTGCAGCGAGATCTCCGGGTAGCCCTCCTCCCATTGCGCTCGATCCGGGAGGAGGTTTTGGCGTGCAGTTCATTCCCGAGCTCGGCGGCGGATCCGGCGTCAGCTCGCCTTGGCATTTACCGCTAGCTTTGAGAGCTGCGCAGCCTTCAACGGTTCCGCAGCTGCATCTGTTGGACTCCGGATATGGCGAGTAAGAACAAGCATAGGCTTTTGGGAATTGCCTCTTGGGAGCGGTGATATCGCCAACCGGATCGCGGGTGGGCGGTCCGGCCGGCGTTGTGAGTTGTGTAGAAGGCCCGACCGGCGCGGAGCATCCATAATTACAAACTGATGCCAGCACCACAAGAAGCGCAAGCGCACGGCTCGGGGCAACAAAGAGGCATAACGTTGAATTTGTCATCAATGATTCCTATCATGTTCTCGGCCGTTCTAAGCCTAGGTGCCCAACGTTGATGGCGGTGAGCGTGCGGGAACCGCGCTGCTTGCGGTTTCCGTCCGCTCGACCGCTCGGGTTGGCCGGTCTTCCTTAACGCACGCAGTCCTTTACTGGCCCGGACTGTCGGTGCCAGTCAACGGTGTTGCCTTGACAAGCTCGCCTTCCTTTACCTCAAACGGTAGCTCCTTTGCGTCGCCGGAGTCCAAACGGAACTTAACTGTGCCCTTCTGTATTCGATCATACCACGAAACTTTATACCGCGTCGCAACGTTTCCGTCGAGGGTCAGCTCCTGCTCGCTCCCCTTCGACTCTCGCTTCACCGTTCCATTTTTCTTCTGGACCTCCAGCCTGACCTCGGCCTTGAGCCACTCGATTACATCCAGACTGAGGGTGCCCTCAAGTGCGACATCGACATTGATGGATACCTCGTGTTGAACTTCTTCTCTGTGGGTGACCTTCAACAACCCTCCACGCGGCACCTCGAACTCGTCTGTACTTACCAATCTATACTCGACCTCATCGGAGAAACTAGTCTTGACGGGCGTCTGCTTTGGCCAGTTCTCGGGCTTGCCCTCAGGGAGGGGTGGTGGGGCAACGAGCCGCTCGGACCAAAACCTTCTCTCCTCCGCTGAGAAGTGGGCTTCCGCGCCCCAACTGAATGGGCAAATTTGGATCAATGGGCGGTTGCTCAGCTCCAAGAACTGTAACCAAGAGCGAACGATCAGTTGAAATCTCGATCCTTGCAGGAGCGAAAGAGTCAACGGTGGCAGGTTCTTCAGTAGGGTGAGGATCTCGAAGGATGGCCCAGTCGCATTCGAACGAGCGCGGGCCCGTCTGCCTGAGGTTCTTCGCAATAATAGAATTGGCGGGGAATATGTGAGAAATAACCTGCCCGCCAAACGGCCCCGGAAGAGCCAGAATGTCTCCCTTTGGAAAAAATATATAACCGTCTTTTATCTGAACTGCCAGAGTTAGTTTCGGTGAGTAAACGGCCCACGAGCCATCGATCGAAAGGCTGTACCCCTCTTGCTCCCCTGAAATTGTAGGCCAATCTGCCTGTCGTGGCTCACTGCATGCGAAGAGACAGGCAAGTACGCCAAGGTAGATCAGTGAGAGGCAAAGAGAGGCGGATGCCGCGCAGCGAGCTGAGAACAGAGGTGGGTTAAAACGCTGATCCCGCAAGAAGCTTGTCAAGCATCGACCTTACCGTGCTCCAGTAAATGTGTATACTCAGCCCCGGCCTGCCCTTTTGCTTTCGACGGCCAACGAGATCGCACCTCAGCGGCGGCGTCAGCCGTCCGCTGCAGGTGCCGTGTTGGGCGCCGATCGCTCGTCCGTTGCAGAAGTTGGTTGGGATGGCGGCTCAATATCGAGTGCCTTCCATACAATTTGTTTCTTCAACTCATCCCGTCCCGCTCCTACACTAACTGTCTCAGCAACATCGATCATCGTCAGTAGCCTCTGAGAATCCAAGACATGCTGATGGTACCGTTCAATGGTTCCCCTAAGTTCTTGGTCCTTCTTGAAGAAGAGGGCTGCCGTAACTTCAGGTATCAGAGCCGAAAGGGTGGAAACAATTCCAGCTGCAATCTGTTCGGCTAGAAGGAGCCCAACTCCAGCCAATACTATGAGAAAGCCCAAGCTAGCAAAGACTAGAGTGAGCTTGAAAAATTGGCTCGACTCTGCCCTTGCTTTTTCAATATTGCGCTCAAGCTGGCCGAGGTTGGACCTAACTGCCGCCCCAATTCGCTCAAACGCTTGGTCCTGAGATAGGACACGAGGCGGACCTTCGTGAATGAAGATCTCGCCGTGTATATTGCGCCCGACGGCTACTCCTCCTGCGCCTGCTGCAACTGCTCCCCAACCGGCAGCCACGCCACCACTACCAACCTGAACATTGCTGTCACCTGTCACAATGACCGTGCCCGAGACAGCCTCCTGAGAGATAGCAGGTGCGCCTTCTACTGCCCTAGGTTTCTTCTCCACTAGTTTATCGGTCATCGCATTACTCGTAGCTTGCGCGCCCAACGCTACAGGCCTAAACCGGCAGTGGCGCGCGAAGCGCGTTACTGTCCGTTTGAGGCCTTGGGTTCTGCGTTCCGGATTTTGTCTCCCGTGCTCTGAAGTGAAGTCGGCAAGTATGATTCTAGTTGAGCCTTAATTTGCTTCGTGATATCCATGTATAACTCGTCAACCTTTTCCCAGTCGGATTCCGCCCTAGCTCTTATATCCTGATGCCTCTCCACGATCACCTCATGCTGCTTCTTGCCGAGCGTCATAGGGCCGGGGGTATTGTCTAATTTGATATTACCCTGCCATTCAAGAAACGGCGATTTGTCTAGGTATCGAGTTGCTGCGTCATAATCTATGCAAAAATCTTGCAGGCGTCTCTTGAAAGAGTGCAGCTTTGTGAATGTTTCCTCTGCCACAAATGCTCGGTATTTGTAGAGGCGCTCAGTGAAGACGTACAAGGCCTCTCTGAAGTTACTCATCTCTTCTCGATTTGGGAGATAGAGTTCGCTAGCGACAGCTGTTTGTCTAACCCTGATGATATGATCGCGAAAGTCATTGCGGAGCCGATATACCAGTTCCAAAATCTCTGGATAGATTGTATTTCTCATCTGAAGAGTGTTGATCACCTGGTTCTTTTCGAACTCTAAGGTCAGTTTGTCCCCTCTCCTTAAGTTCAGCGAAGTGGCGGTCGACAAGTTTTGTCAGATAATCGCGTAGTACGAACGCACAAATACCGCAGACTCCAGAAACCAAAGCGACATCCCACGCTAGCCTCTTAAACAAGTCGATCATCTTCTGTCTACCTCACCAGAGCCTTGACGCAGAACGCTGCGGGCCTAACCGGCAGGACCGTGCGAAGCGCGGCTCCTGTCCGGTTGAGGCCAGGGTTACACGGCTTCCACCACAAGCCTCCTATTCACCTCCCCCACGCACAACAGTGCCACTCTGAACCAGGCGCCTCAGATTGGCAGTCGTGCTCCCCACGATAATGATCGTACCAGCGGGGCGCCAGATTTCCAAAAGACCCCGACTCTCAAGCTGCTCAAGGATAACTCGCACGACAAATTGCTTCACGCCGAGATCCTTCGGCGATCTGGGCATCACTCGGCTTGACACGATTCGCCGCAGCGGATGCAACGGCTTCCACTTTCTCTCCAAAGCCAGGGTCTGTAGAGGTCAGAAATTCCTCCAAGAACCGCATGGGAAGAAAAAAACGGCATTAGCTCGGCCGCGATATCTGGCTCTCGCAGATAGCCTACTTCCTTCAGCATGCTAACTGAATCAAGAAACTCAGAACGCGAGATTGACTGCCCCTCGGCCTTCTTCCAAACCGCCTCTGTTTCGGCACGGTCCTCTCCCTGCTCAATAGCACCGTCTGCAAACAGACTAAGGATGATTGAATCGACTCGCGAAAGAGTCGGAAAGGCAACGATACGGCTCTGTACATACGAGGGTGCCGGCCCTAAAGGAGGCTTCTCGGAATGGCGGTAAACAGCGTCCCTCACTTTATCGGTCACAGCCTCGACATCTTCAAGATTGGGAACTGGCAGATAAAGTGTCGACTGTAGAGCGATGGGTACTTCACAACCATCTAGAACGAGTGGAATGAGCAAGCTTCCCCTGTTTATTCTCTTAACAACAGCAGCATTCAGCTCTTCTCGAACCCAAAGCTTATGGACACTGTACTTTGAAATCACGACAATTACGGCATCCGCTTTGCCTATGCCCTCTTCGAAGATTTTGTCAACAATACTATCTCCTGGCATCATCTCCCATCGATCGAGCCAAGCATCCACCCCCTTCGCTCTCAGCCGCTCAGCAAAGCGGAGGACGAACCGCTCCTTATCATCCGAAGCGTGACTAAGGAACACCTTTGGGGCTCCGTTCATAGGCTGCAGCTTACCTCACACCGTGTAACCTTGGTGTCGACCGGGCTAATCAACCCAGCCGCGTCGTCCTTCGCATCAATCCAGTTGAGGCGAAGGACTCCTCTCTCCTGCGACGCTCCGCGGCGCAAGTTTGTTGAAACTAACAACTTAGAAAGTGTAGACCTGCGTGTGCCCGAGTGTCAATCCTTCTTTTTGGCGGCTGTATAAGCGTCGGCGACCGGCGGATTGGGCGTCAAGTGCTTATCAGCAACTCGCCGAGTGGCTTAAAATCTCGTAAAGCTCTCTCCTCCATGTGTTTAGGAGCGGCGGAACCGCGGAGCCTCCGGCCGATACAGCTCCCCGAGCAGGTGCATGAGAGGCTTATACGGCCTGATATGCGGACCGCGAGCACCCCCCTGGGGGAAGCGGTATCCCGTGCATAATCAAACACTTGCCGGGCCCAGGCCTGGCCTGCTTCGCGGCTGGAAACGTGCTGGGATGCCGAGCCCGCTTATCCGTCACAGGAGGTCGAGGGGGCTCTGGACTCCATGGCCGCCACGGTTGAGGACATGGGTGTAGATCATGGTCGTCTTCACGCTCTTGTGCCCGAGCAACTCCTGGACTGTCCGGATGTCGTACCCGTTCATCAAGACATGTGTCGCGAAGGAGTGCCTCAGGGTATGGCAGGTGGCGGCCTTGGTGATCCCCGACCTCTTGACCGCCGCACGGAACGCACGTTGGATCGATTGCTCGTAGAGGTGGTGCCGGCGCGTCTCCCCGGAGCGAGGATCCCGGGACCGGTGCGGTGCCGGGAATACGTACTGCCAGACCCACTCCCTGTCGGCCGACCGATACTTCCTCGCCAAGGCATACGGGAGCTCTACCCTTCCGAAGCCCTCTGCGAGCTCCTTCTCATGAAGGTGACGTACCTCCTGAAGGTGCCTCTTCAGGTCTTCCTGGATCGAGCCGGGCAGCATGGTCACCCGGTCCTTCTCTCCTTTGCCGTCCCGCACGGTGATCTGGCTGCAGGCAAAGTCGATGTCCTTCACTCGCAGCCGCAAGCCCTCCATGAGCCGCAAGCCCGTCCCGTAGAGCAATGTCAGGAAAAGCCGGTCGGTACCTTCAAGGTAGGACAACACCTGCCGGACTTCGTCGCGCGTCAGAACTACAGGCAGGCGCCGACGGCGCCGAGCACGAACCAGGCCTTCCAACTCCCCGACTTCTTTCCCAAGCACTTCTTTGTACAGGTACAGCAAAGCACAGAGCGCCTGGGTCTGGGTGGAGGCGCTCACCTTCCTTTGGACGGCCAGGTGGGTCAGGAAGGCGTTGATCTCCCGCTCTCCCATCTCCGCAGGATGACGCTTGCCATGAAAGAGGATGTACCTGCGCATCCAGTGGATGTACGACTTCTCGGTTCGGAGGCTCAGATGACGGGCGCGCATCCTTTCGCGCGCTCGTTCGAGCAGCTTCGGCTCCTGGACTTGGGGTCCTTCCGGGACTTCTCTGAGGTTCATAGCGCTCTCCTGGGATGAGTGGTCTCTTCCGGAGCGCCCTCTTCTCAAAGCTCGTGCCAGTAAGGGAGCAGACGGCAAGTCGTTGGCAGGAAACAACTTTGGCGGAAGAACCGGCGAAGCACGAGAGGGAGCCTGTCAAAGGATCTGGCGTATGAGGGCCAGCGCGAAGAAGACCTCCGCCCAGGGAAGACGGGCTCTCCCGGACTGTCAAAAGATTTGGACAGAGCGCCAGATCTTTTGCGGGGCTCGATCGATCGCTCGGAGAGGTGGTGCCGCCTTGGCGACAACGTTCGGCGGCTCCACCACAGGTCTCGGCGCCTCGCCACGGTTGTTCCCGTCGCGGTCACACCCTGCGGCGACCCGCCGACACCCTTCGGCGAGGCGCCGAAGGGTGAAGTCGACCGCCGAATGTCTTCGGCGACCGGCGACACGTCTCGGCGGGTTGCCGAAAGGTTTCGGCAGAGGCCAAAGGGCTTCGACGAAGCGCCAAAGCGTTGAGGCGCCCGGTGAATGCCTTCGGCATGACGCCGAGACGTCTCGGGAGGCGCCGAAGCTCCTCGGCATGACGCCGAAGGGTCTCGGGAGGCGCCGAAGGGTCTCGGGAGGCGCCGAAACGTGTCGGCGAGGCGCCGAAGCGTTGAGGGATCGCCGCTGCCGGCCGCTCCGAGCCTCCGGGACCGCCGGCGACCCGCTGACGGTATTCGTGGAACGTTCTGCCTCTCGGCGCTCTGGCGGAAATCCTGTTGATGCTGTGGCGCCTCGCAAGAGGCGTGGATGCCTACCTGCGCCGCAGGGCTCGGAACAGGGACCGGGCTCCCGGCAGGTCCAGGATTCCGCTCAGCGGCCGGACTCCCAGGGGTGACCGGAGCCGGTCGACCTCCGCTTCCAGCGTCCGGATATACCCTTCGAGCTCCCGCCGCCACGGCACCCAGGCCGCCCAGGTCTCCAGATAGGCGGCCAGGGCGCGACGCTCCTCCTCGGGGTCCGGCGGTCCCAGCCGGCGGCTTTCAGCAAGGATTTCCTCGTAAAGCTCCAGGAGGCGGTCCAGGCCGGGCTCCAGGCCGGCCGTCTCCCGGACCCGCCGCGAAACCTCGGCCGCATCCTTTGGATCGTAGCGCTCGATCTCCCGCAGCAGCAGATCCGGCGAGAGAGGGTTCTGGAGCGTCCTCACGCCGAAGTTTCCCTGCCGCAGACGGTCGAAGTCCGCGGAATGGACCAGCGGACCGAGGCCGCGGAAGTCGCAGAGGACGACTGCCGCGCCCACGGCCAGGGCCTCCATCGCGGCCCGGGCCTTGGCGAAGACGAGGTCGTAGTCCGGCAAGATCTCCTCGGGACGGTCGACCGGCCGGCCGGCCGCCGCACCGGCGACGTGGAGAGGGAGGCCGGCGCGGCGGCAGGCCTCCTCCACCGCCGGCAGGTGGGTGTCGTGGCGGGCGTAGTTGCTGAAGACGAGCGCCCTCTTCGGACGCGCCGGGAGCGGCGTCTCCCGGGGACGAAAGCGCTCGAGGTCCACCCAGTTGAGCAGCACGCGGGCCCGCTCTTCGGGAATGCCGTGCTCCAGAACCAGCCGGTCGCGATTCGTATGGTCTACAGCCAGGTAGCGGAGGATACGCGGAAACTTGGGCGGCGCGTCGGACCAGGCGGTCCAGTCGTGGGACATGAAGACGGCAGGCACGCCCGGGAAGTGAGCCAGGGCCGCCATGGCCGCGGGCTGGTGGTGGGCGTGGATCAGGTCCGGCGGCGCGCCGATGCGGCAGAGGTCGTCGACCACGGGCACGGTGGCGGCCCGGATCTCCGCTGCCACTCCGCCGATCCCGCCGGCCTCGCCAAGGCCTTCGCCGAGGTCCGGGCTGTAGACGACGGGCGTATGGCCGCGCCGCAGCAGGCCGAGCGCGGCCTCCTTGATGTAGAGCTCCGTGCCGGTGCGCGTCGCCAGGGTGATGTTGGTGAAAAGAATCCGGAGCGGCCGGCTCATCCCGAGCGCCCCAGCTCCCGGAGGGCCAGGGCCACAGGGAGGAAGTGCTCACGGAAGCGCAGCACCCTTTCGTAGTAGCCCGCCGCCACCTGCAGTTCGCCGTAGCGCTCGTAATAGGGCGGGTCGTCCACGAGAAGCTCCAGGCCGGCATCGGGGTCGGCCGGCCGGAAGCACTCGATGCGGAAGGCGGCCTCCCCGTGCTCCGCGAGGTTGCGCTCCACCTCCTGCTTCATTTCGGGATAGGCCAACGCGGCTGCCATCTTCCGTCCGAGAGCCTCGTCGTCGAGCTCCAGGCGGAAGGCGCCCGCGGTTTCCGCGCCGTCGCCGGGCCGGCCGTCGAGCAGGAAGTCGTGGCTCGCCACGGGCCGGCCGAGCCGCCTGCGGGCCATGGCGACGGCCGCGTCGGTCAGCACCCGGCAGAGGTCGTGCCCGGGGTTGAAGCCTTCGACGGCGTCGCCCGCGACCTGCTCGACTCCGTCTTCGACGAAAGCGTCGGCCAGCTCCCGCGCCACCTCCGTCAGCGTGCCCAGATCCCGGTCCAGGATGGCCCGGTAGAGGGAACGGTCGCTGAAACGTCCGAACACGGAGCCCGGACGGGCGCCGGCGCGGCGCAGAACCTCGGCCGTGGAGGCGAGGCGCGGATGGCCCGCATGGCCCGAGCCGTCGGTGAGCACGAAGGCCTGAGGGCGATTGCGCTCCAGCCAGCCGTGGACCCGGAGCTCATGCCCAGGATGCGCAATGACCAGAGCGATCGCCCGGTCCGACGAGAGGAACGGCTCCATAGACGGGGGCGAGTCTATCAGGACCGGCGGAGAGATCTACTTTCTTCTTTTGCCCGGACCCACCGGCTGTCAAGTTGTCGCGCTAGAGCACGAAATCCGTCGTTCCAGGACGAAGTCTGACCCCCTGTCCCTCCTTTCATGCACCTAACCCTGTAGAGGAAAGTTCGTGCTATTCTCGAATGCGATAATTTGTTTTTCGATCGCGATGGTGCTGCTCCGTTCGTCACGGTCGATACCTCGAACTTTCCGATTGCGCCCGCCCGCTGGTTTCCCTGGCCTGAGTTCTTCCGCGGGCACGGGGTCATGGTGGCCCCGGCCGTCCCTCGGAGAGGAGGTATTGTCATGCCCCGCAATTCGTCTCGCCGTCTGTCGGCCGCCTTTGTCCTGATCGCCCTGCTTGGTCTTTCCCTGCCCGTGTCCGCCCTGGGACCGGAAAACCGGAATCCCGGCCTCCTGTCCTGGATCCAGGAGTGGATCGACAGCGTGTGGTCTCTCGTGGTTCCGGCGGGTGTGGCGGCGCCCGGGCACGCCGCGATACCCACCATCGCCACGGACAGCGCTTCGAATCCCGATCGCGGCGCCTTGATCGACCCGAACGGAGTTTCCGGCTGGTGACGCCATGCGGCCGGGGCGGTCCTCGGGCCGCCCCGGCGATTTCCAGGTTGGGACATCCAACCCGATCTGTGAGACAATTGCTCCGTCTATTTTTTTCTTTTGGGAGAGGGATGATGGCCGAGAATCGCATCCACCACCCCCACCCCGCCGAGTTGGAGCGCTTCCTCCTCGGCGAGTTGCCGGGCAGCGACACGGCGCGCGTGATCAGCCACCTGCTGAAGGGCTGCGATGTCTGCAACCGGCAGATGGAACCTCTGGCTTCGGTCCTCCTCCGCCCTGATCTCGTTCCCGACACCCCCGTCGAGGTCGGCTCGGAATACGACTTCCCTCTCTTCAAAGCCTTCGCGGCCGGCCGCCGCTATGCTGCGTCCCTGTCGCGGGAGCGGGGCGAAGCGGAACGCGACCGGGATGATTCCCCGCTCCGTGAGGTTCCGTCTCCGACGCCGCTCGATTCGAACGAGCGGGCGCTGCGTGACTGGGAGCGTTGCGAGCGGCTCCTTGCCCGCTGCCAGGAATTGCGCCGCAGCAATCCTCCGGCCGCGGTAGCGGCCTCGTCTCTCGCCGTCAGCCTGGCGTCGCGCATCGGCATTTCGACTCGGGGTCATCGCGCCCTCGCCGATCTGCAGGCCCGGGCTCTCGCCGAGCGCGGAAACGCCCGCCGGGTGGCTGACAATCTGGCCGGTGCCGAGGGTGACCTCGCGTCGGCGCTGGAACGTGCCGGTCTCGGCACGGAAGATCCCCGCCTCCTGGCGCGCATTCTGGACTTGACGGCGTCGCTGCGCATCGACCAGCGGCGGTTCGACGAGGCGTACAAGCTCCTCGATTGGGTCCACTACATCTTCCTGGAGCTGGGAGATTCACACGACGCGGGGCGCGCGTTGATCAGCAAGAGCAACGCAGCTTCGTATGCCATGGATCTTTCGGAAGCGATCCGGCTCCTCGGCCTCGGCCTCATGCTCATCGACACCGAGCGCGAGCCTCACCTGTTACTGGCGGTGGTCCACAACCTGGCCTACCATATGATCGACGATGAGCAGATCGAGGAAGCCCGCCGGCTGATGTGGCAGAGCCGGGACCTCTACGCAACCTATGGCGGCCGGATCGACCAGCTCAAGGCCCGCTGGCTCGAAGGGCGCATCGCCATGCGGCAAGCCGACCATGCCGAGGCAGATCATGCCTTCCGCGAAGTCCGGCAGGGGTTCGCCGAAATCGGTGTCACCTATGACATCGCGCTGGTCTCCCTGGAGCTTGCGGAAATCTGGCTGGAACAGGGACGGACCGCGGAGATTCAGGCGCTCCTGGACGACACGGTGACGATCTTCCGGAGCAAGGGGATCCACCGCGAGGCGATCGCGACGCTTCTGATGATCCGCGAATCGATCGAGCGGCAAAGCACCACGGCGTCGCTGCTGAGGGCTGCCGCCGCGAAGCTGGAGGAGCTCGGCGAGCCGGCCCGAAGGATCGGCTAGCCGTCTGGCCGCCGCGGTCGTCCTTTCCGGTTCTCGATCGTTTGCACAGCGCTCTGCACGCGCCTCTCCAGGTCGTGGATTCCGACCTGCGGACGCGCGGCGGACGGCTCGCCCAGGCCGAGTCCTTCCAGCCGCTGTTGAAGGGCGTCCATCCGGATCGTTCCTGCCAATGGGCCTGCCGGCCCGGCGGGATACAGGCTTTCGAAATACAACGCAGGCTCGATCTCCAGCGCCCGGAGGATCGACAGGATGTGCCGGAGCTTCAGCTCGATCTCACCGGCGAGCAGACGGCCCAGGTAGCCCGGTGACACGTCCAGCCGCCGCTCGAGCTCGTCCTCGGGTGCTCCGGCGGCCTGGATGAGGGACTCCAGCAACCTAACCGCCTGGCGGACTTCGTTCTCGATGCTCACCCTTGAAGCATAACCCACCAGCCCCGTCAGCCCAGGTCGCCGATCCAGATCACGTGCTGGGCGAGAGGGCTGTGCCGGAGCAGCTCGATCAGCCGCGGGTCGGCCGTCACCAGCGGGCAGCCGGCCCGCATGGCGAGCGCCAGGTAGAAGGCGTCGTGAAGCCCGAGGCCCTCCCGCAATACCAGGGTGAGGGCGTGCTGGGCGAGACTGGAGGCGGGCTTCACCTCGACCGGAGCCTTGCCGAGCGCCTCCAGGATGCGCTCGGCGGTGCTCGGATCGATCTCTCCGCGCCGGACCCGCTCGCAGAGCAGGGTTGTGATCTCCACCTGGAGCAGGTCGGGGGCCAGAAGCTCGATCTTGGCGATCTCGAGGAGCGACTCGGCGGTCTCCGAGTGCTCCTCGGGGAAATACCACTGTGCCGCCACGCTGGCGTCGACCACGTAGCGTCTCATGGCCGCCGGCGCCTCATGACCGCTCCCTCTCGGCGCGGAGGAGGGCCGCGCTGCCGGCCAGGGGGCGCCCGGCAAGGCCTTCCCGGATGCGGCGCGCCAGCGTCACGGAGTGCATCCGGGAGAAGCCGAGCGCGTCCTCCAGAATCCCCTTGGCCTCGGCCTCGATCTCCCGGCCGCGCAGGTCGGCGCGCCGCCGGAGCTCTTCCATCACCTCGGGGTCGACGTCGTGCAGGATCAAGTGGGCCATGGGGGCATCCTACCCCAATCGGACGCGGTGCTGGGAGAGCATCCTCGGCTCCGGCGGAGAACGGCCCCGAAGCTCAGAGAACCTGGGCCAGAGTCAAATTCAGATCCTCGCTCCGCAACGCGCTCCAGGTGTCCGGAAGAGAGCTCTCCATCCGGACGAAAACCGGGTCGTAGGCCCCCGGCTGGATGTCTGGACGAAGCAGTGCCGCAAGCCTCCGAGAGCAATGGCGGCAGCCCTTCAGAAGGTGGGCGACCAGAGACCGGTTCTCGGCCGGCGAGCTCCTTCCGTTCACGAAACGCTCCAAGCAGTTCTCCGTGATCGCATGATCCATGATGTGACTCCCTCTTGCAACGACCCGGGTTGGTTCCCCGCGACAACTTGGCACCCGCAGGCACCTCTTTTCGCAGGTAAAGCAAACTCCTTGCCAGCTCTGTCACCGGTGGCGCGAAGAGGATAGTGACAAAAAGTAGCGACATAGCCATTCATGCATGACAATTCGAAGCTTCCGGGGATGAGAGCTCGTCCCACTACTCCACCGCCAGCGCGATCTGGTTCGCGAACGCTTCGAGCAGGTGGAGCCGGTCGGGGGTGACGAGCATCCGGGGGTCGGCCGGGTGGACGCCCAGGACTCCGACCACGCCGCGGGAGGTGCGCAGCGGCAGGTAGAGGCCGCGGGCGGCGGGCAGGGTGTCTGTCGTCTTGCCGGCCATGCGGCCGTGGTCGTGGACCCACTGCGCCACGGCCCGCTCCCGGTCATCCAGGAGATAGGTGACGGTCTCTTCGGCTTTCTGCTCGACGCGGCCGTTTGCGTCCGGGAGCAGGAGGAGAACCTGGCTCAGGAAGACCTCTTTGATATGGCGGGCGGCGGCCTGGAGGATGGCGGCCTCGTCCACGGCCTCCGCGAGGTCGCGGCTCATGGCGTAGAGCGCCGCCGTGCGCGCCTCGCGCTCCCGCGCGGCTTCGGCCTGCTGCCGCAGGCGTGTCGTCAGCGTCGAGATCACCAGTCCCGTGGTGAGGAGGACGCCGAAGGTGATCAGATACTCCGTGTCGGTCACCCCGAAGGTGTAGAAGGGCGGCACGAAGAAGAAGTCGAAGACCGCGACCGAGAGGACCGCGGCCAACACCGCCGGCCCCCGGCCCAGCCAGGCTGCCGCGGCCACCACACCGAGCAGAAAAACCATCACCAGGTTTGTCGGCTGCAGCCGGCCGAAGAGGAGCGCGGAGAGGCCGCCGCACAGACCGACGATCCCGGCGCTCCACAGGTAGGCGGCGGGCGGCGACCTCCGTTCCGCCAGAAGCGGCGGCGGCAAGGCTCCCTCCCCCTCTTCGCCCGCGATCACGTAGATGTCGATCTCGCCGCTCTTGCGCTCGAGCTCGTCGCGCACCGAGCCGAAGACGATGTCCTTCCACCTCGGGTGACCCGGCTTGCCGACGACGATCTTCGAAACGTTCCGGCGCCGGGCATACCGGACGATGACGTCGGCCGGCCGCTCGCCGCTCAACACCGCGGTCTCGGCGCCCAGCGTCTCCGCCAGCCGTAGCGTCTGCCAGACGCGGTCCTTCTCCGCCTCGGCGAGGCGGGCCTCGGCCGGGGTCTCGACGTAGACCACCAGCCATTCGGCGCGCAGCCGTTCGGCCAACCGCCGCGCCGCGCGGACCAGCCGCGCCGCGGCCGGCCCGGAGCTCACCGCCACCAGGAGGCGTTCGGCCACCGGCCAGGTCTCCGCGATGCCGTGGAGCTCGCGGTAGCGTTGCATCTGAGCCTCGACGCGCTCGGCCGTCTTGCGCAAGGCCATCTCGCGCAAAGCGATCAGATTGCCCGGCCGGAAAAAGCTCTGGATGGCCTTTTGGGCCTGCTCGGAGACGTAGACCTTGCCCTCCCGCAGCCTTTTGAGCAGCTCCTCCGGCGGCAGGTCGACCAGCTCCACCTGGTCGGCCTTCTCCAGCATGGAGTCGGGCACGGTCTCCCGGACCACGACGCCCGTGATCTGGCCGACCAGATCGTTCAGGCTCTCGACGTGCTGGACGTTCATCGTGGTGTAGACGTCGAGCCCGGCGGCGAGCAGCTCCTCCACGTCCTGCCAGCGCTTGGCGTGGCGCGATTCCGGCGCGTTGGTGTGGGCCAGCTCATCCATCAGGATCACCGCGGGCCGCCGCGCCAGCGCGCCGTCGAGGTCGAATTCCCGCAAGCGAATCCCGCGGTGCTCGGCCTCGCGCGCCGGCAGGATCTCCAGGCCTTCGAGCAGCGCCTCGGTCTCCTTGCGGCCGTGGGTTTCGATCCATCCCGCGACCACGTCCACCCCGCGGCGCTTCAGCTCGCGCGCCGCCTCCAACATCGCAAAGGTTTTGCCCACACCCGCCGTGGCGCCGAAGAAGACCTTGAGCCGGCCGCGGCGCGCGCGCTCTTCTTCGTCACGCGCCAGGGCGAGCAGCGCGTCGGGATCGGGATACGGTCCCTCACCCCCCCAGCCCTCCCTTTTCATCCAGCGCCAGGTTCAGCTTCAGCACGTTGACCCTCGGCTCACCGATCACGCCGAACGTCCGCCCCTCGACGTGCTCCTCGACAAGCTTCCGGACCACCGCCGGGTCGAGACCGCGGGCGGCCGCCACGCGCTCCACCTGGTAGAAAGCCGCCGCCGGGCTGATGTGCGGATCGAGACCGCTCGCCGAGGCGGTCACCAGATCGACGGGAACCGGCCCTTTTCCCGGGTGCGCTTTTTGAATCCGCTCGACGTCGGCTTTGACGCGGTCGATCAGCACGGGGTTGGTGGGTCCGAGGTTGGAGCCGCCCGAGGCCGCCGCGTTGTAGGCCGGCGACGTCGCGGACGGCCGGCTCCAGAAGTAGCGCGGGCCGGAGAACGCCTGGCCGATCAGCTCGGAGCCGGCGGCGTGGCCATTCTTTTCGATCAGGCTGCCGTTGGCCTGGCGCGGAAAGACGACCTGGGCGATTCCGGTCACCAGAAGAGGATAGGCCAGTCCGGTCAGGACGGTGAGCACGAGCAAGATCAGGACTGAAGTGATCAGATGCCGTTTCATACGAGCCTCAGCGCCTGGAGGAGCATGTCGATGAGCTTGATGCCCGCGAACGGCACGATCACGCCGCCCAGGCCGTAGATCAGCAAGTTGTCGCGCAGCAGGCGCGACGCCGAATGGCGGCGGAACTTGACTCCGCGCAGCGCCAGCGGCACGAGCGCGATGATGATCAGGGCGTTGAAGATGACCGCCGACAGGATGGCGCTCTGCGGGCTCGCCAGGCGCATCAAATCGAGCCGGTCGAGCACCGGATAGGTGGTGGCGAAAGCGGCCGGAAGGATGGCGAAGTACTTGGCCACGTCGTTGGCGATGGAAAAGGTTGTCAGCGTGCCGCGCGTGATGAGGAGCTGCTTGCCGATCTCCACCGCTTCGATCAGCTTCGTGGGGTTGGAGTCGAGATCCACCAGGTTGGCCGCCTCCTTGGCCGCCTGGGTACCCGAGCTCATGGCCACGGCCACGTCGGCCTGCGCCAGAGCGGGCGCGTCGTTCGTGCCGTCGCCGGTCATCGCCACCAGCCGGCCGCCGGCCTGGTAGTCGCGGATCAATTTGAGCTTGGTCTCCGGCGTCGCCTGGGCGAGAAAATCGTCCACGCCGGCCTCGGCGGCGATGGCCGCGGCGGTCAGCGGATTGTCACCGGTGATCATCACCGTTTTGATGCCCATCGCCCGCAGCTCGGAGAAACGCTCACGAATACCACCCTTGACGATATCTTTGAGGTGGATCACGCCCAGCACCCGCGCCTCTTCCGCGACGACCAGCGGCGTGCCGCCGGCGCGCGCGATGGTTTCGACCGAGCCGCGGACGCCGGCGGGAAACGATCCCCCCTGTTCCGTCACGAACGCTTCCACCGCGTCGGCGGCGCCCTTGCGGATACGGCGGCCGTCGAGGTCCACGCCGCTCATCCGCGTCTGCGCCGTGAACGGCACGAAATGCGCGCCCAGCGCGTGGAGGTCGCGCTGCCGCAGCTCGTAGCGCTCCTTGGCCAGCACCACGATGCTGCGGCCTTCGGGCGTTTCGTCGGCGAGAGATGAAAGCTGCGCCGCGTCGGCGAGGTCGGCTTCCGTCACGCCGTTGGCGGGCAGGAACTGCGTCGCCTGCCGGTTGCCCAGCGTGATCGTGCCCGTCTTGTCGAGCAGCAGCACGTCCACGTCGCCGGCCGCCTCGACCGCGCGGCCGGAGGTGGCGATCACGTTGGCCTGAATCATCCGGTCCATACCGGCGATGCCGATGGCCGAGAGCAGGCCGCCGATCGTCGTGGGGATCAGGCAGACCAGCAGCGCCACGAGCACCGTCACCGTCACCGGCGTCCCCTGCCCCGCCGCCGTCACGCTGTAGATCGAAAACGGCAGGAGCGTCACCGTGGCCATCAGGAAAACCAGCGTGAGGCCGGCGAGGAGGATCGACAGCGCGATCTCGTTCGGTGTGCGCTGGCGCTTCGCGCCTTCGACCAGGTTGATCATACGGTCGAGAAAGGTTTCTCCGGGGTTGGCGGTGATGCGAACGATCAACCAGTCGGAGAGCACCTGCGTGCCGCCGGTGACCGAGCTGCGATCGCCGCCGCTCTCGCGGATCACGGGCGCGCTCTCGCCGGTGACCGCGGCCTCGTTGACCGACGCGGCGCCTTCCACGATCTCACCGTCGCCGGGGATCGTGTCGCCGGCCTCGACGAGCACGTGGTCGCCGAGCCGGAGATCGGTCGAAGCCACGGAGGTCCGAGCCGCATCCAGGCGCGGCGCGGCCAGCTTCTTCGCGACCGTGGTGCCGCGCGTCTTGCGCATCGCCGCGGCCTGCGCCTTGCCGCGCCCTTCGGCCATGGCTTCGGCGAAGTTGGCGAACAGCACCGTGAACCACAGCCAGACGGCGATGGCCCAGGCGAACGTGGAAGGCTCGCGCAGCGCCAGGCCGGTCGTGAGCACGCTGCCCGCCCAGACCACGAACATCACGGGATTCCTGACCATTTTCCGCGGATCGAGCTTGCGAAAGGAATCGACCGCCGCCTGGCGGACGATCCGGGGATCGAACAGAGATATCTTGCGTTTGGCCATGATCCCCTCTATTGCAGGTGCTCGACGATCGGACCGAGCGCCAGCGCCGGAAAGAAAGTGAGGGCGCCGACCAGGACGACGGTCCCGATCAGCAGCGCGACGAACAGCGGCGTGTGCGTCGGCAGCGTTCCCGGCCCTTGCGGCACGGTCTTCTTGCGCGCCAGCGAGCCCGCGATGGCGAGCGTCGGGATCGCCAGCCAGAAGCGGGCGAAGAACATCGCCAGACCGCCGGTGGTGTTGTAGAACGGATTGTTGGCTCCCAGGCCGGCGAAGGCGCTGCCGTTGTTGTTGCCTTGCGAGCTGAACGCGTAAAGCACCTCGCTGAAGCCGTGCGCGCCGGGGTTGAGAATCGCTTTCGTGCCCGGCTCGACGACCACGGCCACGGCCGTCAGCAGCAGCACGACCAGCGGCATGATGAGAACGACGAGCGAGGCCATCTTCATCTCGTACGCTTCGATTTTCTTGCCCAGGTACTCCGGCGTACGGCCGACCATCAGCCCGGCGATGAACACCGCGACGATCACGAAGATCAGCATGCCGTAGAGCCCGGAGCCCACGCCGCCCAGGATGGTCTCGCCGAACTGCATCAGGAAAAGCGGCGCGAGGCCGCCGAGCGGCGTGAAGGAGTCGTGCATCGAATTGACCGCGCCGCACGAGGTCGCCGTGGTCGCGGCGGCGAACATCGCCGAGCGCGCCACGCCGAAACGAACCTCCTTACCCTCCATGTTGCCGGCGCTCTGATCCACACCGGCGAGCCGGGGGTTGCCCTGGGCCTCGGCCTGGTAGGCGAAAAGTTGAAAACCCACCAGCACGATCATCATCGCGGCCAGGATCGCCCACCCCTGGCGGACATCCTTCACCATCACGCCGAACGTGTAGCACAGCGCCGCCGGGATGGCGGTGAGCGTCAGCAGGAGCAGGAGGTCGGTGAGCGGGCTCGGGCTTTCGAACGGGTGCGCGGCGTTGGCGTTGAAGAAGCCGCCGCCGTTCGTGCCCACGTGCTTGATCGCCACCTGCGAGGCCACCGGCCCGACCGCGATCACCTGCTCGCCGCCTTCGAGCGGCGTCACCGTGTGATAGGCGGAAAAGGTCTGCACCACTCCCTGGGACACGAGGAACAGAGCGAAGAGGAACGACAGCGGCAGCAGGATGTAAAGGGTTGTGCGCGTCAGGTCCACCCAGAAGTTGCCGAGCGTGGAGGCCTGGCGCCGCACCAGGCCGCGGATGAACGCCACCAGGATCGCCATGCCCACCGCGGCGGAAACGAAGTTCTGCACCGCGAGCCCGGCCATCTGGGTGAGATAGCTCATCGTGGTCTCGCCGGCATACCCCTGCCAGTTCGTGTTGGTCACGAAGCTGACCGCGGTGTTGAACGACGAGTCGGGCGTCACCCCGCCGAAGCCTTGCGGGTTCAGGAAGAGCATCCCCTGGGCCCGCTGGAGGAGATAGAGAAACACGACGCTCGCGAGGCTGAACAGCAGGACGCAGCCGGAGTAGGTCTGCCAGTCCATCTCCTCCTCGGGGCGGACGCGGGCGAGGCGATAGATCCAGCTTTCGAGGCCACGGCCGGGCCGGCCCTCGTAGATCCGGGCCATGTACAGGCCGAGCGGCTTGACGAGCGCCAGCAGGAGGGCGACGAAGAGCGCGATCTGAAGAAGCCCGTTGCCGGTCATTCGAAACGCTCCGGTTTGAGCAGGGCCACGAACAGGTAGACGGCGAGCGCCACCGTCACCGCGAGGCCGAAGAGGTAGAGCCCGTTCATTTGCGCTCCTCCTTCGCCGGCACCAGGGAGGCGCAGAAGCGCACAAAACCCCAGGACAGCGCGAAGAAGCCGATGGTCAGGCCGAGAAAGACGAAGTCCATGACCGGTCCCTCCTCAGAAGCGAACGCCCAGACCGAGCCCCAACAGCCAGTCGGGAGACTCGTCCGTCAGTCCGCGGTCAAAGTTGACGTCGACCTGGACGTCGTTGGAAAGTATGTATTTGATTCCACCGCCGAGGAAGGTGCTGCCGGATGCGCCGTCCCGATCCGTGAAAACCCGGACGGCTTCCACATAAGGGCTCCACGACGCGACGGTGCGGCCGAGGAGGGCGCCATACGTCTGTTGCAGGTAGTGGCCGTCGCCGGCACCGCGCAGGAAGCCGGCGAGCAGCCCCACGGCCCAGCCGTCCGCGAGATTCCACTCGGTGGCGGTGTTGAGCTGATAGACCGGATCCTCGACGGAAAAACCTTCTTCTCCCACCGGCAGAATCACGGACGGGATCAGGGCGAAGGACGGCCGCGCTCCCTCGTTGTCCAGGGCATGCCATTTGAAACCGATCTCGAGATCGCCATAGCCCCGGTCGCTCGCGCTCCGGCCGGCGACCTCGACCCGGATCTCATTGAAGAACGGGCTGCCGAGGCGCAGCTCGAAATCGTCTCCCACGCCGATGCGGAGGAGGCCGGTCAGGCTCGTGGCCCGGTTGCCCGTGCCGTCGTAGAGCGTCACGGCCGGCAGGCTGAGCTCGGCCTGGACGACGCCCCCGCCGACGGTGAGGCTGCTGAACAGAAAGCCCGGCCGGTCGGTGGCGATGGGCGTATTCGAAGGCTCCTGCGCCAGAGCCGCGCCCGATGCGGCCAGGAAGGCAAGAGCCGCTGCGACGCATATCTTCACGCGGAAATCCTTTCTCCTTCGCCGGCCTCCCGCGCCACGGGGAGGATGATCTCCACCGTGGTGCCGGAGCCTTCGGCGCTTTCCAGGCGGATCTCTCCGCCGTGGGATTGGATGATGTCCTTGGCAATGGACAGACCCAGGCCGGCACGGCCGCGGTCCTCGCTGCCGGGAACCTGATAGAAACGTTCGAAAATCCTCTGCTGGTGTTTCTTCGGGATGCCGGGTCCGTTGTCGGCCACGGCGAAGCGGACGCGCCCGCCTTCGGCGCCGACGCGCAAGGTCACGGCGCCGCCGGGCGGGGTGTTGGCGAGCGAGTTGTCGAGCAGGAAGCCGAGAGCCAGCTTGACGCGCGCCGGATCGACAAGCACGCGGGGGAGATCCTTCTCCGCTTCCACCGTGAGCACCACCCCGCGACGCTCATACTCGGACCGGAATTCGCCGGCCGCGGCGTCGATCAGCTCCCGCGGCGAGGAGGGCTCGATGTGGAGCTGCTGGCGGCGCTCCTCCAGCCGGGCGAGGCTGTCCAGGTTGTCCACGGCCCGCGCGAGGCGCTCGGCTTCGCGGAGGGTCGCTTCCGGCAGGGCTCCAGCCGCGGCGCGCAAGCTCGATTGCAGCGCCGCGAGCGGCGTCCGGAGCTCGTGCGACGCGGTGGCCAGCAGGTCGCTGGTGAGCTCGGCGCTGTGGCGGCGCTCGGTCACGTCCTCCAGCACGAGGAGCGTGCCGAGCAGCCGGCCGCCGTCCCGCAGCGGAACCACGCGCGGCAGATAAAAGCGCTCCTTCCCGTCCAGATCGAGCCGGTGGACCTCGTGATATTTCGGCGGGTCGGTGAGGTTCTGGGCGACCAGCAGAGGCAGCCAGCCGGTATGGACCGCCGGCACGGGCTCGCCAGGGCGCAGCCCGAGGACGGACGCGGCCGTGGCGTTGACCAGCTCGACCTCGCCGCGGTCCGAGAACACGGCCACGGCCTCCGGAAGCTGGTCCACGGCGGCCTTGGAAACCTTTCGCGCGCGCAACAGGAGCGCCTGGTCCGACCGCCGCAGCTCCCTCAGGCTGCCGGTCATCGAATTGAACGTGGCGGCGAGGACGCCCATCTCATCCCCGGACTTCACCGGCACGGAGACGTCCAGGTTCCCGCGGCCGATCTCGTGGGCGGCCCGCGACAGGTCGCCCAGCGGGCGCAGGACCGCTCGCGAAAGCAGGTACACCGACAGCGCCGCCAGGGCCGTGCCGAGCACCAGGAGAAGCGTCATCCGTCGTGAGGCGCCGGCCGCCAGATTCCGGGCCCGGGTGTCGGCCTCTTCCATGCTGTGCTGGTTCGCGAGCAGGATCTCGTCCGCCGTGGCCTTGATCGCCTGGAACCGCGGCAGGAGCCGGTCGAAGTAGATGCGGCGCCGGTCGTCCGTGGTCCGCTCGCCGGTAAAGTAATCATTCAGCGCCGGCAGATAGGCGGCCCAGAGCTGGCGCAGGCGCTCGGCGCGCTCGCCCTCTCCGGGCAGCGTAATGTTGTGGAGCTCGGTCTGCAACGCCTCATCGAAGCGCGGCCGGTTCTGTGCGGCCAGGGCGCGACCCCGCTCCACCTCGCCGCCGAGCGCGAAGAGCGTGGCGCTGTCGATCCTCTCCAGCGCTTCCTTCATCCGCTCGCACGCGATGACGCTACGGTAATTCTCGCGCAGGATGACCTCGATCGAGCCGCCGAGATCCGCAAGCAGCGCGATGCTCTCCGCTCCGAGAAGGATGAGGATGGCGAGCAGAGCGGCGAAGCCGAGCCCCAGCTTGCCTCTCAACCCGATCCCTCCTGGTTTTTCGTTCGTCGTATCCATGACGCTCACCTCGGGCAAAGAATAACCTCGGGCCCCCTGGAAATCCGGAAGGAGACCGAAAGAGTGGCTGGCCGGAGCCGAAAGATTTTCTAAAGCGCGGTCAGCCGTCGACCGGTTCGGCCAGGAAACGATAACCCACCCAGGGCTCGGTGCCAATGTAGCGCGGGTTGGCCGGGTCGGGCTCCAGCTTGCGGCGGAGCGTGCCGACGTGGACGCGCACCGTGTCGCTCGTGGTGGCCGGAGCGCCTTTCCAGACCGCGGCGATGATCTGGCGCAGGGTCACCGGTTTGCCGGCGTGGCTCGCCAGCAGCTCGAGGATCCCCAACTCGGTCGGCGTGAGACGGATCTCCCGCTCTCCCTGGACGACGTGGCGGCGGCCTCGGTCGATCACCAGGTCCGGGAACCGGAGGATCTCCGGCACCGCCGTCTCGCGGCGGCGGAGCTGCGTGCGCACGCGCGCCAGCAGCTCCAGGAGCGAGAACGGCTTCGTCACGTAGTCGTCCGCGCCGAGGTCGAGCGCGCGGACCTTGTCCTCCTCCTCCCCGCGCACCGACAGCACCACGATCGGCGTGCAGCCGGTCCGGCGCACCTCGGAGACCACCCGGAAGCCGTCGGCCCGGGGCATGGCCAGGTCGGTCACGATCAGGTCGGGCCGGTGCTGCTCGAACAGCTCCTTGCCCTCCACCCCGTCGGCGGCGGCCACGGTGTCGTAGCCCGCCAGAGCCAGCTCCCGGCTCAGGCTCTGGCGGATGGCGGCGTCGTCGTCGATCACCAGGATCAGGGGCTTCGTGCGGGTCATTCCTCAACCTCCTCATAAGATGCGGCGGGCAGGTCCAGCCGGGCGACCGTGCCCCCGCCCGGACGTTCGAGCAGCGCGAGCGATCCGCCGTTGGCCTCGGTCAGGCTGCGGGCGATCAGGAGACCCAGCCCCCCCGAGGCGCTGTAGCCGGCCACCGGCGGTCCGGGACCGCGGTCGAGCACCTCCACCCGGACCCGCTCGCCGCCGGGAGCGGGCACCGCTGCCGTGAGCTCCAGCAGGTCCCGCGAAGCCCGGGCCGCGTTCTCCAGGAGGTTGACCAGCACCTCCAGCGTCAGGTTGGGGTCGACGAGGAGGTCCGGACAGCCTGGCGCGACATGCATCTCCACCTGGCGGCCGGAGAGGACCAGCGCGAGGCTCTCCTGGGCCGCGTGCAGCAGGCTGCCGGCCGGCGTGGGCTCGGGATGGGGCCGCGCCACGCCGGCCTCCAGCCGGGCCAGGGCGAGCAGATTGTCGATGCGCCGCGTCAGGCGCGCCTGCCCCCGGGACAGACGGCGCAGGCTCGCCAGGGCTTCGGGGAGACCGGCGAGCCCGCGCTCGAGGCCTTCCATCTCCAACCGCATCGACGTCAGGGGGGTCCGCAGGTCGTGGGAGACCGCCCGCAGCAGCGCGGTCTTGAGCATGTCGCTCTCCCGCACAGCCTCCAGGTGGGCCGCCTCCCGGAGCAGGCGCTCGCGCTCGATCGCCAGGGCCAGCAGACGCCCGGCCGGCTCCAGCACCGCGCGGGTCGCGGTGGGCTCCCGCGCCGCCAGCACGCCGGTGACCGCCTCGCCCACGTGCAGCGGGAGGTAGACGACGCCGTCGCCTTCCAGCAGCCCGGAGGACTGCCGCGCCCCTTCGACGAGCACCGCGTCGAGGTCCAGCTCCTCGCCGATGACGCTGACCGGCTCGTTGCCGACGAGCATCAGGGTGCCGGCATCCGCGCCGATCGCGCGCAGCGTCCGGCCCGCGGCCTCGCCCAGCCCGCCCGGGCGCTGGCTCGCCGTGAACAGACCGAAAGAGAGGTCGTAGAGCGCCTGGAGCTCCCGCTGGCGCCCCTGGGCTTCCTCCGCCTGCAGGCGCGCGCGGACCACGAGGTGGCTGACCAGCGTCGAGGAGGCCAGGAAACAGCCGAGCGCCACCCAGTTGTCGGGGGCGTGGACCGTCAGCGTCCCGACCAGCGGCATGAAAAAGAAGTTCAGGCAGAGGGTCGCGGCCACCGAGGCAGCCACCCCGACAGTCCAGCCGCCCCAGGTGGCCAGGCCGAGCACCGCGATCAGGTACAGGAAGCCGGCGGTGACCTCGTTGGCGGCGTCCGCATGGCTGATCAGCGTCGCCGCCGCCATGACCAGAGGCACCGCGGCCCACTGCGCCGCCCGGCGTGCCCGCCCCCCTTCCGAACGTCTTCCCATGACCGGAGTCTACTCCGCCAAGCGCGCCTCCAGGCGCACCGGTTCGACTTTCATCGCGCGGCGGTTTACACTCGGCCCGCAGCCCTGTCAGATCGATTTCGAGGAGGAATGCTGATGAGTGACGTCTTCATGCGCCGCTGTGCGCTCCTATTGTCCCTGCTGGCGCTCGCCGCCTGCGATCCGGCCCCCAAAGAGGAAACAAACCCCGGGTCCGAGACGCCGGCTGCAACGCCGGCCGCGGCTCCGGCAGCCTCCAAGGGCCACGCCGCCATCCCGACGAGCTTCAAGAGAAACCAAAGCGGTGGCGTCCGCGACACCGGCGATTTCGTGGTGCAGTACGGCGAGACCAGCAACGAGGACTACCAGCAGATGGAGTCCATCTTCAAGGAGACCCGCCTCCTGGAGGACACGGTCGAGGCGCTCAACGGCGTCTTCGCGCTTCCCACCGATGTGCCCGTGGTGCTGCGGGAGTGCGGCGAGGTGAACGCCTTCTACGACCCCCAGTCCGGCGAGATCTCCATCTGCTACGAGCTCATCGAGCACTACTCCGAGATCTTCATGGCGGACGCCCAGACCGAGGAGGAGCAGACCGAGGCCGGCACCTCCGTGGCCAATGCCACCATGTTCACGTTCTTCCACGAGATGGGGCACGCCCTGATCGACATCTACGACCTGCCGGTCACCGGCAAGGAAGAGGACGCCGTCGACCAGCTCGCCACCATGATCCTCCTGGAAGGGGGCGAGGAGGGGGAAAACTCGGCCATCGACGGCGCCAACTCGTTCGTAGGCGAGGAAGAGAAAGAGATGGACGACCTCTCCTTCTGGGACGAGCACTCGCTCGACGATCAGCGTTTCTACAACATCCTCTGCTGGACCTACGGCAAGGACCCTGAGGGTTTCCAGTATCTCGTGGACGACGACACCCTCCCCTCCGACCGCGCCGAGCGGTGCCCGGCCGAGTACAGCCGCATGTCCAGGAGTTGGGAGTCGCTGCTGGACCCGTATGTGAAGAGCTGAAGGGGCAAAAGGACATAAGGACCCGGGGGGTGAGGCTGGACGGCCTCACCCCCCGCGGGAACGGACTTTACCGCGTGGGCGGCTTCTCGGGCTGGGCCTCCGGTTCGGCCGGCGGAGCCTCGGCCGGCGGCGCGCTGGAGACCGAGATCAGCTCGACCTCGAAGACGAGCGCCTGGTTGGGACCGATCTTGTCACCGGCGCCTTGCTCGCCGTAGGCCAGCGCGGACGGCAGATAGAGCTTGTACTTCGCGCCCGGCTTCATGAGCTGCAGGGCCTCGACCCATCCCGGGATCACGCCGTTGACCGGGAACGTGACCGGCTCGTTACGGTCGTAAGAGCTGTCGAAGACGGTGCCGTCGGGCAACATGCCCTTGTAGTTGACGGTGACCTGTTCGGTGGGCTTCGGCGAGTCGCCGCTCCCCTCCTTGATCACTTCGTACTGGAGGCCGCTCGCCGTGGTCTTGACCTCCTTGCGGGTCTTGTTCTGGTCGAGGAAGGCCTGGCTTGCCTTGAGGTTCTTCTCACCCTCGACCTTCCGGCGCTCCTGCTGCGCGGACGCGACCTGCGTCTGGAACTGCTGCATGACGCCCTGGATCTCCTCCTGGGTGAGGAGACCCTCCGAGCCGCCGAGGCCGTCTTGGAGGCCCTGGACGATCAGGTCGGGGGTGACCGGAATGTGCTGGGACTTGAGGGACTTGCCCAGGTTGAAGCCGATGATGTAGCTGGCCTTGTCCTGGAGCGACTCGAGCTTCGGGCGGGTGCCGGTCTGCGGGCTGGCCTGCGGCTTGTCCTGCGCAAGAGCTGCGCCGGAGACCGCGAGCACGGCGGTGAGAATCAGTGCGAAAGGCTTGTTCATGACGTCTCCGTGTCGTGGTGGCTCTAAGGTTGGAGCCGGTGGTACTTTTTGAGTATGTCCAACAAACGGTCTTGCGGCAGGGCGTAAACGGTGTTGCCATCGGCACCCGTCATCGTCTCCGCCGCGATCATCGCGTTGACGATCGCTTCCTCGGTCGCGTCGACCGTGGCTTCCAGCAGCGGGTCCATCCGGTCGTTCGGCAGCATGGTGAGCGCGATGAGGCCTTCGGGCCTGGCGGCGCCGGGGTTGGCCGTGGAGAACGCCAGCAGGATGTCCCCCGAGGTGTTCTCACCGGCACCGCCGACACGGCCGATCCCCAGGGCCGCGCGTCGCGCGAGCCGCCGGAGTTGCGTGGGCAGGAGAGGGGCATCGGTCGCGACGATCACGATGATCGACCCCTCCCCGTCCGCGTGCGTCCCCGGCTTCGGCAAAAGGTCGGGGATCTCCTTCCCAACCGGAACACCGGCGATCGTGAGCCGATTCCTCCGGCCGTGGTTGGACTGGACGAGAACCCCGACCGTATAGCCTCCCTCCGGCTCGGCCAGGCGGCGCGACGCGGTGCCGGTCCCACCCTTGAAGCCGTAGGAGATCATGCCGGTGCCGCCGCCCGCGTTCCCTTCCTCCACCCGGTCCGACGCGGTCTCCAGCGCCTGGAAGGCGTGCTCCTTCGTCACGTGGAAACCGAAGATGTCGTTGAGGAAGCCGTCCCAGGTCTCGGCCACCACCGGCAGGCTCAGGTCGCCGTTGGCGGCCTGGTCCGGAAAGCGGCGGGCGCACCACTCGACCACGGCGTCCCGGACCACGCCTACGCTGTGGGTGTTGGTGACCAGGACCGGCCCGGCGAGGAAGCCCCCCTCGTCGATCCAGGTGGTGCCGGTCATCTCACCGTTGCCGTTGAGAGCGTACCATCCGGCGAAGACAGGGTCTGGCGAGGATTTGCCGCGCGGCAGGACCGCGGTCACGCCCGTCCGGACCGGACCCTGGCCGGGAACGAGCTTGCCCTCACCCCGGATGATCGTCACCTGGCCGACCTCCACCCCCTGGACGTCCGAGATGGCGTTGCGCGGCCCGGGCGTACCATTGAAGGGGATACCCAGGTCCCGCGCCCGCGGTTTGATCCCGACAGGGAGGGCCCCTGCCGGGAGAGCGACCGGGAGGGCCAGGAGCACCAGGGCGAGCGCGGACAGGAGGCGCGATCGGGAAGAGAGGGTCATCGGGGGAAGTCGATCTTGATGGGTCCTGATGGGCTTGGCGTCCTGAAGGGCGCCCGGGATGCTAACACGCCGCCGGCCCGGCCGGAACGCCGTGCTTCACCCAACCCCCTCGGGGTGGGGGGGACGGCTTCCGCCTCCCGCTCTTCCGGGTGGTGACGCCCCCTGACACCTATGGCACTGTGGCCCTGGAACAGGAGAGGAGAGCGACATGACCCGCCTGCAAGTGCGAGACCTGATGACCCGAGGGGTCTATGCCGTCAACGTCAGCGACGACCTGGAGACCGTCAACAACCTGATGGACGAGCGTAGCATCCGCCACGCTCCGGTGGTCAACCGCGACGGTTGTCTCGTGGGCCTGGTCACCCAGCGCGACCTGCTCCGCAACAGCCTCAAGGGGAACGTGGGCCTCCCTCCGGAGGCCGAGCGCCAGGCCCGGCTGCAGATCACCGCGGGCGAGATCATGAGCCAGGACGTCGTCACCGCGAGGCCCGAGCAGGACATCCGCGAAGCCGCCCGGATCATGCTGGACAACAAGTTCGGCTGCCTTCCCGTCGTCGAGGGGAACCGGCTGGTCGGCATCGTCACCGAATCCGACTTCGTTCGTCTCCTGGCGGCGGGGGACTGAGTATCGGAGGGCTTCCGATGCTACTGCCTGCCCTGCTCGCCCTTCTCCTCGCGCAGGCACCCGCACCAACGCAGGTCCAGGCCGTCCTCCATGCCCGGTTTCCCGCCTCGGGCGCGCCGCCGCGGCTTCGGATCGGCGACGAGTCCTTCCGTGGCGCCGCCGGGCTCCCCTGCTTCTATGAGCGGCGGGGTTATTCGCCGGCCTGGAACGCGGCCGATGCCGGAGCTCTGCTGGAAACCCTCGACCGTGCCGGCGACGAAGGGCTGCGGCCCGAAGAGTACCGCGGCACCGCCCTCCGCCGGTTCGTGGAAGAGGCGGCGTCGCCGTCGCAGACGGCCGAGCTCGACCTTCTCCTGACCGACGCCTTCCTGAGCTACGCCACCCACGTCCAGTCCGGCCGGGTCGATCCCGAAAAGCTTTACTCCGACTGCCAGGCCGCGCCGCTCGCAGCCTATCTGCCCGGCACGGACCTGTCGGCGGTGCTCGAGGCGGCGCTCGGGTCGGGCAATCTGCGCGAGACGCTCGCCGCGCTGCCGCCCCCTCACGACGGCTACAGCCGGCTGCGCGCGGCCCTGGCCCGCTACCGCCAGGTGGAAGCCCTGGGCGGCTGGGTGGCGGTCCTGGACGGCCCTACCCTACGCCTCGGCGGCCGGGGAGAGCGGGTGGAGGCTCTCCGGCTGCGCCTGGTCCAGGCAGCCGTCGCGGACGCGGCGAACGCGGCGGACACCGCGCCTGTCGATACCGCCGCCGCCGGCCCCCCGCCCCCCGCCGACCTCTTCGACAAGCCTCTCGCCGCGGCCGTTCAGGCTTTCCAGGAACGCCACGGCCTCGACGCCGACGGAGTGGCCGGGACGGCCACTCTGCGCGCCCTCGCCGAGCCCGCCGCCGCGCACGTCCGCCAGATCGAGCTCAACCTGGAACGCTGGCGGTGGCTCCCCCGCGACTTGGGAGAACGCTACGTCCTGGTCAACATCGCGGGATTCGGCCTCGAGGCCGTCGAGGACGGCCGGACCGTGCTGGCGATGAAGGTCATCGTGGGCAAGCCGTACACCCGCACCCCCCTGTTCAGCAGCCTCATGACGCGGGTGATCATCAACCCCTCCTGGTACGTGCCGAACAGCATCGTCACCAAGGAGATCGCCCCCCGCCTCGGCCGCGACCCCGGCTATATCCAGAGGGAGAATTTCGAGGTTCTGCCGACGCGGGACGGACGGCTCGCGTTGCGCCAGAGGCCCGGACCGAACAACGCTCTCGGCCGGATCAAGTTCCTCTTCCCGAACCGGTTCAATGTCTATCTGCACGACACGCCGTCCCGCTCGCTCTTCAGCCGTACCGTGCGGACGTTCAGCCACGGCTGCATCCGGATCGAGAAGCCGCTGGAGATGGCCGAGTGGGTGCTGGGGCCGGAGTGGACTCCGGAGGCGATCCAGGCCGCCATCGCAACAGGCAAGGAACGCACCGTTCCCGTGCTCCGGCCGATCCCGGTGCATGTGACCTATGCGACCGCCTGGGTCGACGCGGCCGGGACGCTCCAGATCCGGACTGATGTCTACGGCCGCGACAAGCCGCTGGATCAGGCGCTGGGCGAGTAGACATCAAAAGACAGCTCCGGCTCCCGGAACAGCAGCGCGCGGGGCTCGCCCTTCCCCTTGAGCACGCCGCGGTCCAGGACGAGAACCTCCTCGCACAGCTCCACGACCTCGCGCCGCGAGTGGGAGACGTAGAGCATCGGCACCCGCAGCTCGTCCCGCACCCGCTTCAGGTAGTCCAGCACCCGCGTCCTCAGCTCCT
Organism: uncultured Holophagales bacterium; assembly: GCA_963844885.1. GTDB lineage: Bacteria > Acidobacteriota > Thermoanaerobaculia > Multivoradales > UBA5704 > DATMER01. The sequence continues at coordinate 342,306 of CAWJQA010000020.1, read as the reverse complement.
CGTCGAGCGACGCGAGCGGCTCGTCCAGGAGGAGGAGCCGAGGCGAGGACAGCAAGGCCCGCGCGAGAGCCACCCGCTGGCGCTCTCCTCCGGAAAGCCCGCCGATCCGCCGGTCCAGGAGATGCCCGATGTCGAGCACCTCGGTCACGCGCTCGTGCGAGGTATCTCCTTTCCCTTCGCCGCGGGCGCCCCCTTTGCTGCCATAGAGGAGGTTGCCGCGCACGGACAGGTGAGGGAAGAGCGCGCCGTCCTGCGGCACGTAGCCGATGTGACGGTCGCGAGCCGGCACCTCCCGGCCCGCGGCACCCGCTGTATCCGTGAGCACGCGGCCGTCCAGCTCGATGTACGCCGACGGCGCCCGCCGTAGCCCGGCGATCAGGTCGAGCGCCGTGGTCTTGCCCGCTCCCGACGGCCCGAAGAGGGCGGTCACGTCGTGGGTGATCTCGACGTCCAGCGCCAGGGTGAAATGGGCCAGCGGACAGCGGACGTCCCGGAGCACCAGCTTCACGAAGCCTTCTCCCGCCGCAGGAACCACTCGCTCAGCCAGACCGCTGCGAACGCCACCACCACGGCCACGGCCATGAGGCGGTAGGCGTCCTCGTCCCGGCCGAGTTGGACGAGCTGGTAGATGGAGACCGACATCGTCGTCGTCCGCCCCGGGATGCTGCCGGCCACCAGGATCGTGGCGCCGAACTCGCCCAGCGCGCGGGCGAACGCGAGCAGGCTGCCGCCGAGGATCCCGCGTAGCGCGAGCGGCAGCGTGATCGTGAAATAGACCCGGACCTCGCCGGCGCCCAACGTGCGGGCGATCTGCTCCAGCCGCGGCGGCACCCCCTCGAACGCCACCCGCGCCGAGCGCACGAGCAGCGGGAAAGCCATCACCGCCATGGCCAGCACCACCGCCTTCCACGTGAAGATCACGTCGATCCCGAGCCGCTCGTGCAGCAGGTGGCCCAGCCATCCCCGCCGCCCCAGAAGCTTGAGCAGGATGAGGCCCGTGGCGACCGGCGGCATGACCAGAGGCAGCGCCACCGCCGTCTCCACCAGCGACTTGCCCGGCCATTGACGGCGCGCCAGCACCCAGGCCAGCAGCAGGCCGGGCGGCAGGATGAGGAGCGTCGCCAGCGCCGAGGCACGGACCGTGAACGCGACGATCTGCCACTCCTCGCCGGACAATCGTGCCCTCCTCAGCGATCCGGAATCCGCCGGGAGCGTATTCGCCGCGCCTTGTCCTGTCAACGGAGCGTCAGGGGAGCATCGAGACGAGCCGCGCCTCCTGCCGCGGCGTCTCCTGGCGCGGGGCCTGCCGCGGCCGCAGCCGCCGCTCGTCGGGGTATGGGAAAAACTCGATGATCTCGCCCGCGCGGTGGCGCTCCTGCAGGCGGCGCCAGAAATCCACGCCGAAAAGATCGCCGTGCTCCTGGAGGAACAGCTCCCGCAGACGGCCTTCCAGACCCAGGAACCGGCCGAGCTCCTCCGGAAACACGTCCGCTTCGCCCACCGCGAACCAGGTCTCCGGCGAGAGCTCCTCGAAATCGTGCCGCGCCTTCGGGAACGGGCGGAAGTTGCAGTCCGTCAGCCGCACCACCTCGTCGTAGTCGTAGAAGACCACCCGCTCGTGGCGGGTCACGCCGAAGTTCTTGAGCAGGACATCGCCTGGAAAGATATTGGCCGCGGCCAGATCCTTGAGGCAGCGGCCCCAATCCAAGACCGCGGCCTCGGCGGCCTCGGGATCCGCCTCGCGCAGATAGACGTCGAGCGGCGTCACCCGCCGTTCCACGTAGACATGGCGGACGACCAGGTCGTCGCCGCGGACCTCCACGATGTGGGACGCATCGCGCAGCAGATCCGCGAGCAGGCCGGGAGAGATCCGCGAACACGGAATCTTGAGGTGCTCGTATTCCTGGAAATCCACCAGCCGGCCCACGCGGTCGTGCAGCAGGACTTCGCGGTACTTCTCCATCACCTTCTCGCGCGTCGTGTTCTTCTGCGGCGGAAAGCGATCCTTGATCACTTTGAACACGAACGGATAGGACGGCAGGTCGAACACCGACATGACCAGACCGCGCTGGCCCTCGGAGACCAGGAACGGCTCGTCCGAGGCGGCGATGTGCCGCATGAGGTCGCGGTAGAGCTCCGTCTTGCCGTGCTTCGTGTAGCCGAGCGAGATGTAAAGCTCCGCGGTCCGCTTGCGGGGCAGGATCGACTCGAGAAAACCGATCACCTCCCGCGGGCTCTCGACGTCGGCGTGAAAATACCAGCGCGCAAAGCTGAAGACGATGCTCGCCTCTTCCTCCGTCGGCAGGACCGCGTCGATCTCCAGCCCCGAGTCGCGGTTGACGATCGGCAACAACAGCGGCAGGAGAACGTCGTCGCCGCGCCGCGCCCGGCCGATCACATAAGCGCCCTTGTTGCGGAAGAACACCGGCCGCACCACGTCCAGCGCCTCGACCTCGTCGGTGCCGTACTGGTCGAGCAGCGCCTGCCGGATGCGCCCGGCGGCCAGCGCCGCATCGCCGGCCAGATCGCGGAACGGCACGTGGAACCCGGCGTCCTCCAAAACCTTTCGTACCACCCCGGCGTCGATGCGGCGGACGGCGTACATGCGCGCGCTCGCCATCTCCCACCCCCGGTACGGCAGCGGAAACTCGTCCGCCACGAAATCGATGGCGGGATCGACGCCGTCGTGGGAGAACACCCGCCGGGTGAGCGAGTTGAAAAACGTCTGGGCGAGCTCGAAATCGTTGCGCCCGAGAATCGTTGCGGTGTAGGCCTCCTTGAGCGAGGCCCACACCGTGCGGTCGGCGATGCGGTCCCCGAGCTGCTCACGCAGGATCTCGCAGACCCGGCCGACGCTCCGGGAGTGAAGACTGAGGCGCTCGACCGAATCGTGGCGGATACCGGCCCAGTCCCGCCGCTCGAAGCGCTGCTGCACGCGGCGGGTGATCGCCCGCACCTGCTGGCGATGGTCGTCGAACGCCCAGTGAATTGTATCGGCCGCCTGGGCCACGGCGTTCGCAAGCTCCACGCCAAGGATGTTATGCGAACGCCGTGACCCGGCGGACCACCCCGGGGGGCGGCCCGCCCGTCCTGCCCTCCTGTTTGACACTCAACCCGTGCGCTGGTACTCTTTCCTGGCCGCGGGCCCCGAGGTGGGGTCTGCCTGCGCGCCAGTGGACACGGACACGGGGACCTGGTAGACGGGTCCCTTTCGTGTATTCTGGCGGCTCCAAAACCAAGAAAGAGAGTAAGAAAGATGCGGATTACCGGAAGAGTGAAGTGGTTCAACGACACGAAGGGCTATGGTTTCATCACCCCGGAGGACGGGCAGAAGGATTGCTTCGTCCACCACTCGGCCATCCAGGGCAACGGCTTCAAGTCGCTGAGCGAGGGTGACCGGGTCGAGTTCGAGATCGTGCAGGGCCAGAAGGGTCCCGCCGCTCAGAACGTCGTGCGGGTCTGAACCCCTTTCCTCCCCCGATTCTGTAGCGAGGCCGTTCCGGAGCGATTCCGGGGCGGCCTCGCCGCTTTTGAGGCGTCTTTTCGGCCGCTCTTGGGCCGCTTTTGGGCCGCTTTTGGGCGATACTCCCGCTCATGACTAGCGACGAACCGGGCGGGGGCTCCCTCTCCCGCGAAGCGGGGGAGGGCCGGGGAGGGGGTCCGCAGCTCGTCCGGGGCCTCGGCACCTGGGACGGCGCGCTCCTCACGATCGGCTCGATCGTGGGCACCGGCATCTTCCTGACCACCTCCGACATGGCCCGGGTGCTCCCCCACCCCGGCTTGATCCTCGCGGTCTGGATCGCGGGCGGCCTCCTCACCCTCGCCGGAGCGCTGACCTACGGCGAGCTCGGAGCCATGTACCCGCACGCGGGCGGCATGTATCACTACCTCCGCGAGGCCTACGGCCCGCTCTGGGGCTTCCTGTTCGGCTGGGCCGCGTTTCTGGTGATCATGTCCGGCGGCATGGCCGCGCTCGGCGTGGCTTTCGGGGAATACCTCGGCAGCTTCCTGCCGTTCTTCTCGACCCGGCACATCCTCGCCTCGGTCCCGCTGGGAGCGTGGACCTGGACGCTCTCCGGCGGCCAGGTGGCGGCGGCGCTGGCCATCCTGATCCTCACCGCGATCAATCATCTCGGGCTCAAGGAAGGTTCGGGCGTCCAGAACGCCCTGACCGTCCTGAAAATCGGCTCGATCGCCGCCTTCGCCCTCCTCGGCCTGCTCGCGCCCGCGGTATCGGCGGGGGCCCGGCCGGCGCTGTTCGCCCCGTCGGGGATGGCCGGCGGCGCCCTCCTCACCGCCTTCGGCGTGGCCATGATCGCCGCCCTCTGGACCTATGACGGCTGGTACGGCCTCACCTGCTCGGCTGGAGAGATGCGCGATCCCGGCCGGAGTCTTCCCCGAGGCTTGATCCTGGGCACTCTGGCCGTGATGGTGCTCTACTTCCTGCTCAACCTGGTCTATGTGCGCACACTGCCGGTGCCTGAGATGGCCGGAGCCTCGCGCATCGGCGAAGCCACAGCCCAGGTGCTGTTCGGCCCGCTGGGAGCGCGGCTGGTGTCGCTCGCCGTGCTGGTCTCGACGTTCGGCTGCCTCTCCTCGACCATCCTCTACAGCTCGCGCATCTACCAGCCGATGGCGCAGGACGGCGTCTTCTTCCACTCCCTGTCCAAGATCCATCCCCTCTATCGCACACCCGTCCGTTCCTTGTGGGCGCAGACCGTCTGGGCGCTGGTGCTGACCCTGTCCGGAACCTACGAGCAGCTTTACACCTACGTGGTCTTCGTCTCGGTGATGTTCCACGCCGCCACGGCCGCCGCGGTCTTCGTGCTGCGCCGCAAGCGTCCCGACCATCCGCGCCCCTACCGCACCTGGGGCTACCCCGTCGTCCCCGCCCTGTTCATCCTCGCCTGCCTCCTCCTGACCGGAAACACCCTCGCCGAGAAGCCCGTCGAGTCGCTGCTAGGCCTCGGACTGCTGGTTCTGGGCCTGCCGGCGTTCCTATGGTTCCGGAAGCGGACGGAGACGATGCGCGGGGCCTGAGTCTGTGGAAGCCGGACTTCAAGACGAGGAGATGCTCATGAAAGGTCTCTTTTGCAAGCAGGGTGAGACCCACCCCGGCAAGGTAACGGTCGTGCTCCAGCGCGAGGAGACCCTCCCGGAGAAGTGACCGGACTGCTCCTGGACCAGGCGGAGGAGGCTATCGGAAAGGGGGCCGAGAGCTGGGCCATCGCTAAGTTAGCTCGGGGCGTGCCTGGGCACGCCCTTCTTTTTTGGGATCGGAGGCCGCGGAAAGGCGGTCGAGCCGGGTCTAGGGGCCGCCTGTCGCCCAACGTAGACCGGGATGTGACGGCTGTGCGGCGCGGCTCACCCGTACGAGGGAGCGTCGCGCTCCCTCCGTTTCCTGGAACGGGGAAGAGAGGGAGCGTCACGCTCCCTACCTTTTCCAAACCAGGAAAGCCAGGGAGCGCGATGCTCCCTCAGTTTCCCGAGACGAGAAAGGGAGGGAGCGTCACCATCCCTCCCTTTCCCGGAACAAGAAAGGTAGGGAGCGTCGCGCTCCCTCAGTTTCCCGAGACGAGAAAGGGAGGGAGCGTCACCATCCCTCCATTTCCCGGAACAAGAAAGGTAGGGAGCGCCGCGCTCCCTCAGTTTCCCGAGACGAGAAAGGGAGGGAGCGTCACCATCCCTCCCTTTCCTGGAACAAGAAAGGGAGGGAGCGTCGCGCTCCCTCCCGTGGTTCAGGCTCCAGCCGGCGGCTGGGGGCCGGCGAAGCCCGCAGATGCCGCCTCACATCCGCGACGCGAGGCCTCACCCTGACCTCTGGGCGCTGCGGGACCTGCTCACCGCGGGCGAGACGCGAACGGTAACCCTGGCAGGCGTCTGCGGCATTCCGAGCAGCGCCACCGCGGTGTCGCTCAACATCACCGCGATCGACGCCACGGCGCAGGGCGAAATGACCGCCTGGCCGGCCAACGAGCCGCAGCCGGTCACCTCGGCGATCTCCTATCAAGCGAGCCTCAATCGAGCCAACAACGGAATCCTGAAGCTGGGAAACGGCGCCCTGGCGTTCTTCGCCAATCAACTCTCCGGCACCGTCCACCTGGTCATAGCTGCCAAGGGAGATCGAGTTGCATGTTACCAGTATTTGGAGCCATGCACTACAATACGAGGCCATGAAAACCTGGAGCCCCAAAGCCCTGAGCCTCTCTATGCTGCTGTTCGCCGCCACGGCGCCCGTCCTTGCGGCTCACGCCTCTTCGGAGGCGGAGACGAAGGCGGCCACGATCATCTCGTTGGCCTCCCAGACCATCGATACGAGCCGGCCGGTCCCCGAGCCTGCCGCGGCTCTTCGCGCCGCGCCCGCGCTTCCGGGTGAGGCGGAGATCGTCCTGGTCAAGTTCCCCGGACCCGTCACGGCCCGCCAGGTCGAGGGGCTGCACGCCGCCAGCTTGCGGGTCTACACCTATCTCCCCTACTACGCGTGGCTGGTCAAGATGCCGGCCGGTGCGAAGCCTCTCCTTGCTTCGATCGGCGCTTCCTGGAGCGGCCCGTTCCACCCGGCGTACAAGATTTCGCGTGAGATCGACGCGGTTCGGGAGACCTTCGACAGGTCCCTCGAAGCTCCCCGGCCGGTGATGGTCGACGTCTTCCCAGATGCCGATCTCGGCGGCGTCGTGCGGACGATGCGCGACCTCGGCGCTCGCAACGTCGCGGGCGCCCGGAGAGGGCCGTTCTTCTCCCGCGTCCGTCTGCTGCTGACGCCATCCGAGATCGTCGCGCTGCGCGAATCGCTGGCCGCGATGCGCGACGTGTTCTGGATCGCGCTCGAGCCGCGCAAAACCCTGCTCAACGACACGACGATCTGGGTCGGCCAGAACGGCCTTTCCGTCAGCAAGGCGACGCCTGTTTTCGATCATGGGATTTTCGGCGAAGGCCAGACCGTCGCCATCATCGACACCGGCCTCGACGCCGACTCCTGCTTTTTTCGAGACTTCGGCCCGGGCCTGCCTGAAACCAACCTCTGCGACGGCGGCACCGCCGTGGATATCGCCCATCGCAAGGTCGCGGCGGTGGACTTCCTCTGGCAGCACGACTGCGACGGCGGCATCAACCGCAAGGAGTGGGACACGTTCGGCCATGGCTCCCACGTGGCCGGGGTCGTGGCCGGCGACAACATCGCACATCCGCTGATCCACGACCATTCCGACGGCATGGCGCCCGGCGCCCGGCTGGTGATTCAGGACGCGGGTGTCCATGAGGATCCCTGCGCAGACCTGCCCGGCCTCGGCTGCCCGGTGGTCGATCTGAAACCTCTTTTCCAGCAGGCCTACGATCAGGGCGCCCGACTCCACACCAACTCCTGGGGCGACAACGAAGAGGGCGCGGTGCAGAACAATTACACGGCCGCGAGCCAGGACGTCGATCAGTTCCAGTGGGATCACAAGGACGACCTGATCTTTTTCGCGGCCGGCAACTCCGGCCCCCGCCGCGGCACGGTGGGCAGTCCGTCGACCAACAAGAACGGCGTCTCGGTCGGCGCCACGCTGCGGGGATTTCGCGCCAGGGTCATGGCCGCTTTCAGCAGTTGCGGCCCGACCTCCGACGGCCGCATCAAGCCCGACGTCACTTTGCCCGGCACGGACATCGTTTCGGCCGGCTCGGATGACAGGATCACCAGCCACAACTGCGGCATCTCCATCACGTCGGGCACCAGCGCGTCGAGCCCGGCCGCGGCGGGCCTGACCGCTCTCATCCGCCAGTATTACGTGGATGGATGGTATCCCACGGGAAGCCGGAATCCGGCCGACGGTTTCACCCCGTCAGCGGCTTTGCTCAAAGCCACGCTGGTGAGCTCGGCGGTCGACATGGAAAAGGCGAGGCCGATTCCCGACAGATGCCAGGGATGGGGACGGGTACAGCTCGGAAAATGCCCTCTCCTTCGCCGGTCAGGCGCGCAGGCTGTGGGTGAAGGACGACTCTCCGCCTTTCCCCACGGGCTCCAGCGGGGAGGAGCGTACCTACAGCCTCACGGTCGGCAGCGGCGGCGAGCCGCTCAAGGCCACGCTGGTGTGGACCGATTTTCCGTCGACCCCGGCCGCCAACCCGAACCTCAACAACGACCTCGACCTGATCGTCAGAGGCCCCGGCGGAACGTTCGCAGGCAACGTTTTCTCCGGCGGGTTCTCGACGTCCGGCGGCGAGGCCGACCGGCGCAACACGGTGGAACAGGTACTGATCGACAACCCGCCTCCCGGCGCCTACACCATCACGGTCCGCTCCTGGAACGTGCCGAACGGGCCGCAACCTTTCGCGCTGGTGGTGACCGGAATCTGAAAAAACAAAAGAGCCCCGGCCGGCGGCCGGGGCTCTCCGAATGAATACGGATGAAACCGCGGACTACCGCGTCTTGACGCACGAGCTGGTCAGGTTCGACCACTCGTACTGATAGGCGTAGCCACCGGTGCCGATGAACGGAGTCGGCGACCAGGCGCACTTGTCGTCGGCCTCGTAGCCGGTGTTGTCGTACCAGCCCTGGCCGGTCGGATCGGTGACGGCCTCGCGGGTCTCGTGGCAGACGAAGTGCTCCTGGTTCTGCACGTTCGACCAGCCGGAAACCTTGCAGCCGCTGCAGCCAGGCCAGGGCTGGATGGAGTACTTCTTGGCCGAGGTGCCGCTGCCGATCCAGCCGTGATAGGCGCAGTAGGCCAGGCTCGGGCCGCCGCAGGAGGTGCTGGAGCCGGAAGACGAGTAGGAGGTGCTCGGGATCACAACTTCGTAGATCGTGTTGGCGTTGAAGGTGTGGGTCGTCAGGTAGAGATTGACCTCGGCCTGGACCTTCGAGTCGGTGACGTTGGTCGGCGGCGTCGTGGTGTCGAACCAGTCCGCGGTGCCCGCGCCGAGGCTCGTCAGCGGAATGCCGGAATACTGCGTGATGACGTTGTACTCACCCGTCGTGCCGAACTGGTTGCGGTAGGCCTGCAGCGTCGTGGCATAGGTATGGTCAGCCCCGCCGGTGGCAAAGCTCGGGCCCCAGAAGATGTAGACCACGCGGGCCGCTCCGGTGATCACCGGGCCGCCGTGGTTGGTCAGGTTGGCCAGCAGGCTGACCGACGGCTTCTCGACGCCGCGGGCCGTCGAGTAGACGACGTGGTCGAGGTCGGCGAACGGCTTCGCCTTGCTCGCCTGAGCGTCGGAGGCGGCATTCGCCGCGACCGCCGCCAAACCACAGGACATCACCAGCGCGAATTTCAGACTCCGTAGCATTTTTCCTTCTCCCCAAAGTCGATCGCTGAGAGTTTCGCTGCTCCCGTCGGGCCGGAATCCTTCACAATGAAGGCCCGGGACGGGGGGCGGCGCCATCGAGTCAGCGCAGCTCGATCTGGAACAACCTCCGGTCCCTCGTCGGACCGGAGCACTGCAAAGACAGGTTCCTATATGAGTACGGTGCAAGGGGGGGGCGGCGGCGAGCCGCTATCCGACCAAAGATTTCCTAAAGATTTCTTAGGGCTCAACATCCGGTAGACTCTTGAAAAAGAAAGAGCCCCGGCCGCAGCCGGGGCTCTCTTTTCCATCCAGCGGAACCGAACGCGTTACCGGGTCTTGACGCACTTCCGGTTGGCGTTCGACCACTCGTACTGATAGGCGTAGCCGCCGGTGCCGAGGAACGGCGTGGGCGACCAGGCGCACTTGTCGTCGGCCTCATAGCCGCGTGTTGTCCCACCAGCCCTGGCCGGTCGGATCGGTCACGGCCTCGCGGGTCTCGTGGCAGACGAAGTGCTCCTGGTTCTGCACCGCCGTCCAGCCGGAAACCTGGCAGCCGCTGCAGCTCGGATACGGCTCGATGGAGTACTTGATGGCGCTGGTGCCGCTGCCGATCCAGCCGTGATAGGCGCAGTAGGCCAGGCTCGGACCGCCGCAGGAGGTGCTCGTGCCGGAGGACGAGTACGAGGAGCTCGGGATGACGACCTCGTAGATCGTGCTGGCATCGAACGTGTGGGTCGACAGATAGGCGTTGACCTCGGCCTGGACAACGGCGTCGGTCACGTTGGTCGGAGGCGTCGAGGTATCGAACCAGTCCGCCGTGCCGGAGCCGAGGTTCGTAAGGGTGATGCCGGAATACTGCGTGATGGTGTTGTACTCGCCCGTCGTACCGAACTGATTGCGATAGGCTTGCAGGGTCGTGGCATAGGCGTTGTCAGCCCCACCGGTGGCGAAGCTCGGTCCCCAGAAGATGAAGACCACCTTGGCCGTGGTGATCGTCGGGCCGCCATGGTTGACCAGGTTGGCGGCCAGCAGGCTGGTGCTCGGCCGCTCGACGCCGCGCGCGGTCGAATAGATGACGTGGTCGAGGTCGGCGAAAGGCCTCTTCGCCTTGCTCGCCTCGGTCGCGGAACCGGCATGGGCGGCGGCAACGGACAACAGACCGAGAGATGCTACCAACATGACCTTCATGTTCCGAATCATTGACTGACTCCTCCAAGAGGTCGCTGAAATTCGCCGCTGCTGTGCTCTGGCCGAGGTCCCTCACGATGAGGGCTCGGAGCAGCAACAGCGTCATCGAGTCAGCGAAGCTCGATCCTCTGGCAGCTTTCAGTCCGGCATCGGGCTGAAGCGCAGCCGTTGGGGGTTCCTGGTAGATAGAGTGCGCCCGCAGCCGGACAATGAGCCGGACAAGGGATAAAGAATCCATAAAGATTTTTGGGGGGACACCTTCCCACCCAACCCGGAAGGCCCTGAGAACAGAAGACACCGGCTGCGGGGGGAGTGCCGTACAATCATTGGTTCGCCCGGGGACACTGGCCGGTACCGGCCGCAATGAGTCTTTTGGAAAATGCGTGGAGAATGCCGTTGACCGATCCAGCCACCATGAACGACCGCCTCTCGGCACTGTCGCCGGAGCAGCGGGCGCTTTTCGAGAAACTGCGGGAAAAGCAGCGCAAGGCCGTGGTGCGCCCTCCCCAGCCGCCGCCGGTCCGGCGTGTCACCGCCGGCGCGGGCGAAGGCGACTGGCCGCTGTCTCTCGACCAGGAGCGCTTCTGGTTCATGGAACAGCTCTACCCCGGCCACGCGGGGCTCAACATCACGGCGGCCACCCGCATGCGCGGGCCGATGTCCGTGGCCGCCATGGGGGCGGGCCTGGACGAGATTGTTCGTCGCCACGCGGCGTGGCGGACCACGTTCCCGGTCGTGGACAGTCGGCCGGTGCAGCGCGTCGGCCCGGCCCGGCATCAGAGGATGGCCCTTCTCGATCTCTCGGGCCTGCCCGAAGCGCGGCGCGAGCCCGAAATGCTGCGGCTTCTGGGCGCGGCGACGGCGGCACCGTTCGAGCTGGACCGCGGGACTCTCGTCCGCTCCGGCCTCGTCCGCCTGGGAGAGCGGGACCACGTCTGCCTCCTCACCGTCCACCACCTGGTCACCGACTGGATCTCCTCCCAGATCGCGTTCGGCGAGCTGGCCGTCTTCTACGACGCCTTCGCGACGGGCCGGGTCTTTTCTGAGCAGCGGGCGTTGTCGATGCCGTCCGTCCAATACGCCGACTTCGCCATCTGGCAGCGGGAGTGGCTCCAGGGCGAGGTGCTGGACGGCCTGACCTCCTGGTGGCGCGAGCAGTTGGCCGGCTTCCCTCTCACCCTGGAGCTGCCCACGGACCGGCCGCGCCCGGCCGTGGCGCGCATGCGCGGCGGCAGCCGGGCGGTCCGCGCTTCGCGCGGGCTGACGGAGGCGCTACGCGGCCTCGCCCGGCGCGAAGGCGCCACGATCTTCATGACCGTGCTCGCGCTCACGGCGGCGCTCTTCCACCGCCTCTCCGGCCAGGAGAAGCTCATCCTCGGCGCCAACAACGCCAACCGCAACCGGCCCGAGCTGGAGCCGGTGCTCGGCTGCTTCCTGACCCAGGTACCGTTCCCGATCGACCTCACCGGCGATCCGGCGTTCCGCGAGCTGCTGGCCCGGACGCGCCGGTCGGCCCTCGGCGCGCTCGCCCATCAGGATCTGCCGTTCGGCAAGCTGGTGGAGGCGCTGGAGCCCGAGCGCGACCCGAGCCGCCAGCCCGTGATCCAGGCCCTCGTCCAGGTGCTCGACGGCCAATACTCCAAGGTCGAGCTGGCCGGGGTGACGTTCGAGCCCGTGAACGCCCACGACGGCAACGCGCGCTACGACCTGTTCCTCACTCTCTTCGACTATCCCGACGGCCTGTCGGGCTCGCTCGAATACGACTCCGATCTGTTCGACGCCACCACGGCCGAGCGCCTGGCCGAGCTGCTCTTTCTCCAGGCGGAGCGCGCCGCGGCCGATCCGGACCTGCGCCTGTCGGCGCTGCCGATCCTCTCCGAAGCCCAGGCCCAGCAGGCGCTGGTGGAGTGGAACGACACCGCCCGGCCGCTCTCTTCCCAGACGCTGCCGGAGCGGTTCGCGGCGCAGGCGAAACGGGCGCCGGGTGCCGTCGCCGTGATCTCCCGCGGTGAGACGCTCACCTACGGCGAGCTCGACCGGCGCTCGGACGATCTCGCATACCGGCTCGTGGCCGCGGGTGTCGAGCCGGGCGCCCACGTGGCGCTCGTCCTGGGGCGGACCGTGGACATTCCGGTCGCCATCTTCGGCTGCTGGAAGGCCGGCGCCGCCTTCGTGCCGCTCGATCCCGCGTGGCCGGCCAAGCGGCGGGCGCTGGTGCTGGAGGATGCGGCGGTGGCGACGGTGGTGCATCGGGGCGGGAATCTTGCCGGCATCGACCTCGACGATCCCGGTCCCTCCGTCCCGTGCGCCCTCCCCGCGCCCGACCCGGACCGGCTCGCCTACCTCATCTATACCTCGGGGACCACCGGCCGGCCCAAGGCGGTCCTGATCGAGCACCGCGGCATCGCCGCCATGATCGGGTGCTTTCTGGATTTCGACAGCGGTGGTATCGGCCTGGGAGACCGGGTACCGCACCTGTCCCGGTACACCTTCGACATCACATTTCTCGAAGTCGTCCTGCCGCTCGTGGCGGGCGCCGTCTGCGAGATCGTGGACACGGACGAGGTGCTGGACCCCGAAGGCTTCCTCTCCATTCTGGAGCGCTCCACCCGAGTGTTCGCGCTGCCGGCCCTGCTGCGCCGGGCCATGCCCGAGATCCTGGCCGGCGGGGAGCGCCGGTTCGCCGGATTGCGGACGATCTTCTCCGGCGGCGACCTGGTGCCCCCCGACCTGCTGGAGCGGATGCTGGTGGCCTTCCCGGCGGCCGAGTTGGGGGTGATGTACGGTCCCACCGAGACCTCGGTCCTCTGCACGTGGCACCGGCTGAGCCGCGCCCGCAAGCCCGAGCGGGCGCTGATCGGCCGTCCGCTCGCCAACGTCGAGATGCGGATCGTGGACGGCGGCGGCCGGCCCGTGCCGCTGGGTGTGCCCGGCGAGCTGTGGATCGGCGGTCCCGGCGTGGCCCGCGGCTACTTCCGGCGCGACGAGCTCACCGCCGAGCGCTTTGTAGAGAGAGAGGGCCGCCGCTTCTACCGCACCGGCGACCTCGTGCGCCAGGTGCCGGGCGAGGGGGGAGAGCTGGAGTTCCTCGGCCGTATCGATGCGCAGGTCAAGATCCGCGGCATCCGCATCGAGCCGGGAGAGATCGAGGCGGCCCTGCGCGATCATCCCGCGGTGCGGGACGCGGCGGTCGTCGCGGTGCTCTCCGGAGCTGCCGGCGGCGACAAGCAGCTCGTGGCCTATGTGGTGGGGATGGACGACGCGGACGCTCTGCGCGCGTTCCTCCGGAGCCGGCTGCCGGAAGGGCTGATTCCGTCCGTCTTCGTGCCGCTGGCGGCGCTGCCGGTCACCGCTCACGGCAAGGTGGACCGCAAGGCGCTCCCCGCGTCGTCGTCGGTGGCGGCGGCGCGCGAGATCCTGGCCGGCACCGACACGCCGCGCGACGCCCGGGAAGAGCTGCTGGCCGGCATCTGGCGCGAGCTGCTCGGCCTCGAACGGGTGGGCGTCCACGACAACTTCTTCCGGCTCGGCGGCGACTCCATCCTGAGCATCCAGGTGGTGGCGCGGGCGCGCCAGGCCGGGCTGCTGGTCACGACCCGGCAGTTTTTCGACAACCAGACGATCGCCGGTCTCGCCTCGGTGGCGGCGGTGGCCGCCGTGGCGGAGAGCACGGAGGCGACCGGCATCGACGAGGGTCCGGTCGAGGGCGAGGCGCCGCTGACGCCGGTCCAGCGCCGGTTCTTCGCGGAAGATCGCCGCGAGCCGTGGCGGTTCAACCTCTCCGTGATGCTCGCGCCCCGCGAGCGCCTCGACGCCGGCCGGCTCGCGGCGGCGCTCCAGCGGCTCGCGGCGCACCATGATGCGTTGCGGCTGCGGTTTGTGGAGGAGGGAGACGGCTGGAGCCAGATCCACGCGCGCGATCCTGAAGTACCCCTCCTGGAGATCGATCTCGGAGATTCCGGCAGCCTCGACGACGCGTCCGAGCGTCTCCAGTCCGGCCTCGACCTCGCCCGCGGTCCGCTGTTCACGGCGGCGCTGTTTCGGAGAGCCGAGGGCGACCGGCTGCTGTTGACGGCCCATCACCTGATCGTGGACGGCGTCTCGTGGCGCATCCTGATCGAAGACCTCACCGCCGCGTACCAGGGGCGGGAGCTGCCGCGCAAGACCACCTCCTGGCAGCGCTGGGCCGGGTTTCTGACCGCCTTCGCCGCTGAGGTTGCGGACGAGCTTCCCTACTGGCTGTCCTTGTCGTCCTTGCCGTCCTTGCCGTCCTTGCCGCCCTTGCCCTCCCTGCCTCCGGCCGAGCCCGGAGCCGCGCCGTTCGAGCTGAGCCGCGAAGCCACCCGCGCGCTCCTCCAGGAGGCTCCGGAGGCGTATCACACCCAGGTCAACGACCTGCTGCTGGCGGCGCTCGCCCGTGCCGCGCGGGCCTGGACGGGAGATGACACGCTCCTGGTCGACCTCGAAGGGCACGGCCGCGAGGAGATCTTCCCGGGCGTCGACCTGTCGCGCACGGTCGGCTGGTTCACCACCCTCTTTCCGGTGGCGCTGACGCTGCCGCCGCCAGATACCGAGGGCCCGCGGGCGTCGATCCTGGCGGTCAAGGAGACGCTGCGGGCGGTGCCGCGCCGCGGCCTGGGATATGGGCTGCTGCGCTACGTCCACCCGGAGACGGCCGCGCGCCTCGCCGCCTTGCCGGAGCCCCGGATCTCCTTCAACTATCTCGGGCAGCTCGGAGCGCCGGGAGAGGCCGGGCTGTTCGACTTCGCGCCCGAGGCGCCGCGCGGTGCCCGGGACGAGGCGGCGGACCGGCCCCGGCTGGCGCTCGACTGCGTGGTCGTGGACGGCCGGCTGCGCGTGATCTGCGCCTCCGAGCGGCTGGCCCGCGGCTTCCTCGCCGAGGTCGAGGTTCTGGTCGAGCACTGCCTGTCGCCCGAGGCGGGAGGGTTCAGCCCTTCGGACTTCCCGCTCGCCGGTGTGGACCAGGCGACGCTCGACCGGCTGCTCGGGGCGGACCGGAACGTCGAGGATCTCTATCCGCTGGCGCCGCTCCAGGAAGGCATCCTCTTTCATAGCACCCGCACCCCGGCCTCCGATCCTTACCTCCAGCAGTTCACCGCCGAGCTCGAAGGCCCGCTCGACGCGGCGGCCTTCGCCGGCGCCTGGCAGCGCGTGCTCGACCGCCACCCCGCGCTGCGCACCGCGTTCCTGTGGCGCAAGACCGAGCGGCCTCTGCAGCTCGTCCGCCGGACGGCCGCGATGCCGTGGACGGTTGAGGACTGGCGCGGCGTGCCGGACCGCGAAGCGCGCTGGCAGGATCTCCTCGCCGCCGACCGCGCGCGCGGCTTCGACCTCGAACGGGCGCCGCTGATGCGCCTCACCCTGGCGCGGACGGGCGAGGCCCGGCACCGGCTCGCCTTGAGCTCGCATCACCTCATCTTCGACGGCTGGTGCCTGTCCATCCTCCTCACCGAGGTCTTCGCGCTCTACCGGGGGAAGCCGCTACCGCCGCCGCCGTGCCCGTACCGCGACTACATCGCGTGGCTCGCGCGGCGCGACGAGGCCGCGGCGGAGAGCTTCTGGCGCGCGCGGCTTCAGGGCTTCACGGAGATATCGCTGCCGTACGACCATCCGGCCGCGGCCAGTATCGCGGACAGTATCGCGAACAGCGGTGAGCCGTCCGAGATCTCCACCGCGCTGCCGGCCGCCGCGCTGGGCGCGCTCGCGCAGCGGCTCCAGGTCACCGTCAACACCCTGGTGCAGGGGGCGTGGGCGCTGCTGCTGTCGCGCTATGCGCAGGCCCCCGAGGTGATCTTCGGAGCCGTCGTCTCCGGCCGTCCGGCCGAGCTGCCGGGCGTCGAGTCGATGATCGGCCTGTTCATCAACACGCTGCCCGTGCGCATCGCGATACCGCCCGCCGCGCCCACCGCGACTACCGCGACGGGCGAGCCGGCCGCGGCGTGGCTCGCGCGCGTCCAGGCAACTCAGCTCGAGCTCGTCCAACACCAGTGGACGCCGCTGGCCCGCATCCAGTCGCTCGCGCGGACCGGGTCCGGCGCGCTCTTCGCGAGCCTCCTCGCGTTCGAGAACTACCCCATGTCTCCCACCTCCGAGGGGTTGGGAGAGCTGCGGATCGTCGACGCCGCGCTCGCCGAGCGCACCAACTACCCGCTCAACCTGATCGCCGTGGCCCGCGAAGAGCTGACCCTGCGCCTCGTCGCAAGCCGCCGCTTCGAGCCGGCCACGGCGCGGCGCATGCTCGGCCATCTGGAGCGGCTGCTCGAAGGGCTCGCCGCCGACCCCATGCGGCCGCCGTCCGCGCTGCCGATGCTGACCGCGGCCGAGACCCGGCAGCTCCTGGTGGAGTGGAGCGGCGCCGCCGAACCCTTCCCGGAAACCACGATCCACGGCCGGTTCCTGGAACAGGCGGCGCTCACTCCGGACGCGGTGGCCGTGGAGATGGGAGACGAGACGCTCACCTACGCCGGGCTGCGCGAACGGGCGGAGCGCATCGCCCGCCGCCTCGCGGCCCGGGGGCTGCGGCCGGAGCAGCGCGTCGCGGTCCGTGCCGAACGCTCGCCGGAGATGATCGCGGCCCTGCTCGGCATCCTCCAGACCGGCGGCGCCTACGTGCCGATCGATCCTGCCTGGCCGCCCGAGCGCCAGGAGTGGATGCTGCGCGACGCGGGCGCGGTGTGGCTCGACGATGAAGGTATCCGGGACGGGGGGACGGAGAGATCCCGGACGTGCCGACCGGGTCTCTCGCCCACGTCCTCCATACCTCCGGCTCGACCGGCATGCCCAAGGGCGTCGCCGTCACCCACCGCAACGTCGTCCGCCTGGCCACGGCCGTGGCCGCGGAGCTGGGTCCCGGCCAGGCCTGGCTCCAGTACGGTCCGCTCGCCTTCGACGCGTCCACCCTGGAGATCTGGACGCCGCTGTTGAGCGGCGGGCGCGTGGTCCTGTTCCCCGGCCGCATGGGCTCGCTCGACGAGCTGGCGCGGGTGATCGAGCACCACGCCGTGACCTCCGTCTGGCTCACCGCGGGCCTGTTCCACGAGATGGTCGACGGCCGGCTCGACGGTCTCCGCCCGCTGCGGCACCTGTTGACCGGCGGCGACGTGGTCTCGCCCGCGCACGCCCGCCGCGCGCTGGCGGCGCATCCCGGCCTGGCGCTGATCGACGGCTACGGCCCCACGGAAAACACCGTCTTCACGTCGTGGCACCGCCTGGACGGGCCGGAGCAGGTGGAGGATCCCGTGCCCATCGGGCGGCCCGCCGCGGGCTCCCGGGTCTACGTTCTCGGCGACGATCTCCAGCCGGTGCCCGTGGGCGTCCGGGGCGAGCTGTGTACAGGCGGCGACGGCCTCTCCCGCGGCTACCTGGGCAGGCCGGACCTGACGGCGGAACGCTTTGTGCCCGATCCGTTCACGGCCGGCGGCGGGCGCCTCTACCGGACCGGCGACAGCGCCCGCTGGCGCGCGGACGGCACCCTCGAGTTCCTGGGCAGGCTGGACTTCCAGGTCAAGATCCGCGGCTTCCGCATCGAGCCCGGCGAGGCCGAGGCCGCGTTGCTCGCCTGCCCGGGTGTGGAGCGCGGCGCGGTGGTGGTCTCGGGGCAGGGCGCCGGCAAGACCCTGCGCGCCTTCTGGGTCGGCGACGCCACGGCCGACGATCTGCGCGCCACTCTCCGCTCCCGCCTGCCGGAGCCGCTGGTGCCGTCCGTCTTCATCCCCTTGCCGGACCTTCCCCTGACGCCCAACGGCAAGGTGGACCGGCGCGCGCTGGCGGCGCTGGAAGCATCCGAGAGCCGGGCGCGCGAGCGCGTCGCGCCACGGACTCCGCTGGAGGAGACCCTGGTGGCCGCCGCCGCCGAGGTGCTGGAGCGCCCGGCGCCGGAGATCGGCGTCCACGACAACTTCTTCGAGCTGGGCGGTCATTCCCTCCTGGCGACCCGGCTCGTGTCCCTGCTCAGCCTGCGGCACGGGATCGAGGTGCCGCTCGAGCTCGTGTTCGAGACCGCCAGCCTGGCCGAGCTGGCCGGCCGGATTCTCGAAAGCGGGCTGGCCCGGGATGCGGGCGAGGAGCGCATCCCCCGCCGCTCCCCGGAGCGCGAGACCGTCCCCGCCTCCTTCGCCCAGGAGCGCCTGTGGTTCCTCGACCGCCTGGCGCCGGGCAAGTCGGTCTTCAACATCCCCCTGATGCTGCGCATCGCGGGCGCTCTCTCGCCCGCTCATCTGGAATGGGTGCTGGGCGAGCTGATCCGCCGTCACGAGACGCTGCGCACCACCTTCGGCGAGCGCGGCGGCGAGCCCGTGCAGATCGTCTCTCCGCCCGGTCCGTGGACCCTGCCGGTGGTGGACCTCGCCGGGGTGCCGCAAAGCGCCCGGGAGATGCGCCGCCTCGCCCAGGCCGACGTGGAGCGGCCGTTCGACCTGGAGGCGGGGCCGCTCCTGCGCGCCGTCCTCCTGCGTTTCGGCCATTTCGGGGATACCGAGCACGCCCTGCTGCTCGACCTGCACCACATCGTGGCCGACGGCTGGTCGCTGGGAGTGCTGGTCCACGACATCTCGGCGCTCTATGCCGGGGCGCCGCTGCCGGAGCTCCCCATCCAGTACGCCGACTTCGCCGTCTGGCAGCGCGGCTGGTTGCGCGGCGAGGTTCTGGCGGAGCAGATCGCCTGGTGGCGCGAAGCGCTCGCGGGCGCGCCGGCCGCGCTCGACCTGCCCACGGATCGGCCGCGCGCCGCCGCCCAGACCTATCTCGGCACGCGCTTCCAGGTGCCGTTCGACGCCGCGTTCAGCCGCGATCTCACGCGCTTCGCCCGGCGGCAGGACGTCACGCCGTTCATGGTCTTCCTCGCCGCCTTCCAGGCGCTCCTCGGCCGCCTGAGCGGCCAGGACGATCTCACCGTCGGCTCGCCCATCGCCAACCGCCACCGCTCCGAGGTCGAGCCGCTGGTCGGCTTCTTCGTCAACACCCTCGTCCTGCGCGGCGACCTGCGCGGAGATCCGCCGTTTCGCGAGCTGCTCGCCCGCGTGCGGCGCGTGACGCTCGGCGCCTTCGCCCACCAGGATCTCCCCTTCGAGCGCCTGGTGATGGAGCTGCGGCCGGAGCGCCATCTCTCCGTGACGCCGCTCTTCCAGGCCGTCTGCGCCATGCAGAACGCGCCGGTCGGGAGCATGGACATCCCCGGCCTCACCCTCGAACGCATCCCCTTCGAGGTCACCACCTCGCAGTTCGACCTCGAGCTGCACCTGTGGGAGGTGGACGGCGCCTACACCGGCGACCTCTCCTACAGCTCCGAGCTGTTCGACGGCGCCACCGTCCGCCGCCTCGTCGTCCACCTGGAGACCCTGCTGCGGGCCGTGATCGCCGATTCCGGCCTCAGACTCTCCGATCTGCCGCTGCTCTCAGCCGCCGAGCGGCACCAGCTCCTCCAAGAGTGGAACGATGAGTCTCCCCCTCTCCCGGGGCGGGGGACTCGGGAGGACCGGGAGAGGGGGCTGGGGGGTGAGGGCCCCGACCTTCTCTCGATGGTCGTCGCCAACGCGCCGAAGGATCTTCTCGACCGCGCCGCCCGGCTCGCGGGCGAGCTGCGCAGCCTGGGCGTCGGTCCGGACGTGCCGGCCGGTCTCTGTGTGGAGCGCTCGCCCGAGCTGGTGACCGGCGCCCTCGCCGTCCTCCTCGCGGGCGGCGCCTATCTCCCTCTCGACCCGGCCTGGCCCGAGGACCGGCTGGCCTTCGTCGTCGAGGAGAGCCGCATGCCGGTCCTCCTGGTGCGGGGCGAGGCGCCGGCCTGGGTGAAGGGGGTGAAAGTCATCGACCTCGACCGTCCCTCGCAAACCGAGCCCGTCCGGCCAATGCCGCCGGAGCCTCCGGACCCGGACCGGCTCGCCTACGTCATCTATACGTCGGGATCGACCGGCCGTCCGAAAGGCGTCCAGGTGCCGCACCGCGGCCTGCTCAACCTGGTGCTCTGGCACCTGCGGACCTATGGGGTTACACGGGACGATCGCGCGACGCTGGTCGCCTCGCCGGCCTTCGACGCCTCCGTCTGGGAGATCTGGCCCTACCTCGCCGCGGGCGCCAGCCTGCACGTGCCGGACGCCGACCTGCGCCTCGACCCCGAGCGCCTCCTGGACTGGATGGTGGAAGAGGGGATCACGCTCTCCTTCCTCCCCACCCCGCTGGCCGAGCAGGTGCTGGGCGTCCGGCCGCCGGAAGGCCTCCGCCTGCGCGCGCTGCTCACCGGCGGCGACCGCCTCCAGCAGGCGCCGCGCCGGCCGCTGCCGTACGCGCTGGTCAACCACTACGGCCCGACCGAGAGCAGCGTCGTCGCCACCCGCGCCGGGGTGGAGCCGGGCTCGTCGCGCTCGCCAGTCATCGGCAGGCCGATCGACGGCACCCGCGCCTACGTGGTGGACGCGCTCCTCCAACCCGTCCCGGTCGGCATCCCCGGCGAGCTGGTCCTGGCCGGCTCCGGCCTCGCCCGCGGCTACCTCGGCCGGCCGGACCTGACCGCCGAGCGGTTCATCCCGGACCCGTTCGCGCAAGGAGGCGAACGCCTCTACCGCACCGGCGACCTCGCGCGCCTGCTGCCGGACGGCAACCTCGACTTCCTCGGCCGCGTCGACACCCAGGTCAAGCTGCGCGGCTTCCGCATCGAGCTGGGAGAGATCGAAAGCGCGCTCCTGCGCCATTCCGAGGTGCGCGAGGCCGCGGTGACGCTGCGCGACGGCGCCGCCGGGCTGGCCGCCTACGTGGTCTGCCGTCCCGAGGCCGCTCCCGAAGCCGTCGAGCACGTCTCCGAGTGGCAGACCCTCTACGACGAGACCTACGCCCGGAGTGATCCCCGCGATCGCCAGGACGCCACCTTCGACATCGTGGGCTGGAACAGCAGCTACACCGGCCAGCCGATCCCGGCCGTCGAAATGCGCGAGTGGGTCGACAACACCGTCGAGCGCATCCGGGCGCTCCACCCGAAGCGGGTCGTGGAGATCGGCTGCGGCACCGGCCTCCTCCTGTTCCGCGTCGCGCCGGAGACCGAGAGCTACCTCGGGATCGACTTCTCGCGGGTCGCCCTGGAAGGCATCCGCCGCCGCCTGGACGGCCTCCCCCAGGTGACGCTGCGCCAGGGCGAGGCCGACGACTGGACCGGCATCCCATCCGGAGATGCCGCCGACACCGATCTGGTCATCCTCAACTCGGTCTGCCAGTACTTCCCGGGGATCGACTACCTGGTGCGCGTCCTCGAGGGCGCCGTCCAGGCCGTGAAGCCGGGGGGAGCCGTCTTCGTGGGCGACGTCCGCAGCCTGCCGCTCCTCGCAGACTTCGCCGAGTCGGTCGAGCGCTTCCAGGCGCCGCCGGACCGCTCCGAAGAGGAGATCCGGCGCCGCATCCGCAGGCGCGTGGCCGACGAGGAAGAGCTGGTCGTCGATCCCGCCTTCTTCCAGGCCCTGGCGGACCGTCTGCCCGGGATCACCGGCGTCGACCTCCTCGCCAAGCAGGGCCGCTGGGACAACGAGCTGACCCGCTACCGCTACGACGTCGTCCTGCGCACCGGTCCGTCCGGAGTGCCCTGCGCCGGGCCGTCCGATCTCCCCTGGAGCGCCTTCGCCAACGATCCGCTCCGCACGAGGCGGGCCCGCCGGATGATCCCCGAGCTGCGCCGGCACCTCCAATCCGAGCTGCCGGACTACATGATCCCCTCCGCCTTCGTCCTCCTCGACGCGCTGCCGGTCACCGCCAACGGCAAGCTCGACCGCGCCGCCCTGCCCGAGCCCGAGCCGGTGCGAGGCTCCGAGGAGGGGACGCCGCCGGGCACGCCGTCCGAGAAGACCCTGGCCGATCTCTGGAAGGAGATCCTCGGCGTGGGCGAGGTCCGGCTGGAGGACAACTTCTTCGACCTGGGCGGCCATTCCCTCCTGGCCACCCAGCTCGTCTCGCGCATCCGTGCCGCCTTCGGGGTCGACCTGCCGCTGCGCCGCCTCTTCGAGAAGCCCACCCTGGGAGAGCTGGCCGCGGCCGTGGAGACGGAGACCGCGCCGGCCACCGTCATCGCGCCGCCGAGGGTACGGCGGACCGAGGCGCCGCTCTCCCTGGCCCAGGAACGCTTCTGGTACTTCGGGCGCACGGGGAACACGGCCTACAACGTGGGCTCCCCGATGCGGCTGCGCGGACCGCTCGACGCCGCCGTCCTGGAGCGCTGCTTCCGCGAAATGATCCGCCGCCACGACACCCTCCGCACCCGCTTCGCGGAGCGTGCGGGCACGGCGGTCCAGCTCATCGATCCGCCCGGTCCATGGTTCCTGCCGAGGATCGACCTGGAAGGCCTTCCGGACCCGGAGCGCGAAGCCGTCCGCCTGGTCCAGGACGACGCCTTCCGTGCCTTCGACCTCCTCCGCGGACCGCTCCTGCGGGCGGCCCTCCTCCGGCTCGGGGATCAGAGCCACGCGCTGATCCTCACCTGCCACCACATCGTCGTGGACGGCTGGTCCATGGGAGTGCTGTCGGGCGAGCTGATGGAGCTCTACCGCGCCTTTGCCGCGGGCGAGCCGTCGCCGCTGCCCGAGCTGCCGGTCCAATACTCCGACCTGGCCGTCTGGCAGCGCGAGAGGCTGGCCGGTCCTGTCATGGCGGCCCGGCTCGACTGGTGGCGCGAGACGCTGAAAGGCGCGCCGAAGATCTGGTCGTTCCCGCTCGACCGTCCGCGCTCCGCGACCGCGACCCACCAAGGCGCCTGGGTCCGGCGGCGGATCCCGCCGGGCCTGACCGCCCGGCTCAAGGCGCTGGGATCCGCGGAGGGCGCCTCCCTCTACATGGTCATGCTGTCGGCCCTGGCGCTGGTCCTCCGGAGCTGGACCGGCCAGGACGATCTCGTGATCGGCTCGCCGCTCGCGGGCCGGGAGAGGGGAGAGTCCGAGAGGATGATCGGCATCTTCCTGAGCCTCCTCCCGATGCGCCTCGACCTGTCGGGAGATCCCACCTTCCGGGAGCTGCTGCGCCGGGCGAGGCACACCGCGCTGGAGGCCTACACCCACCAGGAAGTCTCCTTCGAGGCCCTGGTGGCGGCGCTGGGGCTCGAAAGGGAGCCCACGCACAACCCGATCTTCCAATGCACCCTGAACATGCTCAACTTCCCCGCCATGGGAGGCGAGCTGCCCGGAGGCACCGCCGTGGAGCCGATCCGGGTCGGAGGGGTCGGAGCCAAGTACGACTTCACCCTCTACGGGACCGACACGGCCGAGGGGTTGACCTTGAACCTCCTCTACGCCGCAGCCCTCTTCGACCCGCCGCGGATGGAGGCGTTGCAGGACCGGCTCCGGCAGGTGCTGGAGCTGGCGGTGGAGCATCCGGACCTGCCGATCGGGCAATTTCCGGCCTCCGCCCCGGATGTGGTAGGCTAGGGATGTTCGATCCGGGGTCTCTTGACCCCGTTCCGCCCGGCAGCCTCTCCGAGCTGGCATGCAAACCCGGGGAGACTCCGGGCGGAGATTCGACCAAGCCTACCTGTCCCCATCGTCTAGAGGCCTAGGACACTGCCCTTTCAAGGCGGCGACGCGGGTTCGAATCCCGCTGGGGATACCAAGCTCTCTCGGGTTAGTATTCCCTCCATGTACATCTCCCGCATCCGTCTGGAAAACATCCGCGGCTTCCGCGAGTTGGAGATCGACCTCTCGGGCGAACAGGGTCCCCGCAAGCGGACGGTGATCATTGGCAAGAATGGGACCTGCAAGACCAGTGTGCTGCGGGCGATCGCGCTCGGACTTTGCGATTTGCCAGACGCGAACGCTCTGGTCTCAGAGCCCATCGGAGAGATGATTCATCGAGATCGTGCAGTCGGGGAGATCCGGCTTCGCATTGATCAGGCTGAACGAGTCCTTGATCTTGAAAGAGCGGGTGTGGTCCGGCAAAGCTGGATCGGAAGCACGCCGCCGACGTTTGTGTGCGGCTATGGCGCTGGCCGCCATGGAATCGGTCCGGACACCGGACGGGAATACCGTGTCGCTGACGCCGTCTACACCCTCTTCGACTACAACCGGACTCTGATCGATCCGGAGCTGACGCTCCGTCGGTTGCAAGACTTTCTCGGTACGGGCCGGTATGACTCAGCCTTGCTAGGAATCAAGAGGGCCTTGGGCCTGAGCTCCGAGGATGAAATCTACCTGCCCCGTGGAGGAGGGATCGAGCTTTCCGGGCCTATGATCGGAGGGAAGATTCGACTGGAGGGTTGGGCCGACGGTTACCGGATGACCTTCCATTGGATGCTGGATCTTTACGGTCGGGCCATGGCTGCCGACCGGATCACTCCCGACGGGCATATCCGCGGCATCGTTCTGATCGACGAGATCGAGCAGCACCTGCACCCCTCAATGCAGGCGGAGATCCTGCCGCGGATCACCGAGGTCTTCCCGGAAATCCAACTCATCGCCACCACCCATAGCCCGCTGGTCGCCCTCGATGCCAAGCCGGACGAGCTAGTCGTTCTGCGCCGTGAGGGAGACGAGGTTGTCCGGGAGGAATCGGTCCCCGACTTCAGCGGCTACTCGGCCGAAGACATGCTGGTGGACGAGCGACTCTTCGATACCGAGATCTATGCGCCCGAGATGCGCGAGAAAGTCGTCCGTTACCGTGAGCTCGCGGCCATTCCAGGAAGCCGGAGAAGGGGTGGCGAGACCCGGGAGCTCCGCAGCTTGGCGGTCGAGATCGGCGGCCGGCCCGTTCCGGACTCGCGGGAGAGCGAAATGGTCCGCCAGCTCAAGCAACTGGTCGAGAAGCACGGCCTCTGAGCCTGCCCGTGATTTTCCTCGAACGGAACATCCGGCCTGCGCAGTCGTGGCTCGACCTTGCCGAGGAAGCACGCAAGGACGCGCTCCGCGAGAAGGATGCGCACGAGGCACGATCGAGCGTCTACGGCCACGACCTTCTCCGAGCCGCGCTCGAAACCCTGTTTCACGATAAGTGTGCCTACTGCGAAACGAAGATCGTGGCGGGCTCCGATTGGGATGTCGAGCACTTCCGCCCGAAGGGGAAGGTTGCCGAGCGTGCCGGCCATCCGGGTTACTACTGGCTCGCCTACGACTGGGCCAATCTCTATCTTGCCTGTAGCCACTGCAACCAGAGCCGCAAAGACAAGCCGCGCTGGGGCGACCTTCAATTTGCGGGCTCGGGCGGAAAGATGGATCAGTTTCCTCTGGAAGACGAGTCGACCCGGGCACTCGGCCCGGCCGACGACCTGAAGCGCGAGAGGCGCCTCCTCCTCGACCCTTGCGAGGATCGTCCCGAGGAGCACCTGCGGTACGCCGTGGATGGGCAGGTCGTGGCCACGGCCGGCAGCCGGATGGGAGAGACTTCCATCGAGGTTTTCCACCTGGAACGCCGGAGGCTACGGGATCAGCGGCGTGACAAGGTGCAAGCCGTTGTCGATCTTCTCAAGATCATCCGCAAGCATGAGGCCGATGGAAACGCCGATGCAGTCCAGGATTTCAAGGTTTTCCTGAAAACCTGGTTTCTGGAGGACTCCTGTGAGTACGCCGCTGTGGCCCGAGCTGTCGAGCGCGATCCGGCCGTGTTCGGGCTCTGAAAGGGCGTTTGAAAAGTTGGTGGGACCGCCACCTGTGGCTGCTGAGGCGGGCGGGGTGCCGAGCCGAGCTCTCGCTGGCCTGTACCGGCCTTCGGCCGCCCCCGGTTCACGTTTCCCCAACACCGGCCAGCGTTTCCCCAACACTTGCCTGCGGTCCGCCGGCTCTGGCGGGCCTTGCGCCGGCGCCGGCGAGCCTTTCCAGATCTCCAGCCGGTCTTCGGCCGGCTCCGGCCCGCGCTTCCCCAACACCGGCGCGCCTTCCGCGAGCACCGGCGCGCGTTCCAGATCTCCAGCCGGTCTTCGGCCGGCTCCGGCGAGCCGTCCGCCGGTCCTCCCAACCATCGGCCAGGTCCGGCGAGCGGCCCGCCGGCCCCGGCCAGCCCCTCGCGAAGCTCGGCGGAAGCCGCGCCGGCTCCGGCCGGAAGCCCGCCGGGCTTCCCAAGACCCGGCATCTCTTGGCCACTCGTGCGCCGAAGCTGGCCGAAGGCGCGCCGCTTGCGGCCGAACGTCGGGATTTGCCAGATGTCCGGCGATAAGGAGTTGGGCCTCAGCGCCGGGGCGTCAATCCGCTTCCCGCTCGATCGTGCAACAGTGCAGGTCGGCGGCGGCCGGCTGGGCGCTGGCGAGCACTTCGCCGGTCACCGGGTTGGGGCGGAAGGTCGTGACTCCCTTCAGGCCCTTCCTCCAGGCTTGCTCGTAGATCTTCCGGAAGGCGTCGAAAGAGAGGCCGGCGGGGACGTTGATGGTTTTCGAGATGGCATTGTCCACGAATTGCTGGAGGGCGGCCTGCATGTCGAGATGGACCGCCGGCGCAAGCTCCCGCGCCGGGACGAAGAGCTCCTCCGGCGGCGCGGCTCCGGGATGCAGCTCGTTCCACAGGGCCAGGGCAGGATCGGTCAGCTCGAGCTCCTGGAACGTGCCGTCGGCTCCCAGCACGCGGCGGCGGTAGCGCAGGTCGAAGACCGGCTCCAGACCGCTCGAGATATTGCCGGCGAGAAGGCTGACCGTGCCGGTCGGAGCGATCGCCGTCAGGTGGCTGTTGCGGATGCCATGCGTCGCGATCGCCTCCTGGACGTCCTCGGGAAGGGAGCGGACAAACTCGCCTTGCAGATACTTTTCACGGTCGTAAGCCGGGAAGCTCCCGCGCTCCTTCGCCAGCTCGATCGAGGCGCCGTAGGCGGCGTGGCAGATGGCCCGCATGGCGCCGGCGGCGGCGGCGAGCGCCTGCGGGCTGCCATAGCGGTGGCCCAACAGGATCAGGGCGTCGGCGAGGCCCGTCAGGCCGAGGCCGATCCGCCGCGTCTCCTTGACCTGGCGCTCCTGCTGCGGCAGCGGAAAACGGGAGATGTCGATCACGTTGTCGAGCATGCGCACGGCGACCTCGGCGGTCTCCCGGAGGCCGTCGAGGTCGAGGCGCGCAGCCGGAGAGAAAGGGTGCTCGACGAAGCGCACGAGGTTGAGCGAGCCCAGGTCGCAGGCGCCGTAGGGAGGGAGCGGAATCTCGCCGCAGGGGTTGGTGGCCGTGAGGTGCTCGCGATACCAGAGGTTGTTCTGCCGGTTGATGCGGTCGACGAAGAGCACGCCCGGTTCGGCTTGCTCGTAGGCGGCGCGCAGGAGCTTGTCCCAGAGCGATCGTGCCGGGATCGAGCGGAAGACAAGGCAGGGGATCGGCGTGGACGCGCCGGTCCAGCGGCGGAGCACGAAGCCGCCGGTCGGGCCACCTCCGAGGGCGCCGGCCGGGAAGGCGAGCGGCCAGTCGGAATCCTTTTCAACGGCTTCGAGGAAGGCGTCCGTCACCTGCACCGAAAGGTTGAAGTGAGTCAGCGACCCCTTCTCGCGCTTGGCGTCGATGAAGGCCTCGATGTCGGGATGATCGCAGCGCAGCGTGGCCATCATGGCGCCGCGCCGGGCCCCGGTCGAGAGCACGGTGGCGCACATGCTGTCCCAGACGCGCAGGAAGGAGACCGGGCCGGAGGCGATCGCTCCGACACCCCTTGCCGGCGTGCCGGCCGGGCGCAGGGTCGAGAAGTCGTAGCCGACCCCGCCGCCTTGCTGCATGGTGAGCGCACCTTCCTTCAAGGCTTCGAAGATGCCGTCCATGGAGTCCTCGATCAGGCCCATGACGAAACAGTTGAAGAGGGTCACGCGGAACGGCGTTCCGGCACCGGCGAGGATCCGGCCGCCGGGCAAAAATCGGAAGCCCTGGAGGATCGAATGAAAACGGTTTTCCCAAGCGATGCGGTCCCGCGTTTCGACGGCGGCGACGGCTCGCGCGACGCGGCGCCAGGTGTCGTCGACGGTGCGGTCGTGGATCACCGCCCCGTCGCGGTACCGGTACCGGGTTTCCCAGATGTGCCGAGAGACCTCGGCGGTGAGGATGTCGGGCATCGTATGGCCCTCAGCGTTCCCCTTGCAGGATAAGCCCGCGCCGCCGGTAGGAAAACCATCCGCGCGGGCGGCGCGGAGGGCCTACCCCGCGGCGCGGCATCGCCTCTCCGGCGGGATGTTCCTCTCGGCCCCCGACGGTGCGAGAAAGGCAGAGAGCATCCTCCAGGAGAGGAGGAGAATCATGCGCTCCGCTCGCACCGGTCCTGGCGCCTCGACGGTTCCCGCGCCGCCCGCGCCGCCCGCGCAGCCCCCGCCGCAATACCATACCGTTCCCAACGCGGCGATCGCACGCACCTTCCGAGAGCTTGCCGATGCTCTCGAGATCGAAGGCCAGAATCCCTTCCGGGTGCGAGCCTATCGCAACGCGGCTCAGTATCTTGAGACTTTGGGCCAGCCGGTGGCGGAGCTGGCCGCCCGCGGCGGCCGCGCGGCGCTCCTCGAAATCCCCGGCGTCGGCGAGGGCCTGGCCGGCAAGATTCTCAAGATGCTCGAAACCGGATCGCTCTCGCAGCTCCGGGAGACGCGCAAGGAGGTGCCTCGCGAGCTCTCGGCCCTCCTGGGGATCGCCGGACTGGGACCCAAGAAGCTCCATCTCATCCACGAAGAGCTCGGCGTGCGCAACCTGGCCGACCTCGAGCGGGCCGTGCGCGGGGACGACCTCCTGAAGCTGCGCGGCTTCGGCGAGCGCAGCCGCCGGAAGCTGCTCGCCGGCATCGAGCAGTACCGGGGCTGGAGCGGCCGCTTCCTGCTCTCCGAGGTCGAGTCCTATGCCGAGGCTCTCCGCGACCGGCTCGCCCGCGTCAAAGGTGTTTCCCGCGTCGAGCTGGCCGGGAGCTTCCGCCGCCGCAAGGAGACGGTGGGCGACCTCGACCTGCTCTGTGCCGCGGCCGATCCCGAGGCCGCCCTGTACGCTTTCACGCGCTTCGACGCGGTCGAAGAGGTTCTGGCGCAGGGTCCGACGAAAGCCTCGGTCCGCTTCGCCACCGGCCTCCAGGTCGATCTGCGGGTCGTCGCCGAAGAGACGTTCGGCGCCGCGCTCCACTACTTCACCGGCTCGAAGGAGCACAATATCGCCGTGCGGACGCTCGCCCGGGAAAAAGGTTACAAAGTGAGCGAGTACGGCGCTTTCCGCGGCAAGCGGCGGGTGGCCGGCCGCACCGAGGAAGAGATCTTCCGGCTGATCGGCGCGTGCTGGATCCCGCCGGAGCTGCGGGAAAACCGCGGCGAGATCGAGGCGGCGATCGCCGGTACGCTGCCCGGGCTGATCGAGCTTTCCGATCTCCGCGGCGATCTCCAGATGCATACCGATGAGACCGACGGCCGCAACACCGCCGAGGAGATGGCGCGCGCGGCCCGGGCGCTCGGGCACGAGTACATTGCCGTCACGGAGCATTCGCAGGCGGTGACCGTCGCGGGCGGCCTGGACGACGAAGGCATCCTCCGGTGCGCCGGTGCGCTGCGCCGGCTGCGGGTGCCCGGCCTGCGCATCCTCGCCGGCGTGGAGGTGGACATCCTCCGCGACGGCACGCTCGATCTGAAGCCCGAGACCCTCGACCAGCTCGACCTCGTGGTGGCGAGCGTCCACAGCTCTCTCGAGCTGCCCCGCGACGAGATGACCCGCCGGGTGCTGCGGGCGGTCGAGAGCGGCCGGGTCCATGTCCTGGGCCACCCGACGGGACGGCTGCTCAAGGAGCGCGAGCCGATCGCGCTCGACGTCGAGGCGGTCATCCAGGCCTGCGTCCGCCACGGCGTGGCCCTGGAGATCAACGCCCACCCGGAGCGGCTCGACCTCAACGACGTCCACGCGAAGCGGGCCAGGGAGCTGGGCGCGAAGCTGGTGATCTCGACCGACGCCCACTCGACCGGCGAGCTGACGCTCTTGCGTTTCGGCGCCGGCGTGGCCCGCCGCGCCTGGCTGCGGCGCGAGGACATCCTCAACACACTGCCGGTGGACCGCCTGCTCGCCGCCCTCGGCCGCAGGCATTGAGCTGACTTTCCAGCCGCGCCACCGCTCCTCGCTCTTCTTGAGGTCCGCCATGGCGATGGCGTTGATCGAGGTGGCGATGGCGGATTCCTTGATGCGTAGCGCCCGCTCCGCGGCAGCCTTGGATCCCCTGCGAGCCCGCCCGTCAGGGCGCCACGTCCCACCCGGGCAGCCGGGGCGCTTCGGGGCTGCTGCGGTCAAGATCGAATTCCGGTCAGGGACCGAGAGCCCAGGAGGAATCCATGGAAAAGCCTCTGAGTATCACCACGCATCACTTCGACCTGCCCGCTTCGATGGAGGACGTGATCCGCGAGCGCGCCATGCGCCTGGAGCACTTTTTCCCGTCGCTGGTGGGATGCTCCGTTCTGGTGGAAGGCCCCGGCAGGCACCACCGGAAGGGTGGGCCTTTCAATGTCCAGATCGACCTGCGAGTGCCCGGCGGCGAGCCCCTCGTCGTCAGCCGCCAGGACGAGACGGATCTGAGCGTCGCCATGCGCGGCGCCTTCGATGCCGCCGTCCGCCAGCTCAAGGATTTCGCCCGTCTCCAGAGGGGCGACACCAAGATCCACGAGCCTCAGAAGTCCGGACGCGTCGCGCGGCGGTTCTCCGAGGAGGGCTGACCGCAAGGAGGTTCGAGCCATGCAAGCACCACCAATCACCCGAGAGGCGCGAGAGGTCGAGATCCTGGCCGGCGCGGACTCTCTGCAGGGCACGCTCACCATTTCTCCGGAGGCGGTCGGCGTGGTGCTTTTCGCCCACGGAAGCGGCAGCAGCCGCCTGAGCCCCCGCAACCGGAAAGTCGCCGAGGAGCTTCAGGACGCCGGCCTGGCGACTCTCCTCTTCGACCTCCTCACGGAACGGGAGGAGGCGGTGGACCGCTACAATGCGCGCCTCCGCTTCGACATCGAGTTTCTGGCCGAGCGCCTGGGAGCCGCCACCGATTGGGCGCTGCGGGACGCTTCGATCCGCGGCCTGCCCATCGGCTACTTCGGGGCGAGCACGGGCGCCGCCGCCGCACTGGTCGCGGCGGCCGGCCGTCCGGACGAGGTCAAGGCGGTGGTCTCACGAGGAGGGCGGCCGGACCTGGCGGGAGAGGCTCTGGAACAGGTGGTGGCCCCGACCCTGCTGATCGTCGGAGGCGAGGACGCGGCGGTCCTCAACCTCAACCAGTACGCCCTGCGAAAGATGTCGGCCGCCCCGGTCCAGCTCGAGATCGTCCGCGGCGCCACGCATCTCTTCGAAGAGCCGGGTACGCTCGAGGAGGTGTCCGCTCTGGCGGCGGACTGGTTCCGCCGCCACCTGGGAGCCGCGCGGGCCTGAAACGTGACGACCCACCCGATAAGGCGGGTCTCAGCGCCACCCGGCCGCGGAGAGCCACCCCCCCGGAGGAGTATCGCGGCGGGTCCGCGGTGGAATTACAAAGAGACATGAGCGAAGTCGCCTCCGGCCGGCGCATCGAGGTCCGCGGCACCGTCCAGGGGGTCGGCTTCCGCCCCTGGGTTTACCGCCTGGCCTGCGAGGAGGGGATCGGCGGCCGGGTGCGCAACGACGCCGCCGGAGTCGAGATCGAGGCTTTCGGATCGATCGAGGCCCTCGACGCCTTCGTGCTCCGCCTCAAGTCCTCGCCGCCGCCCGCCGCCCGCATCCGTGATCTCCGCTCCGAATCGATCCCGGCCGAGCCGGTCCGCGATTTCGTGATCGTTCCCAGCCGGCCCGCGGCTGCCGTGGACGGTGAACGCAGGGTGTCCATCCCTCCCGACCTCGCCACCTGCCCGGATTGCGAGCGCGAGGTTCTCGATTCGTCCGACCGTAGATACCGCTACCCGTTCACGAACTGTACGAATTGCGGACCCCGCTTCACGATCGCCACCGGCGTCCCCTACGACCGCGCGGCCACCACGATGGCGGCGTTCGAGATGTGCCCGCGTTGCCGTGCCGAGTACGAACGGGTGGAGGACCGGCGGTTCCACGCCCAGCCCGACGCCTGCCCGGTGTGCGGCCCGAAGCTCTGGGCCGCCTCGCCGAACGGCGAGCGTCTGGCCGTGGAGGATCCCCTGCTCACCATCGCCCGCGCGCTGGCGGCCGGGCTCATCGTCGCGGTCAAAGGCCTGGGAGGCTTCCACCTCGCCTGTGACGCCGCCTCGTCCGCCGCGGTCGAACGCCTGCGCCGCCGCAAGCGCCGCGACGCCAGGCCCTTCGCCGTCATGGTGCGGGACCTGGAGACGGCGGAGCGGATCGCGGTGATCGATGCCGCGGAACGCGCCCTCCTCACTTCGGTGGAGCGGCCGATCGTCCTCCTCACCCGCAGGCCCGGCGGCGGGCGCGGTCTCTGCGACGAGGTGGCTCCGGACAGCCCGCTCGCCGGCATCATGCTGCCGTACACGCCGCTGCACCACCTGCTCCTGGAAGCGGTGGGCCGGCCCCTGGTGATGACGTCTGGAAACCTTTCCGAGGAGCCGATCGTCCGCGGCAACGCCGAAGCGCTGGCACAACTCGGAACGATCGCCGATCTTTTCCTCCTCCACGACCGCGACATCGCCGCGCGCTGCGACGATTCGGTGGCGCGGGTGATCGCCGGTGCGCCCACGGTGCTGCGCCGCTCGCGCGGCTACGTGCCGCGCGGGATCGCGCTGGCGCGGCCGTTCGCGCGGCCGGTCCTGGCCTGCGGTGCCCACCTCAAGAACACGGTCTGCCTCGGCGCCGGCGACACCGCGTATCTGGGGCCGCACGTGGGCGATCTGGAGACCGCCGAGACCTACGCTTCCTATCAGGAATCGATCGCGCGGCTGGAGACGCTGGTCGGCATCCACCCCGAGGTGATCGCTCACGATCTCCATCCTTCCTATCTTTCCACGGTCTACGCCCTGGAGCGGCCCGAGGCGGTGAAGATCGGCGTCCAGCACCACCATGCGCACGTGGCCGCCGCCATGGCCGAGCACGGCCTGGCCGGACCCGTCCTGGGCGTGGCCTGGGACGGCACCGGCTACGGCACCGACGGCACGGCCTGGGGCGGTGAATTCCTGATCGCGGACTATGCCGGCTACGAGCGGATCGCCACCTTCCGCGCGCTCCCGCTGGCCGGCTCCGACCTTGCCATCCGCGAGGTCTGGCGCCTGGCCCTGGCCGCGCTCGACGACGCGTTCGCGGGCGACCCGCCTCTCGACCGGCTGCCGGTCTTTGCCGGCCGGCCGGTCGGCGTGGTCCGCCGCATGGTGGAGACCGGCCTCAACACGCCCCGCGCCCGCGGCGTCGGCCGCTGGTTCGACGCCCTCGGCGCCATGATTCTCGGCCGGGCGGTGTCGCGCTACGAAGGCGAGGTCGCCACGCTCTGGAACCTGATCGCCGACCCGGGCGAGCGCGGCGTCTATCCGTGGTTCCTCGACACCGCGCCGGCTCCCGCGGAGATCGATCCGCGGCCGCTGGTGCGCGCCGCCGTCGGCGACCTCCTGGCCGGCCGGCCCGCGCCGGAGATCTCCGCGAAATTTCACAACACGCTCGCCGGCATCGCCGGTGAGATGAGCCGTCGCCGGGGTGGCAGGGGGCTGCCCGTCGTGCTGACGGGCGGCTGTTTCCAGAACGCGCTCCTGGCGGAGCGGGCGGTCGAGGCTCTGTCGGGCGGTCCGCCGGTGTATCTGCACCGGCAGGTGCCGCCGGGCGACGGCGGCCTCGCCTTGGGTCAGGCCCTGGTGGCCGACGCCCTCGCCAGATCGATCGCAAGAGAAGGAGGCATCTGATGTGCCTGGGTGTTCCGGGAAAAGTTCTCGACGTGGACGGTTTCCTGGCCACGGTCGACTTCTGGGGCGTCCGGCGGCAGATCCGGCTCGACATCGTGGACGAGCCGGTCTCGCCGGGCGACTACGTCCTCAACCACGTGGGCTATGCGATCCGGCGCATCCCGGCCGAGGACATCGGCGAGACGCTGGAACTGTACGAGAGGCTGCTGGCGGAGAGCGGAGAGGAGGATCTCATGGCTGCCGACGTCCGGAGCGAGCTCGCGGCGGCCGGAGAGGAGGCGGGCCGTGAGCCCCGCCGCTGACGGTTTCGCCGAGCTCAAGTTCCGCGATCCCGGGCGGGGCCGGGCCCTGGTTGGAGCGATGGAGCGCGTGACAAAAGAGATCGGCCGCTCGCCCATCGCTCTCATGCACGTCTGCGGCAGCCACGAGCAGGCCATCGCCCGCTTCGGCCTGCGCGCCGCGTTTCCGCGCGAGATCGATCTGATCATGGGGCCGGGCTGTCCGGTCTGCGTCACCGACCTGCCCGAGGTCGACGAGGCCGTGGCGCTGGCGAAGAGCGGCGTGCGCGTCGCTACGTACGGCGACATGCTGAAGGTGCCCGGCACCATGCAGTCGCTGGCCGACGCCCAGGCCGAAGGGGCGAAGGTGGACGTGGTCTACAGCATTTCGCAGGCCGTGGACCTGGCGCGCTCGAGCGGCGACGAGGTCGTCTTCTTCTCGACCGGCTTCGAGACCACGGCCGTGGCCACGGCCGCCGCGGTCCTCGATCCCGAACGGCCGAAAAATCTTTCCATCCTGTCGGCACACAAGTACATCCTGCCGGCCATGGAGATCGTCGCCCAGATCCCGGGCACGCGCATCGAAGGCTTTCTCGGCGCCGGCCACGCCGCCACCATCACCGGCTGGGGCCTCTTCGAAGACTTTGCCTTGGCCCACAACATGCCGGTGGTGATCGCCGGCTTCGAGCCGCTCGACATCCTGGCCGGCCTCGTCAAGCTCCTCGAGCTGGTGCGCGACGGCCGGCCGGTGGTCGCGAACATGTACCCGCGCTGCGTCACGAAGGAAGGCAACCGCCGCGCCCAGGAGCAGCTCTGGTGCGTGTTCGAGACCGCGGGCGGCCACTGGCGCGGGATCGCCCACGTGCCGGACGGCAACCTCCGCATCCGTGACGAGTGGGCCGAGGCCGACGCCCGAAAACGTTTCGACATCGACGTGAGCTCGCTCTGGACGTACGCTCCGAAGGATCTGGCGGCCGGGTGCCGCTGCGGCGCCATCCTCTCCGGCCTGGCCACGCCGTTCGACTGCCCGATGTTCGGCAAGGATTGCGTGCCGGACCGGCCCGTCGGCGCCTGCATGGTCTCCAGCGAAGGTGCGTGCCGCATCTGGCACCAATATGGCGGCCGGCCCGATCTCAAAAGCTTCTCTCCGGCGGAGGTGTCTTCATGAGCGTGCTGCTGACCCCGCGCGAGGCCGTGCTCGACGACCGGATCTCCCTGAAGTACGGCGCCGGCGGCCGGGCCATGCGGACGCTGATCGAATCCGTCTTCGTCGACGGCGCCATCGACACGCCGGGAAATATCGGTCTGGGCGCCATGGACGACGGCGCGGCGATCCGGGTCGGCGACCGCTGGCTCGTCGTGACCACCGATTCCCACGTCATCCACCCGGTCTTCTTCCCGGGCGGCGACATCGGCCGGCTCGCGGTCTCCGGCACCGTCAACGACCTCGCCATGATGGGCGCCACCGAGGTGCTCGGCCTCACCTGCGGCGTGATCCTGGAGGAAGGCTTCGCCGTCGCCGACCTGCGGCGCATTCAGGCCTCCATGGCCGCCGCCTGCCGCGAGGCCGGAGCCTCGGTGGTCACCGGCGACACCAAGGTCATGGGGCGCGGCGAGCTCGACGGCATCGTCCTCAACACCACGGGAGTCGCGATGACCGACCGGGTCGTGCCAGACTCCGGGCTCCGGCCGGGAGACCGGCTCATCGTGACCGGCACGGTCGGCGACCACGGCATGGCCGTGATGGCGGCGCGCCACGGGCTCGACCTGGAAGGCGAGCTGCTCTCCGACGTGGCGCCGCTGAACGGGCTGATCCGCCTGGCTCTGGAGGTCGGCGGCGAAGACGTGGTGGCGATGAAGGACCCCACCCGCGGCGGCCTCGCCAGCACGCTCCACGAGATGGCGGCGAAGAGCGGCGTCGGCATTCTCCTCGACGAGGCCGCCGTGCCGGTGACGCCGCAGGTGCGGGCGGCGGCAGAGCTGCTCGGCATCGAGCCGCTCCATGTCGCCAACGAAGGCAAGGCCGTGATCGGTGTCCGCGGTGGCCGCAACGGGTCCGCGGACCGGATTCTCGCAGCCCTGCGCACGCATCCGCTCGGCCGGAATGCGGCCGTGGTCGGCGTCTGCCTGGCCGATCCGCCGCGCTCCGTGCTGCTCGACACCGGCTTCGGCTGCCGTCTCCTCGCCGAGCCCGAAGGCGAGCCGCTGCCGAGGATCTGCTGAGAGTTTGCCGATGCACGAGTACAGCATCGTCCAGGCCCTGATGCGGCGCGTCGAGTCCGAGGCGCGGGTGCAAAACGCCACGTCGGTCGGCCGTATCCGCGTGGCCTTGGGTGAGCTGTCGGGGGTCGACCCCGAGCTGCTGTCCACGGCCTACGAGGTCTTTCGCGAGCGGACCCTCTGCCACGCGGCCGAGATGGAGATCCGCACCGTGCCGGCGCTCTGGGCCTGCCCGTCCTGCGGCCTGCCGCTGGCGCAGGGAGAGGTTCTGCGGTGCCCGTCCTGCCAGGCTCCGGCGCGCCTTGTGTCCGGAGATGAAATCGTTCTGGAGCAGATCGAAATGGAGGTTCCGTGATGTGCGACACCTGCGGCTGTGGCGATTCCGACCTGGTCCCGGTGGAAATCCAGGAGAGGATCCTCTCCGGCAATGAACGGACGGCCCGGCACAATCGGGATCATTTCGAAGAGGCGGGCGTCCTCGCGGTCAACCTCATGGGCTCGCCCGGCTCGGGCAAGACCGCGGTCCTGGAAGCCACGGCGCGCGCCCGCAGCGGCCTGCGCATCGGCGCCATGAGCGGCGACCTCGCCACCGACCGCGACGCCGAGCGCCTGCGCAAGGCGGGCATCCCGAACGCGGTCTCCATCACCACCGGCTCGGCCTGCCACCTGGACGCCGAGCTGGTCCACAAGGCCCTGCACGGCATGGACTGGCGGAGCCTCGACCTCCTGTTCATCGAAAACGTGGGCAATCTCGTCTGCCCGGCCGTCTACGACCTCGGCCAGGCGGAGAACGTGGTTGTCCTCTCGGTGACCGAAGGCGACGACAAGCCGCTCAAGTATCCCGTCATGTTCCGCAAGGCGGACCTCGTGCTGATCACCAAGACCGACCTGCTCCCGTACCTCCCCGGCGTGCGCATGGAGATTTTGCTGGAAAACCTTTCGCGGGTGATGCCCGATCCGAGATCCATTCCGCTGTCCACCGTGACCGGCGTCGGAATGTCGGGGATATCGCTCTGGCTCGACTGGCTGGAAGAGCGGCACCAGGCCCGGGCCGTGCTCGCGCCGCAGGCGCACCACGGATGAAGGCCGGGAGCGGGTCGGGGAGGGGGCCGCTCGGGGCGACGCGTCCGGAGCGGACCCGTTTATCCATCCGACCATTCCCGGGGCAGCCGCGACAGATGGATCTCCGGGTCCGCCGTCACCGCGTCGATCAGCCGGTAGAACAGATCCAGGAAGCCCGCGACGGTGGCCTCTTCGAAGATGTCGGCGTTGTACTCCAGCGGACCGCTGAGCCCTTCGTCGTGGTAGTCGTAGAGGCCGAACATCAGGTCCCAGCGGGAGTTGCCGTCGTAGAGGCCGACGGGCTCGAATTCCAGGCCGCCGGTGTGGCCGTGGCTCTGGCCTTCCAGGATCAGGAGAAGAACCTGGACGATGGGGTTGCGGGCGCGGTCGTCCTTCACGCCCAGGGCCTCGATCAGCTTGGTGAAGGGGACGTTCTGGTGGGCGTAGGCCGCGAGCGCGGTCTTCCTGGTGCGGGCGAGCAGCTCGCGGAAGGTGGGGTCTCCCGAGGCGTCCGTGGCGAAGGGGACCTGGGTGAGGAAGAGGCCGGCTACGGGCGCCAGCTCGGGCCGGGGACGGTTGGCGCTGTTCGAGCCGACCACGACCTTCTCCCGGCCGGTGAGGCGCCAGACCAGGGCGTTGAGCACCGCCAGGACCGCCATGAACATCGTCAGACCCTCGCGCCGGGCGAGGGCGCGCAGGCGATCCGTGCGCTCCGCTCCCACCCGGACCCGGAAGAGGCCGCCGCGCTGGCTCTGGATGGGTGGCCGGGGACGGTCCGCCGGGAGATCCAGGACGAGCGGAAAGCCTTCCAGCTCGCGGCGCCAGAAGCGGGCCTCCTCCGCGAAGACCTCGCCCTGGAACCAGTCTCTTTCCCAGACCGCGTAGTCCGGGAACTGGAGCGGGATCGGCAGAGGCGACGGCCGGCCGGCTCGGAAGGCTTCGTAGACCTGCATCAGCTCGGCGAAGAAAATCTGGAAGGTGATCCAGTCGGTGGCGGTATGGTGGATCGTCAGCAGGTAGAGGTGGTCCTCCGGCGCCAGCCGCACCAGCGCCATGCGCACGAGCGGACCCTGCTCCAGGTCGATGGGGGTCCGGGTGTGCTCGTAGATGGCGGCGTGCCCGGCCGCCTCGCGGGTCTCCTCCGGTAGCGCGCTCACGTCGAGGAACGACACGTGGGGCTCCAGCCAGGGGTGGACGCGCTGCACGGGCCGGCCATCGAGGATCGGGAAGGTGGTGCGCCAGGCGGCGTGGCGGCGGATCAGCTCGCGGAAGGCGGCCAGGAAGACGGGGATGTCCAGCTCGCCGCGGACGCGGCTGCCGGCGTCCACGTTCCAGGAGACCAGGGTGGGGTCGTCCTGGTGCATCCGCCAGAGCCTTTCCTGGTCGAAGGAGAGCGGCCAGTCGCCCACGCCCGTGGGGCCGGAGACCGCCTGGACCGGCGGCGGAAGGCGCGCGGCCGGAGGGGCCTGCTTCTGGCGCAGCTTCTCGAACAGCGCCCGCTGCTCCGGGCTCAGGGCGGAGAGGCGGTCGGTGACGCCCATCTAGGCCTCCATCTCCGCGAGCTTCGCGGCGGCGTCTTCGGGGGAGAGACCCTCGACCAGCGCGAGCAGCGCCTCCAGATCCGCCGCGTCCTCCTCGCCGCGCGCCCGGCGCACGGCCTTGCCCAGCTCGGCGATGGTGGGCGACTCGAAGAGGGCGGTCACGGGGAGATCGACCTCCAGGACCGCGCGGATCTGCGTGACCATCTGGATGGCGAGCAGCGAGTGGCCGCCCAGCTCCAGGAAGCTGTCGTCACGGCCGATGGGGCCGATGCCGAAGAGGTCCTGCCAGACGGCGGCGAGCCGCTCCTCCAGCTCGTCCCGCGGCGGCTCGAACGGGGTGGGAAGGCCCGGCCGCGGCGCCTTCTCGCCGTGGTGCCCGTGGTGGGCAGCCATCTGGGCGAGCAGGGTGTCGGCCGTGACGCCGTCGATCTCGACGAGGAGGCCGTGGAGGTTCTGGCTGGAGGAACGATCACGCGCGGGTACGGCGCCGCCAGAAGCCGGTCCAGGGCCGCGGCGCTCTTCGCCTCGGTGACGCCGTGGGCCCGGAGGTTGGCCTCCACCTCCTCGGGCGCCAGGCCGGCCATGCCGCCCGCCACACCCGTGACGAGCCAGCCTCCCCACTGGTAGGGGTCCCAGTGCGCCGTTACGGTATGCGGCTTCCCCTCGGCCGTCCGGCGCGCGGCCACGGCGTCGAGATACGAGCCCGCCGCGGCGACTTCGAGCTGGCCGAGGCTGCCGGTGAACGCGGGGGTGGTGGACGACAGGAGGATGAAGGCGGGCGCGGCCTCAGCGTCCTCATCGATCCCGGCCAGGAACGCTTCGACGCTCCTCGCCAGCGGGTCCAGCGCGGCATGGACAGACTCCGGCGTCTTGAGCTGGAGCAGCCCGCCTCCGAAGGCACCACCCGTGAAGAACGCGCCGTGGATCGGCCCGAAGCGCCGGTGGACCTCCGCGAGATCGAGGCTCCGGAGAATCAGGACCCGGTCGAGCCCCACCTCCCGCTCCAGCGCCAAGAGCCGGAGAATGGCGGTGCCGATCGCGTCCTGGCCGGGCGGCACGCCGGGGAGCCCGGTCCACGTCTCCCACCTCTCCCGCGGCGGGAGCTGGGGCGGCAGGACGAGCGCGACCTTGGCGTCCAGGTCGCGGACGAGGTGGTCGGCGATCGCCATGCCCGGGCCGTGGGCGACCTCGGCGAGGAGGTAGACACCTCCCCGGACGAGCCGCGAAGGAGAGTCTTCACCGCGCACGGGCTCGAAGCCGCGCACCCAGCGCTGGCGGCCACGGAGGGCGACGGCCGTCTCCAGCGGGCCGGACAGCTCGGCGAGGAGCCGGCCGGCGAGGCGGTCGAGGTCTTCCAGGAGGATGTCCACGCTGCCGGTCTGGAGGCGCGGCACCTCCTGGTGGATCACCTTGAGCGCGCCGAGAAGGGTTCCCTTGCCGGGATGGACCGGATCGCCGTCCATCAGCTCGTGGAGGCCGTTCGCCACGACGAGGAGACGAGCCTCCGTCGACATCGACTGAGCCAGGAGGGCGAGGCTGACGAGCCCGGCGTTCTGCGCCTCTTCGAAGGCGGGCTCGTCCCGAGTGACACCCCAGAGATGAAGGATATGATCGGGGACCGCACCGTGAAGCACTGCCGGATCGAAGCCGTCCCGCTTCTCGGCCGTCACCACCTCGTGGCCGTCGCGGCGCAGGCGCTCCACGACCCGCTCGCCCAGCCCCACCT
The DNA here is from genome assembly GCA_963844885.1 of uncultured Holophagales bacterium. GTDB lineage: Bacteria > Acidobacteriota > Thermoanaerobaculia > Multivoradales > UBA5704 > DATMER01. Next base: position 301,335 of record CAWJQA010000020.1, on the reverse strand, counting down.
CATCCAGGAAGACCAGCCAGCGGCCGGGCTTGGGCATGCCGGTACGGGGGACCTGCTTCCAGGTGGGAACCCAGAGCCAGTCGGCGACGTCAGTGCCAGGCAGCGAGACCCGAGCGCCGGCCCTGGGCGGATCGATCCAGTAGCGCTGGCGCTCGAAGGGATAGGTGGGAAGAGGGACTCGCAGGCGCCGCTCCCCGCCATGGAATCGAGACCAGTCCACCTCGACCCCGGCGATCCACAGCCTTCCCACGGCCTCCAGCACGGCGTCCAGGTCCGCTCCTTCGCGCAGGGTAGGGACGGTCACCCGGTCCGCGCTCCCGGCGGTCCCGGCGGGATGCTGCTTGACCAGCGTGCCCAGGGTGGCGCCCGGGCCGGCCTCCAGGAAGACCCGGCCGGGCTCCTGGAGCAGCTCGCCGATCCCTTCCGCGAAGCGCACGGGGCTCCGCATGTGCCGCGCCCAGTACCCGGGATCGGCGAGGTCGGCGGCGGTGATCCAGGTGCCGGTGACGTTCGAGACGAACGGGATGCGCGGCGCCTGCATCGGCCTGGCGATAGCCTTCACGCCGGCCATGGCGGGCTCCATCATCCCGGTGTGGAAGGCGTGGGTCGTGCGCAGGCGCAGGCAGGTGACGCCGCGCTCGGCGAGCCGGCGCTCCAGCGCGTCGACCTTCTCCCCGGGGCCGCCCACCACGCAGAAGTGCGGGCCGTTCGTGGCGGAGAGATCGACCCCGTCGCCGATCGATCCCAGCAGGGGCCGGACCTCGGTCTCCGGGAGGGGGATGGCGAGCATGGCGCCACCCGGCAGCTCCTGGATCAGCTTCGCCCGGCGCGCCACCAGCTCCAGGGCGTCATCCAGGGAGAGGGCGCCGGCGAGGCAGGCGGCCACGTACTCGCCCAGGCTGTAACCGATCAGGGCCTGCGGCTCGATCCCCCACTCCATCAGGAGACGGCCGAGGGCGTACTCGACCACGAAGCAGGCCGGCTGCGCGAATTCGGTCCGGTCCAGGCGCGACGCTTCCGCCGGGGCTCTCCGAAGCGTGGGCTTCGCCTTCGGAGCCGGCGTCCACTCTCCGGGCGGGAAGAGCACCTGCCGCAGGTCGGCGCCCAGCCAGGGAGCGAGCTTCTCCGCGCAGAGGTCCACCTGCTCGCGGAAGAACGGCTCGGCCTCGTACAGCTCCCGCGCCATGTCCACCCGCTGATCGCCGAGGCCCGGGAAGAGGAACACCACCGGCTTCTTCCCCTTGCCCGACCCGGTCACGGTGGGACCGTGCAGCGCGGAGGGGTCGCGGGCCACGACGATGCGGCGGTGCTCGAACGCCTTGCGGCCGGTCTGGAGCGTCCAGGCTACGTCGGCCAGCTCCTGCGTCCGGGTGGGCGTCCAGGTGGTCGGCGAGGCGGGCCGTGGCCGCGTCGAGCGCGGCGGGAGTGCGCGCCGAGAGGACGAGGAGCTGCGCCGGCCGCGTGGGGAGCTCACCGGGCTCGGGCTCGGGCGCCTCCTCCAGCACGGCGTGGGCGTTCGTGCCGCCGAGGCCGAACGAGCTGACGCCGGCCCGGCGCGGGACCGTCGCGAGTCCCATGGCCGCAGCCTGGTGACGACGCAGAACGGGCTGGCCGCGAAGTCGATCTGCGGGTTCGGCGTCTCGAATGCAGGCTGGGCGGGATCGTGCGGTGCGCCAGGGCGAGCGCGGTCTTGATGAGGCCGGCCACGCCCGCGGCCGTGTCGAGTGGCCGATGTTGGTCTTGACCGAGCCGAGCGCGCAGAAGCCCGCCCGAGCCTCGCGGTACCGCGGCGCGGAAGGCCTGGGTGAGGGCCGCCACCTCGATGGGGTCGCCCAGCGGCGTGCCGGTGCCGTGGGCCTCGACGTAGCCGATCGTCGTCCGGCTCGACGCCGGCCATCATCCAGGGCCTCGGAGATGACCTCGGCCTGGCCCTCGACGCTGGGCGCGGTGAAGCCCACCTTGCCGGAGCCGTCGTTGTTGACCGCCGAGCCGCGGATCACGGCGTGGACGCGGTCGCCGTCCGCCACGCGCGTCCGCCAGCCGCTTGAGCACCACCACGCCGCAGCCGTTGCCGTCGACGGCTCCCGCGCCGAGGCGTCGAAGGCGCGGCAGCGGCCGTCCGGCGACATCATGCTCGCCCTCCTGATAGAGATAGCCGGTGCGCTGCGGCGAGCTGATGGACACCCCGCCGGCCAGCGCCATGTCGCACTCGCCGCCGAGCAGGCTCTGGCAGGCCATGTGGACCGCCACCAGCGAGGTGGAGCAGGCGGTCTGGACGGAGACGCTCGGGCCGCGCAGGTTCAGCTCGACGAGGCGCGGGTGGCGAGGAAGTCGCGGTCGTTCCAGGAGCAGCACCTGGAAGCTGCCGAAGCTCTCCAGCCGGCTCCTGGTTGGGCAGCAGGTTCGCGATCAGGTAGGAGCTGGCGCCGGAGCCGGCCCAGACGCCGATCCGCGCCGCGGATGGCGTTCGGGGTCGCAGGCCGGCGTCCTCCAACGCCTCCCATGCGCACTCCAGGAAGACGCGGTGCTGAGGGTCCATGGCTTCGGCCTCGCGCGGGGTGAAGCCGAAGAAGGCGGCGTCGAAGAGGTCCGCGCCGTCCAGGACGCCCTTGGCTCGGACGTAGCGGGGATCGGCCAGCAGCGCCGGGTCCACGTCGGCAGCCGCCAGCTCCTCCTCGGTGAAGAACGTGACGGACTCGATCCCGTCCCGCAGGTTGCGCCACAGCTCCTCGGCATTGTGCGCGCCGGGAAACCGGGCGGCGATGCCGACGATCGCGATTCCTTCGAGCTCACTCATCTCGGACTCCTCGACGCAGGGCTCGTTTCCGCTGGAGCTGCCGCATCGACTCGCGGCGGGTCTCGGTGCGGGTGCGGGCCTGCTCCGCTTTCTCTTCGGCCTCTGGTGCTTCCTGCTCCAGGCTCCGGGCCAGGCTTTCGATCGTCGGGTGCCGGAACAGCTCCACGAACGGCACCTCCCGTCCCAGCGACTCGCGCAGGCGGCTCTGGAGGCGGGCCAGGAGGAGCGAGCTGCCGCCGGCCTCGAAGAAGCTCTCCTCTACGCCGACCTGGTCCAGGTGCAGAACCTCGCGCCAGACCGCGGCGATGGCGCGCTCGAGATCGTTGCGCGGCGCCACGAAAGCCGTATCCTTCGCCTGGGCCGCCCGCGGAGCGGGCAACGCGGCGCGGTCGAGCTTGCCGTTGCCGGTCACGGGCAGGGCCTCCATCTCCACGAAGGCCCAGGGGACCATGTACTCCGGCAGGGTCTCCTGCAGGAAGGTACGCAGCTCGGCCGTGGAAGGCGCCGGCCCGGCGGGAACCCTGGCGGGAACAAGATAGGCGGCGAGGCGCTTCTCGCCCGGGACGTCCTCGCGCGCCAACCGCGCCAATACCACGGCCTCGCGCACGCCGGGATGGCGCAGGAGCGCCGCCTCGATCTCGCCCAGCTCGATGCGGTAGCCGCGGATCTTGACCTGCTGGTCGGTCCGGCCCAGGAGCTCCAGGTTGCCGTCCGCGAAGGCCCGCGCCCGGTCGCCCGTGCGGTAGAGCCGCGCGCCGGGCGCGGTCCGCGAACGGGTCCGGGATGAAGCTCGCCGCGGTCAGCTCCGGCTGGTAGACGTAGCCCACGGAGAGCACGTCACCTCCAATGCCGCCAATATACAGATCGCCGGGCACGCCGATGGGGCAGGGGCTCAGCTCGCCGTCGAGGACCAGATAGCGGGCGTTGGCGATCGGCCGGCCGTAGGGGATGCTCGGCCATGCCGGATCGACCGTCCCGACCGGGTACCAGTTGGACCATACCGTCGCCTCGGTGGCGCCGCCCAGGCTGACCACCCGCGCTCCGGGAAAGGCCGCGCGCACCTGGTCCGGCAGGCGCACCGGAATCCAGTCGCCCGAGAGCATCACGAGCCGCAGCGGCCTCGCCGCTCCGTCTTCGGGGAAGAGCGGCGCGAGCTGCTGGAGCGCGGCCGGAGCCGAGTCCCAGATCGTGACCGGCTCGTCGCGCAGGATGGCCGCGAGCCGCCCGGGGTCGCGCAGGGCCGCCTCCGGCGCCACGTGGATGGTGCCGCCCGCGGCCAGGGTGCCGAAGAGGTCGTAGACCGACAGGTCGAAGCCGAGCGAGGTCACGAAGAGCAGGCGGTCGCCCGGACCGGCGCCCATCGTCTCGTTGACCCACTGGATCAGGTTGACCGCCGGCCGGTGCTGGACGCCGATCCCCTTCGGCCGGCCGGTCGATCCGGAGGTGTGGATGACATAGGCGAGGCCGTCGGGGAACGCCAGATCGGGCAGGCGACTGGCGGATAGACGGTCCGCGTGCCATCCAGTCCAGACACGCTTCCTCCTGTCGCCGCCGCCGGGCCTCAGGATCACGTCGTACCGGAAGCGCAGCTCGTTGTCGAAGCCGGTATCGAGGGGGGTACGATGAAGGACCGACGCATCCCCGAGGTCTCGGAACACGTCCTCGTCCAGCCACATCTCGCGGCCCTGGTACGGCCTGCCCACCTCCGCGAGAGACCGGCGGAATTCGGCCTGGCGCCGGGCGTCGGGCACGTCGGCGACGAGCAGCGCGCCGCCAGGAGCGAGGAGCCGGAAGGCCTTCTCCACCACCGTCTCCAGGTAGAGCTGGCCGGGGAAGAACTGGACGGTGCTGGCGAGGAGGATGAGATCGAAGCCGGTTTCCGGCGGGTGCGGCAGATCGTCGATCTCGTGCGCGAAACCGGTGCGGAGCTCGACGTTTTCGATACCCAGCTCCGCGGCGCGCGCCCGGTTGCGCTCCTGGGTGAGCGGCGAGGGGTCGAGGCCCACGGCGCGGGCCACCCGCGGCGCGATCTCCCAGAACAGGAGGCCGGAGCCGCAGCCGATCTCCAGCACCCGAGTATCCTGCCGATTCGGCCGCAGCCAGGGAGAGGCCAGGGAGAGGACGCGGTCGCGGTACTCCTCCACCTCGGCGCGGGTGAACGGCAGGCCCGTGTAGCTGCTGACGAAGCCGCCGGCCGTGACCTCGTCCGTCGCCTGCTCGGCCACGAAGTCCCAGAGCGCGCGGACCTCCCGCGGGTCCAGGGCCTCGGGCGGAGGCGCGGGCGCCGCCACGTCGAGGCAGACGACGTCCGCCACCGGCAGCCGCCAGCGGACGTCCAGGGCGGCCGGGAGCTTCTCGGAGCGGACGACCGCCACCGGCGCCCGCGACGCGGCGAGGATCGCCTCCGCCCGCTCGGCCGGCCACGACGCGTCCAGCGGCAGGTAGTGGCCGCCGGCCTTGAGAATGCCGAGCACGGCGGCGATCATGTCGAGAGAGCGCTCCATCCACACCGCCACGGGCACACCCGGGCCGACTTCGAGATCCCGCAGCAGCCGCGCCAGGCGGTTCGACCGCTCCTCCAGGCCGGCGTAGGTGAGCGACCGTCCCTCCCAGACGGCGGCGAGCGCGTCCGGCTGGCGCTCCGCTCGGGACTCGAACAGGCCGTGGATCGTCAGCTCCCGCGGGAAGGCCGCGGCCGTGTCGTTCCACTCGCCGGTGAGCTGCCAGGCCTGGGCTTCGGACAGGAGCGGCAGCGCGCCGGCAGGCATCTCCGGGTCGGCGGCGGCGGCGGCGAGGAGTGTGCGGAAGTGCTCCAGCAGGCGGATCGCCGTCGGGGTGTCGAACAGATCCGTCCGGTGCTCCAGCGCGCAGGAGACGCCACTCACCCCTTCCAGGATGGACATCGTCAGCTCGAACTTGGCGGTGGTGACTTCATAGTCCGCCTGCCGCGTCTCCAGCCCGGCCAGGCGGGCCGCCTCCCCCTGGCCACCCCGCGCGCTCAGGAAGGCGAGCATGGCCTGGAAGACCGGCGACCGCGACAGGTCGCGCTCGATCTGGAGCTCCTCCACCACCCGCTCGAAGGGGAGATCCTCATGGGCCTGGACGGCCAGCATGCGGTCCCGGAGCCGGCGGATCAGCTCGCTGAAACCGGGGCCGCCCGCGAGCGGCGCCCGCACCGCCAGGGTGTTGACGAAAAAGCCGATCAGGTTCTCGGTCTCGCGCCGGCCGCGGCCGGCCGTGGGAATACCCACCGCGAAGTCGCCCTGGCCGGCATGGCGGGCGAGCAGGACCATGAAGCCGCCGAGGAGAGCCGTGAACAGCGTCGTCCCTTCGCGGCCCGCCCGCTCGCGCAGACCCTCCAGCAGCGGCGACGGCAGGTCGAGGCTGCGCACCGCCCCTTGCCGGCCCGATGCCGGCGGTATCGCCTGCCGCGGCCGGTCGGTGGGCATCTCCAGCGGCGGCACGCCCGCCAGCTCCCGGCGCCAGAATCCGAGATGCGCCTCCAGGGTCTCGCCGGTCAGCGCATGGCGCTGCCAGACCGCCCAGTCCACGTAGCGCAACGGGAGAGGCGAGAGAAGCGCGGACCGGCCCTCGACCGCGGCGTTGTAGAGAGCCGCCAGGTCGCGCAGCAGCACCTGGAGGGACCAGCCGTCCGCCGCGATGTGGTGGAGGGTGGAGACGAGGACGTGCTCCTCCTCGCCCGACCGCAGCAGGAGAAACCGCGCCACGGGTCCATTGCGGAGGTCGAACGGCCGCGACACCTCGGCGCCGACCGCCTCCCGGAGCGCGGGCGGCGGCAGGTCGCGCCGCGCCAGCGCCACCGGTCCGGGCGCCGGCGGCAGGACCACCTGGACGGGCTCACCCTCCACCTCGGCGTAGACGGTGCGCAGCGGCTCGTGCCGGCGCACCACCTCGCCGAGGCTCTCCGCCAGGGCGTCCACGTCGAGCCGGCCCGACAGGCGCAGGGCCACGCCGAGGTTGTAGGCGGCGCCGCCCGGCTCCAGCCGGTCGAGCAGCCAGAGCCGCTGCTGGGCGAACGAGAGCGGGTACGGACCCTCGGCCGGGGCCGGCGGGATGGCCTCCGCGGCGACGGCGGAGCTCTCCAGATGGGCGGCCAGACCCGCCACGGTCGGCACCTGAAACAGGGCCGCCACGGGCAGCTCGGCGCCGAAAACCTCGCCGAGCCGGAACGCCGTCCGCACCGCCAGCAGCGAGTGGCCGCCCAGCTCGAAGAAGTTGTCGTGAACCCCCACGCTCTCCAGCCCCAACACCTCGCGGAACACCGCGGCGACCCGCTCCTCGGCCGGGTTGCGCGGCGCCACGCTGCCCGCCGTGCCGGCCTGGCCGGCACGGCCGGGCGCGGGCAGGGCCTTGCGGTCCACCTTGCCGTTCGGCGAGAGCGGCAGGGATTGAAGGACGACCCACGCGGTGGGCACCATCATCCCGGGAAGCAGGCCGCGCAGGTATCGGGCCAGCTCGGGGATCAGCTCCTCGCCATGGCCCTCGTCCCCGCTCTCCCCGCTCTCCCCGCTCTCCAATACCACGTAGCCCACGAGCCGGGCCCCCACCGGGCCGTCCGAGCGCAACGCGGCCACGCACTGCCGCACCGCCGGGTGGCTCGCGAGCGCGGCCTCGATCTCCCCCAGCTCGATGCGGATGCCGTGCAGCTTCACCTGATGGTCGAGGCGGCCGAGGAAGTCGATCTGGCCGTCCGGCAGCAGGCGCACCCGGTCGCCGGTGCGGTACATCCGGGACCCCGGCGGCCCGAACGGGTCGGGCACGAAGCGGTCCGCGGTCAGCTCCGGCCGCCCCAGGTAGCCGCGGGCCAGACCGCCGCCGGCCAGGCACAGCTCACCGGGCACGCCCACCGGCAGCAGCTCGCCGAACCGTCCGAGCACCCGCGCCCGGGTGTCGGCGATCGGCCGGCCGATGGTGACCCGCTCAGCCCCCCGCGGCACCACCGTCCAGGTGGAGTAGGTGGTGTCCTCGCTCGGGCCGTAGAGATTGATCACCCGCTCCACCTGGGGGTGGGAGTAGATCCGCGCCACGAGCTCGGGTTTCAGGGCCTCACCCGCCAGATTGACGGTGCGCAGCCCCGCCGCCGGCAGCCGGCCGCCCACCAGCTCGGCCATGGGCGACGGCACGGCGTTGACCAGAGTGACCTCGCCGATGGCCCCGAGCTGCGGCAGGCTGACCACGTTGGGCGCCAGGATCACCCGGCCGCCCATCGCGAGCGGCACGAAGAACTCCCAGATGGAGAGGTCGAAGCAGACGGACGTGGCCGCGAGCACGCCCTGGAGGTTGTCCACCGGGAACGTCGCCAGCGACCAGTGGACGAGCGTCACGGCGCTGCGGTGCTCGATGCCCACCGGCTTCGGACGGCCGGTGGAGCCGGAGGTGTAGATGACGTAGGCGAGGTTGTTCGACCCCGAAACCCCCTCCCCGTCCCCCAGCCACCCGGGAGAGGGCGCCCCCCCCACCCGGTCCAGCAGAACGGTCGGGCCGGAGAAGAAGGCGAGGCGGCCGGCCAGGGCGGACTCCGTCAGCAGCAACGTGGCTCCGGAGTCCGCCAGCATCAGCTCCAGACGGTCCTGGGGATACGCCGGGTCGAGCGGGACGTAGGCGGCTCCGGTCTCCAGGATGCCCAGGATGGCCGCGATCAGGTCCGGCGTCCGGTTGAGACAGAGGCCGATGCGGACCTCGGGTCCGGCGCCGCTCAGGCGATCCCGCGATGGCGCCCGCCCGTTCCATCAGCTCGCGGTAGGTCAGGCGCTCCGCCTCCCCCACCACGGCGACGGCGTCCGGCGTGCGCTCCGCCTGGGCGGCCACGAGGTCGTGGAGGCGGAGGCCGGAGGGATACCCGGCCTGGGTGTCGTTCCACTCCGCCACGGCCTGCTGGCGCTCGGGGGCGGTCAGGACCGGAAGCTCCGAGAGGCGGAGGGACGGATCGGCGGAATCGGCGCCGGCCATCAGGGTCCGCCAGTGAGCGAGCAGGCGGTCGATCGTGACCGGCTCGAACAGCGCGGCGGCATACTCGGCCAGCACGTCCCAGCCGCCGTCCGGACGGGGCGAGACCGCCACGAGAAGGTCGAGCTTGGCCGTCCCCGTCTCGGTCCTCCGCGGCTTGAACGCCAGCCCGCCGGCCGTGCGCGCCGGCAGCGGCTCCTCCAGGACGAGCATGGCCTGGAAGAGCGGGTTCTGGGACAGGTCGCGGCTCGGCTGCAGCTCCTCGACCAGGCGCTCGAAAGGGATGTCCTGGTGCGCGTAGGCGCCCAGACAGGCCTCCCGCACCCGGGCCAGGAGCGTCCGGAGATCGGGGTCGTCCCCGGTCCGGGCGTCCAGCACCAGGGTGTTGACGAACAGGCCGATCAGGCGCTCGATCTCGGGCCGGCGGCGGTTCGCCACGGGCGAGCCCACCGGGATGATCTCTTCCGCGGTGTAGCGCGCCAGGAGGGCCTGGAACGTCCCCAGGACGGCCATGAAGAGGGTCACCCCCTCGCGCCGCGCCAGCCGCTCCACCGCCGCGGCCATCGCCGCGGGCACGGCGATCGAGCGGACCGCGCCCCGCGGGTCCCGCACCGCCGGCCGCGGCCGGTCGGCCGGCAGCTCCAGCACCGGCAGGCCGGTCAGCCGTCCCCGCCAGTACGCGAGCTGCCGCTCCAGCACCTCGCCCTGCATGGACTCCCGCTGCCAGGCCGAATAGTCGGCGTACTGGACCGGCAGCTCCGGCACCGGCCGGCCCGCGTAGAGGCTCGCCAGCTCGTCGAGGAACAGGTCGAGCGACCAGCCGTCCGACGCGATGTGATGGAAGGTCACCAGCAGCCGGTGATCCTCCGGCCCGAGCTTCAGCAGCGCCGCCCGGCACACCGGCCCCCGCGCCAGGTCGAACGGCCGCCGGGCCTCCACCGCGGCCCGCCGGTCCGCCTCGGCCGGTGTCCCGGAGAGGTCGATGACCGGCAGCTCTACGGCCGCCGGACCGGGGCTCTGCACCGGCTCGCCGGCCTGCATCGAGTACACCGTCCGCAGCACCTCGTGGCGCCGCAGGATCTCCTGGAACGACTCGGTCAGCCGGCCTACGTCCAGCGGCCCGGCGAGGCGCACCTCGCCCGGCACGTTGTAGGCCGCGGTGCCCGGCTCGAGCTGCTCCAGGAACCAGAGCCGGCGCTGGGCGAAGGAGAGCGGCAACGGCTCGCCGGTCCGGGGCCTGGGCCGGATCGGGGGAACCGGGGACGCGCCCGCGATCCGCTCCGCCAGCGCCGCCACCGTGGGCGCCTGGAACAGCGCGCTCAGCGGCAGGTCCACGCCGAAGACGCGGGAGACCCGGGCCGCCACCCGGGTGGCCAGCAGTGAGTGCCCGCCCAGGGCGAAGAAGTCGTCGTGGATGCCCACCCGCTCCCGCCCGAGCAGGCCGGCCCAGATTCCGGCCAGCAGCTCCTCATCCGGAGTCCGGGGCTCGGCGCCGCCGTCCTCCACCAGCCCCTCGGCCTCCTCCACCCGGCGGGCGAGCGCGGCGCGGTCCACCTTGCCGTTGGCGTTGAGGGGGAGAGAGGGCAGGGCCAGCCAGGCCGACGGGATCATGGGCTCCGGCAGGCGCTCGCGCAGATAGGAACGCAGATCGTCCGGCAGCGACGGCGCCACGAATGCCACCAGCCGCCTGTCCTCTCCGGCCCCACTGACCAGCACCGCCACCTCCCGCACTCCGGGATGGGTGGCCAGGACCGCCTCGATCTCGCCGGGCTCCACGCGGAACCCGCGGATCTTCACCTGATTGTCGATCCGGCCCAGGAACTCGAGGGACCGGTCCGACCCGTCCGACCCGTCCAGACACCACCGGGCCAGGTCGCCCGTCCGGTACAGGCGGGAGCCCGGCTGTCCGAACGGATCGGGGACGAAGCGCTCCGCCGTGAGGTCCGGCCGTCCCAGGTAGCCCCTGGCCAGCACGCCGCCCAGGCAGAGCTCGCCGGGAACGCCCACGGGTTGCGGGTTGCCGTGGCGGTCGAGCACCCGGGCCACGCGCCCGGGGAGCGCCCGGCCGATCGGCACCGGCCCGGCCTCCCCCTCGTCCGGCCGCATCTCGTGGAAGATGGCCGAGACCACGGCCTCGGTGGGGCCGTAGCCGTTGAGGACCACGGCCCCGGCCAGCGGCGAGCGGCGCCAGCGCCGGGCCGTCTCCGCCAGCAGCTCCTCGCCACCGATCGGGATCACCCGCAGGGATGGCGGCAGCGTCTCCGCATCCTGCACCCAGCGGGTGAAAAGGGCCGTGGACAGGTCCGTGACCGTGACGCCGTGCTCGGTGATCCTCGCCGCCAGCTCCCGCGGACCCCACGTCTCCGGGCCGCGCAGGACCAGGGTGGCCCCCCGGAGCAAGGCGGTGAAGATCTGCTCGACCGAGGTGTCGAAACCGGCGGACGAGAACTGGAGCACCCGGTCGTCCTCGGTGATCCCATAGAGCCGCGCAGCGGTCAGGAAGTGCTCCACGGCCGCGGCGTGGGGGACGGCCACACCTTTGGGACGGCCGGTGGAGCCGGAGGTGTAGATGAGGTAGGCGGCGTTGCCAGGAAGGGCACGACCTTCGCCGCGGATCTCTCCGGAGAGGGGCCGGGGGTGAGGGCCGCTCACCACCACCGCCGCCCGCGCATCCTCCAGAATGAACCGCCGCCGCTCCTCCGAATGGTCCGGCTCCAGGGGGAGGTAGACGCCCCCGGCCTGGAGGATGCCCAGCACCCCGGCGATCATGTCCGCCGAGCGCTCCACGCAGAGGCCCACCGGGACCTCCGGCCCGACGCCCATCGCCCGCAGTCGGACCGCCAGGCTGCCGGCTCTCGCCATCAGCTCGGCGTAGGTCAGCCGGTCCTCTCCCGCGATGACCGCCACGGCGTCCGGCCGGCGGCGCGCCTGCTCCGCCACCAGCTCGTGGAGGCAGGCGTCCAGGGCTACTCCAGAGGGCTCGATCCGGTCCCGGAGCAGCTCTTCGCGCTCGGCCGGGGACAGCAGCGGGAGGTCGGAAAGACGGCGATCCGGATCGGTCACCCCGGCAGATACCGCCGCCAGCAGCGTCCGCAGATGGCCGAGCATCCGCTCCGCGGTCGCGGCGTCGAAGAGATCGGCATTGACCTCCAGCGAGAGCCCGAGGCCGCCCGACGGCAGCTCCGCCGCGTTGAGCGAGATCTCGAACTGCGCCCGGCGCTCCGGCAGGGCCACGGACTCCAGCTCCAGGCCGCCGAAAGAAATCCGGACGCCGTCCTCCCCCAGCGCGAAGGCCGGCAGACCGGGATCGTCCCCCGGGCGCCGCTGCTGGAGGGCGAGCATCGCCTGGAACAGCGGCGGCCGGGCCGGGTCGCGCATCGGCCGCAGCCGCTCGGCCAGGAGAGCGAACGGGAAGTCAGAGTGCTCCAGCCCCGCGAGCGCCGTGCGCCGCGCCCGGTCCACAAGCGTCCGGAACGGCGGATCTCCTGACAGATCGGCCCGCAGCGCCACGGGGTTCACGAAGTAGCCCACGACCCCCGCCCACTCCGGCGCGCCGCGCCCGGAGGTCGGAGCCCCCACGGCGAAGCCGTCCTGCGAGGCGTAGCGGCCGAGTTGCGCCTGGAAGGCGGCCAGGAGCGCCGCGAAGAGCGTCGCGCCCGATCGGCGCAGCCCGTCCGTCAGGTCCGCGGACAGCTCCGCGCTCCGGGTGAGCCCCGTCCACGTCTGCACCGGCGGCCGGGGCCGGTCGGGAACCAGCGCCAGGTCGGGCACCCCGTCCAGAGCCTCGCGCCAGAAGGCCCAGCCCCTCTCCCCCGCCGGGCCGCCGAGCCGCTCGTCCTGCCAGCGGGCGAAATCGGAGTACCGCAGCGGCAGCGCCGGCAGATCGGTCTCCCCCTGGTAGAACGCCGCCAACTCACGGGCGATCACGGCCAGGGACCAGAAGTCCGCGACGAGGTGATGGACGACGAAGAGCAGCAGATCCCCGGCGAGTCGAACCCGGATGAGCGGACCGTGGATCAGGTCGAACGGCCGCCACGCCTCCGCCATCTCCGCCACCTCCGCGAAGTCCACCTCCATTGCCGGCAACACCCGCTGCACCGGCTCGTCCCCGACCGTCGGGAAGACCGTCCGGAGCGCCGGGTGGCGGTCCACGAGCCGGGCCAGAGCGCGGCGGAAGGCTCCGGCGTCCAGGTCCCGCACCCGCGCCGCAACGGCGATGTTGTAGGCCCCGGCCTCCGGCGCCAGGCGCTCCAGGAACCAGAGCGCCTTCTGTCCCACCGAGAGCAGGCCCTCACCCCCCGACCCCCTCTCCCGGTCCGCCCGAGTCCACCCGCCCCGGGAGAGGGGGAGACTTGCTTCTTGTTTTCTTGGCTTTTGGGGTGTGCGGGGGCGCCCCTCTCCCGGGGCGGGTGGACTCGGGCGGACCGGGAGAGGGGTCGGGGGTGAGGGCTCCAGATCTTGAAGAAGCCGTCCGGTCAGCGCGCGGACGTCCTCTCCTTCGAGCAATCCGGCCAGCGGTACCGGCACCCCGAGCACCGCCTCGACGCCGCCCTTGAGCTCGACCGCGGAGAGCGAATCCAGTCCCAGCGCGGTCAGGGGGCGGTCCGGACCCACGGCCGCGACCGATACGCCCAGCGCCTCGGCCGCCCTCTCCCGCAGGAACGTCTCCAAGAGAGCCGCCCGCTCGGCTGGCTCCAGCGCCAACAACACAGCCCGAGTCGGAGTCAGCCCGGTGCGTAACTCGGAAGCCTCCAAGGCCAGCGCGCTCCGCGCCATCACGGCCAGCTCACCGCTCAGGTACCGCGCCCGCGCGGCATGGCGCTGGACCTTGCCGCTGGAGGTCTTCGGCACCGTACCCGAACGCACCAGCACCACCTCGTACGGCTGCACCTCGTGCTCCTCGGCCACGGCCCGGCGCACCGCCTCGGCCACGCCGTCCAGATCCTGGTCCCGGTGGCGCTCCACCTCCTGCACCAGGACGAGCCGCTCCTCCCCCGCGATCTCTACCGAGAACGCCGCGCCGCCTCCCGGATGGATGTCCGGATGGCTGCGCTCCGCGGTCAGCTCGACGTCCTGCGGGTAGTGGTTGCGCCCGCGCAGGATGATCAGGTCCTTGATCCGCCCCGTGACGAACAGCTCGCCTTCCAGGACACCGAGGTCCCCGGTGCGCAGGAAGGGGCCGTCTCCATCCGCCAGGCACGCCCGGAAGTCCCGCTCCGTGGCTTCGGGGTTGCGCCAGTAGCCCGCGGCCACGCTCGGCCCCGCGATCCAGATCTCCCCCTCCGCACCCGGCGGCAGCTCCTCCCGGGTCTCGGGATCGGCGATGACGATCCGCTGGTCCATCCAGGCGTGGCCGTTGCCCACCCGCGGCGGCTCGATCCGGGCAGCCTGTCCGGGATCGCCGCCGCTCACAAAAAGCGTCGCCTCGGCCAGGCCGTAGCAGGGGTAGAACGCCTCCCGACGGAACCCGGCCGGGGCGAAAACCTCCGCGAAGCGCTCCAGCGTCGAGGCGCGCACCGGCTCGGCGCCGTTGAACGCCAGCCGCCAGCTCGACAGGTCCAGCCCCTCGGGCGAGGCCTTGCGCAGGCACAGCTCGTAGGCGAAATTCGGGCCGCCGCTGGTCGTCCCGCGGTAGCGGTGGATCGCCTCCAGCCAGCGGCGGGGGCGCTGGAGGAACGACACCGGCGGCATCAGCACGCAGCGCGCCCCGGCGTGGAGCGGCTGCAGCACGTTCCCGATGAGCCCCATGTCGTGGTACACCGGCAGCCATCCCACCACGACCGACTCCTCGTCCATCCCGAACGCCTCGCCGATCATCCGCTCGTTGTGAGCGAGATTGGCGTGCGTGACCATCACCCCCTTGGGCTCGGCGGTCGAGCCGGAGGTGTACTGGAGGAACGCGATCGAGGAAGGATCGGGCTCGGGGAAGTCCGTGACGCCGCCGGATGCCAGCGCGTCGGTGGCGATCCAGCGGCTGCAAGCCAGCTCCGGCACCCGCTCTGAAATCACTCCGGCCGCCGCCGCGATCGAGCTCGTGGTCAGCGCGGCCCTAGGCTCGGCGTCGCGGGCGATGGACCGGAGCCGCGACTGGGACCGGTCGTTGAGGCGCGGCGGATACGCCGGCACGGCCACCACCCCGGCATAGAGGCAGCCGAAGAAGGCGGCCACGAATTCCAGCCCCGGCGGGTACAGCAGCAACGCCCGGCCGCCCGGCGGGACCGTCTCCCGCAACGCCGCGGCGATGGCGCGGGCGCGGCCGTCCAGCTCACCCCAGGTCAGCCGCTCGGTCTCGGCCTCTCCATCGCCCAGAAAGAGATAGGCCTCGCGGTCCGCCTGCTCGGCGGCGCGCAGGCGCAGCAGCCCGGCCGGCGTCGAGGGCCGGACTCGGGAGTGGAGGACCGCGGAGGCGGGCATCAAGGACTTCATGGATTCTGACCGTCGCTGGTGGTGGCTCTTTGAGGAAGTGCGGTTCGAGCCCTGAAGCCGGGACAACACAATGACCCTGCCTCGGGATTCCCTCGGAGGCTGGGGCGCTGGAAGCCCGCCGCGATCCAGGTCTCAGGCGGATTGTTTGGGCCAACTGGGTGGCAGGAAGGCCAGAATCACTTCGGTTCGAGCCCGGTATCCTCCTTTGACCTTCTCGATCAGCCCCGCTTCGGTAAGGACGTTGATATCCCGGCTCAAAGTCTTCTCCGTCTTTTTCGCGTAACACTCAGCGACTCGAGGGCTGATCAGAGCCAGCCGGCCCCTTGCCACCGGCTCCTTGTGCCACGAGAGGTCGAGCACGAGATACTTCCTGCGCAGATTCGTCGGCGAGCTGGAGTCCTTGTCGAAGTGCTCCGCGATAAAGTCCCGCCACGCCAAAGACCACTGCTGTCCCCGAATGACCGTCAACTGTTCCTTGAGCTCCTCGACAAAGCCGGACACCGCGTAATGGATGAAGGGAATGATGTCTCCCTGGCTCCTGCTCGCGTAGTCGAGATGGCGATAGTACTCGGGGCGCGTCTGATTGTAGTGGTCGCTCAGCAGATGGGCGGACGGGACCGACACTCCTGCATTCACGAGGATGTAGAATTCCAAGAGCCTCGCCGTCCTGCCGTTGCCGTCCCCAAACGGGTGGATCCAGGCGATGTAAAGATGCGCCAGGATCGCCTTGACGATAGCGGCCGCAAGGCCGAAGACGTTCCCGGAGTCGAAGTTTTCCTCGTTCAACCAGCGGCATAGCCGGTCGAGGAGATGCTCGCAGTCCTCGTAGGGAGCCCCGGGGTAGCGCAGGACCCCCACCGAGTGCTGCCGGACCCGCCCGGGGACGACCTCCGCCTCCAACTCCAGGCCCCGAAGCACCGCGCTGTTGAAGCCGCGGATCAGATCCGGCGTGATCTTCTCGCTCGGCCCCCGGCTTTTGGTGGCCTCGACGATCGCGTTGAACGCCTCGATCAGATGTCACTCCTTCTTCTAGGTCCTGGAAGGAGAGGCTCGACAACCTCAGTGGGAGGCTCCTCAAGGTCTCGATGAGAGGCTCATCGACCTCAACGAGGCTCATGAGGTTCATGAGAAGCTCGACGCCTCGATGAAGGCTCAGCGACCTCGACGAGACTCTCGACGAGCTCGATGAGAAGCTCATCGACCTCAATGAGAGGCTCATCGACCTCGATGAGAGGCTCATCGACCTTGATGAGAGGTCCGAAATGAGCAACGACGGGGGTTTGGCAGCTTGGGAGGCCCGTCCTTACCGAATCGCGCCCAGCCGCATGCCGCTTCAAAAGCGGAGCCCTCTCCCAGTACTCGCGCAAGGCAGCGACGTGCGGCGCCGGCATGGTCTCCCTTCCCCTCGACTCGCTCCAAGCCTCCGCGATCCGCTCCAGGCCCCTGCGCAGGAGCGCGACCGTCCTCTCTCCATCCGTTCCCGCCTTCGCGGCCAGCTTCGAGAAGGACTTCTCCTCGATCTGGAGAAGGTGCTTCATACCCGCGAGCTTCAGCGCAAGCTCCGGCTTCAGCTCGGGCCATGCGATCGTGCAGACCTGATCGTAGAGGGGGGACAGATCGGCCTTGATGCCGTCCGGATAGACCAGAGACCAGTTTTTCAGGTGTGCATCGGTATTGCCGGTGGCAACCACGAACGCCAGGCGCTGGACGAAATCGTCGTAGGCTCCCGGACCCACGGTCTCGACGACGATCCTTGCCAATTGCTCGTAGGTGATGTGGTCGTACTTGAGCCTCGGCGGCAAGCCCGTGACCTGCGCGAAGTCCTCCTGGTGGATGCGCCGTCCTTCGACGCGGTCATAGCGGCGGA
This sequence comes from uncultured Holophagales bacterium, assembly GCA_963844885.1. Lineage (GTDB taxonomy): Bacteria > Acidobacteriota > Thermoanaerobaculia > Multivoradales > UBA5704 > DATMER01. The sequence goes on along the minus strand of CAWJQA010000020.1, from coordinate 284,278 downwards.
TGACCAGAACCTTCCCCTCGGCACCGGCATACCCACGGAGCGCCGGAGCCAGAGCCGCCGCGGGCTCGACATGGCACTCCGGCACCGGGAAGCCCGCGGCGCGCGCCCACTCCAGGGTCGCGTACTCGTTCTCGACGACCTGGGGGAAGCGGGAAGAATCCAGCTTGACGATCCACTCGCCCTGCTGTCCCTGGACCGGCAGGGTCAGCGCCTCGCCCTCGCGCAACACGGAGAACTTGAGCTGGACGCCGGCCAGGGAGAAGCGGAGTTCGCCCGATGATCACTCCTGCAGGTCCAGCGAGGGGGACCTCGGCCTCCTCGGAGTCCTCGGCTTCCCCAGGCTCGTCCTGACCCGGGCGTAGCTCGACGGCTCCCGGAAGGTCTCCGCCGACGGCCTGCAAGAGCCCCAGCTCGTCGCCGGCAGGGATCTGGAGGCTGCCTTCAATCAGGTCGCGCAAGGGGCCTTCCGGAGCCAGGTTCGCGAAGGAGGCGGGCAGCTCGCCACGCCGCCCACGATAGACCTTCCAGCAGATCGTCCTCGAACGACTGACTCAGGACGGGCCGGTTCGACATTTGCCGGTACTCGTCCGCGACCCGGAAGGAGACGCGGCCCTGACCGTCTTCGGTCAGACGACCGACAAGAACCCCGCCCAGCAGGACGTCAAGGCTTCGTCGCAAGCTCAAAGCTCCGAAAGAACCTCCCAAGATCCTTCCGGTAGTGCTCAGCGACATTGCGGGTCACATCCAGGCCCTTGAAGGAGAGCAGACAAGTCAGGAGCCGCGAAGCACGAGGCGAACCAGGTCTTCAACGGTCTCGGCGGCGGCGGCTTCCAGCCTGAGATCGAGCTGAGAAGGGCTCGGACTGTCACCTCTGTAGATTATCACCGTCCCCCCGAACGCCAGCCCCGAAGTCGAGACAACGGAATTACCCCGCTCCGAGATTCCCCATCAGCATGTCCAGCCCCAGCGTGGGCACCGGAGCGGGCTTCGGGTTCGGCACGGTTTGCCGGGCCCGGCTGCGTGGCATCGTCCGGTGACGCTGGGGAGCCGTTCCCCAACGTCACCGGGCGCTCCGCGCCGGCTCCGCGGGTCCGCGCATCGATGGGGAACGTCTCCCCAACGTCGCCGGACGCCGTCCGCTCGTGGGGAAGGGCTCCCCATCGCGCCCGGGCGTTGCGCGCGGCAGCGGCGGCTCCGGTCCGCGTTGGGGAAGCGTTCCCCATCGATACCGAGCGCTCTCACGCTGGCGCGCCGGGGCGTACGAGCGCACCTGGCGGCCGGGAAGCCCCCTCAGGCGCCGGCTCCCCCGAACGCCTTCTCATCCAGCCACTTCAAAAGGATCCGCAGCGCCTCCTCGCGGATCTCGTGGCCCATGCCTTCGATCTCCCGGTAGGTCATGCCGACGCCGTAGGGGCGCAGGGTCTCCCGGGACTCCCGGGCGCGCTCCACGGGGAGACGGTCGTCTCTCGTCCCGTGGATCACCAGGACGGGGAAGCCCTCGTGCTCCGGGACCTTCGGGAGGGTCTCCGCCAGCGGCTCCGGAAACCAGGAGGCCAACGCCGCCAGGCCGGCGAAGTGGCCGGGATCGCGCAGGGCCAGATCGTAGGCCATCGTCCCTCCCTGGCTGAAGCCCATGATGACGAGGCGGTCGCGATCGATGGGATAGCGCTCCAGGGCCCGGTCGCGGAAGGCGCGCAGGTCGTCGGCACCTCTCTGGAAGGCGTCCTTGTCCGGGGCCTGTCCGGGGATCAGGGGAAACCAGCCATAGCCCCGCATGCCGGGGCCGATGGGGATCTCCACCGTCCCCTGCGGGCAGAGGACGAGGGCGTTTCCCCCTTGGAGGTAGGGCGCGAAGCCGAGGAGGTCGTGAGCGTTGGCTCCCCAGCCGTGCAGCAGGAGGACCGTGGGAAAGGGACCGTCTCCCTTGGGAACGTGGGCGGTGTAGGTGAGCTTTCCATCCATGGCGCCGGAAGGATATCCGAGCTCGGGCTGTATTAGGATCACTTGCGAAGGAGGACCAGACATGTCCCGACGCATCGTCCCAGTAATTTTGACCGCTCTGTCTCTGGCAGGCGCCCTGACGGCCCAAACCACGCCCTCGGCAACCGACGTGGCCGGCCAGGTCATGCAGGCCCTCGGCGGCAAGGAGGCTTGGGACAACACCCACTTCCTCCGTTTCACCTTCGCCGGCCGCCGCACCCACAACTGGGACAAGTGGACCGGCCGCCATCGCGTCGAAGGCCAGACCCCCGCCGGCCAGAAGTACGTGGTGCTGCACAATCTCAACACCCACGAGGGTGAGGCCTGGGTGGACGGCAAGAAGGTCGAAGGGGAGCAAGTCAAAGAGTGGCTCGACCGCGCCTATGGCGCCTGGGTCAACGACACCTACTGGCTCCTGATGCCTTACAAGCTCCAGGATCCCGGCGTGAACCTGACCTACGAAGGAACCGAGCAGCTCGACGGCGACACCTACGACAAGCTCCACCTGAGCTTCCAGAACGTCGGCCTGACCCCGGGCGACGAGTACTGGGCGTGGATCAACCGCGACACGCATCTCATGGACCGCTGGGCCTATCTCCTCCAGGCTTCCCCGGACCAGCCGCGCGCCGCCGAGCCCACCGCCTGGCGCTGGCAGGGCTGGCAGAAGTACGGCAAGATCCTGCTCGCCCCCACCCGCGCCCAGGTGACCGGTGACCGCAAGCTGGAGCTGAGCGACATCGCGGTCTTCGACTCGTTGCCGGACTCGGTGTTCACGTCTCCGGACCCGGTGGCGAAGTGAAAAGCGCCCTCACCTCATGACCCCCACCCCTCCACTCCTCCTGCGGGGCGGCACGGTCCTGACGCTCGATCCCCGGGCCTCCGTGCGCCCCGGTGCGGACGTTCTCGTCGAAGGCGGACGCATCCGCCGCATCGGCCGCATCGGCGATCCGCCTCCGGGCACCCGGGTGCTCGACGTCTCCGGCGACCTCATCCTTCCCGGCCTGATCCAGGGGCATATCCACCTCGGCCAGACCTTCTTCCGCGGGCTCGCCGAGGGGCGCCGGCTGCTCGGCTGGCTCCGCGAGCGGATCTGGCCGCTCGAAGCCGCCCATGACGAGGAGAGCGCCTACTGGTGCGCGCTCCTCGGCGCGGCCGAATGCCTCCTCGGCGGCACGACCACGGTCCAGGACATCGGCATCGGCCCCGGCATCCACGGGCTGCTGCGGGCGCTCGCCGACTCCGGCCTCCGCGCCTTCGCCGGCACCTGCCTCATGGACAGCGGCGAGGGCCTCCCCGATGGCCTGCGCCAGGAGACCGGCCGCGCCCTGGCTGACGCCGAGGCCCTCGGCTCCACCTTCGAAGGCTCCGCGGACGGCCTCCTCCGCTTCGCCCTCAATCCCCGGTTCATCCTCTCCTGCTCGGACCCGCTCTGGGAGGGGATCCGCGATCTCTCCCTTCGGCACGGCTGGCCCATCCATACTCATGCCCTGGAGCAGGAGGACGAGACCCAGGCCGTGCGCCAGCTCAAGGGGGGACGCGACGAGGTCGAGTACTTCGCGGACCAGGGGCTGCTCGGGACGGAGCTCCGCCTCGCTCATGGCGTCTGGCTCACGGCCGGCGATCTCGCCCGCATGCGGCCCACCGGCTGGAGCGTGGTCCACTGCCCGAGCTCCAACCTCAAGCTCGGCTCGGGCATCGCCGACCTGCTCGCGATCCGCCGCGCCGGCATCCCCGTGGGGCTGGGCTGCGACGGCGCCGCATGCAGCAACCAGCTCGATCAACTGGAGGAGGTCCGCCTGGCCGCCCTCCTCCAGAAGGTCAAGCATGGCCCGGACGCCTTCTCCGGCCTCGACGCCCTGCGCCTCGCCACCAGCGAAGGGGCGCGCGCCCTGGGCCTCCAGGACGAGATCGGCACTGTCGAGGAAGGCAAGGCCGCCGACCTCCTCGTCCTCTCCCTCGCGCGGCCCGAGATGTGGGCCGCTCCCCAGGTCGACCCCCACGACCTCGTGGCCTTCGGAGCCTCCCGCGCCGCGGTCCGCCACGTCCTGGTGGCCGGCCGGCCCCTCGTCGAGGACGGCCGCCTCCTCCACCTGGACCTCGCGGAGATCCTCCGCCAGTCGGACCGCCATCTGGCGGCTCTCGTGAAGCGGTCGGGGCTGGCCTTGTAGCCTGTGCTATCCTCCCCCGCCCGGAAGACGCCCGGAAGAAATATCCTCCCCGGGGCGTTTTGATCAGCGCCATGCACAAGCCGAACGACCCGGTCGCCAAGCGGCGGACCTTCGCGATCATCGCGCACCCCGACGCCGGCAAGACCACGCTGACCGAGAAGCTGCTGCTGTTCGGCGGCGCCATCCAGCTCGCCGGCGCGGTCAAGGCGCGCGGCGACGCGCGGCGCGCACGCTCCGACTGGATGAAGGTCGAGCGCGAGCGCGGCATCTCGGTGACGACCTCGGTGATGACCTTCGACTACGAGGGCTGCACGTTCAACCTGCTCGACACGCCCGGGCCACGAGGACTTCAGCGAGGACACCTACCGCACGCTGACCGCGGTCGACTCGGCCGTCATGGTGCATCGACGCCGCCAAGGGCATCGAGACCCAGACCCGCAAGCTGTTCGAGGTCTGCCGGCTGCGCAACGTGCCGATCATCACGTTCATCAACAAGATCGACCGCGAAGGCCGCGACCCCTTCGAGCTGCTCGACGAGATCGAGCAGTCGCTCCAGCTCGACGTCACGCCCGGCCGAGCTGGCCGATCGGCATGGGCCGCGCTTCCTCGGCTGCTACGACCTGTTCGCGCGACCGGCTCGCTCCTCATCGAGCGCGGGCGCAACGACGTCGCCTGCGAGCGCGGAGGTCTGCCACGGCCTCGACGATCCCAAGCTCGACGAGCTCCTGCCCGAGCGACGCCGTGGCCAGCGCTCCGCGAAGAGGTCGCGATGGCGCGCGCGCTCTGCCCGCCGTTCGACCTCGAGTCGTACCGCGAAGGGCACCTGACGCCGGTCTTCTTCGGCAGCGCGCGTCAACAACTTCGGCGTCCGCGAGCTGCTCGACGGCCGTGGCTCGAGCTCGCGCCGCCGCCGCGGCCGCAGCCGGCCGGCACGCGCACGGTCGAGCCCGACCGAGGACAAGGTGACGCGGCTTCGTCTTCAAGATCCAGGCGAACATGGACCCCAAGCACCGCGACCGCATCGCGTTCGTGCGCCTCTGCTCGGGCCGCTTCGACGCGCGGCATGAAGCTGCACCAGTCCGGACCGGCAAGACCATCGGCGTCCACAACCCGATGCTGTTCTTCGCGCAGGACCGCGAGCTCGCCGAGGAGGCCTGGGCCGGCGACATCATCGGCATCCCGAACCACGGCACGCTGCGCATCGGCGACGCGCTGACCGAGGGCGAAGACGCTGCACTTCACCGGCATCCCGAGCTTCGCGCCCGAGTTCCTCCAGCGCGTGCGCCCGGACGACCCGATGAAGCGCCAAGCACCTCGGCCGCGCGCTCGAGCAGCTCGCCGAGGAAGGCGCCGCGCAGGTGTTCAAGCCGCGCCTCGGCGCCGACTGGATCGTCGGCGTGGTCGGCGCGCTGCAGTTCGAGGTGCTCGCCGATCGCGCATCGGCACCGAGTACGACCTCACCGGTCACTTCGAGGCACGTCGCCCTTCGAGCCGCGCGCTGGGTCGAGGCGGACGACGCCGCCCAGCTCAAGAAGTTCGAGGACGCGAACCACGCGACCATGGCCGAGGACCACGACGGCGCCCCGGTCTTCCTCGCGCGCAACGGCTGGCACCTCAAGAGCACCGGCGAAGACTGGCCGCAGATCCGCTTCCTCAAAACAAAGGAACAGGTCCAGTAGGCGCCTGCCGGTTGCGTCCGGCCCCCTGCTCGGACTAACGTGGAATCCGAGATGGCCCGATTCGCGTTCGATACAGAGGAGGAGACGACCACCGAGCGGCGGCACAGGACGAAGCGGCCGAAGCGGTGGAAGGTGCTCCTTCACAACGACGACTTCACGTCGATGGACTTCGTGGTCCACGTCCTGATGAAGCACTTTCACAAATCCCCGCCGGAGGCGACCCTGGTCATGCTCCAGGTCCACCACAAGGGGGTCGGCATCGCGGGGATCTATCCGAAGGACGCCGCCGAAACCAAGGTGGCCGAGGTCATGGCCGAGGCGCGGGAGAACGGCATGCCGCTCCTCCTCACCCTCGAGCCGGCGGAAGGAAGAGACGACGAATGAGGCTGTCCCAAGACCTGCAGATCTCCCTCTCCCTCGCCATGAGCGAGGCCGGACGCCTGGGCCACGAGTACGCCGGGCTCGAGCATCTCCTCTATGCCCTGACCTTCGATGACGAGGCCTCGGACGTTCTGCGCCATGCCGGCGCCGACGTGCGGCGCGTCCAGAAGCTCCTCGCCGACTACCTGGAGGAGGAGATCGAGGGGCTGGAGGCCGAAGAGGACGAGCTCGAGCCCCGCCTCTCCCTCGCCGCCCAGCGCACCCTCGCCCGCGCCGCCGTGCGCGTCGAGGGGTCCGGCCGCGAGGAGATCCGCGGCTCCGACCTGATCGTGGCGCTGTTCGAGGAGCCCGAGTCCTACGCTGTCGACCTGCTGCAGGAGCAGGGCGTCACCCGGCTCGACGTCGTCAGCTTCCTCGCCCACGGCGCTTCCAAGGTGGGAAGCCTTCCCGCGGGACCGATTCCGGCCGGCGGCTCCGGTCCCAGCGCCGAGGAGGACGACCGCGGCCCCTGGCTCAAGGGCGATCCGCTCGAAGCCTTCGCCCAGGACCTGACCGAGATGGCCCGCAACGGCGCCATCGATCCGCTCATCGGCCGCGAGAAGGAGATCGGCCGCACCCTCCACATCCTCCAGCGGCGGCGGAAGAACAACCCGATCTACGTCGGCGATCCCGGCGTCGGCAAGACCGCGCTGGTCGAGGGCCTCGCGCTGCGCATCGCCAAGGGGACGTACCCGAGCCCTTCCGCGACACCAAGGTGTTCCGGCTCGACATGGGCGCGCTCGTGGCCGGCACCCGCTACCGCGGCGACTTCGAGAACCGCCTCAAGGGAGTGCTCCAGGCCCTGGCCAAGGAGAAGAGCCCGGTCCTGTTCATCGACGAGATCCACACCCTGGTGGGCGCCGGCGCCGCCGGCAGCGGCACCATGGACGCCTCGAACCTCCTCAAGCCCGCCCTCCAGGACGGCACCCTGCGCTGCATCGGCGCCACCACCTGGGAGGAGTTCCGCCAGACCTTCCAGCGCGACCAGGCCCTCGCCCGCCGCTTCCAGAAGGTCGAGGTCAACGAGCCTTCCATCGAGGAGACGGTCAAGATCTTCGAAGGGCTGCGGCGACCGCTACGAGGCCCACCACGGCGTGCGCTACACCCTGCCGGCCATCCGCGCCGCCGTGGACATGTCGGCCCGCTACCTGCGCGACCGCCGGCTGCCCGACAAGGCCATCGATCTCCTCGACGAGGCCGGCGCCGCCGTCTCCCTGCGCGGCGGCAAGCGGGTGACCGTCCCCGACCTGGAGGTGGTCCTCGCCACCATGGCGCAGATCCCCGCCCGCAGCGTCAAAGGGAACGACCGCGAGCAGCTCCAGCGCCTGGAGGACGAGCTCAAGAAGGTCATCTTCGGCCAGGACGAGGCCATCGAGCGCCTGGTCGGCGCCATCAAGGTCTCCCGCGCCGGCCTGCGCGACCCGCAGAAGCCCGTGGGCAGCTTCCTCCTCACCGGCCCCACCGGCGTCGGCAAGACCGAGCTGGCGAAGCAGCTCGCCGAATCCCTCGGCATCGCCTTCCTGCGCTTCGACATGAGCGAGTACATGGAGTCCCACTCCGTCTCCCGCCTGGTCGGCGCCCCTCCCGGCTACGTGGGCTTCGACCGCGGCGGCCTCCTCACCGAGTCGGTGAGCAAGAACCCGCACGCCGTCCTCCTCCTCGACGAGGTCGAGAAGGCGCACCCGGATATCTTCAACATCCTCCTCCAGGTGATGGACCACGGCACGCTCACCGACACCAACGGCAAGCAGACCGACTTCCGGCACGTGATCCTGCTCATGACGTCGAACGTCGGCGCCCGCGAGCTGGCGCAGCGCGCCCTCGGCTTCAACGAGAACGCCGGAGAGGGCCGCCCTGGTATCTCCGGCAGGGGCTCCGAGGCCGACCGCGCCGTCGAGCGGCTCTTCAGTCCCGAGTTCCGCAACCGGCTGGACGCCCGGGTGCGGTTCAACGCCCTCACCCCCGATCTCATGGAGAAGATCGTGGAGAAATTCATCCACGAGCTGGGCGTCCAGATCGCGGAGAAGAAGGTCCGCATCGAGATCAGCGAGGCGCGCCCGCAAGCTCCTGGCCGAGAAGGGCTACGACCCCGCCTTCGGCGCCCGCCCCCTGGCCCGCGTCATCGAAGAATCGGTCAAGCGCCCCCTCACCGAGGAGCTGCTCTTCGGCAAGCTCCAGAACGGCGGCAAGGCCACGGTGGATGCCGAGAGCGGCGAGATCGTGGTCCGCGTGAACTGACGTTTTCTGGCAGCCGACCGACATATCCTGTCGTCCTGGTTTTCTTGAAATACCTTTCCTTTCAGAGAGTTGTCTCTGGCACGATGCGTGCGCTGTCTCGTCTTCATGACGAAACCGCGCCGCCTCTGGATCGCCCTCGCCACCTTCGCCGCCACCTCGATTCCCGCCACGGCTGGTGAGCTGATCGAGGCGAAAGGGACCAGCCAACGCGCCGAGGTGGTGACGTTCGACGCCGGCCTGGTGCCGGCCCTGCTGGAGACGAAGACCGGCGGCACCGTGCGGGTCGCGGACTGGCCGGTCGCGCCGAACGTGCGGGCGGACGTGGTTCTGCAACGGCGCGAGATCTACGCTCCGGACGCCAAGGTGTTCGTAGTGGACGGCCGGGGGCAGCATGAAATCCCGAGATCGCGCCTGGCCTTCTTCTTCGGCACGGCCGAGACCGACTCCGAGCTCCGCGTGTTCGCCGCGGTCGACCCGGACACGGGGTCGGTCAACGGCTTCTCCCAGACCCGCGAGACCCTCCACGAGCTCCATCCGCTGAGCGACGTGCCATCGCTGAAGAACAGGTGGGCGCCGCGGCCACCTCGTGGCGCCGCCGGAATTCTTCCAGGCCGAGCGCGGAGAGTCGCCCACGTTCACCTGCGGCCAGGACGGCGCCCCTCTCCCCTTCCTGGAGGAGAAGGACGAGATGCGGCGGATGGCGGAGGCGGCCGACTCCATCTTCGCCCCGGCGATCTCCACCCTTCACACCGGCACCATAGCCGTGGACACCGACAACGAATTCATGAGCCTCAAGTTCGGGGACAACACCACCACGGCCACGAATTTCATCGCCAGCCTGATCGCCTCCGTCAGCGTGGTCTACGAGCGGGACACGCTCGTCCGCCTGTACCAGGGGACGACCTTCCTCCGTGTCTCCACCACGCCGGACCCGTACGTCCAGACCGGCTCGGACAGCGCCGGCCGGCTCGCCAAGCTCGAAGAGGTCTCGAACGTCTGGAACACCACCTACGCCGGCGTCACCCGCACCGTGGTGGCCATGCTCTCGGGCAAGGAGACCAGCGGCGGCGCCTCCGGCATCGCCTGGATCACTTCCGCCCTGTGCAGCAAGTACTACGGGACCAGCTTCAACCAGCTCTTCGTCTCGGGCACCACCTTGAGCTCGTTCGAGACCCATGTGGTAGCCCACGAGATCGGCCACAACTTCGGCTCGCCGCACACCCACTGCTACACGGTGCCGATCGACAACTGCTACAACGCCCAGAGCGGCTGCTACAGCGGCGCGGCGAGCTGTCCGGCCGCGCAGACGATCAACGGCGTGCCCAACGTCAAAGGTACGCTGATGAGCTACTGCCACCTCCTGGCCGGCTGCACGGCGACGTCGGTGTTCCACCCCCGGACGATCACGGAGAAGCTCGCCCCCATCATCGAGGCCGCGACCCAGGGGGCGTCGGCCTGCATCTTCCCCTACGTGGACCCGACGCCCACGGTCACCGCGGTCAGCCCGGCCGGCGGCTCCACGGCGGGCGGCACGGCGGTCAGCATCACCGGCACCAACTTCCAGAGCGGCGCGACTGTCACGGTCGGCGGCTCCGCGGCCACCTCGGTGGTGTTCGTGAGCTCGACGCGGATCACCGCAGTGACCCCGGCGCACGCGGCCGGCAACGTCCCGGTCGTGGTCACGAACCCCACAGCGTTGGCCGGAACGCTCAACCCCGGCTACTTCTACGCCGCGCCGCCCGCCGCCACGGATTTCTACACCATCACACCCTGCCGGGTGATCGACACGCGCCTCGCGAACGGACCGCTCGGCGGTCCGGCGCTGTCCGCGGGCCAGACCCGGAATTTCACCGTGACCGGCACCTGCGGCATTCCGGCGGGCGCGACGTCGATCGCCGTCAACGTGACCGCCGTCAATCCGGCCGCCGCCGGCAACCTCCAGCTCTTCCCCGGCAACGCCTTCCCCCTGGGAACCAGCGCGATCAACTTCCCGGCGGGCAGCACCCGGGCCAACAATGCCATCGTGATCCTGGCCACGGACGGCGCCGGCACCCTCGGGGTGAAGAACGGCGCGGCCGGGATCGTGGACTTCGTGCTGGACGTGGTGGGCTACAACCTGTAAGCCCTCAACCTGACGTTTTCCTGTCAACCCACTGACACAATCTGTCTCATTCCATACCCCGATCCCTGTTGTTTCAGTGGTTTAGGCCTGGCACGCTGCGTGCTTTTCTTCAAGGTATAGCTGCTCACGCATGACTCAGGGAGCTCGCGCCATGACGAAACCGCACGGTCTCTGGATCGCTATTGCCCTGGCCTTCGCCGCCACTCCTCTCCTCGCCGCGCCGGCCGGAGGGAAGCTGCCCGTCCAGGCCGCCGTCAGCGGCGAGCTCATCGAGGCGAAGGGGGCGGCCAGCAAGGCCGAGGTGGTGACCTTCGGCGCCAGCCTGGTGCCCGCCCTGCTGGAGGCGCAGGCCGAGACCTCGGTCCGCGTCGCCGGCTGGCCGGTCGCTCCGGACGAGCGGGCGGACGTGGTCCTGACGCGCTACGAGGTCTACGCGCCCGGCGCCAAGGTGTTCGTGGTGGACAGCCAGGGGGAGCACGAAGTCCCGAGATCCCGGCTGGCCTTCTTCTCCGGGGCGGCCGAGGGCGACTCCGACCTCCGCGTGTTCGCCGCGGTCGATCCGGACACGCGCCTGGTGAACGGCTTCTCCCAGACCCGGGACGACCTCTACGAGCTTCATCCGCTGAGCGACCTGCCCTCGCTCGCCGGCCTGGCGAAAACCGCCGGGAGCGGGAGGCACCTGGTGGCGCTGCCCGAGGTCTTCCGGGCCGAGCGCGGAGAGTCGCCCGAGTTCACCTGCGGCCAGGACGGCGCGCCCCTCTCCTTCCTGGAGGAGAGGGACCGGGTCCAGCAGATGGCGGAGGAGGGCTCCATCTTCGCCTCGGCGATCTCCACGCTCCACACCGCCACGGTCGCCGTGGACACCGACAACGAATTCATGAACCTCAAGTTCACGGACAACACCACCACGGCCACGAACTACATCGCCAGCCTGATCGCCTCCATGACCGTGATCTATGAGCGCGACGCACTGGTGCGGCTGCTCCAGGGGACGACCTATCTCCGCGTCTCCACCACGACGGACCCCTACAACGACACCAGCAGCGGCAATGCCAACGTCTCGAAGCTCCAGGAATTCTCGAATATCTGGAACACCACCTACGCCTCCGTCCCCCGGGCGGTGGCGATGATGCTCTCCGGCAAGCAGGCGGGCGGCGGCGCCTCAGGCATCGCCTGGGTCAACACCCTGTGCAGCAAATACTACGGGACCAGTTTCAGCCAGGTCTTCCTGTCCGGCACGACCCCGAGCTGGGGCGACGTGCTGGTGGTGGCCCACGAGCTCGGCCACAACTTCGGCTCGCCGCACACCCACTGCTACGCGACGCCGGTCGACAACTGCTTCAACACCGAGAGCGGATGCTACAGCGGACCCAAGAGCTGCCCGGCGTCGCAGACGATCAACGGCGTGACCAACGTCACCGGCACGCTGATGAGCTACTGCCACCTCTCCGGCCTGGGGGGCTGCACGTCGAGCACGGTCTTCCACCCCCGCACGATCTCCGAGAAGCTCGGCCCGGCGATCCAGGCCGCCACCCAGGGGGCATCCGCCTGCATCTTCCCCTACGTGGATCCGACGCCGGTGGTCACCGCGGTCAGCCCCGCCAGCGGCTCGACCGCGGGCGGCACGGCGATCACCATCACGGGCACGAGCTTCCAGAACGGCGCCACCGTGACGGTCGGCGGCACCGCGGCCACTTCGGTGGTGTTCGTGAATTCCACCAAGATCACCGCCGTGGCTCCGGCTCATGCCGCCGGCAGCGTTGCGGTCGTGGTGACGAACCCCACCACCCAGACAGGAACGCTCAACCCCGGCTTCTTCTACATCGCGCCGCCCACCGCGACCGACTTCTACACCGTCACAGGCTGCCGGGTCGTCGACACCCGCGCCGCGGCCGGTCCGCTCGGCGGCCCCGCGCTCGCCGCCGGCCAGACCCGGACCTTCACGGTGGCCGGCGCCTGCAGCATCCCGGTGACTGCGAAGTCAATCGCGATCACCGTAACGGCAGTGAACCCTTCCGCAAACGGTAACTTCCAGCTCTTCCCCGGCGACGCATTCCCCATGGGGGCCAGCATGCTCAACTTCGCCATGGGGATCACCCGGTCAAACAACACCTTCCTTCTCCTCGCCACGGACGGAGCCGGCACCGTAGGTGTGAAGAACGCCTCCTTGGGAGGCGTGGACTTCGTACTGGACGTGGTGGGCTACAACCAGTAAGCCCCAGGTCTCGTCAAAGTCCTTACGGATGGAAGACGGGAAAGGCCGGGCACGGCGGCTTCATCCGCTCGGCGAGGTAGCGCACCGCGTCGCAGACCTCTCTTTTGATGGCGAAGATGGAGCCCCTCTCGTTGAGGGCCTCGCCCATGCAGCCGCCCCCGCAGTACAAGGCGGCCGGGCAGTCCGCACACTCGGGCAGATTCTCGACGCGCCGGCTGCGGATCGTCGCGATCTTCTCCTGGTCGTAGAGGATCGTCCCCGAGGCGGGGTCGAAACGGCCGTACAGAAGAGGGCTGTCGACCCTTCCGTGGCTCACCATGTCGCAACAGCTCACGTAACCGTCGACGGTGAGGTGCGCCAGCGGCACGCTCGAGCGGCAGAAGAAGGGGGTGGCGCCGTCGAAGTTGACAATGAAAATCGAGCCGTACCAGATCCCCTTCTCCGCCGCGTAAAGGCGCGCCGTCCAAAACTCCTCGGCGTATTCGAGCGGCGAGACCGGCTTTTCGAAATACTTCCCGCAGGCGGTGTTGGCGAACATCAGGTCGGAGCAGACGTAGCGCACGCCGAGCTCGTGAAAATAGTCGATCATCTCCCTTTGGCGATGAAGGTTCGTCTGGCCGACCGTCGACCTGACGCCGAGCACGGGAGCCCGGCCGGCGAGCCACCTGATCGACCTTTCGACGACGTCGCTCGACGCGCCGCCGCGCGCCGGGCGGTAGTAGTCCTGGACATCCGGGGGGCCGTCGCACGAGACCCAGAAGATAGTGACCCCTTCTTCGACGAGCGTCGAGGCGGTGGCCTCCGAGAAGTAGCCGTTGGTCTGCAGCTCGACCTCCCAGCCGCTCGCCTCCTCCTTGGCGATGGCGAGGACCCGGCGGATATTTTCGAGAAACAGCGTCGGCTCACCGTCGCTGAAAAAGCGCAGGTAGGGGACGTCGAACTCCGCCAGGTAGTCTTTGATGCCGCGCCGGATGAAGGCCTCGTCCATCGGCTCTTCAGCCTTGACGCTGTTGCCGCGCGCGTAACAGTAGCGGCACGCCAGGTTGCAGCGGTCGCCGAGCAGGACGGAAAGACAGTTCTTAGCCGCGTGACTCATCGCTAAACTCCTTCTTCTCCCGATCGCCTCGCCGGGGTAACACCCCCCCTGAGCGAAGTGCCATGCCGATACTCAACCGGGACAGGGCCGATACGCAGCAGAGTCGGATCATGGCGGCCTCCACTTCCTCTCGCATCCTACTCCGGCGCAGCCTTCGCCTCAAGATGACCAGCGCCGACTGCGGAATAGGCTCCAGAGGCTTGAGAAAGCCCGCGAACGGACTAAGATGAAGGGACATCTTCCGGAGGTCCCCTCATGCGTTCCTCCCTCCTGGCAGCCGTCCTCTCTCTCCTGATTCTCCTCTCCGCGAGCGCATCCGCCCAGACCGGATGCCGACTGATCTATCCGGCCCGGGGTGGATGGGCCATCGATCTCTGCGAGGGGGACTCCGGCTTCGGAGAGCGGATGACGGTCTCGCTCGACGGCACCGGCCAGGGGCTCGCGGCCATGGTCCGCGTCTATCACGCGACGGACGACGGGACCGGCATGCCCCAAGTCGTGGTCGTCAATGCCAGCGGATTCCTTCGGCTGAAGCCGAACGCGGATCCGCCGGGGAGCCCCGTTCCGTTCGGCAGCTCGTTCGTCCTCGGCCCCTCCTACTGGCCGTCGTCGTCCACCTATCACCACAGCCCGAGCCTCTCCACGCTGGAAATCGACACCTCGTGGCTCCCGGGCGGCCCGCTCCGGATGAGCGCGGCGGGGAGCAACCACGACTTCGGCGGGACCTGGGAGATGACTCTGCCCGCTCCCCGCGACCGGCAGACCCGGATGCACGTGGACCAGAGCTACACGGCCACCGCCCCGGTCACGATCGACGCCGGCCGCCGGGCCGAGTCGCAGGGGCTCAAGCTCGTCCAGGTCTCCTCCATGTTCATCGGCTCCGGGTGCGACGGCGGCCTCGCCGACTGTCACGACGGCGACGCCCTCCGCCTGATCGACTCGACGCTGGCGAGACGGCAGGTCTCGTTCCCGGCGGCCACCCCCGCCACGCTCCTCCTCGGCTCGGGCGCCCTCCTGGGGAGCACCTGGCTCGACGTCCTCCACACCGACGACGCCGGGTGGCAGGGGAACACACCGAACGTCCGCATCGCTCTGGACAGCCTCGATCCCGCCCGGCCGCTGGCGGCGCAGGCGTACATCAATCCTTCGACCAATCCCAACGACGACAACGTCGGCGCCTGGATCGCCGACGGCTCGGCCGAGGCCGCGGCCTGGACGGTGGGCGAGACCGGCTCCGCGAGCTACTGGCTCGCCGCCCAGGACGACCCGCCCGATCCGTGGGGCGACCTCGGCCTGCGCCCCGGCCTCACCTTCCTCGATTTCGAAGGGACCTCCAACTGCTCGTTCGTCCACGACCCCGGGCAGGGCACCAGCGGCTCGGTCCACACGGTCGCGGGCTACACCGGCCAGGCGATGCAGCTCGACTACGGCCTGGGCTCCGCCAACGGCAACTGGACCCAGGTTCGCTGCGACTTCAGCCCGGCCCTGGACCTCTCGGCCTACGACCATCTGCGCTTCGACTGGCGCGGCTCGACGGCGGGCAACTCTCTCGAGGTGGGTCTCGTCAATCCCGGAGCGCCCGGAGCGTCCGGAGCGCCCGGAGCGAAGATCTTCGCCCGCGGCTACCATCACCCGACCGGCCATTTCTGGTGGGGCCAGCTCGCCGTCCCGTTCCGCCACCTGAAGCCGTGGACCGCGGCCACGACGTTCGATCCGTCCCAGGTCACGGCGATCTTCGTCTCGGTGGTCAAGGACCCGGTGGACGACGAGGGCGGCGCCGGCAGCGTGGCGATCGACAATCTGGGCGCCTGGAACGCCGATGCCCGAGCCGTCCCGGCCGGATTCGAGCGGGTCGCCGCCCATCCCAGGGCCGCGGCCGCGGCGGCGGACTGGCTCGCCAGCCGCCAGCGCCCGACCGGGCTCGTGGACTCCTGGGAGGAGGAGCCCGCCTGTCTGTCCTATCTCTACGACCAGGCCCTCGCGCTCATCGTCTTCGCGCGGCAGAGGATGTGGATCCGGGCGGACGACCTGGTGGACGCCCTGGTCACGGAGCAGAACGGCGACGGCTCGTGGTACCGGGTCCGGGACTGTGATTCGGGAGCGGTCCTGAGCGCGCAGCTCTGGGAGGGGGACATCGCCTGGGCGGTCTTCGCGCTGAGCCGCTATCTCGCCCTGGGCGGCACCCATCCCCAGGCCGCCGCGGTGCGCGACAGCGGCGCCGACTGGCTCGCCAGCCGTCTGAACCCGGGAGACGGCTGCCTGGTCATCGATCATACCGAAGCGACGATCGACGCCTGGTGGGCGCTGTTCTCGGCCGGTTTCACAGTCCAGGCCGACGGGCTGCGCTCCTGTCTGTTGACCTACTACTGGGATGCCGCGGCGGGACGATTCAAGGGTGGGCGCGGGAGCGATCCGGCGGACCCGCAGGCGGCCTGGGTGCCCTACCTGGACAACCAGACCTGGGGAGCGCCCTTCCTGCGCGAGATCGGCCAGCGGACCGACGCGCTCCGCGCCCTGAGCTATGCCCGGGAGGTGCTGAGGCTGCCGGCGCAGGGAGGTCAGATCTTCGCCTTCGACGGCCAGGGCGGCCCCTGGTCGGTCTGGAACGAGGGGACCTCCCAATACGCCGCGGCGGGCGGGCCGGGGGCCGGCGAGGTGGTACGGGAGACCCTGGCGCAGCAGCGGGAGGACGGGGCGGTGCCGAGCTCGCCGGACGACTTCAACGGCGCCGGCGTGTGGACGGCGCGCTGGCACGGCCTGGCGCCCACGGCCTGGCTCTACTTCGCGTTGACCGGCGAGCCGTTCCCGCGCGGGGCCGACTTCCACACCGTGGACCCCTGCCGGGTCTATGACAGCCGGACGTCGTCGCCCCTGGTCTCCGCGGCCGACCGCCTCGTCCAGGTCGCGGGCCTCTGCGGCGTCCCGGCCACGGCGCAGGCCGTCTCGCTGAACCTGACGGCGATCAACCCCACGGACCGGGGAAGGATCACTCTCTATCCGGCCGACCAGCCGCTGCCTCTGGCGAGCACGATCAACTTCGCTTCCGGCAGAACCCTGGCCAACAACGCCATCGTCGTTCTCTCGCCGGACGGAAAGCTCCTGGCCAACCCCTTCGTCCTCGGAAGCGGTCAGGTGGACATCGCGGTGGACGTGAACGGCTACTTCGAATAGGCCGGGCCGTCCGTCGACCACCACCTATCTTGGCCGCTGCCGCTCGAAGAAGGCCCAGATTACCGCCGGTCCGTTCGGCTCCTTGGGCGTCGGGCCTAAAAGTCGCGGATAGCGCGAGTACGGCTGAGGCATGCCATGCCCGCCGCCGTGAATGGCCATGAGCTCCACCTCGACTTTGGAGTCATTGCGCCAGAGCACCTGCTCGACGTGAACTTCGTCAGTCACTTGGGTCTCATTCGTTTCAGGCGCACCGGTGATGCCATTGAGGTCCGCAAAATATTGCCCAGACTCACGCGACGACCGAACCTTGCCGCGCCTCAACAAGCCGAAGAATTTGACCTCTCCACCATCGAACGGATTCAAGGGATCCTTCGTACCGTTCATGATCATGACGGAAGAAGTGCCTCGCCCCGCGGGCTTGCATTTGAAGTTCTCCGGCGTTGGCACGTTCGCCGCTACCGCCGCAACCGCGCGAAAGCGGGAAGGAGCTTCGAGCGCAAGTCGAAACGCCATATGACCGCCACGGGAAACACCGATCGCAAACACGCGGCCCCGATCGACACCGATTTCGGTGATGAGCTTGTCGAGCATCCCCGTCAAAAACCCCACGTCGTCGATTTTCAGCTTGTTCGCGCTGTAATCACCGACAATGTTGCACGCGTTCCAATAGCCCTCGTACCCATCGGGATAGACGACCGCAAAGCCATGTTCATCCGCAAGGCGCTCGAACCCATACCCCGTCGCTATTCGCATTTGCGCACCGTTTTCACCCGAGCCGTGCATCACCACCACAAGCGGTGCTCCTTTTGCCAACCCCCGCGGCACGTAGGTCAGGTAAGTCCGCTTCAATTCGCCCACCTCAATGGTCCCCTTGCTCAGCTTGCCGGACAGTCGTGGAACTTCGGGAGCCGGCGAGTAGACGAAGTAGCCGAACAGCGCACCACCCAACGCAACGACGATCAAGCCCAAAAGGAAGAAGCGTAGAACTCTTCTCATAGCGATCCAGCAGCGTGAAGTCGACGTTGCATCCGGGAAGCTGACATTGCAGCGGAGGAGTTGATTCTGCAACAGGGGAGTTGACTTTGCAACTGGGGAGTCGACTCTGCAACGGGGAAGGTGACTCTGCGACATCGACCTCTTGCCCAGGCTGATTGAGGGTGATGGCTAGTTGACGAGCTCGCCGGGATCGGGGGGAGGGGCTTCGACCGCCGCGAGCCGCCGGTCCTCTTCTTCCCACATCCGGCGCAGGGCGGCGTCGCGCGCCCGGCGCTTTCCCATGGCCCACATCGCCAGCAGCGTGATCAACATCCAGAGGGTGACGGAGCTGGTGAGGATCGGCACCCAGCGGTACCAGAGGGTCTCGCGCCGCCAGAAGGAGCGCTCGGCTTCGGCCAGTGCCGAGCCGGTGGCCGCGCGGAAGGCGTCCTCAAACGGCAGGCCGCGGCCCACGCCCGCCAGGATCCGGGCCACCGCGCCGTCCCCCTCCTGGTCCAGAAGCCTGTTCACGAAGGCTCCGGCGATCGCGTAGGCGTTCACGGTGGAGCCGCGCCCACCCGAAAACTGCCGTTCCAACTCGTCCAGGGAGACCTCGCCGCCGCCGATCATCGTCACCGTCAGCCGGGAGCGGTCGTCCAGCCCCCAGCTCGAGCCCGCGATCATCGCCACCCCCTCGTGAAACCAGCGCGGGAGAGGCCTTCCCCCCGCCGCCCGCTCCGCCAGCACGTGGGCCACCTCGTGCCGCAGCAGCTCCTCCAGGGAGGAGTCGGGGTACGAAGGGGTGCGCGCCGGCAGCAGCACGATCACCCCCTCGGCGCCGTAGGCGTAGCCCGACACCCAGGGCGGCACCCCGGCGGCGAGGTCCGAGCCTTCGGCTCCGAGAAAGACGTGGATCGGCGGACCGGGGTCCGTCAACCCCACCAGGCGCATCGCGTCGGTGAGCCGCTGCGGATCGATGGCGCGCACCCGTGCCGCGTAGCGCTCCAGGGAGGGAGGCGCGACAACGTCCAGCCGCGGAGGCGTGAGGGCGCCGGCCTTTAGAGGGAGAAGCGCGAGCCAGGCCAGCAGCAGGAGGAGGATCGCTTTGCGCACCGCGCCATCTTACCGCCTGCAAGCTACAGCGCCTGCACCATTCCCACCACCCCGGCGCGGATCAGGGCGACCGAGATCGCGGCCAGAAAGAGGCTCGCCACCTTGGCCACGGCGCGGCTCGCCGCCGGACCCATGATCCGGCCGAGCCACGGGCTGAAGGCGAGCGTCAGGTAGACCAGGGCCATGTTGACCACCATCGAGGTGAGGGTCGGGAGATAACCGAACGCCTCCCGCGAGACCAGCACGGAGGTGATGGCGGCGGGTCCCATGATGAGCGGGATGCCCAGCGGCACCACGCCGGCCGAGGCTCCTTCCATCTCCTCCTCCGCGTTGCGCGGATCGCGGCGGCGGTAGTCGCCGAAGACCAGGTTCGAGACGCTGAGCATGAGCAGGATCAGCCCGCCGCCGACCCGCAGGTCGTTCACGGTGATGCCGAGAAGGGAGAAGATGAGCTGGCCCGCGACCAGGATGAGCACCGCGATCATCGAGGCCGTGAGCACCGCCTGAAAGGACAGACGGCGGCGCTCCGTGGCGGTCATGCCGTCGGTGATCGCCAGGTAGACGGGGATGATCCCGATGACGTTGATGGCGACGAAGAGGGGCAGGAAGCTCTCGATATAGGCTTTCATAGGGAACCGAGAGCATACTTGATCTCCGCGGGCGCAGGCATGGTAGGATTCTATCTCTTGTGCGCTGAAAGTTCGCCTCCGCATCGCCGGTCCGCCGGTGCCCTGGGTTTGATCCTTGCCGCCGGCTTCGCCGCCGCCATCCTGGCGAATCGCGGCGGCCGGCCGGTCACGATCCAGCCCACCCGCGGCTACATCCTCATCTCGATCGACACCCTGCGGGCCGACCACCTCGGGGCCTACGGCTACGCCCGCGACACCAGCCCGTTCATGGACGGGCTGGCGAAGCGCGGTGTTCTCTTCGAGCGCGCCACCTCCCAGATCCCCGGCACGCTGCCGTCCCACATGTCGATCTTCACCGGACTCTACCCTGCCGAGCATGGGGTGTATCCGCCGGAGTCGGTCCTTTCGCCGGCCATCGAGACCCTGCCCGAAGCCTTTCACCGCTCGGGCTTCCGCACCGGCGGCTTCACCGCGGGAGGCTTCATGGACGGGCGGTACGGATTCGCCCGCGGCTTCGAGAAATTCGACGACACCATCCCCGACGCGGACCGGGACGCCGAGAACGTATTCGCCAACGGGCTGGAGTTCCTGCGCGGCCTCAAAACCAAAGAGCGCTTCTTCCTCTTTCTGCACACCTACCAGGTCCACGACCCGTATCTCCCGCCGCCCGGCTACGAGGATCGTTTCTGGAGCGGCCCGCCGCCGCAGGTCTTTCCTCCCACCGGAACCAACCTGTCCGAGGTGAACCTGGGCCTTCGCACGATTTCACCGGAAGGGGTGCGCTACTTCGAGGCCCTCTACGACAGCGAGATCCGCGCCACCGACGACGCGCTACGCCGGCTGTTCGCGGAGCTCGAGAAGCTCGGCCTCCTCGCGGACACCACGATCGTCATCACCTCCGATCATGGGGAGGAATTCTTCGAGCACGGCAAGATGGTGCATGAGCAGATCTTCGACGAGTGCCTGCACGTGCCGCTGATCGTCGTGCTGCCGGCGCGGACCCGGACCGCGCCCCGGCGCGTGCGGGATCTCGTGGAAAGCGTGGACATCGCCCCGACCCTTTACGAGCTCGCGGGCATCGCTCCACGCACCAACCCTTCGGGAGAGAGCCTGCTGTCACTGATCGAGGGGAACGGCGTGAAGGCGCGCCGGCCGCAGGAGGCCTTCGCGGAAGCCTTCGCGGTCCAGGCGCGGACCATCTACCGGTTGGAGCGGAACCGCCTCTACCAGCTCCTCCTCTTCGAAGAGCCCAAAGAAGCCTATGGGCACTGGGTGACGCGGGAGATCTCGTTCGACGTCTTCGACCCCGTGCTGCGCTTCTCCAGCATCAGCTTTCACCAGCCCCGGCCTCTCGAGGTCTGGGTCAACAAACGGCTCGAACGTGTGGTCGAGCTTTCCGGCGAGCCGGCCGAGGTTGCCGTCGAAATGCCGTACGGCCAGGGCAAGAACACCGTCCGGCTTGCCACCTCCGGCTGCGCGTCGCCCAAGGATCTGGGCGAGAGCGCGGACGCCCGCTGCCTCTCCTTCCAGCTCCAAGGCACGCCTCTCCACCGCGCCGAGCTCTACGAGCTCACTTCGGACGCCCTGGAGACGCACGACCTCTCGAACCGGTACGGCACCGTGACGCGGGGCCTGGTGCAACGCCTCGAAGCGACCGAGCGCCGGCCGGCCGGCCTCCGGCAACAGGCGCCGCTCGATCCCGAGCTGCGGGAACGGCTCAAGTCCCTGGGCTATCTCCGCTGAAAATTTATACCACCGTGGGCAGCAGCCCGCGCCGGACGGCGCGGCGCGGACCGACGCCCACGATGCGCTCGGCGCCGGCATAGACGTTGAACCGCTCGCCGCGGAGGAAGCCGATGAGGGTGATCCCGAACGCCTCCGCCAGCTCCACCGCCAGGCTGCTCGGCGCGGACACCGCGCAGACGATGGGCACGCCGGCCACCGCGCATTTCTGGAGGATCTCGTAGCTGGTCCGTCCGCTGACGAGGACCAGATGGTTGTGGAGGGGGGTGCGGCCGTCGAGGAACGCTCTGCCCAGAAGCTTGTCGAGGGCGTTGTGCCGGCCCACGTCCTCGCGCAGGCCGAGGAGAGCGCCGGCCGCGTCGAAGAGCGCCGCGGCGTGGAGGCCGCCGGTTTCCTCAAAAAGCCCCTGCGCCGCCCGCAGCCGGCCGGGCAGCGCGGCGATCACTTCCGGATCGACCTCCGGCCCGGCCCGCAGGCGCCCGGGCATCCGCACCTGCAGGGCCGCGAGACCGGCTTTGCCGCACACGCCGCAGGCGCTGCTGGAGAAGAAGTGCCGCTCCAGGGTGGGGAGGTTCGGGTCCGGGCCGTCCCCGATCACGGCCTCGACGATGTTGGGATCGGACCCGCCCTCCGGCTCCGCGCGGTGGTGGATGCCGAGGATCCGGCCGGGCCGGTCCACAACCCCTTCAGCAAAGAGGAAGCCGGCGGCCAGCTCCTCGTCGGCCCCGGGGGTGCGCATGGTGACGGCCACGGTGCGCTCCTCGCCTCCCCAGGCGAGGCGGATCTCCAGCGGCTCCTCGGTGGCGACGCGGTCGCTCACCGAGGAGATCTGTCCAGGATGCACCCGCCAGATCCGGGCCTCTGTCGTTCCGGTTCGGACCTTGGGCGCCATGGGATTAGCTTCTCACATCCCGATGGAGAGTAGAGTACGGCATAAGCGAAAGACAGCCTGAGCCATGGGACTCCAGGAATACAAGCGCAAGCGGAACTTCAAGAAGACCCCCGAGCCGGCCGGCGAGGTCGCGGCGGGGGCGGGAAGCTCGTTCGTCATCCAGAAGCACGCCGCCAGCCGTCTCCACTACGACTTCCGCCTGGAGATGGAGGGCGTCCTCCGGAGCTGGGCGGTGCCCAAGGGGCCGAGCCTGGACCCCGGCGAGAAGCGCCTCGCCGTCCACGTCGAGGATCATCCCCTGGATTACGGCGACTTCGAGGGGGTCATCCCCAAGGGCGAGTACGGCGGTGGCACGGTGCTGCTCTGGGACCGCGGCACCTGGCAACTCGCGGACGCGGACGGGGACCCGGTCAAGGCCTACCGCAAGGGCCATCTCAAGTTCACCCTGGAAGGCGAGAAGCTCCACGGCGGCTGGAACCTGGTGCGCATGCACGGCGAGAAGGCCGGAGAAAACCGGGAGAACTGGCTGCTGATCAAGGAGAACGACGAGGCCGCCGTCCCCGGCAGCGCCGACGCCGTGGTCAAGGACCGGCCCGAGAGCGTCGCCTCCGGCCGTGGCCTGGACGAGATCGCCGCCGATCCCGGCCACGGGGTCAAAATCACCCACCCCGGCCGGGTGATCTATCCCGAGCAGGATCTCACCAAGGGCGAGCTGGCGCTCTTCTATGAGCGCATCGCCGGCTGGATCCTCCCCCACCTGAAGGACCGGCCGCTCACGCTCGTGCGCTGTCCGGAAGGCAATCTGAAGCAGTGCTTCTATCAAAAGCACGTCAACGGCCAGTTCCCGGATTCGATCAAGAGGGTGGAGATCGAGGAGGGCGGCAGCAAGGTTTTCTACGGCGCCGTGGACTCGGTGGCCGGCCTTGTCTCCCTGATCCAGATGGGAGTGCTGGAGATTCACATCTGGGGCTCGCACATCGACAACGTCGAGCGTCCCGACTACCTCGTCTTCGACCTCGACCCCGACGAAGGGCTCGGCTGGGAGCGCGTGATCGAGGGCGCGCTCGCGGTGCGCACGGTCCTGGAGACTCTGGGTCTCCAGGCGTTCCTCAAGACGACCGGCGGCAAGGGGCTGCACGTCTGCGTGCCCCTGGTGCGCCGCGCCGGCTGGGACGACGTCAAGGCCTTCACCAAGGCGGTGGCCGAGCACATCGCCGCCGTGGTCCCCACCCACTTCACGGCCAAGCTCCCGAAGGCGAGCCGCAAGGGAAAGGTTTTCATCGACTACCTGCGCAACGGCCGCGGCGCCACCTCGATCGCGGCCTACTCCACCCGCGCCCGGCCGGGCGCGCCGGTCTCCACGCCGCTGTTCTGGGAAGAGCTCGAGACCGGCGTCCGAGGCGACACGTACACGGTCCGCAACCTTCCCGCGAGGCTGGAGAGGCTCGAATCCGATCCGTGGGCAAGCTTCTCGAAAGTGCGTCAGTCCATCACAGCGGCCATGAGGAAGGCCATCGGGATGAAGAGCAGGACATAAGGAACTTCAGAGACCAAAAAAGCCAGCTCCGCTGTCCCTTTGGTCTTTTATGTCCTTTATGTCCTTTGTCCTTTCTCCTGGGCATCCCAGGCGCTCTTCGCGAGCGTCGCCAGCAAAATCACCAACCCTCCGGCGAGCGACCACGGGCCCGGCCGCTCGCCGTGAACCAGCCAGGCCCAGATCGGGTTGAGGACCGGCTCCAGGAGCAGCAGCAGCGACGCCTCCAGCGCGGTTACCTGTCGCAGGCCGCGGATCAGAAACACGTACGCCAGCCCGATCTGGAACACCCCCAGGCCGGCCACCACCGCCCAGTCCACCGGCCGGCTCGACACGACCGGCAGCGCCATGGGAAGGCAGCCGAAAGCGGCGATCAAGTTGCCGCACAGGGCCGCCGACGGCCCCCAGTCCGCGCCTTCGCGGCCCAGCGCGCGCAGCCCCATCACCGTGAGCGCCCAAAAGACGCCGGAGAGCAGCGCCAGCACGTTGCCGAGCCACGGGTTCGGGGCCGTGGCCGAAGCCGGGTCGAGCCCGATGAAGAACGTCCCCATGCCCAGCCCCAGAACCGCCATGTAGGCCAGGTCCGCCGGCCGCACCTTCTCCTTGAGCAGCCACGGGCTCAGGAGCAGGACGTAGAGCGGCGCCGTCGACTGGAGGAAGATCGTGCTTGCCGCCGTGGTCAACTTGTTCGCAAGCACGAACAGCACCATGGTCCCGGCGTAGGCCACCCCCACCAGGATCACCTGCATCCTGGGGCGCCGCCGGGCCTCCGGCATCAGGAGGAACAGGGCGAGGGCGGCCACGGCCGAGCGGAAGGAGGCCACCTGCCAGGCCGTCAACGTCGCCGCCTTGATCGCCGCGCCGCCGGAGGAGAACAGGGCCGCCGCGGCGAGCACGCGCAGACGAGAGGCGAACAGGTGGGTGGATCGGGCGGTGTCGGCCATGATGGGACCCGGATCTTACCGGCAGTCCGGGGTTCTGTAGTACTCTTCCGGGCAATTCTTCTTCCGGGGACTCTCTCATGAAGCGGACTCTTGCGCTCTTCCTCCTCGCCGCCGCGGCCGCGGCGCCTTCCGCCGCCCAGGGCGTCGGCTACTCCATCCGGTCCGACGGCGACCAGAAGCTCTACCGCATCGACCTCGAGACCGGCGTGACCACCCCGGCGGGCACCGCCAAGAGCAGCGGCTCCCTGGGGATCGAGGGACTGACCTTCTCTCCCGGCTGCCAGACCCTCTACGGCGTCGACGACGTCAAGGACCGGCTGGTGACCTGCAACCGCACCACCGGCGCCTGCGAGACCGTGGGCAGCCTGGGGGTCGACATCACCGACACCGGCCTGGCCTTCGCCAACGACGGCAACCTCTACCTCTCCACCGACGCGCCGAAGGACCCGATCCGCTTCTACCGGGTCGACCCCGGCACCGGCAGCGCCACGTGGGTCGGCGACCCGGGGATCGAGATCACCGGCCTGGCCGCGAACCCGCTGGCCGTCTACGGCCTCGGCGGCGACGGCAAGGACGTGCTCGTGCAGATCGATCCGCTCACCGGCGTGGCCACCACGATCGGCCCGCTGGAGACCGTCACCCTCCAGGACGGCGGCCTCGACTTCGACCACGACGGCACGCTCTACGGCCTCAACGACCTCGGCCCGGGCTCGGGCAAGGCGAGCCAGATCTTCAAGATCGACCTCGAGACCGGCAAGGCCACCGTCGTGGCCGTCACCAGGGACCCTTCGGGTAAGGCGCTCAACGGCTTCGAAGGGCTCGCCATCGACAACGGCATGTGCTCCGTGCGCGGCTTCGGCGGCGGAGTGGCCGTCGACGCCCCGGCCCTGGACGGCGTGGGCTTGACCTTGCTGATGCTCGGCCTGACCGCCGCGGCGCTGTTCGTGCTCCGCCGCGCCTAAAGCAGCATGCTGGCGAGGTTCGCCAGCTCCGACCTCTCGCCCTTCTCCAGGTTCACGTGGGCGTAGAGCGGATTGCCGCGCAGCCGGTCGATCAGGTAGGAGAGGCCGTTGCTCTGCGCGTCCAGGTACGGCGTGTCGATCTGAAAGATATCCCCGGTCAGGATGATCTTCGTCTTCTCCCCCGCCCGCGTGATGATCGTCTTGACCTCGTGCGGGGTCAGGTTCTGCGCTTCGTCCACGATGAAGATCACGTTCGAGAGGCTGCGTCCGCGGATGTAGGCCAGCGGCACGATGTGCAGCTTCTCCGTCTCCACCAGCTCGTCGACCTTCTTGTACTCCCTCTCCCGCTCGCCGTACTGGTTCTTGATGATCCCCAGGTTGTCCCAGAGCGGCTGCATGAAGGGGTTGATCTTGGACAGGATGTCCCCCGGCAGGAAACCGATGTCGCGGTTCGAAAGCGGCACGATCGGCCGGGCCAGGTAGATCTGCCGGAACTCGCGCCGCTGCTCGAGCGCCCCGGCGAGCGCCAGCAGCGTCTTGCCCGTGCCCGCCGAGCCGGAGAGCGTCACCAGCGGCACGTCCGGGTTGAGCACCGCCGACAGCGCGAACGTCTGCTCCGCGTTGCGCGGCAGGATGCCGTAGGCCTGACCCTTCATCACCCGCTCGACCCGCTCCGTCCGCGGATTGTAATAGCCGAGCCCCGAGCGCCCGTGGCTGCGCAGGATGAAGAAATGGTTCGACGTCGGCTTCGGCTGGCCCGGCATCATCTCTTCGACCGGCACCGACTCTTCCCGGTAGAGGCGGTCGATCAGCTCCGGCTCGGGCAGCTCGACCTCCGACTTGCCCTTGTAGAGATGGTCGAGATCCTTGATCTTGACCGTCTCGTAGTCCTCGGCCGGCAGGTTCAGGGCCCGCGCCTTGAGGCGCAGATTGATATCCTTGGTGACCAGGATGACCTTGCGGTCGGTCTCGGTGCGCGTCAGGCTCAAGGCCGCGTTCAGGATGCGGTGGTCGGCCTTCTTCGTGCCGAAGACCTCCACGGCGTCCACGGGCGCGTTCTCGTCCGTGAGGACGCGGAACTTGCCGCGGGCCGGCCCGTCGAGCGGGATCCAGGTGTCGAGCATGTTGCCGCCCGACAGCTTGTCGAGCTGGCGGATGAACTCGCGGGCCTGGAGGTTGAGGACCGAGTTCCCCTTCTTGAACGTGTCCAACTCCTCGAGCACCGTGATCGGAATCGCGACGTCGTGCTCCTGGAAGTGATGGATCGCATTGAAGTCGTACAGGATCACCGAAGTGTCGAGGACGAAAATCTTGCGCTGTGACCTGGACATGGCGGACAGGCTAGCTCAGACGGCACGCCCGGGCAAGCCGGCTCCGTCCGACCCGGCGGAGCCTTCGAAGCGATCATCCCGGGGCCTCGGGCCCGTCGAGGCGCGGCTTCCGCAGACCCGTCTCCCCGAGATACCACCGTGGAGCCGCCTCCCAGACCAGCCCGAAGTCCTGGGTCACGGCACTCATGATGCGTCCCATGGCTTCTTCGACCGAGTCGGTGAACAGGATCCGCTCGCAGTCCGCGGGCAGGATCGTCTTCTCCCGGACCATGCCATGGCAGAGGAAATCCCGCAGCGGTTGCCAGTAGTCGGTCCCCATCAGGACGAGAGGGAAGTCCTCGATCTTGCCGGTCTGGACGAGGGTCGCGCACTCGAAGATCTCGTCCATGGTACCGAACCCTCCCGGCAGCACGACGAAGGCGTACGAGTACTTGACCAGCATCACCTTGCGCACGAAGAAGTGGCGGAACTCCAGCCAGCGGTCGACGTACGGGTTGGGCCGCTGCTCGTGCGGGAGTTGGATGTTGAGACCGATCGACGGCGCGCCCACGTCGCGCGCGCCGCGGTTCGCGGCCTCCATGATGCCCGGGCCGCCGCCGGTGAGCACCGTGAAGCCGGCGCGGCCGAGGCGGCGGCCGACCTCCCGCGCCATCGCATAGTATCGGTGTTCCTCGGTGAACCGGGCCGAGCCGAACACCGTCACACAGGGACCCACGAAATGGAGCGCACGGAACCCGCGCACGAAATCGGCGCCGATGCGGAACAGCCGGCCCAGCTCGGACGAGCGGGACTGGGGTCCGGAGAGAAACCGGCCGTCCTCCGGGTGCGCCGTGCCTTTTCCCCAGCGCGGCTCCTCGCCGCTGCGGGCGGCGGCTTCTTTCTCCACGGCCGGCGCTTGCCTGGGCGGGTCGGAGCGAATCTCCTCCATGGGCTTCAGCTTACCATCCTGCTTGGCCTCTTCTTGTTCCTGGGGCTCCTGGCGCTTCCCGCGGCGGCCCCGGCGCAACGGCCTCAGGCGGCTCAGCCCGCGCAGCGCTTTCCCAACGTCCTGATCCTCACCGTCGACACCCTGCGCGCCGACCGGCTGTCCGCCTACGGCTACCGCCGGACGACGACGCCGAACCTCGACCGCCTGCTGGCCCAGGGGGTCCGCTTCACCCAGGCGCGCACGGTCGAGCCGCTGACCAACCCGTCGCTCTGCTCGATGTTCACCTCGCTCTACCCGCACGAGCACGGCGCCACCCGCAACGGCCTGCGGCTGCGGCCCGACGCCCTTTCGGCCGCCCGCGTGCTCGGCCGCCGCGGCTACCGCACCGCCGCCTTCGTGGGCAACTGGACCCTGCGCAACGGCATCTCGGGCCTGGGCGACCACTTCCAGACCTACGACGAGGTTTTCACCCGCAAGCGCTGGTTCGGGCTGTTCAAAGGCGAAGCCACGGCCGAAGACTTGACCGATGCCGCGCTCGACTGGCTCGGAGACCATCACGGAGACCACCGGAGCCCCTTCCTGCTCTGGGTCCACTACGTGGAGCCGCACGCTCCCTACCGCCTCCAGGAGGAGCAGGCGGACCGGCTCGGCATCGGTGTCAGGGGAGGGAGCAGCGACGCCTCCCGCCGGGACCGCTACGACACCGAGGTGGCCTTCGCCGACCAGCAGATCGGCCGGCTGCTCGCGGGGCTCCAGAACGACCCGGAGCTCGCCGCCAACACCCTGATCGTCTTCGCCGCCGACCACGGCGAGAGCCTCGGCGAGCACTCCTACTGGGGTCATGGCCGCAACCTCTATGACACAGCGCTACGCATCCCCCTGGGCCTGGTCTGGCCTGGCAAGATCCGGCCCGCCGTCCTCGACGCGCCCGCGCTCAACCTCGACGTGGCGCCGACGATCCTCGGCCTCGCGGGCCTGCCGGTACCCGAGACCTTCCGCGGCTACGACTGGTCGCCGGTCCTCCTGCATGGAGCCGAGCCGCCGCGGGAGCGGACCATGTGGTTTCAGGCGCACAAGGGAGCGGTGCTCTCGGCCCAGGAAGCCCGGAGCGCCCGCCGCAAGGGGCTGCTGGAGGTGGCGGTCCTCCACGGCTGGCACAAGGAGATCTTCCAGGTTGGAGACGGCCGGCGCTGGACGTTCGACCTGCTCCGGGACCCGGGAGAGACCCGGAGCCTGGGTGCCACAGATCCCGCCAACACCTCAGCCGACCTGCAGGCCTGGATGGCCACGGTCCGCAAGGGTCTGGCGGTCTCCGACCAGGTGCTCGCCACCCACATCGACCCGGAGAGCGCGGCCCGGCTGCGCGCCCTGGGCTATTCCGAGTAAGGCCGAGTAGGATAAAGGGCGGAGGCTGACACCGTGTCGACGATCAAACCGATCCTTCTGCTGGCCGACAGCCAGCTCCTGTTTTACCGCGAGAACGGCGAGCTTTTCCTCACCCGCGCCGTCGAGGCCTGCGAGGAAGGGGACGTAGGCCGGCCGCTCGAGGCCGCCTACCTGGGTGCCTCGAACGGCGACGCGCCGGAATTCTACGACCTCTTCGTCGCCGCCATGGGTGAGGTGGGGATCCGGGAGACCCGCATGATCCCCTCGGACCCGAAGCCCGAGGACCGCGCCTTCCTGGAGAAGGCGGACCTGATCCTCCTGGCCGGCGGCGACGTGGAACGGGGCTGGGACACGTTCGAGCGCAACGGCCTGCGCGAGGCGATTGTCAGCCGCTATTACGCGGGTGCGCTGCTGATCGGGGTCTCGGCCGGCGCCGTCCAACTCGGCCTCAAGGGTTGGAATGAGGATCAAAAGATTTTCGATACCTTCCGGCTCGTGCCGTTCGTGATCGACGTCCACGACGAGCCCGCCTGGGCGCGCCTGAGCCAGATCGTGCCCAGAGCCGGCGAGCACGCCCGCGGCTTCGGCATTCCGAGCGGCGGCGGAGCGATCTATCATCCGGACTTCTCCGTGGAGCCGGTCCGGCACGCGCTGGTGGAGATGTCGCTGGTCGAGGAAACCGAGGAAGCCGAGGAAGGGGTTGTGCGCCAGGCGCTGCTCTTCCCCGGCGAGGTGGCCGAGGCCACGGAAGAGGAGCGCGGCACCTTCTCGCCCGAGGTGCAGGAGCTTCTGAACCAGACTCCCAACTGATGAAGCTCTACGCGCTGGCCGACCTGCACCTCCGCTACGAGGTGACCCGCCGGGCCCTGGAGGCCCTGCGCCCACACCCTTACGACTGGCTGATCCTGGCCGGGGACGTCGGCGAGACCGAAGAGCACCTCCGCTTCGCGCTCGGGCTCCTGACGCGCCGCTTCGCCCGCCTTCTCTGGGTACCGGGCAACCACGATCTCTGGACGATCCCCACCAAGCCCGGCGACCTGCGGGGCGAGGCGAAATACCTGCGGATGGTCGAGATCTGCCGGACCTACGGTGTCCTCACGCCCGAGGACCCCTACGTGGTCTGGCCGGGCGAAGGCCCGCGCTGCATCCTGGCGCCCACCTTCGTGCTCTACGACTACACCTTTTGTCCCGACGAGATCCCGGTCGAAAAAGCGATCGAATGGGCCGCGGAAGACAACCTCCTGTGCTCGGACGAGGTGCTGCTCCATCCCGATCCCTACCCGACGAAACCCGCCTGGTGCGAGGCGCGGGTGAAGGCGACCGAAGTCCGGCTGGAGGAGGCCGCCGCGCGGGCGCCGCTGGTGATCATCAATCACTTTCCACTGCGCCGCGACCTGGCGATCCTGCCGGCCATCCCCCGCTTCTCCATCTGGTGCGGCACCCGCCGGACCGAAAACTGGCACCTCCGTTTCCGGGCGGAGGCGGTGATCTACGGCCACCTCCACATCCGGGGCCGCTACCAGCGCGACGGCGTCCGCTTCGAAGAGGTCTCCGTCGGCTACCCTCCGAACTGGGACCAGTCGCTGGGCATCGAGCCCTACCTGCGCCAGATCCTCCCGCACCCCGCACCGGAAGACAGGCCCGCGCCGCCGCTGATGCGCCGGCCGTCGGCTTGGCAGTCACAGGGGTGAGAATACGGCAATCCCCATCCCTTCCTCCGATTTGCGGTTCCTATTTGCGCCGGGCCAATGCGCGCAGCAGGCGCGCGCCCGACAACATGAGGCCGACACCGTCCCTGGCCTCGGCCACATTCAAACCAACGGCTTGTGTGTGGCGTGCGCCGGACCGGTGAACGGCCCTTGGAGTCCGAGGTTTTTCAATTCTGCTTGCTGCTCGCGCTCTTCTCTCGACTTGCGGGCTGTGGCCGGCACCTTCCCGCCTTTCTCCTGGTACCTCCTCGCCGCGCTCATAGCCCTGCCCAGGTCCGCCCGCAGGAGAGCCCAGACCAGCGCCCGCAGGGGTTCCTCGCAACAACCCGACTGGAGCAGGAAAAAGAGGCGCACGGCCCGGGCTCCATACTGGCGGGCGTCGGCGTACAGGTTACGGCGATATGTGGCGTTGCTCGCTCGGTAGGTCATCGGGAAATCTCGAACGTCAGCGAGTCAGGCCGAAGCGCGTCGCCCGAACGATCTTCGAATCGACGGCCTTGCTCAGATTGTCCGCTACCGCCAGGCTGCCGCACTTCAGAACCGCCCAACCCGACTCGGTCAGGGATTTCACGACCACCCTCACCTCGCGCAGGTGCCCGAGCCAGGGGATCTCGGCGAAGAGCTCCGCCGTGTTGGACGGCCGGCGACCCTTGCGAAGCTCCAGCAGCACCCCGGCTGCCAGAGGCCACCCGAAGGCATGATTCGCAAGCTTGGCCACTCCGATCAGCTCGGCCTCCAGCTTCCAGTCCGGATCGACGAGCGCCGAGACGACTTCGACATACGGCAGCCGGGCCGCCGCGGTGCGCAAGCGCTCGGGAGCCAGATCGTCCAGCAAGGGCCGGACCTGGGCCGCGGCCTCCGCTCCAAGCCTCCTGTGGATGCGCCGTTCGAGAGCGGCCCGGAGCTCGGTTTCGGATGGAGCGCGCCACGACCGCACTTTCGGCGCCAGAATCTTCTCCCCGGCTTCGCCCTGCAAACCCTGCTCTTCCTGGCCTTTCACGACCTTCGCTCCCCAATCTCACAGCTTCTTTCAGTATGAAAAGGGTTCGACATCCCGGCTCCCTCCCGGACCGTGGCCGCGCACGCCTCGCACCGGCGGAGGAGATGAGCCACGATCACCTTTCTCTCTGCCGGTGAAACTTCGCCACGGGCGAATCGCAGGAGGGCGCCGTGGCTCGGATGGGGCCGCTCCTCTTTCATGCCGCGGCCAGATCCCGATAACGGAGCGTCCCGTCCGCGCTCTGCGTGATCGCGAGCACTTGGCGCCGGACGCATTCGGGTTGAAAGGTCGGCTCTTCCAGCTTGATCCAGGTGGCGAGCCACGAGCCTCGCTCGAAGCAGACGCGGAGCCCTGCCTGTGTCGCGCTGTAGAGCGGCGGCGTGACGACCTGGCCGGGCTCGGCCAGAGGCCGCACCGTGAAATGGTCCAGCACGACGCAGGCGTAGAGCAGCGCCTCCATGTCCGCATCGATCCGCGAGAGGTCCACCTTGGAGTAGTGCTCCCGGCGGACCTCCGCATCCAGCTCCCGGACGTTTCGCCAGTGAGCGTGGCGGGCCGCCATGTCCGCCGGGTTCTCCTCGCCGTAGGCTTCCCAGAAGGAGGTGACTGCCGACGTCAGCGTCGCCATGGCCGACAGGGTGAGCGACCCGGATCTGTTCATGCGTTGTCCGCCCTCATCGCAGATGAAGGCTAAGCGAGGTCCGGCAGGGCGTGAACGGGTAGCTTTGGACTCCTCACACTGCTGTGAGGTGGGGCGTGGATTCTTCCGGCAGCACGAATTTTGGCCAAGCTGTCAAAAAAAGGCCCCCAGCGGCAACTATACTTATATGAGACACCGTGGACCGCACTCTGGAAGAACCGAAGGGAAGGAGACGGCGGGGGTAGCGGGGGGGACCCGGAAGGTCCCGACGCTGCTCGGGCTCGCCCTGGACATCCTGATGACCGGGCACGGCTGGACAGCCCGGGAGCTGGCCTCGAAGGCCGGGATCTCCCCCAACAGGATCTCGTCCTACATCTGGGAAGAGGACGCTCTGAGCCGGGAGCGCCTGGAGGAGCTGGCGGACTTCATGGAGCTGGGGCCGCTGGACGTCGAGCGGGCCGTCATCGCCGCCCGCCTGGTCCTGCCTCCTCCCCTCGCCCCGTGGTCGCCGGTGGACCCGTCTCCCGAGGAGCGGCTCATCGACGAGAAGGCCGCGGCGATGGCGGCCGGCGAGCTGATCGACTTCGTCCTGGACGTCCGCCTCCGCGAGCACCGGAACAAGAACCGGAGCGACGACCTCGAAGAAGGGCGGCGGCTGGCCCGGGAGCTGTTGACGGAGTCCGCGGCGGCCGACCGCCGCGTCCTTATAGAAGGAGCGCCGGAGTACCAGCACTGGGGCCTGGCGTTCGTCCTCTGCGCCGACAGCGAGGCGGCGGCGCCGCGGAAGCCGAGCCGGGCCCTGGAGCTGGCGGAGCTGGCTCTCCTGGTCGCCCGGAACTTCGCCCTGGATGTGCCGGGCAGCGAAGGCTTTCGGTCGCGGCTGGAGGGTTGGTGTACGGGGTTCGTCGCGAATGCGCATAAGGTGGCCGGCGGCGATCTTCCCGGCGTGGAAAAGACGTTTGCCTGTGCCTGGAGTCTCTGGCGCGCTGGCGACGACCCTGCGGGCCTGCTCTCCGAGGCCTACCTGCTCGACATGGAGGCCTCGCTACGCCGGGCTCAGCGCCTCCTTCCCCTGGCGCTGCAGCTTCATGAAGACGCCCTGAAGCTGGCCCGGCCCGAGGAAGTCGGCATCATCTTGCTGAACCAGGCTGTCACCCGTAAGGAGAGTGGCGACCCCGAAGGCGCCCTCCGGAGCCTGGAGCAGGCGGCCCTGGTCATCGACGGCGAACGGCAGCCACGGCTCCGGTGCGTGCTTCTGTTCAACCGGGCGTCGAGCCTAATCCTCCTAGGCCGGGCCAAGGAAGCGGTGCCGCTCGTGGAAGAGGTCTGGCGGCTGGCCGAGCGTCTGCGCAACGAAACTGACCTCATCAAAACGTTGTGGTTGGACGGAAAGTGCCTGGCTGGCTTGGGCCGAAGGGAAGAGGCGCTGATCAAGTTAGAGCAGGTACGGCACGAGCTCGAGAAACGGGAGCATCCCTTCGACTACGGGCTGGCAAGCCTGGATGTGGCACTACTCCACCGGGAGGAAGGGCGATTCCCCAAAATCAAGGCGCTGGCCGCCGAGATGCTGGGGATCTTCAAGGCCCAGGAGGTCCACCGGGAGGCCATTGCAGCGGTGATCCTCTTTCAGGAGGCGGCCGGGAATGAGCGGGTCACCCTGGAGCTGATCCGCCAACTCCAGGATTACCTGGAAAAGGCCCGCAACAATCCTCAACTCCGGTTCGAAGGGTGATCTTTTTGAAACTTCGAACATGGCCCCTCCCCCGCAGGGCAGGGGAGGGCACAACTCAGACCGCCTCAGTTCCCGGCCGCGCAGCCGCCGTGGGGATCAAGATTACAGCCCTCATCCGGCGTGGGCGGTGGTACTACTTGCTGGGCCGTGGCGCAGCCGCCATGAGGATCGAGAGTGCAGCCCGCATTCGGCGTGGAAAGCTGGCTGGTACCGCAACCGCCATGGGGATCCGCGTTGCAGCCTTCTTCCGACCAGAGGGCCGAAAGGGAGCTCCAGACATGTGCGAGGATGCCGATCGGATCGATCCCGCCGGACGGCGGGCGCGGCGCCCCCCAGGCCGGCGGTGCGGCAAGGGCGGCGACGACCAGAAGGATGACGGAAAGGCGGGCAAAATGGTTACGGGGCATGCTGGCTCCTTTCGGAGGAGGCAGCTCTGAGGTGGCCGACATTGGCCGCGGAGGCGCCTCTCCGAGCGTACATGGTGCCCGGTCACGGGTGAAATAATCCACCTCCGGCCTCACACACGTGTGAGCACCGGTTGGAGAAAGCCGATGAAAGACGCCGAGCAGGACCGGATCGAGTCGGGCAAGCTCATCACCTTCCTTCGCGGCCTGGCTGGCATCGAATCACAGGCCGAGCTCTCCCGGGTGACCGGGATACCGCGGACCGAGATCAACCGCATCGAGCAGGGAAAGCAGAAGCCCATGCCGGCGACCTTCGAGAAGATCAGGGCGGGGCTCGGCCTGGCCCGCCGGCTCGTCGGCTTCCTCCGCTGGTGCCACCGGCTCGTCCGCAAAGCCCAGGCGATGGCCCAGGGGCTGGAAGAAGCACCGCCGAGCGAGTTGAGGCTTCCGGAAGAGACCCGGGCGGCCGTGTGGGACATCGTGGAGCGTGCTCTGGCTCTGGCTCGGGCGGAGCACGTGCTCATGCGCGGCACGCGGAGCTCGGACCGGGCCGGCTCTCCCGAACGAGTGGAAGTATTGTTCGAGAGGCTGACCGGTCATTCCGAGGCCCAACAGCGCCTCCTGATCGAACGCTCGCGGGCGTATCGGGGCCCGTTGCTCTGCCTGCACCTGTGCAGGGCGAGCGAGGACACGGCGCCAGACGACCCGGACAAGGCCGTGAAGTTGGCCGAGCTTGCCCTCTATATCGCCCGGCGGGTCGACCTGGATGTGCCGGGCGGCGAAGGCTTCCGAACCCGGCTGGAAGGCTGGTGTACGGGGTTCATCGCGAATGCCCAGAAGGTGGCTGGCGGCGAGCTTCCGAGTGTCGAGAACACGTTTGCCCGTGCCTGGCGCCTCTGGCACGCAGGCGAAGACCCTGGCGCCCTGCTCTCCGAGGCCTACCTGCTCGACATAGAGGCCTCGCTGCGCCGGGCTCAGCGCCGCCTTCCCCGGGCGTTGAAGCTTCATGAAAACGCCCTGAAGCTGGCCCGGCCCGAGGAGGTCGGAATCATCTTGATGAATCAGGCTGTCACCCGTAAGGAGAGCGGAGACCCTGAAGGCGCCCTTCGGAGCCTGGAACGGGCGGACCGGGTCATCGACGGCGACCGGCAGCCACGGCTCCGGTGCGTGCTTCTGTTCAACCGCGCGTCGAGCCTCCTGAAACTGGACAGGGCCTCGGAGGCGGTGCCGCTCGTGGAAGAGGTCCGGCGGCTGGCCGAGCGGCTCGGCAACGCGATCGACCTCATCAAAACTTCATGGTTGGACGCAAACTGCCTGGCGAGCCTGGGTCAAAAAGAAGAGGCACTGATCAAGTTGGAGCAGGTGCGGCACGAATTCGAGGAACGGAAGCACCCTTTCGAATACGGGCTGGCAAGCCTGGACGTGGCGCTGCTCTACCGGGAGGAAGGCCGCTTCGCGGAAATCAAGGTACTGGCCGACGAGATCCTCGAGATCTTCAAGGCCCAGCAGGTCCACCGGGAGGCCATCGCCGCGGTGATCCTCTTCCAGGAAGCCGCCAAGAAAGAGCGGGTCACCGCGGGGCTGGTCCGGCAGCTCCAGGACTTCCTGGCGAAGGCGAAGAGCAATCCCCGGTTGCGGTTCGAGGGGTGAGCCGGCGGGCGCTGACTCGTTTTTCCTTGCCGGTGCAGGTTCGACACCATTATCCATAAGGAAGACCCATTCGCAGACACCATCACCCTTTCCGGGGCCTCGTGAGGGGTGAGGTTGAGGGGCCGGAGCCGGGTCAGGCTCCGGCCGAGGCAGGTAGGTTCACGGGGCTCCGGAAGTGGCTGGAACCTCCCGGGTCGGCCCTTCATGCCAAGCAACCTGAGTCGATGAGGCGACGGCGCAGGAACTCAAGGTCGGGGCGCTGTGAGCGGGTGATCCAATGTAAGGCCATCCACAGAGTGGCCATATGCATACCCTGCAACGGCTGCTCGCCGCGAGTGACGAGCGAGACGAAATTGAGGAGGTCGGCGAGAATAACCTCGATTTCCTCGTTCGCGTCGAGCCGCAGACCGCCGAGCTTATGAGCGCCGATAGCGAGAACGGTCCAGGAAGTGTTGTTGTGAGTGGCGGGATTGACATGGGCCTTGCCGACTTGGACAAGCTCCGCGGCAACATAGCCGGTCTCCTCCTGCAACTCGCGTGCGGCTCCAGAGACTGGGTCCTCCCCGTGAGGCGCGAGTGCGCCGCATGGCAACTCCAGCAGGATCTCGGACACGGCGTGGCGGTATTGGCGGACAAGGACAATCTCGAGTGATGGCGTCAGCGCAACCACGTTTGCCCAATCTGGATACTCCAGCACGTAGTAGGGCGTGATGAGGTGCCCATCCGCCCGGAGGCAGGTATCGCTCCGCACCTTGAGCCAGGAGTCAACGTGGGTGTTTGTGCTGGCGACAACGTGCCAGGGTTTCAGCATCTCCACTCTCCTTGGCCCGGCCCCGGCGCGGCGGCCGATCCCTGGGGCACCGCCAGAATCGTACGAACCGCCTGCTCCAAGTCGACCTCGGCAGCCAGCACTATAGGCCGCCAAGCGAGACGGGCGAACACCTCATGATAGGCGCCAGCCAAAGTCTTTAGGTGGTCGAGACTTTCCAGCGCGTGGATTGGTGGTTCATGGCGCTTGACCAGCCTCGCATGGGCGATGGTCGGCGCAACGTGAAGAAAGAAGCTGACGTCGGGCAGAGGAAAAAAGCGAAGGAGGTCGAGGACTGGCTCGACGTCCGCACCATACGAATCTGCAACTCCTCAAGGCAGGCAAGTGGCTTACCGGTTTCGCCCTGGTGTCCGCTGGACATGCTGCCGAGCAACCACCTACACCAAGTCGTACCCCATCATCGCACGACTGGTGATAGCGTAGTTGGGGGTAGTTTACCGTGAACTGAGTTTTCCAGTCAAGTGTTGGGTGCAGCGCAGCCGAGCGGGCGTCGCCCTCCAGGCCGAGCCGGGCGCGGCACCGGCTGGGCCAGACCGCGCTGGCGTTGAGCCCAGCAGTCCTCCCAGGATGTCCGGAGCAAGATCGGAGACGGCCAGCGTCTGGCCACGATGCTGCGCCAGGGCCTCAAGCAGTTCTACGGCAGCCGGTCCGAGAATCTGACGGAATTCGGGCTCAACCCCTTCCGCGGCCGGTCGGGCCGGAAGCAGCCGGAAAACCCCACCCCGCCCCCGCCGCCGGCCGAGACGGCGGCCCCCACCAACGAGTAGCCACAAGATCACATCTGGCTGGAAGGATCGGGGCGTGCCTGGCACGCCCCTCTTTTTCGTCTGTCGGCGGCGGCGCTGAAGCCTACTCGTACCGGATCGCCTCCATGGGATCGATCAGCATGGCACGTCGCGCCGGCAGGTAGCAGGCGAGGAGCGCGGCGGCGACCAGAGCGAGGGCCGCCAAAACGTACGACAAAAGGTCCGTCGCCGTGAGGCCGAACAAGAGCCCTGCGAGAAGCCGGGTTGCTCCAGCCGCCGCGGCCAATCCGATCCCAAGTCCCAGAAGGACCAGGGCGACGCCTTTTCGCAAGACCATGGCCAGGATGTCGCCCGACACGGCGCCGAGCGCTCTGCGCACACCGATGGAGTGGGTCTGCCGGGCCACTGAATAAGAAAGGACACCATAGACCCCTGCCGAAGCGAGCATCAGGGACAGAGCGGCGAAAGCCGCCAGAAGAATCGCGTAGAAGCGTGGCTGGGCCACGGAGGCCGAAAGTTTGTTATTCATCGTGCCGACATCCTCCAGGACGAGGCCGGGGTCGAGGCTGAGGACCAGCGTTCGCAGGGTGGGCACCAGGGCCAGAGGGTCTTCGCGGGTGCGGATCACGAGGGTCATCCGCTCAGGGCTGGCGCCGGAGATCGCCTCCGCGTGCCGGTAGGAGGTGAACAGCTCCGGCTTGGGATCCGCGCTCAATCCCAGGAGGCGCACGTCCTGGATGACGCCGACGATCTTGAGCGACGCCGAGCCCACGTTGAGCCGCCGTCCGAGGACTGCCGGCCCCTGGATGTGCCGCCGAACAAAGGTCTCGTTGACCACGGCCACGGGAGCCTCCATCGCATGATCCTGAGCCGTCAGCCATCGGCCTTCCGACAGCCGCAGCCCTATCGCCTCCATGTACCCCGGGCTTGTCATCTGAGGCACCGCCAGGGTCCGTCCGGGGGGCTGGCCCACGACTTCCAGGCTGGTCAACGAGAAACCCGGTGCCAGAGGTGCGAAGCTCACGATTCCGGCCGCTTGCACCTTTCCGTTCTTTTGGAGCCGGTCGAGGAGCTCGTCGCAGAACGTTCCGGTCTGCCCCGGAGCGCCGTACCGGGCCGGGTCCAGATCGATGGTCGCCGTCAGCACATGGTCCGGCTCGTATCCCGGCTCGATTCCCATGAGATGGAGGAAGCTCCGGACGAGCAACCCGGCGCCGACCAGCAGGACGCAAGCCAGAGCCACCTCGGCCACAACCAGAAGGTCGCGAGATCGCGAGCCCTGCGGAGGTTCGGCGACAGCGCCGTGGAGATCCTGGACCAGACCAGGCCTTGCGCCTCGCAGAGCAGGCGGCAGGCCCAGCAGGAGCCCTGTCACCAGGGAAAGCGCGAAGGCGAACAGGAAGACCCGGGCGTCGAGCTGGATGTCTTCGAGACGCGGAATCTCTCTGGGGAGGAGCCGAAGGAGCAGGTGGTGGGTCCATCCGGCGACGAGCATCCCGGCGATCCCTCCGGCGAGGCTCAGCACGGTGCTTTCGGTGAGCATCTGGCGCACGAGCCGGCCTCGCCCGCCGCCCATGGCGCTGCGGATTGCCATCTCCCGGCGCCTCGTGGAGCTCCTCGCGAGGAGCAGGTTCGTGACGTTCACACAGGCGATGAGCAGCACGAGGCCGACCGCCGAGGAGACCACCAGAAGAGCGGGGCGCACACCCGCCACCATGGCTTCGCGCAGGGGAACGAGTCGTACCTTGCCCGCGAGCGGCCCATCCGCCGACGGCAGCCTGCGGAAGATCTCCTCCGCTTCGGTCTCGGCTTGCACGAGGGAAGCTCCGTCCTTCAGCCGGGCGACCGCCGGCAGGTACTCGCTTTGGATGGCGTCGACCGTTGCCGCGATCGGCGGTCGCAGGGCTAGAGGCTTCCAGAGATCGACGCCGTGCGTCGGGAAGAAGAAGCCTTCGGGCATGACTCCGATAACAGTGTGAGGCTCGCCATCCAAGGTAATGGCCGTGCCGAGGAGCCGCGCATCCCCTTGAAAGCGGCGCTGCCAGAGCTCGTAGCTCAAGACGACAACCCTGTCCGATCCGGGCTTCTGCTCGGCCGGGTCGAACGTGCGCCCCACGGCTGGAACCACACGGAGTAGGGAGAAGAGCGAGGGAGAGACGCTGGCGCCGGCCAGCCGCTCAGGGTCGCCCGGATGGCTCAGAGTGAAAAGCTGTGTGCGATACGCGGCAAGCTCCTCGAGAGATCGGGTGCGTGCCTGCCAGGCATCGAGTCTCTGCGGGTCAAGGAGAGCCTTACCTTCCGGTTGACCGCCGCTGGCGGGCATCAGAATCGACACATCCACGATCCGGCCGGAATCCGGATAGGGCAACACCCGCAGCAGGACGCCGTTCATCACGCTGAACACCGCCGTGTTGGCGCCGAGAGCGAGAGCGAGGGTCAAGACCGCGACAGTCGTGAAGCCGGGACTCTTCACCAGGAGACGAAGACTCTGCCGGAGATCCTGGATCAGTGAGCTCATCAAATCATTCCCAAAGCAGCGGTCCATCGGGTATAGAATGCATCACGCTTAATCAGGTTTTCCGGAATTGGCTTATGAGCGTCGAGGATCTTCCCGTCCCGGGACCGAAGGACCAGCACCAGCGGCGTCGTTGCCTCCGGCAACTGCGCAATAGCATTTTTCACCGACATGGGGAAAACCGGGGCTGGAGAAAGATGGTTGATGAACGTATTAGCCTTTTGGCGTTGATCTTCGTCCACGAAGAACCCCTGAATCCCATCAATCTTACTGGATTTCCGCAGAGAGAGCTCATTCAACTTTACTACCTCGTCCTCAATGGAGTTCGTGCAGTCGTTGACGCTCGCTAGCAGGACGAACTGGACCGTGTCGCCGGCCGACTCGGCCAAGCGGATACGAGGAAATGCCGCTGGAACGGCTCCGACGCCGGTCAGGATAGTCTCCTCTTCGATGGCGTACTTCACATTGGCCTCAGTGACCGAAGTTTTCCTTTGCAGGTTCTGAAATCTCTCGTCGGCCTGCCTTCGCTGGACCATCAAGGTGATGTCCACTGCCAGCAGAGCTATTACGAAGAACCACAACGCCCTCTCCATCAGACAGCCTCCTTCCCGGATCGAAAAGGTTCGAGACGAAAGCCGACGCGATAGAGTACGAACTTATTGCCTTCGGATGTCCCGAGATAAAGAGTATGGCCGCTGACGTCCATGAGTACTCCATCTACCTTGGGAATAGTTCCTACTAGAGCTGAGGAGACTGGATCCCAAACCTCAACGTAGGAACCTTTCCCGGCCGGCACAGCAACCTGGCGGAACAACAGGCCCTCCTTCGAGCACGCGAGAGCCATCACTCGACTGCCACCCAGGCCGAGCTTTACCAGAGGGCCCGGCGAGCCTGATCTCATCCCCTCCTCGGCTGCTCGGAAGATCCTGCTTTTGGAGATCACATCAAAGGAACTGTCCGCTTTTCCCAGAAACCGCACACTCTTCTTCTCATCGTTTTGGAGTTTAAGGATCTGTGGGCTGTTGATGTAGCTGTAGAAGATCGAACCATCCGGACACGCGGCGATCCCGCCTCCCCGGAGGTTGGCCTGGATGATCCCGTCGGCAGGCATTTCTCCCCACTGACCGATTTCGGAGCCTGAGAAGGTATACGCAGCCACGGCACTGCCTGTCCTCGACTGACCTTGGAGAAGGAGATAAATCCGATCCTTCGTGATCGCAAGGTTCCCTGGTTCATTCGCCAGTTGAGTCTCGAACTTCCACATCTGTCCGTCTGGACTGTGGACCGCGACCCGGCCGGACACATCCAGGACCACCAACGTCCCTTCCGAAGTCCGCGCT
Organism: uncultured Holophagales bacterium; assembly: GCA_963844885.1. Lineage (GTDB taxonomy): Bacteria > Acidobacteriota > Thermoanaerobaculia > Multivoradales > UBA5704 > DATMER01. Next base: position 242,187 of record CAWJQA010000020.1, on the reverse strand, counting down.
GCCGCGATCAGCTTATCGAGGCCCCGTGTAAAGTTCGACTCCTCCGGCTTTGCGATGACCGGGCCAGTCCTCGGAGCTTCAATTTCAAGAACTTGCCGACCCTCCCCCCAAAGATAACGGTCGGCTGCATCCGCTAGGAGAAATGCCGGCCAGCGAAGTGAAAAAGAGGGCTGGGAAGAGACAAAAGGTAACGCCTCCAGCCTTGTCGTATGAAGCAGCCTAACCGGTGAACCGGAGGATTCATCACCAGTGCAGGCCACCAGAACCGCCAATGCCGTTAAGAGGAGGTATTCCGAGGTTGTTCGAAGTTTCATGAAGCCTCCCGGGGAAGGCAGCCCGGCCAAACGCGGCCGAGCTGCTTCTTCGTTTATTCCACGAGCAAAAGCTCTACGGGCAACTGCACGTCTGGTTGCCGCCGCTCGAGCAGCTCTTCGAGACGAGCTGCTCATACCCGTTGTAGTTGCACGTCACCCTCCAAGTAGCGCCGCTGCCACCACCAGAGCCGCCAGGCGTATAGTCCTGTTCATCCACGGCAACGAGCGGAGCCATCGAGATCAACATCGCGAGGCAGGCGATCGCGAGGACCGCAATCTTTACCTTCTTCATGCATTTACCCCTTTCGTATGTAAGCCACCCGAATCGGTAGCTTGAGTGGACTGTTTGAAGCAGGGCCCCGAGAGGAGTGGGGAAAAACTTCGAAGTGTTTCAGGCGGTGGAGCGCCCCCGGCCCCATGCGCCTCCGGCACCCGACGCCCACTCCAATAAGGAGCCTTCTCAGGATCTATGCCACAGTAGCAGAGGCAGACCCTTGTGCTTTCGAAGAGTGACGCTGATACTGCTTTCCAAAATCGCGCTAAGAGCTTATAATAGCCAAGAGCGCGTGTCAATCAACGGAGATCAGTATTCCACAGATGCGGAAAATAGCCAAGCGGGGGAGGACTTCGGTCCGCTGAGCACATCCCCTCCGGGCACTGGAGATCTTTTGACGAGCCAAGATTTTTCACTGTCAAGTCCCGAAGTGGGAAGAACTCTACTGCAAGCTGGTCTGTGGGCTGCCACCGGCAGAGCTTTTGCAATTGCAAGAACTGGCATTCCCCAGGCTAATCCTGACCAGTTTCGCGAAGCTTTGGTGAAGAGAGCCATCCGCGAGAAGATGATGCCTATGCTCGACGTGTTCTCACGTTCCCATGATCTTGGCCTGGGCGATCTGCCTGCAAAGCTATCGGAGGTATTCCGGATAATATCCAGCGAGCACTATAAGCATCTCAGGCCTGTTATGGAGTCGCTTGCAAACAGCGATGTTCCGGTCGTCCTGATAAAAGGCGCGGATCTCGATCTCGCGATGTATCAAAAGATGTTTCCCCGGACCATGGGCGACATTGATATTCTGGTACGGCCTGCCGATGTGCCAAAGGTGGTGAACGTCTTCCAGCGCCAGGGCTTTACCCAGGGCAAGCTAGACAAAGATCGTTTTGAGATAATGCCGCTTTCTGATCTGGAACGGGCCGAGTTCGAGGAAGGCTCTATTGAGCTCGCGGAGTTCTCCAAAGTGGTTCTCGTCCCCGATTTGCTGCCTTTCAAGGATGCCATTGATGAAGGCTTGTCCTATTGGCGCATGACCCCCTTACGCGACGCCTACCGCTTGGTCATCGGCTATGACGTTCATATTCATCTCTCTCTGAACTCGATCTGGAAGATGCTTGGTCCAACCTCCGCGCAATCGACTTTCCAGAGGTGGGCGAATGCCTCGCGCAGGGCTTTACTGATATCGCGTGGTACCTGGCTGTTCGCTTTTATCGCGAATCGCATCTCAACTGCGCGTATGTCATGAGATCTTTCATAGACGTGTTGCTGGTAATATTCCGCAATCATGATGGCATCGATTGGGAAAGAATTTTGTATATCGCCAACAAATACAAGCTCCATCCTCCATTATATTACGTATTCTGGCACATCTCAGAACTTTCAGAGGGAAAGGTGCCCGGAGATTTCCTCGACTCGTTATGCCCTCTCAATACGGGCACCCCAAGGCGCCACGACTGGGGCGATTTCATTCCCAAAATGCTTGGCGCCGTGCAACTTTCTCCGATTCTCCAGCCAAGCCCGGGAGGCTGCCAGACATGAGGCAAAAGAGGAGTAGCAAAGGAGCTCTCGTTTGCTTCGAGGGCGGCGATGCCGCCGGAAAGACCACCCTGGCCCTCTCGGTCGCGGAAGAGCTTCGGCGGCGCGGCATGGACTTCGTTTTGATTGACAAGAAGAGCGTGGAAGGATTCCAGGAACCTTATCTTGTTGAGCGACTGAAGGATCTGCGCCGAGTGCTCTGGGACTATCCTCCAGAGGCTCCGCTTTGGGAATGGGGTGATCACCACTGGTTCCACCTGATCGGCTCTTGGTTCAGTATTCTGGACCACTGCAAGGTGCAGCCGCTTTTGGACGAAGGAAAACTTGTAATCATCGACAACTGGTACTTTAAGTTTGCAGCGCGCTTTCTTCTCAAGAGTGATTTTGATCGCCACTCTGTCCTGGCGAGTTTCGGCCACTTGAGCGTCCCGAATCTGGTGATCTTCGTCGATGTGGATCCACGAATTGCTGTGACGAGGAGAGCGAAGTTCTCAGCGACGGAGTCGGGGAGGATGGATGGTCATACAGGCGGTGGTGCCGAGGATTTTGTCTGCTATCAAGAGAAAGTTCTTCAACAGTTGCGGTGCCTCAGCGATGGCAGTTGGGTCAGGATCGACGCGACAGGTTTGCCGCTGAGTGCCCTCGTGTCAGAAGCTTCGGAGCTGATATCAGCTTCGGCTACCTGGCTGGCGGAGACAGGATCAGGTGTGTGAGGCTACTCTACGGGAGAGTGACTGAACCGCGCACTGAGTACACGCCCCTCTTTTTTTCGCCGGCCACCGGAACCATCGCTCAATTCCGGGGGCTTTGCGGAGTTGCCCTGGGCGTCGTCGGCCGGCGGCATCGAGATTTCCATCTGAAGAACCTTGCCGGCGACCGAAAGGTACTCTGCAAGCGGAGGGAGCCCGATCTCCTTCCGGAGCTCATCGACGTGGCCAGGGTCCTCCAGCGGCACTACAAAGGGTTTGCCATCTCCGACTCCCCGGATCTGAGTGCCAAAGCGCTGCTTCCGGCCGAGATCGAGTTGGACGGCGTCGTAGACGATCGCAAACGCTTGGGCGTCATCTCCTGCTTTCTTGAAATCCCTCTCGATGAAAGGAAGAGCCGCAAGCAGCAGGCGCAGGTCGCCTCCATGTTTCGCAAGAATCACTGCCGCATAGGAGGTCTTGGACCCGAAGCGAGCAGTGTCGATCCAGCCTACCTCCTGCACGAGCGACCGGAGATGGCGGATGTTCTCGGCAACAACGCCGTCAACCTCCTCCTGCTTGAGCGTCTTGCTCTTGATCGCTTCCTGGTCTTTCCGCAGCCGGTCGGCGACCCGCCGGAACGGCGACCTTGGCCGGTGTCGGAATCGCTCCGGAAGCGCCCTCGACTGGCTGCGCGGCAGGTTTCCTGGCTCTATACTCCGTCCAGATTGACCAGAAGCGGAACCGAGCCCGTGCCGCCGAAGGTCAGAGCTCCCTCCGCCTCTCCGCCATCGTGCGCCGTGTCGCACAGGAACCGGCCGTCGCGGTAGACACAGGGGTCGTCAAGGCCGTCGCCGTCGAAGTCGCCGAGGAGAGGCGTGTCGCCGGGCAGGCCGAAGGCAAGGTCAGCCTCCGGGGCTCCGTCGTGGTTGAAATCACACAGGAACCGCCCGGACCGGAGAGGCCGAGCCGTTGCTCCCGGATCTATCGGCGGAAGAAAGGGGGGTCAAGTCGAGATCCCCCAACCTATAGGCGGAACGCCGATAGGCTCCGGCCAAACGCCGATAGGCTCCGGCCAGACGAGGAAAGTTTCCAGCGAATCGCCGATAGACTCAGGCCAGACGCCGAGAGGTTCCGGCGAGTCACCGATAGGTCCCGGCCAAACAGGGATAGGTTCCGGCAATCGCCGATAGGCGCCGGCCGAACGGCGATAGATTCCGGGAAGCCGCCGATAGGTTCCGGCCGAACGGCGATAGGCTCAGAGGAGTCGCCTATAGATTCCGGCCAAACGAGGATAGGTTCTGGGGAGTCGCCGATGCGGACGCCCTCGGCCCCAGCCCGGGAGTCCGCCGTCACACCCGTGCCGCAGCGCGTCTCGTCGAGGTGTTCGGCGACGGCCACCTCCAGTTGCGCCAGCTCGACGGCCCGGACCGGATCTTCCGACCAGGAGGACCGGCAGCGTTCCTGGAAGGAGAGGAGCGTTTGCGCAGGGGAGCTATCGGACAGGAAGGAGACGGATCGGCGCGTCGCCCGGCAGCCCTTGGGGAGGACGGCCGGGCGGCGCGCCTGCATGGGTCAGGCCTCGGCGACTCTCTTCTCCTCGGCCACCCTCTTTTCCTCACAATGCAGCCTGGCATGCTCGTCCAGGCGGCGGCGCGCGGCGGCGAACGCCTCCCGGATGGCCACCGGCAGCTCCTCGTGGGCCTGGTGATTGACCACCAGCTCACTGCCAGGGACACTCAGATCGATGCGGACGTCGAAAAGCCCGCCATTCCGGTGATGACGGCCGGGACCGGCGATCCGGACATGGCAACCGATCAGCCGGTCGTAGAACCGCTCCAGCTTGGAAGCCTTCTCGCGGATGGTCTCCTCGATCGTTTCGGGCAACGTGATGTCCTGCGCAGTGATGGTGAGAGGAAGCTCCATTGTCGTCTCCTTCGCGTCAGTGGACGCCACAGGCCGCCAGGCAGCCGATCCGGCTCCCGTTGCCCGTGCGCCCTTCTCCAGACCTGCGGAACACGGTTCCAGATTATACGGAGCCCGGCGAAGGCCGAACCACCTTCCGGGTAGGGCTCTGCCCCGCACATGGGTAGGAGGCCGGCGATCGATGACCCCGCTACCCCTGTGCCGCGCGTGCTCCGATGCGCCGCTTGTCACTGTCGAGATCATACGCCCGTCGCCTCCGGATGCCCAGAGGGGAGGACATGATCGTTCAAGGAGCGCCGCAGCTCACTTCGATCCAGCAGCCCTCGCCGGACTCGGGCGGTGAGCCCGAAAGGGTCAGGAAGACGTTCCAGCGCTTGCCGTCCCCCACCCGCAGCTCGGACGCCGGGATCCTCTGGAGATCGACCAACCAGGCGCCCGGTGAGCTGACGACCTGGACCATCCCCTGCTCCACTCCGCCCACCTGGAACGGCAGCACCGAGCCGGTATCCCGCACCGTGGGCTGGCCGGGCTCGATCCGCCAATCCCCGCCCGAGCCGCTCCCGCGCAGGGTGTAGCGCGGCTTCACCAGCTTCAGGTCGGCCGACCGGCGGTCCGTGGCCGAGGGACAGGCAGGGTAGTAGCGTACGCAGAGCCTCATGCCTGTCACCTGGGCGGCCTTGAAGGCATCGAGATCCTGGATGACCAGGTTGTTGGCCGAGTCGATGCTGAACGTCCACGTGCTCGCGCTGCCCGAGGGCGCCTCGGACTGCGCGGATGCGGCTCCCGGCACCAGGGTGGCGACGGTCAGGGCCGCGAGGATCAGGACATACTCTACCCGTACCCGCATTCCCATTATCTCCTTGTCTTGCATCGGAGAACCTCTTGGAGCTTCTTCAGCGGGGTCGGCATGCCTGCCGTCTCGAGAATGTTGATCAAATCGATGCCAGTATCCCAGACCTGCAACGTTCCGCGCAACTCACATCAAGTCGGGCTCGCCGCAACGGGTCAGGATGCCGGCCCGCACGGCGTCGCGCAGCCGGACGGCCGCGGCCCAGTCCTCTCCGTCAGGCCGGACCGGCGGCCCGGCTTCGACCTCGACACCGCCTCGCCGCGGAAACCAGCCGTCTCCCCGCAGCTTCGAACGCGTACCGCGGACCGCCACCGGCACGACCGATGCACCGGTCCGGGCGGCCGCCACGAAGGCCCCCATCCGGAACGGCCGCAGGCCGGGGATGCGCGAGAAGGTGCCCTCCGGGAAGATGAGCAGCGAATCGCCGGAGGCCACGGCCTCGGCCACCTTGCGGGTCTCCGCCTCCCCCTGCCCGGCCTCGAAGCGCTCGACGAACACCGCGCCCAGGCTCCTCAGCAAGGCGCGCGCGAACGCGTTGCCCTCCAGCTCCTTCTTGACCACAAAGCCTACGTCCGGCGGCAGGGCCGCGGTGAGCACGAACGAGTCCAGGTAGCTGGCGTGATTGGCGGCCAGTATCCTGGAATCCGGGGCTCCCGCCAGGTGCTCGAGGCCCGTCACCTGGACCGGCGTGCCGGTCATGGCGGCCAGTCCGCGCGCCACGGCCCGGGCCAGCCGCCGTCGCCGAGCCTGGCCCGGCATGGTCAGCAGGGCCACGGCCACGGGCGGCACGGCCAGGGCGAACACGGCCCAGAACCAGCCGGCGTAGAGGAGGTCCGAGGCTCGCCGCGCCCGCTGCGCCGCCCGCGCCTTCAAGCCCTGCCAGCCCAGATGGGCGAGCTGAACCCAGACCGCCGTGCCGCCGCGGCCGATCCGTCCGCGCTCGTAAAGGCCGCGGCTCGCCGCCCGCCGCACCTTGCCGCTGGAGGTCTTCGGCACGGCGTGAGGCGGCGCCAGGACCACGTCGTCCGCCGGAGTGCCGAGGAGATCGACCGCGACCTCCTGGATGGCCTGCCGCAGCCGCTCCAGCGCCTCCTCTCCCTGCTCGCGCGTCTCGGCCAGGACAACCACGCGCTCGGTCCCGCTTCCCGGGTCCGTGGCGCCGAACACGGCCACGCAACCCTTGCGGATGCCCGGGATTTCGCCCACCACCTCCTCCAGCTCGTGAGGATAGAGGTTCCGGCCGGCGCGGATGATGATGTCCTTGACCCGGCCGGTGACGTAGACCTCGCCGCCCGCGATGTACGCGCGGTCGCCCGAGTCGACCCAACCCTCCCGGCCGATCAGCTTCGCCGTCGCCTCCGGGTTGCGGTAATAGCCGCTGGTGGCCGACGGTCCGCGGAACTCCAGCCGGCCCTCCTGCCGCTCGCCCACCTCGTTGCCGCTCCCGTCCACGATCCGGATCTCGTGGTCCGGCACCGGAAAGCCGCAAGAGACGAAGCGCAGGACGTTCGGCACGTTCGGATGGCTGTCCGGTACCGGCGGCATGGGCACGGCCTGCCCGGTCTTCTGGAACGTCTCCCGGTCCACCAGGTCGAGGACGGGACCGCGACCCACAGGCGTGAAAGCCAGGCCAAGCGAATTCTCGGCCAAGCCGTAGACGGGCGCCATGGCTTTGGGATTGAAGCCGTAGCGGGCGTAGCGCTCGGTGAAACGGCGTATCGCCTCCGGGCTCACCGGCTCGGCGCCGTTGAGAGCGTAGCGCCAGGAGGAGAGGTCGAGGCCGTCGAGCTCGGCCTCCTCCACCTTGCGCACGCACAGCTCGTAGGCGAAGTTGGGAGCCGGCGAAAGCGTACCCCGATGGCGGTGGATGGCCCAGAGCCAGCGCGACGGCCGGGCCAGGAACGTCAGCGGCGACATGAGCACCAGCGGCAGGCCGAAGTAGAGGCTCCCCATCCACGACCCGATGAGGCCCATGTCGTGGTAGAGCGGCAGCCAGCTCACCACCACGTCGTCCGGCCCGATCTCCACGGCCTTGCCGATCGACCGCAGGTTCGCCAGCAGGTTGGCGTGCGTGAGGGTCACGCCTTTGGGATTGCCCGTGCTGCCCGACGTGAACTGGAGGAAGGCGATGTCCGACTCCTTCACCTCGGGGAGCTCCGCACCCCCTCCGGTCATTTCGGAGACGGTCACCACCTTGCGCAACCCCGGGATCTGGGCGCGCAGGAGACGGACCAGCGGGAGCACCTCCGGGAAGGTGAGGAGGACGCCCGCCTGCGACGTCGTCAGGATGCCGGCCTGCCGCCGCAGATGATCCTCGATCTGGCTCCTCCGCGCCGGAGGATAGAGCGGGACCGGGATGGCGCCGGCCATCTGGGCGCCGTAGAACGCGGCGAAGTAGTCCAGGCACGTCGGAAGCATGATGCCCACGGCCTGGCCCGGCCCGATTCCCAGGTCGCGCAGCCCGGCGGCGACCTGGCGGGCGCGGCGGTCGAGGTCGCCGAACGTCATCTCTTCGGGCTCGCCGTCGCCCGGGTAGTACAGGATGTGCCGCCGCTCCGGGTGGCGCTGCACGTGCCAGTCCAGAACCTCGAGAAGCGTGCGCGTGCGAGCCGGGACCGGCTCGGCGGGAGCGGCAGGCTCGGCGACGATCTCCCTGGAACGACCGGCGACGCCGCTCGGCCCCGCCCGTACCTTGGCCAATACCGATTCAAGGAAATCCCGCGGCGTCTCCGCGGTGGCCAGCAGGGTCTCGGGCAGCCGGACGCCGAAGGCCTTCTCCAGCCGGGTGAGCAGTTCGGCCCGGCCCAGGCTGTCGAGCCCGAAGTCGCGCTCCAGGGACGAATCGAGCGACGTGCTCCCCATCCCGCGGCGGCCGGGCTGAAGCTCCAAGGCGAGAGTCTGGACGAGGCCGAGGATCTCCTCTGCCGTTCCGGACGTTTTGATGGGCTCGGCGGTTTTCACGGGCGAGTCATTGTATCCCGATCCGGCCCTACCCCTTGATCACCCCCATCGGCACCAGCCGGGCCACCTTGCGGGCGAGCCCGGCGTGGTGGACGACGTCCACGACCCGGTCCACGTCCTTGTAGGCGTACGGCGCCTCCTCGGCCAGCTCGCCGGCCGCGGCGCAGCGCACCACGATGCCCCGGTCTTCCAGCTCCTTGCGCACCGCGTTGCCCGACTTCACCTTCTTGGCCGCCGTGCGGCTCATCGCCCGGCCGGCGCCGTGGCAGGTGCTGCCGAACGAGAGGCTCAGAGCGCCGTCCGTGCCCACCAGCACATACGACGCCGTGCCCATGCTGCCCGGGATCAGCACCGGCTGGCCCACCTCGCGATAGATCTCCGGCGTCTCCGGGTTCGCGGGACCGAAAGCGCGCGTCGCACCCTTGCGGTGGACCACGACCTGCTCGCCGTCGCCGTGCTCCTCCAGCTTCGCCATGTTGTGCGCCACGTCGTAGACCAGCCGCAGGCCGCCCTTCTCCCCCAGCGCGCGCTCGAACACCCGCCGCGCCGAATGCGTGATGGCCTGCCGGTTCGAGAACGCGAAGTTCGCGGCGGCACACATGGCGCCGAAATAGGCCTGCCCCTCTTTCGAATGGAACGGCGCGCAGGCCAGCTCCCGGTCCGGCAGCTCGATGCCGTGCCGCGCCATCACCGAGTCCATGCCGCGCACCCAGTCCGTGCAAACCTGATGGCCGAGACCGCGGGAGCCGGTATGGATCAGGATCACGAGCTGGCCTTCCCGCAGCCCCATCGCCACGGCCGCCGCGCGGTCGAAGACCGTCTCGACCTTCTGGATCTCCACGAAATGGTTGCCCGAACCGATCGTGCCGAGCTGGCCGCCGCCGCGCTCCCGCGCCCTTTCCGAGACCTTGGACGGGTCGGCCCGCTCGAGCGAGCCGTGGGCTTCCGTCCGCTCCAGATCCTCGGGAAGAGCCATGCCGATCTCCGCGAGATAGCGGCACCCTTCGGCGAGGATGCGGTCGATGTCCGTGCGGGCCTCGCGGAGCTGGCCTCTCGTGCCCATGCCGGACGGGATCACGCGCGCGAGGTCCGTCATGAGCCCGTCGAGCCCGTTGAGCCGATGCCGGACCTCGTCCACCTGGAGATCCGAGGCCAGGAGACGGACGCCGCAGTTGATGTCATACCCCACGCCGCCCGGCGAGATGACGCCGTCCTCGGCGCGGAACGCGGCCACGCCGCCGACCGGAAAACCGTAGCCTTCGTGCGCGTCCGGCATGGCCAGGGCCCAGCCCGTGATGCCGGGCATGGTGGCGACGTTGACGAGCTGCTCGAGGGTGCGGTCGCCGATGGCGCGCTCCCAGAGCACCTCGTCCACATAGATCCGGGCAGGGACGAGCATGTCTTCCCGGGCCGAAACCGGGATCTCGACCGTCCAGGGATCGATCCGCTCGTAGGGATACCGTGTCGTCATACGTCCAGGATGACCTCCGCTGCGAAACCCTCCGCCGTCTCCACCACCCGGAGCCCATGCAAAGTGGCTGCCTTCACGATCGAAGGAGGCACCGCGACCGCCGCGCCGCGCGCCCGAGCCCGGATGTGGTTGTCGGAAGCTTCCAGCACCTCGAATTCGAGCGGCACCCAGAGCCGCGCCTCGGCCACGAAAAGCAGCTCGTTCAGCCAGTCCACGAGAAGCGCCTCGCGGTCATGAGAGGAGACCTCGATCTCCCGCGCCTCTCCCGCCGGCACCGCAGGTACGTCTCGCAGCAGAAGCTCCGCCAAACCGCGGCCAGCCTCGACGAGAAGATCGGCAAAGCTCGCCGCCCGCAACCGCAGCCCGACTTCGGACATGTGGTCGACGAAGCAGTGGGAGGGGGGTGCGGAGATCATGACCGGTTGAACCCTCGGGTGGACCATTGTAGCCTGGAGGCATGGAAAGCCGAGGCTGACCTCAGGAGGTCGGTCCGCCGGATCTGTGCAAAGTTGTTCAGGACCGTCGTGTCTGCGAGGGACGGCATGCAAGGGATTGGAGCTGTTCAGGCGTGCCGGCGTGCGGCGGCGATTTCGGCCTGCGCGTCCTCGATCGAGCGGGCGCCTCGGCGGAGCGGAATCCCGAGCCGCAGGAAGCTTTCCTCGAGCTCGAAGCGGGAGAGCCGCAGCAGCTCGGCCGCCTTCCCGAGATTGATCCCCTCGTTGAGGTAGTCGCGGATCACCCGCGCTTCGAGCAGGTCTCCAGAACCGTTGACGCCTCCGCCGGTAGCGCACAGGGCGAGGGCGCGCAGGAGCCGGTAGTCGAGAGCATCCAGGAGAACGATCTGCTCCTCTCCTCCGCTGGCCACGACGGCGAGCTCTCCTTCCCGCACCCGGTGGAGGATCTCTCGGGTCCTTTGCGACAGGTCGGACGAAGAGATGATGGTTCGCGTCATCGAAGAGGCCTCAGTGGAAGAGTACCTCACGTAAGGCCGGTTCCTCAACCCTATCGCCGGTTCGCCGGTTAGTACGATGAAAGCGGCATCAAAGTACAGCATTCAATCGGCTCAACGGCTGTCGCGGTCCTCGCGGATCATCTGCGTGCTGTCCGTGCCGCCCCGGAGCGCTCCGGCATCGAGCAGCTCCTGGTAGGCCGGCAGGATGCGCCACCGCTTGAACGGTTGGTCGACACGTGAGCGCCGACAGGATCGTTCCCGGGCTGGGCACGCGGCTCCTCGCCTCCTCGAAAACAGGCTCACGGAGCACCGGGCAGCGTGTACTCGAAGCCGTAGGAATGCTTCCCGTCCGCGATCTCGATCGTCATCGTGCCCGAGAGGCCTTCCAGTTGGCCCGTGCCGGAGTCCGGCACCACCGTGATCGTCAGTTGAGGAGTGCCGCGCGTCATGGTGCCGCTGTGCTGGAGCACGAAGGTGCCGCTCCGGCCCTTGAGGCTTCCCGTCACCTTCTCGATCGCGACATAGCCGGCCGAGCCCTGGACGCCTCCCATCGCGGTCAGCATCTCACCCTTGCTGGTGGCTTCGAGGTCGCCATGGAACTGCTTGTCGAGCGACATCCTGCCGAGCGCGTTGTCCTCGGTCGCCTGGGGGGTCAGCTTGACGTCGAACGCTCCGCTTGCATGCAGGGTCACGGCGGCCTCCTTCTGGGTCTGCGCCGGAAGACAGAGACCTGACGACAGCAGGATGCATACGGCCACTCCGGCCGCTCGGTTCTTCATGTTGCCTCCGTAGTCGACGGCGACGCTGGCCGTCGTGGATGCGGATGGTATCGCATCACCCGCCCTGACAGGTGAGGCCGGCCAACCCTTCCGGGCGTTGTCCGATACGCGGATCGGTGGTCAAAGTGGGTATCAGGGAGATCAGGTTTCTTCATCCCAAGGAGGTGGACCGTGCTACATAACTCTCTCAGGATCGCCGGACTCATCCTGGCCGTCTTTCTCATCGCCGCGCCGTCCCCGGCGGCCAAGCCGCAGCCGCGGACGATCTGCGACGTGGACGTCGTGCCTGCCGCGACGCTGCTCATCCCCTACTTCGAATCCGACCTGGCGGCCTCGAATCCTACCGTCGGAACGATCGCGGCCGTCACCAACATGAGCACGAAGACCCGGGTCGCCCACGTCACGCTGTGGACCGACTGGGCCATCCCCACGGCCAGCTTCGACATGGTGCTCAAGCCCTATGACGTCCAGTCGTTCGACGTGCGCGACATCCTGCGCACAGGTCCGCCGGCCACCACGGTCGCCTTCCCGGGCTGCTCGGGTGCGCTGACGCCCGGCATGCTCTACTTCAACGCCGGTATCCCGAAAGGAGCCACGCCGACCGAAGGGCTGGCGAACCTGGTGAAGGCCCACACCGGCGAGCCGTTCCCGGCCACCGGCACCCAGTATCTCGCCTCGTCGTCCACCCACCCCGGTCTGGCGGTGGGCTACATCACGATCGACGTGGCCAACAAGTGCTCGAACGGCTTCCCGTCCACCAAGGATTATTTCAAGGCCGGCGGCACGGGAGTGGCGAGCAACGACGCGGCCCTCGTGGGTGATGTTTTATACTTCGACAACGTGAACGGCCACGCGGGGGAGGAGCCCGCCGTCCACATCCAGGCGAGCTCGGCCTTCAAGAAGGGTGACTACACGTTCTACGGCCGCTATACCTATCCCTCGGCCGCGGACAACCGCCAGCCTCTGGGCAACGTATACGGCAGCCGCTTCTTCGTCAACTTCCCCGACAACCCCAACGTGAGCCCCGAGACGGACCTGCTGGTCTGGCGGGACACCAAGTCAATCTGGACAAGCCCGGTGGCGGTCGGCACCGAGCCGTACTGGTGTTCGTTGATGACGACTCCGACGCTGCTCACGTACGACGAGGCGGCGCACTCGACGTCCACCACCTACAACTTCGAGATGGCGACCCAGAGGGTCCCGGTGAACCGCGGCGACGGCATCGACTCGGTCTATGACGTCGGCTGGCTGAAGATCAATCTCAATCACAAGGTGCCGTACGACAAGGGCAAGTCGGCTTCGTACTTCAGCACCAGGGCCCAGGGATGGGTCACGACGGTGTTCCGCGCCAATGTGACCGGCAGCCCGGCGGCCGGCGCGTTCCGCGCCTACCGGCTGGGAACGGTCTGCGTTCAGCGGTAGGAGATCAGGCGGGCCGGCTGGCCGCCGCGGGCTCGGGAGCGGCGGCCGGTTCGGCGGGCCGGCCGGCGAGCCGGCGCAGGGCTTCGAACTCTTCGTGGAAACCCTTGACGATGTTCTCGGGGTCGGGGACCAGGCCGGCGTCGGTGCCCACCCCTATACGCACGCCTCCGGCGTAGCTGCAGATGCTGATGCCGAGCCCCACCCGCCCCGCCTGCGGCACCCAGAAAAAGATATCCTGGAGCCGCCGGCCGGCCAGGTAGAGGGTCCGGTTCGGGCCCGGAACGTTGGTCATCACCGCGGTGGCCTTGGTGGCGAAGATCGACACCACCAGTTTCTGGATCTGGAGCGGCACGATCCCCAGGGTGTCCAGGATGCGGAAGACCACGATCGGTTCGAGCGAGCGCTTGAGCGACCGGGCGCGGCGACTCAGCTCGGCCAGGCGCTCGAGGGGATCGGCGATGCCCACCGGCAGCGAGAGGAAGATGAGCCCGAACTGGTTGCCGAGCTCGTGCATGTTCTCCATGGTGCGGAGGTTCACCGGCATCGCCGCCCGGAAGTTGAGGTCGTTCGCCGGCTCGCCATGCCTCTGCAGGTAGCGCCGCAGGCCGCCGGTCATGGCGGAGAGGAGCACGTCGTTGATGGTCCCGCCCAGGGCCTTCCCCACCGCTTTGACCTCTTCGAGCGACAGCGACTCGGACCAGGAGACCCGCTTCGGCACGCCGAGCGGACCCTTGAAGACGGTCCGCGGATCGGGACGCCGGAACACCAGTCGGCCCAGATTGCCGGTGGCCACGGGTCCTTTCAGCCAGCCCTTGACGGAGCGGAAGGCCTCCGCCGGATGGAGGAGCAGCCGCATGCCTTCCGGCATGATCTCCTCGGCGAGCCGGCGGATGGTGGCGAGGTCGAGCGCGCCGTCTTCTCCCGGCGGGGCGTAGAGGCTGAGGAAGGGGTTGCGGACCGTGGGATCGGCGTCGGGCGTACGGTCGGTCAGCGAGAGCAGCACGAGCATCAGGGCCACGCCGTCGCCCATGCAGTGATGCAGCCGGCCGAAGACCACCGATCCGCCGCGGTAGTTGTCGACCAGGCGGAAGCTCCACGGCGGGTGGTCGAAATCGAACTGGGTGCTGATGACCGATTCGATGGCCGCGCGGAGCTCGGCGTCGCCGCCCGGGTCCGGGAGGACCATCCGAGGCACGTGGTTGGCGATGTCGAACGCCGGGTCCGGCTCCCAGTAGGGTCTTCCTCTTCTTCGGGATGACCACCCGGTTGCGGAACCGCGGGATGGCCCCCAGCCGCTTCCCGATGACCGCCCGCAGCTCGTCCAGCTCGATCGGCCGCTCCAGGACGAGAACCCCGTTGATGTGCATCAGGTTGCTCGGCTCGTCCATGCGCAGCCAGGCGAAATCGACGCTGGAGAGCGGCTCCCGGCCGGCGGAATTCTGCGGCGGTGCGGTCACGAGGACAGTCTACACCCTCCGTCCCGGGAAGGTCTCCAGAGCCGCCAACGTCTGGTCGATGTCGGCCGGCGTGTGGTCGGCCGAGACCTGGAAGCGGATCTCCTCGTCGCCTCGCGGCACCACGGGGTACTTGAGGCCGGTGGCGAGGATGCCGTTCGCGCGCAGGTGCTCGACCAGGGCGTTGGTCTTGGGCGTGTCGCGCACCATCAGCGGCACGACCGGGTGCTCGCCGGGGAGGGTCTCGAAGCCGAGCGCCACGATGCCGTCCTTGAAGCGCGCCGTCATCGCGCGCAGGTGGGCCAGGAGCCGGCGGCCCTCGGCGCTGTCGAGGATCTCCAGCGCCGCGCGGCGCCGCGGCGGCCTCGCCCGGGGTGATCGGGTTCGAGTAGATGTAGATCGGCGCGGTCTCGCGCAGATAGTCGGTCAGGACGCGGCTGCCGACGACGTAGCCGCCGTTGACGCCGAGCGCCTTGCCCAGGGTGCCGACCAGGACGTCGGCCGGCGGGCGCCGGTGTACTCCTCGGTGCCGCGGCCGGTGGCGCCGAAGGCGCCGACGCCGTGGGAGTCGTCCACGACCACGCACGACGTTCTCCGGGAAGTCCTCGTCCCAGCGCTCGGCGATCTCCAGGATCTCGGGCAGCTGCGGCGTGGTCGCCGCGCATGCTGAAGATGCCGTCGGTGACGACGACCGCGCGGCGGGCGCTGGCCGGCTCCGGCGGCGAGCTTCGACTCCAGGTCGGCGAGGTCGAGGTGGCGGTAGACCTGCTTGTCCTTCGGCCGCGCCAGGCGCATCGCGTTGATGATGCAGTTGTGGTTCAGCTCGTCGCTGATGACCACGGTGTCGGCGGTGATCGAGCGGGACGAGCACGCCGAGGATGGTGGCGTAGGCGGAGCTGAAGATCATGGCGGCCTCGCGGCCGTGGAAGGCGGCGAGCGCTCCTCCAGCTCCACGTGCGGCGCGTAGGTGCCGCTGATGAAGCGCACCGCGCCGGGACCGGCGCCGTACTCGGCCGACGGCGTGCTCCTCCGCTGCGATGCACCTCCCGGCGCAGCGACATGCCGAGGTAGTTGTTGGAGTTCATCTTGAGGAAAGGCTGGTCGCCTTCGCCTGCGAGGAGGTAGCGCGGGCCGCGGTCAGCGTTGGCGACATCGGCCGGCAGAACGCTCGGTGATCACCGTCTCGGCGCCCTTGGGGGTGCCGCGCTCGTCGCAAGGCGTCGAGCTCGGGCGCGAGGGCCTGGTGGAAGCGGTCGGTGGGCATGATGGTTATCTCCAGTCGGCTCCAGTCGGCTCCAGATCGGCTCAGCCGGCCCGTTTCACTTTCTTGCCGAGGTTTTCGAGCATGTCCGCGACCATGGCGGCGAGGTCGTAGGTCGGTGCCAGCCCCACTCCCGGCGGGCGGCGCCAGTCGTCCAGCGAGTTGGGCCAGGAGTCGGCGATGCCTGGCGGACCGGGTCGACCTTGTAGTCCAGGACGAAGTCCGGAATGTGCTTGCGGATCGCCGCCGCCAGCTCCTCGGGGGTGAAGTTCATGGCGGTGACGTTGAAGGCGTTGCGATGGTCCAGCCGCGCCGGGTCGGCCTCCATGACGTCGATGCAGGCCTTGATGGCGTCCGGCATGTACATCATGTCGAGGCGGGTGTCGGGTCCCAGGAAGCAGGTGTAGTGGCCGGTGCCGGATGGCCTCGTAGAAGATCTCCACGGCATAGTCGGTGGTGCCGCCGCCCGGCAGGAGCGCCGTAGCGAGATCAGGCCGGGAAAGCGCACGCCGCGGGTGTCGACGCCGAAGCGGTGGTAGTAGTAGTCGCAGAGCAGCTCGCCGGCCACCTTGGTGACGCCGTACATGGTGGTCGGGCCGCTGGATGGTGTCCTGCGGCGTGTCGTCCTTGGGGGTGCCGGGGCCGAAGGCGCCGATGGAGCTGGGGAAGAAGACGGCGCAGCGGTTCTGCCGGGCGACTTCGAGGACGTCGTAGAGGCCGCCCATGTTGACGTCCCAGGCGACCTGGGGCTTCTCCTCGGCGGTGGCGGAGAGCAGGGCCGCCAGGTGGTAGATGGTGCCGACCTCGTAGCGGCGCACCACTTCGGTGAGCTGGCGCGGGTTGGTGGAGTCGAGGAACTCGAACGGCGCCGTCGGTGCCGCGGCCGGGGGCATTCGGATGTCGGAGGCGACGACGGCGTCGGCGCCGTAGCGCTCGCGCAGGGCGGGGACCAGCTCGGAGCCGATCTGTCCGAGCGCGCCGGTGACGAGGATTCGAGTTTTCATCTTGGGCATGTCAGGCCGGAATCCTATGCGGAGCGTGCCGCCGGATCAACCCTCCTGCCCCCTCTCTCCCCGGTACGGGGAGAGGGCTGGGGAGAGGGGAGTGGGATCAATCCACGGTGATCTCGAACACCCCACCCGAGGCGGGCAGGGCGAAGAAGCGGCCCGCCTCGACCGGATCGGAGACCAGCTTCAGGATGTCCTCGATGCCGGGCCGCGCCAGGCCCGCGTTCCAGGGCGCCCAGGTCCGGCCGCCGTCGCGGCTGATGCGGACGCCCTCGCCCCAGGTGGCGGCGAGGAGCACGAGCGGCGCCTCCGGATGGACCGCGAGGTCCGTGACGATCCGCCCCGGGCTCGCCCCCAGCGGCCGCCAGGTCTGTCCGCGGTTGAGGCTGCGCAGCGTCCGGCCGTCCTGGGTGGTGTAGAGGGTGCGCGGCCGGGACGGGTCGAGCGCGAGGCCCTCGACGTGTTTCTGGATGCGGGTCCAGGTGCCGCCGTCGTCCAGGCTGCGGTAGAGGGTCAGCGGGACCTGGGCCGAATTCTCGGTCTCCAGGATGGAGGCGTAGAGGATGGCCGGATCGTCCGGGTCCTGGATCAGCCGCCAGAGGTCTCCGTCGAGAACCTTCTTCCACGCCTGGCCGCGGTTGAGGCTGCGGTAGACCCCGGCCTTGCCTCCCGCCACCACGATGCCCCGGGTCGACGTCACGCCCCGCAGCGCCTCGCGGGCCTGGAGGGGGAACAGGGGGAGCGCCCACCACTGCTCGCCTTCCACCTGGAAGACGCCCTGCCCGGCCACGTAGAGGGTGCCCGGATCGCGCGGGTCGAAGGCCATGACGTCCAGCCGCGGCCGGATGTTGACCCGGATGAGGTCCCAGGCGCGCCAGGTGCTCCCGCCGTCGAGGCTCTGGAAGCAGGACGGCTCGTTGTCCTCGACGCGGCAGAGATAGAAGGTCCCGGGCTCGGAAGGATCGCGCGCGACGAAGGTGGTCGGGATCCAGCCGAGGCCGCGGCCCACGGGAGAATGCCAGGTCCGGCCGCCGTCGTGGGACACCTGGACGCCGTTGCCGAACGTGGCCGCGTAGAAGGTGCCCGGGCGGCCCGGGTCGGCGGCCACCGAAAAACTCACGTACGACGAGGTCAGGTGCCAGGTCGCGCCGCCGTCGTCCGACCAGGAGAGGCCCTGGCCCTGCGCGGCGACCAAATGGTTGGACGCGGCGGGGTTGACGGCGACCTGGGTGGACCCGAAGAGCGGGCGCTCCAACCACGTGGCGCCGCCGTCGAAGCTCGACCGGACATGGCCGTTGCCGACCGTGTAGATCGTCGACGGATCGGACGGAGCCACGGCCACGCTCTCGATCTGCGCGCCGGAGAACAGGGCGGACCAGGTGAGGCCGCCGTCGGTGCTCCTCTTCAGCGCGGTCTCGGTACCGGCATAGAGCGCCCCGGGGCCGAAGGCGAGGGACCAGACGGTGTCCTCCAGGAGCCGCGTCCATTCGCCGTCCCACAGCACGAAGAGCCCGAGCACGGTGCCCGCGTAGAACGTCCCGCCGGAGCCGGCGACCGTGAGGATGCCCGGAGGATCGCCAGGGATCGGCTCCACCCGTACCCAGGTACGCCCGCCGTCGAAGCTGCGCTCGATCTGCTGGTCGAAGGTCGCGGCATACAGATCCAACGGCTGCGTGTCGTCCACGGCGAGATCGTGGACCTGGACGCTCCAGGCGCGGCCGATCCCCAGGCTCCACCACTGCCAGGACTCCCCGTCGTCCCGGCTGTGGAAGATGCCGTCGTTCGGCACGAGGGCATAGAGGCTGCCCGGAGCGGCCGCGACCTTGGGCACGTCCGGGACACCCGGACCGAACGGCGTCCAGCGGTCGACGCCGGCCTTCGCGGTCCTGGGAGAGGCGAGCAGAAGGAGAACGAGGGCGGCGAGCTTCTTCATGAGGAGATCCTCGTCTCAGGATGAACCGGGCAGGGTGACCACGTCCACGGCCGGGCCAGGGAGGCTGATCACCCGGTTGGGGTTGTCCGCGTGGGGATCGGTCGCGGCGCGCACGCGGAACCAGTGCCGCGTCCGGGGCGCGAGCCCCTCTATGTCTACGTTTGTGGAGAGCTTGCCGTCGGAGGAGGAGATCACGGTGAACGGGCCGTCCGGCGAGGT
Organism: uncultured Holophagales bacterium; assembly: GCA_963844885.1. GTDB lineage: Bacteria > Acidobacteriota > Thermoanaerobaculia > Multivoradales > UBA5704 > DATMER01. The sequence goes on along the minus strand of CAWJQA010000020.1, from coordinate 223,145 downwards.
GGCGTGGAGGATCTCGTAGCCGCCACCGGCGCGGTAGCGGCTCGGCGACCAGGAGAGGTGGACGCGGACCGGGCCGGTCAGGGCAACGGTGAGGTTGCGGGGCGCGAGCGTCTGGCTGCTCCGCCAGTCGCCGGCCTTGGTGTCGAGCCAGGCGGCCAGCTCGGAGTCCGGGGCGGAAAGGGCGTTCCAGCGCAGGTCGAGGCCCTGGCCGTCCAGGAGGCGGTCGAGCCCGGTGAGCTCGCGCGGCACCGGTCCGGCGAGCCCGTTGCCGGCGAGGTCGAGGATCTCCAGCGAACGGAACGATCCCCACTCCGGCGGAACGGGGCCGGTCAGATGGTTGTGGTCGAGCCGCAGGACGCGCAGGGAGGCGTTGGCCGCCACCAGCGGCGGCAGGGCGCCGGTGCGCCCGGTGCCGCCCAGGTCCAGGTGGCCGATCCGGGTGGAGGCGAGCAACACCGGCAGCGGTCCCGGCTCGAAGGCGTTGTCGCGCAGCGAAAGCAGCGTGAGGTCCGTCGAGCCGATCCACTCCGGGAGCGCGCCGGTGCGGTTGGTGCGGTCGAGGAGGAGCCGCCGGAGGCGGGTCATGTCCTGGATGAACGCCGGCACCGGGCCGGCCGCGAAAGGGTTTTCCGCCAGGTCGAGCCAGGCCAGCCGCTCCAGCCCGGGCAGCCACGCAGGGATCTCCCCGGTGCGGCCGGTGGCGCGCAGGTCGAGCTCCCGGAGGCGCGGGAGGCCGCCGTAGCTCTCGGGCACCGGGCCGGGCGTGAACGGATTGCCGGAGAGGTCCAGGGTCTCCAGGTTGGACAGGCCCGCGAATTCCGGCATCGCGCCGTCCAGCCGGTTCCAGGACAGGCGCAGGACCCGGAGCGCCGACAGATCGGCCAGCCCGTCCGGGAGCGCGTCGAGAGTGTTGTTCCGGAGGTCCAGCTCCTGCATCCGGGTCAGGTTGCCGGTCCCCGGCGGCAGCGGTCCGGCGAGGCCGCAGCCGGCGCAGGCCAGGCGCACCAGCCGGTCCAGGTCGCCGATCCCGTCCGGAATGCCGGCGCCGGCCATCGGGTTTCCCGAAAGGTCGAGCACCTCCAGGCCGCGCAGGGCGAGGACGGGGGCGGAGATCTCCGCGAGCCGGCCGGCGACGAGCCGGAGCGAACGCAGCCCCGCAAGCCGTGCGAAATCCTCCGGCAGCCCGCCGATCGGGTTGAAGGAGAGGTCCAGCGAGACCAGGTTCGACAGGCGACCCAGACCCGCGGATACGCCGGTCAAGGCGTTGCGCTCCAGAGAGAGGACACGCAGCCGGCCGAGCCGTCCCAGCCCGGAGGGGATGTCCCCGGTAAGGCCGTTGTAGGCCAGATCGAGGATCTCCAGACTGGTGGCGCGGCCCAGCTCGGCCGGGATCGCGCCGTCCAGGGCATTGGAGCGGAGGTCGAGGACCCGCAGCCGGGCCAGGTCCGCCAGCTCGGGAGGGATTCCGCCGGTAAGGCCGTTCGAGGCGAGCCGCAGCTCGGCCACGGCCGATTCCTGGGAATCGCAGACGACGCCGTGCCACCGGCACTCCGTGCCGGGCTCGCCCAGCCAGCCGGAGCGGTCGCGCCAGGCGGCGCCGCCGGTGCTCCGGTAGAGAGCCGCCAGCGCCGCGCGCTCCGCGGCCGGCACCCGCGCCCAGGAGGGCGCGGCCAGCAACAGAAGAACGAGGGCGGCCCGGGTGCGCATGGCCACTACTCTATCCGAGAGGAACCGGCCGGAAGAAAGGACATAAAGGACATAAGGGACCCAAAGGACATCAAGGACACAGACGACAAAACAGACCCAGGACCGTCCTTTGAGTCGTTTATGTCCTTTGGGTCCTTTCTGTCCTTGCTTCCCACCCCGAAAGACGGCGCCCCCCCGGCAAGCGGGATGTCATACTGCCGGCCCATGAAGACGCGCGTCCTGGTGGCGGTCACCTTGAGCGGCATCCTGGCCGGCGCCGTGGCCTGGCTTCTCGGTGCGGCGGGCACGGCCGAGACTCTCTGGGCGCTCACCACCGCGGCCATGCTCGTGCCGCTGGCCTGGACCGTGGTCTCCGACCTGCGCCGCGGGGAGATGGGGGTCGACCTCATCGCCCTGCTGGCCATGGCGGGATCGCTGATCCTGCGCCAGAACCTGGCCGGCGCCGTGATCGCTCTGATGCTCTCCGGCGGACTGGCCCTGGAGGCGTTCGCCGGAGCGCGCGCCCGCCGCGAGCTCTCCGCCCTCCTGGCGCGCGCGCCGCGCGTCGTCCACCGCTACGAGGACGGCCTCCTCACCTCCCCGCCGATCGAAGAGGTCAAGCCGGGAGACCTGCTGCTGGTCAAGCCGGGTGAGATCGTCCCCGTGGACGGCCGGGTCGACGGCGACGACACCGCGGTCCTCGACGAGTCGGCGCTCACCGGCGAGTCGCGGCCGGTGGAGCGTCCGCGCCGGGGACGAGGCCCGCAGCGGCACTCTCAACGCCGGCGGGCCGTTCAACCTGCGCGCCGTGACCACGGCCGCGGAGAGCACCTACGCCGGCATCGTGCGCATGGTGCGCGAGGCCGAAGCCTCCAAAGCTCCCTTCGTCCGGCTGGCCGACCGCTACGCGATCATCTTCCTGCCGCTGACGCTCGCCGTGGCCGGCGGTGCCTGGGCGCTGTCGGGCGACCCGGTCCGCGCCCTGGCCGTGCTGGTCGTGGCGACCCCTTGCCCATTGATCCTGGCTGCACCCGTGGCCCTGATCGCGGGCGTCTCCCGGGCGGCGAAGCGCGGCATCCTGATCAAGGGCGGCCGGGCGCTGGAGGCGCTGGCCCGCGCCAGGATCCTCCTGCTCGACAAGACCGGCACCATCACGACGGGGATGCCGGAGGTGTCGGACGTCGAAGTCCTTGGAGACGATCCGGAGAGCGAGGTGCTGCGGCTGGCCGCGTCGCTCGACCAGATGTCGCCGCACGTGATGGCCTCGGCCCTGGTGCGGGCGGCACGGGCGCGCAATCTCCGCCTGTCCTTCCCTACCGCGGTCGCGGAGAAGCTCGGCCAGGGCATCCGGGGCCGGGTGGACGGCCGGGAGGTGTCGCTGGGCAAGCTGGAGTGGGTGCTGCCGGGCGGCGGCCTCCCCGCAGCCGTCCGCCGGGTCCGCCGCCGCACGGCGCTGGAAGGGTCCTCCAGCGTCTTCGTGACCCTGGACGGCGTCTTGGCCGGCGCCCTCATCCTCCACGACCCGGTGCGGCCGGACAGCCCGATCACGCTACGCAACCTGCGGGCCTCGGGCATCGAGCGGGTGGTGCTGGTCACCGGCGACCATCCCGAGGTGGCGGAGATGGTCGGGGCGGGCATCGGCGCCGACCTGGTGCTGGCCGAGCGCTCGCCGGAGGAGAAGGTCGCCGCGGTGCTGGCCGAGCGCGCCACCGGCCCCACGCTCATGGTGGGAGACGGCGTCAACGACGCGCCGGCCCTGGCCGCGGCCGACGCCGGAGTGGCCATGGGCGCCCGCGGCGCCAGCGCCTCTTCCGAAGCGGCGGACGTGGTCCTGACCGTGGACCGCCTGGACCGCCTGGGAGAGGCGATGCGGATCGCCCGGCGCGCGCGCGGCATCGCTCTCCAGAGCGTCCTTGCCGGCATGGGCCTCTCGGTGGCGGGGATGCTCGTGGCCGCGGCCGGCCACCTGCCGCCGGTGGCGGGCGCCCTCCTCCAGGAAGGGATCGACGTGGCGGTGATCCTCAACGCCCTGCGCGCCCTGGGAGGAGGCCGGCGCAGGCGCACCCTCGACGGCGGCGAGGCTCTGGGCCAGCAATACCGGGACGAGCACCGGCTCCTCTTGCCGGAGGTGGACCGCCTGCGCCAGGTGGCCGACCGCCTGGAAGACCTGAGCCCGGCCGCGGCGCGGCGCGAGCTCCAGGGGGTGCGCACCTTCCTGGAGGAAAAGCTCGTGCCGCACGAACAGCAGGAGGACGCCAGCGTCTACCCTCTGGTGGCGCAACGGATCGGCGGCCACGACCCGACAGCCGCCATGAGCCGCGCCCACCTGGAGATCGCACACCTCGTCCGCCTCTACGGCCGTCTCCTGGACGAGCTGCCCGACCGGTTTTCCGCGCGCGAGGGCCCGGTCAGCTCCCTCTCCCCCGACGACCTGCGCGACCTGCGCCGGGTGCTCTACGGACTGCACGCCATCCTGCGCCTGCACTTCGCCCAGGAAGAAGAGCAGTACCTGCCGCTGCTCGACGGCGATGCGGGCCGCGAGCAGCGGCGGGCCTAGCCGCCCACCGTCATACCGTCCGCGCCACGGCTCGGGGAATGGGTCAGTGCCCTCCCCGCAGGGCCCTCCTGGGACCGCCGGCGCCTCGCCGGCGGCTGCTTCCTTAAAAACCGCCGGCGAGGCGCCGGCGGTCCCAGGGTCGTAAACCCACCGTACTGATCAGGGCAATTCCGACCTTCAGACAGGTGATCCAACCGGTAACGATACCGGACGTCGCAATCCCACCGTACTGATCAGGGCAATTCCGACACACAGTCTCGGGTTCGGTAGCCCAGTTGGCGCCCCGGGAGTCGCAATCCCACCGTACTGATCAGGGCAATTCCGACAATCTCTAGAGTCTAGGTTCGAGCCCTAGTGCAGACCCCGTCGCAATCCCACCGTACTGATCAGGGCAATTCCGACTGTGGCCCTTGCAAGCATCTGATTCCAGGGAGGTTAACCCACCTGTTTTTCTGACCTCCTGAAAACGGCTCCTGCAAGGCCCTCTTTCCTGTCGTCGGGCGACTCTTGTTTTTCGGCAAGCCTTTCATTCCACTCGGGTTACGGCCCAGTTCTGACCTGCCTGCCAAATTGGCGGTTTGGCTGTGGCACGATTCTTGTCAGGCATGCTTCTTGCTTTTCAAAGAACGCGGGCTGTCGGGTCGGCGGCCGGCTTCCGCGGGGAGGAGTATACCCCGCTTCCGGCCGCGGTTCTTCTTCAATCCCACCGTACAGATCAGGGAGATTCAGTTTTCAAGGAACCCCAGGGGAACCTGGGCGGCAACCGGAGCTCACCGGTCCAGAGCCTCCCTTTTCCTATAGACACGGTGGATGCCGGAATGGTTGGTCGGTCCCCGGGGGACGGTTGCGGGCGGCCGGCGGCGCTGGAACCAGCGGCACACCCTCTCGCCGGAGTTGGACGATCCCGGGTTGAAACCGGTTTCAACCCGGGGTGCAGAAGTGCCCCCATTCCGTTCCTGAGCCCCTTGTATCCTGGTCCTGTGAGAAGTAGTTGCTCCCTTTGAACACCGTCGTCGTCGGGGTTGTGGGAGCTGTGGGAAACGCGGGAGGGGGAGAAGGGGGGCGTTTTCCAAGGGCTGTGGGAAACGTAGGGGGGCGGGCCGGTGGACGTTTTCCACAGCCCGGCAGCTTCCACAACCCGCTGGCCGGCGGGGGAGCAGCAGCCTAAGATCAATCCTCAGTTGTCGGGGAGGCCGAACGTCCCTGAAGCCAAAGAGCTTGCCCTGAAGATAGGCCCCCCGCCCTCTTCGCCAAGGCCGTGGAGTATCCGAGGCCCGAGAGCCTGCGTCCACAAGGTTGGCCGGCGAGGGCACAGGGTCAGGGGACCCGGCAACAAGACTAGCCCACGGAGGTTGTATGAGCCAAACCATCCGTTTCGCCGGCATCGATGTCAGCGCCAAGACCCTGGTCGTCTCCTATGAGTCGGCGCCAGGCAAGTCCCAGATTTGGGAAATCCCCAACACCCCGGCAGGCCACCTTGAGCTCTGCCGTAAACTCCAACGCGCCTCCTCCCCCATCCGGGTGTGCCTGGAAGCCACCGGAAACTACAGCCTGGACCTGGCTATCGCCTTGTGCCAGAACGGCTTCGAGGTTATGGTCCTCAACCCTCGAGCGGCCAAGGACTTCGGTAAAGCCCTCCAAAAACGGTCGAAGACGGATACCGTCGACTCAGCCACCCTGCTGGAGTACGTCAAGCGGATGGAGTTTCACCCCTGGAAGCCCCCAGAGCCCCGGCTCCTGCACCTGCGCGACATCAGCCGCCGCATCAAGGCTTTGACCCGGCAGGTCACCCAGGAGAAAAACCGTCTCGCGGCCTCCTCCTGTTGTCAGGGACTCAGCCCGGCCGTGCGCAAGGACATCCAAGCACACTTGCGATACCTCCAGAGAAGCCTCGACAAACTTCTCCAGGAAGCCATCAAGCTCATCGATGGCGACCCGCCTCTTTGCCAGGTCCGCGACCATCTGATCTCGATCAAGGGGATCGGCCAAGTCAGCGCTGTGCATCTGATGGCCGAGTTGCTCCTGCTGCCCGGCGACATGACCGCCAGGCAATGGGTTGCGCATGCGGGATTGGATCCTCGTCACCATGAGTCCGGTTCTTCGGTCCAGAAGCCCCCGCGCATTTCGCGCACCGGTAACGCCCAACTCCGAGAATCGCTCTTTCTCCCGGCCTTGGTGGCTGTCCAGTTCGAACCCCATATCAAAGCCTTTTACGAGCGGCTTCAGCAACGAGACAAGACGAAAATGCAGGCGATTGTCGCAGTGATGCGCAAGCTCTTGCATTCCATCCACGGCATGCTCAAGAGGGGGGAAAGCTTCCAGGGGCAAAAATTCTTCGCCATCGAAACGGCCAGCCCTTGACAGTCAGCGGAGTATCTTCAGGGGCGGTGGCATGGCGGCCTGCGCAAGCAGCGGATCGATTTCGACGAGCGCGACCTTCTCGATTAAATACCCCGGTCGCGCCCTCGCCCCTGAAGGGGCACGACAATCAAATCGGACCCGCACCCCCGGGTTGAAACCCGGGGCTACGTGCCAGCGCCCACAAGGGGCGCTTCCTTCCCCACCGCAACGTCACCTGACTTTGCCGCAACTCCAACTTCTCCACCGCAACGTCTCCTGACTTTGCCGCAACGTCAACTTCTCCACCGCAACGTCACCTGACTTTGCCGCAACGTCAACTTCTCCACCGCAACGTCACCTGACTTTGCCGCAACGTCGACTCCTTCACCGCAACGTCTCCTGACTTTGCCGCAACGTCAACTTCTCCACCGCAACGTCACCTGACTTTGCCGCAACGTCGACTCCTTCACCGCAACGTCACCTGATTTTGCCGCAACTCCAACTCCTTCACCGCAACGTTACCTGACTTTGCCGCAACTACAACTTCTTCACCGCAACGTCACTTGACTTTGCCGCAACCCCGACTCCTTCACCGCAACGTCGACTCCTTCACCGCAACGTTACCTGACTTTGCCGCAACGTCGGCTTTTTCACCGCAACGTCACCTGATTTTGCCGCAAAGTCGGCTTCTTCACCGCAACGTGGGGGGCCGTCTCCGGGGGCTCACTTCTGGCTGACAAAAGCGATCAGGCCCAGCCTTCGTCGCCGAAGAACGGCTGGGCCGCGGCTTCCGGCCTGGCGAGGTCGGCAGCCAGGGCGGCAACGCCGATCTCTCCCTTGTAGAGGCTCTCGGCGATCTCCGAGACGCGGACGATGATCTCGGCGGCGCGCTCCCCGAGGTCGCGGGCGCGGTCCAGCCAGATGTCGCCTCCCTGGTGCTGCCAGAAGTCGAGCAGCGCGTAGGACCGGCCGGCGTAGCCACAGCAGAGGCTGCCGTTGGTGTCCGGCGCCTCCCAGGTGTTCCAGGCGGCTCCCTCGGCCAGCTCCAGCCAGCGCGGATCGCCCAGCTCGCGGTGGGCCAGCGTCCAGAGGAAGAGGAAGCCGGCGCTGCCGTTGCACCAGCCGGGCATGGTACCGGCGTCGGCGCCGCCGTCGCGCCAGGGCCAGCGCAGTCCCCGGCCCCAGATCCGCGCCTGGCCGCCCAGCTCGGAAAGGCGCTCCTCCAAACGGCCGGGACGGGCGGCGCCCGCGGCCCGGCACCAGCGCAGCGTGGCATAGAGATAGCCGGCCCAGCCGTGCGCCATCCCCAGGTTGGTCCACTGCCGGCCGGCGCGCGCGATCGGCGGCTGGGCGTCCAGCTCGCTCCACAGGTCCGCCAGCAGGCTGTCCCCGAGCTCCCGCAGGCGCGCCTCCACCTCTTCACCGCCAGCAGGGCCGCCGCGCAGGGTGGCGAGCAGCATGGAAGCGGCCAGCAGCACGCCGGAACGGCCCAGAGTCAGGTCCGCGCTGTCGCACGGCTGGCGCACCGCCTCCAGGAAGCCGCCCAGAACCCGGCGATGGGTGGCCACGTCGCCCAGGGCGTGCGAGACGAGCGCCTGGACCGCCAGCGGACCGCTCGGCGAGTGATACGGCGTGACCGGCCCCAGCATCTCCTTGGAGAGCTGCTTTTCGGCGTTGTAGAACCCGTCGTCCGGCGTGCCCCCGGCCACCGCCCGGGCGGCCCAGAGATCGGCCAGGGAGAGGAGCTCGGCGCTCTCCCGCGCCAGCGCGATCCGGTAGAGGGCGCAGGCCGCGCCCGCGGTGCCGTAGTTCACCGAAAGCCGCGGCGCCTCGGGGAACCCCTCGCGGAACAGGGAGCCGTCCGGGCTCAGACGGCCGAGAATGCGGTCGACGAGAGCTTCGCCGGCCGTCCGGCGGGCGGTCTGGACGGGCTCCGGCACCGGCGGCGGCTCGACGGCGGCGAGGGCCTCCGCCAGCGCGGCCATGGACGGGAAGCGATCCTCCGGCGCCTTGGCCATGGCCCTCGCCACGACCTCCTCCATCCCGGGCCAGGGGGCTGTGCCGCGCTCGGCGAACGGCAGCGGCGGCTCCTCCGCGATCTGGCGCAGCATCTTGTCCTTCTCCAGGGAGAAGTCGCGGTACTGGGCGCCCGTCAGGAGCTGATAGAGGAGAGCCGCCAGGGAATACTGGTCGCCGGCCGCGGAGGCTTCGGGCGGCCGCTCGCCGGCCCGGGCGGGGACGGCGTACTCGGGCTCGAAGTAGAAGGCGATGCCGCCGCGCCAGGCCCGGGGCACGCCGCCGGGCAGACCTTCCCAGCGCGCGATGCCGAAGTCGATCAGGCGCGCCTCGCCGGCGGCGGAGACGAGCACGTTGCGCGGATGGACGTCGCCGTGGATCACGCCGCGCTCATGCAGCCGGGCGTAGGCTCCGGCGATGGCGCCGGCCAGCGCCACCAGGCCGGCACGGTCACCACGGCGGCGCGGCTCCTCCGCCGCGGTGTGGGCATCGACGCCGCGGTGCCACTCGATCGCGAGCCAGCGCCGGCCGTCGACCTCCCCCTGACCGATGAGCCGCGGCGCCCCCTCCCCGGCCAGATGCTCGAGGATGGCGGCCTCGCGCTCGAAGGCGCCGCCGGAGCGGCCGGCCGCGACCGGGCGCTCGATCTTGAGCGCCACGGTGGTGCCGTCCACGGCGCGGACCTGGTACAGCTCGGTGTCTTCCAGGCCCTGGATGCACTCGACGACCTCGAAGCCGGCCACCTGCTCGCCGCTCTCGTGGGTCTGGCGGATCGCCGCGGCCTCCTCGGAGCCCTCCGCGACCAGGAAGCCCGACGCGAGCAGGCGCTCCAGCAGCGGATAGGCCTCCTCCAGCGTCGTCTCGGGGTCGAGCGAGCGCTCGCGGCTGAACCGGATCACGGCTTCGACGATGGTCAGAGGCTCGCGGAAGAGGCGCAGGAGATCGGCCGCGCCCGCGTCCACGATCCGGGACGGGGTGCGCGAGCGGGGACGGGTGACGGCGTAGTCGCCCTCCTCCCAGGTGAGCTGGCGCCGCGTCTCCTCCGGCAGATCGGCCACCGGCAGCAGCAGCACGTCCTCGGGCAGGACCAGGGGGTCGGTGATCGCCACGGTCTCAGCTCCTCTTCCAGAGCACGGCGCTCGGCGTCCAGGTGTCGGTGTCCACCCCTTCGAGGCGGACGCGCTCGAGGGCGAAGCGCCAGGGCTCGGCGGCTCCTGTGACGCCTTCGGCCGACTTCGCCGACAGCAGGGCGCGCGCCAGGCGGTGGGTCAGCCACAGGCGCCAGCTCTCACCGCCTTGCGGGGACTCCTCGCGCGGCGGGTCCACACCCCAGGAGAGGAGGCCGTTGCCGCCGATCTCGGAGGTGAACGGGACACCCTGCGCCGGCATTCCCGAGAGGCGGGAGGCGAGGGCGTCGGCCGCGGCGGCGAGCAGCTCGAAGCTCGGGAAGTAGGCCACGATCTTGTCGGCGCGCAGGATGCCCCAGGCGTCGGCGCCCACTTTGAACTGCGGCGCGCGCGCCGCGGTGAGCGCCTCCAGGATGGCGCCGAAGCTGTCCGGGAGAGCCTCCGGCGCCGGGCTGATATAGAGCTTCCAGGTCGCGCCCGAGCCGGTGAGGCCGTCCACCGGGGCGCGGTTCTGCCAGCTCAGCCACCATTCGGTCGAGCCGCCGCGCGGCTCCCAGCCGCGGTCGAGCTCGGAGCGCCACCGGCCGCCGGGGCCGATCCCGAGCCAGGCGAGCACGGCATTCCCGCTGACACCGCCGCCACCGCCGGGCAGGAGGCGCTTCCAGCGCGGCGTCAGCGGCCGGCGGTTGAAGCCGTAGAGCCGGTAGGAGAGGACGAGCGCGTCGTCGACGTCCAGCCTCTGGCCGTAGCGCAGGGCGGCCAGGGAGATCTCGGCGAGCCGGCTCCCGGGGGCGCCGTTGCCGCCGTCGCCGCCGCCGAACAGCGGCACGGCCGCGGCGCCGAAGACGAAGCCGCCGCCGTGCTCGACCTCCAGGATGCCGTCCGCCACGAGTCGGGAGACCGTGCGGAGGGTGCCGTCGCCGAGCAGCGCCTCCATATAAGAAGGAAGAGGCCCGGGCTCGCCGAGGGTGAGGAAGAGGAGGGCGGTCTCGCGGTCGACCGACTTGACGCCGAGAGCGGAGGCGCCTTCGCGGGGTCGCAGGATGCCGTAGAAGTCCGGGTCCTTGCGCAGCTCCGCGAGCGCCTTCCGCTCATCGGGCGAGAGCCGGTCGTAGAGCACCAGCTCGAAGGCCGGGTTGGCGCGGAAGCCGCGGCCGAGAATCTCGCGACGGTCCCGCATGCCTGCCGGTCAGCCCTTCTTCTTCTTGAGGCCGGCCTTGCGGGAGCGGACCTCGGCGAGGGCCTCCTCCAGCTTCTTCTCCAGATCCTCGGCCTCTTCGGTGGTCTTCGGGAAGGAGGCCTCGGCGAGCCGCTTCTCCTCGGCCGCGACCTCGGCCAGCAGCCCTTCGAGCTGCTGCCGGAGCAGGGCGAGCGCCTCCGGCCGCCGGTCTCCGAGCGCGGGCGAGACGCCGGTGCAGATGCCGCAGGCGGCGAGCACGGCGGCATGGGCGCAGAGGGCGTTGGTCGTGCCGGTGCAGGCCGGGCAGCCGTAATCCCCGGTCGTCCCGGTGCAGGCCGGGCAGCCCTGGCAGGCGCCGCCCGTGGTCCCCGTGCAGGTCCGGCAGCCGAAGTCGGCGTTCCGCCCCGTGGGAACGGTTCCCGTGCAGACGTTGCAGCCCCCGACCGTGAACAGCTCTCCGGTCGTCCCCGTACAGATGTTGCAGCCCTCCGGGTCACGGCGGGCCGTCGACGGTAGGACGCTGATCATCAGATCTCGGATCTTGAAACCCATCCCGACCTCCCGGGGACGCTCCCCGAACAAACGTGGCTGTGAGGAGCCCTGAGTATAGTCCAGGACCATGCGGCCGGGGACGGCCTCTCAATCCATGCGCAGCATCCAGATGTCGCCCTCGTTCGTCGTCCGGAGGGTGTAGAGCGTGCGGCGGTCCGGGCTCATCACGACTCCTGAATAGCCGGAGCCCGGAGGGGGAACCAGGACGCGGCGGCGTACCCGGGTGACGCGGTCGAGCGCGAAGATCTCCTGGGTGCCGTAGTCCATCCCCAGGATGGTCCGGCCGTCGCCGAGCCAGTCCAGGCTTCCGCCCGCGTCCGTCAGCTTCTCGTAGCGTCCGGTCTCCAGGGAGTAGAGATGGATGCCGGGCAACTGGACGCCGGCCGCATCGTGAGCCTGGCCGGACAGCCAGCGGCCATCCGGCGACCAGGCTCCGGGCGCGAAGGTGTCGCCGCCGGCACCCAGCGGCGGGAGGAGCCTGGGCGCGCGCCGGGCCAGCGGCAGGGAGAGATCCACCAGGGCCGCCTGGTTGCGCGTTCCCACGCCGCAGGCCACGAACCGGCCGGCCGGCGACCACATCGGGTTGATCAGGGGCGGACCGGCCGTGCGCGTGACCGGCTCCAGCCCGCTGCCGTCGGCCCGGATGCTCCAGAGGTCGTAATGGCCGCTCCGGTTGGAGTAGAAGATGACGCGGGAGCCGTCCGGCGACCAGCGCGGGATGCGGTCCTTGGCGGGGTCGTCGGTCAGGCGCCGCGGCACGCGGTCGGTCCCGCCCAGGTCCAGGACGAAGAGATCCTCCTGGGGGACCGCCGTGTCGAAGGCGATCCGCGTCCCGTCCGGCGAGACGGCGATGAAGCGGAACGCCTTGGCCTCCTCGGTCACGGGCCGCGGCGGGGCCACCGGCTGGAGTGTGGTGGGATCGAGCTCCACGCTCTCCAGCAGATTGCGGTTGTCGACGGTGGCATAGAGGATCCGCCGGCCGTCCCGCGACAGGCTGATCAGGCTGCTCCACGGCGACGGTGTCGTGACCGGCTCCGGCTCGCCGCTCACCTTGCCCGATCCCTGGTCGATGCGCACCCGCCAGAGGTTCATGCTGCCGCCGCGGTCGCTCACGTAATAGAGATACCGCCCGTCCGGCGACCAGACCGGGTTCCAGTTCAAGGCCGAGTCGGACGTCACCCGCACCGGCTCTCCCCCGCTCCCGGAAGAGATCCCCACAGTCCACACGGCCCGCGTCTGGGTTCCGGACATCGACCCCCAGTAGGCGATGCGCCGGCCGTCCGGCGACCAGCTCGGCTGCACCGCGTCCGCCTCCAGCACCGGGCGGCGCTCGCCCGTCGCCACCTCCACGCGGAAGAGCCGGCTCTGCGACGTACGGAACCACGGGCTCGTGGCGACGCTCTCCGTGGCCACCACGATCTCCTTGCCGTCCGGCGACCAGGCCGGGTTGTAGCCGAAGCCGGCCAGGCGGCGGACGGACTCGCCGGTCGCTCCCATGAGGAAGATTCCCCCGGTATCGCCGGTACCCCGCTCGGAGCGGAAGGCGATCTGCTGGCCGTCCGGCGAGAACGCGGGCTGGGTGTCGTCCCAAGGGGTGTTCGGCGTCAGGTTTATCGGGTTGCCTCCGCCGACCCGCTGGAGGAAGATATCGGTGTTCCCGCCCGAAGCCTTCACGTAGACGAAATAGTTGCCGTCCGGAGACAGGCTCGGGAAGCTCTCGCTCCCCTCCTGCTCGGTGAGCCGCGTGAAGTTGGCCTGGACCGCCCCGGCCCGGCCGGCGCCTTCCCGCGAGCGCAGCACGTAGCCGCCCAGGGCGGCCAGCGCCGCGAAGACCAGGATGCCCGCGACCCAGAGCGGCAGCGCGCGGCGCGAGATCGGGACCACCTGCTCGGACACGGCGGCCTGCATCGAGGTGGACGTCACCCCGGCGAGCGGGCGCAGCTCGGCGACCAGGGCGTCGGCCGTGGGAAAGCGGTCATCCGGGTCGCAGGCCACCAGGCGGTGGACGATCCGCTCCAGGGCGGCCGGCACATCCGGACGGACGCGCGAGAGCGGCTCCAGCTCTTCGCCGAGGATCGCCTGGCGCAACGCCGCCTCGTGGTCGCCCAGGAACGGCCGCCGGCCGCCGAGCATCTCGTAGAAGACCACACCCAGAGCCCAGAGGTCGGTGCGGCCGTCGACCTCGCGACCCTGGATCTGCTCGGGCGCCATGTAGGCGGGGGTGCCGACCGCGGCGCCGGTGCGGGTCAGCCCCGCCTCGCCGGCCAGCTTGGCGATGCCGAAGTCGAGGATCTTCACCACGCCGTCGGCCGTCACCATGAGGTTGGCCGGCTTGACGTCGCGGTGGACGATCCCCTGGCGATGGGCCTTCGCCAATCCCTTGGCGGTCTGAAGCGCGTAGTCGACGGCGTCGGCGACCGGCAGCGGTCCGCCCTCGATCTTCCGCCGCAGGGTCTCGCCCTCGTAGCAGGGCATGGCGAGGTAGAGCTGGTGGTCGTCCGTCTCGCCCACGTCGTAGACCGTGCAGAGGTTGGGATGATCGAGGGCGGAGGCGGTGCGCGCCTCCTGGAGGAACCGGGCCTTGGCCACGGGGTCGCGCGTCAGCTCGGGCGGCAGGAACTTGAGGGCGACGGTGCGGCCGAGCCGCGTGTCCTCGGCGCGGTAGACGATACCCATGCCGCCGCCGCCGATCACCTCGCCGAGGCGGTAGGGTCCGACCTCGCGGGCGGCGGCGGTCCAGGAGCCGGACCGGCGCTCGTCCATGCGCTGAGACACGGTCGCGCCTTCCCGGCCGAGCGCGCGCAGGTCGTCCCGGAAGTCCTCGGCCCGCGGATAGCGGTCGGCAGGCCGGCGCGCGAGGGCGCGGGCGAGGATGCGGTCGAGCCCGGCGAGCACCGCGAGCCCCGCAAGGTCACCGCCGCGCACGGCCGACACCGGCTCCGGCCCGTCCTCCGCCCGGTGGAAGACCCCGTCCGGGAACGGCAGGAGGCCGGTGACCATCTCATAGAGCATCACGCCGAGCGCCCAGATATCGGCCCGGGGGTCGGCGGGCTCGCCGCGGAGCTGCTCGGGCGAGCGGTAGGCAAGGACGGCGGCCGGCTTTTCGTCGCCGGTGGCCCGGGTGCGCTCGTCGAGCACGGCCACGCCGAAGTCGAGGATGCGGGCCTGGCCGTCGGGAGTGACGAGGATCTCGGAAGGCTTGAGGCCGCGGTGGACAATGCCGCCAATGCCGCCAATGCCGCGCTCGTGGGCGCGGGCGAGGCCGGAGGCGATCTGGGCGGCGAGGTCGACCGCCACCTCGATCTTGAGCGGTCCGCGCGCGATCTTGTCCGCCACGGTCTCGCCTTCGAGGAAGGCCATGGCGATGAAAATCCGCCCGTCGGGAGTCTCGCCCACCTCGTAGACCGGGCAGATGTTGGGGTGCTCGAGCGCGGACGCCGCCTCGGCCTCACGGGCGAGCCGGAGGCGGTCCTCGGCGCGGGCATAGACGCCGGCCGGCAGGAGCTTGAGCGCCACCAGGCGCTCGAGCTCCGTGTCGCGCGCCTTGTACACGGCCCCCCCGCGCGCGCCCGTGGCGAGGCGCTCCAGGAGGAGGTAGTGGGAGACGGAAGTGCCGATCAACCGGGAGGCTCCTGAGGAGCCGGGGAGCATATCAGAACCCGGCCGCGGCCCGGCGGGTCCGCGGCCGGGTGTGGGTCAAACCTGGGAGGACAGGGTCTGGCGGAGCTGGAACTTCAGAGCGGACAGGCGCCCGACCTTGGCGCCTCCCCCATCCATCTTGGAGGGATCGGGGCAGGCGCCCCCTCCGGTGGCTCCGCTCGCTGGACCGCAGGTGCATTGTCCAACCGGACCATTGGGGCTCGACAGGCGCACAGCAACATCCGTGATACGAAAAGCCATGTTTTCCTCCTTTGGACTGAGATACAACCCGTTTAAAAATGACTGAGCTGACGGTTCATCCCCGCAAGTCTGGCAAAGCCAGGTCTTCGCGGAGCTGCGCCCGCAGCTCGGTCAGGACGTGCTTCTTTGGCCCGCCGTCCTTGCCGCCTCCAGGCTTGCCGCTGGCCATACAGGGCGGCGGCGCTCCGGCGCCCGAGGCCGGTCCGCAGGTACATCCTCCCGGTTGCCCGCCGGCGGAGGGCATCAGTTGCAGGGACAGGTCATCGATCCGGAAAGCCATGTCTCCTCCTCGGGGCCGAGCCCCTTGCCGATGGCAGACTGAACGAGCTAATCATTTAATTGTACCCCATGCTGATCCGTCACTTCAAGGTCAACATCCAGAGATTTCCCTCGTCCGCGGAGCGCACCAGGCAGAGGGTGCGGTCGTCCCGGCTCACCGCGACCCGCAAGAAAGCGGACTCGGCGGGAGGGGTGAGCAGCTCCCGGGACGACCGGATAGCGAGGTCGAAGAGCCGCAGACGCCCCTGGTCGAGATACAGCAGACGCCGGCTGTCGTGCAGCCAGGTCACGTAAGTGCCCTGGTCCGACAGTTTTTCGAAGCGGTGGTTTTCGAACGAGTAGAGCTGGAACCCGTCGGGATCCCTGTAGCCGGCCAGCCAGCGGCCGTCCGGTGACCACGAGTCCGGAGCGAACGGGGTCGGCATCCGGCCCTGTTCGGCGAGAGGTTGGGGCCGCCGCCGCTCGAGCGGCAGGCCGAGGTCGAGGACCGCCCCTGATTCGGAGCCCAGGTTGAACGCCAGGTGTCGGCCGTCCGGCGACCAGACCGGGTTGTAGACCGCCCGATCGAGAGTCGTGAGCTGCTCCAGGCCGCTGCCGTCGGCACCGATCTTCCACGCCTCGTACTTGCCGCTGCGATTGGAGTAAAAAAGGATCGAACGCCCATCCGGGGACCAGCGGGGGACGCGGTCCTTGAAGGTGTCCCGGGTCAGTTGCCGCGGCTCGCCGCCCGAGGTGGGTACGACGAACAGCTCCTCCTCGGGAGCCTGCGTGTAGAAAGCGATCCGCTCTCCGTCCGGCGAGATGTCGGCCGTGACGATCGACCAGGAGCCGCCGGTGACCGGCTTCAGCCCCCCGCGTACTTCGCCGGAGCCGGGATCGAGCTCAGCCGTCTCCACGTTGGCCTGTGAGTCGTCCGTGGCGTAGAGAATCCGGTGGCCATCGCGGCTCAGGCTCAAACCGGAGACCGCCGTCGCCGGGGCGCTGACCGACTCCGGCTGCCCGAGGACCCGTCCCGACGCCTCGTCGATCCGGATACGCCAGACGTTCTGGCTGCCGCCGCGGTCGCTCAGGAAATAGAGGTACCGCCCGTCGGGAGACCAGACAGGGTGCCAGTTGAGCTTCTCGTCGCCGATCACCTCCACCGGGTCTTGGCCGTCGTTGCGGATCGTCCAGATGGATCGCCGGCCGGTCGCGGTGGAAAAGCTCCAGTAGGCGATCCGTTGGCCGGAGGGCGACCAGTTCGGCTGCACGGCGTCGCCAGTCCCCAGAAGGGTCGCCGCGCCGTCGGAAACGCGGACCCTCGTGAGCCGGCTCTCCGTGGTGCGCAGGCTCGGTTTCATCGATCGCTTCGTCGGCGACGACGATCTCCGACCCGTCGGGCGACCAGGCCGGCTCGTGCCCGAATCGATCAGACGGCGCGCCGACTCGCCGGTGGAGCCCATGATGAAAATACCGCCGCCGTCGCATTCGGAGCGGTAGGCGATCTGCAGCCCGTCGGGCGAAACCGCCGGGGCGGAGTCGTCCTCCAGACAGCCGTCCGTCAGGTTCTGCGGGTTCTGGCCTTCCACGCGCTGGCGGAAGATGTCGGTGTCGCCGCCGGCGAGCTTGGTGTAGACGAAGAAATCGCTGCCGAAGGCCGGCTGCCGCTCGCTGCCGGCCTGGCGGGTGAGCTGGACGGCTTCCTGGTGCGTCCCCACCTCCGGCCGCGGGCGCGTCATCAGAAACGCGCCGATCCCCAGAACCACCACCACCGCCGCCCCGATCCACATCCACCCGCGCGTCCGGGCCGGACTGCGGGAAAATTCCGTGGACATCTGCGTGCGGGTGGGCGGGCCGCTGAGCATCCGCAGGTCTCCCAGCACGTGCTCGGCCGTGGGATAGCGGTCGCCCGGATCCTTCTTGAGCAGGCCGGTGACGATCCGCTCCAGCTCCGGCGGCACGTCCGGACGCCAGCGCGCGAGCGGCGGCGGGTCGTCATGGAGAACCGCGTGGACGATCCCGGGGTCGCTCTCCGCCCGGAACGGCAGCAGGCCGGTCAGCATCTCGTAAAGCACCACCCCCAGCGACCACAGGTCGGTGCGCTGGTCCACTTCGCCGCGCGCCTGCTCGGGCGACATGTAGGAGGGCGTGCCGACGCAGAACCCGGCCCGCGTCAGGCCGGCCGAGCCGGCCAGCTTGGCGAGGCCGAAGTCGAGAATCTTGACGAGACCATCACCGGTCAGCATCAGGTTTGCCGGCTTGACGTCGCGATGCACGATCCCCAGGCGGTGGGCCTTGGCGAGCCCCTGCGCCACCTGCCTGGCGATCGTCCACCGCCTCCTCGACCGGCAGCGGACCGCGCTCGATCCTCTTCTTGAGGGTCTCGCCGTCGTAGGCGGGCATGACCAGGTAGAGCTGGCCGTCGTCGAGCTCCCCGATGTCGTAGATCGTGCAGACGTTGGGGTGGTCGAGCGCCGAGGCGGCGCGGGCCTCCTGGAGGAAGCGCGACTTCGCCACCGCGTCGCGGGTCATGGCCGGCGGCAGGAACTTGAGCGCCACCGTGCGCTCGAGACGGGTGTCCTCGGCTTTGTAGACCACTCCCATGCCGCCGCCGCCGAGATGGCCGAGGATGCGGTAGTGATCGACCTCGCGGCCGATCATCGGGTCGTCCTGCGGGTCGGCGAAACGGCCGAGGGTCCCACGGCCGGAGCGGCGGAGTGACGCCTGCGGTTGCGGCGCCGGGATCGCCAGCTCGGTCTCTCCGGGGGGCTTTTCCATGACGGCTCTTGACTGCTTTTCCACAACAGTCTAGCAGAGCCGGAGGCCGGCCCGGCCCCCTGGCGGGGAGCCGGACCGGAGCGCGGACCGCGATGCGTTACTTCTTGCCCTTGCGCGCCTTCGGGCTGTCCTTCGCTTCCTTCTTCGAGGGACTTGCGGTGCTCCTGCAGCTCCTTGAGCGCGCCCTTGAGCCGCTGCTCGAGGTCGTCGGCCTCCTCGACGGTCCTGGGCAGAGCGCCCGCCTCCTGCTCCTGCTCGCGGCGCTCGACCTCGGCGAGCGCCTGCCGGAGCTGCTCCTTGAGCTCCGTCAGGCTGGTTGGGCCGGCAGGTCCGGTCTGGACGACCGTGGTCACGGTGGTGACGGTGGTCACGGTGGCGAACGCGCCGGGGAAAACGGTGGCGATCGTGCAGAAGCCGGCGCCCCCGGTCGTCCCACCCTGGAACCGGAACCCCGTGTACGTACCGATGGTGGCGATCGTACAAGCAGCCGCCTGCACCGGGTCTATCGTGGCGATCGTACAAGCAGCCGCCTGCACCGGGTCTATCGTGGCGATCGTGCAAGGAACCGCCTGCGCCGGGTTCGGGTCGATCGTGGCGATGGTACAGAAGGGGTCGCCTTCCCCTCCGCTTTTGACTACGTTGACCATCAGGTCCTTGAATCGGAATGCCATCCTCTCACCTCCTCACAGGAAACTGCCAAGGGTGTTCGGCGCCAGCCGGGAATCGTACTGAACCAGATTACGGAAAAATCCTGCCTGAAGCGCCACAGCCTACTGCATCCGGAGAAGCTTGATGTCTCCCTCGTCGCTGGAGCGCAGCAGGTAGAGCGTGCGGCCGCCGGGGGCCACGGTCACCAGCTTGTACACCGAGTTGGTGTTCGGCGGCGGAGCCAGGATCAGGCGGCTCTTCCGGGTTCCGGGGTTGAGCAAGAAGACCTTCCCGGCATCGATGTAGACGATCTTGTCACGGACCCAGACCGGAAGGGAGCCGTGGTTGTACAGCAGCTCGTAGCGCTCACCCTGGATCGAGTAGCGGGCGATTCCGAGCTCCCCCGTAGCCGTCTGGACCTCGCCGGTGAACCACTTCCCGTCCGGGCTCCAGGAGGTGGGGATGAAGACCTGCCCCCCCTGAACCGCGTTGGGAAACGGTTCGAGCCGCCGCTGCTCCAGAGGTTTGGAGAGGTCGACCGTGGCCGGAAAGCCATCGACGGGCAGGACCACGAGCCGCTTGCCGTCCGGCATCCAGATCGAGTCGGAGATCCGCTCCTTCGTCGCCGTGAGCGGCTGGCGGTCGCCGCCGTCGGCACGGATCGACCAGGCCTGGTAGGTGCCGCCCCGGTCCGAGTAAAAGAGAATTCTCCGGCCGTCCGGAGACCAGCGGGGGACGCGGTCGTGCGCGGCATCGTTGGTGAGCTGCCGCACCTGCTCGCCGTCCGTGCTGACGACGTAGAGATCCTCTTGCGGCAGCGAGGTGTCGTAGACGATCCAGCGGCCGTCGGGCGAGGCGTCGGCCGAGCGCACCATGCGCGAGCCCTGGGTGACGGGCCGTGGCTCACCGGCCACCCTGTCCGCCACGGGATCGAAGCCGATGCTCTCCAGGTTCGCTTTGCCGTCGCGAGTGGCGTAGGCGATCTGCTTGCCGTCGCCGGAGAGGCTGAGAAAGCCGCTCCACTCGGCCGGCGTGGTGAGGTCTTCCGGATCGCCCTGCACCTTCCCCGAGCGCTCGTCGATGGGCACCCGCCAGAGCGTCATGGTCCGGTTGCGGTCGCTGACGAAGTAGAGATATCGCCCGTCAGGCGACCAGACCGGGTTCCAGTCGATGGCGCCGCCGTCGGTCACGGCCGAGGGTCTGCCGCCTGCCACCGGGATCGTCCAGATGACCCGTTTCGCCGTGCCCGTGGCCAGGCCCCAGTAGGCGATGCGGAGATTGTTCGGCGACCAGCTCGGCTGCACCGCGTCGCCGCCGGTCTCGATGCGCTCGCGGGTGCCGTCCGCAAGGCGCAGGCGCCAGAGCTTGCTCACGTACGAGCGCCGTCGCGGGTCCGTCACTTCCTGGGTGGCGTAGACGATCCAGGCGCCGTCCGGCGACCAGGCCGGATCGAAGCCCTCTCCGGACACCCGCACGGCCGACTCCCCCGTCGCCCCCATCACGTAGAGCCCGCCACCGTCGCGCTCCGAACGGAAGGCGATCTGCTCGCCGTCCGGCGAGAGCGCCGGCTGCGAATCGTCGGCCTGCGAGTCGGCCGTGAGGTTGCGCGGGTTGCCGCCGCCCGCACGCTGCCAGAAGATGTCCGAGTCGCCCCCCGCGTCCTTGGCGTAGACGAAGAAGCTGCCGTCCGCCGCCAGGCTGGGATGGGTCTCCCGCCCCTCCAGGTCGGTCAGGGAGTCGTTCGTCCTCTGGAGAGGCTTCTCGCCGCCGAGCCCGGCCTCGCCGGGGCCGCGCAGGAGGAGGAAGGCCACGATCAGGACCAGGGCTCCGATCGCCGCGAGCGCCGGCGCCTTCCAGCGCGACGGCCGGACCACCGGATGCGACAGCGAGATCCGGCTCAAGCCGGTCGACACACCCGCCAGGAGGCGCAGGTCGGCGATGGCCGGCTCGAGGCCCGGATAGCGGGAGCCGGGGTCCTTGGCGAGCATCCCCTTGACGATCTGCTCCAGTTCGGCCGGCGCGTCCGGACGGAGCTTGCGCAGCGGCTCCGGCTCCTCGGTCAGCAGGGCGTAGATGATCCCCTGATCGGTGTCGGCCCGGAACGGCGGCCGGCCGGTGACCATCTCGTAGAGGACCACGCCCAACGACCATAGATCGGTGCGGTGGTCGACGTCGCCACGCGCCTGCTCGGGCGACATGTAGGACGGCGTGCCGAGGCAGAAGCCGGCGCGGGTCAGGCCGGCGGCGCCGGCCAGCTTGGCGAGGCCGAAGTCGAGGATCTTGACGATGCCGTCGCCGGTGACGATCAAGTTGGCCGGCTTGATGTCGCGGTGGACGATCCCCTGCCGGTGCGCCTTGGCGAGCCCCTGGCCGATCTGGATGGCGATGTCCACGGCCTCGCCGACCGGCAGCGGCCCGCGCTCGATGCGGCGTTTCAGGGTCTCGCCGTCGTAGTGCCGGCATGGCGAGGTAGAGCTGGCCGTCATCGGTCTCGTCCACCTCGTGGATGGTGCAGATGTTGGGGTGCTCCAGCGCCGACGCGGCGCGCGCCTCCTGGAGGAAGCGCGCCTTGGACATGGGGTCGCGGGTCAGCTCCGGCGGGAGAAACTTGAGCGCCACGGTGCGCTCCAGCCGGGTGTCCTCGGCCTTGTAGACGACGCCCATGCCGCCGCCGCCGAGGTGCTCGCGGATGACGTAGTGGCCGATGACGCGCCCGGTCATGCTCGACGGCCGGGGTGCGTCGTCCGACAGCGGCCTCGAAATGCGCGGCGGCAGCGACCGCGGCGACCGCGGCGATGGCGACCAGGTCCGCTCACCGTCCCTCTCGACCGACCGCAAGGCGGCGCGGATCTCGCCGGCCGAGGCGTAGCGGTCGATGAGGCGCGGCGCCAGCGCACGGGTCACGACCCCGGCGAGGCCGGCGGGGATGTTGCCCGGCAACGGCTCGGGGCCGCCCGCGAGCGCATCGGCGTCGGGAAAGGGATGGATGCCCGCGATCATCTCGTAGAGAAGAACGCCCAGCGACCAGAGATCCCCTCGCGGATCGGCGGGAGCGCCGCGCAGCCGCTGCGGCGAAAGATAGGCGCGGGCGCGCTCGGCGGCGCCCGGCAGGGAGGCGGCGCCGAAGCCGACGATCCGCACCCGGTCCTCGGCATCCACCAGGATCTGGGAGGCGTCGAGGGCGCCGTGGACGATCCCCTCGGCGTGGGCGCTCGCCAGGCCGGCGGCGATCTGGGAGCCTACGTCGATCGCCTTCTCCAGACCGAGGGGGCCGCGGGCGAGCCGGACCGAGAGCGGCTCGCCTTCATCCAGGGCCATGGCCAGGAAGACACGGCCGTCGCCGGTCTCCCCGACCTCGTAGACGTGGCCGATGTTCGGGTCGCCGATCGACGAGGCCCGCGACGACTCTTCGGCGAAGCGCTGCCGCGCGGCCTTGTCGTCCGCGCCGCCGCCGCCCGGCAGGAGCTGCAGGGCGACCACGCGCTCCTGCTGGAGATCCTGCGCCTTGTAGAGCGCAGACCTCTCATCCTCGCCGCCGAGGCGCTCGACGACCCTGTAGTGCGAAACCACGCTGCCGATCAAACGGTGAGATCCCGAGAATGGTGCTGACGGCCTATACACTGCCCCTTCCCGAAGTGTATCAGAGGGGGCTATATCTCCACCGGGTGCTCTACTGGCGGCAGGCAGCGGGTGTCGTCACAAGGCTGGAACCGCAGGGTCAGCCGGCCGCCGCCGCGCATCTCGCCGACGATCTGGACGCGGCCCGAGTAGACCGATTCGCCCGCGGGGTAGCGCAGGCCCCGAACCTCCACGCCACCCTCGGCCACGACCTCGGTGGGCACGAGGTATTCCTCGGACGCCGGGTTCGCCTGGATGTGCCAGCCGGGCGCGATCTCCAGGGTGAGGGTGAACGGGCGCCAGTCGTCCTCTCCCGGCGCCGTCTCCTCCAGCCGTATCTCGACCAGCTTCTCGGCGGCATGGACCAGCTTGTCGACCCCCGAGGCCGCGGCGGTCTTCTCCCGGGCGGCATGGGCCGCCGTCGACTCTTCGTCGAGGAGATGCCAGCGCCGCGCGGCGATCGACATCATGCGCGCGCCGTCCGGATAGGTCTGGATCATGGGCGCGAACGCCTGGAGGGCGGCGCGGGCTTCGGACTTCCACGATTGTCCGGAGATACTCTCACCGGTGCGCTCCGCGAGCTCCAGGAGGTTGAGGACCGCCACCGCGTTGCCGGCCGGCATGGCGCCGTCGAACACGTCCTTGCTGCGGAACAGCAGGTCGGGGCTTTCGGCCGCGCCGAAGAAGCCGCCCTGCGGATCGCGCAGGCGGCGGATCTGCTCCCGCGTCAGCTCGGCGGCGGCGCGCAGCCAACTCTCGTCCCCTTGCGCCTCATGAAGCGCCAGCAGGCCGCGCACCAGGAAGGCGTAGTCCACCAGGTAGGCCTCGATTTTCCCCTGGCCCTGGCGCCAGGCGTGAAGCAGGACGCCGTCCGGCGTGCGCATCGTTTCCAGCACGAAGCGGGCCGCCGCCGCCGCGCGGTCGATCAACGAGGCGTCGCCCAGCGCCTCACCGGCCACGGCCAGGCCGCAGATGACCGTGCCGTTCCAGTCCGCGAGGATCTTGTCGTCGGTCAGCGGGCGCTCGCGGCGGGAGCGGGCGGCGAGGAGCTTCGCCTCCAGCTCCCGGACCTCGCGCTGCAGCTCGGCGGGGTCCATCTTCCGCCGCGCGGCGGCCTGCTCGATCCGCTCCGGCAGGTGGAGGACGAAGTGATTCCCTTCAAAGAACGGCGCCACGTCGAAGCCCAGGATGGGCGCGAGGAAGGCGGCGTCCTCCTGGCCGAGCGCCTCGAACAGCTCGTCCCGGGTCCAGACGTAATACGCGCCTTCGTGGCCGTGCGTCTCGGCGTCGACGGCGCTCCAGAACGCGCCTTCGGGCGAGGTCATCTCGCGCGCCAGCCATTCTGCGGTCTCGCGCACGATCCGCGCCGCCTGCGCATCGCCCGTGCGGGCGTGCTCGCGGGCGTAGAGCTCGAGGAGGAAACCGTTGTCATAAAGCATCTTCTCGAAGTGCGGCACCTTCCACTCGCGGTCCGTGGCGTAGCGGTGGAAGCCGCCGCCGAGCTGGTCGTAGATGCCGCCGCGGGCCATCTGGTCGAGCGTGGCCGCGAGCATCGCGCCGGCCTCCTCCCGCTCTCCCGCCAGCTCCAGGCAGAGATAGAGATTCGACGGCGTCGGGAACTTGGGCGCCCCGCCGAACCCGCCCCACTGGCCGTCGAAGCGCTTGACCAGCGCGTCGAACGAGCGCCCGGCCACCTCCGGGCCCGGGGGCGCCGCCGCGGGCTCGGCCCGGTCCTGGAGGTTATGCCGCATGGCCTTCGCCATCTCCTCGGACTGCATCTCCACCTCGGTGCGGCGATTCTTCCACGCGTCGGCGAGCCCTTCCAGCACCGTGCGGAAGCTCGGCCGGCCGTAGCGCTCCGTCGGCGGAAAGTAGGTGCCGGCGTAGTAGGGCCGCAGGTCCGGCGTGAGGAAGACCGAGTTGGGCCAGCCGCCCTGGCCGGAGAGGATCTGCGTCGCCACCATGTAGAGCTCGTCGACGTCCGGCCGCTCTTCGCGGTCGACCTTGACGCTGACGAAGTCGCGGTTCATCCGCTCGGCCACTTCGGGATCCGAGAACGATTCCCGCTCCATGACGTGGCACCAGTAGCAGGTGGAATAGCCCACCGACAGGAAGATCGGCTTCTCTTCACGCCGCGCCTTCTCCAGCGCCTCGGGACCCCAGGGGTACCAGTCCACGGGGTTGTGCCGGTGCAGCAGGAGATACGGGCTGCTCTCCCCTGCGAGCCGGTTCGTGTGCGTGGTGTCGTGCGCGCTCATCCGCTGTACCCTACCACTCCTCCGCACGCACCGGGACCACAGGAGAGACCGGCCCCAGCGGTGGATCGCCGGGATAGAGCACCCGCTCCAGGAAGAGGCCGGAAGGCGGCGCGGTCCATTCGGCCGGCAGTCCCCTGCCGGAGATGACCTTCCCGGGATGGCCGTTGAGGAGAGCCAGGAAGCCGGCGCGATCGAGCTCGCCGCTCCCCACCTGTACCAGGGTGCCCACCACGCGGCGGACCATCTTCCACAGGAAGTGGGAGGCGACGAGCCGCACCAGGATCAGCGCGCCGTCCGCGACCACCTCGACGCTCTCCACCACCACGACCGTGCTCGGCTGCTCGCCCGGACGCTCGCAAAACAATCGGAAGTCGTGGCGGCCGGCGAGCAGCGCGGCACACTCGGCCATGCGCCCGGCGTCGAGCGGACGCTTGACCCACCAGACCCAGCGCTTGGCGAACGCCGTGCGGCGGCGGCAGACCTGATAGACGTACGAGCGGGCCACCGCGGAGTGGCGGGCGTGAAAGCTGTCCGGGACCGGGTTCAGGGAAAGGATATGGATGTCCGGCGGCAGCAGGTCGTTGACCGCGCGGCGGAACGCGCCGGGCTCGACAGCGCGCGCGAGGCGGAGATGGGCGACCTGGGCGAGCGCGTGGACGCCGGCATCGGTCCGCCCCGATCCGCCGATCTCCCGCACCACCCCGGCACCGGCTTCCGTCACCGCCCGCCGCAGCTCGCCCACCACCGAGCGGGCGTTCTGCTGTTCCTGCCATCCGTGATAGCGCGTGCCTTCGTATTCCAGGTTGAGGCGGTAGGTCGGCATGCACGCAACCTTATCAGTGCTAGGATCGTCGCGCTTCGCCGTACCCCCCTACCCCTCATCTCATAGGGAGACCCGTCATGAAGAAAACCCTGATCGTCCTCGCCGTCGTCGCGCTGTTCCTTCCCGCCCTCGCTTCCGCCGATTCCTGGACCGGCTGGATCACCGACAGCAACTGCGGCGCCAAGGGCGCCAACGCCGCGCACGCCGCCTGCGCCAAGAAGTGCCTGGGCCAGGGCGCCAAGCTGGTGTTCTACAACAACGCCGACCAGAAGCTCTACGAGCTCGACAACCAGAAGCTCGCCGAGGAGAACATCGGCCACGAGGTCGTCGTCAAGGGCACGGTCGCCGGCAACGCCATCAAGGTCGAGTCGATCGACGCGGCCAAGGCGCAGTAGGCCGGGCTCACAGCCTGACTTTCCTCACCAGCAGCGTCGTATCCCCGTCCTGGAACGGCACCGCGCTCGCGGGCCGCGCTTTGAGCAGGGCGGCTCCGGCCGGGGGCAGCCCGGACGACAGGTCGTACACGAGCGCGTCCAGCGGCGCGGCGGTGCCCAGGACCAGGACGATCTCCACCCCTTCGGGAGGCGTCGTCAAGGAGCCATAGGACTGGTGATCCGGGGGCGGACCCTGGCGGCGGCCGGGGGCTTCCGTCTCGGTCGCCGCGCCGTCCACCGTCGCCGAGATCAGCTTCGCTTCCTTCGGCACGACGAGGGCCGCCTCCGGGCAGCCCCGGTTCGAGGTCAAGAGCAGGCGGAGCGTCCGCTTGTCCCCAGAGACTGAATCCTCCAGCACCGAAACCTGCGGGCCGGGAGCGTCGAGGTGCGGCGCGGGCGCGACGAAGGCGCGGTAGTTCTCCGATTCCCAATCGTAGGCCCTCTCCTTGTCCGGTGAGAACGCGGCGGCCTGGCGCACGGCGGCCGGCAGCGGGCGCGGCCCGAACACCAGCCAGCGGGCCTTTCCGGTGTCGGCGTCCTGCGCGAGCTGGACCGGCTCGGGCTGGGGGGTCGCCGCCGAGAACGGCGCCGATGCGAACGCGAGACCGATGCAGACCGCCGCCGCCGCCAGGGCGGCCAGCGGCAGCCAGCGCCTCCCCAGCGCGCCGGCCGCGGGCACCAGCGGGGCCAGAGTCATCACGAGCAGCGCCACGAAAAGGCCGACCGCCACGAGCGCCGGCGCACCCAGCCCGTCGTAGAGCGGGGTCACGATCGGTAGCCACAGCAGGGCGGCCACCACACCCGGCGCCAGCGAGCTCCCCATCCCGCCGGGAGCGGCCAGCAGACCCAGGATGCCCGCCGCCAGGGCCGGGACGATGAACAGGTAGGCGATTCCGGGGGCGGCCATGGCGACCGCCACTCCCAGCACCGACCAGCCGATCCAGACCGCCGACCACAATCCCACCACGCCGGCCCGGCGGGAGACCGCTCCGGCGAGCACCAGGGCCACCGCGAGCCCCACCAGAGCGAACGCCGCGAGCTCGGCCTGCGGTCTGTCGACCCAGTTGTAGGGCATGGCGCCGCGCACGGCAATGGACAGCCCGGCCGCCAGCAGCAGCGCGGTGAGGATCGTGCCCCAGAACCCGAGCAGGCCGAACAGCAGGCCGCGCTGCGGAGCGTCGGGCCGGCGAAGAGCCCGCATCGAGGTGAAGGCCACGAGGGCCAGCGCCAGCACCGCCAGCCCCGGCGTCCACCCCTTGGGCCAGCGCACCACCCCCAGCGACAGCACGTCGAAGAACACCGCGTCCCCCTTCGGCGGCGAAGCGAGGTCCGCCTGCGCCAGGGCCCGCGTGGCGGCCAGGGCGTTGTCGCCGTGGTGCTGCAGAGTGGCGGGCGAGAGGCTGTCCACGCTGTCGCGGGGGGTGTGGTAGAAATTCGGGTTCTGCACGAAGGCGAAGTTGAGCCCGTTCACGCCGTTGCGCTTGAACACCGTCAGATCGGTGTCGTTCGGCAGCAGGTCGTAGATGGTGGCATAGACCGAGCTCGTGACCGGATGCGGGGCGGCGCTCGCGTAGAGGCCGACCATCCAGGCATCGTCGCCGCTGGTCTCGAACATCAGGCTCGGCCCGGCGGTGCCGCGCGCCTCCAGGTTCACCACCACCCCGACGTCCCGCGCCGCCGGATGGCGGTTGGCGAACAGCTCGGCGCCGAGCAGCCCCGCCTCTTCTCCTTCGTCGAAGAGGAAGATCACCGGGTTGCGCGGCGGCGGACCGGCCTTGAGCGCGCGGGCCGCCTCCAGGATCACGGCCACGCCGGACAGGTCGTCGCTCACGCCCGGACCGGCCGCCACCGAGTCGTAGTGCGCCATGAGAAGGACGGCCTTGCCGGACGAGGCACCGTCGAGGCGGGCAATCACGTTGTGCAGGCGGGCGCACATGCCGCGGTTGCACCAGGTCCCCTCCTGCACTTCCGGCGAGTAGCCCAGCCGCCGCAGCTCGGCCAGGATGCGCTCCCGGACGAGACCGTCCGCCGGGCTTCCCACCGGGTGGGGGCTGCCGTCTCCCGCCAGAGCCCGCAGCACCTCGCCGGCCCGCGCCGAGGAGAATTCCGCCGCCGGAGCGTCCGCGCCGCGGGGCGCCGTCGGCTCTCGCCGAACCTGCACCACGAGCAGCATCAGCCCGAACAACACCAGGCCCAGAAGAAGCCCCCACGAAGCTCCGCGCCCGTCCTTCGCCTCCACCGTGTCCGCCATGATCTCTCCTCTCGGCAGCCTGCAAGTCCGGTGATTCTAACTCAGCCGGAGTTGACGCCCGGCCTCGGGCTCCTCTACTCTCGGGCCACTATGCCGATGGGTCAGGACGAGCTTCTCTTCGGGCGTATCGCTCTTCACTACAAGCTCGTCTCCCAGGACCAGCTCACCGCGGCCACAGCCGAGTGGAATCAGGAGGGCGGCCTGCGCGGGCTGGGCGAGATCCTTCTCGACCGCGGCGTGCTCAACCTTCGCCAGCTCGAGCAGCTCCGCTCCGTCCAGCGCGACTACATCGCCAAGCAGCGCGCCCAGCAGGGCCAGCCGGCCGCCCCTGCCGCCGCACCGGCCCCGCCGGCTCCACCGGCTCCGGCTCCGCCCCAGGTCACCGCGCCCGAGCCGCCGGCCCCGCCGGCTCCGGCCCCGCCACCCGCTCCGGTTCCAGCCGCGCCCGCCACCGCGCCCGCGGCCCCCTTGCGGCAGACCGAGCGCCGGCTCGACGCCCTGCTCACCTACACCGTGCAGCAGAAGGCCAGCGATCTCCACCTGCACAGCGCCGCGCCGCTCAAGATGCGGCGCAACGGCATGCTCTCCGACCTGGAGGACGAGCCGCTGGCCCGCGAAGCTTCCGAGGCCATGATCCGGGAGATCCTCACTCCCGAGCAGGCCCGCGACCTGGACGAGCACGGCCAGATCGACTTCGCCTACACCATCCCCGGCGTCGGCCGCTTCCGCGCCAACGTCTACCGGCAGCAGCGCGGCATGGACGCGGTCTTCCGCGCCATCCCGCCGAACCCGCCGACGCTGGAGGAGCTCGGCCTGCCCGCCAGTCTGACGCGCTTCGCCAACTTTCACCAGGGGCATGGTGCTGCTCACCGGCCCGGCCGGCTGCGGCAAGTCGTCCACCCTGGCCGCGCTGGTCAACATGCTCAACGAGGACCGGCAGCGACCACATCATCACCATCGAGGATCCGATCGAGTACGTCCACCGCTCGCAAAAGCTGCGTGGTCAACCAGCGCCAGGCCGGCCGGCACACCATTTCCTTCGCCAGCGCCCTGCGCGCCGCCCTGCGCGAGGACCCCGACATCATCGTCATCGGCGAGCTGCGCGACCTGGAGACGATCTCGCTCGCCATCACCGCCGCCGAGACCGGCCACCTCGTGCTCGGCACCCTGCACACCAACAACGCGATCCGCACGATCAACCGCATCCTCGACGTCTTCCCGCCCAAGCAGCAGGAGCAGATCCGCACCATGGTCTCCGAGTCGCTGCGCGCCGTCGTCTCGCAGCGGCTGGTGGTCAAAGCGGACGGCAGCGGCCGCGTGCCGGCCCTCGAGGTCCTGGTCTGCAACAAGGCGGTCGGCAACCTCATCCGCGAGAGAAGACCTTTCAGATCCGCTCGGTGCTCCAGACCGGCGCCTCGCACGGCATGTGCCTGCTGGACGACTCGCTCGCCGATCTCGTCAAGAACAGGTCATCACCCGCGAAGAGGCCGCGCGCCACGCCGAAGAGCCGGCGAAGTTCACGAACTGAGGCACCCATGGCTCCCCGCCTGCACGAGCTTTTCCACTACCTCCGCAACAACAAGGGATCGGATCTCCACCTGGCCGCCGGCCTGGAGCCGCGCATCCGCGTGCATGGCTCGCTGGTGCCCGTGGAGGGCTGGCCCGTGCTCACCCACGAGGCCCTCTGCGGCATCCTGAAGGAGATCGCGTCCGAGGAGCAATGGGCGAGCTACGAGGGTTGCGGCGATCTCGACTTCGCCTACGGCATGGAAGGCGTAGCGCGTTTCCGCGCCAACTACTTCGCCAGGAAAACGGCGCGGGCGCGGTCTTCCGCATCATTCCCGAGAAGATCGTGCCGCTGGAGAAGCTGAATCTGCCCAAGGCGATCGAAACTCTGGCCCATCTTCAACAAGGCCTGGTGCTGGTGACCGGCCCCACCGGCTCGGGCAAGTCGACGACGCTCGCCGCCATCATCGACCGCATCAACACGACCTACAGCAAGCACATCGTGACGATCGAGGATCCGGTCGAGTTCGTGCACAAGAACAAGAAGTCGGTCTTCTCGCAGCGCGAGGTGGGAGACGACACCCAAAGCTTCGGAGCGGCGCTGCGCGCGGCCATCCGCCAGGATGCGGACGTGATTCTCGTCGGCGAGATGCGCGACCTGGAGACGATCTCGCTCGCCATCACCGCGGCCGAGATGGGAGCCCTGGTCTTCGGCACGCTGCACACGAACGGCGCCGCGAAGACGATCGATCGCCTCATCGACGCCTTCCCCGCCGACGAGCAGGAGCAGATCCGCACCACGCTCTCCGAGTCGGTCGCCGGCATCGTCTCACAGCTCCTCCTGCGCACCGCGGACGGCCACGGCCGCTGCGCCGTCAACGAGATCCTGCTCAAGACCCCCGGCCTGCCGAACGTGATCCGCGAAGGCAACACCCCGATGATCCAGACCATCATCCAGAGCGGCAAGACCGTGGGCATGCAGACGATGGACGACGCCCTGATGGCCCTCGTCGAGCAGAAGCGCATCACCGGCCACGAGGCCTACATGAAGGCCATGAACAAGCAGCGGTTCGAGAATCTGGTGGAGGGGGATTAGGTTTGCAGTTCGGTGCTAAGATTCCCTACATCATGACGACACTCTCCGCCACCGAAGCCCACGATCGATTCTCCGAGTTGCTTCGCCGGGTCGCATCCGGCAAGGAGCGGATCGTCTTGACCCGGGCTGGCGAAGAGCTCGTCGCGGTCGTCCCGCTCGAGGATCTCGCCCTCGTCGAAGCGTTGGAGGATCGCGCTGACCTCGAGGAGGCTCGGGAGGCTCTGCGCGAGGCCCGGGAGAAGGGGACGATCTCTCTGGCCGACCTCAAAGCGGAGCTGGGGTTCTGAGCCGCGCGCAACGCTACACCGTCGAGGTCTCACCCGCCGCAGCCCGTCAGATCCGTAAGCTCGATCGCAGCACGCAGCAACGAGCTCTTGCGCGGATCGAGAGGCTGGCAGACGACCCACGCCCACACGACGCCTCGAAGCTTCATTCCCCCGAAGATCTGTACCGGATCCGAGTCGGTGACTATCGGATCGTCTACCACGTTGAAGACGACAGGCTGCTCATCTTGATCGTCAGGGTCGGAAATCGAAAGGAAGTCTATCGGAGCCTCTGACGCCGTCAACGAGATCCTCCTCAAGACCCCCGGCCTGCCGAACGTGATCCGCGAAGGCAACACCCCGATGATCCAGATCATCATCCAGAGCGGCAGGTCCGTGGGCATGCAGATGATGGACGACGTCCCTGTCGAAGCCGTCCGAGCCTGAAAATCACCCTCTCGTCACCGCCCCCTTTAATCGCTCTTTTGAGATATTGCCAAGCCGGCGCTCACTCGCACGGCCAAGTGCCGTCTTGCACGCTTACGCCATGCTTCTCAAGGAATCCTGATCGATTCCGTTGCCATCGCTTGTCAAGCCCAGAGCGGTCGACCACTTCGCTATACACGGCTCGGGAAAGAGTATGGAGAACAAGCGTATAGTCAACAAGAAGGCGCGCGACCACGTCAGGCTGAGCTGATACAGGCAAATTTGGAGTCAACGCTGCGACACTGGACTCAAAGGAACTCAAATGATCGGAAAAACCGTGCGGCACCACGGGAATATGCTTCAGACTTATCCTACGTGCTGGCATTCGTCCTGCTCGGTACGCGAATCCGGGCCGGTAATTAACGACATTGCGTAATTCACTGGGCCAATCTGGGCCGAGTGTTGTGGCGGCCCTTCTTATGGCGATGAACAGCCTCTCTTCCTCTGATCCTGACAGGGGTGCCGACGTAGAAATCAAATCATCTACTATCACTCCCCACAGCTTCCACAAAGCGTCATGAGATCGGCCCTTCGCTCTTCGTAGGTCGAGCTGACGCTGTGTCACGCTCAATATGCGGCCACACCTAAGCCGATAAGGACCTGCTCCGACACGCGCGCTACCCGCGGGAGCCAAGGTGCTGAGCTGCGCGGCGACAGAGTCATCGACATACCAGATGGAGTCCCCGACCAGCCGTGTAAGCGCCAGTAGAGCGAAGTACGCCCAGTAATAAACTGTAACCGTTTGCCACGCGCTGCTGGTCCAGGCGTCACTCGTCCGCTGCTTAAAGAGCACGACCTGATGTTCGGCAGCGTGATCTAGAAAGTGTTCCGCCTCAACCAAGAGGACTCCACCGATCTCATCGGAAAAGGCGGCGATCTCCACCCTCTGGGGCGCCGTGGTTGCCACGGTGTATGCGCCAGCAGTCTGCCATTGCCGAAGCGTGACTGGCGCGCTGTAACGGGATTGCGAGCCAGGCGGAACAGCGTCCAGGGCGCGCTGCCTAAGCGTCTGCCAAATCGGACCCTGAGGGAAGCTCACAGCATGTCGTCAGAAATCGCGACGCTCTTCCGCAGAGCGGTGCGCATCAATGCCGAGATCTCTTTCTTGTTCTGCAGCGTTCGACCGCCTGTCCCGTAGTAACTGAGACGGGCAAAGGGCTGGAGCGTTTGACGCAACGCATCGGGCCGAGCGGAACCGTGAGCTGCGACTGTAGTGCGAACGACATCATCGAAAACGGAGAATGCTGCCTCGAAGAACGCCGATTTGAGCAGGATGCTCTTATCAGTGGTTTCGGCTTCAAGCGCGTTCAGGTAGTTAACTATCAGCCGATACCGGGAATGCGGATCCGTCTCAGCCAGGACACTGCCCGTGATGACAGGTTCAATGGCTCGATTGAACGTGACACGAGAGATCTTCCCTGCAATCGATTTCGCTGCGCTCAACTTGCCGACCATTGGCGACTTCGGGTCCGTGTTGAGCCTGTCAAAGAGTTCCCGCAGAGTTTGCTCTCGCGTGGATTCCATCTCGGCGAGATGTTTGATATCGAGGAGTAGCGCCGCTGGAACGCCGCGCTGCGTCGTATTGATGTCGATAAAAAGTTTCGCTTCTGTCGTGCGGGATAGACCTTCATAGATCGCGACTGGCACGCGATGACGCACGAGGCATTTTTGATAGCCCCAGAGGCGATGCTGACCATCCAAGACAAGGAAACCGGTCGGAACGCGGCTGAACGAGACGGACTTTGTACGCGGATCGTAGCTGAATTCGGCGACGTCCTGAGCGGACAGAACGATGTTCGATGGAATCGAACCATTGCCTGCAGCGAGATAGGCCGCGATGTCGTCCGCTCGACCTTCATTTAAGGCACGCTGAAATCCCGTTAGCGGATCCTCGTTACGTCGCGCGACGAAGCAGTAAGCGAATAGATCGTCGACGGGAATCGTCGAGAAATAGAACCTCTGCCTATTTTGCGTGATGAGCAGAGCAGGATACGACGCCGCTCGGCGCCGAGTATTCTGTGGCACTTTCTTGGTGGTCTCGGCCATCACGATCTCCTAATATCAGTGACTCATGGCTTTGCGGTCGACGCACTGCGTCGGCCGTCGTCCGGTGCAGCATGGGGATTGAGATCGATTGAGGCTGATTGTCGCCCGGGTCTCCAGGAGGAGTGGGATCAGCGGGTTCTCCTCGGCCTGATGCTGCCAGGGAGAGTACCAGACGCTCAGACTCTGGGCCGCGAGATCCCGTGCCGCCTTGTCCCAACCCAGGCTCGTGAGGCGGTCCGCCTCATCATAGGCCAACCGTTTCCACTGCCTGTCCTGATCCTTGTCCTTCCTGGCGGCCTTCCGGAGAGGCACCTCCAGTTGGAGCGGATGTCCCTTCAAGGTCGCGAAAGCCCGGCGCAGGATGCTCGTCTTCCCGGACCCCCACTTGCCGGTGACGCCGATCGTGAACGGCGTATCCGCCTGCAAGGCCAGTTGAGCGGCCAGGTCCCCGGACGCGGCAATGCCGAAGCTGTCCTCCAGGGTGGCGGCGTCGTTCACGAAGCGAGTCGGCATGTGAAAATCCTAGCACCACCTTCGGACCCCGGCGCGCGCTACCTCACCCGCGGCTCAGGAGGGCGCCCCCGAGGGCTTGGACAAAACACCCGCTTCCGGAGAGGCAAAACCTCCGGGTTCGGACGCTGTACCCGCGGGTACAGAAGAAAAACCGCCGGGTTCAGAGCCCGTACCCGCGGGTACGGAGGCAAACCGCCGGGTTCAGAGCCCGTACCAGCGGGTACAGAGGCAAAACCCCCGGGTCGGAGGCTGTACCCGCGGGTACAGAGACTTTACCCCTGGGTACAGAGACTTTACCCGCAGGTACAGAGGCTTTACCCGCGGGTCCAGAGGCAAAACCCCCGGGTTCAGAGGCTTTACCCGCGCCGGAAAACGCTCATCTTCCAGGGAAGATGTCTTACCGGACACGGAAGCAGCGCCAACTTCTCGGGAAGATGGCTCACCGGACACGGAAGCAGCGCCAGCTTCTCAGGAAGATGGCTCAGCTTCCACCGAAGTCAGCCCATCTTCTCTGGTAGCAGCTTCCTTGGACAGAGAAGACGTCTCATCTTCTCCGGAAGCAGGCTCAACTTCCCGGGAAGATGCTTCGATGGGACCGGAAGCAGCCTCGACTTCCGGAGAAGCTGGCTCACCGGGCAGAGAAGCTGCACCAACTTCTCCGGAAGATATCCCATCTTCCCGGGAAGATCAGCGGCCCGAACGAGAAGCCGGAGCCGCTTCAGCGCCGGGCGTCAGGCTTGAGGCGGAAGTCCTCGTCGTCGTCGCTCAGCGGATGGCAGGGGTCTCTACCAGCATCGTTCCCGGGAACCTTTTCCGGGAACCTTCTCTGGACCGGGCATCTTTGACTCCTTCCCGCAAGCATGGGAAGATCGCCGCCATGCCCTCCATGGCCCACGAGATCCTTGTGGATCTCTTCAAGAACCGCCCCTCGCTCGCCGCCGAGATCCTCGGCCGATGTGCTCGGCGTCGCGCTCCCGGGCTACACCGAAGCCCGCATCGTCTCGGCCGACCTGAGTGAGATCCAGCCCGCCGAATACCGCGCTGACGCCGTCGTCGTCCTTCTGGACGGCCAGGTCTCTGTCCGCGTGATCATCGTCGAGGTCCAACTGGCGCCAGACCCCAGAAAGCGTCTGAGCTGGCCCGCCTACGTCACGGTCTCCCGTGCCATCCACGGCTGCCCGGCGACTCTCCTCGTCGTCGCCCCTGACCCGGACGTCGCCGGATGGTGTGCGGAACCGATCGAGATTGGCGACCCCGGCTTCGTCCTGAGCCCGTCTGTTCTTCACCCCTCCGCCGTTCCGGTCGTGACGGACCTCGAGGAAGCGTCCCGCCGGCCCGAGCTCGGTGTGCTCTCCGCGATGACGCACGGTGACTCCGAGCAGGGAGCGACGATCGCCGCCGCGGTGCTGCCCGCGATCCAGGGACTCGACGAAGACCGAGCCAACTTCTACTACGACCTCGTGTACAATTCTATGAACGACGCGGCCCGCCGCGCGTTGGAGGACGACGATGAAGGGCTACGAATACCAGAGCGATTTTGCGAAAAGGTACGTCGCGCAGGGGCTCACCGAGGGGTTCACCAAAGGACGCACCGAGGGGCTCACCGAGGGGCTCACCAAGGGGCTCACCGAAGGGCTCACCAAGGGGCTCACCGAGGGGCTCACCGAGGGGCTCACCAAGGGACGCACCGAGGAGGCGGCGCGCAATCTGCTGACGGTCCTTCGGGTTCGTGGCATCGCGGTGCCAGACGCCGTCCGCGAGCGCATCCTGGACCAGAAGGACCCGGAGCGGCTGGAACGCTGGCTGGAGAAGGCTGTCGTGGCCTCTTCGGTCGCCGCGGTCCTCGACGAGGCAAACTGAGGCGCTCGGCCATCGCGCTTCAGTGCCGGGCGTCAGGCTTGAGGCGGAAGTCCTCGTCGTAGTCGCTCATTGGATGGAAGAAGAGCGGCTCGGTGCCGTCCAGGGTCAAGAGGCATTGGCGATATGCCTCCAAGTAGGACTGCTTGGTCTCCTCGGGAGCCCAGGAGGCCGACCAGGCGATGAAGGGCGGCAGCACGTCCATCCCCACGAAGTAGAGCATGCCGTGCTGGACCGGGAAGAGCAGATCGTCGATGTGCCCGCTCAATCCGTCCGGCGCGAAGGTGCCGGGGCCGCCGCCGGTGGTGAGGGAGAGCATCGCGCGCTTGCCGCGGAAGACTCCCTTGTCGTACCGGCCGAGGTTCCCGCCGTAGGCGAAGCCCACCGCGAAGACGCGGTCCACCCAGCCTTTCAGGATGGCCGGGATGCCGAACCACCAGAGCGGGAACTGGAAGATCACGAAATCCGCCCGGGTGAGCTTGTCCATCTCGGCTTTCAGGTCCGGCGCGAAGGTGCCGGTCTCGGCCGCGTGCTTCTGCTCGTTCTGGAGCCGGAAGTAGGACGGGTTCGAGACCTCGAGGAAATCGTGGCGGCCCGCCACCGGATTGAAGCCCATGGCGTAGAGGTCGGAGACCTGCACCTCGTGGCCCGCGCCGGTGAGCACCTCGACGGCCAGATCCTTGAGCGAGCCGTTGAACGACGCCGGCTCGGGATGGGCGTAGACGATCAGGACGTTCATGCGATCCCTGTGTACTCCGACATGATCGCCTGGACCACGTACCGGCGTGGCCGGGTGAAACCGGCTTCCGCCAGGCCGTCCAGGATCACCGGCGGCGGCACGCAGCTCTCCACCGTGTCCCAGTAGTACTCCATGAGCTCGCGGGAGGTCTTTCCTCCCTGCCCGAAACCGGCGACGAGGGGCACGAGACGGCCCAGGTAGAGCTTGAGCAGGTGGAAGGCGATCCGCGAGCGCGGCGGCGTGATCTCCAGGATGAGGAGACGGCCGCCGGGCTTGAGCACGCGGCGGTATTCCGAGAAGGTGGCCCGCAGGTCGGGGACGTGCCGCAGGGCGTAGCCCATGGAGAGGAAGTCGAAGCTCCCGCTCGCGAACGGGAGGGCCTCGGCCACGCCGCGGATGCGGGTCCGCACGCCGCGGCGAGCCGCCTGCCCGAGCATGCCGAGGCTCGGGTCCAGGGCAAAGGTCTGACCGGAGCGCCCGACGATCTCCTGGGCTTCGGCGGCGATGACGCCGGTGCCGGAGCCGGCGTCGAGCATCGTCATGCCGGCGGCGAGGCCGTTGCGGATCAGGGCGCCGCGCCGGTACCAGCGGCCCGAGCCGAAGCTCATGGCCCGGTTGACCCAGTCATAGTCGGGAGCCGCTTCGTCGAACCACGTCCCCACCCGCCGGCGCCGCTGCGCCTCGTCGGCGTAGTAGCGGGTCAGGAGGGGATGCGGACGCAGAGGGGCCGCGGCGGTGTCGGTAGTCTCAAGAGTGTCCACGCGCGGGAAGCTTACAACGTCCCGGCGTTGTAGAGTTCCTCCCGGGAGGATCTCGCCTTGGCCTATATCCTTGCGCTCGACCAGGGGACCACCAGCTCGCGCGCCATCGTGTTCGACGACGCCGGCGCCATCCGGGCCGTGGCCCAGCGGGAGTTTCAGCAGATCTTCCCCCGGCCCGGATGGGTGGAGCACGATCCGGACGAGATCTGGGAGTCGCAGCTCGCCACCGCCCGCGAGGCACTCGCCAAGGCCGGGATCGGCGCCCGGGACACCCCGGAGATCGCCGCGATCGGGATCACCAACCAGAGAGAGACGATCGTGATCTGGGACCGGAAGACCGGCCGGCCCGTCCACAACGCCATCGTGTGGCAGGACCGCCGCACCGCCGAGGACTGCGAGAAGCTCCGGCACAGCGGCCATCTCCCGGCTTTCCGCCGCAAGACCGGGCTGGTTCTCGACCCCTACTTCTCCGGCACCAAGATCGCCTGGCTGCTGCGCAACGTCCCGAACCTCCGCGAGGCTGCCGTGGACGGCCGCCTCGCGTTCGGCACGATCGACTCCTGGCTGATCTGGAACCTCACCGGCGGCGCGGTCCACGCCACGGACGTCACGAACGCGTCGCGGACCCTCCTCTTCAACATCCACGGCGAGCACTGGGACGACGAGCTGCTCGCCGCGCTCGACGTGCCCGCGGCGATGCTGCCCGAGGTGCGGTCGTCCAGCGAAGTCTATGGCGAGACCGCGCCGGGGATGTTCGCGGGGTCGGCGGACCGATCCCCATCGCCGGAGTGGCCGGCGACCAGCAGGCCGCGCTGTTCGGCCAGGCCTGCCTGCGCACGGGCATGGCGAAGTGTACGTACGGCACCGGCTGCTTCCTCCTCATGAATACGGGCCGGACCGCGATCCGGTCCAAGCACGAGCTGCTCACCTCGCCGGCCTGGCGTCTGCGCGGGCATACGGACTTCTGCCTGGAAGGGAGCGTCTTCGTGGGCGGCGCCGCGGTGCAGTGGCTCCGCGACGGCCTCGGCATCCTGAAGACCTCGGCGGAGAGCGAAGCGCTCGCCGCGACCGTGCCGGACTCGGGCGGGATCATCCTGGTCCCCGCCTTCACCGGTCTCGGCGCGCCGCACTGGGACCCGTACGCGCGCGGCGTGCTGGTGGGGATCTCCCGCGGCACCACGGCGGCCCACCTCGCCCGCGCCGCCTTGGAGGGGATCGCCCACCAGGTGGCGGACGTGCTCTCCGCCATGGAGGCGGACTCGGGCGTGGCCGTCTCCGAGATGCGGGCGGACGGCGGCGCCGCGACCAACAACCTCCTGATGCAGATGCAGGCCGATCTGGCCGGAGTGCCCGTGGCGCGGCCGAAGGTGACGGAGACGACCGCGCTCGGCGCCGCCTGGCTGGCCGGACTGGCGGTGGGAGTCTGGAACAGTCCCGACGACGTGGCCGAGCACTGGCAGGTCGACCGGGTCTTCGAGCCCGAGCCCGACCGCGGCCGGGCCGAGGAGATGCGCGCGCTCTGGAAGCGCGCGGTGGAAAAAGCCAAGGGATGGGCGGCCTGAGAGATCTCGAAAGTGGCTCTTCCTCTCGACCACCTCGACGAACCGGCCTCAAGCTCTACGACATGCTGGCCGGCGGAACTCTGCCCGCCGGACCGGTGGCGAAGCGCTCTTGCTGTCCTTGCTGTCCCTTGAGTCCTTTGAGTCCTCTCCTCTTACTCTCCGCCCTCCAGGTGCTCCTTCTTCCACGTCATCGCCATCAGGATCCGGTTGTAGCCGCTCGGGTGGTCGAAGAAGATCCACTCCTCCACCGGGCCGGGGTGGAGCTTGCGGTACTCACCCAGGAGCAGCGAGGTCTCCGCGAAGCCGTCGGGCTCGCGGGCGGCGTTGAGGCCGAAGATGTCCGCCTCGGCTTCGTTGGTCCGGATGAAGGTATTGTTGAACGGCGTCATCACGAAGAAGTAGATCGAGAACACCGCCACGAGCAGCGGCAGGCCGGCGGGATCGGCGATCCCCTTCACGCCCCAATTCTGGCCCCAGCGGGCCACCGCCCGGTCGAACCCCCAGCTCAGGAAGGTGAAGCCGGCCAGGAACACCAGGGCGAACCACAGGATCGTCTCGTAGACGTGGTTCAGCACGTAGTGCCCCATCTCGTGCCCCATCACCGACTTCACGCCCGCCGGGGACACCCGGTTGAGGAGGTTGTCGTTGAGGGAGATCCGCAGGGTGCCGAAGGCGCCGCTGACGTTGGCGCTGACGCGCTTGCTCTGGCGGGAGGCGTCGAAGACGTAGACGTGGTCGGCCGGGATGCCGTTGGCGCGGGCCAGCGAGAGGATCGGCCCGCGCAGCTCCGGCTTGCGCAGCTCGGTGTAGGTGTTGAAGAGCGGCGCGATGAACACCGGCGCGATCAGGGCGCTCAGCACCACGAAGACCAGGGCCACCGCGCTGCCCCAGACCCACCAGGTGCGCGGGAACCGCTGGAAGACGGCGTACACCGCCACCACCGCGATGCCGCCGAGGAGCGCCCCGACCCCGAGACCCTTGAGGAGATCGATCGTCCAGGCCCCGAAGGTCTGGGTCGAAAGACCGTACTTGTGCTCCCGGAAGAAGCCGTCGTAGAGGGTCAGGGGGAAGCTCAGGACGGTCGTCAGGATCAGGTACTGGAGCCAGTACAAGAAGACCCGGAGCGGCCGGAAGCGGGTGATCCTTTCGGCGCCGTCGCGCATCCGGGCCGAAACGCGGGTGCCGAGGAGGAGCGCCGCGACGCCGAGGCCGTAGAGGAAGCCCCAGAGGATCATCCAGTAGCCGCCCTCGAAGTAGGCGTCGGACTTCGCCCGCTGCTCGGGAGTGAGGCGCGCGAGGTACGCCTCGGTCGCCGCGACGGGGTCGAACGACGGCCCGGCCGAAGACGCCGGAGGAGGCGGAGCCTGGGCAAAACCGGGGCCGGGCGCGAAGCCGAGACCGCAGAGAACGAGAGCGCCCATCAGGAGGAGAACGGTGGTTGTCCCTTTCATGGTGTCAGTCTACGTGTTTTCCCCCGGCGGGGTTTCCGCCCCCGGGGGGCTCCAACTTGTTCCTCCCGTCCTTCTTGTGCTACAACTGATGCATAAATCAGATGCCGATTGCCGGTCGTTCGCCGGTGTCAGAAGGCATGGTCTGGCCGGTGGGCGCCTCGATTCGCCCTGATGGCCGAGGAGGGCGGTTCGCTTGAAAGACGAGAGCCTGCCGATCATCCAGATCCGCAACTGTCTCCTGGTGAGCATCCAGACCGAGCTGCACGACCGGCTCGCCCTGGGCCTCCAGGAGTCGTTGATGGAGCGCGTGCGCAGCACCGACGCCAAGGGCGTGATCCTGGACGTGTCGGCGGTCGAGATCATCGACAGCTACATCACCCGCATCCTCAACGACATCGGCAAGTCGGTGCGGTTCATGGGCGCGGAGTGCTATATCGTCGGGATCCGGCCGGCGGTGGCCATGACGCTGATCGAGATGGGCGTCGAGCTGGACTCGGTCAACACGGCCCTGAACCTGGACCTCGCTCTCGAAAGGCTCGAGCTGCTGCAGTCATGAAGACCGTAGAGACGGAGGTCGGGTCGATCCTGGCCGGGACGATCTCGGCCATCACCCAGCGGAGCATCTTCAACCGGCTGGGCGGGCTGGCGGCGCGGCCGATCACGCAGCTCAGCCCGCAGGACCGGCTGGCCATCATGGCCGAGCTCGAGAACTCGGTGCGGCTGTTCGCCCGCCGCAACAGCACGGAGCTGATCGCCTCCTGCGCCCAGGTGCTGGGCGGGGCGAGCGAGCCGGCGCGGACGGCCGGCGCGGCGGCGGCGGAGCCGGTGAGCTCGGCGCCGAAGCGCCTGCCGATCGACCAGGAGAAGGACATCGCCACGGCCCGGCTGGAGGCCTGGTCGGAGGCGGTGCGGATCGGGCTGTCGAAGTTCACCTCGGTCAAGGTGGCGACGGCGGTGTCCGAGCTGGCGCGCAACATCGTCTTCTACGCCGGCAAGGGCACGGTGGAGCTGCGGTCCCTGCGTGACGACCGCGGCCCCTCCCTGCAGATCGTGGCGTCGGACAAGGGCCCGGGTATCGAGCCGCGCAAGCTCGAGGAGATCTGGGCCGGCACCTACAAATCCCAGCGCGGCATGGGCAAGGGCCTCGTGGCGGTCAAGAAGCTGGTGGACGACTTCCACCTGGACACCGGCCCCGGACGGGGCACGACCGTCACCTGCCTCTTCCGAGGAGAGAGATGAAGTCAGCCGGATTCAGCCGTCCCTTCAAGGGCCTTTCGGTCTGTGGGGACTGCTTCGTGATCGAGGAGCGCAACGGCACCTTCCTGGCCGCGGTCATCGACGGCCTGGGACACGGCTTCGAGTCCTGGGTCGCGGCCGAGAAGGCGGCGGAGGTGATCCGCGCCAACCTCGACCTC
The DNA here is from genome assembly GCA_963844885.1 of uncultured Holophagales bacterium. Taxonomy (GTDB): domain Bacteria; phylum Acidobacteriota; class Thermoanaerobaculia; order Multivoradales; family UBA5704; genus DATMER01. Next base: position 181,024 of record CAWJQA010000020.1, on the reverse strand, counting down.
TCGGTCGAGCCGATGCTGATGCGGTGCCACAAGGAGCTGCGCGCCACGCGCGGCGCGGCGGTGGGCATCCTCAAAGTCGAGGAGGACGGCGCCGGCCAGTTCTGCGGCGTCGGCAATATCGAAGTGCAGGCGATGAGCGGCAGCGCGCCCAGCCTGTTCTGCCTGGCCGGCATCGTGGGCCACAACCTGCGCACCTCGAAAGTCATGTCGTTCCAGATGAAGCCCGGGGACATCTATTGTGTCATGAGCGACGGCGTGTCGAGCCGCGGCAACTTCAAGGCGTGCCTGCCCGGCGCGCCGGAGGAGGTCGCGAAGCGCATCGTAGAACAGTTCGGGCGGGCGCACGACGACGCCACCGCCCTGGTCATGGGCTACCAGGCGGACGCCCTGTTGTAGAACGGAAAGCGGATTCTTGCGCGGCGCCGCGGCGCGCCGCTGAGGAGAAATAGGATGGCAAAGAAGGAAGACGACGCTCTCGTCAGGATTACGCACGAGCGCCTGCAAAACGTCATCGAGGCTCTCTCCTACGCCTCGGTGGACGAGTTCGACGCCTGCCTCGCGCTCCTCGAGGCGAATATGCAGGAGGACGCGTTCACCGAGCTGGAGACCGCGTTCATGATCTTCGTCAAGGAGCTGCGCGCGGCCAAGGGGGCGCTCACCGAGGCGCTGACCAAGCACGAAGCGGCCAACCGGGAGCTCGAAGCGAAGCTGGAGACGATCGAGCGGCAGCAGGCCGCCATCCGTGAGCTCTCCACGCCCATCATCGAGGTCTGGGCCGGCGTCCTCTGCCTGCCGGTCGTGGGCATCGTCGACAGCCAGCGCAGCGCCGAGATGACCGAGACGCTGCTGGAGATGATCGTCGCCAAGCAGGCACGCACGGCGATCGTCGACATCACCGGCATCGACGTGATGGACACCAAGACCGCCGACCACTTCATCAAGATGGCCAAGGCGGTGCGGCTGCTCGGCGCCGACTGCATCCTCTCCGGCATCAACCCCGGCATCGCCCAGACGCTGACGCACATCGGAGTCGATCTGACCGGCGTGCGGACCATGCGCAACCTGCGCGACGCGCTCCAGTTCCACCTGCGGGAGACCCAGCAGATCGAGCAGCTCGCCCGCAAGGCCGAGGCCCGCCACGCTGGCGACCGGCTCGTCTGACTGCCGGCTGGTGCAGGCGATGCAGGATCCGGGCGTACAGCGCGCCGTCGAGCGCAAGTTCCCCGTGCGCGCCATGGGCGATGTGCTCATCGTCCGCAAGCGCGCCCAGGAGCTGGGCGTCGAGTTCGGCCTCGGCTCGCGCCGCGCCACGGAGCTGGCCATCGCCGTCTCCGAGCTGGCGACGAACATCGTGAAGTACGGCGTCCACGGCGAGGTGGTCCTGATCACCAACCCCGATGGCGGCCTGAAAGGTGAGATCCGGGTGGTGGCCCGCGACGTGGGCCCCCCGATCCACAATCTGGAGCATGCGCTGCAAGACGGATGGGACGACAGGGGACCGATCGATCCGGCGCTCGTGCTCCGGCGCGGCGGCCTCGGAACGGGCCTCGGTGCCGTCCTCCGATTCGCCGATCTCTTCGAGTACCAGCCGGAAGAGAACGGCAAGGCCATCATCGTGACCTTCTATCGATAGCGGGTCCATCACGAGGTCATATTCATGTCGCTGGAAGAACTAGCCCCTCAAACCGTGATCGAGTTCAGCCACGACCGGCTGGAAGACTTGATCCAGGCCCTCGCCTACGCGGCCATCGACGACTTCGACGCCTGCATGTCGTTGCTGCGCGACGACGGGAACGACACCTTCGCCTGGCTGGAAGTCGGCTTCACCGACTTCCTCGGCCAGCTCAAGATCATCAAGAACGACCTCCAGAAGGCGCTCGAGCGGGCGGAGGACTCCAACCGCGAGCTGGAGGCCAAGCTGGAGACGATCGAGCGCCAGCAGGCGGCGATCCGCGAGCTTTCCACGCCGCTGATCGAGGTCTGGTCCGGCGTCCTCTGCCTGCCGGTGGTGGGCATCGTCGACAGCGTGCGCAGCGCCGAGATGACGGAGGCGCTCCTCGAGGCGATCGTCGACAAGCAGGCGCGGATCGCCATCATCGACATCACCGGCATCGACGCCATGGACACCAAGACCGCCGACCACTTCATCAAGATGGCCAAGTCGGTCCGGCTGCTCGGCGCCGACTGCATCCTCTCCGGCATCAACCCGGCCATCGCCCAGACCCTGACGCACATCGGAGTCGACCTGACCGGCGTCCGGACCATGCGCAACCTGCGCGACGCCCTGCAGACGTTCCTGCGCGAGCAGACCGCCTTCAACCTGGCGCGGGTGCAGGCATGACCGGCGGGGCCGACAGAGGATACCGCTTGCACGATTTCTTGGGCAGTGCAAGAATCGGGACAAAATTTTGGAGGAACTTGTGAAGCGAGCAACGGCCTCGACGGGGCACGACGGCGGCCGGGTGATGGACCAGAGCCTGGCCATCATCCAGATCCGCAACTGCCTTCTGGTCAGCATCCAAGCCGAGCTGCACGACAGGCTGGCCCTCGACCTTCAGGAGTCGCTGATGGAGCGGGTCCGGGCCGTCGACGCCAGGGGGGTCATCCTCGACGTCTCGGCCGTGGAGATCATCGACAGCTACATCACGCGCATCCTGAACGACATCGGCAAGTCGGTGCGCTTCATGGGAGCGGAGTGCTTCATCGTGGGGATCCGTCCGGCGGTGGCCATGACGCTGATCGAGATGGGGGTCGAGCTCGATTCGGTGAGCACCGCTCTGAATCTGGACCTGGCCCTGGAAAGGCTCGAGCTCCTCCAGTGAGAACCGTGGAGGACGCGGTGGGGGCAGTCCTCTCGGGTGCGATCTCGGCCATCACCCAGCGGAGCATCTTCAACCGGCTCGGCGGACTGGCCCGCACTCCGGTCGCGCAGCTCGGCGCCGCCGAGAAGCAGACCATCCTCAAGGAGCTGGAGAGCTCGCTGCGCCTGTTCGCGCGCAGCAGCAGCGGCGAGCTGCTGGCCGCCTGCGAGCGCGCCCTGTCCGAAGGAGGGGCGTCCACCCCGGGAGGCGCCGGCTCCGGCAGCGCCGCCAGGCCGGGGGCCGCGGCGGCGCCCGCGGGCAAGGCGGTCCGCAAAACCTTCGCGGTCGAGCAGGAGAAGGACATCGCCACCGCCCGGCTGGAGGCCTGGTCGGAGGCGGTCCGCATCGGCCTCTCCAAGTTCACGGCGGTGAAGGTGGCCACGGCGGTGTCGGAGCTGGCCCGCAACATCGTCTTCTACGCCGGCAAGGGGACGGTCGAGCTGGTCGCCAACGAGGACGACCGCGGCCCCACCCTGAACATCGTGGCCAGCGACCAGGGCCCCGGCATCGAGCCGCGCAAGCTGGCAGAGATCTGGTCCGGAACCTACAAATCCCAGCGCGGCATGGGCAAGGGGCTGCTGGCGGTCAAGAAGCTGGTCAGCGACTTCGACCTGGACACCGGCCCCGGCAAAGGCACCCGGGTGACCTGCCTCTTCCGCGGGGATCGCTGAGGCGCTCACGCGCTGAGCCTCTGAGGCATCGACTTCGAAATGAAACTCGCGTACACTTCCGGCAACGGAAGCCTTGAGTGGATTCAAAACCTTGGCGGCGCGCGCTTCGCAGCCGTCTTGCCAGGCGTGTTGGAGGAATGAGTCATGACCCCGGTAATCTCGATTGAACCTACCTGCGGTAAGCACACCAACCGTTTCGTCCCCCCGGACGTCTTCTACCTTCGGATCGTGGGCGAGATGAACGACGAAGAGGGTCGCGAGGTCAACAGAGAACACTACGAAGTCGGGAAGACCGTCGACGGCCTGTTCTTCCTCTGCGACATCGACCAGCTCGAAAGCGTCAGCCCCGCCACGCGCAAGGAGGCGGTGGAGATCCAGAAGCAGCTCAAGATCGCCGGCGCCGTCGTTCTCAAGGCCCCTCTCAAGGCCCGCATCTTCGCCAAGCTGATCCTGACGGCGACGAACATGTTCCGGGCCGACAAGATGCCGGTCATGTTCGTCGATACGATGGACGAAGCCTGGGTCTGGATCGAGAAGCGGCGCGCCGAGTATCACGGCGCCAAGGGTTGATCCACAGCAGGCCGGCCGTCGCCGCCAGGGCCAGAGCGCCGAGCAGCATGCCGGGAAGGAATCCCGGAGGCTGGAACCGCAGCTCGACCCGCGAGGCGCCGGCCGGCACGTGGACTCCCAGGAAGGCGCCGTCGACCACGAGCGTCTCCATCCCGTCCGCCTTCCATCCTTCCGGCTGGGGGAGCGAAGTCGCCAGCAGACGGTCGCCGGAGCCCGGGACGTCCAGGACGATCCGTCCGGGCGTCATGGAGACGGTGCTCACCGGCCCCGGCGACCTCGACGGCCCCACCCAGGCCGCCGCCCGCGGCTCGAAGACAGCCACGCGCCGGGGGTCTTTGAGAGAGACGATCCAGCGCGCCACATCCCCCTCCCGGATCACCTCGGCGCCGGTGGGCAGGAACCACCGGGGCAGCGCGCCGGGGTTGCGGTAGATGCGGAACGGTCCGAACCGGCCGCCGTCGATCCGCTCAAGAGTCCGGGCCGGCGGAAAGCCGATCGAGGAGGCGACCACCCGCACGTTCAGGAAATCCAGGAACGGATGGTCGATCCCGCCGAAGCTCGGGAAGTAGTTGAGCATCGTCGGCGCGAACCCGAAGGCGGCCTCCAGGGTGCGCAGGTAGGGCATGGGCACCAGCGGGTTGTGAGGCCGCAGCTCGTCCACGCCGTAAACCGGGAGGAGGGACGGGAACATGTTCTGCCCCTCCCCCACCGCGCGCCAGGGTCCGCCTGGCGATGCCGCTTCTTGCTGGATCAGGGCCGTGTAGTCCGTCCCGGGATAGAACAGGGCGGGATCGGTCGCCGGCAGGAAGCTCCGGGCCCAGGGGAGGAGGTCGATCAGGAGAACCAGCGCGAACCCGGCCGCGCCCAGCGCCCGAAACTTGAAAGCGGCGATCGTGGACGCCAGGATCAGGATCCACAGCGTGACCGTGAAGGCATCCGCATGCGCCGCGAGGCTGAGTGAGGCGGCCACCGCCAATGCGACCAGCGCCGCGCTCCGATATCGCCGAGCCTGACGGGCGAGCAGCACGTCGATCCCCATCCCACCGGCGATGGCGAGCGCCAGGCACCCGACCAGGAGGAATCGCGACCAGGCGAGGGCCTTCAAGGCGCTCACCGCGTAGATCAGGTGGGCGAAGGGGATCCACTGCGCGGCCAGCAGCAGGCTCGCCAACCCGAAGCCGAGGAACGGCCAGGCCCGGCGCCGACGCAACAGGATGAGCGCCACCATGGACCCGGCGAAGGCCACGAGCCCGGCGTAGCCGCTCTCCGAATCCACCCAGTTGATCGGGCCGGTGTACTCGTCCTCGAACGGGATCCCGAACGCCCGCGGGCTGACCGGGGCCATCATGAACTTGCCGTATCCCGGCAGGAACCAGGTCAGGGGGTTCAGCCCGACGAAGTACGCCGGCAGCTTCCGGTCGAGCGTCTCGTGCGCGCGCTGCGAATGAGGCAGATGGAGCGCGAACGGCAGCAGGTGCGGAGCGGCCAGGCAGAACCCCAGGACGGCGGCGAGCGCGGCGTTTCCGAGGCCGCCCCGGAAGCTCCGCCTCCGCGCCCGCTGTTTTGTCAAAGACAGGCCGCACACCCCGGCGAACAGCCCGCCGATCGCGGCCGTCTCCGGGTGTCCGGAAAGCAGCAGCGCCGCCGTGAGGACCCCCGCGGTGGCGATCGCTCTGCCGCCGCCGCCGCGGAACAGCCGGATCACGGCCGCGGCCAGCCACGGCACCCAGGCCGCCGCGGCCGTGTGCGGAAACAGGGCCCAGGCCATCAACCCGCCGCCGAGCGCGAACCCGCCCGCCGCGATCAGGCTGGAAAGCCGGCTCACCCCGGCGAGGCGCGCCAGCAGCCAGGCCCCCTCGAACGCCACCAGGATCTTGAGCGCGAGCGCCGCGAGCAGGTGGTGCTGGATGGGCATCGCCCGGGCCGGCATGGCGATGGGAGAGAGCGGCTGGGCCTGCGGGTTCACCCAGGGAGAGCTGCCCCCCTCCAGGCTGTCGGACCACAGCGGCAGCCGCCGGTCGCTCAAGGCATGCCGGACCTCCAGCTCCCAGGGCAGGAACTGGTAGATGACGTCGTTGAGCAGGTCGTGCCGGTGGGAGGCGGGGACGGCCGGAGCCCCCGGGATCATCCGTTGCAGGAGGTCCGCCGGCACCATCAGCCGCGTGCGGTCGAGCCAGGGGAACAGGAGAACCAGGGGCAGCACGACTCCGAGAGCGGCCACGTGCCACGGCAGCCGCCTCCCCAGCCCCTTGGCGAGGAGCCAGCAGACGGCCTGCATCGCTCCCAGCAAGGCCAGAAGCTTCACGAACAGCAGCCAGTCGAAGCTCACGCGGGGACTATGGCACAGGCCTTGGTTCCCACCTTGACTTACGCCCTTCTACCGCCTACTCTCAGCCCGTGGGCTACGTCGAGCTTCACACCGCCTCGGCCTTCTCCTTCCTCAACGGCGCCTCGCTGCCGGAGGATCTCCTGGAGCGGGCGGCCGAGGTGGGCCTCCCGGCGGTCGCCCTGGTGGACGCCAACGGTGTCTACGGTGCTCCCCGCTTCTACCAGGCCGCGAAGAAGGCCGGCGTCCGCGCACTGGTGGGCGCCGAAGTGGTGCTCGACGAAGGGCGCGTCCAGAGCATCGCCAGAACAGGTCCGGTCGGGATCGTCCCCGAGCCCACTCTGGGAATCCCCACCGGTGCGCGCCTGACCCTCCTGGTCGAGAACCGGACCGGGTACAGAAACCTCTGCCGGATGCTCACCACCGCCGCCCTCGGCCGGCCCAAGGGAGAAGCCCGGGTCACCTGGGACCTCCTCGCCGAGCACGCTTCCGGCCTCCACTGCCTCACCGGCGGCGACGAGGGTCCTGTCGCCCGCGAGCTGACCCTGGGCGGGCTCGACCCGGCGCGCAGGCTCCTCGAACGCCTCGCCGTCTGGTTCGGCGGCCGGACCCACGTCGAGCTCCAGCGCCACCACCTGCGCGACGAGGAGCACCGCAACCGCGCCTTGCTCGACCTCGCTCGCCGGCTGCGGCTCCCGGTGGTCGCCACCAACGGCGTGCGCTACGCCCGGACATCCGACAAGCCGCTCCACGACGTCCTCTCGGCCATCAAGCACCACACGACCCTGGACGCGGCCGGCAGCCTGCTGGCCGCGCACCGCGAGCGGCACCTCAAGTCTCCGCGGGAGATGGCCCGTCTTTTCTCCGACCTGCCGGAGGCGATCGAGGAGACCACCCGGCTGGCCGGCCGGCTCGACTTCACCCTGGCCGACCTCGGCTACCGCTTTCCGGAGTATCCCCTGCCGCCCGGCGAGACTCCGTCCTCCTACCTGAGGCACGTCACCTGGAACGGTGCCAAGGCCCGCTTCCGGCCGCTGACCGCCAAGGCCCAGGCGCAGATCCAGAAGGAGCTCGACCTGATCGAAAAGCTCGACCTGGCCGGCTACTTCCTCATCGTCTGGGACATCGTCAACTTCTGCCTGCGCGAGAACATCCTGGCCCAGGGCCGGGGGTCGGCGGCCAACAGCGCGGTCTGCTACGCGCTCTCCATCACCGCCGTGGACCCGGTCAAGATGGAGCTGCTCTTCGAGCGTTTCCTCTCCGAGGAGCGCGGCGAGTGGCCGGACATCGACCTCGACCTCCCCTCCGGCGCCCAGCGCGAGCGGGTCATCCAGCACGTCTATCAGAGGTACGGCGAGCGCGGCGCGGCCATGACCGCCAACGTCATCACCTACCGCGACCGCTCGGCCACGCGGGAGACGGCGAAGGTCTTCGGCTACTCGCCCGAGCAGGTGGACCGGCTCGCCAGGCAGCTCGGCTCCTGGTCCTGGGACGCGGAGCACGGCGAGCCCAAGACCTTCGCCAACGAGCTGGCCGCCGCCGGCTTCGACCCCGAAGAGCCGCGGATGAAACACTTCTCGGACCTCTGGCTGCGCATCCACAACCTCCCCCGCCATCTCGGCCAGCACTCCGGCGGCATGGTCATCGCGGCCGGCCGCCTGGACGAGGTGGTACCGCTGGAGCCGGCCTCCATGCCCGGCCGCGTCGTGGTGCAATGGGACAAGGACGATTGCGCCGACCTGGGCATCATCAAAGTCGACCTCCTGGGCCTCGGCATGCTCAATGCCCTCGAAGAGATGGTCCCGACCATCCGCCTGCGCGAAGGGACCAGCGTCGACCTCGCCCACCTGCCGCCGGACGACCCGAAGGTCTTCCGGATGCTCCAGCAGGCCGACACCGTGGGCGTCTTCCAGGTGGAGAGCCGGGCGCAGATGAATTCGCTGCCGCGCAACCATCCGACGCGGTTCTACGACCTGGTGATCCAGGTGGGGATCATCCGTCCCGGTCCGATCGCCGGCAACATGGCGAGCCCCTATTTCGAGCGCCGGAACGGCCGCCAGCCGGTGGTCTATCCGCATCCGAGCCTGGAGCCGATCCTGAAACGCACGCTCGGCGTGCCGATCTTCCAGGAGCAGCTTCTGCGGGTGGCGATGGTGGCGGCGGGTTTTTCCGGCGGCGAAGCCGAGGAGCTGCGCCGGGCCATGGGCTCGAAGCGCTCCATCGAGAAGATGAACGCCATCGTGGAGAAGCTCCGCAAGGGGATGACCGCCAAGGGGATCACGGGCAAGGCACAGGAGGAGATCGTCCAGTCCATCACCTCCTTCGCGCTCTACGGCTTCCCAGAGTCGCACGCCGCGAGCTTCGCGCTGATCGCCTACGCGAGCGCCTACCTGAAAGCCCACCACCCCACGGCTTTCGTGCTGGGCCTGCTGAACGCCTGGCCGATGGGCTTCTACCATCCGGCGACGCTGATCAAGGACGCGCAGCGGCACGGGGTGGAGGTGAGGCCGGTCGACGTCCAGCGCTCCGGCTGGCGATGCCGTTGGGAGGACCGCGAGATCGCCGAAGGAGCCCGAGACGCGCGCACCGGCGAGGTGCCGCCGGTGGGTGCCATCCGCCTCGGCTTCAAGTTCGTGTCAGGCCTGCGATCCAAAGCGGGCCTCGCCATCGAGCAGGAGCAGGCGAAGGCGCCCTTCCTGAACGCCGAGGATCTCGTCCGGCGCTGCGACCTCCACGAGAACGAGCTTCAGACCCTGGCCTCGATCGGGGCGCTCTCCGGCTTCGGTCTGACCCGGCGGGCGGCTCTCTGGCAGGTGGCGCGCCTGGCGAAGCCTACCGGCCCCCTCCTCGACCGCCTGCCCGATCCGGAGCCTTCGCCTCTGCCCGAGATGACCGCGACCGAGGAGAGCCGTGCCGACTACGCCGGAGTCCAGCTCACCCTGGGTCCGCACCCGCTGTCGTACATCCGGGAGACCCTGAACGCGAAAGGCGTGACCCCCTCGGAAGGCCTCGTTCATCTCGAAAACGGCCAGAAGGTCCGCACCGCCGGCTCGGTGATCGTGCGCCAGCGTCCGGGCACCGCCAAGGGCCTCCTCTTCCTCACCCTGGAAGACGAGACCGGCATGTCCCAGGCCGTCGTCTCGCCCGACCTTCTCCAGCAGCACCGCAAGCTGATCGTCGGCTCGCCCGGGCTGGTGGTGGAGGGCGTCCTCCAGAAGCGCGACGGCACGGTCTCGGTCAAGGGAGAGAAGTTCTGGTCCCTCAAAGAGTTGGTGGCGGTGCCGAGCCACGATTGGCGGTAGACTTGCCGGCGTGCGCTCCATCTCCTTCCTCCTTGCCGCCGCCGTCTGCGAAATCGCGGTGATCCTATGGGCTCCGCGCTGACCCATGGCCAGCTCAACCGCGCCCTGCTCGCGCGGCAGATGCTTCTCACCCGCGAAGCCATTCCCGTCCCGGACGGGGTTGCGAGGCTCGTCGGACTCCAGGCGCAACTCGCCCGGCCTCCGTTCGTAGGTCTCTGGACGCGGCTTCAGGGTTTTCGACGCTCCGGCCTTCTCGCGTCGCTTCACGAGCGGCAGGTCGTCCGCGTCACCGCGATGCGCGGCACGCTGCACCTGATGGCCGCCGCCGACTACATCTCCCTGCGGGGAGCGCTTCATCCGGGGCTGGCCAAGGGCACTCAGGCGATCCTCCGCGATCGCCAGCAGAGCTTCGACCCGGTTGCCCTGGAGGCGGAAGCGCGCAAATTCTTCGGCGGCAAGCCGGCCACGTTCGACGATCTCCGGAATCACCTGAAGGCGAAGGACCCCGCGGCCGACGAGCGCGCCATGGCGTATACGATGCGCATGCACCTGCCGCTGGTGCAGGTCCCGACCGATTCGCCCTGGGGATTCCCCGCCGCCGCGGACTTCGCACTCGCGGACGACTGGCTGGGGACGAAGGTCTCCGTCGAGCCCGCGCCGGCCCATGAGCTGGTCCGGCGCTACCTCGCCGCGTTCGGCCCTGCAACCCCCGGCGACGCCCAGGCCTGGTCGGGCCTCGCCGGCCTGCGCCCGGTGTTCGAGGAGCTCCGGCCGTCTCTCGTCACCTTCCGCGACGAGCGCAAGCGCGAGCTGTTCGACCTGCCGGAAGCGCCGCGCCCGCCGGAGGACGTGCCGGCGCCGGTGCGCTTCCTGCCGGATTTCGACAACCTGGTGTTGTCGCACGAAGACCGCACCCGCATCATGGCCGACGAGCACCGTTCCAAGGTCACTCTCAAGAACCTCCAGGTCCGCGCGACGTTCCTGGTCGACGGTTTCGTCGCCGGCACTTGGAGGGTCGAGCGGAAGAAGAAAATCGCGGCCCTGATCGTCGAGCCCTTCGCCAAGCTGGCCAAAGCGACGGTCAGGGCGCTCGAAGAAGAGGGCGACGCCCTGCTTCGTTTCGCCGAGGAGGATGCAGGCGTCCGGGAAATCCGCACATGAGGGCAGCGGCTGCCCCAATGGGGCAGCGATTACGCAATGGCTTGACGTCAGGTTCAGCGCCCGAGCAGCGCCACCGCGCGCAGCGGGCCGTCCGGAGGCGTCCCAGGGCATGCTAGGCTTCGGCCTCCAGCAATCCGCACCGACTGCGAGGGAGCGTAGATGCGCGCCACCAAATTGACCGTGGTGTTCCTGGGGATCCTGGTCTTCCTGGCCCTGGGCTTTGTGCTGCACCTGTTGAAGGCGATTCTGCTGCCGTTCGTGGTGGCGGTCTTCCTCTCTCAGATCTTCATGCCCGTCATGGTGGCGCTGCGCCGGCGCCGGGTGCCGTCCGGGGTGGCGATCCTGCTGATGCTGGTGGCGGTGTCGGTGGTGCTGCTCGCGTTCTCGTGGGTGATCTACTCCAGTGCTCTGTCGTTCCGCGAGAGTCTCCCCCGCTACGAAGCGCGGCTCGGCGGTCTCGTGCAAGGCGCGGTGGACCGGCTGGTCGCCACGATCCCGACGCTGCGGGAGCCGGTCGAGAGCTTCAAATGGCAGCAGTTCCTGGAGGTGTCGTCCATGACCGGCCTGGTCACCACCGGGATCGGGTCGTTCCTGCTCTTCTTCAACGAGATGTTCCTCGTCATCCTCTACATGGTGTTCCTCCTCTCCGGCAGCGAAAGCTTCCCGGCCAAGCTGCAGCGGGCTCTCGCGGACCGGGCGGAACGGGTGGCGGGCGTCATGTCGAACATCGAGATGCAGGTGCGGAAGTACCTGGTCACCAAGACGTTCGTGAATCTGATCAACGGTCTGCTGGTCACTTTGCTGCTGTCGATGTTCGGAGTGGACTTCGCTCCGCTCTGGGGGTTCCTCACGTTCATCGCCCACTACATTCCGCAGGTGGGCGCGATCATCTCGGTCGGGCTGCCGACGATCTTCGTCTTCCTGCAGTTCGACTCGCCGGGCCGCGCCTTGCTGGTCGCGGTGCTCAACGCCGCGCTCCAGTTCGCGATCGGCAACGCCATCGAGCCCCGGATCGTGGGGCACAGCCTCAACCTCAGCCCCGTGCTCGTGCTGCTCTCCCTGATCTTCTGGGGTTGGCTGTGGGGGGCCTGGGGGATGATCCTCGCCGTCCCGATCACCTCGACGATCAAGATCGTGTGCGCGAACATCGAGGCGCTCCACCCGCTGAGCGTGCTGATGAGCGGCTCGGCCGAGACGGCGTAGGCGAGGATCTTCCGGCGAGCGTCTCCGAAGCACAGCCTGCTGCGGAGGCCGGCGGACCAGGCCAGGTCCGGCCGGCCACCCGCGGCGGCTTCGGCCCTACCGCACCGGGCCTGCTGCCTCTTGCAGAACGAGCAGGAACTCCCTATGGGCCTTCTCAGAGCACCGAGAGAGAGCCTCGGGCTCTCCATGGCGGTCGCGGCGCTTTCCAGCCGCTCGTTCACCAGCGCCTTCGCCGTCTGGTGGTAGCAGGGGCTCAGCGCGCGGAGCAGTGCCGGGTAGGTTTCCGGCCTGGCCTGTCTGTACTCCTTGATGAGCACCTGCGACCGTTTCACAAGGTCTCCCGAGCAGTCCAATCTGCCGAGGACAGGGCTGGTCCGGTAGAGGTTTTCCTGCCAACGGATCATCTGTGGAATGTCGGCAGGATCGCCCTGCGCCTTCTGCAGCATGGTGGCGTAGGAGTCGAGCCGGTTGAGGAGGATGCTGTGATCCGAAGCACTCTGCTCTGGCTTGGCCATTCTGGCGCCGTTGCCGAGATCCCTCAGAGCTGCGAGCATGTTGAACGCATCTCCCTGTTTCATCTGCCTGGCAAGCGTGGTGAGAACAGCGGACATCCCCTGCGCACGCCGCTTCAGGAAGCCGAGGTATGCGGAGGATTTGATCTCTCTCTGCTGGAGGAGCTTCTCGGCGGCCTGCGCTTCGAGCTTTGCGTTTTCGATCCTGAAGGCCGCGGCCAACCGATTGAAGACCTGGACGTGGGAGCGCAGGTTGTCCCGGACGACCGCGGCGAGCGGAGCCGGCTGTATCAGAACGGTGAAGCCGTTCGCCGCCCGGTCCTTGTCCATCTCGGTGAAGTGGACGGGAATCGGGTCACCGTCGGGGACGACGAGCTTCAATGCGATCCAACGGTTTTCGCCGGGCTGCATCTTTGTAAGGGTGAGGGTGCCTCCGGAGCGGAAGTCCATCGTCCGGCCTCCCACCACCTCGATCTGCGCTCCCTGCAGACGCCCTGGCGCGGACGTTTCGTAGCGCAGGACCATGTCGCGCGGGAAGAGCGCGGCGTTGTGGATGAGCGCGTAGTAGATGCCGGCGAAATGCGGCACGTTGGCGCTGACGCCCAGGTTGCGCTGCGCCTTGTTGTTGTCGTCGATGACGATGTAGTCGCCAGGCCCCGGAGTCTGGCCGAACAGACCGGGAGGGGTGTAGGGATCACCGGGTGTCGAGATCTGGACCGCCAGGCAAGCGTGAGTCGAGGCGGTGGCATTCTGGTTGTAGAGGAAGCCGCTGGAAAGCACCTTGAACGTATCGCCCGGCGCGAACGTCAGCACGGGGTCCACGGCCAAGGGGTCTGCATCCACGAAGGAGCTGCCGGTGCCGAAGGGTGAGATCAGGAAGTGCGCGGTGACGGTGGCGGGCGATCCGGAAGCGTTGCGGTTGACACGCACGAAGGCGTAGTTGTTGCCCAGCGGCCCCGCGCCGGCATACATGTTGTCGGTGTCGTACCAGCCGTTGACGTTGGGGACGCCGGCGGCGTTGGTGCCGTGGTTCCAGACGTCGCTGCTGTAGTAGAAAACGGGATTGGTGGAGGGCTCCGCCCCGTTGTCGAAGATGAGCGGGGTGTTGGTCCAGTCCCGGACGTAGAAGTCCTGATCGGGAGGCAGTTGAGCGGTGACCGTGGCGCAGTTGCTCATTTCGCTCACGCAGGAATCGACAGCCGTCGCCGCCTGGATGCGGTAGTAGTAGGTCAGGCCATGCACCACCGCCGTGTCGGTGTACACCGTCGTAGGAGCGTTCACCGTGGCGATCTTCGTGAAGCCCGCGTTGCAATCCGTCTCATTGCGGAAGACGAAGTAGCGCGTGGCGTTGGCGCCGCCCGTCGTCCAGCTCAGGTCGACCTGGTGGCTGTTGGCCGTGCCGGTCAGCGCGGGCGTGGTCAGCGCGGGGCAGGACGTCTGGTTCTGGTTCGCCGGATCGGCGGCGGCACCGCACGCGATGCCGTGGCGGGCAAGGGCCGCGAAGATGGCTGCCGCGTGAGGTGTGCCATTGGCCGTGCCGTCACCGTCGTCGTCGATGGCACGCATGACATTGTAAAGGCTTCCGGCAGCGCACCCGTCGGAGGTCTTGGTCGTGGTGCCCGTGCAGGTGTACATGTCCGTGGACTGAGGCATTCCGGTGTAGAAAAGCCGGTCCGCAAGCTGCCACGCGGTGACGACGTTCAGATTGGTGGGAGGCCCCACGAGGTCCCGGTTCACCAGGTCCCACAGGGCCTGAGCGGCGATGCCTGACTCACAGTGGTCTTCCCACCCGCAGGGACCCATGTAACCGCCGCTGAAGCACTGATAAACCGTGAGGTTGTTCTGCGGTGTCCAGGGTGTATTCGAGTTGTGTTGAGCCCAATCCGCGTCCCGGATCCCCGAGCAGCTCAGGCACGGATCTCCGTACCCGCCGCAATTGCCCGAGGCGAAGAACCCGCCGCCCGCGCAGGACTGGTGGGTCTGCAAGATGGCCGTCCAATCGGCCCGCGTTTCGATCGGCCGGTTGTCGGTCCCGCCGGAACCGTCGTTCTGGTCCATGCCGTGCCCCCACTCGTGGAGCGAGACGCCCGGCAGCTCGCCCGTGTTGGCACACCCGCCGCCGCTCTTGAAAAAGTTGACCGCGACGCCGTCCCAATAGGCGTTGCAGACAGCGTTGATGTTGACGGTGTCCTGAAGCCGGGCCTGCAACCAGGCATTGGTGGGCAGATAGGTGATGCCTTTCATCTTGATCTGGGTCACGTTCCAGTATTGGGTCCGGGCGGCGTGGGTGTTGCCCGGCCCGCCCACTCCGGGCGTGGTGCAGTCGGTGCCGGCGCCGCTGCCGAAATCCATGAGACCTGTACCGCTCGCCGCCAACGAGATGGCTCCGCAATTGTCGATCATGGCGACGCCGCCCGGCGAGCCGGTGGCAGGGCCGGTCAGGGTGCCCGTCCCGGTCACGCCGGCGAAATTGCCCGACGTGTCGGCATAGGTACCGGCGCCGTAGTCGGCCAGGGGAAACGGCATGGTCACTTCGGTCTGGGGCGCGTCGGTCTTGTAGACGCCACCCTGGATGTGCCCGTAGACATTGGCATCGCGGAAGCGGAGAAGCTCACCCGTCTGGGCGTTCACGAGCCCCTCCCAGGTCCCTACGACTCCCGGCCGCTGGAAAGCGAGCCTGTACGTCAGCACATAGCCGATCATCTTGCCGAAGGGTACGACTTTCGTTTCCGGGTTCAGCCCCTGCGGCGTGACGGGCAGAATCGAAAGAGAGCCCTTGTCCACCACGGCGTCCTTCGCGTCCATGCCACCCACGTAGTTTTTCAGAACCTGCCAGGCCTTCTCGACGGGGACCGTGGGTTTCGGGTCCAGGTCGATGGTCCCAATGTTCTGTAGACCCACCTGAATGAGATTGCCGTTGTTGATGGCGAAGAAAACCGAGCCGCCTTCCACGGGTACTCCTCCGTGGACCCACTGGAAACGCAATAAGTACATGGAGCTCCCGACGGGCACCGTGCCCGCCGGATCCTTCAGGATCAGCTCCTCCGGATCAACCTGGAAGACACCCCGGTTGCGCTTCAGGAAGTCCCGCGCCAACGCTTCGACCCTGGCCGGCGACGCCTTGGCGGTGTCCGGCGGCAGCTTGTTGGCGGCACCCGGGATGAAGGGGATGGCGCCGCCGTCCAGAAGGTTGAGCCGGCCCGTCCGCCTGTCGATCAGGAAGTGCCAGCCAGCGCCGTATTCAGACCTGAAGCGGCGCATGTCCTCCCGGTTTGCGAGACGCTCCCTGACGGCGTCCACGTCGGTCAAGGTCTTCGAGACGCGCAGCTCGCGCTTCTCGAAAACGAGGCGATCCAGGCTGGACTGGCCGTCCTTGACGCGCTGGGCAAGAAGGGGCGGAGTCAGCATGGTCAGGACCAGCCCCAGGACAGTCGCCATCAGGACTGGACTTTGGCGGCGGTGTTCAGATCTCATGAGGAAACCTCCTTTGGAGAGTTTGAGTCTGCAGGATCTCGGGCGTTCTTCAGCATGGGCGAAATGTCGGTCTGAGCGCCCCACCTCATTGAGTAGCCTTGCAAGGCCCGCCGGGTTGCTTCAAACTCCCCCTGCGGATGATCGGAATCGGTGAGAGCCCCCCAAGACCGGACGGCTTCGCCAAGGTGGCGGGGGCGGCCCGGTATGTGGACGATCTCTCCCTGCCCGGGATGCTGCACGGCGCCACGGTGCGCAGCCCGCATCCGCACGCCCGGATCGTCTCCGTCCGCTGGCATCCAGAGCGCGCTCCGGCCGGCGCGGTCTGCGTCACCGCGGCCGATCTCCCCGGTCCCAACGGCGTCCAGCTCCTCGACGACTCCTGGCCGATCCTGGCCTCCGACGTCGTGCGCCACGTCGGCGAGCCGGTCGCGCTCGTGGCCGCGGCTTCGCCGCTCGCCGCCCGCCAGGCTCTCGCCGCCGTCGAGGTCGTCTACGAGCCGCTTCCCGCCGTGCTCGGCATGGAGGAGGCCGCGGCTCTGCCTTCCCTCTATGAGATCGCGATGGACAGCGGCAGCCTGGAAACGGGGCTCGCTCTCGCCGACCGGGTGATCGCGGGTGAGTGGCGCACCGGCCATCAGGAGCACATCTATCTCGAGTGCCAGGGGATGATCGCCTGGATCGAGCCCGATGGTCCCCCTGGAAGTCACAGCGTGACCGCGATCGGCTCGATGCAGTGCCCGTATTACGTTCACAAGGCGCTGGTCCATGCGTTCGGCCTGGCTCCCGAGCAGGCGCGCGTGCGGGCCGCGGCGGTCGGCGGCGGCTTCGGTGGCAAGGAGGACTATCCGAGCCTGCTCGCCATCCACGCCGCCCTGCTCGCCCGCGCCGCCGACCGGCCGGTCAAGATGATCTACGACCGCCACGAGGACATCCTCGCCACCACGAAGCGCCATCCGTCGATCGTCCGCCACCGCGCCGGCGTGAACCGCGACGGACGCCTCACCGCGCTGGACATCGAAATCCTGTTCGACGGCGGCGCCTACACAACCCTTTCGCCGGTCGTGTTGTCGCGCGCGCTGCTCCACTCTTTCGGCCCCTACCGCTGCCCGAACGTGAGAATCCGCGGCCGGGTACTGCGCACGAACACCGCGCCCAACAGCGCCTTCCGCGGCTTCGGCGCGCCGCAGGTCGAGTTCGCGCTGGAGCGCCAGATGGACCGCATCGGCCGCGCGCTCGGCCTCGATCCCCTGGAGATCCGGCTGCGCAATGTGATCGAAGCCGGCGACCGCCTGCCCACCGGCCAGATCCTCGACGAGAGCACCTCGGCCCGCCTCTGCCTGGAGGAGGCCGCGAGCCGTACCCGCTTCCGCGAGCGCTGGCGGGAGCTCGAAGCGGCGCGCACCCAAAACCCGGACGGGCCGATGCGGGGGATCGGGCTGTCGCTCTATCTTCCACGGCGCCGGCTTCACCGGCAACGGCGAGCGCCGCATGAAATCGCCGGTGACCGTCCGGCTCCTGGAGGACGGCCGCATCCAGGTGCTCACCGCCATGACCGACATGGGTCAAGGCTGCGGCGCGGTGTTCCAGCAGATCGTCGCGGCCTCGACCGGCGTCGGCTCGGAAGATCTCGACTTCGCCGAACCCGACACCGGCACCGTCCCCGATTCCGGCCCGACGGTCGCCTCGCGCACCACCATGATCGTCGGCAGTCTTCTCGCCCGCGCCGCGGCCGAATTGCGGGACCGTGTGCTCGCCTGGCGCAAGGGTACGGCCGTTCAAAACGGCTGGATTCTCGGTCCGGACGGGCCGGTCGAGCGCTTCCGTGACGCCGCCCGCGACTACCTTCACGAAGTTGGGACAGCGGAGATCACGCTCCACCACGAGCCGCCGGAGGATCAGATTTTCGACGAGTCGACCTACCGCGGCGCGGCCTATCCGGCATACGCTTGGGGGGCGGATGTCGTGGAAGTCGAGGTCGATCCCGATACATTCGCCGTCCGGCCGCTGCGCGCCACCGCGGTCTGCGAGGTCGGCCGGGCGATCCATCCGACTCTTTGTAAAGGACAGATCGAAGGCGGCACGCTCCAGGCCATCGGCTGGGCCTTGCTGGAGGAGGTCAAGCTCGAAAACGGCCGGTATCTCAACGACCGGCTCGCGACCTATATCATTCCGACCGTCCGCGACACTCCGCGGATCGACGTCCACCTGTTGGAGCGGCCCTGGAAAGGTGGCCCGTTCGGCGCCAAGGGGGTCGGCGAGCTGCCCATGGACGGCGGCGCGCCGGCGGTCGCGCAGGCGATCGACAACGCCATGGGAATCGAGGTCACGGAGATCCCGGCCACGCCGGAAAAACTGATGAAATGGAGCCGCGGATGAACGTCGCCTTCACCGTGAACGGCGAGCCTGAGGAGGTCGAAGGGGCGCCGATGGAGCGCCTGCTCGACGTGCTGCGCCGGCAGCTCGGCCTCACCGGCACGAAGGAAGGCTGCGGCGAAGGCGAGTGCGGCGCCTGCACGGTGATCCTCGACGGCGAGCCGGTCCTCTCCTGTCTCGTGCCGCTCGTCCAGTGCTCCGGCCGGCGGATCGAGACCGTGGAAAACCTTGCTCAAGGTCCCGCGAAAGAGTTTCTCGACCGCTTCATATCCACCGGCGGAGTCCAGTGCGGCTCCTGCACGCCCGGGATCATCGTCACCGCCTGGGCGCTGCTCCAGCGCAGCCCGTCGCCGACGGAGGACGACGTGCGGCAGGCGCTGGCCGGCAACCTCTGCCGCTGCACGGGCTACGAAGGTATCCTGCGCGCGCTCTGCCCGGAGCCGAAAGCGTGAATCTTGCGGACGCGCTCCGCCGGTTGGAGGAGGATCCCGGCCTCGTTCCGGTCGCCGGCTGTACCGATCTCATGGTGCGTGGCGCCGAGGCTCTCCACCAGATCGACCGGGTGCTCGATCTGTTGAGCGTGGACGAGCTGCGCGGCATCCGCAAAATCGACGGCGGCGTGGAGATCGGCGCAACGACAACCTTTTCGGAGATCCGGCTCTCGCCCGTGATCCGCGCCGCCTTTCCGGCGCTCGCCGACGCCGCCGGGCAGATCGGCGGCTGGCAGATCCAGAACCGGGCGACGCTCGGCGGCAACCTGGCGAACGCAAGCCCGGCCGGCGATTCGCTGCCGGTCCTGCTCGCCCTGGGAGCGACGGTCGAGCTGGCGAGCGCCGCCGGGACGCGGGAAGTCGCCTACGACGATTTCCATCTCGCCTATCGCAAGACCGCCTTGCGGTCCGGCGAGATCCTTGCGCGGGTCCGCATCCCCTTGCCGCCGGCCGGTTCGGTCCAAGCCTTCCGAAAAGTCGGAACGCGGGAGGCCCAGGCGATCAGCAAAGTCGTCGTGGCCATGCTCGGACGCATCGAAGCCGGCCGGATCGCCGAGATCCGTCTCGCCGCCGGCAGCGTGGCGCCGACGCCGGTCCGCCTGCGCGCGGCTGAAGACGCGGTCCGGGGAAAGGCTCCCGGACCCGAGACCGCCGCGCTCGCCGGCTCGGCGGCGGCACAGGGAGTCGAGCCGATCGACGACGTCCGCTCCACCGCCGAGTATCGAAAGTTCGCGCTGGAGCGCGTGGTGCGGCGAATGGTGATGGGACTGACCTGATTTTTCTGGAGCACGCATGCCGACCACCCTCCCTGCCGACGCCGTCCGCGGTGTCCTCGATCGACTGCGGATCGCCAATCTCGATTTCGCCCGGAAGTATCCCGACGATTCGGGCCAGCGCCAGCCGGTGCATACGGTCTATGGCGGAGGCCACCTGTTCAAGGCCGACATCACCTCCCGATTGGGAGTCCTGGCGCTCGCTGCGCTCGAAGAGTACGCGCCGACTCCCGTGGACCTCGCTCGCGCCGTCGACCTACCAGAGGCGCTCGCGCCGAAAATTCATGCCCGGGTGATTGAACGGCTCCGCCGCGAGCCCGTGGAAGACTTCCGCGCCGACTTCGAGGATGGTTACGGCAACCGGCCGGACGCGGAAGAAGACGGCCACGCTCAGGCCGCCGCCCGCGAGATGGCCGCCGGCTTTGCGGCCGGCACCCTGCCGGCGTTCATCGGCATCCGGATCAAACCGTTCACGGAGGAGCTGCGGGAGCGTTCGATCCGCACGCTCGACCTCTTTCTGACTACTCTTGTCAGAGCGACCGGCGGACGGCTTCCAGGGAACTTTCTCATCACGCTGCCCAAGGTGACGATCCCGGAGCAGGTTGCCGCGCTCGCGGATCTCTTCGATCTTCTGGAGCCGGCGCTCGGACTTGCGAAAGATTCGCTACGGCTGGAGATCATGGTGGAGACTCCGCAGTCGATCCTCGACTCGGAAGGCCGCTGCCCGCTGCCGAAGCTGGCCGAGGCCGGGCGCGGCCGATGTGTGGCCGCTCACTTCGGGACGTATGACTACACGGCGTCCTGCAACGTCACCGCCGCTTACCAGAGCATGACTCACTCGGTCTGCGATTTCGCGAAACACATGATGCAGGTCGCGTTCGCGGGCACGGGCGTGCTGATTTCCGACGGTGCCACCAACGTGCTACCCGTGCCTCCGCATCGTACCGCGCCGCTCACCGCCGCGCAGATCGAGGAGAACCGCACCGTCGTTCACGACGCGTGGAGGCTTCATGCCCCGCACGTCCGGCACTCGCTGGTGAATGCTTTCTATCAGGGCTGGGATCTCCACCCCGCCCAGCTCGTGAGCCGCTACGCCGCGCTGTATGCCTTCTTTCTGGAAGGGCTCGACGCCGCCTCCGATCGCCTCCGCAACTTCGTGCGGAAAGCCGCGCAGGCGACGCTCGTCGGAGATGTCTTCGACGACGCGGCCACCGGCCAGGGCCTCCTCAACTACTTCCTGCGCGCCGTAAACTGCGGCGCGATCACCGAAGAGGAGGCCCTGGAACGGTCGGGGCTGACGCTGCAAGAGCTGCGCGGCCGGTCCTTCGTGAAGATCCTCGAGAACCGGCGCGGGTGAAGCGCTTCAAGCGGAGTGAACAGTACTCGAACAGTTCACTGTTGCTGGATGCATCCGATCTCCGGGTCATTCCCCTTGTGGTCCGCGCATAACTCGTCCGGTGTACCTTTTCCACACTGGCAGCTTCCGTCGTTGCAATGTGCACAGGTCTCGGGCACAGGCCTGCTACTGTTGACGAAATTCGACCAGAACATGCGGGTATCATTCGGTACCCCCTTCCAAGCGGCGATCAGATGGCCGTTCAAGACTTCAAGGCTTGGGCCGTTGCTGGTGCCATTGCCGACGCCCTGCTGCTCGGGTGACCAACTCGTGCCGTCGAAACTGGACCAGAACATCCTGTTGTCGCCCGGTACGCCTTTCCAGGCTGCATACAGCCGCCCGCTGAATGCCGCCAGCGCCGGGCCGTTGCTGGTGCCATTGCCGATACCCTGCTGCTCGGGTGACCAACTCGTGCCGTCGAAACTGGACCAGAACATCCTGTTGTCGCCCGGTACGCCCTTCCAGGCCGCATACAGCCGCCCGTTGAATGCCGCCAGCGCCGGGCCGTTGCTGGTGCCATTGCCGACACCCTGCTGCTCGGGTGACCAACTCGTGCCGTCAAAGCTGGACCAGAACATCCTGTTGTCGCCCGGTATGCCCTTCCAGGCTGCATAGAGCCGCCCGTTGAATGCCGCCAGCGCCGGGCCGTCGCTGGTGCCATTGCCAACACCCTGCCGCTCGGGTGACCAACTCGTGCCGTCGAAGCTGGACCAGAACATTCTGTTGTCGCCCGGTACGCCCTTCCAGGCCGCGTACAGCCGCCCGTTGAATGCCGCCAGCGCCGGGCCGTTGCTGGTGCCATTGCCGACACCCTGCTGCTCGGGTGACCAACTCGTGCCGTCGAAGCTGGACCAGAACATTCTGTTGTCGCCCGGTACGCCCTTCCAGGCCGCGTACAGCCGCCCGTTGAATACCGCCAGCGCCGGGCCGTTGCTGGCGCCATTGCCGATGCCCTGCTGCTCGGGTGACCAGGGACGGCTCTGTGCATCGGCCGTCACGCTCGTCAGTATGAGCATGCCGGCGAGCGTCAAACCGAGGTTCCTTGTGAACAGACTCGTTTTCATTCCAGGGTTCCCTTCTCGTCGAGGTTTTCCGGCTGACCCCGCGACCGCGATGTCGGTCGTCGGTCCCGTCCAGTGTACGGAACATTCCGCGTTATTGACCGTCGCTCTCACCAACTCCGCCGCAGCGTCGCCTCGATCAGCCCGTACGGCTCCGAGGTGGCCACGAATACCTCGTTGCGGTTCTCCAGGCCGAAGGGTTTGAGATCCACCGGGATGTGGTGGATGTTCGGCATCGCGAGGTGGATCTCCGCCACGCCTGCCGTCTCCAGCGCCGCCTCTCCCATGGCATAGAGGGTCTCCTGGACCGAACGGCTGTCGTGCTTCACGAAGGCTTCCAGGAGACGGCGGCGGACTTCGGTCCATCGCTCTCCGAACGGCAGGTCCGGGCTGGCATACTTCCAGGTCGCCGTCACAGACGTGGCGAGGATGCGGTCTTTTGTCTCCGGCAGGGTGGTATAGCGATCCCTTGGAAACCCTTCGAAAGCCGACTTCGAGGTTTTCATCACCACGAGATCCTCGATGCCGGCTGTTACCTGCACACCGTCACGGACGCGCATCACCACCGCGGTGCGCGCCTCGCTCCCGGCGCGGCGGAAGACGTGCGGGTCCAAGCGGTCCCAGAGGTGCTCGGTCAGCTCGATACGGGCGCTCGCGGCCGGCAGGCTCTCCCGGAGAAAATGCTCGCTCAGGAGGAGCCCGAAGCTTTCGATGTCCTCCACCGGATGATCAGCCGCCAGCGCGTAGACCGTGTTTTTCATCGTGTCCGTGGGCAGGACGCGGCTGTTGTCCCCATCCGTGTAGGCCGGGCCGAAATCCCCTTCCAGGCGGATGGCGATCGTGACGTCTTTCAGCGTGTGGACGTCCTCACCGCGGCGGACGGTCACCAGACGGACCGCGGACTTTCCGTAACCGTTTCCAATCAGCTTGGCGGACATGTCAGCTCCCCCGATAGGTCGAATAGCCGAATGGGCTCAACAGGAGCGGGACATGATGGTGCTGGCCGGGGTCCCGCACGAGGAACACGATCGCGGCTTCCGGATAGAACGCCTCGATCCCCTGCGCCGCGAACCACGAGGCCAGATCGAAGGTGAGCCGCCACGTCCCGGCTTCCAACGATCGATCCGGCGGCAGGAGCTGGCGGGCGCGGCCGTCCGTGTCCGTCGCGTCGCGGCCGACCTCCTGCCAGCCATCCGCCGCGCGGATTTCCAGCAGCACGGGAACTCCGGCGGCCGGACGCCCCCGCGACGTGTCGAGGACGTGCGTAGTGATTCCAGCGCTCACAGCATCTTCTCCAGCCGCAGGCGGGTGATCTTCCGCTGCTCGCCGGCGGCTATGCGAAGCTCGGTGTCCGCGTCGTTGTCCAGGCGATCACTCAACAGGTTGAGCATTTCGAAGGCACTCTTGCCGGTGGCGCAGACCAGAAAAACGTGATGAAAACGCTCTTCGTAAAGGCGGTTCGCCTGGGCGAGTTGCGACAGGACTTCCGGCGGCGCGCCTTCGGCGCCGGCCTGCTCCTGCTCCGACCAGCGGCTCGACGGGCCGCTTCCAATTGCACGCTCGCCGATCCGCGGATGCGCCGCGAACGCCTCCAGCCAGTCGTCGCGGTCGAGTTGATCGAAAGCGCGCTCGGCCTCGCGGAAGAGCTCGTCCGGCTCGCGGAACGGCCGGGCTTGCGCCATCTTCGAAGCCCAGGCGCGGGAGCCGCAGCAGGCCAGGAGACGGGTTGCCGCGGCGGGCTCCGGAAGCACGTTGAGGAGATCGAGCGGCGCGACCGCTCCAAAAGCCCGCAGCCGCGCCACGCCGCCGTCCGGATGGATGTTGAGGCGGAGATGCGTGACCGGGCCGGCGGCCAGAACCTGATCGAATCGGTGGACCGTGTGGGGACGCAGCGGTGTCGAGGCCAGAATTTCTCGCCAGACATAGGACGGCGCCGTGATCAGCTCGCTCGGGACGCCGGGCGCATCCACACCCTCAACCCAGGCGCTTCCGGGCGCGTTTCCTTTGAAAAAGGACGTATCCACTTCCAGCCGCTCGACCGTGCCGCGCGCGCCCAGCCGCACGATCGCCCAATCGTACCCCTCGCCACGCCGGCGGCGGGTCTCCCAGCCGTCGTGCATGCCGGACGGCGGGCCCGGCCAGATCAGGTTGTGACGGTTGCCGAAAAACATATCGCTACAGGAAACCACGAGCCCGCCGGTCTCCGCCGCGGCGAGATCGATCTCACTCCGGCGCCTGTCCAGGCGTTCCCAGTCCGGCACAACGTCGCCGTACACGCGGAGGCGGGCCACACCGCCGTCCGGATAGATGCGGAAGAGGAGATGGGTCGCCCGGCCGAAATCCTTGTCGAGACGGAACGTGTTGAGCGAATCGCCCTGGAGTCGCGTCCGCGGTAGGATCACGTCCCACTGGACGCTCTCCGCGAACAGATCGCCTGACGCCGGATGCCCTTCAACCGCGCAGGCCTCCAGCGAGCAGGCCTCCGGGAAGTTCCCTTTGAAATGAGCGGTATCAACGACAATGCCACGCGGCACTCCCGGCAGCCCGAGGCGAATGAGGCACCAGTCGTGGCCCGGCTCGCGGCGGCGGCGGGTCTCCCAGCCGTCCATCCACTTGCCGACGTCGGTGTACTTGCCTTCCAGCCAGACGGGCACCGCGGCCTTGAGAAGGTTTTCCTTCGGCGCGAAAAACTCATCGTTCGCGGCCAGCACGGCTCCGCCGAGGCGCTCGGCGGCGAGGTCGACCAGCTCCGTGAAGTCGCTCATCCAAATCCTTTCAGCAGCTTGCCGGCGGACGGGCCGGGGAAGTCACCCTCATCATAGACCGTCCGGCCGCGGACGAGCGTCCGGCGCACCACGCCGTGAAGGATCCGGCCGGCATAGGGGGTGAGCTTGTGGCGGTGCTGGAGAGCCTCGGGATCGACCCGAAAGGCCGTTTCAGGCTCCCAGATCACCAGGTCGGCGTCGAAGCCGGACCGGATCTCACCCTTGCTTCGCAATCCGGCCAGACGGGCCGGGTTTTGGCTCATCCATCGGGACAGATCCTCGACGGAAAAGCCGCGCTCGCGGGCGCCGGTCCAGACCGCGGGGAGCGCGAGCTGAAGCGATGCGATACCACCCCAGGCCTCCCGGAAGCTTCCCCGCTTCCGCTCCGGCGGGCTCGGCGAATGATCCGAAGCGATGAGGTCGATCTCGCCCGACGCGAGCGCCTGCCACAGTCGCTCGCGGTTCTCCCGCGAGCGGATCGGCGGCGCGCATTTGAATTCGACGGCGCTGTCCGGGATCTCCTCGGCCGTGAACGTCAGGTAGTGCGGACAGGTTTCCACCGTCATCGGTAACCCCGAT
The DNA here is from genome assembly GCA_963844885.1 of uncultured Holophagales bacterium. GTDB lineage: Bacteria > Acidobacteriota > Thermoanaerobaculia > Multivoradales > UBA5704 > DATMER01. The sequence goes on along the minus strand of CAWJQA010000020.1, from coordinate 155,506 downwards.
TGCCTGGCCTCCCGGAGCGCCGGCAGCGCTTCGGCCGTTGCGAGATGGACGATGTGGATCCGCGCGCCCGTCTCGCGGCAGAGCCGCAGAAGAAGATCGATCGCCGCCGTCTCCGCCGCGTCCGGCCGCGAGCGCAGGTATCGATCGTAGGTGTCCGGTCCGGCTTCCTCCCACACCCCCTCGTCCCAGATCAATGCCGCTGCCTCGATCGGCCCCGGCAGCTCGGCGTGCGCGAGGAGCACGGCACCACGCCGCGCCAGCTCCGGCAGGGCCTCGCGCAGGTCGGCCTCCTCTACAGCTTGAAACTCGTCGACGCCCGAAGGCACCAGGAACGCCTTGAAGCCCAGCACCCCATCCTCCAAGAGGCCGGCGATCTCCTTTGTATTTCCAGGAACCACGCCGCCCCAGAAGCCGACATCCACACGGCAACGGCCGGCGGCGGCCTCCTTCTTCATCCGGAGAGCCTCCCGCGTCGTGGTGGCGGGGATGCTGTTGAGCGGCATGTCCACCAGGGTGGTGACGCCGCCGGCCGCCGCGGCGCGGGTGGCGGTCTCGAACCCTTCCCAGTCCGTCCGCCCCGGCTCGTTGATATGGACGTGGGTGTCGACCAGGCCCGGCATCACCACCGCCTCGCCGGCGTCGATGACCGGCACGCCAGCCGGTATCTCATCCCAAGCGTCGCCCCACGCGCCGACAGCCGCGATCGTCCCCGCCTCGACGTGAATCGAAGCCGGCGCGACGCCGCCGGGGGTCACAACCCGGCGGCTGCGGATCACGAGATCAGGATTCAGTCCCACCAGAAATACCAGACCGTCGCTTGAAGAAGATGGGCGGCGAGCCGATCGAGCGTCTCGGTGCCCTGAGCGACGATATCGTAAGCGTAGAGGAACTGCTCGTCGGCCAGCGCAAGAGCCTCCTCGCGCCCGGTCACCGGCCGGCCGATTGACAGCTCCATCACGTCCGGACCGATGGAGACCACCTCGGCGCCGTAGCGCTCGTTCCAGCGCCGCAGAAAGGCCACATGCACCGCCGGCTCCGGACACTCCTTCCAGCCGCCGTAATTGAGGTAGGCCGGCGCCTCCCAGCTCCGCTCGGTCGGCACCAGCACGAGACCGACGCGATCCACCGGCCGGCCCTGCTCGATGTCCAAATGGAGCGTGATCTCCCGCCGCGGCCCGGTCTGCCGGAAAACCCGGTCGCGTACCGCCGGCTCATCGCGCGGCGGGTCGTAAAGCTCGGGATCGGACTCCCGCAGCACCGCCGCCCATTGGACGGGATCGACCTCACGGCTCTCCGCCAGAGTCTCCTCCGGATCGAAGCCGTCCCCGAGCCGGTCGAAAACCCGGGCGACCTCCTCCATGTCACCGGCCAGGATGGGCCACCGGCGCGTCTCCGGCACGAGATCCCGAAGCCGCTGCCACGCATCGAGCGCCTCGGCCCCGGGCACCTCGACGAGCACCAGGCGCGAAGGCTCCTCCATCTTCCACAGGCTGGACGCGGGAAACCCGCTCCGGCGCAGGACATCGTCCACTGGCATGGCTTCTCCTCGCTCCCATCCCTCTCCGCCGTTAAAGACCTTGCGAGGATGCCATCCTACCGGAAAACGCCCGTTGTATGCTATGCCATGCTCCGACTCTCTTTTCCCGCCGCTCTGCTGCTCCTCACCGTCTCTCTGCCGGCGCAGGCCCTGCCGCGGGAGCGCGACTCGTGGATCCGCCTCGAAACCGGCCACTTCGTGGTGTTCAGCAACGCCGGAGAACGGGTCGCGCGGCGCACCGCGGACAACCTGGAGCGCCTGCGCGACGTGCTGTCCCAGATCGCCGCGGGCACCAGGCTCGGTTCGCCGCAGCCGATGTACATCTATCTCTTCAGCAGCCGGATCGCGTTCGCGCCCTACAAGCCGATCTTCAACGGCAAACCCATGGACGTGGACGGCTATTTCTATTCGCGGGACGACGCCGAATACATGGTGCTCCGCGCCGATGCGGGCGAAGCCACCGACAACATCCTTTATCACGAGTATTTGCACTACGTGCTGCGCAACAACTATCCCAACCTCCCCGTCTGGTTCAACGAAGGGCTGGCGGAGCTCTACTCGACCTTTCAGGCCACCGACGAGCATGCCGACCTCGGCCGGCCCATCGCGAGCCACATCGGCTGGCTGCGGGAGAACAACCTGATCCCGTTGGCCCAGCTCTTCGCCATGGATCACAGCTCCAAGGATTACAACGAGGGGTATCGTCGGGGCGTTTTCTACGCCGAATCCTGGGCGCTCGTCCACTACCTGCTCATGGGCAACGAAGCGCGAGCGGCGCAGGCGGGCCCGTTCTTTCACGAAATGGTGAAGGGGACGCCGGCTCCGGAAGCCTTCCGCAGCGCCTTCAACACCGACGAGGCTACGATCGAAAAGGAGCTGCGCGGCTACGTCAACCACAAGCTTTTCAACTACAAGCGCTTCCCCGTGGCGGCGGAGTCGAAGATCGAGGCCCGCGTGCAGCCGCTGACCTGGCCCGAGACGCTCGCCCGCCTCGGCGACCTGTTGACGCTCGGCGACCCCTCGCAATTCACCGAGGCCGAAAAACACTACCGGCAGGCCCTCGCGGTGCAGCCCGGATACGGCCCGGCGCTCGGCGGCCTCTGCCGGATCGAGGCGGCACAGAACCGCCCGGCCTCCGCCTGTTTCGAAAAAGCCGTGCAGGCGGCGCCGGACGACTTCACCCTTCAGTACGAGTATGCCCGCGTGCTCCTGACGCAGCCGGAGGTGGACGACGCCTCCATTTTGAAGGCGCGCGCCGCCCTCTCCAAAGCCGTGGAGCTTCGGCCCGAGCACGGCCAGGCCTGGGTCCGCCTCGCCTACACCCTGACCTACAAACAGACCCTGGACCCGGACGACCTCGCCACCTTCGAGAAGGCGCACCGCCTGGCGCCGAGCGATCCCGCGGGCACCCAGAACCTGGTCATCGCCTACGCCCGTCTGGGTCAAACCGGCCGCGCCGCTGATCTGATCGAAAAAGAGATCGTTCCACGCGGTGACAAGGAGCAGACCCTGCGAGCCTGGCGGTCCTGGCTGGGAGCGGCCGGGATGCGGGCCGGAACGCTTCTGGAGCACCAGAAGCTGGAAGAGTCGATCCCTCTCCTCCAGGAGATCATCAGCCGCGCACCGTCCGAGCTGACCGGCCAGGTCCGTGACCAGCTCGCGGAGGTCCAGAGCGTCCTCGCCCACAACCGCTTCGTCAGCCGCTACAACGAAGCCGTCGCCCTGGTCAACGAAGGAAAGCTGGAGGAAGGCCGAGCCATCCTCCAGGATCTCGCCGCCAACGCGCCGACTCCCGAGAAAGCCGAATCCGCCAACAAGCTCATCGCGGAGATCGACGGCATCCTCAAGTCGCGGAAGGCATCGAGGAAGCGGAAGCCCTGACCTCTCGCTGCCACCGCGGGGCTTCCCAGGAGGCGGACCAAGGATCAGGCCGAAACCTGGTCTGCGCTCAGGTCGATCTTAGCAGGGAGAAACCACAACCATGCGTTCCTCTGTATCCCACCCAAGCCAACGCTGCGAACGGAGCCTGACCCTCGCCCTTTCCCTGATCGCCGTGATTTCCTGCGGCTCGTCAGGTTCGAGGTATTTGCCGTGCCGACGTTGCGGACCGGCAGGCTGACCGTCACGGCCTCGCCGGGATCGATCGCGCCGTTACCCGTACCGCAGGCTTCGGCGGTCACCGCCGCGCCCGGAGCCGCCTGCACGATCGGGATCGGCCCGAGGTAGAAGTCCTGCAGCGTGGTGCCGCCCGCGGGTACCGTTGATCAGGATCGCCTCACCCTGGAACAGACCGTTGGGTGGATCGCTCGCCAGCCGCGCGGCGTAATAGATCGACGGCGCGAGCGACAGGCTCGATACGCTGTAACCCACCGCGAGATTACCGCTGCCGTCCATGGCCGCGCTGCCCATCCACCGGTTGTGCGAATCGGGCGCGAACGTCGCCTGCTCCTGCACTCCGAACGAGCCGCCGGCCGGCCGGCGCAACTCGTAGTACCGCACACCGGCCTGATGCGTCGCCGGAGTGGTCGGCGCCACGCCGCTGACGTTGACCGTGTGGTTCACGACCAGCGAATCGTGCGTGCCGAAGTTGCGGTACTGGAGGCGGAACATCAATCGGTCGGAGATCGCGTCGAGATAGCTCGTGCTGGTCGCCGGCGCCGGTTGCTCAATGTCGTCCCGGCCGGTGGGAGACCGGGGATCGAACGCCACCACCACCGGGCTCTCCGGCAGCTCCGTGAACGTGGAGGCCGCCGGAACGGCAAAGTCCGCATGGAACGCGAACAGGCGTAGCGCGTCGGCCGGATCGCCGAACTCGTTGGCCGTGAAGTAAGCGAAGAGGCCGGGCGCCCCGATCGGCGGCAGCGTCAGGCCGTCGATGTCCGCCGGCAACACGCCGCCGATCGCCGGGTTGCCGTTCTCGATGTCGAAATAGATGTAGCCCGCGGCGGGATCACCGGCAAGCATTCTGGCGCGGTCGAACGCGAACGCTCCGGCGCCCAGGAACGCCGTACCGGCTTGGTTGAACTGGTTGTCCGTCATGTAGTAGGCATCGGTCCACACACCGAACTTCGGATAGTCGTTGAACTTGTTGTTCGGCATCTTGAAGTCGTACAGGTAGTAGGAACCGGACGGATCGGAGGTCTTCGAGATCGCGATGAGCTGATGGTTGAACGGATTGGCGACCGTACAGAACTGGCTCAGGAGCCAGCGATCCGCCAGCGGATCGTAGAGGACGATCGGATCGCCGTCGTCGCGGCTGCCGCAGGGGGCTCCCAGAGGCGCGAACACGCTGCTCACCTTGAGCGGCGCGGTCAGGGGGATCCCCGCCTTGCTGTAGACGCGGAACAGCAGGTGCCGGGGAGAGGGTCTTCATCGCCGGACATCGGGCAACTCCCGACGTTCGGCGGCAGAAACGCGGGCCGGGGGCGGCCGAAGGCCGACGCAGGCCGGTGAGAGCTCGGCTCGGTGAAGCGAGGATCTGGGCCCTTTGTCTTTCAGGGCTGGCCGCCGACCTCTCTGGTGAGCCAATCTTCCACGTACTTTCTCAGATCTTCCGGGAGGGGATCTCCGTAGCGCTTCATCGCGCGGAACGGGAGCGGCTCGATGTGGGCGGCTTCAAAGGTGTTGCGGTCGGCGTCCTTGTCCCAGCCTTGACTCTCCAGGAAGAGGGTCCTCTTCCAGCCTTCTCGGACGGGCGGCAGGCCCGCGGCGTCGAAGGCCAGCGCGATCTCGTCGCCGGGAGCGAGGATCACCAGGTGGTCGTCCGGGTCCAGCAGCAGCTCCTCGACGTCGCCGTAGCGGGTGTAGCGGCCGGGGAACGGCAGCCAGGGCGACTCTTTCGTGACGCGCCGGTAGTTGTAGCCGTGGGGGCCGTTCGGCGAGCGCCGGAACATCTCCGAGAAACCCCGGTAGCGCAGGTCGGCTTTCTCGGGTTGGAGCTTCGCGACGACGACGGGCTCGGCGTCGACGGGATCGGCCGTCCAGGCGATGCGGTCCCAGGCCAGCCAGCGGTCGGTCACGATGCGCAGGCGGTGGGCTCCGGGCGGGAGCGGCGGCGTGTCCACGACCATCGTCTTCGTCTTGCCGGCGGGCATGCCCATATCGGGCACCAGAACCTCCCAGCCGTTGTCGGTCGAGACTTCGAGCCTCGGCAGGACGGGCGGCAGGTCGGGGCGCTGGGCCACGGCGAGGTTCAGGCTGGCGTCGGCGGGGAAGATCCAGCCGTCGAGGTGGAGGCGGATCGGACGGCCCGGCGCGTCGCCGAGCTCGAAGGTGAAGGTCCAGGGCTGCGAGGCGACTCCCTGGTACGGACTGGGATCGAAGCCCGAGGCGTAGATCTCGTCGCGCTCCTGGACGCGCTCGGTGACGTCTTCTCTCATCCCGTCCCAGGCGGCGGCCACGGGCTGGAGGCCGCGGCTGGCGCGGATCTCCTCGGGCCGCGGCTTGCCCGGGATCACCCGCAGGTTGCTCGCCACCTCGACGTCCGCCGGATGGTCCACCACCCAGAGGCGGACGGTGTCGAAGTAGGCGGCTTCCCACAGCTCTTCGGTGATCCGGAGCTCGTACCGGCCCTCCTTGGGTTGCAGACCGTCGGCCCGCACCAGCTCGCCGGGGTCGGCGCCGGCCCAGATTCCCGGCGCCACGGGCAGGCCGATGGGTGAATTCCAGAGGAGGTCGGTGACGAAGGTGAAGCCTTCGCCGTCCCAGGCATAGAGGAAGGGGCAGCTTCCCTTGAGGAGCTGCTCTTCGACGATGCGCTGGTCGCCTTGAGGCTGAACGCGGTTCTGGGGCACGCCGTTCGTCCACAGAACCCGCAGGAGGTCGGGCTGCGCGCGGCGGCCGAGGCCGAGGTGGGTGCTCTGCCCCTGGACCTCGCGGAACTGGTAGGCGCTGCCGGAGCGCGTCTCCAGGACGGAGCCCAGGCCGTCGAGGTTGTTCTTGCTGCTGCCCTGGGTGAGGGCTTTGAGACGGACATTCAGCCAGTGGTTTTTGTTGCCGCCGTCGTTGTCGAGGCGGTGGAGGCCGGCGGGACCGGCGGCCACGAGGTCGAGATCGCCGTCGCCGTCGAGGTCGGCCGCGGCGAGAACCGCCGCCGAGGCGGGAGCGCCTTCCACGGCCAGCGCTTCGAAGGAGGGGGAGTCGGGGGCTCCGCGCTGGCCGAGCACGATGATACCGGCGGGGACCGGGCCGGCGGCGGCGAGGTCGAGGCGGCCGTCGTTGTCGGCGTCGAAGGCGAGGACGTCCGAGAACGCCGGCTTCCCGGGAAGGCCCGGCAGCGGCCAGGGCTCGAAGGTGCCGCGGCGGTTGTGCCAGGCCTGGAGGCCGGCAGGGCCGGCGGCGATCAGGTCGGGAAAGCCGTCGTTGTCCAGGTCCGCGCTCGCGATTCCCACGGCCGGTCCGCTTTTCGCGAGACCCGAGACCGCGGTGCGGTCGGCGAATTTGTTCTGCCGCAGGTTGTCGAGCCAGGTGATCCCCTTGGCGTGCGCCACGACGAGGTCGAGGTCGCCGTCGCGGTCGAGGTCGCTGGCGATGAGCCGGTGCGACTCGGGCAGGGGTGCGCGAGGCAGGGCCTGCTCCCCCACCGCTTCCAGGGGTCCGGCGAGGTTGTTGCGGAGAAGCTCGCCGGCTCCGGACTTGCCGCCGGCGAGCGCGAGATCGAGATCTCCCTCGATGTCGAAGTCGAGGACAGCGGCGGCATCCGCTCCAGCCGCTCCAAGGCCGGCGGCGGCCGTGGCGTCCTCGAAGGTGCCCTCACCCCCCGGCCCCCTCTCCCGGTCCTCCCGAGTCCCCCTCCCCGGGAGAGGGGGAGACTTGCTTTCCGTGGGTGTGAGGGGGCGCCCCTCTCCCGGGGCGGGTGGACTCGGGAGGACCGGGAGAGGGGACGGGGGTGAGGGCTCAACTCCCCGCCACCAGAGGACTTTCCCGGTGCCGTATGCGATCAGGTCGAGCTTGCCGTCGTTGTCGAGATCGGCGGCGAGGAGAGCGGTGGCGCCCTGAGCCGGCAGAGCAGGGCCGGCGGCGGTGGCCGATCCTCCGCGGTACAGCTTGAGATGCGGCGGCTCACCGTCCGCGATTCTGGCGATGTCCATCTTGCCGTCGCCGTCGAAGTCGCCGGCCGCGAGCGCTCGGCCGAGGGTGGCGACCCCGGCCAGGAGCATGCCCTGGAAGCGCACCGGCAGCGGCTCGCCGAAGGCCGCGGGCGGCGGCTCGCCGGCAAACCTCTCGACCGGGCTGCCCTGGATGCCCACGGAGAGCTCGCGGAGGCTCTGCTGATAGAGGGGGGTGATCTTCAGCACGTTTTCCAGGCGGACGGCCGGGATGCGCGCGTTCTCGAGGTTGTTCTCCTCCAGCTCCTTGAGGAGCTGGTCGAGGCTGACCATGGCGGGCGGCGGCGCCTGCCAGAGGATCTCCTTCACCCGCAGGAACGCCTTCGTGGCGGCGGCGCGCCCTTCCGGACCGCCGCCCCGGATCGCGCGCTGGCCCTCTTTGAGGAGGACGACCAGGTTCTCCGGCCGCAGGCGCACGAGCGCACCCAGGGCCTCCGCGGAGGCGACCTGCGCGATCTCCGTGTCTCCGAGGGCCGCGGCCTGCTGGAGGAGCGAGAACTGGACCTCGACACGGCCGGGATCGGCGGCGGCAGCCTGGCGATAGGCGGCGAGGGCTTCGTCGGACTTCCCGCTCCACTGCAGGATGTCGCCGCGGAGGGCCAGGAGGTCGGCGCGGCCCGGCGCCTTCATGAGAGCCTGCTCCACCGTCTCCAGCGCGGCGTCGTTCTTCTGCTGGCGCAGGAGGGAGACCGCGAGGTCGGCGTAGGGCAGGGGGTCCGCGGGAGCGGTCGTCGCCAGCTCGCGGAAGGTGGCTTCGGCCTTGGCCGGCTGCTCGTTTTCGAGCTGGGCGATGCCGAGGTTGCGCAGCTCCAGCGCGCGCTCAGGAAGAGGGGCCGGCGCGGCGAGGAGAAGAAGGGGGAGCAGGGCCCGGATCATCTGCCCAGGCTCCGGAGGCTCGCCTTGGCGGCGGGGTCGTCCGGTTGCAAGGCCAGGATTTTGCGCAGGAGGTCGCGCGCCTCGTCCTTCTTCCCCTGCTGGATGAGCCGGGAGGCCAGGCTGTTGAGCCCGGAGACCGCCTGTTGCGCCTCGGCGGCACGCTTCTGGTCGAGGAGGATGCGGGCCTCGAGCAGGAGGAGGCGCGGCTCGTCCGGCGCGAGCTCGCGCTCGCGGCGGAGGAGGTCGAGCGCCCGTTCGACCTCGCCGGTCGCGGCGAGCCGGGCCGCCTCGCTCACGGCATAGCCGGTGGGGTCGTCCGTGGGCGGCGTGGCGGGATCTCTGGACGGCGCGGCTTTCGACAGCTCCTGGAATTTCGCCAGGACTTGCTGGGCTTCGTCGCGGCGGCCGGCTCCGGCGAGGGCCTGGCCGAGGATCTGCCAGGCCGGCAGGTTCGAGGCGTCGAGGGCGGTGGCCTTCTCCAGGACGGTGACAGCCTCCGGCCAGCGGGCAGCGAAAATCAGGGCGCGGCCGTATTCCAAGGCCATGGCGGCGAAGGCGGGGCGGCGGGCCGCGTCCACGCCCGTCGGATCCGCCGGCAGCCGGTCCACGAACGGCTTCAGCGTGGCCAGAACCTTGTCCGGGCTTCCGGTCTGCTGGTAGGCCTGGGCCAGGAGGAGAGCCATGTCGGGATCGTCGCCGGTATGGCCCTCCAGAATGGCCACGGCAGCGGCGGCCTCGCCGATCTCCAGCCGGGCGTCGCCCAGGATCCAGCGGAGGTCGCGGTCGATCTCCTTGGGCGGCGCGGCGGCCAGGGGGGCGAGCAGGGCGATGGCGCCGTGCGGATCGCCGCGGGAGAGGAGGAGCCGGCCGCGGAGAAGCTGGACCTGCGGGTTCTCCTGGGGGAGGCCGGCGAGGAGCGATTCGGCTTCGGCGCCGCGGCCGAGCTCGATGGCGCAGAAGGCGGCGGCCAGACGGACGTCGCCGTCGCCGGGATGGGCATCGGCCCAGGGTTTGAGGAGCTTGTAGGCATCCACGGTCTTGCCCTGGCGGCCGTAACGCAACCCGAGGGAGCGCGCCGCGAGCGAGCCGGGCGCCTTCACGATGGCGCGCTTGAGGTAGGTCTCGCCTTTCTCGTCCTGCTTCGCGGCGAAGGCGGCGCGCGCCGCGTTGAACAGGAGCGCCGGGCCCGCCGTCTCGGAGGCGGCCGACGGATCGAGGAGCGCCTGGGCCTCCGGGATCCTCCCCAGCTCGATGTAGGCGCCGCCGAGCAGCGACACGAGCGGCGGCGGCGACGAGACATCCGGCTGCAGCGGCGCCAGGAGGTCCACGACGCCCTTGAAGTCGCCGGCCTGGTATCTCTGCCGGGCCTGGTCGAAAGCCTGCTGCGGGTCGATCTCGGTGCCCTGGGCCTGAAGCGGGGAGAGGACACAAAGGACACCAAGGACGCAAAGGACCAAAAGGATGGGGGCGGATGGGTTCCGGCTGGGTCTCATAGAGGACTCAGGAATATAGCATCGCGGGCGGTGGGGTATGCTTCCGGACCCATGCGGCGGATCGCTTTGACCACGGCTCTGTTCTTTCTGCTCGACCTGCCGGGGGTCACCGCCCGGGCGCAAGACCTTGCCCGGCTGGTCGAGGACGGGCAACGGCAACTGGAGTCCGGCAGCTATTCCGAGGCGGTCGCCAGCCTGGAGGCGGCGGCGCGGCTCGCGCCCGCATCGGCCGAGGTCCACTCGATGCTCGGCCGGGTCTATCTGCTGGACCGCCAGGCCCGGCCCGCCGCCGCCAGCCTGGAACGGGCCTTGGAGCTGGGATCGCAGGACCCGCGGACGGCCCTCTATCTCGGCAGCGCGTCCTGGGAGCTCGGTCGGCTCGACGAGGCCGAGCGGCGCTTCCGCCAGGCGCTCGCGTCGAAGTCCGGCGCCGCGGCCCTGATCGCCCTGCAACAGCTCGGCCGTCTCCTCCTCTTCCAGGGGCGGCCGGCCGAGGCGCTCGACCCGCTCCGCCGCGCGGCCGTGCTGCTGCCGGACGACGTGGACCTCCAGCTCCAGCTCGCCCAGGCCCTCGAAGGCGCCAACAAACCGGACGAGGCGCTCGCCGCGTACCGCAAGGCGGTCGCCCTGGCGCCGGAGCTGGCCAGGGCGCGCTACGGTCTGGCGCAGCGCCTCCAGCGCGCGGGCCAGCGCGACGAGGCGGCGCGCGAGATGGAGACCTTCCGCCGCCTCACCCGGGCGGAGCAGGAGCGCGTCCGGCAGTCCAACCTGGAGCGGGCCCGGCTGGACCAGGGCTGGGAGCTGCTGCGCGGCGGCAAGGCCGGCGCGGCCGAAGCCCTGTTCGCCCAGCTCGGCGAGAGCGCCGAAGCGCTCTCGGGCGTGGCCTTCTCCCGCTCGGCGGCCGGCGACCACCGCGGCGCCGCGGCGGCTCTGGAGAAGGCCGTGACCCTGGCGCCCGAACGGGACGATTTGCGCCGGGCGCTCGACGAGGAGCGGATGGCGGCGGAGGGGGGAGGATCGTGGTGACGGAGAGGAGAGACGCCCCGAAGTTTCAGGACCCGGTGAGGTTTCGGGTAACGGACTGGGGCGTCTCTACAACCCTCTTTCTCTTGCTTTCCGTGTCTGCCGCCGCACAGAACCCGTGCGGCCCCCTGCGCCTGCGGCACGCCGAAGCCCAGGCCGGCCTCTCCTTCCGGCACGATCCCGGCAGGTCGGACGCCCGCCAGCTCCCCGAGACCATGGGCTCCGGGCTCGCCTGGCTCGACTATGACGGCGACGGCTGGCAGGATCTCTATTTGGTCCAATCCGGTGCGTTTCCTCCAGACGGCTCGGCTCGCGGCGCGGATCGCCTGTTCCGCAACCGGGGCGACGGCACGTTCGAGGACGTCACCGTCCGCGCGCGCATCGCCGACCGGTCCTACGGCCAGGGGGTGACGGCCGCGGATGCCGACGGCGACGGCGACACCGATCTCTATCTGACCGACTTCGGACCGGACACGCTGCTGCTCAACCGCGGCGACGGTACGTTCGAGGACGGCTCCGCTCGGGCAGGCCTGGGTGCGGGCGGCTGGAGCTCCTCGGCAGCGTTCGCGGACGCCGACGGCGACGGCGATCTGGACCTCTACGTCGCCCGCTACGTGAAGTACGACCCGGCCGGCGGGCTGTTCTGCGGCGATTTCGCCACCGGCCGGCGGGATTACTGCGACATCAGCCTCTTCGAGGGCGAGAACGACCTCTTCTACCGCAACCGGGGCGATGGCACCTTCGAGGACGCCACGGCGGCGGCCGGATTCTTCTCCGCGAACGGCCGCGGGCTGGGCGTGCTCTTCACCGACCTGGACGGCGACCGCAAGCCCGACGTCTACGTGGCCAACGACATGACCCCGAACCTCCTGTTCCACAACCTGGGCGGCGGGAAGTTCGAGGACGTCTCCCTCTTCTCCGGCGCCGCCGTGAACGCGGCCGGCAAGGCGCAGGCGGGGATGGGGCTCGCGCTCGGCGACTTCGACGGCGACGGCGATCCAGACGTCACGGTCACGAACTTCGACGCCGAGCTGAACTCCCTCTACCGCAATATCAGCGAAGGGGGAGAGCTGCAGTTCGAGGACGCCTCGTCGGCCAGCGGCTTCGGCCCGCCGTCCTACAACCTGCTCGGGTTCGGGATCGTTCCCGCCGATCTCGACCTGGACGGCGACCTCGACGTCTACGTCGCCAACGGCCACGTCTTCGAGCACCCCAAGTGGGACTCGGTGCTCTACGCCCAGCCCGACCTGATCCTGGCCGGCGACGGCCGCGGCCGGTTCGAGAACCGGAGCTGCGCGCTGCCCGCGGGCGAGCCGCAGGTGGGACGCGGCCTGGCGGCGGGCGATTACGATTCCGACGGCCGTCCGGATCTCGCCATGCAGAACAGCGGCGGACCGCTGGAGCTGCTGCGCAACGAGACCGAGGGCGGAGCGTGGATCGGCGTCGTCCTGGAAGGCCGGGCGCCCAACACCGCCGCGGTCGGCGCCCGGGTCACCCTTCTGAGCGGAAGCCGTCGCCAGGTGCGCTGGTCCCTGGCGGGTGACAGTTATCAATCCACGAGCGACCGCCGGCTGCTGTTCGGCCTGCCCGCCGGGGAGCCTCCGCAGGAACTGGAGGTGGTGTGGCCGTCGGGCCGGACGCAGCGCCTGAGCGCGCCGCCGGCCGGCAGATACCTGACTTTGACCGAGCCTTAGAGGCAAGCCTTAGAGGAATACCATGAAGAAAACCATCCTCCTGATCCTATTGTTGACGGCTGTCGCCGGCCTGGCGCAGGAGGGCAAACCCGCTCCCGGGCTGACGCTGGAATCGGTCCGGGTGGACCCGGCCTCGCCGGGGCCGGACACGCTCTGCAAGCTGAGCGTCACCGTGAAGAACGCCGGTGCGAAGACCGCCTCGGCGCTCGGCTTCCGCGTCAAGGTCGACGGCAAGGAGCTTGCGGTCTACAAGAACGAGCTGTTCTTCCATCCGGTGCCGGCGGGCGGTGCTCCCGCCGAGATCAAGCTCCACAACTTCTGGACCAACGAGACCGGCCGCCCCTTCCCCACCGGCGGACGCATGACCGTGGAGGTCACGCTCACCGAGGCGCGCTGGATGGACGTCAAGACCGAGAACGGTTCCGAAGTCTGGACACCGGTTGGACCGGTGGAGGGGCTGCCGGTCTCGAAGAGCGTCACCCTGACCGTCGGCAAGCCTGTAAAATAACGGGGCTTGCCTTCATCCTTTCGGGATCGTATTCTTGCTGGATAAATCGGCTGGACCAATCGAATCCTGGAAAGGAGATCGACGCTTGCCCTTACCCATCGAACGTGAGGAGGGATCCGCTGTGACCCGGGAGCAGATCGGCAAACAGCGCACCGCCTGTGAAGAGCCGGACATCGTCTATCTGAAGCTCGTCGGCGATGTGACCGACGAGGAGGTCAAGGCCATCAACGACATGCACCTGGAATTCGCCCGCGGCCGTGCCCGGGTGTTCTTCCTGGTCGACATGTCGGAGCTGGCGACCCTCTCCAGCTCCGTGCGCAAGGCGGCCATCGAGGCCCTGAACCAGATGCCGCTCCAGGGGCTCTCGATCTACCAGGCGCCGCTGACGGCGCGCGTGCTCGCCAAGCTGATCATCACCGGTATGCGGCTCTTCGGCAAGAACATCCCGCTGCAGTTCTCCGACTCCGAGGCCGAAGCGCGGGCGTGGATCGCGCAGCGCCGAGCCCTGTCCGCGCCCTCCGCGTAAACGGACCACGCCCACGCCGCGACGCGGCAAGACGGCCTATCCCACCGGATAGGCCGCCTCCTACCCCATCGGAGGCTCGCCAACAGGCGGGTCTTCGCCACCCACCCGGACGGCGACCGCCGAGCGGGCGGCGTGTAGCTTCCTCCTCGAAAGATGAACTTTTCGAGGAGGCCCCGCCATGGCTGGTGGACTCGACCGTGAAACGCTCGACCTCACCCTTGAATCGCTCCGCGGCTTCGCCCGCGAAAACCTGCCCGACGACAAGCTCCTCGAGCTCGACGCCAGGGACGAGTTTCCGGTCGAGCTCGTCCGCGACATGTGCGGCGGCGACCTCGGCATCCAGCTCCTCTTCATCCCCGAGGAGTACGGCGGCATGGGCGGCGGCGCCTTCGACGTCTACCGCGTGTGCGAGGCGCTGGCCCGGATCGACCTGGGGATCGCGACCGGCGTGCTGGCGACCTTCCTGGGCAGCGACCCGATCGTCTTCGGCGGCACGCCCGAGCAGAAGCGGCGCTGGCTCTCCCGCATCGCCGAGGAGGGGCTGCTCATGGCCTACGCCGCCACCGAGCCCGCGGCCGGCAGCGACCTCGGCGCGCTACGCACCACCGCCGACCCCGGTCGAGGAGGACGGCCGCACGACCGCGGCTATCGAATCAACGGCAACAAGCAGTGGATCAGCAACGGCGGCTTCGCCGACCTCTACAGCGTGCTGGCGCAGGCGCCCGGCGGCCCGAGCTGGTTCGTGGTCGAGCGCGGCACGCCGGGTCTCACCCACGGCAAGCCGGAGGACAAGCACGGCATCCGCGCCAGCAACACCGCCGGAGGTCTTCCTCGAGCGACGTCCGCGTCGCGGCGGACAGCCTGGTCGGCGGCGTCGAGGGCCAGGGGCTGCTCCAGGCGCAGGCGGTGTTCGGCTACACCCGCCTGATGGTGGCCGCCTTCGGCCTCGGCGCCGGCTGGGCCGCGCTCGACCGCGCCATCGCCTACTCGCGCGAGCGCATCCAGGCCGGCGGCCCGCTGTCGGAGAAGCAGGGCTACACGCACAAGCTGATCGTGCCGCACGCCGCGCGGCTGGAGGCCGCGCGCGCCTTCATCGAGGAGACCGCCGAGCGCATCGACGCGGGCGAAGGGAGCCTCAACACCGAGGGCGCCATCGCCAAGTATCTGGCTACGCGAGGCCGGCAACCCCGCGGCCGAGGCCGCCATCCAGGCGCTCGGCGGCTACGGCTACACGCGCGAGTACATGGTCGAGAAGATCAAGCGCGACGTGCGCATCACCACGATCTACGAGGGCACCTCGGAGATCCTGGAGATGACCATCTCCCGCGACCGCTGGCAGCTCCATCTCAAGACGCGCGGCGAGCACTACCACGCCGAGGCGCGGCGTGCTGGAGGATCTCGCACGCGCGGCATCCCGAGGTCGGCGCCGGTTTCGCGGCGCTGGCGCTCCACGCGCTCGCCGAGATCCTGGAGCGCGCCCGCACCGAGCGGCTCACCCGCAACCAGCACGTGCTCTTCCGCCTCGGCGAGCTGATCGCCTGGGCCGAGTGCGCCGGCGGTCTTCGCCCGCCGCGCCGCCCGCGCCGCGGAAGGACGGCTTCCCGAGAAGGCCGACCGCCGCCTCGACGCGGCCGGGCTCGCCACGCTGAGCCGCGTCTTCGCCCGCGAAGCGGCGCTCAAAGTCGCCACGCGACGGCCTGCGCTGGGTCGGCGCCGGCGGGGCCGCCGTGGACCTCGGCCGCCGTCGCTCGCGCACCCAGACCGATCTGGCTAGCTGGCTCGCGACGACTGGACCGCGCCGCCGACGCTCTCTACGGCCGCGTTCGCCGCGGCGCCGCTGACCAGCCAACGCTCGACGAGACACGACCGACCATCCGAGGATTCCACTATGCCGAGACACAGCGTACAGGCCATCGCCATCGTCGGCGTCGGCGCCGTCCTGCCCGATGCCCCCGACGCGCCGACCTTCTGGCGCAACGTCCAGGACGGCCGCTACAGCATCTCCGAGGCACCGCGCCGACCGCTGGGACCCCGCGCTGCTACTGCGACCCCGATCCCAAGACGCCCGACAAGACCTACTCGAAGATCGGCGGCTGGGTCCGCGACTGGACCTGGGACCCGATCGGCTGGAAGCTGCCCGATCCCGCCGCGCGTCGGCGACAGCATGGACCGGACGCCAGAAGTGGGCGCGTGGCCGCCACCCGCGAGGCGCTCGCCGACTACGGCTGGCCGGCCAGCGCCCTCGACCCGGACCGCACCGCGGTCATCCTCGGCAACGCCATGGCCGGGCGAGCGCCACTACCATCACCGCGCTGCGGCTCGTCGTTCCCGGAGTATCGCGCGCGGAGCTCTGCGTCGACTCCGAGCTTCGCGGCGCCTCCCGAGCCGACCTGCGCCGGACGATCACCGGCGAGCTGCACGCCGGCCTCGATCATCGCCTGCCGGAGATCACCGAGGACACGATGCCGGGCGAGCTGTCGAACATCATCGCCGGCCGGGTCGCGAACCTGTTCAACTTCCACGGCCCCAACTTCGTCGCCGACGCCGCCTGCGCCTCGGCCATGGCCGCGCTCGGCGCCGCCATCGAGGGCCTCGACGAGGGCGACTTCGACGCCGTGCTCACCGGCGGCATCGACGCCAACATGGGCGCCGCCGACGTTCATCAAGTTCTGCAAGATCGGCGCGCTCTCGGCCACCGGCACCCGCCCCTACGCCGACGGCGCCGACGGCTTCGTGATGGGCGAGGGCGCCGCGGTCTTCGTGCTCAAGCGCCTGGCCGACGCCGAGCGCGACGGCGACCGGATCTACGCCGTGATCCGCGGCGTGGGCGGCTCGAGCGACGGCCGCGGCAAGGGGATCACCGCGCCGAACCCGGTCGGGCCAGCGGCTGGCCGTCGAGCGCGCCTGGCAGAACGCCGGGCGTCTCCCCCGCGACCGTCGGCCTGATCGAGGGGCACGGCACCTCGACCCGGTCGGCGACGTGGCCGAGGTGGAGAGCCTGCAGCGCGGTGTTCGGCGACGATCGGCCTGCGCGCCGGAGTCCGTGCCGCTCGGCTCGGTCAAGTCGAACATCGGCCACCTCAAGGGCGCGGCAGGCGCGGCGGGCTCCTCAAGGCGGCGCTCGCGCTGCACGACAAGGTGCTGCCGCCGAGCCTCAACTTCGAGCCGCCCGAACCCGAACATCGACTTCGTCGCGCACGCCGTTCTACGTCAACACGGCAGCTGCGGCCGTGGGACGCAGCCGGCCGGCAGGCGTCCGCCGCGCCGGCGTCAGCGCGTTCGGCTTCGGCGGCACCAACTTCCACGCCGTGCTCGAGGAGCACATCCCCGGCCGGCTGGACACGGCGAGGACGGCGCGAGCGGCGGTGGACGATGCCGAAGGCGGCACCCGTCCACATCCAGGCGTCCGCCGAGCCGCCGGCCGCCGATCGCGCGGCGCCGCTGCTCGTCGGCGCCGCCGACGGCCGCGGAGCTCGGCCGCCGCCTCGAAGCGCTGCGCGACGAGGCCGCGGTCCGGCCGCGCGCCGCCTCCGGCACCGCCGCTCGCCGCCGATCTGGCCGCGCCGCAGCGCCTGGCCGATCGACTACGGCGACGCCGCCGAGCTCGCCGACGAAGACCGAGAAGGCGCTCAGGGCGCTCGCGGCCGGGCAGACCGGCATGTGGCGCGCGCTGCGCGCGCAGGGGATCTTCCGCGGCGCCGGCCCCGCGCCCAAGGTCGCCTTCCTCTACACCGGCCAGGGCTCGCAGTACGTCAACATGCTCGACGAGCTGCGCCAGCTCGAGCCGATCGTGGCCGAGACGTTCGCCGAGGCCGACCGGGTGATGGACGCCGCTCCTCGGCCGGCCGCTGACCGCCTATCTGTTCGTCGATGGCAGCGACGCGGAGCGCATGCCGCGGCCGAGGAGGAGCTGCGCCAGACCGCCATCACCCAGCCGGCGGTGCTGGCCGCCGACGTCGCGCTCACCCGCCTGCTCGCCGCCTACGGCGTCGCGCCCGACATGGTCATGGGGCACAGCCTCGGCGAGTACGGCGCCCTGGTCGCCGCCGGCTGCCTGCCGTTCGCCGAGGCGCTCGAGGCGGTCGCCGCGCGCGGCCGCGAGATGACCCGCCTGTCGGTGGCGGACAACGGCAAGATGGTCGCGGTCTTCGCGCCGCTCGCCGAGATCGAGTCGGTCCTCGGCGGCGTCGACGGCTACGTCGTCGTCGCCAACATCAACAGCACCGCGCAGGCGGTGGTCGGCGGCGCCACGCGCCGCGGTCGAGGCCGCCGCCGACGCTGTTCGCGGCACGCCGGCCGCGACGGCCGTGCCGCTGCCGGTCAGCCACGCCTTCCACACCGCGATCGTGGCGCCGGCGAGCGAGCCGCTGAAGCGCGATGCTGCGCGCGGCTCGACCTGCGCCCGCCGCGATCCCGGTCGTGGCCAACGTCACCGGCGGCCTCTATCCCGATGGGAGACGGACGCCGTGCCGGAGATGATCGATCTGCTCGGCCGCCAGATCGCCTCGCCCGTGCAGTTCGTCCGCGGCCTCGAGACCCTCTACGCAGCAGGGCGCGCGCGTCTTCGTCGAGGTCGGTCCCAAGCGGGCCCTCCAGGGCTTCGTCGAGGACGTGCTCGGCGCCAGCGAAGATGTGACTCGCTCTGTTCACCAACCACCCGAAGCCCGGCGACGTCGCCTCGCTTCAACCACGCGCTGTGCGGCCTCTGGGCCGGCCGGCGCTGCGGCGCGGTCGCGCCAGGGAGGACGCCGCGCCGGTCGTCCGTGCCACGGTCGCCGGCTGCCAGGACGGCGATCGCGTCCGATCGAGCGCCGATTCCGATGCGCTCGGCACCGATCCGGTGCCGGTCGTGGTCACCGGCGCCGGCTCTCGGGCCTGCCCGGCCGACAGCGCGTCTTCGACGACGCAATCTCGGCGGCATCCTGCGCGGCGGCCAGCGCATCGACGCCATCCCGCTGCGCCTGCGCCGGGCCATGCTGGACGAAGCACATCACCCGCCTGGTCAAGAGCGACGACGGCGGCGGGCCGCGCTTCGAGACGATCGCCAGCGCCAGGCGACGTGATCAAGCTCGCGGCCCGCGCCGGAGAGCTCGACCTCGCCGCGCGACTTCGGCGCTGCCGGCGGATCGCCTCGCGGCCTTCGACCGCACCACCCGGCTGGCGATCGGCGCCGGCCTCGACGCCCTGCGCGACGCCGGCATCCCGCTCGTCCTGCGCTACAAGACGACCACCACGGGCACGCGCCTGCCCGACCGCTGGGGTCTGCCGGACGACACTGCGCGACGACACCGGCGTCATCTTCGCCTCGGCCTTCCCCGGCTACGACCCGCTGGTCGGCCAGATGGAGCACTTCCACCGCGACCGCGCGCTGCGCGAACGGCTGGCCGAGCTGGAGGATCTGCGCGCCCGCCTCGTCTCTGCCGACGGAGCCGGCGTGACCGAGATCGACCGCCGCATCGGCGAGCTCCGGGCCGAGCTCGAAGCGCGATCCGTACGTCTTCGACCGCCGCTTCCTCTTCCAGGTGCTGTCCATGGGCCACTCGCAGTTCGCCGAGACGATCGGCGCGCGCGGCCCGAACACCCAGGTCAACTGCGGCCTGCGCCAGCACCACGCAGGCCTTCGCCATCGCCAGCGACTGGATCCGCACCGGCCGCTGCCGGCGCGTCGTGGTGGTCGCCGCCGACGACGTCACCAGCGACAACCTGCTGCCTGGTTCGGCGCCGGCTTCCTCGCCAGCGGCGCCGCGGCCACCGACGAGCGTGGTGGAGGACGCCGCGCTCCCCTTCGACCGCCGCCGCCACGGCCTGCTGATCGGCATGGGCGCCGCGGCCGTGGTGCTGGAAACCGCCGACGCCGTCGCGCGAGCGCGGCCTGCGCGCCGATCTGCGAGGTGCTCGGCACGGTCACCGCCAACAGCGCCTTCCACGGCAGCCGCCTGGACGTCGACCACATCGCCCAGGTCATGGAGAAGCTCGTCGCCGGCGCCGAGGCGCGCTGGGGCCTCGACCGCCGCAACGCATGGCGCCGCGAGATGGTCTTCGTCTCGCACGAGACGTACACGCCGGCCCGCGGCGGCAGCGCCCAGGCCGAGGTCGACGCGCTGCGGCGCGTCTTCGGCGCCGCGGCCGACACGGATCGTGGTCGCCAACACCAAGGGCTTCACCGGCCACCCCATGGCGGTCGGGATCGAGGACGTGGTGGCCGTCAAGGCGCTGGAGACCGGCCTCGTGCCGCCGGTGCCGAACTTCAAGGAGTCGACCCGGAGCTCGGCACGCTCAACCTCTCGCGCGGCGGCGCCTACCCGTCCGGTACGCGCTGCGCCTCGGCGCCGGCTTCGGCTCGCAGATCAGCATGAGCCTGCTGCGCTGGGTACCCGACCCGGACGGTCAGCGTCGCGCGCCAGACGAGCTCGGCTACGAGTATCGCATCGCCGACCCGGCCGTCTGGAAGGGCTGGCTGGCGCGGGTGAGCGGCCAGGACGCCGCCGAGCTCGAGGTGGTCCAGCGGACGCTGCGGGTGGTGGACCACGGCGGTGGCGAAGAGGCCCTCACCGCCGCGGGCAGCCCGCCGGCGCGCAGACTTACACCCTGTCGCCGCCACGGACAGAGCGCTCCCGCGCCTGCCGCGCTCCGGCACGCCGATCCGGTCAGGGAGCGCGTCCTGAGCGTCATCGCCGAGAAGACCGGCTATCCCATCGAGATGCTCGCGCTCGACCTCGACCTGGAGGCCGACCTCGGCATCGACACCGTCAAGCAGGCCGAGACGTTCGCCGCCATCCGCGCAGCCTATGACATCCCGCGCGAGGAGAACCTCAAGCTCCGCGACTTCCCGACGCTGGCCCATACCATCCAGTTCGTCTACGACCGGCGGCCCGACCTCGCTCCCGGCAAACCCACGCAAGTCTCCCCCTCTCCCGGTGAGGGCGGGAGGGAGGACCGGGACGAGGGGGCCGGGGGGTGAGGGCGACCCGGTCAAGGAGAAGGTTCTCGCGCTGGTCGCCGAGAAGACCGGCTACCCCGTCGAGATGCTCGACCTCGACCTGGACCTGGAGGCCGACCTCGGCATCGACACGGTCAAGCAGGCCGAGACCTTCGCCGCCATCCGCGCCGCCTACGACATCCCGCGCGAGGAGAACCTCAAGCTCCGCGACTTCCCGACCCTCGCCCACACCATCCAGTTCGTCTACGACCGGCGCCCCGATCTCGCTTCCGGCAAACCCACGCAAGTCTCCCCCTCTCCCGGGGAGGGTGGAAGGGAGGAGCGGGAGAGGGGGCCGGGGGGTGAGGGCCTCTTCCCCCGCCGCGTCCCCGTGCCGGTCCTCCGTCCGCCGATCGAGCTTTGCAAGCCCACCGGCGTGACCCTGGAGGCCGGCACCCGCGTGGCCTTGTTCTCCGACCTTGGCGGCGCGGGCGAGGCGCTCGCGGCCACCCTTGCCGACCTCGGCGTCGAGGTGGTTCCGATCGCGGACACTCCGGATCTGGAGGCCCGCCTGCGCGACGCGGGTCCCATCCAGGGCCTCTACTGGCTGCCGGCCCTCGACGTCACGGACGAAGATCCCAAAGAAGCCTTGCGGGTCCGCGCCAAGCTCCTCTATACGACGCTCAGAACGCTATACGACTCGCTGACCTTCGCCATCGCCGCCACCCGCCTCGGCGGCCGGCACGGCTACGGCGAGACCGGCGCCTTCGAGCCGCTCGGCGGCGCCGTCACCGGCCTCGTCAAGTCGTTCAGCCGCGAGCGGCCCGGCGTGCTCGTCAAGGCCGTGGATTTCACACCGGACGCCCCGGCCGCCGAGATCGCCGACCGGCTCGTCGAGGAGACCGTGCTCGACCCCGGCGCCGTGGAGATCGGCCGCGAAGGGAGCCGGCGCTGGAGCGTCGGTCTCGCCGAGCAGGATCTCTCCACCGGACCGGGTCTCACCCTTGGACCGCTCGCGCCGAATACCGTCTTCGTCGTCACCGGCGCGGCCGGCAGCATCGTCTCCGCGATCACCCGGGACCTCGCGTCCCACTCCAACGGCGGCACGTTCCACCTCCTCGACCTGGCGCCCGAGCCCGATCCGGCCGACCCCGATCTCGTCAAGTACACCACCGACCGCGACGGCTTGAAGCGCGACCTCTTCGAGCGTCTCCAGGCCCAGGGCGAGCGCGCCACGCCCGCCCGCATCGAAAAAGAGCTGGCCCGGCTGGAGCGGGCCGACGCCGCGCTCGCCGCCATCCAGGCGATCCGGAAAGCCGGCGGACGCGCCGTCTGGCACCGCCTCGACCTGCGCGATGCCGCCGCCGTGGCCGCGGCTCTCGAACGGGTCCGCCAGGAGAACGGCAAGGTCGACGTCCTGATCCACGCCGGCGGCCTGGAGATCAGCCGCCACCTCCCGGACAAACCGCCGGAGGAGTTCAACCTGGTCTTCGACGTCAAGGTGGACGGCTGGCTCAATCTGATAGCCGGCCTCGGCGGCATGCCTCTCGGCGCGGCCGTGGTGTTCAGCTCCATCGCCGGGCGCTTCGGCAACGACGGCCAGGCCGACTACAGCGCCGCCAACGACTTCCTCTGCAAGTCGGTCTCGGCCTTCCGCCATACCCGGCCGGATACGCTCGGCATCGCGCTCGACTGGACGGCCTGGGGCGGCATCGGCATGGCCACCCGCGGCTCGATCCCCAAGGTCATGGAGGCCGCCGGCATCGACATGCTGCCGCCGGAGATCGGCATCCCCGCCGTCCGCCGCGAGCTCACCGCCGGCACCCGCGGCGAGGTCGTGGTCGCCGGCCGGCTCGGCGTCATGCTGGAGGAGAAGGACGCCACGGGCGGCCTCGATCTCTCGGCGGAGGGCCTCCACCGGCTGCATCCGAGCGGCGCCCTGGCCTTGCGGCCCACCGGCATGACGCTCCACGGCGGCCTCAGCGTCGAGGCCGCCCTCGACCCGAAAGAGCAGCCGTTCCTCGACGACCACCGGATCGACGGCACCCCGGTGCTGCCGGGCGTCATGGGCATCGAGGCGTTCGCCGAGGCGGCCACCCTTCTCTTCCCCGGCCTGTGCATCAAAGCGGTCGAGGACATGGAGTTTCTCGCGCCGTTCAAGCTCTACCGCGACGAGCCGCGGACCATCACGGTCCAGGCTCTGTTCCGAGGCGAGGGCGACGAAATCGTGGCCGACTGCCGGCTTCTCGGTTATCGCAATCTGCCCGGGGCGACCGAGCCTCAGGAGACCGTCCATTTCCGCGGCCGGGTGCGCCTCGCCGCCGGGATTCCCGAGCCGGACCGCCGGCCCGTACCCGCTCAGGATCACGAAGGCACTCCCGCCGCTACCGCCGAGGACGTCTACCGCATCTACTTCCACGGCCCGGCCTACCAGGTGCTGGCCTCGGCCTGGCGCGACGGCCATGGCACCGGCGCCGTGGCCGGCCGCTTCGCCACGGCGCTGCCACCGAACCATCAACCCTCGAACCTTCCCACGCTCATGGAGCCGCGCCTGATCGAGCTCTGCTTCCAGACCGCCGGCATCGGCGAGCTTGGGGCCCACGGCCGGATGGCCCTCCCGCTGCACGTCGACCGGGTGACCGCCTACCGGCCCGCCGGAGACGTCCCCCTCTACGCCATCACCCGGACATCCCGAACCGGCCAGGACGGCGCGGTGGACGCCGTGGTGGTCGATCCGGAAGGAAATGTGTACGTGGCGCTCTCCGGTTACCGCACCATCGAGCTGCCAGGCGGGCTCGACCCGGAGCGGATCGCACCTCTGCGGGCCGCCGTCAGCGGCCTGGTGGAGGTTGGATGAGCCCGAGCCCGGCCGGCCCGCCAGGTGCCAGTGTAGTGGGTCAGAAGTGTTTAGCCGCTGGGAGCGCTGGCTTCCAGCCGGCTTTCGGCGGCCAAGATGGCGACGCTCCCCCGTTTGCGAGGGAAGTCGCTGATCTGGAACAACTTATCAAACTTGATGGCCAGGACACCTTAAAAGAGAGTCCGATCATAGCGGCCTCCACGTCGTCTCCTATCCTACTCCGGTACAGCCTTCGCTTCAAGAAGGAGAAGAGGTCCGGTAGAGGTCAGGTGTCCAAGCCATGGGCAGGCGGCCATGGACGAGGCGGTGCAAAGTCCCGAAGGGACGGAGGCGTAAAGACAGGGGTTTCAACCCCTGGACGACGGCCACCCCCATTCCCCAAGTCCCGAGGGGACGTAGGCATACCGCCGCCCGCCCTCGCGGGGTTGCAACCCCGCGGCAATGCCTGCGCCCTTTCAGGGCTTGGTGTTTTCTGAGGGAATCTGGACCTGGGGCTGAAGCCCCAGGCTTTAGGCCTGCGTCCCCTTTGGGGACTTCCCCTGCCGGCGCTTGGCTGGCGAGAGATTCGGCTCGCTTTCTCGGAGCGCCTCAGATCAGTCGGCCCGATCATCCTCAACGCCGGCCGAAGCCACCGCCGCGGAGCGGTTTCGTTCAACGGCTATGGCGGTGAGCGGCGGGGCCGCGCGATAGCGCGGTATCCGTCCGCTCGACTGCTGGTGTTAAGCGCCCGGGCTGAGGTGACGCGGCGCCGGTGAGCCTGGTGTAGACCAGTCAATGTATGGACCTTCATAGCCGACTGCCCGCAGGAAGAAACGATCGACGAAGTGAAGAAGCCAGAACCACTCGTGTGTCACGCTCGGAAGCGGAGGGACCTTGGCTCGCTCTCGCTCAGTTGATTTCTCGCAATAGAAGTGGCCCTCATGCACGAGCTTGTTGCGGGAGGCGACAAACCGACCTAGATCGTCAGATTCTAGCGGCATCCTGACGGAGTCGCAGAGAAGCTGCAGTTGAGTCGCGAACGCGACGTGGTTTAGGCCCCGAAGGTTGCCGTAAACGCTCTTGCGCTGGTTCGAGGTCAAGCCAGCCAAAGCGGACTTGATAGCCGTCTGCAGCTGCGGCAACCTGTCCTCGAAGTCGTCTTCATCGAGAATCAGCCCGCTTGAGCCAATGCGGTCGAGATGGCCGGCCTTGAGCATCTCAACAGCTACAACCAATTTGAGCGCTCGAACCTGAAGGAAGTCACCCTCGGCTTTAGCGTCCAGATAGGTGTCAATCGCGGCATCGGTGAGACCCACTTGCTCCTTGGCATGGGTGAATCGGCCGTCTGACGAGGATTGTAGAAGGCTCTCGACGTCAGAACCATGGTGGTCGAGCACGTAGAGAGAGCCGTAGCGCTTCGTGACTCGGGAGTAATGATGGCGAGAGTGCCATATCCCTTTGGCGGTGGACTCAGTGAGCGCGACCCATTGGACTTTCGTGCCCATTGCGATCGACAGGAGGTAACAGACTTCATCAACGGAGTCGGTGACCTGGGCGAGCGGGACCCGCGTCATGGCGTGGAGCTCTGCTGTGGGAAGTACGCCACGCAAAACCTGGAGTCGAGCAAGAGAGGTTGAAATGTCATCGAGCGGGTGCAACTGGAACGCGATGCCAGCAAAGTCGAATAGGACGTCTGAGTGCATGCCGCTGAGGTTAGGCAACAAAAAAGTCAACTGACGTGGCGCCCGTCGCCCGGGCTTTGAGATGTGCAAGTGGCCGATACGGAGTGCGATGTACGCGCCTTGGGCGGTGGCTTCAGGGAGGTAGCGCGTCTCGGAGACTATTTGGTCAACGGCGACGGAGTAGCCCTCGTCGGTCGATCCAGCGAACGACTGTGGACTGGCAAGTCCAGTGATCAGGTCGAGTAGAAGATCGGAGGTTGCGCAGAGCATCACTGTTTTTCCGTTTTCGAGCTGACCGGCGACGAATTGACAGTTCAGCCTGCGCGAGGTCGAGAGCGTGAGTTGACCAGTACCTCGGTACGACTGCAGTGGCGCGCCGTAGTGGCCAAGAGCATTCTCGGGGAAAGGTGCATTACTGGTCACGATCGTCTATACGGACGCATACGCTATGCCGATGAGCGGCGGGAACCGCGCCTTTTGCGGTTTCCGTCCGTTCGATCGGCGGTGTTTGGTGCAGGCAGTCCCTGCGCCCGATGGAAACCAAGCAGAGACGTTCATCTTCGTTGCTGTCGGGATCCTTCCTGGGACGTTGAAAAAGACGGCCCCTGCGGAGCGCTTACTCCTTGACAGGCGGTGGCCTCATAAGGGTTAGGCACCATAGCATGATAGTTTTGAGTCGAAATAGTTAAGCAACGTTCGAGCAACGTTCACAACAAGCATTGCCTCGGCCGGTGGAAGTACCGTGGGATTCGGATGCGCACCGCTTGCCCTGTTCCGCATTGGGCCCAAGGCATCGAGAATTGCGGCGCATGAACGAAGAACTTGTGTCACGTCAGCCGCGCGAGGCCCGAGGTCTTGGAATGCCGGGTGCTGCTCTCGAATGACCTTGAAAAGGGTGGTTACTCCAGCGTCGTCCGAATAGGCAATGCAAGCCTTCGCGCAGACTGCGATCAAGTGGGCGTGAAGAGCTGTATACACTCTATCGACACTGCTTGGAGCGCCGGTCGATTGGATCAGCGCTTCTGCGTCTTCAATTGCACGTTCGACTGCTTCGCTGGTCGTCTGGAGTCGAGGTTGTGCAACTGGAGCACCCGACTCTAGGCGTTGAATCCAGCCTGCAATCTCGTCAAACATCTGAAGGCGTGACTCATTTCTATTCGGCGGAAAGACCTCAAGAATGCCCCGCAGGATCTTAGCTTGCTCCCATGGCTCACAGTTACTCAGCACCTGTTGGAAGCGGTCTCGGGTTGAGCCGGAATACTGGTTCGGATCGATGTCGAGATCACAGTATCTTGGATAGAAGTCGGCATGGCTCTTGTAAGAGAAACGATCGACTCTAGTGCCTAAATAGCCTTCGAACACGCCGATATAGCGCGTTACGAGCCGCGTGATCTCGCGTTCAGTAAGTCGAGTGGCCATAGCGACGCGCTACTGTCATGGCCAAGGAAACTTTACACCAAAATCCCCGGGGAAGAGCGCGACCGAAAGGATGGTCGCGTTACCGGGATCCGCGGTGTCCACTTCAAGCTCGATCGTTCCTTCGACGTCGTAGATCGTGGTATCTACAGATCGCTCGAGTTGACCAAAAACATAATTATAACCGTTCTCGTTATCGTATACAGAGCGCTCCGGATCATCGATGATTATGTCTGCTGTGAATTGAATCGCCGCCCAGAATTCGAGAGTGGCAATGGTTCCATGGACCTCGGCAACTGTCAGTTCACCAAGGTCGATTTCTTGAACGGTCACCTCATCGACATCGCCGTACGATTGTTCGTCAACGTAGAAACCACTGTTTGCGAATATGTCGCGCACCCTTGCCATGATAGAGTTTTTGAGCACCGTTGCGGCCTTCTCGGCAGCCACTGTGATCTTAGCAGTGGATCCAACAGACTCCAGAATATATGAAATTACCGCCGCAAGGGAATCAAAGTGAGCCAGATCTGAGGCGCTATCGGAAGCAGCGGCAACGCCTTGGTCAGCTGACACGACGTAGAGTGTGCTGCCCAGGGCTTTGGCGTGTTTCTCTGCGGCGAGCACCGAGAGCGCATCGGGAAACTCGTGCTTCTTGGCGGATTTAGTGGAAAAGGGCGGGCTGGCCTCAAAATACCGTCTGCGGACTTCTGAAATCGCGATACTGTCCGAAGAGATCGTAACAGTCTTGAGATCTGAAAGGAGCCGATCAAATCTAGCGCTGAGATCCTGCACCAACGCTTCTTTGTTGAGACTGAGGACGCCTGAAAAACGCTCCGTGTCGGACTGAGCCAGAATTCCAAGGATTCGACGGGTCTCCTTTCGCTTTAGCAGTGCGACGGCATCCGCGACGGCGGTATCGATTGCCCTTCCGATTTCACCGACAGTGACGTCAGTCACGTAGACAGTTATGTGCCCCTCTCTGACCAACTCGGCGAGCCGGTGAAACCTCCTGCTGGTGAAGTGGAGGTTCTCGCGCCTGAAGACCTCTGTATCGATGAGTATGTGGAACATCGGGTACTCCGGGAGCCGCCTAAAAGGGTCTATCCGACATCCTCCCAGGTCAACCTCCCAAAAACCTCCGGCGCCGCCGGGAGGATGTCGGATAGACCAGGTTGAACGAGACCGCGGGGGAGTCCGAGCCGGGACCGCTGGCGACCCGCTGGCGGTATCCTCGGAAAAAACCGCCGGCAGGGCGCCGCTGCTGCCTCCTCTGACGGAGCTTCCGTTACGGGCCGATCTCAAGACATGGCTCCTTTTACGGGCGCTTGCTACCATTCAACTAGCGGGCGGCGCGAAAACCCAAGTGGGAGTCTGTCCGCGTCGCCGGCGTGCCGCCGAACCCGCTGACCGCAAAGACCCCGGCACCAGCGCGGTCGGGGTAGCCGCCGCCACGGCCCACTGCACTGGGACCGTCAGTCATGGATGCTCCGGCCAGGCACATGGTGTCATCAATGGATCCGCCCCAACCAGGACAAGCCGTGGAGTTCGGCACCCAATCTGCCACAAACTCCCAAAGGTTTCCTACCATGTCAAAAACTCCCCAGCGAGATACACAGTTCGCTCTCGCCCCGGTAAGGCTCGGCCCTCCAGAGTTAGTATTGCAATCCGCAGGACCAGGACTCGCTCCGGGATCAGGCGTCCCGGCCGCTGCCATCTGCCACTCGGCATTGGTGAGCAACCGCTTCCTTGAATTGCCCGCCGCCTGCTGCGCCTGAAGCCAGGTGATAAAGCGAGAGGGCTTCACCCCGGGGATCGAGACGGCGTAGATGGTTGTGCAGTTGTTGCCGTTGTCGTTGCACGGATAGTCATCAACGGCGACCCCGCGCTGGACGGCCCCGGCGGTCGTCAGGTTGTTGAGCGTCACACTGCCATTCCTCACCTTTCCGATGAGGGCAGCGTTCCCCGCAGGAATCTCCCACACGCTCGCCTCATATTTGTCCACACATACCAGCCCTACCAGCACGCCACTAAGCGTCGGGCAAAGGGGGGGATGGGCCAGCGCCGCCGAAGCAAGAAACAGCAATCCGGTAGATACCCCCGTAAGTATCACGCTTAACCGTTTCATATGCGCTTCCTCCTTAACCTTAAAGTGTTTTGTGCCTATTTCTATTCATGATCATGATAGCCACCGATCTCAAGCCTAACCTTGTCGGCGACCGGCTAATCAATCCGGTCGCGTCGTCCTTCACATCAATCCAAATGAGGCGAAGCACTCCTCTCTTTTGCGACGCTCCGCGACGCAAGTTAATTGAATCCTCCAACTTAGAAAGTGTAGACCTCGTGTGCCCGAGTGTCAATCATTTTTCTTGACGACTGTATCAGCCGTCGGCAGCCGGTGAATTTTGGTGCGCAGAGCCGATCGAGACCGGCGTCCCCGGCTTCGTCTTACGCCCGTCTGTTCTTCACCACAACGCCGTTCCGGTCGTGACGGAGATCGAGGAAGCGTCTCGCCGGCCCGAGCTCGGTGTGCTCTCCGCGATAGCGCACGGCAAGTCCGACCAGGGAGCGACGATCGCCGCCGCGGTGCTGCCCGCGATCCAGGGGCTCGACGAAGACCGGGCCCGGTTCTACTACGACCTCGTGTTCAATTCTATGAACGACGCGACGCGCCGCGCGTTGGAGGAAGGGATGAAGGGCTACGAATACCAGAACGATTTCGCGAAAAAGTACGTCGCCCAGGGACGCACCGAGGGGCTCACCGAGGGGCTGGCGCGCAATCTGCTGACCGTCCTTCGGGTTCGCGGCATGGCGGTGCCAGACGCCGTCCGCGAGCGCATCCTGGCCCAGAAGGACCAGGAGCGGCTGGAACGCTGGCTGGAGAAGGCTGTCGTGGCCTCTTCGGTCGCCGCCGTCCTCGACGAAACAAACTGAGGCGTTCGTCCCCGGCCTTCGCCGATATCCTCTAGCGGAAAGGCTCCCCGGCGAAGATCTCCGGCATCGTTCCTGGGAACCCCATCCCGGGAACCTTCTCGGGACCGGGCATCTTTGACCTCTTCCCGCAAGTATGCAAGGATCGCGGCCATGCCATCCATGGCCCATGAGATCCTTGTGGATCTCTTCAAGAACCGCCCTTCGCTCGCTGCCGAGATCCTGGCCGATGTGCTCAGCGTCGCGCTCCCGGACTACACCGAAGCCCGCGTCGTCTCGGCCGACTTGAGCGAGATCCAGCCCGCCGAATACCGTGCCGACGCCGTCGTCGTCCTCCTGGACGGCGAGGTCTCCGTCCGGGTGATCATCGTCGAGGTCCAACTGGCGGTGGACCTCAGAAAACGTCTGAGCTGGCCTGCCTACGTAACGGTCTCCCGTGCCATCCACGACTGCCCGGCCACTCTCCTCGTCGTCGCCCTGGACCCGGCCATTGCCGCGTGGTGCGCAGAACCGATCGAGACCGGCGTCCCCGGCTTCGTCTTACGCCCGTCTGTTCTTCACCACAACGCCGTTCCGGTCGTGACGGAGCTCGAGGAAGCGTCTCGCCGGCCCGAGCTCGGTGTGCTCTCCGCGATAGCGCACGGCAAGTCCGACCAGGGAGCGACGATCGCCTCCGCGGTGCTGCCCGCGATCCAGGGACTCGACGAAGACCGGGCCCGGTTCTACTACGACCTCGTGTACAATTCTATGAACGACGCGACCCGCCGCGCGTTGGAGGAAACGATGAAGGGCTACGAATACCAGAGCGATTTCGCGAAAAAGTACGTCGCGCAGGGACGTGTAGAGGGACGTACCGAGGGGTTCACCGAGGGACGCACCGAGGGACGCACCGAGGGACGCACCGAGGAGGCGGCGCGCAATCTGCTGACCGTCCTTCGGGTTCGCGGCATGGCGGTGCCAGACGCCGTCCGCGAGCGCATCCTGGCCCAGAAGGACCAGGAGCGGCTGGAACGCTGGCTGGAGAAGGCTGTCGTGGCCTCTTCGGTCGCCGCCGTCCTCGACGAAACAAACTGAGGCGTTCGTCCCCGGCAACGCTGAACGGCAGCGCAGCGGCTGAAGGGGCCGCCCCGAGCCCCTGGAACCACCGGTGGCCCGGTCGGCGGTCCCAGGAGGAGGCTCACAATCAAGAAGCTGCCACCGCCGCTCACCCACGAGCCCCTCCCGCACACCTCCGGCGATGGCCCCGCCTCCCCTCCCTGAAAAGGCGGACCCCTGCGGAACGACGGAGGCCTTGGACTCGGCGGCCGTCATCCCTCCAAATTGTCAATGAGCGGAAGGAGGACCCGACTGCGTTCCCCCTTCAAGGTGAAGGTCACGAACGGCCAGTCGGTCGTGGGGACCCGCGTCTGGCATCGCCGTTCGTCTCCCTTCACTTCAGAGAGTCTACGGAGGGGCTGACGGTCTCGTCTAGGGTTTCAGGCTGTTTCCTTGGACCAAAAAGAAAAGAGGATGTCTCCGACGCCAGGGAAACTTCCCTGCGGCAAAGTAACCTTCCCTGGCCCAGGGCGGGTTGCTTTGCGGCGAGGGAAGGTTACTTCGCGACTGGGGAGTCGGACTCTGCGACTGGGGAATCGACTCTGCGACTGGGGAGTCGACTCTGCGGCTGGGGAGTCGACTCTGCGACTGGGGAGTCGACTCTGCGGCTGGGGAGTCGACTTTGCGGCTGGGGAGGTCGACTCTACGACTGGGGAGTCGACTTCGCGGCTGGGGAGTCGACTCTGCGACTGGGGAGTCGACTTTGCGGCAGAGAAGCTTGTCGCTCAAGACCGGCCGCCCCGCAAACCGCAGGTTACCGTACTATCGAGCTGCCAGGCGGGCTCGACCCGGAGCGGATCGCACCTCTGTGGACCGCCGTCGCCGGCCTGATGGGAGGTTTCATGAGTCCGAGCCCAGATCCGCCGCCGGCTCCGCGCCGGCTCGAAGTCCCGGTCCTCGCCGATATCCGGGGTAACGTCTGGGCGGCCGGCATCCTGGATGTCACGCTTTGCTACCAGGGCCGCCGGGTGCTGGTGGAGTCCCCGCCTCCCGGCGTGGCGCCGGACCTGGCGCGGGCGGTCCTCGGCTCGGGCACCGAGCTGGCGCGGGCGCGCGGCGGCGCCGGAGCGGTGACCGTGGCTTTCGCGGCCGACCCGGCCACCGGCGAGATGCGGCTGCTGGAGTCCATCCCGGGCCTGCCGCCGGAGCACGCCGTGCTGGAGGCGCTCACCGGCGTCGACCTCCCGGCCTGGCAGGCGCGCCTGGCCCGCGGTGGCTCGCTCGATCCCGACCTTCCGGAGCCGCGCGGGCATGCGTTCCAGGTCTGCCTCTCGGCCCGCGATCCCGAGGACGGCTTCGCTCCCACCCCCGGCGTCCTGGAGGCCTTGCGCCTGCCGGCCGGCGCGGGCCTGCGGGCCGACCCCTTACTAGAGGAAGGCGAAACCCCGGGAGCGGAAGACCCCGGGATCGTCCGTCTCACCGCCCACGGCCGCAACCGGACGGAGGCCCTGCTCCGGCTCCAGCAGGGGCTGGCCAGGACCGTCGCCGTGGTGCGCGGAGGCGGCACCGACAAGGCGTTCCTCACCGAGATCCTCGACCAGTCGGAGATCGACCGCGGAGACGCCGATCCGGCCTGGCTCGAAGCGCTCATCGCGAGCGGCGCCCACCTGTCTCGGCGCGGCGCCGACGCGGCGCTCCTCGCCGCGGCCATCGCGGTCTACGAGCGCGACGCCGAAACCGCCCGCGCCCTCTACTACGGTTCGGCGATGCGCGGCCGGCCCGAGGTTCCCCCGGATATCGGCAGTATCGGTGATACCGGCGCCTCGGCCGAGCTCTGGTACCGCGGCCAGGGGTATGCCCTCCGCGTGGCCTGCCTGGAGCCGGGCCTCTACCGCATCGACGTCGACGGCTCCTGCTTCGAAGTCACAGCCGAACCGCCCGCCCGCACCGGCCGCCGCCTCGCCTGCGGCGGCCGAGGATGGCACGTCTCCGTGGTCCCCCAGGGAGACGACTTCGTAATCGAGGTGGACGGCGTGCCGCACCGGATCTCCGGCGACCAGGGGAGCGTCGTCCGCGCGCCGGCCCCGGCCGTCGTGGTCTCGGTTCCCGTCCGCGAGGACGACGAAATCCAGGCCGGCGACCCGCTGGTCGTCCTCGAAGCCATGAAGATGGAGACCACCGTGACCGCGCCGACGGCCGGCCGGGTGCGCAAGATCCTCGTGCGCAAGAACTCCCAGGTGGGCACGGCCGTGCCGCTGCTCGTGCTCGACCCGCCGTCGTTCGGCGATTTCCGGGCGCGCCGGGCGCATCCCGAGGCCGGTGGGCGCATCCGTTTCGAGGCGCTCCTCCGTTCCAAGGCCGGAGGCTCGTCCTGCCGCGAGACTCTCCTGGAGGTCCGCCGCCTGGTACTCGGCTACGACGTCGATCCCCGCACCGCCCAGCGCGCCGCCGCCGAGGGCTCGACCGAGGACGGCGCCGACGGCCTCATCCAGGAGATCCTCGGCATCTACGTGGACCTCGGCACCCTCTTCCGCCGCCAGGCCGAGGAGAGCGTCCGCCACAGCTCGGAGGAGTACCTCTTCACCTTCCTGCGCGACCTCGACGCACGCGGCGAAACCCTGCCGCCGTCCTTCCTCGCGCGCCTGCGCCGCGCCCTCCACCACTACGGCGTCGACAGCCTGGACCGCTCGCCCGGCCTGGAAGAGAGCCTCTTTCGGATCGGCATCTCCCACCGCCGCCAGTCGCGGCAGGCGGCGCCGGTCCTGGCCCTCCTGGAGCGCCTCCTGGAGCACGCCACCGCGCGCGGCGACGAGCTGCGCGACACCCTCGACCGCCTCATCGAGGAGAACCAGGGCCGCGAGCCGTCCGTCCACGACCTCGCGCGCGAGGTGCGCTACCGCCTCTTCGACCGGCCGATCCTCCTCGCCGCCCGGCAGCGCATGCTGGCCGAAATGGAGGTCCATCTGGCCGCCCTGGCCGGACCCCTTCCTGCGGAGGAGCGCGCCGTCCGGATCCGCGCGGTCGTCGACTGTCCGCAGCCCCTGCACGCGATCCTCTCCCAGCGCTACGCCGAGTCCTCTCCCACCCTGCGCGCGGCCATCCTGGAGATCCTCGTCCTGCGCTACTACTCCCGGGTCCGCAACCTCCACGATCTGGCCGTGGGCACCGTGGGCGAAACCGGGCTTCCCCGGCTCCAGGTCGACTACGAGCACCCGCGCGCGAACGTGCGGCTGCTCGGCCTCCACGCCGCCGGTCCCGAGGTGGCGGAGGCCCTGGACGAGGCCGCCCGCCTGGCCCGCGCCACGCCGCGGGACGGCCGCGAGCTGGCTCTCGACCTCTATCTCGAGCGGCCCGGCGAGCTGAACGAGGAAACCGAGGAAACCGAAAAAACCGAGGAAGATACCGCCGCCGAGATCGCCGCCGCCCTGGCGCGCCCCGACTTCCCCCAGGATCTCCGGCGCATCGCCGTCTGCCTGGCCCGCCCGGAAGGCGTGCGCTGCTTCACCTTCCGCCAGGGTCCGGAGGGGGGCTACGTGGAGGACGGCCTCACCCGCGGCCTCCATCCCATGATCGCCCAGCGCTTCGAGCTCTGGCGGCTGACCGGCTTCCGCCTCCACCGCCTTCCCTCACCCGAAGGGGTCCTGCTCTTCCACGGCACCGCTCACGAGAACGCCAAGGACGAGCGCCTCTTCGCGCTGGCCGAGGTGCGGGACCTGACTCCCGTCCGCGACGCCTCGGGCCGCATCGTCGAGCTGCCTCAGCTCGAGCGCACGCTCATGGAGGCGCTGGCCGGCATCCGCCGCTTCCAGTCGCGCCGCTCCCCGGCCGAGCGCCTGCACTGGAACCGCGTCCTCCTCTACCTCTGGCCGCCGGTCGACCTGCGGCCGGACGAGATCAACGGCATCGTCCACCGGCTCACCCCGCGCACCGAAGGCCTCGGCCTGGAAAAGGTGGCGCTGCGCTGCCGCATCCCCGACCGCGAGACCGGCGACCTGGGCGACTGGGTGCTGGAGATCTCGAACCCCGGCTCCGGCACGACCCTGCGCTTCCGCCGGCCCTCCGAGGCACCGCTCAAGCCGCTGCGCGAGTACGCCCAGAAGGTCATCGAGCTGCGCAAGCGCGGCCTCTTCCACCCCTTCGACATCGTTCAGATGCTCGCGCGTCCGCGGCAGACCCCGCAGACCCCGCAGACCCCGCAGGACGCCCAGAGCGACCTCCCCGCGGGCGACTTCGCCGAGCACGACCTCGACGCCGCGGGACGCCTCGTCCCCGTGGACCGTCCGCCCGGCTCGAACACGGCGAACGTCGTGGCCGGCGTCGTCCGCAGCTATACCGACCGCTACCCGGAAGGGATGGCGCGCGTCATCCTCCTCGGCGACGCCAGCCGCGGCATGGGCGCCCTGGCCGAGCCCGAGTGCAAGCGCATCCTCGCCGCTCTCGACCTGGCCGACCGGATGCAGGTCCCGCTGGAGTGGTTCGCCCTCTCCGGCGGCGCCAAGATCTCCATGGAGAGCGGCACCGAGAACATGGACTGGATCGGCCTCGTGCTCCGCCGGCTCGTCGAATACACCCAGCGCGGCGGCGAGGTGAACATCGTCGTGCCCGGCATCAACGTCGGCGCCCAGCCCTACTGGAACGCCGAGGCGACAATGCTGATGCATACCCGCGGCATCCTCATCATGACGCCCGAAGGCGCCATGGTGCTCACCGGCAAGCAGGCCCTGGACTACTCCGGCGGCGTCTCGGCCGAGGACAACCAGGGGATCGGCGGCTACGAACGGATCATGGGCCCCAACGGCCAGGCGCAGTACTTCGCGCACGACCTGCCGGAGGCCTGCCGCATCCTCCTGTGCTGGTACGAGCACACCTACAAGGCGCCGGGCGAGCGCTTCCCGCGGCCGGCCCCGACCCGCGACCCGCGCGACCGGGACGTCCGCGATTTTCCTCATGGGGGGCCTCATGGTGGGCCTCCTGGAGGTCCGCACGGCGCCAGCTTCCGCACCGTGGGCGAGGTGCTCTCCGACGAGGCCAACCCCGGCCGCAAGAAGCCGTTCGACATCCGCAAGGTCATGGGCGCCGTGATCGACCAGGACCACGCGCCGCTGGAGCGCTGGTACGGCATGCACGACGCGGAGATCGGCGTGGTCTGGGACGCGCACCTCGGCGGCCATCCCGTCTGCCTGCTCGGCTTCGAGTCGCGCCCGCTGCCGCGCCTGGGCTTCGTGCCGGCCTACGGCCCGGACCACTGGACGGGCGGCACCCTCTTCCCGCTGTCGTCGAAGAAGATCGCGCGCGCCATCAACTCGGCGAGTGGCAACCGGCCGCTGGTGGTGCTGGCGAACCTCTCGGGTTTCGACGGCTCGCCGGAGTCGATGCGCCAGTGGCAGCTCGAGTACGGCGCCGAGATCGGCCGCGCGGTGGTGAACTTCAAGGGTCCGATCGTCTTCTGCGTGATCTCGCGCTACCACGGCGGCGCCTTCGTGGTGTTCTCGAACGCCCTGAACGACAACATGGAAGTGGCCGCGCTCGAAGGCACCTACGCCTCGGTGATCGGCGGCGCCCCGGCCGCGGCCGTGGTCTTCGCGAGAGAGGTGGACAAGCGGACGCGGAGAGACCCGCGGATCGCCGAGCTCGAAAGGGAGATCGCCGACCCGTCGCGCACGGACAAGGCCGCCCTGCGCGCCCGCCTCGGCGAGATGCTGGAGGCCGTGCGCTCCGAGAAGCTCGGCGAGGTGGCGGACGAGTTCGACCACATCCACAGCGTCCAGCGGGCGCAGAAGGTGGGCTCGGTCCACCACATCGTGCCGCCCGTGCGGCTGCGGCCGTACCTGATCGAAGCCGTCGAGCGCGGCATGGAGAAGGAGCTCGCCGGGCATCAGCCTCCGGCCTTGCAGTTGGCACCCCTGTGAACGCTGAGATTACTGCCGTGACTCCGGTCGGTGTTCTGCTCGCCGGCTCGGCCGAGGTGCCGGAGGGCGACGTCTGGCTGGACCCGGACGAGAGGGAGCGCTCGAAGCGCTTCCGCCTCGCGTGGCGCCGGGCGGACTTCCGGCTCGGCCGCTGGGCGGCGAAGCGAGCCGTGGCGGCCTGGCTCGGGGAACCTTTCGATCTCTCCCGCATCGCCTTCCAGCCGGACGCCGCCGGAGCGCCGGTGGCGCGGATCGACGGCGAGCCCGCGCCGGTGTCGGTCTCCTTCAGCCACCGGGCCGGCCGCGCCGCCTGCGCCGTGGCTCCGACCGGCGTCCGCCTCGGCTGCGACCTGGAGTGGATCGAGCCGCGCAGCGAGGCCTTCGTCCGCGACTTCCTCACCCCCCCCGAGGTCGATCTGGTCCTGGGCGCCCCACCCGAAGACCATCCGCTCCTCGCCAACCTGATCTGGAGCGCGAAGGAGAGCGTCCTCAAAGCGCTACGCACCGGGCTCCGGGAGGACACCCGGAGCGTGGAGGTCCGGCTGATGGAAAGAGAGGAAGGCTGGAGCCGGCTGGAGATCTACCGTCCGGTCTCCGGAGAGACGTTCCACGGCTGGTGGCGCCGGGAGGGCGGCTGGGTTCTGACCCTGGCCGCCGACCCGGCGCCGGAGGTACCGAAGGGGCTTTCCAGAACCCTCACCTGCCAGCGGAAACCAGCGTCTCCGACTTGATCAATGGTGTGGCTCCACATAGACTTCCCACATGAAGGCCGTGCAGATCATGTTTGATGAGGATCTCCTCGCCCGGTTGGACGACACCGCTGACGTTCGCGAGAAGGGACGGTCCGCGGTGCTGCGGCAGCTCACCAGCGACTTCCTGCTCCAGCGTCGTGAACGCGAGATCGACGCCCAATACGAGCGCGCCTATGCGGGTGTCGAGGACCCGCTCGGGAAGGAATTCGAAGGGTGGGAAAAACAGGGCGTATGGCCTCCCGAGTGAGCCGCGGCGAGATCTGGCTCTACACCTTCGGATCCCCCGACAAGCGGCGCCCGGTGGTGGTGCTTTCTCGACAGAAGGCGATCACCCTGCTTCGCACTGTCCTTGTGGCGCCGATCACTTCGACTGCCCACGGAGCTCCGAGTGAAGTCCATGTGGGGCTCGAAGAAGGGCTCAAGCACGAGTCGGTGGTCAATCTGGATCAGGTCCAGACGGTGGATCAGCAGAGGCTCCATCATTTCGTCGGTACCGTCGGACCTGAGAAGATGGCCGCGATCTGCCGAGCTCTGATGATCGCCACGGGGTGTGGCTGACACCCGAGACCAGCAGCACCGCC
This sequence comes from uncultured Holophagales bacterium, assembly GCA_963844885.1. Taxonomy (GTDB): domain Bacteria; phylum Acidobacteriota; class Thermoanaerobaculia; order Multivoradales; family UBA5704; genus DATMER01. Next base: position 117,684 of record CAWJQA010000020.1, on the reverse strand, counting down.
ACGTCCGCGCGGTCCATCGCCGCCTGGATCTCGTGAGACGCGACCGCTTGCAGCGTAGCGGAGGCCGGGGCTCCAGCCGAGGAGGCTCCCGCGCGTCCCGCCCTGGAGCCCCGCCCTTCCGCCGTGCCTTCCGCGTCTCCCGCGTAGGCCGCTTTGCAACGCGAGCCCATGCCAGCCGGGCTCGCGGAGGCGACTGGCAACGCGAAGGAGCCCTCCTGCAAAGCGGCGGAGTCTACCTGCAACGCAAATCCGTCTTCCGCGACGTTGGCGGAGCCGGGGGCCGCGTTGCGGGAGTCTGCCGTAGCGTTGCAGGTGGCTACCTTTGTGTTGCCGGCGTCGGGGGCCGCGTTGCAGGCGTCGGGGATCGCGTTGCAGGAGCCTGGGGCCGCGTTGCAGGAGTCTTCCTTTTTGTTGCCGGCGCCTCCCTCCGCGTCGCAGGCGTCTGCCGTAGCGTTGCAGGCGTCTTCGTTTCCAGGGGCGGAGGCTCCGGCGGCACGGCCGGAGACCTCCGCTGCGCTGCGCGCGACACCGCCGGCGCTCCAGGAGGCTCGCGTTGCGTTGGCGGAGTCTTGCGTTGCGTTGCAGGAGACTCCGGCACCGCTCCAGGACACAGGCGCTGCTGAGCGTGTCTCTGCCGCGCAGGCTACCCGCGCGGCCGAACCTCCACCGTTCCGACATCCACCATCGCCTGGTCGACCATGACCACGAACGGCCGCGAATCGACCTGGATCCCGCCCTTGCCGTCGTAGCGGACGACCTGCACGAGGCCCATCCCGTAGCCCATCGGCCCGCGGCTGTAGTAGTGGACGCCGATGCGATACGGCGCCGCCTTCTTCGCCTCCGGCCTGGTCACCGCGAAGCATTCCGGGCCGTAGCCCGTGGTCACGTCGGCGAACAGCTCGCCTCCCGACGGCAGGTTTCTCGCTGAATAGTAGGCGTGTCCGCCGAGGCGGTCGTAGACGTGGAGATCGACGTCGTTGGCATCGGTCTCCCAGGAGAGGACGAAGCGCAGGGAGGGCTCGGTTTCGATTCGGGCACCCTTGTCACGGAGACGGTCGAGCACCTCTTCGCGGCGCGACGGCTCAGCGCGCAGCCAGGCCGCCCCGAGGAGCCCCAGATCCTCCCGCAGGACGCGGTCCACTCCGGCGAACCGCCCTCCCGGATACTGCTGCTCGAGGCCTGCTTCCAGCGCGCCGAAGGCCTCCTCCGGGTGGCCGGCGCGGAGCAGGGCCCAGGCGAGCAGACGGTGGCTCGACGGGTGGTCGGGCCGGTCCGCGACGGCCTTGCGATAGGTGTCGATCGCCAGTCCGAGCCCCGCCTCTCCCAACCGTTCCAGGCGCTCGCCGGCCAGCCGCCGCATGTCGACGCGGCTCGGGAAGAGGTCGATGATCGAGCCGTACGCCCGCGCCGCCGCTCCCTTCTCTCCAGCCGCCTCCCATGCCTCGCCCAGCGCCAGCAGGGCCAGCACGTCGCCCGGCGCCTCGGCGCTCCAGGACTCGGCCAGGGTGCGGGCCTGCTTGATCCGGCCGTCGGCCAGGTACCGCATCACTTCGTCGAAGCGGCCCGTGTACGGCCACACCCGGCTTTCCTTCTCCTCGTCGACCGAGGTTGGGCGCGGCGCCGCCGTCGCGGGCGAAGGGGGCGGCGGCGGAACGATCTCGACCGATTCCTCGGGTCGGGGGCTGGGTGCTCCGCCGACCACCCCACCGACCACCCCGCCGGGCACGCCACCGGCGACGCCGCCGGGCACACCCGCTTCGACGCCTTCAATCCTCTCATCCATCCTGCCTTCCGGGCTGCCGCCGACCACGCCCTCGGCCTCCTCCGCCACGGTGGACAGGGCGGTCTCGTCGTCGAATTCCGGCGGTGCCGCCGCCTTCGGCGCAGCCACCTCGATGCTGTCGGGCCGGCGCAGGGAGGAGCTCGAAGCGCGCGAGCACCTCCAATCCGCCCGGGCCGACGGTCAGGATGTCGGACAGCGCCTTGCGGTCGAGCCCGAAGCGCGCGTAGTCGTTCGCCGTTTCGAGCACCAGCATGGCGGTGAACGGGCTCAGCACCCGGTGCTTGATGCTCAGCTCGACGATCGTGAGGCCGAGCGCCTTTCTGAGGTCGGCGTCGCCGGCCGGCGCGATGTCGCGCAGATGCAGCAGCCGCTCGATGCGCGCCTGGGCCCAGGCGCGTTCGAGCAGAGGCCGCTCGACCGAGGCGAGCTCGCCGCTCAGCGTAAACCGCTTGCCGTCCAGAGAGAGACGGAGCGCCGATCCCTTCGGCAGATCGGCGAAGACCAGCCGCTCGTCGCCGGGCTGGACGCCGTCCAGCGTTTCCGGCCAGACCCAGGCCGCCCCTTCGACCGCCACCCGGATTCCGGAGCGGCAGCGGAGAGTCAGCCGGCGGGCGATCTCGGGAAGAGGCGCGTCGCCGTCGATGCGCTGACCGTCGTGCGGCAGGTTGCCGGTCGTCAGCTCGCGCAGCACCGCCTCGTCGCGCAGGCCGCCGACGGCGAGCACGTCCAGTCTCTCAACCCCCTTCGCCCCGAGCGCACGCACGGCCGCCTTGAGCGCCTGCGTTTCGGTCTCCCCGGCCGTGGCCACGCCGTCGGTGACGAGCAGAACCCGCGGATACTTTCCGTGCAGCCGTTCGGCCAGCCACGTGAGAGCCCCGTTCAGGTCGGACGCCCCCAGCGGCCGGCGGGAGGCGAGCCGGTTCAACTCCGTCTCGCCGAACGCGCCCGCCTCGCCTTCGAAGACCGGCGCCACCTCCTGGTCGAACGCCGCGATCCCGACCGGCGTCGTCCTGCCGGCCCCGTCGCGACCGTCGCGGAGCCCCTCGATCAGCTCGGCGATCCGGCGCACCTGGGTCGCATACCCCAGAGCGCGGGAAGCGCTCGAATCGACGAGCACGTACAGTCCGGCGACCTCCTGCGGCACGGTATCTCCGGGAGTGCCGGGAGTGACCGGAGCGGAGACTCGGACCACGGCGAGGTTCTCATGACGCAAACCGGCGCGGCTCGCGACACGGTCCTGGCCGATCTCCAGGTCGCGATCCGGGGTCCAATCCCGCTTGTGCAGCTCGACCATGCGGCGGTCGCTGACCTCGCCGCCCAGGTTGCTCGCCGGCGCCTCGGCGGCGGGCCGCTCGCCGAGCAGCACCCGGACGTCGAGCCGGCCGATCTGAGACAGGCCGCGCAGCGGGAGGACATAGGGCTCGTCCGCCCGCGCCAGCGAGTGCGAGTAGGAGACGATCAGCTCCTTGCGGCTCCTGGCCGGGATCGGGAAGACGCGGGCGGAGAACTCGTTGCCCGCCTCCTGCTCCAGCAGCGCCGGATCCTGCTTGCGATGGAGGAAGTCCTCATACACCTGGCGAGCGCGCTGGCGCTCCACGACCTCGCCCTCCTGCCAGGTGTCGCCCGACTTCATGGCGAAGCGGCTCAGCGCCGCGCCCGCAGGCAGCGCGATCCGGAAGCGCCCCTCGATCACTTGGTCGCGGGGGTTCTCGAACGTCAGATGCACCTCGGTGAAGGCGAGCGGCGGCTCGAGCACGCCGTTCACCTCCAGCGCCACCAGGGCGAGCCCGGTGCCGTCCGAAGCGGTGAGCTGGATCGGAGCGGCCGGCGCGGCAGGCTGATCGGCGGCCACCTTCGAGAACCGGAACGACGACGGGTTCTGCGGCGCCGGCGTATCGGCGGCGCCTCCGGCAAGCCCTACGGCAACGAGGGCGGTCAAGACAAGCAGCGTGACGGCTCGACGCATGGAAGGTCTCCTCCCGATCGGTCCGGGCGGTCCCGTTCTGGGACCCCATGCCTGATTAGACTCCTCAGGGGGCGAAAACGACACCGGGGCACCTACAGCCCAAGCGCCTCCCCCTCCGCCAGCACCCGGAACCCGCGCGCCTCAATCGCCTTCCTCGCCTCGCCGTTCGGGTCGAGCGCGGGGTTGGAGTGGTTCAGGTGGGTGAACCACACCTTCACCTTGCCGGCTTTGACCAGCGGCTCCAGCAGGTCCATGGAGTCCGTGACCAGCGGGTGCTTGATCTTCGAGACGTCTCGGTCCGGCAGCTCGTCCAGGGAGTAGAAGGTGGCGTCGAGGAGCGCGTCGTCGACCTTCTCCTCTTCGATGACTTGCGGCAACGGGCGGGGCCAGGTCTTCCAGGTGTCGGTGTCCGGCACGTAGAGGAGGGTGCGCTTCGGGCCGCGGATCAGGAAGGCCATGGTGTCGGTGTACTCGTCCCGGTGCGGGACAGCGAAGGGCTTGACCGAGATGCCGTCGCCCAGAGAGAACCACTCGCCGGGTTGGAAGACCTCCAGCTCGATGTTCGCGAGACGGACGAGCTGGCTCCACGGTCCATTGGTCCGCAGATACTCGGCCATCCGCGGCGAGCAGTGGACCGGGAGATCCTTCGTGTTGAGGCTCTCGAAGCCGAAATGGGCCAGGCCCAGGTAGTGGCCGATATGGGCGTGGGTCAGGAGGACACCATCGAACGGCGCCCGGTCGGTTTTCCCCGCCGGGAACGGCCGGAAGGTGTGGACCTGCTCGATCTGGGCCGGGAGGTCCGGGCTGGCGTCCACCAGGAAGGTGTGGCCGTTGGCCGGCACGTGGATGGCGAGGCTCGCGACGTGCCGGGCCAGCTTCGGATCCTTCCGCGCGGCGGCGCAGAGAGGATGCTCGCAGCCGGTCTGAGGCATGCCGCCGTCCTGGGCCGTGCCCAGGACCACGACCCGGGGGCCGGGGCTCTCTCCCGCCGGGGCCAGGCTCAGAAGAAGAAGGAAGGCGAGCGCGATCGTGGTCTTCATGGCCGACCGAATATACTCCCTGCCGCCATGCGTATCGTCTCCCTCGTCCCCAACGGCACCGAGATCCTCTTCGCGTTGGGCGCGGGCGGCCTGGTGGTCGGCGTCAGCCACGAGTGCGATTTCCCGGCCGAAGCCCGCACCCGGCCCATCCTTACCGGCAGCGCCTTGCGGCCGGGCATGACCGCCGCCGAGGTCGACCAGGCCGTCGCCGCCCAGGTCGGGAGCGGCGAGAGCCTCTACACTCTGGACGAGGAGCGCATCGCCGAGCTGGCTCCCGACCTCATCGTCACGCAGCAGCTCTGCCCGGTCTGCGCCGTCAGCACCGAGCAGGTGGACGGTGCCGTCCGCCCCCTCCCCCGCTGTCCGGACCTGCTGTCCCTCGATCCCAGAACCCTCTCCGACGTGCTCGCCGACATCCGGCGGGTCGGCGAGGCCACCGGCCGCGGTGCTGAAGCCGAGGCGCTCCTTCTGGACCTCCAAGCTCGCCTCGACGCCGTGCGCGCCCGGGTCGCCGGTCGGCCCAGACCCCGCGCCGCCACTCTCGAATGGCTCGATCCGCCCTTTGCCGGCGGCCACTGGGTGCCGGAGATGGTCGAGACCGCCGGCGGCACCGACGTCTTCGCCAGGCCCGGCGGCCACTCCATCCGCCTCACCTGGGAGCAGCTCCAGGAGGCCGACCCGGATGTCCTCATCGTGATGCCCTGCGGCTACGACGAAGCCGGCGCCGCCGCCCAGATCGCCCTGACCGCGGACAGGCCGGAGTGGCGCGGGCTACGGGCCGTGCGGAACGGAAAGGTCTACCCCGTGGACGCCAACGGCTGCTTCAGCCGGCCCGGCCCGCGGCTCGTGGACGGCATCGAGCGGCTGGCCGAGATCCTCCACGGCTGAGCGCCACGGCCGGACACACCCTCACCGGTGGCATGAGGGAAAATCCTGCAGGCGGACGTTGCTCTCCAGACAGCCGTTCAAGGCGTACACTAACAAAGAAACACCAAACGGGAGCCGGGGCCACCCCCATCCTGTCCCCCTGCCGAAGACGCCTTCCCTGCGAGGCACGTTTCATGGCGACAAACCCCATCTTGTTGATCAGCGTTCCGGCTGTTGCTCCTCTCACCGACCGCCTGGCTGAGCTCCTGGCCGCCGCCTCGTTCGCGGTGCGGCGCGTGGAGATCGAGGGTGGCACCGGCGAGCCGGTGGCCAGCCTCGTGGCTGATGCCCTTGCCAGAGGCGATCCCAACCCGGTCGCCCTCGTCCTGGCGGAACCGCAGGACAGGCCGGAAGGTGTGCGTCTCAAGGAGAAGCTCAGGGAGACCTATGGCCTGCGGCAGCTCGTCGGCGAGAGCCCCCTTTTCCGCGCGGCCGTGGAGAAGATCCCCGTCGTGGCGAAGTGGGACGTGGGCGTCCTGATCTGCGGCGAGACGGGGACGGGAAAGGATCTCTTCAGCCGTGCGATCCACTACCTGAGCCCGCGTGCAGGCCATCCCTTCGTTCCGGTCAACTGCGGCGCCCTGCCGGTCGAGCTGATGGAGAACGAGCTGTTCGGCCATGAGCGCGCCGCGTTCACCGGCGCCGCGACGTCCGCTCCCGGCCTGGTGCAGGAGGCCGAAGGCGGCACGCTGTTCCTCGACGAGGTCGACGCCCTCTCTCCGGCCGCCCAGGTCAAGCTCCTGCGCTTCCTGCAGGAAAAGGAGTACCGGCCCCTGGGCTCGCCGCGGGCGCGGCAAGCCGACGTACGCGTCCTGGCCGCCACCAACGCCGACCCGGAGAAGGCCGTCGAGGAGGGGCGCCTGCGGCGCGACCTCTACTACCGCCTGAACGTCGTGCGGCTGGAGCTGCCACCCTTGCGCCATCGGCGTGAGGACGTACCTCTTCTCGCCCGCCACACCCTGACCCGCCTCAACCGCCAATTCGGCCTCTCGATCTCCGGCTTCACTCCCGAGGCCCTGCAGGCCCTGAGCCTCTACGACTGGCCCGGCAACGTGCGCGAGCTGGCGCATGTGATCGAGCGCGCCGTGGTGCTCCGCGGCGGCGGTTGCGAGCGGCTCGGCTGCGAGCATCTGCTCCTGTCGCGGAGCCCCTCCGGGAAGCCCGCCGAGACCTTCCGCGAGGCCAAGGCGCGCACCATCGCCGAGTTCGAGCGCAACTACGTGCGCACCCTTCTCACGACCCACGGCGGCAACATCACGCGTGCCGCCCGCGCTGCCGGCAAGGACCGCAAGTCCTTCTGGGATCTCATCCGCACCCACCGGATCGACGTCGAGAGCTGCCGCGGCTAGGGCGCGGTGTTCTCCCCCTCCGCCGTGGGGTTTTCCCTACGGCACGATTCCCTGTCTCAACGGGCGTTTCCCCTTCAGGTCCGGCTCCGGGGTAGGGGAAAAAACCCGCGCCCGCCGCACCGGCTCCGGGGGAAAACGGAGGCTCCGGGCCCTGGCACAGCCCGTGCTCTACAGGGGCGAGAGAGCGCATGCCATGAGCGAAGACGATGACACGGTGAGACGGTCCCGGGCTGCCTTGCGAATCCTGCGGCATTTCAACGAGAACCCGGAAGCCCAGGACTCGGCTCGAGGGGATCGCCCACTGGTGGATGCTCAGCCAGGAGCTCGACGAGCAGTTGACGCAAGTCCAGGCAGGGCTCTCCCATCTCCTCGCGGCTGGCCTCGTGATGGAGGTCCGCAGCCCCGGCATCGAGCCGCGCTACCGGCTCGACCCTCTCCAAGCGCAACGGGTGCGAGCGCTGCTCGCCGGCGTGGAGGAGCCGCGATGACGGACCGGCTCGCCCATCGCGCGTCGCTGGTCGGCCAGGTGGTGGAAGATCTCACCTTCGAGCCCCTGGACCCGGGCCGCCTGGCGGCCGAGATGGCCGGCCGGCACGCCCGGGTCAAGGACGGCGGCTTCTTCGTCTTCGCCGACCTGGCTCCAGGCGACTACGGCCTCCGGCTTGCGGGCGAGCGCCTCGAAACGCAGGAGATCCCGGTCACTCTCCCGTTCGCTCCGCTGCGCCTGGCCCGTCCGGGCGACAACGAGCTGCTGGTGACGGTCGCCTCGACCGACCCCGCGGAGCGCCGGATCACGTTCGAGCCCGCGCTGCTGCCGAAGAGGATCCCGGCGGGGGCGGCGGTGCTGGCGGCGGGAGTGGAGACCCGCCTGGCCGCCGAGCTCGCCGCCGGCCCGGCGGTCGGCGCGCGGCTGGAGAGCGTCGATGGCCTCGCCCCGGGGATGATCGTGCGCATCGTCCGCGAGCGCTCCATCCGCCTGCGGCCCGATCCCTACGCGACGCTGCCTTCCGGATTGACACGCCTGGTGGGCAGGGTGACGCGGGCCGTGCCGGCCGGCCACCCGGTGGCCGGAGCCACGGTGCGCCTGCGGCGGCTGGGTGCTGCCGAGGTGGAGATCCGCGACGTAGCGGGCGCGGCCATCGCGGCCATCGCGGTTATCGAGGGAACTTCCCGGCCGCTGGGGACGGAGGGCGACGTCACCGCCCGCACCAACGCCCGTGGCGATTACCACCTCTACTTCTCCGACGCCTTCTTCCCCGCCGCCGTGACGCTCGAAGCCAGCGCCCCGGGTCTCGCGACGGCGGTCCGCACGGCCGACGCCGGCCGCGGCGAGCGGAGGAGGGTCGACTTCCAGATGGAGAGCACCTGAGGAGGACATCGAGATGCCAAGAGTCAAGAACAGACTGTGGAGCGACCGGATCCTCGTGGTCGGGGGCCGGAAGGTCGTTCTGCCGCCACGCGGCGTCGCCGAGCTCAGCGCCCAGGAGGCGGAGAGCCCGGAGTTACAGAGCCAGATCGCCGACGGCTCGCTGATCGTTCTGCCGGAGGCTCCGGCGGCCACAAGCGGCGAGAGCCCCTCCCGCAAGCCCGGGCGCGGCGGTGGCGGGGCAACCGAGGAGGCGGGCGGCGGCCAGGGCTGAGCCCGCTCCCCGCCGGAGCCCGAAGCCCGAAGCCGTGACAACCCAAGCAGTTTCGCTGAAAGGAGCCTGACGCCATGCCTGAGTACCTGTCTCCCGGAGTGTACGTCGAGGAGGTCTCCTCCGGGATCAAGCCCATCGAGGGTGTGGGGACCTCCACCGGGGCTTTCGTCGGAGGCGCGGTGAAGGGGCCGGTCGACAAGCCGGTCCTGGTCACCAACTTCACCCAGTTCGTTTCTACCTTCGGCGGCTTCCACCCGAGCTACTTCCTGGCCTACGCGGTGCGCTGCTTCTTCCTCGAAGGCGGCACCCGCTGCTACGTCGTCCGCGCCTTTCGGGGCACTGACCCGGTCCACCCGGAGAACGACCGCGCCTCGGCGGAGCTCAAGGATGCTGCGGGCACACCCGTCCTGCGGGTGACTGCGATCAGCGAGGGCGAGTGGGGTAGGAGTCTGAAGATCGAGATCCAAACGGTCCCGGCATTCGACCCGGGCGACCCGGCCAACGCGGACAAGCGGTTCAAGCTGATCGTCCTAGGCCCGGGGGACACCCCCGAGATCTTGGAGACCTATGCTTCGGTGACGCTCAAGGAGTTCACCGCCGACGGCAAGCCTCACTCCGCTCACGTCGAGGCGGTGATCAACGGCACTTCGGCCTACGTCACCGTCGACGACCTCGGCACCGTTCCGGCGCAGTTCGACCCGCCCGAAAAAAAGATCTCGCCGCTCACCGGAGGCTCGGATGGTCAAGTCCCGACCGACGACGAATTGACAGGTGACGAGGCGAAACGAACGGGGCTTCATGCCTTCGATCCGGTCGATGACATCAATATCGTGGCGATCCCCGACCTGATGGCGTTGGTGAACACGGATGCCCAGGGCGCCACCCTCACCGGCCTCACCTACTGCCAGAACCGCAAGGACTGCTTCTTCGTCGCCGACGCCCCGCAGAGGCTGACGCCCCAGGAGGTTCTCGACTACCGGCAGGCCAAGGGGAATTTCAGCGCCGGCAACCCGTTCAACTCCTCTTTCGGCGCTCTCTATTACCCGTGGATCTGGGTAGCCGACCCGGTGACCGGCGGCCGGCGGTTGTGTCCGCCTTCGGGAGCGATCGCCGGCTCCTACTCGGGCACCGACATCAAGCGCGGCGTCCACAAGGCGCCGGCCGGCACCGAGGACGGCTACTTGAACTCTGCCTTGGACATCGAGCGGATGCTGACCACCGGCGAGCAGGACATCCTCAATCCCAACGGCGTCAACGTCATCCGCAAGTTCCCCGAGGCCGGGATCGTCATCTGGGGCGCCCGCACCCTGTCGGCCGACCCGGAGTGGAAGTACCTCAACGTCCGGCGCCTCTTCCTCTTCCTCGAAGAGTCGATCTACAAAGGCACCCAGTGGGTGGTCTTCGAGCCCAACGACGAGGTGCTGTGGAAGCGCATCGTGCGCAACGTCAGCGCCTTCCTGCGCGTGCAGTGGAACGAGGGCAAGCTGGTGGGCAGCAAGCCGGAGGAGGCGTTCTTCGTCAAGTGCGACGCGGAGACCAATCCGCCCGAGTCGGTGGACCTGGGCCGGGTGATCACGGTCATCGGCGTCGCGCCGTCGAAGCCGGCCGAGTTCGTCATCTTCCGCATTTCCCAGTTCCGGCCCGGGGCGGGCAACTGAGGCGCTCGCGCGCCAGAGACAAGGAGACCAGCCATGCCACGGAGAGCGACCGATCCCTATGCCTCCTTCAACTTCCTCCTGGAGATCGACGGCATCGCCAAAGCCGGCTTCTCGGAGGTCACCGGCCTCAACGCCGAGACCAACGTCATCGAATACCGGGAAGGCGGCGACGCCACTAACACCATGCGCAAGCTGCCGGGCCTCGAGAAGTACGGCAACGTGACGCTCAAGCGCGGGGTGAGCGCGGACCCCGAGCTGTTCAAATGGCACAAGGCCGTGATGGACGGCGACATCGTGCGCGACGAGGCCATGTCGATCGTGCTTCTCAACGAGAAACGCGAAGAGTCGGTGCGCTGGAACCTGCGCCAGGCCTGGCCCGCGAAGTGGGTGGGGCCGGACCTGAAAGCCGGCGCCAACGAGATCGCCATCGAGTCCCTCGAGCTCGCCCATGAGGGCGTGGAGCGCCAGTGATGTTGCAGACCGAGTTCGAGGTCACGCTTCCCAAGGGGTACGTCGACAAGGACGGCAACCTGCACCGCACGGGGATCATGCGGCTGGCCAACGCCCGTGACGAGATCGCGCCACTCCAGGACCCGCGGGTGCAGCGCAACCCGGCCTATCTGACGGTGATCCTGCTGTCGCGGGTGCTGGTCAAGCTGGGCGAGCTGCGCGAGGTCACGCCGGCCACGATCGAAGGGCTGTTCTCGGCCGACTTCGCCTATCTCCAGGATTTCTACGGACGGATCAACGCCAACGGGCACAGCGCCGTGACGGTCGAATGCCCGGAGTGCGAGGCCCGCTTCCAGGTCACGCAGGATCTCCTGGAAGGAGCGCAGGAGCCGGGGGGATAGCTTGCTACCCCCTGGACCAGGCGGCCAGGGAGGTAGCGTACATCGCCTACTACTTTCACTGGCCGCGCGAGGAGATCCTCGACCTGGCCCACCGCGAACGGCGGCGCTGGGTGGAGGAGATCGCGCGGATCAACCAGGAGATCAACGAAGCGGCCGAGCGGGCCTGACGGGCCTGACGCCCCCGAGACACCGCGACACGCCGGAGGAGGAGGCCTAGGTCATGGAGGCGAAAGCCCCGGGAGTTCAGATCCGCGATGTCGAGCTCGCGCCTACGGCGTTTCTGCAGCTCGGCGTCGCCGGGTTCGTCGGCCAGGCCGAGCGCGGCCCGCTGCACAGCCCGCAGCTCCTGACGAGCTGGGGCCAGTTCACCGACGTCTTCGGCGGCTTCACCGGCTTCTCGTACCTGGCCTATGCCGTGTTCGGCTTCTTCGCCAACGGCGGCCGGCGGTGCCGGGTCGTCCGCACCGCCCACTGGACGTCGAAGCCGGCCCGGCTCGACCTCGGCGCCGTCGCCGTCCGCGCGCTGGACCCCGGGGCCTGGGGGAACGCTATCGAGGTGGACTGCAGCCTGGCCCCGGACCGAAAGGATGAGGCGTCCACGAAACCGGGTCAACTCCACCGCTTCCGCCTGGCCTTCCGCTACCGGCCCGACGGCCGGACGGTGCGGGAGGAGGTCTTCGACGACCTGTCACCCCGCCCGGAGCACGAGAGGTATTTCGCGCGCCTCGTCAACGGCGATCCCCCCGCCGAAAGCTACGTCGAAAAGGCCCGGCAGGGGTGCTCCACCCTGGTGCGGCTCGAAGGCGCGGGCGGCAAGCCCCCTGAGCCGGTCACCGGCAAGCTGCTCACGGGTGGCGAGGACGGGCCGCGGCGCCTCACCCTGGCCCACTACACCGGATATGAGGACGGTGTCCTCTTCTACCCGCAGAGCGTGCCGGAGGGAACGCTTGGGGGGCTCGCCGCCTTCGAGCAGATCTCCGAGATCGGCACCGTGGCGATCCCCGACCTGATCCTGCCCGAGCTGATCAACGCGCTGGGCGACCACGCGCCCGCCCAGGGGGTCGTCTTCGCCGGCGCCCCGCCGGGCGGCGACCTGCCGCTGATGCTCGAAGGGCAGCGCGAGATGCTGCGCCACTGCCGCCGCATGGGAGAGCGGTTCGCGCTGCTCGACGCGCCGCGCGGGGCCGAGCCCGGGAGCTGGGCCGGCAAGCTCACCGGGCTCCCCGAGCTCCCCGAGCTCCCCGAGGCGCGCGACGGCGCGCTCTACTACCCCTGGCTCCGCCACCGCGCCGCCGACTTCGGCGGGCGCGACCTGCTGATCCCGCCGTGCGGCCACGTGGCCGGCATCTACGCCCGCAGCGAGGAGCGGCGCGGAGTGGGCAAGGCGCCGGCCAACGAGATCCTCCAGGGAGCCGTGAGCCTGGAGCTCTGCCTCGACGACGCCCGCCAGGCGCTCCTCAACCCGCTGGGGGTCAACTGCCTGCGCGTCCTCCCCGGCCGCGGCCTGCGCGTCTGGGGCGCGCGCACGCTCAGCCGCGACCCGCTGTGGCGCTACGTCAACGTGCGCCGGGTGGCCCTGGCCATCGTCAAACAGATCCTGACGCGCCTGCGCTGGACCGTGTTCGAGCCCAACGGCCCCGTCCTGTGGCGGGCCGTCACCGCCACGCTGACGCTCTTCCTCCTCCAACTCCTGGAGCGCGGCGCCCTCGCCGGAGCCTCGGCGCGGGAGGCCTTCTTCGTCCAGTGCGACGAGGAGACGAACCCGCCCGAGCTCGCCGGACAGGGCCAGATGGTGGCGCGCATCGGCTTCGCACCGGCCCGGCCCGCCGAATTCGTGGTGGTCACCCTCCGCCGTACCGCCGAATCGCTGGCGGTCACGGAGCAGGGGCTCTAGAGGAGGCTGCCGATGGCACGCAGAAGCACCGACCCGTACGCCGGCTACCGCTTCCTCCTCCAGCTCGGCGCGCTGCCGGCGGCCGGCTTCGCCGAATGCACCGGCCTGCAGGCCGAAACCAAGGTCTTGGACTACGTCGAGGGCGGACGCAACGGCACGACCCTCAAGTTCCCGGAGGCCACCGGTTACTCCAACGTCGTGCTCAAGCGGGGGGTCGGCTTCTCGAACGAGCTTCTCTACTGGCAGCTCGACGCCGCGTACGGACTCTTCGTTCTCAACCCCCGCCTCATCTCCAGCGCCGCCATCGTGCTCCAGGACGAGCGCGGCCGGCCCGTCCGCTTCTGGCTGCTGATCAGGGCCTTCCCGGTCAAATGGACCGGGCCCGACCTCAAGGCCGGGGCGAACGAGGTCGCCATCGAAACGCTGGAGCTCGCCCACGAAGGGATCGTGCCGCTATGAGCGCCTCCTCGGCCCTGGGCGACGTCACCCGCACCCTCGAGGATCTGCTCACCCGCGAGCAGCGACCCGCCGGCTTCTTCGAGGTCTCCCTGCGCTCGCCCGCCGACGAGACGGTCGAGCCGTCGATGAAGCCCAAGATCAACCTCTACCTCTTCCGGGTGGAGGAGAACGTCAACGCCAAGAACCGGCCGTGGCCGGTCACGGGGAGCGAATCGCGGCGCTATCCGCCGCTGGCTCTCGACCTGTTCTACGTGCTCACCCCCTACGCCGACCGGCTGGTGGACGAGCAGACGGTGCTCGGCGAAGCCATGCGCGTCCTGTACGAGAACACGCTCGTCGAGACCGAAGCCTTGCGCGGCTCCCTGCGCCATTCGGGTGAGGATCTCAAGATCGACCTCGGCCGCTGCGACGTCGAAAACCTCACCCGCATCTGGAACGCGTTCAACCAGCCCTACCGGTTGTCCGTCTGCTACGAGGTCCGGGCCGTGCTCGTGGACGCCGCCCGCGAGATCCGCACCGGCCGGGTCACCGAGTCCGTGGAGGAGTATGAGACTCTCGGCGATCGTTGAGGCTCCTCCCGCGGTGGGCCCCGCGGCGGGATACACCGACGGGCGCGAGCACCTGCTCGCGGCGCTCGGCCGGATCGACCTGCTGCTGCGCCTGGCCGTGGCGCGGCGGCGGCGCGACCCGGCGGCGGTCGAGTTCAACGAGCTCCGCGGCCTCTACATCTCGGAGGAGGAGATCCGCCGGCTGTGCGAGCCGGTCCCGCCCCCGGCCCCCCGCTCGGACGAGCGCTTGGACTTGGATGAGGACGAGAACCTGCTCGCGGCGCTCGCCCTGGCGGAGGAGGATCTGGAGCAGCGCACGGCCGCCGCCCTGACCGCCGGGGTCCGGCTCCCCCTCGCCGAGCTGGCGGAGCGCTTCGCGCTCTCCCCGTTCGATGTCGACGCGCTGCTGCTGTGCCTGGCGCCGGAGCTCGCTCCGGGGCTCGACAACCGCTGCGAGAAGCTCTACGCCTACTTGCAGGACGACGTCACCCGCCGCCGTCCGACCGCCGGCCTGATCCTCTCCCTGCTCGCGCCGTCGCGCGGCGAGCGGCTGGCGCTCCATGCCCGCCTCGCGGCCGGAGCACCGCTGCTGCGCCACGGCCTGCTGGCCTGGGCCGCCACCGAGGACGAGGCTCCCTTCCCCTCCCGCCCGCTGCGCCTCGACGACCGCATCGTCCACTTCCTCCTCGGCCTCGATCTGCCCGACGAGCGGCTCGCGCCGTTCGCACGCCGGGCCGTGCCGAGGGCGCCGCTCTCCGAGGTGATGCTGCCGGCCGGGCTCGGACCGGAGGCGCTGCGCGCCCGGGCCGGCTCCGGCCCCGCCCGCCTGGTGTTCCAGGGGGAGCCCGGAGCCGGCCGGCGGCTCGCCGCCGAGGCCCTGTGCGCGGAAGCCGGCCTCGGCCTGTTGGAAGTGGACACGCCGGCCCTGCTCGCCCAGGGGTCCGAGGTCCGCGCTCTCGCCGGCCGGCTGCCGCGCGAAGCGACGCTCCTCGGCTGCGCCGTCTATCTCGACGGCGCCGAGACGCTCCTCGACGAGCCCGCGGCCCAGGCCGCCCGCGAGCTGCTCGGCGCCCTGGAGGGTTTCCCCGGCGCGCTCGTCCTCGGCACCACCCTCCCCTGGCCGGCGGGCCGGCTGGGCGAGCCCGCGTTGCTGCGGGTCGACTTCCCTCCCCCGGGCCTCGCGCAGCGGCGGGCGCTGTGGCGCGCGGCCGTCCGCCGCCACGGCCTCGCCGCCACCCCAGAGGCCGGTCTCGACGCCCTGGCCGAGCGCTTCGCCTTCAACGCCGGGAGCATCGACCGCGCCGTAGCCGAGGCCGCCTGCCGCGCGCGCACCGCCGCGGAAACCGCCCCGGAAACCGCCGCCCTCGATCACGCGTGCCGCGCCCAGACCGGCGGCATCCTCGCCACCCTGGCGCGCAAGATCCCGACGCTCTCCACCTGGGACGACCTGGTGCTGCCGGCCGACCGCCTGGCCCAGCTCCGCGAGCTTTGCGCCCACGTCGAGCACCGCCGGCAGGTCTTCGAGCACTGGGGCTTCGAGCGCAAGATCGCCCGCGGCAAGGGGATCGCCGCGCTGTTCGCCGGCCCCTCGGGCACCGGCAAGACCCTGGCCGCCGAGGTCCTGGCCGGCGAGCTCGGGCTCGAGCTGTACCGGATCGACCTGTCCGCGATCGTCTCCAAGTACATCGGCGAGACCGAGAAGAACCTCGCGCGCATCTTCACCGCGGCCGAGGAGGGCCACGCCGTCCTCTTCTTCGACGAGGCCGACGCGATCTTCGGCAAGCGCTCGCGAGGTCAAGGACGCCCACGACCGCTACGCCAACATCGAGATCAACTACCTGTTGCAGCGCCTGGAGGAGCACCACGGCGTGGTGATCCTGGCCAGCAACTTCCGCAAGAACATCGACGAGGCGTTCACGCGCCGCCTGCGCTTCGTCATCGAGCTGCCCCTGCCCGACGAGGGCCTGCGCCGCGATCTCTGGCGGAAGCTCTTCCCCCCGGAGGTGCCGCTCGCGGCCGGCGTCGACTTCGAGTTCCTGGCCCAACGCTTCAAGATCACCGGCGGCAGCATCCGCAACATCGCCCTCCATGCCGCCTTCCTGGCCGCCGCCGCCGGCGCCCCCGTGGGCATGGAGCACGTGCTGCGCTCGACCCGCCGCGAGCTCGCCAAGAGCGGCCACCTCTGCCTGCGCGCCGACTTCGAGCCCTACGCCGACCTGGCCGGGGAGGAGCAGCCATGAGGAAGGCCCGGCGCCCGGCCGCGCTCGCCTTCGCCCGCGGCATCCTCGCGCGGCACCGGCCCCTGGTTTCCCCGCGCCCGGTCGCGAAGCTCGGCGGCCCCTTCTCGTGGGTGCATCCCCTGCGAGCCCGGGGAGGGCGGCCGGTTCCCTCTCGGCCAGGCCGGACTCTGACGGTCCAGCTTCCCGGGAGCGCGGGCGGTCTCCACATCCGGACGCACATCCGGACGCTCGTCCACCACGAGCAGACCCGGCGCGAGACGCTGCGGGAGACGCGGACACTCCCCGGGACCGCTCTTGCCCGGGAGACCCGGAGGATCGTGCTGTCCCGGAAGGTGGTGTCTTCCCAGAGGGTGTTTGAAAAGGGGGCGGCCACGGTTCTCGTCCCTCACCCCCGTCCCCTCTCCCGGCCGCACACCCGGACCGCCGGGAGAGGGGAGCGCGAGACCGGGCGGCAATCCTCCCTTCCAGCGCCGCTTTCTCCTGCTGGGAGCGCCGGCTTTCAGCCGGCCCCGGAGCGGAGACGGATGGCGCCATCGTCGAGCGTCGCCACCCACCCCTCTCCCGGGGGTCCGGGAGGGCGGCCGGGAGAGGGGACGGGGGTGAGGGGCGCAGGCCATGGACGTTTGGGAAGGACGATTTCACAAGCATTCTTTCAGGCATTCCCTCAGACGGTGCCTCGCTTGCCGGCGGTCTTCGCCTGCGACCCTCACCCCCCCGGCCCCCCTCTCCCGCCTCCCCTTCCCCCTCCCCGGGAGAGGGGGGGGCTGCCACCTGGCGGCTTCACACGGACGCCCGCTGTCTCGTGGAGGAAGGGTGGCCTGGTGGCCGCGGCATCTCCGGGGACGGTGCGGCGATGGATGGGAGAACCTCCGAACGGCTTCACGCTCCCCTCTCCCGGCGGTCCGGGTGGGCGGCCGGGAGAGGGGCCGGGGGTGAGGGACGCAGGCCGCGGACGCCGGGGAGAGACGACTGTCCGGACTTTCCTTCAGGCATTCCTTCCCTTCGGCGCTGAGCCGGATGGGCGGCGACCCCAAGAACCATCAGGATCGACATCCACAGGTAGAGACGCCCCAGTCCGTCACCCGAAACCTGACCGGGTCCTAGACTTCGGGGCGTCTCCTTCCCAGCCATCGAGGGCGTTCCGCTCGCGGTCCATAGGGATCGTCATGGCTCCGTTCCCATCGGCTCCCGGGCCATCCGGGTGGCGATCTCCGCGGCGGCCAGGAAGCGCGCCGAAATCCTCCTGGCGACCCGCCGGGTGGATGGGCCGGCAGGTTCGTGGTGACGCGGGACAGAGACGCCCCGAGGTTTCGGACCCGGTGAGGTTCTCGATGACGGACTGGGGCGTCTCTACAGTACGGCATCATGAATCGAAGGGTTCCCCCGCCCCAACGAGCCCGGCCACGGTGGTGGCGCATACCTGGGCTCCGGTGGCCACGCCGGTGGCGGCAGCCCCGGCACCGCCGCGCCCCGCCGATCGCGCCTCGACCACCGCATCCTCGACGACCTCGACAACCGTGACCACCGCGACGGCTCCGCCCCCCCGGTCCTCGGCGAGCGGCAGGTGGTCGAGCTGGTCCGCAAGGAGCTGCGCAGCGCCCTCGCACCGGCACTCGCGGCCCGGTTCCAACCGGACAGCGGCGCGGACGCCCGCCTCGCCGACCGGGTCGTCTCCAACCTGGAACGCCGCCTCCTCGTCGAACGGGAGCGCCGCGGGCTCTGACCGCCCGGAGACGAAGCCATGGCACTCGAAAAGCTCCGCATCACCAACCTCGACCTGGGCTTGGATATCGATGTCCTCTTCAATCCCTCGGAGTACACCTTCGAGGACGCCAACGTATGGCAGGAGCTGCCGAACAGAGGAAAGAAGGCCGGCACCCAGTTCACCGGCCGCGGTCTCAAGAAGCTCTCCCTGGAGCTGTTCTTCGACACCTACGAGGCTGGCACCGACGTGCGTCTCCACACGAACCGGATCGTCGACCTCCTCAATCCCATCGAGGAGAAGACACGGCCGCCCCGGTGCCAGATCGTTTGGGGGAAGTCGAACGAGCAGCCCAAGGACTTCAGCGGCGAATGGGTGCTGGACACCCTGAAGCAGCAGTTCACCCTCTTCCGCGCCGACGGCACGCCGGTCCGGGCGCGCCTCACCGTCTCCTTCAAGGAGTACGTCGAGCCCAAGAAACAGGAGCAGAGCAACTCCTCGTCGAATTCCTTCCCCGCCAAGACCCACACCGTGCAGGCCGGCGAGACGCTCGCCGGCATCGCCGGCAAGCTCTGGGGCCGGCCCGGCGACTGGCGCCTCCTGGCCAAGGCCAACGGCATCGACAACCCGCAGCAGCTCCAACCAGGCCGCGCCCTCACCGTGCCGGCGGTCCCCTGAGGAAGATGCCCGTGGACGATCCCGCCCTCGCCAGCCTCCACGACGCACCCGCCGTCAAAGTCCGCCTCGCCGGCCAGGATCTGCCGACCGCGGCAGCCCTCGACGTGCTCGGCGTGGAGGTCTCCACCCATGTCGAGGGCTCGGACATGTTCGCCGTGACCTTCAGCAACTGGGACCAGAACCGCCAGGAGGTCACCTGGACGGAGCGCGACCTGCTGCGCGAAGGCTCGGAGCTCGAGATCCTGGCCGGCTACGCCCACTCTCTCAAGAGCCTGATGAAGGGCGAGGTGACGGCCCTGGAGCCCGAGTTCCCGTACGACCGGACGCCCACCCTGACGCTGCGCGGCTACGACCGCCTCCACCGCCTGCGCCGCGGACGCAAGACCCGCTCGTTCGTGAAGATGAAGGACAGCGAGGTCGCCGAGCGCATCGGCCGCGACCTGGGCCTCAAGGTCGAGGCCGACGACTCCCAGGTGGTCCACGAGTACCTGCTCCAGAACAACCAGAGCGACGTCGATTTCCTGGTCGAACGGGCGCGCCGCATCCGCTTCGAGGTCAAGGTCGAGGACAAGACGCTCCTCTTCCGCAAGACGCCCGACGACCGCACCCAGGTGTTGACCCTCAAGTACGGGCTCACCCTGCGCAGCTTCTGCCCGCGCCTCAACACCCTGGCACAGGTCAGCGAGGTCACGGTCCAGGGCTGGAGCCCGAAGCAGCGCAAGCCCATCGCCGGCAAGGCGAGCTCCGGCGACGCCAAGACCGCGGGCGGCACCCTGGGAGCCACGCTCGCCGAGCGCGCGTTCTTCGCCGCCAAGGCCGCGGTCGTGGACACGCCGGTCGCCTCGGCCCAGGAGGCGACGCAGATCGCCCGCGCGCGCTTCAACGAGCTGGCCATGGAGACTCTGACCGGCGAAGGGCTGGCGGTGGGCGAGCCCGCCCTGCGCGCCGGCAAGGTGGTGGAGCTGGCCGGCCT
This sequence comes from uncultured Holophagales bacterium, assembly GCA_963844885.1. Taxonomy (GTDB): domain Bacteria; phylum Acidobacteriota; class Thermoanaerobaculia; order Multivoradales; family UBA5704; genus DATMER01. The sequence goes on along the minus strand of CAWJQA010000020.1, from coordinate 97,976 downwards.
CGGCAAGCGCTTCAGCGGCCTGTACTACGTCACCTCGGCCGTCCACCGGATCGATCACGAGGGCTACAGCACCGCCTTCACCGTGGCGAGGAACGCGGCATGACGCTGTTCGACCTGCTCACCGACCAGACGGGCCTGGAGGCGCGGCGCGGGCGCGTCCACGGCGCGGTCGTGGGCATCGTCACCAACAACAAGGATCCGGAGAAGCTCGGCCGGGTGAAGGTCAAGTTCCCCTGGCTCACCGACGCCGACGAGAGCCACTGGGCGCGGGTGGCCACCTTCATGGCCGGCAAGGAGCGCGGCGGCTGGTTCCTGCCCGAAGTGGACGACGAGGTGCTGGTGCTCTTCGAGCATGGCGACGTCCGCTTCCCCTTCGTCGTCGGCGCTCTCTGGAACGGCGTCGACGCCGCAGCCTACGACAACGCCGGCGGCAAGAACAACGTGCGCGCCATCACCTCGCGTAGCGGCCACGAGCTGATCTTCGACGACGACGCGCAGAAAGGCCGCCTGGAGATCCACACCAAGGCCGGGCACCGCATCCTGCTCGACGACTCCACCGGCTCCGAAAAGATCCTGATCGAAGACAAGTCGGGCAACAACAAGATCGAGATGGACGCGGTCAAGGGCTCGATCGCCGTCGAGGCGCAGTTGAAGCTCAGCCTCAAGGCGAAGACGGTCGAGATCGAGGCGGACATCGCGCTCAAGCTCAAGTCCGGCGCCACCCTGGAGATCCAGGGCACGCTGGTGAAGATCAACTGAAAGGAGCTGACCTTGCCCCCCGCAGCGCGCGTCGGAGATCCCAGCGGCCACCCCGGAGTGATCACCGGGCCGGGCATCCCCACGGTGCTCATCGCCGGGATGCCGGCGGCCACGGCCGGCGACCTCCACACTTGCTCGTTCCCGCCGCCGGCCGCCCACCCGCCCACCCCGATCGCCAAGGGGAGCGCGACGGTGCTCATCGGCGGCAAGCCCGCGGCGCGGGTGGGGGACATGGCCGGCTGCGGCGCGCCGATCGTGGCCGGCGCCTTCACCGTGCTGATCGGAGGCTAGGGAGACGTCATGAACAAGGACTTCCTCGGCAGGGGTTGGACGTTTCCGGTCCAGGTCGACGCCAACGGCGCCATCGCGCTGTCCGAGTTCGAGGAGGACGTGCGCGAGGCGATCCGCCTGGTGCTGCTCACCAGCCGCGGCGAGCGGCCGATGCGGCCCGACTTCGGCGCCGGGCTCCACGACTTCGTGTTCGAGACGATGAGCGCCACCAACGTCGGCGCGATCCAGGCGGAGGTCCGGCGCGCCCTCGTCGATTGGGAGCCGCGCATCGAGCTGCTGGCGGTCGACGCCCGGCCCGACTCCGGCGACGTCGGCCGCTTCCTGGTCGACATCGACTACCGGGTGCGCGCCACCAACACGCGGTTCAACCTGGTGTTTCCGTTCTACCTGGGAGCGCGGTGATGGCGGCCCTGGAGATCCCCCCCAAGCTCGACGGGCGCGACCTGGCCGCCCTGCTGCGCGAAGCGCGGGAGCTGCGCCCGTTCTACACGCCGGAGTGGCAGGCCGCGGCCGGCGACGCCGGCACCGCGCTCCTGGAGATCGTGGCCGGGCTCCTGGCCGGGACGATCGAACGCCTCGACCGGGCGCCTTACAAGCATTTCCTCGCCTTCCTCGATCTCCTCGGAGTCAAGCTCTCGCCGGCCCAGCCGGCGCGGGCACCGCTGACCTTCCTGCTCAGCGACGGCGCCACCGAGCCGGTGGTGGTCCCCGCCCGCTCCCAGGCCGCGGCCAAGCCCTCCGACGGCGGCGACCCCGTGGTCTTCGAAACCGAAAGCGCGTTCGTCGCCACCCCGGCACGGCTGGTGGGCGTGCTGAGCGCGGTGCCGGACGCCGACAAGGTCTTCGACCACCGCCCCGGCCTCGAAGCCGGCGGCACCGCCACTCTCCTCACGGGGAACAACCTCCAGGAGCACGCCCTCTATCTCGGGCACGACGACCTGTTCGACGTGAAGGGACCGGCGGAGATCACGATCGTCGTCGAGCCTTTCGAGCCCCTCCTCGCATCAGAGTCGGTCACCTGGGAGTACTTTGCCGAAACGAAGGAGAAGACCCTGGGGTGGACGGAGCTGAAGGCCACGCCCACCCTCCTGGACGACACAGTCACTCAGGTATACAAGCTCACACAGAAAGATCCCAAGAATCCGTCAGGCGCCTTCGCCAAGCTCGCGGTCGGCGGCATTGAACAGCGCTGGCTCCGCTGCCGCGCGTTGACGCCCGCCGACCTTGCCGGGATCGTTATCGAGTCCATCGCGGCCAGCGTCGATACGCCGACCGGCATCGAGCCCGACCTCGCCTTCGCCAACGACGTCGAGCTGGCCGACCACGACTTCTACCCCTTCGGCCGCAGGCCGCGACACTTCGACACCTTCTACCTTGCCAGCCGGGAAGCCTTCTCGAAGAAGGGCGCGACGATCACCCTCGTCTTCAAGCTGAAGGCGCCACTCCCTGTGCCCTCCCCGGACCTCGTTCGTTCCTGGGAGTACTGGTACGGCAATGGATGGCGCGCCATCCCGGGCCTGAAAGAAGAAACTGACGAACTGCCCAAGTCCTCGGTCGCCCAGATCAAATTCCGCTGCCCGGCCGATCTCGAGCCGCTGGAGGTGCTCGGGCAGGAAAACCTATGGATCCGCGCCCGGATCATCAGCGGCGACTACGGCAAGGAGGTCTTCAAGGTCGCGAGCGACGGCACGGTCGAGGCCGACACAACCCGCATCCTCCCGCCGTTCGTGGAGTCCCTGACTATCGACTACACCTCCGATCCCTCTCCGCTGATCGTCCTGACGCGGAACAACCTCGACCTCCAAGCCTGGGACGGCAACCCCCTGCGCCCCTTCGTCCCCCTGGAAAGCGGGCCGCCGGCCCTCTATCTGGGCTTCGACCGGCCCCTGGAGAAGGGTCCCCTGAGCTTCTTCTTCGCGCTCGAGGAGCAGGAGGTCGCCGAGGACGCCCGGCCCCCCGTCGAATGGCAGTACTTGCGGCGGCGTTCCGGCGCGGCTTCCTCCCAATGGGCCCGCCTGGAGGTGCTCGACGCGAGCCGGGGGCTCACCGAAAGCGGTACCCTTCAGCTCTTCCCGCCGCCGGATGCGGTCGCCGAGCGCCGCTTCGGCGTGGAAGCCTGGTGGCTCCGCGCCGCGGACGTGGAGAGCCGGTTCCGGCCTCGGGCCGTCGCCGAACCGCCGCGCTCGGTGGACGCGGAATCCCTCCTGCCGAACCCGGCCATGGTGGCTCTGCCTGGGGGGTGCCCACCAGAGCCGGCGCCCTGTGCCGAACGCGATCCGCGCATCGCGGCCCTGCGCAATCTCAAGCATCCGTCGCTCGTCGCCGGCGACGTCCGCAGCGTACCCCCGGCGCCGCGGCTGCGCGGCGTCTTCCCCAACACCGCCTGGGTCGTCCAGGGGGAGACGATCGCCGGGGAAGCCCTGGGCTCCGGCACCGGCCTCCCCGGCCAGCGCTTCGCCACCGCCAAGGCGCCGGTCGGCGCCGAGGAGGTCTGGATCGACGAGCTCGGGACCCTCTCCGACGGCGAGCGCCAGGATCTGGCGGCAAAACCCGGCGTCCAGGTGCGGCAGCGGAGCGACGAGACGGGCCGCCCGCTCACCTTCGAGATCCTCTGGCAGCCGGTCGAGGATCTCTCCCTGGCCGGGCCCGGCGACCGGGTCTATGCCGTCGACCGCGCCTCCGGCCTTTTCGAGATGGGCGATGGCGACCACGGCCGCGCCGTCCCTCTCGGACGGGACAACGTACGCGCCAGCTATCGCGCCGGGGGCGGCGCACGGGGCAACGTGCCTGCCGGGTCGATCACCGCCCTTCGCACCACCCTCCCGCTGGTGGACTCCGTCGCCAACCGGGAGGCGGCGGCGGGCGGCGCCGACACCGAGCCGCTGGAGCGAGCCATGGAGCGCGGCCCCCGGTTCCTGCGCCACCGCGGCCGGGCCGTGACCCGCTCCGACTTCGAGGCGCTCGCCCGGGAAGCCTCCCCCGCGGTGGCGCGGACGCTCTGCCTGCCGCGCTTCGATGAGGCCGGCAACGAGGCCACGGGCTGGGTGACCGTGGTCGTGGTGCCCGAGAGCGGCGACACCCGACCCTTCCCCAACCCGGCCCTGCGCCAGCGTGTGGAGCGCTTCCTCACCGAGCGCGCCGCCAACGTCGTCGCGTTCCCGGGCCGGGTCAGGGTCATCGGACCGGCCTACGTCGAGGTGCGGGTGACGGCCGAGCTCGTCCCCACCGATCCAAGCCTGGCGCCACAGGTGGAGGCCGCCGCCTTCCGCCGCCTGGCCGGATTCCTCCACCCCCTGACCGGCGGCGCCGAAGGCCGCGGCTGGGACTTCGGCCGCCTGCCGTGCCTGTCGGACTTCTTCGCCTTGCTCGAAGCCGTGCCGGGCGTCGATCACGTGGCGAGCCTCGCCATGACCCTGCAGCCGGTGGGGCCGGCCGGCGAGCCGAGAGGCGCGGCCACCGAGATCACCCTCGAGCGGCCGGTGGAAGCCGCCATGCCCGGCTACGCCCTTGTCTACGGCGGCGACCACCGGCTGCAGAGCCGGATGTCCTGAAGGAGACCGAAGCCATGGCCCTGCCCCTACCCGTGCTGGACGACCGGACCTTCGAGGAGATGACGGCCGAGGCGCTTCGCCTGGTGCCGCAGCGCGCCCCCGCCTGGACCGACCACAACCTCAGCGACCCGGGCGTCACCCTGATCGAGCTCTTCGCCTGGCTCACCGAGATGCAGCGCTTCTACCTCGACCGGCTGCGCGACGAGAGCTACGTCAAGCTGCTGGGCCTGCTCGGCATACAGCCGCGGGCGGCGACGCCGGCACGGGCCGGCGTGGCCGTCTCGATGCCCGAGTCGGCCTCGATGCTGGCCTCGATGCTAGCGATACCGCGCGGCACCCCTCTGCGGCTCGGCGGCGTCGCCTTCGAGACGGCGCAGAGCACCACCCTGGTATCGGCGCAGCTCGCCCAGATCGTCACCTCCTCGCGCGCCGGCCAGGTGGACGAGACCTCCGCCAACGACGGCGACGGCCTCTCCTTCTTCGCCTTCGGCCCGGAGGCTGAGGAAGGGAGCCGCCTCTACCTCGGTTTCGACAAGGCCCTTCCGGCCGAGGCGGATCTCGCCCTCGATCTCATCCTCTACGAGGGCTACCCTGTCGCGCGCGGCGCCCACGGCGACGAGCCGCCGCGGATCGAGCCCTCAGCCCTCGTCGAGTGGGAAGCTTTCGCCGGCGCCAAAGACTCCGAAGACAACGACTGGCTCCCGCTGGAGATCCTCGACGACGAAAGCCGGATGCTCTCGCTGCCCGGGCGCCTGCGCTTTCGCATCCCACAGCCCATGCAGGCCAGCGAGCTTCCACCGGTGGCGGGCAGCCGCTACTGGCTGCGGGCCACGGTGGTGGAGCCCGGCTTCGAGCTGCCGCCGCGCCTGACCGCCGTGCGCTGGCGAACCGTACCGGCGGTCGAGGGCGAAACCCTCTGCGAGGCCCTGGAGCTTGCCCTCGACGACAGGCGGATCATCCCCGTCCCCGATCCATCCTATCTCGTCCTGCACGGCGAGCATCAGGTCCAGGTACAGGGTTCGGCCGGGTTCTGGCGCGACCTCGACGGGGACCCGGTCAAGACCGACGGCGGGGGTGGCGGGGTTCGCATCGATCTCGGCAGGGAGCCCACCGCCGCAGAGCGCACGGTCCGCCTGATCTCGTTCCCGGCCGGCTTCCGGCGGCGCCTCCTCCTGGGCGGCGGCAGCGGCCTGCCCAACCAGGCCTTCCGGCTCGAAGAGACGCCGGTAGCCGAGCTCCGCCTCCAGGTGCTCGAAGCCGATGGCCGACGCTGGCGCGACTGGCAGAGGGTGGACGATCTCGCCGCCTCCGGCGCCGCCTCCCCATGCTTCCAACTCGACCCCGAAACCGGCGAGGTGCGCTTCGGTGACGGCCGCCAGGGGCTGCCCCTGCCGGCGGCGGAAAACGAGAACCTGCGCATCCTCGCGCTGCGCGTCGGCGGCGGACTTCGCGGTAACGTGGCCGCCGACCTGAAAGACCGGCCTCTCTCGGCTGGCGACGGCCTGCTCTTCACGCTGCCCGCGGCGGCCTCCGGAGGGGCGGACCGCGAGACTCTGGAGGACGCCCACGTACGCCTGCGCCAGGATCTGCTCACCCCCTGGCGCGCGGTCACCGACCTCGACTTCGAGGCCCTGGCGAAGGCCACGCCGGGACTGCGCGTGGCCCGCGCCTGGTCCCTGCCGTTGCTCGCGCCCGGTACCGAAACGAGCCAGACACCCGCCGCGGTCACGGTGATCGTCGTCCCCTTCAGCGAGTCCCCCAAGCCGGTGCCAAGCCCCGGTTTCCTGCGCACCGTCCGCTGCCATCTCGACCGCCATCGCCTCCTCACCACGCGGCTCCACGTGGCGGGTCCGGACTACGTGCGGGTGGGGGTCACTGCCGGCCTCATCCTGCTGCCCGGCGCCGGACAGGAGGCGGTGCGCACCCGCGCCGGCGCGGCCCTCGACCGCTTCCTCCATCCTCTGCTGGGCGGCCCCGCCGGGGAAGGCTGGCCCTTCGGCCGGCCGGTCTACCTGTCGGAGGTCTACGAGGTTCTCGAAAGCGTTCCCGGCGTCGACAGCGTCGAGCGGGTGGCCCTGGCCGCCGAAGGCGAGGGAGTGGCCCGCGATGCCCGCGGCAGCGTGCTGATCCCGCCGCGCAGCCTGGTGTACGCGGGCGACCACCTCCTCGACTTCCTTCAACGCGAGGGCCTCAGCCCCGTGAGGCATCCGTCATGACGAGCTGCGGGCCGGATCGCTCCTCCTTCCTCGTGCTCCAGCGTGCCGCCGATTGGGAGCGTGGCTTCGCCTTCCACCTCCGGGCCTTGGACGCCGGGCTCGCCCTGGAGCCGGTGCGGAAACACGTGCTCGCCCCGGCCAATCCGCAGGGCTCCTTCCTCGGATACGTCGACCTCGCCCGGGGACGATCCCAGGAAGTCTACGTACTGGATGCCGTCACCGGCTCCCTCTTCCTCTTCGACGGCGACGCCGACCGCTTCGAGCGTCTGGCCCCGGCCGGCGCCTTCCAGGAGCCCACGGCAGTGACCTGGTTTCCGGGACGGCTGTTCGTGGCCGGTCCTACAGGCCCGCAGCGCATCGTGGCCCTGGAAGACGCCACCTGGAGCCGGCGCTGGGCGGTGACCCGCAACGAAGACGGGCGCGGCAAGCCGCTCAGCCTGCTCCCTCCGGGGGTGCCGTTCATCCCCGCCGACATCGCGGGGGACCGGGCGCGGCAACGCCTCTACGCCCTGATTCCCCTCACCGTCGTCGAGGCCGCCGGCAAGCCCGAAAGCCAGTCCGTACCGGCGGGCGGCAAGCTCGCCATCGCGGTCTTCGGCCCCGGAGGCCGCCTCCTGGACCTCCTCGCGCCCGACGGCCTCACCCTCTCGGAAACCGCTCTTACGTCCTCCCTGCACCTGCGCCTCAACCTCGCCGTGGCGCCGGACGGCTCGCTCTTCGTCCTCGACACGCCGGCTCGGCGGGTCTTCCACGTCACCCGGGAGGGGGACCTGGCGGGCAGCTTTCCGGTCAATCAGCGCCCGAAAGGCCAAGACCAGGAGACGTTCCGTATCCAGCCCACCAGCCTGGCCTTCGACGACGACGGCACGCTCTACCTCGGAGACCGGCGGCGGGAGCTGCCGGCCGGCCAGGAAGACGACCGGTTCATCCATCGCTTCGGCCTCGACGGCCGGTACCTCGGCCCGCTGGCCGGCTACCGCGGGCCGGTGTCGGCGCTCGCGGTGGGGCCGGGCCAACGCGTCTATCTCTTCGACCCCGGCACCCGGCGCGCCGGCCAGGAGCCGGCACCGTCCGCGCGGCTCCTGCGCGTGCTGGTGCCTCACGAGTCCCTCGACGGTGCGCGCGGCGTCTTCTACTCCCCGCCGCTCGACAGCCGGGAGACCGGGACGCTCTGGCACAAACTCTGCCTTCCTGGCGCCCGGTTCCCTGGCCACACCCAAATCCAGGTCTCCTGCCGGACGATCGAGAAAGAAGACGACCGGAAGGCTTACGAAACCCTGCTGCGGCAGGATCTGGCGGCGCCGGACAAGAAGACGAAGCTGGACAAGCTCGGCTGGTCCCAGCCGCTCCTCAACGCCCGCGACGCGCTGATCGAGGAGCCGCCCGGGCGCTATCTCCGCGTGCGTGTGAAGCTGATCGGCGCGGGTCAGGACGCCCCGCAGGTACCCAGCCTCGAAGCCTGGTTCCCGCGCACGTCCTTCCTGCGCCATCTGCCCGCGGTCTACCAGGAGACCCGGAGCGGCCAAAACTTCCTGGAGCGCTTCCTGGCCCTGTTCGAAACCCTTTTCGGCGGCGTCGAGCGGCAGATCGACCGCCTGCCGATCCTGTTCGATCCGGATGCCACCCCCGCCGGCTTCCTGCGCTGGCTCGCCTCCTGGCTGGCCCTCGCCATGGACGAGACCTGGCCGGAGGAGCGCCAGCGCGCGCTGCTGCGCCGTGTCCCCGACCTCTACCGGCGGCGGGGCACCCGCACGGGCCTCGCGGACCTGATCGAGGTTCTCACCGGCAGCCGGCCGCTCATCGTCGAGCCGTTCCAGCTCGCGGGCGCCGAAAACGACGACCTCGCGGCCCTCCTGGCGCGTCTCTACTGCCTGAACCCTTACTGCTTCTGCGTCCTCCTGCGACCGTACCAGGTGCGCAACGAAGAAGAGCTGCGCGCCATCGCGCGCCTCGTGGACGACGAGGCCCCGGCCCACACCCGCGCCGGTGTGCGGCTCCTCGAGCCGCTGGTGCAACTCGACCGGCACACCTATCTGGAGATCAACAGCTACCTCAACCGCCCGGCGCCGCGGCTCGACACCGGAGCCGTCCTGGGGCGCGACACGCTCCTGGACGGCGCCATGCCGGGCGGCGTGACCGCCTCCCAAGAAGAGCTGGAATCCACTGAAGGAGAACCGTGATGACCGACCCAACCCAGCCCGCGGCAGACGGCAAGCTCCGCCCGGCGGACAAGAACCGCTATTTCTCCGGCAAGCTGCTCACCAGCCGCGACTGCAAGGACGAGCAGGATTTCCACAACGAGAAGCGCCGCCTGATCAACCGGCTGACCCTGGGCGACGGAGTCGTCTGCGGCCTGCGGGCGAAACAGAGCCCGGCCCAGGCCTCCTCCCTGATCTTCGGGCTCACCCACGGCCTGGCACTCGACGCCCTCGGCCGCGAAATCGTCGTCGCCGAGGATCGACGGTCGACCTGAACCAACTGAAGAGCGAACTACAGGCCGGGCTCCAAGCGGGAAGTACTACCTCTGCCTGGCCTACGACTGAGTGTGACCGCGAGATAGTGCCCGTGCCGGCCGCCGACCCGAGCTGCGACGAGGTCAGCGAGTACAACCGCGTCCGCGAGATCTACAAGCTCCTGCTCCCCACCGGCCTCGACTCGCGGTCGCGGCCGGAACCTGTGCAGCCTGGCCCGGCGCCGGTCACGCTGGCCGAGACCCCCGCCTGGAAGCTGACGCGGGAAACGCCGCGGTGGGTGAGACCGGGCGAGGTGTTCGCGGTACATCTGAGCCTCGCCCGGGTTTCCGCCGCGGCGCCGCCCAGCGTGACCGTAGCCGAAGCCCTCAAAGGCCTGACCGCCGTTTCCGGACTGGACCCGGGCAACGAGGTGAACGTGAGCCTCACGAGCGGGCAATCGGTCGCGGTCAAGACCTACCTCCTGCAGGCGGGGAACACGGCCGGCACCGGCACCATCACCGCCACCGCGGTCTCGTTGCGACGGCGCAGGCGGCGATCAAGGAGCCGATCAGCACCATCGAGGCCATCGACGGCTCGGTCGCCGAGCGCATCGTCGAAGCCTTCTTCGAAAGCGACCTTGGGGCCTACCAGGAGCCTGCCGCCGATCCCTACGTTCCGCTCGCCGCCATCACCCTCCGTTGTCGGCCGGCGCGCTCCAGATCAGCAGTATCGACCCTTTCCCCAGCGATCGTTCGTGTATGGCAACGACCTTCTCTTCGACCTGCTGGCCTGCCTGGAGCAGCGGATTGGCCAGCCCGGAACTCCAGGACCGACCGGTCCTCCGGGACCCACAGGCGACCGGGACCGCGGGGCCGAAGGGGAGACCCGGGTGGCCCCGGCCAGGGGACCAAGGTCCTGCGGGGCCTCGGGCCCTGCCGGCCCCCCTTGACCCCGCAGGACCGGCGGGCCCCGGCCACATCAACTTCGGGATCGAGGAGATCCCGTTGTCGGGCATGTTCGCCACCCAAAGGGTTTCCTCGGGCTTCCTGCGCCCGAACTTCTGCGTCATCCTGGGTCCCAAGGTCCAGCCCAAACTGGCGACCCTTGATCCCAACACCGTGCCCCTCTTCGTCTTCGGCCAGCCCTTCCCCACCGATGAAAAGCCGCTCTACGTCCGGGCGTTCGTCCCCGTCGACTCCTCGGGAGCGTTCTACATCCAGATCTATTCACCGTCCGGGCTGCCCCTGAAGGTCCGCGTCTCCTGGATCGCCGTCGAGGGGCAATACATCGGCACCGGTCCCCTGCCGCCGGAGCTCGCAAACCTCGACCAGGGCACCCGGCCCGCCGCCGCGCCCGCCGCGGCAACGCCAGCCGCAAAGAGCACGGCCAAGGCGCCACGCAAGCCGCGGAGCCGGAAGACCGCGCGCTGACCTTCTGGAGACGCGATGGCGCGGCATGCTCCAGCGAAGTCCGGACCGGCGAAGCCCGGACCCTTCCTGCCGGGGCCCCGCCCCGCGCCGGGCGGGCGCGGTCCGGTGCATCCGGTTCTCGCCCTGCAGCAGGCCGCCGGCAACCGCGCGGTCGGCCGTCTGATCGAGGCCCGCAAGGAAGAGCGCAAGCCCCTTCCCGGTCCCCTGGAGGCCGAGGTCACGCCCAAGATCGCGGCCCGCGAGGCCGAAGCGGAAGCCCCGGCGAAGCAGACCGAGGCTCCGGCGAAGACTCCCCCAGCGAAAGAGCCGGCCGGGGCCGCCGCGGAGCCTCCCGCTCCGGCACTGCCCCACCCTCCTTGCCGCTCCGGTAACCGTGCCGCCGGAGCCGGCCGCAGCCGCGGCGCCGTCGGCGGCCCCAGGAGAATCGGGAGGATCGGCCGTACCGGCAGTCTCGGAGGCTTCGGCAGAACCGGCTCTGGCTGTTCCCGAGACAGCGCCCGCATCCCCGCCACCGCCCGACGAGGCAGCCCCGGCTGCTCCGCCGGAAGCCGGGACCGCGGCCCCGTCTCCGGAGCCTGCCGGCGAGCGCGCTCCCACCTCTCCGGAGCAGGACCCGGCCTTTCAGGGCGTCGTGGCCCGGATCGAGGGCGTCGCCCGCCAGAAGAAAAGCCACGTCCCCGCTCGTTCCGCCGCCGCGGCAGCCCAGGCCGCCGCCGTCGATCCGCCCAACGCCGCCTCCGCCCATGCGGCCGGCGCCCAGGTCGGCAAGATGGACGCCCAGCAGCCGCGTCCCTTCGACCGTGCCGCCTTCAAAGCCGCCCTGCTCGCGAAGGTTGCCGCGATCACGCCGAAGACCCTCGAAGCGGCGGACGAATTCAAGTCGAGCGGCAAGGCCGGCGAGATCAAGTCCGCGGTCACCGCCAAGGTGGCCGAAGGCAAGGACCAGGCCCAGGGAGCCATCCAGAAGGCCGCCACCGAGACCCCCTCCCCGGGCGGCTTCCAGCCCAGGCCGGCGTCCGCCCTGCCGCCCAACGAGCCCGGCCCGCCACCCCCCGACCTCGCCGCCGCCCAAGCCGCTCCCAAGCCCAGGACCCCAGCCGAGGTCGAAGCTCCCCTAGCGGCCTCCAGCCAGAGCCTCGACGACCCGATGACCGCCGCGGGCGTCACCGAGGACCAGCTCGAACGCTCCAACGAGCCCGACTTCCAGGGCGCCCTCCAGGCGAAGCGGGAGGCCCAGGACCACGCCCGCCAAGCCCCGGCCGCCTACCGCGTCGACGAAAAAGGGACCCTCGCCGCGGCCGGCGGACAGGCGCAGGCCGCCGCCCGGGACCAGACGGCGGCCATGCATGGCGCCCGCGCCACCCTCCTCGCCCAGGTCACCGGCCGGCAAATCGGCGCCAAGGCCGCCGACGAGCAGCGCCGCGCCGAGGTCGCGCGCCGCATCGAGGGGATGTACCAAGCCACCCAAGGCAAGGTGGAAGCCCGCCTCGCCCTCCTCGACCGGCAGGTACAGGCGATCTTCGACCGCGGGGCCACCGCCGCACGCCGCGCCTTCGAAAACCACGTCGCGCACCGCATGGAGACCTACAAGGAGAAGCGCTACGGTGGCTTTGGCGGCTGGTTGCGCTGGGGTAAGGACAAGCTCTTCGGCATGCCGTCCGAGGTCAACGCCTTCTACGTCGAAGGGCGCGACCTCTACATCGGGACGATGGACGGAGCCATCGACGAGATCGCCACCGCCGTCGAGTCCGGTCTCCTCCAGGCCAAAGCGCTCATCGCCGCCGGCCGGCAGCAGATCGAAGCCTACGTCGCGGGGCTCCCCGGCGACCTCCAGCAGGTCGGCCGGGAAGCGGCCGAAGGCATCGAGGCCAGGCTCGCGGCCCTGGAGCAGAGCGTCGACGAGAAACAGGGCCAGCTCGTCGAAGACCTGGCCCGCAAGTACGTCGAGAATCTGCAGCAGATCGACGCCCGCATCACGGAGATGAAGGAGGCCAACCGCGGCCTCGTGGACAAGGCCGTCGAAGCCGTCGTCGGCGTCATCCGCACCCTCCTCCAGCTCAAGGAGATGCTGTTTTCCGTCCTGGCGCGGGCGGCCGGAGTGGTCGGCGCCATTCTCGCGGACCCCATCGGCTTCCTGGGCAACCTGGTGCGCGGCGCCAGGCTGGGCCTCTCCAACTTCGTCTCCAACCTCGGGGAGCACCTCAAGAAGGGCCTCCTCGAATGGCTGTTCGGCACTCTGGCCGAAGCCGGCATCCAGGTGCCCGAGAGCTTCGACCTCAAGGGCATCCTCGGCCTGATCCTGCAGATCCTCGGCCTCTCCTACGCCAACATCCGGGCGCGGGCCGTGGCCATCGTCGGCGAGCCCGTGGTGAGCGCCCTCGAGAAGACGGCCGAAGTCTTCAAGATCCTCCTCACCGAGGGTCCCGCGGGCCTGTGGCGCTTCATCCAGGACAAGCTCACCGAGCTCAAGGAGACCGTGATGGAGGGCATCAAGTCCTTCGTCATGGAGAGCGTCATCATGGCCGGCATCACCTGGCTCCTGAGCCTGCTCAACCCGGTGGCGGCGTTCATCAAGGCGTGCAAGGCGATCTACGACATCGTGATGTTCTTCGTCACGCGCGGCCTCGCAGGTCATCGCCCTGGTCAACGCCATCCTCGACTCGCTTGCCGCCGTCGTCGGCGGTGCCCTGACCGCGATGGCCACAGCCATCGAGAGCGCCCTCGCCAAGACGATCCCGGTCGTCATCGGCTTCCTCGCCAGCCTGCTCGGCCTGGGCGGCCTCGCCGGCAAGATCCGCGAGGTCATCCAGAAGATCCAGGCGCCGGTCAACAAGGTCATCGACGGGGTCATCCATCAAGCGGTCAAAGCCGTCAAGGCGGTGGGAAGATCGCCCGGGATCGGTCGTGAAGAAGGCGAGCCGAAAGCAAGCGGACCAGATGAGCGGAGCGCTCAGGAAAAAAGCACAGATCTGCATCAAGCCGTCATCGCCTCTGAGCGCGAGATGGAGGCCCCCGGCGCGACTCCCGAATCTGTGACCAGAAAGCTGCCGGCTATCAAGTCACTATATCGCTTGACTTCTCTCGATCTTGTGCAGAATGATGCTATCATCTATCATATAAAAGCGCGAATCAATCCAGCAGAGGAAGGTGAGCCCAAGAAACTTACGAGCCTCGAAACGGTGGAATTGAATATCGCAGGCAAGAAAATAGTCTCGCGTCAAACAAGGCGCAGTTATTGTCCCTGTCGCAAAGATCGCGGTCTACGGCATGGGAAAGGTAGGGATGTATCCCAGGGAGGAGCTCTATCGGCTTCAACAGATGAAGCAGACGCAGCGAAAGGAATTCGATAAGGACCCTGCTAACGCGATTCGCCTAGAGGAGATCAAACGACTAAGGCACAACTACGAAAGGTCGCAGGAGATGTTTGAATCGATCAAGAAGATGGGATTTGCAGGCTCGATATCCGATATTGATGCTATCATAACGAGCCTTATCTCCGTGGGCGAGCAAGTGACTATTGAAACCAGTGTAAGGCACCCGAGCGAGATCAAGGCGCCAAAGGGTGGCATTAGGGTGTTGAGTACATGGAGAATACTTCCAGACGGAACTAAGTACTTGACGACCATCAACTTCATGCCTCTAGGGGAATCTGGATGAACATCGACGAAATTCTCATGCTGACGCCAGATCAGATCGACTTCGACAGATTGAGTGAAGATGTCTTAATAAAGCTTGTTCTCGCCGAGGATCAGTTCATTGCTACCAGTGCTCTCGGCGAGCTGTCGAGGCGGAAGAGTGACCTGGTTCAGGGTTTGGCATCAACTGTCCTTCGCGAATGCCTCGGAGATCGTTACCTGCGTGCCGCAGCTTTTGAGGCGCTCTTCACAGCAGCCCCGACTGAGGCGATTGAATACATTGCTAACGTATCTGAGGAATGTGACGAATATCTGTTTAACTCCATCCTCGAAACGATGGTAGAGAATGTTCCTTTCTTCAAAGCTTCGCACGACACCCGGCCGGTGCAAGCTGTGCTCAATCGGCTCATGGCTCTGCAGAAAGAGGCCCAATATCCAAGGGCTGAACTTGTAGAACAATTTAGGCAATTCTATCCTGACTAGAGCGATCGAGACCAGTCACCGGCTCCGCAGCCACCCGATCACCTGCGCGTCCATCCCGATCCCCTCCCCCAGCCCGGAGTCCTGGCCACGCGGGAAGGCGACGTGGCCGCCGCGCACCCAGGCGACCCGCAGGCGCGGCAAGTCTCGCTCCAGCGCCGGACGGACCGTGCGCGCCGGGACCATCGGATCGCGTTCCGAATTCAGGAGCAGCGCCGGGACCTGCAGATCGGACAGCCGCGGAGCCACGCTCATCCGGGCGTAGTAGTCGGCCGCGTCCTTGAAGCCGTGCCGGGGTGCCACGATGCGGTCGTCCCACTCCCGGATCAGGCGGATCTCTCCCAGCCTCTCCACCGGGAACGGCACCGGCCGCCTCGCCGCCACGGCGCGGTATATGTCGGCGAGGCTCCTCAACAGATACCAGCGGTAGAGCCCGAAGCCCGGCGCGTCGATCTCCGCCCCTGCGAGCGCGAGGTCCAGCGGCGCGCAGACCGCGGCCACGGCGACCACCCGGGGATCGAGCGGCTCCGTGGCGAGCCGCAGCGTCACATGCCCGCCGAGCGAATAGCCGATCACATAGAGCCTCCGGTATCTCGCGGCCTCCGGGCTGGCGAGGGCGGCGTGGAGGTCCGCGGTCAGGCCGGCGTGGTAGAAGTCCTCACCCTTCCGGTCCGCACCCCGCAGGTGTACCCGCAGGCAGGAGAGCCCGGCGGCCTCGGCCGCCTCCGCACCACGCACCATGTAGTGGCTGTCCGTGTTGCCGCCCAGGCCGTGGACCAGGACGAGGAGCTCGTCTCCAGACCGCTCCCGCAGCCGGCCGGTCAGACGCACCGGCCCGGCCTGGGGATCGTCCACCACCGTCTCCCACAGGCGTGACTCCGGAGCCCGCCGCGGGCGCACGGCGTGGGTGATCCTGGGACCGAGGGTCCAGAGGTGAGGGAGCAGGTCGAAGGCCATCGGTGAAAAGGATCCAAGGACCAAAAGGACGGCATCCCCTTGACGTCCTTTGTGTCCTTTCCGTCCTTTATGTCCTTTGTCCTTTTCTCACTTCAAGCCATGCCCTCCCTCTGGATGGCCCAGAAGCTCGAATACATGCGGCGGTGGTGAGCCTCGGCGTCGCGGTAGATCTGAGCGATCGAGCCCACGTCCTTGTTCGCCACCACCATGTTTACGTTGTAGAAGAAGGCCGCGTTGCCGTCGAGCGTGCGCAGGCCGTCGGCGAGGAGGATGAAAAAGCTCCGGCGGCGGTCCGCCGGTCCGAGGTTGGTGATCGGCGCCAGATCCTCCAGCGGCGGACGCGTGAGATGCGCCGGACAGAGGAAGACCAACGGCGGATACTCCTGCATGTAGTAGTCACGGCAGGCCTCGACCGTCGGCAGGTGGACCGGCGAGAAGCCGAGGGCCTCGGCGGCCTGGCGCGCCGCCGGGTTGTCGGCCCCGACGATCAGCGCCTTGGCGGCAAGGTCGTCCTCCAGGATGGCGTCCGACTCCTCCGGCGGCAGCGCCGACGCCTGGGGCGCCAGCGGCGTGGGCGGAGCGGGCTTCGGCATGGACGGCGGCGGCGCTCCCGAGGCCGCGGGGCTCGCCGCCTGCACGGCCTGCGTCGCGTTCCGCCGGTCCACGGTCAGCGCCGACTTGCAGGCCGGGCACGGAAAGGTCACTTCCCGCATGGGAAGCTTGGTCTCGTCCACCAGGATCGGCCGGTGGCAGGCGTTGCAGTGGATCCGGATCATCATTCCTCCAGCAGGGACAGCAGGGACTCCCCCTCTTCGGCGTCAGACCTGGGAGAGTCGGCCGGGACGCCATCCACCAGGCGCAGCGCGAGGTTCGTCGGGTTCGTGGCGTAGACCAGGCCGTGTCCTTGCGTGATGGCCTTCCGCTCCGCACGAGCTTCTCCAGCTCGTCGTCGAACGTCTGCATGCCGTCGATCGCCGCCGTCGTGCATGGCGTCGGTGAGCGACCGGCCTTCGGTCTCCCCCTTGAGGATGTAGTCGCGGGTCCGCATCGTCGACTTGAGAATCTCGAGCACGGCGATGCGCCCGCCGCCGACCTTGGGCACGAGCCGCTGCGAGATGACGTAGCGGAACGACTGCGCGAAGCGGGTGCGGACCTGCTGCTCCTGGTCCTTCGGGAAAGACGCCGACGATCCGGTCGATGGTCTTCGCCGCGTCGATCGTGTGCAGGGTCGAGAGCACGAGGTGGCCGGTCTCGGCCGCCTCCATGGCGGTCTCGATCGTCTCCAGGTCGCGCATCTCGCCGATGAGGATGACCTTGGGCGCCTGCCGCAGGGCGGCGCGCAGGGCCAGGGCGAAGGTCTTGGTGTCGGCGCCGACCTCGCGCTGGTTCACCGTCGACTTGACGTGCCGGTGCATGTACTCGACCGGATCCTCGATGGTGATGATGTGGTACGCCTGCTCGCTGGTTGATCTGGTTGATGATCGCCGCGAGCGTGGTCGACTTGCCCGAGCCGGTGGGCCCGGTGACGAGCACGATCGCCGTTCTTGAGCTTGCGCGACGTTGTGCAGCTCAGCGGGCATGCCGAGCTTCTCCAGCGTCGGGATGCCCTCCGGGATGACGCGGAGCACGATGGCGTAGGTGCCGCGCTGGCGAGAAGACGTTGACGCGGAAGCGGGTCTTGCCCGGGATCGAGTAGGAGAGGTCGACCGAGCCGTTCTGGAGCAGCGTCCGGGTGAGGTCGCGGTCGCCGCGCAGCATGTGAAGCGCGATGATCTCGGTCTGGAACGGGGTCAGCCGCGGGAGGCCGGTAAAGTTGACCGGCCGACGAGCTGGCCGTCGATCTCGACCTGCGGCGGCCGGCCGACCGAAAAGTTGAGGTCCGACACGCGGTCCGACACCTTGAGCATGGCCTCCAGGATCGCGTCCAGATTGAAATTCTTCATTCGAGCCTTTCCGGCGTCCGGAACCTGCTCCGGACTCCCTCCTCTGCGCCTGACGGGTGGCGGCCTATTCTCGCGCACTTTTGTGGCGGAGGAAACCGGACCACGGTAGAATGCCACGCGATGAGCCGCTTACCCTCCCACGTCGCCGGCGTGATCACCCAGTTGAAGCAGGGGCTCCAGGGCCTCTACGGAGACCGTTTCCGCGACCTCCTGCTCTTCGGCTCCTACGCGCGCGGCGAGGCGAACGAGGGCAGCGACATCGACCTGCTCCTGCTGCTCGACGGCCCGGTCGAAACCTCCCGCGAGATCGTGAAGTCGAGCGCGGTGAGCTGGCCCCTCGCTCTGGCCCACGACCTCGTGCTGTCCGTCATCCCGGTGAGCCTCCAGGTCTACCAGCAGGGCGGCACCCTCTTCTACAGCAACGTCCATCGGGAAGCCGTCCCAGCGGCATGATGCTAGCCCGGTTCCTCCTGACCAAGGCGGACAGGTCTCTCCGGGCCGCATCCCGCCTGCTGGAGCTCGACCACATCGACTCCGCGGCGTCCCGCGCCTACTATGGTTTCTTCTATGTGGCGCAAGCCCTGCTGGACACGCAGGGCCTGCGGTTCTCCAGCCATGGCCAGGTGCTCGCCCAGTACGGCCGGCTCTTCGCGAAGACCAAGCTGCTGGACCCCAAGTTCCACCGCACGCTGAGCGAAGCCTTCCAGGTCCGGCAGTCGGCGGACTACACCATCTCCATGCCGGACCCCGAGGTGATCGAGGATCTGATCCAGGAGGGGCACCGGTTCATCGACGAAGCCTTCGAGTACATTCGGACCACCCTCTACCCCCGGCCGGAGTACAATGACTCTCCTCCCCAGTCGCCCCAAGACTGAGGGGTTCTCAGGAGGGGACAGCTCTTGGCGAGCGGGCCGTCTCTCGAACGCCGGGTCCAGGAGAGCCAACTCAGGGAGAACCTCGGACCGCCGATCGGTCCCCCGCTCGTCCTGGGTCCCAGGCCTCTCCGGCTCGATTTCGGATCGATCCTCCTGGCTGGTGTCGCTCTCGGGCTCCTGATCACCAGCGTCCGGCTCGCCCTGTCTTCCCGCAGCCTCGGCTTCTTTCTCGCTTATGGGGCCACCATCGCCGCGCTGGCGACCGGTCCGGCCGCCTTCCTGGTTCTCCGCCGGGCGCGCCGCACGCGGCTCTCGGCGTTCGAGCGCGGGCTGATCGTGGAGACCCACGGCCGGCGGCGGACGTTCCTTTTGGGCGAGCTGCGGAGCCTCGAGCTCAAAGAGCGGGATACGCCGGGCGGGGTGACGAGGAAGATCGCGCTCACCGGACCGCGCGGTGCGCGGGTGCGCTTCGCCGGCTTCTCCCGCCACGGCGCGGTGGACCACCTCGGTGCCGTCCTCGTCCCTCTGCTCGCCCGGCTGGTGGAGATCACGGAGCGGAAGGTCGAGGACGGCGCGACGGTCGCCGGCTGGGACTGGGTGCTGAGCCGCGAAGGTCTGAGCGCTCCGGCGCACGACCCTCCGATCCCCCTGGACGAGATCGGAGCGGTGACGGCCCGGCAGCACAAGGTGGCGATCTGGCGGCCCGAAGAGAGGTATCCTTTCTTCGTGGTGCCCGACGATACGGCCAACGCCCTGCTTCTGACGGCCTTGCTCAGCCGGCGGCTGGCGGAACGCGGGGAGCGATAGACCTTCGAGCAGCGCCCTCGGCCTGCGGCCCTCGCCCCCGGCCCCTCTCCCAGCCGCACGCCCGGACCCCCGGGAGAGGGGTGAGTGGTGACGCTCAACGTTAGCGCCATCCGTCGCCGCTTCTTCAGCCGGCGGGACGTCGCTCCCAGGGGAAAAAGGAGCGGCGAAGGTTGGGAGGATCGCCGAACGGCCTCATGCTCCCCTCTCCCGGCGGTCCGGGTGTGCGGCCGGGAGAGGGGCCGGGGGTGAGGGCCCGCGCCGCGATGCCGCCGCCTCAAATCACCCGTTCGTTCCCCCCGTCCACCGGCACCTGCGCCCCGGTCGTCTTCGCGAACAGCGGACCGCACATCTCCGCCGCCAGCTCGGCCACGTCGCGGCTCGTCACCTCCACGCGCAGGACGTTGCTCCGGCGGTACTGCGTCTACCTCCAGGCCATAGGCCCTGGCGCGGGAGGCGACCCGCTCTTCGGTCCAGATGCCGGTGTCGAAGACCGCGTTCGGATGGATCACGTTGATCCGGATGCCGTCCTTCGCCCCATTCCAGCGCCGCCACGCGGGCGAGCTGGTTGAGCGCCGCCTTCGAGGCCGAGTAGGCCCCGCGCCCGGGACCGGGCGCGGGGACGTTCTTCGAGCCGACCACCACCACCCGGCCGCCGCGCGGCGCCAGCGCAAGCAGCGGATGACACTCGCGCATCAAGACCAGGTTCGAGTCCAGGTTGATCGACATCACCCGCCGCCACTCGTCCAACCCCATGTCCGCGATGCGCCGGCTCTCCGGAAAGATACCGGCGTTGAGGATGAGCATGTCCAGACCGCCGAACGCCTCGACGCACACGGCCACGGCGCGGCGCAAGTCTTCCTCGTTCGTGACGTCACAGACCACACCGCGAAAATCCGGACGATCCAGAAGCGTAGCGATGGCCGGGTTCAGGTCCAGCCCGACCACGGCCGCGCCACGGGCGAGCAGCGAGCCCACACAGGCGCGGCCGATGCCGGACGCGGCGCCGGTGACGAGCGCCACCTCGCCGGTGAGCTCCGGCGGCGTTCCATCCATGCTTGAGCTTGGCCTGCTCCAGCTCCCAGTACTCCATGTCGAAGAGATCGTTGGAGGGGAGCGCGCGATATTCACCGAGAAGCATGGCGCGCTCGAGGATCGTCCATCGTGTGCTCGTAGATCTCCGCCGCGATCGCGGCGTCCTTCGCGGTGCGACCGGCCGTGGCGAGCCCGAGCGCCGGATCGAGAACCACCCGCGGCGCCGGATCGATCATGGCCTTCGGCTGCTTCGCGTGCGGCGCGTGGCGCTCGAAGTACTCCCGGTAGGCCTGAACGTAGGCGTCCACGTCCCGGCCGAGCATCGGCACCGACTTGGTGCGGATCACATGGTCCGGCGTGGCCGGCCCCTGCTGCGAGACGGTCGCAACGTCTTCGCGCCGGGCGAAGGCGAGGGTCCGCGCGTTCGTCCGCGAGGTGAGGATCATCGGTGCTCCCGCGGCCTGGGAAATGTCCCGCCGCAGCCTGGCCGTTTCAACAGGAGCCGGCGGACCGGCGGCCGGCTCGGGCCACGGCCCCAGGCTCCAGGCGTTCCTGGACTTCAGATACTCCTCGGCAAGTCCGACCAGGCGAATCATCCGCTCGTAGGATTCGCGGGCGGTCTCCGCGAAGGAGACGATGCCGTGGTTGAGGAGGACCATGCCGAGCGTGTCCGGCCCGGCTTCGGCGCCGAAGCGCTCGGCGCACAGGCGGGCGAGGCCGAAGCCGGGCATGACGTACGGGACCACCACCACCGCGCCGCCGTAGATCTCCCGCACCCGCGCCTCGCCACCGGGCGTGTTGGTGACGGTGAGAACGGCGTCGGCGTGGGTGTGGTCCACGAACCTGTGCGGCAGAACGGCGTGGAGAAGGGTCTCGACGGACGGCACCGGCGCCGAAGCCCGGGTCATCCGGGTGACCAGCTCGTTGACGAGCTGCGGGTCGGACAGCTCGGCCAGGGAGACGAGCCGCGCCGCCGGCCGGAGGCGGACGGGAGAGAACCCGGCTTCTTCGATCGTCTCCAGGTCGCAGCCGCTCCCCTTGATGTAGAGGATGTCCTCCTCCTCGCCGAACAGGCCGCTCTCGCGCAGCTTGACCGACGTGTTCCCGCCGCCGTGCAGCACCAGCGTCTTGTCCCGGCCGAGCAGCCGGGAGGTATACACCCGCAGGCCCAGGTCACCCCCGTTGCCCAGATATCCCGCGGCCTCATCGTTGTTCCAGAGGTTTTGCATGGGTGCGGAGTATAGCCGCTCACCCCCGGCTCTCGCCGGGGCCGCGCCACTGCCCGGGGACCACGATAGACTCCCCCGCGCATGAACGTCCATGAATTCATCCAGAAGTGGTCCCGGGTCTCCCTGACGGAGCGCTCGGCCTCCCAGCAGCACTTCCTCGACCTGTGCGAGCTTCTCGGCCATCCCAAGCCCGCCGCGGCCGACCCGAGGGCGAGTGGTTCACCTTCGAGAAGGGCGCCGCCAAGCACGGCGGCGGCGAGGGCTGGGCCGACGTCTGGAAGCGCGGCTTCTTCGGCTGGGAGTACAAGGGCAAGCACAAGGATCTCGACGCCGCCTACGACCAGCTCCTCAAGTACCGCGAGGCCCTCGAGAACCCGCCGCTGCTGGTGGTCTGCGACATGGACCGCATCGTGGTCCACACCAACTTCACCGGCACCCGGACAGACGTCACGACATCCCTCTGGACGAAGCTGGCCGAGCCGCGCAATCTCGAGATCCTGCGCGCCGTCTTCTTCGACCCCGAGAAGCTCAAGCCCGGGCGTCACCAGCGAGGCCGATCACGCAGGAGGCCGCGGAGCCAGGTGGCCGACATCGCCGAGGCGCTGCGCGCCCGCGGGCTCGACCCCGAGACGTGGCCCGCTTCCTCGACCGCATCGTCTTCTGCCTGTTCGCCGAGGACGTCGGCCTCCTCCCACCGGAGATCTTTTCACCGAGATCGTGCGCCAGAGCCGGCGGGACCCGGCGCTCTTCAGCCGGTTCACGGACGAGCTGTTCGCAGGCGATGGCCGATCGGCGGCTACTTCGGCCCGGACCGCATCCGCCACTTCAACGGCAATCTCTTCGACGACGCTCCGGTGCTCGACCTCACGGCCGAGGAGATGGAACGTATCGCGCGAAGCGGCAAAGCTCGACTGGAGCGCCGTCGACCCGTCGATCTTCGGCACGCTCTTCGAGCGCGGCATGGACCCCGACAAGCGCTCCCAGCTCGGCGCCCACTACACCAGCCGCGAGGACATCGAGACGCTCGTCGAGCCGGTGGTGATGCAGCCGCTGCGGCGCGAGTGGGCCGAAGTCCGCAGAGGTCGTGGAGAACCTGCTTGCCACCGGCAAGAAGGAGCCGACCGGCAAGCGAGAAGATCCCGGAAGGCGGCCTCGAGGGAACGGCCTGCGCAAGGCGAAAGTGGAGTCGGATCTGATCCTCCGGCGCTTCCTCGAGCGGCTCGGCCAGGTCAAGGTGCTCGACCCGGCCTGCGGCTCGGGCAACTTCCTCTACGTCACGCTTCAGAAGCTCAAGGACCTGGAGAAGGAGGTGATCCTCTACGGCGATGGAGCGCGGTTTCCCGCGCCTTCATCCCGCACGTCGGCCCCTGGCAGCTCTACGGCATCGAGATCAACCCCTACGCCTTCGAGCTCGCGCAGATGACCGTCTGGATCGGCTACCTCCAGTGGATCAAGCAACAACGGCTTCGGAGAGCCCGAGGAGCCGGTGCTCCGGCCCATGGACAACTTCCAGTGCAAGGACGCGATCCTCGACCTCTCCGACCCGGCGAACCCCAAGGAGCCGGAGTGGCCGAAGGTGGATTTCATCGTCGGCAACCCGCCGTTCCTGGGCGGCAAAATGCTGCGCGCGGGAGCTGGGGGACGAGTACGTTGACAGCTCTTTTCCAGGTGTGGAAGGAGCGGGTCCCGCGAAGCCGATCTCTGCTGCTACTGGTTCGAGAAAGCGCGACAGCAGATCGAAGCCGGCCACTGTGAGCGCGCGGGCCTCCTGGCCACGCAAGGCATTCGCGGCGGGGCCAACCGGGAAGTGCTGGAGCGAATCAAGGAGACCGGGGACATCTTCTTCGCAGTCAGCGACCGGGAGTGGATTCTCGACGGCGCGAACGTTCACGTCTCCATGGTCGGATTCGACGATCGGCGTCGAGGTCGAAAGAAGGCTTGACTCGGTATCGGTTCGCCCAGATCTATTCGAACCTACAAACGGCAGCCAACATCATCACTGCGGCAACGCTGGCTGGTAACCTCGGGACCTGCTTCATGGGTGACACCAAGGGAGGACTCTTCGAAATTCCCGTTCCGCAGGCGCGTGGGTGGTTCGAAAAGCCCAACCCACACGGCCGGCCCAACTCCGATGTCCTCCGGCCTTGGATCAATGGCAGGCGATCTCACGCAACGGACAAGGGATCGTCTGCATCATCGACTTCGGCCTGTCCCTAGCTGAACGGGAAGCTTCTCTATATGAAGCTCCCTTCGCGTTCCTCCAGGAGTCCGTCCGGCCGCTCGCGACTCGGCAACCGCCGTTCAAGCTACCGGGAAGCTTGGTGGCGTCACGTTGAGCCTCGCCCAGGCATGCGGGCTGCGATCGTTCCGCTGAGCGCGATTCCTCTGCACTCCCCGCGGTTGCAAAGCATCGCCTCTTCTGTCTGGTCGCAATCGCCGACTCTCCCAGATCAGCCAGATTTTCGTCTTCGCTCGTTCCGACGACTACTTCTTCGGTGTCCTCCACTCACGGACTCCATGAAGTCTGGGCTCTCGTGCAGGGCACTCAGCTCCGGGACCGCGAAAGCGGCTTCCGCTACACCCCCACCACCTGCTTCGAGACCTTCCCCTTCCCCGCTCGCCGACCTCGGAGCAGGAGACCGCCATTGCAACCGCCGCCAAGGAGCTCGACGACCTCCGCAACCGCTGGCTGAACCCGCCGGAGTGGACGCAGGAGGAGGTCCTGGAGTTTCCGGGCTCCGTCGACGGGCCCTGGGCACGCTACGTTCACGATGCGGACGCCCGCGGCATCGGCACCGTTCGCTATCCGCGCCTCGTGTCCACGGGACGACGAGGCCGCCGAGAAGCTCAAGGAGCGGACGCTGACCAACCTCTACAACCAGCGCCCGACCTGGCTCGACCTCGCCCACCGGAAGCTCGACGAGGCCGTCTTCGCCGCCTACGGCTGGAGCCCGGACATCTCGGATGTGGAGATCCTGGCCAAGCTGCTCGAGCTGAACCTCGCCAGAGCCAGGGCCGCCTCTCAGTCATGACGTCTTCCTGACCAGTCTTTGCCCGCGAGCGCGAAGTGCAGCTCTTCGCTCCACTCGCCCTTGAACCAGACCCGCTCGGGCGGCCCGGCGCGGAGCCCGAGGCGTTGCAGCAGCGCCGTGGAGCGGTCGTTGCCGCTCATGGCGATGGCGATGATCCGCTCGACGCCCAACCCGCGGATGGCGCTGTCCATCACCGCCGCCACCGCTTCGGTGGCGAGACCCTTGCGCTGGTGCTCGGGCGCCAGGGAGAAACCGATCTCCGCCGTCTTCGGCACCGCCACCTTGACGCAGAAGCCGCAGTCGCCGATCAGCTCGCCGCTCGCCTTCAGCACGATCGCGTACTGAAACCAGCATCCGAGATCTCCCGGCTCCACCTGCTGCTGCTCGTCGATGAAGTCCATCCCCTGCTCCCGCGACCAGCGGATCCAACTCTGGTAGAGCGCCACCTCCGGCTGGTTGCGGTAGGTCAGGAAAGGCTCCAGGTCCGCTTCCCGGAACCGGCGAAGGAGAAGACGCGGGGTCTCGAGAGGCACGTAGGGCATGCGGGGCAATCTTACCAGGGGGGTCACCGGCCGGAGGCCGGCAGCTCGAAGTAGAACGTCGTGCCGGCCCCCGTCTCCGTCTCGAAGCCGATGCGCCCGCCCATCCCTTCGACGAGAGCCTTGCTGATCGCCAGCCCCAGACCGGTGCCCTGGCCCTCCGACCGCCCCCTCGCGAAACGCTGGAAGATGCGCGGCCGAAGCTCCTCGGGGATGCCCGGACCGTGGTCCGCGACCTCCACGCGGACCCGGCTGTCGACGCTCGACCCGCTCACCCGGACCGCCCCTCCCCAGGGTGAGACCTTCACGGCGTTCGAGAGGAGGTTGGCGAGCACCTGCAGCAGTCGCTGCGGGTCCGCGCGGACCGTCGAGGCCGGCGCGGAAGTCAGCTCCAGAGATACGCCGAAGCGGCGCGCCTGCGGCTCGATCAGCTCCAGCGCCTGCCGCAGCAGCGGCTCGACGCCCAGCGTCTCCAACTGGAACGCGGCGAGCCCCGACTCGACGCGTTCGAGGTCGAGCAGGTCGTTGACCAGCCGGATCATCCTGTCGCTGTTGCGCCGGGCCACGGTCAACAGCCGCTGCCGGTCGTCCTCGGCGAGCTCCAGGCCCTCGGCCGACAGCAGCCCGAGGGTGCCGACGATCGAGGTCAGCGGGTTCCGCAGCTCGTGCGCCGCCACCTGGACGAGCTGCTCCACGGCCGCCCGGCCACGCCGCGCCTCCTCATTCAGCCGGGCGTAGACGAGCGACATCACTCCGAACGTCCAGCCCGTCGCGGCCACCAGGCTCGTGGTGACCAGAGCCCAGGTGAAGGTGTCGCTCCCGAGCCGGCTCGTCACCTGCGGCGCGACAGCGACGTAGACGAAGCGCGCCAGGAAGACCACCCCGAGGAGCCCGAGCGAACCGGCCACGAGAAGGGAGGACGGCCTCTCCACCGGCCGCCGGAAGCCGAGCCGGGCCGTCCACGCCGCCGCCAGCAGATAGCCCACCGCCACGCAGCTCGTGACGAGGATGCGCCCGCGGAGGCTGGGCTGGACGAGGAAGAAAAACAGCAGGCCGGCGCCCCAGACCGGCAGCACGATCCTCGGCGAGCGCTCCGGGGCGAGCCTGTACACCTCTCGGATCCCCTCGAAGAGCCAGACCACGCTGAGCAGGACCAGACTGTTGCCGACGATCACGGAGACGAACGCCGGGGCCGCGCTTGGGCTGATCCCGATGACGGCGCTGCCCCCCATCATGGCCAGATGCACCCGGGCCAGCAACGAAAGCCCGGGAAATACTGGATTGCCTCGCCAGGCGAGGATCATCGCGACCGCCAACACCGCGAAGACGAGGGCATTCGCGAACAGCAAGGTCCGGATGTCCATGAGCCGGCGGCATTGTACAGCGCGTCAGGATCTCTGGAGCTGCCACCTCCGATCGTGAGATTCACGACACCCCTCCCGTTCTGGCAGCTCGGTACGGCCCGGCGGGACGGATGTTACAGGGGCAAGAGAGAGCGATTGAGAAGAGGCGGGAGAGACGGGCCTCCGGCCAGGCCCGTCCCCGGGTTTGGTAGGAAAGAGTGAATCGATTGTCAAAGAACCGTCCAGAAGACCGCCGGTCACGGCAGGCTTCCGGACCTTCAGGACATAGATTGCACTACCAGGATGGTCATGTCAATACCATGGATTGACTTTCTTCGAATTCAGATCTAGAGTCTTCCTGAAGTCGGGCTAAATCCCGATATCCGGCAGCAACTGGCGCGCTGTCGGCCAGTTTCGGCGCATGAATGGCCAATAGTAGCCGAACGTTGGGAAGCCCGGCGAGGTTCCGGCTGGAGCCGGCGCGGCGTCCGCCGGGTTGCGCGAGAGGCTGGCCGGGTTCGGCGGGCCTCTCGCCAGTCCTGGCCGACGGTTGGGAAGACCGGCGGACGGCTCGCCAGAGCCGGCCGAAGGCCGGCTGGAGATCTGGAACGCGCGCCGGCGCTGGCGGACGGTCCGCCGGCGCTGGCCGACTGCGGGCCGGAGCCGGCCGAAGGCCGGCGCAGGCCGGCGAGGCTTCGGCCGGGGGCAGCGAGGTTCATTGACAATTTAGAGGGACGGCGGCCACCGTGTCCAAGGCTTCCGCCGTTCCGCCCAGAAGGGGGGCCCGCCTACCGGGGAGGGGGCGGGCCGGTGCCGGAGGTGTGCGGAGGCGGGGGCGCTCCGCACGGCTCGGCGCCGAAGGTCTCCCGGGGGTTTGTCAGATCCTCCCTTTCGCCCCCACTTTTTTACAGGCTACACGTCGTCGCGTCCGACGAAGGGAAAAGCAGGTTGCGGCGTCCCTTGTGATAATGTAGTTCTCTCCACCAAGGAGGGATGATGGCTGACGATCCGGATCGCCCCCTCACAGGCCGGGGCACTCTTTATGGAACCCATCTCGATTGGGACCGGTTCCTCTGCCGCCTCGGCAGCGAGGGAACCACCCCTCGGGGCGCCTTCGTCGCCCGCAACTTCATCCTCGACGAGGGCGTCTGGCCCGAACGGGTGGACAGCTACCTGGCCCGTCGCGTGGTTGCCGACCACGGCGACTTCCCGACCTGGAAGGAGAGGCACGGCGCCTATCTCAAGCAGCGGATTCAACTCGTCCATTGGGAGGAGCCGCTCGATCCTCACGACGAGGACGTCTGTCCGGAGACGTTCCGCTTCCCGGACCGCCACACGCCGTTCGACTCGACCGACCGGCACCTGCACCTGATCCGGCTGGAGCGGGTCGATACCATCGCCGACCTGTTGAAGATGGAGGCCTCGAAGATCCTGTCCTTATCCAGGGAGGTGCTGTCGAACCCCTCCTCCGAGGCACGGGCCGAGCTCGAGGGGCTCCTGGTCAAGTGGTTCGAGACCAAGGACGGGCGGCCCGTCTACTGCGGGTTCTTCGCCGATTTCGAGGACGATTTCTTTGCCGCCAGCCATGCGGACTGGGCGGACGCTCTCCGCGACCGGCTCGGCCTCGCCCACTTCGATCCGGGGGAGCTCGGCAAGCCGATCGACATCCTGGTATTCAGATACCCGGTCAACCAGGTATGCCGTCTGGCCGGCGCGGCCACTCATACCCGCCCGCTCGTCCCGCCGACGGTCCTCGACGGCGATTTTTCGGAGGCGTTCTGCCCACCGCCGCTCGGCGGGCTCACCGGCCACGTGGTGAACCTCGACTGGGAGGAGCGCAGCGCGACTCTCCGCCGGGAGATCCTCCACCCGAAGACCCGACTCCAGACCAAGCATCTGTTCCGTGTCGGACGGATCGAAAAGCCGGTAGACTTCGAGAATCTGCCGCTCGCCCGCGCCGCCCACCTCGGACAGGTCCGAGAGGCGAGCGGACGCGCCGACTACGCTCTGGGAACCGACAAGGATCTGCCGTGAGCCTTCTGGCGCTCGACCACACCTTCGCGGGACGCCGCGTTCCTCCCTGGCTCCGCCGTTTCGAGGCGAAGCCCGAGGAGTCCTTGCAGGATCTCCTCCTGGGCGGAGCCGATCTTGAGCACCTGAACCCCGCCGATCCCGAGCGGGTGCTCCTCGACTGGATCGAAAGCCTCGGTCCCGGAAGTGGCCTGCTTGCCGCGGTCGATCGCGCGCTCGCTTCCTGGATTGACCGTTCCTGGGGTGATCCCGATCCCAAGGAGCTCGGCGCCGCCGTGGCGGCCGTCGCCTGGTGCCGCGCCGCCGATCTCATCAGCGGCTGTCCGGGTGAAGAGGGGCTTTCGGGCGCGGCCAGCGCCCTCCGTGAGCGGTTCCTAGAGGAGCCCTCCTTCCTGCGATCCATTGCGGAGGGACGCGCCCGCGATCCCGAAGCCCGAACCTGGCTGGCCCTCGCCGAGCACCAGGCGGACCGGACGCTCCTTCAACACTGGTGGTCGCTCTGCTCGCTGCCGCCCGACGTCCCCTGGTACCACGGCGAGCTCGGCATTTACGGACTCCGTGGGCTCCCGCCGGAGACACCAAGCCAGGCAGGTCGCTTCCCCAAAGAGGTGCCCGAGGGGCTTGCCCGGCTCGCTGACGCGCTCGCCCGCCGGGTTGAAGACGGCTGGCTTGAAGCGAGGATGCGAACGCCGAATTCACCTCCACCACCCGGCTGACCATGGCTGCCTACCCGTTCCCGCGCGAAAATGGCTCCCCTTTGGCGCCATGTGCTCCAGGATCGCCGCCTCCGCGAGTCGCTCGCCGAACGACTGGGTCTGCGACCTCTCGCCGAAGCTCGATCACATACCGGAGAAAGGACCGTCGTCCCGGGCCAGATGGAGCGAGCCGGACCCGGCATGGGCGAGACGGGCACAAGAGATCGCGACGGGGCTTGAGCGGGGAGAGCCTAAAGCGCTTGAGCTGGCCCAGGGACTGCTGGAAGAGCAGAGCCTCTACGCGCAAGCGAGCGGCGACACCTTTTTCGTCGTGAGATCGGCCTGCAGCTTCGCAGGCAAGCTCCGCAAAGCGAATCCTCGGAAGGCGCTCGAATGGGTGCGTCTCGCCCGGGACCTTAATCCATGGGACGCTTTTGCCTGGACCACTACTGCAGCGGTGAGTCTCACGCTCGGGAACTTCCGGATGCTGACCAAAGCCGCCCAGGAAGCGGTGCGCCGTTTTCCGAACGATGCCGTTGCCCACAACGGACTCGCCGAGGTGCTCAAGGCACAGGGAAGGCTCACCGACGCCGAGCAGGTCTATCAGATCGCCACCAGGAAATTCCCCACGATCCCTTCGTCCACACTGGCCTCGCCGAGGTGCTCAAGGCACAGGGAAGGCTCACCGACGCCGAGCAGGCCTATCGGATCGCCACCGAGAGATTTCACAACAATCCCGTCGCCCACAACGGCCTCGCCGAGGTGCTCAAGGCACAGGGAAGGCTCATTGACGCCGAGCAGGCCTATCGGATCGCCACCGAGAGATTTCACAACGATCCCGTCGCCCACAACGGCCTCGCCGAGGTGCTCAAGGACCAGGGAAGGCTCACGGAGGCCCGAGCAGGCCTATCGGATCGCCACCGAGAGATTTCACAACAATCCCTTCGCCCACACTGGCCTCGCCGAGGTGCTCAAGGCACAGGGAAGGCTCACCGACGCCGAGCAGGTCTATCGGATCGCCACCGAGAGATTTCACAACGATCCCGTCGCCCACAGCGGCCTCGCCGAGGTGCTCAAGGACCAGGGAAGGCTCATGAGGCCGAGACGATCTACCGCCACGTTCTCGAACGATTCCGCGCCCTGCCGGAAGCTGTTTATGCGTTCACCGGATTGGCCGGCCTGCTGAGGCGCCGTGGCGAGTTGGATGAGGCCGAGCGGCTGCTCACCGAGGCGTTTCAGCGTCAACCGCGCAATGAAGTCACTCGAGCCGCTATCGAGAGTTTGCGCGCCCAGCGTGACGGAACAGAGGTCCCTCCGAAATCGAAGATTTGCCAACCAAGCCACTTTCCGAAGGAGCCGAAGAATCTCCCGCTCCTGGGTCACGAACAGTGCTATTACCTGGCAGTCCGGAGCCTGTTCGGCTGGAGCAAGCTAGCACCAAGGCCGACTTGGCGGCCCTGGTTTCAGATCTGAAAGAACCTACCCCGCACTCGGCAAAGTTCGAGCGCCTCCGCATCGAGGATCTCAACGTCCTGCTCACCGACACGCTTTTCCTCCGCCGCTGGTCGCGCGGGTTGAGCCAGGATTCCGGCGTGCGGGCCGGAGAGCTTCGGCAAAAGGCGCAGGCAGCCCTGGAGACGCTCCTCCGCCTGGAAGCCCGAAGCTCCCTCGCAGCCGGCGAGGCCGGATTGCTCACTCTGACGAAAGGGGATCTCGAAGTGGGGCTCAAGCTTTTGCGCGAGGCGTCACGGCGCTTCCCCGGGAGCACCCGCGTTCGCTATGCGCTCGCTCGCGCGGAGAGGCTGGCTGTTTCGACGCGCGCTCTTGATCTCCGTGACCCGGAGGCGCCCATTCGCCCCTGGCGGCGCCTGCCCCGGCTCGAACCCCAGCTCAGTGCGGTCGCCCTGCTCGGCGAAGCGCGGACCTGGCTTGGCCAGACCGACGGCGCGGTCCGTGAAGCAGGCGCCAAGAAGAGCTTGGGCAGGCTCGCTTTTTGGATCGACCAGCAACTCGCGCGGGAGCGGGAGCAACGCAAGGGAACCGCCGAGATCAACGGCTGGTGGGCAAGCGAGACGCGACGGCTGGTCTTCGGGGATCGAAAGGACCGGAGAGAGGAAGATCTCGGCAAGCTTCCCTTCTACCAGGACATGGTCCAGACGCACGCCGCCGAGCTCGATCTCCACGAGGAAGACGCCGTCTACAGAGTCGCCAGCGCCTGACGATCACGTCAACGTTCGCTCGAAAATCTACTCCGGCAAAGCCGAGGTGTCCCCCACGCTGCCGAACTTGCCCGCCGGGTTCGTGTACTTGACACTTCTCCCCGTCTGGGTGTCGGTCACGGTGATCTCGTACTCGACGTTGCTCAGGGCGCCGTAGAACACCCAGAAGTGGCCGTTGAGCCCGCGGCCGTCGAGAACCTTGAGGGCGACCTCGACGTTGGTGGACGAGAAGAACCAGAAGTAGCCGGTGTCGGGAGTCAGCGCGACCGCCTGGCCGGCGCCCTGGTTGCCCTGGGCCTTCCAGAAGAGCGAGACGCGGAAGCGGCCACCGTTCAGGCAGAGGTCGGTGGGTCCGGGGACGCACGTCGCGGTTATCGACGCGGGCGGAACCGGCTCCAAGAGCGGCTCCGGCTCAGGAGCTCGAAGCTCCGCCGTCAATCCCGACGGGAAGGCGCCCGTGTCGCCCGCGCTCGCCAGCCGGCCGGCGGGATTGTGATAGGTCCGCACGCGGCCGGTGACGGTATCGGTGACCGTCAACGTGTACTCGACATTGCTCAGGGCGCCGTAGAAAACCCAGAACGTGCCGTTGATCGGGCGGCCGTCGAGCACCTTGACCATCAGCTCGACGTTGCTCTCGTTGAAAAACCAGAAGTAGCCGGTGTCGGAGGTCAGGGACACGGCCTTTCCCGAGCCCGTCTTGCCCTGGAAATCCTTCCACGTCACCTCGGCCACGAAGCGGTCGCCGTTCAGGCAGAGCGTAGGGCCGGAGGTGCAGGCCGAGGCGGTGACCCGGGTCGAATCCACGGTGTTGCCTTCGACGGCGAGCGCGTAGTCGCCGGCCGCGGTGGCTTCGAGCAGGCCGGCCTTATTGGCGAGCGACTGGCCGGCGAGGGTGGCCGAGCGCCCGCTCCAGGCATAGGCCAGGAACGTCCGGTTCGCCGAGCCCGGCGCGCCCGCGCCGAGGAACGGCGGCGCCGCCAGGACCGAGCCGGCCTTCGGTACGCTCGTCACCCGCGTGTTGCCGCCGTCGCTCTTGTCCGTCGTGCCGCGGCTCCCCCGGTTCACCACCAGGCCGTTGAGCTCCGAAGCGCTGGCGCCGTTGGGGTCCACCAGATTGTTGAGGTAGACCTTGTCGCCGAACGTGGTCGAATAGAACTGGTTGCCGTTGTAGCGCATCTCGTTGATCGCGCCCGTGGGCGGATCGTTGTCCCAGATCGGCAGCCCGATGTTGGCGCTGAACAGCGAATTCGCCACCAGCCCGCCGACGTTGCTCGGGTGGACCGGATCCATCCCGGGGATGGCGAAGATCGCCGCGCCGCGCGATTGCGTGACCGGCTCGGAGACGCCCGGGCTGAGCTCGTTGCTGAAGAAGCCGCTGTCCGTGATCTGCGCCCTGACACCGTTGAGGAGGAGCGCGCCGCCCCACTTCTCGGCCGAGTTGCGGGCGAACGTGGTGCGGGTGATCACGGCGTTCGTGTCGCGGACCAGGGCCATGCCGCCGCCGGAGCCGTTGGTGCCGCGCGCGTCGGAGTCGAGGACCAGGGAGTCCTCCATCAGCAGGTCGACCAGGTCGGCCTGCACCGCTCCGCCGGAGCCGGCCTGGCCGGAGGGCTCCTGCTCGACGTCGCAGTCCTCGAAAACGGTGCGCCGGATCTCGAGCCGGGAGAGGTTCTCCTGCAGCGTGCCGGACGGGGGCAGGCCGTTCTCGCCGTAGGCGCGGCTGCCGTCGCCGGCCGCGAGCACGCAGCCGCCCGTGTGCGCCACGGACCCGCCGCCGCCCTGGAGGAGGGAGTCGGAAATCGTGAGCTTCGCCGTCCGCCGGTTGATCGCGCCGGAGCCGGTCGAGGAATCCGCGAAGTCCACGGAGGTGGAAAGGATGGCGCCGCCGGCTCCGGTGAAGTTACCGTCCAGGGGGGCGCGGTTGCCGGCGAACCAGGAGCCGCTGACGTCGACGATTCCGCGGTAGCTGTCGATCGCGCCGCCGAACTCGGCGACGTTGTTGGAGAAGATGGAGCTGTCGATCGACAGGCTCGACTGGTCTTCGATGTGGATGGCGCCGCCGGTGGTCGGGCCCGGCGCGGTGACGGTGGCGTCCGGTTGCGCGAGGTTGCCGTCGAACGTGGAGCGGCTCACCTGGACCAGCGAGCGCGGCGTGGTATCCGGAGCGGGCGGAGCGGCCCACACCCCGAAGGCGTAGATGGCGCCGCCGACCCAGCCGGCCTGGTTGTTGCGGAACAGGGCGCCGGAAACCCGCAGCGTGCCGTGCAGCAGATAGACGGCGCCGCCGGACGCCTGCGGCTTGTGCCCGGGCAGGTTGGTCCGGTTGTCCGTCAGCTCGCCTCCCCGGATCGTGACGTTCGACTCGATCATCTCGATGGCGCCGCCGCGGTTCAGCGACGAGTTGCGCCGGAAAGACGTGCCCGAGAAGGTCGCGTCGCTGCCGTCGTCGGCCCGCACGGCGCCGCCGCCGCTGGTGTGGCCGGTCGCCCGATTGTCCTCGAACGCGCAGCCCACGAAGACGGCTTCGGCCGCGCTCAGGGTGACGCCGCCGGCATAGCCCTCCGCCTCGGAAAATCCGTTGCGGAAGGTGAGTCCCTCGAACGTGACCAGCTTGCCGCGGTCGCGCCGGCTGTTCTCGTAGCGCAGAACCTGATTGGTTCCGGCGCCGTTGAGGATCACCGTGCCCACGGCCCGGAGGGTGAAGCCTTTCTTCTCGTTCGCGATCGAATAGCCGCGCGGCGGCGTGGCATAGGTCCCCGCCGCGACCTCGATCACGCCGCCGTCGCCGATGGTGTCGATGGCCTGCTGGAGATCCTTGGCGTCCTTGGGGACGTGGATGAGCTGGGAAGCGGCCTGGAGCGAGGCCGGCAGCAACAGGGACGCGACGGCCAGGGACAGCCGCAGGGAACGGGTACGGCGCATAGACAACCCCTTGGTGAAGAAAGAGACGTCTGGCGATTTTAGCAAAATCTGCCCGGAGCGGCGGCTCTACGGATGGCTGCGGTGCTCTTCGCAGTCTTCCGGCTCGATCTGGACCGTGGCGTGGTGGATGCCGAACCGGTCGTGAAGCGAGGCACGGGCACTCCGGAGAAGGGTGCCGTTGGAGGCCTCGTCCGCCACCACCAGGTGGACCGAGAGGGCCTCCATGCCACTGGTGATGGTCCAGACGTGGAGGTCGTGGACCCCCGCGACGCCCGGCAGGCCGGCCAGGGTGTTGCGAACGTCGTCCAGGTCGATGTGGGAAGGGGTGCCTTCCATGAGCACGCCGACCGTGTCGCGCAGCAGGTGCCACGCGGAAAAGACGACGAGGACCGAGATGAGGATCGACGCCAGCGGATCGGCCCACTGCCAGCCGTAAGCCCAGATCAGGACGCCGGCCGCGATGGCCTGGACGCTGCCGAGGGCGTCGGTGAGCACGTGCAGCCAGGCGCCGCGGACGTTGAGGCTCTCATCGCGCCCGCCGCTCAGGATGCGCAGGCCGATCAGGTTCACCACCAGGCCGCCGGCCGCGATCGCCATCATCACCGGAGCGTTCACCGCGGAAGGATTGCGGAAGCGCTGCACGGCTTCCACCACGACCCAGACGGAGATGGCCACCAGCGCGGCGCCGTTGGCGAGAGCGGCGAGGATCTCCGTGCGGTAGTAGCCCCACGTCCGGCGCGGGTTGGGCGGGCGCTGCGCGATCCACATGGCGAACAGCGACAGGCCGAGCGCGGCGGCGTCGGAGAGCATGTGCCCGGCGTCGGCGAGGAGGGCGAGCGACCCCGTGAGCCATCCGCCGACCGCCTCGGCGAACATATAGGACGCGGCGAGCGCGAGCGTCCAGGCGAGGCGGCGGCGGTTGCCGGCGCCATGCGCGTGCCCCCCCTGCGAATGGCTGTGGCCGTGATCGTGATGGTGACCCATCGTATGCGGATTCTTGCACGACTCTCCGCGGTCCCGGCAAAGGACCAAAAAGACCGCAAGGACTGCAAAGACCGAAAAGCTCCTTGTCCTTGGTGTCTTTGCAGTCCTTTTGGTCCTTGCCCCCCGGATTTGCACTCTCTGAAATCCAGGAGTAACATCACTCGCATGGTCAGGCGTCCCGGCCCTCTCCGCACAAACCCCTCCGTCTCTATGATCGGTGCGCTCGTTCCGTCTGCGGGAGTCCTCTTCTGCGCGGAAAAGGATTGCCCTGCGACGGACGGGGCGGCCGCCCCTGTGGCGGCCGGCGAGGCGGCCGGCACGGACTGACCAGCTTTGGCGGGCTGGCGTCGCACCTCCCTGTGCCCCGCCCCCCGCCGGTCCTGCCATCCCCGCGGCTCCTGGCCGCGGTTGCCGACCCCCGACGGCCCGGAAGCGCCGCAGCCGGACCGATCACCGCGCCAGCGGTGCCCCAGGGGGTCGGCTTTTCCATGTATCCTCTTCATGTTATCCTTTTGATACCGCCCTTTCGGGTGGCAGGAAACCGCCTCCCGGAATGGCGCGGGCGGGGACAGGGTCGGCTAGAGTTCAAACCATGAGGCGCACCGGACGAACCCGCATCGCGACGGCCACTTTCGTGGCCTTGCTGGCCCTGCTGGGCTGGCTCACGGGGCCCAACTGGGCCGATTGCGCGTGTACGCCCGCGCCGGCCACCCACATGTCGGGTTGCCATGGGGAGAGCGCACCGGAGATCCACCCGGCCTGCTGCGGCGGCAAGGAGGTGGCCCCCGCCGGGGACTGCTGTGGCCTGATCCGGGCCGCGGCACCCGCCACCGCCACACCGACCACGGCACCGGCTCCGCTCTGCGCGCAATTCTCTCCACTTACCCCCGCCGAGCCCGCTCCGCAAGATGCGTCGCCGGTGCGCCTCTCCCCCCTTCCGCCACCCATCCACGCCGATGTCGGCCTGTATACGCTCTACGCCGTCTTTCTGATTTGAAGCCTCCGGTCTGATCCGTTCCGTGCGCCGTTACGCGGTGCTCCCGGAAGACGTGTGACCGGAGGTTTCTTTATGCAGCACAGACTTTTCATTGGGATCCTGGCTGTCGGCTTGAGTCTGCCTGCCCTGGCCCAGGATCGTGTCCCGTCCGCCGACGAGCTGGTGCGGATGGCCCTCGCCGGCTCGCCGGCCCTGGCCGCGCTCCGTGAAAGCCTCGCCGCCACCCGCGAGATGGAGCGGCCGGCCATCGCGCTCCCCGACCCGATGGTCGAAGGGATGTTTCAGAACGAGAATTTCCCGGACTACACGGTGGGAAAGATGCCCATGTCCATGATCGGCGTGGAGGTCCGGCAGTCTCTCCCCTACCCCGGCAAGCGCCGGGCGCGCGGCGAGGCCGCGGCGGCGGAGACGGCTCTGCGCGCCGCCCGCGTCGCCGCGCTGGAGGCCCGCATCACCGCGGAGGTGCGGGTGCTCTACGGCAAGATCTACGCGGTTGACCGGGAGCGCCAGGCGCTCACCGCCGCCCACGAGCTGGTCGACATGCTCTCCGCCACCGCCGCCAGCCGCTATGCCTCCGGCGGCACCGAGCAGGAGGCCGTGCTCAAGGCGCAGCTCCAGGTCAGCCGGCTCGGCGAGCAGCTCGAGGACCTGGCCGCCGAACGCGCCGCGATGGTGGCGGAGCTGGGACGCTGGCTCGGCCGTCCCGTCACCCTGGGTGAGATCACAGAGCTGCCGAAAGTCTCTCTGGACCAGCAGGAGGCCACTTCAGCAGACATCGAGGTCGCCCGCGCCGCCGTGGCCCTGGCCGAGCGCCGGCTGGCCGCGGCCCGGCTGGATCTCAAACCGGATTTCTCTCCCTCCGCCGGTCTCGCCGGCCGCGGTCCGCTCGGCGCGGTCCTGACGCTGCGGTTCGGCGTGGAGCTGCCGTTCTGGAAAACGAACAAACAGGAGCCCATGATCCGCGCCGCCGAGCGGGAGGTCGAGATGGCCCGCCAGGAGCTGCGCGACGCCGAGGCCATGACCGCCGCCGAGACCGCCCGGCTCGCCGCCCGCCGGCAGCAGGCCGAGCGCCAGGTGACGCTCTTCCGCGAGGCCATCGTGCCGCAGAGCAGCGCCGTCCTGGACGCCGCCCGCACCTCGTACCTGGCGGCCCGCGGTGATTTTTCCACCGTGATCGAGGACTTCGGCCTCTGGCTGGAGGCGAGAACCCAGCTCGCCCGCCGCGAAGCCGATCTTTATACCACCTGGGCCGAGCTGCAACGGTTGAGGAGCCTGCCATGAGAAAGAGCCTTCACCCCCGACCCCTCTCCCGGTCCGCCCGAGTCCACCCGCCCCGGGAGAGGGGCGCCACCGCACACCCGAAAAGCAGCATGCATGCAAGTCTCCCCCTCTCCCGGGGAGGGGGACTCGGGCGGACCGGGAGAGGGGGCCGGGGGGTGAGGGCCCTCCTTTTCGTCCTTTTGGTCCTTTTGGTCCTTTCCGTCGGTGCCTGCCAACAGGCGCCCCAGGCCGCCGCCGTCAAATACCACTGCCCCATGCACCCCGACTACGTCTCCGACAAGCCCGGGGACTGCCCGATCTGCGGCATGCGCCTGGTCCCCGCGGAGACCCGGGCGGAAAAGCAAGAGACTCCGGCGGAGAAAGGTGAGCGCAAGGTCGTCTTCTACCGCAACCCCATGGACCCCAAGGTCACCTCGCCCGTGCCGAAGAAGGACGAGATGGGGATGGATTACGTCGCGGTCTACGAAGACGAAATCCAGGGCGTGCGCGCCACCGTGCCCGGAATGGCCCCGGTCGAGATGGACGCCCAGGCGACGCGCCTCTCCGGCGTGCAGACCGCCGTGGCCGAGCGCCGCACCCTCTCCCGCTCCACCCGCGCCGTGGGCCTGGTCACCGCCGACGAGTCGCGCATCCGCCACATCCATACCAAGACCTCGGGCTGGATCGAAAAGCTTTACGTGAGCTCCACCGGCCAGGTCGTGCGCCGCGGCCAGCCGCTGCTCACGATCTACTCCCCCGAGCTGCTGGCCAGCCAGGAGGAATACCTGAGCGCCCGCGAGGCCGCGCAGCGCTTCGCCGGCTCGCAGCTCCCCGAGGTGCGGCGCGGCGGCGAGGATCTTCTCGCCGCCTCCCGCCGCCGCCTGGAGCTGCTCGACGTCCCCCGCGGTCTGATCGACCAGCTCGACCGCACGGGCAAGCCGCAGCGCACCGTGACGCTCTACGCTCCCACCGGCGGCTACGTCACCGGCAAGGAGATTTTCGACGGCATGGAGGTCGGCCCCGGCCTGGACCTGCTCACCGTCACCGACCTGTCGCAGGTCTGGGTGGAAGCCGACTTCTACGAATACGAGAGCCGCGCCCTCGCCGTGGGTCAAAAGGTTTCTCTCCACCTGCCCTACGACCCCACCGCGATTCGCTCCGGGCGGGTGTCGTTCATCTATCCGTTCCTCAACCCCGAAAGCCGCACGGTCAAGGTGCGCATCGAGCTTTCGAATCCGGATCTCCAGCTCAAGCCCGGGATGTACGTGGACGTGACCCCGGAGCTGGCCGCGGCCGAAGGCGTCGTCATCCCCGACTCCGCGGTGCTCGACACGGGCGTGAGGCAGGTCGTGTTCGTGCAGACGGCCACCGGCTTCGAGCCGCGCCAGATCCAGGTGGGTGTCCGCGGAGACGGCCTGGCCATGGTGCTGGCCGGGCTCGACGCGGGCGAGGTCGTGGCGATCCGCGCCAACTTCCTGCTCGACTCCGAGTCGCGCCTGCGCGCCGCCGTCGCCGGAATGAAAGGAAGCGAGGATCGCCAAGGTCACCCGGAAGGTGACCTGTGATCCGCCGGATCATCGGCTGGTCGGCGACGAACCCCTGGATCGTCCTGCTCGGCGTGGGCGCCCTGGTGGCGTTCTCCGTCTGGACCCTCCAGGTCATCCGACTGGACGCCCTGCCCGACCTGTCGGACACGCAGGTGATCGTCTACTCGAAGTGGGACCGCTCGCCGGACATCGTCGAAGACCAGGTCACCTATCCGGTCGTCACCGCGATGCTCGGCGCCCCCGGCGTCAAGGCCGTCCGCGGCTACTCGGATTTCGGATTCTCCTACGTCTACGTGATCTTCCAGGACGGGACCGACCTCTACTGGGCGCGCTCGCGGGTCTTGGAATACCTTTCGAAGATCCAGGCCCGCCTCCCCGACGGCGTCCAGACCGAGCTCGGCCCGGACGCCACCGGCGTCGGCTGGATCTATCAATACGCGCTGGTGGACCGCTCCGGCACGCACTCGCTGGAGGATCTGCGTTCCTATCAGGATTGGACGCTGCGCTACGCCCTCCAATCGGTGCCCGGCGTGGCCGAGGTCGCGGCCGTCGGCGGCTTCGTGAAGCAATACCAGGTGACGGTCGATCCCAACCGGCTGGCGGCCTACGGCCTGCCGCTCGACGAGGTGGTCAAGGCCCTGCGCGAATCGAACAACGAGGTCGGCGGCCGGCTGATCGAATGGAGCGGCACCGAGTACATGGTGCGCGGCCGGGGATACGCGAAGAGCCCGGAGGATTTCGGCCAGATCGTGCTCAAGGTCGGTCCGGGCGGCGTGCCCGTGCTGCTGCGCGACGTGGCCCAGGTGGATCTCGGACCCGAAATCCGGCGCGGGGTCTCCGACCTCGACGGTCTCGGCGACCACGTGGCCGGCATCGTGGTCATGCGCCACGGCGAGAACGCGCTCAACGTCATCCGCCGCGTCGAGGCCAAGCTCCGGGATCTCGAGCCAAGCCTGCCGGACGGGGTGGAGATCGTCACCACCTACGACCGCTCGGACCTGATCGAGCGCGCGCTCCACACGCTCAGGCACGAGCTGGTGGTGGAGATGGTCATCGTCTCGCTCGTCATCCTGATCTTCCTCTGGCACATCCCTTCGGCGATCGTGCCCATCGTGACGATTCCGGTCTCGGTCCTCCTCGCCTTCATCCCGCTGTACTACGCCGGC
The DNA here is from genome assembly GCA_963844885.1 of uncultured Holophagales bacterium. Classification (GTDB taxonomy): domain Bacteria; phylum Acidobacteriota; class Thermoanaerobaculia; order Multivoradales; family UBA5704; genus DATMER01. The sequence continues at coordinate 57,583 of CAWJQA010000020.1, read as the reverse complement.
GTCTCGATCAACATCATGTCGCTCGCCGGCATCGCGATCTCGATCGGCGTGCTGGTGGACGGCGCCATCGTGGAGGTGGAAAACGCCTATAACAAGCTGCACCACTGGGACGCGGGAGGCCGCAAGGGGGATTTCCACCAGGTACGCCTGGAGGCGCTCCAGGAGGTGGGGCCGTCGGTGTTCTTCTCGCTGCTGGTGGTGGCGGTGGCCTTCCTGCCGGTGTTCGCGCTGGTGGACCAGGAGGGGCGGCTGTTCAAGCCGCTGGCGTACTCGAAAAACCTTGCCATGGCCGTGGCCGCGCTGCTTGCGATCACGCTCGATCCGGCCCTGCGGATGCTGTTCACCCGCATGGATCCGTTCACGTTCCGGCCGCGCTGGCTGGCGCGCCTGGCCACGGGCACGGCCGTCGGCACCTATCACTCCGAGGAGCGCCACCCGATCAGCCGCACCATCTTCAAGGTGTACGAGCCCGTCTGCCGCTTCGTGCTGCGGCACCCCTGGGCGGTGATCGGCAGCGCGGTGGCGCTGGTGGCGGTATCGCTCCCGATGTATTTCCGGCTCGGCTCGGAGTTCATGCCGCCGCTCCATGAAGGGACCATCCTTTACATGCCCACGACGCTCCCGGGCGTCTCCGTGGCGCAGGCGCAGGAGTTGTTGCAGGCCCAGGACCGCGTGCTCAAAGGCTTCCCCGAGGTGGAACGGGTTTTCGGCAAGGCCGGCCGCGCGGACACGTCCACGGACCCCGCGCCGTTTTCGATGTTCGAGACCACGATCGTGCTCAAGCCCGAGACGGAATGGCGGCAGAAGGAGCGCTGGTATTCCAGCCGGGTACCCGAATGGGTGAAGCCCGCGTTCCGTCCGTTCTGGCCGGACCGGATCTCCTACGAGGAGCTGATCGACGGGATGGACCGCGCCGTGCGCACACCCGGCGTCACCAGCGCCTGGACGATGCCGATCAAGGGGCGGATCGACATGCTGAGCACCGGCGTCCGCACGCCGGTCGGGGTCAAGGTTTTCGGCGCCGATCTCAAGGAGGTCGAGCGCGTCGGCGAGCAGTTGGAGGCGATCCTCCGCAACGTCCGCGGCACGCGCAGCGTCTATGCCGAGAGGGTGGCCGGCGGCTATTTCGTGGACATCGTGCCGCGGCGCGACCAGCTCGCCCGCTACGGTTTGACGATCCAGCAGCTCCAGATGGTGATCGCGACCGCGATCGGCGGCGAAAACGTTACCACCACGCTGGAGGGCCGGGCGCGCTATCCGGTCAACGTCCGCTATCCGCGCGAGCTGCGCGACGATCCGGACCGGCTCGACCGCGTCCTGGTCGCCACGCCGACCGGCGCGCAGGTGCCGCTGGTGCAGGTGGCGGATATTCAGCTCACTCAGGGGCCGTCGATGATCCGGGATGAAAACGGTTTTCTCGCCGGCTACGTGTACGTGGACGTGGACGGCCGAGACATCGGCGGCTACGTGGAAGAGGCGAAGCGGGCGGTGCTGGCGAAGCTGGAGCTGCCGCCGGGGACCACACTCCAGTGGAGCGGCCAGTACGAGAACATGGTCCGGGTGCGGGAGCGGCTGAAGATCGTGGTGCCGGTGACGCTCGCGTTGATTTTCACGCTGCTCTACTTGAATACCCGTTCGGCGTTCAAGGCCCTGGTGGTGATGCTCGCGGTGCCGTTCTCGGCCGTGGGCGCGATCTGGCTGTTCCACGTCCTGGGCTACAACGTGTCCATCGCCGCCTGGATCGGAATGATCGCGTTGCTCGGCCTGGACGCGGAGACCGGCGTGTTCATGCTGCTCTTCCTGGATCTCTCCTACGACGAAGCGAAGCGGGAAGGCCGGCTGCGCAGCCGCCACGATCTGGACGAGGCGATCGTCCACGGCGCGGTCAAGCGCGTCCGGCCGAAAATGATGACGGTCAGCGCCGCCTTCATGGGTCTGCTGCCGATCCTCTGGTCGACCTCGGCCGGAGCCGACGTGATGAAACGCATCGCCGCACCGATGATCGGCGGTCTGGTGACCTCGTTCCTGCTGGAGCTGCTGGTCTACCCGGCGATCTACAAAATCTGGAAATGGCGCACGGAGGTGCGCGCCCTGGCGACGAAGGAGCCAAGATGAAATACGTTGGAATGACTCTTGTAGCCCTGACCCTCCTGCTGACCGCGGGTCCGGTCTTTTCCACTCCCGCTCCGGCCCCGGCCGGGTTCGACGCCGTGCTCGGCCACTACGAGGCCGTGCGCAAAGCTCTGCTCGCGGACACCGTGACCGGCATCCCCGGCCACGCCGCGGCCATCGGCAGGCTCGCCAAGGGAGCCCCGGCCGAGCTGGCGCCAAAGATCATTGAAGCAGCCACCCGGCTGGCCGCGGCCGAAAATCTGAACGCGGCCCGCGACGCCTTCTACGAGCTCAGCAAGCCGATGGTGCGCTGGCGGGAGGCGGCCGGCAGCAAGGAGCACGTGGTGGCGTATTGCTCGATGAGCAAGCGGTCGTGGCTCCAGCCGAAGGGAGAAATCGGCAACCCGTATTACGGCAAGGCCATGGCGAAGTGCGGCGAGGTGGTGTCGAAGTAGACCGAGAGGGTAGCTGAACGGCTCGGCCGTCGTGGTATTATCCAGGTTGCGCTCCGAGGCGCTTCCGTGGTTTGATTCCGCGACCCTCGGGAAAGGATGCATGTATGGCCGCGTTTCCTCTCGAGAAAGAGATCTACTACCCCGAGTCCGACGGCGAGCCGATGGCGGAAACCGAGTTCCATCTCGAAGAGATGGTCTATGTCTGGGAAGCCCTCAAGCACCGTTTCGAAGCGGAGCCCGACGTCTTCGTGGGCGCCGATCTCTTCCTGTACTACCGGAAGGGGGACCCTGCCGCCGTCGTCGCTCCGGACGCCTTTGTCGTCAAGGGCGTCCCGAAGCGGCTGCCCGGCAACCGCCGCCGCCGGACGTATCTCCTCTGGAACGAGGGCCGGGTGCCCTGCTTCGTGCTGGAGACGACCTCCGAGAGCACGCACTGGAGGGACGAAGAGAAACGGGAGATCTACGAACATCTCGGCGTCGACGAGTACTTCCAGTTCGATCCCCTGGGCGAGTATCTGGACCCCAGGCTTCAGGGCGTCCGCCTCGTGAACGGCGGGTATCGACCGATCCAGCCGGAACCGGACGGCTCTCTTCTGAGCCAGGCCACGGGGGTGCTCTTCCGTGTCGAAGGAGAACGGCTTCGGATGACGGATGCGGCCACCGGCGCGCCCCTCCTGCGCAGTGAGGAGAAGACCGAGGCACAGCGCCAGGCGGAAGCGCAAGCCGCCGCCGAGGCGACAGCCCGCCGTCAGGCCGAGGCGCAAGCCGCCGCAGAGAAAACGGCCCGCCATCAGGCCGAGGAGAGAGCCACGGCCGAGGCGACAGCCCGGCGTCAGGCCGAGGAGAGGATCCGAGCCCTTGAAGAAGAGCTCGCGCGGCGGCGCTGATCGAGAAGGCTACCCCCGTCCAGCAGCATCTCGCCACGAGCGTCGCCACGAGCGCGCGCAAGCCACAATGACCGCGGACGAGTCCCGTTTGTACACTGGTAAGAAAAGTTTGTACAAACATGAGCCGCTTTGTACAGGGGCAAGTCCTCACTGTACAAAGTCGAGTCGCCACGAGCGCGGGCGGAGTCAGTTTGTACAGGGGAGACTTGCCACTGTACAAAAACGAATCAATTTGTACACGGATTCGTCGCCACTGTACAAATGTGCGTTGTGACGAGCGCGGGCGGCTCGCCACGGCACCAACCCCCGCTACCCTCCGGCGAGCAGCTTGCGCACCGGCGCCACGGCGCTCTCGAGCTGCTCCGGCGTCGCCTTGGGGGTCTCCACCACCGTCTTGAAGACCTCCCGGCCCTCCCACCGCGGGATCAGGTGCAGGTGGAAGTGGAAAACGGTCTGCCCGCCGGCCTTCTCGTTGTTTTGCTGGAGCGTCAGGCCGTCGGCGCGCAGCGCCGTCTTCATCGCCCGGCCGATCCGGGCAGCCACGGGGAGGAGATGAGCCCCGATGTCCTCCGGCAGGCCATAGAGGTTCTCGACGTGCTGCCGGGGCACGAGAAGAAGGTGGCCCGGTTGCAGCGGGTAGAGCGAGGCGAAGGCCACGCAGAGGTCATCCTGCCAGGCGAACGTAGCCTCTCTCTTGCCGGCGAGGATCTGGCAGAACACACAGTCGGGGTCCGAGACGGGCGCCGGGGCTGCGGCGCCGAGCAGCCCGCGGGGAGCCGCCAGCGCGGCGAGCGAGCCGGCGAAGAAGCTGCGTCTCGAAAAGGTGAAGCCGCCGGCGGGGCGCCGGCGGTCCCAGGGGTCCCAGGGAAAGCGGCTCATGACGATTCCTTCTCCTCAGACACGACAGTCTCCCCCTCTTCCGGGGAGGGGGGCGGGGGGTGAGGGCTCCGCCGCCGCCAGCCGCCGCCTTCCGTGAAGCTCTCCCAGGCCCACCTCAGCCAGCGCAGCAGCGCCTGCGCGAGCCACAGCGCCCAGGCGAGCATCGCCAGCCGGTAGACCAGCAGCGGCACGGAGAGCATCCACGGCCGCGGCAGGATCTCCCCCGCCCGGTCCGCGTACCAGCGCAGCGCGGAGGCGTCCGAGCCGTTGCCGGCGATCTGCATGTCGGGCGTTCCGAGCAGGCCCTGCTGCACGGCCCAGAAGAGGATCGCCAGCGCCGCCAGGGTCCAGAAGGCCAGCACGATCTGGAGTAGATCGAAGGTCAGCGCGCGCTCGATCCGCGGCCCGTCCCGGCGGCGCAGGCCCAGGACCAGAAGCCAGCCGGCCACGACGGCGGCGGCGATCAGCGGCGCCTGCGAGAGACCGATGCCGAGCAGGATCCAGTCCCGGGTGGTGAGCGGCGTGAGCCGTACCCGGCCCAGCGCCCAGGCGGTCACCAGGATCACCACCAGCAGCGCCCAGAAGAGCACGGCCGGCCCCAGGCGCGGGCCGCCTACGAGGAGGATCCAGCGGCTCGCCGGTACGTCGATCTGCACGTTCGAGTTCACACTGGCCGTGTTCAGGTCCACCTCGGGGCCGCGGAAGAGGAGCGAAGCCCCGCGCGGCTCCCGCCAGGAGAGGACGATCTTCTGCGCCGCCGGCCGCAGCGCCAGCGGCACCTTCCGCCCCTCCTGCCGGATCGACTGGGCCTGTCCGTCCACCTCGATCTTTTCCAACTCCGCGCCTTCCGGCAGAACCACCTCGTGCTGGCCGCCGCGGCTGCTCCGGATGAGGATTTCCAGCGTCGAATCCGTCGTCGCGCTCGCCCGGGCTCACGGTGAGGGTGGTGCGGTCCATGGTCAGCGTCTGCACTTCGACGCCCTTGGGCCGGCTGACGGCGAGCGCCACGGCCTCTCCCGGCCACGGCCGCCATTCGGGCACCCGGATCTCCTCCCCTTCGGGCGCCACGATCGGCGGGATGCCCTTCGCCTCGACGTGCCAGACCGGGCCCGCGTCCAGCCGCCAGACCTCGGTCCAGGCCAGGGTGCGCGGCGCCGAGAGCCGCACCTCCGGCCGCGGCGCCATCGTCGACGACCAGGCGATCTCGGACGCCTGCGGCCCCAGGCTGACCGGGACCATCCCCTTCTCCACCCGCACACCGGCCGTGGTCACCGCCTCGCCCGGCAGGAGCGGCACCGCAACCACGGCCGGCACGCCCGGCGGCGAGAGGCGGGAGACCCGCGTCTCCACCCGCCAGACCAGGCCGAGGCGCAGCGTGCGCTCCACGCGGAGGAACGGCGGCAGCTCGCCGGGCTGCAGATCGCCGGGGGAGCCGCCGGCCGGACCGCTCCGAGCCGCGACCCGGGTGAGCTGGAGCGTGTCGTCCGGCTGGCCGTCTTCATGGACGCCGTCCACGGTCCAGCCGGTAGCGGAGACGTCCACCCGGTGCGGCCGGAGCGGCAGGGGGACGGCGACGGACTCGCGGTCCGGCAGCGGGCCGGCCAGGAGGATCTCGTGGCGGCCGGCTCTCACCCGGGTCCAGATCCGGCCGTCCGGGGTGCGCACCACCGGCGCCGGGTCGCCGTCGATGCTCACTTCCCGGGGAAGCCACTGCTGCGCGCCGCCCGGCAGCGGCACCGCCACCTCGGCCGCGGCGCCCACCTCGAAGCGGAGGCGCAACGCTCCCGGCGACACGTCCACGAACAGCCGCGGGCTCGACGCGCAGTCCGGCAGACAGTCGGGCGGTGCGAGGAGAGCCTGCCGCAGCTCGTCGAGCGCCGCGGCGGGAGGCACCGCCTCGCCCTGAGCCCCGGCCCGCGCCGGCAACAGGGCGAGCAGCAGGAGAAGGGAGGCGGACGCGGCCGGTTTCGGCCTCCACCTCGCCAACCCCAGGCCCGCGGCCTCGAAGGCGCGCAGGATCAGGAAGAGGAACAACCCGCCGCGGATGAGCGTGAGGACGAAGTTGGCCGCCGGGGAGACCAGGAAGAACCGCACCCGCTGGTCCGCATCCACCGGCCCGCTCCAACGCAGCTCGACCTGGCTCCATTCCCACTCCGGCAGGCCGGGTCCGGTGCCCACGGCCGCCCGCGGATCGATCTCCTGCAGCCGGGCCATCTTGTTCAGCGTCTCGGCAGGCGGCGCGGCGGGCTGCCGCGCCGGAGCGTTGGCCATCTCGGCCGCAGAGGGGGCCGCCGCCTCGTTCGCCGTACCTCCCGTATATCCAAGGCTCTTGAGCTTGTCGAGCTCCTCCGCCTGTAGGGCGAGCGGGCGGCCACGCTGGTAGAAGCCCGCATCCGCCGGCCTCTGCAAACCCGGATAGATCGCCGTCCGCACCTGGCCGGCCAGGAAGGCGACGGACTGGAGGGAGAGAACGGCCAGCGCCACGACCGTGAGGCCGACCGCGATCCGCCGCGCCCGGCTCCCGTCCGGGATTCCCCGGCGCAACGCCTCCAGGGCCAGGACCGCGACCCAGGCCCAGTGCGGCGCGCCCTCCTCGTGCCAGGCCAGCGCCAGCGCCGCGAGAGCCAGCAGGCCCCAGCGCGTCCCCCAGAGCTGGCGCACGGCGAGCGCGAGCAGCAGGACCAGAAAGAGATCGAACAGCGTCCAGCGGGAGAGCCAGGAGCCCGGCACCTCGTCCACCCCCATGGCACCCAGGAGCCGCCAGCCCGGAGACAGCCGCAATTCGCCCGAGACCTGCTGGAAACCGTGGTCCCAGCCCACCGCCGGCAGCGCGGCCTGACCGGGGAGGCGCCCCTCGGCGACCAGGGAGAGCTGGCCCTGGCGCACCTCGACACCGGCGAGCGGCGAGCCCTGCCTCTGAGTGATCACCTGATCCTGGCCGCCCACCGCGACTCGCTGCAACCGGCCGGGCTCGGTCATCTCCAGGCGCCAGCTCCGGTTGAGCACCCCGTCCACCTGGTCCTGCCAGGTGTAGCCGCCGCCGTCGAAGTCGAGCCAGAGCGTCCGGCGGAGATTCAGGCGGTCGGCCGGCGGATCGGCGGCGCCGCGCCGGCTCTCGGCCAGGCGCATCGTCTCCCCGGGCCGGACGCGGTAGGCCGGAAGCGCCTTCCAGGCGTCCGGCAGCGTCGTCTGCTGGGGGTCCACCGCGGATACGCCCTGCACCTCGACCTGGCGCAGAGCCGGCCGCGCGTCGAAGACCCAGACCTCCTCCGCCGCCCAGGGACCGCCGCCGCTCGGAGCGGTCAGCGCCGCGGCCGGGCCGGCATGCCAGGCGGTGGCTTCGAGCGCCCAGTTGCCGGGCCGGACCTGCACCCGCAGCCGGCCGTCCGGCTCCAGGCGGGCCGGGATCGCGCCGGTGATGGACAGCGGCAGGAAGCGCTCGGGCAGCAGCCGTCCCAGGAGGATCTCCCGCGCCTTGCCCGACACTACCAGCTCGACCTGCGTGACGAGCAGGAGCGGCACTTCGTCGATCACCCGGCGCTGCACCCGGACCTCCAAGCGGTCCTCCTCCGTCCGGGCCACTCGGGCGCTTCGGAGGAAAAGCCGGCCCGCCGCGTCGCGCTCGGCGATCGTCCCCGATACCACCGCCGAGCCCCGCACCGTGAGATCCACCACGCCCACCTCCACCGGCACCGGCAGCGACTCCGGCAGCACATCCCACCGGAACGAGCCCGTCACGCTGTGGGTGCCCGCCGGGAGCCAGAGGCCCGGCGCCTCCTGGCGGGAGACGGCGGCGCCCGGTTGGCCGTCCACCTGAAGGTCCAGCGGCCAGCGCTTCGCCTCGCCCGGCAGCGGCACGAAGGCGTCCGCCTCCAGCGTCCAGGCCTGCCGGAAGCTCCCGCCCTTCTCATCCAGGTCGAGAGAGAGGACGCCCGGCCAGGCGCACCGCTTCTCGTCACCCGCCAGGAAGGGGGTACACAGCTCGGCCTCGTGGCCACGCAGCACCCCACTCCACCCACGGCCGCAGAGGCTCGGGGATGCGCTCGCGCGCGACCGGCCCCGCCAGCGCAGCCTGAGAGAGCAGGAAGAGAACCGGCAGGACGAGAACGCGTTGACGCACGGTCACCCCGTTCGAACTGTCTCCGCAACGTTGGACTCCGATCCTACCCCAGAAGGAAACCGCGGCGCGTGACGTAGAATTCACGGGTGCATCCCGCCCTTTCGCGCCTCGATCACCGGCCCTGGCCGGTCCCGGACAAGCCATGGATCTGGAGACAGTCCTGGCGGGAGCTGCTGTTCGCGCACTGGCCCATCCCCGCGGCCGTGCTGGAGCCGTACGTCCCGAAGCCGCTGCGCATCCAGGAATTCGACGGCACCTCCTGGATCGCGGTCGTACCCTTCCGGATGACCGGCGTGATGCGCAGGCCGTTCCCGGACCTGCCGTGGATCTCGGCGTTTCCGGAGCTCAACGTCCGCCTCTACGTCGAGCACGGCGGCAAGCCGGGCGTCTGGTTCCTGAGCCTCGACGCCACGAACCCGCTGGCCGTCTGGGCCGCGCGGCGGTTCTTCCATCTCCCTTACTACCGCGCCCGCATGTCGCTGACGCACCAGGGCGGCGCGATCGAATACCGTTCCCGGCGGCCGGCGGCGGAGCTCGCGGCCACGTACCGGCCGGCGTCCGGGGTCTACGCCAGCACTCCCGGATCGCTGGAGCACTTCCTCACCGAGCGCTACTGCCTCTACGCCAAGGCGCCGGACGGCTCGCTGTGGCGCAACGAGGTCCACCACATCCCGTGGCCGCTCCAGAAAGCCGAAGCCGAAATCCGGATCAACACGATGCTCGCCTTCCACGGCCTCGCGGTCGAGGGCCCGCCGGCCCTTCTCCACTACGCCCACGCGATCGACGTGGTGGTCTGGGGGGCGGACCGGGTTGAGGGTACATCCCGCCTGTCAACTCGACCAGAATTCGGCTAGAATAATGCCAGGAGGTCGCGCATGTCGAAGCTGATGCTGGAAGTCCCCACAGATGTCGTCAACGCGGTTCGGCTGCCTCCCGAGGAGATGCAGGGCGAGCTCCTGAAGGAGTTGGCCTTGGGTCTCTATCGCCGCGGCGTCCTCTCTCTGGGCAAAGCGCGCGTCCTGGCCCATCTGCCCCGATGGGAATTCGAGCAACTCCTAGGCGAACGCGAGATCCCACGTCACTACTCCCAGGAGGATCTCGACGAGGATCTCGCGTACGCGCATGGTCATTGCTGACTCGTCGACACTGATCCACCTCGCCGCCATCGATCGCCTGGAGCTCCTGCGGGACTTCTACGGCACCATCGTCGCCCCGGAGGCTGTCTGGCGGGAATCCGTCCTGCAGGGAACCGGCCGGCCCGGGGTTGACCGGATCGAGGACGGCCGGCGCCAGGGCTGGATCGAGGTCATGGCTATCACGGAACGTCCGCTCTGGCTCTCGCTGACCCAGAAGTTGGATGAGGGTGAAGCCGAAGTGATCACGCTCGCGATCGAGCACCAGGCGAGCCTCGTCCTCCTGGATGAATCCGAAGCCCGCTGGGTCGCAGGCCTGTTCGGCCTGGCAAAGACAGGCGTCATCGGCATTCTGATCCGAGCCCGAACGGCAGGAAAGATCTCCTCCCTCAGGACCGATTTGGACAATCTGCGGGACCAGACCGGGTTCTGGATCGAGAAAAGGCTCTACCGCAAGGCCCTGGCCGCGGTCGGCGAAGCTCCGTTTCTTCAGACCGGCTAGCTTCCCGGCGCCGCGAACGGCGCCACCGGCGTCCACTCGGGCCGCAGTAGCGAGAAGACCTCCAGGTCGTGGTAGCCGCCGCGCAGCCAGGCGGCATCGCGCAGGATACCTTCGCTCTTGAAACCGGCCTTCTCCGCCACCCGGCGGGAGGCTTCGTTGCCCACCACCACGGTGAGTTGCAGGCGGTGGACGACGCGGTCGGCGAAGAGGTAGCCGACGAAGAGCCGCAACGCGCCCGTCATGATCCCCTTGCCGCGCTGGGCCACGTCGAGCATCTGGTAGCCGATCTCCAGGCTGTCCGCGTAGAAGACCGGCTTGAACCAGCCGATCGAGCCGAAGATCCGCTTGCCGTCCTCGGCATCCACGATCGCGAGCTGGCCTTCGTCCGGAGAGAAGAAGCCGGTCTCCTGGAAACGCTTCCGGTAGCCGGGTTGGGACGACATCCGGGTCTGGAGCCAGGGACCCCGGACCTCCACGTCGCTGACCGCGTTGTACAGGAAGTCCAGATCCTCCTCGCGGATCGTGCGCAGGGCGAAACCGTCTCCTCGAATCATGGCCGTCAGTTTAACATTCAGTCCTCCGGCACGGCGCCGTAGACCGGCCAGAGCGGCTTGGCCACGTGCTCGAAGAGGAGGGCGGTCTCCATATGGGCCACCTCGGGGCGCTCGGTGAAGGCGGTGAGCGCCATCTCGCGAAGGTGCTCGGCGTCCCGCACCGCCACATGGAGAAGGAAGTCGTTCGCGCCGCTCGTGTGGTAGACGGCCACCACCTCCGGCACGGACAGGGCGTGAGCCCGAAATGCCTCCACCAGGTCACGGGAGTGGCGGGACAGGCGGATCGCCACGATGGCCTGCAGCCCGATGCCCACCTCCTTCGGGTCCACCCAAGCGTGAAAGCCGCGGAGGATGCCTTCTTCCACCATCCGCCGCACTCGCTCCAGGCAGGTGGACTGCGCGATGCCCAGCCGCTCGGCCAGCTCCTTGTTGGGCAGCCGCGCGTTCTTCTGCAACGCCGCCAGGATTTCGCGATCGATTCGGTCCAGTTCCCGCACCGGGGCCTCCTTCCGAAGGAAATTCGGATGCTGTTCGAATCTCTTCGTCTGATTCTACTCTGGAGCCGTCCAAGAGGAGGAAATTCGATGACGACCCGCTCTCTCGAAACGCTCGCAGTCCACGCCGGCCGCGGTGGCCTCACCGGCCTCGGCGTCCACGCTCCGCCGCTCGACCTGTCGTCCACCTATCCTTTAGGAGCCCTCGACGAGGCCACCGCGAGCCTGGAGGAGCTGGCCGCGGGAGCCCGATCGGCGGCGAACCCGGTCTACGCCCGGCTGCACAACCCCACCGTGGCGCGCTTCGAGGAGGCGCTCGCCGAGCTCGAGGGGACGGAGGACTCGGTCGCCTTTGGCAGCGGCATGGCCGCGATGACCGCCGGCCTTCTCGCGGCACGGGCGCGGCGCGGCGGGAGCCACGTGGTCGCCGTGCGGCCGATCTACGGTACGAGCGATCACCTCCTCAGCAGCAACCTCCTGGGGATGACCACCACCTGGGTGGCCGCCGGTCAGGTCGCCGCGGCGATCCGTCCGGACACGGCGCTGGTGGTGATCGAGACCCCCGCCAACCCGACGCTGGACCTGGTGGACATCCAGGGCGTCGTCCGGCAGGCCGGAGACGTGCCGGTGCTGGTGGACTCGACCTTCGCGACGCCGGTCCTCCAGCAGCCCTGCGCCCTGGGAGCGGCGATGACGCTGCACAGCGCCACGAAGTTCCTCGGCGGCCACGGCGACGTGATGGCCGGAGTCGTGGCCTGCGACGGCACCTGGGCTACGGAGCTCCGGAAGGTTCGGCTCGCCACCGGAGCCCTGCTCCATCCGCTCGGTGCCTACCTCCTCCACCGCGGCCTGCCGACCCTGCCGTTGCGGGTGAAGGCGGCGCAGGCCGGCGCGCACCTGCTGGCACACCGTCTCACCGGGCATCCCGCCGTGGAGAGGGTCCTCTACCCCGGCCTGGGCTCCTGCGATCCGCAAGGCCTGATCGGCCGCCAGATGCGCGGTCCCGGCTGCGTCCTGAGCTTCGAGGTAAAGGGAGGCCTGGCCGCCGCGGCGCGGGTGATGTCCGAAGTCCGCCTGATCACCCCGGCCGTCAGCCTGGGTTCGACCGACACCCTGATCCAGCACCCGGCCGGCCTCACCCACCACGTCGTCCCCGAAGACGCCCGCGCCGCCGGAGGTATCACCGCCGGTCTCCTACGCCTCTCCGTGGGCCTGGAGGATCCGGAAGATCTCTGGCAGGATCTCGAAGCCGCGCTGGAGGCGGGGATGGTGGAGGTGATGGCAGCGGCGGCCGAGGAGGAGGCACTGTTGGCGGTCTAGCTCGAGGCGCCCTGCGCGGACCTCACCGCACCTCGCTCATCAGCGCCAGCGTGTTCCCTTCGCTGTCCTTGAGGAACGTCATCCACAGATCGTGATCGGGCATCTTCGCCAGGAAGTGCGGCTCGTCCCGGAACTCGGCGCCCCGCGCCTTGAGCGATTCGTACGACGCGCGGATGTCGTCCACCTTGTAGTAGAGGATCGTCGACGGATGATCGAACTCGGCCTCGGGCACCGTGATCATGAGGCGGATGCCGCCGCAGTCGAAAAAGGAGAGGTTCGGGCCGGCCTGGAAAAGCAGCGTCAGGCCGAGCACGTCCCGATAGAAAGCGGTGGCCCGCGCGACGTCCTTGGCGTTGACGGCGATCTGTCCGATCTGCCGCAGTCCGGGTTCGGTCGTCATAAATCCTCCTGAATTGGAACGGTCAACTTCATTTCTCTCCCCCGGAGCTTTGAGGCGGCGAATGGAGCGCCGCCACGGCGCCGGCGGGGTCCTGGATCACACAGTAGCGGCCGTTCGGCCCCATGCTCTTGACCGGAGCGATCATCTTGCCGCCCCTCTCCAGACAGATGCGCAGGCTCTCATCCACGTCCGCCACCCGGAAGTAGACCAGCCAGACCGGCGGCAGGTTGGCGTTCATGCCACGCGCGTGGCACACCCCGGCGACGCCGGACCCGTCCTCCGGCACCGTCATCACATAGTCGCTGTAGTCGCCCATGCTGAGCGCCTCGGGCTTCCAGCCCACGACCCCGGCATAGAAATCGCGAACCTCCTCCGCGTTCGGGACGGTCAGATCGACCCACCCGATGGTCCCCACCTCCGGCTTGCTCGTGTCGCTCAAGTCTCCTCCCTTCGTCGTGGTCCGCCGCTCAATCTATCGCAGTCTACGCGACTTTGCACCTCTCGTTCCAAACTCCGTCCGCGCGGCCCGCCGGCATTGTGCCGACGCGCTGCCAGCACGGCATGGAAGCCTTGTTTTGCCGTATGCTCCACCCATTCGGCCCAACCCTCTAGAAGATCGGAGAAACGCCATGCTCAAGAGACTCGCCACCCTGTCCGCCGCCGTCCTGCTCGCCGCCGTACCCGTCTTTGCCCATGACCATGGCGAAGAGCACGGCAAGATGGAAGCCGGTCAGTGCCCGCATCATCAGGCCGTCACCACCGCGGTGGACCAGGCCATGGCGCTGCTCGACGCCGCCCTGGCCGAGAAGGACCCGGTCGCGATGACCGCCAAGGTCACCGAGGCCCGCAAGCAGATCGCCGAGGCCAAGGGTGAGATGGAGAAGTGCGAAGAGATGTGCGGGAAGATGATGGGCCACGGCGCCATGATGGAGCACTGCGACCACGACAAGGCCCCTGCCGGGTCGGCGGAGCCGGCCAAGGCGACCGCGGATCCGGAGGGGAATTTGAAGAAGGGGTGAGGGTCGATCGCTTCAACGCTGATTCATTCCCGGATTGCTATGTTATCCTTGACTTCGTCTTTCCAGACATTTACGCTGCTTCTGCTCACACCTGTGTGGCAGCAGTAAGCAAGGAGGTCCCCCTCATGGCCTGGAAGCGTGAAGACCAACCTGGCAATCCGGAGCCGTCCATGAACGCACCCCGTCCGACGATCCCGAGTCCGTCCTCCACTCCTTCCTCCGAGCCGCGCCGCACGGGCGAACGCGCGACGATCGGTCCATCGATCATCATCAAGGGCGACCTTTCCGGAGAGGAAGACCTGGTCATCGAGGGCCGGGTCGAAGGGAAGGTGGACCTCAAGCAGCACAATGTGACGGTGGGCCGGAGCGGGCGCGTGAAGGCGGACATCTTCGGCAAGGTGGTGACCGTCGAGGGCGAGGTGGACGGCAACGTCTTCGCGCAGGAGCAGGCCATCCTGCGCCAGGCCGGCGCCATCCGGGGCAACATCACGGCGCCGCGGGTGGTTCTGGAAGACGGCTCCCGGTTCAAGGGGAGTATCGACATGGAGTCGTCGCGGGAGCCCAGCCTGCCGCAGTCCGCGCCCAGCCGTCCGCAACCGGTCGAAACCAGCAAGCAGGGCGAGCCTGCGGACTTGGCGGCGCAGGCCGGATGAGTTGGTTCTCACGCTCCCGCAGGGAAACGTCTGCGGCCGTCGCCCAGTTGGAAGCCGGACCGGAAGTACATCGGTCTCTCGGGTTCGCCGCCCTGTTGGAAGGCATGCGCCGCCGCGGGTACGGCCTCTGGATCCTCGATCTCGGAGCGGCGGTCGGCACCAACGTGGAGTTCCTCTCCCAGCTCGGCTGCAAGCTGCACATTGGTGACCTGTATGCCTCGCGGACCTCGGCCACCGACGAGGAGATCGGCGTGGAGTTTTTCGAGCAGCTCTTCCCAGCCGACACCCGCTTCGACGTGGTGCTCGCCTGGGATCTCTTCAACTACCTGCAACGCAAGGAGCTCGCCTGTCTCGGAACGCTTCTCCGCCGGCACTGCCGGCCCGGCGCGCAGGTGTTCGCCCTGATGTCCATCCAGAAGTTGATCCCGGCCCAGCCGTACCGCTTCCGGATGCAGGACGAGAACCACCTCGTCTATGAGCGGCGGACGAGCCTGGAAAGGCCCGGGCCACGCTACGCGCCGTCGGAGATCGCTTCCGCGCTCAAGGGGTTCCGGGTCGACCGCTCGTTCCTCCTGCGTCACGGCATCCAGGAGTACCTCTTCATCCGCGAGGATGAGGAGGAAGAAACAAAGGTGAGTTGATCCTTCCCTGTTGATCCCTTCCCCCCTCTCCCCGACCCTCTCCCCCGTGCCGGGGGAGAGGGAGTGGTATCAAATCAGCCGGAGCTGCTCGGGACGCCGGGGGCGCCGGGGAGGGAGGATCTCCTCCCGACGCTCCAGCAGCCCGGCCTGAAGGTCCGCCAGGAACGGGGAGGGCCGCGCCGCGGCCGTCTGCCCCCGGAGCGTCCGGTGGCGGCTGTGGAAGAGGAAGAGCCGCGAACGGGCGCGGGTGATCCCTACGAAGAAAAGTCTCCGTTCCTCGGCCGCGTCCGGCTCCGATCCCGGCCACGTGAGGGGTAGGAGGCCGTCCTCGCAGCCGACCAGAAACACCACCGGAAATTCGAGCCCCTTGGACGCGTGAAGCGTCAGCAGGGAGACCCCTTCGGCGCGCGGATCCCACGTATCCACTTCCGCCCCCAGCCCCACCTCGGCCAGGAAGCGCTCCAGGTCGTCCCCCGACCGCACGGCCAGCGGGCGCAGCAGCTCCGCCGCGGCCCGTTCTCCCTTGGAAGCGGCGTGGTCCAGCATGGCTTCCACGCTCCCCTTTCCGGGCAGCCGCTCCCGGAGGGACCGGAATAGGGCGGGGACCCCCGGCTGTTCCAGGAGCGGCCGGTGTGAGCGCTTCTGGAAGGGGATGCCGGCGCGGGCGAGCGCCTCGACCAACGGCGGCGCCTGGGCCTCGGTGCGGTAGAGGATGGCGATGTCGGCGAAGGAGAGCGCCGGAATATCGGCGATATCGCCACACCCTACCCGGCCGCTGTCGAAAGAGAACGAGGAGGTTCCGCCGAGGAGCTTCTCCAGGGTGTGGACCACCAGTTCGGCCTCGGCCTGCTCGCTCGCCGCCGATTCGACGGCGATCCGCTCGTCCGCGCCCGACGCCTCGCGGACGGCGACGAGGCGCCGGTCCGGCACGAGGCTGGCGGGCCGGATGGCCTGGCACGCCGCCTCCACGATCGTGCAGGTCGAGCGATAATTCCGGGTAAGCTGGACGGCGAGAGCGCCCGGCCAGTCCTCCCGGAAACGGAGGAAGAGGCCGACGTCGGCGCCCCGGAAACGGTAGATCGACTGGTCCGGATCGCCGATCGCGCAGAGGTTGCCGTTGGACGGGCAGAGCAGCCGGATCAGAGCGTACTGGAGAGGATCGACGTCCTGATACTCGTCGATGAAGATCCAGCGGAAGCGCTGCCGGTAGTGCTCCACGAGGTCCGGCCGCGACCGGAGAAGGTACAGGGGGCGGAGGAGGAGGTCGTCGAAGTCGAGCAGGTTTCGCTGGAGAAGCTCCACCTCGTACGTCGCGCTGCGCTCCCGCGCCCGCTCGTTCTCCTGGCCCCCCTCCTGCCGCCGGTACTTCCCGATCTCCTCCAGCGCCCGGCTCGCCCTGACCCCGGACACGCTGAACAAGTATCGGGCGACTTCCATCTGCTCGGCCGGTGAGGCGATGCGGAAATCGGGCGAGAGCCCCGCCTCCGTCGCGTGCTCCCGGAGAAGAGTGAGGCCGAGGCCGTGGAAGGTCGAGACGAGCGTCCGGCCTTCCGTCTCGGGGACGAGAGCCGAGAGCCGCTCCTGCATCTCGGCCGCCGCCCGGTGGCTGAAAGTGACGGCCAGGCACCGGCCGGGATCGACCCCGCGCTCGGCGATCAGATAGGCGATGCGGTGGATGAGCGTGCGGGTCTTTCCCGTCCCCGGCCCGGCGATGATGAGGAGGGGGCCGTCCGGGGCTTCGACGGCGGCTTGCTGGTCGGGGTCTGATCCCGTCCCCCCTCTCCCCGTCCCTCTCCCCCGTTCCGGTGGAGAGGGCGCCGCCTCCCCGCCTCTCCCAGGCGTCGTCGGCCTTCGGCCCTCACCCTCCGCCTCTCTCCCGGCCGCACCCCCGGACCCCCGGGAGAGGGGGGGCGATCACGCTCGGCGTCGGCGCCATCCGTCTCCGCCTCTTGAGCCGGCGGGACGCCGGCGCTCCCAGGGAAAGCGGCCACGAATGGAAGGACCGTTGCGCGTCCTGGTTCTCCCCTCTCCCGGGGGTCCGGGCGTGCGGCCGGGAGAGGGGCCGGGGGTGAGGGCCGCAGGCCGACGACCTCTCCAAAAGCAGGCCCGAACAGCGGTGCCACCACCGAGCGGTTCCGGATCTCGTCCGGCTCGAACAGCCGGATCACGCCGTACTCGCCGTCGTAGCCCGACTCTCTCAGCACCCGGCCTGCCCGCAGCCGGTCCAGCGCCTCGGCCAGCAACGGCTCCCCGGCGCGGCTCACGTCTTCGACCGGAACGGTCTCCAGAATGCCGATCTCCGGCCCCAGCTTCCCGATGAGCCGGGAGACGATCCTCTCCACCCCTAGCGACTTCGAGCCGGCACCCAGGATCTCCCCCAGGATCTCCGGCAGGGGGACGAGGCAGCGGAACGGGGCCGTGCGCCGGTCCGGCCGGGTGTCTCCGGAGCGGTCGGCCAGCTCCTCGACCCGGTGCATGACGCCGACCGTCAGCGGCTTGCCGCAGGATGGACAGAGCCCGCCGGCCGCGCGCGTCTCCGCCGGCTCCAGGCGCACGCCGCAGGTGCGGTGGCCGTCGAGATGGTACTTCCCCTCCTCGGGAAAGAACTCGACCGTGCCGCCGTAACCCTCGCCCGTCTCCAGCGCCCGGCGCATGGCGAAGTAGTCGAGGTCGGTGTCGAACGCCGCAGGCCTCGCGCCCGAGCATCGGCGGCGAGTGGGCGTCCGAGTTGGAGACCAGCGGTGAACCGGTCCAGCCGGGAGACGCGCCAGTTCATCGGCGGATCGGACGACAGGCCGGTCTCCACCGCGAAGACGTGCGGCGCCAGGTCGCCGTAGCAGTCCTCGATCGAGTCGAAGCCCGACTTGGAGCCCAGAACGGCGAACCAGGGCGTCCAGATGTGGGCGGGAACGAGATAGGCGTCCGGCGCCGGCTCTCGAGCGTGATCTCCAGCAGGTGCGCGGGAGTCGAGCCCCAGGATCGGCCGGCCGTCCGAGGCGAGGTTGCCGATGGCCGCCGAGCCGCTCCCGGATGCGGGCCGCCGTGTCGAGGTTGGAGGCGTAGATCAGGTGGTGAACCTTGCGGGTGCGGTCATCTTCCCGGTCGCCTTCTTGTAGATGGTGGAGATCTTCGACTTCGAGGAGGAAGCGGGTGGCGCCGTGGCAGGACGGCGGGAGCTGGCGCTCGACTTCGCGCTCGATCTCGGGCCGCAGCCGGAAGAGCCCCGGCTCGGCCGGGATCAGCTTGGCACGGATCTCGTCGAACCACGCCGGATGGGTGAAATCCCCGGTGCCGACGACCGTAATGCCCTTCCGCCTCGCCCACAGGGCGAGGTGCTCCAAGTCCGCATCCCGGCTCGTCGCCCGGGAGTACCTGGAGTGGATGTGGAGGTCGGCGTAGAAGATCACGGTGACGGGATCGAAGAACCGGGAAGATCATAAGCCCGGTACCCCTCTTCCATCAAGCCGCTTCTTGTATCGGAGATGAAATATCTCCGGAGCCGCCATCCCGTCTCCGGCTCACTCCCCGAAGGGAGCCCAGATGTTCTTGACCTGAATCGCCTGCCGAAGGAATTCTTCGCCTGCGCCTTGCTCGGAATCGGCCCAGTCGCGGACAACGTGATCCACCCAGGTGCGTTTGAGGTTGCCGGCCGATCCGCGCTCGACCGCGGCGGCGCCCGTGTGTGGACCGACGCTGGTACCGAAGTACCACAGGCAGTCGAGGTCGTCGTGGGCCGCGAGGACGCCGGCCAGCAGGTCGCGCGAGCCGGTGAGGATGTTGATCACGCCGCCGGGCACGTCGGAGGTGTCGAAAACCTGATAGAGGTCGGTCGCCGCCAGCGGCCAGCGCTCGGAGGGGACCGCGACCACCGCGTTGCCCATCGCCACCGCCGGCGCCACGGCCGAGACGAAGGCCAGGAGCGGCCAGGCGTCCGGGCAGACGATGCCGAGGGTGCCGATCGGCTCGTGATAAGCAAAGGTGAAGTTGCGCATCGGCACCGCCTGCACGCGGCCCGCGAATTTGTCGGCCCAGGCGGCATTGATGAACAGGCGCTCGATCGACAGCTCCACCTCGG
This sequence comes from uncultured Holophagales bacterium, assembly GCA_963844885.1. GTDB lineage: Bacteria > Acidobacteriota > Thermoanaerobaculia > Multivoradales > UBA5704 > DATMER01. Next base: position 38,339 of record CAWJQA010000020.1, on the reverse strand, counting down.
CCAGGCCGGCTTCCGGACCGGCACCGGTCATGGAGCACAGGCGATGAGCCATCTCCTCGCGCCGCGCGTCCAGGTTCTCGGCGACGTAGTAGAGGATCTGGGCGCGCAGATGGGCGGTCGAGCGCGCCCAGCCGGGAGCGGCCTTGCGCGCCGCCTCGACGGCGTTGCGGATGTCTTTGCGGTTGCCCTCCGCCACCTCGCCGACGCGGCGGCCGGAGGGGTCCACGATCCGCCGGGAGAGCTCGCCGTCCGGCCGGACCTGCCTGCCGCCGACGTACATCTTGGCGGTGCGGTCCAGAGCCGGCAGGCCGGGCTCGTCCTCGTCCGGCTCAGCCGTTTCGCGAGGCTCGGGCATCGCCGCCGGAGGATGAGCCTTGGCCTCCGCCTGCCAGCGCGGCTGCGCATACTCCCACAGCCCTTCCCTTCCACCCTCGCGGCCGAAGCCGCTCTCGCGGTAGCCGCCGAAGCCGGAGGCGGCGTCGAACAGGTTGGTGCTGTTGATCCAGACGGTGCCGGCCTTGATCTTCGGCGCGATGTCCAGCGCGAGGTTGACGTTCTCCGTCCAGACGCTCGCCGCCAGGCCGTAGCGGGTGTTGTTGGCCAGCTCGACGGCCTCCTCGGGCGTGCGGAAGGTCATCGCCACCAGCACCGGGCCGAAGATCTCCACCTGGGCGATGGTCGCCGAGGGCGACACTTCGGTGAACAGCGTCGGCGGGTAGAACCAGCCCTCGGCGCGGCAGCTCCAGGACGGCTGCCAGAGCTTCGCGCCTTCGTCCACGCCCTGCTCGACCAGCGCGCTCGATGCGTTCGCAGCTGCACCGGCGCGACGATGGCGCCGATGTCGATGGCCTTGTCGAGCGGATCGCCCACGCGCAGCGTCTCCATGCGCGCGCGCAGCTTGCGAGTAGCAGCGCCTCGGCCACGCCTTCCTGCACCAGCAGGCGCGAGCCGGCGCAGCAGACCTGCCCCTGGTTGAACCAGATGGCGTCCACCACGCCCTCGACGGCGCCGTCGAGGTCGGCGTCGTCGAAGACGATGAAGGGCGACTTGCCGCCCAGCTCCAGGCGCGAGCTTCTTGCCGGTGCCGGCGGTGGCCTCGCGGATCAGGCGGCCGACCTCGGTCGAGCCGGTGAAGGCGATCTTGTCGATGCCCGGGTGCTCGACGATCAGCCTGCGCCGGTGCGGCCGTCGCCGGTGACGATGTTGACCACGCCCGGCGGCAGGCCGGCCTCGCGGCAGATCTCGGCGAACAGCAGCGCGGTCAGCGGGGTGTACTCGGCCGGCTTGAGCACCACGGTGTTGCCGCAGGCCAGCGCCGGGGCGATCTTCCAGGCCAGCATCAGCAGCGGGAAGTTCCACGGGATGATCTGCCCCACCACGCCGAGCGGCTCGTAGCCGCGGCAACTCGCGTGTCCATGCAGCTGCGCCCAGCCGGCGTGGTGGTAGAAGTGCCGCGCCACCAGCGGGACGTCGATGTCGCGCGTCTCGCGGATCGGCTTGCCGTTGTCCAGCGTCTCCAGCACGGCGAGCAGGCGCGCGTGCTTCTGCACGTGCCGCGCGAGGGCGTAGAGGTGGCGCGCGCGGCCGTGGCCGCCCAGCTCCCACCAGCCCGGCAGCGCGGCCCGCGCCGCCGCCACCGCGGCATCGACCTCGGCCGCGCCGCCTGGGCGACCCGGGCCAGCGGCTTGCCGGTGGCGGGGTTGAGGGTGTCGAAAATCTGCCCGCCTCGGGCCGCCGGACAGTCGCCGTCGATGAACAGGCCGAATCTCCCGGCCGCGCGCGTCGAGCCACGCCAGCGCGGGGTCGGCGCTCTCGGGCGCCGGGCCGTAGTCCATGGTCTCGAAGATCTCGGCGATGGTGGGCATGTGGCAGCGTGCCTCACCCGAGAGGCATGGCGGTAGCCGGCCGAGTAGCGGCCGGTGACATGGTGCTCGAGCTGGCGCTCGATGTCGGCCAGCAGGCTCGACGCGCCGAAGCGGAACAGATCGCTGGCGCAGCCAGGCGTCGCCCAGCTCCTCTTTCATCAGCACCAGGCACTCGCAGCGGCCAGCTTGGCGGTGGAGATGCCGCCGGCCGGCTTGAAGCCGACGCGTGAAGCCGGTGCGCTCGCGGTACTCGCGGATCGCGCGCACCATCACCAGCGACACCGGCAGGGTGGCGTTGACGCTTTCCTTGCCGGTGGAGGTCTTGATGAAGTCGGCGCCGGCCATCATGGCGACCGCGGCTGGCGCGGGCGACGTTGCGCAGCGTGCCGAGCTCGCCGGTGGCCAGGATGGTCTTGAGGTGCGCCGGTCCGCAGGCCTCGCGGAAGGCCCGCACCTCGTCGTAGAGCGCCTGCCAGTCGCCGGTCAGCACATGGCGCGCGGGTGATCACGATGTCGATCTCGCTCGGCGCCGGCCGCCACCGACTGCGCGGATCTCGCGCAGCCGCGTGCAAACGGGTTCAGCCCGGCCGGGAAGCCGGTCGACACGGCGCCGACCGGGATGCCCGCTGCCCGCGAGCGCCGCGACGGCGGGCTCGATCATGGCGTGGTAGACGCAGACGGCGCCGACCTTGATGTCCAGGTGATCGACGCCCAGGGCTGCCAGAAGGTCCTGCGCGCACCGGCTGGCGCGCCTTGGCGCACAGGCGCCGCACGCGGCCCGGCGTGTCGTCGCCCGCCAGCGTGGTCAGGTCCATGCAGGTGATGGCCCGCAGATACCAGGCGGCCTGCCACTCCTTCTTCACCGTCCGCCGTTTGGGCAGGGTCGCGGCCCGGCGCTCGGCGGCGCTGGTGTTGACCCGCACCTCGCGCACCCAGTCCAGCTCCAAAGGAGTGCCCGGGTTGCGTTCCGGCTGGCTCCGCTCGGGCTCGGGCGCCAGGACGGGGCGGTTGCGGATCTCCTGCACGGCCATGGTGCGGAGCTTACCATGGGGCCTGTCCTCCCGGTCCTTGCTGTCCTTTGGGGTTGTTCTGACATTCTTCCTGGGAACTCCTCCTGGGACCCTTCTCTGGGCCGGGTATCTTTGACTCCTTCCCGCAAGTATGGAAAGATCACCGCCATGCCATCCATGGCCCACGAGATCCTTGTGGATCTTTTCAAGAACTGTCCCCCTCTGGCTGCCGAAATCCTGGCCGAAGTGCTCGGCGTCGCGCTCCCGGATTACACCGAAGCCCGCATCGTCTCGGCCGACCTGAGCGAGATCCGGCCCGCCGAATATCGCGCCGACGCCGTCGTCGTCCTTCTTGACGGCGAGGTCTCCGTCCGGGTGATCATCGTCGAGGTCCAACTGGCGGTGGACCCCGGAAAGCGTCTGAGCTGGCCCGCCTACGTGACGGTCTCCCGTGCCATCCACCGTTGCCCGGCGGCTCTCCTCGTCGTCGCGCTCGACCCGATCGTCGCCGGGTGGTGCGCGGAACCGATCGAAACCGGGGTCCCCGGCTTCGTCCTGCGCCCGGCTGTTCTTCACCGCACCGCCGTTCCGGTCGTGACCCGATCTCGAGGAAGCGTCCCGCCGACCCGAGCTCGGTGTGCTCTCCGCGATGGCGCACGGTGACTCCGAGCAGGGAGCGCCGATCGCCGCCGCGGTGTTGCCCGCGATCCGGGTACTCGAGGAAGAGCCGAGCCAGGTTCTACTACGACCTCGTGTACAATTCTATGAACGACGCGGCCCGATGCGCGTTGGAGGCGATGATGAAGGGCTACGAATATCAGAGCGATTTCGCGAAGAAATACGTCGCACAGGGACGTGCCGAGGGATTTTCACCGAGGGGCTCACCAAGGGGCTCACCGAGGGGCTCACCAAGGGACGCACCGAGGGATCCACTGAAGAGGCGGCGCGCAATCTGCTGACCGTCCTTCGGATTCGCGGCATCGCGGTGCCAGACACCGTCCGCGAGCGGATCTTGACTCAGAAGGACCCGGAGCGGCTGGAGCGCTGGCTGGAGAAGGCCGTCGTGGCCTCTTCGGTCGCCGCGGTTCTCGACGAGCCGAGCTGAGAGCGTGTTGCGCAAGTCGGAGGCGTATGCGCTTCCCCGCCTTCCCTACGTCCGCCTGCGCTTCACGTTACGGGCCGATGGCCGGGCCTTTCTCCCGCCGTTCAAAGGCTCGCTTCTGCGGGGAGCGTTCGGCCATGCGCTTCGGCGGACGGTCTGCACGATGGGACCGGATCAGCCGTGCCCGGATTGCCTGCTGCGGCAGGTCTGCGTCTATACGCGCCTGTTCGAGACGCTGATCGAGGGGGAGCCGCCTCCGTTCCTCCGCGGCCTCCCGACTTCGCCTCGGCCTTACGTGTTCGAGCCGGGCACGGAGGTGCGTGACTTCGAGCCGGGCGACGCGCTTCCTTTTCGATCTCCTTCTCGTCGGCCAGGCCGCGGATCTCCAGGCGTACGCTCTGCTCGCGGTCGAGCGAATGGCCCGCGCCGGTCTGGGATCGAAGCAGGTGCCGTTCCATCTCGATCGCGCCGAGGCCGTTCTTCCAGACGGCGGCTTGCAAGAGGTCTATGCCGGCGGCCGGGCTACCGTGGCGCTGGGAAAGGTTTCTCCGCTCTACCCGTCTCCGGAACCGCTGGACACCGGCAAGGCTCTTCTCCGGTTCCACACCCCCACTCGTCTCCTGGTACGAGGACAGCTTCAGGAGAATCCGGATGTCCGGACTCTCGCTTTCGCCATGCTGAGGAGGGTTTTGGAGTTGGCTTGGTTTCACGTCCCCGGCGTGGATCTCGACTGGCAGTTCCGGCCACTTCTCGACCAGGCTTCCGCCGTGCGCATCACCACCACAAATCTGCACTGGCACGACTGGGAACGCTACAGCAACCGCCAGAACACCAAGATCAACATGGGCGGTTTCGTGGGAGATCTGGAGATCGAAGGGGATCTCTCCCCGCTCGCGCCTCTCTTCCGCACCGCGGAGGTCTTTCACCTGGGCAAGGGAGCGACGTTCGGAATGGGACGGATTTCGGTACAGCAACAGCCGTGACCGGATCAAGGTTTTACCGCCGCCGTAGCGGATCCGCTCGCTCCCCGGCTCGTGCAGGACCGCGAAATCCACGGTCCCTTCGATTGGAGTCTCACACTCCGGTTTCTCCGCGTCGTCGGCCGCCCGGCGTTTGGCGAGCTTCATCAGCTCCGCGGCGAGATCCACGAGCTGTGACGCCGGATACGAGGCATGCGAGAGCACCACGCCCGCCGATTGGACAGGTTGGGGAATGGGCCGATACCTGGGGTTGAAACCCATGTTGTTACACACATCTCGGCTTGGGAGGTTGGGGGAGGCGCCCCTTGCGGGCGCGGGCCCATAGCCCCGGGTTTCAACCCGGGGTTGCGGCGCCCCACCCATCCCACACGCCCCTTCAGGGGCGACGGCGGGGGCGAGGCGACCCAACCTGCCACCGGGAGCGCCACGGCACCACCGGCATTCCTCTTTCCGCCCGTGCCCTCGCCCCTGAAGGGGCGCGACAACCAGATCGGGCCCCCACGCCCCGGGTTGAAACCCGGGGCTACGCGCCGGCGCCCGCAAGGGGCGCTTCCCCCAACCCCCAAGATGAGAAAGATTATCTCCCTGATTGTGCCTTATGCACCGTCGCAATCCCACCGTACTGATCAGGGCAATTCCGACGGTAACGAATGATATAACTCGAGCTTTCAACCGGAATCGTCGCAATCCCACCGTACTGATCAGGGCAATTCCGACCGTGGCCCTTGCAAGCATCTGATTCCAGGGAGGTTAACCCACCTGTTTTTCTGACCTCCTGAAAACGGCTCCTGCAAGGCCTTCTTTCCTCTCGTCGGGCGACTCTTGTTTCTCGGCAAGCCTTTCATTCCACTCGGGTTACGGCCCAGTTCTGACCTGCCTGCCAAATTGGCGGTTTGGCCGTGGCACGATTCTTGTCAGGCATGCTTCTTGCTTTTCAAAGAACGCGGGCTTCCGGGTCAGCAGCCGGCTTCCGCGGGGGTGAGTATACCCCCGTTTCCGGCCGCGGTTCTTCTTCAATCCCACCGTACAGATCAGGGAGATTCAGCTTTCAAGGAACACCCAGGGGAATCTGGGCGGCAAGCGGAGCTCGCCGGTCCAGAGCCTCCCTTCTCCTATAGACACGGTGGACGCCGGAATGGTTGGGCGGGCCGGCGCCCACATGGGGCGATTCCCTTCTCCACCGCGACGTCGACTCCTCCACCGCAACGTCAACTGACTTTGCCGCAACGTCAATCGACTTTGCCGCAACGTAAACCGACTTTGCCGCAATGTCGACTGACTTTGCCGCAACGTCGACTCCTCCACCGCAATGTCAACTGACTTTGCCGCAACTCCAACTTCTCCACCGCAACCTCGACTCCTTCGCCGCAACGTCACCTGACTTTGCCGCAACTCTAACTTCTTCACCGCAACGTCGACTGACTTTGCCGCAACGTCGACTCCTTCGCCGCAACGTCAACTGACTTCGCCGCAACTCCAACTTCTCCACCGCAACGTCGACTCCTTCACCGCAATATCACCTGACTTTGCCGCGATGTCGACTTCTTCACCGCAGAATCATCTTATTTTGTCGACAGTGTCGACTTCTCCACCGCGGCGTCACCTTGTTTTGCCGCAACTCCGGCTTCTTCACCGCAAGGTCACCTGTGCCGCGCAAGGGGAAGGCCCCCTCCCCGTCCCTCCCCCGCTTCGCGGGAGAGGGCGCCCCCATTCACTCAGGGTTGATGTGCCCGGCGAGGACGCCGGCAGGCCCAGGGAAAGAAAAGGCGGCAGCGCCTACCGGCCGGCCGCCGCCGCCCCTACCGCGCCGCCGGTCCAGCGGACTCGGGCCAACTCGGCTCCCGAGTAGTAGTGGGTGAGGATGTCGCGGTAGGTGTGGCCGCGCTGGGCCATGCCGTAGGAGCCGACCTGGCACATGCCGACGCCGTGGCCGAAGCCGCGGCCGGTGAAGAGCCAGCCGGCTTCCCGGTTCCTCGGGGCCAGGCGCTTGGCCGTGAACAGCGTGTCGGGCACGTCGAGCGTCCAGCGGATCGCCAGGCCGTCGACCTCCACACTCTGGCCGTTGTCGCCGAGGATGCGGATGCGCCCCACCCGGCCCGAGCCGCCGCGCTCGAGGATCTCCAGGTCGTGGAAGCCGACTCCCGGAAAGCGGGTGTCCACGTTGTGGGCGAGCTGCGAGTCGGTCCGGAAGCGGGTCCACGAGCTGTAGGGGCTGCTGCGGTCGAAGGCGACGCCGTCCAGGTCCACCTCCTGGGCCGCCGCGATCAGCCGCTCCCCCTGCCAGTAGAGAGTCACGCCGTCTCCCGGCAGGAGGGCGAGGTCGGCGCTGGTGATCAGCTCGCCCCGGCGGCGGAAGGTGGCGAGGCCCGCCGGCAGCGGGTAGGTGGCTTCGACCTTGTCCTTGCCGGTCTTGACCGTCATCCCTCCCGCGCCCAGGCCGAGGAAGGAGGCCTCCTCGCGGCGCACCACCTGAAGGAGCTCGGCCAGCGCGAGGAGCATGCGCTCGATCTCCCCGTCGTCCATGGGCTGGTCGAGCGGACCGCTGACGAGGCCGCTCTTCACGAGGTAGGCGGCGCGGCGCAGGTCGTCCTGGCTCCAGTCCTGGGGCGGATCGTGAAGGAGATAGGTTACGTCCTCGGGCGCGACGAGCAGGCGCGCGTCGAGCGCGAGGTCGAAGGCCGCCGAGACGAAGCGCTGAACCTCGCGGCGGTCGAGAGAGGCCAGGTGCTCGCGCGGCACGGGCAGGCCGGCGAGCAGCGCGAGGTGCTCCAGCCGCGCCTGGAGGATCTCCTCGCCCGGACGCTCCGGCGCCGGCGGGAGGAGCACGCGGGTCAGGCCGGCCGGGAAGGGCTGGCCCGGCGGCAGGCTGCCCGGCAGGCGCTCGATCCCTTCCTCCATGCAGGGGACGCCCTTGAGGTAGGGCTCTTCCTTGAGGGGGAAGATGACCTTCACGTCCTCGGTGTGACCGCCGCAGGTGGAGCTGTAGAGCGCATCCACGAGCTGGCCCTGGTACAGGAGAACCTGGCCGGCGGTGTCGGCCACGGCCTGGTCGGAGAGCGGATGCTCGACCGGCATGCCGTTGTAGACCTGGCAGCGGGGAGTGGCGCAGATGTCGTACCCTTCGCGGGCGAACTCGCCCAGGTTGCGCAGGGTGTAGGTGCGGGCGGCCACGGCCTGGGCCTTGAGCGCTTCGAGCTGGTTGTACTGGATGGGACCCATCTCGCTGGGCACCACGCCGCGCAGGTATTGATCGACCGGCAGCTCGTTGATCAGGTTGAGCAGGCCGCGGTCGTTGAGGTAGACCAGGATGCGCCCGCGGTAGCGCTTGCCGTTGGCGCGGATGCCCCCGGCACCTTCGACACCCTCGGCACCGGTGCGGGAGACGGAGACCCAGCGGCCCGGATAGGTGGCGGTGGACGCTCCCTGCACGATACGGATCGCCGGCTCGGAGACGCCGCCGCCGTCGTCGACCACGAAGGCGCCGATGACCCCGATGCTGCCCAGGCGCCGCAGATCGGCTTCGGCCTGCTCGCGGGTGGCATAGTGCCCGACCCGGACGCGGTAGAGGTCGATGCCGGCGTCGAAGGTGGCTTCCGCGGGCTGGCCGGTCTCCTGGGCGAGCCGCTGCGCGAGGTCGGACGACTGGCGCTCGTCGCGCAGCGCGGCGACCTGGAGGCGGAAGAAGCCCGGGCGCGCGCCGCCCGCGGCGGGCTCGATGCGGAGCGCGGCGGTCACGGTCACCGCCTGGCTCTCCACGGCGGCCACGAGCGGCTCTTCGCAACACGGCAGGGTGACCGATTGGAGGTCGGAGGCGAGCCCCACCCGAACCTGGAGAGGGGCTTCCGGACCGACCTTCGGCTCGGTTGACTCGGGAGCCGGCGGCTCGGGCTCGGGCGTGGGCTCGGGGGTGGGAATCGGAGCCGGCGTCTCGGCCGGTTCGACCGGCGGTTTCTCGACGGCGGGAGGCGGAGCGGTCCGGCAGCCGAAGGCCAGGACCACGAGCACGGCAAGAAGCGGCTTCTTCATCGCTGATAGGCCCCATGGACCTTGTGCTCTTTGCGGAAATCCTCCACGGCGCTGAGCGCCACCGGCTGCGCCATCTCGTAGAGGCGGCTGACGAGCATGGCGGGCAGGCGCGAGGCGAGGAGCCTCTCCTCCGGCGCGGCCGGCTCGGCGTCGCGGCCCCGGTCGAGGCTCTTCGCGGCACGGGGCCGGGCCGCACGGACGGGGCTGTCCAGGAGGTAGTTGGTCGTGAAAACGGTCGGCAGCCGGTGGGTGTAGCGGTGGTTGATGATCAGATAGAGGATGTCCCGCACCCACGGCGTGGGCTGCTGCGATCCGAGCTCGTCCAGGACCAGCAGCTCGGCGTCGACCAGGGGGTCGAGGATCGCGTGCTTCGACTCCGGGGAGCCGGGGTCGAAGGTGGACTGGATCTGATGGATCAGCGAGGTGAACTCGGCGAAGCGGGCATGCACCCGGTAGCGCTCGATGACTTCCAGAAGGACGCCGACCGCGAGATGGGTCTTGCCGGCGCCGGGAGGTCCGACGAAAAGGAGACCCGACTCGCGGAAGCGGCCGCCTTCGAGGAGGAAGCCGTCCACGTACTGCTGGGCGATGGAGCGCGCCTGGGTGAGCTGGGCGCGCAGCGGCCCGGCCTCGCTGGAGACCTGGAAGCTGGACAGCCGGCAGTGGCTGTAGCGCGGCGGGACGCCCGCCGCCTCGACGAGCCGCGCGACGGCGTCCGTATCGCGGACACTACGGCACGAGCACGGCCGGGCCTGTCCGGCGCCGGTGCCGAGCGAGACGATCCACCCGCGCCCACCGCAGTGCGGGCAGGGCTCTTGCCTCGATGCTGTCGGCTGCATGAGGGAATCGTAGCACGAGCCGACCTCACCCCCCGTCCCCCTCTCCCATCGCTCTCCCCCCGACCGGGAGAGGGGGCGCCACCACCCAATATACCCCACCACCCAAAACCCAAGAACAGCCTGTATTTTTTGTCTTGGGAGGGGGTGCCCCCTCTCCCGGGGGATGGGTGAGCGATGGGAGAGGGGGTCAGGGGGTGAGGTCACCGCCGCGGAATCAGCGCCCCGCCCTCGAGCTTCACCAGCGCGTGCTGCTGCGCGTCCTGGCGGCGCTCCTGGGCGATCTCGCGGACGTACATCAGGAGGCGGTCCACCTCGCCCTGCATGTGGTCCATGCGTTCCTTCATGTTGAGGATCACCTCGACGCCGGCCAGGTTGACCCCCAGCTCGCGCGTCAGGGTGAGAATGATCTCCAGGCGCCGGAGCGCCTCCTCGTCGTAGAGGCGGGTGTTGCCGGCGCTGCGGGCCGGCTTGATGAGGCCTTCCCGCTCGTAGAGCCGGAGGGTCTGCGGATGGATCGCATAGCGCTCCGAGACTACGCTGATCATCACGTACTTGGGCTCGGCCTTGCGCCGCCGGGGGGGGGCCATGCTACTCCTCTCTCACCGGCACCGTGGTGCCCGCCGGAGTCGCCGGGGTCCCCGCCGCCCATTTCGGGACGTGAACCCTCAGGATCCCCGCCTCGAAGCCGGCGGTGATGCCGTCGGTGTCCACCGGCGCTCCGAGATCGAACGCCCGCCGGAAGGGGCCGTAGCTGCGCTCCATGCGGAGGAAGTTGCGGTTCTCACCGAGGGCCTGCCGGTGGCCGGAGAGCTCCAGCCGCCGGTCCCGGACCTGCAGTTGAATGTCTTCTTTGCGGACGCCCGGCAGCTCCGCAAAGACCAGATACGCGTCCTCGGTCTCGATCACGTCGACCGCGGGGGCCCAGGTGCCGGGCAGGCCCCCGTCGCGGTCTTCGTACTCCGAGGGGAGAAGCGCCTGCTCGAAGAGACTGTTGATCCGGTCCTGGATGCGAGTCAGCTCCTCGAGGTAGATCTTCTTGAGCGGCGCCATGATCCACCTTCTTCAGCGCTTCTCGTTCACGTCCACGTACTCGGCGTCGATCACCTCGTCGGCGGCACCGCCGCCCGTGGCACCCGCGGCACCGCCGCCGCCACCCGGCGCTCCACCACCGGGCTGGCCGCCCGGCTGCTGGGCATACATGACCTCGGCGAGCTTGTGCGCCGCCTTGGTCAGCCGCTCGGTGGCGGCCTGCATCGCCGCCGTCTCGCCGCCCTCCAGCGCCGCCTTGGCCTCGGCGAGCGCGCGCTCCAGCTCACCCTTGTCGTCGGGGCCGAGCTTCTCCTTGTGCTCGTCGTAGCTCTTCTCCGTGCTGTAGATCAGCCCGTCGAGCTGGTTGCGCACCTCGACCTGCTTGCGGCGCTCCTGGTCCTCGGAGCGGTGCGAATCCGCGTCGCGGACCATGCGGTCGATCTCCGCATCGTTGAGGCCGCTCGAAGCCGTGATCGTGATCTTCTGCTCCTTGCCGGTGCCGAGATCCTTGGCCGACACGTGGACGATGCCGTTGGCGTCGATGTCGAAGGTGACCTCGACCTGCGGCACGCCGCGCGGGGCCGGGGTGATGCCCACCAGGTGGAACTTGCCGAGCGTGCGGTTGTCCCGCGCCATCTCGCGTTCGCCCTGGAGGACGTGGACCTCGACCGAGGTCTGGTTGTCGGCCGCCGTGGAGAAGATCTCGGCCTTGCGGCTCGGGATCGTGGTGTTGCGCTCGATGAGCTTGGTGAACACGCCGCCCAGGGTCTCGATGCCCAGCGACAGCGGGGTCACGTCGAGCAGCAGCATGTCCTTGACGTCGCCGGCCAGCACGCCGCCCTGGATGGCGGCGCCGATGGCCACGACCTCGTCCGGGTTGACGCCCTTGTGGGGCTCCTTGCCGAACGTGTCCTTGACCAGCTTCTGGATCGCCGGCATGCGGGTCGGGCCGCCGACGAGCACGACCTCGTCGATGTCCTCGGCTTTGATGCCGGCATCCTTGATCGCCTGGCGGCACGGCGCGATGGAGCGCTGGATGATGTCGTCCACCAGCTGCTCCAGCTTCGGCCGGCTCAGGCGCAGGTTGAGGTGCTTCGGACCCGAGGCGTCGGCGGTGATGAACGGCAGGTTGATCTCGGTCTCCTGCGCGCTCGACAGCTCGATCTTGGCCTTCTCCGCGGCCTCCTTCAGGCGCTGCAGGGCCATCGGGTCGTTGCCGAGGTCGATGCCCTGGTCCTTCTTGAACTCCTCGAGGAGCCAGTCCATGATCCGCTGGTCGATGTTGTCGCCGCCCAGGTGGGTGTCGCCGTTGGTGGCCTTCACCTCGACGACGCCTTCGCCGACCTCCAGGATGGAGATGTCGAAGGTGCCGCCGCCGAAGTCGTAGACCGCGATGGTCTGGTCCTTCTTCTTGTCCAGGCCGTAGGCCAGGGCCGCGGCGGTGGGCTCGTTGATGATCCGCTCGACCGTCAGGCCGGCGATGCGGCCGGCGTCCTTGGTGGCCTGGCGCTGGGCGTCGTTGAAATAGGCCGGCACGGTGATGACCGCGCGCTCCACCTTCTCGCCCAGGTAGTCCTCGGCCGCCTGCTTGAGCTTGCCCAGGATCATGGCCGAGATCTCGGGCGGCGAGAACTTCTTGGTCTCCACATTGACGCGGACGTCGCCGTTCTCGGCGCGCTCCACGTTGTACGGGACCATCTTCATCTCCTCGTTCACCTCGTCGTACTTGCGCCCCATGAAGCGCTTGATCGAGAAGACGGTATTCTGCGGGTTGGTGACGGCCTGGCGCTTGGCGACCTGCCCGACGAGGCGCTCACCGCTCTTGGTGAAAGCGACCACCGACGGGGTGGTACGGTTCCCCTCGGCATTGGGAATGACCTTTGCCTCGCCCCCCTCCATCACGGCCACCACGCTGTTGGTGGTACCCAGATCGATTCCGATGATCTTGCTCACGCTGCTCCTCCTTCGTCGAAATTCCTCTACACTCGGCAGTGTAAATCCTTAGTGGCGAGCCGTCAAGTTTCGCCGTCACCTCATATGACAAAGAGGGACGCAGATTTATTCCGGGGGAGGAACGCTCGCAGAAAGAGGAAGGGTGGGGCCCCCTCTCCCCCGGCACGGGGGAGAGGGCCGGGGAGAGGGGGAACGGGATCAACCCGAGGGGGAACGGGATCAACTCAATCCAGGAGGACGAGGGGTTGGGCCGCGGTCTCCTCGGGCAGGATGAGGAACTCCGGGTCCAGGAAGAAGTTGCCGGTGATCGCCTCGGTCGTCTCCGCTCCGGCCACCGGCTTGCCGGACCTGGTCGGCTGCAGCGTGTAGCTCTCCGGGCCGGCCGAGTACTGGAGCGGATGCCCGTCCGGATCCACGAGGTCGCCCTGCGCGAGGTAGCCGGCATCCACGAGCTGGCTCAGGCGCTGGGGGAAGCGCCCTTCGAGCAGGAACCAGGTCTTCGCCGCGCGGTCGATCTTCAGCGACAACGCCGACCTCTGCTCATGGCCCAGGGCGAGCCGCTCCCCTCCCTGCCAGGGGAAGGGGACCACCACCGCACCCGGGGCGCGGAAGAGAACCGCCACCAGGAGGAGCGCGAGGAGGATCGCCGCGGCCCGGGCGAGCGCCGGCCGGCGGACCGCTTCGGCCGGCGGCGCCTCGACGCGCATCTTGCGGAACTGCCCGGCCTCCGTCTCATCCGCTCCGGCGGCCGGAGGAACCCCTTCGCGCCGGACCACCCGCAGCCCCGGCCGGGTCGCGGTCGACGTCGCGGAGGCGTTGTCCGAGCCCGGACGGGCGGGGGCGGGGACCGGCCGTGGACCGGGTGGCGGGACCGGCACCGGCCCGGTCGGACGGCGAGGGGCGGCCTGGGTGGTGGCGCGCGCGAGAACCTCCTCGACCGGGATCGGCGCAAAACCCTCCTCGTAAGGGACTTCGTCGCCGCCGTAGAACTTGAAATCCCCCTTGGTCCACCGCAGGAGCTGCTCGAGCAGCCCGATCGAGTGGACGCGCAGAGCCTTGAGCAGCGCGTCGCGGCGGACGTAGTTGCGCTCGACCAGGAGGTCGAGCAGCCGCTGGCCGGAAGACTGGTGCTCGGCGGAGGCGCGCGAAAACTGCGCGGCGGTGAGGACCCCCTCCTTGATGAGGATCTGGGAGAGCCCCTCCTCCTGGGTGTGGTTGAGGGAGTCGACGGTGACGACCTGTCCCTTGAGGAACGAGACGGCGATGATGTCCTGCTCGCCCTGGACGGTGAGGATGCCGGTCTTCTGCTGCTGGGAGATCATTTGCAGGATCTCCGGGAGCTTGAAGATCTCCAGGGTGCCTTCGACGGCCATCGCGGTCCTCGTAACCTCGTCTGCCGCGGTGGGCTACACTTCGTTGCGCCGCTCCAGGCGGAGCCGGACCACGAAGGTGATCGCCAATCCCAGGATCGCCACGATCCAGGCAGCGAGGTTTCCCGGATCATACCCCCAAGGGATGCGATAACCGATCCCCTTGAAGAGCGGAAGCATCACGAAGAGCAAGGGCACGAGCAGCGCGACATAGACCTTCCCCCCTTCGCCGGCCTCGGCGGCACGCAGGCCGGGCAGCAGGACACGTCCCCAGCGGCCGAGGTCGCGGCGCTCGGCGGGGGCCTCCGGACGCTCGGTGCGCCGGGCGAAGTGCAGGGCCACGGCGACCAGGATCAGCACCAGGGAGACCAGGATGGGCAGACCGCGCCGGAACAGGATCAGCCGGGAGTCGTGGCCCTCCTGCCGACGCCAGGTCTCCAGCAGCTCGAGGCGGATCTCGGGGATCCGCTCCATGCCGCCGGAGTTGGTCACCACCCGCTGCTGGCTCAGGTTCCGCACCCAGAACTCGACCCGCTGCTGGTCCAGGCCGCGCGCCTGGGCCAGGGCGCGCTTCGACTCGTCGAAGAGGTACGACTCGGAGTAGGCCTGGCTCAGGTTGAACTGGGCCGCGGCATTGGTCGGATCGACGGTCGCCACTTTCTGGAAGCTCTGGATGGCGTTGTTGAAATCACCCTTGAGGAAGAAGTAGGCCCCGAGGTTCATCAGGGCGGAGGTGTTCTCCGGCTCCTTCTCGAGCACCTGGCGGTAGAGCGAGCGGGCGACCTCCCACTGGTTGAGGGAGCGATGCACATCGGCCAGCAGGTGCTTGACCGCGGGGCTTTCGGGCATCAGCGCCCGCAGCGCGCCGAGGTCGGTGAACAGGCCGCCGTACAGGCGGTGCTCCTGCAGGCTCTCCATGGCCTGGACCGGCGGCGAGAGCACCACCGCCACGTGTCGCCGCTGCTCGGTGATCACCAGGGGGGCGACGCCGACGAGCAGCCAGAGCGACAACAGGACGGCGCGCTCGCTCGCGGAGGCGTAGGTCCACAGGAGGAGCGACCAGAAGACCGGCAGCCAGAGCAGGCCGGAAGGCAGGACGAGCGGCCAGAGCAGCAGGACCGCGGTGACGACCATCGCCGCCTTGGCGGGCATCCAGCGGCCGAACAGCCCGGCCATGTCGCGGACCAGCTCGCCACCCTTGGCGGCCATCTGCATGGCCACGAACAGGCCGCCGGCCACGAGCAGCAGGGTCAGACTCCAGATCAGCAGGTTCTGGAGCCAGAGGTAGCGTTCGAGGGGGAGGCCGAACAGGCGGGAGTAGCCGCGGACCATGGCCGTGACCGCGCCGGCCCAACGGCCTTCGCGCCGGTCGACGGCGGCTTCGGCGAAGGCCGTCTCGGAGCGGCCGGGGTCGAGCTTCTCGGCCGCGTCCAGGGCCCAGCGCGCGCGCTTGAAGTCGCGCTTCTCCGCGGCCTGCACCGCCTTGGCGAGGGCGCCGGCCGAGAGGTCGGGCAGGCGGGTGATCCCGAGCTGGCGCGCGGTGGCGAGCAGATCGTTGACCACGGCCTCCGAGCTCTGCGCGTCGTTCTTGACGATCCACTGCAGCCACTGCTCTTCGAGCTGCTTGAGGGTTCGCCGGACCGGCTCGGTCATCTCGACTCCGGTCGCCTGGGCGGACGAGGTCGTCTCGGCCGGCAGCGCGGCCGGCGCCAGCGCCGGTGCGAGAAAGATGAGCAGCGCCAGCGCCGCCCCGGTGAGGAGCCGTCTCTCAGCCATTCTTTTGAACATAGCGGACCCGGAGCCGGTAGAGCAGATCGTCGAGGAAGGCGGACTCCTGGGCGGTCAGGTTGCCGGCCGACTTCTGCCGCAGGACGTCCAGGAGGTCGATGTGGAGACGCGCCATTTCGAGGTTCTCGGCCCATTGACCGTCGGGCAGGGGAGCGTCGCCGAGATAGATCGCGGCGGGCTCGGCGAGCATGGCCGCGAGATCGAAGAAGCTGGGGCCGAGCCCCGGCGGAGTGCCCGGAAAGTCGAGGAGATCCTCGGCTCTCGACGCCTCGCGGCGCGGCGGCTCGGGGAGGATTTCCACCGCGGCGGCCGGCACGGTGTCGGCGACGCTCGGTGTCGATTTTTCGCTGAGGAAGCGGTACTCTTCCTTGAGCTCGCCCTCGGGCGTGAACATGCGCTTGTCGGTGACCTTGATCTCTTTGCCCTGGCTACTCACCTGAAACCGTCCTTTCGCCCATGAATGATACTACCGGCCTTCAGAAGCTCGTCGATCTCGTCGCCCGCCTCCGCGCACCCGATGGTTGTCCCTGGGACCGCGAGCAGACGATCGAGAACGTCCGCGCCTATCTCCTCGAAGAGGCGCACGAGCTGGCCGGCGCCATCGACGGCGGCGACTGGCGGGAGCTGGCGGAAGAGCTCGGCGACATGCTCTTTCAGGTGGCGTTCATTGCGCGCCTTGCCGAGGAGGCAGGTGCGTTCAGACTGCCACAGGTCATCGACGGTGTCCACAGCAAGATGGTGGCGCGCCATCCGCACGTGTTCGGCGACGCTGACAAAGAGGCCCTGGAGGACGCCGAAGCGGTCCGCCAGGCCTGGGAGCGCCGCAAGCTGCGCGAGGAGCCCGGCCGGGAGACGCTGCTCGGCGGCGTGCCGTCCTCCCTCCCCGCCCTGCTCGGCACCTACCGCCTGACCCAGAAGGCCTCCGGCGTCGGCTTCGACTGGCCGGACGCCGCCGCGGTCCTCGACAAGGCCGACGAAGAGATCGCCGAGCTGCGCGAGGCCCTGGCCGGCGGCAAGGTGGCAGAGGTGCGCGAGGAGATGGGCGACCTCCTCTTCACCCTCGCCAACCTCGCCCGCAAGCTGGACGTCGATCCCGAAGCCGCCCTGGCCGCCACCAACCGGAAGTTCCGCACCCGCTTCGCGGCGGTCGAGCAGGGCCTGGCCGCCCAAGGGAAGACCGCGGCCGAGGCGACTCTGGCTGAGATGGATGAGCTCTGGGAGGGGGCGAAGGGGAAGTAAGCTCACTCGTGGAGGAGGATGCCCGCCTGCTCGGCCGCATGCTCGACCGCGGAGAGGCCTTCACCGAAGCCGAGAGGGAGAGGCGATTTCACGACCCGCAGGTCCGACCTCTGCACCCGGTCGCCGAACAGGACCAGGGCATGCGATTCGTCGTGCTGGCGGGAGACCCAGAGAAGGCCGTCGATCCTGGCATCCGCCGAGTGCAAGGCCCGCGCCCAGGCCACCGTGCCGGCATAGCCGTCCGCCTCGGTCTCGATCAGCTCCGCCCGGCTGACACCGATCCGGGACAATCCGAAACCGTGGAGCTGCACCAGGGTCAGCTCACGCTCGCAGGCAAGGCTCGAGACCAGGAACGGATCGAACCGGACTCGCCGCAGCCTCTTGCCCTCACCTCGCACCGGGATGTCGTGGAAGATCGTCTCGGAGAGAGCCCCCTCCAGACGGTCGGCGGCGTAGAGGGTCGGCACGACATTCCCCGAGCCGTCCACGAACGGATGGAACCGCCCTCGCCCGTGCCCCGGATTGAACTCGGTGGCGCCGAAGCGGACGTCGTGGCAACGGACGAAGGAGCGCCCGCTCTCCCAGGGAAGGAGGAGCGGGCTCAGACCGGAGGGGCCGGGTGGAGCCGGGAGATCAGAAGACAAGGTCCGCGATCTCGTGATCGGCCGCGCTCACCACGGCCTGCGGATCCTCGCGCAGCAGGTCGACAGGCCTCCTGCCGCCGAGCCATCCATTGCTCGCGGTGAACCACAACGCGATGCCCCACTCCGTGGTCCGGCCGCCCAGCCGGTGGACCACCTCGGCAACCGCCGGAATCGGCTGACCCTCGTCATCGAGCTGGAATCCAGGGAAGTAGCTCACGCCCCGGTGCGGAACGGAAAAGATCCGACCCTCCTGGCGCCAGCGGTGGGCCAGAGCCGCCTTGTTGGCCGCCCGCGAGCCCGCCAGGTCCGCCACATCCGCGCTGGAGAGGCCGCCGAACTCCTGGAACACCTGGTCGCGCGCCAACGCGTTGCGGCGCGCCTGCAGGACGGTCACGGCGCTCGGCACCGAGGCCGGGAGCATGGACTCGATCAACCTCTCGCGATCGACGGGCCGTTTGCGGGCGGTCGACACTTCCACGTCGTAGCCTCCGTTCTTCTCGACCAGCCGAACGACCGCTTCGGGATCGAAGATCGACCGGCGGGCGATGATCCGCTTGCCAAAGTAGAATTCGACGGTCCAGTACTCCGGGATCTTGGCCACGTCTCCCGGCGGCAGGATGCCCAGGGGATCGTACAGCTCGGATTCGGGCGCCTCACGATGGACCCGGTAGCTGACCTCCTGCTGGGTGGCGTTCGCGATATCCATGATGAGAATGATAATCAGGCCGGCTCATCATGTCAATCATCTGGTTGGCGCGGCAGAAGCCACCATCTCCTCCACATACGGCGCCACCGTCCCGGCCACCTTCTCCTGGCCTTCGGCCGTGGGGTGGATGCCGTCGGCCTGGTTCAGACTTTCCACCCCACCGACCCCCTCCAGGACGAAGGGGACCAGGGGGACGTCCAGCTCCTTCGCGATCCGCGGGTAGATCTCCCGGAACCCTTTCGTGTACTCGGGGCCGTAGTTCGGCGGGATCTGCATGCCGAGAAGGAGAACCTTCGCGCCGGCTTCCTTCGCATGGGAGACGATCTTCCGCAGGTTGCCTTCGACCTCTCCGAGCGGCAGGCCGCGCAGGCCGTCGTTGCCTCCCAGACCGACCACCACCACGTCCGGCTTCTGGGACAGCAGCCAGTCGAGCCGGGCGAGGCCGCCCGCGGTCGTGTCGCCGCTCACCCCGGCGTTGATCACCCGGACCGGGTGGCCGGACTTCGCCAGCGTCTCCCCGACCAGGGCGGGATAGGCCTGGCTCCCTTCGAGCCCCAGCCCCGCGGTGAGGCTGTCGCCCAGGAAGACGACGAGCGGCCCGGTCGCGGCGGCGGCCGCGGGTGCGGACGGCGCGGAGGCGGCGGCAGGCTCCGAGCCTCGCGGGCCGCACGCGCTGAAGGCAAGCAGGAACAGGACGGCGACGGAAAGCGTTCTGCGCATCAGATGGGCTCCATTCGGGCCACGGCAACCGGGGCAAACCGGGTGGTAAGCTCCCGCCGCCGGTGGCGTTCTCCATGGATAGGAAAGGCTCGGGCCGGCCCCGCCTATTCCGCCCCTCCCTTCGCCAACGATTCAAAATCAAGATGACTCCCCGCATCGAGCTCACGCAACTGACCCGCCGCCTGCCTTCCGGAGGCCGCGATCTGACCATCCTCGACCGCGTCGACCTCGCCATCGCGCCGGGCGAGTTCGTGGCCATCCTCGGCCCGTCCGGCAGCGGCAAGTCCACGCTGCTCGCCCTCATGGCCGGCCTCGACCGGCCCACTTCCGGCGAAATCCGGATCGACGGCGAGCCCATCCAGGCCCTGTCCGAGGACGCGCTGGCGCTCCTGCGCCGCCGCAAGCTCGGCTTCGTCTTCCAGAGCTTCCAGCTTCTCGGCAACCTCACCGCCCTGGAGAACGTCCTGCTGCCGCTGGAGCTTCTCGGCCTGCACGACGCTCCCGCCCGCGCCGGGGAGATGCTCGCCGCCGTCGGCCTCCAGGACCGCGGCCACCACTACCCCAGCCAGCTCTCCGGCGGCGAGCAGCAGCGCGTCGCCCTCGCCCGCGGCTTCGCGCCGCGGCCGGCCATCCTCCTCGCCGACGAGCCCACCGGCAACCTCGACGGCGCCACCGGCCGCAAGATTCTGGAGATCCTCACCGGCCTGCGGCAGCGCGAAGGGACCACGCTCGTGCTCGTCACCCACGACCCGGCCGTCGCCGCCCTGGCCGACCGCAGCATCCACCTGCGCGACGGCCGTGTGGAGAAGGAAGAGTCGCGCGGCGGGATCGAGGCCGTGCCGAGCCTGACGGAGGCACGGTGAGCCTCCGCTTCTTCCTCAACACCCTGGTCCGCGAGTCGCGCGGCTCCCGGGCCCGGCTGGCCTTCTTCGTGGCCTGCCTCTCCGTCGGCGTCGCCGCCGTGGTCGCCGTGGCCGGCATGTCGGCCAGCCTGGACGAGGGGATCCGCGTCGAGGCGCGCCAGCTCCTGGCCGCCGACCTCGCCGTCGAGGGGCGCCGGCCCGTGCCGGCCGACCTCGACTTCAAGGCGGCCGGCCTCGAAGGCGCGCAGCGCACCGACCTGCGTGAGACGGTCACGGTGGCTCTTTCCGGAGCGACCGGAAGAAGCCAGCTCGTCGAGCTCAAGGTCGTGGACGGCGACTACCCCTTCTACGGCAAGCTCGACCTCCGGCCGCGGCGCCCGCTGCGCGAGCTGATCGGGGCGGACACGGTCGTGGTCGGCTCCGAGCTGCTCTCGACCCTTCATCTCGAGATGGGGGACGTGCTGCGGGTCGGCGGCGCGCCGTTCCGCATCGCGGGCGTGGTGCTCTCCGAGCCGGACCGCGTCAGCGTATCGTTCACGTTCGGCCCGCGCGTCTTCCTCGCCCCCGCCGGCCTGGCGCGGACGCAACTGGAAGGCCGCGGCAGCCGCATCAGCTACCGGGCATTGATCAAGCTGCCGCCCGGATTCCCGGCCGAGTCGATCGCCACGGCCAAGGACCGGCTGCAGTCGATCCTGCCGGACAATTCGTTCTACCGCATCGAGACCTACAAGGAGGCCCAGCCGGCGCTGCGGCGGAGCATCGACCGGGTCGACCGCTTCCTCGGGCTCGTCGCCCTGCTGTCGCTCTTCGTCGGCGGCATCGGCGTCGCCCAGAGCGTGCGCGCCTGGCTCGCCGGCCGCCTCGACGCCATCGCGGTCCTCAAGTGCCTCGGGATGCGCCCGCGGGAGATCTTCCCGCTCTATCTCGGGCAGACCGCGCTGCTCGGCCTCGCCGGCAGCCTGGCCGGCATCGCCCTGGGCTCGGCGGTCCAGCTCGCGCTGCCGTCGCTCTTCCCGGACCTGATCCCGGCCGAGCTGATCCGCCCCTGGCAGCCCACGGCCCTCCTCCGCGGGCTGGCGCTCGGCATCGGCGTCGCGATCCTGTTCAGCCTGCCGTCGCTGTCGTCCGTGCTGCGCGTGCCGCCCGCCCGGGTGCTGCGCCGGGATGCCGAGCCGCTGCCGCGCCACCGCTGGGCCACCGCCGCGACGCTGCTCACCCTGGGCGGCGGCATCTGGGGCATGGCCACCCTCCAGTCGCGCTCGTTCGACCTGGGCTCGCGGTTCACCGGCGGCGTCGTGCTGGTGACGGCGGCGCTGTCCGGAGCCGCCCTGCTGATCTCGTGGCTCGTCCGCCGGATGCCGAGATCCCCGCGGACACCGCTGCCGGGCCGCGTCTGGATGCGCCACGGCCTCGCGGCCATCGCCCGCCCCGGTGCCGGAACGGTCAGCGCCATCGTCGCGCTCGGCCTCGGCGTCCTGGTCGTCCTCGGCATGTCGCTCGTCGAGCGCCGCCTGTCGACCCAGCTCGCCACCGCCATCCCGCCGGACGCGCCGAGCGGCTTCCTGATCGACATCCAGCCCGACCAGTGGCCCGGGGTGGAGAGCATCCTCGAGAAGCAGGGGGCCACCCGAATCGATTCGGTGCCGGTGATCATGGCGCGGATCTCGGCCATCGACGGCAAGCCCGTCGAGGATCTCGCGGAGAAAGGCCGCCGCCGAGAGGAAAACGAGGACGAGGACCGCGGCGGGCCGCGCAACCGCGAAGGCGCGCGGCGCTGGGCGCTCACCCGCGAGCAGCGCCTCACGTATCTCGAAAAGCTGCCGGCGGACAACCAGATCGTGGCAGGGAAGCTGTGGAGCGATCCGAACCGCGCCGAGGTCAGCGTGGAGAAGGATTTCGCGGAGAACCTCGGGCTCGAGCTCGGCTCGGTGGTACGCTTCGACATCCAGGGGGTGCCGGTGGAGGTCACCGTCACCAGCCTGCGCACCGTGGACTGGCAGAGCTTCGGCATCAATTTCTTCCTGGTGGTGGAGCCGGGGGTGCTCGAAAAGGCCCCGCAACTGCGGCTCGCCGCGGCGCGCCTCCCGAAAGGCTCCGAGCAGCGGCTCCAGGACGCCCTGGCCGCCGCCTATCCCAACGTCACGCTGCTGCGGGTGCGGGAGATTCTGGAGAAGGTCGCCGGAGTGCTGGCGCGGATCGGCGTCGGCATCCGGTTCCTGGGTGGGTTCACCGTGGTCGCCGGCATCGCCATCCTCGGCGGCGCGGTGAGCGCCGGCTCGGCCCGCCGCGGCCGGGAGGTCGCGCTGCTCAAGACCCTGGGCATGACGCGCAAGGGGGTGGCCGGCGCCTTCGCCGTGGAGTACGCCCTGATCGGCCTCGTCGCCGGACTGATCGGAACCGCGGGCGCGGCCGTCCTTTCCTACGCCGTGGTCACCCGCGGCTTCGAGCTGTCGTGGGAGCTTCAGCCACTACCCATGGCCGTGGCGCTCGCCGCCAGCACCGTCCTCGCCGTGCTGGCCGGCCTCGCCGCCAGCCTCCGCGCCCTGGAGCGCCGGCCGATCGAGGTGCTGCGGACGGAGTGAGCGAAAAGCCGCCACCAGCATCCCGATCAGGCCCAATGCGAAGAGCTGCAGGCCCCACGTCCAGCCCGCCGGCCGGTAGTCGAGGCTCACCCGGTGCCGGCCCGGCGGCACCTCGAAGCCCACGAAGCCGGCGTTGACCCGCAGCACAGACCCCTCCTCCCCGTCGCGCCGCAGGCGCCAGCCCGCGGCGTGGCTGACGCTCGACACGACGACTCCGCCAGCCGGCGACTCCACCTCCAGATCGAAGCCGTTCGCCCGCACCTTCGCGATCGTCACCCGGCCCTCCTGGAAGACGGACGGGCCGGCCGGCGCCTCGACGACCGAAGACCCCGCGAAGTCGGCATTGGCGAGCATCGTCTCCAGCGCCCGTACCGGGTCCGGCGCGCGGTCGATCCGCGCCGGCATGAAGAAGAGCGGCAGCGGATCCGGGTTCTTCCACACCCTGCCGCCGACGCCGTTGAAGACCGCCTGCCACGGCTTCGGCAAGCGGCGGCGGTGCCGCGCCAGCAGGTATCTCACGCCGAAGTAGTCGAAGCGCGGCTTCAGTTGGGCCGGGAAGCGCGGGTAGGAGATGTGGACGAGCCGCCCGACCTTGAACCGCGGCAGGAAGCTGCTGCCCACCGCCATCACCGGCGCGGCCGGCTGCATGGGATCGTTGCCGCGGGGGTCCCACAGACCATAGTAAGAGGCCAGGTTGGGGAGCAGGTCGCCCGACTCCGCCAGCACCCGGAACGGTCCCGGCTCCGCCTTCCCCGCTTCGATCACATAGGCCAGGGCCGGCGGCGGCGTCAGGTCGAAGGCGGGCGGCAGGATCGGATGATAGCGGACGCCGAGCAGCGCCAGGTCGAGCGCCAGCACGGCCAGCGCCACGCCGGGGAAGGCCGGCCGCAGGCGCGGCCAGGCGAGCGCGGCCAGCGCGGCGGCCATGCCGGCGAGCGTGCCCCACCACCAGAGCCGCTGCCAGGCTTCCAGGGGAGGGGGGACGAGCAGAAGCGCGACCCCAAGGCCCAGGATGACCGCCGCCGCGGCCTTCCAACCCTTCTTCGGCAGCTCCTCCACGCTGAGGCCGGCGGCGAGCGCCACCGCCAGCACCCAGAACAGCCGGAAGCGCCCCTGCATTACCTCCAGGCCGGGCAGCGCGGCGACCACCTCGAAGAGCGGCGGCAGCCGTAGCGCCACCAGCAGCGCCGCGAGGCCGCCGGCCAGGAGGCGCGCCGGCCGGCCGCGCAAGACCGCGGCGCCCGCCAGCGCCAGCGCCAGCGCCAGCAACCCCGCGTAGCCGCTGCACATCTCGTTGTAGTTCGAGAACCCCTGCCAGTCGCCGTCCCGGCTGCTGCCGAAGACGAGCGGATCGACCAGCGGCAAGAGGAAGGCCGGCTGGAACGGCGGCGACTGGTAGAGCTGGGGCATCCGGTGGACGGCCACCCAGCGCTCGCTCGCCGGCAGGGCCTCCAGGACAGGCAGAAGGAACGGCGCGCTCAGGCAGGCGGTGAGGGCGCCGGCCGCGGCGAGCCGCACCAGGAATCTCCCCCGCGCCGGCCAGACGGGCTCGCTGCGGGCGAGCAGCAGGACAGCCGTCAACACTGCGCAGACCAGCGCCGTGTGCGCCAGCGATTCGGGATGGCCGCTCAGGGCCATGGACGTGGCGCAGACCACAAGGCCGGTGAACGCGCCCCGCTCTCCCCGCCGCAGAAGCAGGAGGCCGAGGAGCACCCCCGGCACGAAGACCACCGCCATGCCGATCGGGTGGTAGGCCCAGGGGATCTCGAACGCCGAGAACGCGAACGCCACCGCCGCCAGCGCCGCGCCCATCTCTCCGGCTCCCAGCGCGCGCGCCAGCGCGTGGGTCAGCAGCAGGGCGAGCAGCACCTGCCAGGCCACGGCCACCGACAGGGCGCGGATCGTCGGCAGCGGCAGGGCCAGCAGGTGGAGCGGCGCGAACGGCGCCGACTGCGCGTTGCCGAGAAGCGGCTGGCCGGTCCCCATCTCGTGCGCCCAGAGCGGGACTTCCAGGTCCAGGAGCCGCCGCCGCACCAGATCCCGGAACGGGATCATCTGCGACGGGATGTCGCCCAGCACCGGGTTCTCCGGCACGATCGGCGCCGCCAGCGTCTCCCCCCAGGGCATCCAGAAGTAGGCGATGTCGGTCGGCACCTGTAGCCACGAGGTGGCGAGCGGCACACAGAAGAAGAGACCGGCCGCGAGCACGTACCCCGCCGCGGCCCGCCGCGAAATCCCCGCGGGCCGCCACCAGCGGACCAGCAGCACGAGCAAGGCGCCGCCCAGCAGATAGAGGAGGAGAGCCATGGCTAATCGCCGGGGGGATCGGACGAGTCCGGGGCGTCGTCGGCATCGGGCCGGTCGAGGAGGTAGCTGACCGGGACGAACTCGTATCCCAGCGCCTTCGCCTTCGGCACCTCCTCGGCCAGCACCGCGAGCGTCTCCGGATGCGGATGGCCGATCGCCACGGCCGCGCCGCGGGTGCGGGAGAGGCCGAGCAAGCGGTGGAACTGCCCGCGGATCGCCTCCGGCTCGACGTCCGAATCGAGGAAGACCTGCCGTTCGGCGGCGGGCACGCCCAGGCGGATCGCGACCTTGTAGCCGACGCTCTGCGCGCTCGTCCGCGAGTCCAGGAAGAAGAGGCCGCGGCCGGAGAGCATCCCGAGGATGGTGCGCATCGAGGGCTCGTCCGCCGACAGCCCCGAGCCCATGTGGTTGTTGACTCCCACCGCGCCCGGCACGGCCCGCAGCGCCGCGAGCGTGAAATGGCGGAGCTGGTCCGGCGTCATCCCGAGGCGGAGCGCGCCCGGCCCGGGATCCTCGCCGTTGGCCGGCTCCATGGGCAGGTGAAGGAGCACCTCGACACCCTGCCGGTGCAGCTCTTCGACGACCTGCGGCGTCTCCTCCTCGTAAGGGAGGACGGCGTAGGAGAGCGGCACCCCCAGGCGCTCGATCGTCGCGAGATCGGCGACGCTCCGGCCGAGGTCGTCGATGACCAGCGCGATCCGCCCGCCTTCGGCCGGCGCGGGCGCGGTAGCGGGAATGACCTCGACGTCGGAGCTGCCGCCAGTCCCGCCGGAACCGGGCTCGACGTGGTCCGGCGCGGCCGGCGTGGGCGGTTTCTTCGTGGAAACCTGGCGCTTCCGGGGCCGTTCGGGCGCCGGCCGCTCCTCGCGGGAGGAGGGAGCCGGAGCGGAGCCGGACCGGCCGTCGTGATCGCGGAAAGCGAGATAGAGGGCGCCGGCACCCGCCAAGACGCCGAGCACGAACAGGAACAGCCCGGACAGCCTGGACCGGGAACGGGGACGGCCGCCCGTGGAACGGACGGCGGGCCGGCGGGGCGCGGGCGGGCGCGGCACTCGCTTCGTCGCTTCGGGTCAGGCGGCCTTCTGGGCCGTCTCCGCCTCGTCACCCAGCAGGCGGTGGATGCCGCGGCGAAGGATCAACTCGGTCATCGGCACGTCCTTCTCCAAATACGTCCGGGAGCGCTCGTCCACGAGCAGATCCGGCTTGAGCGCCTCCTTGAGCGGTGCCTTGTCGGGACCGGTGAAGAACGCTTCCGTGAACAGCAGACGGCCGCCGTTCGACAGCGCGGCCGTACCGAGGCGCCCGGCGTGGCCGAAGGTGCGCTCGCCGACCAGCTCGGCCTTGACCTTCTGCCGCAGGATCGTGGCCAGGATCTCGCCCGCGCCGAGCGTGCTGCGATCCACGAGGATCACCATGCGGCCCTGCCAGACCGGCTTGTCACCGCCATGGAAGGCCGCCGTCTCCTGACCGCGGCGCAGCAGCACGCCGAGGTCGCCGTCGGCGAACAGCTCGGCCGTCCGGTAGGCGTCCTCGGGGTCGCCCGAGGAGACGCCGCGCAGGTCGATCAGCAGCCCCTGGCGCGCCTTCGTGCCCAGCCCTTCGAGCGCGGCCTTGACCTGGCTCGCCGTCTCCTTCTCGAACGACGGGATACGCAGCAGAGGCACCCCCTCGGTCTCGGTGAGGCTGACCGGCGGCGGATCGAACGCCTTGAGCTCGAACGTGGCGGGCACCGCTTCGCCGAGCCGGATCAGCTCGAGCGCGATCTTCGTCCCGGCCTTCGCGGCCAGCGCCTCCTGCATCTCCCAGAGCGGCATGGTGCGCGTCGTGCGGTCGCCGACCTTCGCCACGATGTCGCCCGCCTTGACCCCGGCCAGCTCCGCCGGGCTCCCCTTCTCCGTGGCCACGATGTAGACGATGCCGTGCTCCTTGAGCAGGATCAGGCCGCTCTGCCGCCGGCTGGTGTCGCGGGCCGCGAGGTAGGTCTCGACCTGATCCGGCGGCACGTACAGCGAGAAGGGGTCGAGCGCGTCGGTCGTGCCGTCGAGCGCGCCGGCCATGAGCACGTCCATGTCGGGCGAGTCGACGTACGACTGGCGGACCAGGCCCAGCACCTCGGTGAACACCGACAGGTATTTGTAAAACGAGTCGTCGTCGGTTTTCTCGGTACGGTCCGCGGCGCGCAGCAGCGTACCGGCGAGCATCGGCAGCACGAGCAGGGAGGAGGCCAGGAAGAAGGCGATACGGCTACGGCTCATAGAGGATTACCTCAACCAGTGCAGGGGGTCGTCCGGACGGTTCTCGACGCGGATCTCGAAATACAGCTTGTCCGACGCCAGCCCCACGACATCGCCTAAAGATACCATACCTCCCGCACCCGCCTTCAGCTCGGAAAGCCCGGCGTAGAGCGTGAACACGCGCCCGGGGTGGTGGACGATCACGGTCGGCCCATAGCCCTGGAACGGCGCGGCGTAGAGCACCTTGCCGGGGAAGACGGCGCGCACCTCGGCGGCCGGCGAGGTCGCGAGATCGATGCCGTTGTGCGGCACGCGGGTGCGGTAGCGCGGATCGAGCCGGAAGCCGAAGCCCTCGGTGACCTTGCCTTGCACCGGCCAGTCGAGGACGCCGCGGAACTGCTGGATCGGGGTTCCCGCCGGGTTCGTGGTGGTCCGGCCGTAGAGGAAGTCGACCAGGTTGGACAGCTTGCGCTCGCGGTCGGAGAGCGCGGACGCCTGCTCGGAAAGGCTCTTACCCTCCTGTTCGACCCGCGCGAGAAGGACCGCCTTGCGCCGCCGCACCTCGGCGAGCTGGCGCCGCCGGGCCTCCTCACGGGCTAGCCAGCGCTCCAGCTCTACCCTCTGTGATGCCAGCCGTTCGCGTTCCAGCTCCAGCCGCTCGCGGGAAGCCTGATAGCGGTCGACCGCCGCCCGGTCACGCCGGGCCAGATAGCGGGCCAGCCGGATGGATGGGAGCAGCCGCTCATCCGGCTTCAGGGCGAGGAAGAGCCGGAGGTATCCCTGCCGGCCGAGCCGGTAAAGGCCGGAAAGCCGCCGCCGCAAGTCCTGGCGCGCCTGTACCAGAGCCGCCTCCAGGCGCTTCACCTCCTTCTCGCCCTCCTCGGCCCGCCGCGCCGCGAGGTCGCGCGCGGTCACCGCCTCGGTCAGCCGCGCCTCCTGAAGCCGCAGCTCCAGCTCAGCCGCATCCAGCTCGCCGCGCAGCCCGGTCTGCAGCTTCTTCGCCTCGCCCAGCCGCGTCTCCAGCCGCGCGATCTCGCCGCGCAGGTTCTCCAGCTCCTGCTCGCGCGACAGAGGAGGCTGAGGAAGGGCGGGCAAGGCCAGGGCGAGGAGGACGGCCCAGGTCAGAAGACGGCGGAGCATCGGGAAGGATTGTACCCGGGAGTCGCCCTGGTATCCTGATGCCATGAGACCCTTCCGAATCCCGAAGAGGGAGCCAGAGCACAGGCTTCTGCCTGATCTGACCAACTAAGCCAAGCTCCACCCCTATGAGCCGAGAATTTCCCCTCGATCTTACCGGAGATGAGATGCGCCGCCTCGTCGAGGCGGCCATGGACCGCATCGCCGCGCACGTGGATTCCCTGCCGGACCAGCCCGCCGGGCACACGGCCGGCGGCGCCCGCCTGGCCCGCTCCCTCGCCGAGCCGCTCCCCGAGCACGGCACCCCGTTCCGCAAGCTGCTGGATCTTCTCTTCGACCGCGCGGTGCCGCGCTCGATCAACACGGCCGGTCCGGGCTATCTGGCCTACGTGCCGGGCGGCGGTCTTCTCCATGCCGCCGTGGCCGACCTGATCTCGGACAGCGTGAATCGTTACGTCGGCCTGTTCGGTGCCGCGCCCGGCCTGGCGCAGCTCGAAATCAACGTGATCGACTGGTTCAAAGAGATGGTTGGATTCCCGCCGCAGGCCGGAGGCATCCTGACGAGCGGCGGCTCGCTCTCCGCGCTGACCGCCTTTATCACGGCCCGGCGCGAGCGCCTGCCGGAGAATTTCCTCTCGGGCGTCATCTATCTCTCCGATCAGGCGCACCACTCCCTCCAGAAAGCCGCGATGCTCGCCGGATTCCCGGCGGCGAACGTGCGCAAGCTGGCGACCGACGAGCGGTTCCGCCTCCGCGCCGAGACCCTGGAGGCGGCCGTACAAGAAGACCGCGCGCGCGGCCTCACGCCGTTCCTCGCCGTAGCGAGCGCCGGCACGACCAACACCGGCGCGGTGGACCCGTTCGACGAGATCGCCGGCGTGACCGACCGGCACGGCCTCTGGCTCCACGTGGACGCGGCGTACGGCGGGTTTTTCGTCCTCACCCGGGAGGGGAAAAGGGTGCTGCGCGGGATCGAGCGCGCCGACTCGATCGTGCTCGATCCGCACAAGAGCCTCTTCCTCCCCTATGGCACGGGCGCGCTCCTGGTGCGGGACGCGGAGGCCTTGCGGCGCACCCACAGCCTCGCCGCCGACTATCTCCCGTCGTCCCAGGACGGCGTGGACTTCTGCGAGATCTCGCCGGAGCTGACCCGCCCCTTCCGCGGCCTGCGGGTCTGGCTGCCGCTCAAGATGCACGGCATCGGGCCGTTCCGGGAGGCTTTGGACGAGAAGATCGCGTTGGCCCGATGGGCGTGCGAAGAGCTCGAGCGGATTCCAGGGATCGAGATCCTGGCCGAGCCGCAGCTCTCCACCCTGGCCTTCCGCCTGAACCCGGGCGGGCTGGCGGCCGAGGAGCTGAACGTCCTCAATCGGCGCTTCCTCAAGAGGATCAACGACCGCAAGCGCGTCCTGCTCACGAGCACGCTCCTGCGCGGAGAATTCGCGATCCGGATCTGCGTGGTCTCCTTCCGCACTCATCGGGAGCGGATGGAGATGTGCCTGGAGGACGTGCGCGAAGCGGTGGGCGAGATGACGGGGTGAGCAGGCGGCCACTGCCGAGAGATAAACGGTCATAAACGCACAGTCGACTTGCCGAGGCGAAAAGCCCGAACGATCTTCGAGTCGACGGTCCGGCTCAGGTTGACCGCGGCCTCCGGGCTGGCGAGCTTCAAGACAACCCAGCCCGACTCAGCCAGGGTTTTCACAATCTTCCTCGCCTCGCGCAGATGCTCGAGCCAGGGGATCTCGACGAAGAATACCCCCGTGTTGGACGGCCGCCGCCCCGTGCGAACCTCCAGCAGAATTCCGGCTGCCATGGGCCACCCGAAGGCATGGCGCGCAAGCTTGGCCAACCCGATCAACTCGGCTTCCAGCTTCCAGTCCGGATCGACGAGCGCCGAGACGTCGTCGACATAGGGTAGCCGGGCCACGGCGGTGCGCAATCGCTCGAGAGGCAGATCGTCCAGCCGCGGCCGAACCTGGGCCGCGGCCTCCGCTCCAAGCGTCCTGCGGATGCGCCGTTCGAGAGCATCGCGGAATTCAGTTTCCGACGGGGTGCTCCAGGAGCGAACGCTTGGCAACAGGATCTTTTTTCCCGCTGTTTCCTGGTTTGTCATGATCTCCGCTCCGCGGCGCGGCGCAACAGATTGCGCACGAGGTCGCGCGTCTCATTCTCGGTCGTCTTGCCGGCGACGAGGCGCTGGCAGGCCTCCTCGCTGCTGCCCGGGTCCGGCCTCCCGATCTCTTCGAGAATCCGGTCCGCCAGCCGCCGCATCTCCTCGGGGTTTGTGCTGATCACAGAGTCTCTCCATTAGCACCAACGAGGAGAGGCTAGGCCAGGCTTTGTGATCTGCCAAGCAAGTGCGGAAGACATGCTCCTTGGGTGATGGACCAGCACGGCCCTTTCGGAAGGTTCCGGGAAATTTCAGGGAATTTGCTCCGCCCTGTCAAAAAAAGGGGGCCGGCGGCAACTGTATATGGAAGGAAGATTTCGAGAGGAGATCCGATGGCCCGAGAGAGCAAGCCCGACCTGAGTATCGTGCTCCGCTTCCTGCGCGAGGGGCTGGGGTGGAGCCAGGTCCGATTGGAGAAAGCCGCTGGATTACCGCCCCATACGGTCAACGACCTCGAGAGCGGACAAAAGGAGCTGCGCCGAGGGAAGCTCGAGCTGATGATCGCCCGGATGGGGCTCGGCCCCGAGAGGATCGACGCCGCCCTGAGCGAGCTCGAGGCGGCCCGGGCCGACGCGAGATCGGGGCCGGCCGGCCCGTTCGCCTCCAAGAGGCGGAGGATCGAAGCCATCGCCGCCCGGGTCGGCCGGTTCGCCGCGTCGTTTGCGCGCGCCGCGCTCGAGCTGCTGACGCTCGGCGGCGAGGCCCTGCATGCCCGGGACCGGGCCGATGTCCTCTGGCGGCAGTTGAAGAAGTACAGCCCGGAAGACCGGCTGATGATGGTCGAGGAGGAGGAGCGCTTCCGCACCTGGGGCCTCTGCGTGCTCCTGGTCTGGGAGAGCCTCGAAGCCGCGCCGAACCATCCCAAGGAGGCCCTCTGGCTGGCGAGGCTCGCCGTGCGCATCGCCGAGTTGGTGTCCGGCGCCCGGGAGTGGCGCTCGCGGCTGGAAGGCTTCGCTCTTGCCGCGTTGACGAACGCGCACCGCGTCTGCAACGACCTGCCGGCGGCGCGCAAAGCCCGGGTCCGCGCCCGGCGCCTGTGGGAGGACGGCGAGCCGGGTGACCCGGGGCTCTTGAACGCGGCCGTGCTGCCGTGGGTCGAGGCCGTCCTCCATCGCGACGAGCGGGAGCTCCCGCTGGCCCTTCAGCGGATCGAGGAGGCCCTGGTGCTCGACGACGGCGAGCTGCGGGGAAAGATCCTCCTCACCAAGGCGAACATCCATGACGTCCTGGACGAGCCGGAAGCTTCGACGCAGGCGGTCCTGGAGGCGATGCCGCTCCTCGATTTCGAGAGCGAGCCACGGCTGGCGTGCGTAGTGTGCAGTCACCTCGTTGAAGATCTGCTTCACCTCGGCCGAGTCGAGGAGGCGCGGGAGAAGCTGCCCGAGGCGCGAGGGCTGGCCGAGAGCCTCGGCGGCGAGCTGGACCTCCAGCGGATCGTGTGGTTGGAAGCCAAGGTACAAGCCGGGCTCGGAAATCTCGCGGAGGCGAGAAGCCGCTTCGAGCAGGTGCGCGGCTCCTTCACCAAGCCTGAGCTGAGCTACGACCATGCCCTGGTGAGCCTGGACCTTTCGGCCGTGCTCCTGAAGCAGGGGGAAACGAAGAAGGTGCGCACCATCGCGGACGAGATGCTCCCCATCTTCCGGAGCCAGCAGGTCCACCGGGAAGCGCTGGCCGCGCTGCGGATCTTCTGCGAGGCCGCCCGGCGGGAGACTGCGACGGTGGAGCTGGCGCGAAAGGTGGCGCGGTACCTCCGCCGTGCCCAGAACGACCCTGAGCTGAAGTTCGAAGAAAAGGCCGGAGCCGAATGAAGGCTCCGGCCACACAGCCGAGGTCAGCCCAGTGGTTCGAGGCGAGACCCCGCGTCGGTGGTGGGCTGTGGGTTGCCGAGAGGTTCGGCGCTAGACCCCGCGTCGGTGCCGAGCGGGTCGAGGATCGCACCTGCAGCTTCCCAAAGGCCTGTGAGGAAGCCCCAGAGGTGGCCCAGCAGTGCGGGGGCGCTCAGCGCATGGCGCTCGCCGAGGCCGCGGTCCACCAGCCGAGGCTCCGCGGCGGCGGCCCAGGGAAGGGTGAGGGCGAGAACGAGGGCGAATACGGCTGCTTGACGACCAAGACGCATGGAACGGCTCCTGTCCGGGAGGCGGCTCGGGCCTCCATTGGCCGCGGAGCGAGCCTCCCGGGACGATAGTGCCAGGAGCCTGGAGGAAAAGAACCCGTCTTCCGTGATCTCTGAGCACGGTTGAGGAGTAATGACGATGAGCAAGGCGAAGAAGAGCAGGAAGAAGAAGGCCGTCCCGGGCGCCGGGCTGGCCATGGTGTTGATGCGATGGGCCCGCGGCTGGTGGGACCAGGTGACGCTTGCCGGGCAGGCTGGTTTCCTTCCTTCCCAGGTGTCGATGTGGGAGCGGGAGGACCGGGCTGTCCCCGAGGACGCCCTGAAAACCACCGCGGACGTCACCGGCCTCCCCCGCTACCTGCTGGATTCCGTGCTCCGGATCCTCCGCTCGTTCCGGCTCGCGGTTCGAGGCAAGAGCCGGCCAGCCCGGATGCTCGCGCAGGTCTCGGTCGTCGAGCTGTTTCCCCTGGTCGATTCGGCGCTCGACCTCGTTCTCGAGCCCCTGGCCACGGAGGGCCGCCGGCAGGAGCGGGCCGCCCGGCCCGTGGCGGCCGACCGGGATCTGGCCGGGCCGCTGCTGGAACGCCTGAAGCGGCGCAAGGAAAAACAGCGTTGGCTCCTCGTCGAGCGCGTCGCGGAGTTCCAGCAGTGGGCTCTCTCGGAGCGGCTGGCCACGGAGAGCCTCCTTCAGGCGCCGAACCAACCCGCGGAGTCGCTGGAGTGGGCGAAGCTGGCCGTGCATGTCGCGGAGCGGGTGGACGGGGACCGGGCCTGGCGGTGGAGGATCGAAGGTCAGGCCCTGGCCGCGTTGACAAATGCGTACCGCGTCTGCAACGACTTGCCGGCGGCGCGCGAGGCCCGGGTGCGCGCCCGGAGGCTGTGGGAGGAAGGCGAGCCGGGCGACCCGGGGCTCTTGAACAAGGCCGTGCTGCCGTGGATCGAGGCCGTCCTCCATCGCGACGACCGAGAGCTGCCGCTGGCCCTCCAGCGGATCGAGGAGGCCCTGGCGCTCGACTGCGGTGAATTGCGAGGAAAAATCCTCCTCACCAAGTCGAACATTCATGACGTCCTGGATGAGCCGGAGGCATCGACCAGGGCGGTCCTGGAGGCGATTCCTCTTCTCGATTTTGAGGGCGAGCCACGGTTTGCATGCATTGTTTGCAGCAACCTTGTTGAAGACCTGCTGCACCTCGGCCGGGCCGAGGAGGCTCGGGAGAAGCTGCCCGAGGTGCGAAGGCTGGCCGACCGGCTCGGCGGCGAGCTAGACAGCGCCCGTGTCTCGTGGTTGGCGGCCAAGATCGACAGCGAGCTCGGAGACCTGGAGTCGGCCCGCGCCGGCTTCGAGCGGGTCCGGAGCACGTTCCAGAAGCCTGAGCTGAGCTACGACTTCGCCCTGGTGAGCGTGGATCTGTCGCTCGTGCTCCTGAAGCAGGGCGAAACGAAGCGGGTGCGCACCATCGCCGAGGAGATGGCCTTCATCTTCCAGAGCCAGCAGGTCCACAGCCAGGCCCTGATTGCGCTGCGGATCTTCTGCGAGGCGGCGAAGAGAGAGGCCGCCACGGTGGAGCTGGCCCGGAAGGTCGCCCGCTTCCTTTACCGTGCCCAAAGCGATCCGGGGTTGACGTTTCAATCTGGAACTGAATCATAAACATACTCTAGCTGACTAGACAGTTGACAGAGGAGATCCGTATAACTACTATCCGCGTCGTTGTCGGCCTACTGACTACGGGAACGGGAACAGAGCAGGCCGGACGGGCAGAACAGATCTGCTGAATTCCCTCCCGGCGCCAAATCCGGCGCCGGCGAGGTCAAAGGGGCCAAGAACCCCACAAGGAGATGACCATGCAGAACGAGACGACGTATTCGGGAATTTTGGGCGAGTGGCAGCGCCTGCTGGCGGCGATGGCGACCAACACGGACGAGGTCCCACACCTGGAGGCGAGCCGCGTGATGTTCGCGGATCACCTGAGCCAGGCCCAGGCGCTGCTCCAGAGGCAGGCGGCCCTGGCCGCCGAGAAGCAGCAGTCCTCGCAGGATCTGCGGGAGATGATCGTGGACGGCCAGCGGCTGGCCACGATGCTGCGGAAAGGCCTCAGGCAGTTCTACGGCATCCGGTCCGAGAAGCTGACCGAGTTCGGGCTCCCCCCGTTCCGCGGCCGGTCGGGCAGGAAGCAGCCGGCACCCCCGCCGCCCCCGCCGCCCGAGACGGTGGCCCCCACCACTGAGTAGCCGCTAGATCACATCTGGCTGGAAGGATCGGGGCGTGCCTGGCACGCCCCTCTTTTTGCCGGCTACCCAGGATCCGCTTCAGCCCCCCAGCCAACCAACTCCATGCCAGCCAGGCCAAAATGCCGACGGCTCAGCTAATTTACCGACGCCGCGTCGTAAAATTAGCTGGGCCGTCACTAAATTAGCTGAGCCATCGTTAAGTTAGCTGGACCGTCGTTAGATTAGCGGGGCCGTCCTTAAGTTAGCTGGGCCATCGCAAAACTAGCTGGGCCACCGCTAAATTAGCTGAGCCGTCCTTACGTTAGCTGGCCCGTCGTTAAATTAGCTGGGCCGTCACTAAATTGGCTGGGCCGTCGTTAGATTAGCTGAGCCATCGCTAAGTTAGCTGGACCCTAATTACTGGAATCGCTAAGTTAGCTGGACCGTCGCTAAGTTAGCCGGGCCGTCGCTAAGTTAGCTGGACCGTCGTTAAGTTAGCTGGGCCGTCGTTAAGTTAGCTGAGGCGTCGGGAGCTCAGCCGAGGCATTGGATCCCAGGCGAAGCGTCACGGCCGCGCGCAACTCTGCCGTGCCTTCCCGCAACGGTGAGGTCGGGCAGCGCGCCTGCCCCGGTTTCCCGTCCTGGAAGCATTCCCTTGGCGGGCAGGCGAGGTCGCACTGAGGCCGCCCGGGAGGTCTTATGCTCGATCTGTCCCTCGGCCGATATGCCCTGCTGGGCTTGCCGTCTCGCTTCTCGCTCTGCCGGCCGCCGGCCAGGGCTCCTGCGTGCTCCTGCACGGCGGCTGTGGCGTGCAGCCGATGCAGTGCTTCCCCGACGCTCTCGGCCCCGCCTCCTGGACGCAACCGGGCGGCGGACGCACCACCCAGTGGCGGTTCGGACCCCAGAGCGCGGCCTCCGACTGCCACGGCCCCATCGAGGCCGGCCAGCCGCCGCGCTGCTGCACCTCCTTCCATCCACCGGCTTCGGGTCCGCGCCCCACCGTCGCGCTCCGCATCTCCGGCACGCGGGTGTTCGTGGACTACGAAGCGCCGAACTACTACTGCCAGAACACCGGCGACTCGCCGCCGTTCTTCACCTGCACGAACGATCCGCTGGTGTCATCCGACAATCTCCTTCTCCTCCACAACGGTGATCTGGTGGCCCGGACGTTCCCGTACTTCGAGAGCGGCACCTGGGATACGGGGATCGACGTCGCCTGCGGCGACACGCAGACGTTCACCGCCCGGCTCGGCTTTCTGGCCGAAGGTCCGCTCGGTGTGGTGGAAGCCACGGCCACCCGGGCGGTGACCGCCGCCTGCACCGACCGCCGCACCTGCTCGGCCGGCGGCGGCGGCGCGCCGTCGCTCGGCGTGGGGATGCCGGTCCACGTAGGGTCCGGCGACGTGTCTTTCAGCCTGCCGCTGTTCTCGCTTGCGCAGTCGCCGCTGCCGCTTCGTTCGGCTTGAGCTACCACAGCGCGGTTGCACGCCATCCTGGGCTGGTTGTGGATTCCGGCTGGAGCCATTCGTTCGCCGCGACGCTACGGGCTACGGATGCCGCGGAGCGCTTCCTTTACCATGTGAGCGGCGAGGGCCTGGAGTCGGAGTACATCCGGCAGGGAGAGAACACCTGGACCGCGTTTGAGCCGGGCGAGCTGCGCGGCTCCGTGACCCGATCGGGCAACCATCTGGAGCTGACCGACCTCGACGGCATGGTCACCTCTTCGACGCCACGACCGGCCGCTGGCTCGCCACGATCGATCGCTGGGGAAACGCCCTGACCGGCACCTATGACGCCGATGGGCGCCTGGCATCGGTCGCCGACTCGATGGGTCGGCGGATCGAGCTGCGGTACTCGGGCGGGCTCCTCGCCGAGGTCGAGCTTCCCGATGGGCATCTCTGGCGGTTCGAGTACGAGGGCGGCCTGCTCGTCCGGGTCTTTGACCCCCTGCATCCCGGTGAGCTGCCGTGGCGCGGCTTCGCCTATCAAGCGGACTCGCACGGTGTGCCGCGCCTGCTGACGGAGGTGCGCGACGAGGCCGGATCGCTGCTCGAAGGCCACGCCTACGACTCCCGCGACCGCGGCATCACCTCGCTCTCCGTCGATCCGGCCGGCGGCCGGGATCTCGTCACGCTGGAATACGACACGCCGCCGGGCCGGACCCGGGTGACCCATGAAATCGACGCTTCGACCCGTCAGGTGTCGGTTTTCACGCTGAGCTATCAACGCGGAAGGTTCCTGCCGGCCCGGGTGGAAGGCAACTGTCTGTCCTGCGGCGGAGCCGGAGGGGACGATCAGAGCTTCACCTACGGCCCGGACAATCTGGTGACCTCGCGCACGGACGCCAACGGCCACGTGACCCGTTACGAGCACGACGCGCGGGCCAATCTGACGGCCGTCACCGAGGCCGCGGGCACGCCGCTGGAGCGCACGGTGCGCTACCGCTACGACGATCCCGCCTGGCCGCGCTTCCGCACGGAGATCGACGAGCCCTCCGCCGCCCGGCCCGGCGAACGAAAGCTCACCCGCCAGGAGTGGCTCTCGGGCGAGACGGTGCTCGTCACCCGCGAGACCGGCTGGCTTTCCGCGACGGATACCACTCCGGTGACGTATACCCGCACGACCACGTTCGATGCCCGCCACCGAACGCTCAGCGTGGACGGGCCGCGGACCGACGTAGCGGACATGACGACATTCTCTTATTACCCGGATAATGATTCCGATCTGGTCCGGCGTGGCCGGCTGCGCGGTGTTACGGATGCGGTGGGACTTGCCACGTTTTCCGCGGATTACGATGTCTACGGCACGCCACGCAGCTCCACGGACGCCAATGGAGTGGTCACGCTGCGGGCGACGACGCCCGCGGCCGGGTGGTGTCGAGCACTCAGAAGGCCGTGGCCGGCGATCCGGCCGAGGCGGCGGACTACACAGCCCGGCATGATTTCGACGGCCGGGACCGGCTGATCCGCACGGTTCTGCCGCGAGGCAACGGGTTGCGGTATGGGTATGAGGACGGCACCGAGCGGCTGGTGGATGAGATCCGCCTCGACGCCGCCAGCCGCGAGATCGAGCGTCGCCACCGCACGCTCGACGATCTCGGCGCCACCGTACGCGAGGAGCTTCAGAGCTGCGACGTTCCGGCACCCGCCTGCGCCGCCTGGACCACCCGCAGCCGCGAGGATTTCGTCTACGACGCCCATCACCGGCTGGCCGAAATCGGCACCCGGTGCCGGTTGGAGCGGTTGTCCGCAACACCTATGATGCCGACGGGCTCCTCGTGGCGGTTCAGGATGAAAACCATACCAGTCCGAATACCCGCTATACCTTCGATGCCCTGCACCGTCTCACGGCTGTGGA
Organism: uncultured Holophagales bacterium; assembly: GCA_963844885.1. GTDB lineage: Bacteria > Acidobacteriota > Thermoanaerobaculia > Multivoradales > UBA5704 > DATMER01. The sequence goes on along the minus strand of CAWJQA010000020.1, from coordinate 94 downwards.
CCAAAGCGCGACGCTCACCAGCTATGGCTACGACGTGCGGGACAATCTCATATCGGTGACCGATCCCAACGGCAACGTCACCCGTTATCTTTAT
>CAWJQA010000019.1:0-151404 GCA_963844885.1 uncultured Holophagales bacterium | reverse complement strand
ATCCTCCCACTGCCCCGGAAACCTGAGAAAAACGCCGCCGCCCCCTGCCCCCGCTCCAGTCCGCTCCAAAGGGCTCGAAACCGCCCGCCCAGAGCGTCGCCGCAGCGCCGCTCGTAGCAAGCACCGGCGTGCCAAGGTGATCCGCCGTCAGATACTTCCGCGTCAGCGTCGCAGGGACAATGCCTTCAAGGAGCGCCACGGGCCGACCAGCAAAGTAGAAAACATACGCCTCATCGAGCGCCGAGGCCGCCGGGGTCAGCGCGTTCCGGTGGGCGCGGTGGACGAGCACGCCCTCCGAGCTGTAAGTCGCCTGTGTCACAATCGGCGAGCAGAGATCGAGATCCTGCCGGGCTTCCCGCAGAAAGCCCCGGCCATCATAAAGCAGGAATCATTCCGTCTCCGTCGTCGCTTCTTCCAGGCGCGTCAGCCGACCCGCGGCGTCGTAACCGAGCTGAAGCTCCGAGTTGGGCCGTGAGTCCTGAACCTGATCTTCCGCGCCGTGGTAGGCGTTCTACTGGTCCCGGCTCCTCCTCCGAGGGTAATAGTCGAAGCTTCGGGTTGCCTCCGGTATAGCCGTAGGTGTCGGTCACGCCGCCGCGGGTCTCAGTCAGCCGGTTGCCGATCCGATCGTAGGTCCAACTCCGCGTCCCCCAGGGGCCATTGCCTTGGGTCAGGGAGTACTGGTAATCCTGATAGGCGTACGTGCGGCTCTGGGCCGGTACTAGCAGGTCGGCAATCTGGAGCGGGTTGCCGACCGCATCGACCGTGTAATCCCAATCGAACCGGCCCGGCACCTGGATGCGGTCCGGGAAGTCGCGGGCGTCGAAAAGCCTGGTTTCGTCAGTCCGTTGCCCAGGCTCAGGCTGGTCAGCGGGCCGAACGGCTCGTAGGCGGCACTGCTTACGATCGCGGGCGGCTGCGCCGCCGCTCTGCTCGTAGGTCAGCGTCGCCTCGCGATCGGCAAAGTCGTGGGTGTAAACCGCGGCCACGTTGTTCGGATAGGTCAGCCGCGTCCGGTTGCCGTTCTCGTCGTAGCCGTAGCCGAGCGCTCCATCCTGGATCAGGCGGCCGAAGCGGTCGTAACCGTAGGCGACGGCTTGCCCCGAGCGCGTGATCGACGAGAGGCGGCCCTTGCCGAAGGTTCCCACGTCGTAAGCATAGCTCGTTCCGGGCGTGCCGTCCGAATAGTCGATCGTTTTTACCCGGTCGAGCTCGTCCACGGTCCGGGTCGTCACGATGGCGCGGGCGTCGGTCGTGGTCAGGAGCTCGCCGTGCTCGTCGTAGGTGTGGACCGTTGTTCCGCTGACGGGCGAGACCTCCTGGGTCAGCAGATCCCGGTCGCTATAGGTGTAGGTCGTCGCGTTTCCTTCGGCGTCCGTGACCGAGGCGAGGTGGTCCTGGACGTCGTAGGTATAGTTGGTTGCCGCGGCGTTGGCCGTGGTGGGGCCTGCGGTGAGGGTGGTCAGCCGGTTCAGGGCATCGTAGGCGTAGAGCTGTGTGGGATCGGGGTATGTGGCCTTGGAATGGTTGGCGTCCCAGACCTTTTCCAGGTTGTCGTTCAGATCGTAGCAATACTCGGTCACGCTCGGCGTGGCGCTGCCGTCTCCCTGAATGGTCTTGTCGAGGTGGCAGGTCCGCACATAGGTGGTTTTCGAGCGGCTCTCCCAGGCCGATCCGTTCCAGCGTTCCCGGCTCTCTTCGGTCCGGTTTCCGGTGCCGTCGAGCTTGTAGGCCAGCCGCTCCCGAGGCTGCGCCGCATCCAGGCAGGTGGTGGCGCTCGGCGTTGCCACGGCCGTACCACGGAGGACGGCGGTCAGCCGGCCCGCTTCGTCGTAGGCGTACTCGATTCCGTTTCCTCTCCGGAAACTTGGTGCAGAAGAGATCCCCCGAACCTTCGAGTAGATGTAAGTGGTTACCAGATCCTCGGCCGGGACCGCTCCCTTCTGGCGGACTTCCGTCACTCGGTTGAGGGTGTCGTAGGCCGTCACGGTTTCGACGTTGTTGGGATCGATCACCGAGGTGCGGCGGTTGAAGCCGTCGTAACCGTAGGTGGTGGTCCCCGACCAGCGGATCGATGCGACTGTCGGCGACGTGACCGTTGCGGCCGGCCAGGCTGTACGTAAAAGTCGTCACGTCGGCTGTGCCGTGCCCAGGCGGGTCGATCGTGAGTGTCTCGCCGGAGCCGTTGTGAGTGTAGCTCGTGGTTTTGAACCCGGCCGGCAGAGCGGCGCCGGATTCGAAACCGTCGACCGTGCGCGTGGTCATCACGCCGGTCGTCGAGTCGTAGACCGAACCGGTGCGGCGCTTGTTGGTGCCGCCGGAGGTGGACGGCACCTCCACCTGCGTGAGCAGGCCGGGGAAATTGGCGTCGTAGGTATAGATGGTCGTGCGGGTGAGGGCGGGCACGTTCGCGGCTTCGGTCCGGGTCAGCAGCCGGCCGTTCGCATCGTAAGTGAAGTCGGTGCGGGTGCTTTTGGCGTCGGTCGTGGAGGTCGGCAGGAGCGGGTTGCCGGTGTAGGCGAAGCCCGTGGTCGGCGACAGGCCGCAAGTCGGGCAAGAACCCTGAATGGAAACAGGTTTCGGTTTGCCGCTCGACGGATCGCGGCCGAGCACGTAGGTGGTCACCTGGTTGAACGTGGCCGAGACGGTGCGGGTGGCGACGGTCTGTGTGGGCCGGCTCGGGTTGGTGTAGGCGTAGGAGACTTTGTCCACGGCGGCGGGACCGTCGAAGGACGGGTCTCCCCGCCAACTCTTCGCGACGTTGTTCGTGCCGGACTGGTATTCGAAAGCGGCCGTCACTCTTTCGAGCGGCCCCGAGACGAGGTCCACCCGGGTCAGGTAACCCGGGCGAGTCGGATCATAGAAGAATTGCCAGGCGGTGCCGTCGGGGCGGGTGGCGTAGGTCAGCTCGTCGCCCGACCAGGTGAAGCTCCAGGTCCGCGGCAGCGTCCCGGATTCCGCCACGGGCACCTCGGTGATCGAGGCGAGCTTGCCGCCGGGATAATAAGTGAACGTGTCGCCGCGGCCGTCCGGGAAGCTGACGGAGGTGAGCTGGTTCGATCCGTTGTAGGTGCCCTGGACGGGATGGCCGGGGTCGGAGGCGAAGACGGTGCGGAGCCATTGGCCGTCCGATCGGAAAACGTCCTTGCGGCCGTCGAGGCTTTGAAGCTCCCAGCCGCCGGTGGCGGTGTCGAAATAAAGCTTGCGGAATTCGTCGGAAGGCGCCCGGCCCTGGTAGAGCCGCAGGCCGCTGCCGGCGGCGAGGTTGGAGAATTCACGGAAGCTGCCGTGCCGGGTCAGGAGCCAGACGTGGCTGGTGTCGGGATCGACGACGATCCTCTCTCCATAGTCGTGCGACCAGAAGCGGCCGAGCACGGCGCGCCAGGCGGTGGCGCCGGGCAGGCCGTCGCCGCCGACGCCTCCAGCCGCGTAGTGAAGCCGGGATTTGCCGAGCGAGGCGGGCTCACAGCTCGGACCGCCGCCGCCGACCGGCACCGAGCAGCCGGACTCGCCTCCCACGGGCTGGCAGAGGGGGCAGGAGGTGCCGGCCGCGCCGCCGGCGCCGCCGCTCCCTTCGGAGCAGGTATTGGGAAGCGGCACGGGGCGACCGAGGGCCTGCGCGAGGTCGATCGGCGGAATGTCGATGATCTTGTTGTAGATCTGATCGTTTTCACAGGCGCTGCAGGCACAGACGCGGATCTTGACCGAAAGGATCAAGCTTTTCGCCTGGGAACAGGAGAGCCCCCTTTCCAGCCACGTGTCGAGGTTGTAGTAATTGATGCGCCCACCGGCGGCGTCGAGGCCACAGACGATGTCCTTCGCACAGCCCGCGCCCGCGCAGGGATACCACTCCGCCCAAGGCGTCAGTGAGCCCAAAAGACCGTCTTCGGTGATCATGTCGCGCAAGCCCGGGATGGTGGCGGTGGCGTGGATCTTCACGCCGCAGCTCCCGGCGACCGGATCACAGGTGGGATTCGTCTTCTCCAGCGACCACGCCGTGTTTTCGGCCGGATGGCAGCGGAACCCGGTGAAGCCCTGGCAGTTGTTGGCCTTGGTGATCTGTCCGCTGGCGACCCAGTGATAGGCGCCGAGGGACGTGTCTCCGCAATCCCTCACACCTTGAGCGGAGAGCGGAAGCGAAGCCAGCGCCAGCAGCACGCACGTGGTCAGGTTCCGTCGCATCATGGGTCTCCCGCCTGCTACTCGAAGTAGCCGTTCACATCGATCACGAGGTGGACTTCCATCCCCGCGGATGGACCGGCCAGGGCCGTGAGCGTTGCGAGCCCGTCCCGCGACAAGGCCGCGACGGCGTTGTTGGCGCGGATCTGCCCCGCGGCGAAGTTCACCGAGCTGGTCATCGGGAAGGTCGTATCGCCCGGATAGATCGCGACGTAGCCGTTGGTCGTCGAGTCGATGGCGGTGAGGTTCAGGGAGATCACCCGCGCGGAGGCAGGCACTCCGCAGGCCGAAGCGGCGATGGTGAACGTCCGTTCCGAGCCGGCGAGAAGTGCCGGCCCGCCGAATGGTCCCGGGGGGTTGCGCGTGTCGATCACCCGGCAAGGCGGGAGCGTGTGGAAGTCCAGGCCGGGGATGGCATAGCGCTGGGCCAGCACCGAGCTGTCGGCGGCTTCGGAGGGCGTGCCGCTCCAGGTCACGACCCCGTCGCTGACCGTGGACGCGGCGATGGCGGGGCGGCCGGCCTGCGCTCCGGTCGCCGCCGTGCTCACCAGAAGCTCCGGGTCGCGCGGAAGCTGGCGGTGGTCGAAGAGCCGCGCGTAGATGGCCGTCCCGGTCTCCCAGGCCACCACGAAGTCACCGCCCGAGGCTCCGGCGACCGCCGGATGCCGTCCCGCGTCGGGCAGCGGCCCGGAGGCGACCGCGACCTCTCCGCCGAGAGGATTGCTGGCAACATTGAAGCGCCGCGCGCGCAGGCCGCCGGAAGCTTCCCACGCTATGGTGAAGTTGCCCGAGGCGTCCGCGGTGACCGAGGGGTGCGATCCGGAGCCGGCCGCCGTGGTGCTCACCGCCTGCTCGGCGCTCTGGGCCGTGCCGTCGAGCGTGAACGTCCGGCGGTAGACGCCGGAGCCGCTGCCGTCCTGACCCTGGCTCTGCCAGACCACGGCATAGCGGCTGGGCGAGCGCAGCCAGGCGACCGCCGGTGCTGACTGGCCTCCGGCGACCGTGCTGTTGACGAGGATCTCCTGGGAGGCCGGAACGCCCGCGGCGTCGAATCCCCTTGCGAAGACACCCCAGCCGTCGCCGTCCGGCGCCGTGCCCTCGCTCTGCCAGGCGACGAAGAAGGAGCCGGACGAATGACGGGCGACCACCGGCGCCATCTGATCTCCGGCGGTGGTCTGGTTGACGAGGATCTCCCCTCCCAGGGCGCTGCCGTCGCTCGCGAACCGCCGGGCGAAAACGCCTCGGCCGCTGCCGTCCTGACCGTCACTCTCCCAGACGGCGACGAAGTTGCCGTCGCGGTCGGCGGCGACCGCGGGCCGCTGCTGGCATCCGGGCGGTGGTGGTATTGACGGTGAATTCCGAGCCGAGAGGAACACCGTCACGGTTGTAGACCCGGCCCGCGATATCCCAGCCGCCGGAGTCTCCCGCGTACCGCTGCCAGACAACCACAAAGCCGCCCGTCTCGCTGCCCGCGACGGCGGGAGATCGATGGAAGACCCCGGGCGCCTGAGCAACGGTGAGCTCGCCGCCGACCGGCCCGATCTGGGCCGCCGCCTGAATCGAGCGCAGCAGGAGCAGCAGAGACGAGAAGAGGAGCCGAAGCTTCGGTCTCATTGCGTAGGCCTCCCTCGGCGACCTCGCTGAAGTTGTTACGAAAACTTCGCCAAAGGCTACACTTCGTCGCCAACAGTAGTCAAGTCCTCGACAGGGTGATGGCTGGCAAAGATAGCCTGCCGATCGCCGCGGAACCCTATCTGACGCAACGCAAGGACACGTTGCGGCAGACTCTCCGTCTCTGTCACAAGGTGGGCTGCTTTGTCGCAACGTGGGTTCACCTTGCGCCAACTTCGGTTTCTTTGTCGCAACGTAAGCTCCTTTGGCGCAAAGTAAGCTTCCCAGTCGCAAAGTCGACTCCTTTGTCGCAAGGTGGGGTGACTTTGCGACAAAGGAGTTTGACTCGCGACAACGTCGCGCCACTTTGCGCCAGAGGAGCTCACCTTGCGACAAAGGAGTCCAGATTGTCGCAAAGTAAACTCCTGTGTCGCAAAGTCGACTTCTCTGTCGCAAAGTGAGTTGACTTTGGCGCAAGGTCGACTCCCTTGGCGCAAAGTCGACTCCTTTGGCGCAAAGTGAGTTGACTTTGGCGCAAAGTGACCTCAACTCGGGCCAGGGGGGCTTCGGCGTGAGCGCATGGCGTTCGCTCGCCCGAGTGCGTCCTTCCATCGAGGCGTGGAACGCCTCGTGCCGCTCGTGGTGCTCGAGGCGCTTCTCCAGGAGGGTCAGCACCGGCTCCGCGAGGGCGGCGGGCCTATCTATCCCTCCTCGAACGCTTCGAGCGCCTCGCGGACCAGGAGATCCTCCTCGTCCTGGTGCTTGGGCGAGAAGTGGAACGGGATCAGCCGTTTGGCGCCGGCTTCGCGGGCCAGGATGCCGGCCTGCCGCGCGGTGAGGTGCCGCTTTTCGGCCGCGCGCCGCTCCTCCTCGTGCAGGAAGGCGGTCTCGATGAAGAGCAGGTCCGCGTCCCGGGCGAGCTCCACGATGGCCGCGGCGTTGGCCTCGGTGTAGCCGGCGTCGGTGACGTAGGCCACCTTCTGCCCGGGCACGATGCGGAGGACTTTCGACTTGAGCTCTCCGAGGGTGACCTCGCGCTCACCGCCCCGGAACGTGGCGGTGTCCGGTACCTCTCGGAGCGCCGCGCTCTTGACCTCCTTCAACCATGGGCCGGTCGGGAGACCGAGCTCCTCCAGGCCGCTCTTCCAGACGTTGACGTGAAGCTTCTCCTGCAGGGCGAAGGCCATGCAGGGGATGCCGTGGTCGAGGAACGCCGTCCTCACCTGGAACATCTCCGTCGACGAGAAGTCCGTCCGCGAGAGTCGGGGAGGGGAGCGGTTGCCGGCGGAAGCCCGAGCGGGTGCGAAATTCGGCGGTCTCGCGATGTCCGTCCGGATAGGCCTCGACGGCGCGGATCACGAAGTCGCTCTCGTAGTTGGCGACCAGGTTCCAGGTATAGGCGGCGAGCTTGTGCTCCACCCGGTCGAGGAACCCCGGAGGACCGTAGAGGTGGAGCGTCTTGTCCCGGCCGAGCAGGAGCCGGAGCAGGGTGTCGAACCCACGAAGTGATCCATGTGGGTGTGGGAGACGAAAGCGTGATCCACCCTGAGGATCTGGCGCGGAGAGAGCGGCGAGAGGTCTCCCAGGTCGAGCAGCAGGGCGCGCCGCTCGAACAGGAAATCGACGTAGAGCGCCGGGTCGCCGAAGGGGTCGTTGACCAGCCGGGGATGGAACAGGGGTTTCATGCGCCGGTAGGGGCAACCCTTGTGGTTGCCCCAGGGGCAGGCACAAGGCCTGCCCCTACGTGCGGTCGACCCAGTAGTTCGGCGCCTCCTTGGTGATCACCACGTCGTGGGCGTGGCCTTCCTTGAGGCCGGCGGCGGTGATGCGGATGAAGCGCGCCTTGGTGCGCAGCTCGTCGATGGTGGCGCAGCCGGCGAAGCCCATGCCGGCGCGCAGGCCGCCGATGAGCTGGGGGAGCATCTGGCGGACGCTGCCCTTGTACGGCACCATGCCCTCGATGCCCTCCGGCACCAGCTTGGCAGTCGGCTGCCTGCCGCCGTCCTGGAAGTAGCGGTCGCGCGCTGCCGCGCCGCCATCGCGCCGACAGCGAGCCCATGCCGCGGTAGGCCTTGTAGGTGCGGCCCTGGTAGAGGATCTGTCTCGCCCGGGCGCTCCTCGGTGCCGGCGAAGAGCGAGCCGATCATCATCGCGTCCGCGCCGGCGGCGAGCGCCTTGGTCGACGTCGCCGGAGAACTTGATGCCGCCGTCGGCGATGACCGGCACCCCGTGCTCGGCGGCCGCCCGCGCGCAGTCCATGGATGGCCGTGATCTGCGGCATGCCGGCGCCGGTCACGATCGCGCGTCGTGCAGATCGAGCCCGGGCCGATGCCGACCTTGACCGCGTCGGCGCCGCGCTCGATCAGCGTCGCGGGCCCCCTCGGCGGTCGCCACGTTGCCGACGATCAGCGTGACGCTCCGGGAAGCGCTCGCGCAGCTCGGCGGCGGCGTCGAGCACGCCACGGCTGTGGCCGTGCGAGGTGTCGAGCACCAGGACGTCGACCTTGGCCTCGACCAGCGCCGCGCGCGCGTCGAGGAAGTCGCCGGCGGCGCCCACCGCCGCGCCGACGCGCAGCCGCCCGAGCTCGTCCTTGCAGGCGTGCGGGTACTCGATGGCCTTCTGGATGTCCTTGACCGTGATCAGCCCCTTGAGGTTGCCGTCCTCGTCGACGACCAGCAGCTTCTCGATCCGGTGCTGGTGGAGCAGCTGCCTTCGCCTGCTCCAGGGTGGTGCCCTCCGGCGACGGTGACCAGATCGTCCTTGGTCATCAGGTCGTCGATCGTCTGGTCGAGGTTCGTCTTCGAAGCGCAGGTCGCGGTTGGTGAGGATGCCGACCAGGCTGGCCGTCCTGGCGGTCACCGGCACGCCGGAGATCTTGTAGCTGCGCCATGAGCGCTCGAGCGCCTCGCGGATGCGCTGCTCGGGGCGCATCGTGACCGGGTCGACGATCATCCCCGCCTCGCTGCGCTTCACCTTGTCGACCTCCTCGGCCTGGACGTCGATGGGAAGGTTCTTGTGGACGATGCCGATGCCGCCTTCCTGGGCCAGGGCGATGGCCAGGCGGGACTCGGTCACGGTGTCCATGGCGGCCGAAAGGATCGGGATGTTGAGGCTGATCCCGCGGCAGACCAGTGTCCGCAGGTCGACGTCGTTGGGGTGGACCTCGGAGAGGCCCGGGACGAGGAGACGTCGTCGAACGTCAGGGCGAGTCGCGGTTCCAGGTTATGCATGGTGCTCATGGGTTGGCGGGGAAGGATAGCAGAAGGGCGGCCACAAGGGCCGCCCCTACCCGACCGTCACCGCCGCCCCGTGGCACTTCTTGTACTTCTTGCCCGAGCCGCAGGGGCAGGGGTCGTTGCGGCCGACCTTGGCCTCCTTGCTCACCGACGGCTGAGGCCGTTGGCGAGCCTTCGACCTTGGGCGGCGCCGAGAGCTCGATCCTGGGACGCGACGGCGCGCTCCTGGCGGCGGCGCTGCTCGCAGCACCTGCTCCTCGCTCATCGGCTCGTAGCGGAACAGCTTCTGGAGGATGTCGTCCTCGATCCGCTCCTTCATCGACTCGAACAGCTCGAAGCTCTCCCGCTTGTACTCGTTGAGCGGGTCGCGCTGGCCGTAGCCGCGCAGGCCGATGCCCTCCTTGAGGTGGTCGAGCGCGAGCAGGTGGTCCTTCCAGGCTACGTCGACGCCGTGCAGCATGATGGCGCGCTCGAAGCCGCGGATGACCTCGGGCTCGTGGCGGGACTCGCGGTCCGTATAGCGGTGCTCGATCACCTTCCAGAGGGTCGTGCGCAGCTCTTCGATGCCCAGCTCTTCGAGCCCGAGCTCGCCGGCGTTGATGTTGAAGTAGGAGAGGAACTGCGGTGCGCAGACCGGAGAGGTCCCAGTCCTGCGGATCGAGCTTCTCGCCGGCAGTGGGTCTCGAGCAGCGAATCGAGGACGTCCGTCGGCGATCCTGAGCATGTACTCGCGCCCCTCGCGCCCTTCGAGGATCGTCGCGGCGCAGCTTGTAGATCGCCTCGCGCTGCTTGTTCATCACGTCGTCGTACTCGAGCAGGTGCTTGCGGATCTCGAAGTTGCGGCCTTCGACCTGCTTCTGGGCGCGCTCGATGGCGCCGGTGACCATGCTGTGCTCGATCGGCTCGTCCTCCTCCATGCCGAGCCTGCCCATCAGCCCCTGGATGCGGTCGGAGCCGAAGATCCGCATCAGGTCGTCTTCGAGCGAGAGGTAGAAGCGCGACGAGCCGGGGTCGCCCTGGCGGCCGGAGCGGCCGCGCAGCTGGTTGTCGATGCGGCGCGACTCGTGGCGCTCGGTGCCGAGGATGTGCAGGCCGCCGGCGGCGAGCACCTCCTCGCGCTCCTCGGCGCAGGTCTGCGTGTAGCGCTCGAGGGCCTGCTGGTACGCCTCCGGCCTCGGCCTCGGGGTCGGCCTCGGAGCGGGCGAGCCCCTCGGGGTTGCCGCCCAGCATGATGTCCGTGCCGCGGCCGGCCATGTTGGTGGCGATGGTGACCGCGCCCTGGCGGCCGGCCTGGGCGACGATCTCGGCCTCGCGCTCGTGGTACTTGGCGTTGAGGACGACGTGCGGCACCCGCGGCGGCTTGTTGAGCAGCTTCGAGAGCATCTCGCTCTTCTCGATGGACACCGTGCCGACCAGCACCGGCTGGCCGCGCTCGCTGCAGTCGCGGATCTCCTCGACCACCGCCCGCCACTTCTCTTCGCGCGGTGCGATAGACGAGGTCGCCGCGGTCCTCGCGGACCATCGACCGGTTCGTGGGGATCACCATGACGTCCAGGTTGTAGATCTTGGCGAACTCGGAGGCCTCGGTGTCGGCGGTGCCGGTCATGCCCGCGAGCTTCTTGTACATCCGGAAGTAGTTCTGGAAGGTGATCGTGGCGAGCGTCTGGTTCTCGCGCTCGATCTTGACCCCCTCCTTGGCCTCCACCGCCTGGTGCAGACCGTCCGACCAGCGCCGGCCGGGCATCATGCGGCCGGTGAACTCGTCGACGATGATGACCTTGCCGTCCTTGACCAGGTACTCGACGTCGCGCTGATAGAGAGTGATGGGCCCGCAGCGCCTGGTTGACGCCGTGGAGGATCTCCATGTTCTCCGGGTCGTAGAGGTTGCGCACGCCCAGGAGCTGCTCGACCTTCTCGACGCCCTCGTCGGTGAGGCTGACGGAGTGTCCCTTCTCGTCGACCAGGAAGTCGCCGGTGGTGCTCTTCTGGCCGTCGCCCTCGTCGATCTCCTCGCCCTTGACGAGGCGGGGGATGATGCGGTCGATGCGGTAGTACTTGTCGATCGACTCCTCGGAGGGGCCGGAGATGATCAGCGGCGTGCGCGCCTCGTCGATGAGGATCGAGTCGACCTCGTCGACGATGGCGTAGTGGTGCGCGCGCTGGACCATGGAGCCCAGGTCGAACTTCATGTTGTCGCGCAGGTAGTCGAAGCCGAACTCGTTGTTGGTGCCGTAGGTGATGTCGGCGCCGTAGGCGGCCTTGCGGTCGCCGTCGGGCATGTCGTGCTGGATGACGCCCACGGACATGCCGAGGAAGCGGTAGATCGCGGCCCATCCAGTCGGAGTCGCGCTTGGCCAGGTAGTCGTTCACCGTGACCACGTGGACGCCCTTGCCCTCCAGCGCGTTGAGGTAGACCGGCAGGGTGGCGACCAGCGTCTTGCCTTCGCCGGTCTTCATCTCGGCGATACGCCCGCGATGGAGCACGATGCCGCCCATGAGCTGGACGTCGTAGGGCCGCATGTGCAGGGTGCGCCAGGCGGCCTCGCGGGCCACGGCGAAAGCGGGGACGAGCAGATCGTCCAGCGCCGCGCCGTTGGCGAGCTGCTCGCGCAGCTCGACGGTCTTGGCGCGCAAGCCCTCGTCGGAGAGGGCTTGAATCCGCGGCTCCATCTCGTTGATGGCGGCCACGATCGGCAGCATCTTCTTGACATCGCGCTCATGCTGGCTGCCGAAGACTTTGGTCAGAAGTTTGTTGATCATCGAGATCTCACAGGTCAAGGGAGAGGAGGCTGTTCGGTGGACACCCGGCGGCAAGCCGTACAACCCGGAGTCTAGCAGAAAGAATTCCGGGCCGAGACGCGTAGGGGCGCAGCATGCTGCGCCCCTACAGGACCGGCCGGAAGCGGTCTCAGACCCTAGAGCGGGCCGCCGTTGTCCAGGATGTATGCCAGCGGGTTGACCGGCTCACCGTCCTGCCGCACCTCGTAGTGGAGATGGTAGCCGGTGGAGCGGCCGGTGTTGCCGACGCGGCCGATGACGTCGCCGCGCTTGATCCGCTGGCCGGGGCGGACCTCGATCTTGGAAAGGTGGCCGTAGCGGGTGCTGATGCCGTAGCCGTGGGCGACGAAGATGGCGTTGCCCAGGCCGCCGAGGTTGCCGGCGCGCATCACGATGCCGTCGGCGCTGGCGCGCACCGGCTGGCCCGGAGCCGCGGCGATGTCCACTCCCTGGTGGTTGCCGTGGCCGTGGGTCAGAGGATCGCTGCGGGAGCCGAAGCCGCTGGTGAAGATGCCCTTGACCGGCGAGATGGCCGGCGTCTGGGAGATCCAGCGCGCCCGCTGCTGGAGCCGCGTGGCCACCGCGTTCAGGGTACCGTCGATCTGCTTCAGGCGCGAGGCCATCTCCGGGAGCGCCGGGATGGCCGTCAGGTCGTCGGCGCCGACTTCGCCATCCACGGGATCAATCGGCGTGCCGCCGCCGATGCCCGCCTCAGCAGTATCGGCGGTATTGCCGGCATTGCCGGCATCGCCAAGGGCCGCGATACCGGCCACGATGGCGAGCTGGCGGGTCCGGTCCTCGGACGACGCGAGCTGATCCTGGATCTTGCGGATGCTCGACTCGAACTCCTGATTGACGTTCCGGAGCCGCTCGTTCTCGCTCCGCAGCCGGGCGATTTCGACGGGGTTGGCCTTGGTGCTGAAATGGGACCAGACGAAGAAGACGCCGAGGAGGGTGAGGAAGAGGAAGGAGCCGGCGACGAGCCCGATTTGAAGGTTCGTTACCCGCCACTTGCGCAGCTTGGCATGGGCGTGCGGGACGAGGATGATCGTGTGGTGCGGTCTTGTCATGGGCAAAGTTACAAAGGTCGTTTACCGTCAACGAACCCGAAACCACCGAATCCACGAGAGCTCAGAGAAGCGGACCAACTGTAGGTGGCTGTGTATTGTATGGGCGGCGCCCAGGATGTCAAGAGGGGGAGAAAATATGGTGGAGCGGCATGAGCTTATCCGGAAGGCGCTCCCGGAGGCTGGTCGGCAGTAAGTTTTACACGCCCACGGGACGGGCCGCACCGAGATATGTGCAATCGTCTATTTGACTTCGTCCGCAAGCCTGTTCCATTATTTATGGCTCCCTGACAAGTTCATTGGGATCGCGATCAGCCCGCTCGCTCGGGATATGTTCTCAGCAGGGCCACGAACCCTGCCTGCTCGAAGTGGCGGTCGTGGGTGAGTGACGATCGGAACATCACTGAGGGAGCGGGAAAGCTCCAGCGCGGTTTCATGGAGGACGTCGCGAGGATTGAGGAGCGCGATCCAATAGCAGGCGTCGGCGAAGACCTGCCTCAGTCTTCGTCGCGGGTAGCTTCGTACAGATAGTAGTCGAGGCGCACGGAAAGATCGGGCGGGACCCGCTCCCACTCCTGGGCCGGGACCGAGGCGGCGATCTCCTGGACCACCTCCCAGATCGGCCGATGATGCGACCGCTTCGATTCGTCGCGTTCCGTCATGACCGTTTTCCTCACACAGCACACGATACCATAAATCTCGGCTCTCCGTCACAGCGCCGCCCTCCGGTCCAGGCTGCGGTACTGGATGGCTTCGGCGAGGTGGGAGGCGCGGATGGGGCCGCCGCCGGTGAGGTCGGCGATGGTGCGGGCGACGCGGAGGATGCGGTCGAGCGCGCGGGCGGACAGGCCGAGCTTCTCGAAAGCGGCATCCAGGAGCGCGCGGCCGGCCGGCTCCACCACGCAGTGGCGGCGGAGGGCTTCGGGCCCCATCCCCGAATTGACCGGGGTGGAGGAGGCGGCTCCGAAGCGCTCGAGTTGGATGGCTCTCGCCGCCGCCACCCTCCTGGCGACGTCCCCGGTACACTCTCCCGCCGAGCTGCGCAGCTCCTTCAGGCTCACCGCCGGGACTTCCACGTGGAGGTCGATCCGGTCGAGCAACGGGCCGGACACTTTCCTGCGGTAGCGCTCCACCAGCGGCGGCGGGCACAGGCAGTCGTAGCGCCGGTCCCCCAGGTGGCCGCAGGGGCAGGGGTTCATCGCGGCCATCAGAGAGAATCGGGCCGGGAACTGGAGGCGGGCGCGCGCTCGGACGACGGTGACGAAGCCCTCTTCGAGCGGTTGCCGCAGCGCTTCCAGGGTGTCGCGCCGGAACTCCGGCAGCTCGTCGAGGAAGAGGACGCCGTTATGAGCCAGGCTCGCCTCGCCGGGCCGCGGGTTGCTCCCGCCGCCGATCAACCCCGGCGTGCTGGTGCCGGTGTGCGGCGACCGGAACGGCCGGCGCCAGACCAGCCCCGCCGGCGGCTCCTCGGCCACCAGCGAATGGATCTTGGTCACCGCGATGGCCTCGGCGAGCGTCAGCGGCGGCAGGATGCCGGGCAGCCGCCGGGCGAGCATGGTCTTGCCCGAGCCGGGCGGACCGATGAAGAGGAGGTTGTGACCGCCGGCCGCGGCGACTTCCAGGGCGCGGCGGGCCATCTCCTGGCCTCGCACCTCCGAAAGGTCCGGGACGGTCTCCGGGACGTCCGAGCGGCAGCGCATCGGGGATCACGGCGGGGATGATCTGCTCGCCCAGCACGTGCTGGACGGCCTCGGCCAGGCCGCGGATCGGGATCACCGGCACGCTGCCGAGCGCCGCGGCCTCCCCGGCGTTGGCCGCCGGCAGCAGGACTTCGCGGACGCCGGTCCGCCGGCCGAGATCGGCGATGGCCAGGCCGCCGCGCACCGGGCGGACTTCGCCGTCCAGGCCGAGCTCGCCGCAGATGAGGCGCCCCTTGAGCATCTCCTCGGGGATGTGCTCGTACGCCGAGAGCATCCCGAGAGCGATGGCGAGATCGAGGTGGTTGCCCTCCTTCCGCAGATCCGCGGGGGCAAGGTTGATGACGATGGATTTCGGCGGCAGGTCGAACCCGCAGTTCTTGATCGCGGCTCGCACCCGCTCGCGGCTCTCCTTCACCGCGGCGTCGGCGAGCCCTACGATCTGCACTTGCGGCAGTCCGTTGTGGACGTCGACCTCGACCTGAACCGGCCGGGCTTCGATTCCCCAGGGGGTGGCAGTGGACGTTCGGGCTAGCATGCCCTATATAAAGACGGAAAACGACCCGCGAATGTCAGCACTTCGAATACTGAAATGAGATTGAACGTTCTCAACGTCCTCGTGATCGCCACCAAATCTCCCTGGCCGCCGGTCGACGGCGGGCGCCTTCTGCTGTCGCTGACGCTGGAGGGGCTGGCCGCGGCGGGCTGCCGGACGACTCTCCTGGCGCCTTCAGAGAGCCCGGTGAGCGCGGGCGTGGCCGTGACCCGCTCGCTCTCCGGCGGGGGGCCCCTGGCGATCACCCGCCACGGGCAGCCAGCCCTCCGCCGGGAGGTGGAGCGCCGGCTCGCCGCCGAGCGGTTCGACCTCGTCCACGTCGAGCAGCTCCAGGCGCTCCCGCAGGCGGAGGCGGCCTTCCGGCTCGGCGTGCCGGTGGTGCTCCGGGAGCAGAACGTGGAGAGCGACCTGTGGGCCGCGACGGCGGCGCGCACGCCCGGCTTGAAGGGGAGGATCCTCGGGATCGAGGCGCGCCGGCTGGCGAGATGGGAGGGTGAGGCCGTACGCCGGGCTGCCGCCACTCTCCCGCTCACCGCCGAGGACGCGGCGCGTCTGAGTGAGCTGGCACGAGGCGGCGGGAGGATCCGGGTGGTCCGCGCACCGTTTCCGGACCTCCCTCCAGGGTCTCATCGTTTGGCCGGCGACCCTCCTCTCGTCCTCCTGGTCAGCCGGGGATGGCTGCCGAACGAGGACTCGGTGGCCTGGTTTCTGAGCGAGGTCTGGCCGGCGGTCCGGGCCGAGGTGCCCGGCACGGTTCTCCACATCTTCGGCGCCGATCCCCGGGAGACCCCGCCTCCAGGAGCCGTCCACCATCCCGCGCCGCGCGACAGCGCCGAGGCGTTCGCGCCGGGCTCGATCCTGGCCGTGCCGCTGCGGATCGCCTCGGGCGTCCGGATGAAGATCCTGGAGGCCTGGTCGCGGGGCGTGCCCGTGATCGGAACCCCGGCGGCGGTCTCGGGCCTGGAGGCCGAGGACGGCCGGGAGCTCCTGGTGGCGGCGGACCCGCGAGCTTTCGCCCGCGCCGTGGCCCGGCTCCGCCGGGAGCCGGGCCTGGCCGGGAGGCTGGTGGAGGAGGGTCGCCGGGCCCGCCTCGAGCGGCACGACCCTGCGCGGGTGGTGGCGGACCTCCTGGAGGTCTATCGGGAGGTGCGGGAGGGACACGGCTCTTGATGGATGGCCTCCTCCAGACTTGCGCGAGTCACCGGTCTTTCAGCCAGGCGCGGAGTGGATCTTCAGAGGCGCTGTGGCGGCGGAAGGTCTCGCGGATGCCCGACTGCCGCAGGTACTCCTCTTCGGTGGCCGGACCGCCGGGCCGGAGCCAGATATGGCGCTGTGAGACGTGGCTCGCGAAGGCCCGGGCCTTGGGGCCGTGCCAGGGCGCGGGATCGAAGACCAGATCGGCCGGATCGTCCCGGTTCACGCCGCCCCACACGGAGACGTCCGGCGCAAAGGCGTTGACGGTGTAGAGCGCGGTCTTCCGAAGAGCGGCGGCCCGCCGCGAGGCCTCATGCATCAGCCGGTGGGCCGGATGGCCGTACTCGCCGTTCGAGCCGTGGGTGAGGAGCGCTTCGGCGCTACGGCGGCGGAGGGTGTCGGCGATCCGCGCGGCCAGATGGTCCGGATCGACCTCCGGCGCCAGGGCGCGCCCCTGGGGGATCGGATCGACGTAGCCCATCAGCTCGACGCTCCGGACTCCCAGCGCCGCGGCCGAGGCGCGCAACTCCGCCTCCCGCGCGGCGCCGAGGCTCTCGCGGGTGGCGACCGGGGGATCGCCTGGCGAGCCGCCTTCGCCACGGGTCAGGCAGAGGAGGTGGATCTCCACCCCGATCTCGGACAGCCGGGCGAGCAGCCCGGCAGCGTAGAGCTCGTCGTCCGGGTGCGCTCCGGCGAAGACGAGGCCGGGCATCAGGCCGGCTCCCTGAGGAAGCGCTCCACCCGTCGCGCGCCGGACCGGCAGCGGACGAAGAGCCGCAGCCGCCGCGCCACCTCCCGGGGGCCGCTGCGGATCGCCTCGCGGAGCAGGGCGGCCGCCGGCACGGTCAACCCGT
This sequence comes from uncultured Holophagales bacterium, assembly GCA_963844885.1. Taxonomy (GTDB): domain Bacteria; phylum Acidobacteriota; class Thermoanaerobaculia; order Multivoradales; family UBA5704; genus DATMER01. Next base: position 134,231 of record CAWJQA010000019.1, on the reverse strand, counting down.
ACGGTACCGGGAAGAGCCGGTCGTGAAGCCCGGCCAGGACCCGGTTTCCGAGCAGGCCGGCCCAATGGTAGCGGCCGGCCGTCATCAGCCGCGCCGCGGGCAGGTGCTCGCCGATCCGGCGCGGCGCGGTGATGCCGTCGAAGCGGACCAGCTCGCGTCCCTCCCGGTCCAGGTGGAGGAGCTTCATCTCGTATCCCGCGTCGAGCACGGCCCGGGCCGCCAGGTCGCCGCTGGAGTGGAACGTCCAGCGCTGCCAGGGCACGTCCGGATCGACGTTTTCGACGGCGGGCGCGAAACTTGCCCGGACGCGGCGGTAGATCTCGGTCTTCAGGATCACCGCGAACGTGCCGTGGCTGGGGCGGTCCGGCCGGGAGACGCAGGAGATCGAAGCCAATCGTTCGTCGCGTTCGAGCTCGTCCCGGAGCCGCGGCCAGAGGCCGCGGCAGGTCCAGAACACGTCCGTGTCCGTGAACGCCAGGTAGGGCGTGGCGCAGCGCGCCAGCGCGTCGTCGTAGGCCTCGTGGTAGTCCCGGCGCTCCGGGGTCCGCCGGATGAAGGTAGCGCCGGGGAAGAGAGAGACCTCCGGAACCGGCCGCTCCGAGTCCCAGAAGATCTCCACCGTAGCCTCGGGAAACGACCGCCGGACGCAGGCGTGCCAGAGCCGCGCTACGTCCTCGTAGACCGTGGCCGTGAAGATCGTCAGGGTTGATCCCGTTCCCCCTCTCCCCCGCTCCGCGGGAGAAGGCGCAGGCGGCCGGATCGGCTCACCGTGAGGCGGCCGGTCCGTCCGGGGCCGGTATCGGCCCGTGCGGTCGAAGCCCCGCTCCCAGCTTCCGCCGCTCCACGCGCCGTCCCAGAAGAGAGAGCCGAGGACGGAGCCGCCGCGCATCTCGCCCGAGCGGAAGACGCCGCTCACCAGGGTGCCGGCCTCGAAAAGTCCGCCGTCCCACTCGCAGTCGAGCAGCACCGCGCCGCGATTGATCGTGGCCGGTCCGAACCGCCGCCGGTGATGGAGCTCGCCCTCCGCGAGCACGAGCGTCTGCGCCATGGCGGGGCGGAAGGGTAGCACGCTGATGCTACGCTCGCGCCATGCTTTTCTTGTCCTACCCGAAGTCCGGGCGGACGTGGGTGCGCTTCCTGGTGGACGCGTACCTGGCCGACCTCCACGACATCCGGGTGTCCAACGTCTTTGAGGTCGAGCGCCGGCTCGACCCGCGCTGGCGGATCGAGTGGACGCACCTGACCGGCGCCATGATCGAGCGCCTGCCTTACGACCGGGTCGGCGAGGTGGACCGGTCCCGCCTGGACGGCCGGCCCTGCGTCTACCTTTCCCGGGACCCATACGCGACGCTCGCCTCGGCTTTCTTCCAGGCGCGCGACCGGGTGAAGGTCTTTCAAGGTACTCCCGCCGAATTCGTTCGCAGCCCACTCTTCGGAGCCCGCAAGCTGGCGGCTTTCTATGCTCTGGTGGAGGAGCTGCGAGAGCGGTTCTCGCTCTTCGTCCCTCTCGCCTACGAGGGTTTCCGGGAAGATCCGGCCGCCGGTCTCCGTACCGTGCTGGAGGCGCTCGGCGCCGAGATAGACCCGGAGCGGATAGGAAAGGCGGTCGCGTTGGGAAGTTTCGAGAGCCTGCGCCACCTTGCCCGGGCCCCCGAGTATGCCGGCACTCCGATCGCGCCGGTCGATCCGGACAACCCGGCCAGCGACAAGGTTCGGCGCGGAGGGGATGGCGGGTGGCGGGAGTTGTTCAGCGAGGAGGACTCCCGCTACATCGCGGAGGCGCTCACCCCCGGCCCCCCAGGCGCTAGCTAGGTTTGGCCTCTAGCCTGCCCTGCGGGAGGGAGTCGCCTCCGGAGGCTGAAGCTCCGCCGCCTTGGCCCGCAGCAGCGGTGCGACGCGCTCGATCTCGGCTGCGAGATGGACGACGATCTCCGCCGTTCCGTGCCACTCTGCGTTCGCTCCCTGCGTCTCCAACTCCCGGCAGAGCGCGGCCAACCGGCTGGCTCCCAACTGGCTGCTGCTCCCCTTGAAGCCGTGCGCGAGGAAGACGAGCCGGCGGCTGTCCTGCGCGTCCAGGGCCGACCGGAGCTCCTCCAGCCGGTGGGGAGCCTCGTCGAGGAAACGATCCACGATCGTGTAGACCAGATCCTGGCCGGTTACCGCCTGGAGCTGCCGCAACTGGTCGAGGTAGTGCGGATCGAAGTCCGCCGCGGTTTCGCCGGGGCCGGCGCCGGGCGGAACCGGGGCCGGCCCCGGGAATGGCGCCGGGACCGAAGAACCGGCGGCGCCCGCCCCGCGGCTCAGAGCGGCGCGCAGGTTCAGCAGGAGCACCGGCTTGCTCAAGTAGTCGTCCATGCCCGCGGCCAGGCAGGTCTCCCGGTCCTCGTGCAGGGCGTTGGCCGTCACGGCGATGATCCGTGGCCGCTCCGCGGCCGGCCACTCGTCCCGGATGCGCCGCGTCGCCTCGAGCCCATCCATGCCGGGCATCTGGACGTCCATGAGGACGACGTCGTACCGCTGCCGGCGCAGGGCGGCCAGAGTCTCCTCTCCGTCGGCGGCCACATCCGCGGCATAGCCCAGCCGCTGCAGCATCAAAAGGATGACCTTCTGATTGACGGCGTTGTCCTCGGCGACCAGGATGTGCAGGGGTGGCATCCCGGCTTCGGGGAGCCGGGCCGCGGGCTCTCCGTCCTGCATCTGGTCCGGCAGCCGCGTGGCGTCGGCGACCCGGCAGCGGATCGTGAACCGGAACGTGGAGCCTTTGTCTGGCCGGCTTTCCACCCGGATCTGTCCACCCAGGGCCTCGACCAGCCGCTGGCTGATGGCGAGGCCCAGGCCGGTACCGCCATAGAGCCGGGCGGTCGACGAGTCCGCCTGGCTGAAGGCGCGAAAGAGACGGTCCATGCGATCCGCCGCGATCCCGATGCCGGTGTCGCGCACGGAGAAATGGAGCTCGACCGTGCCGTCGTCCGGAGAGCCTTCCGGGCTCGGGAGGGAAGAGGCCTCGACGCGGAGGAAAACCTTTCCGGAGGCGGTGAACTTCACCGCGTTGGCCAGCAGGTTCACCAGGATCTGGCGCAGCCGGGTGGCGTCGCTCTCGATCACCGCCGGCACCGCTGGATCGATCCGGCAGCCGATCGCCAGCCCTTTGCGTTCCGCTTCGGCGGTGAGCAGGTCGACCGCCTCCTCCACGCACTGCCGCAGAAGGAACGGCGCCGTCTCGATGGCGAGCATTCCGGCCTCGATCTTGGAAAAATCCAGGATGTCGTTGAGGAGGGCGAGCAGCAGCTCGCCGCTGCCCCGGATCGTTTCGACGTGCCCGTGCTGCTCGGGAGTGAGCCGGGTCTCGGCGAGCAGGCTGGTCATGCCGATGACCGCGTTCATGGGCGTGCGGATCTCGTGGCTCATGTTGGCCAGGAACTCGCTCTTGGTCCGGTTGGCGCGGTCCGCCTCCTCCTTGGCCGCGCGGGCCTCCTGTTCCGAGCGCTCGAGCTCGCGGACCGTCTCGGCGAGCCGCCGGGAACGCTCCCGGGATTCAGCTTCGGAGCGGGCGAGGCTCTCGGTGCGCTCGCGGACGAGCTCCTCCAACTGCCGGGTGCGCTGCTTCAGGACGCCGACACGCCAGCGCACGCCGCCGCCGATCAGGAGAACGGACACGAGGGCATAGAGCAGATAGGCCCAGCCGGTCCGCCAGGGCGATTGCGGGATCGTGAACGGCACCTCCAGCGGCCCGGAAACGGCTCCCGTGGCGTCGCGGCCCCAGACGCGGAACCGGTAGGAGCCGGGAGGCAGATGCGAGTAGCGCTGCAGGGGATCGGGAAGCCAGTTGGACGGGGTGTCCTGCCATCCCACGAGCTGCACCCGGTAGCGGGTGTCCACCTCCCGGAAATAGCTGAGCAGCGCGTACTCGAAGGCCACCTCGGCCGGCCTCTCCCCGAGGCGCAGCGGCGCGCCGGTCCACGGCAGCTCCTGGCCGTCCACGGTGACGTGCTCCACGAGCAGCGGGCTGGGGCTCGGGTTCGGCTCCGGCGCGGACGGGTCGAGCCAGGCCACGGCGGAGCTCGTCCCCACCCAGAGGCGGCCCGTGCGGTCGACCAGCGACGACCACTGGTTGGATTCCTCGAACGGGAGACCGTCGCGCACGGTGAACGTGTAGCTGTCATAGCGGTCCGGATCGGAGGGACGGGGGGTCAGGCGCACCACTCCGCGGTTGGTGGTGAGGTAGATCCGTCCGCGCGCATCCTCGAGGATCTGGTAGACAAAGTTGTTGGGCAGCCGGGGCTGGCTGTCCTGTTCGTTCAGGAGGAGCCATTGGGGCGAGCCGCCGGAGAAGCTCGAGGCGGGCGACGCCGCCGTTGGTGGCGATCCAGAGGAAGCGCCGCGGTCCGGACCGCGTCTCCCGGAGGGCGTTGATCCAGTCGTTGGGCACCGGCGAGTTTCGGGAGTTGTAGACGGTCCAGTTTGCGCCGCTGCGGCGCGCCAGGCCGCCGTTGCGGGTTCCGATCCAGAGCACCGGCCCCTCGGCCTCGCGGGTCTCCAGGAGAGAATAGACCTGGCTGTCAGGGAGAGGTGAATTCTCCGGAGTGAACAGCTCGCACCGCCCCGCGGCACAGCGTCCGAGCCCGGCGCGGGTCCCCACCCAGAGGACAGTGCCACCGGGCGTCCTGCTCTCGAGCACCGAGAGAACCTCCGACTCCGGCAGGCCGGAGGCCCAGGCGCGGAAGGGCGTCCAGATCCCCTTTTCCCAGCGGAAGAGGCCGAGGGTGGTCGCCACCCAGAGAGCAGGCCCTTGCGGTCCCCCCGTAGGCACGACGAGATTGACCTCGGCGTTGGCAAGGGGGGTCCCTTCGAAAAAGTCGGTCCACTCTCCCGCCTGCCAGCGGGCCAGCCCCCGGTTCTGCGTCGCGAACCAGTAGGCCGGATGCTCGGCAGGCCCGGTCTCCGCGAGGCCGAAGACCGGCGAGCGCGGCAGGCCGGAGTTGCGATGATCGACGATACTCCACCCGGCGGGGTTGAGCACGGCCAGGCCCGCGGTGACCATGCCGGCCCAGAGGAGAGGCCTGCCGCCGCTGTGGGTCACGAACAGGCGCACGATATGGTCCGACGGCAGGCCCGTGTTCTCCGTGCGGTAGACGGTCCATCCCTCGCCGGTCCGGCGCGCCAGCCCCTGGGAGGTGCCGGCCCAGACCTCGCTCCCGGCGCCGGTGTCCAGCTCCGCGAGGCAGAGCACTCGGGGGCTCGGCAGCCCGCCCTCCATCGTCCACCGGGTGCCGTCGTACCGCGCCAGACCGCCGCCGTCCGTCGCCGCCCAGAGGATGGATCGCCCGGCCTCCCGCGTCTCCAGCAGATCCTTGACCGGCATGGCCGGAGGGCCGCCGCTCGCCGGCGGGAACAGCGACCAGCGCCCGTCCGGCTCACGGCGCGCAGGGCCGCGGTCGGTGCCGGCCCAGAGGGCCGAGCCCCGGTCCGTCCGGACGGCGAGCAGAGCGGTGATGCGCCGGCTGGGAAGCTGCGCCGAGTCCACCATGACCCAGGACTTGCCGGACCAACGGGCCAGCCCCTGCTCTGTCCCCGCCCAGAGCACCGTGCGCGAACCGTCCCTCTCCTCGGCCAGGCGGAAAACCTCTCCGGCCGGCAGGCCCGCCTCGGGTCCGAACAGGGTCCATCGGCCGTGGTGCAGGCGGGCCACGCCGGTGGCGGCGAACCACACGGCGCCGTCGGCCGTGGCCAGGATGTCGTTGACCGTGTTGGACTCGGTCCGGTTCGGCATGTCGACCGCGGTCCAGGAGCGTCCGTTGTAGAACGCCGCGCCGTCGTAGGTGCCGGCCCAAAGCAGGCCCCGCGCATCGACCGTGAAGGCGTGGGGCGTGTTCTGGGGAAGGCCCTGCTCGGAGCCGAAGAAGCGGATGGCCGGCCGCCCTTCCGGAACGGGTATCCCGGCGGCGGACGCCGCGGCGGGCAAGATCAGCACCGCTGCCGCGAGGAAGCGGACAAAGCCCCGGCGCGAGGCCGCGTGGTGCAGTCCTGAAGAGCTCATGGCGCTGAAATTTCTATTGTGCCACGATCGGACCCGGATGCCCGGCTCCGGCTCCTCGGATCAGCGGGAATATCCGTAAGCCGCCAGCAGATCCCCGGCGATCTCCGCGAAGCGGCGGGCCTCCCCCTCCGACAGCTCGCGCCTCCAGACGCCGATCTTGTCGAGATCCGGAGGGTGCTGCGTGTGGGCCTGCTGCCGCAGGCGCTCCTCCCGCGACACCAGGACGGTGCCGTCCGTCTTGCGGCGCTCGCGGTGCTCCTCCAGCCGCGCCGGGGTGCGCTCGGGGTAGCGCAGCATGTCCGGGTGGTAGGACAGCTCGACGAAGGCGCAGACCCGGTGCAGGACCGTCTCCGGATCGCGGATCAGGTCTTCGAAGCGGACCTCCAGGAAATGACGGCAGCGGGCCCCCTCGCGGTGGGCGGCGGCCATGTTGTCTCGCCAGTGAGCGGCCTGGATGGCGATGTCCCATCCCGGAGAGAACCACCGCTGGCGCAGCGACACGGCCGCGTCCCGGCCGTCGCGGACGATGTGGACGAAACGCGCCTCCGGCAGGAGCTCCTGAAGATGGCGGAGGTGGTGGGAGTAGCCCGGCGTCTTGTCTCCCCAGCGCGGTTTGCCGAAACGCTCGGCATACATCCGGTAGAACAGGCGGAAGCCCTCCGCCGGCGTGAAGCGGCGAATCTGCCGGAGGCGGGCGTGGAAGGCCTCCCTGGGGATGCCGAACTCCTCCCAGGCCGGCGCGTCGGCGGGGAAGGTGACGATCATCTCGAAGAACCGCTCCCGCAGGAGATCTCCGCGCCCTTCGAGCTGCTTCGCCGCCGTCAGGAACCAGGTTTCCGGCGGGATCGCCAACTCCGGGTGCGAGTCCAGCATGAAGCGCAGGAGCGTGGTGCCGGACCGGGGCGAGCCTACGATGACCGGCATCGGCGGGAGCGTCCGGGCCGAGCTGAAGATCCACACGGGAGCGCGATCCTATGCCGGAAGGGCGGCGGAGGAAAGCGCCTCCCTGCACCTCCGCCAGGCGGCTTCGGCCTCCGCGACCCGATCCTCGGGCAGCTCGGCGATTCCGGCCGGCAGCTCCCGCGGATTCGCGAGGATGCGGCCGGCGCGGATCGCCTCGGAGCGGTCGCCGACCCCCTTGACGCCGTGGAGCGGCTGGAGCCGGTACTCGGCGGTGAGAGGCGGTGAGAGGCCGAGGAAGGCGGTCAGGCCGGCCAGCGTGAGCTCCGGGTCGGCAACCAGATCCTCGTAGGTGAGGAAGGCCGTGCGGGAAAAGGCGCGGGCGTAGCTCTCCAGCGTGCCGAGACGGCCGCGGTAGTAGCTGAAGGCGTCGTCCAGCGTCGAGCCGAGCTGGTGGACCAGGCTCTGGATCGTCCGCCGCGGCTCGCGCAGCAGGAACAGGCAGGTCAGATCGGCGCCGTCCAGCACGCGGGGATCGCGGAGGAGGCCGTCGTGGAGGAGCTTGTCCAGGACCCGGCGCTCCCCGATTTCGTCCGGGCCGATCCCATGCGCGCGGCAGACCCGGGTCTCCAGCTCTCCGAGTTTTCCGGGGCCGTCGTAGACAACGTGGGTCTCCCCGTATCCGAGAATTCCGGGATGGCTGCACAGGATCGACGCCAGCAGCGTCGACCCCGAACGCATGGTGCCCAGGAGAAAGAGATAGCGCCGGCCGGCTGTCATGTCGCCGACATTGTGCGACACTTCCCCGGCGTAGTTCGACGTTGTCCGACACAGCGTGGAAAAAGAGAGTCTACAGGGAGCGGAGCCTGGCACCGCCGTTGCACAAGGCGATGTCCAAGCTTGACAGCAACGCTCCCTCGCGGCGGGGGTGCGGCACCGGTGCTCCCGCCCCTCTTTTTCCTTTATACCCACTCTATGGGGAGGAGCCGATATGACCCGGAAACCGTTCGTCGCAGCGCTCGCCGTGCTCGTTGTCCTGATGGCTGTCGCCGCCGCGCCGCTCGCCGCCCAGACCTGTACCGCCAGCTCGTCCTGGGTCAGCAACCCGACCCTGCCGTCGAGCGTGCCCGGCAACGAGAGCAACCACTGTGACTTCGCCATCTTCTCGTGGCAGAGCTTCCTGGCCCTGATGCAGGTCGCCGACAAGGGCACGGGCCAGCTCCTGTTCGAGACCTACATGGACACCGACGGCATGTTCCCGGCGAGCGGCACGCCGAACGCCTGGGGTCAGGAGCCCTGGCCGCTCACCCTCACGGAGATCACCCAGGCCGGTTCGGGCAACGACATCATCGCCCAGAGCGGGGTCGAGGTGTTTTACGACATGTCGGTGAACGAGACGATGTACAACTACATCAACGGCAACATGCTCTACAACTCGACCTGCTTCAACGCGGGCGGCATGAACATCCACAATCCCCCCACCAGCTCGACGGACACCTCGAACGAGTCGATCGAGCTCAAGACAGCCTGGCTGCCCATGGCGAGCTGCGACTCCTCGAAGTACCACTGCACCACGGCCATCATCAACGGCCAGAAGGCGAACGTGGGCCTCATCGGCATGCACATCGTGCATAAGCTGCCCGACCACCAGGAGTGGATCTGGAGCACCTTCGAGCACATCGACAACGCCCCGGACTGCACCCAGGTCACGAACCCGCCGTCGGGCTACAGCTCCTGGAACTTCTTCAAGACCGGCTTCGTGGCGACCGGCTCCGCCTGCCCGGCCTGTGCCAGCGAGGACGGCTCGGGCTGCGCCGCGAGCACGCAGTGCAATACGTTCGTCTCCGAGACCCAGGTGCCGAACATCTGCCGGGTGACGCCGCTCGCCACCGTGACCTGCAACTCGGGCGACACGAACCTCAACGACGACCCGAACAACACGGCCTGCCTGAACGCGAGCGTCCAGAGCATCCTGGGCTCCAGCTCGGTGTGGAGCAACTACCAACTCGTCGGCACGATCTGGTTCAAGCCCGGCATGTCCGCTCCCGCCTCCTCGTCCTCGCCGTTCCCGCCGTCGGGCCAGACGATCGTCGGCAACCAGCCGTCCGGTTCGACGGCCCAGATGCTCTCGAACTCGGTGATGGAGACGTACACGCAGCAGGCCACCCAGAACTGCTTCGGCTGCCACACGACCGCGTTCAAGGCGTTCAGCGCGTCCAGCGCCGAGACCAGCGGCCACGCCGACTTCAGCCACATCTTCAACCGCATCCAGCAGACCAATACCGTGACCTGCCCGACGCTCACGACCGTCGCCTCGCACGGCACGAAGGCGACCGCGACGGCGGCCCAGCCGGCTCCGAAGCCGGCGAGCTCGCACGGCCAGAGCAACTACTGATCGATTTCTTTGGCAAGGCGGGGGCCCCGTCCGGTGGCCCCCGCCTCTCTTTTCACCGCCTCGTAGATCTCCAGCAGGCGCCTCCCGACCACCTCCGCCCCGAACCGGCCGGCCACGGTCCTCGCGATCTCCTCCGGACGGAAGCGGCCCAGGTCCGACAGGGTGCGGTCCAGGGCCTCCGCCAGCGCGGCGGGGTTTTCTTTGGGGACGATCACGCCCGCCTCCGGACCGACCAGCTCCTCCGGTCCGCCGCAGGCCGTGACCACGACGGGCAGACCGCAGGCCATGGCCTCGACGGTGGCCACGGAAAAGGTTTCGATCCGGCTTGCCAGCACGAACAGGTCGGCCGCGCGCAGCGCCGCCGCCACCTCGGGCCGCCGCAGCTCGCCGTGGAACACGGCCTGATCCATCAGGCCGAGCCGCGACGCCAGGGCGCGGTAGTCGCCGCCGCGCTCGCCGCCGCCGATCAGATCGCAAGTCCAGTCCTGGCGCCGGGTTTTCAGAAGGCGCAGGGCCTCCAGGAGATCAGGGACGCCTTTGATCTCCGTCATGCGGGTGACGGCGACGAGCCGCTTGACCGGACGGGGAGGGTGGGGAGCGGGGGAGAAGCTGTCGAGGTCCACGACGTTCGGGACCACCTCGTAGCGCGCCTCCAGGCCGGAGGACTCCAGGGCGTCCTGGAGCATGCGGCTCACGGGCATCACCCGGCCGGCCTCGCGGAAGGCGCGCCGCTCCAGAAGGTTGAGCGGACGGGCGAGGGTGGAGTGCTCGGTCAGCACGTAGGGCACGCCGAGCCGGCGAGCCAGGAGCAGCGTGGCCGCCGCGGCGTCGTAGAAATGGCCGTGGACGAGGTCGGGACGGAACGGCAGCTCCGCGAGGCCGCGACGGATGCTTGGAAAGGGCCTGCGGCGGAAGCGGACCCGGATGAACTCGTCCTCCCTCTCCACCTGCCACGGGAGCGGATCGCGGGTCTTCTGCGCGTGGAGGACGATCACCTCCGCGAAGAGCGACGCGGCGCGGAAGCCGTCGCGGGTGAACGGCGCGACGACCGGAGCGGTCCGGGTGGGGTAGGAGCGGGTTAGAAAGAGAACCCGGATCAGGCCTCCACCTCGCTGGCCGCCGCCAGCAGCGCCTCCCGCGACCGCGCCGCGGCGTCGCGCAACTCGGCGGCCCGGCCCGGATCGGTCGATTCCAGACGGAAGGCCTCGACCTCCTGGCGCAGGAGCTGGTCGGCGTGCTTGTAGTAGGCCCGGGAGCGCCGGCCGCGGATGCCGTAGTCCCGGTCGCCCCCGGCAGCCCAGTCGCGCGGCGACACCACGCGGTCCGCGACCTCCTGGAAATAGGCCGTGCTCTTGATCGGATAGGCCACCGTGGTGAAGAAGACGTCCGGGATCGCTCTCTTGACGTGCTCGACCGTCGCCGTCGATGTCCTCGACCGTCTCCCCTTCGTAACCCCACATCAGGAACATCCCGACCTCGATGCCGTGGCGTTGGGCGGCCTTGGCGGCCCACTGCACCTGCTCCACGCGTGACGCCGCGCTCGCATGGCGTCGAGGATGCGCTGGCTGCCGCTCTCCGAGCCGATCCAGATGCGGTAGCAGCCCATCGACGGCCAGCGTCTCGAGAACCTCGTCCTTCATCATCCGGTCGGCCCGCGAGATGGTTTCGAACGGCAGCTGCAGCCCGCGCCGCTTCAGCTCGGCCGCGTACTCGAAGAGCCAGCGGTGGTTGATGGTGAAGACGTCGTCGGCGTACCAGACCTGGTCGGGCTGCCAGTCGCCGCGGATGTGCTCCACCTCGTCCGCGCAGTCCATGGACGCTCCGGCGGCGGTGCGTGAAGCCGAACACGGCGTGGGAGCACCAGTTGCACTTGTAGGGGCAGCCGCGGGCCGTGATCAGGTTGACGCTGCCCATGCCGTGATGCGTGCCGCCAGACGTCGACGTAGCGGTGCGGGTCGATCGCCTCGCGGTCGGGCCAGGGCAGGGAGTCGAGGTCCGCGATCTGCTCGCGCGCGGGGTTGTGGACGATCTGGCCGCTCTCGTCGCGGAAGATCGTGCCGGCCACGCCGTGGAGGCGGTGCGGCCCGCGCTCGGCGAGCGCCGGAAGCAGCTCGGCCATCGTCGGCTCCCCCTCGCCGACGACGATGACATCGGCGCCGTGCGCGAGGTACTCCTCCGGGTAGTTCGCGGTCTCGGGGCCGCCCAGGACGACGGTCCATCCGTGCCGCCTTCGCGCGGCGGATCACGTCCAGGACCGACGCGCCGGGTCATCAGGTTCGTGTAGATGCCGAGCACGCCGTCGTTCCACGTCGAGCGGGCGTGAAGCTCTTCCCGGCGGGCGAAGGTGGTGTCGAAGACCTCGACGGAGAAGCCTGCCCGCCGCAGGTACGCCGACAGGTAGAGCAGCCCCAGCGTCGGGTAGGGCTTCATGATCTGGCGCTCCTTCTCGTCCTCGAAGAGGAAGTAGCCGTGGGTCAGAAGCACGTCAGCCATCGACGACCTCAGTTCCAGTCCTTGCTCAGGTCCGGAGCTTCCGGGGTGTCGTACGTCTTGTTGAGGCGGGTGGGCTCGGCGCTGCGGCACTCGCACCTCCAGGCGGCCCAGCTCCAGCCAGTCGGCGTTCAGCCGATCCAGCTCCGCCGTCAGCTCGGCGGCGTGGCCGTTGGCGCCGGCGACTCCGGCCAGCCGGCGGCGCAGATCCAGATCGTGATGAACCACCTGGTGGAGCTTGCGGTAGAACGGCGTCTGGTAGGTGCCCTGGAACATCATGGCGAGATCGTTGCTGTCCTGCCAGTTCGCCTTGTTGCCCAGCTCCTCGCGCACCATGTCGAAGAACTTGGTGCCGGGCAGGGGATAGCTGACGCTGACGCCGATCTCGTCCGGCAGCGTCTCGCGCACCAGGTTGACGGTCGCGAGGATGTCCTCGAAGGTCTCGCCGGGGTAGCCGAATTGAAGGAAGAAGCAGGCGCGGATGCCCGCGGCCTGGAGGCGGCGGCGGGCCTCGTGGATCTTGGCCAGCGACGTCCCCTTGTCCATGGCGTCGAGGATCTTCTGGCTGCCGCTCTCGGCGCCGAGCCAGACCTCGATGCAGCCGGCGCGGGCGAGCCCTTCGACCGCGGTCTCGGTCATGAGGTCCACGCGCGACTGGATCATGAACGGGATGTGGGCGTCGCGCGCCTCGATCTCCCGCGCCAGCTCGGGCAGCCACTGCGGGCGCAGGCCGAAGATGTCGTCCGCGAACCAGACGTGATCGGGCTTGAGCAGGCGCTTGACCAGCGCCATCTCCTCGGCCAGATTGGCGGGCGAGCGCATGGCGTACTGCTGGCCCCAGATCGGTTTCGCGCACCAGTTGCAGTGGAACGGGCAGCCGCGAGTGCTGACGAGGTTGACGCTGTAGTAGCCGTGCGCCTTCATCCAGGCCGCCCGGTAGCGCTCGGCGTCCACGAGGTCCCAGGCCGGGAACGGGAAGGTGTCCGGATGGCGCTCGGGCGCGCGCGCCGCCGTGTGATGGACGCCGCTCGGGTCGGCCGGATCGGGCAGCGCGAGGCCGGCGATCTGCCCAGGGTCGCCGGTGCGGCGGCCGGTCAGGGTCTCCACCAGCTCGATCAGGCTCCAGTCCGCCTCGCCGACGAGGGCGTACTGCACGCCGTGGGCGAAGTACAGCTCGGGATGGTCGGTCACGTCCGAGCTGGAGGCGAGGACCGTGGCGCCGGCCGCACGGGCGTGGGCGCTCATGCGCCAGGCCGCTTCGCGGGCGTGGGTCAGGCACATCTTGGTCAGGAAGTTGAAGCTGTCCTCGAAGAGGATGACGATCCCCGGCCGCTGCCGCGCCAGCGTCTCCTCGAATTCGTGCTCCCCGTCCGAGAGGGTGGCGTCGAAGAGCGCCACCTCATAGCCGCGCGCACGCAGGTTCGCGGCGGCGTAGAGGGTGCCGAGCGGCGCGTACGGCCGCATCTTCTGCGTCTGCTTGGAGTCGTTCCGGAGAAAAAAGGAGTGGGCGAGCAGGACGTCGCACATCATGCCGGGTTCTCGTTGAGTGTTCTCTCGTGCGGTCGGCGGCACTATAGCCCGAGGCGCGCCGGGCGTCAAACCAGCCGTAATGTTCCTCGTAAGGTTGGCCGAGTATCGTCATGGTTGAGCAAAGAGCCAGGGGTTCACCACCCCCTGCTCCGCACCTCCCTCTGCGGCCTTGAAACGGGCCGCCTTTTTTTGCCCTCTCCTTTTTGTCCTTTATGATGTGGTCCTCTCTGCGGAGGACTCTCTTGCGCGCCCGAGCCCATCTTCTCCCGCTTTTCCTGCTGCTCCTGCCTCCGGCCTTTACCGCCGCTACCGCCTCTCCCATCGGGATTACCGGTCTGGTTCAGGGATACGGAGGCTCGCCTCTGGACGGCGCGCGCGCTCTGCTGGTGCGCGTTCCGTCCGGCGCCGCGCTCGCCGGGCTGGAACTGGAGGGCAAGGCCGATCCCGAGCCGGCCGCATCGGCTGTAACCCGGTCCGACGGCACGTTCCGGCTGGAGGCGCCGGAGCCCGGCCTGTGGAAGGTGGTGGTGCAGGCACCGGGCCTGGTGCCGCGGGAGATCGAGCTGCAGCCGCTAGTTGAGGATACCGAGCTGCCGGCAGTGAAGCTGGAGAAGGACGCCGGCCTGGAGGTGCGCGTCACCGGCGCGGACGGCGCTCCCGTCGCCGGCGCGCGGGTGCGGACCGTCCAGCCCACGCGGTTCTCTCCCGGCGACTCCTTCCTCCCCTCCTGGAAGACGCCGGTGCGCGCCGCCCGGACCGACGCCCGCGGCATCGCCGTCCTTCCCCGCGGCGGGCGGGAGCGGGTGACGGTGCTGGCCGGCGTCGACGGCAGCGTCTACGCCGAGCAGGACTCCCGTAGCGGCTCCGTCGCCCTCCGGCTGGTTTCCGGTCCGGTCCGGCAGGTGCGGGTGATGGATGCCACCGGCAAGAAGCCCGCGGCCGGCGCCTGGGTGCGCATCGGCCTCTTCGCAGACGGCACCCGGTGGTGCGCCGGCCGGGCCTCTCCCGGACGGGCTTTTCGACGTGCCTGTCGCGGGCGATCCGCGGCAGACCGTGCTGATCCTGGCGGAGGACGGACGACGGCTGGAGATCTCGGTCGAGCCGCTCAAGAAGGGTGAGACCGGGCCGAGGACCGTGACCCTTCCGGCCCTGGAGGTGCTCGCCGGCCGGGTCGTCTCCATCGCGGACGGCAAGCCCGTGGCCGGCGCCCTCGTCTGGCGGTCCGATCCCGGCACGCTCCGGCGCACCGGCGTGGACGGCTCCTACCGGATCGACCTGGCGCCGGACCGCGAGGGGGCCTGGCTCCAGGCCGCGGCGCCCGGGTTCTTCCTGGAGACCGGAGAGGCGACCGGCCCGGCAGGCGCCCGCCAGGGGCCGGCCCTGGCGCTGACGCCCTCCCTCGCCGTTGCCGGTGTGGTGGTGGACGAGAAGGGGACACCGGTGTCCGGGGTGGAGATCCGCGCCACGCCGAAGCCGGGAGACCGCTTCGATAGATCTATGATGCGCAGCGGCGGTACGGCCCGTACCACCCCCGCCGGTCGCTTCCGCGTCGGCCCCCTGGCGGCCGGGATGGCGCACGAGCTGCGTCTCTCCCGCTCCGGATTCGCTCCGGGTTCCGAAGAGGTGCCTCCTCTCGTGGCCGGCCGCCCGGCCGCCGATCTCCGCATCGTGCTGCGGCGCGGCCGGATCGGCTTCGGCCGCGTCGTGAACGCGTCCGAGCAGCCCGTCGCCGGAGCGCGGGTCGCGCTGCGGCGCGACGAAGGCGGCGACCGCATGCGGCGCATGCGGATGCAGCTCTTCCAGGGAACCTCTGACGAGCCCGCGTTCGAGGGCGTGACCGGCGCGGACGGCCGCTTCGAGGTCCGCGACCTCCCTGCGGGCATCTGGTCGCTGGAAGCCAGGGCCTCCGGCTACGCGCCGCTGACCGTGCCCGGTCTGACCCTCCCGGAGGGCCTCGGCGCGACCGATCTCATCGACCTCGGTACTGTCGTGCTGACCCCCGGTGTCGCGGTCGAAGGCTACGCTGTCGATCCCCGCGGCCATCCCGTGCAGGGAGCCGAAGTCCACGCCTCCGACGGCGGCGCCCCCATGGCCATGGCCCGCTTCCTGCGCCGGGCGGACACCGAGCCGGCGGCGGTTTCCGGGCCGGACGGCTACTTCCGGATCGAGGACCGCCGGGCCGGCGAGACGGTCAACCTCGACGCCCGGCGCGACGGCTATGCGCCCGCCGTCGCGCCGGGCGTCCGCGTGCCTGCCGCCGAGCCGGTCCGCATCGTGCTGCAGCCCACCTCCGCGGTGGAAGGGAAGACCGTGGACGGCGACGGCAAGCCCGTGGCCGGCGCCCGCGTCCTGATCATCCCCACCGACCGGCGCGGCGGCTTCCAGGTCAAGGACGGCACCTCGGATGACGGCGGCGTCTTCCGCATCGAGGACGTTCCGCCCGGCGCGGCCGAGGCGCGGGCCACGGCGCAGGGGTTTCAGGCCGCGTCCATCTCCAACCTGGAGATCCGCGCCGGCCAGGATCTGAAGGGGGTTGAGATCGTGCTCGCGGCGGGTGCCGCCGTCGAGGGGCGCGT
This sequence comes from uncultured Holophagales bacterium, assembly GCA_963844885.1. Taxonomy (GTDB): domain Bacteria; phylum Acidobacteriota; class Thermoanaerobaculia; order Multivoradales; family UBA5704; genus DATMER01. The sequence goes on along the minus strand of CAWJQA010000019.1, from coordinate 118,303 downwards.
CCTCTCTCCCGCGGGCCGGCCGGTGGCGGGCGCCGACGTCGAGGTGGTGGAGGCGGAGGAGGGCCGGAGCTTCTTCAGGATGTCAGCCTCGGCGCAGACCGGCGGCGACGGCCGCTATCGCCTGGAGGGGGTGGCTCCCGGAACGCGCACCGTCCAGGCGAGCCACAAGAGCTACCGGCCGACTGTGCGCGACCTGGAGGTGCGCCCCGGCGAGAACACGCTCGACTTGAGCCTCGAAGGCGGGTCGGAAGTCCGCGGCCGGGTGGTGGACGAGGGTGGCGTGCCGGTTCCGGGCGCCCGCGTTACGCTGCGCGAGGGGATGCGCTCGTGGGATCTGCCGAGCGGCGTCAGCGGCGCCGACGGCGGCTTCACCCTCGAAGGCGTGGCCGACGGCACCTACCGTCTCCTGGGCGAGAAGGACGGCTTCGCCCGCGACGAGGAGGGCCAGGAGGTCGTCGTGGCCGGCAGCTCCGTGGGAGGGCTCGAGGTCGAGCTCGGTCGCGGCGGCGCCGTCGTGGGCCAGCTTCTGGGGCTCGATTTCACCGAGCTGTCGCAGGTCCAGATCCGCGCCGACGGCGGCATGTGGGGCCGGACCGGCACGGTGCGGCCGGACGGCTCCTACCGCGTCGACAACCTTGCGCCGGGCAAGCGGCGGATCACGGCCAGCCTGCCGGGCGGGACGCGCCAGGCCGACGGCGAGGTGGAGCTGGAGCCGGGCGTCTCGGAGGCCCGGCTCGATCTCGATTTCGGCGAGGGGCTCACCCTCACCGGCCGCGTTCTGCGCAACGGCCAGCCGCTGGCGGGAGAGATGGTGTCGCTCGACGCCGTGGCCGGTTCCGGCCGCTGGGGCGAGACGGATCACGAGGGGCGCTTCCGTTTCGAGGGGCTGGCCGAGGGGAGCTACGATCTGGCCGTGATGTCGCGCGGCGGCATGCGCCACCAGGAGAAATTGGAGCTGACGGAGGATCGCGATCTGCTCATCGATCTCCAGACGGTCGCCATCTCCGGCCGGGTGACCGATGCCGCCGACCGCGGCGCGCTCTCCGGTGCCGCGGTCCTCCTTCTGCCGCGGGAGGGGGAAGGGGAAGCCGGGCGCTTCTTCCCGGTCGAGACCAGCACGGACTCCCGCGGCGCCTTCCGGCTGCTCGACGTGGCCGAAGGGGATTGGAAGCTGCGGGTCTCCCAGGAGGGCTACGCGCCATCGGAGCAGGATCTCCAAGTGGCGGACGCGCCGGTGGACGGCATCGAGATCGAGCTCCAGGCGACCGAAGGGTTGACGCTGGAGGTGGTGCTCCCGAACGGCCGGCCGCCTTCGGAGGTGCGCTCGGCGATCCTCGACCCGTCGGGCCGGGTGGTCTCCACGAGGCTCCCACACCGTGAGGGAGAACGGCCGTGTGCGGATCTCCAGCGTGGCGCCCGGCGCCTGGGAGCTGGTGCTGGACGCCGACGGCTGGGCACCCGTCTCGCTGCCGGTCACCGCGCCGGGCGACGCCGGCCGGGTGGTCCTGGCCACGCCGGGAGGCGTGCGCGTCGAGGTCCCGGCCCTGGCCGGCGGCCGGATTGGTGGGACCGTCCGCTTCACGGACGCCGCCGGTCGGCCTTTCCGCGCCGTCTGGGGCGGCGAGGCGCAGAGCGACTTCCCGCTCCAGGAGGGCGAGCGGGAGTTTCAGCGCCTCCCCGTAGGAGCCTGGACCGTCACCGTCACCGCCGCCGACGGCCGCACCTGGACCGCGCCGGCCGCGGTGACCCCGGGCGGAAAGGCCGTGGTGCGGCTGGAGTGAGAAGAGAAAGGACATAAAGGACATAAAGGACCAAAAGGACCGTAAACGGACTTCAAAAGCGGTTCCTAGAGAGTCCTTTATGTCCTTTATGTCCTTTATGTCCTTTATGTCCTTTATGTCCTTTATGTCCTTTATGTCCTTTATGTCCTTTCCTGTGGAGGCCCCGTGCGCCTGAAACCCTGCCTGCCTGCCGCCCTGCTGCTCCTGACCTTCCCGGCCTTCGCCGCGCCGCCGGCCACCCCGGCGATCACTGTCGGCGGCCAGCTTCAAGGACCCTGTTCCCCGGGATGCCCGGGCCTTGCTGATCGCCATCGTGCCCGACGCCGAGGCCGGCCGCCTCGAATTGGCAGGGAAGACCGGCCCGCGAGCCCGCCGCCACCGTGCCGGTAGCGGCGGACGGCACCTTCCACCTCCAGGCGCCCGAGGCCGGGATGTGGAAGGTCGTGGTCGAGGCTCCGGGTTATGTGCCGCGAGAGTACCCCCTGATCCCCCTGGTCGAGTCGATCGACCTGCCGGCGGTCAGCCTGGAAACAGATTTGAAGCTGGAAGTCCGGGTCACCGGCGCGGACGGCAAACCCGCGGCCGGAGCGCTGGTGCGCGCCTGGGAGCCGGAGCGGCGGTCCGGCTGGCGGGCGCCGGTCCGGGCCGGCCTGACCGGCGCCCAGGGCACCCTCCTTCTCCCGCGCGGTGCGAAAGAGGGCCTGCTGGTTCGCGCCGGCACGCCCGGCCTGCCGTTCGCCGAGCGTCGGGATGTGCGGTCGTCCGCCGTCGATCTCCGGCTGGTCCCCGGCCGGAGCCGGGGCGTGCGCGTCGTGGATGCCGCCGGCAAGCCCGTGGCGGACGCCTGGGTGCGCATCGGCGATCCGCGCTGGACCGTCGGCGCCACCTCCGTGGACGGGCTCCTCGCCATCCCCCTCGCCGGACGGGAGAAGGTGAAGATCGCCGTCGTGGCCGGGGACCGGTCGCTCACCGGCTATGTCGAGCCCGCGCGTGAGACGGACAAGGGGCCGAAGGAGATACGGCTGCCCGCCGTCCAGACCCTGAACGGACGGATCGTCTCCACTCTGGACGGCCACCCGGTGGCCGGCGCTCTCGTCTGGTCCGGCGATCCGGGCTCGTTCCGGCGCGCGGGCGCCGACGGCTCCTACCGTTTCGACGCCGCGCCCGGCCGCCCACTGTCCCTGATGGGCGCCGCTCCGGGCTTCTTCGACCAGGAGGCCGACTGGATCGTGCAGGCTGGAAGACCGCCGTGCCCCCACGATCGCCCTGGAGCCCGCGCTGGCCCTCTCCGGCACCGTGGTCGACGAGCAGGGGAGCCCGGTGGTCGGCGTGGAAGTCAAAGCGGATCTCCAGCCGGGCAGCCGGCCCGCGACCATGGCCGGTTGGGGGAGCGGCGGCACCGCGCTCACCACCGCGGCGGGCGCCTTCCGCATCTCCACCCTCGCCGCCGGAGTGGCGCACGCGATCAAGCTCACCCGGCGCGGCTACGCCCCGGCCCGGACCTCCGTGCCGCCGCTTGAGCCCGGCCGCCCGGCCGTGCCGCTACGCTTCGTGCTGCGCAAGGGAAGGACCGGCTTCGGCCGCGTCGTGAGCCAGACCGATCAGCCCGTGGCCGGCGCCACCGTCGTGCTGGAGCCCGAAGCCTCCGGCGACAGGATGATCCTCATGAACCGGCCGGACGGCGACACCCGCTTCGAGGCCACGGCCGGTGCCGACGGCCGGTTCGAGATCCCCGACCTGCCGGCCGGCGGCTTCGGCCTCACCGCCCGCGGGCCCGGCTACGCGCCCATCACCGTCCCCGGCCTGGCCGTGCCGGAAGGCGGCGGCTCGATCGACCTCGGCACCATCGCCCTCGTCCGCGGCGTGGCCCTGGAAGGCTTCGTCGTCTCGGCGAGCGGCAAACCCGTCGAGGGCGCGAAGATCACCGTCGCCAATGCCGCCGATGCCGCCAAGGATCCCTTCGCCGGCTTCCGTTCCGCCGCGGACTCTCCTCCCGCCGCGATCACCGGCCAGGACGGCTTCTTCCACGTCGAGGACCGCCGCGCGGGCGAGACCGTCGACCTGGACGTCGAGCGCTCCGGCTTCGCGCCCGGCAGCGCACCCGGCGTCCGCGTCCCTTCCGACCCATCCGAGCAACCGCCGGTCCGCATCGTGCTCAAGCCTACCTCGGCCGTCGAAGGCCGGACCGTCGATCCCGACGGCAAGCCCGTGGCCGGCGCCCGGATCTACTCACCCCCATCGGGCCGGCCGCCATGGGCTCCGGCTTCGTCATCTTCACCTCCGAATCCATGAAAGAGGCCATCTCCGGCGACGACGGCGCCTTCCGTATCGAGGACGTGGCGCCCGGCTCGTTCGAGCTGAAAGCCCAGGCGCCGGGCCGGCAGTCGGTCGAGGAGCAATCTGGAAGTTGCCGGCGGCCAGGATCTCAAAGGCGTCGAGGTCGTCTTGCCGGCCGGCGCCGTGATCGCGGGCCGGGTGCTCGCGAGCGGCCGGCCGGTGCCCGGCGCGGAGATTCAACTCGTCGAGCCCGAGACCTCCATCGCCCGCATGATCATCAACCCCCCGCGCGCCAACGCCGACGGCGACGGCTATTACCGCCTCGACGGCATCACCCCCGGCGCGCGCAACTTCCAGGTGGAGGCGAAAGGCTTCCGCCGGGCCGGGCGCGAGTTGGAAGTGCGGGAAGGCGACAACGCCCTCGACTTCGCCCTGGAGGCTGGCGTCGAGATCTCCGGCCGCGTGGTAGACGACGACGGCACCCCGGTGGCCGCCGCGCAGATCCTTCTCAAGGAGGGGTTCAACTCCTGGGACCTGCCCAGCGCGGTGAGCGGGCCGGATGGCGTTTTCACTCTCACCGGCGTCGCCGACGGCACCTATCGGATCTCGGCGGAGAAGGAGGGCTTCGTCCGCAGTCGGGAAGGCCGGGAGGTGACGGTGGCGGGCTCCTCGGTGAGCGGCGTCGAGGTCGAGCTGACCACCGGCGGCGCCATCGTGGGCCAGCTCACCGGGCTCGACTTCACCGAGCTGTCGCAGGTGAGCGTCTCGGTGGACGGCGGATTCCACACCGGCCGCGTGTCGCCGGACGGCAACTATCGGATCGAGCAGGTGGAGCCGGGAGAGCGCCGGGTGGTGGCGTCGGTGCGCGGCGCGCGGCAGACCGAAGGCCGGGTCACGCTCGATCCGGGGGAGCGGGAAGCGCGGCTCGACCTGGAATTCAAGGACGGCCACCTCCTCACCGGCCAGGTGCTCCGCAACGGCGAGCCCGCGGGCGGCGAGAACGTGGCGCTCACCGGCTCCGGCGTGGCCGGCCGCTGGTCCGAGACCGACCACGACGGCCGCTTCCGCTTCGAGGGCCTGGACGACGGCACCTACGCCCTCGAAGTGATGGACCGGCGCGGCCAGTCCAACCACAAGGAGAGCGTGGAGCTGTCGCGCGACCGCGACCTCCTGATCCGCCTCGCCACGGCGGCGGTCGCCGGGCGGATCCTGGACTCGTCGGACAAGGGTCCGGTCTCGGGCGTGCAGGTGAGCCTGCTGCAGCCGGAGGGTCAGAAGAGCCAGTCCTTCATGAGGCTGGAAGCGGTGACGGACGTCGACGGCGAGTTCCGCCTTCCGGACGTGCCGGAGGGGAGCTGGCGGGTGCGCGCGGTCCTGTCCGGCTACGCGCCCGGCGAGCGGACCGTCGAGGTGGACGCCGGCTCGCCGCCGGACGATCTGGAGATCCTCCTCCAGGCTACGGAGGGGGTGACGCTGGAAGTCGTCCTCCCGTCGGGCCGGCCGCCGGACACGGTGCGGACCGCCGTGCTGGACAGCGCCGGCAAGGTGGCCGCCGCCGCCACCTATCCGGTGGGAGAAAGCGGCCGCGTGCGCATCGCCAGCGTGGCGCCCGGCAACTGGGACCTGCTGCTCGACGCGGACGGCTCGGCGCCGGTCTCGCTGCCGGTGACCTCGCCGGGCAACGCCGGCCGGGTGGCTCTGCCTCTACCGGGAGGCTTGGATCTGAAGGTCCCCGCGCTCGCCGACCCCCGCAGCGCCCGCATCGGAGCCAAAGTCCGCCTGACCGGCGCCGACGGCAAACCCTTCCGCTCGCCCTGGGGTGACGCTCCGGCCGACTTCGACCTCGACGCGGGCGCCTACAAATTCGAGCGTCTCGCGCCCGGGGCCTGGAAGGTGGACGTCACCGCCGCCGATGGCCGTACCTGGACCGGTACGGCTACGGTGACGGCCGGCGGCATGGTGCCGGTGACGCTGGAGTAGATTTTGGCTTCAAATCTACGGGGCAGCGGCTGCCCCATGGATTTTGGCTTCAAATCTACGGGGCAGCGGCTGCCCCACGGATTTTGGCTCCAAATCTACGGGGCAGCGACTGCCCCACGGATTTCGGCTCCAAATCTACGGGGCAGCGGCTGCCCCACGGATTTCGGCTCCAAATCTACGGGGCAGCGGCTGCCCCATGAAATTCTTCGCCGACGCTCGGCTCGGGTTTCAAATTCACGGATGGTGACGCTCAACGTTGGAGCCGGCGGCGAAATCTCAGCGCGCGAGGCGCGCAGCTTCCGCGCGTGTGCCCCCTTGAGGATTCACAGCTCGAACGGCTCGAAGCCCTCCAAGGTCGGGCGGCGGCGCAGGATCTCTTGGACGTTTGGGATCTGGTCCACGAGCTTCTGGATCTGGTCGAAGGTAGAGGCGTCCGAGCGCGGCCGGTTCTCCCGCAGGAACCGGGCGTCCTCCTCGGTCGTGGGGATGTCCCGTTCGAGGTCGAGGAGGTCAGAGGAGAGTCTTTGCGAGGTCATCGTAGCGGTCCTTCAGTCCCTGGCGTACAAAGTAGTCCTCGATCTGTTGCCGGTCAACTCCGGGAAGCGTGAGGAGGAAGCGAACGTCTGCCATATCCTGGAACAGCCTCGTGGGATCGTTCTTCATCGCGGTCACCTTGAGTGCGGCAAGGTGCTCCGGACTCGGTACGGGGGACTCCCGGCTGCCAGGGCCGGGCAGGAGCCGGCAATCGGCGAAGAGCTTGCGGCTGGTGTCTCCACTGACGTACACGAAATCGAGCCCGCCCCAGTCGGTGTCGGGGTGAAAATGAGTCGAGTAGCCTGTTGAGCGGCCTCTTGTCTCGTATCCCCGGGACTCGAGGAAGGCGATCAGATCGTCCTGGGCCGTGGACTCGACCACGAAATCGAGGTCCAGGGTAGTCCTTGGCAGGCCGTAGCTGATCAGGGCGACGCCACCGATCAAGGCGTACCGGTAGCCCTTCTCGGTGAGAAAGCCCGCGACGGTATCGAGGACGATCCCGAAGTTCAAGCATCCACCTCGCGATCCTCATCCATGCTTCGGCGCCAGCCGCTCCACCGGCAGCCCGGCGGCCTCGCGCAGCGCCGCTTCCGTGTACTTGACCACCATCGCCCCGCGCCACTGCGCCTGGAAGTCCGTGTTGTCCATGGGATAGGCCGGCTTGCGGGCGAGGCGGGCGGCTTCGGCGATCGTCTCGGGTGTCAGGGTCTTGCCGGTCAGGAAGGCCGCGGACTCCTCGGCGGAGACCGGAGAGGAGCCCACGGCGCCGAGGTAGATTCTCGCCTTCTCGACCATGCCGGCGGCGTCGGTCCACAGTGCTACGGCCGCGGAGAGGACCGCGAAGTCGATGCTGCCGCGGCGGCGGAGCTTCCAGAAGGCCGAGCGGCAGTGGGTTGCGTCCGACTCCTTGGAGAGCAACACGCCCGCCACGATCTCCTCGGGACGCTTGGCGAGGTAGAGGATGCCGTCGTCCCGATACAGCCCCTCGACCGGGATCACCCGCTCACCGTCCGTCGAGGCCAGCCGCACGTCCGCGCCCAGGGCGCAGAGCATCGGCGCGGAGTCGGAGGCGGAGTGCGCGAGGCAGCGCGGCGAGCTGGTCGCCACCCAGCAGGTGTGGCCGTCCTCTTTCATGCAGTAGTCGATCGAGCGGCGCCACTCCTCGGTCTGGTTGTAATAGGTACAGCGTGTGTCCACGCACAGGTTGCCGCCGATCGTCCCCATGTTGCGGAGCGGGGGAGAGGAGATCGACGCCACGGCCCGCGCCAGGGCGGGATAGCGCTCGCGGACGGCCGCGTTCCGGACGATATCCTCCAGGATCGTGGTGGCTCCGATGCGGACCTCACCGTTGACCGAGATCTCCCGGAGGCCGGGGATGCGCATCAGGCTCACCACGGTCCGGGCCTTCTGGTGGCGGCGCTTCATGTTGGGCCAGAGATCCGTGCCTCCGGCCACGAGGCGCACGTTGTCCTCGTGCTCGGCGGCGCCCTCGCTGACGAGGACGTCGGCGGCCTCGGCGAGAGTCTTCGCGGCGTAGAACTGGAACGGTGGCAGTCGCAGCATGCTACTTCGCCCCCTCCGGCCCCGTGGTCAGGACCGCGATCTTCTTTTGCCGGAGCGCCTCCTCGCGGCTCATCATCGTGCCCGACGTCGAGCGCATGCCGGAGCGGAGCTTGTCCTTGAAATCGTTGATCGCCCGGCCGTCGCCGCCCTGCGCGGGGGTGGGCACGAGCAGCGTCTCCTCGAATTCGACCTCGGGGAAGGCCTTCGGGCCGACGCGCGGCTCCTCGCCTTTCGCCTTGGCCTGGAGCGCCTTGAGAACTCTATGCGGATGCACCGGGCACCTCATCGATGCGCACGCCCACCGCGTCGTAGATGGCGTTCGCCACCGCCGGCATGATCGGCAGGAGCGGCCCCTGGCCGACCTCCTTGGCGCCGAACGGCCCTTCCGGGTCCGGATCCTCGATCAGATAGGTGGTCACCGGCGGCATCTCCAGGAAGGTCGGGCTCTTGTACTCCAGCAGCGACGGGAACTTGTGGACCAGCGCGCCCGACAGGTGCTTCGGCAGCCGGCGGAAGGCCTGCTCTTCCATCATCACCTCGCCCAGACCCATGTAGACGCTGCCTTCGACCTGGCCCATCACCAGCGCCGGGTTGAGCGCTCCGCCCGATGTCGTGCGCCATCCAGACGTGGACCGGGTTCCACACGCCGGTCTCGGGATCGACCTCGACCTCGACCACCGCCGCCGAGTACGAGTAGGCTGGCGACGGGCCCGACGCCCGCGCCCCGGTACTTGCCCGGCGAGCGCGGCGGGATGTAGCTGCCGATCGTGCCCAGCGTGCCGAAGCGGGCTTCCGCGGCGATCACCGCCTCCTGGAAGGTGATGCCCTTCTCCGGGTCCTGCGCGTCGAACACCCGCCGGTCCGCGAAGACCAGCCGGTCGGCCGGGACCTCGAGCTGCTCCGCGACGGCCTTGGCGATCATGTCGCGCGCCCGCTCGGCGGCCTGGATCGCGGCGTTGCCCATCATCAGCGTCACGCGCGACGAGTAGCTGCCGAGATCGACCGGGCGTGAGATCGGTGTCCGCCGACGCAGAGCCGGATGTCCGCCAGCGTCGACGCCCAGCACCTCGGCCACCATGGCGGCCAGGATCGAGTCCGAGCCCTGGCCGATCTCCGCCTCGCCGCAGAACACCGCCACGCCGCCGGAGCGGTCGAGCTTGAGCTGGACGCCCGACTGCGGCATGTGGTTCCAGTAGATCGGCAGGCCCGCGCCGCAGAGGTACGAGCCGCAGGCGAGACCCAGCCCGCGGCCCTCCGGCGAGCTTGCCCCCAGCGCTCGCGGAAGCGGCTGCCTGCGACCACCGCGTCGATGCAGCGCCGCAGACCCATGGAGCCGATGCGCAGCCAGTTCGCGGTCACCGTGCCCGGCTGCGACCAGCTGCCGAGGCGCAGGTCGGCCGGGTTGACGCCGAGCGCGACGGCGATCTTGTCGAGCTGCACCTCGAGGCGAAGCGCGGCTGCGGCGTGCCGTGGCCGCGCTTGGGCCCGCAGGGCGGCTTGTTGGTGAAGGCGCGCACGCCGTCGAAACGGTAGCGCGGGCATCTCGTAGGTCACGGTCTGCGAGCGCGCCCGGTGTAGTAGGTGGACGCGACCCCGTAGCTGCCGTAGGCGCCGCCGTCGAGCGCCGTCTTGAGGTGCTGGGCGGTGATCGTCCGCGGCCATCACGTTTCTGACGCCGGTGCGGACATGCATCAGCACCGGGTGGCGGCCGCGGTGGCAGTAGAAGACCTCCTCGCGGGTGAGCGCGATCTTGACCGGCCGGCCGAGCATGAGCGCCATCTTCGCCGCTACGATCTCGTGGTTGAACGGATCGCTCTTGCCGCCGAAGCCGCCGCCGTTCGAGCAGGCGATGACCCGCATGCGCGACGCCGGCAGCCCCAGCACCTTGGCCAGCGCCCGGTGGAGGTAGTGCGGCGTCTGGGTGGACGAGCAGACGGTGACGCGGTCGTCGTCCTCGGGCACCGCCACGGTCGCGTGCTGCTCCATGGGGAGGTGGGTGTTCCCCTCGTAGAAGAACGTGTCCTCGAAGATCTCGTCGGCCGCGGCGAAGCCGCCGTCCAGGTCGCCGAAGGCCATCGAGACCGACTTGTGGACGTTGCCGTCGTCGCCGTAGTCGTGAATCCGCGGCTCGGGGGTATCCAGAGCATCCTGCGATGGACGAGATCGTCGCGCAGCGGCTCGTACTCGACCCGCACCTTGAAGGCCGCCTCCCAGGCCGCGTCCTCGGTGACCGCGGCCACGGCGACGACCGGGTCGCCCACGAAGCGGACCTTGTCCGGGCAGAGCGCGTGCTCGTCCTGCGACACGGGCAGGATGCCGAACGGGATCGGAAAGTCCCGGCCGGTGAGGACAGCCGAGGACGCCCGGAACCTTCTCCGCCTCGGAGAGATCGATCGACTTGATCAGGGCGTGGGGGACGGTGCGAGCGGACCAGCCGCAGGGCGACCATGCGTGGAAACGTGAGGTCGTCCGCGAAGCGGGTCGAGCCGGTCACCTTCGCGCGGCCGTCCACGCGGCGGAACGGCTTGCCGACGATGTTGAAGCCGCGCTCGGGCTCGGGGTCGGGTTTGCGGATGGGTCTCGGCGCTCAATGGCTGTTCTCCGTAGCTCAAGGCTGTTCGTGCCGGTGCAGCTCAAGGCTGTTCTCCGTAGAACACCTCGTCCGGGGCGTCCCCTCCTCGCCGCGCAGCTTCGCCGCCGCCCCACTCCACCGCCTGGATGATCTTGTGGTACCCGGTGCAGCGGCAGAGGTTGCCGGCGAGCGCCTCGCTGGATCTCGGCGCCGAGGGCCGCGGGTTGTCCTCCAGCAGCGCCTTGGCGGTCATCAGGATGCCCGGCGTGCAGTAGCCGCACTGGGCGGCGCCGAGGTCGGCGAACGCCGCCTGCAGCGGGTGGAGCTGGTTGCCGTTCTGGAGGCCCTCGACCGTCTCGATCTCGCGGCCGTCCATCTCGGCGGCCGAGCGCGAGGCAGGAGAGCACCGGCCGGCCGTCCACCAGCACGGCGCAGGTGCCGCACTCGCCCAGCTCGCAGCCGTGCTTGGTGCCGGTCAGCGCCAGCTCCTCGCGCAGCACCTCGAGCAGCGTATGGTGGACGGGCACCACGGCGAACCGGTCTTCGCCGTTGACCCGGAGCTTCAGTGTGATCCTGTCGTCGGTCATCCTTCCTCCTCCATCTGCGGCAGCGGCGGCGGCGCGGCGTCCACTCCCGGCGCGAGCAGCCCGCGCACCAGCGTTTCGGCGGCCTCACTCCCGATCTGCCGCGCGCTCTTGCCGCCGTCCGGCCGAAACCACTTGACTGTCCAGTTCACCGCGCCGAGCAGGGCCAGCGCCGCCACCTTGGCGTCGACCTGGCGGAACACCTGCCGGTCCATCCCTTCCTCGATCAGCCGCCGCAGGATCCTCTCGTATTCATCACGCTGCGCCAGCACCGCCGCGCGCCGGCTCTCGCCGAGCGCCTCTACTTCAAGGTGCGCCAGCGAGCCCGGAGTGCCCTCTTCGGGATCGTTCAGCCGTACCACGTGCTCCTGGAGCAGCAGCCAGACCTTCTGGTCGGGCCGCAGGTCCAGAGCCCGCACCCGCGCCGCCATGTCGAGCAGGCCGGAGAGAGCGGTCTCCTGGACGAAGGCCAGCAGCTCCTCCTTGTCCTTGAAGTAGTAGTAGAGATTGCCCACCGCCATGCCCAGATCGGCCGCGATGTCCCGCATGCCGGTCGAATGCAGGCCGCGCACCCGGAAGACCCGGGAGGCCGCCAGCAGGATCTCGCGCTTCTTTTCGCGAATCTTCTCGAAGCCGCGGGGACCGGGCTCGGCACGGATTTGAACCATCGTTCAAAATTATAACCCGTGTCCTGCGGTATCGTAAAGGCCGTGAACGGAACTGTCCCTCTTCGCTTCCTCCTGGCCTTGGCTGGCGTGGCGGTGGGGTGCGGCGCTCCGGTGCCGCCCGGCGGAGGGAAGTCCGCTGCCGCGCCGTCGGAGGTTCCGGGGATCGGCCGCCCGGTGATCGACTGGGAGCGCGGAAGCAACCCGCCGATCCGGGTCGTGCTGGGTATCGGCGGCGTGGCCGACCGCACGGGAGGCGGGCCGTTCATCGCGCATCTCTACCCGGAGCCCGGCATGGCCGAGACGGCCCATTTCCTGGCCCGTACGTACGCTCCGTTCCGCGCCCACCTGGTCCAGGGCGAGATGGTCTTCCAGGGCCGGGGGCCGCTCCGTCCGGGGCCGGTCGAGCAGCGGATGATCGTCGAATGGGCGCGGCGGGCGACCGCTTCGCTGGCCGGCGGCGCGGAGAGCGCCTACGGGCTGGTCCTCTCCTGGCACCGGGGAGCCTCGGTGGGGAGTTGCGAGACCGTCTCCGTCTACCTGACCGGCGAGGTTCGCGCCGAGACCTGCGCGTGGGGTGGGGCGCCCTCGGTGGCCCGTCTGCAGCCCGCCGCACTCGGCCGGATTTACGAATGGTACGACACGCTCGCCGCGTTCCAGGACAGCGAGCCGGGCATCCCGGGAGAGACGGAGCCGGCGCGGCTCGTCTTCGCCGGCCGTGGCCTGAAGAGATCCACCCGCGGCGAGGCGCGCGCGATCGAAAGCCTCACCGCGTCGGTTCTGAGAGAGCTGACGATCCGCCGGCGGGACGCCGCGGCCGCCCCGGCGGCGGCTCCGGTGCTGCTCCCTCAGGAGACCGTCGGCTCGCCGGGGCTCCCGGTGGCGCCGCTGGCCCGCCTCGCTCCCGCGGTGCCTCCCTCTCCGCCGCCCGCGCCATCCGGCGGCGAGATATCCGCCTCGGGGCGGCGGTCCGCGGTGAGCCAGCCCTTGCGCTTGAAGTAGAACACCAGCAGCAGCGCCACCGTCGCCATCATGCCGAGGGCGAAGGGGTAGCCCCAGGGCCAGTCGAGCTCCGGCATGTTCAGCGGGTGCTCGCTGCCGGTGTGGAAGTTCATCCCGTAGACCCCGGCGATGAAGTTCAGCGGGATGAAGATCGTCGAAATGATCGTCAGCACCTTCATGATCTCGTTCATCCGGTTGCTGACGCTCGACAGATAGATGTCGAGCATGCCGGCGGCGAGGTCGCGGTAGGTTTCGATCATGTCGATGATCTGGATCGTGTGGTCGTAGCAGTCGCGCAGGAAGACCTGGGTCTCGCGGTGGATGACGTCCGACTCTTCGCGCTGCATGGCGCTGATCACGTCCCGCTCCGGCCAGGCCGTGCGCCGCAGCATGAGCAGCTCGCGCTTGATGCGGTGGACCTCCTGGATGGTGCGCCGCGACGGGTTGATCAGCAGCTCCGCCTCCAGCGCCTCGATCTGCTCGCCGAACCGCTCGAGGATCGGGAAGAACTCGTCCACCAGGGCGTCGATCAGGGCGTATGCCAGGTAGTCGGGACCCGACTTGCGGATCAGCCCCTTGCCGCGCCGGATGCGCTCGCGCACCGCCTCGAACGAGTCGCCGGGAATCTCCTGGAACGTGATGACGAAGTTGCCCGCCAGGAAGAAGCTGATCTGTTCCGTACCCAGCCGGCCGCCGTGGATCAGCGACTTCATGACGAGGAAGTGGTGGTTGCCGTAGTCCTCGATCTTCGGCCGCTGGCCGCAGTTGAGGATGTCTTCCAGAGCCAGGGGGTGGAAGCCGAAGTGCTTGCCGATAGCCTCTACCAACGCCACGTCGTGCAGGCCGTCGACATTGATCCAGGTCACCGTCGGGCTGTCGCGGTACGCGGCCAGCTCCTCGACGCGGGTCACATCCTTTTCCTCCAGGTGGTCCGGACTGTAGTCCATCACCGAGACCCGCACCTGGTCCATCCTCCTCTCCGCGGCCTTCAGCGTCCCCGGGGCCGTGCCCGGCTGGTGAAACCGCTTGCCGACCCTCGTCCGGCGACCGTTGCGCGCCATGGCTCCCTCCTGGAACGGTTGCGAGTAGACTCCCAATCATAGACGAGCTTTTACCGACACTGGAGGAGGCGCCGCCATGAGAAAGCCCCGACTGCTCCCCGTCCTCGCTCTCCTGCTCTTCGCTCCGGCCGCCCGGGCGGCTACCGTCCAGATCACGGTGCAGAACTTCGAATTCTCCCCCGACACCGTCAACATCCAGGTGGGTGACACCGTGGTGTGGACGAAGATCAACGGCACCCACAACGTGGCGAGCGACGACGGCACCACCTTCTTCACGCCGGTCAGCTCCGCCCCGTGGACGTTATCTCATACGTTCACCGCCGCCGGAACCTTCCCCTTCCACTGCGACGTCCATCCGTCGTTCATGAAAGGGACCGTGACCGTCGAGGACGGCGGGGGAGGCGGAGACCAGCACGGCAGCCTCAAGCTGGAGCAGGCAGCCTATTCGGTTCAGGAAGGCGAGTCGCTCACCGTCCGCGTCCTGCGCCTGAACGGCGACGACGGCCCGGTGTCCGTGAATTATGCCGTCGCCGCCGGCACCGCCTCGGCGTCGGACTTCACGGCCGCCTCGGGCACCCTCTCCTGGGCCGACAAAGACAGCGCCGTCAAGAGCTTGACCGTGGTCACGAAGGAGGATGCGCTCGCCGAGCCCAACGAGACGGTCCTCGTCACCTTGAGCGGCGCCACCGGCGGAGCCACGATCGACAACGCCGGCAAGAGCGCCACCGTGACCATCCAGGACGATGACGCGGGCGGCACCCCGCCCACCGCTCCGTCCAACCTTCAGGCCCACGGCCACTCGACCACCGAAGTCATGCTGAGCTGGACCGACGCGAGCGGCGAGACCGGCTACCGCATCGAGATGAAGACCGTGAACGGCACCTTCGCGCAGGTGGCGAGCGCCGGCCAGAACGAGACCGGCGCCATCGTCGGCGGCCTCACCCCGGCGACCGGCTACGTCTTCCGCATCCGGGCCGAGAACGGTGCCGGCGCCTCCGCGTATTCCAACGAGGCCCGCGCGGCCACCGAAGCGCCGATCGCGCCGTGCGTGCCCAGCTCGACGGCCCTCTGCGTGAACAACGGCCGCTTCCAGGCCCAGGTCCACTGGCGCAGCTCCACGGCGAGCGGCGACGCCACGGCCGTGCCGATCGACTCCGCGCCCGACTCCGGTCTTTTCTATTTCTTCAGCCCGACCAACCTCGAGCTGCTGGTCAAGGTGCTCAACGCCTGCGATCCATCCGTGGGCAACAAATACTGGGTGTTCTACGCCGCGACCACCAACGTCGAGCTCATCGTCACCGTGATCGATTCGCAGACCGGCATGACCCAGGTCTATTACAACCCGCTCGGCACGGCGGCGCCGCCGGTCCAGGACACGAGCGCGTTTCCGACCTGCCCGTGAAGCCCGAGCCCCGGGCATGTCTTTCGCAACGCGGAACGGCCATGGAGCCGTTCCGCCTGCGCGTCCTCTCTTATAACATCCACGGCCGGGCCCACCGGCTGAGCGGGCGCTATCCGCACTGGATCGCCCGGGTCATCGAGCAGACCGGCCCGGACGTGGTCGGTCTCCAGGAGGTCCACCGCGGCGGCTGGACCGCCCGCCATGAGGACCAGGCCGCCATTCTGGCGGAGCTGACCGGCATGGAGCTGCGGTTCGGCCGCAGCTTCGGCCGGGAGGGCGAGGAATTCGGCAACGCCGTGCTCACCCGGGGTGAGATCCGCGCCTCGGAAGTCGTCCCCCTGGCCGGACCGGGCGAGCCGCGGACCGTGCTCCACACCCGCATCGCCTTCCCGGGTTTGGTGCCCGAGATCGATTTCTTCGTTACCCACCTCGCCGCCGGCTTTCGCTTGAGCGGCCCGGCACGGACCATGCAAGCCGAGAGCCTCCTCGAAAGGCTCCGGCAGTCCGGCGGACCTTTCGTCCTGGCCGGAGATTTCAACGCTCCGCCCCACGCACCCGAGCTGAAAACGCTCATGGCCGCCGAAATCTTTCGGCTGTGCGGTGAGACGGCGGTCCGCACCCATCGTATCCTGCGCCGGCGGATCGACTGGGTCCTGGCCGATCCAGGATGGACGACGCACGAGTTGACCGTCGTCCAGGCGGGGCCGTCCGACCACTGGCCCGTTCTCGTCGAGCTGCACCGGACCGACCCGAGGTGATCGATGGTGGAAATCCCGATCTGGGTGCTCGTCGTGATGGGCCTGGCGATCGGCTTGGTAGGGCTGATGCTGTGGACCAACCTGCGCGAGCGCCCGTTCCGGGTCAAGGTCCCGGACCTGGACGATTTAGAGGAGGCTCTGCCTTCGATCGCCGGTATGACGCGGGCGGTCATCCTGCAAGGCAATGCCGCCGAGATCGTGCAGAACGGCGACGGCTACTTTCCCGCCCTCTTCGCCGACTTCGCCGCGGCCCGGGAGGCGATCCATTACGAAACCTTTGTGTGGGAGAAAGGCGCCATCTGTGACGAGATGGAGGAGGCCCTTTCCGGCCGCGCCCGCCAGGGAGTCGAAGTCCGTCTCATGGTCGACGCCATGGGCTCCGAGCAAGAGCGACCGCGGCCAGTTCGAGCGCATGCGGGAGGCCGGCGTCAAGGTGGCCTTCTACCATGCGTTGCGGTGGCGCGACATCGGCCAGCTCAACAAGCGGACTCACCGCAACATGGCGGTGGTCGACGGCAGGATCGGCTACGTCTGCGGGCACGGCATCGCGCCGCGGTGGACCGGCGACGGCCAGGACCGGGAGCACTGGCGCGACACCGGTGTGCGCGTGACGGGTCCGGTCGTCAATCCGCTCCAGTCGGTTTTCGCGCAGCACTGGGTGGAGGAGACCGGGGAGATCCTGGTCGGCGAAAAACACTTTCCACACCTGGAGCCGGCGGGCGATGTGCGCATGCACGTCCTCGCCGGTGCCTCTCTCGCGAGCTTCTCCGACCTGGAGCTCCTGTTCCAGATGGCGCTGGCCACGGTCCAGAAGGAGCTGCTCATCCAGAACCCCTATTTCGTTCCGAGCCTCGAGACGATCCGCCTGGTGAAGAGGGCGGTGGCGCGCGGGGTCGGTGTCCACATCATGGTGCCCGGCCCGGTCACGGACAGCCCCGTCGTCGCGCACGCCGGCCATCGCTATTTCCGGGAGCTGCTCGACTGCGGCGTGCATCTCTACGAGAACCAGAAGACGCTCGTCAGTCAGAAAATCCTGGTCATCGACGGGCAGTGGTGCCACGTGGGCTCCTCCAACTTCGACGACCGGTCGTTCGAAATCAACGAGGAGGCCGGGCTGGGGATCATCGATCCCGCCTGCGCCGAGGTTCTGAAGAAGGCGTTCGAGGACGACCGGAAGAATTGCGTCGAAGTCACCCCGGACACCTGGAAGAAGCGCTGCACGTTCCGTCACCGGATGATCGACCGCGCCTGCTATCTGCTCAGCGGGCAGCTTTGAAAAGCGAGAGATGGGAATGATCCACGTTCCGATCTGGCTGCTGGCCGCGATGGGGCTCACCCTCGCGCTGCTCGGCCTGATGCTCTGGAACAACCTGCGCGAGCGCCCATTCAAAGTCAAAGTGCCGGACATCGACAGCTTCGAGGAGGCCCTCCTTTCGATCGCGGGTATGACGCGGGCGGTCGTCCAGGAAGGCAACCACGGCGAGATCTTCCAGGACGGGGAAGGCTTTTTTCCGCTCCTCCTCCGCGAGATCGCCGCGGCGAAGGAGTGCATCCACTACGAAACCTATGTCTGGTGGCGGGGCGACGTCTGCCGCCAGGTGGGCGGCGCGCTCGCGGCCAAGGCCCGCGACGGCGTCGAGGTCCGCCTCATGCTCGACGCCGTCGGCTCCCTGAAGATGAGCCGGCGCCTGCTCAAGCAGATGAAAGATGCCGGCTGCAAGATCAAGCGTTACCATCCCCTCCGCGTCGTCGACATCGGCCAGCTCAACAAGCGCACCCATCGCAAGCTCGCGGTCTTCGACGGCCGCACCGCCTTCGTCTGCGGTCACGGCGTGGCCCACCAGTGGACGGGCCGCGGCCAGGACCGGAAGCACTGGCGCGACACCGGCGTCCTCCTGAAGGGGCCGATCGTCAACGCGGTGCAGTCGGTCTTCTCGCAGCACTGGGTGGAGGAGACCGGAGAGGTCCTGGTGGGGGAGAAATACTTTCCACACCTCGGGCCCGAAGGCGGGATGCGGATGCACATGCTCTCCGGCGCCCCCCTGGGCGGGATCTCCGACCTGGAGCTGATGTACAAGATGGCCATCGCCTCGGCGCAAAAGGAGCTGCTGATCCAGAACCCCTATTTCATCCCGGACGACGAGTCCTGTGAGCTCCTGCGCAGGGCGGTCCAGCGCGGCGTGGATGTCCGGGTCATGATTCCCGGCCCGGTCAGCGACAGCGCGGTGGTCAAGCATGCCGCGCACCATCATTTCGAGGATCTGCTGCGCCGCGGGATCAAGCTTTACGAGCACCAGACGACGCTGATCCACCAGAAGGTCATGGTCATCGACGGGATCTGGTCGCACGTCGGCTCGACCAACCTGGACGACCGCTCCTTCGACATCAACGAGGAGGCGGGAGTGGGCATCGTCGACGAAGGGATCGCCGCCGAGCTCAAGAATGCCTTCGAGCACGACCTGAAGAGCTGCATCGAGCTCGAGTGCGAGGCCTGGTGCGGCCGTTCCCTCTGGCACCGGGTGCTCGACGGCGCGTGCTATCTTCTGAGCGGGCAGCTTTGATCCCATTCCCCCTCTCCCCCGTGCCGGGGGAGAGGGAGAAAAAGCACAATCCGGGCATGACATGCACCGTCTGTTCTATGATCGGCGCGGAAGCGAGTTGGCCGCGAGCGGCCGGGAGGGGAAGTCTGTGAGCTTCGTGACCGAAATGAAATTCGCCCTGCAGCTCGACTGCCGCAGCCGGAAGGGTGACTACGTGGCCGGCCAGATCGGTCTGCCCGCCTGTCTGTAATGATTCGTACGGCCCTCCTGACGATCCTGCTCCTGGCCGCCGGGGTGGGCCTCGCCTTGCCGCGGACCGCGGCCTTGATCGGCGACGTGGACACCTATCGTCTCGCCGTGCTTTGGGGCGTGCCCGTGGCGGCGCTGATCCTCTCGATTCTCATCCGTCCCCGGCTTCCCCGGGCGGACGGCGAGGGGCCGTCCGGAACCCTGCCGCGGCGCCTGGTCGTCCTCGCGGCGGCGGCGCTCGGCTTCGCCGCGGACCAGAGCTTCCTCGGCGCCAGCGCCTGGACCGACTGGGCCACCTTCACCGCCGGCGCCCGGCAGGTGAGCCTGGCGCCGCTCGCGCTGACCGCCGCCTGGGCCTTGCCGGCCTGCCTCGCGTTGGGGATCTGGGGATGGGAGCGCGCGCTACGCGGCGCGATCTACACCGGCTGGCGCCGGTTCCTGCCGCCCGAGGCGGGTACCGCGGCCATCGCCATCTCGGTGGCGGTGGGCCTCGCGCTCTCCCTGCCGGCGATCGTGCCCGGCGAGGTCCGGGATCCGAGCTTCGTGGCCGCTTCGCTGGTAACCGCCCTCTGCCGCGAGATCTCCCTCGCCCTCCTCTTCACGAGAGGCGGTGGGCTCCTGGTGGCGGGCCTCTACCGCGGGACGTTCCTGTTTCTGGAAGCCTTTCTACTCCACGACTGGTACAGCCTCTACTTCCCGGCCTGCAGCTATGTGACCAACGGCGGGCCGTTCTACGCGACGAGAGCCGCGTCGGCGTTCCTGGGACTGATCGTTGTCGCCACCCTGACGCGGCCGGCCGTGCGGCCCTCCCAAGCCCTCCGACTTGATCAACAGCGTGACTTCACATAGATGGCGGAATGTGATAGTTCGGCCGGCGAGCGGCGTGGTTCCCGGCAGGCCAGCGGGAACGATTTCAACGGTGGCCGTGCCATCCGCACCGGTGACGGCGGTGGCCGTTTGCGAGTCGAGAACGAAAGCGAGGGTTCTCCCGGTGAGCGGTTGCCCGGTGGCGCTCTCCGTCAGGCGGGCGGCGAGATGCATGGGGTCACTGTACTCCCCGACCTGGGCTCCCGTATAGACCAGCGTGGTGGGAATCGAGGTCCACTCCACCGCAGCGAGGTTGGAGGACAAGGTTTCTCCGCTCACCACCGCTGTGGTGACGGTAATCTTCGGCACCCTCGGGTCGTCCGGCGGGGCCGGCACGCCGCAGGGCATGAACGGAAACTCGCTGGTGTCGAAGTCGTACGCCTTCGTCTGCATCAGGATGGCCGACGGGTGGGCCGGAATCACGAAGCTTAACTCATATCTGACGGAAGTACTCGGCGACCGCGAAAAACTACCACAGTAACAACGACCGCACCAGCAAAAGCCGCGATAGAACCCAATTCGAGAAAGACGGGGCATCGGTAGCCTGCTCAATCTGCCCAAATAGAGTAACCGTCGGGGCAAGCCACGAAATTGACCTGAACTGCTGTAATGCTCCAGAGCAAAAGCCATGCTGCGGAGCAATAGAGTATCAGGGATACGCCTATTAATAGACCACGCACGGGACCGGGGCGCATAGCATCCTCATTATCGGTTGTCTAGACAGCTAAATCCACTGCACCTCGGAAATCTCGTAGGCATTGACGGCGCAGAAAGCGCCGCGCACTTCCGGCAGCTACCAAGAACCTCCATTGCCCACATCTGACAATTATTCGTCGGAGTAAAGGAGCCTTTAGTTGGACCGTAGCCTCTCGAATCAGTCCACAGTTTTTGTTAACACACTCGTCGTCGGCACTTGGGACTTTGTTACATCTAGTCGGGTGAATACTCAGCATCGACAACCTTGTCATCTCGTAATCGCACGACAATCACATCAATAGTTCCATTTTTGACCTGAAACCTGAAACTCAGAGAGGCAGGGTAATACTCCGAGAACGGCGTAGAATCAAATTTATCCATTTTCTGCCTAACTTCATTGATATCCATACCAATTCGAATCTCTTGATAGGCTAGGAAGTACGCTTTCCGATCGCTAGTTGGTACCCGTGGCAAAGCGATCATGCTCACCGATAATGCCGATGAAATAAAAACAAAAGTACCCAGGAATTTGCGTCGCAGTGTCCATGCGCGGCAAGAAACGAAAAAAAACACAAATATCACGACGGTAAAAACAAAGGCTAGGCCGTAGCTAACGTAGATAAAGCACCCCCGCGCATCAGCGGTATACGAAAGGGCAGTAAAGAGCAGCGCTGTAGCTGCGTAGCGGTGAATAGGCTTCATGGACATTGACAAGTTAACCTTGGCGGTTGAATCCAACCTCCGAACTGAGTTTCCTGGGTGACACGATCAGGAAGTGCCTTTAGCATAAAAATGCGGTTTATGAAGTTTTGCGGCGTCACATCAAGATCGTGACAACTCCAGATAACATAGATTACACTATCTGGAATCTTCAATGCGCCACCGTCTCTGAAATAAATTGCGTCAACATCAAAATTACTGGATCGACTTCCTGGAGGAATGTAGAATTGCGCCTGTCGTCCATCGGGAGAATTGTCGTTGCCGCTAACTAACACGCAACAAAGACTATGGTTTACAACACCACCAATGAAACCGAAGTGCCTCAAGCCCAACGGGTCTATGTTTTTTAGAGGTGCAGCCGACGCATATGAGTAAATATTTTCGTCTCCTGATGCAATACCAATCGGATCCGCCTGCGTATACCGCCCCCACCCCGCCCGGTACCAACGATGCACATTGTAACTCCGTTCCGTAACTCCATTCGCCCCGGTACCAAGCTGTTCAGCTTCCTGGCCCGGGAAGCGCAGGGGTTGATGCCTATCGTAGGAACGCAAGGCGTAGATGGAGCCGTACGGCTCGTGCTCAGCTCGCCAGACGATTCCCTGAAGAGAACTGGTTTGCAGCAGCGGTGTGCCGAGGTGATCCGTGAAGGTCCAGGACACCGTGCCAGCCCCGTCCACCTGCGCCAGCGGACAGCCGTCGAACCAGATGTATTCATAGAGGACGGCCGGGCGCGCGGCGGTTGTGAGCTCAGTCTCCGCCATCAGGCTCATCTCGGGTGAGTAGAGGGAGATGCGGCGTGTTGCCGTCGCGGCCTGCGCGGACAGTGCTGCGACGGCCGTTGAGCCGAAAACCCCGGCTCCGTCCTCCAGCACGCCGATAACCGTTCCATAGCCAGGGTGCCCGGGATCGGGACCGTAGGCAGAGGACGTGTCCACTTGCAACACCACGGTCGCCGCGATGTTGCCGTAGATCGTCGAGCCGGTCTTCCCAATGCTCGTTGACACGATCACCTGAATGTAATTTCCAAGTCTCGCGGGCGGGTTGCTGTTGCCCGGCTTCGAGGTCCAGCACGAGGCATCAAGCCGCGGGGTACCGGTCGTATGAGCGTTTGGTTGGCAAAGGCGCGGCGGCAACAGTGCGTTAGACCAGCCCTTGAAATCAGCCTGGGCGGCATAGTCGCCGCCTTGGACCTGCCGGCTCCATTGCGCTCCCCAGAACTGCACCCGGTCGCCGAGGCGCAGGCCCGGCGTGTTGCCGCCCCAGATCACGAAGGAAGTCGGCTGCGCCACAAGCACCGTCCAGCGGCGGACGAGGAGCGATACCAAGCATCTCCCGCGAAGGCGGCTTCGAGCCGGGCGGTGCCGGTGGCGAGGTTCGGAACGGAGAGCGAGGCCGCGGCCGCGCCATCCGCCCCAGTGACGGCTTCGGCCACGGCGGTGCCGAGGCGGAAGGTCACAATCCGGCCGGCAAGCGGCTGGCCGTCATCATCCACGAGGCGGGCACTCACCGGCTGGGCGCCACCGCTGGCTACAGCGGAAACTCCAGAGAGAGTCAAAACCGTATCTTCCGGGGTGATGACAGCCAGCCGGCTTGTCGCGGAGCCCGACCAGGCTCCTGCTCCCGCGAAGGCCACGGCGAGAGGCGTGGCTCCGGGCAACCCGGAGGGAACGATCTCGACGGCAGCCGTGCCGTCCGCACCGGTGACGGCCGTGGCCGTCTGCGAGCCGAGAACGAAGGCCAGGGTTCTCCCGGCGAGGGGCTGCCCGGTAGCGCTTTCCGTGAGACGGGCGGCGAGATGCATGGGATCACTGTACTCCCCAACCTGGGCTCCCGTATAGACCAAGGTGGTGGGAATCGAGGTCCATTCCACCGCGGCAAGGTTGGAGGATAAGGTTTCTCCGCTCACGGCCGCCGTGGCTTGAAGGGTATCAACTCCCGGGTTTTCCCCTGCGTAGCTGAAGGAAGCTCGGCCGGTTGCGTCGGTGATCGCCTGGCCGGTTCGGCCGACCGTGGGTCCGCTCACGATACGGAAGGTTACCGGCGATGCCCGCCAGCGGCTGGCTCAGAGCGGCCGTCACGGTGGCGGATTCGCCGGGAGCGTGGCTCGCTGAGTAGGGCGTGAGAGACAGGATTTTCGGTGCGGTCCAGGTCACGGTCACCGGGTTCGAGCTCTGATAGGTTCCGTTGCCCATCAGGATCGACGCCTCGACCGTATCCGTGCCGGCGAGGTTGCCGTTGAAGGTGTACGCCGCTTTACCGGTGGCGTCGGTGAGAATCTGGAAGGTCTTGCCAACATCCGGGCCGGCGGTGACCCGAAAGACGACGGCCAGGCCCGGCAGCACCCGGCCGTCCGGCCGCTTGGCGATGACGCTCAGGTTGGCCGCTGTGCCCACGGGCAGCGTCGAGGCCGTTGGGCTCAACGTCAGCGTGGCTTTGGGCACCCAGTCGATGGTGATGCCGTTGATCTCCTGCGCCGCGATGGTGGCGTTCTGCACCCGCGCCAGGAGGGTGTCGAAGGCCTCGACGGTGCTGGTGTAGGAAAACCTTGCGACTCCCGCGCTGTCGGTGAAGATGCCCGCGGTGCGACCACTGTTGTTGCCCGCGTAGACGCGGAAGAAGATGAACACTCCCGGCTGTGGCTCTCCCGCCGCGTCGAGGAGGACGGCGGTGATGGTCTGCACCGAGCCCACCGGGCCGGACAGCGTTTTGGGTTTTACGATCAGCTTACCGGCTTCGCCCGCTCCGCTCGCGCCGACCGGCCGCCACTGCATGGATTCGCCTTTCTGGCAGCGCAGATCGTAGCCGAAAGTGTCGAGCACGTGCTCCGAGTCGAGATAGGAAAAGGTTTTCCCTTGACTGGTGACGGTGATCTTCGGCACCCTCGGGTCGTCCGGCGGGACCGGCACGCCGCAGGGCATGAACGGAAATTCGCTGGTGTCGAAGTCGTACGACTTCGTCTGCATCAGGATGGCCGACTGGTGGGCCGGAATGGTGAAGCTTCCCCAGAGGTCGAAAATCGGCACGGAGCGCTGGAGATCTACCGTCACCCGATCGATCGGGAGCGGCTCGTCAGTATGGTTGTCGATCCGGATGGCCCCGGAATCGATAAACTGGCCGCCGCCGAGGAAGAGGATGCCCGGATCTCCCTTCCAGGGCTGCGGGAAACCGGGCGCCGAGCCGCTTTCGTTCTCGGCATAGCCGAGGAACAGCTTGAGATCGGCCGGTGCCGGCCAGCGGACGACGGTGAGATTGGATGTCAACGCGCCGCCCGAGGGGTTCGGGATGGTGGCTTCCCACGTATCGGAGCCGACGTAGACGCTCGTGTACGTGAATATCGCCTTGCCGTTGGCATCTGTCACTATTTGGCCGGTCGCGCCGCGATTGGGGCCGGTGGTGGCGCGGAAGGTCACGGCGACGTTTTGCAGTGGCTGGCCCCCGGCATCGGTCACCGTGGCGGTCAAGGTGTAGGGCTGACCCCAGAGACCGGTGCCCAGGGCGGGTTCCAAAAGAAATCGCCTCCGGCGTCAGCGCCGGTGGTGCCGATGAGCCGCCACGCGAGAGATTCATTGCCACGGCAGTATGAATCGAAGCCGCCTGTGTCGAGCACGTGGCCGATGTCGTAGTAGCTCGTGGACTGGCCGCCGATCACTACGCTGACCTTGGGTACGCGCGGGTCTCCGGGCTTCGGTGTCGCGCCGCAGGCGACGATGGCCGCGTCGCTGGTGTCAAAATTGAACGGTTGCGTCTGGGTGAGGATCACCGAGCCGTGCGGCGGCACGGAGAAGCTTCCCCAGAGGTCGTAGACCGGCCCGGGACGCTGGAGGTCGACCATGACGCGATCGACGGCGATGGGCTGATCCGTACTGTTGTCAAGGCGGATGGCCCCGGCGTCGAGCGGCGACGGGCTGCCGAGATAGACGACGTTCGGCGCTCCCTGCCAGGGAACGGGGAAGGTCGAGGTCGGCCGCAGGTCATCGGCATAGCCCACATGAACCGAGAGCGCGACCTGCGACAGAGCAAGGTTACCGAGATCGAGCGCGCCGCCTGCGGTTACCGGGAAGGGTGGCGAAGTGACAGAGGCGAAACCCGGGGCTGCCGCGGTCACCGTGTAGGTGCCGGGCGGCAGAGTAAGGTGAAAAGCTCCGGTTGCATCCGTGCCGGCCACGTCGAGCGTGCCGTCCACGGTGACTGTGGCGCCGGCGACGGGCGAGCCGTCCGCGGCGCGGATCACCCGGCCGGTGACGGTGCCGAGGGCCTGGAGGAGCAGGTCACCAAAGGAGTAAATCCCCCCGGGGCCGAGATCCACGGCGGCGGTGAGGCGGCTGCCGAAGCCTTCCCGGGTGACGGCGAGCGACCAGGTGCCCGGCGGTACGGAAAGAAAAAAGCTTCCGGAAGCATCGGTGACCGTGGAGGGGCCGGCCGCGCGCAGGGCGGTGGTGCTGGCGGAGACGGTGGCTCCCGCGATTCCGGCTCCGGTGCCGTCCACGACCCGGCCGGTGAGCGTGGCGGGCTCGGCTTCCAACTCGATGCTGTCGAGGCGGTGGGTGGCTCCGGCTACGAGCATGATCGGATCGAGCGTGCGGCTTTGATAGCCGGGGCGCGCGAAAGTCAACGTCCAGGTGCCGGCCGGCAACTTCAAGGTAAAGGTTCCGGCTTCGTCTGAATACACGGTCTCACTGCTGCCCGACACCGTCACGAGAACACCCGCCAGCGGCGCGCCGTCCGGCGAGCCGGTCACCGTGCCGGTGATTTTTCCCGGAGCCGGCGCCAGTCTCAGCGTTCCAACGGGCGTTTCACCGCCGGAGGTTAGGGCGAAGGGGGCCGAGGTGGCGGACAGATAGCCGGGCGCGGTGGCGGTCAGGGTGTAAAGCCCGGCCGGGCGGGTCAATCGAAAAGCCCCGGCGCTGTCCGTGGCTGTGGCGTCCGCAGTGCCGGTGACACGCACCATGGCTCCGGCGATCGGGGCTCCGCTTTCATCTGCCACTCACATTTCCCGTGGCGGTGCCGAAGGGAACGTCGATCGTGGTGACCGTGCGCAGGCCGCGGCCGTCATAGAGGTAGCTCAACCCGTCCGCCGCGGCGAGCAGGTTGCGCGCCGACCAGACCGTGCCCGAGCCGAGCTCGTTGCCCACGGCATCGTAGGTCACTGCGCGCGGTCCGCTCTCGGTTTCGACGGTTTGCAGCGTCGGCAGCGTGCCGTTGTATGTAAAATGAGCCGAACGGAAGGAACCCAACGACAGAGAGGTCATGTTTCCCATGGCGTCGTAGGCGTAGCGGCCGGTTCCCCACAAGGCGTCACCCGTCGAAGCGCCGGTAAGCCGGTACAGGTCATCGTAGGAAAAATCTCTGTTGTAAGTTGGATCAAGCGCATCGTGCAGGGCCGTGACATTGCCGACGGCGTCGAGCCCGTAGACGTAGTCGGCGAGAGGACCCACATTGCCATCCAACCGATTTTCGAGCGGCCGGTAGCGCTGGTCCCAGCTCCGCGTCTGGACCGTGCCGTTGCCGAAAGCAACCCTTTCGACCGGGCCGAACGGGAGATAGGAAGCCGAGGAAACCAGCGGCGTGCTCCCCAAAGCGGCCGAGGCCGGCCGGTCCGCGAAGTCGAACGTCTGGGCGACTTCGCGGCCTGACGGATAAATCTGAGCGGCGCGGTTGCCGTTGGCGTCGTAGCGCCAGGAGGTGGCGTACGTGCTTCCTTGAACGGTTTTCTCTTCGCGCCGAAGCAGGCCGCGCCGTTCGTAGCTCCAGGAGGTCGAGCCGGAAGGATCGGTCGAGCGGGCGAGGCGACCCAGGCCGTAGCGGCCCGGCGTGGGGTCGTCATATTGCTGGCTCACCGTCTCCGTGGGGGCTCCGGCGAGCGTCGAAACGCTGGTGAGCAGGCGGCCCACGGCATCCCAGGTCCGCACTGTCACCGCGCCCCGCGCGTCGGTTGTGCTCACCACGTTGCCGGCCGCGTCGTGCTGCCAGGTGGTGACACCGGTCACCGGCGACTCCTGGCGCGTCGAGGCGGCCGAAGTCATCATAAAGATAACGGGTGACGTTGCCGTTGGGATCGGTCACCGATATGAGATTGTCCCGCATGTCGTAGCCATAGCTGGTGAGCGTCGAGCTCTGATCCACGGCCGTGAGGCGGTACAGAGCGTCGAAGGTATAGCGAGTATTCGGACTGGTATGGTTTTCATCCTGGACCGCCACGAGAAGCCCGTCAGCGTCGTAGCTATTGCGGACCGACGGCACCAACCGGCACCGGGTGCCGGATTTCGGCCAGTCGATGGTGGGCGTCGTAGACGAAATCCTCGCGGCTGCGGGTGGTCCAGGCGGTGCAGGTGGGCGCCGGAGCGTCGCAACTTTGAAGCTCCTCGCGCACGGTGGCACCGAGATCGTCGAGCGTGCGGTGGCGGCGCTCGATCTCGCGGCCGGCGGCGTCGAGACGGATCTCATCCACCAGTCGTTCGGTGCCGTCCTCATATCCATAGCGCAACCCGTTGCCTCGCGGCAGAACCGTGCGGACCAGCCGGTCCCGGCCGTCGAAATCGTGCCGGGCCGTGTAGTCCGCCGCTTCGGCCGGATCGTTGGGCACAGCCTTCTGGATGCTCGACACCACCCGGCCGCGGGCGTCTGTCGACCCGCAGCGTGACCACTCCGTTGGCGTCGGTGGAGCTGCGCGGCGTGCCGTAGACATCGTAATCCGCGGAAAACGTGGAAAGTCCCACGGCGTCTGTAACACCGCGCAGCCGGCCCCGCCGGGCCAGATCGGAATCATTATCCGGGAAGTAAGAGAATGTCGTCATATCCGCGACGTCGGTCCGCGGCCCGTCCACGGTCAGCGTGCGATGGCGGGCGTCGAACGTGGCCGTGCGGGTATACGTAACAGGAGCGGTATCCGTTGCGGAAAGCCAGCCGCTCTCGCGGGTGACGAGCACCGTCTCTCCCGAGAGCCACTCCTGGCGGGTGAGCTTGCGCTCGCCGGGCCGGGCGGCGGAGGGCTCGTCGGTCTCCGTGCGGAAGCGCGGCCACGCGGGATCGTCATACTGGTAGCGCACCGTGCGCTCCAGGGATGTCCCCACCGCCTCGGTGACGGCGGTCAGGTTGGCCCGCGCGTCGTGCTCGTAGCGGGTCACGTGGCCGTTGGCGTCCGTGCGCGAGGTCACGAGGTTGTCCGGGCCGTAGGTGAAGCTCTGATCGTCGCCGCCGGCTCCGCCGCAGGAGAGACAATTGCCTTCTACCCGAGTCGGCAGGAAGCTTCCGCGTTGATAGCTCAGCGTAAAGACCGACACCTGACGGGTGGAAGCGTCGATTTCATGGGTCACCCGGGTCCGGCCCGGCGCGGGCGTGTCGTATTCCAGCGTGACGAGATCCCGGCCGCCGGCCGGATCGACGGAGACGGACGTGATGCCGCGGTCGCGGGCGTCGTAGGCATGGCCTTCGAGCAAGGCTCCGGCCTCGTCGCGCACCTCGGTCAGCAGGCGCGGCACGCCGTACGAGTCCGATTGATAGGCGAAGCCGCGCCATGGAAGCGAGCCGGTGTGAAGCGGGTCGAAGACCCGGACGAGCAGGCCACCTTCGTACTCGAACCGCCAGACCAGGCTTCCAGGCAGCTCGACCTCGGCGAGGAGCCCGCCGGAGTAGCGCAGCTCGATCCGCCGGCCCATCGAGTCGGCGACCGACGCCAGGAGCCCATCGGCATCGTAGGTGCCAGTCAGGGCGTTTCCCCAGCGGTCGATCGTGGCGAGCCAGCGGCCGGTCGTGGCGTCGAAG
Source organism: uncultured Holophagales bacterium (assembly GCA_963844885.1). GTDB lineage: Bacteria > Acidobacteriota > Thermoanaerobaculia > Multivoradales > UBA5704 > DATMER01. Next base: position 89,288 of record CAWJQA010000019.1, on the reverse strand, counting down.
GCGGTGACCGTGCCGTCGATGTCCGTCAGCTCCAGGCGGTTGCCCGATCGGGTCACGGAGCCGCGCAGCTCGCCCGGCTCGAAGGCGGTCCAGGCGTTCTCTTCTTGCCGGATGTACTCGGACTCCATCCCTTCGCCACTCACATGATAGAGGAAGCGTTCCGAGGCGTCCGCGGGCCGTAGCGTTGCGGCGAACGAATGGCTCCAGCCTGGACCGGCAGGAGCGCCGGCCAGCCCGGGGTGGCGAGCGGCGCTGCTGTGGTAGCTCAAGCCGAACGACAGCGGCAGGGGCGACTGCGCGATCGAGAACAGCGGCAGGCTGAAAGACACGTCGCCGGACCCCACATGGACCGGCATCCCTACGCCGAGCGACGGCGCGCCGCCGGCCGAGCAGGTGCGGCGGTCGGTGCAGGCGGCGGTCACCGCCTGGGTGGCCGTGGCTTCCACCACGCCGAGTGGACCTTCGGCCAGAAAGCCGAGCCGGGCGGTGAACGTCCGCGTGTCGCCACAGGCGACGTCGATGCCCGTATCCCAGGTGCCGCTCTCGAAGTACGGGAACGTCCGGGCGACCAGCTCACCGTTGTGGAGGAGAAGGAGATTGTCGGACGAGGCCAGTGGATCGTTCGTGCAGGTGAAGAACGGCGGCCAGTCGCCGGTGTTCTGGCAGTAGTAGTTCGGCGCTTCGTAGTCCACGAACACCCGCGTGCCGGAGACGCGGAGCGCGACGGTGGGCCGCGGACCCGAAGCCGGTGGATGGAAGGAGGTGCAGCAGCGCGGCGGCTGGCCGGCCTCGATGGGGCCGTGGCAGTCGGAGGCCGCGCTCTGGGGTCCGAACCGCCACTGTGTGGTACGACCGCCGCCCGGTTGCGTCCAGGAGGCTGGGCCGAGAGCGTCGGGAAAGCACTGCATCGCCTGGGCTCCGCAGCCGCCGTGCAGGAGCACGCAGGAGCCCTGGCCGACGGCCGGCAGAGCGAGAAGCGAGGCGGCAAAGCCCAGCAGGGCATACCGGCCGAGGGACAGATCGAGCATGAGACCTCCCGGGCGGTCGATGACAGCTCGTCTGCCCGACAAGGGAGTGCTTCGAGGACGGGAAACCGGGGCAGACGCGTTGCCTTGTCCTCTCCGTCACGGGAAGCCGCGGCAGAGTCTCGTACGGCGGTAACGCTTCGCATGAACTCCGATGCCTCAGCTAAGTTCCCGACGGTCCGTCTAAGCTCCCGACGCTTCAGCTAAGGGCCCGTCACGGAATAACCTCGGCAGCAAAGCGGGACGGTGGCGTCCTCTCCCGCGAAGGGACCCTCCTGTCACAGTTATTTCGTGACGAGCCCTTAGTGCCTTTCGGGCATGGCCTTTCTGGCTGTTGCCTTCCTGGCGGTTGCCTTCCGAGCGGTGGCCTTTCGGGCGGTGGGTTCTTTCACTGGCGTGTTCATTGTTTCCTCCTTTTTCTCCGGCTCGGCTCGGCCGGGTATCCCGGAGAATCTTCAACACGATCTCATCGTTGCTCCACAGAGATCCAGGCGAAACACCCTGCCGGGCGGAATGCTGCTAGGGGGAGTCAGTACTAATGGGTAGCGGAAGCCCGGCGCTACAGACCCGCGAATGTCAGCTCTTTTAAGACTAAAGGACGAGTGAGGCGGTCGAGGGGCTCAAGATCCGTTCCATTGACGCTGCCGGTGGACCCGTGGGATGATTTCAGGCAACCAGGATCGATGTCAGGAAGGAGGAGGAAGCATGCCGCGGGAGACCTACGCGACCACTGTCGAGAAGTGGCGCCAGTTCCTCCAGCAGGTGACGAAGACCGGAATCGACATTCCCGGGGTGGGCGAAGCGAGGGCTGAGCTCGAAGCGATGTACGAGCGGGCGTGCCAACTCGTCGCCGAACGCGCCGCCCATGAAGCCGCCGGTCAGGCCGCCACGCGTGAGCTCCGAGAGATCCTGGATAAAGGACGCATCAAGCTCACGTTTCTCCGCAACGGATTGACGGTCGAGCTCGGCAACGACAGCGAGAAGCTGGTTGCATACGGCATCCACCCCCTCCGCAAAGGTTCCAGGCGCCGCAAGGAGCCCGCCCCCGGAGAGTAAGTGCGGAGGGAACGCCCCGTTCCCTCTGTCCGGCGGTGCGCCGACTCGAGGGAACGCCCCATTCCCTCCATCCGGCGGTGCGCCGACTGAGGGAACGCCCCGTTCCCTCCATCCGGCGGCGTGCCGACTCGAGGGAACGCCCCGTTCCCTCCATCCGGCGGCGTGCCGACTCGAGGGAACGCCCCGTTCCCTCCATCCGGCGGCGTGCCGACTCGAGGGAACGCCCCGTTCCCTTCATCCGGCGGCGTGCCGACTCGAGGGAACGCCCCGTTCCCTTCATCCGGCGGCGTGCCGACTCGAGGGAACGCCCCGTTCCCTCCATCCGGCGGCGTGCCGACTCGAGGGAACGCCCCGTTCCCTCCATCCGGCGGCGTGCCGACTCGAGGGAACGCCCCGTTCCCTCCTTCCGGCGAGGCCAGCAAGCCCCACTCCAACACGGTGTTACCCGTCGAGGATTGGGACTGAAGCCTGTGGTCAGTACCCTGACCCCGGGGTGAGAGAACCGACGAGCAATCCAATCCGGCCTCGCTCATACGGCCGGAGGGGTCCGTGCCGGGCTTTTCCAGTGGGCTCTGATGTATTTCCGGACCGTCCCGAGCGCTTCCTGGCCTGTCGTCCGGCGGCGTGCGGCGTCCATGAGCTCCGTCCACACCACCCGGAACTGCTCGTGTCCGATCCCAAAGAGATCGAGCTGCGCGATGGCGAAGCGGCAGAGCTCCACGGTTTTCTCCGTCTCGCCCTGGCGCAGGTGAAAGCCGAACAGATAGACGATGTCCAGGAAGGCTTCCTGGTACGCCTCGCGCTCGAAGGCTTGGGCGATCACCCATCTGAAGAGACGTTCGGCGTCTTCGATCTCTCCGAGGGCTTCCAGGAGACGGGCGGCGGTGAAGTCGCTTCGGCGTCTGTCGTCGGGCCGCGCGAGCTCGTGTCGCCAGGTCTCCGCGCGCTTGAAGGCTTGGATGGCCTGATCGATCTCTCCCAACTCAATCAGGCTTTCCGTGCGCAGGCTCTCCGCTTCCCAGCGCAGGATGATTTCGTAGCGGGGAAGCAGCGGAGAGGCCCGCTCCACGAGGTCCAGCGCCCGCGCAGGCTCCGTCTCGACGAGGATCTCGGCGGTCTGGATCCAGGTGCGGGCCACGAACGGCCAGTCCGTCCGCGATTCATAGAGCTTCGCGCAGTCTTCGAGCAGGGCCACCGCTCTTTCAGAGTCGCCCTGGTCGGCGTAGAGCGCGGCCGTGCCCGACATCGACCTCGCTTTGAGGAGCGGGTCTCCCGAGCCTCGGGCGAGATGGTTTTCCGCCTTCCGCAGCGCGGCCTGCACGTGCTCCAATTCGGCGGCTTTGCGGCGGACGTCCGCGATTTCCATCCAGACGCGGGCCCGGAAGTCTTCGACGGTTGCCACCGGCTCGGTCATGCCCTCGGCGGCCCGGAGCGCGAGGTGGGCGATGAACTCCGATTCGTCCTGCGAGCCCGCTCTGAGCACCTCGGCGAGGAGGTGATCCCCGAAGGCTTTCGTGTGACATATGGGAGTGGAGGCGACCAGAGCCTGCTGTTGCCGTCTCGTCTTGCGGCGGATGAAGGACCACTCGGCGCTGGCGAGGAGCGGTTTGAGGAGCTCTTCCAGTTCTTCTGGGTCCAGTTCTTCGTCTTCCATCATCAGTACCTTTGTGTGCGGCGCAGGCGAGTCCTGCGCTGCTGTGAAAAGAGGGTCCGTTGGGGCGGGGAATTTCCAGTGCGCCCGGAAATATTCGCTTACCTCTTGAGTCAGTCGCAAGTCCCAGGATTGGCTTCGGTCGGCCTTGATCAGCCTTACAAGCACGCCCTGGAGCTGGTCGTGGAGCACCGCGCCCTGACGCTCGATCTCCTGGAGCGTATAACGGGCGATCTCCTCCGCTCGTTCCGGTGCGCCGTCGCGGATGTGAAAGCCTACAATATAAACGAGGTCCAGAAGTGCATCGATATGGCGCCCCCCTTGAAGATCTCCGGAAAGCGTCTCCTCGAACAGGACTTCCGCATCCCGCACGCGGCCAAGCGCTTCGAGCAGCCGGGCGGCCGTGAACGTGGACCGCAGCTTGCCGTCGTTCCGCTGCTGCAGGGACCGCAACGATTCGGCCCGGTCAAAGGCTGACAGCGCTTCTTCCACACGGCCAAGGTTGATGAGACACTCAGTGTGGTTGCTTTCTGCCAGCCAGCGGAGGGTCGGGTCCTCGGCAGGAATGAAGATCTTCGCCCGTTCGAGGAAGGGTAGAGCCCGCTCCGGGTCGACATCGACGAGACCGTGCGCCATCTGCACCAGCGTGCGGGCCACGAGCGGCCACCGCACGTTGGCCGTATCGGTCCAGATCGTTGCAAGGAGCTGAGGGGGAGATCCCCGGAGAAGACCTCCCCTTCAGAGATTCTAACTAACCGTCCGGGTCGTAGCCTCCTCCCGCATCGGCGCTCGGGGCAGTCGCCCTGCTCTTCGTAGATCCTTCGGCATTCCTGAAGATCGTCCATGGCCTTGTCTCGGGAGCCCTGGTCGATGCGGAGCGAGGCGCGGATCGAGAGCCATCGCGCCTTGATGGAAGGATTGCCGGTACCAAGGCCGAAATGGTGATCAGCCCGACTGAGAGCCGACTCCGCGTGATGCCATTCGCCGTTGATCCAGGGCTATGCCACCGAGGCTGGACGGGCGGCTCTGGGGTATGCCTTCCAACGTCCTGAAGAAGGAGCGCGTCATCAGCTTGGTCGCTACGGACAACCACGCGTCGATCCGCACCGTCGAGCGGCTCGGCGAGCGACTGGAAAGCCGCATCCAGCACTTCGGAAAGGAGATGCTGTGCTTTGGCATCGACCGGGAGAGCTACGAGCGGCAGCAGGGGTTGAGCCCGCGAGTGCTCATGGCGAGTTGAGACCAGATCCGTGAAAACCCGGTCGCCGGGCTCGCCGGACGCGTCACCAACTCCACCGCTCCGGCTTGCTCCCTTATCCCTTGAGCGACGCCATGTCGATGACGAAGCGGTACCGCACATCCCCTTTGAGCATGCGTTCGTAAGCCTCGTTGATCTTCTGGATCGGGATGATCTCGATATCCGAAACGATCCCGTTTTCGGCGCAGAAGTCGAGCATCTCCTGGGTTTCCCGGATGCCGCCGATCAGCGAGCCGGCCAGGGAGCGCCGCCCTCCGATCAGGTTCGAGATGTTGGGCGAGGGGTGCGGCTCGCCGGGCGCGCCGACCAGGGTCATGACGCCGTCCCGCTTCAGGAGAACCAGGAAGTTGTCCAGGTTGTGCGGCGCGGAGACGGTGTTGAGAATGAAGTGGAAGCTGTTCGCGTGCTTCGCCATCTCCTCGGTGTTCCGTGAGATCACGACCTCGTCGGCGCCGAGGCGGTGCGCGTCGGCCGCCTTGCCCGGCGAGGTGGTGAACATCACCACGTGCGCACCCAGGGCATGCGCGAGCTTGACCCCCATGTGGCCGAGCCCGCCCAGACCCACCACGCCGACCTTGTGACCCTTGCCGACTTTCCAATGACGGAGCGGCGACCACGTCGTGATGCCGGCGCAGAGCAGCGGTGACGCGGCGGCCGGCTCCAGCTTACCGGAGAGGCGCAGGACAAAATCCTGATTCACGACGATCTTGTCCGAGTAGCCGCCGTGGGTGGGGCGGCCGGTCTCCTTCTCGACGCCGCCGTAGGTGCCGGTAAACCCGTTCGTGCAGTATTGCTCGAGGCCCTCGGTGCAGCTCGCGCAGTGCCGGCAGGAGTCCACCATGCACCCGACCGCGGCGAGGTCGCCCGTCTTGAATTTCGTGACCTCGCCGCCGGCCTTGATCACCCGGCCGACGATCTCGTGCCCGGGTACGACCGGGTAGACCGTGCCTTCCCACTCGCCGCGGGCGGTGTGGAGGTCGGAGTGGCAGACGCCGCAGAAGAGGATCTCGATCTGGACGTCGTGCGGGCCGGGCTCGCGCCGCTCGAAGCTGAACGGCGCGAGCGGAGAGGTGGGGGATTGGGCGGCGTATCCTTGCGTCTTGATCATTGGAGCTCTCCTTTCGTGGCCAGCGCCACCCTACCGGAAATACCCGCTCACATCCAGAGCCACGTGCGCGGTTCCGACCGAGACAACGACATCCATTTCGCCGGCCACCCCCAGCGGGACGATCGCGCTGCCGGCCCGGGTCTTGCCGGCCTGGAAGTTGACCACGCTCGTCTGCGGAGAGAGCGCTCCTGAAGGGTAGACCTGGAGGTGGCCGGTGAGCGTGGGATCGATCACCGTCGCGTTCACCGCCAGCGCCACCGCGTCGGCCGGAATGCCGCACGCTCCCGCCGCGAGGACGGTGGCCGGGGCACCGCCCGACAACGGCGACGACGCCCGCGTATCCACCAGACGGCACGGCGGCAGCGTGTAGAAATCCGATTCCCGGGAGGGGAGCACCGAATGGCACAGGCCGCGGCCGGAGTCCAGGGTGGTGCCCGTGTCCGAAATGAAACGCCATTCGTAGCCGTTCGGATGGAGCGTCAGCTCCAGGACTCCGAAGGACGCGTAGTTGCGGACCTCGCTGTTGGCCCGGACGGTCACCACCGAGGTGAGATCCTTGCCGCCCGTTCCCACTACGATCTCCCGGGCTCCGTCCGGATCGGCGACGCCCGCGGGCGACTGCGGCGCGAAACGCTCGTAGCCGTGATCGTGTCCGTTCAGGACCAGGTCGGTGCCGGCCGCGGCGAGGAGCGTCCAGAAATCCTGGAACAGGGCGTCGTTCCCGTGCGGCCCGGACGAGAACCGCGGATGATGCCAGTAAGCCAGGGTGCAGACACCCGGATGCGCCGCCAGGTCGGCGGCCAGCCACTGGCCTTGCGGGTTGGACGCCGCGCACCCTCCGATCGCGGTGCAGTTGGAATTCAAGGCGATCAAATGCCAGCCACCAGCGCCCGGAAGGTCGAACGAGTACCAGCCCTTGGCCGGATCGCCGGCCGCCATCCCGAAGTAGTCGTAGTAGCCCTGGCCTCCGGCCGTGGCGTATTCGTGATTGCCGGGCGCCGGAAAGGTGATGCCCTTGAGCCGGCCCCAGCTCGGATCGAACGAAGCCTGGTACTTCGCCAGGGCGCCGTTGTCGTACTGGTTGTCCCCGAGCAGGAGGACCGCGGCGGGTGAGAGGCTCAGCGCCCTGTCCGACGTGGCCAGCATGTGGCAGCGCGTGGCCGTGCCCGCGCCGCCGTTGTACCCGACGTCGGCCGGATCGCAGGCGATATCTCCCGCCGCCACCAGGGTGACAGGGGGCTGCGCTGCCGCTGCCAGGGCGCAGGGCAGGATGGCAAAAGCCAGCCAGGTCCGGCGGAACATGCAGGATTGTAACCCGCCGGATAGAATGCCCGCATGAGGAAGATCTGGCTCCCGCTCGCCGCCGCCTTTCTGGCTTCTGTCGTCCCCACTGGTCCGATGTCCGCCCAGGAGCCTCCGAAGGTTTGGACGTCTCCGGACGCCGCCCTGGTGGAGAAGGCGCGCAAGCTTCTGGATCAGGTGCCGCTCGTGGACGGCCACAACGACGTCCCGTGGGAGCTGCGCGACCGGGTGAAGAACCACCTTGCCCGGCTCGACCTGCGGTCGGACACCAACGGTCTCCCCAAGCGCATGCAGACCGACATCCCGCGGCTGCGCAAGGGCGGCGTCGGCGCGCAGTTCTGGTCGGTCTACGTGCCCGCCGACAAGGCCGGCCCGGAGTCGGTCCGCATGGTGATGGAGCAGATCGACGTCGTTCACCGCCTCGCGGAGCTCTATCCGGACACCTTCGAGATCGCCACGACGGCCGACGACGTCGTCCGCATCCACAAGGCGGGGCGCATCGCCTCCTTGATCGGCATGGAGGGGGGCCACTCGATCGACAATTCGCTCGGCGTGCTGCGCCAGCTCCATGCCGCCGGAGCGCGCTACATGACCCTCACCCACTCGAAGAACGTGGACTGGGCCGACTCGGGCACGGACAAGCCCGAGCACGGCGGGCTCACGAAGTTCGGCGAGGAGGTGGTGCGGGAGATGAACCGGCTCGGCATGCTGGTCGACCTCTCTCATACCTCGCCCGCCACGATGAAGGACGCCCTGGCCGTGTCGGCGGCGCCCGTGATCTTCTCCCACTCCTCGGCGCGCGCCCTCGACGCCCACCCCCGCAACGTGCCGGACGAGGTGCTCTCGCTGCTGCCGGGGAATGGCGGTGTGGTCATGGTCACCTTCGTGCCCTCGTTCCTCTCCGAGGAGGTGCGGGGTTGGAACGCCGACAAGGACGCCGCCGAGGCGCGCCTCGAGACGCTCCACCCCGACGATCCCGACCGGGTGAAAGGCGAGCTGGAAGCGTGGACGGCTTCCCACCCCTCGCCGAAGGCGACACTCGCGCAGGCCGCGGACCACATCGAGCACGTCCGGCGCGTCGCGGGCATCGACCACGTCGGCATCGGCTCGGACTTCGACGGCATCCCCTCCACGCCCGTGGGCCTGGAGGGGGTGGACACCTTTCCCGTCCTGCTCGCAGAGCTGATGCGGCGGGGCTGGACCGATGAGGAGATCGAGAAGCTCGCCGGCCTGAATGTCTTGCGCGTCCTCCGCCAGACGGAGGCGGTCGCGGTCCGGTTGCGTAGGGAGCGGCCCGCCTCCGACGCGCGGATCGAGGAGCTGGACGGACCCGCGAGCCAGCCTATTCCGTGATGTGGACCAGCAGGCTGCGGGAGCCTTCGCGCCGGCGGTGCTCCCAGACGTAGAGGCCCTGCCAAGTGCCGAGCCCGAGCTCGCCGTCCAGGATGGGAACGGAGAGGGAGACGTCGGTGAGCGCGGCCTTGATATGGGAGGGCATGTCGTCCGGCCCTTCCAGGGTGTGGGTATAGAGCGGATCGCGCTCGGGCACCAGCCGGTTCAGCCAGCTCTCCAGGTCGCGCCGCGCCGAGGGGTCGGCATTCTCCTGGATGGTCAGGCTCGCCGAGGTGTGCTGGAGAAAGACGGTGCAGAGCCCCTCCCGCACGCCGCTCTCGCGAACGGCCACGGCCACCTCGCGCGTGACGTCGTGCAGGCCCTGGCCGGGAATGCGGATGGAGAGGCGCTTCACCATGTTTGTGACGATAGCACGGGGGGGTGAAGGCTCCCGCGGTCGTGGGATAGACTCGAATCAACGCCATGAAATTCCATCCCCGCCGGCCCTGGCTCGCCGCCGCCCTGACGCTGCTGGTCCCGGGGCTCGGGCAGCTCTATGCGGGTGAGGTGCGGCGGGCGGGCGCTGTCTGGCTCGGCTACTACGGCCTGCTCGCCGGTCTGCTCGTGTTCAAAGTTCCCGGGACGTTCCCGGGATTGATCGTCTTTCTCTTGGCGGTTCTGTCCTGCTTCCTCTGGGTGGCGCGGGACGCCTTCCGCCTTACCGGGAGAAGCCGGAGCGCGGCCTACGTCCTCCAGCCGTTCAACCGTTGGTATCTGTATCTCGCCATCACGGTGGCGTCGAACCTGCTGGCCTCCCAGATTCTCGTTTTCTCGCCGGTCCGGGCCTTCCGGCTGGCCAGCGCCAGCATGGCTCCGTCGATCCTCGAAGGGGACCGGGTCTATGCCGATCTGAGCCGCTATCGCGGCTCGACACCGCCGGCCCGGGGAGACGTGGTCCTCTACCAGCGGGATGATCGTCCCGAGGTGCTGGTCGTGGCGCGGGTGATCGGCCTGGAAGGCGAACGGATCGAAGTCCGCGACAAGAAGGTCATCATCGACGGCCGGCCGCTCGCCGATCCCTGGGCGTATCACAACGATTCGTTTACGTATCCCGTCAACGCGCTGTCCCCGGGCCCCCTGCGCCAGCGCGATCAGTACCCGGCGCTCACGATCCCGAGCGGATCTGTCTTCCTGATGGGAGACAGCCGTGACAACAGCTACGACAGCCGTTTCCTCGGCCCGGTCCCGCTCTCGGCGCTGCGCGGCCGGCTGCTGTACGTCTACTGGTCCGCCGACTGGTCGCGGATCGGCAGGTCGCTGAGATAGGCCGGGGCGACCCCGGTGGTAAACTCCCCGCCTTGCGAGAGATCCGAATCCCTATGAAGATGCCTTTCCGCACCTCCGTCCTCGTCCTGTCCCTGCTGTTCGCGGCCCTTCCTGCCGCCGCAGTCCCCTCCGCGGCGGCAGGCGAGCCGATCCCGGCGATCGCGACGATCACTGCGAAGACCGCCGGCTTCGAGAAGCGTTCCGGTCTCCTCCCGATCTACGTCGACCGCAAGGCCGGCAAGGTCTGGCTGGAGGTGCCGGCGGGCTCCGCGTCCGGCGAGGTGGGGAGCTTCCTCTATGCCGATACGCTGCGCACCGGGCTCGGCTCGAACCCGGTGGGGCTCGACCGTGGCGAGCTCGGCGGCGTCTCGGTGATCACATTGCGCCGGGTCGGCGGCCGGGTGTTGATCGAGGCTCCGAACCTGCGCTTCCGCGCCTTGTCGGAGAACCCGGCCGAGGTCCAGGCGGTGCGCGAGTCGTTCGCCACGTCGATCGTCTGGGCCGGCGAGATCGCGGCGCAGGATCCCGACGGCCGCGCGCTGGTCGATTTCACGAGCTTCCTGTTGCGCGACGCCCACGGCGCCGTGGCCCAGCTCCGCCGCTCCAGCCAGGGCAACTGGCAGCTCGATGCGTCGCGCAGTGTCGTGGATCTCGACAACTGCCTGGCGTTCCCGGAAAATCTGGAGCTCGACTCGCTGTTGACCTACACCTCTCCGGACCCCGGGCCGCTCGTGGCCCAGACCGCGCCCCTGCCCGAGTCCCTGACGCTGGTCCAGCACCACTCACTGATCAAGCTGCCGGACCCGGGCTACCGGCCGCGTCGCTACGATCCGCGGGCCGGCTCCTCCGGTATCGAGTTCCTCGATTTCGCGGCGCCGCTCGACGCGCCGCTCGACACCCGCTGGATCTCGCGCCACCGCCTGGAGAAGATCGATCCCGGGGCGGCGCGCTCGCGGGTCAAGAACCCACTCGTCTACTACGTCGATTCCGGCGCGCCCGAGCCGGTGCGCAGCGCGCTGGTCGAGGGGGCGAGTTGGTGGAAGGAGGCGTTCGAGAAGGCCGGGTTCATCGACGCCTTCCGGGTCGAGGTGCTGCCGCCGGGCATCCATCCGCTGGACGTCCGCTACAACGTGATCCAGTGGGTCCACCGCTCGACCCGCGGCTGGTCCTACGGCGGCGGGATCGTCGATCCCCGCACCGGTGAGATTCTCAAGGGTCGCGTCATCCTGGGATCGCAGCGCGTGCGGCAGGACCGGCTGATCTTCGAAGGGCTCGCGGGCACGGAAAAGACCGGTACCGGCGCGCCGGACGACCCGGTGCAGCTCGCGCTGTGGCGCATCCGCCAACTCGCCGCGCACGAGGTCGGGCACAGCCTGGGTCTCAACCACAACTTCGCGGCGTCCACCTACGGCCGCGCCTCGGTCATGGACTACCCGGCGCCGCTGGTGGACATCAAACCGGATGGCACGCTCGACTTCTCCCACGCCTACACCAACGGGGTCGGGGAGTGGGACATCTTCGCCATCCGCTACGCCTACTCGGACCTGGGCAGCGATGAAAAAGTGGAAAACGCTGCGCTCGACGCCATGGTGCGCGAGGCGATCGGCCACGGTCTCCTCTATATGACCGACGAGGACGCGCGGCCCGAGGGCGCGGCCCATCCTCTCGCGGTGCTCTGGGACAACGGGCCCGATCCGGTCGAGGGTCTCCGCCACGCCCTGGACGTGCGGAAGATCGCACTGTCCCGCTTCGGCGAGCACAACCTGGCGGCCGGCCGGCCGCTGGCGCTGCTCGAGGAGGTGCTGGTGCCGGTCTATTTCTACCACCGCTACCAGCTCGACGGCGCTGTCAAGTCGGTGGGCGGCCTCGACTACTCCTATGCACTCAACGGCGACGGCCAGGGGCCGGCGAAGCCGGTCGAGGCCGGCCGTCAGCGCCAGGCCCTGGAGGCGGTGCTGGCGGCGATCTCTCCGGAGACGCTGGACATCCCGGACTCGGTGGTGAGCCTGCTCCTGCCGCGGCCGGCCGGCTACGACCCGAACCCCGAGATGTTCCCCACCCAGGCGGCGCCGGTCTTCGATCCGCTCGCCGCCGCCGCCACGGCCGCGGACCTGGCGGTACAGGGCCTGCTGCAGCCCGAGCGCGCGCAGCGCCTGGTGGATTTCCATCGCCGGGACCCGAAGCTGCCTGGCCTGGAGGAGGTGCTGGACGCCCTGGTCGGCGCCACGTTCAACGCTCCGAACGCTCCGGCCGGCCCGAATGGAGAGAACGCCCGCCGGATCGAGCTGCGGCGGGTGGCGCAGTGGGTGGCGGTGCGGCGGATGATCGGCCTGTCGAGCAACCCGGCCGCGAGCCCCGGCGTCCGCTCGCGCGTGGACGGCGAGCTGCGGTCGCTGCGGAAACGCCTCGACGCGGAGAAGGACGGTGCCTTCCTGGCGCAGGAAATCGGCCGCTACCTGGACCGCCCCGACGTCAACCCCGCGGCTTCGCCGGTGCCGCCGACGTCGCCGCCGGGCCAGCCGATCGGTACGACGGAGATTCCGGAGATCTCCCTTCCTCGAGGGTTGAGCGGATGCTCGTGGGAAGGCTGATGAGGACGGCAATGGCGATCCTGGCGGCGAGTCTCTCGTTCTGCTCGCCGGGGAAGGGGGCGGCCCCGCCGACTCCGGCAGGCCCGGCAGCCCCCGCCGCCCCGGCATCGCGGAAGGCGCCGCAGCGGCTCCGGCTGCGGATCGTGTCCACACGGCCGCACGACACCGCGGCCTACACCCAGGGGCTCGTCTGGCACCGGGGAACCCTCTACGAAAGCGCCGGCCTCTATGCCTCGTCCAGCCTGCGGCAGGTGGACCCTGCCACGGGTGAGGTGAAGCGCCAGGTGAAGGTGCCGGACCGCTACTTCGCCGAGGGTCTCGCGCTGGTGGGGGACCGGCTCATCCAGCTCACCTGGCAGGAGGGGACTGCCTTCGTCTACCGCGCCTCGGACTTCGAGAAGATCCGGGAGATCCCCTACCAGGGCGAGGGCTGGGGCCTCTGCTACGACGGCAAGCGGCTGGTGATGAGCGACGGCTCCGACCGGCTGACGTTCCGCGACCCCGAGACGCTGGCGGTGCTTGGGGGCGTCCAGATCAAGCTGGGCGGCGCGCCGGTGGACAAGCTCAACGAGCTGGAATGCGTGGACGGCGCCGTCTACGCCAACGTCTGGATGACCCAGGACATCCTGCGCATCGATCCCGGCACCGGTGAGGTCACCGCCGTGATCGACGCCTCGGGCCTGCTCGGCGCCGCCGACTACGAGGCCGGCGCCGAGGTTCTGAACGGCATCGCCTGGATGCCCGAGACGAAAACGTTTCTCATCACCGGCAAGAAGTGGCCGCTGATGTTCGAGGCCGAATTCGTACCATGAGGGCCGCTCTCCTTCTCCTCCTCGTCCTTCTTCTTTTGGCCGGCTGCGCCACGGTGCCTCCCCCTCCCGGCCCGGCGTACACGGTCTCCCTCCTGGGGACCGGACCGCTCGTCGTACCGCACGGGGTCCAGGTGGACGGCCTGGCCGTCGGCGGTCTTTCGGCGATCGTCCGCGTCGGAGGAGATGTCTACGAGGCGCTCGTGGACAACAACGAATCCACGCCGGCCCGCGTGTTCATCCTAGAGCTGCGGGTCACTCCGGACGGACCGGTCCCGCCTCCGGGCCGGACGGCCGCGGAAGTCCCGCGCTCGGCCCTCCGCCTCGCCGGCCTCGACGGCGACACGTTCGACGGCGAAGGCCTGGCCGTCCTGCCGGACGGCAACCTCCTGGTCTCATCCGAGACGGAACCCTCCATCCGCGAGATCTCCGCGAGCGGGGAGACCCTCCGTTTCCTGCTCGTGCCGCCGCGGTTCGCGCGCGCCGACGGGGACGAGCACCACGGCATCCGCAAAAACGAAGGGTTCGAGGCCCTGAGCCTGTCCGCCGACGGCGGAACCTTGTGGACCGCGAACGAGACGGCCCTCGAGCAGGACGCCGCGGACGAGGAGGCGGCACTCTACGGCCGCCACCCGGTCCGGCTGCTGCGCTACGAGCGTCATGGAGACTCCTTCGCTCCGGCCGGAGAGCTGGGCTACCTCGTCGATCCCATCGAGCGGCGGGGGACCGCGTTCAAGGTCCGCGGCGTCGTGGACCTGCTGCCACTTCCCGAGGGTGGCCTCCTGAGCCTCGAGCGGGAGTTCGTGGAGGGGGTGGGGACGGAAGTGCAGCTCTTCCAGGTGGATACGTCCGGCGCCACCGACGTCTCGGGTTTGGAGTCTCTGGCCGGAAACGGGTGGAAGCCGATCCGGAAGACCCTGATCTACGACTTCGCCCGCTCCGGCTTCGAGCCGGACAATCTGGAAGGGATGACGTTCGGCCCGGCGCTGCCGGACGGCGACCGTTCCCTGGTCCTGGTCAGCGACGACAACTTCAAGGACGGCCAGCAGACCCAGATCGTGGCGCTGCGCCTTCACTCGGTTCACTCGGTTCACTCCGCGACGCGGGCCGGCTCGTAGGTGGCGCAGGGGTCCACGTCGTAGGCGTAGGGCGAGCCCCAGGCGTCCGCGAAGAAGCGGTCCAGCCGCTCTCCGACGGCCGGGCTCTCGACGATCAGGCCGGCGTTGCGGCTCTGGGTGAAGTAGTCCCCCTCCCAGTTGCCGGTGCCGATCCAGACGCGCCGGCCGTCCACCACCATGTACTTGGCGTGACCGACGCGGGCGAACGGCACGAAGCCGCCGGACCATTGAGGAATGGTGCTCATCCGGACGTCGATCCCGGGTACGGCCTGGAGGCTCTGGAGTCCCTCGATGTTCCCCTTGCTCTTGCTCCAATCGGCCACGAGGAGCTGGATCTTCACCCCGCGCAACGCGGCGCGGCGCAGGGCGGCTTCCAGCGTGTCGAAGTAGGAGCCGTCGCGGGAGGCCGCCTTGTAGGTGAGGAGCTGCACGTGGACCGTGCTCCGCGCCTGGTCGATCATCGCCACCAGGCGCGGGAGGTCCCACAGGGTCGGATCGGGCAGCCAGAGCTCGGGGCTGAACACGGCTGTGACGAGGGGGGAGTCCGCGCCATCGCCCACCTTGGCGGGAAAGGAGTAATCCCCCGGCTTCGCGCGGAAACGCCGGTCGGTGTGCCCGCCGGGGTCGGCCAGCGTCCAGTCGGTCTCGAACACGTCGGAGAAGGCGTGGGCCACGGAAGGCTCGATCACGCGGGCGCCCAGCTCCTGGATGTGGGAGAGCGACCGCCAGTCGAAGTTCTGGCTGCCGACGTAGACCTCCCGGCTGTCGACCAGGAAGTACTTGGCGTGCAGCACGCCGCCGCCGAGGGAGCCGAAGTCGTAGATGCGGACCTCGATGCCCGGCCTGGCGGCGAAGCGGGCGAGGATTTCGGGGTAGGTCTTCTGGAAAATCTTCTCCGCGAGGAAGCGGACGCGCACCCCCCGCGCCGCGGCCCGCTCCACGGCCTGGATGACGGGGACCAGCCGGCTGTCCTTCCCGTCGTGGCCGGCGGGGTCGTCGGAGGCGTAGAACTCGGCGATGTCGAGCGTCTTGCCGGCGCGGTCGATCATCTCCGGCCAGACCTGCCAGGCGTCCCGGATGTCGGCATGGTCGAGGACGGTCTCGACGGGGGAGGACTCGACGAGCTCGAAGGCTTCCTGGGCGGCGGCCGGCAGGGCAAGCAGACACGGCAACACGGCAATCGCGACGGTCGGGGCGGTCCGCATGACAGCGTTTCCTCCTCGGGCGCGGAGTCTAGCACCGCCTGATAGACTGGGCCGGAAGCTTTGAAAGGGAGGCAGACTGAAATGAGCGACAAGGTCTGGCACGTTTCCGTAGCGGGACAGCAGCAGGGTCCCTGGACGGTGGAAGAGGTTCTCGACGGCGTCCGCACCGGCCGTTACGGCCGCGATGCCTATGTCTTCACGCAGGGGATGCCCAACTGGGTCCCCATCACGAGCCAGCCGGAATTCATGTCCGGCTTCGCGGTGTCAGCGTCGGGGGCCAGCGGTGCCGCGTCGGCGCCACCGCCGGCGCCGACGCGCTCCGCGGCGCATGAGATCGACTACGAGCTGTTCGGCCATGAGATGCAGTACGTCGAGATCACCCTCGATCCCGGGGAGGCCTGCGTCGCCGAGGCCGGCGCCTTCCTCTACATGGAGCCGGGCATCCAGATGGCGACCATCTTCGGCGACGGCTCGGACCAGGACCAGCAGGGCGGCCTGATGGGCAAGCTCCTGACCGCGGGCAAGCGGGTGCTCACCGGCGAGTCGCTGTTCATGACGGTTTTCTCCAACGGGGGCGGCACGCGCCAGAAGGTGGCCTTCGCCTCGCCCTACCCGGGCCGGATCGTGGCGCTCGACCTCAAGCAGCACGGCGGCCGGATCCTCTGCGAAAAGGACGCCTTCCTGTGCGCGGCCAAGGGGATCTCGGTGGGCATCGCCTTCCAGAAGAAGCTCGGCGCCGGGTTGTTCGGCGGCGAGGGGTTCATTCTCCAGAAGCTGGAAGGGGACGGCCTGGCGTTCGTCCATTCGGGCGGCACGGTCTTCCAGAAGGATCTCGTGGCGGGCGAGACCTTGCGGGTGGACACCGGCTGCCTGGTGGCCTTCGAGTCCACGGTCAACTACGACATCCAGATGGTGAGCGGCATCAAGACAGCGCTCTTCGGCGGCGACGGCCTGTTCTACGCCGCCTTGACCGGCCCCGGGCGGATCTGGCTGCAGTCGCTGCCCTTCAGCCGGCTGGCCAGGCGGGTGATCGCGGCCATCCCGCGCACCCCGGGCGGCGGCAAGAACGAAGGCTCGATCCTCGGCGGCCTGGGCGGGCTCGTGATGGGGGACCGGGGATAGCCCCCCAGGGCAGGCACAAGGCCTGCCCCTACAGGCAAGCGGCAGGATGGTGTAGGGGCAACCCTCGTGGTTGCCCCCATGCTCCCGGCGTCTCCTAGCGTCCGACGGGGGCTTCGACCTTCAGCATGCGGCCCCAGGCGTTGCGCAACGTGTCCGGGAGGTCGAGATCGCCGAAGATCTCCCGGACGTCGTCGCGGCTGACGTAGGTCCAGATGTCGTCCCACACCGCGTAGCGGAGCAGGTGGGAGACCACCCAGGCCCGCTGGGCCGGGGTGCCATGGCGCAGGAGGTGACGTGCTTCGTCAGCCGTGACGCGCTGATCAGGGAAGAAGTAGAGGAACTCCTGGCGGTCTACACCGTCGCGGCTTCTGCCTGGGCCTTGCATGCCCCTGAGTATACCGGGTCCGGGCTCGATTCGGGAGGGGCGCGTTTGTCCGGATGGCCCTCTTGACCGCGCGGGGCCGGTCCGCTAGATTTCCTCTCGCTCGAAGAGCCGGGCGGGCATAACTCAGCTGGTAGAGTGCAAGCTTCCCAAGCTTGATGTCGCGGGTTCGAATCCCGTTGCCCGCTCCATTTTCATTTTTCCCGGAACTGAAAGGGGTTATGTCGATCTTCGGCCGTCGTGACAACGCAGGCTCCGCCCTTGGCGGCTCGCAGGACACATCTCTTCCCTCCTCCTCTCCCGCTCCGTCTTCGTCCCGGCCGCAGCAGCGGCGGATCACCCACATCGCCCCCGGCACGCGCATCAAGGGCGAGATCACCGGCCCGACCGAGCTTCTCGTCGAGGGAGAGATCGAGGGGGAGGTCCGGGTGGAAGCCCCGGTCATGGTGGGGAGCGAGGGGGTGGTGCAGGGTCCGGTGTCGGCCCAGGTGGTGCGGGTCGGCGGACGGGTCTTGGGCAACGTCACCGCCACCGAGCGCGTCGAGGTCGCCCCCTCCGGGACGCTGGAGGGCGACATCCTGGCCCCCCGGGTCATCATCGCCGAGGGAGCGTTCTTCAAGGGCCGGGTGGAGATGAAGAGCGACAAGCCCGAGAAGACGGACAAGGACAAGGCGGAAGAGGTTCGGCGCTCCAAACCGGGTGGCGAGCCGGGACGATCATCGATGAAGGCTCCAGCCGAGCCAGGGAAACCCTAACGTGCGGATCGGCATCCCCAAGGAAATCAAGGACAACGAGTACCGTGTCGGCATGGTCCCGGCCGGAGTCCACGCGCTGGTGACCGCCGGCCACGAAGTCGTCGTCCAGGAAGGCGCGGGCAACGGCAGCGGCATCCCCAACGAGGACTACGTCAGCGCGGGAGCCCGCCTGGTGCCCGACGCCGCCAGCGTCTGGAGCTGGGCGGAGATGGTGGTCAAGGTCAAGGAGCCGGTCGGCCCCGAGTACGACCTGATGCGCCCGGGCCAGACCCTCTTCACCTACCTCCATCTCGCGCCGCTGCCGGAGCTCACGGACGTGCTGCTCAAGAAGCAGGTCACCGGCGTCGCCTACGAGACCATCGAGGACCGTGGTGGCCGTCTGCCTCTGCTGACCCCGATGTCCGAGGTGGCCGGCCGGATGGCCGTCGTGTGGGCGCGAGCTACCTCCAGAAGGGCCACGGCGGGCGCGGCACGCTGCTGGCCGGCGTCCCGGGCGTCCCGCCGGGAGACGTGGTCGTGGTGGGCGGCGGCATCGTCGGCCTGAACTCGATCAAGATGGCCCTCGGCCTCGGCGCCCGGGTCGCGGTCCTGGACACGAACCTCGACCGCCTGCGCCAGATCGACGACCTGTTCCACGGCGCCGTCACCACGCTGGCCAGCAACCAGTACAACATGCGGGCCGCCCTGCGCCGCGCCGACCTGCTGATCGGCGCCGTGCTCATCCCCGGCCGCGCCGCGCCGAAGCTGGTCACCCGGGAGATGCTCAAGCTGATGAAGGAGGGTGCCGTGGTGGTCGACGTGGCCGTGGACCAGGGCGGCTGCTTCGAGACGACCCATGCCACGACCCACTCGGATCCGGTGTACGTGGTGGACGGCGTGGTCCACTACTGCGTCGCGAACATGCCCGGAGCGGTCCCCCGCACCTCGACCTTCGCGCTCAACAACGCCACGCTGCCGTACGGCCTCGCCCTTGCCAACAAGGGCGTGGCCCGGGCGGTGGAAGAGGATCCCGGGCTGCTGCCGGGCATCAACACCTACAAGGGCCACATCACGAACCTCCCCGTGGCCGAGTCGCAGAAGCGGCCGTACAAGGCGTTCAAAGAGCTGCTGGGTTAGCGGCTCCCCTCCGTCTCCTGCAGATACCCCAGGCACTTGTAGATCAGCTTGGCGGTGAGGAAGTCGCTCGCGGGCAGGCCGCCGACCGGCGCCAGCTCGACGACGTCCATGGCCACGACCTTCTTGCCGTGGAAGAGATGGCGGAGCATCCGCAGGGTAGGATACCAGAGGCCGCCGCCGGGCTCGGGCGTGCCGGTGGCGGGGACCAGCGAGGGGTCGAAGTAGTCGATGTCGAAGGTGAGGTAGATCTTCTCGGGCAGACCGGCCAGCATGCCGGGGAACATCTCCTCGGCTCGGTCGAGCTCGTGACCCCAGATCACCGGGAGCTTCCTCTCCCGGATGAGCTTCGACTCGGGGGTGGAGAGCGAGCGGATGCCCACGGACAACGTGGGGATGCCGTCGTCCACGATCCGCTTCATGACGCTCGCGTGGCTGTAGGGGGTGCCCTCGAACTCCTCCCGGAGGTCGGAGTGGGCATCGAACTGTACGACCCCGATGTCGCCGTGTACCTGCTTCGTCGCCCGCACCGGTGCCTGCGATATGCTGTGCTCGCCGCCGAGGCTGACGAGGAACTTGCCGCGCTCCAGGTGGACACGGGCCTCCTCCTGAAGCTCGGCCATGGCTTCGGCCATGTCGTAGGCCTCGGGCAGGAACGGGGAGAGTGTCGAGATGCCCAGGGTGTAGGGCTCGGCTCCCAACTCCTCGTCGTAGAGCTCCATGCTCTGCGAGGCGCGGATGATCGCCGCCGGCCCTGCCGAGGTGCCCTTGCCGTAGGACGTGGTGCGCTCGAACGGGACCGGGAGGACGGCGACGCGGCTCGACGGGTAGTCGCTGAATTCCGGCTCCAGCAGGCCGAAGTTGGTGGGAAGAAGAGGCATTGAGAGAGTCTCCTGTCGGGTCGGACCGCGGCAGGTTTTAACAGGAGGGCTTCGGGGTGTCAACGATCGAGGAGATCCGGCGTTGCCGGCGACAGGGCTGATCCGCGAGCTGCCGGAGAGCGAGCGCCCGCGCGAGCGGCTCCTGAAGCAGGGGAGCGGGGCGCTCTCCGACTCCGAGCTGGTCGCCGTGCTCCTGCGCACCGGGGCCGAGGGGCTCTCGGTGCTCCAGATGGCGGCCGAGCTGCTTCACGAGACCGGCGGACTGTCCGGTCTGGTGTCGCTGACCCCCGAGTCGCTGCGGCGGCACGGACTCGGTCCGGCCAAGGCCGCGAGTCTGCTGGCCGCGGTGGAGATCGCCGCGCGGGTGGCCCGCGAGCAGCTCGGCGAACGCGAGCCGCTCACCCGTCCGGCGGAGGTGGCGCGCTACCTCCACCTCCGCTTCTGGGCGCGGGACCAGGAGGTGGTCGGCGCCCTGTTCCTGGACACCCGCAACCGCCTGCTCGGAGACAAGGAGCTCTTCCGCGGCACGCTCAACCGCTCGGTGGCCGATCCGCGCGAGATTCTCAAGGAGTCGCTCGTGCGCGGCGCCGCCGCAGTCATCCTCTTCCATACGCATCCGAGCGGCGATCCCACTCCCAGCGAGTCGGACCTCCTCTTCACCCGGAAGCTCAAGGAGGCGGCGGAGATCGTGGGAGTGCGGCTGGCCGACCATCTGATCCTGGGCGCTCCGGGGCGCTGGGTTTCCCTTCAGCAGCGAGGCGCGTGCTAGCCTACCCGTCGCCATGGCGAACCACTATCACCTCGACTGTTCCAGCGGCATTGCCGGCGACATGTTCCTCGGAGCGTGCCTGGATCTCGGCATGCCTCTCGACGTTCTCCACGACACCGTGGCGCGGCTGCGCCTGCCCGGCATCACGGTCGAAAGCCGCAAGGCCAGCCGCGGCGGCTTCATCGGCACCCGATTCCGGGTACTCGTGGACGGCAGGCCCCTCGAAGGCCCCGACCCGGAGGAGCCCCCCCCTCCGATCACCACCATGACCATCATCACCATCACGGCCACGGTCATAGCCGGGATCTCGCGGCGATCCGCGAGCTGATCCAGGCGAGCGACCTTGCCGAGCCGGTGAAGGAGCGGGCGATCCGGCTTTTCCAGCGCCTGGGAGAGGCGGAGGCCAAGGCGCACGGCATGCCGGTCGACCGGGTCCACTTCCACGAGGTGGGGGCGATCGATTCGATCGTCGACCTCGTCGGCGCGGCGGCGGCCGTGGAGCACCTCGCCCCCGGCCGGATCACCTGCGGCCAGGTCAACGTGGGGAGCGGCCGGGTGCGGACGGCGCACGGCGAGCTGCCGGTTCCGGCGCCCGCCACGGCCGAGCTGCTCCGCGGCATCCCGGTCTACGGCGGACCCGGCGGCGAGCTGACCACGCCGACCGGCGCGGTCCTCCTCGCCGAGCTGGTGGAGGAGTACCTGGACTTCCCGGCCATGGTGCTGGACGGCACCGGCTACGGCCTCGGCAAGAAGGAGCTGTCCGGCCAGCCCAACGCCCTCCGGCTTCTTCGCGGGCATATCAAGGAAGCCCGGCCGGAGGTGATGGTCGTCGAGTGCGAGGTGGACGACCTGCCCGGCGAGGGATTCGGCTTCCTCATGGAGCGCCTTCTCGACGCGGGCGCTCTGGACGTCTATTTCACCCCCGTTCAGATGAAGAAGAGCCGCCCCGGGACGCTCATCACCCTGCTGTGCCGCCGGCCCCAACTCGAAACGCTAGCCGGCATCCTGCTGATGGAATCCGGCTCCCTCGGCTGCCGTTATACCAGTGCGTTCCGCTTCGAGGCGGAGCGGGAGATCCTGGAGGTCGAAACCGCGTTCGGGACGGTGCGCGTGAAGCGGGCGCGCCTCGACGGCCGGCCTCTCGCGGCGGCCCCCGAGTTCGAGGACTGCCGGCGTCTCGCGCTCGCCAGCGGAGTGCCGTGGCGCGACGTCTATCGCGCCGCGGTTGCGGCCATCTGATCAATCAGGAAGAACAGGAGAACGATGCAGGAGACGGAAACGGCGGCGCAGGGCCGCCTCGAGTTCGGGCTGGCCGGCGAAGGGGCTCTCCGCTGGGCGGTGGTGGACCTGACCGATGTCCTCAGGGAGGCGCGCGACCGGCGCGATCTCGGACCGGTCGCGGCCGCGGCGCTCGGCCGCTGCATGGCCGGTGCGGCGCTGCTGCACCGGCTGTCGACCAAGACGCCGAGCCGGCTGGTTCTGGACGTGCGCGGCGATGGCCCTCTGCGGCAGGTCATGGCCGAGGTCGACGACGAAGGCAACCTCCGCGGCATGGTGGGGGACGCGCAGGCGGACGTCCCGCACTACCCGAACGGCAAGCTGGCCGTGGGCGTCGCGGTGGGGAAGGGTTTCCTGCGGGTGCTGCGCGAGCACGGTACCGGCGCGAGCTACCACAGCCAGGTCGAGCTCGTGAACGGCGAGATCGGCGAGGATCTCGCCTACTTCCTCCAGCAGAGCGAGCAGACCGCCAGCGCCGTGATGCTCGGCGTGCTCGCGAAGCCCGACGGGGTCGCCGCTGCCGGCGGCATGATCGTCGAGGTGCTCCCTGGCGCGTCGGACGAGGCCATCTCGGCGCTCCAGGAGAACATCGCCCGGGTGACCGGGGTGAGCCATCTCCTGGATGAGGGCGGCATCCCGAACGTGGTCGAGACGGTTCTCGCCGGCTTCGACCGCCAGGTCCGGGAGGTCCGGCCGATGCGCTACCGCTGCCGGTGCAGCCGCGAGCGCCTGCTGCGCCACCTGGTGCTCCTGTCCGCCGACGACCGCGACTATCTGCGCGAGGAAGACGGCGCCATCGACGCCGACTGCGTCTTCTGCGGCGAGCACTACCGGTTTATACCCGACGAGCTGAGCTAGAATCCCGGTCCCATGAGCGAACCGACTGAACCGACCAACCTGATTTCGATCGACCAGTTCTTCCAGACCACGTTGAAGGCGGCGACGATCAAAGCCGCTGAGCGGGTCCCGAAGTCCGAGAAGCTGGTCAAGCTCTCCGTCGACCTGGGCGAGGAGAGTCCCCGCACCCTGGTCGCCGGCATCGGTCTGGCCTACACGCCCGAGGAGCTGGTCG
Source organism: uncultured Holophagales bacterium (assembly GCA_963844885.1). GTDB lineage: Bacteria > Acidobacteriota > Thermoanaerobaculia > Multivoradales > UBA5704 > DATMER01. Next base: position 66,135 of record CAWJQA010000019.1, on the reverse strand, counting down.
ACCGGCAGGTGATCGTCGTCGCCAACCTCCAGCCCGCCAAGCTGATGGGCATCGAGTCGCAGGGCATGGTGCTCGCCGCGTCGATCGACGGCAAGCCCGTTCTGCTGCGGCCGGACACCCAGGTCCCCAACGGCACGCGCGTCCGGTGAGCGTCTCCGGCCCCATCGATTCGCACTGCCACCTCCAGAGCCTGCCGCCCGACGAGCGCGAGCGCGCTCTCGATCAGGCGCGGGAGCGGGGGGTGGCCGGCTTCCTGGTCCCCGCCATCCGGCTGGACGAGGCCGAGGACATCCTCGCGCTCTGCCACCACCACCCGGATGTCTGGTGCGCCCTGGGTGTTCACCCTCACGACGCCTCCACCTGGAAAGAGGGCGACCGGGAGCGCCTCCGCGGCCTGTTGGCCGATCCCAAGGCCGTGGCGGTGGGGGAGTGCGGTCTCGACTTCTTTTACGATCACTCGCCGCGCGACGTCCAGACCCGGGTGATGCGGGAGCAGTGGGAGCTGGCCGCAGAGCTGGGGCTACCGGTGGTGGTTCACAACCGCGACAGCAACGAGGAGATGCTGGCCGTGGTGCGGGAGGACGGTTTCAAGAGCCTGAAGGCCGACTTTCACTCCTTCGCCGGAGGCCTGGAGATGGCCTGCGAGGTGATCGAGCGCGGTCACTATCTGGGGCTTTCCGGAATGATCACCTTCCCGAAGGCCGACAACGTGCGCGAGGTCATCCCCATTCTCCCGCCGGACCGCTGCCTGGTGGAGACCGACACCCCCTATCTCGCGCCGATCCCCTACCGGGGAAAGCCCAACCGGCCCGCCTACGTCGTGGAGATCGCCGCCCGCCTCGCGCAGGAGACGGGCGAGACCACCGAGCAGGTCTGGCAGCGGACGGGCGAGACGTTCTTCCGGTTGTTCTCCAAGGCAGCCGCTTAAACCGGGTTCGGCACGTCGATGAACTCGACGTCCAGGCCGAACCGCTCGCGCAGGTGCTCGCCCAAGGCGCGGATACCGAGTCGCTCCGTGGCGTAGTGGCCGGCGGCGAGGTAGTGGACCCCCGCCTCCTTCGCCACGTTCATCACCCACTCGCTCACCTCGCCGGTGATGTAGGCGTCGAGCCCGTCGCCGATGGCGGTGTAGAAGTCCCGCTGCGCGCCGCCGCTGATGATCCCGAGCGTGCGGACCGGGTCCGGCCCCTCCAGGAAGGCCAGCGGCTCCTGGAGATAGACCCGGCGGCAGCGCTCGACCAGCTCGGCGGCCGGGACCGGCTCGGGGAAGCGGCCTTTGAAGCCGATCGGCAGCCCTTCGTGGAATCCGAACGGCTCCAGGTCGGCGAGCCCGAAGCCGCGGCCGGCCAGCGCGTTGTTGCCCAGATCGGGATGCCGGTCGAGGGGGAGGTGGTAGGCGAGGAGGCTCATCTCACCGCGGATCAGCTCGGCGACCCGGCGGTGCTGGAAGCCGGTGAGGACGCGCGGCATGCCGTCCCAGAAGATCCCGTGATGGACGAGCACGGCGTCCGCGCCGGCCTCGCGGGCGCGCACGAACAGCTCGTGGCAGGCGGAGACCCCGGTGACGACCTTGCGGACTTGGTCGCGGCCTTCGACCTGGAGGCCGTTCGGCCCGTAGTCGCGGCCCCGGGAGGCGTCCAGGAGCTGATCGAGGTAGGTGACGAGCTCGTCGCGACGGATCATGACGGGGAGTCTAAAGGAAAAGGGCGGCCATCCGGGCCGCCCTTCGATCTGACGTCTAGCGGCGTCCGCCGCCACCGCCGCGCGGCGGACCGCCGCGGCCTCCGCGGTCGCCACCCCGGTCACCTCCGCGTCCACCGCCGCCGCGCGGACCGCCACGGCCTCCGCGGTCACCTCCGCGATCCCGATCGCCGCGGTCACCCTCGCCGCCGCCCGCCATGGCCATCTCCATCCCCTCGTACTGCGCGGGATCGTAGTCCGGAGCCTCCATGATGACCGCCTTGCGGGAGAGCCGCACCCGGCCCGTCTCGTCGATCGCGATGACCTTGACGGTCAACTCGTCGCCTTCCTTGACCAGGTCCGACACCTCGCGGACGCGGTAGGGGGCGAGCTCACTGATGTGGACAAGGCCGTCCGTGCCCGGCATGATCTCGACGAAGGCGCCGTACGCCTCCACCCGCCGCACCTGGCCGGTGTAGACCTTGCCGACCTCGGGCACCTCGGTGAGGCGCTCGACCATCTGGATGGCGCGCTTCGCCGCCGGCTCGTCCGGCGAGGCGATGACCACCCGGCCGTCGTCCCCGATCTCGATCTGGCAGCCGGTCTCCTCGATGATGGAGCGGATCGTCTTGCCACCTGGTCCGATGACGTCGCGGATCTTCTCCTTCGGGATCTGGAGCGTGTACAGTCTTGGCGCGAACTTCGAGATGTCGATGCGGGGCTGCGGGATCGCCCCTTCCATGATGCCCAGGATGTGCATCCGGCCCGCCTTCGCCTGCTGCAGGGCCTGCTGCATGATCTCGCGGGTCACACCGGTGATCTTGATGTCCATCTGGAGAGCGGTGATGCCATCGCGGGTGCCGGCGACCTTGAAGTCCATGTCGCCGTAGTGGTCCTCCTGGCCGGCGATGTCGGTCATCACGGCGAAGCTGTCGTCGCCCTTGATCAGACCCATCGCTACGCCGGCCACCGGCGCCAGCAGCGGCACACCCGCGTCGAACAGGGCGAGCGAAGCGCCGCAGACCGTGGCCATGGACGAGGAGCCGTTCGACTCCAGGATGTCCGAGACCACGCGAATCGTGTACGGGAACTCTTCCTCGTGCGGCAGCACCGGCATGAGAGCTCGCCGGGCCAGGACGCCGTGGCCGATCTCCCGGCGGCCGGGGCCGCGCAGGAACTTCACCTCGCCCACGGAGAAGGGCGGGAAGTTGTAATGGAGCATGAACTTCTGGATGCTCTCGCCCTCGTACTCCTCGATCACCTGCGCGTCGCGGCTGGTGCCGAGCGTGGAGGTGACCAGCGCCTGCGTCTCGCCGCGGGTGAAGAGCGCCGAGCCGTGGGTACGGGGCATGATGCCGACCTCGACGTCGATCTGGCGGATCTCGTCGAGGCGCCGGCTGTCGAAGCGGGTGCGCTCGTTGAGCACCACCTCGCGGAGGATCTCCTCCTCCAGCCGGGTGATGATCTTGCCGACCTGCTTGCGCTTGTCGATCTCCTCGGCCGGGATCGCCTCCAGGTACGGCTTGGTCACGGCCTTGACCGCGTCCTTGCGCTCGAACTTCTTCTTGGTGAACAGCGCCGCCTTGAGCTGCGCGGAAATGTCACCCTTGACCTGCTCGTAGAGCGACTCGGGGTAGGCCTCGGGAGCGGACCAGCTCGGCTTCGTCTTCGTCCCTTCCCGGTAGAGCGCGTGCTGCGCCTTGATGATCTTCTGGATCTCCAGGTGCGCCCGGAAGATGCAGTCGAGCATCACCTCCTCGGAGAGCTGGTTGGCGCCGGCTTCTACCATCGCCACGGCCTCTTCGGTGCCCGCGACCACCAGGTCGAGGTCGGAGACGTCGCGCTGGCTGTTCGTCGGGTTGATGATGATCTCGCCGTCGATCAGGCCCACCCGCACCGCGCCGATCGGGTGGTAGAAGGGGATGTTCGAGAGCACGAGCGCCGTCGAGGCGCCGTTGATGGCCAGAATGTCCGGATCGTTCTCGCCGTCGGCCGACAGGCAGAAGGCGATGATCTGGGTCTCGGCGAAGTACCCCTCCGGGAACAGGGGGCGGAGCGGACGGTCGATCAGGCGGGAGGTGATGGTCTCCTTCTCGGTCGGACGCCCTTCGCGCTTGAAGAAGCCTCCGGGGATCTTGCCTGCCGCGGCCGTGTACTCCCGGTAGTCGACGGTCAGGGGAAGGAAGTCGCGCTCGATGCCCCCCTTGGCGTCCATGCATGCCGTGGCCAGGACGACCGTGTCGCCCAGGCGGACCGTGCAGGAGCCGTCGGCCTGCTTGGCCAGGTGGCCCGTCTCCAGGATGAGGGTGCTCCCTCCGATGTCGATCTCTTTGCTCTGCTTCATGATTTTCTTTTCTTTCTTTTTCTCTTTCTCTTTTGTCTGCCTACGGCGCCGCCGGATCAGCCATGGCCGGCGTGCGGAGCCCGGACGGGCAAAGGGCGGGCGGTCCCGAGGCGCGCGCTTCGCGGCGGGCGTCGGGACCGGCCTGGATCGGCGGGACCTTACTTGCGGAGGCCGAGGCGCTCAATGGTGGAGCGGTAGCGCTCGATGATCCTGCCGCTTCAGGTAGTCGAGAAGGCGCCGGCGGCGGCCGACGAGCTTCAGAAGGCCGCGGCGGCTGTGATGGTCCTTCGTGTGGGTCTTGAAGTGGTCGGTCAGCTCCGTGATCCGGCTGGTCAACAGCGCGACCTGCACTTCCGGCGAGCCGGTGTCCTGCTCGTGGGTCCGGTAGCTCTGAATGATTTTCTCTTTGATTTCCACGGTTTGCGCCAAAGCAAACTCCTCCTTACGCTTCTATTCCGGCCCGGTATTGTAGCACGGTTGTCCGGCCGGCGACGTTATCAGTTTGTCCAACTATCGGAACACGACGCGCGGCTGGACGATCCCGACGCCCGCGCTGCCGATCCTCTCCACGACGGTGCCCACGGCGATGAACTCCTTGCGCCGGTTCACCAGCTTCACCCAGTCCCCCTCTTCGCCCGCGAGCTCCCGCACCAGCACGGTCTGGCCGTGGCTGATCCGGCTCTCCTGCTGCGGATCGGCGGTCACCTCGTAGAACGGCAGCGGGATCTGGTCGAACGGGATCCAGGCCGGGCCGGCGCCCTCTCCCGCTTTCACCGCCTCGTCCAGGCTGCCGAGGGTGACCGCCTGCTCGACCTGGAACCCGCCGATGCGGGTGCGCCGCAGCTCGGCCAGATGGCCGCCGACGCCCAGCGCGATGCCCAGGTCGTGCGCCAGACCGCGGGCGTAGGTGCCCGACGAGCAGCCGAGCCGGAAGCGCAGGCGGCCTTCGGAGACTCCGCCGTCGAGGAGCGCGAGCTCGTAGACGGTGACCTCCTTGGGCTCGTCCGGCACCTCCTCGCCCTTGCGCGCGAGCTCGTAGTACTTCACCCCCTGCACTTTCTTGGCGGAATAGGGGGGTGCCTTCTGTTCGATGGTCCCCTCGAACCGATGCATGGCCTCGGCCACGACCTCCGGAGTCAGGGCGGCCACGGCCTCGGCGGACGCCTGGCTCGTCACCTTGCCGGAGGCGTCGTAGGTGTCCGTGGCCGTGCCGAGCTGCATGACCCCCTCGTACACTTTGGGCGCCCGGATCAGGAACCGGGTGAGCCGGGTGGCGTCGCCGAGCGTCAGCAGCAGGAGCCCGGTGGCGTCCGGATCCAGGGTGCCGCAATGCCCGATCTTCTTCTGCTTCAGGATCCGCCGCACCCGCTGGACCACGTCGTGCGAGGTGAGGCCCGGCTCCTTGTCCACCAGGAGCAGTCCGTCCTTCATCTCTGGCATCAGGCGCTCTCCGGAATTTCGGCGAGGGGGGCCGCGGGAGCCAGAGCAGCGGCCAGGGCGGCGGCGACCTTCTGTCGCGCCTCCTCGCCGTCCCCTTCGAGCACGAAACCGGCTGCGTTGCGGTGGCCGCCACCGCCGTGATGGCGGGCTATCTTCTCCACGTCGACCTCGCCGCGGCTGCGCAGCGAGACCTTGTGCGAGCCGTCTTCGCGCTGACGGATGAGGGCCACGGCATCGACCCCGGCGATGGAGCGCGGATAGTCGATCAACCCCTCCGAGTCGCCGGACGCCGCGCCCACGCGCTCGAACATCTCCGGCGTCAGGCGCGTGGTGGCGATGCGGCCCCCTTCGTGGATCTGGAGGGTCTGGATCATCTCGCCGGCCAGCCTGATCACCGCCAGCGGCTGGCTCTCATAGAGCCACTGTGAGACCTGCTCCGGGTGCGCGCCGTCGCGCACCAGCGAGGCCGCGGCCTCGAAGGCGGCGGGCGTGGCGTTCGAGAAGCGGAAGCCGCCGGTGTCCGTGACGAGCGTCAGGTACAGGCAGCTCGCGGTCTCCGGATCGAGGCTCAGCTTGAGCGCCTGTGCCATGCGGTAGACCATCTCGCCCACGGCGGGCGCCGCCGAGTCGACCCAGTTGATCGCGCCGTAGAGCTGATTTCCCAGGTGGTGGTCGATGTTGATCACCGGCCGCGCCGACAGGTGCTGCTCGATGCCGGTGCGGTCCGGGCTCGGGCACTCCAGGACCACGATGGCGTCGAACATGTCGGGGAAGCCGGCCGGCGGCTCCTCGCCGTTGTGGATCCTCTCGCTCCCGGGGAGCGGATGGTAGACCGTCGGCGTGGCGTCGCGGTTCCAGACCACGGCCCCCTTGCCCATGCGGCGCAGCAGGCGCGCCAGCCCGAGCTCCGAGCCGACGGCGTCGCCGTCGGGATTGACGTGGCTGGTGAGCAGGAAACGGTTTCCCTGCCGGATCTTCTTCAACAGGTCTTCAGGAGCTTTCATCCCGCCCATGTAGGCTCTCCAAGAGGTCTGAGATCTTCTGGCTGTGCTCGGCGCCCCGGTCGAGCTCGAAAACGAGCTCCGGGGTCACCCGCGTACGGAGGCGATGTGCCAGCTCCGTGCGCAGGAACCCTCGGGCGTGCCGCAGGGCTTCGACGGCCTCCTCGCGCTGGGACTCCTCGCCCAGCACCGACACTCGTACGACGGCTCGCCGCAGGTCGGATGTGACGTCCACGCCGGTCAGGCTCACCAGCTTGATCCGGGGATCCTTGGTCTCCCGCAGGATCAGGTCGGAGAGCTCCGCCCGCAGCAGGTCGGAGAGCCGGTCGGTACGCCGGCTCATTCCATCCCCTCCAGGATCTGGGGATCCCAGCGTGTGAGGTAGAGCTCGGGGACCGCCTCCACCAGGTTTCGCACCTCTTCCATCAAACTCTCCATCTCCGCTTCGCCGTTCGTAATGACGGCCATCGAGATCTCCGCCCGCTGGTGCAGGTCGTGGAAGCCGGTCTCCGCGATGGAGACCCGGAAACGCTGGTGGATCCGGTCGATCAGCGACTTCACGATCCGGCGCTTGTCCTTCAGACTTCGGCTGACAGGGAGATGCAGCTCGAAGCTGGATATCCCGACGGTCATCGGCATGGAACGGTATTCCTTCAGGCCGGGGCGCGGCCGCGCCCCGGTTCCCGTCAACAGGGGGTCATAGGGTTACAGGACCGGCGCGACCTCTTCGTTGGTATACGCTTCGATGAAGTCGCCCGGCTTGAAGTCCTGGAACCGGTCGAGGCCGATGCCGCAGTCGAAGCCGCTGCGCACTTCGGAGGCGTCGTCCTTGAAGCGGCGCAGAGAGGCGATCTTGCCTTCGAAGACGACCCGGTTGTCGCGCACCAGCCGCACGTTGTCGCTACGGTGGATGGCCCCCTCGACCACATGGCAGCCGGCGATGGTCCCCACCTTCGGCACCTTGAAGGTGTCACGTACCTCGGCGCGCCCGGCGGCGACCTCGCGGAAGGTCGGCTCGAGCAGGCCCGTCATCGCCTTGCGCAGCTCGTCGATCAGCTCGTAGATGACGGTGTGCAGGCGGATGTCGACTTCTTCCTTCTCGGCCAGCTCCACCGCGGTCCGCTCGGGGCGCACGTTGAAGCCGATGATGATCGCCTTCGAGGCCGAGGCGAGAAGCACGTCGTTGGTCGTGATGGCGCCGATGCCCGCGTGCAGCACCTGCACCTTGACCTTGTCCGTGCTCTGCTTGGCGAGAGCCTCGCGCAGCACCTCCAGGGAGCCCTGCACGTCCGCCTTGACGACCACCGCCAACTCCTTGGCCTCGCCCTCCTGGATACGGTTGAAGAGCTGCTCCAGGGAGAGGCGGCCGTGCGCCGGCGCGAGCTCCTTACGCCGCTGCTCCAGCGCCCGGTACTCGGCGATGCCGCGGGCCTTGAGCTCGTCCTCGACCACCTGCAGCAGGTCGCCGGCGTCGGGCAGGTCGTTGAAGCCGGTGACCTCCACCGGGGTGGAGGGGCCGGCCTGCTGCGCCCGCTTGCCCGTGTCGTCGCTCATCGAGCGCACGCGGCCCCACGTGGCGCCGGACGACGAACAGGTCGCCCACCTTGAGCGTACCGTTCTGGACCAGGACGGTGGCCACGATGCCGCGGCCGACCTCCTTGCGCGCTTCGAGGACCGCGCCCTGGGCCTGGATCTCCGGATTGGCCCGCAGCTCCAGGATGTCGGCGGTCAGCAGGATCATCTCCAGCAGGGTGGGGATGCCGTCGCCCTTGAGCGCCGAGACCGGCACCATCACCGTGTCGCCGCCCCAGTCCTCGGGCATCAGGCCGCGGTCGGACAGCTCGCGCTTGACGCGGTCGGGGTTGGCGTTGGCCTTGTCGATCTTGTTGATGGCGACCACGATCGGCACCTTGGCGGCGCGGGCGTGGTCGATGGCCTCGATCGTCTGCGGCATGACGCCGTCGTCGGCCGCGACCACCAGCACCACGATGTCGGTCACCTGGGCGCCGCGGGCGCGCATCATGGTGAACGCCTCGTGGCCCGGCGTGTCGAGGAAGACGACCTTGCGGCCGTTGACCTCCACGTGGTAGGCGCCGATGTGCTGCGTGATGCCGCCGTGCTCGCCCTCGGTCAGGCTTGCGACGAGCGGATGCGGTCGAGCAGCGAGGTCTTGCCGTGGTCGACGTGGCCCATGATGGTGACCACCGGGGCGCGCTGCACACGGCCGGCCTGCGGCTGCTCGCCGCCCTGCTGCTGCTGTTGCTGCTGCTCTTCGCGGAGCTGGACCTCCTCCTCGAAGGAGACCACCATGGCCTCGACGCCGAGGTCGGCGGCGAGCTTCTGGGCGAGATCCGGCTCCAGCACCTGGTTGATGTTGGCCAGGATGCCGCGCTTGAAGATGAGCCTTCATCAGGTCGTGCGCCTTGACGCCGAGCTTCTCGGCGAAGTCGCGCACCGTCATGCCCTCGGAGATCATCACCGTGCCCTCGGGCGCGGCCTTCTTGAACGTGAGCAGCTTGCCACCCTCCTCTTCTCCCTTGCGCGCGGCGCGGCGGCGCCGGCGGCCGGCGCTCGCAGCGGCGAGGTCGTCGTCGGCGCCCTCCAGATCTTCCAGCGTGCCCTTGAAGCCGGTGAGGTCTTCCTTCTCTTCGATGGGCCGCGGGCCGGCCTTCTTGATCAGCTTCTTCTTTCGCCTTTCGCGCTCCTCGGCCTCGCGGCGGCGGACCTCCTCGGCGGACAGGCCCATGCCCGGACCGCCGGGACGGCCGGAGGGAGAGGAGAGGCCGGCCGGAGGACGCGAGCCCGGAGGCTGCGGCCGGCCGGCGGCCGGGGGGCCACCCGGCCGCGAGGGCTGCTGGCCGGGACGCTGCGGCTGCTGGCCCGGACGCGAGGGCTGCTGGCCCGGACGGTTCTGCTGCCCACCGTAGCCGCCGCCAGGTCCCCCGGAACCACCGGGGCCACCGGGGCCGGACGGGCGGCCGGAAGGCGGCGGACCGTCACGCCGAGGCTGACCCTGTCCACCGTATCCGCCCGGCCCGCCGCCCGGGGAGGGCGACGAGGGGCGGGACGGCTGCTGCGGCCGCGACGGTTGCGGCGGCCGAGACGGCTGCGGCATCGTCCGCGACGGCGGCGGAGTCGACACGGCCGGAGCCGGCGGCGCGGCCATCTCGGGCCGTGCCGCGGACACCTCCGGCAGGGGAGCGGCGGCCTCCTCGTGGCCGGCGGGTTCGGGGACGGCCGGAGACGGGTGTGCCTGGGCCTGGTGCAGAGGAGCCATGGGCGATATCGGTGATATCGGCGGCATGACCTCCACCAGAGGCATCTCGAGCTCGGGCGGCGGCGCGGGCCGCTCGGTGACCGGGATGTTCTGGATCCGCGGCTCCACCTTCTGGATCAGCGTACGCGGGCGCTGAGGGCGCAGCGGGTTGGCCGGCGGACGCCGGGCGGGCGTCGGAGCCGGCGCCGGACCGGCGCGCCGGCGCGCCACCTCGACCGGCGCTGCCGGCTCGTCGCGGAGAATCACCTCGCGCGGGTGAGGGAGCTTCTTGCCCTGCAGGATCGCCTGGACGATGTCGGTGTCGATGCTGGCGTCGTCGCCCTCGACCCGGACTCCGATGGACTTCAGTTTGAAGACGAGGTCCTGATTGGAGATCGCCATCATCGTTGCAAGGTCCTGGACGCGAATCTTTCCCATATTTCTCCTCAAAGCTCCTGACTGAATACCCTGGCTGCCCGAGCCCTACTTCTCGCGCTCCTCGCCCTTGGAGCCTGCAGCCTGCTCCTGGGCGTCGTCGGCCTTGGCGGCCCGCTGCTGCTCGCTCTCCTGGAACGCGCGGCTGAGGGCGGCCATGAAGTCCTCGTCGCCCATGGACGTGGAGGGCTTCTCGGGGGTGCGGAAGAGGGCGCCGATCTCGGCGTCGGTCCGCTCGGTGCGCTCCTTGACCTTGGCCGCGGCCCAATCGCCGAGGCTGTCGGCGAGATCCTCGTCGACCCCCTCGATGGCGAGCAGGGTGTCGCGATCCGCCTCGGCCAGAGTCTCGGCATCGACGATGCCGGCCTCCAGAAACCGGGTGGCGAGCTCGGCGTCCACGCCGGGCGCGCCGGCGATGCTCATCTCGTTCGCCGCCGCTGCGGCGCCGCCGCCGAGGGCGTTCTGGAGCATGCGGGCGAGCGCGTCGGCGACCTCGTCCTTGACGTCGCTCTCGCTCTTGATGTCGATGCGGCAGCCGATCAGCTCGGAGGCGAGGCGCACGTTCTGGCCGCGCTTGCCGATGGCGAGGGAGAGCTGCTCGTCTTCGACGATCACGTCGAGATGCGGCACCTCGCCCGTGTGCGTGATCGACACGCGGGTGATCTTGGCCGGCGCCAGCGCGCTCTGGGCGAACGTCACCAGGTCGTCGCTGTACTCGATGATGTCGATCTTCTCGCCGCGCAGCTCGCGGATGATGGACTGTACGCGCGAGCCCTTCATGCCGACGCAGGCGCCGACCGGGTCGACGTCGCGCTCGCGGCTGTAGACCGCCACCTTGGCGCGCTCGCCGGGCGCGCGCACGGCGCCCTTGATGACCACCGTGCCGTCGTAGATCTCCGGCACCTCGGTCTCGAACAGCTTGACCAGCAGCCGCGGATCGGTGCGCGAGAGGACGATCTGCGGACCCTTGGGCTGCTTGTGGACGTCGACGATGACGGCGCGGATGCGCTCGCCCTGGCTGTAGCGCTCGTGGCGGGCCTGCTCGTTGCGCGGGACCACCGCCTCGGTGCGGCCGAGGTCGATGATGATGTCGCCGCGCTCGAAGCGCTTGACGGTGCCGTTGAGCACCTCGCCGACGCGGTCGATGTACTCGTTGTAGATGTTCTCGCGCTCGGCTTCCCGCACGCGCTGGTAGAGCACCTGCTTGGCCGACTGCGCGGCGATGCGGCCCGAGCCCGTCGGTGGAGATGGGGAGGAGGATCTCTTCGCCGACCTCGGCATCGGGCTTGTTGTCGCGCGCCTCTTCGACCGTCCACTCGGCGAGGGGATCCTCGACCTCCTCTACCACCTTCTTGACGATGAAGGCCTCGAACTTGCCGGTCTCACGGTCGAGACGGGCACGGACGGGCTCCTTGATCCGGTGCTGTTTCTTCGCGGCGGACGCCATGGCGTCCTCGAGCGCGGCGATCCAGCGTTCCAGGTCGATGTCCTTCTCCCGCGCGACTTGGCGCAGGATCTCATTGAAGTTGATTTCCGCCGTCTGTGCCTGTGGCATGGCTACCTGTCTTCCTATCTGACTGAGCTGACTAGAGCTCGATCTCCAGTCGAGCGATCCGGACGTCCTTCCATCGGACCTCGGTGCGCTCGCCGCTGTCGTCATCGACCAGGACCACGAGGGCCTCGTCGCCGTGAGAATCCCCTTGAAGCTCCTGAAGCCGTCCGACCACCGTCTTCTTCGTGCTGGAGCCCGGATCCGTGAACGAGACCCGGGCGAGGCGTCCGAGGAAGCGCTCGACGTCGGCGGCCTTGTAGAGCTGCCGGTCGAGCCCGGGGGAGGAGACTTCGAGGACGTACCGGCTCCTGCCGAAGTCGGCGACGTCGAGATAGGCGGAGGACAGCTTCGACACCAGCTCGCAGTCGGCAAGGGTGACCCCGCCATCCGGCTTGTCGAGGATCAGCCGCAGCACTCCGCCCTTGAGCTCGACGTGGACCAGCTCGCAGCCGGAGGCCGCGGCGATCTGCTCGAGCTCGGGCCGGAGCTCGGCGATTCGGCTGGTCGTCGTGGTCATCGTGCTCGTCCGTCCCGTCCTTTCGTCGTTCCAACAAAAAAAGTGGGCAGATGCCCACTCCCGTTCCGGCCGTTTCCGGCCAGGGCAAGCTAGCGTGAAGATTATAGCGCCAGCAGGTGCTTCGCGGCAAGTTGCTGCGGACGAATGCCTTGCCGGAGGTCTGGCCTTACCGGAAAGCAGGGGAGCGGGTGAGCCGCCACCAGGGACAACGCGCCGGTCAGGCCCCGGCATTCCCGGGAGTTACGTCATGGCGGGGATCGTACCACGGGCGGCGCGCCGGCGGCCACGGCCCACCCCTGGCCGCCGATCCACGCAAGCGCAACGATCTTTCCCCGAAGCGAAAGATCCGCGCGCGGACGCGGGCCCGTGTCTCGCTTTGACCCCACGGCGGCGACTTCACTCTTGAAGACGAAGCTCACCCTGTACGACTCTGACGAGAGGAGACGAGATGAACGAGATCCACCTGACCGCGGAAGCGCTGCGCCGGCTGCTCGAGAAGGACAACGACGAGGATCAGAACCGCCTGCTGCTGCACCACCTGGAGGTCTGCCCGGGCTGCGGCGAGGTCGGGGGGTTTATCGCCGGCCTCTACCGCTCCGGCGCCATCGACTTGCGGTTCTCGGCGGTGGACGTCGACCTGGCTCTCTCCCGGGCGCAGGCGGCCGGCCTCTGGGAGGAGCTGCGCGGCCTGCCGCCCGGCGAGTGGGCGGCGCTCGTGCGGGACTCGGACCGGTTCACGACGTGGGGAATGGCCGAGGTGCTCTGCGGCGAGAGCCTCGCCGCGGCGGCCGTGGACTCGGACCGGGCCGTCGAGCTGGCCGGCCTCGCCGCCTGGATCAGCCATCAGCTCGTGGAGTGGCAGCCGGCCGAGGCGGCCTGGCTCGTCGAGCTGCGCGCCTACGCCTGGGCGCACCTGGGCCATGCCTGGCACAGCCGCGGCGATCAGCTCTCGGCCGAGTGCGCCTTCGCGGCGGCCGGGGCCTGGTGGGCCTCGGCCGCCGGAGACATGGGAGACGTCCTCGGGTACGAGGAGCGGATCTTCGACCTGCACCGCCGGGCCGGAAGGCCTTTCAGGAGGGGAGAGTGAAAGAAGTGGGCGCGCGCCCAGGCCGCGCTTCACCCGGCGCGCACCCATCCTCCAAGGCCCATCAGGCATCCCGCCAGGGGAATGAAACCGCGCTCAGGTCCGGCCGTCCGGGTTGAGGGAGCTGCCCTCGTCGGCCGTGGCGCCGCTCGGGTCGAGCGAGCCTCCTTCGTTGATCCGGGGCTGGCCGCTCGGGTCGAGCGACGGGCCCTCCATCTCCCAGACCGCGGTCAGGGCCGGGGCTCCGGCCAGGGCATGGGCGAGGGCGAGCAAGAGCAGAAAGATGGCGGTGAAGCGAGGCATGCGGCATCTCCTTCGGGACGGCGTCCGGCCCGGGCCGTCGTGGCCGGGCGGGCCGTCTCCTGTCCGCCAAGTGTCGCGCACCTCCCCGGCCGCCGATCCACGCAAGCGCAACGATCTTCCCCCGAAGCGAAAGATCCGAGCGCGGGCGCGGGCCCGTGTCTCGCTTCGGCCCCGCGGCGGCGACTCCTCTTTTTGAAGAAGAAGCTCACCCTGTACGATACCGGAGAGGAGCGACATGAGTGAGGAAGAGCGGATTTTCAACCTGAAGGAGGGGAGAGTGAAAGAAACGGGCGCGGATGACGTCGAAGTGACCTTCGGGGAAGGGCTCCAGATCCTGCGGAGCTCCCTGGGCTGGACGCAGGCCGAGCTGGCGGGGAAGGCCCGGATCCGGCCGAGCGCCCTCTCCCGCTACGAGTCGGACAAGCAGTTCCCGGAGATACCGACCCTGCTCCGCATCCTCGGCGCGATGGAGTATCGCCTGACCGAGCTGGACACGGCCCGCGACTTCCTCGCGTCGCTCAAGCGCGTGCGCGGCCGGAACGCCCGGCCGGCTCCCCTGGAAGCCACCGCACCTCTCCGCCCCCGGCCGGCCGCGGACCGGGTGCGCGCCGCCGCCGCGGAAGCCGGATACCCGTTGCCGGAAGACCGGGCGCGGGCGCCCGAGCTGTGGGAGAGGCTGCGGCAGTACTCCCACGAGGCGCGGCTGGCGCTCGTCGCCGAAATGAAGGAGCTTCAGCTCTGGTCCCTTTGCGAGCTGCTCTCGCACGAAAGCGAGAGGGCTGCCGCCGAGGATCCCGGCGTGGCCATCGATCTGGCGCGCCTTGCGTTGGAGATCGCGGACCGGATTCCCGGTGAGGAGTCTCAGCGTGTACGCCTGCGCGGGTATGCCCGTCACCATCTCGGAAACGCCATGAGGGTTCAGGGGGAGCTGCGGGCCGCGCGGACGGCCGTCGCGCAGGCGGAGGAGGAGTGGAAGGCCGGAGAGGGGTGTCCGGGTGATCTGTTGAGCGAAGCCCGCCTTTGGGACCTCAAGTCGTCTCTCCTTCGAGCTGAGCGCCATCTCCCCGAGGCGCTGGACCTGATCGAGCGGGCGCTCGCCGCCGACGAGCCGGGAATGAGAGGCCGGCTGCTCATCAAGAAGGCCAAGATCTTGGAGGAGCAGGACGACCTGGAGGCCGCCATCGCCACCCTAAAAGAAGCGGAGCCGTTCGTGGACGAGCACCGCGAGCCGCGGCTCTGGCTTTGCCTCCGGCACAACCTCCTCTTGTGCCTTACCACGGCTGGCCGGCATCAAGAGGCTGAGGCTCTCCTGCCCGAGGTCCGGACCCTGTCGTTGAAGCTGGGCAAGGAGCTGGACCACGTCCGGCTGCGGTGGACGGAGGGTCGCGTCGCCGCGGGTCTCGGACGGATGCAGGAGGGGATCGAGTACCTCACCCGGGTGCGCGGGGAATTCGTCAGCCGGAAGATCTGGTACGACGCGGCCCTGGTGACCATGGAGCTGGCCGCCGTCTTCCTGCGCGAAGGCCAGACCGGGATGGTGAAGACGCTGACCGCGCACCTGAAGCCCATCTTCCAATCCCAGGGCGTCCACAGCGAGGCCATGGCCGCCCTCACCCTCTTCGCGAAAGCGGCGGAGAAGGAGAAGGCCACCCTGGAGATGGCGGAGGGGATCGTGACCTATCTGAGAAAGGCCCGGCGCGACCCGGGGCTCAAGTTTCAGGGGAGGGCGTAGGCACCCACGCGGGTCACTCGACCATGGCCTCGACCTCGACCGTTGTGAACGGAGCCAGAGAGGTCGAGGTCAGGAAGCCTGCCGGCGAGCCGAGCGCCACCATTTCGGGAGAGGTGGCGTCTCCAAGGTAAAGGTCATACGTTCCGGGTGCCAACCCGACGAGGTAGAGCCGCCCCATGCCATCGCTGGCCGCCTGGATCCTGAACTGCCCGAGGTGCTCGATGATCACCGGAGCCGGAATGAAGGTACCTTGGCTGCGCACCAGAACCGTTCGCCCCGATAGAGGCTTGCCTTGGGGATCCTTCAACGTCAGCTCCAACGATGCCGGGATCTGGGCGCAACGGAGCGCCACGTCCCCCTGGGCAGGCTGAACCACGAAGCCGGTCAGAGGGCATCCGGCGCCGGTCACGTAGACTCTCGTCGGCCCCGCTTCCGCCGAGGCCACCTCGAAGGTGCCGTCGGGCCGGGACGAGGTTCGGCCAAGAAACACCGCCCCTCCATTCGGAGCCGTCCGATAGCTCTGAATCGCCGCTCCCGAGGCAGGCCCGTTGGCGGAAAGGATGTGTCCGGATACGACCGCCGCCTTTCTCATCCGTACCACGAGAGGAGGCGTGGGCGCCTCCGGCCGAACCGCCACCGCCAGAGGCTCAGCCGGCAGGTATCCGGACTTCATCACCGTGACCTCTCCCTCCCCGGCCTCCGTCACAGGGAAGAAGAAGGCACCTTTGGCGTCGGTGCTCGCCATCCGGTGCGAGAGCTGGTTCCAGGTGAAATAAACGGCCGCCTCGGCAAGGGGCTCGCCTTTCTCGTCCACGACCGCCCCGCCTACGCCGCTCTCCTCGACATAGAAATCGACGTCGTCTTCGTCGCGGTCCAGATAGAGCCGCCGAAATGTAGCCGGGCTCCCCTCCGGGGAGCTCGAAGAGGGCGTAGTACTCGCCCGGTTTCCAGACAACCGTCTCGTACTTGCCGTCGTCGCCTGTGGCCGCCTCGGCTTCCGCGTCCCGGCTCGTGGCATTGGGCTTGATCTCGTCCGCGTCGTTCAGGGTGACGACGTAGCCGGGCGCCGGCTCCTTGCCTCTCAGCACGGTCCCCGAGATGTGGATGGGGTTGAGGACGACCTCCGCTGGAGTCTCGTCACCGGCCGTCAGGACCACCGTGCGGTCCAGGAAGGAACGGCCACCACCGACGCGCAGTCGCAGAGTGTAAGGGCCCGCGGGCAGCTTGCCGGACTTGCAGACGCCATCGGCGCCGGTTTTTCCTTCATAGCGGACCACCGGTTCCGGCGCCGGCCCCATTGGGTTTGGATCTACCTCCAGGATACGGCAGGCCACATCCCGCGCAGGCGCCCCGTCCAGAAGGACCGTGGCACGCAGGGTCCCCCCTTCCTCGAGCTCGACCTCGCGAAACGCGAAGGTGCCCGGAGACGCGGAGAGACCGCTCACTCTGCGGGCCACAAGACCGGTGGCTTCGACCGCGGCGTCGGCAAGGGAGTGACGGATGCCGGATATCAAGGCGAGCCCGTTCGAGGCGGCCGCCGCCTGGAATGGCGGAGCTCCCGGAGCACCGAATCCTTCGGCACCCGTCACCTCGACTCGGGCATCCGCGAGGGGTTTCTGGCTCTTTTCACTCCGGCAGCGAAGCAGGAGAGACCAGCCATCACGGGCTACATACGTCAAGGGTTTCCGGGAACCCGGAGGCGCACTGAGCAGATGGAGATCAGGGGCCTGGCCCTGCACCGCCAAGGAGACCAGATAATCGCCCGCCGGAATCTTGAGCCATCCGTCCGTGTAGATATCCGTTCGAAATACGGGAGTCCGGAAGGAGGGATCATCCTGCGAATACAAGGAAAGAGCAATTCGGCGCTCTTGTCGGCCGTGGATCTGGAGCTCGGCTTTGCGTGGGACGGTGACAAGAGCGCGCCCGCCGGTGCCGGGTTTGAGATCTGGCCGTTTCACGGTCAGCGGTCCGTGATCCGGTCCTTCGACCCGCAAGCTTGAGAAATCGGCAGGAGGGTCGGCCAGCTCCGCGCCCGGAGCGTGACGAGCCGGCCGGCAATCGTTCCGGGTGCCTACAAGAAAACAGACCTGAAGCTCCGAAGACACCGGCAGGCCCTGATCATCCTGGAACCCGAGGACCCGCAACGCTTCTTGTTCCTCGGACGCCGCGAGCGCGGGGCTCCCGGCGAGGAGGATCACCGCAAGCAGTGCTCCCGGCAGGTGCATGGAGGTCAGGTCCGTGGGTTGAGAATTTCGACTCGAAGAACCTTGCTCTGAGGTGTCCTTGCCGACGGCGCCGGCTCACTTCCTGCCAATTGATCGTTCGCCGCGGGCAGCCCGACCCAGCAATAGTCTTCCTGACAGAAGTTGCACTGAAGCCGCAAGCACATGATGTAGCTCAATCCCATGAAGGTGCATTCAATTTTGTTCAGCGTAACACATCTCGGTCTTCGCGCGAAGCGGCGTCACGGGGCCGTGAGGTTTCAGGTGGTTCCGGCGAGGAGGGCTTCGAAATCATAGGTCGCCGGGCCGCTGATGCCGCCACCCAGGCCGTCGAAGCAGACTTCGTTCGACTGGAGCGAGTCCGGCCATTTCTCGGTTCCTCCAAATACCGGTGAGATGAGGAAGACTCTTGTGCTGGCGTTCGAGGCGCTGCAATCGAGCCTCACCGGTCCGCCACAAGGTGGAAGGACCCGCAGGGTGCCTGAGAGGGCGTTTGAAAAGTTGGTGGGACCGTCACTTGTGGCTGCTGAGGCGGGCGGGGGCGCCCTCTCCCGCGCAGCGGGGGAGGGATGGGGAGGGGGTCTTCTTGGCCGACAGGGCCGTGACGGATAAGCGGCCAGCCTCGCCTCCTCCCAACAGGTGGGCCTTCCCAGCAAAGTCGACTCCCCTGGCGCAAAGTCGACTCCCCTGTCGCAAAGTCGACTCCCCTGGCGCAAAGTCGACTCCCCTGTCGCAAAGTCGACTCCCCTGGCGCAAAGTCGACTCCTCCGGCGCAAAGTCGACTCCTCTGTCGCAAAGTCGACTCCTCTGTCGCAAAGTCGACTCCTCCGGCGCAAAGTCGACTCCTCCGGCGCAAAGTCAACTCCCCTGTCGCAAAGTCAACTCCCCTGTTGCAAAGTCGACTCCCCTGTCGCAGAGTCGACTCCCCTGTCGCAGAGTCGACTCCCCTGTCGCAGAGTCAACTTCCTCTTCGGCAAAGTCAACTTCCCTGTTGCAAAGTCGACTTCCCTGTTGCAGAGTCGACTCCTTTGTTGCAAAGTCACCTTCCTCTGCGGCAAAGTCACTTTCCCTGTCGCAAAGTCACCTTCCCTTGCAACAGAGGCCCCGGGTGCGGGCAGCCGAGGGTCAGCCGCATGGTCGAGCCCTTTCTTCTCCCGGGCCGAAGGCTTTCCGGAGGAGCCGCTCCAGATGTGCGCGGCGGAGCGGGCGCAGGAGGGGCTCCAGGTCTTCGAAGCGGAGCGGCCCGGGGGCTTCCGGCGGAGGCCGTAGCGCGACCGTCGGCAGGGGGAAGAGCGCGTCCAGGGCCGCCTCGGGCGCGCGGCGCGCCTCTTCCATCGCCCGTTCGCAGGAGCGCAGCACGTCGTAGGCGTGCTGGATTCGGGCGAAGCGGCCGGGGTTGAGCTCCGGCGGGAAGCGCCTCACCAGGATGCGGTAGGCCCTGGCGATTTCCTCCTGGCTGGCGCCCGGTTCGAGGCCGAGAATCTTGCGCGGATCGTCGTCCATGGCGTGTCCTCAGAAGTTGAAGCCGTATTGATCCCGCGACGGCTTGCGCCGTCCAGGCTTCCTCGCACGGGCCGGCCGTTTTCCAGCCCCCGGGCCGGCGGCCGATGCGCGCGCCTGCTCGAGAGTGTCCCGGTCTTCCTCTTTCAAGCCTTCATTCTTCAGCAGCATGTCGAGACGCTTGACCAGAAGCCGGCGCTGATGCTCGTTCATCCCGATCAGCAGCAGGGGATACAGGGGCCACCAGAGCCGCCAGCGGAGGTCGAGGCGGAAGATGACCGCCTCCCGGGCGGCTTCCAGGGCCTTCCAAGCTTCCCGCGATGGATCCGGGCCGGCCGCCACCGCCAGCACCTGCACGAGGCTCAGGGCGACTTCGAGCTCCGGGAGGCGCGCCAGGAGATCGCGGACCGCCGCCAGGCCGTGGCCGTGCGGCCGGATGCAGGCGAGCGCCGTTTCCAGGACGGCGAACCCGGGGCGCTCGCCGAGGGCGGCGCGGTAGAGGTCCAGCTCCCGCTGCATCGCCCGGACGCCGTCCACCATCCAGACAAGGTCGTTGCAGACGTAGCCGGTGAGGGTGCGGACGACGGCATCGAGAGCTTCCGGCCAGCCCTCTTCGCCGAGCAGGACGCGCAACGGCGGCAGGAGGCGGACGGTGAGCTCCGCCCCCTCCTCGGCGGCCTGGGCGACGAGGCGCAGGAGCGGCTCGCGGTCGGTGCCGCGCGCCGCGCCGCGGGCGGCGATGCGCGCCTCGAACAGGTGCCGCGCACGCCCGTCCTTCGCGGACGCCGCTCCGGCCAGCGCGATGAAGAGGAGAGCGGGATCGTCCGGCAGGTGAGCCAGCAGGGCGCCGGCCGCTTCGAGCGTATGGCCGCAGAACGGCTGCGTTTCGCAGAGCTCGAGCAGATGGGCACGCAGGAAGCGCGCGGCCCCGGTGCGGTGCTCGGGAGGGAGCCGGGTGGCGGCCTCTTCGGCCATGCGGCCCAGACGGACGAGAGCGTCGTGGGACGGCAATCCGATCTCCCCGATCTCCCCGATCTCCCCGGGCTCTCCGGGGTCGCCTCCCATCCCGTCGAGCGGGTCCGCCTGGCTCCACGCCCACAGCTCCAGGCTCCAGAGGACAGCCCGGCGCTCAGGCACCCTCTCGGCGGCGCTGAGCGAGGTGAGCAGCTCCGCGAGCTGCCGGTGACGGCCGGCTTCAAACAGCTCGCGGACCGCGGACCGGCGCTTGAGCGTCTCCAGCCCGCCGGGGATGTCCAGGTCCAGGTCGAAGAGCGGCGGCGCGGCCGGATAGAGGCCGGCCCAGGCCGCCGGCCCCGCCCTTTCCGCCATGAGCTCGAGGAGCGACCGCCAGCGCAGGCGCAGGGCATGGCGGAGAGGAAGGAGCAGGGAGGCCGGAGGCTCGTCGCGCAGGACGGTGGCGAGACGCCGGAAGAGGTCTTTCGTCCGGTCCAGGAACAGAGGGACGAGGCTGGAGGCTTTCGCGCGCTGAAGCATTTTTTGGATGCGGGCCAGCTCGGCCAGGAGGCGGAAGGAGTCGTCCGTGGCATCGAGAATCCGGCTCGCCGCGGTATTCGCGGGCAGGGCGGCGCGCAGGGCCACCGTCAGCGACGGCCGCCGCTCCTTGGCCTCTCCCCGTTTCAGGATCTCGGAGAGCTCGGAATAGAAAGACCAGGCCGCCGGAGCGCCCGGGACCTCGGTTTCGCCGTTGCAGAGGCCCGCGAGCGCATGCACGAGGTGGGGCGGGATGCCGAGTGCCGCCGCGGGCAGCCCGTCGAGGCAGGCACGCGCTTCGGTGAGGCGGCCGTCGGCGAGATGCACGGCGGCATCTGCCAACGCGGCCAACCCCGCCAGCGCGGCGACCGGGCCAGAGACAGGGGAGACAACCGTCCGCGCATCGCGGCCGAGCCAGCGCAGGATGCGCTTGACCCGCGGCAGGTCGGCGGCGGCCAGGGCCTCGCGCAGCGCCCGTTCCGCGGCCCGCGCCCAGGCCTCCAGCGACGCCGGGCTCAGCTCGGCGGCGCGCCCCTGGGCGAGCTCGAGGAGGGCGTCGGTATCTGAAGAGGCCGCGGCGCCCTGCCGGTCGAGGCGGCCGATCCGCCGGTCCAGCTCCTCGATTCGGGAACGCTCCTTCTTGAGCAGCCGCTTACGGCTCACGGCTCAGCAGCTCCTCTTCGGCTTCGTCGAGCAGCTCGAGCATCTCGCTCTCCACCCGGTCGAGCTCACCCGGATCCCCGGCCTCCTCCGCCAGCGCCGCCTCGTAGGCGCCGGCAGCCGCCCGCAGCCGTTCGGACAGCGGGCTTTCCGGGAGGTCTTCGGCCATCTTCCGGGCCTTGCGCAGGATGTAGTTGTCGACCGGCCGCGGCCCGGAGGTGATCTCCGGAACCTCCTTCCGGCGGGTGCTCAGCGTCACTTCCTTGCGCCGGTCCGTGCCCTTCTGGCTCACCACGACGCGGATGATGCCGTCGAGGTCGTAGCTGAATTCCACCGTCACCGGGCTGTGGGACGGCGCCGGCGCCAGCTCGAAGGGAAACTCGCCGATCAGGTCGTTCTCGCTGCAGCGCTCGCTCTCGCCCTGGTAGACCTCGACCGACACCACCTCCTGTCCGTCGTACAGGGTGAAGTAGACCTCGGACCGGGTCGCCGGGATGGGGGAGTTGCGGCGGATGACGGTGGAGAAGTAGTCCGTCATGGGGAACCCCATCGACCCCTCGGCGTGGCGGTTCAGGGTCTTGACTCCCAGCGAGTGGGCGGCGACGTCCACGAGGATCTGATCGAAAGCCTGGCCGCCCAGGATGGCGCCCTGCAAGGCGGCTCCCATCGCGACGCCGAGAGCCGGGTCCACGGCGTGGTCGACCGGGCAGTCGAAGAGCTCTTCGAGCATCTCCACAACCCGCGGGATGCGGGTCGAGCCGCCGACGAGGACGACCCGGTCGAGCTGGCCGGGGGTGAGGCGCGCCTCTTCGAGCGCGCGGTGGACCTCGTCCAGCGTGCTTTTGAGATGGCGCTCGATCAGTCCCTCGAACGTCGCGCGGTCGATCTCCAGGTCGAGGTGGACGCCGGGAGCGAGGGCCTCCTCGATCACCCGGGCGTAGGGCTGCGACGAGAGGTCGATCTTCGCCTGCTCGGCGGCGTTGCGCAGCCGGGCCAGGGCGCGCCGGTTGTCCTGGTTCGCCGCCGGACCCGCGGCGAGGTCGACGCCGTGGCGCTCGCGGACCTCCGCGAGGAGGTGATCGGTGAGCAGCAGGTCGAAGTCGTCGCCGCCGAGCTGATTGTTGCCGCAGCTCGACCGTACCTCGTTGACCTCGCCGCCGATCTCCACGACGGACACGTCGAACGTGCCGCCGCCGAGGTCGTAGACCAGGATGCGCTGCGCGGCCGTGGCGCCGCGGCGCCGCGCGCCCGGCTCGTCGAGGGCGCGGATCTCGGCGCGGTCGTAGACCAGGGCGGCGGCGGTGGGCTCGTTGAGGATGCGCACCACGTCGAGGCCGGCCAGCTCGCCGGCGCGGACGGTGGCGCGGCGCTGGGCGTCGCCGAAGTAGGCCGGCACGGTGATCACCGCGCGGCGCACCTCCCGCCCGCAGGCCCGGCCCCCCTCTTCCTTGAGGTAGCGGAGGATCTCGGCGGCGATCTCCTCGGGGAGCAGGTCGCGGTCGCCGAGCCTCACCCGCTCGGAGCTTCCCATCTGGCGTTTGATCGAGCGCACCGTCGCGTCCGGGTCGAGGACCAGCCGGTTGCGCGCGCGCCAGCCCACGATCACCTCGCCGGTGGCGCGGTCGAGGCTCACCACCGAAGGGACGATGGGCTGTCCTTCGACGTCCAGCACGCGCAC
Organism: uncultured Holophagales bacterium; assembly: GCA_963844885.1. Classification (GTDB taxonomy): domain Bacteria; phylum Acidobacteriota; class Thermoanaerobaculia; order Multivoradales; family UBA5704; genus DATMER01. The sequence continues at coordinate 43,240 of CAWJQA010000019.1, read as the reverse complement.
CGGGCGCGGGCCGCCCGCCTCCAGCAGGGCGATGCAAGAGTTCGTGGTTCCCAGGTCGATGCCGAAAATCGTCTCGTCCATCTCAGGCTCCCTCTTTTACGGTTCATGGCGGTTGACGATGACCAGGGCGGGCCGCACCACCCGGCCGCGCAGGCGGTAGCCCGGAAGGATCTCTTCGACGATCTCGCCGTCGGCCAGGTCCGGCCGGTGGCAGAGGCCTTGGGCCTGGTGCAGGCGGTCGTCGAACGGCTGGCCCACGGCGGGCAGCGGCTCCAGGCCGAACGAACGCTGGAGGTTGCGCACCCGGATCTGCAGGAGGGTCAGGCCCTCGCGCACCGACCGGGGGTCGGCTTCGGGCGATCCACCGCCGGTCCCGCGCGCGAGATCGAGCAGGTGGAGCACCGCCTGGTCGACTTCGATCAGGGCGCGCTGCTGGGCGGAGTCCGGGGAAGCCGGCGGGTTGGGATGCACCAGCCGGCCGACCTCCTCCTCGATCCGCTGCTGGAACAGCTCCTGGGCGTGGCCGAGCTTCAGGAGAAGCTTGCGCAGGCGGGCCACCTCCTGGCTCAGCGCGTCGAGCACCTCGTCGTGTTCCGGCGCTGGTTGCAGAATACCGCTACCTCCATTCGCCGTGCGCGGCAGTCGGTTGTCCTGATTGCACAACCTTTTGCCGGCCAGCGGGTGAGCGCGGCATTCAACCACACTTCACGGCGGTTTGCCAATACCCGGCGGGGATGCCAGGTGATGCCGAGTTATGCCGAACAAACGCGCCGCGCCAACCCCGCTTTCCGCGGGGCGTTCGAGTCGTGCCAATCTGGCACGATCCGGGGAAAAGACAATCTGTCTCCCTCGGGAATTTGGCTGGCAGGGCGCTTGCTTGGAGAGATCAGCGAGTTGAGAAAGCGAAAGGAGATTTCGGTCCTCATGAGCACATCGCAGAGACGACAGATCACGACTTTCATGCTGGTCTTGAGCGCGGTGGTCTTCGGCATGGTCTTGGCGGGCGGGTTGAACTTGACGGTTCCCGGCCGGACGGATGCCGAGTCCTCGTTGTCGGCGACACAGATCGCCGGCAGCAACGCGACGATCACGAATCTGCCCAGCTTCGCGGACCTCGCGCAGGCGGTGGATCCTGCGGTCGTCTCGATCCAGGCGGCGACCATCGAGAGCCACCCCCGCGGTGGCGGCGGACGCGGCGGGCAGGGCATGGACCCCTTCGAATTCTTTTTCGGACCGCGCGGGCGCGGCCAGCAGGATGACCAGGGAGGGCCGGGCGGGCGCGGCGGCCAGCCGGATCAGCAGGACCCCGAGCAGTTCAGGTCCGACGCGGGCGGCAGCGGCTTCGTCATCAGCCGCGACGGCCTGGTCGTGACCAACTTCCATGTGGTCGACGGCGCCACCGAAGTGAAGGTCCACCTGGGTGACCGCGACTATCCCGCTGAGATCAAGGGCGCCGACAAGGCCACCGACATCGCCCTGCTCAAGATCGACGCCGGCAACAATCTGCGCTACCTGGAGCTCGGCGACAGCGACGCGCTGCGGGTGGGCGACTGGATCATGGTCATCGGCAATCCGCTGAACCTGGACAAGACCGTCACCACCGGCGTGGTCAGCGCCAAGGGGCGGTCGATCGGCATCAGCGACGCCTCGTTCGAGAACTTCATCCAGACCGACGCGGCCATCAACTTCGGCAACTCCGGCGGTCCGCTGGTCAACCTCCGCGGCGAGGTGGTGGGCATCGCCACCGCCATCAACTATGGCGCTGAGAATATCGGTTTCGCCGTCCCGGTCAACACGCTCAAGGAGGTGCTGCCGCAGCTCCGCGAGAAGGGCAAGGTCAGCCGCGGCTACCTGGGCATCCAGATCCAGAACCTGAGCTACAACCAGGCCCGGGCCTTCGGCCTCGACTCGACCGACGGTGCGCTGGTCGGCTCTGTCGAGTCGAACACCCCGGCCGGCAAGTCGGGCATCCGCCACGGCGACATCATCGTGGGCGTCGACGACGTCAAGGTGAAGACCACCCACGACCTCATCAACTACGTCGCGAACCAGGGTCCGGGCTCGGCGGTCACCCTCGACGTGCTGCGCGACAACAAGCACATGGACGTCAAGGTGAAGCTCGGCGAGCGGCCGGAGCGCACCGCGGCGGCGGACAACGAGGGCGGCGGCGGCGAGGAGGAGGAGGGCCCGAGCGGTATCGACTGGCTGGGCATCAAGTACCAGGGGATCACCGACAACCTGCGCTCGGTCCACGGGCTGCCGGACAACGTTGACGGTATCCTGGTGACGAACGTCGCGCCCAACAGCCCGCTCTACGAGCAGTTCATCCGTCCGGGCACGATCATCACCGAGGTCAACGGCCAGGAGGTCCACGGTGTGGCCGACTTCGAGAAGGTGGTGAAGGGGGCGAAATCGGGCTCGTACCTGCGGCTCTACGCCATGCCGTTCGCGCGCGGGCAGCAGGGTCAGCCGTTCTTCGCCGTGGTCCAGGTTCCCTGACGCGGGTCCAGCAGGACGGGCAAAGCATCCCATCCGGCCGGCTGCTCTCCCACCGGGAGAGGGGCCGGCCTTTTTCTTGCTAGACTATCAGACGACCATGGCCAGAACTTCCGACAACATCCGTGCCTCCGTCCTGGTGGTGGACGACGAGCGGGCGATCCGCGAAAGCCTGCGCATGATCCTCGAGTTCGAGGGCTACCGGGTGGACGAAGCCGCGAGCGGCCCCCAGGCCCTGGCCAAGGTGGCCGACCGGCCGCCCGACGCGATGCTCCTCGACATCAAGATGCCCGAGATGGACGGCCTCGAGCTGCTCAAGGCCCTGCGCGAGCGGCGGCTACGACATGCCGGTGCTGATGATCAGCGGCCACGCCGACGTGCAGACCGCGGTCGAGGCCACCCGCCGCGGCGCCTACGATTTCTTCGAGAAGCCGCTGCAGCGCGAGCGCGTCCTGGTCGTCGCTGCGCAACGCCGTCGATTCCTTCCGGCTGCTGGCCGAGAACAGCGTGCTGCGCCAGGAGCCGGACGAGCTGATCGGCAACGCGCCGGCCATGCGGCGGCTGCGCGAGACGATCGAGAAGGCGGCCCCGACGCCCGCCACGGTGCTCATCACCGGCGAGAGCGGCACGGGCAAGGAGCTGGTCGCGCGCGCGCATCCACCGCCAGTCGCCGCGCCGCGACCGCACCGCTGGTCCAGGTCAACTGCGCCGCGATCCCCGACGAGCTGATCGAGTCCGAGCTGTTCGGGCACGAGAAGGGGAGCTTCACCGGCGCCGTGCGCAGCCAGATCGGCAAGTTCGTCGCAGGCCGACGGCGGCACGATCTTCCTCGACGAGATCGGCGACATGTCGCCGCGCACGCAGGCCAAGGTGCTGCGCGTCCTGCAGAGCGGCGAGGTCGAGCCGGTCGGCGCGGAGAAGACGGTACAGGTGGACGTGCGGGTGATCGCCGCCACCCACAGCGACCTCGAGGCCGAGATCAAGGCCGGCCGCTTCCGCGAGGACCTCTTCTACCGCCTGAACGTGATCCCCATCCGCACGCCGCCGCTGCGCGAGCACTTGGAGGACATTCCGGCGCTCGTCGAGTACATCGTGCGGCGCTACGCCGACAAGAACAACTACCGGCCGCAAGAGCTCTCTCCCGAGGCGCTGGCGCATCTCAAGTCGCTGCCGTGGAAGGGCAACGTGCGCGAGCTCAAGAACCTGGTCGAGCGCCTGCTGATCCTCGCGCCGCGCGACAGGATCACCCGCGACGACGTCATCGCCGCCACCGGCGGTGCGCGTCCCGAGCTGTCCAGCGCGCTCCTGCGGTCCAGTCGCTGCGCGAGTTCCGCGACCTGTCCGAGAAGATGTTCCTGATCTAAAGCTCGAGGAGAACAACTGGAACGTCACGCAGACCGCCCAGGCGATCGACACGCCGCGCTGCAATCTCTACAAGAAGCTGGAGCAGTACGAGATCCGGCGCGAGGAGCCACCCCGATGAAGGCTGACAACGAGCAGATCCTTGTGCGTCTCCTGGAAGAAAGCGGCGCGTTGCGCCGCGGGCACTTCCAGCTCTCGTCGGGACTGCACTCGACGGCGTACGTCCAATGCGCGCTGCTGCTGGAGGATCCGGCCCGCGCCCGCGGGGTCGGCCAGGCTCTGGCCGAAGAGCTGCGCCCCCATCATCCCGACTCGGTGCTCTCGCCGGCGCTGGGCGGCATGATCATCGGCCACGAGGTCGCCGCCGCTCTCGGCGTGCCCTTCCGCTTCACGGAGCGCAAAGGAGACGAGCTGGGCTTCCGCCGCGGCTTCACGCTGCGCCCGGGCGAGCAGGTGGTGATCGTGGAGGACGTGGTCACCACCGGCCGCTCCACCCTGGAGTCGCCGCCCTGGCGACCGCAAGGGCGCACGGGTGGTGGCGATCGGCTCGATCATCGACCGCACGGCCGGGCGCGCGCCGTTCGACGTGCCGTTCAAGGCGTTGCTGAAGCTGGACCTACCTTCCTACCAGCCGGGAGAGTGCCCGGCCTGCCAGGCGGGGGTGGAGCCGCCGGAGAAGCCCGGCAGCCGGCCGGATGCGGCGCCGGTGGAGTCGGTCAGGGAAAGGACATAAAGGACCCAAACAGGGGAAAGAAAAGGCGGCCTACGGCCACGCCGTCCCCGTCACCCCTTCCCACAGCTCCCGCAGATCGTCCGGCACCGGCGCTTCGAACGCGAGGCGCCGGCCGTCGATCGGGTGAGTGAGCGCCAGCCGCCAGGCGTGGAGTGCCGGTCTGGGGAAATCCCGGAGGCGGGCCTGCACGGATCGAGGAAGAGCCTTCCAGCGCGCCTCGCCGTAAACGGGATCGCCGACCAGCGGGTGGCCCAGGTGCTTGAGATGGACCCGGATCTGGTGCGTCCGCCCGGTCTCCAGATCGAGCTCCACGAGGGCGATCCCGGCGCGGGCGGCGAGCGTCCGGTAGCCGGTGCGCGAGGGGCGACCATCGGCGCGCACCGTCATCTCCTTGCGCCGGATGGCATGGCGGCCGATGGGGGCGTCGACGGTCCCCTCCGGCGGCTTCGGCTCGCCGTAGGCGATGGCGAGGTAGCGCTTGTCGATCTCGCGGGCGGCGAAGGCGCGGGCCAGGCGGCGGTAGGCGGCGGCGGTGCGGGCCACCACCAGGACGCCGCTCGTCCCCTGGTCGAGCCGGTGAACGATCCCGGGGCGGCCCGGACCTCCGACCCCCGCCATCTCCGGGTAGCGCGCCAGGAGGTGATGGGCGAGCGTGCCGGTCGCGCGACCGGCGCCGGGGTGGACGGTCAGGCCTGACGGCTTGTCGAGGACGACGAGGTCGGCATCCTCGTATAAAACCAGCAGGTTCCCTTCTTCCGGAGAGACCCGGTCGTCCTTCGGCTCCGGCGGATCACATTCGATCCGGTCCCCTTCGAGGATGGAGTAGGAGGGTTTCTCCATGCGCCCGCCGACACGGACGTGGCCGTCGCGGATCCAGCGCTGGACCTGGTTGCGGGGGGCGTCGAGGTGGGCCGCGACGTGCCGGTCGAGGCGCTCGCCGATGTCGGCGGGGCCGGCGGTCCAGGCGGTCACGGAGTGTCTTCGGCGGCCTTGGGATCGTGGCGCGAGCGGAAGCTGTCGAGCGCCATCAGAACGATGCCGATCGAGATCGCACTGTCGGCGACGTTGAACGAGGGCCAGTGGTGGAGCCCGACGTAGACGTCGACGAAGTCGGTCACGGCGCCGCTGGAGACGCGGTCGATCAGGTTGCCGATGGCGCCGCCCACCACCAGCGCCAGGGCGACGAGGAGGAGGCGGTCCCGCACCGGTGCGAACCAGTAGTAGACACCCACGGCGGTGAGTGCGGCGATCCCCAGCAGGGTGAGGAGCCAGCTTCCGCCGGACATCCCTTCCGACGCGAAGAGGCCGAAGGCCACCCCGGTGTTGCGCACGTGGGTCAGGTTGAGGACCCCGGGGATCAGCGGGTGGGCCGCATGATGCGGGAGGTGGACCTCCACCATCCATTTGGTCCATTGGTCCAGCACGATGATCGCCAGCGACACGAACAGGTAACGCAGCTTGCCGAGCTGCACGGCCGTGGCTCCGAGAGGGATGGGCTGCTCCGTTTCCACCAGCGAGTCTCCAGGTTAAAAACAGGTTCAGGATTTCGGGAAGAGCCGCCGTGCAAGCTGGACGGCCACGGAAAGATCGGGTCCCTGGAACAGCCGGATGCCCGCCACCCCCGCCGCTCCGGCCGCTGCCACCTCGCCGAACCGGGAGAGTGTAACCCCTCCCAGGGCATAGACGGGAATCGGCAGCCGAGCAGCCTTCACCAACTCGTCCAGTCCGCGTGGCGGACCGTAGTTTTCCTTGGAGGGGGTCGCGTACACGGGGCCGAACGTCACGTAGTCGGCACCCTCCCGGAGCGCCGCCTCGACCTCTTCCAGCCGGTGGGTCGAACGGCCCAGGATCAGCGGCTCCTCGAAGCGGGATCCAAAGCGGCGGCGCAGGGCCTCCAGAGGGACACCGTCGGCCGGGAGGTGGGCGCCGCCGGCACCGGCGGCAAGAGCGATGTCGAGGCGGCCGTTGACCAGAACCATGGCGGACGGCGGCAGCGCCGCGCGCGCCTGGCGGGCCAACTCCCAGACGGCGCGGTCGTCCAGGGACTTCTCCCGCACCTGGAGCGCCGCGACGCCGGCTGCGGCCAGGCGGCGGAGCCAGTCCGCCCAGGGCTCGTTCAGAGACTCCAGGCCGCTGATGGCGAGGAGGTCAGGAGTGAACGCCGGCACTTTCCTTCCGCGAGAGCAGCCCATGCAGGTCGTGGGCGCCCCAGACCAGATGGACGAAGCCGAAGCCGCTCACGGCGCCTCGGAAGAGGGGATGGATCATCAGGCCGCGCAGCATCGAGAAGGGGAGCTGCACGACGGTCCGGTCCCAGACAGGGAACCAGGCGACGAAGAGGAGGAGGACGCCCGCCTCGGCGCAGTAGAGGATGAAGAGAAGGGAAAGGAAGGTCGTGATCCGCATTCGCGAGGGATTGTATGAAAAAAAGGACGGTTTGATCCCATCCCCTCTACTCCCTGCCCCTCTCCCCCAGCTCCTGGGGGAGAGGGAACCCCACCCGTCCTCTTTCTTCGTATGCCGTCACTCCTGCGGGGGGCGGCGCTCCCGGGCCTGGTGCTCGCTCCCGCTCTCCCGGTGGGAGGAGCCTTCCGAAGGCCGCGCCCGCTCGCGGCTGGATGAAGGCGGCGGGCTGCTCTCCTGCTCCTTCTCACGGCTGGATGAAGGCGGCGGGCTGCTCTCCCGCTCCTTCTCACGGCTGGATGAAGGCGGTGGGCTGCTCTCCCGCTCCCGCCCACGGCTGGAAGAGGGAGGCGGACTGTAGCTGGGCGGCGGCTCGGGACGGGAATAGCCTCCACGGTCACCGCTGCCGCCACGGCTGCCGCTCTGCTGGCCCTGATCCCTCTCCCGTTCGCGGCTGGAGGAAGGAGGCGGGCTGTAGCTTTGCGGCGGCTCCGGACGGGAGTAGCCTCCCCGGTCGCGACTCCGGCTGGAGGACGGCGGCTCGCGATTCTCGGTCGCCTCGGGCCGGGGTGCGCCACCCTGAGACCCTCGCGCTCCCGATCCTTCCTGGGGAGTCTCCCGCGGGACTCTCACCCGGGGCTGGCTCTCCACCGTGCCGCTCGATCCGGGCCGGGGCGCGCCGCCGCCTTCTCCCGGACGGGGATTCGACTCGCGCGGGGCTACCTGGTCGCGCCGGTTCCGGTCGCCGGGCGAGGCTCCGGAGACCACGCCGCCGCTCGGCCGCGGGCGTTCCCGGGGCACCGTGTTGCGGCGCTCCGTCGACGGATCGGTGGGAATCGTGGCGACTCCGCCCACCGGCTCGGCACCGCGGCCGTTGCGGTCGAGGGTCACGCCGCCGGGCCGGGCGCCGCCCCTGCCCGTCTGGTCTCCACCGCCGTCGGCGACCACCGTGCGGACCACTCCGGCCGGCAGCTCGTGGCGGCGTTCGATGAACGGCGTGACATCCGGCAGCTCACCGGCCCCGTTCCGCGGCCGGCCGCCCGGGCTCTCGGTCAGCACCCGCATGCCGTGGCGCGGGTCGTCCCAGGTGTCCGGCCGGAGAGGCCGGGTATCGGTGGTGACGACGCCCCGGTCGAGCGGCCCGTGGCGGCGCAGCTCATCGATGGGCACGGCATGGCGCCCGACGTTCCAGTCGTCATGCCGGCCGTCGCGGCCGTCGCGACCGTCGCGATACCCGTTCCGATGGCCGCGGAAGTAGTCGGTGCCCACGAACGTCCAGTGGTTCCAGTGATCCCAGGAGCCGCCGGCCCAGCCGTAGACGCCGAAGCGGAAGTAGGAGTAGTCGTGGCGGTAATAGCTCGTGTAGTAGCCCGTCGGGCACCAGCCCACGTAGCTCGGACCCCAGTACCAGTAGACCCAGGCCGGGGACCAGGTGTAGCCCGCCTGCCAGACCCAGCCATAGGAGGGGAGATAGTCCCAGCTCCCGTAGTGGTAGGGCACCCAGCCCCAGGGCTCGTACGACACCCAGGTCAGGCCGGCCGGCGTGTAGGTCCAGCGTCCCTGCCAGTAGGGTCGCCAGCCCGCGTCCACGCGCGGGCGCCAGTAGGAACGGCCGCTGATCGAGATCCAGGCGCCGTAGCGGGCGAGAGGGGCGGCCTGGTAGCGCAGGCTGTCGTCCAGGTAGTCGTCGTTGGCGCTGGCGTACCGCGCCTCGTTCTGCAGATGGTCGGCCCAGCGCTCCAGAGAGTCGTAGGAGGCGGCGGAGTCGACCTCGATGCTCGCGGAGCGCTCGCCGTCGACGGTGGCGGTCTCGTCGGCGCGCACGGTCTCCGACCTGCGGTCGGCAACCACCTCGGCCTTGCCGCGGCGGACGGTCACCTCGGTCCAGGTGCCTTGTGAGGAGGTGATGCGATACGTGCCGTAGTCCTGGGGGTAGACCGAGGCGTTGGCCGTATCGATACGGGGGAGCTGGTCGCCGAGCGAGTCGGCGAGCACGGTGAGGAGCAGGTTGCCGTCGTGGAGACGGAGGACGGTCGTGGGATCGTCCCGGTCCGGCGAGGCGGCGAGCTGCTCGAGGGTGACCTCGGTACCGCCGTCCAGGCGGAGGAGATTGCGGTCGGGGAGGACGATCTCGATCCGGGAGCTCTCGGAGACGAGGATGCGGTCCCCGGCCATGACGGGCTGGTTGATCTCCGCCGGAGTCCGGGTGCCGGAGCCGGCCTGAATCAGGGTAGCCGAGCCGTCGAGGGCACGGAAATATCCATAGCTTTCGTCGCCGTCCGCGGCCGCCGGAGCGGCGGCGAGGGCCAGAAGCCCGAGGGCGAGCCCGGCGCGGACCAGGTTGGCGGTCCATTCGTGGCGAATCATTGCCGAAGCCTCCATGAGCCAGAGTTGCTGTGCTCTGCGCTTGTCTAGAGCAACTTCCGCGCCAGGGGCCGGAATTCCGCCCGCACCCTCCGTTCCCCCGGCCAGATAGGTATAATGAGCGCGCTTCGGCCGGGGGTTGCCGTCCACCCCAGGCGTCGGCGGCGTCCACGCGAAGAGCGTGATTCTCCGCGGCGCGACCCGGCCGGGTAATTCGTCTTCCTATCGTGGAGGCTGCGCGCTTTGGGCATCAAGAGCTGGTTTGGCGGGGCCAAGCAGGAGCAGAAGCAAAAGCAGGATCAGGAGTATACGATCGACGACCTGATCGTGCTGGAGCGCTACGACGATGCGTGTGAGCGCCTCAAGTCGCGGATCAAGCTGAACCCGAACGACCTGCACTTGCATCTGAAGCTGGCCGAGGTCTACGCCGGTCTCAAGCAGTACGACAAGGCCGTGGACGAGTTCGGCTTCGTGGCCGAGGAGTACGCCCAGGACGGCTTTTACGAGAAGGGCGTGGCCCTCCTCTCCAAGGCCCAGAAGCTGGCCCCGATGGACCAGTCGCTGCGCTTCCGCATCGAGCGCATCCAGCGCGAGCAGCGGATGGAACATGTGCGGGCCATCGCCATCGAAGGCCTGCGCCAGGCCGGCGGCGGCGGTCAGCAGGCCGGCACCAGCGCCGTCGAGCTCAAGCGCCTCTGGCATCACCTGGCGACCACCCATGTGGTGCAGCACCTCAACGGCGACCAGCTCAAGCGGCTCTTCTCCGCCATGGAGCTGACCCGCATGGAGACCGGCAGCATTGTGGCCGAAGAGGGTGGTCGCGACCAGTTCCTCCTGCTCATCGTCACCGGTGTGGTGGAAGCGTTTTACAGTGACGCCCCGGGCAAGGAGGTGACCCTCCGGACGTTCACCTCCGGCGACATCATCGGCGAAGGGCCGCTCCTCGAACGCATCGCCTGGCCGGCCGCCTACCGGGTGGCCGAGCCCGGGACTGCCCTGAAGCTCACGCGCGAGGGTCTTGAGAAGACCCTGCAGGGCAACCCCGATCCGCGCCAATTCCTGGAAGTGCTGCGCGAGCAGCACAACGACCGCGACCTCGCGGCGACGCTGCGCCGCCTCCGCAACAACTGATGGCCGTCCTTCCCATCCGCATCTATCCTGATCCCGTCCTGCGCGCGAAGTGCCGGGAGGTCAAGGAGCTCGACGCCGGGCTGCGCAAGCTCGCCGCGGACATGGTCGAGACCATGCATGCCGCGCCCGGCGTGGGTCTCGCTGCGTCCCAGGTCGGCGTCGACGTCCGCCTGGCCGTGGTCGATCTGTCGGTAGGGGAGGATCCGAAGCAGATCTATGTGGTCGTGAACCCCGAGATCGTCCACCGGGAGGGCTCGGAGGTCGCGGAGGAGGGCTGCCTGTCTCTCCCCGGCATCAACGACAAGGTGGAGCGCCCCACGCGGGTCACGGTGCGGGCTGTGGACCTGGAAGGCAAACCTTTCGAGATCCAGGCCGAGGAATGGCTCGCCCGCGCCTTCTGCCACGAGATCGATCACCTGAACGGGATCTTGTTCACGGACTATCTGCGCGGCCTGCGCAAGGAGCGGGTGCGCCGCCAGCTCAAGCGCCTGGCCGAAGATCAGGAGGTCCGGTCATGAGGCGTTCCGTTGCGAGGACATCCCTGGCCGCCGCCCTGCTGCTCGGTATCGCCTGTGTCGGGGCCTGCGGCGGGGGAGGGGGTGGCTCGCCGACCGAACCCACTCCCACTCCGACGCCGTCCCAGCCGAGCGTGACCTTCACGCCGCAGTCGCCCGGGCCGAGCGGGATCCTGCTCGCGACGGGTGCGGGGAGCAACGCGACCACCCTGATTCTGGAGGTGCGGGCCACGTCCGTGTCGGACCTCTACGGGGTGGCCTTCGACCTCACCTATCCGCCGAACCTGCTCCAGCACGTACGTTCCACGCAGGGACCGCTTCTGGCCGGGGGCACGTTTCAGGGCACCTCGTCCGCCGGCCGGCTGGTGATCGGCCTGTCGAACCTCGGCCCCGTGCCCGGAGCCAGCGGCTCGGGGGTCCTGCTGACCTTCGAGTTCCGCGCCGCCGGCGCGGGCGAGGGGACCATCACCTTCTCCAAGAACCAGGCCGTCGACTCGCAGGGGCAGGCGATCGCCGGCCTCACCTGGTCGGCCGGCACCGTCCGGGTCACCCAGTGAGACCCTCCGCAACCGGAGCGACATGCCCGATCTCGTCTTCTACAACACCCTGGGACGGCGGCTGACCCCGTTCCAGCCCGTCGTGCCCGGCGAGGCCCGCATCTACACCTGCGGCCCGACCGTCTACAACGAAGTCCACATCGGCAACCTCCGCACGTTCCTCTTCGAGGATCTGCTGCGGCGGTCGCTCCAGTTCCTCGGCTACAGGGTCGTCCAGGTCATGAACGTGACGGACGTGGACGACAAGACGATCCTGGGTGCGCAGAAGGCCGGACTGTCGCTCAACGACTACACGGCGCCGTTCATCGAGGCGTTCCTGCGCGACCTGGACAGGCTCCACATCCAGCGCGCCGAGCACTTTCCCCGGGCCACGGAGTACATCCCGGAGATCATCGAGCTCATCGCCCGGCTGATCGAGAAGGGCTATGCCTACGTGAGCGACGGCTCGGTCTGGTTCGGCATCGCCCGCGATTCGGACTACGGCCGGCTCTCCGGGTTCGACCTGGCGCAGGTACGGCGCGGTGAGCGGGTAGCCGCGGACGAGTACGGCAAGGAGGACGTACGCGACTTCGTCCTCTGGAAGGCGGTCAAGCCGGGAGAGCCGGCCTGGGACTCGCCCTGGGGGCCGGGCCGGCCGGGGTGGCACATCGAGTGCTCCGCGATGAGCCTGAGCCTGCTGGGGGAGTCCTTCGACATCCACTGTGGCGGGGTGGATCTGATCTTCCCCCACCACGAGAACGAGATCGCCCAGAGCGAGTCGGCCACGGACCGGCTGTTCGTCCACACCTGGCTGCACTCCGAGCACCTGATCGTGGACGGCCAGAAGATGTCGAAGTCGCTGGGGAACCAGTACACACTGGCGGACCTGTTGGAGCGCGGCTACTCTCCGCGGGCGATCCGCTACCTGTTCCTGTCGGTCCACTACCGGCAGAAGCTCAACTTCACCTTCGAGTCGCTGGACGGGGCGGCGGGCGCCTTGCGCCGCGTCGACGAGATGCGCTTCCGCCTCGCCCACGCCGCGGAGTCGGGGGAGGCGGACGCCGGGGTGGCCGCTTCGGTCGACAAGCTGAGCCGGGACTTCACCGCGTCCGTGGCCGACGACCTCAACGCCGCCGCCGCCCTCTCCGCGCTGTTCATCTTCGTCAAGGAGATCAACCTCGCGGTGGAGGAGGGGCGGATCGGTACCGGCGACCGCCGGCGGATCCTGGACGGCCTGGCGTATGTAGACCGGGTTCTGGGCGTCCTCGACCCCGCCGACTGGACAGCCGCCGAGACCGCGGCCGGACCCTCGGAAGAGGAGATCGACCGGCGCATCCAGGAGCGACTGGAGGCGCGCAAGCGCCGGGATTTCGCCGCCTCCGACCGCATCCGCGATGAGCTGGCGGCGCAGGGTGTCGCCCTGGAGGATACCCCGCAAGGCACGCGCTGGAAGCGGAAGTAGGGGATGCCGTCACCGTTCCAGGATCAGGCCCACAACCGCGGCCGCGGCAAGGTGGGGGAGGACGACGCCGTGCGCTGGCTAGAAGGCCAGGGTTACCGGGTGATCGAGCGCAACGTGGTCAACCACGCCGGCGAGATCGACCTGGTGGCCCGGGACGGCGGCACCCTCTGCTTCGTCGAGATCAAGGCGCGGGCGAGCGCCGCCTTCGGGCCGGCCATCGCCGCGGTGGACTTCCGCAAGCAGCGCCGGATCTCCCGCGCCGCGGCGCTCTACCTGGCCGTCAAGGGCCACCGCGACACCCCCTGCCGCTTCGACGTGATCGGCCTCGACAGGGCAGGCGACGGCTGGAGGTACACCCTCGTCCGCGACGCCTTCCCTTTCGCCGCCTGAGAGGCTTGACACCTCCCTGGGCCATGAGTATCCTTTGCGGCCTGTAAGAGGTCGGGTGCGGGAATAGCTCAGTGGTAGAGCACAACCTTGCCAAGGTTGGGGTCGCGGGTTCAAATCCCGTTTCCCGCTCCAGTTTTCTTTCTGTAGAATAGACCCGGAACCAGAGGCCGCTCATGCGGCCTTGCCTGTCTCTGGGGCGACGTAGCCAAGTGGTAAGGCGAGGGTCTGCAAAACCCTTATTCACCGGTTCGAATCCGGTCGTCGCCTCCAACCCCCTCCTCCTCTCTTTCCCCGTCCTGATGCACAATCCTTCCGGTTGAAGGACTCATTGGGAGCTTCTTGCTTTGCCGACTCGAGACGAGAATCGGGAGAGAGGTCCGGCCCGCGAATGGCCGGGGCCGCGGTGCGTCCATACGCTGATCGAAGAGCAGGCCGCGCGGACGCCCGGGAGGACCGCCGTCCGCTTCGAGGGGGAGTCGGTCACCTACCGCGAGCTGATGGAGCGGACCGCCCGCCTCGCGGGGCACCTGCGATGCATGGGGGTCGGCCCCGACGTCCGCGTGGGCGTCTGCGCCGAGCGCTCGGTGGAGATGGTGGTGGGGCTGCTCGGGATCCTGCGGGCCGGCGGCGCCTACGTGCCGCTCGATCCCACGTATCCCCCGGAGCGCCTCGCCTACATCGCCGAGGACGCCGCGGCTCCGGTCGTCCTGGCCCAGGAGCGCTTCGCCTCCCTCCTGCCGCCGCACGGTGCGCGCACGGTGCTGCTGGATGGTCCGCAAGCCTTCGCGGACGGAGCCGAGCTGCTGCCCAAGGTCCCTCCGGAGGCTCTGGCCTACGTCATCTACACCTCCGGCTCCACCGGCCGGCCCAAGGGCGCGATGAACGCCCACTCCGCGGTGTGCAACCGCCTGCTCTGGATGCGGGAAGATTTCGGGCTCGGCGCGGAGGAGCGGGTCCTCCAGAAGACCCCCTTCAGCTTCGACGTTTCGGTCTGGGAGCTGTTCGCGCCGCTGATCTCGGGCGCCTGCCTGGTGGTCGCCCGCCCGGGAGGCCACCAGGAGCCGGCCTACCTGGTCGACCTGATCGAGCGCGAGCGGATCACCCTTGCTCACTTCGTCCCGTCGATGCTGCGCGTCTTCCTCGGCGCTCCCGGCCTGGAGCGCCTGAGCTCGCTGCGCCGCGTGCTGTGCAGCGGCGAGGCGGTGTCAGCCGATCTTGAGCGGCGCTTCTTCGAGCGCTTCGGTCGCCTCGACAATACCGGGCCGGAGCTGCACAACCTCTACGGCCCTACCGAGGCCGCCGTCGAGGTGACCTGGTGGCGCTGCGGTCCGGGCCGCTCCGGACCGGTGCCGATCGGTCATCCGATCGCCAACACCGTGGTCCGCATCCTCGGCCCGGACCTGGAGCCGCTCACCGCGGGCGAGCCGGGCGAGCTGCTCCTCGGCGGCGTCCAGACCGGCCGCGGCTACCACGGCCGGCCCGACCTGACCGCGGAGAGGTTCGTCCCCGATCCGTCCGCGGAGGAGCCGGGCGCCCGCCTGTACCGCACTGGCGACCTCTGCCGCTTCCGGGGCGACGGCGCCATCGAGTACCTCGGCCGGATCGACCACCAGGTCAAGATCCGAGGCTTCCGTATCGAGCTCGGGGAGATCGAGGCCGTGCTCGGCGGCCATCCGTCCGTCCGCGCCGCCGCGGTCCTGGCCCGGGAGCGCAACGGCGAGCCGCGGCTCGTGGCCTATATAGTCCCGTGCGACGGCGCCGTGGTCCCCCAGATCCTCCGCGAGCACCTCGCCGCGAGCCTGCCCGAATACATGGTGCCGACGGTCTTCGTCACCCTTGGAGACATGCCGCTCACGCCGAGTGGGAAGGTGGACCGCCTCGCTCTGAAGGCCCTCCCCGAGCCCGAGGAGAGGATCCGTCCCGAGCTCGTGCCGCCCCGCACGGACCTGGAGCGCGCCCTCGCCCGGCTTTGGGAGGAGACGCTCGGCGTCGAGACCGTCGGGCGGCTCGACTCCTTCTTCGACCTCGGCGGCACGTCCATCAGCGGCGCGCTGGTGATCAACCGGCTGCAGGCGGAGATGGGAGAGATCCTGCACGTCGTGGCGCTGTTCGACGCGCCTACCCTGGGCGGGCTGGCGGCGCATCTCGGACGGGAGCACCGCGCGGCCGTGGCGCGGGTGTGGGGTGAAGCGTCGCTTCCGGAAGGCATCGCGGACGTGCGACCGGAAAGCATGGGGCGGGTGGATGGGGAGTGCCTGGAGGAGCTGCGCCGGCTGGTCCAGCCCTTGGCCCCGTATCCTTCGGACGAGCCCAAGAACCCGCGGGCGGTGCTCGTCCTGGCGCCGCCCCGCTCGGGTACGACGCTGATGCGCGTGATGCTCGGCGGCCATCCCGGCCTGTTCTCGCCGCCGGAGCTGGAGCTGCTCACGTTCAATACGATGGCCGAGCGCCGGGCCGCGTTCTCGGGCCGCGACAGCTTCTGGCGGGAAGGGGTGCTGCGGGCGGTCGTGGAGCTGCGGGGTTGCAGCCCGGCCGAGGCCGAGGCGCTGGTCGAGGCCTGTGAGCGCGGCGGGTGGAGCACCCGGCGGTTCTACGGCTGGCTGCAGGAGCAGATGGGCGGGCGGATGCTGGTGGACAAGTCCACGAACTACCCTCTCGACCCCGGGGTGCTGCGCCGGTCCGAGGAGGTGTTCGAGGAGCCGTTCTACATCCACCTCGTCCGCCACCCGTACGGGATGATCCACAGCTTCGAGGAGGCCAGGATCGATCAGCTCTTCTTCCGCCGCGCCCATTCCTTCGGGCGCCGCGAGCTGGCCGAGTTGGTGTGGACGCTGAGCCACCGGAACATCCTGGATTTCCTGGGTGGGATTTCGCCGCAGCGCCGGCACCGCATCCGGTTCGAGGATCTGGTGCGCGACCCCGAGAGCGAGCTGCGGCGCCTGTGCGCGGCGCTGGGGATCGAGTACCACCCGGACATGGCCGATCCCTATGCTGATCCCCATGGGGAGCGGCGGTCGCGGATGACGGACGGCCTCTACGAGCAGGGCCGGATGATCGGGGACATGAAGTTCCACGAGCACCGCGGGGTCGAGGCGGGCACGGCCGAGCGGTGGCGGGAGGCGTACTCGGAGGATTTCCTGGGCGAGCCCACCTGGGAGACGGCCGGGATCTTCGGCTACGCCGGCCGGCCGCGGGTGGGTCCGGTAGTGCCCGTTTCGCGGCGGCCAGGTGAGGCGTTGCCGCTCTCGCCCGCCCAGGAGCGGCTGTGGTTCCTCGACCGCATGCTCCCGGGCTCGCCGGTCTACAACGCCTGCCGCGACCTGCGGCTCCACGGGCCGCTCGATCCGGCGGCGCTGGCCGGGGCGCTGAGCCGGGTGGTGCGCCGGCACGAGGCGCTGCGTACGGTCTACGGCGAGACGGACGACGGGCCGGTTCAGACGGTGCTCCCGGCGGAGCCGGTGCCGCTTCCCGTGGTCGACCTCTCGGGTCTGCCCGTAGAGTCCCTGCGGGTGATTCTGGAGACGGCGCGGCTGCCGTTCGATCTGGTCCGGGGCCCGGTGCTGCGGGCGCTGCTGCTGCGGCTGGAGCCGGAGGAGCACGCGCTGCGGCTGGACATCCACCACATCGCCACGGACGGCTGGTCCATGGGGGTACTAGGTAAGGAGCTGCAGCGTCTCTACCGGCAGGAGGCGTTGCCCGAGCCG
Source organism: uncultured Holophagales bacterium (assembly GCA_963844885.1). Lineage (GTDB taxonomy): Bacteria > Acidobacteriota > Thermoanaerobaculia > Multivoradales > UBA5704 > DATMER01. Next base: position 26,144 of record CAWJQA010000019.1, on the reverse strand, counting down.
CCCGTGCAGTACGCGGACTATTCCGTCTGGCAACTCCGCTGGCTGGAGGCGGAGGGACCGGCGCAGCTCGCGGCCTGGAGGGAACGGTTGGAGGGGCTGCCGCCGGCCCTCGACCTGCCCGCTGATTCCATCCGGCTGCCGGTGCCGAGCTTGCGCGGCGGCCTGGAGCGGGTGCCGCTGCCGGCGGATCTGGCCGGACGGCTGGAGGAGGTGGGCCGCCGCGGCGCCGCCACGCTCTTCATCACCCTGCTCGCCGCGTTCCAGGTGCTGCTGCACAGGCTGACCGGCCGCGACGACCTCGCCGTCGGCGTGCCTTCGGCGAACCGCGGCCGGCCGGAGATCGAGGGGCTGATCGGCTTCTTCGTGAACAACCTGGTGATGCGGGTGGACCTTGCCGGCGATCCGCCCTTCACTGAGGCGCTGAGCCGGGTGCGGGAGTCGGCGCTGTTCGCCTACGGCCACCCGGACCTGCCGTTCGAGCGGCTGGTGGCGGAGCTGGCGCCGGAGCGGGACCTGTCGCGGGCGCCGCTGTTCCAGGTGGCGTTCTCGGTCCAGGACCCGCCGCCGGCCCTGGACCTCGGAGGAGGTTTGCGGGGCGAGCTGGCGGACGTCCACACCGCCACGGCCAAGTTCGACCTCTGGCTGCAGCTCGACCGCGGGGAGGACGGCTGGAGCGCCCGCGCCGAGTACGCCTCCGATCTCTTCGAGGCCGCGACCGTGCGCCGCTGGCTCGGTCACTGGCGAGTGCTCCTGGAGGGGATCGCGGACGCTCCCGGAGCGCTCCTCTCCGAGCTGCCGCTGCTCACCGCCGCCGAGCGGGAACAGGTGCTGGCCGAGTGGAATCGAACCGAAGCGGAGATCCCCGAGGAGCCGGTCCACGTCCTGGTCCGACGGTGGGCGGAGAGGACGCCGGATGCGCTCGCGCTGGCTTGGACCGACGGGGGGCTGACCTACGGCGAGCTGGCCCGGAGGTCGGAGGAGATGGCCGCGCGGCTGCGGCGGCAGGGGGTGGGACCCGAGACGGTGGTGGCGTTGCGGCTGGAGCGTTCGCCGGATCTGGTGGTCTCGGCTCTGGCGGTGCTGCTGGCGGGGGGCGCGTACCTGCCGGTCGATCCGGCCTGGCCGGAGGAGCGGCAGCGGTGGATCGTGGAGGACTCCCGCCTCCCCTCCCCCCTCCCCGGGAGAGGGGGGAACGGCCTCGCCTACGTCATCTACACCTCCGGCTCCACCGGCACCCCCAAGGGCACGGAGCTGTGCCATCGCGGTCTGTCGAACCTGATCGCCTGGCATCGCCGGGCCTACGGCCTGACACCGGCGGACCGCTGCACGCTGCTGGCCGGCCCCGGGTTCGACGCCTCGGTCTGGGAGACCTGGGCGCCGCTGACGGCCGGCGCCTCGCTGCACATCCCGCCGCCGGAGACGATCCCGTCGGCTTCGGCTCTCCTGGCGTGGATGGCGGAGCGGCGGATCACGGTCTCCTTCCTGCCGACGCCTCTCGCCGAAGCGGTGCTCGCCGAGCCGGTGCCGGAGGGGTTGGCGCTGCGCCGGCTGCTCACGGGCGGCGACCGCCTGCGGCGCCGGCCGCCGGTGGGACTTCCCTTCGAGTTGATCAATCACTACGGTCCCACCGAGAGCACGGTGGTCGCCACGGCCGGCCGGGTCGATCCGGCCGGGGAGCGGGTGCCGGACATCGGCCGCCCCATCGCCAACACCCGGGTCACGATCCTGGACCGTGCGCTTCAGCCGGTGCCGGTGGGCGTCCACGGGGAGCTGTGCATCGCCGGAGAAGGGCTGGCGCGAGGGTACCGGAACCGGCCGGAGCTGACGGCGGAGAAATTCGTCCCCGACCCGTTCTCAGAAGGAAGGCTCTATCGCACCGGCGACCTCGCCCGCTGGCTCCCCTCCGGCGACATCGAGTTCCTGGGCCGGATCGATCATCAGGTGAAGATCCGCGGCTTCCGCATCGAGCTGGGAGAGATCGAGGCCGCGCTGGGCCGCCATCCGGCGGTGCTGGAGGCCGCGGTGCTGGAGCGCGACGGCCGCCTGGCGGCGTTCGTGTCGCTGGCGCGGGAGGCAGGACGGGACGATCTGCGCGCCTGGCTCGCGGAGCGGCTGCCCGACTACATGGTCCCCGCCTCATGGATGGCCCTCGAAGCCCTGCCGACGACCACCAGCGGCAAGGTGGACCGGCGCGCCCTGGCGGCGATTCCGGTCGAATCGGCCCCGGAGGTGTGGACCGCTCCGCGCACGGCGGCGGAGGAGCTGGTGGCCGGCCTGTTCTCCCAGGTGCTCGGGCTCGACCGTACGGTGGGCGCCGGGGAAGACTTCTTCGACCTCGGCGGCCACTCCCTGCTAGCGACCCGGCTCGCCGTCCGCCTGCGCGAGGTCTTCAGCGTGGACCTGGGCGTACGGGTGGTGTTCGAGCACCCCACGGTGGCGGCGCTGGCGGCGCGGACCGCGGCGGAAAACCGGAGCGGCGAGGCGCCGCTCGTGCCGGTGCCGAGAGAGGGCGGGCTGCCGCTCTCGTTCGCCCAGCAGAGGCTGTGGTTTCTGGAGACCCTGCGGCCGGGCACGCCGCTCTACAACCTGCCCCAGGTGTGGAGCCTGCGGGGACCGTTGTCCGTCCCAAGGCTGAGCGAGGCGCTGGGCGGGGCGGTCCGGCGCCACGAGGCGCTGCGCACGATCTTCACGGACGAACCCCTGCAGGTGGTCCTGCCAGCCGCGGACGGTCCCTTCCCGCTGACGGCCGTGGATCTCTCCGGGCGGGAGGAAGAGGCGGAGCGGCTGCTGCGGAGCGAGGCCGCCCGGCCGTTCGACCTGCGGACGGGGCCGCCGTTCCGGGCGCTTCTGGTGCGCCTGGGAGAGGACGACCATCGCCTCCTCCTCTCCATGCACCACATCGTCGCCGACGGCTGGTCCCTGGACGTGCTCGCCCGCGAGCTGTCCGCCCTGTACCGCGGTGCCCCGCTCGACCCGCTGCCGATCCAGGTTCCGGACTTCGCGGCCTGGCAGCGCCGGTTGGCGTACGGCTCCGGCGAGCTCGCCTGGTGGCGTGAGCGGCTGGCCGGCGCGCCCGCCGCCCTGGAGCTGCCCACGGACTTTCCACGGCCGGCCGTGGCGTCGCTGCGCGGCGGCGTCGAGCGGGCGTCCTTCGGAGATCGCCTCGGGGAAGACCTGGCGCGGGTGGCGCGGCGCTGCAACGCCACGGTTTTCATGACCGTGCTGGCCGCCTTCCAGGCGCTCCTCCAGCGTTACACCGGGCAGGACGACCTCCTCGTGGCCGCGCCGGTGGCGGGCCGCGACTGCCGGGAGTTGGAGGGGCTCGTCGGCTTCTTCGTGAATCTCGTGCCGCTGCGGGCCGACCTGGCGGGAGCGCCCGCTTTCGACCGCTTCCTGGCAACCACCCGGGAGGCCGCGCTGGGCGCCTTCGCGCACCAGGACGTCCCCTTCGAGCGTCTGGTCGAGGAGCTGGCGCCGGAGCGCGATCTCTCCAGGGCGCCACTGGTGCAGGCGATGCTGCTGCTCGCCGATGAGCCGGCCCTGCCCGATTTCCCGGGCGTGGAGGCGGGCTTCGTGCGCGTCCACCCGGGCACGGCCAAGCTCGATATCACTCTCACCGTGGAGCGCGGGGGATCGGGGGCGCGGGTGGAGTATGCCTCCGACCTCTTCGAGGCGGCCACGGCCCGGCGCCTGCTCGGGCATTTCCGGAACCTGCTGAAAGGGATCATCTCCGAGCCGGAGACCCGCCTCCCGGACCTGCCGCTGCTGGGTGCGGAGGAGCGGGCGCAGATCGCCGCCTGGAACGGGGAGATGTGCCGCGATCATCCCCAGGACACTCTGCTGCACGAGCTGTTCGAGGAGCAGGCCCGGCGCACGCCGGACGCCCTGGCGGTGGCCGCGGCCGGAAGCGTCCGTCTCACCTACGCCGAGCTGGAGGAGCGCTCGAACCGGCTGGCCCGCCACCTGCGAGGCCTGGGCGCGGGATCGGAGGTACCGGTGGGAATCTTCCTGCGGCGCTCGGCCGACCTGGTCGTCGCGATGATGGCCGTACTGCGGTCCGGCGGACTGTACGTCCCCATGGACCCCGCATATCCGGAGGAGCGCATCGCCTTCCTGCTGGAGGACAGCGGCTGCCCCGTGATCGTGACGGAGGAGGGATTGGTGGACCGGCTGCCCGCAAGCGACGCCCGGACAGTTATCTTGGGAGCGGGCCTGGGAGCGGGTGGTGGCGCCCTCTCCCGCGAAGCGGGGGAGGGTCGGGGAGGGGGTCTTCCCACAAACCTCGCCTATCTCATCTACACCTCCGGCTCCACCGGCCGTCCCAAAGCCGTGGCCATCGAGCACCGGAGCGCCGTCGTTCTGGCGCGCTGGGCACGGGAAGCCTTCAGCCCGCAGGAGCTGTCCGGCGTCATCGCCTCGACCTCGATCACCTTCGACCTCTCGGTCTTCGAGATCTTCGTCACGCTCGCCTGGGGTGGCACCGTCTTCGTGGTGGACAACGCCCTGGCGATCCCGGACTTCTTCGCATCGGAGCCAGCGGCACCGACGCTGATCAACACGGTGCCGTCGGCCATCGCCGAGCTGCTCCGGATGGACGGCCTGCCGGCCAGCGTCCGGACGATCAACCTGGCGGGCGAGGCGCTGACCCGCGCCCTCTCCGACCGGGTATACGGGCGGCCGGAGACGGAGCGGCTTTACAACCTCTACGGTCCGTCCGAAGACACCACGTACTCGACGTGGGCGCTCGTCGAGCGCGCCGGAGACCGGCCGCCGCCGATCGGCCGGCCGGTCCACGACAGCCGGGCCTTCGTGCTCGATCCGTGGCTCCAGCCGCTGCCGGTGGGGGTGCCGGGCGAGCTCTACCTGGCCGGCGCCGGGCTGGCGCGCGGCTACCTGAGCCGGCCGGAGCTGACCGCGGAGCGGTTCCTCCCGGATCCGTTCTCCGGACACCCGGGCGGCCGGATGTACCGCACCGGCGACCGCGTCCGCCTGCGCGCGGACGGCGATCTGGAGTATCTGGGGCGGCTCGACCATCAGGTCAAGATCCGCGGCTTTCGCATCGAGCTGGGGGAGGTCGAGGCCGTGCTCGCCCGCCATCCTGCCGTTGGCCAGGCGGCAGTACTGGTCAACGGCGCGGGGCTGGCGGCCTGGGTCGCGTTGCGCGAGCCGGTCTCGCGCGAGGCGCTGCGCGGCTGGCTCGCCGAGCGGCTCCCTGAATTCATGATCCCGGGGCAGTGGGCGTTCCTGGACGCCCTGCCGCTCACCCCGAACGGCAAGGTCGACCGCAAGGCCCTGGCGCTTCCCGAGGAGGAGATCGGGACTGTGGAGGCGCCGCGCAATCCCGTCGAGGACATGCTGGCCGGCCTCCTCGCCGAGGTGCTTGGCCGCCCGGTTGGCATCCATGACGACTTCTTCCACCTGGGCGGCCATTCGCTGCTCGCCGTCCAGCTCGCCTCTCGGGTGCGGGCCGCCTTCGGCGTGGACCCGGGTGTCCGCGGTGTGTTCGAGCGCCCCACCGTGGCCGGTCTGGCGGAGCGGCTCGGCGATCTCTCCCACGCCGGCCGGCCCGCGCCGCCGCCGTTGGTCCGGATCGAGAGAGCGGACGGAGCGCCGATGTCGTTCGCGCAGGAGCGGCTGTGGTTCCTGGACCGCTTCGAGCGCGGCGGTATCGGGTCGGCGGCTTACAACCTGCCTCTGGTCTTCCGGATTCGAGGGCCGCTGCGGGTTGCCGCCCTGGACGCGGCGCTGGGCGAGGTGGTGCGCCGGCACGAATCGCTGCGCACGGTCTTCCGCGAGGGGACCCAGATCGTCCTGCCGTTCGAGCTTCCGGCTCTGACCGTGGTGGATCTGCCCGAGCAGGAGGCGGACCGGGCGGAGGCCGGGCTGGCGGCCTTGCCGTTCGACCTGGAGACCGGCCCGCTCTTGCGCGCCGCTCTGCTGCGCACCGGGCCGGAGGAGCACAGGTTCCTGCTGGCCTTCCATCACATCGTCTTCGACGGCTGGTCGGTGGGCGTGCTGATGAGGGAGCTTTCGGCGGCCTATCGGACTCTCCCTCTGCCGGAGCTGCCGGTCCAGTACGTCGACTATGCGGTCTGGCAGCGGTGCTGGCTGAGCGGCGAGGTGCTGGACTCGGAGCTGGCCTGGTGGCGGGAGCGGCTGGCGGGCATCCCGGCGGCGCTCGACCTGCCCGCGGACCGCTCCCGGCCGCCGGTGCAGAGCTACCGCGGCGACGTGCGGCGGACCGCTCTCCCGGCCGGCGAGTCCCTGGCCGTTCTCGCCCGGCAGGCGGGCGCGACGTTCTTCATGGCGGCCTTGGCGGCGTTCGATGCCTTCCTGTATCGCCTCACGGCCGAGGGCGACCTGGTGGTGGGCACCCCCGTGGCGAACCGCGACCGGGCGGAGGTGGAGGGGCTCATCGGTTTCTTCGTCAACACCCTGGTGCTGCGGGTCTCTCTGGCGGGAGACCCGAGCTTCGCGGAGCTGCTGGCGCGGGTGCGGTCCGTCTCCCTGGAGGCCTACGCCCACCAGGATCTCCCCTTCGAGAAGCTGGTGGCCGAGTTGGCGCCGGAGCGGGACCTGTCGCGGCATCCGGTCTTTCAGGTCTCCCTTTCGGCCCAGGACACGCCGCCACGGCAGCCGGACTTCGGGCCGGGGCTCGCCGCGCGGGTGGCCGAGGTGCGGACCCCGACATCCAAGTTCGATCTGTCGCTCCACCTGGGCCGCACGGAGGACGGGCTCTTCGCCGCCGCCGAGTACGCGTCGAACCTCTTCGATGCGGTCACGGTGGAGCGCTTCCTGGATCATCTAGGAACGCTGCTCGCCGCGGCCGTGGCGCGGCCTGATTCCCGCATCTCCGAGCTGCCCCTGATGACGGCTGAAGAGCAGGCACAGCTCCGGCTCGCCTGGAGCGGCGGAGCGGCCGAGCCGCCCTCCGCCTGGACGCTTTACGAGAAGGTGGAGGAGCAGGCCCGCCGCACTCCAGACGCGGTGGCGGTGGACGCTGACGTGGGCCCCCTCACCTTCGCCGAACTGATCGCCCGGGCGGATGCGGTGGCCGGGGCTCTCACCCGTCTGGGCGCCGGTCCCGAGACGCGGGTGGCCCTCTGCGCCGGCCGCACCTTCGAGCTGGTGACCGGGCTGCTGGGCATCCTGAAATCGGGCGCCGCCTGCGTGCTGCTCGACCCCGGCCACGTCTCGGAGCGGCTCGCCTGGGTGCTGGATGACTCCGGTGCCGCGGTGCTGGCCACCACCTCCGGCCTCGCGCCGAGCCTCCCGGCCTGCCTGCCGCGTCTGCTGCTCGACGGCGATCTGCCCGGTGGTCCGGAGCCGCTCCCGGCGCTGCCGGACCAGCTCGCCTACGTGATCTACACCTCCGGCTCCACGGGCCGGCCCAAGGGCGTGGCCGTGGCCCACCGCGAGGCGGCGGAGCACTGCGCCACGGTGATCCGCGTCTACGGTTTGGGATCGGGCGACCGGGTGCTCCAGCTCGCCTCGCCGGCTTTCGACGTGGCGGTCGAGGAGATCCTCCCCACGCTGATGGCCGGCGCGACCGTGGTGCTCCGTAGCGGCGAGCTGTTCCGGACCGATGTGCTGGCAAGCCGTCTCGCCGAGTTGGGCATCACCGTCCTCAACCTGACCACCGCGGTCTGGCACCATTGGGTCCACGACGCCGCCTCGCTGGCGGCGGCTCCGGCTGGGTTGCGGCTGATCATCATCGGTGGCGAGGAGGCGCTGGCCGAGCCGGCCCGCCGGTGGCTGCGCACGCCCATGAAGGACGTCCTTCTCCTCAACGGCTACGGCCCCACCGAGGCGGTCATCACCGCCACCCTGCATGCCTTGGGGGAGGCGGCGCTGGGCGAGGGCGTGTCGGTGCCCATCGGCCGGCCGCTGCCCGGGCGCGCCGGCCGCGTTTTCGATCCCCATGGCAACCCGCTTCCGCCCGGCGTGCCGGGCGAGCTTCACCTCGCGGGAGAGCTGGCCCGCGGCTATCTGGGCCGGCCGGAGCTGACGGCGGAGCGATTCGTGCCCGACGGCTTCTCCGAGCTTCCGGGCGCCCGCCTGTACCGCACGGGCGACCTCGTCCGGTTGAAAGCGTACGGCGGGCTGGAGTTCCTGGGCCGCATCGACCGGCAGGTCAAGGTGCGCGGCTTCCGGGTGGAGCCGGCGGAGATCGAGGCGGCGCTCGCGGCTCACCCGTCGGTCGCGGCGGCGGCGGTGCTGGTCCGTAGCACCGCCCACGGCCGGCAGCTCGTGGCCTGTGTCCAGCCCGGAGGAAAATCGCCGTCCATCACGGAGCTGCGCGGATTCCTGGAGGCGCGCCTGCCCGCCTGGATGGTGCCGGCCGGCTTCGTGTTTCTCGACGTGCTTCCCCTCACCGCGAGCGGCAAGGTGGACCGGGCGGTCCTGGAGAGAATGTCGTTCGAGCTTCAGGGGGATGCCGCCGGAGAGGAGCTCGTCACGGACGCCGAGCGCGCCCTGGCCGGGATCTGGGAGGAGCTGCTCGGTGTTGAGCGGGTGGGCCGCGGCGACCACTTCTTCCACCTCGGCGGCCACTCGCTCCTGGCCATGCGTTTGACCTCGCGGGTGCGGGAGCGGCTCGGGGTCGATCTGGAGCTGCGCGAGCTCTTCGAAGCGCCCACGCTTTGCGGCCTCGCCGAGCGGATCGAGACGGCGCGGGCGGCTGACGAGGCTGTCCTTGCCGCCCGTCCCCGGGGGAGCGAGGCGCCGCTCTCCTTCGCTCAGGAGAGGCTCTGGTTCCTGGACCGGCTCGAAGGCGGCTCGGCTGTCTACAACATTCCCATGATCTTCATCCTCCGGGGAGGCCTCGAGCCCGCCGCCCTGGCCGCCGCGCTCGACGCGGTGGCACGGCGCCACGAGGTGCTGCGCGCCGTCTTCGCGGAGGCCGGCGGCGTCCCGGTCCAGAGGATCGAGCCGTTCGCCCCCCGGCCTCTTCCTCTCGTGAACGTCTCCATCCGCGCCGAAGAAGCCGGCCGCGTCGAGTCCGCCCTGGCCCGGATGCCGTTCGATCTGGCCCGGGGACCCCTGATGCGCTCCGTCCTCCTCCGGCTGGGCGGAGAGGAGCACCGCCTGTTCCTCTGCTTCCATCACGCGGTCTTCGACGGCTGGTCCGCGGACGTGCTGACCCGGGAGCTGGCCGCGGCTTACCGGGTGTTTTCGGAGGGCCGCGCCCTGGATCTGCCTCCGCTGCCGGTCCAGTACCCGGACCATGCAATCCGGCAGCGCCGCCGCCTGACCGGGGAGGTGCTGGAGCGCGAGCTGGGTTGGTGGCGGGAGCGCCTGGCCGGCGCGGCCACGGTCCTGGATCTGCCCGCGGACCGGCCGCGGCCGGCGCGCCGGAGCTTCCGGGGCGTCCACCACCGCGACGTCATCCCCGCGGACGTGGCGGCCAGGCTGGGATCGCTGGGCCGTGCCGCCGGGGCCTCGCTCTTCATGGTTCTGCTGGCCGGCTGGCAGGCCCTGCTCTCGCGGCTGGCCGACGTCCCCGGTGCCGGCGATTTGTTGACGGGCACGCCCATCGCCAACCGCCGGAGCGTCGAGATCGAGGGGCTGATCGGCCTTTTCGTGAACACCCTGGCACTGCGCGCCGATCTCTCCGATTCGCCGTCGTTCGAAGCCCACCTGGAGCGGACGCGCGGCTTCCTGCTCGGCGCCTTCGAGCACCAGGAGCTGCCGTTCGAGCGTCTCGTCGAGGATCTGGCTCCCGAGCGCGATCTTTCGCGCAGCCCATTGATCCAGACGCTCCTCATTTTTGGGGGGCCAGCGGCCGGACCGGCGGGGAAGCCGGTCGAGATGGCGCCGGACCTGGTCCTGGAACAGCGCGGGATGGGCACGGGCACGGCCAAGATGGACGTCAGCCTCTTCCTGGGAGAGACCGCGGACGGCGGCCTCGACGTCACCTGGGAGGGCGCCGCCGATCTCTTCGACGCCGCCACGCTGGCCCGGTTCTCCGGCTGGTTCAAGACCCTCCTGTCCGGCGCGGTTGCGGCGCCGGACGCCGAGGTTGCCGGGCTCCCCCTCCTCGGCGAGGCCGAGCGGAGCCGGCTCGCCGCCTGGGGAGGCTCGCCGCCGGCACGGACTCCGCCGTCCATCCTGGAACGGTTCGCGTCCTGGGCGGCGCGCCTCGGGGACGCTCCGGCGGTGGTGGGGGAGGGCACGTCGATCTCCTGGCGCGAGCTGGATGCGAGGTCCGCCCACCTGGCGCGGCGTCTTCGCCGTCTCGGAGCCGGGCCGGAGGCCCGAGTGGCGGTCTGCCTGGACCGCTCACCCGGCATGGTCGTCGCCATCCTGGGGGTGATGCGGTCGGGCGCGGCCTACGTTCCGCTCGACCCGGACCAGCCGGCCGGCCGGCGCCGCCGCATCCTGGAGGACGCCGGAGCCCTGGCGCTCGTGACGGCGGGGGAGCTGGCCATGGATCTCGACGGCATGCCGCGGGTCCGGCTGGAGTCGGTGCGGGCGGAGGTGGATGGGGGCATCGTGGAGCGGCCGGAGCCGTCGAGCCTGGCGTATGTCCTCTACACCTCCGGCTCCACGGGCGAGCCCAAGGGGGTCGGCGTCGAGCACCGGCATCTCGCGAGCTATGTGGATGCCGTGCTGGAGCGGCTCCAGGTGCCGCCGCGCTCCAGCTTCGCCGTGGTCACGACGTTCGCGGCCGACCTCGGCCACACCTCGGTCTTCGGCGCCCTGGCCTCGGGCGGCACGCTGCACGTGGTGGCGCGGGAGCTGTCCGCCGATCCGGTCCGCCTGGCGCTGCGCTTCGAGGCGCGGCCGGTGGACGTGCTGAAGATCGTCCCCTCCCACCTGGCCGCCCTGCTCGCGGCGGCGCCGCGACCGGAGCGGGTGCTCCCGCGCAAGCGCCTCGTCGTAGGCGGCGAAGCCTGCTCCTGGGATCTCGTCCGCCGGGTGCGGGAGATAGCCCCGGACTGCCGGATCGTCAACCACTACGGTCCCACCGAGACCACGGTGGGGGTGCTCACCTACGGCGTGGTTGATTGGGAGGGGGGGGCGGAGGGAGAGAAAGTGCCGCTCGGCCGGCCGCTGCGCGGCACCACGGTCCGGCTGCTCGACCGCGGGATGCGGCCCGTGCCGCCTGGACTGCCGGGAGAGCTGTGGATCGGCGGCGCCCAGGTGGCGCGCGGGTATCTGGGGCGGCTGGGCCGGCCGGACCTCACAGCCGAGCGGTTTCTTCCGGATCCGGATTCGACAGGCGGCCGGCTGTACCGCACGGGCGACCGGGCGCGCTGGCTGTCTTCGGGGGTCCTTGAGTTTCTGGGCCGCGCCGACGACCAGGTCAAGATCCGGGGCCACCGGGTGGAGCCGGGGGAGATCGCGGCAGTGCTGGCCCGGCATCCCGGGGTGCGGGAGGCCGCGGTGCTGTCGGTGCAGAGGGCCGGCGAGGTCCGCCTCGCCGCCTGGGCCGTCCCCATGGCCGAGGCTCCCACCCGGGGCGAGCTGCGGGTCTGGCTGGCGGAGCGTCTGCCCGAGCCCATGGTGCCGTCCGAGATCGCGCTCGTCCCGGCCCTGCCGCTCACCCCCAACGGCAAGCTGGACCGCTGGGCGCTCGGCGCCATGGCGAAGATCGCCGCCCAGGAGGATCAGCTCCGGGAGGCACCGGCCGGTCCGGCGAGCCCGGCCGAGGAGCTGATGGCCGCGGTCGTGGCCGAGCTGCTGGATGTCCAGCGGGTGGGGAGGGGGGACGACTTCTTCGACCTGGGCGGCCACTCGCTCCTTGCCATCCGGCTCGTGGCCCGGGTGCGCGAGGCGTTCGGTGCCGAGCTGGACGTGCGCTCCGTTTTCGAACGCCGCACCGTAGCCGGGCTGGCCGCGCGGGTGGAGGAGATCCTGCGGGGTGGAGGTATCGGAGCGGGCGCGCCGCCGCTGGAGCCCTGGCGCGGAGCGGGCGCACCGCCACTCTCCTACGCCCAGGAGCGCCTGTGGTTCCTGGATCGGCTGGAGCCCGGCGCGGCCACCTACAACGTGGTCCGCGAGCTGCGCCTCCGCGGGCCGCTCGACCCGGCCGCCCTCGGGCTTGCCCTGGCCGCGATCGAGCGTCGCCACGAGCCGCTGCGTACCCGCTTCGGGATGGTGGACGGCGAGCCCGTGCAGATCGTTGAGCCATTCGAGGTCGGCGGGCGCCCCCTGCCGCTGGCCGACCTCTCCGGTCTGCCGGAGCCGGCGCGGCGGGCCGAAGCCGCGCGGTTGGCTTCCGAGGAGGGGGTCCGGCCGTTCGACCTGGCGCGCGGACCGATGCTGCGCTCGGTCCTGCTGCGGCTCGGGGCCGCCGAGCACGTTCTCGTTCTGGGCGTCCATCACATCTCGTTCGACGCCTGGTCGCTGGACGTGCTGCGCCGCGAGCTGGGCGCGCTCTACACGGTGTCGCCTCTGGCTCCGCTTCCCGTGCGCTACGCCGACTTCGCGGCGTGGCAGCGGCGCTGGTTGTCTGGCGGCGTCCTGGATTCCCAACTCGTTTACTGGCGGGAGGCGCTGGCGGGCAGCCGGGAGGCCTTGGATCTGCCCACGGACCGGCCGCGCCCGGCGGTGCAGAGGCTGCGCGGCGGCGTCGAGCGCGCGGCCTTCCCGCGGCGGCTTCTGGACGGGCTGGAGCGCCTGAGCCGGAGCCGCCGCGCGACCGTCTTCATGACTCTCCTCGCCGCGTTCCAGGCTCTGCTCTCCCGGATTACGGGCCAGAGCACGGTCTTGCTGGGCACGCCGGTGGCGAACCGCGAGCGTCCGGAGACCCAGGGGCTCATCGGCTTCTTCGTCAACACCCTGGTGATGCGGGCCGATCTGTCGGGTGACCCGGCGTTTCCGGAGCTGCTGGCCCGGGTGCGGGAGAGCGCCCTCCAGGTCTACGCGCACCAGGATCTCCCCTTCGAACGCCTCGTCTCGGAGTTGGTGCCGCGGCGGGATCTCTCGCGCACACCGCTCTTCCAGGCGGTGTTCTCCTGGCAGCCCGCACGACCCGGGTCCCCGGAGCTGGCGCCGGGGCTTGCCCTGGAGATCGCGGACGTCGACTCGGGCACGTCCAAGTTCGATCTTTCGCTCTTCCTGGGCGAGAATCGGGACGGGCTCGGAGTCGCCGCGGAGTACGCCGCCGATCTGTTCGACCGCACCACGGTCCGGCGGTGGCTCGGCCATCTCCAAAATCTCCTCCAAGGCATCGTGGAGAGGGAGGACATGCCGCTGTCCACTCTCCCTCTGATGGATGAGGCAGAGCGCGCACAGCTCGTCCGGGAATGGAACGACACGGCCACGGACTGGCCCCGCGAGGCGACGGTCCACGGCCTGTTCGAGGAGCAGGCGCGGCGCTTCCCGGACCGGGTGGCGGTCGCCGGGGTGGCCGGCGCGGACGGGGAGGTCACCTACGCCGAGCTGGACCGGCGGGCGGAGCGGCTCGCCGCGCACCTGCGGGAGCTGGGTATCGGGCCGGACGATTGTGTGGGATTGTGCTGCGAGCGCTCCGCCGATCTCATCGCGGCCCTCCTGGGCATCCTCAAGGCCGGCGGCGCCTACCTGCCGCTCGATCCGCAATACCCGGCGGAGCGGCTCGCCGGCATGATGGCGGACGCGGCGGTCCGGGTGCTGGTGGTGCAGGAGGGGCTCGAGAGCTCCCTTCCCGGGACCGGAGCCGTCCGGCTGCCGCTACGCAAAGCGCTCTCGGAAGAGGCGCCCGCGGGGCCGCGCACCTCGGCTTGCCCGGACAACCTGGCCTATGTCATGTTCACCTCCGGCTCGACCGGGCGTCCCAAGGGCGTCGCCGTGACCCACCGCAACGTCGTGAGGCTGGTCAGGGACACGGGGTACGCCCGCTTCGACGACAGCCGCGTCTTCCTGCAAGCGGCGCCCGTGCCGTTCGACGCCTCGACCTTCGAGATCTGGGGACCGCTGCTCAACGGCGGCCGGCTCGCGGTGCTCCCGCAGGGGCCGCTCGACCTGGGGAGGCTCGGCGAGGCGGTCGCGCGCCACGGCGTGACCACGCTGTGGCTGACCGCCGGCCTCTTCCATCAGATGGTCGAGTCCCACCTGGAGCGCCTGCGGCCGGTCAAGCAGCTCGTGGCGGGAGGCGACGTGCTCTCGCCTGCCCACGTCCGGCGCGCCGCCGCCGGCCTGCCCGGTACGGAGATCATCAACGGCTACGGTCCCACCGAAGGGACCACCTTCACCACCGTCCATCCGTTCCGTGCCGGGGATCCCGAGGGCACGGTGCCGATCGGGAGGCCGATCGCCAACGCCTGCACCTACGTCCTGGACCCGGCGCTGCGCCCGGTGCCGCTGGGCGTCGCCGGCCAGCTCCACATCGGCGGCGACGGCCTGGCCCGCGGCTACCTGGGCCGCCCGGACCTGACGGCGGAGCGGTTCGTGCCCGACGGGGTGAGCGGCGAGCCGGGGGCGCGCCTGTACGCCACGGGCGACCTGGCACGCTGGCGGTCCGGCGGCGCCCTCGAATTCCTCGGCCGGGCCGACCACCAGGTCAAGCTGCGCGGCTTCCGCATCGAGCCGGGGGAGATCGAGAGCGTCCTCCCGCGCATCCGGAGGTCGAGTCGGCGGTGGTGATCGCGAGGGAGGACACCTCCGGCGACAAGCGGCTGGTGGCCTACGTCGTCCCCTCTTCGGAAGGCGCGCAGGACTCCGCTGAGCTGAGGGCGCTCGTGGAGCTGAGCCTGCCGGCTTACATGGTCCCTTCAGCCGTCGTGATCCTGCCGGAGCTGCCCTTGACCGCGAACGGCAAGGTGGACCGCCGCGCCCTGCCCGCGCCGGATTTCCCGAAGAGTGCGGCGGAGCTCATCCCACCGCGCACCCTCCTGGAGCAGGAGATCGCGGAGGTGTGGCGCGAGGTGCTCGGCGTGGAGAGAGTGGGGCTCCGGGACAGCTTCTGGGATCTCGGTGGCCACTCGCTGCTGGCCACCAAAGTTCTGGCGCGCCTCCACGACGCCCTGGGGCTGGACCTGCCGCTTCAAGCGCTGTTCGAAGCCCCCACGCTGGGCGGCTTCGCCGAGGCGGTCGGCCGCCACGTCCTGGCGGCGGGCGGAGACGGCGAGGAGCTGGACGAGCTGCTGGCGGAGCTGGAGGATCTGTCGGAGGTCGAGGTCCGCGCGCTGCTGGAGCGGGAAGCGCGGGAGTCCTGAGCCTCGGTGTCAAAACGGAACCCGCCGGGCCTCCCGACATCCGCGGCGGCCGAAGAGCGAATTCGGCTCCTGGAAGAGGAGATGGCCCGATTGCGCCGGCAGCGAGAAGCCTGACCGCGCGACTCAGGGAAGCGTCCCATGCTATCCTCCCCAAAGGGCACGCGGGAGAGGATGCGCTCTTCCGTTTCGCGGTGAGATGGAATAAAGTTCCGGCCCGGAACGACTCCGACGGGAGCATGCCATGAGCCAGCCAGCGGTCAAGGCGCTCGACCTTCCCTTCGAGCTCGTGTACAGCGACGGGATCCCCTTGGAAAGCGACAGGCACCGCATCCAGATGAACCTCCTCATCGACCTGATTCGTCAGGCCATGGCGGCGCGTGGCCGGACCGACTTCTTCGCCGGCGGGAACATGTTCGGCTACTACTCTCCGGAGCAAGCCCGGGATGTGGCGGCAGGCCGGCGGTATTTCCGCGGTCCGGACGTGTTCTTCGTCGATCACGCGGAGCCGAAGGACGAGCGCAAGTCCTGGGTCCGCTGGGAGGAGGGCGGCCGGCTTCCGGACCTGATCGTGGAGCTGCTGTCGCCGTCGACCGAGGAGATCGACAGGACCGAGAAGATGAAGCTCTACTCGCGGACGTTCCGCACCCGAAACTATTTTCTCTACGACCTCGACTCGGCGAAGCTCGAAGGCTACCGGCTGGCCGGCGACCTCTATCAACCGATCCGTCCCGACAGGCAGGGGCGGTTCCGGAGCGAGGTTCTCGGGCTGGACCTCGGGCTCTGGCAGGGTGCCGTGAAGGATCAGAAGGCCATCTGGTCTCGGCTGTTTTTCCTGGATGGCAGTCTGGTTCCCACCCCTGAGGAGCGTGCCGAGGAGGCGAACCGGCGAGCCGAGGCCGCCGAGGCCGAGGTTGCGCGGCTGCGGGCTCTTCTGCGGGGCTAAAGCAGACCGTCGTCCGGGGCGGGGTGTCGTGTAAGGGCTCGTCACGAAATAACTGTGACAGCAGGGTCGGGCGGTGGCGTCCTCTCCCGCGCAGCGGGGGAGGATCGAGGAGGGGACGTTTTCGGACGAGCGTCTCAAGGTTGAGGGCCTTTTTGAGGGCCTGCCCTACACCGAAGTCGCGCCAAGCTCTGGAGATGTCGTCGCGGATCCCTGGATCGAGCGATGGGTTTACGGGATGTCACCGTGGATTCCCCGGATGCCGTCCCGGGATGAGGGGAGGCCGCGATGGAATCCGGAGACGTCGTCGTAGATCCCTGGATCGAGCGATGGGTCCTCGGGATGTCGCCGTGGATTCCCCGGATGCCGTCCCGAGATGAGGAGACGTCGCGATGGAATCCGGAGATGTCGTCGCAGATCCCTGGATCGAGCGATGGGTTCCCGGGATGTCGCCGTGGATTCCCCGGATGCCGTCCCGAGGTGAGGAGAAGTCGCGATGGAATCCGGAGATGTCGTCGCGGATCCCTGGATCGAGCGATGGGTTCTCGGGATGTCGCCGTGGGTTCCCCGGATGCCGTCCCAAGAGGAGGCGAAGTCGTGACGAGATCTGGAGATGCCGCTGCAACTTCCCACGCCCCCTCCTCGATCCTCCCCCGCTTCGCGGGAGAGGACGCCACCGCCCCGCTTTGCTGCCGAGGTTATTCCGTGACGGGATCGATGATCGCCGCAGCGGCGACGGCCGCGGGAGATGGCGTCGAGTTTGTGCTGGTCCAGGCGTCGCTTTTCGAGCGCCGGGACCCGTGGATGCGGCGGTGACGCGTCGCGAGCCGCAGCGAGGCGGGCGTGCGCCACGTGGTCGCGCTTTACGCTGGAGGGTTCCAAGTCGGCGCCACGGCGGGACTGCCACTACATCGACTAGGTGTGGCCTCGGCCGCGGATGTCGTCCGGCAGCTCCTTACGGCCGGTCACGGCGGCGCCACCGCGCTCATCCTGCGCTTCCCAAGCTGTCGGCCCTGGTGGCCGAGGAGATCGGCGGGGGAGAAGCGGAGACGGCAGCGCAGGATCTCCTCCCCCGGGCGAGGGGACTTCGTCAGCCCTTGACGAGCCTGGTGAGGAGCTTGACGAGAGGGATGGATAGCTGGAGAGTGACGGCCGCCCAGAAGGACCAGTAGCCCCGCGCACGCACGAAGAAGAGGGGCAGCAAGAGCCTGGAAGTATTCCAGCTCGAGGTCGGCGAGAGTCGGTTCCAGGATTTCTTTGTAGGTCTTGGGCGAGAAGACGACTTCGGCGAAGTGGCGGAGCTTCCATCCGGGAGTGCCGGAAAGGGAAGGCCGGGGCGAGGTGAAGCTGGCAGTGGCGAAGTAGAAGTGAATGATGCCACTGATCGCCGCGAGAAGCCCTATTAGGAAAAGATGGGGAATGTGAGGGGCACGCCCAAGCATTGAAACCACGCCGATATATGAGGCTATAAATATTTGAATGGAGGCGGCGGTTTTCAGCAAGAAGCTGGAGATCCTCCTCATGTCAGGGCTCCAAGAGCGAAGGTGCGGCTTGCGATTTCGAGGATCTGGAAGACTCGCCGACCGTGGCCGGTGGCCTGGAACAACCGCCGGGGCAGGCCGCCTGACTCGTGCGCCGAAACTAGTCGAAGCCGCGCCGCTTGCTGCCGAACATCGGGATTTGCCCGATTTCAGGACAAGTCTAGACCTGAATTTGAAGGAAGTCAATCTTTGATGTTGACACTGGCATATTTTTGGTGCAATCTATGTCCAGCTCGACGCGAAAGAAGTCGCTAGATGGTGGTTCTTTGACAATCGAAGCACTCATTCCATTCAGACCCGGGATGGAGAGAGATCTCTTCCCGGAGTCATCCGCTTTGCCACCCCCGCCGTAAGTCGTAATCTACCGGTGGAGCCCTCGGCCATCGAGCGCTCCCGCGATGCTCTAACAGCTCTTGAAATCAAGAGTTTCGCTTGAGCTGATCTCCACCGGGCGTGTCCCGGATTCGCCCCCGGACCGCACAAAGAAGCCATAAGGAAGCCGCTGTATGAACCTGCATCCCCTGCCTCCCCGCATCCTTGCACCTGTTGCGAGGAGCGGATGATCGACGACCGGATCGTTCCTTCGCCTGATCCCGCCGGGTATCAGCCGGAAGAAGCTCGTCCGTGCCGGCCGTGTATCGCCTTTTCGAGGAGCGGGCGGCGAAGGCTCCCGGCGCCCTGGCGGTTTCGGCCGGTGGCGTGTCCCTGACCTATGCCGAGCTGAACGCGCGGGCCGGCCGGCTCGCCCGCCATCTGCGCAAGCTCGGAGTCGGCCCCGAGTTCCTGGCCGTGCTGCTGCTGGAGCGCTCCCCCGAGCTCATCGTGTCCGCGGTGGCGACCTACAAGGCCGGCGGCGCGTACCTGCCCATCGACCCGGCCCAGCCGGTGGAGCGGGTGGGCTTCATCCTGCGGGACTCCGGCGCCCGCGTCCTGGTCACCACGGAGCCCGTCCTGGGCCGTTTCCCCGGCCTGTCTGCTCTCGCGGGAGGCGTCGTGCTCCTCGACCGCGTTCAGGACACCGAGGACGGGCCGCTGTGCGCGGAGCCGGACCCTGACGGCCTGGCCTATGTGATCTATACATCGGGTTCGACGGGCATGCCGAAGGGGGTGGAGCTGTGCCACGGCGGCCTGTCGAACCTGGCCGCCTGGAACCGCGGCCGTTACGACCTGGGGCCGGGCGAACGCGTCTCCATGGTGGCGTCGCCGGGCTTCGACGCTTCGCTGTGGGAAATGTGGCCGTCTTTGACGGCGGGCGCCTCGCTGCACCTGCCCTCCCGGGACGTGGTGCTGTCGCCGCCGGCCTTCCTGCCTTGGGCGGCGGAGGAGGGGGTCACGGTGGCGTTCCTGCCGACGCCCTTGGCCGAGGCGGTCCTGGACGAACCGCTCCCCCCGGGGCTGCGCGTGCGCGTGTTGCAGGCCGGGGGGGACCGGCTCGTGCGGCGCCCGGTGCCGGGTCTGCCGTTCGAGCTGAGCAACGTCTACGGTCCCACGGAGAACACGATCGTCTCCACGGAGGCCCGCGTCTCGCCGGAGGGTGAAGGTCTGCCGCACATCGGCCGGCCCGTGGCGAACGTGCAGGCCCGGGTCCTGGGTCCGGGCCTCGATCCCGTGCCGCCGGACGCTCCAGACACCGAGGGTGAGCTGTGCCTGGGCGGAGAGGGCGTGGCGCGCGGCTACCGGCATCGGCCGGACCTGACGGCGGAGCGGTTCGTTCCCGACCCGTTCGGCGAGCCGGGCGGGCGGCTGTACCGGACCGGTGACCTCGTGCGCCGGCTCCCGTCCGGAGACCTCGAGTTCCTGGGCCGGATCGACCATCAGGTCAAGATCCGCGGCTACCGGATCGAGCTGGGGGAGATCGAGGCCGCTCTCGTCCGGCATCCGGCGATCCGTGAGGCCGCGGTGCTGGCGCGCGAAGGGCGGCTGGTGGGTTGTGTCGCGCTGCGGGCGGGTGAGGCGGCCACGGCCCGGTCGCTGGAGGAGCTGCTGGGGCTAACCCTGCCCGAGGTCATGGTCCCCAGGGTCTGGGTTTTCCTGGCAGCCCTGCCGCTGACTCCGAACGGCAAGGTCGACCGCGACGCGCTCGCAGGGTTGGAGGCCGCCGTGAGCCCGGGTCCTGTGCCGCCGCGCACGCCGATGGAGGCGGCGGTGGCGGAGGTCTGGGAGGAGGTGCTGGGGGTTTCCCCGGTCGGTGCGACGGACGACTTCTTCGCCCTCGGCGGCCACTCCCTGCTCGCCGCTCGGCTGGCCGCGCGGGTGCGGGAGCGCACCGGAATCGAGCCGCCGACGGGCGTGATCTTCCAGGAGCCCACGGTCGAGCGCCTGGCCGTGTGGATCGAGGCCGAGCGCTTCCGCGGCGGTCCGGCTCCGGCCCTGGCTCCGGCGGCGGGCCGCGCGGAGATCCCCCTCTCGTTCGCGCAGCAGCGACTCTGGTTCCTCGACCGGCTGGAGCCGGGATCGGCGGCGTACAACCTCTCGTTCCGGATGCGCTTCGCCGGGCCGCTGCGGGCGGAGGCTCTGGCCGCCGCGCTGGCGGAGGTGGTGCGCCGCCACGCGGCTCTGCGTACCACCTTCGAGATGCCCGCGGGCGGGAGCGAACCGGTGCAGGCCGTCCATGCGCTGGCTGGCGGAATCCTGCCCGTGGTCGATCTGGAGGCGCTGCCCACGCCGGAGAGCGAGGCGGGGCGGCTGGCGCGGGACGAAGCCCGCCGGCCGTTCGACCTGAAGCGCGGGCCTCTGCTACGCACGGTGCTGCTGCGGGTGGGGGAGGGCGAGCACCGGCTGCTGGCCACGCTGCATCACATTGTCTTCGACGGCCGGTCGCTGGAGGTGCTGCAGCGCGAGCTGGGAGCCCTCTATCCGGCGTTCGCCGAAGGGCGCCTATCGCCGTTGCCGGAGCTGCCGGTGCAATACCCCGACTTCGCGGTCTGGCAGCGGCGTTGGCTGGCGGGCGGGGAGCTGGAGCGCCAGCTCGCCTTCTGGCGGGAGCGCCTGGCTTCGCCGCAGGCCTTCGAGCTGCCGGCGGACCGGCCACGTCCGGCTGTCTGGAGCCACCGCGGCGCCGTCGAGGAGGCGGAGCTGCCCGAGGTGTTGACGGCCGCCTTGGAGAATCTCGGCCGGAGCCGGGGCGCGACGCCGTTCATGGCCCTGCTGGCCGGCTTCCTGACCCTGCTGCACCGCTACACCGGGCAGGACGATCTTCTCATCGGCACGCCGGCCGCGGGCCGTGGGCGGGCCGAGGTCGAGGGGCTCATCGGGTTCTTCATCAACACCCTGCCGTTGCGGGTGGGGCTCGAAGGCGAGCCCACGTTCACCGGGCTGCTGGCGCGGGTGCGGGACTCGGCCCTGGCCGCCTACGCCCATCAGGACGTGCCGTTTGAGAGGCTGGTGGCATTGGTGGCGCAGGAGCGCGACTTGTCGCGCAACCCGCTGTTCCAGGTCATCTTCGCCTATCTGGACCGCTGGGACCCTGAGCCGGTCGCTCCGGGCCTGACGATGGAGAGCGCCGAGGAGGTCCACCCCGGCACGGCCCGGTTCGACCTCTCCTTCCATGTCAACCGTACCGCGGGCTGGCTGCGACTGTGGTTGGAGTACTCGACCGACCTGTTCGACGGCGCCACGGTCCGCCGGCTGATCGGTCACTTCGAGCGCCTGCTGGAAGGGGCCGTCGAGCGGCCGGAGATACCGGTCGCGGCGCTGCCTCTGCTGACCAAAGCGGAGCGGGCGCAGCTTGCCGCCGCGGACGAGGCCGAGCACCGTGGCCATCCGGTGGGGTTGCTGCACGGGCTGTTCGAAGCCCAGGCGCGGCGCACTCCCGATGCCGTGGCGCTGGTGGCGGGGGAGACGGTGCTGACCTATGCGGAGCTGGAGGCGCGCTCGGCCCGGCTGGCCTCGCGGCTGCGCACCCTGGGAGCCGGACCCGAGATCGGCGTGGCGGTCTGCCTGGAGCGCCGGGCCGACCTGGTGGTGACGCTGCTGGCCGTGCTGCGCTCGGGCTCGTTCTACGTGCCGATCGATCCGCGGTATCCGGAGGAGAGGCGGTCCTTCCTGATTCAGGACAGCGGCGCGCGGATCGTCGTCACCGAGGCGGGGATCGAAGGTGTGGAAGGCGCGGGGGTTTCGCTTCAGCCCTCGGCGGAGAATCTGGCCTACCTGATCTACACGTCCGGCTCGACCGGGCGGCCCAAGGCGGTGGCGATCCCGCACGCGAGCGCCGTGAAGCTGGCGTACTGGGCGCGCGAGGTCTTCTCCCCGGATGAGCTGCGGGGGGTGCTCGCCTGTACGGCGGTGACGTTCGACCTGTCGGTGTACGAGATTTTCGTCACGCTCGCCTGGGGCGGTACGGTGGTCCTGGTCGACGACGCGCTGTCGCTCCTCTCCGGACCGCCAAAGCTGCCGGTGGGCGTGGAGGTGACGCTGGTCAATACCGTGCCCTCGGCGATGGCCGAGCTGCTGCGCGAGGGCGCCTTGCCGCCGTCGGTGCGGACGGTCAACCTGGCGGGGGAGGCGCTGACGCGCGCGCTGTCGGACCGGGTCTACGCGCGGCCGGAGACGGCGCGGCTGTACAACCTCTATGGCCCGTCGGAGGATACGACCTACTCGACGTGGACGCGGGTGGAGGCGCGGTCGGAGCGCCAGCCGTCGATCGGCCACCCGGTCCACGATACCCGCGGCTACGTGGTGGACCGCCGGCTGGAGCGCCTGCCCGTGGGCGTACCCGGCGAGCTCTGCCTGGCCGGCGGCGGCCTGGCCCGCGGCTATCTGGGCCGCCCGGAGCTGACCGCGGAGCGGTTCGCGCCCGACCCGTTCTCGGTGCGTCCCGGCGAGCGCATGTACCGCACGGGCGACCTGGCGAAGCTGCGGGTGGACGGCGAGCTCGACTACCTGGGCCGCCTGGACCACCAGGTGAAGATCCGCGGCTTCCGTATCGAGCTGGGAGAGGTCGAATCGGCCCTGGCGCGCTTCCCGGGGGTCAAGGCCGCGACGGTGCTGGTGCGCGAGGACGGCCCGGGAGGCCGCGGCCTCGTCGCCTATCTGGCCGCGGACGAAATGCCTGTGACGGAGCTGCGGCAGGCCCTGCTGCGGACCCTGCCCGAGCCCATGGTGCCGCCGTCGTTCGTCTTCCTGGCGGAGCTGCCGCTGACCCCGCACGGCAAGGTGGACCGCCGCGCGCTGGCTCACATCGTTCCCGTTTCCGAGGCGCGCGGCGCCTCCGAGCCGCCGCGGACTCCGACGGAGGCGGCCGTGGCCGGGATCTGGGCGGATCTGCTGGGCGTCGAGGGGATCGGCGCCGCGGACGACTTCTTCACCCTGGGCGGCCACTCCCTGCTGGCGGCGCGCGTGGCGGCTCTCGTGCAGGACCGGCTCGGGGTCGAGCTGCCGCTGCGCACGGTCTTCCAGGAGCCCACCGTGGCCCGGCTCGCCGCCTGGATCGAGGCCGGGCGCACGGTTTCCGGACCGGCGCTCGTGGCGGGCCTGGGCGGGGAGGCGGCCCCGCTCTCGTTCGCGCAGCAGCGACTCTGGTTCCTCGACCGGCTGGAATCGGGATCGGCGGCCTACAATTTACCGATCCGGCTGCGCTTCGCCGGTCCGCTGCGGCCGGAGGCCCTGGCCGCCGCGCTGGCGGAGATGGTGCGCCGCCACGCCGCGCTGCGGACCACCTTCGAGCTGCCCGCGGGTGCGGACGAGCCCGTGCAGGCCGTCCATGCGCCGGCCGGCGGAATCCTGCCCGTGGTCGATCTGGAGGCGCTGCCTACGCCGGAGAGCGAGGCGGGGCGGCTGGCGCGGGACGAAGCCCGCCGGCCGTTCGACCTGAAGCGCGGACCTCTGCTGCGCACGGCGCTGCTGCGTCTGGGGGCGGACGAGCACCACTTCCTGGCCACGCTGCACCATACCGTTTCCGACGGGCAGTCGCTGGAGATCCTGCAGCGCGAGATGGGAGCGCTCTATCAGGCACTCGCCGAAGAGAGGCCGTCGCCTCTGCCGGAGCTGCCGGTGCAGTATCCCGACTTCGCGGTCTGGCAGCGGAGCTGGCTGGAAGGGGGAGAGCTGGAGCGCCAGCTCGCCTTCTGGCGGGAGCGCCTGGCCTCGCCGCAGGCCTGCGAGCTGCCGGCGGACCGGCCGCGTCCGGCCGTCTGGAGCTACCGTGGCGCCGTCGAGGAGGCGGAGCTTCCCGAGGTGTTGACGGCCGCCCTGGAGAACCTCGGCCGGAGCCGCGGTGCGACGCCGTTCATGGCCCTGCTGGCGGGCTTCCTGACCCTGCTGCACCGCTACACCGGGCAGGACGATCTCCTCGTCGGCACACCGGTTTCGGGCCGGGTGCGGGCCGAGATCGAGGGGCTCATCGGATTCTTCGTCAACACCCTGCCGTTGCGGGTGGGGCTCGAAGGCGAGCCCACGTTCGCCGGGCTGCTGGTGCTGGTGCGGGATGCGGCCCTGGCCGCCTACGCCCATCAGGACGTGCCGTTCGAGAGGCTCGTGGCATTGGTGGTGCCGGAGCGCGACCTGTCGCGCAACCCGCTGTTCCAGGTGATCTTCGCCTATCTCGACGGCTGGGAACCCATGCCGGTCGCCCCGGGCCTGACGATGGCGGGTGTCGAGGGGATCCACTCCGGTACGGCCAAGTTCGACCTCTCCTTCCATGTCAACCGTACCGAGGGGCGGCTGCGGCTGTGGCTGGAGCACTCGACCGACCTGTTCGACGGCGCCACGGTCCGCCGGCTGATCGGTCACTTCGAGCGCCTGCTGGAAGGGGCCGTCGAGCGGCCGGAGATGCCGGTCGCGGCGCTGCCTCTGCTGACCGAAGCGGAACGGGCGCAGCTTGCCGCCGCGGACGAGGCCGAGCACCGTGGCCATCCGGTGGGGTTGCTGCACGGGCTGTTCGAAGCCCAGGCGCGGCGCACTCCCGATGCGGTGGCGCTGGCGGCGGGGGAGACGGTGTTGACCTATGCGGAGCTGGAGGCGCGCTCGGCCCGGCTGGCCTCGCGGCTGCGCACCCTGGGAGCCGGACCCGAGATCGGCGTGGCGGTCTGCCTGGAGCGCCGGGCCGACCTGGTGGTGACGCTGCTGGCCGTGCTGCGCTCGGGCTCGTTCTACGTGCCGATCGATCCGCGGTATCCGGAGGAGAGGCGGTTCTTCCTGATTCAGGACAGCGGCGCGCGGATCGTCGTCACCGAGGCGGGGATCGAAGGTGTGGAAGGCGCGGGGGTTTCGCTTCAGCCCTCGGCGGAGAATCTGGCCTACCTGATCTACACGTCCGGCTCGACCGGGCGGCCCAAGGCGGTGGCGATCCCGCACGCGAGCGCCGTGAAGCTGGCGTACTGGGCGCGCGAGGTCTTCTCCCCGGATGAGCTGCGGGGGGTGCTCGCCTGTACGGCGGTGACGTTCGACCTGTCGGTGTACGAGATTTTCGTCACGCTCGCCTGGGGCGGTACGGTGGTCCTGGTCGACGACGCGCTGTCGCTCCTCTCCGGACCGCCAAAGCTGCCGGTGGGCGTGGAGGTGACGCTGGTCAATACCGTGCCCTCGGCGATGGCCGAGCTGCTGCGCGAGGACGCCTTGCCGCCGTCGGTGCGGACGGTCAACCTGGCGGGGGAGGCGCTGACGCGCGCGCTGTCGGACCGGGTCTACGCGCGGCCGGAGACGGCGCGGCTGTACAACCTCTATGGCCCGTCGGAGGATACGACCTACTCGACGTGGACGCGGGTGGAGGCGCGGTCGGAGCGCCAGCCGTCGATCGGCCACCCGGTCCACGATACCCGCGGCTACGTGGTGGACCGCCGGCTGGAGCGCCTGCCCGTGGGCGTACCCGGCGAGCTCTGCCTGGCCGGCGGCGGCCTGGCCCGCGGCTATCTGGGCCGCCCGGAGCTGACCGCGGAGCGGTTCGCGCCCGACCCGTTCTCGGTGCGTCCCGGCGAGCGCATGTACCGCACGGGCGACCTGGCGAAGCTGCGGGTGGACGGCGAGCTCGACTACCTGGGCCGCCTGGACCACCAGGTGAAGATCCGCGGCTTCCGTATCGAGCTGGGAGAGGTCGAATCGGCCCTGGCGCGCTTCCCGGGGGTCAAGGCCGCGACGGTGCTGGTGCGCGAGGACGGCCCGGGAGGCCGCGGCCTCGTCGCCTATCTGGCCGCGGACGAAATGCCTGTGACGGAGCTGCGGCAGGCCCTGCTGCGGACCCTGCCCGAGCCCATGGTGCCGCCGTCGTTCGTCTTCCTGGCGGAGCTGCCGCTGACCCCGCACGGCAAGGTGGACCGCCGCGCTCTGGCTCACATCGTTCCCGTTTCCGAGGCGCGCGGCGCCTCCGAGCCGCCGCGGACTCCGACGGAGGCGGCCGTGGCCGGGATCTGGGCGGATCTGCTGGGCGTCGAGGGGATCGGCGCCGCGGACGACTTCTTCACCCTGGGCGGCCACTCCCTGCTGGCGGCGCGCGTGGCGGCTCTCGTGCAGGACCGGCTCGGGGTCGAGCTGCCGCTGCGCACGGTCTTCCAGGAGCCCACCGTGGCCCGGCTCGCCGCATGGATC
>CAWJQA010000018.1:0-820032 GCA_963844885.1 uncultured Holophagales bacterium | reverse complement strand
CTTTTCTGGGGGTGCGGATAGTACAAGTCGGTTCAGCGTCGGAGCGTTTGAGCCACCCCGCCACACGTTCTGCAACAACTTCGGCAGCTTGCCTGTCTGGAAAGACGCTTGGGAGCAACGAGAGCTTATGCAGGAGTCTATCTCGAATCTCACTCATAAAGCACCTCATGAGAATAGGATTGTGTATCATTTCTTCATCCTGCGGAGGAGCGCCTTCGCATCCGACTCGGGTGAGCAACCCAGCGCTGTCTCGAACTCACCGAGAAGGGTTAGGATCTGTCCCTGAATCTCCAGTAGTCCGAGCTTACTGGCGACGCGCACAGAGGCCGTAATGCTGCGATAAGTATAGCCGATTAGCTGTTGCCACCACTCGTCTTCTCGGGGCGTCCCCAACATTCCGGTCATGCGGAAACGAGGCGGCTCTCCATCGCCATCGTATAACTCCATGATTTGGGAATATCCACCGTGGATGTACCCCGACAAGACTTGGTGAGTAGCCATGGCAGCGCTCTGCGCGTCAGAAGGGTTGAGCTGTTGTGAAACGCGCTGGCCGAAAGCCGCAAAAATCTTTCGACGCGGAACACTCTCTCGCTTTTGCCTGGAGCCCAAAAGATCTTCAATGTTCTCAAACTCCTCTTGAAAGAAATCAGCGATAAACCGCTCTTGGTCCTTGCTCAGCTTGTCTCCGTCGAGGTTCCACGTCATGTACAGGATTTCGTTCCAGAAATCGTCAGCCATGCGGCACAACGCGGCCACCTCATTGGCGTAGCCATTACGCAAAAGGACAAGCGCAGCGTTGAGCGTACTGAGGAGTTTGATACCCTTAAGAAGGCAGACGAGGGAGTCAGACTGCTCAGGATAGCGGTACCCAGCAGCGGAGTCCTGCATCACGACAACCGGCGGTCCAAAAGCCAACGCCATCAAGTGATACTGCTGCTCTAGCCGCCCGAGGACCGACTGCAGGTAGATATCTACTGGTATCTCAGCGATAGTCATAATGCCTTACGCCTGACGCCCATCGGTTCTGCTGCTCAGCGGCCAAATAGCGTAGAAGTAGTGGAGATCTCCACCGCTGGCCTCGACGGAATCGGAGTCTCGAAAGAGATCTTGACAGAACGAATTTGCGTCCCTCGCCCCAACCCACCTGCTTTGCAGGCTCGGGGAAAACAGCCGTCAAATAGCTGTAGGCCATTTGCGTTGCCTTCAGATATGCCCAACGAACGCGCAAGCGTTTTTGTCCGGTGGATCGAATTGTTAGGCGGTTTCACCACTGATTTCCCCACCTCCCTTTGTGATCTTCCTGTTCACCGCTTGGTGGCAATTGAATACCTATCTCCTCCTTCAAGTCGCTCCCTGCCGGGGACACGGCGAGTTTCACAGCCAGATTCACGGCTGAAGCAAGTCTCCGGACTCGTTCATAATAGTGACCACCGGCAAGCACTAAACCAGGGCCGCGGAAAACGACCTCTCCTACTGAGGCTGTGACAGTGCTGGTGTCGGGATCTGATCCTGCAGGACCAACAGAGCGATTCGGTGCGAAGAAACGGAACTCCATCGCCTGTAGAGGCTCTTCCGACCCGAGGCTGAAAATGAGTTCCACCTTGTGAGTTGGCAAGACAAGAAGATCTGTAGTTTGAGGTGTCACGTACAGTTTCAGATGAAAGCCCCAGGCCAGGTGCTCTGCGAGTTGGCTATCATGCCAGATTCTCCCAGAGGCAGCACTTTGTGGTCCGTGAATCCCGACTTCGGCAAATGCTTCCAGAAGTTCAACCTTGGGAAGAGCCTGCCGCGGAACCAAGAGACGCACAAGCTCATCTCGACGGGCGCTACCGACTTTAGTGCCGCGCCGCCATGGTACCTCGAACGATACAGGACCACCGCCCTGCTGACCGAACACGGGGTTCTTGACCACGTACGGACGCCGAGACACATCAAAGAGCAGTGCCACTAAAGCACCGGACGGCGTAGGGACAACAAGATCATTGAGTGAAGGGGCAAGTTCGTCGAACTCGGCTATAACTTGTGGTAGCCAACTGGCTAGATCAGTCGGCGTTGTTTGTGTGATTCCATTTTTCTCATCCAAACCGATTATCCAAAGTATATGATTGGATCCCGCAGCGTTGGCATGACCGGCAATTCTGCGAGCTGCAACCTTTGGCTCAGGCCAGTTGGCCTTGAGTTCGACTCGGGAGTCCTCAATACGGCGACCTGCCGCCACTTGATCGACGATTGACAGAACCCACGCCTCAATCTGCTCGGCCCTCATGTGTCGTAACCGCCTAACGGCAGACTTTGGGAATCGGCCTTCCCTTGATGCCCCACTCTCCGGCGTACCCAGCTTTCACGGCCCATCCTCTTCCCCTCAACCCGATTCGCCTCTCCTAGTACTACGGCTTCGAAAAAAGCAGGTTGCCGTCGGCATCTTTAAGAGCGAAAAGAGGGTTACCCGTGTCCGACGAAGACAGGAGGGCTCTAATGTGCCCGGCAGGATCGAGCAGAGCGAAGATGCTACCCTTTTCCGATACAAACAGGGAAGTCCTAGGACGTCCGGCAGGATCACTCAGAAGGAGTTGAGGTTCGCCCGTTTCCGGTACATATAGGAAAGTCCTAATGCGTCCGGAAGGATCACGCAGATAGAGGCCAGGCCTCACTTTTCCCGTGGAATACGGGTCACCCGCGGTAAGTTCTGCCCTGAGTGTTGATGATGAATCATAGAGGAGAACTTCCGGGTTGCTTTTATCGTCAACACTCAAGGTTAGCCCAGCGTTACCTTTTGGCCCGATAATAGAGAGTCCTGGCTCCTCTTCCACATCAACCCGGTTGTTGCAAAACGACAGAATCTGGACGGTAGTCAGGCGGCCTTCTTCTCGAGCTGCGCTCGGTAATGCAACAACTCTTCTTTGACGGCAGGGTTCGTGCTCATCGTCAGGGTGAGCCTGCCTTGAGGCTGATTGAGGCGCCCTGCTCTGTTGATCAGCTTGAGGCGCACGGTTTCGAGTCGTTCGAACCGCCAGAGAGGCGAGCGTTGGGGCGTGGTGTCTCGACTGGGTTCATGGGCAATCATTTGCAGGTCGCGATTGAGGTTATGAGCGAGGACGGCCGACAGCAGGAAGATCTGATTGCCCACGAGGGTTTGCGTGGGAACGTAGTCGAGCTGGCCCTGAGATTTCAACTCGGCAAAAACACCTTCTTGGGCACCTCGGCCATTGTGGTATTGGATGACCTCACGTACCCGGATCTTCTTGTTGGTAACGACGACCTTGAACTCATATCCACGGACTTGCGGGACGAAAAGATCGAGCTGGATGGGTTCCTTGTCACGGATGACCGAGCGAGTCCGGACGAAGAGGAAACGATAACTGCGGCTCCATGCCTTGGGTTTCCATCTGACCTCGAAGTATCCGAGATCCTCATTGAGCCTGTGCCACGAACGACGGCCTTCAATCTTTCCCTTGAGCTCGACGAAACGCTCGAAAGGAACCGAGATGGTGAACTCCACACGGAGATCCGTAAGCAGGGTAACCAGGGCATCGCTGAAGAAGGCGCCGTCCATCCTGACTTCTATCTGAATGCCAGGCAGTGCCGCTCGAACTGTGTTGATACAATCAAGGATGAACTCCCGCGCTCCGTTGGAGTCATGCACATTTCCTGGCCGGTGCAAGACGTCGAACACTTGGCCGGCTTGAGCTATAGTGCAGAACAGGGGATAGTAGCTTCGTTGTCCTTTTTTCTTGCGATTGAAGCCCACGGCGGTGCCCTCGGCAGAACGGCCGGTGCCGATGACCGAGCCGTCAAAGTCGAGGGTCAATCGACGCAGGCCGAGCGGGATCAATCTTTGCAGCACCATCTGTCTGAGGAGTTGTCGCAGAGAGGCCACGCTCTCGGCGTCAGCGCTGGCCAGCAGGCGGCTGACAGTGGCCACGTCTGGCAGCCGATTCAAGCCAAGAACGCGCTGCACCATAGGGTCGTCGCAGTAGTAACGTAAATCACGGAGCTGCCGAAAGCCAATCAAGAGGTGGATGATGAGACCAAGGACGGCCACGGTATGATCGTAAGCTCGGTTGGAACGCAGGTGGCGGAAGCAGTTGCGCAGCCGATTCTTGAGATCCAGCCTCTGGAACAAAAGCTGGAACACGAAAAGACCGGCAAAGGAGGTGAGCTTCTGGTCTTCGAATCGCAGCTCTGGAATGGCGTGGGTCTTGCTTTGGACCTCGTTTCTGCTAAGCTTCATGGCGAGCGGCCTCCTTGGGTTGGGCTTGGTGCCTTGACAACACCATTGTACCAGCCCTGAGGTCGCTTTTTCCATGAAAAGAAGCCTTTTTCTGGACGTCACTCCCGGTGAGATCCAGTGGTAGAGGGGAAAGCAGCCTCGGAGTCCCTAGATCTGGACCTTTGGGGGGCTTCGACGGGGAAACTTATGCAACTGGCGGGTCAAGAGAGATTCGCGGTTTGCCTCCAGCATCAGCAAGAAGGAGTGCCGGTCCCTTATCACCAATGTGTAGGCCAGCACGGATCTTGCCTGACTTGTCATGGAGTCGAAACTCGCGTGTAGATGCATCGACTTCGAAAGCTTCTCCCTCCCTCCCACTGAAAGCGTCATATAGCTTTAGGCTTGAACCGGTGACTGTCGAATTGAGCGAGACTCTGGTCGTTCCTCTCTCATCTACCAGAAGAAGGGCAGGTCCAATTTCGGTCATCCCTAGAGCCGCCCTTATCTTTCCGGCTCTATCTACGAGTTCGAATCGCCCTGCTGTCAGCGTCGCCTCTTGGCGTGACTGGGCCATAAGTAGAACACCCGAGACAAGAATGACGCCCAAGAGGCTAGTTAGCTTAAGAAAGCGGTTTTGTCTTTCGAGCCTTTCAACACGCTTCACTAAGCCCGGCCAACCATCGTCAGCGGGCATTATGCTTTGAGCGTTCATCAGATCATCCTCCCTTCACGGAACATATTACGGGAAGTCTGGGCAAAGGGGGAGGCGGAGGCGCCCCACCTATGTCCCCGGCCGTTCACACATCATGCTCAAAGATTCGCATCGAGTGGAAGACGCTGGCGGTCCGCTCGTTCTGCCGGAAGAAGTGCCGGAAGAAAGTGCCAGTGGCTTGTCTAGCATCAGCAAGTAGTCCGTAAAGCCATCTCTTCTGCTGATTCTCCGCATTCCCCGGCTAGAGGAGACGCCCTCGCCTTGGGGCGGGGTGGAATCGGGCGGACCGCGAGAAGCGTCCAGGGTGAGGACCAGTTCCTCTCCCATCCTGGAGTCCAGGGGAGAGGATCAGGGAGAGATCGAGCTCCATGGCGAAGTGTTCGAGGTGTCCAGCCACCAACGCGAGGGGATGCCGGGCTACTGGCAGCGAAGAAGCGGGCCCGCGAGCTGGGCGCGATGGGGCTGCTCTGAGTCAGCGCGCGCGCGGTAGTGCATGGCGACCGCGCCGCTGCGGAGCGGCTTCGCCGAGACCAGCTCGAGCCGTCGCGTGCTGGGCAGCCCGCTCTGGTACAGGGTCGGGCCGTGGCCGGCGATCCTGGGGTGGACGAGGAACTTGTACTCGTCGATCAGATCCAACCGGTCCAGCTCGGTCGCGAGCTTGCCGCTACCGAGGAGCACGCCGGCCGGGGTCGCGTCCTTGAGCTTCTGCACGCCCGTGCGCAGGTCGCCGGCGATGTGGTGGCTGTTGGTCCACGGGAAGTCCTTTCGCGTCGACGACACCACGTACTTCGGCTTGGCCTCCAGCTTGACCGCCCACTCGTGCATCGCCGGCGGCGCCTCCTTGTCGCCGCGGGCGACCGCCGGCCAGTAGCTCTCCATCATCTCGTAGGTGACGCGGCCCCACAGCATCGCCCCGCCCTCGTCCATGAGGCGGGTGAAGAAGGCGTGTGTCTCGTCGTCGGCG
This sequence comes from uncultured Holophagales bacterium, assembly GCA_963844885.1. GTDB lineage: Bacteria > Acidobacteriota > Thermoanaerobaculia > Multivoradales > UBA5704 > DATMER01. The sequence goes on along the minus strand of CAWJQA010000018.1, from coordinate 814,146 downwards.
ATTCCCTCCTGGTGGTCGACGCAGCCGTCCAGGGTGACGTTGATGCTGAAGGTCAAGAGTCCCATGCGGCGAGTCTAAGCCATACAATCGCTCGCGGCGGAGGGTAGAGTCGGCGGCGGGCGCGGTAGCTGTAGGCCGAGGGGTTTGTTGTTTTCCGGCGGCTTTCGCCATTTGCCGGTGCCTCAGTCCTGACCATGGCTCCGTTTCCCGCCGCCGCTCATCGAACCGGACTTGCGGATCTCTCGCATCCGGCTCTCGGACGGGCTTCACGAGAGGGCATGCACGGGGCTCCCTTGCAGGCGCCTCTGGCGGATGTCGATCACCCCCGCTTTGCCATGGACTTCGGAGTATCCGAATCGGCTGGTCCCTCTGACGCGCAGCTTGTGCCGCCGACAGAGGAACCGTCGAACCCGCATCCGCACGTGCCAGCCGACAGTATTGTAGGCTTGGTGCGTGAACCCAAAGCTGAAGTACTCAGCCCACCCCGACAGGAGTCGGTTGAGCCGTTCTTGCAGCTTGGGCCAGGGTGTCGGGTTTCCCCGGAGCAGTAGAGTGTTGACCTTTTCCTTGAGCCTCTTCTGGGCCTTCTTCGATGGCCAAGCCGAGATAAATCTCTTCCCGGTTAGCCAGTGCCGGGCCGGTCCAAAGGTGTAACCCAAAAAGTCGAACGGCTCTTCTCGGGCGTAACAGAGGCGCGTTTTGGTGGGATGGATCGTTAGGCCGAGTTTTGCCAGCCAGTGCGACACTAACGCCAGGCTTTCTTCAGCCTGGCGGCGACTCGCGCAAAGGATGACAAAATCATCGGCGTAGGAAACGATCTGTCCCAGCCTTTCCGACGCCCCGGTCTTCCGCCAATGGCGTAGAAGGCGGTTGATGTAGATATTGGCCAGCAGAGGTGAAACAACCCCGCCTTGGGGAGTCCCCTGTTTGCTCTTCTTGCCGCCCGTCATCCGCCGGTTTCCCCTCTCATCCCTCTCCTCCACCGGCGATTTCAGCCACAGCTTGAGCAGCCGCAGGATCTTCCCGTCGGCCACCCGCCGCGCCACGCTCTGCAACAGCTCGGCGTGGGGGATGGTGTCGAAGTACTTCGTCACGTCCGCATCAACGACGTGCTCCTGGCCTCCATACAACCGCTCCTTAACCTTGGCCAGTGCGTCGTGCGCACTGCGCTCCGGTCGGTAGGCATAGACGTTGTCCTCGAAGTCGGCCTCGAAGATCGGCCCAAGGATCAGCACGACGGCGGTCTGTACCACCCGATCCCTTATGGTCGGGATTCCGAGTGGGCGCTCGCCACCGCCGGGCTTTGGGATCATCACCCGCCGCACCGGTTGGGGGCGGTAGGTCTCTTCCACCAGTTCCTGCCGAAGCTCAGCCAGCCAACGGTCAACGCCATAGGCTTTGATGTCCTCGAACCGAACCCCGTCGACTCCGGCCACTCCGGCATTGGCTTTCGCCTGCCGGTAGGACCGCTCCAGGGTTTCCGCCCAGCACACCTTGTCATACAGCGTGTAAAACCGAAAGTCCGGCTCCCGCTTGGCCTTCTCATAGAGCTTCTTCCGGAGTCGCTCGACTTGATCGGGTTCTAGACTTTTTGTCAATCCCGGTCTCCTTCTCGTTCTGAAGCGTGCCCGAACCAGGGCTCCCTCCCTCCACCGGCGTTACCCGGCTTCATCGGTACTATGAGCCCCTCCGACTTCCACACGGGCCCGAGGCTGACCCTTTCAGATCACCCCGGTTGGTGGCCGCGACCCACCACCTATGTGGATCTCACACGTTGCCTCAAAGACCTTCTGCGCATGCTGACCCCACTACCCCGGCTGGAGAGGACAGGTTCTTCGGTCGGTTGCTCCCCCGCCCCCCAACGGCCTTCCCCTTGTGACAGGAGGGTCGGCTCCAGCGAGAAACTATCGAGGCCTGCTCAGGGTTCACGTGCTTTTCGGCCTGCGCATTTGCACCTCGGTTGCACCGAGGACTCCCCCAGAGGCTTCAGCCGGACGATTACTCGATCTCGGCTGCTCCAGTGGCTACCGGGCGAACCGACAATTCCCCGGACGGGACTTGCACCCGCTGGCCTTTGAGACCCAGGAGGTCTCTCTGTAATCTGGAAACTCAGCTCACATCAGACCTCCCTTCGTGTCGCACTGCCAGCCGAATAATCCCGGATGTCACCTTATCCCGGTACAGCCTTCGCTTCAAGAAGAAGAGGTCCGGTGTCCGGCGATGAGCAGGCGGCCGTGGACGACGCGGTGCAAAGTCCCGGAGGGACGGAGGCGTACAGCCAGGGGTTTCAACCCCTGGACGACGGCCACCCCCATTCCCCAAGTCCCGGAGGGACGCAGGCATATCACCGCCCGCCCTCGCGGGGTTGCAACCCCGCGGCAATGCCTGCGCCCTTTCAGGGCTTGGTGTTTTCTGGGGGATCTGGACCTGGGGCTGAAGCCCCAGGCTCTATTCCTGCGTCCCCTTTGGGGACTCCCTGACGGCGCTTGGCTGGCGAGAGATTCGGCTCGCTTTCTCGGAGCGCCTCAGATCAGCCGGCCCGATCATCGTCAACGCCAGCCGAAGCCACCAACCGCCGGCGGGGCGCCGGCGGTCCCAGGGAGTACGGACGGCGCGGGGAGGTTTCTCCATCAAGAGGCTGCCACCGCCGCTCACCCACGAGCCCCTCCCACACACCTCCGGCGATGGCACCGCCTCCCCTCCCGGAAAAGGCGGACCCCTGCGGAACGACGGAGGCCTTGGACTCGGCGGCCGTCATCCCTCCAAATTGTCAATGAGCGGAAGGAGGACCCGGCTGCGTTCCTCCTTCAAGGTGAAGGTCTCAAACGGCCGGTCGGTCGTGGGGACCCGCGTTTGGCATCGTCGTTCGTCTCCCTTCACTTCAGGGAGAGTCTACGGGCGGCCTGACGGCCTCGTCTAGGGTTTTCAGGCTGTTTCCTGGGACCAAAAAGAAAAGAATCTGCACTTTTTGTCCTCTTATGAGGACAGAAGGGCCGGAGCGGTTGCTTGACCGTATCGAGAAGGATCTCCAGCCAGCCATCAGCCTCGATCAGCCTGGAATCGAGTCGCTCGCGGGTCCGTTGACAGGCGCGTAAAGAAGGAATCCGGCTGCCTGCCTTCGCAATCGACTCGGGAGGCCTCGGCAGGGGTCTCATGAGAGGCTCATCGACCTTGATGAGAGGCTCATCGACCTCAATGAGAGGCTCATCGACCTCAACGAGGGCACTGTCCTAGTTTGAAACCCACCCGCGTTCCGAGCCCCCTAAACCCCTGATTTTCCTGTAGCTTCCCCCTGTAAGGGGGGAAGCGTTCTCCCCTGCCAAAAGAGAAGCGGCCCCGCCCGGAGATGCTGAAGACACCCCGACCGAGCCTAGCCAAGCACAGGAGCTAGCCCCATGCCTGACCGTCAGCATTCTATCCCCAACCTCGAAACCGCCTTCTATTCGGAGGAGCTACGGCGCCAGCTCTACGATGCCGCCGTCCAGATCATCTTCTACAACGGGAGCCCGATCCCCGACTACACCCCGGACCAGTGCGAGCTGGTGGTCTTCTACGCTTGGGGGCGGTGGCTCGCGGCCTGGAGGGATTGGGAGTCCGAGTCCGCGGCGGAGCTTGCCCTGCCCCTGTCCCGGGTCTGGCAGGTCGTACGCCTCCAGAACGACGCCCACGCGCCGCACGGCATCATGCTCCACGAGGTGTAGCCATGGGATGGGATCACCTTGAGCGACAGAAGCGGCTCGCCCCGATCGGAGAGTACCGGCCCGAGGTCTACCGCGTCACCGTCCATGACACCTTCGAGCAGTTTCGCCTCCAGATGGCTGCGCAAGCGCTTGACAACGGAATGACCGTCCAGGAGTTTCTCCTCTACGCGGCGCGGTACGTGGTGCGCAACCATCGGGCATTCCGCCGCGTGCGTCTGGTCTTCAGGATGGGAGCCAAGGAGATCCGGCGCGCCGTCCACGAGCCGATCCCCGCGGCTTGCACGGAGCCCGAAACCGAGCAGGACCGAAACCGGCGCTACGCCCTCCGTCGCTTCCGGGAGTGGGCGGAGCCGGAGCTGCTCCGGCGGGAAGGGAGCGAGCCGTGAAGGTCGCCTCGTTCACCGTCCGCGCCACTCTCCCGCAGTCCGCCCGCTGGAAACGGGCGGCTGAGGGGGAAGGGTACGCCTCCGTCGGCGGGTGGGCCGCGCAAGCCTTGGATGCCTACCTGGAACACCGGGCGCGGGCAGGACGGCCTATCCCTCTGCGTGGCACCGCGGGGCCGTCGCCGTCACCCTGGACGGCCAAGAGGTCACCCTCCGGGGCCACATCTCGCCACCCTTCGGGATCTACCGGGGAACGCAGCTTGGACCGGCATACCCGGGGATCAAGCGACATACCCTGGTCCACCTGCCCACCCGGCGAATTATTGCCACCCTCCGCAGTCACCACCAGTGCCGCAATCTCGCCAGTGAACTGGCGCCGGTCCTAGTCCGGGATGAACACGGCGGGGGCTCGGTAGTCGAGCGCCACGTCCGCGAGCAAGCCTGAGTTTCAAGGGGCGGTCCCATACCGGGATCGCCCCGCATGTTACGATAGGAGCATGCCGATGCACCCCAAACGCTCCCGCGATCCCGTCCAGGCCGCGCACCAGGTCTATTTGGAGATCATCGGAGAAGCCCCACGCCAAGTCCCTCCGGAGCCGGATCAAAGCCCGGTTGCGGTCGCAAAGCGGAAGGGGGCGGTGAAGGGCGGACAGAAGCGGGCGAGGGATCTGACGCCTGAGAGACGGAAAGAGATCGCTAAGAAAGCTGCCTTGTCTAGATGGGAGAAGAAACCTACTTCTTCTTGACAGTGCCGCCGAAGACTTTCCCCATTGATTGCCTCACAAGCGCTTTGATGTCTTCATCAATGTGCCCAATCTTCTGAAGATCCTCGGGCGGGTAGCTAAAGAAAACCGGCTTGAATGATGGATGGTTTATCTAAGTTGTATTGAGCCCACCTATCCAGCACAATGGCACCGCCGCGCATCGCGTGCTGTTCTTTCGCAGTAATCATCATTACTACTACGTCCATTGCCGTTTGGTTGTGGCTGGCCGCGCTGACAATAACACCCGGGCGGGTGCCACGATATAGAACCTTCACAACATCGCCGAACTCAAAGATCCTTTGCGGCGATGTCGGCATCGTCCTCAGCTCCCCAGTAGCGAGCCAGGGAGCGCTTTGTAAGCTCAAACGCTTCCCGCACTAGGCGACGATGTTCTTCTCTCTCTCTCTCTCTCTGCTCTGCTTCGTACAATTCCGCTATGAGATTTCTTACTTGACCCTTGCTCTCATCGGATAGAGTCTTGAGCTTGGCAAGCATTGAGAAGCCCTCCATCGTCTCGGTGTGAGTCTCTGAAGCCATAACTCTCCTTGGGCCGTATACGTACGTACCTAGCCCGTATACGGGATTCTAGCATTTCCCGTAGCTCCCAGCTACGAATGCTTGAATCCATATGCCAGCCATACCCCACCACGGACGCGACCATGCGCTCTGACGATTTTGGGTAGTTTCCTGCACCCATTGACTTTTCCGTCGGAGGCAAGCATAATGTCTAGTATGGCAAACGTCCTCAGTACCTCGAAGCGCTCCGCGATCGTCTCCGCCCTGGTCGAAGGTATGAGCGTCCGCGCCACGGCCCGGATGGTGCGACGTGTCCAAGGACACGGTTGCCAAGCTCTCGCTTGAACTCGGGGAGGCCTGCATCCGCTACATGGACGAGACGCTGCGGAATCTTCCCTGCAAGCGCCTCCAGGTGGACGAGATCTGGGCCTTCTGTCCACGCCAAGGCGAAGAACGTCCCGGCTGAGAAGAAAGGCACCTTCGGCTATCGGCGACCTCTGGGCCTTCACCGCGGTGGACGCCGAGACGAAGCTGATCCCCTGCTTCCTGGTGGGTTCCCGGGATGCCGGGTGCGCCACGGAGTTCATGCAGGATCTTGGCCTCCCGTCTGGTCAACCGGGTCCAACTCACCACGGACGGGCACAAGATGTACCTCTCCGCCGTGGAAGACGCCTTCTCCGGGTCGATCGACTACGCCATGCTCGTCAAGGTCTACGGCCCGACTCCGGAGGGCGATCATCTGGTACAGCCCGGCGGAGTGCCTCGGAACTCAGAAGCACGCGGTCACGGGATGCCCGGACGCGAAGCACGTCTCGACCTCCTATGTAGAGCGCCACAACCTGACCCTCCGCATGGGCATGCGCCGCTACACCCGGCTCACGAACGCCCATTCCAAGAAGCTCCGAGAACCACGTGGCGGCCCTGGGCCTGTTCCTCTGCTACTACAACTTCTGCCGTCTTCACCAGAGCATCCGTTGCACGCCTGCCATGGCGGCCGGTGTCACGTCGCGGGTGTGGTCGGTCGCGGACCTGATCGGGCTTCTGGACCGACCGGCGGCTGTGTAAGACACAACCCCGGAGGCTTTCACCCGGAAGCAGGGGGCTCGCCGGAGCCTTCTGGCCGCGACGCCCCGTGGATCGCCGAGAGAATGTCCCTCATCTCCGATATGGAGAACTGCCGGTCAGGATGAAACTCCGAAAGATCGGCCCATGCGTTCACGAGCATTTCTATGTATTCTCGGCGGTGCTCCGCGGGGGCCGTCGCCATAGCCGCAACCGCAAAGCGGTGAACTGCGGACCTAAAATCTCGCATCGCTTCCCTCACCATGGTCTCGTGTCCCTTGCTTAGGTCATGGGCATTAAGTAACGCTTCGAGTTTCATCACGGCGTGGCCAAGGGTGTTTCCCATGCGTTGCATAGCGCGCTCTCGCTCGGCCGCATTCGGCTGATTCGCTGTCCAGATGACGACTCCGGCAAGCCAAAAGATGCCGAGCAGCCAACCCCAATCCTTGAGAAACCCTACTGCGGTCACCGTATGCCGACCCGATGGTCTCTTGCGAGGAAATGGATGAGGTGGATACGCTCAAGGAATTCCACGACAAGAGGAAACCAGCCCGGAAGCGCTTTCCACGAGCCGAGAGCGCGACCGGCCCGCCGCAGCAGTTGCCACGGCGGAAGCCGTTTCGGTTTTTCTGACATAACGCAGGCGATCCTATCCCTCGCCCGCCCACCCCGCCAAGGCTATAGCCGGACAAGTATGGGACCGCGAGAGGTGACGCATCGCACCTTACGCCGGCACCTCTCCGCCGTCGGAGCATGGGTTCCGGGGAGGCGAATCGAAACTAGGACAGTGCCTCAACGAGAGGCTCATCGACCTCAACGAGAGGCTCATCGACCTCGACGAGAGGCTCATCGACCTCGATGAGAGGCTCATCGACCTCGACGAGAGGCTCATCGACCTCGACGAGAGGCTCATCGACCTCGATGAGAGGCTCATCGACCTCGATGAGAGGCTCATCGACCTCGTGAGAGGCTCATCGACCTTGATGAGCGGCTCATCGAGCTCGATCGAGAGGCTCATCGACCTTACACGAGAGGCTCGACGACCTTGATGAGAGGCTCGTCGAGGTCAACGAGAGGCTCGTGAAGTCCAACGAGAGTCTCGTCGACCTCATCGAGAGGCTCAAAACGAGGAACGGCGGGGGTTTGCCAGTCTGGGAGCCTCGATCGCGCGGTGCCTTGAAGACTGAAAACAACGGCCGGCGGCCGGGTCCAGGGCCGCCGCCGTCCATCCACAAGGGAGTCTTGGTCTTCCGGGAATGCGTGCCGATGGTTGCGGAGAGAGAGAAGAGGGGGAGGTGGGCCTACGGCCGAGCTTCTCACCTGCTCTGGCTCGACACCAGAGGCGGCCGGCCTCGCCGAAGCGGTGCGGCAGCCCTGGACGGCGCTATAATCCCGCCGATGTCCATCGCAGAGAGAAAAGAGCTGGTACCAAAAAGGGGGCCGTCCAGGCGGCCTTCATCGCAGGAGGTTTCGGCGTCGTTCTGCTCTGGCTGCGGCCCGATGCTCCGGTTGTCATCATCCAGGAACAGCCGAAGAATTCGAGCATGGCGGCAGCCAGCCAGCCGGTGCCGTCAAGAGAATCAAGCGGTGGCCCGTCCCACCAAGGAAGAGCCCCTGCGCGAGAGCCGCGGACTGGTCCACTCTGAGGATGCCGCGCCGGCACCCGAGCACCCCACTCCAATCGGAGCCCTCGGATCTCGACCACCCCAAGAGCCTCTCGCCGGATGCCCCTCGGGTTTTCCCGAGCCTCTCGACCGCAATCACCGCGAGCTTCCGCGAGACTCTCGGGTCCCGCTATGTGGAGATCGTGGTTGCAGCTCCAGATGGGGCTCCAGACCGCTCCCCGGCCCGGAGTGCAGGCACGTCGAGACGCTTCTCTGCGAAGGGTTCGCTCTATGAAGTCCAAATCGTGGCGATTGACTGGAACAGATCGAGAGTCGACGTCATCGTACGGGCCGTCTCCGGTCCGTGAGGAGACCGTGATTCGATGCTCTTGAACGGAAAGTATGTACCCGCCGCCCTCGTCTTGCTTTCCCTTTGCTGGCCGGCTTCCTCGCCCTTGAGCGCGGCCCAGGATCTCGAAGGCGGAATCCAGGAGATTGCTCAGCAGCTCTCGTCTTCGATGGGAGGCGGCAAGGTGAGGAAGCTTGCCGTGGTCGAATTCCCCGACCTCAACGGCTACCAATCGGCACTGGGCCAGTTCATCGCCGAAGAGCTCGTCACTCAGCTTTCCATCGGCACCAATGCCGGCCAGTTTGACGTGGTCGAGCGCCGCCAACTGGCGAGAGTCCTGCGCGAGCAGGAGCTGACGGAGAGCAGTCTGTTCGATGCAGCATCGATCTCCAAGATCGGCAAGATACTCGGAATCGAGGCGATCATCACGGGCTCCATTGCAGACCTGGGCACCGACGTGAAGATCAATGCTCGGGCGATCTCCATAGAGACGGCGAAGGTATTTGCCGCCGCGAGCACGAAGTTCGCCAAGACCGAAACGGTTCTCCAGCTCATGCGCCAGAATGCGGGATTGGCAAACCCGCAGAAAGGAATGCCCACCTCTACGGTTCAGCGGTCGGGCGTCTTCTTCGAGAACAATCTGGTTCGGGTCGATGTCGCCGCTTTCGCCTTGTCAAAAGACAAGAAAACAGCTACGCTGTCGCTTACATTTCAAAACATCACCCAGGAAGACGTCTACCTAGCCTTGGACTACTCCGCGGCCACGCTCATCGACAATGCTGGAACGGCCGTGCCAGTTAACTACAATGGAGAGGTGCATGTTACAGGGCTGAAGTACGCAGATCCAAGCATCTACGGGTACGAGAGTGAGGGGCCAAAATTTACAAAATTTGGATCCAACATAAAGACGACGATCATTTTCACGTTCCTGGGCAGTGGCAACGTGGCCTTCTCTGGAAACGTATTTTCCTTCAGCACCGAAGCACTTGAGCTTGTAGAGAAGCAAGCAAGCCGATTTACCATCGGACTCTCAGGAATCGAGTTGTTGAACTGATCGGCCAGAGCAGGGCGCCGGACCCTCCGGAACTTCCTGAAGCCGAGCTTCACGGAGTGGAGCGGCCCGTCACGAACCCTCTCGCCAGGTCTCAGGATGAACAAGGGGGCGGTCGGCCGACCGGAAGTCACCATCAAGGGCCAGAATCGGCAGGTTCTCCACGGTCGCCAGCGCGTAGGCGAAGCAGTCTCCCAGGTTGAGCGGATACCGGAGCCGCGCCTCCGCGGCAATGCGAGCCTGGTGGACATCGGGGGGTACGAACCGGATCCCGCTGCTCAAGAGCTCCGCTTCAATCTTCTTGAAGGCGTGCGGCTGGCGATCGCGAACGCGGATCAAGGTCTCCGTCAAATTGACCGTGCTCATGCACAGCTCCCCTGCGTGCTCGGCAAGCCGGTCTGCTACCCAGTTGCCAAAGGGCTCTGCAAAAAAGACGGCCAGGAGAGCCGACGTGTCGATGACCACGCCTCAGCTCCAGAGATCATCGTCTGAGCGAAACCGGGGAGAAGGATTCTCAGGCTCCTTGGTGCCGAGCCCGACCCACCGGGAAAAGTCTGGAGTCTCATTGCGGCGCCGCTCCCGCTCCAAGGCCTCCTGCAGGGCGGACCGGATGGCATCCGACTTGGTCTTGATCTGGCGGAGCCGCATGAATTCGGCAAGCGTCTGCTCAAGCTCGCTGGTCAGGTGGATGTTGATCTGGGACATGGCTTCCTCTCGGCTCTAGGTACAGAGGCTATACAGAACGGCCGTGGCGATCAAGAGTGCGCTTTGGGCCGGGCCTACGGCTGAGCCGCAGGCTCCATCCCCGGCTGCACAATCCTCTTGCCGGACTTCTCCTTGGCCTCTTTCACCATGGCGCGCACGTCCGCGAGCAGCTTCTTCGCGTCGTAGACGATGCCGTCCTTGATGGTGTAGCGGACGCCTCCGACGCGGACGACCTTGTTGTCGGCCGTGACGCGGATGGCGCCGGTGCCGTATAAGACCTTGAGGTCGGCGAGCGGGTTCTCCTCGACGATGGCGAGGTCGGCCAGCTTGCCGGGCTCGATCGAGCCGAGCTCTTTCTCCAAGCCGAGCGCCTGGGCGCCGTTGAGGGTGGCCGACTTGATCACCTCCAGCGGGTGGAAGCCGGCCTCGCGCAGCAGCTCGAGCTCGCGGATGTAGTCGAAGCCGTAGAGCTTGTAGATGTAGCCGCTGTCGGAGCCGGTGGTGACCCGGCCGCCGCGGTTCTTGTATTCGTTGAGGAAGGCCATCCACAGGCGGTAGTTCTCGCGCCACTCCACTTCGTTCTCGGAGGTCCAGTGCAGCCAGTAGGAACCGTGCGACTTGCGGCTCGGCTCGTAGAACTCCCAGAGCGACGGCAGCGTGTACTCCTCGTGCCACTCGGCGCGGCGGGCGCGCATGAGGTCGCGGTTGGCCTCGTAGATGGTGAGCGTCGGGTCGATCGTGAAGTCGAGGGCCAGAAGCTCGTTCATCACCTGGTTCCAGCGCTCGGAGCCGGGCGGCGCGGCCTGCTTCCAGAGGCGGCCGGCTTCGCCGAAGCGGTGCGACTCGTCGCTGTAGTTGTAGTCGAGCGGATAGTCCTGGACGGTGCGGCCGTCGAAGAGCGCCTCCGGCAGGCCGTACCAGTGCTCCATGGTGGTCAGGCCCCAGCGCGCCGAGGTGAGGACGTTGACGCGCGCGACGTTGAGCTGGGCGTGGTGGCAGGCGCTACGCAGGCCGCGCTTCTTCGCTTCCTCGATGGCGGCCTGCATGATGTCGGGCCGGTAGCCGAAGAACTTGAGGCCGTCCGCGCCCTTGGCCGCCACCTCGTCGACCCACTTGCGCGCCTCGTCCGGGGTGACGAACGGCTTGTCGCGGCCGAGGCCGAAGAAGACGTAGGCCTCGATGCGCGGCGCGGTGATCTCGTTGCGGGCGCTCTTCGCCTTGTGCTCCAGCGTCCAGTTCGAGGCCGTTGCCGGAGCCCGGGTCGCGAATGGTGGTGATGCCGTGGCCCATCCAGAGCTTGAAGACATACTCGGCCGTGGTGCCTTGCTCCTTGCCGCCGATGTGGCCGTGCATGTCGATGAAGCCGGGCAGGGCGTACATGCCGGAGAGATCCATCTCGCGGTCGCCCGGGTTGGCCTTGGGACGGTCTTCGGGGTCGATCGGCATGCCCGGGCTGCCGAGGGCGACGATGTCGACGATGCGGTTCTTCTCGATGACGATGTCGGCCGGGCCGTAGGCGGGGGCGCCGGTGCCGTCGATGACGGTCAGGCCGCGGAGGATGAGGCGCTGGAACGGGCCTTCGCCCTCGGCGCGCGGCGGCGCGGGCGGGACGGTCTTCTCGGCTTCCGCCTGGTCCGCGGCCCGAGAAACCATCGGGGACAGCAGGGCGCAGGCGGCGAGCAGCAGGGCGGACACCAGGCGGCGGGGTCGGATCATCGTCGAGGCCTCCTTCTGGGAGCGTCGCGCCATCCTAGAAGAACCGGGGCTTGGAGTACAATGTCGGGCAACGTTCCGGTTTCAGGCATGACTCAGCCATCCGTCACCACGTCGTTCAACGTCGTCTGCCCAGGCTGCGGGCAGAAGCTTCGCTTCGCCCTCGAGCAGGAGACGCCGCCGCGGCTGCGGATCCGCTGTACGGGATGCGGCAATACGTTCGCCGTCCGCCGTCCGGGGGCGGCGGCCGGGGAGACCACGCTCGCGGGAACGGCTCTCTCGCCGACCCTGGACGGGATTCCGGTACCTCCTCCGCGGCCGCGAAGCCCGGCAACGCCGGCGCCTCCGACGGCACCCACCCGGCGCAGGGAGGAGGAGCCGGCCTTTTCTCCGGGCGAGATGATCGGGAGCCGCTACCGGGTGGTCCGCTTCATCGCCCGCGGCGGCATGGGAGAGGTCTACGAGGTCGACGACCTGGAGCTGCGCGAGCGCGTGGCGCTGAAGACCATCCGCTCGGAGGTGGCGCGGGACGAGGTCTCGGTCGAGCGCTTCCGGCGCGAGATCCAGCTCGCGCGCAAGGTCACTCATCCCAACGTCTGCCGGATCTTCGACGTCGCCTTCCATGGCAGCCTCATCTTCCTCACCATGGAGCTGCTGCAGGGCGACACGCTCGGCCAGCGGCTGCGCGGCGCCGGCCGGATGTCGACCGAGGAGGCGCTGCCGGTCGCGCGGCAGATGGCCGACGCGCTGCACGGCCGCGCACCAGGCGGGCATCGTCCACCGCGACCTGAAGCCCGGCAACGTGGTACTGACCGAATCGCGGGGCGGCCTGCGCGCCGTGGTGACGGATTTCGGGCTCGCCCGCCTCGAAGCCGGCGAGGATTCGAAGCACACGCCGGACCTGACCGTCCAGGCCGGCGTCGTCGGCACTCCGGCCTACCTCGCCCCCGAGCAGGTGGAAGGCAAGGAGATCACGGCGGCGGTGGACATCTACGCGTTCGGGGTCGTGCTCTATGAGATGGTCACCGGCACGGTGCCGTTCACGGGCGAGACCGCCATCTCGGTCGCCATCCGGCGGCTGCGCGAGGCAGCCCCCGGCCCCCAGCACCCACGTGCCGGCGCTCGACAAGCGCTGGGAGTCGGCGATCCTCCGCTGCCTGGAACGGGATCCGGCCGCCCGCTTCGCGACCGCTCCCGAAGCGATCCAGGCCTTGAGCTCTCCGGCAGCCCCGGCCCTGCCGCGCCGGCCACACCCGCCACACCCGCCGACACCGCCGTTCCGTCCCGCCGCTCCGGCCGTGGCTCCGGCCGGGGGGAAGCCGGCGCCGCGCCTGAGCCGGCGGAAGCTCCAGATCGCCGCGCTCACCGCCTTGATCCTCCTGTCCGCCGCCGTCGGCTGGTTCCGGTACCGGGGATGGAGGAGGAAAACCTGACGCCCGAGGAGCGCATGGCGCGGCTGACCGAGGGGATCACCCCGCGGCGCTCGGTGGCGGTCCTGGGTTTCGAGAACCTCACCAAGGCTCCGGGCACGGAGTGGCTCTCGGCCGGCCTCGCCGAGATGCTGTCCTCGGAGCTCGGCGCGGACGGCGGGCTGCGCATCGTCCCCGGCGAGAACGTCGCCCGCGCCAGGCTGGAGCTGGGGCTCGCCGAGACCCGCAGCCTCGCGGGCGATACGCTGGCGCGCGTCCGCGCCCAGCTCGGGTCGGACGACGTCGTCGTCGGCTCCTTCGCCGTGCTGGAGAACCCCGCGGGGCGCCGCATCCGGCTCGACATCAAGCTGCAAGACACCCTCTCCGGAGAAACCACCTCCGTCACCGAGACCGGCCCCGAGGCCGACCTGTTCAACCTCGTGGCCCGGGCCGGCGGCAAGCTGCGGCAGGATCTGGGCGCCGGCCAGGAGCCGGCGGGCGGCCGGACGGTCCGCGCCTCGCTCGCCTCCAGCCCCGAAGCGGCCCGCCTCTATTCGGAGGGCATGGACCGGCTGCGCTCGCTCGAGCCCGCCGAGGCCCGCGAGATCCTCGAGCGCGCCGTGGCCGCCGATCCCCGCAACGCCCTTGCCCACTCCGGCCTCGCCACGGCGCTCTCGACCCTCGGCTACGACGGGCGGGCGCGCGCGGAGGCGAAGCTGGCCTTCGATCTGTCGGCGAGCCTGCCGCAGGAGGAGCGCCTGCTCATCGAGGGGAGCTACCGCGAGACGGTTCAGGAGTGGGGCAAGGCGGTGGAGATCTACTGGCGGCTCTGGAACCTCTTCCCGGACACGCTCGAGTATGGGTTGAGGCTCGCGGCGGCGCAGACCGCGGCCGGCCAGGTGGCGGCGGCCATCGGCACTACCGACGCCCTCCGCCACCTGCCTCCGCCGTCGAACGAGGATCCGCGGATCGACCTGGCCGAATCCATCGCCGCCGGTGCCCGTGCCGACTTCAACCGCCAGCGCGCCGCGGCCGAGCGCGCCGCGAAGAAGGGGATCGATCACGGCGCGACGCTGATGACGGCGCAAGCCCGCCTCCTGGAATGCCGCGCCCTGCGCAACCTGGGCCGGGCCAGGGCGGCTCTCGCCGCCTGCGCCGACGGCCAGCGCCTCTATGCCGCGAAAGGCGACCGGGCGGGCGTCGCCGAAGCCCTCACCCACGCCGCGAACGTGAATTTCGACCAGGGAGAGCTGGCCGCCGCCTCCGGCCTCTACGAGGAGGCGCTCGCCACCTACCAGGCGATCGGCAACCGCGGTGCCGAAGCCGGAGAGCTCAACAACATCGCGGTCGTCCTCCGCAGCCAGGGCGACCTGGACCGCGCCTTCGAGCTTTACGGGCAGGTTCTCGCGATCTCCCGCGAGATCGGCAGCAAGGCCGGAGAAGCCTACGCGCTGAACAACCTCGCGAGCGTCCTCCTGCGCCGTGGCCAGCTCGACAAGGCCGCGGAATTCCTCGAGCGGTCGCTCGCCCTCCGCAAGGAGCAAGGCGACAAGAGCGGCGCGGCCTATGCCATGGACAACCTCGGCGTCGTCTACCGGCGCAAGGGCGACCTGCCGGGCGCGCTCCGGCGGCACAAGATCGCGCTCGGGCTGCGCCAGGAGATCGGCCAGAAAATCGGCGAAGTCTCCTCGCTCAACAACCTCGGAACCCTGGCGCTCGATCAGGGCGACCTCCCCGCGGCGCGGAAAAACTTCGAACGGTCGCTGGCGATCTGCCGCGAGACCGGCAGCCAGAGCTCCATGGCCTATGCCCTCTTCGGCCTGGGCGAGGTGCTGGCCCGCGAAGGCAAGACCGCGGAGGCGAGAAAACAGCACGAGGAAGCTCTCGCCCTCCGCGAGCGCCTGGGCGAACGCGGCACCGCGGCCGAGAGCCGGCTCGCCCTCGCCACGCTGGATCTCGACGCCGGAAATGCCGGCGACAGGGCGCAGGCCGTCGAGCTCGCCTCCCAGGCCGCGGCGGAGCTCGAGCGCCAGGGAGAGGCCGTCGGTCAGGCGCTCGCCCTGGCCGTAAAAGCGGACGCCGCGAACGACCGCAAAGACCTCGACCGGGCCTTCGCGCTCCTCGAAGGCAGCCAGGATCTCCGGGCGCGGCTCACGGTCCAGCTTCGGACCGCCCGGCTTCAGGCCGATCCCGGGAAGACATTGACCGAGGTTCTCGATCAGTCCACCCGGGCGGGGCTCACGGAGATCCGGCTGAGAGCCGGGCTCGCTCTCGCCGGCATCGAAGAGGCCCGCGGTCAGGCGGCCGACGCCCTGCTCCACCGCACGGCGCTGCAGAAGGAAGCCCGGGAAAAGGGCTACCTCGGCCTGCTCGGCGCGACGTCCCGATCGCCCCGGCCGGCCGCCTGACGGCCGCCGTCGATCCCGGCGATCCCAACCGCCGCCGCCAGCGCCATGGCCGCGCCGAACGTGAACGCCACCGGCGCCCCCCAGCGGTCCCAGATCGCGCCGAAGATCAGCGAGGCCGGGAGCGCGCCGAGGCCCAAGGCCAGGTTGTACCACCCGAACGCCGAGCCTCGCCGGTCGGCCGGCACCAGGTCCGCCACCAGCGCCTTCTCCACCCCCTCGGTCATCCCAAAATAGATCCCGTAAACGGCGAAGAGCGCCCAGGCATGCCACTTCGCTCCCGCCCGGCCGAGGAGGAAGTAGACCACCGCGTACACGGTCCAGCCGGAGATCAGAAGAGGCTTCCGGCCGATCCGGTCCGAAAGGGCGCCGGCCGGCGTGCTGGAAACCGACTTCACCGCGTGCAGCATCGCCCAGAGGATCGGGATCATCGCCGCGCCCACCCCCAGGTCCGAGGCCCGCAGCAGCAGGAAGGCATCCGTCGAGTTGCCGAGCGTGAACACAAAGAGCAACCGCGAGAAACGCCCAGAACCTGCCGCCGCAGCGCCACCTTCGGATCGAAGGCCGCCTCCCTGGGCTTGGGCTCGCGCGGGAACCTCCCGCACGCCGAAGACCAGCACCGCGACCGCCAGCACACCGGGAACGATCGTCCACAGGAACAGGTGCCGCAGATCGAGCCCGCCCCACTTCAGAAAGGCGAACGCCAGAAGAGGGCCGACCATCGCGCCGGCGTGGTCCGACGCCCGGTGAAACCCGAAGGCGCGTCCGCGGATGGCCGGGTCCACCGAGTCGGCGATCAGCGCGTCGCGCGGCGAGGTCCGGATCCCCTTGCCGATCCGGTCGGCGACCCGGACGCCCAGCACCTGCGAGACCGACTGCGCGATCCCGATCAGCGGCCGGACGGCCGAAGCGAGGCCGTAGCCGAACAGCACCAGCGGCTTGCGGCGCGGCACGCGGTCCGAGAGCCAGCCGCTGGCGAGCTTGAGCAGCGCGGCGGTCGACTCCGCCGCCCCCTCGATGGCGCCGACCGCGGTCGCCCGCACCCCCAGCACCGTGGACAGGAACACGGGGATCAGCGGATACGTCATCTCCGTGGCCACGTCGGTGAGGAAGCTCACCGCCGAGAGCGCGAGGACGTTGCGGCCGAGACGGTTGGCAGACTGCACGGGCTGGATTGTAGGCTGAAATGCAGACTGAAATGCGAATGGCCGGCGCGGGCGCCGGCCGTTCCAGACTTCGATCACTATGGTAGGGGCAGGCCTTGTGCCTGCCCTTGGCGCACCGGCGGGGGCAACCCAAAGGTTGCCCCTACATCCTAGACCTTCTGGCGGGTGGCGCCCTTCTGCTGAGTAGGGCCTTTCCGGGGTTTCTCGGATCCGCCTTCCTTTTTCGCGGGCTTGGCGGGTTTCTTGGGCGCCGCCTCCTTCTTGGGCTTCGCGGCCTTCTCCTTGCTCTCCTTCCCTTCCTTCTGGGGCTTCGGCTCCTTCTTGGCCTTGGCCTCCTTGGGGGCCTCGGCCGGAGCCGCGACGGACTCGCGCTCGACCAGCTCGAGCACCGCCATCTCCGCGCCGTCACCCTGGCGTGGTCCCAGCTTGACGATCCGGAGATAACCGCCCGGACGCTCGGCGAAGCGCGGCGCGATGTCGTCGAACAGCTTCTTGACAAGCTCGCGGTCGAGCAGCCAGCGCAGGGCCCAGCGGCGGTCGTGGACGCCGCCGTGCTTGCCACGGGTGATCACCTTCTCGGCGATCGGCCGCAGCTCCTTGGCCTTGGGCAGCGTCGTGATGATCCGCTCGCTCACGACGAGCGACTGGAGCTGGTTGCGGAACAGGGCCTCGCGGTGGGAGCTGGTCCGCCCCAGCTTCCTGTGCCTCATTGCGTGACGCATGATCTCTCCTCGGGCTTCGGCCTAGGCCGAGGCCCCGGCTCCGCCGGTTCGCTCCGGCACTTCCATGCCGAGCGACAGGCCCAGCTTGTCCAGGACTTCCTGCACCTCCTCCAGCGACTTCTTGCCGAAGTTCTTCGTCTCGAGCATGTCCTTCTCGGACCGCCGGACGAGATCGCGGAGGGTGTGGATGTTTGCATTCTTGAGCGAGTTCGCCGAGCGGACCGAGAGGTCGAGCTCGTCGATGTTCTTGGCGAGCAGGGCGTCGAGACCGGCCAGCTCCTCGCGGCCGAGCTCGCTGCCGTCGTGCCGCAGGCTCTCCTCGGTCTGGATGAAGATACCGAGGTGATCCCGGAGCAGCATCGCCGCGAGAGAGACCGCCTCCTCAGGGCCGACCGTGCCGTTCGTCCAGACCTCGAGGATGAGACGCTCGTAGTCGGTGGTCTGGCCGAGGCGGGCCGCCTCGACGCGGTAGTTCACCCGCCGGACCGGGCTGTGGGCCGAGTCCAGAGGAATCCAGCCGATGCCCATCGACTCGTCGAAGTTGCGGTCGGCAGCCACGTAACCCCGGCCGAGCTTGACCTGGGCCTGCAGCTTGAGCCGCCCTTCCTCGTTCGTCGTGGCGATATGAATGTTCGGGTCGATGATCTCGACCTGGGGATCTTCGCTCATCTGTCCGGCGGCCACCTTGCCCGGCCCCTGCACGTCGATCGACAGCACCTTGGCGTCGTCGGTGTGCAGGCGGATCGGGATCTGCTTGAGGTTCAGGATGATGTCGGTGACATCTTCCTGCACCCCCGGGATCGAGGAGAACTCGTGTAGCACCCCTTCGATGTTGATCGCCGTGATCGCCGCCCCCTCGATAGAGGACAGCAGACAGCGCCGCAGGGCATTGCCGATCGTCGTGGCGAAGCCACGCTCGAAGGGCTGGGCGGTGAACCGCCCGTATGTGGACGTCAGGCTCTCCTGATCGACCTCGAGGCGCTTCGGGCGCTGAAAACCTTTCCAAAGCATTCTGGGACTCCTTCCCTGCGCTTGTACCAAATATCTACCGCTCAGCGGCTGTAGAGCTCGACGATCAACTGCTCCTGGATCGGCAGCTTGATGTCTTCCCGGGCCGGCAGGCGCAGAACCTTGCCGCTCACGTTCTCCGCGTCGAGCTCCAGCCACTCCGGCACGCCCCGGCCCCGCGCGGTTTCCACGCTCGACCGGACCAGCGGATTCTTGCGGCTGGACTCCTTGACCACCACCGCCTGGCCGCCCTTGACCTGGTAGGACGGGATCGAGACCTTGCGGCCGTCGACCAGTACGTGGCCGTGGCGGACGAGCTGCCGCGCCTGGGCCCGCGACGCGGCGAAACCGAGGCTGTAGGCGACGTTGTCGAGGCGCCGCTCGAGCATGATGAGGAGGTTCTCACCGGTGATGCCCTTGCGCCGGTCCGCCTCCTCGAAATAGGAGCGGAACTGGCTTTCGAGCACTCCGTAGATGCGCTTCACCTTCTGCTTCTCGCGGAGCTGCAGGCCGTAGCCCAGGGTCCGGCGGCCACGCCGCGTCCCATGCTGGCCCGGCGGGAAGTTCCGCCGCTCGACCGCGCACTTCTCCTTGAAGCAGCGGTCCCCCTTCAGGAACAGCTTCATCCGCTCCCGGCGGCACAGCCGGCAAACGGGTCCCGTGTATCTTGCCACTTTTGTGCTCTCCTTGACGTCCTCTCCCCGACGCTACGGGGACTTCAACCTGGGAAGACGCCCGACGAGCCCCCGGCACACCCGGGCGGCTCAGCGGCGGTTCCGTCCTGCTGTGACTTACACGCGGCGGCGCTTGCGCGGCCGGCAGCCGTTGTGGGGGATGGGGGTGACGTCCTTGATCGACTTGACCTCCAGGCCCGAGGCCTGGAGAGCACGGATCGCCGACTCGCGCCCGGCGCCCGGTCCCTTGACCAGGACGTCCACGGAGCGCATCCCCACATCCTTCACGTTGCCGCCCGCGTTCTGGGCCGCCACCTGAGCCGCGAAGGGAGTGCCCTTGCGCGAGCCCTTGAATCCGATCCGCCCGGCCGACGACCAGGACAGGAGGTTGCCCTCCGGATCGGCGATCGAGACGATCGTGTTGTTGAAGGTGGCCTGGATGTGCGCAACCCCATGCGGGACGTTGCGCTTCTCCTTCTTCTTGCCACTCTTCCGGTCCTTCTTCTCCGCTTTCGCCATCGTAGATCTCCTGGAGGGCCCTGGCCTACTTCTTGGTCGCCTTCTTCTTGCCGGCTACGGCGCCGCGCCGCGGACCCTTGCGGGTACGGGAGTTGGTCTGGGTCCGCTGACCCCGAACCGGCAGCCCGCGGCGGTGACGGACGCCCCGATAGGAGCCGATCTCCATCAGCCGCTTGATGTTCTGGCTGACCTCCTTGCGCAGGTCGCCCTCCACCCGGCCCTCGTCCTGGATGACCTTGCGGATCCGGCGGGCCTCGTCCTCCGTGAGATCCTTCACCTTCGTGACGTTGGGTACCTCGGCCTTGGCCAGAATGTCGCGCGAGCGCGACCGGCCGATGCCGTAGATGTACGTGAGCCCGATCCAAACCTGTTTGTTCTGGGGCAGGTCGACCCCTGCGATACGTGCCATTGGCTACCTTATCCCTGACGCTGCTTGTGTTTCGGGTTCTCGCAAATCACCCGCACGACACCCTTCCGGCGGACGACTTTGCACTTCGGGCAGATCCGCTTCACCGACGAACGTACTTTCATGACCGACTTCCTTTCACCCGCCTACTTGAGACGGTAGACGATCCGGCCCCGCGTGAGGTCGTAGGGCGAAAGCTCCACCAGGACCCGGTCTCCCGGCAGGATACGGATGAAATGCTTCCGCATCTTGCCCGAGATGTGCGTCAGAACCTGGTGCTTGTTCTCCAGCTCGACCCGGAACATCGCGTTCGGGAGCGGCTCGATCACCGTGGCTTCGACCTCGATCGCCTCTTCTTTTTTGGACAAAACTTGCGCTCTCCTGTTCTGCTCAGCTAAGGCCCAGCACCCGGGCGCCGGACGGGGTCACCGCCACCGAAAACTCGAAATGGGCCGAAAGCGACCCGTCCTCGGTCCGCGCCGTCCACCCGTCGGCATCCATCCGGACGCCGGCCTTCCCCGCATTGACCATCGGCTCGATAGCCAGCACGAGACCCGGGCGGAGCTGCGGCCCCTTGCCAGGCTTCCCATAATTCGGCACCTGGGGGTCCTCGTGCAATGACGTTCCGATACCGTGGCCCGAAAACTCCCGAACCACCGAGTAGCCGTGCCGCTCGGCGTGCTGCTGGACCGCAAACCCGATGTCCGACAGCCGCGCACCCGGACGAACCTGCGCAACTGCCAGCCGGAGCGCCTCCTCGGTCACCTTGAGCAGGCGCTTCGCATCCTCCCCCACCTCCCCCACCGCAAACGTGCGAGCCGCGTCTCCGTAGTACCCCTTGTAGAGCACCCCGCAGTCGATCCCGACGATCTGCCCCTCCTCGAAAGGGACGTCGTTCGGGATGCCATGCACGATGACGTCGTCAACCGAAATGCAGAGAGTCGCCGGATATCCCCTGTAGTTCAAGAAGGCCGGCACCCCGCCCGCAGTGCGGATGACCCGCTCGGCCACCCGGTCCAGCTCCCGCGAGGTCACACCCGGAGCGATCTTGGCGCCGACCTCGTCCAGCACAGACAGGACGATCCGGTTCGCCTGATCCATCAGGTCGATCTCGCCGGGCGTCTTCAATACCATCAACCCATCACCCCGACCGCCCGAGCGCGATCAGCATCTGGGACGTCACCTTGTCGACCGGAAGATTGCCGTCGATCGGGTAGAGCAGACCGCGCTCCCTATAATAACCGATAAGCGGCTCGGTTTTTTCCCGATAGACCCGAAGCCGCTCGCGGACCACCTCTTCGCGGTCGTCATCGCCCCGTCCCCGCAGCACCGCCCGCCGGACCAGCTCTTCCTCGGGCACCTCCACCAGGAGGACCGCGTCGAGCTCCTGAGCCGTCTGGCTGAGGATCCCCTCCAGCGTCTCCGCCTGGGGGAGCGTCCGCGGATAGCCGTCGAGGAGGAATCCCGGCTGGGCATCCACCATCGCCAGCCGAGCCCGCACCACGTCGGCCATCGTAGCATCATCAACAAGCCCACCCGACGCCATGATTCCCTGGACCTTGCCGCCCAGGGCCGAGCCCGAAGCCACGGCCTGGCGCAGCATGTCGCCCGTGGAGATCGCCGGCACGCCGAGTTGGCCCGCGAGCAGAGCCGCCTGGGTGCCCTTGCCCGCGCCCGGAGGGCCGAGCAGGACGATCCGGGGCCGGCTGCCGCGCGTCATGTCAGCCGCGCCGCCCACGGATGCGTCCCTTCTTCATGAACCCCTCGTAGTTACGCATCACGAGCTGGCTTTCGATCTGCTGGATCGTATCCATCGCGACGCCGACCACGATGAGGAGCGACGTGCCGCCGAAGTAGAAGTTGATGCCCAGACCCTCGCTGACCCAATCGGGGAAGTACGGTGCGATCGAGCGTCCGATGAAGGGCAGGCCGGCGACGTTGAAGCCGGTCAGCAGGAACTCGGGCAGGATCGTGACCGCAGCCAGGTAGAGAGCGCCCACCAGCGTGATCCGGGTGAGGATGCGGTCGATGTACTCAGCCGTCCGCTTGCCCGGACGGATGCCCGGGATGAAGCCGCCGTACTTCCGCATGTTCTCGGCGAGGTCGGCGGGGTTGAAGATGATCGAGACGTAGAAGTACGAGAAGAACACGATCGTGACGACCTGCAGGAGGTAGTAGATCGGCTGCCCCCAGGCGACCGTCTGAGCCATCCTCTGCACCGTCTCGTTCTGGACCATGCCCGCGATCACTGACGGCACCGTCACCACCGAGCTCGCGAAGATCACCGGGATCACGCCGCCGGTGTTGACCCGCAGCGGAAGATAGGTGCTCTGGCCGCCGTAGACCTTGCGGCCCACGACGCGCTTGGCGTACTGCACCGGGATCCGGCGCTGCGCCCGCTCCATGTAGACGATGAAGGCGACGACCAGAACCATGAACACCAGCAGGACGAGGATCGTCAGGAACTGCAGGTTGCCCCGCTGCATGCTGTCGACCGTCTTGCCGATGGCCGGGACCAGGCCCACCACGATTCCCGCGAAGATGATGAGCGAAATGCCGTTGCCGATGCCGCGCTCGCTGATCTGCTCACCCAGCCACATGATGAAGGCCGTGCCGGTGGTCAGCGTGATCACGGTCATGGCCCGGAAGGCCCAGCCGGGCTCCGGGACCAGCGCGGCGCCACCCGGCGTCCGCTGGGACTCCAGGAAGACCGCGATGCCCGTGCCCTGGATGATCGCGATCAGCACCGCGCCGTAACGGGTGTACTGGGTGATCTTGCGCCGGCCGAGCTCCCCTTCCTTGGAGAGCTTCTCCAGGTAGGGCCACACGACCGTGAGAAGCTGCAGAATGATCGACGCGGTGATGTAGGGCATGATGCCCAACGCGAACACCGCGATCTTCTGCAGGCTGCCGCCGGTGAACGTGTTCACGAAACCGAGAAAGGTTCCCTGCGCCATCCGCATGAACTCCAGCAGCGCCTGCGGATCGACGCCCGGTGTCGGGATCTGGCACCCGATCCGGTAGACCGCCAGCAGCGCGAACGTGAACAGGACACGCTTGCGCAGGTCTGGGATGGCGAAGATATTGCGAAAGCTTTCGATCACGCCTGAAGCTCCTCACAGCTACCGCCCGCCGCCTCAATCTTGGCACGGGCGGACTTGCTGAACTTGTTCGCCGTCACCTTGAGCGCCTTGCCGATCTCGCCGTCGCCCAGCACCTTGACCGGCTTGCCGGAACGGACGAGGCCGCGGCTGACCAGAACCTCGGGCGTCACTTCGCCCTCAAGCTCCCCGAGCTGCGCGAGGTTCACCACCGCGTACTCGGTCTTGAAGATGTTGGTGAACCCGCGCTTCGGCACCCGGCGGATGAGGGGCATCTGGCCGCCCTCGAAGCCGTCCCGGCGGCTGTAGCCCGAACGGGACTTCTGACCCTTCTCGCCTTTGCCGGCGGTCTTGCCGGTGCCCGAGCCGGGCCCGCGGCCGACCCGCTTCTTCGCGTGCTTGCTCCCCTTGGCCGGGGAAAGCTCGTGCAGTCTCATGATTGCTCCTCATGCACTTCCAGCAGGTACGAGACTTTGTTCACCATGCCGCGCACCGCAGGAGTGTCCTCCCTCACGACCTCGTGACGGATCCGGCGCAGGCCCAGGCCCCGGAGCACCTCGCGGTGCCCGCTCTTGGTGCCGATCGCGCTGCGCACCTGACGGATGCGGATCTTCTTGCCTTCGTTCTCAGCCATGTTCAGCTCCCGGCTCTATCGAATCAGTTCGCCTCAGGCGCCGGCCGGGCTCTCGGGAGCCGCCGGAACCGAGGCCGTACCTGCTGCGGATCCCGCAGACACCGTCGAGGGCACCGCGCGCGCCGCCGGAGAGGCCGCCACCCGGCCCTCCAGCCCGCGAAGACGCATCGCGTCCTCCGCGTGCTTCAGCGTCAGCAGTGCGTCGAAGGTCGCCTTCACCACGTTGTGGGGGTTGGTCGAGCCGAGCGACTTCGTCAGGATGTCCTGAATGCCCGCCGTCTCGATGACGGCGCGCACCGGACCGCCCGCGATCACGCCCGTACCCGCGGAGGCCGGCTTGATCAGCACCCGGCCGGCCCCGAAAACGCCCAGCGCCTCGTGCGGGATCGTGCTGCCCTTGAGCGGCACCTGGATCATGTTCCGCTTGGCGATCTCGATGCCCTTGCGAATCGCCGAGGGCACCTCCTTCGCCTTGCCGGCGCCATAGCCGACACGGCCGTTCCCGTCTCCGATCACCACCAGGGCGGAGAACGAGAAGTTCTTGCCGCCCTTGACCACCTTGGTCACACGGTTGATATGGACGACCTGCTCAAAAAACTCGCTCTCGCGCTCGAAGTCCCTGGCCAACGTCTTCTCCTTCACCGGGCGCACCGATGCGCCCTTGCGATCTTAGAACTGCAAACCCTTTTCGCGGGCAGCGTCGGCAATCGCCTTGACGTTGCCGTGGTAGATGTAGCCGCCGCGGTCGAAGACGACCTTTTCGATCCCCTTCTCCTTGGCGCGCTCGGCGACCAGCTCGCCGACGACCTTCGCCGCGTCCTTGTTGCTCGCCGAACCGGTAATCCGCTGCCGGGCCGCCGGGTCGGACGAGCTCGCCTGCGCGAGGGTGACGCCGCGATCGTCGTCGATCACCTGGGCGTAGAAATACTTCACGCTCTTGTAGATCGACAGGCGCGGCCGTTCGGCCGTGCCACGCACCCGCACCCGCAGCCGCTGATGGGCACGCTCGCGGCGCTCCCGCTTCCTCTGAACCAGTTTCGTCACATGCTCGGTCATGACCGCCTCACTTGCCTCCGGCCTTGCCGACCTTGCGGCGCAGGATCTCGTTCGTGTACTTGATACCCTTGCCCTTGTAGGGATCGGGCTTGCGGAGCCGGCGGATCTCGGCCGCGACCTGCCCCACCTTCTGGCGGTCGGCGCCGGTCACAGTCACCCGGTTGGCCTTGGCGTCGATCGCGATCGCAATCCCCTCCGGAATGTCGTACATCACCGGGTGGGAGTAGCCGAGCGCGAACTGCACCTGAGGGCCCTTCACCTCGGCGCGATAGCCCACACCGACGATGTCGAGTTGCTTCGTGAAGCCGGTGGACACGCCCTGCACCGCGTTGGCGAGGAGCGCCCGCAGCAACCCGTGCTTCGCCCGCTCCGGACCGGTATCGCCCGGCCGCTCGATCGTGACGACGTTGCCGTCGACCTTGACCGGAAAGTTGTCGAAGAGCGGCTGCGCCACCTTCCCCTTCGGGCCTTCGGCCACGAACCGGCCCTCCTGGACCTCAACCTTGGTCCCGCTCGGGACCTGGATCGGCATTCTTCCAATGCGCGACATCTTCTTGATCTCCCTACCAGAGCTCGCAGAGGATCTCGCCGCCGACCTTGCGCTCGCGCGCCTGGGCGTCGGTCAGCAGACCCTGCGACGTCGAGACGATCCCAACGCCGAGACCGTTGCGCACCGGCTGGATCTCTCCAGCGCGGCGATAGATCCGGCGCCCCGGCTTGCTGATCCGTTCAACATGGTTGATCGCCGGCTCCCCCTGCGGGCTGTACCGCAGGAAGATGCGCACCGATCCGCTCGGCCCGGTGGTGTCGACCTCCCGGTAGTTCTTGATGAAGCCTTCCTCTTTGAGGATCCGGCAGACTTCCAGCTTGAGCCGGGAGACCGGCACGTCCAGGCGGTCGTGCTTCGCCAGATGGGCGTTGCGGATCCGGGTCAACAGATCCGAAATGGGATCGGTCATGCTCATTGCTTATCTCTCCTCGAACCTATGCCGGAGCCTTACCAGCTCGCCTTGATCACGCCAGGGAGGTAGCCCTGCAGCGCCAGATCCCGCAGGTGGATCCGGCACAGCCCGAACTTACGGTAGACACCGCGCGGGCGGCCACAGACACGGCAACGATTGCGGTGCCGCACCTCGTACTTCAACTTGCTGTTTTCCTTCGCGATCTTTGCCGTCGTCGCCACAGTGATTCTCCTAGCGCTGGAACGGCATGCCGAGCTCGCGCAAAAGGAACAGGGCGCGCTCGTCGTTGCCGGCCGTCGTCACGATCGTGATGTTCATCCCCTTCGTCTTCTCGACCTTGTTGTAGTCGATCTCGGGGAAGATCAACTGGTCGCGGACGCCCAGGGTGTAATTGCCGCGGCCGTCGAAGCTCTTGGTCGAGATGCCGCGGAAGTCGCGCACGCGGGGCAGCGCGACACTGATCAAGCGGTCCAGGAACTCCCACATGCGCGCTCCGCGCAGGGTGACCCGGCAGCCGATCGGCATGCCCTGCCGCAGCTTGAAGGCCGCGATCGACTTCTGGGCGCGGGTGATCACCGGATGCTGCCCGGCGATCGCCGCCATCTCCTCGGCGGCATCGTCGAGGATCTTGATGTTCGAAATCGCCTCGCCCACCCCCATGTTGAGGGAGATCTTCTCGATCTTCGGCACCGCCATGATGTTGCCGATGCCGAACTCCTTCTGGAGCTTGGCCACGACCTCGTCCTTGTAGCGCTGCTTGAGCCGCGGGACATACCCTGCCGGCAGCGGCGCGGACGGGCCGGTCGGCGCGGCCGCCTTCGAGCCCTTCTTTCCTTCGCTCTTCTTCGCCATGTCGACCCTCACATCCGCCTTAGCTGAAATTCGCGTCGCACTGCTTGCAGACGCGGACGCCGCGCCCGTCGTCGAGACGCTTGCGGCCCAACCGGGACGGCTTGCCGCACTCCGGGCAGATGACTTTCAAATTGGAGACCTGGATCGGCGCCTCGCGCTCGAGGATGCCGCCCTGGATGCCCTTGTTCGGGTTCGGACGCGTGTGGCGCTTGATCATGTTCACGCGCTCCACGACCGCCTTGCCCTTGCTGGCCAGGACGCGCAGCACCTTTCCGCGGGTGCCGCGATCCTTGCCCGAGGTCACCAGAACCTGGTCGTTCTTCTTCACATTCAACTTCAACATTTCAAATGACCTCCGGCGCCAGGGAGATGATCTTCATGAATTTCCGCTCGCGCAGCTCGCGGGCCACGGGGCCGAAGACGCGCGTGCCGATCGGCTCGCCGGCGTCGTTGACCAGGACCGCGGAATTCGTGTCGAATCGGATGTAGCTCCCGTCCTTGCGCCGCTGTTCCTTGGCCGTGCGTACGATCACCGCCTTGACGACCTGGCCCTTCTTGACCGTGCCGTCGGGAGATGCCTCCTTGACCGAGGCGGTGATGACGTCGCCCAGCCGGCCGTACTGGCCCGCCGAGCCGCCGCGCAAGTGAATGCAGGCGATCTTCTTGGCCCCGGTGTTGTCGGCCACGTCGAGAATGGTTCCCATCTGGATCATGGTGGTATTCCCCTGCCTCCGCCCTTACTGGGCCCGCTCGACGATCTGGCGGACGCGCCAGCGCTTCGTCTTGGAAAGGGGCCGGCTCGACACGATCTCGACCACGTCCCCGACATGGCACTGGTTGTCCTCGTCGTGGGCGTGGAACCTGGATGTCCGCTTCATCGAGCGGTGATAGAGCCGGTGGTTGACCGAGCTCTCCACCGCCACGACCACGGTCTTGTCCATCTTGTCGCTCACGACCCGGCCCACCTTGATCTGTTGATGGCCCCGTCCGGCTCCCTGGGCCTGCTCCTGAGTGTTCTCCATGTCTTGCTCCTGACTGACCATCGAGCCGAATCGTTATCCGCGCATCCGCGATTACCCGCGCTTCTCGCGCAGGACCGTCATCACGCGCGCCATGTCCTTGCGCACCCCGCGCACCCGGGCCGGCTTTTCGAGCTGCCCGGTCACCTTCTGCAACCGCAGCGCGAAGAGCTGGTCGGCCAGATCGCGCTCCTTGTCCTTGAGCTCTTCCACCGTCTGATCCCGCAATTCACGAGCCTTCATCGCTTTACCTCAGCTCCCCGTGACGGATCACGAACCGTGTCTTGATCGGCAGCTTGTGCGCAGCAAGGCGCATCGCCTGCTCGGCCACGTCGGCGGGAACGCCTTCCAATTCGTAGAGGATGCGCGCCGGCCGCACCACGGCGACCCACTCCTCCGGGGGACCTTTGCCCTTGCCCATGCGGGTCTCGAGCGGCTTCTTCGTGATCGGCTTGTCCGGGAAGACCCGGATCCACACCTTGCCGCCGCGCTTGACGTGGCGGGAGATCGCGATACGGGCGGCCTCGATCTGCCGTGCCGTCACCCAGCCCGGCTCGAGCGCCTGGAGCGCGTAGTCGCCGAAGGCGACATAGTTGCCGCCCTTGGACATGCCACGGCGCCGGCCGCGCTGTTGCTTGCGATATTTGACCTTCTTCGGCATCAACATGATTCAGCTCCTAGGCGGACGCGCGCCGGCTCTTTTCCTTGAGGAGATCGCCCTTGTAGACCCACACCTTGCAGCCGATCACACCGTAGGTGGTCCGCGACTCGGCAAGGCCGTAGTCGATGTCGGCCTTGAGCGTGTGCAGCGGCAGGCGGCCTTCCTGGTACCACTCGGAGCGCGCGATCTCGGCGCCGCCGAGGCGGCCGGAGACCATGATCTTCACGCCTTTGGCACCGAAGCGGAAGGCCGACTCCATGGCCTTCTTCATGGCGCGGCGGAAGGAGACGCGGCGCTCGAGCTGGCCGGCGATCGACTGTGCCACGAGTTGGGCGTCGAGCTCGGGCCGCTGGATCTCCTGAATGTTGATGTGGACCTCGCGTCCCATCTGCTTCTGGAGCTCGTCGCGCAGCTTGTCCACCTCCGCGCCGCGCCGGCCGATGATGATGCCCGGCCGCGAGGTGTAGATCGTCACCCGCAGCTTGTCCGCCGCGCGCTCGATGTCCACCTCCGAGACGCCGGCATGCGACAGCCGGGTCTTCAGGAGCTTGCGGAGCTTCAGGTCCTCGTGCAGCGTGTCGGCGTACTTCTGGTCGCCGTACCAGCGCGAGTGCCAGGTCTTGTTGTAGACGAGCCGAAACCCGTAGGGGTGCGTTTTCTGACCCACCGTTCGATCCTCTCTACTTCTTGCCCTCACCCTTGCGGGTGTCGAGCTTGATCGTGATGTGACTCTGCCGCTTGAGCACGCGGAATGCCCGCCCCATCGGCGCCGGCCGGATCCTTTTGAAGGACGGTCCCCCGTCGACGAAGATCTCCTTGACGAAGAGCCGGTCCACGTCCACGTGGTCGTCCCGGTTCTCCGCATTGGCGATCGCCGACTTCAGGCACTTCTGGACGTGCTGGGCCGCCGCCTTGTTGGTCACCTCGAGGAGGTGAACCGCTTCCTGTACTCCCTTGCCCCGAATCAGGTCGGCCACCAGCCGCACCTTCTGCGCCGAGCCCCGGAGGTAGCGAAGCCGTGATGTCACTTCCATCGTCGTATCCCTCTCTATGGCCAACCCCGGATCACCGGGGCCGGGCGCCCTTCTCGGCCTTCTTGCCGGCATGTCCCCGGAAGGTCCGGGTCATCGCGAACTCGCCGAGCTTGTGGCCGACCATGTTCTCGCTGACATAGACCGGGATGAACTTCTGTCCGTTATGCACCGCGATCGTGTGACCCACCATCTCGGGGATCACCGTCGAGCGGCGCGACCAGGTCTTGACGACCCTTCTTTCGCCGCGGTTGTTCATCCCCTCGACCTTGTCGCGGAGATGACCGTCGATGAAGTAGCCCTTCTTGAGCGAACGCGCCATGGTCTCCGCTCTCCTTACTTCTTGTTCCGGCGGCGGACGATCATTCCGTCCGTGCGCTTGTTGTTTCGGGTCTTGTAACCCTTGGTCGGCACACCCCACGGCGTCGTGGGATGGCGGCCGCCGGAGGTCCGGCCCTCGCCGCCGCCCATCGGGTGGTCCACAGGGTTCATCGTCACGCCGCGGTTGTGCGGCTTGTAGCCCAGCCAGCGGTTGCGGCCCGCCTTGCCGATCGACACGTTCTCGTGCTCCAGGTTGCCCACCTGGCCGACCGTGGCGTAGCACTCGACATGCACCCGCCGCACCTCGCCCGAGGGGAGCTTGACCTGGGCCCAGTCGCCGTCGCGCGCCATGAGCTGGGCGCCGGCGCCGGCCGAGCGCACCATCTGGCCGCCCTTGCCGATCTTGAGCTCGATGTTGTGGATCACCGTGCCCAGCGGGATGCGGCGCAGCGGCAGCGCGTTGCCGACGTTGACCTCGGCGGTATCGCCCGACATCACCTCGGTGCCCACGGCCAGGCCGTTCGGCCAGAGGATGTAGCGCTTCTCGCCGTCGGCATAGTTGAGCAGCGCGATCCGCGCCGACCGGTTCGGGTCGTACTCGACGCTCGCCACCTTGGCCGGCACGCCGTGCTTGTCGCGCTTGAAATCGATGATGCGGTACCGGCGCTTGTGGCCACCGCCCCTCCACCAGGAGGTGAGCTGGCCCTGGTTGTTCCGGCCGCCGCTCTTCGACTTGCCCTGGGTCAGGGCCTTGTGCGGCCGCTCCTTCGTGATCTCCTCGAAGGTCAGATAGGTCTGGAACCGGCTCGAGGAGTTGACTGGCTTTCTTTCCTTGGTCGGCATCTCTTACATCCCCTCGAAGAACTCGATCTGCTTCTCACCCGCGGCGAGCCGCACGTAGGCCTTCTTCCAGTCCGGCCGGCGGCCCGAGGTGCGGCCTTGACGCCGCACCTTGCCGTGCATCCGGGCGATCCGCACTTCCGCCACCTTGACCTTGAACCGGTCCTCGACCGCGCGCTTGACGTCGATCTTGTTCGCGCTCCGATGCACCTCGAAGGTGACGATGTTCGTGTCCTCGCGCTGCTCCGTCGACTTCTCGGTGATCAACGGGCGGCGAATCACTTCCTGGACTCTCATTTCGCCAACACCTCCACCAGCCGGTTGAGGGCCCCCTCGCTCAGCACGAGGTACGGCCGGTCGACCACGTCGTAGACGTTGACAGCCAAGGCGTCAACCGCCTTCAGGCCCGGAACATTCCGTGACGCCAGCGACAGGTTGTGGTTTTCGAGGCTGTCGACCAGCAAGGTCTTGCCGTCGATCCCCAGCCCGCCCAGGCGCTTCACCAACTCGCGGGTGCGGTGGTTTTCGAGGTCCATGTTCTCCAGGACCACGATCCGCGCCTCGGTGGCCTTCTGCGACAGCGCCGACTTGAGCGCGTTCTTCTTCTCGCGCACGGAAAGGCTCTTCCCGTGGCCGTGGGGGACCGGGCCGTGGACCGTGCCGCCGTGGCGCCACTTGGGGTTCCGGATGTCGCCCGTACGGGCGCGGCCGGTGCCCTTCTGCCGCCACAGCTTCTTGCCGGAGCCGGAGACCTCGGCGCGGGTCTTGACCTTGTGCGTACCGGCGCGCCGGCCCGCCAGGTAGGCCTGGACCGCCTCGTGGATCAGGTGCTCCTTGTACGGGTACGCGAACACCGTGTCCGGCACCTCGATCTCCCGCACCTGCTTGTTGTCGAAATTCTTGACTGCAATCTTCATTGTGTTTGACCTCAGGCCCGCTTCGCCCGGCGGATCTGCAGGTAGCCACTCTTCGGCCCCGGCACCGCACCGCGGATGTAGAGCAGGTTCTGCTCCGGATCGATCTTGACGACCTGCAGGTTCTTCGTCGTCACCCTTTCACCGCCCATCCGGCCTGCGGCACGCATGCCGGCGAAGACCCGCGACGGATACGCCGACGAGCCGATGGAGCCCGGCGCGCGGTGGAACATCGAGCCGTGGGAGGCGCGGCCACCGGCGAAGCCGTGGCGCTTCATCACGCCCTGGTAGCCCTTGCCCTTGCTCGTCCCGATCACGTCGACGTAGTCCTTCTCGGCGAAGATCGTGACGTTGAAGGAGTCGCCCGGCTTCGCGTCCTTGTCCGCGTCGCCCGCATCGAGCGCAAATTCCACCAAGCGGCGGGTCGGCGCGACGCCGGCCTTCTTGAAGTGACCTTCGAGCGGACGGCCGACCTTCTTCGCAGGCCGCTCCTCGACGAAGCCGATCTGGACCGCTTCGTAGCCGTCCTGCTCGACCGTCTTCCGCTGCACGATCAGGCAGGGTCCCGCCTGAATCACCGTGACCGGGATCACTGTCCCGTCGTCGGCGTAGATCTGGGTCATGCCCAGTTTCTTTCCCAGAATGCCATCCATCGCCGCCATCTCCTCGCGGATTACTTACCGAATGCCTTGATCTCGACGTCGACGCCGGCGGGCAGCTCGAGCTTCATCAGCGCGTCCACCGTCTGGCTGGTGGGCTCGAAGATGTCGAGCAGCCGCTTGTGCGTCCGGATCTCGAACTGTTCCCGCGACTTCTTGTCGACGTGCGGGGAGCGGTTCACCGTGTACCGGGCAATGTGCGTCGGCAGCGGAATCGGCCCCACCACCCGCGCGCCGGTGCGGCGCGCGGTGTCGACGATCTCGTGCGTCGACGTGTCCAGGATGCGGTAGTCGAACGCCTTCAGGCGGATACGGATCTTCTCATTGACCATGACTATCGCCTCACTTCACGATCTCGGTAACGGTGCCGGCGCCCACGGTGCGGCCGCCCTCCCGGATCGCGAACCGCACGCCCTTCTCCATCGCGATCGGGGCGATCAGCTCCACTTCCAGGTTCACGTTGTCACCCGGCATCACCATCTCGGTTCCCTGCGGCAACGTCGCGACTCCCGTCACGTCCGTCGTCCGGAAGTAGAACTGCGGACGGTAGCCGTTGAAGAACGGCGTATGACGGCCGCCCTCCTCCTTCGTCAAAATGTACACCTCGCCCTTGAACTTCGTGTGCGGAGTGATCGAGCCCGGCTTCGCCAGAACCTGCCCGCGCTCCACATCGTCCTTCTTCGTGCCGCGAAGCAGCACACCGATGTTGTCGCCAGCCTGGCCCTGGTCCAGCAGCTTCTTGAACATCTCCACGCCCGTCACGATCGTCTTCGCCGTCGGACGGATGCCCACGATCTCCACTTCGTCGCCCACCTTCACGATCCCTCGCTCCACACGCCCCGTCACCACCGTGCCGCGGCCCGAGATCGAGAAGATGTCTTCGATCGGCATCAGGAAGTCCTTGTCGATCGCGCGCTCCGGCAGCGGAATGTAGCTGTCCACCGCGTCGATCAGCTCGATGATCTTCTTGCCCCACTCGCTGTTGGCGTCGCCGCTCTCCAGCGCCTTGAGCGCCGACCCACGGATGATCGGGATGTCGTCGCCCGGGAAGTCGTAGGAGGACAGCAGCTCCCGCAGCTCCAGCTCCACCAGGTCGAGCAGCTCGGGGTCGTCCACCATGTCGCACTTGTTCATGAACACCACCATCGAGGGCACGCCCACCTGGCGCGCCAGCAGGATGTGCTCCCGCGTCTGCGGCATCGGGCCGTCCGCCGCCGACACCACCAGGATCGCACCGTCCATCTGCGCCGCGCCGGTGATCATGTTCTTCACGTAGTCGGCGTGGCCGGGGCAGTCGACGTGCGCGTAGTGGCGCTTGTCGCTCTGGTACTCGACGTGCGCCGTCGCGATCGTGATGCCGCGCTCGCGCTCTTCAGGGGCCTTGTCGATCTGGTCGAACGCCACGAAGTTGGCCAGCCCCTTGGAAGCCAGCACCCGGGTGATCGCTGCCGTCAGGGTCGTCTTGCCGTGGTCCACGTGGCCGATGGTGCCCACGTTGACGTGCGGTTTCGACCGATTGAATTTTTCCTTCGCCATGATCTCTCCTCGATCTCTCAGGTATCGTCCCGTGCCCGCCTAGCCGGCGGCCTTCGCGACGATCTCCTCGCTGACGTTCTTGGGGGCCTGCTCGTAGGCCGCGAACTGCATGGTGTAGTTGGCGCGCCCCTGCGACGCGGAGCGCAGGTCGGTGGCATAGCCGAACATCTCGGACAGCGGCACCTTGCAGGAGATGACCTGCGCGTTGCCCCGGCCTTCCATGCTCTGGATGCGTCCGCGGCGGGAGGTGATGTCGCCCACGATGGAGCCCATGTACTCCTCCGGGGTGACGACCTCGACCGCCATGATCGGCTCCATGAGCACCGGGCGCGCCCTCTTGCAGGCGTCCTGGAACGCCATCGAGCCCGCGATCTTGAACGCGATTTCCGAGGAGTCGACGTCGTGGTACGAGCCCTCGTAGAGGTCGACCTCGACGCCGGTGCATGGGAACCCGGCCAGCGGCCCGGTCTCCAGCGCCTCTTTGATCCCCTGCTCGATCGGCTTGATGAACTCCTTGGGGATGCTGCCGCCGACGACCTTGTTGTTGAAGATGAAGTCGCCTTCGGTGGTCGGGCGCATGCGGATCTTGGCGTGGCCATACTGGCCGCGGCCGCCGGTCTGACGGACGTACCGCCCCTCGCCCTCCGCCTCGTGCGTGATCGTCTCCTTGTAGGCCACCTGGGGCTTGCCCACGTTGGCGCCGACCTTGAACTCGCGCAGCAGGCGGTCGATGATGATCTCCAGGTGGAGCTCGCCCATGCCGGAGATGATGGTCTGGCCGGTGTCCGGGTCGGTATGCACGCGGAAGGTCGGATCTTCCTGCATCAGCTTGGCCAGCGCCATGCCGAGCTTCTCCTGGTCGGCCTTGGTCTTGGGTTCGATGGAGACCGCGATCACCGGCTCGGGGAACTGCATCGACTCGAGCGTCACCGGGTGCTTGCCGTCGCAGATGGTGTCGCCGGTCGTCACGTTCTTGAGACCCACGGCGGCGGCGATGTCGCCCGCCCACACCTCGTTGATCTCCTCGCGCTTGTTGGCGTGCATCTTGAGCAGCCGCCCGATGCGCTCGCTGGTGCCCTTCTTGGAGTTGAGCACCGCCATGCTCGACTCGATGTGGCCCGAGTAGACGCGGAAGAAGGCGAGCTGGCCGACGAACGGGTCGCTCATGATCTTGAAGACCAGGCC
This sequence comes from uncultured Holophagales bacterium, assembly GCA_963844885.1. GTDB lineage: Bacteria > Acidobacteriota > Thermoanaerobaculia > Multivoradales > UBA5704 > DATMER01. Next base: position 779,218 of record CAWJQA010000018.1, on the reverse strand, counting down.
GGCGAAGGGCTCTTCATCCGAGGAGCTGCGCACCACCGGCTGCTCGGTGTTGGGGTCCAGGCCCTCGATCGGCGGGATGTCCAGCGGCGAAGGCAGGAAGGCGACCACGGCGTCGAGCAGCGGCTGCACTCCCTTGTTCTTGAAGGCGCTGCCGCAGATCACCGGCTGCACCTGGCCGGTGACGGTGGCGCGGCGCAGGGCGCCACGCAGCTCGTCGTTGGTGACCTCCTCACCCGAGAGGTACTTCTTGAGGAGCTGGTCGTCCGTCTCGGAGATCGCCTCGACCATCTGCTCACGCATCTTGTGCGCACTGTCGAGGTAATCCTCCGGAATCGCGACGGCTTCGTAGTCGGCGCCCATCGTCTCGTCGCGGTAGGCGATGCCTTTCATCTCGATCAGGTCGATGATCCCGAGGAAGTGGTCTTCCTTGCCCCAGGGGAGCTGGATGACGACCGGATTCGCACCCAGGCGGCTGCGCATCATCGAGACCGTGCGGTCGAAGTCGGCGCCCACGCGGTCCATCTTGTTGACGAACGCGATGCGCGGCACCTTGTAGCGGTCGGCCTGGCGCCACACCGTCTCGGACTGCGGCTCCACGCCGGCCACCGAGTCGAACACCGCCACGGCACCGTCGAGCACGCGCAGGGACCGCTCCACCTCGGCGGTGAAGTCGACGTGGCCCGGGGTGTCGATGATGTTGATCCGGATGCCCTTCCAGATGCAGGTCGTCGCGGCGGACGTGATCGTGATGCCGCGCTCCTGCTCCTGAACCATCCAGTCCATCGTCGCGGTGCCCTCGTGGACCTCGCCGATCTTGTAGTTGACCCCCGTGTAATAAAGGATCCGCTCCGTAGTCGTGGTCTTCCCGGCATCGATGTGTGCCATGATGCCGATATTTCGGGTGTCCTTGAGCGTGAATTGGCGTGCCATGATGCTACCGTCGTCCCGTCTTTGATCTCAAAAAAACCGGCGGCCTACCACCGGTAGTGGGCAAAGGCCTTGTTGGCTTCGGCCATGCGGTGCGTGTCTTCCTTCTTCTTGATGGCGCCGCCACGGTTCTCGGCGGCCTCCAGCAGCTCGCCGGCGAGCCGGGCCCGCATCGTCTTCTCGCCGCGGGCCTGCGCGGTCTGGATGATCCAGCGCATCGACAGGGCCAGCTTGCGGCTCGGGCGGACCTCCACCGGAACCTGGTAGGTCGAGCCGCCGACGCGGCGCGACTTGACCTCGACGGCCGGCTTGACGTTCTCGACGGCCTTCTTGAAGACCTTCATCGGATCGTCGCTCGTGCGCTGCCGGATGGCCTCCAGCGCATCGTAAAGGATGCGCTCGGCCACCGACTTCTTGCCGTCCTTCATGATCACGTTGACGAACTTCGTCACGAGCTGCGAGTTGTACAGCGGATCCGGGAGGATCTCGCGCTTCGGGATTTCTCTACGCCTGGGCATGGCTCTATCTCAGCCTCCGTTACGACTTCGGCCGTTTCGCGCCGTACTTGGAGCGACCCTGACGCCGCGCCTGTACGCCGACCGCGTCGAGAGTGCCGCGAATCACGTGGTAGCGGACGCCCGGAAGATCCTTCACGCGGCCGCCGCGGATGAGCACGATCGAGTGCTCCTGGAGGTTGTGGCCGACACCCGGGATGTAGGTGGTCACCTCGATCCCGTTCGTGAGTCGGACACGGGCGACCTTGCGCAGCGCCGAGTTTGGCTTCTTGGGCGTCTGGGTGTAGACGCGAACGCACACACCGCGCTTCTGCGGCGACGCTTGCAGAGCGGGGCTCTTCGTCTTCGCGACGACGCGCTCACGCCCCTTGCGGACCAGTTGGTGAATCGTCGGCATACCGTCCAGATCTCCTCGATCCGATGTTCCAGTGACTGACACGAAGTGGCGCCCGCTCCATCCGGAGATGGACCGGCGGCCAAACTTCGGCCCCGAACGATGGTTCAGGGTTCGAAAAAGGTCTTCTTCGGCTAGAAGACAACCGCCCCGGTTCCTGGCGGAACCCTCGGCGGAGCGAAACCCGCAGATACTACATGACGGGATCGCGCGGAGTCAACCCCCCCGCGCCACGGTCATCTCGGACATGTGGCACAACCCAAAGGGCCAGCGGGAAACGCAGTATAGGGGAACCGGGGCCCGGACGCAAGCGCCATTTTTCCGGCATCTTCCCGGCATCTTCCCGGCATCTTCCCGGCAGGGAACGGAACCGGCGCGCCCCGCCGTTCATTCCCCCGCTAGACGGGGATCTCGTAGGGCCGGGTCAGCCGGCCGCCGGCCTTTCGGAGCTCCAGGGAGAGCTTGCGGCCCTGCTCCGCCCGGAAGTTGCCACGCCGCGCCGCCCAGCAGAAGAGCTTGAGAGGCGTCCGCGCCGCTTCCGGGATGATCCTCTTGTTGGCAAGCTTGGGCTCCAGCTCGTCCGCCAGGGTCAGGACGCCTTCCGAATCCCCCCGGCCCGCCAGAAGGCCCGCCAGGTCGAGGCCGATCGCCGTCGCCTCGAACTCGCGCTTCGCCGCCATGAGGTCGCCGCGAAGCGGACGGAAGATCTCCAGCGCCTCCTCGTTCCGCCCGAGGCCGGCGGCGACCCAGCCCCGGATGCAGCGGACCTGCAGGCGCTCCCACTCCCTCCCCACCCGCTTGGCGAGCTTGCCCGCCTCGTCCAGCCAGGACTCGGCTTCGGCGAAATGCTCCAACTGACACACGGAGTGCATCTGCTCCAGGCGCAGGCGCAGCCAGAGCGCCGGCTCCCTCGCGACGTCGAGGAAGATTTCGCAGGTACGCAGGGCCTCCAAGGCTTTGAGCTCGCGGCCCATGTGGCTGAGGACGGCCGCCTTGCTGAGCAGGATCCGCCCCATCCTGTCCGGCCGCGTGGTCAGGCCCAGAGCGCGGTCGAGGCCCTGCAAGGCATCGCGGAAACGCCCCTCGTCGATGCGGAGGGCCGCTTCCAGCTCGTGCATCTTCGACTCCATCTCGTTGACAAGCGTTTCTTTCAAGCACCGTCTCCAGGGTCTATGGAAAAAATGGCCCGCGACCTGTCAGGGCCAGAGCCAGAAGATCAGCCCGCCGCCCAACAGGACCGCTCCGAACAGCACAGCCAGCCGCCCCAGCAGCGCCCGCGAGCCGAGCGCCACCACGATCCCTCCCTTGAAGACGAGGTTGGACAGCGACGCCAGGAGGATGGCCCGCCAGCCGGTCTCCGCCTCCAGCCGCGAGGCCTGGACCAGCCGCGAGGTCGAAAGGGTGATGGCGTCCATGTCGGTGAGCCCCGACAGGCCGGCGACAGTATAGAGGCCGGCGGTGCCGAACCGGTGCCGGGCGAACGCCACGGCCAGGAGGATGGCCGCATAGAGCGCTCCGAACACCAGGGCGGACTTGAGCTCGGCCGGGTTGTCCGGCTCGGGCGGCTCGCCGTCGTGGTCGCGGCCGGCGAGCCACGCCGCCGCGGAGACCACGGCCGCCAGGCCGAGCATCGCCGCCAGCGGCGGCGCCAGTTCCAGGAAGCTCCGCCCGGCCACGGCCGCGATCTCCAACAGGATCCGGGCGTAGACCACGGTCGAGGCGATCATGACCACCAGCGCGGCCAGCCGGGAGAGCTGCGGCGCCTCGCGGCTCCGCCGCGCATAGCCGGCGGTCGTGGCGGTGCTGGAGATCAGCCCGCCCAGGATGCCGGCGAGCACGGTCCCCGCCCCGGCTCCGAACAGCTTGTAGGCCACGTAGCCCGCCAGCGACAGCCCCACGATCAGCACGACCATCCACCAGATCTGGTAGGGGTTGAGGACGCCGTACGGCCCCATGTCGCGGTCCGGCAGCACCGGCAGGATGACCAGGGTGATGAGGACGAACTGCATGATGGCGCGGAGATCCTTCTCGCCGATCTTCCCCACCAGGGTATGGAGGGGCTCCCGCAGGTGCAGGAGAACCACCACGACGCCGGTCAGGACGATGGGCACGGCCATGGACCCGGTCACCACCCAGGCGCCCAGGCCGTACATGAGAAGCGCCGCGAACTCGGTGGTCTGCCCGGGCTCGGCCTCGCGGCTCTGGAGCCGGACCAGGTTGCCGGCGGTGACCAGCGCCGCGGTGGCCAGGAACCCCAGCCCGATCAGCCAACCCCCGTAGACCTTGGCGAGCTGCGCCGAGACCGCGCCGAACAGGCTGATGAGCGCGAACGTCCGGATGCCGGCGATGGCCGGGTCCACCCGCTCCCGCTGGAGCCCTACGAGGAGGCCGAGCCCGAGGGCGACGGCGAGCTGGATGAAGATCTCGGGGACCATGACAGACGGAAGTCTACTCCCGTTTCTTCCGTTCCTCACAACGCAACTCGACAAGTCACGACTCGACAAGTCTAGGCTTGACGATCGTTGACGATCCAGCTAAAGTCATGCTGATGAGGGAGATATGACGGAGTTCATCGGCAGACAGGAGGAGCTCGGAGCTCTCGAAGCGGCCCATGCAGCCCCCGGGAGCGCCTTCGTGCCGATCTACGGCCGGCGCCGGGTGGGCAAGAGCGAGCTGATCCTCCACTTCATGAAGGGCCGGCCCGGCGTGTATTTCGTCGGCAAGAAGGCTCCGGTCGCCTTGCAGGTCCGGGAGTTCCTCCAGGAGGCCGCGGCCGTGCTGGAGGAGCCTCTCCTCGCCACGTTCCCGGCCGAGAGCTGGGCGGAAGCGCTCGACGCGGTCCTCTCCCGCTGGCGCGGCGAAGGCAAGCTGATCCTGGCCCTCGACGAGTTTCAGTGGACGGTGGAGGCGAGCCCGGAGCTCCCCTCGATCCTCCAGGAGAGGTGGGACCGGCAGTGGCGGGATTCCGGCCGGGTCTTCCTCATCCTCTGCGGCTCCTACGTCGGCTTCATGGAGCGGGAGATCCTCGGCCGGAAGAGCCCGCTCTTCGGCCGGCGGACGGCCCAGATCCCGCTCCGCCCCTTCGGTTACCGGGAGGCGGCGCTGTTCCACCCGCGCTACTCCGTGCCGGACCGGGCCCGGGCCTATTTCCTCTGCGGCGGCGTGCCGCTCTACCTCCGCTGCTTCTCGGACAGCCGCTCGATCGAGTCGAACCTCGTCCACGAGCTGCTCCACGAGTACGCGATTCTCCACCGCGAAGGCGACTTCCTCCTCCGGGAGGAGCTGCGGGAGGTGGAGAGCTACTACGCCATCCTCCTGGCGGTGGCGGCCGGCCACACCACCAGCCAGGCCATCGCCGAGATGGCGGGGATCGACGCCCGGTCCCTTCATTACTATCTCCAGCAGCTCCTGGAGCTGGGCTACCTGCGCCGGCGCCATCCGCTCACCTCGGAGAAGCCGTCGGCCCGGCACGTCCGCTACGACCTGGACGATCCCCTGCTCCGCTTCTGGTTCCGCTTCGTGTTCCCGAACACGAGCTACATCCGCCACATGGGAGCCGAGCGGGCGTTGAAAGATCTCATCCGCCCGCACCTGGACGCTTATTTCGGAGGCTGCTTCGAGAGGCTCTGCCGCGAGGCTCTCCCCATCCTCTACCGCCGCGAAGGGGTGACGGCGGCCTTCGACGTGGGAGAGTACTGGTCGAAGGACGTCCAGATCGACGTGGTAGGAATCCGGGACGACGACTGGACCGACTTGGCCGAGTGCAAATGGGGGCCCGTGCGCTCGCCGGCCGCGGTCGTGAAGGAGCTGGAAGAGAAAGTCGGCGCCTACCCCAACCGCCGCGGTGCCACGATCGGGCGGCGGGTCTTCGCCCGGAGCGTGCCGGCCGCTTGGAAAGACGCGGGCGGGGTGCGGTGGCATGGGCTGGAGGAGCTGTACGGGTAGACCCCGGAGAGGGCTCCTTGACACAACTGGTTCCCATGGAAAACCATGTCTCCATGATTACCACGGTCACCCAGAAGAACATGGTCACCATTCCAGCGGAAGTGGGGCGCAAGCTCGGAATCAAGCCGGGGTGGAAGCTCGACTGGCAGCCGGTGGAGGGCGACAAGATTCTCGTCCGGGTGATTCCGGACCGCGGAGAGCTTGCCCGGCGCCTTCTTGGCACCGGCCGGAAGTTCTCTCCGGATCGGGACGGCGTTGCCGAGCTGGTGGCAGAGCGCGCTTCCGAAGAGTGACAGGCGGTGCGCTTCCTCCTCGACACCTCGGCTCTGATCGCCCACCACCGCCAGGAAGAGGGCTGGGCTCGCCCGCGCTCATCGCGGCGGCGGCCCTCGAGCGCGGCGCCTGCCTGATCCACCGGGACCAGCACATGGTTTCAATTCCCGAGAACCTCATCCGGCAGTTGGACCTTTCCGCTGAGGCCGATCCCGTGGAGTTGGACGGCTCGGACGTTCAAGCCTGACAGCCGCGAACGCCACCCGCTCAGCGCCGCTTGCCGCGATCCCGGAAAGCGCCTGAGCTGGCCCGCCTATGTGACGGTCGCACGCGCCACTCATCGCTGCCCGTCCGATCTCCTCGTCGTCGCACTCGACCCGGCCGTCGCCGGGTGGTGCGCGGACCCGATCGAGATCGGCGTCCCCGGCTTCGTGTTGCACCCGCCGGTGCTTCGCCGCACCGCCGTTCCAATCGTGACCGACCTCGAGGAAGCGGCGCGCCGGCCCGAGCTCGGCGTGCTCTCCGTGATGGCGCACGGCGAAGCCAGGCAGGGAGCAACCATCGCCGCCGCGGTGCTGCCCGCGATTCGGGAGCTCGACGACGAGAGGACCCGGCTCTACTGTGATCTCGTGTACAATTCGCTCAATGAGGCGGCTCGCCAGGCACTGGAGACAATGATGAAAGGCTACGAATACCAAAGCGACTTCGCGAAAAAGTACGTCGCACAGGGAATCGACCAGGGACGTGCCGAGGGACGCACCGAGGGACGTGCCGAGGGACGTGCCGAAGAAGCCGCGCGTGCCTTGCTGACTGTGCTGCGGGCACGCGGCATTGCGGTGCCGGATGCCGTCCGCGAGCGTATCCTGGCCCAGAAAGAGCCGGAACGGTTGGAACGCTGGCTGGAGAAGGCCGTCGTCGCCGCCTCGGCCGCCGCGGTCATCGATGAGCCAAACTGAGAGGCCCGCCGACACCGCGGTCGGCTCCACTGCTCAGCGCCTTTGACCGGCCAGCTCGTCGAAGACTTTCAGAACCGTATTCGCCAGGTGCTCGCGCGTCGGCTCGGGCGAATCAGCGCTGGCCGCGATCGGCCGACTGCCGCGAGCCTCGAATTCAGGACTCGCCCACCTTAGGAGCGCCCGCGGACATAGGCAATTGCCACCATGTGGATGACAATAGCTATAATAGCTCCCGAGGAGTATCTAATGAAGACCGTGCAGATGACTCTGGATGAAGCTCTGGTCGAAGAAGTCGACCGGGTTGTTCACACTTTGGGAACGACCCGCTCCTCCTTTACCCGGGACGCCCTGCGCGAGGCATTGACCCGGGTCAAGGAGAAGCAGCTTGAAGAAAGACACCGGGCGGGCTACACCCGGCACCCGGTCAAACCGGGCGAACTCAACGGCTGGGAAAACGAGCAGGTCTGGGGCGATTGATGAAAAGGAGTGAGGTGCGGCGGTATCGCTTTGCCAGCCCTGACAAGAACCGGCCCGTCCTCATCCTGACCCGAGACTCGGTCCTCGACTATCTGGGTGAGGTGACCATCGCGCCGATCACCTCGACGATCCGGGAGATTCCGTCGGAAGTTGTCCTCACCGAAGAAGACGGCATGCTTCGTACGTGCGCGGTCAACCTGGACCCAGACAATCTCCAAGGGCCGGCTCGGTGCCCTGGTCACGACGCTCTCCGCCGCACAGATGCGGGAAGTCAGGGCAGCCCTGTTGTTTGCTCTCGATTTCCGGAGTAGCTGAGCAAGTTCCGCGACCGATTTGATCCGCTCGCCCGTCCGCCACCCGCTCAGCGCCGCTTGCCGGCCAACTCATCGAAAACCTTCAGCACCGTCTCCGGCCGGGTCCGGACCCAGTAGTTTTCGGTCAGATCCACCCAGCGCACGGTGCCGCCCGGATCGATCAGGAATTCCCCCGGCCGTGAGATATCCCCGGCCTGTCCTCCCCCTGGGTGAAGGAGGTCGTACCGGCGGATGACCTCGGCCTTCGGATCGCTGAGAAAGGTGTACGTCCATCCCGTCTTCGCCAGGTGCTCGCGCGTCGTCTCGGGCGGATCGACGCTGACCGCGACCGGCCGGATGCCGCGCGCCTCGAATTCAGGGAGCCGTTCCTGGAAACTCCGTAACTCGGAGTTGCAGGCCGGTCACCAGTAGCCGCGGTAGAAGATGAGGATCACCCACGACCCGGGCGCTCCTCCGCCGCTCGGCGATGCCGGCGATGCGAGGAGGCTGGAGAGCTGCACCAGCCTTCCCTGGAAATCCGGGAGGGTGAAATCCGGAGCCTTCTCGCCCACCTTCGGAGCGCCCGCGGACACCGGCAGTTGCCGTCCCAGGGAGAGCGTGATGAAGAGGAAGAACCCGAAGGCGGCAAGGCTGAGCACGCCGAGGACCGGACCCAGGACCCGGCCGCGATAGCGCTCGGGTGACCGATACGCGCGGAGGATTCCCGCGCCGGCCAGTCCGAGCCCGAGGGCGAAGAGCAGCCAGTTCACCCAGGGGACATCCCGGGTGGCCGGGAACCGGGCGAACAGCATGGGATAGCTGATCAGTGCGAAGCCGGAGACCAGGAGGCCGAGCAGGGGGAGGAGGTTGCGCTGACGTGCCATGGACGGGAGTCTATCGCGAAGCGCAGGCGTTTGGCCAAGCCTGTCTCCCGTTGCCACTCCTCCAAGCTTTCCGTGCAGGTACTTGCATCGGTTTCCAAGACCCTCCTATGGGAACACTGTTGGCTTCGTTCGGAAGGCCGAGACTTCCGGGAACTCGTGGATTCTCACTTCTTCCCGAATCGCCTGAACATAGCGAATGAAGTGGTGATCCTTAAGAGCCCTGGTCGAGCAGACTCCTTCGAAGGCGTAGACGGGGATCAGCCAGTCTTGCTGTTCCCGTGGAGGCAGAGAGTAGTATCCCACGCACTGGCGAATGATCCTGAATGCTTTGGGCCTCAGGGCTTTGAATTCTCGGCTACTGAGCAAGATTTGATACGCTTCATCCGCAGAGATGACTGGAAGCTCGCCTTCCTCAGTCGGCCTGCGGGCCAGCCGGAGCAACTCGGTAACGTCGTCCTCTGCTGAAATGCGAACCTGTGCACCAGGCCCCAGGACCGGCAGATCTTTCCAAAACAATCGGAAGTCGAGGTGGCGGGCGGTCTGACGCGACTCACTCCGGCTGCCGTCTCCGTTCTCGCGGATCTCAAAGGTGAAGGCCTCCCACGGCTCCGAAAGACGGTAACCCTGATGATCCAGCCGTTGCAGAAAAGAAGCGGTCTCTTCCAAGATTTCCCCTCGCGACATTCCAGTACCTTTGGAAGTTAAGGTCTCATCGGTTCTCAGCCTTCGAGTCGCCCAGAGAGAGTTGCTCTCTTCATAGACCTCGACATAGCCTCGTGCGCCAAAAATCGTTTGCGATTTACTACCGCTCCTGTTAACCAGCTCCTGAAATCCCACCTTGGTGAGATCCGCAAGGCCCTTGAAGTTCTCCAGCGTCCGATCCGGCCTGGGTGTCCGCAGCAGGCGAACCCTGTCGATGTTCTGTCCTGCCGACTCAATTGCGGGACGAGGCGTTGATTCGGATCTGTAAACGAAATCCGTGCGATCCGAAACCAAGACCGTAGAAACCTCCTCGATAGGCCAGAACTCGTCGTCGGATCTTCCATCTTCCGGCAGTGCTCGCAAGGAACTCCAGCGCCACGATCCAGTCTCGATGCAGGCACTGCGCCAGGCTTCGGGTATGGTCTTTTTCGTTCTGTCCGGTTTCCCTAGCAGGTATCCGCCGAAGATGCGTCCCCGGTTCTCCGCCTGGGGCACGTCCCCTCTCATCCCCAGGAGATAATGAAGCCGAACGAAGGACTTCTTCCACTGCCCGAATCGGTCCTGCTGCAACATGCGGCAGCAATCGAACACGGCAACGGAAAGAGGCCCCTTTCCGAAAACCATTTCGCTGAACTGGGCAACGTTGCCGTCGTTCAACAGAGGCCCGTTCTCTGTTCCGTGACCAGAGTAGTAGAGAATCGGAGCCACGTCCGCCGGCGCCGGATCTCCGTTCGAGCCCGGCATGAACAACTCTTCATCGACGTCGTCGTCCTTTTTCTTGAAGGTCGAGGCGAATCCCATCTCCTCGGCGAAACCTCCGGCGGCCTCCTCGCTGAGTGATAAAGAGATCTGCTGGCGGTTGTAATCCTCCACCCATAGAATCGTTGCGTCGCTCATAAGTGGCTGTTTCCTATGCGAAATAGGTTGGCGGACATTTCGGGTTTGTGGCGCCGGCTGGGCCCGGGCAGAAGTTCTGTGTATCCGGAGTTGGTATGGCCGTAGGCAGTGTACCCTGGCACAACCGGTAATACTCTTCGTAATGGTCGTCAGGAGCGAGAGGGAGGGGTGGATCGAGGGAGAACAGGTTTTCGACAGGCATGTTGACGATCCAGCCTTCGAGCAAACCGATATCCATCCTAGGCTTGAGGATCAGAGATGGATTTCCAGGAAGTTTGTCGAACGGCGTTGAGTCCAGTACTACGTTGACCACTCCGCTTTGATCGGAGAAGTCAATCTCCCATGTCACCTCTTCAGCGAAGGCCTGCGAATTCGTACTGCCAAACTTGAATCGGACGACCTGATTTTGGTCAGTGACTCGGAAGTGTTCGGTCATCAACGTACCCTCCGTCAGCTTCAGACGCGCTGCGATCAAGCTCTCCATCGAAGTCGAAGTCAGCACATTGGGATTCAGGGTTCCCGGATTTTGGCACACCCAGGAGAAATCCTTGTCATCACCATCTGGACTGGCCGATCCGAAGTCGGGACAGGGGATGGGCGGAGTCGGTCGCAAACCCGTCAGAAAGCGCAAGGCATTAGAGGCAAGCGGTACCCGCTGACCGCTGGCATCTCGACCTGAGATGGCGAGCGCTTCTCCTCCAAGAGCACAGGCGCGCTTACTAACACCCTCATGCAGAAAAGGCAGTGAAGTGTAACGCTGATTGCCGGCCGCGAAATGCTCCGGTACAGCAAGGAAGATCGCACGGTGCGGCGCATGATGAGAATGCTTGGCATTCACCAGGATGACGGTCGCCTCGTTCTGGTTTTGATCGATGGGCTTTTTCGCCACAAATGCACAGAGGCCGGTGAAATGGAGCGACATTTTGAAGGCCATATCTCCCCTCCTTGAGGCCGGATTCCCAAGGCTGCGGCCCTGGTCAATCTCAAGCCGTTAACACCTCTATAGACGGCCTCACGCAGAAATTTCCGGGTGTGGCCGCGTACAATCCTACTACTGGTGAGACTTCACTCCACTCCCGGAGACCTCGAAGGCGGCCCAGACAGGAATAGATCCAACGTCCCTTCTCCCACTCCGTAGCGCCTGGAGCTGCGTCTGCCGGAGAGCCTCCTGCGCATCCTCGCCGCGTAACAACCGCCGGTAGAAGTCAAGCGCAATGACCGCAGCCGGCTTGTCGTCCAGGTCCCATAGGCTCGACACCACCTCGCGGGCTCCCGCAGCCAGGAACGCGCGGGTCAGGCTAAGTACTCCTTCCGAGGCAAGCGGTCCTCCCCCACTCCGGCAAGAGGCAAGGAAGACAAGGCGCGTCCCCGCCAACGGCAATCCTTGGATATCGGCCGCAGTGAGGGTGCCGGGATCCCGAGGACCCGTTGAAGCCTGGAGCAGGCGGGAAAGGTGCGGATGATCCGGATTGAGCAGTGCGTGGACGCCCAGATGCAGGAACGGCCACCTTTCTACTTCCCGGAGGAAGGCTGCCCGAGTGGCTTCTTCACCCAACAAAACCCGACTTCTCTCAGGAATCAGAGTTGCAATGGCCTCCCCCTCCGCGGCGGCGCCGTCCAGACGAGAAAGGTCCGAGAACCGCTGCCGATTGAAGCTCGGATCGGCAATGACCAGCAGGCCTGGCTTTCCTTCCATCTGCGCTCGGCCGGCTCCCTCGACGTAGAGGCTCGCGCTCGGGGAGACTCCGGAGGCATGGCTTTCCACAAGAAACCGCTTCGTCACTCCGTCACGCAAAGCTGCGAACGGCACTCGATGGAGGGCTTTGTCCGGCACGAAGACGATGCGAGCTCCGGTTGGAATACGGGAGATGATTGGCTCAAGGAGCACTTCGTGGAGGGCCGACAACTGTGCTTCCATCTCTCCTTCGGGAGCCCTGCGCTGGATATTTCTCCGGCAGGCACTCACCAAGGCCTCAAGCGCACTTGCGGACACTGAGACCGAAACCATCATGGGCTCGGCATTCCGGCTCAGGGTCCAGATCAGGAGACGCTCCGGAAGAGAGGAGTAGACCACGAGGAATACACCGGAGGGCAGACCGTGCTGGACCTCTCTCAAGGAGGCAGGCCGAGCAAGTTGTCCGGGCTGTGTCCGATCCAGCAGCACCCTCGCCCGTTGTTGCTCGGTTGAATCGAAGGCCGTCTCCACCCCTTCGGGCCTGTCAGCCTGAAGATCGATCAACAGGTCGAAGAGATCTCGGGCCTGATCGAAGTGTACGATCCGCTGTTCCTCATTTTTGAGCTCGCCGCGCTGCCGCTCGAACTCCCTGATGCCAGCGATCAGGTCCCTCTCGGCGGAAGCGGCTTGGTCGGTGGCCAGAAAAGCCCGTGCGCGGACCAGATAGACCTCAACAATAGGAAACCGGTAATCTATACGCTGATAGATCTCTATAGCCTTGCCGAGCGTGGCCACGGCGGCGGACGGATTGTCCCGCGCGAGGAGCTTGCCTTCGACGAATAGGATATCTCCCTCCCGGTGGCTGCGCTCATCCGCATCATCGATTCGCCGACAGACGCTCCGGGCTCGTTTCAGATCGCGGCGTGCAGCGCTCCTATGTCCTGCTTGCAGTTGAGTTTCGGCTCGGCGAAGAAGGGCGTGCGCCACGCCAGGAGCATCCCCAGGCCTGAGGGCCACTTTCACTACCTCATCCCGGTAGACAAGTGCCGCATCCAGAAGTCCTTCCTGAGCCGTGGCGTCGGCAGCCTGATCCAGCGCAGCGTAGAGCCGGCGGACATCACCCTCTTCCACAGTCAGTCCGAGACCGTGATGCAGGGAGATCCAGGCCTGCCGTCGCTCTCCCATGAACAATTGGGTCTCTGCCATGAGGTAGTCGAGGCCTGCGACCTCTGGTACCGCCTTCGCCTTCTCGAACCACGGCAGGGCGGCCTTGTAAGCCTCCTCGGCAGCAGCGGGCTCGCCCAGGACCGAGTGGGCCAAGCCGATCATCCAGTAAGTCCTCCCATTCAGGCTGGGGTACCTCCCCAGATCGGGCCTCTTCAGAACACCGTTCAAGTGCTCGATGGCCATGCGCCTCTCAGAGCGCTGATAGGCACAGAGACCGAGGTTGTAATCGGCCCATGCGGACATCGGATCACCAGCGTGAGCGAGTACTTCCCGGGAGCGCTCCAGCAGAGGCTCACCCTGGATGCCCTCGTTCTCCAGACAAAGATCAGCACCCCGAGCGTAGTCGATGTAAGCCGAAGCCAGAGTTGCGAGGCTCGTGAGGTCCAAAACGCATCGGTCGATGGCGGCCACAGAGTCTTTCACCATGTGCTCGCCCGTCACGTCGGCCACCACGGCCCCGACGGCACGGGCCTCCTGGAGCTTCTGGCGGGCTTTCTCGATTTGCCCATCAGCTTGCGCCCTAGCCCAGGCAGGCAGGAGTTCGTGTTCCGCATGGACTCGAGCCCGGTAGGGGAATTCGATAACCAGCTTCCGGACGGCATCCCGATCTTCTCGCAAAGCCGCCAGGTCCAACTCGGCCGAACGCTTCTCCCACAGGGCGATCCGAGAGGGACCCTCCAAATGGCGCCGGTGAACTACGGCCTCTTTTCTCCATCCCGAGTCTTCTTCGCTTTCCTCGATCGCAGCCCAGGCGCTGCGCGCCTTGTCCTCCAGGAAACTCTTCTCCAGAGCCAAAGCGAGATTGAAGCGTGCCTCTGGAAGCTTGCCGTCGACTTCGACGGCTCGCAACGCGGCCTCAAGGCTCCGCGGATAATTCCAGGCGGCTCCTTGCTCGGCACTCTCCAGGTAGGTGGCCGCAAGATCGCTCCAGAGGTGCGCCCCAGCTCCCGGCTGCGAGGTGGCCTGTTCCAGGAGGTCGATCGCGCTGCGGAGGCGCTCGGGTCGATTTCCCTCATCGAGCAGTTTGACAAGGGCGAACGCTCCCAGCAACTCCGGAGAGGAGTCGCGCCCGGCTCGCATTTCGATCTCCCTGACGATTCGCCGGAACGCCACGGAGCGGGCCGCCGGATGTGCGCCTATGGGGGTGTAATCGAACCCTGCCAGTCTTCCTTCGAGCGGCCGAGATGGACCTGCTTCCTCGATCAGGCGAGCCCGTAGGCCTCGCGGGGAGCCAAGGCTCGCTCGATATCGAACTACGGCAACCCAGGCGGCGGCAACAGAAACCAGCATGAGCAACCCGGCAAAGATCCAGCGCTTACGTCTCATAGTGATTATGTAGTACATCCGCACACTACTCCACCGACGCCCACTGCGGCAACCGCCAGTTGAGCTGGCGCTCACTAGAACACCCGCCCCAGAATTCCGCTCTCTCCTATAGAATCCACTCCAGTCCACTGAGACCCCAACCCACTCATGACCCCCGACCAACTCTTCCTCGACAACCTGCCCCTCATCGAGAAGGTGGCGGCCCAGTCCTGCCGGCGCTACTACCTCCCGAAGGAAGAGGCCGAAGACTTCCTGTCCGAGGTTCGTCTGAAGATCATGGCCGACGACTATGCCGTCCTGCGGCAGTTCCAGGGCAAGAGCACGCTCAAGAGCTATCTGGTGATCGTGATCAAGCGACACATGGCCGATTTCCAGAATCATCGGCGGGGAAAGTGGCGTCCTTCCGAGATGGCGAAGCGGATCGGTCCGGTCGCGATCCGGCTGGAGGAGCTTCTCCGGGACGGCTATACCTTCGACGAGGCCGCCGGAATCCTTCAGACGAACCACAAGGTGGAGATGTCCTGGCAGGCTCTCTATGACATCGCGGCCCGGTTGCCTCCCCGTGCTCCCCGCCGCATGGAGGGGGAGGAGGCGCTGGAGCCTGTACCGGCTCCCGACAGCCGCGCGGACGCCCGCGTCGTCGAGCAGGAGAAGCGTGCCACGCGCGCACGGGCCTTCGAGGCTTTGCAGACGGCGCTCGCGAGCGTCCCCGCGGAGGACCAGGTCATCCTCAGGATGCAGCAGTGGGACAAATTCTCGGTCGCCCAGATCTCCAAGGTGCTCGGCCTCGAGCAGAAGCCGCTCTACCGGCGCATCGAGAAGACCCTGGAGCACCTACGTAAGGAGATGGAGCGCCATGGCATCCGCAAGGAAGACATCCAGGAGCTCTTCGATGCATGACGATACCTCGAACTTTCGGCCGGATGGGGGTAATCTCGGGGTTGTGTCCGTCCAATAGAAGGGCGGGGGGCATAGGGTTGCAGCTATTGACGAATTTTACGATAGACAATGAATACCTCCACTGAGACCTGTCCTTCCCTCGAAGACCTTGCCGCTTTCCTCGACGGCAGGCTCTCGGGGAGTGAGCGAGCCCGGATCGTCGCCCATCTCGCCGACTGTCCGAGCTGCTACGAGGTCTTCGCGGAGGCGGCCCGGTTCCAGATCGAGGAGGAGGAAGAGGAAGAGGAGGACGTCGATCCTCCCGACACAAGGGCGGCGCCTCGGGAGGCCGAGGTGGCGGCGCCGGCCAGGGTGATCCCGTTCCCGGTGAAGAAGATTCTTCCCTGGGCTGCCGCTGCCATCGCGGCTATGCTCGCGGTTGGTGTAGCCATCCCGCTCTATCGGCAGTACAACACCATGCCCGAGCTCACCTCGGCGAAGCTTGTCAGTGAGTCGGTGGCGAGGAAGGTCGCCGGGGACCCGTTCTGGGGCGAGTCTGTGGTGCGAGGCGTTTCCTCGGGCGGTTTCGCCAGCATCCCGCACGAGATCCTTTTGGGCGCTCACGCCGTCGAGCTCGGCCTGAGCCTCGCCCGAAACGACGCCGAATCCGTGAATGACCTGGCCGCCATCAACGGGCACATCCACGAGATCGGCTTCCTGCCCGATCAGGAGAAGACCTACAAGGACATCCAAGCTCAGATCGCCGGGAAGAAAACACCGCCGAAGGACTTCGTCCGGCAGGCGGAAGAGCTGGAGGCCAGCCTCCCCGCCACGGATTTTCCCTACTTCGCCTTCGGCAAGTGGACCGAAGCCGGCCGGCTGTCCGCGGTCGCCGAGAGCCCGGACTTCTTCCGGGATCCGGACAACAGGAAATTCCTCCGGGTGTTTCTCCATCAGGAGGGCGAAAACCTCGATCCTGGCGTCAAGAAGGCCTTGGAGAAGATCCATGAGACTCTCGGCGACTCGGATCTCTCCCCCCTCGATTACCGGAATCTCAACGGCCTGTTCGAGTCCATCCTCACCCACTACCAGAGAGAATCCGAGGCCACGGATTCCCCCTGAGCGGCCCTGGCGAACGTAGGGAAAGCCTCTTTCCCCGCATCCGGCGAGACGCCGGATCGAGGGAAAGCCTCTTTCCCTGCATTCGGCGAGACGCCGGACGGAGGGAAAGCCTCTTTCCCCGCATCCGGTGAGCCGCCGGATCGAGGGAAAGCCTCTTTCCCCGCATTCGGCAAGACGCCGGATCGAGGGAAAGCCTCTTTCCCCGCATTCGGCAAGACACCGGATCGAGGGAAAGCCTCTTTCCCCGCATCCGACAAGACGCCGGATCGAGGGAAAGCCTCTTTCCCCGCATCCGGCGAGACGCCGGACGGAGGGAAAGCCTCTTTCCCTGCAGCCGGCGAGACGCCGGACGGGAGGGAAAGCCCCTTTCCCTGCATCCGGCAAGCCGCCGGATCGAGGGAAAGCCCCTTTCCCTCCGTCCATCGAGACGGGGAACGCGTCCGGTGTCAGGCCTTGCCGGTCTCCCGAAGATAGAGATCGGCGAGCGACTCCACCTCTCGGAGCACCGCGTCCCGGCGCGCCTTCAGCTCGGCGGCGAGGCGCCTCCTCGTCTTCAGAACGAGGTATGCCTTCGCCTCCGTCCAGAAGAGCCGTCTCCGCTCATGGAACAGCAGCGCGGCGTAACCGGTCAGCGGACCGGCGAGAAACGTCAGGGCTCCCAGCCAGCCGTTCCCCGTCCAGCGGGCGGCGAGCACGGCCTCGGCGATCCAGATCAGCGGATAGAGGAAGAGGCCTCCGAAGACCTTGTAGGTGGCCACCTGGTCCGGCGAGCGGCGGACGATCCAGGCCGCCGCTCTCACCAGGTAAAAGGGAAGGACGTTCAGCGCCGTCCCCACCGCCGCCAGGGGGAGGTGGATGAGGAGCCGCAGCAGCGTCCTCACCACGAAGAGCACGACCGGTTGCGGCGGGTAGGCCGAGGCCACGTGCTCGTCCTTCAGCCGGAAGGCTTTCAGGAGATGATCGTACTGCCGCACCGCCTCCTCGACCGCCCGCACCCGTTCCGGATACCGTCGGCGGAGATCCTGGTAGCCCTCCACGAAGGCGCGGTGGACCGTGAAGCGCTCCGCCAGCTTCCGGGAGCGCGGCATGTCCAACTCGGCCCGGCCGAAAAGCTCAGCGGCGCGACCGATCAGCCAGGCCTCTTCCCAGGAAGGATAGTTGACGGTCACCGCCTTGAGCCCCTGGTCCACCCGCGCGGTCAACGCCCGGACCGCGGCCGGGTTGTCCGTCCGGTCGAGATCGACCTCCGGCGACGGATCGATCGGCTCCCCCACCTGGACCAGGGCCTGCGAGCGGAACGATTCCCTGGCGTCGAACGTCAGGCCGACGGGCACGATCCGGACTCCTAATCCGGGATGCTTTCTCTCGGGCGCCGAGAACGATCCTCGCCAGGCCGGTCTTCAGAGGTTGGAGCATGGGCTCGTTGTGGCTCTTGCCTTCGGGGAAAAGGCACAACGCTCCGCAATTGATCCCGTTCCCCCTCTCCCCCCTATCACCGGGGGAGAGGGAGCCATGGATCAGGACGTCGTGGCAACGGGCGAAGGACTCCTCGTTCTGCGCGGTGTCGACCTGGTCCTGAGCCCGGTAGACCGGGATGACGCCCGCCATCTGGAGGAGCGGCCGCAGGACGGGGATCTTCCAGAGCGTGTTCTTGCCCAGCAGCCGCGGCCAGACCGGCAGCGGACCGAGGATCAGCAGCGCGTCCACCAGGCCGTTGACGTGGTTCCCGACCAGGACGAGCGGGCGGTCCAGCGGGATCAGCTCCTCCCCCACCACCTCGACGCGCTGGAAGAAGACCCGCAGGAGGAGCCGAACCAGGGCGCGGAGAGCGCGGTCGGTGGAGCTCACCCCTCCTCCCGCAGGCTCGCCGCGTGCCACGCCTCCGCCGCGGCGAGGCCGCGCTTCTCGTTCACGAAGGCCATGCCGATGAAGCCCAGGACGAAGAAGGCGGCGGTCGAGAGCATCGCCACCCTCTGCGAGCCCGCCGCGGAGGAGATGGCGCCGAAGATCAACGGTCCGACCATGTAGGCGGCTTTGCCCGAGAGGCCCCAGAAGCCGTAGAACTCGGCGCTCTTCTCCGGCGGCGCGAAGAGGCCGACCAGCGCCCGCGAAGCGCTCTGGAGCGAGCCGATCCCCAGACCGGAGAAGAGGCCCACGACCCAGAAGAGCTGCTTGCCCGTCAGGCTCCCCACCACCGCCTCCTGGCCCCCTTCACCGCAGGCGTAGGCTCCGAAGCAGACCACCACCCAGAGCGCCAGGGTGACCTGGATCGTCCGCACGGCGCCCAGGCGGTCCTGGATCCAGCCGAAGAGGAAGGCCCCGCCCGCCGCGGAGAGTTGGAGGAGGACGAAGAGCAGCGTCATCTCCTTCTGGGTGAAGCCGAGGGTGCGGTCCGCGTAGATGGCCGCGAAGGCGATCACCGAGGAGAGGCCCGCGTAGTAGAGGAAGAACACCCCGAGGAAGCGCACCACCTCGGAGAACTGGCCCACCGCGGCCGCCGTCGCCGCCAGGCGGGTGAAGCCGGCTTTCACATAGGCCAGGACCGTCCGGTCGCCGCGGGGTACGCGCTCACGCAGGAAGAGAAAGGTCGGCAGCCCGGCGACCAGGAAGAACAACGCCGTCACCACCCAGGCGAGGCGGACGTTGCCGAGGTTGCCCTCGGTGTATCCCGCGCTCAACAGCGGCATGGTCAGGAGGAGCGAGCCGAGGCCGCCGAAGTAGCCGAGGCCCCAGCCCAGCCCCGAGATCCGGCCGATGTTGACCGGCGTCGAAAGCTCGGGCAGAAACGCTCCGGCCAGGTTCTCGCCGAACGAGAAGCCGACGAAGGAGATGATCAGAAGGATCAGGCCGAGGATCACCCGGCCCGGCGTCACGAACCAGAGGAGCGCCGTGCCGGCCACGCAGGTGACATAGGTCACGGCGAGGAACGCCTTCTTGCGGCCCGAGTCGTCGGCGATGGCGCCGACGATCGGCGACAGCGACAGGACGATGAGATTGCCGATGGCGATCCCCAGGCCCCAGAGGAAGTCCCCGCGCCCTTCCGGCGCCACCAGCCGGGTGAAGTAGACGCTGAAGGCCACAGTCACGATCACCGTGGTGTAGCTGCTGTTCGCGAAGTCGAACATCGCCCAGCTCCAGATCTCGCGGCGCGTAGCTGGCGGATACATCGCGGGCGGGTATTCCGGCGGGCTGTGCGTCGCGGACATGCGGGTCGGTCTCCTCGCTGAAAGGTTGGGGCGTAAACGTCGCACCAAGCGGGCAGGATGTCAACGGAGTCAGCGTCCCCCGCCCGACCTCACCCCCCTTCCCCCTCTCCCATCGCTCTCCCCCGACCGGGAGAGGGGGCGCCACCACCCAAGACCCCACCACCCAAGACACCGTCGCGCCTGACGTCTTTGTTTTTGGGAGGGGGTGCCCCCTCTCCCGGGGGATGGGAGAGCGATGGGAGAGGGGGACAGGGGGTGAGGTTCCGGACCTGTGATACCGTTCCTCCTCCGTGGCGCACAAACACGCTTCCGACAGGCAGGGGCCGGAGAGATCCAGGCTCGCCGCTCTCGCCCTCGGTGCCCTCGGCGTCGTGTACGGTGATATCGGCACCAGCCCCCTGTACGCGCTCCGCGAGTGCTTCCACGGCGTGCATGGCGTGGCCATGACGCGGGAGAACGTGCTGGGAATCCTCTCGCTGGTGTTCTGGTCGCTGATCATCGTCATCTCGGTCAAGTACCTGATTTTCGTGATGCGCGCGGACAACCGCGGCGAGGGCGGCATTCTGGCGCTGATGTCGCTGGTGCCGCCGAAGCTGCGGGACGTCCGCGGCGGCCGGTGGCTCCTCATCGCGCTCGGCCTGTTCGGCGCCGCTCTGCTCTATGGCGACGGCATGATCACGCCGGCCATCTCGGTGCTGAGCGCGGTCGAGGGGCTGCACCTCGCGACGCCCTTCTTCGATCCCTACGTGGTGCCGATCACGATCGTCATCCTGGTGATCCTGTTCGTGTTCCAGCGAAAGGGGACGGCGGGCATCGGCGCGGTGTTCGGCCCGGTGATGCTTCTCTGGTTCTCGATCCTGGGCGTGCTCGGGATGATGTGGCTCGCCAAGGACCCGCACGTGCTCGTGGCCCTCAATCCGGCCTACGCGGTGCGCTTCTTCCTCGACAACCGCTGGCACGGGTTCCTGGCCCTGGGCTCGGTCTTCCTGGTGGTCACCGGCGGCGAGGCGCTCTATGCCGACATGGGGCACTTCGGGAAAAAGCCGATCCAACTCGCCTGGTTCCTGTTCGTGCTGCCGGCGCTGCTGCTCAACTACTTCGGCCAGGGGGTGCTCCTCCTGCATCATCCGGAGGCGGCCGAGAACCCGTTCTTCCACTTGGTGGGGTCGGACAGTTGGGCGCTCTATCCGCTCGTGGCCCTGTCCACGGTGGCGACGGTCATCGCCTCCCAGGCGGTGATCTCCGGGGCGTTTTCCCTGACCCGGCAGGCGGTGCAGCTCGGCTACACGCCCCGGATCTCGATCGTCCACACGTCGGAGGAGGAGATCGGTCAGATCTACATCCCGTCCGTGAACTGGCTCCTGATGGTCTGTACGATCGGGCTGGTGCTGGGCTTCCGGGAGTCGAGCGCGCTGGCGGCGGCCTATGGCGTGGCGGTGACGGCGACCATGGTCATCACCACCCTCCTCGCCGAGGTGGTGGCCCGCCGCGTGTGGGGCTGGAGCCCGGCCCTGGTCTTCCCCGTCGCCGTCTTCTTCCTGGTGATCGACGGCTCGTTCTTCGGCGCCAACATCATCAAGGTCGCCGACGGCGGCTGGTTCCCGCTGGCGGTGGGCATCGGGATCTATACGCTGCTCTCGACGTGGAAACAGGGCCGGGCGATCCTCTCCGAGCGGCTGCGCAAGGGCGCTCTGCCGTTCGAGGAGTTCATCGGCACGGTGACACCGACCTCGCCGCCGCGGGTGCCGGGCACGGCGGTGTTCATGGCCCGCGACACCGACGCCACGCCCACGGCGCTCCTGCACAACCTCAAGCACAACAAGGTGCTGCACGAGAAGGTCATCATGCTCTCGGTGCTCACGGAGGAGATCCCCTACGTGTCTGCCGAGGAGCGTGTTCAGGTGAGCGATCTGGGCAAGGGCTTCTACCGGATCATCGCCCACTACGGGTTCCTGCAGAACCCGGGCGTGCCGGACGTGGTGGAGCGAGTGCGGCCGAAGGGGCTCGACCTCAACGTGATGCAGACCACGTTTTTCCTCAGCCGGGAGACGCTGATCGCGAGCAAGAAGCCGGGCATGGCGATCTGGCGGGAGAAGCTCTTCTCCCTGATGTCGAGGAACGCCCTGCGCCCCACCGACTTCTTCCGCATCCCGCCGAACCGGGTGGTGGAGATGGGGCTACAGGTCCGGTTGTAGGCCCTCACCCCCCGGCCCCCTCTCCCGGTCCGCCCGAGTCCACCCGCCCCGGGAGAGGGGGAGACTTACGGAGAAAGCGGGAGGGAGGGGTTCCCTCTCCCCCAGGGACTGGGGGAGAGGGGCAGGGAGAGGGGGGATGGGATCAATGCACTCCGCCCATCAATTTCCGGATCGGCTTGATCAGCAGCGCCAGGATCAGGCCGGCGCCAGCCGTCGTGGCGAAGACGGCTCCGAAGAGCTGCGGCAGCGGCAGCTTCTCGAACTGCCCGGCCACCAGGCCGGCCATCACGTTGCCCAGCGAGATCGACATGAACCAGACGCCCATCATCTGCCCGACCTTGCGCTGCGGCGCGAGCTTGGTCACCGTCGAGAGGCCGACCGGCGAGAGGCAGAGCTCGGCGACGGTGTGCAGCAGGTAGGTCAGGTTCAGCCACAGCATGCCGACCTGCTGCGTCTGGCCGTGGGTCAGGATCGAGGCCCAGACCATGACGCCGAAGCCCAGGCCCAGGACGATCAGGCCGAGCGAGAACTTGGCCGGGGAGGACGGCTCCAGGCGGCGCTTGCTCAACGCCACCCAGAGCCAGGCGAAGACCGGCGCGAGCGCGATGATCAGGATCGGGTTGACCGACTGCAGCCAGCTCGCCGGCACCACCCAGCCGAAGAGGCCCCGGTCGGTGAGCCGCTCCGCGAAGAGGTTCAAGGAGGAGCCGGCCTGCTCGAAGCCCGACCAGAAGATGGCCGAGAAGAGGAAGAGGATGAAGATCACGACCATCCGCTTCTTCTCGCCCGTGTCGAGATCCTTCGACACGAGCTGGAGGACAAGGTAGAGGATCGCCAACGCGACGATGACCGCGCCCGTGGCCCCGGCGATGCGCTCCAGGCTGAGGCCCAGGACGCCGGTCAGCACATAGCCGAGCAGGACGACCCCCACGATGCCGCCCAGGAGGATCCGGATCGTCTTCGCGCGGGCCACCGGATCACCGGCGGCGTTGGGGTGGAGGCCCGCCTGGCCCAGGTTCCGGCCGCCGAGCTTGTACTGGACGAGGCCGCAGAGCATGCCGATCCCGGCGATCAGGAAGCCCAGGCGCCAGTTGATCCGCTCGCCGACGTAGCCGCAGATCAGAGGCGCGATGAGAGCGCCGAGATTGATCCCCATGTAGAAGATCGAGAAGCCGGCGTCGCGCCGCGCTCCCTGCTCGGCCGAGGTGCCCGGATAGAGGTCGCCGACCATGGTGCTGACGTTCGGCTTGAGCAGGCCGGTGCCGATGATGATGCCGAGCAGACCCAGATAGAAGGTGGTCATCGACGGCACGTACAGCAGGAAGTTGCCGAGCGCGATGAAGAGGCCGCCGATGAACACCGACTTGCGCTGGCCGAGGAGCTGGTCCGCCACCCAGCCGCCCGGCAGGGCGAGCAGGTAGACGCAGCCCGTGAACAGGCCGTAGATGGCGCCCGCCCGCAACACGCTGAAGCCCAGGCCGCCCTTCTCGACGGTGGCGGTCATGAAGAGCACCAGGAGCGCGCGGATGCCGTAGTAGCTGAAGCGCTCCCAGAACTCGGTGAAGAACAGCGTCGAGAGCCCCCGCGGATGCCCGAAGAAGGAACGGTCGGCAGCGGCTGCGTCAGTGGTGGGTCCAGTGCCGGAGGACATCGGTTCGTTGGCCATGGCGGTCGCTCGAGGAAAGGAGGTTGATCGTCAATGGGTTACATAGAATTGCGGCGGAGCTTAGCACACTCCGGGAAACGCCCGGTCGGATACACTCTCGTCGATATGAGCGAGACCAACCCCCACGAGTCCCTGTCCTCCCTGCGTGACCACATCGCCGAGGTCGACCGCGCCCTGCTCGAGCTGCTGCGCCGCCGCATGGAGCTGGCCGCCGAGGTGGGGCGCATCAAGGCTGAATCCGGGGCGCCCGTGGAGGTGCGGGACGTGGAGCACAAGGTGCTCACGCGCGCCCGCCAGCACGCGGAGGCCTGCGGCGTGTCGGAGGAGGTGATGGCTTCGGTGTTCGAGGCGATCATCCGCGGCTCGATCGAGCGCCAGTACCGGATGGGCATCTCACTGCGCGAGCAGCGCGGCGAGCGGATGCTGATCGTGGGCGGCGCCGGCGGCATGGGCGGCTGGTTCCGCGGCTTCCTGGAGCTGGCCGGCCATACCGTGGACGTCCTGGACCCCGCGCTGGCGAGCCTGCCGGAGCCGCGCCCGCACGGAAGGCACGCCCGCCTGGACGAGGTCGAGAGCCTGGACCGCTACGCGGCGATCTGGGTGGCGGTGCCTCTCAACCGGACGGCCGCGGTGCTGGAGGAGCTGATCACGCGCAAGCCGCGGTGCCCGATCGTGGAGGTGGCGTCGATCAAGGCGCCGCTCCTGGGCGCGCTCGCCCGGGCGAGCGACGAGGGGGTGAAGGTTTTCGCGCTCCACCCGATGTTCGGGCCGAGCAAGTCGTTCTACGAACCGCTGACGTTCGTGCTCGCGGCCGAAGGCGACCCGGCCGAGGAGAAGCGCCTCCTGTCGCCGCTGCTCGCCCACCCCTACACGCACCTGGTGGCGGTCCCCTTCCCCCATCACGACCGGCTGATGGGCTGGCTTCTGGGTATCTCGCACCTGACGAACATGATTTTCGGCGCGGCACTGGTGAGCTCCGGCATCGAGCCGGCGGAGCTTCACGCCTGCGCCTCGACCACGTTCAGCCGCCAGGCGGCCACCGCTCTGCGCGTGCTCTCGGAGGATCCGGACCTCTACCTGGACATCCAGTACCTCAACCCGCACCGCAACGAGGTCTACGCCTCCACCCGCGAGGCCCTCGACCATCTCGTGAAGCTGGTCACCGAACGCGACCGGGAAGGCTTCCGGGAGACCCTGGCCGCGGGCCGGCGGGCGCTGTCGCGGGAAGAGGATTGATCCCATTCCCTCACCCCCCGGCCCCCTCTCCCGTGCCGGGAGAGGGGGAGCACTGGGATCATGCACCTCGAACGGCTTGCCGGAGATCGGCCACCAGATCCTCCGGGTGCTCGAGCCCGATCGAAAGCCGGATCAGATCCTGGGGCGTCCTGGAGTCCGGACCCTCGCTCGTGGCGCGGTGCTCGATCAGGCTTTCGACGCCGCCGAGCGAGGTGGCCCGGGTGAACAGCCGGGCTCGCGCCACGATCCGCAGCGCCGCTTCCCGCCCATCCCGGACCTGGAAGGAGAGCATACCGCCGAAGGCGGACATCTGCCGCCTCGCCACCTCGTGCCCGGGATGGGATTCGAGCCCGGGGTAGTGGACCGCCGAGACCTCCGGCATCGTCTCCAGGGCGCGCGCCACGGCCAGGGCTCCGGCGCTCTGGGCCGCCACGCGGACGGCCAGCGAGCGCAGCCCGCGCAGAACCAGCCAGGAGTTGAACGGCGACGCCACCGCTCCCAGAACGTGCCGGACGTGGTCCACCTTCCCGAACAGCTCTCCGCGCCGCGCGAAAATCAGGGCGCCTCCCTGCACGTCGCTGTGGCCGCCGAAATACTTGGTCGTCGAGTGGAGCACCACGTCCACGCCGAGCTCGATCGGCCTCTGGAGGACCGGCGTGGCGAAGGTGTTGTCGAGGACGGTCAGGGCGCCGGCCCGGCGCGCCACGTCCACGATCGCCCGGACGTCCGTCACCTTGAGCAGCGGGTTGGACGGGGTCTCCAGCCAGAGGAGCCGGGTCTCGGGACGGACCACCGCCGCCACGGCCGCCGGGTCTTCCATCGCCACGAAGCTGGAGGCGATCCCCCAGACCGGGAGGAACTGCTCGGCGGTGGCGCGGAAGCCGTAGTAAGTGTCTTCGGGGAAGAGCACGTGCGCGCCCGGCGGCAGCGCCTGGAGCAGGGCGACCCCGGCGGCCATGCCGGAGGCGAAGACGAGCGCGGCCTCCCCGCCTTCGAGCGGCGCCAGGGCGGCTTCGAGCTGGCTCTGGGTGGGGTTGGACTCGCGGACGTACGTATGGCCGCCGAGCGGGACGCCGTCCTCGTCGCGGGCATACGTCGTGGACAGGTGGATCGGCGGCGCCACCGACCCGGTCTCCGGATCGGCGGCATGGCCGGCGTGGACCGCCAGGGTCTCGAATTTCATGGATCGGATTCTAACGGATGCCGAACCTTTTTCCGTTCGCCTGCGTTAGAAGGAGGGGCGCCGGCCGGCGCCCGCCATTCATCTGAAGACCAACAGGAGGTAATGCCTGTGATCCCGTTCCGATCCATCCGAACCGCCGCCTTCCTGGGCGCCCTGAGCGCCCTCACCGCCCTCTCCGGCGCCCGCGCCGCCGCCGAAACCTGGGTCGAGCGCAGCGACCGCAACTCCCAGGTGCTCATCGAGGTCATGGCCCGCCAGAGCCCCGAAGGGGCCGGGCAGCTCGGGGTACCCGGCCTCGACGAGGAGATCTTCGACCTCAAGCCCGGCTTCCAGGAGCGCGGCCGAGCCGCCATCCAGCAGGCCCGCGAGACGCTGCGCCAGCGCCTGGCCTCCGAGACCGATCCCAAGGTCAAGCAAGATCTCGAGATCCTGATCCACGCCGCCGACGACCAGCTCGAAGGCTCCGCCCTCGGCGAGAAGTACACCCTCCCCTACTTCGACATCACCTCGGCGGTCTTCCAGGGCCTCCGTACCCTGCTCGACGACCAGGTAGAGGCGAGCCGCCGGCCGGCCGCCCTGGTGCGCCTGCGCAAATACACCGGCGTCGAGCCCGGCTATACCCCGCTCACCGTCCTGGCCGAGCAGTACATCCGCTCGCGAATGGACCACCCCGGCCTTCTCGGACCCTTCAAGGACGAGGTCGAGCGCGACCTCCAGAACAGCCAGACCTACATCGACGGCATCGAGGAGATGTTCAAGAAATACGGCATTTCGGGCTACGAGCAGCCGTACGCGAAGCTCAAGGAGCAGGCGGCGGCCTACGAGCAGTTCGTCCGCAAGGAGATCCTGCCGCGCACCCGCACCGACTTCCGCCAGCCGGCCGAGCTTTACGCCTACAACCTGCGGACGCTGGGGATCGACATGCCGGTCGAGGAGCTGGTGAGCCGCGCCGAGGTGTCCTTCCGGGAGATCCAGAACGAGATGCAGGCGCTGGCTCCGCTGGTGGCGAAGCAGCACGACCTCACCGTCACCGACTACCGCGCGGTTCTGGGGGAGCTCAAGAAAAACCAGATCGCGGGCGAAGCGATCCTCCCTCTCTACCAGCAGCGGATCAAGGACATGGAAGAGATCATCCGCCGCGAGCACATCGTCACCCTGCCCGACCGGCCGATGAAGGTGCGCCTGGCCAGCGAGGCCGAGAGCGCGGCCATCCCGGCGCCGAACATGCGCCCGCCGCGGCTGCTCGGCAACACCGGCGAGATGGGAGAGTTCGTGCTGCCGCTGCGCATCCCCGGCAAGCAGGGGCAGGGCAAGCTCGCGCTCGACGACTTCACCTACGACGAGCTCTCCTGGGCGTTGACCGCGCACGAAGGCCGGCCGGGACACGAGCTGCAGTTCTCCTCGATCGTCGAGAAGGGGGTCTCGAAGGCGCGGGCGATCTTCTCGTTCAACAGCGTCAACGTCGAAGGCTGGGCGCTCTACGCCGAGGCCGAGGTCAAGCCCTACCTGCCGATCGACGCCCAGCTCGCCGCGCTCCAGAGCCGGCTCATGCGCGCCGCCCGCGCCTTCCTCGATCCCGGTCTCCAGTCCGGGAAGATCACCCGCGACGAGGCCATGCGGATCCTCCGCGAGGAGGTCGGACTGTCCGAAGGCATGGCTCTCCAGGAGGTCCAGCGCTACACGTTCCTGGCCCCGGGCCAGGCGACGTCGTATTTCTGCGGCTACACCCGGCTGATGGAGCTGCGGGCCGAGACGGAGCGCGTCCTGGGCGCGAAGTTCGACCGCCAGAAGTACCACGATTTCATCCTGGCCCAGGGGGTGCTCCCGCCGGCGCTCCTGAAGAAGGCCGTCATGGAGGAATTCGTGCCGCAGAGCGGCACTCAGCCCGCCCCCTGATCTCGCCTTTTGCCGCAGTGCGGTATAGACTTGGTGCTGGAAGGAGACTGCGGCAATGAACGACAAGGGCCAAGACAAGGGACGGACGATCTTCATCACCGGGGCCGCCTCGGGTATCGGACGCGAGACGGCCCTTCTCTTCTCTCAGCGCGGCTGGCGGGTCGGCGCGGTGGACGTGGATGAGACCGGGCTGCAGAAGCTGGCCGCCGAGATCGGCACCGCGGAAGGATGCTGGACCGCGAAGCTCGACGTCCGCGACTACGCCGCCTGGCAGGAGCGCATCCGCGAGTTCGGAGCCTGGAGCGGCTGGCGGATGGACGCCCTGTTCAACTGCGCCGGCATCATGCGCATGGGACCGTTCGGGGAGACCCCCATCGCGGAGCACGTGCGGACGGTGGAAATCAACGTCATCGGGGTCATGAACGGCATCCATGCCTCCCTCGAGCTTCTCCGCGCCACCCGGGGCGCCCACATCGTCAGCATGTGCTCGGCCTCGGCGGTCTACGGCGTGCCGGACCTCGCCAGCTACTCGGCCTCGAAGTTCTTCATCCGCGGCCTGACCGAGTCTCTCAACGTGGAGCTGGAGAAGGACGGCATCACCGTGACCGACCTGATGCCGCTCTACGTGAACACCCCCATGGTGCAGACCCAGACCTACCGCGCCGGCAGCCTGGAGACGTTTGGCGCCAGGCTCACCCCGCAGCAGATTGCCGAGGTGGTCTGGAACGCCGCCCATGGCACCCGGGTCCACTGGCTCCCGGGCGGGCTCCTCAAAACCCTCAACTACCTGGGCG
Organism: uncultured Holophagales bacterium; assembly: GCA_963844885.1. Taxonomy (GTDB): domain Bacteria; phylum Acidobacteriota; class Thermoanaerobaculia; order Multivoradales; family UBA5704; genus DATMER01. The sequence continues at coordinate 750,550 of CAWJQA010000018.1, read as the reverse complement.
GAGCCCTGCCGTTCATCTCGCGGCCGACGATGAAGATCCTCGACAGGCGGAAGGCGGCCGACTCCCCGGCCCACTAGAGCTTTCGGGATGACCCGCGACCCCTTCGGCCGCATCCCCCGCACCCGCCAGGCGCTTGAAGCCGGCATCCACGACCGGCTCCACCTGGGAGCCCAGCTCCACGTCTCCCGGCACGGCGAGGTGACGGCGAGCGGCGCCATCGGCGAGGACCGGCCCGGCGTCCCCCTGACCCCGGACCACCTGATGCTCTGGCTCTCCGCCACCAAGCCGGTGGCGGCGGTGGCCCTGGCGCAGCTCTGGGAGCGCGGCCTGCTGGAGCTGGACGACCCGGTGGCGCGCCACATCCCGGAGTTTTCCGCGAACGGGAAGGACGGCATCACCCTCCGGCACCTCCTCACCCACACCGCCGGCATCCGGATGCTCGACGTGGGCTGGCCCGGCGATCCCTGGGAGCGGATCCTCGAGCGGATCTGCGCCATGAAGCCCGAGCCGCGCTGGGTGCCGGGTGAGAAGGCCGGCTACAACCACGCCTCGAGCTGGTTCGTGCTCGGCGAGGTGGTGCGGCGGGTGGACGGCCGTCCCTTCGACCGCTACGTGCGGGAGGAGATCTTCGAGCCGCTCGGCATGGCCGACTCCTGGGTGGGCATGCCGCGGGACCGGTACCTCTTCTATAAGGAAGCGGGCCGGATCGGCGCGATGTGGAACACCGAGGCGGGCGGCGAGCCCGAGCCGCTCGGCTGGGACACGGAGGAGCGCTGCACGTCAATCCACCCTGGCGGCAACGGGTATGGACCCACGCGCGATCTGGCCCGCTTCTACGAGATGATCCTCGGCAGGGGGACGCGAATCCTCTCGCCGCAGTCGGTCGAGGCGTTGACCGCCCGGCACCGGGTCGGAATGCTGGACGCCACCTTCAAGCACGTGATGGACTGGAGCCTCGGCTTCATCCCGACCTCCAACCACTATGGAGCGGAGACGGTGCCCTACGCCTACGGCCACCACGCCTCCCGGCGCGCCGTCGGCCACAGCGGCTACCGTTCGTCCGTGGCGTTCGCCGATCCGGAGCACGGGCTCGCCGTGGCCCTCGTCCTCAACGGCATTCCGTCGAACAAAGGCCACGAGCGGCGCGTGCGGACGATTCTGGATGCGCTTTACGAGGATCTGGGGCTGGCCGCCGCGCCAGCGGACTAAAGGAAGTGGCTCAGCCCCTGCCAGATCCACCAGAGGCCGATGAGGCGGAAGACCCAGAGCAGGTTGCGGACGCCCAGAAGAAGGAAGTTGTGGACCGGAAAGGGGACCGCCATGGGCAGGCGGTCCCGCACGGCCGGCATGGCGAGGTATCCGAACGCGGCCAGATTGACAGTGATCCCGACGATCAGCCGGAACAGGGCGGTGGCGCTTTCGACCGGCACCTGCCGGCCGGCCGCCGCCGCGGCGAGGGTTCCGAGGAGGATCAGGAGCGGCACGAAGATCCCGGCGCGTAGCGGCCAGCGCCAGGCGGCCAGGAAGGAAAAGAATTTCGCCGCGGGCTCGCGGTGGCCGGAGCAGCAGCGGGCCTGGATGTCCCGCTCCCCGGCGCGCAGGTCCAGCGTGTCACCCTCACCCGGAGGCAGGACCCGGTTGCACCAGACACACTTCACCGGCAGCGACCGCTCCATGTACGGCCGGGCCAGAAAACGGTGCCCGATCATCAGGACGATCCCGGCGGCCAGGCTCGCCGCCACCGGCTCGGGATGCCGGACGAAGAGGAACAGCACCAGCGGGATGAACAGGAAGAGGAGGACGCCGGTCGCCTGGACTCTCAGTGGGCTCACGGCGGCGGATTATCGCACGGTGGAGCGCGGGAGCAACTCGGCCCGTCAGCTCCGCTCGATCTCCGGGACCCTGGCCTCGCGGGCCGCCAGCCACGCTCGACCCTTCTCGGTGAGCCGGTAGCGCTGGTGGCGGGTCGTCGGATTGTCCGGGGCGGTCCTCTCGATCAGACCGGCCGCGAGCGCGGGTGCCAGGTAGGAGGCTCGGAAATGCTCTCTCTGCTTGAGGCCGAGTTTCCTCTGAATGTCGCGGCCCGCCATTTCGCCCATCATCACGTGCAGGAGGCGCTGCACATTCGCCGCGAGTTCCCTCTTCCGCGCTTTCGACTTGCTCGGTATCTTGCTCGGTACTTGCTCGGTGACTTGCTCGGTGACTTGTCCGGTCTCATCCGCCGGGGCTTCCGCCGGCTCGGGCCGCCACAGCGTTTGGACGAACTCGCCGCCCTCCTGCCGGAACCCTGGCGCCGGGAGCCCCGCCTCGCGGCAAAGAGCGATCATGTCGAGGATTCCACTCCCCGCCTTCTCGATGTACCGGGCGAGGAACATCGGCTCCGCCAGGAGCGGGTTGCGCGGGATGGAGGCGTGGGGCCGCGTGAGTTGCTCGAAGCTGAGGGTGGCGGGAAGCCTGCCGGGGTTCCACACTTCGAGCCGGTCGGCGAAGAGCATTACCTGCACGCTGGCGTTGCTCGCATAGTCGCGGTGGGCGACGGCGTTGACGATGGCTTCGGCGACCGCCTCACGGGGGATCTCGTAGGTGAGCGGAGCCTGATTGCTTTCGGCGCGGGTGCCGACCATCGCCGCGAGCTTGGAGAGGACGAAGTCGACGGCCCGGTCGACGAGCTCGAACACGGTGCCTTTGAAGATCTGGTACGACGGGATCGGCTTGCGCACTTCCTTGCCGTGGAAGTGCATGCACTTGACCTCGGAGGTGGGAAGGAAGCGCTGGGGCTTCGTGCCGAAGAGCAGCACGGCCGCATGGCTGGGCTCGCCGCCGTCGAGGAGATCGAGGTGCGCAAGCGCCGTGGGCATCGGCGTACCGGGACCGAGGGCATATCCGCGTTGCGATTGGGCGCGCGACGGAAGAGGTCAAGAAGGTCAGGCGATAGATCCTCGACGGTCGCGCCAGGGCAGGCTGCCGCGTCGAAGGGACGCGTGCGCAAGCGTCCGGTGCGCTCGAGGTGCTCCACGAGGCTCGCGTAGATCGCGCCGGTCAGGTCGGCGATGTCGGTGACGCGCTTTCCGGATGAGTTGGCTGCCCGCCTTGCGAATCAGCGCCAGCATGCGTGGGTCGCGGCGTGCGTCGTCGGCACCGCGCACGAAGATCAAGCGCACTTTGCCACACCGGGTCGCCTCGTCGAACTCGCGCTCGGTAGGCGAGACCCCCGCCGCGTCGGTCGAGCCGTAGTCGTCGCCGAAAAGGCCCAGGTAGATGCCCGAGCGGGCGACTTCCTCGAGATAGACATCGTCAGTCCGGCGGTCGGAGGCGGGCAGATCCTCGAAGAGGAAAACATCGAAGAAGCGCCGCATGAGGGCGTCGCCGTGGATGAAGTCGCGCACCGCCCGACGCTCGGCGGCAAGCTCTTTCTGCACGCTGCTGACGAAAAGCCGCTCGGTCATGTCTGCTTTTCCTTCACTCCTTCTCAAACCCCTGACTCGTAAACTTCAGCGTCCGGCTATCCGCGCCTGTCCGCACGTTCAGCGGCCTGGATCATCTATCGGGGTTCGGTAGCTTGCCGAGGTCGAGGAAGTCCGGGAGGACAGTCGTGCGGTTGTGCGGCGAAGCGATCGTTCACAGGTCAGGACGCGGCAGTGGCATCATAGTAAAGCAGGTGGAGGGAAGGAAATTCCCCCCACCTGTCCGGGGCTGCCGACGATGTTCTTCGTGCAGTCGATCCGGCCGGAGGGGTAGTGCGCCCAGGCCTCCCGCACATGGCCGTTGTCCTTGGCGATGCCGTCGGGATAGCGGCCCACGTGCCCGTCCTCGAAGCCCTTCGAAGACGAGACGGTTGCACAGCCTGGGTATGCGACAGAAGGAGATTTCCCTCGATCGAACCGCCAAACACTTGACATGTCAACCATTGACCCGTACACTTGACTCATGAGCACACGGGAGAGCGCGATCCAGCGCGAGATCCACCAGTCGAAGCCGTTCCGGACACGGAGCCAGGAGGGGGTCGTGGCGCTGCTGCGCACCGCGGATGTGATCCGCCGCTACATCGGCCGGGTCCTGGAGCCCTTCGGAGTGACCACGCAGCAGTTCAACGTGCTGCGGATCCTCCGCGGGGCGGGTCCCGAGGGCATCCCGACACTGGCCATCAGCGAACGGATGATCGAGGAGGCGCCCGGGATCACCCGGCTTCTCGACCGCCTGGAGGCCAAGGGCCTCGTCTGGCGGGAGCGCTGCCCGGAGGACCGCCGGCAGGTTCTCTGCTATGCCACCTCCGCCGCCCTGGAGCTCCTCGGCCGCATCGACGGCGCCATGGACAGCGCCGACGAGCAGGGCCTCGGGATGCTCTCGGACAAAGACAAGGCCGAGCTGATCCGGCTGCTGGACGCCGTCCGCGCCGGTCACGTCTGAAAACTTTTTGCCAAGGAGACAGCACATGATCCGCAGAACCATCCTCGCCGCCGCTCTCGCCACCGCCGCGATCACCACACTGCCGGTGCGGGCCGATGTCTATACGATCGACAAGGCTCATTCGGAGGTGTCGTTCCAGGTGCGCCATCTCGTGACCCAGGTGCGTGGCAAGTTCGACGACTACCAGGGCACGATCAATCTCGATCCGGCCAAGCTGGAGAATTCGAGCGTCGACTTCAGCATCAAGGTGGACAGCATCGACACCGACCTCGCCGACCGGGACAAGCACCTGCGCAGCCCCGATTTCTTCGACACCGCCAAGTTCCCGGAGATCACCTTCAAGAGCAAGGGGATCAAGAAGTCCGGCGCGGACACCTACGCCGTCCTCGGCACGCTGACGATGCGGGGAGTGTCCAAGGACGTGACGCTGCCGGTGACCTTCCTCGGCAAGGTGAAGGATCCCTGGGGCAACGAGAAGGCCGGCTTCTCCACCGAGCTGACCCTCAGCCGGAAGGACTATGGCATCAACTGGAACGCCGCGCTGGACAACGGCGGGGTGGTGCTGGGCGACGACGTGAAGATCTCCATCAACCTGGAGACGCAGAAGCAGAAGGAAGCCGTCAAGGGGAAGTAAGGCCGAGAGATCCCACCCGCCCGCCCCTCGTCTGCCGTACAATCGGGGGTACCCGTCCGGGTGGGAACCCCATGGCCGAGCTCAAGATCTCGAACCTGATGATGTCGGTACCGGTGCCGGCGGCGCTCGCCGCCGTACGGCCGCCCGCGCCCAGGAAAGAGCCCGCCGCCGCCCGGCTGCTGCACGTGCTCAACGGCGACGCCGCCGCCGATCTGCTGCGGCGCTCGGGGGTCCAGGGCGACATCACCCTGTCCGCCGACGTCCTCCACGAGGGTCCGGCGCCGGCCGGACTGCTGCCCGAGCGCTGGCGCAAGGTGCGCGCGCGCTACCTCGCCGAGTGCGGCTACGGGGATTACGACCGCTGCCTCGCCGACCTCACCGAGTGGGACCGCGCCCTCGAGAGCTACCGCAGCTTCGACGAGGTCGTGATCTGGCTGGAGCACGACCTGTTCGACCAGCTCCAGCTCCTGCGGCTCCTCGACTGGTTCGGCTCCCGCGACGACTTCGGAGGCCGCACCCGGCTGAGCTTGATCTGCATCGGCTCTTTCCCCGGGATCGAGCCGTTTCACGGGCTCGGACAGCTCTCGCCCGCCCAGATGGCGTCGCTCCTCGACCGGCGCGAGCCGGTCACGGAGAAGCAGATCTTCCTCGCCCGCCACGTCTGGCGCGCGTTCTGCTCCCCCGAGCCGATCGGTCTCAAGGTCGCCATCCGGCGCGACACCTCGGTCCTCCCCTACCTGGCCGACGCGCTGCAGCGCCACCTCGAGGAGTTTCCGTGGACCCGCGACGGCCTCTCCCGCACCGAGCGCCAGGCCCTCCTCGGGATCGACTCCGGGTTCGACACGTTCGAGTCGCTCTTCCGGGCGGTGCAGGCCCTGGAGGCCCGGCCGTTCCTCGGCGACAGCTCGTTCCTGCGCTGCCTGCGCGTCCTGGGCTCCATCCCCATGCCGCTGATCCGCCTGGAGGCGGGACCCGGCGGCCTGATCCGCAACCTGCGTCTCAGCCTGACCTCCACCGGCCGCGAGGTTCTCGAAGGACGGGAGGACTGGGTGCAGCTCCACGGCATCGACCGCTGGCTCGGCGGCGTCCACCTCCACGGCCGCGAGTCCCAGTGGCGCTGGGACGGCGACCGCTCCCGCCTGGTTCCAGCCGCCATCCCGGAGTGACTCCCTCTCCCCCGGCACGGGGGAGAGGGCCGGGGAGAGGGGAATGGGATCAAACCGAGGGGGAATGGGATCAACCAAACGGACGTTTTTCCTTCCATGAAGCTCCCCGCAGCGCTCCTCCTCGCCCTGGCGATCTCGGTCCCAGCCGCGGCCCAGACGGGCTCGATCCTCGCCGATCCCTGGTTCCAGGACCAGGCGCGGACGGGCCTCCGGTATCTCTACGACATGGATTTCGGCGCCGCCGACAGCGTGTTCGCCGAGATCACCGCGCGCTACCCGGACCATCCGGTCGGCCCGTACTTGCAGGCGCTCCTCCCCTGGTGGGCGATCCAGATCGAGCCGGACGATCCGTCCCAGGACGACGTTGTCTTCGACGCCATGGAGGACGTTCTCGACGCCTGCGACCGGCGGCTGAAGAAGAACCCCGGCGACCTCGACGCGCTGTTCTTCGAGTCCGGCGCGCACGCTCTGCGCGGCCGGCTCCACGCCGACCGCCGGAACTGGTTCCGCGCCGCGCGCGACGGCCAGCAGGCCCTCAAGGCGCTCCAGGAGGTCCGCAAGCGGGACCCGGACAACGACGATCTCTACTTCGGCATCGGGCTCTTCGACTACCTGGCGGACGAGGTGCCGAGGCAGCACCGCATCCTGCGCCCGTTCGCCCGCCTGTTCCCCAAGGGAGACAAGGACCGGGGGATCACCGAGCTCGAGCGGGCCATGCGCAACGGCCAGTTCGTGTCCGCGGAGGCGGCCTACGCGCTCCTCCAGATCCACTACATCTTCGAGAAGGATTACCAGGCGTCGCTGCGCTACACCCTCTGGCTGCGCGCCCGGTATCCGGAGAACTCGATCTTCCAGCTCTACGAGGGGAGGATCTACGAGCGGCTCGGGCGCTTCCTGGAAGCCGACCGCGTCTTCCAGGACGTGCTCGCCCGCCACGACCAGGGCCAGAGCGGCTACACCGACGCCATGGCCGAGCAGTCGCTCTATCTCCTCGCCCGCACCACCATGTGGCAGCGCCGCCCGGCCGAGGCCCTCGCCTACATCGACCGGCTCGACCGGCTCACCGCGCAACGGCCCGTGATCTCCGAGTACAAGGCCCTAGGCAAGCTGCGCAAAGGCATGGCCCTCGACGCCCTCGGCAAACGCCAGGACGCCGTCCGCTGCTACCGCGACGTGCTCGCCATGAAGGGCTACGACGGCGACGGCGACGTCCGCAGCCGCGCCAAGGGCTATCTCAGGAAGCCGTTCCGGAGCTGAGAGGGGAAAAAAGGACATAAAGGACCCAAGGGACATCAACGACATAAAGGACTGTTTTCTGTCCTTTGGGTCCTTTATGTCCTTTAGGTCCCTTGTCCTTTCTACAGCCCCGCCGGCCGCCGCACCAGGTACAGCAGGTACCCCACCACGATCGCGATCGCCCCTGCGATCAGGTTGCTCGGCTCCGCGCTCGCCGCGAAGGCCACGCACAGCAGCAGCGCGGCCACCGGGATGACCGGGCCGCCCGGGATCCTCACCCTCCCGGGCATGTCCGGGTACTTCCGGCGCAGCACCAGCACCGCCGCCGCCGTGCCGAAGTAGGTGGCGAGCCGCGCCACCACCGAGAGCGTGGCGAGCTTCGCGAACGAGCCCGACAACGCCAGCGGCAGCGCGATGGCCGTCTGCGTCAGGATCGCCACCACCGGCGTCCGGAACCGCGGGTGCAGCCAGGCCAGAGCCTTCGGACCGAACCCGTCCGCGGCCAGCGCATAGAGATACCGCGGACCCGCGAGCACCGTGTTGCCGTTCGTGCCGAGGATCGACAGCACCGCGCCGACCGTCAACAGCAGGCCGCCCCAGGGTCCCAGGAAGAGCCGCGCCGCGTCCGCGAGCGGCGTCGTCGACCGCGCCAGGTTCGGCAGCGTGCCGAGCGCCACGAGCTGCACCGCCGAGTAGATCAGCGTCACCAGGACGATCTGCACGACCAGGGCGAACGGCACGTCCCGCTGTGGGTTCTTGAACTCGCCGGCCGGCGCCGAGGTGTTCTCGAACCCCGCGTAGGCGAAGAGCAGAAGCAGTACCGCCTCCCCCAGCGTGCCGTCTGCGCGGAGTAGGTACCGCGGCGAGCGTCCACGACATCGCGAACAGGCCGGCGCCGATGAACACCACCAGCGGCAGTGTCTTCGTGATCGCCAGGAACACCGCCGTCCGCACCCCCGACTTGACCCCCACGATGTTGATCGCGGTCAGCAGCAGAAGCGGCAGGGTGATCGCGAGCGTCCGCCCGATCCCCGCCTGCGTCTGCGGCCAGAGGTAGCCGAGCGCCTGGGCGAACCCGACCGAGAGCGACGCCACGGACGACACGCGGGCGAGCCACGTCATCCAGCCGACCTCGAACCCGACCAGCTCGCCGAAGGCCTCCCTTGGATAGATGTACGCGCCGCCCGGCCGGTCGAAGTAGCTGCCGGCCTCGGCGAAGCAGAGCACCAGCAGCAGCACCGCGAACCCGGCCAGGATCACCGCCCACACGCTCATCGGGCCGAGGATCGCCGCGGCCGCGGCCGGCAGCAGGTACACCCCGCTGCCGATCACGTCGTTGACGGACAAAGCCGACGATCTCCCAGCGGGAGACCGCGCGGCGGAACCCGGGGCCGGATTGATTGGCGACGGGTTCGGACATGAGCTTCTCCCGATATCTTCAGGCGTCTCAGACTTCGATCCGCGCGCCCACGGTCTCGGGCAGGGTCCAGACCCAGGCCCCGGCCAGGACGGCGAAGCCGGCGGCCAGCGCGATGCCGCCGGCGAGGCCCCACCGTTCCGCCACGGCGGCGATGACGAAAGGCGCCACGAACTGCACGCCACGGGTGACGTTCATGATCACGGACATCGCCGCACCCCGCACCCGGGTCGGGAACAGCTCCGAGAAATACGGACCGTAGCACGACCAGGTTCCTGTCCCGATCCCCGCCACCACCATGCAGGCGAGGCCCAGCGCCGGGCTCGACGACACGTCTTCCGACAGCACCAGCGCCAGCCCGGCCGCGGTCACCGCGCAGTAAAGCGCGAACGCCCGCCGCCGCCCGATCCGATCGGAGAACCAGCCGAAGGTGAGGTACCCGGTCGCGGACCCGGCCACGAACGCCAGCGTCCACCAGCCGGAGCCGAAGATCGACAGCCCTCTCCCCTCCTGGAGATACCGCGGCAGCCAGACCACCGCGAACCAGTAGGCCGACATGTTGAAGGCTGTGAGCAGGAACGCCCGCGCGAACAGGCCGATCATGTCGCCGGCCACGAGCTGCGCCAGGACCGGCCGCCGCGCCCGCTCCAGCTCGCGGCCGTCCAGCCGCCCGTCGCTCAGCCGCCGCCGGTGCTCCAGCCAGAGGTCCGACTCCGGGAGCCGGCGCCAGAAGAGCACCACGGCCAGCGGCAGCGCGGAGATCAGAAAGACCGTCCGCCAGCCGATCGCCGGAGCCAGGAACGATCCCACGATCGCCGCCAGCCCGAGCCCGGCCGGAGCGCCGCTCTGGGCAAGCGCGCCGTAGCGGCCCCGCAAAGCCGGCGGGATCGTCTCGCCGAGCATGGCCTGGCCCGCGCCCCAGGTGCCGCCGATCCCCAAGCCGGCCACGGCCCGGGCCACGATCAGCAGCGCGAGGTTCGGCGCCAGCCCGCAGGCGAGGTTGCCCAGCGAGAACGCCGCGATCGACACCGCCATCGACATCCGCCGGCCGAGCCGGTCGCTCATCCAGCCGAACAGCAGCCCGCCGATCCCGGTCATCCCCACCCCCACCGCGGTCAGCGGCGCCAGCGCCTCCTTCGGCAGCCCGAGCTCGCCCTGGATCGCCTTGAGGACGAACGACAGCAGCATCAAGGAGTAGAAGCCGGAGCACCAGGCGCTCCAGGCGAAGACGAGGATCCTCCGGTGCGCCGGAGTGGGACGCTGGTGGTCGCTGAGGCGAGCGGGGGCCGGAAAATCGGTCAAGAGGGAGAAATCCTACAGCAATCGGCCGCCCTCCGATGTATCGTATCCGGGTCCTTCGACTTTTCCGGGAGACGCATGGCCGACACGAAGATTCTGCGCGTAGGGGTGCTCGCGCCCGTGACAACCCTCGATCCCCGCGAGGCGCAGGATTTCACCAGCGCCCTGGCGGTGACGCAGGTGTTCGAGTCCCCCTTCGGCCAGCCTGTGGCGGCGGGCGCTTCTCCCGAGGTGCTCCTCTTCCAGGAGAGGCTCCGCCGCGAGTCTTCCGCCGGACTTCCGGTCTACTCCACCGCCATCCGCCCGGGGGTCTACTTCTCGGACGGCACCCCGCTGTCGGCGCGCCATGTGGCCGAATCGCTCTCGAAGGCGGCCACCCTGCGCGAGCAGGCCGACGTCGAGGTCCAGGGCGACCGCGTGGTCTTCCGCCTCAAGCGCCCGAACGCCCGCTTCGACATGGCCCTGGCGCAGCGCTTCTGCGGCGTCACCCTGGAATCGGGCGGCACCCTGCTCGGTACCGGCCCGTTCATGGCCGGCACGCGCGACGGCATGCGCCTCGTCCGCAACCCCTACGCGCGCAAGCCGCCGGCCATCGACGAGGTCGCCTTCCAGGTCTATCCGCCCGACGCCCAGGGCCGGCCCACGGCGCTGCTCGCCGCCCTGGAGGCGGGCGAGGTCGACTTCACCAACGTCCTCTCCCGCGAGGACATCATGCCGCTCAAGAACGTCCGGCGCTGGACCGAGCCCGGCAGCTCGACCGCCATCCTCTACATGAACACCGAGCGCCCGGCCCTGGCCGATCCGCGCGTGCGCAAGGCGATCGCCCTGTCGATCGACCGCCTCGAGATCGCCAAGATGTTCTACGCCAGCGCCCTGGTCTTCGCGGCCACCAGCCTCCTGCCGCCGATGCTGGCGCGAGGCAGCGACGGTCTCGCACCCGACCTCGCCCAGGCGCGGTCGCTGCTTTCCCAGCCCGGCGTGCGCAAGCCGGACCGCCTGTCCCTCCTCCTGATCTACGGTCCACGGCCCTATCTGCCGAACCCCCGGCGGGTCGGCGAGCATCTCGCCGAGCGCATCGCCGCCCTCGGCATCCAGGTCGACCTCGTACCGACGTCCACCCCCCAGGACTATTACGCCCGGGCCAGGAGCGGCGACTACGATCTCGCCCTGGCCGGCTGGATCGCGGACACGCTCGACCCGGTCGACTTTCTGGAAGCCACGCTCGGCCCGGAATCGATCCCGTCGCCGTCCCGCAAGACCAGCGTCGGCGCCAACCTCAGCCGCTGGCACAGCCAGCAGGCCGGCGACGCTCTCGCCCAACTGCGCGAGAACCCCCGGGACGACCTGCGCGCCGCTCTCCTCAAGAGGATCGGGGACGAGGTGCCGCTCTTCCCGCTGCTCTACGGCGCCACCATCTACGCCCACGCCTGGAACGTGAAGAATCTGATGCCCTCGCCGCTCGGCATGCCCAGCTTCGTGGACCTGGATCTTTGAGCCCATCTGAGGTATCGTCGTTGGAGCATCTTTGCTACCAACGACGCTGCCTTCGCTGCTATCGGCGATGCTTACGCGGGCCCTGCTGCTCCTGCTGTCTTTCTCGACCGTCATCCCCCTGGGGGATCCGGGTGGAGATTCGTCCGCGCTGCGCCAGGGGCTCCTGGTCCGCCTGAACCAGGAAAGGTTGCACGCGGGATTGCTGCCGCTCCGGCTCGTTCCGGCCCTCAACCAGGCCGCCCAGGAGCACGCCGAGGAGGTCGGCCTCCGCGCCTCCGGCCGGCCGGAGGCGGGCGGATCGGACGCCATGTGGCGGCGCCTCGGCGACGTCGGCTACACCGCCCATTCCTGGAGCGAAAGCCTGATCGTCTCCTTCGGCGGTCCGGAGGACGTGGTCGACCGCTGGCGCCGCGAGCGCGGGGAGCCGGGCGGGATGACTCCGGCCTTCCAGGACGTGGGGATCGGCATCGCCCACTACCGCGGCGCACCGCTCTACGTCCTTCTTTTCGGCTGGCACCGGGGAGACTACTTCGCGCGCCAGACCGCGGGCCTGCACGACCTGGAACGCATCCGGACCGAGATGCTCGACCGCGTGAACACCGTCCGCGCCGACGCCGGCCTGCCGCCGCTCCGGCGCAGCGCCGAGCTCGACCGCGCCGCCCAGGAGCACGCCCAGGATCTCCTGGTCCGCGGCTATTACCGGCACCAGAGCCTCGAAGGAGCCACGCCGGGCGACCGCGCCGTCGCCTCCGGCTACCCCACCGGCCTGGTCGGCGAAAACCTGCACGAGGACCGCTATACCGTGGAGCAGACGGTCGACGACTGGCTTCACAGCCCCGGCCACCGCCGGAACCTCCTCGATCCCGGCTGCACCGACCTGGGCCTCGGGCTCGCGCTCGGCGAAGGCTACGGCCTCGACACGAACGCCTACCGGGTGGTCTGGGTCCAGGATCTCGGCAGGCAAAGATGAGTCCCTCAATATCAACTCAGGACTCCTCCACGCCCTTCCCAAATCCCCCCGACCGGTCTATCCTTAGTGACAGCCGCTCAAGTCCGGGCCGCGATCCGGAATGGAATCGGACCCGGACGATGTTGTGAGGGGCGAACGGATTGTTCAGCCAGTGAACCACCTGGCACGGCAGTCCCGAGGAGAATTCAATGACCGAGAGAATGACGCTTCCCGTGCTCCCCCTGAGGGACTTCGTGCTGTTCCCGGGCGTCGCCGCGCCGATCAACGCGGGGAAGCCCGCCACCCTGCGGGCCATCGAGGCCGCGCTGGCGACTCCCGAGCGCCTGGTGTTCGCGGTCTCCCAGCGCGAGGACGTGCCGCTGGTGACGCCTGAGGTTCTGCACACCATCGGCACCGTGGCCAAGATCGGCCAGACCCAGAGAGGCCTCGGCGGCATGCAGCTCCTCCTCCAGGGTGAGCACCGCGGCATCGCGATGCGCATCATCGAGAAGGACGGCCACCTGGAGGCCACCGTCCGCGAGGCCGAGGAGATGCGCCCGCTGGACGCGAACGATCCGGCCTTCGTCGGCCTCTTCCGCGAGGCCCGCGAACGCGCGGCCGAGCTGGGCACCAAGTCGGGCCTCCCCGAGGAGGTCGTCCACCAGGTGCTGGAAGGCGTGACCGATCCGAGCCGCCTGGCCGACCTGGTCGCCGCCTACACCGACGTGCCCACCAAGCAGCGCCAGAGCCTGCTCGAAACCCTCTCCGTGGAAGAGCGCCTGCGCCGCGTCCTGGTGCATGTGCAGCGCCAGCTCGACGTGCTGGCGGCGCAGGAGAACATCAAGTCGAAGGTCCAGGAAGAGCTGGGCGACCGCCAGAAAGAGATCATCCTGCGCGAGCAGCTCAAGGCCATCCAGAAGGAGCTCGGCGAAGGCGAGGGCGGCAACGAGATCGAAGATCTGCGGGAGCGGCTCGCCAAGCTCGACCTGCCGGCCGAAGCCCGCAAGGAGGTCGACCGCGAGCTCGGCCGCCTCGGCCGCATGGGACGCGAAGCCATGGAGACCCAGGTGATCCGCAACTACCTGGAGACCATCGCCGAGCTGCCCTGGAACGAGCGTAGCGCCGAGCACCTGGACATCCCCGAGGCGGCACGAGTCCTCGAAGAGGACCACTACGCCCTGGGCGACGTCAAGGATCGCATCCTCGAGTTCCTGGCCGTCCGCCAGCTCCGCGAGGAGGAACGCAAGGCCGCCGAGGCCGCAGCACGGCTGGAGACGGCCGCGGAGGACTCCGAAACCGGAGAGGCTCCTGAAGCCGCCGAGACCAAGGAGGCCGAGACGACCTCCAACAAAGGCCCGATCCTGCTCTTCGTCGGGCCTCCGGGCGTCGGCAAGACCTCGGTGGCCAAGTCGATCGCCCGCGCGATGGGCCGCAAGTACGTGCGCGTATCGCTGGGCGGCGTGCGCGACGAGGCCGACATCCGCGGCCACCGGCGCACCTACGTGGGTGCCATGCCCGGACGGATCCTCCAGGGCATGAAGCAGGCCGGCACGAAAAACCCGGTCTTCCTGCTGGACGAGGTCGACAAGCTCGGCGTCTCCTACCAGGGCGACCCGGCGAGCGCTCTCCTGGAGGTTCTGGACCCGGCGCAGAACGACACGTTCACGGACCACTATCTCGGTGTGCCGTTCGACCTGTCGGAAGTGCTGTTCATCGCCACGGCGAACTTCATCCAGAACATCCCCGGCCCGCTGCTCGACCGCATGGAGGTGGTGCAGTTCTCCGGCTACACCGCGCAGGAGAAGAAGATGATCGCGCGCCGTTTCCTCGTGCCCAGGCAGCTCAAGGAGAACGGCCTGAAAGTGGGTCAGCTCGATCTCGCCGACGAGGCGTTGTCCGAGGTCATCACGGGTTACACCCGGGAGTCCGGCGTGCGGCAGCTCGAAAGGGAGATCGGGAAGCTGTCGCGCAAGGTGGCGAGGAAGATCGCGGCGCGTGAGTCGGAGGGGGTGTCGGTGGATTCGGCGAAAGTGCGCGAGCTGCTCGGCCGGCCGAAGATCCACCCGGAGCGCGCGTCGCGTGTCGATCAGGTGGGCGTCGCGACCGGCATGTACTACACGCCGACCGGCGGCGACATCATGTTCGTCGAGGCCTCGACCATGAAAGGCAAGGGCGACCTGGTGCTCACCGGCCAGCTCGGCGACGTCATGAAGGAATCGGCGCGCGCCGCCTGGACCTACGCCCGGGCGCACGCGGACACGCTCGGCATCGCGGAAGCCTTCTTCGAAAGGGACGTCCATGTCCACGTGCCGGCGGGAGCCATCCCCAAGGACGGTCCCTCGGCGGGCGTGACCATGGCGACGGCACTGATTTCGGCGCTCTCCAACCGTCCGGCGCGCCACGACATCGCCATGACCGGAGAGATCACGCTCTCCGGCCGGGTGCTGCCGATCGGAGGCGTGAAGGAGAAGGTGCTCGGAGCCGTCCGCGCCGGCATTTCGGAAATCCTTCTGCCGAAGGACAACGAGGCCGACCTGGAGGATCTCCCGGAGGAGGTGCGGAGCACCCTCCGCATCCACTGCGCCGAAGAGCTGGGCGACGTCCTCGCCCTCACCCTCCGCGGCGCCACCTTCAGCGAAGGCCGCCTCTCCTTCCCGGAGACCGCGGTGCTCGGAAGCACGTCTCTGCACTGAAGGTACAAGACGGCCGGCCGCGGGCCGGCCGTCTTCAGCGTCGAGGCTTCCATGGACTCAGCGACGGCCCGGCTAACTTAGCGATGGCTCAGCTAACTTAACGACGGCTCGGCTAAGTTCACGATGACCCGGCTAAGTTCACGACGCCTCGTCTAAGTTCCCGACGCTCCGTCTAAGTTCCCGACGCTCCGTCTAAGTTCCCGACGCTCCGTCTAAGTTCCCGACGACCCGTCTAAGTTCCCGACGACCCGTCCAAGTTCCCGACGACCCGTCCAAGTTCCCGACGACCCGTCCAAGTTCCCGACGACCCGTCCAAGTTCCCGACGCTCCGTCTAAGTTCCCGACGCTCCGTCTAAGTTCCCGACGCGGCGTTGGTAAGTTAGCTGAGCCGTCGGGAGCTCCCCTCCCCCTCCTCCTCACGGTCGCCTGTCCGTCAACCGGTATCCGAACGACGGTGTTCTTGGAATTCGGCCGCCCGCTGGAAAACGGGGTCGCCTCCTGGTACGGACCCGGTTTTCAAGGCGGTACAGCGAGCGGGGAGCGACGCGGTAGACGGGAAATTCTCCAGTCCGGCTTTTGTTGAAAGCTTTGGAAATCCGGACATGGCGACGAAGAGACGCAGCTCCATCAATGCCGCTCCGCCTTCCTTCCGAAGGCCCTGGGCGCTCGCCTTCGTCGCTCTGGCGATGGTCACGTACGGCGGCATGGTGATCTCCGGCGCGAGCGCGCCGGCGTCGATGTCCGCCGCCTCCGTTCCGGCGACGCTGAACTATCGCGGCCTGGCTTCCTGGTACGGCCCCGGTTTCCATGGATTCCCCACGGCGAGCGGCGAAGCGTTCGACATGTATGGTTTCACCGCGGCTCACCCCACGCTGCCTCTCGGCAGCTACGCCCGGGTGACCAATCTGGACAATGGCCGCTCGGTTGTCGTGGAAAGATCAACGACCGGGGACCCCACACCGGCCTCCGCATGATCGATCTCTCCTACGCCGCCGCTCGCGAGATTGGAATGGTCGGCAAGGGCACGGCGCGGGTAGAGGTTGTACCTTTGGGGGAGTGAGCCACCGCGGGCAAGCTCATGCACTGCCCGCGGGGCAAACCCGCACGTTCGTCCAGTTCTAAGCCGGCACTATCAATCAGTCGACTTGGGCTCAGACTTTCTCCTGCGCTTCCAGCCGGCGAAGCCGCTCCTCAAGCTTTCCGATCACTTCCTGTTCCGCTTTTCAATGAGCTGCCGCTGGCAACAATCAGCGTGAGCCAAAGACAAGACAGTAATCTCATTTTCATTTCACATCTCCTCTCGATTGGCTCAGCCCCCGGACCGAGCCGGGCTTTGTGCCAGCCGTCGAATCAGCCAGCGTTGGCATCGGAGAGTGCAGAGACCGGGCCAACCAGGGAAAGCACTGCAACTGATTGAAAAAGAAAGGGCCCTACGGCGTAGGGCGACTAGAGGGTTCCATCCGTGGAATCGGCCTAGCAGCGAATGGTCCCAAATTGGGAACGCCTGCTCAGAACCTACTTCGGCACCTGCCACAGAGCGATGCCGGTGACCCGGATCTTTGTATCGGAATAGATGCTTCGGGCCTGAACGTCAATCCTAACGTTTTTCCCTACCAGCCCTGAATTCCTGAAATCCAAATACGTGAGCCCGCAGTTGGGGTTCGGCTGAGCGCCGGTGACCGACGTAATCCACTGCAGAAGAGCCCCCGTCTGGTTGTCGTAGAGCCCGATCGTCACGATGTTCCATGCGTCATGATGCGGATCGATTAACTGCAGCTTATAGTCGAACTCGAAATGACTTGGGTCAAGGTTCGGATCGTAATTCGGCTCCCCAGACTTTGCGATGTGGACAACCTGCTGCATGCCAGAGCTGAATCCTGAGGCCAAACTCGACGTAAGGCGTCGGTATGCACATCAGGCCATCGCTCTTGACACTTGCACTACCGTAAATGGTCCAACAACTCGAACCGCTGTAGAACGACGAATTGGAGACCCAATTGAACCACCCGAGGCAGCCTGTAAACGGGCAATAACCTCCGGGGCTGCACACGCCGGACGCACCAGCAGTCGTCGCCAGAGCGAGAACGACGACAGACACCATAACAGAGATACTCTTTTTCATAACAACCGACCCTTTCTGCTCTCGTAGAGCGGTTCAGCATCGATTCCTGCCAGAGTGCAGCGTCTGGGCCAAGCGCAAGCGCAGCCGTAAGTGATTCAAAAGAAAGGATCGCTTCCGCGCAGGCTCGGTCACCGGTTTCATCTCTGAAACCGTGCATGACCGGTGCGGTTCCAAATTTGGAACGCCCGCTCCTGGGAATTTCTGCTACTCCCAGTCGCCGGTGAGTTGGAACGCCGCCCAGTAGTAGGGATGGGAGAAGTCCTTGCTCCGGATCAGGTCGGCCTGGGCCGCCCGTAGCGCCTCGTCCTTGGATCGGCCCTCACGGAGATAGCCGTAGAAGCGCTTCATCAGGTCCGCGGTGGAGTCGTCTGCGACGCTCCACAGCGAGGCGACGACCGAGCGGGCACCCGCGAACTGGAAGGCGCGCACCAAGCCCACCAATCCCTCACCTCCATCTCCTTGCCGAGCCCGGAATCGCAAGCCGAGAGAGTGACCAGGTCGGCGTCGAGGCGCAGGTCTTCGAAGATCTCCCAGGCCTGAAGCAAGCCGTTGTCCTGGCCCTCCTCTGGATGTTCGGGGATGGTCAGGGCGAGCGCGGAGTTGAGGGGAAACCTTTCGTCGAGCAAACCGTGGCAGGCGAAGTGGATGAAGCGCGATCCCGGCGCCACGGATTTGACCTGCTCTTCCGTGGCGTCTCGCCCGAGAAACACCCGGGGCTGGGGGTAGAGGGCGGCGATGGATTCCACTTCCGTGCGCGAGGCGGGATGGGCTCGAGGTTCAATCCCCGCTCGACGGCCTCATGGATTCCGGGATCAGCAGAGTTTGGCGCTGACTTCGGATAGGCGGGATCTCCGAAGGCGGCGAGCTGTTGGCCCCGGGTCCCGCCGGACCGGGCGCGACTTCGTCAGCTCCGCGTAGACGGTGCCGGAGAGCACAACGTGGATCGGCTTCCACTCGATGAGGTAGCGGTCACGGCGGCATAAAGCGCCGAATGGCAAGGTGTGGCAGCGGCCCGTCCGGAGAGACGAGAACCCGCTGTGCGTCGGCGATCTTTCCCTCCGCAGGACGCACCAGCAGGCTGTAGAGACGCCGCCCCCGGGCGCGCAGCTCCGAGCGGTCCGAGCCGGGGCGCTCCAACAGACGGCGGAAGCCCTCCTCCTCCTCTCGCAGAGCTTTGGCGCTGATGGGAATGCGATAGACCGAGACGCCCGCGCCAGCAGGTTGAACAACGAAGAGCCAGGTCGCCTCGGCTCCCACGGCGTAGGCAAGGAACACGGTGCCGGGATCGAGCGCCGCGCGGACCCCCGCCAGGTCGAGCGGCTCGGGAAGCTCGATCGCGGCGGAACGGGGCGATTCACGCCGGATGGTGGCGATGATCTCCTCTTCTCGGGCTCGCAGGTCGTGCAGCTCGCCGGTAAGCCGCTCGATCTCAGCGTCGTCGCGGCCGACGCTCAAGCTGGCGAGCTGCGACTGGACCCGGTCGTACTCGGCGTAGCTGTGCCGGCGCTCGCGGTCGAGCTCCGGCGACAGACCGAAGAGGTGGAGATCCCGCTCGGCGAGGACAGACAGAAAAGAGCGGGCGCGTCCCCGCTCCAGAACCTGGAACGCCTCGGCGGGCCGACCAAGCTGAATCAGCCCATCCAGGCAGGTCTGGTAGTAGTCGCCGATGGCGGCTTCAAAGGAGCTTCTCGCTTCCTGGGTTCCCCCGATCCGGCCTCGCTGAGAGTCGAGGACGTCGATGGCGCGGCAGGCGTCTCGGATCCCCTCTTCGTGTCAACCGGCCAGGCTTTCGGCGCGCCCCAGAAAGTAGAGTGCCTCGGCCTCGCCGGTGGTCGCCGGTGCGAGCTTGCGTTGGAGGTCCAAAGCCCGGCGATGGAAAGCGAGGGCTTCCGGGAGGTGCCCGCGCCGAGCGGCGGCTTCGCCCAGATCGCGCAGAACGTCGGAAGTATCCAGGTTCTCGGGTGCCGTTTCTTCGTACATTGTCAGAGCCCGTCGAAGGAGCCCCTCCGCCATTGCGAGATCGCCGCCGCTGTCAACCTCGAGCCGGCCGAGTTGCTCCAGACTCGCAGCGACATCGAGGGTTCCCGGCGCCATTTTTTCCTTGATCGCCAGCGAGCGTCGCAGGTAGGTCCGGGCCTTGGCGAAGTCGCCTTGGAGGGCCGCCACAATCCCCAGGCTCCCCAGGGTGAAAGCATCTGGGCCATCCGGTGAGAGCTTTTCCTGAATCGTCAGCGCGCGACGGTAGTAGGCCTCGGCCGAATCCAGGTCGCCACGCCGCGAGGCGACATTGCCCAGACTGACCAGAACCCACGAGACCCCCAATTCAATGGGCGCCCTTCCTTCCTGGAGAGCCAGCGAACGCCGTAGCAGGTCGTCGGCTGCGGCGAGATCGCCTCGCTGCATCACTATGTTTGCAAGGTTATACAAGCAGTCCGCAACGCCATTGCCGCCGGGCGCGGTCCTCTCAAAGATTGCCAGCGCCTGCCGATGGAAGCCTTCGGCGCTCTCCAGGTTGCCGCGATCCATGGCGAGATTGCCGAGGTTCTGGAAGAAGAGGGCATGGTCGGCGCTGTTTGGAGCAATCCGCCGCTGGAGCTCCTCGCCACGCATGAGGTATTCCTTGGCCGCCTCAAGATCGCCCCTCCGGCGAGCGAGAATCCCCAGGTTGTTGAGGCCTCCCGTGACCTCGGCCGTTCCGGGCGCCAGCCCTTCCTGGATCGCCAGGGCCTGCCGCAAAAACTCCTCGGCGGTGGACAAGTCGCCTCTTTTTGCGGCCGTGATCCCCAACTTACTGAGCGTCCGCGCTTCGGACAAGCTCTTCGGAGCTGTCATCCGGTCTAACCCCAATGCCTTCTGAAAGCGCTCGACCGCCGCGGTCCAGGCGCTACGCGTTGCGAACGTGTCCCCCCAACCGCGGAGGAGCTGAGCCGCGGCCAAAGCCTCGGACTCCCGCTCCAATGCAGCCAGCGTTTCCTCGTAAGCAGCGTCCGCCTCCGTCCACTTGCCAGCCTTGGCGAGCGTTCTCGCCAACCGGTCCAGAAACCAGGCGGCGAGCCGGCCATCGCCATCTGTCTGTGCCGATTCCTCCGCGGACCGCCAGCTTCGCTCGGCTGCTGCGAAATCACCTCCCTCGCTTTTCGTTTTGCCTTCGAGGTAGAGCGTGGCGAGATCGCCTTCAAGGCTGGGCCGTGTCTCGATTCCCCATTCCCCTGCTGTCAGTGTCCAGACCCGCTCCTGGTCGCCGCGCTTCCCGCGCAGGGTGACGGCGCGCCGCGGGGCCTCCTCGATCTCGAGCGGCAGCAGGTCGTAGGGAGAGCGGATGTTGCCGCTGGCGGCTTGAGGGAAGCCGGGGGGCGAGGCCGCGCAGAACCATGAGAGGATCGTGTCCCCCGGTTGCAGACCCGCCCTCTCGCCCTCCGAGACAGGCTTCACACTTTCGACCACGGCGCCCTGCGAACATCCTTCGCCGCTCATCCCCAAGCCGTGGTCCACCGCTTCGAGCAGAGCCCGGCCGTCGTCCGCCGCCTCGACGGCCTTCCTCAGTTTCTCGCGGGCCTCGGCCGCCTGTCTGGAAAGCGTCACCAAATCGGCCTCGCCACGCACCACCGGGCCCGGCTTGTCCAGGGCTTTGACAGTCCAGTGATAGTGGGTGCCGGGTGAGAGAAGCCCGGCAGGGATGCTTACGGCTGAGATTTCGGTCACGGTGTGAAAGATCACATTTCCGCGAACGTCCTCAATTTCCACCTCATGGTGAGCGGCGCCGGCGACAGCCTGGAAACGCAGGACGGTGGCGCCGGCGAGGGTCGCGGCGCCGTCCCGCGGCGAAAGGCAGCCGATCTCTTCACCCCGGATGCGCACCGCGCCCGCCCTCGGCCCGGGCCGATCGTCCTCCGCGATCGGAGCCAGGCGAGGGAGAAGAGGGACGCGCGCAATTGGATGTACAGGACCACTGCTCGAGGCGAGGTCCGCCGTCCCGAGCGTCACCTGTGAACGCTCTCCATCTCGTAGCGCAGTCCGCTCGTGAAGGCGAGCGCCAGGCGCGAGCCCCGACCGACCTTGACGACCGCTCTCGATGGGAGGCGGTCGAACAGGCGCAGGGGCCGGTGGCCTGTGTGAGGAGCGGCGAGCGCAACCTCGCCTGACAACGAGTAAACGATGGCGACAGGCTCGGACGCCCCGGCCGCCGGCATCGCTACGAGAACGGCGAGGCTCAGGATACGCAGGATGCTCATGGTTTCGAGACCTCCGGGTGCGAAGAAAGGAGCTGGCGCAACACGAAAAGCAGCGACGATCCCGACCAGGGCGACGAGCAAGGGGGCTGTGATCGGAAGCATCAAGCCGGTCCACCAGAAAATCGGAAAAGAAACTCCCAGATAGACGCCCGCTGCCGCCGCGCTCCAGACGGCGATCGGCCTGGTTCGGCTTGCACAGAGGATGCCTGCCATGCCGCAGGCCGCGGCCAGCATCACCAGGACGAGGACGGGAATCCTTCCGGCCTCGCGGACCGGCAGCCCGGTGGAGATCGTATCCACCATCAAGGCCTGGAGCGTGAGGCCCGACACGGCCTCCCCGGTTCCGGCGCGGAACGGAATGCGGTGGTAGTCGTCGCCGGAGCCGTTGAACTCTCCACCCAGGAGGACGAGGCGGCCACGGAAGAGGCCCGGATCGCGGTCGAGAGCCGCAGGCACGTCCTTCCAGGAGATCCGCGCGTAACGGTTCCAGCCGATCCGAGCGTCGATCCAGAATTCCCGGCCGGCCAGGTCGAGGCGGCGGGAGGAGATGGGCGGCCCACGACGGCCGCTCGTCCCGGCACGGTCGCGGAACCGGAGCCGGCCGTGGCGTACGACGCCGTCCCGATCCTCGTCCAGGTTGATGAAGCCGAACATCCCCGAGGCCTGCCGCGGACCGAGAGCCGCCGCGGTCAGGCGGTCCATGCACTCCGGGCCGATGACGTTCCCGGCGGGAGACGAGAAGGCGGCGAGCGTCAGCTTGTCCGGGTGCCGTAGAAGAAGGTCGGCAAAGGCCGGCGACGCGCTCCAACTCGCGGGCAGCAGGAAGTCTGACGGCCACGCCGCGAGCCCCGGCGTCGAAGATCCGGGAGAGAGTGCTGCCGATCTCGTCGGCCCGGTTCGCCAGGGAGAGTGGGCTGCTCTGGAGGCTCGCCTCGTCGATGGCGATCAGGAGGATCCGCGGATTGGGAGGCCTCGCTGGTGAGGTGAGGACACGCAGGTTGCCGATCGGGTTTTCGGCCTGCGGGAGCACCGGCCAGGGGAGGATGAGTCCCAAAGCTCCCCGAGCAGAGCGCGAGAAGAGCCGCCATCCCCATCCGTCGCGGCACCTCGATCGATCTCCACCGCCGCCGCTCCGCCTGCGCCGCGGCCTCCCGGAGACGGCGCACGGCCTCTCCCGCGGTGCGCGGCCGGAGAGCCGGGTCTTTCCGCAGCATCTCCCGCAAGGCGAGCCCGATCTCCGGAGGAAGCGGGAGCGGAGGGGGTTCGAGCTCCAGGTGGCCTTTCAGCACCTCGGCCACCGTCCCCTGAAACGGCGGCTTCCCGCCGAGGATCTCGTAGGCGAGCACGCCGAACGAATAGCGTCCGAGGCGCGGCTGGCCTGTCCGCCCCGGATCAGCTCGGGAGCCGCGTACAGCGGCGTCCCCAGCATCCTCTCGTCCACGGCCGGCGCGTTGAGCATCTCCGCGAGGCCGAAGTCGAGAACCTTGACGCCGTCCGCACAGACGAAGACGTTGCCGGGCTTGAGGTCACAATGGAGGATACCGGCGGCGTGCGCGGCGTCGATGGCGTCCGCGATTTCTTCGAGGATCGGCAGCACCTGGCCGAGAGACAGAGGACCCGAGAGTGGCACCCCGTCGAGGATCTCCATGACCAGGTAGGGGGTCCCCTCCGGCTCGTCGATTCCCGAGTCCGTGACCGTGACGATGCAGGGGTGCCGGAGACGGCCGAGCGCAACCGACTCCGTGCGAAAGCGGGCCAGCAGGGCGGAGGCCGGAGCTCCGGCGGTCTTCAGGAGCTTGACCGCGAACGGCTTCTCCAGGCCGAGGTGGACCGCGCGGTACACGACTCCCAGGGCGCCCTCGCCGAGGCGCTCCTCCAGCCGATACTTCCCGCCGACGAGGTGCCCGGCTTCGTCCCCCTCCTCGCCGGGGCTCACGTCGATCCGGCCAACCGTCATGCACGCCCCTCCGTGCTGACTCCTTGAGTTACGGCGATTCCGGCCGCCGCCCGCCATGTCGAGATCTCTCTCCCATCCGTCCGGCCGCGACTACGCCCAGCTCCTGGAGGCCATGAACGAGCTGCTCGCCGTGCTGTCGAGCGACGGCGACGAAGCGGCGGCGTTGCGGGCGTCCTTCGAGGCGGCCGCCCGCGGCTTCGGAGCGCACAAGGCTCTCTTGCTGCTCGTCGAGGAGCCCGATCCCCTCCGCCTGCGCGGCATCCACGCCGTGGGCAGCCTGACGCCGGAGCAGATCCGGGCCTGCGAGCGCGGGGAGTCGGTCCACGGGGTGAGCCCCTCCTTGATCCAACAGGTCGTGAAGAGCGGAAACCCGGAGCTGATCGAGGATCCGCGGCTGCGGGCCGACGCTTCGCACACACCGTCGCTCGCGGGCGGCCCGTTCAGCGTGCTGTGCGCGCCGATCCGCGATCCGGTGCGCGAAGCCGTGCTCGCCGTAGTCTACCTCCAGAACCCGGGGCTGGCGGAAGCCTACGACAGGGAAGATCTCGCCTGGCTGGACAAGTACGCCACGGCGACCGGCCGGATCTTCGGCTTCTGGTTCCGGCAGGAGCGGCAGGCGCGCGAGCTGCGCGAGCTCCTGAGCTCGGCTCCTTCTGAAGACGCGCCGGAGATCCTCGGCGACTCGGCGCACACCCGGGCATTGCGCCGCACCCTGCACGAGACCTACATCCCCGCCCTCGACGCCGAGAGCCCCGAGCCGTTCCTGATCCTCGGCGAGCGCGGCACGGGCAAGGATCTCATCGCCCGCTACCTGCACGCCTACAGCTCGCGCCGCCACAAGCCGCTGGTGATCGTCAACTGCGCCGAGATCACCGACGAGCTGGCCGCCTCCCGGTTCTTCGGCCACAAGAAGGGTTCCTTCACCGGCGCGCTGACGGACGAGCCCGGCTTCTTCCGCGCGGCCGACCGCGGCGTCCTCTTCCTCGACGAAGTGGCCGAGCTGTCGCCGAGGGCGCAGGCCCATCTCCTCCGGGTTCTGGAAAACCACCGGGTCACGCCCGTGGGACAGACCCGCGAGACCGCGGTTGACGTCGCGGTCGGTGCTGGCCACCAACCGCGACCTCGCCGAGGCCGTGCGGGAGGCGCCTTGAGGGCCGACTTCTACGACCGCTTCCGCGCCTTGTCGATCCGGCTCCTCCCTCTGCGCGAGCGTCCCTGGGACATCCCCCTGCTCCTGGAGCACTTCCGGCGGCACCATGAGAACAAGCACCGCAAGCGGACCCTCGGCTTCACTCACGACGCGCTACGGGCGCTGGTCTCCTTCGACTGGCCGGGCAACGTGCGCGAGGTGGCGCGAGCCTGTTCGCTCTTCGTGATCCATGCCCGGCCGGGCGCGCAGATCGACCGGAGCTTGATCGAGCATTGTTATCCCGAGGCTCTTCACGGCGAGCCCAATCCGCTGGCCGGTCCGCTCCTTTGGGAAGGGGTCACGATGGAAGAGGCGGCCCGCACCTTCAAGCGCGAGCTGATCCTGGCGCGGCTGGAGCAGCACGGAGGCAACGTGAAGGCCGCCCGGGAGAGCCTCGGGCTCACCAAGACGACCTTCCACCGCTACATGAAGAGCCTGGGCTAGGTTTTTCTCTTCCGTCCCGGGTGCGCACGGCGTCGATCGCCGCCAAGGAGGGTCGCCACCTGGAAGGGAAGGCGCGGGCCGCGCCTCCGCGCGGGCGGTGGTAGAATAGATCGCGCCGCAATACATAGCGCGGCCTTCATCATCCCTGATCCTTGCGAGGAGACCCATGCACGCACAGACCTCACCCGGGAGGCTCGTCTTCCTCTCGTGTGCCGCCGCAGTCCTCGGCCTGTTGGGAGGAGGAGCGGCCTGGGTCCTCCTCCACCTGATCGGCCTGATCACCAACCTGGCACTGTTCCACCGTTTCGGCTGGGAGCTGCCGCCGACCTCGGCGCTGGTGGCCGGACCGTGGATCCCGGTGGCGGCCATGACCGGCGCGTTCCTGGTGTCGTGCCTGGCGAAGTGGGCGCCGGTGATCCGCGGGCACGGCATCCCGGAGGCGATGGAGGCGGTGCTCATCCGGCAGAGCCGGATCGCGCCGCGGGCGGCGCTGGCCAAACCGCTGTCGGCGGCGATCGCCATCGGCACCGGCGGGCCGTTCGGCGCCGAAGGTCCGATCATCGTCACGGGCGGCGCGCTGGGATCGCTGCTCGGCCAGATCCTCCACGTGTCGCCGTCGGAGCGGAAAATCCTCCTGGCCTGCGGCGCGGCGGCCGGGATGTCGGCGACGTTCGGGGCGCCGCTGGCCTCGGTGGTGCTGGCGATCGAGCTGCTGCTGTTCGAGTTCTCGACGCGCGCGTTCATCCCCCTGGTGGTCTCCGCGAGCGTGGCGGCGGGCGTCCACTCGGCGCTGTTCGGCGCGGGCCCGCTGTTCGCGATGCCGGACCACGACTACGCGGGCTTGCCGGTGCTCCCCTGGTTCGTGCTGCTCGGGCTGGTCTGCGGTCTCCTGGCGGTGGTGGTGAGCGAGGGGCTGTTCGCGGTGGAAGCCCTGTTCCGCCGCCTGCCGGTCGCGGAATTCTGGCATCCGGTGATCGGCGCCGCGGCGTTCTCAGCGGTCGGGCTGCTCGCGCCGCGCGCGCTCGGCGTGGGCTACGACGCCATCGGCGACGTGTTGAACGACCGGCTGGCGCTCGGAGCGATCGCGGTCCTGGCGGTGGCGAAACTCGTGGCGTGGTGGCTCGCGCTGGGGTCGGGCACCTCGGGCGGCACGCTGGCGCCGCTGCTCCTCATCGGCGGCTCGTTCGGCAGCCTGTTCGGCATGGCGGCGCGGGCGGTCTGGCCGGGCCTGCCGCTGGCGCCGGGCGCTTTCGCGGTGGTGGCGATGGCGGCGGTCTTCGGAGCGTCCACGCGCGCCACGTTCACCGCCATCGTCTTCCTCTTCGAGCTGACGCGGGACTACCGCATCATCCTGCCGCTGATGCTCGCCGCCGTGGTGGCCGACCTCGTCGCCACCGCGTTCCTGCGCGAGAGCCTGATGACCGAAAAGCTGGCGCGCCGCGGCCTTCGGGTCCACCACGAGTACGAGGTGGACGTCCTGCGCACCACCCTGGTCCGCAACGTCATGACGGCCAAGGTCGAGACCGTTCCCGCCGGTGCCACGGTGGGCGAGGTATGCAGGCAGATCTCCGCCGGCCGCCACAGCGCCTACCCAGTGGTCGACGGCAAGGGCCGCTGCGTCGGGATCGTGGCCCGCGGCGACCTGCTCCGCCAGCCGCTGGAGGACTCGGCGCCGATCCTGGAGGCCGCGAGCCGCGACGTGGTCACCCTCGAGCCGGACGACACGGTGTTCGTGGCGTTGCACCGCATCCTCGAAGAGAACGTGGAGCACCTGCCGGTCGTCGAGGACGGCCGCTTGGTGGGGATCTGCACCCGCACCGACGTGCTCCGCGCCCGCAGTCCCCAGCTCGATCACGAGCGCACGCAGCCCGGTTGGCGGATGCTGCGCACGGGCCGCTGAGCCGTCCACCTTTTCCCATCCCGCCGGGCGGTTGTTTCCGCCCGTTGGCGACCGTGGTCCCACCCCGCCCGGGTGTGGAATCGGTCAGAGATGGAGCAGATAGTGGATTTTGGAGTTGTAGCCCGAGCTCACGCCGCCTGATCCCTTTCTACAGAGACCACCGCTGGAACGCCGGGCCTGCTCCACTCCGGCCTGCTCTCTCCGCGGCCGGGATGAGGGATGAAAGGAGGTTCCCATGCATTCGCTCTCCACCTCCATCAGGCCCGCTCCGGGTTGGCACCTTCTGGCGCTGGTTCTGGCGGGACTGCTCCTGGTTCTCTTCTGTCCCGGGCGCGCCGCCGCCGAGATCAAGCCCTCGTCGGACGTGCTCGTCCCATACATCGAGGTCGACCTCACCGATCCTGTCCTCGGGCTCACCACCCTGTTCGCCGTGGTCAACGCCGGCTCGGACCCGGTGAGCACCCTGGTCACGGTCAACTCGAACTGGGGCATTCCGCTCCTGAGAATCCCGCTGACCCTCAACCCTGACGAGGTCCGCTCCTTCAACCTGCGCGACTGGCTGGTGTACGGCCATCTGCCGGACCGCCGGATGACCCCCGAGGAGATCGCCCACGTGCAGGCAGCCCTCTCCGGCAAGGCCTCGCCGAAGGACGGTCTCTACTACGGCACCGAGGTCGAGCCGAACATGGCCGTGGGGTACGTTATCGTGCGGACCACCGGCCCCGACCGGCCCGACGTGCTGTGGGGCGACTATTATGAGATCGACGCCGCGCACTCCTACTTCGGAGCCGAGACGCTGGTCAACATCGATGCGCAGGTGGAAGACCCGCCCACCTGCCTGCGCCACGGCGTCCGCTTCCTCAACGGCAGCATTCTCACGCACGGCACGCAGCTCCTGCTCTGGACGGAGCGGCGGTGGCCGCCGTCTCCCATCCCGCAGCCGGTTGCGCCGTGGACGGTCGGCACCAACATGTGCGTCTATGACGAGCCGGGCCGGCACGTCGAGGACCGCGGCATGGACCTCCTTCCCGTGCAGGTCGTCGAGGTGGACCACCTCAACCTCCAGCCTCTGTTCGGATGGCTGGACATCGTGACGGACGAGCGCTCGTTCATCACCGAGCATCTGCACACCATGCAGGAGCCCAGCGCGACTCTGCACGCCTGGTGCCTGCCCGTGAAGGTGGCGGGACCGGCGGGCGCGGCGATCGAGTTTCAGAAGTACGTGAACGGAGCCGACGCCAACTTCGCGCCGGGACCGTCCGTCCCGGTCGGCAGCAACCTCACCTGGGAATTCCGGGTCCGGAATATCGGTGATCTGCCGCTGACGGATGTGGTGGTGACCGATGACGGCGCCACCGTTCCTTGTCCTCAAACCGTCCTTGAGCCCAACGAGTCGATGACCTGCACCCTGGGCGGCCTTGCCAAGGCCTGCCAGCAGCACAACATGGGCGAGGTCAACGCGCTGGCCCCGGACGGGACCCCGGTGACGCAGACCGACCCGGCCTGGTACTTCGGCCAGCCCAACGCCTCCCTCGGCCTGGAGAAGAGGGTCAACGGCGATGACGCCGACGGGCCTGACACGGACACCGGCCCCTGGCCGCGCATCCCCGTGGGCCAGGCGATCGCCTGGACGTTCGTGGTCACCAACACCGGTGACGTCGAGCTGACCGGTGTGACCGTGGCGGACGACAAGGTTCCCGCGGTGAGCTGCCCCAAGCAGGTGTTGCAGGCGGGTGAGTCGATGACTTGCAACGCGAGCAGCCCGGCGCAGGCCGGAACGCACCGCAACGTGGCCACGGCGAAAGGCACCCCGCCCTGCGGCGACGACGTGACCCAAACCGATCCCGCCAACTACGTGGGCTGGGTCCCGGAGCCCGCGATCGATCTCGAGAAGTTGGTGAACGGCCAGGACGCCGACACCCCTCCCGGCCTGACGCTCGAGCTGGGCGCGCTGGTGACGTGGACGTTCGTGGTCACGAATATCGGCGACGTCCCCCTGACCGATATCGTGGTGATGGACGGCCAGGCCGCCGTGAGCTGCCCGAAGACGGCGCTGGCCACGGGTGAAAGCATGACCTGCTCTGTCCAGAGCACGGCCCAGGCCTGCCAGCAGGCCAACGTGGCGACCGTGTCGGCGAACGGCGGTGAGGTCACCGTCACGGACACCGACCCCGCCTACTACTTCGGCCAGTTCCAGGCGTCGGTCAGTCTGGAAAAGATGGTGAACGGCCAGGAGGCCGACACGGAGCCCGGGCCCGAGCTGCGGACCGGGACGACCGCCGTCTGGACGTACGTGGCCGTCAACACCGGCAACGTCCGCCTCACCGGCGTCGCGGTCACCGACGACCGCGGTGTGGTGGTGAGCTGCCCCAAGGCCACGCTGGAGCCCGGTGAGAGCATGACCTGCACGGGCTCGGGCACGGTGATCGCGGGGCAGTACCGCAACGTGGGCACGGTGACGGGCAATCCGCCCTGCGGCTCGGTGGTCACGGCCAGCGATCCGGCCCATTACACCGGCCGCACGCCGTCGATCCGCCTGGAGAAGCTGACCAACGGCGAGGACGCCGACACGCCGACCGGACCGCGGATCGAGGTGGGCTCGACGGTGCTGTGGTCGTACGTGGTGACCAACACCGGCGACACCTCGCTGACCAACGTGCGGGTGACGGACGACCGTGGAGTCACCGTGACCTGCCCGAAGACGGCGCTTCAGCCGGCTGAGTCGATGACTTGCACGGCTTCCGGCATGGCCGTGGCCGGGCAGTACGCGAACCTCGGCACCGCGACGGGCACGCCGACGGTCGGGCCGGACGTCACGGCCACCGACCCCAGCCATTACTTCGGCTACCGCTCGATAATCACCATCGAGAAGCGGGTCAACGGCGTGGACGCCGACACCCCGCCGGGGCCTGAAATCCTGGTGGGCGGCCTGGTGACGTGGAAGTACTGGGTGACCAACGCGGGCGACGTCCAGCTCACGGCCGTCACCGTGACGGACAGCGATGGGGTGGCGGTGAGCTGCCCGAAGACGGTGCTCGACCCGGGCGAGTCGATGACCTGCTCGGCTTCCGGCACCGCGGCCGCGGGCCAGCACTCGAACATCGGGACCGTGACGGGCACTCCGCCCAGCGGCCCGGCGGTCGAGGCCAACGATCCGGCTTACTACAAGGGTGTGGCGCCGGGGATCGACCTGGAGAAGCTGGTCAACGGCGTGGACGCCGATACCCCACCCGGCCCGTCGATTCCGGAGGGCACCTCCCTGACCTGGACCTACACCGTCACCAACACCGGTGAGGTGGCCCTGTCCAGCGTGGGTGTGACCGACAGCGACGGCTTCACGATCGTCTGCCCGAAGACCGCTCTCGACCCCGGCGAGTCCATGACGTGTACCTACGGTTGCGCGCCGGGAGCCGTGAAGTGCGTGCCTCCGCCCGGATGCACGGCGCTCCCCGGCCAGCAGGAGAACACCGGCACGGCTACCGGCACCCCGGAAGGCGGGTCCCCGGTCTCGGATCAGGACCCTGCCTACTACTTCGGAACCCAGGTGCCTGACGAGGGCTGCACGCCGGGCTACTGGAAGAACCACACCGGCTCCTGGCCGCCTACCGGCTACTCGACGAGCCAGCACGTGCATAGCGTGTTCTCGGCGGTGAACGTCTACTATCCCAACCTTGGTGACGATTCGCTGTGGCAGGCGCTGAGCTACGGCGGCGGCTCTGGAAACCAGGGAGCGGCGGAGATCCTGCTCCGGGCTTCGGTGGCGGCGCTGCTCAACGCCTCGCATCCCAGCGTCTCCTACCCGCGGACGGCGGCGGACGTCATCGCCGACGTGAACGCGGCGCTGCTTCAGAACCGGGACACCATGCTCGCCCTGGCGGCGCAGCTCGACGCCGACAACAACCTCGGTTGCCCGCTGAGCTGAGAGCCTCTCCTCTCTCCGGTCCCCCCGGCGGCCTGTGCGGGCCGCCGGGGGTTTTTTGTCAGCGGATGTAACCCAGGGCGCGCAGCCGCTCGCGCTCTTCGGGCCGGAGGTCCCGGGCGGCGACGTCGTCCGCCGGCAGCCGCTTCTTCTGGCTGTCCTGTTTCCAGCCGGCGATCAGGCGGGAGAGCTTCTGTACCACGTCCGGGTGCCGCGCGGCCACGTTGTGGGTTTCGCCGGTGT
Organism: uncultured Holophagales bacterium; assembly: GCA_963844885.1. Classification (GTDB taxonomy): domain Bacteria; phylum Acidobacteriota; class Thermoanaerobaculia; order Multivoradales; family UBA5704; genus DATMER01. The sequence continues at coordinate 719,249 of CAWJQA010000018.1, read as the reverse complement.
CGCGGCGGTGATCGTAAAGCTCATACTCGGGTGCGCCCGCCGGGCGTCGGGTGTTCCAGATCAGCTTCCAATCCTCGTAGATGACGGAGAACGACTCGTTCGCCCGCGGTGCCGGTGAGGCGAAGTGGGGGGCCGCCGGGCGGTCGGTGAACACCGGACGGGGTTTCCACGAGCCGGTGCCGTCTTTGGCCTTCATCAGGGAAGTCAGGCTCTGGCCTTGGGCCGCCTCGGGGACGGGCAGATGGGAGAGGGCGAGCATCGTCGGCATCACGTCGATCAGGCTCACCGTCTCGTCGATCACCTGGCTGGAAGGGATCACGCCCGGGTAGCGGACGACCAGCGGCACGTGGGTCAGCTCCTGATAAGTGGTCTGCCCGTGGCCTTCGAGCCCGTGCTCGAAAAACTCCTCGCCGTGGTCGCTGGTGAAGACCAGCAGCGTGCGCTGGTCCAGACCCAGCTCCCGCAGGCGTTCCATGAGCCGTTCGAGCTCCGTGTCCATCTCGCGGATGGAGCCGTCGTACCAGATGATCTCGCGCTCTCGGAACGTCGGCAGGTCGACTCCGGCGGTCTTGAAATCGACGGGCATGGGCATGGCCTCCGACTGCCTCTCCGGATCCTGGATGGCCGCGACCACCTTCTGGCTGTCGGTATCCTGCTCGCCGGCCCACGTCGGCTCACCCCAGAGGCGGTCGAACGGCGGGTCCGGCCGGTAGGGCTGGTGCGGATCGAAGTAATGGACGAAGGCGAAGAACGGCTCTTCCCGGTGATGGTCGAGCCAGGGCAGCAGGAGGTCGGTGATCGGCCGGGCGGTCTTGCTGCTCGCCAGGGTCAGGGGAGATTCGTAGAGCTCCTCGTAACCCTGCTGCATGTTGCTGAAGGTGCCGGTGAAGGGGGCCGAGGTGAAGCCGAGGGTGGTGTAGCCGCCCTTGCGGAAGGCTTCGGCGAGCGTGACCGCGGCGCTGGGTACCCGGTCGGGGAAGTCGCGCACTCCGGTTGTCAGCGGGTACAGGGAGGTGAGCAGGGCCGGCGCCGCGACCTTGGTCCAGGTGGCCTGGCTTTGGGCGTCCCGGAACAGCGCACCCTCGCGCGCCAGGCGGGTGAGGGTCGGCGCCGTCTGGCGCGGGTTGCCGTAGGCGTCGAGGCGGTCGGGACGCAGGGTGTCCGTCATGATCAGGATCACCGCTTGCGGCCGGTCTCCCGCGGCCCGCGTCGTCTGGGGCGACTGCCGGCGGAGCACCGTGGGCGCCGCCCAGACGCCGAGCGTGCCCGGCTCCTCAGCGTCGAGCGCGAGGCTCAGCGTCACCTTGCGTCCGCTCCATTCGTCGAGGTCGGCTTCGGCTTCCTCCCACCGGTGCGGTGTGGTGAGCGTGCGCTCCAGCACCTGGACCGGCGCGCCTTCGTCCGGCTGCACGGCGACGCGGAAGGTCACCGGCCGCTCGTCGAGGGTGGCCAGGGAGAGAGTGAGCCGCGGCCGGTCCGGCAGGGTCATCGGCCAGCGGATCGTTTCCGGCGAGCGCGACACCACGGACTCGCGGTAGATCTCGCTCATGCCGAGCCAGCCGACTCCCGAGGGGATGGAGGCGAGGTGCTCGCGGCGGAAGATGATGCGTACGGATTCGATCTCGAACCGGGCTCCCGCCACGTCGGTCGGGCGCAGCAGCATTTCGTGCAGGCCCGAGCCGTAGACCGGGAACGGCGGCCGCAGGGTGAAGGTGGTCATGCCTTCGCCCGAGGTGATGGGCGCCTCGTTCGGCCAGGGCAGCTCCATGCCGGACAGGATGACCTTGTCGAGATCGTTCGGCGTTTCGGCGATGAAGTGGAGCCCGAATTTTTCGCCGGCGGAGACCCGCATCCGCACCTGGACCTCGTACAGCATGTCGCCGGGGTCCACGCCCGGGATCGAGGACAGCCGCAGGATGGGGACCGTCGTCGTCGACTCTCCGGCCAGGCGCCCTTCCCGGACGGTCAGGCCGCCGACTCCGGTGGTGGCCTGCCACTTTTCAGCCGAGCCGGGGTCTCCGAACCGCCAGATGAGCGGCTGTGTCTGGATGGAGTCCTCGGATTGGTGGAAAGCGGCTTTCACCGCGCTGGGACGGGAGACGAGGCCGGGGGAGAAATCGTCCACCAGGCGCTTCACCCCGGAAGCGGCCGGCGCGGGTTCGCGGCAGCTCACCAAGGTCAGGGTGAGGCAGGCCAGGGTGGACAGGGCAAGTCGTAACGCGGTGTTCATCCAGAGTCTCTCCAAAAGGATCTTTGACAGCAGATAGACCGAGGTGTACATGAAGAAGATAGCTGGAAACCTATCTATGTATACTAGTGCGCGACACGGAAAAAGCGAGCCGCCGAACCGCGGGCGGACCCGATCGACGGAAGAAAAGATGGGAAGCCGGTGGCTAGCCGGAGGCCGGCCGGGGCTTCACCGCGTCGCCGTCCTTGAGCTCGCGTAGCGCCTGGAAAGGCCCGGCGACGATCCGCACCCCCTCCTGGAGGCCGCCAGCCTCGACGTCCAGGCCGCCGACGATGCCGGTCTCCACCGGCGTGAAGCGGACCTTGCCGTCCCGGACCGTGAAGACGCCGGTGCGGTCCTTGCCGTCCGGACCGGGCCGCAGGACCACGGCCTGGAGCGGGACGGTGAGCGCGTTCCGGACCTCGCCGGCGAGGATGCGGGCGTCGCACGTCAGACCCGGCCGAAGGTCCGGCCCGGGCTCCTGGAGGCGGACGACGACGCGGAACTCGCGTGCCGCCGCGCCGGCTCCGGCAGTGGGCAGGGCGCTGGCGCCGATCTCGACCACGCGCCCCGGGATCTCGCGCCCGGGCACGGCCTCCAAGGTGACGAACGCGGGTTGGTCCAGCTTCAGGCGGAGCACGTCCGCCTCCGCCACCTTGACCTCGGCGTTCAGGGAGGAGAGATCGGAGAGGGTCATCAGAATGGTGCCGGGCTGGTTCTGGACGCCCATGACGACCATCTCCCCCTCCCGCACGGAAAGGCGGGTGACCACGCCGTCCATGGATGCGGTGATCTCGGTCTTGGACAGGGCGTCGCGGGAGCGCCGCACCTGCGCTACGCCCTGGGCGACGCGCTTCTCGGCGGCTTCGACCTGCGCCCGGGCCGTGTCGAACGCGGCTTCGGCGGTGTCGAGCTCGGAACGCGGCAGGACGCCTTCGGCATGGAGAGAGCGGACGCGCTCCACGGCCTTGCGCGTCTCGGCGGCGCGGGCGCGGGCGGCGGCGGCGTCGGCCTTCAGGGCGCTGAGCTGGGCCGAGGTCGCCGCGGCGTCGGCCTCGGCCTGGACCGGATCGATCCGCGCCAGCACCTGTCCGCGGCGGACGCGGTCCCCTTCGGCCACCTCGAGATCCACGAGCCGCCCCATCACGCTCGACCCGATGTCGGCGTAGCGGTCGGCCACGATCTCCCCCGAGGCCGTGACGAACGACTGGAAGACCGGGCGCCGCCGGGCGTTGTCCAGGTCCACGACGGCCGCCTTCTCCCCCCGCGAACGGATCAGCGCAGCCCCGCCGGCCGCGGCGAGGAGCACCAAAAGGCCCACTACCCACCGCCACTTTCTCATGGCCGCGGAGTCTAGCACCGGTGCTAACCTTCTCCCGCCATGGACTCGTTCCGCCAGGCCGCGGCGACCTGCGCCGCCCACCCTCTGCGCACCGTGCTGGGAGCCCTGGCCATCGCCACGGCCGTGGCCACCCTGACGCTCGTGCAGACCGCCATCGAAGGGCTCGGGGTCTATGCGCTGCGCAGCGCCTCGCGGGTGTTCGGCAGCGAGACCTTCGTCCTCGCCCAGATCGCCTCCCCCGGCCGTACCCCGCGCCGCGAGCTGGAGCGCAAGCTGCGGCGCAACCCTCCCATCCGGAGGAACGACGTGCGCTATCTGGAGGCCTATGCCGGCGACCGGGTGGTCTATGCCGCCAGCTCCCAGCGCACGGCCGACGTCACCGCGAGCGGCCGCAAGTACGAGAACGCCGCCGTCACCGGCACGGGCTCCCACCTGCCCGAGATCCGGGACCTGGGGATCGACCGCGGCCGTTTCTTCCTGCCGGACGAGGAGCGCCGCGGCGCCCAGGTGGTGGTGATCGGCTACGACATCGCCGAGCGGCTCTTCCCGGGCTCGGACCCGCTCGGCCGCTCCGTCCGAGTGGCTGGCCGCAGCTTCACCGTGATCGGCCTGCAGACCCGCCTGGGAACCTCGGGCGGCGTCTCCCTCGACCGCTATGTCTGGATGCCGCTGCCGGCCTGGGAGCGCGCCTTCGGCATCCCGGACACCCTGCAGGTCTCGGCGCGGCCTCCTGACAGCTCGTCCACCCTCGAGCTGGCCGAGGACCGGGCGCGCGCCACGATGCGCGCCCGGCGCGGCCTGCGGCCCGGCGAGGAGGACAACTTCGACATCCTCACTCCCGAGGCCGCCCGCAGCTTCGTGCTCAACCTGGCGCGCCGCATCGGCGCTGCCGCGCCGCTCCTCGGCGGCATGGCGCTGTTGGCCGCCATCGTCGTCGTCACCAACACGACGCTGGTCTCCGTAGCCCAGCGGACGTTCGACATCGGCGTCCGCCGGGCGGTGGGGGCCACCCGCGGCCAGATCGTGCGCGAGGTGCTGGCCGAGGCCGCGCTGGTCACCCTGGCCGGCGGCACGGCGGGCGTCCTCGCCGCCGCCTGCCTTGTCGCGGCGCTGGCCGGTCCCCTCCAACTCGACCTGGCGGTGCGCCCCCGCACGGTGCTCCTGGCCCTCGGCGCGGCGGCGGCGGCGGGCCTGCTCGCCGGCTGGTACCCGGCGCGGCGGGCGGCGCGCATCCAGATCGTCGCCGCCTTGAGGCAGGATTGAGCGCGCCCAAGCGGAGCTGGGCCGGCGTGGCCTTGGAGTCGGCGACCCTCGCCGTGGGCTCGATCCGCGCCCAGCCGGTGCGCTCGGGCCTCGCGATCGTCGGCGTGGTCATCGGCATCGTCACGGTGGTGCTCGTGACGGCCGTCCTCGCCGGCCTGCGCAACCAGGTGGCGCTGCTGTTCCGGGAGTTCGGCACCGACAACGTCTTCGCCTTCCACCTCACGGGCGATCCCTACTCGCCGCCGTCCGAAGCCGAAGCGCAGCGCAAGCCGCTGGAGCCGGCCTGGGCGCGAGACCTGGAGCGCCTCGGCAACGACATCCGGGACGTCGGCGTGCAGGTGATCGTGCCGTCGGTGATCAACGGCCGGGCCCTGGTGGCGCGGGCCGCCGGCAACGAGTCCGACACCGTGCTGGTGGAGGGGATCTCGTCGAACTTCCTGGACATCACCAACGGCGAGCTGGCGGCCGGGCGGCCGTTCACCGAGTTGGAGGACCGCGCCGGGGTGCGGGTGGCGATCGTCGGCGCCAACATCTCCCAGGCGCTCTGGGGCCGCGGTCAGGCGGCCGGCAAGACCCTGACGCTCGGCGGCACCGCCTTCACGGTGGTCGGCGAGGCCGCGCCGCGCAAGGGCGCCTTCTTCGGCGAGAACCGGCAGGACAACGTCGTCGCGATCCCCGCCGGCACGGCCCGCCGGCTCTTCGCGGACGCGAAGAACGTGGTCCTCTACATCCGCGCCGAGCCCGGGCGGCTGGACCAGGCGCGGACCGAGTCGGAGGCCATCCTCCGCCGCCTGCGCCACCTCGGTCCGGCGCAGGCGAACGATTTCAACCTCTCCACGGCCGACCAGATCATCGCGCAGTTCGACCGCCTGTCCGCGGCGATCGGCCTGGTCACGGTGGCGCTGGCCGGGGTGAGCCTGCTGATCGGCGGCATCGGCATCGCCAACGTGATGATCATCTCGGTGACCGAGCGCACCCGGGAGATCGGCGTGCGCCGCGCCGTGGGAGCCCGGCGGGGCGAGGTGCTCCAGCAGTTCCTGATGGAATCGGCGATCCTGTCGGGCGCGGGCGGCGCCTTGGGAGTGCTCATCGCGGGCTCGATCGGCTTCCTCCTCTCCCTGGTTGTACCCAGCTTCCCGGCCATGCCTCCGCTCTCGGTCGTGGCGGCCGGGCTGGCGGTCGCCTGCCTCACCGGCATCGTCGCCGGCTACGGCCCGGCCCGCCACGCCGCCGGCCTCGACCCGGTCGAAGCGCTGCGCTACGAGTGAGCCGGTCAGCGCTCGAAGCGGACCAGCGCCCGGATGACCTCGTTCTCGGGATGCTCGCCGAGGACGAAGGCATGGACCCACAAGGCGCCGTCCCGCCGCTCCTCGGTCCGCAGGAGGCGGTAGAAACGGCCGTCGACCTCAAGGGTTACCCGCGGGTTCCAGAGCGGTTTGGGGCGGCAGCTCAGGATGGTCAGACCGCCGTCCGGCCCGGCCACCACCCGGTCCGGCCGCTGCGGACCGAAACGCAGGCGGTCGCGCGCCGCCTCCGCCTGCCGGCGCAGGCGCTGCGCCAGCCGCAGCCCGGCCCAGACCAGCGGCTCCCCCGAAGCCTCCGAATTCAGCCCCCAGGCAAGCATCCGCACCACGCCGACGGCCGGCAGCATGAACAGGAACCACGTCCAGGGCCGGGTCATCCACTGCATCCAGTTCGCGACGCCGCTCAGGCCGTAGGAGATCTTCTCGGCGTCGGTCAGCCGCTGCTTTTCCATGAGATCCATGAAGAGGGTGGCGTTGCGCTCGGCGATCTCCTTGAAGAAGGTGAGGGCGTCGGAGACCAGCGCGTAGCCGCCGCCGAGGAACTCGCCGAGCCCCAGCAGGCCCGACCAGCCGGCCGGATCGACGCCGTGACGGCGGGCGAAGGCGCCGCGCTCGGGCGCGGGCAGGAAGGCCGCAAAGAGGCCGAAGAAGAGGTCGCGCATGAGAAGGAAGGTCCGCGCGGCCATGGTAAGATGAAGGCGCCAGAGAAGGAAAGACACATGCGGACCTGTTTCGTCGCTTCGCTTCTCCTCCTGCTGCCGGTGGCCGCCATGGCTGACGACGTCTACCTGACGAACGGCCGCAAGTTCGAAGGGGTCATCGCGGAGACGACCGACTCCCAGGTCCGGATCCACCTCCAGGGCGGCGTGCTCAGTCTGCCGAAGAGCCAGGTGCTCCGGGTCGAGGCGGGGAGCTCGGCTCTGTCCGACTACGTGCGGCGCAAGGAGGCGCTCCACCGCGGCGCCGACACCCGGGCTCAGGACTGGCTCGACCTCGCCCGCTGGGCCCGCACCCAGGGGCTCGAGCAGGGAGCGCGCGAAGCCGCGCTGGCCGCCGCCGATCTCGACCCCAAGCTGGAAGGACTGGCGCCGTTCCTCCGCAGCTTCCGCTACACCTGGGACGAGGAGCTCGGCCGCTGGATCTCCTACGAGGACTCCATGCGGCGCCGCGGCTTCGTGTTCGTGGGCGGCGTCTGGATCAGCCGCGAGGAGGTCGCCGAGCGCGACCGCCAGCGCGACCAGGAGATCGCCCGCCGCCGCGCCGAGGCCGAAGCCTTCCGCGCCGAAAGCAGCGCCCGCCAGACCGAACTGCTGCTCGCCACCCAGACCGCGCTGCTCCAGGAGACGGTCCGGGACCGCCAGCAGCAGTCGCCGTATCTCTATACGCCGGCGTACGGCTGGCCGGTGGTCGTGATCCCCGGTTATTTCCCCGGGCCGGGCTCGCGCTGCCCGCACGGCACGTGTCCGCCCGATTCTGGCGGGAGTGGCGGGAACGGTGGCAATGGCGGGAATGGCGGGAACGGTCCCGAGCCGCCGTCTCAGCCCCGTCCGTCTCGCGACAGCCACGGCGGGTTCATCCGCATCCCGGGCAGCCTCATCCCCTCCGGCGACCGGCCCTGAGGCCACCCGCAGCCCGCCTCTCTCGGGAAGGCGGAGGGTGTGGCACAATGGGCCTTTCGCTGCACTGTAGACATGATCTGCTGTTTTTCCAGGGGGGAGGTACCATGACCGACGATTCTCATTTGAAGACGGTGACCGCCTTCGCGGGGCTGCCGGACGATTGGCTCGCGGAGCTGGAAGCGACGGCCGAGGAGAAGTGCTTCGAGCCGAACACGATCGTGTTCCGCAAGGACGACGAGTGCGACGGGCTATACGTCATCGTGAAGGGTGGCGTCGTGGTCCGCAACGAGGTGGTCGGCCAGCCGATCGAGCGGGTGCGCGCCCTCGGTCCGGGCGACGTCTTCGGGGAGATCGAGGCGCTGGACGGCTCGCCGCGCCAGTTCTCCGCCCGGACGCTCGGCGCCACGGCCGTCCGCCGCATCCCCGAGGAATCCCTGCTGTCCATCCTCACCAGGCATCCAGAAATCGAGATCGGCCTCCGCGCACCGGTGCCGCGCCGGCGGACCGCCAGGATGCATGCGCTCATGGCTCCGGCGAGCCGCATGGAGCCGCGCATCTGGGTCGACCGGAACGTGTTCCTCGTCATGGACGACGGTGAACGGTTCGATCTGCGCCTGGAGAACCTGTCGAGCGGCGGCGCCTGCCTGAGCCCGGCCCCGGAGGGGTGGCGGATCCGCCAGCCGCTGCGGTTCGTGATGGGAATCGACGAGAAGCCCGAGCTGTTGCGGGTCACGGGCGCGGTGCGATGGCGCCTCGGCGAGTGCATCGGGATCGCCTTCGACGGTGCCGGCCCGGCGCTCCGCCGGCGGGTGCAGGAGGCCCTCCACGCACTCTTGCCGCGGGAAAGCTGAGAGCGGCGCTGGAGTCGGCGGGGAACCTCTGGTATCCTGAAAGTATAGACCTGAAGGAAAGACTCTAAACGCTGTGAGGGCCCGCATCATGCGTAAGGCGACGTTGCTGTTTTCGATCGTTCTCCTGGCCGCGGCGGCTGTACCGCCCGCGTCTGCAACCACGGTCCTGTCCATCCGCGACACCTCCCTGGCCGACCAGGCGGACGTGATCGCCGAGGGCACCGTGATCTGGGCTGGTGAGGCCGCGTCGGGGAAGCCCGTCACCGAGTACCGCCTGCGGGTGGAGAACCCGATCAAGGGCGAGGTTCCCGGCGGTGTGGCCGTGGTGCGGGTACCCGGCGGCCGGGCGGCCAACGGCCTGAAGCTCAAGATCTGGGGTGCGCCGGAGCTGCGCATCGGCGAGCGCGCGCTGCTGTTCCTGGTGCCCGACGCGGACGGCAGCTACGGCGCGCTGCACCTGGCCCTCGGCACCTTTCATGAGCTGCGCTCCGGGACGAGCCGCCTGGCCGTCCGCGACCTCTCCGAAGTCTTCCAGCTCGACGCCGACGGCGCGCCCGAGCCGGTGCGCGACCTCGGCCGCTTCAGCCGCTGGCTCGCGGACCGGGCCGCGGGAATCGAGCGCGACGCCGACTACCTGGTGGCCGGGCAGCGCATGAACCAGGCCTGGGCCGCCTTCACCTACCTCGGCGGCATCAAGCAGCGCTGGCTGCAGTTCGACGCCCGCCAGGCCGTCTTCTGGGGCGCCGAGGCCGCCGGGCAGCCGATGCTCGACGACGGCGGCTTCACCGAATTCCAAACGGCCCTCAACGCCTGGACCAACGACACCGCGACCAACATCCTCTACAAGTACGCCGGCCCCACGGACGCGAACGCCGGGTTCGACCATCCGGACGGCAACAACGTGATCCTCTTCAACGACACGGGCGGCTTCGCTCCGGGATCGTTCAGTTGCTCGCGTCCCGGGTCGGGTGAGGGCGTGCTGGCCGTCGGCGGAAGCTGGTTCGACGACAGCACCGACCCGGCGGTCATCGGCGAGGGTGACATCGTCGTCAACGACGGCGCCGGCTGCTGGTTCAACAACAACGGCAAGAAAGCCGAGCAGGTCTATGGCCACGAGCTGGGCCACACCCTCGGGCTGGGCCACTCCTGCGGTGACGCCCGCGGCGGACCGTGCGACACGACCGCCAAGAACGAGGCGCTGATGCGCGCCAACGCCCACTCGGACAACCGCGGCGCGCTGCTCGGCATCGACGACAAAGCCGCCATCCTCAGCCTCTATCCGAGTGGCTCGGGCTCCGGCAACACGCTGGCCGCGCCGAGCGACCTGACCGGCGAGGCGGTCTCGGCCACCGCGGTCAACCTCCAGTGGTCGGACAACTCGGATAACGAAACCCAGTTCGTGGTCGAGATGAAGAAGGGCGCCAACTTCAGGGCGGTGCTGACCGTGAAGAAAAACGTCAGCTCGGCCACCGTCGGCGGTCTTGCGCGCGGCAAGAGCTACACCTTCCGCGTGGTGGCCAAGAAGAACAAGGCCCGGTCCGACGCCTCCAACGAGGTCACCGTCCAAACGCTGAACTGACCCCCGTCCTCGGAAAAGGACGGTCCGAAGGCCCCGCAGTGGCTCCCATGGAGCCCGCGGGGCCTTTTCATTTGCATGCAGCAGCGCGGGTTAGGGGTCTTCGGGAGCGCTGGCCGCGGCCTGGCACTGCGGTTGCTGATGTATCTCGCCAGAACGTCTCACGCGAAGAGACACACAAGGAGACAACGATGACGATCAAGAGATCGCATGCGATCTGGATGCTGGCGGGACTTCTGGTGGTGTCCGCACCGGCCTGGGCCCAGAGGGGCTCGTACGAGAGGGATGGAGCGTTCCGGCTGCACCTGGGTTCCTTCCGGCCCGACGGCGACTCGGAGTACTGGAACGACAAGGCGCGGGAGTTCACCGGCGACATGGGTGACTTCGAGAACGTCTCGGCGGGTGGAGACTACCTGCTGAGCCTCAACCGCCACGTCGGCCTGCTGTTCTCGGGCAACTACTACCAGGGTGACACCACCCAGTCCTACCGCGACTTCGTGGACAACCGCGGCGCCGAGATCAGCCACGACACGACCCTGGACGTCGGCTCGCTCACGGCCGGCGTGGTTTTCAGCCTCACCGGGCCGGACGCCCCGATCATCCCCTACGTGGGTGCGGGCGGCGGCCTCTACTCCTGGCGGCTGGAAGAGAAAGGCGACTTCATCGACTTCCACAGCCCCCACCGCGACGTCTTCTTCTCCAACCCCACCTCGGACGGCGTGACCTTCGGCGGCTACTGGATGGCCGGCCTGGAAGCGCCGATCACGCCGCGCCTCTCGCTCTTCGGGGAAGGCCGCTGGACCCGCGCCAAGGACACCCTGGAAGGCGACTTCAAAGGCTTCGGCGACCTCGACCTCTCCGGCCGCGAGTTTGTGGCCGGCATCTCCTGGAACCTCTGATCCTGCCTCTGATCCCGCGCCCTCTCCCGCGCGTCAGCGCGGGAGAGGGGCTCCGGAACCGCGAGTGTGGTTTCTAGGTCGTGGTGGTGGGATCCGCCGAATCAGGCGCGGTGGCCTCGACCGGAGGCGGAGGCGGCGTCGCCGCCCGCGGGCGGCCCCGGAAAGGCTGGATGCGGAACTCGGCCAGCTTCTCGCTCCGGTTGCCGTAGTGCTCCCTGACCCCGGCCTTCAGGAACGTCGCCAGCTTGCCCCCCAGCTCCACCAGGGCCTCCAGGCGACGGCTGGAATCCTGCTTGGCGGCCGAGTGGACGGCCTGCTCGTTGAACACCTCGCGGGTCTGCTCCAGATAGTTCTTGAGCTTCTCGCGCGGCAACGTCAGGTGCGGGAGACTGGCCTCGTTCTGTTCCAGCGCCTGGATGAGCGCCGCCCACTCGGTGAGGTGATCTGAATACTTCGTCGGCTTTGGCATGGTCCTGCTCTCCTTTCAACAAGCTCCGAGCCTTCATGGCACCGGAGAAGGGTTTTCACTCTGAGGCTCGCCAGATTCTTCCGGCTTCTCCCTCAGCCGTCCGCGCCGTAGCAATCCCACGCCACGGGCTGACCACTGTCGAGAGCTTCTACTCTAACACTGTCTATCTGATGCCACCGTTTCAGCAGCGAGGACATCTTCCGTCTGCTTCGGATGGAGTATACGCACGAGGCCGCCGCCGCGTCTAGTACCGTCGAGCAACTTCGTCGCCGAAATGTCCCGATTGTTCGCTGATGACCCGGAACGGCCTCTTATCCTGGGATGTTGGTGCCGGAGCCGTGCGAAGAATCCACTATTTCAGCAGCAGCCCCATCAACGGCGGCGTCCTGTGGTAGGGGGCTCAGGAACCGTCGCTCCCGAGGTGACCCTCTCCACCGCGGCCAACAGCGCGTTGATGTCGACCTGGAGAAGGTCGACTCCTCCCGGCTCAAACTTGTATTCCAGGTCCACCCGGAGGTCCGACATGGCGTTCTCCACGCTGACGATCACCCTCTGGAGCCGGCCGAGGAGATACTCGTCCCTCGTCATGGTCCGGCCGCTACGGACCCTTTCGATCTCCGCCGCCGAGGGCAAAGGAATCATCGCCTGCACATAGGAGAGGACTTCGGCGCATTGCTCCAGGGCGTCCGCCTGCTTCTCCAGGTGGCTTACGAGCTCAGGGGGTAATTTTCTCTTGATGCTCTTGATGCTCACGATGCGCATTGCCGGTTTCGGTCTTGCCATGGCATGGGTCTCCTTCTCTCCGCGGCGTTGCGAAGCGGCGAGACTCTGACAAACCGGCCGGATTCAAAGGGATGTCTTTTGGAGACCGCGATCGTACCGTGACCACAGCGGCTGGCGGGGGTGCTAGCTGAGATTGTGCGGGCCGTACGCCGAACGTCGGCGCGGTCCGGTCTTTTTCGCCACCGGCCGGCGTTCCCGGGCGACGAGCGCGGTGAGCCCCAGCTTCTCGATCTTCGCCTTGAGACCGTTGCGCGACAGCTTGACGAGGCGGGCGGTCTCCGCTACGTTGCCTTTGGTCTGGGCAAGGGCCGCCGCGATGAGCTTGCGGTCGTGGTCGTCCATCGACCGCCAGTATCCGCCGTTGGCCAGATCGGGAAGATCGGCAGGCGGCGACAGGCTCTTCTTTTCCTCTGCTTCGGTTGAGAGCGTGACGGCTACTTCCGCCAACGGCAGCGGGCCGCTCATGGCCACGGCAGCCTCGCTCTTCGGCTGCCCGCTGGGAAGGCAAGCCGCGGGAACGCTCCAATGCCGCAAGGTATAGAGCCGCACCTCCAGGACCCGGCCCACCGTCACGGCCCGAGATCTCACCTCGTTGAGCAGGTCTTCCCAGACCCGCTTCATCTGGGGGTGGCAAAACGGCGTGCCGAGCAAGGTGGCCGCGTCTTCACACACACGGGCGGCCTTTTCCAGAGCGCCTCTCTTCACCAGGGCCTCGAAAAAGGCCAGGGTGTAAATGAAAGCAGTCTTGTACAGCCCCTCGTCGAGAGCACCGTCGATCACCATTCGGAACGCCTTCTCCGATTCGCGGGCGTAGCCGAGGGCATCCAACAGGCGAGCTTTCCTGTAGTCGAATCGGAGCTGTGTCCGTGGCCCCCAGAGCAGCTCATAGAGCGACCGGAGCGCCAGAAAGCTGCGGCGCGCCGACGCCGGCCGCTTCAGCTCGATCAGGCAATCGGTGAGGTTTCCCTTGCCAACATTTCGAGCCGCGCGTCCCGCGGCGAGAGCTCCTTCAGCGTCTCTTTCGCGCGGGCCATGGCCTCCTCGAAACGGCCTTCGGCGAGCAGAACGCTGGCCTCTTGGACTGCGATAGAGGCGAGCCCCGCGGCATCGTCGCTCGCGCGGTATTGTTCCGCCGCTTGAGCCATCAGGCGATGGGCGGCCTCGAAGTTTCCGGTGTCGTTCGCCAAGGAGGCGGAGATCGAGAAAAGACGGGCCTTCAGCTTCGGGTCGCCGGTCCCATGCTCGAGATGCCGCCATGCCACCTGAAGCTCGCGGTGGGATACGGACCAGTCCGCGGCGAGCCGGCGGCAGTTCGCCACCTCGATCCGGCCCCTGCCCTGAAGATCGTTCTTCAGCTCCTGGGAGTAGGGAGGGCAGGAAAGCGATTCCGCCACGGCGCAGGCCGTCATCGCCAGCTCCGCCCCGAGGTGCGGATCGTTCAGAGCGACGCGGGAGGCATCCGAGATCACCTCCTCGAACACTTCCCGCGTCTGAAGGGAGAGCACGGACCGGACCCGCTCTCGCTGCCGGCCGGGCGCGAGGCTCCTCAGCTCGGCCCACCAACCTCCGGCGAGGAGCTCGTCGTCAATTCTGCCGCTCCTCTTGCTCCAGAAGGGTCAAGAGCGCGGTCCACGGCTTGGACGCGGGTACGAGCGCGGAGCGCTCGCGAAGCTCTTCCACCACTCCGGCGGCAATCTCCAGGCACGGCCGGCACGAGAGCAGGTGCGGAATGGCCGCATCGACTTCGGCCTCGGCGCCTTCGGCGGACAAGGCACGGACCATCGCACTGCGCGAGACATGGGGGTCCATCGTCGGATCTCTCCTTTAGAGAGAGGCTCCCTTCCCGACCCTTCAACCCGGACAAGAGAAAAAGCAAGGAGGACACAACGATGCCCTCCTTGGAGAATACATCAAGGTCCGGGCGGCCGGCTAGCCGTTGGGGTCGCTGTCGCTGCCGGCATCCGGCTGCGGCGCGGGAAGCGGGAACCATCCTCCAAGCACCAAGAGCACAGCCGCGATCACGCTCGACATAACTCTCTTCCTTTCCAGGAGATCGGTCGACCACTGGTCGTCGGATGACGATGGTCACGGGAAGTCTCCTGAAAGGAGTGTGTCGCTTTGGCGGTACCGGTTCAAGGAGAAGGCGTGGGCGCGCTTTCGCCGGGAAGCTCATCGCCGCGGCGGGGCCTACTCAGCGGCGCGGACCTCGACCACATCCGCCCAGGGATATGCAACCGCCATCGCCTCAGAGTCCGGCGGCCCGGCTTCGGCGGCCGGCATTCGAGGATTCCAGGCAAGGATGCTCGTTGCCGCGCGGGGCAGGTTCCGGCCGATCCAGACACCGCTGGAGTCTGCCATCGGGCTCGATCCCGCCAGCCATGCGAGGGCTGCGCCGGAAAGACGGCGCCCATCCACCCATAGAACCAGCTCGGCTCTGGCGGCGGCTCCTTCGCCGGAAGCGTTTTTCACGAAGACCCTCAAGGGCCGGTCGGCCGCCGGAGGAAGTCTCCACTCCAACTCGCCTTCCTCCTTGCTCGGCCGCCAATCCCGCACGAGAAACGCTGTGGCAGGATGCTTGATCAGCAGAAAGCCAGGTTGATGGAGCGGCACCATCGCGAGCCCCTGCCCGTCCGACCGAGCCGAGAAAAGGCCATTTCCCGTTGCCAGCGAATCCACCAGCAACAGCTCGGCGCCCACGGCGGGCGTTCCGTTCGGAAGCAGCAGCCGAAGCGAAACCGTCTCACCGACCGGATCGAGCTTGACCTCGACGACCTGCTCGGCTCCGGCGTCGAGGATCTGTACCTTCACCGCCTCACGCATCGCCGAGTAACCTTTCGCCGAAGCCCGGATCTCCAGGGTCCCCTCCCGAAGGGATGGCAGCCGGGCCATTCCCGTCTCGTCGGCGGCTACGGTCTGGAAAACAGCCCTCTCGTTTTTTTCGGTAGAGGTTCTCCGCGGCGCCCCCTCCTCGTCCCGGCCCCGCTCCTGGAAGAACGTGTTGCGGATTTCCACCGCCGCCCGCGGGATGCCTTTGCCCGTGCCGGCATCCACGACGTTGACACGAAAGTCACCGTCAGGCAGATGGAAATCCAATTCCTTCGACTGCGCGATGGCCGGGCGGAAGAAATCGAAATAGGGCGCGCCTTCGACCCCGTCGAGCGCGATCGATACCGTTTGCACCGGCTCGAGGAATACAGCTTCATAGCGCCCGTCGTCCCCGCTCCGCGCCTCGATGGTGCGAGCCGCGTTGGCGAAGGTCAGCGTCGCCCGGTGCCCCTCGTCTCCGTGGTAGACGGTGCCCGACAAGGTGATCAGCTCGGGTTTGAGCAGAAGGAATCCATCTCCGCCCGTGCTGAGGTCGACCTGCCTGGAAAACAATCCGGCGCCGGTCTGTAGCTCCACCTCCAGTGGGGCGGGCGGAAGCCTTTCGAAGCGGTACTGAGGTACAAGCGTCTCTACGGAGCGGTGGTCGAGGATTTCGCCCGTAGCCAACCGGCGGACCTCCAGGGCCAGCGTCTCGTGCCGCAAGGCAACCGGAAGGTCCAACTGGACTTCCAGCGCCGGCCGCGCTTTCAACTCCGCGGTGACGTGCTCGATTTTGCCCGCCAGCAGTTGGATCTGCCGGGGTTCGAGGTAATCCTGCTCCGACTCGCCTGTCAGCTCCGCCGGCCCCGGTGCCAGCCCATACCAGAACGCGTACAGTCGGTCAGCCGTGAAGACCGCGAGGTCCGGTGCTCGTTCGGCGCCTTCCTGCTTCAGGACCAGTTGTGCCGCGAGGTCCGCGGCTTTGTCTGCCACGAAGTGACGATCCAACTGAGCAATCAGGCCCGCGCCGGCTCCGGGCTTTTCGAGAGGGATCTCCACCGTACCACCAGATCTCACATCGAAGGGCCGGCTTAGCGCCACATAGGTCCGGCTTTTTCGGTTCCAGAGAAGGCCGACCGCCTTCCCGGCAGGCAGAAGTACACCCGCTCCCACCTCCGCTACAGGCCTTCGAGGCGAAATCTCCCACCGTGCAAACCCTTCTTCATCGTAGTTACCGGCAGACAGGAGGTGGAGAACAAGGTCGGGATCAGCATCCGTCACCGGCGGCAGCTTGACCCGCCCGCTTCGCCGACCGACATACCGACGGCCATATACCCTTTCGTCGCTTGACCGGAGTACGACATGAGCCCCGCGAACGGGGTCATACGCCAGCCGCCCTGAAGCCAGACTCGATAGCGCCCTGGTGGCGGCTGGAACCACGAGCCGGCAGGGTACGCGAGCTCCACATCCGGATCGTCTGCGCGTGCGAGATGAACTTCGAGACCAGCGGGATCGAGGTAGTCGCTGGCGTCGGAGAGGCTGTCATGCCGCCGCGGGAGGACGACCACCGAAGCCTGGCCGTTGATGACACCGGACCCTTCCGGCATGTAGCGGCTCGGCGGCTCGCTCCAAGCCACGCTGCCGAGCTGAGACCAGAGACAAAGAGTGAAGCCGAAGGCGTGAAGCAAGTTGCGCATCCCTGGGTACCTCCTCAGAGAGTTTACGAAAGGAGCGCGCTGTTTGTCTAAGCGGGACCGCCCTGGAGCTGGCGCTACCTACTTGACTGGCTTGACGGCCCAGGCAGGTCGTGGTGCCATCTTCGCGAACACGCGCTCGATCTTTCCTTGTGTGAGGCTGAGTTGTTGTGGCTGCAGCAGAGCATCCGTGGTCTCCGCCCGCAACTCTGCCGGCCCTGCTGCAAGTCCATACCACACCGCGTAGGCTCGATCGGCCAGCCTCACTTCAAGGTCGGGCGCCAACCTTCGCGATTTGCGGATCAATTCCATCTTCACGTCAGCATCGTCAGCACTGACGGCAAGATTGGGCCGTTGGATCTGAACGACGAGATGCGCCACTCCGCTCGGTTGTTCGAGAGGAACCTGTACGGTCTGGCGGGCCTTAACCTCGAACGGATAGCTGAGCGCCGTATATTGCTGAGCATCTTCGTCCCAAAGCGCGCCAATCGCAGGACCCACGGGCATCAGCAAACCTTCTCCTGCTTCGCGAATGGTCGCCCGCCGCGAGAGCTCCCAGCGAGGATACCCCTCTTCGCTGTGGCCGCCTGCATGAAGGAGTCGGAGAAACAGATTCGGGCGCTCAGCTACTCCCGAGGGCAAAACGACACGACCGGCATCACCAACCGCGGCGACCGCAATCTGACCGCTACCTTGAAACCGTTGAGGGGAGTAGCGGACAACATAGGTAAACGGTGAAATCTGCCACTCGCCCTCGACCCAGACACGGTATCGTCCACCCGGAGGTTGAAACCAGAGCCCACTTGGAAATACGAAGTCGACTTTGGGGTCGTCGTACCCGGTCAGGTGAGCCGTGAATCCCCAAGGAGGAAGGATTTCTCTCTTGATAAGCCTCACGGGAGCGACAGTAATCGCGATCTTGCCGTTGATCTGCCCCGTTGCAGCATCCGGCAACCCTGCTGGTGGGACGAGCTTACTGCCTTGCGCCAATAAGGAAGCGCCCGCCACGGATAAGAGACAAAGGAGACCCGAGAGGGCCTTCCTGCGAGCGCTAAAAGCCACCACGGCCTCCACCGCATCCCGAATCGTCAACGCTGATGCCACAATTCTGCGATGTGCATTGAACGCAGGCGGTCGTCGCGGCTCCCGGAGTGTCGCAAACATAGTATTCAGAATACCCGTGGCATTCGAATCCACACACGACGCATGGATCGTCGATCCACGCCCCCAACGGATTGGCAGCGGCAACAGACAGCAGAAGCACCACGAACAGCGTCTTAAAAACTTTCATCATCTCCCCCTTTTTTCCTGGAAGTGCTCGGCCGCATAAGCTTAGCAAACCTTCAGTACCGCGCGCAAGCCGCAGGACTCGGATCTGCTCGGGTCTGTAGGATCTCTGGCCACCATCGCGGAGTGGGCCGAGGTCCGGAGCCCGGCCGGCCCCAGGAGTCACCACGACGGGCGACTCCTGGGGCCTCGCTTTCAAATCAACACCTATCTCGACCACGACCAGAAGGATCCCGCCGTCGCCTCTGACGCGGCGGGCAATGTCGTGGTAGTCTGGTCCAGTTACGGGGAGGATGGTGATCTTGGGGGCATCTTCGGCCAGCGTTTCGACCGCTCGGGTGAACCGGTTGGAGCCGAATTCGCTGTCAACGTCTCAACCGAAGGGCACCAGGCCCAACCCCAGGTGGCTTCCGATGCGCCTGGGAACTTCGTGGTCGCCTGGACCACCGAGGCAGGAGAGGAGCTTCCGAGTTCCGTCAACGTTCGCCGATTTGACCGCCAGGGTAAGGCGATGAGCAGCGAAGTGAGAATGGAAGGAAGGGAGGCGGCCGGGGCACGCCTCGTGGATCTTCAGGTTTCGCCACTTGGAGACTATTCTGTGCGATGGGAAGCCCATGACTCCAACGGCAACGGCCAGGGACAGTATGTCCAGAGGTTCGACTCCTCCGGCCGGAGCCTGGGTCCAACGACGGAGGTGCCGGAGTGAAAACATGCCTGAGCGCTCGCGGTTGGGGTCTGTGCGTGGGCCTTGCGTTGGCCCTTCTGGCTCCGAGGCCCGCGGGCGCTCAGGCACCATTGGCGGACGAATGGATCGTCAATTCGAACGTCAGCTCCTTCGAACATCCAAACGGTGTTGCCTGCGATGCGCTCGCCGACTGCGCGATCTCCTGGCAACAGTGGAAATACGACGCGAGCAACAACTTCCTGAGCTGGATGCTTGCCAAGAGCTTTGGCCCTCACGGGGAGGTGCTGGCTGAGCGGGAGGTCCGCTTCTACGAAGCGTCGTACTTTCCCTACGTTGTGGGTCTGCCGCACGGGTTCACCGTGTTCTGGTCCGAGACCATCTACAACGACACCTATCCCCTCGGCTATGCGACCCTGATGAGCCAGACCTTCGACGAGGTTTTGGCCAGCACGGGAGAGAGGATCTCGACTCAGTTTCAGCCCCCGATGTATCAGGGGGCGGCGCTTTCCGTGGGCCGCCTGCCGGAAGGGTATGTCATTCTGGGTGGAGGCGAAGACATTGCTCCCCCCGACCAGGATTCCGCCGAGGGGGTTTTCCTGATGTTTCTCGACAACAACGCCAAACCCGCCGGTGGAGCGAGGCGCGTGAACGAGGACACTTCCGGACTCGAGTCAGCGGGATTTTCCAACATCGCCGTGGACGGCAACGGCAACGTCATCTCTCCTTTCTGGAGGCAGCCGTTCCCTGTGGTCGAACCGGTGGACAAGGACGTGTTCTTCCGCCGTTTCTCGCCCGCGGGTGAGCCGCTCGGGCCGGAGCTGCGCGTCAACTCCTACACTCCCGGCATCCAGACGAACCCTCAGACCGCCGCCGCTCCGAATGGTGATTTCGTCATCGTCTGGCAGAGCGCCGATCAGGACGGTGAGCTCGAAGGCATCTACGCGCAGCGCTTTTCCTCGGCGGGTTTGCCGGTGGGGCCCGAGTTTCGGGTCAACGACGTCACGCGCTCGGCTCAGCGCTTCCCGCGAGTGGCAACCGATCCGAACGGGAACTTCGTCGTGGTGTGGAGAAGCTTCATCCCAGGGCTGCTGAACGACGTGGTCCTGGATTGGGATCTCAAGGCCCGCCTGTTCCGCCCGGACGGCTCACCGGTGACCGGCGAGATTCTCGTCAACCAACAGCGCGCCTTCGAGCAAGGGCTGCCCCTGGTCGCCTTCGCTCCAAACGGGACCTTCATCGTCACCTGGGACGGCCAGACCCTTTTGACTCCCGACAGCGAGATCGACATCCACGCCCGCCGTTTTTCCGCCTCTCCGGGCGAAGAGCCCTGCGCCGTGGCCGGCGCGCAAATCTTTTGCGACACCGGCCGGACCGGCGGCCTTCCCGAGATGTCTCTGACTTTCGGCGGCCGGCCGGGGGAGGTCACGCTGCTGGCCGACGCCGACGGCGACAAGAGGAACGACGTTTGTGCTTGGTATGCCGGGCGTTTTCGCTGTGATCTCGACCACGAAGGGCCGCCTTCCGAGTGGTCGATCCTCTTCGGCTTGACCGGCGACACGCCGCTGTTCGGCGACGTGGACGGCGACGGCCGCGCCGAGCCCTGCGTCCGCCGCAAGCGCCGGCTGCTCTGCGACACCGCCCACGACGGCGGCCGGGCGGAGACGACCATCGTCCTCGGCCGAGGCACCGAGATCCCCCTCCTCGGCGACCTCGATGCGGACGGCAAGGATGATCTCTGCCTGGTGGACCAGGGCCAGTGGACCTGCCTGACCCGGGCCGGAATCCGGACGGGCTTCGCCTTCGGCGCACCCGGCGAGCCGGCGGCCCTCGGCGACCTGGACCGCGACGGCCGGGCCGAGCCCTGCGTGCTGCGTAGCGGCCGGCTGCTCTGCGACACCGCCCACGACGGCGGCTCGGCCGAGACGTGGCTGGATCTGGAGCTGCCGGCCGGGGCGCGCCCGGTCTTCGGCAACGTCGACGGGCTGTGAGGAGCCGTGATCTTCGCGTGACCTGTAGCGGGCTTCCGGGGGACCGCCGGACCCGTAAACCACCGTGCCGGACACGTAAACCGGAGCGCCGTAGCCATCCGGCGGCCCGCCAAACGCGTCAGGCGACCGGTTTATCCATCCGGCGGCCCGCCCGACGCGTAAACCATCGCGCCGGACACGTAAACCGGAGCGCCCTAGCCATCCGGCGACCCGCCGAACGCGTCGGGCGACCGGTTTATCCATCCGGCGGCTCGCCCGACGCGTAAACCATCGCGCTGGACACGTAAACCGGAGCGCCCTAGCCATCCGGCGACCCGCCGAACGTGTCGGGCGACCGGTTTATCCATCCGGCGGCTCGCCGGACCCGTAAACCACCGTGCCGGACACGTAAACCGGAGCGCCGTAGCCATCCGGCGACCCGCCGAACGCGTCGGGCGACCGGTTTATCCATCCGGCGGCCCGCCGACGGGGCGTTTCGCCGGCCGGGTAAAAGGGTGGGCGGCGGGGCTCATCTGTGGTAAAAACTGCCACCATGGCAAGACCACGGAAGGATCGAGAGATGTCGCTGCGGCTCCGGAAGGCGCGCGGCGAGGCCGGCGAGGCCGCGAAGGTCATCCAATCCCGCCCCCAGTCCAGGGGCTGGCTCAGCACGGACGAGGAGGAGATCGAGCGCCGGCGGCAGCGGGCCGCGTCCGAGCCGCTCGGCATCGAGGCGCTCGAGCCGGAGCATCCGGTCTTCGGGACGTTCCGCGTCAGCTCGGAGGCAGGCACCTCCTACGAGGTCGAGATCCGGTCGCTCGCGGAGCACGAAAACTCCTGCGGCTGCCCGGATCACCAGGTCAACGGGCTCGGCACCTGCAAGCACGTCGAAGCGGTCCTGAACCGCGTCAGGACGTCCCGCCAGGCACGGCTCGGGAACCCCCGCATCGAAGTCTTCCTGCACCGGGCCGGGCCGGAGCCCGAGGTACGGGTGCTCTGGCCGGCCGGCTCCGGCCGCCGCGGGGTCGATCAACTGGTTGCGAAGGTCTTCACCGAAGAGGGCACTCTGCGCGGCGGCGCGCGCAAACGCAAACCGGGCGATCCGCTGACGGCGCTCCCCGCCCTGGCCCGTGAGCTGGCGGCGGCGCCACCGCGCATCCGGCAGAACATCCGCCTGTCGCGCCATCTCCCGCCCTGGATCGAGGAGCAGCGCAGGCGGGCGGCGCGGCAGACGGCCCGCGCCCAGCTCCTCGCCCGGGTCGACGCCGGCCGCGAGACCCTCGACGTGGTGAAACATCCTCTCTACCCGTATCAGCGGGAGGGGATGCTGCACCTGGCCTTCACCGAGCGCGCCATGCTGGCCGACGAGATGGGGCTCGGCAAGACCGTGCAGGCCATCGCGGCCTGCGAGCTGCTGCGGCGCCTGCGCGGCATCGAGCGCGTGCTGGTGATCAGCCCCGCCTCCCTCAAAGGTGAGTGGGAAGAGCAGATCGCCCGCTTCACCGACCTGCCGTCGCGGATCATCTCCGGGATGCGCCCGCAACGCCTGCGCCAGTATCGAGAGGAAGGGGGGAGGGGGACGAGGGAAAGGTTTTCTTCTACCTCATGAATTACGAGCAGATCCTCGTCGACGGCGACGAGGTGCAGCGGCGGCTGGCGCCCGACGTGATCATCCTCGACGAAGCGCAGCGCATCAAGAACTGGCAGAGCCGGACGGCGCAGGCGGTCAAGCGGCTGCGCAGCCCCTACGCGTTCGTCCTCACCGGCACGCCGCTCGAAAACCGGATCGACGAGGTCTATTCGATCGTCCAGTTTCTCGATCCGGCGCTGCTCGGGCCGCTCTTCCGCTTCAACCGCGACTTCTACAACCTGGACGATCGCGGCCGGCCGGACGGCTACAAAAACCTGGACGAGCTCCACCGCCGGCTCTCCCCGATCCTGCTGCGGCGCCGCAAGGACGAGGTGGAAGGCCAGCTCCCGGGCCGCACCGACAAACACTATTTCGTGCCGATGGAGGAAGAGCAGGCCGCGCGCTACGTCGACTACGAGCTTCGCGTTGCCCAGCTCGGCGCGACGGCGCGCCGGCGCCCGCTCACGCCGGCCGAGATGAAACGGCTCCAGCAATGGCTCGCCTGCATGCGGATGCTCTGCGATACGCCGTACATCCTCGATTCGGACTGCCGCGCCTGCCCGAAGCTCCCCGAGCTGGAGGAGATCCTTCAGGAGGTGCTGGCCGATCCCCAGGCGAAAATCCTCATCTTCTCGGAATGGGAGCGGATGCTGGAGCTGGTGCGGGAGCTGGCGTTCCGGATGGAGATCGGCTTCGCCTGGCACACCGGCTCGGTGCCGCAGGCAAAGCGGCGCGAGGACGTGCGCCGTTTCAAGACCGACCCCGAGTGCCGGCTGTTCCTGTCCACCGACTCCGGCGGCGTCGGTCTCAACCTGCAGGCGGCGAACGTGGTGATCAATCTCGACCTGCCGTGGAATCCGGCGCGTCTGGAGCAGCGCATCGCCCGTGCCTGGCGCAAGCATCAGACGCGTCCCGTGCAGGTGTTCCATCTCGTGACGGAAGACAGCATCGAGCACCGGATGATCCCGCTGCTGGCCGGCAAACAGGCGCTGGCGGACACCGTGATCGATGCGCGCGGAGAGCAGACCGCGATGCCGCTCCCTTCCGGCCGGAAGGCGCTCGTGGAGAGGCTGGAAGCGTTGACCGGGCTGACTCTGGCGCCTGTGCCAACGGGCCAGCCGGAACCGGAACGCGCCTCACCGCCCCCGGCCTTGCCCGAGGGGATCGATGCGGCGGCCGTCGCGATGATCGAGCGCCTCGCCGAGGCGGGTTTGCTGGAGCTCACCGAGGAAGGCCGGCGCCGGCTGCTCGGCGCCTCTCCTCCGGCTCTCGAAACCGGCCGCAAGAGCCGTCTCCCCCGGGCGCGCGAGATCTTCGCGCAAGCGGAGCGGAAGCTCCGGATGGCCGCTGTCCTCGCCGGAGGCGGCTTCGCCGTCGAAGCTCTCCCGGCGTTGCGCGAAGGCCTGGAGCTGGGCCTGCGCTCGCGAGCCCACCTGGAAGGCGAGGAGCTGCCGGAGTCGGAGACGGTCCCGGCCGAATGGATCGAGAGCCATCTGCCGCGGCATCTCCCCCTGGTGCGAACGCTGCGCGGAGAGCCCGAAACGCTGCTCGGGGCTCAGGAAGACGAGGTGCGCGCCTGGATCACGGCCGGCGAGCAGCTCGCGGCCGAGATCCGCACGGAGCTGGCGGGCGGGTGAGGGTCAGAGGCACCGGTCCTTTTGTATTGCCACCAGGTTCGCCTTCCACCGCGATTGTCGCGTGAACCGGCTCATGACACCGATTCACCCCACCTGGGATGCGATTCGGGAACTTCGGCTTTCCCTGTGGGCTCAGGACGCAAGCCATACCCGGTTTCCCCGAATTTTCGCCACATAGACTCACACGAAGTTAGCGCTTTATGGGGATTGCCTCGCTTTCCCTCAGCCCTCTATTCTTTTTTGCATGGGGAAACCCAAGGAACCGAAGGAGCCCAACGATCTCGGCGTTGCGATCCGGCGACTCCGGGGCTCCCGCAGGCAGTGGGAGATGGCCGAGGCCGCGGACATGACCACGAGCTCGTGGAGCGACTACGAGCGCGGCGAGCGACAGCCGCGGCCGCCGCAGAAGATGCGAGTCGCCAAAGCTTTGGGTTGCACGGTCAGGGAGCTCGAACAGGAGGCGCTGGCGGTGACCGGCGAGCGCCTGGCGGCCGAGGCCCAGCAGGAAGGCGTCCGCGAGCCGGAAGAGACCTCCGACTCATGGCTCGAACATACCGCTCGGGAACTGGAAGAGATCGATCAAAGCCTGGATGCCCTGCTGGCGCGCAAGAAGCGGCTGCTGGTGTTCCGGCGCATGCTCGCGGCGCTGCCGCCCGGGACTCCCATGTCTTCCTGGCCGTAGGATTTCAGCCACGCGGACTTCCGGCAAAAGATCCTGCTTCTCAATCTTCAGGTTTTCCGCGAATTTTCCCGCCGTGTGCGGGAACCCGGCGGCCGAGGCTTTGCGAAAAGAGCGAAGCCCGTTGGCGGTGCGGCGGAAATCTTCGGAAAACACGTGCATCGATCCGCGTTGCGCCCACATTGCGCCGGAGCACGACATCTCCTAGTCTTTTTCTCATGTTCGATCCCAGAGACCTGGCGTCCGCAATCCGTAAGCTGAGAGGTTCCCGCCATCAGAATGCGTTGGCGAAAAGCGTCGGGGTCAGCCCCGGCACGTGGTGCAAGTGGGAGCAGGGCGGCACGACTCCGCGCCAGGTGTCCCTGGTCCGCATCGCGCAGGCGCTGGGCTGCGGCGTCGACCGGCTGCGCGGGGTGATGGAGGAGTGCCGGCGGGAGCGCATCGGCCGCGAGGCGCAACCGGAGACGTCAACCCGGCCGCTGCACCCGGCCCCCGCACCCCTGGTGCAGGAGACGGACCGGCTCCTGCGGAAGATCGACCGGCAGCTCGAAAGCCTCATGAGCTCCAAGAACACCCTCCTCCGGATGAGAGAGCACCTCGTCGCGTCGGAATCCTGACGGCCAGCCTGAAAAGCGGCGAGCCTGTATATACTCCTCCCCCAGGAGGATCTATGCGCAAGCGAGACACCCGGCTGACCACCCCGCTCGTCCGTGAGAACGGCATCCTGCGGCCCGCGACCTGGGACGAGGCTCTCGGCCGCGCCGCGGCGGGATTCCGCTCCGCCGTGGACAGGAAGGGACCGCGGACGTTCGGCCTGTTCAGTTGCTCGAAGACCACCAACGAGATGAACTTCCTGGCCCAGAAGTTTGCCCGGACGGTGATCGGCAGCAACAACATCGATAGCTGTAACCGGACCTGACACGCTCCCAGCGTCGTCGGTCTGGCGACGGTCTTCGGAATGGGTGGCGGCACCAGCTCCTACCGCGAGGTCGAGGAGACGGATCTCATCGTGCTCTGGGGAAGCAACGCGCGCGAGACGCACCCGATCTACTTCCACCACGTGCTCAAGGGGATCCACAACGGCGCGCGGCTGTTCGTGGTCGATCCGCGGCGGACCTCCTCCGCCCAGTGGGCGGTGCGGCACCTGCCGCTCCACGTGGGCACGGACGTGTTCCTGGCCAACGCCGTGGCCCGGGAGATCCTGGCCGCGGGGCTCGCGAACCACAGCTTCATCGAGAACGCGACCAGCGGCTTCGAGGATTTCCGCCGCGCACGTCGAGCCGTTCACGCTCGAAGCGGCCGAGGAGGTCACCGGCGTACCCGCGGCGTCCATCCGCGAGCTGGCCCATGCCTACGCGCGCGCCGACCGGGCGCAGATCTGCTGGACGCTCGGCATCACCGAGCACCACAACGGCGTGGACAACGTCCGCTCCCTGATCAATCTCGGCCTGCTCACCGGCCACGTCGGGCGCTACGGCTCCGGTCTGAACCCGCTGCGCGGCCAGAACAACGTGCAGGGCGGCGGCGACATGGGCGCTCTGCCCGACCGCCTGCCCGGCTTCCAGCACGTGGAGAACGACGAGCTGCGCGCGAAGTTCGAGCAGGCCTGGGGCGTGAAGATCCCGCCCAAGCGCGGCTGGCACCTGAGCGAGATGTTCGAGGCCATGGAGCACGGCGAGCTGACCGCGCTCTACGTCATCGGCGAAAACCCGGCCAACTCCGAGGCGGACCAGCACCGCGCCATGCGGCTGCTGGGCGGGCTGTCCATCCTGGTGGTCCAGGACATGCTCCTCACCGCCACCGCCGAGCTGGCCGACGTGGTGCTGCCGGCCGCGGCGGGCTGGTGCGAATCCGAAGGCACGGTGACCAACAGCGAGCGGCGCGTCCAGCGCGTGCGCCGCGCCCTGCCGCCGCCGGCCGGCGTGCGCGACGACATCGAGATCCTCTGCGAGCTGTCGCGCCGGCTGGGCCGCGACCTTTGCACACCAGCGGGCACACCAGCGGGCAACCCCACCGCCGAGGATCTCTGGAACGAGCTGCGCACGCTGAGCCCGGTCCATGCCGGCATGTGCTATGCTCGGCTGGAGGAGCTCGACGGCCTCCAGTGGCCGTGCTACGACGAGACGCACCCCGGCGAAAGCTATCTGCACGGCCGGCTCTGGCAGCGGCCGGTCATCGGTCCGCGGGCGCCGTTCGCCTGCCTGGACGACGAGCCGCCGGTGGAGAGCCTGTCCGAGGAGTTCCCGATCCGCCTGACCACCGGCCGGCGGCTCGATTCCTACAACACGGGCGTGCAGTCGGGGCTCTTCGCCTCGCCGCTGCGCCTGGGCGAGACGATCGACCTCGCGCCCGGGGACGCCCGGCGCCTGGGTGTGGCCGCAGGAGAGATCGTGCGCGTGGTCTCGCCGCGCGGCGCGGTGCTCGCGCCGGTACGGCTCGACGAGGGGCTGCGGACCGGGCTCGCGTTCATGACCTTCCACTTCCCCGACGACGTGGCGACGAACGAGCTGACCATCGACGCCGTGGACCCGAAGTCCGGCACGTCGGAGTTCAAGGCGACCGCCATCCGCATCGAGCCTTTGAAGCCGTCCACAGCGACGGCCGAGACCCTGACGGCGGAAGCCGTCTCCGCCTAGACCAGGAGCCCCATGGATCTCCATTTTACGAGCGACGAGCCCACCCCGGACGAGCAGGACGCGGTCGACGTCTGCCTCGCCGAGCTGATGGTGGACGGCTTCTGGCACGGGCCCGGCCCGCGACGGCGGCAGTATCTCCTCCCTGTGCTGCACGCGATCCAGGGGCGCATCGGCTGGATCAGCCCGGGGGCGCTGAACTACGTCTGCCGTACGCTGGAGGTGCCGCCCGCCGAAGCGTTCGGCGTGGCCGACTTCTACGCCCTGCTCCAGACCCGGCCGCACCCGCCGGTCGCCATCCACGTCTGCGACGACATCGCCTGCCAGCCGCACGGCGCCGAGGCGCTCTGCGCCGGTCTGGAGCGGACGATCGGTCCGGCCGGAGCCCACCGCGACGGCGTTTCCTGGCACCGCAGCCCGTGCCTCGGCCAGTGCGAGCGCGCTCCCGCGGCGCTGGTGACCATCGCCGGGAAGCCAGCCCGGGAGCGTGTCGCTTGCCCCGGCCACGCTGGACAGCGTCCAGGCAGCGGTGCTCCGGACGCAGCCGCGGACGCCGCATCCTTCGATCGATCTCGCCGCCTCGGTGCCGCAGATCGGGCGAGCCCGGGCTCGTCCTGCTGCGCCGCGTGGGCCGGATCGATCCGCGGAGCCTCGACGACTACCGGGCGGCCGGCGGCTTCCTGGCGCTGCGCCGCGCGCTGGAGATGGGGCCGGACCGGGTGGTGCGCGAGGTGATCGACGCCAGGCTCGTGGGCCGCGGCGGCGCCGCGTTCCCGACCGGCCAGAAGTGGCTCGCGCATGCGCTCGGCGCCGCTGCCGCGCTACCTGGTCTGCAACGCCGACGAATCCGAGCCCGGCACGTTCAAGGACCGCGTGATCCTGGAAGGCGATCCCTTCGCGCTCATCGAGGCGATGATCATCGCCGGCTTCGCCACCGGGTCCGACAAGGGCTACCTTTACATCCGCGGCGAATATCCGCTGGCCACCGAGCTGTTGGAACACGCGATCCGGCGCTGCTACGAACGCGGCTTCCTGGGCGCCGAGCATTCTGGGCATCGGACCTGCGCTTCGACATCGAGCTGCGGCGCGGCGCCGGCGCCTACATCTGCGGCGAAGAAACGGCGCTTCTCAACTCCATCGAAGGCTATCGCGGCGAGCCGCGCAACAAGCCGCCTTTCCCGACCCAGGCCGGCCTCTTCGGCCAGCCCACGGTCGATCAACAACGTCGAAACGCTGGTCAACGTCCTGCCGATCCTGATCGAAGGCGGGGCGGCGTACGCGTCCGTCGGCACCGAGCGTTCGACCGGCACCAAGCTTTTCTGCCTCTCCGGCCACGTGAAACGGCCCGGCGTCTACGAGGTGCCATTCGGCGCCACCCTGCGCGAGCTGCTGGAGCTGGCCGGAGGGATCGGCGGCACGGGACGACTCCAGGCCGTGCTGCTGGGCGGCGCGGCCGGCGCCTTCGTCACGCCGGACCAGATCTGACGTGCCGCTCACGTTCGAAGGCACGCGCGCCATCGGCGCCGCGCTGGGCTCGGGCGTGGTCATGCTGTTCGACGACACCGTCGATCTGCGGCAGGTCCTGCGGCGAATCGCCGCCTTCTTCCGCGATGAATCCTGCGGCCAGTGCGTGCCCTGCCGCGTCGGCACCGTGCGCCAGGAAGAAGTGCTGCATCGGCTGGCTCGCGGCCGCCCGCTCGGCTCGGTCGAGCAGGAGCTCGCGCTGCTGCGGGAGATGGGCCAGGCGATGCGCGACGCCTCCATCTGCGGCCTGGGCCAGACCGCCTCGAGCGCCATCGAATCGGCGCTCGCCCAGCTGTTCGCGATCCTTTCGGAGAAGGAGCTGCATGAGCGTCGCAGACCGCACCCGACTTGACAGGTCCCGGTGCCGCGCGGGCCGCGTGCCGGTCATCGCCGCCGCCGCGCCGCGCGCAGCACGGTGGAGATCACCATCGACGGCCAGACCGTGGCCGTGCCCGAGGGCACCACCCTGCTCGAAGCCGCGCGCAGATCGGCATCGACACGCCGACGCTCTGCTATCTGGAAAACCTGACGCCGGTCAACGTCTGCCGCATCTGCGTGGTGGAGCTGGAGGGCGCGCGCACGCTGGTGCCGGCCTGCTCGCGCAAGGCCGAACCGGGCATGGTGGTGAAAACCGATTCCGAGCGCGTGCGCCTGAGCCGCCGGCTGGTGCTCGAGTTGCTGGCCTCGTCGGTGGACGTCTCCACCGCGCCGCAACTCCAGCCTACATGGAGCGCTACGCGGCCGAGCCGGAGCGCTTCGGCCCTCCGGCGCCGCCGGCCGCGGCCGGCGAGCGCGACGCGGCCCGGCCGGGCCATCACCACCGCCGCGACGGCACCGCGTGCAGCCACCGTCGCACAGCCGGTCAAGGTGGACAACGACCTTTACGTGCGCGACTACGGCGAAGTGCATCCTCTGCTACAAGTGCGTGGAGGCCTGCGGCGAGGACGCGCAGAACACCTTCGCCATCGCCGTCGCCGGCCGCGGCTTCGACGCCCGCATCTCGACCGAGTACGACGTGCCGCTGCCCGGACTCGGCCTGCGTCTATTGCGGCAACTGCATCGGCGTCTGCCCGACCGGCGCGCTGATGTTCAAGAGCGAGCACGACATGCGCCAGGCGGGCACCTGGGACGAGTCACGCCAGACCGAGACCGACACGATCTGTCCCTACTGCGGCGTTGGGCTGCACGCTGACCGTGCACGTGCAGGACGAGCAAGATCGTGAAGGTCACCTCCCCGCTCGACCACGACGTGACCCACGGCCACCTCTGCATCAAGGGCCGCTTTGGCTGGGAGTTCGTGAACAACCGGGGCGAGTGAGCTTTGGCGAGTCTCATATAGCCGCCGAGAAGAAGGATTGACACCCGGGCTTCCGATTCGCCTCATCTGGATTGATGCGAAGGACGGCGACCGGGTTGATTAGCCGGTCGACACTGGACGACACCAACGTTGAACAACCGCTCCGCGGTGGAGCTTTCTTAATTTTTTTCCTCTCTTCTTGGTCTCTTTCCTCTAGTACAAGACAACGTTTCCTTTAGGGGTTTACCGTTCGAGATGAATTTCTCGAAAGGAGGTGCCATCATGGCAGAGATGCGTCGTCGAATGGAAGGGAGGTGAAGTTGTGCGGCTGCAGCCCGAGGACCCAAAAGACGTACATTGCTTGGGTGCGTCGATTTGTCGAGTACTATCGCCGTCCTCCAGAGCAGATGGGATCGGAGGAGGTGCGGCTATATGCTGTTTGCCGGTGCTGCCGCTCCTCGAAAATGCCTCCCCAATCGCGCAGGCCGCCACCATCCGTTGGGGTAGTGACCCTGCCTTATTTCAAGGTGTAAACTACGTTTAGAAGATGGGTAACCGAACCCGAATCTCGGAGGTGTCCAAATGCCCGAAGAACGGACTGTAATTCAACATAGTGACGGAACCACAACCGTCGTTACGAGAAACGAACGGGGAGATAACCACTGGGAGACCCTTGGTCCCGACGGCTCTTCACGGGTAGCAGGTGGGCAATCTGGATCATCTGAGTCACATTCAGAGGTCGTAAAGAGCCGCGGGAGGCACGATGACATCTCAGTTCGCCACGACCCCGGCAATGGCGGCAGTGAGGGCGGTCGTGGTGAGGGCGGTAGTGAAGGTGGTCGTGGTGAGGGCGGTAGTGAAGGTGGTCGCGGTGAAGGCGGTAGTGAAGGTGGTCGCGGTGAAGGCGGTAGTGAGGGTGGTCGCGGTGAAGGCGGTAGTGAGGGTGGTCGCGGTGAAGGCGGTAGTGAGGGTGGTCGCGGTGAGGGTGGCGGCAGTGAGGGCATTCGCGGTGAGGGCGGTCGCGGCGAAAGACGTTAAATTACCTCGCCGGCCAGAGTTCCTATCTCAGCGTTGCCGGCCCGATCAAGTTCTCCGGCGTGTCCACCCAGGGAAGGGTACCCGATCTTCGGGAAGAAGGTGAGGAGTGGGTCTCTTGCCGTTCTGAGAGGTCACGGATCGACCTCCCCACTACGACGTGAAGCACCCCTCCTGCACGGCGATGGTCCGGCTCCGGGATGGTACAATCCGAATGGCCGAGATCCACTGGTACGAAGCCCACGGGATCGGCAGCCGACGGATGAAGATCAAGCGGTTCCTCGATCGACCCCATGCCCATCCAAGACGAGCACGCCCACTTTGTGATCTGCATCCGAAACGAGGGGTGCGACGACCTGGAGATCCGGAAGCTCTACCCGGTCCTGCCGGACGAGTCGGCGAAACGGAGCGGTTTCATCCGGGTCATCGACGAGTTGGGTGAGGACTACCTCTATCCCTCCGGCAACTTCCTGGCCGTTGAGTTGCCTCCGGCCGTGGAAGAGACCCTCAGCAGCCTTACGACCGGCTAAGAAAGCGGCTCGAAACCGTAGGGCAAGGTGTTGAATACGTCCGCCGGCTCTGTGCCGGCGCGGCGGTGCTTCACGTCGTCACGCGGTTGTGGTATGGTATCGTGGTCGAGGACGATCGGAGGCGGCGGATGACACAGATCATCGTGGAAGTCGGGAAGCAGACGAGCGCTACAATAGGATAGGTCCCGAAGACGGCGATGATCCACGAGATGATCACGAAATGACCCTCCCAATGGCATACGTCGAAACGACGATCCCCAGCTTCTACTTCACGGAGCGCCGGGGCGCTGAATCCGTCGTTCGCAGGGAATGGACGCGTCGCTGGTGGAGCGTCGCGCCATCGTCTGTCGTCCTAGTGACCAGTGCGGCTGTGGCGTTTGAAATTGGCCGCGCACCGACGGAATTGGCGAGTCAGGCATCCGAGCTTTTAAAGCCGCTACCGATGCTCGATGAGCCAGATGCTGTGGCCGAGATTGTTGCGGCGTACATCCGCCACCTCGTGATGCCCGGGAGCGCGACTGGCGACGCTTTGCATCTCGCTATCGCTTCGTTCCACGGATGTCGGTTTCTCGTCACTTGGAATTGCAAACACTTGGCCAATGCGAACAAGTTCGACCATATTACGAGAATCAACACGATGCTGGGGCTTTCGACACCGCACCTTGTAACGCCGCTTGAACTGTTAGGAGAGTAGATGAACGCCACCTCTATCCAGCAGACTCCGCCGGCCGACAACGACCCCGAGATCGCAGAGATTCGCGCAATTCGCGCTGCGATCTCAGCCGAATGCGACCATGATCCCTGGAAGCTCGTGGCTCGAATGAGAACGTTTGAAATTCACGCCAAGTGCCGCCTGACCGGCGGCGATGCCGCGAAGCCGGGACCATCTCTTCACCAGGGTTGAGGGTCCAAGGAGGGGGTCACCCGATAGCACCTGGACGGCGACTGTAAGCATCGTGTCTTCTCGGCGTATCTCTTGCACAAGAAGGGAGACGACATGAGCTCAACCAAGCAACAAGCACGATTCGCCGGATTCCTGTATCTGCTTCTCGCACTCATCGCCCCCATCGGCCTCCTGGTGTCCCCGGCAAGCTGATCGTGTTTGGGAACGCGACCGCGACGGCCGACAACATCAGGGCTTCCGGGTGGCTTCTCCGCATCGGTATCGCGAGCGAGCTGATCCACCAGGTTCTCGGCGTGTTTCTGGTTCTGGTGCTCTACCGCTTGTTCAAGGCGGTCAACGAGAACCATGCCCGGCAGATGGTGATCCTGGGGGCGTTGGTCTCCGTTCCGATCGTGTTCGTCAATGTGCTCAACGAAATCGCCGCGCTGGTCCTCGTGAGCGGCGTCGATTTCCTGTCCGTGTTCGAGAAACCCCATCTGGATGCCCTGGCGTACCTGTTCCTCCGTCTGCACAGCCAGGGCATCGCCGTGGCCTCCATCTTCTGGGGGCTCTGGCTGTTCCCGTTCGGGATGCTGGTCATCCGCTCGGGCTTCATTCCCCGCGCGTTCGGCGTCCTGCTGATGATCGCAGGGGTCGCCTACCTGGCCAGCTCCTTCGCCACCCTGATCCTGCCACAGTACGCGCCACTCGTCGGGCAGGTCGCGTTGCCGCTCGAGGTTGCGGAGCTGCCGATCGTCTTCTGGCTCTTGATCTGGGGCGCGAGGACAAGCCGGCTGACGCCCCCGCCGCCTAGGCGCCGGCCCCGGCTCCTGCGCTAGAATAGGGCCTGCCTCTTCTACGAACGACGGGTGGCTGAAATGCTTCGGGTGTCCCGGACACCCGGGATAAAGCCTATCCCTTGAACGGAGGATGATCCCATGTTCGCGACCGCGCCGGTTCTCGTCCTGAAGAGAACGATGGTGATTCGGCTGTTGCTGTGCCTCTTCGTGCTCCCCCTGGCGCTGCTTGCCTTGTGGGGAGCCTACGCCGCGCTCCAAGAGCCGGCCGACACCACGGGAGCGGCCATGGCCGGGGTCCTGGCCGTCGGCCTCGGCGCCTTCTTCTGGTTCTTCTTCTCGCGCGAGATGGGCCGCAGCACCCGAATCTACGAGGACGGGATCGAGCAGATCCGGGGCTCGAACACCACCGAGCTGCGCTGGAACGACGTGACCGAGGTCTGGTTCCAGGCCGTCAAGGTGCAGGCCGGGGGCCTGATCGGCCTCGCCGTGGGCGCCGCGATGGAGGCGTCCGCGAAGAAGAAGGGCAAGCCACTCGATACCCGCGGCACCAGCATCACGGTCAAGGTGATCGGGCAGAGCGGCGAGAAGGTCGTCATGACGTCGAACGACACGGGGGTCCTGGAAGCCTTCGAGATCGTCCGCGCCCGCGTCAATCCGCGGCTCGTCGAGGACGTGAAGCGTCGCGTCCAGAATGGCCAGACCGTCGCCTTCGGAAACGTTTCGATCTCGCTGCGCGGCATCGCCAACGGCAAGAAGGAGCCGGTCTCCTTCAGCGAGATCGAAAAGTTCGTCATCGACGCCGGCCGCCTGCGCCTCAAGAAGAAGGGCGCCTGGCTGGACGCGATCGCGGTGCCGGTCCAGAAGATCCCGAACGTCTTGTGCTGACCGAGGTCTACGTCCAGCTCGCCGCGGGGCCGGTCTACCACGCAGGATTGCAGATGGGCCGCAACCTCGCCACACGGGCAATGGTGTAGGCGGCGCGCCGGCCTGGGCGGCGCGCTGGTGATCTTTATGGGGCGGCGAGCGCGGCCTCGCGCCAGGCGATTTCGGAGTGGATCTGCGGCAGCAGGGCCGGCGGTGCCGCGATCATTCGGGAGAGCTTCGGCTTCGGACGGTTGAAACGGTCCTCGTCCGAACCCGCCGCCCCGCCAATCACCACGAGGCCTCCGGCCGCGCGCACCAACGCCACGCCGGCGGCCACGTCCCACTCGTGCTTGGGCGTCAGCGTCCAGGTGGCGTCGGCCAGGCCGGCGGCCACGAGCCCCAGCTTGTAGGCCACCGAGCCGGTCGGCTTCAACACGAAGGCGCCGTCCCGGTAGCCCTCCCACTCCTTGCGCTTCACCTCGCTGCGGCTCGCCACCACGGTGGCCCCTTCCAGCCGGTCGCGCAGGCTCACACCCGCCGGCCGGCCGTTCAGGGTCACTCCCAGGCCCTTGGCGCCGACGATCGTCTCGCCGGTGGCGGGGTTGCAGATGCCCCCCGCCACGGGCTCGCCGTCCACCACCAGGCCGACCGAGACCGACCACTCCGGGATGCCTTCCACGAACTCCCGCGTGCCGTCGAGCGGGTCCACCACCCACACGCGCCGCCGCTCCAGCCGGGAGAGGTCGTCGTCGTCTCCTCGGAGAGCCAGCCCTCGCCCTCCTGGGCAGAAGCCGGCGCAGCAGCGCGTCCACCTGGGTGTCGGCCTCGGTCACCGGATCGTCTCCGGACTTCCGGCGCGACGCCACCTCTCCCGGCGTGAAGCGCGCCAGGACCGTCAGGGCCTCCGCCAGAGCCGCCTGGATCCGCTCCAGGTCGGCCGCGTAGCCGCCCGCCGGTTCGCTATTGCGCCACCATGCTGGCGCCGACGTACCCTTCGCGCTCCAGGAAGAGCAGGATCTCCTGCGCCGACTCCTCGGGCGACAGCTTCGTGGTGTCGATCACCACCTCGGCGTCCGCCGGCTCCTCGTAGGGATCGGAGATGCCGGTGAACTCCTTGAGGATGCCGGCGCGCGCCTTGGCGTAGAGCCCCTTGCGGTCGCGCTGCTCGCAGACTTCGATCGGCGTGGCCACGTGGACCAGCACGAAGCCGCCGCCGGGCTCGATCATCCCCCGCACCTCCTTGCGCACCGCTGTCGTACGGCGCGATGGGCGCGCAGATCGCGATGCCGCCGTTCTTGGTGATCTCCGCGGCCACGAAGCCGATGCGGCGGATGTTGATGTCGCGGTGCTCCTTCGAGAAGCTGAGCTCCGAGGACAGGTGCTTGCGCACGATGTCGCCGTCGAGCAGCGTCACCGGCCGGCCGCCCATTTCCAGGAACTTGACCAGCAGCGCGTTGGCGATGGTCGACTTGCCGGAGCCGGAAAGGCCGGTCAAGAAGACCGTGAAGCCCTGCTTGTGGCGCGGCGGATAGGTGCGGCGCAGCTCTTCCGCCACCTCGGGAAAGGAGAACCAGGCCGGGATCTCGCGGCCTTCGGCGAGCCGGCGCCGCAGCTCCGTCCCGGAGATGTCCAGCGTGCGCGAGCCCGCCGGCACCTCGTCGGCGGGCATGTAGGTGTCGAGGTCCTCGACGTAGGTGACCATCTGGAACGGCACCATCTTCACGCCGAGCTCGTCCTCGTGCTGGCGCAGCAGCTCCTGGGCGTCGTACGGGCCGTAGAACGGCTTGCCCTGCGAGTCGTTGCCCGGACCGGCGTGGTCGCGGCCGACGATGAAGTGGGTGCAGCCGTAGTTCTTGCGGATGATCGCGTGCAGCACCGCCTCGCGCGGGCCGCCCATGCGCATGGCGAGCGGCAGGAGCGACAGCTTGGCCGTGTGCTGGGGGTAGCGGCCCAGCACCGCCTGATAGCAGCGCACGCGCGTGTAGTGATCGAGATCGCCCGGCTTGGTCATGCCGACCGTCGGGTGGATGAGGAGGTTCGCCTGCGCCTCCTTGGCGGCGCGCATGGTCAGCTCGCAGTGCGCCCGGTGCATGGGGTTGCGCGTCTGGAACGCCACGACGTGGCGCCAGCCCTCGCGGACGAGCTCGGCGCGCAGCTCGGCCGGCGTGTGGCGGAGCTGCCGGAAGTCGTAGTGGGCCGGGAGCTGGAGACCTTCCAGCCGGCCGCCCACGCAGACCGGGTTCGCCTTCTGCAGGCTGGCGACGCCCGGGTGCTTCGGATCGGTGGTGCCGAAGGTCGCCGCCGCGCTCGCCATGGCGTCGAGGTCCCACAGCTCCTCGACGTGGATGGCGGCCAGCATGACCCCCTCCGGGTCGCGCAGGGCGAGCATGCTCGTGCCGGGGCTCAGCTTGTCCGCCAGCTCGCGCGGAATGTCGAGCAGGATCGGGATCGTCCAGAGAGTGCCGTCGGCGAGGCGCATCCGCTCGCAGACCGAGTCGTGGTCGGCGCGGCTCATGAATCCCGTGAGCGGCGAGAAGCCGCCGTTGACGAGCAGCTCGACGTCGCAGAGCTGGCGCGGTGTCAGGTCCCAGGACGGCCAGTCGCGCGAGGCGGCCTTGAGCTCGGCGGCCCGGTCGGGCTCGACGAGAAGATTGACGAGCTCACCCCCGTGGGGCGGTATGAGGTGTGTCATTGCGTTGGAATCCCTTCGGTCGTGTCATGTGAATAAAGAAGGACAGGGACCGGCTGCAGCCGGTCCGGGGCGGTCCCGGGCTGTCGAAAACAAAGGGGACCAGAAAGAGAGGTGCTTGCTAGGGCCTGGAAGGGGACGCTTCGCGCTCTTCTGGATGTTCGGCCACGATGATACCGAACACGCCGGCCGTGGCCAGCCCCGGCGGCAGCCAGGCCAGACCGCACGGACCGCACTCCTCGTCGGCCCGCTTGACCCCCTGCGGGTCGATCCGGATCTTGAGGCCCGGGCAGAGGAAACCGATGACCCTCTTCTTGTACTGGCTCGACGCGGTCTCGCCGACGATCAGGTTGTCCGCGACGCCCTTCTCCTTGGGGCTCAGGTCGACCTTGCAGTTGTCCTTGACCTTGGAGAACTTGACCTCCGACTGGCCGATCATCTTGCCCGAGGCGTCGACCACCGCGGCGTAGAGCTCCACCTCCTCGTTGCGCTCCTCGGGCCGGGGGAGCACGGTCCAGTAGCGGCTGTTCGGCTCCACCTCCAGGGGCTCCCAGTAGAAAGCGGGCTGCCCTTTCCAGCGGAAGTACACGCGGGGCGACTGCCCCACGGCGGGATCAGGGACGATCGACGCCCGCACCACGCTGTTGCCCTTGGAGGGGATGCACTCCGGAGGGGCGACGGAGAGCACCTGCGCGTGCGCGGTGTTCGCGGTGTTCGCGACGAGGCATCCCAGCAGGAGTCCGGCGGCGGACAGGTTTCGTGCTTTCATGACGAGCTTCCTCCTACGTTCTCTATACTATCCGAGAATCTTCCTGGCGTAGGCGTCTACGTAGGGCGTGCGCTGGATGTTGGGAAGCGTGCGCTTCAGGATCTCGGCCGCCCTCGCCGCATCGCCCGACTCGTACAGGGCGACCGCCATGTAGAACAGCAGCTCCGGCTGGTCCGCGGGCGGCTCGCCGCCGCGTTGGAAGTAGCGGACCGCGTCCGCCCAGCGGGAGACCCGGTAAGCCGCTTCCGCGGCCAGATGCTGGGCTTCGACCGACTCGGGATGGGCGTCGGCGACCTCGCGGACGAGCTCGAAGGCCTGGCGCAGATCCTTCACCTTGGCATCCCCGGCCAGAACCTTCCGCGTCCGGCTCAGGCGGTCGCGTTCCTCGGCAGTCATCGGGGCGGTCACTCGGGGCGGTTTCGACGGCCGCGGCGGCCGGGACGTCCGGAGACGCCACGCCGGCCGCGGCGGGAGGCCGGCTGGCGACCGGCTGGCCCTTCAGCGGGGGGGATGGCGCCGGCTCGGCCTGTCCGCGCCGTGGACGGGTCGGGCTCGCCGCCGGTTTGCCGGCGGCTTCGGCCGGCTTGGCTTCGGCCTTGCGGTCGGCCAGCGCCCGGAACGCCGGGATGGAGCGCAGCGTCGCGGCCGGGACCCGGACGATCAGCCGCCGCTCGAGGTCGGCCCGCACCTCCGCGCTCAGGCTCGATTGGGTATAGCCTTGGAAGCGTTCCTCGACTTCCGACAGGCGGCGGAACGTGTCCTGGAAGCCGTCTTCGTCGTCGTCGCGGTCCTGGGCCAGGGCCAGCCGGGCGAGGCATCCCCCCATCTCGGTGGGCTCGTCGAGCATCCCGAAGCACGCGAGGCGCAGGCTGCGCACCGAGGAGTCGAAATCGCCGCGGTCGTACTCCTGAATGCCCTCCCGCAGGAGGCTCTGATAGAACGGATCGACGTCCGCCCGCGCCGGCCCGGACGGCAGGAGGAGCGCCGCGGGGAAGGCCAGGAGGGCGAGGAGGGCGGCCGGGCCGCGCCGAGTCAGTTTCATGAGTTGGACGCCATGAGACGCTCCGAAGAGGGAAGCGGCCGGTTCTGCACGACCGCCCGCGGGTTGTCAGACACCAGGCGCCGCGCCACTTCGGCGCCCCAGCGGCCGGCGATCGTCTCGAAGGCGCGGCGCAGGCCCGGAGGGCGGCGCTCCACCCCGTGGCAGTCGCTGGCGACGAAATGGACCAGCCCCTCCTCGATCAGGGTGTGGGCGGTGGCCATGGGACCGCGGCCGAAACCTCCGGTGACGCTCATCGCGGTGATCTGCACCAGGGCGCCGAGCGAGACCAGGCGCCTCACCAGGTCGGTGTCGCCGGCCACCCAGGGGATGAGCTCGGGGTGCGCGACGACCGGCCGCCAGTCCGCCACGGCCAGCTCGTGGATCAGGTTGATGGCACCGCCCGCGCACCCGTGGTTGTCGAGCTCGATCAGCAGGTAGCGCGAGCCGGCAAGGGTGAGGAGGCCGCCGCCGGGCAGCCGCTCCACCTCGGCGAGAAGACCGGAGTCGACGTGGATCTCGGCGCCGGTGAGCACCCGCAACTCCGAACCCAGCGCCGCCTGCAGCTCCCGGACGAGCCCCAGGATCGCTTCACGGTCGGAGTTCCACCAGACCCCCCGCCGCTGGTGCGGAGTGGCGACCATGGCGCGGCAGCCGTCGGCCACGGCCATGCGGCACATCTCGACCGCCGCCTCCAGCGTCTTGGGGCCGTCGTCGATCCCGGGCAGGATGTGGCAGTGCAGATCGATCATCAGGCGGCCGAATCGGCTTTGGGCTCCGGTTCAGCGCCGTAGGCCTCGTACATCTGGTAGCGCTTGCCGGCGTAGCCGCCCTGGTTCAAAAGGTGGCGGTTGAGGACGACGCCCAGGACTTTCACCCCCGCCATCTTCAGACGGTCCAGGCAGGAACGGGCCTCGTCCCGGGTGACCTTGCCCGCCCGCAGGCAGAGCACCACGCCGTCGACCAGGTTGCCGACCAGGGTCGCGTCGGTGACCGGCAGCAGCGGCGGCGTGTCGATCACCACGAAGTCGAAGCGCGCACGGGCGGCCGCCACCAGCTCGCGCATCCGGTCGGAGGCCAGCAGCTCGGACGGATTGGGCGGGATCGGGCCCGACGGGATGACGAAAAGCTGCGGCACCGTGGAGCGGGAGATGACCCCCTTGAGGTCGGCGCCGCCGGTGATGCAGCTCACCAGGCCGACCCGGTTGGAGACCTGGAAGACCTCGTGCAGGCGCGGCTTGCGCAGGTCGGCGTCGATGACCAGCACCCGCCGGCCGAGCTGAGCCATCACCACCGCCAGGTTGGAGGCGGTGACGGACTTGCCCTCGCTCGCCACCGCGGACGTCACCGCGACGACCTTGAGCTCGCGGGCGCTCGACAGCAGCAGGGCCGTGCGCAGCGAGCGGTAGGCCTCGGACACCGCCAGTCGCGGACCCTCGTGCGGCACCAGCTCGATGCGCGACGCCCCCTCGTTCTTTTTCTTCTCCAGCCAGCGGCGCGAGCCCTTCCCGCGGGCCCCGCCCTTCGCCCCGCCGAGGCCGTAGCCGTAACCGTAACCGCCATACCCGCGATAGCCACCGTAGCCGGACCCGGTGTCGTTGATGTCCGGGATGATCGCGAGCGTGGGCAGGCCCAGCAGCCGCTCCACCTGCTCGGAGGTCTTCACCGTGCGGTCGAGGTATTCGAGCAGCAGCACGAGGCCGACGCCGAAGACCAGGCCGAACAGCATCCCGCTCGACAGATCCTGTTTCAGGTTCGGACTCGACGGCCCGCCCGGCGCCAGCGCGCGGTTGACGATGCGGACGTTCGACTCCTTCGTCCCCTGGAGCCGGGCGGTCACCTCGGTCTCCGACTGCGCCTTGAGCACCTGGTCGAGGAGGTTGCGCCGCGTGTCGACCTCCAGGCTGAGGTTGTGATAATCGGCCGAGGCCGAGCTCTCGTCCAGGGCCTCGGACTTGAGGCCGTGCATCTCCTGCTCCAGCGCCTTTTCCTGGCGCAGCGCGGTCTGATACTCGGCATAGGCGGCCTTGCGCGCCCTGTCCACCATCTCCTCGACCACGCCGGCAAGGTGCTGGCGCCCCTTTTCGATGGCGGCCTGCTGCTCGATCATCTTGGGGAAATCTTTTTTGAACGTCTTCAGATCGATCTCGTACTGGCGCTCCATCTCGAGCTGCTTGCGCTTGATGTCCGAATAGAGGCCGTCGGGCTGGGACTCGGCGATCGCCTCCTTGGGCGTGTTGAGCAGCTCGCGATACTGGGCCTCGCGCTCGATGCGGTCGCGCAGGGCGTCGCTGTAGCTTTTGTTGATCGCCTCCAGCCGCTGGTTGAGAACGTTCGAGCCCGAGTCCAGCTCGACGATGTTGCTCGACCGGCTGACCGCCTGGAGCTGCGACTCCTTGACCTGGATCTCCTTCTTGAGCGTCTCGATCTGCGAAGCGAGGAAGTTCGACGCGTTGCCGGCCGTCGTGGAGCGGTTCTCGATGCCCCAGTCGATGAACGCTTCGGCGAAGCCGTTGACCGCGCGCGCCGCGAACTCGGGGTTCGTCGAGACGTAGGTCAGGTTCACGAGCTGCGTGGTGCGCACCGGCTCCACGGACAGGCCGACGCGCAGGCGGTTCGCGAGCTGCCCGACGACGGCGAGGTCGGCCTCCGCGGACGGCGTCCCCGGAGCCGAGGGGGGACCCAGAGCGAGCGGCCGGCCGCCGGGGTTGAAAAACGGATCCTCGGACAGGCGGAGATTCTGCACCACACGCTCGGCCAGCCCCCGGCTCTCCAGCAGCTTGTACTGCGTCGGGTAGTACTCCATGTTCCACCAGTCCTCCAGCCAGGGAGTCTGGCTGCTGCCGATCAGCGGCGTCAGCGCGCGGCGTCGATCTGGAGGACGGTCGTGGCCTGGTCATCTTGGGCGTCATGGCATAATGCACCGACGCCACCGAAATTCCGGCCACGCAGGTGGCCGCCAGCAGGATCCAGCGGCGGCGGACGATCTGCAGCCACTCGGAGAGGTTGATCTCGGAAGCATGCTCGCTCGGCTGGGGCTGCGGCTGCGGCTCGGGGCCGGAGCCGGGGCGGTCGAACAGAGTGGACGTATTCAAAAGAAAGACTCCTTCACTACCACGACGTCGC
This sequence comes from uncultured Holophagales bacterium, assembly GCA_963844885.1. Classification (GTDB taxonomy): domain Bacteria; phylum Acidobacteriota; class Thermoanaerobaculia; order Multivoradales; family UBA5704; genus DATMER01. Next base: position 677,343 of record CAWJQA010000018.1, on the reverse strand, counting down.
CCTCGCGCAGCGCGATATCCGGATCCTTGCCGGCGAGGATCCGCTTGTAATCGACCACGATCTCCTTGGCCTTGCCGGGTGCCTCCTCGCGGCGGATCGTGATCTTGCGCGCGGCGCGGTCGGTCAGGCCACCGGCCCGGGCCACGGCCGCGAGCAGGGTGATCCGCTCGGTGCTCTTGAAGGTCAGCGCGCCGGGCTGGCTCACCTCGCCGAGAAAGTAGATCGTCACCTCCAGCGTGGCCGGCACGTTGATCAAATCGTTCGGATAGATCGGGATGTTCACTCTCGCGTCCGCCCGCACCAGAAGGTCGTCCAGGTCGATCGCCACCTGGTCGGACAGGCCGTTGTCGGCATGGCGCAGCACGTAGACCGTCCGGCCGTGGTTCGGCGTCAGCCCGCCCGCGGCGGTGATCGCTTCCAACAAAGTCCAGCGGCCGGCAAATTCCAGGGGGCCCGGCGTCTGCACCGCGCCGATCACGGAGATCGGCCGCGCCCGGAATTCGCGCACTTGCACCGACACCGAGGCGCGCTGCAGGAGCTTGCGCTCCAGATCCGCCTTGAGCCGCGCCGCCAGCTCGGAGTCGGTCAGGCCCGCGGCCTGGACATCGTCCAGGAACGGCAGATTGATCGTGCCCTTCTCGGACACGCGGCGCTCCACGTTCAGCTCCTGAAGCTCGACGACACGGATCTCGACGAGATCTTTCGGTCCGATCCGGTATCCGGTGGCGGCCGACGCGGAGGGGCCGGTGGCGCCAGCGGGGGCGCTGGAACCTTGGGCCGAGCCCGGAATCGCTGTGAGGAGCATGGCTCCGAACACCAGCCACACTGCTTTCAACATGATATGAATGGTAACCTACCCCGCGCGCCACGTCCAGCCGGCCCGCGCGGAGCCGTGCCGAGGTGGGCGCCCTGGTCCCCGGCGGAACCGGCGCTTCGGCCTCACCGAAAGACGCCGCGGCGTGTAGAGCGGTGCCGGGACTCCTCGAAGCTCCCGACGTCTGGATCGCGTGCCCCCGTCACCGGCCCGGTTTTCCGAGGCGCGCCGGTGCTTGGTCTGGACGATCGTGCTATCATCGCTAGCATGAGTGGGAAGGCCGTCGGCAGCCAGTTGATCGTTCGCAACCTCGAAGAGGAGGTCGTCCGGGAGCTCGAGCTTCGGGCTGCCCGTCATGGCCGCTCTGCGGAGGCGGAGCACTGGGAGATCCTTCGCCAGGCGTTGCTCCCTGTCAAGGCCACGAGGCCTCTCAAAGATCTCCTACTCGCCATGCCGGCCGGAGGCGAGGACGATGATTTGCGCGAGACCCGGACCGGGGACGAGATCTGGAGCTTTGAGCTTCCTCGTCGACACCAATGGCCAGAACATGTATGCCTGCAGCCGCCCTGCGCTTTCGAATCTCTTCGGAGACCCGCTCGGTCGTGCTGAGGCTGGCATCCGAGCAAGAGTGAGCCGGTCAACGACCAGACTTGCTCGTCCGTCCAGCGCTCCCTCAAGCCGGCACAGCTCGGCCGAGGAGAGCCCTGGGTTGGCCGCGTCTCGGTATTGACCCTGGTATGAATCCCTGGTCATACTTCTGTTGAAGGGAGGTCGTATGGCCATCGTCAAGACTGCCATCTCGGTCCAGGAATCTCTGTTCGAGCGCGCCGATACCCTGGCTCGCCAGCTTCACCTCTCACGCAGCCAGCTCTTCTCGCGAGCGCTCGACGAGTTCCTTAAGCGGCACGAAAGCCGGAGCTCCTCGACGCTATCAATCGTTCACTCGAAGGAGCGCCGGAGCCCGACGAGGCTGAGTCGGTGCGGCGCATGCGCGGCATCCAGCGGAAGCAGGTCGGAGCGACACTGCGCATGGCGGCGGCGGCGAAGCTCTTCGAGATGGGAAGGCTCTCCTCTGGAGCAGCCGCCCGGCTGGCGGGCATTCCTCGGACTCTCTTCCTCACCCGCCTTGGCGATTACGGAGTGGATACCTTCCGACTGACCGAGGAGGATCTCCAGAAGGAAACGCGCCTTGCCTGAGGTGATCAGCGATACATCTCCTCTTCAGTATCTGCACCAACTCGGGCTTCTTCATCTCCTTCCCCAACTGGCCGCCACCGCCGTGGTCCCACCGGCGGTCCGGGACGAGCTTCAAGTGGGAGCCAACCTGGGGATCGATCTTCCTGACTTGCGCCATCTGGGCTGGGTCAGCGTACGCCCTCCGAAGAGGCTGCGCGGAAAACCTCCGCTCCAGCTCCTGGAGAATTCTTCCGGGGGCGCCGCTCTCTGTTAAACTCAGGTCAAGGCGGACTCTTCCGCATCCACAAGCGGGATGGCACCATTCAGGAAGAGCGGACCTACCCGGTACGCCGGCCCGGCGATGAGTCGCGGATAGCGATCTTCGAGCAGACCGTGACGCGAGACCTGTCGGAGGCGAATGGCCCTCATCGGCTGTGAAAAGAAATCCGTCGTTTCTTCACAATCTAACTGACCTTGCGGCGGCTCGCTCCCTCACATCGATGAGGACTTGAGATAGAGAGGCAAGCACGGCCCCCGAATTGGGCAGTTCACACTCCCAGATTACTACCACTCTCCAGCCTATCTGCCGAAGGGCCCGCGAGTGCTCTTCATCTCTCTGTACGTTACGGGTCAACTTCGGAACCGTTTCTCTCTATTTGTCTCCGGCAAGCCCGCCTTAGCGCAGCCGGGATGCTGATGCCAGAAGCATCCATGCACGAAAATCACAGCTCTATAGCGCGGCACGACTACATCTGGTCAACCAGGAAGATCTCGCTGATGGAGACGAAAACGATACCCAAGCCGATGAAGAAAGGAGCGCACCCTTAACTCAGGCTTCGTGTCCGCGCCACGGACACGGCTCATTATCTCACTTCTCTTGTAGGAACTATATCGGTCTGTCACCGTACTGCCCAAATCTATCTAACTTTTGCCCTCGACTCAGCGACCATCCGGCACCTCTGTGCCGAGTTCATCTTATTCCGCACTAACGGCTTCAATTTTTCGAGCCATTCTCCTGAGCCATTCGGACTCGGTGAGGCCGACCCGCGCGACTTCCCCTACAAACTCAGTAACCACTCGGTGAGCGAATTCGGGCTTAAGATCTGCGAGCCATCGAATAGGCGAACCATTTCCTTTTCGTTTGAACTCCCAACCTGCCTTGGTAGGCTCGGCCTTTAGGACGCTGAGCCTGGGTCTGGGTCCATATTAATAATAACAATGTCGTAAGCCTTACGACTAAGGAAAGCTTCTTGTGATTTTCTCCATCAGGAACCACAAAATCGAAGGGTATCTCCCTCCCCTCAGATCTTTCCTTCAGCCTCAGGAATGGAAAGTGTCGTGGCCGCTCAAGTCTTACGCTGTCGCAGAGTGGCTGTATACACAATAGATACCGAAGGTTGCCACTGTCGGTCGAAGAAACGATGCTGCCAAGCTTAAGAGTCGGTGGAGGGGCATCATACTGCGAACGCAACGAAGTAAGCCGGGCGAACTCCATATCGAGCGCAGCCCCCACCTCGTCCTCCCTTGCTGCCAAGACTTGCGTAATAATGCTTGCCGCTCCGCGGTCGTACCGCTGCAACCTCTCCATGAGTTCTTTCCATTTCAAGTGATCCGGCTGTGGCTTTGCGCGCTTGAGGCCATCCCTCAGAAGGACCAGGAGCTCTTCCTTGAATCGTTCTTTAGCCATCCCCAGGTACGATTGAACAACTTCATTCCGGAGCACAATGTGATTAACCCACTCCGTAATTGCTCCCAGCCCGACGAGTTCCTGAATCTTCGGATCGTCCGCAAGTACCCCTTCAATTTCTGAGGCAATAAGAGGTACCGGATGCTCTCTAGCATCCTCTGGAGGCTCCATCATAGCCCTGTGAGCCACGTAGGGCGCATCAATACCTCGATTGAACCGCCTCAGTATCCGATGAGTGTTTGTTCGTATTGCGCTCAGAGCCTCAAGAGCGGTATTGGACAAAAGCCCTTCGGTCATTTCAGCGAAGTCATCACGCACCCGGTGCGGCAACCTCGTCCTCTCCTACTCTGCGCTCTGCGTCATCCGCCTTTATAGTTGAACCTTTCTTGCCGTAGATAGCGATGGTGACAGGGCCACCCTTAACTTGGTACTTTCCACGCTCGACCACTCCGGGCTCAGGTTTCAACTCACGAAGAAGAACCTCCATTTCGTCCGCTATATCTTCAAGACCCTCGTCGCCCGTATATATTGCAATTAGGCGCAAACGGCGTGAGTAGTGATCTGCTCGGGAGTCCAGAGGCAACTCATCTGACTTTAAAATCCTTCTTATTAGCTGATTGGCATTTGCCCCAGGCTTCGATTCAGGTGGAATATTCCAATCTAGGATGACGATGTCGGCCCGAGTAGCGGCCAGACTTCGTGCGATCACCAAGCGACGCAATCGTGTCCGGCGCATCGGCCTCTCCAGAACCGGACGAGAGTTCTGGTTTGAGCACCGCACAAATAATGCCTACTCCAGCAAATGCGTCGATTAACTGCTTGGCATCGAGATCATGTATTGCCGAACCCCCTGCTCTCGACGCATCAGTAACGGGCCTTCCGCTGAGTCCCAAAACACGACCGGGCTTAGCAAGAACCTGCGGCTTGCCATCGAATCGCGGCTGGTCTTCAATAATCACCGCCGTCTGAAGAAAACGGCCAGCAACCTCACGAGAACGTTTCGAAAACTCGCTAGTGGAATTCATTTGGTGGCTTCTTGGGCGCGATGCGGAAAGTTGATTGCATGCCGGGTCGGGGTTCAACTACGCTAAGTCCGTAGCCAATCCCCCGCAACACCTCTCGCGAGATATAGAGGCCAAGCCCTCGCCCCTCCGGCTTGAACGAGACACCTTGGTCAAAAATGACCTCCCAGCGCCGGGCAGGAAACGGTTCGCCCGTGTTGGAAACATACACGGTTTGCTCCTCAGCATCCAGTTCAATCACTCGGTCAGCAACAATCCTATCCAGCCAGAATACGGCGTTATCAACGATGTTGACGAAGACAGGGTAAAAAGAGGATGGATATGTAGTTACAACCCATTTCCTAAATCGAGAGGTAGTCCTAAGTTCAATATGATGCCGCCGAAGTCGAGGATCAAACAAATCATGAAGATATCGCTCTACGTCTGCGCCTGAAAATTCCACTTGCTGGCGATTGAGGCGCCGATGAAGAGGGGTAAAGAGAGTAAGGTATCCGTCAAGGTGATCAAAACTTGTTCGCAAGTCGTTATAAAGCCCTTCGAGGCCTGTGTTGACATCAGCCCAAGCATGAAGCCTCCGGAGATTTAACCGGATCGAGCGGACCGAAGCATCAAATTCGTGGTTAATCACGTCCACCGCCATTCCAAGCTGGGCGAGCTGCAGATCAAACTCCGAACGTTCCTCCAACTCCAACGTCCGCTGCTCAAGAGCCTCTATCTGGTCAAGTTGGCCGAGTTCCCCGCTAAGGTCAATCGATTCGAGTTGGCTGCGGAGGTAACGCAGAAACGACGCAGTTCTCTCCTGAACATCAAGGATGCGCTGCTCTAATGTGCCGCGGAGTTCGACGAGACTTTCATCATTAAGCTGCTGGACGTCGGTAGACGCAAACTCGGTGATAACGGATCGGACTGCCTCCTCCACAGCCGCCTGCCGTTCGCGAGTAGCTATTAGAACCTCGGACCGAACGCGTTCTAGAGCGCCTCGCGTCTCCGAACGCTCGCTCTTGGCAGAGCGCTTGGCATTTTCCGCTAGGTCTGCCAGCGCTCGCTCTACGCGGATTCTCCGGTCCAACTCCACACGGGCTCTCTCCGCAGCGCTTGTGACATCTCCCTCAATCAAACTTCTAACCTCTCCAAACACCTTATCGTTCAACTGGGCGTATGCCTTCTCATAATTCTCATACTCCCGCGCGAGCTTTCTGTTCAAACCTACGCCTCGCGGTCTTGTTATCCGATACGATTCCTCCAAATCCCGCAAGCCCCCGCGTGCGCGACTCTCAATATCTAACAACGAGAGTGGCAGCACGCTGGGGATCCGTCACGATCTGAGCAGCGAAAAGATCGCTCTCCACTGATTTGGCCAACTCCAGCGCACGCTGCTCTGGCTCACCAGCGTCATAACTCCGAAAGAATTGGTCCAACGCCTCACCCAGCGCTCGACGTCGCTCTGCCGTAAATCCCTTTCTTTTCTCCAGTGCGCGGTACTGGCGGTTCAGCTCCTCACGAGTCTCCTGAAAACGGTCTGCATACGTCCCCTCTTCTCGGAAGAAATCACCAGCTACTTGCACCAAGAAATTCTTGAGAATATCTCTAAGCTGACGATATGCTGTGTTCTCACGGAATCCCTCTCGGCCAGCCTTTTCAGTTAGGGCAGCGTTTTGTTTCTGAGACAGAAGAATCGCGCCGAAAAGATTGCGGTGCGAAAAATAGTAATATGCTGCTCCCTTAGTTCGTCGCTTTTCAATCTCTAACCAATCATAATCGACATCGCCATAAGGTAGAACCCGGACACCATCGCGGTAGATGTAGAGTCCGCCAAATCTGCGAGTTTTTGCGAGGAGACGTGCGTGCGCCTCTGGCGGCAGTGTTGTTTCTCTGGTGGTGGGCTGAACAGCAGCAAGATGTATCTCGAAGGAACCGCAGCTTGTTGGGCTGCCCTTAGCACCTGGCCAAGCCACAAGGTAATCGTCGTGCTTCTCGCCGTAAACCGATACGGTGCCCCGGAACTGCCCAAACGCGTCAAACCGGCCAAAAATATAGTGGTCAGCATCGAGGAACTCGTCGGGTGAAAAAATCGATCCTCTCCCACTAGGTTCTCAAAAGTTTTCGTCGGTGCGATGATCTCGAAACGCCGTCGCGATAACCGGATGCGGATGATCCGGTGTCATCGAGTTGGTGAACCCTAGGAGCAGTTTCTCCAAACTCGATGCATCCTCGCCATTGTTCGAATTAAGGTCAGCATCAAGAACCCCATCAGCGGGGACAATGAAGAAGTGAGTTCCTCTCGTATGCCGGAGATCAAGATCGGGTACGTACCCTTCAACCTCCTCCGGATCTACTACTGTCCGCATGGAGGCGAGTTCCCTTAGGACGCTAGAACGCTTCGAGGGATCAACTCGTTCGCCGAGCCGCGCGACATTGTCCTCCACCATATCGAGCATTTCGCAGAGCTCTGCCTGGCTTGGAATTGCGCCAATCGGGAACATCCTCATCGGCACTTCGATTTCATCGAGGTCCACCCCGGGGAGTTCGAACAGGCCCCAATGAATATAGGCGACCACAAGATCTGACAACTGACCGTTACGTTGCGCTCGCGACAGAATAAGCACCTGAGGTCCGATCGCAGCAATGGCGAGTCGCCCAATCCCTTTTTCTCCAAGAAGTGCCCGAGGACTCTTCGCAGAATCGACGGGGGGAGGTCCGAGAGCAGTTCGAGCCGACACCTTGCTCTCGGTACCGAGAGTAAGCCATCGCTGCTCAAAGTCATCCCGGGTCATCCCCAGGCCGTCGTCGCGAAGGACAAACAATCGGTCGGCCCTGTAGTAGTTGACTTCAGCCCGGTCAGCATAGGCGTCATGGGCGTTCTTGAAGAGTTCACTGATCGCAGTAGGAATACCAGCGATTTGCTGACGCCCGAGCATGTTGACTGCCCGCGCACGTGTTTTAAATTTTGCCAAAGCTCTTCTCGGCACAATTGTCGCGATAGTGTTCCATCAGTCGGCAGCCGATGCGCCGGGCCAACTCCGGTGGTACTGCGTTGCCTATCTGCCGGGCGGCCTCAGGGAAGCTTCGTGGAAAAACGTAACTAAGGGGAAATGTCTGTAAGACCGCGCCCTCCCGGAGAGAGATCGCACGGTTCTCGGCGGGGTGCCCGAAGCGACCGTTGGAAAGGCTGTTAAACCGAGTCGTAATTGTTGGGGCCGGTTCATCCCATCTCATCCGACCGTAGACATCTCTAAAAATATCGTTCTTCCCCCGGTATGCCTCGATCTGTAGAGCGGGATCCTCGCTCCAGGCAACTCTGCTACCACCGTTTTTTGGTGTCAGTCTGATCCGCTGAAGGTTTCGGTCGGAAAGTTTTGCAGCCCAATGCAGAGGAGGCTGCTCACATCGCTTTCCTGCTGGGATGGACTTGAAACCGTTACGCTTTCCGATGTAGTGCTTAAGCTTCATGCCTTCCGGGAAAGATCCCGTTGCACTGTCTGGCTCTGGAAGTGCGATAACCGGCTTCGACCCGGGCAGACAAACCCTTGTGGCTACCAGGAGGTAACGTGATCGCTTTTGCGGCACGCCGTAGAAGCAAACGGCCACAGTGTCATGCTCGTAGACGTAGCCTGGGTTGTCCAAGAACTCCAAAGGCGGCGAGACCGGAACTCGCCCTCCTTGTGTGAAGGCCGGGTATGTTCTTACGACCACGTAGCCAGGCCGAAAAGCGTCAACGAATCTCTGAAGTGTCCGAGCAATGCCTTGCTAGTACTGATCGCTCGCGTGAGGTATTCACTTTGCTCCAGTATTGCATGGGCTGCAACCTGGAAAATCAGAGCGTCATTTTCCTTCTCGATTTCGATACTAACTGCTAAATCCGCGGGACGCAGGGCAGATACGTCACCAAGGATGAACCGAGCAGCCTCACCGTTAGGCCGCTTATTGTTGCTTCGATGTTCATAGGTCGGCTTACACGGAAGATGATTGTCAATTCCGGCTAGCACATCAATCCCCGCCGAAAGTAACCCACAGGTCATACCACCAGCCCCACAGAAGAAATCGACGGCACGAAGAGCGGGACCGCGATCTGTCGCGTTGACCGGGCTAGCGACGATTGGCGTCGGCATTTCTTTTGCATATACCATAGACCGGACGGGTAATCTCTTTCTGTGGGCGATCTTATCCCGAACGAGCGATGCGCGCACCGGACTTCTGCTCTTCCTCGAAGTTTCCGAATCGGCCTGACGCTAGGGCACATGTTCGTCGCCAGCCATTGAGGACAGATACAGAGAAGGCCCGGTCTCTGGTCGGACCGTATTGGACGCTACCGGGAGCGGCCTCGACGCAGGGCGTAGCCACCACCAACGGCGACAATGGCTCCGGCCTTGACCCCGATGGACGAAACCTGATCCTGTGCTTGGAGGCGGGCCGACACCGCTTTGTTCCTCCCCGCTACGCAATTATACTACGGCGCGAGACATGGATTCAAGCAAGGAGAGAGGGAGGGAGGAAGGGAGGGAGGGAGGGATGACCTTGGAGCACACGCACCTCGATCAGGACACCCTGGACCGACTGCTGTCCTTGATCCATTTCGGTCCTTCAGCACTGTCGATGCCGGGTTGGCCCCATCAAGAGTCGAGGCGGATCGGCTCTGGGAGCGCCTGAAGGGCGCCCACCATACCCGACGCCTCTCTCGGCCAGGAGAGCCACCTTTTCGCGAGTTGGGGGTCTGTGCGAACTGCTCTGCCGTCGACTCGACCAGGCCATCGCCTACGAAACGGCGCTCGTCTCGCTCGAATCCGCCTCCGTCCTTCTCCAGCAAGGCCGCGCGGGGGCGGCCGCCGCCGTGCTAGACCCTGCGCATCGCCGCCCTCCTCGTCCGGGCGCGCCACGATCCCAGGTTCCGTTTGGGGACCGAATCACGGGTCGGGGAAACTCCACCGCGGACAAGCCCGCCACGGGCACATCCGCGGTGGCCACCAATCTCTCCCGGGCGAGAGTCTCTACCCGTGACTTGATCGCTCCAGGAAGCAAGACGGGCGTCTCTTGACGAAAGACCGCGAGGGAACATAGCCTTCCTCGTCTTGTCCGGTCAGCGTTGGCCAAGAAGACGGCTGTCGTGCTCACGGAGAACCCGCGATGGTGAGAGAGAGTGACTATATCGTCTACGTCGATGAGAGCGGCGATCACGGCCTCGCCTCCATCGATCCGGAGTATCCCGTCTTCGTCCTGGCCTTCTGCATCTTCCCGAAGGAGGCATACAGGCTTCAGGCCAGCCCGGCACTTCAGGAGCTGAAGTTCCGCTACTTCGGTCACGAAATGGTGGTCCTGCACGAGAGGGAGATCCGCAAAGCCACGGGCCCCTTCAGCTTCCTGGTTGACGCGGAACGGCGGAACGCGTTTATGCAGGATCTCACCCACCTGATTGAGGCCATCCCCTTCACGCTCATCGCGTCGGCCATCTCCAAGGAAAGGCTCCGCGACCAGTACGCCCAGCCTCGGAATCCCTACCACATCGCGCTCGGCTACGGCCTGGAACGAGTCCACAGCTTCCTGAAGACCCAGGGCCAGCACGACCGGAAGACCCACATCCTCTTTGAGGCCCGCGGCAAACGCGAGGATGAGGAGTTGAAGGCCGAGTTCAGTCGCGTGGCGATGGTGCCAACTACAAGGGCGAGCGGCTGAACTTCCAGGTGACCATCGCTGACAAGAAGGCCAACTGCTGCGGCCTGCAGCTCGCAGACTTGGTCGCACGGCCGATTGGGCGCAAGGTGCTCAACGAGAGCCAGTCGAACAGGGCCTTTGACCTTCTTCGCAAGAAGTTCTACTCCACCGGTGATCGCGTGCAGGGACTTGGCCTCAAGGTGGAGTTGCCCCGGTTTCGTGGACACCTGATCCTTTGGGAGCATAGGAGTCCACGATGCCGAAGAGCCGTCCGCCGTACCCGCCGGAGTTCCGGCGGCAGATGGTCGAGCTGGTGCGAGCCGGGCGCACGCCGGAGGAGCTGGCCCGGGAGTTCGAGCCGTCGGCGCAGGCGATCCGCAACTGGGTCGCGCAGGCCGATCGCGATCGACGGCCGCGCGCAGGACGGCCTGACGAGCGCGGAGCGCGAGGAGCTGCGCCGGCTGCGGCGCGAGAACCGCAGCTGCGTGAGGAGCGGGAGATCCTGGCAAAAGCCGCGGCCTGGTTCGCTCGGGAGACCGGATCGATCCCGCCGAAGGGTCTTCGAATTCGTGAGCGCGAACCAGGCCGATTACCCGTCGCGCACGATGTGCCGCGTGCTGGGCGTCTCCCCCAGCGGCTACTACGCGTGGCGTCAGCGGCAGCCGTCGCGCGCGCGCACGGCGGACGACGGAGCTGCTCGCGCGCGATCCGAGCGATCCACGCAGCGCTCGCGAGGCACCTACGGGGCGCCGCGCATCCACGCCGAGCTTGCGGCGCAGCGGCGTCCGCGTCGGGCGCAAGCGGGTCGCGCGGCTGATGCGCGCAGGCGGGCTTGCGGGGCGTCAGCCGCCGCCGGTTCGATCACCACGACGGTGCGGGATGCGAAGGCGCGGCCGGCGCCCGATCTGGTCGAGCGCAACTTCGCGGCCGAGCGGCCCGACCGGCTGTGGGTCGCCGACATCACGTACATCCCGACGTGGGCCGGCTTCCTCTACCTGGCCGTCGTGCTCGATGTCTGGAGCCGCCGCATCGTCGGCTGGTCGATGGCGACGCACCTGCGCGACCGAGCTCGTGCTGGACGCGCTGAACATGGCCCTCGCGCAGCGGCGGCCGCACGGACGTGATCCATCACTCCGATCAAGGCTGCAGTACACCTCGATCGCGTTCGGCAAGCGCTGCCGGGAGGCCGGCGTGCGGCCGTCGATGGGCTCGGTCGGCGACTGCTTACGACAACGCGATGTGCGAGAGCTTCTTCGCCACGCTCGAGTGCGAGCTGCTCGACCGCACGCAGCTTCACGACCCAGGCCGAGGCCCGGATGGCCGTCTTCGACTTCATCGAGGGCTTCTACAACCCGCGCCGCCGTCACTCGGCGCTGGGCTACTTGAGCCCGGTGGAGTTCGAACGGCGAGCCGAGGCGGCGTAACATGAGTAGCATGACGTCCAACGGCGGCTCGCTAAGCGTTTCCGTAGGACCCTGGAGCTGGGGGCTCTGCCCCCCAGACCCCCCGAAGAAAGACTTGAGAACCCAAGCCCTAAACCGTCCACCAAAACGGGGCAGGTCCAAGGTATTCCCCGAAGAAAGCAAAAAGCCCCGGCTTTCGCCGAGGCCTCTGCCGACCGGGGTTCCCCAATCCGTAAAAGTACTATCGCCGAGTTCTTTCGGCGTGTCAAGCCCCTAAGAACAAATTACCCGACTTAGCCGCAACTCAAACTACTTCACCGCAACGTTACCCGACTTTGCCGCAACCTCAACTCCTTCACCGCAACGTCACCTGACTTTGCCGCAACATCAACTCCTTCACCGCAACGTCAACTGGCTTTGCCGCAATCTCAACTCCTCCACCGCAACCTCACCCGACTTTGCCGCAATCTCAACTCCTTCACCGCAACGTCACCCGACTTTGCCGCAATCTCAACTCCTTCACCGCAACGTCACCCGACTTTGCCGCAACCTCAACTCCTTCACCGCAACGTCAACTCCTTCACCGCAACGTCACTCGACTTTGCCGCAACCTCAACTCCTTCGCCGCAACCTCACCCGACTTTGCCGCAACCTCAACTCCTTCGCCGCAACGCGGCCCTTCCCGGTGTCCGGTCAGCCGGAGGGGGCCTCGGGAAGGTACTTCACCGCTTCCCGCAGGGTGATTCCGGAGAGCTGGCCGGGACGGGCGGCGAAGAAGTCGCCGTCGCGGGCCCGGCGGTCGAGGCGCGGGTTGAGCGCCGGGGTCCGCTCGACGAGGGGTCCTACGAGTTGGGCGGCGCGGATTTGCGGCGGCGGGCCGGCCTGGCGTCGGGGTCCCAGCGGAAGCGGTCGAGGTCGACGCGGCCGGCGGCGTCGAACCCGACGCCTTCTTCTTCGAGGAGGTGGCGCTGGTAGCCGTCCCATCCCGGCATGGCCCGCGGGCTCACTTCGCCGCGCGAGTTGATGACCCGCTGCCAGGGGATGTCCGAGCCTTCCGGAAGCGCATGCAGCGCATAGCCCACCTGCCGCGCCGCCCGCCCGAGCCCGGCCAGAGCCGCCACCTGGCCGTAGGTGGCGACCCGGCCGGCCGGAATGCGCGCGACGACGGCGTAGATGAGGTCCCAGGTGGACGGGGGGGCGGGGGGCTTGGAGGGCATGAGGTATCACGGAACTTCAAGGACCAAAAGGACAGCAAGGACGTAAAGGACAGCAAGGAGAGGCTGGCGACGTTCCTGATGTCCTTTTGGTCCTTGACGTCCTTTTGGTCCTTGGTTGTGCTACTCCGCCTCCAGCTCCTGGACGATGGCGTCGGTGAACTGGGTGGTGGTGGCCTGGCCGCCGAGGTCGCGGGTCTTGATGTTGCGGTCGACGATGACCTTGCGCAGGGCACGGCGGACGCGCTCGGCTTCTTCGTCTTTGTGCAGGTGGAAGAGCATCATGATGCCCGAGCGCATCAGCGCCAGCGGGTTCGCCAGGTTCTGGCCGGCGATGTCCGGCGCGGTGCCGTGGACGGCTTCGAAGATCGCGGCGTGGGTCCCGAGGTTCGCTCCCGGCACGACGCCCAGGCCGCCGACGAGGCCGGCGCAGAGGTCGGAGATGATGTCGCCGTAGAGGTTTTCGAGCACCAGGACGTCCGAGCGCTCCGGGTACATGACGAGCTGCATGCACATGTTGTCGACGATCTTGTCGTCGGCCTGGATTTCCGGGTAGCGCGGCGCCACTTTGCGGAAGCACTCCAGGAAGAGGCCGTCCGAGAGCTTCATGATGTTGGCTTTGTGGACGGCGGTGACCTTCTTGCGGCCGTGCCGCCGCGCGTACTCGAAGGCGAACTCGGCGATGCGGGTGGAGGCCTTCTCGGTGATGATCTTGAGGCTTTCCACGACGCCCGGCACGACGACGTGCTCGATGCCGCTGTAGAGACCTTCGGTGTTTTCGCGCACGACGACGACGTCCACGTTCTCGAAGCGGCTCGGGATGCTCGGCAGCGAGCGCGTGGGCCGCAGGTTGGCGTAGAGGTCGAGCTCCTGCCGGAGGCGCACGTTGATCGACTTGAAGCCGCCGCCGATCTTGGTCTCGACCGGGCCTTTCAGGGCCACTTTGTTGCGGCGGATGGATTCGAGGACGTGCTCGGGCAGGGGATCGTTGAACTGCTTGACCGCTTCGGCGCCCGCGACCTGGGGCTCCCACTCGATTTCGGCGCCGGCGGCGTCCAGCACCCGGGTCGCGGCACGGGCCACTTCAGGGCCGATGCCGTCGCCGGGAAGGAGGGTTACTTTGGTTTTGCTCATGGGGCGCATTCTAGCAGGCCCTCACCCCCCGGCCCCCTCTCCCGGAACGGGAGAGGGGGAGACTTACAGAAACAAAGCAAGGGGCTGGAACGCGATCAAACCTCCCCCTCTCCCGGGGCGGGTGGGCTCGGGCGGACCGGGAGAGGGGGCCGGGGGGTGAGGGCCTGCGCTAGAATGCGCGGCCATGAAGAAAGGTACGAAGCACCACCTGTCCGGCCGCCGCATCGACCCGAAGCCCTTGACCGGCCGGGAGAGCCTCGAAGAGGTCATCTCCCAGACGTTCACCGCCTACAACGCAGGCCGGTTGCGCGAGGCTTGCGAGCTGCTCGTCCAGAAGATGCTCGCGCCCGACTCGACGCTCGGCATGAGCCTGTCCGGCGCTCTCACCCCCGCCGGCTACGGCAAGTCGTGCCTCGTGCCGCTCATCGAGGCCGGCTGCATCGACTGGATGATCTCCACCGGCGCCAACCTCTACCACGACACGCACCATGCCATCGGCCTCGCCCTGCACGCCGGCAGCGCGGCCTGGAACGACGTGGAGCTGCGCGAGGAGGGGGTGGTGCGGATCTACGACATCGTGTTCGACTACACCGTCCTCCTGGAGACCGACAAGTTCTACCGCAGGGTGATGCGGCTGCCGGAGTTCCAGAAGCCGATGGCCACGCCCGAGTTCCACTACCGCGTCGGCCGCTGGGTGGCCGCGGTGGAAGACAAGCTCGGCCTCAGCGGCACGTCGCTGCTCGGCGCCGCGTATCGCCACGCCATGCCGATCTTCACCTCGTCGCCGGGCGACAGCTCGATCGGCATGAACGTGGCCGAGCTTTCGCTCGAAGGGTCGCGGCTCGCGTTCGACGTGAACGCGGACGTGAACCAGTCGGCGTCGATCGTCTGGCAGGCCAAGGAGGGGGGCGGCAAGAGCGCGGTGTGGATCGTCGGCGGCGGCAGCCCGAAGAACTTCCTGCTCCAGACGGAGCCGCAGATCCAGGAGGTGCTCGGCCTGAGCGAGGCCGGCCACGACTATTTCCTGCAGATCACGGACGCCCGGCCGGACGTCGGCGGCCTCTCCGGCGCCACCCCGGGCGAGGCGGTGTCCTGGGGCAAGGTCGATCCGGACAAGCTGCCGGACGCGGTGGTGGTCTACACGGACTCGACGATCGCGCTGCCGCTCATGACGCACTACATCCTCGCCAAGGGCGTCCGGCGTACGCCGAAGCGCCTCTATGAGCGGCTGCCTGACTTCATGGAGCTGCTCAAGCAGCACTTCGCGGAGATGAAGGAAGAGAGGATCGCGGAGGGGGCCTTCGAGATCTGAGGCGTCCGCGGCCTGCGTGCCCTCACCCCCGTCCCCTCTCCCGGCCGCACGCCCGGACCACCGGGAGAGGGGTGGGTGGTGACGATCGAAGTCTTCCCATCCTTCTCCGCTACGAAAAGGAAGAGAAGCGGCAACGGATGGGAGGACAGCCGAACGGATTCACGCCCCCCTCTCCCGGGGGTCCGGGTGTGCGGCCGGGAGAGGGGACGGGGGTGAGGGCCAGAGGCCGCGGACGCCACCTTTCGAGTCTCTCCTCTGAGCGGAACGCCCCCCGGCCCGCTTCGGCGCGACAAGTCCCGTTCCACCGGGATGGGTCTTGCGGTAAGATGTGCGCGGCATGCCTTCTTTTTCCTTCGAGGCGGTCCGCCGGTGAGCGCGGCGGTCGTGCGGATCGATCATGTCTGCCTGGAGGCCGGTCCAGGGGTTCCGCTGCCGCTTTCGCGCCTGACCGATCAGCAGCGGCTGGGCGTCCTCCTGCAGGCCGCCGGCCTCCTCTCGGTCCTCGACCGTGCGGGATGGACGGTGGCCGACTGGACCGCCGCCCGGGTCACTCCCGAGGGACGGCTGACGCTGCCGGCCGCCGTGCCCGGCCGGCCGGAGAGGCCAGCCCAGGAGGTGCTGCGGGAGCTTTTCGGCCGCCTCTTCCGGCTGCAGGGGAGCGCCGGGCTCATGGGCAAGGGGCCGGCGCGGAAGGCGGCCCGGCGGCTCCTGGACCGCTGGTTTCAGTCGCTGGCCCCGGTCACCCCGGACGAGGCCGTGGCCCAGATCCTGGACGACGCTCCGTTCCTCTGGGACGAGGTCCACGCCGCGGCCAGGACGGCCCTGGCGGGTGCGATCGAGAACGGAGAGCGGACGTGGCTCTGGGTGGCGGGGCCGGGGTCGTTCCGCCTCGGCCTCCTCTCGCGCTTCCGGACCCTCGGCGAGCTCCGGAGCGGGCTGTCCGGCTCCGGGGCGCGGACGGCCTGGAGCGGAGAGGAGCCGGGAGACCCGCGCGAGCTGGCCGCCTGCGGAAGGTGGCGGGCGGCGGTGGCGGCCTGGGCACGGCGGCCTCCGGAGTCCGAGGAGGAGACCGCCGGGATGGCCGCGGCCCTGGCGGCGCTCGGACGGTCGGAGGCGGCGCTCGAAGCTCTCGACGGCCTGCGGTCGGCCGGCGCCGAGTCGGTCCGGGCGCTCTGCCAGCTCCGCCTCGGGCAGATCGGGGCCGCGCAGGCGACCCTGCGCCGGGTCCGGAAGTCCGCTCTCACCCGGGAACAGGCGGTCGAGATGGCGGAGATCGCCTCGCGGGTGTTCGCCAACGCCGGTAAGGCCGCGCAGGCGCTCCCGTGGATCCGCCACGCCCTGGAGCTGGGCCGGGAGAAAGAGGACGGCACCGCCTCGAGAGCCGGCCTGGTCGCGGCGGCGGCGGCGTGGGACCGGGGAGATGTCGACGAGATGGAGCGCTGGCTGGACGCCACCCGGGGCGCCCGCGACGATCGGGACCTCGCCTGGCGCTGGCATCAGGTCACGGCGCTCCGGCAGGGCGAGGAGGGTGCGGTCGCCCACGCGGCCCTGGCGATCCGCCTGGGCCGCCGGAGACTCCCCCGGCACGAGGCGGCGGGGTTGTGGAACGAGCTGGGCGTCGCCCGGGCGCGGGCCGGCGACCTGCCCGGGGCGGAACGGGCCTTTCTCCATGCCGCCCGCCTTTTCGAAGGGTGTGACGGTCCGCGGAAGATCACCCTCGCCCTCCCCAACCTGGCCGAGATCCGCCTTCGCCGGGGCCGCCTGGCCGGCGTGGTCGAGATCCTGGAGCGGACCGTGACCGAGAACCGGATCACCGGCAACGTCCGCGGCCTGGCCCTGGATACCGGCCTGCGCGCCCGCCTGGAGCTGACGCTGGGCCGGCCGGAGGCCGCCCTGGTCCTCTGCCGCGAGGCGCTCTCGCTGGGCTTGGACGCGGCCGTGCCGCGCGCCATCGCCGCCCGCGCTCTCGGCTGGCTGGGCCGCGCCGCCGAGGCGGCGGCCGAGCTGTCTCTCCTGCCGCCGGCCGACCTCTCGCACCTGGAGCCGGAAGAGAGGCCCGCGCTCCGGGCCCTGGCGGGCGACCCCGCGGGCGCCTTGCGCGAGGCGGCGTGTACGCCGTTCCTCCCGCTCTGGAGAGCGGCCCTGGCCGGCGAGCCCGCGCCGCTCTCCGCCTGGAGCGCGCTCGGAGCGCTGGAGCCGTACCGGGCGGCGCGGCTGGTCTTCGACCTCGATCTGGCTGCGCCCGGCTGCGTCCCCGCCCAGCCTCTCCGGACCGCGGCGGCCGAGCTTCGCGGGCTGGGCGCGCTCGGTCCGGCCGAGCGGCTGGAGGCCCGCGACCGCGGACCGTGGCAAGCCCTCGCGGCCTACCTGGAGAAGCCTCCCGGCGACCCGGAGGCCGTGGCGACGCTGCTGGCGGACGCCGGCGGTACCGGCGGTATCGGCGGTATCGGCACGGAGGGAGACGCCCGGGGCCGCGCGCTACGGCTGCTGGCCGCCCGCGACCTGGCGCCGCCCGCGACCCGGGAGACCCGGGAGACCCGGGAGACCCGGGAGGAGCCCTCTCCCCCGCCGCCTCCCGCGAACCTGCCGGGCGGCGAGATCGTGGGAGAGAGCCCGGCGCTGCAGGCGGCCCTGGAACGGATCGCCCTCCTCGCTCCGGGCGACCTTCCCATCCTCATCCTGGGTGAAAGCGGCACGGGCAAGGAGCTGGCCGCCCGGCGCCTCCATCGCGCGAGCCTCCGCGCCCGGTCGGCTTTCGTGCCCGTCAACTGCGCCGCCCTGTCGGAAAACCTGATCCTGTCGGATCTTTTCGGTCATGCGCGCGGCGCTTTCACCGGCGCGGACCGGAGCCGCCAGGGGGTGTTCGAAACCGCTCACGGCGGCACCGTGTTTCTCGATGAGATCGGCGATCTTCCGCTGTCGGCCCAGGGCCTGCTGCTGCGGGTGCTTCAGGAAGGAGAGGTCCGGCCGCTCGGCGAAGCGGTGCCGAGAAAAGTGAATGTGCGGGTGCTCGCGGCCACCCACCGCGACCTGTCCGCGATGGTGGCGGAGAAGACCTTCCGCCAGGACCTTTATTTCCGCCTGCGCGTGGGGAGCGTGATCCTGCCGCCGTTGCGCGAGCGCGGCGGCGACGTCCTGCTGCTGGCCGAGCGGATTCTCGCGCGCAGAGGGACGGGTCCGGGGACGCGCCTGTCGCGGGAGGCGCGCTCGCGATTGCTCGGTTACGGCTGGCCCGGCAACGTCCGCGAGCTTCAGAACGTGTTGAGCGTTGCCGCGGCGCTGGCGGGCGGCGGCCCGATCGAGGAAGGCCATCTCGAGCTGCCCGAGCTTCCGGAATCCGCCGGTCCGCGGGGAGCGGCGGCGGAAGGCTCCTATCACGAGCAGATCGACGCGCTGCGCCGCCGGCTGGTCCTCCAATCTCTCGCAAGACAGGGCCGCAACCTCTCCGAGGTGGCGCGAGACCTCGGAGTGTCGCGGCAGGCCGTCTCCTACTTGATGAAGCGGCTGAAGATCGATTAGCGGTTCCGCTCTCAGTGCGCGCGCTCCGGCCCGAGCGGCGTGAAGTCTTCTCTCATGCATGGACGCAGCAGCGCGGCGATGCGTTCGAGCTCCTCCTCGTCGATTTCGTCGAACGCCGCGGGCTCGTGGGAATCGAGGTCGAGAACGGCGATCAGATCGCCCGCGGGATCGAAGACGGGGACCACGATCTCCGAGCGGGCCGCGGAGTCGCAGGCGATATGGCCGGGAAACGCTTGTACGTCGGGCACGAGCCGGGTGCGCCGCTCGCGCGCGGCGGCGCCGCACACGCCGCGATCGAATGCGATCTCGAGGCAGCCCATCGGACCCTGATAGGGACCCACGCGCATCAGCTCGGGCGCGACCACGCGATAGAAACCGGTCCAACTGGCATAAGGCAGCTTGCCGTGGATAACACAGGCCGCCGAGGCCATCGCGGCGATGGGATCGGCGAGACCTTCGACCACGGCCTGCAACTCCGCAAAGGCTTCGCGATAAAGCTCCCGTTTTTGGTGTCTGTCCATGGGGGCGGATTCTATACGCTCCCGAGATTTTGAGATCTCTTCGACCAAACTGTTGACTTTTGCCCGACTCTTTTTGATAATGTGCTCGTGTACATCCATGGGGCTACGCCCCGTTGTCATTCGCATATGCCCAACAGGAGGCGAGGCGCAATGTCTGAAACCGAATCCGAATCGAGAATGCTCACCCTCTCCGAGGTGTCCCAGCGTACCGGCATTTCGATGCCCACACTCCAGCGCTACAAGAAGATTTACCAGAGCCGGATCCCCGCCGAAGGCAAGGGCCGCAAGCAGCGCTACCCTGCTTCCGCCCTGCCGGTCTTCGAGGAGCTCAAGGTCGAAAACGCCGGCCGGCGCGGCCGTCCGCGCAAGAATGCCGCCGCCGCTCCCGCGCGCCGTGGCCGCAAGCCCGCCGCCGCGGCTCCGGCCCCGGTGAAAGCCGCGCCGGCGCAAAAGGTTCCCGGCCGCCGTGGCCGCCCGCCGGGCTCCGGCAAGAAAGCCGCCGCTCCGGCCGCTCCCGTGGTTCCCGTGCGCCGTGGCCGCAAGCCGGGCCGCAAGCCGGGGCGTCCCAGCCGTACCGGGTCGGGCCTGCTGACGCTCGGACAGGTCAGTGCGCAGACCGGCATTTCCTATCCCACGCTCGTCCGTTATGTCCGCATTGCCAGTGACCGGCTTCCCTCCGAGGGCACAGGCCGTTCCCGCCGCTTCTATCCCGCGGCGGTCGACGTGTTCCGTGAGCTCCGGCAGGAGAGCGGCCGTGGCGGGCGCAAGCCCGGCGCGGCGAAGGCCGTGAAGGCCGCGAAAGCCGCGAAGGTTGCCGGCCGCCGTGGTCCGGGCCGTCCCCCCGCGGTGGCGGCGGCGGCGGCGCCGGCCGAAGTCGACGCCGCGATGGCGAAGCGGCTGAAGTCGATCGAGAAGTCGCAGGAGAATCTGGAAAAGAAGTTCCGCGGCTTCGCCAAGAGCCTGCAGAAGCTGTTCAAGTAGGGTACGGTCCCGCCACCGTCTGGAAAAGCCCCGGCCCTGGCCGGGGCTTTCACGTTTTCAGGTGATCCCATCCCGACGCGGGCAGGCGGAGCCGCCGGCCGCCGCGCACCCACGTGATCGTCGATCCTTCCGTGATCGTACCGATCTTCCGGCAGCCGAACGCATCCGGAGGTTGCACACCGGGAGGAAGCGTGAAAAGCAAGACGTAGTCCTCGCCCCCCGAAACCGCCAGGTCGTAGGGATCTTCGATGGACAGCGCCTTGCAAAGCTCGATGAATCGATCGGCGAGCGGCAGCGCGTCCGCGCGGATCTCCGCGCCGGTTCCGCTCTCGCGGCACAGGCGATGGAGATCGCGCGCCACGCCGTCTGAAACATCCATCGCTCCGATATCGCCGCCGTCTTTCCGAGCCCCGAGCCATCGACCGAGCGCGAGCTGCGGCTCCGGCAGGAGATGCCGGCGCACGGCCCGGCGCACGGCCCGGCGATCACCGGCACGCAGAGAGGTTGGAGCTCCGCGATCGATCAGCATCCGGCCCAGGGCCGACTCCCCACCGTGCCGCCGAGCCAGAGATCGTGACCCGGCTGCGCCCCCTTGCGATGCAGCCAGCGCCGTGATTCCGGTTTCGTTCCGATCAGGGTCAGCGTCGTTACGAGGCGGTCACAGCGCGCCAGGTCGCCGCCCGCGAGCGTGACGCCGTGGCGGCGGCAGGCGGCGGTGAAAGCCCTGAAAAACCGGCTGTGGTTGAAACCGGGAGGCGCGGAGAGAGCGAGGAAAGCCCAGGCGGGATCGGCTCCCATGGCGGCGAGGTCCGACAGGTTGACGGCGAGCAGCCGCCGGGCTACGTGCGCGGGATCGAGATCCGGAACGAAATGGACACCGGCGATCTGACTGTCGACGGTGACCGCGAGAGGTCCGGCGGGCGGGAGAATGGCGGCGTCGTCGCCGAGGAGAGCGACGGGCCGAGCCTTGCGCGCAGGCGATGAAGCAGCTCGTCCTCTCCCGTCAGCGCGCTCACACCGAAGCGGTCTGGGGATGATCGGTCGCCACGGCTTCCGGGGTTTCCGGGGTTTCCGGGAAGGCTCGTCGATCAGGGCGATCGCGAGCACCTCGTCCATGTGCTCGACGAAGTGGAATTGGAGATCCTTCTTGATCGTGTCCGGGATCTCGACCAGGTCGCGCCGGTTGAGCTTCGGAACGATCACGGTATGGATCCCCGCGAGCTTGGCCGCGAGGACCTTCTCCTTCAGGCCGCCGATCGGCAGCACGTCGCCGCGCAGCGTGATCTCTCCGGTCATGGCGACGCGGCGGTTGACCGGCTTGCTTCGTCAGGACCGAGATGATCGCGCTGCCCATGGTGATGCCGGCCGACGGGCCGTCCTTGGGGATCGACCCCGCCGGCACGTGGACGTGGATGTCGTGCTTGGCGAAGAAGTCGTCGGCCGATGCCATGGTCGCGCCGCGTAGGAACGGGCATAGGAGAGGGCCGCCTGCGCGGACTCCTTCATGACGTCGCCGAGCTGGCCGGTGAGCAGGAGCACTCCCTTGCCGGGCACGGCGACCACCTCGATGAACAGCAGATCGCCGCCCACCGCGGTCCAGGCGAGTCCGGTGGCGACGCCGACGCGGTCGCGCTCCAGCAGCTCCTCGGCGAAATGCTTGCGCGGTCCGAGCAGCTCCTCGCACCTTCGCCGCGTCGATCACCACGCGCCGCGACCTCGCCGCGGGCGACGCGCACGGCCACCTTGCGGCAGATGGCGGCGATCTCGCGCTCCAGGTTGCGCAGGCCGGCCTCCTTGGTGTAGCCGGAGATCATCTGCCGCACGCCGTCGTCCGAGAACGTGATCGTGCTCCCGTGGCGAGGCCGTTCTCCCGCATCTGCTTCGGGATCAGGTGCAGGCGCGCGATCCGCAGCTTCTCCTCCTCGGTGTAGCCGCGCAGCCGGATCACCTCCATGCGGTCGAGGAACGCGGGCTGGATCGGCTCCAGCATGTTCGCGGTGGCGATGAACATCACCCGCGACAGGTCGAAGGGGATCGCGAGGTAGTGATCGACGGAAGCTGAAATTCTGCTCCGGGTCGAGCACCTCGAGCAGCGCCGACGACGGATCGCCGCGGAAGTCGGCGCCGATCTTGTCGATCTCGTCGAGCATGAAGACCGGGTTGCTCGTGCCGGCCTGGCGGATGGCCCTGCATGATCCGGCCGGGCAGGGCGCCGACGTAGGTGCGGCGGTGGCCGCGGATCTCCGCCTCGTCGCGCACGCCGCCGAGCGAGATGCGCACGAACTTGCGGCCCATGGCGCGCGCGATCGATCGTCCGAGCGAGGTCTTGCCCACGCCGGGCGGGCCGACGAAGCAGAGGATCGGGCCCGCGCGTGTCCGACTTCAGCTTGCGGACGGCGAGGTATTCGAGGATGCGCTCCTTGATCTTTTCCAGGTCGTAATGGTCCTCGTCGAGCACCTGCTGGGCGTGTTCGAGATCGAGGTTGTCCTCGGACATCGTCTCCCAGGGCATGCCGGTGAGCCAGTCGAGATAGGTGCGGATGATCTGCGTTTCGGCGCTCTCGGGGTGGCTGCGTTCCAGCCGCCGGATCTGGCGCTCCATCTCCTCGCGCGTGCTTCTCGGGGATCTTCTTTTCCTCGGCCAGCTTGCGGTAGCCCGCGACCTCCTCGGTCAGCTCTTCGCCTTCGCCGAGCTCCGTCTGGATGGTTTTGAGCTGCTGGCGCAGGAAATATTCGCGCTGGCTGCGGTCGATCTCACCGCGCGCCTGCGAAGAGATCTCCTGCTGCATGGTGAGAACCTGCAGCTCGCGGGCGATCTGCTCGCTCACCCGGCGGAGGCGCTCCAGCGGATCGATCACTTCGAGGACCGCCTGGGCCTCGCCGATCTTCAGCTCGAGATTGCTGGCCGCGAGGTCGGCGAGCCGGCCCGGATCCTCGAGATTCGCGGCGATGACCATGACCTCGGGCGAGATCGGCTTGCCGAGCGTGACGGCGCGGTCGAGGCTCTCTTTGACGCTGCGCATCAGCGCCTCGGTTTCGAGGCCGGAGGCGGCGCGCGGCTCGTCGATACGCTCGATCTTGGCCTGGAGGTACGGGTCCACCTGGCTGATGTGATGGATGCGCGCGCGGGCGAGCCCCTGGACGAGGATGCGGATGCGGCCGTCCGGCAGCTTGAGCATCCGCATGATCACCGCCGCCGTGCCCACGTCGTAAAGCTCGGCTTCGCCGGGGTTGTCGAGGGCGCTGTCGCGCTGGGCCACCAGCATGATGACGCGGCTCTCGGCGAGGGCGCGGTCCACGGCCAGGACGCTTTTGTCGCGGCCGACGGAAAGAGGAAGGATGATGTACGGGAAGACCACCGTGTCCTTGAGCGGCAGGACCGGCAGGACGTCCGGGATCTTGATGGCTTCTTCCGACGGCTCGGATGGCGGCTTGTTCATTTCACGGCCCCCTCGCTGGACCCTTCGAGCTCCTGGACATGCAATACGCGAGCCTCTTGGCGCTTGTCTTCGATCTTCGGAAATTCGATCGTCAGCAGGCCGTCGGCGAGGCAGGCCGTCCCGCGATGGGTGTTGACCGGCGAGAAGATGTGGATCTCGCGGAGGAAGGGGCCGTGGCCGCGCTCCATGCAATGGAACTTGATCCGTTGCGCGCTCGGCCTGGGTGTGGACTTGGTACCGGAGAGGGTCACCAGCGTCCCTTTCACCTGCACCTGGAGATCGGACGCCGACATGCCCGGCACCTCGGCGAGGATCAGCACCGCGGCCGGCGTCTCGACGATGTCGATGCTCGGCTGCCACTCGCCGCCGGCCGGCAGGGCGCCCTCGTTGAGCTTGACGGCTTCCTGGAAGAGGCGGTCCACCTCGGCCTGGAAGCGGGAGAGAAAGAACAGGGAGGCGAACCGTGCGGCCATGGGGTCAGGCCTCCTTCTTTGGCGAATGGGGATGGATCAAGGACGTCAGGACGTCCATGAAGGCGTCGATGTCCTCGAAGCGGCGGTAGACCGAGGCGAAGCGGACGTAGGCGACCTGGTCGAGCTCGCGCAGCCGTTCCATGACGAAGGCGCCGATCTCCTGGGTGGAGATCTCGCGGTCCTCGCGGTCGTGCAGAATGGCCTCGGCCTCGTCGATGATCCCTTCCAGCTTCTTCATGGGGACGGCGCGCTTCTCGCACGCCTTGAGCAGGCCGTTGAGGAGCTTCTTGCGGCTGAACTCCTCGCGCGTGCCGTCGTGCTTGACGACCATGTAGGGGATGTCCTCGATCTGCTCGTAGGACGTGAACCGCCGGCCGCAGCTCAGGCATTCGCGGCGCCGCCGGATGGTGACTCCGTCGCGGCTCTCGCGCGAGTCGACCACGCGGTCACGGTTCTCGGAACAGAAGGGGCACCTCATCGCGGTGGCGGGAGCGGCCGGTCTGCGCCTACTCCTTGGCGTTCAAGGCGATGTTGAGGCGCAGCAGGAGCTTCTCGAGGGTGGCGGCGTCGTGGATCTCCACCGGCAGGTCGCGGGAGTCCATGACCTGGTGCTGGTCGTCCTCGACCTGGAAGCTGATCAGGACGCGGCGGGCCCGCCGGAAGTCCGAGCGCCGCAGGGTCATCTCGATGTTCCGGGACAGCTCCTGGCCGCCGTTGGTGGGCGCCTTGGCGGGGGCCGGCGGCGGGGCGGCCGCCGCGACGGGGGTCGACCTGGTCTGCTGCCGGAGCTTCTCGAGCTCGCCCAGCACGTCCAGCGACCCTTTCCGGGCCGCGGGCCGGGGCGGCGGCGGCGGGGCGGGCGGCGGCGTGAGCCGGGGAGGTACCGGGGGGCCGGGGGGGGCCGCCGACTGCGGTGCCGCGGCAGGCACCACCGGGTGGGCGGCGGTCACCGGGCGCGGTGTCTGGGGGGCCGCGGCGGGTGGCGCCGGAGCGGCGGCAGCCTGGGGCGGCGGTCCTGGCGGGGTGGGCGGGGTGGGCAGGTCGCGGGCCACCGGGTGCGCGGCCGAGACCGGCCGCGGCGGTACTCGCCGACGTCGGCGATGTCGGCGATGCCGGCGATCGCTGGGGCAGGATCGGAGGCCCGGGCGGCGGCGGCGGCGATATCGGCGATATCGGCCTGGGCGGCGCCGTGGGGACGACCGGATGCGCCGCCGAGACGGGTCGCGCAGGCGGCGCCGGGGCGGGAGCCGCCGCCGGGGCCGGCATCTGGACGGGCGGCCGGGGAGGCCCCGGCGGCTTCGGCGGCGACTGCGCGGGCGTGTCGGGCCGCGCGAGCCGCTTCTTCAAGGACATCAGGGTGACCTTGGAGATCTCCTTGAGCGTCTCGAAGACGCCCATGCCGGTGAAGGCCGAGGCCTCGACGTGCGACCAGCCGCCGCGGTTGAGGGCGGCGTTCATCTCCTCGACCGGCAGGATGTCCGGCAGGTCGCGCTTGTTGAACTGGAGGACGATCGGCAGGGTGTCCAGAGACAGCCCCATCTCGGCGATGTTCTCCTCCAGGTTGCGGAACGACTCGATGTTGGCCTGCAGCATCGGGCGCTGGGAGTCGGCGACGAACACGATGCCGTCCACCCCCTTGAGCACCAGCTTGCGGGTGGTGTTGTAGAAGACCTGCCCGGGCACGGTGTAGAGCTGGATCCGGGTGTTGAAGCCGGCGATGGAGCCGACGTCGATGGGCAGCAGGTCGAAGAACAGCGTCCGGTCGGTCTCGGTCTCCAGCGAGACCATCTCGCCGCGGGACTCGTTGGTGGTGTGGCCGTAGATGTAGTGCAGGTTGGTGGTCTTGCCGCACAGACCCGGGCCGTAGTACACGACCTTGGCGGCCATCTGCATCGTGCTGTAGTTGAAGAAAACCATGTTTTAGCCGGCATGAAGCGGGGGAGGAAGCATATCACTATCCCGGCACCCGTCCAAAGGACGCGTCGGCCTCGGCGGCGGCCTGCTGGAGGATCTTCGCCCGGGCGGCCGGGATGCTCAGCGACCCTCCGCTCCGGAGCTTGAGCTGGTGAGGCAGCCCGGCGGGGTTCTCCCCGAAGAGCTGCTGGACCATGACGAGCGCCGCCAGGTAGGACGCCTCCCGCGTGGGGTGAAAGCCGTCGCCGGAATACAGGGGCATCTTCGGATCGAGCCGCCACGCGGCGCGCCAGGCCTCGCCCACCGGGAAGCAGTAGCCGTCGGCCGCCTCGGCGGCCATGCGATAGGACTCGCTGACGCCGTCGAAGTCCTGGAGGCGGCTCCTTTCGGGCCAGACCATGTAGTAGGCGGGCGCGGCCTTGACCTTCCTTATCTCTTCGACGAACCGTCTCCCGTCTTCCAGGAGGACCGGACGGCCCTCGGTGGCGGACGGCCCCTGCTGGAGCACGACCACGTCCCAGCCGCCGCGGGCGATCACCCGGCGGGCCGTGCCCTCGTTCCAATGGTCCTCCAGGCTGGCACCGCCGAGGGTGACGGTGTCGGCGAGCATGCCCTTGCCGCGCGCCTTGGCCAGGGCCTCGACGATGGACGGCAGGTCGTTGCCGTACGTCAGGCTGTTGCCGACGAACAGAACCCGTTTCGTGCCGGGAGGGACGGGGGGCCGTTTCTGGGGTCGGCTGGCGCGTGCGAACATGCTGGTCGTCAAAAGGATAGCCGCGCACCCGGCCAGAAGAACCCAGGGGAAACGCGAGGCTCTCCGGGATCGAGACATGGTCATGAGAGTGCTCCTGCCGGGACGCTCAAGTGGGGAGACTCTATCAGAGATGACCCTCCAGGTACGCCGCCAGCTCCCGCTGCTCCGCCGTCAGCTCACCCATCCTCTCCCTCTGCCGCAGGGTCTCGCGGGCGAGCTCGCGGACCAGGGGAAGCCTTTCCGGCGCGAGCCGGCGGAGGGCTTCCAGGTGGCCGGCGACGGTGGCGCGGTCGCCGCGGGCGGCGGGTCCGGTGAGGACGGCGGCCGGCGTGCCCGTCTCCACCGCCTGCGCCACGGCGCCGCGGCAGAGCTCCAGGTAGCCGCGGAGCGCCGCCTCCGGCAGCCCGAGCCGGCGGCCCAGATCCTCCGCCAGGGCCAGGACCGTCACGGCTCCGCCGGCCGAGAGGGTGGCGGCGAAGTGATAGAGAGGACGGACTTCCGCCTCCACCTCCGCGGACGTGCCGCCCCAGGCGGTGGCGATCCGGTGCGCCAGCGCGCGGGCGGCGAGGTCGCCGTCCACCGCGAAGAAGACCCCTTTCGCCTCGAGGGGATCGGTCAGCGGACGCGGGAAGGCCTTGAGCGGATGCAGGCTCCCGACCGCCGAGCCGTGCTCGCGCAGCGGCGCGAGCACCGAGGCGTCCAGGCTGCCGGAGGTGTGCAGGGCCACCGCCGCCTGCGGCCTCCGGGCCAGACCGGCCGCGACCTCTCCCAAAACCGGGTCCGGCACCGCGATCAGGAGCAGATCCTGGCCGGCGGAGGAAAAGCCGGCGAGATCCCTCCGGCCGGCCGCCGCGATCCGCCGCGCTCCCGCCGCCTCCAGCCACGCGGCGAGGCTCGCGCCCACGCGCCCGGGACCGGCGACGGAGAAGGCCAGCCCATTCAGGTTCCCAACTCCCGTCCCTTCAGTCACTTGTGATCCTTCGGCCTTGACAAGAGGCCCCTCTCCCGCTACCCTGTCTTAGCACTCTCGATGGGAGAGTGCTAAGCGAGACGGCGAAACCGACCATGCAGCCTACGAACGGAGCGGTGCTGACGCCGCGGGACCGGGACATCCTCAAGGATGTCATCCTAGCGTACATCCTCACGGCCGAGCCGGTGAGCTCGCGGTCGGTGGCGAAGCATGGGCAGCTCGGGCTGTCCGCGGCGACGATCCGCAACGTCATGGCCGACCTGGAGGAGTGGGGGTTCCTGGCGCAGCCGCATACTTCGGCCGGACGGGTGCCGACGCGCGCCGCGTACCACCTCTTCATCGAGACCATGATGGAGGCGCGCGCCATCCCGGCGCGCGAGAGGCGCTACATCGAGGAGAACCTCAAGGACGTCCCGGCCGACGCCGACCAGCTCGTGGAGGTCACCTCCCACCTGCTGTCGGAGCTCACCAACCAGGTGGGGATCGTGCTGACGCCGACCTGGGGCGACACGGTGCTCAAGGGCGTGGATTTCGTGGCGCTGTCCGGGCGGAAGGTGCTCTGCATCGTGGTGTCGACGACCGGCTTCGTCGAGAACAAGGTCATCGAGACCGACGCGCCCGTGCCGCGCGAGGAGCTGGTGCGCGCCTCCAACTACCTGACGGAGAACTTCGCCGGCCAGAGCCTGCGGGAGATCCGCGACCGGCTGCTGCGGCGGATGGCGGAAGAGCGCGCCCAGATGGACCGCTGGCTCACCAACACCCTCGAGCTGGCGAGCCGCGGCTTCGATCTGGAGCCGGGGCCGGGCGTCGTGGTGGACGGCACCTCCGCCCTCCTCACCCACCCCGAGCTGGCCGACCTCCAGCGCGTGCGCCGCATGTTCGACGCCTTCGCCGACAAGGCCCGGATGGTCAACCTGTTGAACCAGTGCGTCCGCGGCGGCGGTGTCCGAGTGCTCATCGGCGACGACAGCGACCTGACCTCGGAGCTGGACTTCAGCCTGGTCGCCACCCCCTACGGCGTCGGCGACCAGACGCTCGGCACCCTCGGGATCTTCGGGCCTTCCCGGATGGAGTATCAGAAGATCATCCCGCTGGTGGATTTTCTTGGCGAGACCCTGAGCCGGGCGCTGGCGGAGAGCTTCTCCGGCCCGGAGACGAAATGACCGACGAGAGAGCAGGAGACGGGTGATGGCAGACGAGATGAGAGAACCGGACGACGCCGAAGCCGTGGCGCTCGACCTGGATGGACAGACCGAGGATCTCGACGCCGCCATGCGCGACGCCGTGGCGGCCGTGGAGGCGGTGGAAGGCGGGGATGCCGGGAATGACGACGGCGGCGGCTCCGCTTCCGGCGTTTCCGAAGAGACCGAGACCGCGCATCTGCGGCGCGAGATCGCCGACCTGCGCGACCGCTCCATGCGCACCCTCGCGGACTTCGACAACTTCCGCAAGCGCGCCGAGCGCGAGCGCCAGGAGAGCCGCAAATACGCTCTCCTCGAGCCGCTGCGCGACTTCCTCGAGATCATCGACAACCTGGGGCTCGCGCTCTCCGCGGCCGGCTCCGCCGACGACCTCAAGCGCGGCGTGGAGATGATCCACCGCCAGATGCAGGACCTCCTGCGCCGGCACGGCGTCAAGGAGATCGAGGCCCTCAACCAGCCGTTCGATCCCGCCCTGCACGAGGCGGTCTCCCGCGAGGAGGACCCGACGGTGCAACGGCCGACGGTGACCGGCGAGCTGCGGCGCGGCTACTTCCTGCACGACCGGCTGCTGCGGCCGGCCATGGTGCGGGTGGCGGTCCCGGCGGAGACGAAACCGGCGGTCGAAGGGGTGTAGGGCTCATCCGATCTCCCTCTCCCCGGCACGGGGGAGGGGCCGGGGATCAACTCCACGCTACAATGGCGCGCAGGCTTTGCTGGTTACGGTTCGGACCGTCCCCTGCCGGGACGGTCCCTGCGCGCTTGAAGGCGCTTGTATAAGGCTTGTATAAGGAAGGATAGGGGGGCTGTCCTCGTGAGCAAGATCCTGGGCATCGATCTCGGCACCACGAACTCCTGCGTCTCCATCGTGGAGGCGACGACCCCCCGCGTGCTGTCCAACCGCGAAGGGAGCCGGACGACGCCGTCGATCGTCGCCTTCGCCGAGGAGGGCAACCGGCTGGTGGGACAGATCGCGAAGCGGCAGGCGATCACCAACCCCGAGAACACCGTCTACGCGGTGAAGCGGCTCATCGGCCGCAAGTTCTCCGATCCGCAGGTGACGCGCGCCCGCCAGGTGCTCCCCTACACCCTGGTCGAGGCCCAGAACGGCGACATCAAGCTGGAGATCCGCGACCGCCAGTACAGCCCCGAGGAGATCTCCGCCCAGGTGCTGCACGAGATCAAGGAGTTCGCCGAGGAGACCCTGGGCGAGCCGGTCACCGAGGCGGTGATCACGGTCCCGGCCTACTTCAACGATTCGCAGCGCCAGGCCACGAAGGACGCCGGCAAGATCGCCGGCCTCGAAGTCCTGCGCATCATCAACGAGCCCACCGCCGCCGCGCTGGCCTACGGCCTCGACAACGTCGAGCAGGGGGCCAACATCGCCGTCTACGACCTCGGCGGCGGCACGTTCGACGTCTCGGTCCTGCAGCTCTCGCAGGGGATCTTCGAGGTGCGTTCCACCGCGGGCGACACCTTCCTCGGCGGCGAGGACTTCGACCAGTGCATCATGAACTGGCTGATCGAAGACTTCCAGAAGGAGGTGGGGATCGATCTGCGCGGCGACCGCATGGCCCTCCAGCGCCTCAAGGAGGCCGCCGAGCGCGCCAAGTGCGAGCTGTCGACGGCCGAGTCGGCGCAGATCAACCTGCCGTTCATCTCCGCCGACCGCTCCGGCCCGCGCCACCTTGCCCGCACCCTCACGCGGGAGCACTTCGAGAGCCTGGTCCGCGAGTTGGTCGAGCGCACCGAAGGCCCCTGCCGCGACGCCTTGAAGCAGGCCGGCCTCCGCGCCGACCAGATCGACGAGGTTCTCCTGGTCGGCGGCCAGACGCGCACGCCCATGGTCGCCGCGACCGTCGAGCGCATCTTCGGCCGCAAGCCGAACCGGGAGATCAACCCCGACGAGGTCGTGGCCATGGGCGCGGCCGTGCAGGGCGGCATCCTGCGCGGCGACATCAAGGATCTCGTGCTGCTCGACGTGACGCCGCTCTCCCTCGGGGTCGAGACCCAGGGCGGCCTGTTCACCCGGCTCATCGACCGCAACGCGACGATCCCCACGAAGAACACCCAGGTCTTCACCACCGTCGTGGACAACCAGGACAAGGTGGAGATCCACGCGCTTCAGGGCGAGCGCCAGATCGCCGCGGAGAACAAGTCGCTCGGCCGTTTCGAGCTGGTGGGGATCCCGCCGGCGCCGCGCGGCGTGCCGCAGATCGAGGTGACGTTCGCCATCGATTCGAACGGCATCGTCAACGTTTCGGCACGCGACATGGCCACGAACCAGACGCAAAGCATCCAGATCTCCCCGGCGGGCGGCCTGTCCGAGGACGAGGTCAAGAAGCTCGTCGACGAGGCCAGCGCGCAGTCGCAGTCCGACCTGACCAAGCGCGAGGTGCTGACGCTCAAAAACCGCCTCGAGGGGCTGATCTACAGCAACGAGCGGGTCTACGACCAGTTCCGCGACGTGATCGCCGAGGCGGAATCGAAGAAGATCCACGAAACGTTGCTCAAGGCGCGGGTGGCGCTCGGCGAGGACAAGAAGGCCGATCTCGAGGCCGCCATCTTCGATCTGAACGGGATCTCGCGCACGCTGTCGGACGTGATGCTCTCCAGAGCCGGCGGCGACAAGAAGGGTTAGGTATGTCGAAACGGGACTATTACGAAGTGTTGGGCGTCGAGCGCAACGCCGGCCAGCAGGAGATCAAGTCGGCCTACCGCAAGCTGGCGCAGAAGTATCACCCGGACAAGAACCCCGGGGACAAGGAGGCGGAGGAGAGGTTCAAGGAAGGGGCCGAAGCGTACGCCGTGCTCTCGGACCAGGACAAGCGGGCGCGCTACGACCGCTTCGGCCACCAGGGGGTGTCCGGCGCCGGCGGGTTCGGCGGGTTCGGTGCCGGCGGGATCGATCCCACGATCTTCGCCGACTTTTCGGACATCCTCGGCGACTTCTTCGGCATGGGCGGCGGACGGGGGCGGGGCGGCAGCTCGGGCATGACCCGCGGCGCGGACCTGCGCTACGACCTGACGCTCACCTTCGAGGAGGCGGCCTTCGGCGTGGAGACGGCGCTGCGCGTGCCGCGCCTGGAGGGCTGCGAGGCGTGCAAGGGCACGGGGAGCGCGAAAGGCGCGGCGCCGGCGGCCTGCTCGGCCTGCGGCGGCCGCGGCCAGGTGCGCTTCACGCAAGGTTTCTTCACGGTGGCCCGCACCTGCCCGCAGTGCCGCGGCGAAGGCCGGGTGATCTCGGATCCCTGCCGCGAGTGCGGCGGCGAAGGCCGCGTGGAGCAAGAGCGTTCGCTGTCGGTCAAGATCCCGGCCGGCGTGGACACCGGCGCGCGGCTGCGCCTGGTCGGCGAGGGCGAGCACGGCCGCCGCGGCGGCCCGGCGGGCGATCTGTACGTCGTCGTCCAGGTCCGGCCGCACGCGAAGTTCCGCCGCGACGGCTCGACCGTGTTCTCGAAGTTCGCCATCAGCTACCCGCAGGCGGTGCTGGGGACGACAGTCGAGGTCGACACCCTGCATGGCAAGGCGCCGCTGGACGTGCCGCCGGGAACGTCGCACGGTAAGGACTTCCGGCTCCGCAGCCAGGGCATCGAGCGCCTGGACGGCAGCGGCAAGGGCGATCACGTGGTGACGGTGGAGATCGAGGTTCCGAGCCCGCGCAATCTCTCCGAGGAGGAGCAGCAACTCCTCCGCCGGCTCGCCGAGTTGGGCGGCCACCCGGTCAAGGAAGAGCGCGGGGTGCTCGACCGGGTGAAGAACCTGTTCGCATAGGCGGCGCATGCCCTACTTCCGCCGCTACTACCACGCCCCCGCCGAGCTCGAGGACATCGTGCTCGCCGACCTCTGGGAGGCGGGGACGCTCGGCGTCCAGTCCGTGGCCGGGCCGGAGGGCGAGGTCCGGCTCGAAGCGTGGTTCCCGGAGGGCGCCGAGGTGGAGCTGCCGCCGCGGCCGGGCGTCCGGCCGGGGATCGAGGACACGGTGGCGGACCTCGACTGGCTCGCCGGCTACCGCGCGCTGGCCACGCCGTTCCCCGTGGGACGCACCCTGTTCGTCGACCCCCGCGAGCCGGAGGAAGAGGACTCCGAAGTGCCCGCCGGCCGCCGGCTCCTGCGCCTGCCCGCCCGCACCGCCTTCGGCATCGGCAGCCACGAGTCCACGAGCCTCGCCGTCGACCTGCTGGAGGATCTGGACCTGCGCGGCCGGCGCGTCCTGGACGTCGGCACCGGTACCGGCATCCTCGCCTTCGCCTCCCTCCTCCTCGGCGCGGCGGAGGCGGTGGCGTTCGACATCGATCCCGCCTCGCCGTTCAACGCGAGGGTCAACCGGCGGCTCAACCGCCTCCATCCCCGGCTGTTCGTGGGCACCTCGGCCGCCCTCCACCCCGGCGCGGCGTTCGATCTGGAGCTGATCAACATCATCCCCGAGGAGATCGGGCCGGAGATGCCGGGCCTGGTGGCGAGGCTGCGGCCGGACGGCGAGGCGATCCTGTCCGGCATTCTGGAGGAGAAGGGGGAGGAGGTGCTGGCGGGCGTCGCCGGGCTCGGGCTGGTGGAACGCGGCCGCCGCACGGCCGGCGAGTGGGTCGCCTTTCGCGTGGGACGGATGTGATGGAGAGGATCACGCTGCTCGCCAGCCCGGGCGAGCTCGACGCGGGCGACGTCACGGTCGAGGGAGACACCTACCGCCACCTCTTCCGGGCGCGCCGGGTGCCGGCCGGCGCCACCTTCCGGGTGGTGGACGGCCAGGGACGCGCCCGCTGGGGGACGGTGGCGCGCGTGGACCGCAACTCGGCCCGGATCGTGCTGGGAGAGCCGGCGCCGACCCACGAGCCGGCCTTCCGGCTCGACCTCCTGGTGCCCACGTTCCGGCCCGAGCGGGCTTCGTGGCTGGTGGAGAAGGCCACCGAGTTCGGAGTGTCGGCCATCCGCTTCCTGAACAGCTCGCGGGCGCCCCGCCACTTCGGCGACGGCAGCATCGAGCGCTTCGGGCGGGTCGCGGCGGCGGCGGTGGAGCAGTGCCACCGTTCGCTCCTGCCCGCGATCACCGGCCCCCACGACTGGCAGGAGATCGGGCCGCTCACCGCCGGGCTCGCTTCGCGCTGGTTCCTGGATGCCCGCGCCGCGCCGGGCGACTGGGGTACCCTCGGCGCGAGCGGCGCGCTGCTCGTCGGCCCGGAAGGCGGCTGGACGCCGGAAGAGCGCCAGGAGGTGCTCGCCGCCGGCTGGCGCCCGGTCGGCCTGGGCCCCCGCATCCTGCGCATCGAGTCCGCCGCCCTCGTGGGCGCGGCCATGCTGCTGCTCGGACGCGAGGAGCCTCCGGGCACCTCTTCTCGCCCTTCGTGAAATTCACAAATTGACCTGCCGCCGGCTTCGGGCTAGCATCGCCGGACCAGAATCGCTCCAAGGAGGCTCCTTTGTCCAACCTCTTCGCCGGTGTCCGCTGGATCTGGATGAACGGCAGGCTCGTCGAGTTCGAGAAGGCCACCGTCCACGTGATGAGCCACGCCCTGCATTACGGGTCGGGGGTGTTCGAGGGCATCCGCTGCTACAACACCCGCCGCGGACCGGCCGTGTTTCGCCTGCCCGAGCACATCCGCCGGCTGGAGCAGTCGGCGCAGGTGTACCGGATGGACCTGCCGGTACCGGCCGCCGAATTCGCCGCGGCGGTGCTGGAGACGATCCGGGCCAACGGCTTGGAGTCGTGCTACATCCGGCCGCTCGTCTACCGCGGCTTCGGCACCATGGGAGTCAACCCGCTGCGCTCTCCCGTCGAGGCGGTGATCGCGGTCTGGCCCTGGGGCAAGTACCTGGGCGAGGCCTCCGAAAGCGGCGTGGACGTCTGCGTGTCGTCCTGGCGCCGGCCCTCCACGGAGTCTCTGCCGTCCGTGGCCAAGGCCACGGGCAACTACCTCAACTCGCAGCTCATCAAGATCGAGGCGATCACCAACGGTTATGTCGAAGGGATCGCGCTCGACTCGAACGGCTACGTCAGCGAGGGCTCCGGGGAAAACCTTTTCCTGGTGCGCGACGGCGTGCTGGTGACGCCGCCTTTCGCGGCGTCGCTGCTGCACGGGATCACCCGCAGCTCGGTGATCACGCTGGCGCGGGAGATGGGGATCGAGGTGCGCGAGGAGATGATCTCGCGCGGCCAGCTTTACATCTGCGACGAGCTGTTCCTGACCGGCACGGCGGCCGAGATCACGCCGGTGCGCTCGGTCGACCGCTACACCGTCGGCAAGGGCTGCCCGGGAGCGGTGACGGGCCGCCTCCTGAAAGAATTCCAGCGGGTGATCACCGGCGAGGCCGAGGACCGGCACGGCTGGCTGACGCCCGTGGGCCGGGTGGGTGATGACGGCGAGCGCGAGGCGGCGCTCCGCCCGGCCGAGGCATCGACGTCCGCCTGAGGCGGACCGGAGTCGTAAACATGAATATCAACGATTTGTTGAAAATCGCGGTCGAGCGCAAGGCGTCCGACCTCCATCTCAAGGTGGGGAGCCATCCCATCATCCGCGTGGACGGCGAGCTGACGCCGATGCCGGAGTTCAAAAAGCTCATGCAGGAGGACACCATCCAGATGGCGTTCTCCATCATGAACGCCCGCCAGAAGCAGCGCTTCAAAGAGGAGTTCGAGCTCGACATCGCGTACTCGGTGCCGGGCCTCGGGCGCTTCCGCTGCAACGTCTTCCAGCAGCGCGGCGTGGTCGGGCTGGTGCTGCGCGTCATCCCGGCGCGCATCCAGACCGTGCGCGAGCTGATGCTGCCGCCGGTGCTGGAGCGCATCTGCGAGGAGCGCCGCGGGCTGGTGCTCTGCACAGGCACCACCGGCTCCGGCAAGTCGACCACGCTCGCCGCGCTGATCGACTACATCAACAGCAGCCGCAGCGAGCACATCCTCACCGTCGAGGATCCGATCGAGTTCATCCACCGTGACAAGAAATCGATCCTCAACCAGCGCGAAGTGGACGTGGACACCCACAAGTTCTCCTCCGCGCTGCGCGCCGCCCTCCGCCAGGACCCCGACGTGATCCTCGTCGGCGAGATGCGCGACTACGAAACGATCGAAACCGCGCTGCTCGCGGCCGAGACGGGCCACCTGGTGTTCTCGACGCTGCACACCCTGGACGCGACGGAGACGATCAACCGCATCATCTCCGTGTTTCCGCCACACCATCAGAAACAGATCCGCATCCAGCTCTCGCAAGTGCTCAAGGCGGTGGTCTCACTGCGCCTGGTGCCGCGCGCCGACGGTATCGGCCGCGTGCCCGCGGCGGAGATCCTGATCTCGACCGCCTATATCCGGGAGTGCATCGAAAACAAAGACAAGACCAAGTACATCCGCGAGCAGATCTCGCTCGGCACCAGCCAGTACGGCATGCAGACGTTCGACCAGTCGCTCTTCCAGCTTTACAAGAGCGGCCTGATCACTCTCGACGAGGCGCTCAAGCGGGCCACCAACCCCGACGAGTTCCGCCTCAAGATCCAGGGCGTGCAGTTCACGGCCGACATCTCGCGCGATCAGATGGAAGACTCGCTGCACCTGCAGGGCGAGGACGACCTCCTCACCGGCGGCTCGCAGTTCGAGATCGAGCAGTTCTAGCGCCGCGAATGTCGCCAGCATCGCGAGCACCGCGTGCCGACCTGCTACGACAAGGCCGCCCAGCTCCTGGGCTCCCGTCCGCACTTCCGGCGGGAGCTCCAGGCCAAGCTGGCGCAGCGCGGCTTCTCCATTGACGAGATCGAGGATGCCCTCGACCGCCTCGCCGGCCACGGCTATCTGGACGACCGCAAGACCGCCGCCTCGTTCGTGGAGCAGCGGCTGGCGCGCAGCGCCGAGGGCCGGCTGCGTCTCAAGGCCGAGCTCGAAAAGCGCGGCGCCGCTCCGGAGGCGATCGCGGCGGCGCTGGCCGAGTTGCCCGTGGACGACCTCCAGCCGGCGCTGGAGGCGGCGGAGCGCTGGAGCCGCCTCCACCCCCGCGGAGACGGCGCCGCCCTCGCCCGGCATCTGGCACGCAAGGGGTTCTCCCGCCGTGCTATCTTTGCCGCCCTGAGCCGTAGGCCCGGGCAGGAGGGCCTCGATCTGGAAGGGATCGAGGAATAGGAACCCATGAAAAGCGCAGACATCCGCAGCAGCTTCGTCGACTTCTTCCAGGGCCGCGACGGCCTCGGCCACCGTCCGTTCCCGAGCGCCCCGCTGGTGCCCCAGGGCGATCCGACCCTGCTGTTCACGAACGCCGGCATGGTCCAGTTCAAGGACTGGTTCCTCGGCACCACGAAGCCGGCCGTGCCGCGGGCGGTGAGCGTCCAGAAGTGCCTCCGCGTCTCGGGCAAGCACAACGACCTGGAAAACGTGGGCCCCAGCCCGCGCCATCACACGTTCTTCGAGATGCTCGGCAACTTCTCCTTCGGCGACTACTTCAAGGAAGAGGCCATCCGCGCCGCCTGGGAGTTGGTCACGAAGGTCTGGGGGCTGCCCGTGGACCACCTCTCGGCCACGGTCTACGAAGAGGACGACGAGGCCTTCGACCTCTGGCGGAAGCTCTCCACCCTGCCCGAAGAGCGCATCCACCGCTGCGGCAAGAAGGACAACTTCTGGGCCATGGGCGAGACCGGCCCCTGCGGCCCGTGCAGCGAGATCTTCGTCGACATCCACCCCGATCGCCCGGCCGTGAGCTGGGACGAGGGGACCGAGTCCGGCCGCTACCTGGAGATCTGGAACCTCGTCTTCATGCAGTACGAGCGCGACGAGGCCGGCAACCTGAACCCGCTGCCGAACCCGTCGATCGACACCGGCGCCGGCCTGGAGCGGGTCGCCGCCGTGCTCCAGGGCGTCGCCTCCAACTACGACACCGACCTCTTCCGGCCGATCCTCCATGCCGCCGCCGGCCTGGCGAAGACGGAGTACGGCAAGGACCAGGAGAAGGATACGTCGCTGCGGGTCATCGCCGACCACATCCGCGCCGTCTCCTTCCTGCTCGCCGACGGCGTGATCCCGGGCAACGAGGGGCGCGGCTACGTGCTGCGCCGCATCCTGCGCCGGGCGGTCCGCCACGGCATGCGCCTGGGCTTCGAGGAGCCGTTCTTCCACAAGCTGGTGCCGGTGCTGGGTGAGGTCATGGGCTCCACCTACCTGGAGCTGGCAGCCACCCGCCAGGCGTCCATGGCGACGATCAAAACCGAGGAGGAGAAGTTCCTCTCCACGGTGGCCAACGGTGCCCGCCAGGTGCAGGAAGAGATCGAGCGCCTGCGGCCCGAGGGCAAGTCGGTGCTGCCGGGCCAGATGGTCTTCCGGCTCTACGACACCTACGGCCTGCCGCTGGAGGTGATCCGCGAGATCGCCGAGGAGGAGCGCTTCCAGGTCGACGAGGCCGGCTTCGCGCGCACGCTCGACGAAGCCCGCGCCACGTCGCGCAAGGCCACGGCCGAGGTCCAGAACCGCCTCGCCGCCTTGCGCGAGGTCGTGCGCGGCCACGCCGAGCTGGCCGAGACCCGCTTCGAGGGCTACGAGCGCACCGAGATGCTCGACTCCCAGGCCGAGGTCGTCCGCCTCGCCACCTGGAAGGACGGCGCGCCCGAGCGCGTCTCCTCGCTCAAGCACGGCCAGGCGGGGGTCGTCATCCTGGATCAGACGATCTTCTACGCCGAGTCCGGCGGCCAGGTGGGCGACACCGGCTTCATCCTCTGGGACGGCGGGCGCGCGCGGGTGACCGACACCCAGAAGGACGCGGCGGGCGTCTACTTCCACTTCGTGGAGGTGGAGCTGGGCTCGCTCACCCGGCACATGAAGGTCCAGCTCAAGGTGGATCACGAGATCCGCCTCGCCACCCAGCGCCACCACACGGCGACCCACCTCCTGCACGCCGCGCTACGCCTGGTGCTCGGCAAGAGCGTGCGCCAGGCCGGCTCGCTGGTGGCGCCCGACCGGCTGCGCTTCGACTTCACCTACCACCGGGGCATGTTCCGCCAGGAGATGGACCAGGTGGAGGACATGGTCAACGAGTGGTCGCGCCGGGCGGTGGCGATCGAGATCGTCCAGCGCACCTACCAGGAGGCCATCGCGGCCGGCGCCATGGCCCTGTTCGGCGAGAAATACGGCGAGCGGGTGCGCACGGTGAACGTGCCGGGCTTCAGCCTGGAGCTCTGCGGCGGCTGCCACGTGCGCAACACGGGCGAGATCGGCCTTTTCCTGATCGAGTCCGAGCGCGGTGTGGCGTCGGGCGTGCGCCGCATCGAGGCGGTGGCGGGCCTCCAGGCCCTGACCGAGGTGCGGCAGCAGCGCGCGGCCTACCAGGAGCTGGTGACGCGGCTGGGCATCCGGTCCGGCGACTACGAGCAGCAGCTCCTGCGCGCGGAGCAGATCCGCCAGCGCCAGGACGACCTGGAGCAGGAGATGAGGAAGCTTCGCATGCAGGTCGTCTCCGGCGCGGCCGAGGCCTCCGGCGAGGAGAAGATCGTAGAAGGCATCCGGGTCGTGGCGCGCGAGGTGCCGCCGGCTCCGGCCAACGAGATGCGCGACATGGCGGACTCGCTGCGTTCCAAGCTCGGCTCGGGCGTCGTGGTGATCGGCTCGCGCTCCGAAGGCAACGTCAGCCTGGTGGCGGCGGTCACCAAGGATCTGACGCCGCGGATCAAGGCGGGCGAGCTGGTGAAGCGCCTGTCGCCCATCGTGGGCGGCGGCGGCGGCGGCCGGCCCGACTTCGCCCAGGCCGGCGGCAAGCAGCCCGAGAACCTCCCCCAGGCCCTGGCGGCCGTGGAAGAGGCGGTGCGCGAGCAGTTGGCCCGGTAGGGGCAACCCTTGTGGTTGCCCTCTCTGCTCCCCTTCGGTTAAGATACCCCGCAGCCGTAAGCAGCAGCCGTGTCTTTGCTCTCTGATCGCTCGACCAGGCGGATGCGATGAATAAGACGGTCCCGGTCCCCGTAGTGATCCTCCTCTCCCTCTGGCCTGTGCTGGCGAGAGCGCAGGTGCGCGTCGGCGTCAGCGAGTCGGGGCGGAAGATCATCTTCAACGAAGGCCTCGAGCAGCGCGCCCGGCGGCTCTCCAACCACCTGCTGCCGGTTCCCGAGGAAGACATCCAGATCCTCATCAACCGCCACAGCGAGTCCCAGAGCCTCGACCCGAAGCTGGTTCAGGCCATGATCCAGGTCGAGTCGGGCTACAACAACAAGGCGCGCTCGCTCAAGGGGGCGATGGGGTTGATGCAGCTCATGCCGGCCACCGCGAGCCTCTACAGCGTCGACGATCCCTACGATCCGGAAGACAACGTCCGCGGCGGCACCCGCTACCTGCGCTACCTGGTGGACCGGTTCCCCGGCCGCCTCGACCTCGCGGTGGCGGCGTACAACGCCGGACCGGGAGCGGTTGAGCGCTACGGCGGCGTGCCCCCCTACCGCGAGACGAAGGACTATGTGAGCCGGGTCCTGTCGCTCTACCAGGGCGGCCAGGTGAGCTTCCCCTCCGCGGTGGCCCAGGGCGGCTCGTCCAGCATCCTCCCCGGGCGGCGCAAGCCCTACATCACCCGCAACAGCCAGAACCGCATCGTGGTCACGACGGCCTTCGACGCGAGACGGTGAGTCGATCCCACTCGTGCCCGTACTGGTGCCGATACGGCGGCGGTGGCATAGAATGCCCCCGTTTCGCTGAGTCGCGCCTCTGATGCTGAATCTCCCGAACCTCCTGTCGATCTTCCGGATCCTCCTCGTACCGCCACTCGTGGTGGTGCTCCTCACCAAGTTCGAGGGCAAGGAGTGGTGGGGGCTCGGCCTGTTCCTGCTCGCCGCGGTCATGGACTTCCTCGACGGCTACCTGGCCCGGCGGCACAAGCAGGTCACCCGGCTCGGGACCCTCCTCGACCCGGCGGCGGACAAGATCCTGATCTCGGCCGCCTTCATCTCGCTGGTGGAGCTGGACCACACGGTGGTCCCGGCCTGGATGGTGGTGGTGATCATCGCGCGCGAGTTCGCGGTGACCTCGCTGCGTAGCTTCGCCTCCGCCGAAGGCCTGGTCATCCCGGCCGGCTTCTCGGGCAAGATCAAGACCATCGTCCAGATCGTGGCCATCGCGCTGCTCATCATCTACAACCAGCTCGGAGAGTTCAGGCATCTGGCGCCGATCTCCCTGTGGGCGGCGATGCTCCTCACCGCCTACTCCGGGATCGAGTACTTCGTCCGGTTCGGACGCATGATCCTCAGGGGTGAGGTGCCGGTCTCCCTGTTCCCTCCTTCCGGCCCGAGGCAATAGAGGCGCCAGATGAAGACACTCCTGGAGCGCCTTGCGTTGTTCGCAAGGCATCGCTATCGCACCATCTTTGTCGTCTTCGGCCTGCTCGCCGCGGCCTCGATCGTCCTGATCACCCGCCTGTCGTTCGACACCGACATGCTGAACCTGCTGCCGCGGCGAGATCCGGCCGTGGGCGCGTACGTGGAGACCCTGCAGGATTTCGGGAGTCAGACGTTTCTCCTGATCACGATCTCGATTCCCGAGGGCCGGGCCGCGGATCCCTACGAGTCGCTGGCGGACGATCTGGCGGCGCGCCTGTCGAAGCTCCCCGGGCTCAAGAACGTGCAGCACCGGATCGGCGATCCGGTCGAGCTGCTGCAGACCTTCTTCCCGAAGTCGCTGCTCTTCCTGGATGCGCCCGGACGCGAACGGCTCGCGGCCAAGCTCCAGGACGAGGCCATCCGCCAGCAAGTGAGCGAGCTGCGGCTCCAGCTCTCGACGCCGCAGGCCATGGCGGTCAAGGAGCTGGCCAGGTTCGATCCCCTGGACCTGTCGGAGGTCTTCCTCGGCCGCCTCGAAAGCTCCCGCGGCACGCTCAACGTCGACTGGACGAGCGGCTACTACCTGTCCCGTGACCACCAGCTCCTGCTGATCCTGGCCGAGCCGACCCAGCCGCCGCAGAACATCCCCTTCATCGAGCATCTGGCGGCGTCGGTGGACGGCGCGATCGCCGAGTCGCTGTCGAAGTGGAACGAGATCGCCGGGCCCGAGCCGCCGCCGCGACCCGAGGTCAAGCTGGGCGGCCCCCACCTCACGGCGCTGGGCGACGCCTCTCTGATCCGCAACGACATGATCGTCAACATCGCCACCTCGGCGCTCGGCGTGTTCCTGCTCTTCCTGTTCGCCTTCCGGCGAATGGGGGCGCTGCTGTATGCTTTCGTACCGCTGCTCGGCGGCCTGATCCTCACCTTCGGTTTCGCGTCCGCCGTCTTCGGCGCGCTCAGCTCGGCCACCAGCGTGGTGGCGGCGCTGCTGATCGGATTGGGGATCGACTTCGTCATCGTCTCCTACGCCCGCTACATCGAGGAGCGGCGCAACGGCGCCAGTCTGGAGCGGGCTCTGGCGGAGATGCTCGGCTCCTGCGGTCCCGCGGTCATGGCGGGCGCGATCACCACGGCGGCCACCTTCTACGCCTTCACCTTCACCGACTTCACCGGCCTGCGCCAGCTCGGCCTGCTGACCGGCACGGGCATCCTCCTCTGCATGACCTCGGTCCTGGTGCTCCTGCCGGCGATGCTCGCCTGGAACGAGGACCGCCACCGGCGGCGCCAGACCGAGCCACGCCTGTACCTGCACAGCTTCGGCACCAACCGTCTCACCGCCCTGTGCATGCGCCACCCGGTCACCGCGCTGCTGGCCGGGATGGCCTTGACCGCCGCCGCGCTCGGCCTGGCCTTCCGCATCGAGTTCGACGAGAGCATGCGCACCATGCGGCCGACCGGCAACCGGGGCATCGAGGTGACGGAGAACGTCGGCAAGCACTTCGGGTCCGGCTTCGACTCCATGATCCTGATCATCCGCGGGAAGTCGCTGGAGGAGGTGCTGGCGCTCTCGGACAAGGCCGCGGACGGGGCGAAGCGGCTCGTCTCCCAGGGGGTGCTCTACGGCTACAGCGGCCCGACGTCGCTGATCCCGCCCCGGGATCACCAGCGGGAGGCGCTCGACTGGCTGGCGAGCGAGCGCGCCAGCGGCG
Source organism: uncultured Holophagales bacterium (assembly GCA_963844885.1). Classification (GTDB taxonomy): domain Bacteria; phylum Acidobacteriota; class Thermoanaerobaculia; order Multivoradales; family UBA5704; genus DATMER01. Next base: position 634,194 of record CAWJQA010000018.1, on the reverse strand, counting down.
GTCTGGACCTGGGCCGCATCCGCGCTACCTTCGCGAGCGCCGCCGCCGGGGAGGGGCTGCGCGTCGAGCCGTTCGAGCCCGGCTTCGACCTGCTCGGCCGGGCCGTGGGCCTGACGCGGCCGATCGGCCTCGAGGATTTCGCCTCCACGCAGCAGACGAAGCTGCTCCTGGACCGTTACCTGAAGAAGAAGGAGGACGGCTGGAAGGCCGCCGTCTATCTCTACCCTCCGGCGAACCGCTGGCGCCGGGAGCCGCCGCCCCAGGCTGTCAAGCTGGCCGAGAACCTCGGGCCGCAGGTGCGTCTCACGGGGGTGAACGTGATCAACCAGCGGGTGCGCGCGATGGTGCTGCGCGACGCCTGGATCGCGGGGATCCTCGGCTACTTCCTGGTAGCGGGCATCCTCTGGGTGGACTTCCGGAACCTGCGCTACGTGCTGCTGGCCCTGACGCCGCTGATGGTCGGCATCACCCTGATGCTCGGCGGGATGGTGCTCTTCGACATCCAGATGAACTTCATCAACATCTTCGTGACGACGATGATCATCGGGATCGGGGTGGACTACGGCATCTATATCCTGCACCGGTACTCGGAGATGCGCGGCCGGCCGGCCGAAGAGCTCGAACAGGGGCTGCGGGAGACGGGCAAGGCGGTGATGGCGGCGGCGGTGTCGACGATCGTGGGCTTCGGCTCGATCATCTTCTCGCACTATCCAGGGCTGCGCTCGACCGGCAAGGTGGCCATCCTGGGCGCACTCTTCACCTCGCTGGTGGCGACGATGCTCCTGCCGGCCTACCTGGTCTGGAGGGAGCGGGCGAGGCGGAAAGCCGCCGATCCTTCCGGAAGCTCCTGAAGACTCTGGGAAGGTCTGACGGAGCTGCGCGGGAGGGAAAACCCACCGCCTGGGCCGTTTCCCCTGGCTTCGGGGCCGCCAATCCCCAGGGGTTGGCCGTCCATCCCCGGGGCGGAGCCGCCAACCCCACGGGAGAAACGATCCACCCCCAGGTCCGGGCGACCCAACCCAGGGGTGCGTCCGTCCACCCCGAGGGTTGGGTCGTCGCGACACGGGGGTAAGCCGTCCACCCCAGGGATTGAATCGTTCCCCCCTCGGGTTGAGTCATCCACCCCAGGGGATGGACGAACACGAAGCCGGGGTGGATCGTCCGCTCGCTACGCAGCGCGCCTCGCGACGTCCTCGACCGCGGCGGCGAGAGACTCCGGAACCTCTTCCTGAAGGAAGTGTCCGGCCCGGGTCCGGGTGACCGGGGCCCGCGCGAAGCTGTGGAACCAGGTCGATCTCGGGTGGCTCGGGATCGACACCACGGTGTTGGCGAACACGCAGCCGGCGATCCGGTCCGGGACCAGCCGGGCCGCCTCGGTCCCGAACGGGCCTCCCCAGTCCTGGCCTACGAGGATGACTCCCCGCAGATCGAGCCCCTCGACGAGGCCGGCGATGGCGGCGCCGTGGCGCTCGACCGAATGCTCCTCGAACCGGAGCCGGTCGGAGAGACCGAGCCCGAGCAGGTCGGGCGCCACGCACCGGTAGCCGGGAAGCAGCGCGATGACCTTCCGCCATAGGAAGCTCCATGTGGGATTGCCGTGAAGCATCAGCACCGGCCGGGCGCCCGGGTCGCCCTCATCGATCACATGGAGGCGCTTGCCCGCGTCTGGCCCGCTCTGGAGGGTGTACAGGCCACGCCGGAACGGGAGTTGCCGGGCGATGAAGTCGGGGAGGGCGGGTGTCGTTCCCAGCTCCACCACCGCGAACCGCGGCGGGTCCCAGAACCGCACTGGCACCACGGACGTGCCGATGCCGGCGTTGATGTACAACGCCGTCACGCCACGCCGGTTGGGCGAAGGAAAGTAGAAACGGCCGTAGTCGTAGTAGGGACCCATGGCGTCCCGGGTGGTCAGGGCTCCGAGGAACGGCAGGCGGACCTGGCCACCGTGGGTGTGGCCGGCGAGGACGACCTCGATCCCTCGCCTCGCGGCCTCCATCGCCACCGCAGGGGTGTGCGAGAGAACCACCACCGGCGTGCCGGGCGGCACATACGGGCTGCGGGCCAGCGCCATGGCCAGCCGGGTCCCTCTCGGATCCTGCCGGAAACCCTTCGGCTTGTGCGAGCCGGTCAGCGGCGCGTCCAGCAGGAGCGCCCCGTCGTGCCCGGTCACCTTCAGACCGCGGAAGACGGCCTTGCCGCCTCCCCACGTCCAGAGCCCGGCGGTGCCGGCTTCGACGCGGCGGTGCGAGCGGTCCTCGCCCTGGGCCTGCCAACCCTCCGGCTCGGACGCTTCCGCCGGCCAGACGCGCGCGAAGACCCGCACGGCCCCCGTCTCCACCTCGGTCCGGACGCGCATCCGGTACCAGCGGCCGGGCTCGGGGGTGACTCCGGTGTCGAGCTTCCCTTTCAGCTCCGTCCCCCGTGCCCAGAGCGAGAAGGTGCCGGCCATCGCCTTCCCGCGGCCGTAGGTCAGGCTATACATCCGATCCTCTCCCAGCACGAAGCGGCTGTGGAAGACTACCCCCGTGCCGGCGTCCCTATCGTCGATCAGGGTGTCGCAGAGCACGTCGTAGCCGCTCCAGGCGAGCGGACCGCTCTCGTCCGTGAGGCTGAGCGGGGCCGGGTCCCACAGGCTGTAGAAGTTGCGGTATGGGTTTTCCCGGACCGCTCCCCAGAAGTGCCCGCCTTTCCAGCGCACCACCTGGAACGGCGACAGCCACGAGAGCGCCCTCTCGTCGCTTCCGACCTGCTGGTTGAGGCCCAGGAGGAGGATCGATCCGCCGCGGCCGATCCGCCTCCCTTCGTTCGACAGCAGCTCCACACCGGCATGGTCCAGAGCCGCGATCACCTCTCCCTGGTGCTCGCTGTGGCCCTGGACCCCGATGATCGGCGCGGTCCGCCGCAGCTCGGAGAGGAACGCCGAGGCCGCCGCGATGTGAGGCGCCATGGCGCTCGCCTTCGGCACGTCCTGGATGAAATCGCCGCTGATCACGATCAGGTCCGGCTTCGCCTCGGCCACCTCGCGCAGGAGGCGGTGAAGCAGCGGCCGGTCCCTGCCGATGTGGAGGTCGCTCAGATGGACGATCCGCAGCAGCGGCGCGTCGATCCCGATGTGGACCGTGTCCCGGAAAAGCAGCCGCTGCGGCTCGAGCCACAGGCCGTCGGCGAGCCCAAGGGCGGCGAGCAGCGCGAGGAGCAGCCGGCGCCGCTTCACGGCCAGGCCGCGCGCTCCGGGATGTCCGGCGGCCTACGGAACCCTCCGAGCACGAGCAGCAGCAGCGGCCCGGCCACGAAGCCGCCGATGTGGGCGAACCAGGCCACGCCGCCCGCGTCCTGCGCGGTCTGCGCTCCGAGCGAGGCGACGCCCGAGAAAGCCTGCATCACGAACCAGAACGGCAGGTAGACCAGGGCCGGGATCTCCAGGAAGCGGACGAAGAACAGGAACCAGACCACCGTCACGATCCGTGCCCGCGGGTAGAGGAAGAGGTAGGCCCCGAGCACACCCGAGATGGCGCCGCTCGCGCCGATCGCCGGGATCATCGACTGCGGGCTGGAAAAGGCGTGTGCGAATGTGGCCACGAAACCGGAGAGCAGGTAGAAGACCAGGTACCGGCCATGACCGAGCCGGTCCTCGATGTTGTCGCCGAAGATCCAGAGAAAGAGCATGTTGCCCAGCAGGTGACCCCATCCGCCGTGGAGGAACATGGAGAGCAGGGCGCTGCTCAGCCCCGTCCCCCACTCCCCGGCCGTGATCACACCGCCGTCGAAAAGCCGGCCCGGCGTGAACGCGGCCGACATCAGGTAGCCTTCCAGGCGCTCGCCCAGCGAGAGCTCGTAGAAAAACATCAAGACGTTCGCGACGATGAGCGCGATGTTGACCACCGGCGCGCGGCGGCTCGGGTTCAGGTCGCGGAGCGGCAGCATGGCGGGCCTCCTGTTTTTTCGGGCGCCCTCTCACGCCGGACGGATGCGGTGGACCCGCATCAGGTTGGTCAGCGGCTTCTCCCTGATGGGATGGCCCATGAGGATCAGGATCCTCTCTCCCGGCGCCGCGAGGCCGGCGTCGCGCAGGTTGCGCTCGACCATCTGGACGAGGTCGTCGAGCGTGCCCACCTCGGTATCCGTGACCAGCGGGCGGACCCCCCAGACGAGTTGGAGCTGCCGGGCCACGCGCTCGTCCGGCGTGAACGCCAGGACGGGAGCGATCGGCCGGTAGCGGGCGACCAGCCGGGCCGTGAAACCGCTCTGGCTGAACGCCACGATTCTGCGGATCTTCAGCTCGTCGGCGGCGTAGACCGCGGCGGCCGAGACCATGTCGGGCACGTCGAGGTCACCTTCGGTCGCCTGGTGCGCGGAAGGGTCGAGCTGGAAGGTGCGGCGCGCATGGGCGTGGCCGAGCGGTTGGATCGAGCGTCCCTCGGTGGCGGACTCCCGGGCGTAGGCCTCGGCCTCCAGGATGATGTTGGCCATGGTCTGGACGACCGTCACCGGGTATTTGCCCATGGCCGTCTCCCCCGAGAGCATGAGCGCGTCGGCGCCGTCGAACACGGCGTTGGCCACGTCGGTGGCTTCGGCGCGGGTCGGGCGCGGCTGCTCGATCATCGACTCCAGCATCTGGGTGGCCACGATGACCGGCTTGCCGGCGCGGCGGCCGGCGGCGACGATCCGCTTCTGGTGGACCGGCACGGTGGGCAGCGGCACCTCGACGCCGAGGTCGCCGCGCGCCACCATGAGCGCGTCCGCGGCCTCGGTGATGTCGTCGAGGTGGGCCATGGCCGTGGCCCGCTCCAGCTTGGCGATGATCGGGATGCTGCCGCCGGCCTGGGTGACCACGGTGCGCAGCGCCTCGATGTGCGCGGCTTCGCCGACGTAGCTGGCGGCCAGGTAGTCGGCCCCCTCCGCGACGGCGAACCGGATGTCGGAGCTGTCCTTCTCGGAGATCTCGAACGGGAGGTTCGTGTCGGGCAGGTTCAGGCCCTTGCGGGTGCGCACCGGTCCGCCGTTGATGACCCGGGCGCGGACGCGGGCGCCTTCGTTGACCTCGATGCGCAGCTCGACAAGGCCGCTGTCGATGAGCACGCGCTCGCCGGTCTGGAGGTGGTTGAGGACGCTCTGGTCGACCGGCAGGTCGGTGGCGGAGGCTTCGGAGCTGAGGACGACCTCCTGGCCGGCCGCGAGGGTGCGCTGCGTATCGGGGAGGATGCCCAGCCGGTAGCGGGGTCCCATGAGGTCCATGACGATCGGCAGGTGGCAGTCTTCCTCCCGCGCCACGCGCCGCACGAGCTCCAGCGTCGTGCGGTGCTCGTCCTGCGACCCATGGGAGAGGTTGAGACGGAAAAGGTCGACACCCGCGCGGACGAGCCCCCGGAGAACTCCTTCGTCCGTGCTCGCCGGCCCGAGGGTGGCCATGATCTTCGCGCGTCGTTCCATAGGGGGGTGAGTATAGTTTGATCCCGTTCCCTCAACTTCACGGGGCAGCGGCTGCCCAAAGGATTTCCCCGAGCGCAGCCTCCGCGCCCCCTGGAATGTTGGAAGGCGAGAGAAGTGGCGTCTTCTCCAAAGTGAAGACAAGGCGGAGATCCGGCGAAACCGGGATTTCATTCGGCTTTGCGTGTCACGCTATTCTTCCGGCGGAGGCACTCTGATTCTTGAACGAGGACTTTCTCGGAGGGAGCTCTTTATGCCAGAGGACTTCGTGCCGGACCACGGCATCGTCTTGATGTTTCTCCGCTGCGGCCAGGGTTGGACCCAGACAGAGCTCGGGGAGGCCTCGGGCTTTTCAGCCCAGTTGATCAGCGACTACGAGAAGGGGAGAAAGAAGCTGCTCAGGAAGCGGCTGGAGCACCTCATCTCCTACATGGGGCTTCCGCCGGAGGCGATCGACGCGACCCTGGAGCGCCTGGAGGCGAACCGCGCGGCGGCCAGGGCCTTGGGAGGCTCCGGGCTTTCCACCACCCAGCGGTCCATTGAGGTGGCCGTGGCCAAGCTGGGGAGACTGGCAACTGAATTCGGCCGCGCCGTGTTGTCGGCCCTGGCCGTGACCGGCGAAGCGCTTCAGGAGCGGGCGCAAGCCGCTCTGCTGTGGGAACGCTTCGAGAAGCGAGATCATGACGAGCGGATCGCCCTGGTGGAGACGGACCCGAAATTCCGGAGTTGGGCACTCTGCGAGCTTGTGGCGGCCAAGAGCATCGAAATGGCGCCGAGCAGCCCGGCGAAGTGCCGGGATCTGGCCGCGCTGGCGCGCCGCATCGCCGAGCGGTGCCCCTGCGACGCGCTGCTGCGCCAGAGAGCCGAGGGCTACGCCTGGTTCCATGTCGCCAACGCCCGCCGCGTGACGAACGATCTCCGCGGCTGTGACGCGGCCCTCGCCACCGCGACGAAGCTCTGGGAGGCCGGTGCTCCCGGGGATCCGGGGTTTTTCAACGAGGCGATCGTGCTTGGTCTGGAAGCGGCCATCCGGAAGGCACAGCGCCGCTTTCCCGAGGCCCGGAGGCGGATCGAGGAGGCTCTCGCCGCCGACCGGGGAGACCTCCGAGGAAAGCTGCTTCTTCTCAAAGCCCAAATCTTGGGGGCGCTCGGCGAGTTCGAGGCCTCGACCGAGGTGCTCCGTGAGTCGATCCCTCACATCGCCGAGGAGCGGGAGCCGCGGACGGCGCTCGGCGTGCGGTGCCAATTCCTGGTCAACCTCTGCATGGAGGGTCGTGCGGCCGAGGCCTCTCCCCTCCTGCGGCAGGCAGAAGCTCTCGCCGAGCAACTCGGGCAGAAGGTTGACATAGTGCGCGTGATGTTTATCGGTGCGAAGATAAGTGCGGGGACCGGCCGGACCGAAGAAGCCGAGGAGGCTTTCGAGCAGGCCCGGCGCAGCTTCGCCTCCCACCAGCCACCTCTGCCTCTCGATTATGCGCTGGTGAGCCTGGATCTGGGCGTTCTACTGCTAGAGCACGGCCGTACCTCCGAGGCGCGGACCCTGGCCGAGCAGATGAGGTGGATCTTCAGCAGCCAGGATCTCCAGAGGGAAGCCCTTGCCGCCCTCCAGGTCTTCTGCGAGGCCGCCAAGCGCGAAACGGCCACGGTGGAGCTGACCCGCCGCGTGATCCGGTTCCTCTATCGGTCGCAGCACGACCCCGAGCTGAAATTCGAGGCCACCGAGGAGGCCGAGGACTCGTGAACACCCCGGCCTCCTCGGTTATTCATTCAGTGGCTGCAGCGACCAAAGGGATCAATGTCGCACCCCAGATCGGTGCTCGCCGTGGCAAAGCCGTCGCCGGTCGGCGGTTCGGCGTTTGGCGAGGTGCCGCCCCAGGGTTCGATGTGACCCGCCTCGCTCTCCCAGACGGCCTTGAGGAGAGCCCCGAGATGACCAACGATGCGCGCCAGGCCACCGACCTCCCGGCCGGCGGGCACGGAGGGAGCCCCCGCGGCAGACGCCACCGAGGCTCCCAGGAACAGGCAGAGACACACCAGAACGATCAGACTCCGAAGCCTACGACGCATACTTCCTCCTTCTCCGGGAGGCGGCCGGTACGAGCCGCCATTGGCTGTGTGGCCGGCCTCCAATCGGCAATGGTGCCCCGGATGGGTGAGGAAATCCCGGTGGGAGCGATGTGGCTTCTTCCATAGGAGAGGATTCTGTGACAACGAAAACGAAGGTGGACCAGGCCAGGCGGCTTTTCTACGTTCTCCTGCGCTACAGCATGGATCTGGACCAGACAGGCTTCGCCGCCGTCACGCGGACCTCGCCCAGCCAGGTCTCGAACTACACCACCGGGACCAGGACGGTACCGGACGCCGTGCTCGACCGGGCAGTGAAGGCCGCCGGATTCCCCCTCGCTCTGGTGCAGCCCGCCTTGCGGGCCATTCGCTCCTTTCGGGCGGCCACCCGAGGTTGGTCACGCGCCGACCGGGTCCTGTCCGAGACGCTCTTCGCCGAGCTGCTCGCCTGGAGTGGTGAAGCCTTGGAGGTGATCTTCACGGCTACCGCGCCGGCCCCTCTGCGGCGGGCTCACGACGCGCCCTGGGCGACGGACCGGGGGCTGGCGGCGCACCTCTGGCTGCGCCTGGAGCCACGCACTGCGCGGCAGCGGCTGGCCATGGTCGAGGAGATCGAGGATTTCCATAGCTATGCACTCTGCGAGCTCGTCGCGGCGAAGAGTATCGAGATGGCGCCGAGCAGCCCGGCGAAGGCCCTGGAACTGGCCGAGTTGGCGCTCCACATCGCCGAGCGTTGCCCGGGCGACGAGCGGCTGCGCCTGACAGCTCGTGGCTACGCTTGGTTCCACGTGGCCAATGCCCGCCGCGCGACGAACGACCTCCGGGGCAGCGATGCGGCTCTCGCCACCGCGGCGCGCTTCTGGGAGGCTGGTGATCGCGGAGATTCTGGACTCTTCAGCGAAGCCATGGTGCTCGGTCTGGAAGCGACGGTCCGGAAGGCGCAACGTCGTTTTCCCGAGGCCCTGCGGCGGAACCAGGAAGCTCTCTCTGCCGACCGGGGGGATCTCCGAGGGAAGCTGCTTCTCCTGAAGGCCCAGATCCATGGGGCGCTCGGCGAGTTTGAGGCTTCGACCGAGGTGCTCCGCGAAGCAATCCTTCATATCGACGAAAAGCGGGAGCCGCGGGCGGCACTCGGCGTGCTCTGCCAATTCCTGGTCAATCTCTGCTTACAGGATCTTGCGGCAGAAGCCGCGAACCGCCTACCACAGGTGCAGGCTCTTGCTGAACAGCTAGGCCAGGAGGTGGACCTCGTGCGCGTCGCTTTTCTCGCCGCGAAGATCGCGGCGGGGACCGGCCGGGCTGCCGAGGCCGAAGAGGCCTTCGAGCAGACCCGGCGCAAGTTCGCCTCCTTCGATCCTCCTCTGGCTCTCGACTATGCGCTGGTGAGCCTGGACCTGGCCTTGCTCCTTCTGGAGCAGGACCGCACCGCGGAGGCGCGGACCCTGGCCGAAGAGATGAGGTGGATCTTCAGCGGCCAGGGCGTTCACCGGGAAGCCCTGGCCGCGCTTCAGGTCTTCTGCGAAGCCGCCAGGCGCGAGGCGGCCACGGTGGAGCTGACCCGGGACGTCATCCGATTCCTCCACCAGTCGCAGCACGACCCCGAGCTGAAGTTCGGGGCTGGGGAGGAGTGAGGGACATTTTAAGGCAAGCGAAGATCGAGCGTCGATGCCGCTGCAAGGTAGCCAGACGCGCACTTGCCGCGGTTTTTCTTCCAGTCCTCGAGCTCGCTTGGAGCTATCACTGCCGTGGCTCCAAGGCACACCGTGTAGTAGCCTGGAGCGAGCTGCGGAATGCGCACCTGGCCATGGTCCTGAAATCTAACGCCGTGCCCCTCGGTCCAGCGTATCAGCGTGCCGATAGGAATCCCGATGTCTTCCTGCCAAACGACGAGAATCCCGTCCTCAGCCGGTTCTTTCTTGCCGAGATCTATGGCCAGCTCACCGCCTTCAGGCTCTACTTGAAACATGAGATCGGCGTCACTCGACACATTCACCTCATAGGCCTTCAGCACGCCTCCCGGGGGACTCACGACCGCCTGCACGATTCGCGTGCCCTCAGGCACTTCAAGCTCAAAGCTTCCGTCGAGCCGAGACCGGACCGTCGAGACGACGCCGTCCCCTCCCGCGGCAGGCCACGCGCTTACCGTAGCGCCGATAGCCGGCCCGGTTGCTGCCAGAACTTTCCCGCGCAGTGTCTGATTGCGCCGCAAGGCAAGAACGACCGGCCCATGGGGCGAATCCTCGGATGCTTCGAATGTGTAGGGATCGCTGACTTCACGGCCCCCCTTCCCGGCGGCTCGTGCCGCGGAGAGCTCGAAGGGTGCCCTTTGGGAAGGCCCGGATCTCGAATTCCCCTTTTTGATCAGCCTCAGTCTGGAGGGTGCTGATGGTCGAGCTGAGGGAGACCTCCGCATTCGGTGCGGGTGCTCCCGCCGGGTCGACCACTTTCCCGTAAACACGTGTGTCGGGAAGCTCGATCGCAACGGAAGCGCGGCCACCCTTGGGCTTGACCTCCACCTTCACCGATGCCTTCAACCGCGGCTCTGCAGCTTCAATGTCCACTCGCCAATCGCCCGGCTTCGGGAGCGGCCCCTCGAAACGGCCGTCCTCATCGGAGGTCATCGCGATGGATGTAACGCCGCTTCGCCCGCCGAAAAAGAGGCGCCCGGCGACGGGTTCTTCCCCTAGCTTGATCCTCCCTTCGATCCAAAGCATGTCCAGAGTGATCAGGTACGGCTGCGTCGAATCGGTCAGATCCACATGCGAGTCTGAGAAGATCGCGTTGCCGAGCCGATCGTAGACCGTGATCCAGAAGCGGCCCGGAGATTGTTTGGGAATTCGTAGCCGGCCGTCCAGGCTCGCCTCGGCCCGATACGAAGGCTCTTCCCATCCGGCGCTATACTCGCTCGCCCGCCGCACCTCGATGCGCCAAGGGCGGCCAAGCCAGTCGGCCGGAGGAGAGAGCGCCACCTCGAAGTTGACAGGGCGCCGGAGCATGAGCGGCGCCGTGAGTCTCGATTCAGCGCCATCCCAGACTTCCACAGGCGACATTTGCGCCCGTGAATCCCCCTCCCGCGCCACGAGCGTGTACGAACCCGCGGCTACCGCCGAGAATTGGAAGAAGCCCTTCTTCTGGCATGGGACTTCGTTGGCGACCGACCGCAGGAATCCCAGCACGGGATCGTTCGGCCGGCCCGGCGCCGTCGCCGGCTCGAGACGAACCTGGCATCCTTCGGCCGGCGTGCCATCTTCCTGTGCAACCCAGCCCGCGACCGACGCGCCGCGAATGAGCTTCCACGATCCAAGTACGCTCGTCTCGCCGGCCGTGACACCGGCATTCCAAAGATAGTGGGGAACGAAACCCTTGGGATGCAAGGCAACGTCGAGACGGCCTGCCGGAAGCCGGCAACGCCAGTCTCCTTCCTTGCTGACGGCACATGTGGCCAACCCTGGCGGTATATCCTGTTTGCCAGGAGGACCGTCGCGGGTCGGCTCGAATCGAGCCTCCAGCCCCTCAGGCAACGTGTCTTTCTCCCCAACGGTGAATTTGCCCGCCAGTGTGCCGGCCGGCCGAAGCGTCACCCTGACTTCCATCGGACCGGCTTGCGCTTCAGATGGCACGTTGAGGACTGAAGACGCCGCGAAGTAGCCGGGAAAATCGGCGATCAGGATCCACTGCGAACCGATAGGCAACTCGGCCGCCGCGGACCCTGGCAACTTCGTTGGAACGACTACGGGGGTAGCCGATGCCGAACCCTTGAAGACGACAAAGCCTTCTCCGGCTAGAGGCGCCCCCGTTGCGGAGTTCAGCGTGACGTGTATCTGGGCTGGTGCTACGGACTCCAGCGGAGCACTTGGGGGCGACTCACCGCCAGAGGCAGTCACAACGGAAAGTCCCAAAGCAGCGACACTCGCCCATCGCTTGGTAAGCGCGATAGCCTTCCTCAATGATCCACCTGTTTCCCAAAGTACCTCGTTGCGCCGGCAACAAGGTCTGGTACCGGCCGGCCGGCTAGTACCTCGTCCCGCCGCTGCAACTCATGCAGTCGGGGGGACACCAGCCGCTCTGATAGGCACAGCCTCCACCACCACCTCCTCCACCTCCTGACCCACCACCGCCGGGGCTGACACCGATGCCGTAACAGAGGGAGCCCGATTCAGTGCAATAGGTTGCTATTCCAATACTTTCTTCCGAGCAGCACATGGACCCGTTCTCGCCATCCGCTATCGAACAGTAATCGGCAGGGATCGTAAGCCTCGTCTTCTCCCTGCACACCTGACACGTGCCACATGCCGCCCACACAGCGCCCTGAGCACCTACAAGCATGAGCCCTGCCAAGACTGCCAGCCTGATCCAGCGCAACCGCTTTCGCATAGAGCTCGCCCTCCTTGATTTCGACCGGGACTAGTATGGGTCTGAATTATGAAGGCTGTCAAGGAAGTCCCTGGCCGCCCTCAAGGTCTTCTGCGAGGCCGCACAGCGCGACGCCGTCACGGTGGCGCTGACCCGGAAAATCACCCAGTTCCTCCACCGGTCGCAGCACGATCCCGAGCTGAAGTTCGAGGCCGTGGGGGAGTGAGGGTTCCGGTCGTAAGCCTCCGCACCCGCTGGTACGACCTCTCTACCCGCCGGTAAAACCTCTGTACCCGCCGGTACGGCGTCTCGGCTGCGGTCTTCATCCAACCGCCCACACCTCCGCCAGCAAGTCCTCCCATAGCGGGAGGAGTGAGGACTTCCTCCCTCCGTGCTACCATCCCCGTCCCATGTTCGATGCCGTCCGGGTCGTTGGCCTGGGTGTCCGCCACGCCGTTCGAGTGGGTGACCTGGTTGACCATGCCGTTCGCATGATAGCTGAGAGTGGCCCATCCCGGTACGGATGTCAAGAACCCGTTCGTGTATCCTGGCGAGATCGAGCGGGTGACCGGCACGCAGGCCGCGAACTGGCAGGCTGGATAGGTGACGCTGCCGAGGTCGCCCAGGGCATTTCAGGTCCAGGACTGCGAAAAGGATTCGCTGGGGTCTCCGTTGCCTTTCGCACGAGTTCAATCATCGGCAGGCAACAGTCTCACTTCTTTCCGCTGCTCGTCCCAGTAGAGCCTAGCCTTATTCTCTTCATACCAGAGCCGCAGCGGCTCAATGGCAGAGGCTGTATTCTTGTTAGGCATCGCTTCAATGAATGTAGAGTGTTCGCTCGGGACATCAATGCCAGTGAGCGCATCGAAGAAAAGAGACGCTTCCGCGTAAGCATTGAGGTCTACGCGTTTGCCGTTCGCGGCGTCGATGACTACACGTTCATGCTCTTGCCAAATTTCACGCGCCCTTCTCTGTGAAGCGGTTCCTTTATAATAGTGAGCCAAAGCCAACAAGCAAACGACGAAAACTATAGACGAATAAACGAAAGGTCTTGAAGTGCGGCTTCTCATCGGCGAATTACCTTAACAAGGTTGCCGTTGGACCACTGCAGAATTACCAGGACTGCTCGACCTCCCTGGGACTGTTCCGTAAGAATATATCCGCTCCCAGTGGCATAATCAAGCAGGTCGTCATTGGTCCGCCCGCGCGTGAATCCGGATACCCTGTTCTGCGCCGCTATTCCGAAACCATGAGCAAAGTTCTGATGCTTTCTGGAATCTGAGAGATGGCGAACCTGCTTGGCGGTTTGCTCGACGACTTCATGTGCAAATGCAGAAGCGGAGCTTAATGCAATCCCCGGGCCAATAGACGCAATATCTTGTATATCAATCTTACCCGAGGAATAGTTTCCGATAAGAACGTCCGATGCACCGGACTCGACACCAATGCGAATAACCTCGCTACGGTTGATGGCATCAGAAAGCGCGCCAGCCAGTGCTGCCTGCTCGGGCGTAGGGGGGCCTTGGGTGTTGTTCGCAACGAGTACCGCCGTACCATTCTTGTTTATCTTGAGCTCGTAGCCCTGCAGGGCGTCGCTAACAAACGCCTGAAGTTTCTCCAGATTCGCTTTGCTTCCGGCAAAAACAAGAAGCGCTCCTGTTGGATCTACATAAAGAAGTGGATTGCCCTGCACGTAGCTGTAACGATTCCAGCTTTGGGGCACGAAGGGACTTACGCTCTCCAGAGTTGGGTCAAGACTGAGAAACCGCCCCGTAAGCGGACTGCAATGCCGAGCATGCATATAATCCAAATCATCCCCCGCCCCCGCCAAACTCGCCAGATCCCGCTCGTGCCCCGTGAACTTCATCTGCTCGGTGTCCTGGTTGAACGCCGTGGCCTCTTCTCCAAACGGGTAGTAGACGTGATACGCAACGACGGCTCCGGCCGGTTCCGTGAAGTAACCGTTGACGTCGATGACCAGGTGGACGGTGCCGGAGAGTTGATTGGCGAAGAACGACAAGGCGCCGTTTCCCAGCTTCAGGATCCCGTTGTTGGCCCGGTTGAGGCTCGCTTGATAGGAGATCGCCGAGGTGACCGGCTGCGGCTCGTTGGCCGGCCAGGCGGTCATTTCGCCCTGCGCCGTGGAGTCAACTGCGGTGATGTTGATCGACACCGCGGTGGCGCTGCTCGGAATACCGCAGACGCCAGCCAGGGTTACCGTTCGCGTCTCGCCGGGAGTAAGCGGCGTCGCCTGATCACGGGTGTCGAGCACCCGGCAGGGCGTCAGCGTGAAAAAGTCACCGCCGGTGCTCCCGGCGGTCACCAGTCGCGGAGTTCCCAAATGATCGAGGTGGAGATGCCGGACTCCTTCGGTGGGATGGGAGGAGGCTAGGAGCTGACTGTCCCGGTAGATATAGTCCTTGAAGGTGCTCCAGGAAGTGTGGGCCTCGTACTCGCGGAGAAGCTTGCCGTCCAGGTCCCGGAGCGCCCAGAGCGAGCCGCCTCCGCCCACGCGGTAGGACCAGAAGCGCTCATCGCCCGCGGTGTAGATGTAAACCCAGTCCTCGGCTCCGGATTTCATGCGGGTCATCTGATTGAAGCCGTCATATTGATAGGTGCTGCCGTTCCAGGCGATCAAATTGCCCGCGGTGTCGTAAGACGTTCCGGTCCCGTTCAGACGGTTGGTGGCCGCACTCGTCGGCGTCGAACGGCCGCTCGTGCCGCCGATGGCGAGAATGTTGCCGAACGGGTCGTAGCTGTAACTCTGCCATTTCTGGGTACCGCCGCCGGTCGCGCCGTCGTAGACGTGGCCTTCGAGAAGACGGCTCACCCGGTCGTAGAGATAATAGCCGCTGCCGGTCTTCACCACGTTGCCGGTGCCGTCATAGGCATACGTTCCCGAGCTCCAGAGCGTCGTGGTCCCTTTCGCCGACGAGATCGAGGAGGGGCGCCTCATGCTGTCCGGGTCGTTCGCCTGGGTGTCCACGACACCGTTCGAGTGGGTGATCTGGTTGACCATGCCGTTCGCATGATAGCTGAGGGTCGCCCATCCGGGTACGGATGTCAAGAACCCGTTCGTGTATCCTGGCGAGATCGAACGGGTGACCGGCACGCAGGCCGCGAACTGGCAGGCCGGATAGGTGATGCTGCCGAGGTCACCCAGAGCGTTCCAGGTCCAGGATTGCGAGAACGATTCGCCGGGCGTCCCGTTGTAGGTCATCTGGGTCACGCGGCTCGACGCTCTCCCTTGCCGGCCGCCGTAGGTGTAGGTTTCCGTCATCAGTACTGTGGCGTTGAACGGCGTACCTACGTAGTTGTAGCGCAGCGCCGACTCCAGCCGGCCGTTCGTCCTGGTACCCGCGGCGTTGGACGTGCCGTAGTTGAAGACTTTCAGGATGTTGCCGCCGGTCGCATCCACCTGCTTGAGGCGCTCGGCACGGTCGTAGGTGAAGGTCAGGTCGTTCGGGCCGTCCACCTTTCTCCCGGCGTGGCCTCTGGCATCGTACTTCGAATAGGTCACCGTGCCGTTGCCGCCGGGATCGGCTCCCTTTTCCGGATGTTGCTCGCTCGTCAGGAAACCCCGGTTGTCATACGTGAAGTAACGGTTTTGCGTCCCGGCCACCGCCACCTGCCGCACCCGGCTCAAGCGGTTGCCGGCATCGTAGAAGTAGGTTGTGGTGGCGTCGTTGCCGTTCGACTCCGCCTGTTCCTTCACCTGATAGAGCCGGCCTTGGCGATCGTAGAATTCCTGGGTGGTCGAGAGCACCTCGTTGATGGTCGTGCCCGTGATGGTGTTGCCTACCTTGGAGGTCCGGCTGACTTTTCGCACGCCCAGGTATGCGAGGGTCACGTCGTGAGCCGAGCCGTCCGGCGGCCGGATGGTGGTGGGCCGGCCGAACGGGTCGTAGTTGAGATACTCAGTTTTCTCCGCGGTGTTGCCCTGCTCGGTGACCTGCGTTTTCCAATGTAGTGGGTTGTAGCTCGTCTGGCGGATCGACCAGGTACCATCCGGCATCTTCGTGTGCTCCTGCCAGACCCTGCCGAAGGAGTCGTATTTGATGATCGATTCGGCCAGGGCCGTGCCGCCGCCGTTCGGCTGGCGCGAGACCTGGACCTGGGCGGGCGAGCTGGCTCCGAGCGAACGGCTGTAGGTGTAGATCGTCCAGCCGTCGTGACCCGAGTCCGGCTTGACCGCGGTCAGCCGGCCCGAGTTGTCGTATTCGTAGCTGGTGCCGATGAGCGAGGTGTCGCGGCTTTTCGTGACCAGCCCCGAGGACAGATCGATGTCCGTATCCAGGCTTTTGAACGACAGCGCGCTGCCGGCGGCATCGTAGTATTGGGAAAGGTTGCCGACCCCATACTGCCAGGTGTGATCGATCCGGTACTGGTTGGCTGGCAAGGACAGGCTGCAGAGCTCGCCCGTGCCGAGGGTCTGCTGGTCGCCGCCGTAGTACTCTTCCCGGGTCAGGTTGCCGCCGGTGGGCGTGAAGACCGCGACGAGATCGTTGGCGCCGCGGGTGGTGCCCGTCTTGAGCGTGCGGGTACGCTGAAGAAAACCGGTCGCGGCATCGAAACAGTGCTCGGTTTTGGCGGTCACGCCGCCCGCACAAACTGGGCCGGGATCTCCGCATGGGGATTGTGCCTCGCTGCCTCCTGGAGACCCGCTGGTACGGCCTCTGAACCCGCCGGTAAAGCCTCTCAACCCGCCGGTACGGCCCCTGTACCCGCCGGTACGGCCCCTGTACCCGCCGGTAAAGCCCCTGAACCCGCCGGTAAGGCCCCTGAACCCGCCGGTACGGCCTCTGTACCCGCCGGTACGGCCTCTCAACCCGCCGGTACGGCCCTGAACCCGCCGGTACAACCTCTGTACCCGCCGGTAAAGCCTCTCAACCCGCCGGTACGGCGTCTCGGCTGCGGTCTTCATCCAACCGCCCCCACCTCCGCCAGCGATTCCTCCCATAGCGGGAGGAGTGAGGACTTCCTCCCTCCGTGCTACCATCCCCGTCCCATGTTCGACGGTCTGCAAGGAAAGCTCCAGGACGTCTTCCGCCAGCTCAAGGGCGAGGGCAAGGTCACGCCCGAGGCTCTGGATGCGGCGCTACGCCAGATCCGGCTGGCGCTGCTCGAGGCGGACGTCCATCTCCGGGTCGTGAAGCCGTTCGTCGAGCGGGTGCGCGAGCGCGCGCTCGGGCAGGAGGTGATGGAGAGCCTCACTCCGGCTCAGCAGGTGGTCAAGATCGTGCGCGACGAGCTCGCCGCGCTGCTCGGCGAGGAGGGGACCGACCTCCGCCTCGACGGCCGGCCGACGGTCATCATGCTTTGCGGCCTCCAGGGCTCGGGCAAGACCACCACCTCCGGCAAGATCGCCAAACAGCTCAAGAAGCGCGGCCGGCACCCGATCCTCGTGGCCGGCGACCTCCAGCGCGCCGCCGCCGTGGAGCAGCTCAAGCAGGTGGGCAAGGGGGTGGACGTGCCGGTCGTCGAGCCCGAGCCGGGCGAGGACGTGGTGGCGCTCGGCGTCCGCGCACTCGCCTTCGCCCGCCAGCGCGGCCACGACGTCATGATCATGGACACCGCCGGCCGCCTGCACGTGGACACCGCGCTCATGGAGGAGATCCGGCGGCTGGCCGACAAGATCCAGCCGCACGAGACCCTCTTCGTGGCCGACTCCATGACCGGCCAGGACGCGGTCAAGAGCGCCGAGCAGTTCTCCTCCACCCTGCCGCTCACCGGCGTCATCCTGACCAAGCTCGACGGCGACTCCCGCGGCGGCGCCGCGCTGTCGATCCGCACCGTGGCCCGGGTGCCGATCCGCTTCGTGGGCGTCGGCGAGAAGTCGGACGACCTGGAGCTCTTCCATCCGGAGCGCCTCGCCTCGCGCATGATCGGCATGGGCGACGTCCTGTCGCTCATCGAGAAGGCCGAGCAGGGGCTCGACTCGGCGGAGACCGAGCGCCTGGCCCGCCGCATGGTCGAGCAGGAGTTCACCCTGGAAGACCTGCGCGACCAGCTCCGGCAGATCCGCAAGCTCGGCCCGCTCGCCCAGGTGCTGGAGCTGCTGCCCAAGGTCGGACCGCTCAAGGGGATGGACACTTCCAACGTCGACGAGAGCGGCCTGCGCAAGGTCGAGGCGATCATCAACTCGATGACGCCGCAGGAGCGGCGCCGGCCGGACATCCTCAACGGCAGCCGCCGGAAGCGTATCGCCATCGGCTCCGGGACGTCGGTCGCGGACATCAACCGGCTCCTCAAGCAGTACAAGGGGATGAAGAAGATGTTCAAGGGCGTCCAGGGCAAGTTCATGAAGAAGGCCCTGGGCGGCGCGGCCCGCGGGCGTTTCAAGATGTAGTGGTAGGACCCTTTGGCGGTCCTGTGCTACACTCCCCCCTCTTTGCGCGCGGGCGCTTCTGGTAGAGGCCTGTCCGCCGCAGCCCAACGAGAACCTTGGAGGTCGAGAGAGATGCTGACAATTCGGCTGCGCCGCATGGGCGCCCGGAACAATCCCTTCTTCCGCGTGGTGGTGTCCGACTCCCGGAGCGTGCCCACCGCGGCGGCTGTCGAAGAGATCGGGTTCTACGACGTCACGAAGAACCCGGCCCACGTGAACATCGACACCGTGCGCGCCCAGTACTGGGTCGAGCGCGGCGCCCAGATGTCCCCCACCGTCAAGAAGCTGGTAGGCAAGGCGAAGAAGAGTGCCTGAGCTGGTCGACGACTTCACGGAGCTCATCCGCCTCCTGGTCGATCAGCCGGACGAGGTGGAGGTCACCGAAATCCCGGGCCGGCGCGCCAACATTCTCGAGTTGAATGTGGCTCCCGACGATCTGGGCAAGGTGATCGGCAGGCAGGGACGGACCGCTCGCGCGCTGCGCACCCTGTTGGAGACCCGGGAGGACCGGCGAGGTGTGCGCTATGAGCTCGAAATCCTCGAGGACGACGAAGACTGATGCCAGCGATTCCGCGGCGCGCGCCGACCTGCCCGAGCGGGTCGCCGTCGGCCGCGTCCTGCGCCCGCACGGGGTGCGCGGCGAAGTCGTCATCCAGGTCTTGAGCGACGTGCCCGGCCGCCTCTGGCCCGGCGCCTCCGTGCTGGGGGTCCGGGAAGACCGGCCGACGCTTCCTCTCACGGTGGAAACCTATCGGGATCACAAGTCGGGCGCCGTCGTCCGCTTCGCGGGCTGCCGCGACCGGGACCAGGCCGAAGCGCTGCGCGATCTCCTCCTCGAAGTCGAACGCTCCCGGGTTCCCGCGCCGCCGGAAGGCACCTACTACTGGTACCAGCTCCTCGGCTGCCGTTGTGAGACCGAAGGCGAGGATCTCGGCGAGGTGATCGATCTGCTGGAGGACGGAGGGGGGCTGCTGTTGGTGGTATCGGACGGCGAGCGGGAGATTCCGATCCCCTTCGTCCGGAGCTTTTTGAAGAAAGTGGACGTGGAGCGCGGCCGGATCGAGCTGGACCTGCCTCCGGGGCTGCTCGAAACATGCGCATCACGGTCCTGACCATCTTCCCCGAGCTGTTCGGCCCGTTCCTGGCCACCAGCCTCGTGGGGAGGGCGATCGAGAAGGGGCTTCTGGAGGTGAAGGTTCTCGACCTCCGGGATTTCACGGAGGACCGGCACCGCAGCGTGGACGACGAGCCGTACGGCGGCGGTGGCGGGATGGTGATGACGGCGCCGCCATGGCTCCGGGCGGTTCGGGCGGCGGAGGCGGGAGAGGTGAGGCCCTGGCGGATCCTCCTCTCGCCCCAGGGGAGCCGGCTCGACGAGGCCAAGGTGAGGGAGCTGGCGCAGGCGGGGGCGGAGCGGGGGCTGATCCTGATGTGCGGGCGGTACGAAGGAATCGACGAGCGGGTGAGGAGGACGGTGGTGGACGAAGAGGTCTCGATCGGCGACTATGTGCTTTCCGGCGGCGAGCTGCCGGCCATGGTGCTGATCGAAGCGCTCTCGCGGCAGGTGCCGGGGGTCGTCCAGCAGGCCGATTCGGTGGCGCAGGACAGCTTCCGGACGGGCTTGCTGGACTATCCGCACTACACCCGGCCGCCGGTGGTCGAGGGGCTGGCGGTCCCGGAGGTGCTGACTTCGGGGGACCACGCCGCGATCCGGCGGTGGCGGGAGCGGGAGGCGCTGCGGGCGACCTGGGAGAAGCGGCCGGATCTGTTGGGACGAGCGACGCGGCTGACCCCGGAGCAGCGCCGGGAGCTGGAGAGACTGAAACGAGAGCGATGCGGGCCCGTCGGGGCGGGGTTGCATAGCGATTCTGAAATAGAAAATAATGGCGGCAACGTCCCCCAGGCGGGCTCCGCCGGTTTACGAGGTGAGTCATGAATCAGTTGGATCAGATTGAGAGCAACTATTTCCGGGGTGGGAAGCCCGAGTTTTCGCCCGGCGACACCATCCGCGTCCACGTGCGGGTGAAAGAAGGCGACAAGGAGCGCATCCAGGTGTTCCAGGGCGTGGTCATCGCCCGCCGGGGCGGCGGCACGCGCGAGACCTTCACGGTCCGCAAGATCTCGGGCGGCATCGGCGTCGAGAGGATCTTCCCGTTCCACTCGCCGATCGTCGATAGGATCGAGCTGATGCGGCGCGGCAAGGTGCGCCGGGCCAAGCTGTACTACCTGCGCAACCTGCGCGGCAAGGCGGCCCGGATCGAGGAGCGGCGCGACGACAAGACTCACGCCTGATCGCGGGTTCCCCGGTTCCCCGGGGTTGTTGATTGACGAAAGGAGCACGGTGACGAGAGCGAACCCGTCAGCCCCGGGAATGCTCGACCTGTTTGCCGAGGCCTACCGTCTGCGCCTCATGCGCGGACTGGAGGATTGGCTCACCGGCTGCGGCTACTGCCGCGTCGCGGGAGTGGACGAGGCGGGCCGCGGCTCGCTGGCCGGTCCCGTGGTGGCCGCCGCCGTGCTCGTGGATCCCCGTAGCGCCGTGCCCGGCGTGGACGACAGCAAGTGCCTCACCGCCGCCGAGCGCGAGCGCCTGGCGGCGGCCATCCGCGCCACCGCGCTCGCCTTCACCGTGGTCGCCGTACACGCGGACATCATCGACCGCATCAACATCCTCGAAGCCACCCGCCGCGCCATGGCGCAGGCGGTCTCCACGCTGCGGCCGGCGCCCGACTGCGTGGTCGTGGACGCCGTCCACCTCCGCGGCTTCCTGGTCCCCTGCCTCCCCCTGATCCGCGGCGACTCCGTCAGCTACGGCGTGGCCTGCGCCTCGATCCTCGCCAAGGTCGAGCGCGACCGCATGATGAGCGAGCTCGACGGCGAGTATCCCGCCTACGGCTTCGCCGTCCACAAGGGCTACGGCGTGCCCGAGCACCTTCAGGCACTGGAGGCCTACGGTCCCTGCCCGGTCCACCGCCTGACCTATCGCCCGGTGCTCCCCCGGCTCGGCTCTTCGGGTGCCGCAGGCGCTGGAGGAGGCCGCTGATGGCTCTGCAGCGCGAGGTGGTCGTCCAGACGGCGGAAAAGTTCGTCTCGCGCGGCAAGATCGAGCCGGCCATCCGCGAGTACCGCAAGCTCCTCGCGGAGAACCCGAACGACATCAACACCCTGAACCGGGTCGGCGACCTCTACGCCAAGATCCAGCGCATCGACGAGGCGGTCGACTTCTTCAGCCAGATCGGCGAGCAGTACTCCGCGCAGGGCTTCTTCGTCAAAGCCATCGCGATCTACAAGAAGATCATCAAGCTCGACCCCACGCGCCTCGACATCTACGAGCAGCTCGCGGACCTGTACCACAAGCAGAACCTCATCACCGAGGCGCGCACGCAGTACCAGGTGCTGGCCGACTACTACACCAAGCACGAGAACGCGGCCTCCGCGATCGCCATCTACAGCAAGATGACCGATCTGGAGCCGGAGAACCCTTCGTACCACGTCAAGCTCTCGGAGATCTACACCCAGCAGAAGCTCTTCGAGAAGGCGATGAACGAGTACCGGGTCATCGCCGAGCTGATGATCCAGCACGGCCGCACCCAGGACGCGGTGCAGGTCTACGAGCGCGGCCTCGGCATCGACGTCAAGAACCTCCGGTTCATCCGCGACGCCGTCGAGGCCCTGCGCGCGGCCGGCGACGATGCCGCCGCGGCCCACTTCCTCGCCGTGGCGGTCGAGCGCAACCCCGAGGCCGAGGAGATCGCCCGCGAAGCCGCCCGCCGCCCCGCGCCCAGGCCCGAGCCCGAGCCCAGTGAGGAGGCTTACGAGGAGCCGTATCCGATGGCGGCCGCGGCGGTCCATGCCGACGACGACGCCTCGATCGAGCTGGAGATCGATCTCGGCGACGACCTCATGGCGGCCATGCGGGAGGCCGCGGCGTCGATCGAAGGGAGCGGCGGCCCGCGCGGCGGCTCGCCGGCGGCTGCGGTGGAGGCCGCGAGCGAAGAGCTGGAGATCGACCTCGATCCGTTCGAGGAGCTCGTCGTCGAACTGCCCGAGGACGAGGCGCCGGCCAGCCAGGTAAGGCCGCCGGCCGACATGGCCGGTGCGCCCGCCCGCCCCGCCTGGGCGCGTCACGACGATGCGCTGCCGCTGGAGATCGAGCTGGAGGATTCGCTGACGCTCGAGCCGCTGGAGGTCGAAGGCCTCGCCGCCGAACCCGCCCCCACCGGCCCCTCGCCCCACACCGGCCATCCCGTGCCGGCCGAGTCCTTCGCCGACGCCGGCGCCTTCGTCCTCGACTCCTTCGATGCCCTCGACGCGGACATCGAGCTCGAAGCCCTGCCGGAGCTCACAGCCGGCCCGACCCGCGAAGAGACCGAGCGCGACGAGCATGTCGTCGAAGCCGAGGTGCTCGCCAAGTACGGCCTGACTGAGAAGGCGGTCGAGAAGCTCGAAGACGCCTTGCGCGCCCGGCCCGACAGCCTGACCGCCCACGCGCTCCTGATCGGGATCCACCTGGGCAAGCAGCGCCACGAGCGCGTCTTCACCCTGGCGAAGCGGATGTCCGAGATCGCCGTCGCCGACCATGTGGCCGAGCCCTGGCAGTCCGTCCGCGCGCGCCTGCTGGAAGCGGGATACGTGATCGAGGAGGACGAGGTCGTCGCCGGCCCCCACACGACCCTGCCGGTCCAGCCTCCCCTGGCGGCTCCGCCACCGGCCGAGGCCGTGGAGACCGCGCCTCCTCCAGAGCCCGTCCTGGACGACTTCTTTGCCGAGGAGCCCGCCGGGCTCACCGAGACCCAGGCGCTCCCCGGGCTCGGAGGGTTCGACGAGATCGCCCTCGAGTCGGAGGAGATGCTCCTGGAAGAGCCCGCACTGCCGCCGGCCGCCGCCGCGCCCGTCATCCCGCCGCCGCCGCGCCCGGCCGCCGAGTCGAAACGCGTGGACGACCTCCTCCGCGGCATCCTCCAGGACAAGCCCGCGCGCAAGCCGGGGGCCGCGACCCCGCCGCCGCGCCCGCCGTCGCCTCAGGCACCACCGGTGATACCGGCCGCCGCCGCGCCGCCGCCGCCCGTATCGCCGTCATCGCCAGTATCGCCGGTATCGCCGGCCGCCTTCAACAAGGGCGGCCTCTTCGACCTCACCTCCTTGGGCTCGATGATCGAGGAGGAGGAATCCGGAGCCGCCGAGGCGCTCTGGGAGGCCGAGGAGGCCCAGCCGGCCGCCGCCGCGCCGCCGCCATCCTTCGAGGACAGCGGCGACTGGCTCGACGAGGCCGAAGCCGGCAAGCCCACCGCCGCTCCCCACCGGGCCGGCCTCTTCGACGAGGAGGACGACTTCTTCGACCTGGCCGGCGAGCTGGTGGAAGAGCTCTCCCGGGAAGAGGTCTTCCAGGACGGCGTCCAGGCCGAGCAGTCGCTGGAGGAGATCGTCGAAGGCTTCAAGAAGGGTGTGGCGGAGCACCTGTCGCCCACCGACTACGACACCCACTTCAACCTCGGTATCGCCTACCGGGAGATGGGCCTCCTCGACGAGGCCATCGGCGAGTTCCAGCTCGCCGCGAAGGACCCCCGCTACCTGGTCACCAGCTCGTCCATGCTCGGCCTCTGCTTCCTCGACAAAGGGCTGCCCGAGCTGGCGGTCAAGTGGTACCGCCGCGGCATGGAGGCCCCGAACCTCGCCGAGGACGACATGCTGGGCCTCATGTACGACCTCGGCAACGCCTACATGGCCATGGGCGACATGTCCTCCGCCTTCGCCACCTTCGTGGAGCTCTACGGCATCAACACGAACTATCGCGACGTGGTGGCGAAGATCGAGGAGCTGCGGAAGTAGCAGGCGGCCGGGCGAGGGGCGGCCTCAGCCGAGCATCCTCTCCAGATCCTTCCAGAAGCCCGGGTAGGACTTGGCGACGACTTCGGGCGAGCCGATCACGACGCCGGGCCGGCGGAGACCGGCGAGCGCCAGGCTCATCGCGATGCGGTGGTCGCCCCGGGGATCGATGAGGACCGGGCCGGCCGGGGGAACCGCGCCGGCCCAGACACCGGGGATGCGGAGGCTGTCCGGCCCTTCGTCGACCTCGGCGCCGAGCTTGCGCAGCTCGGTGGCCATGGCCTCCAGGCGATCGCTCTCCTTGATGCGCAGGTGGGCGACGTTGAAGATCCGGGTCTGGCCGGCGGCGAACGGACCCAGCGCGGCCAGCGTCGGGACCTGGTCCGGCATGGTGGAGAGATCGGCCTCGATACCTCTCAGCTCTCCGGTGCCACGAACCTCCAGGCCATCCTCGCGCCGGTCCGCCTCGGCGCCCATCTCCAGGAGAAGGTCGAGAAACCCCCGGTCTCCCTGCCGGGAGTCGCGGGCGAGGCCGTCGAGGACGACCGTGCCGCCGGTCAGGGCCGCCGCGGCAGCCGGGTAGCAGGCGGCGGACCAGTCCCCCTCCACTTGAACGCGGTCGATGCGCAGGTCCGAAGGGTGGACGCGCCAAATCTTCGGCCCCAGCCGCTCGATTTTCCCACCCGCGGCTTCGGCCACTCCCAGGGTGACGTCGACGTACGGGCCGGAGGTGAGGGCGCTCACCTCGACGGTGACTTCGCCCGGAGCGCGCAGGGCGGCCATCAGGATCGCCGAGAGATACTGGCTCGACTCGCCGGCATCCAGGAAGGTCGTGCCGGCCCCGAGGCTCGCGCCCTCGATCCGCAGCGGCACGTAGCCCTCGGCGGCCAGATATTCGATGCGGGCGCCGAGCCGGCGCAGCGCCTCGACGAGGGGGCCGACCGGCCGCTCGCGCAGCCGGGGGACGCCGTCCAGCCGCCAGCGACCGGGGACGGCGGCGAGGGTCGCCACCAGGAAACGGAGCATGGTGCCGGCGTTGCCGCAAAAGACCTCCACCTCGCCGGCCGGGGCCTCCGCGGGCGTCAGCCGGACGTCGTCGCCGCTCTCCTCCACCCGGAAGCCGCACCGGCCGAGCGCGGCGAGGAAGAGGCGGGTGTCCTCGGCGAACAACGGGCGCTCGACCACCATCGGCCGGCGCGCCAGCAGGGCCAGGTTGAGCCAGCGATGAGTCAGGCTCTTCGAGGACGGGACCCGCACCCGGCCGGATACCTTCCGGCCGGAGGGGATCTCGATACGCTCGCGGCGATCGTGGTGATCGCTATTCGACGTCGAAAGTGAGGCCGTCATAGCCGAGCTCCACCCCGGGCGGCAGCGGCACCTGGGGATCTCCATAGTCGATCTCGTGGGCGAGATGGGTGAAAATGGTCCGCTTCGATCCGATCCGTGCCGCCGCGTCGAGGGCCTCCCCCACCGAAAAGTGGGTGGAATGGGGACGGTAGCGCAAGGCGTCCAGGATCAGAACCTCGACCCCGGCGAGCAGCTCGAAGCTCTCGTCCGGGATGCGGTTGCAGTCAGTCACGTAGGCGAAGCTTCCGAGGCGGTAGCCGAAGACCTCCATCTCGCCGTGCCAGACGGGGACGGGGACGATCTCGCGGCCCAGGAGCCGGAAGGGCTCGCGCACCTCCAGCAGCTCGAGCTGCGGCTTGCCGCCGCCGTCCTGGGTGCGCTCGAAGACATAGGCAAAGATACGCCGTATGGCTTGCAGCGTCTCAGCCGAGCCGTAGCAGGGGATCGCGTGGCGCTGCCGGAAGTTGAAAATCCGGATGTCGTCGAGCCCGAAGATGTGGTCGGCATGGGCGTGGGTGAAGAGGACAGCGTCGAGCCGGGGGAGGCCGAAGCGGAGCGCCTGCTCGCGGAGATCGGTCGGCGTGTCCACGAGGATGACGCAGCCGTTGACCTCCAGCTTGAGCCCCGGCCGCCACCGCTTGTTCCGGGGGTCCGTGGACGTACAGATCTTGCAGGGACACCCGATCACCGGCACCCCGGTGGACGTCCCGCTGCCGACCATGGTGACGCGCATCGCGGGGGAGTCTAGCCTACCCGCCCCGGCCACTCCACCCGCCGGCTCTTGAACCAGGCGTCGAGGAGGTGGACCTCGCCTCCCCGGACCTGCCAGACCCGCGGCTCGTGGAAGTGGCCCAGCAGCAGGACGTCGTGGCCTTCGGCCAGGCGGCGCTCGGCGTAGCGGCGGATCGCCTCCTCCGGCAGCCTCACCTTGTGCTTGAAGTTGGTCTGCGAGAGCCGCTGCTCCGTGGAGTGGACCATCCGGTGGGCCAGCGGACGGGGGACGTGGCAGACCGCGAAGCGGACCGGCGCGCTCTTCGAGAGCCAGCGCCAGAAGCGGTACTGCCGGTCCCGGTCGTTCAGGCCGTCGCCGTGGACGGCCAGATACCGCGTCCCGCCGGCCTCGAAGGCGGTCTCCAGAACCACTCCGTCGAAGGCGTCAGCGTAAGGACTGCCGGCAAGAAAGAAATCCCGGTTCCCTTCGACATAATCCACCCGGATGCCCTGGCGCCGGAGGTCGCGGAGCGCGTCCACGACGGCCGCGACGTCGGCGGTCTCGAAGCGGGGGTCGCCGATCCAGACCTGGAAGATGTCTCCGAGAAGGATGAGCCGCCGGCACCCCTGCCCCGGCAGCTCCCGGAGCTGCTGGAGGAGAGGCCCGGCGGAACCGCCGGGGCCTCCGAGGTGGGCATCCGCGATCAGAGCAACCGACATGGAGCTCATGCTTTCTCCCTCTCCCCCGGCACGGGGGAGAGGGTCGGGGAGAGGGGGAACGTGATCAAACAATCGACAACTTGGGCTTCATCTCGCTCTGGACGGCGACCTCGTCCACCACGGCCTCGGCGACCCGGCGGAAGGCTTCGGCGTGCGGGCCGTCGGGCTCGGCCACCACGATCGGCACCCCGGCGTCGCCGCCCAGCACGATCTTCGGATCGAGCGGGATGGCGCCCAGGAAGGCCGTCTGCAGGATCTCCGCCGTCCGCTCACCGCCGCCCCGCTTGAAGATGTCCGTCACCTCGCCGCAGTGCGGGCAGACGAAGGACGACATGTTTTCGATGATCCCGATCACCGGCACGTTCACCTTCTTGAACATGGCGAGTCCCTTGCGGGCGTCGATCAGGGCCACGTCCTGCGGCGTGGTCACGATGACCGCGCCGGCCAGCGGCACCTTCTGGGTCACCGTGAGCTGGGCGTCGCCCGTGCCCGGCGGCAGGTCGAGAACCAGGTAGTCGAGCTCTCCCCACTCCACGTCGCCGAGCATCTGCTCGATGGCCCGCATCACCATCGGACCGCGCCAGATCACCGGCGTGTCGGTCTCCATGATGAAGCCCAGAGACATCAGCTTGATGCCGTACTTCTCGAAAGGAAGGATCCGGTTGCCGTCCACCCGCGGCTTGTCGGTGATGCCGAACATCAGCGGCACCGACGGGCCATAGATGTCGGCGTCGAGGAGGCCGACCTTGTAGCCGAGCTGACCCAGTTTCACCGCCAGGTTCGCCGCCACCGTGGACTTGCCCACGCCGCCCTTGCCGCTCGCCACCGCCACCACGTGCCGGACGTCGGGGATCAGCGAGTTGTCCTGGGCGATGGCCTTCTGGGCCGACTCCTCGCGGGTGGCGGGCTTCACCACGTTGATGTTGACCCGGACCTCCTCCACCTCGGGGATGGTCCGGAGTGCCTGCTCGGCCGCTTCCTTCACTTTTTCGGCGGCGGCGGGGTTGTGGGTGGACATCTGGAGGTCCACCGCCACCTGCCCGGCGCACGCCTTGATACGGCTCACGAAGCCGAAGGAGACGATGTCCCGGCTCATGCCGGGAAACTTCACGCCTCGGAGAGCCTCCCAGGCCGCGGATTCGAGATCAGTTGCCATCTTGAAAAGTCCTTGCGGGTTTCCTCGCGTTCGGGGGCCGGAAGAGCCGGCTCGGGACCAATCGTACCATCAGGCCTCCATGGCGCCGATCGTTCCGGCACTGCCCCCTCCCTGCTCCTCCGGCAGCTCCAGGTCGGCGAGCTCAGCGACCCGGCGCCGGACCTCGGCGATGAGCTCTCCCTTGCGCCGGATCCCATAGTCGGCGGCCGAGATCGGAGCGCCGTAGCGAACCTCGACCGGACCGGGATGGATCACCAGGCTCCCCTTGGCTTGGACGGCCCGGGTCCCCCGGATGCCCACCGGCACGATCGGCAGCCCGGTCTTCATGGCCAGGAGGAACCCGCCGCGCTGGAACGGCAGGAGGGTGTCGGTCTTCGACCGCGTCCCCTCGGGGAAGAGGAGGATGGACGTCCCGTTCTTGAGCCGGGCGAGGGCGGAGGCGAAGCTCTGCCGCGCCGTGCTGCGGTCCCCCCGGTCGATCGGGATGAAGCCGCCGGCGGACAGGCCCCAGCCGAACAGGGGGATGCGAAACAGGTTCTTCTTGGCCATCATCCGCACCTGCCCCGGACAGGTCGTGAGCAGGGCCGGAATGTCGAACAGGCTCTGGTGGTTGCAGAGCAGGACGTAGCTCTTCCCGGGCTCCAGGGCGGAGTCGTAGGAGACCTGGAGCCGCACGGCGCTCGCGGTGAGCACACAGCGGGACCACAGGCGGGCCACGCCGAACATCCAGTTGCCGCGCGGCGGGATCCAGCTCACCAGGATGGCGACCACGGACAGGATCAGGCTCCCGAGCACCAGGAAGAGGTTGCCGGTGAGCGTGCCCAGGATCGTGAGCCAGAGGGGTGGGCGGAGGTTCGGGGGTATTGGCGGCATGGGCGGTATTGGCGGCATGGGCGGCCTATTCTCTCCCGCTCTCCGCCCGTGGTCCAGTCGGAGGATCGAGCGCGCCTGATAGAATCCCCGCCGATGAGCACAACCGCCCGCTTCGCCCGGCGCTTCCGGTTCCTGACCCTGCTGCGCGCGAGCCTCGTCCTGGGAGCCCTCTGGGACGTGGCGTTCGCCCTGCTCCTGGCCTTCGCTCCGGAGCCGTCGGCCCGGCTGTTCGAGCTGCCCCTGCCGCCCCTTCCCGCGGCGGCGTTCTACCTGTGGATCCTCGCCGTCCTTCTGTTGATGCTCGCGGCCGTCTACGTCCTCGTGGCCCGGGACCCCCGCCGCTACAGCGGCATCCTGGCCGTGGCGATCGGCGGGCGGCTCCTCGGCGGCGCCGTGCTGCTCCTCGCGGCCCGCCGCGTGCCCGGCCTCTACCCCATGGCGGCGGCGGATCTGGCTTTCGGAGCCTCCCACGCCGCCTTCTGGTTGCCGATCCGCACGTGAAAGCCAGAGACATCGCGGAGGAGACCGGGGAGCTCGCCTTCCTGACGTGGCAGGCGTTCGCCGCGCTCTTCAAGCCCCCTTATGAGATCGGCCTCTGGGTGCGCCAGATGGAGCAGATCGGCGTCCGCTCCCTGGGCGTGGCCAGCATCACGACCATCTTCACCGGCATGGTCCTCGCGCTCCAGACCGCGCTCAGCCTGCCGAGCCTGGGAGTCAAGTACTACATCGGCACCGTGGTCTCGAAGTCGCTCGTGCGCGAGCTCGGCCCGGTGCTCATCGCGCTCATCGTGGGCGGCCGCATCGGCTCGGGCATGACCGCCGAGATCGGCACGATGAAGGTCACCGAGCAGATCGACGCGCTGCGCGCGATGGCCGCCGATCCCGTCAAGAAGCTGGTCGTGCCCAAGCTCGCCGCGACCCTGGTCATGCTGCCGGCGCTCACCATCCTCGGCGATGCCCTCGGCATCCTGGGCGGCCTCGTCATCGTCGTCACCAGCTCGACCTGCCGGCCGGCCTCTACTTCAACGACGTCTTCGGCTCGCTCAACTTCGGCGACGTCGGGAGCGGAATCGCCAAGTCCTTTTTCTTCGCGTTCTTTATCGCGATCGTCGGATGTTACAATGGGCTCAATACGCAGGGCGGCGCGGACGGCGTGGGCCGGGCGACGACCAACACCGTGGTGCTGGCGGCCATCCTTGTCCTGGTGTCCGACTTCTTTCTCACCAAGCTCTTCTACATCCTGACGTGAACGGTCATCGAGACGAATATCGGCGTGCCGAAGCGCCCATGTCTGAAGCGCTCGTACCAGGTCCGCGGCCTGGTCCGGAAGTACGGCCCCCGGGTCGTGCTCGACGGCGTGGACTTCGACGTGCGCCGCGGCGAGTGCCTGGTCATCCTCGGCCGCTCCGGGCAGCGGCAAGAGCGTCATGCTGCGCCAGCTCAACGGGCTCGAGCGCCGGACGCCGGCTCGGTATGCTTCGACGGCATCGAGATCTCGGCGCTCGGACGAGCGGGAGCTCTTCCCGCTGCGCCGGCGCATCGCCATGCTGTTCCAGAGCGGCGCCCTGTTCGATTCGATGAACGTGTTCGACAACGTCGCCTTCCCGCTGCGCGAGCACACGACGACGTCCGCGGAGGAGATCGCGGCGACGGTCCGCCGAGAAGCTCGGCAGGTCAGCCTCCCGACGGCGTCGGAGCGCAAGTTGCCCGTCGGACCTCTCGGGCGGCATGAGGAAGCGCGTGGCGCTGGCGCGCTCGCTCGCCCTCGACCCCGAGGTCGTGCTCTTCGACGAGCCCACCACCGGCCTCGACCCGATCACCTCGGCCACCATCGGCGGGCTCATCCTCGATCCAGAAGGATCTCGGCGTGACCTCGGTGGTCGTCACCCACGACATCGCACCTGGCCCGCCGGGTCGGCGACCGGCTCGCCTTCCTGGGACGGGCAGGTCGCCTTCATCGGCACCTGGGAGCAGGCGGAGGGCGCCGGCCATCCGGACCTCGGCAACTTCCTGGCCGGACGGGAAGAGGAGACGAGCATGCCGCGTAGCGGAAGCGCGATCCGGGTCGGGCTCGTCCTTCTGGCGGCCCTCGCCGTGCTCGGCGCCGGGGTCCTCCTGATCGGCGAGAAGAACAACCTCTTCAGCCGCAAGAACCGGTACTACATCCAGTTCAGCTCGGTCAGCGGCTTGAAGCCGGGCAGCCCCGTGCAGCTCAACGGCGTGGACGTGGGCACGGTGACCAAGGTGACCCTGCCGCAGAACCCGACCGGAGAGGCCATTCAGGTCTGGATCCGTGTGGACAAGCAGTACGCCGCCCGCATCCGCGGCCCGGAAAACATCAAGGCGGTGAGCGCGGCGAACCCGGCGAGCACCGCGGGTGCGTCACAGGCGCGCATCAAGACCCTCGGCCTGCTCGGCGACAAGTACATCGAGATCACGTCCGGCGCGCCCTCCTTCCCGGTCAGTCCCGAACGGAGGCGAGATCCCGGCCGCCCAGCCCACCAACGTGGACGCGCTGCTCGCCTCGGGCGAGGACGTGATGGACAACGTGGTCGAGATCTCGCACTCGCTCTCCGACCATCCTCAGCCGGATGGAGCGCGGCGAGGGGCTCCTCGGCGAGCTGACCAGCGACTCCGAGTCGGGCCGCCGCCTCAAGGCCTCGCTCGATCGGCACCTCGGAGTCGCTGGAACGGATCGCCACCAGGATCGAGACCGGCGAGGGCCCCCTGGGCCGGCTGCTCAACGACAAGGCCATGGCCGACCAGCTCTCCGGCGCGGTCGACCGGCTCGATTCGGTCCTCGCCGAGCATCCGAGAACGGCCCCGGCCTCGCCCCGGCCCTGATCAACGATCCGCAGATGAAAGCCGGCGTCCAGGACACCCTCGCCCAGCTCAACCAGGCGGCCCAGGAGCTGCGACAGATTCACCGCCGACCTGGAGACGAGCGACGCCCTGCTGCCCCGCCTGGTCAACGACGAGGAGTACGGCCGGGAGATCACCGGCGAAGATCCAGCAGCTCGTCGGATCAGCTCAACGAGATCTCCGTCAAGCTCGACCGAGGGGACGGCACGGCGGCCAAGCTGATCAACGACCCCCAGGTCTACGACGCCGTCAACGACATCGTGATCGGCGTCAACGAGTCGCGGCTCCTCCGCTGGCTGATCCGCAACCGGCAGAAGGCGGGGATCCGAAGCGATACCGACACGCGCAAAGATGAAGGAAGACGGCCGGACGCCGCCGCCGCTCGACGCCGGACCGGCCTCGCGCTTCCCACCGCGCCCAGGTGACTCCCTGGCGCCGCCGCCCGGCATCACCGGAGGAGACCCCTCCGCCGCCGCCCACCTTCCGAGGAGAAGCAACCCAGACATGGCCAACCACATCCTGGTGACCGGCGGCGCCGGGTTCATCGGCTCCCACCTCGCCGACGCTGCTCGCCCGGGGAGACCGGGTGCGTCACGGTGCTCGACAACTTCAACGACTTCTACGACCCGCGCGTCAAGCGCGCGAACGTCGCCGCGCTCCTCGGCCGCAACCGCCTCCGGCTGGTCGAGGGGGACATCCGGGACGCCGGCGCCCGGTCGACCGCCTCTTCGCGGAAGGCCGCTTCGACGCGCGTCGTCCACCTCGCGGCCCGCGCCGGCGTGCGGCCCGCCTCGCGACCCGTCGCTCTACGAGGACGTCAACTGCCTCGGCACCCTGAACGCTGCTCGAGGCGGCCCGCCGGCACGGGCCAGGACCGCCTTCGTCTTCGCCTCCTCCTCGTCCGTCTACGGGACAACGCGAAGTGCCCTTCGCCGAGGACGACCCGGTCGACCGGCCCGTCTCCCCCTACGCCGCCACCAAGCGGGCCGGCGAGCTGTGTGCGTCACACTACCATCACCTCCACGGCCTCGACGTCGCTGCCTGCGCTTCTTCACCGTCTACGGGCCGCGCCAGCGGCCCGAGATGGCGATCCACCAAGTTCATCCGGCCTGCTCGCCAGAGGCGAGCCGGTCGCCGCTCTACGGCGACGGCGCCACGCGCGCGCGACTACACCTACGTCGACGACATCGTCGACGGCATCGTGGCGGCGCTCGACGGACCGGGTCGAGGGCTTCGAGATCCTGAACCTCGGCGGCGCCGGCCACGACCCGCCGCTCGCCGAGCTCTCGAGCCTGGTCGCGCGGGCGCTCGGCGTGGAGGCGCGCATCGTCGACGCTTCCCGACCAGCCGGGCGACGTGCCGCGACCTTCGCCGACGTCTCCAAGGCGAAGCGTCGGGCTGGACTTCCGACCGCAGGGTGCCGGCCGAGAGGGCCTGCAGGCGAGTTCGATCGACTGGTATCGGGAGACCGGGCGAGCACGCCGATCCGCAAGACCGGAGAAACTGCCATGAAAATCGCGTCGTCGGGACCGGCTACGTGGGACTGGTCACGGGGGCGTGCCTCGCCGACTTCGGCATGGACGTCACCTGCGTCGACAAGGACGCGGCAAGATCGAGGCGCTGCAGCGGCGGCGGGATCCCGATCTACGAGCCGGGGCTCGAGGAGGTCGTCGCGCACGAACGTGAAGGCGGGGCGGCTGAGCTTCACCACCGACCTGGCGGCCGCGGTCGAGCACGCCGCAGGCGGTCTTCATCGCCGTCGGCACGCCGCCGAAGCCCGACGGCTCGGCCGACCTGACCTTCGTCCGCGAGGTCGCGCGACGTCGATCGGCGAGCACCTGAACGGCTACAAGGTCATCGTCACGAAGACCACGGTCCCGATCGGCACCGGCGCGATGATCGAGCAGATCATCCGCGAGAGGCACGGCGCCAAGCACACCTTCGCCGTCGTCTCGAACCCCGAGTTCCTGCGCGAGGGCTCGGCCGTCGGCGACTTCCTGCACCCCGACCGGGTCGTCATCGGCACGAGCGACCCGCCGCGGCCGCGAGATCATGAGAGGACGTCTACGCGCCGCTCGACCGCACGACGACGTCCGCTTCGTCATCACCGACGTCGAGTAGCGCCGAGCTGATCAAGTACGCGTCGAACGGCTTCCTCGCCACGAAGATCTCCTTCATCAACGAGATCGCGCGGCTCTGCGAGAGGCTGGGCGCCGACGTCGCACGAGGTCGCCAAGGGCATGGGCCTCGACAGCCGGATCGGGCCGCAGTTCCTCACCCCGGGCCCGGCTTCGGCGGCTCCTGCTTCCCGAAGGACACCCGCGCCGCTCGCCCAGATCGCCAAGGACGCACGGCGTCCGCTTCGAGATCATCGAGGCCGTGCATCGCGGTCAACGACGAGCGACCAGGCCGCGCATGATCGACAAGTCGCGGCCGCGCTCGGGCGGCGCTCGCGGGCAAGACGGTCGCCCTGCTCGGCCTGGCCTTCAAGCCCGACACCGACGACATGCGCGACTCGCCGGCCCTGGCGATCGTCGCGCGGCCTGCTCGACGGCGGGCGCCGCGGTCCAGGCCTACGACCCGGCGGCCGTGGAGGCGCCCGGGACGATCCTGGCCGCCCGAAGCTCAGCTTCCGCCCGACGCCTACGAGGCCGCCCAGGGCGCCGACGCGCTGGTCATCGTCACCGAGTGGAACCAGTTCCGCAAGCTGGACTTCGACCGCGCTGCGACGCTCAAGCAGCCGCTCATCATCGACCTGCGCAACCTCTACGAGCCCGAAAAGATGGCCGCCGCGGGCTTCGCTACGTCTCCGTCGGGCGGCCCGAGCGCGCTCCGGAGCCGGCATCCCAGTGCGCGCCGTAGGGATCGAGATCGTGACGAGAGCCGTCGTCACCGGCGGCGCCGGCTTCCTCGGCTCCCACCTCTGCGAGCGCCTGCTCGCCGAGGGCCACCGGGTCGTCGCCGTCGACAACCTGGTCACCGGCCGTACGGACAACATCGCAGCACCTGCTGGACCGGCGAGCGGTTTCGAGCTTCTCCGGCACGACGTCACGAAGCCGTTCGAGATCGACGGGCCCGGTCGACCACGTCCTCCATTTCGCCTCGCCCGGCCAGCCCGCTCGACTACCTGGAGCTCCCGATCCAGACGCTCAAGGTCGGCTCGCTCGGCACGCACAACGCGCTCGGGCCTCGCCAAGGCCAAGGGGGCGCGCTTCCTGCTCGCCTCGACCTCCGAGGTCTACGGCGACCCGCTGGAGCACCCGCAGAAGGAGAGCTACTGGGGCAACGTCAACCCGATCGGGCCGCGCGGCGTCTACGACGAGGCCAAGCGCTTCGCCGAAGCCATGACCATGGCCTACCACCGGGCCCACGGCCTGGAGGTGCGCATCGTCCGGATCTTCAACACCTACGGCCCGCGCATGCGGCTGCGCGACGGCCGGGTGGTGCCCGCCTTCATGCAGCAGGCGCTGACGCGGCGAGCCGCATGACGGTCTACGGCGACGGCCAGCAGACCCGCTCGTTCTGCTACGTCACGCGACCTGGTCGACGGGATCTGGCGCCTGCTCAACAGCGACCTCGAAACGCCCGTCAACATCGGCAACCCGGCCGAGATGACGATCCTGGAGTTCGCCGAGACCATCCGCGACGCTGACCGGCAGCACCAGCGAGATCGTCTTCAAGCCCCTGCCCGAAGACGACCCCAGACGCGCCAGCCGGACATCACCCTCGCCCGCACCCGTCTGGGCTGGGAGCCGAAGGTCAGCCTCGAGGAAGGGCTCGCGAACACCATCGAGTACTTCCGCCAGGAGCTCATCCGAGAGGGCCGCCTCACCCCCTCCGGGGAGGCACGCTGATGCCGTGTACACGCTGTGGCCGGACGGACGCCCCGGCCCTGACCCGGCGTCCCATGCCCGGCGCGCTCGGCGCCGAGATCCAGGAAAAGGTCTGTGCCGACTGCTGGGCCGAGTGGCAGAAGATGGAGGTCATGGTCATCAACGAGCTGCGCCTGAACTTCATGGACCCCGGCGCGCAGGAGACCCTGAACCGCCAGATGCGCGAGTTCCTCTTCCCGAATCCGGACCAGGACGGGTGGACGAAAATCGGCCACGGCTCCTCGTAGATCTTCCCGTGCCGACCGACCGCAACCAGGCCCCGCCGCCGATATCGCCGCACCCACCCGAGCCCCACGAGGCGCGGCGGGTTCGGCACATCCCGCGGCACATCGTCCTCCGTTTCCTGGCCCTGGTGGTGATCGTGGGCACCGGCTTCGCGGTGCTGCGCTGGTCGCCCCTGGCCGGTTATCTGAACAAAGAGGCGGTCCTCGCGCTCTTCGACCGCCTGCGGGACACCTGGTGGGCACCGGCGCTGCTGATGGTCAGCTTCCCGCTGCTCTGTCCGCTGGGCTTTCCGGCCACGCCGCTGATCTTCGCGGGCGGAATGGTCTGGGGCGTGATCCGGGGCTCGGTGTACAACGTGATCGGCAGCATTCTGGGCGCGGCGTCGACCTACTGGCTGGGCCGCCTCCTCGGCCGGGACTTCGTGCTGCACCTGTTCGGCAACCACCTGCGCAAGGTGGAGCGGATGGTGGCACGCCGCGGCGGCTTCTGGGGCCTCGCCAGCTTGCGCTTCCTCCCGTTCCCGTTCGCGCTGGTCAACTACTGCGCCGCCTTCGTAGGGATTCGCCCCGGACTCTTCCTGGGGGCCACGGCCGTGGGCCTGTCGGCGACGGTGCCGATCTTCACCTACTTCGCGCACACCCTCTCGAAAGCGGCGACGGGCAACCGCTCCGGCGTCTACCTCCAGCTCGGCCTGGCGATGTTCCTGCTGATGATGCTCATCCTCCTCCCCCGCCTCTGGCAGGCGCGCAAGCGGAAGGAGCGCTATTGGGACCTGCTCGCCCGGCGCCGGAGCCGGCCTTACCCAGCGCCTTCTCGATCTCGGGCAGGTCGATCAACAGCGCGCCGCCGGTCACCGAGGACGACGGGTCGAACTCGTAGTCCCGGATTACCCGGCGGAAGACCTCGCGCAGGGCGCGGGCGCCGAGGCGGGGCTGGCGGGCGGCTTCGGCGGCGATCTTCCGGACGGCGGCTGGCGACAGGGCGAGGTGGACTCCCCGGCCCTCGAAGTAGGCACGGCTCTGGTGATAGGCCGAGTCCGGGCTCTCCAGAAAGATGTGAACCAACTCGTCCACGCCAAGGTCCCGGAGGAGCACCACGGCGTCGAACCGGGAAAGGAACTGCGGGCTCATCCCGTACTCGAAAAGATCCTCGTTGCGCAACCAGTCCCGCAGGTGGAAGACCAGCGCCTCCCTCACGCTCCCCCTTCCACCACCGTCATCGGCTTGAGCGCTCCGCGATCCTTGCCGATCGTCACCCGGTCGTACACCGAATCGTAAAGCCCCTCGAAAGCCCCGGCGCAGACGAAAAGAAGGCCGCTCGAGTCCACCGTGGCCGTACCACCGCCGGACCATTCCGGCAGGTCGAACGTCACGGCCTCGTTCTCGATCAAGGTGAGCAGGGCCTCCTGCGCCCGGATGCCCGCCACGTTCGGCTGGCCCCCGACGTGGGAACGGATCTTGTCCACCTCATCCACGAACACCAGGCCGTTGGAGGCCCGCGCCAGCACCTCGGGGAATCCAGAGTGCGGGCCGAGCTGCTCCCGCGCCCGCTCCAGCAGCCGCCTGAGCACCGTCTCGCCCGGACGGCCGCGCTCGGCCTCCTCCCCCAGCACGTTGGCGTGGATGCGGATCACCGTCGAGCGTACCGCCAGCACCGGGTCCGAGGCGAGATACGCCTCCACCGCCCGCAGGAGCGTCGTCTTGCCCGTGCCCGACGAGCCGATCATCAGGATGTTGCCGGTGCGCAGCCCGGCCAGGTGCTTCGAGAGCGCCACGGCCATCTCCCGCACCGAATCCTCCTGGCCCAGGACGCGGCGCGACAACGAGTCCGCGATCTCGGCAGGGGTGGGGGCGGCGGGGGCGTCCTGGAGACTGGCTTCCATGTCAGCGGGATACTACTCTACCGCCGGTCGGCCGACGCCGTGGGCAAACGCTTGGTGGTCTCTCTGGCCAACGCATGACGTCATCTCAGCGAGACCGGCGGCTGGTGTGGAAGCGGGCCCCCTTTAGCTGTGGGAGGCAGTGAAGACTCAGGCTTCAAACCGCTTCCCCTCGTCGTGGCGCGCGAGGAAGAGGTAGGCCAG
This sequence comes from uncultured Holophagales bacterium, assembly GCA_963844885.1. Classification (GTDB taxonomy): domain Bacteria; phylum Acidobacteriota; class Thermoanaerobaculia; order Multivoradales; family UBA5704; genus DATMER01. Next base: position 596,266 of record CAWJQA010000018.1, on the reverse strand, counting down.
CAAGCTCCGGGCCAGCTCGGCGGTGGCCGCGTCGGTCTCCACGGCCTGTTGGAAGAGCCGCAGCGCCTTCTGGGCCTCGCGGTGGACTCCCTTGGATTGAAAGACGCCGGTCAGCTCCAGGGTGAGCGCCTTGACCTCCCGCGTGCGGCCGGCGGCGAGGAGGAGGCCGGCTTCTTCCAGCAGGCACAGGGCCACGTCGAACGTCATCTCTTCCTGCTCGAACCTCCGGCGGGCTTCGGCGAGGAGGCGTAGCGCGCCGTCGCGGCGGCCGAGCCCGGCCAGGATCCGGCCCTCCAACCACGTCACACGAATCAGAAAGATCCGGTCTCCCAGGCCTTCGGCCAGGCTTCGCACCTGCCGGACCAGCTCCTCGGCCTGATCGTGGATGCCGAGGTGCGTCGACACCACGGCGATATTGAACCGTTGCATGTAGAGCAGCCTCGGGTCTCCCAGGGCTTCCAAGCCGGGGCCGGCTTCCAGGAAGACCGCGAGAGCCCGGCCGTAGTCGCCCATCACCTCGTAGGTGCTGCCCTTCTTGATCAGCACTCTCCCCAAGTGGTGGCTCACGGCCTCGGCCCGCTCGAAAAGCGCGAGGGCTTCGCCGAACCGGCGTTGCGCCCGGCGGAGCGACCCTTCGAGGTCGAGCAACCGGCCGGGGTCGAGGAGGCCGCAGGGATCGGACCCTTCCTCCCAGAGGGGGTTCGCCCAACGGACGAAGCAGATCTCGGCGGCTTCGAGCTTGCCCCGCACTCTCAGAATGTTCATCCAGTGGGCCATGGCATAGGCGCGGACCCGGCAGCGCCAGCCCCGCGGACCCCGAACCCTCCACGCGACCGCCAGGGCGAGCCGGGCCCAGCCAGCCGCGTCGGCCAGGTCGCGGGATGCCTCCTTCACCGACTCCTCGCAGCACCGCTGGGCGAGCGCCCAGCCCTGGTAGTCCGCATTCAGCCGCACCACGGCGAGCCGGCCGCGTCGGCTCAGGCGGCGCAGCTCCGCGAACCGGACCTCAGCGTCGGCCCGGTCCCCAGGGGACGGCGGGCTTTCGCCGGCCGGTAGCGTCAGCAGACGCCGGACCGCGCTCGCGCCGTGGCGGATCAGCGCAGCGGTCAGGCTGTCGAGCAGCGCGCCCGCGCCGTCCAGGCTCCGGCGGAAGGCGCTCCTCTGGGTCTCATAAAGCTCCAGCAGCTCGCCGGCATCGTCCCGGGAGATGCCCGCGCCCAGCTCGGCCAGGGCCTTCAGATCGGGTTCGCCGGGTAGGGTGTCTCCCTGTTCCCACTGGTCGATGCGGACAGGGCTCCGGCCGGTCTTCTTCCCGAACGCGATCTGGCTGAGCCCGGAAAGCGCCCGGAGCAGGCGCGCGATCAGGGTCTCCGGCTTCTTCGTTCCGCTCATGCGCGTCCCTCCACCAAGAAAAGCACCAGATTTTCGTGGACCGGGCACCTATAGTGGCAAGCGCGGCCCGCCGGGCCAGGGAGGTCCGGCGTCGATGCCGCGCCGGAGACACACCTCATGCGCCGAGCCCTTCTCGTTGCCGCCATCGCCGCTTCTCTCCTCAACCCTGGCACCAGCGCCACCCTGGTCGACTCGCTGTGGCACCTGCTCTCCTCAGCCTGGGCAGCCGCCGACGAAGGCTGCGGCGCCGACCCGAGCGGCGGCTGCCGGCTTTCTCCGGTGATGCGGCTCGATGAGGGCTGCATCGCCGACCCTGACGGCCGCTGCCAGCCCGCCCCGGCATCGCAGATCGACGAGGGCTGCATTGGCGACCCAAGCGGTTGCCCGAAGAGCTCATGATTCGAACCGGAGGCCCTGGTCGTGCCGGGCAAGAAAGAGGTAGGCCAGAACGCGGCGGGCCAGCCCGGCCGTGGCCGTGTCCGACTCCACAGCCTGCTGAAACAACCGGAGCGCGGCCAGGGCCTCGCGGTGGACTCCCTTGGATTGGAACACCACCGCGAGGTCCAGGCTGAGCGCCTTGACATCGCGGGTCCGGTGGCCGGCGAGCAGCAGGGCGGCCTCCTCCAGCAGGCACAGCGCCACGTCGTAGGGGAGCCCCTCGGATTCGAATCTCCTTCGGGCTTCCGCCAGGAGTGAGCGGGCGGCCTCCCGGTCTCCCAGGCCGGCCAGGATGCGCCCCTCCATCCAGAGCGCACGCACCAGAAAAAGGTCGTCACCCAGGCTGCCGGCGAGATCACGTACCAGTTGTACCAGCTCCGCGGCTTCGGAAAACCTGTCGAGATGGGTGTATGTCACCGCGAGATTGAAGCGCTGCATGTAGAGCAGGCGCGGATCGCCTCGGCGCTCGACACCGGGGCCGGCTTCCAGCAGCGTAGCGACCGCACGGCTGTAGTCCCCCATGACCGCATAGGTGGCCCCTTTTTTGATCAGCACACGCTCCGGGCACCGGCTCAAGGGCATGGCCTTCTCGAACAGGGCGAGGGCTTCGGCGAACCGGCGCTGGCCCCGGCGCAGGGACCCTTCGAGATCGAACAACCGGCCCGGGTCGAGCGCGCCGGCCGGGTCGGAGCCCGCCTTCCAGAGCCGCCAAGCCCTTTCGAAGCAGGCCTCCGCGGCCTGGAGCGCGCCCCGCACCCGCAGGAGGTTCGCCCAGTGGGCCAGGGCGTACCCGCGGACGGCGTTGCGCCAACCCTGCGGCCCCGGCACCCTCCAGGCGACCGCCAGCGCGAGCCGCGCCCAGGCCGCCGCCTCCTGAATGTTGCGGGACGCTTTCTGAGTAGATACCTCGCAGCAAGCCTCGACCAGCGCCCAGACCTGGAACCGCCGGGTCAGCCGCACCACGGCCAGCCGCGAGCGCCGGTCCAGCCGCCGCAGCTCTTCGAGAAGCCCCTTCGCCTGCCGGCGGCAGAAGGGCAGCTCGAAGACGTGCGGGGCGGCCTCCCCGAGAGGCGCGGTGCGCGACCGCTTCAACGCCGCGAGCAGGAACCGGCGGTACCCGCGCGACATCCGCCGCACGGACTCCTCGACCGCGAGCAGCTCCTCGTCCGAAAAGCCGGCCGCCCGGTCGATCTCGTCGAGCGCCTCCAGGCACGTGGTCACCGCCGTCGCCGCGGCCGGGCGGGGAGCCGCGGCCGGCAGCACGCCGGGAAGCAGGGCCTCGTAGACCTCGTCGTCCAGATCGCCGGACTTCCTCCTGCGGGCGAGCGCTTCCGACACCTGCGCGTGCGTCTTGCCCGTACGGGCGGCGATCTCCTTGTATCCCCATCCGTTGCGGAGCGCAAGCACCGCCAGCACGAGTTGCCGCAGCCTGAGCATGATGTTGAGCACCGGACAAACCTCCTTGGGTCAGCTCTTCAAACATTCAGGTGCTTGCACAGGCGCGAGCGGGACACGGCCGAGGGAAAAAAAGCGGAGGCTCCGCCGTAGAAGGCCGATTCTCTCCAGAGACGGCGTTGTTTCTCCACGGAAATCGGGTGAAACCCTGGGTGACGAGAAGCCCGCAGCCTCATAGCCGGGCCCGACTGCGTGGCATCGTCCTGTGACGTTGGGGAGCCGTTCCCCAACGTCACAGGGTGCTGCGCGCCGGCTCCGCGGGTCCGCGCAGCGATGGGGAACGTCTCCCCAACGGGAACGGGCGCTGTCCGCTGGCGGGGAAGGGCTCCCCATCGCGCCCGGGCGTTGCGCGCGGCGGCGGCGGCTCCGGTCCGCGTTGGGGAAGCGTTCCCCATCGCTGCCGAGCGATCTCACGCTGGCGCACCGGGCGTACGGGCGCGCCCGGTGGCCCCCTCTCAGATCCGCATGAGCACCGCGCCCCAGTGCAGCCCGGCGCCCAGGGCAACGAAGGCGACCAGCGAGCCCTCGGGCGCCATGCCCACCTGCCGCGCCTCGTGGAAGGCCAGCGGGAGCGTGGCGGAGGTGGTGTTGCCGTATTTCTGGATGTTGTTGTAGACCTTGCTGCTCGGCAGTCCGAGGATCTGCTGCGCCTTCTCGTTGATGCGCAGGTTGGCCTGGTGCATGATGACCAGGCTCAGATCGTCCGGCGTGTACCCCTGCCGCGCCAGCACCTCGCGGGTGACCTCGGGCATGCGCGTGACGGCGAGCTTGTACACCGCCTTGCCGTCCATCACCGGGACCGTGTCCGCGTCCTGGATCATGTCGCAGCTCACGAAAGGCCGCCGGGACGAGCCGCCGCCCGGGACGTACAGAATGTCCTTGTGGTTGCCGTCGCCGTAGAGGATGGAGTCGAGGATGCCGCGGCCTTCCCGTCCGCCGTCCGGTTCCGCCCGGAAGACCATGGCCCCGGCGCCGTCGCCGAACAGCACGAGGAGATGGCGGAAGCGCGAGTTCCACTCGAAGTCCTCCGCCGGCAGCGGACCCGGATCGCGGCCGTGGAGCACCTCGAAGGTCTGGGCGGAGAACGGCATCAGAGAGGTGTGGACGTCGGTGCCGACGAGGAGCACGTTGCGCGCGACGCCGCTGTGGATCAGCGCGTGTACCATCTGGAGGCCGTAGGCGAAGCCGGCGCACTGCTGGCGGATGTCGAGGGCCGGGAGCGGGCGCATGCCGAGCTTCTGCTGGAGGAGCGTGCCGGTGCCGGGGAAATAGTGGTCCGGAGTCATCGTGGCGCAGACGACGTAGTCGATCTCGCCCGCCTCCATGCCGGCGTCGGCGAGGGCGCCCCGCGCGGCCTGCGCTCCCAGGTCGGACGACCCGACGCCGGGCTCCACGTAGTAGCGCGTCACGATGCCGCTACGCTCGCGCACCCACTCATCGCTGGTCTCGATGATCTTCGCCAGCATGTGGTTGTCGACTTCGAGCGGCGGAACGGCAATGCCGGTCCCCGCGAGCACGGCACGAGCCTGGGTCATCTCCTCTCCTTCATGACAGGAACAACAATCCGCATCAGGGCACGTCCGGAGGCGGCATCGGCGGCATCCCGGGCCGGTTGCGGAGCCGGGGATCCGGCCGCTCCAGGCCCGGATGGTAGAGCACGATCTGATCTCCGCGCCGGATGAAACGATAGGCGCCGGCCGGCCGCCGGCCGTCGAGGCCCGCGGGTGCGGAGGCTTCGTAGATCCAGACCTCCAACGACGAGGCTCCGGGCACAGGCGGCACCTCGTGATCCATCTTCGTGGGGACGCCATAGAGGATGAAGATGGCGCCGCGGTCGGTGCGGCGGCCCGGGATGCCGGCCTCGGAGAAGGCCTTGTCGGCGTAGGCGGCACGATCCTCGAACGCCTCACGGAGGGGGTTGCCCACCTTCTCGCCGTTGGGGTCGCGCTTCGCCCAGAACGCCTCGACGAAATCCCGGGCCTGCTCGTCGTTCTGGACGGCCAGGAACGCGTCGATCTCCTGGGAGGTGGCGAGCCGGGCGATGGGACCGACCAGCCAGGAGGTGTACTCGGGACCCAGGAAAGGATTGGTGAGGTCGACGGGGTTGCGGCTGGCCGTGCCGGCGCAGCCCGCCGCGAGGAGCCCGGCGAGGGTCAGCAGGAGGAGGGAAGCTCTAGCGCCGGAGCAGGTCAAGGAACTCCTCCCGGACAGGCTTCTGATGAAAGATGCCGCGCAGCGCGGAGGTGACGGTGAGAGCGCCCGGCTTCTTGACGCCACGCATCTCGACGCACAGGTGGCGGGCCTCGATGACGACCATGGCGCCCTGCGGCTGGAGCTTCTCTTCGAGGAAGGTGACCACCTGCTCGGTGATGCGCTCCTGAAGCTGCGGCCGTTTGGCGTAGAACTCCAGGATGCGGGAGAACTTGGAGAGCCCGAGGATGCGCTCGTTGGGGATGTAGGCGATGTGCGCATGGCCGTAGAAGGGGACGAGGTGGTGGGCGCACATGGAGTAGAAGGGGATGTCCTTCTCCATGACCATGTGGCTGTAGCACTCCTCGTTCGGGAAGGTGGTGACCTTCGGCTCCGCCCCCTCCTCGAGGCCGTGGAACATCTCGATGTACATCTTGGCGACACGGACGTCGGTCTCGGACAGGTTGGGGTCCGTCAGGTCCAGTCCAAGGGTGGTCAGGATCCCCCGGACGTGATGGGCGAGGGTCTCGATCTTGCCACGCTGCCGCTCGTCCAGGTCGGCGAGAGCCGCCGCGGGAACGTGATCGGGGACGATGACTTCAGGCTGCTTCATCTGGGTGTATCCCTCAAAGAGTCCCCTATCCTACAACAGCGGCCGGGAGAAGGCCGCGAGGTGCCTCTGCTCACCGCTCTCGACGAGGAGAGCGGCATCGGCTTCGAGCGCGCGGCCGGAGTCGCGGCCGAGGCCACTCCCCTCCTCGACGGCTTGCCCTTCCGGCCACGGACCGAACGTACCACCGCACCCTGGTCGCCGCGGGAGGCCACGATTCCTGAGGCTCGCCGCCCAAGCGCTCAGCCGCGGCAGGATGGAGGTGGTGCTCACCAACGAGGACATCGACCGACTTGCCCCGGCCGGCTACAGCAAGCCGGCGCTGCCGGACGCCCTCCACGCCATGGTCGCCGTTGCCGCGACCTCGCCGGAGGCGCTGGAGCTGGGCGATTTCCGCCTGCTGTTCGAGCACGCCGTGGGGCCTTTGCCGGAGCGCGGATCCTCGGGCGTTCTTCCTGCCACGTCAACGAGCAGATCCGCAGCGGCGTCGAAGCACACCTGGCGCGCCGAGGAGGCCCACCAGCCCGAAGCCATCTTCGCCGAAGTCGTCCACCTGCCCGCCGGGTCGCGATCGGCAACATCCTCTCGCGGCCCGGTCCTGCGCTCGTACGAGATTCCGTTTTCCTCGGCCGCTCCGGCGCTCCGGCCGACCAGCAGATCGCAGTTTCGACGATCTCGACCGTCACCGTCGAACGGCAGCTACATCCGTCATCCGCTCGCGCTCGGCTCCGCCGCGAGGTCGATTCCGCGGCTTTACCTCCGCCCACAACTTCGCGCCCGCGAGAGCCTCGGCGCTCTACCGGTTCCTTTGCACCCTCGCAAGCGACAGAGACGTGGCGGCCGGCCTCTCTGCAGTGGGGCTGGGGTGTCGTTCGACGGCGGCGCCGTTCCTGCCCCGCGTGCGCCTCGGCCGCCTACGATCCTCTCCCGCGCGACGCTGGAAGATGCTTGAGGAGGAGATCTGAAACCCTTGGGCGCAGGCGTCGGGCGCCGCGCGCTACTCGGCTCGCAGCGCAGCGCCTGCCGCGAGGAGCGGCCGCATGCCGCGCTACATCGCCCTCCGTCGACGGCGACAACGAGCTGCTGCTCGACTTCCAGAACCCCCTGAGTCTCGACGCCTTCTTCGAGCTGATCCAGAGCCGTGCGAGCAGGCCGTCTTCCACGAGCTGTTTCCGCCGCCGGACGAGCTCTGCGCCCACGGGCCCGAGGGGCGCTTCTTCCACGAGATCGTGGTGCCGTTCGTGCGCCGCCAGCCGGCCGAGCAGCCCGCGGCCATCACGGCTCCGGCAGCGGTGGCGGCGCCCGGTCCAGCGGCAGCTTCCCACCGGGCTCGGAGTGGCTCTACGTCAAGATCTATTCCGGTACCGCCACCGCCGACCGCGTGCTGTGCGAGGAGATCGCGCCGCTCGCCCGCGAAGCGGTGGCGTCCGGCCACGCCCAAAGCTGGTTCTTCATCCGCTACGGCGATCCGGACTGGCACCTGCGCGTACGGTTCCGCGGCGAGCCGGGCACCTTGCGGCAGGAAGTCCAGCCGCGGCTCGAAAACGCCTTCCGGCGGCTCCTCGAATCCGGAGCGGCCTGGAAGTTCCAGACCGACACCTACGAGAGGGAGACTCAGCGCTACGGCGGACACCCAGGGAATCGAGCTATCGGAGCAGCTTTTCACCTGCGACAGCGAGGCCGTGGCGACCATGCTCGAATCGCTCTCCAGCGACTCCGGAGCCGATCTGCGCTGGCGCCTGGCCCTCCTCGGGATAGACCGCCTGATGGAGGATTTCGACTGCGACCTGGAGGCCCGCAGGGGTCTGGCCGAGAGAGGGCGCGCCACCTTCGCCGGCCGCTTCAAGTACGACCTGCTGCGCAGTCCGATCGCGGACCGCCTGCGCAAGGAACGCGGCGCGCTGGAGCGCCTGCTTTCCCTGCGCGGCACCCCCGGGGATACTCTGGAGGAAATCCCGGAAGAGATCCAGCCGGCCTTGCTCGCCTTCCGCAAGCGCTCCGAAGACCAGTCCCGGATCGTGAAGGAGCTTTACGACCGCGAGCGCCGTGGCCGGCTCCAGCCACCCGTTCGCGAATCCTCCTCAGCTATATCCACATGTTCGTCAACCGGCTCAGCCGTGCCGCCGGACCCGAGCACGAGATGGTGCTCTACGACTTCCTCGCCCAGATCTATAGCTCGCTGCTGGCGCGTGCCCGCAAAGGCCGGCCAGAGGTTGGCGGCACCTTGAAACCCCGGCAGGGACCACCCGAGAGGTGAGATGACACATGTGGAAGCCTGTCGTAGCAATCGCCGATGCTGAGACCACCCGCCGCTGCTGGAACGCGATCGAAGAGATCGAGCGAGAGTTGCTGGAGGCTGCCTCTACCGACCACTCCGATCCCAGCCTCTCAAGCGGCCTGGCGGGACAGGCACTCTTCTTCGCCTACCTGGACGCGGCCCGTCAGGGCTCGGGCACAGCGGCTCTCGACGCGCTCGGCCGCAGCATCGACGCACTCGGCGAGATGATTCTCCCACCCGGCCTGTATAGCGGCTTTTCCGGAATCGGCTGGTCGGTTGAGCACCTCACTCGGCGATTCTTCGAGACGACGGATGACCTCTGCCTCCGCCATCGACGAGGGAGGACGACACGGGGTGACGGCCTCCGCTATGATGCGGGCGTCTGGAGGGAACCATGATTTACGACCTCTCCCCTACCATCCATGCCGATCTTCCGGTCTGGCCCGGGGACACGCGCTACGAGGCGCGGCTCACCTGGTCCATGGCCGAGGGCGGGACGGTCAACGTGACGGCCATCACCACGACGCCTCACCTGGGCTCGCACGCCGACGCGCCCTTCCACACCGAGCCGCGGGGAGAGGGGATCTCGGATCTGCCGCTGGAGCGCTATCTGGGACGCTGCCGGGTCGTCAAGGTTCCTCCCCAGCCGCTCATCGAGCCGCGCCACCTGGAGGGAATCGACCTCTCCAATCCGCCGCGGCTGCTGCTCAAGACGGAGAGCGTACGCGACCGCCGGACCTTCCCGGAGCGCTTCTCCGCGCTGTCGGTGGAGCTGGCCGTGCTCCTCGGCGAAAAGAAGGTTCTCCTCGTCGGTCTCGACACGCCGTCGGTCGATCCCTTCGACAGCAAGACCCTCGACGCCCATCACGCCCTCGCCCGCGGTGGCGTGTCCAATCTCGAAGGGCTCGTGCTCGACGGCGTGCCCGAGGGGATCTACGAGCTCATCGCCCTGCCGCTCAAACTGGCCGGGCTCGACGCCTCTCCCGTGCGCGCCGTGCTGCGTACGCTGGACTCCTGAACTAGAATGACGGCAGGGCGCGCCGTGAGCCGCTTGGGATGTCGGAAGGAGGGAACCTCGTGAACAGCAAGGAGTTTGTCGCGGGGCTGATGGAGGAGATGCATCAGCTCTTTGCGCGCCTCGGCGAAACCGAGACGCTGGAGGCGGAATCGGACGGCCGGGTCGATGTGGTCACGCTGCTCCGCCTCGCGCTCAAGAGCGAGCTGGAGGCCAGCGAGCTGGCCGGGCTCTGGCTTCCGACCACGCCGGAGATGGACGCCAAGATGTGCCTAGCCCAACAGTGCGGCGACGAGATGAAGCACTACGGCTTGATCAGCCAGCGCCTGAACGACCTCGGTGAGGATCTCTCCGGCTTCGATCCGCTCGCCGACGGCCACAGCCCGCTCTACCAGTATCTCCGCGGCCTGCGCACGACCGTGGAGCGCATCGCCGCCGGCCCCTTCACCAGCGAGGCCATCGCGACGGTCCGCAACGCCCAGTTCGTGAGCTTCTGCCGGGCCGTCGGCGACGAGGGCACCGCGCTCCTCTACGACCAGGTGATCCAGCCCGAGGAGCAGCATCATCACGAGCTGGGCCGGCACATCCTGGAGAAGTACGCCACCACCCCCGACCTCCAGGAGCTCGCCGCCGCCGCCGTTCGCAACACGCTGGCCATCGCCGACGAGCTCCGCAACCTGGCCGCCAAGACGACCGGCGTCCACAACATCCCCGTTTCCTGAAGGATCGACATGGCTCCCGAAATCTCGACCGTCGCCGTCCTGGGCGCGGGCACGATGGGACGCGGCATCGCCCACGTCTCCGCCCTCGCCGGTTATACGACCTATCTTTATGATCCGTTTCCCGAGGCCTTGAAGAAGGCCGAGTCCACGATCCACCGCAACCTCGCCAAAGGGGTCGCGCTGGGCAAGGTCAAGGCCGAGGACGCCGACCGCGCCCGCGCCGGCCTGCGCACCGCCGAACGACCTCGCCGCGGCGCCGTGCCGGGAGGCCGACCTGGTCATCGAGGCGGTGCCCGAGGACATGGCGCTCAAGATCCGAGACTGTTCTCAGGAGGTCGCGCCAACTGCCCGGCGCACGCCCTTCTGCCTCGAACACCTCGGCGCTGTCGATCACCGAGATGGCCGCCGCCACCGGCCGGCCGGACGCGCTTCGCCGGCATGCACTTCTTCAACCCGGTCCACGTGATGAAGCTGATCGAGCTGGTCCGCGGCCTGGAGACGTCGCGGGAGACGCTCGCCGCCATGCGCCCGGGTGGGCGCGCGCATGGGCAAGGAGATCGTCGTCGTCAGCGAGTCGCCGGGCTTCGTCACCAGCCGGATCAACGCGCTGATCGGCAACGAGGCGTTCCGCATGCTCGAGGAAGGCGTGGCGTCGCGCCGAGGACATCGACAAGGCGTTGAAGCTGGGGCTCAACCATCCCGATGGGGCCGTTCGAGATGGTGGACCTGGTCGGGCTGGACGTGCGCCTGTCGATCCTGGAGTTTCTGCACCGGACGCTCGGCGAGGCCTACCGCCCGAACACGCTGCTCATCCAGCACGTCCAGGCCGGCCGCCTGGGCAGGAAGACCGGCCGCGGCGTCTACAACTACGACGAACAGGGGGAGAGAGTCCGATGACCGAGCGTCAACCTCACCGGCCGTACCGCCCTGGTCACCGGCGCCAGCAGCGGTCTCGGCTTCGCCGCAGCGCGCGCGCTCGTGCGGCGCGGCGCCCGGGTCGCCATCGCCAGCCGCGGCGGGCAGAAACTGGATCTGGCCCTCGAACGCCTCCAGGCCGCGGGTGGAGCCGAGGTCGACCGCGATACCCGCCGACATCCGCGACCCGCGAAGCCCTGGCGCGGCTCGCCGAGGAGGTGGAGCTCCGCCTCGGGCCGATCGACGTCCTGGTCGCCAACGGCGGCGGCCCCCCGTCCGAAGCCGGCCCTGGAGCTCACCGAGGAGGACTGGCAGGTGGCGATCCCTGCTCGCCCTCCTCTTCGTGCCGCGGCTCTGCCGCCTGGTGCTCCCCGGCATGCGCGCAGCGCCGGTGGGGGCGGATCGTGGCGATCAACTCGGTGTCCTCCCGCCAGCCGATCGCGAACCTCGCCCTCTCGAACTCCCTGCGCCCGGCGGTGCTCGGCTACCTGAAGACCCTGTCGCAGGAGGTCGCCGCGGAGGGCGTGACGGTCAACGCCGTGCTCCCCGGCTACACGCTGACCGAGCGCCAGGACGAGCTCGCCAACGCCGCCGCCGCCCGCACCGGCCGGCCCCGGGAGGAGATTGTGGCCGGCTGGATCGGCAACACGCCGATCGGCCGCATGGCCCAGCCGGACGAGATCGGCGCCATGGTCGGCTTCCTCTGCTCGCCCGACGGCCTCCTACGTCACCGGACAGGCGCATCGCGGTGGACGGCGGGTACGTCAAGAGCCTGATGTAGAGGAAAGGTGTGGCGGAGAGAGGGTGGGGGGTTCCCTCTCCCCCGTTTCGGGGGAGAGGGCTAGGGAGAGGGGGGGATGGGGATCAGCTCTTTGGGCTGATGGCGCAGTCGCCGCTCCCGGTCTCCACTCGGATCACCGTCTTGCCGTCGCCGCGGCGGGCGCCGACGACCTTCTTGCCGGCGCGGCGCAGCTTCGCGTCCGCATAGCCGACCTCCAGGTCGCCGCTCCCCTGGTCCGACTCGATGTCGAACGAGGCGTTCGGACCGGCGTGGATCTCGATGTCGCCGCTGCCGGTGTCGGCGCTGATGCGCCGCGCCTGGGCCAGCGAGCTGTGGATCGTCACGTCGCCCGAGCCGGTGTCGGCCTCCAGCTCCTCCAGCTCCACCCCGACCACGTTGACGTTGCCCGAGCCGGTCTCGGCGATCACCCGGCTGGCCGCGCCACCGCGCACGGTCACGTTGCCCGAGCCGGTGTCGGCGTAGAGCCGGCCGGCGGAGACGTTCTCCACCACCACGTTGCCCGAACCGGTATCCATCTTGCCGTTGCCCACCAGCCGGCGAACGGTCACGTCGCCCGAGCCGGTGTCGACCGAGGTCTCTCCGCGCGCCGAGCCCAGGGTCACGTCGCCCGAGCCGGTGTCCACGGTCAGCTTGCCGTCGTAGGAGGTGATCTCCACCTTGCCGCTGCCGGTGTCCACCTTGAGCGTGCCTTCGAGCTGGCCGCCCCGCACGTCGCCCACGATGTTGCGGACGATCACGCGGCTGCCGGCCGGCAGCCCGATGCGCAGGTCGGCGTAGAGGACCGGCGCGGAGGAGGTCTTCTCGTAGTAAACCCGCACCTTCTCACCGCGGTAGGTCGTGGACGTCGTGGCCTTGCTGGCCAGCCAGCTCAGGAACCACGAATCCTCCTTCTCCCTCTCCCCCGGCCGCGGATAGGCGAAGGCGTCGTAATCCTTCACCGGATAGGAGAGGGTCCACTCCTCGTTGCCGTGGCGGTCCTCGGCGCGCACCCACTTCATCCCGTCGAGGAGCTTCCGGGTCTCGGCTCCGGAATCTCCCTGCGCGTGGATGGTGGCGTCGACGATCACCTGGGCGCCGTTGATGCGCACCAGCTCGATGCGGCCGGCCAGATTGGCGAGCCGCAGGTCGGCGTTGGCGGGGACCGGAAAGGCCTGGCGCACAGCCCGGGTCTGGGCGTCCGCCATCAAGGGCGTCATCGCTACGCTGACGATCGCCATCGCCAGCAGGATCGTTGGAACAGGTCGTTTCATGGCAGGTATCCCCCTTCGTTCGTCTCGACTCCCACTACGGCCCCCCTTCGGAAAAGGTTTCGCCGGGAGTCGATGCGCCTGGAATCCCTGTCCTTTTTGTCCCTTGGGTCCTTCAGGTCCCTTCTGTCCTTTTCATGATGATCGCCCCGTTGGTGCCGCCGAAGCCGAAGGAGTTGGTCAGGGCGCATTCGAGCTCGACCTGCCGGGGCTTGTGAGGGACGAAGTCCAGGTCGCAGTCCTCGCCGGGCTCGTCGAGGTTGAGGGTCGGCGGCAGGGTCTGGTGGCGGACGGCCAGGGCGAGGATGCCGGTCTCCAGGCCGCCGGCGGCACCCAAGAGGTGGCCGGTGGCCGACTTCGTCGAGGACATGGCCAGCTTGTAGGCGTGCTCCCCGAAGACCGCCTTCACGGCCCGGACCTCGGAGAGGTCACCCAGGGGAGTGGAGGTCCCATGGGCGTTGATGTAGCCGATCCGCTCCGGCTCCAGGCCGGCGTCGGCGAGAGCGGCCCGCATCACCCGGACGGCGCCGTGGCCTTCCGGGTGGGGCGCCGAGATGTGATAGGCGTCGGCGCTCATACCGTAGCCGACGACCTCGGCATAGATCGGAGCCCCGCGCCGCCGCGCCGACTCCAGCTCCTCCATGATCACGATGCCCGACCCCTCGCTGATGATGAAGCCGTCGCGCCCCGCGTCCCAGGGACGCGACGCCTTCTCCGGCTCGTCATTGCGGTGGGTCATGGCGCGCATGGCGCAGAAGCCGGCCACCGCGAGCGGTGTGATCACCGCCTCGGTGCCGCCGGCGATCATGGCGTCGGCCTCCCCCATCTGGATCAGCCGGAAGGCGTCGCCCACCGCATGCAGGCCCGTGGTGCAGGCCGTGGCCGGCGACGTGTTGGGGCCGCGGGCGTTGTGGCGGATCGAGACCTGGCCGGCCGCCATGTTGACGATCAGCCCGGGGATGAAGAAGGGCGAGACCCGGTTCGGGCCCCGCTCGATCAGCGTCTGATGCATCGTCTCGATCAGCGGCAGGCCGCCGATGCCCGAGCCGATGACCACGCCGACGCGGTCGGCGTTGGACTCGTCGATCACCAGCCCCGAGTCCGCCATCGCAAACTGCGTGGCGGCCAGGGCGTAGTGGATGAAGGCGTCGCTCTTCTTGACGTCCTTCTTGTCCATGTAGTCGAGCGGATCGAACCCCTTCACCTCGCCCGCGATCCGCGTCGGATACTCGGACGCGTCGAAGCGGGTGATGGGCCCGATGCCACTCTTGCCTTCCATAAGGGCACGCCAGTTTTCGGCGGTGCCCACTCCCAGCGGAGACACCAGGCCGACCCCGGTGACGACGACGCGGCGACGCTCTTTGAAATTCAAGATAGCGTTGGTTCGATGAAAAGCGGTTGGCGGCTCAACGCGGGAAACCTAGTTCTGGTCCCCGGTGTTGGATTCGATGTAGTTCACCGCCTCGCGCACGTTGCTGATCTTCTCGGCCTCCTCGTCCGGGATCTCGATCCCGAACTCCTCTTCGAAGGCCATCACGAGCTCGACGATGTCCAGGGAGTCGGCTCCCAGGTCGTCGGTGAAGCTGGCGTCCAACGTGACCTCGTCCTCGTCTACGCCCAACTGCTCAACAATGATGCTCTTGACCCGTTCCGCAACAGCCATGGCTGGTTCCCTCCTTCTTGGGGCTGAAACGGCCTGCCGGCCGCACACGAAGAGCGGTTCTAACACAAAGCCGCCTTGCGAGTCCATGCGAGCCGGCGGACCGCCGGTTGTTATATGTACAGGCCACCCGACACGTTCAATACATGTCCGGTTACGTATCCAGCTTCTTCGCTGGCCAGGTAGAGCGTGGCTGCGGCCACGTCGTCCACGGTCCCGAGCCGCTTGAGGGCGATGGCCCCGGCGAGCTCCTCTCGCGCCGCCGCGGGCAGGCGCTCGGTCATCGCGGTCTCGACGTAGCCCGGCGCCACGGCGTTGACCGTGATGCTGCGGCTGCCGAGCTCGCGCGCCAGCGACTTGGTCAGGCCGATCAGCCCCGCCTTGGCCGCGGCGTAGTTCGCCTGGCCGGCGTTGCCCATCAGCCCTACGACGGACGTGATGTTGATGATTCGTCCCCAGCGCCGCTTCATCATGCCGCGCAGCAGCTCGCGGGTCATGGCGTAGGCACCGGTCAGATTGGTACGCAGAACCCTCTCCCAGTCGTCGAGCGACATCCGGGCCAGGAGGTTGTCCGCGGTGATCCCGGCGTTGTTGACCAGGATGTCGACCCCGGCGAAGTCCTCGGGCAGCGTCTTGAGCCGCTCGCCCAGGGTCTCCGGTTGGCTGACGTCGAGCACGAGCGTGCAGGCCGAGCCGCCGGCCGCGCCGATGCGCGCCGCCAGATCCTTGAGCTTCTCCTCGTTGCGCGCCGCGAGCACCACGCGCGCGCCGTGCTCTGCGAGCCGGAGGGCGATGGCCTCGCCGATCCCCTGCGAAGCCCCGGTCACCAGGGCCGTCCTGCCGTCCAGTCGGAACATCAGGCCTCCTTCTCCGCCAGGAGCTTGCGCACCTGCTCGGGGTCGCTCAGGCTCGCACAGACCGTGCCGGTGGCGATCCGGCGGTTGAGACCGGTCAGGACGTTGCCCGAGCCGATCTCCAGGAACATCTGCACGCCCAACTCCTCCGCCATCCACTTCACCGACTCGACCCAGCGCACCGGGCTGTCGATCTGGCGCGCCAGGGCGTCCCGAGCGGCGTCTCCGGAGGAGACGGGCACGGCGTCCACGTTGCTCACCACGGGCACCCGCGGATCGCGGAATTCCACCGCCGCCAGCGCCGGCATCATACCCTCCCGCGCCGGGCGCATGAGCGGCGAGTGGAACGGCGCCGACACCGCCAACAGGGTGGCCTTGCGCGCGCCGCGCTCCTTGGCCAGGGCCACGGCACGGTCCACGGCGCCCTTGTGGCCGGCGATCACCGTCTGGCCCGGGCTGTTGTAGTTGGCCACGGCGCAGACCTCGCCTTGAGCCACGTCCTCCGCCAGCGTGGCGACCGCCTGGTCGTCCAGCCCGATGAAGGCCGCCATGGCTCCGACGCCCACCGGCACCGCCTCCTGCATGAGCTGGCCGCGGCGGCGCACCAGCCGCAGAGCGTCGGCGAAGCCCAGGGCGCCCGCGGCGACCAGGGCCGAGTACTCGCCCAGGCTGTGGCCCGCCATGGCTACGGGCTCCACGTGGAGGCCCTGGCTGGCGAGCGACCGGTAGATGGCGATCGACGTCACGAGCAGGGCCGGCTGGGTATTCGTGGTCAGGCCGAGCTCGTCTTCCGGCCCTTCCCAGCACAGACGGGAGAGGGCGAAGCCAAGCACGTCGTCGGCCTCCTCGAACGTCCGGCGTGCCTCCTCGGCGGCGTCCGCCCAGGCGCGCCCCATGCCGACCTTCTGCGATCCCTGGCCGGGAAAGACCAGGGCCAGTTTCTTTCCGTCGGGCTTCCCATCCGGGCTCAAGTCTCGTCCTCCCTATTCAGCCTTTCCGAGCAGGCGCGCCTCCTGGCTGTGCAGCTCGGCGATCTTGTCGCGGATCTTCTGGTCCACGCGCACCGTGGCGAACTCCACGGCGCGGCGGATGGCGTTCTGGATCGGCCTTGGCGTTCGAGCGGCCATGGCCGATGAAGCAGCCGCCGTTGACCCCGAGCAGCGGCGCGGCGCCGTACTCGGAGTAGTCGGTGCGCTTGCGGAACGCGTCGAAGGCCGGCTTGGCGAGCAGGTAGCCCAGCTTGGTCCGGATGCCGCGCTCGATCTCCTCGCGCAGCATCTTGCCGACCATCTCCGCCAGCGCCTCGGCGCTCTTCAGAATCACGTTGCCCACGAAGCCGTCGCAGACGATGACGTCCACCGAGCCGTTGAACACGTCCCGCCCTTCGACGTTGCCGACGAAGTTGAGGCCGGTGTTCTTGAGCACCTTGAACACCTCGCGGGTGAGATCGGTCCCCTTCCCTTCCTCCTCGCCGATGGACATCAGGCCGATCCGCGGCGACGGCGTGCCGATCACCTCCTGGGCGTAGAAATGGCCCATGACGGCGAACTCGCGCAGGTGGACCGCCTTGCTGTCCACGTTGGCGCCGACGTCGAGCACGACCGTGCGCCCGTGGAGGTTCGGCAGCACCGCGGCGAGCGCGGGACGGTCCACGCCGGCGACCGTGCCGATGACCATCTTGGCCGAGATCATGGCCGCGCCGGTGTTGCCGGCGGTGACCATGGCCTGGGCGCGCCCTTCCTTGACCAGCTCGGCGCAGATGCGGATCGACGAGCGCCGCTTCTTGCGGATCGGCGTGATGGCGGGCTCGTCCATGCCGACGACCTCCTCGGCGTGGACGACCTCCAGGCTCCGCGGACGTGGACCGTGGCGGGCGATCTCCGCTTCGACCCTGGCCCGGTCGCCGACGAGGAGGATCTCCGCGCCGTCGTCCGCGGCCGAGCGCACAGCGCCCTCGACCGCGCATTGCGGCGCGAAATCCCCACCCATGGCGTCTACCGCGATCGGCATTCGACGTCTCAGATCAGGCTTGGTTGGTCGGAAGCGGGAGGCCGCGGAATGGCCTCCCCTGGAACGGGCTAGACGTTCTCTTTGACCTCGATCACCTGTCGCTTGTTGTAGTAGCCGCAGTGCCCGCAGGCGCGGTGCGGCATCTTGACCTCGCCGCAGTTGTCGCAGATCGACACGGCGGGCGTCGCGAGGGCGTCGTGGCTCCGGCGCTTGTCGCGGCGGGCCTTGGAATGGCGTCGTTTCGGGTTCGGCATGTTCGTCAGGCCTCTCGGGTCTTCGTTCTCTTCGTCGTCCGCTCTTGGCGTTCTCAGGAGTCGAGGCGGCTCTTGAAGGCCGCCAGCGCCGCGAACCGCGGGTCGCCCGCGGGTTCCCCGCACGAGCACTCGACGGTGTTCCGGTCGGCGCCGCAGACGGGGCAGAGCCCCTTGCAATCCGGCCGGCAGAGCGGCTTCATCGGTACGTTGAGCTGGAGCTGCTCCAACAGGATCGGATCCGTTTCGAGGATCTCCTCCGCGACGGTCAGGACTCCCAGCTCGTCTTCCTTCAATTCATGCTCCCCCGCCACGGCGCGGGGGCGCTCCACCACGATCATCAGCTCGACCTCGGGCTCGACGTGCTCGACGATCGGCTTCAGACAGCGGTTGCACATCAGGCTCTGCTCGTAGGAGAGCCGAGCCTTCAGATAGTACCCGGGATCCGCGAACACCACCTGCCCCCGCCAATGCACCGGTCCAAGGGAAAGCACCTCAGGCTGGTCCAACGACTCCAAGGAAACGCTCTTCGTTTCGTCCCAGTTGAAAGGCTCTTCGCGCACTTGATCCAGCCAGATTCGCATGCCTACCTCCAACCGGGGCAAACGCGAAGGTTAGGGGATTATTCCCCTTCCTGTCAACCGGCAGACTCCGCTGCCCGCATCTTCCGCTTCCATGCTATCCTCCTACCCTCTGAGGGCAACAAGTTCTTATGAGGAGCCCGGCGGACGGATGGCGGATCACGACAACGGATACAAGCTTCTCTTCTCCCATGCCTGCGCCGTCGCCGACCTCCTGCGCGGCTACGTCAAGGAGGACTGGGTCCCGAAGCTCGACCTCGAGACTTCTCGAGCGGGTCGACGGCTCCTACGTCAGCGACGGCCTGCATTCCAGAGAGAGCGACATGGTCTGGAAGGTCAAGTGGAAGGACCGTGCCTTCTACGTCTACCTTCTGCTGGAGTTCCAGTCCACGGTGGACCCCTACATGCCGGTCCGGTCCATGACCTACACAGGGTTGCTCCTTCAGATTCTGATCAAACAGAGGACCCTGACTCCGGCTGGGTTGCTGCCGCCGGCTTTCCTGCTCCTTCTCTATAATGGAGCGGGGCCCTGGACGACCCCCCGGGAGATCGCCGAGCTGTTCGAGCCGGTCCCGGAGGGTCTGGAGGCCTATCTGCCCCGGCTCCGCCACATCGTGCTCGACGAGTCGCGATTGCCGGAGCCGGAGGAGGCGGAGGGCAACCTGGCGGTGGCTCTCTTCCGGCTGGAGAGGAGCCGCGACTTCGAGGGTCTTCGGCGGCAGGTTGGCAGGATGGCCGACGACGACCAGATGGACGAGGGGTTCCGGAGGTCGGTGCATACGTGGTTGACCCAGGTGCTGCTGCCGGCCCGGTTTCCGGGCCTTCAGGTACCGGAGGCTCGAAATTTAAAGGAGATGCATACCATCATGCTTGCAGAACGCGTCGTGGAATGGACCCAGGAGTGGAAGGAAGAGGGACGCCAGGAGGGACGCCAGGAGGGCTTTCACACCCTCCTGCTCGCTCAGATGGAGGGCCGATTCGGGCCGCTCCCCGAGGAGATCCGCCAGCGTGTCGAGGAGATCCAGGATGCCGAAGAATTGAAAGCGCTCGGATTACGGCTCCTCTCCGCCTCCTCGTTCTCGGAGCTCTTCTTGCACTGACAGTCACCGGCAGGCGTGGAAACGGAGGTGGAAGGCGGCGGGGTTCTGGGTCGCCGCCAGGGTCACCTGCTCGCACGGGGCGACCGGGGCCAGGAGGGTCTCCCAGTCCCGCCAGCGCCGCACCTGCCGCCGGTCCACCAGGGGGACCTTCTCCAGGAACGTCCGGATGCGGCGGACCAGCAGCAGCGACTCCCGCGGCTCCAGCCACAGGCCGAGCACCAGCCGGTCGTCGCGGTTGAGGTCCGCGGTCACGTCCGGCGGCGCCAGCGCGGCCAGCTTCGGTGCCAGGCGCTCCGCCCGGTTCAGGCTTTCGCCGTCCATGGCCGCGATCTGCCAGCCTGCCACCTCCCCCTTGGGCAGCGCGCCGGCCAGCAGCCCGGTCAGCCCCTCGCCTGGCAGCGACCAGCGCTTCGAGCCCGGCGGATGGAAGACCGCCGCTCCCGGCAGGCTGCCGAACGGCCCGAACGCCACCCCCTGCCCGTCGCCGATCTCGTACAGGGCGAAGGCGGCCGGCGGCAGCGGGCGCGGCTCGGCATCCGGCCAGCTCGCGCCGGCCACGGCCAGGAGGGCCGGCGGCGACGTCTCTCCCACGGTCGGGTCCGCCACCTCCGCCGCCGCCTCGGCCGAGTCCCGCACCAGCTCCAGGTCGCCGTCGCGCCGCCGCAGCAGGTAGTCGCCGCCGGCGAACCCCGAGATCTCCCGCTCCAGGCGGACGATCCCCAGGCTCCGCGGGTGAAGCAACGGCTTGCCCGCCGGCGGATCGACCGACGGCGTGGCACCGCTGCTGACCGTCCACACCCTGCCCTTCCAGGCCACGTGCAACACCCGCTCGACCACCGCGTCGCCGGTCCCCGTGGCCTCGCGGATGTCGCCACCGGCCAGCCAGGGGTTGTCCGCCACCGTGCCGGCCAGCTTCGCGACGCCGCCCAGAAGGGGATAGACCTGGGCCGCTACAAAAAAGCGGTCGCCGTCCAGGTCCGAGCAGACCACCACCTCGCGCGACGGCGGGACCGCGAACGGGCCGAATGCCGGCAGCACCGGCGGCGGCACCTCGGCCACCCGCGCCGCCGCGTCCAGCCAGTCGCGGCCGTCGTCCACCACCTCGGACAGGGCGCCGATGTTCTGGTGCGGGTAGGGAAGCCAGAAGCAGGCCTCGTAGGCGCCGGACGCCATGAGCCGCGCCGGCAGGCCGTTCGGATCGGGCGCCGCCGGCCGCTCGCGAGGCCAGTAGGAGACCAGGACGTCGACCACCGCCGCCACGACCAGCGCGAGAAGAAGGGCCGGTTTCCAGACACGCCTCATTTGATCCCCGTGCCCCCTCTCCCCGGCCCTCTCCCCGTACCGGGGGAGAGGGAGCTTTGGACCCCATCCAGATCCAGGTTGACCAGGACCGCCGCCAGCTCGCGCAGGAGGTCGTCGTCCGCCTCGCTCACACCCAGGTCGACGGCCTCGGAGCTGACATCCGCCGCGAGGTCGGCCAGCACGTCGTCCGGCAAGGCGGGAGCCAACGGGGGCACAATCCGGAACGGAGCCGGCTTTTCGGCCACGACGGACCGGACCACGTCCGCGTATGCCCGGGCCGAAGCCTCCGGAGTGTGCGGCGCCACGTGCTCACGGGCATTCTCCCCCATGGCGCGGCGCAGATCCTCGTCCGCGGCCAGCGCCTGGAGGCAGGCGAAGAGGTAGTCCTCCTCGGACTCGTCCAGATCCACCTTGGCGCAGGCACCGTCCGGAATCTCCGCGAACGCTCCGAGGTTGCTCACGATCACCGGCTTGCCCAGCCCGAGCAGACGGATCAGCGTCCCCGAGGTCTCGCCGGCCGTGGGGTAGCGCAGGTTCACGGCCACGTCCGCGGCCACCATGTAGCGCAGGAACGCGTCCAGCTCGGTGCGCCCCACCACCACCACCCCGTCCGCCAGCTCGGGAGTCAACATGCCGGCCAGGTCGTAGTGCGGCGAGACCTCCCCCACCAGGAGATAGAGGGCATCCGGCCGCTCCTTCTTGAGCCGGGCGAAGGCGCGCAGGGTGACCTCCACGCGTTTGGCCGGAGTGAGGAGGCCGTACGAGGCGAGGACGAACGCGTCCGCCGGCAGCTTCAGAGCGGCCCGCGCACTTCGGAAGAAACCCCGGTCCATCGAGCCCAGCTCACCCAGGCTGACATGGTGAGGGATGACGGTGGTCCGGGCCAGCGGCCGGCTCGCCAGCACCCGCTGCCGGGTGAATTCGTTGTGGACGATCACCGAGAGGCTCGCATCGACCGCCCGCTCGAACAGCGGATAGCTCCAGACGTCGAGCGGGATGCCCGTGTCGAGGCTGCGCCGCGCCAGACCCTGGCCGGTGCGGCCGTAGGCGTAGCGCATCTCCTCGACGTAGCCCTCCAGGTCGCCGCGGGAGAGCGTCATGCCGCGCACCAGGTGATGGACCATGGCCTCGTGGAGAATCAGGATGCCCGGATGACTCACCAGGGTGCGCCAGATGCGGGCGTGGAAGTCCGGATTGTTCCCCAGATGATAGAGGACGGCGTCGAACCGGCCGCGCTCCCACAAGCCGGGAAACGCGCGGTCGCCGTGGACCGGAAACCGGTCGCGGAGCGCCGCCTCGACGCGCACCCCCTCGTCCACGAACAGCTCCAGCTCCAGATGCTCCGCGAGGTGAGGGAGCAGCTCGGCGCTGTAGTCGGCGATGCCGGAGCGCTGGGGCGGCAGGGGGCTGAAGTACGCGACGCGCATCGGGCCGGGAAAGTACCACATAATAATGTCATGGCCGGGAGCCGCTCCAAGCTCGACACGGAGATCCAGGGGCTCTACGGCCTACCGCCCGGAGAGTTCACGGCGGCCCGCAACGCGCTCGCCAAACGGCTGCGGCGCTGCGGGGGTGAGGGCTTGGCGCGAGAGGGCGAAGGGGAGGCGTCACGACGTGAGGCATCCGGTGCCGAGCCGTGCGGAGCGCCCCAGTCTTCGCACACCTCCGGCACCGGCCCCGCCCCCTCCCCGGCAGGCGGGCCTCCCTTCTGGGCGGAATGGCGGAGGCCTTGGACACGGCGGCCACCGTCCCTGTAGGTTTTCCGAGATCCCCGCTTCCTCCGGCCGAACCCTCGCCGGCCCGCGCCGGCCTTCGGCCGCCTCCGGCCCGCGGTCCGCTAGCTCTGGCGGGCCTTCCGCCAGCGCTGGCGCGCGTTCCAGATCTCCAGCCAGTCTCCGACCAGCTCTGGCGAGCCGTCCGCCGGTCTTCCCAACCGTCGGCCAAGTCTGGCGAGAGGCCCGCCGGGCCCGGCCAGCCTCTCGCGCAACCCGGCGGACGCCGCGCCGACTCCGGCCGGAGCCCCGCCGGGCTTCCCGACGACCGGCATCTCTTGGCCATTCGTGCGCCGAGACTAGCCGAAGTCGCGCCGGTTGCTGCCGAACGTTCGGAACTACCCGTTTCAAGACGGGCCTGGCCGGGGTCCGTCCTTCCCGCGCCGCACCACCCACTTCCCCAGCTCGATCACCGGCAGGATCGTGAGCGACACACCCGCCGTGAGCGCCCAGTCGGCGAGGGTCAGCCGATAGCCTCCGAACGCCTCGCGCAGCACCGGCACGTTCATCACCAGCGCGAGCAGCGCCAGCTCCCAGACGATCGCCCCGTTCAGCCAGCGGTTCGCGAACGGCCGGAGCAGCGCCGAATGCCGGTCCGAACGGTAGTTGTAGGCGTTCACGAGCTGGATGCCCACCAGCGCCACGAACGTGATCGACATCGCCTCCGCGAGGCTCCGGCCGGAGCGCAGCGACCAGGCGAACAGCCCCAGATTCACCAGCGACGACCAGATCCCGCCGAGCAGCATCAGCGACACCACCGGCCGGGTGAAGATGCCCGGACCGCGGATCCCGGGGCGGACGCTTCATCAGGTCCGGCTCGGGAGGGTCCACCGCCAGCGCCAGCGCCGGCAGGCCGTCCGTGGCGAGGTTCACGTAGAGGATCTGCACCGCCGCGAGCGGCAGAGGCAGGCCCGCCAGCGACGCCGCGGCCATCAGCCCGATCTCGCCGATGTTCGAGGAGAGGAGGTACATCAGGTACTTCTTGATGTTCTCGAAGACCTCCGCGCCCCTCCTCCACGGCCGCCACGATGGACGCGAAGTTGTCGTCCGTCAGCGTCATGGCCGCGGCCTCCTTGCTGACGTCCGTACCCGTGATGCCCATGGCGATGCCGATGTCCGCCTTCTTCAAGGCCGGCGCGTCGTTGACCCCGTCGCCGGTCATCGCGACCGAATGCCCCCGCTGCTGGAGCGCCGCCACCACGCGCAGCTTGTGGGCCGGCGAGACCCGGGCATAGACCTCGATCCGACCCACCTCGCGGGCCAGCTCCTCGTCCGTCATCCGCTCCAGCTCGGCGCCGGTGACCGCGCGGCCGTCTTTCAAGATGCCCAGCTCCCGCGCGATGGCCTGCGCCGTCTCCGGATGGTCGCCGGTGATCATCACCGCCTTGATCCCCGCCTCTTCGCAGGTGCGGATGGCGTCCTTCACCTCCAGCCGCGGCGGGTCGATCATCCCGGCCAGTCCGAGGAAGACGAGATCCTCCTCCGCCCGCTCCCGCGTGGCCTCGGAGCGGCCGGCCACGGCCAGGAGGCGCAGCGCCTCGCCGGCCATCTCCCGGGCCACGCGCAGGATCGTCTCCCGGCCGGCCTCGTCGAGAGGCACCTCCCCCGCCTCGGTCCAGCGCCGGGAGCAGGACGGCAGCAGCACCTCGGGCGCCCCCTTGGCGCAAGCGACCGTCCCGTCCTCCGTCTGGTGGAGGGTGGTCATGCGCTTGGTCTCGGACGTGAACGGGATCTCGTCGACGCGGGGGTGCCGCTCGTCCAGCTCGGCCTTGTGGACGCCGGCCTTCGCCGCGGCCACGAGGAGAGCCCCCTCGGTCGGATCCCCCTGGATGGTCCACTCCCCGGCTTCGCCGCCGTGGACGATCCGGGCGTCCGAAGCCAGCACCGCGGCCGACAACAGCCGGCGGACGCCGTCGGGAGGCTCGACCGGCCGGCCGTCGAGAAGGATCTCGCCTTTCGGCTCGTAGCCGGCGCCGGTCACCTCGTACGTCCGGCCGTCCACGTACAGCCGGCGGACGGTCATCTCGTCCCGGGTGAGCGTCCCGGTCTTGTCCGAGCAGATGACCGAGACGCTGCCGAGCGTCTCGACCGCGGGCAGCCGGCGGACCAGGGCGTTGCGCCGGACCATCCGCCGCACGCCGAGCGCGAGCGAGATGGTGACCACGGCCGGCAACGCCTCGGGCACGACCGCCACGGCCAGCGCGATGCCGAAGAGGAGGATGTCGAAGAACGGCTGCCCGCGCACCAGTCCGAGAGCGACGACCAGCGCCACCACCGCGAGGCCGGCCATGGCCAGGACGCGCCCCACCTTGTCCAGGTTGCGCTGGAGCGGCGTGGGTCCGCTTTCGACGGACTCGACCATCCGCGCGACCGTCCCGAGCTCGGTCTCCATGCCGGTTGCCACGACCACGGCGCGCCCGCGGCCGTAGGTGACGGAGGTGCCGGCGAAGACGAAGTTGCGGCGGTCGCCGATCCCGAGCTCTACCGCCAGCGCGCCGGGCGTCTTGTCCACGGGCAGCGACTCGCCGGTGAGGGCCGCCTCCTCGGTCTGGAGGTTGGCCGCCTCGAGCACCCGGGCATCGGCCGGCACGCGGTCACCGGCACTGATCAGGAGGATGTCGCCCGGCACCAGCTCGCGCGCCGGCACCTGGCGGGCTTCACCGTCGCGGACCGCGGTGGCCGTCGGCGCCGCCATCTCGCGCAGCGCCTCGATGGCGCGCTCAGCGCGGTACTCCTGGAAGAACCCGAGAAGGACGGACAACAGGAGGATCGCGCCGATGACGATCGCCTCGACCGTATGGCCGAGGACCGCCGACATGGCGACCGCGAGAATGAGGACGAGGACGAGGACATTCTTGAGCTGCGCGGCGAGGACCGTCCAGGGAGAAACCCCGGCCGCCGCCGCGATCTCGTTCGGTCCGCGCTCCCGAAGCCGCGCCGCCGCCTCCGCCGCGCTCAAACCCCGCGCCGCCTCCACCCCGAGCCGCCGGAGGATCTCGGGGACGTCGAGCTGATACCACTCGCTCATGCTTGCCACTATACTGGCAGACCTACCAGGAGCGCGGACATGGTCACGAAAGAGCTGCTCAAATCAGAGATCGAGAAGGTCCAGGATCAGTACCTGGGGGTCCTGTTCCGGATCATCAAGGCGCTGGAGGAACCCTCCTCCCCAAGAACCGAGGCCGAACAGGGTGCGTGGAAGGCTTTCGTCGCGGAGACCTACGGCTCGATGGCGGAGAGCCCCATCGAGCGGGGGGAGTAGCGCTTAGAAGTCCCCGATGCCAGGCAGCCGTCCCCCTGCGCCTACCTCTGGGTTGCAGTATGATTTCAACAGGTCCCGAACAGGAGGAATCTGTTGAGCGACGCCCGTCATCGCCTGCGCATCCTGCATCTCTCCGATCTCCACATGCGCAGCTCTTCGGGACCGAACCCGGAGCGGGAGCCAGCGCGGCGCTTCAAGCACCGGTTCCTGGCCGGCTGAGAGGGATGCTGGAAAGGATCGCCCTCGTACTCGCGGGCAAGGACCACCGAGGCCTCATTCAAGAGGACGATGTCGACCTCGCCTCCGGCCGCTCGGAGTCACGTCCGCCTTGAGATCCAGCAATTCGTAGAGCCCGAGCGGGTGGTCCGTGAGGATCGCCATGTCCACGTCACGGACCGTCTTCCGGGCCGGATCGGCTGCGGAGCCGAAGAGAAACACGAGCTTCACCCGCGGGTCTGCAGCGAGGAAGCAGGCCGCGCGCTCAGCCCGATTCCGGGCCGCCTCGGTTGAGAGCTGCGGGATCTTCGTCATGGCCGTACAACTCTAGCATTGCGATAGGAAGGATCAAAGAAGCCTGCCGGCGGGGCGCCGGCGGTCCCAGGGGGAAACCTACTCCCCCACCAGCCGCGCCACGACCTCGTCCCAGCCGATGCCGGCGACCTTCGCCCGGCCGGCTTCTCCCAGCTTCCGGGCCAGGGCGCGGTCGCGATAGAGGGCGTCGATCCTCGCCGCGATCTCTCTTGGCGAGTCGGGTGGACAGACGTAGCCGTTCTTTCCGTCTTCCACGAACTCCAGGACACCTCCGGAGTCCGCGGCGGTGATCACCGGTTTTCCCGACTTGAAGCCTTCCACCGTCACGTAGCCGTAGTCCTCGTCATAAGGCGCGTAGAAGACGGCGAGGCTGCCGGCGTAGAGATCGACGGCGGCGCGGTCTTCCACCCAGCCCAGAAGCTCGACCTTCTCTCTCACCCCCAGACGGTCGATGAGCGCTTCCAGGTTTTCCTTCTCCGGGCCGGTGCCCGCGATGCGGCAGCGGACCGGGGTCTCGGTGTGCTTCATGGCCTTCACCAGGAGATCGAATCGTTTCAACCGGTCGAGACGGCCGGCGGTGAAGACGTAGTCTCCGAAGTCTCCCGGACCATAGAGGCGGTCGAGCCGTGGCGGTGGGTAGAGAACGTGCGCCGGCAGGTCGTTGAAACGCTTGAGGCGCGCCGCGACGTTGCCCGAGATCGTGTAGACCGAGCGCGCCTCGGACAGCACGCGGCGGTCCATGGCGCGGATCATCTCCAGGACCGAACGGTTGCGCGGCTCGTCCTGCTGAAAGTCGCTGTAGGTGGTCCCGAGGAGATCGTAGGCCTGGCGGAACTGGTGGATCAGCCAGACGACCTTGTTCGGATGCTTGACCACATAAGATGGAAAACGCGTGGCGATGACGAGGTCGATCCGCTGGCCCGAAGCGCTCGTGAGATCCACGAGGCGCCAGGCCATGGCGCTTTTGAGAAGCTGGGTGCGCGTGTTCCAGGCGAATGGGAGCGCCACGATCTCCACCTCGTGATCCCGCGCCACCAGCTCGTCCCGGAGCGACTCGACCAGCATCTCGGCGCCGCCGTAGGCGAACGGCACCCGGTTGATGCAGATGCAGATGCGCTTGCCCATCCTAGTCTTCCCGCTCCAGCGCCCGCTCCCGCTCCAACGCCAATAACCTGGACCTCCAGCTCCCTCACCCGCTGGGTCAGCGCTTCGTGCGCTTGGACCTGATCCTGCACGAGCCGGCTCACGGTCGTATTGAAGGCGTTCTGCTGCTCCATCACCGGCCGGGTGAACCACTTGAGGATGACGTGGTAGATCACCTTGCGGGCGAGCACGATCCAGCGCCCGAGCACCGGCCGCGGCGAGACCGCGATCGGCTCCTGGACGTACTCTCGCGCGGTCAGCTCGGCGAGCTTGTGGCGCGCCTGGTCCGAGCCGGAGATGGTGGCGATCTCGGCCTGGCGCTGGCGCACGCCGGCCCGCAGACGCTGGAGCACCTCGTCGACGCGGATCGGTGGGATCGGCGGGGTTTCGCTCATGGGTCAGAGCCCTTTTCCGGTCACGTCGAGGAAGACGCCGAGATAGCGCGGGTCCTGGTTTCCGGGCAGACGGCGAGCGGGGATGATGCCATCGCTCACGCTCAAGGTGAAGCGGTAGACGTGCTCCCCGGCCGCTCCCGGCAGAATGCCGAGGCCGGAGGCGGCCTCTTTCACCGCCAGGTCCACGGGCGCGCCGTTGCGCTTGCCGTCGGTGTCGAACCGGACCAGCACCCGTTCGGCGCCGCTCTCGATGAGCAGCTCGTCGTCCGCGCTCAAGGAGCACACGTTGAAACGGATCCGCTCCAACGGCCGCGGCGAGACCACCACGATCTCCGAGATCGAAGCGCCCTTCAGCCAGACGCCGTTCGGGTGCTCCTCCTCCGGCCAGGAGGTGGCCAGCGGCAGCACCCACACGGTCTCGTCCCAGCCTCGGACGCGGTAGCCGGCAAGCTGGCCGCCGCCGCCGAACAGGGTCAGCTCCAGCGGCAGCGCCCGGAACGCGGGCAGGCCGGCGGAGCCGGCACTGAGCGCGGGCGCGAGCGCGGGGATGGTCCAGAGCGCCGCGGCGGCGAACGGCAGCAGCAGCCTCCAGCGCACCGTCAGCCTCCCGGGCAGGAAGAGGAGGACGGGGTAGAGCGCGGCGAAATGAGCGTTTCCCAGAGCTCCCGGTCCGCCATGCCAGCGGTGAGGATCGAGCAGCAGCCCGAGCAGCACGGCGCCGCCGGCCGCCGACAGCAGAAGCCAGCGCGAGCGGCTCCGTGCCGTCAGGCCCAGGGCGAGGAGGGCAAAGGGGAAGTACGCGAGCAGGCCGGTGTTCCGGCCGGCCAGGAAATAGCCGAGGTTCCGCGGCAGGAGGCGCAGGCCGGCCGCGAGATCGGGCGCCGGACGGCTTTTCCATACGCCTGCCAGAGATCCTGCCGGCTCTCGACCGGAAACTCGGTCTCGAAGCTCCGGCGCTGGATGCCTGCGCGCGGATTCGCCGGGCTCCAGGCGCCGGTCAGCTTCCGCTGGCCCACCGCCAGGACGCCGAAAACCAGGATTCCAGCCAGGACCAGCGCCGCCGCCCCCTTCCAGCGCCTCGCGAGAGCGAGGTCCGCCGCCACCGCGATCCCGAACAGGACCAGCACCGGCTCCTGAAGCGCCGCCGCCCCGAACAGCACGCCCGCCAGGGCCAGCTCTCCCAATTCTTTGGTCCTTGCCGTCCCTGCGGTCCCTGCCGTCCTTTTCCAGAGCAGCAAGCCGAAGAACAGGCAGGCCATCAAAAACACCTCGGGCGACCCCCGGAACACATACCCGAACGCCGCCGAGGCGAAGAAAAATCCGGCCAGGAAGAGGTTGGCCAGCCCTCCCGGATCCCGGAACAGCGTGGCCGCCGCGGCCAGCATGGCCAGGAAGAGGGCCATGTTGAGCACCAACAGCCCGGCCGGCCCGAGCAGTGCGTAGACCGGCGCCGCCGCCAGCGCCCAGGCGACGGGCTCGGCGAAGCGCAGGCTCCGGCCGCCGTCCCGCGTGAGGAGCGCCACTCCGGCGGGACCGCCGTTCCAGATGCGGTACCCCTCCCGCAGGTCGCGCTCGTCGAAGGACAGGTCCCGGTCCGCCACCAGGCTCCGCGCCATGAGGACGTGCGTGGCCTCATCCCCGACCGGCAGAGACGACGGCCGCAGCCGGAAGCTCGCGACGGCAAGGCCGAGGAGCACGAGGCACAGGCAGAGGAACGGGAGCGATCGCAGG
The DNA here is from genome assembly GCA_963844885.1 of uncultured Holophagales bacterium. GTDB lineage: Bacteria > Acidobacteriota > Thermoanaerobaculia > Multivoradales > UBA5704 > DATMER01. The sequence continues at coordinate 566,610 of CAWJQA010000018.1, read as the reverse complement.
CGCATGTGGCGGGTATCCTACAATCCTCGGCCATGTCCGACACGGCTTCTCCTCTTCCGCTCATCGGCGTCGACCTCCGCGCCCTGGTTCCGACCCCGACCGGGATCGGCGTCTACACCCGGTCCCTGCTTCTGGAGCTGACGAAGCTGCGCGGCTTTTCGTACCGCGGCCTCGCCCACCGGCCGCCGCGCGAGGCCGGGATCCTGGCCGCGGCCGGGATCGAGAGCGAGGCCGACCCGGCGCCGCTCGGGGTGATCTGGCAGCAGCTCAAACTCCCGAAGCGGCTCGACCGCGGCGACCTCGGCCTGTTCTGGTCGCCGCTCATGACCCTGCCGCTGCGCTGCCCGGTGCCGGCCGTGGCCACCGTCCACGACCTGACGTCCATCCTCATGCCCGAGGCCCACCGCTTCAAGGTGCGTTGGAGCATCTTTCCCTTCCTCCGCTCGTCGCTCGAACGGGCCGACCGCCTCGTCGCGGTCTCCCGGGCCACGGCGGACGACCTCGCCTTCCACTTTCCACAGGTGGCGAAGAAGATCCGCGTGGTCTACAGCGGGGTCGATCCCGAATTCCGGCCGGGGACGCGCGAGTCGATCGCGGCCACCCGCGAGGAGCTCGGCGCTCCGGACGGCTATCTCCTCTATGCCGGCACCCTGGAGCCGCGCAAGAACCTCGGAATGGTTCTCGACGCCTGGGAGGCGCTGCGGACGGACGACCCCGGCGTGCCGCCGCTGGTCCTGGTAGGACCCTACGGATGGGGGAGCCGCGACCTGATGCGACGCATCGAGTCGCTCGCCCCGCTCGGCGTGAAGGTGCTGGGCCACGTGGAGCGGGAGACGCTGGTGCGCGTGTTCCAGGCGGCTACGATCTTCGTCTACCCGTCCTTCTATGAAGGCTTCGGCCTGCCGCCGGCCGAAGCGATGGCTTGTGGCATCCCCACGGTGGTCTCGAACGTCTCCAGCCTGCCCGAGGTGGTCGGCGACGCCGGCCTCCAGGTGGATCCCGGCCGACCCCGGCGGCCTGATGGCGGCTCTCCGCGGTCTCCTGGAGAGCCCGGCCCGGAGAGAGGAGCTGCGCGGCCGGTCCCTGGAAAGGGCCGCCCGGTTCCGGTGGGAGAGGACGGCCGCCGAGATGGAGGAGGTCTTCCGGGAAGCGATCGGATAACCGCCTCTGAGATACCGCCTGGTGCTATACTCCTGAGCCCAAAGCTCAGGAGCGGTCCTTGCCCTATACCATCGGCCTCGACGCCCGCAAGATCCAGGACTTCGAGATTGGCACCTACATCCGGAACCTCATCCGGCATCTGGCCCGCATCGACACCGAGAACCGCTACGTCCTGATCGCCCACCCGCAGGACCGCGAGGTCTTCCGCGACCTGCCCGACAACTTCCGGCCGCGGTACGACAAGTCGCCGGTCTACTCGGCGCGCGAGCTCGCCTCCCTGTCCTGGCAGCTCTGGCGCTGGAATCTCGACCTCTACCACTCCACCCATTACGTCCTCCCGGCGTGGGTGGGGTCGCCGGTGGTCTTGACGGTCTACGACATCATCCACCTCCTCTACCCGGAATTCCTGCCGAGCCGGCTGGCGTTCCTCTATGCCCAGCGCATGCTCTCCCGCAGCCTCTCCCGCAGCGACCGGATCATCGCCGTGACCCAGAACACCCGCACCGACCTCGTCAAGCACTTCGACGTGGACAGCCGCAAGGTCGAGGTGGTCTACAACGGCGTGGAGGACGTCTTCCGCAAGAAGCTCGCCCCCGAGGAGCTCGAGCGCTGGCGGCGCGATCTGGGGCTGGAGCGCTCGTATCTGCTCTTCGTCGGCAATCCCGGCGGCAACCCGAAGAAGCGCAAGAACCTCGACACCGTCATCCAGGCCTACGCCCGCGCCCGCCAGATCGCCCCCTTCGACGCGCCGCTGGTATGCATCGGCGACCGACCCGGCACCGAGCTCAAGCTCCGCCTGCGGGCCGAAGGCCTGGGCGTCGGCGACCGCGTGCGCCTGCTCGGCCGCGTGGCCCCCGAGGCGCTGCCGGCGCTCTACCAGGGCGCCACGCTCTTCCTGTACCCGACGCTCTACGAGGGCTTCAGCCAGCCGGTGGCCGACGCCATGGCCTCGGGCGTCGCCGTGATCACCTCGAACACGGCGGCTCTCAAAGAGCTCGCCGAGGGGTATGCTCACCTCGTCGATCCGCTCGACATCGAGGGGATGGCGCAGGCCATCGCCCACACCATGTCCGACCCCGACCACCGCAACAGCCTCGCCAAGCTGGGGCTGCGGCGTGCGGAGGACTTCCGCTGGAGCCAGACCGCGCGCAGGACCCTGGAGATCTATCTTTCGGCGATCCGGTCGCGGCGCTCGCGGACGGTCGAGCCGGCGCGCGTTCTCCCGGGGCCGGCCGAGGGCGGGAGTTGATGCTCCCTCTGCCTATCACCCTGCCCCGGCTCCCGCGCGAGCCGCGCGTGGCGCTGGTCCACGACTGGCTCACCGGCATGCGCGGCGGCGAAAAGGTGCTGGAGATCCTGGCGGCTCAGTTCCCCGAGGCGCCGATCTTCACCCTCTTTCACTTCCCCGGCACGGTGAGCCCGGCCCTCGAAAGCCACCCCATCCACACCAGTTTCCTTCAGCGCGCGCCGCGCCTGCGCGAGAACTACCGCCGCTACCTGCCGCTCTTCCCGGCCGCCATCGAGGAGCTCGACCTCACGTCGTACGACCTGATCCTGAGCTCCAGCCACTGCGTGGCCAAGGGCGTCATTCCGTCCCCGGACGCCTGGCACATCTGCTACTGCCATACCCCGATGCGCTACGCCTGGGACCAGGAGCACGTCTACTTCCCCAAGCGCCACGGCCTCGCGGCGCGGGCGCGGGGGCTGGTTCTCTCCGGGTTGCGGTCGTGGGACGCCGCGTCCGCCTCGCGCGTAAACCAGTACGTGGCCAACTCCAGCTTCGTGGCGCGCCGCATCCGGACCTACTACGGCCGCGACGCCGAGGTCATCCACCCACCGGTGGACGTGGACTTCTTCACCCCGGGCACCGCGCCGGAATCGGGCTACTGCCTGATGGTCTCCGCCCTCGCCCCCTACAAGCGGGTGGAGATGGCCATCGCCGCCTGCGACCGCCTCGGCCTGGAGCTGCGGGTGGTGGGCGACGGACCGGAAGCCGCGCGCCTGCGCGAGATCGCGGGACCGAAGACCCGCCTCCTCGGCAGCGTCGGCCGCGAACACCTGCGCGACCTCTACCGCGGCGCGGACCTCTTCCTCCAGCCGGGCGTCGAGGACTTCGGCATCGCCTCGGTCGAAGCGCTGGCTTGCGGCACCCCTGTCGTGGCCGTGGCCAAAGGAGGTATCCTGGACGTGGTCGAAGAGGGACGCCACGGCCATCTGTATCCCGACTGGGGCGGCACCACCGATCTGGCCGAGGCGATTGACAAAGCCTTGCGGATCGGATTCAATCCTCTGGACCTTCGCAGCCGGGCCGAATCGTTCGCCACCTCGCGGTTCACCCACCGCATCCAAGCCCTGCTGCGATCCCGCTTCCATTCCGAACGGAGGGTCGCACTCTCTTGATCCGGCAACGACATCGCACGACGTCCGGGATCTATCTGGCGGGCGACCTTCTCGCTACGCTCGCCGCCTTCCTCACCGCTTGGGTCCTTCGCTTCCGGGTCGAAGTCATCCCTGTCACCAAGAGCGTCCCGGATTTCGTCCCCTACCTCTGGCTGGTACCCTTCATCGTGGTCATCTGGCCGACGGTCTTCTACTTCCACGGGCTCTACCAGAGCCGCCGTGGCAAGAGCCGGGTGGACGAGGTGCTCACGGTGGCCGTGGCGGTGCTCCTCGCCACGGTGCTGCTGCTGGTGGTGATCTTCTGGTACCGGCCGCCGGCGCCGGTCGGCGGGTTCGTCACCTACAGCCGCGCCTTCCTCGGCATCTTCGCGCTCGCCGACTTCGTGTTCGTGGCTGCGGCGCGCATGACGCTGCGGCTGGCGCTGCTCCGCATCCGGCTGTCGGACAACAACCTTCAGCGCATCCTGGTGCTCGGCGCGGGCGCTCTCGGCCGTGAGATCACCCAGAAGCTCCTCAACCACCGCGAGCTCGGCTTCGAGGTCGTCGGCTTCCTCGACGACGATCCGGGCAAGGCGGGCACCTCCGTGCTGGGCGTGCCGGTGCTCGGCACGCTGCGCCAGGCCGAAGAGGTGCTGGAGACCTGGAACGTCGATCAGGTCTACATCGCGCTGCCGCTCGACGCCCACAAGAAGATGCTGCAGATGCTCGAGCTGATGGCCCGCGAGTGTGTCGAGGTGAAGCTCGTTCCCGACGTCCTCCAGTACGCCACGCTGCAGGCGACGCTCGAAGACGTGGACGGCACGCCGGTCATCAACCTCTCGCAGGTGCCGCTCCAGGGCTGGAACAGCATGATCAAGCGTGGCATGGACCTGGCGGTCGCGATCGCGGCGCTGGCCGTGCTGCTGCCGTTCTTCCCCTTCCTCGCGCTGGCGATCTGGCTGGAGGACCGCGGTCCGATCTTCTACCGCCAGGAGCGCATGGGGCTCGACGGCAAGTCGTTCATGATCGTCAAGTTCCGCTCCATGCGCGTCAACGCCGAGGTCTCCAGCGGTCCGGTCTGGGCGGTCAAGGACGATCCGCGCCGCACGCGCATCGGCACCTTCCTGCGCCACTGGTCGTTCGACGAGCTGCCCCAGATCTGGAACGTCTCACGGGCGACATGTCGATCATCGGCCCGCGCCCCGAGCGCCCGACCTTCGTCCGCGAGTTCAAGCACAAGATCCCGCAGCTACATGCTCCGCCACCGCGTGAAGGCCGGCATCACCGGCTGGGCCCAGGTCCACGGCTGGCGCGGCAACACGTCGATCAAGAAGCGGATCCAGTACGACCTCTACTACATCCAGAACTGGTCGCTGATGCTCGACTTCAAGATCCTCTGGATGACCGTCCGGCACGCGATGCGGCACAACGCGTACTAGGCGGAGCCCCCCTCCCCGGCACAACTGTAGGGGCAGGCCTTGTGCCTGCCCCTTTTGTTTTACCACGGGGGCAACCACAAGGGGGGCAACCACAAGGGTTGCCCCTACGGTGCGAGGCAAAGGAGTTGTAATGCAAATCGGCATGATCGGGCTGGGACGGATGGGTGGCAACATGGTGCGGAGGCTTCTCCGCGGCGGCCACGCCTGCGTGGTGTTCGACCGCAACCCCGCCGCGGTGGAGGAGATCGCCGAGGAGGGCGCGACGGGGGCCACGTCCCTGGACGATTTCGTGGCGAAGCTCGAAGCTCCCAAAACGGCCTGGGTGATGGTGCCCGCCGGCAAGCCCACCGAAGACACCGTCGCGACCTCGGCGAGCGGCTCGGCGAAGGCGGCGTCGTGATCGACGGCGGCAACTCCCACTTCAAGGACGACGTGCGCCGCGCCGCGAGCTCGCGCGCCAAAGGCGTCCACTACGTCGACGTCGGCACGAGCGGCGGCGTCTGGGGCCTCGAGCGCGGCTACTGCCTGATGATCGGCGGCGACCCCGCGGTCGTGCAGCGGCTCGAGCCGATCTTCGCAGACGCTCGCGCCGGGACGCGGCGAGATCCCCGCCACGCCGGGCCGCGAAGGCAGACGAGCACCGCCGAGGAAGGCTACCTCCACTGCGGCCCGGCCGGCTCCGGCCACTTCGTGAAGATGATCCACAACGGCATCGAGTACGGCCTGATGCAGGCCTACGCCGAGGGCTTCGACATCCTCCGCAACGCGAATTCCGAGGAGCTGCCCGAGGAGCATCGCTTCGACCTCGACCTCGCCGACATCGCCGAGGTCTGGCGGCGCGGCAGCGTGGTCACTTCGTGGCTGCTCGACCTGACCGCCATCGCGCTCGCCGAAGGCCCGGACCTCGCCGAGTACACCGGCTTCGTGCAGGATTCGGGCGAAGGCCGCTGGACCGTCGAGGCCGCGATCGAAGAGGCCGTGCCCGCCGACGTGCTGACCGCGTCGCTGTTCGCGCGCTTCCGCTCGCGCCAGGAGCACACCTTCGGCGAAAGGTGCTGTCGGCGATGCGCCAGAAGTTCGGCGGCCACGTCGAGACAGGCCGTCCGGCGGGTAACCGCGAAGATGGCTGAAGCACACGAGCATCGCCCGCTTCCAATCAGGGCGAGCCCGCGGCCTCCCTGCGCCATGGTGATCTTCGGCGCCTCCGGCGACCTCACCAAGCGCAAGCTGATCCCCGCGCTCTACAACCTCGCGCGACAAGCTGCTGCCGGACGACTTCGCCGTGGTCGGCGTGGCGCGCACCGAGATGAGCGACGAGGAGTTCCGCGCAGAAGATCGCGACGGGATTCGCAGAGTTCGCCACCGGCCCGCGTCGACGGACGAGGTGTGGGATTGGCTCATGCCGCGCCTGCTACTATCGTGGCGGGCGAGTTTCGGAGACGCCGACCTTCGACGAAGGTCCGCGCCGCGACTGCCAGAAAGCGGACGAGACCTGGAGGCCGGCGGCAACTGCCTGTTCTATCTCGCGCGCCGCCCGAGCCTGTTCGGTCCAATCGTGCGTGCAGCGCCTCGCCGCGAGCGGTCTCACCGCGGAGCCGGACGGCCACTGGCGGCGCGTCGTGATCGAGAAGCCGTTCGGCCACGACCTCGAGTCCGCCCGCGCGCTGAACCGCGACGTCGCTGCAGGTGCTCGACGAGACGCAGATCTACCGCATCGATCACTACCTCGGCAAGGAGACGGTCCAGAACATCCTGGTGTTCCGCTTCGCCAACGGCATCTTCGAGCCGATCTGGAACCGCCGCTACATCGATCACGTGCAGATCACCGTGGCCGAGACCGTCGGCGTCGAGAGCCGCGGCGGCTACTACGAAGACGGCCGGCGCGCTGCGCGACATGGTGCCAGAACCACCTGTTCCAGCTGCTCGCGCTGATCGCCATGGAGCCGCCGATCTCGTTCGACGCCGACGCGGTGCGCGACGAGAAGGCCAAGGTGCTGCGCGCCATCCAGCCGTTCACGCCGCGAGGACGTGCTGACGCTGCACGGTGCGCGGCCAGTACGGCGCGGGCAGGCTCGACGGCGAGCCTGGTGCCGGCCTACCGCGAGGAGCCGAACGTCGCGCCGACTTCGACCACCGAGACCTTCGTCGCGCTGCAAGCTGTGCGATCGACAACTGGCGCTGGGCCGGCGTGCCGTTCTACCTGCGCACCGGCAAGCGCCTGCCCAAGCGCGTCACCGAGATCGCCATCCAGTTCAAGCAGCGCGCCGTTCGCTGCTGTTCCGCGACACGCCGGTCGACGAGCTCGAGCCGAACCTGCTCGTCATCCGCATCCAGCCGGACGAGGGCATCTCGCTGCGCTTCGGCGCCAAGGTGCCCGGGCCCGGTCGTGCACCTCGGCACGGTGAAGATGGACTTCCGCTACGCCGACTACTTCGGCACCACGCCGAGCACCGGCTACGAGACGCTGCTCTACGACTGCATGACCGGCGACGCCGACGCTGTTCCAGCGCGCCGACATGGTGGAGGCGGGCTGGACGGTCGTGCAGCCGATCCTCGACGTGTGGAAGGCGCTCCCGCCGCGCGAGTTTCCCGAACTACGCCGCCGGCACCTGGGGACCGAAGGAAGCGGACGAGCTGATCAAGGACGGCCGCAAATGGCGGAATTGAAGATCTGCGAGGACGCCGCGGAGCTCGCGCGCGCCGCCGCCGAAGAGATCACCGCCACGGCCGAAGCGGCCATCGCCTCGCAAGGCCGTTTCACGATCGCGCTCTCCGGCGGCTCCACGCCGCGGCCCATCTATCGCCTGCTCGCCGAAGAGCCGTACCGCGGGCGCATCCATTGGGATCGCGTCCACGTCTTCTGGAGCGATGAGCGCCACGTGCCGCCCGGTCATCCGGACAGCAACTTCGGGATGGCTCACGACGAGCTGCTCTCGAAAGTGCCGCTGCCGTCGGGCAACATCTACCGCGTCCGCGCCGAAAAACCGGACGCGGAGCGGGCCGCGCGCGAGTACGAGTGGACGTTGCGCAGCGCCTTCAATCTCGACAAGGGCCAGGTTCCGCGCTTCGATCTCGTGCTGCTCGGCCTCGGGCCGGACGGACATACGGCGTCGCTGTTTCCGGGCAGCGACGCGCTCGCGAGCGGAAGCGGCTCGTGGTGGCGCCGTGGGTGAGCGCGCATTCGGCCTTCCGCATCACGATGACGCTGCCGGTCTTCAAGCGCGCGGCCTGCGTGCTGTTCGTGGTGAGCGGAGAGGAGAAGGCGGAGGCGCTGCGCTCGGTGCTCGAAGGTGATCTTCAGCCCGACCGGCTTCCCGCGCAGGGACTGCGTCCGGACGACGGCAGATTGGTGTGGATCGCGGACCGCGCTGCCGCGCGGATGCTTCGCCGAAGTGAATAGGGGAACGGGTTTCAGGGGTACTGCGGAGGGCGACACGACGCTCGAGCCCTGGGGCGAGGCTGATGCGCCGTGCAAAGGCGACGCTGGCAAGCAAGACTGAGAACGGCAGAAAAGACGCCCCCAGAAAAATCCCAGAACGTCGCCTCGACATGGACCGTGAGGCCTTGCGGCCCCCGAAATGCGAGGCCGCCTTTACTTCTTGCCCGCAGGCTTCTTCGCGGTCTTCTTGGCAACCGTCTTCTTCGCGACGGGCTTCGCAGCCGGCTTGGCAGCAGCCTTCGGAGCGGCCTTCGGAGCCGCGGCCTTCACGGACTTCGCAGCGATCGTCTTCTTCGCGGCGGGCTTGGCAGCGGGCCTCTTCGAAGCGGTCGCCTTCTTCGCAGCGGCGGGCTTCTTCGCAGCCACGGCCTTCTTGGCCGGAGCCTTGGCAGCGGCCTTCGCCGGAGCCTTCTTGGCAGCGGCTTTCTTGGCCGGAGCCTTCTTCTTGTCGTCAGCCATTCGAGATCTCCTTTCGGAAAGTGCCCGGGATGTTTGGGCGGTTCACTCGAATTAGGGTACGCCTACTAGATGTAGGGCGTCAAGTGGCTTTACGCCTCAAGGTCTAGTACGGCCCGCTGCATACCCGCCGGGATTCCCACTGGCGGGCCACGCGGAGCGGGCGCGGCGGATGGGGGCGTTGCAAAACGCCCTGTTGGCGGGCGTTTGCGGGAGGCCTTCAGCCCAGGCACTCATTCAACACGGCTTGGGCCTCGGCCAGTATCGGCGAGCGCAAGTCGTTGTAGATCGCCACTGCGCGCTCGGCGTGGCAATAGCCTTCAGCGCCGCGGCCCTGCCGCGCCAGGGCTTGGGCCAAGCGCCAACAGTCGCCAGCGATCAGTTCTTTGCGGCCGATGTCCTCAGCCAGCTTCAAGGCCTCGCGGGCAAGGCGTTCGGCTTCCGGCCACTGCTCGCGGTTCAGCGCCAACTCGGCAAGGTTGCCGGTGTAGGTGGCGACGCCTTCCAGATAGCCCACGTCTTTGGCCATCGCAAGAGCCTCGCGGTAATGGGTTTCCGCCTCATCGAGCTGGCCTGACCTACGCAGCGCCTCACCGAGAGAATTCAGGTCGGTCGCCACATCTATGCTCCTCGACGACAGGCTGCGGTCAAGCTCGAGCGCTTCGCTGTAGGTGGTAATCGCGGCCGGATAGTTCTTGGCTAACTCGAGGCCAAGCCCGCGTAAAAAAATGGCTGCGCCCCGTTCGCGTGCGCCCACCCGGGTCGCTTGCCAGTGGGCGGCGGCGCGGTCGACACAGGCCAGCACCTCGACGGACTGCCCGCGCAGGGAATAACACCAGCCAGCGTAATACGCCCGCCTGCCCGCGTTGACGAAATCTTTGGCGCGCTCGGCCTTGACCTCCGCCTCGAGACTGAGCGAGAGCCAGTCATCCCAGCGGCCGGAGAAATCGAGGAAGCGTCTCAACGCACCGCACACGACCTGCAGGCGGCTGTTGTCGCCCGCGATCAGCAAGGGCAGCGCGGCGGCAATCCGCGGCCAGGCGGCCTCAAGGGCAGGGAAGCGATCGAACTCCTCGTATCCATTCTCCACTACGAGAGCGTAAGCCTGATCGGCAAGGCGCTCGCCGCTGGCTCCGACCGCTTCGGGCCGGGCGCGTCGGAGGAACCGAGCTGTGAGTGGCGGGAGCAGCCAGGTGGCGGCCTTGTCGTCCTCCACCAGCAAGGCGCGATCACGCAGACCGTCCAGCGCGGTTTCGGCGGCCTTCGGGCTCAGCTCGGTCAACGGCAGCAGCCACTCGATGGGCACCGGCTGGGTGAAGTGAACCAGGGCGGCGAGCACCGCCGTCTCGTCCGCCGTGAAGGTTTCGACCAGGTCACCGAAGATGAAATCCAGCGGATCGTTCTGTTGATCCGCTTCCTTGAGCCGCTCGACGGCCTCGGCCACCGTGCGGCAGCGGCCCGTCGTCCGGCCCAGTTGGCCCGCCATCCAGGTCAGCAACAACGGATTGCCGCCGGCTTCGGCGTAGAGACGATCGCGCTCGTCTTGGCTGAGTCGAGCCACGGGTTCCAATCGCGTGCCCAACTCGACCAGCAGCTCGTCGGCAGCGTCGCGCTCCAGCTTGTCCAGACGAAGATTGTGCGCAGCAGTCGATCCAGCCGACCGGCGGCTGGTGACGATCGCGCGACAGGAGCCAGGAAGGTTGTCCAGCAGCTCGAATACGCGGCGACGCTCCTCCGGGTTGAACGTCTCCAGATTGTCCAGCACCAGCAATGCGCGATGGTTGGCCAACGCATGACGCACAAGGCCAGGCCGCTCCTCCGGCACCGACTTCGGAATGTCGTCGCGACCGAGCGCACGGCCAAGCTCGTTGAGCATCTCGTGGTAGTCAACCACGCGATGATCAGTCAACCGACGCTCGCCGTCCGGAAGCAGCTCGCGGTTCTTCGCCGTGATCCACAGCTTGAGCGGGAAGTGCTCGGCAGGTGCCCGATGCGCAGCTTCGAGCGCGAGCGCGGTCTTCCCCATTCCGCCGGGACCATCCAACACGACGCCCCAACTGCGATCCTCCGGGAGTAGATATTTTGCGACTGCCTCCAGTTCCTTCGTCCGCCCGAAAAACGGCCGCCGGGCCGGCAGCGTGGAGTGCGGAGCGGCGGATGCCGACGCGTTTGTGGTGCTCCTGACTGCCAACGACCTCGCGGTTCGTGGCCGGACGGAAACCGGCTCCGGCGGCGTACCCTCGTCACCTTCCAGCACGGCGTTGTCATGGTCTGGAATGAACCGCCACCCACCGACCTTGTTCGTGGCGGTCCGCGGCCAGAGACGCAGGACCGTTTCTTCGTCTTCAAGCTCGATGCGCCCCGCTGCGTAGCCGTGCGCTCGCTGGACGGTCGGCGGCTCGCCGAACTTGTCCATGCCGAAGACGGAGCATCCCTGACAGGGACGCGTCCAATGCGGGGTACCACCGCGCCGCATGTAGGTGATCTTGGTCTCATGCATGTGGCCGAAGAGATGCGCCGCGAACCGCCCGCCCGGCGCGATCTCCGACTCTCCATGCTCTTGAGCTTCAGGAGTCAGCCAGTCCGGCCCCTGGTGGGTGAGCAAGAGGCAGACATCGTGCTGCTTCGACCAGACATCCACCCCACCCTCGCAGACCGCGTGAATCTGTCGGGCATCCCAAACCAGCCGCCCCTTGTAGTCGCCGCCGGCAAGCTGCAAGAACGTAGTGTTCAACCCCACGATGCCGATGCGCCGGCCACCTCGCTCGATCGTCACCGAGAAGTCGCCGGGCAAGATACCGGCTTTCACATCGCCGGCCCGGTGTGGAGCCTTGTCCCACCACTGGCTGTAGGCCGCGAAGGCGTCGCTGATCACGCGGCGATACGGACCCGTCGGACGCTCCCAGAACTTCTCCTCAATGCGCTGGAAGCCGTCCTTCTCCAGCAGGGTATCCAGGGCTGCGTTCTCCTCGTCCTTGCGGCGAAACAAATCGTGGTTGCCCGGCACCGCCAGCAGCACGGCGTCTCCCGATCCGAGCTCGCTCAGCTTCCTCCACAAAGGGTCGAGCACGTCGGCCTGCATCCTCTCAAACTCGTCCGACTTCCCCGACTGCACGAGGTCGCCCGTGAAGAGCACGGCATCCCATGGACCGCAGCGGTCGTGCAGCGCGGCGAGGCTGTCCAGGAACGGCTCGCGCAACGTGGGCCAGAGATGGCCTTGCCCCTTGTAGTGAAGGTCCGTGAGGTGGAGCCAGGAGAAGGCGGTCGGCATGGCTGATTGGCCCTCGATGGAAGGTTCCAGGATATCGCAGAGGGGATGGAGGCCGCGGACGGTTCTGACCATCATTCGAAGTGCTTCGTCCCCGGCCAGATCTCTTCGATCGGCGCCGCGAGACCGCGGGCGATCCACACGGGGCGGTTGTTCTCGTACGGCATGCAGAGGCCGCAGCGGATCTCGCCCGCCTGGCGCACGTCGCGGAACGCCTGCCGGTGATCTTCCGGATCGCCGCCGAGGATGATCAGCACGCCGTCCGGGCCCTGCGGTCCCCAGAGGAAATAGTTGTTGTGGCCCGAGGAGGCTTTCGGCAATCCGTACTTGCGGCCGAGCAGGTCGACGGCTCCGGCCTCGCCGTAGTTCTGAGTAAAGATCCCCGCCCTGGCCCGCTCCTCCGGCGGCAGCGAACGGTAGACGCGGGCCACTTCGGCCACCATCTCCTCCCAGCCGTGCATGTCCGCGAAGTGCTGCGGCAACACACCGATCTCGTGGCGCTCGCCCGCCTTGATGGGAATCCCGAGCGCGCTCGCGTAGCCGGCGAAGCGTTCGGCCGGCAGGACCGGCAGGGTGAGCGGCGCCGTGACCGCTCCTCCGGCGACGAGCAGGACGAGCACCGCGATCCTGAGCACGGGCCGCCGGATCCAGGTTTCGAACGCCACGGCGCCCGCGGCGAAGAGCGGCGGATAGGCCGGCGACAGGTAATAGGCCTTGGAGCTTTGCGAGACCAGCACCAGGAAGGCCGTCACGTACACCCAGCCCAGCACCCGGTATCTGGAGCCAGTCGAACGGAACAGCCAGACGAGACCGGCCAGCCAGACCGGCAAGGTCAGCGGGTGTATCTGGATCACCTGCTCACCGAAGAACGCGAGCGGCGAGAGCGCAACGTTCTTGAACGCCGTGGCGTTGTGGATGAACTCCGCCGTGGGCCAGCCGTGCGCCATCTGCCAGAGCACGTGCGGCAGGAAGAGGAGGCCGGCGATGGCGCCGCCGAGCCAGATCCACCGCTCGCGGAAATGCCGGCGCTCCGGCGTGAGCAGCAGGCCCACGAACACCCCGAAGCCGAAGAAGAGAAGGCTGTGCTTGTTTTCCAATCCCAGGCCGCAGACGAGGCCGAAGAGAAGCCAGAGCTTCGGGTTTCCCGTCTTCACGATGAGCAGGACCACGAGCGCTCCGAGCGTCCAGAAGAGGATGTCGAAGGAGTTCATGGACAGGATGTGAAACACGAAGAGGTAGACCGGCGCGATCACGGCGCAGGTCGCGGCCACGGCCTGCGCGAAGCGCCCGCCGCCCATCTCGCGCGCCAGGCGGCCGGCGAGGAGGATGACGGCGGCGCCCGCGAGCACCGAGGGCAGGCGCGCGGCGAGGATCGAGTCTCCCAGCAGAGCCCGGGTCAGGCGCGCGATGAGCGCGATGAGCGGCGGATGATCGACGTAGCCGAAGTCGAGATGCTCGCCGCAGGCGATGTAGTAAAACTCGTCGCGGAACCAGCCGTAGCGGCCGATCACGGCGAGGTGCAGCGCGGTCGAGATCAGCGCGATCAGGCCCACGATCCACCGGCCGCCGTCCGTCCGGGGGCTTTCCGTCGTCTCCGTGCTCATGGATCTCCTTTTCGTCTGGCCCCTGATGGTAGTCTCCCGGGCATGAATCCGAAACGGCCTCTGCCGCTCATCCTGCTCCTTCTGCTGGTCGCCTGCACGAGCGCGGACCGGCCCCGGACCTCCGAACAGGGGACCCCTACCGACATGAACCAGATCGCCGAATCCTACGTCCGCCTCGTGCTCGCCGTGGGCCAGCACGATCCCGACTACGTCGACGCCTACTACGGTCCGCCCGCGTGGCAGGAGGAGGCCGGCGCGCGCAAGCGCCCGCTGGCCGAGCTCCGGTCCGAAGCGGCGGCGCTGCTCGAAACGCTGCGCGCCGCTCCCCCCTCGTCTTCCGAGGAGATGGTCCGCCTGCGCCATCAGTATCTCACCCGACAGATCGAGTCGATGGTGGCGCGCATCGACATGCTCTCGGGCAAAAAGCTGTCGTTCGACGAAGAGTCGAAAGCACTCTACGACGCCGTGGCTCCGCACTACGGCGCCGAGCACTTCCAGGGCATCCTCGATCAGCTCGACCGGCTCGTTCCAGGCGACCCCGCCGATACCCCACTCCCGGAACGGGTCGAGCGTTTCCGGCAAGCCTTCGTCATCCCGCGCGAGCGTCTCGACTCCGTGTTCCAGGCCGCCATCGACGAGTGCCGGCGGCGAACGCTGGAGCACGTGGAGGTGCCGGCCGGCGAGAGCTTCCAGATCGAATACGTACACGACAAGCCCTGGAGCGGCTACAACTGGTACAAGGGCGGCTTCCACAGCCTGATCCAGGTCAACACGGACCTGCCGATCTTCATCGACCGGGCCATCGACCTCGCCTGCCACGAGGGCTATCCCGGCCACCACGTCTACAACGCGCTGCTGGAGAAAAACCTGGTGCGCGACCGCGGCTGGCCCGAGTTTTCGGTCTACGCGCTGTTCAGCCCGCAATCGCTGATCGCGGAAGGCACGGCGAACTTCGGCATCGAGGTGGCGTTCCCGGGCGAGGAGAGGGTGCGATTCGAACGCGAGAAGCTCTTCCCGCTCGCCGGGCTCGACGCCACCCAGGCCGCGCGGTATTACGAGGTGCAGGCGCTGACGCAGCAGCTCTCGTACGCCGGCAACGAGGCGGCGCGGCAGTATCTCGACGGCGGAACGACGCGCGAGCAGGCGGCCGACTGGATCGTGCGCTACAGCCTCTACGCGCCGGAGCGCGCCGAGCAGCGGACGCGGTTCATGGACCGCTACCGGAGCTACGTGATCAATTACAACTACGGGCAGGATCTGGTGCGCGAATACATCGAGAGGCAGGGCGGGACCGCGGCGAATCCGGTGAAGCGGTGGGAGGCGTTCGAGAAGCTGCTGGCCTCGCCGCGGCTGCCTTCGGGGTTGCGGTAGAGGCCCAGGTCAGTATAGGGGGAGCACCCATGAAGCTGGACAACGAATTCATCAAGCTGCCTCTTCTCTTCGAGATGGCGAGGCCGATCTTCCTGGTGTGTCCTCCCCGGTCCGGGAGCAGTCTTTTGTATGAGACGCTGTCGCAGGCTCCGGGCGTCTGGACGATCGGCAGCGAAAGCCATGCGTTCATCGAGGGCATCCGCGAGCTCCAACCGGCGCGGCGGGGTTTCGAATCGAACCGGCTGACCGCGGAAGACGCGAGCCCGGACGTCGTCCGCAGGCTGCAAAAGGCTTTCTTCGACAGGCTGCGGGACCGCGACGGCAACCGCCTGCCACCCCCGGCCGACACCGCGACCGGTCTCCGGTTGCTGGAGAAGACGCCGAAGAACGCCCTGCGCGTGCCGTTCCTCGCCGCGGCTTTCCCGGATGCTCTGTTCGTCTATCTCTATCGCGACCCCCGCGAGACGATCAGCTCCATGCTCGACGCCTGGCGGTCCGGGCGCTTCGTGACCTACGCGAGGCTGCCGGACTGGGAAGGGCCGAAGTGGTCGTTCCTGCTGGTGCCCGGCTGGCGCGAGTGGTCCGGCCGGCCGCTGGCCGAGATCGTGGCGCGGCAGTGGGCCGTCACCACCTCGCAGCTCCTGGACGACCTGGAGGCGCTCGATCCCGACCGCTGGTGCGTGGCGAGCTACGATCGTCTCGTCGCCGAGCCGCAGAAGGAGATCGAAAGGATCTGCGCCTTCGCCGGCCTCCCCTGGGATCGGACGCTCACCGCGCCGTTGCCGCCGGCGCGCCACACCCTCACCGCGCCGGAGCCCGGGAAGTGGCGGCACAACGCCAAGGAGCTGAAGCCCGTCATGCCCCTGGCGGCCGAGGCCGCCAGGCGTGCCCTCAACGTCTTTGCCCGGCCGCCGGCCACGCGGCTGGCGCGGCCCCGGGATTTCACCGCGGCTTCCCGGCAGGCCGTCCGATCCGAACGCCTTCCGTAGCGTTTTCACGTGACGAGCCGCGGCAGGTGGGGATTTCCCCTGCCTGAAAGGAGGTTGCGCTCCTCCGGCGGGACGCCGCAGCATGTTTTTATGCTTCAGCGATTTCCGGAGGCCCCCTCATGCGAACGCTCCCCGTGCTCCTCCTTTCTTTCGCCCTCCCCCTGAACCTTGCCGCGGCGGACCTGGCTCCCTATCTCGTCAAGGACATCAACCCCGCCTTCACCGCCGGCAGCTCCGATCCGCAGGCCTTCGTCCAGCTCGGCAACGTCGCCGTCTTCCAGGTCTGGAAGCTCGGCCATCGCGAGCTCTGGCGCAGCGACGGCACGGCCGCCGGCACCTACCGGCTGGAGGAGGTCGGGTACACGGAGATCCTGGGTGTCGGCGGCGGCCGATGCTTCTTCCGCTTCCAGGACGTGGACAACCGCTGGTATCTCCAGGTCACCGACGGCACGCTGCCGGGAACGGTCTCGCTCGGCCAGACGATCGGCTACGAGCAGACCGGCTTCGCGGCGTGGGTACCCCGGCAGGGCCTGCTCTATTTCGCATCCCAGATTCCGGGCGACGGTCACGGCACGGAGCTGTGGCGCAGCGACGGCACTCCCGGCGGCACCTATGAGGTCGCGGACATCGAGCCGGGACCGGGCTCCTCGAATCCCGCCTATCTGACGAGCTTCAAAGGGAAGCTCTACTTTTCGGCGACCGATTCCATCCACGGCTCGGCGCTCTGGCAGAGCGACGGCACGGCCGCCGGCACCCGCATGGTCCGCGAGGTTCCCGCGGACGTCCTGAACGTGGTGGGATCGCGCCTGGCCTTCCTCGGCCGGGACGCCGCCTACGGCCGGGAGCTCTGGTCGAGCGACGGCACAACCGCCGGCACCCGCCGTATCTCGGACCTCGCGAAAGGTGGCGCCTCGCCCGTCTTCCACGATCTGGAGGTCGTCGGGAAGCGCCTCTACGCCGTGGCCACGGCCAGCGCGGCCAAGGGCCAGGAGCTTTACGTGACGGACGGCACGGCAAAGGGCACCGCGAAGCTCACCGCCTTCGCCGACCCATACGCCCTCGGCCAGCTCACCCAGTCGTCGCTCGGCGACCGGCTGCTCTTCGCCGCCGACGACCGGACGCACGGGGTCGAGCTGTGGACCTCGGACGGCACCGCGAAAGGCACCCGCATGGTGCTGGACGCCTGCCCCGGCGCCTGCCCGTCCTACCCGATCGCCCTCCTCCGGCACCACGGCCGGCTCTACTACCAGGCCACGGACGGAACGCACGGCTTCGAGCTTTGGGTGACGGACGGCACGGCTCAGGGCACTGGCATGGTCGCGGACCTCTGCCCGGGAGTCTGCGGCTCCTGGCCGTCAGCTCTGCCCTCTCCGGGTGACCGCTTTCTCTTCACCTCCAGGGACGACACCAGCGGCCTCACCACCCTCTGGGCCACCGACGGGACCGCGGGCGGGACCGAGCCTCTGGCCAGCTTCCCAGACATCTATGTTCAAGGCACGGCCGTGGGCGGAGCGCTGATCTTCTCCGGCGCCGATCCGGACCACGGCCGTGAGCTGTGGATCTCGGACGGCACACCGGAAGGCACGCACCTTCTCGCCGACGTGGCGGACGAGGACGTCGGCGGCTCCGATCCGGCCGGCCTGATGCCGCTCGGGGAAAGACTGCTGTTCTTCGCCCGCGACGGTGGCGGCTCGGCGCTCTGGAAGAGCGACGGCACCGACGCGGGAACGGTCGCCGTGAAACGGGGCCTGTCCGGCCGCGGCCCCTGGACGGCCTCCGCGAGCCGGGCGTACTTCCAGGCCAATCCCCGCCAAGGCTCGTTCGAGCTGTGGGCGAGCGACGGCACCGAGGCCGGCACCGTCCGCGTGACGCCGGATGAGGCCCGCAGTCTCGGCGAGCTTTCGGCGCCCGTGCTCAAGCTGGGCTCGCGCGTCTTCTTCTCCGCCTGGAGCGCGGATCGCGGCGTCGAGCCCTGGGTCACCGACGGAACCCGGGCGGGCACGCGGCTGCTGGCCGACCTCCGGCCCGGCCCCGCCCCCTCCTCGCCGCGCGACTTCACGGTGCTCCAGGGAAGGGCTTGGTTCGTGGCCCGCTTCCGCCTGTGGAAAAGCGACGGCACCACAGCCGGCACCGTCGCGCTCGGACCCGAGCTGCGCGACATGCACCCCTGGACGACCCTCGGCAGCCGCCTCCTGTTCACCGGCCGCAACAGCCGCCAGCGGCTGGAGCTGTGGAGCACGGACGGCACGGCGGCGCGGACGGTCCGCCTCGCCGAGATGGAGGCGATTTCGAGCCCCACTCTCCATGGCGGCCGTCTCTGGTTCGTGGTGGACGGCACCGAGATCTGGAGCACGGACGGAACCGCCGGCAACACCCGGAGGGTCAATCTGCCACTCGGATCGTCCGAGCCATACCTGATCGTTTCGGACGGCGCGCGGCTCTACCTCGGCCTGCGGCTGTACACCGGCAGCTCGACCGTCTATGAGATCTGGGCGGGCGACGGCACCGCATCCGGCACGAAAAAGATCGCCGGCCTGAGCTTCTACGGACCCTGGGCCGCCTTCAACGGGCGTCTCTACTTCGCCTCGGACTCCGGCGCGCTTTACAGCTCCGACGGGACCGAGGACGGAACGCGTCTCGTCCGGTCCGACAACGGTCCTGAGCGCATCACGCGCCTGCTCCGCTTCAGCAACCGGCTGCTCGCCTTCACGAACGAAGGAGAGATGTGGCAGACGGACGGAACGGCAGCCGGCACCAAGCTGATCCGCGACCTGTCGCCGATGAGCTGGTACGACAGCTCGCGGGTGATGAAGGCCGGCCCCCGGCTCTTCTTCCCCGCCTTCGATCCGGAGACCGGCTGGGAGCTTTGGGCGATGCGGGAGTAAGGGCCTATCCCGCCTTCCGCGCCCGGCCTTGCTTCAAAGGGCGTGCGGGCATCGCTCGTTGACGTTGGGGAGCCGTTCCCCAACGCGAATGGGCGCTGCCCGCCGGCAACGCGCGTCCGGGCATCGATGGGGAACGTCTCCCCAACGGGAAGGGGCGTCGTCCCGCAATGGGGAAGGGCTCCCCATCGCGCTCGGCCGTTGCGGGCGTCGGCGGCGGCTCCGGTCCGCGTTGGGGAAGCGTTCCCCAACGCGGCGGAGCGATCTCACGCTTGCGGCGCTCCCAGCAAAGAGGAAATGCGCCTTGCTCGGCACGGAAAGCATCCGGTGCCGAGCCGTGCGGAGCGCCCCTCCGCTCGGCCGACTGCAGGCCCGAAAGGGTGGGACTTCCCCCTGCCTGAAAGGAGATTGCGGTCCGCTGGAGAGGCGCCGCAGGATGTTTCCATGGATCAGCAACTTCCGGAGGCCCCCCATGCGAACGCTGACCGTGCTCCTCCTCTCCTTCGCCTTCGCCCTGACCGCCACCGCGGCTCCCGGGGACTTGACCCCTTACCTCGTCAAGAACATCAATCCCGAATCCACCCCTGCCGACTCCAACCCGAGATCCTTCCTCACACTCGGCGGCATCGCCGTCTTCGAAGTGGACAAACTGAACCGCCACGAGCTCTGGCGCACGGACGGCACGGCATCCGGAACCTACCGGCTGACGGAGATCGGGTTCATCGAGATCCTGGGTGTCACCGGCGGCCGCTGCTTCTTCTACGACGACTACCGCTGGCAGCTCTGGGTCACCGACGGTACCCTGCCGGGGACCTTCTCTCTCGGCGAGATCGACTATGACTGGGAAGGCGGCGCTACCACCCAGCAGGGCCTTCTCTACTTCGCCGCGAGCGACGAGCTGTGGCGCAGCGACGGCACTCCCGGAGGCACCTACGAAGTCTCAGTCGCTTTGTACGGCACGGACCCCCACTTTCTGACGAGCTTCCGGGGGCGGATCTACTTCGCCTCAGGGTATTACGGACGTGATGGTCTCTGGCGGAGCGACGGCACGACTCAGGGAACCGTTCTGGTCCACGACGTTGCGGCGGAATCCCTGTACGCGGTCGGACCGCGGCTGGTCTTCCTCGGAACGGACGCCGCTCACGGCCAGGAGCTCTGGGCGAGCGACGGCACGGGCGCGGGCACGCGCCGGATTTCCGACCTGGTGAAAGGCCCGCGCTCGCCGGAGTTCCAACAATTCAAGGTGGTCGGGAAGCGCCTCTACTTCGTGGCCACAGCCCAGCCTGCCAAAGGGCGGGAGCTTTACGTGACGGATGGCACACCCCAGGGCACGGCCAGGCTCACCTCCTTTTCCAATCCCTCACCCTTCTCTCTCGGGGAGCCCTGGGAGGCGCTGGGCAGCCGAATGTTCTTCAACGCCGATGATCAGACACACGGCTGGGAGCTGTGGTCCACGGACGGCACAGCCGCAGGCACCCGCATGGTGCTCGACATCTGCCCCGGCGACTGCCCGTCCTATTCGAACTACCTCTTCAGCCACAAGGGCAGGCTCTATTACCGGGCAACGGACAGGACGCATGGATACGAGCTCTGGGTGACGGACGGCACGGCTCCGGGCACCCGCATGGTCAAAGACATCTGTCCAGGAATCTGCAGCTCCTCTCCGATGGCCCTGGCCTCGCCGGATGGCCATCCTTTCTTTGAAGCCTCGACCGGCGAAAGCTCGATGCTCTGGACCATGGACGGGACATCGGAGGAGATCGTACCGGTGAAAGGGGTCGGCGCCAACGGCCCGAGCGGAAGCGCCGACGGCAAGCTGGTCTTCTCCGCCTTCGACCCGGATCACGGCACCGAGCTCTGGAGGTCCGACGGCACCGCCGAGGGCACGCATCTCCTCATGGACATCGCGGACGAGGACGTCGGCGGCGCGAATCCCAGGGGGCTGATGACCCTGGGCGCGACCACTCTGTTCTTTGCCGACGATGCCGACGGCTCCGCCCTCTTCAGGAGCGATGGAACGGAAACCGGTACCGAGGCCGTGATGAGGGGACTGTCCAACCGAACTTACGAGTGGACGGCCTCCTCGAACCGGGCCTACTTCCTGATCCGTGCCGGCGAGAGCTCCTGGAGTCTGTGGACAAGCGACGGCACGGAAGCCGGGACGCTGCGGTTGACGCCGGACGGCGTGAGCTGCCCGGGCGAGATGTCGGCGCCCGTGGCGAAGCTGGGCTCGCGCGTCTTCTTTTCCGCCGGCAACCCCGACCAGGGCACCGAGCTCTGGATTACCGACGGCACCCGGGCGGGCACTCGGCTCGTCGCCGACCTTCTTCCCGGGACGGCCTCCTCCTCCCCCCACGGCTTCGTCGTATTCCAGGGCAAGGCCTGGTTCATGGCCCGATCCCGGCTGTGGAAGAGCGACGGCACCGCAGCCGGCACGATCGCCCTCGGACCCCGGTTGACGGACGTTCATCCATGGACGACGTACAACGGCCGGCTGTGGTTCACCGGATCCGCCAGCGGCGGATGGGGCCTGTGGACCACGGACGGAACGCAGACGGTGCGCATCGTCACACTCGGGGAAGCGATCTCCGACCCGGTCTACTTCGGAGGCCGGGTCTGGTTCCTGAGCGACGACAGAGAGCTCTGGAGCTCGGACGGCACCGTGGCCGGTACCAGGGAGCTCCCCTGGCCGGAACCGCGCTTCTCTCTGAATCGCCTCGTGTCGGACGGATCGCGGCTCTACCTCGGCGTGCGACGACGGGAGAACGGCTACATACATGAAACCTGGGTGAGCGACGGCACCGCGGCGGGTACCCGGAAGATCGCCGACATCGAGATCCTCCACCCCTCGGCCTTCCTGAACGGACGCCTCGTCTTCGTCTCATCCATCAGCGAGCTCTGCAGCACCGACGGGACCGAGGCGGGAACGCACTGCCTCGAGCCGGACAGCGGCCCGCAATCCGTCGATCGCATGCTCCTCTTCGGCAACCGGTTGCTTCTCTTTACCGGGGAAGGAGAGATGTGGCAGACGGACGGCACCCCGGCCGGCACGAAGCTGATCCGCGACCTGTCGCCGGGAGAGTGGTACTCAAGCTGGGAGATCGTGAAGGCCGGCCCGAGGCTCTTCTTCCCGGCCTTCGACCCGGACACCGGATGGGAGCTGTGGGCGATGCGGGAGTGAGGCCGGAGGTGGCGGCGCGGCAAGGGGAGGAGGCTCAACCCAGGAAAGTGAATCCGGAAGCCTTCTTCAGCTTGCCGTCGAAAGTGACCGTATCCGTGCAGCCGGCCCGTCGATTCTGCCACCCGATGAGATAGTCGGCAAAGTCACCGCGACCTTGCCGGTACTCTTCGAGGGCGTAGCGCACGAGATCGCTGTCCTGGACATCGAAAAGACGTGTCGCGAGGATCCTCGCCAGAACAGCGGCGATGTCCTTCCTCACATAACCGTAGCCGCGCAGGGTCCAGCACAGCTCACACAGCACGATGCAGCTCACGTGCAGGCGCTCCACCCTGGCTTCCACATCCCGGAAGAACGCCCGGACCACGGCGGCCTGGGCCACGTCGTCGTCCGTGACATATCGGACAAGCAGGTTGGTATCGAGCCCCCTCACACCTTGTCCTGCCGCACCCGCTCGTCCTCTTTGCGCGCCAGCGTGGCGATCCCTTCGTCGATCTCCTGGAGCGACCGCGCCGGTGTGCCCGGACGGCGGAGCATCCCGAACAGATCCTCCACGGAGCCGGTCATGGGCCGCACCCGCACCTCGCCGTCCCGGTCGATCTCGAACTCGACCCGGTCTCCCTCTCGCACATGCAGGTGATCCCGCACCTCGCGGGGAAGAGTGATCTGACCCTTGCTCGTGATCGTGGCAGCCGGCATTCCTTACCTCCAGTAAGGAGGTCAGGATAGCACAGGCCGATCCCTACCCCGCCTTCCGCATCCCCCGCTCCGCCTCCTGCAAGAGGCCTGGCGCATCAGCAGGGGGATGCCCTCGGCCTGGGCCGAGGGCCGGCCGGCGGGCGGCGTCGGATCGAAGATCTGCCAACCCCCTCCCGACAGCCAAGCATCCACCCACCCGTTCCGGGTAGGGAGAGGCTTGCGCGCGTCGAGAGACGCTTTGTGGTAGAGTGCGGAACGAAAAATCATGGGACAGCACGACCTCAGCTACCGGCAATTCTTCACCCACCGGCGCATGATCCGGGATCTCCTTCGGGACATCGTGGGCGATCGGTGGGTAGAGCTCGTCGACCTCGACTCCGGCGAGCAGGTCAATGCCTCCTTTGTCTCTCCTCGGCACAAGAGCCGCGAAAGCGACGTCATCTGGAAGTTCCGGCGCAAGGATGGGAAGGAGCCGGTCTACGTCTACATCCTGATGGAGTTCCAGTCGCGGCCGGACCCCTCGATGCCGGTCCGGCTCATGGAGTACGTGATCCACTTCTACCAGAGCCTGAAGGCCAACCAGCCGGGGACGGGATGGAGAAATCTGCCGCTGGTCATCCCGATGGTGGTCTACAATGGAGCAGAGCCGTGGAACGTGCCGACGGACCTCGGCTCCTTGATCGGCGACCTGGACCCGGCCACGGAGATGTACCGGCCGCAGTTGCGCTACCGGCTCGTGGACGAATCGTCCTACTCCCGGGAGGAGCTGGCGGCGCTGGACAGCCCGGTGGCCGACCTGTTCTGGCTCGAAAGGAGCCGCGACTGGCCGGATGTCCGTACGAGCATTCAGCGGCTGCGGAGGTCCATTCCGCCGGCCGAAGGCGATTTGAGGCGTGCTTTCGAGACGTGGCTGCAGGAGGTAGTCAGGCCCCGCCTCGGCCTCCCCGAGGAGGGAACGCCCGAGGAGACGCCAACTCTGGAGGAGTTTGAAACCATGCTGGCTGAAAGCATCGACCGTTGGAACCGTGAGCTGCGGGAAGAGGGTGTCCAGGAAGGCCTGCAAAAAGGCCTGCAAGAGGGTCTGCAACAGGGCCTGCAAAAGGGCGAAGCCCGGATCTTGCTCAGGCAGCTCCGCTTGAAGTTCGGGCCTCTTGCGCCCGAAACCGAGGAGCGGGTGCATGCCGCGGATGCCGAGCAGCTTGTGGAGTGGAGCGAGCGCGTTCTGGGCGCCGAGCGCGTCGAGGACGTGATCAGGGACGACGCTCGCTGAGGCCCTTCCCTATCCCGCCTTCCGCATCCCCCGCTCCGCCTCCTGCAAGGCGGCCTTGAGGAGCCCGCGGTCGTCTTCGGCGAGCGGCTCGCCGCCGAAGCTCTCGCGCAGGTAGAAGGCGATCACCTTTGCGGTCGGCTCGGCGGCCTCGGGATAGCGGGTGGCCGCCTGCTCCTTCACGGTCAGCGGCGGCACCGAGTCGGGGACCGGCGCGCCTCTCCGGCCGAGGCGGCGGCGCAGACGGGTGTATGCCTGGGTCGCGGTCAGCGGCGGCTTGAGCTTCAGATAGAGGAGGAAGACCGCCACCGCGGCCAGGACGGCACCGATCACGGCGGACAGCGGGATCTCCGGCATCTTCGGCGTGCCCGGGAGCGGCGTGGTCTGGGCGATCAGCGCTCCGGGCAAGGCGGCCGGCTCGTCAATCTCCTTGTCACGCCGGTCGAAGGCTTTCCACATGTCGGTCCACAGTTGGCGCAGACCGCTGAAGATGCGGATCTGATCGTAGAGGCCGAACGTCAGGACGTAGCGGTCCCAGCGAAACACCACGAAATCCCAGGCCTGGCGCATCAGCAGGGGGATGCCCTCGGCCTGGGCCGAGGGCCGGCCGGCCGGCGGCGTGGGATCGAAGATCCGCCAACCCTCTCCCGGCAGCCAGGCCTCCACCCAGGCGTGCGCGTTGCTGTCGCGCACGATGTAGTAGCCCTCGAACGGGTTGTACTCGCCGCCGAGGAAACCGGTCACCAGTCGCGCCGGAATCCCCTGGGAGCGCAGCATCAGGACCATCGACGAGGCGAAATACTCGCACTGGCCGCTCTTGTACCGGAAGAGGAAATCTTCGATCGGGTTTTCCGAGGAGCGCCCGCGGAAGTCGAGCGTGTACTCGTAGCCCTGGATCAGGTGAAGCTCCAGCCGGTGAACCCGCTCGGACGGCGTGCCCGAGGCCATGACCCGGCGCGCCAGGCCCGTGATCCGCGGCGTTACGCCGGCCAGGTCGAGCGTGGGGTCCGAGGGCAGGCGCGACGGCACCTCTCCCGCCAGCACCGGCTCGTCCAGGAGGCCCACCCGGTAGTCCACCAGCTCCACCGGGTTGAACCCGAAGGAGACCGCGCCGCCTTGATCGACGATCAGCGCCGGCGTGCGCGGCTCGACCACGATCGTCTCCACCGGCAGCGGCACGCTCCGGCTGTGGAGCGGCGGCAGGAAGATCTTCGCCCAGCGCGCCGGCTGCCTCCTGTTTTTGTCCAGCCAGAAGCGCACTCCCGGATCGCGGTGGAGCACCGTCGCGATGGGCGACTTGCGCCAGGTCCCGCCCTGATAGACGTCGTACGTCGCCGCCTTGAAACGGATCTCCCGGTTCGGGTCGGCCGCGCCCTCGTCCAGCATGCGCAGCGCCACGTCCCGGCTGGTGCGGATCTGGCCGATCGAGTCGAGCGTCACCTCGTCCGAAAAGCCGGCCGCTTCGATCGTCTGCCCCAGTCCGCCGCCCCGGCCCACGATGTACGGCGACGGCACGCGCGGCAGGAAGGCGAAGAGCGGCACCGCCAGCACGATCGTCATCAGCGTGCAGACCGCCAGGAACCCGCGCAGAGGGATGCGCGCCAGCGCCGGGTCCTCGCGGCCGAAGCCGGCCAGCACGTGCAGGAAGGCGAAGCGGATGAGCATCACCAGCGTGAGCACGAGGAAGGTGACGAGGTAGAGCACGATCGTCGGATGCACGCTCGTGCCCATGCTCGCCAGGAAAAGGAAGAAGATGCCCATCGCCGCCTGCCACTTGTCGCGCTCGCGCGTCAGCGAGAACAGCTTGACCAGCAGCGCGAAGAGGATCAGGTGGAGGACCGGCGAAAGCAGGTGCCCGCGGTTGAGGACCAGAAGGTCCAGGAAGAACAGCGGGAGATAGACCAGCCCCAGCACGTTCATCCCCCACAGCGGCAGCCAGCGCTGGGAGTCGGCCGCGGCGCGGCGCAGGAAGAAGAGGACGCCCACCACGAAGCCGATGACCGCCGGCCACGACACCACCTCATTGAACGGCAGCGGCAGCGGCGCCAGCAGCGCCAGGAACCCCAGCAGCATCCGCTTCTGGCGGGCGAAGGTCATCGCGCCACCCTCCCCATCCCAAGGATTCCCGAGGTCCGGCTTCCGGACCTTGACGCCGTGGTGTCGGTATCGAGATGCATCCGGAGGTGCTGCGCCCGCGCATCGCTCGACAGCAGCGGGTCCGCCGACCGCGGCCGGGTCTCGACCAGCGCCAGCGTCTCCAGGATCGCCAGGCGCTGCCGCGGGCCGCCCGCGAACGGCAGCACCCGGTCGCGCGTCACCAGCTCCACCTCGTAACCGCGGGACAGGTGATCGAGCGCCGCCGTCGCCGCTTCGCTCACCAGCTTCTCGAAGCGGCCGAGCGCGTCGTCATCTTTCAGGTCTCCCACCCCGTTGTCGAACAGGATGGCCAGGCGCCGGCTCTGCTCCGCCTCGCGCTCCATGTAGACGAGGTTGCCGGTGCGGGCCGTCTGCTTCCAGTGGATGCTGCGCGGGTCGTCGCCGTGGCGGAACGGGCGTAGCGAGTGGAGGCCGTGGCCCCAGCCGGCGCGGCGGCTGACGTCCTCGCCGTGCTGGTGCTCGACCTTCGAGCGGCTCGCCGAAGCCGCCGGGAAGATCTCGGGGAAGACCAGCAGCTCCAGCTCCGCCGGGTAGCGCACGCCCTTGCGGAAGAAGCCGAACGGGAACAGGCTCGACACGTGCGCGTGCGGGAAGCTGTGCCGGCCGCGCTTGCCGATCATCGTCTCGATCGCCCCCACGCTCCGGCCCAGGCGCGGCAGGTAGGGCACCAGCATCGGTTGGGCGGTGCGCGAGACGGTGAAGAGGAGGAACCAGCGCGGCGCGATCCGCCCGCGGCTCCGGAGCGTGAAGCCCAGCGAGAACGGCCGGTTCGCGAACACCTCGCCCGGCGACTGCAGCTCGATCTCCAGGCCGCGCACGTTCTCGCGCGACAGCACGCCCGAAAGGATCAGGAGCGACAGCATCATCGCCATCACCATGTAGAGCGAGTTGTTGCCCGTGTTGGTGGCGGCGATGGCCACCAGCACCGCGAGCAGGACGTACCAGAGCCCCACCGTGGTGATGCGGATGCCCTCCGGGACCGACCGCCGCCTGCGAGGCTTCGCCATGGCTCTTTACAAGGGGACGGGCGTGGCGGCCAGGACGCGCTCGATGGCCTTGCGCGAGCTGTCCAGGTCGCCGGTGCCGCGCTTGAGCGCGATGCGGTGGCCGAGCACTGGAGCGGCGAGGCGCTGGACGTCGTCCGGGATCGCGTAGCCGCGGCCTTCGCAGAGCGCGAGCGCCTGCGTCGCCCGGTAGAGCGACTGGACGCCGCGGGTGGAGACGCCGAGCAGGAAGTCGCCGCCGTGCCGCGTGGCCTCGGCGAGGGTGAGGATGTACTCGGCGAGCTTGTCCGCCACGCGCACCCGGGCGACGCGCTCCTGCAGGTCCAGCAGCCCGTCGCGGGTGAGGACCGGCTTGAGCTCCTCCAGCATGTCCTCGACGCCGCCCGAAAGGAGGAGATCCTTCTCGTCGGCGCGCGGCGGGTAGCCGAGCGAGAGCGACATCAGGAAGCGGTCGAGCTGCGACTCGGGGAGCGGGAAGGTGCCCTGGTACTCGAACGGGTTCTGGGTGGCGAGGACCACGAACGGCTCGGGCAGCGCGTAGCGTTTGCGCTCCACCGACACCTTGCGCTCGCTCATCGCCTCCAGGAGGGCCGACTGCGTCTTGGGCGTCGCGCGGTTGATCTCGTCGGCCAGCACCACGTTGGCGAACAGCGGCCCGGGCACGAACTCGAACGCCTGGTTCTTCTGGTTGAAGATCGAGACGCCGATGATGTCGGACGGCAGCAGGTCGCTGGTGAACTGGATGCGCTGGAACGCCAGGCCGAGCGAGCGGGCCAGGGCCTGGGAGAGCGTCGTCTTGCCCACGCCGGGCACGTCCTCGATGAGGATGTGGCCGCGGGCCAGCAGGCAGACGGTGCAGAGCCGGATGACCTCGCGCTTGCCGCGGATGACGCGGGCGACGTTGGCTTCCAGCCGGTGGATGGGTTCCGCGGTCTGAGCCGCGTCACTCGTCTCGACGAGGTAAGGTTCCATGGGTTGTCCGGGCCGTCCGTGAATAGAGACTCAAAGTATAGCCAAAGGTATACGCGTCGGAAGTCCGTTTCGTTGCAGCACAGTCTATACCTACCCCGTCGATCCCCAAGAACGCCGAGATTGACCGCCGCATTTCCGTCTTCTACCATGGGGGGCACACGGCGGCCTGGTCACCGCATCCCGCAAAACGTCACGGCCTGGAGCGTCCCGCGGAATGCCGCTGGATACCCCGGCCCTTCAAGGAGCGAGCACGAACATGGCAGAACCAAAACTGGACCGGCTGAAGGCGATCGACGGCGCCCTGTCGCAAATCGAGCGGCAGTTCGGCAAGGGGTCCATCATGCGTCTGGGCGAGCGCGGGGTGCAGCCGATGGAGTCGATCTCCACCGGCTCGATCTCGGTGGACGCCGCGATCGGCATCGGCGGCTTCCCCCGCGGCCGGGTGGTGGAGGTCTTCGGACCGGAGTCTTCGGGCAAGACGACCCTCGCCCTGTCCGTGATCGCCCAGGCCCAGAAGCGCGGCGGCGTCGCGGCGTTCATCGACGCCGAGCACGCGCTCGACGCCGACTACGCCCGCCGGCTCGGGGTGGACATCGACAACCTCCTCGTCTCGCAGCCGGACAGCGGCGAGCAGGCCTTGGAGATCGCGGAGATGCTGGTGCGCAGCAACGCGGTGGACGTCCTGGTCGTCGACTCGGTGGCGGCGCTGGTGCCGAAGGCCGAGCTCGAGGGGGAGATGGGCGACTCGCACGTCGGCCTCCAGGCCCGCCTGATGTCGCAGGCCCTGCGCAAGCTGACGGCCATCGTCTCCAAGTCGAAGTGCTGCCTGATCTTCATCAACCAGATCCGCGAGAAGATCGGTGTGATGTTCGGCAATCCCGAGACCACGACCGGCGGCCGGGCGCTCAAGTTCTACTCCTCGGTGCGGGTGGACATCCGCCGCATCGCCTCGCTCAAGGACGGCGAGGAGGTGACGGGAGCGCGCGCCAAGGTGAAGATCGTGAAGAACAAGTGCGCGGCCCCCTTCCGCCAGGCCGAGTTCGACATCGACTACGGCGAGGGCATCTCGCGCATGGGCGAGCTGATCGACCTCGGCGTCGAGCACAAGATGGTCGTCAAGAGCGGCGCCTGGTACTCCTACGGCGACCTCCGTCTCGGCCAGGGGCGCGACAACTCCAAGCAGTTCCTCCGCGACAACCTCGACCTCGCCGAAGAGATCGAGCTGAAGATCCGCGAAAAGCTGGGGCTCCCCGTGGCCACGCAGTTGAATCCGGTGGGGGAGTGACGCCGGGGCCCGACGGAGTGTTTTTCCCATGGTTTGGAGGCCGGATCAGCCGCTCTCGGACGGCCAGAGAGCCCTGTGGTTCCTTCAGCGCCTGCGGCCCGCGGCCGCGGCATGGAACATCGCCGCCGCGGCGCGGGCGCGGGGCGCGGTGGAGCCCGCGCGCCTGCGCCGGGCCTTCGAGGGCCTGGCGCGACGCCATGAAGCGCTGCGGCTGAGCTTCCACGAGACACCGGACGGGCCGGTGGGGCGCCTGGCGGAGGAGCGGGCGCCGGACTTCCAGGAAAAGGACGCCGCCGGCTGGGACGACGCGCGGGTCCGCGCCTATCTCCAAGACGAGGCCGACCGTCCCTTCGACCTCGCCCGCGACCCGCTCGTGCGCGTCCGGCTCCTGAGAACCGGCGGGGACGACGTCATCCTCCTGGTCATCCACCACCTGATCGCCGACCTCGGATCGCTGGCGCTGCTGGTCCGCGATCTCGGCCCCCTGTACGACGGTCCGTCTCCCCCTCTCCCGGGGAGGGGGACTCGGGAGGACATGGGCCGGCCGCAAGGCCGGTGTGGGCCGGGGGGTGAGGGCCGCCACGGATCGTACTGGCTCGACCGTCTCTCCGGCGAGCTGCCGGTGCTGGACCTGCCGGCCGACCGTCCCCGGCCCGCGGTGAGGACGTTTCGCGGCGGCTCGCGCACCCGCACGCTCGGGCCGGAGCTGACCGGGCGCCTCCAGCGGCTCGGAATGGAGCACCGGGCGATGCTGTTCGGAGTGCTGCTGGCGGGGTTCGACGTCCTCCTCCATCGCGGGTCGGGACAGACCGATCTCCTGGTGGGATCGCCGACCTCGGGCCGGCTGGCGCCGGAGCTGGCGGAGACGGTCGGCTATCTGGTCAATCCGGTGGTCCTGCGCTGCGACCTGTCCGGCTCGCCGACGTTCCGCCAGCTTCTGGAGCGGACGCGGCGGACGATCTTCGGCGCGCTCCGCCATCAGGATCATCCCTTCGCGCGGCTCGTGGAGCGGCTCCAGCCGGAGCGGGACCTATCCCGGCCGCCGGTATTCCAGGTGATGCTCGCCTTCCAGCGCGCGCACCTCGACGACACAGGCGACCTCGCGGCGTTCGCGCTCGGCGTGGCCGGCGCGCGGATTCGGACCGGACCGCTCGACCTGGAGTCGATCTCCCTGGAGCGTCGCTTCTCACAGCTCGACCTGGAGCTGATGGCGGCCGAGACGTCGAGGGGTGTCGAGCTGGCGCTGACCTTCAACTCGGACCTCTTCGAGCCGGCCACGGCCGAGCGCCTCCTCGGCCATCTGGAGACGCTGCTCGCGGCGGCTGTTGACCCCGCCGAACACCCAGACCGTCACATCGGCGAGCTGCCGCTCCTCACCCAGGCCGAGCGGGATCAGCTCCTGGCGCTCAACCGGAGCGCCTCGCCCCTCCCCGACCGCCTCGTCCATGAGCTGTTCGAGGAACAGGCGGCCCGGACTCCCGACGCGGTCGCGGTGGCGGGTCCGGACGGGACGCTGACCTACCGGGAGCTGAGCGAGATGTCGGACCGGATGGCAACGACGCTCACTCCCGGCCCGGTGGTGGTCCGGGCGGAGCGCAACGCTACGCTCGTGGTGACGCTCCTGGCCATCTGGAAGGCGGGCGCGGTGTACCTGCCGATCAACCCGGAGCAGCCGGAGGCCCGGAGCCGGCGGATGCTGGAGCTGAGCCGGACCCTCGAACCCGGCCTCGATGACCTGGCCTATGTGCTGTTCACGTCCGGCTCGACGGGCGAGCCCAAGGGTGTGATGGTCCACCATCGCGGTCTGGTCAACCATCTGCTGGCGAAGATCGGCGAGCTCGGTTTGACCGGGTCGGACCGGGTGGCGCAGACGGCCCCGGCGAGCTTCGACATCTCCCTCTGGCAGATGCTCGCGGCCTTGCTGGTGGGCGGCCGGGTGGAGATCTTTCCGGACGCGGTAGCGCGGGAGCCTGCCCGGCTCCTGGCGGAGGTGGAGAGCCGGGGGATCACGGTGCTGGAGCTGGTGCCGTCCGTGCTCGGGCCTTTCCTGGATGCGATGGACCGGCCGCCGGGCGCGCTGCGCTGGACGATCTCCACCGGCGAGGCGCTGCCGCCCGAGCTGGCGCGGCGGTGGATCGCGCGGACCGGGGTGGCGCTCGTCAACGGCTACGGTCCCACGGAGTGCTCGGACCGGGTGAGCCACGCGTTTCTGAGCACGATCCCGGACGGCGCCGTCCATGCCTCGATCGGCCGGCCGATCCGGAACCTGCGGCTGCACGTGCTGACCCCGGACCTGGAGGAGCAGCCGGCGGGCTTTCCGGGCGAGGTCTGCATCGGCGGTGCGGGCGTGGGCCGGGGATATCTGAACGATCCCGCGCGGACGGCGGAGGCTTTCGTTTCCGACCCGGGGGCGACGGGCGAGCGGCTGTACCGCACCGGCGACCTCGGCCGGCGCCGGGTGGACGGCGAGATCGAGATCCTGGGCCGGATCGATCACCAGATCAAGCTCCGCGGCGTGCGCATCGAGCCGGGAGAGATCGAGGCCGCGCTCCGTTCCCATCCCGGCGTGCGGGAGGCGGTCGTGGCTCTGCGCGGAGACCGGCTGGTGGCGTGGTGGACGGGCGACCCCGCGGCGGCGCTGCGGGAGCATCTCGAGGAACGCCTGCCGGAGGGGATGATCCCTTCCGTGTTCCGGCATCTGGAGGCCCTGCCGCTCAATCCGAACGGCAAGGTGGACCGCCGCGCGCTGCCCGATCCCGAGCCCCGCAACGAGTCGGACACCGCGCCTTCCGGAACGCCGGGAGACGATCTCGAAGCGTATCTGTCGGAAGTCGTCGGAAGCGTCCTGGGACGCGGACCGGTCGGGCTCCGCGAAAGCTTTTTCGACCTGGGCGGCCACTCGCTGCTCGCCGCCCAGGTGTCGGCCCGGCTGCGGAGCGCGCTGGGAATCGATCCGCCCGCCGGGCTGCTTTTCGAGGAGCCCACCGTGGCCGGCCTCGCCCGGCGGGTGCGGGATCTCCAGCGGGAGGCGGCCGGCCTGCCGGCGCCGCCGCCGATCGTTCCCGTATCCAGGGAGGGACGCATCCCGCTCTCGTTCGCCCAGGAGCGGCTGTGGTTCCTGAACCGGCTCGACCCGGCAAGCGCGGCCTACAACATGCCCGGGATGGTGAGCGCCGGCGATCCCCGCGCGGTCAAGGCGGCGCTGACGGAGATCGTGGCCCGGCACGAAGCGCTGCGGACGGTGTTTCCGGATGCCGGCGGCGAGCCGTACCAGGAGATCGCGCCGCCCGCGCCGGTCTCGCTGCCGGTCGTGGACCTGTCGGCCCTTCCTGATGAGAAAGAGCTGCGGCGCGTGGTCTCCCAGGAGGCGCGGCGGCCGTTCGATCTGGCACGGGGTCCGCTCTTCCGGTTCCTGTTCGTGAGGCGGGCTGAGGGTCGCCTCTTCGCCAACCTCCATCACACGATCGCGGACGGCTGGTCGCAGGAGATCCTTCTCCGCGAGCTGCAAGCCTTGCTTCTCGGCAAACCGCTGCCGCCGCTCCCGGTCCAGTACGCCGACCATGCCGTCTGGGAGCGGAGCCGGCCGGATGCTCTCTCGGCCGGGCTCGACGGGTGGAAGCGCGAGCTGGCCGGCGAGCTGCCGCCGCTCGACCTGCCTCTCGACCGGTCGCGCCCGCCGCGGCAGAGGCACCGGGGAGCCGTGCTGCCGGTGAGCCTCCCCGCGGCGCGGACGCGGCGATCCGGAGCCACGCCGTTCATGGTTCTGCTCGCCGCCTTCCAGGCTCTTCTCCACCGGCTGACGGGCCAGGACGACATCCGCGTCGGCGCGCCCGTGGCGAACCGCACGCGGTTGGAGACGGAGGGGCTCATCGGCCTCTTCGCCAACACCGTGGTCCTCCGCACCCGGTTCGACTCAAGCCTCTCTTTTACCGGACTGCTGGAGAGGGTGCGGCGGACCGTCCTCGGCGTCCTCCCGCACCAGGATCTCCCGTTCGGCCGGCTCGTCGAGGAGCTGCAGCCGGTGCGGGACCCGAGCCGGACGCCGCTCTTCCAGGCCCTGCTCG
Source organism: uncultured Holophagales bacterium (assembly GCA_963844885.1). Classification (GTDB taxonomy): domain Bacteria; phylum Acidobacteriota; class Thermoanaerobaculia; order Multivoradales; family UBA5704; genus DATMER01. The sequence goes on along the minus strand of CAWJQA010000018.1, from coordinate 532,996 downwards.
CCGTCCAGCCGTCCCGCGCCGTGGAGGAGATCGAGACCGGCACCGCCAAGCTGGAGCTGACCCTGACCGTGCGGCCGGAGGAGGGTGCGGGCTGGATCGAGTACGACACCGACCTTTTCGACCGCACCACCGTCGCCCGCTGGGCCGCCGCGCTCCAAACGTTGATGTCGGCCGACCCGGAGACGCCCGTCGCGGACCTGCCCCTCCTCGGAGCTGGAGAACGGGCCCAGCTCCTCACCGAGTGGAACGACACCGCCGCCGCCATCCCGAGTATCTCGGATCTTCGCGTCCATCATCTCTTCGAAGCCCAGGTCGAGAGGACGCCGGACGCCGTCGCCCTCACCGTCGGCGACCGGCATCTGACCTACCGCGAGCTGAACGCCCGAGCCGGCGATCTCGCGGGCCGGCTCGAAGCGGCGGCCGGAATCGCCCTTCACGCCGACCGTTCGATCGACATGGTGGTGAGCCTCCTCGCCATCCTCAAGGCCGGAGCCTTCTACGTCCCCCTCGATCCGACCTACCCCGAGGAGAGGCTCCGGTGGATGATCGAGGCTGTCTCCACACCCGCGGGTGAGGGCCTCGCCTACACGATCTTCACCTCCGGCTCGACCGGCCGTCCGAAAGGCGTCCAGGTCCCCCACCGTGCCCTGGTCAATTTCCTGCTTTCGATGGCCGAGCGCCCTGGTCTGAAGCCGGACGACACCCTCCTCGCCGTCACTACGCTGTCCTTCGACATCGCCGCCCTCGAACTGCTCCTGCCGCTGACCGTGGGCGCCCGGGTCGTGGTGGCGGACCGCGAGACGGCCGCGGACGGCGCCCGGCTGGCGGCGGAGATCGAGCGCGTGGGCGCCACCGTCCTCCAGGCGACCCCGGCCACGTGGCGGATGCTGATCGAATCCGGCTGGAACGGATCGCCGGGGCTGACCGCGTTCTGCGGCGGCGAGGCTCTTCCGCGCGAGCTGGCCCGGGAGCTTTTGAAGCGGACCGCCGCCGTCTGGAACCTCTACGGCCCCACCGAGACCACGGTCTGGTCCGCCGTCCACCGCGTGGAGGAGACGGAGCGGTCCATCCCGATCGGCCGGCCCATCGCAAATACGGTGATTTTCTTGGTGGACCGCGATCTCCAGACGGTGCCGATCGGCGTGACCGGCGAGCTGCTGATCGGCGGCGCCGGGGTGGCCCGGGGCTATGCCGGCCGGCCGGACCTGACCGCGGAACGCTTCGTGCCCGGTCCCGCTGGAGAGCGCCTCTACCGCACCGGCGACCTCGCCCGGCGGCGGCCGGACGGGACGCTGGAGATCCTGGGCCGGCTCGATCATCAGGTCAAGGTGCGCGGGTTCCGCATCGAGCTGGAAGAGGTCGAAGCCGCTCTCGAAGCCTGCCCGGGTGTCCTTCGGGCCGTGGCCGCCGTCCGAGGAGATCAGCTCGTCGCCTGGGTGGTGGGCGAGAAACCGGGGCCGGAGCTGGCGAGAAGACTCCCGGGGTTCATGATCCCGTCCCGCATCGCCGTGGTGGACGCCTTGCCGCTCACCCCGAACGGCAAGGTGGACCGCCGCCGCCTGCCCGCCCCGGAACCGGAAGCCCCCGAAGCCAATACCGGCGCGCCGCCGTCCGGTCCGGTCGAGGAGGCCGTGGCGGAGATCTGGCGCCGGGTGCTGGATACGGATATCGACCGGGATCGCGGCTTTTTCGAGCTGGGCGGCCATTCGCTTCTCGCCACCCGCGTGATCTCGCGGATCAACGAGGCCTTCGGCGTCCGCCTTCCCCTGCGCGCCCTGTTCGAAAACCCTACCGTGGCCGGGCTCGCCCGGCTGCTGGACGGCGAACGGCGCGCCACGCAACCGATTCCAACGGTTCCGCGAGGCGGACCTCTCGCGCCGTCCTTCGCCCAGGAGCGGCTCTGGGTGATGGATCGCCTTTCGCCGGGAAATCCTGTCTACAACGTTTCGCAGGCGCTCGATCTCGACGGGCCTCTCGACGAGGCGGCGCTGGCGCGGGCGTTTTCCGAGGTGGTCCGCCGCCAGGAGACGCTGCGCAGCCGGTTCGAGACGGTCCAGGGCCGGCCGATGATCGTGGCGACGGAAAAAACCTTTTTCCTGCCGGTGGTGGAGGTGCGGGGGCTTCCTGCCGAGGCCGACCGCCTCGCCCGGGAGGACGCCCGCCGGCCGTTCGACCTGCTGCGGGGACCGCTGCTGCGCGCCACCCTGCTCCGGACCGGCGAGGAGTCCCGGCGGCTCCTGCTGGCCGTGCATCATGCCATCTGCGACGATGGCTCGCTCGGGGTTCTGGTGCGGGAGATCGGCGCGCTCTACCGCGGCGAATCCCTGCCGGACCTGCCCGTGCAATACGCCGACTGGGCGGATTGGCAACGCAGCCGCCTTGCAGGCGAGTTTCTCGATGACGACCTGGCTTTCTGGAAAGACCGGCTCGGCGGCGAGCTGCCGGTGTTGAGCCTGCCGGTAGACCGGCCCCGGCCCGCCGTCCAGAGCTTCCGCGGCGCCGTGCTGCCGCTGTCCATCCCGGCGCCGCTCGCGGCCTCGCTGCGGGAGCTGAGCCTCCGGCACGGCACAACCCTCTTCATGACCCTGCTCGCCGCCTTCGCCTCCGTGCTTCAGCGCGCGTCCGGACAGAATGATCTCGTGATCGGCACCCCGGTGGCCGGCCGCGACCGGACGGAGGTCGAAGGGCTCGCCGGCCTTTTCGTGAACGTCCTGCCGTTGCGTCTCGATCTTTCGGGCTCTCCGTCCTGGACCGAGCTGCTGGCCCGGGTCCGGACGGTGGCGCTGGAGGCGTTCGAGCACCAGGAGCTGCCGTTCGAAAAGCTTGTGGAAGCCCTGCAGCCCAAGCGCGACCTCGGACGGGCGGCGCTACGGCAGGCGGGCTTTTCGTTCCAGGACGCCCGGCTGCCCGCCGGGTTGTCTGCCGGGCTGCCCGGCGTCACGGTCCGGCCGGTGCCGCCGATGTCGGTGGACCCGGGCGTGTCACGGCTCGACCTGACCCTTTTCCTCGGCCCGGAGGAGGACGGCCTCGGCGGCTTCCTCGAATACAGCACCGATCTCTTCAACCCGGCTACCGCCGCGAGGTTGGCGGACGCGTTCCGGCAGGCCCTCGAAGACCTGGCCGCGGGCCGCGCCCGGACCCCCGAAACAAACCTTACGGAAGGGCAGCTTCTCTTCTGGTTCGCCCACCGGCTCCACCCGGGGGTACAGCTCTATTTCGACCGGGCGACCACCCTTTTCACGGTGGAAGGAGACCTCGACCCCGTCGCCTTTTCGCGGGCTTTCGACCGGCTCCTGAGAAGCTGCGAGGTGCTCCGCAGCCGGGTGCGCGAAGTGGGAGGCGTACCCTTACGATCGGTGGCCGAGCCGGCGCCGTTCGCGCTGGAGGCGTTCGAGGAGCCGGACCTGCAAACGTGGCTCGCGGAGCGCTCCGCCCGTCCCATGGATCTCGGAGAGCGCCTGTTCGATACGGCCCTCCTTCGACTGTCACCCTCGCGGTGGGCCTGGTTCCTGAGCGTCCACCATCTCGCGGCCGACGCCTGGACGCTGGAGCTGCTCGCCCGCCGGCTTTCGGAGATCTACCTGACGGGACGATCGGGAGACGCTCCTCGCTTCCCTTCCTACGAGGAGTACGTCGCCGCCGAGCGGGCCGAGCGCCTCTCCGAAAAAGGCCGCCGCGCGCGGGAGTATTGGGAGCGGAAGCTCTCGCGGCCCGCGCCGCAAAACCTTTTCTACAGCCGGCCCGGCGCGCCGTCCACGACCACGGCGACCACAACCGCGAGGCTTTCCGCCGATCTGGGACCCGAGGCCCGCGCCACCGCCGCCGCGCTGGGGCTGTTTTCGCCGTCGGTGGTTTTCATCACGGCCCTGTTCGCCCTTCTCCATCGGCTGAGCGGCGAGCGGCGACTGCGGATCGGCACTCCATTCGCCAACCGGCCCGCGCGCTTTCGCGGCACTCCCGGATTGATGATGAACGCCGTGCCGCTGGAGGTGGAGATCGACCCCGCCGAGACTTTCGCCACGCTCGCCCGCAAGGTGCAGCGCGAAACGGTGGAGGCCGCGCGCTACCAGGGTCATCCCGTGCGCAACCCCGAAGGCGCGCGGGTCTACGACGTCTATTTCAATTATCAGAGCGTGGCCTTTCGCGAGCTGTGCGGCCTGCCGGTGCGTTTCGAGCTGCTCCACTCCGGCCATACCCTGGACCGGCTGGACGTGCAGGTGAGCGACTTCAGCGGCGGCGGGAGCTTCCGGCTCGATCTCGATTTCAATCTGGACAGCTTCCGCGCCGAGGAGCGCGAGCGGACGCTCGGCCATCTCCTCAACCTGCTCCAGGCGTTCACCGCAAACCCGACCGCTCCGGACATCGCTTTGTCAAACGCCCCGCTGCTCACCGCGGCCGAGCAGGATCTTCCTCGCCCGATTCAACGACACGGCCGTCCCCTACCGCCGCGGGCTCGGAATCCATCATCTGATCTCGGGGCCTCCGGACGCCATTGCCGTCACCTCCGAAGCCGGCGCGCTCACCTATCGGGAGCTGAACGAAAAATCGGACCGGCTGGCTTCGTGGCTCCGCGCTAGCAACGCCGATCCTCGTCGGCATCCGCCTGGAGCGGTCCCTGGAGCTGATGATCGCGCTGGTGGGGACCCTCGAGGCCGGCGCCGCCTACGTGCCTCTCGATCCCGGCTATCCCGCCGACCGGCTGGCGCTGATGGCGGAGGATTGCGGGGCGACGGTGGTTATCGCCGGGAGCGACGGCGATCTTCCTTCCGATTTCTCGGACTCCCACGGGCCTTTCGACGAGTTGGACCTGGCCTATGTCATCTACACTTCCGGGTCTACCGGCCGGCCGAAAGGCGTGATGATCCCGCACGCCGGCGCCGTCAACCGCCTGCTGTGGATGCAGGACGCCTACGGGCTCACGCCGGACGACCGCGTTCTCCAAAAAACTCCAGTCAGTTTCGACGTCTCGGTCTGGGAGCTGTTCTGGCCGCTGATCGCGGGCGCGCGGCTGGTGATGGCCCGGCCCGGCGGCCACCAGGACCCGGCTTATCTGATCCATGTGATCGTCCGCGAAGGGATCACCACGCTGCACTTCGTCCCGTCCATGCTTCAGGTCTTCCTGGAGCAGCCCGGGGTCGAGCGGTGCCGATCGCTCAAACGGGTGATCTGCAGCGGCGAAGCCCTTCCGGAGGCCCTCCGCCGCCGCTTCCACGAGCGCCTGCCCGGGGTGGAGCTGCACAATCTTTACGGCCCGACCGAAGCGTCGGTGGACGTCACCGCCTGGGCCTCCGATCCGTCGGCGCGGCTCTCTTCCGTCCCCATCGGCCGGCCGATCGCCAATACTCAGATTCACATTCTCGGCCCCCATCTCACCCCGGTCCCGCCGGGCATCCCGGGCGAGCTGTGCATCGGTGGAATCCCGCTCGCCCGCGGGTATCACCGCCGGCCCGATCTGACCGCCGAAAAATTCGTCCCCGCTCCCGGCGGCGAACGGCTCTACCGCACCGGCGATCTCGCCCGCTGGCTTTCGGATGGGAACATCGAATACCTGGGCCGCATCGATCACCAGGTCAAGATCCGGGGTGTCCGCATCGAGTTGGGGGAGATCGAGGCGCTCCTCGCCGGCTTCCCGGGCGTGCGGGAGGCGGTGGCCGTCGTGAAAGACGGCCGGCTCGCCGCCTACTACGTGCCGGAGCCCGGCTGGGGTCTGTCGCCCGACCAGCTCCGCGGCTGGCTGCGCACGAAGCTGCCGGAGGTCATGGTACCGTCGGCGTTCGTGCCGCTCGATACCATGCCGCTCACGCCGAGCGGCAAGGCCGACCGCCGGGCTCTTCCCGAGCCCCAGGCGAAGCCTCCAGATATCATTACGCCGCGCACTCCGCTCCAGACGCTCGTGGCCGGGGTATGCGCCGAGGTGCTGGGGGTCGCGGACGTGCCCACGGATGTCAGCTTTTTCGATCTGGGCGGCAACTCGCTCATGGCGACCCAGGTCGTAACCCTGATCCAGGAGATCCTGCCCGTCGAGCTGGATCTCCGCAAAGTGTTCGACGGACCGACGGTCGCCCGGCTGGCCGCGGTCATCGAGGAGCAGGAGAGCCTCCTGCCCGAGCCGGAACGGCTGGCCATGGCCGAGATCCTCGCCGAGTTGGAGAGGAGCCTGGCTTCCCAGGCCCAACAGGAGGGATGACGAGTGATCGAAGAGTGCGGGCCATCGAAGGAAACATCCTCCATGCCTGAGGCGCTCGGAGAGTGACGACCGCCCGGCAGCTCCTCCTCCGCCGGCTGCGCGACCGGAAGGCCGAGCTGCTCGGGGACGAAGCCATTCAACGGCGCCCGGGCTCCGGTCCGGCGCCGCTCTCTTTGGCCCAGCAGCGCCTCTGGTTTCTGGAGCAGCTCGAACCGGGTACGCCGCGCTTCAGCCTGCTCACCGCGGTGCGTCTCCGGGGAGTCATCGACCCCACCCGCCTCCGCCGCGCCGTGAGCGAGGTCGTCCGCCGCCACGAGGCGCTGCGCACCCGTTTCGAGATGCGGGACGGCGAGCCGGTCCAGATCGTCGATCCGGCGCGGGAAATTCCTCTCCCTCTGGTCGATCTTTCCGGCCTGGCGCCGGAATCTCAGGAACGCCTCCTCCACCGCCTCGGCGCGGACGAAGCCTCGCGGCCGTTCGATCTCCGCACAGGCCCGCTGCTGCGCCTGGTTCTCCTCCGCTTCGGCGAGCAGCATCACGCCCTTCTCCTGACGATGCATCAGATCGGGATGGATCGCTGGTCGCGCGGCATCCTGGTGCGGGAGGTGGGAGCGCTGTACGGCTCGTCCCTGCCCGAGCTGCCCGTTCAATACGCCGACTTCGCCGTCTGGCAGAGAGAGCACCCCGTCGAGGAAAGGTTTCTGAGCTGGTGGAAGGAGAAACTGTTGCCTTTACCGCCGCCGGTGGAGCTGCCCACGGACCGTCCGCGGCCGGCGATCCAGAGCCCGCGCGGACGGATGCAGTTCCACGCCATCCCGCAAGCGGAGCTGGACGCGCTCCAAACCCTCGCGCGGCGGGAGGGAGCCACGCTTTTCATGGTTCTCCTGGCCGGTCTCGCCGCCCTGCTTCACCGGATCACCGGCGCGGAAGACCTGATCGTCGGCGCGCCCGTCGCCAACCGCCACCGGCCGGAGCTGGATGGGGTCATCGGTTTTTTTCTGAACCTCCTCCCCCTGCGTCTCCGCCCGCGGCCGGACCGTTCTTTCCGCGATCTGCTTTCGGAGGCCCGGGAGACCGCGGTCGGCGCCTTCGCCCACCAGGAGGTTCCTTTCGAGCGCATCGTGGACGAGCTGGATCTCGACCGCGACCTGAGCCGTCATCCGCTCTTCCAGGTGACGCTCGCGCTCCAGAACGCGCCGATCCCGCCGCTGGCGATCCCCGGCCTCACCGCGACGCTCGTGGAGGTGGACTGGGGTACGACCGCCTTCGATCTCGCGCTCTTTTTCTGGGAGACCGCCCTCTGGGAGTCGCTGGAGCCGGGCCTGAGCTTCGTGACCACCGCCAGCGCCGCCCTGTTCGACGCCGCGACGATCACCCGGCTCGCCGGAAATCTCAGGTCTCTCCTCCAGGATGCCGCCGCGGACCCGGACCGTCATCTTGCCGATCTCCTCCCCGGCCTCCCGGAACGCCGCCAGATCCTCGCCGCGCCGAAACGCCGCCGGTCCCGCGTTCACGTCGAGCCGCACACCCCCCGCACCGAACCCGAGTGCCGCATCGCCGCCGTCTGGTCCGAAGTCCTCGGCCGGCCCGTGGGCGTGGAGGACGATTTCTTCGACCTGGGCGGCCACTCGCTCCAGGCCATGCGGATCGTGGAGCGGCTGCGGGAGATGGGGATCGAGACGACGGTGCGAGCCCTGTTCGAGGCCCGGACCGTGGAAGCCCTGGCCAGTGGTACGATTCTGGAGCGGTAGAGAGGAGGATCGCAGTGCAGGCTCACAAGATGAAGGTGACGGTCCCGGAGAATCACCATCTGGAAATCCGGCTGCCCCAGGACTTTCCTGCCGGGCCTGCCGAAATCATCGTCCTCGCCGGGCCGGCGGCCGGCGAGGGATCCACGAAGAGCGCTTCCAAGCAGCTCCTGTCGGCCCTGGAGAGTCTCCGGGCCATGGAGCGCACGGATGAAGAGGAGCACGTTCTCGAAGACTTCACCCGCTTCCGCGAGATGAACCCCTTCGATCTCACCAGCCTCAAAGACAGGGACTGATGCGGCTCATCACCGATACCAACATCCTTGGACATCCTGAACAGGCCTAGTGAGCTTGGAGCCGGCATGGTCACCAGAAACATTGAGCTGACGGACGAGCAGAACAGAATCCTGGAAGAAATCGCCGTGCATCGGGGACGTCCGGTTACGGAGCTGATCCGCGAGGGTGTCGACGAGCTTCTGCGAGCCGAGGGGCGGCTTCCCCGTGAGGAGCTGAGGCAACGGGCACTGGCTCTCAGCGGACGATTCCGCTCGGGGTTGCCCGCCCTATCGACCGGCCACGATCGATATCTCGAAGAGTCTTTCCGCGATTGACCGTCTTGAGCCCTTCCCATCTTGAAGATGAGCTTCGACCAACTGCTGGACATCATCCGCCGGCTCGACGAGCCGGGCCGCGCAGCGGTCGCGCGGGTTCTTCTTCGAGACGAAGATGGACGACGAGTTGAGCCATCTCTTGCTGGAGTTGTCGCAAGCGTCACCGGCCGACGACATCACCGACGCCGAGATCCAGGCCGAGGTGCGAGCCGTGCGCGAGTCGAGAGCTCGCTGGGCTCTTTGACCAGCTTCCATCCAGCTACTCGGTTGTGGCTTTGCCCACGATCTCCGCCTCAGGTGCCGGCACCAATTTCTCTGGGTGCTCCTTCTGCGACTCCATGACGCAGGCCACCAATCGATAGGGGCCGTGCCCGAAGCATTCAGAAATCCAGTGACGCACCTCCCGAATCGCGAACGTTCAAGGTCAGGCTGCGCGGCTTTATCGCGCAGCGTCCCCTGCACCGCAGGGTTAGCCCACTGGGCGGCATGCGAAGTGGATTAGTACGCACGTTGGTTCCACGCCGATGGGTAGTTTGCCTTTATGTAGGATAGAAATTCGACGCCGTGCTGTGTAATGCGATAGCGCAGGCTCTCGGGTGTGCCATCGGCCGATACCACCCCAAATACAAGCAAGAAATTGACGTAGTCTCGCAACTGATACTCGGTGCGACCGACTAGACCCGCCAGTTGCATAAGTTTCCCCGTCGAAGCCCCCCAAAGGTCCAGATCTAGGGACTCCGAGGCTGCTTTCCCCTCTACCACTGGATCTCACCGGGAGTGACGTCCAGAAAAAGGCTTCTTTTCATGGAAAAAGCGACCTCAGGGCTGGTACAATGGTGTTGTCAAGGCACCAAGCCCAACCCAAGGAGGCCGCTCGCCATGAAGCTTAGCAGAAACGAGGTCCAAAGCAAGACCCACGCCATTCCAGAGCTGCGATTCGAAGACCAGAAGCTCACCTCCTTTGCCGGTCTTTTCGTGTTCCAGCTTTTGTTCCAGAGGCTGGATCTCAAGAATCGGCTGCGCAACTGCTTCCGCCACCTGCGTTCCAACCGAGCTTACGATCATACCGTGGCCGTCCTTGGTCTCATCATCCACCTCTTGATTGGCTTTCGGCAGCTCCGTGATTTACGTTACTACTGCGACGACCCTATGGTGCAGCGCGTTCTTGGCTTGAATCGGCTGCCAGACGTGGCCACTGTCAGCCGCCTGCTGGCCAGCGCTGACGCCGAGAGCGTGGCCTCTCTGCGACAACTCCTCAGACAGATGGTGCTGCAAAGATTGATCCCGCTCGGCCTGCGTCGATTGACCCTCGACTTTGACGGCTCGGTCATCGGCACCGGCCGTTCTGCCGAGGGCACCGCCGTGGGCTTCAATCGCAAGAAAAAAGGACAACGAAGCTACTATCCCCTGTTCTGCACTATAGCTCAAGCCGGCCAAGTGTTCGACGTCTTGCACCGGCCAGGAAATGTGCATGACTCCAACGGAGCGCGGGAGTTCATCCTTGATTGTATCAACACAGTTCGAGCGGCACTGCCTGGCATTCAGATAGAAGTCAGGATGGACGGCGCCTTCTTCAGCGATGCCCTGGTTACCCTGCTTACGGATCTCCGTGTGGAGTTCACCATCTCGGTTCCTTTCGAGCGTTTCGTCGAGCTCAAGGGAAAGATTGAAGGCCGTCGTTCGTGGCACAGGCTCAATGAGGATCTCGGATACTTCGAGGTCAGATGGAAACCCAAGGCATGGAGCCGCAGTTATCGTTTCCTCTTCGTCCGGACTCGCTCGGTCATCCGTGACAAGGAACCCATCCAGCTCGATCTTTTCGTCCCGCAAGTCCGTGGATATGAGTTCAAGGTCGTCGTTACCAACAAGAAGATCCGGGTACGTGAGGTCATCCAATACCACAATGGCCGAGGTGCCCAAGAAGGTGTTTTTGCCGAGTTGAAATCTCAGGGCCAGCTCGACTACGTTCCCACGCAAACCCTCGTGGGCAATCAGATCTTCCTGCTGTCGGCCGTCCTCGCTCATAACCTCAATCGCGACCTGCAAATGATTGCCCATGAACCCAGTCGAGACACCACGCCCCAACGCTCGCCTCTCTGGCGGTTCGAACGACTCGAAACCGTGCGCCTCAAGCTGATCAACAGAGCAGGGCGCCTCAATCAGCCTCAAGGCAGGCTCACCCTGACGATGAGCACGAACCCTGCCGTCAAAGAAGAGTTGTTGCATTACCGAGCGCAGCTTGAGAAGAAGGCCGCCTGACTACCGTCCAGATTCTGTCGTTTTGCAACAACCGGGTAGAGCTTGATGTGCTGAGTGGAACGGAGCGACTTCTGGAAGGGTGACACTCTCGGTTGGACGTGCCGCAAGGAACTCGAGAAGAGAGATTTGAGTGCCGTAGATGGAATTGAAAAGGCGCTCGCAGTTGTAACTGAAGAAGAGTCTCTTGTATTCAATTACGGTTTGAACGGGGTTTTTACTTACGTACGTGATCGCCAGTTGAGCTTGAGGATCATTCTGAAGCTCAGGAGGCAGAGATACATTCTCTGGGGTAGTGACGCTTGCACCTTGAGTCGATTGGGCCTCGGCTGCTTGAGTAAGGCGGTCCTCCGTGGTGCCCTGTACCTCTCGCTGTACTTCTGGAGGGGCAGCCTTGACGGTTTGCCCCAATACATTGGCTTCCGTCGCGCGATCTAGGAAGCCCTGAATGGATAACTGAAACCGCTCGAAGAACACCAATGCGATGACGAGGGCGATGGGTGGCCAAGCAAAAATGACCTTCGCGTATTCGAGAAGAAGAACCCAGTTGACCTCACACATGGTCGCGCTCGTATCCAAGTAAGTGGGCTAACCGCAGAATCAACGGAAACCCGCATGCGCTTTAGCGAGTATCAAATACCACAACCTGCTGCTGGAACACCAAAGGCGCAAGGTTCATTCTCCTCTGCACTTTACGCCGATGCTACGCCGTTCGCTCAGGCACGTCAACATGATAGCGCTTGACACATAAGTCTCCCGGCTCCTCCGAGTGGTTTGGATGCTCGGCGTGCCGGGCTAAGAGGGGCCTATCCTGGGAGACTTGGAGGCTTATGCGACAGCAAGAAGGCCGGGCCTTCGGCCCCATGTCTTGAGGACGCCGGCGGGGCGCCGGCGGTCCCAGGGGGTGCGGGATCGAACCGGTTGCGGCGTGGCAGGAGGTGAAGGCCGACCCCAAGTCCCTGGGACCGCCGGTGGCCGGACGGCGTGGCCGGCTAGCCGACCCGCCGTAGCGCGACGGCAGCACGGTGAAATGCAGGATTCGGGACCGACTCCCTGGCCTTCGGCGGTGAGATCAGAGGCGACTGTGCCGGATCCCGGGCCTCTTCGGACCGTTTGAGGTCGGCGAAGATTGCCTCCAGGTCGTAATCAAATCGAGCCGCATGCTCCTGGCGGATCCGGCGGACTTCCTGGACAATCGGGTCTTCACTCATGATGACAGGCCTCCAAGTATCCTACTCCGGCACAGCCTTTGCCTCAAGAAGGAGAAGAGGTCCAGTGTCCGGCGATGGGCAGGCGGCCGTGGACGAGGCGGTGCAAAGTCCCGAAGGGACGGAGGCGTAAAGACAGGGGTTTCAACCCCTGGACGACGGCCACCCCCATTCCCCAAGTCCCGGAGGGACGCAGGCATACCGCCGCCGCCCTCGCGGGGTTGCAACCCCGCGGCAATGCCTGCGCCCTTTCAGGGCTTGGTGTTTTCTGGGGGATCTGGACCTGGGGCTGAAGCCCCAGGCTTTAGGCCTGCGTCCCCTTCGGGGACTTCCCCCTGACGGCGCTTGCGAGAGATTCGGCTCGCTTTTTCGGAGCGCCTCACACAGCCGGCCCGATCATCCTCAACATTGACGGGTATCCCCCCCGCTGCCGGCCGCCCCGAACCCCTGGGACTCACCTTCTCGGGTGCGGGATCGAACCGGTTGTGGCGTGGCGGGAGCTGAGGCCGCCCCCGAGTCCCTGGGGCCGCCGGTGGCCAGACGGCGGTCCCAGGAGGAGGTTCTCAATCAAGAGGCCGCCACCGCCGCTCACCCACGAGCCCACTCCCACACACCTCCGGCGATGGCCCCGCCTTCCCTCCCTGAAAGGCGGACCTCTGCGGAACGACGGCGGCCTTGGACTCGGCGGCCGTCATCCCTCCAAATTGTCAATGAACTGAAGGGGGACCCGATCCGTCCCCCCTTCAAGGTGAAGAGCACCAACGGCCAGTCGGTCGTGGGGACCCGCGTCTGGCTTCCTCGTTCGCCGCCCTTCACTTCAGAGAGTCTACGGAGCCCGTGACGACTCCGTCTAGGCGGCGGGCTCCCGGCCTGCCTGGGCGCCGGTCCGGCCTCGATCAGCTACCCGATACCTGCAGTCTGATTGACACGAGGGCTAACTAACTGGAACCATAATGGTTCCACTTGACCGGAGCAACCTGTGCCCACGACATTGACCCTGAAGAACATTCCCGATGAGGTGTACCAGCGCCTGAAGGCCTCGGCCGAGACGCACCGCCGCAGCCTGAACAGCGAGGCCATCGTTTGCCTGGAGTCCGTGTTGCTGCCTGGGCGAATGGACCCGGGCGAACGCCTTGCACGAGCCCGGGCGCTACGCGCTACGTTGCCAAAGGCCAAGTATCGGGCGCGCGACATTGACTCCTTCAAGCGCGAGGGTCGCCAGTGATTGTGGTGCGCGTGCCGCACGCGCCGGAGCCCGCGCCGTTCGAGCTCGACGCCGGAAAGCTCAAGGAGCTCGGCATCACCCCGCGCGAGCACGAGATCCTCGGGCTCATCGCGGAAGGGCTGAGCAACCGGGAGATCGGCGAGCGGCTCTTCGTCTCCTTGCAGAGTCGACTCCCCAGTCGCAGAGTCAACTCCCCAGTTGCAGAGTCGACTCCCTAGTCGCAGAGTCAACTCCCCCGTTGCAGAGTCAACTCCCCTGTCGCAGAGTCAACTCCCCTGTCGCAGAGTCAACTCCCCAGTTGCAGAGTCGACTCCCCAGTTGCAGAGTCGACTCCCCAGTTGCAGAGTCGACTCCCCAGTTGCAGAGTCGACTTCCCCGTTGCAGAGCCGACTCCCCCGTTGCAGAGTCGACTCCCCAGTCGCAGAGTCGACTCCCCCGTTGCAGAGTCAACTCCCCTGTCGCAGAGTCGACTCCCCCGTTGCAGAGTCAACTCCCCTGTCGCAGAGTCAACTCCCCTGTCGCAGAGTCGACTCCCCCGTTGCAGAGTCAACTCCCCTGTTGCAGAGTCAACTCCCCTGTCGCAGAGTCGACTCCCCAGTTGCAGAGTCGACTCCCCTGTTGCAGAGTCAACTCCCCTGTTGCAAAGTCACCTTCGATGAGTGGGGAGCGGTTCGTTCCCTCCTCGAGGAGCCTCCCTCTGCGATTTGCCACTCCGGACAGTCCTTTGAGTCCTTGAAGTCCTTTGGGTCCTTTTCCCCCGCCCCCCGGGGTGGCTCCGACAGCTCCCGGCCACGATAGGCTCGAATCTCCGAAAGGAGGCGCGCCATGAGACCCATCACGGCCGGCGATGTCATGAACCCCAACGTCCTCACGGTCCAGGAAGACATGACCGTCGAGGAGCTGGCGAACTTCCTGACCGAAAACGAGATCTCCGGGGCACCTGTCGAGGACAGCGGCGGACGGCTGACCGGCGTCGTGTCGGTCACCGATCTGGCCCTCTCCGTGGCCCAGGGGACGGATCTTTCTCCGACGCAGTCCAACCCCGACTACTTCGTCCGCGAGTGGGGCGAGCCGCTCACCCGCGATGAGGTCGAGGAGCTTCAGTTCGGCGAGACCGAGGTTCTGGTGCGCGAGATCATGACCCCGAACGTCTACTCCGTGGACGTGGAAACGCCCATCCCCGAGATCGCCGAGGTGCTCATCAACAGCCACATCCACCGCCTCCTGGTCACCCGCGAGGACCACGCGGTGGGCATCCTCACGACTTCGGACCTCCTGGGACTGCTCGTCCGCGAGCCGGAGTAGTACTCTTCCCAGGTCCGAAAGGAGGCTCCGATGTCCCCACGATGGAAGCATGCCCTCGTCACGCTGGCCGCGGTGACGCTGCTGACGGCTCCGGCTCTCGCCGCCGAGCCGCCCGCGGACCCGGGCTTCGGCATCGTCAACGCCGTCGAGGCCGAGCCGGGGCTGCTCATCGCCGGCCAGCCGACCGCCCAGCAGCTCAAGGCCGCCGGCAAGGCGGGTTATCACACCGTGCTCGACCTGCGGAGCCGGGTGGAGGACCGGGGGTTCAACGAGGAAAAAACCGTCCGCAAGGCGAAGATGGCCTACACGAACGTCGAGGTGACGCCTGACACGCTCACCCAGTCGAAGGTTCTCTATTTCCTGATGATGCTGCGCGAGGCCGAGCGCCCGGTGCTGCTCCACTGCCACTCCGGCAACCGCGCGGGCGCGCTCTATTACGCGTGGCTCGTGCTGGAGAAGGCCGTGCCCGAGGATCAGGCCCTCGAGCAGGCGCGGGTCGCGGGGCTCCGGGATCCGCTGCTGGGCGACATGATGAAGGCACTGGTGGCCGACATCAAGAAATCCCAACGGCCGGTGGATTGATCCGGATTGATCCCATTCCCCCTCAGCTTGATCCCATTCCCCCTCTCCCCGGCCCTCTCCCCCGTGCCGGGGGAGAGGGAGCCCACCCTTCCTCTTTCTTCGTGAGTCTCCCCCTCTCCCGGGGTGGGTGGACTCGGGCGGACCGGGAGAGGGGGCCGGGGGGTGAGGGCCGTCACTCGAACCAGCCGGCGACGTCGATCACCAGGTCGCCGGTCCCCGACGGGAAGGCGGCGAGGACCGAGAAGTTGCCGGACGCGCCCAGGCTGACGATGGCGTTGTTCGCCTTCGTCTCGCCGGCGGTGAAGTTCAGCATGCTCGCCGTGGTCAGCGGCGTCCCCGCCGGCCAGAGCCGGACATGGCCGGTGCTCGTCGCTCCGATCACGGTCACGTTCGCCGCCACCGCCTTCGCCGTGGCGGGAATCCCACACGCGCCGCCGGCCGTGAAGGTGCGGGTCGAGCCGGCCGCCAGCGACGGTCCGGCCGTCCGGGTGTCCACCAGGCGGCAGGGCGTGGCGGTGTAGAAGTCCAGCGGCCCGAGGTTCGGCTGGATGACGACCGACCGCGGCGCCGAGAAGGCGTAGCTGTCGTCCCGCACCTTCAAGGTGGCGACGTACATCCCGACGGACGTGTAGGTGTGGCTCGCCATGGCGCTCGCCGTCTCCAGGACCGGTCCGCCGTCGCCGAAGTCCCAGAACCAGGTCAGGACGTCTCCGGCGTCCGGGTCCGTGCTGGCCGAGCCGTCGAAATCGACCGTCAACGGCGGCGTGCCCGAGACCGTGCTGGCGGCGAGGGCGGCGACCGGCGCCGTGTCGCCCGCCGTGTCGTAGGAGACCCGGTGAACCTGGCCGCCGCTCAGATAGGTCAGATAATAGAGCGCCTGGCCGTCGCCGAAGGGACCGAACGTCATGTCGGTAAAGCTGCCGGTGCCGGACGCGAAGCGCACGGCGGACCAGACTCCGCCGCCGCCCTGAGTGATCTTGAACATCAGGCCGCAGTTGAAGTCACCGAACAGATAGGACCCGTCGTAGCCGGGCCAGACGCCGTCCGGCACGAACGCGCCGCCGGTGATCGAGCCGCAGCCGGTGTCCGACGTGCCGGGCACGAAACCGGTGCGCGAATATTCGAAGAACGGATCCACCATGCCGGCCGGCGCGGGCATGCACGGGCCGGACGTGCTGTTGGTGTGAGCGCCTTCGCGGCAGTTCCAGCCGAAGTCCGCTCCGGACGTGCCGAGGTCGATCTCCTCCCAGGCCGATTGACCCACGTCGTTGATGAAAAACCGGGTGCCGGCGTCGTTCGGGTCCATGGCGAAGCGGAACGGGTTGCGCAGACCCCACGAGAACGTCTCCTGGCATTTGTTGCCCGCGGTGGTCTGCCCGGTCACGTTGCAGCGCGCCGTGCCCGCTCCCTGGAAGGGATTGGTCGGCGGGATGCCGCCGGTCTTCGTGATGCGCAGGATCTTGCCGGTGAGGACGTGCTGATCCCGGGACGCGTCGTTGTTCCCGCCACAGCCGCTGTTGCCGGCCCAGTCGCAGCCGCCGTCTCCGATGGAGATGTAGAGGTAGCCGTCGCGCCCGAAGTGGACGTCGCCCGCGTTGTGGTTGCCGGCCGGCGACGGCATGTTGTCCACCAGCACCATCTCCGACCCCGGGTTGATCGTATCGGCTCCGGTCCCGAAGGTGAAGCGGGAGGCCCGGTTCACGCAGGCGCTCGACGACGGCACGTGGTAGGTGTAATAGAGATAGACGTACTGGTTCGCCGCGAATTCCGGATCGACTGCCACGCCCAGGAGGCCCCGCTCGGAGGTGCTGCAGACCGTCCCGGCGCCCAGGGTGAGGGCCGGCGTGGCCAGGAGCGCACCGTTCTTGTAGACCCGCAGCTCACCCCCCTGGGTCGCGACCAGCATCCGGCCGTCCGGCGTGAAGGCCAGGGCCGTGGGAGATCCCAGGTCGAAGAGCGAGACGTCGGTGAAGCCGGCGGGAACCGTCGCCGCGGCCAGAGG
The DNA here is from genome assembly GCA_963844885.1 of uncultured Holophagales bacterium. GTDB lineage: Bacteria > Acidobacteriota > Thermoanaerobaculia > Multivoradales > UBA5704 > DATMER01. Next base: position 515,872 of record CAWJQA010000018.1, on the reverse strand, counting down.
CAGCGCCAGAACGCCGATGGCGAGCGGGAGAAGACTGGTACGGAGCATCTGGATCCTCCTTCGGAGGAGTATATCAGCCTATTGAACAAAGCAAAATAGTCATCGCCGTGAACCTTTTTCCCCGGCCTCTCGTCTTGGATGAATGAGAGCCACCATGATCGCATCCGTCTCCTCACCCGACCTGATCCTCGCCCGGCGCGCCGCCGCCGGGCACTCGGACGCCTGGGATGAGCTCGTCGAGCTCTACGGCGAGCGGCTCTACAACCTCGCTCTCCATTTCACGGGCAACCGGGAGGAGGCGGAGGATCTGACGCAGGAGATCTTCCTGCGGCTCTACACGAACCTCCGCCAGTACCGGGGCGACTGCCCGCTGGTCTCCTGGGCGCTCCGCCTGTCGCGCAACCTGTGCATCGACCACTACCGCCGCAACCGCAACGAGCGGCTCTCGCTGCGGGTCTCCGACGAGATCCTGGCGCACGTGCCGGCGGGGGACGACATCCACGCCGAGGCCCAATGGCGCGAGGAGGTCGAGGCCGTCCATATCGCCCTGCGGGAGATGCCGGAGGAGATGGCCGAGGTAGTGCTGCTGCGCGACCTCCAGGGTTGGAGCCTGGAGGAGGTCGCGGCCTCCATGGACATTCCGGTGGGCACGGTGAAGTCGAGGCTTCACCGCGCCCGCCTCGAAGTCGCGGACCGGGTGCAGGCCCGCTTCCGCAGCCGCTGGACGGAGCGCGCCGCGTCGCCGGCCCTGGAGGCGTCGCCATGCTGAGCCTGAGCTGCCGCCGGTTCCGGATGGAGCTCACCCCCGGAGCCGATCACCCTCACCGGAAGAGTTGCGCGGCCTGCGCCGCCTACGCCGCCGCCATGGAGCGCGCCGCGAAGAAGGCGCCGCTGCCGTCGCGGCTGCGCTCGAAGCTGCGCGCGGTGCCAGCCACCGCGCAGGACGACGCTCCACGGCTTCTGGTGCCACAGGCTCCCCTGCCCGCGCCGCTGCGGGAGCGCCTTCAACAGATGAGCCGCCGCCGTCCAGCACGGCCGCCGCTGCCCGCCTGGGTGCGCAGCTCGCGCTACGCCTTGGCCGCCAGCTATCTGCTGGCGATGCTGGTGGGGGCAGCGATCGGCAATCCGGTTGAAGCCGCCGGCAGCGTGTCGCGGAGCGTGGACCACGCCGTCCGCCCTCGGGTGGAGAGTGCGATCGAAAGCGTGGAAGACAGCAGCCGCCACCGTTTCGACGTTTTGAAGTCCGCCGTCCGGGAGCGCTACGGCACCACCCGGAGTCTTTTGGAAAAATCGTTGGAACAATCGTTGGAACAATCGCTCGGAAGCCTGGAAGTCCGGGTACACGAGCTCGACAGTCTGAGGAAATCGCTGTTTTCTCTCGACCGCCTGACCGACTGGAACGAAGGAGATTGATATGAGCCCCGCCCCTACCCCCGCCGATTGGCAGCAATATCCCGAATCCGCTCCGCCTCCGCCCGCGGCGCAGGCCCCGGCCGTGCAGCGCGATCCGATCCACCAGAAAATTCCCTTCCTGGCCGGCATTTTGTCGGGCTTTCCGGGCATGGGAAATATTTACAACGGCCTCTACCTGCGCGGCCTGATCCAGTTCGTGATCGTGGCCACGCTGGTCAACATGATGGATCACCACGCCACGCCGTTCCTCGGGATGAGCCTGGCCTTCTTCTGGATCTTCAACGTCCTGGACGCCTACCGCCAGGCCGTACTGATCAACTACGGCTTCTCCCAGGATCTCGGCCTGCTCGACATGCCGCGGCGGCCCCGGGCCGGCCAGGGCGGCCTGGCCGCCGGGATCATCCTCACCGGTCTCGGCGTCATCGCCTTCCTCGACCAGTACGTGGACATCGACCTCCGCTGGCTGTACGACCTCTGGCCGCTGGCGATCGTGGCGTTCGGTGTCTGGCTGATCGTGGCCTCGATCCGGGAGCGGGCGAAGGCGAAAGAGGTGGACGGCTAGAATCCACCCGCCCGACCTCACCCCCCATCCCCCTCTCCCATCGCTCTCCCTCCGGCCGGGAGAGGGGGCGCCACCACCCAAGACCTCAACCCAGCTTCTGTCTTTGCTTTTGGGAGGGGGTGCCCCCTCTCCCGGCCGGGGGAGAGCGATGGGAGAGGGGGTCAGGGGGTGAGGTTCTCCATGGTACCCTCGGAAAGTCTCTCCGAGGACTCCATGCCGCCCCGCTGCCCCTCATCCGGCTTCAGCCTTGTCGAAAGCCTCATCGCTCTCCTTGTCCTGAGCGTCGCCCTGCTGATGGGCCTGCCGCTGATCCAGCAGCAGCCGGGAATCGTGCGCCGGCTGGACGCCCAGCATGTGGCGCTGCGGGAGATCGAATCCACGCTCGAAGCGCTGCGCTCCGGCGCCATGCCTCTCGCATCGATTCACATTCCGGGAAGCCCCGGCCAGCCGGTGCTTTTCGTGGACGTCCAGCCCGAGCCGGGCGCTCCGGCCGGCCTCTATCACGTCACCGTCCGCGCGCTCTGGCGGATCCAGGGACGAGACGTCGAGAAGAGAGTCGAGACGCTGGTCTGGAGCCCACCGAATTGATCCCATCCCCCCTCTCCCCAGCCCTCTCCCCCGTAACGGGGGAGAGGGAGCCAGACTCCCGGGGATTCGCCCTGCTGGAGCTGCTGATCGCTCTCGTCCTGGTCTCCCTGGCCCTGGCGCTGACGGCCCAGCTCCTGATGGAGTCGTCGCAGATGCTCGCCACCGCCGCGGCCGAGCAGACCGACGCGCCCATGCCGCTCGTCCTCGCCCGGCTCCGCGGCGACGTGCGCGCCTCCTCCGGGTTCTCCCTCGGCACGGCCGAGGATGGATCGACACAGCTTTTCCTCTCCGGCCATCCCGCGGGCACGATCCTCTACGATCGCGCCGGCCGCGACCTGCGCCGGACCGTGTTCGACGCGCACGGCAACGTGCTCGGCACCGCTCCGGCGCTGCGCGGCGTCACCGGCTGGTCGTGCGGCCAGGTGAGCCCCAGGCTGCTCCTGGTGACGATCAGCTACCGCCGAAGCCGGCTCCGCGCCGGCGTGCTGCCGCAGCTTCCCGGACAGCGCGGCCCGGTCTCCGAAGAGCAGACCGAATCGTTCCTCGTGGCCCCGCGCGGCGCCGGGCTGGGGATCTCGTGGTGAGCCGGAAAGAAAACGGTTTCGCCCTGCCCGGCGCGCTGCTCGCGCTGCTCCTGCTGTCCGTGGCGCTGGCCCTGGTCGCGGCCTCGCTTCAGCTCCGCATGCGCCTGGTCCTCCGCGAATCGCGCTTTCTCACCCTGACGACCCTGTCCGATGCCGCCCTGGCGGAAGCTTTGGCCCACCTGTCGGAGAGCGCGTCGTTCCGCGGCCTGGCGCGGCACGACTTCGGCGATGGCACGCTGAAAAGCGAGATCCGCCCAATCTCCGGCGTGCTCTTCGAGGTCACCGCCACCGCCACCTACGCCGGAAAAGCCCGGATCGTCGAGGCGACCGCCTTGCGCCCGCCGGGCCAGACCGCCCGGGTGGTGCATTGGCAGGTGCTCGCGGAAGGCGGCTGAAGCGGCCTGCCTTCAAGCCCGGGGCTTCCTTCCGAGTTGGACTACGAGCGAGACGGTCGTGCTGGTGTCGGTCCGCCGAAAACCGCGCACCGGCTCGTTGTCGTACTTTACATCGCAGGCGAGGCGCAGCCCCAGATGGCGGTTGAGCTGCGACTGGAGGCTCGCCTGTCCCTGGGCGCGGTAGTTTCGGGAGCGCTGCAGGTTCGGATACCAGGTGGCGACCGCCGTCAGCTCGGACGTGGAAGAAAGCTTTCCGTTCATCTGGAGCTGGACGAGGCCGCCGAAGGAGTCGCGGCGCCGAGCCGAGGGCTGCGCCGGGCGCCGGCCGCGGGGGACCTCGCGCGTCCAGGAGAGCCCGGTCAGGCTCTGGAGCTTCCATCGGGCGGACTGCAGGAGCGGACGCAGCAGGCTCGCGTCGAAGATGCCGCGCATGTCGATGCCGGCGAAGCGGTTGCGCTCGCCGCGCACGCCCAGTGTCATCTCCATGCCGCGGTGAAGCTTGCGCCGGCCGCGCGCCTGGACGTTGTAATTCTCGGCCGTCTCGCGCCGGTTGCGGGTGGCGCGCACGGCGGCGCCGGTCGCCTCCAGGCCCCACAGCTTCCAATCCCGGACGTAGCGGGCGTCGAACCCGGCCGACGAGGTTGACGAGTTGCCGCTGGTGGCGAGATACGAGAAACCCAGCTTCAAATCCCAGTTGGGATTCGCCACCGCCTCCTGAGCCCGGGCCGGAGCCATACCGGACACCGCGAAAACGACGAGACCCCATTCGACGATACGCCTTGCACGCATGCCCGCCTCCTCCTCCGTCGTGACTGCCTGCTGCGGAGGTATACGGAAGAGAGGCGCGGAGCGTTGGCCCTCCCGCGGAGGGCTCAATCAGGGCGTCAGGTCGGCACAGATGATCCTGTGCGTGATTTCACACGTCGGATTCGTGTTGCAGATGAACGTGAACGTAAAGCCGGTGGGCAGCGTGCCGGTGAGCACGGGCACTGTGTTCAGGAAGCCGCTCACCCCCGGCCCGACCACCAGGCCGGAGCCCTCCCCGGACCAACTCACGGCCGCGTCTCCCGGGCTCGTGCAATTCAGAGTCTCGACGTCGGTCGCGGAGGCGTCGATCGTCCTGGTGCTGCCCGCGACGACATAGAAGCCGGCAAGCAGCCCGGCTCCCGGCGGTCCCGGCGGTCCCGGCGGTCCCGGAGGTCCCGGAGGTCCGGGGGGACCGGGAGGGCCGGCTTCGCCGGCGGGTCCCGGAGGACCGGCGGCGCCGATCGTCAACTCCCAGGCATCAAACCCTTTGTTGCCACGGCGGCAGTCCACGGTGAGCAGAAAGTCGCCGTCTCCGATCCCCGCGGGCAGATCCGCGACGATCATGCCGCTCGACGTCACGGCCGGAATCGGAGCTCCGGCCAGCTCCACCGCCGGGGCGGCACAGAAGTTGAAGCCGGACAAGAAGATCTTCTGGGTCCCGAAATCGACCACGGCCGCGGTGATCACGACCTGGCCGGGCGTCGCCGGAACGTCCGCCCGGACCGGAGGCGTTGCCAGGACAAGTCCGAGCGGGATGGACAGAAGACCCGCAAAGGCCAGAGCAGCTCGAATTCGCTTCATTGTGAAACCCTCCTCGGCCGGTTGATACCTTCCGTTCGGCCGATTTCCAACTTGAAACCATGCAACGCCTGCGCCATCTACCCCTGAGGCGCAAAGCGCCCGGCCTCGTCGTACAATACCCCCCAATGGAACCGAGCGACGCCACGCCCGCATGGGGCCCCGGAAAGCGGCTGCTGTTCCGCTTCCTCTTCTCCTACCTTTTCCTGTTCATCTTCCCGTTCCCCCTGTACTACATCCCGTACGGCCCGTACCTCTTGAAACCCCTCGGCTTCCTCTTCGACGCCTGGGAAAAGGGGATATTCCGGACCGGCCGCCTCCTCTTCGGATACGAGGTCGCCATTCATCCGACCGGCAGCGGAGACACGGCGCACGACTGGGCGAACTTCGTGTTCCGCCTCGTCCTGGCCGTCACCGCGACGCTCATCTGGAGCCTCCTCGACCGGAAGCGCCCGCAATACGTCCGCCTCCACGAATGGCTGCGCGTCTACGTCCGCTATTCCCTGGCCACGGCGATGATCTCGTACGGCGCCTTCAAGGTGATCCCGTCGCAGATGCCCTGGCCGCCGGTCGACCGTCTCCTGCAGCCGCTGGGCGACTCGTCGCCGATGGGCATCCTGTGGACTTTCATGGGAGCCTCCGCGGCCTACAGCGTCTTCACCGGCGCCGCCGAAATGCTGGGCGGCCTGCTCCTCGTCACCCGCCGCACCACCCTGCTCGGCGCGCTGGTATGCATCGGGGTGATGTCCAACGTCGTGCTGCTGAACTTCAGCTACGACGTGCCGGTCAAACTGTATTCATCCCATCTGCTTTTCCTGGCGGTCTTCCTGGCGGCGCCGGACCTGCGCCGCCTCACGAACGCGCTGGTGCTCAACCGACCCGCCGAGCCGTCACCGGACCGCCCTCTCTTCAGGCGGGCGTGGCTCAACCGCGGCGCGGTGGTGCTGCGGACGGTGCTCGTCGGGCTCTTCATCTGGCAGTCGCTCCAAAACTCCTCTCAGAACCGGGCCACCTACACCCAGGAGGCCCTCGCCAAGACGCCGCTGCACGGGATCTGGGACGTGGACGAGCTGACGGTCGACGGCCAGGTCCGTCCGCCGCTCGTGACGGACGAGCTGCGCTGGAACCGGGTCGTTTTCGACGTTCCCGGCCAGATGGCGATCTTCCACATGAACGACTTCCGGGACCGCTACAACGTCGAGGTCGACGCCGCGAAGAAAACCCTTGCCATGACCAGGCGGCTGGACCCCGGCTGGAAGGTCACGGCCGCCTACAATCAGCCCGCTCCGGACCGGCTGGCGCTCGAAGGGACTTTCGACGGAAAGAAAATCCGCGCCCTCCTGCACCGCACCCAACCGCCGGAATTCCTGCTCGAAACCCGCGGCTTCCACTGGATCAACGAGGTCCCCTACAACCGGTAGGAATCCGTGAAGGGGCGGCGGATCACGTCATTTCAGTCCTGACTCCAGTAGAATCGACCCGAAGGGCAGGTGGCACGCAAAGGAGCGGTTGTGGAGACTTCCATCCGGGTTCTCGTCGTGGACGATCATTTCGTAGTGAGAAAAGGCGTCTGCGCGCTGCTCGCGGAGGCCGGCGGCATCGACGTGGCCGGCGAGGCGGGCGACGGAGAGGAGGCGATCGCGGAGGCGCGGCGGCTGGCGCCCCAGGTGATCCTCATGGACCTGCGGCTGCCCGGGATCGACGGCGTCACCGCGACGCGGGCGATCCTCTCCGAGCAGCCGGACGTGGGGATCGTAGCGCTCACCGGCACCGGCGTCGAGGAGGAGGTGATGGCCGCCATCGAGGCGGGCGCACTCGGCTACCTCGCCAAGACCTCGCCGCGGGAGGACTTCGTCACGGCCATCCAGCGGGTGGCGCGGGGCGAGCTCTGGCTCCCTCCGCACCTGACGCGCCGCCTGCTGGCCCATGTCAAGCTCCACCCGGCCAGCGCGCCCGAGGCGCTGACCGAGCGCGAGCGCGAGGTGCTCGGACTGATGGCGCGGGGTTGGAGCAACCGCCAGATCGCCCAGGAGCTCCGCATCGCCGATATCACCGTGCGCACCCACGTCAGCCATGTGCTCGGCAAGCTGGGCGTCAGCAACCGGGTGGAGGCCGCTCTCCACGCGCTACGCTCGGGGATCGCCACCCTGCAGGAGCAGTGAGGGGGAATGCCGTGCGCGTCCTGGTGGTGGACGACCAGTACACCGGCCGCATGGTGGCCCGGGCGCTGCTCGAAGACCTCGGCTTCGCCGCCGATGCCGCGGAGAGCGGAGAGGCGGCTCTTTCCATCCTGGCTGAACGGACCTACGACGCGGTGCTTCTCGACTGCCAGATGCCCGGCCTCGACGGCTTCGAGACCTGCCGCCGCCTGCGCCGGCACGAGGGCGACGGCCGGCACACCCTGGTGATCGCCGTCACCGCCGGCGCGCGCGCCGAAGACCGCCAGCGGTGCCTCGAAGCCGGCATGGACGATTACCTGGCCAAGCCGCTGCGGAGCGCCGAGCTGGCCGCCGCGCTGGATGGCCGTCTCGGAACGGCGGCCCCGGAAGGGGCCCCTGGCGGGCTTGCCGGAGAGCGTCTCGCGGCCCTCCGGCGCCTCGGCGGCGAGAGCTTCCAGGCTGAAGTGGTGCGGGCTTTCCTTCAGCAAGGCGAGGACGGCCTGGAAATCATGCGCAACGCGCTGCCGGCGCGGGACTTCGAGGCCATCGCCGCCGCCGCGCACGCGCTGTCCGGAAGCGCCGGCATCCTCGGAGGCGGCGCCCTGGCCGAGACCGCGGGCGAGCTGGCGGCCCTCGCGAGGCAAGGCGACCTCGGCGCCTGCGCCGAACGGCTGCCGGCTCTGGAGCGGGAGATCCGGGCGTTCGCGCGGGAGATCGGCGCCTGAAGGACATAAAGGACTCAAAGGACTCAAAGGACGAAAAACTCCGGTGTCCTTGTCGTCCTTGCAGTCCTTTATGTCCCTTATGTCCTTTGTGCCCCCACCTCCCCCACCCGCCCAGGTAGGCTCTGCCCGCAACAATCGTTGAGATGAATCTCCACCTTTTGTAGGACGACTCCACCGGGGGCCTTTCTCTAGGATGGGCTCGCAACACAGCCCTTCCCGGAAAGGAAGCTCCATGAGCACGACAGCCCCGCTCTTCGCCGCAGCCCTGATGCTCGGGCTCGGCGCAAGCACGGTATACGCCACGCCACCGAAGCCCGCCCCGGCTCCCCGGCAGATCCACTTGGCCGGTCATCGCCTGCAAGAGCTACTTGCTGGAAGAGACGACCGCCCCCTGGACGACCTCTGGCGCCTGTTCGACGACTTCCAACCCGGTCAGGCCTCGGCCACCTCCGCCGGCCTCCGCCTCCTCGACCTCCGGACGATCCGCGCCGGCGGGCCCGAGAAACCGCCGGGTGAAAACCTTTCGTGCGCCTGGAGCTTCCGGACGGACGACTGCCTCTCCTGCAAGCCGGAGGAGGGCGTGGGCGCCGTTCACGAAGACAATCAGCCCACCTTCCGCGCCGTCTACGAGGCCTGGCTCTCCTACCCGCTCGGCGAAGACCTCGCGGCCGACCTCCTCAAGCCGCTGCGCTTCCGGCTCGCCGCGGCCGACCCCGCCGCGGGCCAGAAGGTGCTCGACTTCCTCGAAACACATCAAGACGTGGCGCGGAAGATCGCGAGCAACGGGCGGGAATTCATCGCCAGCGAGCTGACGATCGCGGAGGTCGAGCGCTACTGGCTCGACCTCCTGCGCGAGTACGCGGCCCTGCAGCGCTTCACGCCGAAGAAGGATCCGGCCTGCGTCCTCGTGCCGGCGATCGGCGTCAGCCTCTACCGCCTCGCCGAGCACCTCGCTCCCGGGCAGGGACCGCTGGCTCTCCTCGTGCCGCTCGGCCTCGCCGTGGCGGGCGCGCTCGGCTTCTCCACCATGGCCCGCCAGCCGCTCCCGGCCGTCGAGGGGCGGATCGAGCCGTCGGACGCTCCCGCCGTCATCCCGCCATTGCGGCGCCTGGAAGGAGCTGTCGGATGATCAAGCGCCTGGCCCTCCTGTTCCTCCTCCTCGGAGCCGCCGCGCCGGCGCGCGCGGACGAGATCCACCTCGCCGTCGTCGCCTGCGGCGACCGCCTCGACGAGGCGATGGTCATGCTCCAGTCCGCGGCCCTGTCGGCGCACGGCCACCTGACCTTTCACATTTTCGCCGACGACGACCTCCGCCCGCGCTTCGAAGAGCGCCTCCGGACCTGGCCCGAAGCGGCCCGGCGGCGGATCACGACGATCCTCTATCCCATCAGCTACCCCGGCGTCGAAAACCCCGAAGCGTGGCGCAACCTCTTCAAGCCGTGCGCCAGCCAGCGCCTGTTTTTCCCCTACCTGATCGAAAGCACGGACCGCGTGCTCTACGTGGACACGGACGTCCTCTTCCTGCGGCCGATCGACGACCTGTGGAGCCTGTTCGATCGATTCAAACCCGAAGAGCTCGCCGCGCTCGCGCCCGAAGGCGAGGTTCCGGCGCTCAACTGGTACAAGCGCTTCGCGAAACACCCCTACTACCAGCCGCTCGGCGTCAACTCCGGCGTCATGCTCATGGACCTCGCGAAGATGCGGGCCGCCGGCTGGCGCGAGCGCATGCTGGCCTACCGGAAAACCTATACGTCGATCCCCTGGGGCGACCAGGACCTGATCAATATTTTCTTCGCCGAGTCGCCCGCGATGCTCCATCTCTTCTCCTGCGAGTGGAACTTCCGGCCGGACCACTGCATGTACGGCAGCAACTGCAAGGCGGCCGAGGAGCGCGGTATTTCCGTCGTCCACGGCAACCGCCAGTCGTTCCACGGCGACAAGCAGCCCACCTTCAAGGCGGTCTACGACGCCTTCGCGCAGCACAAGGACCTGCGGGCCGAGCTGGCGGCCGTGGCCGGCAAGAGCGAATGCGGCAAGGTCAGCGATCTGTTCACCGAGACAGGTTTTTATCACGACGTCGCCGTGGCGCAGCTCGCTCCGTGGCGCAAGACGGGGATTCAAAAGGAGGATCTCGACAAGGCGCGCGCCCTGGGCCGGCCGCTCGTGAGATATCAGATTTCAGGCGGACGTCTCTACCGGGATGCGCAGTGCTATTTCCCGCCGCGCTGCGAAGGGATCGAGCACTTCCTCCAGGAGATCGCGCCGGAGCTGCCGGACGTGGAATTTCTCGTCAACGTCCAGGACAACCCGGTCTCCTACGACCTCACCCATCCGCTGCCGGTCTTTTCCTTTTCGAAGATTCCCGGCGAGCAGGCAGACATCCTCTATCCCGCCTGGGCGTTCTGGGAGGGCGGGCCGGCTCTTTCCGTGATTCCGACCTGGCGCTGGGACTTCACCCGCGAGGACCTGCTCAAAGCCGGAGACGCGCTCTCCTGGGAGGCCAAGAAGCCGGTTCTCTTCTTCCGCGGCTCGCGCACCAATGAAACCCGTGACCCCTACGTCCTCCATTCGCTCCAGGCCGGCTCCGGCTGGGACGTGCGCTACACCCTCAACCAGTCACAGAAACAGACCGATTACGTCACCAACGTCCTGAAGCTGGCGCCGGCCGAGCCCGTTTCGCCGCGCGATCATTGTGCCTATCGCTACCTCCTCAACTTCGACGGCGTGGCCGCGAGCTTCCGCCTCAAGAACCTGCTTGCCTGCGGCGGGCTGGTCTTCTACGTCGAGCCGAGGTGGGTTGAGTTCTTCTATTCCAAGCTCGTCCCCGGCGAGCACTACATCCCCCTGAGCCTCGACGCCGCCGAGGCCGCGCGCGTCGTGGAAACGCTCAAGGCCGACGATCCGCGCGGGCAAAGGATCGCGCGGAACGGCCGGGACTTCATCGGAAAACACCTCACCCTGGAACACGTCCGCCGCTACTGGCTGGACTTGCTCGAGGAGTACGCATCCCTGCAGAGGTTCCAGCCACAGCGGGACCCAAGCCTTGTCCTGATCCAGGAACCGGTCGAAAGGAGACCCAATCATGTATAGTAGAATCACCGTTTCACGCCTTCTGATGTTCGCCCTCTTCGTCCTGGCCGCTTCGGCGGCGCAGGCCCTGCCGCCTCCAGGCGGCGGCAACGCGTGCGATTCCAACCCCTGCTACAACGGCGGCACCTGCGCCGCCTCCGGCACCGGCTACGTCTGCACGTGCCCCGCCGGCTGGACCGGTACCCAGTGTGAAGTCGACATCGACGAGTGCGAGTCCAACCCCTGTCTCAACGGTCAGTGCAAAGACCAGGTCAACGGCTATACCTGCCACTGCGACCCCGGGTACACCGGCGTCAACTGCGACGCCGACATCAACGAGTGCGAGTCCAACCCGTGCGTGAACGGAGTCTGCATCGACAAGGTGAACGCTTACCTTTGCTCCTGCCTGCCCGGGTGGACCGGTGAGAACTGCGACGTCGACATCGACGAGTGCGAGTCCAACCCCTGCGTCCACGGCGACTGCTCCGACCAGATCAACGGCTACAGTTGCTCGTGCCAGCCCGGATGGAACGGCATGAACTGCGACAACCCGGTCGTCTCGCTCGACTGCTCCGACGCCGTGGCCAGCCCCGGCCAACTCTGGCCTCCCAACCACCAGATGGTCCCCATCAGCGTGCTTGACGTGATCGATCCGAACGGCGGCACCGTGACGGTCACCGTCACCAGCGTCTACCAGGATGAGCACGTCAACGGCAACGGCGACGGCGATACCAGCCCGGACGCCATCGGCGTCGGCACGACGAATGCGTCCGTCCGCTCCGAGCGCGCCGGCAACGGCGACGGCCGCGTCTATCACATCTCCTTCAGCGCCACGTCCAGCAGCGGCGGAAGCTGCTCCGGCACCGTGACCGTCGGCGTGCCGAAGAGCCAGGGCAAGAAGGGTGGCCCGGTCGACGGCGGCGCCCTGTTCAACTCGGCCCTGCCGTAGCTCCACCACCCCAGACCCGCCGCCGGAGGTCCGCATCCGGCGGCGGCTTTCACGGGACCTTGCCAATATGAGACAGACAAATCGATCCCTTTTCCGGACCGCCGCGCTCGCGGTAGCCTTCCTTGCCGTTCCACTCACGGCGTCTGCCGGCGCCGCTCCGGTGCGGTGCGACAGCGCCGCCAGGGACCGCTTCTGGGAGACCGCCGACTGGGGCGTGGTTCCAAGCCTCCAAGGACGACTCGTCGAGTACTGCGAGTCCTCCGGCTCGCTGCGCTGCACGCCCGACCTCCGCTTCTGCAAGGCACAGGGGATTCGTCTCGACATTCCTCCATCGGGCAACCCCTCGATCGAAGCCTCGACCGCCTGCGCCCTGAAGGAAAACTATCCGCGCTCCGGCCCATTCCTCGGCAATCTCTCGGACTGGGGGCCGGAGCTCCGCGGCCTCCGAAGCTCGAAGGAAGCGAAACCTTGCGACGTGGTCATCCACGAGCCGACGCTCCTGATCAAACGGGACAGCGGAGCCAACATCTATCACGGTCTCTGCGATCACGTGAACCTTTTCCTGTCGATGTGGGCCGCCGGCTGGCAGGACGCCGAAAACCTGCGCATCGTCACCTGGGAGCCCACCGTCTCCGGCGAGCGCGTGTCGTCGGCCTGGTACGGCCTCTACGACGCCTTCACGAATCTGCCGGTGCGCCCGCTCGGCGCCTGGGCGGGCCAGAGCGTATGCTTCGACGACGCCGTCTTCGCGGTCAATCCCCGCGCCATCGATACCTTTTATTACAACATGGACGTACCCGGCCGCGCGGAGGGCTGCCGCTCCGGGCCGGACGGCTTCGTGCGCGCCTGGGCCGAGCGCACCAAGGCAAGCCTGCACATTGCGCCGCGGCGGCGCCCCGGCCCCGGCGAGCCGGTGCGCATCAAGGTCCTGTCGCGCGGCGCGGGCACGGGAAAAACATCGGGCACCCGCCAGTTGACCAACGAAGCCGAGCTGGTCGCGGCCGTGCGCCGCCGCCTGGCCGGCCAGGCTGAGGTCAAGCTCGAGATCGAGATCGTCAACTTCGATTGGAACGGACGTCCGCTCGATCGAAAAGCAGGTCGCCCTGATGGCCGGCACCGACGTCCTGGTCGGAATGCACGGCGCCGGCCTGGTCCATACCCTCTGGCTGCCCGAGTGGGCGGTGCGTCTACGAGATCTACAACTGCGGCGACACCAAGGCCTACCCCGACCTGGCGCGGCTCGCGGGTATCGAATACATGACAGGCCGGGAGTCCGACGTCGTGCGCCGCCTCGCGCCCGGCGTCCCGGTCGCCGAGCAGGACAAGCCGAACCCCAAATTCTGGAACTACGAGATCGACGAGGACGCCTTCGTCGCGAACATCCGGGAGGCGGTGCGCCGCGTGCGCGCCCACCCGGCATCGCCGTAACAGATCACGTTTCTTCGACCCAAAGGAATACCACCATGAAAAACCAGTGCTCTCACCATCGTCCGTCCCTTCTGGGGCTGGCGCTCACGCTGCTGCTCGGGCTCAGCCTCGCGCTGCCCGCCGCCGCGCAGCCCGTCAAGGACACCGTAACCTACAAGATCTCGAACGTCCTCGACGTCCACACCCGCTCCGCCATCGCCGCCACCGGCGCGGACATCTTCGAGGTCGGTCACGACTACGTCCTCGTCGAAGCCACGGGCCGCGAAGCCAGGGCACTGAAGCGCCTGGGCCTGGAGCTCACGCCGTTCCGGACGCAGGGGGCCTTCACCCAGGCCTTTCCGCCGGCCGACTCGGCCTACCACGACTATGCCGAGATGGTGGCCGAGCTCAACCAGGCCGCGTTCGATCACCCGGACATCTTCTCGCTGTTCAGCGTCGGCCTCACCTACGACGGGCGCACGATCTGGGCCGGCAAGATCTCCGACAACGTCGGCACCGACGAAGATGAGCCCGAGGTCCTGTTCACTCATCACCAGCACGCCCGCGAGCACCTGACCGTCGAAATGGCCCTCTATACGCTGCACATGCTGACCGACGAGTACGGAACCGATCCGCAGATCACCGGCCTGGTGGACAGCCGCGAAGTCTGGATCGTCTTCGACATGAACCCGGACGGAGGCGAGTACGACATCGCGACCGGCAGCTATGTTTCCTGGCGCAAGAACCGCCAGCCCAACGCCGGCTCGAGCTACATCGGCACCGATCTCAACCGCAACTGGGGCTACAAGTGGGGCTGCTGCGGCGGCAGCAGCGGCACGCCGAGCAGCGCAACCTACCGCGGAGCGGCCGGCTTCTCGGCTCCTGAAACCGCGGTGGTGCGCGACTTCGTCGACAGCCGCGTGATCGGCGGCAAGCAGCAGATCACGGCCCACATCGACTTCCATACCTACGGCGAGCTGATCCTCTGGCCGTACGGCTACACCTACACCGACGTGACGCCCGACATGACCCAGGACGATCACGACGCGCACGTGGTCATGGGCCAGGCCATGGCGGCCACGAACGGCTACACGCCGGAGCAGGCGAGCGACCTTTACATCACCGACGGCACGATCAACGACTGGATGTACGGCATCCATCGCATCTTCACCTATACCTTCGAGATGTATCCGGTCAGCTCGTCGCCGGGCTTCTATCCTCCGGACGAGGCGATCCCGGCCGAGACCGCCCGCAACCGCGCCGCGGTCCTCTACCTCCTCGACAACGCCGCCTGCCCGTATGCCGTGATCGGCAAGCAGGCCCAGTATTGCGAATCGGTTCCGGGCGCGCCGGGAACGCTCTCCGCCACGCCGGGCAGTGGACAGATCAGCCTTGCCTGGACGGCCGCGAGCGGCGCCACCTTCTATCGCGTCCACCGCGGCGACGCGAGCGGCGGGCCTTACACCACGATCGCGAGCAATCTCACCAGCCTGAGCTTCACCGACACCGGCCTGACCAACGGCACCCCCTACTACTACGTGGTAACCGCGACCAACGGAGTGGGCGAAGGCCCAAGCTCCAACGAGGCCTCGGCCACACCGGTGGCCGCGCCGACCGTCGTGACCCTCACCTCGGTCGCCGCCCAGGACGGCTGGGTGCTGGAATCGAGCGAAACCTCGAACGCCGGCGGCTCGCTCGACAGCACCGCCGCCACCACCAGCGCTCTGCGGCTGGGCGACAACAACCAGGACCGGCAATATAAAACGGTGGTGGCGTTCGATACTTCGTCGATCCCCGACGGCGCCACGATCCTCTCGGTGACGCTGCGGCTGCGCCGCGGCACGTCGAGCGGCACCAACCCCTTCACCACGCACGGCACCTGCTGGGCCGACGTCCAGACGGGCGGCCTCTCGGGCTCGACCACGCTCCAGACGGGCGACTTCCAGGCCACGGCGACCGCGGTCCAGGCGGCGAGCCTCTCCAACGCCGCTTCCAACGGGGCCTGGTCGGAAGGCGCCTTGAACGCCGCGGGCCTGGCGGCAATCGACAAGACGGGCACGACGCAGCTCCGTGTCTACTTCAACCTCGACGACAACGACGACAACGGCAACGACTATCTCGGCTACTATTCCGGCAACAACACGACCTCGGCGAACCGGCCGCAGCTCGTGGTGACGTACCAGTAAGGAGAAGGATCGTTCAACAACCCGGCCGGGCCCTTGCGAGGGCCCGGCTTTGGCATTCTCGTGGGGTACCGGGCTGTCCTCACGCCGCCTCCGCGGCTTCCGGAGTCTCCCGCTCCGGTTCCGGGGCGCTGTAGCGGACCGCGTGCAAAAGGTTCTCATAGGCGAGATTCAGTTGATCCGATCACCGCCACGAGCGTCAGCTTCATCTCCGTGGCCGCGTCCGCCGGGATCTCGCCGTCGAGCATGGCGTCCTCGTCCCGCGAGCAGGGTGGAGCGCCTCGCGGAAAAGCTCGAGCCGGTGCCTCACTCTCGCGAGGTCGAGCGCGGCTTCCAGGAGCGTCCCCCGGAGACCTCCCGCCGCCTTCAGGATCGTTTTCAGCAGCGGATCGAAGTGATCGAGCTGGCCGATCTGGCCCACCTCATCGCCGCCAGAGCCCCCTCCGCACCGGCCTGATCATATATCAATGTTTCTATCTAAGTGCAAGCCTTCATCATTTCCCCAAGACCAGGCTTGACACGCCGATGTTTGAGACATAGGATTCTCAAAATTCTCTGCAGGTTATCGAGTCCTGACATCGGGCAATAGGTTCAAGGCGTTGCCACGCATGTCCGCGCCGCCCGAGCCATTTGGGCTCGGCGGGATCTCAAATTGCCCGGGATCGGGCAAGCATAGGAGACGTGTATGAAGAAGACGAAAGTGGTAGTGGAAAAGCCGGTCAGTGGTCGCGTCCTCGCACGGGTGCTCGCGGAGGACATGCGCAATGTCCGTGGAGGCGTCATCACCTCGGCGGCAACGACGACAGAGACGCATGAGGCGCGACCGGACATCACAAACATCGGCGGCGACGGCGACGCATACTGACCTCCTGTTCCGGCTAACCCTTCCGGTTTCCACTTTCATCGATCCCCGGCCCGGCGTTGCCCGCCGGTCCGGGGGCTTTTTCGAGGAGTCATCATGAATCATCGAGTCCTCATCCTCACGGAGTTGGGGGACATCCATGCCTATGCGGTCAGCGAAGCCTTGCGGCTCAAGGGCGCGGAGCCGATCCTTTGGCATACCTCTGACTTTCCTAGCCGTTCGGTCGAGAGTCTCGCCATCGAAGGCGGCAGCATGCATGTCGATATCCACGGCCCCAACCTTGGGCTCGTCAACCCCCAAGTCGACGTGGTATGGCACCGCCGGCCGTCCTATGTGCTCCCCGAGCACGGCCTGCACCCTGCGGACCGGACTTTTGCAGACCAGGAATGCTCGATCTTTCGGCGATCTCTCTTGACGCTCCTGGCTCCGGGAGCTTTCTGGGTGAACCCTCTGGAATCGGCGGTCGTGGCCGGCCGCAAAGCAGTGCAACAATGGATCGCGACCGGAGCCGGCCTTCGTACGCCGGCCTCTCTCTATAGCAATGACCCCGGCCAGATCCGCTCGTTCCTTGCCCGGCACGGTGGGCAAGCGATCTACAAGCCTTTCCGCGGCGCTACCTGGCAAGACGAGACAACCTCCTACATTCCGTACACGGCTCGCCTAACTGAAGAGTGCCTCGTCACAGACGAGTTGCTGCAAGCCGTGCCCGGTATCTACCAGGAGCTCGTGCCCAAGGCCTACGAGCTCCGGATTACGATCATGGGGCAGAGGGTCTTCGCTGCGAAAATCCTGTCCCAGCAGACCGAGACGGGCAAGGTGGATTGGCGCAAGTCCTATCACGAATTGGTAATGCAGCCGTATGAGCTTCCGGAAGTTGTGGCCAGTGCCTGTCGAGAGATGCTTGGTCGAATGGACCTGGTCTTTGGCTGTTTCGACCTCATCGTAACGCCGGAGGGGGAGTATGTTTTCCTCGAAGTCAACGAGATGGGGCAGTTCCTTTTTGTTGAGTACTATGCCGGTCTGCCACTACTCGATGCGTTCTCGGAGTTTCTTCTGAAAGGGACGTTGGAGTCCGACTGGGTCCCTGCGCCGGGAGGCGTACGCTACTTGGACATGTATGACGCTGCCGCGGCCATGGAGCGTGATCTCTCAAAAGCCCACGTCGCGTCTCCAATAGCATCCATTTGGGAAGGACAAACCGGCCGCCCCTGAAGCGCCCAGCGGCGGCCGTGCGTCACGGCCGCCGCCTCTACAGCCCTTCAAGATCAGTAATCCGCCTCTTTGGCGATCCTGACCTCCTTACCGGGGTAGAGGAAATCCCGGAGGTCCGCCAAGTACTTCTCCAGCGGCGGGATACCCATCGAGCGCAACCGCTCATTCACCGCTTCGATGTCGTCGTTCTCTACCGGCAGCAGATAGGGATTACCGTTCTTATCCTCGCCAACCTGTGTGCCGTACCGTTGCGGCTCCCCTATCCTCAGGTGGAAGGCGTCGTACAGCACCCCATAGGTCTGGCCGTCCCCGAGTTTCTGAAGGCTGTTTCCGCATATGGGAGAGCCGTCATCATCAGCCGCAGGTCGCTGGTGTGCTTGGCGATGATGGTGGCGAAGACGGAGGTTTGGCTGCCAAACCGGTCGGCATCGATCCAGCCGATCTCCCGGATCAGATCCACCAGGTATTGACGGTTCTCGGCAACGGCCGAGGGATACCTGTCTCTCTTCGCCTGATCTCTGAGAAGATCCTGCTCGTGGTGAAAACGGAGGGCGATTTCCTCCTGAATCGCTCGCACACGGTCCGCCGGGAGTGGGTCGGCAGGGCCGAGCGGCAGTGGTTCGAGGCGCACCGCTGGGGGCACGTTGTCCAGCTTGTGGAGATACATCACGGTGCTTCCATTCTCGACTCTCAGCCGGCCATCCTGCTGCAGGGCGGCCTTCCAGACTTCTTTATCGCCGTCGTTGCGAAGGATCAGGGAATCGGCTTCCAAGCGGATCAGGCCCCGGAAGGTAAGCGCGGCACCGTCGAACAGGGTGATGCGCACCGGTTCGACGTACATCAGGGTCTTGCCGCCTTCTTCCTGCCAGGCCCCGAGCAACGGCTCGGCAAATTGCGCCTTGCGTTCGAGACGTCCATCCTCCGGAATCCGCTCCGGCGAAGCGGCATGGCTCGCCGTGGCAAACGCCAAAGACAACAAAGCATAGTAAGTGTACTTTCTCATAGCCATAGATCAGCCCTCTCCTCTAAAGAGTTGATTATCTAAACGAAGCGACTGATCCTCTCAGTAGGAGTCACCGTCCGCGCCTTGTGTTGTCGTGTCGTACCCCGGCGGGGGGTAAGTGACGGCGCCCGTCCCCGCAATGTGGATGCCCGGCATCCCTCCCCGGACCCATCGCAGGTCCGTGGCGAGCGCACGGGCCAGCACCCTGCCCGGCTTCTCCTCTCCAGCAATGTCCTTGGATTTCGTCTTCTTCATTCCAGCCTCCTCTCTGTTCCTGCCATCAGGTTGTAGGCAGCCTCCTCCCGGATACGGGACGAAGGTGGGAAACGCGGTGTGGGTTTCGACCAGGAGGGGGAGGACTGAGAATGATGAGGCTCTCGCAGCGGCGTGATCGCACGCAAAACCCGGACGGCGCTGTCTTACACGGTGGCTCGATCACAAGACCCCTCTCGAATGCTATCTGCCGACCTGCTGACGTCATTGCGTTCCCGGACTCCGTTACCGGAAACCTCGCAGCAGAAGATGAAACTCCGGGCACACACAAGTCTTCACTCCGGCGACAATTCCGGACGCTGATATGCGGAAGCTTCTAAGTCTTGCGGAGAGTACCGTGGTCCTGTGGCGGGTGTCAATACGCGTATGCTGACGACGTGCTGAAGCCGTCCTATGACTTCACCGGCGCGAAGCGCGCCAAGGCGCGTGACCCCCTCTGCCACCGGCGGCGCCTCGAGTTCGATTGCAGCTACCTTAGATCAGGGACGCCATTCCTTCGACCAGTCCATGTGGACGATGTCTTCCGGGTCACCGATCAGGCAGTCCCGCCGCTTCAGGTTGTCGAGCTTGTCGCGCGGCGGCTCGACGGCGATGCGCAGCTTCCTCCCTTTGCGCTCGATCTCCAGCGGCACTCCGGTGTCGAGCACCTGGTCGAGAAGCTGATAGATGTTCTGGCGCAAATCCGATACGGTCACGGCGAGAACCTCCTCATGATCGTTTCCAAGCTAACGCGGAGCCGTACGACCGTCAAGAACTCAGCCGTACGACCACTCAGTCGGAACAATCGGGAGCGAAGGCCGGGGTGAGGGCCAAAGACCTCGGACGCACCCTCTCAGGCGCCTTGCCGACAGGTTTCGGCGCTCTCCGAGACCCTTCGGCGCCTCGCCGACACCCTTCGTGCTTCGCCGAGACCCTTCGCCGCCTCGCCGAAGCCTTTCGGCCGTTGCCGAGACGCTTCGCCGCCTCCTCGAAGCGTTTCGGCCGTTGCCGAGGCCCTTCGCCGTCTCGCCGAAGCCTTGTGGCTCACGCCGAAACCTCTCGGCGTCCCGCCGAAGCCCTTCGCCCACCGCCGAAACCCTTCGGCATTTCGCCGAAGCCTTGTGGCTCGCGCCGAAACCTCTCGGCATCCCGGCGAAACGCGTCGGCAACTCGCCGAAGCCTTTCGGCAACCCGCCGAAACCCTTCGGCGTAATCCCTGAAGAGATTGCGGTCGCGCCGAACGGGCTCTTTGGCGCGACCGGCAATGCGGAGCGCCGCCGTGAGAGCCCGCCCCTTTGACGGATAAGTGGGCCGGCAGTCCAGCACGTTTCCACTCGCGAAGCAGGCCCGGCGCGCAGCGGAGCCTGGAGCTTATCAGGTCCGTATAGGCTTCTCACTCCCCATCTCCGAAAAGCCATATCGCCTCGAAGCTGGTTCTGGCCCGAACACACCACCGGTCGTAAAGTCCTGGAGGAGAGAGCCTTCAGGTATTTAAGTCTATTGACGCATTTCTGTATAACACTCCACGCCAGGGCCGCGCCCTGGCGTGGCTCATATCACCGCCGGAAAAAGGTTGACACCAAGACACACGCAGGTCTACACTTTCTAAGTCGCTCGATTCAAGAAGCTTGTGCCGCGGCGCACGATCGGGGGTGTTTTGCCTCATCTGGATTGCTGCGAAGAACGACGGAGCAGGCGATTAAGCTCTATGGTTAGCCGCTGGCCGCTGAGAAGACAAGCCGGAGAGCCTTGCACGTGAAAACCCAAGCTGATGTCTTCGAAGCATTCGGCGCCTTTGCCTACAACGTACAAGCGTTTGAGTTCACGCTGGCGAACGTTCTTGGCCAAGTCTTCAGCGCCGGCCCCAGCCACCTAACGCAATCTGAGGTCATAGAGCTTATTGAGGGCAACTTTGAGAAGACTATGGGGAAGATGAAGCAAGCCCTTCAAAAAGCTTTGGGTGAAGCAGACCCTCTTGTCCAGCGTGTGGAAGGCGCCTGCAAGAATCGAAACTTCCTTATCCATCACTATTTCAGAGAGCGCTTGGATGCGATGGAAAAGTCGGAGGGGCGAGAGCAGATGGTTTTGGAGTTAGTAGAGGCTCAAAATCTATTCAAAAGTATTGATGATGAACTAGTCGAGGTCTATCGGCGGTGGTTAGTGTCTCATGGTGTGACCAACGTTGCGGAGGTTTGACGCCTTGTGCAGGCGCATTTTTCTAGTGCCACTGTGCAATGGGATGAGACATGATTAAAGGTGAGATAATAATGTGCAGTCGCAAGTTGCCCGAAGTGGGCCCTAGCGGGACGGGTGACTGGGTCTTCGTGGATACTCCCTCGCAAGGTGGTACGATTGCACGCCTCCATCACAAAGACGGACAGTCCTATTGGGAGGAAAGGGAAGCAGGCCGGACTTTACGGCTCGAGCAAGTTGTGCTTTGGGCGAAAGTTATATCTTGGGATTGATTTCCAGTGAAGGCGGCTAACTCCAGTCTCAACCGGGCAGCACCGCTTCGCGGCGCCGCCGGTCAGGCTCGCAGCGTTCTGTGGCTGGCTTAGCTAGGGAAGTGGCACAACAAGGGGCGGGCCATTAACGCCTTTCTACAGGAGTTGGCTGAATGAAGATCTACAGCATCGTTGTTTGTTCAGCCGGACTGGCGGTCCTTGCAATATCAATACTCTTGGTTACCGCAAAATGCCTCAACGTCTCATTAGAAACATACAATAAATTCCGAATGGCTTTGGCAGTTGTAATTACTGGGCATGCGATGGTGAGTTTCTTTCGCATGGCAACCAAAGTGGCGATTCACGGTCAACTTGAGCCGAGCTTTGTCCCGGAGCTTATTGGCTATCTCGTCTTTTGGGTCCTCTTTCCTCCCCTGTGGTTCTTCCTTGAGTACCTGGGAGCTGATCATGGCGTTATTGCTGGCCTGAATGTTGATCTGAAGCGTATGAAGGACTATCAAGACTTGGCGGCAAAAATTTGGGCGGCCGTCGTCGCAATTCTTGTAGCACTGGTGGGATTGAGACACAAATAATAAACAGCAACTGAGAGGCTACACTCATGAGGCCATAACGCCCGGCATCCGGCGTGAAGCCCAGAAGGGCAGTCCTTGGCTTGAGAGCGCTGGAGTTCCGAGTTAGACTACGCTAGAATACCGAGGCTCTAGGGGCAGATTACCCGTAAGCTGAAACAACCGAGAGGGTCTTCCGAGAACCGCAATCTGTGCCAGCATTCTCCCAATCCGCCTCCTGAGATAGCATCGTGTCCATCCTCCATCCGCACATCGAAGGCAAGTACGAGATCTTAGGGAAGCTTCGAGAGGGCGGAATGGGCACTGTCTTCAAAGTTCGACATCGCCTACTCCAAGAGACTCGGGTCGTCAAGATCCTCAATCCCAACCTGGGCGCCACCCAGGAGGTGAGAGATCGCTTCCTGCGAGAAGCCCGGTTCGCCATCCAACTTCGGCATCCGAACATCGCTCAACTCCATGATTTTTCCATTGCCGAGGATCACACAGCTTTTATCGTGATGGAGTTCATTGACGGGGCGACTCTGGCCGATATCCTTGCCAGCACCGGACCACCGCCCATCGGCCTCACCCTTGAAATAGCCCGCCAGACGCTGAAAGCGCTCGGCTTTCTCCACCGGCGAGGCCTTATCCATCGCGATATCTCGCCGGACAATCTCATGCTGACTCGCGATCCGGATGAAGGTGGGCCTTTGTGCAAGCTTATCGATCTGGGAATCGCCAAAGTTCTCAAGGAGGGAACCGGCGAGTTGACCTCGACCGGCATGTTCCTGGGCAAGCCCCGGTATGCCTCGCCGGAGCAACTTTCCGCCAAGGGCGTCGATGCGCGCAGCGACCTCTACTCGTTCGGCGTCGTACTCTATGAGTCGCTGACCGGCATCTGCCCGATTGATGGCAATGACCCGTCTTCACTGATGGCGGGTCACCTTTTCCGGCCACCGATCGATTTTGTTGAGAGCGATCCATACGGCAGGCTGCCCCAGGAACTGCGCGAAATTCTGCTCCGTCTCCTGGCCAAGGTGCCAGCCGAGCGGTTTGCGAGTGCCGAGGAGCTTGTCAGCCGGCTTTCCATGGTCCAAGGGCATTTTCCGGTACATCCCATCGATCTTGACGAAGTCTTGTTCTCCTCGGCCTCCCCGAGAATTTCGGGGCTGTCCTCATCCGGCTCTACACAGGAGCGGCTGGACCGCCAGTTCGTCCAGGCTCCCACGCCCGCTCGTGCCCTGATGAACGAGTCAGGCTCCGAACCGACGGCCGTGCTTCCAACTCCATCCCCACCCATCCCTGAGGAAAAAACTCCAAGCGGCGATGTAACCCGGGAGTCTCCACGGATTCCAGGGGTCACTCCTTCCTCTGTTCAGACGACTATCCTCTCGCCGGCTCGCCAAGGCGGAGACACACGCCGAATGCCTCCAGCTTCTCAGCAGCGCAATCGGACGCCTTTCGTCGCGGCCCTCATCCTCCTGGTGGTGGCCGCAGCAGGACTCGGCGTCTGGAAGTTGCGGGAGCCATCTGCCTCGGCTGCTTCAGAGGAGAGCGATTTCCAGAAGCCCGAGATCGGCGACAGTAACACTCCAGAATCGCCCTCCGAGCATAGTTCGATCGGACACGAGAGAGCACTTGGCGACACCCCGGCCCCCTCTCGTTCCGCAAAGCCCACAGCGTCTGCGGAAGCCGTGCGTCACTCGCCGACCAAAAACCAGCCCGCGATCAATCCGGACAAGAGTCGACGGGCTTCGCAAACCCTGGAGCAGGAGCCGTCACATCTGGTGTCGGAGTCTGGAGACCCCAGCGCACGACAGGAAAGTCCTAAACCCGCAATCGCCTTGCCGACACCGTCGGATTCTGCGGTTCCCGTTCAGGAAGATAAGCCCGCACAACTCCTATCACTGCCTCCGCCCGCCTATCCAGCGGAAGCCAAAGGTACCGGCTCCTACGCACGGATCATCATCGCTGTGCGGGTCGACGAGAGTGGGACGGTTGCTGGAGCCCAGGTTGAGAGTGCCTATTTTGAGAGTGGCGCCTCGACTGGTAAAAACACTCCGAGTTTGGCCTCCAGTACCTTTCTGCAGTTGTACCGCAAGGCTGCGCTAGAGGCCGTGCGCAAAGCACGCTTCGAGCCGGCCAAGAGGAATGGCACGCCAGTGCCGGCCACGACGAGGCTGACGATCGAATTCGGAAAGAAGCGCGCCGGCTGAGTCCCGTCGAAGGGTAGCCGCCTGCAAGGGTTAATCACGGCTTTACCGAAACGCTGAGCTCAAGCGGCTCCGGTATGGGCAGACCGTCCTCGAACCGCACCTCGAGCCAGGCCCGGCGCGCCAGATCGAGTGCCTCGACCGCCTCATCCGCCGTCTCCCCCTGAGCCAGGCAGCCGATCAGATCCGGATGCGAGGCGCCAAACGAGCCATCCTCGTCCCGCACCAGCTCATACGGATAGGAGAGGGAGAGGTAATCGTCCAGAGACTTTTCACGCCTGGATGGTTTCATCTTGCTCATGGCTTGGGCACTATAGCATCGCCGCACGCGATTGAGATCCCCTTCCCGGCATCCGATGGCAGGAGGTAGATACGCGTCCTTAAGTTGTGGAAGAATGACGCGCACGCTCTCCCCGCGGGCGCCGGGGCGAGCGCTTCCTCACGTCCATCTCGAAAGGAGATCCGGTCATGTCGGAAGATTTCGTCCGCGGCGATGCTCCGTCCCTCTCGAACGATGATGTAGACGAGCGCAGTCCTTCCGGCGAGGTGAGCCGCAGGGCTTTCCTGCGCTGGAGCGCCATTGCCGGCGCCGGTGCTTCCGTGGCGGGGAGCCTTGGCTCGGCGGCGGCCGATTCCTCGGACACCCCCGGCACCTGGACGCAGCCGGCCCGCGAGATCGAAGAGCTGACGATCGCCCAGATGAAGGATGCGATGGAGCGCGGCGGCCTCAGCTCGTCCGATCTGGTGGACATGTATCTGGAGCGCATCCGGGACCTCGACGTCGGCGGCCCCGCGGTGAATTCGATCCTCCACCTCAATCCCCAGGCGCGGGCGATCGCCAGGGCGCGCGACAAGGAGCGCAAGGCCGGCAACGTGCGCGGGCCTCTCCACGGCATCCCCATCCTTCTCAAGGACAACATCGACACCGGCGACAAGATGATGACGACCGCGGGCTCCTACGCGCTCGTGGGAAGCCCGGCGCCGCAGGATTCCACGGTGGCCGCGCGCCTCCGCGCGGCCGGCGCGGTGATCCTCGGCAAGGCGAACCTGAGCGAGTGGGCGAACTTCCGCGGCTTCGGCTCCTCCAGCGGCTGGAGCGGCGTGGCGGCCAGATGCGGAACCCTTATGTGCTCGACCGAAACCCTTGCGGATCGAGCTCCGGGTCGGCCGCCGCGGTGTCCTCCAATTTCGTCGCCGCCGCCCTGGGCACGGAGACCGACGGTTCGATCGTCTGTCCCAGCTCGCTTTGCGGCGTGGTGGGCATCAAGCCGACGCTCGGCCTGACGAGTCGCGCCGGGGTGGTTCCGATCTCTCACACGCAGGATACGGTGGGACCTCACGGCCGCCGCGTGGCCGACGCCGCCGCGGTGCTCGGCGCGCTGGTCGGGGTCGATCCCCGCGATCCGGCCACGCAGGCGAGCGCCGGGAATTTCACACCGACTACACGCAGTTCCTCGATCCGGACGGCCTGCGCGGCGCCCGCATCGGCGTGATGCGCAACGGCGTCACGGGCTACAGCCTCTACACCGACGCGGTTTTCGAGAACGCCCTCCAGGCCATGGCGGACGCCGGCGCCGAGATCGTCGATCCGGCCGACATTCCGACCATGGATCAGCTTCTGAGCGATCCGGCGGAGCTGATCATCCTGGTGCGGGAGTTCAAGACCGACCTGAACGCCTATCTCGCCACCCGCACGGGCGTGCCGGTCCACACGATGGCCGACGTGATCGCGTTCAACCGCGCTCATTTCGATCAGGAGCTGAAGTGGTTCGGGCAGGAGTGGTTCGAGCTGGCCCAGGACGAGATTTTCAGCGAGCAGGAATACATCGACGCGCTCGCCCGCAGCCACAGCCTGTCGCGGGAGCAGGGGATCGACGCGGTGCTCGCGGAGCACGACCTGGACGCGCTGGTGGCTCCGACCGGCTCGCCGGCCTGGACGACCGACCTGGTCAACGGCGATCACTTCCTCGGCGCCAGCTCGACGGCGGCGGCGATGGCCGGCTATCCGGCGATCAACGTCAACGGCGGCTTCGCGTTCGGGCTGCCGATCGGCATCACGTTCGTGGGCACGGCGTTCAGCGAGCCGACGCTGATCAAGATCGCGTCCGGCTTCGAGCACGTGATCGATGCGCGGCGCGCGCCGCAGTTCCGGCCGGTGATCCCGCTGCCTCCGGGCGACGACTCGCTGGTCCACGCCAAGAGCCAGGCTCGCGCGGAGCGGCTCAAGGCGCTGGTCGCCTCCAG
The DNA here is from genome assembly GCA_963844885.1 of uncultured Holophagales bacterium. Taxonomy (GTDB): domain Bacteria; phylum Acidobacteriota; class Thermoanaerobaculia; order Multivoradales; family UBA5704; genus DATMER01. The sequence goes on along the minus strand of CAWJQA010000018.1, from coordinate 489,434 downwards.
TCCACGCCTCCGCGGCTTCCGTCCGCGTTTCGCCTGAGACCTTCCTGCCACCCGGCGCGGGAGATCATCCCGCGCCTCCCGCGCCGGGTAATCTTCGCCAAACTCTCCCCCGGGCTGGTATAGTTCTCTGGCTATTCCTGAGGGAGCGATCGAGAGGATGACCCCGGCCCCTGGCGAGGTAGACCCCCGCACGCTGGAGACTTCGCCGGCCCTGGCGGCGATCGAGCGCGAGCGCTTCCGCTCGTACTCGCCGCTGGTCCGCAACCTCCATTGGCTGGCCGCCACCCTGGTGGTCCTCTACGGCGTGCTGTCGCCGGGCGCCGACCGGGTGCTGCTGTGGTCGCTCTCGGGCGCCATGATCCTGTACACACTGGCGCTCCATTCGCGCCTCTTCGCCGGGTTCACGGTGGAACGGCGTATCGGGCTGGAGGCCGTGCTCGACCTGACCTGGATCACGGCCGTGATCCTCTTCTCGGGCGCCACGTCGAGCCCGCTGTTCTTCCTCTACTACCTGGTGCTCTACGCCAGCACGCCGACGGTGAGCCGCCTGCAGACCTATCTCAAGGCCGGCGCCGCCACGCTGCTGGCGCTGGGGGTGGGGGTGGTGTTCGTGGTGGGCTGGGAAGCGCCGAGGACGATGGCGCTGCTCACGCCAACGGACTGGTGGACCGGCGTGGGAAGCCTGGTCTGGCCGCTCATGGGGCTCTGGCTGGTCGCCTACTTCTTCGCCGAGTCGGGCAGCCTGGGCGCCGGCCTGCAGCGCTCGCTCTTCCTCGCGGCGCACACGGACGCCCTCACCGGCCTGCCGAACCTGCGGCATTTCACTTCCACCTCGGACCTGCGGGGAAAGCTCGGGAAGCCCTACACCGTCGTGATGGTGGACGCCGACTACCTGAAGCGGGTCAACGACACCTACGGCCACGCGCACGGCAACGAATTGATCCGCACGGTGGCCGAGGCGCTGCGCAGCGCGGCGCGCGGCGACGACCTCTGCTCGCGCATCGGCGGCGACGAGTTCATCGTGCGCCTGGAGGGGGCCACGCGGGAAGGCGGGATGGCCTACTGCCGACGCGTCCGGACCTACCTGACCGAGCATCCGCTGCGGATCGACGGAGGGGTGCTGGTCCAGATCTCGGTCTCGATGGGCCTGGCCGCCTTTCCGGAGCACGGGAAGTCGCTCTCCGAGGTCACCGAGAGGGCCGATCAGGCGTTGTACGTGAGCAAGCGGGAAGGGCGGTCGCGGGACCACATCTGGGCGGCTTGAAAGAGATTCCAGTTTGAGAGCAAGGTCCGGGTGGTGGGCGGCACCCGGCCGCGGTACCTTTGCGCCATGGAAACCAACGCAATCGATCAGAGTACCGCCTGGGCCGCCGTGGAGGCGCGGGACAGCCGCTTCGACGGCCGCTTCGTCTACGCGGTGGCTTCGACCGGAATCTACTGCCGGCCGTCGTGCCCGTCGCGCCGGCCGAACCCGCGGAAGGTGGCCTTCTTCTCCACCGCGGACGAAGCTGAAGGCGCCGGCTACCGCGCCTGCCGGCGCTGCCGGCCGCGGAGCGCCGGACCCACCGATCCGGAGCGGGCCGTGGAGCGCGCGCGGGCCTGGCTCGACGCCCATCTCGACGAGCCGGTCACGCTGGCCGGCCTCGGCGAAGCCGTCGGGCTGAGCCCCTGGCATCTGCAACGGACCTTCAAACGCCTGACCGGTCTGACACCCAAGGAGTACGCCGGCGCCCGGCGCCTGGAGAGACTGAAATCCCATCTGAGGAAAGGAGACGACGTGACCACCGCAACCTACGAGGCCGGCTACGGCTCCGGCAGCCGCGTTTATGAGCAGTCCGACGCCCGCCTGGGCATGACTCCCGCCACCTACCGCCGCGGCGGTCAGGGGACGGCCATCCGCTATCTCGTAACCGGCTCGCCGCTCGGGCGGATGCTGGTCGCGGCGACCGCTCGCGGTGTGTGCGCGGTGACGTTCGGCGCCTCCGAGGCGGAGCTCGAAGCCGGCCTGCGCCGGGAGTATCCGAACGCGGAGATCCGCAAGGAGAACGACGCCACCCTGGAATCGTGGAAGGAGGCCATCCTCCATCATCTGGAAGGAGAGGATCCGCGGCTGGCGCTGCCGCTGGACATCCAGGCGACCGCCTTCCAGTGGCGGGTGTGGAAGGCGCTTCAGGAGATCCCGAGAGGCGAGACCCGCTCCTATGGCGAGGTCGCGGCCTCGCTGGGCAGGCCGGAAAGCGCCCGCGCCGTCGCCCGCGCCTGCGCCAGCAACCGGGTGGCGCTCGCCGTCCCCTGCCACCGGGTCGTGCGCGGCGATGGCGAGCCGGGCGGCTACCGCTGGGGTGAGGACCGGAAGCGCCGGCTGCTGGAGATGGAGCGGCAGGCGCGGTGAAGTTAGCTGTCCCGCCGGACTTCGATTTCGAATGGACTCTCGGGTTCCTGGCGGCGCGCGTCGTGCCTTCGCTGGAGGCTCTGCACGAGGGCGAGTACCGCCGCAGCCTGCTCGTGGACGGCCAGCCTGTCGCGTTGGCCGTCCGCGTCGAGCCCGGCGAGCTGACGGTGCGTTCGGCGCCGAGGCTGCCGCCTGGGGTATTGCGCCGCCTCGTGACCCGGATGTTCGACCTGGACGTGGACCTCGGCGCCTTTCACCGGCTGGCGTCCGGCGATCCGCTCCTTTCGGGCCTGGTGGCGGCGCGGCCGTGGATACGGCTTCCGCAGTATCTCGATCCGTTCGAGGGGACGGTGCGGGCGATCCTGGGCCAGCAGGTGAGCCTCGCCGCGGCGAGCACGATGGTGGATCGGTTGGTGAGGCGGGTCGGCGATCCGGCTCCGGAGATCGGGGGCACGGGGTTGCTCGCCTTTCCACGGCCCGGGTCGGTGGCGGCGCTGGGTCACGAAGGCCTCCTCTCGCTCGGCCTGACCCGCGCCAAGGCGGCGACGCTCCACGGCCTCGCCATCGCTGTGCTCGACGGCACTGTGGACTGGGCGTGGCTGCGAACCGCGCCCGCCGCCGAAGCCGAGGCCGCGCTCGACGCCCTCCCCGGCATCGGACCGTGGACGGCCTCCTACGTGCGCATGCGGACCCTCGGCGACCGCGACGCCTTTCCGGCCAGCGACCTCGGAGTCATCAAGGCCCTCCGCGCGCGCCTCCCCGAAGCGGCCACGCCCGAAAGAGCCGGCGCCCTCGCCGAGGCGTGGCGCCCGTGGCGAGCCTACGCGACGCTTCATCTGTGGCACTCGCTGGGGTAAGACATTTGGTCTCACGGCGGATCTGAGGCAGGATACAGCCATGGCTACGCTCACCATCCCCTATCCGGACGATCTCCTGCTCTCGCTGAAGGAGAGCCCGCAAGAATTCGAGACCGAGGCCAAGCTTCTTCTCGCCGTCAAGCTCTATGAGCTTGGCCGGGTCTCGACCGGCAGAGCCGCCGAGGTGGCGGGGATCGGCCGCGTCGAGTTCATGTTCGCCTTGGGCCGGTTCGGGCTTTCCCCGATCGGTGTCGATCCCGAAGAGGTGGCCGAGGACTTCGCGAATGCCTGACAGGACCCCCGGAATTGTGGTGGTCAACACGACTCCCATCATTTCCCTGTCCGTCGTCGGACAGCTTGAGCTTCTCCGTGACCTCTATGAGCAACCGGTCGTCCCTCCCGCTGTCCGGGCGGAGGCGCTCATCAAGGGTGCCCATGTAGCGGGTGTGACGGAGCTGACTCAGGCGACATGGATTGAGACCATCCCGCTCCGGGACCCTCGCCGGGCCGACCTCATCTCCGATCTCGACCGGGGTGAGGCCGAGGTGCTCGCGCTGGCTCAGGAGCTGAACGCTACCCTGGTGATCCTCGATGAGCGCATGGGCCGCCGTCACGCCCGCAGGCTTGGCCTCCGCCTGACCGGAACCCTCGGAGTGCTTCTCAGGGCCAAGCAACAGAAGCTCGTTCCTGCCGTGGGCCCGCTCATCCTGGACATGCAAGCGGCCGGTATCCGGTTCGGCGGCCCGCTCGTGGATCAGGTTCTGAAAGTGGCAGGAGAGCTCTGAACATGCCTAATCCCGAGCCAGCACCTCGCCGCGGGCGTTGATCAGCACGCGTTTCGGCTTCTTCGGCAGGGGGAGCTGGACGTCCACCGGCACGGTCGTTGCGCCGACCAGCGGCACCACGCCCACGCGGGCGCTCTCGGTCTTGCTGAACTCCACGTAGATCGGCAGCAGGGCGCGGAAATCTTTCGAAACTTCCTGCTGGGAGATCGTGCCGGTGATCCGGTACTTGCCGCTCTCTCCCGGCCCCACCTTGAGGTCGGCCTTGTAGCGCGGCACTTCGGTGCCGTAAACCCACTGATTGAAAAACCAGTCCATCTTGCCGTCGCCGGTCGCGTTCATGCCCGGCGTGATGTGCCGCTCCACCACCTTCTGGAAATCGGCGGTGGTGGCGAGCTTGCCGCCGTACGTCTTCGTGAAGTCCTGCATCATGGCGATGAAACGTTCGTCGGGCTTCGGCGACGATCCGTCCCACATCATCATGCGCAGCATGTGGAGCACGTAGCCGCCCTTGGAATAGACGACGGCGGCGTAGGCCGACGGGCTGCGCTGGGTCACCAGCCGCCATCCCTGGGTGATCGGCCCCGCGTCGTTGTGAGCCACGGCGTTGCCCGGAAACTTGTCGAGGATGTCCTTCCGGCGTTCGCGCCAGAAGCGGTCGTACTGCGGCCAGCCTTGCGTATGCTGCACCGCGAGCCCGGCGGAGAACTCGGAAAAACCTTCCTCCAGCCACTGATCACGATAGGTGGCGGCGCCGACCAGATGGCCCCACCACTGGTGCGCGAATTCGTGGAAACCCACTTGATCCACGAAATCCGTGAGCCCCTGGCCCCGGACACCCAGCACCTGCGAGCGCTGCGTGCCGGTCATGAACGCGAGATAGGGCATGAATATCAGCGACGGCCACGACTGGCCGAATGCCCACTGCGACTGCTGCGTGATCGCCACGTACCGCGCCGGCAGGGGTCCGAAATAGGTCGAGTAGAGACGGGCGGAGTTGACGCCGTCCACCAGCGCCGACTCGGCCAGCCGCGAGGTGTTCATGTTGCCGAGCGTCGGTCCGTCGCCGCCGCCGCCTTCGAAGTCCACGTCGCCGAAATCCTCGCCCCCGCTGCGCAGCGCCGCGTTGATCTCGCGGATGATGTCCGGCGTGCCGGGGTTGGTGTAGACCTCGACCTGGATGCCACTCGTCTCGTCGGTCCGCTCGGTCTTTTTGAACTTGCCGTAGTTGAAGCCGGCCACCTGCACCGGCTGCCCGGTCTTCCAGGTCGAAACGACCTGATTCCCTTCGGGGTGCGATTCGGCCTGGCGGCCCACGGAGACGATCTCGCTGCCGGCCGGAATGCGATAGATCAGCTCGAAGTCGGCCGGGTCGGAAAAGACGCCGAGGTTCGGATACCAGCTCTCCCGCGCTTGCACCACGAAGTTCTTCTCGCCGGCATCCTCCAGCACCTCGTCGCCCTTGTAGACGAGGCGGAGAAGCACGGCCGAGCCTTTCGCCAGCGCTTCCGGGAAGACCACGGCGGCATCGCCGTCCTCCTCTTTGTCCTCCTGGACGAAGGCCGCCGGCTTCCACTCGGGCTGCGCGGCGGTGTCAGCAGGCGCCATGGCGAAAGAGGCTTCGGAGATCCGGAGCTTCGGCAGGAGGTGGACCGGCAGCATACGCAGGCCGGCCACCAGGGGTTGGAAGCGGATCGTGGTCGTGCCGGCCACGTCGGCGTCCTTGGCCACGGAGGTCTCCACCCGGTAGGACAGCGCATCGGTCAGCCGCTTCTCGGGCACGGATTTCTTGCGCTCCACCTCGCCTTGCCGGTCGCACAGATACCAGACGCCGCCGCGGTTCGGGTCGGCCACGAAAAAAACGCTGTCTTCTCCCCCCAACCGGATCGCCAGCCGCAGCGCCTCGGCGCCGTACGGATCCACCGCGGCCAGCGCGGGCGGATACTTCCTGCCGTCCACGAAAGCCAGGAACGCGCCGCTCGTCAGGCCGGGGGTGTTGAGGAGATCCTGGAGGATGCGCAGGTGGAAGTTGACCTTGAAATCCTTCCGCTGCCGCTTGAGGAAGGCTTCATAAGCCTGGACGGCTTTCGGATCCGGAGCGCCGTTCTGCACCGGAGCGTGGAGTTGGATCTCCTCCGCGGTGTCGTCGCCGAACAGAAGCACCAGCTCGTCGAAGTCCTCGGTGAGCGTTTCGAAATCCTTGCCTTCGCCGGCCGCGAGCGCGAGCTGGCGCCGCTCCGACGGCGTGGCCGGGCTGAGCCGCAGGCTCCCCTGCCCGACGAACACCGCGCCGACCGTGCGGCCGGCCACCGGCGCCAGGAAGTGGAAGGCGCCGGAATCAAACTGAAACCGGAAGACGTCGCGCTCCAGCGTCAGGCCCTGGACCGGCACCTTGCGGCCGTCCGGGCGCGCGCTCCGCAGCGCCTTGTAGGCCGGGTCCGGATCGGCGTGGGCGGCCGCCGCCAGGACGAGAGACAGGACAGGCAGAAAAAAGACGAAACGGCCTCGCTTCATGTCGAAAGCTCCCGCGGTTCAGGAAGGGTGAAGGTAAGGTCACTCCCGCAGCACCAGGCAGGTGCTGGAGAAGCGGGCGATGAGCCGCCCGTCGGCGTCGGCGACCTCGGCCTGGGCATGGCAGGCGCCTTTTTCCCGGCGGGTCACCCGGCCGACGGCGACGAGCAGACCCTCGCGGGCCGATTGGAGATAGCTCGCCGAGAGCTGAAGCGTCACGAAGCTCTCGTCCTCGTCCAGGGCGGCGGCGAAAGCCACTCCCATGGCGGCGTCGGCCAGGTCGCAGAGGATCCGCCCGTGGACGAGCCCCTGGGGGTTGTGGAAGCGGCTGCCCGCGTCGAGCTCGAACCGGGCCGCGCCGCCGTCGAACTCCGTCAGCCGGAGGCCGCTCAGCTCCGCCATGGGTGCCGGGTTCCGGTTCTTCCTCAGCCATCCGTCGATCAGCTCCTGGAACCGGGTCATCGTTGCTCCCCGCACCCTCCGAACAAGGTGACGAAGTCGCCTTTCCGTTTCCCTCAGGCCAACTCGCGATCGAGCTCAACGAATCGTACGATATCACCTATCTTAGATCATGCCGGCCGTTTTTACAGCCTCTCGGTGAGGACGACCCCCGACCAGGGACGCGAGCCCTGGACGCCCTTGGAGTCCGGCAGCTTCGCGAGGAGCCGGAGCAGGAAGGGGAGGCGCTGCAGGTGCCCGGCTGTCTTCATCATCGACCGGACGTCCACCGGGTTCCAGCCGTACCTGGCGAAGAAGGGTGGCCCTTCCGGGGGCGCGAACCGGAACGGGGCTCCCGCTCCGCTGAGGTGCTTTCCCCACTTTTTCTCGAGCATGCGCAGGAGGCCCGGCGAGCAGAGGTCTGTGACCCAGTGGTGGAAGGAGGGCACGGCGGCGAGATCGGCGGCCAGCGAGCCGACCTCGTCCGCGGACAGGTAGATCAGCAGGCCCTCGCTCACGATCACCGCCTTGCCGGACCGCTTCCCCAGCCGCTCGAAAAGGGCCCTCCGGCCGCCGGCATCGGAGAGGTCGAGGGCGACCCGCTCGAGCGAGCAGACCGGCTTGGCGTCCCTGAGAACCTCTTCCTTGTATTCGAGGATGCCGGGGAGGTCGACCTCGATCCACTGGAGAGACGGCGGGAGATCCATCCGGTACGGCCGCGCGTCGAGGCCGGCCGCGAGGTTGACGACCATGTCGGCGCCCTGCGCGACCCGGCCGGCGATGAAGTGGTCGAACAGCCAGGTGCGGGCGGTCCACGGCCAGTCGTTGCTGGTCATGTCGGGCAGCTTCCGGGCGATTTCGGCGCCGCGCTCTCCGGCCAGCCGCCGGGCATACGGGTCGCGGAAGATCGCGTCCGGGCGCTCGCTCTCGCGCGCCCGGTAGACCGCCACCCACCGGGCAGTGTCGGAGATGTTACGGATCAGCGGTTCCGGCTGGCTCAAGGTCGGCTCCTTGGAGGGTGGGCGGGATTCTATCTGAAATCCTGGAGCCATCTCGGGCTCAGTCGGGCTCAGTACCTCGGACGCCCCCGGATCCCTGAGCCCCCGCCCGCCGAAATCCCGGGGGAAACCTCAAAATCTCAGACCCCAGGGTCATCCCCTGAGATTTCGGCTCAAAATCTCAGACCCCGGGGCCGTCCCCTGAGTCCGGCGTCTCGCCGGACGCGTCAACCGGCCCGCCGGAAACTTCCCCACGTCGTCCGTTCATCCTGGGACTGCCGGCGCCGAGGCCACTACGGACTTTGACGGGATCCTCCCAAGGATCTCCCGATTCTTCTTGACCTCTATACAATCGCTCCTTATACTTCCCGCGCCTTCGAAGATCTGAACTTTCTTCGTGGCACCTGTTCGAGCCGGCCATGGGGGCCGGTTTGTCTCTGCGATGGACAAGGAGCTTTGTATGATGAATGGAAAGCGTTGGATTGCCGCTGTCTGTCTCGGTCTCCTGACTCTCCTGGGAGGAAGCCCTCTACGGGCGGCTAGCCCAGAGGATCAGAATTGGACCGAGGTCAAGGCCAAGATGAAGGCGCAGGGTTGGACGGTGGTCGCCGAGGGGGTGTTCGAGCGTCAGCTCGGCCCGACCAAGGTCGAGCACCTGGGGTATGGACGCACGGGCCTCGCCTGGACCATCGGCGAGCAGACCCGGCAGCTCGAGCACCTGATGCGGGAGTACAACAACTATCCTTCGGAAGACCTCGCCAAGATCATCGACGACCTCAGCGTGACGATCGCCAAGTTGAAGGTCCAGCTCAGGGACATGCCGACGGGGTTGTCGAGCGCGAGCGCTGCCGTGGTGGGTGGCAGTTGCAGCAGCATCTGCTACAAGGCGACGGCAGATGCGTACTACCTGACCAGCGGCCAGGGTGTGGCAGCGGTCGCGGATTCCAACTTCAACAGCACCTGCGGCTACTCCGGCGACACCTCCGCCTATGCCTATGCCCGCGCCACCCTGAATGGCACGACGACGACCATCACCCAGAACGACCCGCATACGGGAACCTCGGCGACCAGCCATGCCGTGGCGAGCGTAAACGGCGGCAGCGTCTCGGGCATCCCCTGCTACTCCGAGGCCAGCTCGTCCGCGGTGAGCGCGTCTCTCGGCATTTCCTACTCGACAAGCGACACCAACAGCCTCTGCCCGGCGCCGCCACCCACTGTCACCATCAATGGCCCGACTTCCGTTTCGATCTACGATTACGACTGCGTGGCCGTCACCTGGACCTCGACCGTCTCTGGAGGGACTACCCCTTACACCTATGCCTGGGTGATCGACGGAGCTGGAGCCGGCAGCGGTACCTCCGTTTCTAGGACGTATTGCGGCAACAACACCACCCATACACAAACCGTCAATCTTTCTCTTCAGGTAACTGATGCCGCCAGTAGGTCTGCAACGGATACCCATACGACCACCATCTCCTACTCATACGTGAGCCCTCCTCCGCCTGGTTGCTTCGTCACCAAGTAACGGCTCGATGCAATGCCCGTAAGCCCGTAAGCCTTGACCTTCAACAAAGGCGGGGCCGCGACGCGGCCTCGCCCTTCCCCCCTCACCCCCTGGCACAGCCCGTGCTATCGTTCCCAACGGGCGGGGCACGATGCTACGGCGCATCCTCAATCAAAACCAGGACGAGCTCCTCGGGGAGAACCGGCGGCTCATCGGCCAGCTTCAGACGGCGCTCGCCCGGTTCGACGCCGCCGATGAGGATCAGGCCACTCTCCAGGGCTCGGCGCGGCAGCTCGACGAGCTGTTCCTGCTGGTCGTGGCCGGTGAATTCAACGCCGGCAAGAGCGCGTTCATCAACGCCCTGCTCGGCGACCGCATTCTGGAGGAAGGGGTCACCCCCACCACCACCCGCGTCCATCTCATCCAGTACGGCCCCGAGATCACGCGGGATACCCTCGAGACGGCTCTCGACCGGATCACCGCGCCGGTCGATCTCCTCCAGGACATCAACATCGTCGACACCCCCGGCACCAACGCGATCCACCGCGAGCACGAGGCCATCACCCGCGAGTTCGTGCCGCGGTCCGACATGGTGCTCTTCATCACCTCCGCCGACCGGCCGTTCACCGAGAGCGAGCGCGCTTTCCTCCAGGGCATCCGCGAGTGGGGGAAAAAGGTCGTCGTCGTGCTCAACAAGATCGACATCCTCGACTCGCCCGAGGACGTGGAACGGGTGCGCGCCTTCATCTCCGACAGCGCCAGGGCTCTCCTCGGCTTCACCCCCGACATCTTCCCGGTGGCCGCCAAGCCCGCGCTCAAGGCCAAGCAGAGCGGCGACGCCGAGCTTCTCGCGCGCAGCCGCTTCGAGGCCCTGGAGCGCTACATCGTCGACACACTCGACGAAAAGGAGCGCGTCCGCCTCAAGCTCCTCAACCCGCTGGGGGTCGCCTCCCACCTCGCCGGCCGGTACCTGGAGGTCACGGACGGCCGCCTGGAGCTGCTCAAGGCCGACTTCACGACGCTGGAAGACATCGAAGGCCAGCTCAACCTTTACAAGGACGACATGCGGCGGCAGTTCCGCTTCCGCCTCGCCGACGTGGACAACGTCCTGCACGAGCTGGAAGCCCGCGGCATCGCGTTCTTCGACGAGACCGTGCGCCTGGCCCGCTTCATGGATCTGGTCAACAAGGCCAAGATGAAGGCCGACTTCGAGCGCGTGGTGATCGCGGACTCGACACAGCTCATCGAGCGCCGGGTGAGCGAGGTCATCGACTGGCTGGTCTCCTCCGACCTGCGCCAGTGGCAGGGGATCATGGAGCACATCGCCAAGCGCCAGCACGAGCACGCCGACCACATCGTCGGCCGCGTCGGCGGCAGCTTCGACTACGACCGCACCCGGCTGCTCGACAGCGTGGGCCGGTCGGCGCAACGCTCGATCGAGAGCTACGACAAGGACGCCGAAGCGACGCGGCTCGCCGAGTCGGTGCAGGTGGCGGTGGCGGGCACGGCGCTGGTCGAGGTCGGCGCGATCGGGCTGGGAGCGGTGCTCACCCACCTGGCCGTCACCGCCGCGGCGGACTTCACCGGCATCATCGCCGCCGGAACGATCGCCGTGCTCGGCTTTTTCATCATCCCCAACCGCCGGCACGACGCGAAGAAGGATCTACGGGAGAAGATCGCGGCGCTGCGCGAGAACCTCATGGCCGGCCTGACCTCCCAGTTCGACCGCGAGATCGACGAGAGCATCCGGCGGATCGAGGACGCCATCGGCCCCTACACCCGCTTCGTCCGCGCCGAGCGCACCCGGCTCACCGAGGTCCGGGCCCAGCTCGACGGCGTCGCCCAGGGCCTCGCCCGGCTGCGCTCCCGGGTCGAGTCGCTCTAGAATCTCCGGCTATGGACAAGATCTGGGTGCGTAAAGGCCAGTCCTTCGAGGAAGGGGCGGAGGCCAACCAGGAGTTCTGGGAGCGGATGACAGGACAGGAACGCGTCCAGGTGGTCCTGGACATGCTGGATGAAGCCTGGAAGATCGGCGGCGAACGTGTCCAAGCACTACGAAGAGTTGCTTGAGTTGTTGAACGCCCATGAGGTCCGTTCTCTCATCGTCGGCGGGATCGCGTTCTCCTTCTACGCGGAGCCGCGATACACCAAAGATCTGGATATCTGGATCGATCCGGAGCCCGAAAACGTCCAGCGATTGCTGAGCGCCGGTCTACCGGCAGCGGGTGGCCGCGCTGGTGGAAGAGATCGAGAGCAAGGCGGCGGCCGAGCTCGCCAAGAGCGGACGTCAGCCTCTTGGGGTGGCCGGAGTGCTGCGTCAAGACCCGGAGTCCCGCCCAAGCCGGCCCAAGAAGTCACCCGCGCCGCTGTACCACGCGGCGACGCGAGCCGTCCACAAGGCGTTCCGGGAGGCCTACGCCATGTTTGTGGCAGCCTTTCGGGAGGCCTCCGAGCGATGGCGGGCAGGAGATCGTCTGGTGTGCTTCCCGGCAGGCTCGTTTCCGCCGAGCCCGCCCTTCGTGACGACGGAGGCCGCCGGCCCGCCCTGATCGCCTCGGCAGGCCCCGTCCTCAGCCGTTTGTCGATGCGCTTTGGTTGAGCGGAAGGGGGAGGTGTGTCCGGGAGGCGGGTGGTAGCAAGAACCGGAGGTATCAACTCTCCGCGTTGGAGCCGATCTCGCACCGACCGCGGCCAGGCTCTGGCCTGGCGACAAGGGGAACGCGTGGAAGTCCGGCTGTCAGACCGGTCAGGCCACCGATGGCGAGGGCGTTGGGCGCCCGTTCCTCCTCTTTTTCCTGGAAACGCCTGGCACTTAGGCTAGGCCGGGCCCAAGAAGTCACCCGCGCCGCTGTACCACGCGGCGACGCGAGCCGTGCGCAAGGCGTTCCGGGAGGCCTACGCCATGTTTGTGGCAGCCTTTCGGGAGGCCTCCGAGCGATGGCGGGCAGGAGATCGTCTGGTGTGCTTCCCGGCAGGCTCGTTTCCGCCGAGCCCGCCCTTCGTGACGACGGAGGCCGCCGGCCCGCCCTGATCGCCTCGGCAGGCCCCGTCCTCAGCCGTTTGTCGATGCGCTTTGGTTGAGCGGAAGGGGGAGGTGTGTCCGGGAGGCGGGTGGTAGCAAGAACCGGAGGTATCAACTCTCCGCGTTGGAGCCGATCTCGCACCGACCGCGGCCAGGCTCTGGCCTGGCGACAAGGGGAACGCGTGGAAGTCCGGCTGTCAGACCGGTCAGGCCACCGATGGCGAGGGCGTTGGGCGCCCGGTCCTCCTCTTTTTCCTGGAAACGCCTGGCACTTAGGCTGGATCGTTTCGTGCGCATTCGCTACTATGGCTTGTTGGCCAACCGGCATCGGAAGAGGGAGTTGGAACGATGCCGCGAGCTGCTCGGCGTAGAGCCTCCGCCACCCCGCTCTGAAGAACGGGAGGACTGGCAAACCCTCTACCTTCGGGTCACCGGCAAGGACCCAACCCTCTGTGAGCACTGTGGCCGAGGTCACCTGCAGTGGGTCAAGGAACTGCAGCCGCTGACCGGGGGACGGTCGCCGCCATGAGGGGCGGTCTCCTGGCGTCATCTCATTGCCCGCGTCATACCCTTCTTCGAGGGGGTCGGGAGAGGTTTACTCTTTCTCGGCTCCGCGGTACTATCAGACAAACGAAGCTACTGTGGGAGGGACCCATGGAGACGGTGAACCGCTGGAGGGGGCGTCAATGAAGCGGGGAAATCTCGTCCCGCGGCGCCTGAGGAAGGGGCGGCGGTCTGCCCGCTGCCTTCTCCTTCGGATTGAATCTGCATAGGGTAACCGGCTCGAACTCCCCCGCGGTCTCGTTCAACCTGGTCTATCCAACATCCTCCCGGCGGCGCCGGAGGCATTTGGGAGGTTGACCTGGGAGGATGTCGGATAGACCCTTAAACGTTCGGCGTCCGGCATCGAGGTTTGATTTAGGAGAAGGAGCCACTCACATGACAGACGCGAGCCGTACGCTCAAGAGAGTACGCAAACCAGTCTTGACAGTTCTGGAGACTTTCTTCGTTCTTACCTCAGCATCTGCGGTCGTTATGTTTGTCGTTTGGCTGGGGAGTGCCGTGGCCGGTAAGCCATTAGACCTTAGCCTCCCGCATTCTCTTGAAAGTGCAGTCTCCAGTGTTTGGGGCTGGCTCATTTCGACAGCTAGTTCGGTAGTGCTACGTTTGATGGTTGGCAGAACAAAAAGCCAGTATATACCCTGGATCCTCGGTGTAGCATTTGTCCTACTAGCTAGTGTATTTATGAGCCTAGGTTCTTCACCTTCTTGTGCCTCCCGGGGCGAAGCCGAATGAGTTCCTTGTATCCGATTTCAATGTTAATAGAGAAATCCTAGTTGCGAGGGCGCTAGCCCGCCTCCCGCCTTGGTGCCGATCGAGCTAGATAATGGCCTGTTCAATCTGTCACTATTAAAGCGTGCCCGTGCCAGTACTTCGACAGAACTCCAAGTATATTCACTCCGGCACAGAACGTCGTTCCCTGAACGACGGTTGGTATAACAACTGCAGAAGCTGGGTAGCCGATCAAATGCCCGCTTGGGCGGCAATCGACTTAGGTGAGGTCTACAATGTTTATGGTATTAGGATGGGTAGTGAGCACCAAGCTATGTACAAAGACAGAGCTGCGGCTCAATTTAGGATTCAGGTTTCCACGGGCAAGGCGCCAGGGTCCTGGGATACTGTATATACGCACACCGGAAAGCCGGTTTCAGGCACGGAAGAATTTCTCTTCAACCCTGTCCCTGCGATGATCTTCGCGTCCTCGTAGATGCCTCCGAACGTGATCAAGTCAGAATCGATGAACCTCGAGATCATAGGAAGAAAAGTGAGCCCAAAACAGAGCTAATCGAATAGCCGCCGCAACCCGGCGCTTGCACCCGGACAGCCGGCTTCGCCGTCCGCCGGTGAAGCGCATTCCCGTTCGCCGTCAGCGAAAGATTGAGGTTGAACTATGAGTGAGAGTAACTCGAAACTCTGCGACACTTGCAGACGCAGCAGCGTGAGGAGCTGCAGTATAGGCGCGCGCGCGAGTTCCAGATTTTCACTTGGTCAGTAACACTCCTTCTGGCGGTCATAGCTGCTGTCTTGGTCAAGCCTCCAGACCTCTTGGCAAGGGGCGGTGTAGTCTTGCGAACTGTCGCTTCCCGTAATAGTCGTTGGGCTCACCTTTTACTCTCTGTACTGGCAGTTGTACCAGCGCCAATCAGCTGCGGCTCATGCTCGTGTGCTCGCCAAGATTGCAACGAAGCTCGGTGTCTTTGACCCGGCAGCCTTTGACGGCCCTGAGCCGCTCTATCCGGATCATTGGAGAGGTTGGGGTAATCGTTACCTCACCTTCCGGGAACAGCTTTCAAGGCCGAGCAAGATGTCCGCGACGTTCCTCCGTTGGAATCATTGCTATGGTGAGTCTGTGGCTCTAAACTATATATCCTCGTCACACGAGGCGAAGGCGGCGAACCCGGCTGTTGCACCGGACGGCCGAGGCCGCCGGTGAACAGCATCCCCGTTGGGCGTCGCTCATGCTCAGCCTCCGTCATACGAGAGAGAGACTTGCGGAATATCGAAGCAGAATCGCAATCCTATTCATTGCCTGTGCCGAGTTTTGGCGGAGGATGTATGCCCGATGACAGCATAGACCGTCCGAGCCGCTGGTCTACTAACAGCTCTTGGGATCGCTCTAAGGATCCAATCATCCTTGACTGGGATCGTGTTAGGTCTCAGATTCAGCATGAGGATCTTCTTATCAATCATCGGATAACTTGGCTCATACAGATCAATGCGATGCTGCTGGCGGCTTTTGGGGCCGGCGTATATTTCATTAAAGACCCATCCAGGTCCGGCGCGTTGAGCTTAGAGCAGATTTCGGTATCTCTTCTTTTGGCTGTCCTAATTTTTTTTGGCGCCCTAGTGAGCTATATCACTTTTCGAAGCGTAAAAATAGCCAACTCTCAAATTGACTGGCTTGTTCAGTGGTGGATCACGCGGACAAAAGGTGAGGCTGCGTCACATCATCCACGACTCGTTGGTGCTCCCGAGGCGAAAGTGGACAATGCACTTCGATACGCCTACGTGGTGCCAATTACATTTACAGCGCTCTGGTTAGGATTAGCGTTCGCCTATTACTTCAACTCACTAGCAGACGCTGCCTCGCAGATGCAACGTGATTGGATCTACGGGACCATTATCGTTGTGCTTGTCTTAGTAACTCTCTTTCAGCGGCGAACGAACGCAGTGACGGTTATGCAGAAAAGGGTTAATGCCTACATGCTGCTAGCCTTGCTATTTAGGGCGCCCAACCCCGGGCATGCAGGCGGCGAACGAGCGTGACTAATGGAAAGAGAAGCAAGGAATATACCCATTGACCTGAGAGATCCAGAACTCTCGGAGAAGGCGCGAAAGCGGCTCTCTGTTCTGCTGGACATGAACGTCTGGATCGACCTTGCGGAGGGAAAGGCGCAACAAGCCTCACGGCTCAGGGAAAAGGTCCAGCAATTGGTGAAGAGGGGAAAGTTGTTCTGTCCTCTCGCGCCTACTATCATTTGGGAGCTCTATCGGCAATCCTATACATCTGCCGTCAAAGTCGCGGAACTGATGGAAGAGTTGAGCTTGGGAATCGCCTTTGCTCCAACCGAGGAGATATACCTCCATGAGGTAGATGCTGTATTCGAAGCGATCAGAGCGGCAGACAGCCACGTGTTGTTGGTCCCGCTCAGCTTTTTGTGCCTATAATAGCGCACATAAGCTCGGTTGCCCATATTCACTTCCCGAATGTGACTGCATTTGAAGATCCGCAGCAGTTGACTGACGAGATTGTTCGACAACTTCTCAAGATGGGGTTTGTTGAGTTTTGCAAAATGACGCACGCTCGATTATCTCAATTAGAAGTGCCGGCGCCAGGGTTTGCAGCGACTGGAGTTCGGAGAAGAGAAATAGCCGGAAGGAGTAGAGAGAAGGCACGCAGAGTGGAAGAGCAGGAGGTTATGAGCAGCATAGTAACTCCTCGATTAACTGAGTTGCGCCACCGGCTCCCTTGGAACTTGCAGTGCGAATTCTATGAGCGTCTAACCAAACTGCCCACGGATCGCTATGGCGGCGTCACGCGACATCTGCTGGCTTCGATGCCTTCAATTGACCGTCGCGTTGATGTTTTTTCTTTGATCGGCGAGGATCCGACCAGGCGCGACCGTATCAACGATTTCTTCGATCTGGAACTCATAATGGCACCGTACGTATACTCCACAGTTCTTGTCACTAGAGACAAGTGGATCAGGCATCTCTTGAAAGATCTGGGCGGTGATCTCCGGTGTCTTTGGACGTATGAGGCGCTTGAGGAATTTTTGGATGAGCTAGAAAAGCAGGCCGCATAACACCAAGCCCCTGCACCGGACTGCTGACGCAGCCGGTGAGGGGCAGCAGCGTTAGCAGTCTAAAGAAAGCGGGGGCTTGGAGGGATCACTGAGATGCAGGGAAGATCGACTCGCGAGCAGTGTTGGGATCATGCCATTTACACGTTTGGCACGGGCTTCATATTTGAGGTACGCGTCAAGCGCCTACGTCGGTTTCTCCGGTGGTTGACGTTCCTGGGTATAGCTGTTCCCGTTGTGATTGGGGGTATAGTGCTGTCGTTCGGCACCAACAGCGTAGCTCTTCCATACCTCTTGGCGGCAGCGGGTGTGCTTGGAATCGCTCAACTCGTTGGATCAGTCTGGTCGCTGGTGGCAGCTTGGAATGAAGATCTGGCTTATGCGGTTGAGTCGGCGCGAAGCACTATCGCCTCTCAACGAGGTACGAGGATTTGGGCGCAACCCACCGGCCGACTTCGATGCGCACTTTGGTATACTTGCAGCTGAGCGGCAGGCTCGCGAAGACCAAGATCTCGCTCGTGATATAACAGAAGAGAAAAGAATGGGGCTCCGGGCAGCTTTACGCAAGTTCCAACGCCCCTGCATCCAGTGCAAGCAAGTGCCCATGGATATGAAGCCGTCGAACTGCCCAGTTTGCGGTAACTTCTAGGAGAAACGGATGAACGACAAGACACGTGTTGTATTCGTTGGCTGGCTGAGCCTCTCTGAGGACGAACGACGCGAACTCTCAAGAGAGATTGCTGCTGCAGAGCGTAAACCAAGCTGGGAGCAGCGTACTCTTCGTGAGGAGGGACGCACCGCTGTCAAGCATTATCTGGGTCCTGTCGGACAGGGCTGTCCCTGCTGTGGGCGCTAGAAAGGAGGCTTTGTACTGGCGCCTGCTAACACAGGCCTCCAGCGGACACCTGGGCTCGCGCCCAGGTACGCGCTGAGGCCCCGAGGCGTTAGGTGTCCGAGGCTATGCCAAAAGAGCAAGACTACGAGTGGTTCGAAGCTGCGTGGGCAGAGCGCGAGGACATATACCCAGCGCTCTTCGGCAGTCTGGGAATGGTATCTATCCGCTGGACTTCGAGCTCTTTAGTGGAATCTTCAGTCATCAGGAAGTCGATCCTAGGTGGCTGACTATCGGCGCTTTCGAGTCACCTCCGAATGCAGAGCGAAATAGCTGGCTCTACGTTACATCAGGCTTATCGAACGCCTGGGAGGCAACGCAACCAGATCCAACGGCTTGGTCTGGCATGGGAATGGAGTTGCTGTGCGGAAGATGCGCTACCAGTCTTCTTGGGCATTGTCGCTGGTTCGAAAGCTGGCTGCCTATCAACTTCTACTCGGAGTAGGCCACTTCGGGGAGCGGGAACCACTCGACTTCTGGGACCGCATGCGCCCTGGGGCATCAATCGACGGAAAAGAGAGCGAACTTCAGGCACTTCTGTTTGTGCCGTCCCGCACTTCGGCGGCGAAAGGCAGCTTCTCTCCGGTAGGTTTGAGTTCCTTCAGATCATTGGTATAACCATGTCCGAACTCGCTGTGGGGCAAGAACAAGGCTATGAAGCACTCCACGCGCGATTACTCAATGCTTCAGTGTCACCTGTCATTGATCCGCGGCGAGGGTCCATGGTCTATGAACCGCGAGGCACCTAACCCCGGCACTTGCACTCGGACGGTCGGCTTCGCCGTCCGCCGGTGAAGTGCGTCACGTTAGGCGGCGGAAGAAACGACCTGGCATGACGGGCAACGAGAAGAACAAATCCCCGCTTGCACTACGCCTGTGGGCGCGGCTAGCAGACATCACTCTCGTCTTCATCGGGCGCTTTCCTGGAAACGCCTCGCATTCTTCCGCACGATACACGATCGCGAACGCCAGTCAAGAGGCCAATCTTCTTTGTTATCCGGCAATCCGTAGACTCCCCTTGAAGTGAAGAGAGACGAACGACGACGCCAGACGCGGGCAAGAGCTCCGGAGCAAGGTCAGACGGCCAGCCGATCCGCGCTACCAGGCCACCCGCACAGGGTAGGCTTGGATGTCGGGATCGGGGGTCAAGAGGACGCAGCCGTGGACGATGGCCTGGGCAACCAGGATGCGGTCGAACGGATCGCGGTGGAGCGGCGGGAGCTGGGCGACCTGGTCGGCCGGATCGACCGCTATTGACCAGGGCTGCGCTCGCGGGTCGAATCGCTGTAAGCTCCCGCCCCATGAACACTACCGAGGGTGTGAAACCGCGCAGGCCCGGTATGGGCGATGTTTTCCGGGCTTTCCGGCGGCCCAAGGTCGCCGTCATGCTGGCTCTGGGCTTCTCGTCGGGCCTGCCGTTCCTTCTGACGGCGGGCACTCTGGGGTACTGGCTGCGCGACGAGGGGGTGACCCTCAAGACGATCGGATTCCTGTCCTGGGTGGGGCTCGCCTACTCCTTCAAGTTTCTGTGGTCACCGCTGATCGACCGGCTCGACGCACCCCTGTTGGGCAAGCGGCTGGGCCGGCGGCGGGGCTGGATGATGACCGCCCAGCTCATCGTGGCCGCCGGTCTGCTGGGCATGGCGCTGATCCAGCCGCGGGGCGGCCTCATGGTTCTGGGAGCGGCGGCGCTGGTGGTGGCTTTCGCCTCGGCGACCCAGGACATCGTGGTGGACGCCTGGCGCATCGAAGCCGCCGACACGAACGAAGAGCTCGGCCTCCTTTCCAGCGCCTATCAGCTCGGCTACCGGATCGCCATCATCACCAGTGACGCCCTGATCCTGTTCGCCGTCAACCGCCTCGGCTGGCCGATCTCTTACGGCCTGATGGCGGTGCTGATGGCGGTGGGCATGCTGGCGACGCTCAAGGCGACGGAGCCCGCGCAGGCGGACGAGGTTCTGCACAGGAAATCCGCCGAGGCGCCGCTGTGGACGCTCGCCGGCCTGTTCGACGCCATCGTCGGACCGCTCGTCGCCTTCTTCAAGACCTGGCGCTGGGTGGGGCTCCTGATGCTGGTGTTCATCAGCCTCTACCGGCTGCCGGAGTTCGTCATGGGGCCGATGGCCACCCCCTTCTACCACGACCTCGGCATCTCGAAGGACATGGTGGGCGCCGTGCGCAGCACGGTCGGGCTGGCCGGCATCCTTCCTCGGCATCGCGGCCGGCGGCCTGCTCGTGGCGCGCCTGGGACACATGAAGGGGCTGATCATCGGCGGGCTGCTGCAAGGCGCCGCGGTCGGGAGCTTCGCGCTGCTCGCGGTCTACGGCGCGGACCCGCGGCTGTTCGGCGCGGTGATGATGTTCGACAACTTCGGTGTCAGCGTCGCGGGCGTGGCGCTGGTCACCTACATGTCGAGCCTGACCAGCCTCGGCTACACCGCGACCCAGTACGCGCTGCTCAGCTCCGCCTATGCCCTGGTCGGCAAGTTCCTGAAAGGCTTCTCCGGCGCGGTCGTCGACGGCCTCCAGACCCATGGGCACACACTGATGGAGTCCTACGGCCTCTTTTTCGTGGGCGCGGGCCTGATCGGCATGCCGGCCATTCTGCTCTGCCTGTGGCTGGCGGTGCTCCAGAAGAACGGCCAGAAGAGAAACCCCCCGGCCCCGGCGCCGTAGTTGCAAGGAGAGTTGGACCAGGAGGAGACAACCATGGGTCTTTATCGCTCCCGCAACCACAAGATCATCGCCGGCGTCTGCGGAGGCATCGCCGACTGGCTGGATTGGGACCCGACCGCGGTCCGCGTCGCCTACGTGATCCTGTCGCTCGCGTCGGTCGTGTTCCCGGGCACTCTCGCCTACATCGTCCTCTGGGTTCTCATGCCGAAGGAGCCGCGCGGGGTGTAGCATCGGCGGATGAACCTGGCAAGGACTCTGGCCGTCGCCCGGGGAGACGAGCCGACCGATCTGCTGCTGCGCAACGCCCGGCTGGTCACGTCCTCTCCGGGGAGATCCACCCGGCGGACATCGCCGTCGCCGGACCGGTGATCGCCGGGATCGGAAGCGGTTATCAGAGCCGGCGGGAGATCGACCTCGGCGGCCGTTTCGTCTGCCCGACGCCGACCCGGGAGGTCTCCGTGCGCGACGGCCTGGCCGTGGCGGACCCGTCGCGCGACCTCCTCAAGATGGCCGTGGTGCGACCACTCTTGTTGCCCGCGTAGACGCGGAAGAAGATAAACACTCCCGGCTGCGGTTCTCCCGCCGCGTCGAGGAGGACGGCGGTGATGGTCTGCACCGAGCCCACCGGGCCGGACAGCGTTTTGGGTTTTACGATCAGCTTCCCCGCCTCGCCCGCGCCGCTCGCGCCGACCGGCCGCCACTGCATGGATTCGCCCTTCTGGAGCGCAGGTCGTAGCCGATGATGTCGAGCACGTGCTCCGAGTCGAGATAGGAAAAGGTTTTCCCCTGACTGTGACGGTGATCCTCGGTACCCGCGGGTCATCCGGCGGGGCCGGTACGCCGCAGGGCATGAATGGAAACTCGCTGGTGTCGAAGTCGTAGGCCTTCGGCTGCATCAGGATGGCTGACTGGTGGGCCGGGATCGTGAAGCTTCCCCAGAGGTCGAAAATCGGCACGGAGCGCTGGAGGTCCACCGACGCCCGATCGATCGGGAGCGGATCGTCGGTATGGTTGTCGATCCGGATGGCCCCGGAATCGATAAACTGGCCGCCGCCGAGGAAGAGAATTCCCGGGTCTCCCTTCCAAGGCTGCGGGAAACCGGGCGCTGAGCCGCTTTCGTTCTCGGCATAGCCGAGGAACAGCTCGAAGATCGGCCGGTGCCGGCCAGCGGACGACGGCGAGGTTGGATGTCAACGCGCCACCCGAGGGGTTGGGGATGGTGGCTTCCCACGTGTCGGAGCCGACGCAGACGCTCGTATACGTGAATATCGCCTTGCCGTTGGCATCTGTCACTATTTCGCCGGTCGCGCCGCGATTGGGACCGGTGGTGGCGCGGAAGGTCACAGCGACGTTCTGCAGCGGCTGGCTTCCGGCATCGGTTACTGTCGCGGTCAAGGTGTAGGGCTGATTCCAGAGTACCGGTGCCCAGGGTGGGTTCCAAAAGGAAATCGCCTCCGGCGTCAGCGCCGGTGGTGCCGATAAGCCGCCACGCGAGAGATTCATTGCCACGGCAGTACGAATCGAAGCCGCCTGTGCCGAGCACGTGGCCGACATCGTAATAGCTCGTGGACTGGCCGCCGATCACTACGCTGACCTTGGGTACGCGCGGGTCTCCGGGCTTCGGTGTCGCGCCGCAGGCGACGATGGCCGCGTCGCTGGTGTCGAAATTGAACGGTTGCGTTTGGGTGAGGATCACCGAGCCGTGCGGCGGCACGGTGAAGCTTCCCCAGAGGTCGTAGACCGGCCCGGGGCGCTGGAGATCGACCAGGACTCGATCGACGGCGATGGGCTGATCCGTACTGTTGTCGAGGCGGATGGCCCCGGCGTCGAGCGGCGACGGGCTGCCGAGATAGACGACGTTCGGCGCGCCTTGCCAGGGAACGGGGAAGACCGAGGTCGACCGCAGGTCATCGGCATAGCCGACGTGGACCCGGCCGGTGACGGTGCCGAGCGCCTGGAGGAGCAGGTCGCCGAAGGAGTAAACCCCACCGGGGCCGAGGTCCACAGCGGCGGTGAGGCGGCTGCCGAAGCCTTCGTGGGTGACGGCGAGCGACCACGTTCCCGGCGGTACGGAAAGGAAAAAGCTTCCGGAAGCATCGGTGACCGTGGAGGGCCCGGCCGCGCGCAGGGCGGTGGTGCTCGCGGAGACGGTGGCTCCCGCGATTCCTGCTCCGGTGCCGTCGATGACCCGGCCGGTAAGCGTGGCGGGCTCGGCCTCCAACTCCGTGCTGTCGAGGCGGTGGGTGGCTCCGGCCGCGAGCGCGATCGGAGCGAGCGTGCGGCCTTGGTAGCCGGGTCGCGCCAGAGTCAAGGTCCAGGTGCCGGCCGGGAGCGTCAGGGTGAAGGTGCCGGCTTCGTCCGTGTAGGCAAGCTCGCTGCTGCCGCCAACTGTCACCAGGGCTCCCGCCAGCGGCGCGCCGTCCGGCGAGCCGGTCACCGTGCCGGTGATTTTTCCCGGAGCCGGCGCCAGTCTCATCTCTCCCGAGAGCCACTCCTGGCGGGTGAGCTTGCGCTCGCCGGGCCGGGCGGCGGAGGGCTCGTCGGTCTCCGTGCGGAAGCGCGGCCACGCGGGATCGCCGTAGCGGTAGCGCACCGTGCGCTCCAGCGGCGTGCCCGCAGCCTCGGTGACGGCGGTCAGGTTGGCCCGCGCGTCGTGCTCGTAGCGGGTCACGTGGCCGTTGGCGTCCGTGCGCGAGGTCACCAGATTATCTGGGCCGTAGGTAAAGCTCTGATCGTCGCCGCCGGCTCCGCCGCAGGACAGACAGTTGCCTTCCACCCGCGTCGGCAGGAACCTCCCGCGCTGATAGCTCAGCGTGAAAACCGACACCTGACGGGTGGAAGCGTCGATTTCATGGGTCACCTGGGTCCGGCCCGGCGCGGGCGTGTCGTATTCGATCGTGACGAGATCCCGGCCGCCGGCCGGATCGACGGAGACCGACGTGATACCGCGGTCGAGGGCGTCGTAGGCATGGCCTTCGAGCAGCGATCCGGCCTCGTCGCGCACCTCGGTCAGCAGGCGCGGCACGCCGTACGAGTCCGATTGATAGGCGAAGCCGCGCCACGGCAGCCCACCGGTGTGAAGCGGGTCGAAGACCCGGACGAGTAGGCCACCTTCGTACTCGAACCGCCAGACAAGACCGCCAGGAAGCTCGACCTCGGCGAGGAGCCCGCCAGAGTAGCGCAGCTCGATTTGCCGGCCCATCGAGTCGGCGACCGACACCAGAAACCCGTCGGCATCGTAGGTGCCGGTCAGGGCGTTTCCCCAGCGGTCGGTCGTGGCGAGCCAGCGGCCGGTCGTGGCATCGAACACGGTGACCGTGGCTTCGAGGTCCGTCAGCTCCAGGCGGTTGCCCGAGCGGACGATGGAGCCACGCAGCTCGCCCGGCTCGAAGGCGGTCCAGGCGTCCTCTCCCTGCCGGATGTACTCGGACTCCATCCCTTCGCCACTCAAACGACTGTGTGTCGCCGCAGGCGACGTCGATGCCCGTATCCCAGGTGCCGCTCTCGAAATACGGGAACGTCCGGGCGACCAGCTCACCGTTGTGGAGGAGAAGGAGATTGTCGGATGACACCAGCGGATCGTTCGTGCAGGTGAAGAACGGCGGCCAGTCGCCGGTGTTCTGGCAGTAGTAGTTCGGCGCCTCGTAGTCCACGAACACCCGCGTGCCGGAGACGCGGAGCGCGACGGTGGGGCGCGGACCCGAAGCCGGTGGATGGAAGGAGGTGCAGCAGCGCGACGGCTGGCCGGCCTCGATGGGACCGTGGCAGTCGGAGTTTGCGCTCTGGGGTCCGAACCGCCTCGGCCGAGGGACCGGCCGAGGGACAGATCGAACATGAGACCTCCCGGGCGGTCGATGACAGCTCGTCTGCCCGACAAGGGAGTGCTTCGAGGACGGGAAACCGGGTCAGGCGCGTTGCCTTGTCCTCTCCGTCATGGGAAGCCGCGGCAGAGTCGCGTCTCGCGTCGCGGATGTGAGGCGGCATCTGCGGGCTTCGCCGTCCCCCAGCCGCCGGCTGGAGCCTGAACCACGGGAGGGAGCGCGACGCTCCCTCCTTTTTCCGTGCCGGGAAAGGTAGGGAGCGCGGCGCTCCCTACCTTTCTTGTTCCAGGAAAGGGAGGGATGGTGACGCTCCCTCCCTTTCTCGTCTCGGGAAACTGAGGGAGCGCGGCGCTCCCTACCTTTCTTGTTCCGGGAAAGGGAGGGATGGTGACGCTCCCTCCCTTTCTCGTCTCGGGAAACTGAGGGAGCATCGCGCTCCCTGGCTTTCCTGGTTTGGAAAAGGTAGGGAGCGTGACGCTCCCTCTCTTCCCCGTTCCAGGAAACGGAGGGAGCGCGACGCTCCCTCGTACGGGTGAGCCGCGCCGCACAGCCGTCACATCCCGGTCTACGTTGGGCGACAGGCGGCGGCCCCTAGACCCGGCTCGACCGCCTTTCCGCGGCCTCCGATCCCAAAAAAGGAGGCGTGCCTTGCCGCTGGCCCCTTTCCAGGGACAAGCGGAAATACCGGGACGATCCCCCCGACTTCGGGACGATCCAGTCCTGTTCCGGACGGGGGTATAGTAGCCGTATGGGGAGGTGCCTATGACCGTCACGATGGAGCCCCCTGCCGACACCCGAGACCTTTCAGCCACCCCGCGGGAGGCGATGGACGCCGCCGTGCGCGACCTTCAGGCTCGGAAGAGCGCCTGGACGCAGGTCGGCGTGCGCGACCGGATCGCCCTCCTCGACGAGCTGATCCCGAGCTTCCTCGCGGTCTCCGACCGCTGGGCCGCAGCCGCCATCGAAGGCGAGCGCATCGACCCGTCGCATCCGGCGTCCGCGGAGGAGGCCCTGGTCGGCCCCTACTTCGTGATCCGCAACCTCCGGCTGCTGCGGAGGGCGCTCTGGGACATCGAGATCCACGGCCGGCCGCGCATCCCCGGCTCGGTCCGCACCCGTCCGGACGGCCAGGTCACCGCCCGCGTCTTTCCTTATGACGTCTGGGACCAGGTTTTCTACACCGGCGTCACCGCCGACGTCTGGATGCAGCCCGGCGTCACCGCCGAGGGGCTGCCGGAGACCATGGCGGTGGCCTATCACGCTCCGGAGCGGCCGGGTGCCGTGGCGCTCGTGCTCGGCGGCGGCAACGTTTCGTCCATCGGCCCCATGGATCTCCTCTACAAGCTGTTCACGGAGGACCAGGTCGTCCTGTTCAAGACCCACCCGGCCAATGTCTACCTGGGACCGCTGCTCGAACAGGGTTTCAAGCCGCTGGTCGACCGCGGGTTCCTGCGGGTGGTCTACGGCGGCGCCGGGGAAGGCGCCTACCTCTGCTCCCATCCGGGCGTGGACGAGATCCACATCACCGGCTCGGACCGCACGTACGAGGCCATCGTCTTCGGCCCCGGCGAGGAGGGGCGCCGCCGCAAGGAGCGGGACGAGCCGGTCATCACGAAGCGGTTCACCGCCGAGCTCGGCAATGTCAGCCCGGTCATCGTGGTCCCCGGCCCGGAAGGCTCCTGGAGCGACACCGACCTCCAATATCACGCCGAGAACCTGGCCACGATGCTGACCAACAACGCCGGGTTCAACTGCAACGCCGCCCGGGTGATCGTCCAGCATTCGGCCTCGCCCCAGCGGGACTCGCTGCTGGACGCGCTGAGAGGCGTCCTGCGCGAGATCCCCACCCGCGCCGCCTGGTATCCGGGAGCCTCGGACCGCTACGACTCGTTCCTGAAGGCCCATCCGGAAGCCGAGCAGTACGGCGAGCGCACGGAGGACCACCTGCCTTGGGCGCTCATCCCGGGGCTCCAGCCGGAGAAGCGGGACGACATCTGCTTCCAGACCGAGGCCTTCTGCAGCGTGTTCTCCGAGGCGCGCATCGAGGCCGCCAGCGCGGCCGAGTATCTAGACCGGGCCGTGGACTTCTGTAACGGCACGATCTGGGGCACGCTCAACGCGACGATCATCGTTCACCCTTCCTCGCTGCGCGACCCCGCGACGGCGAAGGCGCTGGACCGCGCCATCGCGGGCCTCCGCTACGGCACGGTGGCGATCAACCACTGGGCCGCCGCGAACTACGGCCTGGTGGTCACCCCCTGGGGCGCCTTCCCCGGCCATACCCGGACCGACATCCGGTCAGGCAGCGGCGTGGTCCACAACACGCTGATGTTCGACCGGCCTCAGAAGACGGTGGTGCAAGCCCCCTTCCGGGTGTGGCCCAAGCCGGTCTGGTTCGCGACCCACCGCACCGCCCACCAGATCACGCCGAAGTTGGTGCGATTCGAAGCCGCGCCCTCGATGATGAAACTGCCGGGGATTCTGGGGTTGGCGTTGAAGGGGTAGGGGCGGCCCTTGTGGCCGCCCACCCCAGGGCACCCACAAGGGGGGTGCCCCTACTGGCGCCTGTCCGAGGCCAGGGCCGCCCGGCGGAAGCCGGCGGCGCTCACCGACTGGAGCAGCCAGCGGACCTGTACGTAGCGCAGCCGGCGGTCGCCCTTGACCAGCACCGGCCGGTTCGGGGTCAGCGACCAGATCTCTCCCAGCACGGCCTGCAGCTTGCGCGCCGCCACCTTCCGGCCGTCGACGTAGAGGGTGCCGTCGGCTTCCATGGAGACGGCGAGCTGCGGCTCCTCCAGGGCCAGCGAGGACGGGGCCGGCTCCGGCCCGTTCGGCTTTTTGGCGAGGGCCGCCTCGGCGCCGGTGCGGAGCATGGGCGCCACCACCAGGAGGATGATCCCGAGAACGAGGCAGACATCGAGCAGAGGTCTCAGACTGATCTCCGGCTCGATGAGGTCGTGCCTTGGCAATCGCATGGCTCGCATGGCGCGCATGGTGCTGCCCCTACCAGTTTAGAGCGGATCGGGGCGTTCCGGGTTCCCTCAGCCGCCGATCCGGGGATCGTCCTGGCAGCCATATACCAGAACCGGCGTCCCCACCGGGACCATTCCGGGCAGGAGGTACGAGGCGAACATCGGGATGCGGATGCAGCCGTGACTCGCCGGGTACGGCGGCACGTCCTGGCTGCCGTGGATGGCGATGCCGCCCACGATGTACAAGGGATTGTGCATCTCGCCGAGCGGGCTCTTCTTCCAGCCCGAGGCCTTGCTGTAGACCTCGAGCCGGCCGCAGGGGGTGACGGCGTGCGTCTCCGGATAGCCGTTCTCGTGGAAGCGCTTGCCGCTTCCCGAGGAGATCGGCAGGATGTTGGCAACCTTCCCTTCCGCGTCCACCAGGAAGAGGATCTGCCGGCCCAGGTCCACCTCGAGGTGGGGCGCTCCGGTCTGCCGCGGTATTGGCACACCAGCGGGCACGCCGGCCGTGAGGGCGTTGAATTCCGCCCGGGTCAGGATGCCGGTCGGACGCGCCTTCTCGACTTTCTGGAAGGCGATCAGGGCCTGGCGCGAGGCGCCGTCCCAGACGCCGTCGGCCGGCCCTGTCCAGTAGCCGAGCTCGGAGAGGCGCTGCTCGGCGATCCGGACTTCCGCCTTGGTGAGGGTGGCTTTCGGCGAACCGGCGGCGGCTGAACCCACCCCGGCCAGCACCGCCAGGAACAGCGGCAACAACACGAGCGGACGTTTCATTCGACTCCTTTACTCAGGCTCCAGCATCAGTGCCGCGAGCAGGGCGGCCCGCTCGGGCATGCGCGCGATCACGGCGTGCTCGTGGACGGCGTGAGCGCCGTCGCCCACCGCGCCGAGGCCGTCGAGCGTCGCCGCATGCTCGCTCGTGAAGTTGCCGTCCGAGCCGCCGCCGGCCGTGCTCTCGCCGAGCCCGATTCCCAACTCGGCGGCGCAACGTTCGGCTGCATGCCAGAGGGCGCGGTTGCGCGGGTTCGGCTCCAGGGGTTGGCGGTTCACGCCGCCTTGCACTTCAATCTCCGTGCCCGGTACCTCGGGAGCAAGGCTTCGGAAGTCCCGGTCGAAGGCTTCGGCGTCGCTCCGCCGGAGCACCCGCAGGTCCACCTCGGCCCAGGCTTCGGGCGCCACCACGTTGGAGGCCAGGCCGCCGCCGATCAGGCCGATGTTCACGGTCATCCCCCGCCCCGGATCGGCCAGAGCGTACAGCTTCCGGATCACGTGCGCCAGCTCGAGCACCGCGCTCGCCCCCTTCTCCGGCTCCAGCCCGGCGTGGGCGGCCCTCCCGTGGACGGTGACCCGGTAGCGCACCACCCCCTTGCGCGCGGTCTTGAGCCTCCCCTCCGGTCCCAGGGAAGGCTCCAGCACGAACACCCGGCGCACGCGGCGGGCGAGCCGGACGATCCACGGCGACGACTCCGGGCTGCCGATCTCCTCGTCCGAATTCACGAAGAAGACCGGCGCGAGCGGCGGCTCCAGGCCGAGATCCCGCAGCGCGCGGACCGCGTAGATCCCCTGCACCAGGCCCGCCTTCATGTCGTAGACCCCGGGGCCGTGCAGGCGGCCGTCCTTGAGCTCGACCGGCATCCCGGCCAGAGTGCCCACGGGCCAGACCGTGTCCACGTGGCCGATAACGAGCTGGGTCCCCGGCCTCCGGGGACGGGGCGGAGCCGCGAAGAGCTGGCCGCCACTCGTGCGCCCGGACAGCCGGCGGGTGCGCAGGCCGGCGTCCTCCAGGGCCGCGGCCAGACGGTCGAAGACCGGTCCCTGCGTCTCCGGCTGGTTGGACGGGGATTCGAGTAAAGCCAGCTCGCGCGCGAGCGCCACCATCTCCTCCTGCCGTCCGCACAGGTGGTCGAGAATTCGCTTCGCGGCGTCCACGCCCTAATCGTACCGGATCGCGACCAGCGGGTCCGTGCGGCTGGCGCGCTGGGCCGGCACCCAGCTCGCGAGCAGGGCCACGGCGGCGAGCACCAGGCAGACCACGAAGAAGGTCGGCGGATCGTGCGGCTTCACGTCGACCAGGAAGTTGCCCAACAGCTTCGAGACGAACCAGGCTGCCAGCACCCCCATCCCGAGCCCGAAGGCGAGCTGAACCATGCCCTGCCGGACGATCATGCCCAGCACGTTTCCCTGCTGCGCGCCGAGCGCCATGCGGATGCCGATCTCCTGCGTACGCTGCTGCACCGAGAAGGCGATCACGCCGTAGATGCCCACCGAGGCGAGGACCAGTGCGGCCACGCCGAAGATCGAGAAGAGCGTGGCGAAGAGCCTGGAGAAGAAGCCGGCCTGCGCCACCACCTGCTCCAGCGAGAAGATGAAGTAGATCGGCAGGTCGCGATTGAGGGCCGTCACGTGGCCCCGCACCCGTTCGCTGAGGGTCAGCGGGTCCGGGTTGCGCGTCCGCACGACCAGCGAGGCGAACGCGGGGCAGTCCTGGCTCGCCGGAATGTAGAAGCCCTGGGGCTGGGGATTGTCGTCATCCAGGCGGACCATGCCCAGGTCGGGCACGACCCCGATCACGGTGCGCCACGGCTCGGGCTCGCTCCCGGGCGCGTCGGGCGTCTCGGACGCCACGCGGATGCGCCGGCCGACCGGGTCCTGGCCGGGCCAGTGCTTGCGGGCGAAGCTGCGGTTGACGATGACCACCGGCAAGCTGTCCAGCCGGTCCTGCTGATTGAAGTCCCGTCCCTGGATGACCTTGGCACCCAGCGACTCGAAGAGCCCCGGCGACACCCGGGCGATATGCGCCCAGGGGTGGTCCTCCTGCTTGGGATAGACGGCCCCCTCCAGCTCGAACGGGCTCCTCCCGGCGCCCCTGCCCGGTAGGTAGGTGCTGATGGCGGCGGCCTGGACCTCGGGGTCCTCGCGCAGCCGCGTGAGCAGGTCGTCGAAGAAGCGCGCCCGCGCCGCCTCCTCCGGATACATCGACTCGAACAGGGCGATGCGGGCGGTGAGCACGTTGCCGGTCTCTACCTCCACCCGGTTCCCCATCTTGAGCACGTTCTGGATCATCAGGCCGGCGCCGATCAGCAGCACGCAGGAGATGGCCAACTCAAAAATCACCACGCCGCGGGCGAATGATCCCATGCGCAGGCTGGAGGAGCCGCGGCCCTCGTCCTTGAGCACCTCGTTGACGTCCGTCCGCGAAGCCTGGAAGGCGGGCACCAGGCCGGAAACCAGGCCGGCCAGCATCGCGGCGCCGAGGGTGAACAGCAGGGCCGCGGGATCGATGGCGATGTGGACCCAGAACGGCGGTTTCACCTCCACGATGGCCGCGTTGAAGAGCCGCACCCCCAGCCAGGCGAGGAGCACGCCGAGGAGGGCCCCGCCGAGCGACAGCAGCAGGCTCTCGGTGAGGAGCTGGCCGACCAGGCGCAGGCGGGCGGCGCCGAGGGCCGAGCGGATGGCGATCTCGCGGGTGCGCTTGGAGGCGCGCGCCATCATCAGGCTCGCCACGTTGGAGCAGGCCAGGAGAAGGACGAACAGGCAGGCGCCCAGCATGATGTAGAGCAGCTTCGCCGCCTGCTCGCCGACGTACTCCTCGGTGTACGGCTTGACCACGGCGCCGCGCCCTTCGTTCGTCTGCGGAAACTCCCTGGCCAGCGCCTGAGTGATCCCGTGGAGCTCGGCCCGCGCCTGTTCCAGGGAGACGCCGTCCCGCAGGCGGCCGAACACCTCCAGGGTCTCGCCCTTGCCGCGCGGCATCTTCAGGGGGTCCTGGCGCAACGGCGTCCACACCTCCTGGTCGACCGGAAAGCCGAAGCCCTGGGGCAGGACCCCCACGATCGTGCCCGCCTCGCCGTTGACGCGCACCGGCCGGCCGATCACCTTGGGATCGCCGTCGTAGCGGGTCTGCCAGACCCCCCAGCCGAGCAGCACCACGGGCTCGGCGCCGGGCGTGTCCTCGCCGGGCTGGAAGCCGCGGCCCAGGAGCGGCTTGACCTTGAGCAGGTCGAGGAAGTTCGAAGTGATGAAGGCCCCCTCGTAGCGCTCCGGCCGCTCGTCGCCGCTCAGGTTGACCGTCCCTTCATAGAACGCCGCGAGATCCTCGAACGATTTCTGGCGCTCGCGGTAGACCAGGAAGTCCTGCTGATAGACCTCCAGGCTCGGCTGCTCCCTGGACGGGTTGTTGTTCTCGACGTGCATCAGCCGGTCCGAGCGCTCGAACGGGAGGCCGCGGATCACGGCGCCGTAGACGATGCTGAACATAGCCGCGGACAGGCCGATGCCCAGGGCCAGGGTGAGGACCGCGGCCAGGGTGTGGCCGGGGGTCTTCGCCAGCATGCGGAAGCCGAATCGGAGGTCACGCACCAGTGAGGTCATGGAGGGCTCCAGAGGGAGAAAGGTCCCTCCGCTCCTACGTGACAGACCGCAAAAGGTTACAGAAACGCGGCTACTCCGGAGCCGGCGTCTCCTCCAGGGGGCGCCAGGTGTCCTCGCTCTCGTCGAACTCGGGCAGGTTGGGCATGCGGCCGCGGGCCGCGTTGACGTGCCAGCCCCAGAGGAGCGCCCACTTCAGATAGGTGCCGTAAGACTGGAGCATGCAGAAGACCAGCCCGTGCAGGCCGTCCAGGATGCCGAACTGAAAGATGTACGTCCGGAGGAATCGCCAGACCGAGCGGCCGAAGATCTCCGCGAACCCCGACTTGCGCCCTTCGCGCCAGTTCTGGGCCGCGCCCCAGAAGCTGTACTTCTCGATGCGCCGGGCGTACTCGTCGAGCGAGTCGGCCATGTAGTGCGTCATCGGGTTCTTGAGCTCGGGCGCCGGGCCGCGGGTGATCATGTCGGCGTGGACCCGCCGGTTGGGATAGCGGGCGGTGCCGCGCCGGACGAGGCGGACCACCCGGTCGTGCTGCCAGCCGGAGAAGCGGATGATCCGGTTCATGAAATAGACCCGCCGCCGGATCGTGTAGGCGTGGAGCTCCGGTCCACGGGCGAGGAGATCCTGGATCTCCTTCTGGAGCGCCGGGGTGCAGCGCTCGTCCGCGTCGAAGATCAGGATCCAGTCGCTCTCGACCTGGTCCATGGCCCAGTTCTTCTGGGCGGCCGAGCCGTAGTAGGTGCGCTGGTAGAAACGCACCTTGGGGTAGCTCCGGCAGATCTCGGCGGTGCGGTCGGTCGAGAACGAGTCGACGATCAGAATCTCGTCGCACCAGAGGAGCGACTCGATGCACTCGGCGATGTTCTGCTCCTCGTTGAGAGTGGTGACGATCGCCGACACCGCGGGGCGTCCAGGCGGTTGGGCGGAGGTGGCGGGTCGCTCGGCCATTCGGGAAATCTCCTCGGGATGCTCGGGCGCGCTAGCCTATCACCGGTCCGTCCCGGGCAGGTTCGGCATAGAATGCCTCCGCGTGCGAGCCTACCTGGTATTCCTCATCCTGTTCGGGGTGAAGACCGTCTCCCGGCTCTTCTACCGGATCGAGATGGAGTGGATCGGAGATCCGCCTCGCGACCGTTGGAAGCATCACCGGATCATGGCCTTCCTCAACCACACGAGCCTCTATGAGCCGGTGTTCGCCGGCCGGGTGCCCAACGTCTGGCTCTGGCGCCTGGCACGGCACGGCGTGGCCCCGATCGCCTCGAAGACCGCCGACCGCGCCGTGGTCGGCCGCTTCTTCCGCCTGATCGCCCAGAACGTCATCCCCATCACCCGCACCCGTGACGAGACCTGGAGCGAGGTGTTGCGCCGGATCGATCCCGACGCCATGGTGGCCATCCTGCCCGAAGGCCGCATGAAGCGCGCCAACGGCCTCGACTCCCAGGGCCAGCCGATGACCGTGCGCGGCGGCATCGCCGACATCGTGGAGTCGATCGGCGAAGGCCGGATGCTCCTCGCCTACAGCGGCGGCCTCCACCACGTGCAGGTTCCCGGCGAGACGAACCCCCGCGTCTTCAAGACCGTGCGCATGCGCCTGGAGCTGGTGGACATCGGCTCCTACCGCGAGCAGATGATGAAGGTCTACGGCCCGCGCGGCTTCAAAAAGGCCGTGGCCGAGGATCTGGAGCGCCGCCGCGACCTCTACTGCCCGATCCGGCCCGAAACGGATTCGCCGCAGAAAACAAAGACACCCTCCGCGGAGGGGTAGAATCCCTTCGGGAGGTGCGGCTGTGTTCGGACGAAGCATCCACCTGTTCACCGTCTTCGGCTTCGCGGTCCGCCTGGACCCGAGCTGGTTCATCATCGCCGTGCTGTTGACGTCGAGCCTCGCCGGCGACGGCGGCATGTTCAAGGGCTTCTCTCCCGCCGTCCGCTGGGGGATGGGAGCCGCCGGCACCCTGGGCCTCTTCGTCTCGGTGGTGGTGCATGAGCTGGCGCACTCGCTGGTGGCGCGGCGGTTCGGCATCAACATGCGCGGGATCACTCTGTTCATCTTCGGCGGCGTGGCGGAGATGGGCGGCGAGCCGCCGAGCCCGAAGGCTGAATTCTGGGTCGCCGCCGCGGGTCCGGCCATGAGCTTCGCGATCGGCTTCGGCGGGCTGGGACTGGCCGGCCTCGGCCACACCGGCGGCTGGCCTCCGGCCCTGCTGGTGCTCATCGGCTATCTGGCCACGACCAACATCGTGCTGGCCCTGTTCAACTTGGTCCCGGCCTTCCCACTCGACGGTGGCCGTATCTTCCGCTCGATCCTCTGGCAGTGGAAGGGCAGCCTGCGCTGGGCCACCCTCATCAGCTCGCGGATCGGCTCCGGCTTCGGCTTCCTGCTGATCGCCGGCGGCGTGCTGTTCGTGATCCAAGGCAACTGGAACGGCCTCTACCTCTTCCTACTGGGCCTCTTCGTGCGCAACGCCGCCCAGAGCTCCTACCAGCAGCTCCTCCTGCGCCGGGCCTTCGAGGGCGAGCCGGTCTCCCGCTTCATGCAGACCGATCCGGTCACGGTGCCGCGCCAGATCCCGGTCTCCGAGCTGGTCCAGGACTACGTCTACCGCTTTCACCACAAGATGTACCCGGTCCTCGACGACTCCGGCCGGCTGGTCGGCTGCGTCACCACCCGCCAGGTCAAGGACATGCCCCGCGACGAATGGGACAGCACCACGGTCGGCGCCCTCGCCAGCCGCTGCTCCCCCGAAAATACCGTCGGCCCGGAGACGGACGCCTTGGAGGCCCTCTCCGCCATGAGCCGCACCCGCGCCTCCCGGCTCATGGTCGCCGACGGCGACCGGCTCCTCGGCATCCTGACGCTCAAAGATCTGCTGCAGTTCTTCTCTCTGAAGATGGAGCTGGAGCAGGCCGGCTGACGCGGGCCTGCCTTGCTTCCGGCCCGGATCTCCCGGTAGACTGGCCTCCACCGGTTCCAGACATTCAAGGCTTGGCCTCCTTCTGGAGCCGACGTGCTGATGGACGTCGCCGAAGAGTTGCCCCTTTGGGCGCGCGAGCTTCTTGTCGACGCGGCGGAGTCGTTGTCCGGACCGCGGGCCCTTGCCCTGCTCGACACCCTGAGGGCGTTACGCGAGAGCGAGCAGCGCTTCCGTACCTTCCTGGAGTGCTCGCCCGATTTCAACGTCCTGCTCTCCCGCGCCGGCGACATCCTCTACATCAACCGCACGGTGCCGGAGCTCACTCCTGAGCAGGTCATCGGCCAGAACGTGGCGATGCTTTTCCCCCCGGACGAGACGGAGCAGCAGCTCCGCAGCCTGGAGATCGTGTTCTCCACGGGACAGACGATCACCCGGGAGGTCCGGTTCGAGGACCACTGGTTCCTGGTGCGGATGGTGCCGGTCATCCGCGGCGGTCAGATCACCGAGGTTCTCTGCGTCGGCGCCGAGATCACCGCCCAGAAGCAGACCGAGGCGGCCTTGCGGGCGGCGGAGAGCCGCCTGAGCCTCGCGCGCGACCGGGCGGAGGCCGCCAACCGGGCCAAGAGCACCTTCCTGACCACCATGAGCCATGAGATCCGCACGCCCATGAACGGCGTGATGGGGATGGCCGACCTGCTCCTGCACAGCGGGCTCACGGGCGAGCAGCGCGAGCTCGCCGAGACCCTGCGTTCTTCCGGACAAGCGCTGATGCGAGTGCTCAACCAGGTGCTCGACCTGTCGAAGATCGAGGCCGGGCAGATGGAGCTGACGGAGGTTCCTTTCTCGCCGCACCGGCTGATCGCCGACGCCGTAGACCTTCTGCGGCCACAGGCCCGGGCGCGCGGTCTGACTCTCGAGACGGAAGTCGACTGGCCCGAGCCTCTCCATGCCGTGGCCGACGAGCTTCGCCTCCGGCAGATCGTCCTCAACTATCTCGACAACGCCCTCAAGCACACGGACAAGGGGAAAGTGAGGGTAACCCTCCGCGGCCGGCCGGCCGCGGAGGACCGCTGGCTCCTGCGCTTGGCCGTCGCGGATACCGGCAAGGGGATCGCGCCCTGGGACCGGGAGCGTCTCTTCCAGCCTTTCCAACAGCTCGAAGGCGCGCGGTTCCGGGGCGGCACCGGGCTCGGCCTCGCCATCTGCCGGCGGCTGGCCGAGCTGATGGGCGGCAGCGTCGGCTGCGACAGCGAGCCCGGAGCGGGGACCACGTTCTGGGCCGAGATGCCCGTAGCCACAGTGCCGGCGCCGCCCGGGGAGACACCGCGGCCGGCGGCGCTCCGCTCGCCCTGGCGGGGCAAGAGGGTGCTTCTGGCCGAGGACGACCCGACCTGCCAGACCGTCGCCCAGGCCATGCTGGAGCTGCTGGGGGTCACGGTCGACATCCGCCGCAACGGCCGCGAGCTGGTGGATGCCTGGCGCAACGGCGCCTGGGATGCGGTGCTCATGGACTGCCAGATGCCGGAGCTCGACGGCTGGGAGGCGGCCGCCTGGATCCGCGCTCACGAAACGGCGGCCGAGACCCGCATCCCCATCGTGGCGCTCACCGCCTACGCCCTGGAGGCCGAACGCCAGCACTGTTTCCAGGTGGGAATGGACCACGTCCTGGTCAAACCCATCACGATCGAGTCCCTCTCGGCCCTCCTCCGCCGCCTGTGGGCGGCGTGAGGCCGGAAAGCCCTCTTGTTGCTCGACGCCGCCGAAGTTACGCCCTAACCCTGCAACCGGCCCACCTGTGTTAGCCTATGTCTCGGCATAGGCCGCCTCTGGCGGCCGGGAGGATTCCATGCAAACCGAGCGCGTCGTGCGCCTGTTCCGCAACGGGCGCAACCAGGCAGTCCGCATACCGAGAGACCTCGAGCTTCCGGGTAGCGAGGCCTTGCTGCGGAAAGAAGGGGATCGACTGATTGTCGAGCCGATGCCCCGCAAGTCGCTGATCGAGCTCCTGTCCACGTGGGATCCTCTCGAAGAGGAGTTTCCGGACATCGATGACCTCGAGCCGGTCGAGGACGTGAACCTCTACAGATGGTCCGCTATCTGCTGGACACCAACACGGTATCGGACCTCCTCCGAAACCCCAAAGGGCATGCGGCTCGAAGGCTTGCCGTCGTGGGAGAGACCGCGGTCGGCACAAGCATCGTCGTCGCTTGTGAGCTTCGTTACGGCGCCGTCAAGAAAGGCTCGGCTCAACTTTCGGAGCGCATCGAGACCCTTCTCGGGAGCCTGGAGATCCTCCCTCTGGACAAGGAATCCGACCGCCGCTATGCCGAGGTCCGTTCGCATCTCGATCGGATGGGAAAGCCGATCGGACCCAACGACCTGCTCATCGCGGCCCACGCGCTGGCGCTCGATCTGATCCTGGTGACCGGCAACGTCGAGGAATTCGCACGAGTGCCAGGCCTCTCCATCGAAAATTGGCTGGCCTCCTGACCCTGCCAACCACCATGTCATGTACATCAGCCTCTTGTGGGGGCGCCTGCTGGCAGGCTGAGAAGACAAATCTCCCTTGCCGAGAACGAAAGCCGTGCTAGACTGTCAGCTCATGAACGCGATCCACCCCAAGGATGCCGCCGCTCGTAAGCTCATCGACTGGCACTTCACGGTCGAGCCGGAGCTTCGTGAGGTCTACCGATGACCACGTTGGAGAAGGTCGAGCAGCTCCTGACCGATATGACCCGCGCGGAGAAGGCCCAGCTCCTGCATGGGTCGTTCAGGATCTGGGAGAGGCCTTTCCGGGGATCGAGAGCCGGCTTGGTGTCTGTGGTGGCAAGGCTTGCATCGTCCGGACCCGAATTCCCGTCTGGTTGTTGGTCCAGGCGCGGCGCTTGAACACCAGCGAATCCGATCTGCTGCGAGCCTATCCCACGTTGCGCGCCGAGGATCTGGCCAACGCCTGGGCCTACCAACGCTCTCATCCCGACGAGATCGAACGGCAGATCCGGGACAATGAGGCCGCCTGAGCGGATGGCGCGGCTCTATACGAACGAAAACTTCCCTCGGCCGGCAGCCGAGGAGCTACGCCGCCTCGGCCACGATGTGCTGACCGTGCAGGAGGCCGGCCTGTCGGGGCGAGCCGTGCCGGATGCTCAAGTCCTCGACTTCGCGAAGGATCAAGGACGTGCCGTTGTTACGCTGAATCGAAAACACTTTCTCCAACTCCACCAGGAGCGGCCAGAACATGCCGGGATCATCGTCTGCACCTTCGACCCCGACTTCCTGAGGCAAGGCCGCAGAATCCATGATGCCCTGAAGGAGAATGAGCCCCTCGCCGGCAAGCTCGTTCGAGTCAATCGCCCGGGGCCGTAGCCCCGGAAAAGGCGTCACCCATTAGAAGGCCCTTGTCAACTCCCCACACCTCTCCCTTCCGGGAGTTGCTGGGTTCCGGACGGTCGGGCTCGGGTCAGTACAAGCTCATTGCGGGGGACTGCGCACCCGTTGTCTCGCATGTTCGGTACGGAGATCCGCACCAGTCACCCATCGGGATCAAGGTGCTGGAGCCGGGAACCGGCTCCAGCACCCCTGGCACAGTTT
This sequence comes from uncultured Holophagales bacterium, assembly GCA_963844885.1. Taxonomy (GTDB): domain Bacteria; phylum Acidobacteriota; class Thermoanaerobaculia; order Multivoradales; family UBA5704; genus DATMER01. The sequence goes on along the minus strand of CAWJQA010000018.1, from coordinate 451,330 downwards.
TGTGCCCCCAGAAAATCTTCGGTTCCAGGTCGTGTCCAAGGCTGAGGGACAGCCGTAGTGAGCTACCCCGAAGAACGGGGTGCCAGCACGTCGTGGCTCGCGACCTGGGCGCATCTCCTGCAAAGAGCATAACGGCGGAGAACAGGGGCTCAATCAGAGTGATGGTTTGATCCAGACACCTTTCCGAGCTCCCTGTTCCCGCCGAATCAACCAAAGGCTTGCGACGCTTGGAACGACACTTGGTCGCGCATCACGTAGAAGCAGGCTCGGGCTAGTTTGTGGGCTACCGCCCGCAGGGCGACGAGGGTGTTGGTGCGAGCCTTCTTTCGTTCGTAGTACTTCTTGGCCAGTGGCTCGAAGCGAATGGCGAAGTGTGCGGCCTCAACAAAAGCCCAGGACAGGTATGGATTCCCATTACGGGTGTTGCCCTTTCCCTTCGTCTTACCATTGCTGATATGTTGGCTGGGAACGCAGCGACAGTAGGAGCAGTAGTGCCCCGCATCGGGAAACCGAGAGAGCGATCCCGTCTCATACAGGATCGTCATGGCGAGAGTCTGCCCGATGCCGGGAATGCTTTCCAGAAGGGCGTACTCCGGGCGTTGCCTCGCTTGCGCGAGGATGGTTTTTTCAAGGCTCTCGATCTCGGTCTTCAGGGCGTGAGAGACATTGACGCCGCACGTGATCGCCTGAGCGATCAAGGGATCGGTGAACTGATCGGCGACCTGCTCTGCGGTCAGCCGCTTGAGATCCTTGGTGGGCACCTGAGTTCCTGTCTGGCGGGTGGTACCGATTCTTGATACTGAGCAGGTTGGCAGTGCGCTGGCGCACCAGGAAAGAGCGGCGGCGCAGGAGGTCACGCAAGGCGCGCTGTTCTTTCGGGTAGATGTAACCCGTCGGGAGGATGCCAAGCTGGAGCAGGCGAGCCAGCCAGCGGGCGTCATGGCGATCGTCAACGTACTTGAGACCCTCGTACTGCCGCACAGCCGAGGTGTTGACGAGCTCAACGTGGTAGCCGGCCTCCATCAGCCCGTCCACCAGCCAGTACCAGTTGAAGGTGGATTCCACAGCGACGGCCGCGATTTGCTCCTGGTGGGGTGAAGAGCGTGGCCTCGATCATCTCGAGGATTGGCGACTCGGCGACCGAGGATCGGCCGGAGTTGCTCATCGAGAACGGCGAGGTAGCAGTTGTTGGAGTGCAAGTCGATTCCGCAGTATAGTGACATCTGGCTCCTCCTTTCGTGGATTCGTCTCCCGACGAGCTTAACTCGCTCGTCGAGGAGGGGCCTTCTGGAGGATCATCAGGGTCGCCGAGAACGGGCAAAGACCAGCCCCTTGTGTTAGCCTATGTCTCGGCATAGGCCGCCTCTGGCGGCCGGGAGGATTCCATGCAAACCGAGCGCGTCGTGCGCCTGTTCCGCAACGGGCGCAACCAGGCAGTTCGCATACCGGGGGACGCCAGAGCTTCCGGGTAGCGAGGCCTTGCTGCGGAAAGAAGGGGATCGACTGATTGTCGAGCCGATGCCCCGCAAGTCGCTGATCGACTCCTGTCCACGTGGGATCCTCTCGAAGAGGAGTTTCCGGACATCGATGACCTCGAGCCGGTCGAGGACGTGAACCTCTGAGATGGTCCGCTATCTGCTGGACACCAACACGGTATCGGACCTCCTCCGAAACCCCAAAGGGCATGCGGCTCGAAGGCTTGCCGTCGTGGGAGAGGCCGCGGTCGGCACAAGCATCATCGTCGCTTGTGAGCTTGGTTCGGCGCGGTCAAGAAAGGTTCGGCTCAACTTTCGGAGCGCATCGAGACCCTTCTCGGGAGCCTGGAGATCCTCCCTCTGGACAAGGAATCCGACCGCCGCTATGCCGAGGTCCGTTCGCATCTCGATCGGATGGGAAAGCCGATCGGACCAACGACCTGCTCATCGCGGCCCACGCGCTGGCGCTCGATCTGATCCTGGTGACCGGCAACGTCGAGGAATTCGCACGAGTGCCAGGCCTCTCCATCGAAAATTGGTCAGTGGATCGCGCAGACGGCCAATCCGTAACATCAAAAGATCTCCGAACCCGTGTAGCAACTCACCCAAAATAGCACCTCCTACCACGAATGCAGCTACGTTGAGCCGCCGACGATGAAGCTCGACTCTCCTTAGTTCGAGTCGATTAATGCTTAGCCGAGTTGCTAGGTCATCGATTAGTGTCGCCAAAGGCTGCTCTTGGCTCTTTCTAATCTTCTCTGCGAGAAGGTCGCTCTCATCCTCCAGCCGCAGTTCAGTCTTGATTTGAAGAATAATCGCACCAGCGGCCACAGCAGCTACTAGCGCGCCGGATCGATTCAACCAGTGAGGGTCAGATGTGAAAAACGACAACCATACACCTGCCGATACTATGAGAGCTATAACGATGGGAAGCGTGATCCGAAGATGAACTAACTGGTCAGGCGTTTGCATAAATATCCTCAAAATTTATGTGGGCTGGATAGACAACCCTCTGATCATTTGTATCTCTCCGAACGATTCCGAACGCCCGGGTGAAAACGGGGTGAAAGCAGAACTCGCCATGAGTTGGCAAGCTGAATGCTCCGTCAATGTTATAGTGGAATTGTCCATAACAATAACGATCGTCGTGCGCACCCTCGTGCGAATCCGCGCCAGAATGACTTGTGGACCGCCCCAGAATACCAATCTCGAATAACGTGTGCCACACCCCACCAACATCATCCTCGATAACTCGGTCAAAACGACCCTCCACCTTTCTCAGTGCATTGTAATCGCATATTGGGGTCAGATCAGGAAGGATCTTAGTACACTGAGCGAGAAGCTTTGGATAGATCTGTTCGTATGGCATCAGAATTTGTTTGGCTATCAGCTTCTCCACGGATGTGATGCCATCCCGTATGGCTTTCTCAGTGAGTCCTCGAAAGGTTTTAGTCAATCTGTAATGATGACTCAAAGCAGCATTGAAGATCGCAAGAATGTGGCGTGGAAGCAGCTGGGTGTGACGAATGATGTACGCTAGCGGGTCTTCTACTGTGCCTCGTGCGTTGGTGACCGCCTTTGGCAGGATTAGGTTGAAAAGAAAGTGAAGATCGTCGCGCTTCGCGAAATCCAACTTCTCTAGTTCCTGAAACAGAAGTCGGTCGTGGACAGAGGCCGAGAGGCGAAGCCGATGGGCAACGACCCTGACTAGATCAACGGGGTTCCATCGAATTCGATAGAATGATGCAAAGTCCTTCATCAGATTTGCGGAACTAGACGCGAAAAAATTCTCTATCTCTTCTGGAATACAAAAAGAAACAGTGATGTGCGAGGATTCGTCGCTGATTTTCGAGAGTCCCTGAAAGAGACCGCCGATGATCTTTAGGAAAGTTGGATTGCGGACCGGGTAGTTCTCCATAGAGTCAAAGAGAAAATAAAGCTGAGACCTTCGCTTCGTGAGGAAATCTAGTACGGAGGCCTTGGCGGCTAGAAACAAATTAAGGGCCTGAACATGTGCCGCACCCTCAAATGCACCGTCCGCATTTACATATTTTTCAACGGGCTCAAGTAAGCGCCGACACTCGTCATCAAACGAGTGGTAGTTGTAGAAGTGCTCGATTATCTCGCCCCACAGGGTTTGATACCAGAGCTCGGCGAAATATTCCGAGGGAATAAGCTCATCTATTACGTCGTCATTCTTGAGGAGTCGGTTCACATTTCGAACAATTTGATGGAAGTGTTCCCAAGAGTAAACGTCAATTACGTAATCGCGGCTCGGAGTGGGATCGTTGTTGAAAAATAGTCGTCCCCGACTACCTTTCTTCTGCATTCCTAGACGTATTTGGCTAAGAAGCGCGGACTTTCCAGCGCCCTTTCGTCCAAGGAAAAGCATATGGGGCTTTGTAGCAATGTCCCGAAAATGTGCGATACGGTCGTAAACTATATCATCGAGAACGTCCGGAACAATCCTTTCATGGGCGACTGGACCAAGCGGCTCGGCGGACGTTAGGGCACTGAGGAGGTCATTGCGACTTGCTGGCATGAAAGTTCTCCGCAAGGTTAGTGGCGAATAGCCCGTAAGATAAACGGTTACTATTGCTTCCGCTCGCTTGGCTACGCCGGCATTTCTGAACTAGCTCGCGATTGAGACACCTCTTCGGCCTTGTCAAGTCCTTCACCTTCGCACTTAGCGACCAAGCTACGCCGCATCCTAAGTTTCGTCAATCTTAGAGAAACTGTCACATAAGCCTCTTTCCCGAGACTTTGACCTCCAGCGGCTTACCTGACAGGCCCATTACCCTCCCTGACCTCGTAAGTCTCTCATTCTGAGGGAGGCTACCGACAAGCGGCGAGCACCGTTCCGGCTTTCTAGGCAGCGTAGCGGATGATCTCGAGCTCCGCTTGGGAGTTGGCCTTCCGGAGGATCTCCTCTACGCGCCCCATCACGCGGTCCTCCAGAAGGAACTCGTTGCAGCCGTCACACTGGAGCACCGGAAGATCTTTCAGGATCACGATCGAGGTCTCGTTCAGTTTGAACGGCAGGTCGGTGATCTGGGACGTCATCTTCGCCCCACAGACATGCACCGGCCGCCGCGCAGTGGGGAGCGGGTTGCTTGGGGGTATCGAGCAGGTCCCCCGTCCAGACATCAGCCTCGATCATCCTGGAATCGAGTCGCACGCGGATCCGTTGACCGGCGCGTAAAGAGGAAACGCGGCTGCTTTCCTCCCCAAACGCCCCGAGAGGCCTCGACAGGGGGCTCACGAGAGGCTCGACGAGCTCGATGAGAGGCTCAACGAGTTTGACGAGAGGCTTCAGGAGGTCGATGAGACCCTCGTCCGACTCGACGAGTGGCTCGTCCAGGTCGATGAGAGGCTCGATGAGGTCGATGAGACGCTCGTCGACCTTGACGAGAGGCTCGATGAGTTGGACGAGAGGCTCAGGAGGTCGACGAGGCGCTCGTCAAGCTCGACGAGAGGCTCGTCCAGGTCGACGAAAGGCTCGACGACCTCGATGAGACGCTCGTCGGACTCGACGAGAGGCTCGTGCAGTTCGACGAGAGGCTCGTCGAGCTCATCGAGAGGCTCAAAACGAGGAACGGCGGGGTTTTGCCGGTCTGGGAGCCATTGCCGCGCGGTTCCATGAGGGTTGAAAAGGGCGGCCGGACGGCCGCCCACAGGAGGTCCCGGTCTTGCGGGAAAGCGTGCCGCCGGTCGTGGAGAGGGGAGACTGTAACAATCCGCCTCCTCCCCTCGCCGATCCGTCGGACAGCGGGCGTCAGACCTCATCTTGCCCATCTTCGAGAAAGAGGGCTCGCCAAAGCTGTCGGCCTGCACCTCTGCTTAAGGAGGCGCCTCACCGAGGAGGGGGATGAAAAACCACGGACAAACCACGCCCATCGGACTGCCGGCCCTGGGAGGGTCCGGAAACGCGCGCTCGGCCAGCCCTCTGACCCGCCGGATCGCACGGCGGCTGTTCGGGATCGCCCCGGGCGAGACCTCGTTCGAGCGCCGCGGGTTCCGCTGGGACTCGGACACGGTGCGGCAGCGCCTCGAAGGGGTCGCGGGCCGCTTCGTGGAGGGCTACCACTCCGCCCTGGAGGGGGCCTCGATCTCCGGCCTGGCCGCCCGGCTCGGCGAGATCCCGGCCGAGGTCCGCGGCTTCGCCTATGAGGGCGCCGGCATGGCGCTGGCTCTTCTCGACACGCTGACCCCCTGGAGCCAGCCGCGGCTGGACGGCTTCCTCCGCGGTCCCGGTGACCCCCATCACTATCTCGTCAACGTGGGCGCGGGATGGATTCTCGCCCGGCTCCCACTGTCCCCGGAGCGGCTGCTGGCCCGCCTCGACCCGGTCCTGGGGTGGCTCGCGCTGGACGGCTACGGGTTCCACGAGGGCTTCTTCCAGCCGGCGCGCACGGTCTCCCGCCACGAGGTGCCGGCCAAGGTCCGCGGCTACGCCCGCAAGGCGTTCGACCAGGGGCTCGGCCGCAGCCTCTGGTTCGTGGAAGGTGCCGGACCGCAGCGCCTGAAGACGACGATCTCCGGTTTCCCCGACGGCCCGGCCGGCCGCCAGGGCGACCTCTGGAGCGGCGTAGGCCTCGCCTGCGCCTATGCCGGCGGACGGGACCGCGCCTCCGTCGAGGAGCTTCTGGCGCACGCCGGCACCCACGCGCGGCAGCTCGCCCAGGGGATGGCCTTCGCCGCCGCGGCCCGCCAGCGGGCCGGAAATCTCGCGCCGCAGACCGAGCTCGCCTGCCAGACGGTCTGGAGGCTGGACGCGGCGCAAGTCGCCCAGATCGCCTTCCGGGCAGGCGAGGATCTGTCCCCTAGCGGAGCCAAGCCGGCCTATGAGGTCTGGCGCCGGCGCATTCAGGACCAGTACAGCGAAAGGATGCAGTCATGAACGAGCAGCCCGGAACCGTGCGCCGCCTGCTGAGCGGACAGCTTGTCCGTTTTGTGGCCGTGGCGATGATCCTGGCCCTTTACGGCTTCACGCGCGTGCCGCGCCTGCCGGAGGGTGAGCGCCATGCGCTCGCCTCCCGCTTCGCCTTCGCCAAGATGCAGCTCCCGGCCCCGCCCGGCGATCTGCGGCGGACGGTGCGGGCGGTCCATCCCACCATGGCGCGCATCGCGGGCTGGATCTCGACCGTCGGCGCCGGCGTGGCCTTGAACGACCTGGACGGCGACGGGCTCAACAACGACGTGTGCTCCGTGGACACGCGAGTCGACCGGGTGCAGGTCGAGCCGGTCCCGGGGACGGGGCCGCGCTATGCACCGTTCACCCTCGATCCCGACCCGGCCCTGCCGCACGACCGCCGCACCATGGCGCCCATGGGCTGCCTGCCCGGCGACTGGAACGAGGACGGCCACATGGACGCCCTGGTCTATTACTGGGGACGGCCTCCCGTCCTCTTCCTGAGGAAGGACGGCGAAGGATCTCCGTCGGCGGCGTCCTACCGGCCGGTGCCGCTCGCCCCTTGGACCGAGCGCTGGTTCACCAACGCCTTGACGAGCGCGGACGTGGACGGCGACGGCCATCTCGACCTGATCGTCGGCAACTACTTCCCGGACGGCGCCCGCATCCTGGACGCGCAGGATACCGGCACCGAGCACATGCACAAGTCGATGTCGCGCTCCGAGAACGGCGGCACCAACCGGCTGTTTCTTGGCGGAGGAGGCGGCCCCGACCTGTTCCGTGAGATCCCGGGCATCTTCGATCCCCAGACCGAGAAGTCCTGGACGCTCGCCGTGGGCGCCGCCGACCTCGACGGCGACCTGCTACCGGAGATCTACTTCGGCAACGACTTCGGCAACGACCGGCTGCTCTTCAACCGCTCGACCCCGGGTCACCCCCGGTTCGAGGTGTTGATCGGCCACAAGGGGTTCACGACGCCGACCTCCAAGGTTCTCGGCCGCGACTCCTTCAAAGGGATGGGCGTCGACTTCGGGGACCTGAACGGCGACGGCCGGCTGGACCTGTACGTCAGCAACATCGCCCAGAACTGGGCGCTGGAGGAGAGCCACTTCGTGTGGGTCGCCAACGGCGGCCGGGCGGAGATGGAGAAGGGCGTCGCGCCGTACGCGGACCAGGGCGAGGAGCTCGGGCTGTCGCGCAGCGGCTGGGGCTGGGACGCGCGTTTCGCCGATTTCGACAACGACGGCGTGCCCGAGGCGGTCCAGGCGGTGGGTTTCCTGCGCGGCCAGACGAACCGCTGGCCGGAGCTTCACGAGCTTGCCATGGGCAACGACAACCACATGATCAACCTCCGCGCCTGGAACCATTTCGAGCCCGGGGACGACCTTTCGGGCCATCTCCACGACCCGTTCTTCGTGCGCGCCTCGGACGGCCGCTACTACGACCTGGCGCCGGAGATCGGGATCGGCCAGGAGCACGTCAGCCGCGGCATCGCGCTGGCCGACGTGGATGGCGACGGCGACCTCGACTTCGCGGTGGCCAACCAGTGGGAGACCTCGTGGTTCTTCCGCAACGACAGCCCGCGCCGGAACACCTCCCTGGTGCTCGACCTGCGGGTGCCGAACGCCAACGGCACCTCCCGGCCGGCGGTCGGCGCCGAGGTCACGGTCCGGCGGCCGGACGGGAAACGGATGGTCGCCCAGGTGGACGGCGGCAGCGGCCACTCGGGCAAGCGCGCGCCGCAGGTCTGCTTCGGGCTCGGACGGACGCCGATGGGCTCGGTCCTGCCGGTGGACGTGCGGTGGCGGGATGGATCGGGGCGGGTGCGGCAGCAGCGCTATCAACTGAAGCCGGGCGATCACACGCTGGTGCTCGGCTCTGAAACGGCCCTGGGAAAGGCGGTCTGAGATGGGCGAGCAGAAGAAAGACATGCGCCTGGCGGCGCTGCGGAGGTTCGCGACCGCCATCACGATCCTCAACATCCTCGGCCACACGGTGCTCGGCTTCGAGCAGTCGTTCGCCCAGCCGCTGGTCGGCATCGGCGCCGCCTATCTCATGGAGCTCGTGCTGGAGATCCTCGAATCCCGGGTCGCCGGCCGGCGACCGCGCTTCCTGCCCGGAGACGGCGCCCCCAAGACCGCGCCGGTCGACTTTTTCCTGCCGGCGCACATCAGCGGCCTCGCGGTGTCGATGCTGCTCTACGCCAACGACCGGCTGTGGCCCATCGCCTTTGCCGCGGCGACCGCGATCGGCTCGAAGTACATCTTCCGGGCCTGCGTCAACGGCCAGTATCGCCACTTTTTCAACCCGTCCAACATCGGCATCACCGCCACCCTGCTCTGCTTCCCGTGGGTGGGCATCGCGCAGCCTTACATGTTCACCGAGAACCTGGGCGACACCTGGGACTACCTGCTGCCGGTGATCATCATCTTTTCGGGCTCGTTCCTCAACACCAAGCTGACGAAGCGGGTACCGCTGATCCTCGCCTGGCTCGGCGCTTTCGTGCTGCAGGCGGCGATCCGGCACTTCGCGCTGGGGACGCTCTTCCTGCCCTCGCTCAACCCGATGACCGGCGTGGCCTTCCTTCTGTTCACCTTCTACATGGTGACGGACCCGCCGACGACGCCGTGGAGCGTCAAGGGCCAGATCGCGTTCGGCGTCTCGGTGGCGGCGGCCTACGGCACGCTCATGGCCTTCCACGTGGTGTTCGGCCTGTTCTTCGCGCTCAGCTCGGTCTGCGCCGCCCGCGGCGCGTATCTGCTGGTCCAGGGCGTCGCGGCTCAGAAAGCCGAGGCCAGGATGCCGGTGACGGCATGAGCCAGGGGATCGCCATCGTCGGCATGGCGTGCCGCTATCCGGAGCCAGGACGCCCGCCGAGCTGTGGGAGAACGTCCTGGCCCGGCGCAAGGCCTTCCGGCGGATGCCGCCGGAGCGGCTGCGTCTCGAGGACTATCTGGCCCTCGACACGGCTGATCCGGACGGGATCTACTCCACGGAGGCGGCCGTGATCGAGGATTACGAGTTCGACCGCGTCCGCTTCCGGGTGGCGGGCAGCACCTACCGTGCCGCCGACCTGGCCCACTGGCTGGCGCTGGAGGTCGCGGCCCAGGCCCTGGCCGATGCCGGTTTCCCGGACGCCCAGGGGCTGCCCCGCGACGCCTTCGGCGTGCTCGTGGGCAACAGCCTCACCGGCGAGTTCTCCCGCGCCAACCTGATGCGGCTGCGCTGGCCGTACGTCCGCCGCGTGCTCGCCGCCGCGCTGCACGACGAGGGCTGGCGAGGACGGCCGCGTCGCGGATTTCCTGGCGGGCCTGGAGACAACCTACAAGGCGCCGTTCCCGCCGCCGTCCGAGGAGTCGCTGGCCGGCGGGCTCTCGAACACGATCGCCGGGCGGATCTGCAACCACTTCGACCTGCACGGCGGCGGCTACACGGTGGACGGCGCCTGCGCCTCGTCGCTGCTGGCCGTGGCCAAGGCGTGCTCGGCGCTCGGCGGCGGGCGATCTGGACGTGGCGCTGGCCGGCGGCGTGGACCTGAGGCTCGACCCGTTCGAGCTGATCGGCTTCGCCAGCACCGGCGCGCTCGCCCGCGGCGAGATGCGCGTCTTCGACGCCCGCTCCGCCGGCTTCTGGCCGGGAGAAGGGTGCGGCTTCGTGGTGCTGATGCGCGACGAGGACGCCGCGCGCCTGGGCTGCCGCGTCCACGCCGTGCTCCGCGGCTGGGGCATCTCTTCGGACGGCAGCGGCGGCATCACCCGCCCCGAGGCCGAGGGCCAGATGATGGCCATTCAGCGCGCCTACCGCCGGGCCGGCTTCGGCATCGACTCGGTCGGCTATTTCGAAGGCCACGGCACGGGCACGGCGGTGGGCGACGCGACCGAGCTGCGCGCGCTCTCCGAGGCGCTGCGCGAAGCCGGCGCCGAAGGGCGTCCGGCCGGTGGGATCGATCAAGGCCAACATCGGCCACACCAAGGCCGCGGCCGGCGTCGCCGGCCTGCTCAAGGCCACGATGGCGCTGGAGCACCAGGTGCTGCCGCCGAACGCCGGCTGCGACGAGCCGCACCGCGAGCTGACCCGCGACGGCTCGCCCCTGAGCGTGCTGGACCAGGGGGAGGCCTGGCCGGCAGGCCGGCCGCTGCGCGCCGCCGCCAGCGCCATGGGCTTCGGCGGCATCAACGTCCACGTCGTGCTCGAAGGCGCCGCGAGCGGTGCGGCGCCGCTCGCTGGCCGCCCGGGAGCGCGCGCTCCTGGCCTCGTCGCAGGACGCCGAGCTGATCCTCCTCGACGCGCCGGACGCGGTCGGTCTCAGGACCCGCGTCGAGCACCTTCTGGAGACGGCTTCCCGGATCTCCCGCTCCGAGCTCACCGACCTCGCCGCGGTGCTGCACGGCCGCCTCGTGCCAGGCTCCCAAACTCGGGCCGCGATCGTGGCCGCCACCCCGAAGGAGCTCGCCGAACGGCTGGAGCGCCTCCTCGGCTGGCTGAAGGACGGCGTCGAGTCCCGCATCGATCCGGCGCTCGGCGTCTTCCTCGGGATCAAATCGGGGATCGGAGCGCAGCCGCGGCGCATCGGCTTCCTCTTTCCCGGCCAGGGCTCGCCTTCGCACCTCACCGGCGGCGCCCTCCGGCGACGATTCGAGGATCTGGAGTCGATCTACGGGATCGCCGGGTTGTTCGCCGGCGCGTCGAACGCGGACCCGGTCGATACAGGAGTCGCCCAGCCGGCGATCGTGACCCACTCGCTCGCCGGGCTGGCCGTGCTCGACCGCCTGGGGATCCGCGCCGCGGTCGCCGTCGGCCACAGCCTGGGCGAGCTGACCGCGTTGGCCTGGGCCGGCTCCTATGATGAAGAGACCGCCGTCCGCCTCGCCGAAGCACGCGGCCGGGCCATGTCCGGCCTCCCTTCTCCGACCGGGAGCATGGCGAGCCTCGGCGCTCCACCCGCAGCGGTGGAGGCGCTCCTCGCCAGCCGGGACCGGAGTCGCGATCGCCGGACTGAACAGCCCGAAGAGAACCGTCGTCTCGGGTCCGGCGGCGGCGGTCGAAGCCGTGGCCGTGCGCGCCGCCGAGCTGGGCTACGAGGTCCACCGCCTGCGCGTCTCCCACGCCTTCCACTCTCCCCTGGTGGCCGAGGCCGCTCCGGCGCTGGCCCGCCACCTCGACAGGATTGAGAACGGTATCGAGATCGGCCGCCCGGCGCGGCCCGTCGCCTCCACCGTGACCGGCGCCCTGCTCGGCCCCTCCGATGACTTGCGCGAGCTGCTCGTGCGGCAGGTCACCGCGCCGGTCCGCTTCACCGCCGCGCTGGCAGCGGCCCATGATCTGGTCGATCTCTGGATCGAGGTCGGCCCCGGCCGCGCTCTGTCCGAGCTGGCCGCGGAATCGCTGGACTGCCCGATGCTCGCCCTCGACGCCGGCGGCCCGTCGCTCGCCGGTTTGCTTCAGGCGGCCGGCGCCGCTTTCGCGCTCGGCGTGCCGGTCGAGACAGCGGTTTTGTTCGAAGGCCGTTTCGTCCGGCCGTTCGACCCGGAGCGCCTGCCGCGCTTCCTGGCGAGCCCGTGCGAATCGGCTCCTGTTTCCTCGTCTTCCTTCTCTCCGCCTCCCCGAATCTCCGACCCGGTAGCCCCCTCTTCCGGCGAAGGGGTCGGGGAGGCGGTCGGGAGGGGTTCGGCGCTGGACGTCGTCCGCCGGCTCGTGGCCACCAAGGCCGAGCTGCCCACGGACGCGATCCAGGAGGACAGCCGACTCCTCTCCGATCTTCATTTGAATTCCATCTCGGTCGGACAGCTCGTGTCCGAAGCCGCCCGCCAGCTCGGCCGGCGGCCCCCCGCCTCCCCCACCGACTACTCGCGCGCCACGGTGGCCGAGGTCGCCCTGGCGCTGGCCGCGCAGGAGGAGCTGGCGGAGGCCGGAGCCGCCGCCGAGCCGGCCGGAGCACCCGCCGGGGTCGACTCGTGGGTGCGGGCCTTCCACACGGTGTGGGTGCCGCGCGAGCTGCCGCGGCGCAGGGCCTCGGCAGCCACCGAGCCGGGCACCTGGCGGATCGTGGCGCCGCGGGATCATCCCCTGGCCTGGAAGCTCGCTCCGCGATTGGCTGGAGACGGCGTCCTCCTCTGCCTGCCGCCGCGGCCGGACGAGAGCCACGCCGCCCTGTTTCTGGAAGCCGCCCGCGAGGTGCTCGCCGCGGAAAAGCCGGCCCGCTTCCTGGTCGTCCACCAGGGAGGAGGAGGCGCCGCCTTCGCCCGCACCCTCCATCTGGAGATGCCCGAGGTCACCACCCGCGTCGTGGACGTCCTGTTCGAGCACCCCGAGGCTCCCGCCTGGGTCGCGGCGGAGGCCGGGATGGCGGGGACAACTGCCGAAGGGCATACCGAGGCGCGCTACGACGCCTCCGGCGTCCGGACCGTCCCGGTACTCCGGCTTCTCCCGGATGCCCCAGACACCGAAACCGCCGATCTTCCCCTCGGACCGGACGACGTGCTCCTCGTCACCGGCGGCGGCAAGGGGATCGGCGCCGAGTGCGCCCTCGACCTCGCCCTGGCGTCCGGAGCGCGGCTCGGGCTCCTCGGCCGCTCGCTCCCCGAGTCCGATCCCGAGCTGGCCGCGAACCTGGAGCGCATGCGCGGTTCCTTGGCGACGGGTGCCGTCCTTCTCTATGCCGCCGCGGACGTGACCGACGCCGCCGCCGTCGCCGAAGCGGTGCGGCGGATCGAGTCCGAGTTGGGCCCGGTCACGGCCGTCCTCCACGGCGCCGGCGCCAACACGCCGCGGCCGATCGCGGCGCTGGACGAAGCCTCGTTCCAGCGCACCCTGGCGCCGAAGGTCCGCGGCCTGGAAAACGTCCTCTCGGCCGTGGACCCGGACCGGTTGCGGCTGCTGGTCTCCTTCGGCTCGATCATCGGCCGCGCCGGTCTGGAAGGGGAGGCGGACTACGCCACGGCCAACGAGTGGCTCGGCCTCCGGACCGAGCGCTTCGGCCGCGAGCATCCGCAGTGCCGCTGCCTGACCCTCGAATGGTCGGTCTGGTCGGGCGTGGGCATGGGCGAGCGCCTCGGCACCCTGGAGAGCCTGATCCGCCGCGGCATCACGCCGATCCCGCCCGGGACCGGCGTGGCGCGGCTGCGCGAGCTGCTCTCCCGCTCCACGTCCCCCGCCGCGGTGGTCGTGGCCGGCCGCTTCGGCGATCCCGGCACCGTCGAGGTGGAACGCCCCGAGCTCCCCCTGCTCCGCTTCCTGGAGCGGCCGCGCGCCTACTACCCTGGTGTGGAGCTGGTGGTGGACTCCGAGATCTCGGCGGACACCGACCCCCATCTCGCCGACCACGTCTTCCGGGGTGAGCCGCTCTTCGCCGCCGTGCTCGGCATGGAGGCCATGGCCCAGACCGCCATGGCGCTCGCCGGCACGGACCGCATCCCCGTCTTCGAAGACGTGCAGCTCATCCGTCCCGTAGCCGTGCCGGCAGGCCGCTCCACCACCGTCCGGGTCGCGGCCCTGGTGAGAGAGCCGGGGGTCGTGGAGCTGGTCCTGCGCGACGCCTCGACCGGCTTCGCCACCGACCACTTCCGCGCCGTCTGCCGGTTCGACTCGGCGCCGGATCTGACGGACGGGCCGCGTCTCGGCAAGGATGGCCATGGCGCCCTCCTGCCGCTCGATCCGTCCGACCTCTACGGCGGCCTGCTCTTCCACCGCGGCCGGTTCCGCCGGCTGGAAGGCTACCGGCATCTCGAAGCCACCGCCTGTCTGGCCGAGATCGCGGCGGACGGCGCCACCGCCTGGTTCGGCAAGTGGCTCCCGCCCGGGCTGGTTCTGGGCGACCCGGGAGCGCGCGACGCCGCCATCCACGGCATCCAGGCCTGCATCCCCCACGCGACCCTGCTGCCCACGGGCGTCGACCGGATCGTCACCGGCTGCCTGGGCGCCTCCGAGCCGCTGGTGCTGTCCGCCCGGGAGCGTTCGCGCAACGGCGACGACTTCGTCTACGACCTGGACATCCTGGACGCCCAGGGCCGGGTGCGGGAGCGCTGGGAGGGCTTGCGCCTCCACGCCGTCCAGAAGATCGACCCGCCCGCCGCCTGGCGCGCCGCGCTGCTGGCCCCCTACGTGGAGCGCCGGATCGAGGAGATCCTGCCGGGCCGGCACGTGCGCGTGAGGTTCAGCCTGGGGGGTCCGGATGCGAGCGGCCGGCGGCGCCACCGGCCGGACGGAAAACCCGAGACCGACGGCCGCCAGGTCTCCCGCTCGCACGCGGGCGAGCTGGTCCTGGAGGTGGCGGGGGACGGCCGCATCGGCTGCGATCTTGAGCCCGTGACCGAGCGCAGCGAGGAAGTCTGGCGCGACCTGCTCGGCGACCGTTTCGCGCTGGCGGAGCTGATCGCCGCCGAGCGCGGCGAGACCCGAGACGACGCGGCCACCCGGGTCTGGACCGCGGTGGAGAGCCTGAAAAAGGCCGGCGTTCCGCACGGCGCGCCGCTCGTCCTCGACCGCGCGCTCGACGACGCGGAAACCGGCGGCTGGCTCCTGCTCCGTTCGGGAGACCTGCGGATCGGCACCTTCCTGGGGCCGGTGAAGGAGCTGTCCGGCCCCGCCGCGCTCGCCGTGCTGCTGGAGTCGGCCGGGTGACGAAGGCCTACGAGTACCGCCACACGTCGGCTTCGAAGAGACGAACCTGGTCGGGAACGTCTACTACGTCAACCACCTGCGCTGGCAGGGCCGCTGCCGGGAGATGTTCCTGCGCGATCATGCGCCGGAGATCCTGGACGACCTCAAGCAGGGCCTCGCCCTGGCCACGGTCCGCTGCTCCTGCGACTACTTCATCGAGCTGGAAGCCTTCGACGAGCTGCTGATCCGCATGCGCCTGGGCGAAGTGGTCCAGAACCGGATCACCCTGCGCTTCGAGTACTTCCGGCTCAGCCGTATCGGCGGGAACGGCGAAGAGCTGATCGCCCGCGGCGAGCAGCAGGTGGCCTGCATGCGCCGCCAGGGTCAGGAGACCGTGCCCACGCCGATACCTCCCCCGCTGCGCGAGGCCCTGCGGCCGTACGGGGAATCAAGGACATAAAGGACCCAAAGGACGAGAAACAGCGCGTCCGCTCTTGTCCTTTGAGTCCTTTTGTCCTTTATGTCCTTTATGTCCTTCGCCAGCTACGGAAGCATCCGGCGCCTCGCCTTACGGATAAACCGGCCCGTCCCAGGTATAGTAGCGCTGTCCATCCCTGCTCCTCCAGACCTTGCGACCGCCTCGGACTCCAAAGTACTCCTGATCGTCCAGCATGGCGGGCTTGGTATCGGCTCCACCCGGTTCCTCCACAAAGATTAACTCTTCTGGTGTGGAGGATTATTTTACAAGATTTCGCTCCCCGGCGATACACTGCCGCCACCATGGGCCGCGGCGCCTGCGCTTCGAGTACTTCCGGTTGAGCGGAGAGGCCTGCGGTCTTGCTAATCTGCTCCTGAAGGACTACACTGCGCTCTGCACAGGTGCTATTTCTCAACGAAGGGAGCTCGCTATGCTGAGGATCGTTCCCCGCGGTCGAGTCGTCACCGATGCACTACAGACCTTCATGCTTGTAGGGGTGCTCGCTGCCTGCCTGCAAGGAGGCCTGTGGGCACAGTCCATGCAAGTGGCCAAGCGTACAATCCCGGAGCCCGGGATCGACAAGGTCCGCATCGTAATGATGGAGACCTATGACATCGAGGGCGTTGGCCGGGATACCGTCAAGCTGGAAGGAACTCTCGTGACACGGCGAGGGCCGGCCCTTCTGGTGCCCGGCCAGACCAAGGTGTCCTGGTCGACCGCGACCGTTGTCGCCGAGTTCACGTCCCTCGACCTGAAGGGGGAGAGCAAGGTCTTCGGCCCTGTTCATGTCACCCTGGACACTTCACGGCCGACCTTCGCCGCGGTGACCGCCGGGAGGTGCGCGGCGGCCGTCAATGTCAAGATCGAGATGCCCAAGATCGAGACCACCCTGCATACGACGGAAGCCGTCCAGTTGAAGTCCCAGGTCACGTCCGTACCTCCCATCGGGGACGAGAAGACGGTGAGCGTCAACCGCGTCGGGCTCGTGGATCAATCGGGCAGGCAACGCGGCCGGCTGGAGAGCGCGCAGGTCATGTGGAGAGAGCTCATGTCCCAGGAAAAATTCGCGGACGCGGGCACGGTGGGGGCTCCCGGCGCAGGGAGCGCGGCAGCCCCCTCGGGCCAGAACTGACCTGCTCACGGGAGTCAACTTTAGCTTGCGGCTCCGGATCGTGTTTCCGGCGGGGTTGCTTCTGGCCGTCGCCCAAACCCTCGCAGCTCCCCCGCCGGAGCCCTCCGGAGAGCAGATTCTTGGTCGGGTCAATGCCCGTCCCCTGGGTCAAACGGAGATTCGGCATGCCCGGATGACCCTTGTGTCCGGTGAGAAAGCGGTCAATCACTATGAGGTGGTGACCGCCCGCAGGATGACCGCAGGGAATGCGGCGACTTTGTTCGTTCTCCAGTCCCCGAAGGCCCTGTCTGGAACGTCGTTCCTCCTTGAGGAATCCACCCCTCCAGGAACAGATCGCTGCCGAACCTGGCTCTTCCTTCCCGCCGGTGAGCGCCGAGTGCTGGAAATTCCGCCCGCGCAGCTCTCGGATTTCATCCTCGGCTCGGACTTCACCTACCAGGACTGGCGCGTATGGCTGCCCTTGCGGGATTTGCGCGTGCTCCAGTCCCAGAAGGCGGCATGCTCTACCGGCCCCTGCTATCGGCTTTTGGTAGAGCCTCGAAGCGTTGCGGCGGCCCGAGGCCTTGGGTGGGACCGTGCCCGCATCGAAGTCGATGAGCGGACGTGGTCGGTCTCCCACATTGAGTACTTTCGTGGCTCCAGCAAGTTTCCCATACGTCTCTTCTCCGCTCTCGACCTTCACTCATTCCGCGGCGTCTGGACTCCTCAACGCATGGTCATGACCACCCTGCCGGCGCGAGACCAAACGGTCATCGACCTCCTTGGTGCCTGGTACGACGAAAATCTAGGGGCCGATCTGTTCGACCCGAAGCGGCTTCCCATGGCGGCCGGCATCCTGAACCGGAGATACGGCGACCGCTTCACCGCGGGAAATCCTTCCAGTCCTTGACGTCCTTTGCAGGCCCTTCCGGCGATACACTGCCGCCACCATGACCGCGCTCGCCCGGTTCGCTCTGCGGAGGCCTGCCCTCGTCCTCGCCCTGCTCGCCTTGAGCACCGCTCTGGCCGCGCGCGGGCTCTTTTCCCTGGAGCTGCGCACGGACGGCGCCGCCATCTATCCCACGGACGACCCGGTCGTCCTCCAGAGCCAGGCGGACCGCGAACGGTTCCAGGAGCCGGAGCAGGTCATCCTCCTGATCACGTCGCTCCCCGGCGGACCGGCCGTCCAGTCTCCTGAAGGGCTCCGGTTCCTCCTCTCCAGCCACCGCGAGATCCAGGCGATCCCGGACGTGGCGATGGCCGGCGTGCGCTCCCTCGCCCTGCGCATGGCGCGGCCCCGGCCCGACGGCCCGCTCCGGCTCCGCCCGGTGATCGAGAACGCCGCGAGCATTCCGGACGATCCCGCCGCCTTCGCCGCCCTGGTCAAGGAGATCGACCGCTCGATGCTGGTGCGCGAGCTGTTCCTCTCCCGCGACGGCCGGAGCGCGGCGATCTACGTCCATCTCCGGACCGGCGCCGGCCGCCAGGATCTCATCCGGGGGCTCGAAACGTGGATCGAATCCCGCTCCCGCTCCCCGTTCCGGCTGCGCCTGACCGGCCCGGCCGTCGCCGAGGCCGAGCTTGGCAACGCGGTCTTGCGCGACCTGCAACGGCTCGTGCCCATGATGATCGCGGCCGTGGCCCTCCTGCTCTGGCTCTCGCTGCGGACGATCGGCGGCGTCCTCATCCCCCTGCTCGAAGTGCTCGCCACGCTCGTCTGCACCCTGGGGATCATGGGCTGGACGGGCGTGCCGGTCACGCTGGTGACGACCATCCTCCCCGTTCTCCTGATGGCCCTGTCGATCACGGACGAGATCCATCTCCTGGAACGCGTCCGGCAGCGGCTCCCCGAGGTCGCCGACGAAACGGGAGAGCCACGGGAGAGGCTGATCCGGGCCGCGGCGGGCGCCTATGCCGACCTCGCCCGGCCGCTCTACCTCTCTTCGTTGACCACGGCGGCCGGCTTCCTCTCCTTCGGCTCGGCGTCGATCCTGCCGCTGCGGCAGTTCGGGATCTTCGCCGCCATCGGGCTCGTGATCGCCATGATCTTCTCCTTCGCGCTGGTCCCGGCCTTGATCGCTCTCCTGCCGGAGAGCTGGATCGTGCGCCGCGGGCAGGCGGAGAAGGAAATGACGGCCGCTCTGCCCGCCTGGGAGCGGCTCGTGGCGCGGCGTTCGCGGGGCGCCGCCCTGGCCGGCCTCGCCGTCGTCGTTCTGGCCGTGCCCGGCCTCTTCCTCCTGAAGGTCCAGGACTCCTGGGTGGACAACTTCGATCCGCGCTCGGACCTGGTCACGGCCGAGCGCGACTTCAACCGCGTCTTCTGGGGAAGCTACCGCTTCGACGTGGTCTTCGAAGGACAACGGCTCTTCTTCCAGACGCCGCGGGGGCTCGCGCTGCTGGAGGACTTCCACAACCAGGCACGGACGGCGCCGCACGTGGGCGGCATCCTCTCTCCTGTGCCGCCCTTGAAGCTGATCGGCGAGACCGTCCTCCATCACCGAGGCCCGCTCTCGAACATGACCCCCGATACCGCCATGCAGGCCGTCGCCTGGCTGGAAGCGGCCCAGAAGTGGCTCGACCTGCGGCAGGTGCTGACCTACGACCTCGACGCGGCGCGGGCGCGCCTGTTCGTCCGCAATGCCGACTTCGAGCGCGGACGCGAGCTGCGCGGCTGGCTCGAACAGCGGCTGCCCGCCCTCTCCTCCCGCTACGGGGTGCGGGCCCACCTCTCGGGCGACGTGCCGGTCGGCCTGGAGGTGGTTGGGGCGATCGTCCGCAACCAGCTCCGGTCCATCGGCTGGACGATGCTCCAGATCTCCCTGCTTCTCCTCGTGGTTCTGCGCAGCCTCCGGCTCACGGCCACGGCGCTCGCGCCGGTGCTCGCCGCCGCCTTGATCATGTTCGCCGTACTCGGCTACGGCGGCATTCCGCTCGGCATCGCCACCAGCATGTTCGCGGCCGTCAACCTGGGAGCGGGAGTGGACTTCGCCCTCCACTTCGTCCATGCCTACCGGCGTGAATATCGGGACGGGGGGGAGGGGATCGATCACGCCGCGGCCCACGAACAGGCGGTCTTGGCCACGCTGCGCACCGGTGGCCGCGGACTGCTCTGGAACGCGCTCGTGCTCGCCTTCGGCTTCTCGGTGCTCACCGTGTCGGCGATCAAGCCCAACGCCAGCCTCGGGCTGCTGCTCGCCCTGGCCATGCTGGTCTCCTACGGGACGACGCTGATCTTCCTGCCGGAGCTGCTGCGGAGGGTGGAGAAAGGGTAGGAGGGGCGGCGGCGCCGCCCCTCCCGGAAAGGCTAGTTCACACCGCCGACCGGCTCAGCCGGCACGACGATGATCGGGCAGGGGGCCGGCTGGGCAATCGCGTCGCCGGTCTGGTTCTTCGTCGCTCCCGTGGTGTCGGCGGGCTGGGCGACCTGCAGGCAGTCCTGCGGCGGCTTGGTGATGTGCCGCGAGGAGTAGTCGGCATGGTCATGGTTGCCGGCCGCCACGGGGAACGGGGGCGACGCCGCGAAGCCGGGGATGAAGGAGTTGCTCCGGCCGATCGTCGTGGTGTCGTTGACACCGTCGCCGTTGGCGTCGAAGACCACTCCGGAGGGCAGATTCGGGACACCCGCGGTCGCCGGGTTGAAGTTGCCCGGACCGCCGGTGTGGACCCAGCCGCTGCCGGCCGAGTTCAGGACGATGGCGCCGCAGGCGCCCGTGACCGCGCCGCAGTCCAGACGGACGCGGTCGGAGGGGTTCGTCGTGTTGACGAAGACCACCACCGGGTAAACCGAGAACGACGAGCTGAACGTGCCGCCGTCGCCGTTCACCTGCTTGACGCTCATGGAACCGGTGCTCGCCACGGCCTTGGAGAGATAGACCTCCAGGTTGTAGGTACCGTAACCCGAGATCCCCACCGAGTCGTTGTCCGAAACCAGGCTGAGCCCGACGACCTGGACCGCGAACGTCCGGATCTCACCGAAGTAGGTGAAGGTCTGGGGGCCGCCGTGGCGCACGATCGTGTCGACCGAGCCCATGCTCGCCGGCTTGATCGCCTTGCCCTTCAGGTTGACCAGCTCGGTGCCGGGGACCACGGAACCGCCCGGGAACACCGAGCTCAGGTTCCACCCGGTCAGCTTGATGTAGGTCAAGCCGCCGCCGGGGGTCGTCCAGCCGTCATCGCCCGCGGCCACCGTGTGGGTCTGCGCGGCGACAGGCAAGGCGACCAGGACCAACGCTACGAACGCAAACATTTTCCAGTCTTTCATCACCGATCTCCTCTTGAGACTGGAAACAGGGCATCCCCCTCTACCCCATTTCGCAATTGGGTCTACACAAGACAGAGTGCTTGCGGAGGCGTTCGCGGGACAAAGAATCTAACGGAAGGTGCGGAGCAGCCGGCGGCGGCGGCGGCGGCGCTCCTGCGGCGTCTCCTTCCCCTGCCGCTTCGCCTCCTGCCGCGAGATCTCGTTGCCGATCTCGGAGTTGACCTCTCCTCCCATGAGAATGGCGAACCCCGTCATGTAGAACCAGGTCAGGAGAAGGATGACCGCGCCGACCGAGCCGTAGGTCTTGCTGTAGATATGGAAGTAAGAGAGGTAGAGCCGCAGCCCGAACGAGGCCAGCAGGAACAGCGACACCCCCGTCACCGCTCCCGGCGTGACCCAATGGCGGCTCGGCGCGTCTCCCTGGTCGGGCGCGTAGTTGTAGAGCAACTCGAAGGAGACGACCAGGAAGGCCAGCAGCAGCGGCCACTTCAGGGCATACCAGGCCACCGCGACGGACGGGCCGGCGTGCTCGGCCAGCAGGCTCGCGATCGCGCTGCCGTAGAAGATGACCGTGAGGGCGGAGATGATGAGGACGGCGAACAGGACGGTCAGCACCACCGCGATGATCCGCCGCTTCCACCACCGGCGGGTCTCCTTGAGGCCGCAGGCGATGTTCAGCGTCCGGCCCACCGCGATCATGCCGTTCGAGGCGATCCAGAGAGCGGCGACGAGACTGGCGTAGAGCTTGACCCCGCTACGCGCCACCGTGATCTCCTTGAGCGTGCCGGTCAGCAGCGAGGTGATCTCCGGGCTGGGCGAGATCCGCGCCAGGTACCAGAGGAGGCTCCAGCGCAGCGACGCGCTCGCCCCCGCCACGTAGCCCAGCAGCGAGGTCAGGAACAGGAGCAGCGGAAACGCCGAGAAGAGGAAGAAGTAGGCCAGCTCCGCCGAGCGCCCCAGGAGCTCGTCCTGGTAGATCTGCCGCCACAGGCGCACCCCGAGCTCCCTCCAGGTGAGACCGGCGCGCGTCCAGAGCGATGTCATGGCTTCATTTCCTCTCCATCCGGCTTTCCCGCGCGGCGCTCGATGCTAGCATCGGCCTGCCAACGACCGCCCGCAAAGGGCGATCCTATCAAGGGGAGCGCATGGACAGAGAGAAGGCCGCCGAGCGGGTCGCCAGGCTCCGTTCCGAGATCCGCCACCACGACTATCTCTATTACGTCAAGGACAGGCCGGAAGTCTCCGACGAGCAGTACGACAAGCTGTACCGCGAGCTCGTCGCCCTGGAGGAGGAGCATCCGGACCTGATCACCGACGATTCGCCCACCCAGCGGGTCGCCGGCCAGCCGCTGACCAGCTTCGCCACCATCGAGCACGCCGCTCCCATGCTCTCCCTGGACTCGGACCAGTCCGAGGCCTCGCTCCGCCGCTTCGACGAGCGGGTACGCAAGGGGCTCGGCGAGGACTTCCCCGTCGAATACGTGCTGGAGCCGAAGCTCGACGGCGCCTCGGTCGAGCTGGTCTACCGGGACGGCGCCCTGCTCCAGGCCTCCACCCGCGGCGACGGCCGCCGCGGCGAAGGGATCACGGCCAACGTCCGCACCATCCAGAGCGTCCCCCTCCGCCTGCGCACGGAACGGCCGGTGCCGCCGTTCGTCGCCATCCGCGGCGAGGTCATCATGCACTCCGAGGACTTCGAAAAGCTCAACGAGACGCTGATGGCCGAAGGCAAGGAGCCGTTCGCGAACCCGCGCAACGCCGCGGCCGGCGCCCTGCGCCAGCTCGATCCCCAGATCACCGCCGCCCGGCCGCTCGACCTCTACGCCTACGACATCCTGGCCTCGGAAGGGCTCGACGTCGAATCGCAGTGGGACGTGCTCCAGGCCCTCCGCGACTGGGGGTTGCGCGTCAACGACCACGTCCGCCGCGCCACGGATCTCGACGGGATCTTCGCCTACCACAAGGAGCTCGAGGACAAGCGCGACGACCTGAGCTTCCTCGGCTACGAGATCGACGGCATCGTCATCAAGCTGAACGACCTGGAAGCCCGCGAGATGCTCGGCTGGACGGCCCGGCATCCGCGCTGGGCGTACGCCTTCAAGTTCCCGCCGCGCAAGGAGGTGACGCGCCTCCTCTCCATCCTCCCCAGCGTCGGCCGCACCGGCGTGGTCACCCCCGTGGCGATCATGCTGCCGGTCGAGATCGGCGGCGTGACCGTCTCCCGCGCCACGCTCCACAACCGCGAGGAGGTGGCGAGGAAAGACGTCCGCGAAGGCGACCGCGTGCGCATCCAGCGGGCCGGCGACGTCATCCCCCAGGTCGTCGAGCGCATCGAGGAGCCGGACAAGGAGCGAGGGCCGGTCTGGAAGATGCCGGACGTCTGCCCGTCCTGCGGCACGGCGCTGACCGAGCGCGGCCCGTTCACCGTCTGCCCGAACAGCTTCGAATGCCCGGCCCAGCTCGCCGGCCGGATCGTCCACTTCGCCTCCCGCAACGCGCTGGACATCGAAGGGCTGGGAGACGAGACCGCCAAGCAGTTCGTCAGCGAGGGATTGGTGAAGCAGCTCCCGGACCTCTTCGAGCTGACGGCCGATCGGCTGGTGCAGTTGGAGGGCTTCGCGGAAAAGTCGGCCACCAACCTGGTCGAGGCGCTGGCCAAGGCGGCGGCCAGCGTGGAGCTGGCGCGCTTCCTCTACGGTCTGGGCATCCCCGAGGTCGGCACCGCCGTCGCGCGCGACCTGGCCCGGCACTTCGGCTCCTTCGAGCGCCTGCGGACGGCGGACGAAGCCGCGCTCCAGGAGGTCTCCGGCGTCGGTCCGCGCATGGCCGAGCAGATCCTGGCCTTCTTCGCCGAGCCCAAGAACGCCGAGATCCTGGACGAGCTGACGAAGAAGCTCAACCTGCGGGAAGAGCAGTCCAAGCCGGAGGCGGCGAGCGTACAACCGTTTGCGGGCATGAAGTTCGTCTTCACCGGCGGACTGTCCCGCTTCTCCCGGCCCGAGGCCCAGAAATTCGTGGAATCTCTGGGTGGACGGGCCACGGGGTCGGTCAGCAAGTCGACCGACTACGTGGTGATCGGCGAGGACGCCGGCTCCAAGGCCGAGGACGCCCAGCGGTTGGGCGTCAAAACCCTGGATGAAACGGCCTTCGTCGAGTTGTTACGGGAAAATGGAGCAAACCTGGACTGAAGGGGGTTCCGCCTTGAGACTCAAAGCCCTGCTTGTCATCGCCCTGCTGATCGTCACCGCGGCGGCTTGTGTCCGCGCCGCCGCCGAGAAGAGGGAGAAAGGATCAACCGCCGTGAACACGACCGCCACGACCACCACCACCGCCGACGGCATCCAGAAGATCGTCAAGACCGAGGACGAGTGGAAGAAGCTCCTCACGCCGGAGCAGTTCAAGGTTCTGCGCAAGCAGGGCACGGAGCGCGCCTTCACCGGCGAGCTCTGGAACAACCATGCGAAGGGGACTTACGTCTGCGCCGCCTGCGGCCTGACACTGTTCAGCTCGGAGACCAAGTTCGAGTCCGGCACCGGCTGGCCGAGCTTCTGGCAACCGATCGATCCGAGGCACGTGGAAACGGAAGTAGACAACAGCTTCTTCTCCACCCGCACCGAAGTCCACTGCGCCCGCTGCGGCGGCCACCTCGGCCACGTCTTCACCGACGGCCCCAAGCCGACCGGCCTGCGGTACTGCATGAACTCGGTGTCGATGAAGTTCGTGCCCGAGAAGTAGGCCCCGTGCTGCGGCCCCCGCTACCATGCCACCCGCACCGGGTAGGCTTGGATGTCCGGATCGGGGGTCAAGAGGACGCAGCCGTGGACGATGGCCTGGGCAACCAGGATGCGGTCGAACGGATCGCGGTGGAGCGGCGGAAGTTGGGCGACCTGGAGGGCGGACTCTTCGTCGATGGGAAGAGGGCTTGCCGCCAGACGCTTGCGGCCGAGGGGGACCCAGCGCTTCGGCGGCTCCGGCAGCGCCAGGTGCCCCCGGCCCACCTTGATGGCGATCTCCCAAGCGGTCGCCGCGCTCACCAACCGCTCGCTTTCCGGGTCGAGCAGCAACTCACGGGCGTACGCTGAGAGTTTGGGGTCGTCGAGAGCTGCCCAAAGGAAGGTACAGGTGTCGAGCAGGAGCCTCATCCGGGAAGACCTTCGAAGGCGTCCAGGAGCTCGGCCGGCAGAGGCTCGAAGAACTCGCCGGGGATCGTGAACGTCCCTTTCGCGAAGCCGATCTCCGGCCGGCGGAGCGGCTCGACCGGCGGCAGCGGCCGGATCTCCGCGATCGGTACGTTTCTCCTGCACAGTACAATGGTTTCACCGGCTTCGATCCTGGGCAGGTATTCGGAGAGGTGGGTCTTCGCCTCGTGGACGTTGAGCTTTGTCATGGTTCAAGTGTGAACCCGGAAGTGAGTCAAGTCAAGGCCGTCGGGCCGGGCAAGACGGACCAAAACGGGTGCCACCCGAAGCGGCGGACTGGCCCGCTGCTCCCGGCCCGAGGCCCAGAAATTCGTGAAATCTCTGGGTGGACGGGCATGGGCGTAGATCATGGTCGTCTTCACGCTCTTGTGCCAGCAGGAGGCCCTTGATCGAGTCGGTGCAAAGTCCCGGAGGGACGGAGGCGTACAGCCAGGGGTTTCAACCCCTGGACGACGGCCACCCCCATTCCCCAAGTCCCGAGGGGACGCAGGCATACCGCCGCCCGCCCTCGCGGGGTTACAACCCCGCGGCAATGCCTGCGCCCTTTCAGGGCTTGGTGTTTTCTGGGGGGATCTGGACCTGGGGCTGAAGCCCCAGGCTTTAGGCCTGCGTCCCCTTTGGGGACTACAGCGGTAGTCGGTCCGAGAAGATGATGACCGCTTGGCTGGGGCTAATGCCGCTGAAGTTACGCCCCGACGCTTTTCTCATCGGGTAGACCCGGCCGGTTGCCCGACCGGGCCCCCCACAGATCCGGACTTGCGGGTTTCCCGCATCCGGCTCTTCGTGACATGGCTTCGCTACGCGACTCCGACGCCATGGACGATCCGAGGGTGTGGCAGCGGATAGGTGACAAGGAGGCGGTTGAACCGCTCCCAGGTCATCCGGGCCTTCTGCGACCGCCGGTTCAGCCATTTGCGCCATTCTCGCGTGACCTGTCGATGGAAGTTGTCCAGCGCCTTGTAGTTGCCTGTGATCCCGTAGTAGGCGTAGTGCCCGCACAGGCTCAACGACAACCGGTGCTGTTGCCACGGTACAGGCTCGTGTCGCCAGCGGCGACACCACTGACGGACTCTGGACAACGACCGAGTCAAGCGACTCGCGGCCGTCTTGCGTTTGACCACCCAGTTGCCCTTGCGGCTCCTGCCCCAGTAGTGCGTAAACCCGAGGAAAGTGAAGGCGGCCGGGCCTTGAGACCGCGACGTCTTGTCCTTACCTCGTGGTACTTGAAATGGAATCAATCGCGTCTTTTCGGGATGAAGTCGTAGGCCGTAGCGAGCAACTCGCTTCGGTAGGACTTCCGCCACTCGACGAGCATCCTTCTCCTCGGCGAAGACGATCAACAGATCGTCCGCGTACCGGATCAGGACGGCCCGTCCTCCAAGACGAGGCTTGACCTCTTTCTCAAACCACCGGTCCAGCACTTCGTGCAGGTAAACGTTGGCCAGCAGGGGCGAGATGACACCGCCTTGCGGGGTCCCCGCCGCTGGATGGCTCAGGCGCCCCTCTTCCAACACACCCGCCTGCAGCCATTTGCCGATTGCCCGACGGATCACGCCGTCGCGCACCCTGCGGTCCAGGAAGGATCCCAGATGGCCACGGTCCAGCTCATCGAAGAAGCTCCGGATGTCCACCTCTAGCACCCACCCACCACCCATCCCCATCAGCTCCCGCCAGAGATCACGCAGCGCCTCGTGAGCCGAGCGACCCGGCCGAAAGCCGTACGAGCAGGACAAGAAGTCCTCCTCGTAGATGGCTTCAAGCACCATCGCTACGGCACGCTGTAGCACCTTGTCCTCGAAGCCGGGAATCCCGATCGGGCGAGTCTCAGACCCGGTGCCTTTCGGGATGTGGACCCGCTTGACTGGCGGCGCTTGGTAGCGGCCCGACTTGAAGCGGTCGAGAAGCGACCGGAGGTTGTCCCCCAGATGCTCCGCGTACTGCTCGGCTGTCATACCGTCCACGCCCACCGCCCCGTCCTTACGAGTTCGGGAATAGGCTTCCTGGAGCCAGTACTCATCGATATAGTGAGCCAGGCTCAAAAACGACCGCTCTGGATCTTCCTGCGCCAATTTCGCTATCCGGCGAAGTCGCGTTGAGATGCTCCCGAGATTCGGCGATCCCGACATCTTTCCCTCCGTTCGGTTCCGTGCCACGGAGCCCCCTTCCCTCCACCGGGTCCCACGGGTCGGTTCCCCGGCTTCATCAGTACAATGAGGCTCTCTGACTTCCCGCCATTCTTCCGGCCAGGCTCGGTTGCCCTTGTCCCGGCCGTACCGCCTGTGCGCCCGCCCGGTTTCGCTCTTGCGGGTTGTGGACGCCCCCGCCGCAAGCCTGGACCTTTGGTCAGCCGGGACCCTCACCGGCTCTTTCTTCGGCGGAAGTGGCGGGATCTCCCAGGTTCCTGGGGAGACCCCAGTAACCGTATGCCGTGCTCTCGGACCCCGGTCGGGCTCCTCTCGCCAGGCCATAGCAGCGGAAGAGTGCTGTCGCCCCTTGAGGAAACTAGGACAACCCCAACGACATGTGCCTTTCGTGGCTCAATCACACGGCCTTCGGTCTCGCTGTCTACGCTTCGCAGGCGCCCTTACGGGATGAGCCCACGCAAGACTCGCTTCCGGCTGGTGGCCAGCCTTTGCCGGGCAGGATTCGTACCTGCCGGGTCTCCTATGAGAGGTTTCCGCTCTGTCGACTGCCGTCTACATCGCTTCCCCCTTTCCCAGGCTTACCCTGGCGCACTTCCTCTGTCACTTTATCCGGGCGGTTATGCGGCTTTTCTCCTATGGACTGCGTGTTCCTGGCATTGCCTACACTGTTTAGGAGTGCTTCCTGGTACGAGCGGAATGCAGGAGCCTCCTTGAATCGCGTTGGTGTCTCGACTTCAAAGACGCCGAGTTCATATTTCATTGCGAAGCTCGAGACTCTGGAGTGGGCGAATGTAGCTTTTGACATTCTTGTCGGATCCCAAAGCCTCAACAAACGCAGAGTCTGATAGCTGAGCCAGCGTAGCCACAGCTTCGCGTGCTTGATGGTAAGCCGTAAGTGCCTTAGCACCAAAAAGTATAGCATTGTGCGATTCCCATAGCTCAATTGCTCCTAGGGTGCTCGCAGTAAGTGATCTGTCTGCCTCTTTGCGCCGCAGTTTTTTCATAAGATCGCTTACGAGGAAGTAAAGCTGCGGATAAACTTCTAAGCGCATCTCGAACAGCTTGCTGGCCGCGCCCGCACGTAGCTTCTCAAGTTCGATGCGCGCTTGGTGCCTACTGGTAAAGTAGGCGACGATTACGGTTAGTACGACTCCAAGTAGCGTGAGAAGCGCGGCCGCTATCGCTTCTTTCATATCACTTCCAGTTCTCTAAACCGAGGTTCTCATCACAGAGCTTCCGAGCCGCAGTAACGCGTTGCGTTTGAGCGGCCGGCGGCAACAGATGCCAGGGCATGCCGAGCCAGTTGCCCGCCGGTCCGCTCCAAACGCTGGTTCGGCGGCGTCTTCACCTACTTCCCCTTTTCAGAGGCCTGCTCAACCGCTTACTCACCGGGAACCCGAACGCGTTTTAGCGAGTACCAAATCCGACAACCAGATGCTCGGGCGCCAAAGCCGCAAGGTTCTTTCTCCTCTGCATTTGGGTCCAATGTTACGTCGTTCGCTTAGGCACGTCAACGTGATAGAGCCTGTCGCATAAGTCTACTTGCTCCCACGGGACGTGGTGACGCTCGACTCTGTCGGCTAAGGAGAGGCTCTTCCAGGGAGGGCTGGAGGCTTATGCGACAGAATCGGGTCTGGAGCCCTCCTCCAGGACTGGGCTGCGCCACGGTGCTTAGACGACAAGACCGTGTCGGATAAGCGTCCGGTCCGGAGTAGCCGGTGACGTCCAGCATATATGCGACGCTTCTGGCCCTGGGGCGGCATTCGGCGTCATGCCGAGAGGCGTAGACGGCGCGCCAGAGTTGTTCCCGGACCGGCTCAAGGGTTCGGCGACTCGGCGAAACGCTTCGGCGGATCGCCGACAGGTGTAGCCGGTCGCCGAAGGGTCTCGGCGGCTTGCCGAAAGGTCTCGGCAGAACGGGGAATGCCCAGGCCGCAGGCCATCGCGATCCCGCTCGCGCTCGGCACGCGCTCGTTCCATCCGGAGGCGCCTTGCCGCCAGACAGGAGCGTCTCCGTCCGTCCCGGAAGCGTTCTCGTTCTCAAAAATTACGCTTTACTTTCATTCACGGGCGTTCTTTTTCTCCAAAATTACGCCTCGTTTTCACGATGTTACGTTCTGTTTTCATCCGGGAACGCTTCGTCCTTTGGAAGTTACGCCTTACTTTCAAGAAAGTACGCTTCGTTTTCATCCAAGAACGTTTGGGAATGAAAAAGGAACGTAAGTTTTGGGCGCGAGAACGCTTCCGCAAGCCGCGAGAGCTGGGCATCCCGCGTGTCGCTTTTCCTCCTGGGCGTGGCTGCGGTCGCCTGCTTCGTCCCCGCCCGGCGCGCCACCGAGATCCACCCGATGGTGGCGCTGCGCAGCTTCTGATTTCCGGCCTGGCGCTCAGGGTCGCAGCCAGTCTGTGACCGGCCGCGACAGGAACTCATCTACCGGAATGCCGCCGCCGGGCGGCGAGTACGGCGGCGTAGTCACGCTGAAAAGCAGGGCTTGGCGGTTTACTCACCATACTGAGTAATTTTACTCAGCGTCTTGAGTAGACGCAAATCGGGGCACACCACCACCCACCCCCCTCCCCGGAGACTCGGGGAGAGGGACGGGCGAACGGAATGTCAAGCCGCTCAGCCGATCTTGCCGGCGGGGGCGGGCTGGCCGGCCCGGCGGGCCTTGGCCTCGGCGCCGAAGTACTGCTCCCAGAGCAGCGCAAACGGGCTCGCCACGTAGATCGACGAGTAGGTACCCACCAGGATACCCACCGTCATCACGAACGCGAAGCCGCGCAGCACCTCGCCGCCCAGTACCAGCAGGGAGATCACCGACAGCAGCGTCAGGCCTCCCGTGAGCAGGGTGCGGGAGAGGGTCTGGTTGATGCTGTCGTTCATGATCTCGATGAGCGGCTTGCGGCGGGTCTTCCGCATGTTCTCGCGGATGCGGTCGAAGATCACCACCGTGTCGTTCATCGAGTAGCCGATCAGGGTCAGGAACGCCGCGATCGTAGTGAGGTTGAACTCGAAGCCGAACACCGCGAACAGGCCCAGGGTCACCAGCACGTCGTGGATGCTGGCCATGACCGCTCCCACCCCGAAGCGCAGCTCGAAGCGGTACCAGATGTAGATCAGCATCCCCAGCAGCGACAGCGCCACGGCATAGAAGCCCCGCTTGCGCAGCTCCTGGCCGATCTGCGGACCGACGTTCTCGGTTCCCATGACCGCGAAGCTGCCCATCGCGGTGCTCTGCTTCAAGCCTTCCAGCCCGGCCGGGCTGAGGCCGCCCACGCCGGCCAGCTCGTCCCAGGAGTGGAACAGGCCGGATTCGCGGCGCTTGGCGATAATCGCCTCGGCGGTCTTCAGGGACTGCTCGGGTGCGCTTCCGCCAAGCACCCCGGCGAGCGCGTCGGCGCCGATGCGGTTCAGGTCGGGCTTGCCGGTCTGGCCCGGGTTGAGCTCACGGTCGAGCGCGGCGGAGACCTTGGGCAGGCTGCCCTCTTCCTGGCCCTTCATGAGCCGCGTGCGGACCATGACCTGGTTCTCGCTCTCGCGGCCGATGCGCTGGATCGTGACCTCTTCCAGGCCGGCCCCCTGCAGCACGCCGCGCAGCCGGTCGATGTTGGGCTTCTCGCGGAACTGCAAGGTGATCTGCGTGCCACCGGCGAAGTCGATGCCGATGTTGAGCTCACCGTGGACGAACAGCGCCGTGAAGCCGAGGATCACCAAGGCCAGTGACACCAAGATCCAGAACTTCCGGTACTTCATGAAATCGATGTTGATATCGTGAAGGATCTCCATCACTTGCTCCTTGTGCCCTTCAGATCGAGAGCCGTTGGATCCGCCTGCGGGACAGGACGAAATCGAACAGCCAGCGGCTTACGAAGACCGCGGCGAACAGGTTGGCCAGCAGGCCGACCGTCAGGGTGACCGCGAAGCCGCGGATCGGGCCGGTGCCGAACTGGAACAGGAACGCCGCCGAGATCAGGGTGGTGAGGTTGGAGTCGAAGATCGTCCAACTGGCGCGCGCTGAATCCCGCCTCGACCGCGAGCGGACCGTCTTGCCCAGCCCGCAGCTCCTCGCGGATGCGCTCGAAGATCAGCACGTTGGCGTCCACGGCCATGCCGATGGTCAGGATGATGCCGGCGATGCCGGGCAGGGTCAGGGTGGCGTGAAAGTACGCCGAGGCCGCCGAACAGCAGGATGACGTTCAGGACGAGCCACGCCACCGCGTTGAAGCCGCTCAGGCGATAGTTGACCAGCATGAAGAAGATGATCGCCGTGGTTCCCACCACGCCGGCCAGCAGCCCCTTGCGGATCGAGTCGCGGCCGAGGGACGGGCCGATGGTCCGCTCCTCCAGGATGGTGAGGCCCGCCGGCAGCGCGCCGGACTTGAGCACCGTGGAGAGATCCTGCACCTCCTGCGGCGTGAAGTCGCCCTCGATGATCCCCTCGTCGGAGATGCGGGCGTTGATCACCGGGGCCGAGACCACGCGGCCGTCGAGGACGATCGCCAGGCCGCGGCCGATGTTGCTGCCGGTCAGCTCGGCGAAGGCGTCGGCGCCCTGCGGGGTCAGGCTGAAGTGGACGATCGGGCGGTTGAACTCGCCGACGCTCGGCCGGGCGTTCTTCAGGTCGCGGCCGGTGACGGTGCGGCGCTTCTGCACGGCGTAGAAACGCTTGCCGACCACGGCCCCGGACTTGTCGTGGATGTCGCCGTCGAGGATCTTGAGGTTCTCCGGCACGGTGCCGCCCAGGCCCGCCAGAAGGGTCTCGCGGCTCTCGGTGGGGCTCCCCTCGACGATGCGGAACTCCAGGAAGGCGGTGTACTTGATCAGGCGCCGCACGCGCTCGGGATCGTCCACGCCCGGAAGCTGGATCACGATGCGGTAGTTGTCCGCCTTCTGGATGACGGGCTCGGACACGCCGAAGGCGTCGATGCGGTTGCGGATGGTCTGCAGGGCGGTGTCCACCGCGCCGGTGCGCGCCTCGTTGGCCGCGGTGGCGTTCATGGCGAATTCGACCCGCCCGTCGCCGCGGTCCGCGATCTCCCAGCGGCCGTTGCGGCCGGTGAAGGTGTGCGTCTCGGCGAGGCCGATGAGCTTGTCGAGGGCGTCGGGCGCGAGGCCGGCGATCTCGAAGTGGCTGTCGCCGACGCGGCGCGCCTTCAAGCCGGTCATGCCTTCTTCCCCGGCGACCTTGACCAGGCGGTCCATGTCGGAGTCGGTGTCGGCGCGCAGGGCGTCCTCGGTCTTCACCTGGAGGACCAGGTGCATGCCGCCCTGGAGGTCGAGGCCCAGATTGATCTTCTGCTTCGGCGGGTAGGCGAGCGCCACCGAGATGAGAATCGACGCGAGAATCAGGATCCCGCGCCAGAGCAACGTGCCTTTCATTGGTTGTCCCCTTCTTTTCCTTCGAGGCCGGCGATCGCCGACTTGGCGACCTTGATCCTGACGTTGTCGGCGATCTTGAGGATGACGGTCTGGGCATCGACCGCCTGGATCTCACCGTAGATCCCGCCGTTGGTGATGACGTGGTCTCCCTTCTTCAAGGCCTCCACGAGCTGCTGCACAGCCTTCTGGCGCTTGCGCATGGGGCCGATGAGCAGGAAGTAGAAAATGACCATGACGGCGAGCATGGGCAGCGCGCTCAGCCAGGGGGAGGGCTCCGCGGACTGGAAAGCCAGCGTCGTCCAGACAGGAAGGATCGAAATCATGCGTTTGGTCTCCGCGTCTCCGTGCGGGCCGGTCCGCTGGCAGGCCCGCGTTCAGGAGCGCATCTGCTCTTGGTGCTCTTGGGGATCGGAGGTGACCGGCGCGGGCTCCGCCGGCGGCCCCTCGCCGGTCGAACGGGTGGCGAATCTCGCCGCCAGATCCTCGTACGTACCGAGCGAGATAGATTGCCGGATGTCCTCCAGGAAGTCAAGGTAAAACCGCAGGTTGTGCAGGGTGCCGAGCACCGCCGCGGTGAGCTCGCCGCAGCGCGTCAAGTGATGGAGGAAGGCCCGCGGCACCCGGGTGCAGGCCGGGCAGCCGCACTCCGGATCGAGCGGCCGGGGGTCTTCCTTGTAGCGGGCGTTCTTGATCTTGATCACCCCCTGGCGGGTGAACAGCACGCCGTGCCGGGCGTTGCGCGCCGGCAGCACGCAGTCGAAGAGGTCGACCCCGTGGGAGACGGCGTGCAGGATGTCCCGCGGGTAGCCGACGCCCATGAGGTAGCGCGGCCGGTCCGCGGGCAGGGCCGGGGCGGTCCATTCGACGACGTCCCGGCGCTCGCGGTCGGGCTCGCCCACGCTGACCCCGCCGATGGCGTAGCCGTCGAAGTCCAGCCCGGCCAGCTCCTCGGCCGCCCGCTGCCGCAGGCCGGGAAAGACGCTCCCCTGGACGATGCCGAAGAGGCCGCCGCCATGCTCCCCGCGGTCTCCGCGGAATGCCTCCCGCGCGCGCCGCGCCCAGGCGAGCGTCCTCTTCCAGGAGGCCTCGGCCGCTCCCAGGTCGATCGGCCACGGCGGGCATTCGTCCAGCACCATGGCGACGTCGACGCCCAGCCGCGACTGGAGGTCGACCACCCCCTCGGGGGTGAAGCGGAGGAGGGAGCCGTCGAGGTGGCTGCGGAAGCTGACGCCGCCGTCGTCCACCTTGCGCAGCCCCTCCAGGCTGAAGACCTGGAAGCCGCCGCTGTCGGTGAGGATCGGCCCCTGCCAGCCGGTGAAGGCGTGGAGGCCGCCGAGGCGCTCGACGGTGTCCACCCCCGGCCGCAGGGCCAGGTGGTAGAGGTTGGAGAGCATGATGGAGGCGCCGGCCGCGGACAGCTCCTGCGGCGTGACACCCTTGACCGCCCCCAGCGTGCCCACCGGCATGAAGGCCGGCGTCTCCACCGTCCCGTGCGGGGTGGTCAGCCGGCCGCGGCGCGCACGGCCGTGCGTGGTGAGAACCTGGAAGGACAGGGGCATGAGGGCGGCCTCACGGCCGGCTCTTCGGTTCCTTCGCGCTGTCTCCCTTGTCTCCCTGCGCTCCGCTACCGAGGTCGATGACCCGGGTCTGGACCTCCTTGGGCAGCTTCAGGACGAAGCGGTCGGCCGGGATCGGGCCGTTCCTCTTGAGGTCGAGGAACTCGTAGCTGGTGGTGTCGCCGCCGGCCTCGACGTACTGCATGCGGGTGGGGAAGAAGCTCCCGGAGTCGATCCAGAGAGTCATCGTCTTGAGGCGCTTGGAGATCCGGGCGTAGCGCGGGACCAGCTCCATGCGGTACGGGTCGCCCTTCTTCTCGGGCATGGACAGCTTCACGGTGAAGTAGTCGAGCAGCGTCTGCATGTTGCCGCTGGCGCCGAGGTACTTGAGCACCTGGTTGGAGTAGCGGCCCACCTTGACCAGGTCGGCGCGGTGGAGGTCGCGGTACCAGGTGGTCATCTGCTCGCCCTGGATGACGACGGTGATGGGGCTGGGCTGCGGTACTCCCAGCGGACGCGGTCGGGGGCGGCGTAGGAGAAGACGCCTTTGGACTCCTCCGGCGCGGCCAGCATGGAGCTCTCCTGGTGCTGGACGAAGCGGGCCTCCAGGGTCTTGAGCTTCTCCTGTTCGAGGCGGACGCGGTCGAGCAGGGCCTGGAGACGCTGGGTGCCGGACAGGCCGGGAGCCGACGGGTCGGGTACCTTCGACCCGGCGGACGCCGCCATGGACGGCGCCGCGGTGGCGAGGATCGTGAGGACGAGGATGGTCGTGACGAGGTGCTTCATGAGATATAGGGGGACAGAACCGGGGTTTTCCACATACCGGGAAGAACCATCGTATCTCCCCGTTTGTTCCGGTACAAGAGCCGGGACAAGCGCCCGAGCCGGAGAAAGGCCGTTGACAGCCCCGCGCCCGGATGCTACGTTCACCGCCCTCTGAACGGGTGGAAGCCATGCCTGAAATAAAACTGGGAAATAAATACGACTGCTTTAGCTGCGGGACGAAGTTCTACGACCTCGGAAAATCCGAGCCGGTCTGTCCCAAGTGCGGAGCGAACCAGAAGGACTCGAACCAGAGCGACAGCACCGCCGCCAGCCAGGCCTCGCGCCGGAAGCGGAAGACGGACGTCGCCAAGGCCGTGGACCTCGAAGAGGACGAGCCGATCGGAGACATCGGCGACGAGGAGATGGTCGGCCCCGTCGGAGTGCTCGACGACGAGCTCGACGACGCGGAGGAGGAAGAAGAGGACGACGACTTCGACGAGGCATGACCGCCGGCTTGATCCCGTGTGGGTCGCCCTGGCGCTCGGCGGCAATGTCCCCGACGAGAGCACCGTCGAGCGCACCCTGGTCCGGGCGCTCGGGCGTCTCCGCTTCTACCTGGACGGCCTGCGGGTCGCCTCCCTGTACCGTAGCGCCGCGGTTTCGCCTGTCCCCCAGCCGGACTATCTGAATACCGCCGCCGTAGGAAGCACCGGGCTCGCGCCCGAGGCGCTGCTGGCGGTGTGCAAGGCGCTGGAGCGGGCGGCGGGCCGCCAGCGCGGCTTGCGCTTCGGTCCGCGTCCGCTGGACGTGGATCTCCTCCTCTGGGGGGACCGGATCTCGGACCGGCCCGAGCTGATCCTCCCCCACCCCCGGCTGCGCGAGCGCCGCTTCGTCCTGGAGCCGCTGGCCGAGATCGCGCCGGATCTGCGGGTGCCTCCGGACGGCGCCACCGTGAACGAGCTGCTGGCGCGGCTCGGGGATCAAGGGGTGGTGCGGGTCGGCTGGAGCCTGGCAGCCCCCTAGACCGGGTCCCCATGCACGAACACCTTCGAGCGCGGGAACTCCCTCTCGACCGCGCTCAGCACCTCCACCATGAGGTCGTGGGCGTCCGGGAACGAGGTGGCGCGCGGGATCTCCAGGTGCAGCTCGATGAAGCGCTGGCCGCCGCCGCGGCGGGTTTTGAGATCGTGCATCCCGACCACCCCCTTGTCCCGGAAGGAGTCCACGACCTCCCGGATGCGCCGCAGCTCTTCCTGCGGCAGCGCGCGGTCCGAGAGCACGCCGAGCGCCTCCAGGACCAGGGTGGCCGCCATGCGAAAGACGTAAAGCGCCACAAACAGCGCCACCAGCGGGTCGGCCGGCGCCCAGCCGGTCAAGGCGATCACCAGCAGTGCCGCCGCCGCCGCACCGTTCACCCAGAGGTCGGAGGCGTAGTGGGCGCTGTCGGCTTCGAGCGCCGGGCTGTCCGCCGCCTTCGCCGCGCGCCGGAGGTGCCTCGCCACCAGGTAGCTCACCACCAGCGAGACCGCCAGCACCGCGATGCCGGCCCAGGTCTCGCGCGGCGGCTCTCCCGACCGCAGCCGGCGCACCGCCGTCAACATCAGGGCGACCGCGCCGCCGGCCAGGAACAGCCCTTGGCCCAGCGCCGCCAGGTTCTCGAACTTGCCATGCCCGTAGGCGTGGTCGGCGTCGGGCGGGGCCGCGCTGCGACGGACCACCACCCAGTTGGCCGCGGAGACGAAGAGGTCGATGAGAGAGTCCAGGGCGGCCGAGCCGAGGGCGAGCGAGCCCGTGATCCAAGCCCCCGCCCCCTTGAGCACCACCAGGAACGCCGCCGCCGCGATCGCCCGGAGCGGCGCGTTCCGCGCCTGAGCCGCCGCTGAATCTTCCGCGCTCATTTCGCCGCGAGCAGCCGGCGCGCCTCGGCCAGGGCGCGCTCGTCCTCCACCACCCGCTCGGGGTCCGGCTTCGCCTGGAGGATCCGGCGCAGGATCTCCCGCGCCTCGGCCGACTTCTCGGGATGATGCTGGAGGAGCGCGTCGGCCAGGTAGACCTGGTTGAAAAGGTCTTCCGGCGCCAGCGCCACCGCCCGGCGGAGGTGGGCGACCGCCTCGTCGCGGTCCACCCAGCCGGTGATGAACGGGATCTTCGGCGCCAGGGTGTGGAGCCGGCCGAGCAGGCGGCGGGCGCCGGCCCGGTCGTAGCGCTCGTCGAGCGCGAGCGCGATCTCGCCGTAGCGGCGGATCTTGTCGCCCACCCCCTGCCGCGCGGCGGCGATGCGGCCGTAGGAGTCGCCCCACAGCCCCCAGTGGATCGCGCCCCAGAGGTAGACGGCCGGCGCCTCGGGGATCTCTTTCACGAGGCCGC
Source organism: uncultured Holophagales bacterium (assembly GCA_963844885.1). Classification (GTDB taxonomy): domain Bacteria; phylum Acidobacteriota; class Thermoanaerobaculia; order Multivoradales; family UBA5704; genus DATMER01. The sequence continues at coordinate 414,084 of CAWJQA010000018.1, read as the reverse complement.
CACCTGCCGCGGCGGGAGATCCTCCAGCTTCCGGCCGGTCCGGCGGTCGATCTGCCGCAGGGCCGCTTCGAACACCTCCCGGCCGCGGCCGAAGACCTGCTGCTTGCCCTCACGGGTCTGGACCGCGTAGTCGCCCTTGTAATGGAGAGCGCGCAGCAGCTTCCAGTAGGCCTCCAGCCGGTCCGGCTGCTCCTTGACCGCGCGCTCGCAGGCCGCGACCGCCTGGTCGATCGGGCCGGTCGCGGCGCGCTCCCCCTGGTGGCCTTCGGCCCGGCGCGCCCACAGGGCGTCACCGATATCGGTCTGGGCTCCGAGCGGCAGGGCGAAGAGCAGGAGAAGAGGCAGGGCGGCGCGCATGGGAGGCATTGTGCCATGTATCATCTCTCCATGGCTCCGATCGCAGACGAACGCGACCCGGTCACCCGGCTCCCCCTGTTCCCGCTCGCCGACGAGGTGCATTTCCCACGCACCGAGCTGAAGCTGCTGGTCGACGAGCCCCGCTACCTGCGCATGGTCCGGGACCTGCTGGAGCGGGGCGAGGACTCCCGCTGGATCGGCGTCGTCCTCCTCAAGCCCGGCTGGGCGCGGGAGTACGAAGGCCGGCCCGACGTCTATCCCGAAGGGACCGCCGGCCGGCTGCTCGACGTGGAGCCCCTGCCGGACGGCCGTACCCACATCCTCCTGGCGGGCGACTTCCGCTTCGAAGTCGAGCGCGAGGTGCAGACCGCCGAGCCCTACCGCCAGGCCGTGGTCCGGCCGGTGGAGGAGCCCTGGCTCAACGAGCGCGACGCCGGCATCCAGGCCGTGCGCCGGGGGGTGGCCGTGCTGCTTCGCCTCATCGCGGAGGAGACCGGACCGGCCTTCCCGCTGAGCCGCGAGGAGGTCGAGGAGATCACCAGCGACTGCGGCTTCGAGGAGCTGGTCAACCGTGTCGCGGCGGGGCTCGACCTGCCACCCCTGCGCAAGCTGCGGCTGCTGCAGCAGACCCTGCCGGACCGGGGTCTCTCGGTGCTCTCGATCCTGCGCAACCGGCACCAGCTCTTCGAGCTGCTGCGCCCCTGGCGCCACCTCGCCGCCGGCCACGAGCGGAATTGACGGGGCGGCTTGACGGACCGATTTGACGAGATCAACCGACCGCGTGCTGTCCTTCCGCGACCCTGTCCACGGCTTCATCCGCGCCGACGCGCTGGAAGCGGCGCTGATCAACAGCCGCCCCGTGCAGCGCCTGCGCTTCATCCACCAGCTCGGCTTCACCTTCCTGGTCTTCCCCGGCGCCGAGCACAGCCGCTTCAGCCACGTGATCGGGGCCATGCATCTGGCCGGCCGGCTCTACGACGCGCTGTGCTCGAAGGCGGACGGCCTGCTGCCGGGCGGCCTCCACAGCCGCGAGCGCCGGACGGTGCGCGCGGCGGCCCTGCTGCACGACGTCGGCCATGCCCCGTTCAGCCACTCCGCCGAGGAGCTGTTCGAGGGCGGGATCGACCACGAGGAGATGACCCGCCGCCTGCTCGCCACCCCGGAGATCGCGGAGATCTTCGCGCGTCACGGCGACGGCATCGTGCCCGAGGACGTGGCCCGCCTCCTGCGCAAGGAGGGCGGCCCCACCGAGCGGCTCCTCTCCCAGATCATCTCCGGCGAGCTCGACGTGGACAAGATGGACTACCTGCTACGCGACAGCCTCTTCTGCGGCGTGCGCTACGGCACCTACGACCTGGAGCGGCTCCTCGACACGGTCCTGCCGCTGGCCGACCCCTCGCCCGGGTTATCCGGCGAGTGGGGCATCGGCCTCGAGGAGGGCGGAGTCCACGCGCTCGAAGCCCTGGTGATGGCCCGCTACTACATGTTCACGCAGGTCTACTTCAACGCTACCGGCAAGGCGCTGGAGCTCCACCTGAACCAATGGATGAAAGAGGCTGGCGCCGCCTGGGCCTGCGATCCCGAGGCGTTCCTGGAGCAGGACGACGTCTCCATCTGGTCGGCGATGCGCGCCTCCGGCAGCCTGCACGCCCGCGCCGTGGTCGAGCGCGTCCACTTCCCCGTCGCGTTCGAGACCCGGGAGCACCTGACCCGCGAGGAGAAACAGCGCTTCGAGGCCCTCCTCCCCGGCCTCGCCGAGCGCTTCGGCGCCGGCAACCTCCTGCTCTCGAACTCCGCCAAGGACCCCCACCGCATGGGTCGCAGCCGCGTCCTCGTCCGGCTCTGGGACGGCTCCCTGGAGACCATGGAGAAGGCCAGCCAGTTCATCCGCCACCTGTCGCGCATCGACCGCTACCGGGTCTACACCCCCCCTCCTCTGCGCGATCCCGTGGCCGCCGCCCTGCGGGAGCTCTGGCCCTCTCCTGGAAACTGAATCCAAGATTCCGTACGAAAACCAGATTTCCGGACGCGGGCGCCTCCTCCGGACCGCCCGGCTCTTTCCAAGCCCTTGAAAACAAAAGAACCTGCGGCGGGTTGACAGCACTGTGACGACGGCATGACAATTGCCTCTCAGCCGTTTGGATTTCTATGCAGGAGGCGTCCACCCGGGCGCCGTGGGAAGGGGCATACCGCCGATCGAGCAGGCGCCCCGTCCGTCCGCGCGGACCATGTCTGGAACAGCCCCTCGCCACAGGGCCGGGGGCCACGAATCGAAAGGAGTTTTTCCCATGAGAATCAGGACCTTCGTTCTGAGCTTCGGGTGCGCCTTGCTCCTGGCGCTTCCGCTGCTCTCCCAGGGCCTCCCCACCGGCACGCTGTCCGGCCGGGTGACGGCCGCCGACGGGTCGGCCCTGCCCGGAGTGCTCGTGACGGTGACGTCGGAGAGCCTCCAGGGTGCCCGCACCGCGACCACCGCCGAGAACGGCGACTACATCTTCCCCTTCCTGCCGCCGGGCGAGTACAAGGTCACGTTCGAGCTGGCAGAGCTTCCAGACTCCGGAGCACACGCTCAAGATCTCGGCCGCGCAGAGCCTCCGCGCTCGACGCCGAGATGCCGCAGGCGACGGTCAGCGAGGAGATCGACGGTCACCGGCACCTACGAGACCATCTCGACCACGCCGCAGGCGGCGACCACGTACGAGACGAGCTTCGTGGAGGAGCTCCCGGTCCAGCGCAACGTGCGCGACACGGTGCTGCTCACCCCCGGCGTGGCCGCCACCGGCGCGGGCGCGGCCCAGGCCCGCGGCATCAGCATCGCCGGCTCGCAGTCCTATGAGAGCCTGTTCCTGGTCAACGGCGTGGTGGTCAACGAGAACCTCCGCGGCCAACCGTTCGACCTGTTCATCGAGGACGCCATCGAGGAGACCACCACCTCGGTCTCGGGCATCTCGGCCGAGTACGGCCGCTTCTCCGGCGGCGTGGTCAACACGATCACCAAGTCGGGCGGCAACGAGTTGCACGGCTCCTTCCGCGACAGCCTGACCAACGACGACTGGATCTCCGAGGTTCCCGCTCCGTTCAAGAGAACCAACGTGATCGACAAGAACAACAGCCGGTACGAGGGCACCCTGGGCGGCTGGCTCATGAAGGACCGCTCTGGTACTTCGCCGCCGGCCGTGACCTGGATGCGGTGCTCACCAACCAGACGGCCCGGACAGGCATCTCGTACCCCAAGGGCACGAAACAGAAGCGCTACGAGGGCAAGCTGACGCTGTCGCCGCTCCAGGGCCACCGCCTCGTCGCCTCCTACATCAAGATCGACGAGGACGACCTCGGCAACAGCTTCGGCAACATCCTCGACCTGGCCAGCCTCAACGACCGCAAGCTCCCGCAGGATCTGACGGCCTTCAACTACACCGGCGTGCTCACGGAAAACTTCTTCGTCGAGGCGCAGTACTCCGAGCGCAAGTTCACCTTCGAGAACTCCGGCTCGAAGTTCACCGACCTCATCAAGGGCACGCTGCTGGTCGACGGCCTCACCGGTGAACGCTGGTGGAGCCCGACCTTCTGCGGCGTCTGCCGGCCCGAGAAGCGCGACAACAAGAACACCCTGGTCAAGGGCTCCTGGTTCCTCTCCACCGAGAGCATGGGCTCGCACGACCTGGCCTTCGGCTACGACACGTTCGACGACGTCCGCGTCGCCGACAACCACCAGTCGGGCAGCGACTACCGCATCATCATCACCAACACGATCGTCCGCAACGGCAAGGATCTGTTCCCGCAGCTCATCGGCGGCAACAGCGGCACCTACATCCAGTACAACCCGATCCTCAAGTCCAGCCTCGGCACGAGTTTCGTGACCGACTCGCTGTTCGTGAACGACCGCTGGCGCCTGAACGACAAGTGGGGCTTCAACCTCGGCCTGCGCTACGACAAGAACAACGGCGAGGACTCCTCGGGCAACAAGGTGGCCAAGGACAGCCGGATCAGCCCGCGCTTCGCCGCCACCTGGGACCCCAAGGCCGACGGCAACTGGGTGTTCAACGCGAGCTACGGCCAGTACGTCACGGCCATCGCCAGCACCCAGGCCAACGGCTCGGCCCAGGGCGGCAACCCGGCCACCTACCAGTGGTTCTACCGCGGCCCGTCCATCAACCCCGACCCCACCGCGGCCAACCTGACCCCGGCCGACGTGGCCCTGCAGCAGATCTTCAACTGGTTCAACTCGCAGGGTGGCGTCAACAACGTCTCCAACCTGCGCGCCATCGACATCCCGGGTGGCACGACCATCATCCGCGGCTCCCTCGACTCGCCGTACCAGGATGAGTGGGCTGTGGGCGTCAGCAAGCGGCTCGGCACCCGCGGCGTGTTCCGCGCCGACCTCGTGCATCGCGAAGGGCACGACTACTACATCAACCGCACCGACAGGACCACCGGCCGCGTCAAGACCGGCACCGGCGACGAGGCCGACCTGACGCTCATCGAGAACGACGACTCGATCCTCGAGCGCGCCTACGACGGCCTCCACACCCAGATCCAGTTCCGGGCCTCGGACCGGCTGAACCTGGGCGGCGTCTGGACCTGGTCCGAAGCCCGCGGCAACTACGACGGCGAGAACACGACCAGCGGCCCGATCCCGGGCCTCGATGCCCAGTATCCCGAGTACAAGCAGGCCCGCTGGAACAACCCCCGCGGCGCCCTGGCCAACGACCAGCCGCAGCGCATCCGCGTCTGGGCCATCTATGACATCTTCAAGACCGACCACCACGGGCTGAACATCGGCCTGCTCCAGAACTACGCTTCCGGCCTGCCGTACGGCGCCGCCGGCCGCGTGGACTCCCGCCCGTACGTCACGAACCCGGGCTACGTCCTGCCGCCGTCGACCGTCACCTACTACTACACGGCCCGCGACGCCTTCCGCACGGACGACATCACCGCCACCGACCTGACCCTCAACTACTCCTTCACCTGGAACACGCTCGGCAAGAGCGTCGAGATCTTCCTCCAGCCCGAGGTTCTCAACGTGTTCAACGAGCACGGCGTGATCAACGTCAGCACCTCGACCCTCGACGCCACCCGCTCCTCCACCTTCAAGAAGTTCAACCCCTTCACCGAAAATCCGGTCGAAGGTGTCAACTGGGCGAAGGCCACGACCTTCGGCAAGCCGCAGTCCAAGGACGACTACCAGGCCCCGCGGACCTTCCGGTTCTCGGTCGGCTTCCGGTTCTAGTCTTCCAAGGCCTCGCCTGAGGCGGAAAGGGCCCCGGTCTTCCGGGGCCCTTTCGTTTGGGTCTCACACGATCGGAACGGCCACCTGCGCCAGGCGTTCCAGCGCCTCCCGCCAGCGGCGGCGGTAGGCTTCCCAGACGGTGAGGCAGATGGAGAGCGGCAGGCGCTGGAAACCGTCCTGGAGGACGTCGACCTCGCAGCCGGCTGGACCCGCCGGATGCATGCGCACGGTCAGCCGCGTGGCCGCCATCCAGCCGGCGCCCGGTTTTTCGAAGGCCAGGATGCGGAGCCACGGCGGGACCGATTCCAGCACCCTCGCCCGCTCTTCGCCGTCCGGCCCGCTGAGCCGGACCTCCTTTCCCACCACCTCCGCCCGCTCCGCCAGCCAGAGGGACAGCCGGTCCGGCTCCGTCAGCCAGCGCCAGGCTTCGTCCGGCGGGACGGCCAGCGCCTGCCGCCGCCGCAACTGCACTCCGGGGATATCCCCCTGACGGATCGCCTCGGTCACGGCTCAGCCCTCGCTTCAATCGTGATACAGATCGCGCAGCGCGGACTCGACGTCCGGATAGCGGAAGGCATACCCGAGTTGGAGCAGCCGCGACGGGAGCACCCGCTGGCTGTCGAGCACCGCGTCGGCCATCTCGCCGAGCATCACCCGCAGCACCGGCTCGGGCACGCCCAGGCCGAGCGCCTGCAGCGGGTTCGGCCGGCGCAGCACCCGCGCGAGCACGTCTCCGAGCTCCCGGTTCGTGACCGGTTTCGGAGCGGTCAGGTTGAAGGCACCGTGCGCGTCTTCGCGCTCCAGCAAAAAACGGATGGCACCGATCTCGTCGGCCATGTGGATCCACGGCAGCCACTGCCGGCCGCCGCCGAGCGGAGCGCCCGCCATCAGCTTGAACGGCATGGCCATCTTCGGCAGCGCTCCTCCCTCCCGCGCCAGCACCACGCCGGTGCGCAGCAGGACCCGCCGCACCCCCAGCGACTCGGCTTCGGCCGTGGACGCCTCCCACTCGACCGAGACGTCCGTCAGGAAACCCCGGCCCGGAGGCTGGCCTTCCACGATCTCGTCGTCACCGCGCGAACCGTAGTAGCCCACGGCCGACGCCTGGAGCAGCACCTTCGGCCTGCCGGGCGCGTTCCGGATGGCTTCCAGCACCGCCTTGCCGGAACGCACCCGGCTCTCCCGGATGCGGCGCTTCCGGTCTTCCGTCCAGCGGCCGTCGGCGATCCCCTCGCCCGCCAGGTGGACGATGCCGGTATCGCCGTCGGGGCCGTCGAGCAGGTGGCTCCAGCTCTTTCCGGTCAGGCCGTCCCAAGCCTCCGCCCGCACGCCGGGCGGCAGCGCGCCGGCCTTCCCGACGTTCCGCGTCAGGACGACCGCGTCATACCCCGCCGCTCCGAGATTCCGGGCCAGCGCGCTCCCGATGAGACCCGTTCCGCCCGTGATGACAACTCGCATCGGTCCTCCCTATACGCTCGCCAGCTCTTCTTCGAGAAGCTGGCGCTGGTGGAGGTCGGCGTACAGGCCGCCGGCCGCCGTGAGCTGCTCGTGGGTGCCCCGCTCGACGATCCGCCCTTCCTCGACGACGAGGATCTGGTCGGCGTCCTTGACCGTCGAGATCCGGTGCGACACCAGGAACACGGTGCGGCCCTTGAAGACCTCGCGCAGGTTGCGGAGGATCTGCTCCTCCGTATGGGTGTCGACCGCGGACAGGCAGTCGTCGAGGAGCAGGATGCGGGGGTCGCGGAGCACGGCGCGCGCCAGGGCCACGCGCTGCTTCTGGCCGCCGGACAGGGTGATCCCCCGCTCGCCCACGATGGTGTCGAGCCCGTTCGGGAACTGGACGAGGTCGGATTCCAGGCCGGCGATCCGCGCCGCCTCCAGCACCTCTTCCAAGGGAGCGCCGGGCCGGCCGAGAGAGATGTTCTCGCGGATCGTGGAGGAGAACAGGAACGTCTCCTGCGGCACCATGCCGATGGCCGAGCGCAGCCGGGCCAGCGGGACGCGGCGGACGTCGATCCCGTCCACGAAAAGGGTCCCCTCGGGCGGATCGAACAGCCGCGGGATCAGCGAGAGGATCGTGCTCTTGCCCGAGCCGGTGCGGCCGACCAGGGCGACCGTCTGCCCGGCCGGCACCTGGACGTCGACGCCGTGGAGCGTCGGCGGCAGCCCCTCGCGGTAGGAGAACGTGAGGTGGCCGAAGCGCACCGCGCCGTGGATCTCCCCGGGGTCGGCCAGCGGCTCCACGTCGCGGATGGCCGGCGGCGTGTCCAGCACCGAGCGGATGCGGACGAGCGACGCCGTGCCGCGCTGGATCAGGTTGATCACCCAACCGATGGCGATCATCGGCCAGACCAGCTTGCCCAGGAAGAAGTTGAACGTCACGAACTCGCCCACCGTGATGGTGCGGCGCAGGACCAGGCCGCCGCCGTACCAGAGGACGGCCACGAAACCGAGGCCGATCAGCCCCTGAAGGAGGGGAAAAAAGGCCACGGTCCAGCCGATCAGGCGGCGGTTGCCCGCCAGGTAGGCCTCGTTGGTGCGCTCGAAATCGGACATCTCGCGCTCTTCCTGCGCATAGGCTCTCACCACGCGCACACCGGCCAGGTTTTCCTGGACCCGCGCCGAGATGTCCGAGAATTTCTCCTGGACGCCGGTGAAGAGGTGGTGGATGCGCGAGCCGAAGAGCTGCGTCACCGCGGCCACGACCGGCATCGTGCAGAGGACGAGCAGCGTCAGCCGGACGTTGATGCGGGCCATGAAGAAGATGGAGGCGGTGCCGACGAACACCGTGTTGAAGCTGTACATGATCGCCGGCCCGCACAGCATGCGCACGGCCTGGAGATCGTTCGTCGCCCGCGCCATCAGATCGCCCGTCGGATGGTCGTGGAAGAACCCGGCCGGCTGCGCCTCCAGGTTCGAGAAGTACTGGTTGCGGATCTCCAGCTCGATGTCCCGGCTCATACCGACCAGGATCATCCGCTGCAGATAGCTGAAGATCCCCTGGACCAGGGAGACGCCGACGATGAGGAGACCGTACTTGAGCAGCGTCGTCCGGCTCACCGACTCGCGCAGCGAATCGATCGTCCGGCCGACGAGCAGCGGGTTCGCCATGCCCACCACCACCGACACCAGGATCGAGAGCAGCCCGAGGATGAGCTTGCGGCGGTGGTTGCGGAGATAGGGCCAGAGATAGGCGAGGCGCTTGAACACGGGAGGTAGGATATCAGCGCCGCGTCATTCCCATAAGCCAGTGCGCCAGCCCGGCGCAGCCGGCGACCAGGAGGATGAGCCCGAGCACCACAAAGATCCGGTTCCCCTCCACGCCCGCGATCCAGGCCACGTAGGCCGGTCCGGCGAGAAGGCCGAGAATCAGGGAGAGGCGCGAGCCCCAGCTCAGGCGTGGCTTTTCCGGCTCAGACATCTAGTCCTCCTCCTGGAACGTCGCGGCGAGGACACCCGCGGCGCCCGCAGGGTGGAGAGGGGCTGACGCGTCCTCCCGGGTCACCTCCAGGCGCAGGATCGGCCGGCCTTCGGCGATGTACTTCGCTTCGTAGTTCGTGCGCGGCCCCTCGTCCCAGACGCGGTCGCGGCGCTCGACCCGGATGCCCGGATAGCCTTCCAGGATTCCGCGCACGATCTCGCCATACTCCAGGAAGTCGGTGGCGAAATAGAGATGCCCGCCCGGCCGCACGAGGCCGATTACGAGATCGACCGTCTGGGGATCGAAGAGCCGGCGCTTGTGGTGGCGGCTCTTGGGCCAGGGGTCGGGGAAGTAGACGTGGACCGCCGCGGCAAAGCCTTTCGGGAGCACCGAGGAGAGGATGTAGAGCGCCTCGCCGCGCAGCGCCACCCAGTTGCGCAGCCCCCGGCGGCGGGCCTTGTCCACGAAATGGCGGCAGTATTCCGCGGCCAGCTCGATGCCGAGGAAACGGCGGTCCGGATCCTCTTCGCAGCGCCGCGCGAGATAGCGCCCCTTGCCGAAACCGATCTCGACCTCCCAGTCACCCTCACCTGGGACGAGACGGTCCAAAGGGAGCGGGACGCCGAGCTCGGCCAGGCCCTGTTCGCCGGCCGCCGTGGCGACCTGGAGAGGCTGGATCAAAGCAGATCCTCTCGACCCCGGGACGCCAGCTCCTGCACGATCCGCTTGACCTCCTGCGACCGTTCCTTGGGCATCACCAGCACGCTGTCGCCCGTGCGCACCACCACCAGATCGCGGACCCCGAGCACGGCGATGGTCCCCTGGTCCGCGAACAGGAGGTTGCCGTCCGCATCGACTGCCAGCACGTCGCCGCGTTCGCAGTTACCCCGCTCGTCAGGCTCCAGAACCTCGTCGAGCGCCGCCCACGACCCGAGGTCGCTCCAGCCGCAGTCGAGCGGCAGGGTGGCGATCGAATCGAGCTTCTCCATCACCGCGTAGTCGATCGAGTCGGCGGGCAGCCGGGGATAGAGCTCGGCGACGCGAGTTGGAGCCGCGGCGATCTCTTCCAGGCCGCGGGCCAGCTCGGGCTGGAGACGGCCCAGGACGTCCAGGAAGGTGGTGCCCCGGAAGAGGAAGATGCCGGCGTTCCAGAGATGGCTCCCCGAAGCCACGTAGCGCTCGGCGGCCTGAAGATCGGGCTTCTCCACGAAACGCCGGACGCGGCGGACGCCGTCGTCGTCGCTCCCCTCCTCCAGCTCCAGGTAGCCGTAGCCGGTCTCGGGCCAGCGCGGGGTCACGCCGAGGGTCATGATCCGGTCGTCGCGCTTCACGGCCCGGGCGGCGCGGGCGAGCGTGTCGCGGAACGCCACCGGATCGCCCACCCGGTGATCCGAAGGGAGGACGACCACGACGCCGCGGCGGGCCTCCTCGGGCATCGAGCGGACGGACCAGCCGATGGCCGGAGCCGTGTTGCGGCCCTCCGGCTCCAGGAGGATCTGGCCGTCCGGCACGTCGGGCAGCTCGCGGCGCACGTCCTCGGCGAGGCCGCGGGTGGTGCAGACCCAGACGCTCGCGGACTCCACGAGAGGCCGCAGGCGGTCCACGGTCTCGCGCAGGAGGGAGCGCTCGCCTTCCAGGGCGAGAAGCTGCTTGGGGCGGCGCTTGCGCGACAGCGGCCAGAACCGCGTGCCGCTGCCGCCCGCCAGAATTATCGCCTGCATGGGCGCCTGTATGGGAGAACCTGCATCGGACTAGCTGGACTCCTCCCCGAGCTCCATGCCCATGACGTGGTACCCGGCGTCGACGTAGACGGTCTCGCCGGTGATGCCGCTGGCCATGGGTGAGAGGAGGAAGAGGCCGAGGTTGCCGACCTCTTCATGGGTGACGTTGCGGCCGAGAGGAGCGATACCCGAGACCTTGTTGTACATCTTCATGAACCCCGGGATGCTGCGCGCCGCCACCGTGCGCACCGGACCGGCGGAGACGGCGTTGACCCGCACCTGCTTCTTGCCCAGCTCATAGGCCAGGTAGCGGACGCTCGCCTCCAGCGCGCTCTTGGCGATGCCCATGACGTTGTACTTCGGCACGACCTTCTCGGACGCGTAGTAGGTGAGCGTCACCATCGAGCCGCCCTCGTTGAGCAGGGGCTCGGCGTGGCGGGCGACGGCCACGAGCGAGTAGGCCGAGATGTCCAGGGCGGTGATCCAGTCCTGGCGCGTGGTGTCGATGTAGCGCCCATCCATGGCCGCCCGGGGGGCGAAGCCGATGGAGTGGACGACGAAGTCGAGGCTGCCCCAGGCCGCCTTCAAGTCGCCGAAGGTGGCTTCCAGCTCCTCCTCGCGGGTGACGTCGCACTGCGAGAGCCGGGTGCCCGGCAAATCGCGGGTGAGCTTCTCCAGCTCCTCCTTGAGGCGCTCACCCTGGTAGCTGAACGCCAGCTCGGCGCCCGCGGCGGTCAGCCGCTCGGCGATGGCCCAGCCGAGGCTGCGCCCGTTGGCCACACCCATCACGAGCCCACGCTTACCCTTCAGGTCGATTTCGATCATGGCCGCGTATCTTATCCGAAGCCGCCGGCCGGACAGCCTCCCATACGCTATATTGCCCGCATGAGCACCTTCCGGCCCCTCGCCCTGTCCATCCTGATCGCCTGCCTCCTTCCCGGCTGCTCGGCTTCGGCCACGGCGCAGCCGCAGCCGGGGCCGTCCCAGCCGGCCGGCGCGACGCCCGCGCTCGGTTCCCACGCCAAGCCCGCGGAGGAGCCGCCGCCATCTGCCACGCCGACGGAGCCGGTCGATATCCGCGGCCGGGTCACCCAGACCCGGCGCAACAGCATGAGCGAGCCGCCCGTGGGGACCGTCCAGGTCGAGGGGAAGCTGGAGCCGGGAACGCGCTATGACAAGGCCACCATCCACGTCGGCCACAAGACGAAGCTCTTCCTCGGCCGCAACGGGAAGCGGGCCAGCTTCTCCTTTCTGCATGAAGGCGACCTCGTCGAGGTGACCTTCGCGGGGCCTGTGGAGGAGTCCGATCCTGTCAAAGCCACGGCGGACAAGATCGTGATCCTGGAGCACATCCCCTGAGCTCCGGTTTTTCTTGTAAGCTCCTCCTCGCAGCCCACAGACAGCACAGACAGGAGGAATGATGAACCGCTCCACGATGCGTGTCCGTTTCTTCGCCTCCGCCGCAGTCCTCTCGGTCCTCGCGCTGACCGCTTGCCGCTCCACGCCTCCGTCCTCGGAGGATTGGAGCTACCACGGCAACACCGGACCCCGCTACTGGGCCGGCCTGCGAGAGGAATGGAGAACCTGTGGCAGCGGCGACCGGCAGTCGCCGGTCAACCTCGAGGGCGCCACGCCACGGCCCCCCGCTTTCACCGTGGCGTACGGCGTTGCCCGCACCCTCGCGGTGTTCAACAGCGGTCACGACATCAGGGCCAACCCCACGGGCCTCGGTTCGCTCACCTTGGACAGCACGCAATACCCGATCCAGGAGTTCCACTTCCATGCCCGAAGCGAGCACCGGTTCGAGACTCCGAACGGGATCACGGATTTCCCGATCGAGATGCACATCGTCAATCAATACGGCGACCGGCGGGTAGTGCTCGCCGCCTTCATCGTGCCGGTCAGGCCGGGAGAGCAGCCCAACCCGGAGCTGAGCAAGATCTGGGAACACCTGCCGGTCGAGCGGGGCCAGAGGATCACCGTCACCAACTTCGACCTCGGGAAGCTGGTGCCCGCCGACCACTCCGCCTATCGCTACGCCGGCTCGCTCACCACACCCGCCTGCGACCAGAACGTGAGCTGGTTCGTGCTCATGAGCCCCCTCTACCTGACCCAGGAGCAGATCGAGGAGATGGAGGAAGCCTTCTCCGGACCGCTCTTCCCCGAGGGAAACCGGCGGCCGGTGCAGCGCCCCTGGCCCGGCCCCTGACGGTCTATCCCCGCTTCTCCTCCAGCTCCGCCCAGCGGGCATAAAGCCGCTCGACCTCCCGCCTGGCCGCCTCCAGGTCCGCGCAGCGGGCCTGGAGCCTGGCGGAGTCGGTGGCCACGGCGGGGTCGTCCACCGCCCGTTGAGCGGCGGCGAGCGCCTCCTCGGCCTCCAGGATCTTCCCCTCCATCTGCTCCCACTCCAGCTTGTCCTTGTAGGAGAGCCGCTTCGGCTTCTCCTCCTTGGCCGGCACCGGCGCCGCCTTGGGCGCCGCGGGTTTCCCGGAGACCTGGGCCTCGCCGCGGTGCGCCTCCCACTGGGCGTAGTCGGCGAAATACTGCGCGCCGCCACGGCCGTCCAAAGCCAGGACCAGCGTCGAGACCGCCTCCAGGAGATACCGGTCGTGCGTCACCAGGACCAGAGCGCCGGGGAATTCGAGCAGGCTCTCCTCCAGCACCTCCAGCGTGGGGATGTCCAGATCGTTGGTCGGCTCGTCGAGGATGAGAAGATCGGCCGGTCGCAGCATCAGCCGGGCGATGAGGATGCGGGCCTGCTCGCCGCCGGACAGCCGCGACACCGGCGTGTCGAGCTGTTCCGCCCGAAAGAGAAACCGCTTCGCCCAGGCCGCCACATGCACCGGCCGGTCCTGGTAGAGCACCGAGTCGCCGTCGGGCGCCAGGGCGCGGCGCAGGGACACGGAGCGGTCCAGCGACTCGCGGCTCTGCTCGAAGCGCACCGTCTTCAGCCACTCGGCGCGCTCGATCGTGCCGGCGTCGGGCTCCAGGGTGCCGTCGAGCAGGGAGAGCAGCGTGGTCTTGCCGCTGCCGTTCGGGCCGAGCAGTCCGAGCCGCATGCCCGGAGTGAGCTTGATGTCGAGCCCGGAGAGGATCTTCCTGCCGTCGAACGACTTGGAGAGGCCATGGGCGACGAGGAGCTTCTTCGTCTTGCGCTCGGAGGCGTTGAAGTCGAGCGCGACGCGGGCGTTGGCGGAGATCCCGGTGCGCTCCTTGACCTCCTGCAGCTCGCCGATGAGCCGCTCGGCCTCCTGGATGCGCCCCTTGGCCTTGGTGGTGCGCGCCTTGGCGCCGCGCTTGAGCCATTCCACCTCGCGCCGCACGCGGTTGGCGAGGGAGGCCTGATACTCGGCCTGGTTGCGCAGCACCTCGTCGCGCTTCTCCAGGAAATCGCTGTAGCTCCCGGGAGCCTGGAAGAGCCCGTCCGGGTAGCGCAGGTCGATCTCCAGCATGCGGGTGGCCACGTGCTCCAGAAACCACCGGTCGTGGCTGACCACGACGTAGGCGCGGGCGTCGCTGCGCAGCAGCTCTTCCAGCCAGAGGATGCCCTCGACGTCCAGGTGGTTCGTGGGCTCGTCCAGGAGGAGGACGTCCGGTTTCTTGACCAGCTCGCCGACGATGGCGAGCCGCTTCTTCCAGCCGCCGGAGAGGACGTCCGCGCTCTGGGACGGATCGTTGAAGCCCGCCCTGTCGAGAGCGACGGCGACGCGCAAGGCCTTCTCGTACTCCTCGGCATGGTCGTCCGCCAGGGCGTCGGTGAGAACCTCCTCGACCGTCCGGCCCGGCGGGAAGGTAGGATCCTGGGGCACATAGCCGAGCCGGGTCCCGCGGCGGAGAGCGCGGATGCCGCCATCCGGCTCCTCCATCCCGGCCAGAATGCGCAGGAAGGTCGACTTCCCCGACCCGTTCGGCCCGATGAGACCAACCCGGTCCCCTTCGGAAAGCCCGAGGGAGAGCCCCTCGAACAAAGGACGGGCCCCGAAGGCCTTGGTGATGGACTCGCAGCTCAGGAGGACGGCGGGTGGCATGGCCCCGGCATTCTAGGTGCGCCGGGGGTTCAGCGCCAGGGGGCGGCTCTCCGCTATACTGAAGACGCGGCAGGTCTTCGCCACAGGATACCGAACCATGACGATGCCTTTAACAGGAATCCAATACATCTCGGACGACAGCGGGCAGCCGACCGGAGTCATCGTGCCGATCGAGTTGTGGCGGGAGATCTCCTCGGAGAAGGAGACCGCCTACCTGCTCCAGAGTGAAGCCATGAAGCGGCGCCTCTTGGAGGCCCGGCAGCGCAAGGAGGATATCCCGTTCGATGAAGTCCGAGAGAAGCTTGGTCTTTGAGCGGGCTGCCTTCGACGACCTGGCGTGGTGGATCAAGCAGGACCGCGGCAAGGCCCTCCGGATCGTCAAGCTGATCGAGGCGATCCAGCGCGATCCTTTCCGGGGCCTCGGCGATCCGGAGCCGCTGAAGCACGATCTCGCCGGCTGCTGGTCCAGGCGCATCGATCAGGAACACCGTCTGGTCTATGAGGTCTCCGAGACTACGCTGCGAATCCTCGCCTGCCGTTACCACTATTGAGGCGCTACCTGAGCTAGTGACATCTTTCGAGTTGATGGAGATATCACCATGAACACAGCGCAATGGCACGACCCCATCGTGGCTGAAATCCATGCCACCCGCGAACGGCTCGCTGAAGAGTATCGCGACGATTTGCTTGCTTACTCTCAAGCAGCAGAGGCGCATTGCCGGGCCTTGGGATTTCGTATAGCGGAGAGTCCGCGCCTTCAACCGGTTCAGGGCGAAGCTCAAAAACTTGCCGCGCAAGCCTATTGACTTGCCTTAAGCGAACGACATAGCATCGTGTCTAAGTGCAGGAGAGAAAGAACCGTGCGGCTTTGGCACTCCAACTGCGGATTGCCATGTTTTATACTCGCTAAGCGCGTTCAACGCCAATAGCCTGCCAAGCCCTTCACAGCAGGATAGTCCAATGCCACAGCCTCGCTCCGCCGTACCAGGCTTCGACAAGCTCCTCAACCCAACCCTGCGCGCACTTCGCAAGCTTGGTGGCAGCGCCTCGATTCAAGAGATCGTCGATGCAGTCATCGCGGATATGGGGCTGTCTACCGAGGTTGTCGAGACCCCCCACACGGGCCGTTCCAGCCAAACAGAACTCGAGTATCGGTCAGCCTGGGCAAGGAACTACCTCAAGAACTTCGGCCTCATTGAGAATTCTGAGCGAGGCGTGTGGGCGCTCACTTCCGAAGGCGCGAAGCGCGAGAGTATCGCCCCCAAGGAAGTCGTGGCTTACGTCCACCGGAAGCAACGCGAGGCCCGCGCGACGGATCGCGAGGAGCCTGCGGCGGTGGACGAGGTTCTCACCCAGCTCGGCTGGCGCGAGCAACTCATCGAAGTCATCTTCCAGCTCGATCCGTCGGCGTTTGAACGGCTGTGTCAGAGGGTGCTGCGCGAAGCCGGCTTTCTCGAGGTGGAAGTCACTCGACGTTCGGGCGATGGCGGTATCGACGGTTACGGCACGATTCGCATCGGCGGTCTGATCAGCTTCAACGTGCTCTTCCAGAGCAAGAAACACCGTGCCAATATCGGGCCTGAGGTTGTACGAGATTTCCGCGGGGCCATGGTGGGCCGTGCTGACAAGGGCCTCATCATTACGACAGCCGGCTTCACCAGAGAGGCCCGCAGGGAGGCCACGCGCGACGGGGCGCCGCCAATCGATCTCATCGACGGTGAGCTCCTGGCAGAAAAACTCAAAGAACTCCGGCTCGGCGTAAGCGTAAAAATGGTCGAGCATATCGAAATCAACGCCGACTGGTTCAAGTCGCTTTAAGCTCGTCGCGGCGCGCCGTCCAAACCCGGCGCTGCACCGAACGCGCCAGCAGCAACTCGCGCTCGCTCCGCTCGGCCCCATCCAGCGGCGCGCCGGTGAGCTTGATAACGTTCGCCGGCAGGGGAGGCTCGGTTTCCAACCATTCCGACCCGACCACCTCGGTGACCGCAACCCAAACCAAGGAGCCCCATCGCATGAACGAGATCCTCGCGGCCGCAGGCATTCTCGTCGCGCTCTTCGTCGCCTTCCGCATCTTCCGCGGCGGCGCCACATCCTCGGAACCCGCGACCCTGACCCGGCTGCTCCTGACCGAGGTCAAGCTGTACAACGAGGAGGCTCTCGAAGAGGCGAGGCTCCAGCGCAATATCTCCTTCCGCCTCCGCGAGGACATCCGGCAGGCCCGCGAGATGTACGAGTCCAGAGTGCCGCCCGAGGCGAGGGCCGATCACTTCGAGCGGGCCGTCGTGGACATCCTTGCCGGAGGCGACCGGAGCCTGATGGGTGATTGAGCCGGTCGCTCACCCTCGCCAAGCCATCTGGTGCTGGTGCGTATCCGCGCGGTGGCGGAAGCGAACCACCTTACCCGCCGGATTGAAATGCCAGAGGTGGACCTGAATCTCTTCCACCACCCGCTTGCCCGTGGCCTTCACCGTGAGCTCGACATTGAAGAGCGCCACGACATGAAATCCGTATGGAATCATCGCCTTTGGCTGGCGCGATTGCGCGCCAGAACCTGATCCCCAGGGACGAGCTGGACCTGCCCGGTCTCCAACTCGGACCGACGTCTCTCCACTTCATCGAGCCAAAGATGCTCCAGTAACGGATCTCCTGCGCTTTCCAGACTTTCCGCGAGACTGCGCACCAACTCCACTTTCGCGTTGGGTTCAAGCTTCATCGCTTCGGCTCGGATCTCGGCGAGCTCCATGAGGTACACCTCCCGGACAAATCATAGCGCGACCCGACGCTCCGTGGCCAGCCAGCGGCAATGAGCTGGCGCGAAGCCAGCTCGGCATAGATGCCGCCGGTCTTCATCCGCACCCCCGCCAAGCCACCTGCTGCCGGTGCGCGGCGAGCACCTGCGATGGGGAACGCTTCCCCAACGTGGACCGGAGCCGTCACCGGCGCCCGCAACGCCCGAACGCGATGGGGATACGTTCCCCACACGCGGACGACGCCCATTCCCGTTGGGGAGACGTTCCCCATCGATACGCGGACTCGCGATGCCGGCGCGCAACGCCCGTTCTCGTTGGGGAACGTCTCCCCAACGTCACCGGGCGATGCCCGCGAGGTTGGGACGACGACGCCCTCCGGATCGTCGGCGGCGCTTGTGCGGTATCCTCCGCGGGTAGAGAACGAGCCGCCATGACCTCCGACACCCGCAAAACCCCGAGGCAGCGCCTCATCCTGTCCCTGCTCGCCCTTCCCTTCCTGGTGTTCTTCGGGTTCTTCCTCTACTTCGGAGCTTTCGGGACGCCGCTGACCGCTCTCGTCCACTCCGGCGTCTACTCCCAGGCGATGACACTCGCCCGCAACGACCCGCGCGTCCAGGAGGCCATCGGCTCGCCGGTCGAGACGGATGCTCCACGCCTGGCCACCTTCGAAGACTCCGGCGCCTCGGGCCGGGCGCACTTCACGGTTCTCCTCCGCGGCCCCAACGGACCCGGACGGCTCTCCGTGGTCGCCGTCAAACGGGACGGAGCGTGGTCCTTCGAGACCCTCACGGTCCGGCTGGACGGCGGACGGGAAATCGATCTGAGCGACCGAGCACAATAGGCGATGCTCTCAAGGCCCGCCGTCGTCGCCCTCCTCGCGCTCCTCCTGAACGGCGCCTCCGCCCAGGCTCTCACGGACCGCCAGCTCGACAATCTCGAAGCCTTCACCCGGCTGCTCTCGCTGGTCCGCTTCTTCCACCCGTCCGACGCGGGGCCTCGGTGACCTCGGGGGGCTGGCAACCGGGTGGCCGTTGCTGGCGTCCCGGCCGTCCGCGACGCCGCGGACCCCGAAGAGCTCGCGGGCCGGCTGGAGAAATTCTTCCGGCCACTCGCTCCCACGCTCCGGGTCCGGTCCCGGGGCGAGCGTCCCGAGACGCCGCCGGAGCTGCGGAGCCCGGCCGACCGCATCGTGGCCTGGCGGCACTTCGGAGGCCACTTCGATTCCGATCTGAAGATCTTCTCCAGCGAGCGGATCGACGACCACCATCCGCCCGGCTACGGCACCCTGGCGCAGGCCATCCTCGTTCCCGAAGCGCTCAAGGGCAAGAGGGTCCGCCTGCGCGCCTGGGTGCGGGCGGAGATGGAGGCCGGAGGCCGCGTCCAACTCGGCCTGCGCGTGGACCGGACCGGCGGCCAGCCCGGGTTTTTCGACAACATGGCGGACCGGCCCATCCACAGCACCCCCTGGAAGCGGGTCGAGATCGAAGGCGACGTGGCCCCGGACGCCGAGCGGGTCCTCGTCATGCTGGTGATGACGGGCGGCGGCAAGGCCTGGCTCGACGAGGTCTCCCTCGCGCCGGTGGACGGCACGGCCGATCCTTCCCTCTTGAATCCTGGCTTCGACGAGGGCGTGACGGGAACGCAGCCGCCCGGCTGGCTCTTCCCCTACGAATCGGTCCGCGCCGGCTATCACCTCGTTCTCCAGAGAGGGGACGCCTGCCGCAAGGATGGCTGTTCCGAGATCTCCAACGATCCGATCGCCACGCCTCGCTTCGTCCGGCCTGACCAGGTTCCGGAGACGAACCTGGGAGGCGGCGTCACGGCCTGGTTGCCCGTCACCCTCTATGCCGATGCGAAAGGGACCCTACCGCATGCCTCGTCTCCTCCGTCGGCGGCCGTTGACGACAAAGCCGACACTCCGGAGGCCCGGCTCGCCGCGATCGCGTTGACGTGGGGCATCTTTCAGCACCTCCACCCCGAGCTCCGGCCGGAAGACCCGGACTGGCGAGCGGCCCTGCGCCCGGCCCTGGCGGCGGCGGCCTCCCCGGACCGGGAAGCGTTCCTGCACGCCGCGCGTGCCTTGCTGGCGCCGCTCCGGGACTCCCGGGCGAGCTTCTCTCATCCGGAAGATACGGCGTTCGGAGCCCTCCCGCTGGCCTGGGAGCCCGTCGAGGATCGCCTGGTGATCACCGGGGTTGTGGATGGCGTGGAAGGCATCCGCCCTGGGGACGTGATCGACGCGATCGACGGCCGGCCGGCCGCGGAAGCCGTGGCCGCGGAGGAGACCCTGTCTTCAGCCGGCACTCCGGAGGCGCGGCGGTGGCGCGCTCTCGAATCTCTCCTCTGGGGTCCCCGGGGCTCCCGCGTGACGCTCGGGCTTCAGAGCGATGCCGGCGATACCGAGATTTCGCTGACCCGGGAGACGCCGTACGACCGGCTTCCCGCCGGCACGCCGTTTCCGCCGGTCGTCGAGATCCCCGAGCCCCGGCCAGGAGTCCTCTACGTGGATCTCGGGCGGATCGACGACGACGAGCTGCGGTCGCTGACACCCCGACTGGCGGCGGCCCGGGGGTTGATCTTCGACCTGCGCCGGGGCGCCAACGCGTCGACGGTCCTCCTCTCCCACCTCATCGACCGGACGGCTTCCAGCTCGAAATGGCAGGTGCCGGTGGTGATGGCGCCGGACCACCGCGAGGTCGAGTGGCTGACCACGTTCTGGAACATCGAGCCCAAAGCGCCCCGCTTCCGCGGCCGGGTGGCGTTCCTGACGGACGGCCGCTCCGACGGCTACGCCGAGACGCTGCTCGGCATGATCGAGGCCTACAAGCTGGGCGACGTGGTCGGCGCCCGGTCCGGCGGCAGCAACGGCACCATGAACCGGGCGCATCTCCCCGGCGGCTGGATCCTGACGTGGAGCGGCCAGCGCGTGCTCAAGCACGACGGCTCCCCGCTGCAAGGCGTCGGCGTGGCGCCCACGATCCCCGCCGCCCGCACCCTCCGCGGCGTGGCGGAGAGGAAGGACGAAGTGGTGGAGAAGGCGCTGGCCGTCGTCTCCCGTTGAGATCGCCCGCTGAGATCAGGCCGCCGCCGCCGCGGACCGCCGCTCCTCGATCCACTCGCGGGCTTTGCCCTCGTGGTCGAAGAACTCGATCTCGAACTTCACGTCCTTGCGGAACAGCCTGACGCCGGCGAACACCAGCTTGGCCATGACCTTGGACGTCAGCTTGGCCCGGCAGACGGCGATGCCCCGCACCGGCATCCGGGTCAGGGTCTCGGACGTGACCTTGCGGCCGGCCGGGGTGCCGCTGCCGAACTCGGTCATGTCCACGAGCATGTAGATGGCCTTGCACCCCCTGGCCATCTCGGTGTGAATGTCGGCGAGCGCCTCGCTCTCCTCCAGGGAGACATCCCCCTTCAGGCGCAGGCCGATCAGCTCGGGCTCCTCGAACCAGGTGTCGTGGGAACCGACAGGTTGGATCTCGGGCATCCCCTCCTCCTCGAAAAAGACGTTCAGATCAACACAGGATGAGGCATACCATACGACCGGCGGGGGCCTTTGGCAACACGAGGCACCGGCATGACCCGGCATGACAAGGTTCCACAAGACCCTGAAAAAGGGTACGCTCCCATCCCCATGGATCTCATCGCGCTGACGCGGGCGCTGATCGACCTCGAGTCGGTGACCGGGACCGAGCGGGCGATCGGCGAGCTGCTCTTCGACCACCTCGCCGCCCTGGCATCCCGGACCGGCGGCAAGGTGGAACGCATGACGGTCGATCGGGACCGCTTCAACCTCTTCGCGGCCTGGGGCCGGCCCGAGGTCGTGCTCTCGACCCACATGGATACGGTACCGCCGTTCTTCGCCTCGTCGGAGGACGCCGAGCACATCCATGGCCGCGGCGCTTGCGACGCCAAGGGGATCCTGGCGGCGATGATCAAGGCCGTGGAGGTGCTGCTCGGCGAAGGCCGGAGCGGCTTCGGACTGCTGATCGTGGTGGGCGAGGAGACCGACAGCCTCGGCGCGCAGGTGGCGAACCGGAACCCGCGCGGGTCGCGCTACCTGATCAACGGCGAGCCCACGGAAAACCGCCTCGCGCTCGGCTCGAAGGGCGCCCTCTATCTGAGGATCGAAGCGCACGGCAAGATGGCGCACTCCGCCTACCCGGAGCTGGGGGTCTCCGCCGTGGACCGCCTCCTGGAGGCGCTGGCCCGGCTCCGCGCCGTGCCGCTGCCGTCCGACCCGATCCTGGGCGAGACGACGCTCAACATCGGCACCCTCGCCGCCGGCCGGGCGCCGAACGTGATCGCCGACCAGGCGCGCGCCGAGGTGCTGATCCGCACCACAGGAGATACCGAGGAGCTCCGCCGCGACCTCCGCGCCGCGGTGGCCGCGGTCCCGGATGTGGAGATCGCCGAGGAGCGCGAGAGCCGGGCGGTCCGCCTGGGCTCCCTCCCCGGCTTCGAGACCACGGTGGTCAAGTACACCACCGACATTCCGCGGCTGGGTGAGTGGGGACAGCCGTTCCTGCTCGGACCGGGCAGCATCCACCTGGCGCACACCCCCGAGGAACGGGTGCCGCGGCGGGAGCTGGAAGAGGCCGTCCTCCTCTACGCGGACATGGTTCGGCGCTTGCAAACCGGGGCTCCCCGGGATATGTAGCCCGCGAGAGGGACGACGATGATGAAGAAAATCGAGGTCGGCATCCTGGGGGCCACCGGCACGGTGGGACAGCGCTTCGTGCAGATCCTGGAGCGGCACCCCTGGTTCGAGGTCACGTGGCTGGCGGCGAGCGACCGGAGCGCGGGCAAGCGCTATCGGGACGCGACGTCGTGGCAGCTCGAAGGCGCACCGCCGGCCCATGTGGCGGACCTGGCGGTCGAGGAGGCCGTGCCGGGCCGCGGCCCGCGGCTGGTTTTCTCCTCCATGGCCTCGAACCAGGCGGTGGAGATCGAGCGCGCCTTCGCCGCCGAGGGGCACGTCGTGGTCTCCAACTCCAGCCACTTCCGGATGGCCGAGGACGTGCCGCTACTCATCCCCGAGGTCAACCCCGGCCACCTGGGGCTCCTCATTACCCAGCGCCTCGAGCGCGGCTGGACCGGCGCCATCGTCACCAACCCGAACTGCGCGGCGGTCGGCCTGGCCATGGCGCTCGCCCCGCTCAAGCCCTTCGGCCTCATGAACGCCATGGTGACCACCTTCCAGGCGGTCTCCGGCGCCGGCTATCCCGGCGTCCCATCGCTGGACGCCCTCGGCAACGTCATCCCCTACATCGGCGGCGAAGAGGAGAAGGTCGAGAGCGAGCCGCAGAAGATCCTCGGCGACCTGATCGGAGACCGGATCGAGCCGCTGCCGCTGGCGGTGAGCGCGAGCTGCCACCGGGTGCCGGCCGTGGACGGCCACATGGTGGCGGTGAGCCTGGAATTCGAGCGCAAACCCACGCGGGAGGAGCTGATCGAGGCCCTCGCCGGCTTCCGCGGCCTGCCGCAGGAGCGGGAGCTGCCGTCCGCGCCGCGCCGGCCCATCCACGTGATGGAGGCCCCGGACCGGCCGCAGACCCGCAAGGACGTGAACCTCGAAGGCGGCATGGCCACGGCCGTCGGCCGCATCCGCGAGTGCGCGGTCCTCGACTGGAAACTGGTGACGCTCTGCCACAACGTCCTCCGCGGCGCGGCGGGCGCGGCCGTGCTCAACGCGGAGCTGATGAGGTCTGAGGATCTGCTGTGAAGACCCGCGGTCCTGCTCCCTCTCCCCCGGAACGGGGGAGAGGGCCGGGGAGAGGGGGAATGGGATCAAACCGAGGGGGAATGGGATCAATCGTCATGAAGTTCGGCGGCAGCTCGGTCGACTCGGCGGAGTCGATCGGGCGCGTGGCGGGGATCGTCCAGGGTTTGCGCCATCGCAGGCCGGTGGTCGTGGTCTCGGCCATGGCCAAGACCACCCGCAATCTTTGGGAAGCCGCCGACCGCGCCGCGGCTGGAGATCTCCCTCAGACTTGGACGATCTTCGAGGAGCTCGAAAACTATCACTGCCGCGAAGCGCGAGGCGCGGTTTCGAGTGACGGCCACCCCAGGCTCGACGCCATCCTGGACGGCTACTTCGCGGATCTCCGCTCGGTCCTGGAGCGGATCGCGGCCGAGGGCCGGGTCACACCCCGGCTCGCCGACGAGGTGGCGAGCTTCGGCGAGCTGATGTCGAGCGCCATCCTCTCCCTGGCCCTGGACGCGGCCTGGATCGACTGCCGCCAGGTGGTCATCACCGACGATCAGTTCACCCGCGCACGGCCGATCTATGAAGAGACCGAGCCGCGGTTGACGAAGGCCCTCCTTCCCCATCTCCGAGCGGGACGGGTGCCGGTGCTCGGCGGCTTCGTCGGCTCCACGCGGGACGGGGTCACCACCACGCTCGGCAAGGAGGGCTCGGACTTCTCGGCCGCCATTGTCGGCGCCGCCCTCGGAGCCGACGAGATCCAGATCTGGACCGACGTGGACGGCATCATGACGGCCGACCCGCGCATCGTGGAGACGGCGCGCCGCATCCGGACGCTCTCCTTCGCCGAAAGCCTGGAGCTCGCCTGCGCGGGCGCCAAGAAGCCCCACTACGGCACCCTGGGACCGGCCAGCCGCGCGAACGTGCCGATCCGCATCCTGAATTCCTGGCACCTCGAAAACGATTCGATCGCCGAAGGCACTCTCATCGGTCGGCGCAACGCCGAGGTGCCGCCCGGCATCAAGTCGATCGCCTGGAAGCCCGGCGCCCACCACCTCACCGTCCGGCAGGCGGACGACATCCGTGGCCCGGTGTTCGCGGTCTGCGAAAACTTCCGGCCGGCGCTGACCGTCCTCTCGGCCGACGAGCGGAAGGTCGAGCTGTCGCTCGAAAAAGCCGACCGGCTGGCGGAGGTCGAGGAGGCCCTCGGAGGCTTCGCGGACGTCGAGGTGGGACCGGGACGGGCCGTCGTGACGCTGGTCTCCGAAGACCTCGCCACCAGCCCCGAGCTGGCGGCGGCGATCCTGGACATCGCAAGGCGTTGGGAGCCGCGCCTGGTTCTGGAAGGATCGGCGGCGCCCTGCATCCGCTGCCTGGTTGAAGAACAGCTCGCCGAGCAGGTCGTGGCCGAGCTGCACGAGCGGGTCTTCCCGGGCCCGCCGGGGGTTGTGGAATGAAAAGATTGGCACTGGTCGGAACCGGACGGATGGGCAAGCTCGTCGAAGAGCTGGCCGCCGGCCACGGCTTCGAGGTGGTCCTCCGCCTCGACAGCCACAACCGCGAGATCAACCGGGAGGTTGAGTCGTTCGAGGGGATCGACGTCGCCATCGACTTTTCAGCCGCGGCGGCGGTCCCGGAAACCGTGGAGCGGCTGGCGCCGCTGGGAATCCCGCTCGTGGTGGGGACGACCGGCTGGCAGTCCGAGCTGCCGCGGATAAGAGAGACCGTCGAAAAACATGACGCCGGCCTCCTCTATGGCGCCAACTTCTCCGTGGGCATCCAGGTCTTCTACAAGCTGGCCGGAGCCGCGGCGGCGCTGCTTTCGGGTGAGCACGACTATGAGGCCTGGCTGTACGAGATCCACCACAGCAAGAAGAAAGACGCGCCGTCGGGCACCGCGCTCCAGATCCGCAAGGTGATGGAGAGGGAGGGGTGGGACCGGCCGATCGACGTCGCCAGCAACCGGGCCGGAGCGATCCCGGGCACCCACCAGGTCGGGTTCGACTCGGAGGCTGATACCATCACCCTTCAGCACACCGCCCGCAGCCGGGCCGGGTTCGCGCACGGGGCCTTGCGCGCCGCGCGCTGGATGATCGGCCGGCGGGGTTTTTACGAGTTCAGCCAGGTCTGGGAGGAGATCGTCCGCTCTCCCCGTTCGTGAAAGGCAGACGCCCATGTTTCAAGGCTGCGGCACCGCGCTGGTCACCCCGTTCAAGTCCGACCTCTCCCTCGACGAGGAGGCGCTGCGCCGGCTCGTCCAGCGCCAGATCGAGGGCGGCATCCACTTCCTCGTCCCCTGCGGCACCACCGGGGAAAACCCGACGCTGACCCGGCAGGAGCACCTGCGGGTGGTGGAGATCACGCTGGAGGAGGCCAAGGGGAAGGTCCCGGTGCTGGCCGGAGCCGGCGGCAACAACACCGCCGAGGTGGTGAAGCTGGCGAAGGACGTCGAGGCGCTCGGCGCGGACGGCCTGCTGGTCGTCACCCCCTTCTACAACAAGCCGACGCCGGAAGGCCTCTTCGCGCACTTCCGGGAGGTCTCCCGGGCCACGCGCCTGCCGATCGTGGTCTACAACGTGCCGGGCCGGACCGGCCTCAACGTGGAGCCGCCCACCCTGGCGAAGCTGGCGACGATCGACCGGGTCGTGGCGGTCAAGGAGGCCTCGGGCAACATCTCCCAGATGGCGCACATCTTCCAGGTGGTGCCACACGACTTCGCGGTGCTCTCGGGAGACGACGCCATCACCCTGCCGCTGATCGCGCTGGGCGGGGTGGGAGTGATCTCGGTGGCTTCGAATGAAATTCCCTACGCCATGTCGCGCCTGACCTCGCTCTGCCTGGAGGGGGACTTCCCGGCGGCCCAGCAGATGCACCGCCGCCTGCACGCCCTGATGGAGATCAACTTCATCGAATCGAACCCGGGGCCGGTCAAGGCGGCCATGGCGATGATGGGCCTGCTCGAACCGGTCTACCGCCTGCCGGTGGTGCCGCCGCGGCCCGAGAGCGTGAAGAAGATCGAGCACGTCCTCTCCGACCTGGGCCTCATCCCGGGCAGCCCGGTGCCGAGCGTCGAGGATCCGGTGCATGCCTGAGCTGAGGGAAGAGATTGAATCTGTTTTCTCCAATCCGCCCTCGGACCCCGCCGGATACCGGGACGAGCACCTCGATCTCTTCCGCCGCTTCAAGGAAGCCCTGAACCGGGGTGAGATCCGGGCCGCCGAGCCCGATCCCGGCTCGGCCGTAGGCTGGAAGGTCAACGCCTGGGTAAAGCAGGGCATCCTCCTCGGCTTCCGCCTGGGAAAGATCGTGGATCTCTCCGTCGGTGCGCTCTCCTTCTTCGACAAGGACACCTATCCCACCCGGCCCCTGAGACCGGATTCGGGCGTCCGCATCGTGCCCGGAGGCTCGTCGATCCGGGACGGTGTCTACCTGGGAAAGGGCGTGACCTGCATGCCGCCGATGTTCATCAACACCGGCGCGTATGTGGACGACGGCACGATGGTCGACTCCCATGCGCTGGTCGGGAGCTGCGCCCAGGTCGGCAAGCGGGTCCACCTCTCGGCCGCAGCCCAGATCGGCGGCGTGCTGGAACCGGTGGGAGCCCTGCCGGTGATCATAGAGGACGACGTCCTCGTCGGCGGCAACTGCGGCGTCTACGAAGGCACCGTCGTGAAGCGCCGCGCCGTCCTCGCCGCGGGCGTGATCCTCACCCGCTCCACTCCGGTTTACGATCTGGTCAAGGAGACCATCCATCGCTCCGAGAACGGCGGGCCGCTCGTGATCCCCGAGGAGGCGGTGGTGGTCCCGGGCAGCCGGGCGGTCACCCGGGGCCAGGGGAAGGAGTGGGGGGTGTCGCTGTATACGCCGGTGATCGTGAAGTACCGGGATGCTTCCACGGATGAGCGGGCGATGTTGGAGGAGTGGTTGCGGTAGGGGGGCTCCGCCAGTTTGGGGCCGACCTGTCTATGGAGAGCCCACTTTCTATACACGTCGATGCCCTGAGCGCTTCGTCGAAAAGCGCAAGGTCGGTCGGACCAACTACTACATCGACCTGGCCCTACACCCGATTCTCACCGGGTCGGCCAGGGGAGGCGGAGATGCGTAAGCCTGGTCAGAAGGGGCGGCTGGCTGCGTTGACTCAGTCCAGGCAGAGCGTCACGTCCTCCCCGACCTTGATGGGTCGTTTCGCCAACACCGAGATGGCCGCCGGGCTCGCGGCTTCTCCGTAGTTTTCCTGCGCCGCGCAGGGAACGGTGTCATCTTCTAAACCGTAGAAGCGGACGATCTCCTCCAACGTCGGCAGAGCCTTTCCGGATGTTCTCGCCATGTAGGCCTCGGCCTTGACGACGGCGCGGTCCCGCGGCACGTCGGGTCTCGCTTCCTGGGGATCGCCCGTGGCAATTTGGCCGACGACCGGAGCATAGAAAGCGTAACCGAGGACAACGGCGAGGATCGCAGTGATCAGCACGATCAGTGCGAGCCCCCCTTTACCAGCCGTTCGCCAGGGCATTCTTCAGTACCTCATCTATGAGAATCTTGGCGAAGGGCACGGCCACCTTCGGTCCGTTCCCCTGGGTTTCGATGACTACCGAGACCGTCAAAGCCCGTTCGGGCTGATGGTTGAGCACGTCAATGCGCGGAAGATATCCGTCCGGCGTGGCAAGCCGGGCCGATTTGTCGTAGAGCCCCATGGTGAAGGCATAGGCACCGCCGATCGACTTGATCTCGCGGGTTGCGATCAGCCGCACCAGTTTCCCCTGCCGGGTCTCGAACTGAGTGCGGTCCTCGGGCCGGCTGTCATTCCAGGTGTCGCAGACCCGAATGACGGAGCGGGGGTTGACCCGATAACGCCGCAGGACCGCCATGTCTCCCGCATTGGATTGCAGGGCGTCGAGCGACGGCACGGTGTTGTCCGTGTCCTCGGCGCGGTCGGCGTTCACCGGGCCGGCGTCGCGGTAGACGATGTGGCCCCGGTTGTCGAGCCGGAGGGCGCCGCGGGCGATCAGTGCATCGACCGCCCGAGCTGTCCGCGACGGCACGAAGGTGAGGTTGGTCGGCGAGCCGGTCTTGGAGAAGAAACCGAGAGCCTTATCCTTGGCCTGGAAGGCACGGTCCAGGCTGAGGATCGTGGAACGCAGCTCTGTCGCCGTACCCTGCGGCCCGGCCACCAGGGTCAAGGTGTTCGCGAGGCGCTGGCGGACGACCGGATTCATCGGGCTCACTGGAACCTGCCGGCTCGGATCGGACTCGACGACCCCGCCGTCCCAGAGCCGGATGCGGCGCACCAGGTTCGTCTCCACCTGCCGCCCGGTGATCAGCCGGGAGAAGATCTCGCAAACCCGCGGCATGGTCCAGGTGGAGCTACCGCCGCCCAGGACTACGCTCAGATATTGCTGGCGGTAGCTGTCCATCAGGTTGTAGGCGAGGTTCTCCCGTTCCGGCGAAGCGCCGTAGAAAGGATGGCCCGGTGGAATCGAGTCGCGGCCTCCGTAAAGGTGCTCCAGCACGGGCAGCCAGAGCGAGGTGTCGACCAGGTCGTCGCCCGCCCCTGGTGCCCGGCGCGACGGGCGATCGCGGCCGGCGAGGACGGTCTTCCGGGAGATCTCCAGGCCGAAAAGGTTCTGCAACCGCTCGGCATAGGGCGCGAACTCCAGCGTTGAGATCCTCTTGCAGAGCGCCGGCGGACGCGGCCCCTTCTGCGGGTCGGGCGGACGGTCGTTGCGCACGATCGGCAGACGGAGATCGGGGCGACGGGTCTGGAGGGAGCCCTGGTACTCGAACTGCTCCTGGACCGGCAGCTCATCCGGGATGTCGAGGTCACCGAGGGGCGGACGCAGCCGGTCGCCTTCGGTGCCGGTGGCCAGCGTCAAGAGAGTCGAAGCGTATTTGTTGGACGACTTTTCGAGGAACTCGTCGAAGTCGATCCAACCGTCGCCGCCGTCCGGAATGTAGTGATCGTCCATGACCGGATCGAGCTCGATTCCCAGGATCTGGCCGATTTCCCCTCCCGGATAGGCGCGGATGCGAAGCGAGGCCAGCGAAGGGGTTTCCTGGAGGATGGCGGCAGCCAGGAAGACCTTGGCCACGGAGCCGATCGGCAGGCGTGAGAAATTGTGGTTGCGCAGCAGCCGATCCCGCGCCGCGGTGCCCTCCTCCCAGTCACCGAGGTCGGCGGCGGTGGGATAGCTCGCCAGAGCAAGCAGCTCGCCGGTACGGGCGTCCATCACGGTCACCGCCGCTCGGAACGGCGTCTCGTCGCGCTGGCGCAACTGGTTCGCATAGTCCCGCAGATGGCGCTGGACGTCGTCCTGAAGCTCGGCGTCGAGCGTCAGGGCCAGATCGAATTCTTCGGCGTGCCCTTGCTCGGGAATGACGTAGCGCTCACCGTCCGTCGTACGGCGGCGGAACGCTCCGTTCAAGGCATCGACCACGTTGGCGGCGAACCGCGGCTCCGGCGGCTGAGGCGTCCGCTGCCAGCGGCCGTTGACCGCCCGGTAGGCTGAGATCACCGGCGCCTCTCCCAGGATGGAGCCCCAAAGCAAGGCGTAGCGGCTGGGTCCCTGGCCCCCCTGCCGCCAGCGCAGCTTGAGGAGGTCGCCGGAGTCGATCCTGGAGCGGTTGCCCGGCGGGATCGTCTCGCCGCTGATGGACATCGCCATTCCGCGCTCGTAACCGCGGTTGTTGAAAAGGATCGAGCCGCCGATCAAGTGAGCCTTGCCGAGTGTGGCGCCGTTGCCGTCGAGAAGGTTGACGGCTTCGCCGCGGATGCGGCGCTCCGGAGCGTCCGGCCGCAACGGGCCGCCCAGTCTCTGGGCCGGCACGGCGATCTCGGGCAGCCGCTCCTGGGCACGGATCTCTTTCGTCGGGCCGAAGAGAGAAATCACAATGCCGTCGCCCCGCAGCTCCCCGGCCCGGCCCGACTCCGGCCGGTAGGTGAGGAGACCCGGCCATGAGCGGACCTCCGAGAACGGGAGCACGATGTTGTGCCGGTTCGGGTCGATCGAAAGGATCTGCCCGTTGTCCACCCGGAAAACCGAACGGTCGCCGGTGTTGAACGCCTCGACGTCCCGCTCCAGATAGGAAGAGCGGTAGAAACGCTCCATCGGCGAGCCCTTCTCGAAGTTGGGAACGATCTCCTCCCGCACCAGATCGTAGGTGAGCCAGTCGTGGCGCAGGTAGAGGTCGACCGCGGCGAGGTAGCCCTGGGCCGAGTGGATCGGGTCCGGCGGCGAAGCGAGCGGATTGTTGATCCCCATCGCCACGCGCCACGTCCAGAATACCAACCAGGGCGCGAAGACGGCGAGAAGCAGCCAGCGCGCCGTTCTCACTGGCCGGCCCTCCCGGGAGACCGGGCCGCCAGCGCCCATAATGCCAGCAGCACGAGCAGCGTTCCTTCCACGAGGTCGCTCCGCGAGGCTGCGGCGAGGAAGTAAACGTTTTTGCCGGTGAACAGCAGCAGCTCCACGTTCGCGGATACCATGTAAAGGCCCGCCACGGCGATCGTCCAGACGAGCATCAGTCCGAAGGCGATGCGCGGGGTGATCCAGGAGGTGAGGCTCCCTCCCGGGCTCGGCCCGGAGCCCTCGAAGAGCGAGCACCGGCGCCAACGCCCAGGCGCTGAGAAAGGCCAGAAACGCCAGCCCACCGAGCCAGCCGAAGACGGCGAGAACGTGAACGGCGCTCAGATTGTCGTCCAGGTGTGTGGCCCGCAGGGCTTCCGACAGCGGAACCGCGAGATAGCCTTCCCCGAGAGCGCCACGGCCGGCATAGTCGCGCAGGTTGGCCATCACCACCACCAAGCCCTCGGCCGTCTGCGTCCCCACCTGGCGCAGCTCGGTGGGAGCGATCAAATTCCACAGGCGGAGCTGATTCTGGTCGGTATGGGTGCGGTTCTCCAGAAGCTCCTCGGCCACCGCCTTGTCCGACCGGGCGGTCTCGACATCGGCCACCGTCCAGCCGGCCAGCCGCGGAGACAGCCCCAGAGCGGGAATCCACGGTAGAACCACGAACAGAACGACGACGCTCGCGAAGGGAAGAGCCAGGGACGCGTGGCGCCACCGGACCCTCTCCGCCAGCGGCAGAGCGAAAGAGCACCATCACCGGAATCGGGAAGATGAGGAGCGCTCCCAGATCGCGCGCCAGCCAGGAGGTCAAGGGAAAAAGAACCAGGAGGAGCGTCCACAGCACGGCGAACGCACACCGCTCCGTTCCGCCGCGCCCAGAGGCGGGCGAAAACCCATAGCGTCATGGGCGTGTAGTAAATGCTCACCGCGAGCACGGCGCCCAGGTCGATCCTCTCCTTCCAACCGAGACCGAGCAGTGTCGAAAGACGAAACGCAATCAGGATGGCGGTGGCGGCCCATACCGGGCGAAACAGAGCGGCCGGGTCCACCGGAGCGTCGAGCTGCCGCCGGTCGAGCCGAGCGCAGGAACCAGCCCAGCAGTAAGGGAAGCCCGAGGACAGCTCCCAGGGCCAGAACCCAGTCCCCGGTTCCGGCGTGAGAGCTCACCAGAATCGTGGCCAGGGCCGCGATCACCGTGCCACCATGAACGAGCGTGTCCGACGTCGCCGATGACCACCACCCGCCCTCGTAAAGCGCCAGGGTCGCTTGAAGGATGAACGGCACCGCAATGACCGCGCCGAGCGACTGCCAGGCCGCCGAGGCCGCCGCCGGATCGAGATAGGCCCCTTCGTAGGCGATCAGAAGCCGCAAGGCGAGCAGCAGCTCGACGCCCGACAACAGCACGAGCGGCACCAGGCGCTCCCGGAAGCTCCAGCCGGTCGCCACGGCCACCGCCCCCATGGCCCAGACCAGCAGCAGCGTCCCCCAGGGCAGCCCCAGACGGGTGACCCGGACGATGGCCGCCGCCGCGTCGCCGATCTCGAAGGCATCCCCGAGTTGAAAGGCGCGGGCGCCGGTGTGGGTGGTCACCCGGATCTTTCCGTTCTCCGGCAGCTCGACACGGCTGAACAGCTCCGTGGACAGGGAATCGCCCAGCACCGGATATTCGAGGAGCATCTGCCCCTCGCCGGCAGTGAAAACAAAACGCCGCCCCACCAGGCGCAAAAGCGCCGGAACGTCCGCGCGCTTCGCACGGCGTTCCAGGCTCTCGAGCTCGGGCGTCCCGAGTTGCACGTAGGATGGCGTATCGAACAACAGATCGAGGACGCCCTTGTCGAGCCGCGCCCGGAAGCTCCGGCGCTCCTGCACCCGGCTCGGCGGCGGCTCTTCGTCGTCCTTGTCCCCCCGCTTCTCCGTAGCGGCCCGGACCTCCTTGTCCTTCCAGGGCTTCACGAAGTCGATGCGGGACAACGCGAACGTGGCGGTCCCACCGTCTTCGATCGTGGCGACCCGGCGCTCGAAACCGACCGGCTTCTGCCCCTGGCGCTCCACGCGTACCGACTCGTCCGTCAGCACCAGATAGAGCCGCCGACGGAGGAGCTCTGAGGGGGACAGGAGAGAGCCGGCCGTCGCGGGCAATAAAGCTGCCGAGCGGCTGGCCTTGCGGCCCCAGAAGCTCCCGGTCCGGGTCCGCCGAGCCGTAGTAGCGCAGAGGATGGATGGCCTGCTCGGCCCGCAACTCGCGGAACACCGGGACCTTGAAGCGCAACACCTCGGTGGTGCGATGCGGGATTTCCGGGAATCCAGCGGCCTTGGTTCCGAACGCCGGCCGGTCCGGATCGAAGTCGAGCGCCGTCCCATTCACCACAATCCGGGCCGGCCCGTCCAGAAGAACGGCATTGTGAAACGGCCGCGCCCCGTTGACCCGCACCACGGCGAAGGGTTTGCGCGCTTCGGCCCCTTCCTCCTGGTCGACAGGCTCCGCAATGTCTGGTGCGAGCGGTGCGAGCTCGACCTGAACCCGGTCCCCGTCGAGCTGAAAGGTCAGAAAACCCGGAGGAAGGTCGCGAACGACCAAGTGATCGCTCTCCGGCGAGCCGCCGACTCGCACCTGGAAACTCTGGCCCTGGCCCAGCCCTTCGAGGCGGAAACGGACGCCTTCGAGAGCTACCCGTAGATCACCGAAGCGGGGGATCGCCGACAGCATCACCACTGTGACCAGCAACGGAGGCACGGCGCCGGCAAGGAGGATCGCCTCCCACCCCACCGGTTTCTTCCGGCGCGCCCGAAACCCGGCGATCGCCCACGCCGCCAGCAGCAGCGTCACCAGGGCCGGGAGGGCGAGCGAGCCGAGGTGACGCAGATCCATGGGAACCTCAGTAGGCGTCCTTGCCCAGGCGGGATAGGCGATGAAGACTGGAAAAGGTTTTCCGATAGGCAGCCAGAGCCACT
Organism: uncultured Holophagales bacterium; assembly: GCA_963844885.1. GTDB lineage: Bacteria > Acidobacteriota > Thermoanaerobaculia > Multivoradales > UBA5704 > DATMER01. The sequence continues at coordinate 380,572 of CAWJQA010000018.1, read as the reverse complement.
TGCCTGCGAAACGCGGAACGAATCAGGAGAACCAGCACGATCCCGGTCAGAGCCCAGGCCCAGGACTTGCGCCAGGCCCATCCGATCCAGCCTGTCCAGCTTCGGGCCTGATGGGTGATTTCTGACGGGAAGTGCCCGTCGTCGCTCAGGAACCTGCGAATCAGACTCGCCCGCGCCGGCTCGCCGGTTTTCTCGTACCGGTCGGCCTGCGCCAGCGCCTGGCGGCCGAAATCGGTTAGAACCTCATCATGCCAACGGCGAAAGAATTCCACCGGCACACCCTTTTCCCCTTCCAGGCGGTCGTACTCCTGATTGAAACGGTCAAACCGGCCTTCCTCGAGAAGCTGGCGCCAGAGACGGAGGAAAAGCCAACGGTCGAGCAGGTTGCGGGCGCTGGGCTCGAACTCGTTACCCACGGCGGCGAACTCCTTGACCTTGAGCGTTTCATCGTTTTCATAGAGCCGGTGGAAGAGCTCCCGCAAATCGCTGGGGTCCTGCCTGCCGGCGGTGGTCTGGCCCGTGGGCGCGCGGCCGGCCAGCACGTTCACTACGGAAGAAAGCCGGATGATCCGGTTCGCATCGTCGACAGGCTCATCGTTCGTCAGCGAGGTCTTGGCCGTCTCCAAAAGGTCGGCCGCCGCCCCAAATTCACCCACCTGGATCAGCAGGGAGCCCAGGTTGTAGAGGAGGTAGGGGTCCTCCCCCAGCGAGCTGTTTTCCGCCATGCGGTCCACGGCGTTCGACAGCGCCCAGAGGCGGTATTCCTCGTTCCACGCCTGCTCCTGCCCTTTGTAATAATCCTGAAACAAACGCAGGAAGGGCGGACCGAAAACACCTCCCGCTCGGGTCGAGCTGTTGCAGAACACCCGGTCCCGGAAGTAACAGGCTGACCGCCGGTCCCTGTTCTGGCAGGGGTCCCCCTGCGCCTTTTCCTCGCAATCGTGATAGCCCGGCGTGCCCATGTAGGCGGCCACGAGATCGCTGACCAGAGCGCCGGTGGAGAGGCTCGTCGGTCGAAGCTGGAACAGGCCCAAAGGATGAACGGCGTAGCTATAGGGCTCGACTCCGGTGGACCACAGCGGCCGGACCAGGACGACAGCAGCGCGGAAGGCTGCGATCGCGTCGGCCTTGCGGCGGGCGAGTTGGTCCGCGGGCTCTCCATCACCGCCACGGATCAGCGCATGACCAAGCGCATACTGTGTGTGGATCGCCGCCTCATACACCGCCGGAGTCGGAGCATCGAGAAGCGGCCGCAGGCTCCGGTACGCCGTTTCCAAGTCCCGCTGGGAAGCGGCGAAATTTCCCTTCCTAAACTGGAGGACGCCGCGGTCGTAGAGCACGATCCAAACGTCCGGCTGGGCGTTGTTGGCGCGGCTCAGCAGCTTGATGGCAGGATCGTACGGTGTCTCCTCGCCGGGCCGGGCGGGCTCCGCGGGCAGCTCGCCGGCTGCCGGCAGGCTGCGCATCGCACGCATCGCGCTCCCCAGCTCTTCCAGAGCCGAGGGGTTGCGCGGACTGGCCCAGCCTTCCTCGGGGATGTCCATCCAGAGGCGCAAGTCGGCTGCCATCAGCGGATCGTCAAGCTTGAACTCGCGCTGAATCGTCTCCCGCTCCACCGGCGCAACGCCAGGAAAATTGGGCAACGGCCACTTGAGAGCGTCCGCCAGAGCTCCACGGCCGTCCTCAAAGCGAGGACGGGAGGCGAGGCTCGACCGCCAGGCCCAGCCGAGGATGAACGCGCAGACGACGCAGGCGCCTCCGAAAAAAAGCCATTCTTTCAAAGCGGCACGGCGATAGACCGAGCTCATCGCGCCCCCCAGGCTTGCCGGAATTCAGGGTCCAGGCGCTTCCGCATCTCGACCGTCTCGCGGGTCGAGATCGGGGTCGTCATGCCCGGTCGCGGGCTCACTCGATCATGAATCCACTTGAATGCCTCCACGGCTCCGTAGTGGGGGTCGCCATAGTGGGGTCTCGTACCGCCGTCGTGCCCGTAGAATGCACTGAGGAAGTCGAAGCGATAGTGATCGAAGGAATCATGAACGGCTTTGAACAGCTTGCTTCCATGTTTCGCTGCAAACAGGAACGGATCGCTGTCCCAATCATCGTTCCTGGCGCCAACGGTCAGCCGGTCCGCCTGGGCGAGGGCGACATAGATCGGTTGCGGGCATTTCATGCGGCTGCGCTCGAAAACGTCCTTGAGCTCTTCCCGAGTCAACCCCTCCTTGAGGAAGTCATCAGGGCCCTTCCGAGCCATCTTTTCTCCCGCGGCGACCATCCCCGCGATGATCTTGTGGAAGCCGTCGACCACCCGGCGAAGAACCTCCTGCTGCTTCCGGGTTGCCTGCGTAGCATCGAGCGCCTCCTCCTCTCGATACTGCATCAGGTCCGCGGCGGGGATGACGAGGACGTAGGCACTGGCGAATCCCAACGCGACCAGATAGGAGCGCACCGCCGACCCCATCAGGCTGCTGGTCCCTCTCTGCCGCTCAAGCGCCTGGACGAAACTCTCTCCGGCACAATCGACGACCAAATAAGGGCGGTGCGACCGACCCGCCTCGGCCGGTGGAATGAGCTGCGTCAACTGAATCCCCGCCGGGCTCAGTGGGATCTCCTCCTCCGGCTCCTCGGAGCAACGCCAGGAGCGGTTCGGCATCTCGTCGCGGAGACGGTTCACCCAGAAGGTCTTGCCGCTCCCTCCGAAACCGATCACCGTCACGATCGCCTGCTTCTTGCCGTAGGCCGAGATGGTGTCGAGCTGGTCGGGATCGAGCTTTCCTCCGTCCTCTTCGACGGGCATCGGCACCCGGCGCCGCCGCCGCAGCTCATCATCCGTCCTGGGGCGCGGCGAGGGCTCGGGCGGCGGCGCCTCTTCCTCACGCGGCGAGGACAGCACCAACGCACCCGACTCGGTACCAACCGGTTTCTTCAGCTGCGCTCCACACTTGTCGCAGGTCAGCGGCGGGTCGTCCGAAAACTCCTTGCCGCAGGTTGTGCATTGGATCATCTGTCCGTGCTCCCTCCTGAATCAAACCACCGCCTCTTGTCCAGACTGGCAATCCTCATCAGAGTACCGTGACAGAGCCCCGGATGGAGGCTCCGCTCCATCGCATCCCTCCCGGCCTGGATGCGGAAACGCAGCAGCCCGCCGCCATCGATCGGAAAGCGGAGGTCCCATCCGCAGAGAATCAGCCGGTAGACGACCCGCACCGCGATGTCCATGATCCCCCGGGGGTTGGCGGCGATCACGAGGCCGAGGGCTTCGGTGAGAAGGCGGTTCGCCTGTTCGCTGCCACCACGGTGAGCTTTGGAAATCAACCTGGATGCCGCCCAGAGAAGCCAGGTGAGATTCTCGAGCAGTTTCGGCGCCGACGCGGCCTGCGCGGCGATCCGGGCCGCCAGATCCCAGTACGCGGGCTCCCGATAGACGTCCCACTCCCGGCCACCGACCTTCCGGCCGAGAAAGCCGTCCCGGCAGGCGACGAGGAGCACGGCCAGGACCGGACCGGCGGCCGGGCTCCTGCCCAGGCTCTCGGCCAGCCGCCCCGGGAACGTCGAGGCGCACAGCGGCGCAAGCTCCTCCAGATCGCCCGGAGGCAGACGCGGAAAGAGATCCTCGTCGAGAGCCAGACGGGCCGCGATGGTCCCCGGAAACAGAGATTTCAAGCGGGAGCGCACCCCGGCGAGCAGGGCGAGGAACCAGGCCGCGCGCTCTCCGTCCGGCCCGGCCGGGGGCGCCGCCGCTTCCAGCGAGGCGATACCCGTGCGTACCGTCGCCGCCACGTCGGGCCCTGTCCAATTCTGGGGCAGCGCCGCCAGAATCACCGCAAACTCGTCTTGCATGCCGAGGCCTTGCGCGAGCCGCCAGTGGATGATCCACGCGGTGACCAGTTCCAGGCAGGCCAGCGGGCTCGCGCGGTGCAGGGTGAGAAGCCAGACGGCGGCCTCCTCCCGGCCGCGCAGCAAAGCCCGGCCTCCCTTAGGATCATAGATGCGGTCGAGCCGCGCCCGCTCGCCGCCCAGCAGAGCGGCAGCGACGGCGGCGGTGATGTCCTCGAGCGGTCTCGTCTTGGCTCCGGGGCGCGAGCGGCGGCGATCTTCGTCCAGCAGCATCCGCTCCACCGCCTTGCCCTCCGGATCCCTCTCCCGGACAACGGCGCACGCTTCGGCGATGGAGGCGAGCGGCTTCTCCCCTCCGGCGAGAGCCGCTTCCACCCGCTGCTTCACCTCTTCGAGAGCGGCGTCGACCAGCAGCCGCCCGACGACGTCCAACCGCCGATTGCGCTCGTCGCCGGCGATCGCGACGACCGGCAACCCGCGGCGCTGGGCGTCCTCGGCCGGAGAGGTGCCGATCCGGTCGGCGATCCAGTCGCTCCAACGCCGCAGCGCGTCGATCGTGGGCGCCGCCTGTTCAGGTCGTTCGAGCAGCGAGAAGCCGTAGAGAGGCTCGACGCCCTTTCCAACCTCCTTCATCCAGTCCGTGAAGGGATCTTCCGCGGGAGCCGGCGCAAGCTCCGCCCGCCCGAGGTCGAAGCGCGGGAGATAGCGCTCGGTCAGAGCAGCGTCCTCCGCTACGAAGGCGGCTAGATGGAAGGCGGCGCCCCGCTGCAGGGTGAACCGGGTGCAGAACGAAAGCCTCTCCCGGTCGGCCGGCGGAAGAACGGCGAGCACCGCTCGGCAGAGCGCCTTGCCGGCCGCTCCGTCCGGGACCTGGAGGGCGACCGGCCCCGCGGACAGCCCGCGCAGAGCTCCCACCAGGCGTTCCGGTGGGAATCCCGGCGCGGCTTCCCCGAGCCGCCGCCGCGACCGGAGATTCGCCTCGGCCGCGGGCAGGAAGAGCACCGGCAGAGTCGCTTCCTCGCGCGGCTTGTCCCGGCTCAACAGACCGAGATCCTCCAAGAGGAACAGGTCGCCGCGCAGCCTGTCCATGGTGTCCTCGCCGAAGGCGAGCACGTGGACAAGGTAGTTGTTGCCACGCCGCTCGCGGCCGAGAAAGACGGTCCGAGAAAAAGCCCATCGCCGTCCCCGGCGCCCGGCCAACTCGTAGAACGTGTAGATCGGCTCCGGCGAGTCCGCCGTAAGGGCGCTGCCGCCCAGATTCGAGTGGTGGAGAATGGCCTCGCGCTCATCCCGGCTCAGACCGTCCGAGGCGGCGAGGATGCGAAAATCGTGAGTCCCGGAGAAGGAGCCGTAGAACGCCTGCTCGATCTCCGGCATGCGGGCCGCGTTGCTCATCCCCCTTGTGACAGCTCCTTCAAGGCAACATACAAAGTGAACAGATACTCTGGCGCGGCCGAGCTGTTCTTGATCTCGATCTGCGACGAGAAACCGGCGCAGGCCAGATAGGCGTTGAGCAGCTTGTTGGTGCCCGGCCCGGGCTGGCCGTCAGCCTGAAAGGCCGCGAGGTCGGGAACATCCGCCGGCTTCTTGTCGTTCGGGCAACCTACCCACTTCGCGTCGGCCCGGCGCTGGAGAGCGACGTGGACGATCGACTGGGCGCCGAAGACCGGCAGCGGGCTGTTGGCGTAGCTCTCCTGTACGCAATCCTGGAAGACTCCGTCTCGCGGCGTCTTGAGCTGTTTCATGTCGACGCGGGTCTTTGAGATGAAACTGTCGAGCTGCCCGATCGCACTCTTGTCGAACCAGCAATTGAACTGCTCGGCCAGCGGGTGTCCCTCCAGGCTCCGGAGAAGCGGCGAAGTGGTGGGTAGACCACGAACGGCAGCTTCCATCCGGGTGGTCCAAGTATCCCGGAGCGCCCAGGGATCGCTGACAAACTCGACTTGATCGCTCTGGCGTGATTCCGGCTCGTTCTGCCCCTGTCCCGTCGTCGAGGAGCTGGCAGGTTGGGCGCGTTCAGGGCCTTCTCCCGACTGAAAGGTGCGGAGGAGCAGCCAGCCAACCAGCACCAACGCAAGGAGGCTGAAAACCAACGACGCGAGCTTGAGGAACCTGTCGGTGGCCGTCGGCCGCACCCCGGTGCCCGGCGCAGCAATCGGAGGCCGGCGCTCCCCATCGCCCTCCAGCACGTCCGGCCCCGCGCCAGCATCGGGCTGGGCAGCGCCCTTTAGGCCCTTGCCCCATTTGCCGATCCACTCCTTCCTGAGAGCGGCAAGGATCTTCGGCTGTGCCTCGGCGAGCTCGTTCTTCAAGCCGTTCAGGATCGTGTCCCGCACCTGCTGGCGGACCATGATCTTGGTGTCCTCGTCCTGGAGCGCCTCCTTCACCACCTGTCTCAGGGCTTCCTGAATGGCCTGCCGCAGAGGCAGACCCAATTCATCGAGAACGGCGCCGCTGGCGAAATAGCGGACCAGATCCTCTCGCAGTGCTTCGGCCTCCTGTTCGAATGCCTCTTTCCTCAGCCGATCCGAATCCGAGCCGGCTGGAAGCCTGTCTCCATTGGACATGGCGCTCCTTGCCTCTAGAAGGAAAACCTCGGGGCAAGGTTATCCGACCTTGCGAAGGGCCTGCAACTCCCGCCACTCGCGTCCGGCACAGCAAAAAACCCCCGGGCTCGACACTTCTTTCAGAGAGCGCCACCTCTCGCGGGGGGAAGGTCGAGGGGAGTCGTCACAGGAGGGCGGCCACACGCCCTCCTACCCGGCCTTCCCCCGGAGCCTCCCGTGTCCTCGAATGCGAGGACACGGGTTCCCAGAAGGCCAGAACCCCCAGATTGACGGACGGCGGCGGCCTTGGACACGGCGGCCGGCCGTCCTCATTCAGTTGTCAAAGAGCCAAACTCCGCGGTTCCGTGCAGCCGATTCCTCTCTCTATGCCGCACAGACCATCTATACTATACTCAAGATGCCACGGCAGGTCAAGAACGGCGCTATAATTCTGGTCTCTTGTGCCGATGTATAGGACGCTTATGGCGTCCATAGACTGGTTTCGTTGCCATGACTACGGCCGTTGCCGCTTCGACGAAAGACTTCGGCAGAGGCCGAAGCGTTGCGGCGGCAGGTGGAAGGGCTTCGGCAAGACGCCGAGACGCTTCGGCAGTCGGCGAGCGGCTTCGCCGGGCGCCGTAACGCTTCGGCGAGCCGGCGCACGGCCGCGGCAAGACGCCGAAGCGTTGCGGCAAGACGCCGAAGCCGCTCGGCGGGCGCCGAAGCCTTGCGGCCGACCGCCGAGAGCCTTCGCGAGGCGCCGAAGCGCTTCGGCAAGGCGCCGAAACGTCTCGGCGAGACGCCGAAGGGCCGTGGCAAAAGGCCGAAACGTCTCGGAAGACGCTGACGCCTAGGGGGCGTCCGGGCTCAGGAGCCCATCCGCTTGATCTTCTCCACGGCCCCGTCCAGCGTCTCCTTCGCCCGGGAGCCCCCCTTCTCGAGCTGGCCTTGCAGGCGCTCCAGATCGGAGTCCAGCTCCTTCCACTTGCGGCGCGCGGTGTCTCCCACGTCCCCCGCCTTCCGGAAGGAGCGGGCGAGATCCTCCCGGACGCGCTTCACGTCCTCCCGGACCTTGCCGAGGTCGCCCTCGGAGTCGATCTTGTCCCGGGCCGCGGCGAGCTTCTCCTTCGCGTCGTCGAGCGCCGACTGCCAGTCCGGCGGCGACTCCTCTCCCACCGACACGTCGGTGCCCAGGATCTTCAGATCCTTGACCGTCCCCCCGGAACGCTCCCAGGCCTTCCAGGAGAAGAACAGCGCCACCAGCGACACGATCAGGGCCAGCCAGGCCACCCCACACCCGCTTCCGTTCCTTGCCATTGCTTCATCCTCCAATACCATCCCCGACTTCTTTGTGGAAGCAGGAAGAGAAGGCCATGGCCACTCCATCCTGCGTTATCATGGTCTCATGAGTGTGGTTGCATTGCAGGTCGACCTTCCCTCCGGACTTTCCGAGGACGAGGCAAAGCTCCTTCTGGCCGTCAAGACCTTTGAGGCCGGCCGGGCGTCTCTAGGCCAGGCGGCGAAGATCGCGGGCTTGTCCAAGAGAGTCTTCATGGAGCTTCTGGGGCGCTTCGGGGTGCCGGTCTTCGACTACCCTCCGGAAGAGCTGCGCGCCGAGGTCGGCTCTTGAGGGAGCCGGTCATCTGTGACAGCGCTTGTCTTATCGCCCTTGAACGCATCGACCGCCTCGATCTTCTACCCGCCCTTTTCGATCCTGTCCAGGTTCCACCCGCCGTCCAGGAGGAGTTTGGGCTGTCCCTCGACTGGCTGAGCGTCGCGGCCCCTTCCGACCGGGCTCTGGTTGCCGCGCTCGGCATGCTCGTGGACTCCGGCGAAGCCGAAGCTCTCGCCTTGGCTTGCGAGCGGGGGTGGACCATTGTCCTTGACGACCGGCAGGCACGCTCCGTAGGGAAGCGTCTCGGCCTCAGGATCATCGGGACGGTAGCCCTGATCGTACGAGCGAAAAAGCGGGGCCTCGTTCCTGCGGCGGCCCCCCTCCTCGAGAACCTGGCGGACCAAGGCTTCCGCATTAGCGAGGCGCTCCGGAAGGAGGCGCTCGACATGGCGGGCGAGTAGGCCGCCCTTCCCTGCCGATCTTACCGCCGCTTGAAAGCCTGCGTGCCGGGCACTAAAATATTTGTGCCCCCGGAGTTGTTTCCTACGCAGGACAGTAGCTCCGGGTTTTATCCGGTACCATCCCCGACCTTATTTCGTGGAACCAGGAGGAGGAGGCCATGGCCACCGCTCAAGCTGAAACTCTGCAATTTCAGGCCGAGACGCGACAGCTTCTCGACCTGATGATCCACTCGCTGTACTCGAACAAGGAGATTTTCCTCCGCGAGCTGATCTCCAACGCGTCGGACGCCCTCGACCGGCTCCGCTTCGAGGCGCTCACCAAGCCCGAGCTGCTGGAGGCGGACGACAAGCTGGAGATCCGCCTGATCGCCGACCGCGAGAAGCGGACGCTCACCATCTCCGACAACGGCATCGGCATGAGCCGCGACGAGGTGATCGCCAACATCGGCACGATCGCCAAGTCCGGCACCCGCGAGCTGGTCAAGCGGCTCAAGGAGAGCGGCTCGCAGAAGGAGATCCTGGAGTTCATCGGCCAGTTCGGCGTCGGCTTCTACTCGTCCTTCATGGTCGCCGACCGGGTCGAGCTGGTGACCCGGCGCGCCGGCGAGACCACCGCCACCCGCTGGGAGTCGACCGGCGACGGCACCTATACCATCGAGGAGGGCGAGCGCTCCGGCCGCGGCACCACGATCACCCTCCACCTCAAGCCCGAGGACCGCGACAACGGCATGGACGAGTTCTCCGACCGCTGGGTCATCAGCCGGGTCGTCCGCCGCTATTCCGACTTCGTGAGCTACCCGATCATCCTCACCGCCGAGAAGGACCCCGAGATCGAGGATCTCGCCAAGGAGAAGGAGACCGGCGAGAAGCCCAAGATGCCGCTGGAGGACAAAGTCCTCAACTCCATGAAGCCGATCTGGACCCGGCCGCAGTCCGAGGTCACCCAGGACGAGTACAAGGAGTTCTACCGCCACATCTCCCACGACTGGAACGAGCCGATGAAGGTCATCTCCTTCAAGGCCGAGGGGCGCATCGAGTACCAGGCGCTGCTCTTCGTCCCGCACAGGCGCCGTACGACCTTTACTATGTCGCGTCCAAGCCGGGCCTTCAGCTCTACGTCAAGCGCATCCAGATCATGGAGCGCTGCGAGGATCTGCTGCCGCAGTACCTGCGCTTCGTCCGCGGCGTGGTCGACTCGCCCGACCTGCCGCTCAACGTCTCCCGCGAGATGCTCCAGCAGGACCGCCTCATCACGCTGATCCGCAAGGGTCTCACCAAGAAGGTGCTCGATACGCTCGACGAGATCAAGGACAAGGAGCCGGAGGAGTACCTCAAGTTCTGGAAGGAGTTCGGCCGCGCCATCAAGGAGGGCGTCTCCGCGGACTACGAGAACAAGGAGCGGCTCCTGGAGCTGCTGGTCTTCCAGTCCTCGACACGATCCGGAGAAGCTCACCACGCTCAAGGAGTACGTGAGCCGGATGAAGGAAGACCAGAAGGAGATTTTCTACCTCACCGGCGAATCGCGCGAGCAGGTCGGAGAATTCGCCGCACCTGGAGGCGTTCAAGGAGAAGGGGATCGAGGTGCTCTACCTGGTCGACACGGTCGACGAGCTGCTGACGCAGTCGCTCAACGAGTACGACGGCAAGCGCCTGAAGTCGGTGGGCAAGGGCACGGTCAACCTCGGCAACGAGGAGGAGAAGAAGCAGACCGAGGAAGAGCTCAAGGCGAAGGAAGAGGAGCTCAAGCCGCTGCTCGACCTGCTCCAGAAGAAGCTCGACGAGCACGTCAAGCAGGTGCGCCTGACGAACCGGCTCACCACCTCGCCCGTCTGCCTGGTGGGCGCCGAGCACGACTACAGCCCGCAGCTCGAAAAGCTCCTCCAGAAGGGCAAGGGCGGCGGTCCCAAGCAACGCCGCATCCTGGAGCTGAACCCCAAGCACGACCTCCTGGGCAAGCTCAAGGCGCGCTTCGACCACGACCAGGCCGACCCGGTGCTGGATCAGTACGCCCAGCTCCTGTTCGGCTACGGCGTGCTCGCCGAGGGCTCGGAGATGCCCGAGCCGGCGAAGTTCAACAAGGCCGTGGCGGAGCTGATGACCACGAGCCTGTAAGACCTCACCCCCCGTCCCCCTCTCCCATCGCTCTCCCGCCGACCGGGAGAGGGGGCGCCACCACCCAATACCCAAGAGCAGCCTGCTGTTATTGTCTTTGGGAGGGGATGCCCCCTCTCCCGGGGATGGGAGAGCGATGGGAGAGGGGGTCAGGGGGTGAGGATCCACCCGCCCGAACCTTCTCTCCCGCCGCTCGAAGTCCCGCACCGCCTCCGCCAGGTCGTCCCTCCCGAAGTCGGGCCACATGCGCTCGGTGAAGACCAGCTCGGCGTAGGCGCACTCCCAGAGCAGGAAGTCCGAGAGCCGCTGCTCGCCGCCGGTGCGGATCAGGAGGTCCACGTCCGGCACCGGGCCGTCGTGAGGCGGATCGGCCAGGAGCCTTGAAAAGGTCTCGCGCGAGATCGCCGGAGCGCTGCCGTTCATGCGGTGGAGAAGGCCGGCCGCCCTCACGATGGCGTCGCGGGCCGAATAGTCGATGGCGATCCGCAGGAGGGCCTCGGACCCCCGCGGCGGTCATGGACTCCGCTTCCTGGATGGCCCGCAGCAGGGCGCGGCGACAGCCGGTCGCGCCGGCCGATGACCGAGATGCGCACGCCGTCCTTGCGCGCAGCGAGCCGCCTCGCTCATCAGGTAGCGGCGGAACAGGCGCATCAGCGATCCGACCTCTTCCGGCGGGCGCTGCCAGTTGTCCGAAGAGAAGGCGAACAGGGTCAGCGTCCCGATCCCCAGCCGCGGGCGCCGCTTCGACCGCGCGGCGCACCGCTTCGGCGCCGGCCACGTGGCCGGCCGTCGCGCGGACAGCCCCGGCTCTGGCCCAGCGGCCGTTGCCGTCCATGATGATCGCCACGTGCAGGCTGCGTGCTGCTTCCATCATAGTCATCCCCGAAAGGCGGCTCCCCGTCTCACCCTTCGCGCGTGGCATGAATGATCGCCTCCATGTGGTCCAGATAGCGCTCGAGCGCCCGCCGGCCGGAGCCGGTGAGACGGTATTCGGTTTTCGGGACACGCCCCTCGAACTACTTCTTGCAGGCGACGTAGCCGGCCTCTTCGAGCTTGCGGGCGTGGACGCTCAGGTTGCCGTCCGTCGTCTGCAGGAGCTTCTTGAGGTCGTTGAAGCTCAGGTGGTCGTTGACGGCGAGCGCGCTGACGATCCCGAGGCGCATGCGCTCGTGGATCAGGCGGTCGAGGTCGAGCGCGGTCGGCTGGACCGTCTCGGCCGTGGCGGTATCCAGAGGGGGAGGAGAGCCGGGCTCCACGGCCTCTCCTTCGTCATCGGCGGCGGCGGCGGCAGGTAGCCGCCGGCGCTCACCCACCGTGCCTCCTCGCGATCAGGATGCCGAACAGGATGTGCAGGCCGCCGAAGCCGGCCGCCATGAAGGCATCCCCCCACGCCACGGGCGCGATCAAGGCCGCTGTTCCCAGCAGCATGAAGGCGATGCCCATCACCGGCACGATGCGCACCGAGAAGGCGCCGCCGGTCACCACGCCGGTGCCGTAGAGGAGCAGCCAGAGGCCCGGCAGCACCTCCATGGCGCCCAGGGTGAACAGCACCGCGGACAGGACCCCGCCGGCCAGGAGAGGAGGGAACAGGGCGAAGACGAAGCGGCGGACAGGCCGGGTGTAGAGATCCGCCCGGGTCTTGCGGGCCTTCCAGATGCTGCTGCCGGCCAGGATCAGGACGGCCAGGACCGCATCGGTGAGCCAGACGGCAAGCCAGCCGGGGAACCCGGACTGGCGGGATGCGATCCACGCCGCCGCCAGCGCCGAGACGCCCGCGGCGATCGCCCCGGTGCCCGAGACGTCGGTGAAGCAGGTCGCCTCCTCCATGGTCTCGCGGATGAACCGGAGATTGTCCATGGCCCGGAGGTGAAGCCGGTCCGGTGGGTCGAGAGGGCGGAGGGGTTGCGGGTCGGCCACGGGACGAATGTACTCCCGGGCGGCATGAAGCGTCAAGTACTTTGCAGGATAAAGTCGATCACCCCGCCCGCTTCGCCAGGGTGGTCACCATGCCGACCATCCCCATGAGCCCCATGGACTTGCCCATGGAGAGCTCGTTGCCGAAGACGCCGTAGACGATGTCCGAAGGGACGGCGGCGACCTGGTCGAGCGGCTGGCCGGACAGCGTATCCTTAAGGATGACGGCCATCGCCTTGGCGGAGATCCCCTGCGGGTTCTCCACGGCGAAGTGGAAGTCGAGGCGGCCGTCGGGCCGGCGCTCGGCCCAGACGAACGCCTCGGATTCGCAGGCGGGGACCCGGTGCTCCTCCGGGAACGGCCGGACCGCGACGCGCGGCGGCACCTCCTGGAACCGTTCCGCGGTGTCGATGAGGAGCTGGATGCGCTCCGCCCGGTCCGGGACCAGGGAGAGCGCTTCCAGGGTGTTCGCCAGCTTCTCGGGTATCTCGGGCATCCAGCGCTCGATCGGCACGCCCACCAGGTTGCCCCACTCGGTCCAGCTGCCATCGTAGTTGCGGACGCTCGGATAGCCCAAGCAGGTAGGTGAGCACGAACCAGGTGTGGCTGCTGCGCTCGCCGATGCGGCAGTAGGCGATCACGTCGTCGTCCTTCCTGAGCCCGGCCTCCGCCCTCGTAGATCGCGCGCAGCTCGTCGGCGGTCTTGAAGGTGCCGTCGTCCGGGTTCACCGCCCGCGCCCAGGGCACGCTTGGCCGCTCCCGGGATGTGGCCGCCGCGCAACGCACCTTCATTCGGATAGTCGGGCATGTGCAGCCGCTCGCCGGAGTACTCCTCGGGGCTGCGGACGTCGATCAGCTTGCGCCGGCCCTCGACGTGCCGCGAGCACCTCGTCGCGGAACGCGCGGATGCGCGTGTCGTCGCGCTCCGGAGCCGTGTAGCCGCTCGCGGGCCGGCTCGGCACTTCGCGTGTCAGCGGGCGCCCCTCCTTGACCCACTTGATGCGCCCGCCGTCCATGACCCTCGCGTTGTCGTGGCCGAACAGCTGGAAGACCCAGAAGCGCGTAGGTGGCCCACCAGTTGTTCTTGTCGCCGTAGAAGACGACGGTCGTGTCGCGCGGATCGCCCCGATCCGGCGCATCAGCGCCTGGAAACCGTCCCGCCCGAGATAGTCGCGGCGCAGGGGGTCGTTCAGGTCGCGTGTCCAGTCGACCTCGACGGCGCCCGGAAGATGCCCGCTGGAGTAGAGCAGCGGATCCTCGTTCGACTCGACGATCCGGACGTCCGGATCCTCGAGATGGCCGGCCACCCACTCCGTCGAGACCAGGGCATCCGGATGGCTGTAACCTCGGCTCTCAATCTTGGCGCTGTCGCTCACAGTCGGCTCTCCTTGTTTTAAGGATTCTAAATGTGACAAACTCTATCATTATTGACCTGACCCGTCACCGGCTGACTCCATCTTCGTCATTGCCCAGGGTTTGACCGGCCGCGCTCACTTCGTGAGCAGACCACACTCTTGCCTGCCCGGGAAGTTATTCTACGATTGACCCAGCCATCACATAGCAATGTCGGCAGGCGACGGAGCCGTGGGGGCCCACGCCGACCCGCCGGAAACGGAGATTCCAATGTCAGGCAGCAATCCACGCCGATCCGTCCTTTTCCTCCTGACCCTCTCTCTCCTGCTCCCGCTGGCGGCCGCCCACGCCGCGCCGGCCGAGTCGGCCATGCCGAGCGCCCGGATGATCCAGATCTCCGACCTCGGCCGTACTCTTCTCCGGTCCGTCGACGCGGTGCTGAGCGCTCTGCGCCCCGCCACCGGCTGGGACATCATCGTGCTGCCGGGCGGCGGTGGATCGGGCGAGGGCAACGGCCTGGACCCGCACGGCAAGCCGTGACGCGGTACCGGCTCTGTATTCGGCCCCGTACTTGGCCCAATATTCGGCCAAGTACGGGCCGCCCCCGGCTTGCGCGCCGGGGCTGATCGGTGTGACACTTCCCGCTTGGGGCGATGGGGCCCGAATTGGAAGGCTGGAGGTCTGGCTCGATGAACGACTGGCATCCCGACCGCGAGACGCTTCGAGCTCTTTCTCGACGATGAGCTTCCGGAGGAGCTCAGCCGTAACCTCCAGCGGCACCTGTTCACCTGCTCCGGCTGCGAGGAGCGGCTGATCCAGATCCTCCCGGCGCGCGCCGGCCATGCAGCCTCCGGAGGATTCATCAGCGAAGGCTGCGGTTATGGCCCCCTGGTGGGCAAGGTTCTGCGCCAGGCGAAGCACAACGGCAACCAGCGCCGCGCTGTCCTGGCGGCCGAGCGGCGGGAGGCGGCGCGCCTCTGGCGCGAGGTCCGCGACCTCGGCGCCGAGGCGTGCCGGGACCTGGTCTGGGACGACCCCCGCTTCCAGACCTGGGGCTTTTTCGAGCTGCTCGTAGACAAGGCGCGATCGGCCGTCCTCGAAGAGCCCCGCCGCGCCGAGGAGATGCTCCGGCTGGCCCTCGACGTGTCCGACCATCTGAGCCCGGACCTGTATGGCCCGGGCTCGGTCGATTCCGCCAAGGGCCGGGCCTGGGCCGGCTTCGGCAACGTCCTGCGCGTCCTCTCCGAGTTCCGCCAGGCCGAGCAGGCTTTCCGGCAGGCGGAGATCCACCTCGCCGCCGGCTGGCTCGATCCGCTCGACGAGGCGCTGCTCCTGGAGTACAAGGCCTCGCTCCGCCGTGCCCAGAGGCATTTCGACGAAGCTCTCCAGATGCTGGACGCGGCGATCTCCCTCTACCGCGAAGTCAACGAGCCTCACGGCCAGGGCCGGGCCATGATGGCCAAGGGCCTCGTCCTGCGCTATGCCGGCGACACGGAGGCGGCGGGCGCATGGTTCCGCGACAGCCTCTTCCTGCTCGACGGCCATGAAGAGCCGCGGCTCCTCGCCCTCAGCCAGTCGAACCTGATCGGCTGCCTGATCGACACCGGCCGCGTCCACGAAGCCGCGGCGCTGCTCCCCGAGGCGCAAAAGCTCATCGGCCAGGTGGGCAAGCGCTGCGACTCCGTGCGCCTGCGCTGGCAGGAGGGGACGGTCGCCGCGGCTCTCGGCCGGCCGGCCGAGGCCGAAGAGATCTTCCTCGAGCTCATCGCGGCGTTCACCGAGGATCGCGTCGCCTACGACGTCGCTCTCGTCTCGCTGGAGCTGTCGGCCCTCTACGCGCGCCAGGGGCGCACGGCCGACGTCAAGCGGCTCGCCGCGGAGATGCTGCCGATCTTCCAGTCGTGCGAGGTCCACCGCGAGGCGCTGGCCGCGCTCATCGTCTTCCAGAAGTCCGCCGAGATGGAGCAGATCAGCCTCGGTCTCGTCGAGGAGGTCACCACCTTCCTCCAACGCGTGCAGACCAACCCGAGCCTGCGCTTCCGCGAAGACTCGAACCTGGTCTCGTAGAACGCGTCCGCGCCGGCCGCGCGGCGAGCCCCCGGCACGGACGGAGCGCCCCCCACGGGGGCGCGGCGTCCCCCCGGCGCGGACGGAGCGCCCCCCGCGGGGGCGTGGCGTCCCCCCGGCGCGGACGGAGCGCCCCCCGCGGGGGCGTGGCGTCCCCCCGGCACAGACGGAGCGCCCCCCGCGGGGGCGTGGCGTCCCCCCGGCACGGACGGAGCGCCCCCCGCGGGGGGCGTGGCGTCCCCCCGGCACGGACGGAGCGGCGCTCCCGGGGGGCGCGGAGGATGGGGCGGGGGGCGGGCCTACCGGCCCGGCGGCCGGGCCGCCAGGAGTCCCGTCGACGCCTGCCGCCGCAGCTCGCGGACGATCCCTTCGGCCATCTCGACCGTGAGCCGCTCCTCGCGGCAGGCCTGGTGGAACAGGACGACCGACGCGAGGGCCTCGCGCTCCACCTTCAGCAACCGGAAGCGCTCCAGAAGCTGCCGCGCCAGCTCCGGGATCATCTCCGGCCGGTCCTGGCGCAGCCAGATCACCCCCAGGTCCAGGCTCGCGATGGCCGCGTCATAATCCAATCCGAGA
The DNA here is from genome assembly GCA_963844885.1 of uncultured Holophagales bacterium. Lineage (GTDB taxonomy): Bacteria > Acidobacteriota > Thermoanaerobaculia > Multivoradales > UBA5704 > DATMER01. The sequence goes on along the minus strand of CAWJQA010000018.1, from coordinate 364,091 downwards.
TCCAGGAACCGCTTCCGGGCGTCGCGGAAGCACCGCTCCGCCAGCTTGAGCTGCCCCAGCCCGGCGAAGATGCGCCCCTCCGTGTCGCGCAGCTTGGCCTCGCTGACCCCGCCCGCGGGCAGCGCCCCTTCGTAGCGGGCCAGCCAGAGGAGCCTGCTCGCCGCCTCGAACGCGCCGGCGTCGACGGTGTAGAGGATCATGTTCTGCGTCGCGACCGCCCCCAGCTCCGGCTCCCGCTTGAGGTCGACCTGGTCCATGCCCGCGTAGAGGAACCGGAGCGCCTCCAGCGGCTCCCCCTGGCAGGCGGCGTAGTGGCTCTTCTTGACGAAGGCGCGCCCCTGGAGGTGAGGGTTGCCCAGGTCGCCGTAGAGCCGCCAGGCGTGGTCGATCAGGACGTGGGCGCGCGGGAAGTCGCGCTGGTCGCAGGCGAGCGAGGCCGTGACCTCGGCGATGCGCGCGACGGTCCGCAGGTCGCGGCAGCCGTACGCCAGGAGGTCCACGGCCCGGGCCAGAGCCGCTTCCGCCCCGGCGAGGTCGTCGCCGGCGCGGAGGGCGTTGGCGAGCTCGGCCCAGGCCAGGGCGCGGACCTCCTGAACCAGCCCCGCACCGTGCTCCCGCGGGCTCAGGCGGTCGGCCACGGCGCAGGCCTTGCGCGCGGCCTCCACCATGCCGGCCGGATCGCTGAAGCGCAAAGCCCGGCTTCGCGCGAGCCAGAGGTCGACCTGAGGAACGCCTTCCAGGAGGCGCAGCTCCTGGCTTCTCACGATCTGCAGCCCCTCCGCCGCCGCGACGAGCTTCCGGACGACGGGCTCGGCCTTGCGGCGCAGCCAGATCGAGACCTCCTCGCGCACCGGGTCGGAGCGCAGGGCGCGGTCGATGGCCCGGTCGTAGGCGGCGTCCGTGGCCGGGGCCTCTGCCAGTACCAGCGCCTGCCGGCAGGCGGCGCAGCCCGTGAGCAGGTGCCGGACGATTTTCCGGACGACCTTGTGGCGGCTCCTGGGCGGCAGGGTGCCCTGGAGGAACATCTCCAGCTCCTTGGGTGACGGGTGCCCGCTCACAGCGCTGTCTCCTCCCTCCGGTCCTGATGCTGCGTCCGGCCGGGGATTATTTCACATCCGGGAGATCTTTCGCGAGGGGGAGGAACGGGGCGGGGGCGCCGCCCCCGCCCTCTTCGGCTAGCCGTCAGGGTCGATGCTCATCCCCCTGTCGGAATCGGCGGCGGCGCCGTTGGGGTCGATAGACATCCCCTTGTCCACGGTGGCGCCGTCGGGGTCGATGCTCATCCCCTGGGCGTCGAAGACACCGCGGAGCTGGGCGGCCCAGATCCGGACCAGCGCGAAGAGGTCCGTCCGCCCGGCGGGGCCGGGGACGAGCGGGCCCGCGGAGGCGGGGGTGGCGAGGGTGGCGGCGAGGGCGAGGGCGGCGGCGAAGCGGATGAATCTCCTGGACATGTCTCCTCCGGACCGCGCGGGCCGGCCCGGGGCCTCCGTGGCTCCGGGCGCCCGCGCAAACGCCCCTAGTGTCCTGCAATTCGTCGCGGAAAGGCATACCGGACAGAAAGCGGGGCTCCCGGAGGGGTACAGCAAAAACTTCCATAATTCAGATACACCGAGCAAGGGTTGACAAAATGCCGCTCCCTTCCCCGAATTCGCGGCTTCAGTGCGCGGAGCCGGCGTACTTCTTCTCGCCGGCCTCGACGCGCAGGGCCAGCTTGTTCTGGGCCGGCGGCAGCGGACAGGTGGCGAACGCCGTGAACGCGCACGGCGGGTTGTAGGCGAGGTTGAAGTCGATCACCACCTTGCCGTCCTTGGGCGGCCCGGTCTCCAGGAAGCGGCCGGCACCGTAGGTCTCCTTGCCGTTGGTCAGATCGCCGAAGATCAGGGAGAGCCCCTCCTCCGGCGAGCCCATGGCGTCGAGCCGGTAGGTTTTGCCCTGCCAGTCGAACACGATGGCGCCGGGCGAGGTGTCATCGATGACCTGGCCGAGGATGTTGGGGATCTGGATCGGCTTGGGCGGATCGTAGGCTTCGAAGCGGGCGTCGATCCGCCAGGCGGGCTCGACCGGATAGCTTTCCAACCCGTGGAAGGCGGCGAGCGCGGCGCTCTGCTTGTCCTTCACCCTGACGCCGATGCGGTCGCCCCGCTCGATGACGAAAAAGCTCAGCGGCCCGATCTCCACGATGGTGGGTTTGCCCCCGGCATCGCTCACCAGAGCCAGATCGGTGACCGGCTTGCCGCCGGAGGTGATCTTCGTCTCCGGAGCGGCGCGGAGCTCGACCGCCTTCCCCTTGCGCACGAGGACGCCCGCGGTCTTCGGCGCCTTGCCTTCGGGCAGGATCACCTTGGCTCCGGGATCGCTGCCGAACGGGTTCTCGCCCTCGTCGAGCCAGAACAGGCCGACCAGGGTGAACCAGCCGTCCTCCTTCTTGAGGTTCTGGAACCGCTCCTTGCGGAAGGTCTCGACCTCCTGGCGCCAGGCGGTGGTGTCGCCAGCGCCAGCGGCGGGCTTCGGGGAGTCTGCCGCGAGCGCGGGCAGGGATGCGCCCAGCAGGAGGGCCAGGGCGAGGAAGCGGGAGCTCAGGGTTCTGCGATTCATGGCGGTCTCTCCTTGCAGGTCCGGAAACCGGAACCGGACCGGAGCCACGGATGTTCCAGGGTCTCCGATTCTAAGGTGCTCCGGCAGCCCCGGAGCGCGACCGGCCGGAACCTGGAGGCCCGTTTCTCCGTATTGCCCGGAGGCGGCGCCGAGTGCGTGCGCCTTCGTGAAAGGGTGAAAGGACATCCCATGCTGACCATTCGTGATCTCGTGAAGGTGTATCCGGGCCCCGTGACGGCCCTCCAGGGCATCAGCCTCGACGTGCCGCCGGGGATGTTCGGCCTCCTCGGCCCCAACGGCGCCGGCAAGACGACGCTGATGCGCATCCTGGCCGGCCTGCTCGAGCCGACCTCGGGCCAGGTCGCGCTGGACGGCCACGACGTCCTCGCCGACCCCGAGTGGCTCTGGGCGCGGCTCGGCTACCTGCCCCAGGATTTCGGCTTCTACCCGCACCTGACCGGCGAGCAGATGCTCACCTATCTCCTCGAGCTCAAGGGGGTCGAGGCCCCGGGCGGCCGCAAGACCCTGTGCGCCGAGCTGCTGGACCGGGTCAACCTCACCTACGCGGCGAAGCGCAAGGTCCGCACCTACTCGGGCGGCATGCGCCAGCGCCTCGGCATCGCCCAGGCCATCGCGGGCGATCCGCGGCTGATCATCGTCGACGAACCCACCGCCGGCCTCGACCCCGAGGAGCGCCTCCGCTTCTACCGCCTGCTGGCCGAGCTGGCCGCCGACCGCATCGTCCTCCTCTCGACCCACATCGTCGAGGACGTGGCGGTGCTCTGCCCGCGCTTCGCGGTCATCCGGAAGGGGCGGCTGGTCGCCCAGACCTCCCCCACCGAGGCGCGCGCCGTCATCGCCGGCCACATCTTCGAGGGCCGGGTCGCCGCCGACGAGCTGGAGGAGATCCGCCGCCGCCGCCGCGTCACCCAGGCGGTGCTGGTCGAAGGCAAAAACCGGGTGCGGATCTACGAGCCCGGCGGCCAGGCGCCAGCCGGCTTCGAGCCCGTTCCGGCCACGCTCGAGGACGCCTATCTCCTCCTGATGCAGGAAGAGGGGCTGCCCGCCCGGGCGCCGGCCCACGCAGGCCAGCCGTGATCTCCCGCGCGCGCAGGGTCTTCTCCCAGGAGCTCACCCACACCCTGGGCCGTCCCCTGTTCTGGTTCCTGGTCGTCCTCCTGTTCCTGTTGAGCTGGGGACTCTCCACCGGAAGGATGCAGATCGGATCGGGCGACGCGACGGTCGGCGGCATGAAGGCGTGGATCACGTCGGAGTTCAGCGTCTCCTTCGTCCTCACGATGCTGGTGGCGCTCCTCTACTCGTTCTTCCTGTCCATCGCCGCCGGGCTCTCCGTGATCCGGGACGACGAACTGCGGATCGGCGAGATCCTCCACACGACCTCTCTCAAGGCGAGCGAGTACGTCTGGGGCAAGTTCCTGGCAGTCCTCACCGCCTTCCTGCTGGCCCTGGGGCTCAACCTGCTCTTCGCGGTCTTTTTCAATCATGTGCTGCCCAACCCGCAGGCCGAGGAGATCCGCGGCCCGTTCGAGCTGCTGAGCTACCTCCGGCCGGCCCTGATCTTCGCGATTCCGACCCTGATCTTCGTCGCCGGAGTGACCTTCTACCTGGGGGAGCGCTGGCGCCGGCCCGTGACGGTGTTTCTCTTCCCGGTGGCGATGCTGCTCGGCTGCGGCTTCTTCCTCTGGAACTGGAGCCCCACGTGGCTCGATCCGCGGATCAATCGGGCGCTGATGCTCGTCGATCCGGCCGGCTTCCGCTGGCTCAACGAGACCTGGATCAAGCTGGACCGGGGCGCGCGTTTCTACAACACCACCCGGATCGCGGTGGATCTGCCGTTCGCGCTCTCCCGCCTGGCCTTCGCCGGCCTCGGCCTCCTCGGCGTGACCCTGGCCCGGCAGCACTTCGAAAGAACACTGCGGGGAGAGCGGGTGAGCGTCCGGGGGGCCCGGAAGAAGATCGAGGCCCCTTTCCAGCCCTCGGAGGCGCCGGTCTCGCGCCCGCTCTCCGTCCTCGCCATGCGCACCCGCCCCGCCGGGCTGGTCCGCGGCACGCTACGGGTGGCCGGCACGGAGGCGCGCAGCCTCTTTTCGTCCCCGGCTCTCTACCTGTTCGCAACCCTGATCCTGCTGCAGACCCTGGGGAACGCCCTGACCGCCATCGGCCCGTTCGGTACGAGCATCCTGCTGACGCCCGGCCTGCTCGCCGTGCAGACCCTGAACCCGTTGACTCTCCTGCTCTGCCTGCTCCTGATGTTCTACACGGCCGAGTCGCTGGAACGGGATCGCTCGACCGGATTGTCGTCGCTGGCCTGGTCGGCGCCGATCCCCACGGCGTCGATCCTCGCCGGCAAGGTGGTGGCGAACGGCCTGGTCGGCATGGCCATGGCCGGGGCCACCTTCATCGGCTGCGCCGTCGCGCTGCTGGTCCAGGGCAAGGTACTCTTGAATCCGCTCCCGTTCCTGCTGGTCTGGGGATTGCTCCTCGTGCCGACGATCCTGCTCTGGGCCGCTTTCGTGGTCTGCGTCCAGTCCGTCACCGGCCAGCGTTTCGCCACCTACGGGGTGTGCGCGGCGGTCCTGACCTTCACGCTCTACCGGCAGCTCACCGATCAGATGAATTGGGTCGGCAACTGGATGCTCTGGAGCGCCGTCCGCTGGACCGACCTGGGTCCGCTGGAGATGGACCGCAAGGCGCTGGTGCTCAACCGGATCCTCGCGCTGGGTCTGGCCGTGTTCTTCACGGCGGTGGCGGTGCGGGCGTTCGGTCGGCGGCAGGCGGATGCGATCGGCACCCTCAACCGGTTCCAGGGTGCCGCCGCGGCGCGGACGATCCTCCGGCTGGCTCCCTTCGCCGCGGTCCCGGTGCTCGCCGGAGTTTTCTCTGGCTCGCCGTGCTCGACGGGTTCCAGGGCGGCCACACCGAGAAAAAGGCCCGGGACTACTGGAAGCAGAACCTGGCCACCTGGAAGGACGCGCCGGAGCCCGACGCTCGCCGCGGTCGACCTGGATCTCGTTCTCGATCCCGAGAATCGCGCCTTTCACAACCGCGGCACCTACGAGCTGGTCAACGACCGTGACGTCCCGCTCGCCCGCTTCGCCCTGACCGGCGGCCGGCACTGGAAGAAGGTCCGCTGGACGATGGAAGGGAACCCTTACCAGCCCGACGACCGGTCCGGCCTCTACGTCTTCACGCCACCGTCAGCCCTACCGCTCGGCGGCCGGCTCCGTGTCGGCTTCGAGATGGAGGGCCGTTTTCCCGAGGGGATCACGAAGAACGGCGGCGGCATGACGGAGTTCATCCTCCCGTCCGGCGTGGTGCTGACCAGCTTCAGCCCGAGCTTCGTGCCGGTGATCGGCTACGACGAGACGATCGGGATCAAGGACGAGGAGAACGACTACGAGCCGCGCCTCTACCCCGACGACTACTACCTCGGGAAGACCGACGCCTTCCTCGGCCTGAACCGCTCGTTCCGCACCCGCATCAAGATCACCGGCCCGGCCGGCTTCACCTGGAACTCGGTGGGGACGAAAGTGAGTGAGACCGTCCAGGGCGACCGGCGGACCGCGGTGTGGGTGAGCGACCAGCCGGTCCGCTTCTTCAACGTCGTGGGCGGGCGCTGGCACGAGCGGCGGGGGAAGACGGCACCGCCCTCTACTACCACCCCGGCCACGAGTACAACCTGGACGAGATGGCCGCCACGTTCGACGCCTCGCGGCTCTGGTACTCGCGGTGGTTCCACCCGTTTCCCTGGCGCGAGCTGAAGCTCTCGGAGTTCCCCAACATGGCCTCCTACGCGCAGGGCTTCCCCACGAACATCACGTTCTCCGAGGGGATCGGCTTCCTTACCGAAAGCGACGAGAAGACGGACGCCGCCTTCGTCGTCACGGCGCACGAGACCGCCCACCAGTGGTGGGGGAACCTCGTGACTCCCGGCAAGGGTCCCGGCGGAAACATCCTGTCCGAGGGGATGGCCCACTTCTCGACCCTGCTTCTCATGGAGCAAGTCAAGGGTCCGACCGCGCGCCGGATGAGTTCTGGCCAAACGAATCGAGGAGCGCTACGGCGACGAGCGCCGGGTGGACGCCGAGCGGCCCCTGGTGAAGATCGACGGCTCGCGGCGCGGCGACACGACGGTAACCTACGACAAGGGGGGCTGGGTCTTCTGGATGCTCCTCCGCCAGATGGGGCGGGACCGCATGCTCGCCGGGCTGCGGCAGTTCATCCACGACTGGTCGGACAATCCCGACCACCCGGTGCTCCAGGATTTCCTGGCCGCGATGCGCCCGTTCGCCGCCGACTCGGCGGCCTTCGATGTCTTCGCGAAGCAGTGGTTCTACCAGGTGGTGGTCCCCGAGTACGAGCTCTCGGACGCCCACGTCCGGAAGGAAGGCCCGGGCTGGAGGGTCACCGTCAAGCTCCGCAACGCCGGCACAGGCCGCATGCCGGTCCAGGTGGCGGCGGTCCGCGGGGATCAACCGCGGGATGCCCGTGCTACCGTCACCCTGGGAGCCGGCGAAGAAGCCTCGATCTCGATCTTCTGTCCCTTCGAGCCGGACCAGATCGTCGTCGATCCGGACGTCGAAGTCCTTCAACTCCGCCGCAAGGCGGCCGTGTCGCGCCTGGGTTGATGACATTCGAGCCTCGTTTTACGTCTTCTATAGGAAGAAGTAGACATGAGGCGAGGTGTCTGATATCATCGGCGTCGATCGATATCAAAGGGGCCCTCGCATGATCCGAACCTTGATCAGCCTGGAGGACGAGGACAAACGATGGCTCGACCAGAAATCGAAGGAGGACCGTATGACGATGGCTCAACTGGTGCGTATCGCAGTACGCCGGTACCGGGAGCAGTGCGAGTTGGAGGCGGCGGCGCCGCCGCTCGAGGAGCTGCTCCGGCGGACGTCCGGTCTATGGAAGGGCGGCGACGGCCTCGAGGCGCAGGTCCGTATCCGCGACGAGTGGGAGGGGGAGGATCACTGAAGTACCTGCTGGACTCGGTGATCCTCATCGACCACTTCAACGGCCGGGCCGAGGCCACCAACTGCCTGGCCAGGATGGCGGGTGAGTCGGCGCTCTCGGTGATCACCCGGGCCGAGGTGATGGCCGGGTTCGAGGCGGGGCCGGCGGAAGTCGCCAGCCTGCTCCTCGACCGGTTCCCCACCCTGGGCATCGACCTGGCGGTGGCGGACTTGGCCGCCCGGCTGCGGCGCGAGCATCGCTGGAAGATGCCCGACGCCCTGCAGGCGGCCCTGGCCCAATATCACGGGCTCTCCCTGGTGACCCGCAACACCCGGGACTTTTCTCCGGACCGCCACCCCTTCGTGGTGATCCCTTACGTTCTGGCACCCTGAAATCTGGAAGGGGGGCTGGCCTGCGGTAGGATCTCGCCGTCATGGCCATCCCCCCGACCCTTTCCGTCACCCTCGCCGACGTGCAGGCCGCCCGCGAGCGGATCGCGGCGAACGTCCACCGCACCCCCGTCCTGACCTCGCGGCAGATCGACGAGCGCCTCGGCTGCCACGTCTTCTTCAAGTGCGAGAACCTTCAGCGCGTTGGAGCCTTCAAGGCCCGCGGCGCCTTCTCCCGCCTGACCCTGCTTTCCGCAGAAGAGCGCGGGCGCGGTGTCGTGGCCTTCTCGTCAGGCAACCACGCGCAGGCGGTGGCTCTGGCCGCCAACGAGCTCGGGATCCGGGCGACGATCGTCATGCCCCGGGACGCCCCGGCCTCCAAGGTCGCCGCCACCCGCGGGTACGGCGCCCGGGTGGTGCTCTACGACCGGGCTGGAGGGGAGGACCGGGAGGCCATCGCGCGCCGCCTGATGGACGAAGACGGGGCGACGCTGGTCCCGCCCTTCGACGACGACGCCGTCATCGCCGGCCAGGGGACCCTCGCCCTGGAGCTGCTGGAGGAGGTGCCGGACCTGGAGGTGATCGTCACGCCCTGTGGCGGCGGCGGGCTGCTCTCCGGCGTCGCGGTGGCGGCCCGGGGGATCGCTTCCGGGATCCGCCTCTACGGGGTCGAGCCCGAGGCCGGCGACGACATGCAGCGCTCGCTGGCGGCGGGCGAGCCGGTGAGCATCCCGCTGCCCGCCACGATCGCCGACGCCCTCCAGACCACGCGTCCGGCCGAGCGCACCCTGGCGATCGTCGGCGAGCTCACGGAGGGGATCGTGACGGTGAGCGACCTGGAGCTGCGCCGAGCGATGGCGCTCCTCGCCTCCCGGATGAAGCTCCTGGTCGAGCCCGGCGGCGCCTCCGCCTTCGCCGCCCTCCTTCACGGGAAGATCCCCGACGTCGAAGGCAGGAAGGTCGGTATCGTCCTCTCCGGCGGCAACGTCGACCTGGAGCGTTTCGGCAGCCTCGTGGCCGGGATCGAGATCCCAGAGCCTGCGCAGCAGAAAGACCTGAACTAGCCGCTCGAACCTCCCTGTCCTCCCGCCCCCTCGACCACCGCGAGGTCGCCCTGCAGTTGCTCCACCAGGCGATCGAGAATCGGCCTCTGGAGCAGGGAATAGTGATCCGCGTCGAAGAGGTGGGCCTGGGCGCGGGCGAGCGCGCTCCACCCCAGCGCGGGATCCGTCGCCCCCGGAGCCAGCGAGGCGCTGGCTCGGAACAGGGTGACCCGCCCGTTATAGGGGCGCGGCCTGTAGCCCTGCAAGGCCTTCACATGACGGCTGAAGAGGTCGAACCGTTCCCGCAGCCGGGACTTGTCCACCTCCGGCGGCAACACCCCCTCACCCCGTCCCAGCTCGGCCAGGCGGTCGAGGGCCGCGTCGATATCCAATCCCTCCAGCACCTCCCGGCCGAACGCCACCGAGCGACCCGACAGCCGCACCAGATCGGCCGCAAACCCGGCCACGAGCGAAGTGTCGTCGATCCCTTCGCCCTGCCCGGTCTCGGGCGACGAGGGGTCGATCATCGCCAGCAGAGCCACGCTCCCGCTGGAGCCCTCGATCTGCTGCGCCATCTCGTAGGCGATCACTGCGCCGAGCGACCAGCCCGCCAGCAGCCAGGGACCCTCGGCCTGGACCTCGCGCACGGCGGCCAGGTACTGCGCCGCCAGCTCCTCCATCGAGAGGGAATGACCGTTGCCCGAGGCGGTCTCGCCGGCCCTGGCCACCGCCTGCAGACCGTAGACCGGCCGGTCGGCCCCGAGCTTGCGCGCCAGCTCGACGTAGGCGAAGACGTCTCCCCCCACCGGATGGACCACGAACAGCGGCCGGCCCACGCCTCCCGGGTGGAGCCGCACCAGCGGCGAACGCCGGGCCGGCGCCTCCCCGCGGCGGAGCACGCCGGCAAGCCGCTCCACCGTCGGCGCCTCGAACAGAGCCGAGATCGGAAGCTTGACCCCGAAGACATGCTCGATCCGCGCCATCAGTCGCACCGCCAGGAGCGAGTGCCCGCCGAGCTCGAGGAAATCGTCCGTCACCCCGATCGGGTTTACGTCCAGAAGCTCCTCCCAGATTCCCACGAGCTGCAGCTCGACATCGCTGCGCGGCGCCTGTACGGCACCGGCGCTCCGGCGCGTCGTCAGCTCCGGCGCCGGCAGCGCCCGCCGGTCGACCTTGCCGTTGGGTGTCAGCGGCAAGCGGTCGAGGAACACGATGTCCGACGGCACCATCGGCTCCGGCAGCTTGCCACGCAGGAAGGTCCGCAGATCCACCGCCGTCGGAGACTCGCCGCCGTGATCCAGGGGCGTGACGTAGGCCACCAGGCGGCGCTGGCCTTGACCCTTGCCATGCACCACCACCGCCGCCCGGTGTACCGACGGGTGCTCCGCCAGCGCCGCCTCGACCTCGCCCAGCTCGATGCGGAAGCCACGCACCTTGACCTGGTCGTCGGCGCGCCCCAGAAACTCCCGCCGGCCATCCGGCAGGTAACGCCCCAGATCCCCGGTGCGGTACAGGCGGGCGCCGGGAACCGGCGAGAACGGATCGGGCAGGAAGCGCTCCGCCGTCAGGTCTGGCCGCCCCAGATAGCCCCGCGCCAGGATCGGCTCGCCGGCGATCAGCAACTCGCCAGGCACCCCCACAGGCGCCAGGCGGCCGTCAGGGTCCACCACGTGCAGCGCCCGGCCGCGCAGCGGATGGCCGATCGCCACCCGCTCGAACAACGGGCCCGCCGACTCGCGGCTCGTGGCCTCCAGGAACGACGCCGCCACCACCGTCTCCGTCGGTCCGTAGGCGTTGAGCAGGCGCACGGTGCGGTTCCTCGGGCTGCGCCACCACACCGACAGCTCCTCGCTCATCATCGCCTCGCCCCCCACGTAGACCACACGCAGAGTCTCACCCCCCTCGCGTTCCGGCGCCGCGCTACGCGCCCGCACCCACTCACTCCAGTACCCCGTCGGCAGGTCGATGATCGTCAGGCCCATCTCCCCGATCCGCTCTTCCAGCTCCTCGGCGCTCCACATCTCCTCCTCGCGCAGCGCCAGGCAGCCTCCGTTGACCAGCGCGATGAACACCTGGTCCACCGAGCCGTCGAAGTTCAGCGTCGAAAACTGCAGCACGCGGTCGCCGCGGTGCTCCGCCATACCCAGCACCTGGCGCGTGCCGGCCATGTGCCAGGTCAGAGCGCGGTGCGACACCCCCACCGGCTTCGGACGGCCCGTCGAGCCCGAGGTAAAGATCGCGTAGGCCAGGTTGTCCCCCCCACACCGCTCCGCGGGTTGGCGTCGTCCCGCGGACCCGTCTCCTCCAGATCCCCCGGACCATCGATCGCGATCACCTGACCGACGAGCCCGGCAAGCCCCCCGGCAAGCCGCTCCTGGGCCAGCGCCAGCGGCATGTGTACATCCTCGATCATCAGCAGCAGGCGATCGCGCGGGTAGGCCGGATCGAGCGGCACGTAGGCCGCCCCGGATTTGAGAATCCCGAGCAGGCCGGCGATCATCTCCGGCGAGCGCTCGGCGTAGAGACCCACCGCCACCTCCGGACCAGCGCCGCCGGCCTGCAGCCGGCGCGCGATCCGGTTGGCCCGGCGGTTCAGCTCGCGATAGCTGAGCTCGCCCTGCGACGACAGCAGAGCCGGAGCCTCCGGGGTCGACGCCGCCCAGCGCTCGAAGACCTCGTGTACCACCTCCGACTCCAGGTGCGACTCCAGCGCCGTGTCGTTCCACTCATGGAGGATCTGCTGGCGCTCCGTGGGCGACAGCAGATCGGCCGCGTCGTAGTGGCTCGCGGGCGAAGTGGCCATGGCCGCGAGCACCCGCAGATAGAGATCCACAATGGCGTGCAACTGGTCCTGGTTCACCCGCGCGGGGTCGCGCTGCGCGCTCAACTGCACGGTGCCGCGCGCCGAATCGTGATTGAAATTGACAGCCAGGGGGATGTTCGTCTCGCCAGAAGATCTGGGCGCCCTCGAGCTGCACCCCGACCGCCTGCTGGGCCTCCGCCAGGACGTAGAAGTCGACGAAGTTGAAGCTTGTCTCGAAGAGCTGCGCGGCTCCCGTCGCTCCAAGCTCGCGCTGGATCTCCGCCAGCGGGTAGCGGCGGAACGGCAGGATCTCGCTCTCGGCCGCGAACATCTGGCGCACGAGGTCGATCCACGTGCCCCCGGCCAGCGCGGTGCGCAGCGGCACGGTATTCAGGAAGAGACCCAGGATGCGGTTCGCGTCAGCGGCTTCCGGCCGGCCGTTCGTCACCAGGCCGGTGGCCACGTCCCGGGTACCCGTGATCCGCCCCACGACCCAGACGTGGGCGGCGAGAAGCACGTTCTTGAGGGGCACGCCCGCGCCGCGCGCCAGCTTCGCGCAGCCCCGCGGCACAGTGCTCGGCAACGGTACGATGACGAGCGAACGGTCCTTGTCCTCCTCGCTGGGGTGCCACGGCAGCAAGCGTGCGGGCTCCGCGTCGCGCAGCCGGTCCACCCAGAACTCCCGCGCCTCCTCCGACTCCAGGACCTGGCGCTCCAGGGCGATGAACTCACGGAAGGGGCGGCCGGAGGCGGCGGCAGGGCCGTGCCCTCGAGCCCCGCTCGGAGAGTTGGAACAGCTCCGCCATCATGACGGCCGGCTCCAGCCGTCGAGGATGATGTGGTGCATGGTCCAGAAGAGCTGGGTTTTCCCTCCGGCTAGGTGCTGGAGGTGGAGACGCAGCAACGGCGGTCGGTCCCACGTGAAGCGGCGCGCCTTCTCCTCGTCGAAGCGCCGGGCGATGGCCGCCTCCTGCTCCTCCGCTCCCAGGCCACCGAGATCCTCCGCGCTCACCGGCACCTCGACCGCCCGATGCACGAGCTGCAGCGGCCGGCCGAAGCCGGCGAGGTCGAAGGAAGTGCGTAGCACCGGGTGGCGCGCGGCGAGCTCCGCGGCCGCGGCCCGCAGGACCGCCGTGTCGAGGGCGCGGGAGAGCCGCACGGTGGACACGTTGTGGTAGAGGGTGGTGGTGCTCTCGCCATAGTCGCTGTGGAAGAGCATGCCGAGCTGGAGGGCGGACAGGGGATAGGCGTCCTCCACGTTCGCCGGCAGGGCGGCGCGCTCCGCGGCGGTCACGAGGCTGAACGGCGCGGAGCCGACCCTGGCGCCGACGCGGTGAGCTGGTGCGGCATGAGCTCGGCGATCGTCTGGTACTGGAAGAGCTGCGGCAGGGAAAAGCGCAGCCCCCGCGCCTCGGCCAGAGACAGAACCCGGATGCTGCGGATCGAGTCGCCGCCCAGGGCGAAGAAGTCGTCGTCGACGCCCGACCCGGTCCACCTCCAGCACCTGCGCCCAGACCGCCGCCAGGGCGGCCTCCTCCGGCGTGCGCGGCGCCACGTAGCCGGCTCGCAGCTCGGGGCGCATCGCCTCGGGCGCGGGCAGGGCGCGGCGGTCGACCTTGCCGTTGGGCGTCAGCGGCAGGGCGTCCAGCGACACGAACGTCGCCGGGACCATGTGCTCGGGCAGCCGTGCCTTGCAGGAAGGCGCGCAGCTCGTCGGCCGCCGGCGGCGGGGCCGCTGCCCACCGCGGCAGACGTAGGCCACCAGGCGCCGCGCCTCCGGGCCGTCGCCGGGCGAGCACCACCGCCTCCCGCACCGCCGGGTGCTGCGCAGCGCCGCCTCGATCTCGCCCAGCTCGATGCGGAAGCCGCGGATCTTGACCTGCTGGTCGACGCGCCCCAGGTACTCGAGCTCGCCGTCCGGCAGCCGCCGGGCGAGGTCGCCCGATGCGGTAGAGGCGCGCGCCCGGCTCCGGCGCGAACGGGTCGGGGACGAAGCGCTCGCGCCGTGAGCTCCGGCCGGTCGAGATAGCCGCGCGCCACGCCGGCGCCGCCGACGTAGATCTCGCCGGGCACGCCGAGCGGGCACCGGCTCGCGCTCGCCGTCGAGCACGTAGAGGTGGAGATCCGGGATCGGCACGCCGATGACGCTCCGCGCCGCTCCAGATCGTCCTGCGCGGAGCGGGCGGTAGGTCACGTGCACCGTGGTCTCGGTGATGCCGTACATGTTGACCAGCTCGGGCGGCGGTCGCCGTGGCGGTCGAACCACGGGCGAGGCGTCCGCGGCTCCAGCGCCTCGCCGCCGAAGACCACCTAGCGCAGCGCCAACTCGCCCTGCCGCGCTTGTCGCGTCCAGCCTCCGCGACCGCGGCGAGCTGGTGGAAGGCCGAGGGCGTCTGGTTGAGCACGGTCACCCGCTCGCGTCGACAGCAGGTCGTAGAACGCCTCGGGCGAGCGGCTCACCCAGTACGGGACGACCACCAGGCGGCCGCCGTAGAGCAGCGCGCCCCACAGCTCCCAGACCGAGAAGTCGAAGGCATAGGAGTGGAACAGCGTCCAGACGTCGCTCGCGCCGAAGCCGAACCACGCCTCGGTGGCGGTGAACAGCCGGGCGACGTTGGCGTGGCGTGACCAGCACGCCCTTGGGCTTGCCCGTCGAGCCCGAGGTGTAGATGACGTAGGCCAGGTCGATTCCGGCAGATCGGCCGCGGGCGAGGCCGACAGCGGGGTCTCGGCCTCCTCGGCTCTGTCGAGCAGGACCGGTCGCGATCCCCTCGACGTCCAGCCGGCCGCGCAGCCGTCGACGCTCACCAGCACCGGCGCGCCGGCGTCTTCCAGGAGGAAGCGTAGCCGGTCCGCCGGATAGGCCGGGTCGAGCGGCACGTAGGCGCCGCCCGCCTTGAGCACGCCGAGGATCGCCACGACCAGCTCGAGCGAGCGGTCGAGCCGCAGGGCCACGCGCACCTCGGGGCCGACGCCGAGCCCGCGCAGACGGGCCGCCAGCCGACCGGCGCGGGCGTCGAGCTCGGCGTAGGTCAGCGGGCCGCCCTCGCCAGCCACGGCCACGGCGGCGGGAGCGCGCTCCACCTGGCGCTCGAAGAGTCGGTGCAGGGGGACATCGGCGGGGAACGGGCGCACTCCGGCCAGGGGTTCCGAGACCAGTTGCCGACGCTCGGCCGCGGCGAGGATCGGCAGTCGCGAGATCGGCGCGCCGGGGTCGGCCACGGCCGCGGCGACCAGCGTCAACAGGTGGCCCAGGAAACGGTCGACCGTGCTCGCGTCGAAGAGTCGCCGTCTTGTGCTCCAGGCTGGCCTGCAAAACCCCGTCGTTTTCGAACAGGGTCAGGGTCAGGTCGAAGTTCGAGGTGCGGGTGTCGGACCGGCAGAACCCGCAGCGACAACCCGGGCAGGTCGAGAGTCTCGGATGGCGCGTTTTGCACCACGAGCACGACCTGGAAAAGCGGCGTGCGCTCCAGGTTGCGCTCCGGCGCCAGCTCCTCGACCAGGCGCTCGAACGGCACGTCCTGGGCAGCGCTCGCCCCCAGCGCGACCTCCCGCGCACGTTGCAGCAGCTCGGCGAACGCCGGCGGCCCCGAGGTGTCGATGCGCAGCACGAGGGTGTTGACGAAGAAACCGATCAGCCCTTCGATCTCCGCCCGGTTGCGGTTGGCGACGGGCGAGCCCACCACCACGTCGTCTGACCGCGTGATGCGCGACAGAAACGTGGCGAACGCGGCGAGCAGCACCATGAAGAACGTCACGCCCTGCTCGCGGCCCAGACGGTGGAGCGCGACCTGCAAACCGTCCGGGAAGGCGCGAGCCCGCAGGCCACCCTCCAAGGTGGGCAGCGCCGGCCGCGGCCGGTCGAGCGGCAGGTCGAGGCCGTCCGGCAAGCCGGCGAGCTGCCGCCGCCAGTAGGAGAGCTGCTCTTCGAGCGCCCCGCCCGATAGCCAGCGCCGCTGCCAGGACGCGAAATCCGCGTACTGGATGGGCAGCTCGGGCAGCGGCGACGGCTGCCCCGCGGCGAACGCACGGTACAGCGCGCTCATCTCGCGCGTCAGCACGCCGATGGACCAGCCGTCCGCGGCGATGTGGTGGAGAGTGAGGAGCAGGACATGCTCCTCCGCGCCCCCCCGGATCAGGAAGCTGCGTAGCACCGGCCCGCGGCCGAGGTCGAACGGCCGCCGCGCCTCCTCCCGCGTCAGGCGGGCCACCTCGGCCTCGCGAAGCCCCTCCGGCAGCCCGGACAGGTCGGCCTGCGGCAGGGCCGGCGGCCATCGGGGAGGGGACGGCGCGATCGCCTGCACCGGCTGGCCGTCGATCATCGGGAACGTGGTGCGCAGCACCTCGTGCCGGCGTACGATCTCGCAGAGCGCCGCCGCGAGCGCCGCCTCTTGCAGCGTCCCGGCCAGGCGCACGGCGCAAGGCATGTTGTAGGACGGGGAATCCGGATCGAGCTGATGGATGAACCAGAAGCGCGATTGCGCGAAGGACTGAGCGGAAGGTCGCCCCGGGGAGTGCGCTCGATCGGAGGCAGGGCCGCTCGGACCGAGGTGGCCACCGAGCCGGCCAGCTCCGCCACCGTGGGTGAGGCGAACACGGCCCGCACCGCCAGCTCCACCCCCAGGGCTTCCCGCACCCGGGATACCAGCCGCGTGGCCAGCAGGGAGTGGCCGCCCAGGTCGAAGAAGTTGTCGTGGATCCCCACCCGGTCGACCTGGAGCACCTCGGCCCAGAGGCCGGCGAGCAGCTCCTCCATCTCGTTGCGCGGCGCGGCTCCTCCCGCGCCCCCGGCGCCGGCCTCGGGCGCCGGCAAGGCCTTGCGGTCCACCTTGCCGTTGGGCGTGCGAGGCAGGGCCGGGAGGAGGACCCACAACGTCGGAACCATGAGCTCCGGCAGCCTCTCGCGCAGGGCCGCGCGCAGCGATTCGGTCGTGGCCCCGCTCCCCTCGGCGGGCACGGCATAGGCCACCAGGTGAAGGTCGCCCGGCCGGAGCTCGAAGGTGGTGACCAGGGCCTCCCGCACCGGCGTCCCCGAGGTGAGGGCCGCCGCCACCTCGCCGGGCTCGATGCGGAAGCCGCGGACCTTGACCTGCTGGTCGATGCGGCCGAGGAACTCGAGCTCGCCGTCCGGCCGGTAGCGCACCCGGTCGCCCGTGCGGTAGAGCCGTCTGCCGGGCTCGGCGGCGAACGGATCGGGGACGAAGCGCTCGGCCGTCAGCTCAGGCCGGCGGAAGTAACCCCGGGCCAGGCCGGCGCCACCCAGATACAGCTCACCGATCGCCCCGAAAGGCACAGGCGTCCCGTGGGCGTCCAGGATGTAGGCCTGGGTGCCGGCTACCGGCCTCCCGATGGTCACCGGCAGGTCGGGACCCGGCGGCACCAGGGTCCAGGTCGAGTAGGTGGTGTCCTCCGACGGACCGTAGAGGTTGAAGACCCGCTCCACCGTGCCGGTGCGGTAGGCCTCCTCCACCAGCACGCGCGGCAGCGGCTCGCCGGCCAGGTTGACCGTGCGCACCGAGGAGGGCAACGCCCGTTGCCGCAGCAGCTCCGCCAGGGTCGAGGGTACGGTGTTGACAAGCGTAGGCTCGTGCTGCGCCGCGGCAGGGATGGCCAGAGCGTCGTCCACCAGCACCACGGTGCCGCCGCAGCACAGCGGCACGAACAGCTCGAAGATCGAGAGGTCGAAGCAGACCGACGTCGAAGCCACCGTCCGGGCCAGGGCGGCGGGCGGAAAAGCGTCCAGGGCCCAGCGGACCAGGGCCACGGCGCTCCGGTGCTCGATGGCCACGGCTTTGGGCCGGCCGGTCGAGCCCGACGTGTAGATCAGATAGGCCAGGCCGGGGGGCGAACACCGGGGCTGCTCCGCCACCGGCCGGTCTTCCCACGCATCCATCAAGACGGTCCGCGCCCCCGCCGCGCCGAGTCCTTCCACATCGAGCCCTGAGCGAGTGAGGAGCAGCCGGGCTCCCGAATCCTCCAGGAGATAGGCCTGGCGGTCCCGCGGGTACTTGGGATCGATGGGCACATACGCGCCGCCAGCCGCCATCACACCCAGCAGGGCCTCCACCAGCTCGATTCGGCGATCCAGGCAGACCGCCACCGGCTCCTCCGGCTCGATGCCCTGGGCGACCAGGAAACCGGCCAGGCGGTCCACCCGTTCCGCCAACCCGCCGTAGGTGATGAGCTCGCCGCCGGCCACCACCGCCGTCGCCTCCGGCGTGCGCCGGGCCTGCTCCTGGAAAAGCCCATGAAGCGTGGCGCCATCCGAAATCACCTCGCTGGTGCGGTTCAGGTCCACCAGCAACTGTCGCAGATCCGCCATGCTCAACAGGGGGAGAGCCGAAAGCGGCTGCGCGGGCTCGGCCGCCGCTCCCGCCAGAAGGTGGCAGAGATGGTCCAGCAGCCGCTCCATGGTGGCAGGCTCGAAACGTCCGGCGTCGTAGCGTAGCGACAGGCCCACCCGAGAGCCCATCTCGGCCGTCACCAGCTCGAGGTCGAAACGTACCGCCCGGCTCTCCAGCTCTACGGAAACAGCCGTCATCCCGGCCAGATCCGCCGTGGCGCCCGCGGCGCCCAGGGCGAAGGACCCCAGGTCCACGGCGGCCTCCGCGGGCGAACGCTGGAACACGAACAGGGTCTGAAACAGAGGGGATCGGCTGGCGTCGCGCACCGGCTGCAGGCGCTCCACCAGCAACGGGAACGGCATCTCCCTGTGCTCGAAGGCGGACAGGGAAGCAGCGCGCACCGTCGCGAGCAGGGCCGAGAACGCCGGATCGCCCGCCAGGTCGGCCCGGATCACCACCGGGTTGACCAGATAGCCCACCAGATCGGACAGCTCGGGCCTGTCGCGGCCGTCGGTGGGCACACCCACCAACAGATCTTCCTGCCCGGTGTAGCGATGGAGGAGAGCCAGAAACCCCGTCAGGAGAGCCGTCGACAGCGTGGTGCCCCCGCCACGGGCCAGCCGGCGGAGGCCCTCGCAGACAGGCGCCTCCAGGCAGGCGGCAAGAGAGCTCCCCCGCTTCGCGGTGTCAGCACTGGGCGGCCGATCCGACGGGAGCGTGATTTCCGGAAGCTCGCCCGCCAGGCGCTCCCTCCAAGCCTCCCACAGCCGCTCCCCCTCCGGCCCCGTCATGCGCTGCTCCTGCCAGCGCACGTAATCGGCATAGCGCAGCCGCGGCGTAGCCGGGATCTGCACGGCGTCGCCGCGCAGCACCCGGTACGCCACGTCCAGGTCCCGCTTCAGGACCGCCAACGACCAGAGATCGGAAACGATGTGATGGACCGTGATGAGCAGGACATGCTCGCCGGCCGGGCGGCGGAAGATCGCCAGCCGCAACAGCGGATCCGCTTCCAGATCGAAGGGCCGCCATGCCTCCTGGTGCAGCCGCTCCCGCAGATCGTCTTCGCTCCAGTCGGCGGCATCCACCTTGAGGATTTCGGCGCCGCGCCGCCGGTGGACGCGCCGCACCGCTCCTTCCGGTCCGGGATGGAAGGAGCTGCGCAGGGAAGAGTGGCGGCGGGTGACCAGCGCAACGGCCTCCTCCAGCATGTCCACATCCAGGGGGCCCTGGACCCGCAGCGCGGCGGCAACGTTGTAGGCGGCGTCACCCGGGTCGAGCCGGTGCAGGAACCAGAGAGCCCTCTGGCCGTACGACAGGGGCTGATCGCCCTCCTCCTCGCCGGCAGCCTCGATGCGGCCGGCGGCCTCGGCGGGTGCCTTGCCGATCCAGCCCGCCACCTCGGTGAGGCTCGGCCCCTCGAGCAGGGCGGCGAGCGGCGGCAGCATGCCGAAACGCTCCTCGATGCGATGGCTCAGCTCCACCGCGCCGAGCGAGTCGAGACCCAGGGCCGTGACCGGCCGCGCGACGTCGACGGCGACGCGGGGAAGCCCGGCCAGCTTCCCTACCTGCTCACACAGGAAGGCGAGGATCTCGCTCTGTTCACCCATGCCGGACGCCGCCGGCTCCGGCGGCGAGGACGGGGCGGTGAAGAGAGTGCTCAACCCGCCGTTCAGGAACAGGTCGCGGCAGGCCCGGCGCTGCACCTTGCCGCTGGAGGTCTTGGGCATCGTCCCGGTCTGAATCAGGGCTACGGCGTAGACCTGGGCGTCGTGCGCCTCGGCGACCGCCTGGCGGATGGCCACCACCAGCTCCCCGGGGTCACCCTTGAAATGGCGGTCGACCTCCTGGACCACCACCAGGCGCTCCTCGCCCTCCGCGTCCACGGAAAAAGCGGCGGTACAACCAGGCCGCAGGGCCGGATGGCTGCGCTCGCTGGTGAGCTCCACGTCCTGCGGATAGAGGTTGCGCCCCCGCAGGATGATGAGATCCTTGCGGCGGCCCGTGACGAACAGCTCACCGTCACGCAGGAATCCCAGGTCACCGGTGCGCAGGAACGGGCCCTCCGGGCCGCCTTCGGTCCGCGCCCGGAGCTCCTGCTCCGTGACCTCGGGTTTCCCCCAGTACCCGCGGGCCACGCTGGGCCCGGAGACCCAGATCTCGCCCACCCGGCCCTCGGGAAGGGGCCGCGCCGACTCCGGGTCGACCACCAGCAGCACCTGCTCGCAGCCAAGCCTTGCCGCAGCTAACCAGCTCGCGGCCGGGACGGTCGCCGCCGGCAAGGACCGCCTCACCTCTCTCCAGGGCTGCAGCGTCGAGCGCCGCCACGGTAGGTGCCTGGTCCAGCCCCGCTCCGGTCACGAACAGCGTCGCCTCGGCGAGGCCGTAACAGGGATAGAAGGCCTCGCGCCGGAAGCCGCAGGGCGCGAAGGCATCGGCGAAGCGTTCCATGGTGCTGGCGCGCACGGGCTCGGCGCCGTTGAAAGCCACCGTCCAGGAGCTCAGGTCCAACCGCTGCCGCTGCTCGGGGCCGATCTTGCGGACGCACAGCTCGTAGGCGAAGTTGGGGCCACCGCTGGTCGTGCCATGGAAACGCGAGATGGCCTCCAGCCAGCGCAACGGCTTCTGCAGAAAGGAGGCCGGCGACATGAGCACGCAGGGGGCCCCTACGTAAAGAGGCTGCAACACGTTGCCGATGAGCCCCATGTCATGGTAGAGCGGCAGCCATCCGACGACCACGGAGTCACCGCTCATCCCGAAAGCCCGCCGAATCATCTCCTCGTTGTGAAGGAGGTTGCCATGAGTGACCATGACGCCCTTGGGGGCGGCCGTGGAGCCGGAGGTGTACTGCAGGAAGGCCAGGCTCTCGCCGCTGATCCCGGGCTCGCGCCAGGCCTCGGCGGCGCCGGGAGCGATCTCGTCGATCTCGTCGGTGGCCAGGCAGCGGAGCTTGCCGAGCTCCGGCACCTCGGCCCGCGCCGCCTCCAGCCGCCGCCGCAGGATCGACGTGGTGAGAGCCACCGCAGGCCGCGAGTCCCGGACCAGGGAGAACAATCGTGGGAAGCTGTGCGCCGACAGCGGAGGATAAGCGGGGACCGCCACCACACCGGCATAAAGACAACCGAAAAACGCGGCGATGAAGTCGAGGCCGGGGGGATAGAGCAGCAACGCCCGATCCCCCGGGCGTGCCTGCTCTCCGAGCCAGGCGGCGATGGCACGCGCCCGCTCGTCCAAGGCGCCGAAGGACAGGCTCTCCTCGGCCCCGTCATCGGAGAGGAATGTGTATCCCCACCGTGTTGGCTCTTCCGAAGCTCGACCGCGGAGGAGCTCGACGACGTTCGTCGGCTGTCTGATATTCCGATCCTTGCCTTTGGGCGCAATCGATCCTCTCATCAAACCTCTCCCAGAGCGGCCGCGGGCGGCACGCCGGCCGGTGCCGCGTCAGGCACCGCATCCGGGAGCTCTTCCTCGACCCTTCGCAGAGGGCGATAGACAGAGAAGACGGGGAAGGTCACCAGCACCAAAACGCCGAGCAGGATGAAGAGGAACCCGATGCCGCGCCCCTTGCCGGTGCCGATCAGGGCGCCCACGCTGCCGGCCAACGCGCCGCCGGGCGCCAGCATGGGCTCGAACACATGATCCGCCAGGGGACCTGCCAGAAAATAGGCGGCCGGCAAGGACAACTGAGCCACCATGCGGCGCACGGCAAAGACACGGCCCTGCACAGCAGGCGATACCTTGCTCTGCCAGATCGCCTGGCTGCAGCCGCTGATCATCGGCGCGACGAAAAGATAGACGAAGGCCGCCGCGCCCACCAGAACCACACTCGGCCGTAAGCCGCCGAGAAACAGGATCAGGCCCTCGACCACGAAACCAGCGAAAATACCGTTGATCCGCCGCCGGGGTCCGCCCCAGACCCCCATCAGCAGCGTGCCGGCCAGCATACCGATACCGGCCAGGGAGAGCACCGAGCCGAGGGCGGTGGCGGAGGCGAACCCCAGGATCAACGGCGGCAGCAGGGATTGCAGCAGGCCGACATTGAAATTAACGACGGCCATAAGGAGCAGCAGGGTCAGCAGGCCGGGGCGCTCCCGAATATAGGTCCAGCCGAGCGCCGAATCCTGCCAGAGAGAACGGCGCTCCGCCGCCTGCGCAGTCCGCTCGGGCTCGCGGAAGGTCACCGCCAGCAAGGTCAGAACCGAAAATCCGAAGGTGGCGAGATCGACGATCAGAATCCCCCGCATCTTCACCGACATGAGCATCAAGGCCCCGAGGAAGGGCGAGGCGATCTGGGCGATGGCCAACCCCATCTGAGTCAGGCCGCTCGCCCGTCCGTACTGCTCCTTGGCAACCAGCAGCGAGGTCGCCGCGTCGAAGGCCGGCACCTGCAAGGCGTTGGCGCAAGAAGCGATAACCATGAGCGTGTAAATATGCCACATGGCCAACAGGTTCCGCGACTCGTCCCAGAGCAGCACGAGGAGGACCGCGCTGGTCACCGCGGCCATGGCGTCGCTCAGAACCATGGTGCGCCGCCGATCCCAGCGGTCCACCAGGGCACCGGCGAGCGGTGACAGCGCGAGGCCGGGGAGCGAGGCAAAGAAGGCGATGAGGGCGAACTTGGTCACCGAACCGGTCCGCTGGTAGACCCAGACGCCCAACGCGAACGTGGTGAGACTCGATCCGAGCAGAGAGACCACCTGGCCTAGCGAAACCACCAGGAAAGCTTTCATGCCTTCGATCTTGTTGACCCCTGCCATGCTGTCCTCCACCATCTTTGATCAATCCTGCGAGGCCGCTGGCAACGGTCGTTGCCGGGCCCGGATTGCCAGTGCCGCTTTCAAAGAAACCATCCAGAGAAGAGCAGCGGTGGCACTGGCAACAAAAAGGGACGAATAGCTCCCCGACTGCTCATAAACATAAGAGCCTGCCCAACCCATGACCGCGGCTCCGATCGCATAGGACCACTGATAGGTACCGGTCACCAGGCCGAGCGACGGCCCGTCGAACAGGTCGGCCAGCACGGCGCTACGCACGGCGATGGTGGCGCCGATTCCGAGGCCGGTGCCGAAGGCCGCGAGGAGCAACCCGGCGTAGCGCGGATTTGCAACGCCGAAGACCATCATGCCCGTGCCGGCCAGGAGGACGGCACTCGCGCCGATGGGCCAGCGTCCCCAGCGGTCCGAAAGCGACCCGCCGATCACCTGTCCGCTCATGTAGCCCAGGGAGGCGCAACCGAGGATCGTCCCGGCCAGGGCCGCGGAAAAACCGATGGCCCGCAAGTGCGGTACGAGATGCTGGTAGAGCGCCTCGTCGAAGAGACCGATCATGACGCCGCCCGCGAAAAGCGCCAGGAAAACACGCGATCTCAAGAGGCTTCCGAACGGCGGCACGGCCTTCCTGGCCGGCCGCGCAGGGTGGCTTCGCGCCACGGTCATCACCGCCGGAAATCCGATCACAGCGGAGACACCACCCAGGAGAATGAGCGCGGTGCGCCAGCCCAGGAAGTCGCTCAGCCACACCGTAGCCGGCAGGAGGACGGTCAGGCCCACGCCGATGCCGGCACCGGCAAAGCCGAGCGCATTGCCACGGTGTCTCGTTCCCGTCCGGCCCGCGGCGACGAGGGTCGCGACCTGCAGCAGGGACTGGGCGGGAGTCCCGAAGCCGATCAGCACGGCATAGATCTGCCAGGGGGTCTGGGCCGCACCGAGCCCGGTCAACATTCCCACCAGAGAGACGACTCCGATCGTGAGTGTCCAGCGCAGGCCCCGCCGGTCGGCCGAGCGTCCCGCGAAGGGTGCGAGCGCGGCGGCCGCCAGGCTCCACGCGGCATAGGCTCCCTGCAGGGAGGTGCGCGACGTGCCGAAGTCCTTCGCCATCGCCGGTGTCAGGGCAGGGAACGAGTACATCGCTCCGGAAAGCAACATCAGCAGCAGGAAGCCGGCAATGGCCATGATCAGCGCGCCCTATGCCGGCCTGCCGGGCACGACCCGGCCCTGCAGACGGGCCGGTACAGGCAGATCGAACGCGTGCAGGATCGTGGGCGCGATGTCGAGCAGCCGCAGATCGGAGCGCAGCTCGGTCTGCCTCGTACCGTTGCGTAGTACCTTGCCCTCGGCCATGGCGAAGATGCCGCGCCAATCGTGGTTCGCGCCGTCGGGACCGGTGTCGTTCTCCTGCAGATGGATCGTGCCGTGACCCACCGTACCGGCCGCGCGCCAATAGAGATCGCCGAAGAACACGAACAGGTCCGGCGCGATGTTGCGCACCTCGGGGTAGATCTGCTCCGGCAACTCGGCCCGCGTCTGCAAGGGGCGCCCCGCGGCGTCGGGGATCGCCTCGAGGCCCGCCTTGAGCTCCTGGCGGAAGACTTCGTACTGCGCAGGCTCAACGACCCCCGAGGGCTCGCGCCCCTGCAAGTTGACGAACACTCGGCCGTAGTAGCCGCCCTCGCCCCAGGCCCGCGTCGCTTGCCAGTCGACGTCCAGCTTGGCGAACCGCGTGGACTCGGCCGGATAATTCTTCAGCACGAGATAACCCTGCCGGATCAACCATTCGTTGAGCGCGATGCTGCCGTCCATCCGCTTCGCGCCGTGATCCGAGACGATCAGCACGCACGTGTCGTCGTCGACGAGCTCCAGCAATCCACCGACCAGCCCGTCCAGGAAGCGGTGGTACTCCTGGATCGCATCCTGGAACCGGTTGGGGCCGGGATAGAGGACGTGCTCCGCATCCATGAACTGCCAGAAGCCGTGATGGATCCGGTCGAGGCCGATCTCGACCATCATGAAGAAATCCCAGGGGCGGGTGGCGAGCAGGTGCCGCGCGACCTTGAACCGCTTCTCGGTCATCTCGTAGATCTCGCGCAGCAGCCAGTCCTTGTCGTCGGTGCGGAAACCATGGGCGTCGACTCTGTACTCGCCGACCAGGTCGCGGATCTCGTCGCCGAGCTCCGGCGGATGAGTGAACTGTTTCGCATCGCTCGGGGTGAGAAAGCAGCTCACCATCTCGCCGTGGATGGGACGCACCGGATAGGTCGGCGGCACACCGATCACGATCGAGCGCTTACCGTGCTCGGCGAGCATGTCCCAGAGCGCCGGCTCGCGGATGCTGGCCGACGAGGCGATGCGCAGGTTGGCATAGCTGTGGTCGGCGCGGTTGTGGAAACCATAGAGCCCGAGCGCACCGGGATCGCGGCCGGTCATCATCGACATCCAGGCGGGCACCGTGATCGGCGGGATGCTGCTGTGCAGCCGGCCGGACACCCCGGCCCCGACGACCTGCCGGATGTTCGGCAGCTCGTCCAGCCAGCGGTCGAAAACAAGCTCCGGCGCGGCACAGTCGAGGCCGATGACCATGACCTTGCGCTTCTGATTGCGGATCGACATGCGTAACTCCTCGTCTCCCGTCAGCCGCCGTTGCAGAGGGCGTCCGAGAGCACCCCACCTTCGCAGTGCGCCGGAAACGGAATGTTCAGGTAGTGACAGATCGTCGGTGCCACGTCCACCATGCGCACCGGCACCTGCCGCCTTCCGGTACGGATGGCCGGACCGTTGAGCACGAGCAGTGAGCGGATGGCGCGATTGAAGGGCAGCGCCGTGTCGTGCTCGCCGGTGAACTGGCGGAACAGCTTCGTCTGCTTGAGCAGCGGGATGCGGTCGGTCTGCAGCCGCTGCCCGATCCAGGCGTCGGCCGGCGCGGCGATCGTGCTCCGGATCTGATAACCGGGAGCCATGGCGAAGATCACGTCGCCCATCGAGCTGCCGTAGAGACCCAACGACTCCGCGTCCTCGAGCCGGCAGGCCAGGCGGACGGGGGCGAGGCCGGTGCGCGGATCGCGCACTCCGTAGAGGAGCTGGATCACCTCTTCCTGGACGGCACGGTAGCGCTCGGGTGGGATGATCCCTTGCGGATCGCGGCCCGCGACGTTCAGGTAGACCCGGTAGCCGTTGACGTAGGCGCGGGTGTTTCGCCAGTCGATGCGCGCCTCGCCGGTACGGCGGTCGCGATAGAGCGCCAGCAAGCCGTTTTGGAGCAGCAGGTGGTTGGCCATGAGCGTCGTGTGATACGAGTCGTGGCCGTGGTCGCCCAGCACGACCACCAGGGTGTCCTCGTCCACCGCCGCCATGATGGCACCCACGAAATCGTCCGCGAGCTGGTGGACACGGCCCAGGAGATCCCAGTAGAAGCCGGCCTTGCCGGCGTCGTAATCGGGATGGCCGGGATCGACCGCACCCCAGTAGAGGTGATAGGCCATGTCGACGAAATGCACCTGCGTCATGAACAGATCCCAGGGCTCCGAACGCAGCAGGTGGCCGGCGGCGCGGCACATCCAATCGACGTGTTGCTGATAGATCTTGAGCTGCGTCTCGTCGTCGATCCAGCCTTGCAGCAGGTCGTAGCCTTCGGTCCACTCCGCGAACGGCCCAGCCACCTGAAGCAGGGTGTCGGCGACGCTTTCGGGGCGGGTGAACCCGGCCTGCTGGTGGATCTGCGACTGATACAGCCGCAAGCGCCGGTCCGCGCCGTCGAAAGCCAGAACCTTGAAACGGACGTGACCCGCGCGCGGTCCGGCGGCGGCGGGCAGCGTGACTCCGATCCAGTCGCTCCACTGCCGATCGCGCAGCAGGGCCACGCCGGCGAGGTCGCGGCCGGGCGCGATGGCCAGCCGGTCTTCGCCGTCGAGGCGCAGGGCGAGCAGATGGAAGGGTACGGCCGCGCCGCGCGCGCGCAGCGCGAGCGCGGTCTCCCACAGCGGCACGGCGCCGGCCGGCAGCCCGGTCCACACCCCGGGCTCGCTCACCGGCAGGACGTTGACCTGTTCGTCCCCCAGATTGTCCTCGTCGCGGGTGAGCCAGTCCTGCGGATTGGCGGTCTGCTCCGCGGGCGCGGCGGAAGCCTCCGCGTGGGTGTCCCAGCAGCCGGAGTGCGCCAGGTCCCAGACGCACTTCAAGCCGCCCCAACCGCCCGCGCCGTCGACCTGCAAGACGAGGTCGCCGCCGACCGGCGGCCAGGACATCGGGTATTTGAGCAGGATCGATCGCTTGCCTGCGCGCTCGGCGGTCTGCCAGAGGAGCTCGGCGCGAACGCTGTCGGAGCTGCAGCTATGGCGCTTTTGGTTGAGCGGCTCGCCCCGCGCATGTACGTTGAAGCCCTCGACGCCGTGCGTGCTGGGCCAGGCTCCGGTGGCGATCGTGGTCCACGCCGCCGGGGTCGTGGGCGGCATCGTGGAGACGATCTCCGACGACCAGCCCCCCTCGCGCAGCCGCTTCAAGTTGGGCATGCGCCCCTCCGCCAGGAACCGGTCGACCATGACCGGCGTGATGCTGTCGAGCCCGATCAGGGCGACTTTGCGCGGCGGCATGTTGCATTCACTCCATGTAACCCAACGCTTCGAGGCGTTTGGCGAGCTCGGCCTCTTCGTCGGCGGTGTAGACGCCGGCCTCCTCCGGCGCCGAAACCGCCGCCGGCGGAGCCTTGATCGCGGCCAGCTCCCGCAGCTCGGCGCTGAGCAGGGGCAGCGCATCGCGCAGCACCTGGATGGCGCGCAGGTATTCCTCGAGATCGACGTGCTCCTCGTCCGTGTGGTCCAGGCTTGAGTCGCCAGGACCGTAAGCGGCGAGCGGCACATGCCACTTCTTGGTGACCGTGTTCATGTCGGACGTGCCTGTCTTCACCTTGAGCTTCGGCCGCCCCCCGTGAGCGCGGATGCTCTGCAGCAGCGTGCGCACGGTGGGCTCGCCGCGGTCCATGAGCACGGCTGGCGTGCGCTCGTCGATGTCGAGACGGGCGTCGCCGGCAAGGGCCGTGAGGAAACGGTCGCAGGCGGCGAAGTCGAACCCGGGCGGCGTGCGGCAGGAGATGTGGAGCCGCGCGAGCTCCATGCCGCCCTCGAAGCTCAGCAGAGTCGCCGTCGGCCGGTGGAAAAGGCCGTCGCCGCCGTCGAACCCGGCGAAGTGGTGGACGAGGCCGTTCCAGAACGCCACCGCCACCTCCGTCGCCTTCTCCCCCGGTCCGGCACTGTGGGTGGGCGGCCGGCGAACCTCGTAATGAATGCTGAGGCGGCCCTTGTAGCCGAGCACCACGTTCGACCAGCCGCTCGGCTCGCCGATCAGCACCGCGGCCGGGTCGTAACGGTCGAGCAGATAGTGCGCGCCGCGGGAGCTCGGCGTCTCCTCCTCCACCGCGCCGACCACGACCAGTTGGGCGTCGATCGACTCCAGCCCGGCCACGGCGCAGATCATGGTCGCGAGCGGCCCCTTGGCGTCCACGGCGCCACGGCCATAGAGGAGCGAGCCCTCCTGCCGGACGGGGATCTGGTCCGGGACGGTGTCGAGATGTCCCAGCAAGAGGATCAGCGGGCCGTCCGGACTGCCCCGCCGCCCGACGGCGTTGCCTGCGCCGTCGACCGAGCTCTGAAAGCCCAGGTGCTCCATCTCGCGCGCCAGCCAGGCGGCCAGAGCCTGCTCGCCGCCGGAAGGCGACGGGATCTCGATCATGCCGCGCAAGAGCGCGGTGGCCTGCGTCGGGTTCATGATGCCAGCTCCTCCGATTCGGTCATGGTGTCGCTTTCGAGAGTCGTACCCTGGCCGGCGAGAGCGGCCTCGATCGGAGAGGCCAGGCGGCCGTCGCCGAGAACTACACGCTTGACGCCGCGCAGAAGCGCCTCCTGAGCCGCGAGGAGCTTGACGCGCATCCGCCCCCGGGCGAGATCGACGTGCTCCGCAAAATTTCCCAACGACAGCCGCGAGATCAGACTTGCCGGATCGGCGGGATCGCGGAGCAGCCCGGGCACGTTCGAGAGGATGATCAGGTGTGTGGCTGCGAGAGCCACGGCGATCGCCGAGGCCAGGCGGTCGCCGTCGATGTTGAGCGGCCCGACATCGGGGTCGATCACCGGCGGCGACAGCACCGGCACATAACCGGCGCCGAGCAGCAACCGCAGCAGCTCCACGTTGACCGAGACCACCCGGCCGGTGAGGTCGTCGCGCACCACCACCAGGCGGTCGTCCAGATACGCTTTGGCGGGCGGCGTCTTCTTCGCCAGCACCAGGGCGCCGTCGATTCCGGTCAACCCCACGGCACGCACGCCACGCCGGACGAGGTGGGCCGTCAACGACGACTTGACCCGGCCGGCCATGGCCAGAGTGAGCACGTCGAGGGTGGCGGGATCGGTGTATCGGCTGTGGATCCCGGAGCTCGACCTGAGATAGCGCATGGGCACGCCGAGCTGCTGGCTCAGCCGGTTCGCCTCCGCCGAGCCGCCGTGCAGCACGACGACCGGCTTTCCATCTTCGATGAGCCTCTGGAGGTCGGCGCAGACGTTGACGAGCTGATCGCCCAGCGAGCCACCTACCTTGACCACATACATCGGTTGTGTCTCCTTGCCGGCTCTCAGACCGGATGGAGGCCGGAAAAGCGCAGGCCCTCGCGCTCGTCCCAGCCCGCGGCGATGTTCAGACATTGGAGCGCGTTGCCGGCGCCGCCCTTGACCAGGTTGTCGAGCGCCGAGATCACGACCAGGCGGCGACCGTCCGCGGCCAGCTCGAAGCCGACGTCACAGAAGTTGGTGCCACTCAGGATCTTGGGCTCCGGCAGACGGTAGACGCCGGCGCTCTGCTTGACCAGGCGGATGAACGGCTCGTCGCCGTACGCGCCGCGGTAGACACCCCAGATCTCTTTCTGGCTCATCGGCCGCGGCAGCATCACCTGGCAGACCGCCTGCACGCCGCGCACCGCCTCGATCGCGGTGGCGGTCATATGAACCGCCGCCTGGCACACCTGCCGGATCTCGGCGGTGTGGCGGTGGTCCGTCGCCTTGAAAACGCGCACGGCACCGCTGCGCTCCGGGTGATGGGTGGACAGGCTGGGCTCGTTGCCGGCGGCGCTCGAGCCCACGCGTCCGTCGACGAACACGTCCCCGGCCAGCAGACCCGCCCGGGCGAGCGGGTAGAGCGCCAGCAGCGAGGTGTTGGCGATGCAACCCGGCACGGCGATGTGCTGCGCCGCGCGCAGCCGGTCCCGGTGAACCTCGGGCGCGCCGTAGACGAACCGCTCGAGCCACTCGGGGGCTGAATGCGGATCGTGGTAGTAGGTGTCGTAATCCGCCGGGTTGCGCAGCCGGAAATCGGCGCTCAGATCGATCAGCCGCGGCGCGAGCCCGGCCCAGCGCTCGATCGACTTCATTCCGACGCCGTGCGGCAGCGCCAGGAAGAGCACATCGCAGGCCGTGACCTCCTGGTCCGGCACGAAGGAGAGATCCGTCTGGCCCCGGAGATTGGGATGGACGAAGTGCAGCGGGCGGCCGGCGAAACGATTCGACGTCACCTGCGCGATCTCGACACGGGGGTGCTGCAACAGGAGCCGGATGAGCTCGCCGCCGATGTATCCGGACCCTCCGATCACACTCGCCTTCATCGTTGCGCCACCTCTTGAACGTACTCCACCAGAGCGTCCGCCACGTCGACACCCGTGGCCATGACCGTGCGGTAGAATTCCATGGTGTGGTTGATCTCCGTCACCACCAGCGAGCCGTCGGGCCGCTCCAGGAGGTCGACCGCCAGCGCTCCGCCGCCCACCGCCCGCGCCGCCCGGAGCGACAGGTCGACCACCTCCGGGGTGAGCGCGCAGGGCTGAGCCACCGCGCCGCGGGCGGTGTTGGTGATCCAGTGCTTGGAGCAGCGGTAGATCGCATTGATCACGCGGTCCCCCATGACGTTGACGCGCAGGTCGCGCCCGGGCTTGTCGATGTACTCCTGGATGTAGATCACGTGGTGCGCCGGGGAGCCCAGCGTCTCCTTGTGCTCGAGGACGGCCTCGGCGGCCTCGCGGTCGTTGACCTTCGCCAGCAGCCGGCCCCAGGAGCCGGTGACGGGTTTGAGCACCGCCGGATAGCCGAGCTCGTCGAGCGCCGCGAGAGCGGCGTCCGGGGTGAGCGCGACCGTGGTGCGCGGCGTCGGAACGCCGGCCTTGACCAGCGCGAGGCTGGTGAGGATCTTGTCGCCGCACGTCTCGACCACCGCGCTGCGGTTGACGACGGGCACGCCGCGCGCCTCGAACAGATGGGCCACGTACAGGCTGCGCGTGTTCGAGATGCTGCGGTTCAGCACGGCGCAATAGGGGGCCTCTCCAGCCTCCAGCGCCATGGAGATGTTGCGCTCGTCGAGCTGCTCATAGGGAATGCCACGGCGTTCCAGAGCCTCGAGGATCAGCTTCTCCTCCATGCGGACCCGGGAGGCCACGACCGCGACGGGTTTACCGATTGCGCCGGCCATACTACTCTCCCCAGTCCTCCTCGACATCGGGGGCGAGCGCGAGCTCGATGGGATTGACGGCCACGATCTCCAGCTCGGCCTGGCACTCGCCACAGACGAGAATCTCACCGGCACGCGGCGCGGCCGGCGCATTCACCTGGGCATCACATTCGGGACAGTTGCTCATCTGAAGTCTCCTTGTTCTTCGTTCCATTCTGGTTTGCCGGCAGCCGAGCAGCTCCTGAACGACCTCGACCAGATGGTCGGCGTTGACCCCGTACGACTCGATCAACTGGCGATGGTCGCCGACGCGGTCGCAGAACGCGTCGGCAATGCCGACGCGCCGCAGCCATACCGGAGCGCGTTCGGCCAGCGTCTCGGCTACCGCGCCGCCGAGCCCGCCAAGGATGCTGTGGTCTTCGACGGTCACGATGCCGCGGGTCTCACGGGCGGCCCTCACCAGGGCCTCCTCGTCCAGCGGCTTGAGCGTATGCATGTTGAGCACGCGGGCCGCGATGCCGAGCCCGGCGAGCCGGTCGTGGGCGGCGAGCGCGGCGAGCACGGGATAGGAGCCGGCCGCGACGATCGTCACGTCGCCGCCGGGGCGCAGCTCTACGGCCCGCCCGACGACGAGCTCGTAGTCGGCGTGGTAGACCAGATCGGTGCGATTGCGCCCGAGCCGGATGTAGACCGGCCCGGGGAGACCGATCGCCGCTTCGACCATCTTCCCGGTCTCGACCGCGTCGGCCGGCGTCATCACGGTCATGTTGGGAAGCGCCCGCATCACGGCGAAGTCCTGCGGCGCGTGGTGGGTCGGCCCGAGGTAGGCGGCGGCGAGCCCGCCGTGCGTCGCCACGATGCGGACGGGCAGGTTGTTGTAAGCGATGTCGATCTTGACCTGCTCGTAGGCCCGCGAGCTCGCGAACGCCGCCATGGTGTTGACGAAGGGGATCTTGCCCATCTTGGCGAACGCCGCCGCGACCGACATCAGGTTGGCCTCGGCGATCCCGAGGTCGACGTATTGCTGCGGCAGATGGTCCTGGAAGCTCGTCTCCAGGCCCCCCATGTCCGAATCCAGGCAATAGATGCGCGCGTCGCGCCGCGCCAGCTCGAGCAGCGTCTTGCGATAGGTCTCGCGGTCCGAGTCCGGAAACCGCGCCTCCCAGGACAGGGCAGAAGCTTCGGCCGCCGCCGGGGTCATCGCTTCCCCTCCCGGTGGAGCTCGTCGAGCGCCCGCCGATAGAGGTCGGGGCTCAGCGTCACGTAATGGCACTTCTTCTTGTCGGCCAGGAACCTGACGCCCTTGCCCTTGACGGTTTCGGCCACGAGCAGCGTGGGGCGCCCGGGCTCGAAAGGGGTCCGGGCAAAGGCCGCGAGCAGCGCTTCGATGTCGTGGCCGTCGACCGTCTCGACGCTCCAGCCGAAGCTCCGCCAGCGGTCGGCGAGCGGCTCCAGGCGCATCCGTTCCTCGGTACGGCCGCTGATCTGCAGGCGGTTGCGGTCGATGATCGCAACGAGGTTGTCCAGGCCGAAGTTGGAGGCGGCCATCGCCGCCTCCCAGACCGATCCTTCCTGGAGCTCGCCGTCGCCCATCAGGACATAGGTGCGGTTCGCGCGGCCATCCCGCTGCGCGGCGAGCGCCAGGCCCACGCCGAGCGACAGCCCGTGACCGAGCGAGCCGGTCGGGAACTCCACCCCCGGAATCTTGATCGTGGGGTGCGTCGGCAGCCGGCCGCCGGCGCGCGCATAGGTGTCGAGCTCCTCCACCGGCAGGAAGCCGCGCTCGGCGAGCGTGGCGTAGAGCCCCGCCCCGGCATGGCCCTTGCTCAGGATGAAGTAGTCGCGCCCCTCCCAGCCGGAGTCCTCGGGGCGTAGCCGCAGGACGTGGAAGTAGAGCGCCGTGAGGATTTCGGTGGCGGAGAACGCCCCCCCCACGTGCGCTCCGACCGGCCCTGCCGCCATGCGCAGGACGTGCTCGCGGATGCGCAGAGCGACGTCCTGCAAAGCCGCGGTGTCGCTCATGGCACGGCCACCGTCTCCGGCTGGGCTTCGGCGGCTCTGCCGGGCACGTACGGCTGCTGGCGTGCGATCGCCAGCCACGGCGCCTCATAGTCCATCGACTGCGCCATGCGCCCGATGCGCTCGAGGTCCCCCCAGATCTTCTCGAACGCGTCGGCGTAGAGCTGGAGCAGCGGGCCGTTGGCGGGGTTGAGGTGGCGCCGTTGCAGGGTGAGCGAATCGTCGATCACCGCGAGGCTCTGGGGATAGTCCTCGACCGCGTAGCGCTGCGGCGACACGCCCGGCAGGGTCCAGGGATAGCCGCCGCCATAGCCTTCCTGCGTCTGGAAGGGGTACTGGCCCGGCAGCGGCGTCAACTGGTATTGCGTGATCGGAACGCCCTCGGCGCGCAGCGCGCGCCGCACGGCCTGGCGGAACCGGCCCGGTGCGACGTCCAGGCCCGCGGCGGTCGGATCTAAGCGCATACGCACGATGTGCCAGATGTGCGTGCGGTCCTCCGGGACGAGCGGCACGACCACGCCGGGCAGCCCGGCCAGGCGGTCGAGCATGGCGCGGACGTTGCGGTCGCGGGCCGCCTGGTCCGCCGGGAAGCGCTTGAGCTGGCTGCGCGTGAACGCCGCCTGCACCGAATTCATCTTGTAGTTCCAGCTCAGCATGTGGGACAGGTAGCTGCGATCCTCGCGCTCCCGGATCACCTCCCCGAACTGGCGCAGCATGACCATCCGCTCATGGAAGACCGGGTCGTTCGTCGTCACCAGGCCGCCTTCGCCGCAGGTGGGGATGTTCTTCTGCACGTTCAGGCTGAACGCCGCGATGTCGCCGAGCGAGCCGACGGGGCGGCCCTTGTAGAGCGCTCCGGGCGACTGTGCCACGTCCTCGACGACGAACAGTCCATGCCGGCGGGCGATCGCCATGATCTCGTCCATGTCCGCCGGCAGGCCGTGGAAGTGGACGGGGATGATCGCCCGCGTCCGCGGCGTGATCTTGGCTTCGAGCAGCGCCGGATCCATGTTGAAGGTCCGCGGGTCGATGTCGACGAACACCGGGATCGCGAGCTGGTACAGGGGAGCCATGGCCGAGGCGATGAACGACAGCGCCGGCACCAGCACCTCGTCGCCCGGCTGGATGCCGCCCGCGGCGAGCGCCAGGGCCAGAGCGGTCGTACCGTTGCTGACGCAGGCGGCATGCCGCGTGCCGGCGAGATCCGCCCACTCGCGCTCCAGGCCGCGCGCCTCTTCCTCGCCTTCGGTCGTGGGAGTGAACTTGCCACTGTCGAGGACGCGCAGCACCGCTTCCTTGTCGGCGTCGGTCACCACCGGCCAGACGGCCTGCCGCTGGTCCCGGGGAACTGCCGGTGAACCGCCGAACATTGCGAGCTTCGATTTCACGTCGATCTCCTCATTCGAGATAAAGGGTCCGCAAGCGACTGGTGAGCTCCGCTTCGTCTTCGTCCGAGTACACGTCGTCTTCGACGTGGACGGGACGGCCATCGAGATCGGCCGGGGCCGGCACACCCAGCAGGGAGAGCACGGTCGGCGCGACGTCCAGGATGTCCAGCGCCTCGAAACGCCCGAGGGCGGGGACCTGCGGACCCGCCATGGCCAGGAATCCGGCCGGGGCATGGCTGGCGTCGTCCGCGCCCAGCTCGGTGATCGGGGTGATCAGGCGGGGGTGGCCCACCTGGTCCGAGGTGAGGTAGCGCAGCCCGTCGACCTGGACGAACAGGTCGGGGCAGCGCTCGGCATGCTCGCCGCTGTAGATGTCCCGGCGCCGGATCGTGGTTACCTGAAGCGGCCGGCCATCGGCAGCCGCAAGCCCCTTGAGCCCGGCCTCCAGCTCCGTGAGCAGGCTCTCGATCTCGGCGGGCGGGACGCAACCCTGCGGCTCGCGGCCCTGCACGTTGAGATAGATCTGGCCACCCCAGCCGCGCGCCCAGGCGCGCGTCCGCGACCAGTCGACCGGCGCCTTGGACAGCGGCGTGGGGCGGTCGAGCGGCTGCTCCAGACACAGATACCCCTGGTCGGCGAGCCACTGGTTCAGGTTGACCTTGCCGTCGAGCCGCTGGATCCCGTGGTCGCTGACCACCATCACCACCGTGTCCGGCCCGGCGCGCCGCACCAGCTCGCCCACCCGCTCGTCGCAGTACCGGTAGTGATCGCGGATCGCGTTGGCATAGCGGGGATCCTGGTCGTAGCGCCCGTGCGCGGGGTCCAGGAAGCGCATGAAGTAGTGGCCGACGCGGTCCGTGCCCATCGCCACCATGAACAGCAGGTCCCAGTCCGTGCCGCCCACCAGATGGCCGGCGATGTCGAAGCGCTGGCGGTCCATCTCGCGGATGCGCGCCAGAAGGTCGTCCCGGTCGACCTCCCGCGTGTCGTCCGGCAGGGAGGCGTCGAGGATGTAGGGCGAGCTCGTCTGCGCCAGCAGCTCCGCCTGCAGTCCCGGCGGATGGACGATCGGCTTGCCGAGCGACGGCGCCATGAAGCACGACACGCTGACGCCGTTCGGAATGTCGAGCGGTGGATAGGAGATGGGCACCCCGACCGCCAGCACCCGGCGCCCGGCCTCGGCGAGCAGCGTGTACAGCGTGGGCACGCGGATGACGCGCGAATGCACCAGGCGGAAGTCGGTGTAGGCGTTGCCGACGCGGTAGGTGAAGTCGGTGAAGCCGAAATGCCCGGGGTTGCGCCCGCTGATCATCGCCGTCCAGGCCGCGGGCGTGATCGGCTGGGTGATGCTCTGCAGCGGGCCGTGGATGCCGTTCTGCATCAGGCGGCTGATGTTCGGCAGCTCCGGCCGCCACCGCGCCACCAGATCGGGGCTCAGCGCGTCGAGACCGATGACCAGCACGCGCGTCATGGACGTGCCCCCCGCACGGCGATCAACCGTTCCAACCGGTCCAGAACCTGCTCCTGCTGGATCAGGAGCTGCTCGGCGCGCAACGCCACCTTGTCGACGACGTCCAGCCGCTCGGAGAAGCCGTGGCTTCCCAGCATCCGCAAGCCGGTCCAGGAGTTGGCGAGGCCGTCGACGTGACGGCCGGCCTCGGCCAGCTCGTACCAACCCAGGCGGCGGCCCGCCGCCATCAGGAAATCGGCGTGCAACCCGGCGGCGGCCTGCGCGACCCAGGAGACCGTGTACATCTCGTCGAGCGCCCGCCCGCCTTCCGGCCCCGCGGCGCGTTCACAGATGGAGCGCAGGTAGCGCGCCAGGCCGGCCGTGCCGGAGAACGCCCTGCCGTCACCGGGCTCGCGGAAACGGCGGAGGTTGGTGGCGACGACCTCGCGGACCCAGGGGCGGGTCAGCTCCGGGAACGGCCCGCCGACTTCGAGTTGCAGCCACCGGTTGTCGATCGCCGCCCCCGCGAAGAAGAAGTCGCGCTCGCCGGAGACCGGGTTGGCCGAGCTCCTGGCGGTCAGGAAGTCCTGCACCTTGATCGCGCCCTTGAAGGTGGGCGGGGTCGAGTCCAGCACGTAGACCTCGTCCGCCTCCTCGTCGAAGCCATACATCACCAGGAGATGCGCGGCATGGACGTCGCCGAACGCGGGCCGGAAGGGGATGTAGAAGTTGTCCTCGGCCACCAGGGCCGGCTGCCCCGCGGCGACCACGTTCTTCAGATCCTGATAGGCCGCGAGCGGATCGTCCGACCGGTGCCAGGTCGAGGCGACCGGGTGGAACGGCATCATGCTCTCGGCGAGGCTCGGGCGCGGCAGCGGGTGATAGAACTCCTCCCGGCTCACGTCGTCGGGCGAGCAATACAGCTCCCAGGAGGCTCCCAGGGTCAGGATGGGGTCGTGGCCGTAGTACGCGAGCACCGTGCCGAGGCAGTCGTGCAGGCAACTGACCAGGTCGTGAAACCAGAAATCGATTGGAGACAAGACGATACGCATGAAGGCTACTTTCCTTCCGTCTTGACGGCGGTGGCGGCGAAGAGGTGGATCGCGATGTTGTCCGGGAGGCGCACCCAGGCGAGCGGCTCCTGGCGCGCCACCGGGATGCGCTGCATCCAGATCACCGGCTCGATGCGCTGCTGGACGTGGCGCGGAAAGTGGATGTTGCGGGTGCGAAAGGCCTCGACCTCGCCGAAACGGGCCGGCGCGCCGGGCCAGAAGTCGGAGATCCGAAACCATTCCATCTCGATCGCGCCGCTCGTGAAGTGCAGGTAGACCGTGTCCTCGGCCCGCCGCTCGCTGGCCGCGAGCACGTAGATCCAGTCATAGCGCCCCGGCGGTACGTCCAACCGTTCGCCGGCGCACCGGATGTTGTTCATCCGCCCGTCTTCCTTGGGCGGAAACCGGAAGGGGATGCCCGCGATCTCGACGACGCTGCCGCTCGGCGGCAGCTCCTCGGCGGGAAACGAGTTCTCCCACACGTTGAACGTCCCGTCGCGCAGGTTGCCGGCGTACGAGATCGAGTCCCAATTGAAAAGGGACTGCAGATCGAGCAAGACGAACCGATCCGAAGAGGAAGTCGGGGGCATTCACCACTCCTTGCGTCCACACCAAGCCATGGGCCTCTCACTAATTTTTGAGATTCCCGAAGAACTCAAACCTACAAATTTGCACGTCGCGAACAGAGCTTCTCTTCTATTGGGTGCTCATGCCCGGCGAAAGCGGGACAAGCTTCCTCCGGCCGGCGCTCTTCGATCCGCGGACCGGCGCCTCGGGAGCCCCGCCGCCTCACCGGAAGGCGTAGGCCACCTTGACGAACAGCGCCTCGTGGCGGCTGCGATCCACCAGGAAATCCTCCCCGGGCTCGCTGCCGTAGCCGACGTAGAGGATCGACTGCCAGTTCAGGCGGTAGCCGTAGAGCACCGAGCCGCTGAAGGAGGAGTCGTCCGAGCCGCCGCTTTCGCTCAGGTCGAGCGCCTCCCATTCACCGAGGAGCCGGGTGAACGAGCGGGAGGTGAACGCGTAGGTGACCTTCGCCTGCGATACGGTGGCGAGGAAGGCGCGCACCTTCGTGGAGCCCTCCGGCACGTCCAGCCAGTGCCGCTCGCCCGAGAGCTCCGCCTGCAACCGGTCGATGGGGGTGAACGTCGCCAGCACCGAGATCGTGGTGCCGGTGCCCAGCCGCGAGCCCTCGAAGTCGATCTCGTCGCCGTAGCGGGCGGACAGGTCGAGGAGCGGGACCTTGCGGCTCGGCAGGATACGCGCCGACGCGGACCAGTAGCTCTGTTTGAAGATGCGGCCGTCGAGGGCCCTCCCCTCCTCCCGCGGGTGCCACTCCAGAGAACCCTGGGCGCGGCCGTCGAAGGCGAGCCCCCAGGCGGGCGCCCGGGTCACCAGGGGCCCGTCCCGCTCCTTCACCTGCTCGAAGGAGAGCAGGGGGCGCACCGAGCGGAAGAGGCCCTCGGGGTAGAACGTGTAGCCCACCTCGGCCGCGACGCGGCGCACCCCCGTCTGCGGGACGAAGCCGCTGTCGGCGCGGAAGTCGCGGCCGAAATCCTGGAGCTCGACCGACCAGCTCACGTGCCGCAAGGTGTGCGCCCAGTCGAGGTGCAGGGCGTAGTCCGTCTTCTCGCGGCTGTCGCGGTCGCGGGTGGAGCTCCAGAGGAGCTGGCCCTTCGTGCGGTCGTGCTCGGTGGGGAACCATTGGAAGTCGGTGCCGGCCACGCGATTGTACTCGCCGCTCTTCGCCTCCCGCCCGGTTGCCATGGCTCCTACGGAGGAGCTGCCGAAGGTGTGGCGGTAGCGCGCGAGGACGACGGTCGAATCCTCGGGCTGCGACACCAGCTCCGAGGAGACAGGGCCGGGCAGGATCAGGCTGCCGCCCCCCTGATCCCTCGCCACCAGCACGGTATAGGCCGAATCGCCCGGCCGGCCGGTCAGCCGCACCCCCCAGCTCGGCTCCGTGATGGTGCGGGAGTGTACGATCGGAATGGGGCTGCTCAGGAGGTCCGAGCCTTCGAGAAAGAACGGCCGCTTCTCGGGGAAGAACAGGGCGAAGCGGTTGTTGACCGAAATCTGGGGCGCGTCCGATTCGACCTGGGAGAAATCGGGGTTGAGGGTCAGGTCGAGCGCGAGGTCGGGGCGCGGCAGCCACTTGACGTCCCCGCCGACGTCGAAGCTCTGCTCCGACCGTGGCGTGGCGCCGGGATCCTCGCTCGCACGGCCCGCGATGAACGGGGTGTAGCTGACGTTGCTGCCGCGGGGCAGCCCGGTGATCCCCGTGAAGCGCAAGCTGTGGCAGAGCCAGCAGTTGGAGTCGCGCGGAATGGGAGACGAGACGATCTGGTAGCGGAAGCTCCGCGGATAGAGGCGGAAAAAGGTGATGCGCCAGGTCTGAGGATCTCCCGCCCGGTAGCGCAGGGTCGACAGGGGGATCTTCATCTCCGCGGTCCAGCCCTCGGCCGTGATCCGCGCCGCCGAGTCGTAGTGGAAGTCCGGCGAGTAGTCGTCCCCGCCGGTCCCCTCGTCGAAGATACCGTCGAGCTGGATGCCGCGCGGGTTGACCCGGAAGATCATCGACCAGCGGCCCTCGTTGCGGGCGTCGATGTCGATCTGCACCAGATCCTGGTCGAGGACGCGGTCCCGGTCGACGTAGGGCGCCCGGATCTGGGACGGGTCGGGGTCCTGGCAGCGCGCCCCGACGT
This sequence comes from uncultured Holophagales bacterium, assembly GCA_963844885.1. Classification (GTDB taxonomy): domain Bacteria; phylum Acidobacteriota; class Thermoanaerobaculia; order Multivoradales; family UBA5704; genus DATMER01. Next base: position 324,076 of record CAWJQA010000018.1, on the reverse strand, counting down.
AGAGGAACTTGTCGTCGTAGCCCAGGAGCCCGACGGTTTTCACCGGCGGCTCGACGTTGTCCCCGGGGACAACTTCGTAAAAACGGTCGACGACCGCGGCCTCGCTCCAAACGGGCTCATCGAGGTTGCCGTCGACGGTGATATGCCCGGCCAGCCGGGGGAGAACGAAGGATGGTGGCTCCGATACGGGCGGAACCTCATCGGCCGCCACGGGAAGCGAGGCAAGGACAAGACCGGAAAGCAGAAAAAACAGCGCCGCCCCCAAGACACGAAAAAAAGTGAACATCGCCGTCCTTTCTGCTGTTCTATTCAGCAGATAAAAACAGACACTTCTCTTGAATCGCTCTAAATCGAGGTGACAGAAGAAATGTTCTTCGTCGAACGGAGCGGTAGGCTAACCCATCCCCTGTGCCGAAATCAAGGCTATGCCGACCGTCCCAGATACGCCTTGAGCTTCGGAGCCACGGCGCGGCGGACCAGGGCGCTCTGGGCCTGCCAGCGGGTGGCGGGATCGAGGTCCACCAGGAAGCGGATCTCCTTGCCCTCCTGCACGGCGATGGGCTCGCCGTCGCGGTAGAGCAGGCGGTTGCCGGACAGCGCGGCCAGGCGCTCGCCCCGTTCGCCCGGTACAGCGATGCCGATCAGGTTGAGCGGATCGGCCGCGCTCACCGAGACCAGCGTCCCCTTCTTCGGCTGCTTGCGGATCGCCCGCAGCCGGCCCACCGCCTCGGGCAGCGCGTACTGCTCGCCGGAGAAACCGTCCACGAAGCGGCCGCCCCGGATCTCTCCTCGCGCCTCCAGGCGGCGGAGCACCCGGAGCATATCGCGCCAGGGTGGCAGCAGCGTCTCGCGCTCCAGGAGCTTCCGGAAGACCACGCCCCAGCGCCGCAGCAGCCCGCGGACGACCTGCTCCACGGCTTCCGGAGAGGCGGCCGTCCTCCGGACCACTCGCGCCGCTTTTCGTCAGCGACCAGCGGCCGGCGTTCTCCATGCCGAAGACGGCCATCGACGCCTCGGCGCGCGGCTGCCGCCGCGGTCCACCGGCGGACGCAGATGAGCCGGCACCAGCAGCGCCCGCAGGCCGGTGAAGCTGTCCGAGGTGACCAGGCCCAGGCGACCAGCTCGGCCAGGGCCGGCTCGACCTGGGTGTGGAGCAGCCCCGTCGCCTCCGCGATCTCGTCGAAGAAGGAGGCGCCGTGCTCGCTTCAGGTAGTCGTGGACCGACCGCGCGCCCGCCGGCAAGTCCAGCGCGGCCGGATCGGGACGCGGAGCCACTCTCTCCAGAGCGGCAGGCTCGGCCGTGCCAGCAGCGACGACCGGCGTGCCCGCACCGGTCCGGTCTTCCGGGTACCGCTGTTCGTTCCATTGGCAGCAGACCGATCGCCGCCCCACAGCCACCTGCCGGCGAGGCACAGCGCATCCAGCCAGACCGGGTCGTATTCTTCGATCCGCGCCGGCAGGATCTCTCCCTCCCACGCGGCAGCCGGCGCCTCGAAGCCTTCGAGCTGCTCCAGCAGGGCCTGGACGCTCTCCGGACCCTCCATCCGCTCGTCGGGATCGACCCGCTGCCAGTCGAGAAGGAACCGCAGGAAGTCGGCCGGCGCGACCGGCTCGATCTCCGCGCCGCAGGCGGTCGAGGGTGTAGCGGTGGATGCGCGCCAGCAGCCGGCGCTCGCACCACTCGGTCTCCGGCGCCGGAGGTGAAGCGGCCGCGCAGCACGAACCCCTCGGCCTTCCAGCGCGGCGAGCGCGAGCGTCGCATCGCGGACGGCTTGACGCCCGAAGCGCGCGGCGAGCCCTTCGGCGGTGACCGGCCCGATGCCTTCGAGCCGGTCCGCGCACCAGCTCGACCAGGCCTCCTCGGGCGTCCACGCGCGCGCGCCAGCCGCTCCGGCAGCACCGCGTCTCGGCTGAAGTCCGCGCCTCCGGATGGACCGCCCGAGCCTGCGGCAGCCGCTCGGCCGCGACCCAGAGCGCTCGCCTGCGCCGGCTGTCACTTGCCACGGCCCGCCGCGTCGGCGACGAGCGCGAAGCGAACAGCGGCTCCCAGCCCGAGCGCCGGCCTTCGCTCTTCCGTCACCCAGCCCAGCGGTCAGCGAGCGCGTCGTGCAGCTCGTCGGCGTCGCGCGGCGTCGGGCCAGGCCTCGCCGCGCACCCGCCGATCGCCGCGGGGTCGAGCGCGCCGAGGTCGGCGCGGTCTCCGGGTCGAGCCAGCGGCGGCGCATGACGGCCTGGGTGCGGCGCTCCTCCAGCGGCGCGTCGTCGAGGAAGGCGTAGGGATCGCGCGTTCAGGATCTCGTGCGCGAGCGGCGAGGGCTCGGTCAGGTCGCGCGCCACGAGCTCGACCTCGCCGCGCTTCGATCCGGCCGAGGAGCGCGCTCCAGGCCGTCGATGTCCATCGCCTCGTTGCAGGCAGTCGTGCGATGGTCTGCGCGACCAGCGGATGGTCGGGCACCTCGCGCTCGCCGGCGATGTTCTCGGGGCAGGCGAGCTGGTCGGGGAACACCGCCGCGAGCAGATCCTCGGCGCGCATGCGCTGGAGCGTGCGGCGGCACCTTCTTGCCGCCGCGGTTGCGCGGCAGCGCCAGCGCGCGGCCGGCGTTCCAGCGCCAGCGCGTGCCGAACATCGGCGCGTCGAGCAGCGCCTGGATGAGCACGTCGCGCACGGTACCCGGAGTGCAGGTAGCTGGAAGACGTCGTCGAGCGGGAAGCTGTGCGTCGCGCCGAGCGAGAGCACGATGGCGTCCTCGGTGGCCGCGGCCTGCAGCTCGAAGTTGAACGTGCGGCAGAAGCGCTTGCGCAGCGCCAGGCCCCAGGCGCGGTTGATGCGGCTGCCGAACGGCGCGTGCACGACCAGCTGCATGCCGCCGGCCTCGTCGAAGAAGCGCTCGGCGACGAGCGTGTCCTGCGTCGGCACGGCGCCGAGCGCCGCCCGGCCGCGCCGCCAGGTAGTCGACGATCTGCTCGCGCCGGCCTCGACCGGCAGCCCGACCTCGTCCATCAGCCAGTCCAGGGCGACGCTTCCAGGCCCGCCCGTCCGCTCAGCTGTCGCGCCGCCACGTCGGACTGCGCAGCCGCGACACGGCCGCGGAGAGCTCGTCGGTGCGCGCCGGCGCCTCGCCGAGCCAGAACGGGATGGTCGGCGGCTGGCCCTTGGCGTCCTCCACGCGCACGCGTGCCGGCTTCGACGCGGAGGATCCGCCAGGAGGTGTTGCCGAGCAGGAAGATGTCGCCGGCCATGCTCTCGACCGCGAAGTCCTCGTTGACCGTGCCGACGTCGTGCGCTCGCGGCTCCAGCACCACCTGGTAGTCGGCGGTGTCGGGGATCGCGCCGCCGGAGGTGATGGCGGTCAGGCGCGCGCCGCGCCGGCCGCGCATGCGGCCGTTGACGCGGTCGTGATGGAGGTAGGCGCCGCGGCGGCCGCGCCGCGTGGCGAAGCCCTCGGCGAGCATGTCGACGACCTCGTCGAAGTCCTCGCGGTCCAGATCGCGGTAGGGCCAGGCGCGGCGCACCAGGGCGAACAGCTCGTCCTCGTGCCAGTCCTCGCGCCGCGGCGTCGGCCACGATCTGCTGCGCCAGCATGTCGAGCGGCTGGTCCGGGATGATGAGCCGGTCGAGCTCGCCGCGCCGGACGGCGTCGAGCAGGGCCGCGCACTCGACCAGCTCGTCGCGGGTGAGCGGGAACAGCCGTCCCTTGGGCAGTGCCGCCGACGCAGGTGCCCGGACGCGGCCGACCCGCTGCAGGAAGCGCGGCGATCGACGCGCGGCGAGCCGATCTGGCAGACCAGGTCGACCTCGCCGATGTCGATGCCCAGCTCGAGCGAGGCGGTCGCCACCAGCGCCAGAGCTCGCCCGTCTTGAGCCGCTGCTCGGCGTCGAGGCGCTGCTCGCGCGAGAGGCTGCCGTGGTGGGCGGCGACCTGCTCCTCGCCCAGGCGCTCGGCCAGGATGCGCGCCAACGCGCTCGGCCAGCCGGCGGGTGTTGACGAAGACCAGCGTCGTGCGGTGCTCGCCGACCAGCTCGGCGAGGCGGTCGTAGATCTCCTCCCACACCTCGTTGGACATCACCGCTTCGAGCGGCGAGTCCGGCACCTCGACGCCCAGGTCCATGCGCCGGCGTGGCCGGCGTCGACGATGACGCACTGCGGCCGTCCATCCGCCGCCACGTTCGCGGACCCGACCAGGAAGCGCGCCACCTCTTCGATCGGCTTCTGCGTGGCCGACAGGCCGATGCGGACAGCGGACGGTCGCCGCCGGGATGGCCAGCGCCTCCAGCCGCTCCAGGGACAGCGCCAGGTGCGAGCCGCGCTTGTCGTCCGCCACGGCATGGATCTCGTCGACGATCACCGTGCGCACCGTCCGCAGCATGCCGCGCCGCCCTCGCTGCGTGAGCAGGATGTAGAGCGACTCGGGCGTGGTGACGAGGATGTGCGGCGGCTTCTTGATCATGGCCGCCCGCGCTTTGAGCGGCGTGTCGCCGGTGCGCACCGCGGTGCGGATCTCCACGTCCGGCAGCCCGAGCGCGGCCAGCTCGGCGCGGATGCCGGCCAGCGGCTCCTCCAGGTTCTTCTGGATGTCGTTCGACAGCGCCTTGAGCGGCGAGACGTAGACGACCCGGGTCGCGTCCTCCAGTCCGCCGTCGAGCCCGCGGCGCACGAGGTCGTCGAGGGCGGCCAGGAAGGCGGCCAGCGTCTTGCCCGAGCCCGTGGGCGCGGCGATCAGCGTGTGCCGGCCGGCATGGATCTCGGGCCAGGCGCGAGCCTGCGGCTCGGTCGGAGCGCCGAACCGGCGCTCGAACCACGAGGACACGGCGGGGTGGAACGAGGTCAGGGCCATAACGGGGATAACCGGGGGCACGGCGCGGTCATTCCGCGTCGTTTTCGCCTGTCCGCCCGGCGCACCGCTCCGTTGGCGTGCTAGCATCTGATGCATGCGCACCACCCTCGACATCGCCGACGACGTCCTGATGGCGGTCAAAGACAGGGCGCGACGACAGAAGCGCAGTGCCGGAGATCTCCTGTCCGAGCTCGCCCGGGAGGCGCTGACTCATCGGTACCGGGAGGACTCCGAGGCCAAGAAGCCGAAGTGCGTCTTCGGCTTCGACCCCCTGCCTCCCCGCGGAGGGCCGGTTTCCAACGAGCTGATTGACAGACTCCGCGAGGAAGACCTCGCGTGATGCGAGCACTCCTCGACATCAACGTGCTCCTTGCGCTTCTGGATGCAGACCACGTCGACCATCAGCGCGCCCAAGAATGGATCTCAGGGGAGATCCAACACGGCTGGGCATCCTGCGCCTTGACGCAAAACGGATTCGTCCGCATCCTGAGCCAGCCCAAGTACCCGAGCCCGGTTTCGCCCTCCGAGGCGGTCGAGCGGCTGCGCCGAGCCGACCAACACCGAGCGACCACGAGTTCTGGTCCTGCTCCATCAGCCTTCTCGAAGATCGCTGGATAAACTCCAGCCACGTTCACGGACCGCGCCAGGTAACGGATGTCTATCTTCTCTGCGCTTGCCGTAGAGCATGGAGGAAGATTCGTCACCTTCGATCGCACCATTCCGTTGTCGGCCGGCTCCGGGAGCTACGCCAGAGCACCTCGTAGTGGTCTAAAGAGAGAGTTTGGAATAATGCCTTGAGACTCGATTATACCAAGCACATGGAAGCTCAGAAGACCCCAGCCAGCGGCCACGCCCGAGAGCTTGAAATCGATCTCTCGGCTTCCCTGGAGGAAGCGCTAGCTGTGGAGGTCTGCATGTCTGAGGTCAGCGCGAGCTCTGGTTGGAGGAAAACCGGGAGGTCCATCCACGCTTACAACGAGCATGTCGCCCAGCACGGGGTATTCAGCGCGGGCTTGCGGGGCTTTTGATGGCTCAAAGATCATAGCTGCCGTCGACTTTCTTGTGAAGGCATCTGGGCACCGGATGGAACGGGATCGCGCTCAAGCACCAGACCCGCCCCGAAGGGGCAGTCAGGCATAAAGCCTGGTGCTTCAGCGCCAGGTTCTCGTGTCATCCTGGCAACTTCCCTCAAGTCCCGAAGGGACGCAGGCATTCCCACCGCCGCCATCGGGCTGAAGCCCTTAGCAGCATGCCACCGTCCCTTCGGGACTTCGGGGATTTTCGGGATTCCAATTCCTGGCGCTGAAGCGCCAGGCTCTATGCCGATGCCTCCTTCAGGGCGCAAGCCGGATGGTCCTGGTCCGCAGAGTTAACTGGCGTCCAGAAGGGGCAAAATCATCGAAAAGTGGATGATTCCTTACCATGTTAGATACAAGAAGATCTTCCGAGAGGACTCGCCTCGGTATCATGCGATCGAGAAAGTCCGAATAATCCCTTATCCTTGGCGATCCTAAGCGTGATGCCAACAATAACATGTACTACAAACGGCAGCCCCGAGAAAGCTCGAGTCATTGCAATTTCTTGGAGAACTGACCTGTCCTTGAACCATCCTGGCAGCAGGGTAGAAATAGATCCGGATTGCTCGGATTAAGCCCAGACTGAGCGTGCTCTTGCTCCCATAAAGAGAATTGCATCAGCTATCCAACCAGCGCCTATTGTAGCGAGCGTTGAAAATAACCACTTGGGCACGATGCTGCTAAATCGCTGCTCCTTCTCGCGTGGTGTTCGTAACGACGAAACAGGATCAAGCGCAATCTTCGCAGCAAGCTCTGCAATGCTAGCCGGTTGGTCGCTTACTCCAAAATCTTCCAGAAACCTGACGCCAACTCGACAACGTCCTCAACTGACTCCTCCACCTTCTTTGAGGTCTTTTGGCCCTGAGCTATCCGTTGCTCGCGCCTTGACTCAGTTTGGATGGACGCATGGAGAAGATGTCTGATCTTTTGGTACTCGGCCTCAATAATCTCTTCAAGCCGGGCGCATGCTTACCCAAGAAGCTCCAGACTTTGGCGTGACTGGCTGGCGAGGTTATGCGTCTAGCCCATCCGCATCGCCTCAAACTCGGCTTCTTCCTCCGGAGGGAGAGCATTCATCGCTTGAAGCAAAACTCCCTGACTCACCATGGATAGGATCTTCTGAACGGCGACTGCTCGCTCTTCAGCAGTCATCGTATTTGGAGGGAGTTCGTCTTCTATCCGGCGTGCCCAATCGTTTGTGTTCATGCTCCCCGAAATCGACCAGTGTGCTGAACGGTGAACCTCGCGCGCAGTTCCGGAGTTTTATCGGCGATTTCTAGTTTATACATGGTATCAGCATAGCGCCTTGGAAGCTCACCGAGCGCACGCGCTCTAGCGAGTACCAAAGATGACAACCTGCTGATGGAGCGCCAAAGCCACAAGGCCCTCTCCTCTGCACTTGAATGCAATGTTACGCCGTTCGCTTAGGCACGTCAACGTGATAGAGCCTGTCGCATAAGTCTACTTGCCGCCCCTAGAAGGTGGTGGCTCGAAGGTGGTGGCTCGGCTCTCCCGCAGTAGCCACCCCGAGCCCCTGGGACCGCCGACGCCCCACCGGCGGTCCCAGGAGGAGATTTCACAATCAAGAGGCCGCCACCGCCGCTCACCCACGATCCCCTCCCGCACACCTCCGGCGATGGCCCCGCCCCCCCTCCCTCGGCAGGCGGACCTCTTCGGAACGACGGAGGCCTTGGACTCGGCGGCCGTCATCCCTCTAAATTGTCAATGAACAAGAGCAGGGGGACCCGACGGCGTTCCCCCTCCAGAGTGATGGTCACGAACGGCCAGTCAGTCGTGGGGACCCGGGTTTGGCGTCCTCGTTCGTCTCCCTTCACTCTACGGGGAGTCTACGGAGCACGTGCCGGTTTCGTCTATGGTTTTCGGACAAGGCTCCTCACGTGACTCCCCTCACCCCGGCCGCGCCAATGCAGGGGACCCCCAGAGACCCTCGCTGGAAGGTGGCCTTCAACGTCACGGTCGAGGCCCGCCGTTCGTCCGAGCCTTGCGGCCGCAGACCCGCGGAGCACGAGGTCGTCCAGAGCGGCCAGGAAGGCGGCGAGGGTCTTGCCCGAGCCCGTGGGCGCGGCGATCAGCGTGTGCCGGCCGGCATGGATCTCGGGCCAGGCGCGAGCCTGGGCTCGGTCGGAGCACCGAACCGGCGCTCGAATCACGAGGACACGGCGGGGTGGAACGAGGTCAGGGCCATAACGGGGATAACCGGGGAGCCGGCGCGGTCATTCCGCGTCGTTTCCGCCTGTGAGCTGCTTATCAGCCAGGACGGAGTGGTCATATCTAGTCGGTATGAAGACGGCAATCTCAATTCCTGACGACGTGTTCGAAGAGGCCGAGCGCCTCGCCACTGAGTTGCAGACCTCGCGCAGCCAACTCTACAGCCGTGCGCTGCAAGAGTTCGTGGCCAGACATGCTCCCGACGCCTGACCGAGGCGATGAACCGTGTGATCGACGAGGTTGGGCCCGAGATCGACGAGTTCAGCCAGAGAGCCGCCTACCGGGTTTTGGAGCGAGTCGAGTGGTGATCAGCCAGGGCGAGATCTGGTGGGCCGACTTGAGGGAGCCAGCCGGATCAGGCCCTGGATACCGGCGGCCAGTCGTCGTCGTACAGTGCGATGCATTGAATCAAAGCCGGGTGAGCACGGTCGTTTGTGTGCCGCTCACGACGAATTTGAAGTGGTCACCCCCCAACGCCCTGGGCAGTAAGCTTTCAAAGATCCTCGCTTCACCGAGCCGAGCTCTCGCGGGCCTGCGCCGGCCTTCGGCCGCCCCCGGTTCACGTTTCCCCAACACCGGCCCGCGTTTCCCCAACACTTGCCCGCGGTCCGCCGGCTCTGGCGGGCCTTCCGCCAGCGTCGGCGAGCCTTTCCAGACTCCAGCCGGTCTTCGGCCGGTTCCGGCCCGCGCTTCCCCAACGTCGGCGCGCCTTCCGCGAGTACCGGCGCGCGTTCCAGATCTCCAGCCGGTCTTCGGCCGGCTCCGGCGAGCCGTCCGCCGGTCTTCCCAACCATCGGCCAGGTCCGGCGAGAGGCCCGCCGGCCCCGGCCAGACCCTCGCGAAGCTCCGCGGAAGCCGCGCCGGCTCCAGCCGGAAGCCCGCCGGGCTTCCCAAGACCCGGCATCTCTTGGCCACTCGTGCGCCGAAGCTGGCCGAAGGCGCGCTGCTTGCGGCCGAACGTCGGGGGTTGACGCGGCTCCACAAAGACCGTACGCTATCCCGTACGTCAAAGGAGCCACCCATGACCACAGTCACCGCCACAGACGCACGGAAGCTCCTCTACAAGCTCCTGGACGACGTGGCCGAATCGCACGAGCCGATTCAGATCACCGGCAAGCGCGGCAACGCGGTCCTGGTCGGCGAGGACGACTGGCGGGCCGTCCAGGAGACTCTGTACCTCGTCTCCATCCCCGGGATGAGGGAATCCATCATCGAGGGCATGCAGACCCCGGTCGAGGAGTGTGAAGAGGATCTCGACTGGTGACGGAGCCCTGGAAGCTCGTCTACACCAAGAAGGCCAGGAAAGACGCGAAGAAGCTGGCCGGTGCCGGCCTGAAGCCGAGCGCGCAGAGTCTCCTCGAGCTTCTTTCCGAAGACCCCTACCGTACACCACCTCCGCTCGAGAAGCTCGTCGGCGACCTGGCCGGTGCGTATTCGCGGCGCATCAACATCCAGCACCGGCTTGTTTATGAGATCCTCGATGACTCGAAAACCGTGAAGGTGTTGCGGCTGTGGACGCACTACGAGTAGCGCCACCCACGGGGGGGCTCGGTCTCAACTCTTCCGCCCCACGAAGATCACGTGCCTCCCTCCCTTGCCGCCGGCCCGGGCAGGGACGGAGTGGGTAGCGGCTGCGAAGCCCCCCCGGCGCAGGCGATCGACGAACCGCGGCTCGTCGTCGGCCGACCAGACGGCGAGGACTCCTCCCGGCCGGAGGGCGCGGTGCAGGCGGGAGACGCCGGCCGGGGTATAGAGATCGTGATTCTTTTCCAGGGTCATCGCCTCGGGACCGTTGTCGACGTCGAGCAGGATGACGTCGAAGAGGGACAGCCCGGACTTGAAACGCTCGGCTACGTCCCCCTCCTCCACCTGCACGCGGCGGTCGGCCAGCGGATGCCCGGCGAGGTGCCCGAAGTGGCGCCGGTTCCACTCGACCACGGCAGGGAACATCTCGGCGAGAACGACTTGGGCCTCCGGGCGCCCGTCCAGGGCGTCGAGGGTCGCCCGCAGGGTGAACCCCATCCCCAGCCCCCCGACCAGAACCCGCGGCGCCGGCCTCTCCCCCCAGGCTTTCAGCGCCAGCCGGGCGAGGTTCTCCTCCGAGCCGTGCGCCCGGCTCCCCATCAGGTGGTAGCGGTCGATCTCGATCGAGAAGGCGTCGCCACGCTGGTAGAGCACCAGCTCCCGGCCGTCCGGGGTGGCGATGCAGTCGAGGATGCGGGTCGGTTTCATGACTGCGTGCTGACGGCCGGCGCCCCGGCGGCCCGCCCTTCGGCCGCGGCCAGCCAGCCGCGCCGGAGCTGCTCGGCGGGGATGCTGGAGAGGTAGGGCTTGAGGTCGAGCACCGGCGTGCCGTCGAGCATGTCGACCCCGCGCAGATGGAGGACACTCCCCTCCCGGCGCAGGAGCTCGACCACCGTCAGGCCGAGCGGATTGGGACGGCGTGGCGAGCGGGTGGCGAAAACGCCGTGCGGCCGGTCGTCGGTCGGCGGCACACCGACCAGCTCTCCCGTCCACTGTGAGCGGTCGAAGGCCCAGAGCACGAAGAGGTGGGAGAACCCCTCGATGTCCAGGAGGCCATCGGCAAATTCGGGGACGATCTCGATCGTCCCCTCCGCCCGGTGCTCGGCCCCGAGCCCCTTCGGGACCTCCTTCGTCGTGGTATAGGGGGAATGGACGATTCCAATGGGACGGAAGGTGAAGGTCGGGGTCTCGGTGCTCATTCCGGGGAGATTAGCATCCGGATGGATAAACCGGCTTCCTTGCGCGTCCGGCGGGCTCGCCGGAGGCATCGGGCAGGCCGGTCGACACGCATCCAGCGCTCCGGTTTACGCGTCCGGCAAGCCGCTGGATGGATAAACCGGCCGACTTACGCGTCCAGCGGGCCGCCGGAGGCATCGGGCAGGCCGCTGGACGCATCCAGCGCTCCGGTTTACGCGTCCGGCGAGCCGCCGGATGGATAAACCGGCCGACTTACGCGTCCGGCGGGCCGCCGGAGGCATCGGGCAGGCCGCTGGACGCATCCAGCGCTCCGGTTTACGCGTCCGGCGAGCCGCTGGATGGATAAACCGGCCGACTTACGCGTCCGGCGGGCCGCCGGATGGATAAACCGGCCGACTTGCGCGTCCGGCGGACCGCCGGAGGCATCGGGCAGGCCGCTGGACGCATCCAGCGCTCCGGTTTACGCGTCCGGCGAGCCGCCGGATGGCTCCCGCGCCGCCGGTCCATGCTCTCCTCACTCCGGCCGCGGCTTCGAGACGTGCGGGTTCCCGCGGATGGCGAAGCGCAGCGGCCAGGCGGCATGCTCGCCGGCATAGTCGACTCCGATCCGGGGCCGGCCACGATCTCGTCCGGCGCCACCGGGTCTCCTTGTGTGATCCTCAGCGGTTCCCGGTTCAGGAGGACGCCGTCCAGGCCGCGGTCGATGCCTAGCGCCTGGCAGAGCTTGCCTGGGCCTCCTGCCAGGTCGCCGGGTCTGACCTTGCCGGTGCGGACCCGGTTCCGGATCATCCTCTCCTCTCCTTCCACCGGCTCGCCGGCCCGGATCAGGACGGCGCTGCCGATGTCCTTCTCTCCGGTGACGGCGTTCAGGCACCAGTGCATGCCGTAGATGAAATAGACGTAGGCGTGACCGCCCGGCAGGTAGAGGCTTTCGTTGCGCGGCGTGCGGCGGCCGTCCCAGGCGTGGCTCGCGCGGTCGGGCGCGCCGAGGTAGGCTTCCACCTCCACGAGGCGCAGCACCAGGCGCTCGCCGTCCAGCTCTCGCACCAGCCAACGGCCGAGCAGGTCGCGGGCGACCTCCTCGGCGGGACGCCGGTAGAACGAGAGGGAGAGGGACCGGGAACGGCTCACGGCGGGAGGATATACTCCCGAATGCCATGACCGCGGAACCGATCGCCGTGCCGATACCCTCGACGCCCTCTCTGCCTCCGCTCTTCGCCGAGCTGCCGGATTTGTTCGCCTCGCACCTCGATCCGTCCGCCCCCTGGCTGCTGCTCGGCGACGCGCTGGATGCTGTCCTCGCGGCACTGCCTTCGGACGACATCCGCATCCGGATCTCTCCGGACGTCCACCTGGCCGGCGACCGCGTCGTCATCGGCCGCGGCACGAAGATCGGCCCGGGCGCGGTGATCGAGGGGCCGGTCTACATCGGCGAGGACGTCGAGATCCGGCCCGGCGCCTACATCCGGGGCGGCTGCTGGATCGGCGACGGCTGCGTGGTGGGCGCGAGCACCGAGCTCAAGCGGGCCATCCTCTTCCCGCATGCCAAGGCGCCGCACCTGAACTACGTCGGCGATTCGATCCTGGGCTCCCACGTCAATCTCGGCGCCGGCACGATCCTCTCCAACTTCCGCCACGACGGCCGGGAGATCCGCATCCCGCACGGTGACCGCGTCATCGCGAGCGGCCGGCGCAAGCTGAGCGCGGTGCTCGGAGACGGCGTGATGACCGGCTGCAACTGCGTCGTCCACCCCGGCGTCGTCGTCGGCCAGGGCACGCAGATCTACCCGGGCGTGCAGCTCCGCGCCGGAGTCTACCCGGAGCGGAGCCTGATCAAGCTGCGGCAGGAGATCGACGTCCAGCCCCTCATCCCCTAGGAGCCCGGGCCGCCCGGAACCTCCCGGATCTCCTCCGCCCTTAGGAACCACAGCTCGAAGCGCGGGTCCTCCTCCAGGTCCAGGGCCTCCCGGAGAGCCCTGACGTAGGTGGCGCCCTGCGGCGCGTAGACCGCCACCTTCGCGTCGATGCCCCCGGCGGCGGGATCGTCGGTCTTGTAGTCCGCCACCACCAGGCGGCCGGTCTCCGGATCCCGGTAGAGAAGATCGATCGTCCCGGAGACGACTCCCACCGGGCCGTGTCCGGACGGCGGCAGCAGTACCGCCAGCTCCCGGGCCAGGATGTGCTCTTTCAGGTCCCTCAACCTCCCCAGCAGCGGGCTTTTCGCGAAGCCGTCCAGAAGCTCGGTTGCCAGGGGGAGGGCACGGGCCACGGCATCGCCTTCCACCAGCGAGGCCAGATAGGACGGGAGGAGGTCGCGCTGGCGGGCGTTCTCTATCTCGGGATCGGCGAAGAGGTCCCAAGTCTCCAGCGCCCGGTGGACCGCGCCTCCCGCGGCCATGGCCGCGTCCCGATCGGCTCCTCCTCTCCGGCGATCCTCGCCGGTCCGGCTGCCGGCCTGCTGCTCGCGGAGGAGGCCGTGCGAGTCCTCCGAGGCGGCGCCGCTGAAGCGGCGGCTCATGCGGGTTTCGGCCTCGGCGCGGTGCGCGGCCAGAATCTCCGACTCACGGGCCACCTCGGCGGCCGACGGGAGATCCGGCGCGTCCTCGAAGCGAGACTCTCCGGCGCCGGCCTCCGGCCGGCGGGCCGGGAACTTCCAGATCGCGCCGGTACGGTCCGTGACGGACGAGTCTCCTTCATCCCAGCGCACGGCCAGGTCGGGACGGCCCGGGCGCCAGAGCAGGAGGTCCAGATGCGTGCGCGCCTGCTCGGGCGGTCGCCGGTCTCCCTCCTCCGGCCAGACTCCGGCGAGAACCAGTCGATCCTTGGCCCGGGTCATGGCTACGTAGAGCGTCCGCACCCGTTCGGCCGCCTCCACCTCGCGGTTTTCCGCATCCACCCGGTCGAAGGCCAGGGTCGGCGCTCCCAGGAGCCGGTATTCCCAGCCGTCCCCGATCCTCCCGGCCTCGGTGCGCGGACCGTTCTCGCCGCCGGACTGCTTGTGGAGCTGCATCAGGTAGACGTGCTTGAAATCGAGACCCTTGGCGCCGTGGATGGTCATCACCTGCACCGCGTCCTCGTTGCCGTCCTGCGGCCGGCCCTCCTCGGCCTCGCGCGCCTCGGCCACGCTCCGCCGCAGGCTGCGCAGGACCGCGACGGCGTCCCCTCCGCCGTCCTCCATGGCCTTCAGGAGCTGGCGGAAGAAGCGGTCCAGGTTCGCCAGGCGGTAGGGACCGAGGTAGCGCGCCGCCTCGGTGACGTCGATCAGGAGGAGGCCGCGGAGCTTTTCCAGGAACCGGTCCGCCGGATCGGTCGCGAAGGACTGCCGGAGCTCCGCCAGCGCCTCGACCGCCGCGCGCAGGCTCACCTCCCAGCCGCGGACCAGCTCGATCCCCGGGATATTTGCCGGCAGCGCCGACAGCCCCGGCACCTCGCCGGCCGCCTCCGTGATCAACTCGGCCAGACCGGGGAGCGCCGCGGGGGAGGACAGCTCGGTCATCCGCTTCGGGAACTTGTGCGCCCACAGCGGGATCAGCGCCGCGTCGGGCACGCCGACCGACGGCGAGCGCAGGACGGTCAGGAGCGCCAGGTGGTCTCCCGGATCGAGGACGCACGCGGACCAGCGCCGCGGCGTCGATCACCTCCCGGCGGCGGTAGTAGTGCTTGTCGCGGCCGACGGCGAACGGCACCCCGGCGCGGCGCAGGGCCTCCAGATAGAGATCGAGCTGGCTCATGCCGCGCAGCAGGATGGCCATGTCGCGCCACGCCTCGCCGCGGGCGTGGAGCGCCACCAGGTCGCGCGGCCAGCGCTTCGGCCTCCAGCTCCGTGGCCGCGACCGCCGGCGTCCTCCAGCGGGCCTCCTGGTCCCAGGAAACCCAGTGCTCGACCGGCGCCCAGGTCTCGGTGAGGAAGCCCGGATCGTCCTTCCGCCGGTCGCACGGCAGCAGCGGCTCGAAGCGCGGCTGGAGGCCGTGGCGTTCGCGCATCACCGGCTCGATGGTGCGCGCCACCTCCTCCAGGATGGCCGGCACCGAGCGAAAGTTCTCGACCAGCGGCCGGACCTCGCCCCACCCCTGGCGCACGCGCTCCAGGAAGCCGTCGTAGGCGCGCAGGTCGGCACTGCGCCAGCCGTAGATCGACTGCTTCGGATCGCCCACCAGGAAGAGGCCGGGGCGCTGCTCGGGCGGGCCGTCGAGGGCGAGCCAGCGCAGGATCTCGCACTGGACACGGTCGGTGTCCTGGAACTCGTCCACCAGGAGCTGATCGATGCCGCGCCGCACCCGGGCGCGGACCTCCGGATGCCGCGCCAGCAGCCGCTCCGCGCCGGTGAGGAGGGAGTCGAACGTGGCGATGCCGCGGGAGCGGAGCGTCCGCTCGACCTCGGCGAAGCGCGGGGCCAGGGCGCGCCGGGCGTGCTCCAGAAGCTCGGGATCGAGGCCGGCCACGTGCTCCAGCAGCCGGCCGAGGCGGGACGCGAGCGGCACGAGAGCTTCCCAGGACTCGCGCAGGATCTGGGATTCCGTGTCGTTGTTGGGCGACCCGCGCCCCCACTTCTTGAGATGCTCGACCAGATTGTCCGGGAGCAGCTCGCCGGCCGTCTCCCGGAGCGCCTCCAGGGACATCGGTCCCTCCAACAGCCGGCTGGTCAAGGTGCCGAGACGGACCTCGATGAGCTTCGCGTTCCGAGTCTTGGCGCTGGTCAGCAGGGGTCCGATGAGATCCAGGAGCCCCTCGGAGCTCAGGACCAGCCGGCGCCGCAGCTCCTCGATCCGCTCCGGGGCCAGAGGATCTTCCTGGAGCACCTCCGGCGGCACCCCCCTCTGGACCAGGGCGATCAGCGCCTCCGTCACTTCCCGTGGACCGAAGCCGCGCGCGGCCAGCGCCAGGAGGTGCAAATCGCCCGGATCGCCGTAGCCTTCGCGCAGCGAGGACTCGACGATCTCCTGCACCACCCCCTCCAGCAGCAGGCCGTCGGCGTCCACCTGCAGGTCCGGGTGGAGGCCGGCCTCCAGCGGGTGGTCGGCCAGGAGGCCGCGGCAGAAGGCGTGGATGGTGCGCACGGCCAGATGGTCGAGGGTGGAGGCCAGGGCGCGCGCGCGGCGGGCGCGCTCCTCGGCCGGCGGCAGGACGGAGGAGTCGAGCCACGTCGGCGGCTCGTCGCCGCGGGCCAGCGCGCCCAGCTCGCGCGCGGCACGGGTCGCCATCTCCGCCGCCGCAGCCTCGGTGAAGGTGATGGCCACGACCCCGCCCAGGACGGCGGCGGCGATGCGGTCGGGCCGGTCCGGACCGGGCACGGACCGCCCCGACTCCGCGGTCCGCTTGGCGATCTCCGCCTCCTTCGCCTCCCAGCCGGCGCCGAGGGTCCAGGCGAGGAGCCGGCCGATGAGAGTGGTCGTCTTCCCCGTCCCCGCGCCCGCCTCCAGGACGAGGGGGCGGTCGAAGCGGCGCTGCGCCTCCCGCCGCGCCTCGCGGTCGGCCTCGCGGAGGAGGCCGCCGTCCCGGTCGTCCCGCCGCGCCCCGAAGGCGCCGACCAGAACCCGGCCGCCGCTCACTCCGCCTCCGTCTCGCCGTCGAGGCCGTCCCGGTCTTTGGCGGGCAGCTTCCAGACCTGGAGGAGGGCCGACTCGGCAGACGGGAGATCCCGCATGCCGCGCATCCGGTCCGCCCACTCGAACAGGCGCAGGCGGGCGCCCGAGTCGCCCCGCACGCAGGCCTCGGCCACCTCGCACACCTTGCAGCGCCCGGGTTCGACGAGGCCGGCGGGGTCCACGACCCGCGGGAAGAACGCGCCGGCATCCCACACCGCCAGCACGGCGCGGACCGCGGACGCGAACGCCTCGATCAGGTCCCGGTCGCCCGGCCCGGCCGCGAAGACCCGCGCCTCCACGTCGGGCCGGAGATAGAGATACCGTCCCACGGCACTATCGCCGATACTTCCCGCCAGGTGATAGGCAACCCCTTGCAGGTTGGCGCCGGACCGCACCCGCTCCAGGAAGCCCTTGTGCCGCGCCTCCTCCTTCTTCGCCTTCGAGATCGGCTTGCCGGTCTTGTAGTCGGTCCGCTGGAGGACGCCGCCGTCGAGGAGATCGACGCGGTCGGCGCGGAAGCGGACGGACCGCGGCCGGCCCTGGGCGTCCTGGACCTCCAGACTGCCGAGATCCTCGGCGTGCAGCACGGGGATGGGACCCTCGGCCCAGTCGGAGTCGCGCGCCGCGTCGAGCCGCGGCCCGACCTGCTCGGCCATCGCCCGGGCCAGGCCGTTGAGGAAGACCCCTTCGTCGGCCAGAAGCCGGACGGCCTCCTCTTGCAGGAAGCGCTGGAGATCCTCCTCCGCCGGCCACGGTACGAGGACCGGTGCTCCGTCCTGGCCCGCCCCGGCCTCCTTGACGATCCGCTCCAGCACCGCGTGGACGAGGTTGCCCAGCAGCAGAGGATCGGAGCCGGGCGCCATCTGGAGCGGGTCGGGCGTGGGTTCCAGGCGCAGGAGGCGCTGGAGGAAGAGCTGCCAGGGGCAGGCCGCCAGCGCCTCCAGGTGGGTGACATAGAGATCGCGGCGGCGCGGATCGGACGGGTGCGCCCCGGCCGGACCGACGAAGCCGAACCAGGGACCGAGCCGGCCGCGCGCCGCCCGGCCTTCGGGCGTCCGGAGGTCGGGATCGAGCTCGTCGAGGACGGCCAGGCGGGCGGCGGCGAGAGCCCGTCCTCCCCCCAGGGCCAGCGGCAGGACGAGCGCCAGATCCGCCCGATTTCCGTGCAGCCCGGCCAGCACGGCACGCTCCGCGGCCGTCCGCGGACCCGGGCGGAGCGACTCGCGGGACCACAGCGGCGGCACGCGCGGCGCCTCGGCCGCGTCGCGGAGAAGCGGCGAGGCCGACACCGCCTTGCCGTCCTCGTCCACGCTCTGCCAGGAGAGGGTGACCGACGGGCTCGCCGAGAGGAGATGCGCGAAGAGCCAGCGCTCCTCGTCGAAGCCGGCGAGCTTGGCCGGCACGTCTGGGATCACCCGCTGGATCACCCGCCGCAGGTCGTCCGGCAGGAGCGGGTCCTCCCGCACGCCTCTCGGAAAGACGTCGCGGTTCAGGCCGGCCAGGAAGAGGTGCTCGAAGGTGCGTCCGCGGGCCTCCATGGCGGTGAGCACCTGCACGCCGCCGCCCAGGCCGCCGAGGTCGGCGGTGCCGGCCTCCTCCAGCTCGCGGGCCAGCAGCCGCCGGAGCTCGTCGCGATCCAGCTCGAAGCGCGGCGGGATCTCGCGCCGCAGCGCCTCCAGGGCTTCCAGGACCGGGCGCGACGCCTCGTCCTTCGCGCTCCAGCCGAGGGTCTCCAGGAGATCGCGGAGGCGCGCGAGATGATCGCCGGCGCGCGCCTCCTCGGGCCAGGCGCCGAGCCGCTCGCGCACCCGGCCGGCCAGCCTCACGGCCGCCCGGAGGCGCTCGCCCTTGACATGGCGGCGCACGGCCTGGACCTCACCCTCCCCTTCCTCCACGTCCACAGTATCTGCCTCGTTGCCGTCGCGCCCGCTCGGCTCGCGCAGCCCCTGGCGGATCGGCAGCGGGTACGAGTCGGTCTCCTGGCGCAGGAACAGCTCGGGGCGGAGAGCGGCCACGTCCCGCAGCCGGCCCGCGCCGAGCGCGGCGAAGGCGAGCCGGAGGTCGACACCGCCCGGCCCACCCGAAAGATTCGCCACGGCGTCGAGCCAGCGGTCGGCGGGAGCCTCCTCGCCGCGCCGGAGCAGATCCAGGAACGCGCGGGCGCGCCGGCCGGCCGGCCCGAGGGCGCCGCGGGTCCCGAGAGCCGAGAACGGCACGCCGAGCCGGCGCAGGTGGCGGGAGAGCGGCAGCCGGTGCGCCGACAGGTCGCGCGCCACGATGCCGATCCGTTCCGGATGGGCACCGCCGTCGAGCAGCGCGCGGACGCGCCGGGCGATCTCGCGAGCCTCGGCCTCCACGCCCGGCGCCTGGAAACGCTCGACCCGCGGCGGAGGCACGTCGGCGAGAGGAGGCGGCGGCGGCTCGTCCAGGCTCGCCACCGGCGACAGCCGGCCGGCGAGGCGCTCGGTGAACGCGCTCTCGACCCCGTCGCCCTGCCAGGACGGGGGACGGTCCAGCACCAGCCACGCCCGGCAACGGCGCAGCAGCGACTGGAGGAGGTCGGCCGCCACGCCGGTGGCGTCGGCGAACCCATGAATGAGGACAGCCCGGGCCGGCAGCACCGCTTCGGGATCGGCCTCCAACAGATCGGAGGCCCGGCGCAGAAGGGAAGAGAGCGTGCCGAGGCCGCGCCGCCGGAGGTCGGCCTCCGTCCGCGCGGCGACCCGCACGAGAGCCCTGGCGCGCTCGACCGCGGCGCGGGGAGCGACGAACGCGCCGTCGAGCGCCAGCGCCTCTTCGGCGGCCTCGGCATGGACCGGCTCCAGGCCGGCGTCGAGGAGGTCGCGGACGGTCCCGGTCACGGCGCCGTAGCCGTCCACGAGATCGCCGAGGCCGGCGCGGAGCTGCGGCTCGGCCGCGGCATGGCGCTCGGCCAGCACCTCGGCCAGCAGCCGTCCCCGCGGAGGCGTCTCGCCCGCGCGTTCCAGGATCTCGAACGCCAGACCGTGGAGGGTCTGGACCATCACGCCGGCCAGCGACCCGGATCTCCCGGCCAGCGCGGCAGCCACATGCCCCCGCAGGCTGCGGGACGGCACCACCACCCGCACCGGCCTGGCCAGGAGCGCCGGATCGCGCCGCGTCTCCGCGGCCAGCCCGCCCACCCGGTCCAGGATCAGCGCCTCGGCCGCCAGCGCACCGCGGACGACGAGCACCCGCCCGGGAGGAGCCGGCGGCTCCGGGACGCTGTCGAAGAGGCTGAGCTGCTGGACCACGCCCGAAGGATATCGCTTCCAGGGGCTCCAAAGGACCAAAAGGACTGCAAGGACATCAAGGACCAAAAGACCTTTTTACGTCCTTGCTGTCCTTGCAGTCCTTTATGTCCTTTTCTCGAGGCGCCCCAGCGCCTCGCGCAGCGGCGCCACGTCGAGCCCCTCGGCCGCCAGCTCCTCGATAGCCGCCGCGATCCTGGCACGGCCGTCCTCCGAAGACATCGCGCGGCCGTCCGCGTAGAAGGTGGGCAGGCCCGCCTCCAGGGCGACGGCGAGCTCGAAGGCGCAGCCGCTGCTGTACTCCCAGTCCGGGCTGAAGTACACCGCCTTGATGCGGGTGCGGATCACCGTCCCCCAGAACGCCAGGTACTCGGGCTGGCCCCATCCCGGCGAGACGAACGGCGCCGGGGTGATGGCGATCTCGCCACCCAGGCGATGGTGCAGCTCGCGGGCGAACGCGTTGGCCTCGGCCACGTTGGGGTCCCAGACCAGCCGCCGGAAGACCTCCTCGCCCACCCGCCGCCGCAGGTCCGCGGTGGTGCGCACGCCGTACTGAAGATAGAGGGCGTTGAGCCGCTTGCCGGTCGTCAGCTCGCTGCTGGCGTAGACGGCCTTCTCCCCGTTGAGGATCGCGTCGAAGGCCGACAGCGCGATCAACACCTCTTCGTCATAGGTCCGGATGAACATGGAATCCTACCCCGCCACCATGCGTTCGCGCCGCTCCAGCTCCTGGTCCTTGTACTGAAGCTGATAGAGCCGGCAGTAGATACCGCGCTGGGCGAGCAGCTCCTGGTGGGTGCCCATCTCGCGCGATCTCGCCCCTTGTGCATGACCAGGATGCGGTCCGCGCGCTGGATCGTGGACAGCCGGTGGGCGATCACGATGGCTGCGTGCGGCCGGCGAGCAGGCGGCTCGAGCGCCTTCTGGATGCAGCTGCTCGGTCTCGGTGTCGATCGACGAGGTCGCCTCGTCGAGGATCAGGATGCTCGGGTCGAAGGCCAGGGCGCGCGCGAAGGCGATGAGCTGCTTCTGGCCGACCGACAGGCCGGCGCCGCGCTCGCGCACCGGCGTGTCGAAGCCGCCGGGCAGGCGCTCGATGAACGGCAGCGCGTGGACCTCTCCCGGCCGCCCAGCGCAGGCGCGCGTCGTCGATCGCCGACTCGCCCAGCCGGATGTTGGCGCGCGATCGTGCCGGAGAACAGGAAGACGTCCTGCAGCACCATGGCCGAAGCTGCGGCGCAGGCGCGTGCAGGTCCCACTCGCGGACGTCCACGCCGTCCACCCGCACCGCACCGCCGTCCGACGTCGTAGAAGCGCAGCAGGAGGTTGGCGAGCGTGGTCTTGCCCGCGCCGGTGTGGCCGACCACGGCCACCGTCTCGCCCGGCTCGACGCTGGAAGGAGACGTCCCATTGAGCGACCGGCTCGCCCGTGCTTGTAGGCGAACCGCACGTGGTCGAACTCGAGCTCCCCCTGCACCCGTTCGGGCGCGTAGGCGCCGGACGGCGTCGCGATCGTCTCCGCCGTGTCGAGCAGGCTGGAAGATCCGCTCGCGAGGCCGCCATGGCCGCCTTGCAGGATGTTGTACTTCTCCGACAGGTCGGCGAGCGGCTGGTAGAAGCGCTGGGCGTACTGCAGGAAGGCGATCAGCGCGCCGACGAGGTGACTGCCGGCGCATCACCTGGCCGCCGCCGTACCAGAGGATCAGGCCGATGCCGAGCGCCGTGAGCAGCTCCGACCCCGGGTAGTAGATCGGCGTAGTAGAAGATGCCGCGGATGTTGGCGTCGCGGTGGGCCGCGTTGATGTCCTCGAACTCGCGGTAGGCCCGCGCCTCGCGGTTGAAGAGCTGCACCACCGACATGCCGGTGATGTGCTCCTGGAGGAAGGCGTTGATGGCGGCGATCTTGACCCGCACCTCGCGGAAGCTGTCGCGCACCCGGGCCTTGAACCACGAGGTCAGCCAGAAGCAGGAGCGGCAGGATCGACGAAGGCGACCAGCGCCAGCCGCCAGTCGAGCCAGAAGAGGACCCCCACGATGCCGGCGAGCAGCAGACGTCCCCGAACGATGGCCACGATGCCCGGCGGTGAACAGCTCGTTGAGGGCGTCGACGTCCGTGGTCACCCGCGTCACCAGCCGGCCGACCGGGTTGCTGTCGAAGTAGGCGATCGGCAGCCCTGGAGGTGGCCGAAGATCTGCCGCCGCAGGTCGTACATGATGTACTGCCCCATCGACTGCATGAGGTAGCCTTCGGCGTACAGCACGATGAACGTGAGCACCAGGGTGACCAGGTAGATCGCGGAAACCACCGTGATCCCCTGCGCCGCCACCGACGCAGGCTCGATGCCGCGGGCGAGCAGCATGTCGCGCACCCAGACGCTCACCCCGGACAGCCGGCCGGGCTCCTCCTGCGGACGGATGAAGAGATCCATGGCCACCGCGAAGGCCAGCGGCCCGATGAGCTGGAGGGCTGAAGAGACCAGGATCAGCGCCACGGCCCCCACCGTCATCCCGCGGTACGGGCGCAGATACGTCATCAGACGCCGCATCAGCCGGGCGTCGTACGCTTTGCCTAGGGCCTCCTCCTCGTGCTGCGCGTCGCTCATGGGGAGACAAGATATCAGACGACCCTCCCCACCCTATACCCGTTCATCTATTCAGTGGTACACTGCCGGCCAGTTCTCGAACGCGAAGTCAGAGTTTTTTTCCGGAGGGTGCCGTGCCGCCGACGTTGAATCAGCTTCTCAAGGACGATGGTAGGTCAGGGAGGATCCGACCTCCACATCACCACGAACTCCGCGCCGCAGATCCGGGTCGACGGCGCACCTGCGCCGCTCTCCAGTACCAGCCGCATGACGCCGTCGGAGACCAAGCAGCTCGCCTACTCGATCCTCACCGACAACCAGAAGCACCGCCTGGAAGAGGATCTGGAGATCGACTTCTCCTTCGGCATCAAGGGCCTGGCGCGCTTCCGCGCCAACGTCTTCCACCAGCGCGGCGCCATCGCCGCCGCGTTCCGGCAGATCCCCTTCGAGATCCAGCGCTTCAACGAGCTCGGCGCTGCCCGCGATCATCGAGAAGCTGTGCGAGAAGCCGCGCGGGCTCATCCTGGTCACCGGCCCGACCGGCTCCGGCAAGTCGACCACGCTCGCCGCCATGCTCGACAAGATCAACCGCGAGCGCGCCGAGCACATCGATCACCATCGAGGACCCGGTCGAGTTCCTGCACTCGCACAAGAAGTGCCTGGTCAACCAGCGCGAGGTCCACGCCGACACCCACGGCTTCGCCAACGCCCTGCGCTCCGCCCTGCGCCAGGACCCCGACGTGGTGCTCATCGGCGAGATGCGCGACCTGGAGACCATCGAGTCGGCGCTGCGCATCGCCGAGACCGGCCACCTGACCTTCGCCACCCTGCACACCAACTCGGCGGCGCAGACGATCAACCGCGTCATCGACGTGTTCCCCGCCCACCAGCAGGGGCAGATCCGCGCCCAGCTCTCCCTCGTGCTGGAGGGCATCCTCTGCCAGTCGCTCCTGCCGCGGGCCGCCGGCAAGGGGCGCGCGCATGGCCATGGAGATCCTGATGCCCAGCCCGGCCATCCGCAACCTGATCCGCGAGGACAAGGTCCACCAGATCTACGGCATGATGCAGGCCGGCCAGGCCAAGCACGGGATGCAGACGTTCAACCAGTCCTTGGCATCCCTCTACTTCAAGCGCATGATCACCCTGAGACCGCTCTGTCCCGCTCGTCGCTGCCCGACGAGCTTCAGGAAATCATCAACCGCGGGCCCGCGGCCCTGAACCCCAGTCTCGGGGCGGAGACCGGAAGGAGTTAAGCCATGCCCAGCTTCGAATGGAAAGGCAGCACGCGCGCCGGAACGAGCCAGGAGGGCATCCTCCTGGCCGACTCGCGCGACGCCGCCGTGGCCGTGCTGCGCCGCCAGCAGATCCAGGTCACCAACGATCCGCGAACGGGGACGCGAGATCCAAGCTCTGCCCCCGCCTGCCGGTGTCGGTCAGCCGCAAGCGCCTCTCCATCTTCACGCGCCAGTTCTCGGTGATGCTCGACGCCGGCCTCCCGCTCGTGCAATGCCTGGAAATCCTGGGCAGTCAGGAAGAGCACAAGGGATTCGCGGCCATGATCAACAGAGGTCCGCTCCGACGTCGAGTCCGGCGCCTCGCTCGCCGACGCCATGAAGAAGCACCCCAAGGCGTTCGACAACCTGTTCGTCAACATGGTCGCCGCCGGCGAGGCCGGCGGTATCCTCGACGTCATCCTGCAGCGCCTCTCGACCTACATCGAGAAGGTCGTGCAAGCTCAACAGCCAGGTCAAGTCGGCCCTGATCTACCCGGTCGCGGTCCTCGTCATCGCCGCCCGGCGTGGTGTTCATCATCCTGTGGAAGGTCATCCCCGTCTTCGCCCAGCTCTTCTCGGGCCTCGGCGGCGAGATGCCCTTGCTGACCCGCGTCGTGATCGGGGCCAGCAACTTCGTCGGCCGCTACTTCCCCTTCATCGCCATCGTGCTCTTCGCCGGCGGTGTGGCGATCCAGCGTTACCACAACACCTACCACGGACGCCGCGTCCTCGACGGCCTCATGCTCAAGTTCCCGATCATCGGCATGCTGCTGCGCAAGATCGCCGTGGCCCGCTTCTGCCGCACCCTCGCAACCCTGACCGCCTCGGGCGTACCGATCCTCGACGGCCTCGAGATCACCGCCAAGACCGCCGGCAACGCGATCATCGAGGACGCCGTCATGGCCGTGCGCAAGAGCGTCGAGGAAGGCAAGACCGATCAGCGAGCCGCTGGCCGATACCAAGGTCTTCCCGCCCATGGTGGTCCAGATGATCAACGTCGGCGAGCAGACCGGCGCCCTCGACCAGATGCTCACCAAGATCGCCGACTTCTACGAAGACGAGGTCGACACCGCCGTCGCCGGCCTGATGAAGCTGATCGAACCGCTCATGATCGTCCATCCTGGGCGTGGTCATCGGCACCATCGTCACCGCCATGTACCTGCCGATCTACTCGATTCTGACCGAAGATCGGCTAGCGGAATACCGCGGCGGCGGGCTCGCCCCGCCGCCGCCCCCGCTCTTGCCCTTTCACCGATTCGCCGATCACCCCGATGTCGAACCTGACCCATCAGCTCCGCTGGTGCATCGCCATCCGCGTCGTGGCGGTCACCAGCGTCCTGGTCTCCTACACCCTCCTCCAGATCGGCCCCACGGCGCCGGAGGTCGAGGGCACCACGCCGCTCGCCTCGACCGGTGATCTACCTGATCGCCGGCCTGACGTTCGGCGCCACCCTGATCTACATCGCGATGCTGCGCATCCTGCGCCGCTGGCCCACGATCCAGGCCTACATCCAGTTCGTCGGCGACCTGCTGCTGATCACGCTCATGGTGTACGCCCTGGGCGGCATCGAGAGCCCGTTCTCGATGCTCTACCTGATCGTCATCGCCGTCGCCTCGACGCTGCTGCGGCGCCGGGCCGGCATCTCGGTGGCGAGCGGCGCCAACGTCTGCTACGCGGTCCTGGCGGTCGGCCTCTACTACCACAAGATCCCGGCCCTCCCCGGCTCGCCCGCGCCGGAGACCGTGCCGGTCGCCCGCCTGGCCTACAGCCTCGCCGTCCACTGCTTCGGCTTCTACGCCGTGGCGCTGCTCACCTCCTACCTCGCCCACAACGTGGCGCGCGCCGAGCGCGAGCTGGAAGAGAAACGGGAGCACCTGGCCGACCTGACCGTGGTCCACCGCGACGTCATCCAGTCGATCAGCAGCGGCCTCATCACGACCGACCTCGACAGCCTCGTCACCAGCCTCAACCTGGCCGGCGTGGCCATCCTGGGCCGCCTCGAAGAGGAGCTGGTCGGCAAGCCGATCCTGGAATCGGGCCTCTTCTCGGCCGCGCGCTGGGCGGAGCTGACCGCGGCCAGCGAAGGGCAGCGCACCCTGCGCGCCGAAACCGAGCTGGATCGAGACGGCGACACCCAGTATGTCGGCTTCTCGATCTCCCAGCTCACCGACGCGGAAGGCAGCCACCGCGGCTACATCGTCATCTTCCAGGACTTCACCCGCTATCGCAAGCTCGAAGGCGAGCTGCGGATCAAGGACCGCATGGCCGCCGTCGGCGAGCTCGCCGCCGGCCTCGCGCACGAGATCGGCAACCCGCTCGCCGCCATCTCCGGCTCGGTGCAGATGCTGGCCGGCTCTGCCAACACGACCCCGTCCCAGCGTAAGCTGGTCGACATCCTGCTCAAGGAGAGCCAGCGCCTGGACCGGACGATCAAGGGCTTCCTGCGCTTCGCCCGGCCGCGCGAGCGCTCCAGCGTGCCCTTCGACATCGCGCGTCTGCTCGCCGAGAACTGCGAGCTGCTCCGCAACAGCGCCGAGGTCTCGGAGCACCACCGGATCGAGCTCCGCCTGGAGCCGCCGTCGGCGCCGCTGCTCGCCGACCCCGACCAGGTGAGTCAGATCTTCTGGAACCTGGCCCGCAACGCTCTGCGCGCCATGCCCGACGGCGGCACACTGACGGTGGTCGGGCCGCCTCGACGAGGATTGTTACCGCATGCAGGTTCATCGACACGGGCCGCGGCATGACCGAGGAGCAGCGGGCCAACCTGTTCCACCCCTTCCAGTCGTTCTTCGACGGCGGCACCGGCATCGGCATGGCCATCGTCTACCGCATCGTCCAGGAGCACGGCGGCCGGCTGCTGCGTCGACAGCCCGCCCGGGCGGTGGCACCACGATCACGGTCGAGCTGCCCGCGGCCCGGGCGACGGCGCCCGTGGCGACCGCGGCGACCGCGGCAAGCACCACCGGGAGACGCCCTGATGGCCGCGACGACCGCGACGACCGCGGCCCCCTCCTCCGACCGCGCCAGGCTGCTGGTGATCGACGACGAGGCGAGCATCGTCGATCTCCTCACCCTGGTCCTCGCAGGCGAAGGCTACCAGGTCGAAGCCGCCCACTCCGTCACCGAAGCGCGCCAGCATCCTCGCCCGCCGCGGCTTCGACCTCGTCCTCTGCGACATGATGATGCCCGACGGCAACGGGCTCGACCTGCTCAAGGAGATCAAGTCCGCGGAGACCGCAACGACCCCGGCCGTGATCATGATGACCGCCTACACCTCCACCAAGGCGGCCATCGACGCCATGAAGCTCGGGCGCCGACGACTACGTCTCGAAGCCGTTCGACCTGGAAGAGCTCAAGATCGTCGTCCAGAAGGCGCTGGAGCGTGAGCAGCTCGTCGAAGAGAACATCTATCTCGCCGCGAGCTGGAGCAGCAAGTACACGTTCAACAACATCATCGGCAAAAGCCCGCGAATGCAGGCGATCTTCTCGCTGATCGAGCGCATCGCGCGCACGAGCTCGACGGTGCTGATCCACGGCGAGAGCGGCACGGGCAAGGAACTGATCGCCCGCGCCATCCACTTCGCGAGCCCGCGCTCCACCCGGCGCTTCCTGTCGCTCAACTGCGGCGCGCTGCCCGAAAACCTGCTCGAGAGCGAGCTCTTCGGCCACGAGCGCGGCGCCTTCACCGGCGCCGTGCGGGAGAAGAAGGGCCTCTTCCAGGAGGCCGACCGCGGCACCCTCTTCCTCGACGAGATCGGCGAGATGACCCCCACGATGCAGGTCAAGCTCCTGCGCGCCATCCAGGAGAAGGTGGTGCGCAAGGTGGGCGGCACCGAGGAGGAGACGGTCGACGTCCGCATCATCGCCGCCACCAACCAGAATCTGGAGTCCCGGCTCAGCCACCGGCGAGTTCCGCGAGGATCTCTACTACCGGATCAACGTGCATGCCGATCCACCTGCCGCCGCTGCGCCAGCGGCGGGAGGACATCCCGCTCCTGGTGGATTTCTTCCTCCAGAAGTACTGCCGTCAGATGGAGCTGCCGCCGCGCCGGATCTCGGTCGAGGCCATGCGTCTGCTGGAAGGCTACGACTGGCCCGGCAACGTGCGCGAGCTGGAAAACCTGATCGAACGCGTCCTCGCCCTCTCCCACGCCGAGACGATCACCACCCGGGACCTGCCCGTCCACCTGTTGACGCAGCGCCGGATGCAGTCGGACCTGATCCAGCTTCCCGAAGACGGTCTCGACCTGGAAGCCTACCTGGAGGACATCCGCACGCAGCTCATGCAGCAGGCCCTGGAAAGGACCACCGGCGTCCAGACCCAGGCCGCCGAGCTGCTCGGCATGAGCTTCCGCAGCTTCCGGTACTACGCGAAGAAGGCGGGCCTCAAGGGCGGCGATTAGCCGCCCGCCCTGATCAACCGGCGGCGATCAGCCGCCCGCCCTGATCAACCGGCGGCGATTAGAACTGGACGTTGTCAAGGTAGAAAGCGATCAGGTTGACCCGCTTGGCCACGAGGTCCGAGGCCATCTCCGGGGTGAGCACGAACTGGCCGGCGCGCTCGCGGGACGAGGTCACCATGACGATCTCCAGGCCCGAGACCTTCTGCGGAAAACGGTCGCGAATGTGGAGGACGGCGTTCGCTCCGACCGAGAGAGCCTTGAAGACCGAGCCCTCGGAGCTGGTGAGAACCTCGGCCAGCGGACGCCCCGACTGGGTCCCCTGGTAGATCTCGACCCCTTCGACCTTCTGGCCGAGAAAGAAAGTGCGTAACTCGGCGGCGACCGCCGCATCCCCATAGGGGTTGCGCGGCGTGGTCAGGAAATCGGGAAAGCCGCTGGCGGTGTTGGCGGAGCGCGAGGGCAAGGCCGCGTCGCGGCGGGCGGGCGCGTCCCGCGGCCCGGCGGAGCGCGCGGCCAGGTCGGTGAGGCGCGACGGCTGCGGGCTCTGCGGCGCAGGCGCGGGCTGATCCTGTCCGGACGGACCGCTCTGGATGATCTCCGCGGCGCCCAGGTTCTTCTTGTTCATCTCCTCGGTCCGCCTGGTGTCGATCTCCCGGGCGTCGAAGGCGGCCTCCGTGCCATTGAGCAGGGTGACCAGGGCGCGGCCGTTGACAATGCGCGGTTTGTCCCTGGTCTGCACGGTGCGGCCGTCTTTGAGATAGACGGTGTAGGCCGCGAGCGGAGCGGCGGTCAGGGCCAGCAGCAGGGCGACGGTCAGGGCCGGGATCGGACGGCGCATGTTCCTACCTCGTTTCATCGTTGCGTTCGCGGGGTTCGCGGGGTTCGCGGGGTTCGCGGGGTTCGCGGGGTTCGCGGGGTTCGCGGGGTTCGCGGTTCCAGGACATGATACCCTTTGCCCCGATCCGGATGAAGACCCCCTCCCCCACCTCCGGCCTGCTCCTCCTCGAAGACGGCAGCGTTTTCGAAGGGGAAGGCGTCTCTCCCGGCACCCGCTTCGGCGAGGTGGTCTTCAACACCTCGATGACCGGCTACCAGGAGGTGTTGACCGACCCCTCCTACCGCGGCCAGATCGTGGTGATGACCCAGCCGCACATCGGCAACTACGGCACGGGGCCGGACTTCGAGGAGTCGCTCCATCCATGGGTCGAGGGCTTCATCGCGCGACGGTTCACGGTCAAGCCCTCCGGCCTGCAGGTCAAAGGCGGAGAGAGCCTGGTCACCTACATGCGGCGCTTCGGCGTGCCGTCCATCGAAGGGATCGACACCCGGGCGGTGGTGCGACGTCTGCGCGAGAAGGGCTCTCTGCGGGGGGTTGTCACCACGGAACGCTCGGACGTCGGCGCGCTCCGGGCCGAGCTGGCCGATTTCCCCACCATGGCCGGCCGGGCGCTGGTCGACGAGGTGACCTGCGACCGCATCCACGAGCTGCCGGCGGCCGGCGAGGAGCGCTGCCACCTGGCGGTCTATGACTTCGGCATCAAGACAAACATCCTGCGCTCGCTCCAGGCGAGGGGCGCCCGCCTGACCGTGCTGCCCGCCCGCACCCCGGCGGCGGAGTGCCTGGCGCTGCCGGTGGACGGCGTCGTGCTGTCGAATGGCCCGGGCGACCCCGAGCCGCTGACCGGGATCATCGACACGGTGCGGGAGCTGGTGGAGTCATCCCGGCCGGTACTGCCGGTTCTCGGCATCTGCCTCGGGCATCAGCTCCTGGGGCTCGCGCTGGGAGGCCGCACGTTCAAGCTCAAGTTCGGGCACCACGGCGGCAACCAGCCGGTGGTCGATCTGGTCACCGGCAAGGTGATCATCACCAGCCAGAACCACGGCTTCTCGGTCGAACCGGGATCGCTGCCGGCGTCGTGCGAGGTGACCGAGGTCAACCTGAACGACGGCACGGTCGAGGGCTTCGCGGTCTCGGGAAGGCCGGTCTTCTCGGTCCAGTACCATCCCGAGGCCGCCCCCGGCCCGCACGACGCCGCCGGCGTCTTCGACCGGTTCCTCGAAACGGTCTCCAAGACCTGACGCCATGAGCACCCGGAGCCCCAGGGAGACGCGGCTCCTCGACGGCCCGCTCTCGTGGGTCATCGCCTGGCGTTTCTTGCGCGGGCACCGGAGCAGCCTTCTCGACGGCACGGCGCGGGCGGCACTGCTGGCCACGGCGCTCGGCGTCACCGCCATGGTCATCGCCATGGCGCTGATGACCGGCTACAGAGAGGATCTCCAGGGCAAGCTGGTGCGCGGTAACGCGGCCGTGATCGCCTACCCGGTGGGGACGGAGGGCTCGAAGCTGTCGCCCGACCGGGAGCGGAAGCTCAGAGCCATCCCCGGCGTCGAGCGGATCGGCCGGGTGGCGTACGGCCAGGGCTCGCTGGCGAGCGCCGCGAGCCCGTCGGGGATCGAGGTGATCCTGCGCGGCGTCGACCCGGGCGGCGGGCAGCTCACCGCCTCCGCCGCCCAACTCCGCGAGGCGGACGGCATCCCCGGCGCGGTGCTGGGAGAAGATCTGGCCCGGAAGCTGAAAGTCCGCACCGGCGGCGTGCTGCGCCTGGTGGCGCTCGGTTTCCAGGACGGCCGGCCGCGGTTCCGCTACCAGAGCATCCGGGTGAGCGGCACGTTTTCCACCGGCTTCGCCGAGTTCGACCGCACCTGGGTGCTGCTGGAACGCACGCGGGTCGAACGGCTGATGGGCGGGGAGGCGGCGGTGGACCTCCTGGAATTCACGGTGACCGATCCGGCGCAGGCGCCGCGCATCGCCGAAGCCGCGAACCGGGTCCTGGAACCGGATTTCGTGGTGACCGACTGGCAGCAGCTCAACCGCGAGCTGTTCACGGCGTTGAAGCTGCAGCAGGCGGCGCTCTTCCTGGTGCTCGGGCTGATCGTGCTGGTATCCACCTTCAACGTAGCGTCAACGGTCGTAGTGCTGGTGCGGGAGCGGATGCGCGACATCGGCCTGCTCGGCGCCCTGGGCCTGCGGCCGGGCCGCCTACGGGCGATCTTTCTCCTCTATGCCGCCTTCCTCGGCGGCCTCGGCACGCTGCTCGGCGTGGCGCTCGGCTGCGGCACCTCCTGGGTGCTGACCCGGTTCGAGCTGATCCGCTTCGACCCGGACGTGGCCGCGATCTATTTCATCCGCTCGGTGACGTTCCGCGTGGAGCTGGGCGACGTGCTGGCGGTCGTGGGCTTCGCCTTTGGCGTGACGCTCCTGGCCGGCTTCTTCCCGGCCTGGCGCGCGGCGCGAGTGGAGCCGTCGGCGGCGCTGCGGTATGAGTGACGTATCCCAGGTCGAGATCCTTTGGGAAAGCCTTGAAGTGGAGGTGGCCCGTCTGCCTCTTCACGACTGGCAGAAGAAGCTTCTTGATCAGCGCTTGGAGGAAGCCAACCGCAATCCCGATGTCTGGGTGCCGTCGGAAGAGGTCGAACAGGAGATCTCCTCAGCTCTGGCAGCACGCCGGCGCTCATGAAGCACTGGTATCTCCGTGAGATCTTCGGCAAGCCTTCGTCCCTCGATTCCCGTACTTGGTCTTCTTCGTCTCCAAAAAGGGCCGTCTTGAGATCTTCGCGGTCTTCCACACATCGCGGTCGCCGGAGATCTGGAGAGAGCGTGTAGATAACCGCTAGGCCTTCAACGCTACGCTACTTCGTCAGGACGACATGGGTGGCGTGGTCCGTGGAAGCGTGCTCCATGCACTTGTAGCCGAGGCTCACCGTATCGATGCCGGCGAGGAGGTGCTCGCCCCTGCCCAGAAGCACGGGGGAGATCACGAGGTGGATCTCGTCGATCAGCCCGGCGGTTAGGTACTGGCGAATGGTGGCAACGCCGCCGCCGAGCCGGACATCCTTGCCCTGGGCCGCCTCCTTCGCGCGCTCCAGCGCGGCATGGATGCCATCGGTCACGAAGTAAAAGGTCGTCCCGCCCTCCATCGTGAAGGGCGCACGGGCATGGTGCGTAAGCACGAAGACGGGGACGTGGTAGGGCGGGTTCTTGCCCCACCATCCCTTCCAACTGTCGTCGGACCAAGGGCCCCGCACCGGCCCGAACATGTTGCGGCCCATGATCCAGGCGCCGAGGTTCTCGAAGCCGCGCGCGGCGAAGTCGTCGTCGACGCCTTCTCGGCCGACCTCGTCACCGATCAGCGATCCAGCGAAGTCGGCGGCCATTTTCTGGAACGTCTTCGTGCCGAAGACCCACTGGTGCAGCGCCATCCCTCCGACACCCATCGGATTGGCCAGATCTTGGTCGGGACCGGCGCCATGACCATCGATGGAGATTCCAAATGCGTTTACCCGAAGCCTCGACATGAGCGTAACTCCTTTCGGCACAGGCACCGCCTCTCAGCGCCGAGGCTGGAACAACTCCACTGGGTTGTCCGACGGGGCGTCGAGAATGGCCTGGGCGCCGCCCGGCCCGGTCACGATATCATTCGTGCGGAAGGAAACCCCCGCCGCCCGCCTCGTCCAGTTGCTCGTATCGCAGAGAATCCTACCGGGTCCCCTACTCGGCTGGGCCCCGTTGCAGCCTCCACAGTCCGCGCGCCGAGAGGATAAGGGAGAAAATCGTGGTCACGCCGAGCGCGAGGAGCGTCCAGACAAAGAAGAAGGCTCCGCTGGACTTGGCGATCTCACCGCCGACTCCCGCCCCCCTCATGTGGACGACGGGAACGGCCAACCCAATGAGCGACCCGAGGAGAATGATGACGTACCCCGATCGCCGTTCGGCGAGCACCAGCGTTCCGTACAGCCAGACGACCAGGATGAGCACCCCAACGAGGTTTGAGATCCCGCCCTGGGCCATCCCGCGGAGGATGTCGTCCGTCAGGTGAAACGTCATGAAGAGGATCGAAAGCAGAGATGCGATGGTTAGCATGACGTTGTGTTTCATTTGTCACAATTCCCTCCTTTGCTCGATGTTACTGTTCGCTTAGCACGTCATCGTGCATGGTGCCAGCCTCCGGGAGATTCAAGGAAACCCAGTCAGCTGCGGAGCGCCCTGTCTCCGCACGCCTCCGGCGCCAAACGCTTCGCAAAAGGTTCCTTCTCGGGCGGATGCTATGCCTTGCCACGGATGCTGCGACCCTCTCATGTCAAAGAGCAAGGGGATGTCTTGACCGACACTGTCCTTAGGCATCCCGTCAACAGCTGTATCGCGCCAGTGACGTCCATTTACCTGCCCTCCGCGCGGCGAACGCCTTCATTCCTCGTCCTCCCCTCTGGAGTAAACAGGAGACTGGTACCCGGCCGCGTGGAGCAGGTTGTTGATCGCGAGGTCGAGCTGATCTTCGTTGACGGCGCCGATGATGGTCCGCATCTCCGTGGGTGAGTCCGGCGGGATCAGGCCTTCGATCATGTCCTCTTCCCGCTGTGAGCGCGGGAGGTGGTCGGCGATGGTCTGAAGCCGGTTCTGGACGCCCACGAGCTCCAGCACCTCCACCAGCACCTTCGCCCGCGGGTCCCCGGAGGCGTCCAGAAGCACCCGGAGGAGGGGATCGAAGTGCTCGACGAAGGAGTGCTCCAGATGCGCGCGCAGCTCGACCTCGGCATCCGAGATCAGGTCGGCGTGGTCCACCTCGAAGCTCGCCAGGTCGAGCGCGTCGCCGGGCAGGCGGAACCGGAACCGGATCAGGCCTTCCGTAACCCGCAGGAGTCTTTCTTCGACATCCTCGAGATCAGGCATGGCGTTTGGTGTCTCCTTGTCTCGTTCGGTTGCGAGGAGAAGGCTAACCGCGGGTCCCCGCCGCGCGGCCGGGCCCATGCCGAAGTTTCAACTTGGCACGCGTTAAAGTCGTCAACTTGCCCATCCGAAAAGGACTTCTCTCTCTTTGTCACGAATTGGGGTCGGGGGACACTTCTTCTCTTTGGAAACCCTGGAAACAAGGAGACCCCATGCCCCGCAAGATCCCGCCGCTCCTGGGCCTCGCCCTCAAGATCCTGATTTCGGCCCATGGCTGGACGGCCAGGGAGCTGGCCGCCAAGGCCGGCGTCAGCACCTCCACGATCAACGAGTACCAGACGCGCGAGGGCATGCTCACCCGCGCACGGCTGGGAGTGCTGGCCGCTCTCATGGGATTGGACGAGCTGGACGTCGAAGGCGCCATCCTCGCCGCCACGCTGGCCCGCCCGGAGCCCCCTCCGGCCCGCTCGCCGGTGGACCCCTCGCCCGAAGAGCACCGGGTCATGGCGCGGGCGGCCCTCCGCGCCGGCCTGGATTCGGCCGGCCACGTGTATGCCCACTTCCTCGCCGAGGTCCGCCGGCGCCGGGCCGCCGAAGAGCTCGAAGAAGGCCGCCGGCTGTGGCGCCAGTTGCAGCCGTTCACCGGCGCCGACCTCCGCGAGCTGGCGGGAGCCCCCATTTACAACCGCTGGGGGCTCGCCGCCGTCCTCTGCGAGGAGAGCGAGAAAGCCGCCGCCGACAAGCCGCCCCGCGCCCTGGAGCTGGCCGAGGTCGCCGTCCGGGTGGCTCAGCGCGTGCCCGGCGCCTTCGGGGTCCGCCTCCAGGGCTCCTGTACCGGCTTTCTCGGGAACGCGCAACGCGTCGGCTGCGAGCTTCTCCTCTCTGAAGAGAGCTTCGCCGAGGCCTGGCGTCTCTGGCGCGAAGGGGATGACGAAGCGGGCCTCCTCTCCGAAGCCTATCTGCTCGACCTGGAGGCCTCGCTGCGCCGGGCGCAACGGCTCTTCGGCCGGGCTGTCGAGCTGCACGATCAGGCGATCGCGGCGGCCCGGCCGGACGAGCGCGGCCACTTCCTGCTCAACAAGTCCGTGGTCCTCGGCGAGACGGGAGACCATGAAGGGGCGGCCGAGGCTCTCGACCAGGCCGCGCGGGAGATCGACGGCGAACGCCACCCCCGGTTGCGATTCGGGGCGCTCTTCAACCGCGCGTCGCTACTCTGCAGGCTCGACCGAGCCGGCGACGCGGCAGCGCTCCTCGACGAAATACGGGGCCTCGCCGAGGTGCTTCGCAACGATTTCGACCTGGTCAAGACAACCTGGCTTCAGGCGAACGTGGACACCGGCCTGGGCCGGCGGCGGCGGGCTCTCGCGGGCCTGCAACAGGTGCGGCGCGACTTCGAAGCACGGAAAAGCCCCTTCAACTACGGCCTGGCGAGCCTGGATCTGGCTCTCCTCTTCCGCAAGGAAGGCCGTTTCGCGGAGATCGAGGCCGTGGCCACCGAGATGGTGGCGATCTTCCAGGCGCTGCGCGTGGACCGGGAGGCCCTCTCCTCCGTGATTCTGTTCCAGGAGGCGGCCCGGAACCGGAGCGTCACCGCGGAGATGATCCGGCGCCTCCAGGACGACCTTGCGAAGGCCCGGACCAGCCCGGGCCTTCAGACAGACTCATGAAACGCGGTCCACGTCAGCTCCCGGCGGCGCAGCCGCCGTGGGGGTCGATCCAGCAGCCCTCGTCCGTGCCGGGTAGCGGCGCCGGAGCCTCGCTCTGGCCGGCGGCGCAGCCGCCGTGGGGGTCGATTCCGCAGCCCTCGTCTTTTCCGGCTGCTTCGGGGAAACCCGCTGTACACCCACCGTGGGGGTCGATCCCGCAGCCGGCCTCCGCCCAGACGGCGATCAGGGTACTCCAGAGCCGACTCAGGAGGTCGTTCGCGGGAGCGTTCCCCCCCATGGGTGAGGCTCCCCGGGCCGGGACGGCGAGGGCTGCCGCGAGCAGGCAGACGAGGAAGAGACGAGCGGTGCGACTGGAATTCATGGACTGGCTCCTTTCAAGAGGAAGAGGCGGCCCGGGCCCGGCCGGGTCTGGCGGGCAAGGCGCCTCCACCGCTACAAAGTGCCAGGAAACGGACGAAGGAATCCACTCCAGGGTCAACTTTCATGACTCTGCCAGGAGAAGAGCGAGATGAGCGAAGAGAAAAGGGACCGGATTCGCCTGGGCGAGCTGCTCGTCCTCCTGCGCTGGCTGTGCGGCGGCTGGAGCCAGGCCATGCTCGCCCGCAAGTCGGGGCTCGACGAGAGCCAGATCTCCCGCTACGAGGCGGGCACCGATCCGAGAACGTCCAACATGAACCGCCTCCTCGCGGCGTTCGGGATCAGCTTCCGAATCCTCGAAACCCTCCGCTGGGCGTTGCGGGTGATCCGCAAGCTGGTGCGGACCGGCGGCAAGGTCGTGCTGCCTCCCCTGGGAGCCGCCGCCGGGGAGCCGATCCGGTCCGCCGTGCTGGAAGGCGTGGACCGGTGCCTGACCCTCGGCGGCCTGGAGCTGGCTCTGTTGAGCGACGCGGTGCCGGGCACCGGCCTCACCGCGCCGACGGAAGAGGACCACCGGAGGGTGGACGCCCTGTGGGATTGGCTGAAGGGCCTGCCGGACCGCAGGCGGAGGCTGTTCATCCGGAGCACGCGGGCGTTCGGCGAGTGGCTCCTCTGTCTACGGATCTGCCGGGAGAGCGAGCAGGCGGCGGCGGACAAGCCGGCCGAAGCTCTGGAGCTGGCCGAGCTGGCTCTCTATACCGCGGACCAGGCGGAAGTTCCCGATGCCTTCAGGCCCAGGCTGAAAGGCACCTGCACCGGCTTCCTCGCCAATGCGCAGAGAGCGGGCAGCGGACTGCCCGTCGCCGAGGGTCCCAGTGGTTGGATGGAAACCTGGCCGCGGGCCTGGGCCGGCGAGACGAAGCACTGAGAGGGTGTTTGAAAAGGTGGCATCGGTAGCCTTCGGCCCTCACCCCCGGCCCCTCTCCCGGCCGCACACTAGAGGCCGTCCAGATTCCCAGCGAGGGGCGTACCGCTCCCTTCACCGAAACTGCATGGATTCGCCCTTCTGGCAGCGCAGGTCGTAGCCGAACGTGTCGAGCACGTGCTCCGAGTCGAGATAGGAAAAGATTTTCCCCTGAGTGGTGACGGTGATCTTCGGCACTCTCGGATCGTCCGGCGGGGCCGGCACGCCACAGGGCATGAACGGAAACTCGCTCGTATCGAAGTCGTATGACTTTGTCTGCGTCAGGATGGCCGACTGGTGGGCCGGAATCGTGAAGCTTCCCCAGATGTTGAAAACCGGTCCGGGGTGTTGCAGATCTACAATCACGCGATCGATCGGCAACGGCTGATCCGTGGGGTTGTCGATCCTCAGGCTCCGCCGTCGAGGGCCTGGCCACCGCCGAGGTAGAGGATGCCGGGGTCTCCTCGCCACGGCTGCGGGAAGCCGGGTGTCGAGCCGCTTTCGTTTTCGGCGTAGCCGAGGAACAGCTCAGACCAGAGTGGTGAAAATTGAGGCCTGCTCCACTTCGGTGAGATGGAGATCAGTCAGGAGAAGAGTAATAGAAAACATCGAGTTTTGCAGATCGCCCGAGTACGTCAGTAATTCTCCTTCGTGCCCATTCCCTCTCGGCTTCTGTGATGAGTCCACTCCATCGAGCCTTCCTCGACCGAGCACGAAGCAACTCCTCTATTTCCGCCAACTGTCTATCAGACACCTGTTCCAGCGTCTCCTCGCAACCCACAATTGCCAGGGTGGTGCTATCAGCCTGAGTTGAAAGAGCTTCTGATGAATTTTCCAGGAGTAGGTAACTGGGGCGGCAAGTTTTAGAGTTGGCTGCCCCAAGGTCTGATCCTAACAATCTCACAACCGCCGAGGACCAAGGCATGAATCCAGCTACACTAGCACATATCAACAAAACGATGGCACCCGACGCAACAGTTCTCACGGTTCACCCGAAACCGGGTCAAAAAACAGCAAATCTGTTGCGGCGCCGACGCGAAAACCATGCGTACCTTTAAGAAGATCGCGTCTCACGGACGGCTCCTTCACTCTCCACCAAAATGTCCACC
Source organism: uncultured Holophagales bacterium (assembly GCA_963844885.1). Classification (GTDB taxonomy): domain Bacteria; phylum Acidobacteriota; class Thermoanaerobaculia; order Multivoradales; family UBA5704; genus DATMER01. The sequence continues at coordinate 286,277 of CAWJQA010000018.1, read as the reverse complement.
CAGTTTTTGTCATAAAATTCGCGACTTTCAGGCGGATTTCCTCGCGGTCACTCTCTGAGATCTCCTGAAGGCGTTCCTTACAGCCAATCAACATAACGCGAGAGCCCGTGCTTGGAAACTTTGAATTATTGTAGATTCGACGCGCCGATAGCTCAACGAAAGTCGGCGTGCAAACACCTACTATTTGAGGTTGTGTTGTACTTGAACATGCATGAGACGGATTTCCCAGAACTAGCAACGCCCAGAGCATAGTAATAGTCGGAGCTTTTATGTTCATAGTCCCTCGGAGAATTCCACGCCTTGAACTCCTTGGGGCACAAAACCCGTTTTACGCATCAAACATTTCAGATGGAGATCGTAGGCTTGGCACTCGAGCAAATTGCTTGTCAATCCTCGACTAACGGCGGTACGAATTTGCCGACGGTGTAGGCGTTCATGAAAACAGCGGCACTCATCGACACAAGAATTTCCGGACGGTACTATCCAGGGCTCTGGGGATGGCGCCCCGCCCAGTGAAATTCCGCGAGACCTTAGCATCTCGGTGACAGGTTCGTCGTTTGAGCGGTTAGCGCAGAAAACAAAGCGCCGGCGAATGAGATTCGAGAAGGCAAAGACTGGAATCCCGCAGCAATCGTCTCTGTTGGGATTTGGTCTTGGTTTTAGGATCCGACAAGGAATGCCTCCCTGCGGCAGAGCCTCAGGCTCAAGCCCGAGGGGATCTACCAAGCGCAAAGGTCTCGCTTCTGCATAAAGAAAGGCGCGGGCATATTCGAACGAAATCAACGGATCCGCCTGCGTATACCGCCCCCACCCCGCCCGGTACCAGCGATGAACATTGTAACTCCGGTCCGTTACGCCATTCGCCCCCGTGCCGACTTGCTCGGCTTCCTGACCCGGGAAGCGCAGGGGCTGATGCCGATCGTAGGAACGCAGGACATAGATAGAGCCGTACGGCTCGTGCTCGGCGTGCCAGACGATTCCCTGGAGAGTACTGGTTTGCAGCAGCGGCGTGCCGAGGTGATCGGTAAAGGTCCAGGAAACGGTGCCGGCCCCATCCACCTGCGCCAGCGGCCGGCCGTCGAACCAGATGTATTCGTACAGGATGGCCGGGCGCGCGGCGGCTGTGAGCTCGGTCTCCGCCATCAGACTCATCTCGGGCGAGTAGAGGGAGATGCGACGTGTCGCTGTGGCGGCCTGAGCGGATATCGATGAGACGACGGAGGAAGCGAAAACCCCGGCTCCATCCTCCAGAACGCCGATCACCGTGCCATAGCCGGGATGCCCGGGGTCCGGACCGTAGGCGGTAGATTTATCCACCTGAAGCACCACAGTCGCTGCAATGTTGCCGTAGATGGTCGAGCCGTTCTTGGCAATGCTTGTCGCACCGATCACCTGGATGTAGCTTCCGAGCTTCGCAGGCGGGTTGCTATTGCCCGGCTTCGAGGTCCAGCACGAGGCATCAAGCCGCGGTGCGCCGGTCGTATGAGCGTTTGGTTGGCAAAGGCGCGGCGGCAACAGTGCGTTAGACCAGCCCTTGAAATCAGCCTGGGCGGCATCGTCGCCGCCTTGGACCTGCCGGCTCCATTGCGCTCCCCAGAATTGCACCCGGTCGCCGAGGCGCAGGCCCGGCGTGTTGCCTCCCCAAATCACGAAGGAAGTGGGCTGCGCCACAAGCACCGTCGCGGCGGCTGAAGAGGAGCGATACCAGGCGTCTCCCGCGAAGGCGGCTTCGAGCCGGGCGGTGCCGGTGGCGAGGTTCGGAACGGAAAGCGAGGCCGTGGCCGCGCCGTCGGCCCCAGTGACGGCTTCGGCCACGGCGGTGCCGAGGCGGAAGGTCACAATCCGGCCGGCAAGCGGCTGGCCGTCGTCGTCCACGAGGCGGGCACTCACCGGCTGGGCGCCACCGCTGGCTACGGCGGAGACACCCGAGAGTGTCATGACGGTGTCTTCCGGGGTGATCACAGCCAGACGGCTTGTCGCGGAGCCCGACCAGGCTCTCTCTCCTGCGAAAGCCACGGCGAGCGGCGTGGCGCCCGGCAAACCGGTGGGAACGATCTCAACAGTAGCCGTGCCATCCGCACCCGTGACGTCCGTAGCCGTCTGCGAGCCGAGAACGAAAGCCAGCATTCTCCCGGCGAGCGGTTGCCCGGTGGTGCTTTCCGTCAGACGGGCAGCGAGGAGCATGAAATCACTGTACTCCCCAACCTGGGTTCCTGTATAGACCAGCGTCGTGGGAATCGAGGTCCATTCCACCGCGGCGAGGTTGGAGGACAAGGTTTCTCCGCTCACCACCGCCGTGGCCTGGAGGGTGTCGACTCCCGGGTTTGATCCCGTGTAGGTGAATGAAGCTCGCCCGGTTGCGTCGGTGACCGCCTGCCCGGTACGGCCGACCGTGGGGCCGCTGACGACGCGAAAGGTCACGGCGATACCCGCCAGCGGCTGGCTCAGAGCGGCCGTCACGGTGGCGGGCTCGCCCGGCGTGTGGATCGCCGAGTAGGGTGTGAGGGACAGGGTTTTCGGCGCGGTCCAGATCACGGCCACCGGGTTCGAGCTTTGATAGGTTCCGTTGCCCATCAGGATCGAGGCCTCGACGGTATCCGTGCCGGCGAGGTTGCCGTTGAAGGTGTACGCCGCTTTACCGGTGGCGTCGGTGAGAATCTGAAAAGTTTTCCCAACATCCGGACCGGCGGTGACCCGAAAGACGACGGCCAGGCCCGGTAGCACCCGGCCGTCTGGCCGCTTGGCGATGACGCTCAGATTCACCGCCGTACCCACGGGGAGTGTTGAGGCGGCTGGGCTCAGCGTCAGCGTGGCTTTGGGCACCCAGTCGATGGTTATGCCGTTGATCTCCTGCGCGGCGAGGGTGCCGTTTTGTACCCGCGCCAGAAGGGTGTCGAAGGCCTCGACGGTGCTGGCGTAGGAAAATCTCGCGACTCCGGCGCTGTCGGTGAAGATGCCTGCGGTGCGACCACTGTTGTTGCCCGCGTAGACGCGGAAGAAGATGATCACCAATCCTCATTTAAGCTTCAGTCAACGTAATAGTACGAGATTTTTTCGACTACCTTGTTATGGCGGAAACGGAGTAGCCTTACACGGAAAGAATTTCTCCCTCTTGTGTAGCTATAAACGACCTCCTTCGGCGGACCTGCCACTTGCAGAACCCTTTCAGGCCTCATGGCTATTATAACGTGATCGAGAGGTGAGTGCTCCACACCGTAAAGATAGGATACTATTCCTCCCTCAAAGACAACCTGATCATCAGAGCCACCTGGATATCTATTGTAAATCCAAGCCTCCGCTAAGGGCTGACCAAGAACATGAAGCACTCTGCTCCGGCTAGTTCCCTTCAGCACGAAACGAAATTGCCATTCAGAATAAGAACTGGCGTAGGTTGTTTCAGTCGGACCATCAAGAAAAGCAAGTACTGATCCAAAAATACCATCCAAGAGGAAAACCTGCAGGATGACACAAACTAGGGTAGCTGCGAAGCCTATTTTCATTAGGCGTTGAGTGACCCCGCGGCACGCTAGCGAGGCGATCAATAATATCCCGCCGAGAACTGCTACGAGAAACCAGCCCAGAACTGGACCCGTCACGGCAGGCTCAAGCGCAAGAGCTATGACTATAACAACCGTTGTCACCAATATCGTCAACGTCAACCAAATCAGCAATATTTTCAAATACCGACTCAATGCTCTTTTAGCTTCCTGTGAATACTCTCCTAGTGACATTGCTCGCGGTTCCTTTGACAAATACAGGGACAGTTTCTTGCAAGAGATTTGTCGAACAGATCATCCCACCCATGGTCAGGTTGCTTCTTACTATGCAGAATATTGTTGAAGTCAGCTCCATGCCATCCGCCGTCGCTATCCGACTCTGCTGCACCTTCTGTTTGAAGAACCGAAAACCCCAAGTCTTCCTTCCATGTTACCATTTCCTTTCGGACATTTGTATGGGGTTTATGGTTCTTATCAACAATCACGTCGACTAGGTTCGTAACTTTGAACACTTGACTAGGATGCTCGCATGGGTCGGCATATCCATCAATTTCCACGGGCCATTCGTCGCCTGGGCCAACAGCGTGCGTAATGCTGCGCTCGGACTCTTTGATGTAAATAACACAATCGGTGTTGTTCCTCAGATACAAACCAACCGAATCGGAGAGCGACGTTGGCCTGTCAACCACGTAGGCGAAGAGATTGATGCCACCTATCAGATCAATTGGATCCGCCTGCGTATACCGCCCCCACCCCGCCCGGTACCATCGATGTACGTTGTAGCTCCGCTCCGTCACCCCGTTTTCCCCTGTGCCGAGTTGCTCGGCTTCCTGGCCCGGGAAGCGCAGGGGTTGATGCCTATCGTAAGAGCGCAGGGCGTAGATAGAGCCATACGGTTCGTGCTCAGCACGCCAGATGATTCCCTGGAGAGAGCTGGTCTGCAGCAGCGGCGTACCGAGATGATCGGTAAAGGTCCAGGACACCGTGCCGGCCCCGTCCACCTGCGCCAGTGGACGGCCGTCGAACCAGATGTATTCATAGAGGACGGCCGGGCGCGCGGCGGCTGTGAGCTCGGTTTCTGCCATCAGGCTCATCTCGGGCGAATAGAGAGAGATGCGGCGTGTCGACGTTGCGGCCTGCGCGGACAGTGCTGCGACAGCCGTGGAGCCGAAAACTCCGGCTCCGTCCTCCAGGACGGCAATCACCGTGCCATAGCCAGGGTGCCCGGGATCCGGACCGTAGGCGGAGGATGTGTCCACCTGAAGCACCACGGTCGCGGCGATATTGCCGTAGATCGTCGAGCCGGTTTTCCCGATGCTCGTCGCCACGATCACCTGGATGTAGTTTCCAAGTTTTGCGGGCGGGTTGCTATTGCCCGGCTTCGAGGTCCAGCACGAGGCATCAAGCCTTGGTGTGCCGGTTGTGTGAGCATTCGGCTGGCAGAGGCGCGGCGGGAGCGGCGCGGTAGACCAGCCCTTGAAATCAGCCTGGGCCGCATAGTCGCCGCCTCGGACTTGCCGGCTCCATTGCGCTCCCCAGAACTGCACCCGGTCGCCGGGCCGCAGGCCTGGCGTGTTGCCGCCCCAAATCACGAAGGAAGTGGGCTGCGCCACGAGCACCGTCGTGGCGGCTGAAGAGGAGCGATACCAAGCGTCCCCCGTAAACGTGGCTTCGAGCCGAGCGGTGCCGGTGGTGAGGCTCGGGACGACGAGCGAAGCGGTGGCCGTGCCGTCGGCCCCAGTGACGGCTTCGGCCGTGGCGGTGCCGAGGCGGAAGGTCACGGTTCGTCCGGCGAGCGGCTGGCCGTCGTCGTCCACGAGGCGGGCGCTCACCGGCTGGGCACCGCCGCTGGCTACAGCGGAAACTTCAGAGAGAGTCAAAACGGTATCTTCCGGAGTGATCACAGCCAGCCGGCTTGTTGCGGAGCCCGACCAGGCTCCTTCTCCCGCGAAGGCCACGGCGAGCGGCGTGGCTCCCGGCAGGCCATCAGGTACGATTTCGACGGTCGCCGAACCATCCGCACCCGTGACGGCCGTGGCCGTCTGCGAGCCGAGAACGAAGGCCAGCGTTCTCCCGGCGAGCGGTTGCCCGGTGGGGCTTTCCGTGAGACGGGCGGCAAGAAGCATGGGATCACTGTACTCCCCAACCTGGGCTCCCGTATAGACCAAAGTCGTGGGAATCGAGGTCCATTCCACCGCGGCGAGGTTGGAGGACAAGGTTTCGCCGCTCACCACCGTTGTGGCCTGGAGGGTATCAACGCCCGGGTTTGCTCCCGTGTAGCTGAAGGAAGCTCGCCCGGTTGCGTCGGTGACCGCCTGGCCGGTGCGGCCGACCGTGGGGCCGCTCACAACTCGGAACGTCACGGTGATACCTGCCAGCGGCTGGCTCAGGGTGGCCGTCATGGTGGCGGGCTCGCCCGGAGCGTGGATGGCCGAGTAGGGCGTGAGAGACAAGGTTTTCGGCGCGGTCCAGATCACGGTCACAGGGTTCGAGCTCTGATAGGTTCCGTTGCCCATCAGGATCGACGCCTCGACCGTGTCCGTGCCGGCGAGGGTGCCGTTGAAGGTGTACGCCGCTTTACCGGTGGCGTCGGTGAGAATCTGGAAGGTCTTGCCGGCATTCGGACCGGCGGTGACCCGGAAGACGACGGCCAGCCCAGGCAATACTCGGCCGTCCGGGCGTTTGGCGATGACGCTCAGATTGACCGCTGTTCCTACCGGCAGAGTCGAGGCCGTTGGGCTCAACGTCAGCGTGGCTTTGGGCACCCAGTCGATGGTGATGCCGTTGATCTCCTGCGCCGCGAGGGTGCCGTTCTGTACCCGCGCCAGAAGAGTGTCGAAGGCCTCGACAGTGCTGGCGTAGGAAAACCTTGCGACTCCCGCGCTGTCGGTGAAGATGCCTCCGCTGTGGCCGCTGTTGTTGCCCGCGTAGACGCGGAAGTAGATGAACACGCCCGGCTGCGGCTCTCCGGCGGCGTCGACGAGGACGGCGGTGATGGTCTGTACCGAGCCCACCGGGCCGGACAGCTTCAAGGGTTTCGCGATCAGTTTCCCGGCTGCGCCCGCGCCGCTCGCTCCGATCGGCCGCCACTGCATGGATTCGCCATTGGCGCTCTGGCAGTGCCGATCGTAGCCGAAGGTGTCGAGCACGTGCTCCGAGTCGAGGTAGGAAAAGGTTTTCCCTTGACTGGTGACGGTGATCTTCGGCACTCTCGGATCGTCCGGCGAGGCTGGCACGCCGCAGGGCATGAATGGAAACTCGCTGGTGTCGAAGTCGTAGGACTTCGTCTGTGTCAGAATGGCCGACTGGTGGGCCGGAATGGTGAAGCTTCCCCAGATGTTGAAAGTCGGTCCGGGGTGCTGAAGATCTACCGTTATGCGGTCGATCGGAAGCGGTGCATCCGTGGGGTTGTCGATTCGCATGGCTCCGGCGTCGAGAAACTGGCCGCCGCCGAGGAAGAGAATTCCCGGGTCTCCCTTCCACGGTTGCGGGAAACCGGGCGTCGAGCCGCTTTCGTTCTCGGCATAGCCGAGGAACAGCTTGAAGATCGGCCGGGGCCGGCCAGCGGACGACGGTGAGATTGGATGTCAATGCGCCGCCCGAAGGGTTCGGGATGGTGGCTTCCCACGTGTCGGAGCCGACGTAGGCGCTCGTGTACGTGAATATCGCCTTGCCGTTGGCATCTGTCACTCTTTGGCCGGTCGCGCCGCGATTGGGACCGGTGGCGGCGCGGAAGGTCACGGCGACGTTTTGCAGCGGCTGGCCTCCGGCATCGGTCACCGTGGCGGTCAGGGTGTAGGGTTGACCCCAGAGACCGGTGCCCAGGGCGGGTTCCAAAAGGAAGTCGCCTCCGGCGTCGGCGCCGGACGTGCCGATGAGCCGCCACGCGAGAGATTCATTGCCGCGGCAGTATGAATCGAAGCCTCCTGTGTCGAGCACGTGGCCGATGTCATAGTAGCTCGTGGACTGGCCACCAATCACCACGCTGACCTTCGGTATCCTTGGGTCTCCAGGCTTCGGTGTCGCGCCGCAGGCGACGATGGCCGCATCGCTGGTGTCAAAATTGAACGGTTGCGTCTGGGTGAGAATCACCGAGCCGTGCGGCGGCACGGTGAAGCTTCCCCAGAGGTCGTAAACCGGCCCGGGACGCTGGAGATCAACCATGACGCGATCGACGGCGATGGGTTGATCCGTGCTGTTGTCGAGGCGGATGGCTCCGGCGTCGAGCGGCGACGGGCTGCCGAGATAGACGACGTTCGGCGCTCCCTGCCAGGGAACGGGGAAGGTCGAGGTCGGCCGCAGGTCGTCGGCATAACCCACGTGAACGGAGAGCGCGACTTGCGAAAGAGCCAAGCTGCCGAGATCGAGCGTGCCGCCCGCCGTCACCGGGAAAGGTGGCGAAGTGATCGAAGCGAAACCCGGGGCTGCCGCGGTCACCGTGTAGGTGCCGGGCGGCAGAGTCAGGTGAAAAGCTCCGGTTGCGTCAGTGCCGGCCAAGTCGAGCGTTCCATCCACGGTGACTGTGGCGCCGGCGACGGGCGAGCCGTCCGCCGCGCGGATCACCCGGCCGGTGACGGTGCCGAGGGCCTGGAGGAGCAAATTACCGAAGGAGTAGGCTCCACCCGGGCCGAGGTCCACGGCGGCGGTGAGGCGGCTGCCGAAACCTTCGCGGGTGACGGCGAGCGACCAGGTTCCCGGCGGTACGGAAAGGAAAAAGCTTCCGGAAGCATCGGTGACCGTGGAGGGGCCGGCCGCGCGCAGGGTGTTGGTGCTGGCGGAGACGGTGGCTCCCGCGATTCCGGCTCCGGTGCCGTCCACGACCCGGCCGGTGAGCGTGGCGGGCTCGGCTTCCAACTCGATGCTGTCGAGGCGGTGGGTGGCTCCGGCCGCGAGCACGATCGGATCGAGCGTGCGGCTTTGATAGCCGGGGCGCGCGAAAGTCAACGCCCAGGTGCCGGCCGGCAACTTCAAGATCAAGGTTCCGGCTTCGTCTGAATACACGGTCTCACTGCTGCCCGACACCGTCACAAGAACACCCGCCAGCGGCGCGTCGTCTGGCGAGCCGGTCACCGTGCCGGTGATTTTTCCCGGAGCCGGCGCCAGTCTCAATGTTCCAACGGGCGTTTCACCGCCGGAGGTGAGGGCGAAAGGGGCCGAGGTGGAAGAAAGATAGCCGGGCGCGGTAGCGGTCAGGGTGTAAAGCCCGGCCGGGCGAGTCAATCGAAAAGCCCCGGCGCCGTCCGTAGCTGTGGCGTCTGTAGTGCCGGTGACTCGCACCATGGCTCCGGCGATGGGAGCTCCGCCATCATCCGCCACTATATTTCCCGTGGCGGTGCCGAAGGGAACGTCGATCGTGGTGGATGTGCGCAGGCCGCGGCCGTCATAGAGATAGCTCAACCCGTCCGCGGCGGCGAGCAGGTTGCGCGCCGACCAGACCGCACCGGAGCCGAGCTCGTTGCCCACGGCATCGTAGGTCACTGTGCGCGGTCCGCTCTCGGTTTCGACGGTTTGCAGCGTCGGCAGCGTGCCGTTGTATGTGAAACGAGCCGAACGGAAGGAACCGAGAGAAAGCGACGTCATGTTGCCCATGGCGTCATAGGCGTAGCGGCCGGTTCCCCACAGAGCTTCACCCGTCGCGGCGCCGGTGAGGCGGTACAGGTCGTCGTAGGAAAAATCCCTGTTGTAGGCCGGATCAAGCGCATCGTGCAGGGCGGTGATGTTGCCCACGGCGTCGAGCCCGTAGAGATAATCGGAGAGAGGGCCAGTCCCGCCAATACCGCCATCGAGCCGATTTTCGAGCGGCCGGTAGCGCTGATCCCAGCTCCGCGTCTGCACCGTGCCATTGCCGAAGGCGACTTTCTCGACCGGACCGAACGGGAGATAGAAAGCCGAGGAGACCAGCGGCGTGCTCCCCAGAGTCGCCGAGGCCGGCCGGTCCGCGAAGTCGAACGTCTGGGTCACTTCGCGGCCTGACGGATAAATCTGAGCGGCGCGGTTGCCGTTGGCATCGTAGCGCCAGGAGGTGGCGTACGTGCTTCCTTGAACGGTCTTCTCTTCGCGCCGCAGCAGGCCGCGCCGTTCGTAGCTCCAGGAAGTCGAGCCGGAAGGATCGGTCGAGCGGGCGAGCCGGCCCAGGCCGTAGCGGCCCGGCGTGGGATCGTCATACTGCTGGCTCACCGTCTCCGTGGGGGCTCCGGCGAGCGTCGCCACGCTGGTGAGCAGGCGGCCCACGGCATCCCAGGTTCGCACGGTCACCGCGCCGCGCGCGTCGGTTGTGCTCACCACGTTGCCGGCCGCGTCGTGCTGCCACGTGGTGACGCCGGTGACCGGCGACTCCTGGCGGTTGAGACGGCCGAAGTCATCATAAAGATAGCGGGTGACGTTGCCGTTGGGATCGGTCACCACAATGAGATTGTCGCGCACGTCGTAGCCATAGCTGGTGAGCGTCGAGCTCTGGTCCACGGCCGTGAGGCGATGCAGGGCGTCGAAGGTATAGAGCGTGTTCGGGCTCGAATGGTTTTCATCCTGAACCGCCACCAGAAGCCCGTCGGCGTCGTAAGTATTGCGCACCATGGCTCCAACCGGCACCGGGTGGACAACTTCGGCCAACCGGTGATGGGCGTCGTAGACGAAATCCTCGCGGTTGCGGGTGGTCCAGGCGGCACAGACGGGCGCCGGAGCGTCGCAGCTCTGAAGCTCCTCGCGCACGGTGGCACCGAGGTTGTCGAGCGTGCGGTGGCGGCGCTCGATCTCACGGCCGGCGGCGTCGAGACGGATCTCGTCCACCAGCCGCTCGGTGCCGTCCTCATATCCGTAGCGCAGCCCGTTGCCTCGCGGGAGGACGGTGCGGACCAGCCGGTCCCGGCCGTCGAAATCGTGCCGGGCCGTGTAGTCCGCCGCCTCGGCCGGATCGCCGGGCACAGCCTTCTGGGTGCTCAACACCACCCGGCCGCGGGCGTCTGTCGCCCGTAGCGTGACCACTCCGTTGGCGTCGGTCGAGCTGCGCGGCGTACCGTAAATATCGTAGTCCGCCGACAGCGTGGAGAGGCCCACGGCATCCGTAACACCGCGCAGCCGGCCGCGCCGGGCAAGGTCCGGGTCGGCATCCGGGTAGTAGGAGAATGTCGTCATGTCCGCGATGTCGGTCCGCGGCCCGTCCACGCTGAGCGTGCGATGGCGGGCGTCGAACGTGGCCGTGCGGGTATACGTAACAGGAGCGGTATCCGTTGCGGAAAGCCAGCCGCTCTCGCGGGTGACGAGGACCGTCTCTCCCGAGAGCCACTCCTGGCGGGTGAGCTTGCGCTCGCCGGGCCGGGCGGCGGAGGGCTCGTCGGTCTCCGTGCGGAAGCGCGGCCACGCGGGATCGTCATACCGGTAGCGCACCGTGCGCTCCAGCGGCGTGCCCGCAGCGTCGGTGACGGCGGTCAGGTTGGCCCGCGCGTCGTGCTCGTAGCGGGTCACGTGGCCGTTGGCGTCCGTCCGCGAGGTTACGAGGTTGTCCGGGCCGTAGGTGAAGCTTTGATCGTCACCGCCGGCTCCACCACAGGAAAGACAGTTGCCTTCCACCCGCGTCGGCAGGAAGCGTCCGCGTTGATAGCTCAGCGTGAAAACCGACACCTGACGGGTCGAGCCGTCGATTTCATGGGTCACCCGGGTCCGACCCGGCGCGGGCGTGTCGTATTCGATCGTGACGAGATCCCGGCCGCCGGCCGGATCGACGGAGACGGACGTGATGCCGCGGTCGCGGGCGTCGTAGGCATGGCCTTCGAGCAGCGATCCGGCCTCGTCGCGAACCTCAGTCAGCAGGCGCGGCACGCCGTACGAGTCCGATTGATAGGCGAAGCCGCGCCACGGCAGCCCACCGGTGTGAAGCGGGTCGAAGACCCGGACGAGCAGGCCACCTTCGTACTCGAACCGCCAGACAAGACCGCCAGGCAGCTCGACCTCGGCGAGGAGCCCGCCGGAGTAGCGCAGCTCGATCCGCCGGCCCATCGAGTCGGTGACCGACGCCAGGAGCCCGTCGGCATCGTAGGTGCCGGTCAGGGCGTTTCCCCATCGGTCGGTCGTGGCGAGCCAGCGGCCGGTCGTAGCGTCGAAGGCGGTGACCGTGCCGTCGAGGTCGGTCAGCTCCAGGCGGTTGCCCGAGCGGGTGACGGAGCCGCGCAGCTCGCCCGGCTCGAAGGCGGTCCAGGTGTTCTCCCCCTGCCGGATGTACTCGGATTCCATCCCGTCGCCACTCACATGATGGAGGAAGCGTTCCGAGGCATCCGTAGCCCGTAGCGTCGCTTCGAACGAATGGCTCCAGCCGGAATCCACAACCAGCCCAGGATGGCGTGCAACCGCGCTGTGGTAGCTCAAGCCGAACGAAAGCGGCAGGGGCGACTGCGCGATCGAGAACAGCGGCAGGCTGAACGACACGTCGCCGGACCCCACATGGACCGGCATCCCGACGCCGAGCGACGGCGCGCCGCCGGCCGAGCAGGTGCGGCGGTCGGTGCAGGCGGCGGTCACCGCCTGGGTGACCGTGGCTTCCACCACGCCGAGCGGCCCCTCGGCCAGAAAGCCGAGCCGGGCGGTGACCGTCTGCGTGTCGCCGCAGGCGACATCGACACCCGTATCCCAGGTGCCGCTCTCGAAATACGGGAACGTCCGGGCGACCAAATCACCGTTGCGGAGGAGAAGGAGATTGTCCGACGAGACCAGCGGATCGTTCGTGCAGGTGAAGAACGGCGGCCAGTCGCCGGTATTCTGGCAGTAGTAGTTCGGCGCCTCGTAGTCCACGAACACCCGCGTGCCGGAGACGCGGAGCGCGACGGTGGGGCGCGGACCCGAAGCCGGTGGATGGAAGGAGGTGCAGCAGCGCGGCGGCTGGCCGGCCTCGATGGGGTCGTGGCAGTCGGAGGCCGTGCTCTGGGGGCCGAACCGCCACTGCGTGGTGCGTCCGCCGCCCGGTTGCGTCCAGGAGGCGGGGCCGAGAGCATCGGGGAAGCACTGCATCGCCTGGGCTCCGCAGCCGCCGTGCAGGAGCACGCAGGAGCCCTGGCCGGCGGCCGGCAGAGCGAGGAGCGAGGCGGCAAAGCCCAGCAGGGCATATCGGCCGAGGGACCGGCCAAGGGACAGATCGAGCATGAGAGACCTCCCGGGCGGTCGATGACAGCTCGCCTGCCCGACAAGGGAGTGCTTCGAGGACGGGAAACCGGGGCAGACGCGTTGCGCTTTCAGGCTGTTTCCTGGACCAAAAAGAAACGAACTTGAATCCTGCGACTTGGAAAGTCTGGATCTGCGTGCGCCCGAGTGTCAATCTTCGCCGCCTCTTGTCACCTCGACCTCCCTGTTGCAGAGTCAACTCCCCTGTTGCAGAGTCAACTCCCCTGTTGCAGAGTCAACTCCCCAGTTGCAGAGTCGACTCCCCTGTCGCAGAGTCGACTCCCCAGTTGCAGAGTCGACTCCCCTGTCGCAGAGTCGACTCCCCAGTTGCAGAGTCAACTCCCCAGTTGCAGAGTCGACTCCCCTGTCGCAGAGTCAACTCCCCTGTCGCAGAGTCAACTCCCCTGTCGCAGAGTCAACTCCCCTGTCGCAGAGTCGACTCCCCTGTCGCAGAGTCGACTCCCCAGTCGCAGAGTCGACTCCTCTGTCGCAGAGTCAACTCCCCTGTCGCAGAGTCGACTTCTCTGTTGCAACAGAACCTTCTGTTGCAACAGATCCCCTTGCTGTGCTTCTTCCCTCGGAACATGACGGCCCGTGAGGCGGGCGCGTCGGGCGGGACTCAAGCCGACGCCAGCTCGTTTCTCTCCCCCGACATGATCCGCCAGCCGATCACCTTCTCGTCGATCTCGCGCAGGCGGTTGGCGATCAGCCGGCAGAGGAGCTGCATGAACTCCAGGGCGGCATGGGGGTCCATGGTGAGCACCTCGTTGACCGTCTCCTTGTCCAGGGCCAGCACCGTGAGTTGGCCGCTGTAGGCGCGGGCGTCGGCGGAGCGCGGCTCGCCGTCGATGAGCGACATCTCGCCGAAAAAGTCGCCCCGCTCGAGGATCGCCAGCGCTTCTTCCCCGGCGCCGGGGATGAGCTTGCTGATGACCACCCGCCCCTCCAGGATCACGTACATCTCCGAGCCCTCGTCCCCCTCCTGGAAGAGCGCGGCGCCGGCCGCGAAGCGCTTCTCCTTCGAGAAGGCCGCCAGCGTGATCAGCTCCCGGCGCGAGATCCCCTGCTCGCGGAAGAGGCGGACCTTGTCGTCCTTCTTCACCTGGACCGCCGTCCCCGTGCCCGCGGCCGGCTTGCGCAGCGGTATGAAGCTCTCGGGCACGGCCTCGGTGGGGAAGAAGGTTCTGAGCTGCTCGTTCGTGCTGCGCAGCTTGCGGGCCAGGCTGTGCCAGAGGCTCCAGTAGAGCTGCACCCCCAGCTCCGGGTTGGCCTCGACCATGTCGAGGAGCGCTTCGGCGTTGAAGCGCAGGAGCTGGCTCGGCTGGGTGACCATCACGTCCGACGTGCGCTCGTAGCCGCCGACGAAGCTCCCCTCGCCGAACAGGTTTCCCGGCTCGATCGTGCCCAGCGCGTAGGTGCCGTAGGTGGTCGTGCGCTGCACCGTGATCTCGCCCTGCTCCAGGATGTAAAGGTCGCGGCCGGAGCCGCGGTGCGTGAAGACAAGGCTGCCGGCGTCGTGGATCTCCTCCTCCACGGCCTGGGTGAGGCGGAAGATCTGCTCGTCGGTGAAGTGGACCCAGGGCTTCATCCGGCGCAGCCGGGTTGCCAGCTCGAGCCGTCCGCCGCGCTCCAGTCGAGCCATGGCCGGCCCGTTCGGGAAGACCACGCTCTGCAGGCCCGCCTCCTCCATGAAGAGCTCGCGGTGCCACTCCAGCCGGTCGAAGGCGGTGTGAATCTGCTCCTGGCGCTCCTTGAAGACCTGCGACAGCTCGCGGTTGCCCCAGCCGAGGATCTGCTTCAGCGTCTGGATGCGGCGGCGCAGGCGGCGCACCCCCTCCTCGTCGCCCTCGTTGAGCAGCAGGAAGGCGTGGACCGTGGAGCGCAGCGCGGGCTCGTACCGCTTGCGCTCATACTCGGCCCGGCCGAGGCTCTCCGCGGTCTCGCGGTCGAACGGATTGAAGCGGAGCGCCTGGTCGAGCTCCTCGACGGCGCCGTCGAAGTCCTTGCGCCGGAACAGCAGCCGGCCATGCAGCTTGTGGGAGGACGGGTTCGCCAGCCCCTTGGCCTTCGAGACCTCCAGGCACTCGACGGCGCGCGCGCTCTCACCCTTCTCGGCATAGAGGTGGGCCAGCCCCACGAATTGGGCGGCGTCGATGGCGTTGCGCCGGAAACCCTCGCGCAGCATGTCCCGCCCGTTGCGGGAAGTCTGAGGATCACTCATACAGCCCCTTCTTCAAACCAGCCACCGAGTTTAGCACGGAGAGAGGCCCTTGCCATCCGGCATCTTCTTATGTAGATTGGGGAATATTTTGGAGTCATCCAACCATGAAGGCCGTTCGACGCGAGATCTCGGATGCCCTGGGCCGTGCCCTCTATCTCTGCCGGGCCGGTGACTGGGACAGCGGCCTCTACCACCTGGGCCGGCTGGCGGAGTCGGGCGAGCGTGCCATGCCGGGCCTTTTCTACTCCTATCTCGGCTATGGGATCGCCCGCTGCCAGGGGAAGGTCAAGGAAGGGCTGCAGCTCTGCCACCACTCGATCAAGGTGGAGTTCTACGAGTCGGAGAACTTCCTGAACCTGGCGCGCACCTGCCTGCTGGCGCGGGACCGGCGGGGAGCGGTGCGGGCCGTCCGCAAGGGCCTCAAGGTCGATCCGCAGAGCCTGGATCTGCTGGCCCTCTACCGCGACCTGGGGATCCGCCAGGGGCCGATGATCCCCTTCCTCTCGCGGAGCAACCTGGTCAACCGGGTCTTGGGCCGCCTCCGCGCCCTGTTGGGTTGAAGCTCTGGGTTGATCCCGTTCCCCCTCTCCCCAGCCCTCTCCCCCGTGCCGGGGGAGAGGGGGCCAGAAAAACAAAGGGACGCAGCCTGGCCAGGCCACGCCCCTACGCCCCTTCAGTCCTGCTCCCGTCCTCCGGCCTCCCGTGCTCCCTCTCCCCCGGAACGGGGGAGAGGGTTGGGGAGAGGGGGAACGGGATCAACCCCTACTGGGCCGTGCCGGCGCCGCCGATCGCAGCCGCAGCCGCCGGGCCGCCCCGCATGTCCTCGAACACGATGCCGAGGTTCTGTGCGCCGTTGTCGCGGCACACATCCATGAAGTCGGCGACCCGCTCGTAGGTGAGCTCGCCGTCGGCGGCGAAGAAGATCACCTTGGACGAGCGCCCGGTGAGCACCTCGCGGAGCTTGGCCGGGAATTCCTGCATGGAGAGCTGCTGCTTGTTGATCCACGGCTGCCCGGCCGCATCCAGGCGAACGATCACCTGGTTGGCGTCCTGGGGCACGGGAGCGGAAGTCTCCACCTTGGGCGGAACCTGGACGCCGTAGCCCATCTGCACGATAGGCGTGATCACCATGAAGATGATCAGCAGCACCAGCACCACGTCCACCAGGGGCGTGATGTTGATGTCGCTCTTGGGCCCGCCGCTTCCTCCGACGTTCATCGCCATTTTGCGTTACCTCCAGCGGTGGACGCTAGGCCGCGCCGCCAGTGTCCCTCTTCTCGGTGATGAGGCCGACGCGGGTGAAGCCGGCCTCGTTGATCAGCCGCATCACCTTGCGGACCTCCTTGTACTTGAGGCGCTTGTCGCCCTTCACCACCACCTGCCGCTCAGGGTTGGTGTCGTAGACCTCTTTCAGAGCACCCGGGAGGGTATCGTCGGAGACCCAGTTCTGTCCCAGGAAGACATTGCCGTCCGCCTTGATCGAGACCTCCAGTTGCTTCTCGTTCTCCGGCATCTTCTCGGGGTCGCCCGTGGACGGCAGGGTGACGTTGACGCCCTTCTGAAGGAGAGGCGTCACCACCATGAAGATGATCAGGAGCACGAGGCAGACGTCCACCAGGGGTGTGACGTTGATGTCGCTCCGGACCTCCGGAGCTTCCATCGTGTGTTTCCTGCCGAGTTTAAGCAGCATTTTTCTTCTGCTTTTTCATGAAGAAGTCGATCAGCTCGGAGGACGAGTTCGACATCTCGACCTGAAGCCGCTCGAGCTTGTTGGTGAAGTAGTTGAACATCCAGGCGGCCGGGATGGCCACGAACAGGCCGAGAGCCGTGGTGACGAGCGCTTCGGCGATACCGGCCGAGACCGCGCCGATACCACCCGAGCCGCTCATGGCCATGCCGCGGAAGGCGTTGATGATGCCGATCACGGTGCCGAACAGGCCGATGAAGGGGGCCGTCGTGGCGATCGTCGCGAGGTGGCCGATGCCGCGCTTGAAGTCGGAAACGGTGAGCAGCGTGGAGCGCTCGACGGCGCGGCTGGCGGCCTCGACCACTTCGAGCTCGGAAAGCGGGCTCGTCTGAACCTCGAACTGGAATGCCTGCAGGCCGGCGCTGACGACGCGGGCCAGGTGGCTGCCGGGATACTTGCTGGCGGCGTCGATCACCGCCTGGGGCCGGTCGTGCTTCAGGTGCTCGGTGGCGAGCTTGGCGAACGCGAGCGACTGTTTCTGGGCCTTGCGGAAGACCAGGACCCGCTCGACCGAGATGTACAGCGACCAGACCGACAGGATGAGCAGCGCGACCACGACGCCCCGGGCAATGGGGGTCATGGTCTCCCAGAGGGCTAGAGGACTGAAATCCATACTCGTTCTCTCCTTTGTGCGAGCGCCGCGGCGCCTACTGCATGGTGAAATTGACGGTTAGCGTGTAATAGACCTTGACCGGCTTGCCCTGCAGGGTGGCCGGCTTGAATTTCCAGCGCTCCACGGCGTCCAGAGCGGACTTGTCGAGACCCATCGGCAGCCCCTTGAGCACCCGGGCGTTCACGACGTTGCCGCGCTCGTCGATGATCGCTTCCACGATCACCACGCCCGTCACCCGGGCCTTGCGCGCCAGCTCGGTGTAGACCGGCGGGGAGCCGGAGGTCTTCTCGGGCCGGGTGACCGCGCCGCCCACCCGCAGCGGCTCGTCGGTGACCACGCCGCCGGGCACGCCGCCGGGCGTACCGCCGACGGTGCCGCCGACGACGCCGCCGACCACACCGCCGGCCACGCCGCCCTCGACACCACCCTCGACGCCACCCTCGACGCCGCCGGCGACCTCTTCGACCTGTCCGGGCTTCGGCAGGTTCTCAGGCACCTCGACCGGCTGTACCGGCTCGGTCGGCCGGACGATCGGCACCTCCTTCGGCACCTCCGCCTTGGGCGTCGCCTTGGGAGCCGCCGGTGGCGGCGGCGGAGGAGGCGGCGGAGGCGGCGGGGCCGCCGCGCTGAAGAACACGACGTTGATCGGCGGCTCCGGGACCGGATCCACCTGCCAATAGTTGGCGAAGAGGAACGCGCCTCCCGCCGCCAGGTGAATCAGGATGGCGAGCGGCAAGACGATGAGACGGACGAGGCCGCTCTTCTTCTTTCTCTTCTGGTCCAGCTCTAGCAAAGAGTCTTCGAACATGGTTCCCCACCTGTTCTAGCTTTGGGTCGTCTTGGCCTGCTCGGCCTGCTTCTTCTTCTCTTCCTCGACTTGCTTCTTGCGCACTTCCTTCGCCTTGGCCACGAACTCGTCGGCCTTGGCGATGTACTCGAGCTTCTTGGTACCGTCCAGCTCCATCTTCGCCTTCTCGCGGAGAAGGAGGTTGTTGTACACCAGAGCCTCGAAGTACTCGGGATTGATTTTGAGCGCGTCGCCCATGGCGCCCAGGCCCAGGTCCACGAACTTCTGGCGCTCCTCGATGGGGAGGTCCGTGCCGTGGTAGGACTTGTCCCAGGTGGAGACGCCGACCGAGTACAGGGCCTCGGCCTTGGGCTGCCCGTCGGGCATGCTGCGCGCCACCTCGGTGGCCCTGGGCAGGCGGTCGGACTCGATCAGGAGGCGCACCTGAGAGGCCTTGAGCGTGGCGTCCTGGGGGTTCGCCTTGGCCTGCTTCTCGAGGTAGGCGAGCGCCTGGTCGTACTTCTTGGTGTTGACGTAAGTGGAGATCAGGTAGTCCCGGACCTTCTGGTCGTCGGGGTAGTCCACGAGATAGTTCTCGAACGCCTTGATCGCCAGGTCGCCCATCTCCCGGTTGGCCTTGCTGTTCTCGCCGGGCCGGAAGAGGGCGAGGGCGCTCAGGCCGACCGAGCGCCAGGCGAAGGTCGCGCTCGGGTCGAGCTCGAGGCCTTTCTGGTACTGGGCGAGGGCCTCGCGGTAAGCCTCGTCGTGGTACATCTCGTTGCCCTTCTTCATCTCGGCGCGGGCCCGGACCTTCTGGCATCCGCCAAGGACCGGGACCAGCATAAGAAGGGCGAGAAGGATGGGAAGCGGTCTTTTCATTGGTTCACCTCTCCGCCACATTAGATGGGAGCACCTCCGATTTGGTTCCCGGAGGTGAGCCTCTTTCCATTTCTCAGATCGCGGGAGCGGGCGCCGGCAGGTCCGGCCCCTCCCCGCGGGATACCACGACTGCCGCGGCCAGGTCCCCTGTCACGTTGAGGGTGGTCCGGCACATGTCCAGGAACCGGTCGACCCCCAGGATGAGGCCGATCCCTTCCACCGGCACCCCCACCAGGCCGAGGATCAGCGCCACCACCGGGATCGAGCCCGCGGGCACGCCCGCCGTGCCGATCCCCCCCAGGATGCAGATCAGCACCACCGTGATCTGCTCCCCGAGGGACAGGTGTACGCCATAGAACTGAGCGAGAAACAGCACCGTCACCCCCTCGAACAGCGCCGTCCCGTTCTGGTTCATCGTCGAACCGACCGTCAGGACGAAGCGGCTGACCGACGCCGGAAGGCGCAGGTTCTCCTCCGCCACCTTGAGGGCGGTCGGGAGGGTGGCGTTGCTCGACGCGGTCGAGAAGGCGGTGATCATCGCCTCCTCGATACCGCGGAAGAAGAACAGGGGGCTCATGCCGCCGAACAGGCGGACGGCCAGGGAGTAGACCACGAACTGGTGGATGGCGAGCGCCAGAACCACCACGCCGACGAAGAACGCAAGCTGCCGCAGGATCTCGTAGCCGAGCTCCGCGGTGAGGTTGAACAGCAGCGCCGCCACCCCGACCGGAGCGAGCGAGATGACCCACCCGATCAGCCACATGGTGACGTCGTAGAGGCCCTGGACCGCCTCCTGGAGCCGCGCCGTGGCTTCGGTGCGGACGATCGAGAGCGCGATCCCGATCATCAGCGAGAAGAACATCACCCCGAGCATGTCGCCTTCGGCGGCGGCCTTGATGGGGTTGCCGGGGACGATCTGGACGAGCAGGTCGATGCCGGTCTTGGGCGCGGCGGCCGAGGAGCCAGACGACGCGGACGACACGGACGAGGCCCGCGCCGCGGCGCCGGCCGTCAGCCGCGCCTTCATCTCGGGAGAGATGCCCGCGCCCGGCTGCAGCACGTTGACCAGGGTGACGCCGATGAGGACCGCGATCGCCGAGACCACGACGGTGTAGGCGAGAGTCTTGACCCCGATGCGCCCCAGCCGGCGGGGGTCGCCCATCTCCACCACCCCCAGGACGAGCGCGGAGAAGATCAGCGGCACCACCAGCATGAAGAGGAGGCGCAGGAAGATCTGCCCGATCGGCCCGGTGACGAAGTGGATGAACCGCCCGAGGCCGGGCGAGATCCCCTCCGGCGTGGCGAGCAGCAGGTGCGCGACGATCCCGGCGACGGCCCCGAAGAGGCCGCCGAGCAGGATGCGCGTGTGCAGCGGAAGACGTCGTTTCGCCATGGGCAGGGCGTGGATCTTAGAGGAAAAAGTCTTGGCTGCAAAGCGGGGTGCAAACCGGGAGCGCTAGGAGGTCATCTCGTCGAAGTCTTCGGGCAGGACGAACTGGTCGGCGTGGTCGTTGCCGCACGTCGTGCAGAGGGCCTCGCTGATCTCGCCGTCCTCCCATTCGAACTCGTAGCAGGGGCTTTCGCAGTCGAGACAGATGACGTACTCCGGGCTGGCCATGGACGCCTCCTTCCTCTGAGTCCAAGAGCTTCGCGGAGGGATTCTAGGCCGTTTTGGCCGCGATTGGGACGGTGGGGACGGTCTGGCGCGCGGCCGGGGCGTAGAAGAGGCGCAGCAGCATGGCGTGAGGATACAGCACGGCCCGGGTGGTTGACCGAAGCGCGGCCCTGTGGTAGGTTTCGCCGTCCACGCGTCTGAGCAGACGCCTTTGGGAGTCGATTCTGGGAGCAATGTCTATGTACGCAGTGATCGAAACGGGTGGCAAGCAATACCGCGTCGCTCCGGGCGACGTGATCGACGTGGAGCGCGTGGCGGGAACCACAGAGGGCGACGGCTCGCTCCGGTTCGACCGCGTTCTGATGGTCAACGGCGACAGCGGCGCGCAGCTCGGCAGCCCGGCGCTCGCCGGCGCGCTGGTCAAGGCGTCGGTCGTCGGCGAGGTCCGGGGTCCCAAGATCCGGGTCTTCAAGAAGAAGAAGCGGACGACCTACCGCCGCACGACGGGGCACCGCCAGGATCTCCTGCGGATCCGTATCGAAGGCATCGAGCTGCCCTGAGGCGGCTCGCTTCTGAGAGGTACTCAAGTCATGGCACACAAGAAAGGACAGGGCTCCAGCCGCAACGGCCGCGACTCGAACGCCCAGCACCTCGGCGTCAAGGCCTACGGCGGCGAGCGCGTCACGGGCGGCACGATCCTCGTGCGCCAGCGCGGGACCGTCTTCTTCCCCGGCCTGAACGTCGGCCGCGGCAAGGACGACACCCTGTTCGCCAAGCGCGACGGCGTGGTGAAGTTCCAGGACAAGGGCCGGCGCGGGAAGTTCATCCACATCCTGCTCCCTGCCGAGTCTTCCGAAGCGGTTTCCTGATCTCGATCTCCCAAGGGAGCCGGGTCCCCCGGCTCCCTCACCGAAAGCAACCTTGATCTTCATCGACGAAGCCAGGATCCACGTCCGCGGAGGGCGGGGCGGGAACGGATGTGTCGCGTTCCGGCGCGAGAAGTACGTGCCGCGGGGCGGCCCGTCCGGCGGCGACGGCGGCGACGGCGGCGCCGTCTACCTGGCCGGCGAGAACAACCGCAACACGCTCTATCACCTCCGGTTCCAGTCGCTGTACGCGGCCGGCCGCGGCCGTCACGGCGAGGGCTCGAACAAGAGCGGCAAGACCTCGGAGGACCTGGTGATCCCGGTCCCCCTCGGCACCGTGGCCTACGACGACGATACCGAAGAGATGCTCGGCGAGATCGTCGAGGACGGCGAGCGCCTCCAGGTCGCCGGGGGCGGGCGCGGCGGACGCGGCAACGCCCGCTTCGCCACCGCCACGGACCAGGCGCCGCGCCGCGCCGAGCCCGGAGGCGAAGGCGGGGAGCGCCGCCTGCGGCTGGAGCTCAAGCTCCTGGCCGACGTGGGCGTCATCGGCCTGCCCAACGCCGGCAAGTCGACCCTGATCAGCGTCATCTCCGCGGCGAAGCCGAAGATCGCCGACTACCCGTTCACGACCCTGGTGCCGCAGCTCGGCGTCGTGGCCGAGGGGCCGCTGGCCGAGCCGTTCGTCATCGCCGACCTGCCCGGCCTGATCGCCGGTGCGGCCCAGGGCGCCGGCCTCGGCTTCCAGTTCCTGCGCCACGTCGAGCGCTGCCGCGTGCTCCTCCACCTGGTCGACCTCTCCAGCCCCGAGGGACCCGGAAATGCCGCCGCCGACCTGGCGACGGTCGAGGCGGAGCTGGGGGCGTTCAACGAGGAGCTGCTCCAACGGCCCCGGCTGATCGCCGGCAGCAAGCTGGACGCCGCCCTCCCCGAGCGCCGGGAGGCGCTGCGCCGCGAGGCCGAAGCGCGCGGCCTGCCCTACCTGGAGATCAGCTCGGCCACTCATGAAGGCATCCCGGCGCTGATCGCGGAGCTCGCCCGCGGCCTGCGGGCATCGCGGGAAGAGGCATGTGTGGAGGAGACCGTGAACCCATGAGGATCGGTCTCTTCGGAGGCAGCTTCGATCCGATCCACCGCGGGCACGTCGATCCCGTCCAGGCCGCGCGCCGGGAGCTGCGGCTCGACCGCGTCATCTACCTGCCCACCGCGCTGCCGCCGCACAAGCCGGGACGGGCCCTGGCGCCGGCCCACGCCCGCTACGCCATGGTGGAGATGGCGCTCCTGGACGAAGAGGGGCTCTACGCCTCCACCTTCGAGCTGACCCTGGAGCGCCCGGCCTACACCGTGGAGACCCTGGAGCACTTCCGGCGGACGCAGCCGGGCGCGGAGCTCTACCTGATCGTCGGCGGCGACTCCTACGCCGAGCTGGACCACTGGGTGCGCTGGCAGGAGATCCCGGACCTGGCCCGCCTCGCCGTGCTCACGCGGCCGGGGTGGACTCTGGAGGAGCCGCCGCTGTCCCCGGAGCTAGCCGCCCTGGCGCGCGGCGGCCGGGTCGATTTCCTGCGCCAGCCGCCTGTCGACGTCTCCTCGACCCGATTGCGGGAGCTGTTCGCCCTGGGGGAGGCCCCACCGGCGGAAACGGTGCCCCACTCGGTGGTACGATACGTGCAAAAGTACGGCCTGTACACATGAGAATGGAAGCCACGAATCCCACCCCTCTCCTCGATTCCCAAGCCCGAGTGCGTGAAGCCGTCGCCGCCGCGGAGGACCGCAAGGCGGTCGATCTGCGGGTGCTGCACCTGGAGAAGGTCAGCGACTTCACCGACTACTTCCTGATCTGCAGCGGCACCAGCGAGCGCCAGGTCCAGGCCATCGCCGACGCCGTGCAGGAGCGCATGCGGGAAGAGCGCGTGCGCCCGCTCCACGTCGAGGGCTACAACCGCGGCCAATGGGTCCTCCTCGACTACGGCGACTTCGTGGTCCACGTCTTCCAGGAGGAGCCGAGGCGGTTCTACTCCCTCGAGCGCCTCTGGGGCGACGCTCCCGACGTCACGAACGAATTCCGCGCGTGACCACCTGACCCCGTGGCCCTGACCCCGTGGCTAATACCGCGCTCTCCCTCTCCAGGCTCACCCGGGATTTCCCCGTCCTGGCGGAAAGCCTGAAGGGGGCGGAGCGCGCCGCGGCCACCGACGCGCCGGTGCTGATCCTCGGCGAGCCGGGGACCGGCCGCTCCACCCTGGCGCGCGCCCTCCACGAGGCGAGCCGGCGCGCCGCCGGCCCGCTCCTGGAGGTGGACGTGGGAGCGATCCCCGGCACCCTCTTCGAGAGCGAGCTCTTCGGCTACCGGGCCGGCGCCTTCACCGGCGCCGAGCAGGCGAGCGAAGGCCGCATGGGGCGGTCCGAAGGGGGGACGCTCGTCCTCGACCACGTCGAGGAGCTGCCGCTGCCGATCCAGCCCAAGCTCCTGCGGCTCATCGCCGAGCGCCGCTACTCGCCGCTCGGCGCCGCGGAGCGGAGCGCCGACGTGCGCTTCGTGGCCATCGCGCCGGACGACCTCCCGGTCCGGGTCGAGCGCCAGACCTTCCGTCCCGACCTCTTCTACCGGCTGGAGGTGCTGGCCTTCCTCCTGCCGCCGCTGCGGGAAAGACGGCGCGACCTGCCGGCCATCCTGGACCACCTGCTGTCGGATCTCGGCTTCCGCTTCGGCCGGCCGGACCCGCGGCTCGCGCCATCGGCCCAGTCCTGGATGCTGGAGCATCCCTGGCCGGGCAACCTCCGGCAGCTCCGCAACGTCCTGGAGCGGGGGATGATTCTAGCTGACGCCGCCGGAACCGGTCCCATCGATCCGCCGCCCCCGGAAGGCTCGGGCGAAGGCCGGCCGCGGCCTCTCCTGGAGATGGAGATCGACGCGATCCGCAAGGCCCTCGCCTACACCCGAGGGCACCAAGGCCACGCCGCCGATCTGCTCGGCATCAGCCGCAAAGCCCTGTGGGAGAAAAGAAAGAGGTACGGAATCCCCTGAGAACCTAGGAAGGCACCTCGCCCGCCTCCTCCTCCCCCTCCTCCAGTCCCAGGTAGCGCTCCACCGCCAGGCCGACCCGCTTCGAGAAGCGCTGGCGGTAGCTCTCGACCTCCCCCACCGCCTCGTCGAGAAAGATCCGCTCCACCCGGAACAGGGGGACGAATACGGTCGACAACCCCAGCGTCTGATCGCCGGGCCGGGCGGCCTGGGCCATCCAGTCGTCGAAGCTGGACAGGCTGATACCGCGGAAGGTCACGCCCGCCACGGCAAGGTCTTGCAGGATGCCGAAGAGCTTCTCCGTCGGATTGATGAGGTGGACGATGACGATGGAGCCGGGCCGGAGCATTCAGTCCTCCCCGGCCCCTTGAGACAGCTCGACCAGCACTCCGCCCGTGCTCTTCGGATGAACGAACTGGACCCAACAGCCTCCGGCCCCGCGGGTGGGCTCCGGACGCATCGGCTCGATCCCCGCCTCCCGCAGCGCGGCGTCGTCGGCCGGCAAGCCGTCGCTCGCGAAGCAGAGATGGTGGACGCCCGGGCCGCGTTTTTCGAGGAACTTCGCCACGACGGAGTCGGCGGACAGAGGCTCGAGCAGCTCGATCCGCGACTCGCCGCAGCGCATCATCGCCACGCGCACCCCTTCGTCCGTAACCTCCTCGATACTCTCCACCGTCAGCCCCAGCGCCTCGTAGAACTTCCGTCCTTCCTCGATCGAGCGAACCGCGATGCCGATGTGGTCGATGCGTCCGATCATTTCACGCCTTCCGCGATCTCTTCCGAGTGCAGCACGCCCGAGAACAGCCGGTCCGCCACGCGGTAGGGGTCCATCCGCTGCCCGAAGCCGCGCTCGACCTCGCGCTCCACCCCGAGCACCCGGTCGGCCGCGGCCACGATGCGCTCCTTGAGGATCGTCTCCACCCGCAGGCGGAGATGGGCGCGGCGGCGGCGGTCGAGCTCGCCGGACTCCAGGAGATGCTCGCGGTGGCGCTCGACCGCGGCCAGCACCTGGTCCACCCCCTCGTCGCGGGCGGCCACGGTCTTCAGGATCGGCGGCAGCCAGGCGCCATGCTCGCCGAGAGAAAGCATCATCTCCAGGTCGCGGGCCGCGCGGTCGACCCCTTCGCGGTCCGCCTTGTTGACCACGAACACGTCCGCGATCTCCAGGATTCCGGCCTTGATGGCCTGGATGTCGTCGCCGAGTCCGGGGACGGTGACCACCACCACCGTATCCACCGTGCGCACCACGTCCACCTCGTCCTGGCCGACGCCCACCGTCTCCAGGAGGACCCAGTCGAACCCCGCGGCATCGAGCAGGTCCACCGCGTCGCGCGAAGCCCGGGCGAGCCCGCCCATGGCGCCGCGGGTGGCCATCGAGCGGATGAACACGCCCGGGTCGGTGTAGAGCGATTGCATGCGGATGCGGTCGCCAAGCAAGGCGCCGCCGGTGTAGGGACTGGTCGGATCGACGGCCAGAATGCCGACCGTCTCGCCGCGAGCCCGGCAGTGGCGAGCGATGCGGTCGACCAGCGTGCTCTTGCCGGCGCCCGGAGGACCGGTGATGCCGACCACGCGCGCCCGGCCCGTATGCGGATAGACGCGGCGCACCAGCTCGCGCTGGCCCTCGCCGCCATCTTCCACCACCGAGATGGCGCGCGCCACCGCCCGCGGCTGCCGCTCCAGCAGCCGCGGCACGAGGTCGTCCAGTTTGGCCCTCACGCTTACCTTCCCTTATACAACTGCCGCGCGATCACCAGCCGCTGGATCTCGCTCGTCCCCTCGCCGATGGTGCAGATCTTGGCGTCGCGGTAGTACTTCTCGGCCCGATAGTCCTTGATGAACCCATAGCCGCCGTGAATCTGGACCCCGCGCTCCGAGCAGAACACCGCCGCCTCGCCGGTGTAGAGCTTGGCTTCCGACGCCAGTCGCGACACTGGACGGCCGCGGTCCATCGCCTCGGCCGCGGCATAGGTGAGGATCTCGGCCGCCGCGATGCGGGTGGCCATCTCGGCGAGAGCGAACTGGATCGCCTGGAATCCGGCGATGGGCTGGCCGAACTGCTCGCGCTGCTTGGCGTAGCTCAGTGCCGTCTCATAGGCGCCGATGGCCGTGCCGAGCCCGAGCGCGGCGATCGAGATGCGGCCGCCGTCGAGAATCTTGAGCGCCTGCACGAACCCTTCGCCCGGCTCGCCGAGAATCCGGTCGTCCGAGACGAAGCAGCTCTCCATCACCACCTCGGTCGTATCCGAGGCCCGGATGCCGAGCTTGTTCTCCTTCTTGCCGGGGCGGAAGCCCTCCATCCCCTTCTCCAGCACGAAGGCCGAGATGTTGTGATGTCGCGGCCCCTGGGAGTCGGTCACGGCGAACACCACGCAGATGTCGCCGACGCTGCCGTGGGTGGTGAACGTCTTCGAGCCGTTGAGCACCCAGCCGCCCTCGACCTTCTCGGCGCGCGTGCGGGTGCCGGCGGCATCCGAGCCGGCGCCGGGCTCCGTGAGGCTCCAGGCGCCGATTTCTCCCCCTTGGCCAGGGGGACCAGCCAGCGGCGCCGCTGCTCCTCGGAGCCGAACCTGTAGATGTGATTGCTGCACAACGAGTTATGGGCCGCCACGCTGATGCCGACCGACGGGTCGACCTTAGACAGCTCGGTGACGACCAGCACGTATTCGATATAGCCGAGCCCTGCGCCACCATACTCCTCGGGGAAGAGGATACCGAGGAAGCCGAGCTCACCCGCCTTGGCCATGACCTGGCGGGGGAACTTCTGGCTCTCGTCATACTCCTCGACGATCGGATCGACCTCGCGGCGGGCGAACTCCCGCGCGGTCTCCTGGATGGCACGCTGCTCGTCAGTCAGGGAAAAGTCCACGGCTTCCTCCTCGGGCATCTCGGGCGTCAAGAGCCGGCCGGTGATGCTATCGCGGGAGGGAGGGGGATGGCAACGAGGGGTTGGGCCTCAGCGGAAGCTCCTCGGCGTGTCGAAGGTCTCTTTTTTCTTTGCGGGCATCCCCTCGTATTCTACTTCCCTCTTTCCGTAGAGATCCTGGATCATGTAGAAGAAGAGATCCTTCATGCCATCGAAGACGAGGTCCGAAGCCCATCGAAGCTCTTCGACTCGCCCAGCCTGCTGAGGCCTCTCGGGCATTTCCAGTCCGGCCTTCTTCTTCAATTGGTCCACCAACGGAGCCAAACGGCCTGCCTCAGCCCGAGCCACGTCCAGGCAGAAAGCCGAGGGCTCGATGTCCAGCGCGAAGCAGAGCCTGGCCAGGGAATCCAATTTAGGGGTTCGCTCTCCTCGCTCATAAGCCCCGAGAGACGTGATGTGAAGCCCGGACTTCTCCGCCAACTCCCTCTGGGTCATATTTCGGCGCTCGCGCCAATCCCGGATGACTTGCCCGACGGGCCCCGTCGTCATAACCATGCAGGGATCGTATCATGGAGGCATGCCTCTTCTTATCGGGGTCCTGGTCGAAAACTCGTGGATACCATGCTAGGATACCCGAAGGCGCTATATGGACCACCGTGAATGTCTGCATATTGGCGGAGAAAATCACCGATGCGTGGAGATAAAAATGCTTTGGCCGACCCGGTCGAGGAGAGCACCGATGCTAGACTGTTCCAGGACGTTGGTAGAGGAATCGCCATGGCCGTTCGAGACCCAGCCCATCGCAAGCTCACCTACGAGGACTATCTGCTCTTCCCGGACGACGGGAACCGCCACGAGATCCTCGATGGGGAGTACTTTGTGACGGCGGCCCCGTACCTGCGGCATCAAAGCGTCGTTGTCGAGTTGACCTCCTGGATCGCGCCTTTCGTTCGCCGCCGCCGTCTCGGCCGTCTCTACGTGGCTCCTGCCGACGTCTTGCTGAGCGAGAATGACATCGTCCAGCCGGATCTCCTGTTCGTCTCCCAAGCGAGAGCGCGGATTCTAACGGAGAAGAACGTCCAAGGGCCACCGGACCTCGTCATCGAGGTTCTCTCCCCTTCGACACGCAGGAGAGACGAGGGCATCAAGCTGGAACGCTACGAGCTCCTCGGTGTCCAGGAGTACTGGATCGTCGATCCGGAGCGCGAGGTGGCCCGCGTCTACCGCCGGTCCGGGGAGCGCCTTCTGAAAGCCGCGGAGATCACAGAAGAAGCGGGGGGTCTCCTGGCGAGCCCTCTCCTCCCAGGGCTAGAGATACCTCTCTCCGAGATCTTCTACTAGGGAGAGGGGTTTGGTCGGCAGGAGGGCCCTCCATGGGCATCAGCCTGAAGAATGACAAGGCGGAGAAACTGGCTCGTCAGGTGGCCGCCGAGGCGGGTGAGAGCCTCACGGACGCGATCATCCACGCTCTCGAAGAGCGCCTGGAGCGGCTGAAAGGCCGGCAGTCCGCTCCCGACCTTGTCGAATCCCTCATGGCGATCAGCCGGCGCTGCAACTCTTTGCCCGACCTCGATACCCGGGACGCCAACAAGATCCTGGGGTACAACGAGAGAGGCGCGTTCGGCTGATGGTTCTCGACACCTCGGCCCTCCTGGCCATCCTCCTGGGAGAGGCCGCCGCTCCTCTTCAAGGCAATGACTTCTCGAAGACCGACGCGGCTTTGGTCCAACTCTTGACGTAGCTAGCTCGCGAGGTCAGCGACCTGGTCGGCTGGCCGGGGACATTCTGGTCCAGGAGCTACTCGGCGATCGTGGTGAGCGAGCCGGGTTCCGTGAGGCTCCAAACGCCGATCTTCTCCCCCTTGGCCAGGGGAACCAGCCAGCGGCGCCGCTGCTCCTCGGAGCCGAACTTGTAGATGTGATTGCTGCACAACGAGTTATGGGCCGCCACGCTGATGCCGACCGACGGGTCGACCTTGGACAGCTCGGTGACGACCAGCACGTATTCGATATAGCCGAGCCCGGCGCCGCCATACTCCTCGGGGAAGAGGATGCCGAGGAAACCGAGCTCACCCGCCTTGGCCATGACCTGGCGGGGGAACTTCTGGCTCTCGTCGAACTCGTCCACGATGGGATCGACCTCGCGGCGAGCGAACTCCCGCGCGGTCGCCTGGATGGCACGCTGCTCGTCGGTCAGGGAAAAGTCCACGGCTTCCTCCTCGGGCATCTCGGGCGTCACTTGGCTCGCCGGCGCGTCAGGATGCGGATCGCAAGGCCGGCGCAACGAGCCGGCCCGCGATGCTATCGCGGTCGGGAGGGGGAGGGCAATTTACCGCGCTCAGCTCAGGCTGCGGGCTCCTCGGCGACATCGACCAGGACGATGTCGCGAGGATCTTCACGCAAGACGAAAAGGCGGGGGATGCCGGCTTCCTCGGGAAACTTGTCCAACCCGATCTGGGAACAACCGAGCTCGAACGCCCGTTGAAGGTGCTCGCCATGGGCCACCGCCCGGTAAAACGCCCGCGAGAAGCTCATGGCCGCGTCGTCGCTGATGGAGCCGGCCATTCCGACAGCCGCATCGACATAGGCGGCGATGTCTCGGGCCTGGGCCTCCGAGTGGCAGGCGTTGAGAACCACAAGACGGAGCCCATCCTTGAAGATCTGGAGCAACTCGAGAAGGCCGTCACCCGGGATGGTCCGCGGCTGGCCGGAAGCCTCCTCGACAACGATGGCGTTCGTCTCGGTTCCATGTCCACTGAAGTGGACCATCTGAGGATGGTGGGCGACGAGAGTCCGTTGAAGCTCGTCCGGTGTGACGGCGAGGGCTGGGTGCAGGACGATCCGCTTCCCGAGAGGCGCTTCGCGGAGGACAGCGGAGATCTGGCTGAGCTCGCGGTCGACCCTGATTCGTTCGCGCGTGTCCGGGCTCGCGCCGAGGAACAGAAACTGGATCTCGACCGGCAGGAGCTTGCGCAGGAGATCTTCGATCCGTGTGCGCATGTGAGGTGTGAGATTCCGGGCCTTCTGGCTCGCGATCTCGAAAGCGGGCGGCAGCTCCTGGGGTGAAAACCAGGGACTGCGATCGACCTCCTGTCCGTGAACGAGGGCCTTGGACAGGCGTTCCAGCAGAGTCTTCGGAGACGCCGAGCCGTTCCTGGCCAGGAGATGCTCCAGCGTCGCCGACACGAACATCAAAATAACCACGAGATCCGGCAGCAGCTCGAGCCCGCTGCCGAGAGTGTGGTCGCCTTCCAGCCGGGGGTCTTCAAAGAAGTCCTCCGCGAGATCCTCGAAGTCCTCGATCTCATCCGGCGCCACCTGCGCGACGATCGGCCGCGCCAGATACTTGGCCAGCTCCTGGCCCTTCCGACTCTCGAGAATCATTCCTTGTCCTCCTTCCGCCCGTTAGACACTCTCTCCCGCTTCTTTGTTGAGCCGGAGCCGGGCGCTCCTACACAACGGCCGCCGGGACGTGTCTACCTCCCCAGCCGCCGAAGGGACACCCATGGCCGAAGAGAGACACCGAAGGCTCCTCAACCCGTTCGCCTTCCCCAGCGAGACCGAGTTGCGGTCCATCCTGCTGATCTGGGCGATCGTGAGCCTTTGCTGGGAGCTGGGGTTTTTCTTCATCTCCGTCGTGGCGAGCAGCGCCGGGTTGCCGACCCTCGGAGACCTGCCTAATTTGGAGCGGGACGTCTGGGGGATTCAGGCTCAGGGCGGCTCGCTCATGTCCGGGCCAGACGCTCTCGAGAAGCGGGAGAAGGCGCTGGCGCAGCGGCTTTCGTCTTTGTCAGATCCAGTGGAGCGTGACCGGACAGAAGCGGCTCTGGTACGGCTTTCCAAAGGGGCACACGACCAGGCGATCGTCACGCTGTCCTATCTCTTCCTGCCGTTTGCCTTCTTGTTGCTGGTGCTTCTGTTCATCCTCGCGTTGTACTTCGTCCGCGCCCGCCGCCTCTGGTTTGTCCGCCTCGCCGGATCGAAACACCGGGAAAGCACTGAGTATCAGGACGCCTTGTACGGTCTCGTCGAGGAGGTCCAAGGCCGGCAGCTCGATCTTGGAGAAAAGCCGTTGTCACGCCCGAAATTCCTGATCTCCAGGGGGGCGAGAGGCGAAGGGCAGGTCTACGGAACCTCCAGGAAACCTCTCCTCGTCCTATCCAGGGCAATCCCGCTGCTTCTGCGGAAGGAAATCCGGCAGCACGGAAAGCCGTCTTCCATCCGGGCTTTCATGTTCCATGAGCTCGCGCACCTTGCGAACCGTGACCTCAACCGCTCTTATTTGGCGGAGGTATCCTGGGTCGCCCTCCTCCCGCTCCTGGTTACCTTGATCGCCGCGCTTTGGCTGACCTGGTCCTCGGAGGGTATCGACGAACCGAGGTATCACCCCATCGTGGTTTCCCTCCAGGTTCTGGGAACGCTGCTCGCCATCGAGCTGATCCGGAGAGGCCTGCTGCGAAGCCGCGAGCACTTTGCCGATCTGCGGGCCGGCCTCCTTTGGAATGCAGTCGATCTCCTCCGCGCCGCTCTTCACCGTGGCGACGGGAACGGCTCCGCCGAACCGATCGGCCCCTTGCATCCCTTTATCCGCCTTTGGCAAAAACACCCCACCTTCGAAGAGCGGCGAGAGGTTCTTGACAACCCGGGCTTGGTCTTTGGCATCGGGAAAGATGCTCCTGTTCTTGCGGGCCTCTTGTTCGGAAGCCTGTTCATCGTGGCCATTTTGTTCACGGGCGTTCTCGTGAGCGCCGTCGACGCTTCGGCCCTTCTGGCGATCACCGGTCTGGCGCGGAAATACGCCGCGGAGAAAGGCCTTGTCTACGCGATGCAGTTCTACTATAGGGTCGGCCTGCCCGGCTGGGGATGCATTTCAATCGCCGCCGTCTATGGCCTCCCCTTGATGCCAGCCTATCTTCTGGCCGGGACGCTGGGTGTGCAGACCCAACGGGAGAGCGTGCTGCAGATGATGGAGGGCCGTCTCCATCCCCATCCCTACCGGGCCCTTCGCATGCCCGCCTTCCTCACCGCGCTCGGCTTCGAGGCCGGCCTGCTCCTGGTGCCGTTCAGCCTTGCGCTGCCTGGAACACCCTGGGCCATCCCGGGCATTCTCCCATGGCTGGGCTACGCGACGCTGATCTTCTGGCTATGGCTGGCGACCATCCGATTCTTTGCCAGAAGAATCCTGGGCAGGCATGTCGCAATGCGCAAGCCGGGCAGACGCATCAAGGGGATGAAAATCGCCTCGACGATCTTGCTCTGGCCGTTGCTCCTGGCTCTCATGGGTGGGCAGTTGTGGATCTGGCCAGGGTCCGCAACAGGCGTCACAGCCGTGGCGTTCGGAGTCATCGGGCTTGTGCTGTACGTGATTCTCCTGGCCTCGATGCTTTTCGCGCTGGGCATCTGGCAGGCCGGCCGGGAGGGAGCGCGGAGGCCGCGATGTCCGGTCTGTAAGAGCGATCCCGGTGCCATCACGATCGCAGAGAGTTGTCAGACCTGCGGCAAGAGCCTGGCCCCGTGGCTGCTCATCGATGCACAGGCAAGTGGGGAGGGTGCCCCGGTATGAAAATGCTAATGCGGAGAACGTTGGTGCCGACTCTCGTGGTCGCAGTGAGCCAGCTCGCGGTCCTTTCGATGCCGGTTGTAATTCCGCGCACAGGCTGGTTCTCGAAAGATTGTCTTCTCCTGGCGCTGTTCATGATGACGAGCTTTGCCGGAGGCGCCGTACACGCCGTTCTCTTGCGGCGCAGGTCGGACGCCGGTCTCTCCGCTTGTTTCCTGGACGGCGCCATGATCGGCCTGCTCTCGAACCTCGTCGTGCAGATCCCATTCATCGGAGCGAGCGTTCCGCTGATGGAATCCCTCGTGCCGCGTTCCAGCGGAGCGGACCCGGGCTGGTGGATTTCTTTTCTCGTCCTCTCCTCGGTGATTGTGCTGATCTACGCCTTCACGGGACTTGTTCTCGGTGGAATGGGAGGAGGGCTCGTCGGGCTCGTTTCGAGGGCTGGATCGGGAAACAAGCGGAAGTCGGAAGGCTCGGAAGCGGCGGTCCTGTAGAAGCCTGAGCCGAAAGGCCTACACAACGGCCGCAGGGAGGTGTCTACATCCTCAACCGCCGGAGGGAGAGACATGGCCGAAGAGAAACCCGGAAGGCTCCTCAACCCGTTCGCTTTTCCCAGCGAGACCCAACTACGGTCCATCCTCCTGATATGGGCGATTCTGAGCCTGTGCTGGGGGATCGGGTTTTTCTTCGCCAAGGTTCTTGCCGAAAACCTGAGGTGGCCGGCCATCGATGCGCTGCCGAAGCTGGATCGCGACATCCTGGATGTGGAAGACGATCAGCCTTCGATTCTTCCCTCGCCGGAAGACCTTACAGCGTGGTTGCAAGGCCTCGGCCAAGAGTACATGGATCTGGAGAAGCCCGGGGAGTTGGCCCGGACAGAAGCGGCGCTCGCGCAATTGTCGCGGTCAGCTCGCTACCGGCTGGCAGTCATGGTGCCGTATCTCTTGTTCCCACTTCTCTTCCTGCTTCTTTCGCTTCTCTGCATTCTTGCGTTCTATTTCATTCGCGCACACCTTCTCTGGTTCACGCGCCTCGCCGGATCGACGGCTGAAGAACGGCCGGAGTTTCAAAAAATCATGCACGCCCTGGTCGAGGAAGCCCAGGAGCTGCAACGCAAGCTTGGTGAACGCTCTTTGCCATGGCCGAAGTTTCTGCTCTCCCGGGGTGCGGTTGGCGACGGACAGGCGTATGGATCATCAAAGCGTCCAGTCATCGTCCTGACCCGGGCGGTTCCCGCCATCCTGCGCAAAGAGATCCGGGAACACGGGAAACCCTATTCTTCGCGAGCCATGGTTCTTCACGAGCTTTCCCACCTGGCGAACCGTGATACTACACGGTCTTATTGGGCAGAGGCGTCGTGGATTGTGCTTGTGCCGGTCCTTGCCATCCTGATCGGTGCTCTTTGGATTTTCTGGTTCTCTGGAGGCGCTTCGCCGGTTCCGGGCTGGCTTCCAGTCGTCGTCTCCCTGCACGTGCTCGCGACACTGCTTGTCGTCGAATTGATCCGTCGCGGCATCCTGCGCGGGCGCGAGCATGATGCTGATCTGCGGACCGCCCTGCTCTGGAACGCGGGAGAGCCTTTACGATCCGCGCTCGAAGAGAAGAACGAGAGCCGGCCTGTCAAACCGGGCGCGCTTTTGCAGCGCCTTGCCCGTCTCTGGCGAAAACACCCCACCTTCGCGGAGCGGCGAGACGTCCTCGATCATTCGAACCAGGTGCTCGGCATCAGCGGAGATGTCCCTTTCCTGGCGGGAATCCTGTTTGGCTACCTTATCGGCGGCACCCTTACCATGACGAGCGTGATCGTGCTCATCACCGATGCTCTGGGTGTCCTGATGACCAACTCGATCATCGAAGGATTCATCCAGTCCCACGGCATGGCCGCCGCCATGCGGCTATACTACCCCTTGGGTGGCTTCGTTTGGGGAGCTCTGATTTTTGTCTCCGCTTTCAGCCTCTTGTCCGCCGTGTCGTACTTTCTGGCTGGAACCCTCGGCGTGCAGGCGCAGAGAGAGCGTGCTTCAGGTAGCGCAAGACCTTCGCAATCCTCATCCGTACAGGTCCCTGCTGAAGCCAGCCTTCCTCACCGCCCTGGGATTCGAGGCCGGACTGATCCTGTTGCCGATGACGCCGGCGCTGCCCGGGCAATCCTGGGGGTTCCTGGGACTGATCCTGTGGGTGCTGTTCGCAACCCTGCCTTTCTGGGCGTGGCTGTCGACGATTCGACTCTTCGCCAGGCGGTTGCTGGGTACCCACCTCGCGGCTCAAAAGCCAGCGCGACAGCTTCGGATCTTGAAGTGGGCTTCGACGATCCTCCTGTGGCCGCTGGTCCTGATTCTACTGGGTGGCCAGTTCTGGATCTGGCCGTCGATGAAAATGATCAAGGTGATGGGAGCCTTAGCCATGGGGTCGGTCGGGCTACTGGGATTCCTCTTCCTTTTGGCCTTGATGCTCTTCGCCTTGGCCGTCCGGGAGGTCCGCCGGGAGGACGGAAGAAGACCGCGGTGCCCGCATTGCGGAAAAGATGCGGGGAAGGCCTCGGTGGCCGACCGTTGCCCGGCCTGTGGAAACAGCTTGGCGCCATGGCTGTTCATCGAGGCGCTGTCATGAAAAACATCTTTCGCCGAGCGATCCTCCCGGCCTTTGTTGTCGCGATCCTTCAATTTTTCATCGAGCTCGTGTTCCCGCTTGCATTATTCGGCCAGCCATTCGATCGGCAGGTTAGGATGGCCTTCGCCATGATCGGATTGTCCCAGGCGGTACTTCTCACGGGGGCCGGTATGTATGCCCTGACCTTGCGACGCCGTTCGGGCGCGAGTCTTTCCGCCTGCGCAGTTGGCGGCGCGATGGTAGGCCTGCTGGCAAGCCTGGCGAGCCAATTCGTCAAGAGCGTCATCCTCTGCCTGATGCTGGCCCTCATGTTTTCGCTTACCCAGGGAGTAGGCGGGACTGTCTGGACCGTCATCCTCTCCATCATGGTCTTGGGCTGTCTGGCCGCCGGGATTGGGGGGCTCATCGTCGGCGAGATCGGAGGCGGACTCGTGGGCCTCCTTTCCATGTGGAGGGCGGGAGTTGTGAGCGAGGGAAGGGGGGCCGAGGCCTAGAACTGTCTATTGGAGACGACCGGGAGGTGCCCATGGCCCTGCCGGCTCCGCGTTAGCCCACCGCTGCCGGTCAGCCCTCCTTGACAGCCGCCGGGAAGAGCCATAGCATTCAGCCAACAGAACAAAAGTTTGTCCGGGCTCAGCCCCCTCCCTGAGGAAGGTTGAGCGGAAGGAGAGGCTGTGTCCCTGGATACTGGTGGAAAGTCGGCGATTCTTATTCCAATATGGGTTGCGGTGCTGAGTCTCGTAGGCGGAGTGCTTTCGACTGCCATCCAGGGCTACTTCAATGGTCAGCTCGAAAAAGACAAGGCCCAATCGAGCCTGATCCTGAAGGCAATCGAGACTGGTAACGTGAAGGACAGTGCAACGAACCTGCGCTTCCTGATCGAAACCGGATTGCTCGAAGATTCGTCAGGGAAGATTACGGCTCTCCTGAACAAGCCCGGAGACGTTCCGAAGCTGCCGGTTTCTTCGGCCCGCATCTCAGTCGAGTCGATTCAGCCAGGGATCGTAGACGCCAGTAGCGCCGATAGCGTTGAGCTTTCCTGCCAGGATCCTGCGAATCCCGGGACACGGTCCGACTGGGGGTCGACGGGAATCAGCTCCCGGCAGTCCACGGTCGCGCTCGGTTACCGGGTTTGACTTCTGGAAGCCATTCACTCTGGTGGTCGGTGGATACTCCGAGCGCGACCCGGATCTGTGAGGTGATCGTCAATGGGGCTGTCGAATACAGGGATCAAGCCTCTTCGGGCAGCGGCTCTTTTCTGCTGCAGGTAAAGTAGGCAGGGAGCAAGCTATGGGTGCCGAAGGAAGCGAGGGTGATGTCACTCGAAGGGCTTTCGCTGTCGTGGCGACGGTTGTCGGTTATCTCGGCCTGATTGCCGCCATCCTATGGAGAGCTTCTGCGCCGGTAGGCCAGCCGGCGCCGACGCCCGTGCCAGCCGTGCCGGACGAAGCACAGGTAGCGAGCGCCGTGCGGCAAGGGACAGAGAAGAGCCGTATCGTGATCCAGAACACCGTGAAGAACCTCGTGCCCGGCGTTACATGCGATCAAGTGCAAAACGGTGACACAACGACCGTTCGGATCATCGCGAAGCGGGACTTTTATGCCCCGGGAAAGTTCAAACTTGCCGATTCACCGGACGCGGCTATGCTGGCGTCATGCTTTGCGGATGTCTACGGATTATTTCGCGGCGTCCCGACAAACCGACTCAAGATCGCTTTGTCGTCCACAGGAACTGCGGATTCCATACCGGTTAGCGGCGGGCTTGACTATGAAGGCTTGCCCCTGCCGTGCTTCGTGGGCGGTAGAAACCGGACTCTGGAGGCCGGAGAGAAAACGCTGGACAACGAGCTTCTTGCCTGCGCCAGGGCTGCCGCGCTGGCGCAGGATCTCATGAAGAAGATGCCGGTCAAGGTCGACTTGAAGGGGCGTGAGCATGGAGATAAGGGTGGGCAGTTTCGAAGTGTGGATGTAGAGATCCTCTTCATCGGTCTTCCCAACTACGCTCCTGATGTGGACTTCTGCGGCTAGGTTTCACCCCGCCACGCAACGCCAATCTTCCCTTTGGCATCCTCCCCGTCTTGGCCGGCAACGTCTCCGAGCGATGCGGAGGCGTTCGCGGCCTCAAGATTTACGCCTTATTTTCATGCACGGACGTTCTCTTCCCCAAAACTTACGCTCTGTTCTTCTTTTTCGTCGTTCCCTTCCTCGGATGATACGCTTCGATTTCACTACATTACGCTCCATTTTCATTTTGCCGCGTTCTTTTCCTCGCGAGTTACGCTTCGTTTTCATGCGGAGACGTTCCTGTTCACCGCGAGAACGTTCCTTTCCGCGGCGGTGACGGAACCTCGATCCAGACTAAACCTTCTGCCGCGGCTGGTGACTATATAGGAGCACCGAGGTTCCATCCCGAGGAAGGGAGGAGACGTGCCCGACGTAGGTCATCGCGAGTTGGAGACGGAGATCCCGGACCCGCTGGAGGCGAAGGGTGTCCGGAAACTATGGACCCTGGCGCTCCCGGCGGTGGCGCTGTCCGTTGCTTCAGCGGCCGTGTTCGTGCTGGTCCTGGCCTTCCTGATGCACGACCGGGAGATGCGGGCGCTGTTCGTACTGCCTGGCCGCGCGGGTTTGACTGTATCGCTGGTCGCTGCCCTGCTGGCCTGGTACGTCGTCTTCGCGTGCCGCCGGCGGCCGGACGGCCCTGGCCTCGCTGGTGGTGCCTGTTTCTGGCGGTCGTCAATACAGCTCTCTGTGTGCTGTCGACCCGGATCCGGGAGAACTCCCTTCTGGATGCTCTGGCGGTCGCGGGGCTGGCGGCGGCGGTGACTCTACTGCCCCGCCTCGTCAAGCTCCGGCCGGACAGCGCCTGGGTGCAGCACAGTGCTCCACTGTCGCTTCTGCTGGTCCTCCTCGTGGTTGTTCCCGGCGTTGCCTGGACGGGCCGGGAATCGTCAACCAGAAGAGGGTCGGCATAGATCAGGCGATCGATCAACTGCGCCTCTGGACAACCGAGGTCCAGGAGGTGAGCCGGCACGACTGGGCTCACCTGGAAGCCGATCCGGAGGCTGCTTCGAAGGCCGTGAACCGACTCGATCCGGTCCGGCCGAACGTCCTGCTCGGGAATGCACAGCTCTGGCAGGAGGCGGCCATCCTCGGCAAGGACGGCGATCTCGCCGCGGCGGCTTCCGGACTGGCGGACGCGGCAGTGGCTGGTCTCGATCCGGACAAGGTGCCTCTCGTCTCCACCTTCCAGGAGCCCGCGATCTTCTGGAATACCGATTCGGACCGGTGGGAGATCGGGCTCGCATTCCCACCAGCCAGCGAGGTGGTGGGCCTCTATCATCAAGAGATCGGCCGAATCTTCGACGAGGTCGAGCTCGAAGGCGCGCCACCCGCGAGCCACGCCTGGGTAGACCTCAAGCAACATTGCAGCGCCGCGAAGGAAATGTTGAGGCAACACCTGCACGACCAGGAAGGCACGTGGACCGACGGGTGGGCGGTATATCGAGTCCCGTCTCATGAAGCGCTTCTGGCACGCTCGGAAATCCCTCTCGTCGACCTCCTCCAGACCTCAATGACCGGAGGCGGCGAGGACGCGCTCCGTCCGGCGGATCTGCCCAACTTGATGCGGCTCACGTTGCGGGATGTCGAGGAGAGGCACCGCCTTCAGGGCTGCCGGGAGACGGGACGGTATTCCAGGGGCTTCTTCCAGTATTTCCGGCTCGATTGTTACTCCTATCTCCCCCGGAAGCGCGGGCTGGGAGCGGAGCTCCGGGTCGAGATGCGCCTGGTGTATAAGTCCTTTTGCGGCAATTGCAGCCTTGAACCCTACCAGGCTCCGGAGGAGATTTACTTTCTCTTTCCGATTTCTGGCGAGATGGACAGCGAACATTACCGAGCTAAGGTGATGATTGATCTGGAAAACGCGGCGCGGGCTGTCTCGTCGGCGCCAGTCTCGTTCCCAATGAGCGGCTCGGCAGTAAACGGGTTCCAGGTCGGGAAGGATATCTCGGTCAAGCCCCCGGAACTGGAGCAGTTGTTCCAGGATCAGTGGGCTGTTGTGGTCCGCGTGGTGCGTAGATAGGAGATGGTGATGAGCGATCAAGACGCAGGCGTGAACGATCGGTGGGGCGGAGACGTTCCAGACGAAAGCGTTCCTGGTGGAGTGGGGCTGGAGAACCGTCTCGTCCCATTTCCGGTTCGAGCAGAGGAGGCCATAGTCACCCCGGAGGAACCGGCGGAGCCTCTTCCCTATTCCGGCGATGACTTCGATCCGGACAGTGAGCCTTTCGACCTGCCGGGCACCGAAAAGCTCGGCATTGTCGGCGGCAAGTCCGTCGGGAAGAGCTATCTGTTCCAATCGATGGTTTACCGGACTCTGGCGGGAGCTCATGCAGGGGCCCTCAACTACTATCTGGATGGAATTCGTCTCTTCTGGGCGCTGCAGCGCGGAGAGCAGGCCCGGACTCTTCAGATCGGCAAATTCGCTGAAAAATACAGGCTTTGGGAGCGGCTCCCTCCGACGAACCGCTCGGCGCAATATTGGTACCGCCTGCGGCTCCGGTACCGAACGGGTCTCCTTGGACGGGATCGGGCCGTCATGGACGTTGAGTTTTTTGACGGAGCGGGGGAGTTTTTCGAGGCGCCGCTCAACGAGGAGAACCGAAAAGTCTGGAAAGAGGGATATCTCCATGCCAGCGTGATGGTGTTCTGCCTTCCGTTGTGGGCGGCGTTTCCGTCCAGCAACATGACTCCAAAGGATTGGCAGGACCGGGAGGTACTCCTGAACGGCCTGGAGCAGGTGGTGGAAAACTACACGGACGTACGGGAAGAGGCGAAGCAGCGCCAGCCGGTCAAGACCATCCTCGCTTTGACACAGGCGGACGATCGTCGCAGCGTCCTCTCCAAGATCTACGACAACTGGATTTCTCCGGACACGGATTCTCCGATGACTTACCTCAGACAGCTAAGAAAAGGCTCAGGAGTGGCCCGCTATCTGGCCAATGCCCGGCAGGTGTCCGAGGCCCTTCATGAGGAGTTGCTGTCGAGCGAGGATCCCCGGGTCGCCGCAATTCCTCAGCGGCTCGACTTCGGAGGCCGTCCCTGGCTGGTTCCAGTCAGTGCAATCGAGGGATCGAAGCTCGATCAGATGACTCCTGAGAAGCGGCAGCCCGGAATGAAGGCCCCGGTGCCGGTTCATGTGGAGCTGCCCTTGCTTGTGGCGCTGTGCGAACGTGACAACGCGTTGATGTGAGCTTGCGGCATGGATGACAATCGTCCAAGGCTTGACTGGGTCTACCGGGGCCAGTCCACGAAAGGGATCGGGGAAGGTCCCGGTCAGTCCGTGGCGCATGGCGAGCAGTACCTGGACGCGAGCAAAAACCTGAAAGACGCGAAGCTGCTCGAGGTCATCCGGCCGTGGATGACCTTGGACTCGGAACCGGGTCGATCACGAGAGGTTGAAGGATGGCCTGGAAGCCTGGTCCTGCTTCAGCGCGTCCGGCCGGCAATTCGTGGTAACGGCTGGTGCCCGGCGGGAGTCTACGACCTCCGGGTCGCCTACTTCTCCCAGGGCTTTGCCTGGGACCTCGACTCGCCGATGTCGCCGGGTTTTGATCCAGGCTCTTCGAGGACAGAGCGAAGCGTTTGAGAAACCCTGGCGGGACAAGGATCCGGGCATGCGTACACCGGAAGCTCGGCCGCGTCGAGTCTGCCCCATGGATGACCCGGCCGAAGGATGTCGAAGGGAATTCCCCGGCGGCTGTTTCTTTTCTGGCTCATCTGTTTCAGGCCTGTGTTCAGAGGCGCCCGCTGATCATCGCGGCACCGGTGATGGAGTTTGCCGCCGGATCACCTCTTCATGCCCTGGTTTCGTTTGCCCGTGGGGGCGTTGCCTGCCGGGCTCAAACGCGACTGCAGCGTCCGCCTCTACACCCGGACACCCGAGCTTTTCCTTGGTCATCTCAAGGCCACCTTGGTGGTGGTGCCGGAGGAGGTGGCGAGCCAGGCTCTCGGAGTCCGCCGCGAGGCCATCCTGCTTGATCGGAACGGTGGGCGTCTGGCAGGACCGGCCGTGGAGCGGTCCGCGCTCGCCTATGCCGAGGCGGTGGCTGAAAAGAGCGGTCAAGATCCCCGAGGGCCTCGGCCTGTTCAGTGAGCGGTTCAGTAAGCGGTTCGAGGCGCCTTTGCCGTCTCGCAGCCTCCCCGATCCGGAGAGCGTGCGGGCGATCGAGCCGACCTACAACCTTGCGGTGGTTCTGGCTGGGAGCCTGGAAGACCGGAAACAACTCCTGTTGAGCTACCTGCCGAAGGTTGCTCAGTGGCTCGGCCCGGGAGAGATCTGGGATCGACTGATCACTCCCGAGGAATGGTCCGCCTTTCCATCCGACGCTTTGCAGGCGCTGGTGCTTCTCGATACAAGCTCCATGCCTCCAGGAGCACAGGGTTTTCAGGGGACCGTGGAAGAGATCCTGGCCCAGAAGAAGGGATGGAGCATCGACGAACGGCTGGACGAGTGGTGGGACGGCGCCGATCTCGGCAAGGTCCGGAAGCTGATGGATCTGTTGGACCGAAAGCTCGTGAGCAATGCGGCAGCGGCGGCGCGGATGTGCAAGCTCCCGGCACGCCGGCTCGCGGACCTGGCGGCGGATAAGAGGGTTTTCACTTTCCTCGCGGACGAGGTCCGCAAAGGAGGAGTCGCCTCTGACTGGGCTGGCGAGCTCTTCGCAAGGACCGAGGAGGCGGGCTCTATCGAGATGGCTCGCCGCTTCCTGGCGATTCCGGACTTTTTGTTTCCGAAAACCTGGCGAGATCTGCCGCGCCAGGTGCTCGAGCCGGTCCGGATCGTCACCCGGACCTGCCACGCGATCTGGCACCTCTCCTCTTCGCAGCCGGCAAGGATCTCCGGCCTACGGCAGACCCGGGACTCTATCTCCTCCTGACCGAGGTCTTCGGGGCACCCAATCACCCGGCTCGGAGAACGGCTTCGCGAAGCGCCTGCTCACCGAGCTTCCCCGAACGATACAGGAGGATGATTTCCCGCGGTTTTTCCGCATCCTCGACAGGCTGATGCTGGAGAGGTTGGAGGAAACGACTCGCGCCCTGATCGAAAGCGGCTGGTGGTACGCATGGAGGCAGGAGCCTAAGCTGGATCATGCTCAGCTTCAGGCCGAGCCATGGCATGGATCACCGGTGACGCCTGGACGAAAGGCCGGGAGGCTCACCTGGAGGCGTGGAAAAAGGTGGTCTGCGATCTCCCCCCAAATAAGCGATAGAAGCGAAATTCCTGGAGCGCCGCTCGTGGCCCTGGATCCACCCTTTGAAGAAGATCAGATCGGAGACCTGGCTCGGAAGGCGGCCGACCTGGGAGCACTCGCGGTGCTGGTGGAGACGATCCGGAACGAGCCGTTCTTCCAGGGACGCGAAGCCCACGTTCTCGTCCTGAAGTACTCGGAATTCGCCGGTACATTCGACAAGCCTTCGACCTCTCCTCGCCATGTCGCGCGATCCCTGGTCGCTTCCGGCTCTCGATCTTGCGCAGTCCGCGCTCCTTTACGAGAACGCCGGGCAACGCCAGCCGCAGGCTTTGGCGGCCAGGCGCAGGTCGGTCGAAGAGGCTCTCGGCTCCTACGCTCTGAGCGCTTTGAGGGGAGCTGACAGTTCGATTTTTGGACCAATCCCGACTTCGTGACCAGCGTCGCGGATTGGATGCGGCGACGCGGCTCTCTGGCTGAGATCGGAAGAGATGCCGCTTCCTGATCGATTCGAAAGTGGCCTGCAAGCCGTCTCAGCCTCCGCGGGTCTCGGCCCGCCTCGTTCAAGAGCTGTTGGACGCGGGTTACAGAAACGCGGCAGGTCTCTTCGAGAGGATTTATGTGGAGGCGGGCGCGCAGACAACCCGGGATAC
This sequence comes from uncultured Holophagales bacterium, assembly GCA_963844885.1. Lineage (GTDB taxonomy): Bacteria > Acidobacteriota > Thermoanaerobaculia > Multivoradales > UBA5704 > DATMER01. The sequence continues at coordinate 242,939 of CAWJQA010000018.1, read as the reverse complement.
TTTCGTCCAAGCTTCGATCGGAGGGCGGAGCGAGGATGCCTGCTGGAGCGATCTCGCCGAAAACGTGCGTATGTGGATCCAGACGCTACCGGCAAGGCGCGCGCCGCATCCTGTGTCTCAGTTGGCGGCTCGGATCCGGGCGGAGCCCAGGGAGGTTAGAAGCGCTCTGCGGGAGCGGGGTTGGAAGACGTTTGCGGTGGTGTCGAGAACGCGACCCGGGCTTCTGGACATGGGAGCGGATTTCAACGGTGCCCTCCCCGTCTTCGAGCTGGCGGCCAGCCTTCATCCACCGGGAGCCCTCGGCAGAGCGGCCGTCGAGGTTGTTCAGCTCGAAGGATACGCTACAAAGCGCACCAACCTGGATTGGTGGCGAGCCTTGGTGCGAGGCCTTCGTGAGTGGAAGCGATGGACAGGCACCCAAAGCGTCGACGACCGTCAGGATCTGGCGTTCGCGGCTCTGTGCCGCCACATCCGTGGCATGGAACAATTTGACAGGGAGAGAGGAGTTTTCTCCCAAGCATTAAAGAATGAAAACCTTACCGCAAGAGATTGGAGTGGCGTGACCATGAGCAAGCCTGTCAGCTTCTTCTACCGGCGCGATCAGAGCCCTGCTGAAACCTACGATTTCACTGTCACACTCTCCACGCCGAAAGAAGCTTACCGCCTCTTCGTGCATGCCAACGAGCGCCTTCCGGATCACCTCGTCACGGACGTGCCTCTCAAGGGAATCGATCAGCTCAACTCAGCCGTCCTGGATTTGCAGAAGGCGTTGCGGGCCAAGGGCGGTCTCATTGTGGCTCTCAGCGAATCCAGGAAAGGTAACCGGACCGTGCGCGTCTCTTCGGTCAAGGGAGAGGGTGGCGAGCTGTCCGCGTCGAGCTTCCTGGTGGTGGAGCCGGTTCGCCCTCCAAGGCTCGTCGCGATCGAGGAAAGCCGGCAAACGATCCCGGCCGGCTGCCATCTCGTCTGCCCGGTGGACGGGCGCGCAGAAGAGCAGCTCCGGGCCTTCACGGAAAACCTCTCCTGGTTTCCTGAAGACTTCGAGTCGGTGGTCCTGTACGCCCTGGTCAGGCCGAGTCTGGAGGAGCGGGTCTCCGAGTTGGAGAAAGCTTCCGGCAAACTCCCGCTTGAAGTCACGCGTAGAACGGCGGGCGGCAAGAAAGGCTTGTGGGGCTTTACTGATAGATGGTCTTGGAAGAGTTTCCTCCGTGGGCCGCTCTTTGCTGCAGGTTTGGGATTGCTTGTGGGCTTGAGCATCATTCCGCTGTCGAATAGCTTGATTGACTACATGCAGGAGATGCGAAAAAAGCCCGAGTTAGAGACTCCGGCAGAGACTCCGCCAGAGACTCCGCCAGCGGAAGCGACTGGCACTCCGGCAGCAGAAACGCCGGAGATCACTGAGAATGAAACGAAGTTTGTAACAATCGTGGATGCAATCCTGGCGGAGGCAGAAAAGCGCCAAGAGCCCAATGTTAAAATTTTCTACAACCTTCACTTCGCGCGCTTTGCAGGTTTGCAGGACAGACAGTATGAGCTAACGTCGGTCCTTAGGGGAAGGAGGGGAAGGGCAAAGCCAGACTGGGCTGGCCCTCTCCTATTCGGGGTTATGAAGCTGGAAGTCATACGCCTGAGTCCAGGGGCGGTTAATCCTAATGTTTGGAATATCTATGACAGCCGCACTGCCGTTAAGACGGCACTTAAGACTATAGATGCAAGACAACTCAGAGATAACGACAGCGGAAGGATGCTTGCATCGGTCTCTTGTTTGATCTGGGATCCTCCTTTACCAGAAGTGCCCACGACAACAAAATCCAAACAAGAGGTGCCCGCTTTTGATTTTGGCTTGGGAAAGACATGCACTGAGTTTCCTCCCGAGAAAGCTCTGCCAGCACTAGAGAAGCTGCCCGCGTTCGTTCGCGGGCTAAGGTTGACTAAGCCTTCTGAAGGAAAGCCCCCCGTCGCTAAGGGTGGTGGTGACAAGGCGGCAGATCCATTGAATACGACTGAGCCAATGACATCCGGCCTGGGCACGCAGCTCGAGGGTAACCATTGATGACCACCTTCACCCTACGCGTCGTCTCTCTGCCGAAGGGCTCTCCAGAGGAAGTCCCGCTCCCACTGAACGGCGCCGGCTCGACGTGCTCGCTTCGTCTGGCGTGCCTGCCCGGTGCCTCTGGGTTGCACCTGGTGTTTACTCAAGGCGGCGAGGTCGTGCTTCGTGCTGAGGTTCAGGCAGAAAGCGGAGAGTCGGTGTCGATTGAGGTGGAGACCGGGGAGAGCGGTGGCCTCCAGGTCACCAGCCCCGGGCGGAGCGTGCTCACTCTACCGGTGGAAGGCCGTCACGATTTGTTGCCGCTGCTGGGGACCGTTTCGCACACGGAGAGCCTCGACCTGGTCTCTGGTCGTGGACGCCACGACCCGCCGGTTCAAGCATGAGAAAGGGCTTGCGGCAGACCTGCTGCTCAAGGACGGCGACGCCTGGAAAGAGCAGATCGATCGGCTGGTCCGGTTCGCCGAAACCTGCGCCGAAGGTGCTTCCGATGCCCGTTTCGCTGTCCTCGCTTTTGGAGACCGCATGCCCGATGGGGCTGTGGCTCCGGATCTTGCGCCCATCTACGAGCTGCATCCCAGGGAGGACGAGCGAGGGTTCCGGCCGCTGGACGCGGCTCGACTGCGATCAGCGCTGACGGCGATCCCTCCCACGCCAGGCGGGGATTTCGTGGATGCGTTGGCGGACGCGCTGCACGCTTGCCAGCGGCTGCGTTGGAATGGCGATGCGCGCAAGGTGGTTGTGATCTGGGGCGACTCTCCCGGCCAATCCATCCAACATCCGCTGCCCAAGGGTGCCGACGTGAGCGCCAGGGCCCTAGATGTAGATATGGAGGTCATGGCCTTGCATCGCGCGGGCATCGAGCTGGTGACGATCTATCACGATCCGCCGATGGACCTCGGCCTCGCCGCGATCGAGTTCCGGCGCGATCTGCTCCAGGGCGTTCGCAACCAGTACGCCCGCCTTGCTTCCCTTCCTTCGCTCGCTTTCGAGTCGTCCTCTTTTGTTCCGGACGCGGCAGCCGCCGTTTTGAAGGCGCGCGAGGGCGTGATAGCCCGCGGTGCCGCTCCGGGGTACGTGGTCGAGCTCACGCCGAAGTAGATTTCAAGGTGTCGCTCGACCATCTCCTGATATCCAGATCCCGCCGTTTCGTCTCGGTTTCTCCAGCGCACGAGCAAGCTCCCTCATTCTTTTTGTCCGCGGATTGCGCCCTAGGTTCAGACTCTGTTCCAGAGCCTCTTGGAGCTTCGTCGGTCCGAGGTTGCCCAAAAGGTCGAGATTGGTCGGGACAGCGATAGGCGAAATGGAGCGGCGGAATCTTACGGTCTTCGGCATGGCGGCGTTAGGATGGGGGTGGAGGACCAGGGCGGCGCAGCGCAGCAGGTCGAGCTTGACGGCCCACTGTGTTTGTCCACCCAGGTGGGGCGCTGCTTATCGGAGAGTTTGGAGCCAGCCGGGATCGGAGAATCCCGGAGCTGGATCTGGCCGGGCTTCAACCCGCCAGCGCATCGGCATCGAGCCAGCGGCGATCCGTCGCGCATGGCGAAAGCGTGGAGATTTTTCAAAGCTTCGACCGCCCCGGGCAGCTGGGGCCTCAGCTCGATCGTGTGTCCCGGGACTGGCCGCCCGGAAGGCACCGCGGTCGGCTCCGGCTTTCTCGGTGGCGAAGGGAGTTCCTCCACCGGCCCGAAGGACTGCGGCGGCAGACCCGCCAGAGGCTCAGAGCCCAGGCCAAGGAGTACTCAGCCAGACGCCGTCCCTCGTCCCGGCAATGACGATCCACCACGGCCGGCTTCACCCCCAGATCAGCCCGTCCGGGAGGAAGGACGATGACATCCCAGAGCTTTGCCTGTTTCTCCGAGACGCGGCGTGACGGGACCCAGGCCGCCAGAGAAAGGCTGTCGGCATGCTCGCGCGGGAGAGGAAGGAGGAGCGCCGCCAGCGCTGCGGCCGACAGAGGCTGGGCGCGCCAGTCAGAAAGGCTGGTTTGCTGCCGGCAAGAAGAGCGGAATAAAGGGTCTGGAGAGGCTCGATCCCGAAGTTGCTCCGGATCTCGGCAAGTCCCATTTTCATGGTCGAGGCGAGGTCTCTTGATTGACGGGGAGCGGCTCATGGTCCGAAGCCTCGATCGGCAAGGAGAAGCCCTCCTCCGTCCAGGGCTGGCCTTCGTAGCGGCTCCACCAGATGGCTGTCGGTGAGGCCGGCGGCGTGCGGAAGGAGAAGCAGGGCTCCCAGGGCTGCCGGGAGGTCACTTCGGTCCCAGGAAAGCACCTGCTTTTCCAGGAAATTTCCTCGACCCGAGACATCCGTGGCCCGGCTCGGAGTAACAGCTCACGGCATGGCAGCGTCCGCTGAGGTTCCGCCAGAGCAATGTCGACTCCGGTTCATCCTCGACGCCCACATTGAGCTGCTCGTGAAGGTCCCGCTCGGGGACTAAACCGGCGCTGAGGGCGATCCAGCGATAGTCCGAGCGGGCGCCGTGGACTTTTCCCCAGACGGCGCGGGAGTAATGAAGCTTGTCGGGCCAGCCGGCTCCTGTGCCGGCGGCGAGGGAAGGCCATTGCGAAAGATTTTTCACGATCGACTCGTCACTTGTTCCAGAAGCCAGGCGAAAGGCGCCTTGACGTTGAGAGGACGGCCTCCGGGACAGAGGCGGGGGCTCAGGCCTTCATCGTAGAAGACCACGGGCTCGATCACACCGTGGCGCACCCGGATGCCGGCGGCGGAGACGGGAAATAGCCGGTAGTTGCTGCAGAACCGGTCCAGAGCCTTGACCAGGCCCATACGATCACGCCGGCGGACGAAGCCGTCGGGGTCTTCCCGCGCGCTCCTCAGGTCGTCGATCGTCTCGATGAGGACGTCCGCCTTGGAGACACAGACGGCGATGGGGCGGCTGTCTTTGTGGACGCGCCGGCCGCTCGCCACGTGGACGTGCTCGAGGGTACGCCAGACCTGGCTTTCCAGAGACGACCCTTCGGCCAGGGGATCGAAGACGAGGACGAGCCCGTGCGCCTCGCCTAGCTGCACGCGGATCGCGTCGGTGAGTTTCTCGGACTCGCTGCCGGCCCGGTCTTCCAGGCGGAGGGAGGCCTCGGTTCCGGCCAAGCGGTGGCGGAACTGATATTCGATCTGTTCGACGGAGCCGGTAGTGGCCGGCGGGAAGGCGTTGCTCGTCCGCATGTGGGCGCGCATGTCCTGGATGAATTGGAGCGAGGTCGCGGTCGGGAAGACCTCCCAGTCGATCTCTTCGTCGTCTTCCAGGTAGAGCTTGGCGAGGAGCGCCGTCTTGCCGGCGGAAGAGGGGCCCCACATGGCGAGGCGGATCGGGGAAGGGCCTCCGGAAACAGCCACCGGGGCGGCGGCAGGGGTCGGCGCGCCGGTGAGGATGGCCGGGTCGTTGGCCAGGATGGCCTGGGCCAGCGTCTGCGCCTGGCGGCGCTGTTCGGGAGACGGCGACACGGGCGGTGGCGGCGGCAGAGTGGCGCCTCCGAGCACGACGCCCCAGCACCGCTGCAGCTCGGCCAGGTCGGGCAACCGCCGCGAAGGGAGCCAGCCGGCGACGGAGTAGCCGTCGGCGAGGGCGCGCGGGAGCGGCAGCAGGAGGGCGGCCACGGCTTCAGGGCCGAGCGGCGCGGCGAGGCCGGCCAGGGGCACGGCGCGATGACCGGCCAGGATGTGGGCGTAAAGATCGGTGAGGGAGTCTTCGTGGAGGGCTGCACGCAGCTCGGCCGTCCCCCGGGCGACGGCTTCGGCGAGCGTATCCGGTGAAACGGGGACGGGCGGATGGTCCTCCGGAGGGATGGAAAGGGTGTCGTCCTCCGACCAGCGGCTCTGCGCGGGCTTGTCCCACCAGATGTCGTCATCCGCCTGCGCGATCCGCGGCAAGAGGAGGAGGGCTCCGAGCACCGCCGGAACCTCGGCGGGGCGCCTCCAGGCAAGGATCTGCTTTTCCAGGAAGTTGGAACGGCCGGCGGCGTCGGCGGCGCGGCTGGGGTAGCAGACCATGGCGAGGCAGTGCTCGCCGGTGTTGCGCCAGTGGGTGGCCCGCTCTGGCACGTCCTCGCTGCCGAGCTGCAATTCGCGCTCGATCTGCTGGAGGGCGGGGGCGAAGGACGGCGAGGCCGCGATCCATCGATAGTCTCCGGGAGAGGCGTGGACTTTGCCCCAGACCGCGCGCTCGTAGCCGAGACGTTGAGGAAAAGGATGGTCGCCCGCGTCGAGTGCGGGCCAGGCCGGGAGCGGGCTGCCGGGTGTCATGGGCGGGGGTCTCCTTGGGCGGCTTTCCGGGCCGCGTTCACAATGCGCGTCCGCAGGATCACCGGCGGCAGCTCCTCGTCGGAGTAGCGCTCCAGATCGGCCAGAAGGGTTCGGACTTCGGGCGTGGCGGACCGGCCGCGCCGGCCGCGGAGGGTTTCGGCGGCGCGGTCGAGCTCTTCGGCCGCGAGGCGCGCCGCGTGCGTTTCGATGCGGGCGAGCAGGAGCTCCGCCACGCCGAGCTGCTCCTGGACAGCCCGCCAGGAGGCCGGCTCGTCGGGGATGCCGTAAACCAGGTCCGCGACGCGGTCGGTGAGGTCGGGAGAGAAACGCCGCATCTGGTTCTCGGTGTGGCGTTGGAGCCGGCGGCGGAGGGCTTCGCGCCGGGAACGGGCGGAGCGCTCTTCCTCGTTCAGCCGCTGAAAGAGGAGGTCACACATCTCGACCACCTGGGACAGGAGCTCGAAGCGCTCGACAAGGTTTTCGGAGTCGGCCCAGGATCCCTTGTCCAGCTCCTGGAGAAGCTGAGCTACGGTCTCCCGCTCGTCGGGTCCGAGCGACTCCGGACGGAGCTGCTGGAGAGCGGCCTGGGCCTGGAGCCGCCGCTCTTCGCAGGAGTGAAGCGCCGTCTCCACGGCCGCGAGAAGGAGGGCCCCGACCTCTTCGGCGCGCTTCAGAGCCAGGATCGCGTCGCCGGGGCTGGCGTCTTCTTGCAGGAGTGGGATTTCCGGAAGAGTGAAGGGCGTGCCGGTGCGGCGCAGCGCCTCGGCGGTGGCGCGGATTTCGGCCATCCGCCGGTCGAGCAGCGAACGGCACCACCGGAGCACCTCCTGCCGCTGCCGGTCCAGCTCGGCCGCAAGGTCGGCGGCGAGTTGCCGCGCCCTCTCCAGCGAAGGCTCGTCCTTGCCGCGCGACAGATCCTCGATGCGCTCCGCGAGGTCCGGAAGGGTGTGGCCGGCCTCACTCGCCCGAAGACGGAGATCCCGGTAGGCTTCCCGCAGCGCTTCCTGCTGCCGCGAGAGCTCCTCGGAGTCCTCCCGAGCCTGGCGCGTGAGCCGGTCGAGCGTCCTCTTCATCTCGCCGCTCCGGCCGAGAGCGCGCAGCATCGGCTCGGCTCCGGAAATCTGGGCGAGCTCGCGCAGGTCGTGCTCAAAGCGTCGGCCTCGCCGCGGACCTGATCGGAAAGGGGTTGGGAACGGAGCGCTCCCAGGCCCTGGCGGAGCCCGTCCACGAGCTCGGACAGGCGCCGTTCGAGCGCACCTTCATGGGTGTTGGCGATGGCCTGAAAGTAGTCTTCCACACGCTTGAAGCGGGCCGCCCACTCGCGGAAAAGTTGATAGCGGTCGAACGACAGCGTCTCGACCTCGGACATGCGCTCGTCCAGCTCGGGCTGTGGGCCGCAGGCCTGGATGAGCTCCTCGACCCGGTCCTTGAGCTCTTCGAGCTTTCGCCGGCGCAAATCGCGGGCTTGGGCCACTAGCTCGTCGCGGAGTGTTTCGGCATCGCGGGCGAGGTCGTCGAGGCCGGCCGGGCTCCAGTCCGCCGCGTAGAAGTGGTGCCGCTGCTTGAGCTGCTCGACGCGGTCCTCCTTCTCCTTGAGTTGCCGCGACCAGCCGCGGAGGTCGGTGAGGAGCAGCGACACGGTCTTGAGCTCCTGGGGAGGGTCCTGGATGCGGCGGGCCAGATCCTTGAGCGGCTGGACCAGCATTTTGAGCTCCTGAACCCATTCCAGAGTAGCGCCGTCGCGCAGGAGACGCAGGTCGAAGTCCGGGAGGGCCGCGGCCAGGGGCGCGGCCTTGAGGTCCGAGCCCAGGTCGGAGAGCACCCGCCGGGCCTCCTGGAGCCAGGAAACCGCCTGGTCGTGGAGGCGGACCACCTCCTCGGTGCCGCGCAGGCGGAGCTGGTCGCGCTGCAGCTCCGGCTCCCGGTCGCAGTCCGTACCCAGGCTGCCGATGAGGATGGACCAGTCGCGGCAGCGCTGCTCGAGGCCACGAGCGACCTCGGGACTGCCGGCGTCCCGGGCACGCTGGGCGAGGAGCTTGATCTCCTGTTCGAGGCGTTCGGCGTCCCGAATCAGGGTCGCCAGCGGCTCGGCAACCATGCTGAGCCGGTCGGTCCGGTCCTTGAGCCGCTGGAGGGTCTCGTTCCCGCTCCAGACCACGAACTGACCCAGGAGCTTGCGGGCCTGCTCCTCCAGGCTTCCGCGCAGAGCGTGGAAGCGACGGGCGCGCGCCGGGACCGAGGTCTCCCAGCCGCGCAGGCGCTCGTGGATGGTTTCGAGCTCGCCGTGGATCTTGGGTCTGAACATGATGTCCGGTCCTCAAAGGACTTGACGGAGGAGGCCGAGGGCCGCCTTCCGCAGTGGGGGTTGATCGATGTTGGCCGCCAGCGCGGCCGGCGAGCGCAGGCAGCGGTCGCAGCCGGCGTCGCTCTGGCAAGGACAAGCCTTGAGCCAGCCGTCGGTCCATTCGAGGAGTTGGAGCAGGAAGGGGCTGTCGTCGCCGATCTCGTCCACGAGACCGATGCCACCGGGGTAGAGGTCGACCACGGCGAGACCGTAGGTGGGCAGGTCGCTGATGATCTCACCGGTTAGCGGCACGACCTCGAGCGCGTCCTCGTCGACGCCGAGGTGGACGGGGAGGACGTGGCGCAGAGCTTGGGCGAGCGACGCGAGAGCGACGTGCTCCTCTTCATCCGGGAAGCGCAGAATCAGGGCACGGGTGGAAAAGCTCTGGGTGATCGGCCGCGCGAGGCGCAGTGTCTCGGTGCGCGGCGGCAGGCCGGTGCCCAGGTCCGGCGCCAACCGCAGGGCTCCCACCACCTCCTCCTCGTAGGTGAGGCGGGCCGGGAAGCAGGTGAGGAGCTTGCCGGTACGGCCCACGCCGCTCGGCGCCCGCGACGGCTCGATGCCGAAGACGAGAGGGTTGCGGATGCGCCAGGTGAGACTGTGGACGTCCTCGCGGTCGCAGGCGATCGAGCGGCTGCGGAGCACGGACTCGATCGAGCTCCAGTCGCGCACGCGGTAGCGCCGGCCGTCCTGGAGGAACACGCGGTTCGGGTAGGCCTGGATGGTCAGCCGCTCGGGATCGACGCGCAGACGCACGCCGCCGCCGTCGTAGCCGCCGGCCAGCTCGCGGACGTCAACCAGCCAGGAACCTACCGTGTCGAGCGGGCGCTGCTCGTCGTTGGGCGGGCGCTGGCTGCTGTACTCGTGATCGATCCGCAGGCGTCCGCCCTCGGTGAGGAAGCGCACCTCGCGGCGGACGAGCTTGCCGTCGCGGGCGATCTCGTCCAGCGTGCTTCTGATGACCTCGTCGTTCCAGAGGAAGTCCTTGAGCAGCCCGCTGCGGGTGTCGGGCAGCTCGTTGAGGGCCAGGAGGAGGTGCCGGCGGACCACAGTGGAGAGCGCCTCGGCGGCGACCAGGCGGCGGGAGGTCGGGAAGGCGGCGTCGGCTTCCGCCATTCGGTCGACGAGGTGGGCCGCGTACGGGTTCGGCGGCAGCGAGAGCCCCACGTGATGCGGCAGGCCCGCGGGAGCGCAGCGTCCACCCTGGCTGACGATCTCCGGCAGCGACAGGATATCGCCGGCCTCGACACCGAGGAGACGCGCTCCGGCGCGGCTCGGGTCGGTCTCCAGGCGGTCGCGGAGGACCGACCCTCCGGACGCGAGCTGAAGAACGGCTTCGATGTCGGGCCTGGCCACGTCGGCCGGGACCTCCAGGACCGTCGGCCAGCCCTCATCGGCGGAGACCCGGGCGGCAATCAGCGGGAGGTGCCGGTGGCGCTCCTGGACATCCCGTCCCTCCCCCCGGGCGAAGTAGCCCTGGTGGGACTCCAGCGCGTGAAGGTAGACCTGGCGTGGGAATCGCTGGCTGACGTGGACCTCCGCGCCGCCCGGAAAGGAGTGCGGAAGGAGGCGCCGCACGAACGAGGCGAGCTGGGCCGCGCCGTGCGGGGCGCTACGGACCAGGGCCAGCGTGCGGACGTCGCGCCGCCCCAGCGCCTGGAGGAGGCGGTGGAGCCGCCGCGAGATCGCCCACAGATTGGCCGCGAAGACGCCGCTGAAGGCCTCCAGGTGCCACCAGACGATGAAGCCGAATCGCCGCGCCTGGAGGGGGTCCTTGAGGATCGGGAGCAGCCGGTCAGAGAGGATCTGGGCTTCGACGATCCACACCACCGCGCCCCAGGGAGGCTCGCCCGTGCCGGCGAAGACGCCGACGGCGCCGGGTGCCGGCAGCCAGAGGCGGAACTGGTCCGCCAGGGCCTCGGCGTCGCGGGCGGTGACCACGAGGGTCGTGGCGTGGAACCGCTGCTCCAGCATGGCGGCGGCCACAGCCACGGTTTCGATCTGGCCGCAGTGGTCGGGGGCGAAGACGATCCGGGCCGGGCCGTGCTCGCCCTCGTTTGGCCCGTTCTCCAGGAGAGCGCCCACAGCTTCGACCAACTCCGGCGCCACCTCGCCCGCTCCCAGGTGGCGGAGCCGCTCGGCCAGGTCGCTGCCGGCGACCGGCCGGGGCGCGCGGGCGGGGCCGCTGGCGGACCACGAAGTTACTCCGCGGACGCTCACGCCGTGCGTAGCGAGCGCCTGCGGCCAGGGCTGGAGAGACGGGGGGGCCGTGGCTTGGGACGAGCCGGCGGGACGGGCCAACGGCGCCGCTTCCGGCCGTCCTGCGCTCAGGGCGACGCCGGCCAGAGAGAGCAGGAGCACCGCCGCCGTCGCCCAGGAGGCGCCGGGGTAGGCGCCGTCGCCGCCTCCGAGACGGTCGGGCGTCAGCACCAGGAGGATGGCGAAGGGGGCCGCGCACAGGAGGACCCAGAGCCGCGAGCCGCCGAAGCCGATCCCTCCCGCGAGCCAACGCGCCTCGTCGCGGTCCCCCGGCTTGCGCGCGAGGCCCAAGGCCAGCAATGCGAGCCAAGCCGCGAAGGGCAGGAAGAGCGCCAGACGGTAGCAAGTTTCCAGCGTCCAGCCGAAGGCGCCTGTCAGATCGAGCTGGAGGTGCCGGCCGAGGCGCCAGTACCGCGGAAAGAGCGTCTGCAGGAAGCCCGAGAGGAGCAGGGGGACTCCGAGGCCCAGGCAGAGCCACTGGACGATCCGAGCCCAGAAATCGCCCCGGTCGCCGTCCCTGCGGCGGGCGAGCGCGGCGCGGTCCGCGCCGTATGCCACGGCTGCGGCAGCCGCGAGAAAGCCGAAGGGGAGCAGGATCTGGTCGAGCATGTCCATGGTCACCGTTTCTTGAGAAGGCATTCCGGCTCGACGCCGGTCTGTACCCGCAGCAGGTAGGCGCGCGCTACGTCACTCCCCGGGAGGATTGACTCCTCGCTTACTCGCAGGCCGGAGAGCGTCGGCAAGACACCAGGAAGCTGGCGCCATATGGTGGGCAGGAGGCAGAAGCGGCGGTCGGGAGAGACGCCCGCCTCTGCCTTCCACTGGAAGGCCAGGTCGAAAGAGCCCTGGCGGCGCAGGAACTCCAGGAGCTCGTCGGCTCGCCGCTGCTGCTCGGGGCCGGTGCCGGGCACCGCCAGCTCCTGCTGGAACGGGTCCTTGTAGATGCGGCTCAGTCTGTCGAGGAAGGTGATCGGGTGGAGGAACGCGCGGCTGTAGCGGCGGTCCCAGCCATTGAAGGGCGACTGAGCGCCCTGGGTCGACCGGAAGCGCGCGGAGTTGGGAGGGTTGCTCCGTAGCATGCGCTCAAAGTCCTCGGCGCGCTCCAGAGAGTAACGGATGCCGGTGACGCCGGTATTGTTGCGCAGGACGCGTTCGAGGTCGCTTTGGCGCTCCTCGGCCGACAGGCCATGGAGCCGGAGGAGCTCGCGGAGCTGCTCGCGCAGCCAGAGAAGCTCACGGCGGCGCTCCCGCAGCACGGACGCCGCCCGCGCCAGCTCGCGCCGAACCTCTCCGCGGACGCTGATGGACATGTCCCGCACCATGCGGTCGACGGCTTGGTCGACAGGGCTGCGTAGCGCGCCGCCCGGCTCCAGGCCCTGGCGCAGCCGCTCCACGAACCGACCGCGCTGCGGGTCGCTGAAGAAGCGCCGCGCGCGGTCGATGCGCGCCGCGACCGACCGTTGCAGAAGCCAGGCGCCGAGCCCCCAGGCGGCAAGGAACAGGAGAATCCCGACGACCGGCGGCTTCGCGATCCATTGCAGAAGATCCCACGCCCGGGTCTGGAGGAGCTTCAAGGGGTCGGGTTTCTGAACGTCCGCCAGGAGCTCGCTGACCAGCGGGGTCAGCACGGCGGACAGGGCGATGCCGAGGACCGGCCACCACCGGCGCAGATGCTCGGGGCTCACGCGGTCGTAGGAGAACCGGAGATAGCTGGAGTGGACGGAGGCGACCCGGGCGAACAGGGCGTCCGCGGAAGGGGCCTGCGGCGAGTCGTCCTCTCTGCCCGCGAGATCGTCGAGCGTGCGCTCGACCTCGGCGAGGACGGTGCCCAAGGGCACTGGGTCGCGCGAATCGTGAAGGTCATCTTCGATGCCGGCGTGGAGATCTTCCGCGAGCCCGGCCAGGCGCTCGCGGCCGATTTCGGCCATGCGGATCCGAACGCGCTCGGAGAGGCGGGCTTCCAGACGGCGCAAGGCTTTACCGTGACTGGCGCGGACGCGCTCCGGCCAGTCCGGAAGGTCGAACGGGATGGCCACGAGCTCCGCCTCCAGGGCTGCCAGCTCGGCATCCACCAGGGCGCGCAGCTCGTCGCGGCCGAGCAGCCGGTCCAGCTCGGCTGGCTGATAGGGTGCGAGCCGTGTGCGCAGGTGCTCCGCCGGCCGGCCGCCGGTGCCGGCGCCGTCCTGCGCCAGGTAGGCGAGCCAGCCGACGCCGAAGCGCGCGGCAGCCAGGCGGCTCAACAGGCCGGCGCTGCGCTCCATGAGGCGGATGCCGAACGTCCCCAGCGGCGACTCGATGGCGCCTTGCGACTGATAGAGCTTTTGGAGCGTGCCGCTACGCTGGCCCTCGAAGAGCAGAAGCTCGAGAAAGAGGCTGATTTCGTCCATGCGATTCGAGGTGTCGCGGATGCCGTCCGCGGTGCGCCCGTCCACGAGATAGAAGCGGCTGAAGGCGGGCTTGCCGTCGATCCGCCGCTTCCACCACTGCTCCACCGAGTTGTGGACCGCTTCGCGGACCCTGCGCCCGCGGTCGCCGCGGTCCCAGTAGTTCTCGAAGTCCAGGATCTTGAGGAAGCTCAGGGCTTCGGATCCCTGCACCGCGCGCTCCAGATTGGCGTTGTTCGCCAGCCGCTCCATGCCGCGGACGAGCATGCGGTCGAGGCTGCCGATCACCTCGGGGCCGGTGGGTCGGGCGATCACGACCACGTCCAGGCCGAGCGGCAGGACGCCGCGGCGCGACGCCCGCACCGAAGCCGACAGCAGCTTCTCCGCCGCCGCGGACAGGGCCTCGGCGAAGTCGGTTTCCGGGCTGCCGGCTTCGGGCACCTGCTGGATCTGCCGGTAAAGGTCGCGCATCATCTCGAACGAGCTTTCCCCGTGCGTGTCGTCCTCCGGCTCCGGCCCTGCGGCGCCGACACGGTCGCGCACCCAGAGGAGGGCCAGATCCTGGAGCGAGCGCTCGGCGGCGTCCGCGCCGCCGTGAGGCTCCTCCCAGACCAGCACACCCCGCAGTGCGGTGCTGGCCAGGAGGCGGCGAAGCACGTCGCGGCCGAGCTCGCCGTAGCCGACGAGGATCGTGGCGCGCTGAGGCGAGACCGAGGTGTCGGGCGTCACGGGAGCCGCAACCCTTCGTAGAGCCGTTCATCGGGGGAGGCCATCGAAGTCCTGTCGTCGCCCGGACGGTCGAGCTCCTGCAGCAGGGCGCGCAGGATCGGGCGGTCCAGACTGTCCTCGCGGGCCATCTCTCCGTGCAGTTCGCGCCGGCCCATGGCGGCGAGGAGCGAGTCAGCGAGCTCGCGGATCTCCTTGCGCCGCTGCTCCTCCCGCGCGAAGTCCACCAGCGACTTCGCCTCGCGGAGCCGCGCCTCCAACCTCTTCTGGAGATCCTCGATGCGGTGGATCTCGCCCAGGCGGTAGAGGGTGCTCGACAGGTTTCGTCCGAGCCGCTCGACCTCGCCGCTGCCGTCGATCTGCCAGACCCAGAAGCCGTCCTGCCGGCCGACGACGTGGGTGAGGAGGCCCTCGGCGAGCATGCGCAGCGACCAGCCCACGGTGATTTCCGAACGGCGGGGGTTCAGATTGGGCAGCGACCGTTCCCAGTTGTAGTCCGTGTGGAGGTTGTAGGCGCGGCGCTCGTCCGCGGCGAGGGCGAGGTAGGCGTCCTCGATCTCGGAGGTCACCGGCTCTATGTAGTAGAGCGGGATCGGCATCTCCACGTCGTGGACGATGGCGATCCGCGGATCGTGCCACTCGTCCTCCTTGACCTGCCGGCCGCTCGTCGCCAGTACGGCGTTGAGCTCGTCGACGAAACGCTGGGAGGCGGTGCCGCCGCCGGCGCCGATGCCCACGATGAGCTGGCGGGTGCGGTTCGTCTTCACGCCGTCGTCCAGGGCCTTGGTCTCGGTGGAGCTGACCCGGGCCAGCACACCGGCCACCTGGGCGAGGGCGCGGAACTTCTTGCGGCGGTACTCGTCGATTTCGTCCTCGGTGACCTCCTGGCCCGGCGGCTTGCCGGGCTGGAGGATCAAGCGGCCCTCCAGCTCCAACCCGCGCACGAGGTCGAGCCCGGGCTGCCCGTCGCCGCCGAGGATGGCCGGGCGCAGCCGCTGAGCGCCCAACTCGCGCAGGGCGCGGCGCAGGTCGTTGACCGTCTGGTCCAGGGTCTTTTCCGTCACGGTACCGTCGCCGCGTACGACCGGTTTGAGCTCGCGGGAGATGGTCTCAGCGAGCGCCTGGCGGTCGAAGGTGGCCATGTAGCGCCCACCCTCGACGAAGAGCGCCAGGTAGACGCGGTCCCAGATGCGGCGGTGGGGCTCGTCGAGCGTCTCGAAGACCTCGACGCGCAGGGCGAGCGGAGCGACCACGGCGGCTTCGCCGCGGCGCAGGCGTTCGGCGTCGCGCTCCAGATCCTGCACCAGAGCGTCCATGCGGGTGGCGAGCCGGGCGTACTGCCGCGAACGGCGCTGCAGGTACTCCAGGAGGGACCGGAGCTGCCGCAGCCGGATCTCCGCGTCGAAGGTATTGCGGGCCGCGGTGGCCACGCTGCGGAAGTATTCCTGGGCCTCGTCGCGGACGCTCAGGAACGCCTGATCACGGTTGAAGATCGCGCGTTTCGAGGCCGCCTCCTGGAGCGACTCGAAGAGCTCGCGCTCCAGCCGCTCGCGGACCTTGGGGTTGCCGATGTCACGGGCGCGGGCCTTTTCGAGCTGCTGCTGGGCCTCGGGGATCCACTGTTGCTCACAACGGTCGAGCAGCCGGATCGCCAGGTAGCGCTCGGCGATTGGATCGAGCTTCAGCTCGGAGACGACCTCGCCTTCGAGGGCGGCGGCCTCCAGGCCGCGCACCCCTTCGTCCACGATCTGGCGCGCGCCCCGGATGTCCTCGATCAGCCGGCTGACCAGCTCCACGTACTGGTTCACTCCTTCGCGGTGGAAGACGAACGCCCTCTCCTTGATCGACACCCGGTTGAGCAGGTCGCGGCGGGTCTCTTCCAGCTTGCGCTCTACCCAGCGGATCTGCGATTCGCCGCGGACCTCCTCGCCTTTGTCGTCGACGCCGGTCTTGCGGCCCTGGTCGACCGACTCCGCCAGCCGGTACCAGTAGCCCTCCAGAAGCTCCTGCCGCTCGTCCTGGCGGGCCATCTCCTGCACCGAGGAGAGGAACGACTGGTTGATCGTCCGCTCCCGCCCTTCGTCCGACATGTTGAGGAATTTGGGGTCCGAGTAGTCGACCGCCAGCCGCGCCAGGGCGCGCGCCCGATCGTCGCCGGGGTTGGCCGGATCGGCGCCGAAGGTGATCTGGCTGCGGATCGCCTGCGCGGCGAAGCGCGCCACGGCGTACTCCAGGAAGTCGTGGCCGGGCAGCACCAGAGCGGCGGCGCCGAACGCTCCGAAGTTCTTGGTATAGCCAAGGCCTACGTTCTTGAGATCGCCGGGGAAGCGCGTCAGTCCCTCGAGGTTCTTCTCGTAGTTGTCGAGCTCGCCGGCCAGGTTGTCGATGATCGGCGTGAAGATCTGGAGAAACGCCGCGTCCGCGATGGCCGTCTCGGGATTCGGCAGGCCGAGGTGCGCGGGACGGTCGAAGACGAACGACAGGAAGAACGGACGCGTTGCGACGTTCTGCACCGCCCGGTTGTTCTCGTCCCGGCAGTAGACGAATTGATCGGAGACACGGCCTTCGTCCTTCACCTGCTTGTAGTCGAGCTTGGTGAGGTGCTCCAACTCCTTGAGCGCCGCGTAGGTGTTGGCGTGGATGTCGGGGTGGAGCTCGGGGCCGACCTGGTCCAGCATCAGCGTGGACAGAAGCAGGTTGCCGATGACCCGGGGTTGCCACCCCTGCTCGCCTAGCAGTGCGTTGATCAGATAGGCCACCGAGAGGAAGCTGCCGGAGCCGGTGCCGCCGGCGAGCGTGCAGAACAGATACACGTTGTACTTCGGCGGGTTCGACTGCCGCCACGTGATGCCGGGGCGCAGCGTCTCATGGATCAGCTCCTTGATGCGCTGGCGGATCTCCAGGGAGTGATAGAAAAAGCCGAGGCGCGCTTCCACCCGGATCTGGCCGGCGCCAGGCTTGAAACCGGGCGCGGTTGATATCCACGGTCCAGCCACTGCAGAGCCTGCGGATCCTTGGAGCGCCGCAGGTATTCGATGGCCTTGGCTTTGTCGAACGCGGCGATGTTCAACCGGTTGCCGTCCGGCACATGCTTGAGCTTGTGCTGGTCGAGCTCGTTGGTGTCGATCGAGATGAAGTTGGTGAGCGGGCGAAGCTGGCTCTCCCAGTTGGGCAGGTAGGCCGTCCGTCCGGCGATCCGGTCGACGATCCGCGAGCCCACGCCCCCGAGGCCGATGAACAGCCTGGGAATGATGGTGCCCTGACCGCTGCGGTATTCTCCGTTCTCACTCATGCAAAGCTCCTCGGCCTTCGGCCGGCATCAGGCGTTCCGAATCTCGAAAAACAGCGTTCCCGTGTCGTTGCGGTAGAGGTCGCCGAAGCGGGCGGTGGTCTCGGCGGGCGGCACCTGCTCCCAGGCTCCCTCGGCGTTCTGGCGCCAGAGCGCGGTGCCGTGGACCGGCTGGATCCGCACCAGCTTGTGATCGGCACGCAGACGCGCCAGGGCTTCACGAGCGTTGCCCGAGAGGCGGAAGTCCTGGCGGATGAACACCCGCGCGTCCCTGTAGAAGCCACTTCCCGTGCCTCGCTGGGCGCGGATGGGATGGAAGAAGCCCTCGGTCAAGTCCTCCTCCGGCGAGAGGGTCACGCCCAGACGGGGTGAGAAGCGCGACGGCGACCAGAACCCATGCACCAGGACGCCGGCCAGCACGATGCCGGCTCCGGCGGCCAGCACCGGCCACCAGCAGCGCAGCCATGGATCCTCGATCACGACCACTTCCAGCGGAACGTTGGCTTTCAGCGGCTTGCCGTCCGGACCGGCGGCTTCGAGGACAATGTCGAACCGCCTACCCTTCGGGTTCCCTTCCGGACAGGAGCCGACCCGCAGCCGCACCGGCCAGGCACGGGGACCGCTCTCGGTCAGACGTAGCGGCAGGGGCTTGCTCCCGAGCAGCACCCAGCCGTCGCCGAGGTCGATCTCCAGCGCCGTCCGGTCGAGCTCGAACGAGCTGCTCACGGTCGCGTCGAAGCCACCGCGGACGGTGGCCGCGCCGAGCTCCAGGCGGTCACCCACTTCGGCTCCACTGCAAGCCTGCCCGAGCCGGATGGGGCGCAGGGGTCCGAAGTCCAGCCGGCCCAACACCTCGATCGGAGCGGCGCCGCGCAGAGAGGTGCTCCCGCCGATGGGTGCGTACTCGACTTTGAAGCTGCCCACCTCCGCGGGTATCCAGCGGCGCGAGTAGATCCGGTCTCCGGCCGTGCGGTCTCCCTCCGAACCGTCGTCGCGCAGGCCTACCGCCGGGCCGCCGGTGAGCGCGTCAATGCGCTCGGGCGGTTTGAGCCGGGACGGATCACCGAAGGGTTTCAGCTCTACCTCAAGAAGCACGGGATGGTCCACCGTAGCCTTCGGCGGCGTCTTCACGGCGAGGCTCCAGGCCGCGTCGAGAACCCGGGTCTCGACCTCCACCGTGCGGTCCAGGAGGTCGCTCTCCAGGCGTACTGGAAGCTTGCGCGCGCCGGCCTGGTCGAGGGTGGTCATGGCCGTCAGGATGCCGTCTCCCGGTACGCGGTCGCCGTCCTGTCCGCCGTCCTGAAACGTGACCTTTTTCCCATCCACGTCGAGCGTGACGCTCAGGCCCGGCAGTTGCGACAGATCCGTGATGCGCTTGCCGGTCTTCTGGTCGAAGACCTCGACCTCCATGGGAGTAGCGATACCGCGAGGCATGTCTGGGGACGACACCAGGCGCAGCCCCACGGACGAGTCCTGAAGCAGCATCCAGCCCGCGGTTGCGGACAGGCCGGGGACGTTGAACGTCCAGCGTCCCGGGGCCGGCCGCTCCAGCCGCACGATGCGGTAGGCGCGGGTCCGGCCGTCCAGGCCCTGGGTGCTTCCGCCGCCGCGGTGGTCGGGGTCGACGGCCGCAGCGCCGGGGTTGCCGCCCGCCGGCTCGACGGCGCTCAGGGGACCGTCGGCGGCCACCACCAGGAACGCCTCGTCCACGAATGGCGCGACATCTACCTCGATCGGGCCCTGCACACGGCCGGTCTGGACCGTCTTCGCGCCGAGGAATTTCTGGTAGACCTGAGCCACGGCTTCGATCAGGCCCTGGGCGTCCAGGGCGGACGTGGTGAAGGCGAAGGCCGGGTTGCTGTCGAATGCGCCCGCCGTGCCTCCCAGGTTGATCGCCGCGACGGTGACCCCCTTCTGCCTCAGGTCCAGGAGGATCCGCGTGAGCTCGTCCTCGCACGAGCCTAGGCCGCCGGAGTCGGCGATTACCAGGAGCATCCGCTGCGAGTCCGGGCTACCGGAGAGCAGGGCCGCCGCGGTGCGGATCGGCGCCGCGAAATAGGTACCCGTCTCGTAGGCGATCTCCTGGTCCAGGCGCCGCTTGAAGCTCTGCCGGTCCCCCGGGTCCAGGGTGAAGGCGAGGGACGACGAGGCGCCGGCGGAGCAGGACGAATCGTCCTTCATGCGGATCACGTTGAGCTCGTCGCCGTCGTTCAGCAGGTCGGAGATCACCTGTGAGAGCTGCACCGTGTACCGGGGCTGATCGTTGGAATCCATGGAGCCCGACGTGTCGAGGACGATCGCGATGTGGCGACCCTCCGCCCAGGCTCCGGCAGGGCAGGCCAGAGCGGCAAGCAGAAGCAGGCGCGCCGCGGGACGGGTCATTGGTACTCCAGGCGGAAGAGGTACGAGCCGTCCTCGCCGCGCAGGCGGTAGAGCCTCCGGGCGGCCAACGTGGCGAGCCCGCGCCGCATCGGGATCGGCTCCTCCCGGCCCACCGGCTCGACACGGAAGCCGCGGGCGGGGCGCATCTGGTAAAGCTCTTCGTTCACGGGACGCACGCGGCCCAGCAAGCGGTCCTCCGTGCCCGCGATCACCGGCCGCTCAGCGACGAGGCCGAGGAGATTGGGAATGGGCGAGCCTTCCTCCAAAGGGCGGGATACGAGATCCTCCGCATCTTCCCGGCCCACGGCGTAGGCCATGTCCGGAGGGAATCCGGGCCGCGCACGCGAGTACCAGAGGAGCGCCGCGAGTACCAGCAGCGCCAGCCCCGTCAGCAGCAGGGCCTTCCACCGCTCCAGGAACGTCGGCTCCGCCACCGGCACCTTGAGGACAAACGGCTTCACCACGCCGAAGTCGTCGTAGGGATCCTCCTGGAGCGTGAACGCCAGCGACACCTGGGCCGCCGGATTGCCGACGGTCGGCCTGCCGACGCGGACGCAGAGCTTGTGATTCCCTTCGAGCTTCTCCTTCGTGAGCATGAGGCCTTTGCTCCAAGGCCCCCGCTCATCCGCGGGTTTGCCTTCGATTTCCAGTTGCTTGCCATCCAGCGTGAACGACGCCCGGCGCAACTCGCGGTCGAAGATGGCGGGGTCGGTGGCGGTGATCCGCGCCAGGAGTGGGTAGGACGGCTTGCCGGAGTGGGGGAGATAACCCGAGACTTCCAAGCGGACATCAGCGCATCCCTCTTCGCGCCGTCCCAGGCCTTGTTGGGCGGCGTTGGGCCGTTTCGCGTAGTCGCTGAGCAGCACGGGGGTGATGGCGAGCCGCGGATGCACCTCCACCCGGTGCGCCCGGTCGCCCTCCAGCGATCCCACCACTCTTCCTACAGCCTTTCCCAGCACTTGGTCGCTATTGCGGGCGTACACCTTGAGGTAGCCCGCGTAGGGCTGCTCCGGGTGCTCCGGGTGCTCGGCGAAATTGACCAAGATGTTGTACTCCCGGCCTTCCGCAGTGACGTTTCCCTGTCCGGCAGGAGGTGCCTCGACCTTGCTCTTCCAGCGGAAGTCTGTCTTGCCATCTTCCGTCCTGAACCGTCCGGAGACCGTCCGGAACGAGAGATCCACGGGATTGGGAGCGCCCTTGGCGCCGTTCGGCCATTTGACACGGATAATCAGCGGGAACGGCATCCCTGCGATGGCCCGCTCCGTCTGGTTCCGGGGCGGCACGGGGAGCACCTCCAGGGTGAGCTGGACCGGCCGCAGCACGGCAACGCTCCCCCGTACCGCGCTGGTATCCAGACTGTAAGGCCCCGCATTGGGACTCAGGACCCATTGCAGCGAGTAGCTCCCCCCGTCCGCGGCGGCGCTCCGCACGCCGTCCGGCGAGCTCACGGCACCGCCAGCCGGAGGTGTCAACCGCAGGGACGGCTCAGCTTGAGTCTGATCCGAGAGCACGACCGCCACCGAGGTCTCCGGTGTGATCGACCCCTCCAGATCCACCACCCGGGCACCGGGCAGGCGCTGGAGCGCACCCTTCGAGTAGCCGAAGGTGCGGGAGAAGATCGTCAGCATGTTGCTCAGCAGCTCCCGGCCCTGCGGGTCGAAGAACGGCTCGCCCAGCGGCCCCGAGGCGGCCGTGGTGATCTTGCGGAAGAACTCCTGGTTTCCGAACGCCTCCGTGCCGAACGCCAGCACATACAGGCGGATATTCGCCTTTCCCAAACGCGGCCCAATTTGCTTCTGGATGAGCTCCAGCTCCCGGTCGCGGGTCTTCGATTCAGGAACCCCGTCCGTCACCAGGACGATGGCCCGCACGCCCGAGGTGCTGCCGGTGGTGCGCTCCAGGTCCGCCACGGCCTCCAGCAGCCCCGGATAGAAATAGGTCATGTTGGCGTCGTAGCTCAGCCCCAGAACCTGCTTCACGAAATCGGCACGCTTCTCATGCACCGCTACAATCTGGGGCCGGTTGCCCATGGGAGGCGGAGCCGCGGGATCGCTCCAGCGCCAGTCCTGCGCGAAAGGAATGACCTTGAACGTATCGCCCTGCGTGGAGTTGGGCCGCGCCAAGTCGTGGAGCAGGACCGTCGACAGGAGCGCCATCCTGCCCGGATCGTTCTTGAGCATCGACTTCGAGAGGTCCAGGACCACGCGCACGTGTTCGTCCGCCGCGGCCGGCGCGGCGGCAAGGCTGAGAAGCACGGTGGTGGCCGCCAGAATTCGTTTCATCCTCTCCCCCGATGTGTCGTGATGCGGAAGTAAGGTCCCCGGTCCCCGATGCGGAACACGTCGCCGG
Organism: uncultured Holophagales bacterium; assembly: GCA_963844885.1. Taxonomy (GTDB): domain Bacteria; phylum Acidobacteriota; class Thermoanaerobaculia; order Multivoradales; family UBA5704; genus DATMER01. Next base: position 220,899 of record CAWJQA010000018.1, on the reverse strand, counting down.
CCCTTGCGCGCCTGCCGTCCGCCGAGACGCTCTCCCAGTCTCCTTCCAACGTCTCCCGGTAAAGCGAGAGGCCGCGTCCGGGAGTCACCCGCGCACCGCCTCTCTCCGCATAGAGACACGCAACCGCGCCCTGTGGTTTACCCGACAGCCGGAAGTCCGCATGGAGGAACGCGCGCGCGTTGCGGTAGAAGCCGATGCGGACCCCGCTCCACTGCTTCACGGGCTGCGGCGACTGCTCGTCGAGCTCCGCGCGGTCGGGCACGTAGGTGACCGCCAGGGTGCCCGAGAAGCGCTGCGGTAGCACGAATCCGAGGATGATGAAGAGCGCCGCGAGGATCGCGAGGATCAGCAGGATCAGCCAGCCCCAGCGTTGCCAGAACGAAAGCCCCCGCACCTCCCAGCGCAGCCGGATCTCCACGCGGTGCTCGGGCCGCTCGCTCTCCGCCACCCTCAGCTCCAGCCAGGGCTCCCCTTCCGCCTTTGAGGAAGGGGAGCGATCGGAGGTGGTCAGGCACACTTCCAGGCGGTTTCCCGAGGCGACGGCGACGGGGTCGCCGTCCGGGATGAGCTTGCCGCCTGGGGTCCGGATCTCCAGGCGGTGTCCGGACGGCGGGCTCTTGCGCTCCAACAGCTCGAACGGCACCTCTCCTTTGTGCTCGGCCTGAAGGATCAGGGGCCGGCACGATTCGAAGCCCGCGGCCAACGTTCCCAGGTCGATCTCCGGCGGGCCGCCGGTGTAGCGGAAGCTGCCGGAGGTCTCCACGGACGCGTCGGCCGACCGGTCGAGGAGATCGCTTCGGGCGCGAATGCGGACGGGTACCTTCCCCGAGCCGTGGAACGTGACCATACCGGTGAAGCGCCCGTCGCCGGCCTTGACGTCGCCAGCCGTTCCGCCGTCCGAGAGCCTCACATTCTTCCCCTGCACCTCCGCGGTGACCTCCAACCCACGTAGCACGGCCGGATCGGTCACGATTCCGCCGTTCGAGCCGGCACGGAGGCCCGCGACGAGGGGCACGGGGACGCCGGAGATGGCCTTGGCCGGCTCCAGGAGCACGGGGGCGAGGGAGGAGCGCTGGACCACGGCATAGGCCACGCCGGGTCCGCCGCCAGAGGCGCGCACGGTCCAGCGGCCCGGCGCCGGTTTTCGGAGATAGGCGACACGGTAGGCGCCAGCGCCCCGCCAGCGGTCAGCGGCATGGTTGGCGTCGACCCGTCCGGCAGGGCCTTCCAGAAAGACCTCGCCGAGAGAGTCGTCACCGTAGACCACCACCCACGCCTCGTCCACGGCGGCCTTCATCTCGAACTCCGGCTGGACCGACACCTGGTTGTCAATCTTGTAGGGGGCCTGCACGATGCGGCGGAAAGCGTTGGCGAACGCCTTCATGATCTCGGCGGGGCTGGACACCTGCTCCACGTCGAGGCCGGCGTCGCGGGCGAGCGACGTGTCGCCCTGGCCGAAGACGATGGCCGCCACCGCCACTCCGCTCCGGGTGAGCTCGCGGATGGCCTGATCGGTGACTGGAGGGTTGTCCGACCGGCCGTCGGAGAGCCAGACCACCGTCCGCGGAGCTCCGGCCTTGCCATGCTCGTCGAATACGCCCTGGGCGGCGCGCAAGGCGAGATAGAACATGCTGTTGTTGATGCGCTGCTCCAGGTGGCTCTCGAGCTGGCGCTTGTAATCGGCGTCACCGCGGGAGGGGCGTACGAGGGCTCCCAGCTTGCGGCGTCGCGCGGCATCCTGCCAGTCGATGGCCTGCTCGACGCGCGTACACATCTGCCCGGGGTTGTCCACGCACGGGATTTGATCGTTCGTCTCCCGGCTTGGGATGACATCCCTGTCGGCGCCGATATCCAGGAGGCGGACGACCGCCAGGTCGCCGGGGACGATGTCGGACAGCAGCTTGGTGACGAGGAGAGAGGCGCGCTCCGGGTCCATGCCCGGATCGCGCATGCTGACGGAGGTGTCCACGATGACCACCGCGTCGGCGACGGCGGTTTCCTGGGCGGAGACGAGCTGGGGAGCCGCGAGAGCGATCCCCAGCAGAGCGACGGCGATCCGGTCCCGGCGCGCGGGTCTTGGGCGGGGCATGGGTCCTCCTGCGGGGCTCAGTCATACAACAGTGGGGGTGGGCGCGGCCTTCTCACGAAGCCGCTGCGCCCGGCTGCGGAAAATCCTGACGGCCAGGACCACCGGGAGAAGGTGCATGGCGAAGATGACGAGCTTTAGGAGTTTGAGAGCGTCCTCCCGCATCACTGGCAACACCACGACGGGGATTCGGTACACCGTGGATGTCCGAGGAGCCACGACGAGCATTTCAATGTGCGCGTCCCGAGAGCCGGGGGTCCGCTGGGCAAGCCTGAGTTGGAGAGGGCCGCTCTCGGTCGTGATCTGAGTGGCCCTGTCCTGCTCGTTCATGTCGATCACGACCTCGTCGCTGTTGCCGGGCTTGAGATAGACGCGTACCGGCGAGGCGTCTGGAGTTAGGGGACGGAACGAGATGAACAGCTTCTCCGAATGCTCGGTGCCCGGAAGGTAGATCCGGGAGGTGAAGGGCTTCCACCCGGGGTCGGGTAGATACTTAAGATAGATGCTTTCGGAAGGATTGTGGTTGGAGTAGACAAGGGCCGGCAGCGTCGGCCTCTCCTCGGCACTCGCCTCGTTGTAGGCCTGGAGGTCTAGGTGCTGCCACCGTTCCTCTCCGAGGCTGTAGCGGAGCTGCTTGCCGATATCCGCGTCCGCGTCGTCCGCCTGCGGCTCGCTGTTCTTCCGCGAAGGAGCCCGAAGCTCCAGGAATGTGACGTTCCCGTGCCTGGCACAATCCTGAAACGTCTTGAGGCGGCTCTTCTGATCCTGGAGATAGGCCTCACGCCCCTCTTTAGGCTGGGATTGGATCCAATCCGAGAAGATGATCACCTTGATGTCATCGAATTTCTTCCCAAACGTTTCGATTTCGCCGCAGACGCGATCGTTCAAGAACCCGACTAGATTGGTGGTGCTCCGGTCGACCTTGGAAAAGCTGGCATTGACGCGATTCCTGCGCTCGGGAATCTGCTGCCGGCGTTCGAGGGCATCGTTGATGGTGAGCACGTCTTGATAGTCTTTCGCAAACACATAGGCATGCAACGCGTCCTCGTTGCCCTGGGATGCCGCGAAGGAATCCGGGGTGATGGGGTAGAAGAACGAATCAAACGCGGTGAAGACCTCGTCCAACCGTGGATCGGACGAGCCTTCGACGAAGCTCTTCGAGACGTCGATTCCCACCAGGTAAAGGGTTTTGCTGGTATCGGCCTTGAGATCCGTAAGGACAACCTTGTTCCCCTCCGGATTCAGGCTTTGTAGGAAGTCCGCCGGCGAGCCAACCATAGGAAGGGAGCTGAAGGCCATTGCCGGAATTCCGACCACCAGAGTGCAGGTCAGCCCCATGAGGCTCTCGACGCCGTGCCTCTCGAAGTAGTCGTCATGGTGGAGCAGGATCCCGAAGAGCACCACGGAAGCGCCCGACCACGCGATCGTCGCGTAAAACAAGAATTGAGAGGTCAAGGGCGGCTTCGGAGTAAAGACCAGCAACCCCAGGATCAGCAACGGGGTCAGGCCCCAAATCGCGAGCAGGGCCACGAAGACAGCGGTTTCGGAGATGCGGCGCATCGAAAAGTCCTCCTCTCATCCCAGGACGAGCGTCGACACCCGATAGAGACCCCAAAGCCGGGAAGTTGGTTAGGCTCCTGGAACCTCAGGAGCCTTGTTCTCGGGAGCGACCAGGAGAACCTTCGCGTTCGGGTGGGCATACAGGCTGTAGGCGAGCCAGGTCGGGCTCCCGGCCTCGCGAGCGGTCCGGCGGGTCTCCCGGGCCGCTTCGGCGACGGTCATCCCTTCGAGCAGGAGCCTGTAGAAGCTCTGTGCAACCCGGAAGGCGCTTTCATCCTCCACCGCCCAGAGGGGGCCGAGAAACATGCCCGCGCCGCAGGAGACCAGGCGTTGCGCCCAGCCTCCGATCCGGGTGAGACTCCAACCGAGACGGCCGGCGTGGCAGGCGTTGAAGAAAAACACCGGGCGTGCCTGCCTCAGATGGTCTTCGATCGCCGGGCCGACGATGTGCCGGGGGGTGAGGATCGCTTGACCGTCCAACCAGAGCGCGGAGTGCTCCTCAGGGGCATCGGCGTGAAAATTGCCATGCGCGGCCACGTGCATCCAGTCGCAGGGTTCCGATTTCAGCAGACCCAGCACCGCCTCGCGGGTAGGAGTGGACGGACTGACATCCCGCACCCCTCGCTGCTCGAGCAAGCCGTGCAGGAAAGCCTTCTCCCGCTGAGCGGCCTCCAAGTCCGTGGAGGCGATGCAGGCCAGAGCTGTCAGAGGAAGACGGCCAGGGGGACCGGCGTTGCCACTCCCCAGCTCATCCTGGCGCAGCCAACGGCTCAGACACAACGTCGAGCACCAGGGTCCCTCGTCTTCCCACCCCTCTCCGTACGGCCAGACCAACTCCCAGGGCAGGTGAGGCTCGTCGGAGTAGATAAGCAGACTGCTGTTCCGCCAACGCTCCTTCTCCCGGGAGTAGAGGCTACGGAATCCCTCGGGCAGAATTCTCCAAAGGTTCTGGCCGATTACCTTCAGCTCTTCGTCGATGGCCTGCGCGGACAGGCTGCGCTGCTGCCCCCGTATGGCCTGAGCCGTCGGATCCCAGCCATCGGTCAGGGCATTCAAATCATTGAAAAGATGGGTGGCCATGAGCGCAGGGTCGCGCTCCGACCGCCAAGGAGGGAAGTTTTGGAGCGAGCCCCCTGCGATCAGGCTCATGGCCAGACTCGACCGCTCTGGGGCCCAGGAGATCAGCAGGAGCCGATCCGGCGGAGGAATCTCCAATTCGAGGGAGAAGGCAGATGACGCCACCTGGATCTGCGATTCCGGGACAGGCTGCTCGGTCACCTCCACGGGCACGGTGACCGCCCCCAGAGGATGGGAAGCCTGGAAGAAATCCAGAATCAAGCGCTGAGGCCCCGCTTCGCGAGGACGAAGATCGAAGACGATCGGCGCGCTATCCTGCCCCGGCGGGAGGAATACTTCCTGGCATGCCGCGGTCAGCATGTCGAACGCAGACGCTTGCAGTGAGACGAGAATCGTTTGGCTGGCTTTGACGTCCAGAGCCCGGTGGGCGACGCTCCACGGAGTCGGCCGCAAGGTCAGGCGCACGACGAGGTTGAACCTCGGCGTCTCTTTCCAGACCTGGCGCGGGCAGGAAATGTCCGTATGGCGCTCTTCCCGGGCTCCCTTCGGAGCGGGCGCGAGGAAGGCTTCCAGGTGCTGGGAAAAGGCTTTCTGAAGCGACCTCGTGAGCTCGGAGACAAGCTTCCGTGCCGGCAGCGAGCCACTGTGGCGCACCAGTCCACGAACCTCCGCCTCTGTGATGTCTCGGGTGTCTCCGGTTTCCAGGCGAGCCTGCAGGACGCCCATGACCATAAAGATGATGGGTAGAAGCATCCAGTCTGCGGCGCCGAAACCTCCCGCGTCGTCAGATGTATCGGTGGTCGGCAACTCGTCGCGGGCAGCCAACTCGATTAGCGGCCCTACGTAGTCAGTCGTCACCTCCCACTCCTCGGGAGCCACCTCGCGCTGGACAGCGAGCACGGCATCGCGGAGGGCTCTCAGATGGGAGGGAGCGGCAAGAAACTCGGCCGCGTTCATGCGTCGGGCTCCTTTTCGTCGACCAGGAGCGAGCGCAGTCCCCAGGCCGTCGCGACCAGGGCCAGGCCGGGAACAAGGGTGGATAGAGCTGCCACCAGCACCTCCTCGATGCTGACCACCACCTTGACTCCCGCCGACGACGACTCGTCGGGCAAAAGACCGCTCATGAAAAAGGTCGCTACGGAAAACATTGTGAGCAAGAACAGAACGAGGCTAAAGAGGAACAGACAGAGCGCAGCGAGCTCAAGCCAGAGATTTCGACTGGCTGGCTTCACGGCAATGCCTCCTCGTGGGGATCCGGAAGCAGTCCGGTTCGTGATCCTCGTAGTTGCGCGTCGTTCACACGCGCATCGGAGAGATCAGCCCCGGAGAGATCGGCCTGCCAGAGGTTCGCTCCTTCCAGGTCGGCTCCGCTCAGATCGGCCCGCCGCAGGATGCACCGATGCAGCCGAGCCTTCCGGAGGTCGGCCTGCCTGAAAACGGCTTCCGTGGCATCGGTACGCCTCAGGTCGGCACCGATGAGACAACTGCCGCGAAGGTTTGCACGGACCAGGCAGGTCCCACTCAGATGGGAACCGGAGAGATTTGCGCCGGCGAGATCCGCTCCCGAAAGATCGGCATCCACGAAGACGGCGCCCCGCAGGTCGACCCGCCCGAGCGAGAAAGGGAAGGGAGAGCCGCCGGCATGAAGCCCGGCGATCAGTCGCCCTTTTCCTGGCCCGTCCAGTTGCGCAAGAGTGCAGACTACGTCCGCCCGGGCTATCCGGGAGACTGCAGTCTCCTCGGCCGCAGCGGAATCCTTGTCATGTGAAAAAAGCCGTGCCAGGCGACCAAGACATCTCTCCAGCATGATCTCGCGGGCATGATTGCGAAAGGCTTCGCGTCGTTTTTGTCGTTCCGTTTCTCGCCGGAGCAGCCGACGGAGCACGATCCCGCCGATCATCGCCGCCAAGCCCGGAGCAAAACAGCCGAAGGTTCCGTAGACCGCAGTCGCAGGGCTAGGCGCGATACCTTGTACAGATGCCAGGGAGGTTTTGAGCTGCACAAACATCGCGAGCGCGGCCCAGAGCCAACAGAATCCGGCAAAAACGAACAATCCCATGCCGAGGGCCTTAGCACAACCCGGCGCACTTCTTTCCGCCTCGATTCCAGGGCTCGAAAGAAAACCGACGTTCCCGTTGGCCGTGCTGAGACTGGTTTCGGCAAGCACGCTGAGCAGTCGGCTTTGCTGCAGATCGTCGAGATCCCGTATCCAGACGGGAATCTCAGGCGCAAGCGCGGTGCCATCGCCTCCACATTCCAGCAACCGTCGGGAGAGGCCGTCGAGGCGGGCCTGGAATGCGATTTCCTTTTCGGGAAACGTCGCGGCTTCTCGCTCTACCGCAGCCTCCTGCTTGCGGATAGCAAAAAACCAGAGACCGAATCCCACAAGTCCGGGTATTGCCACCAAGGGGGTCCAGGCGACAAATGCGAACAAGGCGATGCATCCAGGGCTCGCCTTGTCCAGAGGAGGGGGCGCGGAGATCTGGTCGCGGAGCACAATGGGCATGGCGGCCGATGCGAAAGCGACAAACAGCATCCCTGCCAGGCTGGTCAGCGCCAGAAGAAACGCAATCAGTTTTGTGGTGCTCATGGCGCGCTGTTCAGGAAAGATCCGCAGTGGGATCAGGTCGATTGTAGATCCAGGCAGCGAGCGGTTCTCCGCAGGAAGCACAGGAGCGGCCGACCGCAAACCCGCGAGGTAACGGATCGCCACAGGAATGGCAACGGATTTTCATGTGCCATAGCCGCGCAGCGCAGAAAAACAGGCAGCCCCCCGTCCAGAAGACGTATGCGGCGACTGCGAAAGCCGCAAGCATGATTCCCGTCACATGGATATAATTGATAAATTCTTGGTTGGTGACGTTCTCCGGTATGCCCCATCGAGGCATTTCCCGGTAATTCAAAATAAAAGCCATGCGCGTGAACGCGGCAGGCCAGAAAAGAACAATGAGCAGCGCTACTGCCGAGGCATTGACAAAGCGACTCAGCTTGCCGGGAAAACTGGGCCCGACATGAACTCCCAAGGTGAAGCGAGTCAGCGCCCGCATGTAGGCCAGCCACAGCCAGGTAAGGAAAGTCATGCCGGCGATCCAGGACAGCCGCATACCTGCGTCGAGATGGAGCCCCCCCAATACCGCGCCGGTCGGTGTGAGCAGGAAGCCCCCCTCAACCCCTAAGGCCATAAGGATGGCCGGCCGTAGCGAACGCAGGTATCCCCATCGATTTCCTTCTGCCAAATCGGCCACGGCTTCTCGCTGCACCTGTACGCCGATGGCACGAGCGACCAGATACGCGGGTATTCCCAGTAGCAGGGAACAGAAAACCAGGAATGGTCCCACAACGACGATGACTCTACCCAGGATCAGAGTCAATTCTTTCCAGGGAGAGGACAGAGCGGCGAGAAGTGGGCCTGCGATCCACCAGAAGAATGTTTCGGTCAATAGGTTCAGTAGAGACGCCAGCTCTATCGCTGGAGCGATCAAATTGGTGATAAGGAGAGACAGAAGGAATCCTGTCACGAGGGCCAGGTCGGACGGGACCCGAAAAAGCTGAGTAGGGTCTGCCAAAACCAATCGACGCAATCGATAGGATGGATGGCTCCTCCAGATCGGTTCGATCCGCTCTGCTGCCCGTTCCAGCGCTCCGGCGCACAATGTCCACCACTTGTGTTGCCCCCATTGCTCCCAGACCATTCCCCACCACTTGGAGCGTTCCCACCAGCGACTCTTTGACTCTTGCATTCTCAACAGTTTTCTCAATGATTCGCCACGCCCCCAAAGCGCCACCCGGTAGTCAGCATAGAATTCGCGGATGCGGACCAGCCCGAGCCAGATAAACCAGACAAGCAGCAACATTGGCGTGAAGAGGCCGGTGGCCCTCAGGATAGCCAGACTCGCGGCAGCAAAGGTCATGCTTGCCTGCTCTGCGCCTCGCGCGAGAGAAACTCCCAGCAGGGCAAAGCCCCACAGCACGCAGAACGTGAGGCCGAGAAAAGCTACGAGGCCGATCCAGAGCGCTCGGCTCTTTTCACGATCCTGGGCATCTCCATTGACGATATGGCCAACTTCGTGGAGCACGACAGTCTTGGCCGTATCACCCCATGTATCTTCCAGAAAACCGGGGGCGCCATGCAGGAGCAATACTTCTTTCCCTGGACGTCCGAAGGTCTGTGGCATGGCGAGCTTGGACCTCGCCTCCGCGACTTCCAGGCGCAGAGGAGGCAAACGAAGGGCCGAGGTGCAACTCTGCAGGAAGGATACGACGGTGGGAGCCTCCCAGGCGGTCAGCGTCCGGCTCTCATAACGCCGCCTGATCCGACGGGGATGGCGAATGTAGAGCACTGCCGCAACGGCCGGGATGAACAGACCGGATAAGATGAGCATGATCAGCCGTGGAATACGTTTGAGCAGCATTTCCCAATTAAGGCGGGGCAATTGCTTGCTCACGGTCAAGAGCTCATCAGGGCTGAGGTCGCGCGGATCGCGGTGCCCCATGACTTCGGCCGTGCGATCAGAAAAGCTTGTCATGTCGTTCACATAGGTCGTTCTGAAGATTCCTGTCATCAAGACAAGCGTGAGACTGACGCCTATGAGCAGAGCTGCGACCACGAGCATCCAAAACCGGCCACGAGTTTCGGATGGGAAGACGAAGGGGTCGAGGCTGCGCCCAGGCGGCCTAGGACTCTCTCCGGCGTTGGAGGCGGGAATCATACTCTATAGAGACCCGAACCGCCGCCTTTTGTGTAACCCGGTCTATGCGATTCACCACGATAGACCGCCGTCAAGCTCTCTCGCGAAGCGCTCTTCAGGAGGTGTCGATCGATGCGGAGACCGGTGGTGCGGGAGCCAGCCCTCCGCGGCCAGGATCAGGCCGGACTCGACGAAATCGGCGATCTCGGCCTAGGGCCGCAGCAGTTTGGAGTCGATCAGGACTCCGTCCATGTCGAAGTGGATGTCGAGCGACGGACGCTTCAAGGAGCGCCAAGAGCAGCTTGACGGCAATCTCGGCTCTCAAACAGAGCCATCCAGCCTCGATCAGCCTGCAATCGAGTCGCGCCGAGGTCCATTGACAGGCGCGTAGAGAAGGAATCAGACTGTCGCCCTTCGCGGCCGCCTCGAGAGGCCTTGAAGGGTGGCTCACGAGAGGCTCGACGAGTCTGACGAGGCTCTCAACGTCCTCAATGAGAGGCTCGTCGAGCTCGACGAGCGGTTCGTGAGGCCGACGAGACCCTCGACGAGTCTGAGGAGAGCCTCGTCGACCTTGACGAGAGGCTCGTCGACCTCGATGAGCGGCTCGATGAAGTCGATGAGGCCCTCGTCGAGCTCGCCGAGAGGCTCAACGAGCTTGACGAGAGGCTCAACGAGCTTGACGAGAGGCTCAACGAGCTTGACGAGAGGCTCGTGAGGTCGATGGGAGGCTCGTCGAAGTCGACGAGAGCCTCGTCAAGGTCGATGAGCGGTTCGTCGACCTCAATGAGTGGCTCGAAATGTTCGATGAGAGGCTCGTCCAAGTCGTCGAGAGGCTCGTGAAGTCCGACGAGAGGCTCGTCGCCCTCATCGAGAGGCTCAAAACGAGGAACGGCGGGGGTTTGGCGATCTGGGAGCCCCGATTGCGTGGTCCCTTGAAGGCTGAGAAGGACAGCCGGCCGCCGAGCCCAAGGCCGCCGCCGTCCGCCCAAATGGGTGATCCGGGCTTTCGGAAAGGCGTGTCTCTTGTCGCGGAAGAGAGATATGCGGCCGATTCCCCGATGCTCGGCGGCCTTCCTCTCGGCCACGGGCTCACCGTGCCTGCGTCCCTTTCGGGACTCGGGGTGGGTTTTTGGCGTTCTGACCTGGCGCTGAAGCGCCAGGCTCTATGCCTGTGCCCTTTCAGGGCGCACGAAGCCGGGTTGCTTCTTGCACCCTTGCCGAGGCTTGATCCTCCCGGGGAGAGACTGTATAACGTCTCTATGAAGACTCTCACCATCACGGAGGCACGGAAGAACCTGAGTCACTGGCTGACGGCTGCCGCCGGCGGTGATGATATCGGCATCATCCTGGGGGCAAACATCATCGCCCTGCGCAAGGTGGAAGTGGAGTCTAAGGACTTTGCCCAGCATGAATATGGCGCGACTCCAGAGCAGGTCGCCGCTTTGCAGGAAGCCGTGGACGATCGCTATCGCCGGCTGAGGCGCTCGGGGAAGCTCAAGACCGTCTCCGCGGACGAGTTGAGAGGGTTGCTTGAAGAAACCTCTCTCGCTTGAGAATCTGCTCCGCAGTGGCAGCCTTCGCCGAAGGCAGGCGCGCTCAGCGCAAAAGAAGGTCGAGGCTCTCCCGCGTCAGGAGCGCTACGTCCCCGGCGGACTCCAGGAACGGCCGGACATCGGCGACGATCCTCGTCCAGTCCAGCTCCTCCAGACGATCCCTGACCGCTCCTCGCCAGTCGGCCGCCGTCAGAGGCTCCTGTTTCCAGCCGGTCTGCGTGAGGGCGTTGTTGAGCAGGGCCAAGTTCGGCGGCGGCCAGCCCGGATCGCTGAGGTACCAGATCAGATCGTAGATGTCCCTCCCCTTCGGGTAGGGGCGCTGCAGGATGGCGTGGAGCTTTCCCGCCAGCAGGGATGCCGGATCGTGATGCTGAAGGCGCAGGGTGAGGTGCCTGCGGACAAGTGTGGTCATCAAGACCGCTCCGGCGGGAGGGCGGGTGTCCACCTCCAGCTTGATCGAGAGCACCTCGTTGGCATGCGGCGACAGGCCGAGGTCGGACAAAAGGCCCGGGAAACGCAGGAAGGCGCTGTGGACGACCTTTTGATCGCTGACCCGTGCCTCGGTCTCGTACCCTTCCCGGGACAGGTCGGATTGGGCCGCCTTCAGGATCTTCCGGAAGTCGTATCCCCGGTCCGGGCGCTCCAGGGCGAAGTCGAGATCCTCGGAGAACCGGCGGATCGAATAGAGAAAGCGCAAGGCCGTCCCTCCCTGGAAGGCGAGGGGGACCATCGCGCCGGAGCGCTGGAGCGAGCCCAGGATCTCCGCCTGGAGGTATTCGCGGACCCGGTTCCGGGCCTCCGTTGCGCCCGAGCCGGCGCGGATGAGGTCTTTCAGTCTCTCCTTCACAGGGCCTCGTACTCCTCGGCTTCCGTCTCCGCGAGATCGGCGATCCGCTCCGCGGCCCGCTTCAGCTTGGGTTTGCCCGAGAGCACGGCCAGACGGCGCAGCTCTTCCATGTCGAGGATCTCCAGGTGCTGCAAACGCAGCCCCTCCAGGTACCGGGACGAATCCGCTTCGGGCTCCAGATAGATCAGGTCGAGCAGGGCTTTCTCGGGGCTCGCTACATCGGCGGACTGCCCTTCCGCCACCTCCGTCCAGCGGTAGCCTGTGAGGAGCTCTCCCTGGATGTGGCGAAACTCGAAGGCTCCGAGCGGCGTCTGCCATCGGCATGGCCGGTCCGCCGAGACGCTCGTGGTCACCGGCACGGACTCCGGGATCAGCCCGTAGTGGGCCAGGGCCGATTGCAGGCTCACGTAGGAGCCGAGCACCAGGCGGTTGGCCACCAGGAAAGGATGGGGCCTCACCTTCTGGAACGGTGGCGCGACCGTGTAGAGGCCGCGGCGGAGCTGATGAAGGCGTCCGGCGCCGGCCCACCGGGAGAGCTGACGCCGGACATCCACCGGATCCACGTCGCCGGCCAGCAGGAGCCCGGTCTCGAAGACCGGCTCATCCCCGACGGCCTCCAGCAGATCCCCGAAAACCATGGCGCCAACTTACCCGAAGCGGCGAGTTACTGCAATGGTTTTGATCTACCGGCTGCCGACGAGCTCGTCGTGGACCACCCGGATCCAATCGCAGGGCTCGATCCGCACCTCGTCCCTTCTCAGGCCGTAGAGCTTCTCCCCGCATGGCGAGCTTTCCAGGAGGCGGAAGCCCTGCTGATCGTAGAACGTCTCCACGGGCTTGTTCTTGGGCGTCGGGACGTAGCGCCCGCGCAGCTCCAGGCCGCTGCGGTCTTCCAGCAACCGGTGCTTGACGTGGTTCAGGATCGCGATCTCGATCCCCCGGCCCATCACGCGGCAGCTCATCAGGAAGCTGTCGAGGGTCGCCATCCGGCCGATCTTCTTGAGCAGGACGGCGGCGATGAGGCCCAGGTCGCCGAAGCGGTCCCGCGCTCGCGTCACCCAGAGCTCACAGGCCGGCGAGGTGGCGAAGCGCTCGACTTCGGCCAGGGAGTAGCGCTCGCTGGTCAGGTTGAACTGGTTCGTCTTCGTGAAGAGATCGTGGACTTGCGGCAGGTCTTCCTGGCGGGCCAGCCGGATCTCCAGATCCGTGCGCAGACTCGCCAGGTAGCTTGCCAGGCTGTCCGCGGTGGCCTGGAGCTCCTGCCTCTGGCGGTTCTCCCGGTGCTCCGGCGTCGCGGACATCTCGAAGTCGTCCATCCGTTCGAGCAGGCCCGCGTATTCGGCCGGGTCCGGCGGCAGCAGCACGGCCTTGACCTCGGGCATCATCTGCTGCACGAGGCTGATCTCGGCCGGATCGTCGTCCAGGAAGACCAGGCTGTCGGTGCCGAGGTCGAGCGCCGCCGCGATCCTGCGCAGACCCTCGTGCTTGGGGTTCCAACCGATCTCCGTGGCCGCGAAGCCGGCGAGCCGCAGCGGGATCTCCGGCCGGCTCTCGAAGACCTCTTCCACGTCGGCCGGGTTGTTCTTGCTGCATACAGCCAGCAGGACGCCGCGGTCCTGGAGCGCCTTGAGGCGGTGGTGGAAGGCGAGGAACGCCTCCGCCTCCGGATCTCCCGGGCCGACCTTGACGCCGGCCGGCCCTTCCTCGCCCGCGGCGCCTCCCCACAGCGTGCCGTCCAGGTCGAGCACCAGGCATTTGCGGCCCAGGCCGCGGATGGCCTTGACGTGGCGCACCAGCTCGCCGGCCACGACCGGCAGGAAGCCCGGGCTCCACTCCATCCGCGCCAGGTGGTACATCTTGGGATCGAGAATCCGGTCCTTGCCATGGCGCGAGGCGAGGCGCTCCAGGTCGAAGAGCCGCACCCGCGGGTTGCCCTTGAAACGGCGCAGAAGCTCCAGGTTGAGCTCCAGGTAGAGCTCGGCCTCGCTGTATTCCGCCTTCGCGTCGGCCACGCCGGCAAGCGGCCAGGCGGGAGCCGGGAAGTTCCCGATCAGGACGGTGGCCGGGAGGCGCGCCACGGCCATCTCAGCCCAGGATTCCAGATGGGCGAGGATCTCCCCGCGGAAGTCGCGGCGCTCGCCGGCCGGCATGGAGCTGAACGCGGCCATGCGGTCCGGCTGCAAGAGGCGCAGCGACAGCGCCAGGAGGACGACGTCCGGCTGGAATTCGATCAGCGGCGAGGCCTCGTCGAGCACCTCCCGGACGTACTGCCCGCTCTCGCCGACGTAGGAGCCGACCCTCAACCCTTCGCGCCCGGCGTGGACGTCGACGCAGCGCGGCAGGAGGTCGAGCGTGAAGTTGCCCAGGAAGGCCATTTTCACGTCGGCCTTCCCCGGGCGCGCTTGCAGGGCGCGGGAGAGCTGGCAGTAGTCGTTGGCGGTGAGCCGGTCCAGATCCACAGACGCGAGCGCCGCACGGAGGCCGGCGGGGGTCGCCGCAGGCGCCGCGCCGAGGCCCTCAACAACGGCCTTGATGTCCAGCCTGGAGTCCCTCGGTCTGTCCATCCCATCTCTCCTCTCGGATCCTCTCCACAATGGAATCAAAGAAAGGAGCATTGTCTCTCCGGAAGTCCGCCGGCGCCAGAGGCCCGTTGCTCACAATCGGGCCACCATCCTCGCAAGTCTTGGAAATTGCAAGAACCGAGCCTGCTTGCAAGGTTCTTTTGAAAAGCGAAAGAGGCGGCCTGGAAGGCCGCCTCTCGTTCGGACTGCGGGGGTGAGCCGGGCTTCAGCTCGCCTTGCGCATGGCGGCGGCCGGGCGGTTGCGGGCGATCAGGTAGTTGGCCGGAACCGCGCCCTCCTTGCCCTGGGCGATCGGGATGGTCTTCACGGTCAGGCCGGTGCCCTCGTTGAGGAGCTCCCACTCGCTGTCCGGGAAGAGCCCGGCCCGCTCGTTCGCCTCGTAGCCCACCGGCACCACGCCGTGCTGCACCACCCGCTCGATCAGCGGCGGCAGGTCCATCTTGCCCTTGGCCGGCAGAGAGCGGAAGTAGTTCAGCGCCTGCGAGGACAGCTCGATCTGGTAGAGCACGCCCTTCTCGCCCAGCAGCGTCTTCAGGCTCTGGACGAACTTCGGCCGGTCCACCTTCTGGATGACGTGCATCACCGTGCGGATGTAGACGTTCACGTCGCCGAACTCGGCGTGGAACGCCTCCGCCTGCTCCGGATGGGTCGCGTCGAGCACGCGGTAGACGACGTTGTTCTCCTGCGCCGTCTCCTGGCGCGCCAGCTCGACCGCCGACGGCGCGATGTCCGCGCCGATCACCTTGTCGAAGTATTTGGCCAGGTAGCGCGACTGCCGGCCGTTGCCGCAACCGAGGTCGAGGATCGGGACCGTGCGGTCCATGTAGGACTGGAAGCGCGGCAGATCCTCCGCCGCGGCGATCTCCGGACGCGCATCCCAGACGACCTCGCCGTCCTGTCCGGTCTTGTCGACGGTCTTCCAGAACTTCTCCCAATGACGGTCATACTCCCGCGGATCGCCGTTCTTCAGGCGAAGCCGAATGAAGCCGGTGTACAGTTTGAGGGCGTTGGTCAGTCCCATTTCGTCTCCCTTCCAGATAAAATCAATCGATAACGCCGGGCCGGCGGCGTGATCGCCGCTCCCGGACCAGAGCTCATGACGTCGGGGGGTCTGCCGGAGGTCACTGCCGGGTCTTCTAATTAGTGCGCGACCGGCGGGAAAGCGGGACAACGATGTGGCAACTTCGCGAAGAGCGGAGACGCCCCGGCGTTTCGGGACCCGGTGAAGTCATCGACGACGGACTGGGGCGTCTCTACCCCATCTCCATGATCTCACCCACGTTGGCACGGACCAGGGGGATGTCGCGCGGGAGCCAGGCCTCGAAGCCGGGGCTGGCGAAGAGGGTCTCGTCGCCGGGGTAGGTGGGGACGAGGTAGAGGGGGAAGCGCTCGAAGATCTCCCGGTCCGGACGGCGGCGGCGGTGCTGGACCTGCGCCCGGCTCTCCGCGGCGCCGTCCAGGTGGCCGAGGAGCCAGTGGAGGGCCCGGAGCTGGGCGATGGTCCGCTCGTCGGTGAGGCACGGCGCGTCCGGAATCGGAGCCGGGAGAGGTGGAGCCGGCCGGGCGGCCTGGAGGCGCTCGACGACCTTTTTCAAGAACTTGCGCGGCCCGTGCTCCTTCATCTTGAGGAGAATGTTCTTCGGGGTGACCGGCACCCGGACCGGCGGTGCGGAAAGCGGCGCGCCGTTTCCAGTGTTCGCGATCCAGCCGGCGTAGGGGTCGATCCGCGAGCGTGGCGGCCCCCGGGTTGTTGGCCAGCATGCTCTCGGTGCGGGAGACCAGGGTGAGCAGCAGCGCCGGCATCGAGCCGCTCCCAGACGCCGGGCTCGTAGTTCTTGTAGGCGGTCAGGAAGGCGTTGCGCTCGAAGAGGAATCCCGCGGTTGTAGAGCCCCAGCAGGTCGCTCGTGGCGCTCGACCGGTGGCGGACCACCGCCTCCGGCGCGACAGATCACGCGCTCGCCTCCCGACCAGAGGCGCCAGCCGAGGTCGACGTCTTCCAGGTAGGCGAAGTAGCTCTCGTCGAAGCCGCCGGCCGCGAGGAAGGACCGGCGGCGGACCAGCAGGTTGCCGCCGCAGGCGAAGAGCAGCTCGTCGCCCGCTTTCGGCACCCGCGCCCGGGCGAGCGGCCGGCGGAAGTCGAGCTGGAAGGCGTGGCCGTCGAAGGTCATCACGCCGCGGCCGAAGTCGAGGCGCTCGCCGTCCCAGTCCACGATCTTGCCGGAGACCGCGGCCACGTCGTCCGGCGCCGAGCGCAGGGCGTCCACCAGCGCGGCGAGCCAGTCCGGGCTCCGGACGGGTGTCGTTGTTGAGCAGCGCCAGCGCGTCGGCGTCTTCCGCCTCCCGCACCAGGCGGTTGTTGCCGGCGCAGAAGCCGAGGTTCACGCGCGCTCTCGATCAGCCGGACGCGGGCGACCCGGAGATTGCCGTCTTTCGAAGCCAGTCCGCGGTGCCGTCGGAGCGAGCCGTTGTCCAGCACCAGGATCTCCCAGTCGACGCCGGGGTCGCGCTGGCCGGCGAGCGCGGCGAGACAGGTCTCCAGATGGTGGCGACCGTTCCAGGAGAGGATCGGCGACCGCGATCTTCTTCATCGACAATCCCCAGAGGCGAACGGCGGCGCTTCAGGCGGAAGGGGAAGGAATCCGGCGGCGCGACCGTCTCCGGCCGGTGGACGAACCGGTCCTTGGTCTCGTCGCGCCGGGGCTCGCGGCAGAAGCGCAGGAGCGGCGCGAGCGCGCGGTCCCAGGTGAAGGCGCGGAGCAGCTCGCGCGCCCCCTGCCGGCGGGCGTCGAGAGCAGGCTCATCCGCGGTCGAGCACCTCTCGTCAAGAGATCGGCGAGCCCCTCCGCGTCCCCGGTCGGCGCCACCCAGCCGGCGCCATGCTCGCGCAGCAGCCGGCTCATGGTGCCGCCTTCGCTGGTGACGACCGGGCAGCCGGCGGCGAGGGCGTCGAGAAAGCGGGTGCGGAGCGACAGGCGGGTCTCCAGGCTCGGCCGGTGCGGCGCGACCAGGAGGTCGACGTCGCGCAGCAGGTCGTAGCGCCGCTCGGCCGGCACCCAGTCGAGCGTCTTGCACGCGGCTCCCCCACCAGCCGAGCTGGCGGCAGCGGGCCTCGACCTCGCCGAGGAGACGCTGCGGCGTGCTGTCCGCGTTCGGATTGCGGATGAGGAGGAGGGTCCAGCCGGGGATGCCCACGCTGCGGAGAGCGTCGAGGAGGGTCCACGGGTCGTACCAGTCGTAGAGGCCGCCGAAGAGCAGGCGGCGCTCGCCGGGCTCCGCTCGGCGGCAGGACCGGCCGGTGCGGCGGCAGCTCGTCCGGCACGCCGAACGGGACGGGCGCGATGCAGCGTCTCCAGGTCCGGGTCCCCCTCCAGGCGTTCGGGATTGACCCGGCCCAGCGCGGCGAGGAAGCCCAGATAGAAGGTCCGCTGCTCCTCGGACGAGCAGAGGAAGAAGTCGCCGCGCGACATCTGGAGCACCCAGGTGGCGTGGTCGTTGCGGTACGGATCGAGGCCGAGGGTGGCGGCGTAGGTCAGGTTCTCGATCAGCCACGGATCGTAGAGGTCGATGGCGACCGGAAGCCGCGGCAGCTCGAGGACGCACGTCGTTGGCGAGCTGGCCCTGGGCCACGGCGGCGTCGCAGCCGGCGAGGATCTCGGTCAGCCGGCCGCGCTCGAAGCGCCGCACTTCCACGCCGGGGATCTCGATCTCCCCGGGCTCCGCCGGAGAGACGAGGCGGACGCCGATCCCGCGCTCGGCCAGCCGGCGGGCGAGCTCGAAGTAGCGGATGCCGATGCCCGCCATCCGCGGGCGGACGGGTTCGCTGGAGACGAGGGCGATGCGGGTTGATCCCATTCCCCCTCTCCCTAGCCCTCTCCCCCGTGCCGGGGGAGAGGGAATCCGCCCTCAAAACGTTCTTCTCTCATCGCCCGAAGCGCCCCTTCGTCTCCTGCACCCACGCGTGGAGGCGCCAGGCGCGGCTGGACTCCATCTGCTTGATGAGGGCGTTCAGGCGCTCGATCTCGCCGTAGGTGCGGCGCAGGCGGACGAGCTGCTCGTTCAGGTTGTCGCGGAGCTTGCCTTCCTGGTCGTAGAGACGCTGGAGGTCGGCGCGGATGCGGAGGTTCTCCTGGCGCACCGCGTCCAGCTCGCCGTTCAGGGCGTGGAAGCGCTCCTCCAGGTCGAAACGCTCGCGGTTCGCGGCTTCGTGTTCCCGGACGAGGCGCTCCAGGTTGTGCCGCAGCTCGCTCAGCTCGCCGCGGCGGGCGGCGGCTTCGCGGCGGGCCGCGATCCGGTCCTCCCGCTCCTGGACCACCTCGGCGCGCAGCGTGTCCACGGCGCGCGCCAGGGCGTCCGGACCCAGGCGGGCGGCGTGTTTGGCCAGGACCCTCGACTTGACCGACAGGAAATCCGCCCGCTCCCTCGGCCGTTCGCCGAAGACGTGATGGCCGCCGCCGCGGAAGTGCCGGTACTCGCAGGTGACCCGGCGCAGGTGATGGAACGGCGTCAGGGCCGAGAGACGGATCAGGTAGTCCCAATCCTCGAAGAACGGCAGGCTCGGATCGAACGGCCCGGCCTCGGCGAACAGCTTGCGCTCGATGAGCAGGGTGTTGAACGGGATGTAGTTGTCCACCAGGAGGATGTCGGGGTCGAAGTCGCGGCTGTACGGCAGGCGGCGGTCGCGGCAGAGCCAGCGGCCGGCGGTCTCGTCCAGCTCGTAGACGGCCACGGCGGCGTCCGAGTAGGCCACGCGCACACCCGGGGCCTGGACCAGGGCGGCCAGCGCGGCGAGGTGCTCGGGCGCGGCGAGGTCGTCGTCGTCCAGGAAGGCCACCCAGTCGCCGGTGGCCGCGGCCACGCCCGCTTCCGCCGCGCCCGCCCGGCCGCGGTTCGTCTCCAGGTCCACGCGCACGACCGGCAGCGGGAAGCCGGAAGGCAGGACGGGCGGATCGCCGCCGTCGTTGACCAGGACGACCTCGACGCGCCGGTACTCCTGCGCCGCCAAGCTCGCCAGCGCCTCCGCCAGAAGATCGGGCCGGTCGCGGGTGCGGACGATCACGGAGACGCGCGGCCCTTCCCGGACCTCCGAGATCTCCGGAAATCCGCCCAGATGGCGGATGAGCTGCGCCGGGCTGCGGGTGGTGAAATCCTCCACCCGCAGGCGGCGGTAGCCTTCGGCGAGCTTCACCTCGGGGCCGAGGCTCAGGGTGCGGAAGCGGCGCAGGCCGAGCGCGGCGTTGAGGTACGGGTGGCGCTCCTCCTGGCTGCCGTAGAACGCCATGGCCGCCTCCAGCACACCCTCCTCGGCGGTGACGTCGACCAGGAGATCGGGATGGCCCGGGTGGTTGACCTCGTAGAGGAGGATCTGGAGGCTGCGGAGAGACTCCTCCGTCTCGCCATGGTCGTCTTCCCGGAGCGGCCCGAGGAGCCGGTGGACGGCGGCGAACGCGGCCTGATGGTCGCGGGTCACTTCGAGCGGGTGCGGGACCAGGAGGAGATCCGGCCGCTGGCTGAGCAGCGCCCGGCGCAGCCCCTCGACAACCTCGTCGAGGTGCCGGTCGAGGGCGCCGTCCGGCATTCCGAGGATACCCAGGACGTCGAAGCCCGCCGCGCCGAGCGCGCGCACGGCGTTGCCGGCCTCCTCGCGGCGGCGGGCGCGGTAGGCTTCGCGATCCGGGATCTCCTCGACACCGCCGCCGCCGTCGGTCAGAAAGAGGACGCGCACCACGCCGCCCGCGGCCGCGAGCTGGGCGGCGAGGCCGCCGCAGCCGAGCACCTCGTCGTCGAAGTGGGGCGCCACGATCAGCGCGCTCTCGGCGCGGACCCGCTCGGCCGAGCCGGGAGGCTGCAAGGTCTCGTTCACTGGATGTATCCCAGGCTGCGCAGGCGTTTTTCGGTCTCGGGATCGGACGGGCGGCGCGCCACGGCCGGCTTCCCGGGCGTCCATATCTTCAGATATCCGGGGCGGACGGCGCGGACGGGGCTCCCTGAAGATACCGGGTGTCCATCGATGCTCAGCGTCACGGCCTCGACCCGGCCGGGGTCTCCTTCCAGCCGGAAGCCCTTGTCGATCGGCTCGGCCACCAGCTCGAAGGTGATCCGGTTGCCGGACTGCTCGACACGGTCGAGGGGACCGAGGAAGTAGGGCACCCAGCGCTGAGGCGCGCGCTGGAACGTGATCGTACCACTCAGCCGCGAACCCTGAAGGGCGTTGTCCGTGACCACCCGGACGCCGGGCAGGAACGGAGCCAGGCGCCGGTCGACGACCTCGGCGAGCGGCCGGGCCGATAGTCCCTCCTCTGAGACGATGTTGTGCCGCTCGCCCGGATCGCGGCCCAGGTCGTACAGCTCCTGCCGGCGGAAGCGGGCGGCGTCGACCTCGAACAGATGCGCCTGCATCGAGTCCGCGGGCTGGAACGGCTCGCGCTCGTTGTAGAGGATCAGCTTGCGATGATCGAGCACGGCGGCGGCGCGCAGCGGGCCGCTGGTCAGATGCTGGGCGAAAGCCGGGCGCCGCGGCAGCACGCCTCCTTCAAGCGCCGGCAGGAGATCGACGCCGCTCCACGCGGGATCGGCCTTGCCACCTGCCGCGCCGACCAGGGTCGGCACCAGGTCCACGAGCCGGACCGTGCCGCGCAGCCGGGTGCCGGGCTTGATGTGGCCGTCCCAGCGGACGATCAGCGGCACGTGGATCTGCTCGTCGTAGAGCGTCTGGCCGTGCTTCCAGCCGCCGTGGTCGTACAGCTCCTCGCCGTGGTCGGCGGTGAGCACGACCAGGGTGTTGGCCAGCACCTTCGGATCGAGGCTCGCCAGCAGCTCGCCGATGTAGCGGTCGACGTAGTGGACCTCGCTGTCGTAGAGCGCGCGGATGTAGGGGATGTCGCGCTCCGGGTCCGGGAGCTGGAGGTTGCCGTTGTAGATCCCATGGATCCAGTTGCCGGCCACGGGTCCGGTGTAGTCCGGCATGAACGGCGAGCGCCCGCCGTACCGGTCCATGTCCGGATTCTCGTAGGGGTCGTGCGGGTCGACGTAGTGGACGTAGGCGAAGAACGGCCGGTCCTGGTGCGCCTGGAGCCAGGGCACGGCATGGGCGTTGACGGTGTCGGCGTGCTTCTTCATCCACTCGATCTCGGCGGGCGGAGCGAAGAAGGTGCGGAAGCCGCGGCCGAAGCCGGCGCCGGCATGGAGGCTCGGGTTGGCGATGAAGCCGCCGGTCTGGTAGCCGAGGCGGGCGAGCAGCTCGGGCAGCGGAGGAACCTCGTCTGGAATGCCGAAGGAGGTCATGTCGGAGCCGAGCAGCTCGCCCGGGTAGCGGCCGGTCAGGAACGAGACCACGGACGGCAGCGTCCAGGGGGCCTGGCTGTAGGCCTCCTCCACCACGGCGCCGGGCAGCGCGAGGCGGCGCTGGATCTCCGGCGTGGTCTCTCTCTTGTAGCCATAAGGGGTCAGGTGGTCGCGGCGCAGGGTGTCGACCAGGATGAAGAGGATGTTGGGCCGGTCGACCTGTTCGGGAGGCGCCGCCACCGAGACCGGTCCCCAGGCCACGATGTTGTCCCGTTCGTGGCCGGTGGGGAGGCCGGCGACCTCGGCCGTCATCTCCAGGGTGACCTCGCGGCCGGCCCAGCGGGAGAGGTCGGCGTCGAGGTCGATCCAGCGCGCCTCGTCCGGCTTGCGCACCCGGGCGGCGTCGAGAACCTCGCGCAGGTCGCCTCCCCGGGCATCGCTCACCACGACATGGGCGTCCAGGCCCTCCACCACCTGCCACGCCGCCGGCAGGAGCTGGACGCCGGCATGGAACCGCGCCCCCTCTTCGGGCACCACGCCGCGCCAGCGCCAGGTGCCGGGCGCGGTGAGGACGGCGGGCCGCCGCTCGTGGTCGATCTCCACGTCGGCCAGCTCGGGCGCCTTGGCGAACGAGAGGCCGCCGGGCGTCCCATCCGGCGCCACCTTGTAGGTCTTCGTGCCCACGAGCGGACGGAGCAGGAAGCCCTCAGGCTTCTGCCCGCAGCCGGTCAGGACCAGCAGGACCAGCGCCGCGAGGCGCGCCTCAGACCAGGTCATAGTCCCCCATGGAGTAGGTGAAGCCGGCATCCGGATCGCCGCCGCGGCAGCCGACGAAGACGCGCTCTCCGCCGGGCCGCAATCCCAGGGCTTCGGCGTGGGGATCGATGGCCGGAGACGGCCAGAACCGCCAGGAGCGGAGCCCGGCGGCGCGCAGGTCGGCGGCGACGGCGAGAAGCGAAGGGTACCACCGCCCGGAATCGGGCAGCCAGACCTCGGCGGCCCAGGCCTCCTCGCCGACAAAGGCGAACACGGCGAGGCCCTCCTCCGTGCCCGAGAACAGATGATAGAAGCGGTAGTAGCGGCCGGGCCGGCTCCAGTAGCGCCAGGCCAGGAACGCCGCCGACCGGCGGACGCCATGAGCTCCGCAGCGGTCCCAGACCGGCGCGGCCCAGTCGCCGGGCGTATCCCCGGTCTCGATGCGCACGCCCGGAGCCGGTCCTGCCGGGATCTCTCCCGTCAGGGGCTGGATCTCGAACAGCGGCCGGTACCCGAACACCCGCTGTCCCAGCCGGAAGTGGCGCTCGCTCGGGAAGCCGAAGATCCACGGCGCGTCCTGGGGCCGCGGCAGGTCGCCGAGGAGCATCCGGCCCAGCTCGACGACCGGCGGACGGAGGCCGCCGCGGCGCGGAGAGCCCACGAAGTCCACGAGCTGCCAGATGCCCGCCTCGCCGCCGGACCAGCGGGCCGGCAGGCAGAGGGCTCCGGCATGGGCCACGACCTCGCCGGTATCGCCGGCAGGAACCGCCACGAAGCTCCGGGCTTCGCCGGGGAGGTGGTGATACTTCCAATCGTGCTCCTCCGGCGTCAGGGGATGGCCGAAGCGCTGCTCGAAGAGGGTGGAGAGGGCGGGGAGGTCGGCGGGTCGGGTGGGGCGGATTTCGAGCGTCCGTGGCCTGCGGCCCTCACCCCCCGGCCCCCTCTCCCGGTCCGCCCGAGTCCACCCGCCCCGGGAGAGGGGGAGACTTGCATCGTGTCTTCTTGGCTTTTGGGGTGGGCGGGGGCGCCCCTCTCCCGGGGCGGGTGGACTCGGGCGGACCGGGAGAGGGGACGGGGGTGAGGGCCTCAACGCCCCCATCAAAACCCCCAACCCCACCACCGTCAACACCATCCCCAAGATCAACCCCGGCGGCCGGTACCGCAGCTCGACCGTCCCCATGCCCGGACCCAGCTCGACGCCGAGCAGCGCGCCGTCCACCGGGATGACCGGGACGGCCTGGCCACCGGACCGGGCGCTCCAGCCGCGGTCCCAGACTTCGGACACGACCAGCGTGGCGCGGCGTGGCGTCCTCCATCCGATCTCCCATCGGCCGGGCTCCCGGGTCAGGATCTCGATCGTCATCCCGTTGTGTACGGACGAACCCCCATCCTCCGTCCAACGGACCAGCGGCAGGGCGCCGGGCCGCTCCCAGATTCTGGCGTCCGCTCCCTGCCAGGCGAGCCGCCAGCCCGGGACGGGCGCCGGCTCGGCGGGCGCGGCCACGACCCAGCGGACTCCCAGGCGGTCGAGCCGGGGATCGACCCAGCGCTGGATCGGCTGGAAGTAGACCGGATCGCCCGGCGCGAAGGAGCGGTAGATCGCTTCGTAGCGTTCGAGCTTCACCGGATCGTCGCCGCGGATGTCGAAGAGGCCGTAGACCATGGCCGCGTTCGGCCGCAGGGCCTGATCGATCCCGGCCACCCGTCCCTCTCTTGTCTCCGGCGTTTCCAGAAAGCGGACGGCGCCGGTCTCCGGGTAGAGGCGCTGGAGCGGGATCGCGCGCAGGATGCCGCCGTGCGCGAGCAGCAGGTCGCAGAGCGCCACGGCCGGAAGCAGCGGCAGGAGCGTCCACCGCCTTTCGCGCGAGAGCGCCAGAGAGGCGGTCAGGCCGAGCGCCGCGGCGAGGGCGCCGATCGTCCAGCGCAGCTCCTGGCGGGTCAGGCCGGGGCTCACCCAGGACTCGGAGGTGGTCATCCAGGCGGCGGCGAGGAGGAGGGCGACCAGCGCGGCGCCGGCCGCGATCCCTCTCCCCTTCCCTTCCAGCCAGCGGTCGCAGCCGGCCCCGGCCAGGAGCGCGAGGCCGAGCTCGATGCCGAAGATCAGCCGGTGGTGGGCGGCACGGCCGAGGACCGGCAGCGCCCCGAGCACGTCCCGCACTCCCGGCATGTGGTACGCCGCCAGGAAGGAGAAGGCCAGGATCACCGCCACCGCCAGCCAGCGGCGGTCGCCCCGGACCCGGGCCAGACCGGCGGCGGCCAGGGGGATCGCCAGCGCTCCGGCGTAGACCGCGGTCGCCGAGTAGTTGAAGGGTCCGATCCAGGAGCCGTCCGCCGGATGGCCGTAGAGCTGCGGCAGGACGAGGCGGAGCGGCTGCCGCAGGAGGAGCGCCAGCGGCGGCTCGGCACCACCGGTATCGCCAGCGGCCCACTTGCTGGTCTCGGGCAGGAGCATGAGGAGAGGGACGATCTGGACCGCCGCGATCAGCGCCGCCGTCCCCCAGCCCGCCAGGAACCGGCTCCAGGCCCGGACATCGGTCCCTCGGACGAGAAGATAGAGGCCGGAGAGGAGCGCCGTGTGGGCGCAGGTCTCGGGGTGGCCGCCGAGGAGTTGGAGGCCGGCGGTGAGCGCGAGAAAAAAGACCCCCTCCCCGACCCTCCCCGCTTCGCGGGAGAGGGCGCCTCCACCCGTCCCGCGATTCGTTCGACGCTCCAGAGGACCCAAGGGACCAGGGCCAGGGCGTTGCCCATGGGAAAGAGGAGGAAGCTGACGAGCATCCCCGAGAGAGAGAAGGTCAGGGCCGCGAGCAGCGCCGCCGGCCGGGACAGCCCCAGCTCCCGCGCCAGCACCCACGCGCCGCAGCCGGCCACGACGAGGCGCAGCCAGGGGAGGAGCACGAAGCCGAGGATCAGCGGCAGGGCATCGAAGAGAAGATGAAGCGGGAAGAGCGGCGCCGACTGGCCGTTGGCCCAGAACGGCGCTCCCGAGAACTGGTGCGGATTCCACAGCGGCAGCCGGCCGGCGCGCAGCTCGCGGCGGGCGAAGAGCTGCCACGGCTGGATCTGGAACGTCACGTCGCGCAGCACGGAGTTGCCTGCCGCCGGATCTCCCGTCCCCTGCCAGGGCGGGACCGCGGCGAGCGTGGCGGCCGGGCTGGGGATGCCGTCCGGAATCGCGAGCGCCGGAGCCAGCAGAGCCGTGGCTGCCAGCGCCAGGCAACCCCAGGCCAGGCCGGCCTCGCGCCGGGTTCCACCGGCAGAGCGCAGGCCCAGGAGGAGACCCGCCAATCCCAGCAGCGCCAGGAGCGGCAGGGCCGGGTGAATCACCGGCCCCCCGAGTGGCGGAAGCGCATGCGGATCACGTCGCGGAACATCGACAGCGACGAGCGCACCGGATTCACCCGCGAGTCGGGCGAGTTGACCCAGATCACCCCCACCTCCGCCACCGCATGGCCGTGCCGCCGCGCCAGCCAGACCAGCTCCACGTCGTACGCGAAGCCGTCGATGGTCAGCTCGGCGCCGAGCTCGCGCGCCACGTCCCCGGCCAGCAGCTTGAAGCCGCACTGCGTGTCGTTGACCCCGCGCACCCCGAGCAGGCGGATGATGCGGTTGAACGTCTTGCCCATCAGCTCGCGGTAGAACGGCTGATGCTGGCGCACGTCCGCGCCGGCCACCGCCCGGCTGCCGAGCACAACCGGCGCCGCGGGAAGATGCCGTTCGAGCTTCTCCAGCTCCTCGATGGGCGTCGAGGCGTCCGCGTCCGACAGCAACACCTCGCCGCCGCGGCTGGCGAGGATGCCGGTGCGCACGGCCGCCCCCTTGCCCCGGTTGCGCTCGTGGCGGATCACCCGCACGCCGCGGCCGGCGAACCCCGCCGCCACCTCGGCGGTGCGGTCGCGGCTGCCGTCGTCCACGACCAGCACCTCATAGGAGGCGCCCCGGCCGGCAAGATACGCCACCGCCTTCTCCAGCGTGGAGCCGAGCCGCTCCGCCTCGTTGTAGGCGGGAATGACCACCGAGATGTCGCACCGCATCGGCGGTGGATTCTATGCCGGGATCGAAGCAGGAAGGGTCGGAACGGCGCGAAAATTCACGGGGCAGCGGCTGCCCCAGAGATTTTGCCCCGAAATCTACGGGGCAGCGGCTGCCCCAAAGATTTTGGCCTGAAATCTGCGGGGCAACGGCTGCCCCAAAGATTTTGGCCCGAAATCTGCGGGGCAACGGCTGCCCCACGGATTTTGGCCTGAAATCTGCGGGGCAACGGCTGCCCCAAAGATTTTGGCCTGAAATCTATGGGGCCGCGACTGCCCCGAAGATTTTGCCGTGCGCGCAGAGGGGTTCGAAGATCCGGCGGCATCGCGGAGAGACCTCACCCCCTGGCCCCCTCTCCCGGAGGGAGAGGGGGAAAGACCCCGGGGAACCCCCGCTCCTCGTGTCTTCAATGTCCTGGGTGGTGGCGCCCCCTCTCCCCCCGGGAGAGGGGGTCGGGGGGTGAGGTCTCCGCGCGATGAACCTCCAACCACCCCACCTCCCGCCCCCACCGCCCATACCCCGTCTCCTCCACCAGCTTCCGAGCCCGCGCCACATGCTCTTGCTGGCCGTCCCGGTCCCCACGCTGCCGGCAAAGCCGAGCCCATTCCAGGTGCGCGTCGTAGCGCCGCCTCAACCCGGTCCACCAAGCCCAACCACTTCGCCCGCGGCCCTAGTGACAGGTCACTGCTTCCAAAGATAGCACCTTAGACGGCGCCGAATCCACTTCTCCACTTCCTGACTTCCTGAAGCGGGCCCGCGGAGCGCTTACTCCCTGACAACCGGTGGCCTCATAAAAGTTCGCCGACGATACTTAACTACAGATCATGAACTCTACTGCACATCCGAGCCTGGCATCGTACAATTGGCTGAAACCTTATAAAAACTAACTGGAAATGACGGCCCTAGTGCGGATAACCTCATTGGGCCGCCGGGGTACTGGATGCTCGCGAAGATCTTAATAGCCGAAAATACTTCGTCTTTCACTATAACGTTGTCAAACAAAGCCACAACAGGAACTGCTGTGCCACGAATCAGGAGTTTTGCGCTTCTTCCGCTGGAATTCGAACTCAGATCGGCGATGCTAAGACTGTCTGAAATATACTCCCTACTTTTGGAATCAAATATCTCGAATGTCTCAATGACTAGCACTCTATCCTCGTCTCGATTTGTAAGTGTCAGCCTACAGATTATCCCGCCATTCTTGGCGGCGCAACCGTCAAGCTGAAAACGAATATTCTCTCTCTCCTTTATTTGCACACAATTTTTAGGCGGTTTGCTGTCGATTGGCGTTGAAGCGACACTCGGCTCCGTTTGGTTAGGCTGAGCCTTCAGTTTTTCGGGATCTGGATGCCTACCCGACGTCTGGCTAGGCTCAGCTCGCTGTTGATTTACGGAGTCTGAACCCATCTCCATGGGCGGCTCGTCGCTGCCAAATGATAGTGTTTTGATATTGCTAGCTTCAGGTCCGGTGGATAAACCCGAGGGTGATGATGCACGGAGTCTGTTGATCTCTGCTTCGGCACTCTCGAGTTGTTTAGATAAAGAGACTATCCGTGACCTCTGAGCCTCTTCGGACTGAGTCTCTTTGGGGACCTGCAACTGCTCAAGCTTAGCTTTCGGCACAACCGCCAACTGCGCGATCTCCAAGATGGCCTTAAAGCTTACCAGGCCTGCCACAAAACCCGCGACCGCTATTGTGATTAGCCAAATTGTTGAGTTTTTTTCAATTCTCTCGCGTAGTTGGCGCCTTGACGGCGAACCCAGGGGTTCAACCCCAGGACCACGACCACTCCCATCCCCATCCCCCAAATCCCGAAGGGGCGCAGGCATACCGTCGTGCGCCATGGCGGGGCTGCCATCCCCCACCCATGCCTGCGCCCTTTCAGGGCTTGGGGTGGGTTGGGGGGCCTGGCTACCAGGGGTTGAAACCCCTGGCTTTATGCCTGCGCCCCCGTTGGGGGCTTTCCCGGCCACCGCGCCCGCGATCCTCTTGCCGATCGCCTTCAGGACGGAGGCGCGCTCGACGGCCAGGAGGCCCGCGATCGGACGTGAGATGTCATGGACGGCCTGGAGGTCGGCCAGCGGCGTCTGCTCGTACAAGCACGGGTACAACAGGACCCAGAAAAGCGTCACCTTCCGCTGGCGCCACGCTTCGACCAGGTACGGCAGCTCCTCCTTCATGATGAAGTCCGAGGCCAGAAAGCTCGGACTGACCAGAAGCACCCCGATGCTCGTGGCGGCCAGGGCACGGTCGATCTCCTCGCGCCACGCCTGGCTCGGCTCGATCGCGGTGTCCGCCCACACCTCGACCACCGCCTTTCCCGCCAGAGGCGCCAGCATGGTGCGCAGCTCCTCCAGCCACTCCTTGTCGTTGTGGCTGTAGCTGATGAAGACCGTGGGGGTCACAGTGGTAATTGTAGCTGTGAAACCCCCTCCCCGTCCCTCCCCCGCTGCGCGGGAGAGGGCGCCCCCACCCACCCATGGTTAGAGCCGGCGAGGACGCCGACGGTCCCAGGGCTTTGATTCAGCGGGCGGGGACGATCTGGAACCGGCGCTTGCCGTCGATCCTATCGCCCATACTTTCGGGCCAAGACGGTACGGACTTCCGCGCTGGCGTTTTCCGCTCGATGGGGGTCGTCGCCTTCGATGGCGCCCGCGAACTTCATCGCCGAGGCGCGCAGTCGCCTCTGGCGCTCCTCCAACTCGTCCTTGAAGGGGACCGAGGCATGCCGACCGTAGACTTCGGGCCTTTGCATAGGAAACACGATAACGCGGGCACAGAAGAGGAGTCAATCCCACGTGGTGGCCCGGCGACGCTCAACGACGGCGCCATCCGTCCCCGCTCCACCGCCGGCGAGGCGCCGGCGGTCCCAGGGGGGCAAGACACGGAAATGGATGGGAGGACAGCCGAACGGACGCGCGCTCCCCTCTCCCGGGGGTCCGGGCGTGCGGCCGGGAGAGGGGCCGGGGGTGAGGGGCGCTCCATCTCAGGGTACAATCCGAGGGTGCGCTCCGAGTACGACTTCCGTTCCCTGCCTGTGGTGGCCAGGGGGCCGGGCCGCAAGAAACCGCCGGCCTCTACCAGTCCTGCTCGTGCGTCTTGCGAAACACCGTGTCGTGCGGCGCCGAGCGCTCCTCGTCCGGCCGGCCGTTCGAGTAGTAGTAGAAGGAGACCGACTTGCGGCTCCGACCTTCCGGACAGGCCAGCGGCGCGGGATGGCCGTGAAACGAAAAGTCCGTCGTGCTGAACACCACCGTGCGGTTGAACACCGGCAGGATCTTCGCCTCGCAGCGGCTCATGTCGCGGCTCCACAGCTCGAGCTGGCCGCCATACTCCTCCTTCCAGTCCTTGTTCAGGTAGACCAGCATGTTGAGCCGCCGGTCGAGCTGGAGCAACGGGTGGAAGTTGAAGTCCACGTGGACCTTGAGGAAGCCGCCGGGGAGGATCTGGTGCGGACCGGCGCCGCCGTAGTAGGGATCGGAGATCAGGCCCTCGATGCCGGTGAGCGCCTGGAGAAACTGGAGCATCGGCGCCGAATTCATCTCGTAGAGGAAGAGCTGGACCTCGGGCCGGAGCGTCGACTCGTGCCAGTAGCCCAGCTTCTTCTCCGTGGCGTTGTCGAAGCGGCGCCATTCGATCTCGTCCGGACGCGGGAAGGCGGCCAGCACCTCCTCCAGGACCGCTTCGGGGAAGAGGCCGTCGAGGACGATGTGGGGGAACGGCTGCGCGTTGACATACCGCTCCCGCAGCGCGTTCGGATCGGCGTTGAGTCGGAACCTCATGGCGGGGGATTCTACCGTTCCCCGTCCCGGCCGGCCAGGGAATCCACCCGGGCCATCTCGGAGGCATCCAGCGCGATCTCCAGCGCCCGCAGATTGCCGGCGATGTGGGCGGGATCGATGCTCGCCGGCAGCGGCACCAGCCCTCTCTGAAGGTTCCACCGCAGCGCCACGGCCGCCGGAGAGCAGCCGAGGCGGGCCGCCGTTTCGACCAGGGCCGGCTCGGCCAGCAGGCCGGCGGCGGATCCGGGCGAGGCGAGCGGCGAGTAGGCCAGAAGGCCGATCCCCCTCTCGCGGCACCAGTCCGCGGTCTCCTGATGGGGGAGGTAGGGTGAGCTCTCGATCTGGTTCGCGGCCGGGAGCCCCGGCCCCAAGGCTTCGATCTGCTCCGGCGCGAAGTTGCTCACGCCGACCGCGCCGGCGAGACCCCGCTGCTCCAGCTCCCGCAGCGCTTCCCAGGTCTCCGGCAGCGGCACGCCGTCGGGCTCGGAATTTCCTGCCAGGCGCTCCAGCTCCTCCCATCCCGCCTTTTCGGGATCGACGAGCGGACCCCGGGGCTTCCAGGCTTCGGGCGCGTGCAGAAGATAAAGATCGAAGGCTTCGACGCCGAGCCGGAGAAGCGACCTTTCACAGGCCCCGCGCAACGCCTCGGGACGGAAACTGGTCCGCCACGCCTTCCCCACCAGGTAAAGCTCGCGCCGCGGCGGCGCCTGGGGGCTTCGCAGCGCGCGGCCCACGGCCGATTCGGTGCCGTAGACCTCGGCCAGGTCGAGCAGCCGGTAGCCCGCGGCCAGCGCCGTCCGCACCGCCGCCTCCAGATCGGGCAGGCCGACCCGTCTCCCCCCGGCCGGTAGGGCGAGCAGCCGAACCCGATGGGGGGAACCCGGAGAAAGCCAAGGGCGCTCATCGCGGGAACCGGGAGAAGAACAGCTCCAGGGCCGCGGCCGTGCTCTCGGGCCGGAACGAAGCCGCGGTCTCGCGGCCTCCCGCGCGTAAGCGCTCCAGCAGCGGCCCGTGCTCGTCGAGCCGGTCCATCAGATCGCACAGCCGCTCCACCAGCGCGTAGACCTGCTGGTTGGCGAACACCACGGCGTTCCCGCCGTCTCGCAGGAAGTCCCGGCCGCCTCCCGCTTCGTAGCAGACCGGGACGCACCCGGCCGCCATCGCCTCGGGCACCGTGGTGTTGAAAGCCTCGTGGGAATTGACGTTGACCAGGAACAGCGAGGTCTGCATCAGGTCCGCCACCTCGCGATGGGTCAGGCCCACCAGCCGGACCAGCGACCAGCCGGGCCGGCGGGCGATCTCCTTCTCGAGCAGGAAATCGGCGATGGCGCCGTCGGGGACTCCGGCGAGCCGGTAGCCCTCCTTGACGGCGAAGAGCACCCGCCGCTCCCGCGGCAGCGGCTCATCCGCGAAGAAATAGGGCGCGACGTACGGCGGCACCACCTCGGCCGGCAGCCCGAAGTGGCGTTCCACCACCCGCGCGACGTGCGGGAGCACCGCCATCGCCGCCTCGTAGCCCAGCGCCGGATAGTCCGGAAAACCGTCCAGGCCGCGGACGATCAGGAAGCTCCCCTGCACGAAAATCACCCGCCGCCAGGCATGGCGCCGCACCGCCTCGCTGGCCGCCAGGATCTCCGGCACCACCACCACGTCGGCGGACGACGGCGCGAAACCCGGCCCGTTCATCTTCAGATACCGGACCGGAACCTCCAGCTCCCGCCAGCACGGCCGGTAGGGCGCGTGATGATGGAGCACGCTCGCGTCGTGGCCAAGCCCGCGCAGCAGCCGCACGTGCTCATAGAGCATCCCCGTGCCCCAGCTCGGCTCGGGATGGTCCGCGATCAGGTAGTAGATCACGCGCGGACGGGTCAGGCCGTCAGCGCGTAGATGCACTGGCGGCAGATGAAGTCGTCGGGGGCGGGCTCCATCCCGTACACCCAGCGCCGCATCAGCGACATGCGGGGGCCGGAGAGGATCTCGTCCAGCGATTCGGTGTGGAGATCGCCGACCACGTAGCGGTCGTGATAGTCCTGGCAGCACAGCACGCACTGCCCCATGGGATTGACGTGGACCCACTGCACCGGGCGGGAGCCGGTCTGCTCGCAGCCGCACAGGCGCTCGTGGCGCCCCATGGGGTGCAGACCGATCGGCACCGAGCCGGCGCGGTCCATCACCTCGTAGAACTGGACCTGGAACAGGCTGCCGGCGAAGCGCTCGCGGATCGCCTCGAAGTCCTGGCGGTGGATCTCGTCGCCGGAGCCGAGCACCGCCATGTCCATGCGCGGCGCGAGCTGCTTGTCCTTGAGGTAGTCCAGGTTGCGCAGAACCAGGGGGAGATGGTCGCCGCCGCGGTCGCGCGCGTAGCGCTCGCGGTCCAGGGTCGAGAGGTTGATCGAGAGGTAGCAGAGGCCGCCCATCTCCAGGATGGCGTCGATCCGCTGCGGCGTCAGGCCCGTGGCGTTGGTCAGCACGGCCGGCGGCAGGCCGTAGCGCTTGAGCATCCGCACCTGGTCGAGGAAGCGCTTGTCGGCCGTGGGCTCGTTGTAGTGGATCATCGACACGCCTTCGATGGTGTCGCGGTGGGCCGCGAGCTGCGCCACGATCTGCTCGTAAAACTCCATGCTCATCAGGTGGTCTTCGCGGCGGTCCACGGACACCGGGCAGAAGTAGCAGGCCTGGTTGCACACCGTGCTCGCTTCGAGAGACACGTACTTGAGCCGGAAGCGCCCCGACAGATCGGGAGCGGTTTCGACGAGCCAGCCGCCGGCGAACAGCTCGGCCCGGAGCCCGGCCGAGAGCGTGCCGGCCGCGACCTCACCGCCGCGCAGGCCGTGCAGCTCCCGGAATCCCGGCTCGTCCCGGGCGAGCGCCCGGTCGGTCAGGGTGTTGTAGATCCGGTCGGGACCGAAATGCAGGAACGGCTCCACGACCAGCCGGTCCGCGGCTGGCGTCGTGGTCTCGGTCCGTTCCAGAAGCTGGTCGATCATGCTCACGGTTCCTCGTATACGGCTCAGGGCGCCCGAACGTCGCGGCAAAACGTCGCGGGATACTATATCAGGCGGTGCGCAGCACCCACCGGCCCAGCTCCCGGCCCGCCGCGTCCACCGCGCGGACGCTCAGCACGGCGCCGCGCGACCGCTCCGCGATCTCGGCCGGCAGGCTCCAGGCGCCTCCCGGAGGGAGGGCCTCCAGCCGCTCCGCCGCCGCCGGAAAGCCGGCCGGATTCGGAGAGACCTCGATCCACAGAGGAAAGGGGAGGCCGGACAGGTCGACTCCGGCCGCCGGCGCCTCGCGGATCTCTTCCGGCGCGAGCCGCGGCAGGCGCCGGCTCAGCCCTTCGAGGGCGCGGGCGAACCAGGCGCCATACCAGCGCTCCCGGAAACGCCGGGCCGACTCCTCGAACCACCCCTGCGACCGCGGCTCCCGCGACGCGCTCTGACTGTATAGATGTACCGCCTCGGCGGCCGGCACGTACTCGCTGCGCACACCCAGCCGCCGGGCCCGGAGAAGCCAGTCGGTCTCCTCGAAGAAGAGGCGGTAGCCTTCATCGAAAGTCCCCACCCTCTCCCACGCGTCCCGCCGGACGGCCAGCAGACTGCCGCTCAGGCAGTGGCTCGCGAGCGGCTCGCGGGCCTCCCAGTGCCGCCTTGCGTGACGGCGCCACCGGCCGCGCGCCCGCGCGGCCCAGCGCCCGCCGCGGACGGCCAGCAGGGAGAGCAGCTCCGCCGTCCGGCTCCGGTCCTCGGCCGGCGGTAGGAGCATCCGCCGTCCGCGGTCCCAGTAGAACGCCGGCCCGGCCACCGCCGCCCCCGACCTCAGCCGCTCCAGCAAGGCGTGTACGCAGCCGGGGAGCACCAGGACGTCGGGATTCATGAGGATCAGCGTCTCGGCGGTGGAGCGGGCCACTCCGAGGTTGACGCCGCCCGCGTAGCCGAGGTTCGTACCCGGATCGATCCGCGTCACCGGCAGCCGGTCCAGGAGAGCGCGCTCCTCGGCGTCGCTGCCGTTGTCCACCAGCAGCCACTCGGTCTCGATCCCGATACCGCCAAGATCGGAACGCAGGGCCGCCACCGCATCCGCCGCCAGGACCGGCGTGTGGTAGTGGACGAGAACGACCGCCAGGCGCATGGGAAACGAGGGCAGGAGAAACGGGGGGCGGGTGCGCCGCGTGGCACACCCGCCGGTAGCCGAGGTTGGCTTTAGGTATGCCCCCCAAGGATGAAG
The DNA here is from genome assembly GCA_963844885.1 of uncultured Holophagales bacterium. Taxonomy (GTDB): domain Bacteria; phylum Acidobacteriota; class Thermoanaerobaculia; order Multivoradales; family UBA5704; genus DATMER01. The sequence continues at coordinate 186,432 of CAWJQA010000018.1, read as the reverse complement.
CTCAGGTTCGGGGTGTTGGCGTTGTCGAGCTGGATGCCCGGGAAGCCGACGCTGAACCGGCCCTCGGCGTCCATCGTCGCCGTCAGCCACATCTGGGCGATACGTGTCGCCGTAGGCGGCGATGATGTCCGGATGCTGGAGGTTCAGGTACGCCCAACCGAAGTTGTAGGGCGACAGAAGGTCGGCCGCCACGTCGACACGGTTGGCCTCGTTCGGGATGGTGATCGTCTGGGTGCAGGTCGGGTCGCCCGAGGGGCACTCCTCGGCGGTCACCGGATGCTCCTGCTCGTCGAAGATCACGATCTCGGTCGACTCGAGCGGATACCACGAAGCCGGGCCCTGCAGCGTGCAGGAGTAGCCCGAAGCCGAGGCGTTGCCCTCGCGCCAGATCAGGTAGTCCGTGCCGCCGTCGAAGTTGCCGTCGTGGACGAAACGCGCAGCCATCGTGGTCGGAAGGGCCTCGCGGAAGTCCGCCGCCGTGGCGGCGTTGTAACGGCCGTAGAAGGTGTGGTCGCCGGGAACGAAGCAGGTGGCGCAAGCCTCGATGTGGACGGCCGTGTCACCCTGCGCGAAGTTCTTGCCCGGGTTGACGTAGAACACGTCGCCCCACAGCACGTTCTGGTTGGTGATGAACGCCGAGTAGAAGGACCAGTCCGACGGGAAGAACAGGTTGCAGGCGTTCACGGTGTCGACCGTGATGTAGCCGCGCAGGATGCCGTCGTTCTGCTTCGAGCCGGCGCAGTTGCCGGTGGCCGGCGACTGGTTGCCCTGGAGCCAGGCCTGCAGGTGGGCGCGGAACGGAACGCTCACGTACGGGGTGGAATAGGGCAGCGACGAGCAGCTCGCGAAGTTGATGTCCTGCGACACCGGACCCTGCGGGCTGATCGTGTCCTTCGGGTCCTGGCCGTCGGAAGCCGTGACCGGGACGTTGCCGTCGACGAGGATGTCGTGCAGGTTGATCGTCTGTACGTCGTAGCCGGTCAGATACACGTCGAAGTCGAGGGCCGGAACCGACTGGTCGGTCCAGACCGTGACGTGCGCCAGGACGGCCGACGCCGAGGCGTTGTTGATCGAGAACAGGGTGTTGATCCCGCCGCCGGCGAGGTCGACCTCGAAATACGGCACCAGCAGGGTCGCGGCCGGCACGGCGTCGATCGTGCCGATGACCGCGGACGCCTGGCCGCCCGAGGCCAGGATTCCCAGGGCCACGAGGCAAAGACAGAGCTTCCTCATGATTTTCTCCTCGAGAAGCGTTTCCGGAAGGGCGTAGTTGATTCCGTGGCTCCCGACGGGGCCACACGCATTGTAGTACCCAGATATCGCTTGTTCAAGTCCTGCTTGCGGGATGCCCGGGCAGGCAGTGCGGGGGGCGGGTGCGCCGTGTGGCACACCCGCCGTAGCCGAGGTCAGTTCGGCTGGAGGAGGATGAAGCCCTGGTTCGGAGTGTTGGCGTTGTCGAGCTGAATGCCCGAGAAGCCGACGCTGAACCGGCCCTCGGCGTCCATCGTCGCCGTCAGCCACATCTGGGCATACGTGTCGCCGTAGGCGGCGATGATGTCCGGATGCTGGAGGTTCAGGTACGCCCAGCCGAAGTTGTAGGGCGACAGAAGGTCGGCCGCCACGTCGATGCGGTTGGCCTCGTTCGGGATGGTGATCGTCTGGGTGCAGGTCGGGTCGCCCGAGGGGCACTCCTCGGCGGTCACCGGGTGCTCCTGCTCGTCGAAGATCACGATCTCGGTCGACTCGAGCGGATACCACGAAGCCGGGCCGGACAGCGTGCAGGAGTAGCCCGAAGCCGAGGCGTTGCCCTCGCGCCAGATCAGGTAGTCCGTGCCGCCGTCGAAGCCGCCGCCGTTGACGAAGCGCGCCGCCATCGTGGTCGGAAGAGCCTCGCGGAAGTCCGCCGCCGTGGCGACGTTGTAACGGCCGTAGAAGGTGTGGTCGCCGGCAACGAAGCAGGTGGGGCAAGCCTCGATGTGGACGGCCGTGTCACCCTGCGCGAAGTTCTGGTCCGGGTTGACGTAGAACACGTCGCCCCACAGCACGTTCTGGAAGGTGATGTAGGCCGAGTAGAAGGACCAGTCCGAGGGGAAGAACAGGTTGCAGGCGTTCACGGTGTCGACCGTGACGTAGCCGCGCAGGATGCCGTCCTTCTTCTTCGAGCCGGCGCAGTTGCCGGTGGCCGGCGACTGGTTGCCCTGGAGCCAGGCCTGCAGGTGGGCGCGGAACGGCACGCTCACGTACGGGGTGGAATAGGGCAGCGACGAGCAGCTCGCGAAGTTGATGTCCTGCGACACCGGACCCTGCGGGCTGATCGTGTCCTTCGGGTCCTGGCCGTCGGAAGCCGTGACCGGGACGTTGCCGTCGACGAGGATGTCGTGCAGGTTGATCGTCTGCACGTCGTAGCCGGTCAGATACACGTCGAAGTCGAGGGCCGGAACCGACTGGTCGGTCCACACCGTGACGTGCGCCAGGACGGCCGTCGCCGAGGCGTTGTTGATCGAGAACAGGGTGTTGATGCCGCCGTTGATACCAACTTCGAAGTACGGCACCAGCAGGGTCGCGGCCGGCACGGCGTCGATGGTGCCGATCACCGCGAACGCCTGCCCCGAGGCGAGGAGCCCCAGGATCGCCAGGCAGAGGCAGAGTTTCTTCATCACAATCTCCCTTCGGTCAGCAGTCAGTCATCTGCGCCTGAGGCGCGAGAGGAAAATCGCCGACATCATAGATTCTTTTCGTCCGTCTCGGCAAGGGAGATTTCAGAGGAGGGCGGGGGGAGAACGAAGGTGGGCTCCGCAAGGCGGAGCCCACCCGTTCCGGTCTGGCAGAGAGAGGTTACGGGACCGGGATCAGGGTCGTGATCGGGGCGTTGGCGTTGTCGAGCTGGATGCCCGAGAAGCCGACGCTGAACCGGCCCTCGGCGTCCATCGTCGCCGTCAGCCACATCTGGGCATACGAGTCGCCGTAGGCGGCGATGATGTCCGGATGCTGGAGGTTCAGGTACGCCCAACCGAAGTTGTAGGGCGACAGAAGGTCGGCCGCCACGTCGATGCGGTTGGCCTCGTTCGGGATGGTGATCGTCTGGGTGCAGGTCGGGTCGCCCGAGGGGCAGGTCTCGGCGGTCACCGGGTGCTCCTGCTCGTCGAAGATCACGATCTGGGTCGAATCGAGCGGATACCACGAAGCCGGGCCGCTCAGCGTGCAGGAGTAGCCCGAAGCCGAGCGTTGTTGCCCTCGCGCCAGATCAGGTAGTCGGTGCCGCCGTCGAAGCCGCCGCCGTTGACGAAGCGCGCGGCCATCGTGGTCGGCAGGGCCTCGCGGTAGTCCGCCGCCGTGGCGTCGTTGTAACGGCCGTAGAAGGTGTGGTCGACCGGCGACGAAGCAGGTGGTGCAAGCCTCGATGTGGACGACCGTGTCACCCTGGGCGAAGTTCTGGTCCGGGTTGACGTAGAACACGTCGCCCCAGAGCACGTTCTGGTTGGTGATGACCGCCGACGTAGAAGGACCAGTCCGAGGGGAAGTACAGGTTGCAGTGGTTCACGGTGTCGACCGTGATGTAGCCGCGCAGGATGCCGTCGTTCTGCTTCGAGCCGGCGCAGTTGCCGGTGGCCGGCGACTGGTTGCCCTGGAGCCAGGCCTGCAGGTGGGCGCGGAACGGAACGCTCACGTACGGGGTGGAATAGGGCAGCGACGAGCAGGTCGCGAAGTTGATGTCCTGCGACACGATGCCCTTCGGGCTGATCGTGTCCTTCGGGTCCTGGCCGGCCGAAGCCGTGACCGGGACGTTGCCGTCGACGAGGATGTCGTGCAGGTTGATCGTCTGCACGTCGTAGCCGGTCAGATACACGTCGAAGTCGAGGGCCGGAACCGACTGGTCGGTCCAGACCGTGACGTGCGCCAGGACGGCCGTCGCCGAGGCGTTGTTGATCGAGAACAGGGTGTTGATGCCGCCGTTGATACCAACTTCGAAGTACGGCACCAGCAGGGTCGCGGCCGGCACGGCGTCGATCGTGCCGATCACCGCGAAGGCCTGCCCGCCCGAGGCGAGGAGCCCCAGGATCGCGAGGCAGAGGCAAAGCTTTCTCATGATTTTCTCCTTGAACAAGGTCCTCTGAACAGACTGGGAAAAACCGGTGCGGTCCGGACACGCCCACACCCGCCCGGGGAAAGACGAAGAGAATCGTGGTTCCCGTGGAATCCGTCAGTCATTGTAGTACCAAAAGGGCTCTCTTTCAATCCCCTCCCTTTTCCCGTGTCACTCCGGTCAAGTACACCGAGTCGCCGGAGGCCGTGCTCACCACCTGGGCCGCCGCGAGAACCTCGCCTTTCCGCACCCGCACCTCGACCGTGAAGCCGTCCGGCGCCCCCGCCTCGGGCAGCGGATGCTATCGCACTGTAGGGGCAACCCTTGTGGTTGCCCCCTTGTGGTTGCCCCCCGGCGGCACACGGGCAGGCACGAGACCTGCCCCTACACGTCCCAGTCGTGCTCGGCCCGGATCAGGCCGAAGGCATAGGAAGGGCTGTGGACGGAGAAGGCCCGGGGCAGCCGGCGCTGGTCGTAGATGTGCAGCCCCTGGGCGTCGAGCAGGAAGACGTAGAGCGTGAACTCCCCCTTGACCAGCGGCAGCCGGGGGATCCGCAAGCCGGACCGAGTAGCGCCGCTCGCCGGTCCGCGGCGGCAGGCCGTCCAGGTGGGTGGAGAACGAGCAGACCTCGATCTCGTCCACGCGGTTGATCCCCACCCCGGCGTGGAACGCGAGGCCGGGGTCTTCCGTCTCCCACTCCACCTCCAGCTCCCAGACATCGCCATAGCCGTAGTGCGTAGCAGGCGGATCCACCAGCCGGACCGCGGCGATCCGCGCCGGCCGGCGCGACGCGAGCCCCTCTCCGCGCCCCGTCTCCGCCTCTCCTTCCACGGGCGCGGCGGCGCTCTTGGCCACCAGGAAGTTCTCGTACTCCCGGATCACGTCCTCCGAAGGTCCCAGCGCCTCGACCCGGCCGCCCTTCAGCCAGAGCGCCCGCTGGCAGAACGACGACACGTAGTACATGGCGTGCGAGCAGAACAGCAGTGTGCCACCCCCCTCCACGAAGCGGAGGAGGCGGTCCATGCATTTCTTCTGGAAATAACCGTCCCCCACCGACAGGGCCTCGTCGATGATCAGCACGTCCGGCTCCACCTGGGTGGCGATCGAGAACCCCAGCCGCATGGCCATCCCGGTCGAGTACGTCTTGACCGGCTGCTCGATGAAGTCGCCGAGCTCGCTGAAGCCGATGATGTCGGGCATCTTGCGCCGCAGATCCTCCTCGGAGAGGCCGAGCATCGCGGCGTTGAGAACGATGTTCTGGCGCCCGGTGAAGTCGGGATGGAAGCCCGAGCCCAGCTCCAGGATCGAGGCGATCTTCCCATCCACCCGGAAGCCGCCCGACGTCGGCGCGGTGATCCCCGCCAGGATCTTGAGCAGCGTGCTCTTGCCCGCCCCGTTCTCGCCGACGATGGCGAGCCCCTCGCCGCGCGGGAGCGCGAACGTCACATCCTCCAGCGCCCGGAACTCCCGATGGCGCGGCCGGCGGAAGACCAGCTCCCGCAGACGGTCCCAGGGCGACGCATACACCCGGTAGACCTTGGTCAGGCCCTCAGCCTCGACGGCGTTCCACATCCGGCGATTCTATCCCGGAGCCTGGGTCTCTCTCCCCGTCACCGCGACCCTGCCGGAAGGTCGCCAAACGGGATCGTTACGTGGCCGAACGCGGTCAAGGCTCCGACATCACCTCATCGGCGGAGGAGGCGAAGGCGGCCCGGTGCAGCCACCGGTCCAGACGGTCGAGATCGGAGCATCCCAGGATCTCCTGCCGCTGCGACGGGGACACGGCAACTCCCCGGGCCTCCAAAAACTTGAGGATGGCATCGGCCTTCCCCTCGGCTTTTCCCTCGGCCTTCCCCTCAGCTTTTCCCTCGGCCTTCCCCTCAGCTTTCGCGGCGGCTTCCCGTTTCCGCAACTCCGGGTTGCCCTTGGCGGCCAGAGCCCCGATCACAGAATTGTCGGCCACGGCGGCATCGAGCAGCGCGGCCACGGACAGCGGCGTCACGAGGCGGGGGTCCTCGATCACCGAATCCCGATCCAGAAGACGCCAGCTCCTGCTTTCAGGCGACCACTCGCAGACCCGTTGCGGACCCTTCACCCAGACCGAAAAGATCCGGCGCACGCCATGGCGGTGCATCCGTATGGCCTTGTCCGTCACGAGGCCTGCGCTCTGTTCCGACACGATCTCGAAGGCGATCTCCTCCAGATGGCGGGTGCCGGTCTCCGGATCGATGCCGTCCTTGTAGATGCAGGCGTCGGTGGCGAAGTCCGAGATCTCATCGTGCCGGGTGATGAGGTCCGCCGCCGCGCGATAGCCGGGAGTCACGTGAGCCCTCAGCACGAAGTCCAGATCCGTCTGCTGTGTGGCGTGAGGCGCCTTGGCCGGGAAGGCCTCCATCTGCCGGCCGCCGATGACTTCGTCGCGCGTGATCTCCGGCTTGACCAGATGATCGTCCACGCGCGGGAACGACCCGCGGCCCGGCAGGTGCAGGGGAGCACCCGAACCCGAACGGCCGGGGGCCTTGAGGCTGTAGCCAGCGTGCTTCCCTTCCATGCCGGTGATCCTAGCAGAATACGGCGTCGTCTGGATACGGACGTGGGGACTTCTGCGACACCCCGTCAGAGGCCCGCCCTAAAGTCCGCCCTCCCTGCCTCCCGCAAGGCGGGTCACCTCCCCTCGCCGCCCGCTACCCATCTCCGCCGCAACGCAACCTCCTTCACCGCAACGTCGACTGACTTTGCCGCAATGTAAACTTCTCCACCGCAACGTCAACTGACTTTGCCGCAACGTCAACTCCTTCACCGCAACCTCACTCGACTTTGCCGCAACGTAACTCCTTCACCGCAACTATCTTTCCCAATCGGCTCCTTCACCGCAACGTCAACTCCTCCACCGCAATGCCAACTTCTTCACCGCAACGTCACCTGACTTTGCCGCAACGTCGACTCCTTCACCGCAACGTCACCTGACTTTGCCGCAACGTCGGCTCCTTCACCGCAACGTCAACTGACTTTGCCGCAACGTCGACTTATTCGCCGCAACGTCAACTTGCTTTGCCGCAACGTCGACTCCTTCACCGCAACCCGGTCAGAAACCCCGGAACGGGAATTCCGGCGGCAGGCGGATCACTTCGAACAGCACCGCGACCAGCTCCTTGTGCTCGCCGGCCCGGTTCGGGTTGTGGAATTCCCAGACCACCCGGCCACCGCGCGTCACCTCCAGCGCCCGCCCGTTCTCCGACTCGGTGATGAGAGTGTCGCCGTTCGGCAGCCGCTGGCAGGAGCCCAGCGTCTTCGAGAACAGGTCCACGCCTGGCGAACCGCCGTACTGCCAGACCACCTTGCCCGTCAACGGGTCCATCTCGACCACCCGCGACCGGTCTCCGGCCGGACCCCGGTTGTCGAACATCAGGAGGTTGCCGTCGTCGAGGAACGTGGGCTGGTGCTGCCGCCGCCAGCTCCCCGTCCGCGCCCAGACGATCTCGCCCCGGTCCGGATCGAGGACCGCCAGGGTGTCGAGCTTGAGCACCGACAGGAGGACGTTCCCCTTGCGGAACGCCGGGTCCCGATCGGCGAAGCGGCCGTCGAGAACCTCCAGCGTGTTCGTGTGGAAAACGTCGCCGGTCCGCTCCATCCTCCCGAGAAGGCCGGCGAACGGGGAGCGCTCGAAGGCTTCCAGGATCGAGACCCTCTTCACCACTTCGCCGCGCGGATCGAGAACGGTCACGAAGTCCTCGAGGATGCCCTCCTCCGGGTTGATCCGGGGGATGACCTTGCCGTCCCGGTCGAGCACCCAGATGCGGCCGTCGGCCATCACCTGGAGATCGTGGTGGAAACCGCCCCGGCGCGACCAGAGGACGTTCGAGCGCGCGTCCAGCTTGACGATCCCCAGACCCTCGTAGATGCCGAGGAGGTCGCCGTTGGGGAACAGCCAGGCCCGGCGCCAGTATTCCAGCTTCGCCATCTCGGGGTCTTTGGCGAGATCGGGCCAGAGCCGGCGCAGCGGGTAGCGCCAGCGGTGGAGCACCCGGCCCGCGTGGTCCATGAGCACCGCCTCGGCCGCGTGGCCCGAAAGGACCAGGTTAAGGCCCGGAGCGACCGCCGCCGGGGCGCGCTCGACGACCGTCGGGTGGTTCTCCGCCGGCTTGTATCCCTGAAGGTACGGCAGGGCACGGACGTCCGCGGCTTCTTCACGGGCGGTCCGCCACTTGCCCAGCGCCGGATCTACTGGCGCCGGCGCGGGCAGAGTTTCGTCCTTGCTCGCCGGGCAGCCCGTCAGCAGCAGAAAAGAAAGAGCCGCCAGTGCGAACACTGGCGGCTTTTCGGGGAGCGGACGTCTCCTGGACAGGCTTATTGCGCCTGACCCTGGACGTACGCCGGGTCGTTCGTCTGGTTGTTCACCACCTGCGCGGCCGCGAGAACCTTGCCGGCGTGGACCACCACCTGGACCGTGAATCCTCCGCCCGGCGCACCGGTGGCCGGCAGGGCGTGCTGCGACGGGCTGAACTGCCGCAGCTTACCCGCGCCGAGCAGGACGCCACCCGCGATCCGGCCGAGCTCGGTGCCGTCCAGGGCGCGGTAGATCACGTCGTAGCTCGCCTGCTGCGCGCTCGGGTTGAAGATCCAGAAGGTGGTACGGCTGTTCGTATCCTGCCGCAGGCCGACCAGGTAGTGCGTCTCCCCGGGACCGGCGGCGTCGCTGTCCCGGAAGGCCGCCATGAACTGGCCGAACCGCATGGCCGGGTTGGCGTTGTTGTAGCTCTCGCCCTGCACGATCGGGAACACGCTGGTCTGCGAGTCGCTCGTCAGCGTGACGACGCCCACCGAATCCTTGATGTTCCACTGCGTGGCGATGAGGTTCTCCAGGCGCTGAGTCTCGCCCGGCTGCAGCGTCACCCTGAGCGCCGAGGTCGGGTCGTTGAGGCCCGCCTTGGTGAAGGTGACGTCGGTGAGGGCGACCTGGGTGCCGGTGTTGGCCAGCACGACGTCGGTCTGCCACAGACTGTTGTTGAGGCCCGGCGTGCTGAGCGCGCCGATCAGGTAGAGCTTCGGCGTGCTCGACGTACCGACGCCGAGGAAGGACGGGTCGTCGGAGGCGGTCCGCACGTTCGCGCCGTACGGGAAGATCTGCCCGCCGCTGACGGTCTCCACCTCGACCCGGTAGTCGTCCTGGGTGTTGATGCCGAACAGCGACCGGATCTCGGCCGGCTGGAACTGCTTGAGGCCGTAGCTCGACAGCTTGAAGTCCGCGCTCGGCGTGCCGATCGCACGGCCCAGCGCGTCGTAGAACTTCAGCCGGTAGGTGGCCGGACCGCCGTTCGGGTTGGTGATGCCGAAGTAGGCCTCACGCTCGCTGTTGTCGTTCAGGCCGACCAGGTACTGCAGGCGGGGGGCGGCGGCAGTCGCGGCGGCCTCCGGGTTGAAGCTGAAGCCCGGGATGGTCTGGCCGAACTGCGAGCCGTCCTTGTAGGTCGTGTTGAAAGAGGTCATCACCGGATCGGCGTCGCCCTTCGTCCGGGTCACCGTCACGAAGCCGACGATGTTCTCCCAGTTGAACAGCTCCTTGAGCACGTCGGCCACGTACAGCGTGGCGCCCGGCTCGATCGTGCGCGTGGCCTTGGGCGGATTGGTCTCCGGCGTGCCGCGCTTGCGGAACTCGAGGACGATCTCCATCGGGATCGTGCCCGGGTTGTGGACGTAGAGGTCGCTCGACTGCTCCAGTGTGCCGCGGCTCTGGGCGATCCAGGGCAGCACGGTCGTGCTGGTCGTCGGCGGGGGATCGCCGACGATGTTGAAGGTCCGCGGCGTGGTGCTCGCCGTAGAACTGCCGCGGCCGATGGTGAGGACCACGTTGAAGCTGCCGGCGTTCTTGAACGTGTGGGTCACGTTCTTGCCGGTGGCCGTCACGCCGTCGCCGAAATCCCACGACCAACTCGTCGGGGTGCCCGTGCTCGCATCGTCGAAGGTCAGGGACTGGCCCGGCGCCGCGGTGCAGACGTTGAGGCCGGCCTCGCTGATGCAGGTCGCGCTGGTGGTGAACTGCGGCACCAGCGGCGCCTCGCCGCTCGCGACCACGATCGTCTTCGTCAGCGTGTTTTCGCAGAACGGCGCCGGCGGGCAGTTCCCGGGCTTGGTCACGGTGAGCTGGACACGGGTAGGTGCCCGCCGTCGCGAACGTGTGGGTCAACTGGGCGCCCGTGCCGAAGCCGGTGCCGTCGCCGAAATCCCACGTCCAGCCCGTCGGGCCGCCGGTCGAGGCCGAGCCGTTGAAGCTCACCGGCTGTCCGGCCGTCGGCGCGGTCGGGCTGTAGGTCCAGTCGGCCCTGAGAGTGCCGTCGCTCGGGTTGTTGATCGTCACCGACTTGCTGCCGCTGGCCGAGCCGCAGCCGCTGTTCGTCACCGTGACGGTCTTGTTGCCCGAGCTCGGCCAGGAGATGGTCACCTGGGAGGCCGAGCCGCCGGTGATGGTCGCGCCGGAGGCGGACCAGCTCCAGCCCGAAGGATTCCCTCCGGAATTCGGGGTGCAGCTCGACGCCGTGGCCGAGAAGGTCAGGTTGGCGTTGACGTTGCCGGACGCGGGACCGCTGATCGAGATCGACGGGAGGACCGCCGTGCCGACGATGATCGTGATGTCGTTGCCGGAGCCGCCGGATAGACGTCCTGCTCGGAGGCGCCGCGGCGGACCCTGAGCTTCGGGTGGTACGTGCCCGCCGTGGTGTAGACGTGGGAGGCCCTGGGCACCGTGTTGCCGGCGTCCTCGTAGGTGCCGTTGCCGTCCCAGTCATAGTCCCAGAGCTCCGCGCCGGTCGACGCATCGGAGAACGGCAGGTCGAAGTTGGCGCTGATGGCGCAGAAGCCGCCGGGGCACTGCGGCACGAACTGGGCCTTGAGCGGCGTGGTCACGGTGATGGTGATCGGCAGGGCCGCGCTCAGCACCTCTCCGGTGACGCAGTTCTTGACCTTGACCACGACCAGCCGCGGGCTCGCCAAGTTGGTGGACGTATAGGAGTGGGTCGGATTCGGCCCGGTCACCGGGTCGCTGCTCCACGCGGTGAAGGACGTCACCGACGGGTTGTTGTCGTCGTCGAAGTCCCACGACCACTCCGAGGCGCCCGCGACGTTGACGTGGAACTTCACCGTTCCCGACGTGAACGCGTCGTTGGTCGGCGTGAACTGGCCGGGAAGCGGGAGGGGCGTCAGCCCCGCGAGCGTGAAATCCAACGTCTTCGTGACGCTGCCGGAGCCGTTCGAGAGGGTCAGCCGCGCCCTGTAGCTGCCGCCCGCAGGCCTGGGATCCTGATCGGTGTGCCAGACCGCCGTCGACCCGCTCGGTGTGACGTTGGGGACCGGCACGCTGTCGACATTCAGGACGGCGAAGTCATAGGTGAGCGCCGGAGCGCCGTGGGCGTTGGAGGCCGTCAGCGTCACCGGCTGGCAGACCGTCGGGCTGGCCGGCGAGACCGTGACGCCGCCGAGCGTGGGCGCGGGGTCGAGCACCGTGACCGTCTGGGACAACGGAGCGCTCGGACCCTGGGAGTTGCTGATGATCAGCGTGACCTGCTTCGGGCCGGCGCTGCCGAACGTCACCGTCGGAGCCGGGCTCGAAGAGGTCGCGGGGCTGCCGCCCGTGAACACCCAGCTCCAGTTCATGGGCCCGCCGGACGACTGGTCCTGGAAATGGACCGCGGTGCCCGGATAGATCTCAGTCTCGGTCCAGGAGAAGCCCGCCACCGGGGGGCCGCTCTGGCCGATCTTGTGCGAGTCCAGGATGCTCATCGCCGCGCGGTAGAGCTTGCCGCCGCTGACCTTGCCGATGCGCGGGCCGACCAGATTGAAACCGGTCGAGCAGTTCATGTAGTACCAGCCCCAGTAGCCGTCCGGATGGACCTTCGGAGTGATCTCGCTGGGGCTCGCCGGGGTCGTCACGTCGTAGATGTACTCGCGCTGTGCCGCGCAGGTCGCCAGATCGTCGGCACCGATGTAGAGGTAGGCCTTGGCGCCGTCGACCGACGCGGTCACGTACTGCATCAGGGTCGCGCTGACCGTCCCCGACCAGACCGGCGAAGGCGTACCGGAGCAGCTCCCGGACGAATGCAACTCACGTTGTAGATCGAGAGGATCTTGCCGGTGGTGTCGAGCTTGGCCAGGTAGTAGGAGCCGCCGGCCTTCCACAGCGCCACGGTCGGGGTGCCGTTGTCGGGAAGCGAGAACACCTGCGACGGCGCTCCGGGGGTGGAGACGTTCCAGATCGACACGCTGCCGTTCCTGCCGGCCTTGCCGGTCGCCAGGAACGTGCCCGTGCCGGCCATCGACGACCAGCCCGTGCCGAGCGCGGTCACCTGCCCCATGTAGACGCTGCCGCAGCCCGTCGCCGGGGGGTGCTCGGCAGCACTCGTCAGGTTCGCCGAGGCGCTCAGGTTGTAGAGGTAGATGGCACCGTTTCGAGTACGACTAGCCCGTAGCCATACTTGGTGCCGCCGGACGTGAAGGCGTATACCGCCGACGTCGGCTCCTCGCGCTGGTAGGCCACCACCGCGTTGGACGGATCCGTCGTCCGGACGATCGCGAAACCCTGCTCCTCCATGCCGAGCGTCACGACGCTCGTATCGCCCTCGGGGGCGTCGATCTGCTTGATGTACCAGTCCTTGTCCGAGTAGTTCCAGATCGGGAAGGCGCTGCCGCTGATCCAGCCGTAGAGATAGGACCGGAGGAGGGGGCCCGAGGCGGGGCTCAGGTCGATCACCTGCATGCCCTGGCCCGTCGCCGTATAGAGATAGTTGCCCTCGATGTCCAGGGCATTGTAGAAGAGCGTGTTGCCGTCGTGGGGATCCGAGTGACCCGTGAAGCTCGTGGAGTCGCCGATGATGGTGTCCGGCTGCAGCGTGGGCGAGCTGCTCCAGCGAGCCGAAGGGACCGGCGCGGCCGGAGTGACGGCGGCATGCAGCGGGGCCTGCGCGCCGAGCCCGAGGCCGAGGCCGATGATGGCGGCAAGTGGGGTCAGAAGCACGCCCAGGGTGCGGATCAGGACAGGGTGGGAATGGTGCTCAGAGCTCATCGATCGTCTCCTCCCATCGACCTCGAAGCCGTCCAAATGCTTCGGGTATTGACATACGGGTATGGAACCGAGTCAGAGGATTATACCCCCCGTACGCCGACTTCCACGAAAGTGGCCGTTCCGCGCTGGCCCCGTCCCGCCAGAGAGAGAGCGAGAGAGAGACACCGCGCAAGGGCCGCCTTCAGGTGAGAAGCGGGTGGGCTCTGCCAGGCAGAGCCCACCCGTTCCGGTTTTGGACCGGCCGTAACCGGGTGAGGGGTTACGGGACCGGGATGATGGTCAGGTTCGGGGTGTTGGCGTTGTCGAGCTGGATGCCCGAGAAGCCGACGCTGAACCGGCCCTCGGCGTCCATCGTCGCCGTCATCCACATCTGGGCATACGTGTCGCCGTAGGCGGCGATGATGTCCGGATGCTGGAGGTTCAGGTACGCCCAACCGAAGTTGTAGGGCGACAGAAGGTCGACCGCCGGATCAACACGGTTGGCCTCGTTCGGGATGACGATCGTCTGGGTGCAGGTCGGGTCGCCCGAGGGGCAGGTCTCGGAGGTCACCGGGTGCTCCTGCTCGTCGAAGATCACGATCTGGGTCGAACTCGAGCGGATACCACGAAGCCGGGCCCTGCAGCGTGCAGGAGTAGCCCGAAGCCGAGGCGTTGCCCTCGCGCCAGATCAGGTAGTCCGTACCGCCGTCGAAGCCGCCGCCGTTGACGAAGCGCGCGGCCATCGTGGTCGGAAGAGCCTCGCGGGCGTCCGCCGCCGTGGCGACGTTGTAACGGCCGTAGAAGGTGTGGTCGCCAGGGACGAAGCAGGTGGCGCAAGCCTCGATGTGGACGGCCGTGTCACCCTGCGCGAAGTTCTGGTCCGGGTTGACGTAGAACACGTCGCCCCAGAGCACGTTCTGGTTGGTGATGTAGGCCGAGTAGAAGGACCAGTCCGACGGGAAGAACAGGTTGCAGGCGTTCACGGTGTCGACCGTGATGTAGCCGCGCAGGATGCCGTCGTTCTGCTTCGAACCGGCGCAGTTGCCGGTGGCCGGCGACTGGTTGCCCTGGAGCCAGGCCTGCAGGTGGGCGCGGAACGGCACGCTCACGTACGGGGTGGAATAGGGCAGCGACGAGCAGCTCGCGAAGTTGATGTCCTGCGACGCGATACCCTTCGGGCTGATCGTGTCCTTCGGGTCCTGGCCGGCCGAAGCCGTGACCGGGACGTTGCCGTCGACGAGGATGTCGTGCAGGTTGATCGTCTGCACGTCGTAGCCGGTCAGATACACGTCGAAGTCGAGGGCCGGAACCGACTGGTCGGTCCACACCGTGACGTGCGCCAGGACGGCCGTCGCGGAGGCGTTGTTGATCGAGAACAGGGTGTTGATCCCGCCACCGATACCAACTTCGAAGTACGGGACCAGCAGGGTCGCGGCCGGCACGGCGTCGATCGTGCCGATGACCGCGAACGCCTGCCCGCCCAAGCCCAGCAGGCTCACGAGAGCGAGACAAAGGCAAAGCTTTTTCATTTCAGACAATCTCCTTGAGTAACCGTTGACGTTTCTTGCTGAAAGCGGTACTTCCGAATGCCGAAACTCCTCCGAGTTGATGCCATCACCTCCTGATTAAAGAGTCGAACTTGAAAGAGCCATCGCCCTCCGGTGCCCGTCGCGGGCCCCGGTGCGACTACGCTCGTTGATTCCCGTCAGGTTCATACGGCCTGTCCTCCCAAGGCTCAGGCGGCTCAGCTCCAAATTATGCTTCTGCACTATAGGCAGCTCCCGGCGGCTTTGTCAAGATGCGGCAACGGCTTTTTTTCAACTAGTTTCCGGCCCTCTTCGCCTTCCAGGCCCAGATGCCGCCCTGGCTCACGCACTGCGTCGGCGCGAACATCGCCGACGGCTCGCCCGCGAACTCCGCCACCAGCTCGTCCGCCGGGTCCGCATCCAGGTTCACCACCTGGATGTCGTACCCCGCGCACCCGCCGCGCCCCGGGATCTCCGGGGACGCCTCCCGGTCGAACGAGCCGTCGCCCTTCCCCAGGAAGATCCAGACCTCGCCCTCGCCCGTGGTCGCCGCGATGTCGAGGTTCCCGTCGCCGTCGAGGTCGCCGCTGCCGAGGGCCGTCAGCCACGGCCGGCCGTCCACCATCGCCACTCCCTTCCGGTCCCAACCGCCGTCCTTCTTGCGCAGAAAGACGTCGATGCCCGTCCGCCAGGCCCCGGCTTCCCGCGAAAGGTAGCCGACGACCAGATCCGGCCGGCCGTCGCGGTTGAAATCAGCCGCGTCGACGGCCCCGATGTACGACCGCGGCCGCAGGCCCGGGAGGTCCGCCTTGGTCCAGACGCCGACCCCGGAACCACCGGAATCGCCGACTGCGCCGGCGCCTCCCGCGGCTCCGATCCTCAAGATCTGTGCCTCACCCAGGACGCTCGATCCGAGAATCATATCCAGATGACCGTCGTTCGTGAAGTCCGCGACCGCGAGATCCTCGCCGAAGAGGCGCGACCCGGCGTCGGACCGGCGCACCCAGGTGCCGTCCCCCTGGTTGAAATAGACCAGCGCACCGTAGGCGGTACCGGGCGCGACCCGGCCTCCGGCGTCCGGGCTGAGGTTGCCGGCCATGCGCGGCCCCTCGCCGATCGAGATCAGGTCCGGCCGGCCGTCGCCGTTCCAGTCGGCCGCCTCCAGGGTCCGGGAGGAGAAGCCGCTCGCATCGCCCCCCTGGCCGGGCACCTGGAAGTCGAGCCCCTTGCCCCACTCCTTGAAGCTCGTGGGGCCGTCGGCCACCAGCACGATGAAGCCGTGCAGATGCACCGCCAGCGCGATGTCGGGCCGGCCGTCGCCGTTGAAGTCCGCCACCGCGACGTCGCCATAGTCATAGCCCAGCGGGGGGAACTGGAGCCCCGCCCAGCGCCGCCAGTTACCCTTGCCGTCGCCGAGGAAGATGATGGGGTAGCCGGGGTTCTTGCGGGCGGGTCCGTGGACGATGTCCGGGTTGCCGTCGCCGTTCATGTCGGCGACCTTGAAGCCGTTGCGCCACTGACCGCGCTGCGGGAGGCCGTTGCCGAACGGCTCGAAGGCCAGCCGGTCCGAGGTTCCGGTGCTGTTGCGGTAGGAGGCCACGACGGCCTCCTTCTCCTCCGCCGTGACCTGCTCCTTCGGCGGCGGCGGCGCGGTCGTATTGTCCACCTTGTAGATCTTCACCTCGAAGCTGTCGTCGTCGTAGCTCGCCACGTCGAAGATCGTCCCGTACTGGACCTGCACCTGGGTCTTCTCCGGGTTCAGCCAGCGGTACCAGCCCTCCGCCTTGGGGATCTCCGAGAGGAAATACTGGCGGCCCTGGTCGTCGGTCAGCCACTTGCCGTCGGGCGGCTCCAGGGTGAGGCCAGCGGGCGCCGCGGCGGGCTTCGCTTCGGCCGCCGCGGGAGCGGCAGCCGCCGGAGCCGCGGCGGGAGACACCGCGGCGCGGGGCTGCTGGGCGCAGGCGGCAAGGAGGGCGATTCCGGAGGCGGCCAGAAGCCGGCCGGCGAGACGGGCAAAGAACGGACCTTCGGACATGGGCATTCGCATTCCTTTTATAGGGGACGACACCTGGCTCGCGGTGATCACGGCGAGTCGCGGCGAGCGCGGCGGGAGCCTTCAGATCTCATCGGCGAAGGCACTCTTCAGGCGGCGGAACAGCCAGAAGCCGCAGGATAGTAACACGGCGGCCACCAGGGCCAGGGAGCCGGTCCCCGACACGGGCACCGGGCTGCCGCCCAGGAAGGCCTGGCGGTAGAGGCCGACCAGGGGGGTCAGCGGGTTGAGCTCCAGCCAGCCGCGGAACCTGCCGGGCACCAGCGACAGGGGGTAGACCACGGGAGTCAGGTAGAACCAGGCGTTGAACACCATCCCCAGGATCTGGGACGTGTCCCGGAAGAAGACATGCACGGCCGCCACCATCAGGCCGAGCCCCAGGGTGAGGCCGACCTGGAGCGGCACCGCCACCAGCAGCAGCGGCAGCCCGCCCCAGGACAGCTCCCCCACACAGGCCAGGACCACCAGGAAGATCGCGGCGGCGATCGCCTCGTGCAGCAGCGCGGCCAGCACCACCGCCAGCACCAGGATCTCGGACGGGAAGCGCAGCTTCTTGACCAGGCTGGCGTTCTCCGTGATCGCCGTGGACGAGCGCAGCACCCCCTCGTGCAGGGCCAGCCAGGGCAGCAGGCCGCCGAACAGGAAGATCGCGAAGTGCTGCGTCCTCCCCTCCCCTACCGGGCTGACCTTCATCACGGTGGAAAAGACGAAGGTGAACAGGAGGAGCATCCAGAGTGGCTGCACCAGCGACCAGACGAAACCGAGCAGCGATCCGGCGTACCTCCCCTGGAAGTCCCTCCGCACCAGCTCTCGCAGTAGGAAGATATGGCCTCGCACGATCCTCCGGGGTTGACCGCTTGGGATGGCGTCTGGGCTTCTGGGATGACAGGACCCTGCCACAGCCGTACCATCAGCTCAGCAGAGCACTGTATGGCAGTCTGACATAAACTCGGCGCCGAGCAAACCCCCTCACCCCCGAAGATCCGCCATGTCCACCTCCACCAGCAAAGTCCGCCAGATCCAGCTCGTGGGGCAGAAGATCCGGCAGCTCCGCAAGGAGCACAAGCTGACCCAGGTCGAGCTGTCGCAGCGCCTGGGCATCCAGCAGTCGGACCTGTCGCGGATGGAGCAGGGGGAGTACCGAGTCAGCCTGGACACCCTCTTCCGGATCCTCGCCGAGTTCAAGATGGGCATGGGCGAGTTCTTCGAGGACGTCACCCAGGAATCCGTCACCCCCCGCGACGTGCAGCTCGTGCAGCAGTTCAAGACGCTGCCCGAGGACGCCCGGCGGGAGGTTGAAGACTTCATCGCGTTCAAGCAGTCTCAAAGCAAGCGTACCAGCGGCCTGGACCGGCGCTCCGACGACGACGACGAGGCGTAGGAAGGGAGAGCATGCGGGAGACCAACGAGAGCGGGAGCTTCGAGTTCGAGACTCTGCGGCAGCAGTGGCATCAGGCGGTCGAAGCCGGCCGGCTCGAAGAGGCGATGGAGATCCTCGATCGGGCGTACGACAGGGTCGCCGGCCAGGACGACATGCGGCTCGTCGATCTGGTGATCTGCGACCGGGCGGCGGTCGCCATCGAGCTGGGCACGGGGGCGAAAGAGATCCCCCGGCTGCGCGAGATCCTCCTGCGCAACGCCGACGGCGCCAACTGCCGCGTCGCGGCCTACAACATCGCTCGTTACTACGAGCTGAGCCGGGACTACAAGAAGGCCCTGTTCTATGCCCGGATCGCCCGCGACCGTTCGGACCTCCTGGGCCGGAGCGACTGGCTCGCCTCGAGCTGCAACCTCATGGGCAACACGCTCCTGGCGGAAAGCCATGTCGAGCAGGCGACCGAGCAGTACGAGCGCGCCCTGGAGATGACGCCGAAGAGCCCCAGCGTGGCGCTGGGGATGGTTCTCGACAACCTCGGGTACTGCCGCGTCCTCCAAGGCAACCATCAGGAAGGATACCGGCTGCTCCACCAGAGCCTGCGCCTGTTCCGCCGGCTCGGCCACGAGGTCTACCAGCTCCCGCCGCGGCTCGACCTCTGTTTCCTGCACATCGAGACCGGCCGCTACGAGCATGCCCTGAGGCACGGGACGCGGGCCATGGAGCTGGCCGAGAAGCTCGGAGAGGCCGACTCCCTGAAGAATGCGCTGTATCTCCTCGGCGAGGTCGAGAATCTGCGCGGCAATGTCGACGCCGCGCGAGTCCACTTCCGCCGGCTCCAGAACGAGTTCTTCCCGGACGCTTCGTACCTCCCGGGCTTCCTGCTTGCCGTCGACGTACGCAAGCTGGTGAACCTCCATGCTTGAAACAAGTGCCCTGAACGGGATCCGGTGCCTCCGGCGCCTGCTGTTCACCACGCTCGGGCTCGCCGCCCTCGCGGTGCCGGCGATGCCGCTTGCGGCCCAGGACGAGGCGGTCTTCGGCTCGGCAGGCGAGATCTATACAGCCCGGGTCGACGCCTTCGGCAAGCTCTTCCCCGGTAATTCCGGCGTCGATCCCACCCACCCGGTCCTCGCCCTTGAAGTCCAGTATCCGGGAAGCCCGGCCAAGCGTTGGCTCGTGCCCGAGACCGACGGCAGCGAAGTCGAGAGCGCGCCCACCCTTCTCTATGAAGACGCGTCGCACACTCTCTTCATCGCCTGGGAGGCCTGGGACGTCTATCCGGCTCTCAAGCTCGCCGGCTTCGACGGCAGAGAGTGGGGCGATCCCGTGACGGTGATCGGCAACCCCTGGGCGCTCAAGACCTCCCCCCAGATCTCGGTCACACACGATGCCTATCAGCTTCCCGGCGAGACCGAAGCGCGGGACCGCACCATCCTCCACCTCCTCTGGGAGGAGGAAAACGGAGCCGGGTTCCACGAGACCTATTACTCCCCGATCCTGTTCGAGAACGGTGCCTTCTCCGGGAGCCAGTCCCCCGTCTACTATCTGGGTGACTTCGAGGATTCGGACGCCCCGGCCGGGAAGCTGGGGGTGAATCTCATCCCGGTTTCGCGGCTCGTTCCCGGCAAGCACAGCCAGAGCCTCATCATCGCCTTCGCCTCCGCGGAAACCGGGCGCTTCGTCAACCTGGAGGTCGAAGTGCTCCCCGAGCAGCTCGGGCGGCTCAGCGACGACGCCCGGATGCACATCATCGACCTCGGCGCCAGGTACTCCTACCCCAGCGGGTACAAGCAGGTGGCCGATTTCGCCCGGATGCACATCATCGACCTCGGCGCCAAAGGTTTCCAGCCGGAAGTCGCCCAGGCCATGGCCCAGCAGGTCGCCGACCTGATTCTGGAGAATCGGGGAGCCGATCCGATCCAGGCCATCGCCGACCAGGCCCGGATGCACATCATCGACCTCGGGGCGAAGCTTTCCGACCGCGGGCTCCTCATCAACGCCGCCTCGGCCACCACGCAGATCCGGCAGCTCCCGGGATCGCTCTCCCTGACCGAGTCCGCTCATTCCCCGCACCTGCTCAGCTTCCGGGTGGTTGCGGCCTGGCCCGCTCCCGAGATCAACAGCGGCCTGGTCCGCTTCTTCCCGGCCAAGAGCGGCAGCGCCCTCCTGGTTGCCTGGACGGAAAACGGCAAGGTCAAGTACCGTGAGACCCAGGGCGCCGACTGGAGCGCAACCCGGGAGATCGCACTCTCCGGTACGGTCGATGCCGCCCGCGCCTATCGCATCCTCGAAGAGCGGATGAGCCAGCGCTGAGGCTCCGGCTCTGGGGGAAGACCCGGTCGTAGACGTCGGCCTCGGGTTCCGTAGCCATGGAACCTAAAATATCATGGTCCGGGAAGGTGGTATCTACTCCGGCGGCTGGCGCCGCCACCGCTTGTGCCACCAGACCCACTGCTCCGGACGGCGGCGGATCTGCTTTTCGATCTCGGCGGTCATGAGCGCGGTCGCCTCGCGGGGATCGTCGGGCAGGGGAAGGATGGGGAGAAAGCGCACGAGGTGGCCGCCGTCCGGGCGGCGCTCGATGAAAGAGGGGACCACCCGCATGCCCTGCTTGATGGCCAGCTCGGCGGGTCCGACCGGCGTGAAGGCCGGACGGCCGAAAAAGGGGACCCAGACGCCGTCCACTTTCGTGTCCTGGTCGATCAGCATGGCGATGGCGCCGCCGCTTCGCAAGACCTCCAGGATCTGCCGCGCCGCTCCCCGCGTCCCGCGCGCGATGGTCGACGTCCCGAGCTGACGGCGGATCCTCACGATCAGCTCCTGGATGCGCGGGTCGTCCGCCGGCCTCGCGATGGCCGCGGGCGGCAGGCCGCCGTGGCGCAGCACGATGGCGATCAGCTCCCAGTTGCCGCAGTGGCCGGTCAGGATGAGGATCGGTCGCCGCGTGGCCCGCGCGGCCTCGACGTTTTCCCAGCCCTGGACCTCGATGTGCGGCAGCATCCCGGCCTCGGCATTCCGGCTCAGGAGGTGGAGCAGCTCGGCCGCGTTCATCCCCTGGGAGAGGAAGGAGGCCCGCGCGATGCGCCGCCGCTCCGGTTCGGGCAGCTCGGGCAGCGCCAGCGACAGGTGGTCGAGCGCACGGCGGCGGTCCCGGCCGCTGAGCCGCCAACCCAGGCGGCCCGCGGCGCGGCCGAAGGCGAGCGCGGCGCGGCGCGGGATCGACCCGAGCAACCAGGCGAGCAGACGGACGAGGCCGGGGAGGAGCGACGCCCGGAGACGACTGGTCCGGCGCCGGCCCCGTGAGGAAGACGCGGACGACCCGGAAGGCACCGGGATCGGTCGCGGGGTCAACTGGGCGCTCAGTCCAGCTCTCCCAGGGTGTAGTACGGCGCGGTCACCTCTTCCCACTCGCCTCGCACCCGCAGCAGCAGCTCGCACAGCTCGCGCACCACCCCCCGGCCGCCCCTCCCCGCCAGCACCCGGTGCGCGCGCTCACGCACCTCGGCCACGGCGTCGGACGGCGCGAAGGCGAGACCGCAGCGCAGCAGGATGGGCAGGTCCACGAGGTCGTCCCCCATGAAGGCCACCTCTTGCGGCGTCACCCCGCGGCCGGCCAGAAACTCGGTAAAAGCGGGCCCCTTGTCCGAGCGGTCCATCATCAGGAAGTCGATCTCCAGATGGGCCGCCCGCACCCGCAACGCTTCGCTCACCCGGCCAGACAGGATCCCGACCTGGATGCCGGAGCGCTGGAGCAGCCGCAGGCCCAGGCCGTCGCGGACGTGGAACACTTTCTCCTGCTCGCCGCCGGGACCGTAGACCAGGCGGCCGTCGGTGAGGACGCCGTCCACGTCCAGCAGCAGCCACCGCAGCCCCCGGGCGCGCTCGGCCAGCTCGGAATCGGCGAGAGGAGTCAGAACAGCTCCAGCCCCCAGAGGTCGTGCAGGTGGACCAGCCCTTCGAGCCGGTCCTCCGCGCCGCACACGAACAGCGAGGTGATGCGGTGGTCCTCCATGGTCTTCAAGGCGGCGGCGGCCAGCTCGGCGCCGTCGATGGTCCGGGGGTTCCGCGTCATGCACTCGCCCGCGGTTTTTCTCAGGAGACCGTCGTCGTGCTCGATCAGGCGGCGCAGGTCGCCGTCCGAGATGCAGCCCAGGAGGCGGCCCTCGTCGTCCCCTTCGCTGACGACGGCCGTGATGCCGAGCCCCTTCTTCGACATCTCGTAGATGGCGTCGCGCATCGGCGTCGAAGCCGACACCCTGGGCAGGCGGTCGCCGGCATGCATGATCTGGTCGACCCGCAGCAGGCGCTTGCCGAGCTGGCCGGAGGGGTGGAGGAGCGCGAAGTCCTCTCTCGTGAATCCGCGCGCTTCGAGGAGCGCCATGGCCAGGGCGTCGCCCAGGGCGAGCGTGGCGGTCGTGGACGCCGTCGGCGCCAGGTTCAGGGGACAGGCCTCGCGGTCGATCGCCACCGGCAAGTGGATGTCCGAGTGCCGGGCGAGCGGCGAGGAGGCGCTCGCGGTCATCGCCACCAGCGGCACGCCGAGCCGCTTGAGCGTCTCGACCAGCTTGAGCAGCTCCTCGGTCGTCCCCGAGTAGGAGGCGGCGAGGACCACGTCGCCGGCCACGATCATCCCCAGGTCGCCGTGGACCGCCTCGGCCGGATGGAGGAAGAGCGACGGCGTGCCGGTCGAGGAGAGGGTCGCCGCGATCTTCTTCATCACGATCCCGCTCTTGCCCATGCCGGTGCAGACCACCCGGCCGGAGCAGGCGCGGAGCACCTCCACCGCACGGTCGAAGCGCTCGTCGAGCTGCGGGATCAGCCCGCGCACCGCCGCGGCCTCGGTCTCCAAGACCTCGACGGCCACCTGGCGCGCCCCCCTCATTTCACCCCCGTCACGAGGGTCCGGCGCAGGGTGATCAGCGACCGCAGCAGCGCCTCGGCCCGCTCGGGTGGGAGCTGGACGGCCTTGTCGGACAGGGCATGGTCCGGGTCCGGATGGACTTCCAGGAAGACGCCGTCCGCGCCAGCGGCCACCGCCGCCCGCGCCAGCGGCTCGGCGAAGCGGCGCTCGCCTCCGCTCTCCGTCCCGGCGCCGCCCGGGAGCTGCAGCGAGTGGGTCACGTCGTAGATCACCGCGATCCCCTCGTCCTGCATCATGGCGAAGCTGCGCATGTCCACCACCAGGTTGTGATAGCCGAACGAGGCGCCGCGCTCGGTCACCGTCACCCGGTCGTTGCCCCCGCCCCCGGCGCTACGGGCTTTGTCCACGATGCGCAGCATGTTGTCCGGCGCCATGAACTGGCCCTTCTTGATGTTGACCGCGCGGCCCGTTTCGGCGGCGGCCACCACGAGATCGGTCTGGCGACAGAGGAAGGCGGGGATCTGGAGCACGTCGCAGACCTCGGCGGCGGCGGCGCACTGGCCCGGCTCGTGGACGTCGGTCAGCACGGGGAGCCCGGTCTCCTCCTTGACCAGCCGGAGAACGCGCAGCCCTTCCGCGAGGCCGGGGCCGCGCGGCGTGCCGCCCGCGCTGCGGTTCGCCTTGTCGAACGACGACTTGAACACCAGCGGGATCCCCAGGCGCTCCGCCATGGCGGCCAGGATGTGGGCCGTCTCCAGCGTCCGCTCCTCGCTCTCGACCATGCAGGGGCCGGCGATGACAGGGAGGGATTCCCCTCCGCCACCGACGAAGATGCCGGGGGCCAGCTCGACCGGATGGACCGCCATCAGCCCTCCACCTGCATCTCCGAGCCGACCTCGGCCGGAACCTCCGGCTCCGTGACAGCCACCGTCGACTCCACCGCCTCCCGCTCCCGTTCGCGGCGACGCTGCTCCGCCAGAGCCGCGGCGATGTAGGAGACGAACAGCGGGTGCGGCTCGGTCGGCTTCGACTTGTACTCGGGATGGAACTGGCAGCCCAGGTACCACGGGTGGTCCACCAGTTCGACCATCTCGACGAACTTGCCGTCGGGCGACAGCCCGGAGATGATCAGCCCGTGCTCCTTGAGGGTGGCGAGGTACTTCTGGTTGACTTCGTAGCGGTGGCGGTGGCGCTCGCTGATCTCGGCCGCGCCGGAGTAGATGCGGCGGGCCAGCGTCCCCTCCTGAAGCCGGCAGGGGTAGGCGCCGAGCCGCATGGTGCCGCCCATCTCCTCGACTCCGAGCAGGTCGCGCAGCTTGTAGATGACCGCGTGATCGGTGTCTGAGTCGAACTCGGACGACGTGGCGTCCTTGATGCCGCAGACGTTCCTGGCGAACTCGATGACCATGCACTGCATGCCGAGGCAGATGCCGAAGAACGGCACCCGGTGCTCGCGGGCGTAGCGGATGGAGCGGATCTTCCCCTCCGTGCCGCGCTGGCCGAAGCCGATCGGCACGAGCAGCGCATCGACTTCGAACAGCTCGCGCGGCCAGGCCCGGCCCTCCTCCAGCTCCTCGGCGTCGATGTAGACGAGCTGCACCTTGGCGTCGTTGGCGATGCCGCCGTGGAGCAGCGCCTCGTTGAGGCTCTTGTAGGCGTCGGGAAACTCCACGTACTTGCCGACGATCCCCACCCGCACGTGGTGGTGGGGATTCTTGACGCGCGCCACGAGGCTCTCCCAGCGGGAGAGGTCGCGGTCGTAGTGCGGCAGGTTCAGCAGCTCGAGCAGGATGTCGTCCATCCCCTCGCGGCAGAACATGAGCGGCACCTCGTAGATCGTCGCCACGTCGCGGGCGGCGATCACGGCCCGGGTCTCGACGTTGCAGAACAGGGCGATCTTCTTCTTCATCTCGTCGGGCAGCGCGCGGTCTACGCGGCAGAGGACGATGTCGGCCGAGATGCCGATCTCCCGCAGCTCGCGCACCGAGTGCTGGGTAGGCTTGGTCTTGAGCTCGTCCGCGGCGGCGATGTAGGGCACCAGGGTGAGGTGGATGTTGACCGCGTTGCCGCGGCCGACCTCCTGGCGGAACTGGCGGATGGCCTCCAGGAACGGCAGCGACTCGATGTCGCCCACCGTGCCGCCGATCTCGCAGATGACCACGTCGTTGTCGCCGGCCACCCGGTGCAGGGCCTCCTTGATCTCGTCGGTGATGTGGGGGACGACCTGGACCGTCTTGCCGAGGTAGTCGCCGCGCCGCTCCTTCTCGATGACCGAGGAGTAGATCTTGCCCGTGGTGTAGTTGTGGCGCTTGGTGGCGACCATGTGGGTGAAGCGCTCGTAGTGGCCGAGGTCGAGGTCGGTCTCCGCGCCGTCGTCCGTGACGAAGACCTCGCCGTGCTGGTAGGGGGACATGGTTCCGGGGTCGACGTTGACGTAGGGGTCGAACTTGAGCAGCGTGACCTTGAAGCCCCGCGCCTCCAGGATCGCGCCGACGGAGGCCGCGGCCACCCCCTTGCCCAGGGAAGAAACGACCCCGCCGGTGACGAAGATGTATTTGGTTGTCATGGTGATCTCCTCGGTTCGGTCGGTTCCTCAGGCTCGTCCCAGCAAACGTTCGACGCGCTCCAGGTCTTCCCGGGTGTCGACGCCCGGAGAGGCGCGTTCGGCGCGGAGCACCCGGATGCGCAGGCCGTTTTCCAGGGCGCGGAGCTGCTCCAGCGATTCGCTGCGTTCGAGCGGCGTCTGCGGCAGGGCGGCGAGCCGGAGCAGGGCCGCGCGCTGGTAACCGTAGAGGCCCAGGTGCTTGAGCGGCACCGCGCCCCCTTCCTGCCCCTCCTGACGCCGGAAGGGGATCGCGGACCGGCTGAAATACAGTGCGTACCCGGCCAGGTCGAGCACGACCTTGACCGCGTTGGGGTTGTCCATCTCGTCCGGCGCGGTATCGGACGCCAGGGCGGCCAGCGTGACGATCGGGTCTTCGGGATGCTCCGCCAGGTGGACTGCGATGCGCGACACCGCCTCCGGGTCGATCAGCGGCTCGTCGCCCTGGATGTTGACGACGGCCGCGGCCTGCCACCGGCGAGCGGCGTGCGCGATGCGGTCGGTGCCGCTGGCGCACTCCGGCGGCGTCATCTCCCACTCGCCGCCGAACCCCTCCACGGCCCGAGCGATGCGCTCGTCGTCGGTCAGGACCACGATCCGGTCGAGCCCGCGTGCCCGGGAGGCCCGCTCGTAGACATGCTCGATCATCGGCCGTCCGGCGATCGTCAGCAAAGGCTTGCCCGGCAGACGTGTGGACGCATAACGGGCCGGAATCGCGCCGACAATGCCGCTGAAGGTACCCGAGCTGTTCTGGTCGGGGGACGCGGAGGGATGCACGGCCGAATCTAGAACGATCGGCGGCAGCGTGTCAAACGGGCGGGAGGGCCGGGGAGAGGGGATCAACCGATGTTATCCTTCGCGCCCGTCATGAAAAGATCGTCTCCTCTCCTGACCGCCGCTCTCCTCGCGCTTGCCCTGGCGGGCTGCGGCGGGGAGAAGCCCGGCTCCATCCGGCTGCTGATGGACGGCGAGCACGC
Source organism: uncultured Holophagales bacterium (assembly GCA_963844885.1). Classification (GTDB taxonomy): domain Bacteria; phylum Acidobacteriota; class Thermoanaerobaculia; order Multivoradales; family UBA5704; genus DATMER01. The sequence continues at coordinate 159,919 of CAWJQA010000018.1, read as the reverse complement.
TCCGGACGCCCTGATCGAGGAGCGGGAGATCGCCCGGCCGCCGGCTCTCGGCGGCAACCGCTTCCTCACCGGGTGGTGGCCCTCGAAACGAGGCAAGGAGCTGCTGCTCCGGCCCGATCCTCCCTCTGCGCGGCTGCAGGTGGTCAATCTGGGCGACGCCCCCCGCACTCTCTATCTGGACCTCCAGCGACCACCCGCCACGCCGGGCAAGGTGCATGTGCGAGCCTCCGGACGCAATCTGGGCGCCTTTCCGCTCGCCGATCCCACCGAAATCCACCTGCCGGGCGACCTTCCGGAGGGGCGCGTCAATCTCGATCTCACCTTCGATCGCGACATCCGAGTTCTGGGCGCCGGGATTCGCCCCGCGTTGCCCGCCGGCAAGGTGGCCGGCCGGGGCGCCGACATCGTCCAGTCCGGCGAGTCGCTGGTCGACGTCGTCCGCCGGGTCACCCCCGGCACCGAGCTGACCGGCACGTTCGTCCCTCCGGACTCTCCCGGGAAGGACCAGCGCTTCGAGATCACCATCCTGCTGGAAGACGGCAGCCCCGTCCGCCACTTCGCCTGGAGCCCGAGCTTCTGGAACCGGCTGCTCGGCGACAAGAAGATCGAGCTGCCCCTGGGCGACACCGACGGCTGGGTCCGCATCCGCCTGCGCGCCCGCGGCACCGGCCCCGCCGCCACCTGGAAGAGGCTTGGCCTCAGTGGCGGCAAGACGGTCCGGCCCCGGAGCGAAGCGGCCGTCTCGTTCCCCAAGCCCCGGCTCGTCATCGTCTACGTCATGGACGCCCTGCGTGCCGACACCGTCGGCGTCCTCGGCGGCCCTCCGGGCGTGTCGCCGACCTACGACCGGCTGGCCCGGGAAGGGATGCTCTTCCGCAACCACCGCAGCGTCGCGCCGAACACCATCCCCTCGACCAAGTCGTTCTTCACCGGCCACCCGTTCGTCTCCCGCGGCGGCTGGAAGCTCCTGCCCGAGGATGGCGCCACCCTCGCCGAGCGGTTCCGCGCCGCCGGCTACCACACCGGCCTCTTCTCGGGGAACGTCTACATCAGCCCGGCCTACGGCACCGACCGCGGCTTCGAGCACGTGGCCGAGGACGTCCTGATCGAAGGCTACAGCGCGGAGCAGCCGCCGTTCAACGACAACGCCGCGCGCGCCCAGGCCGCCGCCCTCCGGTGGCTCGCCTCGCTGCCGAAGGGGGCGCGGGCCTTCCTCTACATCCACACGATCCACCCCCACAACCCCTACGATCCGCCCGAGCCGTTCCGCTCCCGCTTCACCGCGGGCATCCCGTCCAACATCGACGGCAGCACCGAAACGCTCTGGGACATCAAGCAGAAACGCCGGGAGACCACGCCGGCCGACCGGCGGCGCCTGCGCGGCCTCTACAACGGCTCCTTCGCCTACAACGACGCCGAGTTGGCCGGCTTCGTGGAGCAGCTCGGCGCCTGGGCGCCGCCGGGGGAGACGCTGCTCGCGCTGACCGCCGACCACGGAGAGGAGCATTTCGAGCACGGCGGCGTCCTGCACGGCTTCACCCTCTTCGAAGAGCAGCTCCGTATCCCCCTGGTGCTGTGGGCGCCCGGCCGGATCGCGCCGTCCCGGGTCGATCAGCGTACGGACACCCTGGACCTCCACGCCACGCTCGTCGATCTCTGCGGGCTTGCGAAGCAAGACGGCACGTCCGGCCGGCAGCTCTTGCGGGTAGCCCGGGGCGAGACCGGCGACTACATCCATCTGGCCGCGGCCTCCAGCGTGCGTGGCGGCATCTTCTCCGCGCTGCACGGCCGCTGGAAAGTGGTCTGGGCGCCACGCACCGGCGCCTCCTGGGGCCAGGGCGACTCCCTGGGCCGCTCCCGCGAGCCGGAGTACCTCTTCGATCTGGAGAAGGACCCCGGCGAGCGGGTCAACCTGGCCGGAGACGGCGATCTGGAGGCCGCCTGGCTACGCGAGCGCCTCCTCGCCTGGGTGAAGAAGAACCGCGACGTCGGAGGGGGCGCGCATTCCGATCAGCCGCCCATGGACCCGAAGACCCTCGAGCGCCTCAAGGCGCTGGGCTATGCCAATCCATGAGCGACCTCGATCCATCCCCACGGGGAGCCGGGCTCCGGATCTCCCTGCTGCTTCTGCTGGGCATCCTTCTCCTGGCGCTGGGGACCCGGATCGTGTCGGCCGTGGCGGCGCGGATGACCACGCCCACGGGAGGCGCGCAGTGGATCTGGATGGACAGGAGCCGCACCGACGTGAGCCCCGCGGCATTCTACGCCGTTCGCGACTTCTTCCTGGACGAGGCGCCGGCCCGCGCGCGCCTCCTGATCCTGGCCGATCCGGAGTACGTCCTCACCCTGAACGGCAAGCGCATCGGCGCCGGCCAGTATCAGCAGAAATACCAGCCCGGGGAACCCGCCCGGCTCGACGTCTACGAGCTGGGGGATCTCCTGGTCGCCGGAGGCAACCGCCTGCTCGTCGAGCTGCGGAGCGACCGCGGCGCCGGCGGACTCCTGGCCGCACTTCAGGACGGTAACGGCCGTACGCTCGTCCGTACCGACGGCGACTGGCGGATCGTCCAGCGCCACAACTTCGGCCTGATTCGCGGGCTGGTCCCTCTCGGGCCGGACGACGACATGGACAGCCTGCCGGTATTCTCCTGGGGCCCGCCGCCGACAGGTCGCTGGGGCCGGCCCGAGGTCGGACCGGTGCTCCCGCGCCTGGCGGAGCTGATGCGGGGTGCGCCGGCCGCGGCGTCGCGCCTGCCGTCCCAGCAGATCCCGGGCCTGCCCGCCACCTCGGCCCAATACGTGGCCCTGTTCGACTGGGGACGCGAGGTCACAGGCTACCTGGCGCTCCAGATGCCGCCCGGAGACGGATTGAAGAAAGCCCTCCTCTTCACCGGCGAGCAGCCGCCCGACCCGCTGCGCGACCGACCCGCGGGAGCGGTGCTGACCATCAACGGCCGCCGCTCCTGGATGGACGCCCAGGCGAGGCGCTTCCGTTATGCCCTGGTGATCGGCGACCGTCCCGCGGGAGCCGTCACCGCGCGCGTCTTCCCGGTGGACCCGAAGCTCGCCGCCAACCGCATCCTCGTCAGCGTGGCCGGCGGAGGCAGAAAGATCGAAGGCGTGTTCGGCCTGGAGCCGCCACCCCTACGAACGCCGCTGCAGGACGAAATCTGGCGTCAGCTCCAGCGCGTCCCGCACGCCGGACGCCGGAAAGACCGATAGCTCGCGCCTGGCCGCGGCGGCGTAGCCTTCGGCGGTCTCCGTGACCTCTTCGAGCGTCCCCTGGGACTGTACCAGCTCCAGAATCTGCTGCGCAGAGACGCGCGAGAAGCTGCGGTCCTCCAGCACCGTCTCGATCAGGCGGCGCTCCTTGGCGGCGACCCGGGGGAGGAGGAGGATCAGCGGCAGCGTCAGCTTCCCCTCCTTGAGGTCCGACAGCACCGGCTTGCCGAGCTCGCTCTCCCGCGCCGTGAAATCCAGCAGGTCGTCCACGAGTTGGAAGCAGATGCCCAGGGCGCGGCCGTAGCGCTCCAGCGCCGGTCCGGCCTCCGGCCGTGCGGGGGGGATCAGGCTGGGGATCGAGCAGGCCGCCGAGAACAGGTGCGCGGTCTTGCGGTCGATGATCTCGAAATACTCGTCCACCGTCAGGTCGATCGCGCCGAGCCGCTGGAAGGCGAGCAACTCGCCTTCCGTCATGCGCAGCGTGGCGTCGCACAGGCGCTGCACGACCTCGATCTGGCCGTGACTCAGGGCCATCTGCATGGCCTTCGTGTAGATCCAGTCGCCGAGCAGCACCGTGAGGTTGTTGCCCCAGAGGTTGTTCAGCGTCGGCTGGCCGCGGCGCAGGCTCGCGTGGTCGATGATGTCGTCGTGGATCAGCGTCGCCGTGTGGATGAGCTCGACCACGGCGCCGTAGGTGACCTCCTCCTCGCCGTCGTGGCCGAGGAGGCGCGCCGACAGCAGCAGCAGCGCCGGCCGCACCCGCTTGCCGCCACTCTGGTTGATGTACTCGCCCGCCCGTTGGATGAACGGCACGTCCGAATCGAGGTTCTTGCGCAAGAGAGCCTCGGTCGCGGCCAGCTTGTCGGCCACCAGGTCGACGAAACGGTTGGCGAGCACCGAGCGGGCGGCCTTCGTGCCGGCCGGCGTCTCTGGGCTGGTGTCGAGAAGGGGTGGATTCACCTGGGTTCCTTGAAGGGGGTCAGCCGAAGAGAGTCAGCCGCCAGGGACCGGCGGCACGGGAGTGAAGGGGACGATCTGCTCCAGGTGGCCGCTCCGGAAACGGTAAACGCGTCCGCTCTCGAAGTACCACCAGGAGGCCTCGACGTGGTCCGGATACTCGAACCGCTGCACCTTGTCGGGCTTGCCCATCTCGTCGTACGTCCTCCGCTCGTCTTCGCTCTTCACCATGGCCAGGAACTGGCGCAGGGATTCCAGGAACTTGACGTTCTCGATGACCAGCGACACTACCACGGGGCTGCCGCCGGAGAGCCGCTTCGTCACGTCCTCGCGGGCCAGCTCCTCCAGGCGGTCGGTCCGGCCTTTGCGTACGGGCACGCCGCCGGTCAGCTCGAAGTGGTTGAAGTAGCTGTCCCACGGCCATTCGAGCGTGTACTCGCCGCGGGCGTTCGTGACCGCGCTGACCCGCCGCACGTCGTCCACCTCCGTCCTGCGGAAGTAGCGCACGCTGAAGTAGCGCCGTGACACCTCCAGCGTGACGCGGACGCCGTCGAGCGGCTTGCCCTGGGGATCGGCCACGAGGCCGGTCACCTGGACATGCTCGCCCTGAGCGTAACGGGCGGCGGACGCCGGGCCGGCGCCCACCCCCAGCACCCCCAGGATGAAGAGCAGCGTCAACGCAGCGGTCGTCGACAGCCAGCGGAGCGGGGACTGCCAGTGTAGGAGTTTCACGCCGACCGATAGTTGGTGAAGGTGAGAGGAACGTCCAGGTCCAGCTCCTTGAGAGCGGCGATGACCGTCTGGAGGTCGTCCCGGTTCTTGCCCGAGACGCGGACGGTATCGCCTTGGATGGCCGCCTGGACCTTGAGCTTCCGGGTCTTGATCTCGGCCACGATCTTCTTGGCCGTATCCGTCGGGATACCCTGCTGCAACGTGATCTTCTGGCGCGCCCGGCCGTGAGTCGCGGCCTCGATCTTGTCGTAGCGCAGCGACTTGAGCTGCACCGACCGGCGCACCATCTTCGTCTTCAGGATCTTGAAGAGCCTGGTCGAGCGAGTACTCGTCGGCCGCCTCCAGGGTGATCTCCTCCCCTTCCAGGCGGAGGGACACCGCGGCCTTCTTGAGATCGTAGCGGTTCACGATCTCCTTCTCGGCCTGGTTCACAGCGTTGCGGACCTCCTGGAGGTCCACGTTGGAGACGACGTCGAATGAATTCTCTGCGGCGGCCATGACGGGTGCGATTATACCTTGATCCCTACTCTTCCCACTTGATCCCGGACGGAGGCGAGAACTGCCCGCGCCGGGAGAGGTCGCGGTACCCCTGGATCTCGAAGCGGGTGAGGTTCCCCTCCCGGTCGTGGTAGGCCACGGCGGCGAGGCGCTGCTTCGCCGGGTCCACGGTCAGGACGGCGTCGGCCAGCTCGGACATCGTCTCCTTGGGGGAGAGCGTGACCTCGATCTGCCCGCCGTCGAGAGCTTTTGCCGAAGCCTGATAGCGGGTCCGAAGGTCGTCGAGGCTCAGCAGCAGGAGATCGAGACCGGGCTCGTTGCGGCGATCGACCCGGTAGCGCCGGCCGGACTTGTCCTCGGGGTTCCAGGCATGCGCGAGGCCGCCGCACAGCAGGAAGCTCTTGGGATAGGGGTCCTGGTAGTCCCACCGCAGGCAGTCGGGCAGCGACAGCGAGATGCGGCCCACCTCCTTCTCGCCCGAAGAGAACCCGGCGGGGATGTACGTCTGGGTGAAGCCGGCCTCGGTCGGCCCCGCCTCCACCAGGCTCTGACGGACGCCCGAGAGCACCGCCCAGGGATCGCCCTGCGCCGCGGCCGTGCTTGCCAGCGCGGCGAGGCTCAGCAGAAAAACAAAAAAGATGCTCTTGCGCATCGTCGGTTCCTCCAGGTGCGGTGCTCCCACGCTGAAGCAAAACGCGGGCCGGGGGTGATCCCATTCCCCCCGCCCCCAGGTCTCCATCAGCCCCTCTCCCGGGACGGGTGGACACGGGAGGCCATGGGCCGGCCGCAAGACCGGTGAGGGCCAGGGGCATCTACGTTACCTTGTGGCTGCTGAGTCGGGTGGGGGCGCCCTCTCCCGCGAAGCGGGGGAGGGTCGGGGAGGGGTCTTCCCTTCATCCAGCTCGAAGTCGATCATGCCGCATTTTGTTGAGCTCCAGAACCTGTCCGGACCGGCCACGAGGTCACAGAGGAACCGGCGTCCCAGGCCGAAGCCCGGCAAGGTAACATCGAAGGACCAGGAGGAGCTGCTTTCTTCTCAACAAACGGGAGATCTCGGCATCAATCTCCCGCAGCTCCCGTTCCGTCTGCTGCAGCAGCGCGCGGGGCTCAAGGGCGGCAGGCTCCCCCGGCGGCGAGCGATGATCGGCGGTCATTGCGGAGTGCTCCTTTCTCGTTCACGGAGTCCAAGTGCTCGGCCCACAGCGTGAGCGAGAGCGGGTATCATGAGCGCCTCTTCTTCGGTGAGGGCCGTTTCAAGCAAGGCTGTCCGCTCAACGGAAGTCCGCGGCACAAACAGGGCATCGATCGACCGATCGAGTCCTGGAACGGTGGCTCGAATGTTCGGAGGTAAACCGCAGAGAAACCCGCCCGCCTGCACCCGCCCCTCACGAATGACCAGGATCTGCGGCTCGCACGGAACCAGTTTCCACAGCCAACCGTTTATCTCAATCGGCTGCCTCAGCAGGCGGGCGCGCTCCTCGCGCGTGTGCCAATTCCGAGTCCAGGTGCTGCCATCGGCCGAGTAAAGTCCCCATAGCCGGTCAAACTCGCGTTGTTGCGGGCCAAAAAGTAAGAAATCCCTCCTGCGCCGCTGCTTCAGGAGCCAAGCCACCGGGGCCCCTTGCCTGCTCTGCTCGCGAAAACGTGCTTCTTGGAAGCTGTCCGCTTCGAACATCAATTTCATTGTCTGCCAGAGCTGGAACCTTTCCTGAATCCCAAAACCGGGGCAGTCCGAATTACTCACTCTAAGCACCGTCACTCCAGCGGAATTCAGCCCTCCACCGTCGATGGTACGGATCGAGACGCGAAGAGCCGGCTGGGCCAATACACTGTTCCAGTGCGATGTAAGGCGGGCGAACCTCTGGCGAGCATGGTCGTCACGCCAGAACGTGCTCGGGAAAAACAGGTTTGGTCCTGAGCAGCCGGACAGAAGCAGGAGGAATACTATCAACTTCCGCAACTGGGCCAGGCGGAACCGTGATTCCGCTTCCCCGACCCTCCTGCGGCAGGAGGCGCACGTCAACAGGTGGGGCTTCGAGCTCCTCTGTGCCCTGCTGAGTAAGGCGGCCGCGGACATAGAACGCAGCCACGCTTCGCAGCCCAATCTCGCTCACCATCAGGCCACGCCTCCGCGCCGCTGTAATTCGGCCAGGACCGCCGCCGGGAGCACGAGCTTCGACCACCATGGCATTTCCGTCGTCGCGAGGAGCGGCGGCAGGACGTGAGCGGCTCCCTTGGCTCGGCCCGTGAGTATGTCAAGCAGCCTCTCTTCGACTCTATCGCAGATTCCGCTGGGGATATCGGCTTGTCGAAGGGAGCGTAGATAGGTCGGAAAAGCGACCATCTTTTCTCCCGGCCGGCCCAGGAGAGAAATCGTTTCGAGATTCCAGGGCCCGGGACCCTTCGGCAAGCCGGCGGGAACCAGTGCATAGCGAAGGTTCTCCTGGGTCGACTTTCCGCTCATGAAAAAGAACGTGTTCCCGGAGTAGTAGGCCAGATGAAATTGGCTGCTGCTGCTGGGTGTACTCTTCCCCTGCATCCCTTCCTCCGATTTGCAGTTTCTATTTGCGCCGGGCCAGTTCGCGCAGCAGGCGCGCGCCCGACAACATGAGGCCGACACCGTCCCTGGCCTCGGTCACGTTCAAACCAGCGGCTTGTATGTGACGTGCGCCGGACCGGTGAACAGCCCTTGGCTGGCGAGGTTTTTCAATTTCGCTTCCCCGTGAGGCAGCCTGGCGCTCCTGCGCAGCCTCGCGAGCCGGAATCCGCTCAGGGAGCTTCGGTTGAGGGACCCGCGAGCGGACTCGTGGCATCAGCGGCTGCTCAACAAGGGCACCTGCGATCACCCTCTCGGTAAGCTCTTGCGGCGTCGCGGTGACAAACCTCTGGGCCAACGCCGCGGCCAGCGCCTCGCGCTCTTCTCTCGACTTGCGGGCTGTGGCCGGCACCTTCCCGCCGTTCTCCAGGTATCTCCTCGCCGCACTCGTGGCCTTGCTCAGGTCCGCTCGCAGGCAAGTCCAGAGCAGCGACCGAATGGGTTCCTCGCAACAACTCGACCGCAGCAGGAAGAAGAGGCGCACCGCGCGGGCTCCATACTGACCGGCGTCGGCTAGCAGCTTGCGGCGATAGGCGGCGCTTGCTCGGTAGGTCATCGGGAAATCTCAAACGTCAGCGAGTCAGGCCGAATCGCGTCGCCCGAACGATCTTCGAATCGACGGCCCGGGTCAGCTTGTCCGCCACCTCAAGGCTGCCGCACTTCAGAACCGCCCATCGCGACTCGGTCAGGGATTTCACAACCGTCCTCGCCTCGTGTAGGAGCGTGAGCCAGGGGATCTCGCCGAAGAGCACCTCCGGGAGGGTCGGCCGCCGGCCCATGCGAACCTCCAGCAGCACTCCCGCTGCCAGAGGCCACCCGAAGGCATGATTCGCCAGCTTGGCCACACCGACCGGCTCGGCCTCCAGCTTCCAGTCCGGATCGATGAGCGCCGAGACGACTTCGACATACGGCAGCCGGGCCACCGCGGTTCGCAAACGCTCGGGAGCCAGATCGGCCAGCAATGGCCGGACCTGGGCCGCGGCCTCCGCTCCAAGTCTTCTGCGGATGCGCCGTTCGACGGCCTCCCGGAGGTCGGTTTCCGATGGAGCGCGCCACGACCGCACTTTCGGCGCCAGAATCTTCTCCCCGGCTTCGCCCTGCAAACCCTGCTCTTGGCCTGTCATGATTCTCGCTCCGCTCCTTCCCTAGAAGCGCCCGCCGCCGCTGGGAGGTAGCCCGGCGGCCGGCTGCGAGCTTGGGGGCGGTAAAGTCAACGCACTTTTCTCGCAGCTTTCCGCGGCCTCGCTCCCGGGCTTCAGGGCGAGCGCCTGGTGACAGGACTCCGCAGCCGCCTGCTTCTGGCCCATCTCGATCTGTAACAGGCCCAGGGCCAGATACGCGTCGTGATTCGGGTGTAGCGCGATCGAGCTCTGAAACTCCTTCTTGGCCTTGTCCAGCAGCTTCGCTTTCGCCTTCTCATTCGTTTCGTGGTCGGCCTTGCTCTTGTAACGCAGCCCCCTTGCGAGGTTGTCGGCCGCGCGCTGTTGCGAGTCCTTATAGCTTCCGCCGAAGGTGTCGTTCATCGGCCCCCGGTCCCCCGTCGGACTCGCGAACTGCGCGTTGACCGGTTCTCCCCCGAAAACCGCCCCCGCGAGCACGGCGCCGAGCATCAACCCCAGCAGAGCTCCGCCCCACGCCGTCAGCCTTTTGATCCTCAATTCCATCTCTGCTCCTCTCTTTCAATATGAAAAGGGTTCGACATCCCGGCTTCCTTCCGGACCGTGGCCGCGCACGCCGCGCACCGGCGGAGGAGATGAGCCACGATCGCTTTTCTCTCCGCCGGCGAAACCTCGCCACGGGCGAAGCGCTGGAGGGCGCCGCGGTCCGGATGGGGCCGCTCCCCTTTCATGCCGCGGCCAGATCCCGGTAACGGAGCGTCCCGTCCGCGCGCTGCGTGATCGCGAGCACCTGGCGCCGGACGCATTCGGGTTGAAAGGTCGGTTCTTCCAGCTTGATCCATGTGGCGAGCCAGGAGCCGCGCTCGAAGACGACGCGGAGCCCTGCCTGTGCCGCGCTGTAGAGCGGCGGCGTGACGACCTGGCCGGGCTCGGCCAGAGGCCGCACCGTGAAATGGTCCAGCACGACGCAGGCGTAGAGCAGCGCCTCCATGTCCGCGTCGACCCGCGAGAGATCCACCTTGGAGTAGTGCTCCCGGCGGACCTCCGCATCGAGATCCAGGACTTTCTGCCAATGGACTTGGCGAAGCGCCATGTTTTCCGGGTGCTCCTCACCGTAGACCTCCCAGAAGGAGGTGACCGTCGTCGCCAGCGTCGCCATGGCCGACAGGGTGAGGGTTCCAGACCTGGTCATTCGTGATTCCTCCTCCTTGCGCCCGCCTGCCTTGGCGGCCGGCCTCCCGATCTCCGCGAGGATCCGGTCCGCCAGCCGCCGCATCTCCTCACGGCTGGTGCTGATCACAGAGTCTCTCCAGGGAGTGCCCCTGCCGGTCGGGCACCGGCTCGGGCACGTCCAAGGAACGGGCGACGCAGTTGTGGGCGGCTTCCGCCCCCTCCGGGTCGAACAGCAGCGCCCGGGAGCAGTTATCCATGGCCTCCCTTCCCCGGCCGAGCTCCAGGTAGACTTCGCCCAAGGCAACGAGACCGCCGTAGCTCGGTGACAGCTCCACGGAGAGGCAGAGCTCCTGTGCGGCTTGCTCGTAGCGTGCCCGGCGCTCAGGGGTGCCGGGCATGGCCGATGCCGCCCGCTTCGCCCGGAGCCCCGCGATGAGGTGCTCGGCACTGCGGAGCGCGTCGGTCTCATAGGAGCTGCCATCCGCCGGTGCTGCCGGGGAGGGCAGAAAGGCCAGGACGACGAGAGCTGATAGTGTGGACTGAACCAGCCGACTCAGATTCATGGTGATCGCGTCTCCCTTGCGTTGCCGCATCCGTGAGGCAGCAAGGCTAGGCGCGGCGAGCTCAGCTCCTCAAGGGCCTGGGAATGAAATCCGGCCTCGCGTCAAGTCGCGGCTTCAGGGGTGGGAATCGGCGGGCAAGAACATGGAGGAACGAGACTTTGATGGGGCTCGGGTGTCACGAATTTCCGTTGAGGAACACCCTTACTGTCGAACGGAGTCTTACTCAGACAGGAGCGAGAGAGCCTATGCCCTATGACATGCTGCCGGACCTGGCCATTGTTTTGACGTTCCTTCGGCAGGGACAGGGGTGGAGCCAGACCAGGTTATGCAAGGCCGCCAAGATGAAGACGCCCCTCCTCAACGATCTTGAGCACGGGCGGAAGCCCCTCACCCGGGGCCGGCTGGAGCACATCATCGCCTTCATGGGGCTGCCGCCGGAGGTCATCGACGCGACCCTGGAGCTCCTCGCGGCGAACCGCGCGGCAGCCCAGGCGTCTCCCGGCGGGGCCGGCCGGCGGAGGGAAGCCGTAGTGGCCCAGGTGGGAAGGATGGCCGAGGATTTCGCGCGAGCTGCGCTGAAGGTCGTGGCGGTGGAGTCTGAAGCGATTCAGGAGCGGGCGAAGGCCGCCGAGCTGTGGAAGAGCCTCCAGGAGCGGGAGCCTGACGTGCGGCTGGAGTTGGTGAAGGATCTTCCGAAATTCCGCTCCTGGGCCCTGGTCGAGGCGGTCGCGGCCCAGAGCATCGAGGCCGCGCCGAACAGTCCGGCGGAGTCCCGGGATCTCGCGTGGCTGGCACTCCAGATCGCCGAGCGTTGCCCGGTCGGCGAGCTTCTGCGCCAGAGAGCCGAAGGCTACGCCTGGTTTCACGTCGCCAATTCGCGCCGCGCGGCGAACGACCTCCGCGGCAGCGGCGCGGCTCTCGACACCGCGGCAAGGCTCTGGGAGGCCGGCGCTCCCGGGGACCCGGGGTACTTCGACGAGACGTTCGCCTTTTGGATCACGGCGACGATCCGGAAGGAGCAGCGCCGTTTTCCAGAGGCTCGGAGGCGAATCGAGGAGGCTCTCGCCGCGGACTCAGGCGGCCTGCGCGGCAAGCTGCTTCTCACCAAGGCACAGATTCTGGGCGCACTCGGCGACAGCGAGGCTTCGACCGAAGCGCTCCAGGAGGCGCTGGCTCATGTCGATGAGGAGCGGGAGCCTCGGACAGCGCTCGGCATCCTCTGCGAGTACCTTCGGAACCTCTGCTGGCAGGGCCGGGCCGTGGACGCCGCGGCGGGCCTGCGGCAAGCGCAGGCTCTCGCGGAGAGGCTCGGGCAGAAAATCGACCTCTTGCGTGTGGACTACCTGAGCGGCATCGTCGCCGCGGGGACCGGGCAAGCCGAGGAATCCGAGGAGACGTTCGAGAGGGTCCGCCGTGAGTACGCCTCCCACGAGCCACCGCTGACGTTCTACTATGCGCTTGCGAGCCTCGAGCTTCGCGCTGCTGCTTCTGGAGCAGGGCCGTACCTCCGAGGTCCGGTCTCTGGCCGAGCAGATGGCGTGGATCTTCCGCAGCCAGGGAGTCGAGCGGGAAGCCCTCGCCGCGCTCCGGATCTTCTGCGACGCCGCCAGCCGGGAGGCCGCCACGGTGGAGCTGGCACGGAAGGTCATCCGGTTCCTCCACCGCGCGCAGCACGACCCCGGGCTGAAGTTCGAGGCCGGTGAGGAGGCCGAGGCCCCATGAGCGGCTCGGCCTCCTCCACGGTCAACTCAGCCCAAGGGGTCGATCTGCCACGCGGTGTCCGGCGACGAGCCGTCGGGATTCTCGCTCGACGGCATTCCTGGGAACAGGCGGAGCATCACCAGACCGACCAGGCTCCAAAGCGTACGCATAACGTAACTCCTTTTCCAGAGGACAACTCGGCACGAGCCGGCATGGCTCACGCGGCCACCCTCTCCTCCCTATGGTGCCCCGGAAAGGGGACAAGAATCCCAGGCGGAGCCATGCCGCTTCTTCCAAAAGGAGAGAATTGGTGAAGAAACACCCCGAGGTAGACCACGCCAAGCGACTTCTCTACCTGCTTCTTCGGCAAGACATGGAGCTTGACCAGGCGGACTTCGCAGCCGTGTCGCGGACCGCGGCCGGCCAGGTTTCCCTCTACAGCAAGGGCAAGCGGGACGTGCCGGAAGAAGTACTCGACCGGGCGGCTGACGCCCGGCCTTTTCCGCGCTCCCTGCTTCAGCCCGCCCTACGGGCAATCCGGTCGTTTCGGGCGGCGGCGAGGGGGTGGTCGCGCGCCGACCGCGTGGTGGCGGAGACGTTCTTCGCCGAGATGCTCGCCGTGAGCGGAGCCGCTCTGGAGGCGATCCTCGAGCCGGACGGCCCCGCTCGGCAGCCGGTGCCGGCCGTTTCCTCGCCGGCGGCGGAGCGTGAGCGGGCCGCCGGGCTCTGGCTGCGCCTGGAGCCGCGCAATGCGCGGCAACGGCTGGCCCTGGTCGAGGAGGGCGAGGAATACCAGAGCCGCGCGCTCTGCGCGCTCGTGGCGGAAAAAAGCATCGATGCCGCACCGAGAAGCCCGGCGGAGTCCCTGGAGCTGGCGGGGCTGGCGCTCCGTATTGCCGAGCGCTGCCCGGGTGGCAAGCTGCCGCGCCAGAGGAGCGAAGGCTACGCCTGGTTTCACGTCGCCAATTCGCGCCGCGCGGCGAACGACCTTCTTGGAAGCGACGCGGCTCTCGGCACCGCGGCACGGCTCTGGGAGGCCGGCGCTCCCGGTGACCCGGGGTACTTTGACGAGACGTTCGGCTTTTGGATCGCGGCAACCATCCGAAAGGAGCAGCGCCGCTTTCCCGAGGCCCTGCAGCGAATCGAGGAGGCCCTCGCCGCCGACACACGCGGCCTCCGCGGCAAGCTGCTGCTCACCAAGGCGCAGATTCTGGGCGCACTTAGCGACATCGAGGCTTCGACCGAAGCGCTCCGGGAGGCGATCCCGCTTGTCGACGAGGAGCGGGAGCCTCGGACGGCGCTTGGCATCCTCTGCGAGTTCCTGAGAAACCTCTGCTGGCAGGGGCGGGCCGTGGAAGCCGCGGAGCGGCTACCGCAAGCGCAGGCTCTCGCGGAAAAGCTCAGGCAGGAAATCGACCTCTGGCGTGTCGTCTACCTGAGCGGAATCATCGCCGCGGGGATCGGTCAAGCCGAGGAAGCCGAGCAGATGTTCGAGAAGGCCCGCCGCGGGTTCGCCTCCCACGAGCCGCCGCTGGCTTTCTACTATGCACTTGTGAGCCTCGAGCTTGCGCTGCTGCTGCTGGAGCAGCGCCGTACCTCCGAGGTCCGGACTCTGGCCGAGGCGATGATGCTGATCTTCAGCAGCCAGGGTGTCGAGCGGGAAGCCCTCGCCGCGCTCCAGGTCTTCTGCGACGCCGCCCGGCGAGAGACCGCCACGGTAGAGCTGGCACGGAAGGTCATCCGGTTCCTCCATCGGGCGCAGCACGACCCCGGGCTGAAGTTCGAGGCCGGTGAGGAGGCCGAGGCCCCATGAGCGGCTCGGCCTCCTCCTCGGTCAATCACTCAGCCGAATGGGTCGATCTGCCACACAGTGTCCGGCGACGAGCCGTCGGGATCCTCGCTCGGCGTCGTTCCCGGGAACAGGCGCAGCATCACCAGACCGACCAGGCTCCAAAGCGTACGCATAGCGTAACTCCTTTTCCAGAGGGCGACCCGGCACGAGCCGGCATGGCTCACGCGGCCTCCCTCTCCTCCCTATGGTGCCCCGGCAGGTTCCTGGCTCTATATTCCGTCCAGGTTGACCAGCAGAGGAACCGAGCCCGGGCCGCCGAAGCTCAAAACCCCTTCCGCCTCTCCGCCGTCGTGCGCCGTGTCGCACAGGAACCGGCCGTCGCGGTAGACGCAGGGGTCGTCAAGGCCGTCGCCGTCAAAGTCGCCGAGGAGAGGCGTGTCGCCGGGCAGGCCGAAGTCGAGGTCGGCCTCCGGGACTCCGTCATGGTTGAAATCACACAGGAACCGGCCGGCCCGAAACGCACAGACGTCATCTCGGCCGTCGCCGTTCAGGTCGCCGAGCAGAATACGGTCCGAAGGCGCGCCGAAAGCCGCCAGCACCCACTCGGCCCGGCCGCCGTCGTGGCCGGTATCGCAGCGCAGCTCGCGGCCTTCCCGAATGCAGGGCTCCGCGCGGCCGTCGCCGTCCACGTCGCCCAGCAGCCCCACCTCGCCGCTCCGGCCGCTGCCGAACCGAAACGAGGTCTCCGGGTATCCATCGCGATCCGTATCACAACGATACGCGGTGCCCCGGTTCAGACAGAGATCCTGTTTGCCGTCGCCGTCCACGTCACCGGTCAGAAGGATCTCGCCAGCCGCGGCCTTGACCGGGATGGGCAGCTCCGCTGTGCCACCGGTGCGGCCGGTGTCACAGAGGAGCTTTTTCGCAGTCAGGTAGCACGGCTCGTCGCCTGGAGACGCCGCGAAGCGCCGGGCGAAAATGTCATCCGAGTCGACGAAGTCCTGCCAGACCACCGTAAACGTGCCATCCGGGCCGTAGGCAACACGCGGATTGACATCGTCTGACCGGACCGTCGAGCTGTTGATTTCAAATTCATCTCCGAGGGGAGCGCCTCCGGGCCGATAGAAACGGCCTCGCACCGACCAGAAGCCGGTCCGCCCATCGAAGCTCTGCCAGACGACGATAACATTGCCGTGGCTGTCCGCGGCCACGTCAGGATACCTCTGGGCCGAATCCGTGAACGTGTTGACCCGAAATTCGGGGCCGATCTTCCGGCCGTCGAGGCCGATGATCTGTCCGTAGATCTCATCTGAGCCGTCCCGATCTCTGCTCTGCCAGACCACGATGAAGCCCTCTGAAAGAGCTGCTGTTGTGGCTCCTCCCTGGTCACCCTCCTCTGTCGTGTTGATCAGAAAGGAATCTCCTACACGCTCGAGTGACTCTGTCAAAAGCTGCCCGGAGACTCCCTCGCCTTCGGCATCGTCTCCGATAAAATTCCAAACAATAAGTGCCTTGCCCTGCGGGCTTACGGCGAGATCCTGCGACGTCTCGTTTGTATCTGAGCGTGCCACTTCGAGGGTATCGCCTCGTGGCCGTCCCAGTGCATCCACTCGGCGCACGCGGACTCCCACGCTGAAGGGTAACGGCGGCCACGCGACCGCCTCCCACGTCGCGAGGTATCCGCCATCCGGTAAGGCACTCAAGCTGCAAATAGCCTGCAGCCCTTCAGTGCTCGGCTCAACCTTGAGGCCCGGCCCCAAGGGCCGAGTGTTGCTAGCAAAGGGACGGCTGAACGAATTGGGGTAAGGGCTGCTCTCGTTCCATGCGACAAGAAACCTACCATCCTTCTGCCAGGCAACCGAGGGAAGGTAGCCTCCCAGCCCCAGTGACTGTCGAACCGTAAACTCCCGGCCACCCTTTCCTTCCGAAGAAAATAGCCGCCCTTCGATTCCGAACCGAGTGGTGTCGTCGCCCTCCCTCGGAGGAAGGGTGCTCGCCCAAATGAAGGAAACTGTGCCATTGGGAGCATAGGCCACAACAGGCTCTCGTTGGCCCCTCTCGGTCAGAGTGTTCACCTGGAACTCTCGCCCGGCAGGTGCCTGAGCCCGAGAGGTATCAGCCAGGATCAGGAATAAAATACCAATGCATGCGCCGCTGCGCCTGGTGTCATCCATTGTGCCGCCTTCTCCTGGAGACATCACCTATCAGTAGGTAGGGGAGGTTGCAGCGCCTCGCCCACGGCGTTGCCCGTCGAGCTGAACTTCTGCACATACCGGCCGAGATTTCCACCGCCCTCGTCATAGCTCTGCCATTCTACGGTGAAATCGCCCAGCGGATCGACGTTCAGAGAGGCGAGCTCCCGCAGGCCACCCGTGCCGGCGACCACGGTGGTCTCCTCCCCGAGCCGGGTACCATGCCGGTCAAAGCGCTGAAAGTAAATGACATGAACCTCTTCTTGCTGGCTCTCCCAGGCTACCACGAAGTTGCCGGCCACGTCCGCTCCCACTTGGGGAAAGCCCTGGTGACCCGCCGTAGTGGTATGAACCGGAAACTCTCCTCCCAGGGGTCTACCCGATTCTCCGATGCGCTGAGCGTAGATCCCTCCCATGTCTCCATCCTGGCCGTAGCTCGTCCAAGTGACGATGAACCCTCCTGAGGTCCCCACCACAGCAGGGTCGCTCTGATCGTGCTCCCAGAAGGAATTGATTTGAAAAGGCTCGCCCTCCGGCTGCGCGGATCGGCCGAGGATACGGCCGAAGGTACCCCAGAGCGAGCCATCCAGGCCTTCTGCCTGCCAGACGGCCAGGAACCTGCCGCCGCGCTCCCGAGCCAGTTGTGGCAGTTTGTGATTCCCGGGCAAGGTGGAGCTCACTTCAATCCTTGGCCCGAAAGTCTTGCCATCCGCGGTGAATGCTTGGGCGATGATACCCGGCAGTCTCTCCGCCGAGGTTTGCCCCTGCCAGATTTGCAGCGACTCGGCGCCCGCAGATAGGTTGATCGAAGCACAGGTAGGACAGGTATCCTGGAGAAGCAAAACCCAGTCGCAATTGCCGTCCGCGCCGTTATTCTGCACAGTACAGCTCTCCGGCCGGACGAACTGATAGACGGAAGCGGTTCCATTCTTCAGTGGTGGATTCACAGAAATGGGAAAATAATCCCCCGTGCTTGGTTTCAGCCACTGCTTCGACCACCGTGTGAGAAAGCTCGGAAAGCTTCCGCACTCCAGGTCGAGCTGCGCATTGTTCGGCATGTAAGCGATGGCATACCGCCAGTTCGTCGTCACCGCAACGACCATCTTCTGATCCGCCGCCGTGCCCTGGTTGGTGATCAGGTTCCCGCACGTCGCGGTTATAGGATTGCAGTGCTGAGGCCGCAGATCCTTCCATGGCCTGTTATAGAACACCGTCCGCAGGTAGCCCATCTGCGCGGCTGAGGGAGTATTGAGATAGCTCGTTGGATCCATCCACGGGAAGATCCCTTTGATGGGATCCGTGGTATTCACGGGATCCGTCAGCCGCCCGACCCCCAGCGTATAGCCGAAGGCACCCGACAAGGTTGTGAGATACCCGGCCTGCCGCACGCGGTCGGCATTGTCAGGCTCGACCCTGGTCGATCCGGCCGCATCGTAAAGCGCCTCCCCGTTGGTGATGGGCCGTAGCGGGCTGAAAGTCGTCCCGCTGTAGTTTCCCAGGGCGAGCGGCATTTCCCGTGCCCGGCGCAAGGCGCATTGAGTCTGGGTCTCCCCGGTCTGGCAGATGGAACTGTTAAATGCATGCCCGCTGTGGAACACGTGCAGGTTGACGTTGTTCTGGAAGCTCGAGTAATCGCCGTACTGCGAGCCGCCTGCCAGATGCATCGTCACCAACTGCCGGGTCCGGGTCTCGGGGTTCGCCGGCTGCGCCGGGACGAGAGCGCCGGCCACGGCTTTCATGACCGTCTCCTGCGTTTCGCCGCCGTGGACGGCATCCTTGCTGTCGTCGAAGGCCGGCGAGTAGATCACGAAGTTGCCTGCCATGCGCGCTGCCAGGTTCCTCGCGAACACCACGGCGTCCGAGCCCCAGGGGTATTGGCCGGGGTTGCTCTTGGTGCCCAGGTCGTAGGGATCGTTCAGCCCGGTGAGCATCACCAATTGACCCCAGGTGTTGGCGGTCTGCACCAGATTGTCGAGCTTCTGCCAGTAGATTGGTATCCAGCGCGAGCACTTGTTGGGGACAGGGTCGGAGCTCGAACAGCCGGCCACCTGCTCGAAGGCGACCGGAGCCGGGTTGACCCAGGTATACTTCGGCGCCAGCCCGAGGAGAACCACGGTGAACTTCTTGTTGAAGCGGTCGCTGAGATAGGAATTCCATTCGGCCGTGTTCGCAGGCGCCAAAGAAGCAGCCGTCCAGGCGGTGTCGGCCATCCAGAAGAACGGGGTCACGCCGTCGCCATAGAGAAGATAGCGATTGTCCGTAGAGGGCTGGGGAAAGCCCCGGTTCCAGAGCTCCGCCGCCGGGTGATCGGCGATGATGAGAGATGAGACCGTCACCGTCCCGCTATGGATGAGGCCCGTGTCGCTCCCCGAGGCCGCGGTTTCGCCGGTGGAGCAGTCGGTGGTTCCCGCCGTGCTGGCACAGGAGGTGGTCCAATTCCAGGTGCCTGGAGGGAAGGCCGCCCGGATCTTGAACGTCTTCCCTCCCTCCCAGAAGCCGTAACGTTTGAAGGACTTTCCTGTAGCCGCATTCGTATAGGTGACCGTGAGGATCACATCCTTGTACGGGTTCCCGGCACCGCTGAGGTAGTAGTCTTTTTTGCTCGTGATGGTCTGCTGCCACAGCCGCCACTGGGCGGCCGAGGTACTCTGAGCCCGGCCAGGCAGGGCCCAGGTAACTGCCAGCAGGGCGGCCAGCGCTCCACGCACGAGGCCTCTTGCAACCAACCCGCAACCCGTTCTCGATCCGTCTCTCATCGTTCTCTCCTTCGTCGCCGGACTGAGCGAGCCCCGGGCTGGTCAAGGGCGGTCATCGTCCCCCCTCGTTTTGCAGCGTCTACCCTGAAGGGTGCGCGTCAGTCCTGAAACGAGACAAACACTCCTGGGACGGCTCGACGGGGTCGTCGGGAGACCCAACGAGTCCTGGGTCGTTGAGATACTCTCGGGGGAGGCGCTCCAGGTCTTCTGCGACGCCGCCCGGCGGGAGGCCGCCACGGTGGAGCTGGCACGGAAGGTCATCCGGTTTCTCCACCGGGCGCAGCACGACCCCGAGCTGAAGTTCGAGGCCGGTGAGGAGGCCGAGGCCCCATGAGCGGCTCGGATTGCGGTGCAAGCGGCCGTGACGTGCATCCGCGCGGCGGGGGCCGTAGAATAGACAGGCCAAACCCTGATTCCGAAGGAGACCAGAATGCCGAAGACGGCGCTCGCCGACACGCTGGTGGAGTGGGACTCCCTGCTGACCGCCCTGGACCAGCCGGAGATCCTCGCCCAGCCGCATATTCAGGAGCTGCGGGCCGAGCTGTCGGCCGTGCTCCAATCCGTCCGGGCCCTCGCCATGGAGCAGTCGGCGCTCCAAGCACGGCGGCAGGTCGTCACCCAGCAACTGCGGATCAACCGGAGCAAGGGACACGATCTGGTGATCAAGGTGCGCTCGGCCGTCCGCTCCCTCTCGGCCACCGGAACGAAGGGCTCGTCCGCTACCGCATCCGCCCTGTCCGCCGCCGCTCGCGCGCCGTGCGGGAAGGGACCGGAATCGTCACCGCCGGAGGCCCGAAATCTTCCGGCCGCACCGGCGAGGATCCCCAGCCCGCGGCCTCCATCCCCGATGCGGACGGTCTTTCCCCCCACGAAACCTGACCCTCTCCCGAACGGAGGGCAGCCAATGCCCCAGCGAGGGCAACCGTTGCCCTCATGAGGACAACCGCCACCCTCACCAGGGGGACCCTTGCCCTCACAAGGGGAGCTGTCGCCCCCACAAGGGGAATGATTGGCTCTGTTAGGGCAGTCGCTGCCCGAGCGAGGGGAACCGCTACTCCGAGGAGAGCAATCACTGCCCTCGCGAGGGAAACAGTTGCCCCCACAAGGGCGATCGCTGCCCTCGCGAAGGCGACCGCTGCCCTCGCTCCCCCGGCCACGAGGGAGAGGGGGGACGGGATCAATGCCGGAAGTGGCGGGTACCCGTGAACAGCATCGCCACCCCCTGCTCGTCCGCCGCCGCGACGATCTCGTCGTCCCGCTTGCTGCCGCCGGGCTGGACGATGGCCGTGATCCCCGCCTGCGCCAGCACGTCCAGCCCGTCGCGGAAGGGAAAGAACGCGTCCGACGCCGCGACCGCGCCGCGGACCGGGAGCTGGGCCTTCTCGGTCGCCAGCCGGCAGGAGTCCACCCGGCTCATCTGGCCGGCGCCGATCCCCACCGTCTGATCCCCGTTGGCCACGACGATCGCGTTCGACTTCACGTACCGGCAGACCTTCCAGGCGAGATCGAGCGCGCGGCGCTCCTCCGCCGTCGGCTGCCGCCGGGTGGAACACGTCCAGACGGACGGATCGTCGGGGAAGGCGTCCGGCGGCTGCGCGAGGAAGCCGCCGTCGATCGGCCGCAGCTCGATCTCGGAAGAAGACGGACGGTAGAGAGGACACTCCAGCACCCGGAGGTTCTTCTTCGCCGCGAAGCGCTCCCGGGCGGCCTCGTCGAAGCCGGGCGCGAGGAGCACCTCCACGAAGAGATCGGCCATCGCCTCGGCCAGAGCGCCGTCCGCCGGGCGGTTGAGAGCGATGATCGAGCCGAACGCCGAAACCGGATCGGTCGCCAGCGCGCGGCGGTAGGCCGCCACCAGATCCTCTCCCCGGCCGACACCGCACGGGTTGTTGTGCTTGACGATCACCACCGCCGGCCCGGTAAACAGCGCGGCCATCTTGCGGGCCGCGTCGGCGTCCAGGAGGTTGTTCCAGGACAGCTCCTTGCCCTGAAGCTGCCGAAAGCCGCCGAGGACGCCACCTTTGCCAACCGTGGCATAGACCGCACCCGCTTGGTGCGGGTTCTCGCCATAGCGCAGCTCCATCGTCCGGTCGAGCTCCAGCGAGAGCCGGTCCGGAGTCGGCCCGCCGAGCCATTCGGCGATCGCCGCGTCGTAGCTCTGCGTGTGCTGAAACGCCTTGGCCGCGAGCCGGCGGCGGAGCTCCTCGAGAACCACCCCGGTGCCACCCTCTTCGGACTCCAGGGCTGCCAGGATCTCGGAGTAGTCGCCGGGGTCGACCACCACGGCCACGCCGCGGAAGTTCTTGGCTGCGGCGCGCACCATGGCGGGGCCGCCGATGTCGATCATCTCCAGCGTCTGCTCGAACGACGCGCCGGAGGCCAGCGTCTCGCGGAAGGGATAGAGATTGACCACCACGAGGTCGATGCGCTCGATCCCGTGCTCCCGGATCTGCTCGAGGTGCCCCTCGACGGAGCGGTCGGCCAGGATGCCGCCATGGATACGGGGGTGGAGCGTCTTCACCCGGCCGTCGAGGATCTCGGGAAACCCGGTCACGTCAGCCACGGCGGTGACGGGGATCTCTTTCTCCTGGAGGAACTTGAGCGTCCCACCGGTGGAGACGATCTCGACGCCGAGGCGGGCGAGCCCGCGGGCGAAATCCTCCAGACCCCGCTTGTCGTACACGGAAACCAGGGCGCGGCGCGCCTGCAGCATGCTTGAAGTCCTCCCGGACGGAATATATAGCGCCAGCGGTATCAGCGGGAGTGCTCGACGCGAGGGAGCACGAGGACGCGGGTCCCGGCGTTGACGACGGCCCTCCGGTCGTCCGCGCCGCCCGCCGTGAGCCAGATGTAGCGCATCACGAGCGACACGTCGGTCACCGCGTGGCTGAACGAGACGGAGGCGACGCCGAAGGCGGTGGAGCGGTCGTCGAAACGGCTTATCCCGGAGGTGTAACCAATCTTCCGGTACTCCCGCCCAACCATCGGGTAGAACGCCCGGCCGCGGCGCAGGGCGGCGTCGACGATCGGCTTCACCCCCTTGCGGTCCAAACCGGCCGGCACGCCGTAGAAGACCAGGGGGAAGCGGGGCTCGGCGCTCTGGGCGTAGCGCAGGTAGTCGATGAAGTACCGGGCCTCGTCGGGATCGGAGCCGGCGGCGGCCAGGGGGTTGTTGGCGTCCGCGACATAGTGCGCCACCTGCCCGAGCCGCTGGACGATCTCCTCGAACGGCCGGTGGCCGCGGATGGCGGAGACGGCGGCGTCGATCTCTTGATAGAGAACCTTGTCGAGGGAGCCGGAGCCGTCCGGGTTCTTCATGTGGCGTCCGGGGTCGGAATCCTGGAACGGAGCGACGACGCCGGCCTCGAAGGTGCGCTCATGCTTCGCGATCTGGCGCGCCAGATCGGGAGGAGCGAGGCGGGCGGCCTCGCGGGCGATGGCGGTCTGGGTCCCGGGCGTCCAGGCGGAGGCGGGAGCGGATGTGAGAATCAGCCCCAAGGCCGCCGGCCAGAAAGCCGCCGAAGCCAGCCGGGAGAGGTACAATCCCTGTCGCATTTCGGTCCTATTGTACAGGCGAAACGCCGCGCGGCCTCATCCGCTGCCATCCGCAGCAGGGGGATCTTCTTTGCCGAGACACCGCCTCGACGTGACCGGCCTCTTTTGTCCGCTGCCCATCCTCTTCGCGGCGAAGGAGATGAGGAAGCTCCAGCCCGGAGACCACCTGGAGGTGATCGGGGACGACCCCGGCATCCGGGAAGACATGCCCGTCTGGTGTGAGAGGGCCGGCCACCGCCTCCTGGAGCTGGAGAACCAGGACGGCGGCGTCATCCGCTCCCTGGTGGAGAAGGGGGAGCCGAAACCCAGGGCTTGACTCCGGCCCCCGTCCCTGGTACAAACTCCCTTCCCCGGGAGGGGTGCCCAAACGTCCCTCCTGTGCCCAGGTAGCTCAGTTGGTAGAGCACGTGACTGAAAATCACGGTGTCACTGGTTCGATTCCGGTCCTGGGCACCATCTCTCTCCTCCCCCGCCCCGTCCGCACGCCGTCAGAGCACTCGTTTCCCCTGGATCAACCGGACGACCAGCACCACTACGGCGATCACGAGAAGAAGGTGGATCAGCCCGCCGGCCACATGGAACACCAGGAAGCCCAGGACCCACAGCACCAGCAGTATCACGAGGATCGTCAAAAGCATCGTTCTGTCCCTCCCGCTCAGTTGGTTTGACCTGCAGGATACGGCTTCTGCAAGGGTCCTGCAAATGCCGGACCAGGGGCTCGCTGGGGCTGGCCGACGTTTTTCATCGCGGATCACCCTTCTGCCGGCGTGCTGCCAGATGGGCCTTGCCGGCCGGAGCGAGACGATAGCGCTGCTGGCGGCTGGTGGGCTTGGCGGGAATGGTCATACGAATAAAACCCGCTTTCAGAGCCGGCCGCAGGTAGCGCTCACGGAAGGATTTGCGATCTTTGAGATCAAGAGCTGCCTGCAGTTCGTCCCGATCCATGGCGCCCTGGAGCACCATCAGGAGGCGCTCGACTTGGGGGGTCACATGGGGGGTGACAGAGGCCACATGGGGGGTCACATGGGGGGTGACAGGGGCCTCATGGGGGGTCACATGGGGGGGGACAGAGGTCACATGGGGGGTCACATGGGGGGTGACCGCAACGGTGTCCCCGAAGCGAAATTCCACCCACAAGCCGGAAGGCTCGTACCTCATCTCCGGCTCCGGAGTACCCGCCTCCCGGCAGGCCTCCAGGATCCGCTCGATGCCGCGCCCCCAGGACTCGATCAGACCCGCGCGGAAAAATACACCGGCGACATCCGGGTTGAAGGGGACGGAAGCGTGCTTTCCGAGGAGTTTTTTCACCGTCCAGTGGGGCGGCAGCTCGCCGGGATTCCAGATCATCAGCTTGTCCGGGTAGACGCTGATCTGGATCGTCGCGCTGCTGGCGTAATCCTTGTGTACCACCGCATTCAGGACCGCCTCTCGCAGCGCGGCCATCGGCACCGGCCAGGTCTCGATCCGTTGCAGACCTTCGTAGCTGATCCAGGCCCGCAGGTATTTGGCCTGGAGCACCTCGAGGGTCTGATTGACCTGGGTGATCAGATTGCCCCGCACCTCATCCTGATAACGCAGATCCACGTTGCTCTCGAAGTATCCGATCTTCACGTACGCGCTGGAGAAAAAGCGCTGAGGCTCCGGGTGAAACAGGAGAGCGGCGGCCCGTGTGAGGTACGAGCCCTCGGTCAGGTGCAGCTTCTCCAGCAGATTCCGGTCCGGCTCGTTGAGCACCGCCTCCGGCAGGCGGTGGCTTCTGCGTGCCAAGGTGCGAAAGTCTTTCAGGGCACCGGTATCCAGGTCGCTCAGCTTGACCCCCGGCAACGGCACGCCGTCCCAGGTGCGCCCATGCTTGCGCAACAGAAAGCGGTCCAGCGCCGCATTCTTGAGCAACTGGTTGGTGCTGCCGCTGCGGTAGTAGTACTCGCCTTTGTAGCTGATCGGGTTGGGATAGGCCTCGACCCGAATTTCAACCAGCTCCTTGCCGTCTTCTTGCCGCAGGTTCACGTCCACCATGATCCCCAGGATGTCGCGCACCTTGTTGGGAATCTCCTCCATGAGCCGCCCGGCATCTTTGACGCCGACGGCGACACCCCGGTCATCGCGCCCGATGACCAGGGTGCCTCCCTCCGCATTGGCGAAGCCGCACACCCACTTGAGGTAGTCGTCCCGCCAGGTGCTTTTCCATTCGACCTGCTGGCTTTCCTTCATACCACGCGAATCCTCCCGGTGAGTAGCTCCTGCATCATGCCCTGTTTGAGCTGGCGGGCTTTGGCTTCCAGCGCGGCGGCGTACTTGTCGCTGACGTACTTGAGGAACAGCAGGACGAGGACGTAATCCTTGTACTGGCTGGCGTCCATGCCGCCGCGCAGCTCGTCGCAGCTTTGCCAGAGAGAGATCTGTAGAGCTCGGACTTCTTCAGGGCCATTTCGTGGGTTGCTCCAGGCGGTTGACCGTGTCGGAATGGAGGATACCAGAGGAGAGAGGGCGGCAGGACGGGAGAGAGAATGATGCGAACAGGCCCTCCGGCCGGGTCGCGCACCGTCTCAACGACCCTCCTCCGCCGCCGCCTGCCGGTGCCTACTCGGAGAATTCCTCGCTCAGGGCGCCCATGAGCGCGTCGATGTTGAAGTACACCTCGCGGACGGGTTTTCCTTTCCCATCCACGCCCTGAAGCAGGTCGTAGGAATGCCCGGCGTCGTCGTTGAGCAGCGACTGGCCGGCCACCCGCAGGCCGAGGTGGTTCATCAGGGCGTACTCCTCCGTGAGGGTGACCACCACGAAGGCGGTTTCGGGCGATTTGCCGTCGCCGGAGTGGAGGATCGAATCGAGGACGCCTTGCAACACGTAGCGATGGTGTACGGCGGCGGCCTTGTCCCCCCGCTTGTCCGCCACCTCGGCGGCGGCGAATTGCGCTTCCAGGTCGAGATAGTTCGCTTCGAGCATCCGGTCCACCAGAGCCTGCGCCCCCGCGGCATTTCCGCCTTGAAGGATGGCGAGCGGATGAGCCTCGATATCGGCGCCGTAGGGGTGGTAGTCGTCGAGCAGAGTCTGGAGATGCCTCATCCTGGCGAAGTCCACGGACGCATCCGATTTCTTGACGCGTTCGAGAAGCGCCTGAAACTCCTGCTTGGGATCGGCCTGGTTCTCTGCCGCCTGGAGCAAAACCGGGAGAAGAAGGCACGCCGCGAGGACGAGGACGGGGACGCGGGAGGTCTTGGGGGACATGGTCTCCTCCTTGAGGTTGGGCCTGCAGGTTTAGACACACCCGGAGCCGGAAAGGTTCCTTGGCAGTCCGTGCCGCTTCTCGGGGCCGCCGCCGGGCAGAGACTCCGGCATCCAGGATGGTCTCGCCGGGATCGGACACGCGCTGGATTGCTTGCCAGTGATTTGGTACTGTGTTAACCTCCCCCTCCTGATTCGACACGGAGGGCGGCGCGGGCGGTGAACATGAGCCTGACGCTGCGCAACTGGCTGATCGGCCTCTACATCGAAGAGTACGAACGCCGGGGCGTGGATCGCCAGCAGTATGGCGAAAAGCTGCTGGATCGGCTTGCCGAGTCCCTTGCCGGCAAGGGCGTGTCGCGCTGTGACCGGCGAGAGTTGTACCGCTATCGGCAGCTCTACCTGACCTATCCGCAGATTGTGGAGGCGGTGCCTCCACAATTGATGCCACATCTTCGAGGCCTGCCGCCCGGCCCGGAGGGTTCGAGCCCGATTGTGGAGTCGCCGACTCCACCTCGTTGAGCTCAAGCTTGGCGCGTTCAGCTACGAGAACATCGGCCAACTGAATACATACGTAAGCTGGTACCGCAAGAACATGATGGTGGACGGGGATAATCCGCCGGTGGGCATTCTGCTCTGCACGCAGAAGGACCATGCTCTGGTCGAGTACGCGCTGGCCGGCCTGGAGAACGGAATCTTTGTGTCGAAGTACCTGCTCGAGCTGCCGAAAAAAGAGGAGATGCAGCGCTTCATCGAGGCGCAACTCGCCGACGCCATACCCCAGGAGACAGCGGGCGTCTGACGCGCCCGTTCGCCACGCCGGCTTTCGGTCTGGACGCACCCGGGAGAGGCGTCGTACAGTCCCCCGGTAATGGCAGAACGGGCGGAACGCAGGCAACTGGGGCTGGCGGCGGCGATCGCCGCGGTGACCGGCCAATCCATCGCGCTGGGTATCTTCCTGACCCCGGCCACGATGGCGAAATCGCTGGGCTCGCCGCTGTTGCTCGGAGCGGTTTGGTGCGCCATGGCGCTCATGGCGGTCTGTGGCGCGTTGTGCTATTCGGAGCTGGCCGTGCGCTTCCCCGAGGCCGGCGGCGAGTACGTCTATCTCCGGGAGGGGTATGGAGGGCGCGCGGCCTTTCTCTATGGCTGGATGAGCGCGGCCGTCATGGATCCGGGGCTTTGCGCCGCGCTCGCGGTGGGCGCGACCTCGTACGTTCAAGCTTTGACCACGCTGGGACCGAAGGCGGTGGCGCTCGTTCCCGTCGGCATTCTGTTGGGCCTCGCGGTGGTCAACCTCCTCGGCACCCGGCTGAGCGGGAGTCTCATGACCGGCGCCAATCTGCTCAAGATCGCCGTGCTCTTCGTCCTGGTCGGTTGGGCCGTCGTCGCGGGCGGAGGCAGCCTTGCCAATCTGCTCCCTCTGGCCGGGAGACGGATCGGCTCGGAGCCGCTTTTCCCGGCGGTCGCGGGCGCCATGGTGAGCGCGTTCTTCAGCTTCGGGGGCTGGTGGGAAGCCGGCAAGCTGGCGGGTGAGGTCCGGGAGCCCGGAAAAAACCTGCCGCGCGCTTTCACCGCGGGCGTGCTGCTGGTCACCGCGGTCTATCTGCTGATCAGCTTCGCTTTTCTCTACGTGCTGCCGCTGGAAAAGATCGTCTCGAACACCGCGTTCGTCGCGCAGTTCGGAGGGGCTCTGTTCGGCAACGCCGGCGCCAGGGTGCTGTCGGTCTGCGTGTTGCTTTCGGTTCTGGGCGGCCTGATGGCGTTGACGATGGCCGCTCCGCGCGTCTATTACGCCATGGCTCGCGACGGCGCTTTCTTTCCGGCCTTCGGCCGCCTGCATCCGCGCTTCGGCACGCCGGTTCACGCCATCCTGCTGCAGACGGGCATGGCGTTGGTGGTGCTCACTCTCGGAGCCTTCGACCGGATCCTGGCGTACATCATCTTCTCCGCCGTGGTGTTTCTCGGCCTTTCGGTCACGACCCTCTTCCGGCTGCGGCCACGGACCGCCCGGTGGTGGTTTCCGGCGGCGCCGCTTTTGTTTCTCGCCGGCTGCTTCGTGATCGGGTTGTTGATCCTGATGCGCAACCCCCTACCTGCCCTGCTGGGAGCCGCCGTCGTGTCGGCCGGAGACGTGCTGCGGCGTTTCCTCTTCCCGGCGTTGAAACCTCCCGCCGAGCCGATCGTATAGCCCGGTGGGGCCGGTGTGTCCCGCCTCATCCAATTTCCGAGGGAGGTGCTTGTGAAGGGAATGCTTTCCCGCTTCGCCGTGCTGGGCCTTCTGGCCCTGGCGGGACCGGCGGCTGCCGCCCATGCCGCGGATACCGCGAATATCTACCAGGGCTACCATCCATTTGCCGAGGCCGAGGGGCAGCTCCAGGCTTGGGCCAGGGAGCACCCGCAGGAGGTCAAGCTGCTCAGCATCGGCAAGTCGGCCGGTGGCCGGTCGCTCTACGTGGCCCGGATCGCCGGTACCGGTGGCGACCCGGACACCCGGCCGGCGGTCTTCGTCGGCGCCAACATCGCCGGTTTTCACAACGCCGGCACCGAGGCCGCGCTCGACCTGATCCAGACGCTGCTCGACGCTCCGGCCGACAGCCCGGCGGCGAAGCTGCTCGGTACCTACAGCTTCTATGTCGCCCCCGTTCTCAACCCGGACGCTCAGGACGCCCTGTTCGCCACGCCGCGCAACCGCCGCGGCGGTGACGGCATGAAGATCGATCACGACGTCGACGGCCTGCAAGCGGAGGATCCGGCGGACGACCTCAACGGCGACGGTCTCATCACGAAGATGCGGATCCCCGATCCGGCCGGCGGCTGGCTCGCGGATGCGACCGATCCCCGAGTGCTCGTCGAAGCGGACGCGATGGAACAGCGGCCGGGAGCGTACCGGCTGGAGACCGAGGGCCGGGACGACGACGGCGACGGCGATCTCAACGAGGACGGCGCCGACGGCGTCTGGCCGGACCGCAACTTCCCGCACGCGTTTCCCTATTCGACGCCCGAGGCCGGCCCGTGGTCCAGCTTCGCGCCGGAAACCAAGGCCCTGCTGGACTTCATGCTCCATCATCGCAACATCGCCCTGGCGGTGGTCTACGGACCGGCGAACAACCTGCTTGCCGCTCCGCAGAGCCTCGGCGGCGGCGGCGATCTCGGGACGCAGAAGTTCAAGGTGCCGCCGCAGGCCGCCCGCTTCATCGGCCTCGATCCGGAGGCGGAATATACTCTCGACCAGGTCTGGGAGGTGGCCCAAAACCTTCCGTTCGTCAAGCAGAACAACATCACCAAGGAGCAGCTCCAGCAGTTTCTCGGCGCCGGCCCCGCCACCAAGGTGGACCCCGCCGACCAGGCGCTATCTCGACAAGTTCGCCGAAGGTTACAAAGAGCGACTGAAAAAAGCGGGCCTCTCCGCCGACCGGCCCGCGGCCAGTACCGCAAGGGCGGATTCACGCCGTGGCTCTACTATCAATATGGCGTCGATGGCCCTCGAGCTGGACGTCTGGGGCGTCCCGAAGGCCGAGAAGAAGAGCGAAGAAAAAGAGGGAAGGAGCCCTGACACGTCGACAGGCTCGAGAAGCATGAGCACGGACGAGTTCATCGCGCAGGCGAGGAGAAGATCGACGCGTTCCTCAAGGAAATCAAGGCGCCGCCGCAGTTCAACGCCAAGGTGGTGATCGATTTGATCAAAGGCGGCCAGATGACGCCCGAGGGATGGCCGGAATGATGAGAGATGGGAGGAGGCGCGCGCCGACAGCGAAGGACGAGACGACCCGGAGACGAACGCGCGCGCGAGGTGCTCGCCTGGATCGACGCCGACGCTCCGGCGACCTTCGTCGCCTGGACCGCCGGTCACTCTGCCCGACGGCACGAAGGCCGAGGTCGGCGGACTCGACCCGTTCGCGAGCAGTCGCTCCTCCGAGCGATCTGCTGAAGCCGGCGATCGACAAGCACACGGAGACAGTGCTCGACCTCGCGTCGAAGCTGGCGAAGGTCGAGATCGTCTCGCTCGACGTCGTGGATCTCGGAGGCGGCGTGTTCCGCGTCCGGCGGTCGCCGGGAACAACGGCTTCCTCGCCGTCGCACACGAAGATGGCCGTGCGCGCGCGAAGTCGCACCTGCCGGTGCGGCTCGTCCTGCAGACGGGCAACGGGAGTCGAGCTCGTGACCGGGCATCCGATGGTCACCTCCGAGCGCCTCGAGGGAACGTCGGGCACGGTCGAGGGCGAGTGGCTCGTGCGAGCCGCGCAAAGGGCCGGCGGTCACGGTCGACGCTCATCACCGAGAACGCGGGCAACGACCGCAAGACGGTGAGCTGTGAGGAAAGGAGCCGGGTCGATGAACAACAGTCTGCATTCGTTCCGAGGATTCGCTCTCGCCGCGCTGCTCCTGGCTTTCCGTGGCACCGTCCTTGCCGCGGAGCCGATCCGCCCGGCAAAGACTCCGCCGGCGCCCGACTTCAACCGCCTTCACACGTACGAGGAGATGGTCGCGTACCTGCAGGGATACGCGGCGGCGTACCCCGAGCTGGGTGAAGCTCGAGTCGATCGGCAAGAGCATCCAGGGCCGCGACATGTGGCTCGTGACGATCACGAATCCTGCGACCGGCGCCGCCGGCGCGAAGCCGGCGATGTACGTCGACGGCAACACCCACGCCAACGAGGTGCAGGGGGGCGAGGCGACGCTCTACGTCATCAACTTCGTCCTGAAGAACTACGGCACGTCGGAGCGGATCACCGAGATGCTCGACCGCTTGGCGTTCTACTGCGTGCCGTCGTCAACCCCGACGGCCGCGCGGCCTGGTTCCGCGGGCCGTCGACGGCCGACTTCCCGCGCACGGTGATGTTCCCGGTCGACGACGATCGCGACGGCCGCGTCGACGAGGACCCTTACGACGACATGGACGGCGACGGCCAGATCACGCGGATGCGCAAGAAGGTGCCGATGGGCCAGGGCACAGTTCAGGCTCGACCCGAAGGATCCGCGCATCCTCGTGCCCGTCGAGAAAGACGAGCTCGGCGACTGGATTCAGCTCGGCAGCGGAAGGCTTCGACAACGACGGCGACGGCCAGCGTGAACGAAGACACTGCCCGGCTACGTCGATCCGAACCGGACCTGGGGTTGGGCCTGGCAGCCCGGCTACGTGCAGGACGGCGCGGGGCGACTATCCGCTGTCCATCCCGGAGACGCGGTCGATCGCGCTCTGGGCGCTCCGACATTCCAACATCGGAGCCGTGCAGAGCTTCCACAACTACGGCCAGATGATCCTCCGCGGACCCGGGCGCCAAGGCGATCCGCCGTACTCCGCCGAGCGACTCAAGGCCTACGACCTGATCGGCAAGGAAGGTGAAAAGCTGCTCCCGGGCTACCGGTACCTCATCTCGTGGAAAGACCTCTACACCGTCCACGGTGCCACGACCGATCACTTTTACAGCCTCACGGGGGCCATCGCCTTCACCAACGAGATGTACAACCCGCCGGCCGACTTCGACAAGGACGGCAACGTCAGCGACGAAGAGCTGATGAAGTTCAACGACCTGCTCTCCCTGGGCCGGCAGTGGGTGGACTGGACCCGTCGATCATCCGCAGTATGGACAGGTCGAGATCGGCGGCTTCAAGCGCGACGTGAACCGCGTGCCCGAGGGCTGGGCTCCTGGAGGACGAGACGCACCGCAACGCTGTTCGTCCTCTTCCACGCTTATCACCTGCCGAAGCTTTCGATCGGCAGCCCGGCGGTGAAGAAGGCCGGCGACCATCTGTGGCGGCTGGAAGTTCCGGTGCTCAACGAGCGCGCCATCCCGTCGATGACCGCGGTGGCGGTGAACGGCAAGCTGCACCGCCAGGATATCGCCGGCGTCAGCGGTGGCAAGGTGATCGCGAGCGGGATCGTCGACGACCCCTACCTCAACAAGGTCGAGGTGCAGGAGCACCGTCCCGAACGCCTGATGGTTCCCGGCGTCGAGGGTCTTTCCACCCGCATGCTGTTCTTCCTGGTACAGAGCGAAGGGGGCGACGGCGAGGTCACGGTGACCTACGACAGCGTCAAGGGCGGCAAGGTGTCGAAGAAGGTGGCGCTGCGCGAGACGAAGTAAAAACCCGCGAGGCGGTCCGTTTTCCTCAAGTGAGGCGGACCGCCTTGTGAAACAGGTCGTCGAGAGCGCGTTCCGGGTGATCGCAGAGGCCGGTGTGGACGGGTGAGACCTGGATGATCGTGCTGCGCGGAGCGACCAGCCAGTGGAAGCGCTCGCGCGGCGACAGCCGGCCGATCGGCCCGGCGTCCGGCGCCGCCGGCGCAGATCCTGCGGGATCGGCGTCGAGGTGTCGCGCGCACCAGCTCGATGTCGATTGTCGGGCCAGAGCGCGCGCAGGCGCGGCGCGTCGAGCTCGACGCGCGCCTCGAGGAAGTCTTGTGCCGGGCAGAAGAGGATCACGCCGGCGTTGACGAACTCCTCGCGCTCGACGCGCGGCACGACCCGGATCACCGCGTAGTCAAACGAGCTTCGGCGCGGGCACGCATCGCCTCCTCGAGAATGCGCGGCGCCGTGGCGAGCCGCCGCGTCAGGAATACTCGACGATAGCGCGGCGCGGCGTCGCGGCGGGCGATCGGCGCTCGTCGGACTCAGGGACCAGGGCGCCAGCCAGTCGTCGGGGATCGAGCTCGACGATGCGCGCGAAGAGCGTGCGCGTCGAGCTGCGGCCGCGAGCCGGCGCATCGGCCTGCTTCGAGCAGATTCGCGGCCGAGCGGCAGCAGCACGTGGTCGCGGACCGCGCGCGAAAGGGCTCGGCGGCGCGCGCTCTGCCAGGTCGCCGCCAGCTATGATGGAAATAGAGCGCGGCGCCGTGGTCGATCAGCCAGCAGCCGTCCGGTGCCACAGCAGCAGGTTGGGTTGCGCGGCGGTCCGGTCGACGTTGGTGACGAAGGCGTCGAACCACACGATCTCCGAGGCCAGGTCGGCGTCGGGCACGGCTCGGCGACGGCGTCGAACGTGACGACGCCGGGCAGGTAGTCGAGCGCCAGGTTGAGCCCCACGCTGCGCGCGCAGCAGCTCGCGGATCTCCGGGTCGGGCTCGTTGCGGCCGAGCGTCGGCGTCCACCTCGACCAGCACGATCTCGGGCACCGGCAGGCCGAGCGCGCGGCCGATCTCGCCGGCGATCAGCTCGGCCACCAGCGCCAGCGGCGCCCTGTCCGGCGCCGCGGAACTTGAGCACGTACAGGCCGCCAGGTCGTCCGCCTCGACGATCGCGGGCAGCGAGCCGCCTTCCTGAGAGGCGTCACGTAGCGGGTGGCGTAGACGGTCCGGAGCGGGATCGGCGGGGGCGGCATCGGGCGATCCTATCAGGCGTCCTTCAAGCCGAGAAAAGGGCGGAGTATCTTCAGGGTTCTGGCCATGGCGAGCCCGCGCTGCGATTCGACCAGGTCCGCCGCGCGCCGGCCCATCTGCCGCGCGAGCTCCGGGTCGTCCAGCCAGGCGCCCCACGTCCGGGCGAGCTCGCCGGCGTCGGCGACGCGCTGCCACGCGCCGGCGCGATCGAAGAGATCCGCGTAAACCCGCAGGTTGGCCATGTTGGGGCCGATGGCGATGGGCACCGCGAAGCGGGCCGGCTCGATCGGGTTTTTTCCACCGCCGCGCGGCAAGAGGCTTTCACCCACGAAGGCGGCCGTGGCGAGCCGGTAGAGAGAGGCCAGCTCGCCCACCCGGTCGAGAAGGAGGACGGCCGGACGGACGGAGACCGGCAGGTGGCTGCGCCGGACGAAATCGATACCCCGGCTACGCAGGAGCTTCTCCGCCAGATCCCAATGGCCGGAGTGGCGCGGCGCGAGGATCAGCATGGCGCGCCCGCCGCCGCCCAGGCTCTCGAAGGCGTCGAGGACGTGCGGTGCTTCGACGGGATCGACCGAGCCCGCGATGAGAATGGGCCGACCCCCGGCGAGCTCCTGCACCCGGGCCTCGATTTCAGGCAGAGGATCGGCCGCCGTATCGAACTTCATCTCGCCGGTCACATGAATCCGGTCGCACGGGATGCCGAGCCCTGCCAGCAGAGCGCGGTGCTCCTCGCCCCGGACGCCGAAAATCTGGATTTTGTCGAGCAGCGGCAGGGACGCTTCGACCCACTTTCCGCTGACCCAGCCGTTGACGACGGCGGTCGGGAGATCTCGCCCCGCCATATGAAGGTAGAGCAGAGGACGGGGGTCCGTCGCTTCGACGAGGATGAGCTGCCGGGGGGAGTAGTGGCGGAAGAACCGGCGCACCGCAAAGGCGAACGGAAACGGCAAGAGGGCGAGCTCCACGCGCTCGCCCAGAATCTCCTGGGCGAGCCGGGTACCCCTGTCGTTGGTCGTAATGACCACCGGAACCTCCTCCGGCAGAGCCCGTATGAGCGCGACGGCGACCTTCATCTCGCCTTCCGCGGCGGCATGGATCCAGACGGTATCTTCCGCCGCTTCCACCGTTTCCGCCGTCGCCCCGGAGGCATACAGGCCCCAGTGGTCGAGAAGCCAGCGCAAGCGCTGCCGGCCCTTGAACGCGATCTTGAACGGCTCGGTCAAGATCGTGTCCAGGAGAACCTGGAGCTGGAGCCTCCGAAGCTGGGGACGGAGCTTCGCCAGAGGATCGCTGGGGGTCGCCACGGTAGTGAAGTCGCTCGCGAAGGTGTCCTACGCCCGCAGCTTCTCGATCTTGCGGTCGCGATCGTCCTCGATGCGGTGGCGCTCGCGGACGTACTCTTCATCTTCCTCCTGCCTCTTGACCGGGTCCAGCCCCTTGTTCAGCCGGTCGCGGTGGAGGATCTCGAGCTCGGCCAGCCTCGCCTCGGCCTGGCGCCGCAGCTCCGCCACCTTCTCCTTCGTCTCGGCGGTCAGGCCCGCCTCGCCTTCCCGCGGACGCTCGATCCCCTGCTTCTCCAGCCGCTCCAGCGCCAGCTCGTACGCCGACTTCATTCCCGATGCCTTGTCCTTGTCTGCCATGCCTGACAGGATATCATCCCCTCCGCGCCAGAATGGCGCGTTCGGGCCTCGATTTTGCCTGAAAACGGCCCGGAATGCCGGGCACCTGATTTGCTGTTACCCCACCTTCCGGAGGGATACGCTCCATGATCGAAGCGCAGAACCTGGTTCGCCGCTACGGCGACTTCACGGCTGTGGATGACATCTCCTTCTCCGTCGGCGAGAAGGAGATCGTGGGCATTCTCGGGCCGAACGGCGCGGGCAAGACCACCACGATTCGCATGATCACCGGCTTCCTGCCGCCCACCAGCGGCAACGTCACCGTCGCGGGCAAGGATCTGTTCGAGTCGCCGCGCGAGGCCCGCCGGCAGGTCGGCTACCTGCCCGAAAACGTCGCGCTGTACAACGAGATGCGCGTCGAGGAGTACCTGGCCTATCGCGCCCGCCTCGAAGGGCTCTCGCGCACCGAAAGCCGCGAGGCCATCGGCGACACCGTCGAACGCTGCCTGCTCACGGAGGTGCGGCGCCAGATCATCGGCACGCTCTCCAAAGGCTACAAACAGAGGGTGGGGCTCGCGACCGCCATCCTCCACAAGCCGCAGGTGCTGGTCCTGGACGAGCCCACGGTCGGCCTCGATCCCGGGCAGATCATCAAGATCCGCGAGCTGATCCGCGAGCTCGGCCGGGAGCGCACGCTGCTGCTCTCGACCCACATCCTCCCCGAGGTGGAGCTGCTGTGCAGCCGGGTCGTGATCATCGACCAGGGGCGCATCATCGCCCAGGGCACGCCCGAAAGCCTGCGGGAGAGCTGGATCGGCAACCCCCGCGTGCGGGTCACGCTCAAGCAAGGCCCGGCCGCCACCGATATCGCCGAAACCTTCGGGCAGATCGACGGCGTGACCGGCGTCGGCCCGGTCGGCGAGGGGCGGTTCGTCCTCGACTGCCTTGCCGGCGCCGACGTGCGCGAGGAGGTCTTCAAGGCCGCCGTGCAGCGCGGCTGGGTGCTGCTGGAGCTCGCCACGGAGCGGGCGACGCTCGAGGATCTGTTCGTGCGGCTGACCACCCACGATGCCGCGGCGCCCGCTGCCGGTGAAACTCTTTCCAACGAAGAGGTGCCTTCATGAAAGCGGTCTGGGCGACCTACATGCGCGAGCTACGGGCGTTCTTCGTCGCGCCTCTGGCCTACGTGGTCCTGTTCTTCTTCCTGATCGTCAACGGCTTCGTGTTTAGCTATCTGGCGGCGGCCCTGAGCGATCCGCGCGCGCCCGCCGGTCCACCCATGACGTTTTTCTTCAGCTGGACGCCCGTGTTCCTGCTGATCCTGGGCGTGGTGTTGACGATGCGCCTCTTGACTGAGGAGCTGCGCAGCGGCTCGATTGAGGTGCTGATGACCGCGCCGGTCACGGAAGGCCAGGTGATCGCCGGGAAATACCTCGCGGCCCTGACGTTCTTCGTCTTCCTCTGGTTGCCCACCCTGGTCTACGCGGCCCTCATCGACCACTACAGCGAGGTCGACTGGGGGCCGGTGATGGCTGGATACCTGGGGATCTTCTGCATCGGCGCGCTGTTCCTGGCCGTGGGGACCTTCGCGTCGGCCATGACGAGCAGCCAACTGGTAGCCGCAATGGTCACGGGAGCCCTGCTCTTCGTGCTCTTGCTCCTGGGCGTGCTAGCCGACATCTTCGCGGGCGAGACCGCCAAGCAGGTGTTTTCGTACCTGAGCCTCAGCGAGCATCTCGACGAGCTCTCGCGCGGCATCGTGGACAGCCGTCGGCTCGTGTTCTACGCGACGTCGACACTGTTTTTCCTGTTCCTGGCCAGCCGCGCGCTGGAAGACAAGAAGTGGAGGTGAGCGGATGGCCAACGTGAACCGGCGATGGCTCGCGCGGACGGGGATGCTCTCGGCCGCCGTCCTCCTGATCGCGGCGCTGCTCGCGATCGTCAACTATTTCGGCTGGAAATACCACAAGCGGTTCGACTGGACGTCGAGCGATCTCTACACGCTCTCGGACAAGTCGAAAAACGTGGTCAAAGACCTGAAGCGCGACGTGGAATTCATCGTCTTCCTGCCCCCCGGCGACGAGCTGTACAAGCCGGTCCAGGAGCTGATGTCGCAGTACGATGCCGCCTCGGCGCGGATCCGCGTGCGCTTCGTCGACCCGCAGCGCAACCCGATCGAAGCGCAGCAACTCATCCAGCAGTACCAGATCTCCGGCTACAGCGTCGTGGTGCAGAGCGGCAAGGATCGCCGGGCGATCCCCAGCGACAGCTTGGCGGAGATGGATTTTTCGGGCATGGAGATGGGCCAGGCGCCGTCGGTCAAAGGGTTCAAGGGCGAGCAGCTCTTCACCGGCGCGCTTCTGCAGCTCAACGAGGGGCGCAAGCCGAAGGTCTTGTTCACCACCGGCCACGGCGAGCGCTCGCTCGACAGCCAGGCGCCGGACGGCCTCGCCGGCATCCAGCAGATCCTGGGCGCCGACAATTTCGACGTCGAGGAGTGGTCGTCGCTCGGCAAGACGTCGATTCCGCCGGGCACGGACCTCGTGGTGGTGGCCGGCCCGAAGAGCCCGTTCCTCAACCCGGAGCTCGACGCCCTGGCCGTGTATCTGAACGGCGGCGGCCGTCTCCTCGCCCTGCTCGAGCCGAACCTTGGGCAGGCCGACGGCTCCGGCCTCACGCCCAGCGGCTTCGAAGGGTGGCTCAACCAGTTCGGTGTGCACCTCGACAGCGATATCGTGGTCGATCCGCCGAACACGATCCCCGGATATACCGCGGCGACGCTGTTCGCCAACGAATACGGCGATCACCCGGTGACCAACGCGCTGTCGCAGTCGCGCCTGCCGGTGCTGTTCTCGGTGGCGCGGTCGGTTGGGAAGGGGACGGGCCCGGGGGCCGCCGGTGCCACGGTCACCGAATTGCTCCACACTTCGGCCGAAGGCTGGGGCGAGACGAACCTCTCGGCGCTGGCCGAGGTGGAGCGCGGACCGCAGGACGTGGCCGGACCGGTGCCTCTGGGCGTGGCCGCGGAGGCGCAGCGCAACGGCAAAAAGATGCGGCTCGTGGTGTTCGGCGACGCCGACTTCGCCACGAACCAGCTCATCCAGGCGAACGCGCCGAACGGTTTCCTCCTTTCCAATGCGCTCAACTGGCTCGTCGAGCGCGAGACCCTGCTGGCGATCCCGCCGCGCAAGACCGAGCAGGTGCGGCTCAACCTGACCAAAGAGCAGTCCTGGACCATCTACGCGCTGGCCCTGTTGCTCCTGCCCTCGCTCGCGGCCATCGCGGGCATCGTGGTCTGGTCGCGGCGGCGGAGGTAAAACGCCATGAAGCCTCGCACTCTCCTCGTTCTGCTCGTGCTGGTCCTCGGCCTGGGCTCGTTCGTCTGGTTTTACGAACGCAAGCTGCCGTCGAGCGAGGAGCGCGCCGAGCAGGAAAAGAAAGCCATTCCCTTCAAGAAGGACGAGGTCACGGCGGTCACCCTCCAGTCGGACGCGGGCACGGTCCGGCTGGAGAGGGTGAGCCTGCCCGCGGCGAAACAAGAGAAAGAAAAATCGGCGGCCGGCGACGAGCTGGCCACCGAGCCGCCCGTGGAGTGGCGCCTCGTCGAGCCGCTGAAAGCGCGGGCCGACACGGCGGCGGTGGACGGGCTGCTGGACGCGCTCGCGGCGCTCGACAAGGTCCGGACACTGGACGAGGTGAAGCCGAGCGAGGTCGGGCTCGACCGGCCGCGCGCCACGGTGCGGGTGAAGACCGCGGACGGTGAAAAGGTTTTGAAGATCGGCGCCGAGATCCCCACGAGCGCCACCACCATCGCGGCTGTCAGCGGGGGGACGGCGGCAAGGGGGCGTTGGTCGTGAGCGATTCGATCCTCACCGAGATCCGGCGCAACCCCGGCGACTGGCGCGACCGGCAGATCTACCGCGGCGACCGCGACCACGTCCAACGGATCACCCTGGTGTCCGGTAATCAGAAGGTCGTCCTCGTCAAGCAGGGAGGATTCCTTCCGCATCGAAAGTCCGTTCAAAGACAGGGCGGACCGCGACAAGATGGACGATCTGTTCGCGGAGCTGAGCGGCCTCACGGCGGAGCGGTTTGTGGACACACCGCAGCCGCCGTCCGCGCCGCAGGCGGTCGTGGAGGTGGTGTCGAACGAAGCGCCGCCGTTCCGCATCGAGCTGGGCGCGCCCGTGCCCACCGCCGAGCCTCCGGCCAATCCCACGGCGCCCGAAGGAGACGGTGAGACGATGCCGCCTGCGAAGGTGTATCAGGCAAGCTCGAACGGCCAGCTCTTCGAGGTGCGGACGCGCCTGGAAGAGGCGGCGACCCGTCCGGCCGCGGAGTGGCGGGCGATGTCGCTCTCGGCGCTGGAGACGTTCGACGTGGAATCCGTCACGGTGCAGGACGGGCAGGGAACGGTCGGCCTCACGCGTGCCGAGCCGGACTGGAAGCGCGGGCAGGAGACCATCTCCTACCTGCCGGTGAGCGACCTCCTCTTCTCCCTGGTGGGAGCGAAAGCCGACCGGCTCCTCACGCCGGACGAGGCGGTGTCGCTGGGGATCACGCCGAACGGCAAGCCGGCGATGACGGTCACCCTCGGCACGAAGGAGCGCGGCCAGGAGACGCTGAAGCTCTATCCGCCCGTGGCCGCCGGAACCCCGGCGACGGCCAGCGACCGGGAGCTGATCCTGCTGCTGCCACCCAGCGCCCTCGGTGAGATCCAGGGCAAGCTGGCCGAAGTCAGGAAGGCGAAGCCGGTGGCGGCGAAGTAAAAGGCGCTTGCTTTGCGTCAGGGAAGTTGACTCTGCGTCAGGGAAGTTGACTCTGCATCAGAGGAGTTGACTCCGCGACAGGGGAGTTGACTCTGCATCAGGGGAGTTGACTCTGCGTCAGGGAAGTTGACTTTGCGACAGGGGAGTTGACTTTGCGACAGGGGAGTTGACTCTGCGACAGGGGAGTTGACTCTGCATCCGGGGAGTTGACTCTGTGTCAGGGGAGTTGATTCTGCATCCGGGGAGTTAACTCTGTGTCAGGGGAGTTGATTCTGCATCAGGGAAGTTGACTCTGCGACAGGGAAGGTTACGTCGCGACAGGGAAGAGCACCGGAAGCGACCTCCAAAAGAAGCAGCCTGAAACCATAGACGAAGCCGTCAGGTCCCCCGTAGACTTCCCGTAGAGTGAAGGGAGACGAACGATGATGCCAACCCCGGGTCCCCACGACTGACTGGCCGTTCGTGACCATCACTTTGACGGGGGAACGCCGTCCGTTCCCCCTGGGCTCTTTGACAATCGAGAGGGATGACGGCCGCCGAGTCCAAGGCCGCCGCCGTTCCGAAGAGGTCCGCCTTCCAGGGAGGGGGGGCGGGGCCATCGCCGGAGGTGTGCGGGAGCGGATCGTGGGTGAGCGGCGGTGGCGGCCTCTTGGTTGTGAAGTCTTCTCGTTCCTCCTGGGACCGCCGGCCGTCTTCTCTTTGAGTCTTCTCCTTGAAGACGGCCGGCGGTCCCGAGGGGCTCGGAGCGGCCTAGCCGCGTCCACTTTATCCTGGACGCTTATGCGAGCACTGCGCCGACGAGTATGCTCAAGTTAATCGACAAAGTGCCCGGTGTACTCAAGTTGGTCCTTCAATGCTTCTGTATAAGGACTTGGCGGCAGCTTTGACAGCCTTTGCCTGGCCTCCGCAAGTCGCTTTTTTGCGTCTTGCCTATTTCCAGCGAAATACTCGGATTGGCTCCAGTACATCAAGGTGACAAGCTCTGTGCTATTTACTGCGTAAGCGTTATTCTCTGGAAAGTCGCTCCAGACCTTCATGGCTTCGCCGTAGAGGCGTTTGCCCTCTGCATATTCTCCCTGGCTATCAGGAAGCCTCCGTAAGCTCGAGCGGCCGTGTTGTAATCGTTAGAAGTTGTTGCCGAATCCATCGCTCGCTGAAAAAAGCTAGGAATTGTGTCTGTTCTGATATTGGAACTGGTGAGCGCCAGCGCAACGGCAAAATACTCTGCTGAAGTAAAGGAATTGGGATACCTTTCAATCAACTCGACTGCTTGCGTGGCAAGAAGTATATTTTCTTGGTTGATCATGCCGGAAAGAGCCTCGCCTTGCCCAAACCCCTTATGCTTCTGCATGAACTCGTAGTTCTCGATTGGTAATCTTGAGAGACGTTGAAGTATGGCGCGGACGTCCCGCCGGTTTGATCTTTTTCCCTCTTGATAGCTATTGAAGGACGAGAAAACTGTCGTTCCAAACGAAAAAACGAAGGCCATGAGAGAGATAAGCGTGGTCGGCTTTTTATACCAGGGCTCATCACTCTTTTCATCGGCTCTCAATTTAAAAGTGTCGGCGTTCGTTGTTGACCTGCCAGTTGCATAGGGAAAACCACTTGCATCGCCTCAAAGTCCCGTCAAGCAAGCATTCGGAGCTTTCCATCCCCTGCTTCTGGATCTCACCGTGGGTGACCTCCTCCGGCCGTGGCATGTCCTACAAGCAAGCGCGCGTTGCAAAGCGCTTCTCCGGAGTGGCGGCCACGGGTTTTTGCAACAACTGGGTTGACTGTCTGTCGGTGATCATGCTTGCTGCCTCGTTGGGGTTGAACCTGATGTGGTAGGATCATTAGTCGCCGATTGTTGGGGAACCTAATTCAGGCGGTTGCTGGGTTTCGCGTGCTCCTTCGTGGCCTAGCCCGGCCGCGCCTTATCTGCGCAGATAGGCATACGGGATTTAAAAATTCATCTAACACCCGCGCGGGTGGGCGCGGCACCGCCCCCCAGGGCGGGCAACCTCGCCAGCTCCCCCAAGAAGTGCCAAGTGAGAAGAGGCAAGGCGTAAGGTCAGCGGCAGAGCGCCCGCCTAGACAGTCTTCACCTCTTGCGGGGCGACTATCGCTGTAGTTTTGGGGATCGGGAACTCGAATCCACCCTTCCGCTGGTGGCTGGCCGAGGCTCGCTAACCGTTACACTTGCTCAGAAAACAGACTCCCTCTGTCCGGCGCGTTAAACATCCGGCTGAGTGGCGGGTGAGCGATCCGCCGGCTACAGCGGCAGGGTCCGGACGAACGGCAACCTCGCCGCCAGCCGGCGAGGCGAGCAGGAGTGCCGGCTCAGTGACTCAGCAGGGAAGAGCGGTCGATGACCTGGAAACCTTCCCTCCGTGCCGCGGTGACGAGCCGGTTATCCAGACAGACGACCTCCAGGCTTGCCGGGCGCCCTTCGGCGGCCAGGAAGGCTGCGGCGAGTTGAAGAGCATCCGCGGCACGGATGTCATGAACGCGGAGAAAGCGCTTGGCGGAGACTCGGATCGTTTCTACAGGATCGACAAGATGCCAGACCTGGGTAAGTTTTTGGACCTGCTGAAACACGTCGCTCGTCTCTGCCGGCGTGAGCTTGCCCATTCGTTCGAGCCGCGCCACCGCGGAGGCACATTCGACTTCGGCGCCCCACCACACGGCGACGCTCTGCTCGTCCTGGAACAGGGCTTCCAGAGGCTCGCTGGTCTCCTCGTCGACCAGCAGCGGCACCAGGGCCGAGCTGTCCCAGAATCTCACCGGCCGCTGCTCCGCTCATCCAGAAGCTCCTCAAGTACGCTGGCGCCTTCGCGGGCCACCGGGCGTGGGCGTTGAAAGAGATCCGGACCCTTTGAAGCCTGGGCTCGGTGCAGAAGGCCCTGGCGCTCCAGGCGCTCGACCCTTCCTTCTGGAGCGGCGCTCTCCTCGGCGAGGACGGAGGCCAGGCGAGCCACCGCACGGCCTCGGTCCAGGATCAGGATGGTTTCGCCGTGGCGGACCTGGTCGATGAGCGAGCTGAGGTGGTTCTTCGTCTCGGTGAGAGTGGCCGTCTTCATTTGGCTAGAATAGCCATTTCAATCCCGAGGGTCAATGCACCCTGGCTGCGAGCCGCAGGTGAGTCGCCGCAGCGGAGAGGCGGAGCGCGCCTCGTTTCGGCCCTACTCGCCGGTGGTAGGATGGACTTCAATCATGGGAGAATCCACTATGCACACGATTCCTGATCCCCTGGCAGCGGCAGCCGCCAGGGCGGCGGTTGATACAGCCACATGGACTCAGGTATACGCGTGGGTAGCCATTGTCAACGTGATCGCAGTTCTCGCCACGCTTCTAATTGTTTATTTGCAGCTTACAGCGCTCCGCAGAAGCTTCGCCCTTTCAATATATGGCTCGACGTACAGATCCCTTGCCGAAGTGAACGACATCGCTCTGGCTAACAGGGAGGTGGCTGAGGCCATGAAGTGGGGCCAACCAGTCAACGTTTTTATCTGGCGGCTCGTTTCACATTTTGAGCTTGTATACAACCTGCGTAGCGCCGGCTACATTTCGGACTCTGATTGGGAAGCGGAGCGCGAGTTCATCCGCGACTGCTGTAGTCAGCCGGTATTCCAGGAGACCTGGGGGCAGGGAAGCGGGCAGTTCAAGCAGGCGTTTTGTTCATTTCTCACAGACGAGATCACCAAGGCGAAGCAGTCGAAATAGCGATGCCCAAGATCCAGATTCGCCTCGCCCAGGCGGACGATGCGTCCGTAATGACGGACTTGGTTCAGTCTGTTCTTCGGGCTACGCCGCACTACCCAGCCTGGGCTCGGGAAGAAGAGTCCCTGCGCTACGATGCGGATACCCTCATGGCTTTGATCGCTAATCCCAAGGCGTTGCTCGTTGTC
The DNA here is from genome assembly GCA_963844885.1 of uncultured Holophagales bacterium. Taxonomy (GTDB): domain Bacteria; phylum Acidobacteriota; class Thermoanaerobaculia; order Multivoradales; family UBA5704; genus DATMER01. Next base: position 116,237 of record CAWJQA010000018.1, on the reverse strand, counting down.
GCTGTGATTGAGGGCGAGATCGTGGGTTTCGCATTTGGCGCGTTTCGTGATTCTGGAGACCTCTTTCTAGACTGGGTTGGCGTTGCCGCGCACGTGCGCAGGTCGGGCGTGTCGCTGCTCCTACTTCGTACGATTGGTTCGCTCGCCAAGCAGCAAGGATCTCGCGAGATTCGTTGCGAAGTGAACCCGATGAACGGCCCTTCGGTCGCCATGATCGCCCGTGCTGGCTACCGAAGCATCGGAAAACGAAGGATGTGGGCCGGTATCGAGCACCAGGAGTGGCGAAGGCGACTGCGAGGTCGCAAAACCAGTGCGTCAGCTAGGGGTTCCTTCGAGAAGCGAAGTAAACAGAAAGAAGAGGACGACAGTGAGTTTCGATCTTCCTGAGACCCTCGACATTCTGGGACGCACTCCAACTGTGGTGGACACCCTTCTCCGCGGCACGAGCGGTTCATGGCACGCCATAAACGAAGGCCCTGGCACCTGGAGCGCGTTCGACGTGGTGGGCCATCTCATCCACGGCGAGGAGACGGACTGGGTTCCTCGTGCCCGCATCATCCTCGAACACGGCGAAGATCGACCCTTCGAGCCGTTTGACCGTTTCGCCCAGCTCAGCCGCTTCGCGGGTTGGTCGCTGGACCAGCTCCTCGACCGGTTCGCCGAGCTTCGCAAGGCCAACCTCGAGATCATTCGTAGCTGGAGTCTGACCGACGCTCAGTTGGTGCTGCCTGGCCGCCACCCTGAGCTCGGTCCTGTCAATCTGCGACAACTCCTGGCGACTTGGGCCGTACACGACCTCAACCACATTGCCCAGATCGTTCGCGTCATGGCCGGGCGGTACACGGAGGAGGTTGGTGTCTGGCGGGCCTACCTCGCTATCCTAAGCGCGCCGGTGGTAAGCTGAACTGAGCGTCAATTGTTCGATCCGCCCCCGGCGCTCAGCGACCTCTCGCTCGATGTCGTCCCAGTCCCCCCACCACACGGCGACACTCTGCTCGTCCTGGAACAGGGCTTCCAGAGGCTCGCTGGTCTCCTCATCGACCAGGAGCGGCACCAGGGCCGAGCTGTCCCAGAATCTCACCGGCCGTTGCTCCGCTCATCCAGAAGCTCCTCAAGCACGCTGGCGCCTTCGCGGGCCACCGGGCGTGGGCGTTGAAAGAGATCCGGACCCTTTGACGCCTGGGCCCGGTGCAGGAGACCCTGACGCTCCAGGCGCTCGACCCTTCCTTCTGGAGCGGCGCTCTCCTCCGCGAGGACGGAGGCCAGGCGAGCCACCGCACGGCCTCGGTCCAGGATCAGGATGGTTTCGCCGTGGCGGACCTGGTCGATGAGCGAGCTGAGGTGGTTCATTGTCTTGGTGAGAGTGGCCGTCTTCATTTGGCGAGAATAGCCATTTCCATCGCGAGGTCAATGGGATAAGATCTGCCGGCCGGCCTGAGCAGGCATAACATCCAACGCTTGGAGGTTTCATGATCAGACATTGCATGAAGGTTCTCGCCGCCGCCGCTCTTCTCATCCTCACGGGCTCTGTCGGTGCCGCCGTCGCCAAGGATGGAGCGGATCTCTCCACTTTTGTCAAGGCGCAGCCAGCCCTCTGCCAAGCGAATCTCGCCGTGGCTCAACAGTCTCCCTCCAATCTGCTAGGAATCCCGGCGCCGAAGCTCCAGACCTGCCAGCAGGACTGCTGGAGCTTCTACAAGACCTGCAAGGCAGGCTGCAACGGTGACGGAGAGTGCATCACCGCCTGCCAGGATCAATACGAGTACTGCATGTGCGGCGGGTGCAATTACTGCCCCTAGCCCGAAACCTCATCCGGGATGGAAACAGAAAGGGGCGGCCTCTTGGCCGCCCCTTTCCGTTCGATTCGGGCTCCTCACCTACTCCTTGTCGTCCTTGTGCGTGTGCGGGCTGTGAATGCTCTGCTGCGGCGACATCCCGTGCTTTGCCGCCTCGTGCAGGGTGTGCAGGGCCATCACGCGCTCCCGATCCTCGCGCCGGCTCTGGAGCAGGCTCTTCACGAGGCCTTCTCCTTGTCCGGCTCCTCTGAGTGCCTTTATGGGGTCCTTGGGAATCGGCACGATCCGAATGACCTCGCCATCGTCGAGCCAGGCCAGCCGATCCCCTTCTTCGATGTGGTGGCGCTTCCGGATGACCGCCGGAATGTTGGTCTGTCCCTTCTTGGTCACCGAGGTTTCCATGCGATGCCCCTCCTCGCTATGGACTGTAGCGCTTGGCACGCCCGCCGCGCAAGGAGGTCGCCCGGCTGGACGGCCCCCGGCGGAGGTCGCCTACGACTGGCTCGGCGAAGCCCTGGGGCTCGCGGACAAGCTGGGCTTGGTGAACCCCCGCGGCGTGTAGTAGAATTGTGTGGACGGTCTGTCTCTCTGGAGGTTCCTCATGTCCGCCAAAGTGAATCTGGTGCTCGATGACGAGGTCAAAGAGGCGCTGGACGACCTCATCCCGGCAGGAGAGCGCAGCCGGTTCGCCAACGAAGCGTTACGAGGTCAGTTGACGCTGGTGCGGCGACGGCAGGCGATCGAAAAACTCGAAGCGCTTCGCCGAGCCGGGCCCCACGTCCCGACCGCCGAGATTCTTGCCGCGCTACGCGAATCTCGGGATGCCGAATGAGTGGGCGCTCTGCGGCCATCGTGCTCGATGCCTCTGTCATCCTGAAGTGGGTTCTGGACGCCGAAACAGAGCCGGGCCATGCCGCGGCCGGCCGCCTCTTGGAGCGCTGGCAACAGGGGGAGCTGAATCTCTTGGTTCCACCACTCTGGCTTTACGAGGTCGGCAATATACTTTGTCTCAAAAGGCCGGCAGACGCCTTCGCCGCTCTCGCGGCCCTGTGGGATCTTGGCCTCAGCGAAGTTCCTTTCAGTCGCGGGTTGATCCAGCGAACCGTCACACTGGCCCAGAGCCACGGCCTTACCTTCTACGACGCTTCGTATCTTGCAGTGGCCGAAGAAGAAAAAGTAGTTCTGGTGACGGCCGACGGCAAGTTCTATCGCCGGCTCCCTGCCGGACTCCCCGTCGAACTGCTGGAGTAAAGGCCGCATGGTGGCTGAGGCCCGCGGCCTGCCCACACAGGAAGGGCGGCCTTGCGGCCGCCCTTACCGTTTTTCGATGCGGTGCCTCTCCTACTCCTGGTCTTCCTTGTGCGTATGCGGACTGGTCGGGATCGCGGCCGGGGAGAGGCCGTGCTTGTTGATTTCGTGCGCGAGGTGGGTGGCCATCACGCTGTGGTGCCGGCCGTAGGCGAAGTAGATCACCAAGCCGATCAGCCAGCCAGACGAACAGCCGCCACCAGTTGGCGGCCGGCAGCGAGAACATCAGCAGCAGGCAGGTGAGGATGCCCAGGATCGGCACGACGGGCACCCACGGGCAGCGGAAGGGGCGCTCGGCGTCGGGGTGCTTCTTGCGCATGATCAGCACCGCGGCGCAGACGATGACGAACGCGAACAGCGTGCCGATGTTGGTCAGGTGCAGCAGCGCAGTCGATGCGGCAGGAAGCCCGGCCAGCATGCACGACGAAGACGCCGATCAGGATCGTGGATCTTCCACGGCGTGCGGAACTTCGGGTGGACGTCGCCGAAGAAGCCCTTGCGGAACCAGGCCGTCGCGGGCCATCGCCAGGAACACGCGCGGGCCGCGAGAGCATCATCACCAGCAGCACCGAGGTGATGCCCGCCACGCCGGCGGTCGGCGATGATGACCTCGGCCCAGCCGATGCCCTTGCTGCTTGAAGGCGTCGCGACACCGGCGCGTCGACGTCGATGCTGGTCGTACTTGACCATGCCGGTCAGCACGGCGACCACGGCGACGTAGAGGACGGTGCAGATGAGCAGCGAGGCGATGATGCCGATCGGCACGTCGCGCTGCGGGTTCTTCGCCTCCTCGGTGTGGGTCGAGACCGAATCGAAGCCGATGTAGGCGAAGAAGATGATCGCCGCGCCGGCCAGCATGCCGACCGGCGTCGCCGCCGGCGTCGGTCTGCCCGGCGACGTGGTGGCCGAAGAAGCTGAGCCCGGTCCAGCCGTAGGGGCGAACGGATGCCAGTTCGTCGGGTTGATGTAGAAGGCGCCGACGCCGATCACGAACAGCACCGCGGCCAGCTTGATGACGACCATCGCGGCGTTGAAGCTGGCGCTCTCCTGGATGCCCTTGACCAGGATCGCGGTGACGATGGCGACGATGATGATCGCCGGCAGGTTGATGAGCGAGCCGGTGCGAGACGAAGCGCGCCGGTCGCCGCGTCGTAGCGACCAGGGCGACTCGCTGCAGCAGTCTTCGGGAACGTCGATGCCCGAGCTTGGCCAGGACGCTCTGGAAGTAGCCCGACCAGCCGGTGGCGACGGTGGCGCTGCCGACCGCGTATTCGAGGACCAGGTCCCAGCCGATGATCCAGGCGAACAGCTCGCCCAGGGTCGCGTAGGCGTAGGTGTAGGCCGAGCCGGCCACCGGCACCATCGAGGCGAACTCGGCGTAGCAGAGCGCCGCGAAGATGCAGGTGATGCCGGCGACGACGTAGGAGAGCATCAGCGCCGGGCCGGCGACGTTGTGGGCCGCCGCGCCGGTGGCGACGAAGATGCCGGCGCCGATGATGGCGCCGACGCCGAGGGCGGTGAGCTGGACCGGGCCGAGCACCCGGCGCAGCCGGTTCTCGCCCTTCACCTCCTCGAGCAGCATCTCGAGGGGCTTTCTGGCAAAAAGTCGGTTTGCCATGGAAATCGTAGGCCTCCAGGAAAAATGGCGGTCATGAGCCTTCAGCGCGGCCGGGAGCCGGACGCACCGGCCCGCCGCCAGAGGAAATAGACGGGAATTCCGGTCAGCACGATCAGCAGCCCCGGCCAGGTGGTCGAGGTTCTGTAGAGCAGCAGCACGACGAGGATGACCAGCGCGGCCAGGATGTAGAGGATCGGCACGACCGGGTAGCCGAACGCCCTGTAGGGGCGCTCGGCGTCCGGCCGCTTCCGCCGCAGGACGAAGATCCCGGCGATCGTCAGGACGTAGAAGATCAGCACCGAGAAGACGACGTAGTCGAGCAGGTTGCTGTACAGGTTGCCGTAGGTCGGCGTGGCCGGCGGCGTCGAGCAGCGGCACCCCGGCCGCGTCCCGCAGCCGGGTGCGCGGCAGGACCAGCAGCGCGGCCCAGACGCACTGCAGGACCAGTCCGACCGCCGGCACGTGGCGGGCGTTGAGCCGCCCGTCGTCTGGAAGAACAGCCCGTCCCGCGCCATGGCGTAGTAGACGCGGGCGCCGGCCAGGATCAGACCGTTGTTGCAGCCGAAGGTCGAGACCATGATCGCGACCGCCATGATCGTGGCTCCGGCCGGGCCGAACAGCACTTGCAGCGCCGCCGTGGCCACCCGGTCGTCGGGCGCCGTCTGGATGGCCTGCGAGCGGCAGCATGCAGAGGTAGGCCACGTTCGCCAGCATGTAGAGGCCGGTCACCAGGCAGGTGCCGAGCGCCAGCGAGAGCGGGATGTTGCGCCGCGGGTTCTTCACCTCGCCGGCGGTGAAGGTGATGTTGTTCCAGGCGTCGGAGGAGAACAGCGAGCCGACCTGGGCCACGCAGAAGGCGATGAGCAGGCCCAGGGCTCCGCTGGTGGCCACGGCCGTGGAGATGCCGGGGATCTCGGGTCGGATCGGGGCCGCGTTCTGCGGCGTCCAGAAGTCGCCGAAGTTGGCGGCGATGGCGCCGGCGTTGCGCCCCACCGATGATCCCGAGCAGGATCAGGACGATGAGCGACAGCGTCTTGGCCGAGGTGAAGATGTTCTGGATCAGCTTGCCGAGATGCAGGCCGCGGGTGTTGATGCAGGTCAGAAAGAAGATCAGCAGGATACCCACGAGCTGCTGCACCGACAGGCTGACGGCGTAGCCGTCCGACAGGTCGATCGGCGGGACGATCCAGGCGGTCGGAGAGATGCCGGGGACCAGCACGCCGAGGAAGCGGGCGAAGGCCACGGCCACGGCGGCGATGGTGCCGGTCTGGATGACCAGGAACAGCGTCCAGCCGTAGAGGAAGCCCCAGAGCGGCGACCAGGCCTCGCGCAGGTAGACGTACTGGCCGCCGGCCTGGGGCATCATGGCCGCCAGCTCGCCGTAGGAGAGCGCGGCGGCGACGGTGAGCAGGCCCGTCGACCACCCAGACGCATGAGCAGCCAGCCGGCCGAGCCGACCTGGCGGGCGATGTCGGCCGAGACGATGAAGATGCCCGAGCCGATCATCGACCCGGCGACGATCATGGTCGAGTCCATCAGTCCCAGATCGCGGACGAATCCGGTCGTGGGCTTCTCGGTACGGCTCGGTGTCGCGGAACGAGTCTCCGGCATGCGGCCTCCTGGTCTCTGAAAAGAGCCCACATCCTACAGGGACAAGAGGCTGTCTGTCATCCGGGGACGCCTGGGCGGCTTTTCCTAGTCTCTCCAGACCGCGATCGGCTCTCCCGTCGGCCGCGTCTCCAACACGGTCCCCCCCAGCTCCTCCAGCCCCCTCGCGACGGCGCTCCGCTGCTCCGGTGGGCAGAGGAACGCCAGGCAGCCTCCTCCCCCCGCACCGCAGGCCTTGCCTCCCCACGCCCCCAACGCCAGCGCTCTCTCGATCAGGCTCTCCAGCAGCGGTGTGGACACGCCCTCGGCCAGCCGTCGGCGATAGCTCCACTCGCGGCTCATCAGCGCGCCCACTCGCGGAAGGTCGCCCGCCTCCAGGGCCGGCGAGAGCTCCGCCGCCGCCTCGGCAAGGCCCCGGAACAGCTCCGTGACCTCCGGCTCCCCATCGAGGCGGCGCCGAACGACCTGCCAGTTGTTTCCCGCTGAAAAGTGGCTCGCGCCCGAGTAGACCACGAGCAGGCTCTCGCCGAGCCGGGAGAGGTCGACGTCGAGGCGGCGGACCCGCTCGCCACCCGGCGCCAGCAGGATCTCCAGCGCTCCGCCCAGCAAGCCGGGATAGTGGTCCTGCACGCCGGTGGGCAGGCGCATGAGCCGGGCCTCCAGATCGCGCGCCAGGTGGACCCGCTCGGCCGCCCGGGACCGCGGCAGGCCGAGCTCCTCCTCCGCCGCGGCGATCAGGGCCACCGTCAGCGCCGAGCTGCCTCCCAGCCCACCCCCCCGCGGCGAGTCGCTGCTCAGCTCCACCTCGACCGGAGGCAAACCCAAGGCGTCCGCCACCACACCCACCAGAGCACCCTCGGGATGAGCGGACAGCTCTTCGATCGAGCCGGCCCGGACCTCGCTCTCTCCCTGCCTCACGACATATCCGGTATCACCGGCATTGCTCCGACGGAGCCGGACCGTGGCGGCCAGGTCGATCGCGACGTTGACGGTCCGGGCTCCGGGATGGAACAGGCCCAAAGGCCAGATGTCGAGGGTGCCGCCGGCCAGATCGACCCGGCACCAGGTTCGTACGCTAACCATTAGAACCTCCGGTAGAATAGCGCCATGAACGTAAAGGTCTCAGGTGATGCCGAGGTGTTCATCCGCGAAGAAGTCGCCAGTGGCCGCTATGGCTCTCCACGCGAGGTCGTTCAGGAAGGGCTGCGCCTCCTTCATGAACGCGAAACCAGCGATACACAGTGGAGGCAGCGGCTGGACCGCCAGATTCAAGAAGGCCTCGCCCAGCTCGACAGGGGCGAGGCCTTTCCCGGCGAAGAGATTTTTCAGTCTTTGCGGGAGAAAAGCCGGACCCGGCGAGAGGCTCGATGAGCCGATTCATCCTCTCGCACGTGGCGGGCCAGGATCTCGAAGAAACTTGGGAACACATTGCTGGCGACGACATCGACGCGGCCGACCGATGGGTGAGCGAGATCGAGAAGGCCATCCACTTACTTGCCGATAATCCCAGCCTCGGCCACAGCCGGAAGGATCTCACCCGCCGGGCGGTTCTCTTCTGGCCGGTCGGAAGGTACCTGATCATCTACAAGGCTGACCGCAAACCCATTGAGGTGGTTCGCGTCGTCAGCGCCTACCGGGACATTCCCCGGCTTCTGTAGGGATAGCTCAACCTCTGCGGTCCCGGCGGCCGCCCGCGTCAGCGGGCGACCGATCCGGCCGGAGGACGGGCCACGTCGAGCTCCTGGACCGCAAGCCGCGTCTCCGGGCCGCGGGCGCCGTCGATGCCTCCGGGCACGCGGAAGCCCTTCGGCAGCTTGCCGGTCTCCAGACCGCTCAACACCCCGCTCCGCCAGGTGCGGAAGGAGGCGAGCTGGGCCACCGGGATCGGCTCGTCCCGGACACTCTTGAGTGTCAGCGGGTCGATCCACTGCCCGTTGTGCTGCACCCGGTAGTCCAGGTGCGGACCCGAAGCCAGGCCGGTGGCGCCGGTGAAGGCGACGATGTCGCCCTGCCGCACCCGCGAGCCCGCACGGACCCCCGCGGCGAACCGCGACAGGTGGAGATAGGCCGTCACGTAGCCGCCCGCATGCCGGACCTTCACTACGTTGCCGCCGCCCCGGTCCCAACCCGTGAACGTCACCACGCCGTTGGCCGTCACCTGCACCGGCGTCCCCACCGGCGCACCGTAGTCCACACCCCAGTGCGGCCGGTACGCCTTCAGCACGGGATGGAACCGCCGCAGCGAGAACGCCGACGTGATCCGCGAGGAGTAGCGCAGCGGCGAGCGCAGGAACATTTTTCTCAGCGGCCGCCCGTCACCGTCGAAATAGGTGCCCGAGTCGCCGTAGCGGTACGCCTCATGGTGCCGGCCCTGGTTGTCGTAGACCAGCGCGTAGACCGCGCCCACGGAGTGCGGCTCGCCTTCCAGAAGAACCTCCTCGTAGAGGATCTCGAACCGGTCGCCCCGCTTCAAGTCGCGGGTGAAGTCGAGGTCCCACTGGAGGACGTCGGCCATGCGGTAGGCGAGCCCGGCCGGGCCGCCCGCCCGGCGGATCGACGTGTCGAGAGAGCCGTCCAGCGTGCCGCGGAGCGCCCGCATCCGGATCGTCCGCTCGAAGGGCTGCCAGTCGACGTTCCAGCCGCTCGACGCGCGGTTCATCTCCACACGGCCGGTGCCGTCGAGGGTCAACGCGAAAGAGGCCAGGCTGGCGTCGGGATTGAAAAAGGCCGAATACTGATTGCCGGCCTTGAGCTTGCGGAGGTTGAGCCGCTCGGAGAGGGCGTTCGTCGCCGCCCGTGCGTCGGTATTCTGCAGACCGAGCTTCTCGAACACCTGGGTCACCGTCTCGCCCCGCATCAGCCGGAACTCGACCGGGATCCGCGCCTGGTCGATCAGGCCGGTGGCTTCGGTAGGAAGGGTGGCACGCTCATTGAATACAAGCGTCGGTGGGAGAGGATAAGGGGATTCATTGAAGGCCTCCAGGTTCTGGGTGCTGAACGTCAGCCCCCCTGCCAGGAGGATCAGCCCGAGCGGGAGCGCCAGGCGTAGAAAATGCGGAGCAAGCTTGACCCTTTTCCACTGCATCCGTACTGACCTCCCTGGTTCGAGAAGGGTGGCTCGGGCTCTCGGTCTTCAGGCGAAATAGCGACGCGCGGGTGGATAGTTGCACAGGTTCCCGTCCCTTTGCAACCCAAAATTGGATCTGAATCCGGATTTTTGAAGACGGAAGGGCGTAAACAGGACGCGAATCCGCCCGTCCGGGGGAAGCGTGGCTAGATCTTCCCCTTGGGCTCCACCTCGGCGCGCTCGACCTTTGGGGGCAGCTCGCGCCGCTGGGCGAGCATGTCGGACGCCTTGCCGAACAGGCCGAGGGCGGACTGGATCTGGACGTCTCCCTCGGAGAGCACGCGGTGGCGCGCCTCCTGGCCGAAGGGGATGTTCAGCACCTCGGCACGGATCTGGAGGAGCGAGTATTTGCGGACGCTCTCCTGCGCGAAGGCCTCTTCGGCCTCCTTCTCCGTCGCGATCTTCTCCTTGACCAGCCAGGTGCGCAGCTCGTCGAGCACCTCGGGCGCGGGCGCCCAATCGGCCGACTTGATCTGCGCCTTGTTGCGGGCCGTGTACTCGACCGCGAAGTTCAGGTAGGCGTTGCGGGCGAGGAGGAACTGCTCGAAGGGGGACAGATCCTCGTCCTTGACCAGCACGTCCGGAGTGATGCCACCGCCGCCGTAGACCTTGCGGCCGAGGTCGGTGCGGAAGATCTCGGAGTCGTCCACCTTCTTGCCGGTCAGCTCGGGCGAGCCGGCGTCGGAATGGGTGTAGTAGTCGTAGTAGGACGTGTAGTCGCGCTGGATCAGGCGGCCGGACGGCGTGTAGTACTTGGCCGTGGTGAGGGCGAGGCCGGCGCCGTAGGAGAGGTTGTACACCGTCTGCACCAAGCCCTTGCCCCAGCTCGGCTGGCCGACCAGGAGGCCGCGGTCGTGGTCCTGGATGGCGCCCGAGACGATCTCCGCCGCCGAGGCGGTGCCCTCGTTGACCAGCACCACCACCGGCACGTCGAGCTGCGGGTACTTGCCGCTCGCCGCCCAGGACTGGAAGGAGTCGCGGGTGCGGCCCTTGGTCTCGACGATCGTCGCGCCCTCGGGCAGGAACTGGTCGGAGACCTCGATGGCCTGGTCGAGCAGGCCGCCGCCGTTGTTGCGCAGGTCGACCAGGAGCTGCTTCATGCCCTGGCCCTTGAGCTTGGTGATGGCGTCGGCCATCTCACGGCCGGAGCCGCGGGAGAACTCGGTCAGCATGATGTAGCCGGTGGTCGGCGTCATCATGTACGCCTGCCGCACCGTGGTCTGCGGGATCTCGGCGCGGGTGACCGCCATGTGCAGCGGCTCGTCGAGGCCGCGGCGGACGATGGTGATGTTGACCTGGGTCCCCTTGGGACCCTTGAGCTTCTGGACGGCGTCGTCGAGCTGCATCTGGTCGGTCGGCTCGCCCTCGATGGTGCTGATCACGTCCCCCGCCTGGATGCCGAGGCGGGAGGCGGGCGTGCCTTCGAGGGGGGAGATCACCGTGAGCTGGCCGTTGCGCACGCCCACCAGGATGCCGAGCCCGTAGAAGCTGCTCTGCTGCTTCTCGCGCATCCCCTCGTAGGCTTCCGGCGAGAGGAAGTTGGTGTGCGGATCGAGGGCGCGCAGCATCCCGTTGATCGAGGAGTAGACCAGGTCGCGGTACGACACCTCGTCGCCGTAGCGGTCGTGCGCCACGTTGACCAGCTCGGTATAGAGCCTGAGGGAGTCGCGCGCCTCATTGGTCAGGGCGAGCAGCCGGTCGCCCAGCAGGCCGCCGAGCACCAGCGCAGAGGTGAAGAGGGCGATCGCGGTGATCTTCCAGGAACGTCTCATGCCGGAAAGTGTACCACCCTTGACTTTGCGCCTTGACTTTGAGGTTGCCCGGCACGATGATCCGGGAGGAGAAACGCCGTATGGGTCCCCTTGGTCTTCCCGAACTGATCTTCATCCTCGTCCTCGCCCTCCTGATCTTCGGCCCCAAGCGGCTGCCGGAGATCGGCCGCACCATCGGCAAGGGGATGGCGGAGTTCCGCAAAGCTTCGACCGAGCTGACGCGCACCATCAACACGGAGCTGGCCCTCGATGAAGCGCCGGCCCCGCCGCCGGCCCGGACGTGGGAGGCTCCTGCCATGACCGCGGCCCGGTCGCCCCATCCGGCGCCGCCGCCTGCGGAGCCAGTGGAGACCCTGGAGACGGTGGCGGCCGTGGAGACCGTTGCCGCCGTCGAGCCGTCCCCGGCGGAGCCCGCTCCACCCGCTCCACCCGCTCCAGTCATCGCCAACGAGCCTGTGGTGCCAAGCTGAGCCTCCTGCCAGAACCGCCCCCTCCTCCCCCTGCCGGCGACGAGCTGGGCCGGATGTCGCTCATGGACCATCTGGAGGAGCTGCGCTCGCGCCTCCTGCGCGTGATCCTCAGCTTCTTCGTGGCTCTTCTGCCCTGCTACTACTGGGTCGACGAGATCTTCGACTTCCTGCAGCGGCCGATCCTGAAGCTGCTCCCCCCGGGCAAGAAGCTCGCCTATACCGGGGTGACGGACCCGTTCTTCCTCTACTTCAAGGTGGCGGCGCTGGCGGCGGTGTTCGTGGCGTCACCGTACGTCCTGTATCAGCTCTGGCGGTTCATCGCGCCGGGTCTCTACCGCCACGAGCGGCGCTACCTGCTGCCGTTCCTCTTCTTCGGCTCGTTCTTCTTCCTGGCGGGCGGTGCGTTCGCCTACTACGTAGCCTTCCCGCTCGCGGCCCAGTTCCTGCTCCAGATGGGGAAAGCGTTCGACCCGGTGATCACGATCGAGCGCTACTTCGGGTTCCAGATGACCATCATCCTGGGGCTCGGGCTGATGTTCGAGCTGCCGATCGTGATCTTCATCCTGTCCTCGATCGGCCTGGTGACGCCCCGGTTCCTGATGAAACACTTCCGCTACGCGGTGGTGATCATCTTCATCGTGGCGGCGATCATCACGCCGACCTCCGACGTGCTGAACCTCTGCGTGTTCGCGGTCCCGGCGATCGGGCTCTACCTCCTCGGCGTGGGCGCGGCGGCGCTGGTACCTCGGAAGCCGCCGGAATCGGACGAAGGGACATAAAGGACGTAAAGGACTCAAAGGACGGTGAGTCAGCCGTAGCCTAGAGCCTTGAGGCGGGCTTTTTCTTCGTCGGACTGGTCCCGGGGGCGGGCTTCGGGGGCCTTCCGGCGGTCCTGCTGCCAGCGGCGGAGGAGGTCGGCGAGCTCCTTTTCCACGGCGAGGCCGTGGCCGGCGAGGTTTCGCGTCTCTCCAGGGTCGGCTTTCAGGTCGTAGAGGTAGGGACCGTCCGGGAAGAGCTTCGGCATCCCCTGGCTCCAGATGTATTTGTAGTCGCGGGTGCGGACCATGGCGCCGAAGCGGTCCGAGTGCTCGGCGAAGACGGCGCGCCGGGCCGGGCTTTCCCTGAGATCGCGCCCGTCCGTGGCCGGCGGGTTGAGGCCGGCGACTTTCAGGATGGTGGGGAAAACGTCGAGCGTCTCGACCATGCCGTCGATCCGCCGCCCAGGACGCTCGCGGCCGGGCCAGCGGATCAGAAGCGGCACGTGGGTGGTGGTGTCGTGCAGGCCGACGTGGCGAAACAGGACGCCGTGCTCGCCCAGGTTCTCCCCGTGGTCCGCGACCACCACGAGGAGAGTGTCGTCGAGCAGGCCGCGGCTTTCGAGGAAGGCGGTCAGGCGGCCGACCTGGCGGTCGAGATAGGCCACCTCGCCGTCGTAGAGATCGCGCTGGCCGCCGAGGACCGGCTCGCTGAACGTCCGCGGCCCGGGCTGGCGGAACGGGACCCAGGCCTGCACCGGATCGAGGCCGAACGGACCGGCGGGACGGTAGCCGAGGGCGTACGGATACGGCGGTGTGTGCGGCGTGTGCGGATCGAAAAGGTGGAGCCAGATGAAGAACGGCCGGGGATCGCGCTTGCGGTCCGCGATCCAGTCGAGGGCCGTGTCCACGGCCAGCTCGGCGGCGTGGTGCTCGGTGGCGCGGACGACCTTGCCGAAGCCCTGGCCGAGCCCGGAGTTGTGATCCCCGAGATGGCTCGCCGAGATCACGGCGAAGGTGTCGTACCCGGCGGCGGCGAGGTGCTCGGCGAGCGTGACGTGGCTTTGGGGCAGCGGCGTTTTGAGGTCGTAGACGCCGTGGCTTTTGCCGTAGAGCCCGGTCATCATGGAGGCGAAGCTCGGGTTCGTGGCGTTGAAGACGGTGAACGCCTCGGGCCAGACGTCGCTCTCCTCGGCGAGGCGGTCGAGGTTTGGGGTGAGGCTCGGCGTCCGCCCCCAGGCACCGAGCTCGTCGGCGCGAAGGGTGTCGATCCCGATCAGGATGACGTTCGGACGCGAGCCCGACTTCCTTGAAGGTGCCTTCACACGGCCATAGAGAGCCGGACTGCCCCAAAGAGCCGTGGTCAGGGCCGGTCCGTCGAGCTGGAAGAGGATCTCCACGGTCCTGCCCGAGTACTCCGAGAGGTCCACCTCCACCGCGGCCGGAGCGATGGGACCGACCGGCGCCGACTCCACCCGGTACAGCTCCTTGAGCCTCCCCGGAGCCGCGCGGACGCCGACCCGGTACGTGCAGGCGCAGGGTCCCTCCGAGCCGAGCGGGGTGAAGGAGACATAGGCCTCCTGGCCGACCCGGACAGTCCAGTGGACCCGCGTGCCGGCCTTCATCTCCAGGGCTTCGACCTGCCCGGCCGTGCGTTTCGGGAAGTGTTCGAGCTGGCTGGCCGGCACCAGGCTCATGTCGCGCACCTCGGCGGATCCGAGGTAGGAGATCTTCGTTCCGACCGGGATTCCCGGGTCCGGAGCGATCTCGACGACGAGCGGCGTGCGGGCGAGATCCACCCGCACCCAAGGCCGGATCTCCTGAGGAGGCCGCGCCCGGCAGCCGGCCAGGGCGAGAACGGCGGCTCCGAGCAGGAGCCGGGAACGGAACAGGGTCACGAGACCGATTTTAGTGTAGTGGGTCCGGAATTCGGTGCCTTTCGTTCGGAGCGCAGAGCTCCGCCGCGTTGGGGAACGCTTCCCCAACGTGGACCGGAGCCGCCATCGCCGCGCGCAACGCCCGAACGCGACGGGGAGACGTTCCCCACGCGCGGACGGCGCCCGTTCCCGTTGGGGAGACGTTCCCCATCGATGCAGGGACGCGCGTTGCCGGCGCACAGCGCCCCTTCGCGTTGGGGAACGGCTCCCCAACGTCACCGCGCGATGCCCGCGCAGGTTGGCAGCCCGCGCACGGTGATTCTCCCTGGCCGGTCGCGCTTCGGACCCACTACACTAGTCCACCGCCTCCTGGAACTCCCCGTATACCCGCCGCAGCGTGTCCGCGATCTCGCCCAGGGTGACCTCGGCGCGGACGCAGTCGAGGATCGGCGGCATGAGGTTGCGGTCTTCGACGGCGGCGGCTTCCAGGGTCCGGAGCACCGCCGCCGTCCGGCCGGCATCGCCGGCATCGCGGCGGGCGCGGAGGGCGCGCAGCCGCTCGACCTGCTCGCGTTCGGAAGCCGGGTCGATCCGGAGCAGCTCGGTGACGGGCTCCTCCTCGCGGGCGAGGGTGTTGACCCCCACCACCTTCTGCCGGCCTTCCTCGACGGCGAGCTGGTACTCGTAGGCGGCGTCGGCGATCTCCCTCTGCT
Source organism: uncultured Holophagales bacterium (assembly GCA_963844885.1). Taxonomy (GTDB): domain Bacteria; phylum Acidobacteriota; class Thermoanaerobaculia; order Multivoradales; family UBA5704; genus DATMER01. Next base: position 101,193 of record CAWJQA010000018.1, on the reverse strand, counting down.
GGAAGCCGCGCTCCAGGGCGGCGAGGGCGCCGCCCATCTCCTCGATCCGGCGGATGTAGTCGCGGGACCGCCGGACGATGTCGTCGGTCCAGGCCTCGATGACGTAGGAGCCGCCGAGGGGATCGGCCACGTCCGTGACGCCGCTCTCGTTCGCGATGACCTGCTGGGTGCGCAGGGCGAGACGGGCGGCCTCCTCGGTCGGCAGGCCGAGCGCTTCGTCCAGCGAGTTGGTGTGGAGCGACTGGGTGCCGCCGCAGACCGCCGCGAGCGCCTGGATCGCCACCCGCACGACGTTGTTCATGGGCTGCTGGGCGGTGAGCGTCGAGCCTGCCGTCTGGGTGTGGAAGCGGAGCCAGAGCGAGCGCGGGTCCTTGGGAGAGAACCGCTCCCGGATCAGCTCGGCCCACAGCCGGCGGGCGGCCCGGTACTTGGCCACCTCCTCCAGGAAGTTGTTGTGGGCGTTGAAGAAGAACGACAGCCGGGGCGCGAACTCGTCGATGTCGAGCCCCCGCGCCAGCGCGGCCTCCACGTAGGCGAGGCCGTGGGCGAGCGTGAAGGCGACCTCCTGGACGGCGGTGCTGCCGGCTTCCCGCATGTGGTAGCCCGAGATGGAGATGGTGTTCCACTTGGGGACCCGGTCGGCACAGAAGGCGATGACGTCGGTCACCAGCTTGAGCGACGGCTTCGGCGGGTAGATGTAGGTGCCGCGGGCCGCGTATTCCTTGAGGATGTCGTTCTGCACCGTGCCGCCGACCTTGTCCCAGGAGACCCCCTGCTCCTCCGCGACCACGAGGTAGAGAGCGAGGAGGATCGACGCCGTGGCGTTGATCGTCATGGAGGTGGTGACCCGGTCGAGCGGGATGTCCTGGAAGAGCCGGCGCATGTCCTCGATGGACGAGACCGCCACGCCGACGCGGCCGACCTCGCCGCGGGCCATGGGGTGGTCGGAGTCGTAGCCGATCTGCGTCGGCAGGTCGAAGGCGACGGAGAGCCCGGTGGTGCCTTGGGCGAGCAGGTAGCGGTAGCGCCGGTTGGACTCCTCGGCGCTGGCATAGCCGGCGTACTGGCGCATGGTCCAGTGGCGGCGGCGGTACATCTCGGAGTAGAGGCCGCGGGTATAGGGATACTCGCCGGGGTCGGCGATCCTTTCGCCGTAGGGGATCTCCGCCACGTCCTCCGGCCGGTAGAACCGGGGGATCGGAATGCCGGAGGAGGTCTCGCGGGTTTCCTCCTCGGTTGTTTTCGTGGGCGGGGCGGTGATCGCGGGGGTGGGCGTCTCGGTGACCATGGGGGGATTCTAGCGCCTACTCCAGGCGGCCGAAGTAGAAGAGGTTGGTGCCGGGGTCCAGGGCCATACGGATGTGATCCAGCAAGCCGGTATAACCGAGGAAAGTCTTGCCCGGCCACTCTCTGGAGACGAAAAAGGCGGCTTCAATGTCCAGTGCTTCACCATCATCGGCTGCAAGGGTGATCGGGACGCGTTCCAGGCGCCCGCTGTAGTTTCCCCCGCGGGCGCTGATTTTGACCGGCTCCCCGTCGCCATCGAGAAGGCCGAGAGCGTCTGCCAGTTCCCTCTCGAGCATCGAGAATGCTGACCCCGTGTCGAGTTGCGCCAGGGTATCGATGGTGCTGAAATCCACCCTCACGAAGATCTTGGCCGTGGCCTCCGCAACGCCCGGCGCTTGATCCCGGAAACGGGAACACCCGGAGGCGAAACTCTCGCCATTCAGCTTGAGCATGGTCAGTCGACGTGATGGACGAGGGGCTTGCCTTCCGGTGCCAGCGTCTTCAACTGAACGAGCAGTTCTTTCAGCGAGTCTGCCGAAGCGATCAGGCTTTCTCCCAGCAAGGCTACCCATCGACCCCGGAATCGGCCGCTGTTCAAGTCCAGCCACCGGAACTCCGCGGAACGTTCGACACCTCTCTTTGAGCTCGTCTTGACTCGTGGAGGAGCAAGAGCTTTGTGGAGCTTCTGGTCCTGGATGAGATCCTTTGCGTGCTCGAACAGTCTCTGCGCCTCCAGAATTCGGCCCTGCTCGAGCAGCGACCGGATTGCACGCGCGTAGGGATAGTTTGAGAGAGAGCCCGATTGACGCGGCTTGTCTTCCGGCAGTTCCCTCTGCCGGCGGTCGAAGTCAGGAAGAGTCGGATGGGCACCAAGGCCGGACATCAAGCCGCCCTCCTGATCAGCTCGAGCCCGACTTCTTCGGCCAGGCCCGAGAGCTGTGCATGAAAAACCGTCATGAGCTCGCGTGGTCCCACTTGAGTGGCGTCGAACAAGAGATCCAGCTTGAGAAACAGGCCTTCCTCGACGAGCCGGGAGGAATCGAGGACCAACGATCCTGTCAGCCGATTCTCGGAGGCGCCAAAATAAAAAGCGGTCCCCGAGCCCACGACCGGGCCCAGAGTCCTCGGAGCCGCCGCGGAGAACCGGCTCAAAAGATCAATCAGTGGGATGTCTAACCTGCCATGGATCTCCTGGGTCACCGCGAACGCTCGATAGGAAACTTCTGGCGAGTACTCCTGGATTGCGACAAAGAGGTCGGCGGTAAAGGAACCGTCTTGGAGCTCGTTGAGGAACGGAAGATAGGCTGAGGTGAGACCGATGCGATCCAGGAATACACGGGCCGTGGCCAGATGCTGCAAAGTGATCTGGAGATCCACCTCGCCGAGGTTCTCGCTAGTGGAGCCCACCTTGAAATCCGCCAGACGGATGCCGTAGCTGGCGAGTGCCTCAAACAGATGCTTTGCCAGGCGTGGGATGTCTTTGAGCAGGCCGAAGGCTGGCTTCACGAAGTGAGCCTGAAGAGTGATCTGCTCCTGCCGAATCTCGAATCCAGCTCCCATGCCGCAGGATCTTACCCTATTCCATGTCGCTATGTCCGCGAAGTGAGCATGGCGTCGCCGTAGGAGTAGAAGCGGTAGCCCGCGCGCACGGCCTCTTCATAGGCGGCCAGCACCCGCTCCCGGCCGGCGAAGGCCGAGACCAGCATCAGCAGGGTGGAGCGCGGGAGGTGGAAGTTGGTCAGCAGGACGTCCACCGCCTTGAAGCCGAACCCCGGCGTGATGAACAGCTCCGTGGAGCCGGCGCCGGGACGCACCTCGCCGCCTCCGGCGAGCGCCGCGGATTCCAGCGTCCGGACGACGGTGGTGCCCACGGCCACGACCCGGCCGCCGCTCTCCCGGGCGCGGCGGAGGGCCTCGGCCGTCTTCTCGCCGATCTCGTAGCGCTCGCGGTCCATCCGGTGATCCTCCAGGCGCTCGGCGGAGACCGGCTTGAAGGTGCCGATCCCCACGTGGAGCGTCACCCGGGCGATGCCGATCCCGGCGGCGGCGGCCTCGTCCAGGATCGCCTCCGTGAAGTGCAGGCCCGCGGTCGGCGCGGCCACGGCGCCGGGGTTGCGGGCGTAGACGGTCTGGTAGCGCTCGCGGTCGTCGTCCCGGTCCGAACGGTGGATGTAGGGCGGGAGCGGAACGTGGCCCAGCCGCTCCAGATGAGGCTCGACCGGCTCCGCGAAGCGGAGAAGATATCGGTCCTCCCTCTTACCGGTCACCTCGGCGGTGAGCCCCGCGAAACGGAGCACCGTTCCGGGCTTTGCGCGGCGACCGGGCCGGACCAGCGCCTCCCACTCGCGCTCGCCGGTCTTCTCGATGAGAAGGATCTCCATCCTCCCCCCTCCTCCCCCTTCACGCAGACCGAAGAGGCGGGCGGGGATCACCCGGGTGTCGTTGAGCACCAGCAGGTCGCCGGTCCGGAGAAGGCCGGGGAGATCGCGGACACGGCGATGCCGGTCAAAGCCTTCCGCGTCGAGGACCAGCAGTCGGCTCTCGCCGCGGGGCGCCGGCTCTTGCGCGATGCTCTTTTTCGGCAGGCCGTAGTCGAAATCGCGGGTGAGCACGGGCGGCACGGTCAGGATATTGCGGAGCCGACCCGGCGCAGCAGGTCCCAGGCGATGACCAGGGCCACCATCATGAGCGCGCCGGCGGTCAGGAACGGCCAGGCGGCGCCGGCCGAGCCGAAGATCCAGGTTCCGGTGACCGGGCCGAGCGTGCGGGCGAGGGCCCCGAACGAGCGCGAAAGGCCGATCGTGCTCCCCTGCGACTCGGCGTCCGTGAGCTGGCTCAGCAGCCCCGTGGCGGATGGATTGTGTACGCCCGAGCCCACGGCCAGCACCAGCAGGCTCACCATCACCAGGGCTACACTGGGATAGAGCGGCAGGATGCCGAGCCCCACGGCCATCAACGCAATGCCGCCCAGGATCAGTTGCCGCTCTCCGAAGGCGCGGATCAGCCGGCCGAGCAGGCCGCCCTGGACCACCGCCAGCACGATCCCCACGTAGACGAACAGCAGCGACGTCCGGTGCTCGTTGAACCCGAAGCGGTCGTGGCAGTAGAGGGCGAGCGTCGCCTCGAACAGCGAGAAGCAGAACATCACCAGGAAGAACAGCAGCATGAGGCCGCGCAGCGGCGGGTTGCGCCACACGCGCAGGAAGCCGCCGGAATCGACCCACGAACGCGCCTGGGAGCGCTGGCGGACCTCTTTCGGCAGCGACTCCGGCAGCCAGGCCAGGGCGATGAAGAAGTTGAGGCCCGACAGCGCCGCGGCCGCGTAGGGCACCGCCGGAGCGCCCATCGGGGTCAGGGCCAGGACGCTGCCGAGCGCCGGCCCGAGCACGAAGCCGATGCCGAACGCCGCGCCTACCAGGCCCATGGCCTTGGACCGGTTCTCGGCGGTGGTCACGTCCGCCATCCAGGCCTGCGCGATGCTGTAGTTCGCCGCCGCCACCCCGGCCAGAGAGCGCGCCAGGACGAGCAGGAGAAAGGAGTCGGCCGTGGCGAACATCAGGTGCGCGGCGGCGCTGCCGAGGACCGAGACCAGCATCACCGGCCGCCGACCCACCCGGTCGGAGAGCCGGCCGAGCAGCGGCGAGAACAGGAGCTGGGTCAGGCTGTAGGACGAGAACAGCAGGCCGATCTGCGCGGGCGAGGTGTGCAGCTTGAGGGCGTAGAACGGCAGCAACGGCAGGAGCATCCCGAACCCGATGAGGTCCAGGAGGATCGTCAGGAAGACGGTGGTGGAGGCCCGGCGGCCGGGGGTGGGAGCGCTCACGAGGGCGGGAGCATAGCAGGTTCGCGCCGGCTCTTCGGGTCGAGGAAGTCGCGCAGGCCGTCGGCCAGCAGATTGAAGGCGATCACGGTCACGGCGAGCGCCACTCCGGGGAACACCGCGATCCACCAGGCGTTGTAGAGGGCGTCGCGGCCTTCGGCGATCATGTTCCCCCAGGTCGGCGTCGGCGGCTGGATGCCCATCCCCAGGAAAGAGAGGGACGCCTCCAGCAGGATCAGATTGCTGATCATCAGGGTGGTCCGGATCATGACCGGCGTCAGGGCGTTGGGCAGGAGGTGGCGCAGGAGGATCCGGCCCGGCGTCTGGCCGATGGCGCGGGCCGCCACCACGAACTCGCGCTTGCGCAGCCCCATCAGCTCGGCCCGGGTGAGGCGGCTGATCGTCATCCAGCTCCCCGCTCCGAGGACCAGGATCATGGCCGGGGTCGACGGCGAGAACAGCGCCGACAGGAGGATCAGCAGGAAGACCCAGGGGAAGGCGAGGGTGGCATCCACGATCCGCATCAGGACCGCGTCGGCCACCGGACCTCCCAGGGCCGCGGCCGAGCCCACCGCCAGGCCCACGGTGAGGGCCAGCGCCACCGACAGCAGCCCGACCGTGAGCGAGATCCGGCCGCCGTAGAGCATGCGCGACAGCAGATCGCGGCTGAACTTGTCCGACCCCAGGAGGAAGACGCGGCGGTCGGCCACGCCGTCCGGGGTGAGGTTCGCGACCGCCGCCGCGGGCAGCGTCTCGGTCCGTCCCAGGCGCTCGACGATCAGGCCGTCCGCCGTGCGCTCGACCCGGTCCGCGAGGTGCCAGCCGCCGTCGGTGAGATGCACGGCGGCGAGCACCGTCCCCGGCGGCCGGAAGCGGGCGGCCACGGGATCGAGCTGCTCGGCCGGATCATAGGGGGCGAGCAGAGGCGCCGAAAAACCGGTGGCGAGCAGCAGGGTACACAGCCCGATTCCCCAGCGGAGCAAGGCCGGAAGACGGTCGAATCTACGCATCCCGCACCCTCGGATCGGCCAGGGCGTGGAGGACGTCCGCCAGGAGGTTGCTGAGCAGGATCATGACGGCGCTGAACGCGGTGGTCCCCAAGATGAGCGGGTAGTCCCGGCTGAGGATGGCGTCGAAGGTGAGCCGTCCCAGGCCGGGCCAACTGAACACGACCTCGACCACGACCACGCCGCCGAGCAGGACGGACAGGGAGACGGCGAGAACCTGGAGCAGCGGCGCGAGGGCGTTGCGCAGAGCGTGGACCAGGATCACCCGGCGCTCGGTGAGGCCCTTGGCCCGGGAGGCGCGGATGTGCTCCTGGCCGAGGACGTCGAGCAGGCTGCCGCGGACGAAGCGCGCCAGCGCGCCGCAGGTCGACAGGCCCAGGACCAGGCCGGGAAGGATCAGGTGGCGCACCGTGTCGAGAATTCGCGCGAACGGAGTCAGATCCTCGGCGCCGACCGAGCGCAGGTGGCCCGCCGGCAGGATCGGCCAGGCCAGCGAGAAGAGGAGGATCGACATCAGGCCGAGCCAGAAGATCGGCTGCGAATAGAGGATGAGCGAAACGATCCGGATCAGGTGGTCGGCGGTGGAACCGGGCCGGCGCGCGGCGGCGATGCCCAGCGCCAGGCCGGCGGCCTGCTCGACCAGCAGACCGGCGGCGGCGAGGAGGAGGGTGGCGGGCAGCGCGTCGCCGATGACCCGGGTCACCGGCCGCTGATACACGAACGACCTCCCCCAGTCGCCGCGCAGCGTGGCGGCCATCCAGCGCGCGTACTGCACGGGGAGCGGACGGTCGAGGCCGTAGACCCGCCGCAGGTTCGCCTGCTGCTCGGGAGGCAGGCGCTGGTCGCCGATCAGGAACGTGGCGGGGCTCCCCGGCGCGAGGTGGACCAGGAAGAAGACCACCGTCAGGACGAGGTAGAGGAGGAGAAGCGAGACGGCCAGGCGCCGCAGGGCGAAGCGGATCATCATCCGCGGCGGGTCCGGTCAGCGGGCCGGCCCGGCCCACCAGTCTTCCAGGTTGAACAGCGAGAAAAGGACGGTCGGCTTCACGTCGTGGAGGCGCCGGTTGACCGCGCTCAGCCGCTGCGACTCCCAGAGGAAGGTCATGGGCTGGTCACGGTGGATGAGCTGCTGGATGCGGTCGAGGACCGGCTTGGCATCCTGGATGTCCGGCTTCGACATGGCTTCGACCATCAGGCGGTCGAATTCCGGGCTGTCGTAGGCGCCGAAGTTCCCCTCCTGGGTCGACTGGCTGCCGAACTGGGCGGTCAGGTCGAGGCTCGTGTCCATGGCGAAGCCGAAGATCATGGCGTCGAACTTCCCGTCGACCGCCTGGGAGATCATGCTGTTGAACTCCACCACCCGGGGCTCGACCCGGATCCCGACCTTCTTGAGCTGGTCCTGAATCATCACCGCGGCGTCGATGCGCTGCTGGTTGCCGGCGTTGCCCAGGAGGACGAAGGAGAACGGCTTGCCGCCCTTGTCGAGGACGCCGTCGCCGTCCGTGTCCTTCCAACCCTTGGACTCGAGGATGCGGCGCGCTTCGGCCGGGTCGTAGGGGAGCGGCTTCAGGGTCTTGTCGAACGCCCAGACGCTCTGAACGATCGGCGAGACCGCCACGCGCCCGAGGCCACCGGGGTACACGGTGTCGACGATCGTCTGCCGGTCGATGGCCAGGGTGAGCGCCCGGCGTACGTCGGCGTCGGTGAAAAGCGGCTCGCGCTCGTTCCAGATGACGCTCACGAAGAGCCGGAACCAGTAGGCGATCACGTCCAGCCGGGGATCGGCCTTGATGCGTGCGATGTCGCCGGGCTGGACCTGGGGGACGAAATCGGTGTCGCCGCTGAAGAGCTGGGTCATCTGGCTGGCGGCGTCGGGGGTGTTGCGGATCACGGCCTTGTCGAGGTAGGGCCGGTCCTTGCGCCAGTAGCGCTCGTTGCGGACCAGCACCACCTCCTGCTGCGGCTGCCAGGAGGCGACCTTGAACGGGCCGTCGACGACGAGGTTCTGCACGAACCAGTCGGAGCTCTCCCGCCACTTGGAGAAAGGGATCTTCCCCCAGGCGTGCTTCGGCAGGATGACCCCCTCGTTCACGTCCAGGATCTGCTTGGCGTAGGCGTGGGTGAAGTGGAAGCGCACGGTGTGCGGGTCGACCACCTCGGCGTCGGTGATGTGCTCCTTCATGAACGCCGAGCTCCAGGCCACGTCGGGATTCGTTTGCGCCTGCCAGGTGAAGCGCACGTCGGCGGCGGTGACGGGCACGCCGTCGCTCCACACCGCCTCTTCCCGCAGGTGGAAGGTCAGCACCTTGTGGTCGGGCGACCATTCGAAGGAGCGGGCGAGCTGGGGCGACAGCGTCGGCGGATGCACCTCGAAGTCCGGCTGTTCCTCGACGAGGTGGAGGAAGAGCTGGCGGATGATCTCCGTGGTGATGGCGGTGCCCTGGGTGGTGAGCTCGTTGACCCCGGTGGGCGCGGCGATCCACGAGACGACGGCCGTACCGCCGCGCCGGGGTGCGGCGGCGGCCTCGGAGCGGGGCGGTGGAGTCTCGCCGTCCTTCCCGGCGGGCCCGGCGGGTCCGCCGCAGCCGGCCAGGACCAGGATGGAAAACGACGCGGCGAGCAGGACGGCGGTAGCCGATCGGACATGCATGGGGTCGGGCCTCCGGAAGGCGTGGTGATCCTACTCGACTCCCTACAGGGGGTCAAACCGGCCGGATGCTATCCTGGGCCCGTCATGGACCGGGCCTCGAACCAGGTGCTGTCGCGCCGCCTCCTCGCCGGCTTTCTCGTCTTCGGGCTGTTCGTCCTCTTCGACATCGCCCTGTTCGGCTGGCTGATCTTCCGCTCGCTCTCGCAGCGGGAGATCGAGCGCGTCCTGCTGGAGACCCGCACCGAGGCCGAGGGGCTGGCGAAGCAGATCGCGCGCCGGGCCGAAAAGCAGGGTAAGGATCTCTATACGGCCGTGGCCGTGGAGCGCGAGACCCAGACCTACATCGACTCGGTCCTGCGCGAGCGGGAGATCGTCCGCACCATCACGATCCGGGACCACAACGGCGTGCTCGTCTTCGAGGGCCGCAGCCGCGCCACGCCGCCAGTGGTCGCGGCGGAGACGCCGCCGGTCGGCTCGCCGGAGCTGCGGATCGACGGTCCCGAGCTGCCGGGCGTGGAGAAGAAGATCAAGGACACCACCACCGCCTTCGAGGTGCCGGACATCGAGGTGCCGATCGGCGACAACATCGGCTTCCTGCGAATCGGTCTGAGCCCGGTGGAGCTCTCGCGGCGGATCGAGGTGCTGCGCCGGGATCTCTTCCGGCAGGCCGTGGGGATCGGGGTGGTGTCGATGGCGCTGCTGTTGACGGCGCTGTCCGCGGTCTGGGTGCTGCTGCAGCGCTCGCAGCGGCTGGAGCTGCAGGCGGCCGAGGCCGAGCGCATGGCCTACATCGGCACCCTGGCCTCGGGGCTGGCGCACGAGATCCGCAACCCGCTCAACTCGCTCAACCTCAACATGCAGATGCTGGAGGAGGAGATCGAGGAAGGTGGCTCGGCGCGGACCGGCAAGCGCCTGCTCGCCATCACCCGCTCGGAGATCAGCCGCCTGGAGCGCCTGGTCAGCGACTTCCTGGCCTATGCCAAGCCGCGGCCGCTGGAGATGGAAGAGATGCCGGCGGTCCGGCCGCTGGAACGGGTGCGCGAGATCCTGGCCGGCGAAATCCAGAAGCGCGGCGCGCGGGTGGAGGTCCACGACGCCAGCGGCGGCGCACGGGTGCGGGTGGACCCCGGCCAGATGAATCAGCTCCTGCTGAACCTCGCCCAGAACGCCCTCGCCGCCATCGAAGAGACCGGCCGCAAGCCGGTGCTGGAGCTGTCGGCCGCCCGCCACGGCTCGATGGTGGCCCTGTCGGTGAAGGACAACGGCGCCGGTATCCCGCCCGAGGCGCGGGAGCGCGTCTTCGAGATCTTCTACTCGACCCGCAAGGGAGGAACCGGGCTCGGCCTCGCCATTGTGGACCGCATCGCCAAAGGCCATGGCGGGCGCGTCAAGGTGGAGAGCGAGCCGGGAGCGGGAACGACCGTCACGGTGGAGCTGCCGGCGGCGGCCGCCCTCACCCCCGTCCCCTCTCCCGCCTCCCCTCCCCCCTCCCCGGGAGAGGGGCGCCCCCTCGCGCCCAAGGAGCCCTGAAAACGAAAAACCCCGCCGGAGCGGGGCTTTTCTCCCTCTCCCCCGGCACGGGGGAGAGGGCCGGGGAGAGGGGAAAGGGATCAGCTAATCGAGATCTGGCGCGGCTTGGCCTGCTCGGCCTTGGGGACGGTCACCGTCAGGACGCCGTTCTCGAACACCGCGGCCACCTTGTTCGCGTCGACCTGGGTCGGCATCGTGAACGTGCGGGTGAAGGCCCCATAGGTCCGCTCGACCCGGTGGAAGCTCTCCTTGTTCACGTCCTTCTCGGCCTTCCGCTCGCCGGTCAGCCGCAGCACGTTGTTCTCCAGCGTGATGTGGATGTCTTCCTTGGTCAGGCCGGGCAGCTCGGCATGGAAGAGGTACGCGTCGGCGGTCTCCTGAATGTCCACCGGGGGCACCCACGCGCGGGTCTCCTCGCCCTGGACGTCGTTGTTGAAGAGCGTGTCGAACATCCGGAAGAACGGGTCCCGGTTCGCGAGGTAGGCAGTGGTGGCGGGGGTCCAACGGGTGACGTTGTTCAACATGGTTTGGTCCTCCTTTTGTCATGTTCGGGGCCTTCTGATGGCCCGCTTCGAGAACCATGATGCACCAGCACTGAGATCTTGTCAAGCCCCCCTTACGCGCAGATCTTAGTTTTTTGATGTCAGGTTCGATTCCGGCGGCCCCTGATCTTAGTCGTGTGCGCGCAACTCGACAGCTTCCGCGAAAGGGTAGAATCTCCAGGTATGACGACAGCGAAGCGCATCGGAGTCTTGACGGGCGGAGGCGACGCGCCGGGCCTGAACGCCGTGCTGCGGGCGGTGGTCCGCACGGTGGAGACGGGCTACGAAGGCGAGGTGATCGGCGTCCTCGATGGCTTCTCCGGCCTGCTGGAGGGACGGTTTCGACATCTGGAAGGAGCGGACGTCCGCGAGCTGATCCGCATGGGCGGCACCGTCCTGGGCACGACGAACCGGGCCAACCCCTTCGCCTGTCCGGGCGACCGTTCGGCCGAGGTTCTGGAGAACGCCCGCAAGGCCGGCCTCGAGGCGCTCATCGTCATCGGCGGCGACGGCACGCTGCGCATCGCCTCCGAGCTCGGCAAGCTGGGGCTCGACGTGATCGGCGTGCCCAAGACGATCGACAACGACCTGGCCTCCACCGACTACACCTTCGGCTTCTGGACCGCCATCGGCGTGGCCACCGACGCCCTGGACCGGCTGCGCGACACGGCCGAGAGCCACCACCGCGTCATGGTTCTGGAGGTCATGGGCCGCAACGCCGGCTGGATCGCGCTGCACGCGGGCGTCGCCGGAGCGGCGGACGTGATCCTGATCCCCGAGATCCCCTACACGCCGGAGTCGGTGGCGCGCACCGTGGTGAGCTTACAGGGGCGCGGGAGGGCCTCCTCCCTGGTGGTGGTGGCGGAAGGAGCGACCTCGCGGGGCGGGGAGATGTCCGTCCAGGCGGTGGACCCCACGACAGGCGTGGTGCGGCTGGGCGGCGCGGGCCAGCGGGTGGTCCGGGAGCTGGAGTCGCTGACCCGGTGCGAGGTGCGCGCCACCGTCCTCGGCCATCTCCAGCGCGGCGGCAGCCCGGTGGCGTTCGACCGTATCCTCGCCACGCAGTTCGGCGAGGCCGCCGCCCACCTCGCCATGGCGGGCCGCTACGGGCGGATGGTCCGGCTGTCCGCGGGCCGGATCGAGGACGTGGACCTCGACGAGGCCGTGCGCGAGATCAAGCTCGTCGATCCCAAAAGCCCGCTGGTCCGGACGGCGCGCGCCCTGGGGATCGCCTTCGGCGACGAGTAGAGATCGATCCCCTCCGGCCTGGAGGCCGGGCTGGTCTTGGCCGGGGGGCCTCTCCCGTGTCATGCTCCCGTCCATTCTGACCCGTATCTCTCAGAGACGGAGGTTACCCCTTGCTGCGAGGCCTCTTCCGAACCAAGAACCTGGACGACATCATGGCCGCCGCCGAGACGGGCGCCGTCGCTCCGCCGCGACCTGGGCGCCTTCCAGCTGACGCTGCTCGGCATCGGCGCCATCATCGGCGCGGGCATCTTCGCCACCATCGGCACCGCCGCGGCCGGGCGACGCCGGCCGCCCGGGCGCCGGCCCGGCGCTGATGCTCTCGTTCGTGCATCACCGCCGTCGTCTGCGGCTTCACCGCGCTCTGCTACGCCGAGTTCGCCTCGATGGTGCCGATCTCCGGGCTCGGCCTACACCTACTCCTACGCCACGCTGGGCGAGCTGGTCGCCTGGATCATCGGCTGGGACCTGATCATCGAGTACGCGGTCGGCAACGTCGCCGTGGCCATCAGCTGGGCCAACTACTTCAAGGACCCTGCTCGAGCGCGGCTGGGCATCGATATCCCCGAGCTGGCTCGCCACCGACTACCGCACGGCGCCGCACAAGATCCCGCGGCCTCGATCGAGCAGCGCGCCGCACCTCTTCGGCGTGCCGATCGTCTTCAACCTGCTGGCCGTCGGGCATCGTGGCGCTGATCACCGTGGTGCTGGTCATCGGCATCCGCGAGTGCGCGCGGTTCAACGCCGGCATGGTGGTGATCAAGATCGCTGGTGCTGCTCTTCTTCATCGGCGTCGCGCTGTACTACGTGTCCGACCGGATGGAGCCAACTGGCACCCCTTCGCGCCCAACGGCTGGGCGGGCATCGTTCGCCGGCGCCGCCATCGTCTTCTTCGCCTACATCGGCTTCGACGCCGTCTCGACCGTGGCCGAGGAGACGCGCAACCCGAGCCGCGACCTGCCGATCGGCATCATCGCCTCGCTGGTCATCTGCACGGTGTTCTACATCGTCGTGGCGGCGGTCTTCACCGGCATGATCCCGTACCCGGAGCTGATCACGGCGCCTGGCGACCGAGCAGGCCGAGCCGCTCACCATGGCGCTCGACCACGTGGCGCCCCAGCTGGCGCTGGGCCATCGCCATCGTCGCGTTCGGCTCGGTGATCGCCCACACCGCCGTGCTGCTCGTCTTCCAGCTCGGCCAGCCGCGCATCTTCTTCTCCATGGCGCGCGACGGCCTGCTGCCCAAGTCGTTCGCCAAGGTCCACCCGCGGTTCCGCACGCCGCACGTGACCACGATCCTCACCGGCGTGGCGGTCGGCGGCTTCGGCGGCGTGTCGCCAGCATCGACGAGATGGTCGACCTGACCAACATCGGCACGCTGTTCGCGTTCGTGCTGGTGTGCATCGGCATCCCGATCCTGCGCTACACAGGACCCGACCGCGCGGCGGCCGTTCCGGGTGCCGTTCGGCGCCTGGCTGCTGCCGGTGCTCGGGGTGGTCTCGTGCCTGTTCCTGATGATCTACCTGCCGCCGGCCTCGTGGTGGCGCTTCATCGGCTGGCTGGTGCTCGGCATGTCGGTCTACGTCGCCTTCGGCTACAACCACAGCGCCGTGGGCCGCGAGGCGGGCCGGCCCGAGTCGTCGCCCGTGGCCGCGCAGCTGTCGCCGTCGGCTTTTTTCTGGCCGCTCTCGGCCTCTTCTTCGATCCCGCACGACGCCGGCCCCGGCCTTCTTCTGAGGAAGCCTCCAATGCGGCGAGCCCGGATCACGCGCGCGCCGCTGTACGGCCTGCTGCTGATCGCCGCCGGCATCGCGGCGGCGTGTGGCGGGGGTTCGACTGAGCGCCGGAAAGGGACCAAGCCGGGAGGCCAGGAGGCATGCAGCCTCGCGCTCCTCGCGTCTCGTTTTCTGGTGCTGCTGGTCGCCGCCTACCGCCTCTATGGCGGCTGGGTGGCGCGGCAGTTTGCGCTCGACGACGCGCGCGTGACCCCGGCGCACAAAGTCAACGACGGCGTCGATTTCGTGCCGACGCGGCCGTTCTATCTCTTCGCGCAGCATTTCTCGGCCATCGCGGCGGCCGGGCCGATCGCCGGCCCGATCCTCGCGTGCCAGGCGTTCGGCTGGCTGCCGTGCCTCCTCTGGATCTCCCTCGGCGTGGTGCTCATCGGCGCGGTGCACGATTTCTCCAGCTTGACCGCGCTCGGTGCGCCACGGCGCCAGCTCGATCGCCGAGATCACGCGCGAGCACCTCGGCACGCGCGCCGGCCTCGCGCATGATGGCCTTCATCTGGATCGCGCTGGTCTACGTCATTGTCGCCTTCGCGGACATCACGGCGGCGACTTTCGTGGTCGGCACCGAGGAGCTGGCGGCCGGCAAGTTCGATTTCCATCCGGGCGGCGCGGTGGCGGCGGCGAGCGTCATGTATCTCGTGCTCGCCCTCGTGCTCGGGGTCGTGCAGCGCTCTGCGCAAGCCGCCGCTCTGGCTGGTGACGGTGATCTTCGTGCCCGCGACCTTCGGCGTCGGCCTGGCTCGGCACGCACGTCTCGACGCTCTCCAGCTCGGAGTGAGCCAGTGGGCGACTGCTCATCCTCGTCTATTGCGGCGTCGCGTCGGTGGTGCCGGTCTGGCTGCTGCTCCAGCCGCGCGGATACCTGGGCGGCTTCATTCTCTATTCGGCGCTGGCGCTCGGCGTCATCGGCGTCTTCTTCGGCGGCTACGAGGTGCAGCAGCCGGCGTTCAAGAGCGTGGGACGTGGGCGGAATGACCGGCACGCTGTTCCCGTTCCTCTTCGTGACGATCGCGTGCGGCGCCTGCTCGGGTTTCCACGGGCTGGTCTGCTCGGGGACGACCTCGAAGCAGGTGGACCGGGAGTCGCACATCCAGCCCGGTCGGCTACGGCGCGATGCTGGCCGAGGGTTTCGTCGCGCTCATCGCGCTCGTGACGATCATGATCATGCGCGCCGGAGCAGACCAAGGGGCTCGCGCCGGGGACGATCTACGGCAACGGCATCGGCCACTTCCTGACGCTGCTGATCGGCGAGAAGAACCTGCCCTTCGCCATCACCTTCGGCGCGATGGCGTTCTCGACCTTCGTCTTCGACACGCTCGACGTCTCGACGCGCCTCGGCCGCTACCTCCTCCAGGAGCTGCTGGGGATGAAAGGCACCGCCGGAGCGGTCCTGGGCGACGGTGGCGACGGTGGTGGCGCCGATGGCGCTGCTGTCCTTCGCCGGAGAGGGGATGTGGCAGAAGTTCTGGACCCTCTTTGGCGCCTCGAACCAGCTGCTGGCCGCGTTGACGCTGCTCGCCGTGACCGTCTGGCTGCACCAGGCGAGGAAGCGGATCGCCTTCACCCTGCTGCCGATGATCTTCGTGCTGACGATCACCCTCTGGGCGCTCGGCAAGCTGACCATCCTGAACCTGATGGCCACGAAGGGCTTCGACGTGGAGCTGCTGAACGGTCTGGCCGCCCTGCTGCTGATTCTCCTCGCGCTCTACCTGGCGGTCGCGGCGCTGGTCAAGCTGCGGGAGGAGAAGCGGGGAGGGGCGGTGGCGGTGGGGATATAAGGGAATGGACGCTCTGGAGCGGCTCCGGGCGCTTTGCCTCGCCCTGCCTGAAGCGACCGAGCGGCTCAGCCATGGCGAGCCAACCTGGTTCGTGCGCGGCAAGAAGACCTTCGTGATGTACGCGAATCATCATCACGCCGACCGTCTGGCGTTCTGGTGCGCCGCGCCGGACGGCGCTCAGGAGATTCTGGTCGCCACGAACCCCGAACGGTTCTTCATCCCGCCCTACGTCGGGCACCGAGGCTGGATCGGGGTGCGGCTCGACGTGCCGGTCGACTGGGACGAGATAGCCGACCTGGTCGTGGACGCCTACCGCGCCGTCGCTCCCAGGAAGCTGGTGGACCAATTCTTATAGGACCCGGCCAGAGACGAGGGGCAGCTTGCTCAGACGCTGACCTCGATCAACTCTTCAAAGATCGACGGCGGCACCGGCTCACCGTGCGCCTCGAGGCTCTCCAGGTAGACCGTGATCGCCTCTCGGACGTTCTCGATGGACTCGGCACGGGTACGGCCTTGGGAGATGCAACCCGGCAGAGAGGGGACCTCGGCCACAAACATCCCATCTTCGTCCTGCTCGATCAAGACACGGTATTTCATCGCTGATCTCCACAACGGCAAGGCCTATCATTTATATGATACTACGCCGAACGGTGTAGGAGCTCACAGGCGGCGTCAGCCGTCCTGTGCAGCGCCTTGGTTGGGCGTTCAAACCATTCACTTCTCCAGAGGTATATCACGGAACTGATAAACAACGAATCCACTTTTTTCGGAAGCCAACATTTCAAGCAACGCAATGGTGTCTGTCTCGGGCTTAACATCTCGAAAGCTGATTCTAAATGTGATAGGACCCTCCACGACCAACCCTCCAGGTCCCATAGAAACACTCCCGTCGTCCGAGAAGCCCATTGCAGAGACAGCATTGGCGGCGTAATATTGATTTCCATGCTCGTCTACGAGGCGCGTACCCCGCTCAAGAAAAACGTTGAACTTAGCCAAGGCATCTATGTCGAATACGCACTGAACTGTTTGGCGAGACAACCCACAACCCCTGAGGTGGACATGGAGCGGACCACCTTCGCGCCTTGCCACGGTATCGATTTGGCGAAGAATTTCATCCATCAGAACCGCCAGCTTACGGCTGCTAGCCCTCAGCGCCTCTATTTGGTTTTGATAAAGATTAATCTGGCGATTGTACCAAACTCCTACCCCAAGAAGGAGAAGCAGCGATAGTACGAGCCCTACGTGCCGTAGAAACAGCTCAACTGCCAGCTCTTTCCATTCCAATTGGCTGGTGGCTGATTCCCTCGAGTATCTCTCAACTTCTCTGCCATAAGAACGGACTGAGGAACTACGACGTATTAGCGAGACAGCCCACAAAACAGGAAGAAAAAACTCTCTCATCGCCTGCTTCGCCAAGCGATAGGAATGTTGACCGAGGCTTGTGAGATTCACCATAGCCTCAGAAGTCCCTTCCATGCCTGCCGTAAGATGAACACTGCAAATAATGTTACGTCGACACCAAATAAAAGATACTCGCACCCCGTAAGGCCTAACAGGATGGGCTGAGGTACGCCTGATTCTTCTAACCAGGAAACGAGATAGTTCAGGCCGACCGCTGGCGCACCAATCAGGACAAAGAGCAGAGTACCCACCGAAACATGAACGAAGAAATCCCAAATGGGATGCCACCACGTTGCACCCCAAGCTTCCGCTATTTTAAGATTTCCCTGATCTGACATTTCTATGAACTCGATAGGTTAGCGGTCTTGACGCCTGACGCCCAACCTCAGACTCGCCGGGAACCCGTACGCGCTTTAGCGAGTACCAAATCTGACAACCTGCTGATGGGGCGCCGAAGCCGCAAGGTTCTTCTCCTCTGCACTTTGGCACTATGCTACGCCATTCGCTTAGGCGCGTCAACGTGATAGCGCTTGACGCATAAGTCTCCCAGGTTCTCCGGGAGGTTTGGATGCTCAGAGTGTCGGGCTAAGAAGGGCCCATCCCTGGGAGCCTGGAGGCTTATGCGACAGAATCGAGCTTGGAGCCTTCCGCCAGGACCGGGTGGCGCCAGGGTGCTTAGCCGACAGGGCCGTGTCGCATAAGCGTCCGACCCGAAGTAGCCGGTGACACCCAGGATGAAGTGGACGCTGCTGGCCGCCCCGAACCTCTGGGCTAGATTCCGGGGATATGATTCGAAATGGAGCCAGGCTCACCGGCGGCAGGCCGATCCGAAGAGCGGGCAGAGGGCCATACCGGCGGTCATGGCGCCGGATCGGCGATGTCCCTCGCCGTGGCTTCCACCCATTCATGAGCCTCGGCCTCACGATCCTCGTCCGTCGCCATGTCTCGGTAGGCAGCCACGCTGGCGAGCAGCTCGGCAGCCATGTCGATGCGTTCCTCGGGAGAGAGCTTCAGGGCCTCTTGGATCAGGTGCGCCGCCCGTGCCGTCATGGAGACACCGCTTAGAACTTCCCTCGATCAGACACGAATAATATACAATAGAAGAACCATGACGCCGATCGTCCCCTTCTCTCCCCCTGGCTTCGACGACCTTTCGGTCGAGGAGAAGCTCGACTACGTCCAGTCGCTGTGGAACCGGATCGACTCCGATCCTGAGGAGGACGAACCGGTGCCCGACTGGCACCTCGAGATCGTGCGGGAGCGCCTTGCCGAGCACCGAGCCCATCCGGAGGACGTCATCCCCTGGGAAGGGCTCCGGGATGAGTTGCTCAAGTCGATTCGGGAAGCGGCTGTCCCGCTCTCGATGCCCGCCGCGCGCAGCCTCGCCGAGGACTGGCAGCGGCGCCTGGCTGGAAAAATCAAGGGAGACAGCAGCGAGCTGATCCGCGAGGACCGCGAGCGTTGACCCGCCTTGCAGCCGGAGGCATGATGATGGCCAGAGACGAGGGGCAGCTTGCTCAGACGCTGACCTCGACGCGCTCCACGATCCGGGCTCGGGCCTCAACCCATGGAGTCCCGGCGGATTCGCCCGAAAGGACACGCCGGGCACGGCGCTCAATCTCCTTTGCCCAAGCTCCCTCGACACCCTCGTGAGACTCGTCCACACTGGCAAGCAGCTCAGCAGCCATGTCGACTCGTTCTTCGGAAGAGAGTTTCAATGCCTCCTGAATCAGGTGTTCCGCCCGTGCCGTCATGGAGGCATTCTACAACCTTACGGCCGTCACCGGTTCACGCTGCCCATCGCCGCCCGCCCCGAGCTCCCGGGACCGCTGGCGACCCGCTGACGGTATTCGCGAAAAAACCGTCGGCGGGGCGCCGGCGGTCCCAGGAAGAACGGACGGCGCGGGGAGGTTCACATCAAGAGGCCGCCACCGCCGCTCACCCACGATCCCCTCCCACACACCTCCGGCGATGGCCCCGCCTCCCCTCCTTGAAAAGGCGGACCCCTGCGGAACGACGGAGGCCTTGGACTCGGCGGCCGTCATCCCTCCAAATTGTCAATGAGCGGAAGGAGGAACCGGCTGCGTTCCCCCTTCAGGTGAAGGTCACGAACGGCCATCGGTCGTGGGGACCCGCGTCTGGCTCGTCGTTCGTCTCCCCTTCACTTCAGGGAGAGTCTACGGAACGCCTGACGGTCTCGTCTATGGGTTTCAGATTGTAATTCTGACCAAAATGTTCGTCCCGCACACTTTTCGACCTCTATAGAGGACAGATGGATGGGTTTGCGGCGAGATCCGCGGATTGGCCTCTTGACTGGCGCTCGCGAGCGTGTATCGTGCCGCCCGCAAGCCGGGGAGCAGAGGAACGGGGCGTCAGAGGGCTATACCGGCGGCCATGGCGCCGGCTGCTGATTCTCCTCGCGCTCTACCTGGCGGTCGCGGCGCTGGTCAAGCTGCGGGAGGAGAAGCGGCGCTCCTTTGTATAGCCGAGCCCCGTGACCGGGCAGTAACCACCAGGGTGCCACCCGGCGGGTGGGGCGCCGCCGCGCCATCGGCCCGCCCCGGCAGGCGTTGCGGACGGCGCGGCCGGGGAGGTACGGTCGGATTGATGATGCCGCTCGCCTCCACTCCCGCCGCCGTCTCCCCCGTCGTGCCCTGGCCCCCGGCGGCCGAGCCGGTGTTCCGCGCTCGCGGACTGACCAAGATCTACCGCATGGGAGAGGTGGAGGTGCCGGCCCTCCGCGACGTCGATCTCGATCTCTATGCCGGCGAGCTGGTGGTCCTGCTGGGACCCTCGGGGAGCGGCAAATCCACATTGCTCAACATTCTGGGCGGGCTCGACGCGCCGACGTCCGGCTCGGTCTGCTTCCTGCGACCACAATCTCACCGAAGCCGACGCCGATGAGCTCACCCGCTACCGCCGCGAGCACGTGGGTTTCGTCTTTCAGTTCTACAATCTGATCCCCAGCCTCACGGCGTTCGAAAACGTGCAGCTCGTCACCGAGATCGCCGACGATCCCATGGATCCAGCGGAGGCCCTGCGCCTGGTGGGCCTGGGCGACGCGGCTGGACCATTTCCCGTCCCAGCTCTCCGGCGGCGAGCAGCAGCGGGTGGCCATCGCCCGCGCCGTGGCCAAGCGCCCCGATGTTTTGCTCTGCGACGAGCCCACCGGCGCGCTCGATTACGAGACCGGCAAGCTGGTGCTGGACGCCCTGGACCACGTCAACCGCGAGCTCGGGGACCACCACCGCCGTCATCACCCACAACGCCGGCATCGCGGCCATGGCCGACCGCGTGGTGCGCCTGCGCAGCGGACGGATCGTCGAGATCCACCGCAACGCGACCCGCGCCGCGCCCTCCGACCTGGAGTGGTGACCGGAGGGCCGCCATGAGCGCCCTCGACCGCAAGCTCGGCCGCGATCTCTGGCACCTGCGGGGCCAGATTTTCGCCGTGTCTCTGGTGGTGGCGAGCGGCATCGCCCTCTTCGTCACCCTGCGGAGCATGCATGTCTATCTGCTGGAGACCCAGGCGCGCTATTACGACGAGTACCGCTTCGCGGACGTGTTCGTGCAGGTGAAGCGGGCGCCGCTGTCCGCGGCGCGGACGATCGCCGCGATCCCGGGTGTGGCCGCGGACGAGGCCCGCATCGTGGCGGACGTGATCCTCGACGTGCCCGGGCTCGACGAGCCGGCCGTGGGCCGCCTCGTCTCGATCCCCGAGGACCGGCCGCCCGTCCTCAACGATCTGCACATCCGCCGCGGCCGGCGGGTGTCGCCCGGCCGGCAGGACGAGGCGCTGGTGAGCGAGGCGTTCTCGCGCGCCAACGGCCTGGACATCGGCGATACGCTCGGCGCCGTGATCCACGGCCGCTGGCAGCGCCTGCGCATCGTGGGGATCGCGCTGTTGCCCGAGTACGTCTACGAGATCCGCGGCGGCGGCGAGATCTTCCCGGACAACCGGCGCTTCGGCGTGATCTGGATGGGCCGCGGGGCTCTGGAAGCCGCCTTCGACATGGACGGGGCGTTCAACGATCTCTCCCTCACCCTTCTGCCGGGCGCCTCCGAGCCGGACGTGATCGCCCGCGTGGATCGCGTCCTCGGGCGCTACGGCGGCCTCGGCGCCTATGGGCGGAGCGATCACGTTTCCGATCAGTTCGTCACCGGCGAGATCACCGAGACGCAGGTCACGAGCGTGGCCATTCCGATCATTTTTCTGAGCGTCACGGCGTTCCTCCTCCACATCGTGCTCTCCCGGCTGGTGAGCACGCAGCGGGATCAGATCGCGGTGCTCAAGGCTTTCGGCTATTCGGACGCCGCGGTCGGCGGCCACTACTTGAAGCTCTCGCTCGCTCCCGTCCTGGCCGGCTCGGTGGCCGGCGCGGCGCTGGGGCTCTGGTTCGCCCTCAAGCTGGCGGGAATCTACGCGCGGTTCTATCAGTTCCCGGTGCTGCGCTACCGTCCAAGCCCGGGCATCGCGGTGCTGGCCGTGCTGATCGGCGGCGGCGCGGCGCTGGCCGGCGCGCTCTCGGCGGTCCACCGTGCGGTCTCTCTGCCGCCCGCGGAGGCCATGCGCCCGGAAGGCCCCACCCGCTACCGGCCCGGCCTGGCCCGAAGGCTGGGCATCGAGCACCTCCTGCCGCTCCCCGCCCGCATCGTGCTCCGCGGCTTGGAGCGGCAGCCGGTCAAGGCGCTGCTCTCGACGGTGGGACTGGCCCTCGCCGTGGCCATCGTGGTCACCGGCCTCTATGCCTTCGACGCGGTGGAGTGGATGCGCAACGTGCAGTTCGGCCGCATCCAGCGGGAGGACGTGACGGTGGTCTTCCGCGAGCCCCGGGAGAGCGCCGCGTGCCACGAGCTGGCCCGGATGCCCGGCGTGCTGCGGGTCGAGCCGTTCCGCTCGGTGGCCGTCCGCCTCCGCCACGGCCCACGGACGGAGCGCGCCGGCATCCTGGCGATGGACCGGGACGCGGACCTGCGGCGGATCGTGGACGCCGGCCTCCGCACCCATCCGCTGCCGCTCGACGGGCTCCTCCTGACTTCGATGCTGGCCGGCAAGCTCGGCGTCCGGGCGGGAGACACCGTCACCGTCGAGGTGCTGGAGGGCAACCGGCCGGTGCGGGAGGTGGCGGTGGCCGGCCTGGTAGACGAGATGGTGGGCACGGCCGTCTATATGGAGAGCGGCGCGCTCGGCCGGCTCCTGCGCGAGGGACGGACGGCCTCCGGCGCCTGGCTCACCGTGGACCCGCGGGCCGCCGGCACTCTGTACACCCGTCTCAAGCACATGCCGGGCGTGAACGGCGTGGCCGTCAAGCAGGTGGCCGTGGAGGGGTTCGACCGGACGATCGCCGAGAGTTTCCGCCTCTCTCTGCTGACCGTGATCGGCTTCGCCTGCGTCATCGCCTTCGGGGTGGTCTACAACGGCGCGCGCATCGCGCTTTCCGAGCGCGGCCGGGAGCTGGCGAGCCTGCGCATCCTGGGCTTCTCGCGGCGCGAGGTGGCGGCGATGCTCCTCGGCGAGCAGGCGCTGCTGACGCTCCTTTCCCTGCCGCTGGGTTTCGCCGTCGGCTACGGCCTCTGCGCCCTGATGGCGTGGCGTTTCGAGTCCGAGCTGTTCCGCCTCCCGCTGGTGATCAGCGGCTCTACCTATCTCATGGCCGTCGCGGTGGTCGGCGCGGCAGCCGTCCTCTCCGGTCTGGCCGTGCGCCGGCGGCTCGACCGGATGGATCTCGTCGCCGTCCTCAAGACACGGGAGTGAGCCATGAAGATCCCAAGGAAACGACTCCTGCTCGCGGCCGTCCTCCTCGTCCTCGCCGTCCTCGGCGCGCTCGCCCTGCGGCCGTCGCGCGTGCCGGTGGAGACCGCCGCCGCCACGCGCGGCCCGCTCCTCGTCACCGTCGATGAGGACGGGGAGACTCGGGTCCATCACCGCTACGTCTTGAGCGCTCCGGCCGCGGGCCGGCTGGAGCGGGTCGGCCTGCACGTGGGCGATCCGGTCGAGCCCGGCGACGTCGTCGCCCGCATCACGCCGCTGCCGCTCGACCCCCGGGGCCGCGAGCAGGCCGAGGCTCAGCTCCGGTCCGTGGAGGCGGCGAAGCGCGAGGCCGACGCCCAGGTGAGCCGGGCGCGGGCCGCGCTGGAGGATGCCCGCCGCACTCTGGCACGCAAGGAGCGGCTGGCCGCCGCCGAGCTGCTCCCCGCGGACGAGCTCGACACCGCCCGGACGGAGGTCCGGACGCTCGCGAGCGAGCTCGACGCGGCGCGCTTCCGCTCCGAAGCCGCGGCCTTCGACGCGCAGAGCGCCCGCGCCGCTCTCCACGAAGGCGCGTCCTCGCCGTCGGGCCTGATCGAGCTCCGCTCGCCGATCCGTGGCGAGGTGCTGAAGGTCTGCGAGGAGTGCGAGCGCGTGGTCCAGCCCGGATCGCAGATCCTCGAGCTGGGCGATCCGGCGACCCTGGAGGCGGTGGTGGACGTCCTTTCGAGCGACGCGGTCCACATCCGTCCCGGAACCGCGGTGCTCCTGCGGGCCGGCGAGGCCGAGGACGAGACGGAGCTGCGCGCACGCGTGCGGGTCGTCGAGCCTTCCGGCTTCACCAAGGTCTCACCGCTGGGCGTCGAGGAGCAGAGGGTCAACGTCGTCGCCGACCTGATCGACCCGCCCGGCCCGCTCGGCATCGGCGATCGCTACCGCGTCGAGGCGCGGATCGTCCTCTGGGAGGGAAAAAACGTGTTGAAAGTCCCGTCCGGAGCCCTCTTCCGTAGCGGCGACCGCTGGAGCGTCTTCCGGGTGGACGGCGGCCGGGCGAGTCTGCAAGAGGTCCGCCTCGGCCACCGCAACCCCGCCGAAGCCGAGATCCTCGCCGGCCTGGGAGAGGGCGACACGGTCATCCTCCACCCGGGGGATCAGGTGAAGGACGGAGTGCGGATCGAGTAGGGCCGGGCCGGCCGGGCAAGTCGGATTGTTGGATTCATATCCGACTCGATGTCGGATATTATCCGACTTGATGTCGGATTGAAGGAGACAATCCCTCAGGTGCCTGACGGGTAGGCTGAGTAATGCTTACAGGTTGAGCCTCGGCGCGTGCCCTCCAAACGAACTATCCGGAAATTCCGGATGGTTGCCCCGGGCTCAGCTCGACGCCCGCCGACGACGCCATCCGTCTCCGCTCCTCTCGCCGGCGGGGCGCCGGCGGTCCCAGGGGGGAGCTCGAACATGGGCTCCCTGAAGCGATCTCCCGCGTGCCGTTGAAGGGTTCAGGCAAGCATAGCAGAGGCGGGGTCACGGTTTTCCGGGCCAATCCTGTGCGGGCATCGCCCGGTGACGTCGGGGAGCCGTTCCCCAACGAGAACGGGTGCTGCGCGCCGGCATCGCGAGTCCGCGCATCGTTGGGGAACGTCTCCCCAACGGAAATGGGTCTCGTCCGAGTGGTGGGGAACGTCTCCCCATCGTGTTCGGGCGTTGCGCGCGGCGATGGCGGCTCCGGTTCGCGCTGGGGAAGCGCTCCCCAACGCGGCGGAGCGATCTCACGCTGGCGCGCCGGGGCGTACGGGCGCATTCCGAACTCGATCAGCTTGTTGCTCTTCCTCCCATAGTATCCCCAGAGCCCGGAGCGCAGGCGCGTCGCGGCCTCGTGCGCGCTCGCCATCGCGGCTTCGAGATCGCGGGTGGCCTGCTGGGCCGCGGCGCGCGCCGCCGCCTGGCGCCGGCTCGCCTGCTGGGCCGCCCGCCAGGCTCGCGCCAGCGCCTCCCGATCGCGCTGCAGGTGGGACAGCTCCGAGGCGTTGTTCGCCACCGCCTTGCCAAGACGGTTCCAACTCGCCATGTGATCGCCGAACGATGCGTTGTGCATGAGCCGCTGTCCTTTCTCGAAGGGGTGGCCGGCTGGCTTGCCGGCCCTGAGGGTTTACGGCGCGGCTGGAGGGAACGTCCATTCACCGATGACGTATCCACTCAAGGGACGGTGGAGAGCCGCGGCGGCGGCTCAACCCGTCCGGTCAAGCCTCGTGTGCCTTGAGGAACGTCTCCGGCTTGCTGAACACCTTGGCGATGTTCATCCCCTTGCGCACCGCGTCCACGGAGACCTTGCCCGTGGCGAGCGCCAGGCCCAGGCCGGCGTAGGTCCGGAACTTGCCGCGATGGCGGTAGCGCACGTCCAGCACGTGCCGCCAGAGGCGGGAGTACTCCTCGTAGAAATCCTTGAGCGGCAGCTTCGTCGGGAGCACCGCGTGGACGATGTCGAACATCTCCCAGTTCTGAGTGATCACCTGCTTCTGAGCCGTCTCCCAGAGATCAGTGCCGGGCAGCGGCGTGAGGATCGAAAAACCGCTGTTGTACGCGCCGGTCTCCTCGATCCAGCCGCGCAGGCGCTCGAAATCGTCGTGGTCCCAGGCCGGGTCGACGATGAAGTTCGGCGTGTAGCCGACTCCCAGCTCCTTGAGGATCGACAGCGCGCGGACGTTGTTCGAGGCCGTGTTGCTCTTGTTGACCGCCTTGAGCCCCTCGTCCGTGACCGATTCCAGGCCGAGGAAGATCGACAGGCTTCCGCAGTCCTTCCACATCTCGATGAGGTGGGGGAACTTGCAGATGATGTCCGTGCGGGTCTGCACCGTGAAGTACTTCCGGATGCCCGCCGCCTTGATCTGCCGCGCCATCTCCTCGCCGCGGCGGACGTCCATCCAGAAGATGTCGTCCGTGATGAAGACGTTGGGCGCCTCGATGGCCTGAAGCTCGGCCACCACCCGCTCCGGCGATTTCTCGCGGAACGTGCTCTCGTGGAACTTCCAGACGGAGCAGAAGTTACACTTGAACGGGCAGCCGCGGGCGGTCTCCATGAGGGCCAACGGCTTGCGGAAGTTGATGTAGTAGCTCGGCGCGTAGTGGGAGATCAGGTGCCGCGCGGGCATCGGCAGGGTGTCGAGATCGTCCCGGGCCGGCGCGGCGCCGGTGGAGACCTGGGCGGTATCGCCGGCATGGCGGTTCAGCACCAGGCCCGGCACCTTCGTGAGATCCCTGCCGTGCTCCAGGGCGTCCACCAGCGGCAGCATCACCTCCTCGCCGTCGCCGATCGCGATGGCGTCGATGCCGGCGTGCAGGAACCACCCGGGCTCGCGGGAGGCGTCGTGCCCGCCCAGCACCACGAACGCTTCCGGCAGCTCGCGCCGGATGCGCTCCGCCAGCCGCAGGGTCCGCCGCCTCTCCGTCGTGAAGTTGCACTGGAGGCCGACCACCTGGGGGTCGAAGCGGCGGCAGAGGTCGAGGCCGTGATCCTCGCCGTCGATGCGCAGGTCGAAGATCCGGCACTCGTGGCCTTCGGCCTCCAGGCCTCCGGCGATGGAAATGGGACCCAGCGGCTCGACGAACGTGAGCATCTCCAGACCCAGGATGCCCCCGATCGGTGGTTTGAGAAAAGCGACGCGCATGACGATGGCCTCCTGCGGGAGTGTGAACAGCGGTGGCGATTCTACACTCCCCAGGGGGCCGAGAGACACCGGAAGACGAATCAGCTCAGGCCGGACAGCTCGAGCAGCCCCTCCTCGAGCTGCTTCTGGTGCGCGGCGCAGTAGCGGGACCAGGGGACTTCCCGCAGACGGTCCAGGGGGATCGGCTCGCCGTCCTGCTGGCAAAGGCCGTAGGTCCCCTGCTCCAGGCGCCGCAACGCCTCCTCGATCTCTTCCACCATGGCCCGGTCCGCCTGGCCGAACGTGAGCAGAAGATCCCGGTCGATATCCATCGAGGCGAGACCCACCGGATCCTCGACGTTTTCATCACGGAGGCCCCGGGCCTCCCGGACCTCCTCGAGATATTGCTCCGCGACAGCCTCCCTTTCACGCACGAGGACTTTCCGCAGCTCCACGGCTTCCGCAGGGCTCACAACGGTTGCAGGATGTTGGGGCTTCGATCGATTCATCGCGTGCTCCTTCCGCAACCGTGATCTTGCGTCGCGGCCTCCGGGACCGGAACGCCTCATGGGGTGGGGACCGTCCCGCCCGGACGCACGGCCCGAGTCACCCCAGCTCGCGCACGAATACGCCGGCCCCGTTGCGCAGCGCTCCGGCCATGTCGCGCAGGCGTTCGTGATGGGTGAAGAGGATCACCTGCGTACACTTCGAAAACTCGGCCAGCACCTTCAAGGTGGCTTCGCTCCGGCGGTCGTCGAAGTTGATCAGGATGTCGTCCACGACGAACGGCAGCGGCTCGCCGTGGGCCAGGTACTTCTCCAACGTGGCGAGGCGGAGGGCCAGGTAGAGCTGATCGCGGGTGCCGTCGCTCATGCCTTCGACCCGCACCGGCCGGCCTTCCGCGCGGACGCCCACCAGGACGGGCTCGTCCCGGTCGTCGAAATCGGTCTGGAGGCCCGCGAAGCTGCCCAGGGTCAGCGTGGCGAAGAGCTCGCCGGCGCGGCGCAGGAGGGGGGCCTGGTTCTCGGCCCGGTAGCGCTCGATCCGGCGGCGCAGGAGGGTGCCGGCGAGCCGGAGGCGGACGTAGCGATCCACGCCGTCCCGCACCCTGGCCAGCGCCTCCGCGGCACGCTCGGCCGCCTGCGCCGCGGCGTCTCCGCCTGTGCGGTGCTCCAGCTCGCGGCTGCGGCGACCCAGCTCCTCGCGCAGGTCGCCGAGCTGGCGCTCGAGCTCCTCCACCTCCCGGTCGAGCTGCTCGATGCGGCCCGGAAGCTCGTCCGCGTCCACGCTCCCGGCCTCGCGCTCCAGATCGTCCAGGGCGGCCCCTTCTCCCGCTTCGAGGAGCTGGCGCTCGCAGCGGTCGAGGTCCCGCTGGAGGTCCCGGACCTCGGCGGATTTGCGCTCCGCCTCTTCGAGACCGGCGTCGTCCTCGCAGCCGGCCTCGCGGCGCAGCTCCGCCAGCCGCTCCTCCATGGCCTGGCGGATGGCTTCGGCATCGCGGACCTGGCTTTCGAGCTTCGCGATGCGCGCCTCCAGAGCCTGCCGCCGGTCGGCCTGCCGGCGGGCGTCCTGGAGCAGCGCGTGGAGATGGACCGCGGCCTGGTCCGGCGGCTGGGTCGACTGGCCCGGCCGGTCCGGCGCCAGCTCGGCGGCCAGCGCGCGGATGTCGGCGCGGAAGGTGTCCAGGTCGCGGTCCAGCCCGGCGATGCGGCGGTCGATCTTCTCCGCGTCGCGCCGGGCTTCGGAGATCCGCCGCAGGCTGTCGACGAGCTGGTTGACCTCGGCAGGAAGCGCGTCGCCGCCCAGGCCGAGGCCGCGGACCGCCTCGGCCCAGGCCCCGCTCCACGCCGCCAGCGCGTCGAGAGAGGCATCCTCGTCCCGCCGCGCGGCGCCGAGGCGCTCTTCGGCCCGGCGGCGGGTCTCCCGGACGGCCTCGGCCCGGTCCCGCAGCCGTTCGTAGCGCGAGGTCCAGCCGGGATGCATCTCGCGCGGCGGCAGCGGCTGGATGCCGCACGGACGCCAGAGATCCTGCCAGGCGGCCTCGATCCGCCCGGTCTCCTCCGCCAGGCCGGCGAGCTGCGCGTCCAGGGCCTCGGCCTCGGCCGCCCGATGGTCCCGGTCGGCCGAAAGCCGGGCCTGGAGCTGCACCCGGTCGGCCTCGCGGCGGAGGCGGTCCGCGATCTCGTCGGCCTGGCGCACCGCGTGCTCGTAGGCGTTGAACAGGGCATGCTCCGGATCGTAGAGCCGGGCTTCGACGGAGACGTCCTTGCCCGCTTCGTGCCACTTGACCAGGCGCCAGCCCTCCTCGCGCCGCTTGCGCGCCGCGGCGAGGTCGTCCTCGGTGGGCACGGCGCCGGCGCGGCGCAGCACCTCCAGTTGGCGGGCCGCCTCGCCGGCCGCCCCCTGCGCGGCCTGGCGCTTCTCCTCCAGGGTCCGGCGGCGGTCGGCCAGGGCGGCGAAATCGCGGCCGAAGCGCTCCAGCGTCTCGGCGGGCGGGACCGGCAGCGCCTCCAGCTCGTCCGCGGTGCCGCTCCAGAGCCCGAGGCGCTGGATGCCGAGCCGGAGCTGCTCGCCCTCGACGGCTCCGGCGAGCGACCCTTCGGCCTCTCTCGTGATCCGGCGGGCCTGATCCACGGCGCCGACCAGGGCCTGGCGCTGGTTGCCTAGCTCCTGGATGCGCATCCAGCGGTCGAGGGCGGGTCGCAGGGCCTCGGCCTCCTCCAGGGTCCGGCCGGGCCGCACCTCCTCCAGCAGCTCCACGGCCTGGGCGTGAAGCTCGCGGCTCTCGCCCTCCAGGCGCTGGCGGTCGGCGAGATCCTTCGTGAACCGCCCGACGTGCTGGTGCAGGCGCTCGATCGTCTCGGCCTGGGCCAGGACCAGCCCGGCGATCCCGGCGATCCCGAGGCCGGAGGCCTCTTCCGTGAGAGCGGCCAGCTCGGCATCGGCCCGGTTCCGCTCCTCGCGGGCCTGCCGGAGAGCCTCCTGCGCCTCCCGGCGCCGGTCCGGGAAGTCCGGCGAGAGCACGGCGACGCCCGCCAGCTCCCCGCGCCGGACCGCGAGGCGCCGCCGCTCGGCCAGGAGCGGCAGGGCGCGGCGCAGGCGCTGGAGGCGGTTCCTCTCCCGCTCGCGCTCGTCCGTCTGGACGCGGAGAGTCTCGGCCAGCTCGCGCCGCCGCTCCAGCTCCTTGCGGTCGCCCTCGAATTCCCGGCCGGAGAGGGAGGCCTCGGCCAGCTCGCGCTTCGCCGCCTTGTGCTCGGCCACCGCCTGGTTGATGAGAGGCTTGGCTCCGCGGCTCAGGAACAGGGCGTCGGCCTCCTGGTCCAGCGAGTCCAGGACGCGGCGCAGGCTGCGGGAGCCGAGACCGGCGGCGAACAGCGCCTGTCCGACCTCGCCGTGCTGCTCCAGCAGCTCGCGCCCGCCCTCGACGAGCGCCTTGTGATCGATCCCGAACAGGTTGGAAAAGTGCCTCTCCTCCATGCCGTGCAGGCAGCGGTCGAGGAAGCCGCCGTCGAGCGGCGACTCGTCCTCCGCGAGGAGGGTGTTCTTGAGGCCCTTGCGGCGGACGAACGAGACCTCCGAGCCGTCCGCGAGCAGGAGCCGGCCGCCGACCCGAAGCTGGTCATAGGGGTGGAGGAAGTCGTCCGCGCTGCGCTGGGGGAAGCCGAAGAGGAGAACCTTCAGGGCGCGCAGCGCCGAGCTCTTGCCGGCCTCGTTCGGACCGAACACCACGTGCAGGCCGGGCTCGCCGCCGGAAAGATCGAGGCTCCGGCCGGTGAACGGCCCGAACGCCTTGAGCTGGAGCTCGAGCAGTCTCAAGGCGCCTCCGGCGTTTCGAGGAGACGGGCGAGCAGGAGATCCTTCACCTCGGCGAGCACGCCGCGCACCTGCGCCGGATCGAGCGGGTCGAGCGCCTCGCCGTCCTCGAACAGCTCGGCCGGAAGCTTCCGGCGGAGATCCGCGAACCCTTCGGCCAGCTCCGCGATATCGCCGATATCGCCGATATCGCCAATATCGCCAATACTGCCCTCGTCCGTCTCCAGATCCCGGATCGACCGGAAGAGACTGCCGAGGGCATCGTCCGCGGTGTCCGCGGCGAGCAGATCCCGGCCCTCGTCCGGCCGGCGGGTGTGAAGCTTCACCTTCTCGACCCAGACCGCTCCCTCGCCGAAGCTGAAGGCCAGGGTCCGGCACTCATTGAGCCAGCGCTCGGGATCGGCCAGCAGCTCGCCGTGGGCCGGGCAGGTGCCCTCGACCACGAGGCGCGCCGCGACCGTGCGGCCGTCCGCCGCCGCCACCTCCCGCTCCAGCGTGCGCCCGATGCGGTCCAGCACCTCTCCGGCGGAACCGGCGCCGGTCGCGTCCACGGAGCAGACGGCCCAGCGGAACACGTCCAGGTCCCGGTGCTCGACGGCCACCACCTCGCGATCCCGGACCGTGACGAGGGTCGCGCCCTTGGCGCCGGTCTCCCGGACGTGGCGCCCCTGGAGCACTCCCGGAAAGACGATCCATGGATCGCGGCTGACCACCTCCCGCTGATGAACGTGGCCCAGAGCCCAATATTGATATCCGCGGGAGCGCAGGCCGTCCACCGTACACGGAGCATAGGGCGCGTGACCGGGCCGGCCGTCCAGACTCGTGTGCAGCAGGCCGATGTTGAAAAGGTGAGGCACCGCGGACGGATACCCGGCCGCGAGGTCGTCGCTCACCGCGGCCGACGCGAACCCCTGGCCGTGGATGGCCACCTCCAGCTCCTCCAGCACCACCGTCTCGGGCTTCCTGGTGGAGAAAACCTTGACGTTGCCCGGCGGCCGGAGCACCTTGGTGATCTGGCTCGCGGCGTCGTGATTGCCGGCGAGGACGAAGACCGGGATGCCGGCCTCCTCCAGCCGCCGCATCTGGGCGGCGAAGAACAGACCGGTGTTGTAATCCTTCCAATCGCCGTCGTAAAGGTCACCGGCGAGCAGGAGGAAAGCCACCTCCTCGGCGAGCGCGAGGTCTGCCAGGTTCTCGAACGCCCGCCGGGTGGCACCCCGGATCTCCTCGACCGGCGCGCCGTCATAGCGCTCCAATCCCCGCAAGGGGCTGTCGAGGTGGACGTCGGCGGCGTGGAGGAACTTGAGCACGGAACCCGTTGAAGCGGTCGCGGCAAGCATACAGGACAATGACGGCCGATGGCGCCAGCGGCGCTATCGGCCGTCCGCACCGTCTCCCCGGGCTCTGGCGGGCTCCGGCGGGTGGCGTCAGGCTGCGGCCTGGGCCGTCGCGGCTTGCGCCGCCGGCCTGGCCGCCGGGGTCATCCGCTTCAGGAGCT
Organism: uncultured Holophagales bacterium; assembly: GCA_963844885.1. Lineage (GTDB taxonomy): Bacteria > Acidobacteriota > Thermoanaerobaculia > Multivoradales > UBA5704 > DATMER01. The sequence continues at coordinate 69,436 of CAWJQA010000018.1, read as the reverse complement.
TCTCCGTGAACGCGGCGATCTTGGCCGGGCCGCGCTTGTTCCTCATGTCGAACCGGTGCAGGGCCAGAACCTCGACGGGCTTCGCGCCGCTCAGGGCCTCCATCTGGTGGAACACCCTCCCCTCTCCCAGACTGCCATGGGTCAGGAAGAACGCGGTGTTCCGGATCGCGCCGTCCGTCCAGGTGAAGTAATCCCGAACGGGAGCGCAGACCGACCCGGCCCAGATCGGCGTCCCGACCACGATCAGATCGTAGTCGTAGGGATCCTTGGCCGGCTCCTCGATGTCCGTCGTCCTCCCCAGCAGACCGTCGAGGGTCGCGTGGAAGATCGCCCGCAGCCCCTTGCGGGGCGTCGTGTCGACAATCTCCTCGACGTCGGCTCCGAGCTGGGAGGCGATCGCCTCGGCCACCTTCTTCGTACGTCCGGTCCGTGAGTAGTAGACCACCAGGATCTTGCTCATGGTCTCACCTCCGCCGTGATCACGGCAAATCTCCGGATTCCAGATTGAACCAGCAGCGGTGAAAGAGACACACCCTTTTGGGTGGGACCCTCCGGCGCGTGCGGGTAGGCATCCGGGTCAAGGCCATCCTGAACAAGGCCTGAAGCTCCCGAGGCGGGGCTGTTTCCTGCCTCCCGGGGTGTTGCGCCGCGCGGACCCGGGTCCGACACTGGAGTTGCCTCGACAACGGCGAAACCACAAGGAGGACCGCCATGGCAACCGCTGTTCACACCGAAACGCCCAAGGCCCGTCCGCCCCAGTACATTCCGGAGCTGGAGCCCGCGAAAGGCCTGCAGAAGACGCTGCTCAAGAACTTCCGCCTGCCCGCCGGGCAGGAAAAGAGGCTCTTCCCGCAGCTCAAGGTGAGCCGGTGGGACCGCCTCCACCTCCACATCTCGAACGGCAACCGCGCGGCGGCCGGGCTCGAGGTGCAGGTGATCTACGGCACACCGATGGACGACACGCACTGCAACGCCCTGCTGGCCGACAGCACGGTCTGGTTCGAGGAGACCGCCAAGGAGCGGGAATTCAAGTACACCACCCCCGACACCTACACCGGCACCGGCTTCGTGATGAGCATCCCGGTGATCGCGCCCATGCTCTATGACGTGATTCTCAAGAACGTGGGCTCGAAGGATCTGGAGTCGCTCTACGTCACCTTGATGGCGCAGGAGATCTAGACTCCAGGACCGCCCCCCGGACCCGGCTCCGGTCCGGGGGGCGGCTTCGGCGGGCGTTGTGATGACAGGGCCGCCTGGCCTTATACTCCCCCCGCCATGGCTGAGACGACGACACTGGCGGCCACCGGCGGCCGCACGAAGAATCACTATTACTACAAGCACATCGGCGACCTGAAGCAGCGGTTGGCCGAATCGCTCCCGCGCGAGGAGCTGCGGGAGCTGCACCGGGTGCGCCCCGTCCGCCACTTTCTGACCGTCGGACGGCTCGTCCTCATGGTCCTGCTCTGCGGCTGGGCCCTGTGGCAGAGCCAGCACCGGTGGCTGTGGGTCCCGGCGGCGATCCTCCAAGGGGTCAACGTCCTGGGATTCATCATCCTGCTCCACGAGCAGGTCCACAAGATCATCTTCGAAAGGAGCCGGCCGCGCCTCGAGCGCCTGCTCGGCATCCTCTATGCCATGCCGAGCAACGTCTCGGCGACGCAGTTCTCCATCTGGCACCTCGACCACCACAACGAGCTGGGCCACCCCGTGGACGACCCCAAGCGCGCCCATCTGAGCCCGAAAAGGAGCTCGCGCTGGCTCAAGGCGCTCTACATGACCCCCGCGCTGTTCGCCATCTACATGCGCGGCGCCGGCCAGGAAGCGAAGACCTACCCGGCCGACAAGCAGCGCACCATCAAGCGGGAGCGGCTGCTCAACATGACCTTCCACCTGACCCTCGCCTTGACTCTCTATCACTTCGGCGGCGGCTGGGTGCTCTTCCGGGTCTGGGCGCTGCCGCTGTTCCTGTGCTTCCCGCCGGCCTTCGTCGTCAACCGGCTCGGACAGCACTACGATATCGATCCGAGCGACCCGGCCAAATGGTCGACCCTGGTCGACGGCAACCCTTTGTGGCATTTCGTCTTCCTGTGGTCCAACTTCCACATCGAGCACCACTACTACCAGCGCGTGCCGTTTTACAACCTGCGGCGGCTCAACCGGGCGCTGCAGCCGTTCTACCGCCGCGCCGGGCTGCGCAGCCGTACCTACCGGGAGATGCTCTGGGGCTGGTTCGTGCTCAACAAGGAAGCCCACACCGACTGGGAAATGCCCGAGCGCTCCGGCGGCGGCCAGGCCGAAGCGCCCGCCGCCTGAGCGGGCGGCCTGTCTCTCTTTTCCTGCCCGCGCGCACCTGACTTCATAGAGGGCTCCACGGCATTTCGGCTGAGAGCCCTCGGATTTCTCGTCTTTTCTGAAAGGAGGAGTCATGAAGAGGGTGCTCATGTTCGGCCTGCTGGCGCTCATGCTGGCGGCCACCGTTGCCCAGGCGACCACGGTTCTTTACGTTCCGATCAAGAAGTCGGTCCAGTTGAGCGACTACGTCCTGGTCGGCCACGTCCTTCGCCTGGAGCCGGCGTACGACTCGGAAGGCCAGATTGTGACCCGGGTGCATCTCCTGGTTGAGGAGAGCCTGAAGGGCGACATCCGCGGCGGCGAAGAGTTCGTCTTCACCGCCTGGGGCGGCAGTCTCGACGGCTTCACCAGCGAGACGGTCGGCGAAGCCCGCTACAACCTCGGCGAAAAGGTCATGGTTCAGCTCGAGAGCATCCAGGGGGAATATCACACCCTGGGCCTCTCCTTTGGCAAATGGGACGTGATCCGGGAGAACGACGGCTCCAGCTCCGTTGTGCGCAGCCTGTTCGACCTCAACATGGTCGGGCTCAACGAGGCCCCCGTCACCAAGCTGCCGCTCAGCCAGATGCGCGAGATCGTCCGGCAGATCTCCTTTTAACCGAAGCTCTTCCGAGACCGAGGATACGCCATGAAGAAACTCTTTCTGTTCACCGTGTTCTTCTGCATCACGTCCGCCGCGTTCGGCTATACCCTCAACGGCCGGAAGTGGTTCAGCTCCGCCGAGGCGAAGTTCTACCTCAACCTCGGCAACGGCCCCTCCTGCTGCCTGACGTCCAGCCAGCAGGACAGCCAGATCACCTCCGGCATCAACGCCTGGGGCATCGCCAGCAAGGGCGGCACGACCACCAAGTCCGGCGCCAGGAGTGACGGCCAGAACGTCATCTCCTGGGCCAAGCTCGGCGGCACCACCCTCGGCGTGACCAACTACACGACGACCGACCAGGGCCAGAGCCAGGTCTGCAACGGCAACCTGATCTATCGCTTCGTGGAGGTGGACGTCCGCTTCAACAACTCCTATAGCTGGCAGACCTCGTCGGGCTGCTCCAACGGCATCGACCTGGCCGGCGTCGCGACGCACGAATTCGGCCACGCGGTGGGCCTCGGCCACAGCACGGTCCTTGAGGCCACGATGTACCCGTCGGTCGCCTACTGCGACTTCTCGAAGTCGTCGCTGGCCAGCGACGACAAGGCCGGTTACAGCTCCATCTACGGCAACGGCTGCAACTGAGCCGCGCTTTCGCGGAACCCGGTGGCGTCTCCTCCGTGAGGAGGCGCCGCTTTTGTTTTTACGATAGAATCCCGGCGCGATGGCCGACCTGGGTACACAGCTTCCCGTCTGGAGCGCTCTTCCGTTCGCAGGGATCCTGCTCTCGATCGCTCTCTTCCCGCTGCTGGCGCCCCGCTTCTGGCACCACAATTACCCGAAGGTCTCGCTCGTCTGGGGACTGCTGCTGGCCATCCCGTTCGTCCTGGCGTACCGGGGCACGGCGATTTACGAGATCCTCCACGTCGCGCTCGCGGACTACCTCCCGTTCCTGATCCTCCTCGGCACCCTGTTTACGATCGGCGGCGGCATCTACGTCCGGGGATCGCTGCGCGGTACGCCTCGGGTAAACCTTGCCATCCTCGCCGTGGGCACGTTTCTCGCCTCCTGGATCGGCACGACCGGCGCCGCCATGGTCCTGATCCGGCCGCTGCTGCGCGCCAACGCTGATCGCCGGTACAAGACCCATACCGTGGTCTTCTTCATCTTCCTGGTGGCGAACATCGGCGGCTCGCTGACGCCGCTCGGCGACCCGCCGCTCTTCCTCGGGTTCCTGCGCGGGGTGCCGTTCTTCTGGACTTTCAGCCTGTGGCGTTCGAGATGTCCTTCGTGGCGCGGCCTGGTGCTCGCGATCTACCTGGCGCGTCGACTCGTCTACTCTGGCGGCGAGAGCAGCCGCAGGTCCGGGCGTGGCAGGCCGGAGCGTCCCGAGAGCCCTGGGCATCGAAGGCGCGCACAACCTGCTCTTTCTCGCCGGGGTGCTGGCGGCCGTGATCATCTCGGGCGTCTGGCATCCGGGCGAGGTGGCGGTCCTGGGCGTCCACATGGGCATCCAGAACCTGGTCCGCGACCTCGTGCTGGTCGGCTTCCTCGCCGGGCTCCTGGTTCACGACGAGCCTGACGACACACGAAAAAAACGATTACACCTGGGGTCCGATCAAGGAGGTCGCCATCCTGTTCGCGGCGATCTTCGCCACGATCATCCCGGTGCTCGCCATGCTCCGGGCCGGCGAGGCGGGTGCCATGGCCGGCCTGATCCAGGCGGTGCGGACGCCGGCTCAGTTCTTCTGGGCGACCGGCATGCTCTCCTCGTTTCTGGACAACGCACCGACCTATCTGACCTTCCTCGACCACGGCGCTCGGCCGCCTCTATCCGGGCATGCCGGAGCGCGAGGCGATCCACCATCTCATCGCCGAGCACGACCATTTCCTGATGGCGATCTCGACCGGCTCGGTGTTCATGGGTGCGAACACCTACCTGGGAAACGCGCCGAACTTCATGGTCAAGTCGATCGCCGAGGATTCCGGAGTGGAGATGCCTTCCTTCTTCGGCTATATCGTCCGGTATGTGATCCCGTTCCTGATTCCGGCGTTCCTCATCGCGACCCTGGTCTTTTTCTAGGGAGGCAACGATGCGTTGGTTCGAGCTGTTGATCGAGGGCAGGGAGGATGCGCTGGTGTCCCTCCTGGAGGAAAACACCGCGGAGATATTCCGGGGCTCGGAGCTGCGGCTTGCGGAGTCTTCGATCGCCGGCCGGGTTCTGGGTTTCCTTCGCGCCAAGACCCACCATCTGGTCTTCGCTTCCGCGGCGCAGGCCCGCGAGTTGATCCGGAGAATCCCTGAGCATCCGAAGCTGAGGCTGGAAGGTATCCGGGAGGTGGCCGGCGGCCGGTTCGGATTCGAGGCCGAGGCCTACAACCGGGAGGTCGGGCGCAAGATCCACGATACCCTGACCTCCGATCTGCCGCCCGGAATCGATTGCCTCGACCTGGAAAAGGAAGAAACCCACCCTGACGCGAAGGGAATCGAGCTGTTCACTCCGGCCCACGAATACGTTTACAAAGCGCGTGGCACGATCGTGGGCACTCCGCCGGGCATCCTGGAGATGAACCGGCGCATCGTCCGGCTCGATTTCGTCCACGAGGAGCCGATGGAGCTGGAAACCCGGGAGGCCTCCGAAAAGGAGCTTGGTTGATGCCTGGGGGATGAGGGCCGCTTCTCTACCCTCCCGCCGCGGTGCGGTAGAAGGCGGCGATCTCGCGCTTCAGCTTTTCGCGCTCGACCTTGCGGATGTACATCATGTGTCCGGCCTCGTAAAACGACAGGCTCACCCGTTCCGCATAGCCGGGGTCGAACGCAAGGTGATTGAACGTGTACTCGGTGGCGAAGTAGGGCGTCGCGAGGTCGTAGAAACCGTTGGCCACGAAAACCCGGAGCGCGGGATTGCGGGCCATGGCCTCGCGCAGATCCTCGGCCACGTTGACGTAACGGTTCTCAAAATCGCGGAAGCTCCAGGGACGGGCACGGTCGGTCAGGATCTCGTACGGCAGGTCGCTTTCGAAGCCGAGGTCGTGCCGCGCATAGTCGTTGAGAACGCCGGAAAAAGGCCCGAGAATGGCGGCGTAGCTGGGATCGAACTCCGGCTCTTCGCCGGCCGCGGCGAGGTCGAGACCCTCGAAACGGCTGTCGAGCCGGCCCACCGTGCGGCGCTCGGAGCGCATCAGCTCCTTGGTGAACGGCTGGATGACCGGCCGGAGGTTCACCGACTCCACATACTCGACTGACAGGCCTGTGAGCCGCGCGAGCGTCCCGGCGATGGCGTGCCGGCGCTCCGGAGCGAGGCTGTTTCCCTGTGCCAGAGCCAGGGTGTAGTCGCCGAGAGCGAAGCGCTCGGCCTCGTCGAGCGCCTTGCGGAGATCGCCCTGGAGGTCGGCCGGCAGCTTCTTGTGATACCAGGCGGTGGCGGTATAGGTCGGAAGAAAGAGCGGATACGGCAGGTCGTTGCCCACATCGAAGCGCACGGTCTGGAAGTTGAGGATCGAGGACAGAAGCACGATCCCGTTGAAATACATTCCATAGCGCTCCTGGAGATGGTTGACCAGGGCCGCGGAGCGGGTCGTGCCGTAGCTTTCGCCGGCCAGGAATTTGGGCGACGACCAGCGGCCATAGCGGCTCGTATAAAGATGGATGAGTTGGCCGACGGATTCGACGTCTTCCCGGAGGCCGTGGAACTGGCCGGGCCGCTCACCGGCCGCCGGCCGGCTGAAACCGGTGATGACCGGATCGATGAACACGAGGTCGGTGATGTCGAGCAGCGACTCGCCGTTGTCCACGAGCCGGTAGGGAGGCGGCGGGGCCGTGCCTTCGTCGTCCAGCGCCACCCGGCGGGGTCCGAACGCACCCATGTGGAGCCAGACCGAGGACGATCCGGGGCCACCGTTGTAGGTGAACGTGATCGGCCGCTGCGCGAGATCCTGCACGCCGTCGCGCGTGTAGGCCACGAAGAACATGGACGCCTTGGCCTTGCCGTCCTCATCCCGGAGGACGAGGGTGCCGGCGGTGGCCGTGTAGGCGATCTGGACACCGCCGATCACGGCCTTGTGCTTCGTGGTGACGATCCGGTCCTGGATCTCGACCGGCTTGGCAGGCGCCAGAGGCGCGGGGTTCTCCTCGGCGGCGACGGTCCCTCCGAGCAGCAAGGCAACGGACAGAAGCAGGATACTGTGGCGCACAGGCTCGAACCTCCTATGGCAGACAATCGAAGCGCAGACCCCATGGTACTATGCCGCAAGGTGCAATATGTCCCCCATTCACAAAGAGTCCCACAGATCGGATCGAATCGGCTGGCTGCGGGCCGCCGTCCTTGGCGCCAATGACGGGACCATCTCGGTTGCAAGCCTCGTCGTTGGCGTCGCCGCTGCCGGCGCTCCACAAGGCAGTGTTCTCCTTACCGGCGTGGCCGGCCTGGTGGCTGGCGCGATGTCCATGGCGGCGGGCGAATATGTATCGGTTCAGTCGCAAGCCGATACCGAGAGCGCGGACATCGAGAGAGAACGGCGCGAGCTGAAGACTCAGCCCGAGAGCGAGCTCGCCGAGCTGACCGCAATTTACGTGAGCCGCGGGCTCGATGAACCGCTGGCGCGGCTCGTCGCCGAAAAGCTGATGTCCGGGAACGCCCTCGAGGCGCATGCGCGAGATGAGCTCGGCATCACGGAGACCCTGCGGGCGCGGCCTGTCCAAGCCGCTCTTGCTTCCGCGGTTTCCTTCGCCGTGGGCGCCATCATTCCGATTGTGACAGTGCTCCTGGCGCCCTCGGCCCGGGTTGCTGGAATCACATCCGCGGCGGCACTGGTCACCCTGGTCGTTCTGGGGGGAACCGCCGCTTACGCCGGAGGCGCGTCGATTGTCAGAGGTGCGATACGAGTCGCCTTCTGGGGAGCCCTCGCGATGGCGCTCACCGCCGGCGTGGGCAAGCTGTTCGGCACAGCGATATAGATCGGAGAGGAGACCATGAGCAAGCCGGACGCCGAGAAAAGCCACGTGTGTCAGATCTGCGGAAACGCCCGGCCTTCTGACCTGCGCCGGGGAATCCTCGCGGGTCCCGCGGTGGCCGAGCTCATTCTGAAGACAACCGGGAGCTGGTCGGACAAGGGTTGGATCTGCACGGAGGATCTTCAAAAGTATCGCCATGAGTTTGTGAAATCACTCTTGGAGGCCGAACGGGGAGAGCTGACCACTCTTGACAACGAGGTGCTCGAGAGCCTGAGGCAGCAGGAAATTCTCTCCCGAAATCCCGAGATCGATCTGGAAGGTGACGTGACCTTTGGGCAGCGCCTGGCGGACCGCGTTGCGGCTTTCGGCGGCAGTTGGAAATTCCTCATCTCGTTTGCGGTCGTTCTGTTCCTGTGGATTACCCTGAACTCGGCCGTCTTGTTCATCAAGCCTTTTGATCCCTACCCGTTCATCTTCTTGAATCTGATCTTGTCATGCCTGGCGGCGATCCAAGCGCCGGTGATCATGATGAGCCAGATCCGCCAGGAAGCCCGGGACCGCCTGCACGCGATGCACGACTATCAGGTCAACCTCAAAGCCGAGCTCGAGATCCGCCACCTTCATCAGAAGCTCGATCACCTGCTGTCTCACCAGTGGGAGAGGCTGGTGGAGATCCAGGAGATCCAGATGGAGGCGATCGACGAAAAGAAGGGGGAGAAATAAATCTCTCGACGCGGGCGGCCGAGGAGGCGAGACAGCGCCAGGCCGCGCCGTGCGTCCCCCGAGCCCCTGGGACCGCCGCTGCCCCGACGACGATCCCAGGAGGAGGTTCACATCAAGAGGCCGCCACCGCCGCTCACCCACGAGCCCACTCCCGAACGCTGAGGCCCGGGGTTGGCCGTAATTACGCATCGTTACACCTACGAGACGGCCACCGAGACAATAGGTGCCTGATCGCTCCAGATCATCTCACGAGTACAGACTAGATGCGCTTCTTCGTCTGTACCTGGGATTGATCCAGGCGCGAGGCAGATTAACCATCGAAACGCGTACAGAGACCCCTTTGCCAGCACAAAGTGCTCGTGCATCACCGAATCAGTGCTTGGCTCCATGATATAGGAATTCCAAGTTGGAACCGCTGAAACAATCAGGTGTACACCGGGGCTTTCTGTAAGCTCCAGCCTGCTCGGAGCCTCCCGCTTCTCTAACCTAAAGACTTCCACTCTCGTATGCGAGGGACAAAGCTTAAGGGCAACTGGACCGCGGTTACGCCAAATCGCCTGAAGAGTTACAACTGACTTACTCTCGTCCATGTCAACTGATGTAGCAGTAAGGTTACCGTCCGTTGCTGCCATCTCCCGGTTTCGACGAAGTTTCTCCCCATGGCCCCACGTCCAGAGCGCCCAGCCTCCTCCCGCAAGGAGAGCTGCGGCTGTAGCAAAGTCCTTAATGACCGTGGAGATGTGGGGATCTGCCATTATTCAGGCACTCTCGCTATGACGGCCAACGCCTCGCTGCTCAGCGGCCGGAAGGCGGAGCTTTCTGGTCCGCTGGAGCAGCCGAGTTAGCCTCCGTCAGACCGTTGCAAAAGTTCCGCCGGATCTACCCTAAAAGCTTCGGCCAGTTTCCAGACCAAATAGTCGTTTGGCACAACTCGCCCACTTTCTAGCTGGGATATATATGATTGAGAGAACCCTGTCCTATATGCCACCTCTGCCTGGGTGAGATTCTGACTGTATCGAAGCCGGCGAACATTGACTCCGAGGTTATGCGAAGCTGCTGGGTCTTGCGCAGTGACTTCTATTTCGGAGGAAGATATCAGACGTTGACCACGCAGCAGTTCGAGGACCTCACCTAGCATGTCCTCAGTTGACCTGAGTGGCCTCGGTACCTCATCGGCTACGGATGAAGCCAAGAGCCGCTGAATGCCGCCTTCGAGCCTGGGCCACCACATATCCAACGTCTCGCTCAGCGTTTCAGCCATGATTGCTCGATCAGCCGCGACGCTGTTAAGCGACTGAATAAGGGCATTAGTACCAACTTTATCGGCCCGAACGGCTTGAAATTGTGCAAGCGGACCCTCAAGTTCTCGCGGCTCAAGACCAAGTAAGTATGGTACAACGCGTGCTTCGGAAACAATTTTGGATAAGGCACCAGCCTCAAACAAGATCCACGGCTCTCGGAGGTTTTCGGGGGTAAGACACAGGATTCCGAACTGGCTTTGCTGAAGTGCTTGGGCTACTTCCGGACTCCACCGCGTGCCAGCATCAATGCTCGCAGAAGAAATCCAGGGGCAAACTGCCTGGAGAACCTTCGGGAGCCAGCTCTGGAGCAAGTCGGCAAGTGCGCGGCTCCGTTCACCCGACCAGCTGATAAACACCTGCATCATTAAAGCCTCTCGTAGCCGGCTAACGCTGTGGCGCTTCACCGTGCGGACGGCGGAGCCGGCCGGCCGGTGGAAGCGATGGTTCGGCGCTTATTACCGCATATATCTCACCAGATCTCTATTCAGTTCCATGCTCGGCTCAGAAGCCCATGAATGAGAATGATCGCGAGCATCAACCACAGCAGTTCCATTTGGTTCGGCGACCCTGCAAAGTTGGCCAGAATACTTACCTCAACTTGGTATTTAAGGTCAACGCTCCGAATCACATGGTACATATTCTCAGCCCTAGGTACCTCTATGTATTACCTGGGTAGCCGTGGCTCTTGCGAATCCGATTTGCGAGCCACTCAAGCTCCGCGTATGCCTGGGGCCGGTGCTCGGCATCTCGGAGCTTATGCACTGCATCCTCGATTCCGCTCCAGAACGCCAGGATATCGTTGCCGATATAGGAATCGACATCCTCGCAGCGCACGTAGCCCTTGTGAACGGTGAGAGCGATCATCTCGTAGAAGTTCGCGATATCTCGAAGGGCTCCGCCCTTCTCGTCGTCGCCAGAAAGCGCGGCAACCGTCGCTGGCCTTGCGATACTCGGAAGAGCTGCGAGGTTGCTTCGCATGACATCGGACTCGAGCTTCTCGTGGAGGCGCCAGAGCGCCTCAAGATCGCGTTGCTCGTGAAGGGCTTTCAACTCCCGTGTTGCAAGAAGGGCTGTGTAAGCGATCGCCAGTGCGGCCGCAATGTGAGCAAGATTGCCTAGGCCCGCCAACACAGTCGCAAACCGATTCTTCCCTACAGCATTCATGTCACCCTCCTGGGTAGCCTGCAGTTAATGACTGGGTTCTTGCCTCGGATAGAGCCACCGTGTGTGAACAACGGGAGCTTCTCTGGCCGCCGAACCTTGATGTCGACCCGTGTTCGGCGGTGAGCGGCGGGACCGTACGAAGTGCGGTATCCGTCCGCTCCACTGCCCGTGTTGGGCGGCGTCATCTACCCCAACCAAAGAATGCCAATGGATAGGAAGGCCGTCAGCATAAATGTAGAGTGACCACCTTCCCATCTCGACTGAGGGCGCTCGTCCGCGGTCTTGCGGTAAATTGTTTTCCTCTTCCCCAACGCGATTCCGTAAGCAGCCACCGTCAAAATCAGGCCAACAACGACGGCAAGCCATGCAGGTAGCCGACCGGGTTGCAAGAAACAAAGAACTAGCGAGCCGACCAGAAGCCCTCCGAAGGTCAGAATAGGTGTCGTATCAAACAACCTGCTCCAGCGTGAAATAGACCACTCGTAATCTGGATCATCGCCATAGGTAAAACGACCCCTGAGATCCATGAGAGGAAAATCAAAGTGAAGAGTCTTTAGGGCTTCATCGAAGCCGTTCCACTTCCCGCGACTGCCGCTGTGGCTATTATTCATGAAATCACTGATGGCTTTCTCGCGCATCCGAAAGACTTGATACCAACTCTGATAAGATGAGTCGACCCAGGCAAACCAGATCGGCACAAATACGCTCAGCCATAGAAGCTCGTAAATGGGATTTCGGCTACCGGTGCCAGCCCCAAGTCCAATGGCTATCAAAGCTGCCCATATCGTCCCGCACAGTGCCCTTATCTGCCACAGCCGTTCAACAATCGTTCTCATCTTCCCGTCGAGAAGAGTTAGTTCCGTCTTTAGTAAATCGACTCGCAGCTTGAAGGCGTCGTCGTCTGTCATGGTGTCTCCCATTTAGCCGCCCAACCGGCTAATCAACCCGGCCGCGTAGTCCTTCGCATCAAGCCGGATGAGGCGAAGCACTCCTATCCCCTGCACCACTCGTGGCGCAAGTTTCTTGAATCTAACGACTTAGAAAGTGTAGACCTGCGTGTGTCCGAGTGTCAATCCTTCTTCTTGGCGGCTGTCTAAGCGTCGACAGCCGGGGGATTGGACGTCAAGTGCTTATCAGCAATTCGCCGAGTGGCTTAAAAGCTCGCAAAGCTCTCTCCTCCATGTGTTTAGGAGCGGCGGAACCGCAGAGCCTCCAGCCGATACAGCTCCCGGAGCAGGTGCATGAGAGGCTTATACGGCCTGATAAGCGGACCGCGAGAACCCCCTGCGGGAGCGGTATCCCGGGCATAATCAAACACTTACCGGACCCAGGCCTGGCCTGCTTCGCGGCTGGTAACGTGCTGGGATGCCGAGCCCGCTTATCCGTCTTCACGCTCTTGTGCCCGAGCAACTCTTGGACTGTCCGGATGTCGTACCCGTTCAAGAGTCGCCTTGGCGACAACGTTCGGCGGGTTCACCACGGGTGTCGCCGCCTCGCCACGGTTGTTCCCGTCGCGGTTACACCCCTCGGCGAGGCGGCGAAGGGTGAAGTCGACCGCCGAAGGGTTTCGGCGGTCGGCGACGCGCCTCGGCGGATTGCCGAAAGGCTTCGGCAGACGCCGAAGGGTTTCGACGAAGCGCCGAAGCCTCGAGGCGCCCGGCGAATGCCTTCGGCGTGACGCCGAAAGGTCTCGGGAGGCGCCGAAGCTCCTCGGCATGGCGCCGAAGAGTCTCGGAAGACGCCGAAACTTGTCGGCGGGGCGCCGAAGGGTCTCGGCGGAACGCCGAAACGTTGTGGGCTCTCTTCTGGAGGAGTTGGATCCCGCTGCCGGCCGCCCCGAGCTCCCGGGACCGCTGGCGACCCGCGGGCGGTATTCGTGGAAAAAACCGCCGGCGGGGCGCCGGCGGTCCCAGGGAGCACGGACGGCGCGGGGAGGTTTCTCCATCAAGAGGCTGCCATCGCCGCTCACCCACGAGCCCCTCCCAAGTCCTGGTGGAGGATCTCAGGCCGCGTCGAATTCTCCTGCCACCACTGCTTGAGAAGTCGAAGCTGCTCCCGAGCCGTTGCTGTGAAACGGACTCTGCGCCGCGTCACAGTGCGCGCAGTTCCTTCAGTACCTCTTCAGCGTCGACGAGACGGCCGGCCTCGAAATCTTCCTGAGAAGCAACCAGCGCCCGGTGAAGGGCGGCGCGGTCAGCCAGGTCGAGCCAGTCGCCCGGATCGAGAGGGAGGAGGTCAACTTCCGTTCCTTCAGGGAGTTGCGTCGGCTCATCAACCCGGCCGCGTAGTCCTTCGCATCAATCCAGATGAGGCGAAGCACTCCTATCCCCTGCACCACTCGTGGCGCAAGTTTCTTGAATCTAACGACTTAGAAAGTGTAGACCTGCGTGTGTCCGAGTGTCAATCCTTCTTCTTGGCGGCTGTCTAAGCGTCGACAGCCGGGGGATTGGACGTCAAGTGCTTATCAGCAATTCGCCGAGTGGCTTAAAAGCTCGCAAAGCTCTCTCCTCCATGTGTTTAGGAGCGGCGGAACCGTAGAGCCTCCGGCCGATACAGCTCCCGGAGCAGGTGCATGAGAGGCTTATACGGCCTGATAAGCGGACCGCGAGAACCCCCTGCGGGAGCGGTATCCCGGGCATAATCAAACACTTACCGGACCCAGGCCTGGCCTGCTTCGCGGCTGGAAACGTGCTGGGATGCCGAGCCCGCTTATCCGTCTTCACGCTCTTGTGCCCGAGCAACTCTTGGACTGTCCGGATGTCGTACCCGTTCAAGAGTCGCCTTGGCGACAACGTTCGGCGGGTTCACCACGGGTGTCGCCGCCTCGCCACGGTTGTTCCCGTCGCGGTTACACCCCTCGGCGAGGCGGCGAAGGGTGAAGTCGACCGCCGAAGGGTCTCGGCGGAACGCCGAAACGTTGTGGGCTCTCTTCTGGAGGAGTTGGATCCCGCTGCCGGCCGCCCCGAGCTCCCGGGACCGCTGGCGACCCGCGGGCGGTATTCGTGGAAAAAACCGCCGGCGGGGCGCCGGCGGTCCCAGGGAGTACGGACGGCGCGGGGAGGTTTCTCCATCAAGAGGCTGCCATCGCCGCTCACCCACTTTGTCGCGACTCCAACTTATCCACGGCGATTTCACCTTGTTTGTCGCGGAATGGACTTATCCGCCGCGAAGCAACGTTGAATTTCCGCGGATAAGGTGACTTTGGCGCGGGGAAAGTTTAAATCGCGACAGATAAGATGACTTCACCGTGGATCGGCCCTAAACTCTAATACCGCGGCACCTTCGGATCGACCTCCTGGCTCCAGGCGTCGATGCCGCCGGCCAGGTTGATGGCTCGCTTGAAGCCCATCTGGCGGAGGAACTGGACGGCCCGGGCCGAGCGCATGCCGTGGTGGCAGTAGGTCACGATGGTGTCCGCGGGGTCCAGCTCGCCGAGGCGGTCCTGCAGCTCCTGGAGCGGGATCAGCACCGCGCCGTCGAGCCTCGCGATCGAGTATTCCTGCGGGGTTCGGACGTCCAGGAGGGTCATCTCCTGGCCGTCGTCCAGGCGGCGCTTCAGCTCGTCCACGGTCATCTCGAAGTCGTCTTCGTGCATCCCGCTCTCCGACTGCGGATGGATCCCGCAGAACTGGTCGTAATCGATCAGACCGCGCTGCGACGGGTGCTCGGAGCACACCGGGCACTGCGGGTCCTTGCGGAGCTTCAGCTCCCGGAACTTCATCTTCAACGCGTCGAACAGCACCAGCCGGCCGATCAGCGGGTCGCCGATCCCGGCGATCAGCTTGATGACCTCGTTCGCCTGGAGCGAGCCGATGATCCCCGGCAGCACCCCGAGCACTCCGCCTTCGGCGCACGACGGCACCAGGCCCGGCGGCGGCGGCTCCGGGAAAAGGCAACGGTAACACGGCCCACGGGCACCCCAGAAGACCGAAACCTGGCCTTCGAAACGGAAGATCGAGCCGTAGACGTTCGGCTTGCCGAGCATCACGCAGGCGTCGTTGACCAGGTAGCGGGCCGGGAAGTTGTCGGTACCGTCCGCTACGAGGTCGTAATCCCGGAACAGGTCGAGGGCGTTCTCCGAGCTCAGCCGCACCTCGTGCGGCACGAGCTCGATGTGCGGGTTGACTCCGTGCAGCCGCTCGAGCGCGGCCTGGATCTTGGACCGCCCCACGTCCTGCTGGCTGTAAAGCACCTGCCGGTGGAGATTGGTTTCGTCGACGACGTCGAAGTCGACCAGCCCGAGCGTGCCCACGCCGGCCGCGGCCAGGTAGAGGCCGAGCGGCGAGCCCAGGCCGCCCGCGCCGATCAGCAGGACTTTCGAGGCCTTGAGCTTGCGCTGACCGACCGTGCCGATCTCCGGCATGATCAGGTGCCGGCTGTAGTGGAGAATTTCGGCCGGAGTCAGCTCGGGCAGGGCTCCGTCTCGCCGGCAGCCGCGACGCCGCGGCGCGCCGTGGTTCGAGGCGCTCATCGGACGGCCTCCTCGCGGACTTCCAGCGCCGGACGAATTCCTCCGACCGGTCCCTGGTCGAGGATCTCCTCTTCAAACCCTTCACGGCCGTCCGCCAGGCGCCAGCTCCGCGTCTCGACGACCGTGCGGCCTTCCAGGGAGACGATCAGATAGGACATTCCCGGCCAGGCATGCTCGCGGTCGAAGCCGCTCGGGCGCGCCGGGTGGTCCGGATGGGAATGGTAGTAGCCGACGACGTCCAGACCAAGGCCGCGCGCCTCCTTGTGCGCCGCCAGGACCGTCTCGGGACTGATCAGGAAGCGGTTATGGCGGCTGTCCTGCCGCTCGTTGCCGACCGAGAGGATCCGTTCGACGGCGGTGCCGTCCGCCGACGATCGGCCGATCAGGACCCCGCAGCATTCGTCGGGATAGCTCACCATGGCGTGGCGGCCGATCGTTTGCAAGTGGCGAGCCGAGATGACGAGACGGTTCATGCGTGTGCTTACTGGACGTAGGCGTACCACCGGACATCCACCAGGGAAGCCACGACCGACGCGACGGTGAGCAGGAGGCAGACGAGCGCCGCCGCGGTGTGCTCGGGGCGCTCGGGCTTTTCCGGGGAGAGGAGCAAACCGGCCAGGAAGCCGCCCGCGAAGCCGCCGAGGTGCGCCCAGTTGTCCACCCGGGGCATGATGAACCCGAAGATGATCATATAGATCGCGTAGGTCCAGGCCTGCCGCCGCATGGAGTGGCTGCCGGTGCGCCGGCCGTAGGCGACCGCGGCACCCAGAAGGCCCAGGATCGGCGCCGAGGCTCCAACGGTGAGCATGGCGCCGCCCAGGAAGGTCCCCTGGAGACCGACCAGGTAGTGGGCGACCGAGCTGCTGACCAGAAACCCGGTGATCGACGAGACGGTGTAGATCACCACCATCCGGCTGGCCCCGTACAGCTCGGCCGTGGCCGGGGCGAGCATCCGCAGCCAGTAGAGGTTGAAGAAGATGTGGATCACGTCGCCGTGCAGCCAGCCGGCGGAGAGCACCGTCCACCACCGGCCGAGCTCGAAGACCGGGATCGCACCGGATGCGCCGAAGCGGATCAGCGCCTCGCCGGGAGGCGGGAGGATCTGAAAACCGCGGAAGATCTGGATGCTGCCCGGCGAGGTCACCATCATCACGGCCAGCATCGCCATGTAGAGGAAGACGCACCCGCCGGTGACGATGGTCTCGAACGGCCATCGGCGGCCGATGCCGCCCAGGACGGAGGTGAGCCCCCACATCCCCGGCTTCTTGCGTCCGCAGTAAGGACACTCGTCGGCCGCCACTCCAACCAGCTTGCCGCACGACGGGCACAGGATCGATCCGGTCCGGTTTGCCATGGCCCGTACTCTATATCGTTGACCCGGGAGTTGACTCTGTCTACGCTGAGAGGGACGGAGGAGCGTGGAGCATGGATGCGGATTTTCTGGTATTGAAAATACAGGACTACGTAAGCTCCCTCGATCAACTGGCCGACGGCGAGTCGCTGCCTCTGGGCAGCCGGGCGGAGGTGCGGCAGGCGCTGGAGAACACTCTGCCGTCCATGGACTGGGAGCGGGGCTCCGGCCTGTGGTGGAACGGCGAGGTCTTCTCCGTCGAGGCGGTCATCCCGGACGGCCCGGAGGAGGAACCCGTCCTCTCCATCACCCTGAAAGTCCGGCTCAACCCGGCTTTGTCGGCGGGACCCTGGATCCGATCGGACGAGGCGGAGCTCGAGAGCTTCCTGCTGGCTCTGTGCGATCCCCAGGGGTGGAGCCTGTTCGAGCTGAGCAGCGGCCGCATCTTCGAGTTCGCCGACGAGATCCAGGAGGACGACACCTCCGGCCCCCTCCTGCGCACGGCCGGCCTCGTGAACTGATCCCCGCGAAAGCTCAGCTCCCTGGAAGCACACCCCTCGGCATCACCGCCAGCAACCCCAGGAAGAGGGCGGCGAAGAAAAACAGGGTGAGGAGCGCCGTCACGATCCCCGCCGCCCGGCTGCGCCAGTGGGAGACGATGAGGAACGCGCCGATCGAGCTGAAGAGCGCGAAAAGGACGAACAGGATCGAGGGAACGACGTAGTCGGCCAAGCGTCAGCTCCGCGCTCGTCAGCCCCGGTAAAACCGCTCTCCCTTGCGCGCCATCTCGCGGAGCCGCTTCGCGGGCTCCAGCCGGCTCCCTCTCAGCGCCGCATAGTGCTCCAGGCGCTCGACCACCCACGGCAGGCCCTGGCGGTCCGCCTCCCGCAGCACGCCGCCGCGGAACGGTGGGAAGCCGAAGCCGAAGATCACGCCGATGTCCACGTCGGCCGGATCGGTGATGATCCCTTCTTCCATGCAGCGGGCGGTCTCGTTGAGCATCTGGAGCCAGCAGCGTTCGACGATCTCCTCGTCCTCGACCTCGCCGGGCCGCCAGCCCAGGAGGCGATAGACCGCGGGGTCCACCTGCCGGCCTTTACCCTTCTTCTCGCTTTCCTCTCCATAGAGATAGAAGCCGCGCTTCGCCTTGCGGCCCAGGCGGCCGTCGTCGATCATCAACTGGAAGGCGGCGGGCGGCTCCAGCCGGTCGCCCAGCGCGGAGCGCATCACCTCGCCGACATGACGGCCGACGTCGAGGCCGACCTCGTCGAGCAGGGTGAACGGACCGACCGGCCAACCCCAGCGGGTCATGGCGCGGTCCACCTGGTCGATCGCGGCGCCGTCCACCAGGAGCCAGGCCGCCTCGTTGAGGAACGGCGTCAGGACCCGGGACGTGAAGAAGCCGGGGCCGTCGCCGACCACGATCACGGTCTTGCCCATGCGGCGGCCGGCCTCGACCACGGTCGCCAGCGCCTCTTTCGAGGTGCCGGGGTGGCGGATGACCTTGAGCAGCGGCATCTTGTGGACCGGGCTGAAGAAATGCATGCCCACCACGTTCTCCGGCCGGCGGCTGGCCTCGGCCAGGCGGGAGATGGGGATCGCCGAGGTGTTCGACGCGAAGATGACCCCCTCGGGCGCCGCGGCCTCGGTCTCGCGGATCACCGCGTGCTTGACGCCGACGTCCTCGAACACGGCCTCGACCACCAGGTCCAGACGATGGAAGGCCTCGTAGTCGGCGGTTGGGAGGATGCGGCCGAGGGCGGTCTTGAGCTCGGGCTCCGTCATCCGGCGGCGCTTCACGCGGTCGCGGAAGCGCTCGGCGGCGAAAGCCATGCCGCGGCCGACGGCGGCCAGGTCGCGGTCCTTCATCACCACCTGATACCCCTTCTCGGCCAGAACCTGGGCGATGCCCGCCCCCATGAAGCCGGCGCCGAGCACGCCGATCTGCCCGATCGGGCGTCCCCGCTGGACGCTGCGGGCGATCTTCGCGGCCCGCGCCTCGACCTCGTTCTTGGCGAAGAAGATCGACATCAGGCTCTTGGCCGTGTCGGACAGGACCAGCTCGGAGAAGGCGCCGGCCTCGACGTCGAGCGCGCGCTCCAGCGGGAGCTTCAGGCCGTCGTGGATCACCTGGATGGCGACCAGGGGTGCCGGGTAGTGGCCGCCGGTCTTCGCCATCACCCCCGCCCGGGCCTTGTCGAAGATGAGCCGGTCGCCCAGGGGGCCGCGCGCGATGAAGTCGGTCGCCTTCCGGGAGAAGCCTCCCGCGGGCTTGCTCCTGGCTCCGGCCCGCGCCCACTTCTCGGCGGCGGCGCGCAGGTCAGACGGGTGGCAGGTGTCGTCGACCAGCCCCAGGCGCTTCGCCTTGCGGGCGTCCACCTGGCGGCCGGTGAGGATCAGGTCGAGCGCGGCCGGCACGCCGATCAGACGGGGCAGCCGCTGGGTCCCGCCGAGGCCCGGGATCAGGCCGAGTTGGACTTCGGGCAGGCCGAGCTTCGTCTTCGGGTTCTCGGTGGCGACGCGGAAGCGGCAGGCCAGGGCGAGCTCCAAGCCGCCGCCGAGGCAGGCGCCGTGGATCGCGGCCACCGTGGCGCAAGGCAGCGCGGCGAGGCGGTTCATCAAAGCATGGCCGCGTTGCAGCATCGCGAGGACGTCCTCGGGCTGGGACAGGGCCTTGAGCTCTTCGATGTCGGCGCCGGCCACGAAGCCGTCCGGCTTGCCGGAAAGAATCACGAGGGCGGCCGGCCGCTCCTGCTCGACGCGGGCGACCTGCTCCTCGAACCAGTCGAAAAGTCGTGTAGAGAGAGTATTGACCTTCTTCGCAGGGTCGTCAAGGACGAGCCAAGAGATACCGTCCTCGGTGATGAGAGAGCCGGAGGGGGTTGCAGTCCGTTGCAGCGTCTCGGTGACCATAAGGCCATCCTAGGAGCCATGCCGCAGCGTGTCAAGAAAATTTCGGCATCGCGGCAAGCGAGCGCAGGTCCGGAACCTGCAAGTCCGCCTCAACCTCGGCGGGAGGCGTCGCGCCGACCTCCCAAGGCCAAAGCCCCGGTAAAGCAGGCGTTGAGTACGCCGTCATCGGGCAATCAGCGGAAACGCCGCCGGGTTGCGAACAGACTCAACCGCGAGATCGATGTCGAGTTGCGGCCAGTAGAGGTGCTGCGGGGACGGCCGCTCGACCGCGCAGATCTGCTCGACAGTGGCGGCCTTGAACCATGGGAACTCGGTGAAGGGGACCAAGAGCTCCTCCTGGTCTAGGAGCAACCAAAAACCGTGCTTCGAAATGTTGGTGACTTCAGCCACCGTAGGTGGAAAAAGAGGCGGACGCCTGCAGTCCCAACACCGCCGCTATCGCCTGTTTCAGCGCAGTATGCGTGCCCGGGTCAAGCTTGCCTAGTTGTCGAATGATGGCGGCGTGTCTGTAGGTACCGATTACCAGCTTGATGAAGCTTCCCTTGAGAAGACCTGCCTTGTTCAAGTCACGGACCGGAACGGCCCCAAATTGAGCGCTTTGGTGCGACTGACTGGTAATTGGCATCAGGAGCATGTCAGGATGCGATTGGTTATAGGCGGCCGTACTGACGACTACCGCGGGTCGCTTCGCCGACTGTTTCTGATCCGTAAAGATAAACTTCACCAATACTACATCACCGGAATCATAGACGGTCGTATTCGGCATCGTCGGGGTTGTCCCAGATACGAGCTAAGACGTCCTGCGATTGCCCGAATTCCTGCAAGGCCAAGTCTTCTTGAGCCTCCAGCATGCGGTCAATCGTCGCCTCCAGCTCAGAGAGCCGTTCCGGTGAAAGCCGGCGAATCTTGCTCACCATGACGCTCTCGCTCGCGGGCGGGCGGATCATCTTCTCATGTGCTGTTCGCGCTGCCATGGCTCCCCCTTGGGGTAGTAGTTCGGACGGCCCGCGGTCTCTGTGGCCGCTGCCCGATTCTAGCACGCCCTCGCTCTCCGGTGTCTCCTTTTCAGGCATCGGAACCCGGGATCAGTTCTTTCCGGACACGCGCGCCAGGCCCTGGCGGACCTCTTCGTTGGAGGGGTCCAGCTCGAGCGACTTCTGGTAGTGATCACGGGCTTTGACCTTGTCGCCTTTCTTCTCGTAGATCATGGCGAGGCGGAACCAGGCGCCGGAAAGTGGCGGCGCATCCCCCTTCGGGGTAAAGGTGAGGTACTTCTTGAGGCACTCCTCGCCGCGGTCAAGGCGCTGGCCGGACAGCGCGGCGGTGCGGCCGACCTGGTAGAGCGCGTTCCAACTGTCCGGATCGGCCTGGAGCGCCGACTCGAACGTCTCGAACGCCTCGTTCCACCGCTTCTGCGCCTGATAGAGAAGGCCGAGGGCGATGCGCGGCCGGAGATCCTTCGGCGCCTCCTGGATGGCGGTCTTGTATTCCTGCTCGGCCCGGTCATTGTCCTTGTGGGCCAGGTCGACGTTGGCGAGCATCATGCGGCCGGCCACCGGATCGATCTTCCGCATGGCTTCCGCTTCCAGGCGGGCCTTGTCCACGCTGCCGCCCAGGAACTCGGGCGAGCGCAGGTAGAAGTTGGCCAGATCCTCGCGGGCGCGCAGATTGTTCGGGTCGAGGTGGACGGCCTTGTCGAGCTCGGCCTTGGCGTCGCGGGCGTAGCCGACCTGGGCCACCGCGTTGGCCTGGCCGGCAGCGGCGCCATAGGCACGGGCGAGCCAGCGGTGGAGGTCGGAATTCTCGGGCTCGATGTCGACGGCCTTCTCCAGCCAGGCGACGGCCTTTTCCGTATCCTTGAGCGCGAGCGAGATCTGCCCCAGGTAGAAGGCCGCCGCCGCGGACTTCGGATGGCTGGCGGCGAAGGGCTCGAAGAAGGCCCGGGCCTCCTCGAACCGGCCGGCATCGAAAAGCCCGATGCCCGGCGCCAGCTCGGTGGCGGGGGCCTCGGCGGGCTTCGCGGACTCCGCCGGCGGCGGAGACGGCGGAGTCGCGGCCGGGGTCTGGAAGAGGAGCAGGGCCAGGGTGAGGGTCGGCGCGTTCATGGCGCCTTCCATGGTAGCAGCGTCCGCGGCCTGCGGCCCTCACCCCCCGGCCCCCTCTCCCGGTCCACCCGAGTCCCCCTCCCCGGGAGAGGGGGAGACTTGCTTGTGTTTCTTTGGTTTTGGGTGTGCGGGGGCGCCCCTCGCCCGGGGCGGGGGACTCGGGCGGACCGGGAGAGGGGTTGGGGGTGAGGGCCCTACTCCTCTTCCTCCTCCAGGCTCTGGACGATCTGCGTGACCTCGACTTCCGCCTTGCGGATCTTGCCGCGGCAGAGGTCGAGGAGCTGGGCGGCGCGGCGGAGCTCTGCGGCGAGACGGTCGATGTCGACCTCCTCGCCTTCGATCCGCTCCAGGATGCCTTCCAGCTCTTCCATGGCCTCTCGGAAGCTCAGCTCCGGCTCTCCGGCGGGCGGCTCGGGACTTGAAAACAGGTCGCTCATGACTCCTCCACTCGGCTCGTGAGAATGCCTCCGGCCAGTCGGGTGGTGACGCGGTCGCCGGCGGCGACCTGGGCAGGGTCCCGGAGCAGGATGCCGCCGGGGCCGCGGGTGAGGCTGAAGCCGCGCTCGAGGGTGCGCTCGGGTGCGAGTTGGACACAGAGCCGCTCCATCCCCTGGAGCGTGGCGCGGGTCTCGCGCAGCCGGCCTTTCGCCGTGCCCGCGATGCGCTCGCCGAGCCGGATGCGGTCGCGCTCTCCCCGCTCGACCCTCCGCGGGACCAGCTCGGCGAGACGGGCGCGCAGCTCGGACTGCCGGCGCGCGGCCTGGCGCAGCGCGGTGCGTCCGAGGCGGGCCAGGGCGCGGGCGTGCTCCTCGATCCTCTCGCCGGCCGCGGCGAGGCGCATCCGGGCCAGGCTCACTCCACGCTCGGCGCGGCCCAAGGCCTCGCGGCCGGCGCGCAGCGGCTCCAGCGCCTCGCGGATCAGCCGGCGGCGCAGCTCGTCCAGGGCCATCTCCCAGCCCGCCACCGTCTCCACCAGAAACTCCGCCACCGCGGTCGGCGTCTTGAAGGACGAGTGCGCCACCATGTCGGCGATCGAGCGGTCGATCTCATGGCCGAGACCGGCGAGCACCGGGAACGGCGCGCGGGCGATGGCCTCCGCGATCGCTCGGCTGTCGAACACGGCCAGGTCGCTGCGCGAGCCGCCGCCGCGGATCAGGACCGCCAGGCCGATCGGCAGCCCCGCCAGAGCCGCCAGCGCCGAGACCACCTCGCGCTCGGCCTCTTTTCCCTGGACCGAGGCGTGGACGAGGATCACCCGGAAGCCGTAGCCGCTCTCCTGGAGGCCGGAGAGGAAGTCGTGATAGGCGGCGCTGCCGTAGGACGTGATCAGCGCGATGTCGAGCGGCAGGTCCGGCAGCGGCAGGGCGCGGTTGAGCTCCATCAGTCCGGCCGCCGCGAGCGCGGCCAGCGTCTCCCGCCGGCGCTGCTCCAGTTGGCCGAGGGTGAAGGCCGGATCGACGTCCTTGACGCAAAGCTGAAGCCGGCCGCCGGGGGCGTAGAAGTCGAGGCCGCCGCGGACGCGGATCTGCATGCCTTCGGAGATCTGCTGCCCGGAGACGCCGAGCAGGCGGCGGACGCGCAGGAGGTCGTTCTTCCAGACGACGGCCTCCAGCTTGCCGACGATCTCGTCGCGCTCGCCCTTCTCGACCAGCTCGAAGTAGAGATGCCCGCGCTGGCTGGGCCGGACGCGCTGCGCCTCGCCCACGACCCAGACCGAGGCGAACGCCTCGCCGAGGAAGTCGCGGACCTCTCCGCAGAGGCGGGAGACCGAGTACGTGGGCTCGAACAGGGGCTGGCTCAAGGGTAGCTCAATGGTAGGACTTGAGCTCCTTGACCGAGGCCAACGGCATCGACTCGGCCCACTCCACGGCCTTCTTGTCGCCGCCGGTCAGCTTGGTCAGGAAGTCGACCGCCTCGTCGCGCTCGCGAAACAGGCGCCAGATGAAGGTGTGTCCGGCGGGTGCGGTGAAGTAGGTATAGCTCTTGGCACCCTGCGACAGGTCGAACCCGAGGTTCGACTCGCCGTTGACACCCACGCAGGCCACGCCGATGGCGCGGCAGGCGAGAGTGAGGGCCTTGACCGCGTCCTCGTAGTCGGCCAGCTCCTCGCGCGACAGGGGCGAGTGGTAGACGGCGATGCGCGAGCCGTCCTCCTCCGCCAGAAGGTTGTACGGGATGTCGTGGCGGTCCATCGCGTCCTTGGTCTCGCTCGTGGTGACGAAGACGTCCTCGGTGCCGGTGACCTTGTAGGTGATGGCATAGACTTCCTTCTCGAGCTGCGCAAACGATTCGGCGAGAATGCTCTCATCCTCGACCGTGAAGTAGAACAGGCGGTTCATCATGCGTCGGGCCATGCGGCTGATTCCTCCAAGCCTTTGTCTCTCGCGGGAAGGTTGTGCGAGGGGATCGATGGCGGGGCGCGAGCCCCGGCCGGTCATTGTAACAAACGGCGCGGGGGGAACATTCGCGCCGCGGGAAGCGCCGGACCATGGTAGGCTGTACCGCATGAACGCTACCGGCGCAAGGAGAGAGTAACATGGACCAGGAACTGGCCTCCTATCTGGACGAGCGCTTCCGCGAGACGACTACAGCCCTGGAGGGTCGCCTGATGCGCCTCGAAGGGACGATCCGTGAAGCCCGCACCGAGATCGGGGGATTACGCGAAGACGTTCAACTGCTTGCGGAAGGGATGGCCGCCGGCTTCGACGAGGGGTTGGAGCCGCTTCGAGCGGAGGTTTCAGGCCAGCTCGAAGAGATGCGCAAGATCTTTCATCTGTCCCACTCGGACCTGGACCGCCGCGTCCGCCTCCTCGAAGTCTGGAAGGAGCGCATGGGCAACGATCCCATCGCGATGGTCCGCGAACGGTTCGGCCTCAAGGCCAAGGAAGCCTGACAACTGGCCTGATCACCCTCCCCCGCTGGCCGCCAGGTAGGCCTCGAACTGTTGCCGCTCCTGGGGAGTCAGGTCCGCATCCTCCAGAAGATAGCTCTCGCCGGCCGGCGGGAGGGGGACCACGGCGCTGGTCAGCGCCTGGTTGAGGCGTTCGCAGTCGAGGTCGGCCAGCAGGGTGGGGATGCGGTCGCAGAAGCTCACGATCTGCGTTCCCACGCCGCTCTGGATCTTCACCCGGATCTGCTTCGGGAGCTGCTCGGTGGTGACCACGTAGGCTCCGGGCTCCCGCGTCACCCTCACCCGGCCCTCCAGCGTCGCGGCCTGGTCCGGCACGACCACCTGATCCTGGAGACGGGTGCCGGTCAAGCCGGCGACGTCCACGTCCGCCACCAGCCAGCCCTGCCCGGCGAACTCCACCCTCAGCTCGGCCGTGTGGCTCCCGCCGGGACTCGGCTCCAGGCGCAGGAGATTGCTGCGCAGGGTGAGGTTGCTGCGCGGCGCCGAGAGCTGGATCTTCAGCGGCCCCTGGACGATCGGCGCGATCCGCGGCGCCGCCTCGGGATAGCTGCGGTTGAATCTCTCGAACCGGAACTGCCCCGGCGGCGAGGGTGCCGGCGTCGCTCCCAAGAGAAGGACGGCGGGGATCAGGGTAAGGAGAAGCCGCTTCGCACGCATCACCCTCGTAAACCCGGGGAGCGCGCGAAAGCTTCCAGATGACGCTACGGCAGGCTCTCTCCCTTATGGTCTCTGAAGGGGAGGCGTCCGCTTGCCCGGCGGTAGATCTCCGGGGCGGCACCGTCTTTGAACCTCTCCAGAACCATGTAGAGCATAAGCTCGGTCATCTCCTCTCAGACAAGCGTTACTTGGCCGATGCGAAAATCCAGGGTCAGGCACTGTCCGCGAAGGAAATCCAGCCCCAGGAGGCCGTCGATACCTGCGCTGGGGGGCAAGGTGTGACCCAACACGGGAAAGCCAATGCGGTCCTGCCCCAAAGACCTGATCTTATCCAGCGTAAGGCATGGTACAAACTCGACGCCGCTGCCCGTAGTCACCTGGACACGATCTGGAGACAGAGCCGGATCGTAGCCAACGGCAACCAGCAATCCGACGTTCACCAACGTACCGGTCGCCCCCGTATCGAGTGCCAGTCGTAACACGGCACTCCCGGCAGGACCCCATAGCTCCGCACGCACGATGACCAGCCCCTGCTGGGAATCGAACGAAAAGCTCATAGCACGACAGCCGTGTCTTCGGGCATCTTGCCGGTGTAGAGCATGGCGAACCGTTTGGGACGCAACTCCACGGCCTTGCGATAGACCTCATCCCGGTCTTTGCTGTGCCAACGAACCTTGCCGCTTTGAACTTCCAGAGCGTCGTCGGTCTCGGGGTCTTCCACCAAGACCCATTCGGACTCGAATTGCTTTTCGATTTGGGCTACGGTGAGGACTCGGTTCATCGCTCTGGCCTCCTCCTTCAATTCTCCTGGGCAGTATAGCCTACCGCCGCCCTCGCGGAGGAGCTCGCAGCCGTGCGCCTCCAGGTGGCGGATGAGATCGAGCCTCTTCACGCAGAGAGCCGGAAGGGCTCCCGGATCACATCCTCGTTTCGGAGCTCCTCCTCAGCCAGGAGCCGGTTCGCTTCCAGCACAGCTGGAGTGGGTGCCACCCGATCTTCGAGTGGATCTTCGAGAAGGGATCAGGGGCTCGGACATGGGGCACGGGGCATAGCCGAAGAGAGGGCGAGCTCAAGATCTCGACTTATTCTGAAATGACATTCGCCGGCCGTTTTCCGTCTTTATAGAGGGCATGGCCAGACGTGTGCGCTTTGTACCCGAAGGGGGCTCGCTCGTGGAGGTGACCGTACGGACGTTCCAGTCCCGGTTCCTCCTGCGTTCGGGCCCTTCCCTCAACGAGATCGTCGGAGGCGTCCTGGGCCGCGCCCAGACCCTCCACCCGGTCCGTTGTCATTGTGTGGTTTTCATGAATACCCACTTTCATCTCCTTCTGTCGGTGGACGACGCCAACCAGCTCGCCCGCTTCATGGAGTACCTCAACTCCAACATCGCTCTCGAGGTCAACCGCCTGTACGGCTGGACAAGAGATGTCTGGGACGACCGCTACCATGCCATCCTGGTCAGCAACGAGGAGCCTGCCCAGGTCGACCGACTCCGGTATCTCCTCTCCCACGGAGTCAAGGAAGGTCTGGTCGCCCATGCCAGCGAATGGCCCGGCGTCCACAGCGTCCGGGAGATCCTCGCCGGGGAGCCGATCCGGGGATTCTGGTTCAACCGCACCCAGGAGAGCGCCGCCAGGAAACGGGGAGAGGACTTCGATCGCCTGAAGTACGCTACCGAGGAGACCTTCGAGTTGACGCCTCTCCCCTGCTGGGCTCACCTCTCTCCCGAGGACTACCGCAAGCGAGTCGCCGACCTGGTCGAAGCCATCGAGAGCGAGGCGAGCGCCGAGCTCGCCAGGACCGGCCGGGCGCCGCTAGGAGTCGCCGCCATCCTCCGCCAGAAGCCGGACGACCGTCCGGCGTGGAGGAAGAAATCACCGGCGCCGCTGTACCACGCGGCGACCAAAGCCGTGCGCAAGGCCTTCTGGGAAGCCTATGCCATGTTCGTGGCCGCGTTCCGGGAGGCCGCCGACCGCTGGCGGGAGGGAGATCGGTCGGCGAGATTCCCGATCGGCTCGTTTCCGCCAGGCCTGCCCTTCGTGAGAGCCGATGCCGTCGGCCCTCCTTGACCGGGGGCGGCGGAGCTCGACCCACAGCCGGTGACTGTCGATGCGCTCCCGCGGAACGCGAGGAAGAGGTGTGCCTGGCGAGCACGAATCGCAGGTGAGCCGGTGATCTCTGTTCTCCGAAGCGGGCAAATCTTCGCCACCCGCCGAGCCATCCAGCCGCGATCCGACCGAAAAATCAACGCGCCGAGGCCGATCCGTGGTTTATCCCAACAGCCGGAGAGCCAATTCCCTACTCCCTCTCTAAAATCGGGTGGCACCCCTTCCTGAGGGGGCGAAGCCTGCTTTCTGAGCTGATTTACGTCCACATGGCCCTCTCTTCTACTTTTGAAGCGCATCAGCCACGGACTTGAGAAGTTCACCGTAGGTCTTTGTCTCGGCATACTTGATTGGAAGGCCTTCTACGGTCTTCTTGAGCGCCGCTTGCATATCCTTCGTCGCCTTGTCCATTCCAGTAAATAGCGAAGCCATGAAACCATCCCAATAGGCTAGCACGGTAAGGCTCTCATCCTGAATGCCTGTCAGCCCTATGCCTAGAGTTTCGTTGGCAAGGTTGTTGAGATCCGCCGCGTTTTTCACACTCATCAACGACGGCCCTATATCGGACTGGCGCTTTAACTGCTCCAACAGCTTGGGCGTCTGGCCTTCACTGACCTTTATCAATGAATGGTAGTTGACTGCCTTTTCAATTCTCTCTGCCGCGGCAATCATTCTGTTAAGGGAGGCTAGCAGGTCTGCGCCACCCTGCTGCCACGTCAACTTCCCCTCCTTGCGGGCTGCTAGGTCATCGCGCACGCCAATCAATGCTACTTTCAGTGCTTTTGCGCGTTCGGCTGTGATCTCGTTCCAAACAAGGTCGGGCAGGCTCTGATACGCCGCTATCTCCCTAGTATATTGCCAGCGATTGGCTTGCTCGCGACATCCCTGAACTGTCGCCACAACCGGCTTCCACATAGCGAGTTGCGTTGCATCGGTGCTAACTCCTTCAAGCGCCGCGGTATATACGCGCTGGATGTCATCTTGAATCTTTTGCTGCAACGCCTTCTGGTCTCTGTTTTTGTTCTTGATGGCCGCCACATTTGTGCGAATACCGTCAACGAGAGGCGCTAGCGTTGCCAGCCACTCCCATTGGGCGTGTGCTGTGGCAGCGTTCACTAGCGCGAGAACGAGAGCTACGGCAACGACGAGACGATGAGTCTTCACGTTCTGTTTCTCCTTCGCGGTCGGACACCCGCCATGGTTGCAAGGTGTTAATTATAGGACAGGAGATCCTACGTTCCTGCAAGGTTGTCTTCCGAGATTTACAACTTCACGCGCATCGCATTCTGTCGCTCCCTTATGACGCCGAACGCTGCTGCCGACTCGATCGGCTGGTTGGGCGGCTCACTGGTTACCCAACGCGTTAAGGTGCCAGGTCTCACGACCGTTCTCCTCTACCAACCGATTATAGCTCTTGACATCACGGATCGTCTCCCATCGGTGTCTAAACTCCGGAGTACTCTGCCAGTACTCCAAGACGCTCCTATCAGAGAAGATGATCTCGCGGAATGTGTTGCCGATAGTTCGGCGCCTAAACTCTGCAAGTTTTCCGGGCTTCACTGCCTTGCGCAGACGCCATTCATGCTCGCGGGCCGGTATACGGAGAGAGATTTCGAGAAGGAGGCGCGGCGATAGTGCGACAAATATGCTCTGCGGCTGAACAAGCACTGGCGAATCACAAAGGGGGAACGTGTCCGCTCTCGTCGCAAACAGAGTCCATTGGGAGAACGCAAGAGGCCCAATAGATTCCGCGAGGAACTCGCGATCTTCGAGAAGCCACTTCAACGTGACGTAGCTCTCGAATCGTTCGATCCCAAGCTCAGAGTGCCACTGGAGCACAGAGTTCAGGGGTGCATGGCTGCGAATGGATTGAACCAAAACAAACGCTGCCAATTCTACTTTCTCCATTGGGCCGTCTATCCGTTGCCGCCTTATCACGTCGAGCAATGTCTTGTAGGACTGAAGATTCTCCAGTATGTTGAGAAGCTGCTCTAAATCAATGGCTATGGGGTAGACGGAAGCCTCGTTACGATGACGAAAATCATCGTGGCGCTCGGGATGATACTTCTTGCAGAACGCCTCAGCAGCTGCGCTATCCGTAGACAAGAGTCATCGTCATCATCAATCTTCCCTCGAACCAGATGCCTCTTTTTGGAGAATTTCGTCCGTATGGCCATCAGAGCCACAATGTCGATGAGCCAAATCCTAGGCGCCGTCGAGCCAGCAGGCGGAGCTATAGAAGCATCATTGTAGATGCGGCCGCTGAGCGGTGGCACGATGCTTGAGAGAGATGGGCTTCGACACACGACCTCCTTCTACAAACGTTATTGACTCATAGTAATCTTCCAATATACTCCTGACGCTCTTGCCCACTTTTTGAACGACTGCTTTACAGGTTAGCGCGATCTGACAGAACCTCGATGCCCAACCACGGGCGTGCATTCGTTCAATGTTGCCATGCCCGGCGAATGCGCCATCGCCGTTGAGGAAGGTCGGTTCTTAACTGACTGCCGAATCATATGTACTTGGTAGATACTGATAGTGCCCTCGTCGTTTCTATCGCCGCCCCGCTCGTGAGTTCGACATCCGCAGCCGAATTTAGTTCACGACCAGCGCGAGCCAGTGCATAGAGATTCTCAAACTGGATGCGGAGGGTCGTTTGATGATAGCCCTCATTTTTCTTGAATGCTGCTTTTTGGCACTGATAACCCCCTCAGTCTCGCCGGGAACTCGCACGCGTTTTAGCGAGCACCAAATCTGACAACCTGCTGCCGGGGCGCCAAAGCCGCAAGGTTCCGGCTCCTCTGCACTTGGGTACGATGTTACGTCGTTCGCTTAGGCGCGTCAATGTGATAGAGCCTGTCGCATAAGCCTACTTGCTCCGCCAGGAGGTGGCGACGCTCGGCTCTGTCGGCTAAGCGGCCTTATCCCGGGAGGGCCTGGAGGCTTATGCGACAGAACCGGGCTTGGGGCTTCCTCCAGGACCGGGCGGCGCCACGGTGCTTAGGCGACAGGGCCCTGACGGATAAGCGTCCAGCCCGGCTCAGAGTCCCGCGCGTGGCGCGACACTGCCAGGTTGCGGCGAAACGCCGAAAGATCTGGCCGGCCGGCGACAGGTCTTGCCGGCTGGATCACTCCCGCATCCGGCACGCGCTCGGTCCCTCCTGGGGAGGGGTGGTGGCGGCGGCGAGGATCGGCCCGCTCCTCGACGCGCTGGAGGAGCGCCTTGCGCGGGCCAAGGCCCTCGACAACCAACGGGCCCGGCCCGCGCCGAAAACGGAGACCGCGGACAAACTGGCGCGAAATAGCGCTCCGGGCATCCAAATCTACGGGGCAGCGGCTGCCCCAGGATTTTGGCTCCAAATTACGGGGCAGCGGCTGCCCCGAGATTTGGCTCAATCCGCGGGGCAGCGGCTGCCCAGAATTCGGCTCCAAATCCGCGGGGCAGCGACTGCCCCAGAGATTTGGGCTCCAAATCTGGGGGCAGCGGCTGCCCCAGAGATTTGGCTCCAAATCGCGGGGCAACGGCTGCCCCATGGATTCTCCGGCCGCCGCTCGGCTTCGGGCTTCAAATCCACGGGATGACGCCCAACGTTGGCGCCGGCGGCGAAATCTCAGCGCGCGAGGCGCGTAGCGTCCGTGCGCCTTCCGCGCCTTCCCGCGCGCTCCAGCGCAAACTTTCTACGGATGTCCACCGCAACCCCGCAATCCTCCCCCTCTCCCGTTCCGGGAGAGAGGGCCGGGGGGGAGGGCTCACTGGTAATAGCCCCGTGCCGTCCGCGCCTTGAGGCCGCTCTTCTTCACCTTCACCTCGACCTCCCGGAAGACGCCCGGCGTTCCGCCCGATCTGGTTCGAGTTGTAGGCGATCAGGTAGCGGCTGCGCAGCTCGCGCTCGATCTGGGCGTAGATCGCCGGCAGCTCCTCCGCCTTGCCGGTGAAGAACGCCTTTCCGCCCGTGGTCTCGGCGATCTCCGTCAGCTTTCGTTTGAGGCCGATCTCGAAACCCGGCAGGTTGAAACCGATCGAATAGATCGCCACGCCGCTGCGCCGCGCGTACTCCACCGCGTCCTTGTACGCGATGTAGCTCGAATTGTCGTCGCCGTCCGAAAGCAGGACCAGTGCGCGCTGGCCCTTGATGCCGCGGAAATAATAAAGGCTGTGGACCAGCGCGTCGTGCAGCGCTGTGTCGCCCACCGCCTGGAGATCCTGGAACGAGCGCACCACGGCCTCGACGTCGTCCGTGGGCGGCATGTCGAGCTGCGGCCGGGAGGCGAAATTCACCGCGAAGCTGCGGTCGCGCGGCGTCATCACCTTGCGCAGGAAATCCGCCGCCGCGGTCTGCGCCTGGACGAGCGAGGTGCGCATCGAGCCCGACGTGTCGAGCAGGATGCCCACCGTGAGCGGCAGGTTTTCCACCAGCTCGAATTTCGTGACGTCCTGCTTCTTGCCCGACTCGAGCACGTCGAAGTCGTCCTTCGTGAGGCCGGGCACGAGGTTGCCGCTGTTGTCGGTCACCGCCACGTAAAGCTCGACGAGATTGACCTCCAGCTCCTCGAAATACTGCGGCGCGCGCACGAAGCGCACGGCCTCGGACCGGCTGCCGTCGTCGAGCGTCGCCGAGACCGTGACATAGGCCACGTCATCGCTCGGAACCAGCACCTCGGCCTGCCAGGGCGCCTTGGTCAAAGTGGCCACCGGCTGATCGTTGATCTTGAAATCGACCGCCTCGATGCGCCGGCCGTCCGGCACCGACACCTCCGCCTTGACCAGAACCTTGCCCGGCGGGAGCCGGACACCCTTCGGCGGCTCGGTGATCCACACCCCGAGCGCGCCGCGCGGCTGGTTGACGATCACCTCGTCGGCCGCCACCAGCTTGCCGTCGGCGTCGTAGCCTTCGGCCCGCACCACCTGCTCCGTGGGGAAGCGGGCGAGCCGCACCTCGGCGGAAAACGGCGGACTGGTGCGTGCGAGCTGCGTCACGCCGTCCACCAGGAACACCACCTTCTTGATGCGCTCGCCGGTGGTCAGCACGTCGGCGCGCCACAGGCCCAGCACCACGTCCGCGGGCGGCGGCAGGAGCAGCAGGCTGTCCTTGCCACGGCCGACCTCCTCGGGAACCAGCTCGCCCATCGTCGGCGCCTGGGCCTGGATGTCGTCGCCGGTCGGGCTGATCGGCACCCGGAACGCCTTCGCGATCCGCATCTCGGCGCCGCCGGTGTCATCCTTGATATGGAGGCGCATCAGGAACCACTCGCCGGGCCGGAGCCGGCGCTCCAGGGCCAGCACCATGGGCTCGCCGGCACCCGGCGCCGGCATCCGGAAGCGCAGGCGGAAATCCTCGAACGGACGCCCGCCGCTCTCCACGATGCCGTCCACCGAAAGCTGGACCTCCGGCTTCTTCTCCGTGTCCGCGACGGGCTTCACGCCGTCGGACTTCAGCGTCGCATACGTGCGCACCACCATGCGCTGCGCGTCCATTTCAGGGAAGCGGAATTCGAGCGACGAAAGCTCCAGCGCGGGCGGCGGCGGCGGCAGCTCCGTGGCGGCGGCGGCCTTCGCCCAGGCCGCCAGGTCCGCGGGAGGCTCCAGGAACGGGCTCGCGTCCTTGGGCTTGTTCCACTTGACGTTCTTGGTGCCGGTGAGAGCGCCGGTCAGACCGTCGACCCCTGTGGCCTTGTCCACGTCCTTGGCCTGGTCGCAGTTCTGGAGATCGATGCGCTTGATGTAGACGCGCCCGCGCAGCTCCTCCCACTGCTCCATCCAGTACTGCATCAGCTCGGTGTACAGAGGCCGCTTGGAGTCACTCGGGAGCCAGAGCCTCCAGGGCTCGACGGCGGACGGCTTGAACACCACGAGCTGCGACACCACCGCCTTGCCGCCGGGGTCGGTCCCGTGCGGATAGCTCCAGATCTCGAGCGGCACGAAGACCCAGCCGCAGTCGAGCACCTTGCGCTCCGCGGGCGGGCCGTTGAGGAACAGGATCTGTCCCCGCACGTCGAGCGGCGAGGGAAACTCCTGGAGGCGGGCCCGCTGGCGGCGCTCGATCCCCACCTTCAGCTCGTTGACCGGCGTCTCCGGAACCGGATCGCGGTCGAGGAACTCGAAGATGAAGCGCTCCCGCTCATCCGCCGTCATCCGCAGCAGATCGTCGCGCTGCCGCGAGGTCAGGAGGAGGCCCGGGCCGTCCTGGAAGAACGCGCGCTGCGACTCGGGCCAGGTGAGGACGTCCGCGGCCGGCTGCGCGGCCGGATCGGCGGACCGGCCGGTCTGGGAGTACGCGGCATCAGGTAGCGCCGCCAGCGCTCCGGCGAGGACACAGAGAAACACGAATGGCTTGAATATCTTGGGATCGCGCACGATGAAACCCTCGCCTGCATGCGCGGTGCCATGGTGAAGGTGGTTGGCACCGGAGCCCGGAGAGACTACTATGGGCGACGACCTATGCCGAAACGCAACGCACCGATCCGTACCTGGGAAAACGGCGACATCGTCCAGGGCTTCGCGCTCCTCACCAAGAAGGAGCAGCGCCAGGACAGGAACGGCAAGACGTTCCTGGACATGGAGATCACCGACTCCAGCGGCTCCATCGTGGCCAAGGTCTGGGCCGACAGCCCGGCTCTCAACGGCCAGTTCGAAGCCCACCACTTCATCGCCTTCCGCGGCTCGGTGAAGAACTACCGCGAGCAGCTCCAGCTCAGCATCGACGACTGCCGCGAGACCAACGAGGACGACCGGCGCTTCGGCTTCGACGAGTCGCTGCTCGTTCCGTCCACTCGCGAGGACATCGACGATCTCTGGGCGAGACTCACCCGGCTGCTCCAGGAGAAGGTCGACCGTCCGGTCCTCCGGCGGCTCGCGGCCGAGACGCTGGAGGTCCACGGCCCGGCCCTGCGCGAGCACCCGGCGGCCAAGGCCATGCACCACGCCTACCGCGGCGGCCTGCTGGAGCACGTCGTCTCCATGGCCGAGCTGGCGGTGAAGGTCTGCGAGCACTACCGCGACCTCGACCGCGACCTCGTCGTGACCGGCGTCCTCTTCCACGACCTGGGCAAGCTGATCGAGCTCGGCGCCATGCCGGTCAACGACTACACCCTGGCGGGCCGGCTGGTGGGCCACGTGGTGATCGGCCGCGACCTGCTGCGCGACCGCTGCGCGGCGATCCCGGGCTTCCCGGAAGACCTGCAGCTCCTCCTGGAGCACATGGTGCTCTCCCACCAGGGCAAGAAAGAGTTCGCCTCACCGGTCGAGCCGATGACACCCGAGGCCGTCGTCCTCCACTTCATCGACGACCTCGACTCGAAGCTCAACCAGCTCCGGGCCACCCGCGAGGCCAGCCCCGGCATGGCCTACCACCGCGGCATGGGCCGCTACGTCTACCTGCCCCCCCTCGTCGACCGGGACATGCTCGACGATGAGCCGGCGGGCGCGGAGGAGCCGGAGCCGGTCGCCGACGAGGTGCCGGCGCTGGGCCTTCAGGTGCCGCTGTTCTCGACCGGCGACGGCGACGGCGGACGATAGCGCTCCGCGGCCCTCGCCTTGGCCTTGACGGCTTCCACCTCGCGGTCCCGGGGCGGCGCGTTCGTGACGAGAGAGTCGAGAAGCTCCTTCGCCACCTGGGTGACCTGATCCACCGCGCGGTTGAAAGCCACCTCGTTCGCCTTGGATGGCCGCGCGAAACCGCTCAGCTTCCGCACGAATTGGAGAGCCGAGGCGCGGATCTCCTGATCCGTGGCGGGCGGCTGGAAATTATGCAGGGTCTTGATGTTTCGACACATGAAGATCCTCCCCCAAGTCTCCGCTACTCTGAGGCAACGATGCGGCCCACCGGAAAAACTCTGCCATCTCCCGGTCGTTTCGTCCGAGACCTGCCGGGTTGTAGCGCACACCGCGCAAGGTGCGCGCCTCATCCGCCACGAAGCCGTAACTGAGCCACCGGCGGGCCCTGAGACTCAACGGTTGCCACAGCCGGCGCACCAGGGCGCTGCGGCTGCGGCGCACAAAAACGATCCCTTCGCACAGCGTCCGCCCGTCGTCGAGCGGCTGCGTGGCGATCAGGAAACGGCTGTAGGCCCGCGGAAAATCCGCCGTCATCAGCATGTACGGACCGCCCCAACTGGTGATCGACACATCCACCGTATCTCCGGCAAACCGGCGCAGGAACCGGTCGGAGCTGGAGTCACCGATGATGCTCGCCCGGTACCGGTTGCGCCGCGCGAACCGATGCGGACAATCGACCACGCAGGGAGCCACCAGCTTGCGGCCGTGGACACAAAGAAAGTGCTGCATGTCGAATGCGTTCGCCGAATTCATGAACCAGGTACAGTCGGATATATAACGAAAAGGTTTGCCGGCGATGAAATCATCCGGCTCCTCGCCGAAGAAAAACGGAAGGGGAAACAGCGGCTCCGTGCCCTTGAAGAAAAACAGATAGCCGTGGCGCTCCTCGGCGGGATACGTTTGCAGACGGGGCATACCACAGCCGTCAACCGGATCCGCCCCCGACACACAAACCCCATCCCGTCCGAAGCGCCAATGATGGAAGGGGCATTGAATCGTCTCCCCTTGCACGGCTCCATAGCCGAGGTCCGCGCCCAGGTGAGCGCAGTGGGCATCCATCACCGCAACCTTTCCGCCGGCCGTGCGAAACGCCACCAACCGCCGCCCCGCGATGCGTTTCGACACAGGCCCGCGGCTCAATTGCCGCGACGGGCAAAACAGATACCACGATGCCGGGTAGGCGGGAAACTCGTCCAAGGAAGGCGGCCGGTCCATACCCGTCAGAGGCTCAGCGGTGCGGAGACGTGCTTGCCGCCGCGGCCGGCGCCGGTGCTCCCGCCTCGAACTTCCCTTGCAGGTAGGAGGTCGTGGTGGCGAGCTCGTCCCGGACGCCGACGCCCACCGTGTAGCTGCCGCCCTCCAGCGTCATTCTCACTTCGTAGGTATAGTCCTTCGCCTTGCCCGAGGCCAGATCGGCCTCCGGCACCGTCACCTTCACGACCTTGGTCTCGCGTACGGGCGTCACCTTGCCCTCGCCGCTCGCCACCACGAAGAGCCGCAGCCGGCCCTCCCGGTTCTGGCCTTTCGGCTCCAGGTAGAGCTTGCCGATCGGGATTCTCACCCGCACCGGCACCACGAAGGAGGAGCCGGCCGCCGTCTGCTGGCCGATCTCCAGCGCCGCCTCCAGCGGATTCTCCTCGGCGCCGAACGCCATGGCGGCGGCGGTCCGGTCGGCCACGGCCTCGCTCACCGGCTTGTCCTGATACCAGCGCCGGTAGCGCGCCTCGGCCCCCTTGCGCTTCACCTTGACCTCCACCTTGTGGTCGCGGTCGTCGGCGAGGCGCTGCGGCCGGTAGCCGAGCGAGTAATAGACCGCCAGGTCGGTCGCCATCCCCTGGAGCGCCGTGGCGGGCTGCGAAACGTTGAACATCGTCCGGCCGCCGGTCTCTTCCGCCAGGAAGCGGAGCCCGTTCTGCCGGTTCTGGATGCGGGCCTCCTGGAGGCGCGTGCCGCGCACCCAGCGCGCGCCCATGACCTCGATGGGATAGATTGCCACGCGGTTGCGGCTCGCCTTCGACGTCACCCGGCGGAACAGCTCCGAGGCGTCGTAGGAGCCGGCGTTCATGCCCGAGATGTGCTGTCCCGACTTGAACCCGGAGCGGGCCTCGGCCCAGATGAAAAGATCCTCCCCCGGCACCGACGGCAGGCCGTCGCTGGCGTAGAGGATGGCCTTGCGGCCCGGGAGGCCCGCCAGCCAGCCGACCACGGTCTCGAGCGCATTCAGGGAGGCGGCCACGTACGAGGTCTCGACCTCGGCATAATCCCGGATCCTCGCCTCGACCGTGGCCCCCCATCCACCGAGCTCCAGCGCGTCGAACACCACCTCCAACTGGTGGTCCCGCGAGCTCTCCCGCGACGCCAGGTCGCCCGCGAGCTTGCTGATCACGTCCACCTCCGACAGAACCTCGGGGATGTTCGACGTGAACGGCTTCCGCACCTCCAGCGAGCGTCCGAAGCGCACCACCATGACCTGGTCGCCGGGCGCCAGCGACTTGCCCAGGAACTGCCGCACGCCGTCGAGGATCTCGTTCCGGCTGGCCGGCTCCATGTTGTAGTCGTCGACGAACACCACCAGGTTCAGCCGCTGGTCCAGTGGCCGCACCGCGGCGTGTTCGCGGCGTTCGCGGCCACCGCGTTCGCGGCATTCCCCTCCATCCCATCGGCCGCCGGCAGGCTGCTCTCGGCATAGAAGTTCGTCAGCTCGACGGGCTTCCCGTCCTCCAGAACCTCGAAATCTTCCTTCCGCAGGTCCGGGATCGGCTTCCCGCCCCTGTCGGTGACGATCACCTCCAGGTTCACCAGGCTGACCTCGATCTCGTCCGAGAACGTCTCCTCCGCCGTCGGAGCCTCCTGGGAGAAGGCAGGCAGGCCGGTGAGCAGCAGCAGGCCCAGAACTGCGAGGGGCGTCTTCCGGATGGCTGGCATGGGAAACCTCCTGGACGGTGCGGTCCTCTTGAAGTGTACCGCAACCCGCGAGGAGGAGCCTCGTGACATCCTGCGGCATTCACGCCGCATCGCGGCGCAAAACGTGCTAAGCTTTCTCATGGATCCATAGCCAGGAGGTACCAGGCCATGACAGACCAACTCCACTCCGTTCAAGCCGACAAGCTGGCGAAACACTGGGAGAATGATCCGCGCTGGAGGAACATCGAGCGTCCCTACAGCGCTCTCGACGTCGCGAAGCTCCGCGGAAGCGTCCAGATCGAGCACACGCTGGCGCGGTTGGGAGCCGAACGGCTCTGGGAGCTCGTCCATACAGAAGACTATGTGCCGGCCCTGGGAGCCCTGACCGGCAACCAGGCCGTCCAGATGGTGCAGGCCGGCCTGCAGTCCATCTATCTGAGCGGCTGGCAGGTGGCCGGCGACAACAACACCGCCGGCGAGACCTACCCGGACCAGAGCCTCTATCCGGCCGACAGCGTGCCGGCGCTGGTGCGGCGCCTGAACAAGGCGCTCCAGCGGGCCGACCAGATCCAGCACGGCGAAGGCCATGAGACCATCCACTGGTTCGCACCCATCGTGGCCGACGCCGAGGCCGGTTTCGGCGGCAACCTGAACGCCTTCGAGCTGATGAAGTCGATGATCGAAGCCGGCGCGGCCGGCGTCCATTTCGAGGACCAGCTCTCCTCGGCCAAGAAGTGCGGCCACATGGGAGGCAAGGTTCTGGTGCCGGTCGCCGAGTTCGAGCAGAAGCTGATCGCGGCCCGGCTCGCGGCGGACGTCTGTGGCGTACCCACCATCCTGATCGCCCGGACCGATGCGAACAGCTCCCATCTTCTGACGAGCGACGTGGACGAGCGCGACCGGGAGTTCCTGCTGCCGCGAAAGAACGATCGAAGGCTTCTGGCGGTACCGCGGCGGTCTCGACTCCGCGATCATGCGGGGCCTCGCCTATGCCCCGTTCGCCGACATGATCTGGTGCGAGACCGCGCATCCGGACATCGAGGAGGCGCGGCGTTTCGCCGAAGAGATCCATGCCCGCTACCCGGGCAAGCTCCTCGCCTACAACTGCTCGCCGTCGTTCAACTGGAAGCAGAGCCTGGACGCCGACACGATCGCCAGGTTCCAGCGCGAGCTCGCGGCCATGGGCTACAAATACCAGTTCGTGACGCTGGCGGGCTTCCACGCCAACAACCTGACCATGTTCGAGCTGGCCCGCGCCTACAAGGAGACCGGCATGACCGCCTACTCCCGGCTCCAGGAGCGGGAATTCGAAAACGAGCGCCTCGCCGGCTACAAGGCCGTCAAGCATCAGCGCTTCGTCGGCGCCGGCTACTTCGACCAGGTGGCGCAGGTGATCTCGTCCGGCCACGCCTCGACCGTCGCCCTGGAGGGCTCGACCGAGCAGGAACAGTTCGAAACCGTCGAGGTTTGATCCCATTCCCCCTCTCCCCGGCCCTCTCCCCCGTGCCGGGGGAGAGGGGGAAAGACAGCGAGGGAGGGTAGGTTCATGTCTTCAGCGACTCTTGCTATTCAAGTGACAGGACCCGTCCACGATCACGAGAAACAGGTTCTGACTCAACCGGCGCTGGAGTTCCTCCTGGATCTCCAGCACCGTTTCGGGCC
The DNA here is from genome assembly GCA_963844885.1 of uncultured Holophagales bacterium. Lineage (GTDB taxonomy): Bacteria > Acidobacteriota > Thermoanaerobaculia > Multivoradales > UBA5704 > DATMER01. The sequence goes on along the minus strand of CAWJQA010000018.1, from coordinate 29,722 downwards.
GGCGCGGGACGAGCTGCTCGACCGCCGCACCCGGCGGCTGGCCGACCTCGCGTCCGGCGTCCGGCCCGAGTTCCTCGACTCGACCGCGGAGATCCGCGAGGCGCCCTGGAAGGTGGCTCCGGCTCCGCCGGACCTCCTCGACCGGCGCGTCGAGATCACCGGCCCGGTCGAACGCAAGATGATGATCAACGCGCTCAACTCGGGCGCGAGCGTCTTCATGGCCGACTTCGAGGACGCGCTTTCGCCGACCTGGGCCAACGTCCTCGACGGCCAGGTAAACCTGATTGATACGGTCCGGCGGGAGATCGCCTTCACCAGTCCCGAAGGCAAGGAGTACCGCCTCAACGACAAGGTCGCCACGCTCCTCGTCCGGCCGCGCGGCTGGCACCTGGAAGAGCGCCACGTCCTGGTCGACGGCCGGCCTATTTCCGCGAGCCTGTTCGACTTCGGCCTGTATTTCTTCCACAACGCCCAGGAGCTGATCAACCGCGGAAGCGGCCCGTACTTCTACCTGCCCAAGCTCGAAAGCCACCTGGAAGCCCAGCTCTGGAACCGTGTTTTCGAGCACGCCCAGGATGCGCTCGGAATTCCGCGCGGCACCATCCGCGCCACGGTCCTGATCGAAACCATTCTGGCCGCCTTCGAGATGGAAGAGATCCTCTACGAGCTGCGCCACCACGCCGCCGGCCTCAACGCCGGCCGCTGGGACTACATGTTCAGCGCCATCCGCAAATTCCCAACTCCCGGCTGGCACTTCCCGGACCGCGGCCAGATCACCATGACCGTACCGTTCATGAGAGCTTACACCGAGCTGCTGGTCGCCACCTGCCACCGCCGCGGCGCGCACGCCATCGGCGGCATGGCGGCCTACATCCCGAGCCGCCGGGACGCCGAAGTCAACGATCGCGCCCTTTTCAAGGTAAAAGAAGACAAGGAGCGCGAAGCCCGCGACGGCTTCGACGGCACCTGGGTCGCCCACCCCGATCTCGTGCCGGTCGCGAAGGAAGTTTTCGATCGGCACCTCGGCGACCGTCCGCACCAGAAGGAGCGCCTGCGCTCGGAGGTGGACGTCTCGGCGGACGAGCTGTTGGACTTCCAGGTGGAAGGCGGCCAGGTGACGGAGAACGGCGTGAGGCAAAACGTGGAAATCGCCCTCCGCTATCTGGACGCCTGGCTCCAAGGCACCGGCGCCGCCGCCATCGACAACCTGATGGAGGACACCGCCACCGCGGAGATCTCGCGCGCCCAGCTCTGGCAGTGGGTCTGGAACGAGGTGCCTCTGCCGGACGGCCGGAAGGTGAACCGCGGACCTCTACCGCCAGGTCCGGGACGAAGAGCTGGCGAAGCTCGGCAGCGAAGGCAGGCTCGACCGACGCCGTGGGCATCCTCGACGAGTTGGTGCTCAGCCGCGACTTCGTGCCGTTCCTGACGCTGATTGCCTATCCGCGGTTGGAGTGAGAGGAGCCGAACGTTGGCTGCTCCAGAAAGGTGTTGTCAACCTCCAGCCTACCAGCTCATCTGGTACAGCATCCAGTAGACGACAACGCCGGTCACCGAGACGTAGAGCCAGATGGGAAGCGTCCAGCGGGCGATGGCCTTGTGCTTCGCCCAGCGCTTCTGCCAGGCGTGGACGACCGTGATGATCGCCAGCACCGGAACCGCCGCGGCCAGGACCGTATGGGTGAGGAGAATCGTGAGGTACAGGGTTCGGACGGCGCCCGTGCCCTGGAACCGCACCGAGCCGACCTGGGCGTGGTAGATCAGGTAGGAGGTGAGAAACAGCGTCGAGCACACGAGAGCGGCGATCATGACGTTGCGGTGGGCGTTGCGCCGGCCGCTGCGGATCAGGGCGTAGCCCGTCAGCAGCAACACGGTGGAGCACGAGTTCAGGATCGCGTTGAGCGTGGGTAGGTCGTGGACTTCGAGCATGGGCGAGCAGGGGATTGCAGGGGCGCGGCAGGCCGCGCCCCTGCGGCTCTTCTGAAGTTACGGTGCCGCCGTGGGCGCGGGCGCCGGTGCGTTCTGCGCCAGCCAGGCCTGGTATCCGGCATCGTCGTGAATCTGGTAGAAGCCGCGCATGCGGTAGTGGGTGAGGCCGCAGAGCTGGGCGCAGGCGATCTCCCAACACGTCGGGCCGCCTTCCGCATTCGCCGCGCAGGCGGGCAGCGAGTTTTCCGGCGGCGTCACCATGGTGGGCTCGAACCAGATGGGGATCACCATGCCCGGGATCGCGTCCTGCTTCACCCGCATCTGCGGCAGGAAGAAGCTGTGGATCACGTCCTTGCTGGTCAGATAGATCAGCACCTTGTGGTTCACCGGCAGGTGGAGCTGATTGATCGTCGTGACGTCGTCCACAGCCGCCGGATCCGTCCGGTCGAGGCCGAGCGGGTTCGTGCCGGCCTGGATCAGCTTCGGGTCGGTGCGGCCGAACATGCCGTCCGGACCGGGATAGTGGACGTTCCAGGCGAACTGCTCGGCCACCACGCGGACTTTGATGGCGTCCGACTCGGGAGGCAGCGCATTGACCCGGTTGGCCCAGATGGGGATCGCGAAAGCGAGCAGGAGAACGACCTCCACGATCACGACGGCGGCTTCACCGTAGGTCGAGAAGTGGCCCTTGGCCCCTTCGTAGCTCGCCACCGGATTGCGCCCCTTGCGGAAGCGGATCAGCGCGTACGCGAAAAAGATGCCCCAGCCCACGAACAGCACGATCATGAACCAGTGGATCAGCGCCGTCAGGTCGTCGAGCTGCGCCGCATGGGCGGATGCTTCCACGGGCAGGTTGAGGGGAAGACCATAGTTTGTCTGCATCACTCTTTCTCTCCGCGGTCTTCACGGTCGCCGCGAATGACGCGCAGTTGAGGCCGGGGCCGCTCCTTTTCGGCGAGACGCCGTGAGCGCCGCCGGAAGTCCAGGGCCACCTTGCCGATCCCGACATAGACCAGTCCTACGACGCCGATGAGCATCAGGATGGCGTTGTTCATCCCTTTGGTCATCGGCGCGTCCGCCGCACCGAAGCAGGTCGCGCACGCCGAAGCGATTTGCGGCAACGCAAAGGCCAGAGCGCCGGCCGCGAACCCTGCGATCGTTCCGATTCTCCGCATCGCCATCCTCCTACTCCTCGGGCTCCAGGTCGCGGAGCTTCTTCCGCACCTTGAGCCCATAGACGGCAAGCACGATGCCGGCTACCAAAAAGAAACCGCCGAGGGCGAGGCCCCCCGGCTGCCGCGACGCCAGCCAACTCTGGACGCCCCACGCCACCACCATCGCCGACAGAGCGACGGAGATGCTGATGAAAAACAGGTGGAACGACCGGAGCGACAGGCTCATATGTGCCTCTGGTTCCACTGGCTCAGCGCCGGCCAGAACAGCAGCACGACGAAGAAGGCCACCGTCAGGAGCAGCAGCCAGTAGATCGCCTTTTTCTCATGGCGGAGGTGCATGAAGACACCCGCCACCAGCGAGCCCTTGAATGTCGCGATCAGCAGGGCGACCCCGATCGCCAGTGCCGGCGGCAGATGAAAATAGCTGACTCCGACGGTGAGGACCGTCAGCACCGCAAGCATGAAGAAGACGGTGAGGTAGGTCTTCGTTTCCTTGCGAATCGCTTCGGCGTCGTGTGTCTGTGCCATCTCGTCCTCCTGTACCTACAGCAGATAGAGGGTGGGGAACAGGAAGATCCACACCAGGTCGACGAAGTGCCAGTAGAGTCCCGCCACCTCGATGCGGTTGGTGAACCGCTGCGGGTCGCGGTGCCAGAGCTTGGAGCCCGGCCCCCAGAAGTAGCCGTTGACGATCATTCCACCGATCACGTGCAGGCCGTGCAGCCCGGTGAGGGTGAAGTAGATCGCGAAGAAGGTGTTGAACTTCGGGAAGTGTCCGTGGTGGAACTTCTCCATGTACTCGAAATACTTGATCGTGAGGAAGCCCAGGCCACAGAGGATCGTGAGCCCCATGTACAGTCGGTACTTCTTGAAGTCGTTGAGCCGCAGCGACGCCCAGGAGAGCACGATCGTCACCGACGAGCCGATCAGGACCATCGTGTTGAGCGTGGCGAGCGGGACGTTCAACCCGAGGTCGCGGCCGTGCGGCCAGGTCGGAGCGCCGGTGCGCAGCAGGATGTAGGACGAGAACAGCGCGCCGAACAGCATGACCTCGGACGCGAGGAACAGCCAGATGCCCAGCTTGGCGTTGTAGACCCCGGTGTCGGGGCGGGCCTCTACGGTGTAGGGAATCTCCATGTCCAATTCTCCCTAGGCCTGGTTCTGCGGCACGAAATCCGTGGACGCGCCGGGCAGGCTGTAGTCGTAGGGTCCGCGGACCACGGTCGGAATCTCGGCGAAGTTGCCGTGTGCGAGCGGCGGCGACGTCGTGGCGGCCCACTCCAGCGTCGTGGCGTCCCAGTAGTTGTCACCCACCTTCTTCCCCTTGGCCATGCTCCAGAACAAGTTGAGGATGAACGGGAGCTGGGCCAGCGCCAGGCCCCAGGCCGACATCGACATCACCTTGTTCCACTGGAGCACGCCCTGGGCGTGGGAGTACGACGCACCGCCGTCATAAAGGCGCCGCGACACGCCGGCCAGACCCTGGATGAACATCGGCAGGAAGACGCCGTTGATGAACAGGAACGAGACCCAGAAGTGGATCGAGCCCAGCAGCTCGTTCATCCTCCTGCCGGTGATCTTGGGGAACCAGTAGTAGATGCCGGCGAACAGCGCGAAGATCGTGCCGGGAGCCACCACGTAGTGGAAGTGCCCGATCACGTAGTAGGTGTCGTGCAGGTGGATGTCGGTCGGCGCGAGGCCGAGCGGCAGGCCGGTCAGGCCGCCGATGCCGAACATCGGCAGGAAGGCCAGCGCGAACAGCATCGGCGTGTTGAACCGGATCGAGCCGCCCCAGAGCGAGATGATCAGCGCCGTCAACATGATCACCGACGGCACCGAGATGATCATCGTCGTGGTCTGGAAGAACGTGCTCATCACCGTGCCCATGCCGGTCAGGAACATGTGGTGCGCCCAGACGATGAACGACATGAAGCCGAGGAAGACCGACGGCGTAGACCATCGACTTGTAGCCCCACAGCGGCTTGCGGGTGTTGTTCGCGATCACCTCGGCGATGATGCCGATCGCCGGCAGGATCAGCACGTACACCTCGGGGTGGGCCAGGAACCAGAACAGGTGCTGCCAGAGCAGCGGGCTGCCGCCGCCGGAATTGGCGAGCTGCTGGCCCGAGACCACGAGGCCGGTCGGCAGGAAGAAGCTGGTGCCGGCGAGCCGGTCCATGAGCTGCAGGACCGCCGCGGCCTGCAGCGGCGGGAACGCCAGCAGCAGCAGGAACGAGGTCACGAACTGCGCCCAGACGAAGAACGGCAGCCGCATCCAGGTCAGCCCCGGAGCCCGGAGCTGGATGATGGTGACGATGAAGTTGATCGCGCCGAGCAGCGATGAGATGATCAGCGCACAGCATGCCGAACAGCCAGACCGTCTGGCCCGTCGGGGCGATGTCCGACAGCGGCGGATAGGACGTCCAGCCCGACTGCGCCGCGCCGCCCGGCGCGAAGAAGCTGGCCAGCATCACGACGCCGCCGACGAAGTACATCCAGTAGCTCGCCATGTTGAGCTTCGGGAAAGCCATGTCCGGCGCCGCCGATCTGCAGCGGCACCAGGTAGTTGCCGAAGGCGCCCACCGCCAGCGGCACGACGCCGAGGAACACCATGATGGTGCCGTGCATCGCGCCGAGCTGGTTGTAGAGCTCCGGCAGCATGATCCCGCCCGGCGCGAGGTCTGGCCGAACACAGCCGCCGAGCAGCGGCAGCGGCCGGCCCGGGAAGGCGAGCTGCCAGCGCATGAACATCATCAGGGTGAAGCCGAAAAACAGGAACAGGAGTGACGTGAAGCCGTACTGCAGGCCGATGACCTTGTGGTCCTGGGAAAAGACGTACTTCCCCAGGAACCCCGGCTCATGGTGGTCATCGGCGTGACCGGCTGCGTGCGGCGCATGCTCATCGACTAGTGCCATCGTCTACATTCCTCCGATCTCACAGTCCGGACCGGCCATGGGCGGAGCCAGGCCACGAAAACGGCTGTCCCGTGAAAGACGGCTGAGTCTACGACAGAGACTTCCAGGCCGCAAGCGCCAAAACGTCCCGCCTCAGCTTCGCGGTCGATTCCTCGTCGAACGCCTCGTAGTAGCCGCGGATGTCTCCCCGGCCGTCCACCAGCACGAACCGGGTGCTGTGGAGGATCGGCTCAATCGGCTCAATCGGCTCAATCGGCTCGATACCGCCGCCGCCCGCCGGCGCCATGTCGAGGCCGAGCTTGAAGCCCTCGACGCACAGCCGCCGGACGTCCTCGCGCTCCCCGGTGAGGAAGAGCCAGCGCTCGGGCGCCGCGAAGCTCTCCGCGTACTTCTGGAGGACCGGAGGGGTGTCGTGGGCCGGGTCGACGCTGATCGAAACCAGGTGGACGGGAAGATCGGACGGCAGGCTGCGGTTCAACCGCTTCATCCGGGCCGTCATCATTGGACAGGAGGCTGGGCAGCGGGTGAAGATGAAGTCGGCAACCCACGGCCGGCCGCCGAGGTCCGAGCGGCGGACCACCCTGCCGTCCCGGTTCGTCAGCGTGAACTCGGGCACGTGGCCGAGCACGGGCAGCGGCTCCGGTTTTCGCAGGCGCTGGATCAACGTCGCCGCGGCCACCGCCAGCAGCGCGAGGACCAGGAAGCCCCACAGCATCCTGCGACGCAGCGGAACGCTCACTCCGGTATCCCTCTCCGGCCCCGGCTGCGCATCACCAGGAGGTCGAAGCCGAACGCCAGCGCCGCGATCAGGGCAGTGACGATCACGGCCGACCGCGGACCGGGCATGCCGGTTCCCCCGGCCCCCGCGGCCGGGCCGTAGAGCGCCCAGCGTAGCGCCGCGACCCCGTAGGTGAGCGGGTTCGCCCGCATCAGGGCCGCCAGCCAGGGCGGCGCGCCGGAAGGCGGAAAGAACGCTCCGGACAGAAGCCACATCGGCACGAGCAGGAGGTTCATCACCGCGTGGAAGCCCTGGACCGAGTCCACCCGCCAGGCGAAAGCGAACCCGACCGCGGTCAGCGCGATACCCAGGACGGCTAACACTCCGGCCGCCGTCAGCGCCGAGACGAGCGTCAGATGAATGCCGGAGAGCGGCGCCATCGCCAGGAAGACCAGCGCCTGGAGCCAGGCGATCGTCGCGCCGCCGAGCACCTTGCCGCCCGCGATGGCCGCCCGCGGCACCGGTGCCACCAGAACGCCCTGGAGGAAGCCCAGGTTGCGGTCCTCGATCACCGAGATGGTGGAGAAGATCGCCGCGAACAAGAGCACCAGCACCATCGTGCCGGGGAAGAAGTACTCCAGGTAGCTCATGCTCGCCGGCCCGCCCGGCAGTCGGAACGAGCCCGAAAGCCCGCTGCCGATCAGGATCCAGAACAGGAGCGGCGAGCCCGCCGCGCCGGCGATCCGGCTGGGCTGGCGGAAGAATCGCACCAGCTCGCGCCGCCACAGGGTATAGACGGCGAGGCTCATGCCGCCGGTCATTCCGCCGGTCATTTCGCCTCCGGGCCGTACAGCCGGCGGCCGGTGCGATGGAGAAAGACGTCCTCGAGCGTCGGCCGGGCGACGGTCACCGCATCCACCCGCCCGGGAAACGCCTCGATCAGGCGCGCCACCCATTCGTGGCCCCGCTCGCGCTCCAGGCGGACGGCGCCGTTGCGCAGGTCGGGTGAGAGGTCGGGGAAGCGCGTCGCGAGGTCGCGCAGCAGCGCTTCGGGATCGGGGCCGGCCAGCGTGATCACGTCGCCGCCGATCTCTTCCTTGAGGCCGGCGGGGCTCCCTTCGCCGACCAGCGTCCCGCGGTCGATCAGCGCCAGCCGGTCGCAACGGTCTCCCTCTTCCATGAAGTGGGTCGTGAGCAGGACGGTCACGCCGTCCCGCCGCAGGCTCTCGAGGGTCTCCCAGAGGTCGCGCCGGGCACCCGGATCGAGGCCCGTGCTCGGCTCGTCGAGCAGCAGCAGCCGCGGGCCGTGGAGGAGCGACTTGGCGATCTCCACCCGGCGCCGGAGGCCGCCCGACAGCTCCAGGGCGCGCTGGGACTGCCGGTCCGCCAGCCCGAACCGCTCCAGCGCCGCGCCGATGCGCTCCGCCAGGGTCCGGCCGCTCAGACCGTAGAGGTGGCCCTGGTGCATGAGGTTCTCCCGCACGGTGAGCTGGACGTCGAGACTCGGGCTCTGGAAGACGACTCCGAGGCGGCGGCGCACCGCGGCGGCCTCCGTGGCCAGGTCGGCGCCGAAGACCCGCGCCGATCCGCCCTGCAGGGGGGCCAGCGTGGAGAGGATGCGGAACAGCGTCGACTTGCCGCCGCCGTTCGGGCCGAGGAAGCCGAAGATCTCGCCGGCCGGCACCTCGAAGCTCAGGCCGTCCAGCGCCTTTCGCGCCCCCTCCTTGCGCGTGCGGTACGAGTATTCGAGGCCGCGCGCGCTGACTGCGGCCGTTCCAGACATACCCGGGAGAGAGGCTTCAGGAGACAACGCGGTCGAGCAGCATCACGAGGAGAACAGCGGGGAAATAGAGGACCGAGGCCAGCATCAGCCATCGCGCCCCCGGGGTGGTCCGGCTGCGGGCGAACCCGAGGCCGAACCCGAAATAGATCAGCCCGAGAGCGAGCGCTCCGACGAAGTAGACCGCTCCCATCAGACCCAGGATCGACGGCATCAGGCTCACCGGCACCAGCACGGCGCCGTAGAGCAGCACCTGGCGTGCGGTGCGAAAGCCTTCCGGGTCGCTCACGGTCAGCATCGGGAAGCCGGCCTGGCCGTAGTCGTCGCGGCAGAGCCAGGCGATGGCCAGGAAGTGGGGCATCTGCCAGAAGAAGAGGATGCCGAAGAGCACCCAGGCGGCCAGATCGACGTGGTTGCGCACCGCGCTCCACCCCATCATCGGCGGGATGGCGCCGGGCACCGCGCCGATGATCGTGGCGAGCGAGCTCACCCGCTTGAGCGGCGTGTAGACGAACACATACCCGGCGAGAGCCACCGCGCCGAGGAGCGAGGTCAGGAGGTTGACGGCCAGGGCCAGCTCCGCCAGGCCGGCCACGCCCAGCACGACGCCGAACAGCAGGGCCACGTCCGGATCCATCCTTCCCGCCGGCAGCGGCCGCTGGGAGGTGCGGCGCATCAGGCCGTCCGTCTCGCGCTCGATCACCTGGTTGAGGGCCGAGGCGCCGGCCGAAACCAGGCCGGTGCCGAGCAGCGTATGGACCAGGAGGACGAACGAGATCGTCTCCTGCTCGGCCAGGAGGAAGCCGAGGCCGGCCGTCAGCACCACCATGAGGGTGATGCCCGGCTTGGTCAGCTCGGCAAGGTCGGACAGCCGGGCCGACAGCGATATCGGCGGCATTGGCGGCATTGGCCCGGAGGTCGGGTCGCGGGTCAGGGAAGCCTGTTTGGTGAAGCTCATAAGCCGGGGAAGTCTAGCGCGAACCGTCCCGCGATGCACGCCGGGGCACGCCGGGGATTGCTTCGGCGGCCGACCGATGGCACAGTGAGCGCCCGGAGGAGACGGCTCATGGACCGGATTCCCATCCTGAAGGACGGCCTGGAGGTCTCCCACCTCGCCGTCCTCTTCGACTCTCCGGGCGCGGACCGGTCCGGCCTCTGCTTCCTCTACCTGCACGGGTTCGGCTCCGTACAGACCGGCGAGAAGGCCGACTTCTTCCGCAGGCGGGCCGTGGAGAGCGGCTTCCCCTTCTGCTCGTTCGACTTCCAGGGGCACGGCCAATCCGGCGGCACGATGCGGGAGCTCACCCTGACCCGCAACCTGGAGGACATCGGCCGGGGCCACGCCTGGCTCCGGGAGCGGGGCCACGAGCGGATCTGCCTGCTCGGCTCCTCCATGGGAGGCGGTTCGGCGCTCTGGTACTCGGCACTGCATCCGGAGGGCATCTGCGCCGGCCTGCACATCGCACCGGCGCTGGAGGTCGAGAAGGGGCTCGTGACCTGGGCCGGCCCGGAGGGGTGCCGGCGGTGGGAGGAGACCGGCACCATCCACTTCGAGAACGACCTCGTCTCCTGCGAGCTGGGCTGGGAGCTGATCCGGGACCTGCGCTCCTACTCCTACGACGAGCTGCTCCGCACCTACCGGACGCCCGCTCTGCTCCTCCAGGGCAAAAGAGACGCCTCCGTCCCGTGGCGGGGGGTGCTCGACTTCGCCACCCGCTGCTCCGCGCCGGAGGTCGACCTCCATCTCTTCGCCGACGGCGACCACCGTCTGACCGACCGCAAGGAACGTCTCTGGGACCTGATGCGCGAATTTCTGGGCGGCCGAGGGGTGATCTGAAGATTGCTTTCCCGCTTTGCGTGAAAAGAGCCACTCTTCCAGTAGGAAGGACCCTGTTGCGGCCATGGTGGCCCACAGGCTTCAGAGGGGGAGGTTTTTCATGCTCAGAAGAGTCCGCGTGCTCTTTGTGCTCCTGATGCTCGTCGTCATGGCAACCGGCACCGTCCATGCGATGCCGGGGATGGGCCCGAAGCCAGCCTCCGAATCCAGGACTGTCCTGGATCGGCTCTTGGGGTGGCTGTCCTCTCTGTTCCCGGCAGGGGCCTCCTCCCCGGATGGCGGGACACCGGCTTGGGACATGGACGGCAGTCATCTCGATCCCAACGGCGGCCAGCACTGAGTCCATCCACCGCCTGACTTGCGCCGGGTTCTCGGAGCCCGGCGCTTTTTTTGTCCCGTTTTGGGGCTGAGAGGCATCTTTTCTTTTAGATGCCTGTCATCTCTCTATCTCACGGGCTGTCCGGCCACCACTTCCGCCGCACTTGCGGTGGAGGGCCGGATTTGTTCGCTTCCGTTTCCTGGAATTTTGGAGGGTTTAGCCATGAAGATCCACCCCGCCGACCGTCAACTCCAACAGCTCCTGATCGAGCAGTGCAGGCAGATCTCGATTCAGGAGCACGTCTCAAGCTGCGTCCGCTGCCACCGGCGGATGGAAGTCCTCCGGGTCTTCCGTAGGAGATTCGCCTCCCCTGGTGACCGCCCGCTGGCCATCGACACCAGGCGCCTCCGCGAGGTCCAGGCGGCCTTCGCTCGCGAGCGCTCGGAGGCACAAGGCCTGATCACGGAGCTCCGGAGGCATCCCCGGGAAAGACAGGTGGTTCTAGCCCGCAACCATCCTCGGTTCCAGACCTGGGGAGTCCTCGAAGGCCTCCTCGAAGCCAGCCGGGCGGCAACTTTGGGCAACCCCTTCCTGGGCGAGGAGCTGGCGCTCCTGGCGGTGGATGTCGCGGAGCATCTCGATGCATCCACCTACGGGGCTGAAGGAATCGAGGATCTGAAAGCCCGGGCATGGGCCTATGTCGGGAACGCACGGCGGATCCGATTCGAGCTGCGGGAAGCACAGGATGCCTTCGACCGGTCGCTCACTCACCTCCGTCAAGGCACACGGGAGCCTTGGGAGCATGCCGTCTGGATGGATCTCAAGGCTTCTCTTCTCCGCGCCCAGAGGCGTTTCGACGAATCCATGAGGCTGCTGAAGCGTGCCCTCATCCTCTTCCTCGCCGTGGGCGACCGCCACCGGGCAGGCCGAACCCTCATCAGCATGGACTTCGTCTTCCATCTGGAAGGGAGCCCGGAGAAAGGCATCCCTCTCTTGTATCAGGCCATCGAGCTCATCGACCCCGAGCAGGAGCCTCACGTCCTGTTCATGGCGAAGCACAACCTGATCGACGACCTCGCCGAGGCGGGCCGCTGCATGGAGGCTCACCGGCTTCTCATCCAGACCCGTCCACTGTACCAGCGCTTCGACGGTCCGTTCGTCCGGAACCGCTGCCGCTGGACCGAAGGAAAGATCGCCCGCGGCTTCGGACAGATTCAAAAGGCGGAGGCACTCGATCGAGACCGCCCGCGTTGGATTCCTGGAGGACGACGCCGCCTACGAGGTCGCCCTGGTCTCCCTCGAGCTGGCCGAGCTCTATGCGAAACAAGGAAAAACCGCCGAGATGAAGCGGCTCGCCGAAGAGATGGTCTCCATCTTCTCCTCACGGCAGATCCACAGGGAGGCGCTCGCCGCACTGGCTTTGTGGAAGCAGGCTGTCGATGCCGAGGAGGCCGGCGCCGAGCTCGCGGCCTGGGTTGCCGCCGAGCTCAAGCGCGCCCGCCACGATCAGCCCGCCGACAGCCAGGAAGGGCTCTGACCTCCCAAAAAGCACCGAGCCCCCCGCGCCTCTTCAGAGGCTCGGGGGGCTCGCAGGGCTTTCCGGCTGACGCGGACTACGCGCCGGCCTTGTGGAAAGCGAAGGTGACCTCGGCCGCCTGGTTCGGCGCCACCGTCACCTGCTGGGTCGCCGTGCCGAGCTTCTCGTGCCAGGCCTCCAGCGTGTAGGTTCCGGCCGGCAGCTTGTCGATCGAGAACGAGCCGTCCTCACCGGAAACCGCGTAGTAGGGGTTGTCCACGACGTTCGCGTGCGCCGACATCCAGGGATGGACGTCGCACTTGAAGGCGAGGCCGATCTCCGGCTTGTCGAAGGTCTTCTCGAACGACATGTTCTGGATCGGCTGGCCCTGGTTGAACTCCGTGTTGGCCTTCGGCATCGCATGGATGTTGTGCAGCGTGGCGTCGCCGTTCTTGATGACCAGCGTCTGGCCCACCTGGATGCCGAACACCTTCGGGTTGTACAGGCAGCCCTGCTGGTCCAGCTCCTTCTTCTCCGCCGGAACCGGGAAGGTCTTCCCTTCGAGCCCGCTCTTCACGTACACGAAGACGTTGCCCAGCTTGCCGTCCTTGAGCTCGAAGACACCGGTGTCGACCGGCGTCGTGTGCAGGCTGAGGCACGTCGGATCGGCGTTCATCGCGATCGGGGTATCTTCGTCAGGGCCGTCGTAGGTCACCGTGCCCTTGACACTGCCCGCGTTGGCCGTGTCGACGGCGGAAGCGGCCGGAGCCGCGGACGACGCCTGGGGAGTCTCTTCACCCGACGAGCTTCCGCCGCCGCCACCGCAGGCCACCAGCACGGCCAGCGCGCAGCAGAGCGCGAGAAGCAGCCAGAATTGTTTCCTGCTCATCTAAGCCTCCTGTGATGTTCACTGTGATGCGTTGGAACAAAGGTCTGCCGGACCGGAAGGCCGACGCTGGATTATCGCACAGCGGCCGGCCTTCCGTCGGACTGTTTCGATCCCTGCCGATCCTAGCGGCCTCCCGCCGCCCCCACGGAGACGCCCGCCGGTCCCTCTGCCTCGGGAGGCGCCGGACGGGTCGGCCCGCCCGAGATCTTCCAGATGTGGTCGCGCAGCGCCGCCGTCACCTTGTCCACATCCGAGAGATAGGCTTTCATCTCTTCGTCGGACGAGAAGAACGGCCGGAGCTGCTGCCTCTGCGCGGCATAGGCCGGCGAGTCCATCGCCATCCCCACCGGCGACATGAACTCGCCGGGCTTCGTCTCCGGGAAGAACGAGGGCATGCGCGTGCCCGGAATCCAGCCCTGCGGGTTCTTCACCCAGGCCGGGACCCAGTCGTGGCGCAGGCGCTGGCTGGCCAGCAGCAGCGACGGCGCGAGGTCGCCCGCGGTCGCCGAGCCGCCCGGAGCCACCGGACCCGACGGATGGCACTTGCCGCACTGGAACATGTTGAACACCACCTGGCCGACGGCCAGGTCGCGCGCGTGCGACGCCACCGGCAGCGAGACGAACGGCTTCTGCCGCTCCCGGGCTTCGAAGTAGCCGACGATCGTGTTCGCCTGCTCGTCCGAGAAGCTGAAGGTGGGCATCCGAACCGTGAGCCACGGCCGCATGCGCACCCGGCTCGGGTCGTGGAGATAGCCGAACAGCCAGTCGCCCTGCACCCGCGCGCCCTCGGCGGCCAGGTTCGGCGGCAGCATCGCCGGGTCCTGAATGATCTGCTGGATCGCGTGACCCTGGCCCTCGATGAGGTGGCAGCCCTGGCAGTTGAAGCGCGTGATGAGCTTGCGCCCCTCCGCCATCGCCGCCATGCGGCTGCCGTCGGCCGCTCCGGCCTTGCGCGCCGCCGCCGCGCTCTCCTTCGTGAAGCCGGCCACGTTGGCGGCCACCGCCCGCGCCTCGCGCTCGGTCATGCCGAAGTTCGGCATCTTGAGCAGCTCGTTGTAGTCCTTGACCTTCTCCTTGCCTTCATCCCAGATGCGCGGGCGCTGCAGCTTGGTCAACACCCAGTCGTGGCGCGTGTGCGGGATGTCGTGGATGTGGCCGAAGTCGAACTGGTGCAACGGCTTGGAGCCTTCCTGAGTCAGCTCGGTGCCGATCGGCTTGGCGTCCTCGAAGCCCTTGATGTCGTGGCAGCCGTAGCAGCCGTACTTGGTGATCGTCTGCTGGCCGACGTAGGTGTTGCGCTCGGCCTCCGGCATGGCGGCCAGCTTGGCGTGGCTCGCGGCGACCGAGTTGACGTTTTCCAGGTAGATCAGCGCCAGCTCGTCGCGGACCTTGCCGTCGATCGCCGGCAGCGTCAGGTTCTCGTATTTCGGGTCATGGTTCGCCGGCGCCGTGAGGTAGGCGACGACGTCCGCCGCCTCCTGGTCGGTGAGCCGCAGGTTGGGCATGTTGGTTTCGGGGAAGTACTGCTTCGGGTTCTTCACCCAGGCGTAAAGCCAGCCGCTGTTGACCTTGCTGCCGGTGCGCACCAGGTTGGGGCCGTGCAGGCGGTTGATCTTCGGGAAGAAGTCGTCCCGCTTGGCGTTGCCGTCCAGGATGTGGCAGCCGGCGCAGCCGACGCTCTCGAACAGCTTCTTGCCGCTGGCCGGATCGCCGGCCGGCGCGGGCGGATACTGGGGCCGCTCCGAATTCGCCCACAGGTAGTCGACGATGGTGCTGATCTCCACCTGCTGCCGCACCTTGTTCTCCGGCGACTGGGTGTTCTCCTGGTAGAAGAAGTGCGGCATGAACGTCGTGGGATGGAAGTTCCGCGGCGCCTCGATCCACTTGTACGCCCAGCCCGGATTCGTCTTGCCGGCGATCCGGACGAGCGCCGGACCGGTCTTGCGCAGGCCGGTGTAGGCGGGATAGTTGATCGGATGGCAGCCGTAGCAGCCCATGTGGCTGATCAGCTCGCGCCCCACGTCCTGGGTCTCCGAGGCCGGCGTCCAGACGCCGCCCGCGTGGCAGGTCGCGCACCCCGCCTCGGTCATGCCGGCCGGCATGATCGGATATTCGAGGAACTGCTGCTGCTGCCAGCCGTATTTCTTCGCCCACTCTTTCGCCTGCTCCTCCGACTGCGGGCTGTGGCCGGCGCGGGCGAAGTCGGTGGCCCGGTCGAGGCCGCCGTGGCAGACGGTGCAGCCGTACTGCGTGTAGGGGTGCGGCGAGCCGTCGCCGACGAACTTGTCCAGGCTCGGATGCGTGCGGAAAGGCTCCTTCCACTCCCGGACCGTCGAAGCCCGGACGGTTCGCTGCCACGTGGCAGGTGACGCAGCGGTCGACCCGGTTGATCTCGGTGAAGTTGATGTTGTGGGTCAACCCGGGCAGGATCGCCTGCTTGATCTGCAGGCTGGGTACCACGAAGTCCATCAGCGGCGCGTTGAGCAGGAAGTAGTCGACGCCCTTGTTCAGGCTGGCCGCGCGCGTCTGGAGACCTTCGTACCCGCTGTCCAGCGCCTTGCGCTTCTCTTCCACCGCGATGACGGCCGCCCGGCGGCTGGCCACCTCGGCCAGAACCTGGTCGCGCTCGGCCAGGAGCCGCTCCCGGTCCGCCTTGGCGTTCTCCAGCGCCTGCTTCTCGTCCTGGACGCGCTTCGCGCGCGCCGCCGAGTCCTGGCCGGCCTGGATCGCGACGTCGAGCTGGAAGCGGGCCTCGTCGAGCCGTGCCTTGGCGCTGCGCCACTGGCCATCGGCCTTGTCGGCCTGCGATTTCAAGTCCCGGGCCTTCGCTTCGAGCTTGTCGATCTCGGCGCGATGGCCGGCGACCTCGTTCTCGGCCGCCTTGATGTCGGCCTCGAGCTGAGCGAGCTGAGGCTTGATCTTCTCGTACTCGGCCTGCGACTCGGCCAGGATCTTCTTCTGCTCCAGGCTGCGGAACTCCGCCTGGAACTTCTTCCAGGGCTGAGCATAGTCGGCGACGACCATCCACAGGGTCACCGCCAGCAGCGCCAGCGAGCTGATGGCGAACCACATGTTCATGCGGCCGAAGTTGTAATGCCGGTCCGGTCGCTTCTCGGGCGGTGTGATCGGTGGAGTCAACTCAAGCTCCTTCCCCTTGTCCAGGGGGGCGCAGCGCTAGATATTGAAGAAATACTCCTGAACGTGGACGAAATACTTCAAGTTGAACAGCCAACGGCAGTACATCTTGATCGGCAGCAGCATCATGAACAGGAACAGCGTCGCGCCGACGTAGTACCGCGCCGGCCCCATCTTCTCGAAATAGGGCCGGAACCACTTCGTCCGGCGCAACAGCACGGGCAGGCCGAAGAAGTAGAAACCGATCAGCAGGATGCCCGGCAGCTCGCGCAGGAACCAGCTCGCCGGCAAGGATGTATGCAGCATCCGGATCCAGAAGTACTCCGACAGGTCGACGTTGACCAGCGCCTCGACCTTGCCCGGATCCCAGAACTCGTACGGGCCGAAGAAGTTCCAGTTCGGGCCGCGCAGGAAGGTGCCGATGACGATCAGCAGGCTCCACAGGATCAGCAAGCCGAACAGGAAGAGCCCGATCTCCACCCGCCGTTCGCGGAAGGTGTAGTAGCCGTTCCCCTTCGGATTGGTGTCGATGTACGGGATCGCCATCAGCCCGACGATGATCAGGCCGGGCAGCACCACGCCCGCGAGCCACGGATCGAAGTAGACGAGCATCTCCTGGAGGCCCAGGAAGTACCACGGCGCCTTCGACGGGTTCGGAGCGAGCGCCGGGTTGGCCGGCTCTTCCAGCGGCGCCTTGAGCGCGATGGACCAGACCACCATGATCACGGTCAGCAGAACCATGCAGATGAATTCGGAGAACACGAGATCCGGCCAGGTGAAGATCCGGTCCTCGACCTCGGTCGCCTCGAAAGTGGGCTGGCCGGCGGCGATGCGGCCGTCGTTGGCCGTCGCCTTCGCCATGGAGAACCAGACGAAGAAGCCGACCAGGAAGACCATCATGACGATCGGCACGTTGTCCGGCTTGGCCACGATCAGGTAGAAGTTGGGGTCGAGCAGCGACAGCACGAAGAACGCGACCCCGGCCGAAAGCAGGATCAGGCCGCCGCGCTTCGTCCACAGGGACTTCGCCCGCAACATCAAGCCGAAGGCGATCAGCGACAGCGTGAACGACCAGTACGGATAGGCGAGGATGTTGACGAAGTGCTTGAGGGCGCCGATCGGGCCGGCACCCTCCGGCTCCGCCATCAAGGCAACCGGAATGACCGAGAGGGTATTCACCAGAGTGTCCATGTGCATGTCATCTCCCGGCTACATGGGTCCCGAGATGCCGCCGTCCTTGCGGACGCGCCAGAAGTGAACCGCCATCAGGAAGGCGGCCACCAGCGGGATGCCCACGCAGTGCAGCACGTAGAAACGGAGCAGGGTCGGCGCCGCCGATGGTACGGCCGCCGATCAGGGCGAAACGAGCGTCGCTGCCGACGTGGATCAGGCGTTGCCCTCCTAACTTGAGGAAGGCGGCACCCGGTCCCTCGTTGCCCAAGAGCGGTGTCGCGCGCGCCATGTTCGAGCCGACGGTGATGGCCCAGATGGCGAGCTGGTCCCACGGCAGCAGATAGCCGGTGAAGGACAGCAGCAGCGTCAGCACCAGCAGGATCACGCCGACGTTCCAGTTGAACTCCCGTGGCGGCTTGTACGAGCCGGTCATGAACACGCGGAACATGTGCAGCCAGACGGCGATGACCATGGCGTGCGCGCCCCAGCGGTGCAGCTCGCGCATGATGCCGAACGCGGCGGCCTCGCGCAGGTCGACGATGTCGACGAAGGCGTACTCGACCGTCGGCCGGTAGTAGAACATCAGCAGCACGCCGGTGATGGTCTCCACCAGGAACAGGAAGAAGGCCATCCCGCCCATGCACCACGTGTAGCTCATGCGGATGCCGGACTTCTTGACCTTGACGGGTGCAGGTGGAGCAACACGTTGCCCAGCATGGCGAGCGCACGCTTGCGGTTGTCGTCGGGATGCCCACCCGGAAGATGGACTTCCAGACCTGAGTCTTGGTGATGCCTTTGAACATGGCGCCTCTTTCGGTTCAGGTTGACAGTTCGTGTCCCGCGGTATCCGGATGTCAGGCTGCCGCGATGAACGAGCTCGGGTCGTCCCACTGTCCCATCTCGTACTGGAACTTCTGGGCCTTGTCGACGACGATCTGGCCGTCGTCCGGGCTGATGAAGATGCGGGCCCGCTCGAGCGGCCGGGGCGTCGGGCCCTCGAAGTTGATGCCGCTCTTGTAGTAGCCGCTGCCGTGGCACGGGCACTTGAACTTGTTCTGCGTCTCAGCCAGGGCGGCGTGCAGCCGAGGTGGGTGCAGATGGCGATCAGGGCATAGAGCCGCCCCGGTCCTTGACGATCCACACGCCGTACTTGTCGACGAAGCGGGTGTCCACCACGCCCTCGCCGAAGTCCCTGGGGTAGCCCGCCTTGAAGGTGGTCGGCGGCTCGAAGAGCACGTTGGGGAACATGAACCGCCCCATCGCGGTCGCGCACCCGCCGATGGCGGCCGTGAAGCCGACCCAGGCCACGGCGGCCCAGGAGAAGAAGCCACGGCGGGACATCCCGTCCGCCTTGGCAGCCGCCGCCGGTGCCGGCTTCGCGCCGACCGCGGTAGCCGCAGTAGCCACCGAGCCCGCCGGCTCGGCGGCGGGACCGTCCTTCGTCTCGTCAGCCATGATGCCCCTTTCGAACTGCCTGGTGTTGTGGGCTTCCGTCTACATCCTTATTACGGGTGCCTCTTTCTAGCGAAACGGGACAGGGAGTGTCAACGCCGCAATGCGGCGCGACTCGATCTCCCTCGGTCCCGGGTCACTGGGAAGAGAGCGATTTCTCCATCTCCATCGCCGCTTGCCGGACTTTGAGGTTCGGATCGTCCTTGGCGAGGCGCGCAAAAAGAGCCTTGTGGCGCGGGCCGTCCACCGCGGCGAGAGCGCGGACGGCGCCGAGCATGGCCTCCTCCTGCTGCTCCGGAGTGATGTCCGGAACCTGGGCCAGGAGTCGGCGGTCGAGCATGGTTTCGAGGACCGGCACGCCGGCGGCGCTTCCCAGGCGGGCCAGGGAGAGCGCGGCGTTCCAGCGCACATCGGTGACCGCGTCCTCGAGGCGCGGCTGCAGCAGGGGGATGGCCGCCGGATCGCGCAACTCGCCAAGCGCGAACGCGGCGGTCTTGCGGATGCCGGCATCCTCATCCGTCAGCGCCTTGCCCAGAGGCTCGCGAGCCCGGGCGTCGCCCAGGATCCCGAGCGCCCACAGGGCATAGATCCGCGTCCGGTCGTCGGGGTCGTCGACAGCCGCCGTCAGGAGCGGCAGCGCCTCGCGGTCGCCGGTCCGGCCGAGCACGAGAGCCAGATACCGCCGCATCTCGGGATCGTCCGCCTCCTGGAACATCCGCCGGACCTGCGCCCTGGCGCCCGGCTCCTTGTCGAGAGCCCGGGGGTCGGACACCAGGATCTTCGACAGCTCGTAGGCCGCCTGAACCCGCCGCGGCTTCCACCCCGACTCCAGGTCCCCCAGATAGTCCCGGGTCGACTGCCGGTCATAGGCGATCCACCCGAAGCCGATGAAGATGGCCACACAGAGGAGGACGACGAGCAGGGGGACGATGAACAGCCCGAGGAACGACCGCAACGCGCTGCTCCCCGCCTCCTCGGCGGGCTCGGGCTCGGTGGACTCTTCGTCCTGCGGCATCTCGGGATCGGCTGGCTCGGACATGGGGCAGGGATCATAGCCGAAGACAAGCCGGGCCGCCAGCCTGTCGCTCGATGTCGCTCGGCCGGGTCGCGTTGACGTCGATTCCCGTGGTGACTAGACTGGTCTCATGGACATGACCGAGAAAACCGTTTCCGTCTCCGAGCTGAAAGCTCACCTCTCCGAGTGCCTGCGCCGGGTCAAGGACGGCGAACGCTGGACGGTGACCGAGCGTGGCCGTCCCGTTGCTGTCCTCGGTCCCTCCCCGAGCCTTGGCGACGAGCTCGACGAGCTCGCGGCGGCGGGAGTCGTCCGGCTGGGCAACCGCCGGCTGCCTTCAGAGCTCTGGGATCTTCCCCAACCTCCAGATCCCGGCGACGCCGTCCGTCGAGCCGTTCTTGACGAGAGGTCGGAGGGATGGTGATTTTCTGGGACACCTCCGCGGTGGTCCCCCTGCTGGTCGCGGAGAGCAATCCACGAGGGCACCGCTTCCACACTCTGGACGGCCGCTTGACCGAAGCGGCACGCAGAGAGGGCTTTGAGCTTGTCGACGCAGCCCAGATCGAGCCCCTCGGACGGGCTCAGGGCAAGAGCTGATCCCAATTGACGTCATCCAACTTCCTCTGCACTCCTGCTATACTTCCTCCTTGATGAGCAATTTCATCCTTCAGGAGTACCGTGCCGAGATCCTCCGTCTGGCGTTGCGTCACGGAGCGAGTGACCTGCGCGTATTCGGCTCCCTGGCCCGAGGAGAAGGCGGCGAGGACAGCGACCTCGATCTGCTCGTGACACTGGGAGCAGGACGCTCACTGCTGGATCTGATAGGGCTCAAGCAGGAGTTGGAGGATCTCGTACATCGTCCAGTGGACGTAGTGACAGAGCAAGCCCTTTCTCCATACCTGCGAGAGCGAGTCCTCTCCGAAGCCATTCCCCTGTGAGTCGAGACGAGCTCTACCTCCAGCATGTGCTCGATGCTATCGGCAAGATCGAGCGCTACATCCAGGTGGGCTTTGGCGAGTTCATGGCCGAGTCCCATTGGCAAGACGCAGTGATCCGCCAGCTTGAGATCATTGGCGAAGCGGTCAAGCGAATCTCCCCGGAAAGTCTTGGGCTCCGGCCCGACATCCCCTGGCGCCGCATCGCCGGCATGAGGGACGTTCTCATCCATAACTATATGGGTGTGGACTTGGCGGCTGTCTGGGAGGTTACCCAGCAGGAGCTGAGCCACCTGCGCCAGGCAGTTGAAGACCTCCTTGGCAGGCAAGGTTCTGATGGAACCAGGGCACCCGGAAGCACAACGCCGCCGCGGGGAGACACTTGATGAATACAATCTTGTTGGTGTCGGCAAAATCACCTTTCGCGCTAACGTGGGAGACAAACAAGGTTATCGCTGCCTGGATGAGGATACGATGATCGATGCTTTGATCGATCGGCGAGATTCCCGATCGGCTCGTTTCCGCCAGGCCTACCCTTTGTGAGAGCCGATTCTGTCGGCCCTCCGTGATCGGAGGCGGCGAAGCTAGACCTACAGCCGGTGTTGGCGGTGCGCTCCTACGGAGCGGAAGGAAGAAGTGTGCCTGCGTACCCCCTTAAACCACGAAACGAAGAGAAGAGTTGTTCACTCCAGACCCGACGAATCTACGCCTTCCGGCAAGGGATTCAGTGGGAGTCTCCGGAATCATGCACCGCGAAGAGCTTGATCTTAGGCCTCTAAAACCAGCCAGATGCCCGCTCCTCGCCTTCTTCCTCAGAAAACGGGTGGTACCCTTCCCTTCCTGCGCGCGAGGTCGGTGACCTGGTCAACCGGTCGGGGGCGTATCTGGTCAAGGTGCTACTCGTCGATCGTGGTCAGCGAGGAGGAGAGCGCGCAAGTCCTCTGGCACTTTCTCCGATCTTAAAAGGTTTTGCGCGCTCTCTTTCCCTTTTTTTTCAGCACCAGCCTCTCCTGCGGAGGAACTTCGATCTTCGTGATCGCCGTCCGAAAACCCAGCCCGTCCAGCTCACTAATCGCTTGCCTAAGTGAGAGCTTTGAGAACAGAGGGAGGCGAAGGCGCGAAGCTGAACTACTGGCAATGGCAAAGACGACTCGGTACTTGCGTTGCGGAGGCTCTTCGGCCAGTGTTTTTGCAAGAGTCTGGTCGTCTTCTATTGACGCGCTCAACTCTTCTCTAAACTCAGGCGAGATCCGAAACAACCTCGCCGAGTTCATGCCCTGATAGAACAAATGACTCAATTTGCTTGACTTCCCAAATCTCTTCACATGAATAAGATCGCACCTCTTTTCTTCTAACACTGCGAGATCACAGAACTCGATGGGTCCACGGTTTGCCGGCAAGTAGACCGGAAAACCATGAAAAAGACGGAAGCGGGAAGACCGCCCAATTCTTGCGTTGTAGTCATCCTCATGTTCTCCGAGCTTCATTGGAGGCATCATCGTGGAATCGATCTCTAACTCAACGTCTCGGAAACTCCACAACTATCAGAAAGGAGAGGGCTTGCGGCGCGAGATAATATGATCAGTATAAGTCGTGGATGAACGCGTTTTTGGGTGGTTCTGCGGGATCAACGACTACGGGATGTCCTGTGTGAGAGCGATATGGAGAAGGGCATTGCACGCCCTGATGGCATTGCGGACAGCGGATGAGCACGGGCTGGCCTTCATCCAGACCATGAAACCTTTCAAATACGTGAATCCGGCGCACGGGGATCGTTTGCACCGCTTCACAAAGGGTGCATGTATAGGTGACCTTGGTGAACAACCAACGGATCAGATTCATCCGGTGTCCCAGATCGGATGCGTCGGCGCCACCGGCTTGCCAGCCTGGCGAAACAGCTCGGCAATCGGCTCGTGAGGTCCGAAGACGAGCCGGACGAACTGCATGGGCACCTGACAGGTCGGGCACGACAGTGGGTCGGTCCCCGCGGCACGGCGGCGCTCCTGCCAGGACAGAGTGCATACCGGCGGGGTTTCGGGGGCCGCGGGCTTGGACTGGCCGAGCACAGCGCGAGCGTGCGCCAGGTAGTGCTCGCGCCAACGAGGGGCAAACAGCCCGGCATAGCGCACCATCTTGAAGTGCTTATCCGGGATGTGGCGAATCAGACGGCCGAGGAAAGCCAGCACCGGCAGCGTCTTATACGAAGTCTTGCCGCCTTGCGCGTAATCCTGGAAGGCAAAGCGGACGGTGCCGCGCTCGGGGTCGTAGTGGGTGATGCGGTACTCAGCCAGCACCGCCCGCTTGGTGTAGCGGCCGATGTAACGCACAGTGAACCGGGGGTCACACAAACTGGCACCGATATGAGCGTACCAGGTCATCTCATACAGCCGCTGCAGCAGAGCGTTGAAGCGCGGATAGTCGGCCAGGAAGGCCGCCGACTTTGGGAAGCGCAGCTTGCCCGCGCGATGAGCTTGGCGCAAGGCCCGGATGACGTGGTAGCGCCACATCTTCTTCAGAGCGCCGTGGGCCATCAGCCAGCCGTCGCCGTAGGGGCGGACCCAGCGGCTGCCGTCCAGAGACAGCCCGCCTTCGGTGACCAGCAGATGCAGGTGGGGATGCCACTTCAGATCGCTGCCGAAGGTGTGCAGCACCGCCACAATGCCGAGGCGCATGCCATGCTGCTCCCGCGCCCATTGAGACAGCGCCTCCGTCGCGGCTCTGAACAGCAGGCTCAGAGTGGCCGGCCGGTTGAAGTTGAGCACGCTGCGCAGATCGGCCGGAACCGCCAAAACGAGGTGATGGTACGGGACATCGAGCAGGTCGTTGAGCACGCCAACGGCCCAGCGATCTGTCGCGTGCTTGCCACAGGTGGGGCAGAAGCGGGACTTACAGGAGTGCGGGACGACCTCGATGCGCTGGCACTTCGGGCAGGTGTAGAGATGGCAGCCCAGGGCCGGCGTACGGCAGGCGATGATCTTGCGCACCGTCTCGAAGACCACCGGGCGGATAAACTCCCGTGCCGAGCGCACAAACTCGTCCCAGTGCGCGGCGAAAATCGCCGCCAGTCTGTACCGGATCTCGGAGCCGATCGCCAACATCCCAAGCCAGCCACTCTCTCGCTACCCTGCCGCTGGCAGCTTGTCGGCTTCCCGCTCGGTGCTGAGCGTACGCCTGGAATACTTCGCTTCCTTGGACATGACAACCTCCTCGCCATGCATAACACGGCGAACCGGCCGACATGTTCCAAGGAGACAAAAGCGAGTAGCCCAACCTCAGCTCTCACCCACCCAGCAACCACTATGGCCCACCATCCGGCCATACCCCCGACGACGCCACAAGGTTTGCGCGCGATAGCGCGCTAAGTTCTCATACCAGCGATTCACTTCAACTACGATCTCGCGGTTCAGCTTGTACCAGTGCCCGTTTGTCAACAAAAAGACATCCCCGTCCTCTGTCTCGATCTCCGCATAAAGACAGCGGTACGCACTCCACCTTTCTAGCTCGTCGTCATTGTGATCAAGGCAAACGATTCTGCTACGCTTCAGGACGAGAGTGTTAAGGGTTACATTTCGCAATCGGAACGACTCCAGGAAATGTCTCAGGTGAAGATCACCTGCGCAAAATTTAGAGGTTGGATTCGCATAGCTGAAGCCTTCCGCTCGCTGCCAATCAATTATCTCTGGCAAAGCCAACCAAGCATTTGTTAAGTCGCCCTTGCTCAGTTTATCCACAAGCCTCGCGTCAAGCCCCCTCCTTTGTGTCTTGTCACGAACCTCGTAAATATTATCAATCCAAGCGAACCGTTTGTTGTTCTTGTAAGCCTCGCTTTCATGGAGCTCAAGAAGCAAATTTAGGTGTGCAGGCAGTTCGGCGATAACCTTCCTTACTGAACAACATAGAGCATCTTTCCCTGCCAACCTTCGGCCAAGCCTCTTGGTATCTGTCGGTACGCCCGCGACGGCGTAAAGCAAGTCGCGATCAATATTAATTCCGAAGTTCTCAAACTCGGTGTCGGCAGTCGCCTGCTGGCGAGCCTGGGAGGCCAAGGAATCAAAGGTTTCCTTGTCGATCGCTCTGACTTTATCTGGGTCAATAGCATTAAGTGCAGTTCGCAAGCCAAACCTGTCTTCGATTATTCCTTCACGCAATAGGGAGCGCCCACGTCCAAATGTGAGTGCCCAAAGCCTGCCGGCAGTCGGGACAAGAAGAAGCGCCGAGACCGAAGAATTCAGGCCAAATTTCTTTGTGATGTCAAAGTCTTCCAACCCACCGAAGAAGTTCGTCCAGTCGGGTCTTCTGCCTTTATTATTGCGTATACGGAGCACCCACTCAACGTCCGGAACTACGCGAAGGACATCGAAATCAGGAGAAGGTTCGCTCAATGCATCCAGAGGATCTCTTACCTCTGGGACCAAGAGGTAAACTGTTATTGCTCTTGCGCGTGGCGATTGATGCGCCACTTTCTCCTCATCCTTGCTCCGAGGCTGCCTTTTCAGATTCATCCGCTTCCCTCCTGGCAAACTTGGTGGAGCGGTATCGGCTATCATACTCATGAAAGATATCTTAACAAATTCACGCATTCTCCGCAATGGAGCGCTTACATGGGCGGAACCAGAAGCGGGTAGACCCAGCCAGGGGAAAGGGTGCCTGAGGTTTGGAGAGAAGGAGAGGTGAAACCAAGGCGGCAGACCACCTCTTCCTCCCTCTCCGGAGGCTGACTACATCGGTAGGTTGCAGGCGAGGGAGAGAAATCGGCTCTCCGGAAGCCGGTCAGGTGGCCGGAAATCTCGCCCGCCCGCTCTTGATCGCCCCTGAAGGCGGACCCCTCCCGACCACGACCGAGGCGGACTGCCGACGGAAGCTGAGGGTCGGGTTGTGGCCGTCACCGCCTACGGGCGGCATGGCAGGCAGCGGAAGAGGGGATTCTGACGGAGGACCGCTCCGAGGCCCAGCAGAACTGGCCTGCTTGCACGGCCCCCTTAAAAGGAGTTGACCCTTTCCGAAGTTCTTCGCTCGTGTAGAATCCAAACCTGGAGTCGGAGCCGGCTTCCGTCTTGCCACAACTTGGCCACACTTCAGGGAGGAAGCACCCTCTGCCAACTCAAGGCTGGTCTTCCTGGTGGGACTGGGATCTCGGCCTGAGCGCCCACCTTTGGGATGAAGAGATCCGACTCTTGGTCGTTATTACTGCCTATCCTGTGAGCTGACGTATGAATGAGCCCTATCTGGAGATCACCTTCCGTCACGGTCGCCCGCTCGCGGCCTATCTCTGCCTTCCTCGGGAGGGAAATGAGAGAAGCGCTCGGACCGAGCAGGCCGCTCCGGGTCTGCTGATTGACTTCGCCGCTGGTGGCCGGCCGATCGGTTTGGAGATCACGGCTCCCGGCAAGGTCTCCGCTGCCACGATCAACCTTGTCCTGGCCAACCTCGGCTTATCCATGTTGTCGGACGCGGATCTCGCCCCCTTGAGAGCCGCCTAGCCGTGGACAATCGAGTCTCCTACTCGAACGGGTTGAAGGTCTCAACCTCGAGGAGCGCGAAGTCGCGGACGTTTCGAGTCACGACCATCAGATGATGAACGATCGCCGTGGCGGCGATGAGCGCGTCGGCCATCAGGTCGTCGGAGCGCCGGTGCATCAGCTTCGCCCAGACGCGAAACGTCCGGCCGTCGAGCGGCAGGACGTTCCAGGTTTGTGCCACCTGGTCGCCCCATGCCTCGATCTCGGAGGCTCTCTGTGGATCCTGCTCACGGGTGATCTTCGACCCCAGCCTGTAGCTCGCCCAGGGTGACGGCGGACAGGTGAAGGTCGTGGTCGGCAACTCCTTCAAGCCAGGCGACTACGGCTCCGTGAGGGCGAGGGCGCCTCAATTCCGAGATGACGTTGGTGTCGAGGAGATACACGACCCGCTACTGAGCGCGGCAGGCGTCCGCCGACGCCACCGGCGGCGCGGGGGTAGCGGAAGCTCAGCTCGCGGCGTCTCGGCGAGGAGCAGCTCCTTGAGCGTTGGCCGCGCCGAACTCTGGAGCCGTCGCCACTCTTCGAACGGAACCAGAACGGCAGCCTCTACACCGCGCCGTGTGACGATCTGCGGACCTTCTTTGAGGCTCGCCTCCAAGAACTCGCTGAAGCGGGCCTTCGCGTCCTGCACCGGCCATCGCCTTACGCTTTGATCTGCCGCCATGAGGCCTCCAGATGACCCGACAGACTCGTTATAAGACTAGTTCCACCCGCTTGGCAAGTCCTGGTTCCCAAACAAGAGGCTGCCACCCGCCGCTCACCCACGAGCCCACTCCCACACACCTCCGACGGTGGCCCCGCCTACCCTCCCCGGCAGGCGGACCTCTGCGGAACGACGGAGGCCTTGGACTCGGCGGCCGTCATTCCTCCAAATTGTCAATGAGCTGAAGGGGGACCCGACGGCGTTCCTCCTTCAAGGTGAAGAGCACGAACGGCCGGTCGGTCGTGGGGACCCGCGTCTGGCTTCGTCGTTCGTCGCCCTTCACTTCAGGGAGAGTCTACGTAGCGCCTGAACTCCCCTGCCGCGAAGTCAACTTCCTCTGCGGCAAAGTCAACTCCCCTGCGGCAAAGTCAACTCCCCTGCGGCAAAGCCAACTTCCCTTGCAACAGAGATCCCGCATCGGACGGGGAGCGGGTTCCCCGTCCGGGCAGGATCGTTGCTCAGCTCCGCTCGCCCGGCGGCTGGCCGGCGACCACGAAGCGGGTGGTGGCGGTGCCGGCTTTGCCCGAGGCGCCGGTGATGGTCACCTTGAGGAGATACTCGCCGGGCTGGAGCGCGGCGGGCTTGAAGGTCAGCTCCAGGCGCTCCGCTCCGGTCGGGTCGGACTGGCGGCCGGTCAGCGTCAGGTTTCCCTGGCTGGCGGGACGGCCGTCGGCGGTCCGCACCTCGGAACGGACCTGGAGGTTGCCTTCCTCGAAGTTGTAGCCGAGCATGGAGAAGCGCGTCTCCTGGCCGTCGTCCAGCGTCGGCATGGAGGCGGGGAGGAAAGGCTTGTCGCCGAGGCGGAACGGGAGCGGCACGTCGCGCCGGCCCTGTCGCGGGGCTTCGCGGGTGAGGATCCACGGGCCTGGCGGCTGGGGGAAGAACGGCGGCAGCAGCACCGGACCGGCGGCCTGGGTGAGCGGCGGCACTTCCAGCGGCACAACCTTGAGGCCGTACTCGCCGGTGCGGCCGTTGCGCACCAGCAGGCGGGCCTTGTAGCTGCCCGGCGGCAGTTGCAGATGGCCGTAGAACTTGAGGCCGCCCTGGCGTAGCGTCGCCTCGACTTTGCTCATGTCCAGGACGAGCGTCTGGGCGATGTAGTCGCGGACGGAGCCCTGGGCGTCCATGGCGTAGACGTAGATCTCGGCGGGGAGATCCGGGCCCTGGTGATCCTTGAGGAGACCGGCGCCTTCCACTTCGACCACCAGCGGCACGTCCGCTTCGTCGTCGAAGCCCGAGGGCATGGGCGCGGCGAGCAGCGAGGCGTGGACGGCGCCTCCCTCCTCGCCGACCAGCACCTGGCCGGCGGTGATGAACATCTTCTCGTAGCGGCTGCGCTGCGCGAACGGCTTGGGCGCGAACCAGCCGGGCCGGTGGACGACCCGGGCGCCGCGCGGCACGCCGTTCACCTCGACGCGGAGCGCGTGGAACGGATCGGCGTCCGGGGCGTTCGCCACCATTTCGGGCTGGATCGTGAGCACGTAGGTCACACCGGTGCGCTCGAGCATCTTGCCCATGGCGGCGGACAGGTCGTTGAAATTCTCGTAAAGGTCGCCGCCGGTGTCGTGGGCCATCTGGAAGAGGCTGTCCCGGCCGCCTTTGCGCTCGACGCCGAGGTCGCCGCCGCCTCCGGACGCGGCGCGCAGGCCGCCGATGTCCACGGCCTGGATGGCGCAGTCGGCGCGGCGGAATTCCTGGAGCATGGCGTCGATCTCGTTGGTGGCGGTGGCGTCGCCGTACTGCTCTTCGGCGCTGACCTTCCAGATCTCGCCCCTGTCCGAAGACCGGCGGTTCTCGTCCGTCTCCTTCTTGTCGGTGGTGCCGAGGAGGAGCGAGCTGTCGTAGCCTTCGGAGAGGTAGACCACGTATTTGCGGCCGTTGACGCTGCGCATGAGCTTGGCGAGGTCGGTGAAGGAGCGGGCGAGGGCCGTGATCTTGTCCTTCTGGACCTCGATACCGGCGCGCTCGGATTCGCGGGCGAAGGATTCCAGGCGGTCGGTCACGCGGTCGCTGAGCTCTTGATTGCGGGCGTCGTTCGCGTCGGCGCGCGCCTGCGCGCCGGGACGGCCGGCATCCCCGCCGCCTCGCCGGCCGGCGTCCCCGAGGAGCATGACGCCTCCTTGGAGGTCGCTGACCACGAGCTTCAAGGGGTCGCTCGAGCGATCGACCAGCTCGGGGAGTCCGAGTGTGGCGATGGCGGCGCGCACCTGGCCGCGGTCCGGAGTGAAGCCGACGATCAGCTCGGGGCCGCGCGAGGTGGTGTAGGTGGCCACGGCGACGAGGTCGGAGGCGTGCAGCTCGTCGAGCAGGCCGGTGGCGGCTTCGCGCGCCTTGACGATCGACTTGGGCTCGGAGAACGAGAGGTCGAACAGG
The DNA here is from genome assembly GCA_963844885.1 of uncultured Holophagales bacterium. Lineage (GTDB taxonomy): Bacteria > Acidobacteriota > Thermoanaerobaculia > Multivoradales > UBA5704 > DATMER01. The sequence goes on along the minus strand of CAWJQA010000018.1, from coordinate 338 downwards.
AGCAGGAAGTGCCGGCGCGCCGGGGAGGGGGACCTCGGCGGCACTGCCGGAGACACCGCCGGGGATGGCGTAGAGGTTGACCGTCTCGAAGCCGGTGACGGCTTCCTTCTTCTTGTCCTGGTAGACGGTGAAATTCGCGGCGGTGAGGCCGCGGACGGGTTTGCCGTCGAGGACGACCTGAACCGGGATCTCCACGGCCGTGACCTCGGCCGTGTCGGTGAAGGTCGGCTCGCGCGGCGGCTCCGCGCCGGCCAGGGCCAGCGCGGGAACGGCGATCAGGCACAGGCCGGCGAACGGTCTCCAGATTGCTTTCATCAACTCCCCCTTTCGCCCTCGTT
>CAWJQA010000017.1:0-259011 GCA_963844885.1 uncultured Holophagales bacterium | reverse complement strand
TAGACCCGCAAGGCAAAGTAGGAGGGACTTCCATGCAATCGAAGGAACATTGGGAAAATGTTTACTCAACCAAGGCCACAGATGAGGTCAGTTGGTTTCAGGAGCATGCGGAACTTTCCCTCAAGTTAATTCGTGATGCTGGTGTTCCATGTACTGCTTCAATCATTGACGTTGGTGGCGGTGCCTCGACGCTCGTCGATGATCTCTTGTCTAACGGCTATGAGCGGGTGACGGTTTTAGATTTGTCTGGTGCCGCACTTTCTACTGCAAAGGCGCGGGTTGGTGCTCGCGCTTCGGGTGTGAAGTGGGTTGAGGCCAATGCTCTAGAGGCAAAGCTTCCTGTTCATGAGTTCGACGTTTGGCATGACAGAGCCGTATTTCACTTTCTAACCACGGCTGCCGAGCGAGCCGCATATGTGCAGGCGGTTCTGCGCTCCGTTAAGCCTGGCGGCCTCGTCATCGTAGCAACATTCGCAGAAGATGGCCCAACCAAATGCAGCGGGCTTCCGGTAATGCGTTATGGGGCAAGTGAACTTCACGCAGAGTTCGGAGAGCCGTTTCTGCTTCTTGGCCATGAAAAAGAGTCGCACCACACGCCGGGCGGCAATGAGCAGAAATTCGTTTATTGCTTCTGCCGCAAGGTTGGTACGTAGTGTGCGGGTCTAACCATTCGCTGCAGGCGCGACGGCCCTGACGGGCCGCGGCCTGAGCTCAAACGTTAGCCAGCATCTAAAGCAGGCTGTCGAAGCCATACTCCACCCCACCAGAAGGCCACAGGTGGTCGGTCGGGTAGTCCTTTTCACGGACCGAAGGGTGGTCCTACAGTGAGGTCATCGTGACCACTTCAAGCTCGCCGTCAGGCAGGCCATCCGCCACCTACACCCAAGCGCTGTACTGGCGAGTCCGTGACGGATCCGGTCGCCTGGTCAAGATCAACTTGCTGGCACTGCCGCTTGCAGCAATGTTCGGCCTGGCTTTCGTCTGGATGGCTCAGCACGTTGGGAAGGCACCCAAGTTGGCTTGGGGCGCTCGCGATAGCGTCCTCTTCGTGATCGGCATCGTCGGCGTGCTAGCCGTCCACGAGTGCATGCACGGCCTTCTAATGCGAGTGTTCGGCGCCAGACCACGGTACGGCTTCTATGCGCGAGGCGGGATGTTCTATGCCAAAGCCCCAGGGTACACGTTCACCCGTCGCCAATACTTGATCGTCGTACTCGGGCCGTTGGTCGGCCTCAGTCTGCTGGCCTGCGCGGGCATCGGGTTGCTGGCGGGCACGTCGATGGTCTGGTACGTAGCTTTGTGGGGAGTTGTGAATGCGAGCGCCGCCAACGCAGATGCGTGGATTGCCGCTGTGGTCCTTCAACATCCGGCCGACGCCCTTGTGGTGGATGAGCTAGACGGTCTGCGCGTGCTGGTACCGTCCGGCGGATCGACGCGTTCCGGGAATAAGTGCCAGAGCAAGTGAAAAGAGTCGGGGCGCAACTTCAGCGGCAGAGCGCTCGATTTGATGGCCGTGATCTCTTCGCGGACCGACTACCGCTGTAGTTTTGGGGAGCGGGAGCTCGAATCCAGCTTTCCGCGGGCGCCTGAAACGAGGCTCGCTGACCGTTAAATCAGCTCAGAAAGCAGGCTTCGCCCTATCCGGCGCGTTGGGTCGGAAAAGCTCCTGGGCACAAAGCGCACACTTCGGGCCATGCCTATATAGAGACGGAAAACGGCCCGCGAATGTCATCAAGGGGATGATGAAGAACTGAGGTGGTGGGGTGATAAGCTGGAGCAGCGCGGAGTCGAGCCTATCACATTCCAGTCGACCCAACGTTCGCACTGGAGGCTGGAGGCGAGCTCCTGCACCCCGGGGCGGCAGGGTGTTGATACCCCAGAACACGGAGACTCAAATGAGAAGGCTCAAAATCATCGAACACATCTCGCTGGACGGCGTGATCCAGGTCTCCGGCGAAGACGGCGACTTCCCCTACGGCGACTGGACCGCGCCCTATCGGACCCCCGCTGGCCGGGAGGCAATCATGGCCGCGCATGGCGAGAGCTTCGATCTGTTGCTTGGCCGTCGCACCTACGATAGCTGGTCGGGCTTCTGGCCAAAGGCGCCGAGCAGTCCGATTGCGGACCGCCTCAATGCGGCAACAAAATTTATCGCTACCCACCGTCCGGAGAGCCTTGAATGGGGCCCGTTCGAGGGCCTTGGACCGGACGTCGTCGAGGGCATTCGCCGCATCAAGTCGCAGGACGGCCCGGACCTTATCCTCTCGGGTAGCTCCACGCTGACATCGACGCTGCTCGAACATGGGCTTGCGGATGAAGTCGTGCTGGCCGTCTATCCGGTCCTGTTGGGCACGGGGAAGCGCTTCTTTGCGGAGGGAACCCCGCCACGCTCATTCGAGCTCGTCAGCACGAAAGCAATGCCGTCCGGCATCGTCCTCAGTACTTACAAGGTCGCCGGGCCTTTGAAGACCGGATAGTTCGACGACGCGACGGCCGCCGAGTCCAAGGCCTCCGTCGGTCCGAAGAGGTCCGATTGGTTGCCCCTGTGGTGGCAAGGGGGCAGGCACAAGGCCTGCCCCTACAATTGTGACGGCCATGTCATGCCGGTGGTTGCCGTATGGGGCCGGGGGGCCGGATCAGGAGCCGAGACTTCTCACCCCCACCCGCACCCGCCGCCCGGCCTCCGAGTCGTCCACCCAGGCCACATAGAGCCGGCCGGCGGCCACTGCCAGCCGGGGAACCCCTCCGGAGCGGGCGGCGCTGGTCGTGGCGAGCGTCACCGGCGGCTCGGCCTTCCCGGCCGGGCTCACCCGGCGCAGGCGGAGATCCGCGTTCTTCTCGTTCAGGGCCAACCAACTCACCAGGGCGTTCCCTTCTCCGTCGAGCACCAGATCCAGCCGGCCGAGCGGCTTCTCGCCGTCCACGAGCACCGGCTTGCCGAAGGTGGCGCCGCCGTCCGCCGAGAACGCCACTTGCACCCGGGGTCCCGGCGGGGCTCCCGTGAACCAGGCCACGGCCACGCTCTTGCCCGCGGCGGCGATGGCCGGACCGTTCACCGGACAGCCGGGAATCCGCCAGTTGTCGGCACCCACCCGGACCGGCTTGCTCCAGCCCGCCGTGCCCGCGGTGCCCGCGAATATTCGGCGCTTCACGTAGATATCCCGGACCTCCTCGGCCGTGCGGTCGCGGTAGACCACCACCGGACCGTCCGCGGCCAGCGCGGCGTCGGTCTGGCAGCAGTCGCAGACGCGGTCGTCCAGAAGCTCGGAGGGACGAGGGGGGCCACCCTCCAGAACCGTGGTGCGCAGCGTCATGGGGCCGCCCTTGGCGGTCAGGCGGCCGTCGAGCCAGAAGGCGCGGAGGCCCTTGCCCTCGGCCACCCAGGAGACGAAGCCGTGCTCGGCCTGGATGCGGTCGTCGTGCAGGAGACCCATCTCCTTCCAGGTGGCTCCGCCGTCGGTGGAGCGGGCGTGGAAGATGCCGTAGGCATACGTGTCATCCCCGGTCTTCGCCAGCCAGTGCGCGGTCAGGGAGCCGTCCGGGGCCAGGGCGACGGACGGAAAATCCGCCCAGTTGGCGAAGAAGCCCGGGCCGGAGGCCACCGTCGCCGGCGCCGACCACCGGCCTCCCGAGAGGCGCGAGATCCGGAGACGGTGTCCAGCGGGCGCGACGGGCGCGACGGGCGCGGCGGGCGATTTGCCGGGGGTGGCCGGGGAGAGCGGCTCCAGCCAGGTGAGAAGAATGTCATGGCCGGCCGATACCAGGCTGGGTGCCATGGAACCCGGGCCGGCCGGAGAGTCGAGCGGATCGAGCCCGCCGGGCGCGCTCCCCGCTGCCGCGGCCAGGAAGATGGCGACAGGGATGGCGAAGAGCGCGCGCCGCGTCATGCCGCTAGTAGCCCCCCGTCGCTTCGGCCACCACGCCGCAGGCGATCCGGTCGCCCGAGTTGCCGGTCGGCTGCGTGGTGCAGTCGTCCTCACCGCCGTGGAGGATGATCGCCTTGCCCATGAGCTGGTCCAGCGTCAGGTTGGCGACGAACAGCTCCAGGTGGCCCTTGCCGCCGGAGACCTCGATGTTGCCGAGGTCGCCCGCGTGGCGCGGATCGGTCGGGGGGCAGGCGTGCGCGGCGCCGCCCGGATTGAAATGGCCGCCGGCCGTCGAGAACGGCTTGGCGGCGTCGCCGGCCGGGTGGTGCTCGCACATGCCGTTCTCATGGACGTGGAGGCCGTGCTTGCCGTCCTTGTCCACGCCCGCGACGTCGGCGACGATGCGGACGCCGTTGCCTTCCGGGGTGATCGTCAGCGTGCCGGCGAAATCGGTGTCGGCCGGAGCGCCCTGGAGCTTGACCTTGACGCTCTTGGCGGCCTTGTCGGGTGTTTCGGCCTGCGCCGCCGTCAGGAAGCCCAGGGAAACGGCCAGGGCGAGGGACGCTACCATCCAACGGGACTTGAAGCGATTCATGCTGCATTTCCTCCCTTGTGGGTTGACCTGCATCCAAACGGGGACGATACCGGAAACTAGGGGGACGGCATCAGCTCCATGCGGACGTCGGCGAGGTTGCGGGAGATCAGGATCTCGACCGGCGTGGCCGCATCGTCGGGGGTGAGCCAGAGATCGAGCCTTCCCTTCCAGCGGCGCGCGCCCTGCAACTGGACGCCCCGGATCGAGAAATGGCGGGCCGGGACCTTGCCGCCGGGCAGGTTGCGGATCTCGATCCCCAGGGGGATCACCACCACGGGGTAGATCTTGCCGTCGGACCAGATCTCCATCCGGCGGGGCTTGGTGGGCGGATCGGTGCGGATGGCGTAGATGCCGGCCGCCATGTCGAGGACTCCCCGCTGGTCGACCGGCTCGTTCTTCAACTTGGAGTCGCCGCGCCACGAGTAGGCGCTCCAGGCGCGGATCGGCTGCAGGGTGGCGATCTCGATCTCCGATCCGTAGCGGAAATACCCGCCCTCGCTCTGGGCCGAGGTGATGATCAGCTCGCTCTTCAGATGTCCGTTGGACTGGCGGAAGGTGAGGGAGCCTTCGCCCTGGTTGGGAAAGAACAGGCCGGCCAGCGCGCCGACGAAGTTCTTGAGCTGCCAGCGGTAGCGGAACTCCTCGTTCCGCGGCTGCTCCTCGGCATCGCCGGCATGGCTGCCGAGCGCCGGCACCAGGAGCAGGGCGGCAAGGAGGCCGGGAACGAGGATGCGGAGACGGTTCATGAGCTTGGTTTCGTCCTGATTCAAGGACACCCGCGGGCGGGGACGCCCGAGGGTATCATGTGGGTAACAAAAGCAAGCCCTCTACCATGCCCGGAGTTGTAAACTCCTGCCGCCATGCGCAGACATCTTGCCCTATCCGCCACCGTCCTGATCCTGGCCTTCCCCGTCCTGTCGCGGGCCGCCGAGGTCCCCACCCCCGAAAGCTTCCTCGGCCACCGGGTCGGAGACGACCGCTGGCTCGCGCCCTGGCCGAAGGTCGTCGAATACCTGCGTCTCGTCGACGCCGCCTCGGACCGGGTGAGCATCGAGTCGGCGGGAACCTCGACCCTCGGCAACGACATGCCGGTCGTGATCCTGACCTCCGAAGCGAACCAGCGCAACCTCGACCGCTACCGGGAGATCGCCCGCCGCCTCGCCGATCCCGAGGGGCTCTCCGAGGACGAGGCCCGCGCCCTGGTGACGGAGGGCAAGACCATCGCGATGGTCACCTGCTCCATCCACTCCACCGAGGTCGGCTCGACCCAGATGACGCTGGAATTCGTGTACGGCGTCGCCACCACGAGCGACCCGAAGATGCTCGCCTGGCTCGACTCCGCCATCCTCCTCCTGATGCCGTCGATCAATCCGGACGGGCAGGTGATGGTCGTCGACTGGTACAACAAATACGTGGGCACGCCCTACGAAGGCGGCGACATGCCGTGGCTCTACCACCCCTACGTGGGTCACGACGACAACCGCGACTATTACATGCTCACCCAGAAGGAGAGCCGGGCGGTCAACGGCGTCCTCTACCATCGCTGGCACCCGCAGATCTTCCTCGACGAGCACCAGATGGGCGCCACCGGTCCGCGGATGTTCGTGCCGCCCCAGGCCGACCCCCTGGCCCCGGAGGTCGATTCGCTGATCTTCCGCACCGCCGACCTGCTCGGCACCGGGATGAGCATGCGCCTGGAGGAGGCGGGCAAGCTCGGCGTGGGGAGCGACATGATCTTCGACAGCTACTGGCCGGGCGGCACCCGCAACACGGCCTGGTGGAAGAACGTCACCGGCCTGCTCACCGAGGTGGCGAGCGCCGACGTCGCCACTCCGGTCTACATCGAGCCGGGCGAGCTGCGGGGCGGGGTCAAGGGGCTGCCGGAGTACGGCCGCCGCTCCAACTTCCCCTCCCCCTGGCCGGGCGGCTGGTGGCGGCTGCGCGACATCGTCGAGTACGAGCTGGTCGCGACCCGCAGCTTCCTGGAATCCGCGGCGACCTACCGGGAGAGCCTGCTGTTCAACACGTACCGCATGGCGTCGGCAGCTACGGCCGCGGGCCGGTCGGGGCCGCCCTACGCCTGGGTGATCCCGGAAGGCCCGGAAGGCCAGCGCGACCCGGTGGCGGCGGCGCTCCTGGTGGAGCTGCTTTTGCGCCACGGCGTCCGGGTGGAGCGTGCCGCCTCGCCGGTCACCCTGGGGCGGCAGGTCTACCCGGCCGGCAGCTACGTCATCCCGGCGGCGCAGCCATACCGGGCCTTCCTGCTCACCATGCTCCGGCCGCAGCGCTACCCCGAGGTGATCCCCTACGAAGGCGGGCCGGTCATGGCTCCCTACGACGTGACCTCGTGGTCGCTCCCGATCGCCATGGGGGTGGAGGTGGACGAATCGAGCACGAAAATCGACGGGATCGCCGGCAGCCTGGCCGCGGTGGACCAGCCGGTCTGGCCGGGCGGCGACGTGGCCGTATCGGCGGCATCGGCCGGCGGCTGGATCATCCCGCACGCGGCCGACTCGGCGTTCACCGCCCTGAACCGGCTCACCGGGTCGGGCAAGACCGTCTACTGGCTGCGGCAGGCGCCGGACGCGCCCGAGGGTAAAACCGCGGTCGGGGACTTCTACCTGCCGGCGGGCTCGATCCCGGCCGCCGATCTGTCCCGCCTGTCGCGGGAGCTGCACGTGCCGGTGCGGGGCCTGGAGCGGGCGCCGACGGGTCCGGCCTTCCGGGTGAAACCCGTGCGGGTGGGCCTGTACAAGCCGTGGGTCGCGAGCCTCGACGAGGGGTGGACCCGTTTCCTGCTGGAGCAGTACGGCTTTCCGTTCGAAAACCTGAGCAACGAGCAGATGCGGACGGCGGCCTACCGCGGGAAGGTGGACGTGATCCTGCTGCCGGCCGTAAACAAGGACATCCTGGAGCGCGGCGAGCCCGGCTCGCCCGAGGCCCGGCGCACCTGGAGCCCGCTGCCGCCTCCGTATGCCGGCGGGATCGGCGGGATCGGCACGGGCGGCGGCGACCGGCTCAAGAAGTGGGTGGAGGACGGCGGCACGCTCGTGGCCCTGGACGAATCGTCCGAATACGTGATCGACCTCCTGGGGCTGCCGGTGACGAACGTGCTGGCGCGGGCCACGCCGGAGCAGTTCAACTGCCCGGGCTCGATGCTGCGCATCCGGATGGACCCCGAGAGCCCTCTGAGTCACGGGCTGCAGACCGAAGAGGCCGCCTACTTCGCGGACTCGCCGGCCTTCCAGACCAGCCCGCCGGACGCCCGTATCGGCCGCCGGGTGGTGGCCTCCTACCCGGACGACGCCCGGGACATCCTGGTGAGCGGCTATCTCAAGGGCGGCGAGCTGCTGGAGAAGCGGGCGGCCGTGGTGGACCTCACCGTGGGCAAGGGGCGCGTGGTGCTGATCGGCTTCCGTCCGCAGCACCGGGCGCAGCCGCACCGCACGTTCAAGCTCCTCTGGAACGCCCTCTACCTGGCGGGACTGGAGAAAGTGGATCTCTGAGGGAGGCAGGAGGAATCATGGACGAGACTACACTGAAGCGTTTCCGCGAGGAGTTTCCGGTCACGGAGCGGCTCGCGTATCTGAACCATGCGGCGGTGGCGGCGCTGCCGCGCCGGGCGGTCCGGCGGATGGCCGCGATGGCTGAGGACGTCTCCCTCTCCGGCGACCAGCACTGGGCCGATCGCAACCGGGAGATCGAGCGGGTGCGCGGCCTGGCCGCCAAGCTCCTCGGCGCCCGCGATGCCCGGGAGGTCTCGTTCTGCGAGAACACCTCCACCGGCCTGTCCGCCATCGCGGAGGGCTTCGTGGACTGGCAGCCGGGCGACAACGTCATCGGCGCCGCACTCGACTTCCCCTCGAACGTCTATCCCTGGATGCGCCTCCGCGATCACGGCGTCGAGTACCGGCGGGTCGCGGAGCGGGACGGCCGGGTGGACGACGACGAGGTGCTGTCCCTCGTCGACGGCCGTACCCGCATGGTGGCTCTCTCCTGGGTCCAGTACGCCAGCGGCTACCGCTGCAACCTCGCGCGCATCGGCCAGGTCTGCCGCGAGCGCGGAGCCCTTCTGGTCGTGGACGCCGTCCAGGGGCTCGGCGCTCTGGAGCTGGACGTCGAGCGCGACCTCGTGGATGCGGCCGTGGCCTCCGCCCACAAGTGGCTCCTCGGCCCGGAGGGGATCGGGCTGCTCTACGTCTCCGACCGGATCCTGGAGCGCTTCCGTCCCACCCGGTCCGGCTGGCGCTCGATGCGCGACCAGCTCGGCTGGACCGAGTTCCGGGTCGACTTCAACGAGGGCGCGAAGCGCTTCGAGAGCGGCACCCTGAACGGCTATGGCATCACCGCCCTGGGAGCGGCGCTGGAGATCCTCCTGGAAGCCGGGAAGGGAGAGGTCGAGAGTCGTGTTCTGACCCTCACCGAGCGCGCCGCCGTGGGCCTCGCCGAGCGCGGCTTCCGGCTGATCTCCTCCCGCGAGCCGGGAGAAACCTCGGGCATCGTCACCGCGGTCCACCCGCAACACGCCGCCGACGACCTCGTCCGCCGCCTGGCCGAGCAGGGGATCGGAGTCGCCGCCCGCGCCGGACGGTTCCGGGTGTCTCCCCACTTCTACAATACGGAAGAGGAGATCGACCGGATGCTGGCGGCGCTGGGCTGATGGGGGTGCCGCGAGCCTTTCAGCAAGATGAATAAAGCACAGAGGAGAAATCAACATGGCACTGACCGCACAAACCGTCCTGGGCGTAAGGCTTGCGGCTCATCCTGTCTGAGAGACCTTTCCAACTATCGGAGAACGCCGATGATTCCCAAGTGGCCCAAGGGCTCTACTCTTCCTGAAGCTACCCTTGGCAGCGAGAAGTGGCTGTATGCGAAAGAGTTGATCTCCGAAATTGAGCGCGACGATATCAGGGAGGTCTGTACAGGTCGGTCTTACAGCGACCTGGGATTGCGCTTCGAGCGGGAGCTTCGCCGGGCGTACAAGGCGTTTACGGAGAGATTTGATGGAGGGTATGAATCAGAGAGAGTATTCAAGAGGGCGGTAGTGGAGGTGTTGGCCCGCGGCAACGTTGAAAAGCTAGGTGATACCTCCTGGATACGTTGGCTGGGGGAATGAACAGCGCGTTGGACATGATGCGAGTGCCTCGTCGAGCCCATCCCAAGCCAGAGCTGTCCAGGTTACCGCTCTCGGTCCGCTTGCCACCTGCGCCGCAGATCGTTGGCGACTTCGCCGTGTCGAATCAGGTGCGTGTATTCTTGAGCGTCGGCCCGGGCGAGGCCGAGCCAGCCTCCTACTCCATCCGCTCCATGACCTTCGACCCCCGCTTTTCGAGCTCCGGCCGGGACTCTTCGTAGTACTCGATGAGCTCCGCCCGGACCGCCGCCAGGGCCGCGTCCTTGCCTTCGACGGCGTCGCGGCGCACGAAATCCCCGGAGCGGAGCCGGTCGCCTCTCGCCCGCTGCACCACGGCGGGCTCCACGAAGTCGAAGAGCGCCACGTAGTCCCGGGTGAACCGGGGGTCGTAGTCGAAGCCGGCTTTCAGCGTCCAGTAGTGGTGCGTGTGGATGAAGGTCGGCTTCGCGTGCTCGAAAATGTAGTCGTAAAAGGCTTCGGGGTCCTTGTCCATCGTTCGCGCGATGACCGGGTCGGTGAGCCCGGCCAGGTCGTAGACCCGCAGGCGCGACGTCCACAGAGTGCCTCCCACGTCCGGCAGGAGGATGGACGCCTGCCGCAGGCCCAGGACATCGGCGAAACGGTTGTACCGTAGCCCGAATTTCCAGACGACCTCCTCGAACGGAACGGTCGGCGCCGCCGCGAACAGCACGGTGCGGGGTGCGAACAGGGCCAGGCTCATCCCCACCGCGGCCAGCCCGCCGGCCAGCGCCGCCAGGCGCTTTCGCTCCTCGGGCAGCATCTCTCCGAAAGACGTGGCGAGCGCCACTCCGTAGGCGTAGACGAAGGGAAAGAACGGAGTGGCGAAGCGATACTCGGGCATCCAGTCGTGAGGCAGGAGAAGATAGGGCGCGGCTCCGGCGTAGGCGAAGGCGAGCAGGACGCCGTGCTCCCACCGAAAACGCCGCGCTCCGATCAGAAAGGCCGTCGCCATCACCAGCCCCGCCAACAGGAGGACGTTGCCCGTGCCGGCCACCGACTCGAACAGGTCGAAAACCTTTCCCATCATCGGCGGCTGGAGCGTGAGCAGGTCCAGCCAGGCCCCGGGCGACGGGCCGCCTTTGGCGAAATAGGTGTTCGGAAAGATCTGCCCGAAGTAGGTCCAGCGGAAGAGGAGGAACCCGCCGAAGAGGACGCCGAGCGCGGCACCGTACCGGATCCACCGTCCGGCCGCCCCGCTACGGCAGCGGGCGAGCGTCAACAGCGGGTAGAGCGCGGCGAAGACGGCGCCGTCCGGCCGGGTCATGGCGAGCCCGGCGGCCACGGCTCCCGCCAGCAGCGGGAGGGACCGGCCGCTCTCCCGCTCCTTGACGATCAGCCGGAGCAACAGGCAGAGCAGGAAAACGTAAAGCGGGTTTTCGAGACCGGAGATGGTCCAGGCCACGAACGGAGCACAGACCGCGAGCAGCAGCAGCGTGACGCGGGAAGCCGCCCGGCTGCCGGTGAGGGCGACCAGGCAGCGGTTGAGCAGGAGAAAGGACGCGGCGAGCAGAGCCAGGCTGATCAGCTTCGGGGTGAAGACCGGATGGAACAGGTGGACGAGAAACGCGGGGGCCAGGCCGGCCGTCCAGAGAAAATTGGAAAACCCTTCCACCGGCGGGAGGCCGGGCTGGGACACCAGCCCGTACCCTGACGCGAGGCTACGGGCGTAGGAAAAAGAGATCCCGGCGTCGTCCACGATCCAGAGCCCGAAGGCGAGGGCGTGGAGGACGAGGAGGAGATAAGGAAGGAGCCAGCGACCCTCACCCCCCGGCCCCCTCTCCCGGTCCTCCCGAGTCCCCCTCCCCGGGAGAGGGGGAGACTTGCTTTCGGATTTGTCTTCGGGCGTCACTTCCGCGCCTCCCAGCGGCGGTGCATCCAGAGCCACTGCTCCGGATGGCGGCGGATGTCCTGCTCGGCCACGGCGAGATATCGGCGGGTCAGCTCGGTCACAGCCTCGTCTCCTTCGGCACCCTGGACATCATTGGGAGGGACGATCGGAGGGTGGGCGACGAAGCGGTATTTTCCATGGGGCTCCGGAAAGAGCGCCAGGGGGAGGACCGGGGCGCCGGTGCGCAAGGAGAGCCGGGCCAGCACGGGCGTGGTGAGCGCCGGGCGGCCGAAGAACGGCACCTCGATCCCCTCCTTCGCCTGCACCCGCTGATCGATGAGGATGCCCACGATGCCACCCTCCCGCAGAACCTCCATCATCCGGCGCACCGCTCCCCGCTTCGGCAGCGTGCCGTTGCCGAAGCGCTCGCGGAGCTGCCGCAACTCCCGGTCCAGATAGGGATTGTCGGCCGGCCGCATGACGATGTTCATTTTCCGGTGAAACGCGCCGATCAGCGGCGGCGCCAGCTCCCAGAAGCCGAGATGGGGAGAGAGGACGAAGAAGCCATTGCCGGGGCGTTCCGCGGCCTCGACGTTTTCCCATCCCTCCAGGCTGAAGCGCTCGCAGAGATCCCGGGCGTCGAACCGGGTGGAGGAGACGGCGTCGCAGAGCGCGGCTCCGAAGTGGCGGAAGCAGTCCCGCACCAGCCGGCGCCGCTCGTCCGGGGGGATCTCCGGCAGGGCGAGCTCCAGGTTGCGCAGCGCCACCTCCCGGTGCCGCCGGTCCAGGGCGTGACCGAGCGAGCCCACGGCGCGGCCCACGTTCCGGGCCGACTCGTGCGGCAGGGCGCGCAAGATCCCTTTGAGGAGGAGATAGAGGCCGTACTCGATCCGGTGCCGGACGGGGCGGTTCTTCACGGGGAGGGTTTGGGTCAGAGGTCCAGGATTAGGCGGAGACCGTCTTCGATACGCTGCAGGAGTTGGGAAGGGAGAGGGCCAACCCACTCGAGCAGATCTTCCTTATTCATTGTGATGATCTGAGAGACGTTTGCGACGCAGTCCTTCGGCAGCCTCGTCTGGCGGCTGGGCAACAAGACGTTGCCAGGGGAATCTGCCCTTTGGAGATTCGTGGTCAGACCGACACCGATCACAGTCCGGATCCGGCTGTGATTGAAGCTGTCCGCCTGGAGAATGACGACAGGCCGGCGGTAGCCCGGCTCCGAGCCCGAAGGTTCCGGCAGGGACGCCCACCAGATCTCGCCACGGCGGGCGTCTACCAATCGTCCCTCGACAAGGCCCTGGCCTGGAGGGCCGCGAGGACCGGATCGAGCGAGGAATCTTCCTTGCTATAGACCCGGTTCAGCGCCTCCGTGATGTCATTGGCACGATGCGCCTCCACGTAGGCCTGGATGGCCGAAGCATAGAGCTTGCTTCGGGAGACGTGCATCCTCTTCGCGAGCTTGTCGGCCTCCTCGAAGACAGGATCAGGGATCGATATGGCGGTCTTCATAGTCAGTAGTATGACCCGAGTATCACTGTGAATCAAACCCGAACCCATCCAACCAAGCCCAGAAGCCCGGCTCCGGCTCGGCCCGGACGGGCAGCTCGGCCAGGGGGACGTTCAGGCGTCCCAGGAGCTTGACCCCGTCCTTGGCCGTGGTGAGGACGGCGGCGGCGCCGCTCGAGCGGAAGGCGGCGGCGATCCGGTCGAGGGTCGGTGCCGGGTAGGGGTGATGATCGGGGAAGCGCAGCTCTCCGGCGACCTCGAAGCCCAGCTCCCGGGCGGTGCTCGACGAAGCGCTCGGGACGGGCGATGGCGGTGACCAGGAAGACCTTCGCTCCGGCCTCCAGGTCTCCGCCGGCTTCCCCGGTCCAGCGTCCGATCCACCGCGGCCGGCCGGGCCGGGTGAAGCTCGCGAAACCGGGGCCGGTGAAGCCGTAGGGCCGGAGAGACTCGGCCAGCTCCCGGCCGTCTTCCGGCGAGGAGGCGCCGGTGAGCACCACGGCTTGCGCGCGGGCGATGGCGGCGAGCGGCTCCCGCAGGCGTCCTCCGGGAAAGAGCCGGCCGCCGCCGAACGGGTCCGCGGCCGGGAACGCCACGACGTCCAGGTTCCGGGCCAGGGCCAGATGCGAGAAGCCGTCGTCCAGGAGAAACAGGTCCGGCGGCTTCGGCAGGCGGCGGAGCGCGGCCATGCCGGCGTCGTAGCGCTCCGGCCCGACCACCACCGCGACGCCCGGCAGCTCGCCGGCCAGCAGCACCGGCTCGTCCCCGGCCAGGAGGGGACCGAGCAGAGGACCGCCGCCGGTGCTCACCACCTGTACGCCGCGCCCCCGGCTGGCGTAGCCGCGGGAGAGGATGCAGACCGCCAACCCCCGGTCCCGCAGATGGCCGGCCACGGCCGCGACCAGCGGCGTCTTGCCGGCGCCGCCCCAGTGCAGGTTGCCGATGCTCACCACCGGACGGGGAAGATGGCGCGAGCGCGAACGGTACCAGCGCGAGCGCAGCCGGTGGGCGCGCGCCGTAGAGGATCTGCCAGGGGGAGGAGGGCGGGGACGGAGCTTTCATGAGCGTTGAGAGAGGAGAGGAGCCAGCATCTCGATCGTCCGGGCGAGCGCGCCGCGATTCTCCTCGATCAACCGGAGGCCGCGCTCGCCCTGCTCGCGGGCCGCCGCGGGATCGGCGATCCACTGTCCCCAGGTTGCGGCCAGCTCGGCGGCATCCTTCACCCGGCGCCATGCCCGGGCCTGGTCGAACTGCTCGGCCATGTCGCGGAAGTTGTCCATCGAAGGCCCCACCGCCACCGGTACCCCGAACCGGGCCGGCTCCAAAGGATTGTGACCGCCGGTCGGCAATAGCGTACCGCCGATGAACGCGCCGGCCGCGGTCCGATACAATCCTGCGAGCTCCCCCAGACTGTCCAGCAACACGACATCGGCCCCGTCAGTCCCCCCCTCTCCCGGGGCGGGTGGACTCGGGTGGACCGGGAGAGGGGGCCGGGCGGTGAGGGCCGACCGCCGAGCCGCCGCCATCCCATTGAGCAGTCCCCAGACCCCCTCCCATCGCTCCGGATGGCGAGGCGCCAGCACCAGGAGGCCCGCTCACCCCCGCCGAGCCGGGCGAACGCGTCCGAGGACGGCCGTCTCCTCGCCGGCCATGGTCGAGCCGGCCAGGAGGATGGGCCGGCCGGCCGCCAGCTCCCGGAGCCGCTCCTCCAGCTCCGGCTTCACCGCCGGCTCGGGCGTCTCGAACTTGAGATTGCCGGTCACCCGGAGCCGCTCGGCTGGAATGCCGAGCTCGGCGAGCCGGTTGCGGTCCTGGGCGCGTCTGGGCTCCGAAGCGGTCGATCCCGGAAAAGAGCGGCCCGAGGAGAGGCCGCAGGCTGCGCATGCGCGCGAAGCCGCGGTCGCCCACCCGGCCGTTGACGACGGCCACGGGCACCCCCCGGCGCCGGGCTTCGGAGAGGACGAGCGGCCAGTAGTCGCCTTCGACCAGGACGAGGGCGCGGGGCTGGAAGCGGTCGAAGAAGCGCCGGACGGCGAAGCCGAGCTCGAAAGGGAGGTAGGCGATCTCGGTGCCGGGCCGGTCCCGGAAGAGCGGTCCGGGCCCGTTCCTGGCCGGTCGGGGTCACGGTCGTGACCACGAGCGGCACTTCGGAAGGGAGGGCTCGCGCCAGGGTGGCGGCGACTCCGGCCTCGCCCACCGAGACGGCATGGAGCCAGAGAGGGTGGGTGGACGGGGAGGGCGCGCCGTAGCGGAGGCCGAGCCGTCCGGCCAGGGTCGGGAGATAATGCCTCCCGCGGCGGACGAGCAGAACCGGGCCGGCCAGGAGCAGGACGGCGGCCGCCGCGAGCTGGTAGAGTCCCCGAAGCACAGTGCGCATTCCGGCGGGCAGTATAATGAGGTCTCGGGCCGCTCCCAAAAATGCCGGGCAGCCCGGGCCTGGACGTTTTCCGGACGTGGTCCGTATACACGGTTGACATGCTAGAGCTCGTCTACACCCGCCGAACCGACCCCCATCCCTGGGCGGACGTGTCCGACCGCGACCTCCTGATGGGGGTCCGCGGCGGCGACGAAGCCGCGTTCAGCGAGCTGATCGGCCGCAAGACCCGCCCCCTCCTTCAACTCGTCCAGCGCATCCTCGGCGACGTGGAGGAGGCCCGCGACGTCGTCCAGGTCACCTTCTTCAGGGTCTGGGAGAACCGCGCCAGGTTCGACCTCCGGTGGAGCCCGAACACCTGGATCTACCGGATCGCCAGCAACCTGGCGATCGACCACCTGCGCTCCCGCCGCACCCGCGAAAAGGTCGACGAGCCGGTGCGCCTGCACCTGCGGCAGGTGGCGGACGTCAACGCGGCCGGCGACCTGGACGGGCTGCAGCAGGGCGAGGTCACGGCCATCTTCCGCGAGCTCGCCGCCGGGCTGTCCGACAAGCAGCGGATGGCGTTCCTGCTCAAGGAGGTCGAGGGTCTCTCCTCAACCGAGGTGGCCGAGGTCATGAGCTGCCGCGAGTCGACCGTCCGCAACCACCTGTTCAACGCCCGCCACTATCTCCGGCGTGAGTTGGCGAAGCGCTATCCCGAGTACGCCGCCGGCTTCGTGCCGCCGGAGCTTGCCGAGGAGCTTATCGAGGAGAAAATCCAGTGAGCTGCCCGGACTGGACCGCCCTGACCGCGCACCGCCGCGAGCGCCATGGCCGTGAGGCTGCCGAGCCCGCGGGCTGGAGCGAGGCTCTCGTCCATCTCGACGGCTGCCGCCTCTGCCGCCGCGCGGCCCTGACCGCCGATCCGACCCTGGTCTTCCGCCGCATGGCCGCCGTGCCGGCGGTGTCGATGAGCGCGGCCGAGGAGCGCTCCGAGGCCGACGCGGTGCGCGCGGCGGTGGCCGCGATGCGCGCCGCCAGCCGTCTCGACTCGCTCGAGCCCCGTTCGCGCACCTCTTCCGTGTGGAGGCGCCGGTCCATGGGTGCCGTGGCCGCGGCCCTGGCCCTGGTAGCCGTCGCGGTACCGGCAGGGCACGACGTCTCCGAGCGGCTGGCAAAGGGCAGCGCCGACGCTGCCATCTTCCGCGAGGGACGAATCGACGTGGCGCCCAACGAGGTTGATCTGGAAGAGCCGGTGGTCGAAGGGGTGAACCTGCCCGACGCCCGGGTCTACCACATGAACGACGAGGGCCTCTCCGTAGTCATGGTCGTCGATGAGAGCCTCGACATCTGAGCCGGTTCCGCCGGATCGTCCCTGGTTTCCCATGTCTCCGTTCTCGCCCGTTCGCCGCGCCGTCCCGGTCCTCCTCTGGGCCGCTCTCCTGGTACCGGCCCTGGCCGCCCAGCCGGCGGCCCAGAAAGATTCCGGGGAGCTGGTCCTGCACGCGTACACCATGCGCTACCGGCAGGCGAGCGACGCCATCTCGATGATCTTCCCGCTGCTCTCCCAGCGCGGCACGGTCGAGCTGCAGCCGGCGACGAACACCCTGGTGATCCGCGACAGCCCGGCGGCGCTCGGGCGGATCATCCCGGTGCTGCGCAGCTACGACCACCCGTCGCTGCCGCTCAAGCTGGAGATCTACATCGTCCGGGCCATCCGGTCTTCGGGCACGGACGGGCAGCCGGTGGTGCGCTCCGACCTGCCGGCGCCGCTGACCAGGCGGCTGCGCGCCCTGCTGCCGTACGACATCTACCAGGTCGAGGCGCAGGCGCAGCTCGACTCGCGGGAAGGCCAGGCGGTCACCTATGCGTTGGGAGGGGAGTACGAGGTGAGCTTTCGCCTCGGCACCCTGGTGGACAAGCAGCGCGTCCGGCTGTCCGACTTCCGCATCCTCCGCCGGACGGAGGAGCACCGGGCGGGCTCGCCGCTGATTCACACGAATCTGTTCCTGACCCTCGAGCAGACCACGAGCTTCGGGCTGGCGCGCACCGAAGAGAGCCGCGAGGCGCTCATGGTCGTGCTCACGGTCCACTACGGCACGGTCGCGAAGCGGCTGCCGGCAAACCAGCGTTAGGACGACGAAGGAGACGGAGAGGACGATGCATTTCATCTGCCGCGTGGGCACCCCGGACGGACGGGTCATCGAGGAGGCCTTCGACGCTCCCGACGAGCCGTCGCTGCGCGTCGACCTCGGCAAGCGCGGGCTTCACCTCTTCGAGGTGCGGCGCCGCGGCATGCCGGCTCGCGCCGCCCATGCCGGTAAGGTTGGCGGCGGCCTGCGCTCCCTGAGCCGGCTGCGCTTCCGCCGCAAGCGCATCCCGATCCAGGAGTTCGTCATCTTCAACCAGGAGCTGGCTGCGCTGCTCAAGGCCGGTCTGCCGCTGCTCCAGGCGCTGAACCTGATGCTCGAGCGGATGCGCGACCCGAACTTCCGCGAGGTGCTGACCGACATCCGCGACCGGGTCAAGAGCGGCCGAGGAGCTCTCCGACGCCTTCGCCGCGCTCGGCGAGCTGTTCCCGCCGCTCTACCCGCCTCGACGCTCAAGGCCGGCGAGCGCAGCGGCGAGCTCGAGCAGGTCATCCGCCGCTTCATCCGCTACACCAAGCTCGTGATCGACGCACGCAAGCGGGTGGTCTCCGCGCTGGTCTACCCGGCGGTCCTGGTCTGCCTGTCGATCGCCATGATCTTCATCATGGCCATCTTCGTGGTGCCGCAAGTTCATGGGCTTCTTCTACGGAGCTCGACGTCGAGCTGCCGCTGATCACCCGCATCGACGCTCGGCTTCTCGCATCTTCCTGCGACCGACAACTGGCCGCTGATCCTGGCCGTGTATCATCGGCGGCGTCGCGCTTTCTGCGCTCGCTGGAACCGCACCGACACCGGCCGGGTGGCGCTGGACCGGGTGACGCCTCAAGGCGCCGCTGCTCGGGCCGGTGCTCCACCGCTTCGCGCTGGCGGAGTTCTGCCGCTCGCTCTCGCACCCTGCTGACGGGCGGCATGCCGCTGGTGCCGGCGCTCGAGATCGCCGTCGACCGCGGTGGGCAACTCGCTACGTCCGCGCGCGGCCTGGAGCCGACGATCCAGATGGTGCGCGAGGGCAAGGCGTTCCACGCGGCGCTCGAGCAGACGCCGGCATGTTCACCGACATGTCGATCGACATGGTCAAGGTCGGCGAGGCGACCGGCGTCGCTCGACGAGATGCTGACCAACGTCTCCGATTTCTTCGACGAACAGGTCGAGACCCGGATGCAGCGCATCCTTTCGCTGGTCGAGCCGCTGATGCTGGTCTTCATGGGCATCGATCATCGCGATCCTGCTGATCTCGATCTACCTGCCGATGTTCGGCATGCTCGGCAGCGCCAAGTTCTAGCTCAGGGCTGCTTCGAGGTACGGGGATATCGGCGAATGGCCGTGATCGAATGGCGAGGTGGCGGCTCTTCCGGAAGCCGAGACCGTCGAGCAGGCGCGGCGAGCGGCTCGCCCGCGAGCGCATCGCCGCGGAGACGTTCGCCGGCGCCACGGTCTCGAGTTCGTCGACCTGACGCACTTCCGGATCGACAACGATCTGTTCCGGCGATCCCGTTCGACCTGATGCTGCGCTACGACTTCATGCCCCGGAGCGCCTGCCGAGGCCGGCCTCGCGGTGGTGATGGCCGACCCGTCCGACGTCGACCGCTCGACGAGATCGAGCTGCTGCTCGGCCAGCGCGGTCGAGGTCCGGGTCGGCGTGCCGCTCGGCGATCGACGAGATCCTGCAGAAGTCCGAGTCGACCCAGCGGGTGCTCGACGAGGCGACCGAGGACTTCCGCATCCAGCTCGTGCAGGAGGACGAGGAGGGCGAGGAGGTCCTGTCGATCGACCGCATCACCGCCGACACCTCGCCGATCATCAAGCTGGTCGACTCGACGGTGTTCAACGCCATCCAGCGCCGCGCCTCGCGACATCCACATCGAGACGCGCGACACACGAGGTGGTCATCAAGTACCGCATCGACGGCGTGCTCTACCAGGCGATGGAGCCGATCGACAAGCGCCACCACCAGACGATCATCAGCCGCATCAAGGTCATGTCCGAGCTCGACATCGCCGAGAAGCGCATCCCCCAGGACGGCCGCTTCAAGCTGCGCCTCAAGGGGCGCACGATCGACTTCCGCGTCTCGATCATGCCCACGGTCCACGGCGAGGACTGCGTCATCCGCATCCTCGACAAGGAGTCGATGAACAAGGAGTTCAAGAACCTCCGCCTCGACATCCTCGGCTTCGACGAGGACACCATGCGCAAGCTGCGCAAGTTCATCCGCGAGCCCTACGGCATGGTGCTGGTGACCGGCCCGACCGGCTCGGGCAAGACGACGACGCTCTACGCCTGCCTGTCCGAGATCCAGTCCGCCGAGGACAAGATCATCACCATCGAGGACCCGGTCGAGTACCAGCTCCGGGGCATCACGCAGATTCCGGTCAACGAGAAGAAGGGGCTGACCTTCGCCCGCGGCCTGCGCTCGATCCTGCGCCACGACCCCGACAAGATCATGGTCGGCGAGATCCGCGACGAGGAGACGGCGCAGATCGCCATCCAGTCGGCGCTCACCGGCCACCTGGTGTTCACCACCGTGCACGCCAACAACGTGGTCGACGTGCTCGGCCGCTTCCTCAACATGAAGGTCGACCTCTACAACTTCGTGTCGGCGCTCAACTGCGTGCTGGCCCAGCGGCTGGTGCGGCGGATCTGCCCGCACTGCCGGCGCGACCAGGTCAGCTGACGCGGCAGCTGCTCGAGGACGTCGGGCTGTCGTCCGGCGGTCTACGGCGACTTCACGTTCTACGAGGGCGCCGGCTGCATCGAGTGCAACGGCACCGGTTTCCTCGGCCGGCTGGCGGTCTCCGAGCTGCTCGACCTGTCGGACCACATCCGCGAGCTGATCCTGGACCGGCGGCCGGCGCTCGGAGATCAAGCGCGCGGCCAAGGAGGAGGGCATGAAGTTCCTGCGCGAGTCGGCGCTCGAGAAGGTCTTGCAGGGAGTGACGACGCTGCGTGAGATCAACAAGGTGACCTTCGTGGATTGAGCGCGTGCTCGGGCTCGACCCGGTGCCGGCGCCGCCGCACGCCTTCGCGCTCGACGCCCGGCGTCTGCGCTACGGCCAGTTCGTGCGCGACCGCCAGGGCTTCCGCCTGCGCGGCTGGCGCGAGGCGGCCGCTGCCTGCGGACGCGTTCCATGCGGGCCTGCTCGGCGGACCGCTGCGCGACCCGGCCGCCTTCCAGGCGCTGGTGGGCGGGCTGGTGCAGGGAATCCCGGCGGCGTCAAGGAGGCCTCGCTGGTCCTCCCCGACGCCTGGCTGCGCGTCGACCTTCAGCGAGATCACCGACCTGCCCGCGCCAGGCCCGGCCCGCGACGACGTCCTGCGCTGGAAGCTCGGCGCCTGGTGCCGTTCCGCGTCGACGAGCTGCGCGTGAGCGCGGTCGAGGTCGAGCCGCTGCCGCGTCCAGGAGGAGCCGCGGCGGCTCATGCTGGGCTTCGGCGTCGAGCAGCTCCTGGGCCAGACTCGAGGACGCCTTCGCCGCCGCACGGCGTGCGTCTCGGCCGCATCACCAATTCCAGCCTGGCGCTGCTCTCGGCCGTCGAGCTGCCCGCGTCGGCGTCGGGATTCTCGGCGGTCGTGCAGGTGGAGACCGAGGGCTATACGCTGATCTTCGCCCGCAACGGCGAGCCGGTGCTCCACCGTTTCAAGGCGTTTACCGGCGATGCCGGCGATACGGGCGGCAGGTCCGGCGCGGCGCACGCAATCTACATCACGCGCGACCTCAAGCTGACGCGGAACTTCCTCGACGAGCACTTCGCGGGCGCCCCGCTCGGTCCGGTTCTCCTCCTGGCGCCGCCCGAGGCCGAGCCGATGTGGCTCGACCGGCTGCGGGAGGGCCTCGGAGCGTCCGTGGCCCCGGTCGACGGCCGCCATCTTCCCTCGCTGCGCAGCGAGGATCCGGTGGCGCCCGCCTGGCGCGAGCTGGCTCCCATGCTCGGCGCCGTCCGTCAGGAGGTCGTATGAACGGCTCGCTGAACCTCGCCCGGCGGCCGTACGTCAACTCCCGGCCGGTGGTGCGCACCGCCCTGCTGCTCTGGATCGTGGGCGCGCTGCTGCTGCTCGGCAACGTGTTCCTGTTCTGGAGCTACCTCGCCGGCTCGAGCCAGAAGCGGGCCGAGCGCGCGAGCCTGGAAGACAGCGTGGAGCGGCAGCAGAAGGTGGTCGCGGACCTGGAGGCCCGGCTCTCCCAGCTCGACCTGGGGCAGCAGAACGAGCAGGTCGCCTTCCTCAACAGCAAGATCGGGGAGCGGACCTTCTCCTGGAGCCTGCTGTTCGAGCGCCTGGCCGAGGTGCTGCCGAACGACGTGCGGCTGATTCAGCTCCAGCCGGCGACCATCGCTGCCGACGACCGGCCGGGCTCGCGCCCCACCTCGTCCAACACCCTGCGCGGGCGGCGGCCGGTGGGGACCAGCGACCGCGTGCCGTTGATCATCCAGGCCGAGTCCAGGAGCGACGAGGCGCTCTCCGATTTCGTGGACAGGCTTTTCGCCCACCCTTCGTTCGAAGACCCCGACGTCACCCGCGAGACGCGCGACGAAGAGCATGACAACAGGCTGCGGTTCGACCTGCGGGTGACCTATCTTCCCGCCGGGACGGGCCGGCCGGCCCCGGCGGGCGCCAAGGCGGAGACCGGTAAATGAAGGATCAATCCGAGATCTGGCGCCAGCGCCTCTGGATCTGGCTGCCGGCGCTGCTGTTCTTCCTGGCGAACGCCGTGGCGTTCTCCATCTATCGCTTCGGCTATGCCGGGCAGGTGCAGTCGCTGGAGTCCGACATCGCTTCGGTGCGCGAGCAGCAGCTCAAGCCGCTGGAGGACAAGCGAGCCGTGCTCGAGGACCGGCTCGAGCGCGCCCGCGCGGCGGAGACCGAGATCCGGCGGCTCTACGACGACCGCTTCTCGACCCGCCGCCAGCGCCTCACCCTCGCCACGGACGAGGTCAAGCGCCTGGCCCGCCAGGCCGGCCTGAACCCGAAGTCGATCGCCTACCCTCAGCAGGAGATCGAAGACTACGGCCTGGTCAAGCGCTCCTACGTCTTTTCGGTCGAAGGGACCTACCCGGAGCTGCGCAGCTTCCTGAACCTGTTGGAGCTGACCGACTCCTTCCTGAGCCTGGAGGCGGTGACGCTGTCGGAGGAGACCCGCGACGAGGGGCCCGAACTGCAGATGAACCTGACCCTTTCCACTCTGTTCGCCAACGAGGCCGGTACCGGCACGGTTGCCAACGCGGCGGCAGGCAGCGGGAGGCCCGGCGCGTGAACGAGAGCCGCACCAAGCTCCTGCTGACCGTCCTGGGCGTCCTGGTCCTGTTTGTCGCCTGGCACTACCTCGGTCCGTCCGGCGGTATGATCAACACCGCCCCCGTCGGCAGCCCCGGCACCGGTGGAAGCGAGGAAGACGATCCGGCCACGGCCACCCTGGGCCGTATCCCCGGCGCCGGCCGGCCGCCGGCCAGGCCGCCGGTCGAAGAGATCCTCGATCTCAAGGTCGCCGACCTGCAGCCCCAGAAGCACGAATACCAGGTGGGGCGCGACCCGTGGCACTTCGTGGATCCGCCGCCTCCCCAGCCGCCGCCCCAGCCGCCACCCCGCCCGCTGACGGCGGAGGAGCTGCGCGCGCAGCGCGAGGCGGCGGACCTCCTGCGGCAACAGCAGGAAGAGGCGGCGCGGCGGGCCGCGGCGGAGGCCGCGCGGCCGAAGCCGCCGGTCTTCAGCCTGAAATATCTGGGAAGGTTCGGGCCCGTCGACCGTCCGATCGCCGTCTTCACGGACGGAAAAGACATCCTGAACGTACAACAGGGAGAGGTGATCCAAGGGAAGTTCCTCCTCTCCCAGGTCGGCCTTGAATCTGTCGAGATCCGGTTCGTGGATTTTCCCAACGAGCCGGCCCAGCGGCTGCCCATCGGCCGCTAACGCCTGAATCGCGCTTGAATCGGAGAAAAGAGTGACGAAGATGCGCCAAGCCACTGTGCGGTCCTTGATCCTGCTGTTCGCCCTCGGGCCGCTCGCGGGGCTCGCGGGGTTGACCGCCTGCGCGAGCCACATGGCTTCGCGTCAGGCCGACATCGCCACGCAGCGAGGGGACTGGGACGAGGCCGTCCTGCAGTACATGAAGGCGGTCGAGGAAAACCCGGAGAACCTGGGCTTCAAGGCCTCCCTGATGCGCGCCAAGATCAAGGCGTCGCAGGCCCATTTCACGAAGGGCCAGGAATTCGAGAAGGCCGGTGTGCTCGAACGGGCCATGATCGAGTACCAGCAGGCGGTCCAGCTCGACCCGACGAACCAGTATGCCGAGGCCCAGCTCGCGCACGTGCGCCAGGCCTGGCAGGCACAGCGCCAGAACCGGGACTCCGACACCATCGACCAGATGAAGAAGAAGGTCCGCGGCGCGGTCCCGCAGCCGCCGGTCCTCAACCCGCGCTCGGACAAGCCGATCTCGATGGATTTCCCGGAGCCGGTCTCGATCTTCCAGATCTACAAGGCCCTGGGCCAGGCGTTCGGGATCAACGTGCTGTTCGATCCCAACCTGAAGGACCAGGAGGTCTCCATCCAGCTCCAGGACGTGACCGCGCAGTCGGCCCTGGAGACGCTGATGCGCACGGCCAACCACTTCTACAAGGTGATCGACGAGCATTCGATCCTCGTCGCCCAGGACACGCCGCAGAACCGCCGCACCTACGAGGATCTCGTCATCCAGACGTTCTTCCTGTCGAACTCCGACGTCAAGGAGATGATGACGATCCTGCGCAGCCTGGTGGACGCCAAGAAGCTCGCCACCAACGAGCAGCTCAACGCCATCATCCTGCGCGACACCGCGGACAAGGTGAAGGTCGCCGAGCGCATCATCGAGGCCAACGACAAATCGAAGGCCGAGGTGGTGATCGACGTCGAGCTCCTCCAGATCAACTCGGCGCGGCTGCGCAACCTGGGCATGCTCCTGCAGCCCTATTCGATCGGCCAGACGATCGACATGGGCACCCCGTCCGGCGGTACCGGAGGGACTGGCGGTACCGGCGGCACCTCCACCAGCGGCCGCGTGCGGGTCTCCGACCTGCAGTACCTGAACCAGAGCAACTGGATGCTGACGATCCCGAGCTTCGTCTACAACTTCGCCAAGGAGAACTCGGACGCCCAGCTCCTGGCCAAGCCGCAGCTCCGCATCACCGAGGGCGAGAAGGCGAGCCTCGTGATCGGCGACAAGGTGCCGATCCCGCTCACCACCTTCAACACCTCGAACACGGTCGGCGGCAGCATCGTGCCGATCACCTCCTTCCAGTACCAGGACGTGGGCATCCGGATCGACCTCGAGCCGCGCGTCCACCACAACCGGGAGGTGACGCTCAAGGTCAAGGTGGCGGTGGACCAGATCAACTCCTACCGCGGCGACCAGCCGATCATCGGCACGCGCACGATCGAGTCGGTCATCCGCCTCCAGGACGGCGAGACGAACTTCATGGCGGGCCTGATCCGCAGCGACGAGAGCAACGCCGAGAACGGCGTCCCGGGCCTCTCCGAAATCCCGCTCATCGGCCGGCTGTTCTCGAACAAGCGGACGGACGCGCAGCGCACCGACGTCATCCTGACCCTGACGCCGCACATCATCCGCAACGCCGAGATCACCGAGGAAGACCTGCTGCCGATCTGGGTCGGCACGGAGGCGAACATCACCTTCCGCGCCAACAGCCCGCGCGTCGAGTCCGACGTCGAAGGTCCGTTCGAAGCCGGGGAGGAGACGCCCGAGGATATTCAGGACGCCATCCGCCGCCGCCTCCAGCGCCTCCCCCGCGGCCTGCGCCCCGAGGACAGCGGGGAGGTCATGGAGGACGAGGGCGGGGGAGAGGGTGAGGAGCCGCAGCTCCAGGAGCCGCCGTCGGGAATCAACCTGGTTCCGGTCGCGCCGCCCACCGACATCTTCCGGCCGTCCGTACCTCCGCGCACCGAGCCCGAGCCGGAGCCCGAGACGGAGGACGAGCCGCCGGGCGGCCAGCCGCAGGCCGCTTTGCCGCCGGCGCCGACCGCGCCGCGGACGCTGCTCGGCAGCTATCGGACCGAGCGCTCCGCCGAGGACGCCGGAGCCACGCTCGGCACGCTCGGGTCGCCGTCGGCATCACCGTCGTCTGTGCCCGTGCGGGTCTGGCTGATGCCGCACAGGCTGGCGGTGGCGCCGGGCGAGAGCTTTGTGGTCAAGGTGCAGGCGCAGGCCGATCAGCCGATCTCCCACCTGCCGCTGGCCGTCTCCTACGATCCCGCCGCGCTCGCCGTGGAACAGGTCGAGCGCGGCGCGTTTCCGCGGGATGCCCAGATTCTCGCCGACGCCTCGCATCCCGGCGAGGTGGTCCTGGGTGCCAGCCGGCTGGGCGAGGTGCCCGCGGTCACCGGCCGCGGCACGGTCGCACGCATCACCTTCCGCGCCCTGAGCACCGGTCCGACGCGGATCGGCTTCTCCCGCAGCGACGCCATGGATGCCACGCTCGCGCCGGTGTCGCCGGTGCGGGCTCAGTCGCTGGAAGTCGACGTTCGGAAGGAAGGTTGAAGAGGCGCGCCATGTTGGAAGGATTGATGAGACGGCTCCGTCCCACCCCGCTGCGTCCCGGCCGCTCCCAGGCCGGCTACACCCTGGCCGAACTGGTCATGGTGGCCGCGGTGATGGTGATCCTGGCCAGCGTGGCGCTGCCTTCGGTCAAGTTCACCGCCCGGCGGATCAAGGAGATGGAGCTGCGCTCGGCCCTGCGCGACATGCGCGCGGCGGTCGACGAATACAAGCGGTACAGCGACTCGGGGCTCATTCCGGTGGACCTGGGGACCGACGGCTATCCCGAAGGATCTCGACGTCCTGGTCGACGGCGTCGCGCTGGCGGGGCAGGTCGACAAGAAGCTGAAGCTCCTGCGCCGCATCCCGGTCGATCCGATGACCGGCGAGGCCGAGTGGGGCCTGCGCAGCTACCAGGACGAGGCCGACGCGACGTCCTGGGGCGGCGAGGACGTTTTCGACGTCTACTCGCTCTCCGGAGCCGTCGGCCTCAACGGGGTCCCGTACCGGGAATGGTGAGAAGGAAGGTGCGAGATGAAACAGCGCAAGCGTGAGAGCGGCTTCACCCTGCTGGAGCTGATCATCGTCATCGCCATCGTCGGCATCCTCGCCGCGATCGCGATGCCCAAGATGAAGGACATCCCCCGCCGCGCCAGCGAAGCGGTCCTCAAGACCGATCTGCACACGATGCGGGATTCCATCGACCAGCACTACGGCGACAAGGGACGCTATCCCGCGAGCCTCGAGGCGCTGGTGGAGGGCGGCTACCTCCGCGCCATCCCCATCGATCCGATCACGAAGCGCAGCGACACCTGGGTCGTGACCTACGAGGAGATCGATCCGGACAGCCCGCCGCCGGAAAGCGACTCCGCCGACGGTCAACCGGGCGTCATCGACGTCCACTCCGGCTCCCGCAACGTCTCTCTGTCCGGCACGCCGTACGCCGAATGGTGATGGAGAATTGATCCCATCCCCCCTCTCCCCGGCCCTCTCCCCCGAAACGGGGGAGAGGGAGATTCCTTCGGCGCGGCGGCATCGCCCTTCCGAGGCCGGGTACAACCTGGTCATCCTGATGATGATGCTGACGGTGATGAACATCCTCGTCGCCGTGGCGCTGCCGAAGTGGAGCCACGTCATCCGCCGCGAGCGGGAAGAGGAGCTCATCTCCCGCGGTTTCCAGTACGCCGAGGCGGTCCGCATCTTCCAGAACCGGTTCCAGCGCCTGCCCGTGCGCATCCAGGAGCTGGTCGAGGTCGAGCCGCGCTCGATCCGCAAGCTCTGGAAGGATCCCATGACCGACGAGGGGACGTGGGTGCTCGTCCCGCTGAACAGGAACGGCCCGGTTCTCACTCCGCAGCCGGAAGGCCCGAGCGGCGGGGAAGATCAGGACGGCAAGGGTGGCCAGGGCGGCGACTCGGGCAAGCCCGGGGACGAGGTTCCGAACGACACCGGGACCGGCGGGAAGAAGGAGCCCACCCAGGTCGGCCCCTTCATCGGCGTCCACAGCCGCAGCTCCAAGGAGTCGATCCTCATCTTCAACGGCCACGACCACTACGACGAGTGGCTGTTCACGGTCTCAATGCTGATCCAGGGTGGTGGAGGCGGCAACCAGCCCGAGGGCTCCGGCGGCAATCCCGCCCAAGGCTCCGGGCTTCAGCTCAGCACCCGCTGGCTGGGCCGGCCCCTGCCCAGGATCCTGCAGCCGCCCGAGGGCAGCGGGCCCCAGAACGGCGAGACTCCCGGCGGCCGGACCAATCCCAACCCCCGCGGCGCCAACCGTGGCGGTGGCGTCGCCCGCCGATAACCCGGCGATGACTCGCATGCGGATCAGGATTCAGCAGCTTCCGTCCGCCGCCGGCCTGCCTCTCCCCGGACCGGCCTCTCCGGGCAGCGCCGGGCTCGACCTCCGCGCCGCGATCGGCGAGGAGCTGGTGATCCGGCCGGGCGAGCGCCTGCTCGTACCCACCGGGCTCGTCCTGGAAATCCCGCCGGGATGGGAGGGCCAGGTGCGGCCCCGAAGCGGCCTCGCCCTGCGCCACGGCATC
Organism: uncultured Holophagales bacterium; assembly: GCA_963844885.1. Lineage (GTDB taxonomy): Bacteria > Acidobacteriota > Thermoanaerobaculia > Multivoradales > UBA5704 > DATMER01. The sequence continues at coordinate 230,995 of CAWJQA010000017.1, read as the reverse complement.
GGCATCCTCAACGCCCCCGGCACGATCGACAGCGACTACCGCGGCGAGGTGGGAGTGATCCTGGTCAACCTGGGAGAATCGCCGTTCCCGTTGCGGCGTGGCGACCGCATCGCCCAGCTCGTGATCAGCCGCGTCGAAATCATCGAGTGGCTGGAGTCCGAGTCCCTCGATGAGACGGGCCGCGGCGGGAGCGGCTTCGGCTCCTCCGGCGTCGAGTGAAGCTCTCCTTCCCTGCGGCGAAGTAACCTTCCCTGCTGCAAAGTCACCTCCCCTGTTGCAGAGTCAACTCCTCTGCTGCAGAGTCAACTCCTCTGCTGCAGAGTCAACTCCTCTGCTGCAGAGTCGACTCCTCTGGCGCAGAGTCGACTCCCCAGTTGCAGAGTCGACTCCCCAGTTGCAGAGTCGACTCCCCAGTTGCAGAGTCGACTCCCCAGTTGCAGAGTCGACTCCCCAGTTGCAGAGTTGACTCCCCAGTTGCAGAGTTGACTCCCCAGTTGCAGAGTTGACTCCCCAGTTGCAGAGTTGACTCCCCAGTTGCAGAGTCAACTCCCCAGTTGCAGAGTCAACTCCCCAGTTGCAGAGTCAACTCCCCAGTTGCAGAGTCAACTCCCCTGCGGCAAAGTCAACTCCCCTGTGGCAAAGTCAACTTCCCTGATGCAAAGTCGACTCCCCCGGCGCAAAGTCACCTTCCTCTGCCGCAAAGTCGCTGCCCGGCACACCGAGGGCGACGTTCCGGGCGACCAGGAGAGCCAGCTCCGCCAGCTCCAGGGCCCGGCTCGGCTTCACGAAGGCTCCAGAGGAGGACGATCGAGGTCCAGCCGGAAGTAGCGCGGCGCCGAGGTGACCTCCACCTCGGTGCCGCGCAACGGCACCCGGACGGAACCGGCCGTGCTCCAGCCCACCGCCACTTCGGCGCCGTCCGCACGGCGGAAGAGCCAGAGCCGGGCGGGAGCGGGGACGGGCAGGACGGCCTCCAGCCGGCTCCCTTCCAGCTCGCGGATCAGGGTCCGAAAGGCGTGGAAGGCGGGCCGTCGCCGCAATCCCACCGGGTCCACCAGCCCGTAGCCCTTGGCGATCATCTGCCACCAGAACACCCGCTCGACCGCTCCGCTCCCGAGGGCCAGCAGGTAGTACCGGACAAGGTAGTCCGCGGCCTCCTCCTCGCCCACGGACACGGCGCGGCCGGCCGGCGAGTGCGGACCTTCGCGCAGCGGCCAGTTCACCTCGGTGATCCAGCAGCGGCCGGTCGAGTTGCGGGAGGTGTCCGCGATGGCTTTCAGCAGGAGCACCTTGCCTTCCGTGTCGAGCCCGGCCTGGGTGTTTTCCGGCGCGCCGCGGCGGTCCACGTAGAGCAGGGCGGAGACGGCGTCGAAGTGGAGGCCGGGCCGCCGCAGGTTGAGCGCCGCCGCCGCGACGTGGTATTCGAAGTCGATCACCGACGGCCCGAGGATCTCCACCCCGGGCTCCCGGCGGAGCACGCCGGAGGCCTCCTCGACCAGCCGGATGTACTCGTTGAGGTTCCAGACCCCCCACTTGCTGCGGTTGATCGCCTGGCCGACCTGGAAGCGCTTGCCGTAGGGCGCGAAGCGGGGGCCGATCTCCTCGATCGCCTTTCGCCAGCGCCGGGGGTCGCGCACCAGGTCCCGGTTCTGCGGGAGGGCGAAGGTCAGCTCCAGACCGCGGCCGTGAAGCTCCCGCGCCAGCTCTTCTTCGTCCGCGTGGTCGTCCTCCCACGGATGAAGACGGAGGAGGACGTGCCGCGCCCCCAGCTCGTCGACGAGGCCGAGCAGGGCGCCGGGGTCTTCCGGCCAGGGTCGGACAGCGACGCCGCAGCCTTCGAACGGAACCGGCTGCCGGTGAAGCTCGCGGCGCAGCTCCCGATACCGGGACCGGATGCGCGGCAGAGCCGCCGCGACCACCACCGCCTCCACCACGTGGGACCCGGCGTCCGCCAGGCGGACCCGCAGCTTGTCGAGCCGTCCGGCGTGCTGGTGCGGCTGGTCCGAAAGGTGATCCCAGACTACGCGGTCCCGGACCGAGGCTCCGGCCGGCGCTTCGGGGATGTGGACGTGGGCTTTCCGCGGCAGAAGAAGCTCCTTCAGCCGGCGAGCCGCTCCTCGGACCCGCTGCTTGGTGCGGTTCTTCAGAAGGAAGGCGTGGTGATAGAAGAGATAGAGGCTCCTGCTCTGATCCGGACCGTAGCCGGACAAAAAGAGGGCTTGGTGCTCCGGCCGCAGGACCGGCATGCGGGAGAGATCCCGCATCCGCTCCGAGAGGCTCGGCGGCTTTCCGGGGGGACCGACCCGCGCCCGGTTCAGGTCCACCAGGTACATCCCGTCGGAGTGGACCAGCACGTTGCCGCTGGTGAAGTCGCGGAACCAGATCCCCGCTTCGTGGAGCTTCCGCGCCAGCCGGCCCAGATCCTCCAGGAACCGGGGCAGACCGGCGCCAGGATTCCCCGCATTCGCCGCCCTCAGGATGTAGCGGGCCTCGGTGGCATCCGTGAGCTGGCGGCAGATATAAAAGGACGGGCCTTCCGGCTCGGTCGACTCGATGCGCATCACCGGCGCGGGGGTGAGGAGGCCGGCGTCCTGCAGCGCCCGCGCCACCTTCCAGCTCCGCTCGGCCTTGCTCCCTTTGAGCCGCCGGTTCAGCCGGGCGCGCGCTCCCTGGTTGCGGAACTGCTTGACGACGACGTCGACCGGACCCTGGACGGTCTCCATCCGGGAGACGTAGAGATAGTTGCGCCCCCAGTGGAGAGTCTTGAGTGCCGACCCTGGATCGGTGAGCCGGCGGATCTCTGCTTCGAGATCGGCCGGACGGAGGTCACGGTCGAGCTCGCCGATCCAGCCCGGAATCGAGAAGGGCTCGGCGTTCACACTTCTACTACATCAAAGCGTTCGTGATGCATCTCGGGGTCGCTCTGGAGAAGGATATGTACGCCGAGCGACCGTTCCACCTCGGTCAGGATGGCGCGTTCCTCCTGCTGCAGGGCGCGGGCGATTTCGGGGTTGACCCGCAGGAGGATTTCCGACTGGCCCATCCTTCCGCGCAGATGGAGCAGCTCCTTGCGCAGGTTGAGGCAGATCGTGGCGGTCGACTTGATGCGCCCGCGGCCGGAGCAGTAGGGGCAGGACTGGGTCAGCAGGCGCTCCAGATTGGCCCGGCTCCGTTTGCGGGTGACCTCCACCAGGCCGAACTCGGAGATGTTGAGAACCTTCGTCTTGGCGCGGTCCTTCCGCAGCTCCCCCTCCAGCGCCAGGAAGACCTGCTCGCGGTGCTCCTGCTCGATCATGTCGATCAGGTCGATGACGATGATGCCGCCCAGGTCGCGCAGGCGGATCTGGCGGACGATCTCCTGTACCGCCTCCAGGTTCGTCTGGAGCACCGTGTCCTCGAGGTTGCTCTGGCCGACGAAGCGGCCGGTGTTCACGTCGATCGCCACCAGCGCCTCGGTCGGGTTGATCACGATGTAGCCGCCGGACTTGAGCCAGACCTTGCTTTTGAGCGCCGCCTCGATCTGCTCCTCGATGCCGAACTGCTCGAAGAGCGTGGCCTCCTGGCGGAACAGCTTCACCTTGCCGACCAGCCCGGGATGCACCTGGTCGAGGAACTCGACGATCCGCTCGTAGGTCTCCTCGCCGTCCACCCAGAGCACGGCGTAGTCACCGCGCAGCAGGTCGCGCACCACCCGCAGGGCGAGGTCCAGATCCTGGTGGAGCAGGGTCGGCGCCGAGACCTTGCCGGCGCGCTGGCGGATCTTCTCCCAGAGCCGGGAGAGATAGGTGAGGTCGCTCTCGAACTCCTCCGTGCCCTTGCGCTCGCCCACGGTGCGGACGATCAGGCCGCCACCGCCCAGCGGGAGCTGGTCGATCACCGCGAGCAGGCGCTCGCGCTCGTCCTCGTCCTCGATCCGCCGCGACACCCCGAAGTGCTTCACGGTCGGCAAGAGCACCAGGTAGCGGCCGGGCAGGGTCACATGGGTGCTGATGCGCGCGCCTTTGTTCGGCAGCGGATCCTTCACCACCTGGACGATGATCTCCTGGCCCGGTTTCAGGAGCTCGTCGATGGACGGCGCGCCGTGGTGGTTCACGGGTTCCTCCGGGCGCGGCTCGTCGATCTCCAGCTCGTCCATCGCCTCCACGTCCGAGGCGACGTCGCTCACGTAGAGGAACGCGTCGCGCTCCAATCCCACGTCCACGAAGGCGGCCTGCATGCCGGGCAGCACGCGCGTCACCCGGCCTTTGTAGACGTTGCCCACCATGCCCCGGTGGCGGTGCCGCTCGACGAAAATCTCGGTCAACCGGTCGTCTTCCAGCACCGCGATCCGCGTCTGGTGCGGATCGCTCTCGATCAGCATCTTGCAAGTCAAGGCCGCGCTCTCCCGTTCAACGGTTCACGTACCGCCGCAGGTCGACCCCCAGCATGATCCCGGTCGAGAGGAAGTTCACCATGGTGAAAGAACCGCCGTAGGACAGGAAGGGAAGGGGGATGCCGGTGTTCGGGGTGAAGCCGATCACCATGGCGCTGTTATAGAGGATGTGGAAACATTGCACGGACAGCAGCCCGGTGACGAGCAGGATGCCCGCGCGGTCCCGGGCGCGCATCGCGATCCGGGCCGCGCTGGTTATATAGGAAATATAGAGCCCGAACACCGCGAGCACGCCCAGGAATCCCCACTCCTCGGCCAGCACGGAGAGGATGAAGTCGGTGTGGCGGGCCGGCAGGAAGCGGAGCTGGCTCTGGGTGCCCTGCATGTAGCCCTTGCCCACGAGCTCGCCCGAGCCGACCGCGATCTTGCTCTGCCGCACCTGGTAGCCGGCGCCCAGGGGGTCCCGTTCCGGTTCCAGGAAGGTGAGCACGCGCTGGCGCTGGTAGCCCTTCATGCCGAAGGTCCAGACGCCGGCGCCCAGGACCAGCGCGAGGACCGCCGCCGTCACCAGGAACCGGGTGCGGACACCCGCCACCAGGAGCATGCCGGCGATCAGCGGCGCATACATGCCGGCGCCGCCCATGTCCGGCTCGACCGCCACCAGGACCATCGGGATTGCGACGATGCCGACCGCGACGGCGATCTGCGGCAGCTCGAGCACCTTGCGGTTCAGCCCGGCCAGGTAGCGGGCGACCAGGAGCCCCGTCGCAAGCTTGGCGAACTCCGACGGCTGGAGCAGGAACGGCCCGACCTGGAGCCAGTTCGCGGCGCCGCCGCGCTCGACGCCGGCGACCAGCACCAGCAGCAGCGAGGCGATCCCCAGGCCGTAGAAGATGAGCGACAGGTCGAGCAGCACGTGGTAGTCGATGCTCATCACCACGAGCAGGAGGACGAAGCCGAGCCCGACCCAGACCGCCTGCCGGGGAAAGTAGTCGACGGTCATCTCGGCGCTGGCGCTGTGGACCGTCAGCAGGCCGATGGCGGCGAGCAGCAGCGCGGACAAGGTGAGGCCGAGGTCCACCGAGGAGAGCAGGCGGAAGCGCGGCTTCTCGTCAGCGATCGGCTGGATGTTGGAGATCGATCTTGAAAAACTTTGCATGGAGTGCCTGCGCGATCGGCGCCGCGACCTTGGAGCCGGCGCCGCCGTGCTCGGCGAACACCGAGACGACGAGCCGGGGATCGTTTTCAGGGGCGAAGGAGGTGAACCAGGCGTGGTCCCGGTACTTGAACGGGAGGGCGCGCGCGTCGGTGCGCGCGGCCTGGGCGATGACCTGCACGGTGCCGGTCTTGCCGGCCACCTCGGCGCCCGGCACCCGTGCCGAGGTGTAGGCCGTGCCGCCGGGCTGGTTGACGACCGTCCCAGAGCCCTTCGCGCACGATGCGCAGCGCGTTCGCGTCGAGCGGCACGCGCTCCGGCTCGGGGAGATCGGCGTTCTTGATCAGGTGGGGGATGACCTTGCGCCCGCCGTTGGCCACGATGGCGGTCATCTCCGCCATCTGGAGAGGCGTCACCAGGATCGGCCCCTGGCCGATCGAGACCGAGATGGTCTCGCCGGGGTACCACGGCATCTTGCGCACCGCCTCGCTCCACGCCTGGTCCGGCACCAGCCCCTTCTTCTCGCCCTCGATGTCGACTCCGGTCAGCGCGCCCAGGCCGAGCAGGCGCGAGTAGCGGGCGATGCGCTCGATGCCCAGCTTCTGGCCCAGGGTGTAGAAGTAGCGTCGCAGGAATGCATGAGCGCGCCGCGGGCGTTGAGCGTGCCGTGGCCGCCCGCTCGCCAGCAGCGGAACAGCCGGCCGTAGAACACGCCGCCGCCGCTGCAGAAGGTGGTGGTGTTCTCGTTGACGGTGCCCTCGGTCAGCCCGGCCGTGGCCATGACGATCTTGAAGGTGGAGCCGGGCGAATAGGTGTTCTGGATCGCCCGGTTCTGGAGCGGGTGGTTGGGGTCCTGGATCAGGGCCTCCCAATCCGCCTTCTGCAACCGGCGCGCGAACAGATTCGGGTTGAACGACGGCGACGAGACCATGGCCAGGATCTCGCCGTTGCGGGGATCCATCGCCACGATGGCGCCGACCTTCTCCGGTCCGGTGAGCCAGCGCGCCGCCTCCTGCTGAAGGTCGAGGTCGAGGGTCAGCACCAGGTTCCTGCCCGGCACGGCGTCGCGCCGGCCGTACTCTTCCAGGAGCTTGCCGCGGCTGTCGACCACCACGGCGCGCTCGCCGTCGCGGCCGCGCAGGATCTTGTCGTAGGTCTGCTCGACCCCCTTCTTGCCGACCAGGTCGCCGGGCAGGTAGTCGCCCTCCTCCGCCGCGATCTCCTTCTCGGTGGCCTCGCCCAGGTAGCCCAGCACGTGCGCGGTCTGCTCCCGGTGACGGTAGAGCCGCAGGTGCTGGACCTCGACCTCGAACTCCGGGAACTCCAGGCCGGCCACGCCGAGGCGGGCGACCTGGGCCAGGGTCAGGTTCTCGGCGAGGAGGACCGGCTTGAAGTCGGGGATCGTGCCGTAGCTCTCGACCAGCGCCGCCAGGTCCGCGGGCGGCCGGCCCAGGACCGTAGCGGCGAAATCCAGCGCCTTCGGGAGGCTCAAACTGTGGCTGCGGTCGAGCATCAGGTTGTAGCTCGGGATGTTTTCCACCAGCAGCCGGCCGTGGCGGTCGTAGATCAGGCCGCGCGGGGCCTTGATCGGCAGCTTGCGCAGCCGGTTGTTCTCGGCCAGCCCGCGGTAGTAGTCGCCCTGGACGAGTTGGACGAACCAGAAGCCCACGCCGATCAGCACGACCATGCCCGTGACCACCCGGCTCAGGAAGCGCACCCGGGTGACCAGGTCGTCGCGATGTTCACGGACCATCTGCATCGATCACCTCAACCGGCTCATCCGGCTCCGCCGCCGCGCATCGGCACCGCGGGTCCAGCGGTCCCCCACGACGTAGAGGAACATGCCGAGCACGCCGCACAATCCCGCCCGGACCGCCACGGCGACCGGCGTGGGGAGCTCCGGGTCCGGCAACAGCATCACCATGAGCGCGACCACGATCGCCTCCTGGAGGACGGAGGCGAAGCTCACCACGGCCAGCACCCCGGTCGGCCGCTGGATCACCAGCCGCTGCGCCAGGCGGGCCGTGCTGTAGCCCACGATGGTATCAGCGAACCCGAACAGCCCGAACGGGTTGGTGGTCAGCGAGTCGTGTACGATGCCCACCAGCAGCCCTGCGAACAGGCCGGCCAGCGAATTGCCGCCCAGGCCGTTGAGCACGACCACGACCAGGAACACGTCGACCGCGGGGGCCAGGTCCGGAAAGAGCCGCATCAGGGCCAGGTGGAGCAGGACGGCGGCGCCGAGGCCGGCGAAGAGCTTAAGGGCGTTCACCGGGGACGGCCTCTCTCGCATCCTGTGGGATCGGCGAGTGATCCAGCAGGTAGACCTGGTCCAGGGCGCCGAGGTCGACGGCGGGCGCCACGAGGATCTGATGAAAGAGCTGGCCGCTTTTCTCGACCGTGAGCACGGTCCCCAGGGGGATCCCGCGCGGATAGACGCCGTCGATGCCGGCGGTGAGGATCCGGTCGCCGGGCCGGACGTCCGCCTGGCGGGGGACGTAGTCGAGCTCCAGCCCGCCGCGCCCGCCGCCGCGCAGCACGCCCTGCCGGCGGGTGCGCAGGATCATGGCGCCGACGCTCGCGGCGCGGTCGGTGATGAGCTGTACCTTCGCGTAGGGGCCGGCCACCGTGATCACCCGCCCCACCAGGCCGCTCGCGGAAAGGACCGGCTGGTTGACCCGGGCGGGAGCGCCGCCGGTGTAGATCAGGAGCGAGCGCAGCCAGGAGGCGTGATCCACGTACACCACGTCCACCGCGCGGATGCGGCCCAGCGGCGGCGTCGCGTACTGGACGGCGGCTCCCAGCCGGCGCATGTCGTTCTCCAGGTCGGAAAGCCGGAGGAGGCGCAGCCGCAGCTCCTCGACCTCGCGCCGGAGGTGCCGGTTCTCTTCCTGGAGGCTACCGCGCAGGCGCAGGCTCTCGCGCATCTCCGCGGCGCCGTGCGGGATCGCCTGGATCGAGCGGGCGGCGGGGCCGATGAGACGCACGCCGACCGATTCGAGCCAGGTGTCGCCCGCGCGGGAGCCCTGCACGGCCAGGAAGACGAGCTGGGCCACCAGCACGACGATCAGCACCCAGCCCGTGCGGCGCTCGTCCATGCTTCCCGCTGCTCCGAAGCGCTCCGGGACTACCGGATGGAAACCTTGCGCAGGAGGTCGATGTCGCCCAGCACCCGGCCGGTACCCAGCACGACGGAAGCCAGCGGATCCTCGGCGAGGACCACCGGCAGCCCGGTCTCCTCCCGGAGCCGCTGGTCGAGGTTGCGCAGCAGCGCCCCGCCGCCGGACAGCACGATGCCCTTGTCCATGATGTCGGCCGACAGCTCGGGCGGCGTGCGCTCGAGCGCCATGCGCACCGCGTCGACGATCGTGGCGACCGGCTCGGCCAGCGCCTCGCGGATCTCCTCGTCGGTGATGGCCAGGTCTTGGGGACGCCTTCGACGAGGTCCCGGCCCTTGATCTCCATCGTGATCTCCTCCTTGAGGGGATAGGCGGAGCCGAGCTCGATCTTGATCTGCTCGGCGGTGCGCTCGCCGATGAGCAGGTTGTACTTGCGCTTCATGTACTGGATGATCGCCTCGTCCATCTCGTTGCCGGCGATGCGCACCGAGCGGCTGTAGACGATGCCGGCGAGCGAGATGACCGCCACGTCGGTGGTGCCGCCGCCGATGTCGACGATCATGTTGCCGGACGGCTCCTGATCGGCAGGCCGGCGCCGATGGCGGCCATCATCGCCTGCTCCACCAGGTACACCTCGGAGGCGCCGGCGCGCATGGCCGAGTCGCGCACCGCGCGCTTCTCCACCTGGGTGATCTCGGACGGCACGCCGATGACGATCCGCGGGATGGACGAACATCTTGCGCCCGTGCGCCTTGTTGATGAAGTACTCGAGCATGCTCTCGGTGACCTCGAAGTCGGCGATGACGCCGTCCTTCATCGGGCGGATGGACTCGATGTTGCCGGGGGTCCGGCCGAGCATCTCCTTCGCTTCGCTCCCCACCGCCACGATGCGGTTGGTGAGCTTGTTGATGACGACGATGGAGGGCTCGCGCACCACGATACCCTGGTTGCTGGCGAAGACCAGGGTGTTGGCGGTGCCAAGGTCGATGGCGAGGTCTTTCGAGAAGTACCTGAGCAGGGAAGCGAGGGGCATCTGGACTTGGGATCCTCTTGACTTGACAGTCTCCGGTCAACGCGGCGTGCGGCGGCGGAGGCTGCTGGTTACAACCTTCAGAACGGCAACAGCGACATTCTACGGGTTTTCTACGGGTTTTCGACGAAAACGCGGTGACGGCGGCTGGTTTCGTTGCCCCAACTGTCGCGTGCCTTGATTTCGATGAAGCTCCAGCCTTCCTTCGAGAGCTGGACGGTCTTGGTGAAAGCCCCGTCGGCCGCCACCTTCACCGGCTCTCCGTTGATCTCGATCTGCGCGCCCGGCTCGCTACGCCCGGCGACGATGAAGATACTACCGTAGGATTTTACGTCGTCCAGGTCAAGCTCGGGCGGCGTGTCGTCTTTTTCGCCCATCGTGGCGCGGAACGAGGCGACCCGGATTTCCACGGCTGGCTCCACGGCCCCTGCACCCCGTTCTTGTCGTAGGCCGCCACGCGCCACTGGAAGGTCCCCTCGCCGCGCAGGCCCAGCGTGGCATGGGTGGCCGGCCGGTTCTTGACGTCGATCAGGTTGTCGACGAAGAGGTGGCTGCGCGAGACCTGCAACGCGTAGCGCGCGGCGTTGGGCACCGCATCCCAGGTCAGCGACACCTGCCGGGCGCGGTCGAGGTCGAGGTCGACGTTGTCGGCGGGGGTGATCAGCGACGGCCGGCCCGGCAGCGGCGCCGGCTCCGACAGCAGCTCGCCGGTCTGCACCACCTGCTGGAGGGCCTTGACGTCGCGCTTGAGACCGCCCTTGGAGGTCAGCTCGATGCCGCCGGTCAAGGCGCCGAAGCGCCCCTCGTTCGACTCCCGGTCGACGGCCACGAACGCCTCCGAGTCCTGCTGCACGTGGGCGACGGCGTTCGGCGTTTTGACGTTGCTGGTGCCCTGGGCGGTGTTCAGGTCGACCCAGCCGTACTCCATCTCGATCGCCTGCTCCTCGCGGCCGCCCGCGGTGCGGGAGGAGGAGACGATGAACTGGGTGTTCTGCCGCACCGTGTACAGCGTGCCGTCGAGGAACATGATCTCCGCCGAGCCGTTCTCGGACGTCCGCACGTAGTCGCCGTTCTGGAGCGGGATGCGGCTGCGCCCCTCCTGCCAGTCGCCGCCGTCGCCGCGCCGGTACTCGACGTCGCCCTGGATGGAGATGAACTGCGCCTGCCCGGCCGTCCCCGGCTGCCCCAGGGCGTCCAGGATCGACAGCAGCATGTTCTTGCTGCGGCGGGCGTTGTCGAGGGAGCCCCTGAAGTCCTGGTTGGAGAACTGGTTGCGGGCCTCCTGCAGCCCTTGCCAGGCGGCGTCGTACTCGCCGCGGAAGCCGCCGCCCCGGTCCTGGTCCTGGACGCGTTGCAGCAGCGCCTGGCCCTCGTCGAGGGCCTGGCGCGCCTCGCGCTCCTGCGCCCGGCTCTCCCAGAGGTGGTAGCCGATGAAGCTCAAGCCAAGCACCACCACCGTCACCAGAAGGATGACGACGGCCCGTAGCGTCTCCTCGGAGACGCTGTACCAATCTCTTTTCCGGCGCGGCTCGTTGGGCACCCTACCAGCCTCTCATGTAGGAAGGTGAATATAACACACGGCTCTCCGGCGGAAGCCCCCTTCCAGGGAGGGGGCTTTGAGCTAAGATAGCCGCCCCTATGCCTGCCATGCCCGAGCCGAACCGGAAAAAGATCCGGAAGATCCTGATCGCCAACCGCGGCGAGATCGCCGTCCGCGTGATCCGCGCGCTGCCGCGAGATGGGCATCCGCTCCGTCGCCGTCTACTCCGAGCGCCGACGCGACGCGGCCTCCACGTGCGCCTGGCCGACGAGGCGTATCCGATCGGGCCGGCGCCGTCGCGCGAGAGCTACCTCGCAGCGGCAGGCCATCGTCGACGCGCGCCGTCGAGATCGGCGCCGACGCCATCCACCCCGGCTACGGCTTCCTCTCCGAGAACGCCGAGTTCGCCCGCCTCTGCCGCGAGGCCGGCGTGACCTTCATCGGCCCGCTCGCCCGAGGCCATCGACGCCATGGGCTCCAAGGTCGAGAGCCGCGCGCCTGATGATGGACGCGCGGCGTGCCCGTCGTGCCGGGCGGGCGCGATCCGCTGCCGCGACGCTCGAAGCCGCCCAGGCCGCCGCCGCAGCGGATCGGCTTCCCCGTCATGATCAAGGCCGCGGCCGGCGGCGGCGGCAAGGGCATGCGGCGGATCGACTCCGCCGCCGAGTTCGCCTCCGCCTACCGCGCCGCCCGCTCCGAAGCCGGCGCGAGCTTCGGCGACGACTCGGTCTACCTGGAGAAGTTCATCGTCGAGCCGCGCCACGTCGAGATCCAGGTCATGGGCGACCTTCACGGCCGCGTCGTCTCCCTGGGCGAGCGCGAGTGCTCGCTTCAGCGCCGGCACCAGAAGGTCGTCGAAGAGGCGCCTTCCCCGGTGGTCGACGCCGATCTGCGCCGCCGCATGGGGGAGGCCGCCGTGCTCGCCGCCTCGCGCCGTCGGCTACTCGAACGCCGGCACCTGTCGAGTTCCTTCTCGACCGCGACGGCCGCTTCTACTTCCTCGAGATGAACACCCGCCTCCAGGTGGAGCACCCGGTCACGGAGCTGGTGACCGGGATCGACCTCGTCCAGTGGCAGATCCGCGTCGCCGAAGGCGAGCCGCTCGGGCCGGAGTTCGACGGCGTCCAGCCGCGCGGTCACGCCATTGAAGTCCGCCTCTATGCCGAGGATCCCTTCCAGCGTTTCGCGCCGTCGCCCGGCCGCATCACCCTGCTGCGCTGGCCCGCCGGACCGGGCATCCGCAACGACGCGGGCGTCTACGAGGGCTCGGAGGTGAGCATTCACTACGATCCGATGCTCGCCAAGCTCATCGTCTGGGCCGCCGACCGGCCGCGCGCGCTCGACCGCCTCCGCCGCGCCCTGGGCGAGTTGCGCATCGAGGGCATCCGCACCACCGTGCCGCTCTTCCAGGCGCTGCTCGCGGATCCGGACTTCACCTCGGGCAACATGGACATCGCCATGCTCGACCGCAAGCTCGCCGCGGGAGAGCTGCATCCGCCGGCTCCTCCGGAAGAGCCGCAGGGGACCGTCGACCTGCCGCTCATCGCCGCCGCCATCGAGCACTACGACCGCGCCCACCGCACCGCCTCCGGCTCGGCGAATGCCGCCGGGACCGCCGGGCTCCGCTCCCGCTGGAAGACCGCGGCCCGCACCGAAGCGCTGAGGAGTGGATCATGGAACTGATCGTCCGCCAGAGTGAGCGCGAGGAGAAGGTCCGGGTCCGGCGCGAAGGCGACCTCTATGAAGTCACCGTCGGCGAGCGGACCTGGACGGTGGACGCCAGGACCGCCCGTGGAGGCCTTCGCAGCCTCCGGATCGACGGCGCCCACCACGAGGTCGCGGTCTCGGTCCGCGGCGAGGACTACTGGGTCAGCACCCGCCACGGCGCCGGCCCGGTCTCGGTCACCGACCCCCTGACGCATCTCGCCGCCCAGACCCGCGGCGGAGGCGGCGCGAAGCGCCGACAGAAGATCGCCGCCTACATGCCCGGCCGCGTGGTCACCCTCCTCGTCGAAGAAGGGCAGGCCGTCACCGCCGGGCAGGGCGTCGTCGTGCTGGAAGCCATGAAAATGCAGAACGAGATCCGGGCCGAGTACGACGGCACCGTCACTCGTATCCATGTCCAGCCCGGCCAGAACGTCGAAGGGGGAGATCCGCTCTTCGAAATGGACTGACGCGTGACCCCCGAGCCGCCCCGGACCCGCCTCGCCGCCGTCCTCCTGCTGGTACTTTTCGCCCTCCTCTGCGTCCATGGACTGCTCTGGGACACCCCCACGGTCGACGAGCTCGCCCACCTGCCGTCCGGGTACTACACGCTGACCACCGGCCGGTTCGATCTCTTTCCCCTGAACCCGCCGCTGGTCAAGGTCGTTTCGGCGCTGCCGCTGATCGCGCTCCGGCCCTCGCTCGATCCGGCCGCGCGGATCGAGAACACCGGCTGGTATCCCTGGGTCTACGGCACCGGATTCATGGAGAGGAACCGGCGGATCTACGACCGGATGTTCCTCCTCGGCCGGCTGCCCGTGGTGGCGCTCGGGCTTCTTCTCGGCTGGCTCGTCTTCCGCTGGTCCCGCGAGCTTTACGGCGACGAAGCCGGTCTCGTCTCCCTTTTTCTGACCGTCTTTTTCCCGTCGCTCATCGCTCATGCCCACCTCGCCACCGTGGACGTGGGCCTGGCCTTCTTCTTCGTCCTGGCCCTGTACCTGTTTCACCGATTTGTCCTGAACCCCACCCGGACCGGGCTTTTCCTGTGCGGCCTGGCCCTGGGGCTGGCTCAGCTCGCGAAGTTCACGGCCCTGCTGTTGTACCCGGTCTTCCTGCTGCTGGCCGTGATTCATCCGGAGCGCCGGCTCCGCCGCCTGGGCGCCGTGCTGTTGATCCTCCTGATCAGTCTGATCGTGATCGATGCCGGCTATCTCTTCGAGGACATCGGCCAGCCTCTGGGATCGTTCCGCTTCGAAAGCCACCTGCTGAAGACGGTCGCCGGCATCCTCCCCGCCGGATTCCCGGCGCCGCTGCCGGCCGCCTACCTGGAAGGGCTCGACGCCTTGCAGCGCATCAACGACGTCGGCGAGTACCCCGAGTACCTCCTGGGCCGCTGGTCGCGGGATGGCTCGCCGGCCTACTACCTGATCGTCATTCTTTACAAGACGCCTCTGCCGCTCCTCGCCGCGCTGCTACTGGCGCCCTTCGCGCGCAGGCGGGAAGTGCGCGGCCAATCCTTCCTCTGGCTGCCGGTCCTGGTACTTCTCGTTTTCTTTTCGATCTTGAAGGTTCACTATGGCATCCGCTACATTCTACCCATCTTTCCTCTGCTCTTCGTCTACGCCGGCCGGCTCGTCCCATGGCTGAAAACCCGCGGCCGGGCTTTGCAGACCGCCGCCGTGGGCCTGCTTCTGATCTATCCCCTTTCGACCTTCCTCGCGACGCCGGACACGATTTCCTACTTCAACCTCCTGGCTGCCGGCCAGGGGGACCGGATCCTCCTCGACTCCAACATCGATTGGGGCCAGGGGCTCAAGCGCGTCCGCGCCTACATGGACCGGGAAGGGATCGATCACATCGGCCTCGCCTACTTCGGCCACGTGGATCCCGCGCTCTACGGCATTGCGTGGGATTTCCCGCGCCCGGACCGCCCGGGGCTCGTGGCGGTCAGCGCCAATTTCCTCCACGGCTACCCCTACGCCACCTACAAGGATGGCCGCATCGTGCCGATCCCTCCAGACGCGTTCACCTGGATCAACCGCTATCCCCGGGTCGCCGACCTGGGGGGCGGGATGTTTATCTACCGGATACCCGAAATCAAGCCGCCTGGTGGGCTATGATGACCGCCTTCGCCGCGCCTCGCGGCGGGAGGAATATCGATGAAACGGTCCCCTCTGCTCCTGTTGGCGGTGCTTCTCGCGACTCAGGCCGCCGGGCAAGCTCCCGCCGCACCGGCCAAAGTCCTTTTCGGGGAGCCTTTCGCCGTGCCCGGCGGCGAGGGGGCGATCGGCTTCGATGACCTCGCCTTCCCCGCGGGCCTGCGGCAGGTGCTGGTCCCGGCCGGTCGCACCGGCCGGCTCGACCTGATCGATCCGAAGAGCCGGAAGGTGAAGGAGATCGCCGGCTTTCAGGCCGCCGCGACCACCGTGGGCGGCCACGGGGAAGGGACCACCTCGGCGGACGAAGGCGGGGCCTACCTCTTCGCCATCGACCGCACGGCGCTGCGACTCTCGGTCGTGGATCCGCGCAAAGGGACGATCGTGGGGGGCGCCGCGCTCGCCGGCAGCCCCGACTACGTCCGCTTCGTCGCGCCCACGAACGAGGTTTGGGTGACCGAGCCCGACAAGGAGGCGATCGAAATCTTTTCCCTCTCCGCGGCCAGTCCTCCGGCGCCGACTCACGAAGCTCTCCTCGTCGTGCCCGGCGGCTTGGAGTCGCTCGTCGTCGACGCCGGCCGCGGCCTGGCCTACAGCAACCTTTGGAAGACCTCGACGGTGGTGATCGACCTCAAAACGCGCAAGGTCGTCCAGACCTGGCCCAACGGCTGTGAGGGCTCCCGGGGACTGGCGATGGACGCCAAACGCAACTTTCTTTTCGTCGGCTGCGCCGAGGGAGGCGCGGACGTCCTCGACCTCGCCCACGGCGGCGCCGTCAAGGACCGCTTCCGCTTCGGCTCCGGAGTGGACATCGTCGCCTACAACCCCACGCTCCGCCATCTCTACGTGCCCGCCTCGAAGATGGGTCAGATGGCCATCGCCGGAGTTTCGGACGACGGAAAGCTGACGCTGCTCGGCACCGTCGACACCGCCGTCGGCGCGCACTGCGCCGTGGCCGATGATCACAACCAGGTGTGGGTCTGCGATCCGAAGGCGGGGCGGCTGTTGGTTGTGAAGGACACGATGCCGTAGGCGTTGTCAGCGCAGTTTTTCCCACCAGTCGGCGCGGGGAGCATCCCGCCGCGGACGGAATCGAGCGTACTGCTCCACAGCATAGATGAGCTTCCGGGCTTCGGTGTCCTTGAGCCTCAAGAGCCGAGCCCACTGGAACAGAAGCTCGGGTGTTTGAATCACTTGCACTTCCGGCCTAGTCCCTGCTAGCAGACGGATAACCTTCCGATCGTCCGTTGCGACGGCTCCTTTCCGAGAGAGTGCCAATGCGCACACGGAGGCTTCCCCGTCATCGAGGTGAGTCGCAAAGTGGATGAATGAATTCAGCTCTTCGTCTCCGGATAAATCCAGGATGGATAAACCTGGAAGAACCTCCAGGCGAGATGGGGGAATGGCTTCCCTTGTTCCAGAAGCGCGCATGACGGTGATAACTTCCTTGTCAACAATGAGGCGCGACGTAGCAAAAGCATAGGGAAGGCCGGTCAGGATCTCCTCGATCCGGCCGGTCGCAAGAAAATTGATGATGCAGCATGCGTCCAGAAGAAGGGTGGTGCCCTTCGAAACGCTCGTCAGCATGCTCTATCGGGAAGCCGCTCTGAGAAGTGGCTCAGCCAGGTTCAGCGGTTCATCCTGGTCCGTGTCCGCCAGCCCGAGCGAAGTGAGCCGCTGGATACTTTCCCGGGCTCCAAGCCGGTCCGTCCGCAAGAACCGCGCAAGCTGCCCCTCGCTGATTTGCTCTCTCTGCCAAGCCTCGACGGCGAGAGCGATGTAGCGCGGGGGGAAGAAATCGTCGTCCGTATTGGTGGGTTCGGCTACCTTGAAGCGTTCTTGCCGGGCACGATCCCAGGTGCCGCCGGGGATCAATCGTAGCTCTTCGAGACGATGAGTCATCGTCTCCAGGGAGACTCCATAAGAGCGCGCAAGCCGGTAAAGATCTCCCAACGTCATCCCTCCAGACCGCTCCCGTTCAAGCTCCAGGAAGCGCCGCCGCACACCGGAAGCCGGCAGAAGGAAAGCCCGCGCAAAGCCCTCAGCAAAGCGCTCTCCCGCGGGCTTGCGTTCGTATTGACCTTCCACAGTAACCTCGGATCGTTCACGCGCAGTCAGAAAGTGACCGTACTCATGCGCCAGGCTCGTTCGCCTCCTCTCCACGGAATGGCGCAGGTTTATGGCTATGCAGCCTCCGAGATGATTCGTGTAGGCAAACATGCCGGCAAGCCTTGGCGGCAACGGGAGTTGAAACACCCGGAGGCCGACATCCGCCTCCAAGACACCTCGCAGATCGGCAAGGGGACCTTCGCCCAGATCGAGTCGCTTGCGCTCACTCTCTGCGACATCCTCCGCGGCGAGCTCGGGATCATTACCCTGAATGTCGTACTCCGCAGGATAGCGCCGACGCAAGGGCGCTTCACAGATATCCTCCAGCCGCAGGTAATCTTCAGCACATTCCTGGAACTGCTGGATCAAGGAGGGGACATCACCTCCAAGGTCGGCCATGGCCGGCAGAAGACCTCGAAGCCGAACAGCAAACCCCTCCGCAGGAGCGCTGCTCTGCAGGAGGTCGGAAACACCCTTGCCCAGAAGGTTCGCAACCGTCAAAAGCTCCGCGGGCTTGAGCCGGCGCTCGCCTTTTTCGATGGCGACGACCGTGGTGCGTGCCACCCCGAGCTTCTCGGCGAGTAACTGTTGCGTCCAGCTTCGCGCCTCTCGCGCCTCTCGCAAACGCGAACCCAGTCCACGCGGGTCGACGCTGGCGAGGGGATCAACCTTGTTCTGGGGAAGCATTTCGGTTTCCTCGGCTGGATTATGCCTCAGGCGAGCTGACAATGTCAACCAGCTAGATCTGCGTCCCGCTCAATGTCAGAGCCCAATTCGAGACGGGTCGCCAGTATGGCGTCTCCGGGCGACATTCTGCACGTGATGGAGGTTGTGGTAGAGCGTGAAGAAGAGCATTTCCCGGACCGTGAGGTTGCCAAGGGCGGGATGGCGCAGTCGCAGCCGATCCAACTGCCACTCCCGCCAAGGAGGCACGGCGGACGCGAGGTTTTCGGAGACCGTATCCAGAACGGTCATCAGGGAGCGTCGCTGTTCGTCCGTCTGCTCGGAAGGAGTCAGTGGAGCGGGCGCGAACCGGCCGGCCTTCTGCCCCGCGGCCAGGAGCGAGAGGTATCGCTCGCGAAGCTTCGAGTAGGGGATCGAGGAGCGCACGCCGACTCCGAAGCGGATCGCCAGCAGCGCTTTGGGCATGCTCAACGCGCGGGCCACGGGTCAATTCGATTTGAGAAGGTGGCGGACGTTGTCAGCCGGAGACCAGGCGTCGCCGAAGGGAGAGAAGAACTCGGGTGTGGAGAAGGAATCCCAAAAGGCCCGGCTTTGACCATGCAAGGCATGGAGCTCGCGGACGATCTCCTCTTTGGCGGACGGTTCCTGAATGGTGATTCGTGGCATTATTGGCACGCTCCGACCCGGTTATCGACTTTCCGCGCGAACGTTTCAGGCCAGTACTTGGACTCTACCATCAAGCCGGAGCCTCCGTGTACAGGGTCACTAAAAAGGCGCAGGGTATCGAACGAGTTAGCAAGGAAGAAAGTGTCAAGGCCGCTCGCAAAGACCTCGCGAGGGACTCCACCGTTCTTCTTGATGAAGAGCCGATCGCCAACCGCCTCAACACAACGAAGGCCTCCGCTCTCTCCCTCCAGTTGGTAAGCTCCCACAAGGCGCGCTGAAGTAGCAGAAGAAATCGGCTTCGACACTGGTGTGTAGGGCTTCCCAAGAACATAGGTGGCTATCTCTGTTGCGACGAAGTCCACCGAGGGTTCGTGGTCAGCGGCATTACTAAGCACTGCAATGAAGAGATCCACGCTGGGAACCTTTAATACGTGGGCTTCAAAACCGCTAATCCGGCCACCGTGTTCGACGAACCGGTATCCATAGAAATCGTGTATAAACCAAGCATAGCCATAGTTCGTCAATCGACCGGTCTTGAGCTTAAAAGGAGTGAACATTTTGGTGATCAGATCGATTCCCGCGAGACCTTTGCTTTGAAGGGCATTGTCCCATTTTGCAAGATCTTCGGTGTTTGAGGCCAACCAGCCTGCCGAATAAGGCACCCCCATGCTGAGGAAAGGTGCGTTAAAAGGCCGGTTACCTCTCTCAATGTAGCCGCTAGCCCGCCGAGGAATGATGTTACCTCCCAAGTCCGAGGTGGTATCCTTCATGCTGAGGGGCTGGAAGATCCGTGACTGAAGGAACTTTTCATAGCTCTGGCCAGAGATCTTTTCGATGATCAACCCAAGCACATAGTACCCTGAATCACTATAAGACCAGTCATTTCCGGGAGCGAAGTCTGAGGGTTGGCTGGCCAATAGGGCAAGCATCTCTCTTTTCGTCGGATCGAGACGGCTCCAGATGTTGTAGCCGTCTAGCGATGTGTAGCTCGGTAGTCCGGAGGTATGAGTCAGTAGATTCTCGACGGTGATGCCGTGTCCGCGAAATGCGGGAAGGTACTTGTCGATTGGATCGTCTAAGGAGATTCGCCCGTCCTTCACCAAGAGAAGGATGGACAACGCGGTGAATTGCTTTGTTATTGACCCCAATCTGAAAACAGTTTGGGGAGTAATCGGCACATTCCACTCTGCGTTGGCCAAGCCATAGCCCTTGGAGAAGATAACATGCCCGTTCGCCTTGACCAGCACGGCTGCGCCAGGCCGCCCCGGAGGGTAGCTTTTGGACATTAGTCGATCGATCTGATCGACTAAGCTTGAGTCCTCTTGGTGTCTTTCAACAATACATGCAAGGCAACTAGACACTGTTAAGGCTAGCGTCAGGGCTGGCCAAAGGCTCCGCGGAAGACAACCGCGCTTCGCTAGAAATCTCTCGTAATGTGCCAATAGGTACCGACCCCCTTAACGCCCAGATCGGGTTTCAAGTCTTTGTGAGTATCGCAGGCCGGAACGGGTGCTCCACGCTTAGCTAGCTCGGCTACCTCTTGCTCATACTCCCTTGTCTTTCCCTGTAGCATGTAGGAGCAGGCAAGGTTCTGGGAAGCCCCCAGAAAAGATTTGTCTTTACTGGCGACGAGGAAAGCCTCAGAGGCTTCGCTGAAGCGTTTCTCAGTGAGAAGCATGACGCCGAGGGTGTTTGACGCGGTGGTTTGCGTTATGGTATTACGCAAGGGTTCCTCAAGTTCTTTTCGTGCTTCGTCCAGTTTGTCCTGGCTCGCCAGTATCATTGCCAGGTTTAATTGGGCGACGTTGCGTTCAAGGGTCATGTCTCGTTGGTCCGCAGAGTCACGTGCCATCTCAAGCTTGCTCTTCGCTTCGTTGATGTTGCCGGCCCTTGCGTCTATCAGTCCTGCGACGATGAGAGCGTTCGGTAGCTCGGGATCTAGCGCTAGAGCCTTGTGGGCTAGTTTTGCGCCCGCCTTATCGTCACCAGCTTTCAGTAATATCAGGCCTTTGACAGCGTGAGCACGAGCATCTTTTGGATTTTTCTCAAGAACTTCGTCCACGACGTTGAGCGCCTTTGCCAAATCGATATGATCGATCGGGTCAGCTTCTTGAGAGATCCTCACCACTGGTCCCAATCCAGAGGTCTCTGTGAGTACATCGCTGACGGTCTTATGGGCGGTAGCGCTCTGTTCGTGCTGCTTGAGGATCTTTTCTTCATGGCGGTCTACGTATGCAAGTATCCCAAAGGCAATGCCCCCTAGGATACCAGCTGCTGTAATCCAAAGGGGGACGGCTTTTGATGAGCTTAGTGGCTTCGGTGTGCTTGTTGCCTTACGGGTTCCGAGAGGCAAGCGAAACTTCGGCATGTCGGGGCTCCTTGAACCATGCGGTTGACCAACTAGCCAAGAATGTGTTCAAGAATCGCGCAAAGCGGCACGCTTGTCAAGGTCGGCGCGCGGCCCACCGCGGCGCACCTATCTGCGTAACCACGGCCCGTTGCACCTTCTTCAGGGCAGTCCTGGGGAACATCCAGCCCTGACGATCAAATACCTTGGCGGTAAGAATTCGCATGGCAGTCGCCTCGTCCGGGGCACACTCTCTCCAGGCTCGGCCCCTCCGCCCATTCCGGCAGGTAGCGGCGCCGACCTGAAAGGAGATGTGATGCCCCGCCTCATCTTCCTGTTCCTCGCCCTTGGCCTCCTGGCTCTCACCCCTACCACGTCCGGGTTGAGGCACCTCAGCGTATCAGGCTCCTCAACGGACAGTGGGTGGGAGATGGACCCGAACGGCTGACGGCCATCACGGTTTCCACGAGATTTCGGGTGCCCCCTGGCACCCGCTTTTTATTTGTGTAAGGATACCATCACTTGAAGACGGTCCGCCAGACGATGAGGGAGCGCATGGACGACATTCATGTCACCCGCGAGCTGCTGCTCGGGGTATTTCGGGGTGAGTTGCCAACCGCGCTCCTGACCCGGGTCGGTCTTCAGCATCTCCTGGACCTCTGCCCGCGCTGCCGGCGGGAGTTCGAAGCCTTCCGGCGACGGGCCGGGGCGGAGAGTGTCAAAGCGGACGCGGGGCTCGTCTCGGCGACGCTTGCCCTCCAGGTGGCTCGCCTGGAGAAGGAACATCGGCGAGCCGAGCGGGATCTCCGGGACCTGCTCGATCTTCATCAGACCGAGCGCGTGGGTCGGATTCAACGGTCAAGAGGACGCTTTCGAGGCGTCCATTTTGCCTATCTGCTCCTGGAGGAGGGAGAGGAAAATCTCACGACGGATCCAGAGGAGGCGCTTCACCTGACCGAGCTGGCGTATCTCGTTCTCCAGCAGTCACCCATCGAGACGGATACGCTAGGGCTCCTGGCCCTCACCTCAGCCTCTCTTGGCAATGCCAGCCGGGTGGTCGGTGACCGCCGCCGTGCTGAGGAGCATTTCAGTCATTCCCGATACCTGGTCACTCATCATGCCGTGACAGATGCGGGGCTCCTTGCCCGGATTGACGACCTGGAGGGGTCTCTCCGGAAAGACCCGCGCCGGCTCGGGCAGGCGGAGGAGCTTTTCAGCCGTTCGGCCCTGCTCTATGGATTTGCAGGAGACCGGGTGGATCTCGCCCGCGTGCTCCTCAATCTCGGCGCTATCTACAATCTTCAAGGAAAAACAGGACAAGCCCTGGAGGTGACCCGGGTGGCTTTGGCGGAGCTGTCGGCTTCACGAGAGCCCAGGCTCTATCTAAACGGCCGGTACAACCTGGCGCTGTATCTGGTCGAAAGCGGCGAGCCGGCAGAAGCGGAGGCGATCCTCGAGGTCGATACGAGCCTATATATAAGGTACCCGGAGCCATGGGTGCAGCTTCGGCTCACCGGGCTTCGCGGCAAGATCGCAGCCGCCCGAGGGGACTTCGCCACGGCCGAGGCTGCCTTCCTGGAGATGCGGACTGGCTTCCTCGGGCAAGGAATCGGCTTTGATGCCGCCATCGTCTCCATGGATCTGGCTCTGCTTTACCTGCGGCAGGGTCGAACGGCCGAGTTAAAGACGCTCGCCCGGGAGATGCTTCCCATCTTCCGGTCCCAGGATGTCCACCGGGAGGCAGTCGCCGCTCTGGTCCTGTTCCAGGAGGCCGCGCGGGAAGAGCAGATCACCGCCGTCTTCGTCCGTGAGCTCGCTGCCTACCTAGATCAGGCGCGCAACGACCCTTCGCTTCGGTTCCGGTGAATCGCTGGACCGCCGATCACTTCTGTCGGTCCTCGCGGATGAGCACGCCGACGGCGAGCGCTGAGGCGTCGGAAGCTCAGACTGAGGCGTCGAGAACTTGGACGGGGCGTCGGGAACCTAGACGAGGCGTCGGGAACTTAGATGGAACGTCGGGAACTCAGACGGGTCAGCGTGAACTTAGACGGGGCGTCGGGGGCTTAGACGGGGCGTCGGGAACTTAGCTGAGACGTCGGAACCTGGTACCGCTACGCGGCACCGAGGTGGAGGTCGCCTCGATGCCGCGCTACTTCCTGCTTGCCTTGCGGCTATTTGTCGTAGAGGCTCGCCGCGGGCACGACCGTGACGGAGGTCGGTTTGACCGCGAGCGACTGGACGGTCTTGTCGGCCTCCGCCGTGTCGGGCGGGACCGGGCTGCCGTAGGTCTTCGGGCTCGGTCCGTCCGCCTCGAGCGTGGCTTTGAGCTGGGCGGCGTTGTCCGTGACGATCACGGCGTCGTAGTTGTCCGTGCCGATGTACTTCTTGATCGCCGCGTTCACCTCCTCGACCTTCATCGACTTGAGGCGCTTGTCGATCTCGTCGATGAAGTAGGGGGTGCCGTAGCGCTCGCTGTCCATGTGGAAGCCGAGCCGGTCGGACAGGCTCTGCGCCCACAGCTTCGAGTAGTTGACGAGGAAGTCGCGCGTCAGCTCGAACTCCTCCTTCGTGAGCCCCCGGTCGCGCAGCCGCTGGACCTCGTACAGCCCGGCGCGCAGGGCGAACTGGGCGTCGGCCGGCACGACCGGCCGGATCCAGACCGAGAAGTACTGCTGCCGGCGCGGCACGTTCGGCGTCGGGCTGTTGGTGAACGGCGGCGCGGCGTAGAACTCGATATAGGAATAGTCGCCGTAGTTGAGGCCGCGGGCGCCGCGGAGCTGCTGCATGAGCCGGCCGTGGAACGTGCGATGCTCACCGAGGAAGCTGTTGGCCACCATGAGCGGGAAGTAGTCCGCGTCGGCGCGGGTGACCGGCAGCGTGAAGCCGAAGTGGAGCCCGACCGACGCCGTCTTCTTGTCGAGAAGCGTGAAGTTGCGCCCGACGACCTTGGGGAGCGCCGGCAGGTCCATCCGTCCGGCCTGGCCCTCGGGGAGCGCCGCGAGATCCTTCTGCAGCCCTTCGACGTAGCCCTTGGGATAGCCGCCGGCCACGCCGAGCATCAGGTTCGCCTGGGTGTAGTGCTCCTTGTAGAAGCTCTTCACGTCGTCCAGTGTGATGCTCTTGAGCCCCTCGACCGTCCCCTCGGTGGGATGGCCGTAGGGGTGGCCCTTGAAGATCTGGGTCTGGATCGCCTCCAGGCCGAGCATCTCGTCGTTGTTCTGCAGGGTGTTGGTGAGGTAGGAGGTGAGCTGGTCCTTGTTGCGCTGGAAATCCTGCTCGCTGAACGCCGGCTGGAGCAGCACTTCGTCGAAGAGCGCGGTGTACTCCGCCAGCTTGTCGCGATGGACCTCGCCCTCGAAGAGGGTGACTTCACGGTCGACGTTGGAGCCGATCGCGGCGGCCATCGGATAGAGCTCTTCGAGGAGCTGGGCATAGGAGTGTTTCCGCGAGCCGGCCTGGCCGATCATCGCGGCGGTCAGAGCGGCGAGCCCCTCCTTCCCCTTCGGGTCGTCGATCGAGCCGACGTCGAACATCAGCCGGACGGCGACCAGCGGCGATTCGCCGGGCAGGGCGACCACTTTGATGCCGGCGGGATTGGCGGCATTGGCGGCATTGGCGGGACCGCCGGCGAGGGTCAGGCCGAGCGCCAGGGCGGCGGCGGTGAGCTTGGAGTGGGTCATGGCTTGGCTCCTCCCTGGGCCTCTCCGGCGTTTGCGGCCTTGTGCGAGAGGGTGACCATGGTCTCGTTCTGCGTGCGGAACACCTCGCGGGCGACCCGCTGGATGTCGGCCGGGGTGACCTTCTCATACTGCTGATAGAGCCGGTTGATGGACCCCGCGTCTCCCGCCACGGCGATGGCCGTGGCCACCTGGTTCGCCACACCGCCCGGCGTGTCGAGGCCGAGGGCGAAGGCGTAACGCAGGTGCGACTTGACCCGCTCCAGCCGCTTCGGGTCGACCGGCTTCTCCTGCAGCTCGGCCAGGTAGCGGTCGACCGTCTCCTTGACCTTGGGCAGGAGGTCGCCGGACTTGGCCCGGGCGAAGACGGTGAACAGATAGGCGTCGCGGTGGAAGTCCGCACCCCCCTGCACGGCGTCGACCCACTGCTTGTCGACCACCAGCTCCTGATAGAGCGGGGACGACTCGCTGAACAGGAGCTGGCCGATCAGATCCATCGCCGCCGAGTCGGTGTTGTCGGTGGAGAACGCCGGCATGTGGTAGCCGAGCATGAACTGCGGCCGGATCTCGCTCGGCCAGTCCAGGCTCGCCGACCGGGCCGCGGTCTGCGGCGGCTCGGGCTGCACGTCCGGCGCTTTGTAGCCCTTCGTCCAGTCCCCGTAATACTGCTGCGCCATCGCGAAGACCTTGTCGGCCTGGACGTCGCCGACCACGACGAGGGTGACGTTCTCGGGCCGGTAGAAACGCTTGAAAAAGCCGAGGCTGTACTCGTAGTGCTCCGGCATGGCCTTGACGTCGGCGATGAAGCCGATGGTCGTGTGCTTGTAGGTGTGCTTCGTGAAGGCCAGGTCGCGGATCTTCTCGTACATCGGCAGGAACGGGCTGGAGGCGCTCTTGTTGTACTCGCCGAGCACGGCCAGGGCCTCGGTGCGGAAGCCGTCCTCCGTGTACTTCAGGTTCTTGAAGCGGTCCGACTCCATGTCCATCATGGTCGCGAGCTCGCTGGCGGGTCCGACCATGTGGTAGACCGTCTGGTCGTCGGAGGTGTAGGCGTTCGAGTCCGCCCCCATGCGCTTGAGCACGTCGTTGTAGCGCTCGGCCGGGTACTTGTCGGTACCGCGGAACATCATGTGCTCGAAGAAGTGGGCGAAGCCGCTGTGGCCGGCTTCGACCTCGTCGCGGGAGCCGGTGCGGACGACGGTGAAGTAGGCCACCGTCCCGGGACTCTCATAGGGGATCGCGAGAACCCGCATGCCGTTGTCGAGGGTTTTCTCGAGAACCTTGAAGGGGAAGATATCCCCGGATGCCTGCTGAGCCGCCGACGTGGCGGGGATCAGCGCCGCGAAGGCGAGCAGGCCCAGGGCGAGGGTGGTACGGAAGGGCACGATGGAGAGCCTCCTTTCGTCGTTCGTCTCATCGGGGGAAAATCGCGGTCACCCCGGCAGGGAGCCCATCTTAGCGCACGGGCGGTGGGGTCCGTCTCGGGATCTCCTTGCCGCGAAACTTCAACTCTGACGATTTCCGGAATACAATCCTCGGGTCATGGAAAAGAAAGATCCTCGTAGTCGACGTCTTCTTGATCTGGTCCGAGAGCGGGTGCGCCGGTCGGGGTACTCGCAGCGGGCGCTGGAGCGGCAGCTCGATCTGGGGCACGGTACCCTGGGCAACATCTTCCGCGGCAGGACCGAGCTGCGGCTCCGGCACATCGCCATGCTCGGCCGGCTCCTCGGATTCGATCCCGCCGAGGTTCTGGCCGAGGCCTATCACATCAACCCGCCGCCGCCGCCCGGCATCCCGATAACCCTGGAGGAGCTGCGCAGCCTGATCGTGGATGCGTTGCGGGAGGAGCTGGACCGGCGCGGCGTACCCGTCCGCGCGGAGCCGCCGGAGTCCTCCTGACGCTTCCGCCGGGCCGGGGGTTCGCATACGATCGCCCCGATGTCCGTGCATCGCATCGCGCTCCTGGTCACCGGTGCGTCCGGGATGCTCCTGCCTCGCCATGTCCTGGGCAGGCTGGCGGAGCATCCGAAGATCGAGCGTATCCACCTGGTGGTCTCGGCCGGGGCGAGCCAGGTGCTGCGCCACGAGCTGGGGCCGGACCGGACCGGAGCCGCCGATCTGGCCGCCGCGGCCGGGCTCTCCCCTTTGGGGAGGGAGAAGCTCGTGCTGCACCGCGACAGCGACCTGGACGCGCCGATCGCCTCGGGCTCGTACCGCCTGACCGGTGCGGCCGTGCTGCCGTGCAGCGCCGGCACCCTCGGCGCTCTGGCCACGGGCACGGCACGGACGCTGATCCACCGCGCCGGCGCGGTCGCGCTCAAGGAGGGCTGGCCGCTGGTTCTCGGCTTCCGCGAGACCCCGTACAGCCTCATCCACGTGGAGAACATGCGCCGCCTCCTGCTCGCGGGAGCCACCCTGCTGCCACCGGTCCCGGCCTTCTACATCGGAGGAGAGGATCTGGGCCGCTTCCTGGACCACTACACCCTCCGCCTCCTGGACCGCTTCGGCATCCCCACCCCCGGCGAGCCCGGCCTGCGGTGGGGTGAGGAGGCGGAACAGCCGCGCTAGAATCCCCGCCCATGCCCTCCTTCCTCCGCTCCCTCTCGACCGTGCTCGAGATGATCAAGTTCGAGCACACGCTGTTCGCCCTGCCGTTCGCGTTCCTCGGGATGGTTCTCGCCGCCCACGGATGGCCTTCCTGGATGACGGTGCTCTGGATCGTCGTCGCCATGATCGGAGCCCGGAGCGCGGCCATGGGGTTCAACCGGCTGGTCGACCGGAAAATCGACGCCGCCAACCCGCGGACCGCGAAGCGGGCTCTTCCCGCCGGCCTCGTCACCCCTCGCTGGGTGGCTCTCTTCGTCGTAGCCAGCGCCGCCGTCCTGATCCTCGCGGCGTGGGAGCTGAACCGCCTGACGTTCTACTTCTCGCCGGTGGCGCTCGCCATCCTCTTCCTCTACTCCTATACGAAGCGGTTCACCTGGGCGTCGCACCTGGTGCTCGGGCTGTCCCTGGCCGGCGCTCCCCTGGGGGCCTGGATCGCGGTGCGCGGCGAATTCGCCGCCGTCCCGATCCTCCTGGCCGCCTGCGTCCTCCTCTGGGTGGCCGGATTCGACGTGCTCTACGCCCTCCAGGATCTCGACTTCGACCGCAAGAGCGGCCTCTTCTCCGTGCCAGCACGCTTCGGAGTGGCCGGATCGCTGTGGATCTCCGCGATCCTCCACGCGGTCATGCTCGGCCTGCTGGCGCTGCTCCCCCGGGTCTATCCCGGTCTGGGAGCCGGGTTCTGGACCGGATGGGCCGGCTGCCTCGCGCTCATCGGCTGGCAGCACTGGGTGGTGCGGCCCAACGATCTGACCCGCCTGAACGCCGCCTTCTTCACCGCCAACGGCGCGCTGTCGGTCTGGCTCTTCGCGGCCACGGCCCTCGACGTCCTCCTCTCCCGGTAGGGTTATAATGTACCCATGCCCCCAAAACCGCGCGTAGCCGTCGTCAAGACCCGGCCCGAGACCGTCCTGGAGGACGTCGGCCGGACCATGGAGCTGGCCGAGGTGAAGAAGTACCTCGCGCCCGGCGCGACCACCATCCTCAAGGACAACATCTCCTGGCACTTCCCGTTCCCCGGGGCGAACACCACGCCGTGGCAACTCGAAGGGACGATCCAGAAGCTGCGCGCCGACGGCTACACGGACCAGGTCTGCGTCCAGAACAACACGGTGGTCACCGATCCCAAGAAGGGTGAGCGGCTCAACCGCTACCTGCCGGTGCTGGACAAGTACGGCGTCCCGGTGCGCTACAACTGCTTCGAGGACGACCTGAAGTGGATCCAGTACAAGCCCAAGGGCAAGATGCTGGTGCTGCCCAAGATCTACCCCGAAGGGATCACCATCCCCGAGTTCTTCCTCGGGAAGAACATCGTCCACCTTCCGACGGTGAAGTGCCACATCTACACCACCACCACGGGAGCGATGAAGAACGCCTTCGGCGGCCTGCTCAACACCCGGCGGCACTACACCCACTCGTACATCCACGAGACGCTGGTCGACCTGCTGACCATCCAGAAGGAGATCCACACCGGCCTGTTCGCGGTGATGGACGGCACGACCTGCGGCAACGGACCGGGTCCGCGGACGATGATCCCCGTGGAGAAGGACATCCTCCTCGCTTCGGGCGACCAGGTGGCGATCGACGCCGTGGCCGCCAAGATGATGGGCTTCGACCCGATGTCGATCCCCTACATCCGGCTGGCGCACGACGCCGGGCTGGGCGTGGGCGATCCGCGGGACATCGAGGTCGTGGGAGAGGACGTCTCCAACTGGAACTTCCACTTCTCGGTGGGGGACAACGCGGTCTCCCGCTTCGGCGACCTGGTCTGGTTCGGGCCGCTCAAGGGCATCCAGAAGCTGCTGTTCCGGACGCCGCTGGTCTACTTCTTCGTGTTCGGCTCGTACTTCTACCACGACTTCGCGTGGTACCCCACGATCGGCAAGCGGCGGACCGAGCAGTACGCGAAGACGAGCAAGTGGATGCGCCTCTTCGAGCAGTATCCGGAAGCAGCCGAAGCCGACGACGCGAAAGAGAAGGCCGCCTGAGCCCTTCGGCCCCCCCCGCACCGGAGCCGGCGGGCTCCGGCCTGGAGCATCTCGGCCGCCGTCTGCTGATCCCGCTCGGCCTGGGATTGCTGGCCTTGATCGGCCTGATCCTGGTCGCGGACGCGCGCAAGCTGGCCGGCCGGCTTGGCGACTTCGACCTCCGCCTGCTGGCGCCGGTCCTGGGGTTGTCCCTGGTGAACTACGCCCTGCGGTTCGTCCGCTGGGAAGTTTACCTCCGCGCGCTCGGAGTCGAGCTGGCCCGAGGCCGGAGCCTGGCGGTGTTCCTGGCGGGCTTCCTGCTCTCGGTGACACCCGGCAAGGCCGGTGAGCTGGGCAAGGCCTGGCTGGTGCGCGAGATGGGGGGAGGGCCGGCGCTGCGGGTGGTGCCCGCGGTGGTGGCCGAGCGGGTGACGGACCTGCTCGGCGTCCTGATCCTCCTGTCTCTGGGCGCGCTTCCGTTCCCGGGCGGCCGGTGGATCACGGCGGCCGGTCTCGGCGCGGTCGCCGTGGCGATCCTGCTGCTCACCTGGCAGCGCGGAGCGGACCTTCTCTTCCGCCTGTTGGAGCGGCTGCCGAAGGTGGGGCCGCGGGTACACATCCTCTCCGAGCTCTACGGCCGGCTGCGGGCGCTGCTCTCGCCCGGCCTGCTGGCGATGGCCCTGGCCCTGGCGGCACCGGCCTGGGCGGCGGAGGGGGTGGGCTTCTTCCTGGTGGTCCGCCAGTACGCGCCGCAGGCCGGGCTTCTGGCGGCGCTCTTCAACTACACGGTCTCCACCTGTCTGGGCTCGCTCTCCATGCTTCCCGGCGGCCTCCTCGCCGCCGAAGGCTCGCTCACCGCCCTCCTCCACTCGCAGGGGCTCGACACCGCGACCGCCGCCTCGGCGACGCTCATCATCCGCGCCGCCACCCTCTGGTTCGCCGTCGGCCTGGGCCTGCTGGCCCTGCCGTATGTGGTCCGGCGGCTGGCTGAGAGGCGCCGGGCATCGTAAATGCACCGATCCTGAAATGACATTCGCGGAGCGTTTCTCGTCTCTTTAAAGGGCAGAGCCAAGTTCAGCGCGGCTCGTTTGAGATCACAAACTGTGATCTCAAAGCTCCAAGCGGAGGCCCCATGTCTAGTGAAGCGCTCCTCCCCATCGAGAGGGTCGGCAGTCGGATCTTTGAGGTCACAGTTTGTGACCTCAAGTTGGAGCGGATGTCGAAGCTAGTCCGCGGAGGCGCTCGCGCTGGCAATGCCGACCTATAGATGCGCGCATCCTGAAATGACATTCGCGGGGCGTTTTCCGTCTCTTTAAGGGGCAGAGACGAGATCGAGCGGCTCACTTGAGGTCACAAACTGTGACCTCAAGATCCAACCGGAGGCCCCATGCCTAGTGAAGCGCTCCTCCCCATCGAGAGGGTAGAGACCGTCATACTCTTCGTTCGCGGCGAGCGGGTGATCCTCGACGCCGATATCGCCGGGCTCTATGGAGTCGAGACGAAGGCTCTGGTCCAAGCGGTCAAGAGGAACCTCGACCGCTTCCCGGACGACTTCATGTTCCAGTTGACCACCGAGGAGGCTTCAAACTTGAGGTACCAATTTGGCACCTCAAGTTGGGGCGGTCGCCGGTATCTCCCCTATGCCTTTACGGAGCAAGGAGTTGCGATGCTCTCCGGCGTGCTGCGGAGCGAGCGCGCCGCGCAGGTCAGCGTCGAGATCATGCGGGCGTTCGTCCGCCTCCGGCGGATGGTCAGCCAGCAGGCGGACCTTGCCCTCAAGCTGGACGACCTCGAGCAGCGGTACGACGAGCAGTTTAGAGTGGTCTTCGATGCCCTTCGGGAGCTCATGGCGCCGCCCGAGGCCGAGGGGCGCGCAATCGGCTTCGGCTAGGCTGTGATGCTTCACGCCCCGCGAGCGAATCATGGAGTGGAAGTCGGAATGGGGGCCAGAGATGACGAAGCCAGCCGGGGATGAACGGTTCGTGCAGCTCCTCGAAGAGCACAAGCGGATCCTGTACAAGATCGCCAGCGCGTACTGCTCCGACGCCGAGGATCGGCGGGACCTGGTCCAGGAGATGGTGATCCAGCTCTGGCGTTCGTTTCCCCGGTACGACGACTCTGCGGCCGCCGACCGGGTCCTGGGAGAGGCAGGAGACGACGTTCGCCTTCTACAGCAGCTCATTTCACGGCTCGACGAGATGAGCCGGGCGCTCGTTGTCCTGTATCTGGAAGGCTACAGCCACGCGGAGATCGCGGAGATCCTGGGAATCTCGGTCACGAACGTCGGGACCCGGATCAACCGGATCAAGAACCGGCTCAAGGAAGAGCTCAACGCCGCTTGAAAAAGGAGATTCAAATGAACCTCGACGATCTGAAAACCCGGCTGGCTGAGCAGGACGCAAAGCTCGACCAGGTGATTCGGCTGAACACGACGGCGGTTCGCGAGCTCCAGCTCTCGAAGACGAAATCGAGACTGCGCTGGCTCGCCTGGGGAGTCGTTTTCGAGCTCGCCATGTCGATCGTGGCAACCGTCTGGCTCGGCGATTTCATCGTCGGGCACCTGCGGGAAGCGCGATTCCTCCTGCCCGCCGTGCTCATCGACATCTCCGTCATCGCCCTGCTGGGCTCCAATATCCGCCAGCTCGCCGTGGTCGGGAGCCTCAACTACAGCCTCCCGGTGGTGGCCGTCCAGAAAGAGCTCGGCAAGCTGCGGGTCCTGCGCATCCGCACGACGAAGTGGGTGATGATGCTCTCGTTCGTCCTGTGGTTCCCGGTCCTCGTCGTGCTGCTCGAAGGACTCCTCGGGGTAGACCTGTGGATGATCCTGGGAGCGGTAAGCACCCGGGATGGATCCTTCTTCGCGTGGGTGGTGGCCAATGTGCTCTTCGGCCTGGCCGTGGCCCTCGTCATGGTCTGGGTCTCGAACCGCTATGCGAACCGGGTAGACGGCTCGCCGGCGCTCAAGCGCCTCATGGACGCCCTCGCCGGTCACAGCCTGACCGAGGCTCTGAGGTCTCTCGACTCGATCGTCCGATTCGAAACGGAGCCGCAAGGCGTCGACGCCGCCTTACTTTGACGGTGTATACTGCGCCAGAGTAAGGAGACCTTATGACCGCCAGCACGTTGACTTCAAAGGGGCAGATCACACTTCCCAAGGCGTTGCGGGATCGATTGGGGGTGCGGGAAGGGGACCGGGTCCTATTCCAGATTGACGAGCAGGGCCGGGTGATGCTCGTGCCCGAGCCCCGCGATCCCCTGGGGAGTCTGGTCGGACTCTTGCGGCACCGGGCCAAGGACCGGCCCGCGACCGTGGAGGAGATGAACGAAGCCGTCAGAGCCAGGGCAGCCGAGAAGTTCGGAGGGCGGAGAAGGTCATGATTGCTCTGGACACAAATGTCCTCATCCGCGTGCTGGTCGCGGATGACCCGGCGCAAACGGCCTTGGCAGAGCGGGTGCTCCGGGAGGCTCTCGCAGAGGGTGAGTCCTGTTTCATCAGCGATCCGGTGCTCTGCGAAACCGAATGGGTCCTCGACAGGTTCTATCGGGTCCCCCGAGCGGAGATTCTGGCCGCTCTCGAGAGCCTTCTCGCTCGCATGAATCTGTTCTCCTTCGAGGATGCGGCCGTTGTCCGGAAGGCCCTCGACAGGTATCAGCGGGGCAAGGCGGACTTCTCGGACTTCTTGATCGGCGCGAAGGCGGAGGCACGGAACGCGCGGACCACCTTCACATTCGACCGCGCCCTCGCTCGGCAGCAGGGGTTCTCCATCCTGGGATAGCCGGCTCCGCGGTCGGGGACTGGCCGGGGCCACTGGCAATGCCCCACCCAACACTACGGGAGGAAGAGCGTCAAGCTGATCGAGCTCGGAATGTGCCCGTACGCCCCGGCGCGCCAGCGTGAGATCGCTCCGCCGCGTTGGGGAACGCTTCCCCAACGTGAACCGGTTCCGCCATCGCCGCGCGCAACGCCCGAACACGATGGGGAGACGTTCCCCACACGCGGACGACGCCCGTTCCCGTTGGGGAGACGTTCCCCATCGATGCGCGGACGCGCGATGCCGGCGCGCAACGCCCCTTCGCGTTGGGGAACGGCTCCCCAACGTCACCGAGCGATGCCCGCGCAGCTTGGCAGCCCGCGCACGGCGATTCTCTCTGGCCGCTAGCCGAACTTCCCGCCGCACTCGGGGCAGAACTTCGGGCTGCCCTCCACCTCGACTCCGCAGCTCCCGCACTGGCGCTTGGCCGGAACCGTGGAGGTGCCGCACTCCGGGCAGAACTTGGCGCTTCCGACCTTGGCGCCGCAGGCGCCGCAGGTCGCCCCCTGGGCTCCCTTGACCTCGCTGAGATCGCGGCCCTTCATCCAGTTCACTTCGCGGGCCTTCTCGAAGGCCTGCTCGCGGGCCGCGGCGGCCTGGGCGGCGGCGATCTCCTCGTCCGTGTCCGGCGCGCAGGCTTCGCAGAGCTGCGCCTTCTGGTTGAAGCAGACCGGCCCGCAGACCCACTGCCCGCAGCGGGTACACTGCTTGAACATCGGCCGGATCTCGGCCACCGCTTCGCGCAGGGCCGCGTCGTGCGCCGGTCCGCCCACGGCCCGCTGGATCTCGTAGGCGGTGTCGGCGGCCTTCCCGAACAGCCCCCCGAACAGATTGCCGGCCACCTGCGCCGCCGAGGCCGCCATGCCCAGCTTCGACGCCTGGAAGGTGGACATGTAGCCGTTGCCACACTTCTCGCAGAAAAACTTGAACTGGTATCCCCGGTCGGTGGAGAGATCCTGGTAGTTCCCTGTGAATTCGACAGTCGCCATGCGGCTGATGGTAGCACCGAATCTATGCCAGAGTAGACGCGACCATGGACCCCCACGACCAGCCCAGGAGATGGCTGCTGCCCGCGCTGCTGGCGGCCGCTCTCGTGATCCGCCTTGGCCACTGGTGGGCCGTGCGCGATCAGCCGTTCTTCGCCTGGCTCGCCATGGACAGCCAGGAGTACGACCGCTGGGCGCAGGGGATCGCCCATGGCGACTGGCTCGGCTCCCAGGTGTTCTTCCAGGCCCCGCTCTACCCCTACGCGCTCGGCCTCCTCTATGCGGTTTTCGGGCACAGCCTCGCCGCGGTCTACCTCTTTCAGGTCGCCCTCGCGGTCGCCGGCTGCTGGGCGCTCTACCGGGCCGGCCGGCTCATGGGCGGCGAGCGGGTCGGCCTCGCCGCCGCCGGGCTGGCCGCGTTCTGCGGCCCCTTCGTCTTCCACGACGTGCAGATCCTCAAGGAGTCCGCGGCCGTCGCCACGGTTTCCTTCCTCCTCTGGAGCCTCGCCGCCCGGCGGTGGTTGGTCGCGGGCATCCTCCTCGGCATCCTGGCTTTGCTCCGGGAGAACGCTCTCCTGCTCCTGCCGTTCCTCCTGCCGCTCGCCGGCTCGAAGGGCTTCGTTCGCAAAGCAGGAGCGCTGATCGGCGGCCTCGTCCTGGTGCTCGTGCCGGTGGCGCTCCGCAACGGGCTCGTGGGCGGCGACTTCCTGCCGACGACCTCGCAGGGCGGGGTCAACTTCTACATCGGCAACAACCCCGAGGCGGACGGCACCTACCGGCCGATCGTCCCCGGCAAGCAGATCCCGGCGCTCGAACGGGCGGAGCCGGCGCGGATCGCCGAGGGCGAGCTCGGGCGGAAGCTGACGGCCGGCGAGGTCTCTTCCTTCTGGATGCGCAAGGCGCTGTCCTGGGCCGCGAGCCATCCCGGCGGCTTCCTCCGGCTGCAGCTCCGCAAGCTCGGGATGTTCTGGAGCTGGTACGAGCAGCCGGACGCCGTGGACTACTACTGGGTGCGCCGGCTCTCTCCCGCTCTCCGCTGGCTCGCGCCGGTCGAATTCGGGACGGTGACGCTGCTCGCGCTGGCCGGCCTCTGGCTCGTGCGGCGCAATCCCCGGCCGTTCGCCCCGGCGCTGCTCTTCGCCCTGGGGTGGATGCTCTCGACCGTGGCCTTCTTCCTGTTCTCCCGCTACCGCCTGCCGGCGGTGCCGGCCCTGATGGTCCTCGCCGCGGTCCCCCTCGCCCGGATCTCGGAGAGGCCGCGGACGGGGCCGATCCTCGCGGTCCTGGCGACGCTCCTGCTCCCGCATCTGGCCGGGTTCGAGCCGCGGCTCGACCTGGTCCACTACAACCTGGGGCGGATCGAGGACGAGCGCGGCAACCCGGATGCCGCCCGGGAGCACTACAAAGCGGCCTTCATCCTCAACCCGCGCGACTTCCTGGCCTGCCTGAATCTTGGAAATCATGCCGCTCGGCGCGGCGACTGGGGGACGGCCCTGCGGTTCTACATGCGTGCCGAGGAACTGGAGCCGCGGTCGGACGACGTTCAGAGCAACCTGGGCGGAGTCTACCTGGCGCTCGGCCAGCTCCCGGAGGCCGCGGCCCGCTTCGACCGCGCTCTGGCGCTCAACCCGCGGAATGCCGCGGCCCTGCACAACCGCGAGATCCTGGAACGGCGGCTCAACGCCTCGCCGCCGGGGAATTCGGCAGGAACTCCACGATGATGTTCGTGTTGTCCTGGAAGCGCAGGGCGAAGAGGTCGGGCCGCGCGGCGATCCACTCCGCCTCCATCGGGAAGTCGATCTGCGGGAAACGGTGTAGGTAGACCCACCGCACGCCGTCCTTCAGGAGGTTTTCGAGCCACGCCTGGGGCTCGGGATCGACCCGCGGATCGCAGCCGGGATAGTCGGTGACTCTCCGGGAGTCGCGGCGGTTCACGTTGACGTAGATCGCCCGCCGCTCCAGGTGGGTCCCCATGACCGGATAGACGAAGAAGTTGCTCGGCGCGCCGATCACGGCCACCGTGCCGTCCTCGCCGTGATCGTCGAGCCACCCCCAGCCCGGCGCGAACAGAAACGCCGCTGTTTTGTGGGCCGTGTACTCGGAGCGGTAGGCGCGCTCGCGGTCCTTCACCCGGAACCGGCCCAGGAAGGGAGCGGCCACGAGTGCCGCCGCGATCCCGGCCACCGCCAGCTCCCGGGCCCGCCGCCGCCCGAAACGGCGAAAGCCCGGAGAAAGCCCCCAGGCCACGAGGCCGATGTCGAACAGCGCCAGCGCCACCCGGACCGTGCGTGGCATCTCGGTGTGGAGCATGAGCAGATCCTGGATGGCGAACAGCAGCGCCAGCGCGCGCAGCACGGGATCGGGCACGAAGCGCTCGCCGAGCGCCACCACCCCGGCAAACATCAGGGCCAGGGCGCCGTCGAGATACCGGACGTTGGCGAAAACATGCCCCGAGGTGCCATAGGGGACCGTGGCCCACACCGCGAGCTGGATCAGAACCTGGCTCCAGACCAGGAACGCCTCCCGCCTCACCTCCTTCGGCAGGAGCCAGGGGAGGAGGAAGAATGGAAACAGCAGCAGGACTTGGGGGCCGACCGCGATCTCCTCCGAGCCCAGGCGCGGCACTCCCAGGAAGACGTCCGAGAAGGTACCCAGGCTGATCTGGTCGTTGGCGATCATCCAGGCCACGGTGTGAATCCGGGGTATCTCCGGGATGGCCGAGCTCGCGGCCGCGCCCGGAGTCCCTTCGCAGCGGGCGGCGAGCGGCCCCGCTCCCAGGAGAGCGTTGCGGGCGTAAAAGAAACCGCCGAGGAGGACGAGCGCCAGCAGGGCGGCGGCCACCTGGGGCAGCCGGCGGCTCCACTCGCGCCGGGCGAGGCGCTTGCCGAGGAAAACTGCCAGCCCGAGCGCCAGCGCGTAGGGGATGCCGAGCACCTTGGCGCCGGCGGTGAGCCCCATGCCGGCTCCCGCCAGAACGGCGCTCCCCCAGCGCGGCTCGCTCATCCACCGCAGGGCGAAGAAGGCCGCCGCGGCGAAGGCGGCGCCCACGAAGGTGTCCACATACTGGGTGGCCGTGAAGCGGATCACGACCGGCATGAGGAGGGTGAACAGGGCGGCGAGCGGCCAGTGGCGGCGCGCGCCCAGCTCCCGGGCGATGCCGCCGGCCGCGAGCGCCAGCAGCGCGGTCTGGGGGAAGAAGGCCAGGTTCGCGTAGAGCTCGCTGTGCGACGGCGCCATCCACCACCAGAGCCAGACCGAGCCGTTGGAGGGCTGGAGGCCGTAGAAGTAGGTCGGATGCATCCCGAACACCGGCGTGATGGCCTGGTTCTGGAGCCAGTTCGCCGTGATCAGGAGGTGGTACATGATGGCGTCCCAGGACAGCGGCGGCCGGACCAGCCCGCGCAGGCCTTCGGCGAAGAGGGCGTGAGCGGCGATCAGGGAGACGATCGGATGCTCGCGGATCCGCGCCCAGGTCCGCCTCCCGAGGGTGCGCGCCGGACCCCAGAGGTCTTCTTCCGTCGGACCCGTCCGCCGCGCCCGCAGCAGTGGGACCAGCGCGATGCCGATCAAGAGCGCCAGGCCGATGTCGATCCGCAGCAGCCCCACGGCTCCCAGAACCAGCCCGAGGAACACCGCCTCGGCGGTGGCAAGGAGCAGCGCGGCGATGGCGAGAGCGAGGGGATCGGCGTCCTCCGGGGCCGCCCGCCGGCCGAGGAACGCCCGCGCGAGGAGGTACCCGTTGAGGGCGAGGAAAAGGAGTGTCAGGAGCGTCAGCCCCGCACCCAGAAAGTCCGTCAGGAACATAGGTGGCGCATTCTCTATCACAAGACCCGCTGGAACACCTCTTCCATCCGCGCGGCCACGGCGGACCAGTCGAAGTCTTCGGCGTGGCGGCGGGCGGCCTCGGCCATCCGCCGCCGCTCGTCTTCGTCCGCCAGGAGCCTCCGGAGCCCGGAGGCCAGCGCCTCCGGATCGGCGGCGGTCTGGAGGCCATGCACCCCGTCCACGACCAGCTCGGAGAGGGCGCTCTCGGACGACTCGCAGTAGACCACCGGCAGTCCCGCGGCCATCGCTTCCAGAGGAAAGAGGCCGAAGCCTTCGCGCGACGACGGCTGGACCGCGATGCGCGACTCTCCCATCTTCCTCCAGACATCGACGTTCGTAGGGAGATAGCCGTGGAAGGCGACGGCCT
Source organism: uncultured Holophagales bacterium (assembly GCA_963844885.1). Lineage (GTDB taxonomy): Bacteria > Acidobacteriota > Thermoanaerobaculia > Multivoradales > UBA5704 > DATMER01. The sequence continues at coordinate 192,874 of CAWJQA010000017.1, read as the reverse complement.
CACCCAGGCCGAGCCGCCCGGCCAGCTCCTCCAGCCGGCCGCGGTCCGGGCCGTCTCCGTAGACGGCGAGGAGCCGGTCCCTCCTCGGCAACTGTGCCACCGCCTCCAGCAGGAGGTCGATCCGCTTCTCCCGCAGCAGGCGGCCGGCATAGACGAGGGGCGGACCCTCTCCGTATCCTTCCATGGCGGTATCGGCGGTATCGGCGGTATTGGCGGCATGTCGGATCGCCGCCAGCGGGATGCCGTTGGGGACGACCGGCACCTCCGTCTTTCTCACCCGCTCCAGCCGGCCGGCCGTGAGCCGGCTGACCGCGATGGCGGCCGTGCCGAGGTGGGCCGTGATCCGCTCGACGGCGGCGTAGAGCGGCCACTTCGGTCCCAGGTAGTGGCGCCAGTAGCGCCCCCAGTACTCGTGCCAGGTCACCACCAGGGGCCGCCGGGCCAGCCGGCAGCGGAGCGCGAGCGGCGGCAGGTGAGCATAGGGGATGTTGGCGGTCTCGACCACGTCGAACCGGCGGAGGTCGATCCCGAGCACGGCCCGGGCGAGCCGCGCCGCCTCCCCCGTGCTCCGCTTCCCGGCCTCGGTGTAGAGGCGGCCGGGCGGCCCGAGCGGCAGGACGTCGACTCCGGGGAAGGGTTCAGACGGTGCGTCGGCGAACCCCGCCAGCGTCACCCGGTGGCCACGCGCGGACAGGGCCCGCGCCAGCTCGTGGTTCCGGTGCTCCACCCCACCCACGGACCAGGGATAGAGGCAGTCGTAGACCAGGAGGATGCGCAACTTCACGGCAGCCGGCGGCGGAAGGGCGGCAGGCAGGCCAGCCCGATCGCCGCCTGCACCACCAGGTTGACCACGTGATGAACCAGGCTGAACGCCAGCACCGCCGCCGCCCGGCCGTCTGCGGTCGGCGCCGCCGCCCAGGGGCTGAAGAAGAGCACCTGCAGCGCCTGCGTCGTCCCCAGGCCGCCGGGGGTGACCGGCAGGGCCGACAGGAGGAGGACGATCGGGTTGAGCGCCAGCCCGGGGACCACCGGCACCGCGATCCCCCACACCCGGAACGCCAGCCAGTGGAGCACCGCCAGCAGCAGCATGTGCGGGAAGCGGGTGGCCACGGCGCGCACGTTCCCCCGGAGCCCGGCCTCGAAGAGCGGCGCGAGGACGGTGTAGCGGGCGAGCCACCGGGGACGGATCGCGACCACGATCCCATAGAACACCGTGCCTCCAAAAGCCGCCGCGATCGTCAGCCCCAGCAGCCCGGTGGGAACGCCGGCCAACCCGCCGCGGGCCATCTCGATCCCCAGCCCCAGCGCGCCGAGCAGCACCAGGACGATGCCGTTGGCGATCATCAGGAACAGCACCGCCCCCGCGGACCGGGCCACGGACACCCCCGTGCGGACGAGGTAGAACCCCATCCCCCCCTGGCCGGCGACATAGGAGAGCAGGCCGAGGAGATAGCTGGCGCCGCGCGCGTACATCACCTCGGTCCAGGGGCGGGGGATGCCGGCCGCGTCCAGCGCCGCCTGGGTGGCGTAGGCGTCGACCGGCAGCGTTACCACCAGCTCGAAGACGATGTAGAGCGAGAGCGCGATATAGGCGCCGTGGCGGAACGCCTCGCGCAGCGGCTCCAGCCGGATCTCGCGGACCATGACGGCGAGGATCGCCGCGGCCACCAGCCAGGGGAGCCAGCGGTGGACGGCCTCCTTGACAGTCATATTGGCGATCAGCGCCTCTCGATCAGCATCAGGCTGACCAGGAAGGAGGCGAACACCGTCTGCGCGCCCATCACCAGGGCGGTCATCCCGATCACCACCCCGCGCACCGCCATGAGCGGTCCGGAGCCGGCTTCGAGCCAGTCGAAGACGATCTTCACCTCCAGGCCCAGGCCGGCCAGGAAGAGGGCGACCCCGAGGATCAGCCCGCGCTCCAGCGAGAACCAGCCGAACAGCCGGCTCAGCCACTGCCGGGGCCGCGCGAAGCCGGCGCCCATGGAGAAGGTCTTGGCGAAGACGTCGAACAGCACCAGGTTGTAGCCCAGGATCAGCGCCAGCGCGCCGAACAGGAGCACGTGGTAGTCCCAGGTCCGGCCGAACAGATCGCGCGGCCCGCCGGCCAGCAGCAAGACCAGCAGGCCGCCGGCGATCATCAGGAAGAGGCCCGGGAGCTGGAACAGGTACGAGGGCGAGAAGAGGAGCATGAAGCGGACATGGCGCCAGGCGTCCCGCAGGCCGGAGAGCTTGGACTCGCCCACCCGGGGGTGGTAGGTGATCGGGATCTCGTGGATCTTCAGCTCGGCGCGCAGCGAGTTGACCACCATCTCCGAGGCGAACTCCATGCCGGTCGTCTGGAGCCGCATCCGCTCGTAGGCCTCGCGCGTGAAGGCGCGCATGCCGCAGTGCGAGTCCGAGACGCTGGTGCGGAAGAGAAGCCGCAGCATGCCGGAGAGGATCGGATTGCCGATGTACCGGTGCGACCAGGGCATGGCCCCGGGCAGGATGTTGCCCTTGAGGCGCGAGCCGATGACCATGTCGAAGCCCTGGTCCCGCAGCGGCTGGATGAACCCGGGGATGGCCAGGAAGTCGTAGCTGTCGTCCGAGTCGCCCATGACCAGGAAGCGCCCGCGCGCCTCGGAGAACCCGCGCAGGTAGGCGGACCCGTAACCCCGCCGCGGCTCGTGGACCACCCGCGCCCCGGCGCGCTCGGCGACCTCGGGGGAGCCGTCGGTGGAGCCGTTGTCCACCACGATCACCTCGGCCGGCACCCCCATGGACTTCAGGGCGCGCCAGGCCTTCTCGACGCAGACCCCCACCGACCCGGCCTCGTTCAGGCAGGGCATGACGACGGAAACTTGGATCGGTGCGGCCGGATCGGTCACAGGAGAGCCCTCGACAGCAGTTTTGAAAGCCGGGCGTACTTTACCATGGCCGGAGCGCCGGGCTTTGCTATCCTCTCCGGCCGTGAGACGACTCAACCTGGGCTGCGGGCGGGACATCCGGCCGGGCTACGTGAACCTGGACCTGGTCAAGATACCCGGGATCGACGTAGTCGCCGACCTGGAGAAGCCCCTGCCGTTCGCGGACGACAGCTTCGACGAGGTCTTCACCTCCCATGTGCTGGAGCACGTGGCCGATCTCTTCGCCCTGCTCGCCGAGCTGCGGCGGATCTGCCGGCCCGATGCGGTCATCCGCATCTACGTACCGCACCTGTCGTTCTTCGGCGCCTACACCGACCCGACCCACAAGCGGTTCTTCGGGTACCACAGCTTCGACTACTTCACCGAGGGCGGCGTCTACAACTTCTACTCCCACCTGCGGTTCCGCATCCGCAAGCGGCAGATCCGCTTCTTCTGGATCAAGAACGACCGCCGGGTGATCCCGAGCCGCGTGCTCACGGCGCTCATCAACGCCTTCCCGCTGTTCTACGAGCGGTTCTGCTGCTGGATGCTGCCGGCCAACGAGCTCTACTTCGAGCTCGAACCCGTCAAGGAGCCGAAGAGCTCTTCGTAGTCGTCCGCCACCCGCTCCCAGGTGTAGCGCTCCTCGACCAGCTCTCGCGCCCGGCGGCCCATGGCTTGGAGATTCTCCAGGCTCCGTAGCGCGGCGGCAAGCTCGGTGGGATCGTCCGGCCGCACCAGCCGGCCCACACCCCGAGGCTCGACATCGCCGGCCACACCCACGATCGGGGTGGTCACGACCGGCCGGCCGCAGGCCATGGCTTCCAGGAGCACAAGGCCGAAGCCTTCCCGCCGGCCGTCGGTGGACGGCAAGGCGAAGACGTGGCACGAGCCGTAGAAGGCGTTCAGCTCCGCGTCCGGGATGAAGCCCAGGAAGTCCACCCGGTCCGCCACCCCCAGCTCGCGCGCCCGCTGCCGGTACCAGCCCAACTCCTCGCCCTTGCCCCCGATCCGCAGCCGCGCCTCCGGAAGTTGGGCCAGAGCCTTGAGCAGCACCTCCAGCCCCTTGTAGCGGTGATGGACGTCGAGCAGGCTCAGAAATCCGATCACCAGCGGCGGCGGGGCTGGCGGCTCCTGCGGTGGCGGGAGAAACCGCTCCGCCTCCACGCCCCAGGGGATGCAGACCAGCTTCGGATCGTCAGAGTCGAGCCAGGGCGACTGGCGAGGGTAGAGCGGGTTCGTCACCACCACCCGGGCGCACCGCTCCAGAACCCTCGGCAGCCGATGGCGGTTGTAGAGGCCGGCGAGCACTCCCTTCATTCCCTCTCCCACGAGGTCGTTGTGGTAGGTGAGGACCAGGGGCACGTCCAGCGCCTCGGCCGCCGAAGCCGCCAGGTCGGCGAAGAAAGCGGTCGGGATGTGGGTGTGGATGACGTCCGGTTTCTCCTGGCGCAACGCCTCCCAGAGCCCGAACGCGAGGTTGGTGTTGCCGAGCTTGTACCGCCAGGGGAGGCGGACGACCGCGACCCCCTCCACCTCAGGCGGGGCGCCGGCCGGCTCGTCCGCGCACACCACCCGCACCTCGTGCCCGTGCCGCGCCAGCCGAGTGGCGACGTGGTAGACGCTGTTCTCGACCCCGCCTACATAGGGAGGGTATCGGACGACGACCTCCAGAACCTTCATCGCAGGTAGACGATCCAGACCACGGCCGCTCCCCAGAGGACCATGTTGATCAGGAAGGGCGGATCGCGGAGAATCGCCTCCGTCGGGTTGCGCTCGCCGGGCTGCTGGTACATGAGATAGAGATACCGGAAGATGCCGTAGAGCACCATGGGGATGGTGTAGACGAGGTCGCGCGTGTTGTACTTCTGCACCGTCTCCGGGGCGACCGAGTACAGGGCGTAGGAGACGACCGCCGAGGCCGTCACCACGTTGATCATCTGGTCGAGGAAGGCGGGGCTGTACTGGTCGAGCACCCGCCGCTGGCCCGCCGCCGCCCCGGCGAGGAGCGTGATCTCGTGCCGGCGCTTCGAGAACGCGAGGAAGAGCGCAAGGAAGATGGTACAGAGGAGGAGCCAGCGCGACACCTCGACCCCGGACGCCACCGCCCCGGCCTCGACCCTCAGCACGAAGCCCAGGCTGATCGACATCACGTCCAGAATCACCATGTGCTTGAGCCAGAGGGTATACAGGATGTTCAGCAACAGGTAGCTTCCCAGGATCACGGAGAAACCGGACCCGAGGCGGAAGGAGATCAGAGCCGCCGCGCCGGCCAGGACCGCGACCGCCACCACCGCCGTGGAGACCGCGAGCGTCCCGGCTGCGAGCGGCCGGAGCTTCTTGAGCGGGTGCCGGCGGTCCTCCTCCCGGTCCCGGATGTCGTTGACCAGGTAGACGGCGCTGGACGCACAGCAGAAGGCGGCCAGGGCGAGCGCCGCCCGCACCAGGATCTCCGGGTGCAGCAGCAGGCTGCTGAACACCGCGGGAGCGAGGACGAACAGGTTCTTGGCCCATTGCGTGGGCCGGAGCGATTTGACGAGCGGCCGGATCACAAGCGGTATTCTAAGAGGAAGAGATGGAATCCACCGAAAACGTTCGACGCCGCGCCTTCCTGGTCCATGCCGCCTATACCGCGCCGCTGATCCTCTTCCTGCTCCTGGCCATGGCGCCGCTCATCCGCGGCACGGAGACGCTCTACCTCCGGGACGTGCTCAACACCCACTTCCCCATGAAGACCGCGCAGGCCGCGGCCATGCGGGAAGGCTACTTCCCGATCCTGGACCCCCACCGGGCCGGCGGCCAGCCGCTCGCCGGCAACCCGAACGCCGTGCCGTTCTACCCGGACAACCTCCTCTATCTGGTGAGCTCGACCTTCTGGGCGCTCAACGCCCACTTCTGGCTCCACCTGCTCCTGGCGCCGTTCGCCTTCGCCTGGATGGCGCGCGCCTGGGGCCTGCGCCGTGAGCCGGCCTGGGCCGCCGCCGCCTGCTGGACCCTGAGCGGCTTCTACCTCTCCCATCTGTCGTTCTACAACCTGATCGCGGGCGTCACCCTGGCACCGGCGCTGATCGCCGCCTGCCTCCGGTTCGCCCAAGGCCATCGCCGGACGGCGCCGGTCATCGCCGTTCTCTGGGGGCTGCTCCTCCTGGGCGGCGACCCTCTGATGGCCCTGCTCGCCGGACTGCTGGCCGCCGCGGCGCTCTTCCCGTATCTGCGCGATGTCTTGCGCTGGCGCGAGCCGTGGACCGGCCTTGTCCTGTTGGCGGCCTGCGCCGGAGTCGGCTTCCTCCTCGCTCTGCCGCAGCTCGAAGAGTTCCGGCGCATCCTCCCGATGTCGTTCCGCGGCCACCGCGGCTACACCGCCGAGGCCGCCACGGTGGCGAGCTGGGACCCGCGGCAGGCCGCCGAATGGCTCGTGCCGTTCGTCTTCGGCCGCCCCGACCTGATCGGGCAGGGGAGCTTCTGGGGGAGCCGCTTCTTCACCGGCGTGCCGCCGTACTACCTCTCCCTCTACCCCGGGCTCCTGGCTCTCGCCCTGATCTCTGCTTCCGGACGGCCTCGCGGGCGGGCGGCGTGGTGGGCCTGGGGCGGGATCGCCGCCGGCCTCTTCCTGTCGCTCGGACGGTTCAACCCGGTGGCGGAGTGGCTCTTCAGCCTCCCCGGCCGCGGATCGCTCCGCTATCCGGTCAAGTTCTGGCTCCCGGTCGCGGTGGGCGCCGCGGTGCTTTGCGGCATCGGCTTCGAGCGGCTCTTCTTCGCGGAGGAAGCCGTCCGCGCCCGGGCTCGGCGCCGCTTCGGCCTCGCGCTTCTGATCCTGGCTCTCATCCTGGTCGGGTTGTGGGCCTTCCTCACCTTCAACCCGGGCGCGGCCGAGGCCTGGATCGCCGGCCTGGGGACGGCCTCGCGCGGCCGGGCCTTCGTGGTCAACGAGCGCCTGCGGTGGGCCGGCCTCGCGTTCCTTTCGGTCGCCGCCGTCGCCGTCCTGGCCCTGCTGGGGAAGATCGGCCGGCGGCGGCCGGCGGTCGGAGGCGCCCTCCTGCTCGCTTTCCACGCCGCCGTCCAACTCCTCCTCCTGCGTCCTCTCTACCCGAGCGACTCCGTCGTCCCCTACCGTCTGCCGCCGCCGGCCCTGGACTCCGTCCCCGAGGGGGTGCCGGTCGTCCACGCGGACTTCAACTATCTTTTCGGACCCTCGACGCTGAAGCAGGGAGATTTCCCGAGCCCGGGCGCCAACTGGATGGAGCGCCGCGCCTTCTACGAGCTCTACCCCTTCACCGGACCGATGTGGGGACGGACTTTCGAGCTCAACTCGTCGGCCGAGGGGCTCGACAGCTTCCTCGCCCGAATGGCGGAGGGGGCCGTGAAGGGATCGAAGGACGACGACGGCAAACGCATCCGGCTGCTCGCCGCCTGGGGAGTCGCGCGCCTGCTCATGAACCATCCGCTCGATCCGCCGCAGCCCCGCGCCCGGCTGGTGACGCAGATCCCGAGCTTCGGGCAGACCCTCTACGTCTACGAGATCGTCGACCGGGCGCCGCTGGCGTTCTTCCCCCGGAGGATCTTCCGCGCACCCCACCTGAACGCCGCCTACCAGACTCTCAGCGGTGGCGACTTCGACGCCCGGGTGGACGCCGTCGTTCCCGGAGACGGTCCGCCCCGGGTCCGGAGCCCCGGAACCGTCCGCCGGCTTCAGGCCGGACCCGAGGCCATGGGCTTCGACGTGAACGCCGGGCCGGGAGGCGGGCTCCTGATCGTCCAGCGCGCGCACCTCTCTCTATGGGAGGTGGAGATCGACGGCCGGGCGGCGGAAACCGTGCCCGCCAATCTCTACCGCCTGGGTGTCGAGGTTCCCGAAGGCCGCCACCGGGTGCGCTTCCGGATCGACCGGCGGCCTCTCGTGCGGTCCTGCTGGGGGGTCGCCTTCGGCCTGGCCCTCCTCCCCGTCCTCGCGTGGTGGGCGGGTTATGTTAAAATTCCCGGTCCTCTCCGGGAAAGGAGCTTCCCCGATGTTGAAAGTGTTCCGTGACAACCTCAAGTACCTGAGCTGGGTCCTCTGGCTCGTGGTGGCTTTGTTCATCTTCTTCATCTATGCCGACTTCGGTACGGCAGGCCGGAGGGGCGGCCAGGTCTCCGACAACGCGGCCGCCCACGTCGGCGGCCAGCAGGTCACGATGGAGGAGTACGAGCGCCACTACAAGCGGCTCGAAGGCCTCTACCGCCAGATCTACGGCGACCAGTTCACCCCCGAGGCCGCCCGCCAGATGGGGCTCCCCCTCCAGGCGCTCAACCAGGCGGTCAGCCAGAAGATCTTCCTGGCCGAGGCCAAGAGCATGGGTCTCACGGCCACCGACGAGGAGGTCCGGGACCGCATCCTCCAGGAGCCGGCGTTCAAGGACGAGCAGGGCCACTTCATCGGCGAGGACCGCTACTCCGAAATCCTGCGCGGCTCCCGCTACCCCAGCCCGGCCGCGTTCGAGGCCGAGCTGCGCGAAGAGATCCTCATCAAGAAGCTGATGGACATCCTGGAGGCCAACGTCTACGTCTCCGACCAGGAGGTCGAGAAGTCCTACCGCGACCAGGTCGAGAAGGCCCGCATCCGCTATATCCAGCTCCCGCGCGCCCGCTTCACCCAGGCCGCCGCGGAGGTGACCGACGCCGAGGTCAAGGACTACTTCGAGAAGCACAAGCCGGAGTACCGCCTCCCCGAGCAGCGCGAGGCCGCCTACCTGCTGGTCGATCCGAGCCAGATCGTCGCTTCCGCCAGCGTCGACGAAAAGGCGCTGACCGACTATTACCAGCAGCACCAGCAGGAATTCACCCGCCCCGAGCAGATCCACGCGCGCCACATCCTGGCCAGCACCGAGGGGAAGAGCGACGCCGACGCCCAGGCGAAGATCGCGGCGGCCAAGGCGCGCCTGGCCAAGGGTGAAGCGTTCGCCACCGTGGCCCGCGAAGTCAGCGACGAGCCCGCCGCCAAGACCTCCGGCGGCGACCTCGGCTACTTCGGCCGCGGCCAGATGGTGAAGGAGTTCGAGGACGCCGCCTTCGGTGGCCAGGTCGGAACCGTGATCGGCCCGGTCAAGAGCCGCTTCGGCTACCACCTCATCGAGGTTCTGGACAAGCGGGCCGCCGGCACCCAGCCGTTCGAGGAGGCGCGCGAGATGATCCGGCAGCGCGTGTCCTCGGAGAAGACTTCCCAGGCCGCCGAGGCCCGGGCCAAGGTGCTCGCGAAACGGCTCGCCGAGGACAAGCCCAAGAGCGCCGACGCCTTGAAGGCCATGGTCAACCCGCCCGAGGGCGTCAGCTTCGGCGAGACCGGACCCTTCTCCAAGCAGGAGCCGATCAACGGCCTCGGCTATGCGGTGACCTTCGCGAACGCCGCCTTCGCGCTGCAGAAGGGTGGCGTCTCGGAGGCGGTCCAGACCCCGCGCGGCTGGACGGTCCTCTATCTGAAGGACATCAAGGCGCCGCGCATTCCCGAGCTGAAGGACGTCGAGCCGCGGGTGCGCGCCGCTCTCGCCCGCCAGAAGCAGCAGGACCAGGCGCTGGAGCAGCTCCGGCAGGCCAAGGCCTCGGGCAAGACCCTCGACCAGATCTCCGCCGAGCTGGGCCTGGAAATCAAGGAGAGCTCCGAGTTCGGCGCCCAGGGCGCCATCCCGGGCATCGGTGCCAACCCCGAGCTTGCCAAGGCCGCGCTCGCCCTCAACACCGGCCAGATGGGCGGCCCGGTCACCGACGCCCAGGGCGCCCTCCTGTTCGAGGTCAAAGAGCGCAAGAGCTGGGATCCCATCCAGTTCGCCACCGCCCGCGAGCAGACCCGCGACGCAGTGCGGCGCGAGAAGCTCAACAGCCTGGAGTCCGCCCTGCTGGAGCAGCGCCGCCGCGAGATGGACGTGACGTTCAATCCGAAGCTCCTGGAAGAGTTCGGCATCAACGCCCAGGGCCAGCCCGTCCAACCGGGACAGCCCGCGGGGCCGGCAAGCTGACCGCCTCCGCCCCGGCCCGCCTCCCGAGGGGAGACCGGGCCGGGGCCTTCCCCCTCCTCCCATGATCGGCTATCTCCAGGGCAACCTCATCCAGGGCACGCCGGAGCGCCTCCTCCTCGACGTCCACGGGGTGGGCTACGAGGTCCACATCCCCCTCTCCACCTACTACGAGATCGAACGCCGCGGCTCCGGTCCCGTCCGCCTCTACATCCACACCCACCTGCGCGAGGACGGCATCGCCCTGTTCGGCTTCTGGACCGAGCGCGAGAAGCTGCTCTTCGAGAAGCTGATCGGCGTCGGCGGCATCGGCCCCCGGCTGGCCCGGGTGATCCTTTCCGGCATGCCGCCGGACGACCTGCTCGGCGCCATCGCGGCCGGCGACACCGCCCGGCTGGGTACGATCCCGGGGATCGGCAAGAAGACCGCCGAGCGCATGGTTCTGGAGCTCAAGGACAAGATGGTGGAGCTGGCCGCCGGGCTGCCGGAACGGGCCGCCGCTCCCGCGGACCACGACGTGGTCTCCGCCCTGGTCAATCTGGGCTACAAGGCCTCCCAGGCCGAGCGCGCCGTGGCCGACGCCCGCCGCGAAAAACCGGACGCCGCCTTCCACGACCTCCTCCGCGCCAGCCTCACCCGCATGTCGCGGGCTTGACGCGGCTCGACTGGCGTCACAACCGTAGGGGCAGGCCTTGTGCCTGCCCTTTGGCACCACCGCGGCACCGCGGTCGGATTTACGGCGCTTCGATGAAGTAGCCGGCGACGTCGATCACCAGATCGACCGTCGTCCCCCCCGGCGCCAGGTTGGCGAGCGCCGCGAGAGCAGTCGTGCCGTCTGTGGACAGCGTCAGCACGGTGCCGTTCGCCACCGTCACTCCCTGCTTGAAGTTGATCGTGCTGGTGCCGGACGTCGGATAGTTCCCGGGATACAGGGAGATGTTGCCCTGGACCGGCGGCGCGGGGACGGTCACGTTCGCCGCGATGGCCCGGGCGCCCGCCGGGATGCCGCAGACCCCCGACAGATCCAGGATCTTGGCCGTGCCCGTACCCAGCGGCGATGCGAACCGGGTGTCGAGCACCCGGCAGGGTTCCAGGGTGTAGAAGTCGAGAGGCTTCGGCGCAACCACCGTCACCGCCAGCGGCAGCGACTCGGCCATCCCGGAGGCGTTCGTGATCCTCAACACCGGCGCGTACACGCCCGGGGCGACCCCCGCCTGCCAGACGGAGGTGGCTCCGGAGACCTCCTGGACCAGGTCGGCGCCCAGGAAGATGCGCCAGGTGTAGGTGAGCGGAGGCTGCCCCTTGCCCGAGCCGGTCAGAGGAACCGCCTGCCCCGCCTCGACCACGAGCACCGGCACCGATGCCGACGTCACCGACGGCTGCGGATCGAGCACCGTCACCGCCTTCGTGACCGCCTTGCAGCCCCAATTGTTACAGACGGTCAGCGTCACGTCGTGCTGGCCGGCCGTCGTGAAGGTCGCGGTCGGGTTCTGCTGCGTCGAAGTCCCTTGCGCAAGCAGCGGCGAAGTCAGCGCGAAACACAGGACGGACGGCACGACACCACGCAGCACGGAGACGGCTCGGGGCATTGAAACTCCCTCTTAAATTGATTTTAAGCTATCTTTTTTCCCGGCCGGGGTCAAGCCGAGGCGCAAGAGAGGCGGGCGGGCTACAATGGCGCCATGACGTCCGACGAGCGGATCCTGTCCGGCGTGCCCGACCCCGAGGATCTCGGTGTCGAGCCGTCCCTGCGCCCGTCGCGGCTGGAAGAGTACGTCGGACAGACCAAGATCCTCGACAACCTGAAGGTGTTCATCCGCGCGGCCCGCGAGCGGCGGGAGAGCCTGGACCACGTGCTCCTCTTCGGTCCGCCCGGCCTCGGCAAGACGACCCTCGCCCACATCGTCGCCAACGAGATGGGCGCGCCGCTGCGCATCACCTCCGGCCCGGTGCTGGAGCGGGCCGGCGACCTGGCCGCGATCCTCACCAACCTCGATGCCGGCGAGGTGCTGTTCATCGACGAGATCCACCGCCTGGGACCGACCGTGGAGGAGATCCTCTATCCGGCTCTGGAGGATTTCCGGCTCGACCTGGTCATCGGCCAGGGTCCGGCGGCCCGCACGGTCAAGATCGAGCTGCCGCGCTTCACCCTGATCGGCGCCACGACCCGGGCCGGCCTGCTCTCCGCCCCCCTGCGCGCCCGCTTCGGCATCGTCCACCGGCTCAACTTCTACCACCCGGACGAGCTGACCCTGATCATCGAGCGCTCCGCCCGGCTGCTCTCCATCCCGATCGACCCCGACGGCGCCCGGGAGATCGCCCGCCGCAGCCGCGGCACCCCGCGCGTGGCGAACCGGCTGCTGCGCCGCGTCCGCGACTTCGCCCAGGTGGAGCGCTCGCGCCGGATCGACCTGCGCATCGCCCAGAAGGCGCTCACCCTCCTGGAGGTGGACGAGCTCGGGTTCGAGGATCTGGACCGCAAGATCCTCGGCACCCTGATCGAGCACTACTCCGGCGGGCCGGCCGGGCTCAAGGCCCTGGCCGCCGCCGTGGGCGAGGACACCGGCACCATCGAAGACCTCTACGAGCCTTACCTGATCCAGGAAGGCTTTCTCCAGAGAACCCCCCGCGGCCGGGTCGCCACCCCTCGCGCCTACACACACCTGGGCTACCCGCCCCGGCCCGGCACCACCGGATCTCTTTTCTGAAGCGATGAGCCGGTCCGCCCTGATCTACAACCCGACGGCGGGACGCCAGCGCCACGCCCAGATGCTCGGCGGCATCCTGGCGGCCCTGCGGTCGGGCGGCCTCGACGTGGAGCCGGTCCCCACCACCGGCCCCGGCCAGGCCACCGAGCTCGCCCGCGCCCAGGCCGCCGCCGGCGCCGAGTCGGTCATCGCCTTCGGCGGCGACGGCACCGTCCGCGAGGTCGCCGCCGGACTCCTGGGAACGCCGGCCGCCCTCGGCATCCTCCCCGGCGGCACCGTGAACCTCCTGGCGCTGTCGCTCGGCCTGCCGCGCGACCCGCTGGAGGCCGCCCGGATCCTCCCCCACCTGCAGCCGCGGCAGCACGACGTCGGTCTGGTGAACGGGGCGCCCTTCCTGATGATGGTCTCCGCCGGCCTCGACGCGAGCGTGCTGGCCTCCCTGGACACCCGGCTCAAGTGGCGGTTCGGCCAGGCGGCCATCGCCTGGCAGGGGTTCCGGGAGTGGTGGCGCTACCCGTATCCCCGCCTCCGAGTCCTGGCCGACGGCGAGCCCTTCGACGCCAGCTTCGCGGCGGTGTGCAACATTCCTTATTATGGGGGTGCCTGCACCCTGGCGCCGGACGCCCGGCCGCACGACGGCCGGCTCGACCTGGTCCTGTTCCGGGGTGGTGGCCGCCTCGCGACCCTCGCCTTCGCCGCCGGCGTCCTGCGCGGCGCGCACGTTCGCCGGCCGGATGTGACCGCGCGCCAGGTCCGCGAGGTCGTCTTCGAGTCGCCGCCGGGGGCCTTCGCCCAGATCGACGGCGACGTCTGCGGAGAGCGGCTGCCGCTCACCGTCCGGATCGCCCCGGAGCCGATCCGGGTGCTGGCGCCCGAATTTCCCTCTACCTGAAAGAGTCGATCCCATGAAACCGAGACCGCTGGACCCGATCTTTTCCCCCGGCTCCATCGCCGTGGTGGGTGCCTCCCGCCGCCGCGACTCGCTGGGGTTCAGCTTGCTGCACAACCTCGTCGTCAACGAGTTCTCCGGCGCCATCTACCCGGTGAATCCCGAAGCCAAGGCCATCCACTCGCTCAAGTGCTACCCCACGGTCCAGGCCATCCCCGACCCCATCGACCTCGCGGTGATCCTCGTCCCCCGTCTCAAGGTCGAAGGAGTCGTGAAGGAGTGCATCGCCAAGGGGGTGCGCGGCCTGATCGTCATCACCGCCGGCTTCTCCGAGATCGGCGAGGAGGGGGCCGAGCGGGAGCACCGCCTGCGCGATCTGGTGCGCGCCGCCGGCATCCGGATGATCGGCCCGAACTGCATGGGTGTCATCAACACCTCGCCCGACATGAACCTGGACGCCACCTTCTCGCCGACCCCGGCACAGGCCGGCGGCATCGGCTTCGTCAGCCAGTCGGGCGCCCTGGGCGTGGCGATCCTCAACGTCGCCCAGGATCTGGGCATCGGCCTCACCCAGTTCGTCTCGATGGGCAACAAGGCCGACGTCTCCGGCAACGACCTGCTCGAGCACTGGGAGGACGACCCGGCCACCAAGGTCATCTGCATGTACCTGGAATCGTTCGGCAACCCGCGGCGCTTTACGGAGATCGCCAAGCGGGTGAGCCGCAAGAAGCCGATCCTGGTGGTCAAGTCCGGCCGCACCGCCGCGGGTGCGCGGGCCGCCTCCAGCCATACCGGCGCCATGGCGGGAGCCGACGTCACCGTCTCCGCCCTCCTGGATCAGTGCGGCGTGCTGCGCGCCGACACCATCGAAGAGCTGTTCGACGTCTGCCGCGCCCTGGTCCGCTGTCCGCTGCCGGACGGCAACCGGGTCGGCGATCGTGACCAACGCGGGCGGCCCGGCCATCATGGCGACCGATGCCTGCGTCAGTGTCGGCCTGCGCATGGCCGAGCTGTCGGACGCCACCCGCCAGACCCTGCGCGGGTTTCTGCCGGCCGAGGCGAGCGTCAACAACCCGGTGGACATGATCGCCTCGGCGGACGCCCCGGCCTACTCCCGCACGCTGGCCGCCGTGCTCGACGATCCCGGGGTGGACATGGCGATGGTCATCAACGTGACCCCGGTCCTGGCGAGCCCGCACGACATCCTGGAGGTCATCGGCGAGGTGGCGCGGACCCGCTCCAAGCCGGTGCTGGCGGTGATGATGGCGACCGACGAGTTCTACGAGTCGGTCAAGCACACTCCGGACCTGCCGCCGGTCTACCGCTTCCCGGAGCCGGCGGCGCGGGTGTTTCTCCTCCTCTCGCGCTATGGCGCCTGGGTCCGCCGGCCGGCCGAGCCGCAAGCTCCCGGATTCGAGACGGACGACGCCCAGGTGGAGGAGATCCTGGGCCATTCCGCGGATGGATATCTCGAACCGGCCGACGCCTTCCGGGTGCTCGACCTCTACGGCATCCCGCTGGCCCGCTGGCGGCGGGTGGACACGGCCGCCGAGGCGGTCGCGGCGGCACAGGAGATCGGCTTCCCCGTCGTGCTCAAGGCCGTGGCGCCCGACCTCGTCCACAAGAGCGAAGCGGGAGCGGTACGGGTGGACCTGCGCGACGAGCAGGATCTCACCGCGGCGCTCGCGGAAGCTTCAAAGTCGGTCGGCCGCGCCGGGCACCGGATCGAGGGTTGGCTCGTCCAGGAGATGGCCAAAGGCGGCCACGAGGTGATCTTCGGCATCACGACCGATCCGCGCTACGGTCCGCTCCTGATGTTCGGCCTCGGCGGCAAGTACGTGGAGGTTTTCCAGGACGTCCGCTTCGGCGTGCTCCCCCTGGGTCTGAGCGACGCCCACGACATGGTGCGAGGCATCCGGGGCATCAAGCTATTGGAGGGCGTGCGCGGGGAGACCGGCGCGGACCTGGACCTCCTGGCCGAGATCCTGCTGCGGCTCGGCCAGCTCGCCCAGCGCCACCCCCGCATCCGCGAAGTGGACATCAACCCCTTCCTGGCCGGCCCCGACCGGAAGCACGCGCGAGCCGTGGACGCCCGCATCCGGGTCGGCTTGGCGGTGCCTTGACTGACGTACTCTGTACACATGAAGCGCGCTCGACCTCGCCCGGCCCGAGGTGGCGCGGCAGAGTCTTCGGCACCTTCGGCGTCCGCACCGCCTGGGCCGGCATCTCTGTGGAAGATTGCGGGCATTGGTGAGGATCACGGCCCCCTGATCAACGATGTACCGGTCAGCGAAGCCCCCGAGCTCTACCTGATCGGCCTGCGGAGCCGCGAGTAGGCTGTCGGGAGACTGTCGATGGGGCCGCCACGGATCCTGATCGACACCGGGGCGATCTTCGCTTTCGTAACGCGTACCGACACCCACCATGAAGCAGCGAAGCGCTTCGTCCGGGAGTGGCTGGATCAAGGGATGCCGCGAGACGACCCCCGCAAGGAGCGCGGGGCGAATCGGGCGTTGCCTGGTGAGCCGGTCGTCTAGTATTTCACCCCTCAATGAGCGGGGCTTATGAATGAGCATTCCTGCCAACATTACGCCGGAAGGCGCGGCTTCCCTGGAAGCAGAGCCATCTTCCCGGGAAGATGAAAGACCGGAGAGGCGGCCCGAGGACATGGGAGGATGACATCGCAGGCCGCTTCACCCGGAAAGAATGCCAGACGCATCTCGTCCGCCTTTGTCCTCAAGCGACCGACACGGACACGACCCCCGACGCGTGCCCTTTGGCTTTCGGCCGGATGACAATCTCGACGTCACGGTCCAGAAGAGTCACGAAGCGTAGCAGCCGTTCGGAGGAAAACCGGCTCAGTTTGTAGTTCTTGAGTTCGGAGACGTGCGGCTGCGGTATGCCGAATAGCTGTGCCGCGCGTGCCTGAGTCAAGCGACGGGCGGCGGTCAGCTCGTTCACCTGCATCGCGAGCTGTACGCGCAGCTTCCGCTCCTCAGCGTCCGCAAAGCCAAGATCCACAAACACGTCGCCGCTTCCCGCGTCGACCGTCTCAGCCTTCTTACTTCTCATAGCGCACCTCGTAGTCTGCTTGTGCCGTTCTCAGCCGCTCGTGGATCAAGTTGATGTCCTGCTTGGCCGTCCGCACGCCCGAAGGGGACTTCTTCTGGAAGCAGTGTAGGACATAGACCGCCTTCTCGAAGCGCACCGTGTAGACAGCCCGAAACGCATCCCCCCGATGCTCAGCGACCAGCTCGAAGACTCCTGGCCCTTCACCCTTCCAGGCCTTGGCTGAAGGTGGCATGCCGCCATGCTGGACCACACCCAGGGCATACCCGAAGTCGTCCACGACATCGCCCGGAAGCGCCAGCAAATCCTTCTTCGCCGAACCGACCCAGTGAAGAGGCTTTTCGAGCGGCGTCGGCAGACGAGGCATGCCACATTATACCGTTTTCGGTATGCGATGGGGAGGCCACCTGCGAGCCGTGAGTAGCTTCCTCCCGGTGGCGACTGGCTGGCGGACGAGGCGCGATCCTGGCGGGACTCCGGCTTCTCCGGCCCAGAGAGGGCGGCCCGGTTGAAGAGGCTAGCACCTGCTCCAGCTACTGCGAGTCCGGGCGCTTATCCGTCACGGCCTGTCGTCTAAGCAACGAGGCGCGGCTCGGTCCTGGCGGAAGGCTCCAAGCTCGATTCCGTCGCATAAGCCTCCAGGTCTCCTTGGATGGGCCCCTCTTAGCCCGACACGCCGAGCATCCAAACCTCCCGGAGAAGCTGGGAGGCTTATGCGTCAAGCGCTATCACGTTGACGTGCCTAAGCGAACGGCGTAGGATTGTGCCAAAGGATAGAGGAGAAGGAACCTTGTGGCGTTGGTGCCCCGGCAGCAGGTTGTCGTATTTGGTACTCGCTAAAGCGCGTTCGGGTTCCCGGTGAGAAAGCGGTTATGCCACTAGGAGGCTCGTGGAACAAGGTGGACAGTAGACCTATTAGCCAAGCTTTCGTTGCGCATGCTGTTGCGCGGCTTCTCGACAAGACCCAATCAGCGCACTCGATCCTGGGAGATCTTGACGGTTGTATGAGTTCGAGTTTCGCCGGCAAAGAGGAGTTTGAGGCTCAGCGCACAGAGGACCTAGCAAGTCGCCTGGACTCTCTTGGTCGACAGCTCCCGGTACTGCTGGACCTGATGGGAATGAACGATACACGGCGGAGTTTTCTTAGTTCATGGGAAGCCTTTGCTGACAACCTTGGCGAGACTGTATGCGAGCAAGAATGGCTTGTTTCACGGCCCCTGCGCCTTATAGACGGAATTCTCCAGGTTATTGGCGCCGGCTCGAAAGGAGTGCTCGAGGAGGACCCCGCCGGCATAAAAACGCTAGAGTACGTGCTCCGATCGACGCCTCAGATCCTGAGGGCGCGCGGAGTGGTGCCCCGAAAAGAGCTAGATGTTAAGCGGGTCTTGCATGATCACTTGGAGAGCACCTTCTCCGATTACAGCAGAGAAATAAAACTGCCCAAGGGTTTGAAGAGCTTCATTCCGGATGGGGCGATCCGCTCGCTTGAGGCGCTTATAGAGGTCAAATTCGTGGACTTCGAACGGAAGGTGGCTCCGATTTTCTCGGGCATTATGGAGGATCTTTCCGGCTATGGAGGCTTGAGGGATTGGACGCGCTTTTACTCAGTTGTATATCAGACAGCCCCATTTGTGAACGAAACCAGATTTGACCGATCGCTGCGACTCTCAGGCAATGCCGGCAGCTGGAAGCCGATCGTCGTCGTCGGTCCCGGCGGGCGGAACACAGCACCTAGGCCGGGTAAGGTGCAGCAATCCCGGCAGGAGCAGAAGCGAGGCAACGGAGTTGCGAAGAGAGGTTAACCTTGCGAGAGTTGGCATAACACGGCGCCTGCACGCGGACGGCTACGCCGCCGGTGAGGCGCGCCCCCGTTCGGCGGCAAGTCAGCCTGAAGAGGAAGTCTCAATGTCCTGGGAGAACAGAGTAGATTCTAGATTGGTCGCGGACCAACGCCGCTCTTGGCCACGCGCGCTGCCCACACATCGGGGGCGAAGGGCTGATGCGTGTTATGATCGTCCCTACAAAACAGAGGAGTACCACGATGCGCACGCTCCTAGTATCTCTAATGGGGATCCTGGCCCCAGCCCTTCTTGTTGGCGCACAGGCAGCATTTGGTCAGGATAACTGCTCCGACATACTCCAACACGGTATTTATGAGGAGTTTCGGACCAGTCTTGACACGATAAGCAACAAAGTTGTTCAGTCTCAGTACTGCTCGCAGTCATCTCAGAGCTCAAGTGACGATCAAGGCATTAATCTTGATTCTCTGTCACAAAACGGCCAATTCCAAGGGGCCTGGAGCAGTAGGTCGAGCGAAGAGAAGCGTCAGGTGTATTGCGACTCGAGGCTTGATAAAGACTTCGACTCCAAATCACTTCTGGAGTTTTCGAGGGTCGCAAGCAAAGCGATCGTTACTGCTTGGCGGCGCTGCATGGATGGGAAAGGAGTCCGTTTCTCCTACGAGCAAAGTGCCGATCGAAAGTCGGTACGCTTGGTGGCCAAAGACACAACTCAGGGTGGGGATGGCCTTCAATTCTCGTCCACTAAGCTCAAAGATCAAGTCTCAATTTTGCCTCCAGGCGCACTTGAGTGCGATGAGGCTTTCAAGCGGCAACCGGAATCGAGCATTGTATGTCGACGGTTGGACCTTACGCAACCCGTCTCTGTAAAATTGACGGTCACGCGCGGAGAGCATCCCTCCGTGCTCTTGAGTGGCCCGCGGGTTGCGAGCGACGAAACCGTCATCAAACCACCGGCCGCTTTGGCTCCAACGTTTAAGGGTCTATCCGACATCCTCCCAGGTCAACCTCCCAAATGCCTCCGGCGCCGCCGGGAGGATGTTGGATAGACCAGGTTGAACGAGACCGCGGGGGAGTTCGAGCCGGTTACCCTATGCAGATTCAATTCGAAGGAGAAGGCAGCGGGCAGACCGCCGCCCCTTCCTCAGGCGCCGCGGGACGAGATTTCCCCGCTTCATTGACGCCCCCTCCAGCGGTTCACCGTCTCCATGGGTCCCTCCCACAGTAGCTTCGTTTGTCTGATAGTACCGCGGAGCCGAGAAAGAGTAAACCTCTCCCGACCCCTCGAAGAAGGGAAGACGCGAGCAACGAGATGACGCCAGGGGATCGGCCCTCATGGCGGCGACCGTCCCCCGGTCAGCGGTGCCAGTTCCTTGACCCACTGCAGGTGACCTCGGCCGCAGTGCTCACAGAGGGTTGGGTCCTTGCCGGTGACCCGAAGGTAGAGGGTTTGCCAGTCCTCCCGTTCTTCAGAGCGTGGTGGCGGAGGCTCTACGCCGAGCAGCTCCCGGCATCGTTCCAGCTCCCTCTTCCGATGCCGGTTGGCAAACAAGCCATAGTAGCGAATGCGCACGAAACGATCCGGGAGGATGTGCAGCAGGAAGCGGCGGATGAATTCCTCGGCCGGCAGGGTCATTTCCCGAGTCCGGCCTCCCTGCGTGTAGTCCTTGTAGGTGAAGGTGACCTGGTCGTGATCCAGGCGGCGGAGCCGGTGGTTGGAAAAGGCGACCCGGTGGGTATAGCGGGCCAGGTATTGGAGCACTTGCTCGGGGCCGCCGAAGGGAGGCTTGCTGTAGACACACCAGGACTTGCGGCTCAGCCGGTCGAGGAGATCGTTGAACACCACCGGATGACTCAGAGGTTCGGCGCCTCCCGACAGGCTCAAGCGTCCTTCCTGGTAGAGCTTCCGAAGGCCGGCGAGAAACTTGCCCCGGAACACCCGAGCAAGCACCTGCACCGGCAGGAAGAATTTCTCCGAGGCCGACACCCAGCGCTTGCCGTCCACAGAGGGTCCGCCTCCTGGCACGATGCAGTGCAGGTGCGGGTGCAGCCCAAGCGGCTGGCCCCAGGTGTGCAAGACCGCCAGGACTCCCAGACGAACCCCAAGATGCTTCGGATCCGCCGCGATCTCGATCAAGGTCTGCGCGGCGCAGTGGAAGAGCAGGTTGTAGATCGCCTCCGGGTTGCCGAGCGCCAGGATGTTGAGCTCCGCTGGCAGGGTGAAGACGACGTGGAAGTACGGCACCGGCAAAAGATCCTCGCGCCGCCGCTCGAGCCACCGTTGCTTGTCCAGGCCTTGGCACTTCGGGCAGTGACGGTTGCGGCAGGAGTTGTAGCAGTTTTTCTCGGCGCCGCACTCGTCGCAGCGATACAAGTGTCCACCCAACGCCGCCGTACGGCATTCTTCGATGGCCCTCATCGCCCGCAACTGCGCACGGCAAAGCCGGTGTTTCTGCCGGAACGCGTCGCCATAGAGCCGAAAGATGTGGGCCACGTCCAAGCTGGATGTGCCCGCCATGGCGCGGGCCTACTTCAGATCGGGGGCTCTCCAATCCAGTCGGTCCAAGGGGCTGGTCACCTTGCGCAGAGCCCGCGGACTGACGCGGGTGTAAAGCATGGTTGTCCTGATACTTTTGTGCCCGAGAAGCTCTTGAATGTACGGCACCTCCGTGCCGTGCTCCAAGAGATGAGTGGCGAAGCTGTGCCGAAGGGTGTGAGTCGTGACGCCTGCGCGCAGTCCTGCTTTTTGGCTGAGCCGGCGCACCATTCGCTGGACGGACTGATCATACATAGGCTCCTGCGGCGTGCGGCCGTAAAACAGCCACACCTCGGGCTTGTAAAGCTTGAAATAGCACCGCAGCACTTCGACCAGGGTCCGCGAGAGCAGGACGTTGCGATCCTTGGCACCCTTGCCTTGATGCACCCGGATCTGCATCCGGTCGCTGTCGATGTCTTTGACCTTCAAATGAATGAGCTCGCTCAGTCGCAGACCCGACGAGTACAGCGTCATCAAGATCGCCCGCTCTTTGATGTCTTCAGCGGCCGCGAGCAAAAGCCGAACCTCGGACTCGCTCAACACCCGCGGCAACTTCCGCTTGCGCCGGGGAAAACACAAGTCGAGCTCGAACGCGCGATGCAGCACATGGACGTAGAAGAACTTCAGGGCGCAAAAGGCTTGAACCATGGACTGCCGTGCGAGCTTTCGGACCTCGATCAGATCAACCAGGAAGGCGCGCACCTCCTCAGGTCCCATCTGCTCCGGGGGACGGTGATAGTGCTCGGCAAAGCGGCGCACCCAACAAATGTAGGTCTTTTGTGTCCTCGGGCTGCAGCCTTGCAGTCTCAACTCCTCTTCCATCCGGCGACGCATCTCTGTCATGGAGGGCCTCCTTTCGAGACGTACATCTCGAACGGTAAACCCTTCCGGAAACGTTGTCTTGTCGTAGAGGAAAAAGGCTACAAAGAGAGGAAAACGGTTAAGGTAGGCCCCGCCGCGGAGCGGTTTCGTTCAACCCACATTAGCCAGAAATATGGCCTTCGCGGAACCTTCCATTTCGTTACGGCCGAAGGCAGAGTTTTTCCTGATGCTCTCGATGTGTGCCCGACGACGATAGCGCCCGGACTAATCCAAATCAAAGTCCCTCGTGGGGCAAAGCGGTTCGTGGGGAAGGTGATTTGGAACACCGACGAGCCGTGCGGTGGCATGGGAAACGGTGCCTTTATGATCGTGGCGCTGGGCGACACCACCAGCAAATTGACGATCGATCAGCATGACAAACGCCTGCAGGTTCTCGATATCGATCTGAGCCAGGCCAGCGCTTCCGACACAATTGATATCACCGTCGATCCGAGAGCAGACAGAGTTTGCGATCAGGTTGCGATCGCGGGCGGCGTTTTTTATTTTTAGTCGTACCCTGGTGCGAATGCTCGCCTGCTCACTAGCGATGAGGCAATGGTCAAGTTCGGCTTCCGCGTGGCTGGCGATGGTCGGCGGATCAGCATGGCGTGACGGCTGCGCCGCACCGCCGAGGGGGGCTTTCAGCTCCTCAAAGAGCATTCTTTTCCTATTTAGGAGTGAGTGGCCGGAGACCCGAGTGACAGAGCGTCCAGAGACATGGGTTACGCCGGCGAAGGGCGCCGAACCAACGCTTCCACCGGACGGCCGGCTTCGCCGCCCGCGCGGTGAAGCGCCAAGGCGTTCGGCGACAGAGAAACAGTAGCGGCTATTAGCAGAAGGACGGCGCCACCCCCACATCCACGAAGTGGACATCAACCCCTTCCTGGCCGGTCCCGACCGGGTACACGCGCGAGCCGTGGACGCCCGCATCCGGGTGGGGCCCGGCGGTGCCTTAACTGACGTACTCTGTACACATGAAGCGCGTGACCGCTACCGAAGCCCGAAAGAACTGGTTCCGCCTGCTCGACGAGGTGGCTGAAGGAGAAGTCGTCCTCATCGAGAGGGCCGGAGCCCAACTGCGCCTTGTGCTGGCGGAGCCGGCGGGGCCCTCCGCCGGGATCCCCGATTACCGGGGGTTGATCCACGTGCCGGACGCCGACTCCGCGGATCAGTGGGGATGGGAGTGGGACAGCTCGCCCGAGGGTCTGCGGCCTCGGCTGGCGGCGGATGTGTAGAGGAGCTCACTCGGCACAATAGTCCACGAGATCCTGACGGCTCCTGCGGATGACCTCTTTCAGGCGCTCGTGATCGTGGCTGAGTGTCGCCGCGACCAGAAGGGATCGACCCTTCTGGTTCCTCGGGTGTTGGATCGATCCAGCGCGCGATGACCCGCATCGGGTAGATCACCCCAGAAGAGGTCGAACAGCCGGACGGGTCTAGGCATTCAAGGCGCGAAGGAGGTACCCGATCGGATCCGCGTTGATCGGGGCACCCCAACGCGTACGGTCGTCGAGGTTCTCCGAGTTGATGCGGGCACAGAGGCGCTGCCAATCAGGGCTCAGCCGCAGAAAAGCATCCTCTCCAAGCGAGGCGGGATGGTTCGAGCCCCACTCCGCCGGGGCAATCTCCGTATTCATCTGCTTGGTCAGATGGCCCAGCGTCTCCGGAGGCATGGACCCATACAGATCCGCCACGGCATCGACCACTGCGATTTCGTCCGGCGACAGGGGGTCTAGCCAGGGGGACTTTGCGAGCGCGATCTTCTTGCCGCCTTCGGAGTAAGCGTGCGGCTGTACCGTGAAGAGATCGCTCCCTTCCGCTTCGCTCCCGATGAAGCGGTACACTTCCCGGGCAACGACACCATGCTCCCAGGCCTGATAGCCGCCATTCGCAATCGTGTGTCCGAGGACATGGTTGGCTACAACCTCGACCAGATAGGGAAGCTTCACGGCCTGGGTCTTGAACAGAGGTCCAAGCCGTTCGCACAGACGGGCGAGCACCGCCGCGAGGCGTGGGTTCAGATCGGTTTTGGGCATAACGAGCTTCCGTCTTACCGTTCTCTCCGAGACTCCGCCAAAATCATACCAGCAGGCAGGGCGCAAGAGGAGCGTAACCATCTTCTCATGGTCCCACAACCGGATGCAAGCATCCTTTCATTCCGCCTTCCGCCCGTCTTTGATCTGGGGGAGCGCCCGGCCGGGCGGGGGCGAGGCGCAATCTCAGCGCGCGCGGCGCCACGAGCGCGTCAACGAGATCGTCGGAGGCGTCCTGGGCCGCGCCCAGACCCTCCACCCGCTCCGTTGTCATTTTGTGGTTTTCATGAGTACCCACTTCCACCTCCTCCTGTCGGTGAACGACGCCGACCAACTCGCCCGCTTCATGGTCGCCGGAGCTCTACTCGATCCGGAAGACCTCGCGGCGGCCGCCTTCGATGAGGTCCATGTAGCCTTGCATGGCCTCCCGGATCTGCGGGTGGTCGCGCTCGCGGCGGGCCATGTCGAGGTAGGCGTCGAGGCTGTCGACCTCGGCCTCGGCGACCACGGTCCAGTAGCCGGCCACCGTGTCGGTCATCACCCGCATCCCCTTCATCCCCATCTCCCGCAGGTACGGCTCCGCTCCTTTGAACTTCGCCACCAGCTCCTTCGCCTTGCCCGGCTTGCAGGTGAAGATGTCACGCACGACGTACATGAGAGAGGCTCCTTTCCAAGAAGTCACCCGCCCCCCCGCTTCCGGCGGCGAGCGCGGATCACTGCATCGACACCAGTGCCGGCGACGGCGCGCGGACGCTCCTCTGCCACGACCCGACGGCGACGACCCGACGCGGGGGCCACCCAATGACGAACCACCGTACAAAGGCCGATTCTTGATCGTTCACAGCCACCAGAGGTTCCCTCCGTCTCTTCTTCTCAAGAAACGGGTGGCACCCTTCCTTATTGGTGGTCCTTAATCCCGCTCCTGCTCGCTGCGCGGTTGGCGTCCGTGCAGCGCCGAGTTGGGCGTCCCGAGCTAGTCCTTCGGAGATACCATGGCCGTCGCGTCTATCACTAACTGGCCATCAGCACTTATTGATGTGACGATACCGAGAGCTGCCGGGTTGCCATCCGACAGTTGTACCGCAAGTTCGTCTATACCGTGCCGGCGTCGTACATCAACGGTGTAATGCCAGGCAGGATTTCGATTTCCCGGTGGAATGCCGTATGGGTACTTGAAATTGAAAACCAGTTGATTTCCTTGGTTCTTATTTGGCCACTCAAATGATGGAAGATCTACTCGACTCCATTGGTCACCACGAACCGTGATATCGAAGCCCAACCAACCGCGGCCCTTGCAGTCACCAAAGAAGCCCGTCCCGCAACCCTCAATATGCCACGGCACAAACACACACGCCGCATTGGCCGGATCCTTGCGAGGCACGCCGGGATATGAGGCATTCGTTGGGCAATTGGACGACGAGATGTATGGCCCGACCCAATCGCGAACTTCGCCCGTGGCAAGGCAGTAGTGCTCTTCACCTCCGAAGTTGCGTCCACAATCATCACCTGTACCGTTTTCAAAGTGAAAAGTTTGAGATGTAGGAGTGGTCTGCTCAGCCGTGGGACGGATTGACGCTCCCACTTCAAATGAAGTGCTCACACCAGGAACGTAGGCGTCACACGCGCCACGCGACGTGTTCACGACCAACATTACTGGGGACTTGCCCAAACGCTTCAACGGGACAGAAATGGAGCTTGAGATTACGGTCTTCGATGGAAGAAGTTCTTGTTTGGCGGGCGACTGGACGAGAGTTGCACCAGATAGCGATGACGACTTCACTATCGGTCGCTTGGTGTCAGCATCGTCGAGAGGTGTATACTTGATTGTAAATATGACATTCTCATTATCGTTAGAAGCAACCGAGCATTTCAGGCCCGGACGAAACTGATTAACAACTTCCACGCAGCGCGACCACGCTTCAACCACTGCGGGGGCAACGAGATTCTTTAGTTCCAAGTACCTTTTCGCGTAGTCCGCGCTTCCGGCTGACGCGGCGCAGTGCGCTTTCTTCCATGTGTCTCGTTGTTGATTTGAGAACGATCCGTCGACTTTGAGAGGTACCCCGTAAATCGGGACGCCTATGGAGACGCCGGCGCTGATCGCTTCGTCATGCGTTTTGAATTCCGTGCTGCATTGCCAGGCTGAGAACGTCTGGCGACTACTTTCGCTTGTTGAGAGCAGTGTTTGGTCAAATATTCCGGCCTCAAGGATCTTGCCGCAGTCGGTCTGTTGACTATACCCCGGTACTGACACCGAAAGCAGAGCCGTGATGATGACTTGGCGTGTCCACATATTGCCTCCCTCCAGAAAATGACCCTGCCACGGAGACGTTGCGATGTCGAATCGAATCACTGGGGGACTATCGGACAGTGCTGGACCTGAGGACCGATCCTGCGATGAACGCACCTATGTCCGCCCAACTTCGTTCTGAACTTGGTCGAAAATCTAGTTTTCTGATAGCCCTACCCTGCGCCCCTCTGCTTCCAACGCTGGTGGATCGGCCGGGCTTGTCAAGTTCCTTCACCTCCGCACGCAGGAACTATTCTACCTCGCATCCTAAGTTTCGTCAATTTCGGAGGGGTGTCTGGAAAGTCGCCCCTTCCAAGCGACCGTGGCTGCGGCCCGCAGGCGCGTCGACCTGGTGTGGTCCCCCCCAATTCCCCGGTCCCGGTAGAGGCGGTGGAAGGGATGTCGTCCGCCTCGACAGGTATACGGGTGTCTGGAAACCAGGGGGGCGCCGGTCCTACCGGCCTTCTGGTCCAAAGATTCCTTCGAGATCTCTCGCCGCTTGGAGCACGCGCAACACGTCAACTACTCCGTCGGCGACCCGGTAGAAAATCACGTGCTTATCGAAGCCCGGGATGGGCCAGGATCGTACTTGGGCCAATTCCGGATGAGGAAACGCGCGGCGGCGCCCGACCTCGCTCATGGAGTTGAGTCGATCAAAGGCTGATTCGGCGGCATCGAGAAAGCGGAGAGCCGCCGCAACACTGTCCCGCGCAATGTAGCGGGCCTGCTCGTCGAGATCCTCTTTGGCCAGAGGCCGGACAACGACTCGCCGGCTCACGCTTCGCGGGTCTCAGCCGCCATGCGGCGAACACGCTCCCGCAGTTGGTCCCAGTCCGCCGTTCCCATCGAGGTTGCTTCAGCTCCAAGGGCCGCCAGCAGCTTGCCTTCCAGCTCCGCCTTGGTCCTTCGTTCCTGAGCCTCGCGGATCAGCGAACGGACGTATTCGCTGGCTGTACTGTAGCCGCCGACAGACACCTGCTCCTCAACGAAGCTCTTGAGGCTCTCCGGGAGCGAAATGTTGAGGGTGGTCATCGCGCTTCTCCTTCCCTGTCAGGGTAGGCAGGGCGCCAAATTTTGTCAAGCCTTGCCGCGGCTGCCGCCGCGAAGTTCCGATCTTCGGAGAGTTGGTAGAGGAAGTTGGCCGCAGTATCTGCAAACAAACCTCCGGGCTCGGCCTCCTTTCGGTGGGGGGGAAGGCCGAGGGGAGTCGTCAAGAGGGCGGCCACACGCCCTCCTACCCGGCCTTCCCCCGGAGCCCCCCGTGTCCGAATGCGCGGACACGGGTTCCCAGAAGGCCAGAACCCCCAGATGGGCGGACGGCGGCGGCCTTGGACACGGCGGCCGTCCGTCCTGACTTCAGTTTTCAAAGAACAGCGCACCAGCCAACCTCTCGTCGAGGTCGAGGAAGGTCCGGCCGGACCTGGAGCCGGCGAGACCCTCTTCGAGATCGACGAGACGCAAGAAAAGGGAGGCCCGCCGAGATGGCGAGCCTCCCGTGGTGAGGCGGCCTACTCCGGCGGAGGCAGCGGGTTGTCCGTGCTGCGCGACCGGGTATGCAGCGGCTGAAGGCCGAACTCGGCGACCTTCTGGCTGCGATTGCCGTAGTGCTCGCGCACCGAGGTGCGCAGCACCGTGGCCAGCTTGCGGCCCTGGGCCAGCAGGAAGTAGACCCGCTCCGTGGCCTGCTGCCGACTGGCGGTCAGCGCCGCCTGCTCGGCCGTGAAGCCCCGGATCTGGTCCACGATGGTCTGGAGCCTCTGGCGAGGGAGGTCCAGTTGCGGAAGGTCACCGCCGTTCGCCTCCAGGGCGGTCAGCAGCTCCTCCCATCCGTTGACAGTCTCTCCGTACGAATTCGACTTGGACATGATCCTTCTCCTTTCATGGGGTCCCCGACCCCGGGTGACGGCGCCGTCATTGGCGCCGGTTGTTACCAGCCGTAGGTTCGCGGGTTCCACCCACCCCAAGGAGAAGTTGTCAAAGATGCCCGGCCTCGCCCGCTGCTGACGAACCGGGAGTCTAGACCCGGCTCTCGGTGGTTGTCAAGAGGTCTATGCGCACTTTTTTCGGACGCACCGGGGAAATCTCCCGTGACCGTCCAAGTCTATGCAGTCATGACCTGTAGCCAGCGTAGAAATCCCGCCGTCCCTCGTTTTGAGCTTCTCGATGAGCTCGACGAGCCTCTCGTGGAGCTTCACGAGCCCCTCGACGGCCTCGGCGAGCCTCTCGTCGAACCCTTCGAGCCTCTCATCGAGCTCGACGAGGCTCTCATCGAAGTCGTCGAGCCTCTCATCGACCTCATGAGCCTCTCGTCCAACTCGTTGAGCCTCTCGTCGAGGTCGACGAGGCTCTCATCGCTCTCATCGAGCTTCTCGTCGAGGTCATCGAAGCTCTCATCGAGGTCGATGAGCCTCTCGTCAGCCTCGTCGAGGGTCTCGTCGAACCTCACGAGCCTCTCGTCGGGGGCACGAGCCTCTCATCGAGTTCGTCGAGAGCCTCGTCAGACTCGACGAGCCTCTCGTGAGCCCCCTGGCGAGGCCACTCGTAGCAACTGCGAAAAAGAGGCTGCTCCGCTGAATTCGCCGCGGCAGGGAGGGGAGGCGGGGCCATCGCTCACTGGGACTTGGATACCTCCCCAGGCCCGATACTGATCGTGACCTCTCCTTGGATCTCGAGGGCTGCGCCCTGGATATCGACTGCCTGGCCTGCCTGGGCTTCGATCGTTCCTCCGGTCAGCTTCACCTTCGCGCTTGGCGCGCTCACGACACGCAGGCCGGCACCGCTGCCGCCGCGGATCTGGTTGTCGTGGATCCAGACCGTGCCGGAGCCGTTCGGCGCCGCGAGGCCGATCCCGTCCGTCGCTCCCTGGAAAAGCAGACCCGCGATCTCGGCCGGCATCTCGGAACCGCCGACGGCGCTGCCGGCGGGGTTTTCGATCCGTGGCGCGGTCGTGGCGGCGAGCACGAGGTAGCGGGGATTCGAAGGCAGAGGCATGATCAGATCCTGTCCGGCTCCGATCAGCCGCTGGCCGGCCTTGAGCCGGACTCCGTGATCCAATCCTTTCGAGGTCCCGTCGCCCTTGAGCACATAGATCGTGTCGCCGGGCTGGGCGGCCTGCTCGGCGTTGGCGAGGGTGAGGAACGGGTAGACGGAGAGGCCGGTCGGCTCGGAACCCGGGCCCGTGGCGACGTAGTTGTTTTCGACGTACCACACCCGCCCGTGCCGGTTCAGCGTCGCGGAGGCCGCCGTGACCGCGGCGCCGTCGTAGACGAAATACAGGAAGCTGTCGTTTTCCCTGGAATCTCCCGCCACCGGGGGACCTCGATCTCTCCCACGCGGTAGTAGGTGCGCCAGTCCGTCTCGGGAGGATTGCGGAAGCCGATGCGCAGCCCGGTCGCCGTGACCGGATCGAAGGTGAGCGAGCCCCATCTCCCGGTCTGGGGGCTGTCGAGGACGTCGCCGGTCACGCTGCCGTCGGCCGAAACCAAAGCGGCAGTGAAGGGCTCCGCGCCGTTGAAGCCGCTGCGCAGCCCCGGTACCCGGGTCCAGGTGCGGGAGCTCATCGGCGATCCGCTGTCCTTCGTGTACTCGATCGTTAGATCCTTGACGTCCGGACCGCCTCCGCCCGCCTTGCTCTTCCACAGCCGGAGCCGGCTGACCCGGGTGCTCTCGAAGCCGACCGCGAGATAGCCGGGCGTCTGTGCGTTGTCGGTCTCCGTCGTCCAGGTGAAGGTATTGAGATCGCCATCGATCGCGTTGCCGGGAGGATCGCTCGAAACCCTCTCGTTCGGGAACCCCTGCACGCTCCGGATCGCGACGCGCTGCGTACCCGGAGCCTGGCCCGCAGGGGCCGATCCGGCTCTGACGAGAGCGGCGATCTCCGCTTCCGAGGCGCCCACGGTGTCCTGGGCGTTTCCTTCGCCGGGCCACCAGGCGATGGCTCCCGCGGGCAACGTGGAGCCCTGGGCAGCGATCCGGCCGGCCGGGGGGCCAGCAGGAGCATTGTCAGGATCAGGACCGTGTCTCTAGCGTTCATCATGCCTCCTCCTGGGGCCTGTTGTTGGGTAGAGTCGGCGGCGGGCGCGGTAGCTGTAGGCCGAGGGGTTTGTTGTTTTCCGGCGGCTTTCGCCATTTGCCGGTGCCTCAGTCCTGACCATGGCTCCGTTTCCCGCCGCCGCTCATCGAACCGGACTTGCGGATCTCTCGCATCCGGCTCTCGGACGGGCTTCACGAGAGGGCATGCACGGGGCTCCCTTGCAGGCGCCTCTGGCGGATGTCGATCACCCCCGCTTTGCCATGGACTTCGGAGTATCCGAATCGGCTGGTCCCTCTGACGCGCAGCTTGTGCCGCCGACAGAGGAACCGTCGAACCCGCATCCGCACGTGCCAGCCGACAGTATTGTAGGCTTGGTGCGTGAACCCAAAGCTGAAGTACTCAGCCCACCCCGACAGGAGTCGGTTGAGCCGTTCTTGCAGCTTGGGCCAGGGTGTCGGGTTTCCCCGGAGCAGTAGAGTGTTGACCTTTTCCTTGAGCCTCTTCTGGGCCTTCTTCGATGGCCAAGCCGAGATAAATCTCTTCCCGGTTAGCCAGTGCCGGGCCGGTCCAAAGGTGTAACCCAAAAAGTCGAACGGCTCTTCTCGGGCGTAACAGAGGCGCGTTTTGGTGGGATGGATCGTTAGGCCGAGTTTTGCCAGCCAGTGCGACACTAACGCCAGGCTTTCTTCAGCCTGGCGGCGACTCGCGCAAAGGATGACAAAATCATCGGCGTAGGAAACGATCTGTCCCAGCCTTTCCGACGCCCCGGTCTTCCGCCAATGGCGTAGAAGGCGGTTGATGTAGATATTGGCCAGCAGAGGTGAAACAACCCCGCCTTGGGGAGTCCCCTGTTTGCTCTTCTTGCCGCCCGTCATCCGCCGGTTTCCCCTCTCATCCCTCTCCTCCACCGGCGATTTCAGCCACAGCTTGAGCAGCCGCAGGATCTTCCCGTCGGCCACCCGCCGCGCCACGCTCTGCAACAGCTCGGCGTGGGGGATGGTGTCGAAGTACTTCGTCACGTCCGCATCAACGACGTGCTCCTGGCCTCCATACAACCGCTCCTTAACCTTGGCCAGTGCGTCGTGCGCACTGCGCTCCGGTCGGTAGGCATAGACGTTGTCCTCGAAGTCGGCCTCGAAGATCGGCCCAAGGATCAGCACGACGGCGGTCTGTACCACCCGATCCCTTATGGTCGGGATTCCGAGTGGGCGCTCGCCACCGCCGGGCTTTGGGATCATCACCCGCCGCACCGGTTGGGGGCGGTAGGTCTCTTCCACCAGTTCCTGCCGAAGCTCAGCCAGCCAACGGTCAACGCCATAGGCTTTGATGTCCTCGAACCGAACCCCGTCGACTCCGGCCACTCCGGCATTGGCTTTCGCCTGCCGGTAGGACCGCTCCAGGGTTTCCGCCCAGCACACCTTGTCATACAGCGTGTAAAACCGAAAGTCCGGCTCCCGCTTGGCCTTCTCATAGAGCTTCTTCCGGAGTCGCTCGACTTGATCGGGTTCTAGACTTTTTGTCAATCCCGGTCTCCTTCTCGTTCTGAAGCGTGCCCGAACCAGGGCTCCCTCCCTCCACCGGCGTTACCCGGCTTCATCGGTACTATGAGCCCCTCCGACTTCCACACGGGCCCGAGGCTGACCCTTTCAGATCACCCCGGTTGGTGGCCGCGACCCACCACCTATGTGGATCTCACACGTTGCCTCAAAGACCTTCTGCGCATGCTGACCCCACTACCCCGGCTGGAGAGGACAGGTTCTTCGGTCGGTTGCTCCCCCGCCCCCCAACGGCCTTCCCCTTGTGACAGGAGGGTCGGCTCCAGCGAGAAACTATCGAGGCCTGCTCAGGGTTCACGTGCTTTTCGGCCTGCGCATTTGCACCTCGGTTGCACCGAGGACTCCCCCAGAGGCTTCAGCCGGACGATTACTCGATCTCGGCTGCTCCAGTGGCTACCGGGCGAACCGACAATTCCCCGGACGGGACTTGCACCCGCTGGCCTTTGAGACCCAGGAGGTCTCTCTGTAATCTGGAAACTCAGCTCACATCAGACCTCCCTTCGTGTCGCACTGCCACCCGGTCTATCGGTTTTGCCGCTGCTCATGAGCCGCCGAGGAAGTGGGCGCGGAAGAACCCGGTCCAATCCTCGGCGACACCCTGGTACAGAAGGAATTGCTGGGGCTCTGACAGGCAGCGGAGCACATCGTCCTTCTGGAGGACGCCGGTCCAGGAGAGCGTGTTGTAGGTTCCGTCGTCCTTGGCGATCTCGCGGTGTACGGTCCGGGCCAGCACGAATTCCTGGGCCATGTTGATGACGTTCTTTTCGTTCGAACGGTGCGAGTTGCGAGCGACGCCCCAGGCGTGCAGCCTGTCCTCGCGTCCGAAGCGCATGCCGGCGGAAACGTGGTAGATCCCGGGCGTCACGATCCTGATGGCGGAGACCCGGCGGCTGCTGTCCGTCGAGCCCGCCTCCTCGGCCAGGTCCACGGCGCCGTGCTGCCAGGCATCGATCCGCAGGAAGAGCAGGGAGTGATCGTCGCCCTTGCGGTTCAGGCAGCCGCTGAGCTCGATCCCCTGGCCCGGCCGGACCGCCTCGGCCGGGCATTCGGCGCCCGAGAAGCCTTTGAGGAAGTCGTACAGACCTCGGAGCTCCGTTCCGACGCGGTATGCCTCAGACATGGCTCCCCCCCGGGTATGCGATCCAGTTGAGCTGGAGCCTCTGATTCCATCCCATCTGAGGTTTCGGGTTCTCCAGGGTCCAGGTGAGGAGATAGTCGACGCGATAGACGATGGCCTCGAATCCCGTCGTGCTCACCTTCGTGATCGTCACGGCGAAGCTGTCGCCCAGGTTGGCGCCCTGGACTCCCGGCTCCCAGACGGCGTTCGCCACCACGACGGGCTTCGAGGCGAGCGGCTTTTCAAACGTGACCGCGCAGGCCTTCGAGTAGGCGTTGTTCTCCTGGGTGCCGACTTCGGAAGTACCCCACTGCGGACAGTCCTCGCCTGTCTCCGAGAGCCCTTTCACGAAATCTCCCATGCCTTTCAGGTTCTTGCCCAATTCATAGAGGTTGCTCATCGTTCAGCTCCTTTCGAGTCATGGCTCAGAGAATTCGTACGAATGTCCAGTCAGCGGTGCCGCCTGCCTGAAGGCCGCATTTGGACTCGGGGAAGGTCGCATGCATGATGAATTTGTCGTTGGACTTGAATTCGATGTCGAAGCGGATCCGGGTATCGCAGCCGTCTCGCCGGTCTCGCCGGTGCTCGAAGGACCCGGTGGCGCCGGAGGCGCTCGTGAACTTGCCGGAGATGAGGTGCGAGTACACCGAGTTGACATAGACGCCCGTGAACTCGCCGCCCTGCTGGAAGAACTGATACTGCTTGCCGGTCTCCTCCGAGGCGCTCCAGATGCCGGTGATGTCGAAGTCGTAGCAGGAGTCGGGTCTTCGACAGAGGACCAGCTCGAGCTCGCTGATGTGGGGGAACACTCCGTCGCGCTCGATGCGAAGCCGGTTGTTCCCTTTCGTGAGAGGCAGTGTGGCCTGGGCTTCGAACCATCTCTGGTTGGGCGGTCCCCAGCCGCCGGTGGTCCCGGCGACGGCGTTCTCCTGGACCACACGGTCGTTGAGTTTGATCCGGACCGGCCGCTCGTCGAGCGCCGCCGCCTTCAGGTCGAGCCGGTACGTCGCATCACAATCCGAAGGGATCTCGTATTCGACGGCATTGAACGACCCGTTGCCCACGTTCAGGAGCACCTGGCCATGTGTGGGCGATCCGAACTGGACATCGGTCGGTGGGACCGCGAACTGATCGAGACGAAGGTGGTAGGAGCTTCTCGGCAGGCAGGGAAGGGGCTGGGCCATGTCCGCTCCTGCGGCCAGGAAGGACAGGATGAAGAAGTACAGGATCGGTGGAAGAATGCTTGCGCGCATCAGGGCCTCCTTTTCATTGCCGTTGACGTAGGTCGCCTCCATCCGGGATCGATCCGGTGCGCGGAAATTTGTGTAGCAGGCTTTCCTGGCGCCGGTATTCGAGGCCGGCAAGGCCAAGGGAGCTCCTGCCGCAAGAGGGGAGATGCGGTATGCCTGCTGGGTAGGGGTCTACCGCCCCTCCGAGCTAAGCCAGGCCAAGACTCAATCTTCCAAGTGACTTGATGTGGGCTTTCCCGCGGGCAACGGGAGAGGATCTCGGAAAGACCGTGAGCTGCTCCAGAGCTCGGTCGACGGTTGCCAGGAACGACACTCCGAGGCCTGGGCTCTCCGACTCGTAGTGGTCGGCTGCCTCGAAAAGCTCCTCTCGGGCTTCGGGCGCGAATGAGACGGTCAGGATCACGAGATTCGCGCGGAGAGGCGCGCGCGGGCTTCGCGCATCACCTCGGCAGCGGGGATGGCTCGGCTCGGGTCTTCGTCGAGAGCCCGGTCCCGGCGTTCGGCTTCATCCAGCCAAAGGGATTCGATCTCCTGCTTGGAGAGCGTCTCCAAGCTTTCCAGGAGCTTCTGGGCGATCCGGGCCCGGTCTTTGGGAGTGAGCTTGAGGACTTCCGATTCCAGGTCGATAGCAGTCATGGCCGTCTCCTCCAGGCCAGTATAACTTGCCGAGGAAGGAGGGCGAGTCCCCCCCGTCGTCAATCCTCCCAGGAAAATTCGTCGTCCTCAGACCCGGGTACCGTCCGAAACACGACCCGGTAGATCGACGCCGCCGGCTTCAGCCGCTCCTCGATCGCCCTGCGGACCTCCAGGCTGTTCGGCACGGGCCGGTTGACCCGGCGCGGCGTGTCGAGGAGCGCGCTCAGATCGAGACCTTTCGCGTTCGGACCCTTGTGCTCCACGTAGATCATCACGGGGTCCGGAGAGACCCAGCGCCCCTCCAGCGACTGCAGGGCGGCCCAGAGGCCCGGATTGTCCACCGTCCAGACCCGGTCCTCGGACCCGGACGGCTCGAAGCCTTCAACCTCCAACGGCTCGCCCGGGAGCTGGATCGACAGCGGCGCCGGGAACGGGTCGTAGACCAGGTGCGACAGCTCGTCGATCGACCGGTCCTGGCCACTCGGGATGAGGAGGACGCTCAAGACTTCGCCCATGGCCTCCTCGACGCGCTCGACCCGCTTCTGCTCTTCGGTGGAGAGCGCCTGCGGCTCTTCTCCTTCGGCCGGCAGGCTGTTCTCGTCGACGACGTCCCCAAAAAGCTCGAGGAGGCAGGCTTGAGCGCGGGTCGGATTGTCGTCCAGCCAGTCATAAAGATCGGCGGTGGCCGCCAGGTACTCGGCGACGTCCGCGGACCACTCGTCGAGGAATTTTTCCAGGTCTTTCCTCTGTTTCCGGGAAGCCTGTGCGGGCGTCTCGGGGACGATCGTCAGCTCGGCGGTGCCGTCTTCCCGGATCTCATAGGTGACGGAGAGGGAGGTGTCGGCGAAGACGCTTGCCAGCTTGCCGGGGTCGTCCAGCACGGCCGAGCGCCGGGCGCCGCTGAGAAGGCCCAGATGCTTCTCCCAGGTGAAGCGCTCGGCCGCCGGCTCGACCGCCTCGAAGCGCTTCGCCCAGGGGTCCAAACCGTTTAGGAGGTCGTGCCGAAGGTCGGACAGCCGGCGCTCCAGCGCCGGGTTCTGCTCGGTGCTCGCCAGCGGGTCGAGCTCGACCGCGCTGGTGACCATCGCCATCCCGTCCGGCAGGAACCGGATGCGGACGCTCTCCCGCACCGGCGGGTCGAAGCAGGCGGCGAGGAGAAGCAGCGAGACGGCGAGGACGAGCGGTCGGCAGACTCTGGGCATCCCGGCATTATGTCAGCGGGACGCGTCGTTCAGCTTCCAACTGTAGTCGTCGAATTCGAATTCCACCTTGCCCTTGGCGGCGTCGATCCGCTTGACCTTGTCCGGGGTCAGGTATTTCTCGAGGAAGGGGATGGCGCCTCCGCCCCAGCTCGCGAAGTCGTCCTTGAACCAGTCCAGGATCTTGGTGGCGTGCAGGGTCAGATCGCCGCCGTCGTCCTCCAGGCGCTCGAGGCGGACACCGCGCGGGCCGTTGAGGAACTTGCGGGCCTGGTCGTCGAGCTGCTGGTCGATTCGGGCGCCGGTGAAGGGCTCGGGACGGATGGGCGGGCAGCTTTCGGCGGCGCAGTTGATCGCGAAGTGGATGCGGGGGTCCTTGAACGCCTCCCGGATCTTCTCGTTCTCCACGTCGTCCAGGGAGAGGGTGCCGCCGCGCACCTGGACGGAGGGCTTTTTGAAGACGTTGAGACGGAGGATCGGGTCGGTGGAGAGGTCGCGGATCGACTCGACCGGGTAGTTGTCCGCGACGAGGCCGACCACCGAGATGTTGTAGAGGTTGATCCAGTAGGCGAGCTGCTCGGGCCGGGAGAGCACAGCGGCGTTGACGGCGGCCATCTGGTTGCGGAGGCGGTCGAGGATGGGCTTGTCCTGTTGGAGGCCCTTGTAATTCATGCCCCGGGCCGGGTCGTAGTGCTTCGCAAGCAGCTCCTGCCAGAGCTTGTAGTCGGGCTCGGCGGCGGCGGGGACCGCGGCGGTGAAGGCGGTCAGGGCGATCAGGATCAAGGAGACCCGTCTCGGCGCCCGACGGCTCGTGAGCGCCATCGCTTTCAACCCTCCGGCGCTTTCTTCCACGGCCGCGAGATCACGCAGGCGTTGATCCCGCCCACACCCATGGAGAGCTTGCCGGCCGGTGCGTCCGGAGCCGGGACCGCCTTGTCGCACACGAAGGTCTCGTGCAGGGCGGCGATCTGCTGGTTCAGCTCCTTCTCGGAGAGCGGGGTCGGGAAGATCTCTCCCCGCTCGTAGCCGAGATACTGCGCGGTCAGCTCCCAGCCTCCCGAGGCCGACATGCCGTGGCCGAAGGTCCCCTTGCGGGCGGTGACCAGCACCGAGTCGGGCACGATCGAGCGCAGGTTGTGGACCTCCTGGTAGTCGCCCGGCGTGGCCGTGGCGTGGAGGTCCCAGGTGCCGATCTCGTCCGGCTGGATGCCGGCGCCCTGGAAGGCCTGGAGCATGGCCTGGGTCGGCCCTTCCACCGAAGGGGTGATGATGTGGTCGGCATCCGAGCTGACGCCGACGGCCACAGGCTCCATGCCGAGCGGCCGGAAACCCTTCGCGGTGAAGTACTCCAGGTCGCCCAGGATCCACAGCGCCGCGCCGCCCGACACGTGGGTGCCGCGCATGCCGGTGAGCGGCTTGGAGACGCGCCCGTCCGTGGCCACGACGCGGGCCGAGTAGAAACCGCCGACGGAGAGCGGGTGCGGCGGCGGATCCGTGGCACCCATCACCACGGCCTTGGCCTCGCCGCGGTTGATGGCGTCCATGGCAAGCTTCAGGGTCACCCCGAACGTGGAGCAGGCCGCGACCGGCGCGAACGCCAGGCCGGTGATCTTGCCGAGCATGCTGATCTGGGACGCCGGGGTGTTGTGGAGGTTCCACACCACGTTGGCCGTGACCGCGAGCCAGGGCGGCTGCGGTGCGCCCCAGCGCTTCTGGAGCTGCCCGAAGCGGCGCTGCTTCTCCTTGAGGAGGCTCATCTTGCCGGTCTCGACGTTCCCCTCGACGGCGAGCGACTCGATCTCGGCCAGCTCCTGGAGGTAGGTGTGAAGATCGGGGGAGGCGCCGGCCCAATAGTGCCACCAGGCGCGGTCGGCGTCGGCCCGGTCCTCGAACGGCAGGGTCTCGGGTACCGGCGGCACGCCGGTCCGGGCGGCGCGCTCTTCCGGGCTCTCCGCCTTCCACTGCTCGAGCTCCGGGTTGCGCTCGGCCCAGAAGCGGTCCCACGCCCGCTGGGCGCGGTCGTGGGTCAGGGCCACCTGCGAGATCGTGATGATGTTGCCGATACCCGTTCCCACGTAGATGTGGGTCTGGGTGCCGAGAGCCTGCAGCTCCTGCTCGAGGCCCGGGTTCTGCCCGAGGGCCTGGATGAAGGCGCCGACCGCGAACAGGGTGGTCGGGTCCATCTTCTCCTTGAGCTGGCGGAAGCGGCTGGGAGGAAACCGGGCGTCGATCCAGTCGTGGTACGCCTCGAAGGAGAACTCCGGGTTCCCGACCAGAAAATTGTTGGGGCCGAAGCCCTCGAAGGGCGTCAGCCAGCTTTCCGAGGACGCGAGGTTCTTCGCGAACGCGTCGATGTTGGGCGAGCGGGGAGCCACGACCCCCCATCCGAAGATTCCGACTCTGCGCAGGGTTGACCCCTCCTTTCGGAGCGCGATTGTGACACAAGGGGCTCCCGGCCGGGCAACATCGGACGCCCGGAGGCAACTCCGGGCCCGCTCCAGCGTAGGATAGGAGGAGGAAAGCGCATGGAAAGCCTGCTCCAGGATCTGCGGCATGGATTCCGGGTTCTGCTCCGGAGGCCGGTCTTCACCCTCGTCGCCGTGCTCTCCCTGGGTCTGGGGATCGGCGCCAACACCGCCATCTTCAGTCTGGCGAACACCGTGCTCTGGCGCCGGCCACCGGTCGCCGACCCTGACCGGCTGATGTCGATGTACACGAAGGACGTCAAGAACCCCGGCTTCGCTGCGCTGTCCCGGCTGAACTGGCAGGACTACCGGGAGATGAGCCGGAGCTTCTCCGGCATCCTGGGGTATCAATGGGCGGCCCTGAACGTCCAGACCGGCGGCGAGCCGGTCCTCTCCTTCGGCCAGCTCGCCTCGGCCAACTACTTCGACGTGCTCGGCGTCCATCCATCTCTCGGACGCGGCTTCCGGCCCGAAGAAGACGGCGATCCCGGCGCCCATCCCGTGGTGGTGCTCTCGCACCGCTTCTGGCAGGAACGCCTGAACGGCGATCCGGCCGTGCTGGGCCGCAAGGTGACGATCAACGGCAGCGGCTACGTCGTGGTCGGCATCGCGCCGGAGGGTTTCACGGGGCCGGACGTCGGCCTCGAGCCGCAGCTCTGGATCCCGATGTCGATGTATCACCAGATCAATCCGAACCGATTCTTCGACTGGTACCAGAGCCGGCGCGCCCTCGCCGTCAACGCCATCGGCCGCCTGAAGCCGGGGGTCACCCCGGCGGAGGCGCAGGGAGAGATCACCAAGCTGGCGAAGAACCTCGAACGGGACTATCTCAACGACAACAAGGGCCGCGGCGTCGAGCTGATCCCGCTGCCGCAGGCGTCGATCCCGCCGCAGTTCCGGCAGGGGCTCTTGAACGGCACCGGCCTGCTCCTGATCGTCACCGGGCTGGTGCTGCTGATCGCCTGCTCGAACGTCTCGAACCTCCTGCTGGCCCAGGCGTCGGCGCGGCGGCGCGAGATCGCGATCCGCCTCTCCCAGGGCGCGGCGCGCGGCCGGCTCATCCGCCAGCTTCTGACGGAAAGCGTCCTGCTCGCGCTGATGGGCGGCGCCGTCGGCCTCCTGGTATCCGTCTGGATGCAAGGGATCCTGCCGAAGCTCCTCCCCCAGGGCCAGCTCCCGGTGAAGATCGAGCTGCCGCTCGACGTGCGGGTCCTCGCCTTCGCCCTGGGCGTCTCGCTGCTCAGCGGCCTGATTTTCGGCCTGGTACCGGCGCTGCGGGCCACGGAGACCTCGCTGGTGCCGGCCCTCAAGAATCAGGCCGACCCGAATGCCGGGGCGCTGCGGGGCTTCGGCCTGCAAGGCGCTCTCGTGGCCGGCCAGGTCGCACTGTCGCTGGTCTCGCTGATCGCGGCCGGGCTCTTCATCCGCAGCCTCGGCGAGGCGCAGGACGTCGATCCCGGCTTCCCGGCCGAGCATCTGGCCACCATCACGTTCGACACCGACCTGCAAGGCTGGGAGAAGGCCCGCGCCGAGCAGTTCCATCGCGACCTGTGCGAGAGGGTCGCCGCGCTGCCCGGCGTGACCGGAGCCGCCCTGGCCCAGGCCGGGCCGTTCCAGGGCGCCTTCGGCCGCACGGTCTTCCTCGAAGGGGGAGATACCTCGAACGACGGCGTCATGATGCAGGTCAACCCCGTCGGGCCGGGCTACTTCGAGACCACGGGCGTACCCGTCGTCGCGGGCCGGGCGATCTCCGAGGCGGACCGCGCGGACGCACCGCGGGTGGTGGTCGTCAACGAGACCATGGCGAAGAAATTCTGGCCCGGCCAGAGCGCCGTCGGCAAGCGGTTCCATTTCTTCGGCGACCCGCCGGTCGAGGTGGTCGGCGTGGCCCGGGACGCCAAGTACAACGCGCCCGGCGAAGAGCCTCAGCCGTACGTCTACGAGCCTCTGGCGCAGCGCCCCATGACCGCCGTGACCCTGATCGTCCGCTCCAGCCGGGCGCCGGAGACCGTCCTGGCCACGGTCCAGAAAGAGGTCCGCGGCCTGGCGCCGGGCATGCCGCTGCTGGTCGCGACGGTGCCGGAGCTGATGCGCCAGTCGTTGTGGGGACCCAGGGCCGGCGCCATGCTGCTGGCCGCGTTCGGGCTGCTGGCCCTGGGGCTGGCCACGATCGGGCTCTACGGCGTGATGTCGTTTTCGGTGGCCCGGAGATCGAGGGAGATCGGGATGCGCATGGCTCTGGGCGCCCGGGAGGCCGACGTGCTGAGCCTGGTTCTGCGCCAGGGACTGACCGTGGTCGCCGCGGGCATGGTCGCCGGCCTGCTCCTCGCCGCGGGGCTCACGCGCATGGCGTCCGGCTTCCTGTTCGGCGTGAGCGCCACCGATCCTCTGTCGTACGGCGCGACCTCCGCCGTCCTGCTGCTGGCCGCCTTCGCCGCCACGCTGGTGCCGGCGCTGAAGGCGGTCTCCGTGCCGCCGAGCGTGGCGCTCCGGTACGAGTAGCGACCCCTTACAGCACCGGCCCGCGCACCATCGCCGGGCCGAATTCGATGCCGTGGGCGGTAGGGAACCTACGGGCGGTCTGAATTCTCGCTCGCGGGGGGAAGCAAAAGCCCCTTCATCTTCTCGCGGAGCTCCTTCAGTTGGAGCCGTTTGCTATACACAAAAACGCCCGCGAGCAGCGCCAGATCACCCAACATCAGTGCCAATCCCGTGGCGTCCTTGCCTGTGTAGACCAAGAACGTGCCACACGCGAGACCAGTCAGCGTGATTACAAAGGCGAACCACTGACCGCGAGCCTCATTCTTCGTGTCACTGTCAAGGCGAGCCTTCTCTAGGGACTGTCGGTGGGCTGCCTGTTGCTCGACCCAGCCGAAGATACGCTCAGCCCCGCCTGGCACGATCTGGCCGTATCGCTCCAAAGTCTCCGGAGCCGGTAGCGGACCGGACGAGATCCGGGCATACTGTATGCTTGCCTCATAGCGACTCATCTCCCCGCGCGTCGACGGGTCAATGCTGACTGGGTCTGAACCAGACGAAGCAGAGCGTGCCACTGAAGTGCGCCGACTGCGCTTCCCTCTATTTCTAGACACTGAGGACGACCCCAGGAATCAGCGCTTCACTTCCTCAGGAGAGAATAGCCACGGCTGCTGTGGGTCTTCCCAGGAAGCAGCGGTTCTGATGCCAGCGCGAAGGTCATTGCCGACTGTCCGCCAGTCCGCATGCATGGCAAGAGCATCTGCCGCATAGGGGCTCATGCTGTAGTAGTTGTATCCAGTGAACTGAGCACCTATATCCAGCACACGAGCCATGCCGGTCCGAAAACCGCAACTCGCAAACAGAACTGTCGAGAATGAGCTCATTGACCGACCCCTTTATAGTATCCAAGGCAAATACTTTACCACCTTACACTTAGTAGTGTAAGTCGCCTTCACCACGAGTGTCAAACCGAAGCATGGCCTCATCTTGATGTCACGCAACCGGTCTTATGCCAGCCGTTATTCCGCAAAGCGTGAGCGCCACCGATCCTCTGTCGTACGGCGCGACCTCCGCCGTCCTGCTGCTGGCCGCCTTCGCCGCCACGCTGGTGCCGGCGCTGAAGGCGGTCTCCGTGCCGCCGAGCGTGGCGCTCCGGTACGAATAGCGACCCCTTACAGCACCGGCCCGCGCACCATCGCCAGCCATCCCTTGAGGTACTCGCCCTGCGGGTGGGTGATGGCCACCGGGTGGTCGGGCGCGGCGGCGAGCGGCTCCAGGAGGGCGACGCGCACGCCGGCTTCCACGGCTGCCGCGAAGAGGATCTGGCGGAAGAGCTTGGCGTCCACCGCTCCGCTGCAGGAAAACGTGAGGAGGAACCCGCCGGGCTCCACCCGGCGCAGCGCGAGGCGGTTCAGATCCTTGTAGGCGCGCGCCGCCGCGTCCACGTCGGGCCGCTTGCGCACCAGCGGCGGCGGATCGCAGACGACCATCCCGTACTGCTCCGTCCTCGTCCGGAGATCCTCGAACACGTTGGCCCGGACCCATTCGGTCCGGCCCGGATCGAAGCCGTTCCGCGCGACGTGCTCCACCCCCCGGTCGATCAGCCGCGTGGAGGATTCCAGATAGACGACCCGGCTGGCGCCGCCGCGCAGCGCATAGAGACCGAAGGCTCCGGAGTGCGCGAAGAGGTCGAGGACGGTCCGGCCGCCGGCCAGGCGCTCGACACGGCGCCGGTTCTCCCGCTGATCGCAGTAGAAGCCGGTCTTCTGGCCGCCGGAGAGCTCGGCCTCGAGCCGAAACCCCGATTCCAGGAAGGGCGCCTCCGCCGGAACCTCCCCGGCGATGACCTCGTCGTCCTCCCGGGAGAGCCCCTCGGCCCGGCGCGCCGGCAGGTCGTTGTTCTGGAGGATGGCGAGCCCCGGGAACGCCTCCTTCAGCGCGGCATAGGCCTCGTCCCGAAGCGCCTCCAGCCCCGCTACCGTGACCTGGCTGACCAGGACGTCTCCAAAGCGGTCGACCGTCCAGCCCGGAACGCCGTCCCCTTCGGCGTTCAGGGCGCGGTAGCCGGTGGTTTCGGGAGGCAGGACGGCGGAGCGGAGCGTGACCGCCTCGGCGATGCGGGCGGCGAAGAAATCGCGGTCGACCCGCTCAATACCGGCGATATTGGCGATATTGGCGCCGAGCATCCGGATCCGGATCTGGGAGCGCGGGCTGTGGAAGCCGATGCCGAGCGGCCGGCCGCCGGCGTCCACGACCCGGACGAGCGGCGCATCCTCCGGACCCTCCAGGCGCGCCAGGCCGCCGGAGAAGATCCAGGGGTGACCCTCGCGGACCGACTTCTCCCGCCCGGGCTTGAGATGGACGACCGCTTCGGTCTGCATGCGGGGGATCTTATCCCGGGGAGCACCGGCGCGCCCGCTGGTGTTACGATCATCCCTGCCGGGTGGTTTTGCCCGGTGAGGAGAAAGGCTCGTGAACACCCGTGTTCCCATCGACCGGCGCCGGCTCGGTGC
The DNA here is from genome assembly GCA_963844885.1 of uncultured Holophagales bacterium. Classification (GTDB taxonomy): domain Bacteria; phylum Acidobacteriota; class Thermoanaerobaculia; order Multivoradales; family UBA5704; genus DATMER01. The sequence goes on along the minus strand of CAWJQA010000017.1, from coordinate 149,571 downwards.
CTTCTGCCGGCGCCATCACATCCGGCGTCTGGCCTTCTTCGGCTCCGTCCTTCGGGAAGACTTCGGACCGGAGAGCGATGTCGACATCCTGGTGGAGTTCGAGCCGGGGCATGTCCCCGGTCTGGGGTTTTTCTCGATGGAAGAAGAGCTCACCCGGATCGTCGGGCGTAAGGTGGATCTGAACACGCCGGGGTTCCTCAGCCCTCATTTCCGGGATGAGGTGCTCGCCGAAGCCGAGACCGGCTATGCGCAAGCGTGACAGCCGGGTCACCCTCCGGCAGATGTACGACCATGCCTCGGAAGCCCTGGACATGGTCCGGGAAAGAGTCCGTGCCGATCTGGATCGGGACCGGATGTTGAATCTTTCTCTCGTGCGTCTGTTGGAAATCCTTGGAGAGGCCGCCAACCGCATCCCCCCGGAAGAGCGGGCTCTCCATCCGCGGATTCCCTGGCCTCAGCTCAGCGGTTTGCGCAACCGGCTGATCCACGAGTACGACAACGTGGATTTCGACATCCTCTGGCAGATCCTCACCCAGGACTTACCGCCCCTCGTTCGGGAACTGGAGCGTCTCGTAGGTTACTAGCCGCCCGACCGTGTCGCCGGTCCTTCGGTGATAGCTACTTGGAACGGCCGGGGCGCCAGGAAGTTCCCGGCGGGACTAGACCTTGATCCGGAGTTGCCACATCTTCTCCTGGAGAGTGGGCAAGGAGATGCCGAGCAGGCGGCTGGCCGGCTTCAGTTGACCCTGGCATTGGGCGAGGGCCGCCACGATGAGCTGCCGGTCGCGGTGCTTCAGGATCCGCTTGTAGTCACCCGGCGCGAGCTCCCCTTCGGCCGGGGCCGCCGGGCCTACGCGCAGGAGACGGCCCGCGGGGACGGGCGGACGAGCCGGCTGCTTCGCCGGTTGGGCCTCCGGCCGCTTCGCGAACGCCGCCATGGCGAAGTGCCGGGCTTCCAGCAGCTTGTGGTCCGTGAGCCCCTGGCTCTCGACCAGGGCCAGAAGGTCGCGCCAGAGATCGAGAATGGGAGCGCGGCGGTCCGGCTCCAGCTCCAGCTCCTTGAACAGCCGGAGGGCCTCGCGGCCGGCCCGCTTCGCCGCCGCCGGGTCGCCCCGGCGGTAGTGCCGTTCGAACTGTGTCAAAAGGATCAGCAGGGCGTCCTTGTAGTGCTCGGCCTCCAGCCATTCCTCGACGTTGGCCTGGAAGGCTTCTTCCGCTTCCCGGGCCAGGCCGAGGCTGTCGAGCACCAGCGCTTCCAGACAGCCGAGCTGGAGATCGGTCCGCGGCCCCCGGAGCCGCTGGAAGAGCGGCAGGCTGGTGAAGAGGCTCCGTAACGCTTCACTGCCCCGGCCGAGCTGGGCGAGGCTCTCGGTGACGATGCCTCTCGCCAGCAGCTCGAGGCGGTCCTCCCCGGGGGCCAGGGAGAGCAGGGCCACCTCGGCGCGGGCGAGCGCCGCTTCGTAGCGGAAGGCGGCAAGGAGGGTGCTTGCTTCCTGGACGGTGATCGAGGCCGCCTCCGAGTCCCCCGCCTGGCGGCAGAGCGCGGCGGCGCGGGCCAGGAGGTCCAGGGCCTCCTCCGCCTGGCCCGTGTCCGAGGCCAGCGCGGCCTGCAAGGAGAGGAGCCGCGCCTTATTCGCCGCGTCCCCCGTGCCCTGGCCGAGGTGCCGGCTCGCCGCGCTCAGGGCGGTGGCGGACCCGAAAGAGTCGCCCGCCAGGCGCCGGCAGCTCGCGGCGATCAGCATCGCCTCGCCCTGAAGGTCGGCCCGCCGCGGGCGCGGGAAGCTCGGCGGCAGCAGGCCGGCCAGGGTGTGGGCCACCTGCGCCCGCTGCTCGCCCAGGTCCGGGTCCTCCAGGGCCGCGGAGCGGGCGGCGGCCAGCACGGTGTCGAGCATCTCCGGCGTCCGCATCGCCGTCACGGTCTCGATCCGGCGGATCTGCTGCCGGGCGGGCAGTCCGGACAGCTCCTCCCAGAAGGCCCGCGCCCGCATCCCGGCCAGCAAGGCTCTCTGCTCCTCCCGCGGAAGGGAGCCGCCCGGCGGGAGCTCAAGGCCGTCCGTCTCGGCCGCTTCGGCTGTCCTGGCGAGGCCGTATTTCTTGACCCTCGCCCCCAGGGTGCCCTTGGCGATGCCGAGCAGGAGTGCCGCTTTGCGGACGGAGCCTCCGCATTGGGCAAGGCCCAACGCGATCAGCTCCCGGTCCAGGCGCTCCATCTCTTCCCGGTAGTCGCAGGCCACGAGGGTCTCCGGAGCCGGCCCGGCCGCCGGGGCGGGCCGCGGCTCCCGGCCCTCCGGCACGGCGCGGGGCTGTTCCCGCTCCCGGCTCCCGGCGGGAACGTGGCCGGCGGCGGTTCTGACGGTCTGCCGCAGGGGGGCTTGCGCCGCGGGCGCGTGCCAGCAGCGCACCAGGTACTCCCGGGCCTCCGCGAGGTGATGCTTCACGAGCCGGCCGGCTCGGAGCAGGGACAGCAGATCCTGCCAGAGCTCGATCATCTGGCCGTGGCAGCCCGCCTCCGCCTGCCTCGTCAGCGCGAGCGCCTCCTCGCAGGCATGCTCCGCCTTGTCCAGGAGACCTTTGCGGACGAGGATCTCGAAAAAAATCAGGAAGACGAGGAACGCGTCCTTGTACTGCTCCTCCGCCAGGAAGCCGGCGGCAGTCGCCCGGAACGCCCTCTCGGCCTCCCGGGCGAAGCCGAAGGCGTCGAGAAGGAGCGCGTCCAGGTAGCCCCGGCGGAGCTCGGTGCCGCGCCCGGCGACCTTCTCGTAGAGCGGCTGGGTGGCCGAGAAGGCGAGAAGAGCATCGGCCGGGCGCTCCAGGAAGACGAGGCTCTCGACGGCGTTGCTCCGCGCCAGCATTTCGAGGCGGGTCTCCCCCCGTGGCAGGAGAGCCAGAGCCTCCTCGGCCCGGGCGAGAGCGTCCTCGTAGCGACAGGCGTAAAGGAAGATGTTCGCTTCCTGCACCGCGAGCGAGGCCAGCACCGCCGGGTCCTGCGAGCGGCGGCCGGCCGCCGCGGCGCGGGCCAGGAGGGACAGGGCCCGTTCCAGGTGGCCGGTGTCCGAGGCGAGCGAGGCCTGGATGGAGAGGAGCCGGGCCTCCCAGGCCGGATCCCCGGTCCCCCGCTCGAAATGGCGGCCCGCCCCCTCGATGGCGGCGGCCGAGCCGGTCCAGTCCGCGGCGAGGCGCCGCGACCTCGCCATGGCCAGCATGGCCGCGCCTTGAAGGTCTTCCCGCGACGGCCGCGGGCAGGCGCCTTCCGGGAGGAGGCCGGCCAGGGCGTGGGCGGCCCTGGCCCGCTCCTCGCCGAGCCAGGGGTCGCCGGGCGCCACGGCCGCCGCCTCCGCCAGCACCGTGTCGAACATCTCGCGCGTCTGGAGCGCCGGTCCGGCCTTGAGCCGCTTCACCTGTTGATCGAAGTCCAGGCTCCTCAGCCGGGCCGCCCACGAGGTCCGCGCCAGGAGACACCTCCAGGCAGCCTTCTCCTCCGCCTCGAGCACGCCGACGATCGAGCCGCGGGCATCCTGGAAGCCCAGGGGAGCGCCCCGCCGCTTCAGCTCGGCGACGGTCCTGGCGGCCCCATCCCAGCACGGCCCGCAGCTCGCCAGGTGCGCGGCGGCCCCGTCCACCTCGGCCCCGGTGGCGTGCTGTGAGAAGACGTGGTCCCATTCGGTCCGCGAGAGATGCCGCTCCATGCCATTTCCCTTCTCCTCCTTGCAGCCCGAAGCGACCGTAGACCCGCAGAAAAGCAGAGGGCGGAAAGCCCGCCCTCAGAATACTACATGCCGCATGCTGGAAGCGCGCCTAGCCGTTGGGGTCCCAGAGGCCGCTGCCGTTCGGAGCCGGCTGACCGTTGGGGTCCCAGAGGCTGCCGCCATTCGGGGCCGGCTGGCCGTCGGGATCCCAAAGGCCTCCGACGTCCGGCGAAGACGCGGCGCCCGCGAACAGCCGGAGCCCGCCGAGAGCCAGGGATAGAGCCAGGGCAAGGAAGAGTTGCGACATGGGCCATCCTTCCGGGGATTCGTGAACCCGGGGCGCAAACATTTGGCCCGGGCAGAAAATCTCCCCGGGCCGCAGTGTGCCCCGCCGTCCGGCCTTCGACAAGGACAAGGTCGCCTCCTCCGATGCAAAGTCGACTCCTCCACCACAAAGTCGACTCCCCCCACCGCAAAGTCGACTCCTCCATCGCAAAGTCGACTCCTCTACCGCAAAGTCAACTCCTCCACCACAAAGTCGACTCCTCCACCGCAGAGTCGACTCCTCCACCCGCAAAGTCGACTCCTCCACCGCAAAGTCGACTTCTCCACCGCAAAGTCAACTCCTCCACCGCAACGTCGACTCCTCCACCGCAAAGTAACCTTCCTCTGCCGCAAAGCAAACTCCTCCACCGCAAAGCAAACTCACTTTGCAGCGGAGAACCCGACTTTGCAGTGGGGAAGTCGACTTCGCGCCGCGGGAAGTCGACTTTGCGCTGGAGAACCTTACTTTGCAGTCGGGAGGCCGGGGGTGAGGGCCATAGGCCTCTACCGCCCTTTTTGGACCGCCGCCTCGACCACGAACGGCGCCGTGCTCGTCCCTCCGTTCACCGTGACCAGCAGGAGGTATCCGCCCGGAGCGAGCTGCGACGGCCGGAACGTGGCGGTCAGGCGGTCGGGCGCGCCGCCCGCCCCGGCCTCGCGCTTCTCCAGCCGGATATCGGTGATACTGGCCGGGCCGACCTCGCGGCCGTCCTGCGAGAGGATCCGGGACTCCACTTTCAGATCTCCCGGGCCCAGGTTGTAGCCGACGAGCGAGAGGCGCGTCTCCCGGCCGGGGGCGAGCACCGGCAGCGAGGCCGGGATGTAGGGCTCCTCGCCGATCATGAACGGATAGGGGACCTGCCGGTCGTCCTTGCTCGCCGCCTCCCGCACCACGAGCCACTTGCCGGCCGGCTCCGGGAAGAAGGGGGGGAGGAGGACGCACGGCGACTGCGCGAACGCCGGCACCTGCACGGCCACCGTCTTGAGCGCCGAGACGCCGGTGAGGCCGTTGCGTACCATCACCCGCAGCGAGTAGTTGCCCGGGGGGAGATCGAGATGGCCGAAGAACTTGAGGCCGCTCTGCCGCAGCGCCGGCTCCACCTTGCCGAGGTCGAGGCCGACCGTCTGCGTCACGTGGTCGCGCACGCCGCCGCTCGCATCCATGGCGTAGACGTAGATCTCGGCCGGCAGGATGCCGGTCTTCGCGCCTCCGAGAAGACTCGGACCGTCCACCTCGATCAGCACCGGCACGTAGGCGGTATCGAAGCCAAGGGCGTCGGCCGGGGACGCCCCCGCCACCCGGAACGGTGCCGCCAGCACGCTGGTGCGCAGGTCGTCGCTCTCCATGCCGCTGACCACCTTCTCGGCGGCGTCCATCAGCTTCTCGTGGGCGCTGCGCTGCGCGTAGGGCCGGGGCGCGTAGTAGCCGGGCCGGTGGACCAGCCGCATCCCCCGGGCGTCGAGATCGTCCTTCAGCTCCACCCGCACCTTGTGGTACGCGCCGTCGCGCGCCAGCCCCTCGGGCTGGAAGGTCAGGACGTAGGTGACGCTGGTGCGGTCCAGCATCTCCTTCATGGCGACCGACAGATCGTTGGAGTTCTCGTAGAAGTCGCCGCCGGTGTTCTTGGCCATCATGAAGAGGCTGTCCTTGCCGCCGACGCGCTGCTGGCCGAGGTTGGCGTCGGCCTTCAGGCCGCCGATGTCCACGGCCTGCACCACGCAGTCGGCGCGGCGCAGCTCTTCCAGCATCTTCTCCACGTCCGACATCGTCTTGGTGCTGCCGTAGCGCTGCTCGGAGTCGACGTTCCAGATCTCCCCGAACTGGGAGGAGTTGTTCATCCGCTGCTGCTCCTCCGCGTCGGTGGTGCCCTGGATGAGCGAGCTGTCGAACCCCTCCGAGAAGTAGACGACCTGCTTGCGCCCTTCGATGGAGGAGAGCATGTGCGCGAGCTCGCCCACGGAGCGGGTCATCGCGGTCACCATCCGCTGCCGGGTGCTGCGCTCCGCCTTGTCGGACTCGTTCGTCACCGTCTGGAGGAAGCTGGCCACGGCGTCCACCTTGGCGTTCTGGACCTCGCCCCGCTTCTCCCCGGCGACGTCGCCCGGCAGGAAGCGGTTGTCTTCGTTGACGAACAGGTCGTTGACCAGCACGAGTTGCAACGGGTCCTTGGCGCGGTCCAGCTCCGGCGCGCCGAGCGATTCGATCGCGGCGCGGACCTGCCGGCGGTCGGCGGTGAAGCGCAGCACGAGCTGGGCTCCCCGCGAGCCGGCGTAGACCGCCACGCCGACGAGGTCGGTCGGGTGGAGGCCGTCCACCAGGTCCACGGCCGCCTGGCGGGCCGCGAGGACGGCCTTGGGCTGGGAGAAGGAGAGGTCGAAGAGGAGCAGGAAGTGGCGGCGGGCCGCGGGCGGCAGAACCGGGTGCTTCGCACCGGTGGCCGGAGCGGCGAGGTCCAGAACCTCGAAGCCGGTGACGGGCATCTTCTGGCGCCCTTCGTAGATCTCGAAGTCGTCCGCGGTCAGGCCGCGCACCGGCTCGTTGCCGCGCAGCACCTGGACGGGCACCTCCACGGCGACCACGTCGGTGATCGTCGGAAAACTGCGCCCGCGCGTCGGGACCGCCGGGAGCAGGGCGGCAAGGCAGAGGGTGAGGACGGCGGCTCGCTTCATGACCCTCAACCCTGCCCGTTGCGGACCACGAACGGCGTGGAGCTGCTCTCCGACCGCCCCTGGGCGTCGGTGAGGGTGATGAGCAGGAGGTACTCGCCGGGCTGCAGCCGGGCCGGCCGGAAGGCGGCCTGCAGGCGGTCCGGAGTCGTGCTCTCCGCCTGGCTCTCGCGGCTCAGTACTTTGAGGTCGGCCGGGCCGAGATCCTGGCCGTCCTGCGTCAAAACCTTGGACGCGATGCGCAACGTGCCGCCTCCGAGGTTGTAGCCGACCAGCGACATGCGGGCCTCCTGGCCGGCGGCGAGCACCGGCAGCGAGGCCGGGACGTACGGCTCCTCGCCGTTCATGAACGGATAGGGCACCTGGCGCTCGCCGGCCCGCTGCGCTTCGCGCACGATGAGCCACTTGCCCTGGGGCTCCGGGAAGAACGGCGGCAGCAGCACCGGGCCGCCGGCCGCGTCCGCCTTCGGCACCTGGAGCGGCACGACGCGCAGCGAGGAGGCGCCGGTGGCGCCGTTGCGCACCAGCACGCGCAGTGAGTAGTCGCCGGGCGGCAGGTCGAGGTGGCCGAAGAACTTGAGGCCGCTCTGGCGCAGCGCGGGCGCCACCTTGCCGAGGTCGAGGCCGACGGTCTGCGAGAAGAAGTCGCGCACCGCGCCGGACGGCTCCAGCGCATAGGCGTAGATTTCGGCCGGCAGCCTGGTGCCTGCCGGAGTGTCCGCGATCAGGCTGGCGCCGTCCACCTCGATGAGGACGGGCACGTAGGCCTCCTCCGCCGCGGGGGCGTCCCCGGGGGCGGGCGGCGTGGTGGGAGCGGCGGTCCGGAACGGCGCGGCGAGGATCGCCGTGCGGATCGAGCCCGACTCGACGCCGCCCACCACCTGGCGGCCGGCGGCGAGGAGCTTCTCGACCGAGCTCTGCTCCGTGTACGGCTTGGGCGCGTAGAAGCCGGAGCGGTGGACCACCCGCATCCCGCGCTGGGCGCCCTTCAGCTCCACCCGCAGCTTGTGGTAGGAGCCGTCGCGCTTCAGCTCGTCGGGCTGGAAGGTCAGCACGTAGGTCACGCTGGTGCGCTTCAGCACCTCGCCCATGGCCGTCGACAGGTCGTTGAAGTTGCGGTACAGCTCGCCGCCGGTGGCGTTGGCCATCATGAACAGGCTGTCCTGCCCGGTGGCGGCCTTGTTGCCCAGCTCGCCGCCTTCGCGCAGGCCGCCCACGTCCACCGCCTGGATGACGCAGTCGGCGCGCCGGAACTCCTCGAGCATCTTTTCGAGCTCGGTGCTCGCCCGGGTGTTGCCGTAGCGGATGCCGGAGTCGATCTTCCAGATTTCGCCCGAGGTCGAGGCCTTGGACATGCTGTCGATATCCCCCTCGTCCGAGCTGCCGAAGAGGAGCGAGCTGTCGAAGCCTTCGGAGAGGTAGACCACGTACTTGCGCCCTTCGATGCCCGCCATCATGTGGGCGAAGCCGGCGAAGGACCGCGCCAGCGCCAGCACGTCGGCCCCCTTCTGTTCGTAGGTGCCGCGCTCGAGCTGCTGCGCGATGGACTGAAGATTTTCATTGAGCAGGGCCGCGTCGGTCTCCTTGGTGGCGTTCGTCGACGAGGCTCCCTTGTCCGCGCTGATGTCGACCGAGCGCTGGAACGCGTCGCCCACCATCAGCCGCAGCGGGTCGGCGGCGCGGTCGAACATCTCCGGGCGGGAGAGGTTGTCCAGCACCTCCCGCACCTGCCGCCGGTCGGGGGTGAAGCCGAGCGCGAGCCGCGGACCCCGGGTGGTGCTGTAGGTGGCCACGCCCACGAGGTCGGACGGGTGGAGCGTGGCGAGCAGGGTGGCGGCCGCGTCGTGCGCCCGGGTCAGCGATTTCGGGCTGGCGAAGGAGAGGTCGAAGAGGAGCAGGAAGTTGCGGCGCGCCGCCGGCGGCAACGGTGCCGGCCTGGCGGGCCGGGCCGCCGAGGCCACGGGCGCCGTCTCCTGGAGGTCGAGCACCTCGAAGCCGGTGATCGGCATCTTGCGGCGGCCGTCGTAGATCTCGAAGTCGTCGGCGGTCAGGCCGCGGACCGGCTCGCCGTCGCGCAAAACCTGGACCGGCACCTCGACCGCGACCACCTCGGTGACGTCCGAGAAGCCGGGCTGAGCGGTATTGGCGGCATGAACGGGAGACGCCAGCAGGGCGGCGGCGAGAAGGGATGTCAGAACGCGGTCCATGGCTGTCCTCAACGGCTCAAGTTGTCTTCTTGACGATCACGAACGGCGCGGTGCTGGAGCCGGTGCCGCCGTCGGCATCGGTCAGCGTGACCCGCAGGAGGTACTCGCCGGGCTCCAGAGCCGGCGGCCGGAAGGTCCCCTTGAAGCGCTCGGTCGTTCCCGACTCGCGCTCCAGGACCCGGATCTCGCCGGGTCCGATCTCCTTGCCGTCCACGGAGAGCACTTCCGAGCGCACCTGGACGTCGCCGGACCCGAGATTGTAGCCCATGAGAGAGAGCGCCGCCGTCTCGCCCAGGGCGAGGACCGGCTTCGACGCCGGGATGAACGGCTGGTCTTTCACCATGAACGGATAGGGGGCGGGCTTCTCGCCGGCCGGCACCACCTCGCGGGCCATCAGCCACTTGCCGGGCGTCTCGGGGAAGAACGGCGGCAGCAGCACGAGCGCCGGCTGACCGGGATCCGGCACCTCCAGCGGCGCCACGCGCAGGCCGTAGCTGCCGGTCGCGCCGTTGCGCACCAGCACGCGCAGCGAATAGGTGCCGGGGAAGAGGTCGAGGTGGCCGAAGAACTTGAGGCCGGTCTGCCGCAGCACCGGCTCGACCTTGGACAGGTCGAGGCCCAGCGTCTGCGTCACGAAGTCGGGGATCGCTCCGGCGGCGTCGAAGGCGTAGACGTAGATCTCGGCCGGCAGCGTGCCGCCCCGCCCGCCCATCCCGGCCATTCCGGTCATCAACCCCGGGCCGTCCACCTCGATCACCACCGGCACGTAGGCGAGGCCGTCGGCCGAAACGCGGAACGGCGCGGCGAGCACCGAGACGCCCAGGGCGCCGGCCTCCTCGCCGCTCAGCAGCCGGGCGCCCGCGTCGAGCAGCCGCTCGAACGGGTTGCGCTCGGCGTACGGCCGCGGCGCGTAGTAGCCGGGCCGGTGGAGGATGCGGGCGCCGACCGCGATACCGCCCTTCAGCTCCACCCGCAGCTTGTGGTACGAGCCGTCGAGCTCGAGCTTCTCGGGCTGGAAGGCGAGGACATAGGTGACGCTCGTCTTCGCGAGCACCTTGTCCATCGCGGAGGAGAGATCGTTGAGGTTCTCGTAAAGCTCGCCGCCGGTGCCTTTCGCCATCTGAAGGAGGCTGTCCTTGCCGCCGACCCGGCGCTTGCCGACCTCGGCGGCGGCCTGCAGGCCGCCGATGTCCACCGCCTGGATCACGCAGTCGGCGCGGCGGAACTCTTCGAGCATGCGCTCCACGTCGTTGGCCGTCTTGGTGCTGCCGTAGCGCTCGTCGCTGTCGACGTTCCACATCTCGCCCGAGGCCGATGCGGCGGCCATGTCGTCGAGCTTGGCTTGGTCGGTGGTGCCTTGGAGCAGCCGGCTGTCGTAGCCTTCGGAGAGGTACACCACGTATTTGCGCCCCTGGACGCCGCCCATGACCTTGGCCAGGTCGGCGAAGGAGCGGGTGAGCGCGGTGACCGCGCGCTTCTGACCTTCGGTGTCGCCCGAGCCCATGTTGTTCGAAAGCCGGTCGTTTTCGGCGGCGATCGTGTCGGCCGAGCCCGCCCTGTAGTCCGGGGAGTCCACCGTCCCGGCCACGTTGGGCGAGGACGCCCGGGCCGGGCCGCCGCGGCGGTCGCTCCCTCCGAGACCCCGCCGCATCACCAGCCGCAGCGGATCGTTGGGATTGCCGGCGTCCACGCCCACCGAATCGAGCGCGGCGTCGACCTGGCGGCGGTCCGACGTGAAGCCGAGCACCAGAGTCGGGCCGGTGGCGGAGTGATAGGTGGCGACCGCGACCACGTCGGAGGAGTGGAGGCCCAGGACCAGCTTGCGCGCCGCCTCCCGGCCCTTCACGATCGACTTGGGCTCGGAGAAGGAGAGGTCGAAGAGGAGCAGGAAGTGGCGCCGGGCGGCGGCGGAGACGGCGGCGGCGCGGGCGGCCGTGGCCGGCACCGCCAGGTCCACGACCTCGAAACCGGTGATGGGCATCTTCCGCCGCCCCTCGTACACCTCGAAGTCCGCGGCCTCGAGGCCGCGGACCGGCTCGCCGTCCTTGCCGAGAACCTGGACCGGAACCTCGACCGCCACGACCTCCGTCGTCTCGGCGAAGCCCGGGCTTTTGCCCTGCGCCCGCGACGGCGCCGGCACGGTCAGAGCCGCGGCGAGAAGGATCGAGATGCCGAACGCCTGTCGCATGAGAATTCCTAACCTTTCACCATGAATCGGGCCGTGCTGGTATCGGCCTGGCCGCCGGCCGACAGCGTGACCTGCAAAGTGTACTGGCCGGGCTGGAGGGCCGGCGCGCGGAACGTCGCCTGCAAACGGTCCGGACCGCCGCCGGCGGCGGTCTCGCGGCCCAGCACCTTCAGCTCGCCGGGGGCGACCTCCTTGCCGTCGGCGCCGAAGATCCGCGCCCGCACCTGCACGTCCCCGGCGCCGAGGTTGTAGCCCACCAGCGACACCGCGGCCTCCTGGCCCGGGCCGAGGACCGGCATCGAGGACGGGATGTACGGCGCGTCCTTGGCCATGAAGGGGTAGGGGATGTTGGCCGTGTCGCGCCCCTGCTCGCGGATCATGAGCCACTTGCCGGGCGTTTCGGGGAAGAACGGCGGCAGCAGCACCGGTCCGGCCTCGGCCCAGGCCGGCACCTCCAGCGCCACGATGCGCAGGCCGTAGTTGCCGGTGTTGCCGTTGCGCACCAGGGTGCGGATCGAGTACTTGCCCGGCGGCAGCGTGAGGTGGCCGAAGAACTTGAGGCCGCTCTGGCGCAGCGGCCCCTCGACCTTGGCCATGTCGAGGCCCAGCGTCTGGGTCAGGAAGTCCTGCACGCTGCCGTTCTGGTCCATGGCGTAGACGAAGATCTCGGCCGGCAGCGTGGCGCCCTGCTTGCCGGCGATCAGGCTGGGTCCGTCGACCTCGATCACCACGGGCACGTAGGCGTTCTCGGTGCCGGCGACGCGGAACGGCGCCGCCATCACCGCCGCCGTGACCGAGCCCGACTCCTCGCCGCTCATGACCTCGCTGGCGGTGCTGAGCAGCCTCTCCATGGGGTTCTGCTGGGCCATGGGCCTGGGCGCGTAGTAGCCGGGGCGGTGGATCACCCGGCCGCTCTTGCCGCCGGCCAGCTCGACGCGCAGCTTGTGCCAGGCGCCGTCCTGCTTGACGCTCTCCGGCTGCACGGCCAGCACATAGGTGATGCTGGTGCGTTCGAGCATCTTGCCCATGGCGGCCGAAAGGTCGTTGAAGTTTTCGTACAGCTCGCCGCCGGTGCCCTGGGCCATCTGGAGAAGAGCATCCTTGCCCTTGCCCGCCGAGCCGCCCTGGACCTCGCCGGAGCCGCGCAGGCCGCCGATGTCCACCGCCTGGATGGTGCAGTCGGCGCGGCGGAACGATTCGAGCATCTGCTCCACCACGTTGGTGGCCGACGTGCTGCCGAAGCGCTTGTCCGAGTCGACGTTCCAGATTTCGCCGGACATGGCCGACTCGCTCATCTGGGACTGCTCTTCGTCGCTGGTGGTGCCGCTCAAAACGGAGCTGTCGAAGCCTTCGGAGAGGTAGACGACATACTTTCGGCCCTGGATCCCGGCCATGACGCGGGCGAGGTCGGTGAAGGAGCGGGTGAGCGACTTGACCTTGTTCTGGAGGACGACCGCGTTGGCCTTGTCGGACTCGTGGGAGAACGTCTCGAGCTGTTCGAGGACGGCCTCCTCGGTGGCGGAGCCGGCGCGCTTTCCGCCGCCGCCGGCGCTGGCCGCCGCCGCGGACGCGCGCTCATTGGCGAGCACGAGCCGCAGGGGGTCGGGCGAGCGCTCGACGAGCTGCGGCAGGCCGAGGGTCTGGAGCGCGGCCTGAACCTGGACGCGGTCGGGAGTGAACCCGAGCACGAGCTGCGGTCCGGTCGCCTGGTTGTAGGTCGCCACCGCCACCAGGTCGGTGAGATGGAGCGACTTGAGCACGCCCTGGGCCGCCGCCCGGGCCTTGAGGATCGACTGCGGCTCCGAGAACGACAGGTCGAACAGCATCATGAAGTGGCGCCGCGCCGCCGTCGGCATCTGGGTGGCACCCGGCTCGGACGTCTTGAGGTCGAGCACCTCGAAACCGGTGACGGGGAGCTTCTTGCGCCCTTCGTAGACCTCGAAGTCCTTGGCCGTGAGGCCGCGCACGGGCTCGCCGTCCTTGCCCAGGACCTGGACGGGCACTTCGACGACGACGACCTGGGTGCTTTCGGAAAACTGCGCACCGGCCGGAACAGCCGGCAAGCCGGCCGCGAGAGCCAGGGCGGCCGCGAGAGCCCCCCTCCACCAGGAACGGATGACATCCTTCATGTGACGGACCCCCTTCTGGAGCGCGGCCTGCCGGGCCACGTCCACGAGTCTTGCCCTCTCTTGCGGTTTTCCCACGGTGAGCGACTGCAGATCATGAGAATCGAGGCCCGGAGGCCGAATGGACTCGAGGAAGTATACGCCCGGGGGGCCTGGGGCGTCCGTGGCCTGCGGAGCCGGTTGAGCAGCCCGTGCCGCCGGGTGTGCAGCCGTTTACGATGATCACGGGGAGGTTGCGCCGGCGGGGCGCCGGCGTTCCCAGGGGGGTGATGCTCCCGCCGGTCGGCAGGATCGCAGGTCTGTGGTAACGGAGAGGGTGAGACGCCCCGACGTTTCGGGACCCGGTGAGGTTTTCGATGGCGGACTGGGGCGTCTCTACGGACCGGCTGCGCGAATTCGAGGTTATTCCCCGGGTTTCGTGTCGAGCACCAGCAACGACCGGGCTGTCATAGCCTTCCGGGGTGACGGCCCCAAGGTTCCAGGCATCGTTCCTGCTCCGAAACGGTGTAGCCTTTCCCGAGGAGGACGGCGTGACGAGCATGACAGGGGCCGAACCCGACGACCTGGAGCTGCTGCTGGCGGTGATGCCGCCGCGGGTGAAGGAGGCGATCGCGGCCCATCCGCACAAGGACGGCCTGATCGAGATCGTCCTCGACCTGGGCCGGATGCCCGAGGTGCGGCTCCCCCAGAGCGGCGAGGACATCACGGGCGTGCCGGTCTCCCGCGAGGATCTGGCCTACGTGGTCGAGCGGATCGGCCGCTTCGGCAAGGACAACCGCGCCGGCATCGAGCGCACGCTCCACCGCATCTCCGCCATCCGCAACCGGGTCGGCGACGTGGTCGGCCTCACCTGCCGGGTGGGCCGGGCCGTCTATCGGCACGGTCGACATCCTGCGCGACGTGATCGAGGCCGGCGAGTCGATCCTCCTCCTGGGCCGCCCCGGCGTCGGCAAGACGACGATGCTGCGCGAGGTTGCGCGCGTGCTGGCCGACGAGCTCGGCAAGCGCGTGGTGGTGGTCGACACCTCCAACGAGATCGCGGGCGACGGCGACATCCCGCACCCCGCCATCGGCCGCGCCCGGCGCATGCAGGTGCCCGTGCCCGAGGCGCAGCACGCCGTGATGATCGAGGCGGTGGAGAACCACATGCCGCGAGGTGATCGTGATCGACGAGATCGGCACGACCGCAGAGGCCCAGGCGGCCCGCACGATCGCCGAGCGCGGCGTCCAGCTCATCGCCACGGCGCACGGCAACACGCTGGAGAACCTGCTCCAGAACCCGACCCTCTCCGACCTGGTGGGCGGCATCCAGGCCGTCACCCTCTCGGACGAGGAGGCGCGCCGCCGGGGCACCCAGAAGACGGTGCTGGAGCGCAAGGCGCCGCCGACCTTCGACGTGCTCATCGAGATCCAGGAGAAGGACCGCCTGGCCGTCCACCACGACGTGGCCGAGGTGGTGGACCGGCTGCTGCGCGACATCCCGCCGCGTCCCGAGACGCGCATCCGGACCGATGGCGGCGGGGTGGAGATCCTCGAAGGCGAGCCGCGGCCCGTCTCCCCGAGGTCTCCGAAACCGCCCCCGGCACCGCAGCCCGGCGCCCGGCGCCGGCGCGATGCGCGCGACTCGCGGGAAGCGCGCGCGGCGCGGGAGGCGGCCCGCGAGGTCCGCGAGGAGGCCGTCCCGACCCAGAGCGCCCGACCGCCGAAGGGCAAGGCGGTCCGGGTGTTCCCCTACGCGGTCTCCAAGGCGAAGCTCGAACGGGCGATCCGCAAGTTTCGGCTCCCGCTCCTGATCATGGAAGACCTCGACGAGGCCGAGATGGTCATCACCCTCAAGGCGCAGGAGCGGCGCCAGCCCCGCCGGCTCCGCGACGCCGAAGCCCGGGGCGTGCCGGTCTATGTGATCAAGAGCAACACGATCGCCCAGATGGAGAACTTCCTGCGCGCACAGTTCAACGCCTCCGAGCCCGGCTCGGAGGACGAGGCGGCCCTCCGCGAAGTGGAGGAGGCCATCGACAAGGTGCTGGACCAGGGGAAGCCGGTGGAGCTGTCGCCGCAGGGGAGCTACCTGCGGCGGCTCCAGCACCAGCTCATCGAGCGCAGCGGCCTGGTGTCGGAGAGCCGGGGGGAAGACCCCTACCGCCGGGTCGTCATTTTTCCGGGGTAGAAGCCGGCGCAACGATCGGACTCACAAGAGTCTGCGTACCGTCCAGATCTTCCTTGAACTTCTCGCTGTAAATGTCCAGCAGGGTCAGGAAGACCGCCGCGATCATCGGGCCGACGATGAAGCCCATGGCGCCGAACAGGGCGATACCGCCGAGGGTCGAGAAGAACACGATGAGGTCGTGCATCCCGGTCTCCTGGCCGACCAGCCGGGGGCGCATCAGGTTGTCCACGTTGACGATCACGATCACCGTCACCAGCAGGATGCCGATCCCCTGGCCCATGTGGCCGGTCGCCATCTGGAAAAACGCCGCCGGGTAGAGCACCAGCCAGGCGCCGACCAGAGGGATGATCGCCAGCAGCGTCGCCACGACGCCCCAGAGAAACGGGGAGCCGATGCCGAAGATCCAGAGGGTGAGCCCGGCCAGGGTCCCCTGGACGAGCGCGATCAGCAGCGTCCCCTTGACCGTGGCCCGGGCCACGGACGAGAAGCGCGCCGCGATGGCGTTCTTGTACTCCCGCTCCAGCGGGATGAGGCGGCGGAGGCGACGCAGCAGGAGCTTCCCGTCCCGGAAGAAGTAGAACATCGTGAACAGGGTCGTGAACAGCAGGATGATGAGCTGGAGGGTGCCGCTGGAGGTCTTGCTGATGACGACCCCCACGAAGGAGCCCGCGGTCCTGGTCACGTCCTGGAGGCTCGCCTTCCAGTCGATCTTGTCCAGCCTCCACTGGAGGAACCAGGGGTAGCTCCGGAGCTTCCCCAGGATCCCCTCCTCGCCCTTGGCCGAGATCTCGGTGAACTTCGCCTCGGCCGCGTGATAGGCGTCGATCGCCTCCAGGGTGACGAGATGGGCCACCCCCAGAATCGGCAGGATCACCGCCAGCAGCAGGAGCACGCAGCAGACGAAGGCGGCGATCGTCCGCCTTCCCCGGAAGACCCGCTCGAACCACTCGAACATCGGGTAGAACAGCGTCGTGAACACCGCCGCCAGCAGGACCGGAACCAGGAACATCCGGATCATGTAGAAGAAGGCCGCGGCCGACCCGATCAGGATGGCGATGAAGAAATAGCGGCTGAGCGTCTTCTCGTTCATCGTGGTCTGCCATTCTTTCACGGAGCGGCATGGCGTGGGTGTTGCATCTTCCGGAAGAATGCTCAACAGCGCCCCAAAACTGTTCCTTGCCCTATGGATGTTCCCCGCGGCCGCCCTGGCCCAGGCCCCGGCCCCGCCCCCGGATCAAGCCGCTCCCACCGGCCTGGACCTGCAGGTCCAGCTCGACCGCGCCGGCTTCTCTCCCGGCGCCATCGACGGCAAGCCGGGCTCGAACACCCGCAAGGCGCTCGCCGCCTTCCAGGCGGCGCACGACCTGCCCGTAACGGGTAAGCTCGACGCCGTGACCTGGGAGAGCCTCGCCGCCGCCGGGAGCGGCCCCACACTCGGCGAGTACACGATCTCTCCGGAAGACGCGGCCGGCCCGTTCACGGCCATCCCCGAGGACATGACGGAGAAGGCGAAGCTCGACCGGCTCGGCTACACCTCCGTGCTGGAGCTTCTCGGCGAAAAGTTCCACGCCGTTCCCGAGCTCCTGCAGAGCCTCAACCCCGGCGCCCGGTTCGCGGCCGGCGAGGCGATCCGCGCCCCCAACGTGCGCGGCCAGGAGCCCGCCGCCGAACGCGGCGAGGTTCGGGTCGTGGTCTCCAAATCGAGTGGCACCCTGACGGTGGACCGCGGCGGCGACGTCCTGTTCTTCGCGCCGGTCACCTCGGGAAGTGAGCACGATCCTCTGCCGATCGGCGACTGGGCGGTCAAGGGAGTGAGCCGGGACCCCACGTTCCACTACAACCCGGACCTCTTCTGGAACGCCGATCCCACGGACGCCAAGGCGAAGATCCCGGCCGGGCCGAACAATCCGGTCGGCAGCGTCTGGATCGACATCACCAAGGAGCACTACGGGCTCCACGGCACTCCGGAGCCCAGGACGATCGGTCGGTCGGAATCCCATGGCTGTGTGCGCCTGACCAACTGGGACGCCCTCACCCTGGCAGGGCTGGTCAAACCCGGCACCCCGGTCCTCTTCCGGCCATGAGAAAGACCGAGAGGAAGTCCGGCGGCGGGGCCGTGATGGCGGCGGGGCTGGGGGGCTTCCTGGTCGGCGCTCTGACCGTGCTCTTCATCGTCTGGGCCTACAGCGGCTTCCAGACCCAGGACGGCCTGCCCTCGGCGCCCCCCGCCGCCGGACAGACCGGAGTCACAGCCCAGCCGGCTCCCGCCGCGGCTCCTCCGGCGCTGCCCGCCGCTCCGCCCATGGCGGGCACGCCGTCCGCCTCGCCGGAGATGTTTCCGCCACCGGCCCCGACTCCGGCGCCGCAGCCGGTGGCGGAGGATCCCGACCTGAGCCGGCGCAACCTGGTTCTGCCCGTCCAGGGGGTCACCCCCGAGAGCCTCCGCGACACCTTCAACGACGCCCGCAGCGGCGGCCGGATTCACGAGGCGCTGGACATCCTCGCGCCGCGCAACACCCCGGTGCTCGCCGTGGAGGACGGCCGCGTGGCCAAGCTGTTCACCAGCAAGCAGGGAGGCCTCACGATCTACCAGTTCGATCCGGCCCAGACCTACGCCTACTACTACGCCCACCTGGAAAGCTACGCCGAGGGGCTCGAGGAGGGGGATCTCCTGCGGCGCGGCCAGGTCATCGGCTTCGTGGGCACGTCCGGGAACGCGCCGCCGGACACTCCCCACCTGCACTTCGCCATCTTCCGCCTGACGCCGGAGAAGCGCTGGTGGGAGGGGGCGCCGGTCGATCCCTTCGCAATCCTCGGCGGCCGGGTCGAGCCGGTGCGCTGAGTCTCGCCGAGCCTGCTAAACTGAGAGCACCCGCCGGCCCTCCCGGCGAAGCAGCCTTTCAGGCGCCGACATGGGAAAGATCCTCCTCGCCCTTCTGGCCGCCGCCGGCCTCCTCCGGCCCGACCTGCCGACCCGTCCGGCGGGGTTCGAGCCGCCCGGGGCTGCGGGAGAAAACCGCGCGGGGCGGGTGATCGAGCACCTCGACGGCCTGGTCCGGCTCCCGCCGCTGATCACTCCGGGCGAGACCGTCGAGATCACGCCGCTCAACCCGGCGAAGACGCCGCCGGGCGGACGGTGGACCGTGGCCGGAGCGGTGGCCCGGCCCGTCGAGGGGTTCGAGTCCGGCCAGCGGCTCCGGGTCCGGATTCCGGACAACCTCGATCCCATGGGGCCGCTGCCGGTAACCTACACCGATGCCGGGGGGCGGCGGATCGTCGAAGCCTCCGGCCTCGAGCAGGTGCGGGTGGTGCCGCCCGTATCGCCGATATCCCCTCCGCCGGCCGTGCCCCGCCTCTCGCGCTGCGGCTCGCAATGGGTCCAGGACGGGGTCGCCTGCGCCTGCGGCTGGTTTCCGGATCAGGCGGCCCGCGACGGTTTCCTGATCGACGGCCGGCCGGCCGGTCCCCTGGCGGCCGTGTCGCTGCGCTCGGTCTGCGCCCGCGTCGGCCTCGGCCCGCACCGCATCTCCGGCACCTTCGCCGCGGGCTTCGAGCCGGTGCAGGAAGACCGGGTGGTGGCGCTGCAGATCCGGAGGTTCCCGCCATTCCTGAGTCTGCGGCCTCTGCAGTCGGCCGCCATCACCTGGATGGTTCTGGGCACGAAGGACCCGGTCCGCCTGCGGCTGCGCAACACGGCGCCGGACCTGGCCACGCTGGAAGGGGGAACGCTCCAGACGGTGTCCACCTCCGGCGGGCTGCACAACGCCGCGAGCCGCAACGTCGCCTGGCTCGCCGGCAGCGGCCCGTTCCGGATCGAGGCCGAGGTGGAGGACAACACGGCTCCCTACCTCGGCGAAGAGTACCTGACGCTGCTCGGGGATCTCTTCCAGCGGGAGGTCCGGCGGATGGCGAGCAGCCTGGACGGCCAGATGCGCGCCCTACCCGAAGGCCGCAACGGCAGCCTCTATTCGCGGCCCGGAGTGCTGAGCCTCCTCACCGCCGCGCGGTCCGACCTCGCCCGCGCGCTCCCCTACCCGGAGCTGGCCGCGTTCCGGGACGCCACGGCGGACCTCCTGGACGAGGCCGCGGCGCGTGTGCAGCTCCTGCCCGAGCTCCTTCCCGAGGAGAAAGCGGCCTGGGTCGAGAAGAAGAAAGTCCAGCCGCTCCTCGAGCGGGTGCAGGGCTTCCTCGAAGCGAGCGGCGAGTCGCCGCGGCGCAGCCTCTGCATCCTGAGCTCGCCCGAGGAGGGTGCGATCGTCAAGATCTATCCCCGCAGCCTGCCGTCGGATCCGGTGGAGACCTCGACGGCGGACATCGTCTCCCACCTCTTCCCGGGCAAGTACCGCTACGAGGTCTGGAAGGACAGCTTCAAGGAGGTCGAGTCCGAGATCGATTTGACCGGCACGAGCGGAGATCCGGGAGATACCCGGCTGGTCCTCGACTGCCGGCTCATCCCCGCCGGAGACCGCGACCGGCCCGCCCCCTGCCGCCTCGCCTCGGCCTCCGAGCGCGACGCGGTCCGCTGCCGCTGGCCTTAGTTCTACCTTCATTTCAGGGGGTGCAGCTCCTCAACCCGTCCGGCGAGTAGCGGTAGTGGCCAGTGAGAGCAAAGGAAAACAGCGAATCCTCCTCCTGCGTGCCGCCACCGATGTTGTGGACCACGAGCGGGACGCCGGCGCGGGTCCGGCGGTCCGACACGATGCCGATGTGCGGCACACCCGAAGGGAGCCGCCAGGTCACGATGTCGCCCGGCACATAGGCATTGGGATCGGAGCCGGCCGGCAGCGACGCGCCGTGACGCGAGAAGAAGGTCGCGAGATTGGGGACACGCCGGTGGTCGATGTTGCTGTCCGGCCGGCTGAGCCCCCAGTTCTTCGGATAGACCTTCCAAGCGGCGGCCATGTCTTCGTGGACCCTGACCTGGAGGTCCACTCCGAGCTGGCGGTAGGCCCGGATCACCACGTCCGTGCAGACGCCGCGCTCCAGGGGAACGTCGCCGTTCGGGTAGGGGATCCGGCGATAGCCGGAGTCATAGGAAACCGTGACGCCGATCTGCTTCCGCGCGGCCTCCACCAGGCACCGGCCGTCGGCAAGGACCGGCCGCGCAAGGAGAAAGGTCAGGAGGAGAAATGCGCCTTTGTGGATGAGCGGTGCGTGTCTCATTTCAGAGGTTCCACGTCGCGAAAGGAAGGACGGGGCGCCGCCCGAAGACGGTGCCCCGCATGAGGACGTCACGGGTCAGTGACGACAGCGGCCATTGTGGCGATGGGTCCGGGTCTCACGATCCTGCCGGTAGTAGGGGGCGTCATTGTAGTTATAGTCATCGTTGTAGTCAACGTTGTAGTTATAGTCGTCATCGTAGTAGTAGTCGTCGTCGTCGCCCTGGTTCGCCCGGCGGGAGTCCCAATACGGGTCGTACTGGTATTGGTCGTAGCCGGCGCGGTGCCGGTAGTCGTACCGGTTGTACCCTCTCTCCGAGTCGTTGTAGGCGCCGACGGCAGCGCCGATGACACTACCGACCACGGCTCCCTTGAAAACCTGGTTGCCTTCGGTGTGGCCACGGAGGATCTGGGTGATGACGCCGACGGCGGCACCGGCCACGGCGCCGCGCACAACGCGGTCCGAACCGTGTCTGTCGTGAGCCTCGGCGGCTGTGGCGCCGAAGAGGAGGGTCGCCATCAGCAACAGGGCGGCAAAGACTCGGTGGTGGGTGATCTTGGACATCTCTCGTCTCCTTTTCTCAGATCCGACTGAGCGCCTCGGAAGAGCCTCTTCGGCACAGCCACCAGTCCGATAGATCAAGGTCCATGCCATGTCGGGAGATATCTCGGAAGGCCCTGTTGTTTCAAAGGCTTGAGACGTTCGTCGTGACGGAGGAGATAGGCCCGGTCCCGCGAAAGCGTCCTCTCCAGAGGACAGAAGCGGCGCGACCGGTCATGCCCGATTCTCGAACGCCTCCAGGATCGGCCGGGCCACGTACAGACGCCGCCATGCCCGGCCGGTGATCTCCTCGAGCAGCCCCTCGGCCTGGAGGTAGGCGACCACCTGGCGGGCCGTCGGGTAGGAGACGCTCAGGAGGTGGGCCGCCCGTGAGACCGTGACGAAAGGATTCACGAACAGGGCTTCCATCAGCGCCATCGCATGATGCTTCTGGCGCAGGTCGTGGCGAAGCGAATCGTAGAGATCCATGATTCTCGTCGCATGGCCCACGGCTTCCCGGGAGGTCTCCTCGACTCCGGCCAGGAAGAAGCGGAGCCAGCCCACCCAATCCCCTTCGGTCCGCACGCGCTGCAGCGCCTCGTAGTACTCGCGGCGGCGAGCCTCGAAGTAGGCGGACAGGTAGAGGACCGGCTGGGAGAGCCGGCCGCGCTCGATCAGAAAGAGGGAGACCAGGAGGCGGCCGAGACGGCCGTTGCCGTCCAGAAAGGGGTGGATCGCCTCGAACTGCTCGTGCATCAGGGCGCACTGAATCAGATCGGGAATGCGTCCGCGCTGATGGAGGAAAATCTCCCAATTGGACAGGGCGTCCATCAGGCGGTCCGGCGGCGGCGGAACGTAGGGCGCTGTGGACGGAGTGCTGCCGGCCGGCCCGATCCAGTTCTGGGAGCGACGA
The DNA here is from genome assembly GCA_963844885.1 of uncultured Holophagales bacterium. GTDB lineage: Bacteria > Acidobacteriota > Thermoanaerobaculia > Multivoradales > UBA5704 > DATMER01. Next base: position 127,593 of record CAWJQA010000017.1, on the reverse strand, counting down.
AACTCGCCCGGCGTGGCGTGCCCGCCCCGGACGCCCTTCATCAACCGCTCGTGCATCTCGCAGACCAGTCGCAGAGACAGGGGCAGCTCCCCCAGACGGTTGATGCCGTATTCCAGGGCCTCGACGTACTGGCGGACCTCCCGCACGTCGGCATCCACAGGGCGATCGTCCTCGATCTCGTCGAGCAGGAGGTCGGACAGGCTCGCCTTGGTCCCCTCGATCCGGGAGGACAGGACCGCCTCCCGCCGCATGTAGGGTGCGATCAGGAGGTGTGGGTTGGGCAGCCGCCGGCCGAGCCCCGAGAGCTCGCTCAGCGCCGCGTCGGCGCGGGACAGAGCGACCACCAGCTCGGCTTCATAGGTCAGCGTCGGCGGCAGGGGTGCCGGCACAAAGGCCAGATACCCTCCCGGCGCTTCGACCAGCGTGCCCGCGCTCGGGTCCCGGAAGTCTTCCCGGTTCAAGAGACCCTCCTCTTTGAAAGAGCCCCTTCTTTTCTCTGGGGGCTTTTAAAGAAAGCGGCCTCATTCTTTCAAAGCTCGCCCCGCTTTGAAAGGGGGCTTACAAAGCTCGGGGGGCTTTTAAAGAAAGCGTGGCTTTTCTTTAAAAGGTGCCCTCCGGGGCGCCACTTTGGCATGGCGCCCCGGAGGGTGGGGTCCGGCTAGGCGGCCTTGGTGTCCACGACCGGAATCCGCATGGCGTAGAAGGAGCGCCAGACGAAGACCGTGGAGATCAGGAAGAAGACCGCCGCACAGGATGAGGCGCGGGGTGCTCTCCATCTCGACCGCCAGCTCCACGGCCAGCAGGCCGAAGAGGGTGGTGAACTTGATGATCGGGTTCATCGCCACCGACGAGGTGTCCTTGAAGGGATCGCCGACGGTGTCGCCCACGACGGTGGCGGCGTGCAGCGGGGTGCCCTTCTCCTTCAGGTCGACCTCGACGATCTTCTTGGCGTTGTCCCAGGCGCCGCCGGCGTTGGCCATGAAGATCGCCTGGTAGAGGCCGAAGATCGCGATCGAGATCAGGTAGCCGATGAAGAAGTACGGCTCCACGAAGGCGAAGGCCAGCGTGGAGAAGAAGACCGCCAGGAAGATGTTGAACATCCCCTTCTGCGCGTACTGTGGTGCAGATCTCCACCACCTTCTTGCTGTCCTCGACCGAGGCCTTCTCGACGCCCTCCAGCTTGATGTTCGCCTTGATGAACTCCACCGCGCGGTAGGCGCCGGTGGTCACCGCCTGGATGGAGGCGCCGGTGAACCAGTAGATGATCGCGCCGCCGGTGATCAGGCCGAGCAGGAACGGCGGGTGCAGGATCGAGAGGTTCGCGATGAGCATCCGGCCTGTAGACCCTTCGGTGAGCAGCATGATGATGGAGAAGATCATCGTCGTGGCGCCGACCACCGCGGTGCCGATCAGCACCGGCTTGGCGGTGGCCTTGAAGGTGTTGCCGGCGCCGTCGTTCTCCTCGAGGTGGTGCTTGGCCCGCTCGAAGTCGACGTCGAAGCCGAAGTCCTTCTTGAGCTCCTCCTTGATGTCGGGCACGGTCTCGATCAGTCGACAGCTCGTACACCGACTGGGCGTTGTCGGTCACCGGGCCGTAGGAGTCGACGGCGATGGTCACCGGGCCCATGCCCAGGAAGCCGAAGGCCACCAGGCCGAAGGCGAACACCGCCGGGGCCAGCATCAGCGCCGCCAGGCCCAGTCGGTAGGCTGACGGCGATAGGCGATGGCCATCAGGGCGACGATCGCCGAGCCCCAGCCAGTAGGCGCTGAAGTTGCCGGCGACGAGGCCGGAGAGGATGTTGAGCGACGGCGCCGCCTTCGCGGGACGCGGTCACCACCTCTTTGACGTGGCCGGACTTGGTCGAGGTGAAGACCTTGACCAGCTCGGGGATGATCGCGCCGGCCAGCGTGCCGCAGGTGATGATCGTCGACAGCTTCCACCACAGCGTGCCGTCGCCGCGAGCTCGGGAATCAGCAGCGTAGGAGACGACGTAGGTGAGCACGATCGAGACGATCGAGGTCAGCCACACCAGCGAGGTCAGCGGCGCCTCGAAGTTCATCTTGTCGGCGTTGCGCGTAGCTGGCCTGGCGATGGCCTCGTTGATGCAGTAGGAGACGCCGCTGGCGACGATCATCATGACGCGCATGACGAAGATCCAGACCAGCAGCTGGACCTGGATCGCCGGGTCCGCCACCGCCAGCAGGATGAAGGTGATCAGCGCCACGCCGGTCACGCCGTAGGTCTCGAAGCCGTCGGCGGTCGGGCCGACCGAGTCGCCGGCGTTGTCGCCGGTGCAGTCGGCGATCACGCCGGGGTTGCGGGCGTCGTCTTCCTTGATCTTGAAGACGATCTTCATCAGGTCGGAGCCGATGTCGGCGATCTTGGTGAAGATGCCGCCGGCGATGCGCAGCGCCGCGGCGCCCAGCGACTCGCCGATGGCGAAGCCGATGAAGCACGGAGCCGGCGAGTCGCCCGGCATGAACAGCAGGATGCAGAGCATGATCAGCAGCTCGATGCTGATCAGCAGCATGCCGATGCTCATGCCGGCCTTGAGCGGGATGGCGTAGGTCGGGAACGGCTTGCCCTGGAGGCTGGCGAAGGCGGTGCGCGAGTTGGCGAAGGTGTTGACGCGGATGCCGAACCAGGCCACGCCGTAGCTGCCGGCGATGCCGACCAGGCTGAAGAGCAGGATGATGACCACCTTCACGGCGCCGAAGCCGCAGCAGCCAGCCGAAGTAGAAGGCATCATGATGCGCGCCGATGAAGACCTCGAGGATGCAGGATGAACTTGCCCTGGGTGACGAGGTAGGTCTTGCAGGTCTCGTAGATCAGCTCGGAGATCTCGCGCATGGAGCGGTGGACGGGCAGGTTCTTGAGCTGCATGTACATCCACATGCCGAACAGGAGGCCGAGCACGCAGACCAGCAGGCCGGCCTTGAGCAGCGTGTCGCCGCCGATCCCGCCGAGGAACTTGACGTCCCCGAAGTTCGGGAGCGTGAGATTCGCCTCGCTGGCAGCGGCCGGCGCCGCGGTCAGGGCGGAAAGGAACGCGGTCAGCCCGAGGAGCAGGAAGTTCCTGCGGGCCAGAAGTCTGGATACGAACATGGTTATCCTCCAAGTCCTCCGGTAAGCATAGAGTCGGGGGAAGTTACCACAATTTGATTCCGTTCCCCCTCTCCCCGGCCCTCTCCCCCGTGCCGGGGGAGAGGGAGAAGGACATCACAGTGCGGACGTGTCGCCCTTGCCACAGAGGTTGCCGTGGGGGTTGTGGTACTCCTTCGAGACGCCGGTGACGGTGTCGGTGACCGTGATCCGATACTCCACATCCGACAAAGCGCCATAGAAGACCCAGAACTTGCCGGTCAGCGGCCGGCCGTCCAGCACCTTCACCACCAGCTCGACGTTCTGCGGGTTGAAGAACCAGAAGGTGCCGCTCTGATCGGTGCGGGGCACGGCGACTCCGGAGCCCACCACGCCCGTGTGGGGATCCCGGAAGAGGACGTCCACCCGGAAGCGGGAGCCCAGGAGGCAGAGGTGGGCGGGATCGCCGGCACAGCCCGCGGCGAGCGGCTCCGGAAGCGGGAGAGGCTCCGCCGAGGCCGGAACCTGCCAGGAGCCGGCGTCGGGAAAAGCCCGGGTGTCGGCGGCGCCGCAGAGGTTGCCCGGCGCGTTGTGGTACTCCCGGCGCTCGCCGGTGGCCTTGTCGGTGACGGTGATCCAGTACTCGACGTCGGAGAGGGCGCCGTAGAAGAACCAGAACCGGCCGTTCACGGGCCGGCCGTCCAGGAGCTTGACCACGAGCTCGAGGTTGTCCGGGCCGAAGAACCAGAAGAAGCCGCTGAGGTCCGAGTCCGGAACCGGCTGGCCGTAGCCGCTCCGGCCCTGATGGTCGCGCCAGGCGACCTCGACGGAGAAGCGGTCGCCGAAGAGGTCGAGGCTGCGGCCGGCCGCCCGGCCGGCGATGAAGTTGCGGTAGGCGGTCCACGACGGCTTGCGCGTGCCGTCCAGCCGGAGCAGGCCCCAGGTGGGTCTTTCGGGAATGTCCGCGTCGTCCATCTCGTAGACGAAGACCTTCTCGATCCAGGTGCGGCCCGAACTCCCGGTGAACCATTCATCCAGGAGACCGCGCAGGTACTCCGCCTGCTTCGCCTCGCCCACCTCGCCGGACTCCCAGCCGGTTTCGGTGATCCACACCGGCTTCCCCCACCAGCCGGCGTTCTTCAGAACCTCCTCCAGGGTAGGGTTCACCGTACCCCAGAGCTCGGGGCGGTCGCCGAACAGGGTCTTGCCGGCCAGCTTTTTCGTGACGTCACTCGGGCCGTCGCCGTCGTAGACGTGATGGGAGACGAAATCGAGCTTGCCGCCGGCCTGGAGAAGGGTGTCGCGCAGCCAGGCGTACCAGTCCGCGTCGCCGGAGGTCAGGTGCGCCAGCTCGGGGCCGCCGACCTGGGCATCGGGGTTGGCGGCGTGGACGGCGTCGGCGCCGGGCTCGAAGGATGACATCGATGTACTGCTGGCGGGTCCCGTCCCAGAAGTGGTCGAGGTTGGGCTCGTTCCACAGGCCCCAGTGGCGGATCTGCCCCTTGTACCGCTTCGCGGCCCGGAAGCAGAAGTCGGCCCAGTCCGCCGGGTCGTCCGGCACGCCGAGGAAGAACGGCCCGCTCGTGGCCCACTGCGGCGTATAGGCGAGGGTGGCGAAGATCTCGATGTCGCGCTTCCGGGCCTCGGCGGCGATGGCGTCGTAGATCCGCCAGTCGAACTGGTCCGGGGAGGTTTCGACGTAGGCCCAGACGAAGTCGATCCGCACCCAGCCGATGCCGGCGTCCTGTGCCTGGTCGAGGGTCCGGACCAGCTCGGCGCCCTGCGGCAGGTGGATGTTCACTCCGAAAGGAGAAGCCTCGACCGCCCCGGCGCGGGCCGGCAGGAGGACGGCGGACAGAAGAAGGAGGACGGTGGTCGCGGCGAAGCGGGCGGGCAAACGGCTCCTCATGACAGGCGGAACGTCCTTGCCGGCGGCGTTCTTCCGCGCCCCCGGCTCCTCACCTATACTAAGGCCGACGCAAGATGCTTCAGGGAAAGGCCGGGGTCGACATGGAATTCCGCGAGCTTGCCGAGCGCTACGACCTTGCAAAAATCCTTCACTCGGGCCGCTCGGCCACGGTGTTCCGGGCGACCGACCGCGTGACCGGCCGGCAGGTGGCGGTCAAGATGATCACCGCCGGCCCGTCCTCGCTGGAGGAGGCAGCCGCCCGCTTCGAGGCGTTCGCCGTTGCGCTGGTGATGCTGCAGCACCCGGCCCTCCCCGCGGTCTTCGATTCGGGAATCTCCTCGGATGGCAGCGCCTTCCTGGTGTTCGAGCTGCTGGAGGGGAAGGGGCTCGACACGATGGCGGGCAAGCTCGAGCCGGAGACGGCCCTGGCGCTGCTCGGGTTCGGGCTGGGCGGCCTGGAGGCGCTGGCGGCCCGCGGTATCACCCACGGCAACCTGTCTCCCGACAACCTCTTCGCCGTCAACGACCGGCAGCTCAAGCTCCTCGGCCTGGGCAGCACCGCGTTTCGGGGAGCCGGAGCGGCTCCACAGGAGACGGCGCGGTTCCAGGCCCCCGAGGTCGCCAAGGGAGCGGTGCCCTCGGCCCGCTCCGATCTTTACTCCTTCGCACTGGTGGCCTCTCACCTGCTCGGAGCCACCGTGACCCCGGGCGATTCCCCTTCGGTCCAGATGCCTTTTTCGGTGACGATGGAGCTGGCCAACGACGGCGCCCTGCGGACGATTCTCGAGCGCCTCCTGCGGCGAGAGCCCGCCGAGCGCCCCTCGTTCCGCGACGTGCGGTCGGCCTTCCGCCAGGCGCTGGGACAGGCGCCGGCCCAGCCCGCCGCGGCCCCCATTCCTCCTGCGCAGCCCGCGGCGAGACCGGTCCCGGCCCCCTCACCGGTCAAGCCGGCCGCGCCCACGCCTCCCAAGGAAGATATCCTCAAGCGGGAGATCCCCGACCTCTCCAGGCAGGAAGCCCCCAAGACGGTGGCCCCTCAGGCAGCGCCCCCTCAGGCGGCGGCCCCCCAGGGTGACGTTCTCCAGGCCATCTCCGACGAGGTCTTGAACGCCCTGATGGCCGCGCCGCCTGCGTCCGCGGCCCCGGCGAGGACAGCGGCGGCGGGAGCCGCGGCGGCGGTATCGTCGGCAACCCCGGGCCCGGCCCGGAAACGCCTGGCGCTCGTGTTCGGCGCGCTTGCCGCGGTGCTGGTTCTCGGCATTCTCGCCGCCGTCTGGATGTTCCGCCGTCCCGCACCGGAGTCCTCGGCTCCCCCCGCCGAGGCGGGGCCGGTGGTGCCGCCGCGGCCCTCTGCCGCGGCGGCGATCGCGCAGGTGGAACAGGCCCGCGTGCTGCTCGCCATGGGGGACGAGACAAAGGCGCGGGAGACGATCCGCGCGCTCTCCACCTCGGGGCAGAGCGCTCTGCCGCCCGAAGCGTGCGCCCACCTCGCCGAGTTGGAGACCGTGCTCCACCTGATGGACGTCGAGCGGTTCCCCGCGGATCTCCAGCGCGGGCTCCAGACCGGCGACCTGGACCTGCTGCGCTCGGCGGTGTCCGCGGGCGTCACCCTGGGCGCGGCCATGCCGGCCGAGCTCCAGGCGAGCTTCGGCACGGCGCGGCGCCTCGTCGAGCTGCACCGCCTGGCGGAGGCCGACGCCGCCCAGGGAAAGCACACCGCGGTGCTGGAGCGCATGGCCGAGATCGCCTCCCTCTCGCCGAAGCTCATCGATTCGCTGGAGCTGCGGGAGAAGGCCGCCGTCGCGCTGGAAGGCGAAGCCGAGGCGCTGGCCCGCGAGGCGCGCTACGACGAAGCCGTCGCGAAGCTGGAGCCGCTGCAGCGCACCTGGGGCAACCGCGACGGGCTGTCCGCGCGGATCGACGGCTACCGCACCGCCAAGGACGAAGAGGTCAAGCAAAAGGCGCTGCTGGACGCCATCCCCTCCTGGGAGAAGCGGAGAAAGCCGGACGTGCCCCTGGAGTCAATCCGCGCCATCAAGCCGACGCCGCACCTCGCCGCGCAGATCGAAGAGGCCCGCAAACGGCTGGAGGAGCAGCTTGCCGTGCTCGACCAGGAGGCGCCCGTCATCGAGCTGCGGCCCGGTTACGGTCTGGAGTACTCCCGGGGAAACCCGGTGGAGCTCAGCTTCCGGGTGCGCGACGACTATGGGGTCAAGAGCGTCAAGATGTGGGCGAAGCAGGCCGGAGGCAAGATGAGGGAGATGTCCCTGGAGGAGCACCGCTCCGGCGGGTACTGGTCGATCGAGCTGCCGGTCAGCTACCACCAGAACGAGACGGTGGAGCTCTACCTCCTGGCCACCGACACCTCCGGCCACGAAGGCTGGTTCGGTACCAAGGACAAGCCGATGAAGCTCACCCGGATCGGCAGCAACCGGTTGTAGATCAGACCCGTCCCGCCCCGCCTCCGGAGAGGAGCGGAAGCGCGCCCACGCCGGCATCCGCCCGGGCGAGCGCGGCTTCCTTCTCCTCCTCGGTGGGATCGGCCTCGCCGGGGTTCCGGAACAGGTTCGACTCCAGGTCGTACTGCCGGGTGTAGAGAGCGTGGTAGCGCCCGCCGAGCGCCAGCAGCTCCTCGTGCCGGCCGCGCTCCACGACCTGGCCCTGCTCCAGGACCAGGATCGTGTCCGCCCGCCGGATGGTGGACAGCCGGTGGGCGATGACGAAGGTGGTACGGCCGCGCATCAGCTCGGTCAATCCCTCCTGGATCAGCGCCTCGCTCTCGCTGTCGAGCGACGAGGTGGCCTCGTCGAGGATCAGGATCCGGGGATCGGCCAGAATGGCGCGGGCGATGGCGACCCGCTGGCGCTCGCCGCCCGAGAGCTTCACGCCGCGCTCGCCGACCACCGTGTCGTAGCCCTGCGGCAGGCGGCGGACGAATTCGTCGCAGTGCGCGATCACCGCCGCGCGCAGGATCTCGTCGTTGGAGGCGTGCGGCCGGGCGTAGGCGATGTTCTCGATCACGGTGCCGTCGAACAGGAAGTTGTCCTGGAAGACCACGCCGAGGTGGGAGCGGTAGTCGCGGAGGCGGACCTGCGAGAGATCCTGGCCGTCCACCAGGATGGAGCCCTGCGTGGGACGGTGGAAGGCCGCCACCAGCCCGATCAGGGTGCTCTTGCCCGATCCCGACGGCCCGACCAGGGCGGTCGAGGTGCCGGGCCGCGCCACCAGGGAGATACCGCGCAGGACCGGCGTATCCGCCTGATACTGGAACCAGACGTCGCGCAGCTCGATCAGCCCGTCGACCTTGCGCAGCGGCCGGCGCTCGGCCTCGCCCGCGTCCTCGGTCACCTCGTTGCGGATCTCCCGGATGCGCTCGAGGCCGGCGAAGGCCTCGGTGAGCTGGCTGCCGATGTTGACGATCTGCATCACCGGGCTGACCAGCATCCCCAGATAGAGAGTGAACGAGAAGAAGGAGCCGATCGTCATCCGGCCGGCCAGAACCTCGTTGGCGCCCACCCACATCATGGACACGCCGACGACTCCGAGGAGCAGCGTCGAGCCGGCGCCGATCAGGGAGAAGCTGGTGATGGTCCTGGCGATGTTGCGGAACAGCCGGTGCGCCCCCTTGGCGAAGACCAGCGACTCGCGCCGCTCGGCGCCGTAGGCCTTCACCACCCGCACGCCCGAAAACGATTCCGTCAGCCGGCCCGACAGCTCGGCGTTGATCTTGGACCGCTCGCGGAACAGCGGGCGCAAAGTCTTGAACGCCCACCCCATGATCAGGGTGAAGAAGGACAGGACGGCGATGGCGATCAGGGTCAGCTTGGCGCTGAGATAGAAGAGGATGCCGAGCGCCAGCACGGCGGTGACCCCGCCCCCGATCAGCTCCACCAGGCCGTTTCCCACCAGGTTGCGTATCCCTTCGGCGTCGTTCATGACCCGTGACAGGAGGGCGCCGGCCTTGGTCTGCTCGAAGTAGCCCACGGGCAGCCGGCCGACGTGGCCCTGCAGGTCGCGGCGCATCTCCGTGATCGAGCGCTGGGCCGCCTTGCCGAGGATCTGGGACAGCGCGAACGAGGTGACGCCCTGGAGGAAGGTAGCCGCTCCCGCCGCCAGGATGAGCTGGCCGAGCAGGGCCCGGTTGCCGTGGCCGATGACTTCGTCGAGCAGGTACTTGGTGGTGCCCGGGAGCACCAGGCCGCACAGCCGGTTGACCAGCATGAGGAGCAGCCCGAGCGCCAGCCGCCCCTTGCGCGCCCGGATCAGGTCGGCGGCGTCGTCGAGCACGATGCGCCAACTGATCGGCTTCTTCGCCTTCTTCTTTTCGTCGGCCTCGCCCGGCTCCTGGCCGGAGCGGCGCTGCCGGGACGAGACGAGCCCGCCGAAGAGGCCGGGGCGGGCGGCGCGGGAGGTGGACGGGGCGGCGGGCGGCTCGGACATGGACCCGAGCATAGCACCCGGGCCGGGGACGGCTACTTCTTGCGGCGGCGCTCGAACTGGATGACGCTGCCGGGCCCGGAGGGAGCGGGCGGTGCCGGGGGCGTTGGGGGCGGCGGCGGCTCCGGCTCGGCCATGGTCCCGCCGCGGCGCTCGGGGTCGAAGGCGAGCAGGAGGTTCGCGGCGGGATCCCGGAACTCGGTCAGCGCCGCGAACGGGACGGTCAGCCGCTGGCGCGCCGCCGCGAAGGTCAGGGACACGGAGAAGGCCACCTCGTCCACCTCCAGGTCCCAGAACTGGTTCTGGAGGATGATCCGGATCTCCTCCGGATATTGATCCCGGAGGAAGCCGGGCATGCGGACGTCCGGGTGGCCCGTGCGGAAGCCGATGAAAAAGTGATGCTCGCCGGGAAGCCCGTTTTCCGCGACGTAAGCCAGGACGCGCTGGACCATGCCGCGCAAGGCGTCCTGAAAGAAGCCCGCATAGTCGAGGGTGTCTGCCGTCTCGTCCGCCACGGACGGGAGCATGCGGAGGCGCAAGGCGTTTGTCAACGGCTCACCCCTCCGGCTTCAGCCCGACCAGCTCCATGAGACGGAGGGCGTTGGTCGTGGTCGCCACCCCCGGCCGCATGACGTAGTCGAAGGTCATGGGCGGATCGCCGCCGGGATGGAGGGTCTCGCGGAAGTGGACGGGACGCACCGACTCCGCCAGCTCCGCGATCTCGGCGATCTGGAGGTCGTGGGTGGACACGGCGCCGATCGCGCCCTGCCGCAGGAGGTGGAGGATCACCCGCCGCACCGCCACCTGCCGCTCCTGGCTGTTCGTGCCCCGCAGGATCTCGTCCAGGAGATAGAGGACGGTCCTGCCTTCCGCATGAGCCCGGTCGGCCGCGTCCACGACGGCGCGGATGCGGTGCAGCTCGGCCAGGAAGAAGGAGACGCCGTCCTCCAGGGAGTCCTCCACCAGGATGCTGGTGGCGAGATCGGCCGGCGGCATGCGGAGCTCCTCGGCGCAGACCGGCCCCCCGGCCTGCGCCAGCACCGCGTTGACGCCGATCGCGCGCAGCAGCGTGCTCTTCCCGGACATGTTCGAGCCGGTGACCAGGAGGAAGGCGCCCGCCGGCCCCACCTCCACGTCGTTCGCCACCCGTTTGGCCTCCGCCAGGAGCGGATGCCCGAGCGACCGCGCCGCAAATCGATCCTCGTCCGCGGCCACCCGGGGCAGGGTCCAGCCCGGATTGTCGTGCCGCAGGCCGGCCAGCGCGCCGAGGGCTTCCATCTCCCCCAGCGCCGCAAGCCACCGCCGGACGTGCGGCCCGGCCTCCTGCTGCCACCGCTCCAGGAGCCACAGCGTGTGGAAGTCCCAGAGCACCAGCGTCTGGAGGATGAAGTGGAGGATGCCGGAATGGCGCGCGTCGGCGAGACCCATCCGGCCCTGGAGGATTTCCATCCAGCGGTGCGCGGTGCGGCCCCGGGGGGTGAGGTCGGCCGCGATCCGCTGGAGGAGCGGCGCCGCGAACGGCGGCTCCGGAATCAGCTCCAGGGCGTCGCCGTAGAGCTCGAATTCGCGCTCTCTCGCCTGGAGCCGGTCGAAGGTCCGGGCGAGCGGCCCGCTCATGAGATAGCTCAGGATGATGTTGACGGCGAGCGCCAGGGCCAGCGGTCCGGACGGCATCAGCGCCGCCAGCAGAGCCCCCGGCGGGGTGCCCTCCGGCGCCGCGACCAGGAAGGTCCGGATCGCCGCGAGATGGAAGGCCAGGGCGACCGCGGTGGCGAGCACGAGGAAGCGCGCCAGCCAGACCAGCCAGGGCTTGGAGAGGAGCCAGGGCGGGCTCTCGGCCCAGCTCAGGAAGGGCTCCACGTCGGGGGAGATCCCGGCCATGGAGAGCGTGCGCGCCTCGAGCTGCTGGCGGAAGTCGAGCGCGGGCGCCAGCTCGGCCACCGCCGCCTGCCGCTCCAGGATCCCGGCGGGCGGCGCCGGGTGGAGCAGCCAGTCCGCGAGCGTGCTCCGGCCCGGCGGCGCATGGGCGGTGCCGAGAAGCTCGAAAAGCGAGGCATGGCCGAGCAGGCTCAGGTCCCTCACCAGCGGCGTGTCCGACGGTTCGGACATCGGCGGCGGGTCCGGCAGCTTCGCCCAGTCGCGGTCCATCCGCAGCAGGGCCTCCTCGTTGATCCGCACCAGGTCGGCGGCGCGGCGCTGCCTCCGGATGGCCCGCTCGTGCGCCGGCAGCACCGAGAGGAAGGCGGCCAGGGAGACCGCGGCTCCGCTCCACGCGGCCGGCGGCGGGTCCGCGGCCCGGGCCAGCGCCCAGAACAGGAAGCCGGCGAAGACCAGGAAGAGGACGCCGCGGACGAGCGAGAACCGGAGGGAGATCCGGGCGAGGCGCCGCTCTTCCCGCCGGAAGCCCTCGCGGCGCCCCTGGTAGATGGCTTCGATAATGGCGGGTTGATCCGGCGGGCGCGGCATTCTGCGCCCTTATTCCACGGTGACGCTCTTCGCCAGGTTCCGCGGCTGGTCCACGTCGGCCCCGCGGCGGACGCCGGTGAAGTAGGCGAGGAGCTGCAAGGGGATGACGTTGACGATCGGCTGGAGCAGCGGCGAGACCGACGGCACCTGGATGATCTCGTCGCAGACGCCGCCCAGCTCCTCCGGGTCGCGGTCGGTCAGGGCGATGACGACGCCGTCGCGCGCCTTGACCTCCTGCAGGTTGCTCTTCACCTTCTCGAAGACGGTGTCGTGCCCGGTGGCGATGGCGACCACCGGCATCTCGCGGTCGATGAGCGCGATCGGTCCGTGCTTCATCTCGCCCGCGGGGTAGCCCTCGGCGTGGATGTAGGAGATCTCCTTGAGCTTGAGCGCGCCTTCGAGGGCGATCGGGTAGTTGATGCCGCGCCCGAGGTAGAGGAAGTTCTCCGCCCGGAAGTAGCGCCGGGCCAGCTCCTCCATCTTCGACTCCTGGCTCCGGATGACGTCGTGTACGGCGTGCGGCAGCCGCGCCAGGTCGTCCAGGTACCGGCGCCCGGGTCCCTTGGTACCAGCGCCGGTGCGGAGCTGGCGCAGGTGGAGGGCGAGCAGGTAGAGGGCCACGAGCTGGGTGGTGAACGCCTTGGTCGAGGCCACCCCGATCTCCGGGCCGGCGTGGGTGTAGATGACCCCCTCGCTGATCCGCGTGGCCTGGCTGCCGAGCACGTTGCAGATGGTGAAGAGGTGGGCGCCGCCGTCGCGGGCCGCCTCCATGGCCGAGAGGGTGTCCGCGGTCTCGCCCGACTGCGAGATGCCCACGGCGAGGACCCGCCCGTCCACGATCGGCTTGCGGTAGCGGTATTCCGAGCCGTAGTCCACCTCGACCGGGATGCGCGCCAGCTCCTCGATCAGGAACTTGCCGATCAGCGCCGAGTGCCAGGAGGTGCCGCAGGCCAGGATGTGCAGGCGCTCGATCCGCCGCAGCTCATCCTCGGACAGCTTGATGGTGTCGAAGAGCACCTGCGCGCGCTCGAAGTCCACGCGGCCGGCGAAGGTGTCCTGCACGGCCTGGGTCTGCTCGTGGATCTCCTTGAGCATGAAGTGCTTGTAGCCGCCCTTCTCGACCTGGACCGGGTCCCAGGTCAGGCGCTGGACCGGGCGCTCGACCCGCTTCCCCTCGCGGTCCCGGATCTCGACGCCCTCCGGCGCCAGGCGCGCGATGTCGCCGTTCTCCAGGAAGATCACGTCCTTGGTGTGGACGAGCAGCGCGGACGGATCGGAGGCCAGGAACTGCTCCCCCTCGCACAGCCCGACGACCAGCGGCGGACCTTGCCGCGCCGCCACGATCTCCTGCCCGTCGGACTCCGTGGTGACGGCGGCGAAGGCGTACATCCCTTCCAGCTCGCGGCAGGCGCGGGTCACGGCGCGGCGGAGATCCCGCTCGCCGTCCAGATAGGAGGAGATCAGGTTCGCCACCACCTCGGTGTCGGTGTCCGAGCTGAACGTCCACCCCTCGGCGATCAGCCGCTTCTTGAGGGGGAGGAAGTTCTCGATGATGCCGTTGTGGATCAGGGCCACGCGCCGCTTGGAGTCCACCATGGGATGGGCGTTGCGCTCGCTCGGCGGGCCGTGCGTGGCCCAGCGGGTGTGGCCGAGGCCGTAGCGGCCGGCGAGGGGATGCTTCTCGAGTTTCTCCTTGAGCCGGTCGAGCTTGCCCTCCGCCTTGGAGGTCTGGAGCTCGCCGTCCCGGACCACGACGACGCCGGCCGAGTCGTAGCCCCGATACTCCAGGCGCCGGAGCCCGTCCATCAGCAGAGGCACGACCTCACGGGTGCCCACGTAACCCACGATTCCACACATGGTTGTCTAGCCTTCCTCTCGTCCGTCCGGTCGTCTGTCCGGCTTGCGGCGGGCGCGGAGCCCGCCGGCCCGGCCTTCCAGGTTCTTCTGCCGCGCCCGGCCCACGGCCAGGGCACCCGCCGGAACATCCTTCGTAATCACAGAACCGGCCGCGGTGCTCGCGCCTTCCCCGATGTTTACGGGCGCGACGAGCATTGTGTCGCTGCCGATGAACGCCTTGGCGCCGATTTCGGTCCGGTGTTTCGTCCGGCCGTCGTAGTTGCAGGTGACGACCCCGGCGCCCAGGTTGGCGCCCTCGCCGACCGTGGCGTCGCCGATGTAGGACAGATGCCCCGCCTTGGCGCCCGGACCGATCTCCGAAGCTTTCACCTCGACGAAGTTACCGACCCGCGCCCCTCGGCGCAGACGGGTTCCCGGACGCAGCCGGGCGAACGGGCCGACCCGGCAGCCGTCCTCGACCTCGGCGCCGTCGAGGACGCTGTAGGGCTCGACCGTGACCCCGTCGCCCAGGGTGCCGTCCTGGATCCACACCCCCTGGCGCAGCGTGCAGCCGGCGCCGACCGCGGTGTCCCCCAGGAGGGAGACGTCCGGATGGACGACCGTGTCCGCGCCGATCCGCACGCCCGGCTCGATCGTGGTCCGGGCCGGCTCCAGGATGGTGACGCCGCCGTTCATCAGGGTGGCGAGGTGGCGGTCGATGAGCACCCGGTGGACGCGGGCCAGCTCGGCACGGGTGTTGACACCCAGCGCCTCGGCCGGGTCGTCGAGGGCGACCAGCGCCACCGGCCGGCCGCTACCCGCGGCGGCGGTGACGGCGTCGGTCAGGTAGATCTCGCCCTGGGCGTTGTCGGTGCGGACCGCCCGCAGCAGGTCGAAGATGGCGGGAGCGGGGAGGGCGTAGAGGCCGGCGTTGACCCGCTTGACGGCCAGCTCTCCGGGCGAGGCGTCGGCCGCTTCGACGATCCGTTCCAGGCTTGCCTCCCCGATCACGCGGCCGAGCGAGCCCGGCTCGTCGAGGTCGGCCACGGCCATGGCGCCCCAGCCGGTATCGGCGGCGGCGGCGGCGGCGGCGAGCCTCTCCAGGGTCCGCGGCGTCACCAGGGGGACGTCGCCGGAGAGGGCGAGAAGGAGCGCATCGCCTTCCACGTACGGCTCGGCCTGGGCGAGGGCGTGGCCGGTGCCGCGCTGATCGGCCTGGAGCACCCACTCGACGTCCGGGTCTTGGACCGCCTCCTTCACCGCCTCGGCGCCGTGGCCGACGACGATCAGAACCTTCTCGCAGCCGGCGGCGCGGGCGGTGTCCACCACCCAGGCCAGCAGCGGCCGGCCCGCGGCGGCGTGGAGAACCTTGGGGAGCGCGGACCGCATGCGGGTCCCCTTGCCGGCGGCGAGGATGACCGCGACGCGGCGCGGCGGACGGGGCGTGGGCATCGAGCGGCTCCTTGACAGGGCGTTCACACCGGATCGAGGAGGTCCATGACGGCCAGGGCGAGCTTGGCCGGGTCGTGGCGGATGAGGTCGCCCGCGGCGAGCAGATCGGCCTCCAGGATCTGGATTCCCATGGCCTCGATGGCGGCGTGCTCCACCCGCACCGGCTCCGAGCCCGTCTCGGCGTAGAGGTCCAGGAGGTGGCCGGGGATCGGCGCCGCATTGACCAGGACCGCGTCGACCAGCCCGGGACCCGTGAAGCGCTCGACGGCCTTCAGATGATCGAGGCCGCTCATGCCGTCCGTCTCCCCCGGCTGAGTCATCAGGTTGAGCAGCAGGACGGTGCGCGCCCGGCTCCTGTTGACGGCCTGGCGGATGCCGGGGATCAGCAGGTTGGGGAGGATCGACGTGTAGAGCGAGCCCGGGCCGAGGAGGATCAGGCCGGCGCGGTCGAGGGCGGCGACGGCCTGCGGGAAGGCCGGCGGCGCCGGCGGATCGATCTCCAGCCCCTCGAGCGCTTCGCCCGAGGTGCCGATCGCCGACTCCCCCTCGTAGATCCGGCCGGAGGCGCCGCGCCCGCGCAGCCGCACGTCCTGGACCGTGGCCGGGCAGATCTTGCCGCGCACCGAGAGGATCGACTCGGCGGTGAGGATCGCCTGGTGGAAATCGCCGGTGATGCCGGTGAGCGCGGTCAGGAAGAGGTTGCCGAACGAGTGGCCGAGCAGGCCGTCGCCGTTCGGGAAGCGGTACTGGAAGAGGCGGGCGAGGAGGTCCTCGTCGTCGGCCAGCGCCACGATGCAGTTGCGGATGTCGCCCGGCGGGAGGACGCCGAATTCGCGGCGCAGCCGGCCGGAGGAGCCGCCGTCGTCGGTGACGGTGACCACGCCGGTGAGCTGGCTGAGGCGCCCGCTGCCCGCGTAGTGCTTCAGCCCGCGCAGGAGGACGGACAGGCCGGTACCGCCGCCGACCGCGACCAGCCGCTTGCCCCCTCCAGCCTTCTCCCGCTCCGGCTCCCGGTCAGGAGAGAGCGAAGAGCTGGCGGTGGTCGCGGTCCTTGCGGAGCTCGGCAAAGTCGGAGTCGTGGTAGGCATGGACGCGGTTCCTGGGGTTCAGCTCGATCGCCCGGGACAGCGCCTGTGCCGCCTCCTCGATCCGGCCCTCGGACGCATGGATGGCCGCGGCGAGATAGGCGAAACGCTCGTCCGTCTGCTCACGGCCGTCCTTGCGGCAGGCTTCCAGGGCGGCCGCGAAATCGCCGCGGTTCTTCTTGTACACCGCCTGAAGGAACGGGTCGCCCTCCTCCTCAACCTTGACGGTGCCACCCGGCTCACCGGCGAGCTGCTGCCGCGCCGAGGCCAGGAACTGGCGGGCCCGGGCCGAGACCTCGGACCGGTCGCTCTGCGCCAGCGCCGACTCGAACAGCTCGGCGGCGCGGGACCAGTCCTTCTTCTGCAGGGCCTGGAGGCCCTCGCTGAGAGCGTCCACCGCGGGATCAGGCATCTCCGGAGGCCGCGGACGCCAGACGGGGATGGGTTCGGGAGTGGGAGTGGGCTCTGCGGGCTTCGTTTTCGGCCGAGGCTTGGCCATGGAGTCGGGTCCCTCAGCGTTTCTTCAGTTCGATCAGGATCTGCTTGGCGACGGATTTCAGGGTGTCGAACACCCCGACGCCGGTCGTGGCAACGGCCTCGAAGGTCGGCTCCCGCTTGTAGTTGAGGCTCCGGTACATGTCCTCGGCCGCGACGACGTTGGCGAGGTCCCGCTTGTTGAACTGCAAGGCATACGGAATCGTCGACAGGTCGAAGCCGTGCTCCTTCAGGTTCGCCTCCAGGTTGCGGATGGACTCGATGTTGGCCTCCATCCGCTCCTCCTGGCTGTCGGCGACGAAGATGACGCCGTCGACACCCTTGAGGATCAGCTTGCGGCTCGCATCGTAGAACACCTGGCCCGGCACCGTGTAGAGGTGAAAGCGGGTGGTGAAGCCGCGGATGCTCCCGAGGTCCAGCGGCAGGAAGTCGAAGAAGAGCGTGCGATCCGCTTCCGTCGCCAGCGAGATCATCTTGCCCTTCGACTCGGGAGCGGTCTTGTTGTAGATATACTGCAAGTTCGTCGTCTTCCCGCACAGGCCGGGGCCGTAGTAGACGATCTTGCAGTTGATCTCTTTGCTGGCGTAGTTGATGAAAGTCATGTCGCGTGCCGCCCGCTATTCTCCGAAGAGCGCATCGATGTCGTCGTCCGTGATCTCGGAAAAGGGGCTGGCGTGAGCCGTCCCCGCTCCCCGTTCGCTCTTCTGGTTCATCACCTCGAAGATCTTCTCCAGGTCGACACTGGCGCGCTTGACGCGGAGCCGGACGAGGCCGAGAGACGACCGGTCGTCGAAGATGACGACCAGGATCGCCCTCTTGGCGACGATCGAGATGTGGATATGGTCCTGCTGCCCCTCGTGGAACAGCACCGAGAACTCCCGTTCACCGATGAGCTTGGCGAGGCCGTCGGTCGCGGCCACGTTGCCGGCGGTGAGGGAGGCCAGCGAGGTGGTGTCGAACTGCTCGACCTCCCCCGCCGATGCGATCTGCTGGCCGTTCTTGTCGATCAAGAACACGGCCTTGGCGTTCGCCTCCTGACGGAGTCGACGCAAAGCCTCTTCCAGGCTCTTGAATTCTTCTTCGAACAGCACGAAGTCGGCTGAAGACATGGCTAACCTTTCCGGACCGCGCGAAGATACACCATCGCGGGTTGGCCGTCAAAGCGCTGATTTCACGTCAGTTGCTGCACGGCCCTTGCGGCCGGGGGATCCCCCCTAATTGAACAGGCGCCAGCCGGCGAGAACGTCGGCCTCGGCGATCACCACCTCGCCGCCCTCGACCCGGTGCCGCAAGGGGATCGGATTGCATCCGCCGCCCCCCTTGTTGGTCTCCGAGAGCCGGAACGACTTGTCACACTTGTTGCACACCAACCATTCCCCTTCGTGCCGGTACCCGCGCTTGGTCTTGGCGCAGGTCTCGTTGGCGTCGAACGCCACCTGCACCTCGCCGGCCGCGTCCCGCCCGACCAGGAAATGGACCTCCTGGTTCCCGGCGTTCAGGAATTGGAAGAACCGGACGTCCTGCGGACCCAGCCCGCCCAGGCTGATCCGCACCTGGCCGTCCCGCCCGGGTGAAACGCGCTCGAAGCCGCCGCGCCTCCCGTCCAGGAGGAAATCGGCGCCCAGGATGGCGGCCACGAAGACGAGAACCACGAAGACTCCATGGATGGGTTTGAAGCGGCGCATCGCGCTATTCTGGACCAACCCCCCGAAAGCGGCAAGCCCGGTGGTGGTGCTGCGCCGATCCGTCCACCGTAGGGGCAACCCTCGTGGTTGCCCTGGGGCAGGTGCAAGACCCCCGCCTCCCCCGGGATTTCCCGGAGGGAGGCGGGAAGGAACCGATTCAGGCTATACTTCCCCTACTTCCTAGGTCGAGGCATCGGTCTCGGAGGCGGCCGTCCGGGCGGGGGTGGAGCCCAGCTCGGACGGTTTTTCCGTCTCCGGGGGCGGCGGCGGCGCGGGCTTCGGCGACCTGGTCCGGCGGGGCTGGAGCCGGTACTCGACCAGCCTTTCGCCCGTCCGGCCGTAGAAACCCCGGATGCTGTCGTGCAGACGGGTCGCCATGTCCCGGCCCCGCTTGACAGCCTCCCCCAGCTCGATCGAGGCCTCCTGGGTCTGCCGCCGCAGATTCGCCTGGCGGACGCTCGCCTCCATGAGCGTCTCCAGATCCGCTTCCAGAAGGAGCCGCTGCGGCTCCAGGAAGGCCAGATCCGGGTTCGCCGCGATGGCGGCCGTCAGGTCCCCCCAGTGTCGCATGTGTTCACCGTACGTCGTTCTCGCCATTTTCAGTTCTCCTTACAAAACTCCGGGCCGGAATGGCGCCGGAAGATCGATCTCAAATCTTGTCGAGCAACGCCGCGGGCCGCCGGATGAGATCCAGGGCCTCCATCGCGGCCGTCTCCGGACCCTCCCCCGCGCGCACCGCATCCAGGAAACCGCGCAGCGCCAGCAGCACCCTCGCCTGGTCGCGGCACGGGGGAAACCCCGTGTGGATGTCGTGGATCAGCTCCCGGACGCGCGCCGCCTGCCCGGTCGCCGCGAACAGCCGGGCGAGATCGAGCGAACAGAGCGCCGTGTCGAGCAGCCGCCGGCCGGCCAGGAGCCTCCGGCGCACACTGGCCAGCCCCGCGATGGCGTCCTGGTGCTCGCCGAAACCGGCGGCGAGCCGCCCCTCCAGCCAGTCGAGCTCCAGCAGGTCCCCCGAGCTCACCTCCGCGGCACAGAGCCGGCGGCTCTCCTTCCTCAGGCTGCGCGCCTGCTCCTCCTCGCCGAACGCCGCCAGGCACAGCGCCAACCCCAGGCCGCAACGGGCGGCGAGCGCCGGCGACGACTCGAACGAGAGCAGCCCCCGCGCCTGGGCGAAGTGCCCGCTCGCCCCCTCCGGATCGTTGCCGTTCAGCCGCAGAAAGCCGAGCCGGCAGAGGCACTCCGCCTGAGACCCCGTCTGCCGGGCCTCGCGGAAGATGCCCACCGCGCGCCAGAGCAGCGTCGTCGCCTCCTCGAACCTCCCCTGCTCCTCTCTCAGCCAGGCCAGCCTCTGGCAATAAAGCCCCCTCTCGACCGCGTCCGGCGGACCCGTCAGCACCGCCGCCGCGCTACGGAACTGCCGCTCCGCGCCGGGCCGGTCCCCCGACAGTCTCCGGGCGTTGCCCTGCAGGCAGTGCGACAGCGCCAGCACCCGGTCCACCCGGTCGAACGCGCTCCCCGGATGGGGCTGGTCCGCCACCATCCGGGCCAGCTCCGCCAGCTCCTCCGCCTTCCCCGGGCACGCCTCCTCGAACTGTCCGCTTTCGCTCGCCAGCAGCTCGGCCAGGGCGAGGCTCCGGTATCTCTCCTCCCGCACCGCCTCCTGCCGCCGACGAGGCTCGATCGCCAGCAGCTCGTTCATGAGCTGCCGCATCGTCCCTGTCTCCACAACAGAATGATCCATCGTGACATCTCCTTGAACGCAAGAAGAACAGCAAACTTTGCGGCCGATCGGGCTCACCGCCCTAAAACCGCGCTTCTCGATCTAGTCTACGAAAGACCGCCCGAAACTGTCTAGGCTTTGGAGAGAAATTCTCGCACGACGTCGAAGAGACCGGCCGGAAGCGGAGGAACGAGCAGCTTCTAAAGCAGGAAACGCCCGCGCGTTCCTGTTCGGATCACGAGCAGGAACGCACGGGCCTTCTACTGGCCGAAGAGGTTTATACTGATGCGCGGTTGAGGACTACCTCTTCCATGGCGTTGAATTCCAGTCCGCTGAGACCGAACGTCGGGACGTCCTGCGGGATCTGGTTGTCGATGGCCTGCAGGTCGGAAGCCAGGTTCTCGGCTCCGACCAGGACCCTCTGGGTCAAGCCCAGGAGCCAGGCTTCCCGCGTCAGCGGCTGTCTCTGGCGCCGCATCTCGGCGATCTGCTCCAGGGTGGGGACCGGCAGCGAAGACTGGGCTTCCTGGAGGAGCTCCAGCGCGGCCTCGAACATCTGGGCCACCTGCGCGGCGACTTCTACGAGGTTCTCGATCGGGTTCGTATCCATGGCGCCGGAGAGTGTGCATCAGGTCGTCCCCGGTTGGTACAGGTGCTTGGTGAAATCGCGATTTTTCGCGATCCCGACGGTCCCCGCAAATTTTTTTGCGGCCGGCTGTCAAAGAAATCGCCTCAGCGGCAACTATATAGAGGAGGAGATGCACGGATGCCCAAGATCCTGTTGTTGCGCTCATTCTTGATTCAGTTGCTGGCCCTGGTGAAGGACCTGACCCACAAGAGGATCGCCGGCAAGGCCGGGATGACGACCCACAAGGTCGCCTACCATCTCGGGAAGCCCGGCGACATCAGCGACTCCGACTTCGCGCTGCTGCTTGCGGGTGTCGAGGGCACCCCGGCGGAGGTCGCGATCGGGACGGCGTGCTACGAAGCCCTGGCCGCCGTGCGCAGCGGCGCCCTGCCTCCCGCGCATCTGGCCGAGATCGAGGCGGAGGTGCTGGCGGTGTCACGGACCTACCGGGGCGTGCTCACCCGGGCCGCCCTGCTCTCCATAACGCCGCCGCCCCGGGACGAGTATCCCCGGCCCGGCGACGTCGAGCCCGCCCGCTGGCAGGCGAAGGAGCTTCTGGCCCTCTTGAAGGGGGCCACCGCGAGCCAGCGGTCGCAGGTCGTGAAGTGGTCTCTCCGGCTGCAGACCTGGGCCTGCGCGGAGGCGGCGGCCGAGGCGTCGGTGCAGGCCGCCTCGCGCGACCTGACGGAAGCCGGGGACTGGGCGCGCCTCGGCGTCGAGATCGCGGACCTCGTCCTCGGGCCGGAGAGCTGGAGGAGCCGCGTCAAGGGCTTCGCGGCGGCCCACGCGGCGAACATCCTGAAAGCGGAAGGCGAGATCAAGGCTGCCGACGCCGCCTTCGGGCCGGCCCGGAAGCTCTGGCTTGCCGGCTCCGACCCGGATCAGATCCTCGACCCGGGCCGGCTGCTCGACCTGGAAGCCGCCCTGCGCCGCGAGCAGCGCCGGTTCGACGAAGCGCTGCACCTCCTGAAAGAGGCCAGAGGCGTGAGCCGCTGCCCGGCCCACACCCTGATCAGCAAAGGGTTCACCCTGGAGGTCATGGGCGAGTACCAGGGAGCGATCGACGCCCTTCTAGAGGCCGAGCCCCTGATCGACCGGCGCGCCGAGCCCCGCCTCTGGTACAAGCAGCGCTCGAACCTGGCTGTTAATTTCTGTCACGTCGCCCGATACCAAGAGGCCGCGGTGCTCGTGGCAGAGGCACGGCCGGTCGCTTTAGCGCTGAACGACGAGATCGACTGCCTGAGATTGCGGTGGCTTGACGGGAGGATCGCCGCCGGCCTGGGTCGATCCACCGAAGCCTGCGGCCTGCTGGAGCTGGCGAGGCAGGGATTCGCCGCCCGGGACATGTGGTACGACGTGGCTTTGGCCTCGGTCGAAAAAGGGGCTCTGTTTCTGGACGAAGGCAGGACGACCGAGGTCAAGGCCCTGATTCCAGGGCTCGTGAAAGAGTTCCAGGACAGAGACGTGCATCGGGAGGCCCTGGCCGCGCTGCGGCTCTTCCAGGAGGCGACGGAGCTCGAAACCGCAACCGCGGATCTGGCCCGCGACGTCCTCCGCTTCCTCTTCCGTGCCCGCCACGACCAGGACCTCCGCTTCCGCTCATGAGCCCTTCGGGCAGCCCCAGGGGTCGAACCCGCAGCCTGTGTCGCTGGTGGGCGGCGGGTTCCAGGAATCGGTGAAGAAGCTCCAGAGGCCGAGGGAAGTCAGGAAAGCGATCACGGCTTTGCGCATAGGGTCTGCTCCTGTTTCGAAGAGGGTTCGGGACAGGCTAGTTTGTGAAAAATCCCAGATTCACGCCAGTGGAGGGGAGAATGAAGCGAAACTGGAGGAGAGAGAATGGATCGCAACCACCTGATCGCGCGGCTGTTCCGCGCGCTCTCCGGCAAGACGCAGCGACAGTTCGGGGACGACGCCGGGCTTCATCCCACCACCGTCGCGAACATCGAGCTCGGCACGGAAGATCCCACGCCCCGGAGCCTGGAGGCCATGGCGACCGCCGCCGGCCTCAGTGTCGAGAACGGTGAAGACATCCTGCGGTTCGGCGAGACCCTGCAACGGCAGCGGCTCCGGCCGGGGCGGGACGCGGGCGACGTCTTCGAGGGGCTCGAAGAGACCCTGCGCACCCGGGCCAACCGCCTCATGGACCGCCTGCTGAGGCTGCCGCTCCCCGGCGAGTCTCCCGGCCCGGAAGACCGGCGGCAGGCCAGGGAGCGGATGGCCGCCCTCCGGACGCTGGACGAACCCACGCGGCTGCTCCTGGTGAGGGTGGACGAGGATTTTCGGACCTGGGCGCTCGCCGAGCAAGCCGTGAAAGCCTCGGCCGGAGCCGGGGCGTGGAATCCGCGCGAGGCCCGAGCCTGGGCGAGGCTGGCCGTCGAGATCGCCCAAAGCATCCGGGGCACCGAAGGCTGGCGCAACCGGGTCCAGGGCCTCGCCCTCGCCCAGGAAGCCCGCGTCCAGGGAGCCGCCGGAGACAGAAACGCCGCCGCCGCCTTCGAAGAGGCGAAAAAGCTCTGGCACGCCGGCTCCGACCCGCGGCGGCTCCTGGACGCGGGCGGGATGTTCGGGTAGGGGGGCGGCCTCCGGCGGAGGCAAAGCTCAACCAGGCCACGGCGGAGCCCTGAACCCCCGCAAGCCGAAATCCCGGGGGAAACCTCAAAATCTCAGACCCCAAGGCCATCCCCTGAGATTTCGGCCCAAAATCTCAGACCCCAAGGCCATCCCCTGAGATTTCAGCCCAAAATCTCAGACCCCGAGGCCGTCCCCTGAGATTTCAGCCCAAAATCTCAGACCCCGAGGCCGTCCCCTGAGATTTCGGCTCAAAATCTCAGACCCCGAGACCGTCCCCTGAGATTTCGGCTCAAAATCTCAGACCCCAGGGCCGTCCCCTGAGATTTCGGCTCCATCCCCCGAGATTTTGGCCTGGGGACGCTCCGGACGGCCGTCTCAGAGCCTGAGCGGCGTCTTAGAACAGCGTATAGATGAACGGCGCCGCGCCCTGGCTGGTCACCACGAGGAGGATGACGACCGCGAGGACGAGGACGAACGGCACGATCCAGTAGACCTTGTTTTGCTTGGCGAACTGGAAGATCTCGCCGAGGAGCGAGCCGATGTAGCCGAGCCTGCGCATGTGCTTCTCCTGAAACGCTCTAGTCGAGCTGCTAGTCGAGCTGATAGTCCTTGCGCCAGTCGCCCTTCTCTTCCACTGGCGGCTGGTCCTTCTTGTCGAGCAGGAACGAGCCCAGCACCAGGTAGTCCATCTCCGTCCGCATGAAGCAGCGGTAGGCGTCCTCCGGGCGTGCAGACGATCGGCTCGCCGCGGACGTTGAACGACTGGTGTTGATGATCACGCCGTAGCCGGTCAGCTTCTCGAACGCCTTGAGATCAGGCGTAGTAGCGCGGGTTGTCCTCCGCGGCGACGGTCTGGACGCGCGCCGAGTAGTCCACGTGGGTGATGGCCGGGCACGTCGGAGCGCGACCTGGTTGACCCGCTCGCGGATCGGCAGCTCGCTGCTCGTCTCCGCCGCTCGGCATGCGCCGCGTCCTTGCGCACCGGCGCCACCAGCAGCATGTAGGGCGACGGCCGGTCGAGCTCGAAGTAGTCGCGCGACCCGCTCCGCCAGGCACGCTCGGCGCGAACGGGCGGAACGACTCGCGGTACTTGATCTTGAGGTTCATGATCGACTGCATCTTCGGCGAGCGCGCGTCGCCGATGATCGAGCGCCCGCCGAGCGCGCGCGGGCCGAACTCCATGCGCCCCTGGCACGAGGCCGATGACGTTCTCCTCGGCGATCAGCCTGGGCGATCCGCTGCGGCCCACTCGCTCCGGTCGAGCTTCTGCGCACGGGATAGCCCTTGCTGTCGAGGAACGCCTCGATCTCGTCGTCGGGAAACTCGGGACCGAGGTAGGCGCCGCTGCATGGCGTCGTGGCGCTCGTCGGCCGTGGCGCGGGCTGCGTCCCGTTGACCATGGTGCCAGACCAGCGAGGGCGGCGCCGAGCGCGCCGCCGGCGTCGCCGGCCGCGGGCTGGATCCAGATGTCCTCGAACGGCCCCTCGCGCAGCAGCCGGCCGTTGGCCACGCAGTTGAGCGCCACGCCGCCGGCCAGGCAGAGGTTCGTCTCGCCGGTGAGCTCGCTGCGCGTGGCGGGCCATGCTTGCAGCACGATCTCCTCGGTGACCACCTGGATCGAGCGCGCGATGTCCATCTCGCGCTGCGTGATCTCGCGACTCCGGCTTGCGCGGCGGGCCGCCGAACAGCTCGGCGAACCGGTCGTTGGTCATCGTCAGGCCGTCGAGGTAGCCGAAGTAGTCCATGTTCAGGCGGAACGAGCCGTCGTCGCGCAGGTCGAGCAGGTTCGTCGCGTGATCAGGTCGACGTAGCGTCGGCTCGCCGTAGGGCGCGAGGCCCATCAGCTTGTACTCGCCGGAGTTGACCCTGAAGCCGGTGAAGTAGGTGAAGGCCGAGTAGAGCAGGCCGAGCGAGTGCGGGAAGCGAGCTCCTTGAGGATCTCGCAGCCGGTTGCCCTCGCCGACGGCCGATGCGTGCTGGTCGCCCACTCGCCCACGCCGTCGAGGGTCAGGATGGCCGCCTCCTGGAACGGCGACGGGATAGAAGGCGCTGGCCGCGTGCGACTCGTGGTGCTCGGGGAAGTAGATGTCCTGCGGCGCTGTCGACGCCGCAGCGCTCTCGAGCGCCTCCTCGATCTCGAGCGGGATCCAGAGCTTCTCCTTGCAGCCAGAGCGGCATGGCCATGCATGAACGACCGCAGCCCGCGCGGGCGCCACGGCGAAGTAGGTCTCCAGGATGCGCTGCGAACTTGGGGATGCGGCTTGTCGTAGAAGACCACGCGCGTCGAGCCGTCCGCGCCCACGCCGCCCTCGGCCAGGCAGTAGCGCGACGGCGTTGACGGGAAGCGCGGCGTCGTGCTTCTTGCGGGTGAAGCGCTCTTCCTGCGCGGCGGCGACGATCTCGCCGTCGCGACCAGGGCGGCCGCGGAGTCGTGGTAGAAGCCCTGATTCCGAGGATGTTCATCAGAACTGTTTGCGGTAGGACTCGGCGGTCCAGGGCTTCCCTTCGGTCGAGGACCAGTAGGAGGGCAGGCGCCGGTCGGGGTGCTGGGTGATGGCGAGCTTCCCCTGCGCGCGCAGGAGGAGCCCGACGGGGAAGAACAGGACGAAGTACAGCAGGGTCATGAAGATCCAGGTCACGGCCATGCCCACGCCGTGGGCGAAGCGGTCGATCAGGGCGGTCACCTTGCGGTAGGCCGGCGGCGCGGCCAGCGCCAGGAGGGTCAGGACGGCGGACACGCCCGCGATCACGTAGGCCAGGTTGGGCCGCCACCAGTGGTAGACCACGGCCGCGACCGCGAGGCCGACGGCGCCTCCGATCAGGCCGCGCTTGCGGGCGGCGGCGTTCTTCTTCGTCTCTGAATCGTCGTTGCCCCCGGCGCGCCAGTTCCAGGCTACGGCCGAAGGGTCCATCGGTTCCGGCATCGATGCCCTCCCTGCGAACGGCGTATCCTATACCGGAACGAGGAAAACCGTGCTCCATCCACAATTCCCGCCCCCGCCCGGCCTCACCCCCCAACCCCCTCTCCCATCGCTCTCCCCCCGGCCGGGAGAGGGGGCGCCACCACCCAAAACACCACCACCCAAAACACCAGAGCCTCCTGTTCTTGCCTTTGGGAGGGGGTGCCCCCTCTCCCGGGGGATGGGTGAGCGATGGGAGAGGGGGACAGGGGGTGAGGTCCGCGTTGCGGCTCCGGCCGGGAACGCGTACCATGCCGGCAGCCTTTTCGCGACCTCCAAGGCCGATGAATCTCCTCCGATCGCGCCGCGACCTCTGGGCCTCCCTGTTGCCGACCGGGAGCGCCGTTCTGTTTCTGGCGCTGTCGCCCCGGCTGCCCTGGATCGCGCCTTTGGGCCAGCCGTCGCCGGCTCTGCTGCTCGTCCTCATCGGTGCGGGCGTGGCGGCAGCCGTTCACCGGCCTCTCAAGGGCGACAGCCTCGGGCTGGGGGCGATCGTCATCCCGCCGGCCCTGTACCTCTCCGGCGCCGGACCCTCCGCGGCACTCGCCGCCACCTGCCTGATCCTGGCCGAGCTGGCGCTGCGGCTGGTCCGCACCTCCGCCGTCCAGAAGCATGAGCGCCGGGGCCTGCTGCGCATCCTGGAGGAAGCGGGGCGGGCCGTGCTCGCCACGCTCGCCGGTGGCGGCGCCTGGGAAGCGGTCCGGTTCCTCTGGAATCTTCCCGCGGCCGTGGCGACCGGGACGGCCGTCTATCTCCTGGTCTGGATCGGCCTGCAGATCGCGGACCGGAAGATCCGCCGGCCGGACCAGCCGCTTCGCCTCCAGCTTCTGCTCCCGGCTTTCGCCCTGGATCTGCTCGGCTGGGTTCTGGGCGGGGTGGTGGCCCTCGCCGGGCTGGCCGGCGGGTGGGCTCTGGCCGGCGCGCTGCTCGGCGGACTGGCGCTCCTCACTCTCGAATCGGCGCGCAACGCCTGGGTCGTGCAGCGGGCCGACAACCGGATTCACGACCTGGAGCGCCTCGGCCTGGCCGGCGACCGGCTCCTGAAGAGGGACGGCGAACTGGTCCAGCTCATCGAGCGCATCCGCGACGAGAGCGCCAAGGTTCTCCCGTTCCTCTGGTATCACTTCGAGGCCCTCGCTCCCGGTTGGGAGCTGCGGAGCTGGTGGTCGGGGCCGGAGGGCAAGCTGGAGGAGGGGGTGCCCGACCCCGGCAACTGGGCGCCGGTCCTCCCCGGCTTTCACAAGCGCGCGGCCTGGCAGATCCTGGAGCGCCAGCTCCGGGCCTATGGCCGGGTCGTGGCCCGGGTCCGCTTCTGGTGCGACCCGCGGCGGCTCGACGACAAGGCGATCGACCTGCTCGACCTCCTGATCCCCCAGGCGAGCCTCTCCGTGCAGCGCTGCTTCGCGGGCCAGGAGGCCCAGGAAGACCCCCTGACCGGCGCCCTCCTGCGGCGCGCCCTGGAGCCGCGGCTGAACCAGACCTACTATCGGGTCCACGAGCGCGGCGGCGCGATGTCGGTGGTCCTCTGCGACATCGACCACTTCAAGAAGGTCAACGACACCTACGGCCACGCGGTCGGCGACCGCGCGCTGGTCGCGGTGGCCGGCGTGCTCAAGTCGAGCCAGAGGGAGGGAGACCTCTGCTGCCGGTACGGCGGCGAGGAGTTTCTCCTCCTGGCCGACGGCGTGGCGGGCGAGGACGCCCTGGGCATGGCCGACCGGCTGCGCCGGCAGGTCGAGGAGCTGCCGTTCGAGGTCGAAGGCCAGCGGGTGCAGCTCACCTTCAGCGCCGGCGTGGCCTGCTTCCCCGACCTCTATATCAAGACCGCCGCCGAGCTGATCCTCTTCGCGGACGAGGCCCTCTACGAAGCCAAGCGCCGGGGCCGCAACCGCTGCCTGCTCGACGTCGGCCAGGGCAAGTACCTCGACGTCGAGAACAACGTCCTGACCACCTCCGGCGAAACCGCGGCCGAGACGCCGGAGCCGCCGCGGATCTTTGCCTAGAGAGAAGTCTGATATTCTGGGGATCATGAACGAAACGGCGCTGAGGAAGCGGATCGCGGAGCTGGGCTTCTGGTACCACAACCTCGAGCTGGCGCCGGGGGTGTGGACCAACCCCGCCATGGGAGATTATCCGCGCCCCCGCTGGAACCTGATCGCGCCCCATATACCGGCCGACCTGACCGGCAAGACCGTGCTCGACCTCTCCTGCAACTCGGGCTTCTTCTCGATCGAGATGAAGAAGCGGGGGGCGAGCCGGGTCGTGGGGATCGAACGCCTCGGCAAGGCCGTCGAGCAGGCCCGGCTGGTGCGGGAGGTGACCGGCGTCGATTTCGAGATCGTCCACGACGACGTCTATAGCTTCTGCTGGAACAACACGGAGACCTTCGACTACGTCCTCTTCATGGGACTCTTCTACCACCTCCGTGCGCCGCTCTTCGTGCTCGACCGGGTCGCGCTCCTGGTCAAGGAGAAGATGTTCTTCCAGACGGTGGTGCGGGGGGATGAACCGGGCGCCAAGCCGCTCAAGATCCCCGCGGACATCGACGTCAGCGACCTCAAGCTCTTCCGGAATCCCGCCTTCCCGCGGGCGGTCTTCATCGAGGGGATCTCGAACGGCGACTGGTCCAACTGGTGGTTCGTCAACAGCAACTGTCTCCACGCGATGCTCCGGTCGGCCGGCTTCACCCGCTACACCCAGATCAGCAGCGACACCTTCGTCTGCGATCCGCCGCCCGATCTGAAGGCGGTGCCCGACTACGGCACGAAGTGGTAGGGGCCGGTCAGGGCAGCGGCAGAAGCGGCGTCCACTCCCATTCAGGATGGTCGCCGCCGAGCTCGGCCATCTCTTGCTTTTCCGTCATCCGGTCGAGCGGCTCCAGGGCGCGGCGGAGGCTCTCGTACTCGGCGCGGTTGTTGCGCACGGCGGCCTCCAGCCAGCCGGGTTTGGTAGGAGCGGCGAGGTCGCCGGCCAGGTCGAAGGGGAGGAAGAAGGCGTCCTCCGGCGAGTCGAGCAGGCCGCGGCCGGCCGCCTTGCGGGCATAGAGGTCGTAGATCGGCGCGAGACGGTCGAGGGCGGCGCGCCAGGCCTCCCGGAAACGGCCGCGGTAGCGGTCGGGGCCGGGGATCGGGTGGCCGGCGAGGGCGCTGCGCGCCGCTTCGGCCCGCTCCGGAGTGTCGGCCCAGGAGGGTGCCAGAATGTCGGGCAGGCCGAAGAGAGCGAGACTGGCGCGGCCGCGCGTGCGAAGGTTCCAGGCCGCCCGGCTGAGGACCGGCGGCACGGGCTCACCCGCGGCCCGCGCCGCGCGGCGGTTCAAGGCAGAGATCAGGTCGGCGAGCAAGGCGTCTCCGACCCGCGGCAGGAGGCGGGTGAGCGTGGCACGGAACAGCTCCCAGAGCTCCTCCCGCGTCTCGTCGCCGCGCAGGTCCGGCGGACGGTGGGAGGGGACGCGGAACCTGAGGAGCCGCAACCGGTGGAACGCCAGCGCGGCGGCCAGGCGCTGCGGCACCGCGGGATAGCGGGCCTGCCCTTCCGGCTCCAGGAGCGCGCCGAGCACCTCGTCGCCGCCGGGCGTATCGGCCAGAAGCGGCCGGAGATCCTTGCCGCAGAGGTACGGCCGCAGACGGACGGCGCGCACCGGCGGCGCGTCCGGAAGAGGGAGCCCGAGGTGATAGAGGGCGTAGCGGAGGCCTGTCCCGACCCCGTGTCGAAGCAGGGTCAATCCCAGATGGGACAGCGGCGGCATCGGTCCCGGGGTGAGGAGAGACCGACTGTAGGCCGGCCTCCCTGGAAGGAGGCCGAGTACGGAGTCCGGCTGTGCCTGCATCGATGGGGTTCTCCGGTCGGTTTACGGTACCATGGGGAGACCGGCCGGGGACCATGCGAGAATGGCTCCGTGAGCGATCTTGCCGTTTTCTCCGCATCCGCCGCGTCCGCCGCTCCGATACCGGTCGAGGCCCAGAAGCCCGCGCGCCCCGCGCTGGCCTCGCGCATCCGTCCGACCTCCGATCCGGACGAGATCCTCGACCTGTTCGTCGACTGGGCGGTCGAGGCCGGCTTCGAGCTCTATCCGGCCCAGGAGGAAGCCCTCCTGGAGGTCATGGCGGGGCGGCACGTCATCCTCAACACCCCCACCGGCTCGGGCAAGTCGCTGGTCGCCCTCGGCCTCCACTTCAAGGCGCTGTGCGAGGGAAAGATCTCGTTCTACACCAGTCCGATCAAGGCGTTGGCGTCGGAGAAGTTCTTCGCGCTCTGCGACGACTTCGGCGCCGAAAACGTAGGGATGCTCACCGGCGACGCCAGCATCAACCCCGGCGCGCGGGTGCTCTGCTGCACGGCCGAGGTGCTGTCCAACATGGCGCTCCGGCGGGGAGACGATCTCGACGCCCCTTACGTGGTGATGGACGAGTTCCACTACTACTCCGACCCGGAGCGGGGTGTGGCCTGGCAGATCCCCCTCATCGTCCTGCCGCGCACCCGGTTCCTCCTGATGTCCGCGACGCTCGGGGACGTGAGCGCCATCGCCGAGCACGTCCGCCGCCGGACGGAGATCGACGTCGCCCTGGTCACCTCGGAGCTGCGGCCGGTCCCGCTGGATTTCGAATACCGGGAGACCCCTCTCCACGAGACGGTCGAAGCGTTGCTGGAGTCCGCGCGGTCACCGATCTACATCGTCAACTTCACCCAGCGGGAGTGCGCCGAGCTGGCGCAGTCGCTGACCAGCATGAAGATCTCCAGCCGCGAGGAGCGCGAGCGCATCCGGGAGGCGATCGGCAACGTCCGCCTGGACACCCCGTACGGCAAGGAGTTCCGGCGCTTCCTCTCCTTCGGCATCGGGGTCCATCACGCCGGGCTGCTGCCCAGGTACCGGCTGCTGGTCGAGCAGCTCGCCCAGCAGGGGCTGCTGCGGGTCATCTCCGGCACGGACACGCTGGGGGTCGGCGTGAACATCCCGATCCGGACGGTGCTCTTCACCCGCCTCGCCAAGTTCGACGGCCGGAAAGTCTCCCTGCTCTCGGTGCGGGACTTCAAGCAGATCTCCGGCCGCGCCGGCCGCAAGGGGTTCGACACCCGCGGCAGCGTGGTGGCGCAGGCGCCGGAGCACATCATCGAGAAGCGCCAGGCCGAGCGCAAGGCGGGCGACGGCAAGAAGAAAGGACCGGCCAGGTCCGCACCCAAGGGGGAGGTCTCCTGGAACCAGGAGACCTTCGACAAGCTGATGACCCGGCCGCCGGAGACGCTCAAGTCGCGCTTCCGGGTGACTCACGGCATGGTGCTCGACCTGCTCCAGCGCGACGCCGAGCTGGACGATCCGAACCTGCGCAACTTCGACTCGCTGCGCGACCTCATCGCCCGCTGCCACGATGAAGAGGGGGCCAAGGCCCGGCATCTGAGCCAGGCGGCGGTGCTGGTCCGCTCGCTCTACCGCGCCGGGATCATCCGCATGAAGCGGGACCTCAAGGCCGACTATCTCTGGGCGGTGGTGGCCGAGGACCTCCAGTGGGACTTCTCGCTGCATCACGCGCTGTCGCTCTTCCTGGTGAACACGGTCGGGCTGCTCAACCAGGAGTCCGAGACCTACGCCCTGGACCTGATGACCCTGGTCGAGGCGATCCTGGAGGATCCGGACGTCATCCTCCGCAAGCAGGTGGACAAGATCAAGCAGGAGCTCGTCGCGCAGCTCAAGGCCGACGGCATGCAATACGAAGAGCGGATGGAGCGGCTGGACGAGGTGACGCACCCGAAGCCGCTCTCCGACTTCCTCTACGGCTCGTTCAACCGCTTCCGGGGAGAGCACCCGTGGGTCGGCGGCAACGACGTGCGGCCGAAGTCGATCGGCCGCGAGATGGTGGAGGGGTATCTCTCCTTCTCGGACTACATCAAGAAATACGGCCTGCAGCGGAGCGAGGGGGTGCTGCTGCGCTACCTCTCCCAGCTCTACAAGGCCCTCGACCAGACGGTGCCGGAGTACGCGAAGACCGCGGAGGTGTGGGACGCGCTGGGCTACTTCCGGGCGCTGCTCCACCACACGGACACCAGCCTGCTGGAGGAGTGGGAGAGCCTGCTGCATCCGGAGATCCGTCTGCGTCATCTTCAGCGGCACCAGGCGGCGGAGGCGCTCTGGCTCAAGCAGCTCCTGGCGGACCCGAAGGCCTTCGCGGCGCGGGTGCGCGCCGAGCTGCACCTGGTCGTGCGCGCGCTCTCGGAGAAGGAATGGGAGGACGCGGCGGCGGCCGTCCGCCAGGATATCGGCCAGGAGACGGACGACCGCTGGGACCCGGAGCGCTTCGAGCAGGCGATGAAACCCTTCTACGAAGAATACGGCGAGCTGGTCTTCACCCCTGAGGCCCGCCGCCACCAGCACACCCACATCCGCGAGGTCGACGAGCGCGTCTGGGAGGTCGCCCAGACGATCCTCGACCCCCAGGGCGACAACCTCTGGGCCGTCCAGGGGATCGTGGATCTCCGCGACCCGAACGTCATGGACGGCCCGCTGGTGAGGGTGGTCCAGATAGGAGCCTAGCTAGCGGGAGCCGCCGCTGTTGGATGCCGAGGGCGTCGCCGTGGCGGGCGCGGAGCTCTGGGCCGTCTGGATGCAGGTCTTCGCGGCGTCGCTGTTCGGCTGCAGACCCAGGGCCTGGGCGCAGGCCTCGGCGCCGGACTGGTTCTGGCCCATCTCGATCTGCACCAGGCCGAGGGCCAGGTACGCATCGTGGTTCGGATGCAGCGCGATCGAGCTCTGGAACTCCTTCTTGGCCTTCTCCAGCAGCTTGGCCTTTTTGTTGGCGTCCTTTTCCTGGTCGGCCTTGCTCTTGTAACGCAGGCCTTTCGCGAGGTTGTTCGCCGCGCGCTGCTGAGGATCCTTGTAGCTCCCGCCGAAGCTCTCGTTGAGCGGTCCCCGGTCCCCGGTCGGGCCCGCGAACTGCGCGCGGCCCGGAGCGGCCACGGCGATTCCAAGCACCAGCACGGCGGCGGCGAACGTTGTCTTTCCCAGTCTGTTGAGCACCTGAAGCTCCTTTCGTTGCGTCATCTTTGTTGAAACACTTCTTATACGGACGACGAGGCGGGTTTACCTCTCCCCGTCGCCGTCCGCGACGATCTCGATGCCCGCCGCCTTCGGCGACAGGCGGATGGACTGCGGCAGGTGCCGCCCTTCGATCAGCACGATCCGCTGGCGCTCCAGATCTACCGCCGCCTTGCGGAACGCCCGCTCGAGCCTGTACGAGTCCCAGGTGCTCTCCACCGTCCCCCAGGCCTTCATCGAACCGACGTCGCGGTCGATGCTCCAGACGTACAGAGGCACCCGGATCGAGGAGAGGTACCGGCGCACGGTGACCGGGTCGTACAGGCTCGCGTCGGACGACCTGGCGTCCAGGAGAAGGACGACGATCCGCCTGCGCCCGCCGGCCATGGCCTGGAGGCCGGCCACCGCCACCGCATCCGCCGGGCGCAGGCGCTCACTGCCGTCCAGCTTGAAGTAACCCTGCGCCAGCAGAATCGCGAGGCCGTCCCTGCCGAGGAAGAACGGCGACAGGTCGAACAGCTCCGAGCGCGCCCCCACTCCCTGGTAGGGCCTCCCCCAGGGGGAGACGCTCCGGATGCGGTCTTCGTTGCCCAGGCGCATCGGTCCCGGCGGATGGAGGCCGATCTGGCTCTTGATGTAGTCGGTGCCCGGCACCCGCACCAGGTAGAGCTCACCCGGCCCGTTCTCCACGGCGGCCACCTTCAAGGGGTTGCCGCCGCCGTCCACGAACCAGCCTTGCAGCCCGGCGGCATCGGGGAGGTCG
This sequence comes from uncultured Holophagales bacterium, assembly GCA_963844885.1. Lineage (GTDB taxonomy): Bacteria > Acidobacteriota > Thermoanaerobaculia > Multivoradales > UBA5704 > DATMER01. Next base: position 93,477 of record CAWJQA010000017.1, on the reverse strand, counting down.
CGTATCCCCTGGAGCCGCACCGGCACGGCGGTCAGCTCCGTGAAGGTCTCGCCTTCCTCGCCGCCGAAGATCAGATCCTTGCGCGCCGAAACGTTGGAGGGGAATTGCAGCTCGGCGCTGAGCACGTGGACCGTTTCCGGGTTGTAGGAGGGGAGGGTCCCGCGTCCGCCCGGGTCGATCCGGAGCGGCCGGCCGTCCAGGGTCACCGTGGAGGAGAGAGGCGGCTGGTGGGTGAGGTTCTCCCAGGTGAGAAGCACATGGCCCGGCTTTCCGGGGCGCTGCTCTTCGAGAGCGACCTCGACCTCGGCGGCCGGCCGCGGCATGTTGATCCACTGTCCGGTGCTGGCAAGCTCGCGGCCGTCCGCACCGAGAGCCCGGGCGACCAGCTCGTGCGGCGTGAGATCCGCGCCGAAATCGATCTTCCCGGTCCACGGCGGACCCGTCAGGCGCGCCGCGACGGTGCCGTCCAGAACGACCTCGACCGCATCGGCCCGGCCGGTCACCGCGATCTCGAAGGGTTGTGCCCCCGTCGTCAGCCCCAGGAAGAGCGTGAGGAAGGCGATGTGCGTCACAATGCTCCGTCCTCCAAACAGGTCGGGATCAGCTCATCGAACCAGCGTTCCGGCATCTATTGCGATCTCGATGCCAGCCCGGCCGAAAGACTTTCCGCCAAACTGTCAATATAAGGAGAAACTGCGGAGCAGCGGGCTCTTCCGCCGCTTCGGCCCATGAGGAGGGCGCCAGGGTTGAGGCCGATCCGCCACCGAAAGATGTCCTCTGGAGAGGTCGGCTCGGCTTCTCTCGGGCTGCACCTCCTGGCCCTGTGCCTTCTGGCGCTGCCGGCGGCCGGACAGACCCGGGTCGCGAACGTCCAGGAGGCGATCGACCGCTGGAAGCCCGGGCATCACCTCTACGTGATCGGCGAGGTGGGCTTGCAGCCGGCCGCGCTGGCGGAGCTGGAGTCCTGGCTGAAGGGCGGGCACTGGACGGTCCTGCTGGTCGCGGACGCGTCGGGTGAGACGTTTCAGGACGCCAACGGCGTGACACGGGAGGGGGTGGACGCCATCGAATACGGCACCGGCCAGAGGATGGCCGGGGCCGCCGGCTTCGCGGCCCAGACCCACCCGAAGACCGGGGAGCCGGACGGGGCGATCCTCTCGATCGTCATGGCCCAGCGCGCCCTCTACTTCACGGGCTCCAAGGCGCAGGACGACCGGGGGCTCGGAGAGGCGGCGTTCGCGGGCAACCTGGACCGCTGGGCCATCGCCGCCCTGAGGAGCAGCGGCGACGTCGCGGCCGCGGTCCGGGACACGGTCACGAACGTCGACGGCCTGCTGACGGCGGAGATCGAGCGGGGACCGCGGGAGGCCCGCGAGGCGGTCGCGTCCGCGGAGGCCGCCCTCAAGTCCCTGGACGAGGCCGCCGCGGCTCTCCGCGACGCCCCCTCCCACCCGACCGGCAGCCTGGCGAACCCGGACACCCGCAGCCTGGTGGTGGACCTGGACAGCGCCCGGGCTCAGGTCGAGGCGGAACCGGCCGCGGCCCGCGTGCTCGCCCTCGACGTGAAGAGCCGCGCCGAGTCCCTGCAGGACGCGATCCGGCTCTACCCGGCCGCGGCCGCGACGCTCGACGACAGCTGGCGGAGGTTCCGGGAGCTGAACAGGCGGGAGCTGGCCGGCACGGCCGGCGAGCCCCTGGAGGCCGCCCGCCAGTCGCTCGTGGACAGCCAGGCGCTCTACCGGAACGCCGACTCGGCCTACGCCGGCCGGCTCGACCAGACGCTGCAGGCGCTGTCCCGGGCCGAGGAGACGATCGGCGCGGCCGAAGCGAGTGCCGCGACCGAGGCGGCCAACCGGAAAGCCCTGCGTGTCCTGGTGGCCTGCGTCCTCCTGCTCCTGCTGTGGGGGCTCAACCTGCTGCGCTCCCGGTTCAAGAAGGAGGCCGAGGAGCTCCTCGACTCCTGGCAGACGGCGCTGGACCGCAAGCTGGAAGCGCTCTTCGGAGAGCTGGAGCAGAGGATCTCGCGGCTTGGCCCGATCTCCGGCGAGGAACGGGGGCAGGAGACCGAGGCCCTGGCCGCGTCCGTGCGGGCCGACGTCGGCGCCCTGATCATCCTCTGGACCAGCGCCCGCGCCGTCCTGGAGCAGGCCCGGGAGCACATCCGGCCGCAGCGGGCGGCGGCCAAGGTCGCCAACTTCTTCCTCCCGGGCCACTACCGGAAGGGAATCGCCCTGCTCCGCGACGAGCCGGTGCCGTTCGACCCGGAGGAGGATCTGCCCCGGCTCTTCGGAAGCGACCGCGGCTGGCGCGACGACCTGCTGGGCGACCTCGCCTCCTACGAGCCGTTCCGCATGTCTTTCAAGGAGCTGATGTCCGAGTTCCACTCCCGTGCCGAGCGGGCGGCCCGGGGGCTGGACGATCTGGAAACGGCCCTGACGAAGCTGCCGGAGCTCCTGGAGTCGCTCCAGGACCGGACCCGGCCGGTGCCCGTGGCCGCGGCCGCCCTTGAAGACGCGCGGAAAACCATGACCGGCGACCCGGTCCAGTCGCTCCGCACCTGCCGGAGGGCCGCCCGCGCCGTCGAGTTGTCGGAACGGCTGCCGCAGGCGAGGTCGGAGATCGAGGCCGGGGAGCGCCGGATCGCCGAGGCCCGCCAGGAACTGGGCACCGCCCTTGGGATCGATCCGGAGTCGCTGTTCCGGGAGGCGGACCAGGACCCCTCCGAGCGCCTGGCCGGGGCGGTCCGGCAGGCAGACGCGGCGCGGGCGGCCCTCGACCTCTTCTGGGACATCGACGGATCCGGGTCGGCCCTGGAGCAGGCGAAGCTGCTCACCCTGGAGGCCGCGGCCCTCGTCGACCGGACCCTGGAGGCCGGCCGGGCGTGGGAGAGGGATTCCAGGGAGCGGCGCGCCGCGACCGAACGGCTGGCCGCGCTCGTGCCGGGGCACGAGGCCCTCGCGGCCCGATTGCAGGAGGAGTTCGGGCAGAGCGACCAGACCCTGAAGTCGGGCGGCATGGCCGCGGCCCGGGCTGGAATCGAGGCGGCCCGGCACGATCTCGACGCCGCGTCGGCGGCCCTTCGGGAGGGCCGGGCGTTGGCTGCGGCGGCGCTGCTTCGGCAGGTCGGCGCGCACCAGGAGCAGGCTGGGCGCTCCCTGGCGGAGATCATGGACGAGCTCGACCGTCTCCGGGAGGAGGCCGCGGAGCGGGTGCGCCAGGAAGAGAGGCGCCGGCGGGAAGAGGAGGAGCGGTCCTCCTACTCCTCCTCGATGTCCTCCTCTTCGACGTCTTCCTTCTCGTCGTCCTCGGACAGCAGCTCCGGCAGCGACTCCGGTTCGAGCGGCTCGAGCTGGAGTGACAGCAGCTCCGGGTCGGGCAGCTCGAGCTGGGAGAGCAGCGGATCGGGGAGCGGCAAGTCGGGGTGGTGAAGGAGGGTCTTCTTTGGACGCGGCGCGCACCCTGTTGGGTTGCCCCTACGGGCGTGATTTCCGGGGATGCTCCTACCCGGCGCGCAGCTCCAGCCCTGTCGTGAGCACGGTCGGGGCGCCGATCATCCCGGCCAGAGGGAGGAACGTGAGGTCCCGGCCGGTGCCGGCGATCCCCTGCAGCAGGTCGCTGATCCGGCCGCACAGCCAGGCGCCCGCCACGGGCGCGCTCGCCCGGCCTCCCTGGACCGCGAAGCCGCAGACGGGTTCAGGACCGGGGTGTTGCATACGTAGGGCGGCGAGTCACTCGCCGATGAGCTGAAGCGCTGCGTCCAGTGTCTGAGAGGGTGTTTGAAAAGGCTGCGTCCGCCGACTTTGAGCCGGGAGGGGGCGCCCTCTCCCGCGAAGCGGGGGAGGGTCGGGGAGGGGGTCTTCTTCCGGATATCTGGCAAATCCCGACGCTCGGCAGCAAGCGGCGCGCCTTCGGCCAGCTTCGGCGCACGAGTGGCCAAGAGATGCCGGGTATTGGGAAGCCCGGCGGGCTTCCGGCTGGAGCCGGCGCGGCTTCCGCGGAGCTTCGCGAGGGGCTGGCCGGGGTCGGCGGGCCGCTCGCCGGACCTGGCCGATGGTTGGGAGGACCGGCGGACGGCTCGCCGGAGCCGGCCGAAGACCGGCTGGAGATCTGGAACGCGCGCCGGTGCTCGCGGAAGGCGCGCCGGCGTTGGGGAAGCGCGGGCCGGAGCCGGCCGGCGGCCGGCTGGAGATCTGGAAAGGCTCGCCGACGCTGGCGGAAGGCCCGCCAGAGCCGGCGGACCGCGGGCAAGTGTTGGGGAAACGCGGGCAGGGGGCGGCCGACGGCCGACGCAGGCCCGCGAGAGCTCGGCTCGGTGAAGCGAGGATCTTTGAAAACTTACCGCTCAGGGCGAAAAGACCCCCTCCCCGACCCTCCCCCGCTTCGCGGGAGAGGGCGCCTCCACCCGCCTCAGCAGCCACAAGTGACGGTCCCACCACCTTTTCAAACGCCCTCTGAGCGACAACGTCCTCGCCCTTTGCGAGGATTTCGCGAAACACGGCCTCAGGGATCAGGAGGTTGGAGCCGAGGACCCGCAGGAGAGCAAGGTGGCCGGCTCGGGAGAGATAGATGCGCGGTGATGCGTCGACGATCGGATCAGCCAAGCCCGATCTCCCGCCTCAACTCCTCCAGGTCCGGCTGCATGACATCAATCTTCCTCGCGGCCAATTCGTCGATGAAGTCGGCTCGGGCCAGGCCGGAGATCTCGGCAGCTCTGCCCTGGGAGAGAGCCCCGCGGCGGTACCACTCAATGGCGACGGCAACCCGCGCGTCTCTCTCGGCTTCGTCCGGGGACTGATGAAGCTCGGAGAGTACGTCGTCGGGTAGGTTGATGCTCAGCGTCATGGCTACCTCCTGCGGCGAACCGTCGCGTCACTATCTTCCCACAGAGATCGGGCGAAATGCCGTCTCGACCGCCGCGTTCCTGCCGCGCAGGCTCCTACCCGGCGCGCAGCTCCAGCCCGGTGGTGAGCACGGTCGGGGCGCCGATCATCCCGGCCAGAGGGAGGAACGTCAGATCCCGGCCGGTGCCGGCGATCCCCTGAAGCAGGTCGGTGATCCGGCCGCACAGCCAAGCGCCCGCCACGGGCGCGCTCGCCCGGCCTCCCTGAACCGCGAAACCGCAGACGGGCAAGGAGAAGGTCCCGTCTCCGAAGTCGAACCGGCCGCTGCCGGACACGTCGATCAGATAGTAGCCGCGCGTGATCGAGCCGAGCAGCGACGCCACCGGGATGCGCGGGTCCGGCTTGAGATACAGATGGGTCGGGCCGGCCGCCGGCAGGTCGCGCCAGCCCGGCCGGCGGGTGCAGCCCGAGGCCCCTCCCGTGTTCGGGTGCGACGCGGCCTGCCACCAGGTGAGCAGCGACTGCCGGTAGACCCCCTCTTCGATCAAGACGACCTCGCGGGTGGGGACTCCCTCGCCGTCGACGGGAGCTTCGAGCGCGCCGCCGGGCAGCCGGCCGTTGTCGATCAGGGTCAGCCGCTCGCTGCCGATGCGCCCGCGGCGGTCGCGCAGGCCGGCGAGGTGGGTGCCCGCGCGCGGACCCACCAGCAGGGGGAGAAGGCCGCAGAGGAGCCGCGCCACCACCGGCGGAGCGAGGAGGATCTCGCCGCTGTCGCGGTCGGGCGGCGCACCCTGGGTAGTGACGGCGAGGCGGTCGGCCAGCCGGCGGGCGAGCGCCGGAGGGTGGAAGCGCCGGGCCTCCCGTGCGGCGAGGTAGATCGAGGCCGAGGCGCTGCTCCCGGGGCCCGCGGCTTCCAGGTAGAGGGTGGCCACCCGGCTCCGGACGCGGGCGCGCAGGCCGCGGCTGTTGACGATCTCGCTTTCGCTCGACCCGTCCTCCAGGACGGCGCGCAGCAGGCGCGAGCCGGGCAGCTCGGAGGCGAGCTCGCGGCCGAGGCCCTCCAGGAGCTTGAGCCCTTCGCGCTCGCCGATCATGGGGGCGTCGAAGTCGGACGGCTCGTTCCAGGACCCGGCGGACACCCCGCCCGGATCCACCGGCTCGGGCAGCCGCACCGGCCGGCCGGCCGGATCGGGCCAGGGCCAGTCCGGCATCGGCTCACCGGTGCCGGTGGCGAAAAACGAGCGCCGGGGATCTCCCGCGCGCACCGCCCACCCCTGCTCCTGGCTGAAGACCGAGGTCTCGGTGACCGGCGAGGTCTCCAGGCGCCGAGAGCGCCCGCGCTTGGCGAAGACCTCCACGTCCGGCAGGCCGCGCCGCAGCAGCGAGACCATGACCTCCTCGAGAAGCGGTGCGGCGGTCGTGGCTGCGGTCACGCCGGTCCCCGATCCGGTAGGATCTCGACGCCGTCCAGCCGGACCGCCGGGGCCGTCGCCCAGACCGGCATCTTCTGACCGCCTTTGGCGCACCAACCGGCACCGGCCGGCCGCGACTCGCGGGCCACCGCGGTGACCCGGGTCAGGAGATCGGCGACGCGCCCGCGCAGCACGCACGGCCCGACGGTCTCGGCCAGGGCTCCGCGCCGGATGCGCCGGGCGTAGGGGAGGTGGAGCCGGAACTCGCCGGAGAGGGGATCGAGAGTGCCGCGGCTCGCCTCCTCCAGATAGAGGCCACCGTCGGCGTCGGAGAGGAGGTCGTCCTCGCACGTGTCGCCCGCGAGCAGCTCCAGGTGGCTCGACCGCGGGCCGGGAGGGAGATGGCGGCTGCCGCGGCGGCCGGCGCCGGGCACGAGCACCGGCGAGGTCCGCGCCCACAGAAGATCGGCGAGCGGCTGCTCCACGACTCCGCCGCGCAGAAGCCAGCGGCGGGAGACGGCGGAGCCTTCGTCGTCCGTGGCGCGGCGGACCGCGGGCGGCGCCGCCGCCGGATCGTCCAGCACGTCGACCCCCGGCGCCGCCATGGAGACGCCGACCGCGGCCTCCGGGTTGCCTCCCTGGGCGAGCACGTCCGCCTCCAGAGCATGGGCCACGGCCTCATGGAGAAGGACGGCGACCGCGGCCGGCGCGAGCACCGCCGCGCCCCGAAAGGCCTCGGGAGGGATCGCCAGGCGCGCGCGGAAGAGGTGGACGAGCGAGGCCGCGAAACTCTCGACGGCCGTCGAGTCGAGCCGGGGATGGAGAGCGCCGTGGGCGCCCCAGGCGGCCTCGGCCTGAAAACTGTAGAAGCTCTCCTGCTCCTGTCCCGCGACCAGCCGCGGTCCCACGACCTGGACCCAGCGCCGGTGGCGGCGAACCGTGAGGCGGACCGGGAAGCCGACGTGATGCGACCGGATGGCGCGGGTCAGGGCTTCGGGGATGCCGGCCAGCTCCGCGGCGGTGCGCGGATCGGGCTCGAACGGTGGGAGCTGGAAGGCCGGCTCGGGATAGGTGGCCGAGGAGAGAACCCGGGCGACCTGGCGCAAAGCTTCGGCGAACTGCTTGGCGGAGACCGAATCGCGCGAGGCCAGCCAGGTGCGGCCTTCGCGGGTGAGGCGGATGGCGAACCCCTCCTCGCGCCGCACCCGCAGGCCCGGTGCTTCGTCCTCGGGAGGGAGCTCGGACTCCTCGCGGCGCTCGAAGAAGGCGTCCACCACGTCGTCGGGCTGCTCGGCGATCTGGGAGAGAGTGCGGGCCACGGCGGCGGTGTCGAGCTGCGAGAAAGGCATCGAGGGGATTCTAGTGCAGCGGAGAAAGAGGACGGATGGTGGCTCCCTCCCCTCGCCGCGCGAGGGGAGGGTCGGGGGAGGGGAGAATGGGATCAATCAACTTGGGTTAAGATCCGGCCACCATGACCCAGGCCCGCACCCAAGCGTTGGAAGAGCTCCGGAGCCGGCTCGCCGCGGCGGAGCTCGGCGGCGGCGAGGACCGCATCCGCAAGCAGCACGCCGCCGGCAAGCTCACCGCCCGCGAGCGCGTCGAGCTCCTGCTCGACGCCGGCTCGTTCGTCGAGATCGACGCCCTGGTCACCCACCGCTGCACCGACTTCGGCATGGAGAAGCAGAAGATCCCGGGCGACGGCGTGGTCACCGGCTACGGCACCGTCGACGGCCGCCTGGTCTACGTCTTCGCCCAGGACTTCACCGTCTTCGGCGGCTCGCTCTCCGAGACCAACGCCGAGAAGATCTGCAAGGTCATGGACCTGGCCGTCGAGAACGGCGCGCCGGTGATCGGCCTCAACGACTCCGGCGGCGCCCGCATCCAGGAGGGCGTCGCCTCGCTGGGCGGCTACGCCGACATCTTCCTGCGCAACACGCTGGCCTCGGGCGTCGTGCCGCAGATCTGCGCCGATCATGGGCCCCTGCGCGGGCGGCGCGGTCTACTCCCCGGCCATCACCGACTTCATCTTCATGGTCGAGGAGACCAGCTACATGTTCGTCACCGGCCCGGACGTCATCAAGACGGTGACCCACGAAGAGGTGACCAAGGAGGAGCTGGGCGGCGCCTCGACCCACAACGGCCAAGAGCGGCGTCTGCCACTTCACGGTCCCCAACGACGCCGCCTGCCTGGCCGCCATCCGCGAGCTGCTCTCCTACCTGCCGAGCAACAACCTGGACGACCCGCCGCCGGGCCGCAGCGACGACGACCCCAACCGCGAGTCCGAGATCGCTCGACACCCTCGTGCCCGAGGACCCGAACAAGCCCTACGACATCAAGCAGGTCATCGCCGCCGTGGTGGACGACGGCCAGTTCTTCGAGGTCCACGGCCAGTACGCGAAGAACATCGTGGTCGGCTTCGCCCGCTTCGGCAACCGCTCGGTCGGCATCGTCGCCAACCAGCCGGCCTTCCTGGCCGGCTGCTCGACATCGACGCCTCGCTCAAGGGCGCGCGCTTCGTGCGCTTCTGCGACGCCTTCAACATCCCGCTCGTCACCTTCGAGGACGTGCCCGGCTTCCTGCCCGGCACGCAGCAGGAGTTCGGCGGCATCATCAAGCACGGCGCCAAGCTGCTCTACGCCTTCGCCGAGGCCACGGTGCCGAAGATCACCGTCATCACCCGCAAGGCCTACGGCGGCGCCTACTGCGTCATGGCCAGCAAGCACATCCGCACCGACGTCAACTTCGCCTACCCCACCGCCGAGATCGCGGTCATGGGGCCGGAAGGCGCGGTCAACATCCTCTACCGGCGGGAGCTGGACGAGGCCGGAGACGACGCCCCCCGGGTGCGGGCGGAGAAGGTGGCCGAGTACCGGGCCAAGTTCTCCAACCCCTACGTGGCCGCCGAGCGCGGCTTCGTGGACGCCGTGATCGAGCCGCGGCGCACGCGGCCCGAGATCGTCCGCGCCCTGCGGCAGCTCGGCAGCAAGCGGGCGAGCATGCCGCCGAAGAAGCATGGCAATATCCCTCTGTAAGAGGGAAATCCTCTGTTTTCTTGACATCGCCGACGGCCTGGGGCAAATTGACGACGCCCGTCAGCGCCGCGAGGAGGAGCTAAATGAGAGAGAGAGATCGAGAGCTGAAACGCCGGCGTCATCGCCGGTCGAAGCGACAGAAGGTCCAGCGCAACGCGGAGAACGCGGCCAAGCCCGAGCGGACCCAGGGCTCGAAGCGCACCGTCAAGAAGCCGCCGGCCGAAGTCGCGAGCGGCCCCGAGGCCGTCGCGCCCGTGGCGCCCGCCGCATCCGCGGCACTGGAGATACCGAAAAGAAGAAGCCCGCGGCCAAGAAGGCCACCGCCAAGAAGGTCACCCCCAAGCCCGTCGAGCCCGAGGGCGGATCCGACGAGGGTGGCGGACCCGGTGACCCCGGTGAGACCGCCTGATGACGGACTACCGCTCGCTGAAAGCCGTCGACCCGGACATCTATGAGGCCATCGCCGACGAGCGCTCGCGCCAGAACTTCGGCCTCGAGCTGATCGCTTCGGAAAACTTCGTCAGCCGCGCCGTGCTGGAGGCGGCGGGCAGCGTCCTCACCAACAAGTACGCCGAGGGCTATCCCGGCAAGCGCTACTACGGCGGCTGCGAGTTCGTGGACGTGGCCGAGCGCCTCGCCATCGACCGCGCGAAGGCAGCTTTTCGGCGCCGAACACGTCAACGTCCAGCCCCACAGCGGCACGTCGCGCCAACATGGCCGTCTACTTCGCGCTTGCTCCGGCCGGGCGACAAGCTGATGGGGATGGACCTCTCCTGCGGCGGCCACCTCACCCACGGCCATCGCCTCTCCTACTCCGGCCGCGACTTCCACGTCGTGTCCTACGGCGTCGACCGCGAGAGCGAGCGCATCGACTACGACGAGGTCGAGCGCATGGCGCTCGCGGAGCAGGCCGAAGCTGATCATCTGCGGCGCCAGCGCCTACAGCCGCATCATCGACTTCGCAGCGCTTCCGCGCGATCGCCGACAAGGCCGGCGCGCTGCTCATGGCCGACATCGCCCACATCGCGGGCCTGGTCGCGGCCGGGCATCCACCCGTCGCCGGTCCCGCACTGCCACTTCGTGACCACGACCACGCACAAGACCCTGCGCGGACCCGCGCGGCGGCATGATCATGTGCAAGGAGGACTTCGCGAAGGAGCTCGACCGCGCCGTCTTCCCCGGCCTCCAGGGCGGGCCGCTCATGCACATCATCGCGGCCAAAGCCGTGGCCTTCAGGAAGCCCTCTCCGAAGGCTTCAAGGACTACCAGAGGCAGATCGTCGCCAACTCCGCAGGCTGCGGAGCGCCTGACCGAGCGCGGCTTCCGCATCGTCTCGGGCGGCACCGACAACCACCTCTTCCTGGTCGACGTCTCCGCCGCCGGCACCACCGGCAAGGTGGCCGAGAAGGCGCTCGAAGCCGCGGGCATCACGGTCAACAAGAACACCATCCCCTACGACACCAACCCGCCGCTGGTCGCCTCGGGCGTCCGCATCGGCACCGCGGCCCTCACCACCCGCGCCATGCGGGAGCCCGAGATGGAGACGATCGGCGACTTCATCGCCGAAGTCCTGCGGGCGCCGGAAGACGGCGCCGCCCACGAGCGCGTCCGCGCCAAGGTGCGGGAGCTCTGCGAGAGGTTTCCGCTCTACGACCCCTTGATGTAAAAGGACATACCTCGGAATCTCTCCGGCGGTTCACGGCTGAGGGGGGCACCCTCAACGAACTTGATTCACAGCTCGCCAGATGAACGCGATGTTCCGGCCCACCCCTTTTCCTTCCCGCCGGTAGCTGTACAGCCGCTCCGCATCGCACCGCGTGCAGACCGCCACGGAGAAGACCTCCCCCACGCCTGCCGAGGCGAGCTGCCGGCGGGCGGCGGCGGCGAGGTCCAGATGCGGCTTGCCGCCGGGACCTGAAAGGACGACCTCCGGCCCGCTCGCCGTGGCGACCGGCTCCGCCACCTCCTCGCCGACCTCGTAGCAGCACGGACCGATGGACGGACCGATCCACGCGGTCCAGCCCTGCCCTCCGCCGGCCGCCTTCAGCGTCTCCCCGATCACGCCACTCACGATGCCGCGCCAGCCGGCGTGGACGGCGGCGAGCCGGCCTTCGGGACCTGCCAGGAGCACGGGCACACAGTCGGCGGTCACCACGGAGAGAGCCAGGCCCGGAGCGTCACCGTAGACGGCGTCGCCCTCGCCGCAACGCCCGGGCCGGGCGGGCAGCGCGAGCGCGGAGTGGGTCTGCTTCGCCCAGGCCACCGGCGGCGGTCCCGGAGAAAGGCTGGCCTCGATCCGCCCCAGGATCTCCTCCCTCTCTCCGGCCGGTCCGCGGCCCGTGAAGCGCACCTCGACATCTCCCCGGCGCGCGCGCCACAGCCAGTGGCCTCCTTCGTGGAACGGACCCTCGATCATCGCCGGCCCCGCGCTTTGACGATCGGCTCCACCACCTCGGCGACGGCCTCGGCGAGCTTCACATGACCTTGGGCGTTCGGATGGACCTCGTCGGCTTTCAGCGCCGGATCGAGAAGAATCTCCCGAAGCACGCCCTCGACCACGGGGATGTCGTAGTCGTCCTCGACGCGCTCGAACACGTCGGAGTAGCGGCCGGCGAACGGGACTTCCAGCTCCACCAGGACGGGCACCACCCGGGCAGCGAGGAGCCGGTCGAGCACCTGCCGCAGCGCCGCCTCCGTCCGTTCCGGCGGCACCCGCTGCAGGATGTCGTTGCCGCCGAGCTCGACGATGACCATCCAGGGGTTGTGAGCGAGCGCCTGATCGACCCGGGCAAGGCCGTCCTCGGCGGTGTCGCCGGGCACACCCTCGTTGATGACCTCCCGGTCCAGCTTCGCGGCGAGCAACGCCGGGAACGGCTGGCCGGGCTCGGCTCCAAACCCGGAGGTGATCGAGTCGCCGAGACAGACGATCGTCTTGCCCGGAGAGTCGAGGTTCGGAACGTCAGGGCCGCAGGCGGCGGCGAGCAGGAGGATGGGGAGAAGGGCGACGGTCTTCACGCCGGACATTGTGCCATGCGATTCTGGCGCCCGGGCTATGGCGGGTCCACGGTCCCGGCCGGTGTCCAAGGACCGCAGCGCAGGATGCGCCACACGGTCTTCCCGGTCCCCACCAGGGCGCCGTACTTCCGGATCGCCCCCTCACCATAGTGGCTGCACGTGGGCTGGAACCGGCAGCGGACGCCGACCCTCCGGTTCAGCGGCGAGAGCGTGGCCTGGTAAAGATGGATGCTGCCGAGCAGGATCCTGGCCGAGACCTGGTCGGCCGGCGCCCGCGTGAAGTCCAGGACGAGGAGCGTCAGCAGGACGAGCCCGACAATCGCCGTCTTTCGGCGCCGGCTCACCATGGGAGACTGCCCGTAGCCAGCCGGCCCAGCCAGAGCGCGCACAGGACAGCCGCGTGCCCGAGCGCTACCGGAACGATCCACTCCGGACGGAAGAGAGGCGCGCTCCGGCGGAGGCCGATCCCCCAGAGAAGCCACGCCGCGACGGCCTCGGCGGCGAGGACAGGCGCGAGCGGGTGGGCCGCCAGCGCGGCCGGCCACTCCCCCTTGGCGAGGTGCGCGAACGCTCGCGTCAGGCCGCAGCCCGGACAGGGAATCCCGAGGAAGCGGCGGCTGAAGCAGAAGGCGTGGGCGGGGTTCGGGTCGGGGACCCAGACGTGGAGGAGAGCCAGGGCGGCGAGGCCGGCGAGACCCGCCAGAGCCCAGGTCCAGGCGCTCCGGCGGTTCTCCATGTCAAACCTTCGGGATCTCGAAGATCAGCGGCGAGATCAGAAGCGGTCGGCGAGCTCGCTCAGGCCCGGGATGATCAGGCGCTGACCATTGACGCCCTTGACCATCGCCAGGATGTGGACGACGAAGATCGCGATCGAGGCGACCCACTGCAGGATGCAGCCGGTGCAGCCGATGTCCACGAAGGACAACATCGCACCGAGGATCGCGAGCAGAATCAGGAGCGCGATGTCGGCAGCCAGCAGGACGAGGCCGTGCTTGGCATGCCACTGGACCTCCTTGTCATCCTTCTCTACGACCAGCGGAATCACCGCCAGGATGCCGAGGTAGGCGAGGACGATCATGATCGTCCGGTTCGGACTGACGGACCCGGGGCCGCCCGCGGAAGGCGGCGGCGGGGGAGGTGGCGGCGTGTAAGACGGGGGAGGCGGAACGGTCGGCTCGCTCATCGAGGCCTCTCCTTTCGGAAAAGGATGTTGTGAACCATGCCGGCAGTCTACACAAGCCCCGGTGCCGGGACAAGGACGAGACGGAGCCAGATATCCTTCGTGTTTTCAGTGAGAACGCTTCACGCGTCTACGATGATCCCCAGGTCGGCCAGGGCCTGCCGCAGCGCCTCCCGCCTCTCCTCGTGGACGATGAGCACCAGCCGCGCCCGCTCGCCGTACTCCTCGGCCTCCAGCTCGACCGCGGGAGGATGGATCAGCCGCTTGACCGCGCCGACCCGCTCGTAGGGGATCTCCAGAGTCAGCCGCACCGTCGGCACCCGCGGCACGGTCGGCAGCCCGGCCACCGCCTCGCGGGCCGCAGCGGCATAGGCGCGCGCCAGGCCGCCCTTGCCCAGCTTGGTGCCGCCGAACCAGCGGATGACCACGGCCAGGACGTCGGAGAGGCCCGTCCCCTGGAAACCCCTCAGCACCTGGAGGATCGGGACCCCGGCCGTGCCCGACGGCTCTCCCGCGTCCGAGCTCCGCTCCCGCGGCGGTGAGCCGAGCCGCCAGGCCCAGCAGTGATGCGTGGCATCGGGATAGCGGCGGGCCAGCCCGTCCAGCGCGGCGCGGGCTCCGGCTTCATCCGCCGCGGGACCGATCCAGGCGAGGAAGCGCGAGCCCTTCTCCCGGACCTCGCCCCAGGACTCTCCGGCGGGGGCCGGGTACGAGCTCGCTGGTACCGAGGTCATCGTGTGCGGGCCTTCTCCACCACCCTCTCGTAGATCTCCCGGTAGCGCGCCACGATCGCTTCCTGGCCGAAGACCTCCACCGCCCGCCGCCGGCCGGACGCGCCGAAGGCCTTCCGCATCGGCTCGTCCGTGAGCAGCCGGAGAGCCGACGCCGCCATCCCCTCCACGTCGCCGATCGGATGGAGGAAGCCGTTCTCGCCGTGAACCACCACCTCGGGCAGGCCGCCGACCGACGTGGCGATCACCGGCACCTCGCAGCTCAGCGCCTCCAGCGCCGCCAGCCCGAACGACTCGGTCTCGGACGGCAGGAAGAAGAGGTCGGCCCCCACCAGAACCTCCTCGATCAGCGGCAAGCTGCCGACGAAGGTGATGGAGTTGCAGGCGTCGCTGTCGCGGCAGCGCTGCTCGACCCGCCCGCGCTCCGGGCCATCCCCGACCATGAGCAGCCGGCAGGGAACCTGCGAGCGCAGGCGGAGGAAGACGTCGACCACGTCGAGCACCCGCTTGAGCGGGCGGAAGTTCGAGATGTGGACGAGCACCCGCTCGCCCGGCTTCGCCCAGCGCCGCGCCCCCGGCGAAGTCCGCGTCTGCTCGTAGCGCTGCGGATCGATGAAGTTCGGCACCACGTCGATCGGGCTCTGAATGCCGAGCTGCTGCTCGGTCGTACGCCGCAGCCACGCCGACACCGCGGTGACGGCGTCGCTCTGCACGATCCCCCAGCGGGTGGTCTCGATGTAGTTGGGGTCGTTGCCGATCAGCGTCACGTCCGTGCCGTGCAGCGTGGTCACCACCGGCAGCGGCTGCGGCGCCACGATCTGCCGGGCGAGGACGGCCGACACCGCGTTGGGGATCGCATAGTGGACGTGCATCACGTCGAGCTGGCTGTGGCGCGCGACCTCGACCATCTTGGTGGCGAGGGTCAGCGAGTACGGCGGGTACTCGAACAGCGGGTAGGTCGGCGTGATGACCTCGTGGAAGAAGATCCGCGGGCTCATGAGCGACAGGCGCGACGGCAGCGCATAGCTGAGGACGTGGACCTCGTCGCCGCCCGCGGCCAGCGCCATGGCCAGCTCGGTGGCCACGATCCCCGAGCCGCCGTAGGTCGGATAGCAACTGATGCCGATCCTCATCGCAGGCCTCCCGGCACGACGGCCGTCAGGTCGGTGATGGACAGCGGCAGCCGGCTCCAGAACGGCTCGCCCAGCTCGGCGTTGATCATCAGTCCGAAGTGGCGCGCCCGACCCTCGACCGCCAGCCAGAACTCCCGCGAGGCCACCTTGGTGGGCGGCGCGGCCTGGCCATCTCCGGGGGTGCCACTCCCTCCAGCCTGGTAGAGCTGGCTGTGGTAACAGCGCAGCGCCGCCAGCTTGGTCTCCCAGACCGCGCCGACGTCGACGATGAAGGTGGGCTCGAAGGAGTCGTGCTGCATATAGGAGAAGACCGCGCCGGGACGGTGGGGCTCTCCCGACTCGGCGCACCGGTTGCGGAGCCCGGCATAGAAGCAGGCCGACTGGACGAGTTGGCAGGAGCGCGAGTGGTCCGGGTGGCGGTCGCTGGGGCTCGGCGCGAGCACGGCCTCGGGCCGCCAGGAGCGTATTTTTTCGATGAGCGCATCCTCCTCGGCTTCGCCGGTGCGGAGGCTGCCGTCGCCGCAGTCCAGGAAGCCGAGCTCGGCGGCGCCCAGCGCGCGGGCGGCGTCCTCGGCCTCTTTCAGGCGCTCCGCCGGGGTGCCGCG
This sequence comes from uncultured Holophagales bacterium, assembly GCA_963844885.1. Classification (GTDB taxonomy): domain Bacteria; phylum Acidobacteriota; class Thermoanaerobaculia; order Multivoradales; family UBA5704; genus DATMER01. The sequence continues at coordinate 77,527 of CAWJQA010000017.1, read as the reverse complement.
CGTGCCGCGCTCGCCCCGCGTGAGATGGAGGATCCCGACCTTCTTCCCTTGCCGGGCGAGCAGCGCCAGGGTGCCGCCGCAGCCCAGCTCGACGTCGTCCGGATGGGAGCCGATCGCGAGAACGTCGAGCTTCATGGCTTCTCCTCTACGATTCCCTCGGGCACCACGACCTGGAGCTCTCTCGGATCGAGCCCCATCTGGTCCCAGTAACTCTCGATCAGGCGCTCGCCGTACTTGCCTTCGAAGTGGGCGGCGGCGATCACGCGCTCCTGCGGCTTGCCGTCGGGCAGGCAGCTCTCCCGCAGGAGCTGAACCCGGCGGTTGCGAACCTCGTTACGCCGGGCCGCGGCGGACGTGGCCTTTTCCGCGAACAGGTCGAGGGCGCGGAGGATCTGCTCGCGCGTCTTCTTCAGCGGGCTGTCCAGGTTGGGATCGGCCGCCCGGGCCGGGCCGTCCAACTCCGCGAGCGCCGCCTCGATCCGCTGCCGCACGGGGGCGACGAACTCGCCGCCTTCCAGGTCCGCGAGCGCGCGGTCGAGGGTCTGCCGGCTGCCCAGAAGGCTGGACAGCGGGACTCCCGCCTCCGCCAGCTTGCCGGCGTGGTGCGGCTCCAGCACGAGCGTCTGGGGACGGAGGCCGACCCAGGGACCTTCGACCTCGAGGACCGGGTAGACGGCCGCCGCCTGGCCGATATACGAGACCTCGCCCGGACCGAGAATCTGGAGTGACGTGCCGAGCACGGCATCCTGGAGAGCCGGGCGGGCCAGGGCGCCCGGAGAGAGCACGCCGGGGTTCTCGTCCGCGATGCGCAGGAGATCGGCGGCGGTTCCGACAGGACCAGACTCCCGGCCGCGCAGCGAGTAGCCGTCCTCGCCGCGCCACTCGATCCGCCGCCGTTCGCCGCGGGAGAGAAGGAAAAGGGGGCTGAGACCTCTTTGAGGGGTGACTTGAAGCGAGTGGCCGCGGGCTTGGATCTCCGAGTCGCGGCGGAGCAGCGCCTCCTCGATCTCCCGCCGCCGCTCGACCAGGAGCCGTAGCCAGGGACGCTGGGCCTCCTTGAGCGCCGGCAGCATGGCATCGAGGAGGAGAGGACATCGGCGGCCGAGCAGCCGCGCCATCAGCCGCGAGAACGCTTCGCCGAACCGCGCATCCGGCCGATACCAGCGGCCGAGCGTCCGCATCCAATCGGCGTAGCGATCTCCCGGCACGGACTCGGCCACGGCGCGGAGCAGATCGTCCACGGCCGGACCGAGCGTGCGCATCCCCACCGGCGTGAGCGGCTCGGGATCCTCGCCGAGGCTGAACGTCCGCGGCCCCTCCGGGGTGGGCACGGTGGCCGAGGAGACCTCGGCCCAGTCGTGGTCCTCGGTGGCGACCCAGTAGACGGCGACCGCCGGCTCTCCCTGAGCCTCCAGCTCGGCGGCCCAGCGCGCCGCGGCCACGGCCTTGGAGAAGGAATAGAGCGGGCCGCCGAGGAGGCCGGGCTGCTGGCCGGTGACGATCACCCGGGTGGCGGGATCGGCCAGGCGGCGGGCCATCTCGTCCGCCCGCTCGACGCCGTAGCCGCGGTTGGCCACGGCGAGCGCCTCGGCCAGCTCGCGGCGGGCACCCGGAAGCGCGGGTCCGGAAGGGAAGCCGCCCGGCGGCAGGAACCGCAGCGGCGAGAGCAGGTCCAGGTCGCGGCCGGCGAGATAGGCCGACGGCAGGGACGGCAGCAGGCCGGCTTTCGTCAAGTCGACCCGCAGCTCGTCAGACCGGCTCGTGGCCGAGGAGGATAGGACGTTCGCTGTCACGCTCTTGGGATCTCCGTGGAAGTTGCCGGCCGCGCGGGCAGGCGTATGCTACAAGATATGGTCATCGAGTGGATCGGCGTGCCCGGGGGTGCCTTCTGGATGGGAGGCGGCCCGCGCGACAACGAAAACCCCCGGCACGAAGTGAGGGTGCGGCCGTTCCGGCTGGCCCGCACCCCGGTGACGCGCGAGGAGTATCAGCTCTTCCTCGACGGAACCAACCATCCGGCGCCGCCATTCTGGCACGAGCCCGCCTGGTCCCATCCCCGCATGCCCGCCGTCGGCCCGTCCTGGGAGGACGCCACAGCCTACTGCGCCTGGCTCGGGGTCCGCCTGCCCACTGAAGCCGAATGGGAGCGGGCGGCGATCTCCGGGTGCCTGGACCGGAACGTCCTCTACCCCTGGGGCGACGACCCGCCCGAGTCTCTCCCTGACTACAACCGCCGCTGGCGGGAAGGTCCGGAGCCGGTCGACGCCTACCCATCGCTCCACCCGCTGGGCTTCCTCGGTCTCGGCGAGAACGTCCACGAGTGGTGCTCCGACTGGTACGCGGCGGACTACTACCGGGTTTCACCGGTGGACGATCCGCGCGGCCCGGACACGGGCAAGCGCCGCTCGTCGCGCGGCGGCTCCTGGCGGCACGAGATCAAGGTGAGCCGGTGCGCGGCGCGCTCGGCGATCCCGCCCCACCTGCGCTACGCCGACTACGGCTTCCGGGTGGCGGCATGAACATGAAGCCGTCGCGCCGGGCGGTGGTGGTCGCCGTCGTCCTTGGAGTGATCGCCCACACCCTCACCGTGCTCTCGGTCTGGCGGTCCTGGGGCTACTTCGGCCGGGCCAACGTCTTGACCTGGATCGACTTCCCCGTCTCGCTCGCCTATCTGGACCTGGATGGGGACCCCATGCTCGCCTGGAGCCTGGTGGCCGGCGGGCTGCAGTGGGCGGCCGTCGCCGCGCTGCTGACGATCTCTCTCGGCAGCACTCTCCATCGGCGGCGGAATTGAGCGCCGGACGGCCCGGTTAGAATACCCGCCATGGTGTATGTCGGCTCCGTCCCCGTCGATCCCCCTCTCTGGTCTCGCGCCGATGGCCGGGGTGACCGACCGCGACTTCCGCCTCCTGATCCGGCGGATCGGCGGCGTGGGCGTCGTGTCCATGGAATTCATCTCCTCCCGGGCCTCGTCCCGGGCAACTCGAAGACCCGCGAGCTGATGTACTTCGCCAAGGAAGAGCGTCCGCTGGCGATCCAGATCTACGGCTCCGACCCCGCCACCATGCGCGAGGCCGCGGTGTTCGTCGAGGAGATCGGGGCCGACATCTGCGACATCAACATGGGCTGCCCGGCCAACAAGGTCCTCAAGGGCTGCGCCGGCGCCGCGCTGATGGGCGACCTGAAGCTCGCCGAAAGGATCGTGAGCGACCGTTCGGGAGGCGATCCGCATCCCGCTTGACCGTCAAGTTCCGGCTCGGCCTCGACGACGGCCGGCGCAACTACCTGGAGCTGGGCCGGATCTGCGAGGCCGAACGGCGTCAACGCCGTGGCGCATGCATGCCCGCACCGCGCGGCAGATGTTCACCGGCCAGTCCGACTGGTCGCCACCTCGCCCGGCTCAAGGAGGCGCTGTCGATCCCGGTGATCGGCAATGGCGACGTGCGCGAGCCCGAGGACGCCCTGCGCCTGCTGCGCCGAGACCGGCTGCGACGGCGTCATGATCGGCCGCGGCGCCACGCGCAACCCGTGGATCTTCCGCCAGATCGCCGCGCGCCTGGAAGGCAGCCGGCCCCCCGAGATTACCGAGCCGACCCTGGAGGATCGCCGCGACCTCATCCTGGAACACTTCCGGATGGTCGTCGAGCGCGAGCCTTCGAAGTACGCCCTCCACAAGCTGCGGAAATTCACCGGCTGGTACACCCACGGCCTGCCGAACGGCCGGAAGCTTCGCCAGGAGATCAACCAGATCCCGGACGCCGAGAGCTTCCTCACCACCGTCGAATCCTTCCTCGCCGACATCGCCGACACCGCGGTCGAGGAAGCCGCCTAGGCGATCATGGACCCCGAGCACGCCATCGACCTGCCGGTGCGGCCGGACGCGGCGCTGTCCGCGCTACGCCGCGCCGTCGACGACTGGGGAGCCGAGCTGCGCACGGAGAACGGGGAATCCTGGCTCGACCTGCCGGTGGTCCACGGTCTCAAGCGCGGATACGTGTCGGGCCGGGTGCGGGTCGAGGCGCGGGAGGAGGGTGCGCGCATCGCCTTCCAGCCCGAGGAGACCCGGCTCTACGTGCAGACGGCGTCGATCTTCATCCTGACCGCGGCCATTCTGGGAGCCCTGCCGACGATCCTCTGGCCGTTCTTTCCCGGCCTCCTCCCGCTCGCCCCCTTCGGCGCCATCCTGGCGCTCGGCGGCTGGTTCCTGGTCCTCTCCCGGCTGCGCAACAGCGGACCGGCCGAGTTCCTGGTGATGGTCGAAGCCCAGGCCGAAGCCGGAGCGCCGGCGGCGGAGGCGTAGAACGGCCCGCCGTGGGACACTCTTTTACCGCCGGTCTTTCCGCTCCCGCAGAAGAGCCCGCAACCGCGCAACCTCGGCCTCGGCGGTCTCGGCCCGCAACCGCGCCGTCTCGGCCTGCTGTAGAGCCGCCTCGGCCCGCTGCCGCTCCGCCTCGGCCCGCTGCCGCTCCGCCTCGGCCCGCTGCCGCTCCGCCTCGGCCGGGGTCGGGGCCAGGCTGCCGTCCGGATGGTAGAGCCGTGTCCAGGTGCCTGTGGACTGGCCCACGGTCCCCTGCCAGATCCCGAAGTCCAGACCCAGCACCTCGCTCCGCAGCCGGCCCTCTTCGCCGGGACGGATCCTCTGATAGAGGTCGCCCGCCAGCCGGTATCCCTCCAGCTTCGCCGTCTCGAGGTCGTAGAGGAAATACTCCCGGGTCCGGAACACCCGAGAGTAGAGCTTCATCTTGTCCACCCGGTCGACCTTCTCGGTCGACTTCGACAGGATCTCCACGATGAGGTCGGGAAGGCGGCCGTTCTCCTCCCAGAGGGCCCAGACCTTGCGCGCCTCCTTCGGTTCCACGCCGTCGACGAAGAACACGTCCGGACCGCGGAAGGGGTACCGACCCTTGTAGACCTCCCAAGCCTGCTCCGGCGAGTAGTAGACGAACATGTCGCCGCCGGCATAGAAATCCTTCCGCCCCCGCGCCGCCATGGCCTGGCGGATCACGTCGAGCAGCAGGTCCATCTGGCCGCGGTGCAGGGCGCTTTCCAAGGGTATCCCGTCGCTGTAGACGAGCTCGAAGGGAAGGTCGAGCGCCTTGACGGCTGGCTGGCTCATGGCTGTCTCCCGTCGGAGTCGTTCCGGACCAGAACTTTATTCCACCTCACCGCGAATTGGAAGCAGGAGCACCCCCCCGCGGTCTCCTGCCGAAAGGATAGCACGCGCGGGAGGCCCGGTGCGCAGGCAAGCCTCCCATCCAGGTGACCCAGCGGCTACGGGGCGGCGGCCCTGCCCTCCAGCACGTGCCGGGGCGGCGTGCGCACATCCCAGATCAGCCCCAGCCAGGAGAGCACCTTCAGCGCGTAGAACGTCGGGTCGAGCTCCCACCAGAAGAATCCCTGATTGGCGGCGCCCTTGTAGAAGTGGTGGTTGTTGTGCCACCCCTCGCCCAGGGTCAGGATGGCGAGGAACCAGTTGTTGCGGCTGTCGTCCCGCGTCGGGTAGCGGCGGCGGCCGAACACGTGGGCGAGGGAGTTGATCGTGAACGTGCCGTGCCAGAGCAGGATGGTGGAGATGAAGAACCCCCAGACCAGGACCGGCAGGCCTCCCCAGAGGTAGAGCCCGGCGGCGAGAGCGGCGGCGGGGACCATGTACCATCTCTCCAGCCAGACCAGCTCCGGGTATCGGGCGAGATCCGCGACCCGGGCGAGGTCGACCGCCTGGTTGCGCGGCACGAAGAGCCAGCCCATGTGCGCCCACCAGATGTTCCGCTGCACCGGGGAGTGGACGTCCTCGGGCTGATCCGCCTCGCGGTGGTGCTTGCGATGGTGCGCCGCCCACCAGAGGACCCCCTTCTCCGCGCTCGTCATGGCCAGGCAGGCGAGCAGGAACTGGAAGACCCGGCTCGTCTTGTAGGTGCGGTGCGAGAAATAGCGGTGATAGCCCGCCGTGACCCCGAACATGCGCACGTAGTAGAGGCCGACCGCGAGCCCCACGTACCACGCCTTGAACGGGACCAGGAAGGCGCCGAGGCAGGCCAGATGGACGAGAAGGTACGGAATCGCGTTCAACATCCGGGGGCGGTCCAAGGCTTCTTCGAAGGACAGCGGAAGCGCCTGCTCTGCTTTCACTTGCACCCCCTTTTTCGCTCTGCGGCAGGCTACGGCATGGACGGCAAGACTGTCAAGCAATTGCTGTGTAGCGCCTGGAATGCCCGCGGGACGGTCCGGGTTATACTGGCGACGGTTCTTTCAAAACTTGGGGGCGTACCGGTTTCGACGGGGAACAGAGCGGAGCGGGAGTTGCGTGTCGAATGCCGCCCGTAAGGCGGAAAAGTAACTGCGAACGATAACTTCGCCCTTGCGGCCTAAAAAAGGGCCGTGACGTCCCCCTGGGGAGCCCTGATCTACGGCGCTCCTTCGGGACGACATTCAAAGTAGATCGAAGGGTGAGGCAGCCTCGGGCCGCATCCGGATCAAAAGAGGCTGGCCGCCGCGTCGGAATGCCTTCTTCCTAAGCGCGAACGGCGAGATCAAGAATCGAAGGATACGCACGTAGAGACTTCTGATACGCGTTTCTCGGACGTGGGTTCGACTCCCACCGCCTCCACCATTCCGTCATCCCTGCCGTTTGGCCCCCCCTGGGCTTGCCCACCGCGAAGTTGTTCCCATCCGCCGCGAAGATAGGGGCGGGAGCCACGCCTGAACCTATACTTGCCGCGACGTCACATCGGGGCAATTTCCCCGCGCCTATCTTCGCGGTGCCGACGCCGGAAAAGCCGCGAAATTCTCCTCAACTGGCCGCGATATTGGTCGACTCCGTTGCGACATCGACGGATCTTTGGACCGGGAGACCTTTCGCAGTCGCCCTGGCAATCCAGGATGCCGCGAAACGCACAGAGAACACCGCGATTCTGATCTTCCTGTGCCGCGAAGTCTTGGCATTCCGCCGCGAAGCTGGTAGACTGCCCTGGTCCGTCACCCGTAGGCGTCGGACTTATAGCAGCGGGCGATGCGAGTTGATGGAGATTCGCGGCGAAAGCGGGAAGCTTCGCGGCGAATTTCTCCGCGGCTGAAGAGGAGAGACACGATCGTGCCGAAGCCCCGTTCCGTCGACGAAATCCTGGAGAAGCTGGAGGAGCAGGTGGCGTTTCACGCCGAGCGGGAGAGCTTCCATGCCGCCCAGGAGGCGATGCATGGGGAGCAGCGGAGCTCCCATGCCGCCGCGCTGGAGGAGGCCCGGAGCCGGCTGGAGGCTTTCCGCGCCGCCACGGCCGGCGCGATCGAGCTCGCGGACCGGGACGCCCCACCCAGGTCTCCGGGCCTGCCGAATCTCGACGAGGAGGATCTGGGAAGCGCCTCGAATCCCAAGGTCGGCCGCATGGTCTCGCTACTGGTGGAGGCCAAGAAGCCGGACGAGCGCTTCGGGCCGGTCGGGCTCTGCGCCGAGGTCAACGAGCGCTTCCAGGACCGCCTGCGCCGGGCCGTCAGCGTCGCCCAGGTTTCGATCGTTCTCCGCCGCCTGCACCAGAGGGGCCTCATCCAACTCGTGCGCCCCGGGCGCCCCTACCTGGAGGCTCTCTACGCGCGGCGAGACGCCGGCCGCGGACGAGACTTGACCGCCGGTCAGCCCTTCCCGAACGCCCGCGCGATGCTCTGCCCGTAGGGCGGCTCCAGCACTCCGGCCTCGGTGATGATGGCGGTGATCAGCTCGGCCGGTGTCACGTCGAAGGCGAAGTTCATGACCTGCGTCTCCTCGGGTGCCACGCGGGTTCCGAACACCTCGGTGACCTCGCGCGCCTGGCGCTCTTCGATGGGGATCGCCTTGCCGTCGGGCGTGCTCCGGTCGATGGTGGACAGGGGCGCCGCGACGTAGAAGGGGACGCCGTGCCGGTGGGCGAGCACCGCCACCGTGTAGGTGCCGATCTTGTTGGCCGTGTCCCCGTTGGCCGCGATGCGGTCGGCGCCCACCACGATGCCGGTCCACCAGACCCTGCGCCATGAGGCGCGCCGGCGCTGGAGTCGGTCACCAGCCGGAAGGGGATGCCCAGGCGCTTCAGCTCCCAGGCCGTCAGCCGCGCACCCTGGAGAAGAGGCCGCGTCTCGTCTACCCACACCATCTCCACCCGGCCTCCGGTCCACGCCGACTGGATGACCCCCAGCGCCGTGCCGTAGCCGGCGGTGGCCAGCGAGCCCGTGTTGCAGTGGGTCAGCACCCGGGTACCGGCGCCGAAGAGCACGGCGCCGTGCTCGCCGATCCTGCGGTTGATCCGCACGTCCTCGGCCTGCAGCTCGCGCGCCCAGTCGAGAAGCGCCTGGCGGACCTCGTCCGTCCTCCGGCCGCGGTTGCGCTCGAACACCTCCCGGCCCCGGTCCAGGGCCCAGGCCAGGTTCACGGCCGTGGGGCGGGTGCTCCGGAGGAGACTGGAGACCTCCTCGAAGCGGCCGGCGCCGAGCACGAGACCGTAGGCGGCGGCCACGCCGATGGCGGGCGCGCCACGCACGGCCAGGCGGCGGATGGCGTCGGCCACCTGCTCGGGCTCGCGGCAGTCGAGCCAGACCTCCTGGGTCGGCAGGAGCGTCTGGTCCAGCAGCTTCAAGAGGTCTCCCTCCCACCGGATGGGGGAGAACGGCTCGGACGGGGCGGTCATGATCTCGGTGATCTCGGGCATGGGAAGGGTATCTTACACGGGGTGCTAGAATCCGGCGTCGGCCGGCCGCTCCTGGACCGGTCCCATCCACCTTTTCTCGAATCGAGGGTCCAGTGAAAGGCGATCCGAAGCATCTCGGGTTTTCCACGCGCGCGATCCATGCCGGGCAGGAGCCCGACCCGCGCACCGGGGCCGTCGCGGTCCCGATCTACCAGACGTCCACCTATGTCCAGAAGGGTCTCGGCGAGCCGGCCGAGTTCGAATACGCCCGGGTCCAGAACCCCACCCGGAGCGCCCTCGAGGCGAACCTCGCCTCGCTCGAAGGCGGCATCTCCGGCCACGCTTTCGCCTCCGGCATGGCCGCCATCTCGTGCCTGATCACCCTGCTCAAGGCGGGCGACCACGCGGTGGTGTCGCGCAACGTCTACGGCGGCACCTTCCGGTACTTCACCAAGATCATGGAGAACTACCAGCTCTCCTTCTCCTGGGTGGACGCCACCGACCCGCGCAACATCGAGGCGGCGATGACGCCGCGGACGAAGATGGTCTACATCGAGACCCCCACGAACCCGGTGATCGAGATCGTCGACATCGCCGGCGCGGCCCGGATCGCGCATGCCGGCGGCGCCTTCCTGGCGGTGGACAACACCTTCCTCTCGCCGTATTTCCAGCGCCCGCTGGAGCACGGGGCGGACGTGATCGTCCACTCCACCACCAAGTTCCTGAACGGCCACAGCGACTCGATCGGCGGCGCGCTCATCGCCTCGAAACCCGAGCACGGCGAGTGGTTCGCCTTCCTGCAGAAGTCGGCGGGCGCGATCCTCTCGCCGTTCGACTCCTTCCTGGTCCTGCGCGGCATCAAGACCCTGCCGGTGCGCATGGACCGCCACGAGCGGAACGCCCGCGCCGTGGTCGACTACCTGGTGGGCCACCCCAAGGTGAAGACCGTACTCTGGCCGGGCCTCCCCAACCACCCGGGCCACGACGTCCACAAGCGCCAGGCTTCCGGGTTCGGTTCCATGATCTCGATCGAGCTCGGCAGCTTCGCCGCGGCCAAAGCCATGCTCGACCGGATGCGGGTGATGAGCTTCGCGGAGAGCCTGGGCGGCGTGGAGAGCCTGATCTCCCATCCGGCGTCCATGACGCACGCCTCGATCCCGCCGGAGCGGCGGGTCGAGATCGGCGTCACGGACGGCATGGTGAGGCTGTCGGTGGGACTGGAGGACATCGAGGATCTGCTGGCGGACCTGGATCAGGCCCTCGCCGGTTGATTGATCCCCCTTTCCCCCTCTCCCCCTTGGAACCGGGGGAGAGGGGGAAAGGCAGCTACTTCCAGACCTCCTCGTCGAAGTCGTAGACGATCACCTTCACCTTGCCCGTGCGGCCGATGACGCGCACCGCCGCGAGGGCTCCGGAGCCGTCGGTCAGGTAGACCGAGCCCGGCGTGGCGGTGCCCAGGGGACCGAAGGAAGCCAGGTCCGAGCTGTTGAACCGGATGGGGTCGTCGCCCCGGCGCAGGCGGACCGACGGATTGCCGGGGTCGCGGGCCGGCCGGCCGGGCGGAAAGCCGAAGCGTACCCGGTTGCCGATCTGCTCCAGCCGCCGCGGCGGCGCGATCTGGGGGTCCACCCCCTTGTCGATGTCTTTGGAGAGGACGCCGTCGCCGTCCCCGTCGCGGTAGAGAGCCCAGGTGGACCGGCCGTCGGCGCGCGGCCGGAACTTGAGCGCCACATTGGCGCAGCGCAGAATGGCCGCGGACCGCGCGCTCCGCATGGCGGCCACCACCTCCTCGGCGGCGAGCCGCACGCGCAGCTCGCCCGAGAGGCGCAGGACCGGCGGCGCGGCCATCGACAGGAGCAGAGCGCCGACCGCCAGGGCCACCATCAGCTCCAAAAGCTGAAAACCTCGTTCGTTTCTTCTCATGACGGTTCCCTTCCGGAAGTCGCCGGTGCCGGAGGGGCGGCCTGCCTCGAAGCGGGCCGCCCCTCCGGCCGGCGGGCTACCGGGCACCCTCCTTCGGCGTCGCCTTGGGTGCCGGAGCCGCCTTGGAAGCCTTCACCTTCTCCTTGAGGGTGGTCTCGCCCGAGACGGCCACGTACGGCTTGATGAGCTGGTAGGTCTTCTCGCCGATCCCCTGCACCAGCATCAGATCCTCCGGCGACTTGAACGGGCCGTTCTCCTTGCGGAAGTCGACGATCCGCTGCGCCACGGCCGGCCCCACCCGCGGCAGAAGCGCGAGCTGCGCCGTGTCCGCGCTGTTGACGTTGACCACGCGGCGGGCTTCCGCGGCGACCGCGGGGAGGGCCGAAGCGGAGGCGAGGAGGATTCCCGCGAGGACGAGACTGCTGACGAAACGGCGGCTGCTGTTCATGATTTTGACTCCTTCCGGCCGGCGGTGCCGGCCCGGTTCAATGGTTGGCTGGTGCTGCGCTTCAACGGTTCCCTTGCACTGCCTGGGTTCTGGTCGGGTCTCCTGCCGTGTCCGCCACCTCCTCTCCGGTTGACGGGCGGCATGGAGATCAAGGCCGATACCAGGCTGGGCGGGTGAGCGCAAAGCACTGAAGGGTCAAGAGTTGTGTGACGATCTGCCAGATTGGCGGCCCCGCCGGATGTCCAACGATCTGGCGGCCGGATACGGAAAAAGCCCGCGGGAGCGGGCTCCGGGGGATGTCAAAAGATCTGGCGGCCGGCGCGATCTCTTGCCGCGGTAGCCTTGAAGGGGGGTTTCGAGTAGATTAGGCCGCCATGGCGGAGAAAACGGAACGCACCGACCGGTCTGTCTTTCGGGAGTACTTCGAGGCGATCCTCATCGCCACGATTTTCCTGCGCTTCACGAACGTGTTCGTGGTGCAGACCTTCTACATCCCGAGCGGCTCGATGGAGAACACGCTGCTGATCGGCGACCACCTGTTCGTGAACCGGTTCATCTACGGCCCGGCCGCCACGGATCTCGAGCGCAAGCTCCTCCCGCTGCGGCCGATCCGGCGCGGGGACATCATCATCTTCCGCTCCAAGACCGAGCCCGGCATGGACATCGTCAAGCGCACCATCGGCGCCCCCGGCGACACGGTCCAGGTGGCCGACAAGCAGCTCTACCTGAACGGCCAGCCGGTCGACGACTCCAAGTTCGCCATCCACAAGGACCCCACGGTCTACCCGAACTATCCGCTGCTGCCGTCCAAGGTGCGGGACCGGGACATTTTCGGGCCGGTGAGCGTCCCGGCCGGCAATTACTTCTGCATGGGCGACAACCGGGACGAATCCTACGACTCGCGGTTCTGGGGCACCCTCCCCGGCCACCTCGTCAAGGGCCGGGCGCTGTTCATCTACTGGTCCAACGGCGCGCAGGAGCCCGAGGGGTCGGGCCTCGCCGGACTGGTCCGGACCGCCTTCGGCTTCCTTTCCAACTCGCGGTGGGCTCGCTCCTTCCGCCTGATCCGCTGAGCCGCGGCACGCTCCCCCATCCCCAATGGAAGAGAAGTCCTGGCAGCGGGAGTACCTGGAGGCGCTGCTCATCGCGGTGATCTTCGCCACCTTCGCCCGCACCTGGGTGGTGCAGGCGTTCAAGATCCCGTCCGGCTCCATGGAGCAGAACCTGCTCATCGGCGACCACATCCTGGTCAACAAGTTCGTGTTCGGCCCGGCGGCGGGGCTGGCGGGGCTGGAGAGCCGCCTGCTGCCCGTGCGCGACGTGCGCCGCGGCGACATCGTCGTCTTCAAGTTCCCGGAGGACCCTTACCGCGACTTCATCAAGCGCTGCATCGGCCTGCCCGGCGACACGATCGAAGTGGTGGACAAGAGGCTGGTCATCAACGGCGAGCGGGTCGACGACGACAGCTACACGTGGCACGTCGACCCCTTCGTGATCCCGCGCAGCCCGTTCCTGTCGAGCAACCGCTCGCGCGACAACTTCGGCCCCTACACGGTGCCGGCCGGCCACTACTTCTGCATGGGCGACAACCGCGACAACTCCAACGACTCCCGCTTCTGGGGCGCGGTGCCGCGGGAGTACGTCAAGGGGAGGGCCTTCATGGTCTACTGGTCGTTCGACGGCCAGGGGCCGGAATCGGTGGAGTGGCCGGGCTTCGCCGGCAAGCTGCGGCAGCTCGCGCAGGTGAGCCTCCACTTCTTCACCAGCACGCGATGGGAGCGAACCTTCCGCATCGTGCGGTAAACTTGTCGTGCGACTCATAGGAGGATTGCCATGCGGAAGCGGATCGCCGAGCGCGGCGAAGGAAAACTCGGCTGCGTCGTTTGGCTGCTGATGCTCGGACTTGCCGTCCTGATCTCCATGAAGCTGATCCCGGTCAAGATCGCCAGCGCCGAGCTCTACGACTTCATGGACGACCAGGCCAGGGCCTCCGGTGTCAACACCACCGCCGAGACCGTCAAGAAGAACATCCTTGCCCGGGCCGAGCAGCTCCACCTGCCGCTCGACAAGGACCACGTGACCGTCGAGCGGGTCGGGGACAACCTGCGGATGACCGCCGAGTACACGGTGCCGGTGAACATCCTGGGCTTCATCTACAACTGGCACTTCCGGCACGAGCTGGACCGCCCGATCTTCGTCGTCTGACCGGCGGAGCGCCCGCGGCGCACACGGAAGCATGGCCCGCCCCGGCTGGATCGTCCCCGTCGTGGCGGGCCTCGCGCCCGGAGCCCTGCTCGGCGTTCAACTGGCGGGGTTGATCTTCTTTCTCAACCCGCACCTGCCCTTCACGCCGGGGCCGGTGCTGCGCGGCTGCCTGGCCTACGGCGGAATGCTCAGCCTGGTGAGCCTCGCGCTCCTCCTGCCGTTCACCTTTCGGCGGACCCAGGGTGCGCGCGCCCGGCGCTGGCTCCCCTGGACGCTCACCGCCGCCCTGGGCGCGGCGGCCTGGCTCGACGCCAGCCACGCTTCGCTCTACGCCTTCTACCTCCCGTCCGGCATCAACGACCGACTGATCCGCACGGCCGCCTGGCTCGCCCTCGCCTCCCTGATCTTCTTCTATACGGCGCTGCTCCACAGTCTGCATCGGCGCCGGTACGGCTGGCGGAGCCGCTACGGCCTCACGCTCCTCGCGGTCCTCTCGGTCTACGCGATGATCGAGCGGCGGGAGGCGTTCGAGCCCGTGCCGGCCACCGGCCACCGGCCGGCCGTAGTCGAGGCCGCGAGCCGGCCCCGTCTCCTGGTGGTCGGGATCGACTCGGCCACGCTCGACGCCATCCTGCCGCTCGCCGGTCAGGGCCGCCTGCCCTTCCTCGCGAACATGCTCCAGCAGGGGGCCTACGGCCGCCTGGAGTCGATCTACCCCACCTGGCGCGAGGCGCTGTGGATCACCCTCGCGACCGGCAAGTACCCTTACAAGCACGGGATCACCGGCAGCAGGGTCTACGATACGCCCTGGCTGCCGGGAGGGGAGCTGCGGCTGCTGCCCGTGGGCATCCGCTTCATCCGCTGGGGCCTCTTCGGCGCGGCGGCGCGCATCCCTCCGGCGCTCCCCCGCGACGCCTTGGGTCTGGGAGATCCTACCCCGCCTCGGCGTGCCCACCGGGACCGTGGGCTGGCCGGCTTCCTGGCCGGCTTCAAAGGAGACGGAATTCGCGCTGCCCGAAAGCTACTTTGCGGGCGCCAGCGGTCCGGAAAGCACCTGGCCGGAGGATCTGGCGGCGAGCGCACGGATCTTCCGGCCGCGCCGGGAAGAGATCGACCCGGTGCTCCGCTCGCATCTCGGCCCCCGCCCGCCGAGGCCGCTGCTCGACGCCCTGGCCGGAGACGCCTGGCGGGAGTCGCTGGCGTTCTCCCTGCTCGACCAGCATCCGGAGTCGCGCACGCTTTTCCTGGTGCTTCCGGGGCTGCGCGAGGTCTCGCGCCGCTGGTTCGGCGGCTTCCAGGCGGTGCAGTTCGAAGGCTCGCAATCGTCCGCCGCGAGAGCCGCCGCCGAGCGGCTGACGGCTTACTACGAGGGCATCGACCGCTTCCTCGGGGAGCTCTGGCTGCGCGAGGACGGCCCCCGGATCCTGGCGGTCGTGTCGGCCTACGGCGCCGAAGGCCGGCGGGACCGCCTGAGCCTGAGCGGCGACGCCGCGGAGATCGAAGGACGGTTCGGGCTCGCCCCGGACGGCGCCCTCCTCCTCTACGGCGAGGGCATCCGGCCGGGGGCGTTGATCACCGGGGCGCGGCTGGTGGACGTGGCACCGACGCTGCTCTACGCCCTCGGCTTCCCCTCGGCCCGAGACATGGACGGCCAGGTGCTCACCGCCGCCTTCGACAAGGACTTCCTGGCGGGAATCCCCTGGACGATCCTGCCTTCGTTCGAGGGGCTTTCCGGTTCCAGGTAGCCTACCCGGCCGGCGCCTTCTGGCGACCAGCTTCGGGCTCGGCGCCTTGGCGCTCTCGCGCTCTCGCGCGCCATCGAGCAGCGGCCTTCGAAGAAGGCGCCGTCCTCGATCACCAGCGACGGCGATCCATATCGGCAAGGCCTCGCCCTGGGCCGATACCCCGGACCTCTCTCGCGGCACGGATCGTGCTAAACTGCGGACCGTGCCGGAGACAAAAACCTGCCCGGCGCGCAGATCGCCCTCCACCTCGCCCCCTTCGCCCACGATCAGGTCGCCGTTCGAGATCACCTTGCCGTTGAACTTGCCGTCGACCGAACTTAGGTATCGAACCGCAGCTCCCCCTCCACATGGCTTCCGCTGTCGAGGAAACCGTTGAGATCGCTCGGGCTTGCCACCGCTGTCGTTCTTGAAGATCATCGGGTCTCCCCCGTTCCACCAAGATGTCGTAGAGCCGCATCAGCTCCTCTGGAATGGAAATGGATCTGCAGCGACGCCGCCGCTTGCCTCCCTGATCTCGACCTTCGTCTGGAGGCGGCGATAGCTTCTCCTCCGCGGCGGCGGTGTTGACTTCGACCGGCCGCGGTTTCTTCGACGGGCTTTCTGCGCGCGGCTTCGCCGGGACGACAGGCGCTCCAGATCGCGGGCGGTCAGGCCTTCGCGCACGGCGCGGTCCGCCAGCGTGATCTGGGCCTCGCGGCTGGGCAGCCCCAGGAGCGGCCGGGCCTGTCCGGCCGTCAACCGCCCCTCGCGCAGCAGCTCCTGCACCTCCTCGGGCAGACGGAGAAGCCGGAGGGAGTTGGTGACGGTCGTGCGCGCCTTGCCGACCCGCGTGGCGATGTCCTCCTGGGAGAGACCGAACTTCTCCTGGAGCGCCAGGTAGGCCTCGGCCTCCTCGATCGGGTTCAGGTCGCTCGCGCTGCAGGTTCTCGACCAGGGCGGGCTCGAAGGCCTGGCATATCGGTGACGCTGCGGATGACCACCGGGACCTCGCGCAGGCCCGGCGCTTCTGCGCCGCGCGCCAGCGGCGCTCGCCGGCGACCATGCACGAAGTTGCCGTCCGCGCGCCGGTCGCACCAGCAGCGGCTGCACCACGCCCTGCTCGCGGATCGAGGCGGCCAGCTCCGCGAGCCGCTCCTCGTCGAAGGGAGCGCGGGGCTGGATCGGTTGGGCTTGAGCTGCGCTCGATCGGGCAGAGCATCGTCGCCCGCGGCGCCGGACGGCGCGGCCGGCTCGTGCGCCGGAGGAGGGCGTCGAGCCCTCGGCCGAGACCCTTTCGTTTCGCGTTGTTCTGCGTCAGCGGTCCCCTCATTCAAGCGCCCGGTCAGGTCGCGCCGGATCACCTCGCGGGCGAGCGCCAGGTAGGCGTCGGCGCCGCCGACTCGATGTCGTAGAGGAAGACGGGCTTGACCGTGGCTCGGGGCCTCGGCGAGCCGGATGTTGCGCGGGATCACGGTCTCGAACACCTTGGCGCCGAAGTGCGCCGGGCCTCGTCCGCCACATCCTTGCACAGGTTCGTGCGCTTGTCGTACATGGTGAGCAGGATGCCGTCGATGTCCAGCCGGGCTTGAGCCCGCCCTGCATGCGCTTCACCGTCGCCATGAGATGGCTGATCCCCTCCAGGGCGAAGTACTCGCACTGGAGCGGGACCAGGACGGCGTCGGCCGCGGAGAGCGCGCAGACCGTCAGGTGCCCGAGCGAGGGCGGGCAGTCGAGCAGGATGTAGTCGTAGCGCTCGGAGAGCGCCTTGAGAATCGCCTTGAGGCGCCCCTCCCACCCCTCCTCGCCGACGAACTCGACTTCGACGCCGACCAGGTCGCGCTGGGCGCCGATGAGGTCCAGGTTCGGGAAGCCGGAAGGGTGAACGGTCTCGGGGAGTGGCACCTCCCCGGTGAGCGCATGGTAGAGGTGTGGAACCTCCGCGTTGGCGCCGAGGCCGCGGGTGGCGTTCCCCTGGGGGTCGCAGTCCACGAGCAGGACGCGGCGCTCCAGGGCGCCGAGGCCGGCCCCGAGGTTGATGGCGGTGGTGGTCTTGCCGACGCCGCCCTTCTGATTCGCAATGGCTAGGATCGTGGTCATCGAGATTCCTGTAGGAGCTCGAGTATGCGCCGGCTCCGGCTCCCCGGGATCCTGACGCTCCTTGCGGGAGCCAGGCCCGGCGGCAACGGGGGTACGTCGTCCCCCACCCAGAGAAGGATCCGGCCCTCAGGCCCCAGACGCTCCGCCAGGGCGCCGAGAACATCCGGTTCGAGCTTGAGGGCACGCGCGGTGACCACATCCAGACTCGCCGGGAGTCCGGCAGGAAGGGGGACCGCCACTCTAACATTCAGGCACCGGCAGGGCAACGACGCCTTGCGCGCAGCGGCGGAGAGGAACGCCCATTTCCGCTCGCGGGCCTCCACCAGCGCCATCTCCAGATGCGGCCGGGCGGCGGCCAGGACGAGCCCCGGGAAGCCGGCGCCGGAGCCGATGTCGAGGCCATGGAGCCCGACGCCTGCCGGGATCAGCGGCAACGCGGCGAGCGACTCGCCGTAGTGGCGCTCCAGGATCTCTCCCACCGTGCCGGGACCGATCAGAGAGAGCCGCTGATTCCAGGCGGACAGCTCCTTGTAGTGGACGAGGAGCGCGGCCACGGCACGGTCATCCAGCGGCTCCGGGGAGAGCCTGGCGAGACCTTCGGCGAGCTGGTCGTGAGTGAGCGGGGGAAGCGCGAACGGCATGGGGGAGAGATGATAGCCGGACCACGTTCCACGTGAAACGTGGTCCTGGCTCGGAAGCGCGGGAATCACGCCGGGCGGATCGTGACGCGCTTGAAGTAGCCGTCGCCGCTGCTCTCGCTGACCACACCCGGGTCGTCCGCCAACGTGATGTGGACGATCCGCCGGTCGGCGGGGTTCATCGGCTCCAGGGTGCGCGGCCGTCCCTTGCGCCGCACCTCTTCCGCCACCTGCTGCGCGAGGCTCCGCAGGCGCTCCTCGCGGATCTCCTGGAAGTTGTCACAGTCGACCCGCACCAGCGGCGCCTCGCCGGCCAGGCTGCGGATCAGCCTCGGCAGCAGGTGCTCCACCGAGGCCACGAGCTCGCCCTCGTCCGCGAAGCACCAGTCCGCGTCCTCTCCAGAGAGGTCGACCTCCAGCCGCTCGTCGCCCTGGAGGATGCGCGGCGTCAGGTCGAGCCCGGCGATCCGCAGCAGCAGCTCCATTCCCCGGGTGGCAGCCTCAGCGACCGGCCCGGTGGCTTCGGGGAAGCGTTCGGAGGGGCGCCGCGGAATCTCCGGCAGCGCTATCAGGCCGCCGGAGTCGGCCGGTGGCCGCACGGAGGGGGCCTCCTCGGCCCGCGCCGGGCGCCGGTCCCGGTCCAGCCGAGGCTCGGCCCGCTCAGGTTGCTCGATCCGCTCGGTCCGCGGTGGGCTGCTGGGACGCGGCGCGGGTGGCGCCACCGCGGGCGGCGCGGGTGGGGCAGGCCGCGGAGGAGGCGCCACCGCGGAACGCCGGGGTGCCTCGGGATCGACCTCGATGAGCACCTTCCGGCGGGTCTTCAGAAAACCGTGCCGCTTCTCGATGCCGCGGTACGCGATCTCCTCCGGAGGGAGGTGGAAGTGGTTGGCCGCCTGGACCAGGGCCTGTTGCAACGTGTCGCCAGAAAAGAATCGCCGCTTCGGTTCGTTCATAAGCTGCCCGGTCGGATCTCCCGGCGCGGCTCAGGCCGCGCTCTTCTCGAATCGTTTGTAAACCGCCTGTTGCAGAATGGTCAAGACGTTGTTGGTCAGCCAGTAGAGGACCAGGCCGCTCGGCACCCCGATGAACATGACGGTCATGACGATCGGCATCATCTCGAAGATCCGCCGCTGCATCGGGTCGCCGGACTGGGGCGCCATCCGCACCTGGAACCACTGCGTGGCTCCCATGACGATGGGCAGCACGTAGTAGGGATCTTTGGACGACAGGTCCGCGATCCAGAGCATCCACGGCGCGTTGCGCAGCTCGACCGCCGCTGTCAGCAGACTGAAGAACGCGAACAGGATGGGCATCTGGAGGAGCAGCGGCAGGCAGCCGCCGACCGGGTTGACCCCGGCCTCCTTGTAGATCGCCATCACCTCGTCGTTCATCTTCTTCTGCGCCTCCAGATTCGGCTTCCCCTGTTTGTCGCGCAGCTTGCTCTTGTAGCGGTCGCGGATCGCCTGGACCTTCGGGTTCAGCGCCTGCATCTTCCGCATCGACTTCATGTTGGTGTGCGTCAGCGGCAGCAGGATCAGCTTGATGACGACGGTCAGCAGGATGATCGCCCAGCCGTAGTTGGCCACGACGTTGTCGTGGATCCAGTGCAGCGCGACCAGCAGGTAGCGCGCCAGGAAGCCGAAGCGGCCCAGGCGTACCGCGCGCTCCAGGTGGTGCGGCAGCGCGGACAGCCGGTCGTAGCTCATGTCCCCCCAGTAGGAGGTCAGGGACAGGGTGTCGCCCTCCGGCTCCAGGAGGATCCGGTACTCCCGGAGGAGCTTCTTCTCGTCGGAGGTGATCTCGTCCTTGGAGGGCACCGGCAGGAAGCGGTTGCCGCGCGAGCTGGACTCGATCATCATCGGCTGGAGCACGGCTCTCGCCAGGCCGGCCCGCGGGATGACGGCGGAGAGGAAGTAGTTGTCCTCCAGGCCCACCCAGTCCAACTGCCGGACCGGCTTCGACTCCAGCTCGCGCTGCGGGCTCAGCTCGGTGACGTCGCCGCCCGTTTTGTAGACCGCCAGGCGGCGGCCGTAGCGGCTGCTGATCTCCTCGGGTGTGGGGTTGCGGATGCCCGGTCCCAGGACCGCCGCCCAGCCGCCGCCCGGCACCTGAAGATCCGCCTCCAGGAAGCCCTTGCCGTCGAAGCTGAAACGCTTCTCGGCGATGCCCTCGGGGCCCCGGTAGCGGAAGAGCACCGAGCGGCCGTCCGGGGCCGTCTGGGCCTGGAAAAGCGCCATGTTCAGAGGGTGGGGCTTGTGGTCGGCTCCCTGCACCAGGCCGTACGGGTACGGCCCCTCGTTCCGACTCCGGAGCAGCTCGACGGCGCCACCCTCGGTGGTCTTCTGGTTCTTGATCTGCAGGGAGACGAGCTGGGCGCCGCGGTTGGTGAACACCGCCCGAGCATCCCGGCTCTCCAGAGTTACGCGTTGCTCGGCGGCGGCCTGGACCGGCTCGCCGGCCCAGGCCGGGAGCGGAGCCTTGCCGGAGGGTCCGGCGGCGGCGTCCGTGGGGCTCGGAGACGTCACCGGAGACGCTGACGGAGTGGTCGTCGCCGGAGTCTCCGAGGTCGCCGGCGCGGGCGGCTTCACCGGCTTGGAAGGGAAGAAATGAGACCAGATGGCGAACACCGCCAGCGACAGCAAGGCGGCTAGGAACAGGCGGCGAGTCTCGTCCACGGAGCTACGATTCCTCTCTCGATAGGTCTCGATCGGTTTGGGTCTGCGACCAGGGCAGGTCGACCCCGCCCGGATGGAGTGGCTGGCAGCGCAGCAGCCGCAGGAGTGTCAGGGCGCCGCCACGGCCGAGCCCGTGCCGAAGCAGGGCGAGGCGCGCGTACTCCGAGCAGGTGGGGGTGAAACGGCACGACGGCGGCAGGAACGGTGACAGGCGCCGCTTGTACAGCTCGAGCAGCCAGACGGCGCTCCGGGTGATGGCGTGGGGGGGATGATTCATGAGGCGGAAGCCTCCCGCCGCGGCAGAACGCCCGCGAACAGGCGCATCAGGTCGGCCCGCAGAGCTTCGAATTCGGAGCTCCTCGCCTCCGGCTTGAGGTGGAGAACAAAGTCCAGGGCGGGGAGATTGCCTCGTTCGTTCCATCGGCGGTAGATCTCTTTGATCCGGCGCTTGATCCGGTGCCGCACGAATGCCGGACCCACCTTTCGGCTGGCGGTGATCCCGATGCGCGGATGCCCGAGATGGTTCGGAACAAAATACAGAAGCGCCAGCGAGCCTTGCCGCCGGCGCCCCGTCCGGTAACACCTGAGGTAGTCCGCCCGCCGCCGCAGCCGCTCCCCGGGGAGCAGGCGCTGGCTTCCCATCAGACCGACAGGCGCTTGCGGCCCTTCGCGCGCCGGCGCGAAAGCACGGCGCGGCCGTGGCGGCTGCGCATCCGCACCAGGAAGCCGTGGGTCCGCTTGCGGCGGCGGTTGTTCGGCTGAAAAGTCCGTTTCACGTTCGTGCTTCCTTCCTCTGGTTGCCCCGCGGGGCAGGTGGTTCAAGTATTTCCAGCAAAACGTCCAGCAAAACGTCCAGCAAAAACTTGGCGGAGAGGGTGGGATTCGAACCCACGGACCGGTTGCCCGGTCAACGGTTTTCGAGACCGTCCCATTCAGCCACTCTGGCACCTCTCCGGGTCTATCTCAAACTTTGGCTCAAACGTTGGCGGAGAGAGTGGGATTCGAACCCACGGTTGAGTTTCCCCAACACACGCTTTCCAAGCGTGCTCCTTAAGCCACTCGGACATCTCTCCAGGATTTCAAATCTGCAAAGAACGAGGCTCAGGATCTCCTCCGGAGCGACGAGAAGAAGCCGCGCAGCAGCTCGGCGCTCTCCTCGCTGAGGACACCGGCCGTCACGGCCAGCCGGTGGTTCAGGCGCGGATCCTGGACCAGGTTGCCCAGAGTACCGCACCAGCCTGCCTTGGGATCGGGCGCTCCGTAGACCAGCCGCTCGACGCGGCTGTTCACCAGGGCTCCGGCGCACATCGCGCACGGCTCGAGGGTGACGTAGATCGTACACCCCGTGAGCCGCCACCCCTCCATCACCTTCGACGCCTGCCGGATCGCGAGGATCTCGGCGTGTGCGAGAGGGTCGGCGTCGGCTTCGCGACGGTTGTGGCCGCGGCCGATGACCTTCCCTTCCCGTACGATCACGGCGCCAATGGGGACTTCCCCGATGTCGCCGGCTCGCCGAGCCTCGGCGAGGGCTTCGAGCATCCAGATCCGATCTTCCGGTGTTTCCGTCTGCACGGCACCCCGCCTGCTCCAGGCAGGCGGGCTATCTTACTCGAAGGGGCTCCGATCGGCAAACCCCCGGGAATTTGCCCGGCGCTCCGGACCTTTACAGACCAGACACCAGGACATAGCATGGGCGCCTGGCAGCGGCCCACGAAGGGTTCGGGTCCTGTGCATCGGCCGTTACCGAACCTCGTCAGGCCCGGAAGGGAGCAGCGATAAGGTCTCCGGCCGAGTGCCGCAGACAAACCGGAACCCTTCGTAGGCCGCTGCCGCCCAGCCTGCCGATCTCATCCATGACCTATCAGGTACTCGCCCGCAAGTGGCGCCCGCAGAGCTTCTCCACCCTCGTCGGCCAGGGGCCGATCGTGACCGCTCTGCGCAACGCCGTCCAGGAAGGGCGGATCGCCCAGGCCTATCTCTTCTCCGGCATCCGCGGCGTCGGCAAGACCACGACGGCGCGGCTCCTGGCGAAGATGCTCAACTGCGAGCGCGGTCCTGCTGCCCGACCCGTGCAACGAGTGTACGGCCTGCGTCGAGATCACCCGCGGCTCGGACATGGACGTCATCGAGGTGGACGCCGCCACCTACTCGAAGGTCGAGCAGGTCCGCGAGCTGACGGAGAGCCTCAAGTACGGCCCCGCCCGCGACCGCTACAAGGTGGTGATCCTGGACGAGATCCACCGCCTGTCGCGGCAGGCCTTCGACGCGCTGCTCAAGATCGTCGAGGAGCCGCCGCCGTTCCTGGTCTTCATCTTCGCCACGACCGAGGCCGACGCCGTCCCGGCCACCATCCTCTCCCGCTGCCAGGAGTTCCACTTCCGCCGCGTCTCGTCGCAGGACGTGACCGGGCTCCTGCGCGAGATCGCCACCAAGGAAGGGATCCAGGCGAGCGACACCGCCCTTCGGCTGGTGGCCCGGGCCGGCGAGGGGAGCGTGCGCGACGCCGTCGCCCTCCTCGACCAGCTCGCCACCTTCGGCTCCAACGCGATCAGCGATGAGGACGCCGTCCGCCTCCTCGGCGGCCTCGATACCGCGCTCTTCCAGCGGCTGCTGGCCGCGATCCTCGCCGGCGACGGCCAGGCGGTGAACCGTTCGGTCGGGCGGATCGAGGACGAGGGCTGGGATCCGCGCACGGTCTTCGGCCAGTTCCTCGCCTTCTGCCGCGACGCGCTGCACCTCGCCATGGGCGGCGACCCCGACGCGGTGGACCTCCCCCTGGAAGAGGCGCAGGCCCTCGCCGCCATGGCCAAGGAGGCGGGCTACGAGAACGTGCTGCGCCTCCTCCACCAGCTTCTGAGCAGCGAGACCCTGGTCCGCCGCAGCGAGAGCGGCGCCCTCGCCGTCGAGATCGCCTGGCTGCGCGCCGCCGAGTTGCCCAAGCTGCGCCGGGTCGAGGAGATCCTCGCCGGGACGACCCTGCCGGCCCCGGCGGCGCAGCCCTCGCGGAGCGCTCCGCCTGCCGCCCGGCCGGCTCCCCGGCCACAGCCCGTCCAGCCCGTATCTCCGGCATCGCCGCCGCCCCAAGCCGCCGCGCCCCGTCCGGCGCCCGCGCCGGCTCCCGATCCCGCGCCCGTTCCCCCGCCCCGGGCCGCCGCGGCCGGCGACCCGGTCCAGGCGTTCCTCGACGAGGTCAGCCGCCGCAAGCAGCCGCTCGCCGCGCACCTCTCGGAGGCGGAGGAGATCACCTTCGTGGACGGCCGTCTCACCATCGCCCGGATGCCGGGCGACACCTGGCTCGACTCGCGCCTGCAGCAGGCGGCGAACCGCCAGGTCATCGAAGAGTCCCTCGCCGCGGTGTGGGGCGCGGGCACTCCCTGGCGCACCGTCCAGGGAAACGGCAGCCGCCGCCCGGCGGCGGAGGAGCAGACCCGCCAGGAGGCCGCGGCGGGTGTTGTCGAAAACCCCACCGTTCAGACCGTTCTCGACATCTTCGGTGGTAAGGTCGAGCGGGTTGAAGAGCGTATCAGGGAGGATTGAAGACTCATGAGCAGCATGCGTCAGTTGATGAAGCAGGCCCAGGAGATGCAGGAACGCCTCCAGCGCGAGCTCAACGAGCTCATCGTCGAGGCGAGCGTGGGCGGCGGCATGGTGACCGTCAAGATGAGCGGCCACAAGCAGGTCGTCTCCGTGACGATCGATCCCGAGGCCATGGACAAGGACGACCCCTCGATGCTGGAGGATCTCATCGTCGCCGCGGTCAACGAGGCGGGCCGCAAGGTCGAGGAGACGATGCAGGGCAAGATGGGCTCGATGGCGGCGAACCTGCCGGGCCTCTTCTGAGCCCGCGCCGGCAGCAGAGATGTCCGACCCCCTGGCCCGCCTCATCGGGGAGCTGTCGCGGCTCCCGAGCATCGGGCCGAAGACCGCGACCCGGCTGGCCCACTACCTGCTGAAGGTTCCGGCGGGTGAGGCCCAGGCTCTCGCCCAGGCGATCGTCGAGGTCAAGGAGAAGCTGTTCCACTGCTCCTCCTGCAACTCGATCACCCCGGTCGATCCCTGCCGCTGGTGCTCCGACGAGCGCCGCGACCGCTCGCGGATCTGCGTGGTCGAAGAGCCGTTCAACATCGAGCCGATCGAGCGCACCGGGGAGTTCAACGGGGTCTATCACGTGCTCCTCGGCGCCCTCTCCCCGCACCGCGGCATCGGTCCGGACCGCCTGGCGATCCCCGGGCTGATGGCGCGCCTGGAGGGGGTCGCGGAGGTGCTCCTCGCCACGAATCCGAACGTCGAGGGCGAGGCGACCGCGCTCTATCTGGCGCGGCTCCTCAAGCCCCGCGGGGTGCGGGTGACGCGCCTGGCGTTCGGCATGCCGGTGGGCGGCGACATCGAGTACACGGATGAGGTGACGCTGGCCCGGTCTCTCGCAGGCCGGAGAGAGATGTGATTGGGTTGTTCCCCTCACCCCCGGCCCCTCAAGGGGCGCCCCCACCCGTCCCAGGCCCGCGCTCGCGCGAGCTGTCGCGCCGCATCGCGGCGGTCGAGGCTCCGGGTATCAACACGCTCCCGTCCGTCCCCGGAGCCGTCTCGCTCTTCTGGGAGGAGGCCGAGGGCGCGCAGGTCCGGGACGTCGACGGCAATCTCTATATCGACCTGACCTCCGGCTTCGGTGTGGCCTCGGTGGGCCACCGCCATCCGAAGGTGGTGGCGGCGGTCCGCCACCAGGCCGGCCGGCTCCTTCATGGGCTCGGCGACGTCCACGGCCATCCTCTCCGGGTGGAGCTGGCGGAGCGGCTGGTGCGGCTCGCGCCGGTCGACGATCCCCGGGTCTTCTTCTCGATCTCGGGCTCCGAGGCGGTGGAGATCGCGCTCAAGACCGCGGTCGCCGTGACCGGCCGGCCGGGGGTCGTGGCCTTCGACCCGTCCTATCACGGCACGACCCTGGGAGCGCTCGCGGCGACGTCGCGCCCCGAGTTCCGGGAGCCGTTCGCCGCCCTTCTCCATGGCCATGTCCACCGTCTTCCCTACGGTTGCGACCCGGCCCGGATGGAGCTGAAGGGGATCGCCTGTGTCCTGGTCGAGCCGATCGTCGGGAGGGAGGGGGTGATTCTCCCGCCTCCCGGCTGGCTGGCCGGACTCACCCGGCTCTGCCGCGAGCACGGGACCCTGCTGATCGCGGACGAGATCTTCACCGGCTTCGGCCGCACCGGCCGCC
The DNA here is from genome assembly GCA_963844885.1 of uncultured Holophagales bacterium. Lineage (GTDB taxonomy): Bacteria > Acidobacteriota > Thermoanaerobaculia > Multivoradales > UBA5704 > DATMER01. The sequence continues at coordinate 51,957 of CAWJQA010000017.1, read as the reverse complement.
TGTTCGCGGTGGAGCACGACGGGGTGCGCCCGGACATCCTCTGCTGCGGCAAGGCCTTGGGGGGAGGGATGCCGATCGCCGCCGTCCTGGCACGCCGTCCACTCTTCCGCATCTGGGAGACGGAGAAGGAGGCCCTGCACACGGCCACCTTCGTGGCGAACCCGGTCGCCTGCGCCGCGGCGCTCGCCGCGCTCTCGGTGATCGAGGAGGAAGATCTCCCTGCCCGGGCCGCGAAGATGGGGGAGGTGGTGGAGAAGCGGCTCGCCTCCTGGCCGGAACGCTTCGCCCGAGTGGCCGCCGTCCGCGGGCGGGGCCTTCTCTGGGGTATAGAGATGAAGGATGCCGAAGCCGCCGGAAACCTCGCCTCCGAGGCTCTCGCCCGCGGTGTCATCCTCCTGGCCGGCGGCCCCGAAGGGAAGGTGGCGCAGCTCGTGCCGCCGCTGACCATCCCGGAGGAGTTGATGGAGACGGCTTTGGGGATCCTGGAGAGCGCGTTGGGCTAGATTTTGGGTCGATGCCTTGTGTCGGGCGATGTCGGGAGACATCGGGCCGACGTCGCGACATTGCGCGGCATTCTTCCCTGCCGGCGGCCGTACGGCTTTCCAGTTCCGCAAGTGACTACAGTGCAGTGAGATAGCGCGGAGCACGGAGGCTCCGAAGAGGCCCGCGCTGCCGGCACGTCCGTTGCTTCTTCCGGTCGTCGCGAACGAACCGCTCCAGAAAGATCGAACAACGCCGTTCAACCGTGGAGAAGGAGGATCTCATGAGTCCCACCTCGTCCCCCGTCCCCAGACCGAGCCCGACGACCCTCGCCCTGACCTACTTCACCGTGGGCGTGCTGATCGTCACCTTCCTGCTCAACTTCTCCCCCTGGCTCGGCATCAGCGACCAGGTCAACACCACAGTGACGCTGCTCGGCGGGGTTCTGTTCGTCTTCGCCCACGGTAGTCTCACCCTCGGCTGGAAGCGGGTGATCGCTTTCTGCGTCATCGCCTTCACGGTGAGCTTCACCTCCGAGGTCATCGGCGTGGCCACCGGCCTGATCTTCGGCCGCTACCACTACACGGACCAACTCGGCCCAAAGATCCTGGGCGTGCCGCCGTTGATCCAGTGCGGCTACATCGCCGTGGGCTACGCCAGCCTGGTGGTGGCGCGGATGGTCCTCGGCGCCTACCGGACGCCGCGCACCACCGGGCGTGCCCTGGCGCTGGCGGTCTGCGCCGCCTTCCTCATGGTGTCGTGGGATGTCGCCATGGACCCCTACCAGTCGACGATCAGCGGCGACTGGATCTGGCACGACGGCGGCAGCTACTTCGGCGTCGGCCTGCACAACTACGCCGGCTGGTTCGGCACTGTGCTCCTCTACTTGGTGCTCTACATGCTCTGGGAGCGGCGCCACCCGGTGCCGGAGCTTCCCTGGCCGGCCACCAGCCGTCCGTTCTGGAGCGAGGGAGCCCTCTATTACGGGGTAACCGGGCTGGGGATCGCCATCACGCCGCTGGTCTGGCAGGTGCAGCCCCCCATCGCCTCGCCCCAGAACTACACCGGCCCCTTGCCCGCCCTGCAGTGGAGCCTGACGCTGATCGCGGTCTTCGTCATGGGAACCCCGGTGGCGCTCGCCCTCGCCCGAGCCTTCGCGAGCGACTCCACGGGCGACTGAGCGGGATGGTTGAAAGCCTCGATGAGCACGATGAGAGGCTCAACGAGTCTGACGAGAGGGTCGTGAAGGTCGATGAAAGGCTCGTCAAGGTCGATGAGAGGCTCGTCGGCCTCGATGAGAGCCTCGATGAGCTCGACGGGAGACTCATCGAGTTTGACGAGGTTCAACGAGCTCGACGAGAGACTCATCGAGCTCAACGAGAGGCTCGTCAAGGCCGATGAGAGGCTCGTCGACCTCAATGAAAGCCTCGTCGACCTCGTTGAGAGGCTCGAAGGGTTCGACGAGAGGCCCGTAGAGCTCATCGAGAGGCTCAAAACGAGGAACGGCGGGGGTTTGACAGCCTGACAGCCACGGTCGCGTCTGGCCGGCCGCGGAGTCCAAGGCCCTCGCCGTCCACCCACACGGCGGTCCCGGCCTTCCGGGAACCCGTGCCTCTGGTTACGGAGAGGGAATACGCCCCTCCTCGGGCTGACCCTCCCCCCGAGCCGGGGTTCACGAATCCCCGTGGTTTCTGGGTTAGCTAGTCCTCTTCCTGCTTCAGCCGCCCCTTCTTTCGTCCAGGCGGCCGGCCTACCATCGCCTCGTCTTCCCTGAAGAGCCTGCGGAGACCTTCCCGTACAAGTTGCTCCGCGACCGCCGCATCTGTCTTCCCGTAGATTTCCAGGTCCACTAAGTACTGCAACAACTCCTGAACGCGCCGCGTTGTGCGGATCGTAATCGGCACCGTTGCGACGCGATTTGGCTTCCTGGTCGGCGGCGACATCTCTCCCTTATCCTACCCCCGGGAATGCGGACTAGATAGCACCTATTAGGCGCCTAAATAGCACTTGACACGGGCTGGCCGACCCGCTACACTTCGACCGTGGTCTGAACCCGGCGCGTGCCGGAGTAGGACTGCCTGCTACAGCGATTTAGAGGAATGGCCCCGGAGTGATCCGGGGCCATTCGCTTACCTGGGCCATTTCACGATGGCAGGAGGACCGCCCGTGATTTGGTTGACGGCTCGCAGCATGACGCGGTCGAGTTCGTCCCATGCATCTGGCGGAGTGATCCCGTCGGGCGCGATGTATTTGGACTTGTGGGCAGCGTAAGCGTTCCAGTCCGCGAGCTGCGAAAAGTAGGAGAGGTGAGACGCCCTGTCGTTCGGGTCTTCTATAATTCTCGTCAGCTCTTCCTTGATATACCCTTCACCCCAGAATTGGGAAACGGTATGATGGCGTCGTAGCTTGCGCATGAGGCGCCGGACGATATGGTTGTGACCTTCATCCGGGAAGATCGTAGCGAACTCATCCGGCCTTTCGGGCTCTCCGGGTTTGGCCTTCGTGGTGACTTTCTTGCAGAAAGTGTGTATTCTCTGGAGAGCCATAAGCCAGGCAAGCTCCTGGGAGGTGCGATTGGGGTCGCGCTTCGCCGCTGGTGCCTTTTCAATCGCGATAGTGAACACCTTGATGGGGAGGCGTCTCTGATACTTCAACAAACCACTGAAGAGTTCCATCCGCTTCTCAATCGAGAGGTCAAGGTTGCGGAAGGCTCCCTTCTTGACCTTGAAGTGGCTAGCCTTGATCTCAGCAGACGGAGGGATTCCGAACGCGGTACGAAGCCGCCGCCGCATCTCGATTAGACGATCGAGTGTCTCTAGCCAGCGGCTGTCATGCACTAATACACATGAGAGGACGTAGAACACGGTAGGGCTTCTGACGAGCCCCGGGTCCCCGGATTCATCCAAGTAGGCAAGATACATGCAGCATCCATCTTTCAACACTGACGGAGGAAATGCAAATGGCCAAGAACGCTCCGCCTGCGACTGAGAAGAAGCAAGTGCGATCCCTAGACCAAGCGAGCTTCAACAAAGCGATGGCTGCTTTCCTAAGACCGTCCCCTCCCCGGCGCAAGGCCGACTCTTCGCAGAACCCATCTCAAAGGCTGGACTCCAAGATAGTTAAGTAGTGACGGCGCCTAGCGCCTGGGCTTCTTGACGCCCTTGCCTTCCGTCTCCACCTTCACCTCCAGGAGGGCATCCCGGCCTCCTCGAAGCTAAGAGGGTAGAGCGAAAGCGGCGGGTCTACTTTCCGGCCCCGTCGTCCTGGTCTCACCCCTTGCTCCTCCGGTAACGCTTCCGCCGCTTCTTTGGCGGCTTCCTCGCGGACCGGCCGGGAGGATGTCGCCTTGGGGGTGAGCCGATAGGCCCGGTTGGCGGACATCCACTTCGGGCAGATCGGGCCCCGGTGGCTTGGGTTTGTCAAGTGCATAATCCCGACAAGGCCTGCCCGTGTTACCATTGTGAGCGAAAACCCGGTTGCGCCTCGGCGGGTTTCATGCTCTGATACCCGCGATCCGTCGGGCAATTGCAGGAGGGAAGCACGCATGGCCGCGATCCCGTTGCAGCAGGAGATCGACTATCCCACCGCCGACGGCCAACCCATGGCCGAGACCACCCTGCACCGCAAGATCATGTCGGACATGATCCATGGCCTGGAGCACCGCTTCAAGGACGTGCCCGATGTGTGGGTGGGCGGCAACCTTTTCTTCTATTACGAAAAGGGCAACCCGCGCTCCGTGGTGGCCCCCGACGTGCTGCTCGTCCATGGCGTGAGCAAGTGGGACCGGCCCGTCTACAAGCTCTGGGAGGAGGGACGGGTGCCGAGCCTGGTGATCGAGGTCACCTCCAGCTCCACGAAGGACGAGGACGTCAACGACAAGAAGGATGTCTATCGCCGGCTCGGGGTCGAGGAGTACGTCCTGTTCGATCCCTATGGCGACTACCTGGAGCCGAACCTTCAGGGCTACCGTCTCCAATCGGGCTGGTACGTCTCCATGTCCTTCGAGCCGGACGGTTCTCTCCTCAGCCACGCGTCGGGCCTTCGGCTGAGGACCGAGGGAGAACGGTTGCGGCTGATCGACCCCGCCACCGGCAGGCCGTTGCCCTGGACCGAGGAGGAGGCCGAGGCGCGTGAAGCGGCCGAGACGCGGGCCGCCGAGGAAGCTACGGCGCGCAAAGCGGCTGAGAGACGGGCCGGCAGCGAAGCGGCGGCGCGCGCGGCGGCCGAGGAACGAATTCGGCTCCTGGAGGAGGAGATAGCCCGATTGCGCCGCTAGCAAGGACGGGTGGGGGGATCGGCGGTGCGATATCGTGGCGAGCATGTCCTCCTTCCCCCGCGCCAAGATCGCCTTCATCGGGACCCACGGGGTGGGGAAGACCACGCTCTGCTATGGGCTGGCTTCCAGGCTGAAGCGCCGGGACGTGTCGATCGAGGTCGTGCATGAGGTGGCGCGGCGGTGCCCTCTCACGATCAACGAGGAGACCTCGGTCGCCGCCCAGTCGTGGATCCTCCATACGCAGATCGCCGAGGAGTTGGTCGCCCAGGCCCGATACCCCGTGGTCGTCTGCGACCGTAGCGTGCTCGACAACTACGTCTACCTGCTTCTCGCCGCCGGACGCCAGGAGGCCCTGGAGAGCCTCATCGAGGCCTGGATCCGTTCCTATGACATCCTGGTCCACGTGCCGATCGTCGAGCAGCCTTCTCCAGACGGTATCCGCTCCCAGGATCCCGCCTTTCAACGGGCCGTCGAGGAGAGGCTCCTGCGCGAGCTGAACGACCGCGGGCTCGACGCTCTCCACCTCGATCCGGAGCGCCGGGCCGAGTGGCTCGACGCGGTGGAGCAGGAAGCCTGGCAGCGGCTGCGGCCGGCCCAGCTCCCCCTTCTCTGACATGCCCTCGTTCGAAGTCCTCCTTACCGTACTGATCCTCGCCGGTGCCGCGATCGGCGCACTGGCCCTGTTCACCGTCCTCCGCCGGACGCCGCAGAGCCCGGCGGCTCAGGCGGTCGGTCGCGGCGACTTCGAAGCCGCGCTCGCCGCGGCCCGCACCGGACGGGGAGCCGGACGCGACGAGCTGTTCGCCGCCGCGGTGGCCTCCCGCCACCTCCTCCGGTTCGACGACGCGCGCCGGCTCCTGGCCCGCATCCTCGCCGCCGACCCTTCCGACGGCGAAGCCCTGCTGGAGTCGGGGCTGGCCGCGGCCTATGCCGGCGATCTGGCCGCGGCGAGCCGCGATCTGGGCCGGGCGGCCGCCATCCGTTCCGACCTGGGCGAATCGATCACCCTCCACCGTGCCTGGATCGCGCTCAGGAAGGGGGACCTGCCGGAGGCCCGCCACCTGTTCGACGAGATCGAGACCCCCTTGGAGAACAAGCTCCGGACCGATCTCGGCGGCGGCGAGCCGCTGTTCGCGGAGTGGTTCCTCCAGGCGTCGCTGCTCTGGGAGGCTCTCGGCGATCCCGAGCGCGCCGCCTGGGCCTGGGAAGAGGGGCGGCGGTCCGCCGGAGGAAGCCGGCTGCCCGAGGCTCTACGTCCGGTCCAGCACCCGTAGAACCTTCTCGACGAGCGACGAAAGCGGCAGACCGGCACGCTCCCTCCGCCCGAACCAGCCCGACTCGATCTCCGCGCGGGTCGCGCTCCGTCCAAGCCGGGCCCGGTGAACGTCCAGCTCCAGGTCCCGATAGGTGATCGAGTGGCGAGCTCCGCCGAGACGCTCCCCAGCGTCCACCTGCCGCCGTAGCGCTCGGCGAGACCCTGCTCCGCCCGGTCGGCGGCGCTCCAGGGCAGCTCCCACAGGCCGGCCATCAGCGAGCGGTCCTCGGGCCGGCGGAAGAGAAGGACGCGCCCGGCCTTCTCCACCACCGCCACCGCGAGGCGGTGAAGCTCGCGTTCGCGTTTCGGCCGGGCGACGGGATACCTCTCCGGGTCGCCCTCCTTCGCCGCCCGGCAGCCGGAGGCGATGGGGCAGAGCAGGCAGCGCGGCCGGCGCGGCGCGCAGACGGTCGCTCCCAGCTCCATCAAGGCCTGATTGCTGTCTCCCGGCCGCTCCGGGTCCAGAAGACCGGCGGCGGTCTCCAGCATGCGCTGGCGCGCCTCGCGGCTTTTCGGGTCCAGCTCCAGGGCGAGCCAGCGCGAAAGTACCCTCTCCACATTGCCGTCCAGCACCGGCTCCGGCACCCCGAAGGCGATGCTCGCCACCGCCGCCGCGGTATAGGCGCCGATCCCCGGCAGCTCCAGCAAGCCTTCGACCGTACGCGGGAAACCGCCCATCTCCGCCACCTGCTGCGCCGCGGCGTGAAGCTGCCGCGCGCGCCGGTAGTAGCCGAGGCCGGACCACAGCGCCAGCACCTCTTCGACCTCGGCGGCGGCAAGGTCCCGCACCGTTGGAAATTTCTGCACGAACCGCAGGTAATAAGGGAGAGCCGTCTCGATCCGGGTCTGCTGCAGCATCACCTCGGAGAGCCATATGGAATAGGGATCGCGGGTCCGGCGCCAGGGAAGGTCGCGCCGGTGGCGGTCGAACCAGGCGAGGAGCGCGTCAACGTGCCGCATCGCGTCATTCTATCCGCCATTTTGGCAGGTCCACAACGGCGCGCCAGGTTGGCGCACCGTCCTTGCGGACGGAGGGAAACAAGGGGGAGGCCCATCTCTCCGGTTGGGTTTTATGGCTATACCCCTGTATCAAGGGGCTTTCAGGTGAGACGATGAGAGGGTGAGGTCGAGACGACCTCCAAAACAGGTAGGACCGTTTATGGTGGGCTGGAACCTCCCCTACGAGTTTCTGTCCCCCTAGAGGTGCAATGCCCGTGCCCGAGACGGGGCCTACCCTATCCCCTTTAAATGCCGAGACCTCCCAGCCGAGGCTGGGAGGTCTTGGGGAAAGGGCCCCATCTCTCCGGTTGGATTTTGAGGATCTACCCCTTGTTCAGGGGAATCAGGTAAGGTTCAAAGAGGTTGAGACCGAAGTCTCGATAGGTAGGATTCGGTTGGTGGGTTGGGACCCCTTCGACTGCTTCCTACGTGCCTCTTACCTTTTGCAAGGCCCGTGCCTGATGTGTCGAGACGCCTCCTGAATCGTGGATGGACCGCTCGCCGGGTACCGGAGTACCTCTGAAACCGCGCCTCGGCAGCTTCTACCGGCCTCCATCCAGGCAATTGTAATTTCTGCCCGCTTCGCAGCAGATCTGGAGGGTGTGGGGGGGCTGCCCTCCGGGTTTGGCCGAAGGGCACCAGGGGGGAAGCGCCGTGAGAACTGGTTGGATTTTGGGATCTACCCCTGAAAAGGGGAGAAAAGGAAAGAAAAAATAGAGGTTGAGACCGCGATGATCTCCAGGTTGGCAGGATTGATGTATGGCTGGCCGAGCGCCTCCCCCTGAATACGCTTACGAATGGTGCCTGACATTTTTGCAATAGCTGTGCCCGATCCGTCAGGCCCGGAGATTCGCCTGTAGAATCAGAAGGTTCCGGCGTAGGCTGCCCCCGGGCTCCGCCGCCCGCGGGCAGGATAGGCGGTCTCTCTCATGCAATTGCTTCCTCTCGCTCATGGCATTTCTACAATGTCTTCTCCCGGAACCTCTCCCGAGGCGGCTTCCCTTCCGAGGCACGTCATCCTGGCCGGATGGGTCAATTCGGCAGTATCATCCCGATGGCACAAGAGCACGATTTTCATTCGGGATCGTGCTGAAAAAAAGGACTTACTTCCCCTTTGCGGGGAGGAGGGGGTTGCGGCGCCGCGAGGGGTGTTGTTATGATCTTCGACGCAGTAGCCGATCGACCCAGTACCATCCGCTCCCGACGGTCCATTCCCGCGGACAAGATTTCCACAAGTTGTGGAAAATCTGTGGAATACGAGCACTCTGCCCAATCGAGGTAGCATGTCGTCACCCCTCTGGTCGATCCTTCAAAAGCAGCTCCAGCTCGACCTCGACTCGGAGGAGTTCGCCACCTGGTTCCTGCCTCTCAAGGTCCGCGACGAGTCGGACGGACGGCTCCTCCTCCAGGCGCCGAACGCCCGCTTCCTGCGCACCTTGGAGGAGAGCTACCGCGTTACGGTAGAGCAGGCGCTCGACGCGATCGGGGAGCCGCGCTTCGAGGTGTTGTTCACTCTGGAAGAGGAAGAGGAGGACAGCGGCGAGCTCATCACGCCCTCCCACTTCAACCCGAAGTACGTCTTCAGCACCTTCGTCGTCGGCAAGTCCAACGAGTTTGCCACCGCCGCGGCCAAGGCCGTGGCCGAGAACCCCTCCCAGAGCTACAACCCGCTCTTCCTCTACGGCGGGGTCGGGCTCGGCAAGACCCATCTCCTCCACGCCATCGGCCACGAGATCCTGCGCACCCGGCCCGGCCTCCGGGTCCTCTACCTGGCCGCCGAGCAGTTCGTCAACGAGCTCATCAACTCCATCCGCTTCGACCGGATGCCCGAGTTCCGGGAGCGCTACCGCACCATCGACGTCCTGCTGATCGACGACATCCAGTTCATCGCCAACAAGGAGCGGACCCAGGAGGAGTTCTTCCACACCTTCAACACGCTCTACACGAGCCAGAAGCAGATCATCCTCACCTCCGACTCCTCGCCGCGGAACATCCCGACGCTGGAGGAGCGCTTGCGCAGTCGCTTCGAGTGGGGGCTGATCGCCGACATCCAGCCGCCCGACCTGGAGACCAAGATGGCCATCCTGAGGCGCAAGGCCTACCTGGAGAACACCGAGCTGCCGGACGACGTGGCCGAGTTCATCGCCCAGCAGGTCAAGTCGAACATCCGGGAGCTCGAAGGGCTGCTGACCCGCGTCATCGCCTTCTCCTCGCTCACCGACAAGCCGATGTCGCCCGCCCTTGCCCGCGAGACGCTCAAGGACATCCTGCCCGAGGAGGGCAAGAAGCCGGCCCCGGCCGACATCATCAAGGCCGTGGCGCGCCACTACGACCTCAAGGTCGCCGACATCAAGAGCAAGAGCAACGCGCGCCAGATCGTCATCCCGCGCCAGGTCGCGATGTACCTCTGTAAGACGCTGACGAATCTCTCCTACCCCGAGATCGGTAAGCTCTTCAACGACAAGCACCACTCGACGGTCATGTACTCGGTGGACAAGGTCGGGGAGCTGCGCAAGACCGATCCCGACTTCGACCGCTCTCTCCAGAAGTTCGAGCAGCACTTCCGATGACGGTTGATCGCATGCCCCCCGAACAACGGGCCTCCGGAAAGCCTGTGGAGAAGTCACCGGAGAATCTGTGGAGAGCTGCGGAGAATTTTCGCCCGTCCTTTTTTCTCCACTTCCGTCCGCAGGCCCTCCACAGCGCCTCCGCAGGCGGGTCCGTCAACCAAGCCCCGGAGCTTCAGGGACTTACGGACGTTTTCCCGAAATCCGCAGCGACCTTCTACTACGACTGTCTATGCTATATTCTGATGCCTTCTATACGGAGAAGAGGGAATGGAAATCCGCGTCAACCGCAGTGACTTTCTGGGCGAGCTCATTCCGATGCAGGGCATCGTGGAGCGGAAGACCACCATCCCGGTCCTCTCGCACCTGCTCCTGACCGCCCGCGAAGACCGGCTGAACCTTGCCGCCACCGACCTCGACGTCTCGTTGACGTCCTGGTGCGAGTCCGACGTCAAGGAGCCCGGCGGCATCGCCGTGCAGGCCAAGAAGCTCCTCGAAGATCATCCGCGCGCTCACCGCCGACGAGGTCCACCTCGTCCAGGAAGAGCCGCGCATCCTCACCATCCGCTCCGGCAAGTCGCGCTTCAAGGTCCACGGCCTGGCGCCGGACGACTTCCCGACCCTGCCCCACGTCGAGGACAGCACCCTGGTCGAGATCCCGTTCGCGGACTTCCGCCGGATGGTCGCGAAGATCCTCTTCGCCGTCTCGGCCGAGGAGTCGCGTTTCCAGCTCAACGGTGCTCTCCTCAAGCTCAAGGACGGCTCCATGGAGATGGTCGCGACCGACGGCCACCGCCTCGCCCTGGTCGAGGGTGGCCGGGAGGGCAACGGCGGCTCGCAGGAGTCGGTCCTCGTGCCGCGCAAGGCGCTCCAGGAGCTGCAGCGGCTGGAGGGCGATGGCAAGCTCTCCTACCGTCGCGGCGAGCATCATCTCTCCTTCGGCCTCGGCCGGCGGGAGCTGATCTGCCGCATCCTGGAGGGGACCTTCCCCGACTACGAGCGGGTCATCGCCAAGGACAACGACAAGAAGGTCCAGTTCGAGCGCAAGATTCTCGCCGAGGCCGTGCAGCGCGCCGCGCTCATGACCGGCGACCGGGCCCGGGCCGTGCGCCTCCAGTTCACCCCCGACCAGGTGGTCATCTCCGCCGCCAACTCCGACCTCGGCGAGGCGGTGGAAGAGGTCGCCTGCGACTACGAGGGGCCGGAGTTCCGGGTCGGCATCAACCCGGACTACCTGCGGGATTTCCTCGGCGCCGTGGACACCGAGCGCATCCGGCTGGAGCTCAAGGACGAGAACACGCAGTGCGTCGGCTACCCGGTGGACGGGCCCGACACGCGGTATCTCTGCGTGATCATGCCGATGAGGATCTGAGGGCGGCGCCATGCCGCCCTCTCTGATTATTGATCTCTCAACTCCTCGCCAGCGACTTCCGCAACCTGGACCCCCTGGACTGGTGGCCCGGGCGGGGGTCGCATCTTCTTCTCGGCGGCAACGGCGCCGGCAAGACCAGCCTGCTGGAGGCCGTCTACGTCGTCGCCACGACCCGCAGCTTCCGTGCCGCCCAGCTCGCCGACTGCGCGCGGCACGGCAGCTCCTCCTTCCGGGTTCACGCCGAAGTGGATACCGGCCGGCGGTCCAGCCTGGAGGTCGTCTGGATCGAGGGCCGGCGGGAGCGCACCCTGAACGGCAAGGTCGGACCGCTGGCCGAGCACCTCGCCGCCCTGCCGGTGGTCGCCTGGACGTCGGCCGAGGCGGAGGTCTTGGTGGGTGCGCCCAAGGCTCGCCGCCGCTTCCTGGATCGCGGGATCGTCGCCAGCCGGCCGGCCGCCCTGGAGCTTCTCGGGCGCTACCGCGAGGCTCTGCGCCAGAAGCGGGAGCTGCTCCTTCAAGGAGGTGCGGGGATCGAGATTTGGAACGAGCTGCTCGCCGCGCTCGCCGCCGAGGTGATCCGCCTCCGGCACGAGTACGTGGAGACGCTCAAGGGTACCCTCCTCGCGGTCCTCGGCGAATCGGGCCTGCCGTTCCCTCCGGTCGAGCTGCGCTACCGGCCGTCCCCCGCTTCCGGTCTCGACGGCGCGGAGTCGATCGCGGAGAGCCTCGACTCGATCGCGGAGAAAGAGCGCCGGCGGCAGCACCCCTCCTTGGACCCCATCGCGACGAGCTCGAGATCCTCTGGGGGGGGCACGACATCCGCCGGGTGGCGTCGGCGGGCGAGCGCAAGTCCTTGTCGTTGCTGTTGCTTGCGGCGCATGGCCGGACCGTGGAGGCCGCGGACCGGAGCCCGGTCTACCTCCTCGACGACGCGGATGCCGAATTGGCGCCCCCGACCCACGCCGCAGTCTGGAAGGTCTTCCAGGCGGGCCCGTCCGGGGAACCCAGGCAGCTCTTCGCGAGCTCGAACCGGCCCCAGGTCTGGCTCACCCTGGAGGTCGGCAAGGTCTGGGAGATGGAGAAAGGGAGGCTCTCTCTCCTGTCCTAGGGAAGCCTTGACGGGGCTTTTCTGTTAACGCTTCAAGGGGTCGTAAATCCTTGAATATTCGAGGTTCCAGACCTCGCTAAAAGCCCCTCGGCGTGGTATAATTTTTCGCTCGCACCCTCCGTGTGGCGGCAACCCAGAATCAGAGCAGGGAGAGACCGGTTTTGGAGAATCCAGTACCTACCTATACAGCCGAAAACATCAAGGTCCTCAAGGGCCTCGAGGCGGTGCGCAAGCGCCCCGGGATGTACATCGGCGACACCGACGACGTCTCCGGCCTTCACCACATGGTCTGGGAGGTCGTCGACAACTCGATCGACGAGGCGCAGGCCGGCTACTGCTCGCGCATCGACGTCGTGATCCACACCGACAACTCGGTCACGGTCGAGGACAACGGCCGCGGCATCCCGGTCGACATGCACAAGGAGAGGGGCGCTCGGCGGCCGAGGTCATCATGACCGAGCTGCACTCGGGCGGCAAGTTCGACAACAACTCCTACAAGGTCTCCGGCGGCCTGCACGGCGTCGGCGTCTCGGTGGTCAACTCCTCTCCGAGTGGCTGCGAGCTGGAGATCCGCGCGACGGCGAGGTCTGGCCAGAGTCTACCACCAGGGGCTGCCCGATGGCGCCGATCAAGGCGATCGGCAAGCACGGCAAGACCGGCACCAAGGTCACGCTTCAAGCCGGACCCCGAGATCTTCACCATCCTCGAGTTCCACTACGACATGCTGGCCCAGCGCCTGCGCGAGCTGTCGTTCCTCAACCGCGGCCTGCGCATCCGCCTCGCGCGACGAGCGCACCGGCAAGGAGGCACGAGTTCGCCTACGCCGGCGGCATCGCCTCCTTCGTCGAGCACCTGAACCGCAACAAGACAGCCGCTCCACCCCAAGCCGATCCACCTCGTCGACACCGCGACGACGGCAGGAGCGAGAGCGATGCGAGGTCGCCCTGCAGTGGAACGACGGCTACAGCGAGAACATCTTCGCTTCACCAACACCATCAACAACCGCGACGGCGGCACCCACCTCGCCGGGCTTCCGGCGCGCGCTGACGCGCACGATCAACACCTACGCGCAGGCCGCGGGCCTGCTCAAGAACGCTCAAGGAGAACCTCGTCCGGCGAGGACGTGCGCGAGGGGCTGACCGCGGTCCTCTCGGTGCAAGATCCACGACCCCAAGTTCTCCTCCCAGACCAAGGACAAGCTGGTCTCCTCGCGACGTCAAGGGCTGGGTCGAGTCAGATGGTCAACGACCGGCTCGGCGAGCTTCCTCGAGGAGAACCCGCGCGAGGCGCGGCGCATCGTCGAGAAGTGCGTCGAGGCGGCGCGCGCGCGCGAGGCGGCACGCAAGGCGCGCGAGCTGACCCGGCGCAAGGGCGCGCTCGAGAGCTCGACCCTGCCCGGCAAGCTCGCCGACTGCCAGGAGCGCGACCCGAGATGGCCGAGCTGTTCCTGGTCGAGGGCGACTCCGCCGGCGGCTCGGCCAAGCAGGGGCGCGACCGCCGCTTCCAGGCGATCCTGCCGCTCAAGGGCAAGATCCTCAACGTCGAGAAGGCGCGCTTCGACAAGATGCTCGCCTCCGAGGAGATCCGGACCATCATCACGGCGCTCGGCACCGGCATCGGCGCGGAAGACTTCGACGTCGCCAAGCTGCGCTACCACAAGCTCATCATCATGACCGACGCCGACGTCGACGGCAGCCACATCCGCACCCTGCTCCTGACCTTCTTCTACCGGCAGTTGCGCGAGCTGATCGAGCGCGGGCTACCTCTACATCGCGCAGCCGCCGCTCTACAAGGTTGGCCACGGCAAGAGCGAGGGCTACCTCAAGGACGACGGCGAGTACCAGGCTTCCTGGTCGACCGCATCAAGGATCAGTGGTAGGCTGAGCTGGGGCGCATCGGAACTACCGGGATCGACGGCAGCGGCGGGCGGATGACCGGCGTGCGGCTGGCGGCCTTCCTCGAGAAGGTGGAGGCCTTCCGCGAGAATCTGGACCGCCTGGTGTCGCGCGGCCTGCCCGCGTCGGCGGTCAAGATCGCGCTGCGCAACGAGATCCGCGACAAGGGCTCGCTCCTGGACGACGGCCGCCTCGGCGCGCATCGCCGAGCAGCTCGAGCCGCCGGCTACCAGGACGTCCAACGTCGGCCACGACGAAGAGCACGGCACCGGTCTGGTCCGCTTCTGGAGCCGGCGCGACGGCGTCGACCGCGAGTCGCGCTCGACTGGGACCTGGTGACGAGCGCCGAGTACCGCGCCCTGGCGCAACAACCAGCAGCGGCTACGAAGCCTTCACCGCCGACGGTTTCAAGCTGTTCAAAGGCGAAGACGTCGTCGATCCAGGACACCCTGGACGAGGCGCTCGAAAAGCTCTACGGCGGCGCCAAGAAGGGCCTCTCCATCCAGCGCTACAAGGGCCTCGGCGAGATGAACCCGACGCAGCTCTGGGAGACCACCATGGACCCCCGAAGCGCCGGCCTCCTCAGGTCCAGGTCGAGGACGACGTCGAAGCCGACGAGCATCTTCACCGTCCTGATGGGCGACCCAGTCGAGCCGCGCCGCGAGTTCATCGAGGACAACGCGCTCGACGTGCGCAACCTGGACGTCTGAGCCGTCGAAACGACTGACGAGAGACATTCGAATTCATGAGCGATAACGATCAGAACCTCCCCTTCGAGCAGCCGATCGCGGTCGACATCGAAGAGGAGATGAAGCGCAGCTATCTCGACTACGCGATGAGCGTGATCATCGGCCGCGCGCTGCCCGATGTGCGCGACGGCCTGAAGCCGGTCCACCGCCGCATCCTCTACGGCATGTGGGAGTCGGGCAACCGCTCCGACAAGGCCTACAAGAAGTCGGCCCGCATCGTCGGCGACGTCATGGGCAAGTACCACCCGCACGGCGACACCGCGATCTACGACACCCTGGTGCGCATGGCGCAGGACTTCTCGATGCGCTATCCGCTGGTCGACGGCCAGGGCAACTTCGGCTCGGTCGACGGCGACAACCCGGCGGCCATGCGGTACACCGAGGTCCGCCTGACGAAGCTCGCCGAGGAGATGCTCGGTGACGACATCGACAAGGAGACGGTCGACTGGGGCCCGAACTACGACGGCTCCGAGCCGAGCCGCTCGTCCTGCCGGCCCGCGTTCCCAACCTCCTGGTCAACGGCTCGCTCCGGCATCGCCGTCGGCATGGCGACCAACATCCCGCCGCACAACCTCGGCGAGGTCATCGACGCCTGACTGATGATGATCGACAACCCGGACGTCACGATCGACGAGCTGATGCGCGCGCTGCCCGGCCCGGACTTCCCGACCGCCGGCTTCATCCACGGCCTGGCCGGCATCCGTCCAGGCCTACACCACCGGCCGCGGCATCATCCAGGTGCGCGCGCAAGGCCGAGATCGAGACGCATGCCAAGGGCGAGCGCCAGTCGATCATCGTCACCGAGATCCCCTACCAGGTCGAACAAGGCCAGGCTCATCGAGAAGATCGCCGAGCTGGTGCGCGGACAAGAAGATCGAAGGCATCTCCGACCTGCGCGACGAGTCGGACCGCGACGGCATCCGCATCGTCATCGACCTCAAGCGCGGCGAGGTGCCCGAGGTCGTCCTCAACCAGCTCTACAAGATGACCCAGATGCAGACCACCTTCGGCATCATCTTGCTGGCGATCGTCGACAACCAGCCGAAGGTGCTGACGCTCAAGGAGCTGCTCGACCACTTCCTCGACCACCGCAAGAAGGTCGTCATCCGGCGCACCCGCTACGACCTGCGCAAGGCCGAGGAGCGCGCCCACATCCTCGAAGGCCTCGTCAACGCGCTCGACCACCTCGACGAGGTGATCGCCACGATCCGCGCCAGCCAGACGCCGGCCGAGGCCAAGGCCGACCTGATGACCGCGCTTCGGTCCTCTCGGACGTGCAGGCGCAGGCGATCCTCGACATGCGCCTGCAGCGCCTCACCGGCCTCGAGCGCGACAAGATCGTCGACGAGTACCAGCGAGCTGCTGACGCACGATCGAGCGGCTGCGCGCCATCCTCGGCTCCGAGGCGCTCGTGCTCGAGGAGATCACGCGCGAGCTCGGCGAGCATCAAGGAGACGTACGGCGACAAGCGGCGCACCGAGATCGTCCCCGAGACGCGCGACATCTCGATCGAGGACCTGATCGCCGACGAGGACATGGTGATCACCGTCACCCACGCCGGCTACGTCAAGCGCTCGCCGCTCGCCCTCTACCGCGCGCAGCGCCGCGGCGGCCGCGGCCGCACGGGGATGGCGACGCGCGAGGAGGACTTCGTCGAGCACCTCTTCGTCGCCTCGACGCACAGCTACATCCTGGTCTTCACCGAGAGCGGGCGCGTCTACTGGCTCAAGGTGCACGAGATGCCCGAGGCCGGCGCCGGCCGCGCGCGGCAAGGCGATCGTGAACCTGCTCAACCTGGAGGCCCAGGAGCGCGTCGCCACCACGGTGGCCGTCCGCACGTTCCCGGAGGACCGCTACCTCGTCTTCGCCACCGCGCTCGGCACGGTCAAGAAGACCGAGCTGTCGGCCTACGCGAATCCGCGCGTCGGGGGCATCATCGGCATCAATATCGACGAGGCCGAGGGCGACCGCCTGCTGGGAGTGCGCGAGACCGACGGCACCAAGGACATCCTCCTGGCCACCGCGAAAGGCTTCGCCATCCGCTTCCCGGAGAGCGACGTCCGGTCCATGGGCCGGGCCACCTACGGCGTCCGCGGCATCACCCTCCGCAAGGGCGACCGGCTGGTCGGCATGGAGGCGCTCGACCCGCACGGCGAGATCCTGACCGTGACCGAGCGCGGCTACGGCAAGCGCACGCCCATCGAGGACTACCGCAAGCAGAGCCGCGGCGGCCTCGGGATCATCAACCTCAAGGTCACCCCGAAGACCGGCGAGGTCGTGGGAGCCCGCTTTGTGACGGAGAGCGACGGCCTGATGCTCATCACCCAGGAGGGGATGATCATCCGCATCAACGTCTCCGGGGTCCGCCTGGTCGGCCGCTCCACGCAGGGGGTCCGGCTCATGAACCTCCAGGGCGAGGACCGCCTGGTCGCGATCGCCAAGGTCGAGCGCGAGGAGGAGGTGCTGGTGGAAGGGAGTATTGGAAATGGGGGCGGAGAGGGCGAGGACGTGATCGAAGGCGAAGCCCAGGTGTTCGCGCCCGAGCTGGAGCTGGAGGCGGCGCCGGATGAGGAGCTCGGGGAGGAGGAGCTTGCCCCCGAGGACGATGACGAGGGGCCGGAGACGGTCCACTAACCGGAGGAGCAGATGGAGTTCTTTCTCGATACCGCCGACATCAAGGAGATCGAGACCGGCCTCGAATGGGGCATGGTCGACGGCGTCACCACGAATCCGACCCTCATCTCCAAGATGGGGAAGCCGTACCTGAAGACCGTCCAGGAGATCGCGCGCCTGGTGCCGGGCCCCGTCTCGGGCGAGGTGCTCGCGACCGAATTCGACGGCATGATGGAGCAGGGCCGGCGGCTGGCCGGCCTGGCCGAGAACGTCGTGGTCAAGGTGCCGCTGACGACGGCCGGGCTGCGCGCCGTGCGCGAGCTGCTCAAGGAGGGGATCCACTGCAACGTGACCCTCTGCTTCTCCGCGGCCCAGGCGCTGCTCGCCGCCAAGGCCGGCGCCGCCTACATCTCGCCGTTCGTCGGCCGCCTCGACGACGTCGGCGAGGACGGCATGCAGCTCATCGACCAGATCGTGTCGATCTACCGCAACTACGATTTCGACACCCGGGTGCTGGTCGCCTCGGTGCGGCATCCGATCCACATGGTCCAGGCCGCGCAGCTCGGAGCCGACGTGGCCACCCTGCCGTTCAAGGTGCTGGAGCAGCTCTACAAGCACCCGCTGACCGACATCGGCCTGGAGCGTTTCCTCTCCGACTGGAACAAGACCGGCAAGTCGTTCGACCAGTAGGCCGCCGTCGTTTGGAACCGCCGCCGCCGCAATACCCCAACCCGGAGCCGGGGCGGCTGTACCGCCTCGGCTGGGTGATCTACCTGGTGATGTCCGTCGCGGGCGTCCTGTGGATCGGCATCCGCTCGCACGGCCCCATCCCCCTGAGCCTGTTCGTCGATCTCCGGGAGTGGTGGCTCGACGTCCTGCTCGGGCTCGGGGCCGGCCTTCTGCTGCTCGGCCTCTGGTGGGGGGCCGAAGGGATGTCACCGCTGGCGCGAAAGCTGCAAGAGCAGCTCTCCGCGATCTTGGGTTCCCTGACCGGCTCCGAGGCCTTCGCGCTCGCCTTGCTGTCCGGCTTTGCCGAGGAGCTGTTCTTCCGCGGTGCGGTCCAGGGGCAGTGGGGTTGGCTGCCGGCCACCGTGCTGTTCTCCGTGCTGCACACCGGGCCGGGAAAGCACTTCCGGCTGTGGGCCGTGTTCGCGGCGCTGGCGGGAGCGCTGTTCGGAGGGCTGATGCTCTGGCGCGGAAACCTGCTGGCACCGGTCCTGGCCCACACCCTCGTCAACGGGGTGAACCTCCGGCGGCTCGCCAGGGACAATGGTAGACTCCCGCCGAGTAGCGGACCGAGTGAAGAGGAGGACTGAAACCGCCATGGCCAGCAATTCCCAGGACGTTCTCGACCTCATCGAGGCGGAGAAAGAAACCTACCTCGAGGAGCTGAAGGAGTACATCCGCATCCCCTCGATTTCCACCGACCCGGCCTACCGTGACGACGTCTGGCGCGCCAGCGAGTTCCTGCTCGGCAAGATGCGGGATGCCGGGCTCACCGCCGACCGCATCGAAACCGCGGGCCACCCGCTCGTCTACGGCGAGTGGATGGGCGCCCCCGGCAAGCCGACCGTCCTGTTCTACGGACACTACGACGTGCAGCCCGTGGACCCGGTCGACCTGTGGCGCAATCCGCCGTTCGAGCCCACGGTCGAAGGCGACAAGCTGGTCGCCCGCGGCGCGACGGACGACAAGGGGCAGTCGTATACCCACCTGAAGGCGGTGGCGGCGATGCTCGAGAAGCGGGGCAGCCTGCCGGTGAACGTGAAGTTCATCGTGGAAGGCGAAGAGGAAGCCGGCGGCGAGGCCATCGAGAAGTTCGTCCGCCAGGACGCCGCCAACCGCCTCAAGGCCGACGCCGTGGTGATCTCCGACACCTCCCTCTACGCCCCGGGCCAGCCGTCGCTGATCTACGGCTTGAAGGGCCTCGCCTACATGGAGATCAAGGTCACCGGCCCGAACCGCGACCTGCACTCCGGCACGTTCGGCGGCGCCGTGACGAACCCGCTCAACGCCCTCTGCCAGATCGTGGCGAAGCTCCGCGACGAGAAGACCGGCAAGATCCTCATCCCCGGCTTCTACGACGACGTCCGCCCGCTGGAGGACTGGGAGCGCAAGGAGTTCGGGGCGCTGCCGTTCGACGAGGAGGCCTACCGCAAGGATCTCGGCGTGCCCGAGCTGTTCGGCGAGGAGGGCTATTCGACCCGCGAGCGCACCTGGGCGCGGCCCACCTGCGACGTCAACGGGATCTTCGGCGGCTACATGGGCAAGGGGGCCAAGACGGTCCTCCCGTCCTGGAGCGGCGCCAAGGTCTCCATGCGGCTGGTGCCCGACCAGGAGCCGAAGAAGATCGCGAAACTGTTCGAGGACTACGTCCGCTCGATCGCGCCGAAGGGAGTGACGGTCGAGGTGGAGACGCTGCACGGCGCCGATCCGGTGGTGGTCGAGGCCAAGGGTCCGATCGTAGACGCCGCCATGGACGCCATGCAGGAAGTCTGGGGCGCGCGGCCGGTGCGCATCCGCGAAGGGGGATCGATCCCGATCGTCTCGACCTTCGCCTCCGTGCTCAACGCGCCGGTGCTGCTGCTGGGGTTCGGGCTGAACGACGACGGGCTGCACTCTCCCAACGAGAAGTTCAACATCAGCCACTTCTACAATGGCATCCGCTCCGTGGCACGGCTGCTGGATCGCCTGGGCGAGCTATGAGCACCAACAACAATGTAGAACGCGAGATCAAGTTTCCGGGAGTCGAGCTGGAGAAGCTGAGAGAGCGCCTCATCGAGCTGGAAGCGGAGCGGAAGGGGCCGACGGCCTTCGAGGACAACTGGATTCTCGACCGCGGCGACGAGCTGATGAAGGAAGGCAAGATCCTTCGCCTGCGCACCGACAGCGGGCGGGCGCGGCTCACCTTCAAGGGGCCTCTGCATCTGGAGGGGAACCTCAAGGTCCGCGAGGAGTACGAGATCGACGTGGAGAACGCCGAGGAGGCGACGGCGCTGTTGCGCAACCTCGGCTACTCCGTCGTCCGGCGGTACCAGAAGATGCGGGAGGAGTGGCAGCTCGGCAGCGTCACGATCGCCCTGGACCATACCCCGATCGGCGACTTCGCCGAGTTCGAAGGGGACCGCGCCGAGGTGGTGGCGAAACGCTGCGGGCTCGACTCCGACAAGGCCGAGCGCCGCTCCTACCTCCGGCTCTACGAGGACTATCTCAAGGAGCACCCGGACGCGCCTCCGGAGATGGTTTTCACCGACCGCTAGATGAGAGCCCTGGTTTTGGCGGCGGGGCTCGGTACGAGGCTCCGGCCGCTCACCGAAGTCACCCCCAAGCCGTTGCTGCCGGTCGCGGGGCTGCCGATCCTCGGGCACACCCTACGGCAGCTCGCCGCCGCCGGCTGTGAGGCGGCGGCGATCAACCTCCATCACCGGGGGGACCAGATCCGCGAGCGCTTCGGCGACGCGTTCGCCGGCATGCCGCTCGTCTACTCCGAGGAGCCGGAGCTGCTGGGCACCCTCGGAGCCCTCTACCCGCTGAAGAGCTTCCTCGGCGCCGCCGGCCTGATCGTCCTGATCAACGGCGACAGCCTCTGCCGGTGGCCGCTGCGCAAGCTCGTCCGCCGCTATCAGAGAGACCGGTCGGACAGGGCTCTCGCGACGCTCCTGCTCACCGCCGCCGCGCCGGTAGACCCGTTCGGTGGCGGAGTGGGGATCGACCACGCGGGGCGGATCCTCTCCTTTCGGGCGAGCGACCCGGCCGGCCCGGTCCCGGGTGAGATCGTCCGCCGCCACGTCTTCGCCGGCGCCCACGTCCTCTCGCCGAGCCTGCTGGACCGGGTCGGCCCGGGAGTTTCGGACATCGTGCGCGACCTCTACATCCCGCTGCTCGCCGAGGGCGGGAAGCTCACCGCGCTGGTGACGAACCGGCCGTGGCACGACCTGGGAACACCGCAGCGCTACCTGGACGCCGTGGTCGACTGGGCTCGCGCCGGCTGGCCGGAGCGGCTCTGGCGCCGCGCCTGGATTTCGCCGGAGGCGGTGATCGAGCCCGGAGCGAAGGTCCGGAACGCCGCGATCGAGGCCGGGGCGAAGGTCGGCGAGGGCGCCCAGGTGGAGAGGTCGGTGCTCCTGCCCGGCGCCCAGGTCGGCAAGGGGAGTGTCGTCCGCGAGTCGATCCTCGGCTTCGGCGCCGCGGTGCCGCCCGGCACCTGGGTGGAGCGCCGGGTTATCATGCCTCAGAGAGAGGGCTTCGCACCCGGCGCCGACGCCTCGGTGGTCGGAAACGCCGTCTTCACCCCCTTCGCCTGATGAGCGCTTTCGAACCCGACGACTTCCGGCTCCTGGTCTTCGACTGGGACGGCACCCTGATGGATTCCATCGGGCCGATCGTCGCCTGCACCCAGGCGGTGTTCGGCGACCTGGACCTGGGAACGGTCCCCGACGAGAGGATCCGCGGCACCATCGGACTCGGCCTGCGGGAGACGGTCGACATCCTGGTCCCGGGCTGCACGGACGAGATCTTCCAGAGCGTCGTCGAGCGCTACCGCCACCACTGGCTCGCGACGTACCGCGACCGGCCGGTGATGTTCGAGGGGGTGGAGGAGATGGTCCAGGGACTGGCGAGGGACGGCTGGCTCGTCGCCGTCGCCACGGGGAAAAGCCGCCGCGGACTCGACCACGCCCTGGACCAGACCGGCCTGCGGGAGGTCTTCCATTCCACCCGCACCGTGGACGAGGCGTTCTCGAAGCCGCACCCGAAGATGCTCCTGGACATCCTGGAAGACCTGGGAGTGTCGCCGCGGGAGGCGGTGATGATCGGGGACACCACCTTCGACCTGGAGATGGCGAAGAGCGCCGGCACGGCCTCGGTCGGCGTCTGTACCGGTTCGCACTACCGGGAGGAGCTGCTCAGCCTGGGGCCGTTGACCTGCCTGGAGCGGGTGATGGATCTGCCGGCGTGGCTGGCGGCGGTGCGGGAGCCGGCCGGAGTGAAGGATCGGTAGCGTCGCCTGAACCTATCGGCGGCTCTCCCGGACCTATCGCCGTTCCGCCCGACCTATCGGCGGCTCTCCGGAACCTATCGGCGTCTTGCCAGAACCGATCGCCGGACCTCCCTGGCCTATCGCCGGTCCTCCGGAGCCTTTGGCGTTTCGCCGGAACCTATCGGCGGTTGTCCGGAACCTATCGGCGGTTCTCCCCCGCCTGTCGCCGTTCGGCGGCGCCTATCGGCGGCCTTGCCGAACCTATCGCCGGAATCCAGAAGGGTCGATCCGCTCCGCCGATAGAGTCGGCGGGAACGCCGAAAGGCGGCGCCCCCTTCGCGGAGGCAAAAAGAAAGGGGGCGCAGTCGCCTGCGCCCCCCGAACTGCGGAACGTCAACTCTCAACTACTGGGCGATCTCGGGCTCGACGATCTCGGGCACCGGCGGCTTGGGATCCGGCTTGACGGCCGGGCGTCGCCCGCGCAGCGGCACGAGGTGGAACTCGGCCAGCTTCTCGCTCCGGTTGCCGTAGTGCTCCCGCACCCCGGCCCGCAGGAAGGTGGCCACCTTCTGCCCCTCGCTCAGAAGACCCTCCAGCCGACGGCTGGCGTCCTGCTTCTCGGCCCGCGCCGCGGCCTGCTCCTGCACCACGGCGAGGGTGTCCCCCAGGAGACCCTGGAGCTTGGTGAATCGGGTCGTCAGATGCGGCAGGTCGCCGATGTTGTCGGCCAGCGCACTGACGAGGTCCTGCCACAGCTTGATCACATCCGCCTGACTCGTAGCCTTGCTGCTCATGGTCCTTCTCCGTTTTCTCGGGCTTTCCCGCCCGTTGACCTCTCTGGCGCCGGTATTGGCGCCAGGAGGGGAATCATCCTGTGTCGTCCCCGTCCGGCCCGCTGGTTTCCGATCCCGCGGTGGTCCGGCCGTCCGGGGTCCATCGATGCGCATAGCATCCACATCTCGTACTGCCGTGTCAAGCCTTCCGCACGAAGAAATATTCCAGCCCCCAATTGGACCGCCTCGAAGCTGGAAGGACGCCGGCTGTCGAGGGGGCGACGAATCGGCCGCCCAGAGCGTATACGGATCTGACGTGTGAGCCGCCTATGCGGGGGCTCCCGGTGCTGCTCTTTGACAACTGAAAGGAATGGCGGCCGCCGTGTCCAAGGTCTCCGCCGTTCCGAACCTGGAGGCCCACCTGCCGGGGAGGGGGTGGGTCGGTGCCCGAGGTGTGCGGAGGCGGGGGCGCTCCGCACGGCTCGGCGCCGAGCATCCTCTATATAGAGCGACCTCCTCTTTCGCCCCCTCTTTTTCACATCCAGGACTGCGGTCAGGACGGCGACCCCCTGCGGGAGGCGATCAAGGATTCGGTAGAGACGTCCCCAGTCCGTTACCCGAAACCCTACCGGGTCCCGAAACGTCGGGGCGTCTCCAACTTGTTGCACGGAACCCGTGCTATGCTGATGCCCGGAGGATAAAAGAGATGGCGGCGAGAAGGCTGAATATGACCCTGGTCGTCGAGGAAGACCTCCTGCGCGAGGCCCGGGCCGTGGCGGCCCGGCGACGGACCTCTGTCAACGACATGGTGCGTGAGTTTCTGAAGGATGTGGTGAGTCAGGAGAGCCGGCGCCTCGCGGCGTTGGAGAGGATTCAACCTCTCTTGGACCGTCCTGCCGTTCACCTGGGTGGACCTCGCCCTTCCAGAGACGAGCTTCATGAGCGCTGAGCTTTCGGCCTTTGTGGATTCCAACGTGCTGGTCTATGCCGTCAGCCATGACGCTCCAGAGAAACAGGGCCGGGCGAGAGAGATCGTCGCGCGCGGTTTCACCGAAGGATGTTTCGCGATCAGCACACAGGTGATGTTGGAGGTATACGTCAACATCACCAAGAAAGCGCGGATCGGTCTTCCTCCCCGCGAGGCCTTCGAGTATGTTCGTGCCTTCACGGAGTGGCCCGTCATCGAGATGACTCCCGAGCTTGTCCTTTCGGCGCTCGACCTGGCTCAACGATCGAAGATCTCTCCCTGGGACGCCGCCATTCTGGAGGCGGCGCGCCAGGCCGGGTGCAAGAAGGTGCTCTCGGAGGATCTCGGCGACGGGCACCTTTACGGCGGGATCACCATCGAGAACCCTTTTTCGGCGAAATAGATGCGGATCTCCGGCCCGGCGAGCCCCAGTTGGCTTACCAGGCAATGTTCAACTGCGGCAAGTATTGGAAGTGCTCGTCCCGAGAGCAAAGCACGAAGCCGCGCTCCAGCACGAGCGCCGCGATCCAGAGGTCATTCGTCGGGATCGGAGTCCCCTGCTGGCGGAGTTGCCGGTAGAGGCTTGCGTAGGACCGGGTCGTGCTATCTCCGGGATACACCACCTCCACCCCCGGCTTCATCAGGAACCGCTGCAAGACGGCCTCGTTCTCTCGCCCGTTCTTTCCCAGGGAGAAGCCTGCGCGCAGCTCGGCGATGAAGATGAAGGGGAGATGGATGCTTTCCGCCTCCTCCAGGAGGCGCACCACATCCGGATCGCCGTCGCAGAGGTCGCGGTAGCGGTTCGTGTCGAGAGCCAGTCTCACTGCCAGAGCTCGGGGTCGATTCGCCTCTGCTCCAGGAGAGCTTCCTCGGTAGCGGGATCGGCGACCCAGCTTCCGGCGATGTCGCTCAAGTCCCGATGCTTGACCGGCTGGCCGGCCAGGCCCGCACCGACCAGAAGGGCCTCAAGGGTCACCTCATTGAGGCTCTTGCCTTCCTCGCGGGCTTTTGCCCGGAGGGCTGCGTCGAGTTGAGGTGGGACCTTGCGGAGCGTGTACTGCACGCAGGAAAGGTAGGCGCCCGATGTCTACGTGTCAAGGAGCCCTCTGAGCGAAAGATGTATACTTGCTTCTTCGCCCAGATTCGGGTCGGTGGACACGAAGAGGCAGGTTGAAGGCGCTCGACGAGCTCTCGGTCTCGGCCAAGAAGCGGTTGAAGTGGCGTCGGCTGCCGCACTGTGTGAGGGCAACAGCCCCCCCTCCTGCCTTCTGCGAACCGTCTCTACTGAATTCCCGGCGCTGGGCGCCGCCCCTTCCTGGGTTTTGCCTTTCATGCAGCTTGACCTCCGCCGCTCCCCTCTTAGGAGGGCTACTCTTCCACGGTGCGGCAGGGTTCCGCCGACCGGCCAAAGTAATTGTCGAGGGTCAGTCGGTCATCGGTGTAGAGTCTAGCATCCTCAAAAGTCGCTTAAAAGCGCCTTAGAAAGGGTTGACAGGGGATACCGCCCGGTCTACCCTGTCCCTACCGCGTACAAAAGGGCGAAAGACCCCGGCCCAGTGGACCGCCTGCGAATCGACGCAGGTTTTAAGGCGCGGCGTGTCTTTGTATTGTGGGCCTGCGGGAAGTAGAGGCGGGATGCTGTCGTGGGGGAGGAGATCAACCCCCCGGGCCACCTCACGGCCGCCCGGGAGATCTCAATCCTGAAGCGCTACTTCTTCGCCTTCCACTCCGCCACGCTCTTCTCCAGATCGGAGACCTGCTGCGGCTGCGGGGGCGTCGCCGCGGTCTTGGCGGCGGCCAGGGCCTTCTCTCCCCAGGCTGCCGCGCCCTTGAAGTCGTTCTTCTTGGCGAGGAGCAGCGCCTTGGCGCGCTGATCGGGGAAGTTGGCGTCGAGGGCGATGGCGGCCTCAAGCCAGCGGGCGGCCTCGTCGAGGCAGGTGTCGTTCTGGATGCACCAGTTCGCCGCCTGGACGAAGTACTGCCAGCGGAGGGTGTCCGTCACCATCGCGACGGCGAGCTTCGGGGTGTCGGCTTCGATGGTGAAGGCGACCTGGAGCTTCTCCCAGTGGAGGACGAGCTTGGCCGAGGTGTCGGTTATGTCCTCGAAGTCGAAGCCCATCCGCTCGCGGAATTCGGCGGCCTCGGGCTTGGCCTGGATGCGTAGCGCGTCGTCTTCCTGCTTGTAGCTGAAGGCGCCCCACTCCTCGGCGTCCTTGCTGAAGATGATGGTCCACTGGTCCGCGGTCGGGATGGTCTGGAGACCATAGAGGCCGGCGGGCAGGTCGTGGCCGTCGATCTTCACCGCGGTGCTGAAGCGGATGGTGGTGTTCTCGTTGGCGCCGGTGCGCCAGACTTCGCCGTAGGGTACGAGCTCACCCCAGATCTTGCGGCCTTTCACTCCGGGACGGCTGTAGTGGACGGTCACCTCGGTGACGCCGATGGTCTGCGACACGCTCGCGTTCGGGCTCGGCCGCGGGAGCTGAAGCTGCTGCTGGGCGAAGGCGCCGCTCGCCGCGAGGTGCAGGGCCAGCAGGCCGACGGCCGGAACGATAGAGCGAAGGGAGCTTCTCTTCATGGGTTCTCCTCCTTTGTCAGGCGGCTGAAATGTAGCAGACCCCCACGGTGAGTGCGATACGCTGGAGAGGATGGACTTCCAACAGCTCGCCCGCTCCCTGCCGGATCTCCCGCGATGGGTGGAGACGCGCGGCCTTCTCCTCTGTGGCCGCTGCACGGTTTCCACGTCGGCCGGCGGGTTTCTGGTGAAGGCGCTGGACGGTCCGCTGATCTGCTGTGTCGGAAGGCCGGACCCGGAGTCGATCCGGGAGGCGGTCGCCGATCCCGAGCCCGCTCCCGGCCTGCAGGTGCTGGTGCCGCCGGAGGAGGCCGAGCACGTGGCCGGTGCGCTGCCGGGTTGGAGCCGCGCTTCGGCGACGATCCATCTCCTGGAGGCCGGGAGGTGGCCCGCTCCCGATCCTGCCGTGGACGTCCAGCTCCTCCAGGACGATTTGCTTCTGGCCTTCCTCCCGGACGGACTCCGGTCGGAGCTCTCCTGGGCCCTGCCTCGCGCCACGGTGGCGGTGGCGTTCGCGGACGACGTCCCCGCCTCGATCTGCTATTCGTGCTGGGAGACGGAGACGCTCTGGGACATCTCGATCGACACGGTGCCGGAATTCCGGCGCCGCGGGTTGGCCGAGGCGTGTACGGCTTTCCTCATGAGGGTGATGCGGGAGCGCGGGAAGGAGCCGGTCTGGGGTGCCGAGGACACGAACATCCCTTCGCTGCGGCTGGCCGCGAAGATGGGGTTTGCGCCGGTGGACCGGCTGGTGCTGTTCATGCCGCCTCAGCGGCCGTAGCCACCATCCGCTCCCACCTGAGCCGTCTTCCGCGCCTCGGCCCGCCGCGCAGAGGCCTCCGCTTCGCTCCGAGCCCGATCCGCGTCCCAGGCTCCGGCCGGCTCGGCCCATCCCTGGAGATTGCGGAGCACCAGGTCGGCCAGGAACCGGACGTGGTCGGGCCGGTCGTTGAGCGCGTGGATGTAGCGGTAGCGCTCGCCGCCGGCGTGGAGGAAGATCTCGCGGTTCATGCCGTCGATCTCCTCCAAGGTCTCCAGGCAGTCGGCGGAGAAGCCGGGGCAGATCACGTCCAGGCTGCGGACGCCCGCCTTCGCCATGCCCTGCATGGTCTTGTCGGTATACGGCTTGAGCCACTCTTCCCTGCCGAAGAGCGACTGGAAGGTGACTTCGTAACGGTCGCGGGGCAGCCCGAGATCCTCGACGACGAGGCGGGCCGTCTTGTGGCAGTGGCAGAAGTAGGGATCGCCCGCTTCGAAGTAGCGCTGCGGGATGCCGTGGAAGGAGAAGAGGAGCTTGTCGGCCTGCGAGCCGTCGGCCCAGGCCTCGCGGATCGAGGCGGAGAGCGCGCGGATGTAGCCGGGCTCGTCGTGGTAGTGCTGGAGGATGCGCATCTCCGGCACCCAGCGCCAGCCGGCGGTCTCGGCCGCGACGGCGTCGAAGGTGGAGCCGCAGGTGACCGCCGCGTACTGGGGATAGAGCGGCAGCACGACGATCCGCCGGCAGCCCTTCCGCGCCAGCTCGCGCATCGCCGAGCGGACCGACGGGTTGCCGTAGCGCATCCCGAGGGCGACGTGGACGGGCGTGCCGACCTCGGCCTTCAGAATCCCTTCGATGGCCGCCGCCTGCCGCCGGCTGATGATCAGGAGAGGCGAGCCTTCCGGCGTCCAGACCTTCTGGTAGAGCTCGGCGGATTTCTTCGGCCGGAACGGCAGGATGGCGAGGTGGAGGATCAGCCACCAGAGCGGCCGGGACATTTCGATGACCCGGGGGTCGAGGAGGAACTCGCGCAGGTACCGGCGCAGGGCGGGAGTATCCGCCGCGTCGGGGGTCCCCAGGTTGGAGAGGAGGACGCCGACGGCCGGAATCTCCGTGTGCTGGAAGTCGGGCTGACCGACGCTTTGACCAAAGTACTCAGACATGGCCCGGGGAGCATAGCTCAGGTGGCTGTCGGCTCGGCATCGGGCTCGATACGCACGAGAAATGAGGCGACTTCCCGGTATAGCTTGTCGAACGAGCTGGCTCGGCGGGCAAGCTCCAAGTCGAAGACCGCCGCAAGAGCCGCCTGGTCCAGGGTCTCGACGTATCGCCTGCCAGGCTCCATGTGGGCCGTCAGCCATTCCTTTGCCCCTCGAATCGTTTCCGGGTCCGCAGGGGCTGTCAGATTCGCTCTCAAACCACGCTTGCCACCGGGGCGGGGTTCAACTGGTTGAGCCGAAGAAGCTCTCCCGGGGTGTAGAGGCGATCACGAAGAGCGGACCGGCCGACTTCATCCAAGGTGCCGATGTGGGTAAGACCACGCTCGGCGATCACAGCCAGAATCGAGTCCCCGGAGATCTGATCGTCATCCAACAGGTCCGGGCTGTGGCTTGTGACCAGGATCTGGATCCGTTGGCTCGCGTCACGAAGCGCGTCGAGGAGCACTCCCGCGGCTGCAGGATGGAGAGCCACTTCCGGCTCTTCGATTCCTACCAGAGGCACTTTCGTCCGATGCCCGTTCGAGGACTGGAACAGGGCCACGAGGATGCCAAGAGCACGCAAGGTACCATCGGACATGTTCGCTGCGAGAAAACGCCAGGCTTTCCTGGATCCCTCCACCTGCTGCCTGAATTCCAGGGTTTCTTTCGAGCCAATGGCCTTGGCGGCGACTCCCTGAACGCCGGGTACCACCTTTCCAAGGTATTCCTCGACCCGGAGCTTCATTTCGGGTGAGCGCGATTCGAGCTGGCCGAGAACGCTGGCGATATTGCTCCCATCCCTGGCGAGCAGGTCTCCTGCGTCTGGAGGCTGAAGATCCCGAATCTTGTCCGGATTCAAGTTGTAGAACCCCATGTTGGAAAGCGCCTCGTAGAGAGGGCGGAATTCCGGCAGGCCCGAGGCATTGACGAGATAAAGCCGGTCGCCGGATGCGGCGGGTGCGACCTGGGAGCTGATGGCCGTCACCCGTCCTTCGCGCACAGAGTAGTGAACCGGTGGAGAGAGGGTATCGGGCCCGACGATCGAGCACTCCTCCTTCTGCACGACGAAGCCGCCACCCTTGAGAGCCCCGATGCGGAACGCGTAATAGCCTCGCTGGCCGGAGCGCAGCAAGAACTCGAGCCGGATTCCGAAATGAGTGGGGTGGCCTCCGGAGCGGAGCCGGACCTCATTGATGCCCCCCCGGTCCCGGATGGCGTGATCCAGAGAGGACCGTAGAGAGTCCGCGACGAACTGCACGGCATTGAGGAAGTTGCTTTTCCCTGATCCGTTCGCCCCGACAAGAAAGCTGAGCGGACTGAGGAGAACGTCGCACCGGCCGATGCTCTTGTAGTTCTCCAGGATGACCCTGGTGAGGAAGGTTGAGTCGTTCATCATGGCCACCAACGCCCGGTGGCCGCATTGTGACACAAAGTGCGCCGGTGGCCTTCCCGCCGTCTGTCAGCCCAGCACCCCGAACACCTCCGACACCTGGTCCCAGCCCACCCGCATGAGGAAGGTGTTGTTGCGGCCGTAGCTCTTGATGCCGAGGATGAAGAAGCCGGGCTCGGGGTTCTTCAGGGTGTCGGCGCCGTGGCTGGTCTGGGCCAGGCAGTCGCCGCCCGCGGCGCCGAGGAGGGCTGCCGAGAGGTTCATCGGGCCGCAGGTGGCATAGCACTCGTGGACCTGGAGCTGGCGGTAGAGCTCGTTGTCTCCCACGAAGCCGGTGAGGGAGAGGACGCGGTCCACTTGCACCCGTTCCGAGCCGGAGCTGTCGCGGAGAGTGACCTCGATCTTTCCGTTGGAACGGGAGAGGGCTTCGATGGCGTAACCCTTCCGGACCTCCACGGCCGGCGAGGCGCCGGTGGCGAGGGATCGGGCGTCCGCGATGAGGCGGGCGCGCTCCGGGAGCGGGTCGTCCTCGTGGATGCTCCAGGACGGCTCGGGGCCGCGCAGCACCCAGATCACCCGTGTGCCGGGCGCCTCCCGGGAGAACGCAGCCAGATCCCGGACGGCGGTCTGGGCCGAGTGGCCGGCTCCGGCGAGCAGGATGGTCTTGCCGGACCAGTCCGAGGCCTCCTTCCGGAAGTCCGGGATCTGCCTCCGGATCTCACCGTCCAGGACGCGCTCGCCCGGAGCGGGGATGCCGGCGTCGCCGAGGCGGTTGGGGTTGCCGTAGGTGCCGGTGGCGTCGATCACCCGGTCGGCCGTCTCGGTCCACTCGCGCCCACCATCCGAGAGACCGTCGGTGAGGAGGAGGCGGAACGGCCGGCGGGCGCGCTCGGCGTTGGCGATCTCCTCGTGCTTGAGGAGGCCTTCGCGGCCGATGCTCAGCGCCCGGGTTGACAAGCGCAGGTTGGGCGCGATCTCGGGCAGGGCGGCGAGCGGATCGAGAAGGCGCTCCGCCAGCTCGGCGCCGGTCGGGCACTCGGAGCCGGACGGCGCATCCGGCAGGTGGCGGCGCATCCGCGGCGAGACGTTCAGATCCCAGGGCGTGAAGAGCCGGACATGACCCCACGAGCGGACATGGCCGCCGACGGTGGGCGCCGCTTCGTAGACGGTGAACGGATGGCCCGCCTCGGAGGCGGCGAGCGCCGCCTCCAAGCCGACTGGTCCGGCTCCCAGGATGGCGATGCGGGGCTTGCTCATGTGTCTCCTCAGAATCTGGACGCGGCCCGCTCGCGCGCGGGCAGGATCTCCAGGCAGGTGGTCCACCAGCCGGTGAGGACGGTCTCGACGAACTCCTCCGGTAGCGCCTCGCGGCGCATCTCCGCGGCCAGCGACTCATGATTGTAGACGAGCGGGAGGAGCTCGACGCCGAGCCGGCCGTCCCGATCCTCCAGCATGGAGTACCACACGTGGGTGCTGCCGTCGTTCGCCGGCCGGCCGATGACTCCGGCGTTGACCACGTCCCGGCCGGAAGGCAGATGCCGGTGCCAGTGGAGGCCGGTGTGGGTGCAGAGGAGGCCGTCGCAGCCCTGCTGGTCGAGGAGCACCTCCAGGAACGGCACGGGTGAGGTGCTGTGGAAGAGGAACTCGTTGATCCGCCGCGGCGAGCCGTGGACGAGGAGCAGCTCGCGCTCCCCCACTCTCACCCGGCGGCGGCGCGGCAGCGTGCCCATCCAGGCCTTGAAGCCGGGCGAGCAGTTGCTCGCTGTGTACTGGTAGGAGAGCCGCGCGAAGTGGTTGTCCCGGGGATCGGTATAGCCGCAGTTGCAGTCCTCGCGGCCGGAGGCGAGCGACTCCTCGTAGTTGCCCTGGATGGAGAGCACGCGCCACCTTGTTCCAGCAGCGGCCGGACCTTCTCCGGATTGGGACCGAACGCGCCGAGGTCGCCCAGGCAGTAGATGGCTTCGGCGCCGCGGCGGGTGGCGTCCTCCAGGAGCGCGGCCAGGGCGTAGTGGTTGCTGTAGACGCCGCCGAACACGGCGATCCGCGAGTACGGGCCTTCGACCGGAGTCGGGTCCGGCTCTGTATCGAGGTAGGAGCGGCGGTAGGACCGGAGCGCCGCCTCGCGCTCGGCGGGAGCAAGGATGCGTCCCGCCTCGGCCGCGGCTTCCCGGAACGTCTCCAGGGGGACCAGCCGCTCTCCCCAGGTGGCCAGGCCGCGATGGGCGGTCAGGTTGCCGTTCGGCATCAGGTCAGGTCCGGCAGCTCACGCCGTAGACGTGGCAGGTCCAGCAGGCGGGATGGTCGAGCGGGAACGCCTCCAGGCTGTCGGCCAGCGTCTCCCCCATCCGGGCGGCCGGCTCGTTGACCAGGATCGGGCAGACCCAGACGCCCTGGTCGGTGACCATCCGGCACGAGCTGCACTGGAGATGGTCCCAGCCGGCGGCCGGCCGGTCGCTCTCCCGCAGCCGCTGCCAGCTCTCGTAGGCGCCGCCGCGTTCAGCCTCGGCACCGGTCTGGAACACCGGCAGGATCTTGAGCCGCGGCCGGTCGATCCCCAGGGAGCGGAGCAGCTCGAAGAAGCGCTCCTTGCCTTCATCGGTACCCGCTTCGCGGCAGACCTCGGTGACCGTGATGACCGGGTTGAGCCCGGCCTCGGCCAGGTTGCGCACCCCGGCCAGGATGCGAACGAAGGTCCCCTCGCCGCGGATCGGGTCGTTGGTGGCGGCATCGTAGCCGTCCAGGGAGACCCGGAGGTCGAGCGAGTAGTCCGACGCCTGCTCCAGCGCCTTGAGCCGGGCGCACCGGGCCGGGTCGAGAAGGAGGCCGTTGGTCAGCACGCTGGCGGGGCCTACCCTCAGCGTGGCCTCCAGGATCGCCTCCATGTCCGGGTTGAGAAACGGCTCGCCGCCGGTGAAGTAGTACTCGCGCACCCCGAGGCGAACCGCCTCTTCCAGATACCGCTCCACCTCGTCCAGGCGCAGAAGCTCGTGCGTATGGTTGGTGGGCGAACAGGAGATGAAGCAGTGCGTACAGGCGAGGTTGCAGACCGTCCCCCCGACCTGGAACCAGAGGGTGTCGAGGGAGGTCAGCCCTACCTTCGGGGCGGCGAGGGGTTGGGGATTGGCGGTATCGGCGAAGTTGGCGACGGTCATGGTCGGAGCTCCGAGGCTCCCCAAGTTTATACGCGGTCCGGCCGGCCAAGATCGGTTGCCGCGAGGGCTTGCGCTATGATCGGGCTCCCTTGAGACGCTTTCTACTTTTCGCCATCCCGCTGCTGATCGTCACCATGGGGCTGTTCCAGTTCGCCCTGGAGATGTTCCACTTGCAGGTGGACCCGGGCGCGCTCGGTGGCGGCGCCGACCTGCCGGGCGGGGTTCGCCTGGCGACCTGGGCTCTCGAGGCGCTCGCCCTGTCCGCGCTGTTCGTGCTCATCCATGGGCATGGGTGGGGATCGGTGTCAGGGCTTCTCACAGGATGGATCGCCTGGGTGTTCCGGGGGCCGCTCCTGGTCCTGGCGGTCGCGGGGTATGGCGGCATGCCGCCGCACCCCTGGTGGGCGCTGGCTTTCCGCTGGTGGGTGCTGTATTCGCTCTGCGGCCTCCTGCTGGGCGTGATCGCCTCGCTGACCCGCCTCAGCGAGGACGGGCGCGTGGTCCACGAGCCGTTCCTCTATGATCAGCCCGAGCCGCCGGAATCCGTGCCGGTCCCCGCGCCGGTCCCTGAAGATCCGGACGAGCCTGCTACGTAGAGGACGCCTTTGAAGATCGCCGCTGTCGGACGGGCGCTCCCGCCACACTTCTACGACCAGCAGACGCTCCTGGCCGCGCTGCGGAAGCGGTGGGCCGACCGGTTCTTCAACCCCGAGCGGCTGGAGAGGCTCCACAAGAACGTCCTGGTCGGCGGACGCCACCTGGCGCTGCCTCTGGAGGAGTACGAGACCCTCACCACCTGGGGGAAGGCCAACGACGCCTGGATCCGGGTGGCCCAGGAGGTGGGCGCGCAGGCGGTTCTGGACGGCCTCGACCGCGCCGGGCTCTCCCGGGAGGAGATCGCCGCGCTGATCTTCGTGACCGTGACCGGCGTCGCCACCCCGTCGATCGACGCCCGGCTGATGAACCGGCTCCAACTCCGGCCGAACGTCAAGAGGATGCCGATCTTCGGCCTCGGCTGCGTAGCCGGCGCGGCGGGGATCTCCCGGGCCGCCGACTACGTCCGGGCCTTCCCGGACCAGTTGGCGGTCCTGCTCTCCGTCGAGCTCTGCTCGCTGACTCTTCAGGCGGAGGATCTTTCGATCCCCAACCTGATCGCCACCGGCCTCTTCGGCGACGGCGCCGCGGCCGTGATGGTGGTGGGAGACGGCCGCCAGGCGGACGGGCCGCGAGATCGTGGCCACGCGCTCGATCTTCTATCCGGACTCCGAGGACGTCATGGGCTGGAGCATCTCCGAGTCCGGCTTCGGTCTCATCCTCTCCGCGGACGTGCCGCAGGTCGTGCGCGACTATCTGAAGCGCGACGTGGACGCCTTCCTCGCCGATCACGGCCTGACCCGGGCCGACATCTCGTCGTGGGTCTGCCATCCCGGCGGTCCCAAGGTGCTGGAGGCGATGCAGGAGGCCCTGGAGCTGCCGGAAGGCGCGCTCGACGTCACCTGGAAGAGCCTGCGCGAGGTGGGAAACCTGTCGTCCACCTCGGTGCTGCTGGTTCTGGCGGAGACCCTGGAAAATCACCGGCCGGCGCCTGGGAGCTGGGGCATGATCACGGCCATGGGCCCCGGATTCTGTTCGGAGCTGGTGCTGCTGAGGTGGTGACCCGAGTCCTCTACGCCATCCTGGTGTTGGCCGCGGCGGGCGGGCGCCTCCTGGAGCTGCGGGTCGCGAACCGCAACCGCCGGCTGCTTCTCGCCCGTGGCGGCGTCGAGGCCTCGCCGGGCCACTATCCCTGGATGGTCGCGCTCCACTCGGTGTGGCTCGTCTCCTGCCTGGCCGAGGTCTGGCTCCTCCGCCGGCCGTTCCTCCCGATCCTCGCCGTGGCGGCCCTGACCGTCTTTCTGGCGGCGTTCGCTCTTCGGGTGTGGGTCATCTCCACCCTGGGCGAGCGCTGGACCACGCGCATCGTCTGCCTGCCGGGCTCGGCGCCCGTCACGGGCGGCCCCTACCGCTGGCTGCGGCATCCGAACTACCTGGCGGTCGTCCTGGAGATCGCCTCCCTGCCGCTGGTCCACACCGCGTGGCTGACCGCCCTGGTATTCAGCTTGCTAGATGCTTTTCTGTTGAGAGTCCGCATCCGAGCCGAGGAAGAGGCGCTCCGGCGCCTGACCCGATACGGCGAGGCCTTTGGAGTCCAGGGAGAGCGATGAACGACGCCTTGATCCTCGAAGGCATCGCCGAGGTGGTCCGCCAGCGCCTGGACTGGCAGGGGCCTCTCACGATGGAGATGCGGCTCGTCGAGGATCTGCGTCTCGACTCCATCCGCCTGCTGACCCTGGCGGCCGAAGTCGAGAACCGCTTCCGGGTCTTCCTCGACGAGACGGACGAGACCGGCATCCAGACGGTGGCCGACCTGGTCGCCGTCGTGCGGAGGAAGCTCGGTGGCTGAGATGCCCGAGACCATCCTCGATTACCTGGAGCAGGCCGGCCGCCAACCGGACGGCGGCGTCCGCTTCGTGGACCGGGCCGAGCGCAATACCTGGATCGGCTGGGGCGAGGTGCGGGAGCGCGCGCTGGCCGTCTGCGGCGGGCTCCGGGAGCTCGGGATCCAGCGCGGCAGACCGGGTGGCGCTCGTCTTCCCGACCGGGATCGACTTCTTCGACGCTTTCTTCGGCACCCTGCTGGCCGGTGCCGTGCCCGTCCCTCTCTATCCTCCCGTGCGGCTGGGCCGGATGGACGAGTATCTCCGGCGCACCGCCCGGATGCTGGAGGTCACCGGCGCCCGCCTCGTGCTGGCCGACTCGCGGGTGCGCCGCGTCCTGGGCGAGGCCGTGGCCGCCGCGCGTCCGGCCGCTGGGTTGCCGCACGGTCGACGAGGTGCCGGGAGACCGTCCGGGAGAGGCGGTCCGGTCCGATCCCGCCGATCTGGCGCTGGTCCAGTTCTCGTCCGGCACCACGGTCGACCCCAAGCCGGTGGCTCTCAGCCATCGCGCCGTGGTCGCCCAGACCGAGATCATCAAGAGCTTCTGGCGCGACGAGCCGGGCTTCCGGCACAGCGGGGTGTCCTGGCTGCCGCTCTACCACGACATGGGGCTGATCGGCTGCGTCATCCCCTCGATCGCCCGCGACTCGGCCATCACCCTGCTCGGGCCGGAGCTGTTCGTGGCCCGGCCGGCGCTCTGGCTGCGGGCGATCTCCCGCTGGCGGGCCTCGATCTCGCCGGCTCCGAACTTCGCCTACGGGCTGTGCCTCTCCCGGGTCTCCGACGCCGACATGGAAGGGGTCGACCTCTCCGGCTGGCGCCACGCGCTGACCGGCGCCGAGGCCGTGACGCCGTCGGTGGCCCGCGCCTTCACCGCGCGCTTCGCCCGCTGGGGGTTCCGGCCGGAGGCGCTCACGCCGGTCTACGGCCTCTCGGAGGCCGCGCTGGCGGTCACCTTCTCCGATCTCGGCCGGCCGTTCCGTAGCGTGCGGTTCGACCGCGACGGACTGGCCCGCGAGGGGCTCGCCTTGGAGGTGGAGGACGGCCGCGAGATCGTTTCGGTGGGGACGACGGTACCCGGGTTTCTGCTGGAAATCCGGGATGACGCCGGCCGCGTCCTGCCTCCCGGCCGGGTGGGCCGGGTCTGGGTGCGGGGACCGTCGCTCATGGACGGCTATCTGAACGCGCCCGAAGCCACCGCCCGCGCGCTGCAGGGCGGCTGGTTGGACACCGGCGACCTGGGATTCCTCCGCGGTGGTGAGCTCTACCTCACCGGCCGGGCGAAGGACGTGGTCATCCTCCGCGGGCGCAACCATGCGCCGGACGAGATCGAGCGCGCCGTGGAGGGCATCCCCGGCGTCCGCGCCGGCTGCGCCGTGGCCGCGAGCTGGCTGCCGGAAGAGGCTGAAGGAGAGCGCCTGGCGCTCTTCGTGGAGACCTCGCGCCACGCCACCTCCGCGCAGATCGATGCGCTGCCCGACCTCTGCCGGCAGGCGGTCCTGGGCGCCACCGGACTCGACGTGGACGAGGTCGTGATCCTGGAGCCCGGCACGCTGCCGCGCACCTCCTCGGGCAAGCTCCGCCGCCAGGAGTCGCTCCGCCTCTGGCTCGCCGGCGAGCTGTCGCCGCCCGAGCCGGTGACCCCTCTCCGGCTGGCCGGTGCCATGGCGCGTTCCGGCCTGGCCTACGCGCGGATGCGGTGGAACCGGTGATCGACCTTCTCGTGGTCGGCGGCGGTCCGGCCGGGTTGGCCACCGCCATCCGCGCCCGCCTGGCCGGGATGAACGCCACGGTCCTGGACCGTTCCCGTCCGCCCATCGACAAGGCCTGCGGCGAGGGGTTGATGCCGGACGCGGTGGCCCGGCTGCGGGAGATCGGCGCCGAGCCGCCGGGCTCGGCATCGGCGATCATCAAGGGCATCCGGTACATCGACGGCGACCTGTCCGCCGAAGGGGCCTTTCCCAAGGCCGGGGGCCTCGGGGTGCGCCGCCTCGTCCTCCACGAGACCCTCGTCCGAAGGGCGGAGGAGACCGGCGTCGAGCTGCTCTGGGGGGTTTCGGCTCGGGGGATCGAAGGCGACGGCGTCGTCACCGACCGGGGGACCATCCGGGCGCGTTGGATCGTGGGCGCGGACGGTCTCCTGTCGCGGGTGCGCAAGTGGGCCGGCCTCGAAGGCGGACCGGGACCGATCCGGCGCTTCGGCGTCCGCCGCCACTACCTCCGGCCGCCCTGGACCGATTTCGTGGAGGTCCACTGGGGTCCGTCCTGCGAGGCCTACGTGACCCCGGTCGGGCCGGACGAGCTCGGCGTCGCCCTCCTCTGGAGCGACGGCAAGGCCGACTTCGATGACCTCCTCGAGCGCCTTCCCGCCCTCCGGGAGCGTCTGGCAGGCGCGCCCGTCGGCTCCCGCGACCGCGGCGCCGGACCGCTGCACCAGACGGTCCTCGCCGTCCACCGCGGGAACCTGGCCCTGGTCGGAGACGCCTCGGGTTATCTCGACGCCATCACGGGAGAAGGCATGGCCGTGGCGCTCCACCACACCGCCGCGGTCGTGGACGCCATCCTGGCCGGCGATCTCAACCTCTACGCCGCGGCCCACCGGCGGATCAACCGGCTGCCCGACTTCATGACCTCGATGGTGCTCGCCCTGGAGCGCCGTCCGCGCCTGCGCCGCCGCGCGCTCCGCGCGCTGGCCGCCGATCCCGCGCTCTTCTCCCGCCTGCTCGGCATCCACGGCCGCACCCTGCCGCTACGCCGCTTCGGGTTCGACGGCGCCCTCCGCCTCGCATGGCGGCTGGTCGCGGCATAGGAGCCGTCCGGTGCGCGCGCAAGCCAAAATTTCAGTGGGCAGCGACTGCCCCACGGATTTGGAGCCAAAATCTCAGGGTAGAGCCTTCGGGTCTGAGATTTTGGGGTCTGAGATTTTGAGGTCCGGGTCTGAGATTTCGGCTCCAAAAGCAAGGCCCGGAGCTCCTCCCCTGAGATTTTGGCTTGCGGGCGCGGGGGATGAGGTTCTCCCCGGAGATTTCGCGGAGCCCGCGGAATGGCGAGCCGCCTTACCGCTGTTCCTCTTATAGGCCGTAGAATGCCCACCCTCCCATGAAGAAGCCGAAGCAAGCCCACGACTGGTCCCCGTTCCGCGCCGACGAGCGTCTCGTGGAGCGGTTCTCTCCGCATGGGACCTACCGGCTGGCGCTGGCCTACGCGAACACCTACCACGTGGCGATGTCGAGCCTGGCGTTCCAGCGCGTCTACGAGTTGGTCCACCGCCGGCCCGAGTGGAGCTGCGAGCGCTTCTACACCGACGGCTCGGGCATGCCGCTGTCCGTGGAATCCAACCGGCCGATCGACGAATTCGGCTGCATCTGCTTCTCGGTCTCCTTCGAGCAGGACTACGTCAACCTCCTCCAGATGCTCGACCGGGCGCGTATCCCTCTGCGCCGGTCCGACCGCCGGCCGTGGGACCCGGTCATCGTCATGGGCGGCTCCTGCGCGTCGATCAACCCGCTGCCGATGTCCGAGTTCGTGGACGCCTTCGCGATCGGCGCGGCCGAGAACTGCCTGCCGCCGCTGCTCTCCGCCCTGGAAGAGGAGGACGGCCGCAATGCCCGCGAGGGGGTCATCGAGCGGCTGGCGGCGCAGGACGGCTTCTACGTTCCCGCCTTCCACCGCCCCGAGGACGAGGAGGACGGCGGCCTGCCCAAGCTCAACAAGCTGGAGCTGACCGAGGCCCAGATGAAGGAGCCGGGCAACCTGCCGACGACCTCGATCGTCACCCCGCGCACCGAGTTCTCCGAGAAGTTCCTGATCGAGATGTCCCGCGGCTGTCCGGAGAAGTGCAAGTACTGCTGGGCGACGTTCGGCATGGGCCGCTTCCGCTGGCATCCGACGGAGTCCATCCTGGCGTCGCTGGAGCGGGCGCGGCCGGTGACGGACCAGCTCGGCTTCGTGGCCACGGCGGTCGGCGACCATCCGGACATCGAGCTGATCCTCCGCCAGGCCAACCAGCTCGGCTTCCGCACCTCGGTCTCCTCGATCCGTATCCCGGCGGTGACGGAGGGGGTGCTCGACGCGCTCCACGCCTCGGGCGACCGCAGCATCACGCTGGCGCCGGAGACCGGCACGGACGAGCTGCGGATCAAGATGGGCAAACCGATCAGCAACGAGTACCTGCTCCAGAAGATCCGCCTGATCTTCCGCCACGGCTTCACCCAGGTGAAGCTCTACTTCATCGTGGGCCTGCCCGGGGAGACCATGGAGGACGTGCAGGGCATCGCCGAGCTGGCGGCGCGGGCGCGCTCCGTGATGCTGGAGGAGCTGGTGCCGAAGGGATTCGTGGGCCACGTCCACCTGGGGGTGAGCGTGCTGGTGCCGAAGCCCTACACCCCCTGGCAGCGGGAGCCGATGGACGACGAGCGCAGCCTCAAGGAGAAGATCAGCGTCCTCAACAAGCTGGTCTCGCGGCTGCCGAACGTCTCGCTGGGCTCGGTCTCGATCCGCGAGGCGGTCTGGCAGACCTACATCAGCAAAGCCGGGAGCGGCGCTGCCGAAGCGCTGGAGGCGGCGGCGCGCGGTGAGCACCTGAGCACCCTCCTGCGGCGCTTCGAGTCGAAGATCCAGCCGGAAGTCTTCCGCCCCGTGGAAGGCGACCTCCGCTGGCACTTCATGCGGCAGGCGAACTAGATCAGGAAGAAGGCCAAGCTATCGCCGTCCGCGCCAGATAGCAGGGTGCCGGGCGTCGGCCGCGACCGAGAGGATATGGATCGCGCCTTCGACCAGGGCATAGAACACGCCATAAGGAAACCGCCGGAGAGGGGCTCTTCGGATGTCGAGGTGGACCAAAGGGTAGAGCCGCGGATTGTCCTGGATCTGGGAGAAGACATCCTCGACAGCTCGGAGGAACTCCGCTTTGAGCCCAGCGCGTTGCTCTTCGTACCAGTTGGATGCCTCGTCGAGATCGAGCTCGACGTAGGGACGAAGGATGATCCTCATGCATTCTTGAGGAGACGCGCTTTGACTTCTTCCCAGGGCACTCCCGCTTCGGGGTTGGCGCGGGCTTCGAGGAGCCTCGCCTCCAGGAGATCCTTGAGCTCCGGCGAGAGGGTGAAGTCCGGCGCCGGGGCCGCGCGTTCCCAAATCGTCTGCGCGATCTCGAGCTGCTCCTCGATGGGAAGCTTCAAGGCCATGCGGGTCACGTCGCTCTTCGTCATGACCCAAGTGTAACTCATCTCGCCCGCGTCCCGGAAATCCGCGCCGCTGTTGTACCCAGACATGCCACGCGCCGGGGCTCCTTCGGGACTTTTTTCCAAGACCCCCCGGTCGCCGGGGCGGTATTGTTGAGTCGAAAAGGAGGAGACGACATGTCTGTCAAGCCGATTCCCGAAGGATTCCACACCGTGACCCCGTACCTGATCGTGAAGGACGTGCCGCGCCTGATCGACTTCCTGAAGCAGGCGTTCGACGCCGCGGAGATCCACCGTTCCGTGATGCCGGACGGGACCGTGAACCATGCCACGGTGAAGATCGGCGACTCGATGGTGATGATGGGCCAGTCCCAGGCGGACTACCCGCCGATGCCGTGCATGCTCTACCTGTACGTGCCCGACGTGGACGCCACCTTCCAAAAGGCGCTCGCGGCCGGCGGCACCACGGTGCGGGAGGTCCGGGATGAATCCTACGGCGACCGCGCCGGAGGGCTCAGGGATTTCGCGGACAACCAGTGGTGGGTCGCCACGCATGTGGACGACGCGCCCCTGGGCTAAACTAGCCTCGCTATGCCTCACGGCTACGAAGCGGTCATCGGGCTCGAGGTCCACGTCCAGCTCCTGACCGAGACCAAGATGTTCTGCCGCTGCCCGAACCGGTTCGGGGCGGCGCCGAACACCCTGGTCTGCCCGGTCTGCCTGGGCTACCCCGGGGCGCTGCCGGTCCTCAACCGGCAGGCGGTCGAGCTGGCGGTCCGGCTCGCCCTGGCCCTCGGGTGCGAGGTCCAGCCGCGGTCGGTCTTCGCGCGGAAGAACTACTTCTACCCCGACCTGCCCAAGGGCTACCAGATCAGCCAGTTCGACCGGCCGCTCGCCGAGGGAGGACGCCTGCCGCTCACCGGAAAATCGATCCGCCTCGAACGCGTCCATCTGGAGGAGGACGCCGGCAAGCTCCTGCACGACGCCTTACCCGGCCAGAGTCTGGTGGACTTCAACCGCTGCGGCGTGCCTCTCGTCGAGATCGTCTCCCGGCCCGACCTGTCGAGCGCCGCCGAGGCCGCCGACTACCTCCAGACCCTCCATCAGGTTCTCCTCTATACGGAGACCAGCGCCGCCAACCTGGAGGAGGGGAGCCTGCGCTGCGACGCCAACGTCTCGGTGCGGCGGCAGGGCGAGCCGCTGGGAACCAGGACCGAGGTCAAGAACCTCAACTCCTTCCGCAACGTGGCCCGCGCTGTCGAGCACGAGATCGGCCGCCAGATCGAGCTGATCGAGTCCGGCGGACGGGTCGCCCAGGAGACCCGCGAGCTTCGACGCCGCGGCCGGCACCACCCGGCTCCTGCGCGGCAAGGAGGAGGCGCACGACTACCGCTACTTCCCCGAGCCCGACCTGCC
Organism: uncultured Holophagales bacterium; assembly: GCA_963844885.1. Lineage (GTDB taxonomy): Bacteria > Acidobacteriota > Thermoanaerobaculia > Multivoradales > UBA5704 > DATMER01. The sequence goes on along the minus strand of CAWJQA010000017.1, from coordinate 9,719 downwards.
CGCGCTCGTCCTGACCGCGGAACGGATCGAGGCCGCCCGCGCCTCCCTCCCCGAGCTGCCCTGGGAGAAGCGGAGCCGGCTCGTATCCCGGTACGGCCTGCCGGCCGCGGACGCCGGCGATCCTCGCCTCCTCCCGCGAGCTGGCGGACTACTTCGAGGCCGCCGCCGCGGCCCATCCGGCCAACCCGAAGGCGGTCGCCAACTGGGTGCTCGGCGAGATCCTTCGGATCGAGGATGGAGGATGCGATCCCGCCGGCCCGCCTGGCCGCGCTGGTCTCGCTGGTCGACGCGGGCCGGATCTCCAACAGCGCCGCCAAGGAGGTCTTTGCCGCCGTCCGGCAGTCCGGCGAAGAGCCGGAGGCCGCGGTCGAGCGGCTGGGTCTGGGCCAGGTCAGCGACAGCTCCCGGATCGAGCGCTGGATCGACGAGGTCATCGAAGCCAATCCGGTCCAGGCGGACCAGTTCCGCGCCGGCAAGGAGGCGGTCCTGGGCTTCCTGGCCGGTCAGGTCATGAAGCGGTCCGGCGGCCGGGCCGACCCGAAGCTCGTTCAGCCGCTCCTACGGCAGGCGCTGGCGCAGGTATCGACCTCGTGATCCAGTTCTTCCAGGTCAGCAAGCGCTACCCGGGCGGACAGCCGGCGCTCGACGATGTCAGCTTCGACATCCAGCGGGGTCAGTTCGTCTTCCTCACCGGCGCGAGCGGCGCCGGCAAGACGACGCTGCTGCGCATGATCTTCCGCGAAGAGGTGCCGAACGAAGGCCAGATCGTGGTCAACGGCCGCAATGTGGCCTCCATTCCGCCGAGCAAGATCCCCTACCTGCGGCGGACCATCGGCGTGGTTTTCCAGGACTTCCGGCTGATCCCCCGCAAGACGGTGTTCGAGAACGTCACCTACCTGCCGCGCATCCTCGGCCAGGATCTCAAGAGCCAGAAGCAGGCGGCCTACCAGGCGCTACGCCGGGTGGGGCTCGCGCATCGGCTGAACGCATTTCCGCCGGAGCTCTCGGGCGGTGAGCAGCAGCGCGTCGCCATCGCGCGCGCGCTGATCAACGAGCCCGACATCCTGATCGCCGACGAGCCCACCGGCAACCTCGATCCGGATCTCTCCCGCGAAATCCTGCGCCTGTTCCTCGAGGTCAACCTGCGCGGCACGACGGTCCTCCTCGCCACCCACGACCGCGACATGATCCACCGCATCGGCAAGCGGGTGCTTACGCTCGACAAGGGGCGCCTGATCTCGGACCACCAGCTTTTGGGGTCGGATCCGCCGCAGATCGGCGTCCCCCCGGAGGAGCCCGGCCCGTGACCCTGGTGCAGGCCCTCCTCTATTTCTTCCGCGAGGCGGCGGTGAACCTGCTGCGGAGCTGGAAGACCGGCCTCGTGGCGGTGCTCACGATCGCCGTGAGCGTCCTGATCGGCGGCGCCTTCCTGCTCACGAGCCGCAACGTGATGGGCTCGGTTCAGCGCTGGCGCAGCGAGATGCGGGTGGTGATCTATCTCCGGCCCGGCACTGCCCTGGAACGGCTGGCCGCGGAGGCCGGCCGCGCTCCCTGGGTGGCATCGGCGCAGGCCGTCTCCTCGCAGGCCGCGCGGCAGCGCTTCCGCGAGGTGTTCCCCAGTCTGTCGGGCCTGGTCGAGGGATGGGACGAGGAGCCGCTGCCGGCCTCCATCGAAGTGGCGCTGCGCGATCCATCCGAACGAAGTCCGGAGGTCCGGGCCTGGATCGAGCGCTGGCGCTCGCGGCCGGAGGTCGAGATGGTGGACGATGACCGGGAGTGGCTGGGCCAGCTCAAGACACTGGTGGCGGTCGGCCGCGCGGTCGGCCTGACGCTGGCCGGCGGCCTGCTGGGTGCGGCCGTGTTCACGATCGCCAGCGTGATCCGCCTGGCGGCCTACCGGCATCAGGAGGAGATCTCGATCCTGCGCCTGGTCGGCGCGACCGAGTTCTACATCCGGGGACCGTTCTACGCCGAGGGTCTGCTCCAGGGGATCCTCGGCGGCGGGCTCGCCATGGGTATCCTCTACGGCCTCTACCGCCTGGCCGAAGCCCGCAAGGCCGCCTCGCTGGCGGCGTCGGTGCTCACCGCGGGGTTTCTGACCCCGGGTCAGACAGCCCTGCTGATCGTGCTCGGGGGAGGCGCGGGTCTGCTGGGCGCCGTGGCGTCGCTGAGACGTGAGCGCCTCGACTCGCCGGGCTGAAGCGAGAGAAAGGGCGAGCGGGCCGGGGACGCCGACCCGCTCGCTGTCGAAAAAGAGATAGCTGGGCTCAGTAGCGCCCGCCGCCGCCGTATCCACCGCCGCCGCCGTACCCACCGCCACCCCCACGGCCGCCGCCACCGCCACCGTAGCCACCACGGCCGCCGCCGCCGCCACGCCCGCCGCCACCGCCCTCTTCGCGCGGACGAGCCTCGTTGACGGTGAGAGCCCGGCCGTCAAACTCCTTGCCGTTCAGCGCGGCGATGGCCGCCCGGGCCTCCTGGTCGCTCTCCATCTCCACGAAGCCGAACCCCTTGGAGCGTCCGCTGTCACGGTCCATGATGACTTGCGCCGACTGCACGCTGCCATGGACTGCGAAGAGCTCTTCGAGGTCGCTGTTCCTGATGCTGTAAGGCAAGTTTCCGACGTAAAGCTTCTTGCTCATTCGAGACTCCTCCGATGATCATCGCCCGATTCCGGTCCGGACGACTCTGAATACCTGACTTCTTGTTCAATGGAGCGGGCGTGTATCATCCGAGGTTCCTCAGCGAAGGCCGGATACCGCAGTCCTGTACGCCCCCACTCAACGGGGTCAACCTCAAGCCCGATCCTACACCACCACGACCCTTTGGCGCGCATCCGCCGAAAAAAGCCCCGCCCGAAGGGGCGGGGCTCCTGCCGGCCTCGTGCTGACGGCCGTGGTCATTCAACCGAGAGTATGACCACCGCGCGCCGGTCCTGCTCCGGATCGCCGGTGGAGTCCTGCGAGCCGCGGCCTTCGGTCGTGATCCGGTTCGGATCGATGCCGTGCCGCGTGACGAGGTAGCTCTTGACCGCCTCGGCGCGCTGCTCGCTCATGTGCTGGTTGCCTTCCGCCGAGCCGCTGGGATCCGTGTAGCCGAGAACCAGGGCGTGAAGCTCGGGGTCCTGCTTCATCCGGAGGGCCACCTCGTCGAGCTTCGCCTTGGCGATGTTCGAGAGCCTGGCGCTGCCCGGCGTGAAGTTCACCGTGATCCGCTCCTCCGGACGCGGCGCGGGGGCCGGCGGGGGAGGCGGCGGCGGTGGCGGAGCAGGCGCGGGCGCCGGCTCGGGCTCCGGAGCGGGCGCGGGGGCCGGCGGAGGCGGCGGAGGCGGCGGAACCGGCTCGTGGAACCGCGGGAAGAAGGTCAGGCCGAGCAGGCCGCCGATCGGGCAGTGCTCGTCGATCTGATCGAGCTGGAGCAGGTCGGTGCGGAGGCCGAAGTTCAGGGCCCAGTTCCCGGCCTCGCCCAGCCACAGGCGGCCGCCCGTGGTCAGGTCGATCGAGTCGTCGAGCCCGAAGTCGCCGCCGCTGTAGAAGGTACCCACCAACTCGGTGATCCAGTCGAGACGGTCGGAGACCGCGATCGAATTGCCGATGCCGGCATGGAGCTCCTGGTCGAGCTTGAACGTCTTCCGGTCGCCTGGATCGCGGTAGCCGACGTCGATCAGCCAGTTGCCGCGGCTCCAGCCGATTCCCCCGCCGAAACCGGTGTCGTCGGCCGCGACATCAGCGTCACCGGTCGGCAGCTCGACGAACAGGTTCAAGGCGAGCTTCGAGCCGCCAAAATCCCCCGGCACGCCGGACAGCCGGAACTTCGTGCCGACACGGACGTTCCCCATCCCCTTGCCGTCGAGGGTTTCGTTGCCCGGGAGGGTGTCGTTGTTGTACTCGAAGTCGTCGTACGGAGCCATGACCGAGAGCTCCCACCGGTCCGTGATGCCGTAACCCAGGCTCGCGCTCAACCGGTTCCAGTCGAAGCTGCTCTTGCAGGCCGGGCAGTTCGGCGAGTGCGGATCGTCCGGGTTCGGGAACCCGCTGACGCCGAGGGTCCGGTCCCAGTTGTTGTAGTAAAGCCCGAACGACCAACCCCCCTGGGGCAGGGTTTCACCGCTGAGCAGGGTAAAAAGCCCTGTCTCGCCTGTCATCGTGGGTGCGTTGGCCTGTTCTCCGGCCGACGCGAGGGTGGGCGCCAAGCACAGCAGCGCCACCAAAATCAACAGATTGAGTCTTTTCATACGTTCTCTCCTCCCAGCCTATGAGTCTTGGAACTGCAGGAACTTGAATCGTACCTCGAAACAGGATCAACGATAAGACTTGACCGAGACACGCGCCTCCACCCCACCATTGCCTTTCAAAGCTCGTGCCACGATTCCGGAAAGAAAGAATCTGTACTTCCTCAGGCGGAGGGACGACTCGAATCCCACCCCCGCGTCGGGGACGTAGGAGCTGAAGTCCGTGTAGATCTTACTATCGTTTCCCACGGTACCGGCTCCTGCGTACAGGATCCAGTACCAGTTCTGCCAGTCGAGCTTGAGAAAGTGGCGGTCCTCGCGCAGGAACCACGGGACGAAGAGCTCCCAGGTGGTGTAGAGCACGTCGGTGCCGCGCAGCCGGTCGCTCACCCCTTTGAGCCTCTCGCGGCCGTCGAGGCGGAAATACTCGCCGCCAGGGATGGCCAGCCGGTCGAGCTCGTCAACCGGCTGCGGCTGCTGCGGGAAGTCTTTCGGGTCCCGCTGTCCCCTGCGCAGGAAGGTCCCGCCGTGCAGCCGTCCCACCATGAAAGTGCGGCTGGTGAGGTCGAAGCGCTTCAGCAACTCGGTTTCCAGCTTCAGGTAGTCGAAGTCGCCCACGCCGAGGTCGAATCCGGAGGTGAGTGCTCCCGTGAGCCCGAAGCCGCCCGGGCCGATCTCCCGGAAGGCGGTGAACAGTCGCTCGTTGCGGGCGCGGGTCTCGCCGACGATCGCGTTCGACCGCTCGTCGTCCGGCGTGCCGAGCTGATAGCCGAGCCGGACGAAGGTGTTGGTCCGGCCGAGGCGCAGGATCTCGGCGACGTTCTCCTTGTTGCTGCTGATGCGGTCCAGCTCGGTGAGGAGGAACGTGCGCTGGCGGTAGCTGTGGGGCCACTGCATGAGGAGCAGCAGCCCGCGGGTGCGGTCGAAGTCGTTCGAGAACTTCTGGACGTCGTCGAATTCGATGGCGTCGAAGACCGTGAACTGAGCCGTCCGCCGATAGCCGTAGTAGCGGTAGCGCAGGAAGGCCGAGATGTCGCCCTTCACGAAGTTGTACTTGACCTGCCCCTCGAAGAAGACCCGGTTGACGAGGCGGTTCACCCGCAGGTTGAGATCGCCTTCCGGGAAGTAGAGGTCCAGGCGGGGGAGGAACCGCTCCTCGGGCGGCTTGGGTGCCTCCTCGCCGGGCTCCGGTGTCTCCTGAGGAGGCGGAGCCGGCTCCTGTGCCCGGAGCGGTGAGACCCAGATCAACAGGAGGGAGAGAGCCGCAGGGAGGACCCGTCGTGTCATGGAGGGGATTCTAGCCCGGAGCTGTGGGCGGAAGGCCGCCCGGGCGCCTCAGACGTTCAGGAGCTGCGCCACGCGCTCGAGAAAGACCTTGCTCTGGTGCGGACCGAGGGCGGCGGAGACCACCTTCTCCTCCGCGCGGACCAGGTCGAGCACGGCCTCGACGCCCCGGCCGCCGTCCATCTCCGCCTTGCTCATCCGGAACGGGACCTCGAGATCCATCTGCCGCGGATGGCCCGAGAGGAGGCCTTTCGCCTGCTCGTGGATCCCGTCGGCCAGCCGGTGCAGCTCAGGGGAGCCGAGCTTGTGCAGCCGGTCGGTGCCCAGGCGGCTCAGGTCTTCGTTGAGGGAGACCAGCCCGGAGGTGATCAGCCCGTAGAGGAGCTTGCAGACCTCGAAGGGGCTCATGCCGAGGCCGACGGCGATCTCCTCGATGGAGCGGCGCTCGTCGATCTTGCAGATCAGCCCCCACTCCTGCGGCGTCAGCGAGACCGAGGTCGTCGCCGCCTGGTTGGTGAACACCGGCACCAGGCGGGTGGACGGGATGCGCTTCGACAGAACCTGCCACTCGTCGATGCGGCGGGCCGCCTCCATCAGGAGGTTGGTGTTCGACTTCTGGATCGTGGTGAGCCTGGGTCTCGGTGCCGGGGGTGAAGACGAACTCCCCTTCCGGCCAGATGGCGAGCTCGTAGACCGCTTCCTCGCCTTGCAGGTCGCCGGCATGGGCGTGGACGATCTGTCCGGCGCGGAGGTAGATCTCACCCGAGGTGTCGCCGTCCCGGTGCAGCGAGAACACGCCCGTTTTGCCCGATACGGAGACGAGCTGGATGATGTCCGGAAGCGGAAGCTCCTTGAGGGATCCCTGGAATGCCATGGGTTCTTCCACTTTCGTCAGGCCGTGCGGCGGCTTTCCCAAGCTAGCTCCTCTGAGAGGCGCAGGATTATACGTAAGCACTCCGCTAGCCGGATCGTATTTGACGTTCGAGCCGGGGCAACGCCCTTGCGGTGAGCCGGTCGAGCCGCAGCCGCTGGGCGCAACAGAGGGCGAGGGCGAGGGCGTCGGTGGCGTCGCTCGGCCAGTTGTCCTCCCCTTTGGAGGCCCCCTCGGCCTTGCCGACGGCGAGAGGAGCCGACCATGCGGGCGACCTGGGTCTTTGTCGGCGCGGCCGTTGCCGGTGACCGCCGATTTGACCTCGGCGCGGGCTGTACTCGACGATCTCGAAGCCGCGGCCGGCGATGCGGCGAGCAAGACGCCGCGAGCCTGGGCGAGGACGATCAGCGAACGGCTGTTCACGCCGTGGAACGGCGCCTCGATGACGGCGACGTCGGGCCGGCAGCGCTCGGCCACTCTCCCAGCTCGGTCGGCGAGGCGGGCCAGGCGCTGCGGCAGGGCGAGGTCGCGGGGGAGGCGAACCGCCCCTCTTCGATCGCGACGGCTTGCAGCCGCGCTTCTCCATCAGGCCGTAAGCCGGTGTGCAGGCTGCCGGGGTCGACGCCGAGGATCAGCATGGTCCTCCCGTGACGGACGAACCGTTCGCGGCCAACACGTCTTCGTGGCGATGTCGAAGTTGGCCCAGACCTTCTGCACGTCGTCGTGGTCCTCCAGCGCCTCCATCAGGCGCAGCACCTGCGTCGCGCGCTTGTCCTCGCAGATCGCACGTTGGTCTGGGGCACCATCGCCAGCTCTCGACCGGCGGATGGCGATGCCGGCGCTGCTCCAGCGCCTCCTGCACGGTGTGCAAGTCCTCGGGCGCGGTGACAGATCTCGCAGCGGCTCGCCATCGGCGAAGAAGTCGTCGACGCCGAGCTCCAGCGCCAGCTCCATGAGCTGCGTCCTCGCTCAGGGCGCCGCGCTCGACCGCGAAGTAACCCCGCCGCTTCGAACATCCAGGCGACGCAGCCGGCCTCGGCCGAGGTTGCCGCCGTGCTTGGTGAACAGGTGGCGGATCTCCGCGCGCGGTGCGGTTGCGGTTGTCGGTCGCGGACCTCGACGAGGATCGCCACGCCCGCCCGGGCCGTAGCCCTCGTAGATGATCTCTTCGTAGGTCTCGCCCGCCAGCTCGCCCGTGCCCTTCTTGATCGGCGCGGTCGATGTTGTCGCCGGGCAGCTGTTGGCGCGCGCTTGCGCAGGACGGCGGTGCGCAGGCGCGGGTTGCCCTTGGGGTCGCCGCCGCCCATGCGCGCGCGACGGTGATCTCCTTGATGATCTTGGTGAAGAGCTTGCCGCGCTTGGCGTCGGTCGCCGCCTTCTTGTGCTTGATCGTGCTCCATTTGCTGTGGCCGGACATGCGGAATGCTCCTCGGAATCGGCGCGAACCGGAAGGGCCGCATTTTACACCGCGCAGCGCCGGGGCGGTAAATCTCTCGAAAATCAGGCTCTTCGAGCGCCTTCCGATTGACTGCCGCCCCGTGGAGTGTTAGAAAGGCTTGCCGACTTTCCGCAGGAGACCGTATGTCCTCGATCCTCGTCATCGAGCCCGAACACCGATCCAGCGAGCGGATTCACGCGGCGCTGGCCGGTCGACGGCTGGAGGATCCGGGTGGTGGGCGCGCCGGTCGAAGCCCAGCGGATCGCCACCGCCGAGCGGCCGGACCTGATCCTCGTCAGCGCCTCCGTGCCCGGCGCCGACGCCGTCGCCGGAGCGCTCTCCCGCGGCTTCAGCACTCCGGGCCTGGTCCTCGCCACGCAGCTCACGGACCAGGATCTGCGCGACATGGTGAAGAGGAGCCTGCCGCCGCCCCCGGCGCACCCCCGCCGGCGTCATGCTCACCTCGCGGGACATCTTCGGAGACGTGCTGGCCGAGGTCGAGGCCGACTCGCCGTCCCCGGTGCCCGCCCGGGCGGCTCCTCCGCGGCCGGCCGCGCCACCCGTACCGGCCCCGCCGCGCCCCGCCTCCCCCTTCGACGACGACGCGATGAACCGCAAGCTGGAGCAGACGCTCTCTGGCGTCATGAACCTCGGCGCCGACCGAAGCGGGCGCCGGCTCCGGCCGCGCCGGTGAATCCGCTGCGGCGGTCCGACGTGCCGGACTCGGAAATCGACGCTCTGCTCAGCAAGACGCTCTCCACCCTGGATCTCGGCACCCGGCCGAAACCGGCGCCGCCGCCACCGCCGCCGGCGCCGCCGGCCGCCCCGGTCCAGGAGGGCACCGCGGTCCGCAAGCCGGCGAAGCCGCTCGGCGACCTCGACTTTCCGCCCTCGACGAGCTCGCCCGGCAGCGCCGGCCGGCCGCCGTGCCTCCACCGACCGCCGTCCCTCCCCCGGTCTCGGCCGCGAGCACGGTGAGGGTGCCGATTCCGGTTCGGACCCCGGCTCCGCCGCCAGCGCCGGCCGTTCCGGTACCCGTCGAGCCCGAGCTGGTCTCGAGCCCGAGCTGATCGCCAGCCCCATGCCCGAGCTCTCCGAGGTCTTCGCGGAGCCGGAGATCGAGGCGATCCCCGAGCTGCCCGACTTCCCGGAGCTGCCGGTGCCGGAGCCGCCCGGATCGCCCGGATCGCCGGAAGCGGGTTCGATCCGCAACCTGGTCCAGGACATCGCAGGTACGGGCGGCATGGCCGACGTCGCCAATATCGCCGCGACCCAGCGCATCCAGATCCCGCCGATGTCCGTCCTCGCCTCCATCTCCGAGGAGCGGCAACCAGCCCGGCGAGCGCTTCGGCCAGTACGACGCTCATCGAGAAGATCGCCACCGGCGGCATGGCCGAGGTCTTCAAGGCCCGCATGCGAGGCGTCGAGGGGTTCCAGAAGATCGTCGCGATCAAGCGGATCCTTCCGCACCTGTCCGACAACGACGAGTTCGTCGACGATGTTCATCGACGAGGCGAAGCTGGCGGCCCAGCTCAACGCACCCGAACATCGTCCACATCTACGACCTGGGCAAGATCGAGCGATTCCTACTACATCGCGATGGAGTACATCGACGGCCAGGACCTGCGCTCGTCGTGCGCGGCCTCGCAGGAGAAGAGCTCCGCCTGCCGCTCGGGCTGGCGCTGCTCATCGCGTGCGCGGCTCGCGGCGGCGCTCGACTACGCCCACCGGAAGAGCGACTTCGAGGACCGGGAGCATGGGCCTCGTCCACCGCGACGTCTCGCCGCAGAACGTCCTGATCTCGCCAGGAAGGGGACATCAAGCTCTGCGACTTCGGCATCGCCAAGGCGGCGTCGAAGGCGTCGCATACGCAGCCGGGCGCGCTCAAGGGCAAG
>CAWJQA010000016.1:0-558354 GCA_963844885.1 uncultured Holophagales bacterium | reverse complement strand
CACCGCGCCCGTCGCCGACTCTACCCCTTTCGGGGCACCCCTCGCCCTCTCCATAGGGCAGCCTATTGCGCAGTTATAGAAAGTTTTCCAGAGTAATATGTTGGCTGTGTCCCGTCACAGAACACAGCAGGTCTTCCTATCGCAGCATACAGGCTCTTCGTGCCTGCAGTAAAATATTTTGACAGATCGAATGTCCGGCTAGTGATAGTAGGACCAGAAGAGTAATTCCAATAGTAAGTATCGCTATTAGCCACGCAGCCATTAGACGTGCCGGCCCTAATGGTCATTGTTCCGCTACTCGTAAAAGCTGACCCGTCCTGCTTCGCGACAGTGAATGTGGCCTGTGTACCACTAAACGTAACTTTGAGTTTCAGTACACTTCCACCAGAGGTGTAAACTCCCGACGAAGGGGTCGAGACGTAGGTCGGTGGCGCACTTAAAACTATACTGTCACTCTTGACGAGCGACTCGCCTACGGTATTCCTGACCTTGAAGTAGACGGTCTTGGTGGCATTGCCTGAACTCAACGTGAAGCTGGGCGCCGTGGAATAGCTCTGCCAAGCGGCACCGCTGAAGCTTGACGACTCGCTAGCCATGTAACCAGTTGGCCCGTCGGAAGCTGTGTTGTTCAGCGTGACCGTTCGGCTTGTGGTGCTGCTCACGTTATTATTGATACTGTACGAAATCACGCTAGGCACCATAGCCTCGTTCAAAGTTATGATGTCGCTTTTGGCGGGCAACTCACCCACGGCATTCCTGACCTTGAAGTAGACGGTCTTGGTGGCATTGCCTGAGCTCAAAGTGAAGCTGGGCGTCGTGGAATAGCTCTGCCAAGCGGCACCGCTGAAGCTTGACGACTCGCTAGCCATGTAACTAGTTGGCCCGCCGGAAGCTGTGTTGTTCAGCGTGACCGTTCGGCTTGTGGTACTGCTCGCGTTATTATTGATACTGTACGAAATCACGCTAGGTGCTGTAGCCTCGTTCAAGGTGATGGTATCGCTTTTGGCGGGCGACTCACCCTCGGCATTCTTGACCTTGAAGTAGACGGTCTTGGCGGCGTTGCCTGAGCTCAACGTGAAGCTGGGCGTTGTGGAATAGCTCTGCCAAGCGGCACCGCTAAAGTTTGACGACTCGCTGGCCATATAACTAGTTGGTCCACCGGAAGCTGTATTGTTCAAGGTGATGGTCCGCCCCGTGGTACTGCTTGCACCATTGTTAATACTAAATGCAGTCACGACAGGCGCTGCAACAAACTTAACTGCATCTGCCCCCACGTAAGTATCAGCGCCTACATTTTCGAGGGAGAGCCCCACATAAGCGCTGTTCGTGCTAGATGTCACAAAAGGAAATTGAGTAATTGTGCCGTTCGCTGCTGTTAGACGAACCCATCCATCTTGACTGGTGGAATGGTTGACAGAATCTGTCGTGTAACACGGGTAAGTCGGGTCTGTAGCGGAACAGGCTCCATTCACCGGACGTCCTTTAAGATAGAGCTTGTAAGTAACATTAGTCGCTGTAGAGCCCTTGGGGATGTGAGCATAAACTACGTAGAGCGCGCTGTTTTGTGGATACCAGCGCACCCAACTCGAACCCCCACCAGGGAAAAGTTTTGCCGATAGAAAATAACCAGGCACATCTAGTCCCCCACTATCCATCAAAGAACAGTAACCCTGCCTATTATCTGTGGCGGTGTCGCCACTGGTATCGACCTTTAGTCCGTCATTATCAACGATCTCGCCTTCCGGGGGAAGTACGGAAAACTTAACCCCGTAACCACGACCAAAACCATTAGCCCCGTCGTCGCTATAGGCGTAGAACGAATAGTCTCCCGCAGTGAAAGTGTTCTGTCCTGTGAGAGGCGCAGACGATGGCGAGAGCGAAGCAGAAGGAGAGCTAAATAAATTCGATGCGGTTGTTGTACCGTAGATCACGCCGCTTATTCCTACATTATTGAAGGTTTTTGTTGAAGATGGTTGTAGCGGCAATGACCCATAGACTGGTGCGCCGGCGATAGCGTAAACCTCGTAATTTGTCGAAGTGGGGTTCGCTTGCCTCGACATCCAAGGAAGCAGTATCCGAGCGGTGCCGCCCGTAAGATAGTTTGGTGATGGGTTTGTTGAACGCGTGGTATTCGCAAGCGATTCACAGGCGCCAACTGCTGCCCCGAATGAGGTTGCAGAAATTGCTGTATCAATTTCATAGTGCAAATGAATACCCGTCGAACCACAAGTATATCCAGTTCTGCCTTCCAAGCCCACGCGCTGCCCTTTCGTAATTCTAACGATACTGGTGGTGGGAGAAGTTGGGAGCAACCCATTAGGATTAAGTGGGTAAAGATGCAAGTACCGCGACCAAATTTTTTCGCCGGTAGTCAAGATGTGCTTAATTATCACCATATTGGCAGAGCCAGCATAGCTAATATCACATTGGGGCTCAGTAGGCTCAGGATTGCTGAAGATGGCGGGCCTTTCGATTACTCCGTAAGCCGAAGCCAAAACTGGAGACATTTCCCCGCTTGATGAATCAATTCCACAGTGGTCGATTCCATAGAGCCTAGTATTATGGATACTGACTTGAGGGTCAGAAAAAGCGAGGCTTGAGGATAATGGAGAAGTTAGCGCAATAACCACCTCTTCACTAGCGCTAATCCATGCTCTGCGCTCTCCGGTTACTAACGTGATGAAGCGTAGCTCATGTGGAAATAGAGTTAGTCGTTCCGTTTCATGACTATTCACCTCTATCTCAACAGTATTTTCAGAAGGGTTATATAAGAGGGCTATGTCGCCTAATTTTGGAGAAAAACTAAACGTGCGGCCGGCAAACTCGGCAAAGATGAGACCTGATTCACGGGGAGTGCTCACGCGTACCACTCTTTTTTCTCCCCCATCAAGAGAGAGAATCAGTGAAGTAGTACCCGGAGGGAGATTGCTCCACGCAACACGCGTTTGGTCCATATCAATAGTAATAGTCTGCATAGCTAAAAGTTTGCCCTGGCTGTCATAGGCATCCATCCACACTTCGATGGGCAAGAGGGCACTATTATGGATAAAAAAGATTCCAGGTTCGGCTTGTGAGGGATCTGCAAGTAGGACATGCACTGGATGACCAGCTTCCAAGGCTTTGCTTAAATTGGCCTCTCTGTCGTCAATGCCGCCCAACGGTTTTCCTGGATCAACCGCGGGGCTGTCGTGGCATAAAGCGAGCGAGGAGGTCATAATCAAGACGGCTACTGCTAGAAAACTTGTACATGCAGTTGATCTCATTTTATACCTCAGCCGCAGTTCGGAGTCAGTCTCTACACCTCTGGCCGAAGGCAAAGGTGCTGCGCCCAGTCCTGGTGATTCTCAGCCTGATCTCAGGCAACTCTTCGTATCCTACCGCAGATTCTCAAAAAATGCACTCCCTCAGACTGACACTGCCGGATAGGTGCCACCCTCTTCCTGCTACCGCTGTCCGCATCGTGAGCCCCCGCCCGCCAAGGGGGCCCTTCGCCCCCTCGGCCACTCCCCCGCACAGACGGGCAGTTGTGGCTGTAGAGCCACGCCGACAGTCTCAGCTTCGCCCGGCAGCCCTCCGTACCCGTCCCCGCCAGCTCAGCTCTGTTCCAGGTGAATAGGCGCGCTGTCCGGGGATTTCAGTCGGGTGAAGGCGCTGCACACTTCCTTTTGAGAGGCCCGCCGCTCCAGCCGTGGTGGCTGGAGGCCGTGCGGCCCTCTCAGGAGGTCCGAATGCTTCGACTCTGGCGGCTCTGGAGGTTCCTGTCCTTCCTCTGATCCGATCCAGGGGCCACCGCCGCCGACCCAGGGGAGGACTTCAGATAGACGCAGGTTGAACGAAACCGCGGGGGAGTCCGGCTGCCGCCTATGGAATTTCAACCCCCAGTGGAGAGGCTCGGCGCCACTGCCGACGCTGCCCAAAGGGCTCCACGGTGCTGCGGTTGCGTTTGCCTGCTGCTCGCCTGAGGTGTCTGCGGCCTGCATGGGCTCCCTCCGCCAGCGATTTCGTTGGCTCCATTGTACCGCAGATCCTGCAAGAGGCGCTCGTCAAGCCGAGCCGGAAGACGTCTCGGCTTCCCGGGAAGTCGTCGTACTGGACGCGGAAGCAGCACCATCTTCCCCGGAAGACAACTCGGCTTCTCGGGAAGATGGCGCATCTTCCCGGGAAGTCAGCCCATCTTCCCCAGTAGCAGCCTCACGGGCCGGGGAAGATGCTTCGATGGTCCGGGAAGCAGCCTCGTCTTCTCCAGAAGCCGGCTCATCTTCCCGGGAAGATGAGCCGATGGGACCGGAAGCAGCCTCGTCTTCCCGAGAAGCCGGCTCACCGGACAGAGAAGCAGAACCATCTTCTCCGGAAGACATCCGATCTTCCGGGGAAGATCAACGGTCCGAATGCGAAGACGGAGCCACTTCAGCGCCGTGCGTCGCCCCGAGCTCCCCTGGGACTGCCGGCGGTCTTCAAGGAGCAAGACTCAAGGAGAAGACTGGCCGGCGGTCCCAGGAGAGGAGGTTCACAATCAAGAGGCTGCCATCGCCGCTCACCCACGAGCCCCTCCCGCACACCTCCGGCGATGGCCCCGCCCTCCCTCCCTGAAAAGGCGGACCCCTGCGGAACGACGGAGGCCTTGGACTCGGCGGCCGTCATCCCTCCAAATTGTCAATGAGCGGAAGGGGGACACGGCTGCGTTCCTCCCTTCAAGGTGAAGAGCACGAACGGCCGGTCGGTCGTGGGGACCCGCGTTTGGCTTCCTCGTTCGTCTCCCTTCACTTCAGGGAGAGTCTACGGATTGCCTGACAGCCGTGTCTATGGTTTTCAGATGGTTTCACCCTATTGGCGGGAATCCGCTCGGGCCGGCAGGCTCTCGGCTTGTCTGGGAGGGGATTTGGACATCTCTGGCGCCAGGGAAACTTCCCTGCGGCAAAACAACCGTCTCGGAGCCAAAGTAAGGTTCCCGGAGCCCGGGAAGGTTACTTTGCCGCAGGAGAAGGTTCCAGCGCGGCAGGGAACGTTACTTTGGTCCCGGGAAGGTTGCGTTGCCGCAGGGAACGTTACTTCGCGGCAGAGAAGGTTCCAGCGCGGCTGGGAACATTACTTTGGTCCAGGGAAGGTTGCTTTGCCGCGGAGAACGTTACTTTGCCGCAGAGAACGTTACTTCGCGGCAGAGAAGGTTACTTTGCCGTCGGGAAGGTTACTTCGCGGCAGGGAAGGTTCCGTTGCCGTCGGGAACGTTACTTTGCCGCAGGGCAGGCCACTCTTTGATCACCTCCTCCCCGCTGATCCGGAGCCGGCCGCTCCGTATTCAAGCCCAAACGGATTCGCAGGCTGATCCGTAGACTTGCTTCAGGCGGCCGGTTCGCCGGCCGCCAGGGTTCATTGACAATTGAAGTACTATCTTCCAAAAACGGGACGGGCCCAAGCCGGGGGTCCGTCCTCCTGCCATAGGTGTACGCGCCACGGAGCGGAGGCCGGGCATCGACCCCCTCCGCCCCGGCTTCGCGCGCCACTTGACCGTTCCCGACACTGACTCCAAGAAGGGCAGGCGACGGATTAGAAGGGGCAGGCACAAGGCCTGCCCCTACAAGGGCGCGGCGCTGGGCCGGTGTGTTTGGAGATTGCTCACCGTTACCAAGATCAAAGCGGCCAGGCGCCCTCACCGGGGCTTTCGCCGCCGGTGAGGGCGTGATCTCTTCTCAGGCGGCCGGCCAGAGCAGCCGGAAGGCGAGGCCGGTCACCAGCGCGTAGATACCGGCGTCGATCAGGCCGCGCAAGGCGTTGGACCAGGGTTGTCCCTGCCAGATCGAGTCTTGAAAGTGGCCGAAGCCGTAGCCTACGAAGGCGAGCGTGCCGGTGATCCGCATGACCTCCAGGCCGCTGGTGGAAAGAGAAAGGGTGTGGCGCGCCACGTAGCCGGCGACGAAGCTCACCAGGAAGCACATCACGAACCACAGGCCGAGGTATTTGCCCATGTTGGGTGTGCCGCTGGGGACGACGGTGATCATGGCCACCGGCCCGTCCTGGTAGCGCTTCTGCATGGCCGGGTCCTTCATCTGCGACGGATCGGAGCAGTAGGGGACGGGATAGATCCCGGGCGCCGTGCCGCGCAAGCCCTCGGCGGCTTTCGCCGCTTCCTCGCCGAGCTTCTTGTAGTCGGCTTTGTGGTACTTCACGACCATGTGGAGAATCGAGCTCACGAGCCAGACCGCGACTGCCGACACCACGACGGGGAGCCACAAGCTTCCAAACGGCATGACGCCTCCTTTCCTGAAAAGGGCTACGCCGCGGAGTCTACCTCTTCAGGCGCTCTTCAGGCGAGCGGAAAAATATTTGCGCAGCTTGTCGACTTTCGGTGCCGCGGTGTACTGGATGTACGGTTGCCGGGGGTTCCGCGCCGCGTAGTCCTGGTGGTAGAGCTCGGCTTCGTAGAAGCGGTCGAGCGGCGTGACCTCGGTCACGATCGGGGCGCCGAGCACGTTGGCTTCGTCGAGCTGCCGGATGTAGGCCCGGGCCACCCGCGCCTGCTCGTCGCCGGTGGTGAAGATCGCGGAGCGGTACTGGCGGCCCCGGTCAGCGCCCTGGCGGTTGAGGGTGGTGGGGTCGTGGGCGATCGAGAAGAACACTTTGAGGATCTGTCCGAAGCTCACGCGGCTGGGATCGAAGCGCACCTCGACGACCTCGGCGTGATTCGTTCTGCCGGTGCATACGGATTCGTAGTCGGCCGTCTCGGCGGTGCCGCCGGCATAGCCGGAGCGGACCGAGAGGACACCGTCCATCTCCTTGAGCACGGCTTCGACACACCAGAAGCAGCCGCCGGCGAGCACGGCCGACTGTTCACCTTCCTTTGGAGTGACGTCGATCAGCGGATCGGGGAACTGGTTTGGCGGGACGCGCGGAACTTCACAGGTCAGATCCATCGGTGGTTTCTCCTTCCAGGGCCTCACTCTGTACGGCTCAGCCGCCGGGTCCGGATGTGGGTCAGGCCGCAGGCACTCCGTAGCGATCGCGCAGGATGTTCAGGTGGTGGCGCACGTGGCCGGCTATGATGAAGGCGAGGGCGCGCACGGAGATGGCATGGCCGTTGGCGGTGCCCGTGCGGGTCCAGTCCTCCGGCGCGAAGCCGCGCAGGAGCGCGAGGTTCGACTGGCGGACGAGCACGAGCTCACCGGCGAGGTCGGAAAGCGGCCGGCGGTCGAAGTGAGAGGCCGCGACGTAGTCGTTCTCGTCGAAGCCGGGGACGGGTGTCTGGTCGCCGCGGGAAAAGCGAAGCGCCCGGTACGCGAAGATCCGTTCGGCGTCGATCATGTGGCCGACGACTTCCCGCACGCTCCACTTGCCGTCGGCGTAGCGGAACGTCTCGCGGTCCGCGGGGGTGCCGGCCGCGAGCCGGCGCAGCTCGGCGACCTGCTGCTCGAGGATTTGCAGGACGTCGCCGTCCGGGAGCGCCGCGATGTAGCCGGCGTAGAACGGGGCGTATTCGGATGGCGTGGGTCTTTCGATCATGATTGCTCCTTGCACAGGTCCAGAACGACCTCGACGCGGCGGTTCTTCTGGCGTCCCTGGGGGTCGTCCGAGCCGTCGGGTTTCGTGTTGGGCGCGATCGGCTTGCGTTCACCCCAGCCTTGGGTGAGTGTCGAGGCGGCCACGGCGCCGCGGGCGACGAGCCAGTCTTTCACGGTCTGCGCCCGTTTTTCGCTCAACGTCTGGTTGTAGGCATCGGCGCCCTTGGCGTCGGTGTGGCCCGCGATGGCCGCCGGATGTTTGCCGGCCTTGGCGAGGAGGGGGACCAGCGCTTTGAGGGTTTCTTCGGCGTTCGGCGTGAGGGTGGCCTTGTCGAACTCGAAGAGAGCGTCGGCGCCCACCACGAAGCGGCGGGTACACTTGTCGTCCTCGGTCCGGATCGCCTGGATACCCTTGGGCACCTGGATCTCGCCGGGCGTCTGCCAGTTGCCTTTCGGCTGCTGGATCTCTCCAGGCGTCTGCCAGTTGTCCTTGGGCTTCTGGATCTCGTACTGGGCGGTGGCGGGCGCCGCGACCGGGGAAAGCAGCGCGAGCAGCGCCAGGCAGGCGAGCGGATGTGGCCTCATGTCGGGTTCCTCCTGAGTCCGGGCGGCTCATTCTACGGCAGCGTCCAGCTCTCCGCTCCCGTGAAGCGGGCCAGCCGTTCCACGGCGGCTTCCAGCCGGGCGGTGCGCGCCTTGCTCTTCCGGATGCCGGGCTCCCACCAGACCTGCCGGACCTCCAGGCGTCCCTCCTCCCGGTAGAGCTTGGGATCGAGGCGGCCTACGAGGCGCTCGCCTTCCAGGATGGGCAGAACGTAGTAGCCGTAGCGCCGCTGCGGCGCGGGGACGAAGGCCTCGAAGCGGTAGTCGAAGCCGAAGAGGCGGAGGGTCCGGCGACGGTCCCGGAGGATGGGGTCGAAGGGGCTGAGCAGACGGATGCGCGGCGGGGCCGGCGGCAGGGCGGCGGCCCGCTCCTCCCAGTCGGGCACCGCCCAGGCGGCGCGGACGGTGCCGTCCACGGCTTCGACCCGGACCGGCACGATTTCTTTCCGGGCGGCGGCGCGCTCGCACCAGGCCTTGACGCCCTCTAAGTCGGCGGCGCGCCAGAAGCCGGCGATCTCGTCGGCGCTGGCGACTCCGAGGCGCTCCAGGGCGGTGCGGCAGGCCCAGTCCAGGTGCTCTTCCTCCGCGGGCGTTGGCGCGTGATGGGCTTCGGGGTGCGCCCGCTCGGCCAGGTCGTAGAGCTTGTGGAAGTTGACCCGGCCGACCACGGCGGCTTCGCCCGTCCGCCAGAGGTACTCCAGGGCGGCCTTCTGGGGCTTCCATCCCCACCAGGAGCGGTCGGCGCCGTCGTCCCGGGTGTCCTCGAAGTCCCGGGTCATGAGGGGGCCTTCCTGGATGAGACGCTCGCGGACGTGGTCGATCACGCGGTCCGGATCGGGTCCGATCCGTTCCTTCCACCAGGGGTGCTCCAGCACCTTCCGCCGGTAGCGCTCGAAGCGGATGCGCCAGTGGGGATACCAGACGGTGGGGATGGCCGAGGCGTCGTGGGTCCAGTGCTCGAAGAGCCGTCGCTCGCGCTCCAGGAGCCGGTCGAAGAGGGACGGCCGGTAGCCGTGGAGGCGCGAGGCCAGCGTCAGGTGGTGGGCGCGCTCGACCACGTTGATGGAATCGATCTGGACGAAGCCCATCCGCTCGATCAGCGAGTAGAGGCGGTCGGCCGTGACGCGGCCACGGGGATCGTCGAGGAGCCCTTGCGCTCCGAGCAGCAGCCGGCGCGCGGTGGGGGCCTGTACGAGGGGGAGGGTGTCGACGGAGCGCGGAGCCATGGCGCCGAAGGATATCGAAAGAAAAGGCGATGGGGACCGGTTTCCCGGTCCCCTCGGTTGGTGACGCGCGCGACGGCCCAGTGTGCCGCCGGCCGGTGGGTAGGTGGTACCGCGGGGCGCGACTTCCGCCGTAGGAGCTCCAAGAACCGGCGGCGGACGCTCGCCGGCGGGCCCCCGGAAGGGCTGCGGCCGCTTCGGTAGCGACCTCGGGAGCCACTATACGCCCATAAGCATATTTATGGAAGAGGGCTTTAGGGATCGGTGGCGGTCGTCCCTGATACAGTCGATCCCATGGAGGTGCGCTCCGCAGCCTGGCCCCGACGCGTGCGCGAGTGGCTCCGGTCCCTCGATTTCGCGCTGGCCCGGCGTTTCGGCCTGGCCACCCGCGAAGACCGGTACTTCTTCTTCCTGATCGTCCTGGTGGGCCTCGTGGCGGGCGTCCTGGGCCTCGCCACGGAGACGCTGATCGGCGGCGTCCAGCGCGTCGTCTGGGGTCGTTCCGGCGAGCTGCTGACGGTGGCCCGGGAGGTACCGCGCTGGCTGGTGGTGGTGGCGCCGGCGGTGGGCGGCGTGCTGGTGGGCCTGATCATCTGGCTCGGCAAGCAGCCGGTGGGTGGGGAGGGGATGGGCTCGCTGATCGAGGCGGTGGCGCTGGCCGGCGGGCGGATCCGGCCGAAGCCGGTGCTGATCGAGGCGCTGGCCGCGGTGGTCACCGTGGGCAGCGGCGGCTCCCTGGGCCGCGAAGGTCCGATGATCCGCCTCGGCGGCATGATCGCCTCCTGGACGGGACTGCGGCTGCGCCTGCCGCCGCACCGGGTCAAGATCCTGGTCGGCTGCGGCGCGGCGGCCGGCCTGGCCGCGACCTACAACGTGCCGATCGGCGGCGCGCTGTTCGCCATGGAGGTGATCCTCGGCAACTTCGCGCTGGAGATCTTCGGCCCGATCGTGGTCTCGTCGGTGATCGCCACGCTGATCTCCCGCGCCCTCACCGGCAACGTGCCGCTCTACGCGGCGCCGGGCTTTCAGCTTCAGAGCGCCTGGGAGATGCTGCCCTACGCGGGCCTGGGGATCGTCGGCGCCCTGGCGTCGATCGTGTTCATGCTGGGCATCCGCGCCGGGTCCGGGCTGTTCAAACGCCTCCCGGCGCCGGTGCGGCCGATGATCGCCTTCACGCTGGTGGGAGCGATCGGGCTCTACGTGCCGAACGCCCTGGGCCGCGGGTACGAGACGATCAACCTGGTGCTCGCCGGCAAGCTCAAGCTGCCCGAGCAGATCGCGCTGCCGGGCGGCTTCACGGTCCTCCTGTTGCTCGGGTTCGCCGCGGCCAAGCTGCTGACCACGTCGCTGACCCGCGGCGGCGGCGGCGCCGGCGGGATGTTCACGCCCTCGCTGCTGTTCGGCGCGCTGGTCGGCGGCGCCTACGGCTCGTGGGTCCACTCGCTCTGGCCGCACCTGGCGTCGCCGTCCGGGGCCTACGCCGCGGTGGGGATGGCCGCGATCATGGCCGGCACCAGCCACGCGCCGATCAGCGCCATCCTCATCCTGTTCGAGTTCACGGGCAACTACGACCTCATCCTCCCTCTCATGGTGGCGTCGATCCTGGCGAGCCTGGTATCGCGCCGGCTGCACCCGGCCTCGATCTACACCGAGGCGCTGAGCCACAAGGGGATCGAGCTGCCCTGGCGGATGGAGGAGGCGGTGCTCGCCAGCCTCAAGGCCGACGCCCTCCTGGAGAAGGATCCCGACACGCTGCGGCCGGAGGATCCGTACCGCAAGGTGGTGGACAAGTTTCTCTCCACCCGCCGCCAGCGCCTCTTCGTGGTCGGCGCGGACGGGCTCTTGAAGGGGGCCGTCTCGCTGCACGACATCAAGCACAGCCTGGACAACCCGGACGCCCTGACCGCGGTGGTGGCGCACGACCTGATGCTGCCGGTCGACCGGGTGATCCACAGCGACGAGCGGCTGCACCGGGCCACGGAGTACTTCGCGCGTAGCGACTTCGAGCGCCTGCCGGTGGTGGAGGCCGGGGGGAAGTTCCTGGGGGTGATCGGCAAGCGCGACGTGCTGGCGGTGTACGCCCAGGAGGTGCTGGGGAGGCCGGCGCTGCTGGCGACGTTCGTGTCGGACCGCGGCGACGAGCGCAGCCGGGAGTACGTCCACCTGCCGCCGGACTTTTCGGTGCGCCTGGTGCCGGTGCCGCCGCCGCTGGTGGGCAAGACGCTGATCGAAGCGCGGCTGCCGCAGACCCTCGGCGCCCGGGTGCTGGAGATCCGCCGTCGCGGGCGGTCGGGCGAGGAGATGGTCAACCCGCTCGGCGACACGGTCTTCCAGGAAGGGGACCAGGTCGTCCTGGTCGGTCCGGCGGTGATCCTGGACGCCCTGTTGGAAGGGAAGCTGGACGCGCTGCGGCCCGCGCCGGTGGTGGAGAGCGCCTGAGTGGACGAAGAAAGTATTGAGAGGGAGGAGAAGGAGACGGTGGACCGCACCCTGCTGGCGCGGCTGTCCGCCTCGCCGGGACTCTGCGCGACCTGCGAGCACCTGCGGCTCGCCGCCTCCAAGACCAGCGTCTTCGTCCGCTGCGGCCTGGCCGACCGGGATTCCCGCTTTCTGAAGTACCCGCCGCTTCCGGTTGTGGCCTGTCCGGGCTGGCGGCGGGCGGACGGGCCGTAGCCCCCGAGCGGGTCGTGCAGTCTTCTACCGGAGCTGCTGCCAGGCGAGCAGCACCGTGACCAGGAGGCCGATCACCACCACCGCGGCGCGCGCCTTCTCCTGGCCGATGCGGCGGGAGAAGCGGGCTCCGCCGTAGCCGCCCAGCGCCGCGCCGACGGCGAGCACGGCCGCCTCCGGCCAGGAGACGGCTCCTTTCAGGACGAAGTACCCGGCCGCCACGCTGTTGATGCACAGGTTGAAGAAGTTCTTGAGCCCGTTCATGGCGAGGATGTCGGTCAGGCCGAGGAAGCCCAGGAGGGCGAGCATCAGGATGCCGATCCCCGCTCCGAAGTAGCCGCCGTACACCGCCACGGCGAGCTGGAGGAAGATGGCCACGGCCCAGCGGCCCGGCGTCAGCATCGCGGGATCGGCCGCGCCGGTCCGCGGCGCGAGCCGCCGGGCCAGGACACCGCGGAGCATGAAGAGGATGGTGGCGAAGAGGATGAGGAGAGGCGCGAGATGCTGGAAGGTCTTTTCCGGGGTGCGCAGGAGGAGGACCGAGCCGAGCACGCCGCCGAGCAGGCTGGGGAGAAAGAGGGTCCGCAGCCAGCCGCGGTGCGCGGCGACCTCCTTCCGGTAGCCGGCCATGCTCGCGGCGGAGCCGGGGAGGAGGGCCACGGTCGAGGTGGCGTTGGCCGCGATCGCCGGCATGCCCAGGAACACGAGCGTCGGGAAGGTGAGAATCGTGCCGCCCCCGGCCATGGCGTTCATGGCGCCGGCTCCGAAGGCGGAAGCGGCGAGGATGAGGCTGTGGCCGGGCGTCATGGCGCGGAGTCTATGGCATCCCACCCCCATCCCACCCAATGCCGTGGCTCCGCCGGCCGCGCTCTCCGGTACGATAGCGTTCGCGTTTCGACCTTCCAGGAGGAGAGCATGTCCCAGACGCGTATCGAAAAAGACAGCCTCGGCGAGGTGGAGGTTCCCGCCGGTGCGTATTACGGCGCCCAGACCGAGCGGGCGCGCCGCAACTTTCCGGTCTCCGGGCTGACCCTGCCGCGCCGCTTCCTGGCCGCGGTTGCCATGATCAAGGGCGAGGCCGCCGCGGTCAACGAGGAGATGGGGGCCGTCTCCGCCGACGTGGCCCGCGCCATCCGCCAGGCCGTGGCCGAGGTGGCCGCGGGGAAGCACGACGGCCAGTTCCCCCTCGACGTCTTCCAGACCGGATCGGCCACGTCGACCAACATGAACGTCAACGAGGTGCTCTCGAACCGCGCCATCGAGATCCTCGGCGGGGTGATCGGCAGCAAGAAGCCGGTCCACCCGAACGACCACGTCAACGCCGGACAGTCGAGCAACGACGTGATCCCCACGGCTATCCACGTGTCGGCCTACATCGCCATCCAGGAGCAGCTCGAGCCGGGTCTGCGGCGGCTCGCGGACGCCCTGGGCCGCAAGGCCGAGGAATTCGACTCGGTCGTCAAGATCGGCCGTACCCATCTCCAGGATGCCGTGCCGGTCCGCCTGGGCCAGGAATTCAGCGGTTACGCGCAGCAGGTGCGCTATGCGCTCGACCGGCTGGGCTCGGTGAAACCCCGGCTCGCCGAGCTGCCGTTGGGCGGTACGGCCGTGGGCACCGGGCTCAACGCGCCGGCCGGGTTCGCGGAGAAAGTCATCGCGCGGCTGGCCGGGCAGACCGGCTGCCCGTTCGTGTCCGCGCCGAACAAGTTCGAGGCCATGGGCGGCAAGGACGCCGCGGTGGAGACCTCCGGCGCGCTCAAGACGATCGCCGCCTCGCTCACGAAGATCGCCAACGACATCCGCTGGCTGGCGTCGGGTCCGCGCTGCGGCATCGGCGAGATCACCATCCCCAGCCTCCAGCCGGGCAGCTCGATCATGCCGGGCAAGGTGAACCCGGTGATCCCGGAGTCGGTGCTCATGGTGGCCGCGCAGGTGGTGGGCAACGACGCGACGATCACCCTCTCCGGCATGGGGGGCAACTTCGAGCTCAACGTGATGATGCCGGTGATTGCCTACAACCTGCTGCAGTCGATCGAGATCCTGGGCAACGTGGCGGGCCTGCTCGCCGAGCGCTGCGTCGACGGGATCGAGGCCAACCGCGAGCGCTGCGAGGAGCTGGTCGAGAAGTCGCTGGCCATGGTGACCTCGCTGGTGCCGAAGATCGGCTACGACGCCGCGGCCGAGATCGCCAAGGAGTCGGTCAAGACCGGGCGCACGGTGCGCGAGCTGTGCCGGGAGCGCAAGGTTCTGCCCGAGGCCGAGCTCAAGGAGGCGCTCGATCCCTGGGGCATGACCGAGGGCGGTGTCCACGCGGGCGGCGGTGGCGGCGGCTGACCGTTCTCAGCCTTCCCCGTCCCGCCGGCGGCTGAGCCGGCCGGCGGCGAGGAGGGCATAGCCGCTCAGGAGGACGGTGGCGGCGAGCAGGAAGTCGTCGCCGCCGTAGCTCCACCCTCCGAGGGTCCCGGCCGGGAGCAGGCGCGACGCGAGCACGGCGGCGAGGTTCACGATCAGCCCGAGCTGGAGCGCGAAGCTCAGGATTCTCTCGGCGGGAGATGGGCGGCCGGAGCCGCGCCGCGACCGGCCGGAGGAACGCACCAGGGGGACGTCCGCCTGGGTCCAGCCCCCGGAGTCCTGAGCGGCGGCCGGCGGAGAGGGACGCGGACCCATGGGGGTGTCGTCCTCCTCCCGCGCAGGCTGCGGCGCGAGGTGCGGATGAGGGATGCGAGGCCTCCGGTTTGCCGGCTGCCGGGCGGGGACGCGCACATGCATCGGTTCAGCCATCGACGGACTCCTGTTCAATGGTATATGACGTCCGCCGCCAAGTCATTTCCTCAGGGGTGGGTCTCTGTGCGGAACCGTCCCCACTCTTGAGACACCCTTTCGGGGAAAAAGGGGGCGAGCCCGCCGCGCGGGGACCCGCCCCGGAGGGAGGCGCCTTTCGGCACCTTTGGAGGCTGCTAGTGCTTTCCGGCTTTCCGGGACGGCTTCGCGCGACCCTTCGGAGGGTCGGGCATGCAGGTGTTGGAGCCACCGCCGCCCGCGCCGTACTTGGCTCCTCCCCCTTCATCGGAGCCGGTCCCCGACATCCCCTTTCCGAGCTTCAGGGGTGCTGTTGCGCTCATCGTGCTCTTCTTGCTGGACGTGGCCATGGCGTTTTCCCCTCTTGGTAAGCCCGTCCTCCGGCACCGGCCGGTGGACGTGGTGGCTTTCGTTCTAGATTGACCGCCTTGACGGAATCATTTCACGAGGGCTGCCGGCCGCCGCACGTCGAATTCCGGGAAGGCCAGGTCTTCAGTGCTCCCGTCAGAGGTTACACCCTGGACTTCGAGGGAGTACCTGCCCGCCGCGAGCCGTCCGGCGTCGACGTGGAGCGTCAACCGGCCGCCCTTCACCGGGTGGAGGCCTTCGCTCCTCGCGATCTCGCCGCCCGAGCCGTCATTGAGGACGACCCGGTAGGAGGGGTAGCCTTCGTCGCCCGCCGGCAGGGTCAGGCGCAGCTCGACGGCATCGGTACGGGCGGGGATGTCGAAAGTGGAGACCTCCTCCTCGCCGCGCAGGTTCGACAGGGCGATGGTGGCGACGAAGACTGCGGGCGAGAGCGCCGGCCTTTCCGGCCTCTCCGCCAGGTGGTCCGGCGGAGCTGGCGGTTGCGGCCCGGGCTCAACGTGCGGAGTTTCCAGGGGGGCGACCGGAACCCGGTCCGCCACTTTCGCGCCCGGGGGAGCCGGAACCAGGGTCGCCAGCCAGACGGCGCCGGCGGAGATCACGAGCATGGCGGCGATGGCCGCGGCGCGCACCCTCGGCCGCTCCAGGTCCACCCGCGGGCGGGGAAACGCGAGGAGCTTTCCTGCCGGCGGCACCGTGCCGGCGGCGGGCCTGTCGGCGATGTCTGCCAGACCGCGGATCACGGCGAGGCGCAGCCGGCCTTCCGGAGAGGCGGCGAGAAAGCGCGCCACGGAAGCCCGCTGGGCCGGGGTGAGCGCGCCGCGGGAGTAGTCCTCGAGCACCTCGGATTCCAGCGCTTCGGCCAGCTCGAACAGCTCGTCTTCCGAGAGGAGGCGCCGCTCCAGCGCCTCCATCTCGTCGCCGGGGAGCTCCCCCAGCAGGTAGTGTCTCAACAGCTCGTCGTCGTTCATGGCCTCATCGTCCCCGGAAAGATGTCCTTCAATGGATTCCATTCAGAAATGTCGCCGGGGGCGGAAGCATTTCATGGCACCCTGGAGCCGCTCAAGGCCGCAGGCGCTCCTGGATGCAGGTCTCGATCCTGCGCCGGAGGCGGTGGACGCGGATCCGGAGCGCGTTCATCTCGATGCCGAGCTCCAGGCAGAGGTGCTTGCGGTCCTGGATCCGCCGCTCTCCCTGGTGGTAGCGCAGGACCAGGGTCTGCTGGTCGGCGGAGAGGATCTGGAGGCAGTGGCGGAGGTGGTCCAGCCGGGGATCGGTGTCGTCCTCGGGTTCGGGCGGCGTCCAGGCCTGCGCGTCCAGCGCTTTCTGCTCGCGCGCGTCCCGGCGCACCCTTTCCAGGTTGACGAGCCGGGCGACGCCGCAGAAGTAGGCGTAGGGGTCGGCGTGGAGCGACAGCCCGGCGGCAAGCTGGCGGGCCACGCGGTTGATCGTCTCGTCGGCCATCTCCTCGGGCGCCGCGCAGCCGCGCCACGCGAAGAAGCGGATGAGCCGGCGGCGGATCTCCTCGTAGCGCGCGCCGGCCTTCTCCCGGTCCGGATCCAGGCTGTCGAGGAGGGCGTCGAGGCTCTCCCGGGTGAGCTCCCGGCCGCCTTCGGCCTTCCTCACCGCCACTCTCCCTGGAGCGAGAAGCCGGCCCAGTAGTAGGGCGCGCTCCAGCGCGGCTCGCGCGACATCTCGACCTGCGCCCGGCGCAGGGCCTCGGCGGGACTCAGGCCGCCGGAGATCATGTGCTTGTAGAACCGTTTCATCAGCTCGGAGGTGGCGCGGTCGTCGACGCTCCACAGGCTCGACATGACGCGGGCGGCGCCGGCATACATGAAGCCCCGGGTCAGCCCTACCAGCCCTTCGCCGCGGATCTCCTGGCCGAGGGCGGTCTGGCAGGCCGAGAGGACGACGAGGTCCGCTTTCAGCTCCAGATTGTAGATGTCGTGCAGCCGCAGGAAGCCGTTCTGGGGTCGCCCCTTCTCGTCGACCAGCGAGAGTACCAGGCTCGACAGCTCGGGCCGGCGGCTGTCGATGAGCCCGTGGGTGGCGAAGTGGACCATGCGGTAGCGGGCGAGCTCGCCGCCCGTGGCCACGGCGCGGGAGGCGTCGAATCCGAGAGCCGTGAACCGCTTGTTTTCGGGCACCAGGCGCGCGATCTCCTCCGCCTCCTTCTGGGAGAACCGGAGGCGCGGCAGCTTCCCGGGGTCGACCTCGCCGGCACGGCCGCTCCTCCGCGCCGCGGCGGGGAGGCCGCGCGGCCGGCAGAGCCGTTTTCCGGTGGTGGAGCTGGCCGGCGAGCCGCGCATCCGATTTCTGGAAGACGGGATCGGCGAGCACGGCCAGCGTCTTGGGCGGGGCGGCGCGGCCGGACAGCTCGTGGCGCAGCACCGCAAGGGCGGAAGCCGAAGGGAGGCTCACGATCTCGTGCTCCGCGATCAGGGGGATGCGCTCGGGCCGGCCCAGGGACGACGGGGTGGGCAGGGGAGCGAACGGAATGTATTGGAGCGCGCCGTCGCTCACCACCAGCAGGGGCTGGCCGGAGAGCAGCCCGGCCGCGGGCTGGAGAAGCAGAGTGCTGAGCTCGTCGGCGGCCTGCCGCAGGCCGGCGCGGGCGGCCTGCCCCTCCGGGGTTTCGGGATGGGCCTTGAGCGCGGTGTAGTAGCGCCGGGCCGCGTCCTCGATGACGGCACGCGGCGGCAGCTCGAAGCTCTGGAGGCTGTCCGGAGCGACCACCCAGAGGAAGCTCCTCTCCTCGCCGAGAGCGTATTCCAGCAGCAGGGCGCGGCCGTCCAGGACGCCGCTCCGGATGCCCGGCACGCTCAGCGGCTCGGGCTGCGTCAGGGCGGCGTAGCGCGGGCTGCTCACCCGCAGGTTCGCCTCGACTTTGCGGTACTCCTCGAGGAGCGCGGCCAGACGGTCGTCGGCCTCCCGGAGGCCGGAGCCCGCTTCGCTCAGCTCCAGCCGGCGCTTCTCCAGAGCCTCGAGGTCGACGCGCAGCCGGCGCTCCTGTTCGAGGAGGACCGGGTCGGCCCCTTCGCGGACGTCGGCTCCGGCTTCGGCGAGGATGTCGAGCAGGCTGCGCGCCCGCGCCTGCTCGCTCGCCCGGAGCGCCTCGGCGTCGTATCCCATCCCCGGCCTGGCCCGCTGCAGGGCCATCAGGGTGTCCGTATAGAGATTGTAGAGATCCTGCCGGGAGCCGAGGAACGTCGCCCGCAGATCCTCTTCCGCCACCTTCGTCCGGAGCGATTCGACGATGCCGATGCCCGACTCGAGGAGGCTCAGGGCGCCCTCCAGGTCGCCCTGCAGGCGGACGGTGCGGGCCAGATCGGGGATCACCAGCGATTCGCGGATGCGGTCCTGGCGCTGGCGGCTCAGGCCGAGGGCGGCCTCCAGCTCCCGGTGCGAGCCTTCCAGATCCTGGAGCTTGCGCAAGGCCACGCCCTTGGCCTGCAGGCTCGGGATCTCGAAGCGCTTCACTCCCAGCGCCAGCGCCTGGCCGGCGAGCTCCAGCGCCTTGCCGTTATCGCCGGTATCGCCGATATCGCCGATTGTCGGTGCGCAGCTCGAGCCACGCCAGGTTGCACAGGGCCGCCGCCTGCGCCTCCTGGTTGGACGTCTCCCGGCCCAGCGCCAGCGTCTTCTCGTAGAGCTCGCGGGCATGGGCGGGGTCGAGCTTCTCGTAGATCAGGGCCAGGTTGTTGAGTGCCGCCATCTCCTTGTCGGTGTCCTGCCTCTGCCGGCTGATCTTCAGGGCCTGCTCGTAAAGGCCGATCGCCTTGTCGGTCTGGCCGAGGGAGGCGTAGACGAGGCCGAGGCCGTTGAGCGTGTTGGCCTCGATCCCCGCCTCTTTCTGGCGGCGGGCGAGGTCCAGGGCCTTCTCGTAGAAACGGAGCGCGTCCTGCTTCTCGCCGAGGTCGTCGTACGAGTAGCCCAGCCGGTAGGCCGCGAGCATCTCCATATGGGGATCGTGCAGGTCGACAGCGAGCTCCCGGGCGGCCTCCATGGACTGGACCGCGAGGTGCGGCTCCCTTTCGTAGAAACCGGCTTCGTACAGGGTCCAGGTCCGATGATCCGGCAACCCGAGCTGATCCCAGAGGCCGAGGGCGCGGTGGAAGCACGCGGAGGCCTCCTCCATCCGTCCGATCGCGGCGGCGGTCACCCCCATCTGATGGAGAACCTCGGCCTCGCGCCGGCGCTCGCCCAGCCCGTGCCAGAGCCCGAGTGCCTTTTCGAGATGATCGAGGCGTGCCTGCTCCCGGCCCTTCTTGTTGAACTCGGCGGCGGCCTCCCGCATCTCCCGCGTCGCTTCCACCCGCGGAGCGTCCGCCGGCTGGACCGGTCGCGGTCCGTCGACCCGGATCGCGTAGCTTCCCGGTGCCGCGTGATCGTTCCAAGGGTGTACCACGAGGCGATAACGGCCGGGCTGCTCCGCCACCCAGGCGGCCTCCTCCTGCCACCACCACACGTTCGGGCTGTCCGCCTCCAGGATTTTGGTCTGCCGGCCGTCGAAAAGCTCGACCACGACGTCGATGCCGTCCTGCTCGACCACGACGTCCAGGAAGTCTCCGGCGGCCATGTCGACCGACCAGGAGTGGGCCTCTCCCGGCCGGATCGGGCTCTTCGCGGCGGCGGGCGGCCAGGGCCGGTCCGGTGCCGGAGGGGTTCCGGCTTGAGTCCCTGCCTGAATGAGTCCGAGCGGCAGCAGCAGGCCGGCCGAGGACGAGCCACTCCAGGGAACGGCGCACCGCGCCCGGCGAGGTTGACGCGGCGAAGAGGGGGCGGATCATTCCCGGGATCGTGGAGGATTACGGCTCTCTAAATAAAACGGTGACTCCGTTGGAATTGTATGCTCACCTGCGCCCGGCTCCAACCCGAGGCATGCCGGAGGACGCCCGAGGATGGCGGCGGAAGCTCTCCGGGCTAAGCTAGTGCCGTGCGCAACGAGGCAGAGCCGGTGGAGCCCGACACCCCTCGGAAGATCCTGCACTGCGACATGGACTGCTTCTATGCCGCCGTGCATATGCGGGACGACCCCTCCCTGCGCGGCAAGCCGGTGGTGATCGGCGGCCGGCCCGAGGAGCGCGGGGTGGTGGCGGCGGCGAGCTACGAGGTGCGCAAGTTCGGCGTCCATTCCGCGATGCCCTCCGCGCGCGCCCGCCGCCTCTGTCCGGACGCCGTCTTCCTGCCGCCCGATTTCCGGCGCTACCACCGCGAGTCGGAGGCGATCTTCGCCATCTACCGCGAGATCACCCCCCTGGTCCAGGCGGTGTCGATCGACGAGGCCTACCTCGACGTCAGCCACAACCTGGGCGAGGCCGGCACCGCCACGGCCGTGGCCAAGGCGATCCGCCGCCGGGTGCGGGAGGAGCGCGGGCTCACCGTGAGCGTCGGCGTCGGTCCGAACAAGCTGATCGCCAAGATCGCCTCGGACTTCCACAAGCCGGATGGCCTGACCGTGGTGCCGCCGGCCCGCGTCCAGGCCTTCCTCGACCCGCTGCCCGTGCGCCGGCTCCATGGTGTGGGCCCCGCCACCGAGAAGTCGCTGGGCGAGCTCGGCATCCAGACGGTCGCCGACCTGCGCGCGTTCGACCCGGAGGTGCTGGCCGAGCGCTTCGGCAAGCACGGCCGGCTCCTCCACGAGTTCGCCCACGGCATCGACGACCGGCCGGTCGAGACCCACACCGAGCGCAAGAGCCTGGGCACCGAAAACACCTACACCGTGGATCTGCGCGACCTGGCCGCCATGGACGCGGAGCTCGAGCGCATGGCGCGGGAGGTGGCCGACGGCCTCTTCCGCCGCGGCCTCGCCGCCTGCACCATCACGCTTGAAGGTGCGCTATGCGGACTTCACCACCCTGACGCGCTCCCGCACCTTCGGCCTGCCGGTCCACGATGCCGGGGCCATCGCGGTCTGCGCCCGCGACCTTCTGGGCAAGACCGAGGCCGGCGCCCGGCCCGTCCGCCTGCTCGGCGTGACGGCGTCGAACCTGGTCCACAGCCGGCTCGTGCAGCTCCCGCTCTTCCCCTGACTGGCACACCGCTTGCGGGTAGTCTTGAGGTAATAATGCCTTCATGATCGAAGCGATTCGCCAGGATCCGGAAAACCCGGAAGACATCGGCCGTACCCGGCCCGACCTCAAGCGGCTCCGCGACCTCCTTGAGCGTCCGTTCGGCGTCCGTTCCTTCGCGCTGAACGGCCTGTTCCTCCTGGCGGCGTTCTACACGCTGTACTTCGGCCGCGACTTCTTCCTGCCGATCGTGCTGGCGCTGCTGTTCAACTTCCTGTTCAACCCGGTCGTCCGCGCGTTCCGGCGGCTGCGCATCCCCGAGGCGCTGGGGGCGTTCCTGGTCGTCTTCGGGCTGCTGGGTGCGTTGGCGCTGGGGGTCTATCAGCTCGCGGGCCCGGCCTACGACTGGGCGCAGAAGGCGCCCAAGACCATGCGCCGCCTGGAAGACAAGCTGCGGGACCTCAAGAAGCCCGTGCAGACCGTGAGCAAGGCCACCGAGCAGGTGGAGAAGATCACCCAGGTCGGCGGCAGCCGGCAGCCTCCGACCGTCGAGGTGCGCACCGAGAGCCTCGGCGAGCGCATGTTCAGCCAGGCCACCGACGTCGTGGCCGGCGGCGTGGTGATGTTCATCCTGCTCTTCTTCCTGCTCGCCTCGGGCGACCTCTTCCTGCGCAAGCTGGTCGGGGTGCTGCCCAGCGTCGCCGACAAGAAGCGGGCGGTGGACATCGCGCGCCGGATCGAGACGGACATCTCCGCCTACCTGCTGACGATCACGGTCATCAACCTCGGGCTGGGCGCGGCCGTCTGGGGGCTGATGACGCTGCTCGGCGTGCCGAACCCGCTCCTCTGGGGCGTGCTGGCGATGGTGTCGAACTTCATCCCCTACCTCGGCCCCATCCTCATGATCACGGTGCTGGCCATGGTGGGCTTCCTCACCTTCCAGGACACGACGCGGGCGCTCCTGGTGCCGCTGGCGTTCGTGGGCCTGCACGCGCTGGAGAGCTATCTGGTCACGCCGATGGTCCTGGGCCGGCGGCTGACGCTGAACCCGGTGGTGATCTTCCTCGCCCTGACCTTCTGGGGCTGGCTGTGGGGGATCACCGGCGCGATCCTCGCGGTGCCGATCATGGTCGTGTTCAAGATCTTCTGCGACCACAGCGAGCCGCTACGGCCGATCGGAGAATTCCTGGGAGACTGAGGTCCGGGACGGCTCCATCCGGACCGATTCGAGCTGCCGGCGCAACTCGTCGAGGCTGTCGAGGCGGACGGCGCCGATCTCCCGGAGGGTGTCGGCGTAGGCGGAGGAAGCCCGGCCTCCGATGATCACCTCGGTGTGATGGCCGAGCAGCCGGCGCAGCCGCCGGAGCTCGTCGCGGAGGAGGGCGTCGTCCGGCGGATAGACGAGGCTCAGCGCCACCACCCGCGCGCCCTGATGAATGGCGGCGGCGGCGATCTCCTCGGGCGGCAGGTCGGGCCCGAGATAGAGGACGCGCCAGCCGGCGGCGGCGGCGGTGTTGGCAGCCAGCAGGGCGCCGAGCTCGTGCCGCTGCCGGACCGGTGTGGCGGCGAGGAACACCGGCGCGAGAGGGGACGCATCGCCATGGTGGACGCTCAGGAACGAGCGGATCACCGCGGACGCCATGTGCTCGTGATAGGGCCGCAGAGTGCCCTGCCGCCAATGCTCGCCGAGCGCTTCGAGGAGGGGGGCCAGCAGGTTCTCCAGCAGCTCGGGGGCGCTCAGCTCCAGCGACGCGCGCTGCAGGCTTGCTTCGAGATCGCAAGCGTCGAGCCGCTGTACGGACGCCAGGCACGAGGCCAGCAAGGCTCCGGTGCGGTCGGTGGGCTCGGCGGCGGGCACCTGGGACGACGCGTCGCGCGCGATCAGATCCTCGAGCTCGGTGTCCGGGAGCTGGGCCACCTGGCTGATGGTGTGGCCGGCCCGCACCACCCGGCTGAGCAGGCTCAGCCGCTCGATCTCGGCGTCGGAGTAGAAGCGCCGCCGCGTCGCGGAGCGTCCCGGGGCGACCGCGCCGTAGCGGCGCTCCCAGGCCCGAATCAAATCCGGCTTGAGCCCGGTGCGCCGCGAGACGACGCGGATCGGGTGTCGCGGGTCGTTCCGCGTTAACGTGTGTTCTTCAGCCACTGGGTCCAACATCATACCCGAATGCGGGTCAGTCCGGCTCGCCGTCCCATCCGTCCGGGTCCGGCTCGGGGGCCCCGCCTTCGAGCCAGCGGTCGAGCTCGCGGCGCTCTTTCTTGGTCGGCCGTCCGGCGCCGGCGTCGCGCGGGGCGGGTGGACGGTTCATGAGCCGCTTCAGCGGGTCGGCCGAGGGCCGGGGAGGGCTCTGGTCCTCGTACAGCCCCGCCGCCTCGGCCTTGGGCACGGGCCGGTCGCGCAGCTCCTTGACGATCAGCACCCGCTCCCAGTCGCCCTGGAGAAGCTCGACGCGGTCGCCGGGGACGAGCTGGCGGTGCGGCTTGACCGGCTGGCCGTTGACGCGGACCCGCCCCAGGTCGCAGGCGTGCGTGGCCTGCGTACGGGTCTTGTACATGCGGGCGACCTGGAGCCACTTGTCGAGGCGGACCATTTGATCCCGTGCCCGAGGAAGGCATAACTCACCCAAGAGCCCTAAAGGACATAAAGAAAGCTCCCCCGTGTCCTTGGGGACCTAGGGGGCCTTTACCGTCCCGAGTCTATTAGAATGGCGCCATGCGTGTCCCCCCCGAGGAGTTCGAGGCGCTCGTCGAGCAGGCTCTGGACGGCCTTCCCGAGGAGTTTGCCGAGCTGCTCGACAACGTGGCCGTCCTGGTCGAGGAGGAGCCCGACCCCGAGGATCTGGAGGCCATGGGGATGGAGCCCGACGACGAGCTTTTCGGCCTGTATCTGGGCGTGCCCCTGTCCGAGCGCGACAGCTACTACATGGGCGCCATGCCCGACCGGGTCATCCTCTACCGCGGCCCCATTCTCCGCGCCTGCGACAACCGTCGCCAGGTGATCCGCGAGGTCCGGGACACCCTGGTCCACGAGCTGGGCCACCACTTCGGCATGGAGGAGGAGGACATGCCGTACTGACGGCAACCTCGAAACGATGCGGCGATCCCGGCGCCGGCTCCTCCTGCTGATCGGCTTCCTCCCCGTCCTGGTCCTCGTGGCCGCCCTGCTCTACATGGCGGGCATGGCCTGGCTGGAGGGCTCGCCGCGGGGCTTCTGGCAGAGCGTCGAGTGGGCCGCCGAGACCATCACCACCACCGGCTACGGCGCCGACAGCCGCTGGAACCATCCGGTGATGGTCCTCTTCGTGATGGCGGTCCAGTTCGTCGGCGTCTTCCTGGTCATCCTGATCTTTCCTGTCTACCTCATCCCGTTCCTGGAGGAGCGCTTCGAGACCCGCCTGCCGCAGGAGGCCCCGGCCGGCCTGGAGGGCCACGCCGTGATCTACCGCTACGGCCCGGCCGTCGAGACCCTCCTCACCGAGCTGGCCACGGCCGAGGTGCCGGTCCTGGTCCTCGAGCCGGACGAGACGCTGGCCCGCCGCCTGTACGAGGAAGGCCAGCCGGTGGTGACGCGGGCGCTCGGGGACGGCGCGCTCCGCGCCGCGCGGCTCGACCGCGCCCGGGCTGTCATCGCCAACGGCACCGACGACGAGAACGCCTCGCTCATCCTCACCGCCCGCCAGCGCGGCTACACCGGGCCGATCCTGGCGCTGGTCGAAGAGCCCTACCACCGCAAGCCGATGATGCTCGCCGGCGCCACGGCGACCTTCACGCCGCGCCACATCCTGGGCGCGGCGCTGGCGGCGCGGGCCTCGCAGCGCATCAGCCCGTGGGTGGCGGGCATCCAGCAGCTCGGGCGGAACCTGGAGGTCGCCGAGCTGCGCGTCGGCCGCGACAGCCCCCTCGCCGGCCGCACCCTGGATGCGGCGGCGGTCGGCACCCGCACCGGCGCCACGGTCATCGGCCAGTGGATCGGCGGCGAGCTGGAGGTTCTCACCGGCGCCGCCACCCGAATCGAGCCCGGCGGCACGCTCGTCGTCGTCGGCAGCCACGAGAGCATCGAGCGGCTGTCCGAGCTGGCCGCCGGCAACGTCGCGCTACGCCGCGCCGGCCACTTCGTGGTCGGCGGTGGTGGCGAGGTCGGCCGCAAGGTCGCCGAGCTGCTCGAAGCCGTGGGCGAGAACGTGAAGCTGATCGACCGCCAACCCGGACCGAAGGTGGACGTGGTCGGCGACGTCCTGGACATGCGGGTTCTGGAGGAGGCCGGCGTCAAGGAGGCCCAGGCCGTGATCCTCGCACTGGACACCGACAGCGCGACGCTGTTCGCGACCGTGATCCTCAAGGATCTGGCGCCGGACGTGCCGGTGATCGCCCGCGTCAACCGCGCCGACAACGTCGAGCGCATCCACCGTGCCGGCGCCTACTTCGCCCTGTCGATCAGCCAGGTCTCGGGCCAGATGCTCGCCAGGAAGCTGCTCGGGGAGGAGGCCTTCCTGATCGATCCGCAGCTCAAGGTGCTCAAGGTCACCGCCGAAGGCCTCGCCGGCAAGCACCCCGCCGAGCTCGACGTCCGCCAGCGCACCGGCTGCTCGGTCGTGGCGGTGGAGAGGGGGGAGGAGGTGCTGGTGGAGCTCGGCCCGGACTTCCTCTTCCGGGCCGACGACACGGTCTACGTCTGCGGCAGCCACGCCGCCGTCCGCCGCTTCACCGAAGTGTTTCAGGCTTGATTCCGGCGAGGCGGCGGACCCCCTCCGTGAACCGTTCCGGCGCGGGCAGGAGGGAGACGACGAGAAAGTCGTCCGTGGCGAAGTCGAAGAAGTAGCCGGGATGGACGAGCACGCCGGCCCGCTCCAGCAGCTCCAGCGCCAACTCTTCGTCCGTCCGCGGAAGGCAGACGCGGAGCACGGCCGACCAGCCGCCCTGCGACTCCAGCAGCTCGATCCCCGAGGCGCCCGCCACCGCATGGCGCAACTCGGAAAGGTTGCCGAGGAGCCGGTCGAGAATCGCCGACCGGATGCGCGGCGCCAGCTCCAGTGCTCCGGAGAGCGCCCGCTGGACCGGCGACGCCACCGACAGATAGCTGTCCGCCACCAGCTCCAGAGCCGCGACCGCGCGCCGCCGCAGCGCCGCCGGGCCGCCCACCCGGATCCAACCCAGCTTCCACGACGGCAGCCCGGCGCTCTTGGACAATCCGCCGAGCGAAAAGACGAGCGCCTCGCCGGCGGTCGCCGCTGCCGGTCCGGCATGGTGGCCTTTTCCCAGCGGATACCCGGCGAACACTTCATCCGAAACCAGCGGCAGCCCGCGGGAGGCGCACAGCTCCGTCATGGCAGCCAGCTCCGCGGGCGACAGAAACGCGCCGGTCGGATTCCCCGGATGGACCAGGACGAGCAGGCGCGTGCGCGGCGTCAGCGCCAGCTCCACCCGCTCCGTCTCCAGCGCGAAGCCCCGGCCGGGTGAGAGATGGACGTGCGAGAGCGCCAATCCGTCCAAAGCCGCCAGACTGTCGAGCAGAGGGTAGGACGGCGCCGTCGTCAGCACTTCGTCGCCTGTGCCGGCATCGCCGAAAATCTTGAACAGAAAGGAGTAGGATTCGCTAGTCGACGCCGTCAATACGAGGTCGTCCGATGAAACTGTGTCTTCGTCTGTGGACAGAGCGGCGGCGAGAGCCTCCCGCGCCTCCGGCAGGCCCAGCGGGTGCGGCTCGTAGAGCACACCCGCGCCGCGCCGAAGCAGCTCGGCCAGCTCCTCCTCGGGATAGGCGATCCCGACCCGGGTCGGGTTCGTCTCCGTGAGGTCGATCGTCGGCAGGCCGCGGGCGGTCCGCTCCTCCCGCGCCCGGGTCAGGCGGTTCGCCGGGTGCTCCCACGGGAGCCGGCTCGACCAGCGGAGGGGGGTGGCGGTCATGGGCGGAGTCTATCCGGGGCCGGTGGAGGAGGTCGAAGGCGGACACGGAGAGGCTCAGGCCCTTGGGCACGTGCTATATTGCGCCTACCCTGAATGGAGCCCAACAGGACGCTCGCTCAGCGCATGTCCTCTCGAACACGCCTCCGTCTCGCTCGATGGTTGGCCGGGAGCGTCATCCTTGTGCTTACGGCCCTGGGCTTGGCGCTTCACTGGCATCGGCCGCCTTCTCTGCGGCAACAGTTGTTGGCGGTCTCCGGACGGTATCGGCCCACTCCCGGCAAGTTGTTTGAGGAGACGCAGTACCGGCCTTGGGGGAGATGGACGCCGGACCCGGAATTCCGCAAATGGTCGGTGCTGGAGAACGCCGTACGCGCGGAGTTGAAGGAGAATCCGAAACGCGGTCTTCCGGATCTCGCGGTCTATCAACTGTTCAACGGCAAGACCTCGGGGGCGATCGCCAGCCTGGAGCTTGCAGCCGCCGAGCCGGAGACGGCGGTCGTCGCTCTGACCGATCTCTCGGCAGCGTATCTGGCTCGCTTCGAGGCGCAAGGCGATCCGCTGGATCTGCTGCGGTCCGCACACGCTTCGGAGCGAGGGCTCTCCCTCGCGCCCGCGGAGCCGTCCCTTCTCTTCAATCGCGCCCAGGCGCTCACCCGGTTGGGAACGCGGACGCTGGCAAGAGCGGCTTGGCAGGAGCTGGGAGGCCGAGAACCTGGTTGGAAAGAGGAGGCGATCTCCCAACTCCAACAGCTTCGGAGGCCCACTGCCGAAGACGAATGGAGACGCGTTCTTCCAGAGATCGAATCGCCGGGAACGCCGGCGGAACGGATCGCCGCTCTGGTCGAGCGTCTGCCCTGGAACGCAAGGCTGTACGCCGAGGAGATTCTCCTCCCTCGATGGGCTGCCGCCATTTCGCGCGGAGATCCGGCGGCGGAAAGGTCGCTGCGGCTGGCGTCCACCATCGGCGAATCCCTCTCAAGGCTGCGGGGAGAGGAGCTCCTGGCCGATGCGGTCGCGTCGATCCGGGAGACGATGGAGCACGGCACTCTCCGTGAGCGCGAATCTCTTCTGGAAGGTCTACAGATCTTCGGGAAGGGGGCCGTCCAATACAATGAGCAGAACCTGACCGTCACCAAGGATCTCTTCACTCGGGCGGCACGGGATCTCACAGTTGCCGGCAACCCTCTTCGATACTGGGCGCGCTTCTACGTCGCCATCGGCGAGTACAACTCCGATGCGGATCAGGGCTTGGCGATTCTCGACGATCTTCTGGCGGAGATCCCCCAGGAGCGCTATCCGGCACTGACTGGCCGCATCGAATGGATTGCCGGATCGATCGACAAGATTCAGATGCGAATCCAGTCCTCGGTGCGCCGCTTCGAGCGCGCCGCCTCCGTGCTTCACCGCTCCGGCGGCGACACCGCCTCGGCCTTTGTCTCTGTCCTGCTGGCGGAGTCGTACAGCCTGCTCGGCGAGCACTCCCTCGGCTGGCAGGCTCGAATGACCGCATTTCACACGGTGCCTTTTGCCGAAGGATTGCGGCGCAATATCGCCATGTGGGACGAAGCCAAGGGTGCTCTCGTTCATCAGGGGGACCTTGCGCTGGCAGGGCCCTTTGTCCAGGAAGCCGTCGCAGTCGCCGAGCAGTGGAAGAGGCCCCTGGGTCTTGCGACGGCATATCTGGCCCAGGCGTCCTACCGGCTGGCCGTCGGAGACCGCCAGGAAGCGCTGGCCGATCTTCGAGACGCCCAGCGTGCGGTGTCACTCATGGAAAAAGGTGGACTCCAGAACCAGATGAGCGGCCTCTCCCTGGTCACCGAAGGGCTTTGCTATCAGGAGACCGATTCAGTCCGGGCGGCTACGCTTCTTCAGCGCGGACTGGAAAGGCAGGCCGCCGCCGGGAACCGATTCGATGCCATCACCTACACCACGGCAAAGGCCGCCGCTCAACTCGCGGCCGGTGACGTGAGCGCGGGCAGGGAGAGTCTGGAGGAGGCTCTCTCGATTTTCGAGCAGATCCGGGCAACAGTGGAGGATCCGGTTTCCCGCATGCAGGCGTTCCGTCAGGCTCAACCGGCGTTCGACAGCCTGATCCGTCTGAGCGCGTCCGGCGCGGATGTCCATCCGGAGGAGTCCTTTCGTCTTGTGGAGCGCTCACGGGCGCGGGTGCTTCTCGAGCTGCGCACGGGCAACGATGCGCGAACGGTTCAGGAAGAAGGTTTTGCTCGTCTAGCCGATCTCGAGAAAGCCCTGCCCGCAGGCGAGGCGCTGGCGAGCTACACCGTCCTCGACGACCGCATGCTCGTCTGGGTGGTGGAGGACGGCCACGCCCGCTTTTTGACCCTGCCGACGAATCGTAAGAATATCGAAGCCGCGATCAAAAGGTTTCGCCGCGAGGTGGCAAGCGAGGCCGAGGAGGCGGAGCTGCGGAACGCCTCCGCGCCGCTGTACGATGCCCTGATCCGGCCTCTCGGGTTGGCTTCGCACAAGGACGGCTCGCTCATCGTCGTGCCGGATCGCTGGCTTGCTCAGCTCCCCTTTGCCGCCTTGTTCGATCGCAAGACAGGCCGATACCTCATCGAGCAGCGGATCGTCACCATGGTCCCCAGCGCCACCCTGCTGATGAGGGGAGGCCGGAAGCCCTATCGCGGAGAGCCTCTGAATATCCTGGCGGTCGGGGTCTCCCGGTCCGGCTCGTTTGCCGGCAGGATTCTGCCTCCGCTGCCGCAGGCCGAGCAGGAGGCCCGCGAGGTGGCGGCCCTGTATGAGCGGCCGGAGATGCTCCTCGAAGGTGAGGCAACCAAGGAGAATTTTCTTCGCGCGTCCGTCTCCAAGGACGTGCTGCACTTCGCCGGTCATGCTGTGGTGGATCTGGAGTCGCCGCGCCGTTCGGTCCTGCTGTTCGCAGGCAGCTCGGCAGGCGTCCTGGAGCCGCTCACTCTCGGAGAGCTTTTCGATGCCGGCCTGGGTGGAGCGCGCCTCGTGGTGCTCTCGGCATGCCGGGCGCAGGACAGTCTGGCCGAAGACCGTGAGGGGCTCCTCGGGCTTGCCGGTGCGTTCTTTGCCGCGGGAGTGCCGGAGGTCGTGGCGAGCCCCTGGGACGTGGGCGATCATTCCGCGAAGCCGGTGATGGTAGCGTTTCACCGCGAGTATCGGCGGTACGGCTCAGCGGCCGTCGCGTTTCGGGAAGCGGTCAAGGAGTTGCTGCGCTCCAACTCTCCGGAAGAGCGCTCACCGGCATCGTGGGGGGGATTCACCGTGATCGCAGGATCTCTGCACTAAAGGAGTATGTGATGCCAATGGACTTCGAGCTGACGATCTCTGGTCTCTGTGTCATTGTCATGAGATCACCGGAAGACCGGCCGACCAGACCCGATGTAGTCGATGTTCTATGTGTAAGTGAGGGGCACCGGCCGCGCTTGTGTTACCTGCCGGAAGAGTTAGTAACGGATGAGGCAGTGGCGGAGCTGGTTGTCGATCCCGCCGGCCGTCGAATTGCCTTTCTGGATATTACAAACCAGGCGCTGACCCTGAGTTTTGGGACGACTCCTCACTCGGATTTCTCTGTAACGTGGGGGGCTCCGGATGCCGAGGCTCCGCAGACTCGGGCAGAAGATGCCTGGATGAATTGGGTTCCTCTGGTCCAGGATCTTGGCTTTAATAAAGGTCTCCGACTTGGCCAGCCCGGAGAGCTGGTCGAGGGAGCTGGAGCCGTGCTCTCCTTGCCGAAAGGGCGTCTGTCTGGTCGCGAAGTCGTTCGCGAGCGCAACTCTGATATTCCTTTTCTATGGAAATTCCCCGCGGCCGGGGGGAAGAAGCGTGCGATTGCCAATCAAGTGGTTTTTCGCGCCGATGGTGTCGCGGATGCCATCTTTTCGCTGAACGGGAATACCTATCTGACTTCCTCGAAAGCCGGTGGCATTCTGCAAGTGGCGATCAGCGCCGACCTCCCTTCCGTTCTTCCCGATTATCCGGAAGGTAGCGACAAGCTCGATCATCTCGGCCATATCGCGGCATTGGCCGCCTCTCGATCTGTCTTTCAGGCGCCGGAGCTGGTGCCTCCGCAAAGGACCGGCCATCCCATCTGTAATCAGGCCCTATTTATCACCAAGGGCTGATTGAAGAGAAGCTACCATGGCGCTCTATACAGTTGGAGGAACTGACCTCAACCTGGAAATCATAGGGGCCGGATTACGGGGTGGAAGTCTTCCCGCCGCGCCCCTTGATGGACTCTGGGCAGCCAGAGGTCTGAACCTCCGGCCTCGTGAGATAAGGGACCTCAAGGCATTCGGGGCGGCGGGTTGGCGGTTCGTCCCGATCGACGTGTTGCACTGGGCTAACCTGAGGACTCTCAATGGCGGAGATCAAGTCCATGCAGGCGTCCTGGCGCGCCATCCATCAGGAGGGCTCGTGATCCTCCAGGCCCGAATTGTACTGAAGCTGGCTTCCAATGCCTCATTGCCGAGCATTGAGCGCCGG
Source organism: uncultured Holophagales bacterium (assembly GCA_963844885.1). GTDB lineage: Bacteria > Acidobacteriota > Thermoanaerobaculia > Multivoradales > UBA5704 > DATMER01. Next base: position 526,806 of record CAWJQA010000016.1, on the reverse strand, counting down.
CTGGCAAAGTATTTCAAAGTCAAAAAGCTTGACATCGGAGACAACCTTTTCGAGGCTCAGCTCCACCTTCCCGACGGTGACCTTCAAGGCGCCGTTCAACGTGAGTTGGAGGATCTTCTCTCCGGGCCTGGCACCAATGATGACATCGTTTTCGCGGAGCCGTCTCTCCTTTACCATATTGCGCGGCCCTTGCAGCCTGTTCAAGAAGATCTTTCAGCCAGACCTGCTTGGTTGACTAGGCTGCTTATTGACTTCTATCAACTGGATCCTTCTCTGCAGTGGCACTGGAAGCAAGTCGACCTTGAGGACGCCTGGAGGATTGGTAAAACCTTTGGAAAAGATACCAGGGTGGGTGTCATCGATTTGGGTTTTGATGTCAATAACGACCAAATCAACACGACCGGCAAGATCGCTTGGAGCGCTTACCTGAATCAAAACGGAGATTTGATCGCAGGCACGTCGATCCCGGTCGACGAGCACGGAACCTCCTGTGCCGGCTTGGTGGGCGCAGCCAGGGACCATACCGGAGTCAACGGCGCTGCGCCGGAATGCAAGTTGATTCTCGTAGCATTGCCTCCTCACGGAGTTGCTACGCAGGTCGCAGTGGCACGAGCGGTAAAGCTCTGTGCCGAAGGCCACGCCGGCCAGGCCGGTGCCGACGTAATCAGTTGCAGTCTGGGGATTGAGGATTCAAGCTGGGAGCTCAGTAAGCCCTTGCAGGATGAAATCGATTTTGCTCTTGAAAACGGACGGAACGGGCTGGGAGTTCCTATTGTCTGGGCTGTCTTCAACGCCGATAAGCAGATCGCGGCGCAGTCTCTGGAGGCATATCATCCCTTGCTTTGTGTGGCCCAGAGCAACCGATCCGACGTGCGCATTGACAGCGGATATGGCGACGGACTGGATCTGCTCGCCCCTGGACAAGGAGTACCCGTGATGGTGTGGGATCCCTCGGGCTGGAGGGTAGAGAAGAGATCAGGTTCCAGCTTGGCGGCTCCATGCGTAGCGGGAGTGGCAGCTCTCGTGCTGTCTGTGCATTCCTCTCTCAGTGCCGAGCAAGTCGCGAAGGTGCTCAGCCTTAGCTGTAACCCACAGGTAAGCCCGAAGAATTGGGATCCCTTGGTCGGCTGGGGCCGGCTCAACGCGAAGAACGCAATGGAACTCGCTCTCAAAGTGAAAAACGGGCAGGCCACGCTGTAGCAACAGCTCGATGCTGCTCTCCTTGGCCGACAAGCGAAGAGACTCGGCGGCTGCGCCGCCGAGTCTCCCGTTTGTTTGACCGCCTTCCGGCGGACCAGCCCTCAGAACGACGCGGCCTCAGTCACGAACTCTCCGCCACCCTCGTCCAGATCCATGGGCTCGGTGCTGTCGACATACCGGCTCACCTGCTGCTGGTGGCCTGGCTTCGGGTAGATCTTGCCGGCGAAAGCATAGTCCGTATCGTTGATGTCGACGCCGCCAAGGACTGGCCTTCCGTTGCGGGTGATGGAACCGGGAAGCTGATAGCACATGATCGAAGTCTCGTCGGGAGGCGTGCTCATGAGCGTCCGCTCGTCGAGCGAGGTGAGCACTTGCTGGTCGACGGTCTGCCGGTCCCATCCCTGCGTCCTGAGGAAGAAGTCGTAGGCCTTCTGCGGATCGATGCGCGCCACCAGAGTCTTCCGCATGTGCTCGTGGGGGAAGCCGAGTGTATGTCCCGTCTCATGGCGGATCACGCGCTTGAACTCGGATTCCGGGGTGCTCATCGTGAAGCCCTGCAGGTTCATGGTCTGACGATTCTGCGCGATGTGCAGGATGTCGGTTCCGAGATACGACCAGTACCCGCCGGCTCCGAGGGAGATGCGGACGGCGCCGGTTCCCTTCGTCTCGACGAACTGGATGGATGCCGTCCTGGTCCAGGCGTTCATGTGGCTGAGGATCCGCTTCCGGAGGTCGCTCGGGGTTTTCTCCATGAAGCTGACGGGTAGTGTGCGCGGCGCCGGGCCCCAGTATTTCGCCGTAAGCACTGCGATCCTGAGAGGGTCCGACACGTCTAGCGAAGCCATGGCAAACTGAGCGAGCATGGGCGCGTTGGCCGGCGAGATATCCGTCGCGGTCCTGGCCGCCTGTACCAACAGGCTCGTCGGAAGCGACTTGGGAGTGCAGACGATCGCCTCACTGCCAGAGCGGTCGGAGCCGTTGCCGGAGTGTTCATGCTCGGAGTGTTCGTGACCTTCGACCGCCTCGTTTGCGACTTCGGCTATCCGGGAGAGAGCCTCGAGAAGCCGACTTTCACGCTGATTCATGGCCGTACCTCCAGTGTGTTGTTGTTGCCTACTGCTGAAGCGGAGAGACGGACAGGAAGGTGAAATTCCACAGTCTCCGGTCCCGCGGCTGCCTTGCGTACACCACGTCGAAAAAATCCAGTAGGGGGGCCCCGGCCGCGGGCCCCCTACTGGTTTCAGTTGTCAATGAACGAGGTTGCTTCTAGAAGAGAGGTCTACTCGGGGACCGGCGCCGGGTCTTCGACGGCCAGCGGCGGATCCACCAGCGGGGTAGAGCGGCGCTGGCGGACGGGGCGGACCCCGAACTCCACCAGCTTCTCGTTGTGGCCGCCGAAGTGGCCCTTGAGGGCGGACCGGATGCGCGATGCCGCCGCCCGCCCCTCGAAGGTCACCTCGCGCCGGCGCTTCGAGTCGGCGGCGAGCTGGGACCGGGACGCATCCTGCCGGACGCTCACCGCCTTGGCCTCCTGGAGGATGGCCTCCAGGGAGCCCACCTGGGCCGAGAGGTCGGGCAGGCCCGTCTCGTTGTTGTTCACCGCGGCGAGCAGGCGCTCCCAGTCGGTGATGAAATCGGAAAACGACGCTGTCTGGTGCATGGTACTTCTCCTTTTCTGGTAAGATGACGCCTTCATGGCGGCAGTAAGTTTGCGCTACCGGCTGTCTTGCCAGCAGCAAGGGCATTATCAGGAGACTGAATCCGGTTGTCAAGCCCCATGATCCGACTTTTTTCGACCAAAAATTCGCCAAGGGCGCGTATGCCTCTTGACAGGCGGCGCGAATCGTGTAATCTCAGTGCCGTCCGGCGCGAAAAGCAGCAGATGAGCACGAGTTTGCAGCCGGTGCGCGGGGGTGTGCAGGAGCTGCCCGGGGGCTGTCAGCCGGTGAACAAGGCCGGGCACGTGGTGCTCAGGGCAGTGCGGCGGGTGAGACGGCCGTGCAGCGCGTGCGCGGGGTGTGGCAACGGGCGAAGACTCTTCGTGACCGGCTGCACACCGGGCGGCGCTGGATGAAAGCTCCTCGCCACCGGACGCCGCCGGGGTATCAGCGGCTGGCGGCTGCCCGGGGGTTCTTTGACAACCGATTCACCCCTTCGCCGGGGGCCCGCTCGCGGCCGGCAGGCCCCCGGTGGGTCTTGTCGAACCCACGGGGCCGGGTGCGCGCTGCCGGCCCCGCTCAGGGCTCCACTGCGGGTGCCGAAAGCCGAAGCCCTCCTCCCCGGGAAGGAGGGAGGGCTCGTTCTGCCAGGCTCCCGGCGGTTTCCTAATTGCCGCCTCCACCGAACACGGTGTCCAGGAGTTGACCGGCTGCCCGCAGGACAGACCGCTCAGGCCGTGAATTGGGACCGGATATCAGTCAGTGGTAGAGGTTCTTGCGCTCGCCCGCCGGCAGCCCTGGAGCGTCGAAGCTGCCGTGCGCCCGGGCCCAGCTCAGCCGCGCGCGCAATCCGCCCTGCCACACGGTCTGGAGCCGCGTGCCGGACGCTCCGGCCGAGCGCTCCTCCAGGACGTCCGCTCCGGGATCGGCGAGCCAGTAGACTTCGGCTCCCTGCCTCTTGAAGTGGATCCCGACCTCGGCATTTCCGGCGCGGAGAACCTGGGTTTCGAGCTCGGCCGCGGCGGCGGTGGGGGAGAGCTCGCCGCGCTCGGCCACGTCATAGTCTGGAGGCGCGGACAGGAGCACGCCGGCCGGCTCGCCGGTCCGGCCCCCTGCCGAAGAGCCGAGCTGAGAGATGAAGAACCAGCCGAAGGCGGCGAGCGCTCCGAGGAGGAGGACGGTGTAGAGGATTCCCTTGAGCAGCTTCATGGCTGCCCAGGATACGCCAGTCTCCGGGCTCCGGTCAGGGCAGCGGCGGAGGGTGGCAGACCTTGCAGGGCGTGAGTCGCAGCTTCCTGGCTTCTTCCAGGGATACGGGACTTGCCTTCCCCTTCACGTAGGAGCAGTCCGCACGGTGATACTTCTTGCCGCTAGGAGTTCGGTAGACGAGATCGGTCGTTGCCGGTGAAGGCTCGGGAGCGGGTGAAGTGATGACTGGACAGGGAGTCGTTTCCGGTGGTGCCGGACAGGGGGCGGATTCTCCGGTTCGTCCTTGGAGGACTCCTACGAATCCGGCCGAGGCCAGCACCCCTCCCATCAGCAGGAAGACCAGGTCCCTGCGGTAGCGGATCAGCCAGGACAAGATCTTCCGGCCATACCCGAGACCCACTCCCCAACCGGCCAGAACCACCACGATCGCCACGGTCACATACTTCCCGGCGAACTGAATCACCACGATCAGGTTCGCCAGCATCGCCAGCAGGGTCGAGATCCCGAACGGGCCGCGTTCTTCGTCGTTCGACTTCATCATGCCACCGGAAGGCCTCCTCCCGAAGCTCATCCTCTTCGGTTAGACACCGGCGGCGTAGGAGTTGGGGGGGCGGTTGGCGAAGAATCGGCTCCATGGATGGCTATCCGGGTCTGGTTGGCTCTGGAGTCGGGTGCCGGTTTGGGATCGGTTTGGGACTGACCAGATGCCGGTCGCGCCCCGAACCGCGGCGCGGCCGGCACGGTAAATCGCTTATTTACTAGTCTTTACAGAATCGACGGACGTGGGTTCCGGCGCGGATTGGGACTGGATTGGTACTGGCCGGGCCTCAGGAGGGGGACTCCGGGTCTTCGCGGCCCGGGAACCAGCGGGCCGCCTTGGTGGTGCCGCGCAGGTGGATGTGCCCGGCCTTCCGGAGCTCCCGCAACAGGACGCGGAGGTCATTCCGGTTGGCCTCCGGGAGCGCCTGAGACAGATTTTCGAACGGAGTGCCCATGGCGCCGCGGCCGGTGATGACCTCCAGGAGGCGCATCTTGCGCCGGTCCCGCGCCATGGCGGCCAGGAGCTCCGTATGGCGTGGATGTGCAGGCAGGGTGCAGACGACGCGGGCCTCGCTGGTCTCGAAGACCGGCGGCGGGCATCCCTCCTGGCGCATGCTCCGGAGGATGGTAGGGATTCCCTGTCCTTCCGCCTGAGCGAGCTGAAGGCGGCTGAGAAACCACGCGAGTGCCTGATTGCGCCACTTCGGCGCCACACGGCCCACGCGGAAGTCTTCGGGGTCCACGCCGATGGGCAAGGGTCCGGGCGAGACCATTTCGATGCGGTCGAGGAACACGGTGATCCGTGTCGGATCCACCAAGGAATAGTCGCGGTGTGCCAGGGCGTTGATCATGGCCTCGTGCAACGCGCGCGCAGGATACTTCCGCAGGTTGGGGGCCGCCGTGCCGCTCTTGTCGAACGCCGTGAACACCTGCTGCTCGAGCAGGCCGACCAGGCGGTATGCCTGTCCGACCAGATTGCCCGCGAGCTCGTGCCGTTCGGCGTGCGGCTCGGATCGATCGGTACCGGGATAGCTGGAAAAAGCCGTGAACGCTCCAGGGATGAAATGCTGAACGGTGCGGCCGAACAGCAGGACGGCGAAATTGCGGGGCCGGAGAGAACCTGTCAAAGGCTCTCTTACGCAGAGCGAGGGCACGAACGGGCTGAGCTGGGCCGTGTCCGACAAGAATGGATCGACCCCCAGGTCCGGCGAGAATATTCCTATCCGTTGAAGGGCATCGCGAAGCACCAGCAAGTCGAGGTCGTTCACCGTCGCGGAAGCACAGGGTTGGCGATCCCAGGGTTCGAGGGCCCCTTTGCGCACGAGCAGCTCGCGCAGGATGCCGTCCCGCGCTTCGCGCGTCTCACGGCCGACGCGCACATAGTGCTTGGCCCCCTGGGTGCCGCGGCGAAACGTATGCGCCTGGTTGGTCGCGGGCATGAGGAACACGAGAACCCTGCGATCGGGCGCCGTCGCCGAGAGCTCTTCGACCAGCGGTGTGAGCGGCGGCGATACGCGCTCCCGGCAACGCGCGAGCACGGTGCCCTCGACCTCCCTGAAACGGCTCGACGTGAGACCGGTCAGCTCGAGGACAGGAAAGCCGTGGGCGTCCTTGGTCTCGTTGGCTCCGCACGCGACGTAGCCGCCCCCCAGGTTGGCCAGGTCGTTGGCGAACGCGGACAGCGTTTCGACGACGTCGTCGATGTCCGCGACGTTGCTCTTCCACTCGACCTGCTCGCTTTCGCGTTCGGCGAGCTGGCGGAGGTCGATGCGTTGGGTCATGGCGCGATCACCTTCTTGCCGGCGCCGGTGCTCCTCGCGGATGACGTCCAGGCGCGTTTCGAGCGTCCTTCGTAGGCGAAGAACGGATCATATCCGCTCTCGCCATGCCAGGAAACTGGTCTGGGCGAAACGGACCGGAGACCGGCCTTTTGGGACCGGTTTGGAACTGACCGGGAGCCGGCGGCGCTCCGAAGCGCGTTGCTGACGCGGCGATAAGTTGTTTATTTGTTTTGACTTACGAGACGAGAGAGCGTGCTCGGGCCGCGGCTTGGGGGCTGGATTGGAACCAGGTTACAGCCTACCCCTCGGCCGGCACGATCCTGTCGACCTCCGCGAGATCTTCCGCGGTGAGCTGCCAACCGGCGGCGGCGGCGTTGGCCTGGACCTGCTTGGGTGAGGAGGCGCCCGCGATGACCGAGGCGACGACCGGACGGGCGAGCAGCCAGGCGAAGGCCAGCTCGAGGAGCGTCCGGCCCTTGGATTCCGCGAAGGCGATGAGCTGCTCGACGCGGTCGAGGCTTTCGTCCGAAAGCATGGCCGCGAAGCGGCCTTTACCGGGCTTGATGCGGGTCCCCTCGGGCAGCGGCTGGCCCTTGCGGTACTTGCCGGTGAGGAGGCCGCTGGCCAGCGGAAAGAAAGGAATGAAGGCGATTCCCTGCCGCTCGCACTCGGCGAGGACGCCGCGCTCCGGCTCGCGATGAAAGAGGCTGTATTCGTTCTGCACGCTCACGAAGCGCGCGGCGCCGGACTCGACGGCGGCCTCGGCCTCCCGGAGCTGGGCGACGGAGAAGTTCGAGCAGCCGATCTCGCGCACCTTGCCGGCTTTTACCGCCTCGTCGAGCACGGCCAGGGTGTCCGCGATCGGGACGTCCGGGTCGGGCTGGTGGAGCTGGTAGAGGTCGATGGTGTCGGTGCCCAGGCGACCCAGGCTGTCGTCCAGCGCCTGGCGTACGTACTCGGGCTTCGCGCCTTTCCGGTGCTCATCCATCTTCATGCCGAACTTCGTGGCGAGCACGACCTTGGAACGCTTCCTCCCCAGGGCGCGGCCGAGGTACTCCTCGCTCTGGCCGGTGCCGTAGATGTCCGCTGTGTCGAGGAAATTGATGCCGGTCTCGAGCGCGGCGTGGACCACGCGCTCGGTGGCCCCGGCGTTCAGGCGCCAGCCGAAGTTGTTGCAGCCCAGGCCGACCACCGAGACGTCGAGCGATCCGATTTTCCGTCTGTCCATTTGATCTCCTCTCGGTGTGTCGAGCTGCAATCCGCGTTCCGCCTAGGACAGGCCTGTGTCGAGGGCCGCCAGGGCCGCGTCGGTGTCCACGTCCGCGCCCAATTCTCTCAGCGCCCCGCCGACGGCTTCGACGGCGCGCCGCAGGAAGTCCGGCCGGGTTACCGTGTAGCCCATGTGGCCGACGCGGAAGGAGGTGGTCCTCACGGCCGGGTGGAGGCCGCCGGCGACGGCGACGCCGCGGGCGGCGACCTTCGGCACGAGAGCGGCGCCGTCGATGCCTTCGGGCAGGTAGAGGACCGAAAGCGTGTCGCCGGTGACCGCCGCGGTGCGCGGCACGAGGCGCAGGCCCAAGGCGGTCCAGGCGGCGCGCATCGCGGCGGCGGCGCGGGCATGGGCTGCGACGCGGGCCTCGATGCCCGAGGCGAGGATCTCGGCGAGGCCGGCTTCCAGGGCGAGCACCAGCGAGGTGGCCGGGGTCGCGAAGTAGCTCGGCCGGCCCTCTTCGTAGGCGCGATGGATCGGCAACCAGGATTGCCAGTCGAGATACAGGAGGGGCGGCGGGGAGGTCTTGCGGGACGCGCGAGCCGCCAGGGCGCGCTCGCCGGCGACCATCAGCGCGAGCCCGGGTGGCAGGCCGAGGGCTTTCTGGGAGGCGGTGAAGTAGAGGTCGGCGCCCCAGGCGGCCATCTCGAAGCGCTCGCCGGCCGTGGCGCAGACGCCGTCGAACACGGAAAGGACGCCCGCCTCCCGGGCCAGCCGGCAGAGGGGCTCTGGGTCGACCCGGACTCCGGTGGAGGTATCCACGTGGGTGGCGAACAGGGCCTTGAACGGGCCGCCGGCGAGGATCTGTTTCACCTCTCCGGCGGACGGCGCGCCGCCGACTGGAGCCGTCGCCTCGATCACCTCCGCACCGTTCCGGCGTAGGATCTCCGTCATACGATCGGAGAAGTAGCCGGAGACGACCACCAGCGCCCGGTCGCCGGGCTCGATCAGGTTGGCCGCCGCGGCCTCCATGGCCAGCGTGCCGCTGCCGGCCAGGATGAACGGCTGGCTCGCCGGGTCGGCCTGCCACACCTGGCGCATCCGTCCGAGGGACGAGCTGAAGGCCTGGATCAGGCGAGGAGACGTGTGAGACGGCGGAGGTTCCGCCGCGGCGGCGAGGACGGCCGGCGAGATCTCCACCGGACCGGGGATCATGAGAAGGGGGGTGGGGGTAGGCACGGCTTGCATGGTATCGCAGGCTCTTCATCCATGGTTGGCGGGAACCATTTTTCACCCGCGTACCTCTAAGGGCAGGAGGACAGATCGTGAAGCCGCGAATCCCAACAACTCGCCGCGCCGCGGCAAGTCATGATATCGTTTTCCGGCTATGAAACTTTCGGACGTCCGAGCCATCGTTACGGGAGCCGCCGGAGGGTTAGGAGGGTGCTTCGCCCTCGAGCTGCTGCGGGCGGGTGCGCGGGTCGCCGCCGGGGACACCAATGCCGCCGGGCTGCGCAAGCTTGCTTCGGAGGCCGAGGATCTGCCGGGTGAGGTGCTGGTGGCGCGGCTCGACATCACGGACGAGGCGTCGGTGAGCGAGCTCGTGGCGTCCGCGGCCGAGAGGTTCGGAGGGCTCAATGTGCTCGTCAACAGCGCCGGTATCGCCCGTGACGGCCTGCTGGTCCAGCCAGGCGAAGATGCGGAGACTCACAAGCTCCCGCTGACCCAGTGGCGTAAGGTTTTGGATGTGAACCTGACGGGCCAGTTCCTGATGGCGCGCGAGTTTGCCTCCCACGTCGTCGAGGCAGGGAGCCGGGACGCCGTCATCGTGAACCTCTCCTCGATCGCGCGGGCCGGGAATCCCGGACAGTCGAACTACTCCGCCTCGAAGTCGGGCCTCGACGCCTGCACGCGCACCTGGGCGCTGGAGCTGGCCCGGTACGGCATCCGCGTGGGTGGAGTCGCTCCCGGTGTGACCGAAACCGGATTCCTGGAAGGCTTCTCCGAGGAGGCGCTCGCCCGCCTCAAGACCGGCATCCCGCTCGGACGGCTCGGCCGTCCCGAGGAGATCTGGCAAGCTGTGAAGTTTATCCTCGAATGCGATTTCTTCACGGGCCGCACCGTCGAGGTTGACGGAGGTGCGAGTATGGGTATCCTCTGAAGCATCTCAGGCAATCCTGACTTCCGGAACCCCGTCTCGCTTTGGGGCCTTCGGTTGCACTACATGTCTGGGGGAGTCCTGGCTTCCCCATTTCCGAGAGGCTGTTCCTCTTTGAGTAATCTTGATCTCTCCAACGACACGCCGACGCCGGCGACCCCGCCACGGGGGGCCGATGCAATGGATACGACTCTGGTCCAGGCCCTGCGCCGCTGGGCGGCGGTGTATCCGGACCGGGTGGCCTATCGGTTCCTGGAGGACGGGGAGGAAGAGGGGGCTGCGCTCACGTACGCCGAGCTGGACCGCCGGGCGCGCGCCCTGGCCGCGTTCCTACGGCGTGAGGGTGGAGCGGGAGAGAGGGCTCTGCTGCTGTTCCCGCCGGGGTTGGATTTCGTGGTCTCGTTTCTCGGCTGCCTCTATGCCGGTACGGTGGCCGTGCCGGCCTACCCGCCGCGGGCCAACCGGCCGGACTCGCGCCTCCAGGCCATCGCGCGCGACGCCCGTCCGCGCTTCGCGCTCACCACGCCGGCGTTGCACGCCCGCGCGGCACTGCTCACGGGGAAGAACCCCGAGTTGGCCGGGGTGTGCTGGATCGACGTCGAAGAGATCGATCCAACGCTTGCGGAGTCGTGGGAGCCCGGCCCCGAGCTGACGGCGGAGGGTCTGGCGTTCCTCCAGTACACCTCGGGCTCGACGGCGACGCCCAAGGGCGTGGTGGTGCGGCCACGGCAACCTGGTCCACAACGAGGCGATGATCCAGCGCGCCTTCGGCCAGTCCGAGGCTTCGGTGATCGTCGGCTGGCTGCCGCTCTACCATGACATGGGGCTGATCGGGAACGTGCTGCAGCCGCTGTTCGTGGGCGCGACCTGCGTGCTCATGTCGCCGGTGGCGTTCCTGCAGCGGCCGTCGCGCTGGCTGCGGGCGATCAGCCGCTACCGCGCGACGACGAGCGGCGGCCCGAACTTCGCCTACGAGCTCTGTGCGCGGAAGATCGCTCCGGAAGAGCGCGAGGGCCTGGACCTGTCGTGCTGGGAGGTGGCCTTCAACGGCGCCGAGCCGGTGCGCGCCGACACGCTGGAGCGCTTCGCCGAGGCGTTTGCCGCGCACGGTTTCCGCCGCGAGGCGTTTTATCCCTGCTACGGCCTGGCCGAGGCCACGCTCTTCGTCTCCGGCGGCGAGCGCGAGAGCTTCCCGCGGGTGCGCGAGGTGGACGCCGAGGCGCTGGAGCGCCACCAGGTGGACGAGGCGCGCCCGGGCGCCCCTCCCGGTTCCTTGCGTTCGCTGGTGAGCTGCGGCACGCCCTGGCTCGGCCAGCGGGTGGAGATCGTCGATCCCGAGACCCGCGAAGCCCTGCCGGAAGGGCGCGTGGGCGAGGTCTGGATCTCCGGCCCGAGCGTCGGCCGGCGGCTACTGGAACCGGCCCGAAGAGAGCGCCCGCACCTTTGGAGCGCGGCTCGCGGACCCCGCCAGTACCGATGAAAACCTTTTTCTCCGCACCGGCGATCTGGGCTTCCTGGCCGGCGGCGAGATCTATCTGACCGGCCGCGCCAAGGATCTGATCATCGTCCGTGGCCGCAACCTCTACCCGCAGGACCTGGAGCTGACCGCCGAGCGGAGCCACGGCGATGCCCGGCCCGGCTGCGGCGCCGCGTTCGCGGTGGAAGTGGAAGGCGAGGAGCGGCTGGTGGTGGTGCAGGAGGTGGAGCGCGACGCCGAGAAGCGCTGGGCGAAGGAGCAAGGCTCGGCCGCCGAGGTGGCCGAGGCGATCCGCCGCGCCGTGGCCACGGAGCACGAGGTGGCCATCCACGCGGTGGTGCTGCTGCGTGCCGGCAGCCTGCCGAAGACCTCGAGCGGCAAGGTTCGCCGCCAATCGTGCCGCGCCGACTTCCTGAACGGCAGCCTGGAGGCGTTGGAGCGGTGGACGGAAGGCGACGGCGGGGGGAGCGAGGGCGAGGCGCCGCGGACGCCGACGGAGGAGCGGCTGGAGCGGATCTGGGCGGAGGTGCTGGGAACAGAGAGGGTGGGGGTCGAGCGCGACCTCTTCGAGCTGGGCGCCGACTCGCTGCGCGCCACACAGCTCCTGGCGCGGGTCAACGAGACGTTCGGCGTCGAGCTGACGATCGACGCGCTCTTCGGCTCGCCCTCGATCGCCGAGCTGGGCGTGCTGCTCGACCAGGGCGACGTGCCGCCCGCCGACCTGCCGCGGTTGGAAAGGGTTTCCCGGGACGGCGAGCTGCCGCTTTCTTTTGCCCAGCGCCGGCTCTGGTTCCTGCACCAGCTCGACCCGGAAAATCCGGTCCACAACATCGCGGCGTCGGTCCGGCTGGAGGGGCCGCTGGACGTCCCGGCCCTGGGCGCCGTCTTCGACGAGGTGCTGCGCCGCCACGAGGCGCTGCGCACCGCGTACGCGAGCCCGGGCGAGGAGCCGGTCCAGGTGGTTCAGCCGGCCGGGCGTGTGCCGATGCCGGTGTTCGATCTCTCGGATGTGCCGGCCTACCCTGAAGAGACCCGGCGCCTGGCCGCGGCCCTGGCGCGCATCCCGTTCGCGCTGGAGGCCGGACCGTTCCTGCGTGTGGCGCTGGTCCGCTTGGAGGAAGAGACCCACGAGCTGCTGCTGTCGCTCCACCACATCGCCTCGGACGGCGGCTCGCTGGCCGTGCTGGTGCGGGAGATGGGAGCGCTCTACGAAGCGTTCGCGGCGGGCCGGCCGTCGCCGCTGCCGGAACTGCCGGTGCAGTACGCGGACTTCGCCTCGTGGCAGCGCCGCCGGCTCGACGCCGGGGTGCTGGAAGCGGGGCTCGCGTACTGGCGCGAGCAGTTGAGTGGCGATGGCGGCGGTGGCGGCGACCTGCCGGTGGTCGAGCTGCCCGCGGACCGTCCGCGGCCGGCGGTGCTCTCCTACCGTGGCGCGCACTGCGAGCGGCTCTTGCCGGTCTCTCTGATCGAGCGGCTGGAGGCGCTCGCGCGCGACGCCCGGGCCACCCGCTTCATGGCTCTCCTCGCGGGCTTCCAGGTGCTGCTCCACCGCTATACGGGGATGGACGACCTGGTGGTCGGCACGCCCATCGACGGCCGCGGCCGGGTGGAGCTGGAGGGTCTCATCGGCGTCTTCCTGAACAACCTGGTGCTGCGCACGCGGCTCGACGGTCTCGGCGGTGACCCCGGCCTGCGCGGGCTGCTGGCGCGGGTGCGGCGCACGGCGCTCGACGCCTACGCGCACCAGGAGGTCCCCTTCGAGCGCCTCGTCGACGAGCTGCGGCCGGAGCGGGACCTGTCGCGCACGCCGCTCTTCCAGGTCATGTTCGTGGGCCAGAACGCGCCGCTGCGCCGCCTGGAGATCCCCGGTCTGGTTCTTCAGCCGCGCGAGGTGGACCTGGGCACGGCGCGGTTCGACCTGTCGCTCTCCATGGGCGAGGCGGACGGCGGCTGGCTCGGCATCTGGAAGTACAGCACCGACCTGTTCGACGCCGGGACGATGGAGCGCATGGCCGGCCATCTGGAGCGCCTCCTGGCCGTGGCCGTGGCCGAGCCCGGCCGCCCGCTGGCCACCCTGCCGATGCTCTCGGACACCGAGCGGTTCCAGGTGGTGGAGGGGTGGAACGACACCGCGGCGCCGTTCCCGGACCACGCCTGCCTGCACGGACTGTTCGAAGAGCAGGTCCGGCGCACGCCGGGCGCCGTGGCGGTCGAATACGGCGATATCCAATTGACCTATGCGGAGCTCGACCGGCGCTCCAACCGGCTGGCGCGGCACCTCGTGCGGCTGGGCGTGCGGCCCGATGCGCTGGTGGGGATCGCGGCCGAGCGCTCGGCGGAGTTGGTGACGGGCCTCCTGGGCATCCTCAAGGCGGGAGCCGCCTACGTGCCCATGGACCCCTCCTATCCGGCGGAGCGCCTGGCCTACATGCTGGAGGACTCGGGCGTCACCGTTCTCCTTACCCAGAGTCATCTGGAGTCCGCGTTACCCGAACTGCCTGCGTCAGTGCGCAGCACGGTCCGACTGGAAGAGGATGCGTGGTGGCGCCCCTCTCCCGACGCGGGAGAGGGGACGAGGGAGAGGGTTTTCGGCGCCGACCCCGCGAGCCTGGCCTACTGCATCTACACCTCCGGCTCGACGGGCCGGCCGAAGGGTGCGGGCCTGCCGCATCGCGGGATCGTCAACCGCTTGAGCTGGATGCAGTCGGCCTACGGCCTGACGCCGGCCGACCGGGTGCTCCAGAAGACCCCGTTCAGCTTCGACGTCTCGGTGTGGGAGTTCTTCTGGCCGCTCCTCACCGGCGCCCGGCTGGTGATGGCGCCGCCGGGAGGCGCACCGGGACGCGGCGCGGACCTGGCCGAGCTGATCCGCGGGCACGGCGATCACGACGCTCCACTTCGTCCCGTCCATGCTCCAGTCTTCCTGGACCAGGACGGCCTCGCCGAGGCCTGCCGCGGCGTGCGCCGGGTGTTCGCGAGCGGCGAGGCGCTGCCGTTCGATTTGAAGGAGCGCTTCCTCGCCCGCCTGCCGGGGGTCGAGCTGCACAACCTCTACGGCCCGACCGAGGCGGCGGTGGACGTGACCTTCCGGACGCCTGCCGGCCGGGCGGCTCGCGGCGCGGCGTGCCGATCGGCCGGCCGATCGCCAACACGCCGATCCTACATCCTCGACCGCGAGTCGCAGCCGGTGCCGGTGGGCGTGCCGGGCGAGCTGCACATCGGCGGCGTCAGCCTGGCGCGGGGCTATCTGGGACAGCCCGAGCTGACCGCGGAGCGCTTCGTCCCGAATCCTTTCGGAGACGGCGAGCGGCTCTACCGCACGGGCGACCTCGCCAGCTCCTGCCGGACGGCGAGGTCGAATATCTCGGGCGGCTCGACTTCCAGGTCAAGATCCGCGGCTTCCGCATCGAGCTGGGCGAGATCGAGGCTGCGCTGTCGAGCCATCCTGCCGTGCGCGAGGCGTGCGTCCTCGCCCGCAGCGAGAAGGGAGACGCGCGGCTCGTGGCTTATCTGGTGCCGAGCGGCGAGGACTCTCCCGCCTCCACCGAGCTGCGGTCGTACCTGCGCGAGCGGCTTCCCGAAGCCATGGTGCCGCCGGCGTTCGTGGTGCTGCCGGCCTTCCCGCTCAACCCCAGCGGCAAGGTGGACCGCAAGGCCCTGCCGGCGCCCCCCGCTGCCGATGCCGACCGGCCGGAGCTGGACCGATCCTACGTCGAGCCCCGCACCGAGCTGGAGCGCCGGCTGGCGGAGATGTGGCGGGAGCTGCTCGGGGTCGAGCGCGTGGGCGTCCACGACAGCTTCTTCGAGCTGGGTGGCGACTCGATCCAGGGCGCCATGTTCATCAACCGCCTCCAGAAGGATCTGGGCCGCATCGTCTACGTGATGGCGCTCTTCGACGCGCCCACGATCGAGCGCTTCGCCGCCTACCTGACCGATGCCTATCCCGATGCCGTAGGCCGGCTCGGAGGCGAGGCCGTTGCGATCAGGGATCAGTCCGCGGCACGCATGCCCGTGGAGCCGGCCCTGGAAAAGCTCCGGGAGGCCGTAGCGCTCCGCCTGGGCCGCAAGTCTCCCCCTCTCCCGGAGAGTGAGGGCGAACGTCTGCCGCGGGCTGTCTTCCTGCTCTCGCCGTTCCGGTCCGGCTCGACTTTGCTGCGCGTGATGTTGGCCGGCCATCCGGGAGTGTTCGCGCCGCCGGAGCTGGAGATGCTGGCGTTCCGCACGATGGACGAGCGGCGGGACGTCTACTCGGGCCGCAACCGGTTCGCCGTGGAGGGGCTGCTGCGGGCGGTGATGGACCTGCGCGGGTGCGACGCCGACCGGGCAAGGGAGATCGTGGGCGAGGCCGAGGACCGGGGCGAGACCGTGAGCGGCTTCTTCCGCCGGCTCCAGGCGTGGGCGGGCGGCCGGCTCGTGGTGGACAAAACCCCGAGCTACGCGCTCGACGCCTGGACTCTGCGCCGCGCCGAGCGGCTATTCGAAAAGCCGCTCTACGTCCACCTCGTGCGCCATCCGCGGGCGACGGTCGACTCCTACCTGGAAGCGAAGATGGACCAGGTCTACGGCTTCCCGTTCCCGGCCGAGGAGCAGGCCGAGCTGGTATGGCTGCTGGCCCACCGCAACATCCTCGACTTCCTGGCGGAGGTTCCGGCGGAGCGCCAGCACCGGCTGCGTTTCGAGGACATGGTCAAGGACCCGCGCGGCTCCATGGAAGCGCTGAGCCGCTTCCTCGGCCTGGAGATGGAAGAGGGCATGCTGCAGCCCTACCAGGGCCAGCGCATGACCGACGGCCTCCACGCCGGCACGCGCATGATGGGCGATCCGAAGTTCCATCAGCACCGGGGGATCAACTCGGCCGTGGCCGACCGCTGGCGGACGGCGGAAGGGCACCTGAGCGCCGAGGCGCGCGCCCTGGCCGCCGATCTCGGATATCCGGCGAAGAAGGCGGCCGACGAGCTGGAGCTGCGTCCGGAGCCTCGGAC
Organism: uncultured Holophagales bacterium; assembly: GCA_963844885.1. Classification (GTDB taxonomy): domain Bacteria; phylum Acidobacteriota; class Thermoanaerobaculia; order Multivoradales; family UBA5704; genus DATMER01. Next base: position 510,591 of record CAWJQA010000016.1, on the reverse strand, counting down.
GGCGGAGCCGGCGCTGTCCTTCTCCCAGGAGCGGCTCTGGTTCCTCAACGAGCTGGACCCGGAGAACCCGGCCTACAACATGCCGGCGGCGGTCCTCCTGGAAGGAGACCTGGACGTGCGGGCGCTGGCCGCCAGCTTCGCCGAGGTCCGCCGGCGCCACGAGGTGCTGCGCACGGTCTTCCCGGCGGTGCAAGGCCGGCCGGCCGCGAAGGTGCTGCCGGTGGGATCGGCGACCCTGGCGGTAGTGGACCTCTCCGGGCTGCCTGCCGAGGCTCAGGAGGAGGAGTGGAAGCGCATCGCCCTGAACGAAGGCCGGCGGCCGTTCGACCTCGCCCGCGGGCCCATGCTCCGCACGTCGCTGCTGAAGCTGAGGACCACACGGGGGAGCACGTGCTGCTGGTGACGATGCACCACATCGCTTCCGACGGCTGGACGATCGGCATCCTGATCCGCGAGTTGGAGGCGCTCTACACCGCCTTCTCGCAGGGCCGGCCGTCGCCGCTGCCCGAGCTTCCGATCCAATATTCGGACTACGCGGCGTGGCAGCGCCGGTGGCTCGACAGCGACGGTACCGGGGGCATGGAGCAGCACCTGGCCTACTGGCGCAAGCGCCTGGCCGGCCGGCTGCCGGTGCTGGAGATGCCCACCGACCGGCCGCGGCCGGCGCTGCTGACCGCGCGCGGCGCGCGGCTGTCGCGGACCGTGGCGCCCGCGGCCACCGAAGAGATCCGGGCGTGGAGCCAGCGCGAAGGGGTCACGCCGTTCCTCACGCTCCTGGCGGGCTTCAACGCCCTGCTGCACCGCTACACGGCGCAGGAGGATCTCCTCCTCGGCATCCCGATCGCCAACCGCAACCGGCTGGAGACCGAGGGTCTGATCGGCTTCTTCCTGAACATGACCGTGCAGCGCACGGACGCCGCGGGCGATCCGGCGTTCCGCGAGCTGCTGGAGCGGGTGAGCGCCGGCTTCCTGGGCTCGACGCCGCATCAGGAAGTCCCGTTCGAGAAGCTGGTGGAAGACCTCCATCCGGAGCGCGACCTGTCGCGCACGCCGATCTTCCAGGTCCAGTTCTCGCTCCAGAACACGCCGGCCCAGGCGTTGCAGCTCCCCGGGCTGACGCTCAGCCTGCTGGAGAACCACAACCGGACCACGAAGTTCGACTTCACCGTCTTCCTCTTCGACCTGCCCGAGGGATTGAAGACGACGCTGGAGTACAACACCGATCTGTTCGACGAGTCGACGATCGACCGGTTCCTCCGGCACTGGGAGACGATCCTCACCGGCGCGGTTGCCGAGCCGGGCCTGCGGCTCTCCGACCTGCCGATGCTCACCGGCGGCGAGACCGCGCAGCTCCTCTCTGGCTGGAACGCGCAGGACCGGGCGTTTGAGGACGGCCCGTCGCTCCATCGGCTGTTCGAGGTGCGGGCGGCGAAGACCCCGAAGGCGGTGGCTGCGGTCTATGACGTCCAGGAGCTGACCTACGCGCGGCTCAACGAGCGCGCCAACCGGCTCGCCTGGCGGCTGCGGTCGCTGGGCGTAGGGCCGGAGGTGCCGGTGGGGCTCTGCGTGGAACGGTCGCTCGAGACGATCGTCGGCATCCTCGGCATCCTCAAGGCCGGCGGCGCCTACGTGCCGCTCGACCCGGCCTACCCGGCGGAGCGCCTGTCCTGGATTCTGGAGAACGCTCTCAGCGGTTCGTCCGCGCCGGTGCTGGTCACGCAGGCGGGCCTGGCGGACCGGTTCGAATTCTCGCACCCGTTCCGCACGGTGCTCCTGGGCGACCGGAGCCTGGCTCAGGAGAGCCCCGAGAACCTCCCGGACCTGCCGGGGATGGGACCGGCCAACGTGGCCTACGTGATCTACACCTCGGGCTCGACCGGGCGGCCGAAGGGCGTGCCCGTGCCGCATCGAACGTGGTGCGGCTGTTCACGGCCACGGATGCGTGGTTCGGGTTCGGTCCGGGGGACGTCTGGACCGTCTTCCACTCCTACGCGTTCGACTTCTCGGTCTGGGAGATCTGGGGCGCGCTGCTCTACGGCGGCCGGCTGGTGATGGTGCCGCGCGAGGTCGGCATGAACCCGTCGGCGTTCCGGGAGCTGCTGGCCACCGAAGGGGTCACGATGCTGAATCAGACCCCGTCGGCGTTCCGCCAGCTCCTCAAGGCCGACGAGGAGGAGGGGAGCAGCAGGCTCGCGCTGCGCTCGGTCGTGTTCGGCGGCGAGGCGCTCGACCTCGCGGCGCTCTCGCCCTGGGTGCGGCGCCACGGCGATCAGAAGCCCGAGCTGATCAACATGTACGGCATCACCGAGACCACGGTGCATGTCACCTGGCGTCCGGTGAAGGCGACCGACCTGGAGCGCCCGGGCGCGAGCCCGGTGGGCGTGCCGATCCCCGACCTGCAGGTCTACCTCCTGGGCACGCACCAGGAGCTGCTGCCGGTGGGCGTGCCCGGCGAGATCTACGTCGGCGGCGCCGGCCTGGCGCGCGGCTACCTGGGCCGGCCGGAGCTGACGGCGGAGCGTTTCGTCCCCGATCCCTTCTCGGCGCCGGCCGGGCGCGCGGCTCTACCGCACGCGGCGACCTGGCGCGGCGGCGTCCGGACGGCGACCTGGACTACCTGGGCCGCATCGACGACCAGGTCAAGATCCGCGGCTTCCGCATCGAGCTGGGCGAGATCGAGTCGGCCCTGACCGTCATCCCGGCGTGCGCGAGTCCGTGGTCATGGCGAGGAGGCGCGGCGAGGAGACCGCGCGGCTTGTCGCCTGCGTGGTGCCCAAGGGCGCTCCCGTCTCGACGCAGGATCTCCGCGAGCACCTCCTGCGGACGCTGCCCGAGTACATGGTGCCGTCCGCCTTCGTGAGCCTGGAGGCGCTGCCGCTGACCACCGAACGGCAAGGTCGACCGCAAGGCCCTGCCCGAGCCCGGCGAGGTCCATCCGGACGCGCGGGAGATCGCGGCGCCGCGCACCGGTGCCGAGGAGAAGCTGGCCGCGATCTGGCGCGAGGTCCTGCGGCGTCGAGCGCGTCGGGCGTCCACGACAACTTCTTCGAGCTGGGCGGGCACTCGCTGCTCGTAGCCCAGCTCGCGTCGCGGGTGCGCAACGCCTTCGGCGTCGAGCTGCCGCTGCGGACGATCTTCGAGGCGCCGACCCTGGCCGGCCTCGCGGCGCGGCTGGACGTTTCCGAGAGCGGCGAGCCCGAGGCGCTGGATGCGATCCCGCCGCGATCCCGGCGGTCCCGAGGACGGAGCCTCTGCCGCTGTCGTTCGCCCAGGAGCGGCTGTGGTTCCTCGACCAGCTCGAGCCCGGGAGCCCGCTCTACAACGTGCCCGTGGCGCTTGAGGCTGCGCGGCCGGCTGCGGATCGACCGGTTCGCGGGCACCTTCCGCGAGATCGTCCGCCGCCACGAGGCCCTGCGCACGACGTTCCGCTCCGAGGACGGCCGGCCGGTGCAGGTGATCGAGCCTGAGGTTGTGCTGGAGGTTCCGGTCACCGATCTCTCCCACCTGTCCGCGGATGAGCGCGAGATCGAGCTGGCGCGAATCGCCGAAGAGGAGGCGCGGCTGCCGTTCGACCTGCGCCGGGCGCCGCTGCTGCGGGTGCGGGCGGTGCGGCTGGCCGCGGGAGAGACCGAGGACCACGCGGTGCTCGTCACCTTCCACCACATCGTCAGCGACGGCTGGTCCATGGGCGTGCTGGTCCACGAGGTCGCGGCGCTGTACGGTTCGGCGGGCGGCGCTGCCCGAGCTGCCGGTGCAGTACGCCGACTTCGCGGTCTGGCAGCGGGACCGGCTCACGGGCGAATGGCTGGAGGCGGCAGCTCGGCCTACTGGAAGGAAGCGCTGGCCGGGACCTCCGCCGTGCTCGACCTGCCCACGGACCGGCCGCGTCCGGCCGTGCAGAGCTTCCGCGGCGCGCCACCTGCCGGTTGAGCTGCCGGCGGCGCTGACCGAAGGGGTCAAGGCGCTGGCGCTGCGCGAGGGCGCGACGCCGTTCATGGTCCTGCTGGCCGGCTTCCAGTCGCTGCTCCACCGCTACACCGGCCAGGAGGATTTCCTGGTGGGCTCGCCCGTCGCGAACCGCACCCGGCAGGAGCTCGAAGGCCTGATCGGCTTCTTCGTGAACACCCTGGCGCTGCGCGCGCGACTCGGCGGCGAGCCGCCGTTCCGCGAGCTGGCCGGCCGCGTGCGGCAGGTCGCGCTCGACGCCTACGCGCATCAGGACCTGCCGTTCGAGCGCCTGGTCGAGGAGCTGAAGCCCGCAGCGCGACCTGAGCCGCACGCCGCTGTTCCAGGTCCTGTTCGTGCTGCAGAATGCGCCGCTCGAGCCGCTGGAGCTGCCGGAGCTGACGCTCAGCCGCTGGAGCTGGAGCAGCGGCACGTCGCAAGTTCGACCTCGTCGCTCTACTTCCTGGAGCGGCCGGACGGCCGCATGGGCGGCTTCCTCGAGTATCAACACCGACCTGTTCGAGCGAGCCACGATCGAGCGCTGATGCGATCACTTCGGGACGCTCCTGGAGAGCGCGGTCGCGGCACCCGGAGACGAGCGGTCGCCGAGCTCACCGCTGATGAGCGAGGCCGAGCGCCGCCAGGCTCCTGGAGGAGTGGAACGACACCGGTACCGCTGCCTCGGCGACGCGACGGCTGCACGCGCTGTTCGCGCGCAGGTCGGCCGCACGCCCGAGGCGGTGGCCGTGATCTTCGGGGACGACGACACGCTGACCTACGCGCGAGCTGGACCGCGCGGTCCGAACCGGCTCGCGCACCACCTGCGCGCGCGCGGCGTCGGGCCGGAGTACGCTGGTGGGGATCTGCGCTGGAGCGCTCGCCGGACCTGCGTGGTCGGCGTGCTGGGCGTGCTGAAGGCCGGCGGCGCCTACGTGCCGCTCGATCCGGCGTACCCGCGGGAGCGCCTGGCGTTATGCTGGAAGCGGCCTCGGCCGCGGCGTGGTCACTGAGCCGACGCTGCCGCGACGCCTGCGAGCCGCGGCGAGAGCGTCTGCTGGACGACGCGCGGTCGCCGAACGGCGGCGACCGGTCGGAGCTCGCGCCGACGACCTCGCGTACGTGATCTACACGTCGGGCTCGACCGGCCAGCCCGAAGGGCGTCGCAGTCCCGCACCGCGCCGTCGTGAACTTCCTGCGCTCGATGCGCCAGCGAGCCGGGGCTCGAGCGCGGCGGACGTGCTGCTGGCCGTCACCACGCTGTCGTTCGACATCGCCGGCCTGGAGCTGCTGCCTGCCGCTGATCGTGGGCGCGCCGGGTGGATCGCGACGCGGGACGCAGGCCTCGGACGGCGAGCTGCTCGGTCGCCGGCTGGCGCGGCACGCGATCACGTCGATGCAGGCGACGCCGGCGACCTGGCGGATGCTGCTCGACGCGGGCTGGGAGGGCGATCGCCGGCTCAAGGTGCTGTGCGGCGGCGAGGCGTTGCCGCGCGAGCTGGCGGCGCGGCTGCTGCCGCGGGTGGGCTGCGCTGTGGAACATGTACGGCCCGACCGAGACGACGATCTGGTCGACGGTGCGGCAGGTCGAGCCCGGCGACGAGGCCGAGGGCGCGTCGATCGCGGTCGGCCGAGCCGATCGCCAACACCCCGCTCTATGTCCTCGACGCGCCGGCTGCAGCCGGTGCCGGTCGGCGTGCCGGGCGAGCTGTGCATCGGCGGCGACGGCGTGGCGCGCGGCTATCTGGACCGCGCCGGAGCTGACGGCCGAGCGGTTCGTCCCCGATCCGTTCTGCGACCAGGCCGGGCGCGCGGATGTACCGGACGGGCGACCTGGTGCGCTGGCGTCCGGACGGGCGGATCGAGTTCCTCGGCCGGATCGACCACCAGGTCAAGGTGCGCGGCTTCCGGATCGAGCTGGGCGAGATCGAGGCGGCGCTCGCGGCCCACCCGGCGGTGCGCGCAGCGCCGTGTGGTGCGCGGCGACGTGCGGGCGCCAGATGTGCTCGTCGCCTACGTGGTGGCGAGACGCGAGCGCCGCGCGCCGCGAGCTGCGCGCGTACCTCGAGGGCAGCTGCCCGAGTACATGGTGCCGTCAGCGCCTTCGTGGCGCTCGACGCGCTGCCGCTCGACGCCGAACGGCAAGGTCGACCGCAAGGCGCTGCCCGCGCCGGACAGCTTCGTCGACGCGAGCGCCGAGTACGTCGCGCCGCGAGGCCCGATCGAGGAGCGCATCGCCGGCGATCTGGAGCGAGCTTCTGGGTGTGGCGCAGGTCGGAGCCGAGGACAACTTCTTCGAGCTGGGCGGCCACTCGCTGCTCGGCCACGCAGCTCGTCTCCCGCCTGCGCCGGGCCTTCGGCGTCGAGCTGCCGGTGCGGCAGCTCTTCGAGACGCCCACCCTGGCGCGGCTCGCCGAGGCCGTCCAGTCGGCTCATCGCCGGCGAGGGGGCGTCCGCGGCGTCTCCGATCCTTCGCCGGTCCCATCCGCGAGCGCGCCGCGCCTCTCCTTCGGCCAGGAGCGGCTGTGGTTCCTCGACCAGCTCGAGCCCGGGCTCCTCGGCCTACAACATCGCGGTCGCCCTGCGCCTGCGAGGGCGATCTTCAGACGCCGGCTCCTGACCGCGGCCCTGGACGAGATCGTGCGCCGGCACGAGGCTCTGCGCACCACCTTCCGGCAGTCGCGGCGGCGAGCCGCGCCAGGTCATCGCGCCGGAGCTGCGCCTCTGCTGCTGCCGGTCGTGGACCTGCGCGGCCTGCCCGAGGCGGAGCGCGAGGCCGAGGCACTGCGCCGGCTGCGCCGAGGAGGCCGACCGGCCGTTCGACCTGGCGCGCGGGCCGCTTGTCCGGGCGGCTGCTGATACGCCTGGCCGCCGGCGGAGCACGGCGTGCTGGTGCTCCACCACATCGTCGCCGACGGCTGGTCCATCGACGTTCTGGTGCGCGAGATGGGTGCCCTGTACGGCGTCTTCGCGACCGGCGAGCCCTCGCCGCTGCCCGCGCTGCCCATCCAGTACGCCGACTTCGCGGCGTGGCAACGCGAGCAGTTGCAGGGCGAGGCGCTCGCCGTGCAGCCGGCCTGCTGGCGCGAGCGAGCTCGCCGGCGCGCCGCTGCCGCTGGAGCTGCCTGCCGACCGGCCGCGGCCGGCCGTGCAGCGCTACCGCGGGCGCGACCTGCGGCAGCGAGCTCTCCGCGCGAGATGGTGCCGGCGCTCGCCGCCCTTTGCCGCGCCGAGGGGGCCACCCTCTTCATGGGCCTCCTGGCCGGCTTCACGGCCCTGTTGCACGCTACACCGGCCGCGCCGACCTCGTGGTGGGCACGCCGGTCGCGGGCCGCAACCGCCTGGAGCTGGAGGGGCTGATCGGGCTCTTCCTCAACAGCCTCGCGCTACGCACCAGTCTGGAAGGCGATCCCGGCTTCCGCGAAGCTGCTCGCGCGCACCCGCGAGACCGTGCTCGGGCGCCTTCGCCAACCAGGATCTGCCGTTCGAAAAGCTGGTCGACGAGCTGGCGCCACGAGCGCGAGCCTGAGCCACGCGCCGGTCTACCAGGTAATGCTCGTGCTGCAGAACCCGTCCGGCGACGTCCTGGCCCTGCCCGGCCTGGAGCTCTCCCGCATTGCGCTCGCGGGCAGCACCGCGAAGCTCGATCTGACGCTCAACGCGCAGGAGGAGGGAGGCCGCCTGCGCGCGCGCTGGCTCTACAACAGCGATCTCTTCGACGCCGCCACGATCGCGCGGCTGTCGGGCCACCTGGAGCAGTTGCTCTCCTCGGCCCTGGCCGAGCCCGGCCGGCGGCTCTCGGAGCTCGCGCTGCTCACTCCGGCCGAGGAGTGCCAGATCCGGGAGTGGAACGCCACGGCGGCGGCCTGGCCCACGGACCTCTGCCTCCACGGGCTGATCGCGGACCAGGTGGAGCGCACGCCGGACCTCCCGGCCGTCACGTTCGAGGGCGCTGTCCTGAGCTACCGCGAGCTGGACGCCGCGGCCGGCCGCCTGGCGCGCCGCCTCGCCGGACTGGGCGTCGGCCCCGACGTACCGGTCGGCGTCTTCGCCGAGCGCTCGCTGGAGATGGTGGTGGCCCTGCTCGCGGTGCTCAAGGCCGGCGGCGCTTACCTGCCCGTCGATCCGGACTATCCGGCCGACCGCGTGGCCTACATGCTCGCCGACTCCGGCGTGCCCGTGATCCTCGCCCAGGACCACCTTGCGGACCGTCTGCCGGAGCACGGCGCGCGGGTAGTCTCCCTGGATGGCGCGGCGGCGCCCTCGGCGGAGCCCGGGCTCTCTCGCCGGCCCCACGCCGAGCCGTCGAACCTGGCCTACGTGATCTACACCTCGGGCTCCACCGGCCGGCCCAAGGGGGCGATGAACAGCCACCGCGGCATCGTCAACCGGCTCCTCTGGATGCAGGAGCAGTACGGGCTGACGGCCGAGGACCGGGTGCTCCAGAAGACCCCGTTCAGCTTCGACGTGTCGGTGTGGGAATTCTTCTGGCCGCTCATGACCGGCGCGCGCCTGGTCATGGCGCGGCCGGGCGGCCACCAGGATCCGGCCTACCTGGTGGAGACGATCGTCTCCGAGGGGATCACCACGCTCGCACTTCGTGCCGTCGATGCTGCAGGTCTTCCTCGAGGCGCCGGGGGTGGAGCGCTGCGCGTCGCTCGAGCGGGTGATCTGCAGCGGCGAGGCGCTGCCGCTCGACCTGTCGCAGCCGCTTCCAGACCCGCCTCTCGGCAGGGCTGCACAACCTCTACGGCCCGACCGAGGCCGCGGTGGACGTGACGTACTGGCCGTGCGACCGGGAGGAGGGGAGGGCCTCGGTGCCGATCGGGTGTCCGGTCGCGAACACGCAGGTCCGGACGTGCTCGACGCCAACCTCCAGCCGGTGCCGGTGGGCGTCGCCGGGGAGCTGCACATCGGCGGCGTCCAGCTCGCCCGCGGCTACCTGGCGCGGCCGGAGCTGACGGCCGAGAAGTTCATCCCCGATCCGTTCGGCGAGCCGGGCGCCCGGCTCTACAAGACGGGAGACCTGGCGCGTTGCTTCCCGGACGGCGCGGTCGAGTTCCTGGGCCGCATCGACCACCAGGTCAAGGTGCGCGGCCTGCGCATCGAGCTGGGGGAGATCGAGGCGGCGCTGGTCGCCCATCCCGCGGTGCGCGAGGCCGTGGTGCTGGCGCGCTCGGGCGGCGCGGCCCTGGGCGACGTGAGCCTCGCGGCCTACGTCACCCTGCGGGAGGGGGTGGCGGCCCCCGGCCTGTCCGAGCTGCGCGCCGCGCTGGCCCGCCACCTGCCGGAGCACATGCTGCCCTCGGCGCTGGTGGTGCTGGAGGCCCTGCCCCTGTCGCCCAACGGCAAGGCCGACCGCAAGGCCCTGGCACAGATCGCGCCCGAGGCGCGGGCCGCCGGGCCGGTCGAGAGGGTGGCGCCACGCAACGAGCTGGAGCGGTTCCTGGCCGGCCTCTTCGCCGAGGTGCTGCAGAGCGACGGGTTCGGCGTCCACGAGAGCTTCTTCGAGCTCGGCGGCAACTCGATCACCGGCGCGATCCTCATCAACCGCCTGCAACAGGAGCTGGGCGAGATCGTCCACGTGGTGACCCTCTTCGACCACCCCACGCTCGCCGGCCTGGCCGGGTTCCTTGCCGCCGAGTACCCGCGGCCCGTGGAGCGCCTGTTCGGACCGCAGGCCCTCGCCGGCGAGCGGCGGGCGGTGGTGGATCGGGTGGACGAGCATCTGATCGCCGCGGTGGACCGCAGGGTGCGCAAGCTCGGACCCATCTCCGCGGAGGTGGTGGCTCTGCCGCGCAACCCGCCGGCCGTGTTCGTGCTGTCGCCGCCGCGCTCGGGCTCGACGCTGCTGCGCGTCATGCTGGCGGGTCAGCCGGCCCTGTTCGCCCCGCCGGAGCTGGAGCTGCTCGGCTTCGACACCCTGGCCGAGCGCCGCGACGCCTTCCCGGGCCGTGACGCCTTCCGCCTGGAGGGCCTGCTGCGGGCGGTCATGGAGGCCTGGAGCTGCTCACCCGAAGAGGCGAGGGAGCGGGTGGAGGGGTGGGAGCGCGAGGGGCTCTCTACGCGCGAGGCCTTCCGCCGCCTGCAGGAGCGGATCGGCGGCCGGATGCTCGTGGACAAGACGCCCACCTACGCCTGGGACCTCGAGGCGCTCCGGCGGGCGGAGGCAGGCTTCGCAGAGCCGCTCTACATCCACCTGGTGCGCCACCCGCTGGGCATGGTGCGGTCGTTCGAGGAGGCGAGGATCGACCAGATCTTCTTCCACGAGAACCACCCCTGGACGCGCCGCGAGCTGGCCGAGGCCCTCTGGGTGCTGGCGCAGCGCAACACCCTGGAGCTGCTGGAAGAGATCCCGGCGGCGCGCCGCCACACCGTGGTCTTCGAGGAGCTGCTGCGCGATCCGGAGCGGGTGCTCCGCGGCGTCTGCGGCTTCCTCGGCCTGGCCTGGGATCCGGCCATGGCCGATCCCTACAGGCCGTCCTCGCTACGCATGACCGACGGCCTGCACGCCGAGTCGCGCATGCTGGGCGACGTCAAGTTCCACCAGCACGGCCGGGTGGAGGCGGAGGTGGCCGAGCACTGGCGCCGGGAGCTGTCCGAGGAGAGCCTGGGCGGGCCGGCGCGGGAGCTGGCCGCGCGGCTCGGCTATCCCATGCCAGCGCCGACGCCGAGGACCGCCGGGAGCTGGACCCCGATCCCGCGGGCGGAGTCGGCGCCGGGCGTGCCGCAGGTCGTGTCGTTCGCCCAGGAGCGCTTCTGGTTCCTCAACCGCCTGGACGACAGCCAGGCCGGGAGCGTCATCCCGGCGGCGGTGCGCCTGGTGGGGCGGCTCCAGCCGGAGGCCCTCTCCGCGGCCCTGGACGAAGTCGTGCGCCGGCACGCGACGCTGCGAACGCGGTTCGCCGAGCAGGGGGGCAAGCCGGTGCAGATCGTGCTCCCGGCCGCGCCCGTGCTCCTGCCGCGCATCGACCTCGCGGACCTGCCGGCTGCGCAGGCCGAGGCCGAGGCGCGGCGGCTGGCGGGGCGCGAGTTGCTCCGGCCTTTCGATCTCACCGCCGGGCCGCTGCTGCGCGTTCTGCTCCTCCCGCTCCCGGGGGGCGATCACGCTCTTCTGGTCTCCATGCACCATATCGTGTCCGACGGCTGGTCGGTCGGCGTGCTCCTGCGCGAGATGGGGACCCTCTACCTGGCGTTCTCGCGGGGTGAGGCCTCGCCTCTGCCGGAGCTGCCGGTCCAGTACACCGACTTCGCCCGCTGGCAGCGCGAGGAGCTGCGCGGCGAACGGCTGGAGTCTGAGGTGGACTACTGGCGGCAGCGGCTCGCCGGCCTGTCGGCGCTCGACCTGCCGGTGGACCGCCCGGCGGCCTCGGAGCGGGGCCTCCACGCCGACGCCCTTGGCCTCGCGCTGCCGCTGGAGCTGACGGCCAGGCTCAAGGCGCTCGCCCGCGACCGCGGGGCGACGCTCTTCATGACCTTGCTGACCGTGTTCCACGCCCTCCTCGCGCGCCACACCGGGCAGGACGACGTGGCTGTGGGCACCCCCGTGGCCGGCCGCAACCGGGCGGAGACGGAAGGGCTGATCGGTCTCTTCGTCAACACCCTGGTGTTGCGTGGCGACCTGTCGGGAGCTCCGACCTTCGCGGACCTCCTGGAGCGCGAGCGAGAATCGGCTCTGGGCGCCTTCGGCCATCAGGACCTCCCTTTCGCTCTCCTTGTCGAGGCACTGCGGCCAGAGCGGCGGCGGGGGCGGTATCCGTTCGTGGAGGTCCTGTTCTCGCTCCAGAACCAGCCGATCCCGAAGCTGGAGCTGCCGGGGCTCACCCTGGAACGGCTCGGGGGCTCCGAGGACGGGGAGGAGAACGAGGTACGCACGGCGTTCTCCCTCTCCCTTCTCCTCTGGGAGTCCGAGGGCAGCCTGCAGGGCGGCCTCGGCTTCAACACCGCTCTGTTCGACCGGGCCACGGCCGAGCGCTGGCGCGACAACCTCACGGCCTTGCTGGCCGCCATGGTCGAACGGCCGGAACAGCCGATCTCCGCGGTGCCGCTGCTCAGCGTGGGGGAGCGCCGCCAGGTGGTTGCGGTCGAGCCCGAGCGCCCCGCCGCGGTGTCGGAGAGCGTGGCGCAGCAGCGGGCCGATCTGTCGAATCGGCGCGGTCACCTCTCGGCGGCCAAGCGCGAGTTGCTGGAGAAGCGCCTGCGTGGCCAGGTGAAGGGTGCCGTCCCTGCCGCGGCCCGCCCGGCCGCGCCCGCGGTGCTCGTGCCGCTGCAGGCCGGAAACGGCCGCCGGCCGCCGTTTTTCTGCGTCCACGCCATCGGCGGCTCGGTCTTCTCCTACGGCGAGCTCGCCCGCGCCCTGGGGCCGGAGCAGGCCTTTGTCGGGGTGCAGTCGCCGGGGCTGGAGGGCGGACCGGCGCTGGAGGACATTCAGGCCATGGCGGCCGAGTACGCCGCCGCGGTGGAGGCCGCTGCGCCGAAGGGTCCGATCCTCCTCGGCGGCTGGTCCTTCGGTGGCGTGGTGGCCTTCGAGATGGCGCGCCAGCTTCGTTCCCGTGGCCGCGATAGCCGCGATAGCCGCGACAGCCGCGAGGTGCCGCTCGTGGTGCTCCTGGACAGCTACGCGCCCAGCGGCGGCGACCCACTCGCCGGCCGCGGCGACGCCGAGCTGCTCCGGCCGTTCCTGCGCGACCAGGCGGGTCTCCAGGGCTTGGACGCGGAGTGGCTCGACGAAATACCCATGGCGGGCGAGGAGACGGTAGCCCGTATTCTCAAGCGGGCGCGCGAGGCCGGTGTTCTGCGTGCCGATATACGGTCCGAGAAGGTCGAGCGCCTGCTCGGCGTCTACAAGGCGAACCTGCGCGCTCTGACCGCCTACCGGCCGCAGCCGTACGACGGGAGGATCGTGCTGTTCCGTTCCGAGAGCGCCACGGCCCGGCACCCCACCAACGGCTGGGAGGGGATCGCGGGCGAGCCGATCGAAACCTGCTCTGTGAGCGGCGACCACTATACGATGCTGGCCGCTCCTCACGTGGTCCACCTGGCGGGTATCCTGGGCGCTTGCATCGAGCGGGCGCTACGGGCGGAAGCCATGGCCTGAGCGCGAGGAGGTGAACGAGATGGAAAGGATCGCTCCCACAGAGACTGCGGAAACCGACCTCCTCGCCGACGCGATGCCGGGCTCCGATCTGTCCGGCTGCATGCCGGTGCATCGGCTGTTCGAGGAGCGGGCTTGCCAGGCTCCCGCGGCCCTGGCCGTGGCGGACGGCGGGCGGCGGCTTTGCTACGCCGAGCTCGACCGCCGGGCGAGCGCCCTGGCCCGCCGGCTCCGTTCCCTGGGCGTCGGTCCCGAAGCGCGCGTCGGCGTCTTCCTGCCGCGCTCGTTGGAGCTGGTGGTCGCGGTCCTCGCCGTGCTCAAGGCGGGGGGCGCGTACGTCGCCCTCGATCCCCGCACTCCGAAGGAGCGGCTGGCCTTCCAGCTCGGCGACTCCGGTGCTCCGGTTCTACTGACCGCGCGCGGTCCCCTCTCGGAGCTGGCCGCGTCGAAGGGGATCCTCTGCGTCTTCCCCGAGGAGATGCCGGACGAGGCCGCCGCGGAGCCCGGAGCGGAGGTCGCTCCCGGCAACCTGGCCTACGTCATCTACACGTCCGGCTCGACCGGTGTGCCCAAGGGCGTAGAGATCAGCCACGGCTCCCTGCGCTCTCTGGTGGACTGGCACGTGCGGGCCTTCGGCGTCGCCGCGCCGGATCGGACCACGCTGCTGGCCGGCGTGGGTTTCGACGCCTCGGTCTGGGAGATGTGGCCTTGTCTCGCCATGGGCGCGGCCCTGGTGGTGGTGCCCGACGAGGTCCGGGCTACGCCCGCGGCCCTGATCGCCTGGCTGGCCCGCGAGGAGGTGACGGTTTCCTTCCTGCCGACCCCCCTGGCCGAAGCGGTCCTGCCGCTGACCTGGCCGCAAGGTACGAGCCTGCGCTTCCTGCTCGCCGGCGGCGACCGTCTGCACCAGCCGCCTCCGCCCTCCCTGCCTTTCACCCTGGTGAACAACTACGGTCCCACCGAGGGGACCGTGGTGGCGACTTCCGGCGTGGTGGCTCCGCGGTCCGGTGCCGTCCGTCCGCCGTCGATCGGCCGGCCGCTCCCGCACGTCCGCACCTTCGTCGTGGACCGCGAGCTGCGGCCTGTGCCCGAAGGCTCCGGCGGCGAGCTGCTGCTCGGCGGCCCCGCCCTGGCGCGCGGCTACCTGGGCCGGCCCGACCTGACGGCCGGGAGCTTCGTGCCCGACCCGTTCGGCTCGCCGGAGACCGCCGGAGAGCGGCTCTACCGGACTGGCGACATGGTCCGGCTGCTGCCGAACGGCGAGCTGGAGTTCCTGGGCCGGATCGACGATCAGGTGAAGATCCGCGGCCATCGCATCGAGCTGGGCGAGATCGGAGCCGCGCTCGCCCGCCATCCGGAGGTCCGCGAGGCCGTGGTGCTGGCCCGCGAGGCCTGGACCGGCCGGCGGCTGGTCGCCTACTTGACCGGAGCGGCGGCGGTTTCCGATGCCGAGCTGCGCGAGTTTCTGCTGGAGAGCCTGCCCGAGGTCTTGGTGCCCTCCGTCTTCGTGCGCCTGGCGGCCCTGCCCCTCACCGCCAACGGCAAGGTGGACCGCAAGGCGCTGCCGGAGCCGTCCGAAGAGGACCGGGCGGAGCCCTACGCCGCTCCGCGCACACCCGTGGAGGAGCGGCTGGCGCAGGTGTGGGCGCAAGCCCTGGGATGCGGCCGGGTCGGCATTCACGATTCGTTCTTCGAGCTGGGCGGGCACTCGCTGGTGGCGGCCCGCATCCTGTCGCGGATCGCCGACGACTTCGGCGTCGAGCTGACGCTGCGCTCCCTGTTCACCGCGCCCACGGTCGCCGCCCTGGCCGAAGCCGTGCAGTCCTCGTCCCGCGCCGTCACGGAGCGGCCGGCGCGCCAGCCTCGTCACGGCCGCCTGCCCCTCTCCTTCGCCCAGGAGCGCCTCTGGTTCCTCGACCGGCTGGAGCCCGGCCGGCCGACATACAACGTGGGGAGCGCCGTGGCCCTGCACGGCCCGCTCGACGAGGCCGCCCTGCGGGCGGCTCTGTCCGCGGTTGTGTGCCGCCACGAGGCCCTGCGTACCCGCTTCGTCGAGGTGGACGGGGAGCCCTGGCAGGAGGTGCTGCCGGCCTCGCCGATCGCCCTGCCGCGGATCGACCTCTCGGCGTTGCCGGGACCGGCCGCCGCGGCGGAGTTGGAGCGCCTGGGCCTGCTGGAGGCACGGCGGCGCTTCGATCTGGCGCAGGGGCCGCTCCTGCGCGCCATGCTGGCGCGCCTGGGGAAGGATCGGTACGTCCTGCTCGTCAACCTCCACCACATCGTGTTCGACGGCTGGTCCGAGGGCGTGTTCTGGCGCGATCTGTCCGCGCTGTATCCGGCGCCGCACCTGTTGCCCGATCTGCCCCTGCAGTACGCCGACTACGCCGTGTGGCAGCGCCGCCGGCTCGACGGCGAGCGGCTTGCGGAGCTGGTCGAGTGGTGGCGGAGCCGGCTGAAGGGGCTCGCGCCCCTGGACCTGCCCACGGACCGGCCGCGGCCGGCGGTGCGGACGTTCCGCGGCGGCGCACGTCCGATCCATCTCCCGGAGCCCCTGTCGGGCGCGGTGCGCGACCTCGGCCGCCGTGCGGGCGCCACGCCGTTCATGGTTCTCCTCGCCGCCTTCTCGGCCCTCCTCTCCCGCTACAGCGGCCAGGAGGGCTTCGCGGTGGGCGTCCCCGTAGCCGGACGGGAGGCCTCCGGCCTGGAAGGGTTGATCGGCATGTTCGTCAACATGCTGGCCCTGCGCGCCGACCTCGGCGGACAGCCGAGCTTCCGCGAGTTGGTGGCGCGCACGCGAGAGACGGCTCTGGCCTCGTTCGCGCATCAGGAGCTTGCCTTCGACCGGCTGGTCTACGAGCTGAATCCAGAGCGCGACCTGAGCCGCAACCCGGTCTTCCAGGTCTCGTTCCAGGTGGTCGACGAGGCTCGCCGGCTGCCGGCCCTGCCCGGGATCGAGTCGTCGTCGCCCGGCCTCCACACCGGCACGGTCAAGTTCGACCTGGACGTGGAGCTGGAGGATCGCGGCGAAGCGGTCCGGGGGCAGTGCGAGTACAGCTCCGACCTGTTCGACAGCGCCACGATCGATCGCCTCCTCGTCCACTTCGAGATCCTCGCGTCCGAGGCGGTTGCCGCGCCCGACCTGCCCGTTGCCGACCTCCCCCTGCTGTCCGAGGCCGAGCGCCAGCAGCTCCTCGAGTGGCACGACGCCTCGACCCGGCCCGCACCCTCCGGGCCGGTCCGACCGCCTCGTCGCCGAGCGGGCGCGGTGCGAGCCCGAAGCGCTTGCCGTGGCTGGCGGCGGGCTGCGACTGAGCTACGCCGGCCTGCACCGCCGGGCGGTCGCCCTGGCCCGGACGCTGCGGTCGCAGGGCGTGGGGCCGGAGGTCCGCGCCGCCGTCTGCCTGGAGAGGTCTCCGGCGCTGGTGGTCTCCGTGCTGGCGGTGCTGGAGGCGGGTGGCGCCTATGTGGCGCTCGACCCGTCCCATCCCGAGGAGCGGCTTGCCTTCCAGCTCGCGGACTCGCGGGCGCCGGTCCTCCTCGCGCGCCGCGGCGCCGTCACGGACCTGGCGGAGTCGCTGGGGATCCGATGCCTGGATCCGGATGATGCGCCGGACGCCCAGGACGTCTCGTTTGCCGGCCTCTCCGCCGTCGAACCGTCGCCCGAGAGCCTCGCCTACGTCATCTACACCTCCGGCTCCACCGGCCGCCCCAAGGGGGTCGAGGTCAGCCACGGCGCGCTGCGCAACCTGGTGGCCTGGCACGTCCGCGCGTTCGGCGTTACACCGGCCGATCGCGCTACTTTGATCGCCGGCGTCGGCTTCGACGCCGCGGTCTGGGAGGTCTGGCCGTACCTCGCCGCAGGCGCGAGCCTGAACGTGGTGCCCGAGGCCGTCCGCACCGCACCCGAGGCGCTGCGCGACTGGCTGGTGGAAGAGGGGGTGACGATCTCCTTCCTGCCGACTCCGCTCGCCATGGCGGTGACGGCGCTGGAGTGGCCGGCGGTCGCGGACCTGCGCTTCCTCCTCACCGGCGGCGACCGCCTGCACCGGGCGCCGCGGCCGGGCTTGCCATTCGCGCTGGTCAACAACTACGGCCCGACCGAAGCCACGGTGGTCTCGACCTCCGTCACGGTGGAGCCGGATGCGGACGGCGTCCGGCCGCCGGCGATCGGCCGGCCTGTCGACGGCGCGCGGGTCTACGTGGCGGACCGGAATCTGCGGCCGGTGCCGCCCGGCGTGCCGGGCGAGCTGCTGGTGGGCGGCGCCGGCTTGGCGCGCGGCTACCTCGGACAGCCCGGCCTGACGGCCGAGCGCTTCGTCCCCGATCCGTTCGGCGGCGGCTCCGGGCGCCTGTATCGCACCGGCGACCTCGTCCGCCTGCGGCCGGACGGCCAGGTGGAGTTCCTCGGCCGGATCGATCATCAGGTCAAGATCCGCGGGCATCGCATCGAGCTGGGGGAGATCGAGGCCACGCTGGCGAAGCACCCCGGCGTGCGAGAGGCCGCGGTTCTGGTCCGCGACGGCTCGCTCGTGGCCTACGTCGCCACGGACGGCGCCGGTCCGGAAGGCCTGGACCGCTTCCTGGGCCGGACGCTGCCCGAGCCCATGGTCCCGGCGGTTTTCGTTCCGCTCCCGGCGCTGCCCGTCGACGCCAGCGGCAAGATCGACCGCCGGGCCCTCGCCGGGATCGCTCCTGCGGACCTCCCCGGAGCCGATGCGGCGCCAGAAAGCCCGGTCGAGGAGCTCATCGCCGCGATGTGGGAGGAGATCCTGGGGCGCTCGCCGGTGCGCCCGGGCGACAACTTCTTCCACCTCGGCGGCCACTCGCTGTTGGCCACCCGCGTGCTGTCACGCCTGCGCGAGGCGTTCGGAGTCGAGCTGCCGGTGCAGACGCTGTTCGCCTCGCCGACCGTCACCGGCCTGGCGCACGCGGTCGCCGCGGCCCGCGCGGCCAGGCGCGGGGAGGAAGAGGAGGCATCGCTGCCGCCGCTGCGCCCGGTGCCGCGGCAGGGGCTCCTCCCCCTCTCCTTTCCCCAGCAGCGGCTCTGGTTCGTCGACCGGCTGGCGCCCGATAACCCGACGTACAACATCTCCTCGGCCTTCCGCCTGCGCGGACCGCTCGACCCGGCGGCGCTGGCGGGCACCCTCACCGCCGTCGTGCGCCGCCACGAGGCTCTGCGCACCCGGTTCGTCGAGGTGGACGGCCAGCCCTGGCAGGAGATCCGGCCCGCGGCTCCGTTCCCGCTGGCGCAGGTCGATCTGGGTGCGCTGCCCGTGGAGCGCCGGGAAGCCGAGCTTGCCCGGTTGGGACGGGAGGAGGCCGTGCGGCCGTTCGACCTGCGGCGCGGTCCGTTGCTGCGCGCCGGCGTCGTCCGCCTGGCGGCGGCGGAGCACGTGCTCCTCCTGACCCTCCACCACATCGTCTCCGACGGCTGGTCCGAGGAGATCCTGCGGCACGAGCTGGGGGATCTGTACGCCGCTGCCCTGGCGGGGACGCCCGGCCCGCCGGAGCCCCCGATCCAGTATGCCGACTTCGCGGTTTGGCAGCGCGCCTGGCCGGAGGCCTTCCTGGACCGGCAGCTCGCCTGGTGGACCGGCACGCTGGCGGGCCTGGCCACGCTGGAAGTCCCCACCGACCGCCCGCGCCCGCCGGTGCAGACTTTCCGCGGCGCCCTGGAAACCCTGACGGTGCCGCCGGAGCTTACCGCCGCGTTGCGCGGCCTGTCGCGGAGCCGCGGCGCCACTCAGTTCATGACCCTGCTCGCCGGCTGGCAGGCCCTGTTCCACCGCGTCACCGGGCAGGCGGACGTCGCCGTGGGCTCGCCGGTGGCCAACCGCAACCGGCCCGAGATCGAGAACCTGATCGGCTTCTTCGTCAACATGCTGGCGCTGCGCACCGACTTCGGCGGCGACCCCGGCTTCGGCGAGGCGGTGGAGCGGGTGCGCCGAGTCGCCCTGGCGGCCTACGACCATGCCGACGTGCCGTTCGAGCGTCTGGTGGACGAGCTCGGCCTCGGCCGCGACCTGAGCCGGCAGCCGCTGGTGCAGGTGATGTTCGCGCTCCAGACCGGCATGCCACCGTTGCCGTCGCTGCCCGGTCTGGAGGTGACCGCTCTCGATTTCGCCGGCATGATCGCCAAGTTCGACTTGACGCTCGGCCTGTTCGACCGGGGGGACGAGCTCGCCGGGTGGATCGAGTACAACACCGATCTCTTCGACCGGGTCACGATCGCGCGGCTGGCCGGCCATCTCATGAACCTGCTGGCCGGCGTGGCCGCGGAGCCGGACGTGCCGCTGTCGCGCGTCGAGCTGCTCGGCGACGCGGAGCGCCACCAGCTCGTGCGGGAGTGGAACGACACGCAGGCCGCCTTCCCCGAGGAGACCCTGCTGCACCGGTTCTTCGAGGCCGCGGTGGACCGCTCTCCGGAGGCCGTCGCGGCGGTCTGCCGCGGCGAGGAGACGACCTACGCCGGCCTGGAGACGCGAGCCAACCGACTCGCCCGGCTGCTGCTCGACCTGGGTCTGCGGCGCGGCGAGCCCGTCGGTGTCTGGCTGGAGCGCTCTACGGACATGCTCGTGGCCGTGCTGGGCGTCCTCAAGGCGGGCGGGTGGTACCTGCCGCTCGACGCCGCCTGGCCGGCCGACCGGGTGGAGTCGATCCTCGGCGGCTCCCGGGTACGCACGCTCGTCGCAGGGCCCGGGGTGCTGCCGGCGGTGGAGGAGATGCGCTGGCGCCTGCCCGATCTTTCGGACGCGGTCTGCCTCGCCTTCCATACTCCCGAAGCGCCGGCCGAGGAGCTCGATTCCAGCCAGGTGCGCAGCCTCTGGGACTTCGTGGCCGAGCGCGCCACCGACCGGGTGACCGCGGGCGGCTTCGTCAGCGCCTTCACCGGGCTGCCGTTCCGCGAGGAGGAGGTGGACGAGTACCGCGACCGTGTGCTCGCGCTCGCCGGCCCGTGGCTCCGCCCCGGTGCCCGGGTGCTGGAGATCGGGTGCGGCTCCGGCCTCCTGCTCTGGGAGATGGCGGAACGCGTGGAGCGCTGCGTCGGCGTCGATCCGTCGCCGCTCACCCAGGAGCGCAACCGCGCCCGGGCGGCGCGCGAGGGGCGCGCGAACGTCGATCTGCTGACCGGCTTCGCGCACGAGGTGGACGGCCTGCTGCCGGAGGGCGAGCGCTTCGACCTGGTGCTGCTCGCCAGCACGGTCCAGTTCTTCCCCGGCCCGCGCTACCTGGAGCGGGTGCTCGGCGCGGCGCTCTCCCGGCTCGCGCCCGGCGGCGCGGTCCTGGTCGCCGACGTGCTCGATGCGCGCCGCCGCGACGAGTTGCGCCAGGCGGTCGAGGAGCACCAGGGCCGGTCCGGCGCTGCTACCTCCGGCATCCCCGGCACACAGCGGAAGGGACGCGAGCTCTACCTGGATGAAGGTCTGTTCCAGGATCTCGGCGGGGGCGCCCAGGTGCTGCACCGCACCGAGGGCTTCGCCAACGAGCTCGGCTACCGCTACGACGTGATTCTGCGCCCGTCCGCGCCGGCGGACCGTATGCAGCGGCGCAAGCGGCTGTGGACCGGCTGGCACGTGGACCGCCTCTCCGCTGCGCGCCCGGCGGCGGTAGTGACTCCGGACGACCTGGCCTACGTCATCCACACCTCCGGCTCCACGGGCGAACCCAAGGGGATCGCCGTCCAGCATCGGCCGGTGGCCAACTTGATCGACTGGATCAACCGCACGTTCGGGATCGGTCCCGCGGACCGGGTGCTCTTCGTCACCTCGCTCTGCTTCGACCTGTCGGTTTACGACATCTTCGGCCTGCTCGCGGCCGGCGGCTCGGTGCATGTGGCCACCGAGGACGAGAGGGGGGACCCCGACCGGATGGTCGGCCTGCTGCGCTCGGGCGGCATCACGGTCTGGGATTCGGCGCCCGCGGCGCTGGTGCAGATCGCGCCGCTGTTCCCACCGGAACCCGATGCCGGCAGCCGGTTGCGGCGGGTGCTGCTGTCCGGCGACTGGATTCCGGTCACCCTGCCCGACCGGGTGCGCCGGTCGTTCCCGTCGGCGCGGGTGACGGCGCTGGGCGGCGCGACCGAAGCCACGGTGTGGTCGAACTGGTTCCCGGTCGGCGAGGTGGACCCCCGCTGGGCGAGCATTCCGTACGGACGGCCCATGGCCAACGCCCGCTATCACGTGCTCGACGCCGGGCTCTCACCTTGCGCGATCGGCGTGCCGGGCGACCTCTACATCGGTGGCGATTGCCTCTGCTCGGGCTACGCCCGGCGGCCGGATCTGACCGCGGCGGCATTCGTGCCGGACCCGTTCGCGGAGCGGCCGGGCATGCGGATCTACCGCACCGGCGACCGGGCGCGCGCCTTCGCCGACGGCAACCTCGAGTTCCTGGGCCGCCTCGACCAGCAGGTGAAGGTGCGCGGCTACCGCATCGAGCTGGGCGAGATCGAGGTGGCGCTCGCCCGCCAGCCCGGCGTGCGCGAGGCTGTCGTCCTGGCCCGTGAAGATACGCCGGGTGACAGGAGGCTCGTCGCCTATGTCGTGCCGGCGGCCGGGGAATCCCTCTCCGCCCTCGCCGCGGAAGATCTCCGGGCCGCGCTGCGCCGCGCCCTGCCCGAGTACATGGTCCCGCCGGTGTTCGTGTTGCTCGACGAGTTGCCGGTGACGGCCAACGGCAAGCTCGACCGCCGCGCCCTGCCCGTCCCGGTCCTGGACCGCCCGGAGGAGGCCGTCGCCGAGCCGTCCACTCCGACCGAGCGGACCATGGCGGCGCTCTGGCGCGAGGTCCTGGGCGTGGACCGGGTCGGCCTCCACGACAGCTTCTTCGACCTCGGCGGCCATTCGCTCCTGGCGACCCAGCTCGTGGCCCGGGTGCGCGAGGCCTTCCGGGTGGAGATGTCGCTCCGCACCGTGTTCCAGACCCCGATGCTCGGCGAGATGGCCGCGGCCCTGGACGCCGCCGGCGGCATCCTGCCTCTGGACACGGCAGCGCCGGCCGGCGCCGGCCGGCCGCTGGAGATCCGTCCGGTCGGCCGCGGCGGCCTCCTCCCGCTCTCCTTTCCACAGCAGCGGCTCTGGCTCGTAGAGCGTCTGGCGCCCGGCGCGGCGGCCTACAACATCGCCTATGCCTTCCGCCTGCGCGGCCCGCTCGGTGCTCTCGACGTGCCGGCCCTGGAGGCGGCGCTCGCCGCGCTGGCGCGGCGCCACGAGGTGCTGCGCACCCGCTTTGTGGAGCGCGACGGCCGGCCGTGGCAGGAGATCCTGCCGCCCGGACCCGTGGCGCTGGAGTGGCTCGACCTGGGCGGCCTGCCTCCAGAGGAGCGGGAGGATGCTCTGGCCAGGCTGCTGCGCGAGGAGGCGGCGCGGCCGTTCGACCTCGCCGCCACCGCGCCGCTGCGCGCCGGCCTCCTCCGGCTGACACCCGGAGGATCGGAACCGGAGGAGCATGTTCTCTACCTGACCGTCCACCACATCGCTTCCGACGGCTGGTCCGAGGAGATCCTGCTCGGCGAGCTGTCGGCCCTCTACGCAGGTGTGGAGCTGCCGGAGTTGCCGGTGCAGTACGCGGACTACGCGGCGTGGCAGCGCGCCTGGCCCGAGGCGATGCTGCGCGGGCAGCTCGCCGAGCAGACCGGCCGGCTGGCCGGCCTCTCGGCGCTGGAGCTGCCGGCGGACCGGCCGCGCCCGCCGGTCCAGACCTTCGCCGGTGGCTTCGTGCCGGTGGCCGTGCCGGCGGCGCAAGCCGCGGCGCTGCGCGCCGTGGCCCTGGAGGGCAACGCCACCCTGTTCATTCTCCTGCTCGCCGCCTGGCAGACGCTGCTCCACCG
Organism: uncultured Holophagales bacterium; assembly: GCA_963844885.1. Classification (GTDB taxonomy): domain Bacteria; phylum Acidobacteriota; class Thermoanaerobaculia; order Multivoradales; family UBA5704; genus DATMER01. The sequence goes on along the minus strand of CAWJQA010000016.1, from coordinate 487,729 downwards.
CCTCACCGGCCAGGACGACATCATCGTGGGCTCGCCCGTGGCCAACCGCGAGCGGCCCGAGGTCCGCGGCCTCGTCGGGTTCTTCGTCAACCTCCTTCCGCTGCGCGCCGGCTTCGGCGGCGATCCGACGTTCGCGGAGCTGTTGGCGCGGATCCGCCGGACGGCCCTGGAGGCCTACCACGAGGCCGACGTGCCATTCGAGCGCCTCGTGGACGAGCTGGGGCTGGAGCGCGACCTCTCCCGGCACCCGGTGTTCCAGGTGCTGTTCAGCTTCCACGAGGCGGCGCCGGAGGCTCTGCGCCTTCCGGGCGTGGAGGCGGTCCGCCTCCCGCCGGCCCGAGGCGTGGCCCAGTTCGACCTCAGCCTGCTGCTGATCGACCGGGGCGACGAGGGCTTCACAGGAGAGATCGAATACAACTCCGGCCTTTTCGACCACGCCACGGCGGAGCGCCTGGCCGGCCACCTCTCGCGGGTGCTGGCCGCGATCGCGGAGAGTCCGGACGTCCGGCTGTCGGAGATCGAGCTGCCGGGCGAGGCCGAGCGCCACCAGCTCCTGGTGGAGTGGAACGACACGGAGGTCTCCGCTGAACCTCCGGCCCTTCTGCACGCCGCCTTCGAGGCCCGCGCCGCGGCGGACCCGGACGCCGTCGCTCTCGTGTACCGCGAGACGCGGGTCACCTACGGCGAGCTGGATGCGCGGGCGAGCCGCCTTGCCGCCGTCCTGCGCGGCCTGGGCGTCGGGCCGGAGGCCCGGGTCGGCCTCTGCTCGGCGCGGACGCCGGAGATGGTCGTGGGCGTCCTGGGTATCCTCAAGGCGGGCGGCGCCTACGTGCCGCTCGATCCCGCCTACCCGGCGGAGCGCCTGGCGTTCACCCTGGCGGACGCCGAGGTACCGGTGCTGGTCACCCAGGAGGCACTGCTGCCGGTACTGCCTCGCCATACCGCGAGCGTCGTCCTCCTGGACAGGCTGCCGGACGGAGTGAAGAGGATGGCCGCTCCGGTTTCGGCGGACAATCTCGCCTATCTCATCTACACCTCCGGCTCCACCGGCCGTGCGAAAGGCGTAGCGATCACCCACCGCAGCGCCGCGGAGATGGTGCGTTGGGCCTCCGGCGTCTTCCCGCCGGCGGACCTGGCCGGGGTGCTCGCCGCGACCTCGCTCTGCTTCGACCTTTCCGTTTTCGAGCTGTTCGTGCCGCTCTCGCTCGGCGGCACGGTGATCCTGGCCGCCAACGCGCTGGAGCTGCCGGAGCTGCCCGCGGCCGGCGAGGTGACATTGGTCAACACGGTCCCCTCGGCGGTGGCGGAGCTGGTCCGCAACGGCGGCATCCCCGGATCGGTGCGCACGGTCAACCTGGCGGGCGAGGCCCTTCCCGGGCCGCTGGTAGCGGAGATCTACGAGCGTACCGGCGTGGAGCGGGTCCTGAATCTCTATGGCCCGAGCGAGGACACGACGTACTCGACGTTCGCGGTGGCCCCTCGCGGCGTGGCGGTTCCGGAGATCGGCCGCCCGATCGCTGGCGCCCGCGCGTACGTTCTCGATCGCGGCGGCCGGCCCGTGCCGATGGGGGCGCCCGGCGATCTCCACCTCGGCGGCTCCGGCCTGGCGCGTGGCTACCTGGGCCGGCCCGATCTGACCGCGGAGCGCTTCGTGCCCGATCCGTTCGGTGGCCGGCCCGGCGCCCGGCTCTACCGCACCGGCGACCTGGTGCGGCAGCGGCCGGACGGCTCCCTGGCCTTCCTGGGCCGGATCGACCACCAGGTCAAGGTGCGGGGCTTCCGCATCGAGCTCGGCGAGGTCGAGGCGGCTCTGGCACGGCACCCCGCCGTGCGCGCCGCCGCCGTGGCGGTGCGCGGCGAGTCGCTGGCGGAGCGCCACCTCGCGGCCTTTGTGGTGCCGCGCGGTGAGAGCCTTTCACCTGCCTCCCTGCGCGAGCACCTGGCGGCCCTGCTGCCCGAACCGGCGGTGCCGTCGGCCTTCGTCATCCTGGATGACCTGCCGCGCACGCCGAACGGCAAGGTGGACCGCCGCGCGCTCGCGGCGCTGTCCGTTCTGGAGACGCCGGCCGGCCGCTCCGCGCCCTACGCGCCGCCCGCCACCCCGGCCGGCGAGGAGCTGGCCGCGGTCTGGCGCCAGCTCCTGGGAGTCGACACGGTCGGCGGCGCGGACAACTTCTTCGAGCTCGGCGGCCACTCCCTGCTCGCCTCTCAGCTCGTGGCCCGCATCCGCCAGGCTTTCGGCGTGCAACTCCCGCTGAGCGCCGTCTTCCAGGCGCCGACGCTGGACGCCCTGGCCCGGGTGGTGGAGGGCTCCGCCGCCGGTTCGGCCGCCGGTCCGGTCCTGCGGCGCGTGCCGCGGGACCAGGGCGGCCTGCCGCTGTCCGCCTCGCAGCTCCGCCAGTGGTTCCTGGTGCGGCTCGAGCCGGGCTCGGTGGACTACAACCTGCCGGTCACCGTTCGCCTGGAAGGGGAGCTGCGGGTGGCGGTTCTCGCCGCGGCGCTGAGGGCGCTGGTCCGCCGCCACGAAACCCTGCGCACCACGTTCGTATCCGAGGGCGGCCGGCCCGCCGCCGCCGTCGTCCCGGACATCCTCCTCCCCCTCCCCGTGCTGGACCTGTCGCCGATGCCCGCCGGGGCGCGGGAGGCCGAGGCGACGCGCGTGGTCGTGGCCGATTCCGAGCTGCCCTTCGACCTCGCTCGCGGGCCGTTGCTGCGGGCCCTGTTGATCCGTCTCGGGGAGGCCGAGCACCTGCTGGCCGTCACCGTCCATCACATCGTGTTCGACGGCTTTTCCACGGGCGTGTTCCTGCGCGAGCTGTCCGCCCTCTACCAGGCGGGAGCGGAGGAGCGCTCCGTGGACCTGCCCGAGCTGCCGGTGCAATACGTCGACTACGCCGCCTGGCAGCGGGAATGGCAGGAGAGCCCCGCCTTCGCCGCGAAGCTGGAGCGCTGGAAGGAGCGCCTCGCCGGAGCGCCGCAGGTGCTCGACCTGCCCACAGACCGGCCGCGGCCGGCCGTGCTGAGCCTGCGCGGCGAGATGGTGACCGCCACCGTCCCCGCCGCCGCGGCCGCCGAGATCCGCAAGCTGGCGGGCCGCGAAGGGGCGACGCTGTTCATGGTTCTCCTCGCCGGCTATGCCTCCCTGCTGTCGCGCTATACCGGGCAGGAGGATCTGAACGTCGGGACCTTCGTCGCCAACCGGAACCGGCACAGCCTGCAGCTCCTCATCGGCTTTTTCGTCAACACCCTGGTCCTGCGCGTGGACATGACCGGTGACCCGTCCTTCCGGGAGCTTCTGGCCCGGGTGCGGGACATGGCCCTGGACGTCTTCGAGAACCAGGAGGTGCCCTTCGAGCGTCTGCTCGACGAGCTGGAGATCGGGCGCGATCTGTCCCGCAGTCCGCTGTTTCAGGCGATGTTCGGCCTGCAGAACTTCGCCATGCCGACGCTGGCGGCCTCCGGCCTCACCTTCCGGCCGGTGCCCGCCTTGGCGGAGCACGCCCGCGTCAACGGCGACATCGCGTTCTGGATGTGGGAGGAGGGGGAGGAGCTGCGAAGCCTGCTGCAGCTCAGCACCGACCTCTTCGACACCTCGACCGCGGTCCGGATGTTCGGCCACATGGAGCGGCTGCTCGCCGCCGGAGCGGCCGATCCGGCCCTGCGGCTTTCCGAGCTGCCACTCCTGTCCGGCGACGAGACCCGCCAGATCCTCGTGGACTGGAACCGGCCCGGCCTCCGCGGTATCGGCGATCGTGAGCCGGACAGGCTGGTTCATGAACGCTTCGAGGCCTGGGCGCGCACCCGGCCGGAGGCGCCGGCCCTGGAGACCGCGGATGGCCGCGAGACCCTCGGCTACGGCGGGCTCAACCGCCGCGCCAACCGTCTCGCCCACCGGCTGCGGGCGCTCGGCGTGGGCACCGACGCCCTGGTCGGCATCTGGGCCGAGCGTAGCGTCGAGTTCGTCGTGAGCGTCCTCGGCGTGCTCAAGGCCGGCGGCGCCTACATGCCGCTCGACCCGTCCCTGCCCACCGACCGCCTCGCCACCTTGGTGCGCAGCTCCGGCCTTACGGTGATCCTGACCCGCGAAGGCAGGCCCGCCGGGCTGCCGGCGGCCTTCAACGGAGAGGTCGTGGCCGTGCGCGGCCTCGTCCCGGCCTTGCCGGAGCACGACCTCGACCCGGAGCCGTGGGCAGTGGGGGAGAGCCTCGCCTACGCCTTCTTCACCTCCGGCTCCACGGGCACGCCCAAGGGGGTACTGATCGGCCACTCCGCGCTCGCCAACTTCGCCGAGACCACGCGGCGGCTGTACGGTATCGGGCCGGACGACCGGGTGCTCCAGTTCAGCAGCCTGGCGTTCGACATCAGTATCGAGGAGATCTTCACCTGCTACGCGGCGGGCGGCACGCTCGTCCTGCGCAGCGACGAGATGATGGACTCCCCGGCCCGTTTCCTGCGCGCCTGCGGCGAGCTGGACGTCCAGATGGTCGACCTCCCCACGGCGTACTGGCACGAGCTCGGTGTTGAGTTGGCAAAGGGCCAGGTCTCCCTTCCCACCTGCGTGCGGAGCGTGGTTTTCGCCGGCGAACGCGCGCTCCAGGAGCGTCTGGAGGGGTGGCGTGCGGCCATGGGCTACGGCGTGCGGCTGTTCAACAGCTACGGCCCGACCGAAGCCACGCCGGCGAGCAGCGTCTACGACCCCGCGGAGCCGGTCGCGGGGCTGTCGACCAACGGCCTGTCGATCGGACGGCCGATGCGCGGCGTCCGTCTCTACGTGGTCGGGCCCGACCTGCGGCCGGTCCCTGTCGGCGTGGCCGGCGAGCTGCTCATCGGCGGCGCCGGCCTCGGCCGTGGCTACGCGGGCCGGCCCGACCTGACCGCCGAGCGCTTCATCCCCAGTCCGTTCGCCGAGCTCCCGGGGATCCCGGGCGACCGGGTCTACCGCACAGGCGACCGCGTGCGCTGGCTGCGCGACGGCAACCTCGAGTTCCTCGGCCGCGTCGACGACCAGGTCAAGATCCGGGGCTTCCGGATCGAGCCGGGCGAGGTGGCGGCCGTGCTCTGCCGCCACCCCGGCGTGCGTGAGGCCGTGGTGGTGCCGCTCGACGCCCCGGCCGGCGGGCTGCGGCTGGTCGCCTATGCCGCCGTCGAATCCGATGTCTCGGCCGCCGGCCTGCGGAGTTTCCTCAAGGACGCCCTGCCGGCCTACATGGTGCCGTCCGACTTCGTCCTGCTCGATGCCCTGCCCCTCACACCCACGGGCAAGCTCGACCGGCGCGCCCTGCCCGCGCCCGAGGCCCGCGCGGACGCCGAGGGCTACGTGCCCCCGGAGACCGCCGCGGAGGAGCTCCTGGCCGAGATCTGGGCCGGGCTGCTCGGCCGCGAGCGGGTCGGCATCTACGACAACTTCTTCGACCTCGGCGGGCACTCCCTGCTCGCCCCCCAGATCTTCTCGCGCATCGAGGAGACCTTCCAGGTCGAGCTGCCGCTGCGCGCCCTGTTCGAGGCGCCGACGGTCGCCCAGCTCGCCAACCTCATCGAGCAGGAGCTCCTGGCCCAGATCGAGGAGCTGAGCGACGAGGAGGCCGAGAGCCTGGTGTTGAGCGGCGGCGAGGACGGCCGGAGTCCGCAACCTTGAAGGAGAGACGCTGATGGAAAACCTCTGGCGGGATCTGCGACTCGGGCTGCGCCACCTGGGCCGGCGACCCGGTTTCGCCACGGCGGCCATCCTGACCCTGGCTCTGGGCATCGGCGCCACGGCGGCCATGTTCACCGTCGTCGACGCGCTGCTGCTCGACGAGCTTCCCTACCGGGACGCCTCACGGCTCGTCGTGCTCACCGGCACGTTCGAGGAGAAGGGCGAGGTTCAGGACTGGCCCATCTCCCAGATGGATTTCGACGACTGGCGGCGCCAGAACAGCGTGTTCGAGGAGATGTCGGTCTACAGCCCCGGCGACTTCGCCTTGAACCTGGAAGGGGAGGGGGAGCAGGATGCCCAGCGGCTGAATGGAGAGCTGGTCTCCTGGACCTACTTTCCGCTCCTGGGTATCGAGCCCGCCGTGGGCCGGTTTTTTACCCGCGAGGAGGACTCGAAGCCGATGGAGGACTATGTCGCCGTGCTCAGCCATCACCTGTGGCAGAGCCGTTTCGGCGGCGACCCGTCGGTGGTGGGCCGGCAGGTGCGGATCAACGGCCGCCCCTATCTCGTGCTGGGCGTCGCCCCCAGGGGGTTTCGCGGGGTCACCGACACGGCCGACGTCTGGGTCCCCTCCCAGGTGCCCCCCAAGCCGTTCTATCTCACCTCCCGCCGGCTGCGCTGGCTGGAGGTGCTCGCGCGTCTGAAGCCCGGCGTCTCCGTGGGCCAGGCGCAGGCGGAGATGACCCGGATCGCCGGCGTCCTCGAGCGGGAGTACCCTGACCTGAACACGGGTATCGGAGCGCGCGTCACCGGCCTGCGGGACCACTGGTTCGGCGCGATGAAATTCGGCCTCCTGGTCCTCACCGCGGGCGCCTGCATCCTCCTGGTCATCGCCTGCATCAACGTGGCCAATCTCCTGCTCACGCAGGCCATCGCCGAGCAGCGTTCCCACGCCATCCGCATGGCGCTGGGCGCCGACCGCGGACGGCTGCTGCGCGAGCTCCTGAGCCAGAGCCTGCTCCTGTCGCTGATCGGCGCCGCCTTGGGGCTCCTTCTGGCGAGCTGGTCCACGCCCGCCCTCCTGGCGGTCAGCGGCGTCGAGCTCCAGAGCTTCGTCGACGTCTCGCCGGGCCTGAAGGTCGTCGCGGCGGTCGTGGGCGTGGCCCTGCTTTGCGGCGCCCTGTTCGGGATCGTGCCGGTATGGATCACCTTCCAGGCCGACCTCGCCCACAGCCTGACCCGCCAGGGCAACCAGCCCATGAAGGGGTTCGGCCGGCAGCGGTTCCAGCACGCCGTGGTCGTCCTCCAGGTGGCGCTGGCGATGTTTCTCACCGTCGGGGCCGGCCTGATGGCCAAGGGCTTCCAGAAGGTGATCAGCCAGGATCTCGGCTTCCGCCGGGAGAGCATCCTGACCTTCCGGGTCGACATGCGGGGAGACAAGTACGCCAAGGACGAGCCGGTCGTCCGCCTGGTGCGGGAATACCTGGACCGGCTCGCCGCGGTCCCCGGCGTGGCGCGGGTGGAGATGGCCGATCCGACCATTCCCTCGGACCCCTGGACCGGCGGCTACATCCTCTACGAGGACCATCGCAGCGACGCGCCCGACGGCACCTACCCGCAGGTCATGCATGCGGTGAGCCCGGGCTACTTCGAGATCCTGGGCATCCCGCTCGTCAAAGGCCGGGTCTTCACCCCGCGGGACACGCTGTCCTTCGGCGTCGTGGTGAGCAAGGCCCTGGCAGACGAGCACTGGCCCGGCCAGAACCCGCTGGGCAAGCGGCTCAAGAACGGCGGCGGCAGGGCGGTCGACGCTCCCTGGTTCACGGTGATCGGCGTCGTCGCCGACGTCCAGCACCAGGGCCTGCTGGCCGACGAGCAGCCGGCGGGGGACATCTATCTGCCGCTCCTCCAGCTCCCCTGGCGACCTCTGACCATGAGCTTCCTCGTGAGGCCCAGGGAAGGGGGCTCGCCTCGCGACCTCCTGCCGGCCCTGCGCCGGGAGATGAAGGCCGTCGCTCCCGACCTGCCGGTCTACGACGTCCTGACCCTGGAGGAGCGGCTCTCGCAACAGGCGGCCAGGGCCAGGTTCCAGATCGTCCTGGTCAGCCTCTTCACCCTGATCGCGCTGGTGCTGGCCTCGGTCGGCATCTATGGCGTGGTGGCCTACAGCACCGCCCAGCGCACCCGCGAGATCGCGATCCGCATGTCGCTGGGAGCCGACCGCGGCAAGGTTCTGCGCATGGTCGTCGGGCGCGGCGCGGTGCTGGCGGCGGCCGGTCTGCTGCTGGGCCTCGTGGCCGTCCTGCTGACGAGCCGCACGCTGGTCAGCCTGCTGCACGGCGTCAGCGCCACCGATCCCCTGATCCTGGGCGGCACCGCCCTGGTGCTGTTTCTCGTGGCGCTCGCGGCGAACTACATTCCGGCCCGGCGGGCTGCGCAGCTCGATCCCGTTCTGGGTCTGCACAGCGACTAGACTCCCTCACGGAGAGATCTGAATGACGATCGATACGCAGTCTTCACCCCGGTCCGCGCTCCGTCCGGGCCTTGCCGCCGCGGCGTGCCTCGCGCTCGTCCTCGGCTTCGCCGCCGCCGCCGCCGTCCTGATCGCCGGCAAGGCCGTGCTCGTGGACGAGCTCCCCTTCCCCGACTCCTCGCGCCTGGTGCTGATGGAGGGAACCTACACCGAGAAGGGGGAGGTGCAGGACTGGGCCATCTCGCAGATGGACTTCGCCGACTGGCGGAAGGAGAACCGCTCTTTCGAGCAGATGTCGGTCTACACCTCCGAGTACGCCCTCAACCTCGCGGGCAAGAACGCCGAGCGCCTCAACGCCGAGCTGGTGTCGACAACTACTTCCCGCTGCTCGGCGCCCGGGCCGAGGTCGGCCGCTTCTTCCTGCCCGAGGAGGACCAGGTGCCGTTCCGCAATGCCGTGGTGGTGCTGAGCCACGGCCTCTGGCAGCGCTGCTGCGGCGGCGACCGAGGGATCGTCGGCCGCACGCTGGAGCTCAACGGCCGGCCCTACAAGGTGGTGGGCGTGGCCTCCGAGGAGTTTCGCGGCATTTCCGGCAAGGCCGATCTCTGGGTGCCCTCGATGATGCCGCCGGGGCCGGACGCGGTCGAGATCCGGCGCTGGCGCTGGGTCTCCGTCGTCGGCCTGCTCAAACCCGGCGTTACCCTGGACGAGGCGCGGGAGGACATGAGCCGCGTTACCGGCGACCTGGAGAAGCGCTACCCCGACATGAACCAGGGCATGGGTGTGCGCCTCGTGCCGCTACGGGACCACTGGTTCGGCTCCCTGGGCCAGGAGCTGCGCACCGCGGCCCTGGGTGCGGCCTTGCTCCTCCTCTTCGCCGGTGCCACCGCCGCCATCCTCCTCCGGGGCCGGGCGTCTTCCGGCCGGGCCATGGCCCTCACCTTGCTTTCGGCCGCGCTCGGCCTCGGCCTCGCCGCCTGGGCCGTTCGCGCTCTGGCGCCGGTGAGCGGCTTCGACCTCCCGAGATTCGTCCGTCTCACTCCCGGCGCGGAGGTGATCGCCGCGGTCCTGGGGCTTGCGCTGGTCTGCGGCTTCGCCGTCGGACTGGCCTCCCGGACCGCCGGGCGCGGGCCTGGCTGGAGGCTTTTCCAGGGTGCCGTGGTGGCCCTCGAGGCCGCTCTGGCCGTGTTCCTCCTGGTGAGCGGATTCCACGCCGCCAGAGACTACCGGGAGCTGGTGGGCCAGGATCTGGCGTTTCGCCCTGACAACCTTCTGACCCTCCGCATCGATCCGCGGGGGCCGAAGTACAAGGAAGACCCGCCGGTCATCGCGCTCGTCAACCGGTACCTCGAGCGCCTGGCGAAGCTGGACGGCGTGGAGACCGTGGGCATGGGCGGACCCGCCATTCCGACCGACTACTGGGCCGGCGGCTACATGACCGTCGAGGAGCGGGACAACAAAGAGTCGCCCGACGGGACCTGGTTCGTGATGATGCATGCCGTCAGCCCCGACTACTTCAAGGCGCTGGGCGTGCCCGTCCTGCAAGGCCGCACTTTCACCATGCAGGACGAGCACACCTTTGGCGCGGTCGTGAGCAAGGCGCTGGCCGAGCGCAACTGGCCGGGCCAGAACCCGCTCGGCAAGCGGTTCAAGTTCGGCGTCCGGAGCAACACGATCCGGCCCTGGCTGACCGTGATGGGCGTCGTGCCGGACATCCGGCACGACGGATACAAAGGCGTGAAGCGGCCGGCGCCGGACGTCTACATCCCGCTACGGGAGTTCCAGGTCCGCCTGCCGCTGACCCTGAACTTCCTCGTGCGAGCCCGCGAGGGCGTTTCGGCGAAGAGCCTGGCTCCGGCCGTGGAGCGCGAGATCCGGGCCGTCGCTGCGGATGTGCCCCCCTACGACGTGGCGACGATGCAGGAGCGCCTCGACCGCCAGGTCCAGATGGACCACCTCCGTGTCCTCCTGGCGGAGCTTTTCGCCGGCGCCGCGGCGGTGCTGGCCCTGGCGGCGGCCCTGGGGGTTGCCTTCGGCGGCAGGCCGTCCCGCTTGGAGGCGGTCAGCCGCACTTAGAGAGTTGTCGGGTTTGTGGAGTTTTTTCATTCATGGGGCCGTCCTTTCTGGCCGGCCCCGTCCGTCGCGACCGCGATCCGCGTGCCGCGGCAGGAGGAAATCATGATCTTCAGACAGAACAAAGTTTTCCCCACCGTCATGCAGGGCTTCGCCGCCCTGCTGATCGCCGGCTCCGCGTTCGCGGGCGGCGGCCCGGCCGTCAGCCCCAACGTCCAGGTCAACGATCCCTCCCTGCTCTCCCCCGCGGGTCTCCAGACCCGCAACACCGCGACCCTGGCGGTCAGCGAGGACGGGCAGAACCTACTTGCCGGCTGGGACGACTTCGAGGGCTTCTGCGGCCTGCTCCGGCCCTGCCCGGCTCCGGCCGTGAAGGGGATTTCGGGATTTGGGTTCTCCACTGACGGCGGCGAGACCTGGACCGACGCCGGCGCTCCGTTGCCGATCGGGCCCGCTTTCACTTCCGGCCACTCCTGGGCGGACCGCGGCGGGGAGGACGGAAACGAGGTCTTCTACTTCACCAGCCGCATGCAGACGGGCACGGGCTTCGCCTCCTCGACGGGCATCGGCGTCCACCGCGGCTACTTCGGCGCGGGCACGTTCGTCTGGGCGGACGCCCAGATCATCGCCGCTCCCCATCCCGGCGACATCTATAGCCGGCAGGCCATCGCCGCCGCCAAGGATGACAGCGGGGCCGCCTACATCGCGGACTCCAACGTGCGTGAGTTTTGCGGCATCGCGGCCGCCGGCGCCGGCCAGATCGAGGTTCTGCGGACCCACGACGGCGGCGACACCTGGCAGGGTCCGGCCGTCGTGAGCGCCGACCTGGCGGAGAGTTGCGGCGCGAGCGGCACGCTTCAGGTCGCGCCCGCCCCGGCCGTCGGGCCGCACGGCGAGGTCTACGTGGTCTGGCAGTACGGCCCGTACATCGCGGCGGACGGCAGCGCGACCACGACCTCGCAGATCGCCTTCTCCCGCTCGCTCGACGGCGGCGCCACCTTCGGCCCCGTCCAGTTCCTCGCCACCATCAACAACATGCGCGAGAACCCGCCGGCCGGCTACGGCAAGAACCGGATGAACGACCAGCCGCGGATCGCGGTGGCCACGACGGGCTCTCACCACGGCCGGGTCTACGTGACCTTCTACCAGTCGGAGCAGCCGGTCTCGTCGCCGATCACCGTGCAGTCGCCGGTCTCCTCGGACATCTTCATCACCTACTCGGACGACCAGGGGGCGACCTGGAGCACGCCGGCCCGCATCACCACGGCGGTCCCGCCCACGGGCGTGAAGCGGTTCTGGCCCACCGTCGCGGTGCGCCCGGGCGGTGACGTGGACGTGATCTACCTGGAGAGCCAGGAGGTCCAGGTCACGCCGAACCCGTCCGACATCGAGTGCTCCGTGCTGGTCGGAGGCGGTCAGCGCCGCCGCGGCACGCTGAGCTCGCTCGTGGACACGTACTGGATCCAGTCGCGGGATGGCGGCGCCACCTTCGGCGCGCCGGTCCGGGTCTCCGACCAGACCAGCAACTGGTGTACAGCCAACTACATCGGCATCAACGCGCTGTACTCCAGCCACGGCGACTACCTCGGCATCGCCACCGGCGGCAACCGCACCTTCGCGGCCTGGCCGGACAACCGCAACGGCGTGGTCGACGTGTTCTTCGCGGAGATCAAGGGCAAGGTGAAGTAGGAAGGGCTGTTCGTAGGGGCGCAGCAGGCTGCGCCCCTACCTACCCCGCCTCGTGGACTTCCCGCGCCGCCCGGTTCCCTGATTCCAGCGCCCCTTCCATCGTGCGGGACAGCCACGAGGTGTGCTCGCCCGCGAAGTGGACCCGCGACTCGGGCCGGGCCAGCTCCGGCAGCCACTCCAGCAACTGCCCCGGCTTCCAGACCGGATAGCCGCCGCCCGCCCACGGATCGGTGCCCCAGGAGTAGGAGGCGCCGCCTTCGACGTCGTGGAGGAACCCGGGATGGACCTTCTCCATCTCGCGCGCGGAGGAGGCGAGCCTCTCCGCCTCGTCCATGGCGTCCAGGCGCAGCGCCTTGTCGCCCTTGACGTGGCACTCGAGCACCCCCCGCGGCCCGGCGTCGTCCGCGCGCACGAACGGGTGCTCGGCCACCGCTCCGATGGGCAGATCGGTCCAGGCGCCACCGGCCTCGCCCACGTCCGCCCAGAAGCGCCGCCGCGACTGTAGGTAGACGCGCGTCACCGGCGAGTACTCCAGCGCGTCCGCCGCCTTGCGCTTCACCGCTCCCAGCTCGGGCGTGAAGCGGATCCTGCGTAGCGCCGGTACCGGCGTGGTGACGATCAACCGGTCCGCCGTCATCGCCTCCTCGGTGCCGCCCTGCCGGACCACCACGCGCACGCCGCCCGCGGTCTGCTCGACGGCCAGCACCGGCGCGCCGTAGGAGATCCGGTCGCGCAGGGCCTTGGCGAAGGCCTGGGCGAGCAGATCGGTGCCGCCCGGAATCACGTACGCCTTCTGGCCCATGAGAAAGAGCGCCACGTCCGAGGTCAGGCGGTGGAGGGCCGAGACCTCGTCCCAGCCGTGCCCCCACCAAAGGCTGGCGCTGAGCAGCTCGATGGCGTCGCGGGAGGCCCCCTGTGCGGACAACCACTGCGCCAGGGTGACCCGGTCCCAATCCTTGAACACCTCGGGGCGCCACGCCGGGTCCGTGGGGTCGCCGAGCTTGTCGGTGAGCGAGAAGTACTTGACGAGCAGCGGGACGATCCCGAGCCCCTTCTCGTCCGGCGCGAGGTCGTAGGGCCAGTCGGGCTTCTCGCCCGGCTTGACGGTGAAGCGCTTGCCGCGCAGGTGAAACACGGGGGCGCCGCCGCGCGGCCCGAGCTGCGCGCTGGGCAGCCCGAACGTTTTCACGTAGCGCACCATGTGGTGGAACGAGTCCGAGTAGCTGATCGCCCCGGCCTCGGCGTAGAGCCCGTCGGTGAACGGGCTGCGCAGCGTGAACACGCGCCCGCCCGGCCGGGTCTGGGCTTCGAGCACGGTGACGTCATGGCCGAGCTGCACCAGCTCCCAGGCCGCCGCCAGCCCGGCGAGGCCGGCGCCGACGACGATCACGGTCTTCCGCGGGGTTTTCGGGTCGCCCGGCCCCGGAGCCGGCGGATCGGCGAAGGCAAGGCGGGGGAGGGAGGCGAGCGCCGGCAGGGTCAGCGCGGCGCGCTTCATCAGGTCGCGACGGGTGATTCCGGAATGGGATTCCATGGTCGAAAGGCTCCTGGGAAGGCGTTCGGAGCCTAGCACAGGGCGCCATTGAGGCGGGAGGGACAGGCCCCGGCCAGGCCCGTCCCCGGGTTTTGAAAGGAATGAGTGCTTCGATTGTCAAAGAACCATCACCGGAGACGCATTGCGCGCCGGTATGGGCATAGACTGTACCAAGAAGACGGCCTTGTCAACACAAAAGATTGACTTTGCTCCGATTCATGGCTATTCTCGTCCTGGAATCGGGCAGATCCCGATGTTCGGCGGCAAGCAGCGCACCGTCGGCTGGTTTCGGCGCACGAGTGGCCAAGAGATGCCGGCCGTCGGGAAGCCCGGCGGGGTTCCGGCCGGAGCCGGCGCGGCTTCCGCCGGGTTGCGCGAGAGGCTGGCCGGGCTCGGCGGGTCTCTCGCCGGACCTGGCCGATGGCTGGGAAGACCGGCGGACGGCTCGCCGGAGCCGGCCGGAGGCCGGCTGGAGATCTGGAACGCGCGCCGGCGCTGGCGGAAGGCCCGCCGGAGCTCGCGGACCGCGGGCCGGAGGCGGCCGAAGACCGGCGCAGGCCGGCGAGGGTTCGGCTCAGGGAAGCGAGGTTCATTGACAATTTAGAGGGACGGCGGCCGCCGTGTCCAAGGCCTCCGCCGTTCCGCCCAGAAGGGAGGCCCGCATTTTTGTGGCCCCCAACCGCAGTGTCCTGGGCGCCGGAAAGCCGCCGCCATGCACCCTTTGCAGTAGATGGAGGTCGAAGTATGGCATGCGTCCGTTCTCAGCCGGTCCCCCCTTTCTTGTTGCAGGAAGCCTTCGAGGAGCAGGCGGCCCGCTCGCCGCAGGCTCTGGCCGTGGTGGCGGGGGACGAGCGGCTGACCTATGGCGAGCTCGATAGCCGCGCCGATCAGCTCGCACGTCACCTGCGCCGGCTCGGCGTAGGGCCGGAGGTCCGGGTGGGCCTCTGCGTCGAACGCCGCGCCGGCATGGTGGCGGCACTGCTGGGTATCCTCAAGGCGGGCGGCGCGTATGTGCCTCTCGACCCCGCCTACCCCCGGCAGCGGCTGGCCTACATGCTGGAGGACAGCGGGGCGGAGGTTCTCGTGGCCGAGCGGCGGACTCTGGAGGCGGTGCCGGCCGGTGACCGGCGCGTGGTGTTGCTCGATTCGCCACTCGACTCGAATACCACCGCCGGCCCCCTGGAGGTCCAGACCGACCCGGAAAACCTGGCCTATCTCGTCTATACCTCCGGCTCCACCGGCCGGCCGAAAGGGGTGGCCGTGACGCACCGCAGCGCCGTGGCGCTCCTGCGCTGGGCGCGCGCGACGTTCACGCCGGAGGAGATGGCGGGTGTGCTGGCCTCCACTTCCCTCTGCTTCGACCTGTCGGTCTTCGAGATCTTCGCTCCGCTCAGCGTGGGCGGCACGGTGATCGTGGCCGCGGATGCGCTCGCGCTGCCGTCGCTGCCTTCCGATCCGCCCGTGACGCTGCTCAACACGGTGCCTTCGGCCGGCGCGGAGCTGGTGCGGGCCGGCGGGATCCCGTCTTCCGTCCGGGTGGCGACCTTTTGCGGCGAGGCTCTGCCCGCTGCCGTGCCCGAGGGGCTCTACCGGACGACGGCCGTGCGCCGGGTGTTCAATCTCTACGGCCCGTCCGAGGACACGGTCTACTCCACGGCCGCCTGCGTGGAGCCGGGCTCCTCGATACCTCCTATCGGCCGCCCCATCCCCGGCACCCGGGCGTTCGTGATGGGGCCGGACGGCGAGTTGGTGACGGCGACGGCGGAAGAGGAGGAGGGCGAGCTGCTGCTCGGCGGCCTGGGCCTGGCTCGCGGCTACCTGGGACGGCCGGACCTGACGGCCGAGCGCTTCGTGCCCGATCCGTGGAGCGGCGAGCCCGGCGCCCGGCTCTACCGGACGGGAGACCTGGTCCGCCACCGGCCGGACGGCGAGCTGCTCTTCGTGGGACGCGCCGACCAGCAGGTCAAGCTGCGGGGCTTCCGCATCGAGCTGGGGGAGGTCGACGCCACCCTGCTGCGCCATCCGGCCGTGCGCGAGGCGGTCACCGTGGCGCGGCAGGATGGCCCCGGCGGGCTGCGCCTGACGGCGTTCGTCGTCCTCGAGGAGCCCGAGGAGATTGGCGAGCCGGCGCCGGGGGCCGGCGAGCTGCGGAGTTTCCTCGGCCGCACGCTGCCGGAGCCGATGGTTCCGGCGGTGTTCGCGCGGCTGGAGGCGCTCCCCCGGACTCTCAACGGCAAGGTGGACCGCAAGGCTCTGCCCGAGACTCCCGAGGCGCTGCCCGAGTCGGGCGCCGGGGGCTCGCCGGCCGTGCTGGAGATCCTGTCGCTGCTCTGGGCCGAGGCGTTGGAGGTGGAGCGGGTCGAGCCGCAGGCCGACCTCTTCGCTCTGGGCGCGCGGGCGCCGCAGGCCGCCTGGGTCCTGGCCCGGGTGCGCGACCTGTTGGGGGTGGCGGTGCCGGAGCGCGCGCTGTCCGCGGCGCCGACGGTCGCCGGCCTGGCCCGGGCCGTGGAGGCGGGGCTCGCTGTCGTAGCCGACGAGCCGATACCGCTGGAGCCGCCGCCCGTCCCGGTGCCCCGCCAGGGCGGGCTGCCGCTGTCGTTCGCGCAGGAGCGGCTGTGGTTCCTGGAGCGCCTGCGGCCCGGCGAGCCCACCTACAACGAGCCGGCCGCCCTGGATCTCCACGGTGTCCTGTCGGTTGCCGCCCTGTCCGCCGCCCTGTCCGAGGTACTGTCGGAGCTGGTGTGCCGCCACGAGGCGTTCCGCTGTCGCTATGGCGAGCGCGGCGGCGAGCCTTTCCAGGAGGCCTGCCCTCCGGCTCCGGTCGTTGTGCCGGTGGTCGACCTGATCGCGCTGCCGGAGCCGCTCCGGGCGCTGGAGGCGGAGCGGGTCGCGCGCCTGGAGGTCCGCCGCCTCTTCGACCTGGGCCGGCCGCCGCTGCTGCGCGCCCTGCTGATCCGCGGCGACCGGGATCACGTCCTCGTTGTCACGATCCACCACATCGCCTACGACAGCCGGACACGGTTCGCCTTTTTCGAGGAGCTGGCGGCGCTCTACTCCGGGTCGGGCATCGCGGCGGAGCCAACGCTCCAAACGCTCCAGGCCGTGGATTTCGCCGCCTGGGAGCGCCGGGCCTGGCGTGGCGTGCCGGCCGGCCGGCATGCCGCGTTGGCGACGTTACTCCGCCGGCTCGCCGAGGCCGTCCCTCTGGAGCTGCCGTCCGACCGTCCCCATCCCGTGGACCCCTCTTCCGCCGGTGGCACGCTGCGCTTCGCGCTGCCGCCGGAGCGGGTGGCCCGGCTGCGCGGCCTGGCTCGGGAGGAGGGCTCCAGCCTGTTCCGGCTGCTGCTGGCGACCTTCGCGGCGCTCCTCGGGCGGCTCGCCGGCCAGGAAGCCGGTACTGTGGGCACCACCGCCGCCACCCGCCGGCTCGGGGAGGGACCGGCCGGCTTCTTCGTCAATCTCCTGCCGCTGCCTCTGGACCTCGCCGGCCGGCCGACCCTGCGCCAGCTCCTGGCGCGGTCGCGGGAGACGGTGGACGCGGCCATGGCGGTGCGCGATCTCCCGTACCAGCACCTGGCGGCCCTGCGGCCGGACGGCGAAGACCTCTTCCGGGTTCTCTTCCAGATGGTGCGCATGCCCCCGTTCCGGCTCGCCGGGCTGGAGGTGAGGTGGCGGCCGGTGGACACCGGTACGGCCAAGTTCGATTTCGAGACGACCCTGGAGGAGCACGGGGAGATCCTGGAGGGCCTCTGCCAGTACCGGACGGATCTCTATGACGAGCCCACCGCCGCCGCTTTCGCGGCGCGTTTCCAGGCGCTCCTGGAGGGAGTCGATCCGGACGTCCCTCTGGAAGATCACACCGCGCTGCGGGAGGTCGAGCGGCGCCAGGCGCTGGTCCGCCGGACCCGGCGGGCCGGCCGGTTCCCGTCGAGGTCCGCGCGGCCCGCGACGCCCACCGAGGAGCTGATCGCGCAGATCGAGGCCGAGGTGCTCGGCGTGGAGTCGGTGGGCCGGCACGACAATTTCTTCCACCTGGGGGGCCATTCGCTCCTGGCGGCGCGGGTGCTGGCGCGCATCCAGGAGACGCTGGGAGCCCGCCTGCCGGTGCGCGCGCTGTTCCAGGCGCCGACGGTCGAGACGCTGGCCGAGGCCGTGCTTTCAGCCGGAGGGATGGAAGCACTGCCGCCGCTCGTCGCCGTCCCGGGTCCCGGCCCTCACCCGGTCTCGCATGCCCAGGAGGCGCTCTGGCTGGTGACCCGGCTGGAGCCGGAAGGCCCGCTCTACAACGTTGCGCTCGCCTACCGGCTGCACGGCGCGCTGGACCGTCCGGCCCTCGTCCGGAGCCTGCGCGCGGTCGCCGAACGCCACGCGGTGCTGCGCTCCCGGCTGCTCGAAATCCAGGGCGACGTCATGCAGGAGGTGGCGGTCGCCGCGCTCGACGTCCCCTGGATCGACCTCTCGGCCCTGCCGGGGCCGGAGCCGGAGCTGGAGCGGCTGCTGCGCGACGAGGCCGCCGTCCGGTTCGACCTGTCGCGCGGTCCGCTGGCGCGCACCCGGCTGGTGATTCTGGGTGAGGACGACCATCTCCTCCAGCTCACCGCCCACCACACCGCCTTCGACGGCTGGTCGCAAGGCATCCTGGAGCGCGAGGTCTCCCAACGCTACGCCGAGGTCCGGGTGGCGGGGGAGGGGGTCTTCCTGCAGTACGCCGACTTCGCCCGCTGGCAGCGCGAAAGGCTCCAGGGAGACACCCTGGAGCGCCTCCTCGGCTACTGGCGAAGCGAGCTGGCCGGGGCTCCCGCCGAGCTGGAGCTGACGCCGGACCGCCCGCGTCCGGCGGTGCGGCGGGCGCGCGGCGTCGGCGTGCGGCGCGCCCTGCCGGCCGACCTCGGCGCGCGGGTGCGAGCCCTCTGCCGCGCCGAGGGGGTGACCCCGTTCATGGTCTTCCTGGCCGCCTTCCAGGCGCGGCTCCACCGGGCCACCGGCCAGGACGACGTCCTCGTCGGCGCACCCGTGGCGAGCCGCCACCGGCCCGAGCTGGAGGGTCTGATCGGCCTCTTCGTCGACACCATCGTCCTGCGCGGGCGCTTCGGCGGCGAGCGCCGGGGCGCCACCTTCCGCGAGCTGCTCGGCCGGACGCGGGAGACGGCGCTGGCGGCCTACGCCCATCAGAACCTGCCGCTCGAGCGCCTGGTCGCGGAGCTGCGGCCGGAGCGCGGGCTGTCGCGCAACCCCCTGTTCCAGGTGATGCTGGCCTTGCAGAACACGCCGGTGGAAGGCCTCTCTCTCGGATTGACCGCCACCCCGGTCGATCCCGGCGTGGCCACGGCGATGTTCGACCTCACCCTGACCGTGGAGGAGGAGAGAGAGGTCGCGCTGGAGTACGACGCGGACCTGTTCGACGCCACTACCGCGGAATCGCTCCTGGACGGGTTCCTGACGATCCTGGCCGGCGCGGTGGCCGATCCGGGCCGGCGGATCTCCGAAATCGCGCTGGTAGAGACGCCCCAGTCCGCTACCCGAAACCTGCCCGGGTCCCGAAGCTCCGGGGCGTCTCCAGCCTCCCAGTCATCTCTGATCGCCCTGATCGCCTCCCACGACCCCACCGCCGTCGCGCTCGCCCTGGGAGACCGGGAGCTGACCTACGGCGAGCTGGACCGGCGGAGCGGAGCGCTCTCCCACCGGCTGCGCGGCCTGGGAATCGGCCCCGAAGTGGTCCCCGAGGCGCTCCCCGAGGCCGTCGTCGGGGTCTGCCTGGAGCGCTCGCCGGAGCTGGCCGTGGCCCTGCTGGCGGTGTGGAAGGCGGGCGGCGCCTGCCTGCCTCTCGACCCCGCGCTGCCGGCCGAGCGCCTCGCGTTTCTGCTCGCGGATTCCGGGGCGCGCGCCGTGGTGGCCCGGGAAGGGCTCGCCACCGCCATCCCCTGCATCCATCCGGACGAGGAGAGCCTCTCGTCTCCCGCCGGCCCGGAGGGTGAGGCACCGCTACCGGAATCCCTGGCCTACGTCCTCTACACCTCGGGCTCCACGGGCGGCCCCAAGCCGGTCGGGGTGACGCACGCGGCCCTGGCGCGGCACGTCCTCGCGGCGGCGGACCTGCTGGAGCTCACGGCGCGCGACCGCGTCCTGTTCTTCGCCTCGCCCGCGTTCGACGTCGCGCTGGAGGAGCTGCTCCCCGCCCTGGTCCGCGGCGCCACCGTGGTGCTGCGCGGCGCGGAGCTGTGGCCGCCGGCGGACTTCTCCGGCATCGCCGCCGGGCTCGGGCTCACCGTGGCCGACCTGCCCACGGCCTACTGGCGGCAGTGGGTCCGCGAGCCGTCCTTCGGCGCTCCTCCCGGTGCGCTGCGGCTGGTCACCGTGGGCGGGGAGGCCATGCCGGTCGAGGAGGCGCGCCTCTGGCTGCGCGGCCCGCTGTCAGCCGTACGCCTGCTCAACGCCTACGGCCCCACGGAGGCGGTGATCACGGCCACCAGTGGGGAGGTCGACGCCGCGTCCGCCTCCCGGCCGCGGACGGTGAGCCTCGGCCGGCCGCTCCCCGGGCGCCGCGCCTGCGTGCTGGATCTCTACGGCCAGCTCCAGACCGCGGGCGTGGCCGGCGAGCTCTGCCTGGGCGGTTGGCCGCTGGCGCGCGGGTATCTCCGGAGGCCGGACCTCACCGCCGAGCGCTTCGTGCCGGACCCCTGGCCGCAGGAGCCCGCGGAGCCGGGAGCGCGTCTCTACCGCACGGGCGACCGGGCGCGCCTCCTGCCGGACGGCACCCTGGAGTACCTCGGCCGCCTCGACCGGCAGCTCAAGATCCGCGGCGTCCGCATCGAGCCCGGGGAGATCGAGGCCGCCCTGCTCCGCCATCCGGCCGTGCGCGAGGCCGCCGTGGACCTGCGTCCCGGCCCGTCGGGCGAGCCCGGGCTCGTCGCCTGGGTGGTCGTGAGCGAGACCTGCGCCGACACCGATCTCCAGGCTCATCTGCGCCGGCTCCTCCCCGAAGCGCTGGTGCCGGCCGCGTTCGTGATCCTGCCGGCCCTGCCGCTCACGCCCGCCGGCAAGGTGGACCGCCTCGCCCTGCCCGCGCCGGAGACCGCCGTGACCGTGGCCGGCGGCGCGCCGCGGACGCCCGCCGAGGAGCTGCTGGCGGCCATCTGGACGGAGGTGCTGGGGATCGAGAGCCTCGGCGTCCGCGACTCCTTCTTCGCCCTGGGCGGCCACTCTCTGCTGGCCGTGCGCGTGCTGTCGCGGGTGCGCGAGGCGTTCGGGGTGGACCTGCCGATGCGGGCGCTGTTCGCGGCGCCCACCGTCCGCGGCCTGGCGCAGGCCGTGGAGACCGCGCTGAAGACGGGGGAGGAATCTTTGCTCCCGCCTCTGGTACCAGGATCACAGGAGGGCCTCGCGCCGCTCTCCTTCCCCCAGCAGAGGCTCTGGTTCCTGGACCGCCTCCAGCCCGGCCGCGCCGTCTACAACGTGCCCCTCGCCCTGCGGCTCGACGGCCAGCTCGATCCGGCCGCCCTGGAGCGGAGCCTGAGCGAAGTCGTCCGCCGCCACGAGCCGCTGCGCACCCGCTTCGTCGAGAGGGACGGCCAGCCCTGGCAGGAGATCGTCTCCCCGGCTCCGTTCTCTCTCCCGGAGATCGACCTGCGAGCCCTGCCGGCGGACGTCCGGGCCGGCGAGCTGGCCCGGCTCGGCCGGGAGGAGGAGGCGCGGCCGTTCGACCTGTCGCGGGCGCCGCTGCTGCGCGCCACCCTGGTGCGGCTGGACCGGGAGGCGAACGCGCTCTTCCTCACCCTGCACCACATCGTCTCCGACGCGTGGTCCGACGAGATCCTGATGCGCGAGCTGGCCGCCGCCTACGCCGGCCGGCCGCTCCCCGGGCTGCCCGTCCGCTACGCCGACTATGCCCGCTGGCAGCGGAGCTGGCCGGAGGCGTTCCTGGCGTCGCAGCTCGCCCACTGGCGGGATCGTCTGGCCGGGCTCGCCGGGCTGGAGCTGCCCGCCGACCGGCCCCGCCCGCCGGTGCAGAGCTTCCGTGGCGGCGTGATCTCCTTCGCCGTGCCCGGAGAGCTCACCGCCGCGCTGCGCGATCTCGCCCGGTATCACCGGCATGGCCGGCATCGCGGCTCGACACTCTTCATGGTGTTCCTCGCCGCCTGGCAGGCGGTGCTCGGCCGCCTCGCCGGACAGGACGACGTGGCCGTGGGCTCGCCCGTGGCCAACCGCGGACGCTCCGAGATCGAAGGGCTCATCGGCTTCTTCGTCAACCTGCTCGCCCTGCGCACCGACCTGTCCGGCGATCCCACCTTCGCGGAGCTGCTCGGCCGCGTCCGGCGGATGGCCCTGGACGCCTATGCCCACCAGGAGCTCCCCTTCGAGCGCATCGTGGACGAGCTGCGGCCCGAGCGCGACCTGAGCCGCCAGCCGCTGGTCCAGGTCATGATCGCGCTTCAGGACGAGACCGCCGGCCTGATCGATCTCCCGGGTATCACCGCCACCCCGCTGGCCGATCCCGCTCGGACCGTCAGCGCCAAATTCGACCTCACCCTCGCGCTCGAAAAACAGGGCTCCGGGCTCGCCGGTTTGCTGGAATACAGCGCGGACCTCTTCGACCGTACCACCGTGCAGCGCCTGGCCGGTCATCTCCTCCGCGTCCTGGAGCAGGTGGCCGCCCGGCCGGACACGCACCTGTCCGGGCTCAGCCTCCTCACTCCGGCCGAGCGCCATCAGGCCACGCGGGAGTGGAACGACACCGCCGCGCCGTTCCCCGCGGCGACGCTCGTCCACCAGCTCTTCGAGGCCCAGGCGGACCGCCGGCCCGGCGCCCTGGCCGCGCTCTGGCGGGGCGAGCGGATCACCTACGGCGCCCTGGAGGAGCGGGCGAACCGCCTCGCCCACCTGCTGCGCGGCCTGGGCGTGGAGCCTGGCGCCCGCGTGGGCGTCTGGATGGAGCGCTCGCTCGACATGATCGCCGCCGTCCTCGGCGTCCTCAAGGCCGGCGGTACCTATCTGCCGTGCGACGCGGCCTGGCCGGCCGACCGGGTCGAGGCGATCCTCGCCGATACCGGCACCGGCACCGATCCCGGCGCCCGCGCCGTGCTCACCCGCGCGGCGCTCCTGCCGGCCGTGGAGGAGATGCAGTGGCGGCTCCCCGGCTTGGACCACGCTGTCTGCCTGGACGTCCAGGACCCCGAGCCGCCGCCCGAGCCTCTCGATCCCGAGGCCGTGCGCGCGCTCTTCGACCACGTGGCCGAGCGCGCCGTGGACCGGGTCACGGCCGGCGGCTTCGTCAGCAGCGCCACCGGCCTGCCGTTCTCCGAGGCCGAGGTGGACGAGTACCGCGACCGCGTCCTCGCCCTGGCCGATCCCTGGCTGCGGCCCGGCGCCCGGGTTCTGGAGATCGGCTGCGGCTCCGGCCTCCTCCTCTGGGAGATGGTGGCGCGCGGCTGCCGCTGCACCGGCCTCGACCCGTCGCCGCTCACCCAGGAACGCAATCGGGAGCATGCGCTGCGGCACGGCCTGGAGGTGGAGCTGATCACCGGCTTCGCGCACGAGATCGGGGAGATCGGGGAGACTGGGACGGAGGAGGGCGGCTTCGACCTGGTGCTGCTGGCCAGCACGGTGCAGTTCTTCCCGGGCCGGCGCTATCTGCACCGGGTGCTCGAAGAGGCGCTCGCGAAGCTCGCGCCCGGCGGCGCCGTGCTCGTCGCCGACGTGCCGGACGCGCGCCACGAGCGCGGCAAGGTTCTGAGCCTGGACGAGGAGTGGTTCCGCGGCTTGCCGGGGCGGGCCGAGGTGCATCGCCGCGGCGAGGGATTCGCCAACGAGCTGCGCCTGCGCTACGACGTGGTGCTGCAAAAGACCCTCTCCCCGGCCCCCGCCCGCCGCAAACGCGTGTGGACTTCGTGGCACGTGGAGCGCTGCCCGGCTTCGCGTCTGCCGACGGTCATCGGACCGGAGAGCCTCGCCTACGTCATCCACACCTCCGGCTCCACCGGCCGGCCCAAGGGGATCGCCGTGCAGCACCGCCCGGTGATCAACCTGATCCATTGGCTCAACCCGGCCCTCGGCGTGGGGGAGGACGACCGCGTTCTGTTCGTCACCTCGCTCGCCTTCGACCTGTCGGTCTGGGACCTCTTCGGACTGCTGGCCGCGGGCGGCTCGATCCACGTGGCTGCGGAGGACGACCTGCGCGACCCCGGCGAGCTGGTGCGGGTGCTCCGCCGCGAGCCGGTGACGGTCTGGGACTCGGCGCCGGCCGCCCTGGCGCAGCTCGCGCCGCTGTTCCCCGGCGCGGACGCGGAGAGCCGGCTGCGCCTCGTCCTGCTCTCGGGCGACTGGATTCCGGTGACCCTGCCGGACCGGGTGCGGTCGGCGTTCCCCGGCGCGCGGGTGATCAGCCTGGGCGGCGCCACGGAGGCCACGGTCTGGTCGAACTGGTACCCCGTCGGCGAGGTGGACCCGCGCCGGCCGAGCATCCCGTACGGCCGGCCCATCGCCAACGCCCGGTATCATGTGATCGATCATGTCCTCGACGGGGCCTTCGAGCCCTGCCCGATCGGCGTGCCCGGCGATCTGTATATCGGCGGCGACTGCCTCAGCGTCGGCTACGTGGGCCAGCCGGAGCTGACCGCGGCGGCCTTCCTTCCCGATCCGTTCTCCGCCGAGCCCGGCGCGCGCCTGTACCGCACCGGCGACCGCGCCCGCGCCTTCGCCGACGGCAACCTGGAGATCCTCGGCCGCGTCGACCAGCAGGTCAAGGTCCGCGGCTTCCGCATCGAGCTCGGCGAGATCGAGGCGGCGCTCGCCCGCCATCCCGCCGTGCGCGAGGCGGCCGTGATCGTCCGGGAAGACGTGCCGGGCGACAAGCGGCTGGTGGCCTATGTCATCGCCATCGCCGATACCGAGCTTTTCCCGGCCGATCTGCACGCCTGGCTCCGCCAGAGCCTTCCCGACTACATGGTCCCCGCCGCCTTCGTCCGGCTCGCCGCGCTGCCGGTGACCGCCAACGGCAAGCTCGACCGCCGCGCGCTGCCGGCTCCCCGCTGGGAAGGCTCCGGCGCCGGGGAAGGCACCGCCGCCGCCACGCCCACCGAGGAGCGGCTGCTGGCGATCTGGCGCGAGGTTCTGGGGGTCGAGCGCCTCGGCGTCCACGACAGCTTCTTCGACCTCGGCGGCCACTCGCTCCTGGCCACCCAGCTCATGGCGCGGCTGCGCGAGCGCTTCGGCGCCGAGGTGCCGCTGCGCACGCTGTTCCAGAGCCCGACCGTGGCCGGTCTCGCCGCCGTCCTCGATCGTCTCGACGATCGTCCCGCTGAGCCGCTTGCGGACTCGATTCCGGTGATCCCGCGGGACCCTCGGGACCCTCGGGACGGGGATCTGCCGCTGTCGGCCTCCCAGCTCCGGCAGTGGTTCCTGTCCCGGCTCGATCCCGGCGATCCGGCCTACACCCTCCCCCTGGCCCTGGATCTCGAAGGAGACCTCCAGCCCGCGAAGCTGGAGCGCGCCCTGGCGGAGATCGTTCGCCGCCACGAGGTGCTGCGCACCACCTTTCCGGACCGGGGAGGGCGGCCGGTGGCCGTCGTGGCACCGCCCGGCTCGACGCTTTCCGTGCCGAGGGCCGATCTTTCCGCTCTGCCCGCGGCCCGGCGCGCGGAGGAGACCCGGCGGCTGGCGGAAGCGGCGGCGGACCGGCCGTTCGATCTCGCCCGCGGGCCTCTTCTGCGGCTCGCCCTGCTGCGACTGGCCCGGGAGGAGCACCGCCTGCTGGTGACCGTCCATCACATCGTCTTCGACGGCTGGTCGCAGGGGGTGTTCAACCGCGAGCTGGCGGCGCTCTACGAAGGCGCAGTCTCCCCGGAGCTCCCGGAGCTGCCGGTCCAGTACGCCGACTATGCCGCCTGGCAGCGCGAGTGGCTGGCCGGTCCCGCCGCCGCGGCCCAGGTGGAACACTGGCGCTCGCGGCTCGGCCCGGTGCCCCGCACCCTGTCTCTGCCCACCGACCGCGCGCGCCCCGCCTTGCAGTCGTCCCGCGGCGCGCTGCTCCCGCTCGACCTCCCGCCCGGCCTCGGCCGGGAGCTGCGGGCCTTCGCCGCCAGGGAGGGCGCCACGCTCTTCATGACCGTGCTCGCGGCCTGGTCCGCGCTGCTCGCCCGCCAGGCCGGCCAGGAGGCCTTCAACGTCGGCACGTTCGTGGCGAACCGCCGCCGCGAGGTGCTGGAGCGCCTGCTGGGCCTCTTCGTCAACACTCTGGTACTGCCCATGGACGTGGACGGCGATCCAAGCTGGCGCGGCCTGCTGGCGCGGGTGCGGGAGAGCACGCTCGACGCCTTCGAGCACGAGGAGCTGCCTTTCGAGCGCCTGCTGGAAGCGCTGGAGCCGGAGCGCGACCTCTCCCGCACGCCGCTGTTCCAGGTGCTCTTCGGCGTCCAGAGCTACGCCCTGCCGAGCCGCGAGCTGCCGGGCCTGACGCTCCGGCCGCTGGCCGCGGCCGAGCACGACCGCATCCCCGGCGACCTGGCTCTCTGGGTCTGGGAGGAGGGAGCGGAGGAGAGGGCCGGCGTCTCCGGCTGGCTCAAGTACGCCACGGATCTCTTCGACCGGACCACGGCCATCCGGCTCGGCCAGCATCTCGTCAACCTCCTCGCCGCCGTGGTGGTCGATCCCGAGGCGCGCCTCTCCGGCCTGCCGCTGCTGGCGGACGCCGAACGCCACCAGCTCCTCCACGAGTGGGGGAGGGGCAGGGCTGTCCGGAACGCCGAGGATCTCCTGCCCGTCCATGAACGGATCGCCGCTCAGGCCGCGCGCACGCCGCACGCGCTGGCGCTGGAGATGGGCGACGAGTGGCTCTCCTACGCCGAGCTCGATCTCCGCGCGGCCGGGCTGGCCCGCGAGCTGCGCCGCCGGGGCGCGGGTCCGGAGTCGGTGGTGGGCGTGGCCGCCGAGCGCTCCCCCGCTCAGATCGTGGCGCTCCTGGGCATCCTCCGGGCCGGCGCCGCCTATCTGCCGCTCGATCCGGCGCTGCCGCCCGCCCGGCTCGCCCGGCTCGTCGCCGAATCGGGCGCCCGCCTCGCCGTGGCCAGCCGCGCCGGAGCCGCGGGCCTGCGGGACGTGCCGGTGGAAACGGTCGTGCTCGACCGTCTTCCCGTGGCGTCCGATGCGCCCGAAGCCGCGAGCCCGGTGGATCTTCACAACCTGGCCTATGTCCTCTATACCTCGGGTTCCACCGGGGCGCCGAAGGGGGTGATGATCGAGCACGGCTCCCTGAGCCGCTTCGTCACGACCTGCCTGGATCTGTACGGCTTCGCGCCGGGCGACCGGGTGCTGCAGTTCGCGCCGCTGAGCTTCGACATCAGCGTCGAGGAGATCTTCGCCTGCCTGACCGCCGGAGCCACCCTCGTCCTGCGCGACGAGGAGATGATCGCGGCGCCGTCCTTCTTCCTCGCCCGCTGCCAGGATCTGGGGATCACGGTCCTCGACCTGCCCACGGCCTACGCTCACGAGCTGGCCCCGGCGCTCGCCGCGCTCCCTCCGATGACTCCCGTGCCGCGGTCTCTCCGCCTCCTGATCATCGCCGGCGAGCGCGCCTTGCCCGGCCCGGTCGGGGAGTGGCTGGCGGCGGCCGCGGCGGTCGGCGACCGCGTGCGGGTGCTGGACACCTACGGCCCCACCGAGACCACGGTCATCGCCAGCGCCTGCGAGCTGCGGACCGCGAAGGGGGACCTGCCCGAGCTCACCCTCGGCCGGCCGATCCGGGGCGTCGAGATCCGGATTCTCGACCCGTCCCTGCGGCCCGTGCCCGCCGGGGTCTCCGCCGAGATCTTCCTGGGCGGCGCCGGCCTGGGCCGCGGGTATCTGAACCGACCCGATCTGACCGCCGAGCGCTTCGTGCCGTCGCCGTTCGCGGACGGCGCGCGGCTGTATCGCACCGGCGACCTGGCCCGCTGGCTGCCGGACGGCCGCATCGAATTCATCGGCCGGGTGGACGATCAGGTCAAGATCCGTGGTTTCCGCATCGAGCCGGGGGAGATCGCCGCGGTCCTCTCCGGTCATCCCGGGGTCGGGGAGGCCGTGGTGGTGGCGCGCTCCACGCCGTCCGGAACGCGTCTGGCCGCCTACGTGGTGCCCGCCGGCCACCCCCGGCCCGACGCGGCCGGCCTGCGCGCCTGGCTCAAGGAGCGGCTGCCCGCCTACATGGTGCCGGCGGACGTGGTGCTGCTGGACTCCCTGCCCACGACCCCGAGCGGGAAGGTGGACCGCCCCGCCCTGCCCGAGCCCGAAGCCCCGGCCCGCGAGCGTCGATTCGTAGCGCCCTCGTCGCCCACCGAGGAGCTGATGGCCGGCATCTGGCGTCAGCTTCTCGGAGTGGACGAGGTGGATCTCTACGACGATTTCTTCGATCTCGGGGGCCACTCGCTGCTCGCGCCGCAGTTGCTCGCGCGCATCCAGGAAACTTTCCAGGTGGACCTGCCCCTGCGCGTCCTCTTCGCGGCCTCCACCGTCGCGCAGCTCTCCGCGGTGCTGGAGGAGAGGCTTCTGGAACAGATCGAGGAGCTGACCGAGGAAGAGGCCGCCAGTCTGCTCGAAGCGGGGTGATCGATGGACATGGAGCCGGGCAGGTGTCACCTCACAGTTGACACCTGTAGCGTGACGAGTTACACTTTTCCTGGTGATACGGAGCTTCCGGCACAAGGGACTCGAGGAATTGTTCGAGACCGGTTCCAGCCGGAGGGTGCGGGACGACCTTCAAGCCCGAGCTATCCGTAGGTTGGACGCTCTGGACCACGCTGAGAATCTCTCCGAGTTGAACGTTCCTGGCTTCAACTTCCACTCGCTGAGAGGGACTCCACAGAGGTACAGCTTGCACGTCAACGGTCCCTGGTGCATCACCTTCGAGTGGGAAGACGGCGGCGCTTTTCGCGTGGACCTGCAGCAGTATCACTAGAAAGGCGAATCATATGCCCCAAGACCTACCCGTTCGTGGCCGGAAGCGGCCCCCGACACACCCCGGTGACGTCCTCCGCGAGGATGTGTTGCCGGCACTCGACCTCTCGGTGAGCGAAGCGGCCCGGCAACTCCGGATCTCGCGCCAGACGCTTCATCGCGTCCTTTCGGGAAAGGCGGGCATCAGTCCGGATATGGCAGTGCGCCTCGGGAAGTTCTGCGGTAACGGACCCGGAATCTGGCTTCGCCTCCAGCAGAGCCATGACCTCTGGCATGCCGAGCAGCGCCTGGGCGAGGAACTGAAGAAGATCCCGGCGCACTCGGCCCGGTAGCGTGGTCAAGAAAAGCCCGGAGAGGAGCCGCCGTGCGAAAGCACCCTCTCCTCAACCTCGATCAGTCTGAAATCGAGTCGCACGCAGGTCTGTTGACCGGCGCGTAAAGAAGGAATCCGGCCGGTCCCCTCTTCAGCCGCCGCGAGAGGCCTCGGCCGGGGGTTCACGAGAGGCTCGTCGAGTCTGACGAGGCTCTCGACGTCCTCGATGAGAGGCTCGATGGGTTCGATGAGAGGCTCGTTGACCTCGATGAGGGTCTCGACGGACTCAATGAGAGGCTCGTCGAGGTCGATGAGAGGCTCGTTGACCTCAATGAGAGGCTCATCGAGCTCAACGAGAGGCTCATGAGGTCGATGAGAGGCTCGTCGACCTCAACGAGAGGCTCGTCGACCTCGACGAGAAGCTCATCGACCTTAACGAGAGGCTCATCGACCTCAACGAGAGGCTCATCGACCTCAACGAGAGGCTCGTCGACCTCAACGAGAGGCTCATCGACCTCGATGAGAGGCCAAAAATGAGGAACGGCAGGGGTTTGGTGGTCCGGGTGCTCCGATCGCGCGGTTCTTTGAAGACTGAAAGCCACCGCCGGCCGCCGTGTCCAGGGCCGCCACCGTCCCCTCCCGCGAGGGGGTCGGGCATTCCCGAAGTCCATGTCGTCGATACCGGAAAGGGATTACGCGCTTTCGTGGCCTGAGCTTCATTCCCGCCGCTTCCGGCGCCTCTGCTATGCTTGCCTGAACCCTTCAACGTCTCGCGGGAGATCGCTTCAGGGAGCCCATGCCGAGGGAACCCGAGACTCGACGACGTCCTCTGGAAAGAGGCCGGCTGCACCACCGAACTGGACTACACCGAGCAGACCTCCTGGCTCCTGTTCCTGAAGTACCTCGACGGGCTGGAGCAGGACAAGGCCGACCGAGGCCGCGCTGGAGGGCAAGAAGTACACCTTCATCCTCGACAAGCCCTACCGCTGGGAGAGCTGGGCCGCGCCCAAGGGCAAGGACGGCAAGCTCGACCACAACAAGGCCATGACCGGCGATGACCTCCGCGACTTCGTCAACCAGAAGCTCTTCCCCTACCTGCACGGCTTCAAGCAGAGGGCCAGCGGGCCGAACACCATCGAGTACAAGATCGGCGAGATCTTCGGGGAGATCAAGAACAAGATCCAGCAGCGGCTACAACCTCCGCGAGATCATCGACCACATCGACGAACTGCGCTTCCGCTCGCAGACCGAGAAGCACGAACTGTCGCACCTCTACGAAGCCAAGATCAAGAACATGGGCAACGCCGGGCGCAACGGCGGCGAGTACTACACCCCGCGCCCGCTCATCCGCGCCATGGTCCAGGTGGTGCAGCCCGAAGATCGGCGAGCGCATCTACGACGGCGCCTGCGGCTCGGCGGGCTTCCTGTGCGAGTCGTTCGACTACCTGAAGAGACCAAGCGCAACCTCACCACCAAGGACCTCAAGACGCTTCAGGAGCGCACCTTCTACGGCAAGGAGAAGAAGTCGCTCGCCTACGTCATCGCGATCATGAACATGATCCTGCACGGCATCGAGGCGCCGAACATCATCCACACCAACACGCTCACCGAGAACCTCGCCGACATCCAGGAGAAGGACCGCTTCGACGTGGTCCTGGCCAATCCGCCCTTCGGCGGCAAGGAGCGCAAGGAGGTCCAGCAGAACTTCCCCATCCGCACCGGCGAGACGGCGTTCCTGTTCCTCCAGCACTTCATCAAGATGCTCAAGGCCGGTGGGCGCGGCGGCGTGGTCATCAAGAACACGTTCCTCTCCAACACCGACAACGCCTCGGTGAGCCTGCGGAAGCTGCTGCTGGAAAGCTGCAACCTGCACACCGTGCTCGACTGCCCCGGCGGCACGTTCCAGGGCGCGGGCGTGAAGACCGTGGTGCTGTTCTTCGAGAAGGGCGCGCCGACGCGCAAGATCTGGTACTACCAGCTCGACCCTGGCCGCAACCTCGGCAAGACCAACCCGCTCAACGACGACGACCTCGCCGAGTTCGTGAAGCTGCAGAAGACCTTCGCCGACTCGCCCAAGAGTTGGAGCGTGGACGCCAAGAGCATCGACAAGACGACCTTCGACCTCTCCGTGAAGAACCCCAACGGCGGCGAGGAAGTCACGCACCGCAGCCCGCAGGAGATCATGGACGAGATCGCCGCGCTGGATGCCGAGAGCGCGGAGGTGCTGGCGAACATCAGGGGGCTGCTATGAAGAACGGAGTGGCAAACAAAGCACACTGGCGAGATGTCTGACGATCTCGACGGCAATGGCGGCACTCCCAAGCGACAAGACGGCACGTGACTACGGCGGATTCCGGTCGATCCACGGAGCATCGTCAGCGCGAATGTGGATTCGGCGACTCGTATGTGCAAGTCGAACGCTGACGACGACCGTCTGCAGATAGTTCGTGAACTGACGTCAGTCTGCGGCGCGTATGCGTACGTCGCAAGAGTCGGTCATGTGGTCGATCGCGGACAAGACTGGACCGCGATCAATCAGCGACTGCATGATCCTGCCGCAGTGTCAACGAAGCTATTGACCACGAGTTTCTGTTCTATTGCTGTCGAGCATTCGACTGACCGAATCGTGGCTCAAGATGGCACGGCGCAACGCGCAAGCGTGAATCAACAGGCATTAAGCTGAACGACTTCCAGATTCCCGTTCCCCCGCTCCCCGAACAGCAGCGGATCGTCGGCATCCTCGACGAAGCGTTTGAGGGCATCGCCACCGCCAAAGCCAACGCCGAAAAGAACCTCCAAAACGCCCGCGCCCTCTTCGAAAGCCACCTCCAATCCGTCTTCACCCAGCGCGGCGAGGGGTGGGTGGATAGACGACTTGGACGAAGTCTGCGACGTACTGACGGAGATGGCTCGCCGCATGCACGATCAGGAGTCTCATTACTGACGCCGCAGGAACTAATTGGATCCAGATCAGTGACGCGACGGTCGAGCGTAAGTACATCTAGCATCACCGAGAGGATCATCCGACGAGTTCTGCAAAGAGATCGCGATACGTCTCGATGACGGGCGACATTCTGCTTATCGCAGATCGACGGCCAATCGCGGCATGGCCTACATCGTGCGTGACAAGCATGGTTGCATCCAGACCGGCGGCATTGTCATTAGCAGCTGATGCGCGAACAGTCGACCAGCGACTTCTCTACGTATATTCTCGTCACGTCTGTCGCAAGCGCAGATTCGACGATAAGGCGCAGGGTCAACGGTGCAGCAATCATCAACAGCGAGCTATGCTAATCGAGTTGCGATCCCGTTTCCGACTGTCGTTGAAGCAGCAGCGAGCGATTGTCGAGCAACTTGAAGCACTCTCCAGCCGAAACCCAACGCCTCGAATCCATCTACCAGCAGAAGCTCGCCGCGCTGGAGGCGTTGAAGAAGTCGCTGCTGCACCAAGCCTTCACCGGTCAATCTGTAGGACCACGCCATGAACGAAGCCGAAACCCGAGCCGAACACATCGACCCCGCGCTGAAGGCGGCGGGCTGGGGCGTCGTCGAGGGCAGCCGCATCCGGCGCGAGTACCCGATCACGCCGGGCCGCATCGAAGGCCACGGCCGGCGCGGCAAGCCGCTCACCGCCGACTACGTGCTGGTCTATCGCAACACCAAGCTGGCGGTGGTCGAGGCCAAGGCGTGGGACGAAGCGCTGACCGAAGGCGTGGGGCAGGCCAAGGACTACGCGGGCAAGCTGGCCGTCCGCTTCGCCTACGCCACCAACGGCCAGGGCATCTACGGCATCGACATGGAGACCGGCAAGGAAGGCGAGCTGCCGCGCTATCCCGACGCCGGATGAACTCTGGAACGCTGACCTTCGCCGAGGCGAACGCCTGGCGCGACCGCTTCGCCGCCGTGCCGTTCGAGGACAAGGGCGGCTCGCATCCCGAGCCGCTACTACCAGGACATCGCCATCGAGCGGGTGATGGAGGCCATCGCCGACGGACCGGCAGCGCATCCTGCTCACGCTGGCCACCGGCACGGGCAAGACCTTCATCGCCTTTCAGATCGCCTGGAAGCTGTTCCACAGCCGCTGGAACCTGAGCCGCGAGCCGTCGCGCCGCCCGCGCATCCTGTTCCTCGCCGACCGCAACATCCTCGCCAATCAGGCCTACAACGCCTTCTCCGCCTTCCCCGAAGACGCGCTGGTGCGGATCGCGCCGGAGGACATCCGCAAGAAGGGCAAGGTGCCGAAGAACGGCAGCCTGTTCTTCACCATCTTCCAGACCTTCATGAGCGGCCCGCCGAAGGACGGCAAGCCGTCGCCCTACTTCGGCGAGTATCCGCCGGACTTCTTCGACTTCATCGTCATCGACGAGTGCCATCGCGGCGGCGCCAACGACGAGAGCAACTGGCGCGGCATCCTGGACTACTTCGCCCCCGCCGTGCAGCTCGGCCTGACCGCCACGCCCAAGCGCAAGGACAACGTGGACACCTACGCCTACTTCGGCGAGCCGGTCTACATCTACTCGCTCAAGGACGGCATCAACGACGGCTTCCTCACGCCGTTCAAGGTGAAGCAGATCTCCACGACGCTCGACGAGTACGTCTACACGCCCGACGACACAGTTGATCGAAGGCGAGATCGAGACCGGCAAGCGCTACGACGGAAACCGACTTCAACAAGATCATCGAGATCAAGGAGCGGGAAGCGCACCGGGTGAAGATCTTCATGGAGCAGATCAACCAGAACGAGAAGACGCTGGTGTTCTGCGCCACCCAGGATCATGCCCTGGCCGTGCGCGACCTCATCAACCAGATGAAGACCAGCAAAGACCCGAACTACTGCCAGCGGGTCACGGCCAACGACGGCGACGCTGGGCGAGCAGCACCTGCGCGACTTCCAGGACAACGAGAAGACCATCCCGACGATCCTGACCACCTCGCAGAAGCTCTCCACCGGCGTGGACGCCCGCAACATCCGCAACATCGTCCTGATGCGCCCGATCAACTCGATGATCGAGTTCAAGCAGATCATCGGGCGCGGCACGCGGCTCTACGACGGCAAGGACTACTTCACGATCTACGACTTCGTGAAGGCGCATCATCACTTCAGCGACCCGGAATGGGACGGCGAGCCGATCGAACCGGAGCCGAAGGCAGACCGCAGGCAAGCCGAGCCGCCGAAGCCGCCGAGCGCAAGCCCGTGCGAGTGCGCGAACGAGCCCGACGAGTACGGCCAGCGCCGAGCAGAAGATCAAGGTGAAGCTGGCCGACGGCAAGGAGCGCACCATCCAGCACATGATGTGCACGACCTTCTGGCATCCCGACGGCACGCCGATGTCGGCGCAGCAGTTCATGGAGATGCTCTTCGGCAAGCTGCCGGAGTTCTTCAAGGACGAGGCCGAACTGCGCGCCCTCTGGAGCGCGCCCGGACACGCGCAAGAAGCTGCTGGAGGGCCTGGCCGAGAAGGGCTTCGGCAGCGACCAACTGGCCGAGATGCAGAAGATCATCGACGCCGAGAAGAGCGACCTGTTCGACGTGCTGGCCCACGTGGCCTATGCCCTGCCGCCGCTCACCCGCGAAGAACGGGCCGCCAAGGCCAAGGTCGTCATCAGCACGCACTTCAACAGCAAGCAGCAGGTCTTCCTCGACTTCGTGCTCTCGCACTACGTCAGCGTCGGCGTGGAGGAACTCGACCAGGAGAAGCTGACGCCGCTGCTGCGGCTCAAGTACCACGACTCCATCGCCGACGCCGTGGCCGACCTGGGCAAGCCGGAGGAGATCGGCAAGGTCTTCGCGGGCTTCCAGAAGTACCTGTATCAACAACAAGCCGCCGCATGATCACCCCCCTGGGACCGCCGGCGCCCCGCCGGCGAGAGGAGCGGAGGCGGATGGCACCAACGTCGCGCGTCACGGGGGCCGGGGGTGAGGGCGCTCTGCTATCCTTGCCGAAACGATGCCGGATCGACCGGCCAACACTAGGGAATACCCATGCCCGACAGCCCGCCGCCGCAATCCAGCCTCATCCTCTACCAGACCGAGGACGGCCGGACTCGCATCCAGTGCCGGTTCGAAGATGACACCATCTGGCTGACGCAGGCGCAGATTGCCGAGCTGTTCCAGACTACGCCGCAGAATGTTACCTTGCACCTGAAGGCGATCCTCGCCGAGGGGGAGTTGACCGCGGTGTCAACCTGTAAGGATTACTTACAAGTTCGCCGGGAGGGTGACCGCGAGGTCACGCGGAACCTCCGCCATTACAACCTGTCGGCCATCCTAGCTGTCGGCTACCGCGTACGCAGTCACCGCGGCACCCAGTTCCGCCAGTGGGCGACGGCGCGCTTGAGCGAGTACTTGGTGAAGGGCTTCACCATGGATGACGAGCGGCTCAAGAATCCTCCCGGCAAGGGCCATACGGATTACTTCGATGAGCTGTTGGAGCGCATCCGTGACATTCGGGCCAGCGAGCGCCGGGTGTATCTGCGCGTGCGGGAGATCCTCGCGCTGGCCGCCGATTATTCGCCCTCCGAGCCGGAGACGCAGGTCTTTTTCCGTGTGGTGCAGAACAAGCAGATCTTCCTGCACACCTGGCAGACCCGGCTCGACGATTTCCTGCGGCTCAACGAGCGCGCCATCCTGTCCGGCGCCGGCAAGGTCACTCGCGAACAGGCTGACACCCTCGCGGAGCAGGAGTATGAACGCTTCGCCGCCCGTCGCCGCGCCCGCCTCGAAGACGAGGCGGAGGATGATACCTTCAAGCAGCTCGAAGCCGAGATGAAGAAGCTACCCGAAGCGAAAACTACCAAGCGCCGGAAGCCCTGAGCGAAGTGGCTTCCCTACTCTCAGTGTACAAAGCTGACCGGAACCTCCTGCTCGATCTCCAAGCAGCTCTTCTGGAGGAGCTGGCACAGATCGACGCGCCGCCGTTCGATATCGCCGAAGTTGTGGGTCAGGCCGCAGATGTCGGTCGACGGGCCGCCGCCGGTGAGGAAACCTGACAGGAGCGCGCCACCCCCGAGTCCGGTGAGGAGCACGTGCCGGAAGAAGGTGCCCCCTTCCGCGCCGTGGCAGCCGTTGCAGGTGTTCAGCGAAGCGACGTGCCGCGCCTGGGCGTTGGCGATGGAGCTGCACTCGGGAGGCGGGCCGTCCCAGACATCGATCTCATTGACGATGGCTCCTCCACGGAACGGCTGGCCCTGGAACGTGAGCGGAACCGTGTAGTTGCCGGCCGCGATGGCCGATGCATTGGCGTTGACATAGTTGGCGAAGATCTGCTGGAAATTATGTCTCCCCGCAGGCGTCTGCGCCACGGTGGCCTGGAGCAGCGGTACCGGGCTGGTGGACGCCGCGGCGGCCTTGCGCGTCAGCTTCCCGGTGGCGGCTGAAACCTCTTCGGCGGGCGGCGGTCCGGCCGGCTGGAGCTGAACTCGCGCAGCTCCCACAAGGGGAAAAGGAAGACTTCGTTGGTCCGCACCTGGTTGATGCCGCTGCCGTTGGGCTTGCCGGGAGAGGCGCCGATCGTCGCGAAGCGGTCGGTGACAGCCTGCAGAGCGGCGTTGTAGTCGGCGCCGAACGGGATCGATCCCAGAGCGTGGACTCGCTGCCCCCAGGCCTGGATCTCCGCGCAATTGCGGGCATCGAGGCCGTACTCCAGAATCAGCGTTTCTCCCACATCTTGTCCGTTGGCGCCAAGCATCTGGAAGACGAACCGCGCTTCGCCGGCCGATCCTCCGCCCGAATAACCCGAGTTTCGCCGCAGGTCGAGCCGGAACACGATGGCCAGCAGCCGGGCCGGCGCTTTGGTCATGTCCAGGGTGGAGCCGCCGCTCGCCGCCTCCCAGGGATCGATCATCAGACTCTGAATCGCCGGCCGGGCCGGCACGGTGTCGCCGTTGATGACCTTGGTGACCTTCCACTCTCCCAGCCACTGTTTGGTGAGATTCGAGAGCTGGACCGCATTGGTGGTCCCGAAGATCCCGGGCAGCAGGCCGCCAAGAGTCCACGCGCCCCGGGTTGCCGGCGGCACGGGTGGAGCGCAGTCGCCGGTCCAGGTGGTGCGGTAGCAGTCGCGGACCACGCTGAAGTCGATGACGAACAGCTCCCTGTCCGGGTCCACTGTGCAGCCGGGAGTGTCCGGCAGATTGGAGATATCGCGCGGGTCCTGGACCGGCGCGCTGCCATGGCTGGAGACGGGGCGCGGTCCGGAAGCGGCGTGGCAGACCGCTCCGGCGGCCAGGATGACGGTGACGGCGGCGAGACAGACAGAATGGAGGCGCATCGGGTTTCTCCCGGGAAACGGCCGCGCGGCGGCCGAGGTCGAAGCAGAAGGCTCCTGAAAGACAGGGTGCTCACCGGGCGGCGTAGCGGGACGGTGCCGCTCCACCCGCATGTGGGACATGTGGGATTGTTTCCTTGCCCTTCGCCCGCGAACGCTGCTAAGGTCTGCCCCGCACCGCATGCCTTGAGGAGGAGGGACGATGAGCTATCTGGATGTACCGCGCATCCACTTCGGTGGCCTGTTCTTCACCAACCCGAGCACGATCAACAACTTCGATTCGAGCTACAACCCGCAGGTCGCGCTCACCGACGCGCAGGGCGCCTATCTCTCCGTGCCGCTTGGTGCGGGTCCGGCGGGCTGGAACGCCATGGGCGTCGCCCAACTCTGGATCTCGGAATGCGCCGTCCTGTCGGCCGTCGGACCCGGGGGCACGCCGGTGTCGGGAGACCCCATCCTCGGCGCGCTCGTCGAATCGCCCAGCCCGTCGACGCCCAAGACGACGCCCGACGGCAAGGGTTTTTACGACATCGCCAAGATGGTGGACCTGGACCCCGACCAGCAAGGCCGGTCGGCCGTGTACGGGCTGCGCATCTACGTCACGATCCCGGGCGGCGGCGGCTTTTCCGGGCTGGTGTCGGTGCCGGAGCTCCAAAACCTTGTGCCGAGGGTGGTGCAGCCGAGGCCGGGGAGCAGTTGGTCGTTCGTCGGAACCTGGATGGGCCAGATCACGGAAGTGACGTGGAACGCCGGCTCGTCCTCCTCGCCGTTCCTCGTCCAGTTCCAGGAGGCCTGCCAGGCCGGGATCGCCGTCAAGCTCACCGTGGACCTGCACCAGAACGACCCCAACACCCGGCTCACACCGGGAAACATGATCTATTACGGACGCGTCCTGGGAAGCCTGGGACCGGTCAAGCCGGGCGAGCTCGCGCAGGTGGTTCCGGGCCGCCAGATCGCCACGCCGCCACCGCCCACGCAGACTCTCACCCTGACGGCCACCCCGAAACGCAAGACCGCCGTCGGCGCCACGCCGATCAACGACCGGCTCGGCGAGGTGGAGATGCTGGAATCCGCGGCTCCAGCCCCGCAGGCGACTCCGAATCTCGCCCTGAAATGGAACGCGGCGCCGGCCCAGGTCGGCACGGTGGGAAGCTCTTCCATGCTGCACGTGGACCTCGGCGGCTCGCTTCTGGTTCAGGGATCGAAAGACGCGAGCGGCATCTGGTCCTCGAACGGCCAGTTTCTCCAGGATTCCGGGATTTCCATCGGAGTCCTCACCAACTCGGGCATCCAGCTTTTCGCGAAGGGTCAGGGGCTCAGCTTCGCAAACCAATACGTTCCGCTCAATTCGCAGAACAAGCAGGTCTCCCTGGTGACCAGCTCCGGTCTGGTGGACATCGCCCTGCAATCGTCCGAGGCTGCCCTGGCCGCTCAGAATCCGCTGGTGATCACGGTGAACGGAACCACGGTTCTCCAGGAGCCGGCGAACGGTTTGCTGATCGGAAGCCAGCCTTTTTCCGTGCGGTTGACGCCGGGCGCCAGCGCCACCGTGCAGGTGATGGCCCGGCAGCTCGGCGCGCCGGTTGTGGGGCAGCAACCGATCACCTGGGAGGTCGATGCGATCACCGACGAAGACGGGGATACCGCCCCATCGACCAACGTCACCCTCGCCTGGAACGGTTCCACCGACGCGAACGGCATCGCCAATTTGACCGTGTCCACCGTGACACAGGACCCGGCGCTGCCGGCCTACCGTGTGCCGATGGACAGCCAGGTCTACTACGTGTTTTTCAACGACCTGGCCGGCCAGCCGGTCGGCGACGGCAACGGCAACATTTCCGTCCTGCGCTTCCAGAGCTATACGGCTCCCGCGAACCCCACCTGGCAGCAGGACGTGGGACCGATCCTCCAGGCCTACGCCCGTCTCTATCCCGGGATGAAAGACCGCCTCGACATCGGCGACGAAGCCACCGTCATCGGCTTCGCCACGGCCATGCTGGCGAAGATGTCGCTGCCGTTCTCCGACCCGGCCTACATGCCGGTGACGCGCGATCTTTCACCCGCCAAGGTGGCCATGATCCTCGCGTGGTTGAAAACCCAACTGCCGCAATCGTAGAGCGCCAGGAGACGACCATGACGACGCGAATCCGCATCCTTTTTTCGTTCCTTCTCGTCCTCGGAACCCTGCTCTTCGGGGCGTGCGCGACCACCACGGCGCAGCCGGCCGGAGA
This sequence comes from uncultured Holophagales bacterium, assembly GCA_963844885.1. Lineage (GTDB taxonomy): Bacteria > Acidobacteriota > Thermoanaerobaculia > Multivoradales > UBA5704 > DATMER01. Next base: position 448,592 of record CAWJQA010000016.1, on the reverse strand, counting down.
CGTGCCATACAGCCTCGGCCTCCAGGCCTTCGCGATTCCCGGTTTCCCGGGCCTGCACTCGTTCGTGCTGGCCGGCAGTCCCGGCCAGGTGGTGCTCCTCGGCGGCCGGACCAACGGCCTCCACGGTTTCGCGCCCAGCGTCGACGCGGCGCAGGCGCCATCCTTTCCGAAAACCTTTGCGAACGACACCGTCTACGTTCTCGACCTCGTCAACCGCAAGCTCCTCGGCCAGGCCAAGGTGACCGGCCTGCCGCAGCCGTACCTCAGCCAGCTCCAGGCGACGAACCTCGAATACCTGCTGGCGGGCGATTTCCTTTACATCGCCGGCGGCTACGGCCCCGATCCCGCGACCGGCACCATGGTGACGCTGCCGTACCTGACCGTGATCGACTTCAACGCCCTGGTGAAAACCGTGACCGGCGGCGGCGCGCTCGACGCGGCCTTCGCACAGGCGAACATGGCAAGCTACCAGCATCCGGCGCTGGCGATCACCGGCGGCGACCTGCAGGTCCAGAACGGCTCGTTCCTCCTCCTCTACGGCCACCTTTTCAACGGCGAGTACAGCGGCGACGGCGGCGGCCAGGTGCTCCAGGAGTACAGCAACAGCATCCGGGTCTTTTCGATCCAGGCCACGCGCGGGACGAGCAACGTTCAGCTCCAGGCGAGCTTCACGGGCGCGTACCCGAACGTCACCAGCGGCATGGACCCCGACAATCCGTATCATCGCCGCGATCTGACGGTGAAGCCGGCGCTCGATCCGTCCGGAAACCCGCGCATCGGCGTCTACGGCGGCGTATTCAAGGGCGGCAAGATGCAGGGTTATGTCAATCCGCTCTACGTCACGCCGGGGAGCAACGTCGGTCTGAGCGTCAGCGAAGACACGTCGGCCGCCCAGCTCCTGAGCCAGTACGACTGTGCGACGCTCCAGGTTTATTCGAAATCGAAGAGCGCCATGTACAGCACCTTCTTCGCCGGGATCAGCCAGTTTTACTGGGACCCGTCCTGCAACTGCCTCAAAGGCGACGCGGTCAATCTTTCGACCAGGCCGGTGGACGGCCTGCCGTTCATCTCCAGCGTCTCCACCTTCCGCGTCACGGCGGCGGGAAGCGCGCAGTTCCTCCACCAGGGAGCCGCGTTTCCGCCCGCCTCCGCCGCGCCGGCCTGTCCTGGAACGAGCGGAACGGTGACCGCGCAATATCTCGGCGCCGAGACCAAGTTCGTGCCCGTGGCCGGCCTCCCGTCCACGAACGACGTCATCCTTCTGGACAGCCTCAAGAGCAAGACCGTCGTGGGCTATCTGGTCGGCGGCATCGCCGCCTGGTGTCCGCCCGTCAACGGCCAGGCCGTCCCCAACTGCTACGCCTCCGGCCAGGGCACCACCTGCGCTTCGAACCAGATCTATCAGATTACGCTCGATCCGGGGACGGCGACGCCGACGGTGCTGCTCACTCCACCACCGGCGGCGCCGGGGAGTTGAAGACCAAGATGCTTTGCACCAGTCGATTCGTCATCTTCCTGGTTCTCGCGGTCGTCGCCGCGGGGCTCGTCGGTTGTTCGAAGGGTTACGAGCCCGGCCTGGGGGAACTGATGAGTCTCACTCAAATGCGCCACGCAAAGCTCTGGTTTGCCGGCCAGGCTGGAAACTGGAAGCTCGCCGATTATGAGCTCGACGAGCTAGAGGAAGGGTTTGCCGACGTCGTTGAATTCCACCCGACCCATAAGAATGGGCCGCTTCCCGTCTCCGAGCTCGTTCCGAAGATCATGACCGAGCCGCTCAAACAGGTTCGGGCCGCGATCCGGGCTCGTGATACGGAGTCCTTCATCAGGGCGTTCGATACAGTGACAGCCGGCTGCAACTCGTGCCATCAAGCCACCAACTTCGGCTTCAACGTCGTCCGCCGGCCGTCAGGCCCGTCCTGGTTCTCGAACCAGGACTTCGCGCCGAGTCATTGATGGACGCTCGCGGGAGCCCGTTCCCGCCCCTCGCCACCGCGGTGGCGTTCGCGGGTGCCCTTGCCCTCGCGCTCCCGTGAGGCACAGGGTAGGCGCTGGATTCACGTAGGGGAGTGCCTCGCCTCCTTTGGATCGCGCGAAGCACAGCAGAGCAGGGTGGCTAAACGATTATCTACGTTGGGCGTCGCAATGAACACTACCGACCAACCCGACAAGCGCTTCCCGATCGGCTGAACGCATTATTTCCGCATGGAATTTACTCCCATCAAGCGCTTGGCATTCAGACGGCGCTCGACGGAAAGGATGTCTGCCTCGCGATACCGACTGCATCTGGGAGGCCGCGATTCAGTTGTGTTGACCGAAGGCGAGGACGGTTCAGCCAACTATGGCAAGGCACTTCTGCTCGCAACAGTCGCAAATGGAAAGGCGTTTGACGCCTATGTGAACCTGATTACGGCGCTGGCAACCGTGAATACGGAGCGATTTCTCGCCTTTGCCGATTCACGAAAGATGGTCGAGCAACTCGTCTCGGCCGCCGGCCGCGATCTGGCAACCGGAGAAGCTCAACAAGTGCGTTGGAACTAGGAATCGATATTGGCGATCTCCGTATAGTGGTGCTGTTTGGAATGGGAGGCGCCTTGATCGCCGCCGTTTCGAGATACCCTCTGGTGGGCTATTCCGCCAACTCGATCAACTGCCCGGGAGTCGCGCGCTTCAGCGCTGCGCGCAGTTTGGGCACCAGCCGTGTCAGATCGGTGAGGCGGTTGCTGTGGGCTCGGAGCAGGAGGACCGCGAAGGGGCGAGCGCTGAGGTTCTGCTGATGCGGGAGGTTCCGGTCGACGGTGACGAGCGCATCAAAGCTCCCTGCCATGGCGGCGAGCAGCGGTCCGTCGTCCAGATCGCTCCAACCCATTTCGGTGGCGTGCCGGACTTCGTATCCAGGAAGATCGCGCGCCAAGCGCTTCGGAACGCAGGTATCGAGGAGCACCCGCATCGAGCGATCCGCCGCTGCCTGCTACGCAGCCGCAGTTTGAGCGAGGAGGGCCGACTTGGCCGCCTCGAGAACGGCGATCACGTGCTCGCGCGTCACGGACGGGAAGTCCATCAGGAAGTCATCCAAGGAGTCTCCACCCTCTAAATAGTCGAGGAGGGCTTGGACCGGAACGCGCGTTCCCGCGAAGACAGGAGTGCCTCCGAGACGCTCGGCTGTCGATGTGATCAGGGGATTGGGAAGAGGCATTCGCCGTTCACCTCGACCGGAATTGTACCATGACTCCCAGGAATCCCGTCAGCCGCCCCCGAGCCCGGCCAGGCGGCCGGCGTCCAGGATGCGGTAGCGCTGGCGGCCGGTTTCCACAATCCCTTGCTTTTCCCAGTCGGCCAGCGTCCGGCTGACGGTATAGAGACTGGCGCCCGCGATGTCCGCCACCTCCTGCTGTGTGATGCGTTCGATGAGGAGAGCGCCGTCCGCCTCCCTCCGGCCGATCTGCTCGCCGAGACGCAGGAGGGTGCGGGCGAGCCTTTGCGCCATGGGCTCCGTGGCGAGCTCGCGCACGCGGGTCAACGCCTCGCGGGTGTGGGCGGAGACGATCCGCAACAGGTTCGCCTCGAAACGCGGATGCTCCCGCACGAGCCGCGGCAGCACCTCGCGCGTCCAGGCCCGGACGCGCGTCCTCTCCGTGGCCTGCGCGGTCACCGGGAAGGTGCCGCGCTCGAACAGCGCCACCGCCGCGAACGCGTCGCCGGGCGCGAGATACCGCAGGATGACCTCCTGGCCTCCGGGCGAAACCTGGGTCAGCTTCACGCGCCCGGCTTCGAGCAGGAAGAGGGCCGAGGCCGGCTCTCCCTCCCGGAACAGCACCTCGCCACGGGTCAGCACCCGCGGCGAGCCGAGCCCCAGCACCTGCTCGGCCGCGGCCGGTGAGAAGCCTTCGAAGAGCCGTTCGAACGGCGGCGGGAGGGTGGGGGAGGTATCCGGCATGGAGCGGAGTGTATCCGGGCCGGGCGGCCGATTCCCGTTTTCCTTGCGCGGGCGCAAGGAAGGCTGCCCGCGGAGGCGGTAGGGTTCCTCTCCAGAGACGGCTCAGAGAGCCTTGGAAGGAGAGAACCATGATGAACATCACGCCCGAAACGCGGATCGCCGACATCGCCGCCCAGAACCCCGCCACCATCCGGGTCTTCCAGCAGCTCGGCATCGACTTCTGCTGCGGCGGCAAACGCCCGCTGGCGGAGGCCTGCGCCGAGAAACAGATCACATTCGCAGAGCTGAGCTCGGTTCTGGAGTCGGCGGCAACTGCCGGCGAGCGGGTCTCGACGGAGATCCCCGCGTCGGACTCGAAGCTCGCCGAGCTGATCCGCTTCATCGTCGGCCGCTACCATGCCGAGCTCCGCAGCGAGCTGCCCCGTCTGGCCCAGATGGCCGCCAAGGTGCTCGACGCCCACGGCGCGAAGCACCCCGAGGTGTTTCCCGAGCTGAATCAGGTCTTCGCCGGCCTCAAGGCCGAGCTCGACTCGCACATGATGAAGGAGGAGCAGATCCTCTTCCCGTACATCGAGCGCCTGGAAGCCCTGGCCGCCGCCGAAGAGACGCTGCCGGCCTCGCCGTTCGGCTCCATCCAGGCCCCCATCGGCATGATGGAGCACGAGCACGACGACGCGGCGCGCGACCTGGCCCGCCTGCGCACGATCACCGGCGCCTACACCCCGCCGGCCGACGCCTGCAACACCTTCCGCGGCCTCTACCACGGCCTGGCCGAGCTGGAGAAGGCGCTGCACGAGCACATCCACCTGGAGAACAACGTGGTCTTCCCGCGGGCCACCCGTCTGGAGGAGGAGCTGGTCCATCGCGACGTGATGATCGCGTCGAGATGATCGCGCCGTGATATAAGACCGGGCGAATGGAGACCGCGAGGCCCGCCCGGCACCTGGCTCTCGGCACCCTGTCCTTCGCGGTCTGCTTTGCCGCGTGGGGCTTGATCAGCGCGTTCGCGCCGCGCTTCCGGGAGCTGTTCGGCCTCACCGGCACCCAGACCGCGCTGCTGGTGGCGGTGCCGGTTCTCCTGGGCTCGCTCGGCCGGCTGCCGGTGGGCATGCTGGCCGACCGCTTCGGCGGCCGGGCCGTGTTCACCGCCGTCATGCTGCTGGTGGCGGTGCCGGCCTGGCTCGTGCCGCAGGCGGACAGCTACGGCCGTCTGCTCGCGGTGGCGTTCTTCCTGGGCATCGCCGGCTCGTCGTTCCCCGTCGGCGTCGGCTACGTCTCGCGCTGGACTCCGGCCGACCGGCAGGGGAGCGCGCTGGGCGTCTACGGCCTGGGCAACATCGGCCAGTCGGCGGCGGTGTTCCTGGGGCCGCTGATCGCCGCGGCGTTCGGCCTGCAGAGCGTCTTCCGCGGCGCCGCGGTGCTGCTGGTGGCCTGGGGCGTGGCGTTCGGCGTGCTGGCACGAAACGCACCGGGAAAACCAGCTCCGAAAGGTTTCGGCGCGATGGCGCGGGTGCTGCGCGAGCGGCTCGCTTGGGTCCTGGCACTGTTCTACTTTCTGACCTTCGGCGGCTTCGTGGCGTTCTCGATCTATCTGCCCACGCTGCTCAAAGATCAATTTGGTCTGAGCCCCGCCAACGCCGGATTGCGTACCGCCGGCTTCGTGGTGCTGGCCACCCTGATGCGTCCGCTCGGCGGCTGGCTTTCCGACCGCATCGGCGGCGCGCGCGTGCTGTCCGGCGTTTTCCTCGGCGTGCTGCCTTTCGCGCTGCTTCTCACCTGGCCGGCGATGCTGCCGTTCACGGTGGGAGCGCTCGGCTGCGCGGCGCTCCTCGGGCTCGGCAACGGCGCGGTTTTCAAGCTGGTGCCGCAGTACTTCCCGGGGGAGACGGCGACGGTCACCGGGCTCGTCGGCGCCATGGGCGGCCTCGGCGGTTTCTTTCCGCCGCTGCTGCTCGGATTTTTCCGCGACCGCACGGGCGCGCTCTGGCCCGGATTCGTGCTCCTGGCCGCGACGTCGCTCGTGCTCGGATTGATCAATCGCCGTGTGTTCGTTCCCCGGCAGGAGGCGCTGGAGCTGGCGCTGCCGCCGGAGCTCCTCCGCGCCGCCGACCGCCTGCGCGCCGGCGGCTGGGCCACGTTCGGAACCGGGCTGCTGGTAGCGATGATCGTGGTGGGCTCGCGCAATCTCCAGAATTTCGATCCGGCGCTCGTGGTCTACACGTTCGCCGCGATCTTCGCCACCTGGGGCGTGATCTACCACTACGCGGTCTGGATTCAGAAGCCGCCGACGAAGATCTACTGGCGCCGCGGCTGGCAACTCGTCCGCGAGCAAGGCGCGCTGCGCAGCCTCGGCCGGCTGATCCCGCTGGCGTGGACCAACCTCGCGGCCCAGACGTTCATCCGCGAGCGCTCGCGGCTGCGCTGGTGGATGCACCAGCTCCTCTTCTGGGGATGCCTGCTGGCGGTGGCGATCACGTTTCCGCTGGTCTTCGGCTGGATTCATTTCGAGTCTCTCTTCGGAAGGGCCGGCCAGGACCAGATGACGTACGTCACCTATCTGTTCGGCTTCCCGGCCGGCTCGTTCCGCATCCGCACGGTGGCGTCGTGGCTCCTGTTCCACGGCCTGGACGTCGCGGCGGTGCTGGTGCTCGGCGGCATCGCGCTGTCGCTCTGGCGGCGCATGCGCGACCGGGGCGCGCGCGCCGTGCAGGATTTCGGCCGCGACTTCTTTCCGCTCATCCTCCTGTTCGCGATCTCGGTGACCGGCCTCGCGCTCACCGCGTCGACGGTCTGGCTGCGCGGGAGCTTCTACGATTTCCTTTCGATCCTGCACGCCATGACCGTCGTCGCCGCGCTGCTGTATCTCCCGTTCGGCAAGTTCTTCCACATTTTCCAGCGGCCGGCCCAGCTCGGCGTGAAGCTCTACCAGCAGGCGGGAGACGAGGGCGAGGGCGCGCTCTGCGCGCGCTGCGGCGAGCGCTTCGCGTCGCGCATGCACATCGACGACCTGAAGCTCGCGCTCGACGGCCTGGGCTTCGACTACCGGATGCCTGCGATGCCTGCCGGCCACTGGCAAGAGCTCTGTCCGGCCTGCAAGCGGAAATCCATTGCCGGCGCCCAACTCCGGCTCAAAGAGGAGGCCCGTGGCTGAAAGACCCGTTCCTGTCGCCGAGCTGATCGCCCGCTTCGGCCCGCATCTGAATTACGAGCCGCCCGGCGGCTAGGCGAGCAGCGGGCGAACCCGCCCGACCGGCTGGTCAAGACCCACTGCTGCTTCTGCGGCCAGCAGTGCGGCATCCAGCTCAAGGTCCGCGGCAACGAGGTCGTCGGCTTCGAGCCGTGGGAGGAGTTTCCGTTCAACCAGGGCATGCTCTGCCCGAAGGGCGTCAAGCGCTACCTGCAGAGCGCCCATCCCGACCGGCTGCTGCATCCGCTCCTGCGCACGCCGCAAGGTTTTCGGCAGGCGACGTGGGACGAGGCGCTCGATTTCACCGCGCGGCGGCTGCGGGAGATCCAGGAGCGGCACGGCAAGGACGCCGTCGCGGTCTACGGCGGCGCCTCGCTGATCACCGAGAAATCCTACCTGCTCGGCAAGTTCGCCCGCGTGGCGCTGGGCACGCGGCACATCGACTACAACGGCCGCCTGTGCATGGTCTCGGCGGGCACGGCCTACAAGCTGGCCTTCGGCGTCGACCGCTCGCCCAACCCGTGGAGCGACATCCCGGAGGCGCAGGTGGTCGTTCGTGATCGGCGCCAACGTCGCCGAGTGCGCGCCGATCACCACCAACTACCTCTGGCGATGCGCGACAGCGGCGGCCGGCTGATCGTGGCCGACCCGCGCATGACGCCCATCACCCGCAACGCCGACCTCTACCTGCCGCTGCGGCCGGGCACCGACCTCGCGCTGCTCATGGGCATCCTCCACGTGGTGCTGCGCGACGGCCTGGAGGATCAGCGAGTTCATCGCGGCGCACACCACGGGTTTCGAGGAGGTCGCGAAGTCGGTGCAGGCGTACGATCCGGTGACGCGCGGCACGGCTGACCGGCGTGCCGCCCGAAGCGATCGAAAAGGCCGCGCACTGGTTCGGCGAGGCCGAGCGCGCGATCGCTCTCCACGCCCGCGGCATGGAGCACCAGTCCAAAGGCGTGGAGAACTGCCTGGCGGTGATCAACCTCGCGCTCGCCACCGGCAACATCGGCCGCGAAGGCGCGGGCTGCACCATGATCACCGGCCAGGGCAACGGCCAGGGCGGCCGCGAGCACGGCCAGAAATGCGACCAGCTCCCGGGCCAGCGCTCGATCTCCGACCCGGCGGCCCGCGAGCACGTGGCGAAGGTCTGGGGCATGCGGCCGGAGGACATCCCCCAGGCCGGCCTCTCGGCGATGGAGATCATGGAGGCGATCCACCGCGGCGAGATCAAGGCGCTGCTGTCGATCTGCTTCAACCCGCTCGTCTCCCTGCCCGATTCCAACTACATGCGCGAGGCGCTGGAAAAGCTCGAGTTCTTCGGCGTGGTCGATTTCTTCCTTTCCGAGACCGCCCACCACGCCGACGTGGTGCTCGCCGGCAGCCTGCAGGAGGAGGAGGAGGGGGTCGTCTGCAGCGCCGAAGGCCGCGTCCTTCACATCCAGAAGGCGGTCGATCCGCCGGGCGACGCGTGGCCGGACAGCCGGATCTACATCGAGCTGGCGCGCCGGCTGGGCAAGGGCGAGTTCTTTCCCTACACCGCGACGCGCGAGATCTTCGAAGAGCTGCGCGAGGCCTCGCGCGGCGGCCCCGCCGACTACTCGGGCATCACCTACGAAAAGATCGACCGCCAGATGGGCGTCTTCTGGCCCTGCCCGGCCGAGCCGGCGAGGACCATCCCGGCACGCCGCGGCTTTTCGAGGGCGGCCGGTTCTTCCATCCGGACGGCAAGGCGCGCTTCGTGGTCACGCGAGTGGCGGGAGAGCGGCGATCCGGTGGACGAGGACTTCCCGATCTACCTCACCACCGGGCGCGTAGTGAGCCAGTATCTTTCCGGAACCCAGACCCGCCGCATCGGCGCGCTGGTCGATCAGTATCCCGAGCCGCGCCTGGAGATCCATCCGCGGCTGGCGGCAACGCACGGCATCGCGGACGGCGACTGGGTGACGGTCACCTCGCGGCGCAGCGCGATCACGCTGCAGGCGCTGGTGGTGCGGACGATCCGCCCCGACACGGTCTTCATCCCCTATCACTGGCCCGGTGGACCAGAGCGCCAACCGGCTCACCCACCGCACGCTCGACCCGCGCAGCAAGATCCCCGAGTTCAAAGTCTCCGCCTGCCGCATCGATGGCCGAGGAGAGAGCGGACGGCCGCGCCCGCGAGGCGGAGTGGAGACGCTGATGTTCGGCTACGAGTTCTATCATCGATCCCGTCGCGCTGCATCGGCTGCCAGGCCTGCGTGAACGCCTGCGCCGAGTGCGACACCCACCGCGGCGTCTCCATGATCCACGTCGACTACCTGGACCGGCCGAACAGCATCGCCACCGTGCCCGCCGATCTGCATGCACTGCGACGATCCCACCTGCGCCCAGGTCTGCCCGGCCGACGCCATCAAGAAAGGCGAGGACGGCGTCGTGCAGTCGGCGCTCAAGCCGCGCTGCATCGCCTGCTCCAACTGCGTGCTGGCCTGCCCGTTCGGCATCCCGAAGATGTTCGTCGGACTCGAGCAGATGATGAAGTGCGACATGTGCTACGACCGCACCTCGGTCGGCAAGCGGCCGATGTGCGCCACGGTCTGCCCCAGCCAGGCGCTGGCCTACGTGACGCCGGAGCGCATCGCCGGCCGAGCGCCGCGAGCAGCCCGTCAACATCGTTTCAGTTCGGCGCCAGAACCGTGACCACCGAAGGTCTACATGATGGCTGCCGCCGGACGTGACGCGATCACCCTGGATGTCGCCGACTACCTCTGGGAGGAGGAGCCGTGAGCTCCGGACCGCTCCGGCCGGGGCCGCTCTGGCGCGAGGAGTTCTCCATCGACCGGGCCGAGGAACAGCTACGTGGCCGCCGCCAGTTCGCCAAGTTCCTGGTCCTGACCAGCCTGGGCATGTTCGCGGGCAACGTCTGGATCCTGTGCAAGCGCCTGCGTTCACCGGCAAGCGCCGCATATCCCCTGCTGATCGTCGCGGCGGTGCGGCGAGCTGCCGGTCGGCGGCGTCAAGCTCTTCCACTATCCGGGGCCGCGACGATCGCCTGCATCCTGGTGCGCACGGCCGAGGACGAGTACGCGGCCTACAGCCAGAAGTGCACTCATCTTTCCTGCGCGGTCTACTATCGCTCACGAGCGGCAATCGCCTGGAATGCCCTTGCCACGAAGGGTCTTTCTCGGTGCGCGACGGCCGGGTGATTGCAAGGTCCGCCGCAGCGGCCGCTGCCGCGCGTGGTGCTGGAGCGCCGAGGCGACGCGCTGGTCGCGACGGGCATGCAGCCGGAGCCGGAGGTCTGACCATGGAGCCGCCGCATCCGCCCGACGGCGCCGCGGCCTGACCGCCATCGACGGCGCCCTGGCCCTGATCGCCATCCTGCTGATCGTGCAGATGTGGCTCCTCACCGCCACACTGGAATCGTACCTGGCCGGCCATCGAGAGGGCGCCCTGCCCGCGGCGATCGTTTCCGCCGTGCTGTTTCTGGCCTGCGTCGGGCTCTACCTGTTTGTCGACGGAGTGGACCGGGAGGAGCGGCGGCGGGAGTAGCCCAGGCTGGGTTCACGCTACGCGGTGCCTTGCCGACAGGTTTCGGCGCCTTCCGAGGCCCTTCGGCGTCTCGCCGAAGCCTTTCGGCGTTCTCCGAGACCCTTCGTCGTCTCGCCGAAGCCTTTCGGCGCTCTTCGAGACCCTTCGTCGTCTCGCCGAAGCCTTTCGGCGTTCTCCGAGACCCTTCGTCGTCTCGCCGAAGCCTTTCGGCGTTCTCCGAGACCCTTCGCCGTCTCGCCGAAGCCTTTCGGCGTTCTCCGAGACCCTTCGGCGGCATGACGAAGCCTTTCGTCGTCTCGCCGAAGCCTTGTGGCTGGCGCCGAAGCCTGTCGGCGCCTCGGCGAAGCGTTTCGGCGCCTCAGCGAAGCCCTGGGTCGCTGGATTCAAGGAGATTGCTCCGTGCCGCGGCGTCGGTGGCGTTCGCTGGCGCCCTTGCCGGAGCCGGCGGGGCTGCGCTCGGCACGTTCCTGCTGGAGCCGTCTCCTGGGGCTCCCCGTCGTGGTCACGGGCGTTGTAATCGGGGTGGGAGCCAGGCGCCAGACGAGAAGCGCCGCAAGCAAGCAGCCTGAGATCGGACCAGACCGAGACTGAATGGTTCGAGGACTGAAGGAAGAACAGGCTGGAAAAACAGAGGAACGTGACCGGGAAGGTCACCAGGGGAGCAAGGATGAACGCTGCTATGAGTCTGCCCATGGGATAAGCTCTCCCTGTGGAAAGGTGATTGCCTGCGAGTCTTCGTCCACATGGAAGCTGCTCAACAGCGAGGAGAAGTATCGGACAGATTTGTCCGGCATGCAATCCCTCGTCCGACCCGTGCGCTCTCGCGGGGTTGGCTCCGGGGCGGCTGGGTGGCCGCCAGCGGCGTTCAGGGCAGCCTATCGGATAAGATTCGTAGAACATTCTCCGCCAAGCCGTGGCCTGGCGGAGCTTATGCAGAGGGAAAAGGATTGACACCAAGGCACACGCAGGTCTACGCTTTAGAACTCACGAACCGGCTCCATATCTTCGCGACATCGGTGGCGTTCGCTGGCGCCCTTGCTCTCGCGCTCCCCCAACCGGTGGAGATAGGCGTGTGGGCCGTCGGAGCCGCCGTGGGTCTTGCTCTCTCATGGATCGGCTTTCAGGCGGCTGCACGGTCGCGTCCTCCCATCCCGTTGCGCGCGCCGGTCGAACGGCTGAAGCTCGGTGGCCTTGCCGGAGCCGGCGGGGCTGCGCTCGGCGCGTTCCTGCTGGGAATGCTGGTATTTCTTGCACGCTTCGAGCCTGCGGTGCGGGCTCGATTCGTCGGGCGCCTCGACGAGCCCGGCTGGAGGCCCTGGGTGCTCGGGGTCGAGTCGTCGATCCTCGAAGAGGTCGCCTTTCGTCTCTTTCTTCTCAGCGCGGTTGCCTGGCTTTTCAGCCGTTTTCTCCGGCCGCCAGTGGGCAACCGGCCTTTCATCGCAGGACTGCTCGTCTCCACGATCGCCTTCGGACTTGTCCATCTGCCTGCCTGGGCGGCGGCCACGTCGGTCCATTGGCCGCTGGTGGCGGTAGTGATAGCCTTGAACGGCCTCGGAGGCCTGCTTTTCGGCTGGGTGTTCTGGCGGTGGGGTCTGATCTACGCGATCGTCTGCCATTTCGCGGGCGACGTGGTCGTCCAGGCGCTCGGACCACGCATTCTCTCTTGACGTTGATCAGTCGAAATAGGAGTATCCCTCATGCGACCGTCGCTCTTGTTCGCTCTACTCATCGCCGTTTCCTTTGCCGCCCAGGGCCAGCAGCAGAGTCTTGCGCCCCTCCAGTTTCTGATCGGAGCCTGGGAAGCGGAACCGCAGCCGGGTGGAGGCTCCGGCCATTCGACCTTCGCCTCGGACCTGCAGGGAAAGGTGATTGTGCGCACGAACCACGCCGAATATCCTCCCGCGGAAGGAAGACCGGCGATGGTTCACGACGATCTCATGATCATCTACGCGGAGGCGTCGGGATCGCTCCAGGCCGACTACTACGACAGCGAAGGGCACGTCATTCGATACGGCGTCGCGGCAAGCGCTCCGGGCTCGGCCGTCTTTCTCTCTGAGCCGGCTCCGGGGGCTCCCCGCTATCGGCTCACCTATGACGCGGCCCCGGACGGCCGTGTCTCCGGCCGCTTCGAGATCGCGCCGCCCGGGAAACCCGAGGAGTTTTCAACCTATCTTCAGTGGTTCATGCGGCGGCCGGCGGCAGCGCATCCTTAGCCGGTGGGGGTTGCTCATAAAATGGGCTTCGTGGTCACGGGCGTTGTAATCGGGGTGGGAGCCAGGCGCCAGACGAAAAGCGCCGCAAGCATGCCGCTCAGGCTGCCGGCGACCAAGAAGGTGAGATCGGAGGAAATCGCGGTGGCGGCACCGGCACTGCCACGCTGCCACTGTATGAAATGAGAGGCGGCCGAGGGAAGAAAGGGCAGCGCACCGATCCCGGCTCCGGCGGCTGCCATGACAGACGGCAGAAAGCGCCCCGATCTGCGGAGAATCAAGGTTGCGGGGATGCCGAGGACAAGCATCGCGCCGTAGGCCCAAAGGGTCGCCACGAGGCCCATGGCCGCAAGCAGCCTGAGATCGGACCAGTCCGAGACTGAATGGTTCGAGGACTGAAGGATGAGCAGGCTGGAGAAACAGAGGAACGTGACCGGGAAGGTCACCAGGGGAGCAAGGATGAACGCTGCTATGAGTCTGCCCATGGGATGAGCTCTCCTGTGGAAAGGTCGGATGGCTCCGGGATCGCGTCTCCTCTCCGGATGCGGCCGGCGATGGCTTCCTCCAAGGCATCGGACGCCTGGAACAAGGCATCGGCGGTGTCGTTTCCCTGGCTGATGGCTTCGGGCACATCCAGGAAGGTGACGACGAAGCCGCCATCGGCCTCGTCGGGGGTGAGAGTCACAGGGTAGGCGAGCTCGTGAGTCATGGTGGCCTCCTCACTGGGTTGCCGCGGGGCTGGCTCCGGGGCGGCTGGGTGGCCGCCACCGGCGCTCAGGGCTCCTTGCCTCCAGACAGTCTAAGCCTATCGGATAATGTCTGTAGAACATTCTACCCCAAGCCGTGGCCTGGCGGAGCTCATACAGCGGAAAAAGGATTGACACCAAGGCACACACGGGTCTACGCTTTCTAAGTCGCTGGATTCAAGGAGATTGCTCCGTGCCGCGGATCGCCAAGGAAGCCATGATGGCCCCTCTGCTGGAAGTCTGTCCTTCCTTTCGGAACGCGTGGGAGCTATTCCTGAGGAATGGCGAGACGAGCATGAGCTGCCCATGTATCTTGCGCTCGGAGAGTTGGCTTCACATCTGGTCGCCATGCTGGCCGGCGGTGATACGTCCAGATTCCCCGACATCTTCACCGTAGTAGAGCGTTGGCATCTCGAAGGCGATGCGTATGTCCGAGAAGCTGCGACCGTCGGGCTGCTGCTCCTTGACGGCGCCGTAGAGAGCCGCCTGAACGGGCTCACCGCTCACCGAATCCAGGTCGAGGTACTTGTAATCCTGCGCCATGGCTTTGGCGAGCGGGATCCGCGCGTGGATAGCCACCCTGCGGTTGCTCAGCCGCGTGGCCACCCTTCGTCGTAGCCGATCGGCGGCGCTACACGCACGGACAGCGGGTTGGAGACAATGTGCTCGCCCCCGATGTCGAGAGCGACCTGCACCACATAGTAGCCGGGCTCCGAGATCTCCCAGCCGTTCTTGCCGACGGCGGCGAAAAGCGACTCGTAGATCGACGCCCCGGGGTTGAGCACCTGGTTTCCCGGGGTCCAGCAGTATTGCGCGAAGGGAGCGTACTGGCGCGCCGCCTCCCCTTTCTTCTTGACGACGATCACCATGCGGTCGAGCATGGAAAGCAGGTGCTCCGGCACGATCTGCGGCTGGTCCGTGATGTTGGTCAGCTTCAGCTCGAAAACGGCGGGCTCCATGAATTCGAACATCGGACGTTCCCGGTTGGTGCGCAGTTGCAGCCGGAAGCGGGGCTCCTCCGACATGAGGGAGGCGAAGAACACCCACATGGCCCACTGCGCCCGCAACGCGAAAGCGCCTTTTCCGGCAGCTCGACCTCGAGGCGGACCGGGTGCTTCGGTACCGGCGGCGACCGGCTCGGCGGCATCGGCGGCATCGCGCACGCGGCGCGGAGTGGGCCAACAGGAAGTGAAGCACAAAAAGGCCGGCGTGTCAAAGGATTTCAGGCTCTTCTGTTTCGCCGCCGCCGTGGGCCTGGGTGGCCTGCTCTTTGGCTGGGTGTTCTGCCGGTGGGTGAGCTTCTCTTGGCGGCACCTCTGGTGGGCTATTCCGCCAGCTCGATCAACGGGTCGGGAGCCGCGCGCTTCAGAGGCGCGCGCAGTTTGGGCACCAGCACCCGCATCGAGCGATCCGCCACCGCCTGCTACGCAGCCGCAGTTTGTGCGAGGAGAGCCGCCTCGAGAACGACGATCACGTGCTCGCGCGTCATGCTCCGCCCCCAGAGCCGTGACCTGTCAAGGACTATACAGCCGGCGGAATAAGGTTTGACACCAAGGCACACGCAGGCCTACACTTTTTAAGTCGCTGGAATCAAGGAGCTTGCTCCGTTCCGCGACGCAAGAAGGGGAGTGCTTATGGCTATGAGTTCACCTGTTTCCCTCCGTGCGCCTTCCCTTCCCAGGAGCAAAGCGCCCGATCTGCTCGCATTCTACCTGACCGTGGTCGCCGCGCTACTGGCGTGGATGGTGGCGTCTCCGGGTGTTGCGGAAACCGTCTTCTCGCAGTGGCCGCCCGCATCGACCGGCGTGTTCTCTGTAGACCCTCAGCAAATCGCGGAGAACTTCGTGCTGCCGCAGCCGGCATCCGTCGACACGGTAGTTTTCGGCGGCGAATACAGCAATACCCCCACATACGTGCCGACCAGCGGGCAGGAGGAGTTCGTGGTCCGGTTCTTCAACTCCGTCGGTATCGTTCCCGCCACGACGCCCATGTATGAAGTTACTGTCTTCCCGGAGATCGAGGCTGCCGGCCCGGGCCAGGGTTCCGCCGAACGATACATCTTCACGGCGACCCTGCCGGCGGCGGTGGCTCTCCGCGCCAACGAGGTGCTTTGGCTATCCATCCTGGATCTCGACACAGATAGCCCGACGTTCTTCTGGAATGGCATCGGGAACTTCGACGCGGGGGCCACCGATGCCCATCGCAACACGGATGTCGGGACTTGGGTCATCGACTATGCTACCGACGACCGCGCCGTCATTCTCCTCGGGCAGAGCATCTGTGGGTCGAAGGTACTGGTCTGTCACGTACCCGCGGGCAACCCGGCCAACGAACACAATGTGTGTATCAGCGACTTCGCAGTGCCGGCACATCTCGCGCATGGTGATCGCTTGGGCCCCTGCAGTCCCTAGGACAGAGGCCTGCAGCGGACACCTGACGGCGCCGCC
This sequence comes from uncultured Holophagales bacterium, assembly GCA_963844885.1. Taxonomy (GTDB): domain Bacteria; phylum Acidobacteriota; class Thermoanaerobaculia; order Multivoradales; family UBA5704; genus DATMER01. Next base: position 432,537 of record CAWJQA010000016.1, on the reverse strand, counting down.
TAGGCCTAAATCAGTTGGGCTTCTCATTCGCGCGGGGCAAGGTTCGATGTTTCCTGACCTGGAGGAGAGAACTAGATGCCAAAGGATGTCAAGCTGGTCATCGGCTCAGGGGCGGGAGGAGGGCTTGTGTCGTGGGCATTCACGCTCATGACGGGGGCCACCTTCGGGCTCGATATGTGGGTGGCGTTGCCGCTCTGCGTCATCCTCGGTACTGCCGCCGCGCTTGTGGCAGTTTACGTGGTGACACCGACAGACGTATCCAAGACGGGGCGACTCATTGGGTTCGCGGTGCTTTGTGGCTTTCTCTGGAAGCCCGTCCTTGATGCTGGCCGTATTGTTATCAATCAGCGGATTGAAGCCGCTCAGACTTCCGCAGAGTTGAAGGTGCAATTAGGCCAGTTGAAGACCGCTACGTCAGCGCCGGCTTCCGCTGGAACGAATGCGCAGGAAGTGGGAAGCCAAGCCTCTGAGTTGCTCCTCACGAGTGACCGACTCGGCAATTCACGATTGGAAAAGCAGGCGACGGAGCAAGCCACCGAGGCGATAGGCGTGATTGCTGACTCCGCGAAAGTGGATCCCGCCGCTGCTGCTTTCGCCCTCGAAGAGATAAAGAAAGCTGCCGAAAGTTCAGATAACCCCGAATTGGTCGGCCTCGCGGGCGCTGCTCTTCGTGATCTGGCTCCGCGTACACCCCCGCCGGGTGTGCAGTAGCAATTAGCACGACTTGATTCTACTTGGGTCCGCACGGAGCGACTTCGGGATGACCAGGAAAGCGGCTCACCGTTATCCTGTTGCTCGCGGTGGCAGCGGCATGGCCTGCCGGTTGCTCGAAACTGGGAACTCGCCGAGCTCGAAGAAGGGTTTGCCGACGTTGTGGAGCTCCATCCGCCCCACAAGAACGGACCCCTTCCCGTCTCCGGGCTGGTTCCGCGAAGTCCCATCATGGGAAGCATCCGGCGTCTCGCCGTACGCTTCTCCCGGTCGCCGGAAGCTTCCCCCGCCGCGCCGGAAGCATCCGGCGTCTCGCCGTACGCGTCACCCGGTCGCCGGAAGCTTCCCCCGCCGTGCCGGAAGCATCCGGCGTCTCGCCATACGCGTCACCCGGTCGCCGGAAGCTTCCCCCGCCGTGCCGGAAGCATCCGGCGTCTCGCCATACGCGTCACCCGGCCGCCGGACGCTTCCCCCACCGCGCCGGAAGCATCCGGCAGCTCGTCGTACGCTTCGCCCGATCGCCGGAAGCTTCCCCCGCCGTGCCGGAAGCATCCGGCGTCTCGCCATACGCGTCACCCGGTCGCCGAAAGCTTCCCCCACCGTGTGCCGGAAGCTTCCGGTGGCCCGCCGTACGCGTCACCCGAGCCCGGCCTTCGTTCAGGCCGCCTCGTCGACCAGCCGGACGGCGATACCCTTGCCCAGAGCGGCGAGCGCCTTCTGAATCCCGGACAGCTTCGACGAGTGTCTCGGATCGAGGAGCCGCCGGACCTCCTTCTCGTCGCAGCCCAACCGCGCGGCAAGCTCCGACTTACTGATGCCGGCCTCGTGAAGAGCGAGGTAGAGGGCGGCCTTGGCAGCGGTCAGAGCGGGGACACGGACGACCGGCTGACCGGGCTCGGGCTCGGAGGGCTCCGGGATCGCGTCTCCTCTCCGGATGCGGCCGGCGATGGCTTCCTCCAAGGCATCGGACGCCTGGAACAAGGCATCGGCGGTGTCGTTTCCCTGGGTGATGGCTTCGGGCACATCCGGGAAGGTGACGACGAAGCCGCCATCGGCCTCGTCGGGGGTGAGAGTCACAGGGTAGGCGAACTCGTGGGTCATGGTGGCCTCCTAGTCTTCGAGATCCTCGAGCCGCAGGCCGAGCTGCGCATCGCTGGCTCCGGGGCGGCTGGGTGGCCGCCACCGGCGCTCAGGGCGCCTTGGCTCCAGACAGTCTAAGCCTATCGGATAATGTCTGTAGAACATTCTACGCCAAGCCGTAGCCTGGCGGAGCTCATACAACGGAAAAAGGATTGACACCAAGGCCCACGCAGGTCTACACTTTCTAAGTCGCTGGATTCAAGGAGATTGCCCCGTGCTGCGGCGCAAGAACTATAGCGCTTCGCCACATATAGATTGATGCGGAGGGCTACAAGGTCGGCGGGATAGAGGTTGAGTTGACCGTGATCGGGCGCTCGCCGCTCAGGCCGCTGCGACGGCTCCTTCGAGCACAGGTCGCCGAGTGAACTGGGTAGCCGGTTGAGTGATAGAACGTACCAATCACACCAACGTCCCTGACGGCCAGGAGGCCCTGATGCGAGTTCTAACTACCCTTGCCATTGCCCTAGGAATCACATGTCCGGCCCAGGCATGGGAGCGACTCGTCACTCAGCAGGGCGGCGAGATTCAGGGCGACGTGACTCAGCAGGAGTTTGTGCTGATTGATGAAACCGGCGGCGAAGTTGCGATTCCGAGGGCAGCAGTTATCCGATTCGAAGCGGTTCCTTCAGGGCTAAAGGCCGTGATCAAGGACGGCACGGTAGTCATCGGCACTCTCCAGGGCAAGCTCGAAATAGAGGATGGTCTGCTCCGAAGGCGCTACGCTGGTACGGACATCAAGAGCATCGATTTCGACCAGTACATCGTTGTGGAGAAGGGAAAACAGTATGACTCCTGCCCTATCCGCATAGAGGTGGACGCAGGCGTGCTGCTCCTCGCAGACGGTAGCGGAACCACCAACACGAAAACGCGCGCGGTTGGGTGTAAAGAACTCCGAGTCGCAAGCTTGGCTCTGAGCCCTAGAGGTAAGATCAAGCCGGGTAAGCCTGCGATGGTCACAACCGATTTTATACTCGTGATTCCCGCAGGCGAAGACCAGCTTGTTGATCTGACGGGGCAGCTGTTGCAAGGCGGAACGGTGCTCGCAAAAGCGCATAACCGGCTAACTGTCGACGAAGGCAAGAACGCGGACGCTTCGCTCGCGTTCAACTTTCCGGGAGACAAGCTTGACCGATCAGGTCCTCCACCCCGCCTACTCTTGCAAGTGGTCAGCCAGGACGCCTCAAGACAGGTCGAGAAGGGAGGCTTCTTCTGGTGGTTCACGATGCCGATACCGTGAGTCTCGCCAGCCGACAGAATCGTAGCGCCATATGGCTGGCATTGCTTGCGAGAGCGTTTTCCCGGAGTAGCTAATAGCTAATGGATCTCGACCACGCCACGTACCAGGGGCCAGCGATAGACGATCTGGAAGTAGCGGCTCGTGTGCCGGAAGTGCTCAGGAACATACTTGTCAACGTCAACGGTTTCATTCAGTTTGGCGGCGGGTTTCATGTCCGCGGCGCCTGTCGAGAACCCCTTTGGCACTCTCTTTCTCATGCTTGGTTCGGCCCGTTTGCTCTTTTCCAGCTTTTCCCGGCAGTGAAGGAAGCGGATGTTCCTTTTGCACAAGACTGCCTTGGGGACCAATATTTGCTTCGGGGCGGGCGTGTGGTTCATCTTTCGGCTGAAACTGGGGAGGCCAATGAGCTCTCGCACAGCCTGTTGTCCTTCATCGAGGCGATTCAAGTTGATCCAGTTGAGACCTTGAAGCTACAGCCACTATTAGCCTTTTGGGAAGAGGGTGGCAAACTACAGCCAGGTCAACTGCTGTCGGTTTATCCCCCGTTCTGTGCGAAGGAGTCCGCTGCCGGAGTCACCTATCGCGCCGTTTCAGCGGAAGATCGGCTCGGCTTTCTCGCGGGCCTTGCCGTGCAGCTCGCCAACCTTCCTGATGGTGGGAAGGTAAGGATGGCTACATTCCGACAACCGTGAGTTACGAGATGGCAAGGGTCACCGTCGAAAACTACCGAGTCGACAAGTACTACCCAAAAGTGGTCCGGGCCGTTGAAGCGATACTGGCCAAGGGCGATGTCGTGGCTCCGATCGACGTCTTCGTTCACATGGAGCTGCTCAGCAAGGTCGATGTGGAGTCGTGGCGCTTCGGGCGTGTACCTTATCTCGAAAAGGTCATACGCTGCAGTTTGGGGAAGACCAGTCGAATTCTCCGCATTCTCCGGATGCATGTCCACGACTTGAACATGATCCCGTCACACACAGCCTACGTGAAATGGGGCAAGGGTCAACGGACTCCTCTACGCTTCTCCAAGTCCGGTGATCCGAACCTTGAAGAGGCGTACTCTCGCCATTTCCTCAGGCCGGGGCTCAGGGCAAAGAAGCGGCGACCTCCCGAGCAGGTATCGGCAGAAGGTCAAGAATCTGAGTTTCAGCGATCGTGAAGGCGGAGGGAAAGGCGTCCGGCGGCGCTGAGGAGACCGACGTGGAAAGGTTCAGCCAGGTGGTCCACCGACGTGAGGGGCTTCATGCCCGCTCTTCGTCTCTATGTACGTCGCTTGCGGACACGGTGGCCGCGTCTGCACCTGAAACGTTTCGGCCCGTGAATGCACTTCTGGCTGAAGGGAGGTGGCCCTTGAAACGGAACTTCGTACCTTTGTTCGTGCCCCTGCTTCTGGCCGCGATGGCTGCGATGGTGGAGATGGCCGGCCCGGCCCACGCCGCGCCTCCCGAGAGCGAGTTGCGCCGCGTCGAGCGCGGCCAGCCTCTCCAACCGTGTCCCCCGCCTCTGCGGGAAGAGGGATATGTCGGTAAGGAGAGCCGTGGCAAGGACTTCGCCGTGGATTCCTGCGGCCGCAGGGTGGACAACTCGGGGGACATGCTGCCACTCCTCGACGGTCCCGGGAGGGTGGCCACGGCGCAGGTCACCATCGATCGCATGACGACCAGCGATTCTGAGAGCCACGCTGCGGGTGGTCCGCTCGTTCTCGTGGGATCCGCCTACAGCTACGACTTGAGCGACGGCAGCCACTGGCTGAGCGGGGCGGGTTCCTACTACTTATACGGGGCTCAGCTCGATCACGTCGAGGTGTCGGGCACGACGATCCGCTACGTGATGTCCCCGCCAGCTTCGGGTGCGATTTACGAGCAGACCGATTACGACAGCGGCGAGCATTCGGCTCAAGGCAAGCTGGCTCCTTCGGGGGCGATGGTCATCGAGGCGGAGGCAGGATCGACGACCGCCGTGCTGCGCGGCAACGCTCTTCTCGTGGCGAACGACGCCACCTGGTACGGCGAGCCCCGGTTCAACTACTACACCGCGATCGTCGGCTCCGTGGTGCCCATCGAGATGGTCTATACGATGCAGGGCGGCACTTGGACGGCCGATGCGTTCAGCCGGACGTTCGGCTATTCCGTTTCCGGTTTCGTGGATTTCGCGCATCCGGTTTCGACGCCGCGCGCGGTGGAGCTCTCGATCAACGGACCGTCCCAGGTTCCCGACGACTTCACGACCCGGTTCGTGGCCACCGCTCGCTATGAGAATGACGTTCAGCGCAATGTCAGCGCCATGGCGTCCTGGACGGTGACCCCTTCAGAGCTGGCGAGCGTCGCAGGCGGTGTCCTGACGATCGGGACCCTTCCGGCTTCGGAGGCGTATCTGACCCTGCGGGCCACGCTTGTCCAGGCGCCTGACAATCTGCTGGCGGAAAAGCAGGTGCTGGTTCTGGCTGACGCCACGGCGGAGACGCCGGGAACCTGGCCGATGTTCCAGGCGAACGCGCGGCACACAGGGTACCTCGGGGTCGCCGTCGCCCCAGCGACCTTCCAGCTCAAGTGGCAGCGGGACGTTGGGAGCGGGAGGCCGCTCAACCCCGTGGCCGCCGGTGACGGCAAGGTTTTTGTGACGCTGGTGACCTACTTCGACGACGTGACGAGCCTCTTTGCGCTCCGCGCGGTTGACGGCGCTACGCTCTGGTCGAAAGGCTTCGGCAGCATCTTCTCCGTCAATCCTCCGAGCTACGCCTACGGCAACGTGTACGTCCAGACCGGCAACCATGCATCCGACACCTGGCTGCGCGCGTTCGACGGCGACACCGGAGCCACGGTGTTCAACGCGCCCCACGCGGCGCAGTGGGAGCGTTATTTCGCGCCGACGATCTACGACGGCAAGGTCTACGTCAACGGAGGCTACTTCGGAGGGATGTACGGCTTCGACGCCTACAGCGGCGACCAGTTGTGGTACGCGAGCCTGCCCCAGTACGATGAGTGGACGCCGGCTGTGGACGCCGGCCATGCTTACGCCTACGTCGGCGATTACACTCCCGGGCTCTACGCCCAGGACCGGGCGACGGGGGCGCCGGCGTTTTTCGTGGCCGATCCGAATTTCGATTGGAACGGCTGGAGCATGGATATGGCGCCGTTGCTCGGCGAGCACGATGACGTGATCGCGATCCACGACGGCAGGTTGATCAGCTTCGACACCGCGTCCCACGCGATCCGCTGGGAGGTCCCGGGCCTGTACAGCGGCCAGCCGAGCCTTGCTCACGGCCGCATCTACGCCATCGACGGCGGCCGGCTGCGCGTGCTCGACGAGCTGTCGCACGCCGAGCTCTGGTCGTGGCAGGCCCCGGACGGTGACTTGGCCGGTCCCATGATCGTGACGGACAGCTATGTCTTCGTCTCCACGGACCATGGTGTCCATGCCGTGGACCTCGCCTCGCACCAGCCGGTCTGGTCCTACGCGGTCGGAGGCCATCTGGCGATCGCGGACAACACGCTCTATGTGGCTTCCTCGAATGGAATGCTCACGGCGTTTGCAAGCCCGCCCGCCTCGTCGTTCTATACCGTGCCGGCCTGCCGGCTGGTGGATACCCGCGGCGCGAACGGAGTGCCGATCGGCGGGCCCGCCCTGACCGGCGGAATCATCAGGAGCCTGCACGTTGGCGGCCAGTGCGGTATTCCCGCCACCGCCAAGGCGGTCGCGGTCAACGTGACGGTGACCGAGGCCGGAGCGCGCGGCTATCTGCGCGTGGGCGTGAGCGATCCGGCGATCGTGTTCTCGACTCTCAACTATCAACCTGGGCAGACCCGCGCCAACAACGCAATCGTCGCCCTCGACCCGGCCGGCAACGTCGCTGCGCTCGCCGTGCAGAGCGCGGGAACGACGGTGCATCTGATCATCGACGTGAGCGGCTACTTCGAATAGGAGGAATGCGCGTCCCGAGACGTGGTCGTCCAGGCGCTCGGGCCGCGTGGTCATCTACGCGGAGGCGTCGGGATCGCTCCAGGCCGACTACTACGACAGCGAAGGGCACGTCATTCGCAGAAGCTCCCGGATCTCCTCCGGCACCGCTTCCAGCTTGCCGGCGGCGCTCAGCAGATCCCTCGGCGTGTGGCCGGGTACCAGTTCCGCCGTTGCCGGTCGCCCAGGCCGGGCTCCGCCCTGTAACGTTCCGCCCCATCCCGCATAGTGTATGCAGGGAGGGGCACCGTGAAGGACTTCGAAACCATCTACCAAGAGAACGTCGGCGAGGTCTTCCGCTTCGCCCGGTGGCTCTGCCGGGACGCCACGCTGGCGGAGGATCTGGTCGCCGAGACGTTTTTGCGCGCCTGGCGTTTCCGTGAAGCCATCGCGACGGAGACGCTGCGTGCCTACCTTCTTCGGATCACCAGGAACCTCTTCCTGGAGACCCGGCGCAGGCAGCGCGGCACGTCGGCTCTCGAAGAGACGTTGGTCGATCCGGGTCCGGGTCCCGAGAGAACCGTCGAGGCGCGCCTCCAGGTCGACCAGATCGGCCGGTTGCTTTCGGAGCTGCCCGAGATCGACCAGTCCGCGTTCCGATTGCGCGTGATGCACGAGCTGTCGTACGAGGAGATCGCGCGCGTGCTCGGGATATCCACCATCGCGGCCCGTGTCAAGGTGCATCGCGCACGCTCACGAATCATCGCCGCTCAAACCGCAAAGGAGTGACCCATGAGCGAAATCCAACGCAACGTGATCCTCGACCTGCTCCCGATCTACGTTTCGGGCGAGGCCAGCCCTGAAACCAACGACCTGGTTCGCCGGGCGCTCGACGCCGATCCCTCTCTGGCGGCTCTGGCGGAGCGCAGCTCGCGCGAGCTCTCGGACGCTCCGCCGCCGTCGATGAGGGGCGATCGCGCGCTCGAGATCTTCCGCGTCGCGAAACGCGCTATGCTTGTGCGCACTCTGGGACTCGCGGCCATTGCGGCCTTCTCGATCCTCGCTCTTCTGGCGTTCGTCGGCGCCGCCGTGCTTTTCTTGAGCCACTGACCGCGGCGCCGGTCGATGTCTTCGGAACCTCATGCAGTTCTTTGAGCTTGGGTTGAATCAAGAGCGCAGGTCTTGGGCAGCAAAGAACCCGGAGCGCCGCAGAAGCTCTTGGATCTCCTCCCGTGTCGCTTCCAGCTTGCCGGCGGCGCTCAGCAGATCCTCGGCGTGTACCGGGTACCAGTTCCGCCGTTGCCGATCGCCCAGGCCGGCCACGTCGATGGGCTCGATGGCGCGGTGGATCTGCTCGATCAGTTGCAGGGTTTCTTCCGGCTCTCGACGTCTCAGGGCTTGCTCGCAACACGAACGTGCCTGCGGCCCGAACGACGGATGATCGCTCATCAGAAAGGCTCCGGCAAGCTGTGGACGCCCGAGGCGCCGCGCGCTTTCGGTGTAGGATGCCGCCGCGAAGTAGAGAAGCGACAGCGCGGAGAAAAGCGGAAAATCGGACATGCTGGCGTAGAGCGCGGAGATCAGCCGCTCGGCGGATAGCAGGGCTTCGGCCGTCTCGATCTCATACGCCGGGAGCCGCTTCTCCAGGTTGCCGTGCTCGATGGCCTCCGCCAGCCGGGCCACGCCGAGCAAGGTGAGCGGAAAGCCCGTCGAGAGCAGCGGATCGATGAAGCCGGCCGCGGACGGCAGCATCGCCCAGCGCTGTCCGGTGAAATGCGCGCTGCGAAAGGCGAGCGGTCGCCGATGGACGAACGGAGTGACCGGCTCGGCTTCGGCAAACTGCTCGGCCACGGTCGGCAGGCGCGCGAGCAGGCGCTGCCAGGCCGGCTCGCCCTCGGCCAGGTCGAGCTCGCGGGCGAGCGTTTCGGTGACCGCGGCCCCGGCGCTGGTGATCCCGTTGTTGAAGCGCAGCACCCAGATCCAGCCACCGTCGAAAACGTGATGCAAGGCCGCGTCGTCCACCGGATACGGCGGTGTTTCCTCTTGCAATTCGAGCCGTCGCACACCCTGAAAATGCGCGAACAGACCCTCGGTGGCCGGGAGGTTGGGAAGGGGCGCTTCGGGCAGGTGCAAGGCGCGGTGCAGAAAGCCGCGGGGGCCGGTCGCATCCACCACGAAGCGGGCGCGGATGGCGAGCCGCCGGCCGCCCCGCGTGCCTTCGAGCTCGCACATCTCACTGCCCGGCGTGAAGCGGTCGAGCGCGACCTGATCGAAGAAGGTTGCTCCGAGGCGCTGTGCTTCCTGAACGAGAAAATGATCGAAATCGGCCCGATACCAATGCATGTCGGCGATGGCATCGTGCGGGCTGGCCGCCACCAGGAGCTGATCCCGGCGGTCGGCGAGGCCGGCGAAGGGCTGGCCGAACGCGTGATGATAAAACGAGAATCCGCGCTTGAGGCCGCAGCCGATTTGCGGGTAGGTGCTCTGCCAGCTCCCCCATTTGGTCAATGGCAGGAGGTTGGGTAGATCGTAGCGCGTCGCGAGCTCGGCCAGCAGCAGGTTGGCCAGCGGCGTGGACGATTCGCCGATGGCGAAGCGCGGGTGCCGGTCCCGGTCCAGCATCACCACGGAACGCCCGAGGCGGCGCGCGATCATCGCCAACAGCGAGCCGCCGAACCCGGAGCCCACGATCGCTACGTCGAAGAGTGGCATCGATCACACGGCGGGAGCGGCGGCACGGCCTGGCTCAGGTTCATGATCCGGAGGCGCTCTGCCCGCGCCGCGAAACAGTGTGGACAGTCGGAAAACCGTTCCAGATCCCAGAGGTCGGCGAAGACGCGCCCGCGCCGCTTCTCAATGCCGCAAGCCAGGGCGGCTTCGAGCGTGGCGAGAGACGGCGGCGAAAACAGGCCCTGTCTGTCCAATGCCTCCATCGCGCCGTTGCCGGAACGGGTCGGGATGAGGGCGGCCACGGTGGCGCCGCAATCGAAAGCGAAATCGAGCGAGCGCAAGGCCCACTCCAGGCCCTCCGCTTCGTCGAGGAACGGCGGCTTGACCAGGATGAAGACCCGCAACGCCACGCCGTGATCCTGGAGAAAACCCGCGGCCCGCGCGAACTGGTCGAGCGTCATGCGCTTGTTGAGGCGCGGTCCGGCCACGGGATGGACGGTCTCCAGTCCCATGGCGACCTCCAGCTTCGCCGAGAGCCGGTCGCGGAATTCGAGACAGCGCGACCCCACCAGCGCCGGGTGCGACTCCACCACGACGCGTTCGAAGCCCGCGACGCGCCCGGCGATCGCTTCATGATCCTCGACCGGGATCGCCTGCGAATCGAAGAAGCTGCCGCTGTTGTAAAGCTTGACGTGGCGCGCGGGCGGCAGATGCGCGAGCGCGTGATCGATCTGCTCGGGGATGGCCCCGGGTGGCAACCGTTCGGTCAGCGTGTTTTGCCAGAGATCACACATCAGGCAGCGCCAGGGGCATTCGCGGTTCGTCAGGAAGAGAGTGGCGACCGGGACGATCACGCCGTCCTCGGCGCGCTCGTCCTCCACGAGATACGCGTAGGGCCGCCGCGGATTGAGAGCGTTACGGGCAGCTTGCGAGCGCCGGGCGAGAATCCATTCAGTGCGCTCGGCCGGGCGCTCTGGATACTTGGTTTCAGGCGTAGAAAGCATGAAACGTCCGCCGGTAATCCACTTCGCGCGACGGCAGCAGCTCGCGGAGCTTGCCGGCCGGCAGCGCGCCATGCTGGAAACGCCGCTTGGGAAAGACCGGCATCTCCATGCCGGTGAGCGAGCGGACGCCGCGCGCGACGATCTCACCCTTGAGCGCGTAGAGCCTTTCCACGTCGTGATCCGTCAGCTCGATGAACGGAATGCCTTCAGCCACCGCGATGACGGACGGGCGGGTGAACGGGCTGAACCCTTCGAAGCCGTAGCGGCGGGCCGGCGCGTAGGTGCGGGCGTAGGCGCGGCTGAGGCCGCCGCTGTAGGTGAGCGAATGTTTCATCTTGCCGACGCCCCAGCCTTCCTGGTAGAGCATCGGGTTGTGGATCACGCTGCGGATGGTCAGCTCGGGGTTCTCTTCGATCGGATAATCCTTGAGATTCTCGTCGCCGCCGTCGCCGTTGATCAGATGGCGCCATTCGGGATAGCGGCGGCGGATACCCTTGCACAGCGCGAGGCCCACGGCCGCGCATTCGACGTCGAGCGGCTTGTAATCCTCGAGCACGCGGATCGCCTCGGCGGCGTCGAGATCGGTGGGGTCCGCCTCCACGGTTTCAAGGAAAAAGCCGAGGCCGAGCCGGTCGAGGAAGGCGCGCGCCTGCTCGCGGTCCGGGCCGTCTCCGAGGTCGAGCGTGAACGCCTTCAGCCGTCCCGGATTCATGCCCAGCTTGCGCAAAACGTGATAGGTCACGAGGAACACGGCGCCGCTGTCGATTCCGCCCGAGAAGCAGACGCCGAGCGGTTCGTGATCGGGTACTCGGCGGAGCCACCGCGCGGTCTCCTCGGCGAGCGCGCCGACGTAGGCCCGGCCGATCGCGTCCAGATCGGTGCCCAGGGTGCCGCGTTCCGGGGTGAAGAAGCGGGTGTAGACCGGCGCCGGGTCCGGGCAGCCGATCAGCTCGATCTCGACGACGTGGTGGGCCGGCACCATGCGAGTGTAGGAGGGGTGAAACTGGCCGTCGAGCCCCTCGGCTTTCAGCCAGGCGTGGATCGCGTCGATCCGGTCGGCCGCGACGAGGGCCGGGCCTTCCTGCCGCTTGGCGAGGAAATAGCGCAGCGGCCGGTCGAGCGAACGCGCCATGCGGACGGTCCGGCCGGCCTTGGCCACGAGGGCGAACGAGCCTTCGATGCCCTCGAGCCCGACAATACCGCCGGTGAGGAGGCGCTGGCGCGCTTCTTCCGTGGTCAGGTTGTAGAGGTGGTTGGCGGCGGGGTCGGTGAGGTCCACGAGGCGTTCGACGTAGTCTTGCATGGCGAGGGATTGTAGTGCAGGCGGGAGGACGTAAAGGACTCAAAGGACATAAAAGACTCAAAGGACAGCAAGGATGGGGGAGCTTGGTATAGGCTTCGGCCATGAAACTTCGCTGCCTTGTTCCAACCCTTGCCCTGGTCCTTGTTTCCGCTGCTGCCGCGGCGGTTCCTCCCGAGTCCTTCTCGGCCCTGAGCTGGCGCAGCCTGGGCCCGCTGCGGGCCGGGTGGGCGACCGCCGCCGAGGGGATTCCCGGCACGGAGACCTTCTATATAGGTACGGCCGACGGCGGTGTCTGGAAGACCTCCGATGCGGGACGCATCTGGGAGCCTCTTTTCCAGAACGAGGCGGCGGCCGCTGTCGGCGCCATGGCGCTGGCCCCCGGCGACCGGTCGGTGATCTACGTGGGCACCGGGCAGGTCACGACCCGCTGGGACATCACGCAGGGCAGCGGCGTCTTCCGCTCGGCCGACGGCGGCCGGACCTGGGAGGCGCGCGGGCTCGCCGACAGCCGCCACATCGGCCGTCTGCTGGTCGATCCCCGCAATCCGAACGTGGTGCTGGCGGCGGCGTTGGGACATCTCTTCGGCTCCGAACACGGAGCGCGGCGTCTTCCGGACCGCTGACGGCGGCAAGAGCTGGGAACGGGTGCTGTTCGTGGACGGCCAGACCGGCGCGGTCGATCTCGCGTCCGATCCCGCGGCTCCGGACGTGGTGTTCGCTTCGACCTGGGAGGTGCGCGGCTATCCGTGGCTGTCCTATTTCATCCCCAACACCGGCCCCGGCAGCGGGATCTGGAAGTCGGCCGACGGCGGCAAGACGTGGGCGCGCCTCGCCGGTCACGGTATTCCAGGGGGGCCAGAAGGTGCGCTCGGCCGCATCGGGCTCGCGGTCGCGCCGGGCAGCGGGGGGGCGCGGGTCTACGCCACGATCGACGGTGGGCCGGCTCCCGGCCTCTACCGGTCCGACGACGCGGGCGCCGACTGGCAGCGCGTCAACACCAACGCGAGCCTGGCCGGCGCCTACTTCGCGACGCTGACGGTGGACCCGAAGAACGCGGACACGGTCTACATCATGGGCCAGTCGATCCGGCGCTCCACGGACGGCGGCAAGACGGTCGAGTTTTTCCGCGGCGCGCCGGGCGGCGACGACTATCACTTCCTCTGGATTGATCCGGAGCACCCGGAGCGGATGGCGACCGGCGCCGATCAGGGCGCGGTGGTCACGGTCAACGGCGGCCAGAGCTGGAGCAGTTGGTACAACCAGCCGACCGGGCAGTTCTATCACGTGGCCACGGACGACCGGTTTCCCTACCGCGTCTACAGCGGCCAGCAGGACAGCGGCACGATCTCCGCGGCGAGCCGCAGCGACTACGGCCAGCTCACCTTCCGCGACTGGAATCCCGCGGGCGCGGACGAGCGCGACTCCGTGATCCCCTTCCCGGGCGACCCGGACGTGGTCTACGGCAGCGGCCTCGGCGGCCGGATCTCGCGCTGGGACGCGAAGACCGGGCAGGTCCAGAACGTTTCGCCGTGGCCGGTGTCGAGCTACGGCGCCCGGCCCGGCACCGTGCGCTATCGCACCACCTGGCTCCAGCCGCTGGCGATCTCGAAAGTGGCTCCGTACGCGATCTACGCCTCGGCGCAGGTGCTCTTCCGCTCCGTGGACGGCGGCCGGACGTGGGAGACGATCAGCCCCGACCTCACCGGTGCCTTGGAAGGGGCGAAAGACTGCTCGGGCGACGTTCCCGTCGAGCGGGCCAGGGCTTGCGGCTACGGCGTCATCTCGACCATCGCGCCGTCGCCCTTGGAGAAGGACCTGGTCTGGGTGGGCGCCGACACCGGCGTCATCCACGTCACCCGGGACGGCGGCAAATCCTGGCAGGACGTGACTCCGAAGGGGCTGGCGGACTGGAGCCGGCTCGCCCAGATCGAGGCCTCGCCCGTCGATCCCGGCACCGCCTACGCCGCGGTGGACCGCCACCGGATGGATGACGACGCTCCCTACGTCTACATCACCCACGACTTCGGCAAGACCTGGCGCCTCGCGGTCTCCGGCCTGCCGGACGGCTCGCACGTGAACGTCGTCCGCCAGGACCCGCTGCGGCCGGAGCTGCTCTTCGCGGGCACGCGCACGGGCGTCCATGTCTCGTTCGACGACGGCGCGAAGTGGCAGCCGCTGCAGCTCGACCTGCCCACGACCGGCGTCAACGACCTGACCATCCACGGCAACGATCTCGTCGCCGCCACCGAGGGCCGGGCCATCTGGGTGCTCGACGACTACACACCGCTCCGCCATGCGCAGGACGACTCGATCCTGATCCCGCCGGCGAAAGCCTACCGCCTGGGGGTGAATCAGAACCGCGACACGCCGCTGCCTCTGGACGAGCCGCGGAGCCCGAACCCGCCTTCCGGCGCGGTGATCGACTACGTGCTGCCGTCCGGCGTTCAGGGGCCGGTGAGCCTGGACTTCGTGGACGCGCGCGGCCGGGTGGTGCGGAGCTTCCGCAGCGACGAAACGCCGCAACGCCCGCCGGCCTACCAGTATTTCCCCGACGACTGGCTGCGCGAGCCCGAGCCGCTGCCGGCCCGGGTCGGCCACAACCGCTTCGTGTGGAACCTCCGCCTGCCGCGGCCGAAAGCTCCGGACTACGACTTTTCGATCGCGGCGGTCCCCGGCGTGGACACTCCCGTGCTGCCGCAGGGGTTGATCGCGCCGCCCGGCCGCTACGAGGTCCGGTTGACGGTGGACGGCCGCACCGTGAGCCAGCCGCTGGACGTGGTCATGGATCCGCGGGTGAGCGTCGCGCCGGCGGCTCTCGAAGCCCAGGGAGCCTTCTACGAGGAGGTTGCGAAAGCGTTGGAGCGGGTCACGGGCGCCATGGAGGAGATCGAGAAGAAGAAAGACACGCCTGACGCGGAGCTCGGCGCGGTGGCCGGTGCGCTCTCCGCGCTGGCCACGGACGTCGAAGGGGTGGACGCGGCGCCGACCGCGCCCCAGCGCGAGGTTTTCGAAACCTATCGGAAGAGGCTGGAGGCGGCTTTGGCCCGCTGAGGACCCCTTCGCCGCAGCACGGCCTTCCCCCACAGGAAGCCCATCGCCAGGAACGGCGCCAGGTAGAGGAGGCTCTGCCAGGGGCCGAGGACGCCGTCCGGCGTGGCTTCGACGTCGGCGGCGACGGTGCCTCCGCCCCGCGGGCCGTCGAGCGTCACCCGCAGCCGCCACATGCCGCCGTGAGCGAAGGCCACCTTGGTGAAATAGCGCACGTCCTCGGAGCTTCCCTGGCGCTCGGTGTTGTAGAACGCTTCGGGCAGGCCGCCGTCCACCGGCCGGGCGCCGACCCGCACCGAGGCCGGCACGGATGGTCCCTCCGGGATCACGTAGACGACGCCGGTGCCGATGTCCGGATCGGTCCAGACGGAGACCTTCCACGGTCCCACGGGCCGGTCCACGACGATCGGGAACGGCGGGCCGGCATGGGCGCGGAGCGCGGCCGGCAGGAGGAGCAGGGCGAGGAGCGCGAGACGTTTTGCCATCGATCAGCTTCCCATGGGCATGGGCATGGACATGGACATGCCGCGCATCTCCATCGGCTGCGCCAGGAGCCACAGCGCCGCGCATCCGAGCAGCAGGCAGAGGCCGGCCCAGGGCACGAACGCGGCCCGGGTCCGGGTCGGAGCCTCGCGCTCGGCGATCTTCCAGGCCACCAGCAGCGAACCCATCACGCCGAGCGCGATGAAGCCGGTCTCGATAGGATAGACGAGGCGCACCGGCAGCCCGAGCAGACCCCACTGCGGCGATCCCAGGCCGAACGCCTCCTGGATCACCGGCACGACAGTCAGCAGGCCGGTGAGCAGGTGAAATCCGTAGTGCGCCAGCCACACGCCGAAGCCGAGAGGGACCAGGGCGTACGTGAACCGGATGGCGAACGGCAGGAGCGGTCCGGGCGCGCCGGACCCTTTCCGCGACAGCCAGGCCGCGAGACCCACCAGCAGCGCCGGCTCCACCACCAGGAGAGTGAAGAAGAGCGTCCCCAGCACGGGCGTCTCGGCGGTGGTCCCCAGGACGCGGGAGAGCCACGCCTGCACCGCGTAGACCGGGCTGACCATGCCGAAGGCATTGAGCAGAGCGCCGAAGGTGAACACCAGCGCCAGCGCCGCCAGATCCTTCCTCTTGGAGAGCAGCCCGACGCCGGACCGGCGCTCGTCCGACCACAGCTCGCTCGCCGGCACCCGCGCCAGGATGCCGACGTTGTCGTGCGGACAGGCATGGACGCAGTCCAGGCAGAACGTACAGTCCAGGTTCCCCACCTTGCGTGGCTGGAAGAGCGCCAGCTCGCACCCGCGCTGCACGACGTCGCCGCCGTCGTCCTTGGTACCGCGGATGCAGTCGAGCGTCGTGCAGGTGGCGCAGATGTCCGTATCGCGGACCTTGACCTCCAGCGGCGAGACGGTGGAGGCGATGAAGTTGAACTGGCCGATCGGGCAGACCCACTTGCAGAACGAGGCCTTCTTGAAAACGGCGTCGACGAGCAGCGCGGCGCCGAAGTAGCCGAGGATCAGCCAGGCCGTCCACCAGGGAGAGGCCCAGAGGTCGAAGCGCTCATAGGCGAAGAGGACGAGCGCGAAGAGGCTCAGGGAGAGCCACTTGTTGCGCAGCTTCCGGGGCCAGCGCAGGGCCGGCTTGAAGAACCGCCGCGCCAGCTCGCGGGGGAGCATGAAGGGGCAGGCCATGCAGAAGAGATTGCCGCCGGCGAGCAGCGCCAGCACGAGCGCGCCGCGGTAGTGGACCCAGGTCAGAAGGGTGGCCAGGTTCCGCGGCGCGAGCTGCGGGCCGGCGAGGCCGTGGACGATCATGGCCATGCCCACGAGAAACGGTGGGATCTGCATCGCCGCCCGCGCGTGGCGCCAGCGCAGGAAGCGGCCGATTCCCGGCAGACGGGTCCAGTCGGTGGCGGTCGATCCCAAGCCGGCCTCAGGCCGTGGCGGCTCGGTGGATGGCGCAGGTACATTGCATCCGCGGCACCTCTCCCGGGGGCGGGAACATGTGGTAGTACATTGCCACGACCATGGGGATGAACACCAGGGTGTTGTAGATCAGGTGCAGCTCGACCCGGGGAATCCAGAGCTGCGCGATGCTGGTGGGTACGGGCGAGCCGAACAGGTTGTGCCCGGTCAGGGCCTGCGCCTGGAGGAGCGCGTGCTCGATGTGGTGCCAGAACTGGATGCCCAGCGCCGCCGTCCACCAGGGGCGCGACGCGCCGGTGAAGCCCGGCCACAGCAGCCAGATGCCGAACAGCATGACGATGGCATAGCTGTAGTGCAGCACCTCCGACTTGATCAGCCAGGGATACCAGAGGCCCAGCACGCCGCGGGCCGTGGGCACGGGCCAGCCCAGCGCGTAGATCTGGAAGGCCTGGGCCAGATGCTCGGCCCAGTGGGCCAGCACGACGACCATGAACACCTGCAGCGCGCGCTCGTGCCAGGTGCTGTTGAGGCGCTGCCGGAGCGCCGACCCGGCCGGGTTGCCGGCGTGATCGGGGTGAATCGTCATCGTATCGGCCATCGCGTGTCTCTCCTCCTCTCCGCAGTCATACAAATCATAAGGTACACGCCGCCCTCGGAAGCGAGCCATTGTCGAGGGGCTGTACCCGCGGGTAAAGAGGCCGCACCGGCGGGTACGGAGGTTGTACCGGCGGGTAAAGAGGCCTTACCGGCGGGTAAATTTGTCAGGCCGCCTGCGATAACAATCGGCGCATCGTCTCGGGTTCGCGTCGTTGAGATACTCTCCGCGTGGGAGGAGGCGCGAATGGCGGAGCCTGCCTTGGATGCGGTCGTCGTCGGCGCCGGGCCGAACGGCCTGAGCGCGGCCCTCACTCTGGTCCAGGCCGGGCGCTCGGTCCTGCTGATCGAGGGCGCGGAGACGGTCGGCGGCGGCGTCCGGTCCGCCGCTCTCACCCTTCCGGGGTTTACGCACGACGTCTGCTCGGCCATCTATCCGCTCACCGCCGGCTCGCCGTACCTTTCCAAGCTGCCCCTGGAAAAGCATGGCCTGCGGTGGATCCAGCCGCCGCTCGCCCTCGCCCATCCGCTCGACGACGGCTCCGCCGCCGTCCTGTCCCAGCGGCCGGAGGAGACGCTGGCGAGCCTCGACCCCGGGGACGCGCGGGCGTGGGAGCGGCTGATCCTGCCGCTGTCCGCGGCCTGGGAGCGGCTCGCGGCGGCTTTCCTCGGACCGTTCAACCCGTTCAAGGACCCGTTCTTCATGGCCCGCTTCGGGCTCCTGGGGATGCGCTCGGCCCGCAGCCTGGCCTGGTCGCGCTTCCACGGCGTCCGCGCGCGGGCCCTGTTCGGCGGCAACGCCGCTCATTCGTTCCTGCCGTTGGACACCGTCCCGACCGCTTCGTTCGGCCTGGTCCTGGCCGCCAGCGGCCACGCCCTGGGCTGGCCCCAGCCCGAAGGCGGCGCGCAGCGGGTCTCCGATGCCCTGGCGTCGCTCCTGCGCGAGCTGGGGGGTGAGATCGCCACGGGGTGGAAGGTGACGTCGCTGGACGAGCTGCCGCGCTCGCGCGCCGTGGTGCTCGACATGACGCCGGCCCAGCTCCTGCGGCTGGAAGGGACGCGCTGGCCGTCCGGGTACCGGCGCCGGCTCGCCCGGTACCGCTACGGTCCCGGGGTCTTCAAAGTCGACTGGGCGCTGCGCGAGCCGATCCCCTGGCGGGCCGAGGCCTGCCGCCGCGCCGGCACCGTCCATGTGGGCGGCACCTTCGAGGAGGTCGCGGCGTCGGAGCGCTCGCCTTGGGCCGGCCGCGAGTCCGGCCGGCCGTTCGTCCTGGTGGGGCAGCCGAGCCTGTTCGATCCCACCCGGGCGCCGGCCGGCTTCCACACCGCCTGGGCCTACTGCCACGTTCCCAACGGCTCCAGGGTGGACATGGCGGAGGCGATCGAGCGCCAGATCGAGCGCTTTGCGCCCGGCTTCCGCGACACCGTGCTGGCGCGCCACACCATCGATACGGCGTGGCTGGAGGCGCACAACCCCAACCTGGTGGGCGGCGACATCAACGGCGGCGCCGCCCCTGCTGAGCCAGCTCTTCACCCGGCCGGTGGCCCGGCTCGACCCCTACTCCACGCCCGATCCGCGGGTCTTCCTGGGCTCGGCGTGTACGCCGCCGTCGGGCGGGGCGCATGGCATGTGCGGCCACTTCGCGGCCAGGGCGGCGATGTCATCCGTACTTTCTTGAAAAAAGTCGTCCCTCATTTCCCGTCTCGCGCCACTCTCTATAAAGACCAATTCAGATCCACCTCGGCAATTCTGCCCGGGGTGTACCTTCCGGAGGGATGACCGCATGCCTAAGACCCGCCGTGCCGTGTCCGTTCTCTGCCTCGCCGCCTTCCTCGCCCTGCCTCTGATGGCCCAGCCCCGGCGGGAGTCGAACGTCGGGCTCCCGGACTTCTTCTCCTCCGTGTGGGAGTGGCTGGCCGGGACTGTGCGTGGAACGGCCACGGTCACCTCGGTGTGGGAGGCGGATGGGGATTCGGTGCCGGTCCCGCCACCGCTGCCGAGCCCTGACGGGACCGGCCGCGGCGGATGGGACCCCAACGGCTAGAGCCCGGACGCACACCGCGCGTGTAATCTTCCCGGTAACAGAGCTACACTATTCTGTGGAGACCCGAGAGCGAGGAGAAGAAGCCATGCCGCATACCCTGCACCTGACCCGTCACGAGCTGGAGCGCTTCCGCGCGAACCGGTCCGGGCCGGAGGAGCGGCACCGGACCTTCGCGCACCTGCTGTCCGCCTGCGAGCGTTGCTGTGCGATCGCCAGGGACGTGTTCTTCCCGGCGGACGTGGACTACACACCGATGTTCGAGCGGCTGGAGTCGATCTTCGCCCAGACCGAGATGGGAGTGCGGGCGGAGCGGCGGCGGGGCGACGAGCTGTGGAAGCTCCTGGAGCCGCTCGACGCCGCTCAGCGGCTTCTGTGGGTGAAGAGCGATCCCCGGCTGTACCTGTGGGGGCTCTATGCGCGCGTGCTGGCCGAGGCCCGCGACGCCGTGCGCCACGACGCGAGCGAGGCGGTCGGCCTGGCGTACCTGGGCTGGATGATCGCCCAGCGGCTCGACCCGGCGGTCTACGGCGACATCCACGTGCGCGACTTCCAGGGCGCGGCGACGGCGCTGCTCGGCAACGCCAAGCGGCTGTATGGCGACCTGCGCGGTGCCGAGGAGGATCTCGAGCGGGCCGAGGAGCTGCTCAACCTCGGCACCGGCGACCTCCTGGAGCGGGCGTACCTGCTGTCGGTCCGCGCCTCGCTCAAGACCGACCTGGGCTGCTTCGAGGACGCCGCCGCGCTGCTGCGGCGGGCGGCGGCCTGCGCCCGGCAGATGAACGACCGGCAGTTGGAAGGCAAGTATCTGATCGCCTGGTCGTCCTCCATCGGCTGGATGCACCCCGAGCGGGGCCTCGCCCTGGCGCGGCGCGGCCTGTCGCGGCTGACGCCCGGGGTCAACCTCCACCTGGAGCTGGGCAGCCGCCACCTCCAGGCCCTCTGGCTCAACGAGCTGGGCCGGACCGGCGAGGCCCGGGAGATGCTGGAGGCCTTCCGGCCGGTCTACGAGACGTTCTCCGACCCGGTCACCCGCGGCCGCCTGCTGCGCCTCGACGGCCTTCTCTCCCGCGACGAAGGGCGCCTCGACGTCGCGGAGCGCTGCTTCCGCGAGCTCATGGAGCTCTACGAGCAGCACAACTTCGACTTCGACCTGGCCCAGGCCGCGCTCAAGCTCGCCGAGGTTCTGAGCCTGGAAGGCCGGCTCGGCGAAGCCACCGACATCCTCGGCCGGCTCTATCCGCTGCTGGAGACCTGGCGCCTCAGCGCGGACACCCTGCGCTCCTGGCTGATCCTCCAGGAGGCGGTCAAGCGCAACGCCGTCCAGAATCAGATGTTCCGCGAGCTTGCCATGACCCTGCGCCGTCAGTGGCTCCGGCGGTAGCTCCTCCCCCCGGACCTCCCGCCGGCCCTCGACCGGAGGCGCAGAATGCTGCGCCTCCGCCACTTGTTGCCAACAATCTGAGCAGGAGTGTCAAGCTGGTGGTCGATGTCCATGACCGCCGTCTTGCCTGGTCGGGAGCATTTGTCTAAAGTTGCCCCCAATCATAACGGCCTTCTCGATCGGGCGGAATGTTTCCGCTCCAGCAAAGCGGCGATTTCGTTCTAAAGCGCCGGAGGGATCTTCGAGCATGCATCGGGACATGTTTTCTTCGCAGCCATGAGCGAGCCCGCGGGAACGACGGGCGCCTTGCCGGTCCGCGCTTTCGGCGCCGTGCTGGACCGTCTCCGGGAGAAGCGGCGGGAGGTGTTGCCCGATCGCATCCCCGCGAGGGCTCCCGCCGCCGCCGGCTTTCTCGATAGCGCATCCCTCTCCTTCGCGCAGCAGCGCCTGTGGTTCCTCGCCCGGCTGCGGCCGGACGACGCCTCGTACAACGTCGCCGCCGCCGTGGAGGTCCGCGGGCCGGTGGACGCGGGCGCCCTCGCCGCCGCGTTCCGGCAGGTGACGGACCGGCACGAGGCGCTGCGCACCACGTTCGACGAGGTGGGCGGCGAGCCGGTCCAGGTGATCCACCCGGCCGGCGCGGCGGCCCTGCCGCTGATCGATCTGGGTGGTCTGCCCGCGGCCGGAGACAAGGAGGCCGAAGCGGAGCGGCTGGCGAGCGCGGAGGCCGCCCGGCCCTTCGACCTCCGCCGCGGGCCGCTGCTGCGGACCACCCTGGTCCGGACGGGTCCGGAGAGGCATCTCCTCCTGCTGACTCTGCACCACCTGGTGAGCGACGCCTGGTCCATGGGCGTGCTCATCCGCGAGGTCTCGGCTTTCTACCGGATCGCCTTGGAAGGCCGGCCGCCGCTCCTGCCGGCCCTGGCGGTCCAGTACGCGGATTTCGCGGCCTGGCAGCGCGGGCGGTGGCTCCAGGCCGATGCGCTGGAGCGCCCGCTCGCCTGGTGGCGGGAGCGGCTGGCCGGGGCTCCACCGGAGCTGGACCTGCCCGCGGACCGCAACCGTCCCCGCGCTTTTCCAGGCGCTTTTCCAGAAAGATCCCATGGCGGCCGGCGCCCGCTGTCGATCCCCCGCGGGCTTGCGCTCCGCGTGGAGGCGCTGGCGCGGGCCGAGGGGACGACGCTGTTCGTGGCGCTCCTCGCCGGGTTCCAGGCGCTGCTCCACCGCTGGTCCGGCCAGGACGAGGTGGTGGTGGGGTCGCCGTTCGCGAACCGGCGGCGCGCGGAGCTCCAGGGGCTCATCGGGTTCTTCGTGAACACGCTGCCGGTCCGGTCGAGCCTCGCCGGCCGGCCGGCCTTCCGGGAGCTTCTCGGCCGGGTGCATGAGGGGGTGGCCGGCGTCCACGAGCATCAGGAGATGCCGTTCGAGCGCATCGTCGAGGAGCTGCGGCCGGAAAGAGAATCCGGCCGCAATCCGTTCTTCCAGGTGGTGCTCGCGTTCCAGAACGTGCCGCTGCCGGCTCTCGACCTCCCCGGGCTCGAGCTGACCCTACGCCGGGTGGATGCGGGCACGGCCATGTTCGACCTGACGCTGGATCTGGAGGAGCGCCCGGACGGGCTGCGCGGCTGGATCGAGCACTCGGCCGGCCGCTTCGCGCCCGCGACGGTGGACCGGCTCGCCGGCCACCTTGGCAATCTCCTGGCCGCCGCCGTCGCCGAGCCGGACGTCCCGGTCGCGGATCTGCCGATGCTGTCCGAGGGGGAGCGCCATCAGCTCCTCGCCGAGTGGAACGACCGCGCCGTGGCCGTGCCGGGGCTCCCTCTCCACCGGCTGTTCGAGGAGCAGGCCCGTCTGCGGCCGGACGCCGTGGCGGTGGAGGACGGCCGCCGCGGCCTGACCTATGGCGAGCTGGACGCGCGGGCGGACCGTCTCGCCCGCCGCCTCCGTGCGCTGGGCGTGGGGCCGGAGGTGGCCGTGGCGTTCTGCCTCGACCGCTCGCTCGAGGCGGTCGAGACGATCCTCGCCATCCTCAAGGCGGGCGGCGCCTACGTCCCCCTCGATCCCACGTACCCGGCGGAACGGCTCGCCTGGATGATCGCGGACTCGGGAGCCCGGGTGCTGATCCGGGCTCCGGGTGCTGTCTCGCCGCCAGCTCCTTTGGGGGTGGCGACGTTCGACCTCGGGACCGGGCAGGCGGCCGAGGCCACGCTGCCGGAGGAGATCGATGCCGACGGCCTCGCCTACATCTTCTATACCTCCGGCTCGACCGGGCGGCCGAAGGGGGTGGCGGCCACGCACCGCAACGTCGTCCGGCTCGTGCGGGGGACGGACTTCGCCGCTTTCGGTCCGGACGAGACCTGGCTCCTGCTCGCCCCGCTGTCGTTCGACGCCTCGACGCTGGAGCTGTGGGGGCCGCTGCTCAACGGCGGGCGCCTGGCGGTATTCCCGTCGAGCCCGTCGCCGATACCGGCACTGGACGAGCTGGCGCGGACGATCGCCGAGCGGAAGGTGACCACGCTCTGGCTCACCGCCGGCCTCTTTCATCAGATGGTCGATGCCCGGCCCTCTGCCCTGCGCCCGCTGCGGCGGCTCGTGGCGGGCGGCGACGTGCTGTCACCGCCGCACGTGCGGCGGGCGCTCGCGGAGGGGATCACCGTGGTCAACGGCTACGGCCCGACCGAGGGGACGACCTTCACCTGCTGCCACGCCATGCGCGAAGCGCGCGAGGCGGAGGAGCCGGTCCCCATCGGCCGGCCGATCGCCAACGCCCGCGTGTACGTGGTGGATTCCGGTCTTCAGCCGGTGCCGATCGGCGTGGCCGGAGAGCTGCTGGCCGGAGGCCTGGGCCTGGCCCGGGGTTACCTGGGGCGGCCGGACCTGACGGCCGAACGGTTCGTTCCCGACCCCTGGGGAGACGGCGAGCGGCTGTACCGGACCGGAGACCGCGCGCGGCTGCTGGCCGGCGGCCGGATCGAGTTCCTCGGCCGGATGGACCGGCAGGTCAAGATCCGCGGCTTCCGCGTCGAGCCGGGCGAGGTCGAGGCGGCGCTCACGCGGCATCCGGGGATCGCGGAAGCCGTGGTCGTGGTCCGGGGAGAGGAGCGGGACCGGCACCTCGTCGCCTACGTTGTGGGGGAGCCGCTGCCGGCGGACGGCTTGCGGCGGTTCCTGGAGACCTTCCTGAAGGAAATACTGCCGGCACCGCTGATCCCCTCGGCATTCGTCTTCCTGCCGGCGCTCCCCCTGACCGCGAACGGCAAGGTGGACCGGGCGGCGCTCCCCGAGCCCGCCGAGCGGCGGCCCGTGCGCGGCCGGCCTCCGATCGGTCCGGTGGAGGAGCTGCTGGCCGGCCTCTGGGAGGAGCTGCTGGGGGTGGAGCGCGTGGGCGCCGAGGACGGCTTCTTCGACCTCGGCGGGCACTCCCTCCTCGCCACGCGGCTGGTCTCCCGCATCCGCGACGCCTTCGCGGTCGAGCTGCCGCTGGCGGAGCTGTTCCAGGAGCCGACGGTGGCGGCGGCCGCGGCGCGGATCGAGGCGCTGCGGCGCGGCGAAGAGCCGGCGGCACCGGTTCTCCCGCTCACCGCGGAAGAGAAGAACCGTCCGATCCCGCTGTCCTTCGCGCAGGAGCGCATCTGGCTCTTCGAGCGGATGCAGCCGGGGAGCCCGGTGTTCAACATGCCGCTCGGGTTGCGCTTCCGGGGGCCGCTCGACGTCGCGGCCCTGTCGTCGGCGCTCTCGGCGGTCGTCCGGCGCCACGAAGCGCTGCGGACCGTTTTTCCGGAGACCTCCTCCGGGATGCCCGTGCAACAGATCGTGCCCCCGAGCCCGGTGCCGGTGCCGGTCGTCGATCTCGGAGATCTCGGCGATTTCGGCGGTGGGGCTCCGGCCGAGGCGCGGCGCCTGGCCCGCGCGGAGGCCGGGCGGCCGTTCGACCTCCAGCGCGATCCGCCGCTGCGGGCGCTCCTTCTGCGCACGGCTCCAGACGTGTACGAGATGCTCCTCACCCTGCACCACGTCGCCGCGGACGGCTGGTCGCTGGAGATCCTGGCGCGCGAGCTGGAGGCGTTCTATCGGGGTTCCCCGCTGCCGGAGCTGCCGCTCCAGTACTCGGACTGGGCCGTATGGCAGCGGCGGCGACTGGAAGGGGGCGCCCTCGACAGCCTCCGGACGGCCTGGCGGCGGCTCCTGCGCGGCGCTCCCATGACCCTCGACCTGCCCACGGACCGGCCGCGGCCGGCGGCCCGGAGCTTCCACGGCGCGGTGCGGTCCGCCGCCGTGGACCCGGAGCTGGCCGGCGCGCTGGCGGCGCTCGGTCGCTCCGAAGGGTGTACCCTTTACATGACGCTGCTCGCCGCGTTCCAGGTTCTGATCCGCTCGCTCTCCCGCCAGGACGCCTTCCTAGTCGGATCGCCGGTTTCGGGCCGGAGCCGGGGAGAGACCGAGGGCTTGATCGGTTTCTTCGTAAACATGCTTGCCCTTCGGGCGTATCTGGAGGATGGCCTGCCGTTCCGGCGGCTGCTGGGACGGGTGAGGGAATCGGTGCTGGCGGCCTGGGCGCACCAGGAGATGCCGTTCGACGAGTTGGTGCGCGACCTGCGGCCCGAGCGCGATCCGGGCCGGCCGGCGATGTTCCAAGTGGTATTTGCCTGGCAGGAGAGTGCATGGCAGGAGAGCCCGGCCTGGGAGATGGACCTGCCTGGGATTTCAACCGCCATCCTGCCGCCACCCGTGGCGGCGGCTCGCTACGACCTCCACCTGACCGCGTCGCGGACCGGGCGGGGGCTGGATTTTCATTTGACCTACGACGCCGATCTGTTCGAGACGGCCACGGCCGACGCCCTGCTGCGGCGCTGGGTGTCCCTGCTGCGCGCCGTCTGCGCCCGGCCCGGCGACCGGATCGACAGGCTGGAGGGAGGAGGCCCGGAGATGCAGCCGAAAAACCCTGGAGGCGCGGGAGACGCGCGGGAGCGCCTGTTGCGCGTCCAGAAGCCGAAATCCGTGGCCGGCCGGCCGCTGGTGAGGACCAGCCTGCCGCTCGGGAGCTCTCTTCCTCTGATCGTCGAGCCCGAGGTTCCGGACGTGGACCTGGCGGCGTGGGCGGCCGCCCACCGCGGGCAGATCGACGAGTGGCTGACGGTACACGGGGCGGCCCTGTTCCGCGGTTTTCCCGTCGAATCGGACGTGGATTCCATGGATCGCTTCCGGGAGGTGGCGGCGGCGGTCTCGCCCGGCCTTCTGAGCTACGACGATCCCACCACGCCGCGGACCGAGTTGGGTGCGAAGGTCTATACGTCGACGGAGTACCCGGCCGACCAGACGATCCCGCACCACAACGAGCTGTCCTACAACCAGTCCTGGCCGATGCGGATCTTTTTCTACTGCGTCACGCCGCCGGAGTCGCGCGGCGAGACGCCGCTCGCCGACAGCCGCCGCGTCTACGAGCGGCTCGGTCTCCTTGCGCGGGCCGTGCGCGAGCGTTTCGTCTCCCGCGGCGTGATGTACGTGCGGAGCTTCGGCGACGGCGTGGGCCTGCCGTGGCAGAAGGTGTTCCAGACCGCGGAGCGCGAAGGGGTCGAGGCCTACTGCCGCGAGCGCGGCATGCAGGTCGAGTGGCGAGACGGCGGACGCCTGCGCACCCGGCACGTGCGGCCGGCGGTGGCGCGCCACCCGCGCACCGGCGAGACGGTCTGGTTCAACCAGGCGAACGTCCACCATCCGTCGAGCCTGCCGCCGGCCTTGCGCGAGTCGCTGCTCGCCGTGGCCGCCGACCGCGATCTGCCCATGGACGTGAACGCCTGCTACGGCGACGGTACGCCGATCCCGGACGAGGACGTGGCCGCGGTCCGCCGGGCGTACGAGGAGGAGAACGTCCTGTTCGCGTGGCGGCAGGGGGACGTCCTGGCGGCGGACAACATGCTGGTGGCGCACGGCCGCTCGCCGTTCCGCGGGCCGCGCAAGATCGTGGTGCTGATGGCGGAAAGCCGGACGGACGATTCAGACGGACAGGAGCGCCGATGACGGACGGCAGGATCGAAGGGGTCCGCCTCTCCCCCCAGCAGCGCCGGCTCTGGCGGCTGCGGGACGTTTCGCTCACCGTGCGCGCCGAGGTGGACCTGGAAGGGCCGCCCGACCGGGAGATCCTCCTGGCCGCTCTCGCCCGGGCGGTGGCGCGCCACGACATCCTGCGCACCTCGTTCCGGATGATCCCGGGGCTGCGGGTGCCGGTGCAGGACGTGGGCGAGGCCCCCTCCGCGAGCGCACTGGAGATCAACCTCGAACCGGATCTCCTGACCCTCACGCTCCCCGCGCTCTGCGGCGACCTGCGGACGCTCCGCCTCCTGCTGCTGGAAGCGGCGGGAGAGGCGGCGGCGCCGGACCCCTCCAGCCTCCCCTTCAATACTGGCAGTATGCCGAGTGGCTGAACGACCTGCTGGACGAGGCCGCGCCCGGCGAGCAGGCCTGGTGGCAGAGCCGCGCCCTGGGTGATCCGGGCGATCCGCTACCGGCCCTGCCGCTTGGCGCCGATGCGAGGCTCAAGCTCGATCCGGCGGCCCTCGCCGCCGTCCGCGCCGCCGCCGCCGCGGGCGGAGTCCCGCTCCGGGTCTTCCTCCTGGCGGCCTGGACCCTTCTCCTTCAGCGCCACGCCGGCGGGCCGGTGACGGTGGGCGTGGCCGTGGACGGCCGCGAGCTGGACGACCTTGCCGGGACGCTGGGTCCCTTCACGCGGACGCTGCCGATGCGCCTCGCCTGGCGGGAAGATGCCCCGTTCTCGTCGCTCCTGGAGGAGACCGCGGAGGCGCTCGCGGACCTTGCCGGGCACCAGCGTTTCTTCACCCTCGACGCGCCGTTCCCGGCCGTTTTCGAGTACCGGGAACCGTTTCCGCCCCTGACGGCCGCGGGAGCGACCCTCACCCTCCGCCGCGAGCGCGCCCCCTGCGAAGCCGAGCTGGCCCTGGTCTGCATCGAATCCACGGATTCGCTGACCTTCGAGCTCACCGGCGGCGGGCCGCTGCTCGCCCGCTTCGCCGCCCTCCTGACGAGCGCGGCCGCCGCGCTGGATGGCGCCGCCGGGGACCTCGACCTCCTGCCGGCCGCCGAGCGTCGGAGCCTCCTCGAATTCAATCCGCCGCCCGCGGCTCCGGCCGAATCCTGCGTCCACCTGGGATTCTGGGACAGTCGCGCCAGTCAGGCCACGGCTCTGGCCTTCGGCGCCCGCCACCTCTCCTACGGCGAGCTGCTGGCCCACGCGGGAGCCCTCTCGGCCCGCCTGCGTTCCCTGGGCGTCGGCCCCGAGTCGCGCGTCGGCCTCTGCATGGAGCTTGGACCGGCGGCGCTCGCCGGCATCCTGGGCATCTGGGGGGCAGGGGCGGCCTACGTGCCCGTGGACGCCCGGGGTCCGGCCGCGCGCCGGGCCTTCTTCCTCGACGATTCGGGCGCGCGCGTCCTGGTCACCCAGCCGTCCCTGCTACCGTCCCTGTCGGGCCTCCCCCAAGTGAAGGTGGCGGTCGATCTGGACGCTGCTCCGGACGGCTCCGATCCCGTCCCTGACCCTGTCTTCCCCGGCAATCTGGCATACGTGCTCTACACCTCGGGATCCACCGGCACCCCCAAGGGCGTGGCCGTCGAGCACCGGCAGCTCTCGTGGTATCTCTCCTGCGTCGACAGCGCTCTTTTCGGCGACCGGGTGCGGAGCTGCCCGCTGTTGACGCCGCTGACGTTTGACGCCAGCCTCAAGCAGGCCCTGCTGCCGCTCCTGCGGGGGGAGGCCGTCTGGGGGGTGGAAGGATCCCAGGAGGCCGCGGCGCTCGACCCTCCGGCACTGCTCGCGGAGCTGTCGCAGCGCCGCCGCGTGGGGATCAACTGCACGCCGACTCTCTGGCGGGCGGTGCTCGACGAGATCGAGCGCAACGGCTCGGCCGTGGACCTGTCCGGCATCACCCGCATCTTCCTGGGCGGCGAGCGGCTCACGCCGGAGCTTTTCGCCCGCACCGCCATGGCCCTGCCCGGGGCCGAGATCTGGAACCTCTACGGTCCGACCGAGACCACCGCCAACGCCGCGGCGGCGCGCCTCGTCCGCGGCGGCCCCGCCGTCCTCGGACGCCCTCTCCCGGGCGCCCGGATCCACCTCCTCGACCGCCGCGGCCATCCCGTGCCTCCCGGCGTGGCCGGCGAGATCTGTGTCGGCGGGGCCGGCGTGGCGCGCGGCTACCTGGGACGGCCGGCGCAGACCGCGGAGCGGTTCGTCCCCGATCCCTTCTCCGCGTCCGGAGGTGAGCGCCTCTACCGCACCGGCGACCTCGGGCGGCTCAACGCCGACGCCGACCTCGAATTTCTGGGCCGCATCGACCACCAGGTCAAGATCCGCGGCTTCCGCATCGAGCTGGGGGAGATCGAGGCCCGGCTGGAGCGCCATCCGGAGGTGCGCGAGGCCGCCGTGCTGGCGCAGGACGACGGCAGCGGGATGGCGGGCGGGCTCCGGCTGGCCGCCTTCGTCGTGCCGGAGCGCGGCGCCGTCACCGCCTCGGACCTGCGCGCCACGCTGCGCGAGGCGCTGCCCGAGTACATGGTGCCGTCCGTGTTCGTGGTTCTCGACCGCCTCCCTCGGCTGCCGAGCGGCAAGGTCGACCGCGCCGCCCTGCACGGCTCGGGCGCCGCCCTCGCTTCGGAGCGGCCGTTCGTGGCGCCGCGCACGCCCACCGAGCGGCGCCTCGCGGACATCTGGTCCAAGGTGCTGGGACGGGACGAGGTGAGCGTGGAGGACAACTTCTTCGAGCTGGGCGGTCACTCGATCCAGAGCATCCAGATCAGCCACCGCGCCATCGCGGCCGGGCTGCCGATCACGCCGCGGGACCTGCTCCACCACCCGACCATCGCGGAGCTGGCGGCCCTGGCCGACGCCACGGGCGCGGCCACCTCCGTGCCCCCGGCGGACGCCGGGGACGCCGACTGGGACGAGGGGAGCCTGTGAATCCCGCGAAGCTCCTGGACGACCTCGGCCGGCTCGGCGTCCAGGTCTGGGCGGAGGGCGACCTCCTGCGCTACCGCTCACCCCGGGGCGCCCTCACGCCCGATCTCCTCGAGCGGCTGCGGGAGAGCAAGGCAGACCTCCTCGGCCTGCTGCGCCGGCCCGCCGGCCCGCCGCCGTACCCGCCGCTCCCGGCCCTGACTCCGGCTCCGGAGAAACACGGCGAGCCGTTCCCCCTCTCCGAGATCCAGCAGGCCTACCTCGTGGGGAGGACCGAGCTGTTCGAGCTGGGCGGCGTGGGTCCCACGAGCTACCTGGAGGCCGACTGGCCGGACCTCGACGTCCCGCGCCTGCAGGCCGCGTGGCGGCGCATCGTGGAGCGGCACGACATGCTCCGCTCGATCGTGCTGCCCGGCGGCCTCTGGCAGCTCCTTCCCGAAGCGCCGCCGTTCCAGGTGGGGCTGCTCGACCTCCGCGGCCTGGCTCCCGAGGCGGTGTTGCGCGAGCTGGCGGCGGTGCGCGAGGAGATGTCCCGCAACCCGTTCAACCCGGAGCGCTGGCCGCTGTTCGAGATGATCGTCTCGCGCTTCGACGGCGGCCGCTCCCGGCTCCACGTGGCGCGCGACCTCCTGATCGGCGACGCCCGCAGCAGCGAGGTTCTCCTGGAGGAGCTGATGGTTCTCTACCGCGACCCCGCGGCGGAGCTGCCGCCGCTGACCCTGGGCATCCGCGACTACGCCATGGCCGTCGACGACCTGCGCGACCACGAGGTGGGGCGCCGGGCCCAGGAGTACTGGCGCTCGCGCCTCGCCACCCTGCCGCCGGCACCGGACCTCCCCCTGTCGCCGCGGCCGGGAAAGCCGTCCTTCGTGCGCCGGCACGGCGAGATCGAGCCGGACGCCTGGGCGCGGCTGGCTCAGCGCGCCGCGCTGGCCGGCCTGACCCCCTCCGTGCTCCTGTGCGCGGCGTTCGCCGAGGTGCTGGCGGCATGGAGCCGCGGCGACCGCTTCTCGATCAACGTCCTCTACTCGCGGCGCCTCCCGATCCACTCGCAGGTGAACCGCCTGGTGGGCAACTTCGCCTCCACCGTGCTGCTGGAGGTGGACGGCCGGGAGCCCACCTTCGAGCTGCGCGCGGCGCGCCTCCAGGAGCGGCTCTGGGAAGACCTCCAGCACGGATTGATGGGCGGCGTCGAGGTTCTGCGCGAGGTGAGCCGCTTCCAGGGGGGCTCCACGCGGGCGATGATGCCTGTGGTCTTCTCCAGCGTCCTGCCGTTCGCCGCGGCGGAGAAGGCGGAGAACGGCAACGGCTTCCGCGGCGGCGCCGTGCGGCCGGAGCTGGTCTTCAGCAGCGTGCAGACGCCGCAGGTGGCGCTGGAGGTTCTCGTGGCCGAGGTGGCAGGGGCCGTCCGCTACACCTGGAATTCGGTGGAGGAGGCGTTCCCGCCCGGTTTCGTGGCCGCCATGTTCGAGGCCTACCGCGGCCTGATCCGCGACCTGGGAGAAGGGGAGCGGGCCTGGCGCCGGGACCGCAAAGACCCCGAAGGCGACCCCGGCGGCCACTGCTTCGGCTGCGGCCTGGTGCCGCCTTCCCAACTCGCCCGCCGCCGGCAGGTGAACGACACGGCCGGGCCGGAGCCCGAGGCTCTTCTCCACGAGCCCGTGGACCGGCAGGCCGCGCTCCGTCCGGACGAGACCGCGGTCGTGGCCGCGGACCGGCGGCTCACCTACGGCGAGCTGTCCCGGGCCGCGGACCGGCTGGCCGGAGAGCTGCGGCGGCTCGGCGCACGCCCCGGCAAGCTCGTGGCCGTGATCCTGGAGAAGGGCTGGGAGCAGGCGGTGGCGGTCCTGGCCATCCTGCGGGCCGGTGCAGCTTATCTTCCGATCGACCCCGGGCTCCCCCAGGAGCGGCGCTGGTACCTCCTGGAGCAGGGCGACGTGGAGGTCGCCCTCACCCGGCCGGCCAGCGCCGGCGGGCTGGGCTGGCCGCGCCGGGTCACCGTGCTGGCCGTGGAGCACCCTCACCCCCCGGCCCCCTCTCCCTCCTCCCCTCCCCCCTCCCAGGGAGAGGGGGAGACTCGCTCCTCCGATCTTTCCTACGTCCTCTTTACATCCGGCTCCACGGGCGTGCCCAAAGGAGTGATGATCGAGCACCGGGGCGCGGCCAACACGGTGGCGGACGTCAACCGCCGCTTCGGCATCTCCGAATCGGACCGGGTGCTCGCCCTC
The DNA here is from genome assembly GCA_963844885.1 of uncultured Holophagales bacterium. Classification (GTDB taxonomy): domain Bacteria; phylum Acidobacteriota; class Thermoanaerobaculia; order Multivoradales; family UBA5704; genus DATMER01. The sequence goes on along the minus strand of CAWJQA010000016.1, from coordinate 400,401 downwards.
TCCTCTCTGAGCTTCGACCTGTCGGTCTGCGACCTCTTCGGGGTGCTCGGGGCCGGCGGCCGGGTGGTGATGCCGGACCCGGAGCTCAGCCGCGACCCGGCGCACTGGCACGAGCTGGTCGTGCGGGAGGGGGTGACCGTCTGGAACTCCGTGCCGGCCCTGGTCGAGCTCTACGTCGAGCACCTGGAGCGGCGCGGCGAGCCCTGGCCCGGCCACCTCCGGCTGGTGATGATGAGCGGCGACTGGATCCCCGTGGGCTTGCCCGGGCGCATCCGGGCGCTGGGCGAAGGGGACTCCGAGACCGAGCTGATCTCGATGGGCGGCGCCACCGAGGCCTCCATCTGGTCGATCCTCTTCCCCATCGGCGAGGTGGACCCCGCGTGGAAGAGCATCCCCTACGGCCGGCCGATGACGAACCAGACCTTCGAGGTGTTGGATGAGCGGCTCGATCCCTGCCCGGACTGGGTGCCGGGCCACCTCTACATCGGCGGCACCGGCCTGGCGCGCGGCTACTGGAAGGACGAAACCCGCACGCGGGCGAGCTTCGTCACTCACCCGCGCACGGGCGAGCGCCTCTACCGCACCGGCGACCTCGGCCGCTGGCTGCCGGACGGCAACATCGAGTTTCTGGGAAGGGAGGATCTTCAAGTCAAGATCCAGGGCTACCGGGTCGAGCTGGGGGAGATCGAGGCCGTGCTGGCGCGCCATCCCGGGGTGCGGGACGCGGTGGTGGCCGCGGTCGGCGAAGCCCGCGGGCACAAGCGCCTGGTGGCCTGGTACGTGGCCGACTCCCGCCGCCGCCACGTCGAGCCGGCCGAGCTGCGCGCCTGGCTCGAAGCCCGTCTGCCGGACTACATGGTGCCGCTCCTCTACGTTCCCCTGGAAGCGCTGCCGCTCACCGCGAACGGCAAGGTCGACCGCAAGGCCCTGCCGTCGCCGGAGTCGGCGAGGACCGTCCGGGAGAGCCATTTCGCCGTGCCGCGGACGCCGGTCGAGCAGCGCATGGCCCGCCTCTGGGAGACCGTCCTGGGCGTGACCCCCGTCGGCCTCCACGACGAGCTGTTCGAGCTGGGCGGCGACTCCATGCTGGCCCTGCGGCTCCTCGCCGAGATCGAGAAGGAGCTCGGCTGCCGCCTTCCGCTCGCGGCCTTCTTCCAGGAAGCTACGGTCGAGCGCCTCGCCGCGCTGGTGGAGGCCGGGGTCTCTGGTTGACGGCGCGCGCTGCTTCTGGATGATTTCTCCCGGGTTCTGGCCCACCGACCCCGCGGGTTGGATCGTCCACCCCGGGGGATGAGTCGCCACTCCCGTGCTGGCGGCCGTCCAGCCCGGGGGATGAGCCGTCACCCCCGCGGGGGAAGCGATCCACCCCCGGGGGTGAGTCGCCGCGGACGCGGGAGAAGCCGTCCACGCCCTGGGGGAAGCCGTCCAATCCCGGGGATAGGCCGTCTACCCCGCGGGGTGGACGGCTCCGAGGCCGGGGCTTACCGGACGCTGAAAGCCCCGCCGAAGGCGCTGAAGTCGAGGCTCGACTGGAAGACCGTCAGCTTCCGGTTCACGCCCGCGAGGCCCGGCAGCCCGGAATCCAGCTCCGTGCGCTGCAACCCCATGTTCAGGCGGAGACGCTCGCTGAGTTGGAGGTGGAGTGCCGTGCCGTAGGCGCGGAAGTCGTCCTGACGACTGGGTGCCGCCGCGGTGATGGCCGCGTAGTCGTGGGTCCCCGTCTCATAGAAGAGGTCGACCGACGAGGTGTGGCCGATCCGGGAGCCGATCGAGGCGCCGAGGCGGTTCACCCGGAAGTGGGAGTAGCCCGGCTCGATCGAGTAGGCGAGGTCGCGGCTGGCGTAGGCCGAGTAGCTCAGGCGCCAGCGCGGAATGAGGGTCATCTGGAGCCGGCCGGTGGTCTCGTCGAAGGCTACGAACTCCGAGCCGCTCTTGGGCTTCAGGGAGCGGCGGGCGACCGAGCCCGCGAGGTGGAGGTTCTCGCGGTCGTAGCTCGCCTCCAACACCGGCGCGGTGCCCGAGTTCGAGCGGTCGCGGGCCACTTCGAGAAAGTCCACGTCCGAGCGCTCCACGCCGGCCGCCAGGCGCAGGTGGTCGTCCGGCCGGTATTCGACGCCGCCGCGGACCACCCGCTCCTCGCGGTCAAGATCCTCGAACGGCGGCAGGCGGGGGTCGTTGCCCTGGGCCTTCGCCAGGGTCTCGAATCTCAGCCCCGCGGCCGAGCCGAACAGGTAGACGGCGCGGCCGAGCCGCAGCTCGGCGGTGGCGTCGAAAAGGTTCTGGCGGCTGTGGATCCGCTGCTCGAATTCGGGCGTGACCACGGCCTGCTCCTCCGCCCTGCGGGCGATGGCCTGCAAGGTCAGGCGGTTGAAGAACCCGAAGAGGCCGGCGCCATAGTAGCCGTCCAGCCGTCGCCGCTCGTCCTGCTTCTGCCAGTAGACGTATTGGGGCAGCGCGTCGACGGTGAAGTAGGCCTTGCCCAGGGGGAGATAGCCCTGCAGGCCGGCGCCGGCCGTGATGGTGAAGTCGGGCTCCTCCTTGCGCCCCGCCTCCGCGGGCGTTCCGATGGTGCCGGCGAAGGCGTCGCTCACGTAGGCGGCGTCGCGGACCGAGATCCAGGGGGAGAGGCGGAAGGGGCCGAGGTGCCAGCGGGCGCTGTCCACGGCTTTTTCCATCTGCTCCTTCTTCGACGTGCCGCGGTCGAGGAGCGTGCCGGGAGCGGTGTACTGGGAAAACTGGGCGGCCAACGGCGCGGCGGCGGCGAGGGTCAGAACGATCAGGACCGCCGGGATGGCAGTGGAGCGGGTCGGGAAACGCATTCGCCCTCCGAGGCCCGCCCGTCACGGAGCGGGCCGGTGGAATAAGATGGCCCCATGGACGACCGCGGGATGATACGCCATTTCGCGACGGGGGTCGCCGTGGTGCTGGCGGTGCTGCTGTTCTGTGCGCCCCTGCCGTTCGGAGCGGTGACGCGATGGGGATCGGCGGCGGTTCAGGCCGCGGCGTTCGTGGCGCTGGCGCTGGCCGTGGCCACCGCCCGCGCCCGCGACCTCGGGACCGTCGCCTGGCCGTCGCTGGCGCTTTGCGCCATCGCCCTGCTCGGCGTGCTCCAGTCCCTCTCCTGGCCGCGTACACTGGCCGCCGTGCTCTCGCCGCGGTCCGCGAGCCTGTGGGCGGCCTCCGGAACCGGCCGCGTCCCCCTCTCGCTCGCGCCCGACGCCAGCCTGCAGACCGCCCTGACCTGGGCGGCGGCGGCGGCGGTGCTGGCCGCTTCCGCGGTGGCGGCCCGCCGCCGGGACCGGCGGCGCTGGCTGATGGCGGCGGTCCTCGGCGCGGCCGTGCTCCAGATCCTCTACGGCGGCGGGCCGTGGATGGCGCGGTCGACCGAGATCTGGAAGGTGCCCGTGCCCGGCGACCCGACGCGGCTGCGCGGTACGTTCGTCAACCCGGACCATCTCGCCACCTACCTGGAGATCGCGCTGGCGATCACCTTCGCCTGGGGCTGGTGGGGGATGCGGCGGGCGCGGCGGGAGCAGATCCCGATCGAGAGCCGCCTGTCGCTGGCGGCGCCGCCGGTCGTGATCTGGCTGGTGCTGTTCATGGGTCTCGCGTTCACGGGCTCGCGCGGCGGGCTCGTGGCCGCGGTGGTGGCGGTAGTGACGCAGGGTCTCCTGCTCGCCCGGGCGTCGCGGCGGCGGCGGCTGGCGCCGGTCGGCGCCATGGCCGCTCTCGCCGGGATCGGCGTGGTCGCGGCGGTCGGTCTCCAGGAGGGCTTCGGGCGTCTCGCCGCCACCTCCGCGTACGAGGTGACGTGGAATTCGCGTCGGCAGATGTATGCCGCGACCGTGGATCTGTGGCGGAGCTTTCCCTGGCTCGGCTCGGGCCTGGGCGCGTTCCGCGACGCCATCCCGCTGACCCAGCCCGGCGATCTGCCGGGGACCTGGTGGCACGCGCACAGCGACTGGCTGGAGCTGCTGGCGTCCGCCGGAGTGATCGGCGCCGCGCTGTTTCTCGCCGGCCTCATCCCGCTCGCCGTCCGCCTTTCCCGGGGCTGGACCGCGGATCGCCCCTCGGAGGACCGGGCCGCCGTGCTCGCCGCGCTCGGCGCGCTGGTCTCGCTGGCCATCCACGAGTCGATCGACTTCGGACTGACGATGCCCGCCACGGCCGTCACGCTGGCCGCGCTCATGGGCACGGCGGCCATGGCTTGCGGCACCGGTGAGCCGGCGTCCGAGGCTAGGGGGGAGGCCCCGGCAGCAGCCGCACCGCGCCCGGAACCAGTTGCCCGCCCGAAACAGCCTCGATCTCCAGGAGATAGGATACGCGCCGGAGCGGGTGGCGGACGGTGATCACGTCTCCGCGATGTACACCGGCGATGGCTACCACCTCGCCGTCCAGGCGCACCTCGGCGGCGGCTCCCGCGTCGGGCGCGCCGAGGATTTCGATCGCCAGCCCCGGTGACGGAAACGCCGGCACCACCTCCAGTCGCGGCGCCGGCTCCCGCAGCGTCCAGTCGAGCAGGGGCCATTGGCTGCGCTCGAGCGCCGTGAGCTGGCGCACCGCTTCGGCCTCGCGGACACCGTCGCCCGCGACGCGCGCCAGGGCGAGCCGCGCCGTCCAGTAGGGAGAGCTCCGCTTCCAGGCGGGATGGAGGCCGTCCAGGGCCTGTTCCGCTTCGCCGAGGTCGTTGCGCCGGATCAGGGCCCGCGCCCGGACGACGCCGTAAGGTCCCCAGGCCGCGCTCCAGGGCTCTTCGGTGCGGCGCTCCAAGACCTCGCCCTCGGCCAGATTGCCTCCCAGCACGGCGGCGGTCGCCGCGGTCGTGGGCGGCAGGGGGCCGCTCAGGCCGGCCAGGCGCCGCAGCACGGGCTCCGGCAGGGGGCACCCTTTCCAGAGGCAGAGGTCGAGCGACCAGTCGAGCCACCCTTGGAGCGCCGGGCCGAAGCTGCCTCCTCCCGCTCCGGGAGGGCACTGCGAAAGCGCCGACTCGACCTGGGGGAGGAAGCGCCGCCGCGGCGGTACCTGGAGCACGCTCAGGAAGAGGAGATGGGCCCGGACCTCGTCCCCGCCCTGGAGGCGGGCCTCGGCTTCGACGAGGTTGGCGCGCATCGACTGCTCCAGCGCGGCATACCAGTGGAGCCGGGCGTCGCGGTAGCCGTCCCAGTCGGCGTCGCGCGCCTCGATCTGCTGCACCCGCTCCCAGGCCCAGGGCTGGCGCGGGATGGCCGAGAACGCCTGCGCGCGGCTGTCCGCGATGCGCAGCCAGGGCTCGGCCAGCACCTCGAACGTCCGGCGGTCGACCAGGGCGCGGGCGACGAGCAGGCGGGCCGACTCCTTCTTGCCGCGGGAGAGCGCGGGCCACAGCTCCAGGTAGGCGGCGGCCAGGAACCGGGCCGGCTCGGGCCGGCCGGGGGCGACCTCCAGCGAGCGCAGCAGCGGCGCCTCCCACTCCTCGGGCTCGGTGAGGAGGCGCCGGTCGCGTTGCATCGACCAGCCGAGATAGGCGGCAGCCCCCTGGATCATCGCCGCCTCCCACGACGTCGGGCGCTCGACGGCGACGCTGGCGGCCAGCCTTTGGGCCAGCTCGAGGCGCCGGAGCGACGCGGCGGGGGAGCGGTCCGCCTCGACGGCTTCGATCGGAGATCCGGAGGACACCGAGGAGACCGACGCGAACAGCGTGCGGGCCAACTGCAGCCGCGCGTGCCAGGGATCCGGCTCCCGCGCGAGCCCCTCCGGCAGCCCGGGCTCATAGGCGAGCACGCCCGACTCCCGGGCCAGGCTGGTCAGGCGGCGCTGGCCGCTCCGAAACGAGTGGAGCTGCCAGACCGACAGGAAGGCCAGGGCGAGCCCGAGGAGCGAGAGGGCGGCCCGCCACCCGGTTTTCATCGTGGAATCGCTCTCGGAAAAGACAAAGCCCGTCCATTCTATAGCCGGTGGGCCAAGCCGTGACGCTTCCCTTATACTCGCCGCGGTCATGAAGCCGCCGTCCCGCCCCGCTCCACCGCCCCCGCCCCGGCCTTCCGCCGCCTCGACGCTCGGCGAACTGTTCGCCTGGGCGCTGGTGATCGTGACTCCGTTCCTCGTCATGGAGGGGAAGGAATCGTTCCGGCTGCCGAAACTCCTGGTGGCCGAGTGGCTCGGTCTGGCCTCGGTCCTCTGCCTGGCCTGGACCCTGCGCCGGTCCGGCGCCGGGCTGAGTCTCCTGCGCGGGGCCTGGCGCCTCCCCGTGGTCCGCGCCGTGCTGCCGCTCCTGGCCGTCGCGACGGTGGGGCTGGCGACCACCTCCCACCCCCTCCAGGTCCGGGACGCGCTGTGTGACCTCTGGATCGGCGCCGCCTGCCTGGTCGGCTGGAGCGCGGGTCTGGAACGCTTCCGGCAGGAGCGGCTCCTCCGCGGCCTGGCGTGGCCGGCCGCGGTCCTGGCGCTGGCCGGAATCCTCCAGTTTCACGGCCTCTGGCAGCCGCTCGCGATCGTGGGTACGCCCTGGGATCCGAGGCTCGGGGTCACGTCGTTCGCAGGCAATCCCGGGGACCTGGGAGCCTGCCTCGTGCTCCCCTCCCTGATCGCGCTCTGGAGCCTTCCCGGACTCCGCGGCACAGGGCGCTGGATGACCGGCCTGGCCCTCGCCCTCGGCCTCTATGGTCTGGCGCTGACCCAGACGATCGCCGGCCTGGCCGCGGTGGCGCTGGGAGCGGCGGCCTTTCTCTGGCTCCGCCTGCCGCGGCGGGTGGCCCTGGCGGGGCTGGCCGGCGGCGCCGTGCTCGCGGCCGTGATCCTGCTGGCCGTGGTTCCCCTGCGCGAGCGGATCGTGGGCAAGGCGCGCGCGCTTGCGGGCGGCGATCTCAACGAGGTTCTCACCGGGCGCCTGGACGGCTGGCGCGCCGCGCTCTGGATGCTCGGCGAGCACCCGGCGGCCGGGGTGGGGCAGGGCGCCTACCTGCCGGAGTACGTCCCCGCCAAGCTGGCTCTGCTCGACCGCGGCGTGAAGTTCCTGCCGGGCCAGACCCAGCCGGTGTTCAGCAACGCGCACAACGAAATCCTGGAAGCCGGTGCCGAGTGGGGAATCCCGGGGCTGTTGGCGTTGGCCTGGGCGCTGTGGGTGCTTTTTGGAGCCGCCCGCCGCAAGCCGGAGAGCGACCGCCCGCTGGTGTGGGCGGGGCTCACGGCCCTGATCGTCCTCTCCCTGGCCTACTTCCCGTTCCGGGTCGCGGTCCTGGCCTTCCCGACGCTCCTGTTCCTGGCCTGGGTGCTCCGCGCGGAGCCGGAGGAGCCGGCTGAATCCCCGCGCCGTTCGCCGCTGGTCTGGATCGTGACGCCGCTCCTGATTCTGGCCCTCGTCGCCCAGACGGGCCGGATGCGCGACCGCCTCCTCGCCTCGCGGATCCTCCGCCAGGTCGAGCTGCGGAGCATCGTGGCGATCTCCCGGGGCGAGATGCCGCGCGATCTGGTGCCGGCCAACCTGGAGCTGCTGCGGCGTGCGTCCGGCCTGGACCGCACGGAAGTCGGCATCCCGATCGCCCGGGGGACCCAATACCTTCTCCTGCGCAACGCCGACCAGGCGGCGGCGGCCTACCGCGACGCCCTGGAGCTGGAGCCCCGGCCGGAGATCCATCTGAACCTGGGCCGGGCTCTCCTCATGAACGGCGACATCGACGGGGCACGGCGGGAATTCAGGCTCGCGCTGCGCATCGATCCCCGGCTGGCTTCCGCCGTCCCCGCCTCGCTGCGGTAGGAGCCGGGGATATACTCCGGGACATGAGCTCTCCCGCTCCCGAGCCTCTGCGTGCGGGTGTCTTCGACGCCCTGCGCGACCTGGCGCGGGCCGGGCCGGTCGAGGTGGACGTCCGCGGGAGCTGCATGGCGCCCCGCATCGCGGACGGCCAGCGGGTGCGCATCGCCGCCGCCCGGGTCTACTGGCCGGGCGACATCCTGGCCTTCCAGTCCGGCGACGGCCGGCTCCGGGTCCACCGTGTGCTCGGCTACCGCCCGGGCGGGATCGTCACCCGCGGCGACCATTGCCCCTGCCACGACGGCGCCGTGCCGGCCAGCCGGATCCTCGGCCGCGTCGAGGGGCCGGTCCGGCTTCGCGGAGCGTGCCCGGGCCGTGCTGGACGCCTTCCGGTTGGTTTTTGGCCGATGAGCTTCGGCGACGGTTTCCTGACCAACCCGGACCTGTTCCCGGCCCGCCGCTCCGGCGAGCCCTGGGGAGACCGCGAGATCGTCCTCGACCTTCCCGGCGGGCCGTACCGCTTCACCGGTCTCAACGCTGACCAGGAGGCGGGGGTGCTCGGCCGCTTCGGCAACCTGCGGACGTCGTCCGAGCCTGCTGTGGAAACCCCGCTCTTCCGCGCCTCGCCGGCCGACTTCCTGGAGATCGACGTGCGTGGCTGGGAGTACGGTCTGGACCTGGACGCCGGGCCGGATTCCCTGCGCATCGCCGGCCTCGACCTCTTGGGCCGGCTCGACTGGCGGCCGGGGATCGCGGGCGCGCTGTGGACCTCGGTCGGCGGCGGTGGTCCCAGGGATCGGTTTCCGGGCATCTTCGAGAACTTCTGCCGCATCCTGGTGGCGTATCGCCTGCACGAGATGGGCGGCGCGGTCATCCACGGCGCCGGACTGGTTTGGGATGGAGAGGGTCTCCTCTTCGCCGGACCCTCGGGAACGGGCAAGACCACGACCTCCCGCATGGGGTTGGAACGCGGCCTCACCGTGCTGAGCGACGACCTCAACGCCTTGCTGCCGCCGGAGACGCCGGAAGGCCCGGTCCGGCTCGCCGGCCTCCCCTTCACGGGAGACCTCGGAGGGGATGGCGGCGGCGCCGGCACTATCTTCCCGCTCCGAGGTCTCTACCGGCTGGAGCAGGCCCCCGACGACACCCTCCGCCCTCTCAGCCGGGCGGAAGCCGTCGCCTGCCTCCTCGCCTGCTCGCCCTTCCTGAACGCCGACCCCCATCGCCGCGGCGAGCTGCTCTCGACCCTCCTCGCCCTGGCCGAGAGGATACCCGCCTTCGCCCTGCGCTTCTCGCTCCGGGGCGGAATTTGGGATATCCTTGGTATACAATGATTTCCGTCGATGCTACCAGTATCCTGAAGCCGGCCTCCGACGTCCGGTTTCGGGTCGTCGACCGGGAGGCTGTCGTCGTCCGCCAGCGGAGCGCCGAGGTGCTGGTGATGAGCGAGGTCGCGGCGCGGCTGCTCGCCTTGGCCGACGGGGTCCATCCGGTCGCCCACTGGCTCGACGTGCTCGCCGAGGAGTTCGAAGTGGATCGCGCCACCCTGGAGACGGACGTCGTCGGCTTCGCCTCGGAGCTGGCCGTGGAGGGTATTCTGGAGGTCGTCGGATGAGCTTCTCCGACGTCCTGCGCAAGACGTGGAGCGAGAACATCCTCTTCTCGGTGCTGGTGGAGCTGACCTACCGCTGCAACCTGGACTGCTCCTTCTGCTACAACGATCTCGGCCTGCGCGGCGAACCGCTGACGAAGGACGAGTACTTCCGCTTCTTCGACGAGCTGGCCGAGCTTCAGGTTCTGAACCTGACCCTCTCCGGCGGCGAGCCGCTGGCGCATCCGGAGTTCCTGGCGCTCGGCGCGCGGGCGCGTGAGCTGGGCTTCGTGGTGCGCATCAAGTCGAACGGCCATGCCCTGCGCGGCGAGATGGCCCGCCGCATCCGCGACGAGGTGGACCCCTTCCTGATCGAGGTCAGCCTCCACGGTGCCACGGCCGCCACCCACGACCGCCAGACGCGCGTGCCCGGCAGCTTCGAGCGCCTGCTCGCGAACCTCCGGGAGATCCTGGACCTGGGGCTCCGGGTCAAGATCAACAGCACGCTCACCCTCTGGAACGAGGACGAGGCCGAGGGGATGCTCGACCTGGCCGCCTCCCTCGGGCTGCCGATCCAGGTCGATCCCGAGGTCTCGCCGCGGGACGACGGCGACCGCGGTCCGATGGCGATCTCCCCGACCCGCGAAGGGGTGCGCCGTCTCTTCGCCCTGCAGGCGGAGCGCGCCCGGGCGGCCCGGGAAGGCGCCCAGGGAGGCGAGACCGCCATCGGTCTCGCCATTGCTCGCGGCGCCGACGACGGCACCCTGCCCGCACCGGTCGAGAAGCACTGCGGCGCCGGCTCGGCCGGCGTGGCCGTGGACCCCTACGGCAACGTCTACCCCTGCGTGCAGTGGCGGCGGCCGGTGGGGAACCTCCACCGGCAGACCATCCGCGAGATCTGGCAGGGCTCGTCCGGCCTGCGCGAGGTGCGCGCTCTCACGGCCGAGGCGAAGAAGGTGGTGGACGGCTTCGGGCCGTCCGGCAGCTTCCTCAACTTCTGCCCCGGCTCGGCCGCGACGCGCTCGGGAGACCCGCTCGAGGTCTACCCGGAAGCGCTGCTGCGGATGGACGTGACGGACGAAGTGGTGGGGAGGCCGAAGAGGAAGAGCCCCCTTCCGATCCTCTCCTAGTCCACCAGGAGCCCCGCCGCCGCGAGCGACTCCAGGAGCGGATCGAGGTCGCGGCGCGCGGTCTCGGCGCTCACGGCGAAGCTCTCGGCGACGGCGTCCGCGATCCGGTCGGGAGGCTCGCCGGACTCCAGGCGCTGCCAGATGAAGGCGCCGACCTCGTCGAGCCGGTAGTAGAGCTTGCGCTCGACGTCGAGGAGGATGGCCTCCGTGCCCACGTGGCGCCACTGGACGCTCGCCGCCGGGCGCCAGGCCGTCATGGCTGGAGGTGCTCCAGCACCTCGGCTCCGACATCCAGGCGCCGCGGCACGGTCAGTCGTTGAACCGGCACGCGGTCGGCGATTCCGGCGGCGAAGTCGAGGTGCGCCGCCAGCAGATCGTCGGCGAACAGGCTCCCGGCGATGGTGTGGCGCAGAAGGTGGGCCGCCGCGGTCCCCTCCGGCAGAGCCTCGCCGCCACCGACGGCGGCAGTGGGCGGCGCGGGTTCCAGAACGCAGAGCCGCAGCAGCGGATAGGACGGCGCCAGGCCCGCGATGGCCGCCATCGCCGCCGCGCCGAGCTTGAGCTGGGGGAAGTGGGGGAGGGCCACCGGCTCCTCTCCGGTCGAATGGATCGCGAGGAGATCGTCGGCCGCGAGAGCCAACCCCTTGCCGGCCTCCACCAGCAGACTGGCCAGAGTCGATTTGCCGGCGCCGCTGTCGCCCAGAAAGCCGATCACCCCACCGCCCACGACCACGGCGCTGGCGTGCAGCACGAAGACACCCCTTCGGGCGAAGGCCAGGGCGAGGGCCGGGCCCAGGAGCGCCTCCTCGACGGCGGCCTCGCCGGCTCCCGGCTCGGGATCGATCTCTATGCACCCTTGCCCGCGTGGGATCGCGAAGGCTCCGGCGCCGGAGATCACCAGGAAATCACGGTCCGGCGCGGTGAGGCTGCGCACCCGGCAACATCGCGTCCCCACCCGGGCCTCCCCGTTGAAGACCTCCGAGGCGTGCGCCGGCAACATCACCGGACATCGGCGGACCGCCGCCGGAATCATGCCTTGTCGCTGGAGGGAGGGAACGGCGCCTCGCCGATGACCAGCGGCTTGCGCGGGGCGCCGACGCCGGAGTCGCCGAAACCCGGCGATCCTCCGAGGGTGATGCTCCGGAGGTCTCCCAACTCGGTGAGGCGGGGGCTCACGTAGGGACGCCTCGGCTGGGCGGCTTCTGGAGGACGAACATCGACTGGCATACGTGACGGATGAGCATAGCATACCTTCTATCGCCTATTGAGCGAGCGACCGCATCCACCGCTCCACGGCGAGGCAGCGCCAGAAGACCAGGGACGGCAGTCCCGGACCCCCGGCCTCGCCCGTGTCGAGGAAGCCTTTCAGCATGGCGGGGTCGACCCAGCGGCGCCAGAGCTGCGGACCCGTTTCGAAGAGCACGCGGCGCACGGCCGGGCCGTGCTCCCGGAGCGCGCGGGCGAACAGCGGCCCCAGGCTCGACCCCTGCCGCCGCAGGCGCACGGCATCCGGCAGCCAGCCTTCGGCGGCGAGCCACACGAGGCGCTTGCGCCACCCGGGACGCGCCAGGTGGTGGGCCGGCAGGCGCAGGGCGAGCTCGATCAGGCGCCGGTCGCGGAACGGGAAGCGCAGCTCGATGCCGTGCCGCCGGGCGCGCCGCATCTCGGCCGCGATGCCCATCATGGCGAACGGTGCGAGGAGCGTCTCCGCCTGCTCCGGATGCCGTGCCGGCAACGGCGCCGGCCCCTCCCGGAGGTGCCGGACAGCCTCCCGGCCGAACGGCGTCAGCCACGCCGGAGACCGGAGGGAGCGCAGCCGCTCCCAGGCGGACCCGAGCAGGAGGACGCCGAGCGCGCGCCGCAGGCCCGGCGTCCAGACGTCCGGGCGCGAGCTCCAGCGCAACTCGTCGCACACCCCCCTCGCCGCCGCCGCCCACTCCCCGCGCGCCAGACAATCGCGCAGCCACCAGGCATCCACACCGTGGTACATCTCGTCCGAGAAATGGCCGGTGAGCAGAGCCCGGGAGCCGCCCGCCGCCGCCGCCGCGAACGCCGCGGCGTGCAGCTCCCGGTATGGATTCTCGAACGGCAGGCCGGGATCGGTGTCATCCGTTTCGATACCCCGCAGGGGCAGGCAGCCGTCGCCGTCGACCCAGACCGGCTCAAGGCCGGCCACGGTCATCATCGCCTGCGCGAACGCGCTCTCGTCGGCCGCCGCCGGATCGCCCGGCCCGCGAAACCGCCAGGAGACCGCCCGGACCGGTGTTTTCGAGATGCGGGCCGCGTGTGCCGCCACCGTGGTCGAGTCGAGGCCGCCGCTCATCAGCACGGCGGCCGGTCCCGGCGCGCGGAGCTGAGCGCGGATCGCCAGGCCGAGCAGCTCGCGGAAGCGCTCGACCGAGTCGGCCTCGCTCCCGCGAAAGAGGCTGAGGTCGGGGTCCCAGAAGCGGTGGCGCCGCTCTCCTGTGGCGGAGATCACCACGCGGTGCCCGGCGGGCACCTGGCGGACGGCGCGAAAGAACGTGGCGCCGGGCGCCGGCTCGCGCATGGCGAAGTAGGCCGCCAGCGTCTCCGCGTCGGGCTCCCGGGGCACTCCCGGATCGGCGAGCAGGGCGGCCGGCTCGCTGGCGATCAGAAGCCGTGCGGGGCCGGCGTGCCAGCACAGCATGCGCTCGCCGGTCGGATCGCGCGCCAGGTGCGCCTCGCGGGTCTCGCGGTCGAGGAGGAGCAGCGCCCACGGTCCGATGAAACGATCCAGGGCCTCCCAGTGCCCGGCCGCCAGGAAGCGCAGGACGATCGCGGCGTCGCTCTCCTCCTCCGCGAGACCCAGCTCCCGCAGCAGGTCGTCGCGGTTGTCGAGGCGGCCGTCGAAGAACAGCGCATGGCGTCCCGAGGGATCGACGATCGGCAGGCTCTCGCCGAGGGCTTCCTCAAGGCGCTCGCTGCGGTCGAGGCGGATGCTGGCGAAGAGGGCTCCCATGCGCGAGAGTTGCAGGGTAGCAGAGCCATCCGGAAAAGTGATACGCTTGTCTATCCATATTGCAGTCTGCTTTCATGCGTACCGGGCTGAGCGGGTGCGGGTGTTGGCACCCCGGAGGAACTTCAAATGTCTCATCGCGGTCGTCTACTCATCGCGGTTGTAGCCCTGGCGGCCCTGGCCCAGCCGGCCTTCGCCGCCGGCTCGCTCTCCGTCCGGATCAATGCTCCCTACAACCTGATCGTCGACTCCAACGTCTGCTCGCCGTCGACCTATGCGCCGCAGGTGGCGACGATCGGAGTGGGCTACTGCAACACGGGCGACGCCCCGCTGACCGACGTCGTGGGCTACATCGGCAACTTCAGCGCGCGCACGCCGGGCACCTATCCGGTCCGCGACAGCGCGGCGGCGGCCAACGACGTCGCGCTGACCAGCTCCTGCCTGGCCAACACCGGCACCTACAGCCTGACGCACCTCGGCGACCGGGTCGACGCCACGCGCTACATCGGCACGCTCGACGTCGGCCAGTGCTCCTGGCAGTACTGGAGCTTCACCTATCCGCGGCGGTCGAACCCGGACACCTGCGGCTCGCCGGTCTGGTGCAACTCGAACACCCCCAACGACGACCTCTGGCTGCCGTTCGACGCGTGGGGGAGCAGCGCGCAAGGGTCGGCCGCGAACGCTACATGGCGTGTCAATCTGCGCAACGAGATCTCGGCCAACGCCAACAAGATCTTTCCCAACGGCGCCTCCTGGTTCAACGAGCCGGCCACCTGCCTGCCCGGCCAGACGGTGATCACCAACGGCGTCAACTACCAGCTCGGCAACGTCAACTTCGGGTTCGACAACGACGGCGACGGCTCGCCCGACTACAACGCGCTCCTGCAGCCGATCGGCGACACCAACTGGAACCCGGCCTGCTTCCGGCTGGTCAAGACCTCCGGCCAGCTCCAGATCACGACCTCCGGCGGCGGTCCCGTTCAGTACCTCGACTTCGTCGACCAGCTCTACTTCACGAACCTGCCGGCGAACAACACCAGCATCACCGGCGTCGTCTACTACACGTTCATGTGCCTGGACGGCGCCTGCGCCGTCCCCCTGACCCCCTACCAGGAGGCCGCCTCCGGCTCCGACAACGAGAAGTTCGCTGGCGACTACGGCACCGGCGTCGGCTCGCTGACGACGGTGGAGCCCAACGCCACCCTCGCCAAGACGGTCGCCGACACCTCGCCGCTCGACGGCCGGGCCTCGGCCGGTGAGACGCTCAACTACACGGTGACCCTGACCAACAGCGAGAGCGTGGCGATCGGCAACCCCGACCTCGGTGTGCCGCTGGTCATCCGCGACTCGATCCCGGCCGGCACGAAATTCGCCGCCGGCACCGCCACGGCCTCGTTTGGCTGCTGCGGCGTCACGATCCTGTACTCGACCGACAATGGCGTCTCCTGGTCGAGCACCCAGCCGGGCACCCCGTCGCTGGTCACCGACCTGATGTGGCGGCTTCAGGCCGCGGTTCCGGCCGGCGCCTCGGGCACGGCCGGCTTCGGCGTCACCGTCAACAGCCCGTACAGCGGCAACCCGGTGATCTCCAACACGGCGGCGGCGAGCTTCGGCGATTCGTCCCCCTTCCTGCAGGCGACCGCCGCGATCCCCGTGCTCGGCACGGCCCGCATCGGCGACACGATCTTCCGCGACGACGGCGCCGGTACGCCGGCCAACGCCAACAACGGCGTGCTGAACGCCGGTGAGACCACGATCGCCAACGTCGGCCTGTCGCTCTACTGGGACCAGGACGGCGACGGCGTCCTCGACGCGGGCGAGCCGCTCGTCGCCACCACCACCAGCGGTGCCTCGGGCAGCGGCTGCGGCGGCACCGGCAACTACTGCTTCTCGGGCCTCGCCGCAGGCAACTACATCGTGGTGGTCGACAAGAACGACGCCGACGTGCCCACGGGCTTCCGGCTGACCACTCCGACCCCGGCGCTGCCCAAGGACACGGTGGCGGTCACCGGCCTCACCGCCGGCGCGACCGTCGCCACTACCGACTTCGGCTTCGGCCCGTCGCTGCTGGTCGCCAAGACGCGCACCTCCGCCGCCGTTTCGACCGAAGGCCAGGTGGTGACCTACACGCTGAGCGCCACCAACTCGCGCCCGGCGAACCAGCCCTGCAGCTACACCGCCTGGGCCGAGTCGGTCGTCGCCGGCTCGACCTTCGCCAGCTCCGCGAGCGCCGTCGGCACCCAGGGGCCGGACGGGGTGTACGCCCGCGCCGGCGAGGGCGGCAGCGGCAACGATCTGATCGTCAACACCTTCGGTATCGGGAGCCCCGGCGGTACGATCGCCTCGGTCACGTTGCTGATCCCGCTTTACATGAGCGGGGCGCTCACCAACGACGACCTCGACTACACCATCACCGACGTGGTCGGCGGCCAGACGCTGTCCGGTACGATCTCTACCGCCAGCCTCAACACCGCGGTCGGGATCGCGAACGTCAAGACGCTCACGGTCGACGCCTCCAGCATCCTCACCACCTTCGCGGAGGTGGCCGGCGCCCGGGTGTCGTTCACCTACAAGCACACCGGCGGCTCGGACGGCATCGTCCTGTTCCTCGACGCCGCCGGCATGAAGGTCACCACCTCCGACATCTGCGGCGCGCCGAGCGACGACATGCGCTCGGTGCCGATGACCGACACCTACGACGCCGACGTGCTCCAGTTCCTCGACGCCACCCTGACGCCGACGGGCTCGTCGGTGACCGGCACCGCCCCGAGCCGCGTCGGCACGCTCACCTGGGATCTCGGCCCGCTGCGCGCCCAGCAGACGAAGACGGTCACGGTGCGCTTCCTGGCCGCCGAGCAGGACACCAACGGCGACGGCGAGGCCGACGTGGTGATCCACAACAACACCGAGGCGGTGATCGGCGCCGTGTTCTTCGACGGCGGCGCGGTCAACACCGCCAGCGCCACCGCGACCCACGAGGTCGATCCGCGCGGCTCGGTCAGCGGCACCATCTGGGCCGACCTCGGCGTCTCTCCGAACGGCGTCAAGGACGTGGGCGAGCCCGGCATTCCGTTCGTCACCGTCGAGCTGCTCAACGGGGTCTGCACCGCCGGGGTGAATTGCCCGACCACGGTCACGGACAGCAGCGGCTTCTACAGCTTCACGGGCCTCGCCTCCGGCTCCTACCGGGTGCTGGTGCGCACCGCCACCCTGCCCGGAGCCGGCGCGGTGCAGACCGGCGACCCCGACCAGGTCGGCGCCGTCTGCACGACCTGCGACAACCAGAACACCGCCGCCAAGGTTCTCACCCTCTCCAACGGCAACGCGGCCGACGACGACTTCACCAACAACAACTTCGGCTACAGCATCGGCAACGTCGTCTTCGGCACCCTGTGGGACGACATCGACGGCGACGGCGTGAAGGACCCGGGCGAGGCGGCGCTGTCCGGCATCACCGTCGACCTGCGCGACGGCGTCTGCGTGGTCGGCTCCACCTGTCCGCGGGTGACCACCGACGCCTCCGGCCGCTACCGCTTCGTCAACGTGGCGAACGGCAACTGGTCGGTCGTGGTGGTGACCACCTCGCTGCCGGCGCTCGCCGCGCCGCAGACCTGGCAGCAGACCGGTGACCCCGACCAGGCGGGCGCCACCTGCACCACCTGCGACAACACCAAGGCGGCGGTCTCGGTGACCGGCGGCAACATCTTCGGCGCTTACGACTTCGGCTACCGCCGGGCGGGCACCTCGTCGATCGGCGACGCCCTGTACGCCGACTGGAACGGCAACGGCTCGCAGGGCTCCGGCGAGGAGGGCATCGCCAACGTCACCGTCACCCTGATCCTCGACGTCAACGGCGACGGCGTGCGCAACTGCGGCACCGACACGATCTGCGGCAACGCCGACGACATCGACCTCGTGCGCGCGGTCACCACGACCAACGCCAGCGGCACCTACACGTTCAGCTCGCTGCCCGCGGGCAACTGGATCGTGGCGATCGACGAAGGAGATCCGGACTTCGTGGCCGCGTACACGCGCCTGTCCCAGACCCAGGATCCGGACCAGGCCGGCATCTGCACGACCTGCGACGGCAAGGCGAGCGTCGTCACCAACGGGACGGCCGCGGTGCTCACCACCGACTTCGGCTACCGCCCGATCGGTTTCGGCTCGATCGGCGACCGCGTCTGGAACGACGCCAACGGCAACGGCCTCCAGGACTCGAGCGAGGGCGGCCTGATCAACGTCACCGTCACCCTCTACGAGGACAACAACGGCAACGGCGTGATCGACGCTGCCGACGCGGTCGTCGGCACCGCCGCCACCGACTCGGCCGGCGCCTACGCCTTCTACAACCTGCCGGTCGGCCGCTACCTGGTGGACGTCGACCAGACCGACGCGCAGATCCCCACCGACGCCTACGGCAACCGCTACGTCCTGTCGGGCGGCAGCGATCCGCTGCTCGTCACCCTGGCGGCCAACCAGCAGGTCACCACCGCCGACTTCGGCTTCGGCCCCGGCGCCACGATCGGCGACCGGGTGTTCCGCGACGACAACGGCGACGGCGGCCAGGCGGGGAGCGAGCCCGGCCTCAACAACGTCACGGTGCAGCTCTACCGCGACAACGACGGCAACAAGGTCTTCTCGGCCGGCGATACGCTCGTGGCCACCACCGTGACCGCCACCGTCAACGGCAACCTGGGCTCCTACCAGTTCACCGGCCTCGCGCCCGGCAATTACGTGGTGCGCGTGGACAGCACCGACGTCGACCTGCCGAGCACCAACTTCACCGCCGACCCCGACACGCCGCTCGACGGCCAGTACGGCGTCACCCTGTCGGCGGCCCAGGACGTGGTGTTCGCCGATTTCGGCGTGCAGCCGCCCAACGTGCTCGGCGACCGGGTGTGGAACGACCAGGACGGCGACGGCGTGCAGGACGCGACCGAGCCGGGCATCGCCGGCGTCGTGGTCTCCCTGTTGAGCCGGGCGCTCGGCAGCACCGGCGCCTACTCGCTGGTGACCACCGCCACCACGGACGCCGCCGGCAACTTCACCTTCGGCAACCTGTCGGCCGCGCAGTACCGGCTCGACATGACCGGCGCGACCGCGCTCACCGGCTACGTCCAGACCTATGAGAAGGAGATCGGGGTCTGCGGCGCCTGCAACAAGATTACGGACATCACCATTCCGCTCACCGGCCTGACCGACCTGACCGTCGACTTCGGCTTCCGCCTGCCGGCGAAGCTCGAGATCGACAAGGACACCTCGACCCCGACCGTCAACCCCGGCGGCACCGCGACCTACACGATCAGGGTCCGCAACGTCGGCGACGCGAACGCCACGCTGGTCCAGATCTCGGACGTGCTGATGCCGGAAGGCGCGACCTGCCCGACCTGCTTCAGCCTGGCCAGCTTCTCGATCGCCCAGGACGCGGGCGTGGTGCGCACCACCACCACCAACCCGGCGCTCGGCGCCACCAGCCTGACTTGGGGCAACTGGACGCTGCCGGCCAACGCGGCGGTGACCATCACCTACACCGTCAACGTGCCTGCCGGCATGGCCGCCGGTACCTACGAGAACACCGCGACGACGGTCTTCGACACCAACGGCAACGGCAGCATCGGGGCCGGCGACACGACCGTCGACGACACCGGCAACGCGGCGCAGGACGCCGACACGCCGGCAGGCCTGGACCCGGAGGCCGACGAGGACGTCACCGTCAGCTCCGTGGCGGCCGGCATCACCAAGAGCTCGTTGTTCATCACCGACAGCAACAGCAACGGCCTGGTCGATCCGGGCGACGTGCTCCAGTACACGATGGTGGTGACCAACACCGGCAGCGCCACCCTGACCGGCTTCAGCCTGAGCGACGCCGCGCCGACCGGAACCACCTACGTGGCGGGCAGCAGCACGATCGTCTCCTACCGCACCGACACCATCACCACCTTTGCCGACAACTTCGACGGCGGTGCCGGCACCGACTACCCCGGCGGCAGCGACGGCACCACGGCCTGGGTCAACAACTGGAGTCTCGCCGGTGCAGCCGTCGTCGACCTCGGCGACTACAGCATGCAGCTCGGCAGGAACCAGACCTCCAACCGCAGCGTCAACCTGTCCGGCTTCTACCGTGCCACCCTGACGTTCAACGTGCGCCGGGTGGGCATCGACGCCGGCGATCCGCTCAACATCAGTGTCGGAGGCACCCTTCTCGGCACCCTCGACGGATCGGGGATGAGCGGCTCCGCCTGCAACAACCCGGGCGGGTTCGGCACCGATCAGACCGACGGCGCGTACGTCGCGATCACCTGCACCATCTCGACCTTGACCAGCCCGGCGGTCGTGTCGCTCTCGACCACGACGGCGCTCGCCAACACGGGCGAGAGCTTCTACGTCGACGACGTGGTTGTCGAGCGGGCCGTCCGGATCAGCAGCGGTCCGATCTCCGGTGACGACCCCTCGGTGCTCGTCCTGGCCTCGCGCGGCTACTCGCTGCTCGCCGGCGAGACGATGACCGTGCGCTTCCAGGTCACCGCGAACAACCCGCTGCCCATTGGTATCACGCAGATCTCCAACACCGCCTATGCCAGCGCCAGCCAGCTCACGCAGCCGGTGAGCGCGAGCGCGAACAACAACATCGCGAACCTGCCGACGGCCTCGATCTCCGGCACCGTGTGGGACGACAGCTCGGGCGCCAGCGCCAACGGCGTGATCGACGTCGGTGAGCCGAAGCTCAGCGGCGTCCGCGTCGAGCTGTGGACCGATCCCAACGGCGACGGCGACCCGGCCGACGGCACCCGCGTCGCCACGTCCCTCACCACCAGCACCGGGGCCTACACGTTCTCGGCGATCGCAGCCGGCAACTACGTGGTGGTCGTCGCCACCTCGACGCTGCCGATCTCCTACACCGAGACCGGCGACCCCGACGAAGCCGGTGTGTGTACGGTCTGCAACAGCCGTAGCGTCGCCGTCTCCACAGGCTCGAACACCATCGCCAACAAGAACTTCGGCTACCGTTACGCGCCCACGCCGCTGCCCGTGACCCTGTCGTCCTTCCATGCCGAGCTGCAGGGCGGCAAGCTGGTCTTCACCTGGACGACCGACACCGAGACGGACAACGTCGGCTTCTACGTCTTCGGCCTGGTGAACGAGGAGTGGACGCCGCTCCACAAGCATCTGGTCCGCACGCAGAACGGCAACTCCGTGGCGCCGCTCACCTACCACCTGGAGGCGGACCCGGTCGATGCCAGTGCCTTCCTGCTGGCCGACGTGGACACCAAGGGCGTGGAGCACGTCCACGGACCGTTCCCGCTCGGCGAGTGGGCGGTGTCGCAGCCGGCAGCCATGAATGCCATCCCCTGGGCCGCCATCCGGCAGGAGCACCAGGCGAAGCTCGACCTGCGCCAGGGCGGCTGGAAGAAGAAGGACATGCCGTCCGTCCGCCTGGTGGTCGCCGCCGACGGCCTCTACCGGGTCACCTTCGAAAACCTGCTGGCGGCCGGCATCGACATGAGCAAGGTTCCGCTCGCCCAGCTCGCCCTCTCCAACCGCGCCGGAGCGGTGCCGATCCGTGTGGACGGCAACGGCACCTTCGGCCCGGGCGAAGCGATCGAATTCTACGGCAAGGCGGCGGACAGCCTGTACAGCGACCGCAACCACTACACCCTGCGCGTCGAGCCCCAGTCGGTCCTGCGGTCCACCGACGACAACACGCCTCCAGCGCAGCTCCGCAACCCGGTGACCGTCTACAACGAAACCGCGCGGGCCGAGCGCCAAAGCCTCTACAACCCCGCCGCTCCGGGCGCCGATCCGTGGTACGACCAGGATTTGATGGCGATCTTCAGCCCCGGGGCCGCCACGTTCTCTCTGACCGTGACCGATCCGGTGCTGAGCGGCGGGAGCGCCGGCGCGGCCCGGCTCGGCGTCGATCTGTGGGGTCTCACCGACTGGCCGGGCAAGGATCCCGACCACCACGTGGTCGTCTCGCTCAACGGCACGGAGGTGGCCGACGCCGAGTTCAACGGCACCGATGCCGGCCCGGTCGATGCCGAGATTCCGGCCGGCGTGCTGATCTCCGGCGCCAACCGGATCGACGTGAACATGCCGCTCGACCAGGGCGTCGACTGGGACGTCGTCGGCCTCAACGCCTACCAGATCACCTACCCGCGGCGCCTGCTGGCCCGCGACGGCCGCCTGAGCTTCCATAGTGACGCCGCGCAGGCTTTCACCGTCGGCAACCTGCCGAGCAACGACGTCTCGGTCTACCGGCTCCGCGGCAACCGCCTGGAGCGCATCGCCAAGCCATCGTTGTCTGGAGCCGCCGGCAACTTTGCCGTCACCTTCGCCGGTGCCACCGAGGCGGCCGACTACGTGGTCGCGACCGCGGCCAGGAAGCTCACGCCGCAGATCCTCGCCGCGCCGCCGCGCGAAGACATCTTCACAGGCAGCGCCGAATACCTCGTCATCGCCAACCCCGACTTCGCCGCGGGCGTCGCGCCTCTGGTCGACCACCGCCGCGCCCAGGGTCTGACCGCGCAGGTGGTCGACGTCGATCAGATCTACGAGAACCTGAGCAACGGTATGGTCGATCCGGAAGCTATCCGCCAGTACGTGGCGTACGCGGCGCGGGAGAAGGGGACGAAGTACGTGGTGCTGGTCGGAGGCGACACCTACGACTACAAGAACTACCTCGGGATCGGCAGCCTGAGCTTCATCCCGTCGCTCTACGTCCAGGCCGGTGGCGTCAACTTCGTGCCGGCCGACCCGCTCTACGGCGACGTCGACCGCGATTCGATCCCCGACGTGCCCGTCGGCCGCCTGCCGGTCCGGACGAGCGCCGAGCTGTCGGCGGTGATCGCCAAGACCCTGGCGTACGAAGCGAAGAACTACGGCCGCACCTTCCTGGCGGCGACGGACAGCTACGACCCGTTCGAGCGCATCTCCTTCTCGCAGATCAGCCACCAGCTCATCGACGGGCTGGGCGCGGGCTGGAGCGTCGAGCGCGCCGACATCGACGAGCTCGGGGTGCCGGTGGCGCGCGCCAAGGTCATCTCCACGCTCAACAACGGCGTCGCCTTCGCGCAGTTCTTCGGCCACTCGAGCTACAACGTGTGGTCCTTCAGCATCCTGTTCGCCAGCCCGCACGCCGTGCGGCTCAACAACATCGGCCGTCCGGCGGTGGTGGCGCAGTGGGGCTGCTGGAACACCTACTACGTCCATCCCACCATCAACACCCTCGGCCACGCCCTGATGGTCTCGGGCGAGCAGGGAGCGGCGGCGGTGCTGGGCGCGACCGCGCTCACCGACAGCCAGTCCGACATCGCGCTCGGCCAGCGCTATCTGCCGCGCATCGTGCAGCCCGGCGCGACCATCGGTGACGCCCTGCTGGCCGCCAAGCGGGATCTCGCCCAGCAGCATCCGGAGATGCGCGACGTGATCGTCGGCTGGACGATCCTCGGCGACCCGGCGCTGGTCGTGGAGCCCGAGCAGCCGTAGTGCTCAGCCGTTGCCGGCCGGTGTATCCTGCCGGGTGTGAGGATTGGAGGCCCTTTGTTCGTGCTCAGGGTGCTGGCCTTCGCGGCGGCGGTTCCGCTGTGGATGCGGACCGTCGAGCTGCCACGGCTCGGCGACAGGCTGGAGCCGTCCGGGCCTCCGGCTCCGCCGCGCGATCCGGCGGAGGTCGACCGGTTGATCCGGCGCATCGATCTGGTGCTCCGGCTGGGGTGGCCGCTCGTGCGCCGCGGCTGTCTGGTCCGGGGCATCACCCGTTACCGGTTTCTGCGCGAGGCCGGAGTCGACGTCTCTCTCTGCTTCGGCATCGGCCATCTGCCCGGGTACGAAGGCTTCACCGGACACTGCTGGCTTGAGCTGGACGGCCGTGCTCTGGCCGAAGCGCGCGAGCCCGGACTGTTTTATACGGAGACCTACCGCTTTTCGCCCAGGCCGCGTCAGGACGAGATCGGCCCCTGCGAGCAGAAGGCCACGTTGCCCTTGGCGGGAGGAGTGGGGGAGCAGACCGCCGCCATGGCTTCCAGAGGTTCCCTGTACAAGATGCGGGGCGGCTCGTAGAGGCGCCGTCTCTCCCGGTCCGGGGGGTTCCCCGGATCGCGGATCCCCTCGGGCTGGCCGGACATCATGATACCCATGTTCCCCCTACTCGCCTGAGCTTCCACCGCCGGCCGGCGCCGCCGGCGCCCGGCGTACGAGGAGCGATGGATCTCCGAGTAGATTGTAGATATCCAGCATTCTGCTGTCTCCCCCGAGGCCTCCGAACTCCATCAGCGCGCGCAGCACCGAGTCGCCGAGGCGCCCGGACTGCTGCGCCGACGCCAGTCTGTAGAACACCTCCGCGAGCTGGCGAGCCTCACCGTGGTAGGAGAGGCCGGAGGGTCCCCAGACCGCCGCGGCGCCGCCGGCCGAGCTCTTCACCAGAACCTCGCCCAGAGAAGGTACGCCGGGGACGGCAAAACGGTTGATCGTGCAGGTCATCGCGGTGACCACCGGCAGCTTGCCGCCGTTGGTCAGGCCGGCTACGTCGGCGCTGGTCAGCAGCCCGCCGGACGAAAGCCGGTCGAGGCCGCCGTGGCCCAGGTAGTTCACCCAGGAGGCGCCGTTCTGGATGCCCTGGAGCAGCTCCGTGCGGGCCGGGGACAGCGCCATGGAGGAGAGATAGATCCGGTCCACGTTGCTGCCTGCCGGCAGCAGTCCCGAGATGCGGTCGCTGTCCGCGGAGAAGTCCGCCGAGCCGTCCTGGGCGTCGGCGAGCATCAGGGCGTTCGCCGCCCAGACCGGCGTGCCGGAGCCTTCGTAGGCCAGGATCTTGTCCACGTAGGCGTCCAGCTCCGCCGCCGTCAACACCGGGATGCGGCCCAGCGCCACGTCGGGCAGGCCGTCGCCGTCGGTGTCGGCGAAGCGGTTGTCGGCCGGGAAGAGCCCGCCTTCGCCCTGGATCATCAGGGGCGGCAGCACACAGTCGCCATAGCCCTGCAGGTTGCGGTAGTCGAGGCTCCCTTCGCCGGCGAGGATCACGTAGCGCGGCGGCACGATCCAGCTCTTCCTGGCGTAGCGGATGAAGGACTTGAGCGCCTGGGGCGTCGCGATCCCCTCCCCGAAGCTGTCCGCCACCTGGTTCAGGTTCACCACCAGGGCCTCGAGGCCCTGGCTCCTGCGCAGGGAGGCCAGGCGTTCGGCCGCCGCCTCGAAGCCCGTGGGCGCCACGATCAGCACGTCGGCGCCGTACGAGGTGGTCCGCCGGTCGAGCACGCTCCACGGCCGGACGGCGGCTGGTGTCTTGAGAGCACCCGGCCCGGCGGCCAGGTAGCGCGACGCGGGCGAGGGCACGAAGCTGGCGCGGAAGATCCCTGGCGTGCCGGGGTCGGCCTCCACCGCCGCGCCGGTCACCCAGCGCGGCTGGAGCGGGTTGGCGATGTCCACCAGCCGGACGGCAGGACTGGAGAGCCCCGTCACCGTGACCGTGGGGTTGCCTCCGGAGGTGAATGCCAGAGCGTCGCCCGTTGCCGTGAAGACGCGCGGGTAGCCGAGCCGGAACCCGTCGACGTAGAGGATGCTGTACGGCGCGCCGCCGCCCACGGTGGCGGTGACCTCCACCTGGTTGCCGGTCGCGAGGAGGAGGCCGGCCGGGACTGCGAACGTCCCCTGCTGCGGCGTGATCCCCTGCCACTGAAGCTCGCCGAGCACGGTGCCGTTCAGGGAGACCGCGGCGCGGTGCTCTCCCGTGACGTGGGTGTCGGTCGCTCCCTGCAGGTTCACGGTGAGCGTACCGGCTCCTGGAGCGAGGCCCGGCGCGTCCGCGCTGAACGCCTTGTGGCCGTAGGTCGGGTCGTTCGCCACCAGGAACGCCCAGAACCAGTAGTCGGACTCCGGGTCGGGCGAGATGGCCGTGGCCGGGAACGAGTCCACCTCGGACGCCTGCGACTCCGGGAACGAGCCTCCGGAGACCGCGGCGGCGGGCGTGGCGGCGACGGCCTGCATCGCCGTGCCGCTGGTCTGCCGCAGGCGGTAGACCGTGTCGCGGCTGTACAGGCTGTCCACGGTCTCACCGTAGAAGAAGAGGCCGCGGGCCGTTTTGAGCTTGGGGGAATCGGTGAAGTCCGGGTACCAGGCCACGTTCAGACCGTTCCGGGTCAACAGGAGGTTACCCTTGCCGATCGTCTTCTCGGCGGCGTCGAGGGTCATGCCGAACCAGGAGGCGATCTGGCTGGAGGACAGATAGTAGAGGCCGTTCTCACGGACCGTCAGGTGAACGCCCTCGCCCGAGCCGGCCCGGACGGCTTCCACCGCCCGGCGCAGGCCGTCGCCGGTGTCCTCCTCCACAGCCGCATGCCGGAGCGCCGGATGAGGCTCGCGCTCGAAGGTCTCCGCCGTGGACCGTACGTCTTCAGGACGATCCCACGACGGCCGGGCGGTGAAGGGTCCGAAGCGCTGCCGGCCGCCGTTGAACTCGACCTCCTCCAGGAGGTAGGTCTGGGAAGAGCCGGGCGCGGCGCCATCGTCCACGAAGCGGTAGGTGCCGCCCTGGGCCTCGTGGATCAGGCCGGGGAGCAATCCTTTATGTACCTTGACGAAGCGTTTCGCTTTGTCGTCCCAGCGGGAGAGGTAGAAGCCGGCGGTGCCGGCCTCGGAGGCGGTGGTCCACTCGACCAGCACGCCGCCGTCCTCCGCCGCGTAGGTATGGAAGGAGGAGACCACGGCCTGCGTGAGGAGCCCCTGGGTGACAGCCAGCTCGCAGAGCGGCCCGGAAAGGTAGGTGGCCCGCGTCTGCGTGGTGTTGCCGGTCTCGTCCACGTACTGAGCCCGGGTGCCGTTGCCCGAGGAGGGCGTCGCGGTCAACGGGAGGCGCTGGCCCACCGAGGTCGGCAGCACCCTCACCTGGTAGGCGAGGAGAGCCGTGGCGCCGGCGGCCACCGTGCCCGGGTTCCAGGTGATGTTGCCGGTCCCGCCCGCGGCCGGCTGGGCGGTGATCGATCCCTGGCTGACCTGGGCGGTCGCGGAGCCGGCATAGGTCACGCCGCCGCCGGGCACGTTCGCGGTCACCAGGTTGCTGGCCGAGAAGGTGATCGCCTGGGACGTGGGGTTGACCACCCGCACCGTCACCGTATAGCCGGAGGTCGAGCCCACCGCCGGCGGGTTCGGGCCGAGCGTGGACCAGCGGGCGAGCTGCTCGACGTAGGGCTTGACCGGGGCTGCTCCGGCGTCGGTCGGGAGGTAGACCCGGAACGCGTTCGTTTGCGGGTTGGCGGTCGGAGGATTCGCCGCCGCCAGGGTGTTGGTCATGTAGAACGTGGTGTAGTTCCCGTTCGGAGTGCCGGTGACCAGGTACGAGGAGATCGAAATGTCGGAGGACCAGACGCCGTAGTCGATGCTGTTGACGTCCGAGGTCCAGCCGCTGAAGGAGTTGCGCACCCAGGCGTTGTCGGCGGACAGCGCTGTGCTGGCGAGGTTCTGCGTGAAGCTCCCGGACGGGCTGGCGAAGCTCATCGAGCCCACGTCGCCGCGGTTGTTGTCGTAGTCGAAATCGTTCTCTGCGGCGTTGCAGCCGGACGTGATGAACGGGTAGACCGCGTAGCTGCGGCTCACCGTGCCGGAGCTCGGGGGGTTGATGCCGAACT
This sequence comes from uncultured Holophagales bacterium, assembly GCA_963844885.1. Lineage (GTDB taxonomy): Bacteria > Acidobacteriota > Thermoanaerobaculia > Multivoradales > UBA5704 > DATMER01. Next base: position 373,355 of record CAWJQA010000016.1, on the reverse strand, counting down.
GGGCGAACGAGTCGAAGTAGACGTTGAGCTCCGTCCCGCCGGAGCCGCTGGTGCCGTCGTGCGCCCGGATCCCGATCGCGTTGATGTCGTTGCCGACCCCCATGTCCACCCGCAGCTCCCAGTGGCCGGCGGTGATCCGGTTGTCCTGGATGCGGACGTTGTCCACGAACAGGAAGTCGTTGTTGTTGTAGCCGGTCACGTGAATAAACCGGATGCGGGTGTTCGTGGCCTTGTAGGCGCTGATGTCGTAGCTGCGCGTCGTGGCCGCGACGGTACCCGTGAAGGTCTCCAGCGTGGTCCAGGCCCCGCCGCCGTTCGCCGAAACCTCGACCGCATACTGATCACCGGCCTCGACGTTCTGGGTGCGGAGGTTGAAGGTGAACGTGGCGACGGTGAACGCGGAGAGGTCGGCCTGGCGCTCGATGCGCGCGGCATTCACGCCGGTGCTGCCGTTGTCGCCGAGCCGCAGCTCGCCGCCGGTCATGCGGATGTCGCCGTTGCCGGCGTTGTTGTCGTCGTTGGTTTCAACCCAGTTCGAGCCCCACGTCGCCAGGCCGTCGTTGTTGTTGAAGGCCGCGGCGGTGAAGTTGTCGCGGACGTCGTCGCCCGTCGAGTCGAAGAACGTCGTCCACGCGTTGTCGGAGGCGGCCGGAGTCGTGGTGTTGCCGGTGGTGAAGCTGGTGGTCCGGGCCGATCCCGCGGGGTTGAACAGGCTGTAGGCGGCGACCGAGGTGAACCCGCCGCTGCGGTCGCGGTCCCGCCCGGCGGTGGCTTCGGCCGCGCCGCCGAGCCCTACGTCGGCGTCGAAGATCTCCACGACCAGCCGGCCCAGCCCGGGCGGCACCTCGATGAAATACCGGTATACCGTGTTCAGCCCGCCCGCGTCGGAGACGTAGTCGCCGTTGCCGGTGCCGGCCGCGCCGCCCTGAGGCATGTGCAGTGCCGTCGTACCTGTCGAAGCGGCCGAGAGAAGGCGGGGAGCTACCAGGAGAGCCGGGGCCGTGATAAGAAAAAAACCGGCAAAACGCCGCAAGGCGCGAAAATCAAGGTACGGATACATACTTCCCCCCTTAACCCGAAATGGGAGATACTTGATCATGATATCCTGGAAGTCCAGATGTTGTCAACCTTCTGGGCAGGCTGTTCAAACTTTTTACACACCTCTGGAAGTCAGGACGATCTTGACCGTGCGCAGGAGGATGGACAGGTCGAGCCAGAAGGACCAGTTGGCCATGTAGGCGAGCTCGTAGCGGAGCTTGTTCCGCGGGCTGGAGTGGTAGTCGCCGTTGACCTGGGCGAGGCCGGTGAGGCCGGGAGCGATCGAGAAGCGCTCGGCGTAGCCGGGGACCTCGGCGAGGTATCGTTCAACGAAACCGGGACGCTCGGGCCGCGGCCCGACCAGGCTCATGCTCCCCTGGAGCACGTTGAGGAGCTGCGGGATCTCGTCGAGACGGAAGCGGCGCAGGAAGGCCGCCGATCGGGGTCAGCCGCGGGTCGTCCTGCCGCGCCAGCACCTCGCCGCTCGGCCTCGGCGTCCACCTGCATGGTGCGGAGCTTGAGGAGGGTGAACGGCTTCAGCCCGCGGCCTACCCGGGTCTGCCGGTACAGGACCGGCCCGGGTGAGGTGGCCCGCACCGCGACCGCGCAGGCGGCGAGCACCGGCAGCGCCAGGACCGCGAGGATCGAGCCGCCCGCCAGGTCGAGCACCCGCTTGAGCGGCCAGTTGATCCGCCACTCCGACTCGCGCACCACCTCGACCAGCGGCAGGTCGTGGACCCAGCGGTAGCGCATCCGCCCGATCAGGCTCTCGAACGGGCCGGGGAGGAGAAGCACGTTGGTATGGGCGGGGCGGGTGCCGGCCAGGCTGTCCAGGAGCCGGCTCTGCCAGGAGTCGTCGCTGCCGGCGAGGACGATGTCCTCCACCTGTCCGCCGGCGAGAAGGCGAGGGAGATCGTCCGCGGTGCCCAGGCAGGGTCCGAGGAGATAGTCGGACCGGTCAGCCGGGGGTTCTTCGCCGGGCCGCGGCACGAACCCGGCCACGCGCAGGCCGTGCCACGGGTGGAGCCGCAGGGCCTCGGCCACCTCCCGTGCCGCCTCGCCGCAACCGACGATGGCCACCCGGCGCTCGCGGCGCCGGCCGGTGCGGTCGACGAGCAGCCGCCAGGCCAGGAGGAGGGCGAAGTCGAGCACCAGGTGGAGCAGCAGGACCGAGCGCGGAAAGAGCTGGTTGGCCAGGAAGTAGTAGCCCATCAGCGCGAGCCCCTGGGCGCCCACGACGGCGGCGAGCCGGCGGGCCACTTCGGAGAGGCTGCGCGGCTGCGGCGGGTCGTAGAAGCCGAAGAAATACAGGGCGCCGAGCTGGGCGATCAACACCGGCCCCCACTCCTCGAAGAGGAAGAGGAGGCGCTCCTCCGGCAGGAGGCTCTGCGTGAAGGGGAGGGGAAACCGGATGCGGACCACGAACGCCATGGCGAAGGCGATCACGGCCGCGGCGGCATCGCCCAGGGGGCGCAGCATCCGCCGCGGAGTCCGTTCGCCTCGCCAAGGGCTCATGGGTGGACTTTATCTGATACGCTCCCCGCCCGTTCGAGGAGTCCGATGAAAGTCATCGAGCACCTCGCCCAGGCCGACCGGCCGCTGATCAGCTTCGAGATCATCCCGCCGATGCGCGGCGGCAATGTAAGGGCCTGCTCGCCCTCATCGACGACCTGGTCCAGTACCGCCCGCCGTTCATCGACATCACCAGCCATGCCGCCGAGGTGATCTACGAGGAGACGCCGCAGGGCATCCAGCGCCGGGTCAAGCGCAAGCGGCCGGGCACGCTCGGGGTCTGCGCGCTGATCCAGAACAAGTACCACATCGACGCCGTGCCGCACGTCCTCTGCCGCGGCTTCACCCGCGAGGAGACCGAGGACTTCCTGATCGAGCTCAGCTACCTGGGCATCGACAACGTCCTGGCGGTGCGCGGCGACGACAGCGGCTACCAGAAGCCGCTGCAGCACGGCCGCAGCGCCAACCTCTACGCCGGTCGACCTGGTCCGCCAGATCGCCGCCATGAACCATGGCAAGTACCTGGACCAGGACCTGCTCGACGCCGAGCCCTCGGACTTCTGCGTCGGCGTCGGCGGCTATCCCGAGAAGCACTTCGAGGCGCCCAACCTGCGGCCGACGCCCGCCACGTCAAGGAGAAGATCGAGGCCGGCGCGGACTACGTCGTGACCCAGATGTTCTTCGACAACCGGCACTACTTCGGCTATCTCGACGTCTGCCGGGAAGCGGGGATCGAGGCGCCGGTCATCCCCGGCCTGAAGATCCTGACCTCGCAGAAGCAGCTCACCACGATCCCGCAAGAACTTCTTCGTGGAGATCCCGGACGCCCTCGCGGACGCCGCCTGTCGGCGAAGCCCGAGCAGTCGCTGGACGTCGGCGTCGAGTGGGCTCTCCACCAGAGCCGAGGAGCTGCTCGCCAAGCGGCGTCCCCTCGCTCCACTTCTACGTCATGCAGAGCGCCGTGGCCATCAAGAAGCTGATGGAGAAGCTGAAGATCTAGTCCTTGATGTCCTTGATGTCCTTGCAGTCCTTTGCTATCCTCTCCCCTGCATTACGAGCGGTCCGGTTTCGGCCGGGCTCGGCAACCTGGGACGGACACCCAAGGTGCCCTCTCGCTGTAGCGAGGATGCGGCCGCCGCTGGCGGCAACCAAGTGTCCGTGGCGAAGGCCCGTCTCGTGATGCATTCCGAGGCGGGTTTTTTGTTGCCCGCCCGGCGATTCCAAGGAGGGAACTGTCGTTGCCGGATTCCATCTTCGATGTCCCCGTACCGCCGCGCCCGGCCGACCTGGACGCGCGCACCGCGGCTCTCCTCTCCGCCCTCGACGAGCGCATGCTGGTGCTCGACGGCGCCACCGGCACCGCGCTCCAGGCGCGTGACGCTCACCGCCGACGACTTCGGCGGACCCGATCTCGAAGGCTGCAACGAGAACCTGTGCGCGACCCGGCCCGACGTGGTCGACGGCGTCCACGAGGCCTATCTCGCGGCCGGCTGCGACATCGTCGAGACCAACTCGTTCGGCGGCACGCCGCTCGTGCTCGCCGAGTACGGCCTCGCCGACGAGGCGTTCGAGCTCAACGCCGCCTCGGCGCGCATCGCCCGCGCGGCCTGCGCCCGGTACGACACGCCCGGCCCGCCGCTTCGTCGCCGGCTCCATGGGTCCGACGACCAAGGCGATCTCGGTCACCGGCGGCATCACCTTCGAGGAGCTGATCGAGCACTTCCGGGTCCAGGCTCTCGGCCTCATGGCCGGCGGCGCCGACTACCTGCTCCTCGAGACCGCCCAGGACACGCGCAACGTCAAGGCCGGGCTCATCGGCATCGAGCGGGCCTTCGACCCAGGCCGGATGGCGGGTGCCGGTCGCGGTCTCGGCGACGATCGAGACCACCGGCACGCATGCTCGGCGGCCAGGACGCCGAGGCGCTCGCGGCCTCGCTCGCTCCACGCCGACCTTCTCTATGTCGGGCTCAACTGCGCCACCGGCCCGGAGCTGATGGCCGACCACTCCGCACCCTGCCGAGTCTGCCGCACGCCGGTCGCCTGCGTGCCCAACGCCGGCCTGCCCGACGAGGAGGGCAGCTACCGCGAAGGGCCGGAGGTGCTTCGTCGCAGCGCCTTCGCCCGCTTCCTCGACGCCGGCTGGCTCAACCTCGTCGGCGGCTGCTGCGGCACCACGCGGCGACCACGTCCGCGCCCTGGCCGGCCTGGTTCGGGGGCGCGCGCCGCGGCGCGGTCCCGCATCACCACCGGGCTCTGGTCTCCGGGCTCGAAGCGGTCGAGCTGACGCCCGACAACCGGCCGCTCCTCGTCGGCGAGCGCACCAACGTCCTCGGGCAGCCGCAAGTTCAAGCGGCTGATCGCGGAGGGCGCAGTTCGAGGCCGCGGCCGAGGTCGGCCGCGCCCAGGTCCGCGGCGGGCGCCCAGGTGCTCGACGTCTGCCTCCAGGACCCCGACCGCGACGAGACGCGCCGACATGGAGGCGCTTCCTCGACCGGCTCGTCCGCATGGTCAAGGCCCCGCTGATGATCGACTCGACCGACGCCGCGGTCATGGAGCGGGCGCTCACCTATTGCCAGGGCAAGTCGATCCTCAACTCGATCAACCTCGAGGACGGCCGCGCCCGCTTCGAGCGGGTCGTGCCGCTGGCGCGGCGCTACGGCGCGGCGCTGGTCGTCGGCCTGATCGACGAGAAGGGGATGGCGGTCACCGGTCGAGCGCAAGGTCGAGGTCGCCCGCCGCAGCCACCAGATCCTCGACCGAGGAGATGGGCGTCCAGCCCGAGGACATCTGGTGGGACGCGCTGGTCTTCCCCTGCGGCACGGGCGACGCGGCCTACCTCGGGCTCGGCGGCGCAGACGATCGAAGGGGTGCGCGGCGCTCAAGGAGCAGTCTCCCGGACGCGAAGACGGTCCTGGGCGTCTCCAACGTCAGCTTCGGCCTGCCCGACGCCGGCCGCGAGGTGCTCAACTCGGTCTTCCTCTACCACGCGACGAGGCGGGGCTCGACGCGGCCATCGTCAACACCGAGAAGCTCGCGCGCTACCCCGACATCCCGGACGAGGAGCGCGCGCTGGCCGAGGCGCTGATCTTCCTGCCGCTCGGCGACGTCGAGGCCGGCACAGGCGGTGGCGGCGTTCACCGCCCACTTCCGCGGCCGGGGCCGAGCGGGAGCGCCGGCGCCAAGCGCGCGCGCCGAGCTGCCGCTCGAGGAGCGCCTGCCCGCGCCGTGGTCGAAGGGCCGCAAGGAGGGGCTCGAGGCGGACCTCGAGCGCGCCCTCGCCGATCCGCGCTGGCCGGCGCCGCTCGACATCATCAACGGCCCGCTGATGGCCGGCATGGACGAGGTGGGGCGGCTGTTCAACGACAACCAGCTGATCGTGGCCGAGGTGCTCCAGAGCGCCGAGGTGATGAAGGCGGCGGTGTCGCTACCTGGAGCCGCACATGGAGAAGGTCGAAGGGCGCCGGCACGCGGCAAGATCCTCCTCGCGACGGTCAAGGGCGACGTCCACGACATCGGCAAGAACCTGGTGGACATCATCCTCTCGAACAACGGCTTCGAGGTGGTGAACCTCGGCATCAAGGTGCCGTCCGAGCGGCTGATCGCAGGCGGTGCGCGAGCACCAGCCCGACCTGATCGGCCTCTCCGGCCTGCTGGTCAAGAGCGCCCAGCAGATGGTGGTCGACGGCGGACGACCTCGCGGCGGCGGGGATCGACATCGCCGCTCCTCGTCGGCGGCGCGGCCCTGACCCGGCGCTTCACCGCACCGGCGGATCGCGCCGGCCTACGGCGGCTCTGCACCTACGCCAAGGACGCCATGCACGGCCTGACCTGGTCGAGCGGCTCCCGACCCGGCGGCGCGCCCGGCGCTCGAACGCGAGGTCGGCGCGGCTGATCCAGGCGGCCGGCCGAGGACGCGTCGACGCGTCCGCCGCCGAGGCGGAGACGAGGCGCCGCGCCGCGCCGGCCGCGATCGTGCGCCGCGACACTCCCCGCCCCGCCGCCGCCGGACCTCGAGCGCCACGTGCGACGATCTGGACCTGGACGAGGTCTGGCGCCTACCTGAACCCGCAGATGCTCTACGGCAAGCACCTCGGGCCTGCGCGGCTCGGTGCAAGAAGCTCGCGCGAGGCGGGGGACCCGCGGCTGGCGAAGCTGGAGGCGGTGGTCGACGAGCTCAAGGAGGTCGGCGCGACGGCGGGGCGGATGCACGCGCGCGGGCGGTCTGGCGCTTCTTCCCGGCGCGAGGCGGAGGGCAACCGGGTGCGCTCCTCTGTCCGGAGACCGGCAGCCGGTCGCCGCCGTGGGACTTCCCGCGCCAGGCGCGCGAGCGGCGGCCTCTGCCTCGCCGACTTCGTACCTACCCGGGCGACCACGATCGCGCCTCTTCGTCACGACCGCGGGCGACGGGGTCCGCGAACGGGTCGAGGCCTGGAAGACGCACGGCGAGTACCTGAAGAGCCACGCCTTCGCGGCGCTGGCCTTGGAGACGGCGGAGGCGGCGGCCGAATAGCTCCACGCGACGCTCCGCGCGCCGCTGGGGCTTCCCCGACCCTCCCGAGACTGACCGCTGCACGGACCAGCTCGCGGCCCGCTACCGCGGCAAGCGCTACAGCTTCGGCTACCCGGCCTGCCCCGACCTCGCCTGCCAGCGCGAGCTCTTCCACGGCCCTGCGCCCCGAGGAGATCGGCGTCCATCTCACCGAGGGCGACATGATGGACCCGGAGGCGAGCGTCTCGGCGCTGGTCTTCCACCACCCGGATGCGCGGTACTTCGGAGTGTAGAGGGGCTCGAAAGGTGGCAAACCCCCAAGCCAAAATCTCAGGGGATGGAGCCGAAATCTCAGGGGACGGCCCCGGGGTCTGAGATTTTGGGCCGAAATCTCAGGGGACGGCCTCGGGGTCTGAGATTTTGAGCCGAAATCTCAGGGGATGGCCTCGGGGTCTGAGATTTTGAGCCGAAATCTCAGGGGACGGCCTCGGGGTCTGAGATTTTGAGCCGAAATCTCGGGGGACGGCCCCGGGGTCTGAGATTTTGGGCCGAAATCTTCAGGGGACGGCCCCGGGGCCTGAGATTTTGAGGAGACCCTGCGTCAACCCCCTGAACCGCTTGAGCCGGGAGGTGGTTCGGTAATATTCTTGGAGGCTCCGGCGGCCCCCTCCCTCCATCGCCACAGGTTCGCCATCGGCAGGGCCACCACCTTGTCACTGAACGGCACGGCCCGGTCTCCCGTATACAGGACGACGCCTCGCACGAAGCGCTTGCCGAGGGTTTCGGCCAGATCGAGGAGCGTGCGGACGTCCCGCTCCTGGACCGTGGCCGCGGCCTTGACCTCGATGGCGGCGACGCGGCCACGGTCGTCTTCCAGGAGAATGTCCACCTCCTGGCCGGTCTGGGTCCGGTAGTGGAACATTTCAGGCCGGGTCCGGCTTCTTGGGCGACTTGACCAGCCGCTTCGAGAGGTTCTCCGACCAGGCGGGGAGAAGCCTCACCAGGAACGTGACCTCCAACAGCGCGGAGTAGCGCTTGAGCGTCGTGACCGGAAGCCCGCTGCTGCGCGACAGCTCGGAGTAATTGAGGAGAGTCGCTGACCTCGATGCCAGCAGGGAGAGCAGCCGCGGCAGGGCCGTCAGATCCTCGATGTTCGTGAGGTCTCGGACGTCTCGCTGCAGGAAGGTGGTGATGTAGGAGCCGAACCAGGCACGGCGCCGGTCTTCGGATTTTCGGCTCAGAATCTCTGGATAACCCCCGGTCAGCGCGCGGTCGAGGATCTCGCCGCGGCTCAGCCCACGGTGGCGTCGTCCAGGGTGAGGTAGCGGCTCGGATGGCCGTCCAGCAGGCTCTGCACGAGCGTGCTCTTCCCGACCTGCCGGGCGCCGTTCAGCAGCACGACCGGGGTGTCCGAGAGGGCCTGGCGGAGCGGCTCGGTGAGGTGGCGGTGGAGCATGTGGCTGATTTTCAACCATCAGGTGGCTGAAAATCAACCATCAGGTGGCTGAAAATCAACCATCAAGTGGCTGAAAATCAGCCACCAAACCGTCAACCCCCTGAACCGCTTGAGCCGGGAGGTGGTTCGGTAATATTCTTGGAGGCTCCGGCGCCTGACAAGAAACGACGACCGACCCCGGGAGGCGGGACGTGGCCCTGCTCCACGAGCACATCGAAGGCAAGTACGAGATCCTCGAGAAGCTCAAGGAAGGCGGCATGGGGGCCATCTACAAGGTCCGCCACCGCCTCCTCGACGAGGTGCGCGTCATCAAGGTCATCCGCGCCCAGCTCGAGCCCACCGAGGAGATCGGCGACGCTTCCTGCGCGAGGCCAAGACCGCCATCCGCCTGCGCCACCCGAACATCGCGCAGTTCTACGACTTCTCCGTCGACGACGACGGCAACGCGTTCATCGTCATGGAGTTCATCGACGGGCATAACGCTCCAGGAGCTGCTCCAGGCGATCGGCCCGCCGCCGCTCGCGCTCTGCCCTGGAGGTCGCCCGCCAGTCGCTGCGGGCGCTCGGCTACCTGCACCGCAAGAGGATCGTCCACCGCGACATCTCGCCCGACAACCTCATGCTCACCCGGGACGAGGACGGCGACGCCGCGGTCAAGCTGATCGACCTCGGCATCGCCAAGGCGTTCGGCTCCAGTGTCGCCGGAACCGCCGGGCTCACCACGGCCGGCATCTTCCTCGGCAAGCCGCGCTACGCCTCGCCCGAGCAGTTCAGCGCCAGCAGGGCCGCTGGACGCGCGCAGCGACCTCTACTCCTTCGGAGTCGTGCTCTACGAGCTGCTGACCGGGCGCAGCCCCATCACGGGTCAGGACCCTGCCTCCTTCATGGCCGGCCACCTGTTCCGCCCGCCCGTGCCGTTCGACGAGACCGACCCCCGCGGGCTCGTCCCCGGCGAGTTGCGGCAGACCGTGCTCCGCGCGCTCGCCAAAAGGCCGGAGGAGCGCTTCGAGTCCGCCGAGGACTTCGTCTGGGCTTTGACGCTGCTCCAGGACCGTTTTCCGCTCACCGGGCGCGAGCTCGACGACGTCTTCGAGGGGTCCTTCCCGGCCCTGACCCAGCCTGTGCCTCTGCCGGCCCAGGGATCGACGCAGGACAAGCTCGACCGCGAGTTCCTGATGACGCGGACGCCGGCACCGGCCGCCCGGACGGAGAAGCTGACGGCTCCGAGCCCGGCGCCGCGGCTGGCCGAGCCGCCGCCTCCGGTTTCGCCCGTGGAGGATGCGGACGCCACGCGGGTCATGGCGAGTGCTCCGGCACGCCGGCGGGAGGAGTCGCTGCTCGACGCGACCTGGCTGACGGTCCCCCGGCCGGCAACGGTCCCGGAGGAGGCGCCGGTCCAGGCGGAGGCCGGCTCCGGAAAGATCCTGCGAACGGGGCTCATGGCGGCTGCGGCGGTCCTTCTCGTGGTGGCCGTCGGGCTTGGGTGGCGGATGCTCTCCCAGAGGCAGGTGCCCGCCCCGGCGACGGTCCCGGCAAGCCTGGCCGCTTCGCCGGCCCCGACCCCGGCCGCGCCCGTGGAGACGCCGCCGCCCCCGGTATCGTCCGCGCCGATCCCCGCCCAGGTGGCCCCGATTGCGGCGCCGACCCCATCGCCGACCCCATCGCCGACTCCGGCAAAGACTCCTCCCCGGCCGGTAGTCCCGGAAGACGAGGCCGTGGTCGGCGACGTGGACGTGATCGGCCCGATGCAGCCGGGCGACCTGATCCGGCCGGGGCTGCCGAACGTCCAGGGGCCGGTGCCGAACCAGCTCGCCAGCCCGGCGTACCCGGCTTCGGCCAAGGGAAGCGGCAAGCGGGTGACCGTACAGGTCCGGATGCTGGTGGACGAGAACGGCAAGGTCATCGACGCGCGGGTCCGGGACAGCGGTGGACCGGACTTCGACGCGGCGGCTCTCGAAGCCGCGCGCAGGACGACCTTCTACGCGGCGACCCGGGACGAGATCCCGGGCAAGATGTGGACAGAGCTGAACTTCGATTTCGTGGAGTGACCTCGGGCTCTTCCCAAACCGGGCCGGATGGTGTACCATCTACCTCGCATGGTCTTTCTCCTTTAATGGGGTGAGGGGCTGTGCCGGTGATCCCGCACTGGCACAGCCCCTTATTGTATCTACCCATCACCTTCCGAGCCGGACGCCTGGACGCCATCGAGCCCTGATCCGTATACAGGCCATGAACGGTGCTCGCATGAAGCTCATGCAGTGGATCTCCCTCCCTCTGATCCTCCTTCTCGCCGCGTCCGCGGCGCAGGGCGCCGTGCGGAAGGCGGATGCGCGGGCGCTTCTGGGCCTCGCCGAGACCGGGCTCTCGCAGACCTACCGCGCCGCCCAGGCTTCCGGCGGGCGGCTCGACCGGTCCCGTTCCGAGCAGCGCCCGTTCTGGTCGGTGCTCGACAAGATGGGCACCGCGCTCCAGCGCGTGCGGGAGGGTATGGCGGCCCGGGACAGCTCCTTCTTTCGGGCGCTGGAGGACGGCAGCGCCGACCTCGCGGAGCTGAAGGTGGTCTGGGCCCGCACCGGCGTCCGTGACGAGGCCGTGTCCGGCGCTCTGCGTGTCGTCTCCTCGTCGTATGGGCTGCTGCGCACCGGCTACGGCCGCGAAGCGGTGCGGTACCGGATGGGCAGCGGTCTCCTGCCCGCGGAGCGCGCGCGCTTCCTGCGCATCCAGAGAACCCAGGAGCGCTTGGCGCAGGTGCTGCGGGATCTGGAGGAGCGCGCGCGGCGGCGCGGCGACGAGGCGATGAGGGCCGAGCTCGACCGCATGGCCCAGGAAGCCTGGCGCGTCGCCTCGGCCGGCGTCACGCTGGACGCCTACCTGAACGCGCTGATGATCAGCGACGCCCAGCGCGGCGAGTGGACCGCGAACACGCAGTACGCCAGCGTCGACGACCGCTCCGAGTGGATGGAGGCCGGCGCGGTGGTGGAGGATCTGTACGTCGAATCCGACATCGGGCAGGTGTTCATGGTCGACCTGGGCGACGTCCAGGAGCCGCAGGAGCCGCGGGAGCCGGCGGTCTCCGATACGGCGGCGGCTCCGCCGGTGGTCACGACGTTGGCCCCCTCGGAGATGTCGTACCTCGACGAGCCCACGGAGATGCCTGAGGAGCTCGCCGATGCCGCTGATACCTATCTGCCCGCCTCCGAGGTAGTGGCCGACGACGATGTCGATCCCACGGAGGAGGAAGAGGCGCTCGCCGGGGAGGAGATGACGGACGAGGCCGGGAGCGAGGAGGGCGTCGACCTGGCCGTCTACGAGGATATCGAGGATCCGGACGCCACCGCGCCCGTCGAGGAGGCTGTCGACGAGCCGGTGGCCGCCGCTCCCGCCGTGGCTCCCGCACCCGCGGACGGCAAGAAGGACGCCGCCAAGGCGGCGGACAAGCCCGCCGCCAAGCCCTCGAAGAAGAAGCACAAGCGCGCGAAGCCGCCCGCGTGAGCTAAGATCCCGGCTTCCGGCAGGAGGTAGAGGAAGCATGGGTCTTTTGAGCGGCACCGTCAGCGTCACCCGGTTCAACGTCTCCGTCCCTCCCGAAGGTCCGGACTTCGAGCGCGCCCGCTTCTGGGCGATCGAGCCCGGCTCGGAGGTGCGCGAGCGGATGGGCTTCATCCCGTTCGAGATCGACTCACCCTACGAGGTCGGCCAGGGCCGCTGGGCCTTCCGGGTGCGGATCGACAAGATCCGGCCGGACCCCACCGCGGTCAAGGAGCGGGTCAAGGAGCTGGTCAAGGCCGAGGCCGAGACCTCCGGCCGTCCTTTCGTCGGGGCCAAGACCCGCAAGAAGCTGCGGGAGCTCGCCGAGTCGGAGCTCTGCGCGATGCAGGCGCCGCGGACGAAGATCATCGAGGGGTGCATCGACGGCGCCGTGCTCTACGTCGCGAGCACGGCGAAGACCTTCCTGGGCACCGTCCTCACCCTGCTGCGGCAGGCCGGCGTGGAGGCCGATTTCAAGGCGCCATGGCTCGACGAGGCCCCCGAGGCGGACGAGATGAGCGACGTGGTCATCCCGAAGGAGCCCGGGCAGTCGGTGTTGGGCTGCCGCTTCCTGCGCGCGCTCCTGGAGGAGCCCGAGGTGATGGTGGAGCCCGAGACCGGCAGCGTCCGGCTCGCCACCCGCGAGGCCAAGGCGACGCTCACGGGCGCCGTGCTCCACGACCTATTCCGCTTCCTGGAGGAAGGAGCCGAGATCCTCTCGGCCAAGATCCACGTCGGGCCGGTGCTGATGCGCTTCGACGCCCTCTCGTACCGCCTCAACGGAGTCAAGCTGGAGCCGGTCCGCAACGAACACTGGACCGTGGACATGGACCAGCGGCTGGAGCAGATCGCCAATGTTTTCGAGACGTTGGACACCAAGTACCGGGAGCTCAAGGGCAAGCTGAATGTTGTGCCGTCTCCCCCGGAGACCGGGGGAGACGGCGAATCAGATCAGAACCGCGCCGCCCAGGTGAGCCGGTAGCTCCGCGCCGGCAGGCGGTAGTACTGCGCGTCTCCCAGCTCGCTCTCCGCCACGGGGTCGCGCTGGTCGGTCAGGTTGAACCCGTCCAGCCGGATCTCCCAGGAGGGGAAGCGGTAGCCGATGCCCGCCGCCCAGGTGTCGTAAGGGGCGGCCAGCGCGGTGTTGCGCTTGTTGAGGAAGCGCTCGCCGACGTGATTCCACGAGGCGGAGCCGATGAAGCCGTGGTCCGGCGACCAGACCAGCTCGGCGCCGCCCATGACGCGGGCCGACATCTCCAGCCGGTTGCCGTCGAGCTGCGTCGGGACGCCGTCGAAGTCCTGGACGTAATCCTTGAAAATGGGGTCGTGCCGGGAGTAGGTGCCACGGCCGGTGAGATGGGACATGAAGCGGTACTCCAGCTCCAGCTCGGCGCCGCGGAAGCGCTCGTTGCCGGCGTTGACGAGAGCGGGGAGGCCGTTGACCGCCTGCGCGACCACGAGGTTCTCGAAGTCCATCTGGAAGCCGCTCAGCTCCCAGTCGAAGCGGCCGTCGAGGAGCCGGCCCTTGAGACCGAGCTCGTAGCTGTGGGCGGTTTCGGGCTCCAGGATCTGGTCCTCGGCCTCGGGGCCGAAGTCGAGCGCCGCCGGCTTGTAGGTGTTGCGGTAGTCGGCATAGACCCAGACACCGTTGGCGTCCTGCTGCCAGGCGAGCCAGCTCACTCCCACCATGCCGCTGCCGCGGTTGACGGTCTTCTTGTCGCTTCCGCCCTCCTCCTGCCCGCCGGGCTCCTCTTCCGCGAGCGGCTCCTCGCCGGCGTCGCGGTTCTCGGTGGTGCGGTTCAGGCGCGCGCCGGCCTGGAAGTGCCAGCGCGGATGCGGATCCCACTCGGTCTGGAGGTAGAGGCCGGTGAAGTTGCGCTCGTCTTCCATGTCGAACCGGGTCTGCCGGTCGATGGTGGAGTCGGAGGGGATGGTCTTGCCGTTGAGCGGCGCGAAGTACTCGAAGTCCTCGCTGTCCGCCTCGGCGCGGCCGTAGAGGTGGTCGAGGCCGGCGATCACCTGCGCGTTCGGGCCCAGGGGCACCGCCACGTGAGTGTCGAAGTAGATGTCGTTCGTGGTGAGCTCTTGCTCGTAGCCACGGGCGTTCGGGTCCTGGTTGGAGATGTCGGAGAGGAAGCCGCGCAGCGTGTCGCGCTGCGAGTGGGTGACGGCCAGAGTGGTGGACCAGGTGCCACGGCTCAGGGCCTTGTCGTAGCCCGCGGTCGCGTGGAGGCGGTCCTCGTCGATGTGGGCGTCGCGCGGGTTGTAGTTGCCGTCGAGCGGCAGGAGCGGCGAAAGCACGCGGCCCTGGCGGACGTGCGGGCTCGCCGGATCCTGCTTGAGGATCGTGCCGTCGAAATCGAGATGGAAGCCGCCGGTCGCGGCGCGGTAGAGGACGTGGCCGCGGTCGTAGCCGGTGCGGTCGTCCTTGAAGCCCTGGCGCTCGGCGTTGACGGAGAGCGACTGGCGGAGGCCGCCGATGGAAGGAAGGCCCATCGACACCGCGGCGCTGCCGCTGCCGTAGCTGCCGCCCGAGACCCGGACGTTGGTGCCTTCGGTACCCGCCTGGCGGTGCAGCACGTGGATCACGCCGACGAACGACGTGGCGCCATACATCACCGGCGCCGAGCCGCGCAGGATCTCGATGCGGTCGACGTCGGTGAGGTCGAGCGTGGTGAGCGACGGGTTGAAGGCGCCACCCCAGGGCACTCCGTCCACCACGAGAAGAAAGGCGTCGAACTCGCGCAGGCCCCACATCTCGGGCACGGAGCCGGCCGGGCCGGAGTCGCCGCCCGGCGCGACGGAGACGCCCGCGACGGAGGACAGCGCCGAAGCCAGGTCGGTGGCGCCGCGCTCGCGCAGCTCATCGCCCGAGAGCACGGTGATCGAGGCGGGGACGGCCTCCACGTCTTCGGGGACGCGGGTGGCGGTCACCTGGATGGTTTCCGACACGGTCGAAGCCGGATTGTCCGGGGTGTCGGGGGTGGGATTCTGGGCCGATGCAGCCACGGGAAGCACGGCGAAACCGAGGGCGAAAGCCCTCAGAAAGAAGGAACGGCGGATCATGACACGGTTCTCCTGACAGTTCAGAATGAGCTGTTGTCGAAATAGCACGACGGACGCGCGGTCGGCGAAAGCCGGCTGCGGCTCATTCGTTCCTGCGCTGATGGAGGATCAGGAGGTCCGCGACCGGGACTACCGTGTCGCGGAGCGCGTCCGGCTCGATCCGGAGCCTCGCGGCGCTGTTCTGGATCGCCGGCTTCGGCAGCAGAACCGCGAAGTCGGACTCCGGGCTTCCGGGTGCGGCCTCGGACTCGCCCGTGTGGAGGACCGCCGGCCAGGGCGGCTCCGGGTCCGCGTTCATCACGGTCCCCAGAGGGATCTCCCAGTCGATCGGCGGGCGCAGCTCGAGTGCGATCGGCAGAGCCATCCAGACGAGCAAGGCGAGCCCGAGGATCAGGCGTGGAGCGAGAGTCCGCACGCGCATACGATACATCGGGGTCATCCTGTCGGAGCGCCGGTTGGAGCCGTTCACATAGGGAAGAGTGTCACGGCGGGCGCAAAACGCGCCGCCCGAAAAAAGGTGGCCCGGAACCCCAAACACTTCGGACGGGTCCGCCGTATATATGGATGGAGACGGCAGAAACGAACGCAGACAATCTCCTCTCCAACCTCCCTCCTCCGAAGCCCCGCCCTAACCGAGCGGGGTCTTTTTTTTGATCCCATCCCGATTGATCCCATCCCGATTGATCCCATCCTCCCTCTCCCCGTCCCTCTCCCTCGTGCCGAGGGAGAGGGCGCCGCCGCCCGCTACGGCGGG
Organism: uncultured Holophagales bacterium; assembly: GCA_963844885.1. Taxonomy (GTDB): domain Bacteria; phylum Acidobacteriota; class Thermoanaerobaculia; order Multivoradales; family UBA5704; genus DATMER01. The sequence continues at coordinate 357,513 of CAWJQA010000016.1, read as the reverse complement.
CCGTCTTCCGGAGGTGGAGGCGGTCCTTCGTCCTGGAAGCCCCGGTCGCCGGGCCGGTCCTGGGGGAAGCGGCCTCGCGGCGGTCTCCGGCCGTCCCTCCAGGGCGGAGGATTGGGACGCCGGCCGTTGTTGACTCCCGGACGGGGGCCGAAGCCGCCGGCCGGCTGCGGGCGCAGGCTGGCGACGACGCGCAGGAACTCTTCCTCCTGCTCGGGGTCGAGGATCTCCCGGCTGTCGACGACGTTCGCCGCCAGCGCCTGCTCCAGGCTCAGGAAGTCGCGGGCCGAGTCCTCGAGGAGCGCGTCGATCTTCTGCCGGTCGGGCTCGGGAGCCATCAGCTCGCGCCGCACCTCGCGCTGGGTCTCGCTCATGTGGAGCCGCAGGCGGACCGTCTGCTCGAAGAAGCGCTGCTGGACCTCCAGGAACCGGCGCCGCGGCTCTCCCTCCAGGCCGAGGCGGTCGGCGAGGCGGCCCGCCCGCGGCGGCCCGCCCTCCTGCTGGCCGCCCTCTTCCGGACCGGGAGGCGGCGCGGGTTCCTCCCGCGGCGGCGGGGGAGGCGGCGCCTGTCGCTCCGGCCGGGTCATTTGCCGGGTTGCCAGAGCCGCCAGGATGCCCACGTTCACGCCGACCGAGAGCAGCAGCGCGATGATCAGCCACCAGCGCCTCACTGCAGACCCTCCAAGGTGTCCCAGTAGCTCCCGGCCAGACTGTCGTCGGTCTCGCCGCCGGCCAGCGTGCCGGTCTCCGTCTCCTCCGTTGTGGAGGTCGGGACGGACTGGACGGTTGCGGCGGTCTGCGCCGTTTCTCCGCGGACCGGCAGCCGTCCGCCGACTCCGATGCCGAGGGCGGTTCCGGCCACGAGGGCCGCGGCGGCGACGGCGCGGACCCAGACCGGGGCTCCGCGCAGGGAGAGACTCGCGACGGGGCTTTCAGCGCGGTCCGCCCGGGCGCGCGCCATGACCCGCCGCGTGAACCCGATCGGGACCGGCGCCGCGGGCGGCAGGTCCAGCCCCTCCCAGGTCTGCCGGAGGCGCTGGTACTCCCGCTCGAGGTCCGGGTCGCGCTTCAGCCGTTCCCTCAGCGTGCGGGCGCGATCCTCGGGCATTTCGCCCTGGAGAAGCCGCATCAGATCGAGCTCGGTGACCTTCATGTCTTGCCCTCACGTCTAGGAACCCGCGGATCGCCCTTTTCCTGCGCACCCTCCCGCGGTTGAACCGCCTCGATTCTGCGCATCGCCCGAACGAGGCGGCTCTCGACCGCCCCTTCGGTGATGCCCAACACCTCGGCGATCTGGCGGTAGGATAAGCCTTCGAACCGGGCCAGGATCAGCACCGCCCGCTGGTTTTCGGGGAGCTTCGCGATCGCCTGCCGGGTGGCCTGCCAGCGCTGCCGCGACTCCAGGGCGGCGGCCGGGCCGGCACCGGCGTCCGGCGGATCGAAAGCCGGCGCGTCCCCTTCGTCCGGATCGGCTTCGGAGCGCTCGAAGCGCAGGAAGCGGACCAGCCGCCTGCGGCGCAGCTTGTTGAAACAGTGGTTGACCGCGATGCGGTAGAGCCAGGTGTAGACCTGGCCCTGCGGCCGGAAGTCGGCCGCCTTGCGGAACGCCTTGAGGAAAACCTCCTGCGCGGCGTCGCGCGCCTCCTCGACGTCGCCGAGCAGGCGCTCGCAGAGGCGGAGGAGCCTCTCCTGGTGGGATTCGACGACCGTGGCGAAAGCGTCGGTGTCGCCCGCCGCCACCCGCGCCAGCGCCTCCCAACCCGGGTCCACGGCCGCCGGTTCGTTCCTCACGGTTCGGAACGCGACGGCGGAATCCTACAAAGAGGTGCTCTCAGGAAGCACGCGGCACTCCGCCGCTTCATGCATCTCCTCGGGGTTGTAGGAGTAGATCAGGGAGCGGACGGTATGGGTGGGGGCGATGGAGACGCCCTCTTCATAGCCCCACATGTTGATCGTCTCCCACGGGCAGTAGCGCGCGCAGAGCTGGCAGCCGATGCAGCGCTCCAGGTCGACCTCGACGAGCTTCATGAAGTCGCGGAACTCCGGGCCGGGGACGATCTCGATGCAGTCCACGGGACAGAAGGATATGCAGACCTCGCAGCCCGTGCAGCCGGTCTGGTCGATGACCGCGACCTGCTTCGGCGGCTTCGGGCGCGGCGGTTTGTCGACTTCGATCTTCTTCGAATAAGGCAGCTCGGGCATGGTTCGGCCTCCGGTCGGGGTACTTTACCAGAAGCCGGCCCCCCGTGACAGAATCCAGCCGCATGATCGTCGACCGGATCGCCCGCTTCATCCAAGACCCGGCCAGCTCCAGCTTCGAGGATCTGGCCCTGGAGGCGTTCGCGTTCGACTTCGAGCGGGTCGAGCCTTTCCGCCGGCTGTGCGAAGGGCGCGGCGCCGCGCCGGGGACGCTCGCCGGCTGGCGCCAGATACCGCCGGTGCCCACCGCGGCCTTCAAGAGTCTCACCCTCGCCGCCGCGCCCGCCCGCGAGGTCTTCCGCAGCAGCGGCACCACCGGGGGAGAGGAGGCCCGGAGCGTCCACCGTCACCCGTTCCCGGACCTCTACCGGCTGACGATCGACGCCTCGTTCCCGCGCTTCTGCCTCCCTCTCGGCGGTATCGGCGGGGTTGTATCCATGCTGTCGTTGATCCCAACCCGGGAGCAGCTCCCGGACTCCAGCCTCTCCTTCATGGTGGACCATGTTCTTTCGAGATGGGGCGCCGCGGGCAGCGTCACGGCCTTCGGTCCACGCGGGGTCGAGGTGGCGCGGGCGCGTTCCTGGGCCGGCGCGCGCCAGCGCGAGCACAAGCCGGTCCTCGTGCTGGCCACGGCCTTCGCCCTCGCGCAGTGGCTCGAAGGCTTGGAGCGGATGAACCTCCGCTTCCGCCTTCCCCCGGGCAGCGCCGTCTTCGAGACCGGCGGCTTCAAGGGCCGGACGCGGGAGCTGACCCGGGAGGAGCTGGTGGAGAAGCTGGGGATCTGGCTCGGCATCCCGCCGGGATCGGTGGTCCGGGAGTACGGGATGACCGAGCTGACCAGCCAGTGCTACACCCGGGCGCTGGCAGGCGGGGACCCTGATCTCTTCGTGGCGCCGCCCTGGGTGCGGGTGCGCATCCTCGACCCCGCCACTCTGGAGGAGGCGCCGGCCGGCACCCCCGGCCTGATCTCGGTCTTCGACCTGGCCAACCTGGGCTCGGCCGTGCATGTGCTCACCGAGGATCTCGGCGTGGCCGAAGGCGAGGGCTTCCGCCTCCTGGGCCGGGGGGCCGGCGCCGAGCTGCGCGGCTGCTCGCTGGTGGTGGAGGAGCTACGGGGGTGATGGATCGCCTCCGCGCCGCGGAAGCGGGGCTGCGGGCGATTTCATCGCGGGACCTGCTGGCCGCCTGGGCGGAGACGGTGGAGGCGTTCCTCGACCCGGCCTCGCCCGAGCGGCGTTCTCTTGATCCGGAGCTGGCGCGGTCCACCCGGCTCTCGCCGGAGGGGCTCTGCGCCGCCCTGGAAGCCGTGCTCGGCGGCGTGCGGCGCGGTCCGGCCGCGGCGCTGCTCGCGGAGGCGGAGAACCTGCCGTCCGGCGGCGGCCCGGTGGTCGCCATCCTGGCCTCGAACCTGCCGGCGCTGGCGGTTCAGCCCCTCTGGCCGTCCCTGGCGCTGCGCCGGCCGATCCTCCTCAAGTCGCCGTCGGCCGAGCCGCTCTTCGTGCCGGCCTTCCTGGCCGCGCTCGTCCGCCGCGAGCCACGGCTGGAGCCGGCCGTGGCCGCGGCAACCTGGCCCGGCGGCGACGCCCGCCTCGAAGCCCCGATCCTGGCCGGCGCCACCACCGTCATCGCCTACGGCGACGAGCCCGCGCTGGCCGACCTCCGGCGCCGCGCGCCCGGCAAGGTCGTAGAGTATGGACCGAAGACCAGTCTTGCCGTGGTCACCGGCGAGGACATGGGGGGAATTGCCGAAGGGCTTGCGAGGGATATCGCCTTGTTCGATCAGCGGGGGTGCCTGTCCGTGGCCGCGGTCTATACGGACGGTGATGCGGAAGCGCTGGCCGTGCGGCTGGAGGCGGCGCTGGCGGAGCTGGCGCGGCGCTGGCCGCCCGGACCCGCCGATCCGTCTGCGCTCTCCGCGGTCCAGCAGGCGCGGTTGGAATCCGAGATGCGCGGCCTGCGGCGGCCGCGGTTGCCGATCCTCCAAGGCACGGTGCTCGTCGAGCCGGAGCCGGGCTTTCGGCCGTCGCCGGGGCTGCGGACGGTGCGAATCCACCCCCTGGCGGACCTCGGGCGGCTGCCGGAGGTGCTGGCTCCCTGGAAGGGAAAGCTGCAAGGCGCGGCCCTGGCGGGCGAGGACGCCTGGCGCTTCGCGTCCGCCCTGGCCGGTCTGGGAATCTCGCGCTTCGCCGCGCCCGGCAAGCTGCAATCGCCGGACGTGACGTGGCACAACGGAGGAATCCACCCGCTCCGGTCGCTGGCGCTGCCTCCTCAGCAGACCCAGGAATCGTCGCGGTAGAGGAAGACGAGGTTGTCCTCGTCGAACTTCTGGAAAAACTCCTCCCAACTGATCAGGAGCAGGCCGGCCTGCGTGTCCCGGTCCTCCGGGAACTCGATGCGGAGCCCCAGCGGCTGATCCTGATGCTCTACGGCGAGAGCCGGACGCCCTCCCCGCTCTTCCGCCCAGCGACGGATCTCGTCGTGGTCGGTCGTCGACTTGTTATCGGCCATGGTGTGTCTCCTCTGCTGCCAACTGCTCAGCCGTTGACTACCTCTGTAGCTTAATACGTTCGAGGGTCCCATCTCGGCCTGCGACGATAGAGCTCGCAAGATCCGTGCCGGGGCTTCTGGAGCGTTGCGCCGAGGGGGGCTGGAGACGGCGCGGCGACCGGCCGGCCAGAACGGCACGCCCGGGCCGCTGCAAGTATGAGAGATTGAAGGGGTCCATCGCCGGAGAGGAGGTTCCATGCACCGCCGAGTGACCCTGGCAGCCCTGGCGCTGTCGCTGCTCCTGACGTCCGCCGCGTCCGCCGCCGAGCCGGCCAGCCCCCACATCGACCGCCTCACCCGGGTGGGCAAGCTGTGGGGGATGGTCCGCTATCTCCACCCCTATCTCGCCTACAAGGACATCGACTGGGATGCCGCCCTCGTGGCGGCCATCCCGCGGGTGCGGGAGGCGAAGACCACGGCCGAGTACAAGGCCGCGGTCCAGGGGATGCTCGACGCTCTCGGAGACCCCGCCACACGGGTGGTGGAAAAGGACGCTCCGGCTCCGGCCGCTCCCAAACCTGCCGCGGACGCCTCTCCGCCACCGGTCCTGCGCAAAGCCGACGGCGGCATCGGCGGCATCATGATCCTCGACTTCGCCCGGACGGTGCCTCTCGGCAACGTCCGCGGGATCTTCGAGGAGTTGGAGGCGGGAGCGCCCGACCTCGACCAGGCCTCCGCCGTGGTGGTCGACCTGCGCACGGGTGGCGGCGAAGTCGTGTCGGTGTATGGCGGCGTCTTCCTGGATGAGATCGCCGGCTCCCTGGTCTCCCGGCCCTGCCAGGCTCCGTCGCAGCGCTACCTCCTCCATTCGGGATTCCGGCCGCAAGACGGCTCCAGCGCCGGCGGCTACTACTCCGGCTTCCTCACCCAGTTCGCGACCCTCTTCCAGCCGAAGGCTGGCGCGGCCCGCAAGCGCGTCGTCTTCGTGCTCGACGACAAGAGCGCCATCCCGCCTCTCGTCCTGGCTCTCCAGGCGGCAGGCGACGCCCGGATCGTCGCGCGGGGGAGCCTGGCCGATCAGGCGCAGCAGGGCACGGCGGACCTGGGAGAGGGATTGGTGGCGCGCTACCGGATCACCGAGACCGTTCCCCTGCCGGGATGGGACGGCCTGCACGCCGACGTGCAGGTTCCGGACGGCGCCGATCCGCTCGCGGCCGCCCTCGCCGAAGCCCGCAAGGAGTGGCCGGACGCTCCGGCGTCCGCGGGCGTCGCGGGCGTCTCCCAACCCCTGCCCGAGCCCGTGTTCCGGCCCGACCGGGACTATCCCGAGATGCTCGAGCCCACCCTCGAATACCGGCAGCTCGCCGTCATCCGGGCCTGGAACGTCATCCACTTCTTCTACCCCTACCTCCACCTGATCGGCGACTGGGACGCGGTCCTCCCCGAGTTTCTGGCCCGTATGGAGGAGGCGAAGACCGGCAAGGACTACGCTCTCACGATCGCCGAGATGATGACCCACGTGCCGGACGGCCACACCAACCTCTGGGGCCACCCCGCGCTGGAGGGCCGGTTCGGCAAGGTCGGCCTGCCGCTGGCGGTCCGCTGGATCGAGGGCGCGCCCGTGGTCATCACCGCCAGCGACGAGGTCAAGGCGGCGGGGATCGAGCCGGGGGATGCCGTGCTCGCCGTGGACGGCGAGCCTGTCGAGGCCGGCATCCAGAGGCTCGGCAAGACCATCACCGCCTCCACCCCGTGGGCGTTTCGCAACCGGGCCGCCCGCCTGCTCCTTCTGGGCGACGCGGGCTCCACCGTTGTGCTCAAGGTCCAGAAGCTCGACAGCGCCGGCGGCAGTGTGCGCGAGGTGAGCTTCGTGCGCGACCCGAAGAAGACCCCGCCGCCGCAGCAGGGAGACGTCGTCCGCATCCTGCCCGGGAACCTGGGCTACGTGGACCTTCCCCGGCTTGCTCTCGGCGAGGTGGACGCCCTGTTCGAGAAGGTCAAGGGGACACGGGGGCTCATCTTCGACATGCGCGGCTATCCCCAGGGCACCGCCTGGAGCATCGCGCCGCGCATCAACACCCTCAACGCCAAGGTCGGGGCGCAGTTCCGTCGCCGGCAGGTGAGCGCCTTCTCGGTCGAAGAGGCCGACGCCGGCTTCTACTTCTCCCAGCCGCTCCCCGAGCTGCCGGAAGGGAAGGAGAAGTACACCTCCCCCACCGTGATGCTCATCGACGACCGGGCCATCAGCCAGGCCGAGCACAGCGGCCTTTTCTACGAGGCGGCGAACGGCACGAAATTCATCGGCTCGCGCACGGCCGGCGCGAACGGCGACGTGACCCGGTTCCCGCTGCCCGGCGGGATCTGGGTGATGTTCGGCGGCCACGACGTGCGGCACGCCGACGGCCGGCAACTCCAGCGCGTCGGGCTCGTTCCCGACGTCGAGGTCGAGCCCACCCGGGCGGGAATCGCCGCCGGGCGGGATGAGGTTCTGGAGGCGGCGATGAAGTATCTGGAGACGGTTCTACATCCATGACGCTGCCATCCCCTCCGCCGCGCCCGTCGCCCTGGAAGGAGCGAGTGGCCGCCGGGCTTCTCTTCGCGTTGGGCCCGCGGCTGCCGCGCCTCGACCAGGCGCCGCCTCCCGCCGGCCTGGTGCCCTGGCAGACGGTCGCGGTCGAGCGCCCCGGCGCCGGACCGCTCGGCGGCACCTGGTATCCCGCGGGAGGTCAAGCGCCGCGGGGTGCCGTCCTTCTGATACACCCGTGGGTCGAGTGGGGCAAGGCCTATTTCCATCGCCGCGGAAGGATCCAGGCGCTGCGGGAGGCGGGCTACAGCTCGTTGGCCGTGGATCTGGGCGGCTTCGGCGGTACCCGCCGCCGGCCGGGCTTCCTCGACCGGGACGTCGAGGCGGCCTTCCAGCACCTGCGCCGTTTGGCGGGCGGCGTTCCGCTCCACGTCTGGGGCGTGAGCTCCGGCGCCTACTGGTCGCATGTCCTCCTCTCCCGCGGCGTGGGCGTGGCCGGAGCGATGTTCGAAGACGTCTCGCCGCACCTTCTCGAATGGTCCTGGCGGATGGCGCCGCTCGGGCGGCCGTTCTACCTGTTCTTCCGGCACGTCCTGAGTACCTCCTACCGCTTCCTGGACATCCGCCGCCACGCGTCCGCGATGAATCTGGGTGCGGTGAGCTACGTCAGCGGCGAGAAAGACCCCGGCCGTCCTCCCCGAGGACACCCGTGCGCTCGCCGCGGCGGCCGGCGGCCAGGCGTTGATCGTCCCCGGAGCCGGCCACCTGGAGTCGATCAAGGTGGCCAACGCCGAGGTGATCGCGTTGGCGCTCGATACCTTCCGCCGGGCGGAAGAGGGGGCCAAAAGGACGTAAAGGACTCCAAGGACCCGGGTCTGGACGGCGTGCCGAAGGGTTTCGGCGGCTTGCCGAGACGTTTCGGCGCCTCCCGAGAGGCTTCGCCGTCTCCCGAGACCTTTCGGCGTCACGCCGAAACGCTTCGGCGTTTCCCGAGACCTCTCGGCACCTCGCCGAAACGTTTCGGCGCTTCCCAGACCTTTCCACTCGCCCAAGGCTTCGGCGTCTCCCGAAGCCCTTCGGCGCTCCGCCGAAACGTTTCGGTGTCTCCCGCAACGCCTCGGCGCCTTCCGCAACGCTCCGGCGACCCGGCGAAACGCTTCGGGCCTTGCCGAAGCCCTTCGGCATCCCGCCGAAACGCGTCGGCATCCCGCCGAAGCCCGTCGGAAGGCGCCGAAAGGTGTCGCCGGAGGCCCTCCGCCTACGCCGCCGGCTCCTCGGCCGCCGCTCCGGGGAGATCCGCGAGCATCGCTTCGAACTGCTCCAGGGCCGCCCGGAGATCCTCGGCGATCTCCGCGGCGATCACGTCGGGCTCGGCAGGTTCGCGGAGTCCTCCAGGCTCTCGTCCCTGAGCCAGAAGAGGTCGAGGCTGACCTTGTCGCGCTGGAGGAGCTCCTCGTAGGTGTACGCCCGCCAGCGCCGTCGGGTTTGCTTCTCGACCAGGTCGCCTTCCGCTTGTGCCGGTTCGCCGGGTTGTAGCACGCCACGAACTCGTCGAGGTCGGTCGCGCTTGAGCGGGTTCGTCTTCAGGGTGAAGTGCCTGGTTCGTCCGCAGGTCGTAGATCCAGAGCTTCTTGGTCCAGGGCTTCTCGGCCGCCGGGCTTGCGGTCGAAGAAGAGGACGTTCGCCTTGACGCCCTGGGCGTAGAAGATGCCCGGTCGGCAGGCGCAGCAGGGTGTGGACGTCGCACTCGTGGAGGAGCTTGCGGCGGACGGTCTCGCCCGCGCCGCCCTCGAAGAGCACGTTGTCGGGGACGACGACCGCGGCCCGCCCGTGGATCTTGAGGATGCGTCTTCACGTGCTGGACGAAGTTGAGCTGCTTGTTCGAGGTCGTGGCCCAGAAGTCGTCGCCGGTCTACAGTGAGCGTCCTGGCGGTCCTGGCTCGCCCTCCTCGTTGACGACCATGATGCTCGACTTCTTGCCGAACGGCGGATTGGTGAGCACCACGTCGAAGTAGCGTGCCGGGGTCGGCGCGAGGCTGTCGTCGGTCTCGATCGGAGACTCGGTGTCGTCGTCGCCGGGTCCGATGCCGTGGAGGAAGCAGGTTCATGGCGCAGAGGCGGGTGACGCTGTCCACGATCTCGACCCCATGCAGGGCCTCGAGCTTGAGGTGGCTTCTTCTGGTCCTTGTCGAGGCTTGGGTTGTGCTGCGCGATGTAGTCGTGGGCGGCGAGGAGGAAGCCGCCGGTGCCGCAGGCCGGGTCGCAGATCGTCTCGCCGGGCTGGGGCTGGATGCACGTCCACGATGGCCTGGATGAGCGGCGCGGGCGTGAAGTACTGGCCGGCGCCGCCCTTGGTGTCCTGGGCGTTCTTCTCGAGGAGCCCCTCGTAGGCGTCGCCCTTCACGTCGGCGTCCAGGCTGGACCACTGCTCCTTGTCGATGAGCTCGACGATGAGCCGGCGGAGCTTGGCCGGGTCCTGGATCTTGTTCTGGGCCTTGCGGAAGATGATGCCCAGCATGCCCGGCCGTCTTGCCGAGCTTCTTCGAGGGTATGGCGGTAGTGCGCCTCCAGCTGCGTCGCCGTCCGCGGGTTGAGGAGGCTCGGCCCAGTCGTAGCCCTTGGGGATGGCGACGGCTTGCTCCACGGCGGCTTGCGTCCGCTCGTCGGCCATCTTGAGGAAGAGCAGGAAGGTGAGCTGCTCGACGTAGTCGCCGTAGGAGAGCCCGTCGTCCCGGAGGACGTTGCAGTAGTTCCAGAGCTTTTGGACGATCTGCTGCGAGTGGTTGGTCATGGGGAGTCAGTTCTTAGCCCCGTCGGAGCGGCCGGGGATTACGAATTTTCCCTGGCAGGCCTTAGCAAGAATTGAGAGCCGTAGCTTCTCTGTTCTTTTCAGGTTGTCTTGAATGACCGCTTCGATCCGGCCTGCCACAGAAAGAGCACGGTCAGCTTCCATGGCCGTGCGATTCTGTTCCTCCAAGGGGAGGAAAGGCAGTTCCACCCTGCCGAGGTCCCGCTGATTGATCTTGTAGATGCCAGCCGTTGTCTTTGCGGAGGACTCGATTTGTTTCCTCACGAGAGGTGAACCCCAGATGATTCGGAGAAACGCCGAATCATATTTTTCGGGATCGATACGGATGCGGATCATAGTGTCGGGGAAGGCTGCTTCATCCGGCTCGATATCGAGGAGAGCTCCCCGCCCAACAAGGGAAAGGCTCCCATTCCCACGGGCTACGAAGAAATCACCTTTTTTAATGAGGAACGACAGCGCTTCGGCGCGTGTCCAGTTGCCCTCCTTTCGTTGGCTCAGGTCGAGTCCGCTGCTTGAGATGGCGTTCAGCCGAAGGACTGGAAATCCCCCTTGCCGAGAGGGGACAGACCTGCCGTTTGCGAGATCCTCCCGCAAGATGTCGGCTAGGCTAATAGTTTTCGAAGAGGTGAGCTCCCCTCCGCATGCTGCTTTCAGCACAGCGGCCCGGTAGTGCTTCAAGTTAACCAGGCCTCGCTCAAGGCTCGTAATGCCTGCATCCAATCGGGAGAACTGTCGATCGATCTCATCGACAATGCGGGCCTGCTCCGCGAGAGGAGGAACGGGAATGAGAACTTCCAGCATCTTCTCCAGTGGGAGGTGCTGGATTGTCGTCTCGGACGGCCGAGGTAGGACGAGGCCGTTCGCGACATAGTTCCAAAGGCAGAACTGAAGGTAGCGCGGCAGCACATGGCCGCCATGAGGGCGAATCCGGTGCAAGGCCTTCTGGTACATGAAGGCACCTGCGGGTCCCGAGTAGACGGCGCAACGGCCGGGCTCACCCCCTTCGCATACCAGAAGATCACCGGGAGCAAGGCTATATCGATCCATCTCCGATGGCTTGAAGCCCATCGTTTTGATGTCGCTGTAGTCGATCGTTCCCCATCGGACGTTTTGATTGCGAAGATATGGCAGTTGCCTCAGCTCCTTTTCGAACGCCTTGGCCGACAGCATCTTCCCAAGCTTGACCTCGGCGATCTCGCCGAGAGGAGCCCAGATCCAATGAAGGGGAATGGTTGGCAGATCAGCCATTTGTAGAGAAATCTTGGCCCCGGAGGGGCCAGGGCATGTAGCCCGGGGTCAGAGCGCCGCAGGCGCGGCGACCCCGGGTAAGGGGATCCCATTTTTCCCCTAGCCCCGGAGGGGCGGCGGAAGGGTCGTGGAATCCGCCGCCCCTCCGGGGCTGGGGATGTTTTTTACGTCCATGACCCGGGGTCGCCGCTTCGCTCTGACCCCGGGCTACATGCCAGAGCCCCTCCGGGGCTCTTTCTCTTGCGGTACGGAGGCTCACGCCGCCAGAACCTCATTCAATTCATCCAAGATCGTCCCCAACTCCTCTCCAAACACCTCATGCGCCCGCGGAGCCCCGCCTCGCTGGCTGAACGGCGTGTACTCGAAGTCATCCATCTCTACCTGCATGTTTGCCACGATGTGGTCGCGCATCGCCTCCAACCACTGCCTCTGCTCCGCGGTGAACGTCCGCCCCGTGTTCTCCTGCTGGGCGATCCACTGCCGGAACCGTTCTTCCACCTTCTCCTTGTACGGGACCAGCTCGTCCTCCTGTGTCAGGGCGTAGCGGACGAGCGAGACGATATCCGTAAGGAGGCGCTTGCCGCCAGCCCCCCGGACCTTGTCCTTCCGCAGCAACTCGTACGCCTGCCAGAGACGGTCGGGCGTCCAGGATCGAGGAGGAGACTGGAGGATCTCGGCCAGCTCCTTGACGTCCTGGTGGCTGAGCCGGGCGTGGTGCGGCCGGTTGAAGAGCACCTGGAGAGCCGTGATCTCGTCCAGGTGGTCCTGGATGAACTGCTCGAAGGAGCCTACCAGATTGGCGGCCCGCTCCCGCGCCTCGTCCGAGAAGCTCGCCTCCTCCAGCACGTTGACGCTGACGGTATCGATCACCTGCTCATACCGCCTGCGGACGGCCACGATCTCTTCCCGGAGCTGCGGATTCGTGGAGAGCGGCGCCGCGGCCTGGGCCAGCAACCGCTGCGCGGCGGTGGCCATCTCCATCTCGTTGGGTTGAGCCTGCGCCGGCAGGTCGGCAGCCCGGCGGGCTTCCTCGGCCTGGCGGTCCGGATCCAGGGCATCGAGGAGGCCGTGGACGATCTCCCGTAGAGGCCGCCCGCCCGCGATGCCGGCCAGATGATCCCGGTCGGGCTGGCCGAGGCGACGGTCCAGCCGGGCCAACCGGCTCGCCAGGGACGAGAGAACGTCCGGATCGAGACTTCCGAAGCCGACCGCTTGAAGCAGGCTGTCGAACTTGACCGCCGGCTTCCGCTCCAGGCTGTAGCTCTCCGAGAAAGTCCCTTCGCAGACGCCGACGCAGTCCACGATCACGAAATGGTCCTTGAAGCCGGCGTCGGGCGTGGCGGACTGGAGATCCGTGGGCGGGATCACCCGGACGCCTCGTCCCTTCATCTGCTCGAAGAAACTCCGGCTCTTGACCGTCCGGAGGAACATCACGATCTCGATGGGCTTGATATCCGTGCCCGTGGCGATCATGTCCACGGTGACCGCGATCCGGGGATGGTAGCGGGTCCGGAAGGAACTGATGAGATCTTCGGCCTTGCCGGGAGTCCGGTAGGTGATCTTCACCGCGAACTCATCCCCTTTGCCGAATTCCTCCCGGACGATCTGGACGATGTCGTCCGCGTGACTGTCGTCCTTGGCGTAGATCAGCGTCTTGGGGACCTCGGTGCGGTCGGGGAAGATTTCGGTGAAAAGCTTCTCTTTGAAGGTCCGGATGATCGTGCGGATCTGGTCCTTCGCCACCACGGCGCGGTCGAGGGAATCGGGGCCGTACGTGAAATCTTCGTCCATCCGCTCCCAACGGATGGCGCGGGTGTTGCGGTCGCGGCGGTCGAGGTAATGGCCGGCCTCGACGGTCGAGCCCTGCTCGGTGATCCGCGTGCGGATGCGGTACACATCGTAATCGACGTTGACCCCGTCGGCCACGGCGTCGGCGTGGCTGTACTCCATCACCAGGTTGCGGTTGAAAAAGCCGAAAGTCTGTTTTGACGGCGTGGCGGTGAGACCGATCAGAAAGGCGTCGAAATACTCCACGACCTGGCGCCAGAGGGTATAGATGGAGCGGTGGCACTCGTCGATGAAGATGACATCGAAAGTCTCGATCGGCAGGCGCGGGGTGTAGACGACCGGCACGTCGTCCGGCGCGAGCGCGTCGAGAGTGTAGAGGGATTGCTCTTCGAGATCCTCGAGGCCCGGTACGGGCTCCTCTCCCTTGAGCATGGAATAGAGGCGCTGGATGGTGGAGATGGTGACGCGGGCCACCCGGTCCAGCTTGTTCGAGGTGAGGTGCTGGACATTGTAAATCTCGCCGAACTTGCGGCCGTCGTCGGGCGCTGTGTATTGCTGGAACTCCTTGAGCGCCTGGCGGCCGAGGTTGCCGCGGTCCACCAGGAAGAGGATGCGCCGGGCACCGCCGAACTTGATCAGGCGGTAGGCCGAGGTGATGGACGTGAAAGTCTTGCCGCTGCCCGTGGCCATCTGGATGAGGGCCCGGGGGCGGTTTTCACGCAGTGAGAGCTCCAGGTTGGTGACGGCGCGGCGCTGGACATCCCACAGGCCTTGGGTCACCAGCTCGGGCAGGTGCTGCAGCCGGGAGCGCAGGTTGGCCGGCCGGCCCGCGAGGGGATGACCGGCAGGGAGATCGTCCGCGGGCTTCAGCCAGTCGGCCAGCGTCTCGGGCCGGTGGAAGTAGAAGACCGGCCGGCTGCGGGGCTCGGGATCGAGCCGGTCGGTGAAACGGGTCTCGATACCGGTGGTCTGATAAAGGAATGGGAGGGGATCCCAGGCTCTGGGGAGATGGGGCGGCAGGCCTTCGGAATACTGGCGGGTCTGAAGCTCGACGCCGGTGAGGGTCGTGCCGACCGCCTTGGCCTCGACGACGCCGGCCGCCTTGCCGTCCACATAGAGAAGGTAGTCGGCGAAGCCGTGACCCGTCTTGAGGGGGAACTCGCGGATGGCGACCCCTCGCGCGGCATGGACATTGGCCTTGGGCGCGTCCTGGACATCCCACCCGGCGGCGGCCAGGGCCGCGTCGATGGTCACCCGAGCTTCTTCTTCCGGCTTCTTCATGACAGAGAACCCATCGTACCGTAACAGTCGCTTTGAAAAGCGGCCTGGCCTGGCCCTTCAAGCCGCCATGCTATTCTTCGGATCCTCAGCCACGACTTGAGTATCCTATGTCGGCGCAGTCAGATGCCCGGGTTTCGATGGGCGATGAAGTCCGTGCTGTATTCAGATCAATGGTGTACTGAGGACGTCTCGGCCGAGGAGACAAGGCGGGCCAACGCCGGGCTCCCGGCCCGTCTTGTAGACTTGGCCGCACTCATGTGAGTGTGGCCATGGGTGGAGATTTCCTCCCCGGTCCGGCCGCCATGGGAGGCCCTGATGATTTTCGAGCCGCTGAACGCCAAAGCCGACCCGCTCGCGTGGAGCGGCTCCGAGAGGGACTACCCGTCCGAGGTGCCCGTCCACCGGATCTTCGCGGAGGTGGCGGCGCGCCGGCCCGAGGCGCCGGCGGTGGTCTGGGATACGACGGAGGGCGAGCGTAGCCTCTGCTACGGCGATCTGGCGCGCGACGCGGCGCGCCTGGCGAGGCATCTGCGGTCCCGGGGCGTGCGGCCGGGCACGGCGGTGGCGCTGGACATGCCGCGGTCGCCCGAGATGATCACCGCCATGCTCGCCGTCCTCCAGGCCGGGGCCTTCTACGTCCCCCTGGACCCCAACGACACCTCCGAGCGGCGGTCCTGGATCCTGGAAGACAGCGGCGCGGCGGTTCGGCTGGAGATCGAGGACGTCAAGGACGTCAAGGACGCAAAGGACGGCGGGGAAGAGGAGAGCCGGCTGGGCGGCGACGCTCTGGCTTACATGATCTACACGTCGGGCTCGACCGGGCGGCCGAAGGGCGTGGCGGTGACCCATCGCGGGATCAACCGGCTGGTGCTCGCGACCGATTACTTCCACGCGGGTCCGGGAGACCGGATCACCAACCTGGTGACCATGACCTTCGACGTGTCCACGTGGGAGGTCTGGGGCGGGCTGCTGCTGGGCGCGGCCGTGGTGGTGGTGCCGCGGGAGCTGGTGCTGGAGCCGCCGGTGCTGGCCGACTGGCTGGTCAAGATGCGGGCGGACGTCTGCTTTCTGCCGGTGAGCGTCTTCAACGAGGTGGTGCGGGAGAGGCCGCAGGCTCTGGCGTCGATCCGCGAGCTGTTCTCGGGCGGCGAGGCCCTGACGCCGCACTGGGTGCGGGCGGCACTCCCGCACCTCGCGCCGGGCCATCACCTGGTCAATGGATACGGTCCCACGGAATGCACCTGCTGGGCGCTGACGCATGTCGTCGAGTCTCTGGAAGAGGGGCGGAGCGTGCCGATCGGGCGGCCGATCGTCAACACCAGGGCCTACGTCCTGGACGGGGAGTTGCGGCCGGTGGACGTCGGCGCGCCCGGCGAGCTGTTCCTGGGCGGGCCGGGCGTGGCACGGGGCTACTGGAACCGGCCGGAGCTGACGGCCGAGCGCTTCGTGCCCGATCCGTTCGGCGTGTCCGGCGGGGGGGGCGGCCGGCTGTACCGCACCGGCGACCTGTCGCGCTGGCTGCCGGACGGCACGGTGGAGTATCTGGGCCGGACCGACCACCAGGTCAAGATCCGCGGCTACCGGATCGAGCCGGGCGAGATCGAGGCGGTGCTGGCGCAGTGCCCGGGGGTGGCGGAGTGCGCCGTGGTGGTGCGCGACGAGACCGAGGGCAAGAGCCTGATGGCGTTCGTCGTCCCGCTGGAGATACCGCTGGACGGCGCTCCCGAGCCGGACGCCCGCGGCTGGCTGCGGGAGCGCCTGCCGGAGTACATGGTGCCGGCCCGGCTGGTGTTCCACACGCCGCTGCCGAAGACGTCGAGCGGCAAGATCGACCGCCGCGTGCTGCAATCTCTCGCGGCGACCACCGAAGTGGCGGCCGAGGAGCCGGCCGTACACGCGGCGCCGCGCACGCCGCTCCGGACGCCGATCGAAGAGGTCGTGGCCGGCGTCTGGGCCGAGGTGATCGGGGTGGAGCGCATCGACGTGACGCGGAGCTTCTTCGACCTGGGCGGCCACTCTCTCCTGGCCGGCCGGGTCCTGGCCCGGCTGCGCGCCGCCTTCGGGGTCGACCTGCCGCTGCGGCTGTTCTTTGTCGATCCCACCGTGCGCGGCCTGGCGCGCCGGGTGGAGGAGGCCCGGCTGGGGCGGGAGGGAGCGCTGGACCACGCTCTTCTCGCGTCCGGTCCCGGCGAGGCGCGGGAGGGCGGCGAGGTGCTCTCCTTCGCCCAGCACAGACTGTGGTTCTTCGACCGCCTGGCGCCGGGCTCGGCGCTCTACAACATGCCCGCGTTGCTGCGGATCGCGGGTCCACTGCGGATCGCGCCGTTCGCCGCCGCACTCGCGGAGATCGTCCGCCGCCACGAGCCTCTGCGCACGGTGTTCGGCCTGGGAGAAGACGACGAGCCGGTCCAGCGAGTGCTCCCGGCACTGCCGGGGCCGATCCTGCCGGTGGTGGATCTCGCCGGTCTGCCCGGCGGCAGCCGACAGGCCGAGGCGGACCGCTGCCAGAAGGCGGAATGCCGGCGGCCGTTCTCGCTGGAGCGGGGGCCGCTTTTCCGCACGCTGGCGCTGCGCCTGGGGCCGGAGGAGCGCCGGGTGATCCTCCACGCTCACCACATCGTCTCCGACGGCTGGTCGCTCGGCGTGCTCTATGACGAGCTGGAGGTGCTCCATGGCTCGTTCGCAGCCGGGCCGATACCTCCGATATCGCCGATATCGCCCCTGCCGGCGCTGCCGTTGCGGTATGCCGACTTCGCCCGCTGGCAGAGGGAGTGGCTGCAGGGCGAGGTGCTGGAGGAGCAGCTCTCCTGGTGGCGGCAGCGCCTGGCCGGGCTGCCCGAAGGGCTCGACATGCCGGCGGACCGGCCGCGGCCGGCCGAACAGTCCTACCGCGGCTCGGCCGTGGTTGGCGAGCTGCCGGCCGGCCTCGCCGCGGAGGCCCTGCAACTGGGCCGGCGGCATGGCGCCACGCCGTTCATGGTCATGGCCGCCGTCTGGCTGGCGCTCATCCATCGCCATACGCATCGGGAAGACCTGGCCGTGGGCTTCCCGACGGCCAACCGGACACGGCCGGAGACCGAGCCGCTGATCGGCTTCTTCGTCAACACCCTGGTGTTGCGTGCCGACGTGCCGGGAGAGGCCGGCTTCCTCGACCTGCTGGGCCGGGTCCGGGAGGCGGCGCTCGGCGCGTGGGCGCACCAGGACGTGCCGTTCGAGCGCCTGGTCGAAGCGGTGGCGACGGGGCGCGATCTGTCGCGGTCGCCGCTGTTCCAGGTTCTTTTCGCCTACCAGGGCGCTCTCACCGCGGGTCCGAACCTCGGGCCGGGTCTCTCCGTCCAGGAGGAAGAGCCCGGTACCGGCACGGCGAAATTCGATCTCAGCCTGTTCCTGCACGAGGCGGGCGGTGGGGCGCTCAAGGCCGAGGTCGAGTACAGCACCGACCTTTTCGAGACCGTGACGGTGCGCCGGTTCCTGGAGCGGTTCGAGACGCTGCTGGGCGGCATCGTGGCCGCGCCGGAGACGGCTGTGGCCGAGTTGCCGCTGCTGACCGCGGCCGAGAGGTCCCAGATGCTGGCGGAGTGGAGCGGCTCGGAGCCCCCGTATCCGAGGGAGACGCCGGTACACCGGATCTTCGAGCAGATCGCCGCGCGCCGGCCCGAAGCGCCGGCGGTGCTCTGGGACGAAGCCGGCCGGGAGCGCGCCCTCTCCTACGGCGAGCTGGACCGCTGGTCGTCGGCCCTGGCGGCGCGGCTGCGAACGCTGGGTGCCGTCCCCGGGATGCCCGTGGCCCTGGAGATGGAGCGCTCGGCCGAGCTGATCGTGGCCATGCTCGCCGTGCTCAAGGCCGGCGGCTTCTACGTGCCGCTGGACCCGTCGGACAACTCCGGGCGCCGCGCCTGGCTCCACGCCGACAGCCGCGCCGAGCTGGTGCTGAGGGCGGAGGACATAAAGGACATAAAGGACTCAAAGGACCAAGAGGGAGGGGGGGCCTTGGAGTCGTATGGGTCCTTTATGTCCTTTGGGTCCTTTACGTCCTTTCCTCTCGGCGGCGACGCCCTGGCCTACCTCCTCTACACCTCGGGCTCGACCGGCCGGCCCAAGGGTGTGGCCGTGCCTCACCGCGCCATCAACCGGCTCGTCCTGGAAACCGACTACATCCACCTGGGTCCGGAAGATCGTTCCGCGCACCTCTCGAACACCGCCTTCGACGCCTCCACCCTGGAAGTGTGGGGACCGCTCCTGACCGGCGGCGCGCTGGTGATCTTTCCGCGCGAGGTGGTGCTGTCGCCGGTGGCTCTGGGCGCGGCGTTCCGGCGCTGGAAGATCAGCGTGAGCTTCCTGACCGCGGCGCTGTTCAACGAGGTTTTGCGCGAGGCGCCGGGGAGCCTGGGCGGCGTGCGCAACCAGCTCGCCGGCGGCGAGGCGCTGTCGCCGCGCTGGGTGCGGGAGGGTCTGTCGCAGCTCGAGCCTGGCTGCCGGCTGCTCAACGGCTACGGCCCCACCGAATGCACCACCTTCGCGGTGGTCCACGACATCCGTTCGGCGCCGGAAGGAAAGAGCATTCCGATCGGCCGTCCCATCGCCAACACGCGCGCCTGGGTGGTGGACCGGGGGATGCGCCTGGTGTCGCCGGGCGTCGCCGGCGAGCTGCTTCTCGGCGGCGACGGCCTGGCGTGGGGCTACTGGTACCGGCCGGACCTGACCGCCGAGCGTTTCGTGCCCGATCCGTTCGGAATGTCCGGCGGGGGGGCTCGCGCCTGTACCGGACCGGCGACCTCGTGCGCTGGCTGGCCGACGGCACCCTGGAGTACCTGGGCCGGATGGACGAGCAGGTGAAGATCCGGGGCTTCCGTATCGAGCCGGGCGAGATCGAGGCCGAGCTGTCGCGCTGCCCCGGCGTGGCGGAGTGCGCGGTGGTGGCCTGGCAGTCGCCGCAGGCCGCGGAAGGCAAGATCCTGCTGGCCTTCGCGACGCGCTCGGGAGAGGCGGTGCCCGACGTGCGCGCCTGGCTGCGCGAGCGGCTGCCGGACTACATGGTGCCGTCGCGGGTGTCGTTTCTGGGGTCCCTGCCGCGGACGTCCAGCGGCAAGGTGGACCGGCGCGCTCTGCTGTCGATCCCCGGCGAGCCGGAAGAGACGGCCGAGCGCCCGTACACGGCGCCGCGGACGCCGGCCGAGGAGATCGTGGCCGGCATCTGGGCGGAGGTGCTCGGTGTGGAGAGGGTGGGGCTGGGCGAAGGCTTCTTCGACCTGGGCGGCCACTCTCTCCTGGCCGGCCGGGTGGTGTCCCGGCTGCGCGCCGCCTTCGGCGTCGAGCTGCCGCTGCGCGACTTCTTCCTCGATCCCACGGTGGACGGCGTCGCCCGCCGCGTGGAAGCGGCGCGCGGCGGCGGCGTGGAGGCTCCGCCGATCCCGCGCGCGCGCCGCGACCGGCGGCTCCCCCTGTCCTACGCCCAGGAGCGGCTCTGGCTCGTCGACCAGCTCCAGCCGGGCAACACGGCCTACAACTCGTTCCTCCCCCTGACCTTCTCCGGCGGCCCTCTGGACCACCGCGCGCTGGAGGCGGCCCTGGCGGAGATCATCCGCCGTCACGAGGCGCTACGGACGCGCTTCGTGTCCGGCCCGGCGGGGCCGGAGCAGATCGTCGATCCGCCGCCCCCGCCGGATACCTGGAGACTGCCGCGCGTCGATCTCGCCGGCCTGCCCGTGGCAATCCGGCCTGCCGAGCGGCTGCGCCTCGTCAGGGCCGAGGCCGTGAGGCCGTTCGACCTGGCGCGGGGTCCGCTCGTGCGCGCCGCCCGGGTCTTCCTGGGCGAGGGGGAGCATGCGCTTCTCCTCAACTTCCACCACATCGTCTGCGACGGCTGGTCGCTCACCGAGGTGCTGCCGGCCGAGCTGGTCGCCCTTTACTCGGGCGCGTCTCTTCCGGAGCTGCCCGTGCAGTACCCGGACTTCGCCGCCTGGCAGCGGGAGTGGCTGGAAGGCGGCGCCTTGCAGGAGCAGCTCGCCTGGTGGCGGGAGCACCTGGGCGGCGAGCCTCCCGTCCTCGACCTGCCCTACGACCGGCCGCGGCCGGCCACCCTCAGCTCGCGCGGCACCGTCGAGATGACGACCCTTCCGGCCGCCCTGGGCGAGCGGATCACGGCGCTCGGCCGCCGCCACGGAGCCACCCTGTTCATGACGCTGCTGGCCGGGGTGCAGACGTTGCTCCAGCGCTACTCCCACGAGGACCGGGTCGCCGTCGGCACCGCCGTCGGCAACCGCTCCCGGCACGAGACCGAAGGGTTGATCGGCCTCTTCCTCAACACCCTGGTCCTCCAGACCGACCTGTCCGGAGACCCTTCCTTCGGCGGCCTCCTGGCGCGGGTGCGCGAGGTGACGCTCGACGCCTTCGACCACCAGGATCTCCCGTTCGAGCGGCTCGTGGCCGCCATCCAGGACAGCCGCGAGACCGGACGGAGCGCGCTGTTCCAGGTTCTCTTCCTCCTCCAGAACATGCGCGTCACGCCGCTCGAGCTGCCGGGGCTCACCGCCGGGTTCGTCGAACACCCTGTCGAGCGGGTGCAGTTCGACCTCGCCTTCACCGCCTACGAGTGGGAGGACGGCCTCGTCTTCGCCGTCCCCTACAGCACCGATCTCTTCGACCGCCCCACCATCCAGCGCCTGCTCGGCCACGTCCGCCGGCTGCTGGAGCACGTCGTGGAGAGCCCGGAGGCGCCCCTGTCCGAAGTGCCGCTGCTCTCCGAAGCCGAGCGCCACCAGGTGCTCGTCGAATGGCCGTTCGTCCTCCTCGACCCCGCGGGCCGGCCGGTGCCCATCGGTGTGGCCGGCCGGGTTGTTCGGGATGGCGATCCTATCCAGGACGGCGAGCCTTCCGGGCGGCGCGCCCGCTGGCGGCCGAACGGATCCTTGGAGGACGTTCGGCGGGAGGCGTCCACGGCGGCGGCGGAGGCCGAATCCCTCGAATCGCGGCTGGACCGCCGCCAGCAGCAGCTCTCGGACCGCCTGGACAAGCTCTCGCCCGAGCGCCGCGCCCTGCTCCGCAAGTGGAAGCGGAAGGAATAAGGGATGCGATCCGTTACAATCCAGGCATGAACGCGGCGCGTCGCACCCTCGGCTGCTGGGTCCTCTCGGTCTTCCTGGAGCGCGGCTGCGATCCGTTCAGCGCGCGCATGCCGCGACCCGTCCAGAGCATCCGGCCGCTCACCCCGCGCGAGATGGCCGAGCTCAACCCGCTTGCCGGCTCGCTCGTGGCGTCGACCAACCTGCTGCGGTTCCCGCGGCGTTCTTGACACCCCCCCGGCCCGGCCATAGGCTTTCCGAGCCAAAACCTACTCCCCGCAAGCTCGTAGGAGCGACCATGGGCCTCAAAGAAGTCCTCAGCAAGATGAAGATCGTGGAGATGGACGCGGACGAGGTGCCCGGCCTGGAGATGCCGCCATCGGCGATATCGCCCATATCGCCGATATCGCCCCCCGCTGCGCCGCCGTCGATGTCCTCCTCCGGCCAGGCCACCGACATCCGCGACCTCCTGGGCACGATGCCGCCGCCGCCGGATTTCGACGAAAAGTCCATGGCCGCCGTCGCGCCTTCCGGCGGCGCGGACGGAGACGGTGGCGCTGACATCCCGGACTTCCCGTCCATCTACAAGGTCGCCGGCATCGCGGATCCCCCGCACGGCTACACGGCCCACAAGGTTCTGGAGATCCTCTCGTCCAGCGACTTCGCCAACCTGGACTCCAAGGCCAAGGCCGCGGCCCTCACCGGCTTCCTGAAGATGAGCCCCGGCGGCCCCGTGCCGATCAGCGACGTCGTCCAGGACGCCGTCCGCCGCGACCAGGCGCTCGACAAGTTCGAGGACTTCCTCCGTACCAAGCTCAAGGGCCGCACCGAGCAGATGGAGAAGGAGAACGCCCGTCTCCAGAAGGAGATCGACGAGCTCGTCCAGCGCAACCGCGAAAAGATGGACGCCAACCGCCGCGCCCTCGAGGCCGAGGAGGCGCGCCTGGCGCAGTGGCAGTTGAGCAAGAAGGCCGAGGAGCGCCGGCTCTTCGACGCCGTGTCGCCGTTCGTCGAAGCCAACCCGATCACCACGGGCGAGGCCTCTTCGGCCTCCCTCTCTCCTGGTCCGGCCGCTCAGGACCAGGTCTAGCCGTTCCTCGAGGAGATCGCCATGTTCCAGCGCCTCATCCGCATGCTCAAGTCCTGGGTCGGTTTCTTCATCTCCTTCGGCGAAGATCCGGAGATCATGCTCCAGGAATCCATTGAGGAGATGCGCAACACCCTGCCCAAGCTCAACCAGATTCTCGTCACCACCCGCGCCACCGTCATCCGGCTGGACCAGGAGCGCGAGGAGCTGGAACGCAAGGAAAAACAGCTCATCGCCTCCATCCAGGCCGCCCTCAAGGAAGGGAGCCCGGAGGCGCGCCGCATCGCCGAGGACGACGCCGCCTCGCTGCAGCAGCTCCGCGGCGAGCTGACCGCCACCCGCGAGCAGATCACGGCGGCGCAGAACGCCTTCCAGAACGCCCAGATCACCGTCGAAGACATCAAGAGCAAGCTGCGCGTCAAGATCGAGCAGAGCCGCAAGGCCATCCAGGAGTCGAAGAAGGCCGCGGTCCTCAAGAACGCCGCCAGCGCGCTCGCCGAGCTCGACACCTACGGCACCGCCTCCACGACCGACAAATACCTCGACGAGATCAAGCAGCGCGTGGCCGAATCCAAGGCCTCGGTCGAGGTGGCCACCGGCGGGCTCGACGTCGAGCGCATCAAGACCGAGCGCAAGGCGCGCCAGATCCAGGCCCAGAGCATCCTCTCCGAGTTCGAGGTCGAGATGGGCCTCAAGAAGCCGGACGCCGTCCGCGAGGCCGCTCCCTTCCCGGGTGAGGCGGCGCCGTCGACGCCACAGTCCACGCCGCAGAAGGTGGGCGAGGCGTAAGCCGGACCGTCCCCGATGGCCGCCGTCGCTCCGTCTCCCGCCGCCTTCCTCGAATCGCTCCCGGGCTGGGCGGCGGACGTGGCGCGCTCCGTCCGCGCCAAGCAGTCGAACACCTTCGTCCTCCACGGCGTGCCGTCCGAGCTGGTGCCGTTGCGCGGCTCGGCCGGCCTCCGCTTCCTCTCCCTGGAGGATTTCCTGACCGGCGAGCTGTTCTCCGGCTGGCCGTCGATCGTCACCTACAACCGGGCCGAAGGGCTGGGTTTCGCCAGCCCGGCCGCCCGCTCCCATTTCGAGGAGCGCCTGCGGGCCTACGACGCCGTCCACGGCACCGCCTGGGCCGAGCGCATCCCGCGCGACGCCGCCAACTGCTTCGCCCTGCTCGACTCCTACTTCCGGCACTGCGCCGCGCTGTCGCCCGCCCGGCCGGTCGTCCTCTTCCTGCCGTTCGCGGAGACCATCGTCCCGGCCGCCGAAGTGTCGAGCCGCGGCCCTGAAGACCGCGCCGTCCTCGTCTACCTGCGGAAGTGGTCGCAGGATCCCGTCCTCCTGGCCAAGAACATCGTCATCGTCCTGGTCACCGAGACCCTCGCCGAGCTCGACCCCAAGCTGCTGCGCTCCCATGCCACGCGCGAGGTCGAGATCGTCCGGCCCGACCGAAGGCGACCGGCTCGAGTACTTCGAGGCCGTGCGCTCGGCCGACTGGTACCGGAAGATGGCCGAGCTGACCCCCGAGCGCCTCGCCGAGCTGACCGCCGGCATGACCCGCGTCCAGCTCGCCCAGATGCTCGACGGCGCCGACGCCGACGGCGACGATCCTGACCCGCGACCGGGTGCGCCATGTCAAGAAGGAGGTCATCGAGACCGAAGGCCTGGGCCTGCTCGAATACGTCGAGCCCAAGTACGACCTCTCCATGGTGGCGGGCATGCCGGCGGTCAAGGACCGCCTGCGCCGCGCGGCGCGCGCGATCGCCCGGGGAAATCCCGCGGCGGTGCCCATGGGCTACCTCGTCTGCGGCCCGGTCGGGAGCGCCAAAACGTTCCTCGTCGAGTGTTTCGCCAACGAGATCGGTTTTCCCTGTGTGAAGCTCAAGAACTTCCGCTCCATGTGGGTGGGCTCGACCGAGGCGAACCTCGAGCGCATCCTGAAGATCCTCGCCTCGCTGACTCCCGTCGGCGTCGTGATCGACGAGGCCGACGCCGCGCTCGGCAACCGCGAGGCGTCGGGCGACTCGGGCACCCAGAACCGCGTCTTCGCCCAGATCGCGGCGTTCATGGGCGACACCCGCAACCGCGGCCAGATCCTCTGGTTCCTCATCACCTGCCGGCCCGACCTGCTGCCCATCGACCTCAAGCGCCAGGGCCGGGCCGAGGAGCACATCCCGCTCTTCTATCCGGAGACGGTGGCGGAGTACGACGAGATCTACCGGCGTCATGCTCAAGAAGCTCGGCATCAAGACGGCCGTGGCGAAGCTCTCGGAGGTCGCGTCCGAGGAGGCGCTGCTGGGCCTCTCGGGCTCGGATCTCGAAGCGGTGCTCGTGCGCGCCGACCCTCGAAGCCGAGGCCGCCGGACTCCCGTGAGGTCCACGGCCGAGCACCTGAAGAAGGCTTTCGCCGACTTCATCCCGCCGGCCAACTCGCGCGAGCGGGAGATGCAGATCCTCTGCGCCGTCCTCGAGTCCACGAGCCGCGAGCTGCTCCCCGAGCGCTACCGCGACATGGACCGCGGCGACATCCAGGCGCGGATTCCGAGATCAAACGAGAGCTCCGGCTGGCTTGAATCAAGGAGGGTCGACGCGATGGGTTTCCTGGTCGCTCTGTTGCTGAGCTTCATCCCCGCTATGTTGTGCGCGGCGCTCGTGTACTGGCTGGACCGTTACGAAAAAGAGCCGCGCATCCTCCTCGGGGCGGTCTTCGGGTGGGGGGCCGTGATCGCCGTCATCGGCGCCGTGGTGGCGCAGGGGTTCCTCGCCGGGGTGATGACCGCGGCTACGGGCTCGGAGAAGGCGGCGGACTTCGCCGGCTCGGCCCTCTTCGCGCCGGTCACGGAGGAGAGCCTCAAGGGGCTCGCCGTCCTCCTGGTCTTCCTGGTCCTGCGCCGCGAGTTCGACTCGGTGCTCGACGGCATCGTCTACGCCGCGGTCGTCGCCCTCGGCTTCGCCGCCACCGAGGATCTCTTCTATCTCTATGGGGAGTTCACGAAAACGGGGATGGACGGCCTGTTCGGCCTTTTCGTTCTGCGCATCTTGATGGGGATCTGGGATCACCCCTTCTACACGTCCTTCATCGGCATCGGCCTCGCGATGTCGCGGCTGAGCAAATCGACCGTGGTGCGCTGGCTGGCGCCGCCGGCCGGCTGGTGCGTCGCTCTCGGCTTCCACGGGCTGCACAACACCCTGGCCACATTCTCGGAGGAGACTCCGGCGCTCGGCGGCTTCATGTTCCTCATCGACTGGGCCGGCTGGCTCTTCATGGGCATCCTGATCCTCGTCCTGATCCGCCGCGAAGGCCGGCTGGTGGGGGTTCAGCTCAAAGAGGAGATGGATGCCGGCCGCCTGAGCCCGTCCCAATACCGCACGGCGTCGTCGAGCTGGGCGCGGACGGGCGCCCGTCTGCGCGCCCTGTTCCGAGGCCGGGTGGGGGTGACCCGCCGCTTCTATCAGGTCTGCGGCGAGCTGGCGCACAAAAAAGCGCAGCTCGCGCGCATGGGCGACGAAGGGTGCAACACCGCCCTGGTGGAGCAGCTCCGAACGGAGCTGGCAGGGCTGTCCGGCCAGGCGGTGGGCTAGCCGCGCGAGCTCAGTCCAGGCCCAGGCGCCTCTTGGCCTCGGAGAGAGAAACGCGCTTCGTCTCCCGTGACCGCTCTTCCAGGAGAGCCATGAGCTCTCGGTTCTTTCCGATCGCCTCGATCTCGGCATCGAATTGGGCTTCGCTGATCTCGCCGACTTCCGTCAGGATGAAATCGTGGCCGTCGGAAGTCGTGAGCAGCACAGCTTCACTCCTGGCGAGGCTCAGTAACTCAGCCACGTTGGAAACAGTGCCGGCATCGATCGTCTTCACAGGGGGAACTCCTTTCCTCGGATCAGAAGGCGACGCGGCTGTGTTCATCGCTACGATTTCTGCGTTCAGCCGCCGGTATGCAGCTCTTCGCGCAGCACCTGGCGTAGCGTCTCGACGGTGACCGGTGCCGCCTCCGGCGCGATGGCCGCGCGCAAGGCGGTGTTGATGAGCGTCTGATAACCCTTGCCCTCACGCTCGGCGCGATCTCGGAACGCCGCCAACACGTCGGCGTCGATCAAGATCGTGATACGGGCCTTGCTTCTGGCCGCTTCTGCTTGCAGTGCGGCTAGATGAGGCACGTCCTTGGCGCGCTTGGCGTGGGTGAAATCATACTCCTTGCGCATACTGCCGCTCCTCTCTGCGGGTGGCTTTGCGGGCCGAAATCAGCCGAATCGTCTCCTCCTCACGGAGTGTGTAGCAGACCGTCAGGAGCCGCCCCTCACCAGACATGCCTACCAGGATGAATCGCATCTCACCCTGGGCGTTCTCGTCTTCGCGCACCAGCGCCAGTGGGTCGAGCAGGCTTCCCGCTGCTTCATCGAGCAGCACTCCATGCTTTCTCAGGTTGGCGACCGCTTTGCGCGGATCGAATTCGACCTGCATGGCCCATCATACGTATAACATCTGCATGGCGCAAGCCTCGCAGCCTGCGGACAGAGGTTGACACTCTCCCCCTCCGGCGCCACTATGACGCCGGAGACAAGCGCATGCGGATCGTCCTGATCTCACCCAAAGGACCGCTCTACCGCCACCGGGGCGGCATCTTCAAGCGGTCGCTCCGCTACATGCCGCTCACCCTCACGACGCTGGCCGCGCTCGTGCCTCCGGAGCTCGACGCCGACATCCGCCTGATCGACGAGGGCATCGAGGACGTCGATCCCGCCGCCGTCCAGGCGGATCTGGTCGGCCTCACGGTCATCACGGGGACGGCGATGCGCTCTTATGAGCTGGCGGCGGCCTTCCGCGCCCGCGGCATCCTGGTGGTCCTCGGCGGCCCGCATGTGACCCTGGTCCCCGAGGACGCCTGGCCGCACGCCGACGCCATTGTCGTGGGCTACGCCGAGGAGAGCTGGCCCGAGCTTCTGCACGACTTCAAAGCCGGCCGGATGCGCCGCCGGTACGATCAACGGCCCGGCCTTTCGCTGGCCGGCATGCCGTTTCCCCGGCGCGATCTTCTCCCTCGCAACCGCTATCTCACCGACGACGTGTTCGAAGCCACCCGCGGATGTGTTCATCGCTGCGACTTCTGCGTCGTGCCTTCGGCCTGGGGCACGAAGCCGTACCAGAAGCCGGTCGAGGAGGTCGTCGCGGACATCCGCCAGAAGGGGGCGCGAAAGCTGATCTTCGTCGATCTCAACCTGATCGCCGACCGCGAGTACGCGGCCCGCCTGTTCGCGGCGCTCATCCCGCTGCGCGTCCAGTGGTACGGTCTCTCGACCGTGCTGCTCGCCGATGACAAGGAGCTTCTCCGCCTGGCGCAGAAGAGCGGCTGCAAGGGCCTCCTCATGGGGCTCGAATCGATCTCGCGGGAGAACCTGCGCGCCTCGAAGAAAGGTTTCAATTCCCCCGAGCGGTACAAGGAGCTGGTGCAGGCCCTGCACCGGCACGGCATCGCGCTGCAGGGCTGCTTCGTCTTCGGGCTCGACAACGACACGCCCGAGATCTTCCTGGAGACCGCCCGCTTCGCCGTGGAGGCCCGCATCGACCTGCCGCGCTTCGCCGTGGTCACTCCGTTTCCGGGCACGCCCCTCTATCGGCGCCTGGAGAGCGAGGGGCGGATCCTCACGCGCAACTGGGAGCTTTACGACGGCCAGCACGTGGTGTTTCAACCCGCGAAGATGAGCCTCGACGAATTGCAGCGGGGCATCGAAACGGCCTGGAAATACGCCTACAGCGTGCCGTCCATGATCGCCCGCCTGGCCTCCTCGCCGAGCCCGTGGCCGGTGCGGATCGGGACCAACATCGGATATCGTTTCTACGCCCACAACCTGCACCGCTTCTACAACTGTGACTGGATTCTCGGGCTCGGGAAGGTAAGAGCCGCGGCGTGAGGCTGACGCTCGTCCACCCCTGCATCGGCCGCCGCGCCGGTGACCGCTCGTACATCCGCACCTGGCAGATGGAGCCGCTGCCGCCCGCCCTGATCGCCGGACTCACCCCGCGCGACGTGGAGGTGCGTTTCTACGACGACCGGATGGAGGAGATCCCGTTCGACGAGCCCACCGACCTGGTGGCCCTCACCGTCGAGACCTACACCGCCCGGCGCGCCTACCAGATCGCCTCGGAATACCGGCAGAGGGGGGTGCCCGTGGTCATGGGCGGTTTTCACGCGACCCTCTGCCCGGACGAGGTGGCGCGCCATGCCGAGAGCGTCGTGGTGGGCGAGGCCGAGGCGCTGTGGCCGGAGGTGATCGATGATTATCGCCATGGCCGGGGACGCAAGCTCTACCGCCAGGAAGGCCGCACCAACCTGACCGGTGCCAACCCGGACCGCCGGATCTTCCGCGGCAAGCGCTACCTGCCCGTAGGGCTCGTCGAAGCCGGCCGCGGCTGTCATTTCAAGTGCGACTTCTGCGCCGTGCAGACGGTTTTCCAAGCCACCCAGACGCGCCGTCCCGTGGACGAGATCCTGGCCGAGATCGCGGCGGTCCGGCACGAAAAGAAATTGATCTTTTTCGTGGATGACAACATCACCTCGAACCTGCCGCAGGCCAAGGAATTCTTCCGCGCCCTGATCCCGTTGAAAGTCCGCTGGGTGAGCCAGGCGAGCATCAACGTGGCCCACGACGAGGAGCTTCTGGATCTCCTCGAACGCAGCGGCTGCATGGGCGTGCTCATCGGTTTCGAGACGCTCAACCCGGACAACCTCCGGGCCATGAACAAGACGTTCAACACCATGCGCGGCGGCTACGAAAAGGCGCTGGAAAACCTGCGGCGGCACAAGATCCGGCTCTACGGCACGTTCATCTTCGGCTACGACGAAGACACACCCGACCAGCTTCCCCGCTCCGTGGCCTTCGCCCGCGAGCACGGCTTCTACATAGCGGCCTTCAACCACCTGACGCCGTTCCCGGGCACCCCGCTTTACGAGCGGCTGGAGCAGGAGGGGAAACTGCTTTACGAGAACTGGTGGCTGGACGAAACCTACAGCTACAACAAGGTACCGTTCCGCCCGGCGCGCATGACCGCCGAAGAGGTGGAGCGCTGCTGCGTCGAGGCGCGGCGCGCCTTCTACTCGTGGCCGAGCATCCTGAAGCGGTCGGTCGATCCGGTGAACCGCGCGGATGCCTTCATGTTCCGCAACTATTTCCTGATCAACGGGCTCCACCGCGCCGACGTGGACGGCCGCAACCATTTCCCGCTGGGAGAGGAGGACTGGCGGGGCGATCTGTTGGAAGCCGATTGATCGTCGATCTCGCCAGGCCCGAGGACGACCCGGAAATCCGGCGCCTGCTCCGGGACAACCCCATGGACGGCGCGATCCGGGTGTCTCTGGAGCGGGAGCCGAACGCGTTCCTCGCCGCGGCCGTGGAGGGTGAGCCGCACTACACCGTCGTGGCCCGCGAGCCGCGTCATCCGGGTCATCCGGACACGGGGCGGATCGTGGGCATGGGCACCCGCGCCGTCTGGAGCGCCTTCGTGAACGGCGAGCCGTGCCGCTTGGGCTACCTGAGCCAGCTCCGGGTCGACCGCGCCGCCCGCGCTTCCTTCAATACCCGCCGGCTGCTGGCAGCCGGCTACGCGGCGCTCCGGGATCTCCGCGGCCCGGACGAGCTGCCGTTCGACATCACCTCGATCATCGCCGACAACGAGGCCGCCCGCCGGCTCCTGAGCCGAGGAGTTCCCGGTCTTCCTACGTACCGCGAGCTGTCCGGCTTCGTGACGCTGGTGCTTCCGGCCACGCGGCCGAGCCGGAAGAAAGCGTCGGTGTGGATCGAGCCGGGTCATCACGGCCGGATGGAGGAGATCGCCGGCTGCATCTCCCGGAACCGGCGGCGCTACCAGGCCGCGCCGTTTTTCTCGGCCGAAGAGCTGCTGTCGCCCGAGCGCAGCCGCGGCCTCGCGCCGCGCGATTTCCATCTGGCGCTGCGGGACGATCGGGTGGTGGGCTGCCTTGCGCTCTGGGACCAGAGCGGGTTCAAGCAGGTGGTCGTGCGCGGCTACGCGCCCCGCCTCGCCCGCTGGCGGCCGTGGATCAACCGGCTGCCCCGGGCTCTGGGCATCCCGCGGCTGCCCGATCCCGGCGAGGCCCTTCCTCATGCCACAATCTCCCATGTGGCGGTGGACGACGAGGATCCGGACATCTTTCAAGCGCTCGTCGAGTCGGCGCACGCCGAGGCCTGCGCGCGCCGCTACGCCTACGTCGTGACCGGCTTCGCCGCGGGTCATCCGTGGCTGCCGTGGCTCCAACGCCGGTTCCGGCCTCGGCGCTACGAGAGCGTGCTCTATCTTGTGGATTGGAATGGCGGCGGCGCCGAACCCCTGGACGGCCGCCTTCCCCATGTCGAGGTGGGCCTGCTTTGAGAAGCCGTCTGATCCAGCGAGAGGATCTGGACGGTGCTACACGCGAGGCCATGTATCGCCTGCTCGCCGGCCACTTCGACGGCGTCACCCGCGAGCGCTTCGACGCCGATCTCGCCGAGAAGACCTGGGTGCTGCTCCTGGAGGACGACGGCGGGCTGCGGGGATTTTCGACGCTCTTTCTCTATGAAACGTCCGTGCCGGGTGAAGGCGTCTGCACGGTCGTCTACTCGGGAGACACGATCGTCGATCCGGCCGCCTGGGGGAGCGCCGCGCTGCCGCGCTGCTGGATCGGAGCCGTGCGCCGCCTGCGAGAGGAGTATCCGAAGGGCCGGCTCTGGTGGCTCCTCCTGACCTCCGGCTTCCGCACCTACCGCCTGCTCCCGGTCTTCTGGAAGGACTTCTGGCCGCGCTGGGATGCGCCGGCTCCGCCGGACGTCCAGGAGCGGATCGACGCGCTGGCGCGGGAGAAACTCGGAGGCGCCTATCGAGCCGAGGAAGGCATCGCCCGTTTTCCCGAGCCGCAAAAGCTCCGCGGCGATCTGGCGGAGGTGCCTCCCGGGCGCAAGTTGGACCCGCACGTGGCATACTTCCTGGACCGGAATCCCGGCTGGGCGGAAGGAGACGAGCTCGTCTGCCTGACCGAGATCGCCGAGGAGAATCTCACGGCGGCCGGACGGCGGATGTGGAGGGCGGGAGGCCCTCGGGAGAGCCGATAGTTTGAAGATCCGCGAAGCCGATCCGAACGACGCCGCCGCCCTGGCGGCGTTGTCCATCCAGCTCGGCTACCCGGCCACGGCCGGGGAGACGTCGGAGCGTCTGGCGGCGCTACGGGAGCGGCCCGATAACGTAGTGCTCGTAGCCGAGGACGGCGGCGCCGTCCTCGGCTGGCTGCACGCCGCCGGAATGCTCATGCTGGAGTCGGCGCCGTTCGCGGAAGTGCTGGGCCTCGTCGTGGACGAGGCGCACCGGGGGAAGGGCGTCGGCAAGCGACTGCTGGCCGGCGCCGTCCGCTGGGCCGCGGATCACGGCTACGACAAGCTGCGCGTCCGCAGCAATGTGATCCGCGAGGAGGCCCACCGCTTCTACGAGCGCGAAGGCTTCCGCCGCGCCAAGACGCAGGTGGTGCTGGACCGGCTCCTGCCCTGACTTTTTTCCGGCACTGCCCATTGGGGCGGGGCTTCTTTCTCGACAGGTGGCATAGTCTTCCCCCGAACTGACTGCCGGGCCACCACCGCGGGCGCCGGCGAGGAGGACAACCTGCATGCGCCGCACCAGGGTGATCATCATGGGGGCCGCCGGCCGCGACTTCCATAATTTCAATACGCTGTTTCGCGGCGACGACCGGTATGAGGTCGTGGCCTTCACCGCCACCCAGATCCCGGACATCGCCGGCCGCACCTACCCGCCCGAGCTGGCGGGGAATCTCTATCCGGCGGGCATCCCGATCCATCCCGAGGAGGAGCTGGAGAGCCTCATCCGGCGGCAGCGCGTCGAGGAGGTCTGGTTCTCGTACTCCGACGTCTCCTACATGGACGTGATGCACAAGGGGAGCCGCGCCACCGCGGCCGGGGCTCATTTCGGCATCTGTTCGGCCACGCGCACGATGCTCAAGTCGGCCCGGCCGGTGATCGCCGTCACCGCCGTCCGCACCGGCGTGGGCAAGTCGCAGACGACGCGCTACATCTCGCGCATCCTCCGCGAGCTGGGCAAGAAGGTGGTGGCGGTGCGCCACCCCATGCCGTACGGCGACCTTGCGAAGCAGGCCGTCCAGCGTTTCGCCACGTACGAGGATCTGGACCGCCACCAGACCACCATCGAGGAGCGGGAAGAGTACGAGCCCCACATCGACAACGGTTTCGTGGTCTATGCCGGCGTCGACTACGAGAAAATCCTCCGCCAGGCCGAGGAGGAGGCCGAGGTCATCCTCTGGGACGGCGGCAACAACGACACGCCGTTCTACAGGGCGGACCTCCACATCACCCTTGTCGACCCCCACCGTCCCGGCCACGAGCTGTCCTACTACCCGGGCGAGACCAACCTGCGGATGTCCGGCCTGCTGATCGTCAACAAGGTGAACACCGCCGACCCGGCCAACGTCCGGCGGGTGCTGGAGACTTGCCGCCTCGCCAACCCGGCGGCGCGGGTGATCCAGTGCCGCTCGGTTATCCGGCTGGACAATCCGGAGCTGGTGCGCGGCAAGCGGGCGCTGGTGGTGGAGGACGGCCCGACGCTCACGCACGGCGGCATGACCTACGGCGCCGGCTGGTTCGCGGCCCGGGACGCGGGTGCAGCCGAGATCGTCGACCCGGTGCCCTATGCGGTGGGCTCGATCCGGGAGACCTACGAGAAGTATCCGAACTCGCGCGCCATCCTGCCGGCCATGGGTTACGGCGAGAAACAGGTCCGCGAGCTGGAAGCCACGATCAAGGCCACCCCGGCGGACGTGGTGGTGGAGGGGACGCCGATCGATCTGAAGCGGATCCTCGAGGTCGACAAGCCGATCGCCAGCGTGACCTACGAGCTGGAGGAGGTGGAGCCGGGGGTGATCGCCGAGATGGTCCGGGCGGTGGTGTGATGGACCGACTCTCGCGCTATGCCTGGGCGACGCTCGCCGGCAACATTCTGGTCATCCTCTGGGGGGCGTTCGTGCGCGCCAGCGGCTCCGGCGCCGGCTGCGGGAGCCACTGGCCGCTGTGCAACGGCGAGGTGATTCCGCGGGCGCCCGGGACGGCGATGCTCATCGAGCTGACCCACCGGGTGACCAGCGGGATGGCGCTGCTGCTGGTGGTGGGTCTGGTGATCCTGGCCTGGCGGGAGCGGCCGAAGGGGCATCCGGCGCGGCGGGCGGCGGCGCTGTCGATGGTGCTGATGCTCACCGAGGCCGCCGTGGGCGCCGGTCTGGTGCTGTTCGAGCTGGTGGCCCAGAACAAGTCCATGGCGCGGGCGATGTTCATGAGCGTCCACCTGGTGAACACGTTTTTTCTGCTCGCCTTCCTGACCCTGACCGCCCATTTCGCCTCGGGCGGCGCGGCTTTCCAGTGGGGCCGGTGGCGCGGCCGGGGGAGCGCGGCGCTGGGTGCCGGCTTGGGGATGGTGGCGCTGATCGTCGCGGGCGTGAGCGGCGCCGTCGCCGCGCTCGGCGATACGCTTTTCCCGGCGATGTCGCTGGCGGAGGCGCTGAAGCAGGATCTCTCGTCGTCGTCCCACCTGCTGATCCGCCTGCGCCTGCTGCATCCGGTGATCGCGGTGACCGCGGGCGTGATCGTGGCGCTGCTGGCCACGCGGGTGCTGGTTTTGCCGGAGACGGCGCTGGCGCGCCCGGCAAAGCGGGTGGTGGTTCTGGTGTTCCTCCAGGTGATGGCCGGGGTGGCCAACGTGTTCCTGCTCGCGCCGGTCTGGATGCAGATCATCCACCTGCTGCTGGCCGATCTGCTGTGGATCTCCGCGGTGCTGCTGGGTGCGCAGGTGCTGGCGGCTGCGGCAGGGAGATATCCACCGGCGTCACCTTCCCGAAGTCGGTGAGCGGCCGGTCGCGGCCTTCGGACGGCCCCACCACGAAGATGGCGAAGTCCCGCGGCCGCAGGTGGCGCGCGGCGGCGTCGCTCACCCGGGCCGGGGTGACCGCCTCGATGCCGGCGCGGTAGTGCGACAGCCAGTCGGCCGGGTAGCCGTTGAATTCGAGCAGAAGGGCCTGGTTCATCACCTTCCGCGGCGAATCCACGCGGAAGACGAACGAGTCGAGCAGGCTGCGCCGGGAGCGCTCGACCTCCTCTTCCGTGGGCGGCGTCGCCGCCATGTTGCGGGCCTCCTCCAGCAGCGCGTCGATGCCGGCGGCGGTGGTCCCGACCTTGGTGGTCATGAAGAGCATGGCGAGGCCGGGGTGATCCCATTGGCTGGCGACCTGGCCGTTCACCGCGTAGGCGAGACCCTTGCGGCTGCGGACGTTGACGAACAGGCGCGAGGCGTAGGACGTGCCCAGAATGTGATTCATCAGCTCCAGCGCGTAGTAGTCCGGATCGTCCCGGCGCACGCCGAGGTGGCCCATGATGATGCCGGACTGCTTGACCTCGCTCTTCTCGGCGAAGTAGACACCCGGCGCGGCCTGCTCGCGCCAGGAGGGCGCGGGCGGCTTCGGACCCGTGCTCCGCGGCCAGTCTCCGAACGCCTGGCGGATCCAGCCCAGCGCCTCCTCGGCCGAGAAGTCGCCCACCAGGCCGATCACGGTGCGGTCGGGATGGAAGCCCTGCCGGTGCCACGCGACCAGGTCGTCCCGCCGGATGGCGCCGAGGCTGGCATAGGTCGGGTTGCGGCCATAGGGAGAGTCGGGGCCGTAGACGATCGTGCTGAACTCCCGGAAAAGGACGTCCATCATCTCGTCGTTCTGGCGCGAGACGTTGGCGATGGCCTTGTTGCGCTCCACCTCCAGCTTCCTTGGATCGAAGGCGGGATGGCGGAGGACGTCGGAAAAGACGCGCAGGGCGTCGGGGAAATCCTGCTTCAAGGAGGAGAGGGTGACGCGCGCGGCCTCGGGGGTGACCCCCACCTCGACCTCGGCGGCGCGGCCCTCCAGCCAGTCGTCGAGCTGGTCGCCGGGCATCGTCTCGGTGCCGCCGGTGCGCATCACCTCGCCGGCCAGCTCGGCGAGGCCGACCTTGCCGGCGGGGTCCACGGCGGAGCCGGCGCGGACCATCGCCGTGACCTCGACGAGCGGCAGCTCATGGTCTTCCAGGATAAGGACGACGAGCCCGTTTTCGAGCTCGACCCGCTGCGGCTGCGGCACGTCGAAGCGCGCGAGCGGCGGGAAACGCAGCTCCTCGGCGCTCTCGACCTGGGCGGCGGCGGGCAGTGCCATGAGGACGGCCGCGAGGGCAGGAGCAAATTTCGGCAGGCGGATCATTGCGGTGTCTCCGGAGAGGCCGTCGGCAGGCTCTCGATCATGGCCACGGTGCGGTTGGTCTTCTGGAACGTCTCGCCGGCCACCCGGCGGATGTCGGCCTTGGTGACCTTGTCGAGCCGGTCGAGATAGCGGAACAGCTCGCGCCAGTCGCCGTAGAGGCGCTGGTTGCTCACCAGGCTGCCGGCGAGGCCCTGATTGCTGCGCAGTCCCCGGAGCAGATCGGCCTTCGCGCGCGTCTTGAACCGGGCCAGCTCCTCGTCGGTCACGTCCTCGCTCTTCAGGCGGTCGATCTCGGTGCGCAGCGCGGCCCGCACCTGATCGTTGGTCACGCCGTAGCCGGGCACGGCCAGCACCGCCCAGAGATTCGGATATTTTTCGCCCGGGAAGCCGGAGAAGGAGCTCACGTCCACGGCGAGCTTGCGGTCGCGCACCAGCGTGCGGTAGAGGCGCGAGGTGCGACCCCGGCTGAGGATGTCGTCGATGGCGTCGTAGACCGGCTGGTCGGGCCCGTTGTTCGCCGGCTTGTGGTAGGCCTCCAGGTAGAGAGGCTGGGTCGGGTCTTCCAGGACGAGCGTCTTCTCGGCCTGCTGCGGCGGTTCCACCGTGCGCAGCGGCGACGGGCCGGGGCGGGCCGGAATGCGGCCGAAATACTTTTCCAGGATCGGGATGGCGTCCTTGGCCTTGATGTCTCCGACGATGGCGGTGATCAGGTTCGAAGGCGCGTAGTTGACCCGGAAGAACTCTTCGGCGTCGGTCATGGTGAACGACTGGAGGTCGCTCATGGTGCCGACGGTGGGGTGGTGATAGGGGTGGGCCTCGAAGGCGGCGACCTGGAACTGCTCGAAGAGGCGGCCGAACGGGCTGCTCTCGCCCATGCGCCGCTCCTCCTGGACCACGTCGCGCTCCTGGTAGAACTCGCGGAACACGGGGTGGAGGAAGCGCTCCGATTCGAGGAACGCGAAGAGCTCGAGCTTGTTCGACGGCAGGGAGTAGTAGAACTCGGTTTCATCCGCGCCGGTGGAGGCGTTGAGCCCGGTGGCGCCCTCGCGCGAGAGGAGGACGTCGAAGCTGGTCTCGTCGATGAGCCGCGAGGCCTCGGCCTGGCGCGCCTTGAATTCCGCGAGAAGCGGTTCGAGCTTTTTCGGATCGGGCTTCGCGGAGAGCCGCTCGGCCTGCCAGGCCTGGTAGGCCGCCTCCACAGCGGCGAGAGCCTTCTGCTCGGAGGGCCAGTCCTTCGAGCCGATGTGGGTGCTGCCCTTGAAGGCCATGTGCTCGAACATGTGGGCGAGCCCGGTGATCCCGGGCACCTCCTGGGCCGATCCCACGTCGGCGAGCGTGCAGAACGCGAAGACCGGGGCGACGGGCCGCTCGACGAGGATGAACGTCCAGCCGTTGGCGAGCTTGTGGACGGTCGTCCGCTCCTCGAACGATTGGAGATCCTGTCCGGCGGCGGGCAGGGCGAGCGCGAGCAACGCGAGACCAACCCACGCCCTTCGGAAGAGAAGCTGTCGGCTCATGCAGGCGTCCTCGGTAGGATCGCCGGACCGTCGGCGGTCCGGGAGAGGAGGATTCTACCCCGGCTGGCGTGTTCCGGATTCTTCTTGCGTATCTCTGTCCATGATCAGGTTTCCACCGGATTACCACCATCGACGGCTCGATCCGGCCAGGCCGAGTCTGAGGCTCAACACCCCGGGAGACGCCTACGAGCTGGAAGCCGAACGCGTGGCCCAGGGCGTCGCGCCGGGATCGGGTGCCTCGGCCGCCCGGCAGCAGGAGGCCGGCCTGGAGGTTCCATCCCAGGTTCAGGAGGTCGTGTCGTCGCCCGGCCGGCCGCTGGACCCGGCCACGCGCGATCTCATGGAGATGCGGCTCGGCCACGACTTCAGCCAGGTCCGCGTGCATGCCGATGGCAAGGCGGCCGAGTCCGCGCGCCTGATCGATGCGCTGGCCTACACCTCCGGCCCGGACATCGCCTTCGCGGCCGGCCGCTTCGATACCGCATCGGATTCGGGCCAGCGGCTGTTGGCCCACGAGCTGACGCACGTGGTTCAGCAGACGGGCGGTGGAAGCCCGTCCGGCGGGAGCGGTCTGGTGCAGCGCCAGCCGGCGCCGGGTGCCGGCGGATCGACCGATCTGCGCGAGTCGGCCTCGCCCTTGCTCGCCAGCGCGCTGGGATCGACCACGGTCGACAACTTCGCCCTGGGCAGCGCCAAGATCCCGGCGGCCGGCGAGGATTCGCTCCGCTATGCCGCCTCCCAGATCCTCTATTTCCTGCGCAAGTATCCTACGTCAACGGTTCATCTCGCCGGCCATACGGACACGGTGGACTCGGAGGCCCGCAACCTCGCCCTGGGGCAGGAGCGGGCGGACGCGGTCAGCGCCTTCCTGCAGAAGGAAGGGGTGCCCGCCGAGATCATCAGCACGGAAAGCAAGGGCGAGAGCGATCCCGTGAAGCCGACCAAGAACGGAGTGGCCGAGCCTCTCAACCGGCGCGTGAACGTCTTCTTCCGCACGCAGAAGAGCGGCATCTCGCTGGGGAATGACTACACGCTCAAGCCGCCGTCCGCGCCCGACAAGGCGCCGCCAACGACGGGGCCTACTCTGACGGTTCCCCCCGGCATCATCGACAAGCCGGTCGGACCTCCTTACCGCGACCCGGCGTCTACCGATCTGTGGGACCGGATGAAGGAAAATCAGCGCAAGATCGACGCGTACAAGCCGCCGGAGAAGAAGAGCGTGGGAGACGTGATCATCGACGCGGTCATGGACAACGCGGTCAAGCCGATCCTCAAGAAGCTGCCGATCTCGGACGATCTGCGCAAGAAGGCTGAAGGGGCGATTCGCGGCGGTCTGGAGACGGGAACCGAAAAGGGTTGCGAGGCGGCGATCGACGGGCTGGGTCTTGGCGCGGAGGCTTCCGAGGGCCTCAAGGCGGCGTGCAAGGCGGCCCTCAAACAGAAGCCCAAGTGAGGAGAACCTTCGCCGCGTCTCCCCCTGGGACCGCCGGCGCCCCGCCGGCGGCTTTTCCTGAGGTGCGCCGTCCGCGGGCTGTCAAACCTGCGCGGGCATCGCCCGGTGACGTTGGGGAGCCGCTCCCCAACGAGAACGGACGCTCCGCGCCGGCCTTGCGCGTCCGTGCATCGATGGGGAACGTCTCCCCAACGTCACCGGGCGCCGTCCGCGTGTGGGGAAGGCTTCCCCATCGCTCTCGGGCGTCGCGGCCGGCGAGGGCGGCTCCGGTCCACGTTGGGGAAGCGTTCCCCATCGCCGCGGATCGCCACGGAGCGGCCGCACGCCTGCGCGCCGAGGCGATTTACGTCCTGCGCTCGAAGGCTCGGCGCATCTCCTCGAACGGCAGGGTGTTGACCACGTCCCCCGCCTCCAGGCCGGCGCGGCGGGCCTGCTCGATGCCGCAGCGCATGAAGTCCAGCTCCGTGGTGCGGTGCGAGTCGGTGCTGATCACGATGCGGCAGCCGAGCTTCCGGGCCAGACGGAGATGGTCGTCCTTCAAGTCCAGACGGTGGGGACTGGCGTTCAGCTCGACCACGACTCCAAGCTCGGCGGCCCGGCGGAGGATGAGATCCACGTCCATCTCCACCGGCTTGCGGCGGTTGATGATCCTCGCCGTGGGATGGCAGAAGACGTTCACCTCGGGATGCTCCAGCGCTTTCAGCACGCGCTGCGTCTGCTGGTCGGCGGGCAGCTCGAAGCGCGAGTGGAGCGAGACGAGAACCAGGTCGAGACCGGCCAGCATCTCGTCCTCCAGGTCCAGGGCGCCGTCGGCCAGGATGTCCACCTCCATGGCTTTGAGGACGTGGATCTCCGGGTGGCGCGCGCGGACCTCGTCGATCTCCTTCCACTGCTCGCGCAGGCGGTAGGCGTCGAGGCCGTTGGTCATCGCCAGGGCCTTGCTGTGGTCGGAGATCACCATGTACTCGTAGCCGCGGGCGGCGCAGGCCGCCACCATCTCCTCGATCGTGCTACGGCCGTCCGACCAGACCGAATGCATGTGGAGGTCGCCGCGGAGGTTGCCCTGCTCGATCAGCCGCGGCAGCGCCTTCGCGGCGGCGGCCTCGATCTCGCCGCGGTCCTCCCGCAATTCGGGCGGAATCCACGGAAGGCCCACGGTGGCGTAGACGTCCGCCTCCTCCCGGCCGGCCACCAGGTCTCCTTCGGGCTCCCGGAAGACGCCGTACTCCGAGATGCGCAGGCCCTGCTCCACGGCCCGGCGCCGGAGCTTGACGTTGTGCTCCTTCGAGCCGGTGAAGTAGACCAGCGCCGCGCCGTAGCAGTCCGGTGGCACCACGCGGAGATCCACCTGGAGGCCCGTGCCGAGCGTGACCGTCGCCCGCGTGTCGCCGGCCATGAGAACCTTGCCGACCTGGGGATAGTGGATGAACGCCTCCATGACCGGCCCGGGGACCGTCGCGATGGCGAGGAGATCGATGTCGCCGACCGTCTCGCGCCGCCGCCGGTAGCTGCCGGCCACCTCCAGCCGCTCGACCTCGGGGATGGCGCGCAGGTGTCCGAGCAGCGGTTCGACGAAGCGCTCGGCTTCGATCAGGAGCATCCGGCTCGCGTGCTGGCGCCAGTCCTGGATGCCGGCGAGGATCTTGTCCTGGGTCTTGGCACCGAAGCCGGCGACGCCCGCGATCCGACCGGCCTTGGCGGCCTCTTCCAGTTGATCGACGGTGGCGATCTCCAACTCGTCCCAGAGCTTCTTCGCCTTCTTCGGGCCGACGCCCGGCAGCCGCATGAGGTCGAGCAGCGAGCGCGGGATCTCGGCCAGAAGCTCATCGCGGTATCCGAGCGTTCCGGTCTCCACCATCTCCCGGATGTGGCTCGCCATCTCCTTGCCGATGCCGGGGAGGTCGGTGAGCGGCTTTTTCTCCTCGATCATCCGGGAGAGAGGCGTCGTCATGACCTCGATCGACCGCACCGCGTTGCGGTAGGCGCGGATGCGGAACGGGTTCTCGTTCTTGATCTCGAGGACGTCCGCCATCTCCTCGAAGGTGCTGGCGATCTCGGCGTTGTTCACGGGGTGATCATTTCAGAAGGTGGAATCGGAGTCACTCTTCGATCTGATACATTGCGCCGCCGATGCCCGCCGAGCCCCTCTCCGAGACCCCCGAGGTCACCGTCTACACCGACGGCGGCGCCGATCCCAACCCGGGACCGGGCGGCTGGGGCGTTGTCCTTATTCATGGGGCGAGCGGCAAGGCGAGCGAGCTCAAGGGCGGCGAGCCCCGCACCACGAACAACCGGATGGAGCTGACCGCGGCCATCCGCGCGCTGGAGGCGCTCAAGCGGCGCTGCCGGGTTCGCCTCTACACCGACTCCCAGTATCTCCGCAAGGGGATCACCCAGTGGCTCCCCGGCTGGATCGCGCGCGGCTGGAAGAGAAAGGACGGCGAGCTTCAGAACGAAGACCTCTGGCGCCGCCTGGCCGAGCTGATCCGGGAGCACGAGATTCGCTGGGACTGGGTAAAGGGGCACGCCGGCAACCGCTGGAACGAGCGCGCCGACCAGCTCGCCACCCAGGCCGTCCGCGAGCAGCAGGCCGCCGCCAACAAGGGAAAGCCGGCAACCAAGGCGTCATCCGTCGAGCGGCCGGACGCCGAGGTCTTCCTCCGGGTCTCGGCCTCGGGCAAGGGCGGCGGCTGGGCCGCGCTCGTCCGCTTCGAAGGGAGCGAGTCGGTGCTCTCCGGCGGCGGGAGGAAGCTCAGCTCCAACCAGCTCGACCTGATCGCCGCGGCCGAGGCGCTCGACCGCCTCCCGCCCGGGATCTCCGTCGCCGTCCACACTCTCTCCGACTACCTCCGCAACGGCGCCACCGGCTGGATCCTCGGCTGGAAGCGGCGCAACTGGATGACCCAGGAAGGCAAGCCCGTCCTTCACCGCGAGCTCTGGGAGCGCCTCGACGCCGCCATGACCCGGCGCCGGGTGTCCTGGCCGGTGGTGAAGAAGGACGCGAACCTGCCCGAGCTGGAGGCGCTGGCCGTGCCGGCGAAAGAGGCCGCGCAGGCGCCATGAGGCTCCCTCTCCCCCGGCACGGGGGAGAGGGCTGGGGAGAGGGGGGACGGGATCAAACCATCACCGACCGCGCCCGGATCAGCGGCTCGACCAGAGTCAGATCGCCCCGGATCATGATCTCTTCGCGGGCGCGCTCCGGCGGCAGCGCGTTGTAGAAGAGGCGCCAGGCCGCATCGGGTCCCACGATGAACTTGGTCGTCGCCGCTGTGCTCTCCCCGCGATACAGCTCCCACTTTCCGCTTTCGCGCAGGAGCGTCCATGCCCACCGACCGGCGGCGTCTCTCGGGACGACCAGCGTGAGCGACGTGCCGTCCGGGGCGCCGGTGGTGGCATAGGCGTGCGGCAGCGCGCGGACGGAGAAGTCGAGCAGCGGACAGAGCCAGCGCTCTTCGAGGAGACCCGGAGCGCCGACGGCGTCGCGGATCTGCATCTGGTGATGCCAGACCTCCGTGTACTCGCGGCCGGTGTCCATCCAGTTCTCCGACCGCGACTCGCCGGCCCAGGCGACGGAGAAGAGGGCCGGCGCGTGCGGATCGAGACCCTCCGCGAGCTCGGCCATCCACCGGCCGGTCATCTCGAGGAGATCCGTGAGCAGCCGCGGGCTGAGACGCCGGCCATAGACGACGCCGCCCGCGTTCAGGTCGTTGATCAGGCCCACGAGGTCGCCATACGAGCCGATCGTCCGGTCTGGCGCGAGGGCGTGACCGTCGCGGTAGACGGCCACCTTGCGTAGCGCGCCGTCGAGCAGGTGCGCCACGACGTCCCGCACCCGCCACGTCCCCGCCACGGTCGGCCGCTCCCAGTCGGCAGGCTCCAGCCCGCGCAGAAGGTCGATCAGCTCCCCGTACAGCGGGGCGAACAGATCCGCCACATAGCTCGGCGTGAGGCGCTCGAGGTCTGTCATGGCCGTCCTCCTCGTCCAAGGAAACGGTCCCGCCCCGGGTCTGATTCCAGGCGGGGCATACCAAGATTATGCGGAGATGCATTATGCTTCGCTGCATAATGTTGTTCCTCAACCGCCAGCAGGAGCTCGCCAGGCTGAGCCGCTTCGCGGCCTCGGAGGAGGGAGGGCTCGCCGTGCTCTACGGCCGGCGGCGGGTGGGCAAGACGCGCCTCCTGCTGGAGTGGGTGAAGCAGCACGACGGCG
Source organism: uncultured Holophagales bacterium (assembly GCA_963844885.1). Lineage (GTDB taxonomy): Bacteria > Acidobacteriota > Thermoanaerobaculia > Multivoradales > UBA5704 > DATMER01. Next base: position 314,584 of record CAWJQA010000016.1, on the reverse strand, counting down.
TCTACACGGTGGCCGACCAGTCGGTGGCCGAGCTGCAACGGGCCTACTTCGCCGAGGCGGTCGGCGAGCGCCTCCCGGGATTCGCCGAGGTACAGTACCGCGATTGGCGGAGCTTGTTGTCCCGGCTGGCTCGCGACGCCCGCCTGGCTGGCTGGCGGGGTCCGCTCATTCTCGACGAGCTCCCCTACCTCGTGCTCGCCTCGCCGGAGCTGCCGAGCGTGCTGCAGCGCTGGATCGACCACGAAGCGCGGGAAGCGCGGCTGCAGGTGGCGATCGCGGGTTCCAGCCAGCGGATGATGCGGGGCCTGGTCCTCTCCGGGGACGCGCCGCTGTTCGGCCGTGCGCGGGAGATCCTGGAGATCCAGCCGTTGTCCCCGGCCTATCTCCAGGAGGCATTTGCGGTCTCGGGTGGGGTGCGCTGGATCGAGCTGTATACCGCGTGGGGTGGGATTCCGCGGTATTGGGAGCTGGCCCGGGAAGCCGGAGGCGACGTGGCGGACCAGGTGGACCAACTGGTATTGGATCCGTTGGGGCCGCTCCATCGCGAGGCGGACCGCCAGCTTCTCGAGGAGATTCCTTCCGCTCTGGAGGTCAAGCCGTTGCTCGACGCGATCGGGTCGGGTGCCAACCGGGTGTCGGAGATCGCGGGCCGCCTGGGCCGCCCGTCCACGTCGATGGCGCGCCCGCTCGATCGTCTCCTCGGCCTGGGGCTGGTCCGGCGTGAGCTGCCGTTCGGCGAGAGCGAGAAAGGCGGCAAGCGCGCGCTCTACAAGATCGACGACCCGTTCTTCCGGCTGTGGTTCCGTGTCGTGGCTCCCCACCGCGCCCAGCTCGCCAGCGGCACGCCCCCTGTTCGCCGCCAGCTCCTCGCGCGTTTCTGGGACGGCCTCGCCGCCGAGAGCTGGGAGGAGCTGTGCCGCAAGCAGGTACCGAGGATGCCCGAGGAGACCATGCTCGGCCGGCTCGGGCCCTGGGGTCCGGCTTCGCGGTGGTGGCACGGGGCGGAGCCGGAGTGGGATGTGGTGAGCGAATCCCTCGACGGCTCCCGAGTGCTGCTCGGCGAGGTGAAGTGGAGCAGCCGCGCCTTCGACCGCAGAGCCCTCGAGCAGGCCTTGAAGGTGCTGGCCGTCAAGCCCGTCCCGCCTCTCCCGTCCCGACTGGCTCGCGCTGAGCTCGTCAGAGCCCTGTTCGTCCCTGAAGCCGTCGCCAAGGTGAGCCCTACCGTGAAGTTGCCGGAGGGAGTGCGCCAGGGTAAGCCTGGGAAAGGGGGAAGCGATGTAGACGGCAGTCGACAGAGCGGAAACCTCTCATAGGAGACCCGGCAGGTACGAATCCTGCCCGGCAAAGGCTGGCCACCAGCCGGAAGCGAGTCTTGCGTGGGCTCATCCCGTAAGGGCGCCTGCGAAGCGTAGACAGCGAGACCGAAGGCCGTGTGATTGAGCCACGAAAGGCACATGTCGTTGGGGTTGTCCTAGTTTCCTCAAGGGGCGACAGCACTCTTCCGCTGCTATGGCCTGGCGAGAGGAGCCCGACCGGGGTCCGAGAGCACGGCATACGGTTACTGGGGTCTCCCCAGGAACCTGGGAGATCCCGCCACTTCCGCCGAAGAAAGAGCCGGTGAGGGTCCCGGCTGACCAAAGGTCCAGGCTTGCGGCAGGGGGGCGTCCACAACCCGCAAGAGCGAAACCGAGCGGGCGCACAGGCGGTACGGCCGGGACAAGGGCAACCGAGCCTGGCCGGAAGAATGGCGGGAAGTCAGAGAGCCTCATTGTACTGATGAAGCCGGGGAACCGACCCGTGGGACCCGGTGGAGGGAAGGGGGCTCCGTGGCACGGAACCGAACGGAGGGAAAGATGTCGGGATCGCCGAATCTCGGGAGCATCTCAACGCGACTTCGCCGGATAGCGAAATTGGCGCAGGAAGATCCAGAGCGGTCGTTTTTGAGCCTGGCTCACTATATCGATGAGTACTGGCTCCAGGAAGCCTATTCCCGAACTCGTAAGGACGGGGCGGTGGGCGTGGACGGTATGACAGCCGAGCAGTACGCGGAGCATCTGGGGGACAACCTCCGGTCGCTTCTCGACCGCTTCAAGTCGGGCCGCTACCAAGCGCCGCCAGTCAAGCGGGTCCACATCCCGAAAGGCACCGGGTCTGAGACTCGCCCGATCGGGATTCCCGGCTTCGAGGACAAGGTGCTACAGCGTGCCGTAGCGATGGTGCTTGAAGCCATCTACGAGGAGGACTTCTTGTCCTGCTCGTACGGCTTTCGGCCGGGTCGCTCGGCTCACGAGGCGCTGCGTGATCTCTGGCGGGAGCTGATGGGGATGGGTGGTGGGTGGGTGCTAGAGGTGGACATCCGGAGCTTCTTCGATGAGCTGGACCGTGGCCATCTGGGATCCTTCCTGGACCGCAGGGTGCGCGACGGCGTGATCCGTCGGGCAATCGGCAAATGGCTGCAGGCGGGTGTGTTGGAAGAGGGGCGCCTGAGCCATCCAGCGGCGGGGACCCCGCAAGGCGGTGTCATCTCGCCCCTGCTGGCCAACGTTTACCTGCACGAAGTGCTGGACCGGTGGTTTGAGAAAGAGGTCAAGCCTCGTCTTGGAGGACGGGCCGTCCTGATCCGGTACGCGGACGATCTGTTGATCGTCTTCGCCGAGGAGAAGGATGCTCGTCGAGTGGCGGAAGTCCTACCGAAGCGAGTTGCTCGCTACGGCCTACGACTTCATCCCGAAAAGACGCGATTGATTCCATTTCAAGTACCACGAGGTAAGGACAAGACGTCGCGGTCTCAAGGCCCGGCCGCCTTCACTTTCCTCGGGTTTACGCACTACTGGGGCAGGAGCCGCAAGGGCAACTGGGTGGTCAAACGCAAGACGGCCGCGAGTCGCTTGACTCGGTCGTTGTCCAGAGTCCGTCAGTGGTGTCGCCGCTGGCGACACGAGCCTGTACCGTGGCAACAGCACCGGTTGTCGTTGAGCCTGTGCGGGCACTACGCCTACTACGGGATCACAGGCAACTACAAGGCGCTGGACAACTTCCATCGACAGGTCACGCGAGAATGGCGCAAATGGCTGAACCGGCGGTCGCAGAAGGCCCGGATGACCTGGGAGCGGTTCAACCGCCTCCTTGTCACCTATCCGCTGCCACACCCTCGGATCGTCCATGGCGTCGGAGTCGCGTAGCGAAGCCATGTCACGAAGAGCCGGATGCGGGAAACCCGCAAGTCCGGATCTGTGGGGGGCCCGGTCGGGCAACCGGCCGGGTCTACCCGATGCAATCCTGGTGACCGCCGCGGATCTCTTGAAGCGTCAGTCCTCCTTGCCGGGTCCTCAACCGCCGGGGAGGTCTTGAACGACCTCCTTCTGTCCGGATTTTACCCGCACCACGGTCTCGGTTTCGGGCCGCAGAGGATGGCGCACGGTAATCGCCCAGGGGCCGGCGGAGGCGTGCGGGATGCGGTAGGTGCCGTCCGGCCGGACGACTCCCGTGATCGGATATCCCGTATCCCGCGAATAGGCCACCAGGTCGATCCACTGCCAGTCCGAGGCCGCGAGGCCCAGGAGGCGGCCCCGGATCACCGTGCCGCGGTCGACGCGCAGCTCGAGGTCGCGGATCGGCTTGCCGTCGACGCGCAGGGGAAGCAGTGTCTGGGCGAAATCGGGATGGACGCTCAGGAGACGGTAGTCGCCCTTCGCGACCGAGGCGAAGGCGAACCGCCCGCCGCCGGAGCTGTTGGTGTCGAGAGATTCGATCGGCGCGGCCGGATGGGCGAGGCTGAGCGAGAGGAAGGCGCCCTCCACGGGCTCTCCGTTTTCATCGACGACATGCCCGGAGACCTCGTTGCCTCGCGGCAGGGTCAGGTCGAGCCGGTTGCTGCCCGGTTGGAGCTCGAGCTTCTGGAGGGATTGCCACGGACCACCTTTTCCCCTGGCCGCGACGTCCGCAAGACCCGGCGCGAGGCTTTCCACCCGGTATCGCCCATTCCCGTCCGTGGTGGTCAGACCCAAGAAGGAGGCTTGTTCCTGGAGATCGCTGTCCACCTCGACTCCGGCGCCGCGCATCGGAGCGCCGCTCTCGTCCAGCACCCGGCCTTCGAGAAAGGTTCCGGGTTGCAGCTCGACTTCGACCGGTGCCGATGCTCCCGTTTCGGGGATTTCGACGCCGTGCTGATAGTGGCGGGTGTACCCCGGCGCGGAGATGTCGAGAACGTGCTCGCCCGGCTCCAGTCCGGTGACGACGAAGCGGCCTTGCGCGTCGGTGGCGGTTTTCTTTGGCGAGAGGTCGGGAATCTCCAGGCCCTGGACGGTGACGAGCCACCGGCGCAAGATGACCGATGCTCCGGCGACCGGTGCGCCTGCGCGATCGACCACCCGGCCCGGGAGGCTGGGCGGGGGGATGAGACGGAGGCGGATCGGCCGCGCGTCCGGGGCCTCCACGTCCGGCGCCTTCGCGGAGCCGAGCCGAGGGTGGCGGGCGACGACCTCGTAGCGCCGTCCCCGGTAGAGATCCGGAATGCGGAAGCGGCCTGCGGCATCCGTCGAGGCGGCATCCCGCGAGATCGGGCCGGGAACCAGGGGCATGACGATCTCGACGATCTCTCCGGCCGGCCTCGCGCTCACCTCGGCGCCTTCGACCGGGGCTCCCTGCGAGTCGGTCACGACTCCTTCGATACCCACGCCGGCCGGCAGGAGGAGCCGTCCCATGTCGACCTCCGTTCCCGGCTCGGGGACTTCGGCCATCAGGGAGAGGCGGGTGAATCCGGGATGCTCCGCCACCAGCAGGAGCAGGCCCGGGTCGACCTCCGCGAACCGGAAGCGCCCGCCGGCATCCGATACAGTGCGGCGGGTCGTCGCCAGGCCGGCCGGGCTGAGGCGGATCTCGACGCCTTCGAGCGGCCGACCCTTTTCGTCGACCACGCTCCCGACGGCGGAGGCGCCGCGCGGCTCGCGGCAGCCGGCGAGGAGCACCAGCGACAACGAAACCAGACCGCACGTCCCGAGCTTTCGCATGCACCACCCTCCTTGTCCTTATGGTAATGCGGTGACTCGCGGTAGTCTCTCCTCCCGTGACCCGCGCCCAGACCGACTCCCTCCTCTCCCCCTGCGTCCTGGTCGTCAAGACGCCCGTCGCCGCCCGTGAAGGAATCGCCGAGCGGCTTGGCCGGACCGGACTTTCCCTGAGCCGCGAGGTGTCGTCCGCGGCCCGCGAGCAGGAGCTCACGCTCGCCGCGGTCCACCAGGCTCTGGCCGATCTGGGCGTCGCGCCCGCCGTGATCTCGATCGATTCCCTCGACGAGCGGGCGCGCCGGGTGATCGGCGGCGCGCGGCTGGTGGTCACGGTGGGCGGCGACGGCACGCTCCTCTCGACCTCGCATTGGGTCACCGGCGCGGCCGTGCTCGGCGTCAACTCCGCGCCGCGTTCGAGCGTCGGATATCTGACCCTCGCCCGGCGCGCTACGATCGCCCGCACCCTGGCGCGGATCGAACGTGGCACCTTGCTGCCGAAGCCGGTGGCCCGCCTCGAAGTCGATTTGGAGGGGCAGGTTCTGCCGCCCGCGCTCAACGACGTCCTCATCGCACACGAGCGTCCGGCGGCCACCAGCCGCTACCACCTGCGCCTCGGCGCGAAACAGGCGAAGCACCGCAGCTCGGGCCTGTGGGTGGCGACCGCGACCGGCTCGACGGCGGGCATCCGCTCGGCCGGCGGCCGGGCCATGGACCTCACCGCCCGCCGGCTCCAGTTCCGTGCGCGCGAGCTGTACCGTCCCTACGGCCGCGATGTCGCCTTGGAGAGCGGCTTCGTGCCGGAGACCGGAAAGCTCGTGGTCGAGTCGGCGATGGAAGCGGGCTGGCTCTTTCCCGACGGCACGCGCCTGGCCACTCCCTTCCCGTTCGGGTCGCGGGCCGTCTTCCGAGTCGCCGAGCAGCCGCTGCTCCTCTTCGCGGACCCGGAACGCTGGCGGCCGTAGCGCCGGAGCAATACCCCGCGAGGCTTCTGCGTTAGAATCTTCAACCCGGAGCTGTTTCCCTCTCCGGTCCCCCTGCTCATGTCGCCGATGGCTCGCAATCTGGCTCCACCCGTCCCTCCGACACGGGTGATGCGCGTGGAAGACGTTTTTTCCGCGCTGGCGGCGCATGGGCGGAGCTTCGATCCGGACTACCTGCGCTCGGTCTACGAGTTCTCCCGGGAGATGCACAAGGATCAGACCCGGCGCTCCGGCGAGCCGTACCTGATCCATCCGCTCAACGTCGCGTGGCTCCTCGCCGAGCTCAAGTTCGATCAGACCTGCGTCGCGGTCGGCCTCCTCCACGACGTGCTGGAGGACACGCTCACCACCCGCGAGGTTCTCGAGAAGGAGTTCGGCACCGAGATCGCCGAGCTCGTCGACGGCGTCACCAAGATCGGCCGCCACGAGTACGTCCGCCGCGACGAGGCCCAGGCCGAGACGTTCCGCAAGATGATCCTGGCCTCCGCCAAGGACATCCGGGTCATCCTGGTCAAGCTCGCCGACCGCCTGCACAACATGCAGACCCTGGAGCCCCTCGCTCCCGAGGCCCGGCGCCGCATCTCGCGCGAGACCCTGGAGATCTACGCCCCCATCGCCCACCGCCTCGGCATGGCCAAGGTCAAGGGCGACCTCGAGGATCTGGCCTTCTTCTATCTCTGGCCGCACCAGTTCTCCGAGCTCCACTCCAAGATCTCCGAGAAGATGAAGCTCATGGAGCACGGTACCCAGCGCATCCGTGAGCGCCTCGCCCGCACCCTCGAAGAAGCCGGCATCGACGCCGAGATCAGCTTCCGCACCAAGCGGTACTACTCCATCTTCCAGAAGCTCCAGCGCCAGGGCGTCGACATCGACCAGCTCTACGACTACCTGGCCTTCCGCATCGTCACGGTCAATCTGCGCGACACCTACGCCGCGCTCGGCGTGGTCCATCAGAACTGGCGGCCGATCCCCGGCCGGTTCAAGGACTACATCGCCATGCCCAAGCCCAACCTCTACCAGTCGCTGCACACGACGGTGGTGGGGGAGCGCGGGCAGGCGTTCGAGGTTCAGATCCGCACCCGCGAGATGGACCTGATCGCCGAGGAAGGCATCGCGGCCCACTGGCGCTACAAGGAGGGGAAGAGCGAGCCCCGCGAGGACCCGAACATCCTCTGGCTGCGCCAGCTCCTGGAGTGGCAGAAGGAGGTGCAGGACCCCCGTACCTTCCTCACCACGCTCAAGGTCGACCTCTATCCGGACGAGGTCTACGTGTTCACGCCCAAGGGCGACGTCCTGTCGTTCCCGCGCGGCGCCACGCCGCTCGACTTCGCCTACCGGGTCCACACCGACCTCGGCCACCACTGTGCCGGCGCCCGCGTCAACGGCCGCCTGGTGCCGCTGCGCACCGGCCTCCAGAACGGCGACATGGTGGAGATCCTGACCAACCCGAACCGCAACCCGAGCCGCGACTGGCTCACGTTCGTCACCACCTCGCGCGCCAAGAGCAAGATCCGGCAGTGGCTGAGCACCCAGCAGAAGCAGCGCTCCATGGAGATCGGCCGCCGGCTGATGGAAAAAGAGCTGCGCAAGTACGGGGTGCCGATCCGCAAGTTCCTGGACGACCCGGCGCTGGCCGTCTATCTCCAGGAGGAGGGGCTGTCCAAGGCCGACGACCTCTACAGCCGCCTCGGCTTCGGCAAGTCGGAGGCGCGCAACGTGATGGAGCGGGTGCTGGGCGAAGCGCGGATGGCCGAGCCGGCGGAGAAGCCGAGCCGGATCCGCGAGGCGGTCAACAAGATTCTGCCGTTCGGCTCGGGGCCGATCACGGTCAAGGGGCACGGCGACATGCTGGCCTACCTGGCCAAGTGCTGCAATCCGCTGCCCGGCGAGGACATCGTCGGCTACGTGACGCGTGGCCGCGGCGTCTCGGTCCACTCGATGGACTGCCCGAACGTCCGCAACCTGCTCTACAACCCGGAGCGGGAGATCGAGGTGCAGTGGGACCACCAGCGCGGCGAGGTCTACCAGGTCTCGCTGATGCTGGAGACGGCGGACCAGCCGGGCATGCTGGCCAAGCTGACCGAGGTCATCACGAAGGTGGGGAGCAACATCACCCAGATCGAGGCCGAGACCCACGAGACCGGGCGCGCCTCGATCGGCGTGGTCTGCCAGCTCAAGGACCGCAAGCACCTCGACAAACTGATCCGCGAGGTGCGCTCGATCCCGGGGGTGATGCGGGTGGACCGCCGGATGACCGGCGGCGGCAAGATGACCGCCGAAGGTTTGGGTTGATCCCATCCCCCCTCTCCCCGGCCCTCTCCCCCGTGCCGGGGGAGAGGGAGCAAGACCGCCCTTGCAGTCGTTGCAGCCCTTTGGGTCCTTTGGCTGTTCGGGTGGGAGCTAGCTTTTAGCCGCGTTCTCTTCGGGCGTGAACTTCCGGGCGGGAGCCTTCACGATCTTGCCGCTGCGCAGGCAGCGGGTGCAGACGCGGACCCGGCGGACGCCCTTGTCGGTCAGAGCCCGGACGCGCTGGAGGTTCGGCTCCCAGGTCCGTGAGGTCACGTTGTGCGCGTGGCTGATGTTGCGGCCGAAGACCGTGCCCTTGCCGCAGATCTCGCATTCCTTCGCCATGATCATCTCCTGAGACTGTCTCCTGAGTCTGTCTCGTATGTTCTGTCTGGGGCCGTTCGGGCTGTCGCCTGAAGGGCAGGGAAAGATACCAGAGCCGGTCCCGCCTTGCAATCCCTCCCCTGGCCCTGGCCGGGGCGCGGGCGGGTAAAAGTCCACAAACGCCGGTACTTGCGTTCCTTCCAGGGCAGGTGTACAGTTCCCTCATTGGTTCATATAGCCATAGCCGAATGTACAGCTTGCTTGACATGCATGTCCATTGCTGCTAGCTTGCGGTGAAGCTTTAAGTATCCGCCGGTAACTGCGCTTGAAAGCAGGATTTTTAAGGGAGCTTGAAACGCCGTGCTCTTCTCTCGCTCCAAAAAGGGCGTCGTAGGCCTGGACATCGGTAGCTCCGGGGTGAAGCTCATCGAGCTCAAGGAGCGCAAGGCGGGGGAGTTCACCCTGCAGCGCCTTGGGATCGAGCCGCTCTCTCCGGAGGCGATCGTGGACGGCTCGATCATGGACTCGTCGCTGGTGGTGGACGCGATCCACCGCCTGAACGACCAGACCAAGGTCAAGAGCACCAACTACGCCACGTCGCTGTCCGGCCACTCGGTCATCATCAAGAAGATCCAGCTCCCGGTGATGCCGGAGGAAGAGCTGGCGGAGTCGATCCAGTGGGAGGCGGAGCAGTACATCCCCTTCGACATCAACGACGTGCGCCTGGACTACACGGTGCTGTCCGAGGGCGAGGTCGGGCGGGACAACATGGACGTCCTGCTGGTGGCGGTCAAGCGCGACAAGGTCAACGACTACGTCTCGGTGATCAGCCAGACGGGCAAGACCCCGACGATCGTGGACGTCGACGTGTTCGCGGTGCAGAACGCCTACGAGGTCAACTACGACCTCGACCCGCGCAAGGTGGTGGCGCTCATCAACATGGGGGCGAGCGTCACCAACATCAACATCCTGGCGCGGGGGACGACGGTGTTCTGGCGCGACATCACGATGGGCGGCAACTACTTCACCGAGTCGCTGCAGCGCGAGTTCAACCTGTCGTTCCAGCAGGCGGAGACGCTGAAGCGCGGCGAGCCGGTGGACCGCTACACGCCGGCGGACGCCCGCGCGGTGCTCGACACGGTCTCGGGCGAGATGGCGTCGGAGATCCGCAAGACCTTCGACTTCTTCACGACGACCGTGTCGGAGGGCTCGGTCAACGAGCTGGTGCTCTCGGGCGGCTGCGCCTTGACGCCGAACCTGCTCCAGGTGCTGCGGGAGCGCTTCGAGGTACCCACCGAGCTGATGAACCCGCTCAAGAAGATCCACTACAAGGAGAGCGACTTCGACTCGGCGTGGCTGCAGTCGATCTCGCCGATGATGGCGGTGGCGGTGGGGCTCGGCATCCGGAAGTCGGGAGACTAGCCGATGATCAAGATCAACCTGCTCAGTGAAGGCAAGCGCGCCGCGGTCCGCAAGGCGAAGCCGGCCGCGTCCATGCTGGAAGGCAAGGACATCGGCCAGTACCTGATCGTGGTCGGAGTCATCGCGGGCCTGATCGCCTCCGGGATCTACTGGAACCAGATCAAGGGCCAGGTGGAGGCGCAGCAGGAGGAGATCGCCGCGGCGCAGGCCGAGGTCGACGCGCTGGGGGCGGTCATCAAGGAGGTCGAGGACTACAAGGGCAAGAAGGCCGAGCTCGAGCGCAAGATCGGGATCATCAACGACCTCAAGGCCAACCAGCGCGGGCCGGTGCGGGTCATGGACTACGTCTCGAAAGCCTTGCCCGAGCTGCTCTGGCTCGACCGCATGACGATGAACGCGACCTCGATCGAGATCGAGGGCCGGGCGTTCAACACCAACGCGGTCGCCACGTTCATCGAGAACCTCGACAAGGTTCCGGAGTTCGAGGAGCCGACGCTCAAGGACGCCTCCGAGCAGCCCGGGAGCATCTACAAGTTCGTCATTGAGTTCAACTACTCCTTTGCTCAGCCCAAACCGGAACAGGCGGCGGCCCCGGCGGCCCCTGCGCCCGGATCGCCGGCTGCCGCAGCGACTTCCGGCTAGGAGGGATACCCGGTGGCAGTGAAGACCGGACTCGAAGGCAAGCCCTGGTACGTCGGACTGGCGATCGGCCTGGGCATCGGCGCCTTGATCTTCGGCGCCGTGAGCTGGCGCGTGCTGCAGCCGATGCGCGACCAGCTCGCCGCCGGCGAGCAGCAGATCGCCGAGCTGCAGACCAAGATCCAGGAAGGGCGGGCCGCCAAGCAGCAGCTCCCGAAGTTCCGGGAAGAGGTCCACGCGCTCGAGATGGAGCTCGACAAGCTCCTGCGCATCCTGCCGGCGCGGCGCAACACGCCGGACCTTCTGCGCCGCATCCGCTCGCTGGCCGAGCAGGGTGATTTCGCCCTGCGGCGGTTCACCCCCGGCCAGCTCTCGGACAGGGAGTTCTTCAGCGAGTGGCCGATCGCGGTCAGCGTCGAGGGCGGCTATCACAACCTCGCCCTGTTCTTCGACCGTATCAGCCGGTTCTCGCGCATCATCAACATCGAGGATCTGAACATCACCGCGCTGCCCGGCCCGAAGGGCACGCACACGCTCTCCGCCAGCTTCAACGCGAAGACGTTCGTCTACAAGGAGTCCGAGCCGGCGCCGCCAGCCGCGGGCCCGGCAGGCGGACCCGCGGCAGCCGCGCCCGCGGCAGGCGGACCGGCGGCTCTGCGGGCGCGGGCGCAGGCTGGAGGAGGAGTCGAGTGATGAGCCGGTCTCTTTCCCGTTTCACCTTGGCTCTGCTGCTCTTTTCAGGGCTGTCCGCGCTCGCGTTCGCGCAGGCGCCGCCGCCCGGCCCGGCTCCATCCCCGGCTCCGGAGGAGACTCCGCAGGAAGAGGGGGTGCTGGGCGCACCGACGCCGGATACCGGAGGGATCGATGAGATCCTCGAAGGCGAGGAGGAGGTTCTTTCCGGTAGCGGCGGTTTCAGCTATGACCCCGGCAATCGCCGGGACCCGTTCAAGTCCCTGCTGGTCGGCACCGAGAATCCGACGATCCGCGGTCCGCGTCCCGAAGGCATCCCCGGTCTGCTCATCGATGAGATCGACCTGCTCGGGATCTGGCGGACGCCCCGCGGCTACGTGGCTCAGGTGAAGGCTTCGAACAAGAGCTATCTCCTTCGGGAGGGGGACCAGCTCTTCGATGGCGACGTCGTGAACATCCACAAGGATGAGGTCGTCTTCAAACAGCAGGTGCAGGATCCGACCGCTCTCAAGCCGTTCCGTGAGGTGGTCAAGAGTCTCAATCCTCCCCAGACGTGAGGGTCCGATGCTTTCAGCTCCGGAGGCGAGTGCCATGGGAGATGTAGTCAGAAGAAGACAGAGCGACCGGTGGCAGCGTCTTGTCGCGGCGGCGGCGGTGATCGCCGTGGCGGCAGGAGCCGGCTGCACTTCCTCCAAGCCGGCGCGCGTCGTCGAAGCCGCGCCGGCCGCGCAGGAGGCGCCGGCCACGGCCAAGGCGGCCGCGGTGGCAGAGATCCGCACCCTCGACCTGCGGGAAGGGGCGCCGGAGGTGCTGGTCGACCTCGAATCGAGCGCGCCCCTGGTGTGGACCAGCTTCCGCAACGCCGAAGGCAAGGTCGTGGTGGAGTTTCCCAATGCCACGCCCAAGGAGGGCCTCGCCGACCTCGCGCCCGAGGACGGCCTGGTCTCTTCCCTCCTGGTGCAGCGCAACGACGAGGGGACGCGCCCGCTGACCCGGCTGGTGATCGCCACCCGCCAGGAGGTGGAGCACTCCATCTCGGCGGACGGCAATCACCTCCAGATCCGCCTCCTGCCGGTCGAGGAGCAGAGGGCCGAGTCCGGACGCCTGGCATTCGAGCCGCTCGGGCCGGACAGCCCGCGCGGTGAGGAGCCCGGTGCGCAACCATCCGGTGCGCAGCCGTCTGCCGCGCAGCCATCGGGAGAACCCTCCGAGCCGGCGCCTTCGGCCGCCCGGGAGGAGCCCATGGCCCCCATGGAGGCCGCCGCCGCGGCTCCTTCCGGGCCCTCCGGCTTCGGCACGCCTGACCACCCCGCGGTCGCTCCGGCTCCGGCCGGCGCCGCGGCGACCCGGCTGGACGGCATCGAGGTATTGGCCGCGGGGGCCTCGGACGGCGGCTCGGTGATCCGGATCGCGGGCGACGGCGAGTTTCCGTACTCCACCTTCGCCCTCAACGAGCCGGAGCGCTTCGTCATCGACCTCGAAGGCGTGATCAACCGCGCGGCGCGCAGCACGGTGCCGGTCGAAGGCGGGATCGTGGAACGGGTCCGGGTGGCGCAGTTCAAGCCCGCCCCGCGGCCGGTCTCGCGCATCGTGTTCGACCTGCGCAAGGGCTCGGTGCCGGTGATCGAACGCACCACGAACGCGCTGGTGGTGAGCTTCGGCTCGTCCGCCGCTCCGCAGCGCGGGGTGGTGGTGTCGCCCGGTGCGGTGTCCACCCCGTCGCCGCAGCCTTCGGACCTGGCCCTCGCGCAGGCCCCGCAGACCGCCCAGGTGACGCGGCGCGAACCGGACATCGAGGAGGAGGAGGCCGCCTCCGCTCCGGCGGCCACGCCTACCCCGAAGCCCACCCCGGCCACGCCCCGCAGCCCGGCCGTGGTGCAGGTCAAGCCGTCGGCCAAGACCGCCATCCCTTCCAGCCCCACTGAAGTTCCGGCCACGGGCGGCAACCTGGGGGCGACGATCCAGAGCTTCCAGACCGAGACGCTCGGCGACGCGCAGCGCACCTACGTCGGCGAGCCGATCGACCTCAAGGTGACCAACGCCGACGTGACCGACGTGTTGCGGACGTTCGCCCAGATCAGCGGGCTCAACATCGTCGTGCAGCCCGGCGTCACCGGCACCGTCACCGCGGAGCTGGAGAACGTCCCCTGGGACCAGGCGCTGGAGCAGATCCTCAAGATCAACGGCCTCGGCTACGAGGTCGAAGGCAACGTCATGCGCATCGCGCCGAACGCGATCCTGCGCCAGGAGGCGCAGGAGAAGCAGCAGCTCGCCGCGGCCAAGGCGCTGTCGATCCCGTTGCAGACGATCTATCGCCGCCTGAGCTACGCCAGCGCGGAACAGATCGCCACCCTGCTGCGCAGCGGCCAGGCCGGCCTGTTGTCGCAGCGCGGTAGCGTGATCGTCGACTCGCGGACGAACAGCCTGATCATCAAGGAGCTGCCGGCGTACATGGACACGGTCGTCTCGGTCATCGACCGGCTCGACACGCCCGAGCCGCAGGTCATGATCGAGGCGCGGATCATCGAGACGACCAAGCGGTTCTCCCGCGATTTCGGTATTTCCTGGGGCTTCACCGGCATCGCCAGCGCGGCGACCGGCAACACTACCGGCCTGATCTTCCCGAACAACGGCCAGGTCGTGGGCGGCGTCAAGGTGCCGGGCGGCGGCGACGCCGGCACGCTGGCCTTCAAGCTCGGCAACGTGCTCAACACCTTCCAGCTCGACGTCGCCCTCCAGGCGGCCGAGAGCGAGGGTCTCATCAACATCCTGTCCGCGCCGAAGGTGGCGACGCTCAACAACCAGCAGGCCTCGATCGAGAGCGGCCTCCAGATCCCGGTGCAGACCATCGCCAACAACACCGTGACCGTACAATACGTCGCCGCCACCCTGTCGCTGTCGGTGACGCCGCAGGTGACGGCCGAGGGCACGGTGATGATGGACGTCAACATCGCGAAGCGCGAGCCGCAGCTCGCCTTCCTGGTCCCGGGCGCGACCAACGCCCCCATCGCCACCAAGCAGGCCTCCACCCGGCTGCTGGTGCGCGACGGCGGCACCGCGGTGATCGGCGGCATCTACAAGGTGTCCACCGACCAGGGCGAGGACCGCGTCCCGGGGTTGTCGAACATCCCGATCATCGGCCATCTGTTCAAAAACAAGTCGCGGCGTGAAGAGAACGAGGAGCTCCTCATTTTCATCACGCCCCGGATCATCAAGCTGTAGACTCCGGCAGGAGCTAAGGACATGAAACGCAGCATGACCCTGTTTACCGTGACGTTGCTGGCCCTCTTCGCGCTGGACGGCTGCCGGAGCCGGATCGACCGCACGGAGGGCACAGTCCTCCTGTCGGTCAGCGACTTCGACCAGTTGCCCACCCGGGTCTCGGTCACCACCGGGCCGTACTCGATCGGCCAGGTGACCATCCGCAACATCGCCAAAGACCCCTCCGGGACCACGAGCAGCCTCCAGAACGTGGAGCTGCGCTCCTACGAAGTGACCTACTCGCGCCGCGACACGGGCAGGACGCTGCCGCCGGCTCTCGTCCAGTCGATTTTCGGCCTGATCGACGTGGGCGCGACGACCACGCTCAACGACCTCCCGTTTCTCACGGACAACCAGCTCCGCAACAGCCCCTTGCTCGACCTTGGCACCACGGGCGCGGACAAGGAGACCGGGAGCGAGGTCATCGTGCTCAATGTAACCATGCGCTTCTTCGGCCGTACCCTCGCTGGCGACAATGTCGCCACCGATCCGGCCTCGTTCACGATCGAAGTCGTGCCGTAGTCTTTTCAGGAGCCTGGGTATGAAACCGTTGAAGAGCGTCCTCCATCTTCTCTGTGCGATCGCGCTGGCGGCCTCCTTCGGCTGCCAGTCCGACTCCCCCACGGAGCCCTCGAACGGCGGTACGCCGGCCAATCCCAAGCCGCCGACG
Organism: uncultured Holophagales bacterium; assembly: GCA_963844885.1. Classification (GTDB taxonomy): domain Bacteria; phylum Acidobacteriota; class Thermoanaerobaculia; order Multivoradales; family UBA5704; genus DATMER01. The sequence continues at coordinate 299,306 of CAWJQA010000016.1, read as the reverse complement.
CCGGTCACGACGTACACCATCACGGTGACGTCGAACCCGGGCCAGCTCCTCGCGGCCTCGAGCACTCCGGCCACGATCACGGTGGACGTGCGGCTCTCCAGCACGGGCCAGCCGCCGGCGGACCTCACCTCGGTGGTGCTGACCACGACGCTCGGCGACTTCGGGAGCCTCGGGAGCGGCAACAGGCAGGTGACGCTCCAGCTCGTCAACGGCCGTGCCCAGGTGGCTCTCTTCCCCGGTATCGACGTCGGTACCGCGACGCTCAAGGCGACCGTCGGCTCCAGCGCCGGGGCGGGCAGCGTTCCGATCACGCAGCCGGGGACGTTCTACATCTCCTCGGTCACACCGGCGGTGGGGAGCCCGCAGGGCGGCCAGGAGGTCTCCATCCTCGGCGGCGGCTTCGATCCGCCGGTGCGGGTGACCTTCAGCAGCGCCGCGGCGACGGTGCGCTCGGTGTCGCCGACCCAGATCCGGGTGGTGGTGCCGCCGGCTTCGGCGTCGGGCACCGACGTGCCCGTCGGCACCTCGGTGCCGGTGTCCGTGTCGGTGACGATCAACTACAACGAGGCGACGGGGACGAACACGGACATCCTGCCGGCCGGCTATACCTACTCGCTCGGCGGCACCGTGCAGCCGGCGATCCTGTCGGTCACGCCGAACAGCGGTACGAACGACGGCGGCACGAGGGTGACGATCGTCGGCGACGGCTTCCAGGCGCCGGTGCAGGTTCTCTTTGGCCAGGGTGCTTCGGCGTCCAGCTTCAACGGCGTCGAGGCGTCGGTCGTGGAAGCCACGCCTACGCGGCTGGTGGTCATCGCTCCGCCGGCCCGCGGCTTCGGCCAGGACAACGTCAACCAGCTCGTGGCCATCCTCGTGAAGAACCTCAACACCGGGTTCAGCACGGTGGCGCCCGCGGCCTTCAAGTACGGCAACCAGGTGATCATTACGGCCATGGGTCCGGGCTCCGGCCCGTACACGGGCGGCACGCGGGTGACGATCTTCGGCCAGGGCTTCGACGAACCGGTCGCGGTCTCGCTGGGCGGCGTCGGCCAGCAGGTGCTCTCCGTCACCGGCACCGAGATCGTCTTCCTGACCTCGGGCACGCCGGTCACGTCCTGCCCGTCGAACGGCATCATCTCGGTCTCGGGCATCTCGGTCACCAACATCGAGACCGGGAATTCCGGCAGCGCCGGCATCGGGTTCAACTACATCGTGCCGCTGCCGCAGATCTTCGGGATCAGCCCGAACAGCGGCTCGGTCAGCGCGCAGGTCACGATCTCGGGCCAGAGCTTCGGCTCGAACGTCCAGGTTCTCTTCGGCGATCCGGCCAGCGGCAGCTCGGCCTCGATCGTCAGCCACACCTCGACCTCGATCGTGGTACGCGTGCCCACGCCGCCCAGTACCTTCGTCTTCTCGACGCAGGCCTGCGACGGCAACGGCGACGGCATCCCGAACGGGACGCAGCCCATCCCGACGCCGATCACGGTGACGGTGCGCAACCTCGACGGGACGGGCTGTGTGGCGACGCTGACCAACGCGTTCACCCTCAACCCGACGAGCAGCCCCCTGCACCGGCGACACCTCAACGCCGCCGCCGGTGACGACGCAGTGCAGCGACGGTGTCGACAACGACCTTGACGGGCTGATCGACTTCGGGGCCGGCCCGCTGGTCAACGACCCGCAATGCACGAGCGCGGCGGACGACGACGAGTTCGTCGTAGGTCTGACTCTCATGCTTCATGCGGCCCGGCCAGTTGGCCGGGCCGCTGTTTGTTTCCACGAACTGCGCACCTCTCCGAAGGAGCCAATTGCATGACGATTCACCGCACCTCTCGTCGTGTCCTGCTGGCCATGCTCTGTGTTGCCGGGCTGTTCTTAGCACAGGCATCCAGAGCTGTCGAAGCTCTTCTTGAGCTTCAAGGCAGCCAACAATACGCCAATATCAACGAATCCGGCATCAGCTTTGCCACATCGGCGATTCTTACGTTTCAAATAACCCAGAATGGAGCCGGCGTGACCTCGGAGCGGTGACTTATGGCGACGGAACGACCGCTATAACTCTTCCTGCGGGAATCACGGTCGTCAATGTTATTACTCCAGTAGGTGGCTGCGGATTCACCTACACGCAGTTCTATAGCTGGACCGAGGGGCAGTACGCGATTCGAGTCGTGCCGTATGTGGGTAACCCAACTTGCAAGTGGGTGGCTGGGGAGTACATCGTTCACCTCAAGATCGACAAGGCCGGCTATCAGGGACATGACCTGGGGATCTTGAAAATCAACCAGTGTAGTGCGCCCGAAGTACTCGCACGTATAGACGTGGACCGGCGCGCGCTGCTGCGGGACGATTTCTCCCGGGTTCTGGACCACCAATCCCGCGGGTTGGATCGTCCACCCCCGGGGATGAGCCGCCACTCCCGCGCTGGAGGTCGTCCAACCCGGGTGATGAGCCGTCTTCTCCGCAAGAGAAGCGATCCACCCCTGGGGGTGAGTCGCCGCGGACGCGGGAGAAGCCGTCCGCGCCCTGGGGGAAGTCGTCCACTCCCGGGGATAAGCCGTCTACCCCGCGGGGTGGACGGCTCCGAGGCCGGGCGGATCTGCCGATTGACCAGGCGGGTTGCCTCGGCGTGACGTCTTCCGGTACGTGCGCTTACTTTGGGCGCACTACACTAGGTTAGGTAGATGGAGATGGCCAAGAGGCCCCCTGCTGCCTGGACGGGCAGCCGCCTTCGTCCGTATACTCCCATGCCATGAGACGACTCGCGGGAATTCCGGTCCTCCTCTGCCTCCTCGCGCCGGCCCTGGGCTGCGACAAAGCCACTCCGGTGGCGCCCACAGGGACGACGCTCACGATCAGCGCCAACCCCACGAAGATCAGCCTGACCGGCAGCTCGACCATCACGGTGGTCGGTCGCAAGCCGGACGGCAACCCCCTGAACCCAGGCACGGAGATCCGGTTCACCGCCGACCGCGGCACGGTCTCGCCATCCGTTTCCGGGGTGGACGGCACCGGCAAGGTCACGGCCACCCTGCGCGGCGACGGCCGGTCGGGTGCCGCCAAGGTGACAGCCGCGACGGCCGACGCAACGGTCGACGTCACCATCCAGATCGGCGAGTCGACCGAGACGAAGCCGAGCCTGATCGTCTCCGTGAACCCGAGCGTGATCCCGGTCAGTGGCACAGCCACGATCACGGTCGTCGCCCGGAACGCTGATGGCTCGTCGGTGGGAGCCGGCCAGCAGGTGATCCTGACCTCGACCCTCGGGACCATCAATCCCAGCCGTCCCTCGACCCGGGCGGATGGGACGGCTACGGCGACTCTTACTGCGGGCGCCCAGTCAGGTACGGCCAAGATCTCCGCGGTCCTCGGGTCGAGCGACGCGGCCACGGCGGATGTCGAGATCAAGGATGCGATCCTCACCCTGACGGCAGACAAGACGTCGGTTCAGGAAGGAGTTGCGACGACCATCCGCTTCACGGCGTTTGTCACGGCCTTCCAAGGTGATGCGATCAAGGGCAAGCGTGTGGACTTCAGGGCCGAACGCGGTACTTGGGAACCCTCCTCCGTCACGACGAACGACGCGGGGCAGGCCGTGTTCGTCTTGACGCTGCCGGCCGAGTCGGTCAACGCGGATGTCACCTTCCAGGCGGTCGCCTCGATGATCTCAGGCAGCGGAACCCCGATCACGGCGACCCTTGACATCACGATCCGTAACAACCCGTAGGCGGCGGCAAGAATCGCTCTCGAGCCCTCCGCGGCCAAAGGTTTGGCCGCGGAGGGCAGGCTGCTATAATGCGGCCACTTTGGCGAACCTCCTGAATTCCCTTCGACTTTGCCCTCGCTTGGGCCCCCGGGGTGACCGCATGAGCGACGGGGCGTTCCCCGACCGCGTGTCCCAGCTCAGGACCCGCTGGGAGTCCGATCCTTCCTCCCGCGTCTTCCTCCAGCTTGCGGAGGAGTATCGCCATCAGGGACAGGTGAAGGAGGCTCTCGCCGTCCTCGACAAGGGGCTCCAGGAGCACCCCGGCTACCTCTCGGCCCTCGTGGCCAAGGGGCGCTGCCACCTGGAGCTGCGCGAAGGGGAGGCCGCCCGCGCCGTGCTGGAGCGGGTGGTCAAGCAGGACGCCACCCAGATGGTGGCCAACAAGCTGCTGGTGCGCACCTACCTGGAGACCGGCGAGCCGGCCCGGGCGCGCGAGCGCCTCGATCTCTACAGCCTGCTCAACGACAGCGACCCGGAGATCGCGGAGCTGCGCCGGCAGATCAAGCTGATGGACCGTCCCAAGGAGATCGTTCCCGAGGACTCGCCCTTCGATCTCGCCCCAGGCGGGAAGCCCCCCGCCGCCGCCCCGGTCGACGACATCTTCGACCTGGGACCGGGGCCCGCTCCGGCCGCGCTCCGGCGCGCGCCCGGCGACATCTTCCCGCTCGACGAGACCGCGGTCCGGTCCAAGGCGCCGGCTGCAACGGCCGCCGTATCGGCTGTATCCCCCACGTTGGCCGCGCCGGAGCCCGGACCGGACGGTGACGGCGACCTCCTCTTTCCGGATCTGGCTCCGGCGGCGAGCCGCCAGCGGTACCTGGCGAGCCTGGCGTCGGAGGGGATCTTCGAGGTCGGCGATATCGGACCGGCGCCGGAGCCCGCGGCCGAGATCCCGAAGGTTCCGGAGTCTGCCCCGGCGTTCGAGCCTGCGGATACGTCCTGGCTGGAGGAAGCCCCCGCGCCGGCCGAAACGCCGGTGTTCGACCTCGCCCCTGCGCCGCGGCGCGAGCCGGTACCTGCTCCGCCCGCGCCTCCGGCGCCGGAGCCCGTCGATCTCTGGGCCGAGGACGACCTCACGCCTCTGCCGGAGCTGGAGGTGGCCCCCGAGCCGGAGCCCGTGCGCGTCGCGGAGCCGGCGGCCATTTCGCCGAGCGCTGCGACCGCCACGCTCGGCGACCTCTACCTGCGGCAGGGCCATCTCGAAGAGGCCGAGCGGATCTACCGGGAGGTGCTGGAGCGCGAGCCGGACAACGCCGTGGCCCAGGCCGGCCTCGACCGGATCGATGAGACCCGCCGGCCGCCCGAGCCGCCGCCGGCGATCGGCGCGGCGGTCGCGCATGCGCGCCGGCTGCTGGCCGGGTTCCGGCCCGGCGACGGTAGAGGCGGGACCACCGCGCGCAAGATCTTCCTGTTGAACCGTTACCTCGAACGCATCCGGGGAGGGCAGCCCGATGTTCGCTGAACGCCTGAACCGGATCAGCCGGAGTATCGAGGGTGCGCTCGCCCTTTCGCTGGTCGCCAAGGACGGCATCCGGGTCGATTCGGTGAGCTCCTCCCCCGAGATCGACCTGGACGGGCTGGCCGCCGAGATGATCAGCCAGGCCCGCGCCATCTCCGACAACCACCGGGAGCTGGAGGTCGGAGACGTCCGCCAGCTCTCTGTCACCACCGACCGGATGACCCTGATGGTAAGCTCCGTCACTCCGGACTATTATCTGCTCCTCGTGCTGGGTCCCGAAGCCAACTACGGGAGAGCCCGGTTCGAGCTCCGGCGGGCGCGTCTGCTCCTGGAGAAGGATCTATCCTGAACTGAGGGGGCTGGGTTTGCTGACTTTTGAACAGATCAAAGAGCTCGTCGAGCTGGTCGCGCAGCGCCGGCTCCAGGGGCTGGAGTCGAGCGCTCCGGCTTTCGTCTGAAGATTGACGGCCAGCCGCAGCCGGCGGTTGTCGCCGCCGCTCCGGTGGCTGCGGTCCCGTTTGCGCCGGCTCCGCCCGCGGTGTCGGTGGCGTCGGCAATGTCGGCCCTGGCCGCCGAGCCGGCCGCTCCTGCCGCCGCACCCGAGGAGGCCGGCCACGTCGTGAATTCGCCGATCGTCGGCACCTTCTACCGCGCGCCCTCGCCGGACGCGCCGCCGTTCGTCGACGTCGGCGCCCGCGTCAAGAAGGGGCAGGTGCTCTGCATCGTCGAGGCGATGAAGCTGATGAACGAGATCGAGTCCGACGTCGACGGCGTCGTGCTCAAGATCTTCCCGCAGAACGCGCAGGCCGTCGAGTACGGCCAGCCGCTGTTTCTCCGATGCAAGCGCCGACTGAGCCCCGATGTTCAAGAAGATCCTGATCGCCAACCGGGGCGAGATCGCGCTCCGCATCATCCGGGCCTGCCGGGAGCTGGGCATCCAGACGGTCGCCGTCCACTCGAGGCCGACCGCGACACCCTGCACGTCACCTACGCGGACGAGGACGTCTGCATCGGTCCGCCGCCGTCCAAGGCGGAGCTACCTGAACATCTCGGCGATCATCTCGGCCGCCGAGATCACCGGCGCCGACGCCATCCATCCGGGCTACGGCTTCCTGGCCGAGAACGCGCACTTCGCCGAGGTTCTGCAGGAGTGCAAGATCGGCTGGATCGGGCCGCGCCCGGAGGTCATCCGCCTCATGGGCGACAAGGCCAAGGCGCGCCAGACCGCCGCCGGCGGCCGGCGTGCCGGTGCTCCCGGGCAGCGAGGAGCCGCTCCGGGACGCCGACGAGGCGCGGCGTTTCGCCGACGAGGTCGGCTATCCCGGTCATCCTCAAGGCCGCGGCCGGCGGCGGCGGGCGCGGCATGCGCATCGTCCACTCCGAGAGCGAGATCGCCGGCCAGTTCGGCACCGCCCACGAGCGAGGCCGAGAAGGCGTTCGGCGACGGCTCCATCTACCTGGAGAAGTACCTGGTCGAGCCGCGGCACATCGAGTTCCAGGTCTTCGGCGACCATCACGGCAAGGTCATCCACCTGGGCGAGCGCGAGTGCTCGATCCAGCGGCGCCACCAGAAGCTCATCGAAGAGTCCCCGTCGCCGGCCCTCACCCCCGAGATGCGGGAGAAGATGGGCGACGGCGGCCGGTCGCGCTCTGCGAGGCGGTGCGCTACGAGAACGCCGGCACCATCGAGTTCCTGCTCGACAGCGACGGCCGCTTCTACTTCATGGAGATGAACACCCGCATCCAGGTCGAGCACCCGGTGACCGAGATGGTGACCGGCATCGATCTGGTGAAGCAGCAGATCCAGGTGGCGGCGGGCGAACGGCTGAACATCAGCAACGGCCTCAAGCCGCGCGGCCATGCCATCGAATGCCGGATCAACGCCGAGGACCCCGACACGTTCGCGCCCAGCCCCGGCAAGCTCAAGACCTTCCATCCGCCGGGCGGCCCGGGCATGCGGGTCGACACCCACGGCTACGAGGACTACGTCATCCCGCCGTACTACGACTCGCTGGTGGCCAAGCTGATCGTCCATGACCGGACGCGTGAGCAGGCCATCGCGCGCATGTCGCGCGCGCTCGACTTCTTCGTCGTCGAGGGGATCCACACCTCCATCCCTCTCCACAAGCGGATCCTCCGCGATCCGGAGTTCGCCGAGGGCCGGCTGTCGACCCGTTTCATGGAGCGATTCCTGCAACGGAACCCGCGTACCGGCGGATGAGGGGCTCCGCGAAACCTTCGGGTACAATCTACGCTATCGCCGACGTCGAGGCTCTGTGCCCGACTCCGCTGCCTGCGGCCGTCCGCGATATGGCCGACGCGGGGATACACTGGATTCAGGTGCGCGCCAAGCGCCTCTCCGGAAGCGAGTTTTTTCGGCAGCTCGACGAATGCTGCCGTGTCCTGGAAGGGAGCGGAACCGCTCTCTGGGTAGACGACCGGGCCGATCTGGCCGCTCTCTTCCCGGTGGCGGGAGTACACGTGGGGCAGTCGGATCTGCCGCCCGCGGCCGTCCGGTGCGTCGTGGGCCCGGGGGTCCGGATCGGTCTCTCGACGCACGGTGAGGAGCAGATTCTCGCCGCGGACGCGGACCCCGAGGTGGACGTGATCGCGGTGGGGCCGGTCTATCCGACCACGGGCAAGGAGAGGCCCGGTCCGGTGGTGGGCCTCGATCTAGTACGATGGGCACGCGGCCGGACGTCCAAGCCCCTGGTCGCGATCGGCGGGATCGATGCCGGCAACGTGGCGGAGGTTCTGGCGGCCGGGGCGGACGCGGCGGCGGTGATCGGCGCGATTTGCCGGGGGCGGTGGGGAGACGTGAAGGAGAATGCCCTGCGGCTGATGGCGGCCGTGGAGCAGGCAGGGTGCGGATCTATCTGACAGGCTTCATGGGGTCCGGGAAGAGCACGATCGGCCGCCGTCTGGCCGAGCGGCTCGGGTGTCCGTTCGTGGACCTGGACCAGGAGATCGAGGAGCGGGCCGGGTTGAGCGTCCGCGAGATTTTCGAGTGGCATGGGGAGTCGGAGTTCCGGCGGCTGGAGGCGGAGACGCTACGGGCCACCGGAGAGTTGGAGGACGTGGTGGTGGCGACGGGCGGCGGGACGGCGGCGTTCGACGCCAACGCCCGGTGGATGCGGGAGAACGGTCTCCTGGTCTGGCTGAATCCGGCGTTCTCGACGATCGTCGGGCGGATCGGCGGGCTGGGCAAGAAGGACCGGCCGCTCTTCCGGGACGAGGCCCAGGCGCTGGCCCTCTACCGGGAGCGGCTGCCGGCCTACCGGCAGGCGGACTTGACAGTGGACGTGAGGGCGGAAGAGCAGCCGCAGGAGGTCGCGGCGAGAATCGCCCTCCTGCTCGCGAAACGTTGATCGGGACTCACTCGGGACTGACTGGAGAAACAACGGCGGTGCGCTACCTGATCCTCTCCGACATGCACGCCAACTGGCACGCCTTCGAGGCCGTGCTGCGGCGGGCCCGCCGCAAGCGTTTCGACTCCGTGCTCGTGCTCGGCGACCTCGTCGGCTACGGAGCCGCTCCCAACCAGGTCGTGGAGGCCGTGCGCAAGCTCGGTCCCCGGCTCCACACGGTCCGCGGCAACCACGACAAGGTCGTGTCGGGGATCGACAGCGGCGCGAACTTCAACCAGACGGCTCTCACCGCGGCGCAGTGGACCTCCACCCGCCTGACGCCGGCCAACCTCCGCTACGTGCGCGACCTGCCCAAGGGGCCGCTCCAGATCGAGCCGGGCGTGCTCGATCTGCCACGGCTCGCCGCTCGACGAGGACACCTACGTCTTTTCCGACGTGGACGCCTGGGAGATCTTTCAGGGCTTTCCCACGTCGGTGACCTTCTTCGGCCACACCCACATCCCGTCGGTCTTCTCCCTGGAGGGGCGGATGCTCGGAGTAAGGGCTCTGCGCGGCCGGACCGGCACTCTCCAACTGGCGCCGGGCGGCCGTTACCTGGTCAACCCCGGCTCGATCGGCCAGCCGCGGGACCGCGACCCGCGCGCGTCCTACATGACCTATGACAGCGAGCGGCGCATCGTCCACTGGCACCGCGTCGAGTATCCGATCGCCGAGGCCCAGCAACGCATCCGCAAGGCCGGCCTGCCAAACTCGCTGGCCGACCGGCTGGCGCTGGGGGCGTAGGGGCCCTCACCCTCCGACCCGGGGACAGGGGTGAGGGCTTTCAGCCCGCCGGCTGCATCGAATCCCTCTTCATCGCCTGCCGCAGGCGCTGGACCGTGGCGATGGCGCCGCCGAGCAGGACGATGTAGAGGCCGTACCAGACCAGGTTGATGAGCGGCTTGCGGGTCACGTCGATCGACAGCCGCGCCGGATTCGAGACGCCGGTGACCTCGAACTGGACCTGGCCGCCCGAGGCGTTGATGCCCGAGACGAAGATCGCGCCGCCGCCCGGCAGGGACATCGGCGGAGTCTCCACCTGGCCGCTCGCCGGGTTCAGGCGGTAGAGCGGCTTGACCGTCGTCACCGTGCCGTCCGCCTGCTTGACCTCGACGATCGTGCCGATGGTGACCAGACCGCCCTTGGCCATCTGGGCCATGGCGTTGCCGGCGGCGTTGAGGTCGAAGCCCACGAACTTGACCTCCGCCTTGCCCGCCCGCCCGGTCTCACCCTTGGCGAGCTGGAGCTGCGGCTGGCCGGGATCGTACTCGATCGGCGAGACATAGAAATCCTCGAGCATCGTCTTGCGGATGTCCGGGTTCACCATGGCCTGCCGCGTGCGCTCGTTCATGAACAGCTTCGGGTAGACGAAGAAGCTGCTTGCCGTCCCGGTCGACGACGTCGATCTCCATGCGCTCCTTTTCGCGGCCCTGGCGCGGAATGTAGCGGACGAAGGTCAGGGTCATGCCGTCGACCTTCTTCGCCACGCCCTGCTCCAGGGTGATCTTGGTGCTCTGGTCGTACGCCGACGAGGCCAGGATGCCGAGCAGGATCACGCCGACGCCGACGTGCGCGAGATAGCCGCCGGCCGCCTGGAGGCCGCCGGCCCTCATCTTGCCCAAGGTCTTCTGGAAGTTCGTGGCGAGCGCCAGCGTCGCCAGGAACACGAACAGGAGGTGGAGCGGCTCCTTGACCTCCCAGACGAACGCCCCCACCGTCAGCGCCACGGCGAAGAGGCCGGGCACGATCGACTTGCGCAGGATCTCCTTGGGCTCGTTGCCGCGCCAGGTGAGGTACGGCACCACGGAGAGCAGCAGTGCCACGAGCAGCGCGATCGGCAGGTTCACCCGGTTGTAGAACGACGGCCCGACCTGGCCCGGATTCGTCATGAATTTGGTCAGGAGCGGCGCCGAGGTTCCGAGCGTGATGACCACGGCCGAGACCAGCAGCGTGATCGTCGCCAGAACCAGGAACGTGCCGCGGGACAGGAACGGGTCCTCGTTCGGCACCGTCGGCACCTCGCGCAGGCGGGTCGCCAGCAGCCAGACCGACATCAGGATGAAGCTGCCCATGAGCGCGATCAGCCAGCCGGAGATCCCCAGGTCCACGAAGCTGTGGACGGAGAAGTCGGCGAGCACGCCGGAGCGGGTGAGGAACGTGCCGTAGAGGACCGACAGGTAGACCAGCGACGCCAGCACGTAGTTGGCGCGGCGGTAGCGTCCGCGGGTGCGCTCCATGTGCAGGCCGTGGATGAGCACCGTGCCGAAGATCCAGGGGATCAGCGACGCGTTTTCGACCGGGTCCCAGCCCCAGAAGCCGCCCCAGCCCAGCGTCTTGTAAGCCCAGTAGCCACCCATCAGGATGGCGCAGCCGAGCACCAGGAAGCCGCCGAGCGCCCAGGGGAACGCGCGCACGGCCCAGTTGTTGTAATCCTTGCCGCCAGAGCGACGCCATGGCGAAGGCGAAGGGGATCGCGCTCGCGGCGTAGCCGATGAACATGATCGGCGGATGGATGACCATCCAGTCGTCCTGAAGCAGCGGATTGAGCCCCTGGCCGTCGAGCGGCGTCTCCTTCAGCATGACGAAGGGGTTCTCGCGCACCAGGATGAACAGCAGTCCGATCAGCGTCAGGGTATAGATGCCCATGACCGCGGGCTCGTCCTTGCCGGCCGTCTTCTTGACCAGGAGGCCGAGGAGCGTGCCCCAGAACAGCCAGATGAGGAAGCTCCCCTTCTGGCCCGCCCAGAACGAGGCGAGCTGATAGTGGCCCGGCAGGTCCAGGCCCGAATACTGGAAGACGTATTCGACGCGGAAGTCCCGCATCATCAGCAGCAGCATCAGCATGGCCGCGGTCAGGACCATGGAGACGGCGAAGAAGTTGTAGGACAGCCGCGCGAAGCGCAGCGATCCGGCAGCCTCGGCAGACCCGGAATCACTGCGCAGCACCAGGGAGTATCCCCAGATCGCGGCCACGGCGAAGATCATGGCGCTCCAGAGAGCGACCGCTCCCGGAAGGTAGAGCTGAGACAGGTAATTCAACATGGGGAGCTCCTTCGCTAGCTGTACTCCTTGACCTCGGCACCCTGGTACTTGCTGGGGCACTTGACCAGCAGCTTGTTGGCCTCGAACTCCTTCGAGCTTTCGTCATATTGGCCGATGGCCACGATGCTGATCGCGTCCTCGAAGTTCGCCGGCTTCAGACCCTTGTAGCGCACCCGCAGGCTCTCGTGGGTCTTCGGATCCTTGATGGTGAAGAAGAGGAAGTCCCGGGCATCTTCATAGGACGAGCTCCCCTTTTCGAGCGCGCCCGGCGACCTGCACGACCCGGCTCGCCTCGCGGGCCTCGGTGTACGACACGTAGGGGGTCAGCGTCTCCTTGAACGAGGAGAGTGAGAACCCGGCGAAGGCCAGCAGCAGCACGCCGCCGAGGGCGTAGTACTTGTAATTCTTTTTCATGGCTCTTTCTCCGTCTTTTCCAAGGACCGCAGCCGCGCTCTGAGGCTGAGCAGCCAGAGGAAGATCCCGGTCCAGATGATCAGGTTGACGACGACGACGCCCACGTTGGCCCCGCTGAGATCCATAACCGTTACTCCCCTCCGGCGGATTTCCGCTCCGCCAGCGCCAGAATCCTCGTTTGCAGGTTGTGAATCCAGAAGAACAGGATGGTGAAGCCCACGCCGCTCGCCATCAGCACCTGCAGGATGTCGGAGCTCATCTGCGGCTTGCCTTCGGCGTTGACCACCGGCTCGGGGTGGAGCGAGAAGGTGATCCGCGGCATGATCCAGTAGAGGAACGGGGTCACGACCAGGCCGAGGATGGCGTAGGCCGCCGCCAGGCGCGCCCGCTTCTCGGGGTCGTCGACCGCGCCGCGCAGCGCCAGGTAGGCGCCGTAGAAGAGCAGCGAGATGAGGAGCGAGGTCTGCCGCGGGTCCCAGTTCCAGTAGGCGCCCCACTCGATGCGCGCCCAGATGGCACCGGTGATCGTGGCGAGCGCGCCGAACAAGATGCCGAGCTGGATCGCCACCTGCGCCGACAGGTCGTGCCGGAGGTCGCGCTGGATGATGTAGCGGATGCTCCACGCCGCCGCCGCGATGAACCCCGCGAACGAGGCCCAGGCCATGGGGACGTGGAAGAACAGGATGCGGTACGACTCGGGCGCCTGGAACCCCTTCGCCGCTCCGGGGGCATAGAAGAACGCCGCCCAGATGACGAGCGAGATCCAGAGCCACAACAGCCAGGCGAGTAACGTTCTCATGGATTCCACACCACCGGGAAGAGCATCAGTCCCGCCACGGAGACGGATGCATCATACAGAAGCAGTTGAGGGAGGGCCACTCCGCCCGTCCCGCCTCCCACGGCGGTCCGGGTCAGCTCGACCACCAGCAGCAGGAGCGGCAGGAGGACCGGGAACGAGAGCACGGAAAACAGGGTTCCCTTGGTCCGCGCCTGCGCGATGATCGCCGCCACCAGCGTGCTGCCGACCGCGAGGCCGTAGCCGCCCGCGGCCAGCGTCGCCACCAGGAGGCCCAGGTTGGCCACTTCGAGGCTCATCAGGGTCAGGTACACGGGGGTGACCAGCAGCTCCAACGCCGCGACCAGGGTGAGGCAGTAGAGCAGCTTGCCGCAGAACAGCGCCGACGGCGTCGCGGCCAGGCGTAGCGCCGTGGCCGTCTGGCTCTCTTCTTCTTGGACGAAAGCGCGCGGCAGCCCGGCGGCGACCGAGAACAGGAGGATCAGCCAGAGGAGCACCGGCAGCACCGCCGAGCCCTGCGCGCGCGCGATGCCCATGGGACCGAGACTGATGCTCACCACCACCAGGGTCGTGAACGCGAACAGGGCCAGGGTGTTCAGGGCGTAGCGGGTGCGGAACTCGCACCGCCACTCTTTCACGAAGACCGCGACCGTCTCGCCGAGCCAGTCCGCGGCTCCCGCGGACGGTTTGACCGAGGAGGTCTTAGCCGAGATGGATGTGGCGGGTGACACGGTCGATCTCCAGATGGGAAGGGTTCGCCACCACGGCCAGGCCGTGCTGGTCCAGGTGCTCGTAGAGCAGCTCGCGCGTGGCCGTCTCGCCGGGTGCGTCCAGGTTCTGGAACGGCTCGTCGAGCAGCAGCAGGCGCGGCCGGTGGAGCAGCGCCCACCCCCAGCGCAGCCGCTGCCGCATGCCGGAGGACAGCGCGCCGGCCATGCGGTCGGTGGGCAGGCCGAGCCGGCGGAGGACTTCGAGTCCCCACTCCGGCCCGGTGCGCCGCAGGCGGGCGAAGAACTCGAGGTTCTCCCCCACGGTCAATTCCGAGTAGAGCGCGAGGTCGGGCGCCACGTAGCCCACCCGCCGCCGCCGCTCGTCCGTATCGAGCACGCCGTCGTCCTCCCTGTACTCTATGGTGCCTTTGTCGGGCGCAAGCAAGCCGGACAGGCAGCGGAGAAGCGTGCTCTTGCCCGATCCGTTCGCACCGGTCACCAGCAGCAGCTCGCCGGGACCGACCTCGCCCGACACCCCTTCCAGCACGGAGAGGCGCCCGAAGCGGCGGCGGAGGTTCTCGAAGGAGAGCAACGTGTTCGGAGTGTTCGGCACGAGCGGGACTATAACGGACCGGGTGGCGGGTTTGCCCGCCTCTTTGGGTAGCTCGGGGGTCACAAAAGGAGGAGGTGGTGCCCGGGTGCTACCATGCCTCTCCATGCGCCGCGCTCTCACCGTGCTCCTTCCTGCCTTGCTGGCCGCCGGCTGTGCCGGGACCGGTGTCTCCCGCCAAGCCAGGGGGCCGGTTCCGGACCTACAGGTCCGCGCCCTCCTCTTGTACCTGGTCGACCGGCAGGAGTACGAGCCGGTGGTCGTGCAGCAGGCGCTCGCCGGCGGCCCCGGGCTGCGGGAGGCGCTGGCCGACGCGCTCGGCCGCATCCCCGACCGCCAGGGCCGGTCGACGCTCGCGGGCCTTCTCCTGGACGACCAGCCGGCCGTGCGCCGGGCCGCGGCGTTCGCCCTCGGCGAGTTGGACGACCCGGAGGCCGTGCCGATGCTCCTCCAGGCCGTCACCGATACGGACCACGAAACCGGCACGCTCGCCGTGGAGGCCCTGGGCAAGCTGAAGGCGCCGGTCCTGGACGTTGCCCAGGCCCTGCTGCCGTTGGATGAGAAGGAGCGCTGGGCGCGGCTCTTCCCCTACCTTTTCCTCTTCAAGGAGGATGCGAGCGTCCTGCTCGCCGAGCGCGGCCTCGCTCTGACCGACCCCGAGATCCACGCCCGCGCCGCCTACGCCCTGGCCCGCGATCCGCGGCCCGCAGGCCTCTCCCCGCTACGCGGCCTCCTCTCCGATCCGGACGCCCGGGTGCGGGCCTGGGCCGCGCGGGGGATCGGAATCATCGGGGAAGGCGCCGACGTGGCCGCGCTCCGGCCGCTCCTCGACGATGTCGGCGATACTGCGCCCGGCCCGATCATCCAGGCCCTGCGCTCGGCCGCGCGGCTGATCGGCGGTGACAAGAAGACCCCCGCCCCGGCGGATTGGCGGCCACGGCTCCGGGAGCTGGTGGACGATCCCCGCTCCGGAGTGCGCCTGACCGCTCTGGAGGCGCTCGCGGCGTGGCCGCTCGACCATCCGGAAGATCCGTTGACCCGGGCCGTGGCCGAGCGGGCGGCCCGCGGGCAGGGCCGGGAGCGCGGGCTGGCGCTCGTGGCGATCGCGGCGGGGAAGCACCCGGAGGCGCTGGAGACGGCGACCGCCGCTCTGAGCTCCCAAGAGGTCGACGTCCGTGTCCACGCCGCCCAGGCCGCGGCGCGGATCGGCTTTCCGGCGGCGGCCGACCTGGTGGCGCGCCTGATCTCCGATCCGGCTCCGGCCGTACGCTCGGCGGCGGCCGAAGCCGCGCTGGCCGCGCTGGCCGCGGAGAACGCCGGCCAGGACAAGGGCGCGCGCACGGCAAGCGACCTGCTGTCGGACCGCGATCCGGGAGTCCGGGCCACGGTTTTCGGCTGGCTGGCCGAGCATCCGGTCCTCCCCCTCGACCGTCTGCAGGCGGCCTTCGCCGCTTCGGCGCGCGGCGGGATCGAGGAGGAGACCCGGGCCGCGCTGCCGGCGCTGACCGCGCGCGCCAAGGCCGAGCCGCTCGAACGCGGCGGAATCATCCTGCTGCTGGAGGAGGCCGCGGCCGGGCAGGCCGGCGGCGGCTGGGTGCTGCGCCGGGAGGCGGGCGCCGCCCTGGGCGAGCTCGACCGGCCGGTGCCGGCCCTGGGTCCGGTGAGCACCGGCAAGCCCGCGGAGGTCTACCGCGACATCGTCGAGCGCATGTGGGAGCCGAAGACGGTCGAGCTGCGCACGACGAAAGGCGCGATCCGCATCCGCCTGGCTGGCCGCGAGGCGCCGCTGACCTGCCTCAACTTCCTCCAGCTCATGGGTCAGGGCTACTTCGACGGCCTGAGCTTCCACCGCGTCGTGCCCGACTTCGTGATCCAGGGCGGCGACCCGCACGGCGACGGCTTCGGCGGCCCCGGCTTCGACATCCGGGACGAGGTCAACCGCCTCCGCTACAAGCGGGGGGCCGTCGGGATGGCCCTCTCCGGACCGGACACGGGCGGCAGCCAGTTTTTCATCACCCTCTCCGAGCAACCCCATCTCGACGGTGGCTATACGATCTTCGGCCAGGTCGTGTCTGGCGACGAGGTTCTCGACCGCATCGTTCCCGGCGACCGGATCGAAGCCATCGAAGAGGTGCGGTAGACTTGGACTATGAGATACGCCGTCCTGTCCATCGTGCTCGTCGCCGCCTCTTTTGTCTGTGCCAGCGCCGAGGCGCAGGCCCCGGCCGGGTCGGGAAATTCAGCCGACCTGGAGACCACCAGGGACGAAGGAGTGCTCGTGGGAGACCTAAGCCGGGAGCAGATTGAAGAGGCCGTGCCCGACTGGGCCATGGCCGCGGCGGAGTCCTCCCCGGACACGGCGGCCTGCCAGGCGCTGGCCGCCGTGGAGCGGGGTGCGGACGTGACCGTCTTCCTGGGCACCTGGTGCAGCGACAGCCGCCGCGAGGTGTCCCGCCTGTGGAAGGCCCTCGACCTGGCGGGTCCTGCCGTGCCCTTCGGGATCCACTATATCGGCCTCGATCGCGACAAGAAGGAGCCCGGCGGTCAGCAGGCCGGCGAGGACATCCGCTACGTGCCGACCTTCATCGTCCGCCGCGACGGCCAGGAAGTGGGGCGGATCATCGAACAATCGCCGGGCGGCGTGGAGAAAGACCTCCTGGCGCTCCTCACCGGGCAGGCCCACGGCCTGATCACCGCCCGCACCGACCTGACCGATCCGAAATGACCGCCAGCCTCGCCTGGGTTCTCCAGCTCCTCGCCCTCGCCCTGGTGGGCAGCGGCTTCCTCGTGGGCCTCGTCTGCAACGAGATCCGCGCCGAGGTGGCCATCTGCGCCGTGGGCGGCGGCCTGTTTCTCCTCGGCCGCTGGCTCCAGGCCCGGGCCGGGCGCTGAGCCGGCCGGCCTGAAACCTTGGCGAGATGCTTGCGTATCCTTGGGTGACGCGGACGACGCGGACGACGCGATGACACGGGGAGTGGAGGTACCAACCGACGAGGATCTGGTTGCCGCCGTCCTCGAGGGCGACCGGGACCGCTTCGGCGATCTGGTCGGCCGATACCAGAGCCGTCTCGTCAACTACCTGTTCCGCTTGCTGCGCAACGTGGACGATGCGCACGACCTGGCCCAGGAAGTGCTGGTGAAGGTCTACCAGGTGCTGGATCGCTACGATCCGCAGTACCGGTTCTCGACCTGGCTCTTCCGGGTCGCGCAGAACGCGGCGATCGACCAGATCCGCCGCCGCCGCCTCAAGGTGGTGTCTCTGCGGCAGGACGATGAGGAAGGGGAGGGGAGGGACTGGGATCTGCCATCTCCGGAGCGCGGCCCGTACGGCGAGCTGCGCAACCGGGAGCGGGGGGACGCGATTCAGGAGGCCATCGACGCGCTCCCCTGGGAGTACCGGGAGCTGATCCTCCTGAGGCACTTCGGCGAGCTCCCCTATGAAGAGATCGCGCAGGTCAAGGGAATGCCTCTGGGGACGGTCAAGAACAAGCTTTTCCGGGGGCGGCAGATGTTGAAGGAAAAATTGCAGGAGTTCCTGAGCGATTGAGTCCGCGATTGAGTCCGAAGGACGATTGAGAGGATACTGTCGGGGGGCGTCATGAACAAGCCGGATCACAGCATCTACAGAGAATGGCTCAACCTGGAAGCCGACGGCCGGCTCCCGCGGGACGAGCGGGCTCGTCTCGAGCAGCACCTCGCCACCTGCTCCGACTGCCGTTTCGAGCTCGACGGCATGCATGCCCTCGATAACCTCCTGCTCCGGTCGCGGACGCCGGTACGGGCGAGCTTCCGCTCCGACGTCCTTGCCGCCCTGCCCGCGACGGGCTGGGAGGCGCGGGCGCCGCGCACGTGGGGATTCCCCGTGGCGATGTTCGTCCTGCTGGCCGTGATCTCCGCGGCCGTGGTGGGGACGGCGCCGGGCGCCTCCTCGGGCCTGGGCGCGCTCTCGGCCGTGTTCAGCATGTTCCAGGCCGCGGCCCTGGCCGGCTCCGGCCTGCTCGCTGCCACCTGGAAGGGCTTCGGTCTCGTCTTCGAGGAGATGCTCGCCTCGCCGGTGAGCCTGGGGATGTTCGGCGTCTTCGTCCTCTGCCTCAACATCCTCCTGGTCATGCTGATCCGCCGCAAGCGGGCGGAAGCGCCGGCCGGAGCGGGCAGGCCGGGGAGCAGAAGGCTCGACGGCTCCGGCCTGTAGCAGGTCTCCCCTGTTCCAAACGCCTCACCTGACGTAGAGTTCCCCCTACCGTGAGCGCGCTTCTGGTGGGCCTGTTGCTGCTCGCCTCCCCTGCCTCTCCCGCCGCGCGGGAGCCAGGATCCGGGGAGGTCGCGCTGCGTCTGGAAAAAGGGAGCATCGCCCGCAACCAGCTCGTCGCGGTCGGCAAGGACGTGATCATCGCCGGTGAAGCCCTCGGGGACGTGGCCGCGCTGGAAGGCTCGGCCGAGGTCACCGGCCGGGTGGAAGGCGACCTCGTCGTGCTGGGAGGCGACGCGCGTCTCGGCTCGCGGTCGCAGATCGGCGGCGACGTCTTCGTCCTGGGCGGCACCGTCCAGGCCGAGCCCGGCGCCCGTGTCGCCGGCCGGATGGTCTCGTATCCGACGGCCTCGTCGGCGATGGTGACCCTGGTGGAGGGTCCGGCTCTGGGCCTCGGCTTCACCTCGCCGCTGGTGGTGGGGGCGAAGCTGGCGCTGCTGGCCTCCTGGGCGGCCCTGCTGCTGGTTCTCTTCGCGGCGAGCGGCCGTCAGCTCCTGGAGACGGCGGACGGCATCCGCCGCGAGCCCTTCCGCAGCTTCGCGACGGGTCTGACCGGGGTCCTCGCCCTGGTGTTGACCGCACTCTTCTTCAGCGCCTTCACGGGCGGGCTGGTGGGAGTGCCGCTGCTGGTGCTGGTGGTGCTCCTCGGCCTGATCCTGAAGCTCTGGGGGATGGTGGCCGTCTTCTACGCGCTGGGCGACTGGCTGGCCCGCCGCCTCCTGCGCCGCCGCCACCTGCGGCCGCTCAACGCGGCTACCCTGGGCCTTCTGGTGCTGGGAATCGTGAAGTTCCTGCCCTGGGTGGGAGTCTGGGTCTGGACCGCCGCCACCCTGATCGGCATCGGCGCCGCCCTGTCGACCAAGTTCGGCCGCCAGGAGCCGTGGTTCGAGCTGGCGTAGGGGGGACCGTCCCGCGACGGTCCATGTCACCAGGCGAGATCCTCGACCCGGGTACCTTCCTCCAGGGGCTCGCGCGCGGCCTCCTCATGGATGCTCTCGGCCAGACCTGGAATCTTGTTCAAGTACAGCGTCTTTTCGACGGCGCGCCAGTCGTCCGCACTTTGCTCCCATCCTCGCGCCATGACCTCCGAAAGCTTCAGTCCTCCTTCGACAGGAACCTCACTCAAGGGACGAGCCGTGATGCTCCCTGAGCTTTCACGCCTCAGCAGCACTCCAGCCTCCCGTCCGAGATAGTCGATCAGCTCCGGGTTGTGGGAGCAGAGGATGGCCTGGCGGGGTCTCGTGCCGCAGGCATCGGAGAGAGCCATGAGCCACGGCTGGATCTCAACCAGGGCAAGATAGTTGTCGGGCTCATCAAGGAAGAGGACATCCTCCTCTCCCGCGAGATGCACCAGCGAGTACAAGGCAATCAGCGCCCTCTGGCCGTCCGAGAGCTCGTCGAGCCTCAGCTCGTATCGCCCGCTTCTGCCCTCGAACATGGCGATGAAGGCTCTGGCTTCCGAGCCCACCTTCTCCATCCGGATCGACTTGAAATCGTCCACCACCTTGCGCAGCGTGTCCACGACTTCGAGGATCAGATCCTGCCGCTCTTGGCTCTGGTGACGGTACCAGGAGGCGAAATTCGAGCCGTTCGGCTGGAGAAGCGGCTCCTCGGCTATCGACTCGCCCTGGAAACGCCTGGGATCCAGAGCGCAGACCGATACTCCTCGCATGAAGCCGAGGAATCGGGAGAGCCTCTGGTTGGCAGGGCGGGGTGCCACACGCGCCATCGCGGATTCCGACCAGTCGGCGCTGTAGCGCGAGCTGAGGGAATGATCGTCGTGATAGAGCTGCACTTCTCCCGAGCGGAACTCGAAGAGAGGCTTCTGATCGATGGTCAGGGCCTCCAGGAGGATTCGTGCATGCCGACCTTCTTTTTCGTGCTCTACCTCCAACCGGTAGACGGCAGAGCCTTCTCCTTCCAGGTCCGCAGTCAGCTCGAAGATCTGGAGGTTCCGGCTCTGCCAACGGGTCAGCGAACGCGCCGGAAACACGTCCGGATCGTCCACCTTCCCCTTCCCGCTCAGCAACTGTCTCAGAGCGAACAGCACTTCGAGCACGGAAGACTTTCCGGTCCCATTCCTGCCGACCAGGAGCGTCAAGGGCCGGAGCTCGACACCGAAGTTCACGAAGCACCGGTAGTTGTCTACGTACAACCGTTTCAACATGCTCTTCCTCCCGCAGGCCGCGGAGATCGCCGGAGATACTACCCCCGTGCTGTCTTTGTGCCTCTGTCGAGCATATAGGCTGGCCTGCCCTTCAGCACGATTCTTCCAGAAGCGTCCTCACGGGGTTGTCACCCCGCGGTCATTCCTGCGTCCTTCCAGGACGTGGGGGTTGTGCCGGCCCCGTGGGGGAAGGGTCGCCCCGCGACTGGCCAGGGAGAATCGCCGTGCGCGGGCTGCCAACCTGCGTGGGCATCGCTCGGTGACGTTGGGGAGCCGTTCCCCAACGAGAACGGGCGTTGTGCGCCGGCATCGCGAGTCCGCGCATCGTTGGGGAACGTCTCCCCAACGGGAACGGGTCTCGTCTGAGTGGTGGGGAGCGTCTCCCCATCGCGCTCGAGCGTTGCGCGCGGCGATGGCGGCTCCGGTTCGCGTTGGGGAAGCGCTCCCCAACGTGGCGGAGCGATCTCACGCTGGCGCGCCGGGGCGTACGGGCGCATTCCGAACTCGATCAGCTTGTTGCTCTTCCTCCCGTAGTATCCCCAGAGTCCGGAGCGCAGGCGCGTCGCGGCCTCGTGCGCGCTGGCCATCGCGGCTTCGAGATCGCGGGTGGCCTGCTGGGCGGCGGCACGCGCCGCCGCCTGGCGCCGGCTCGCCTCCTCGGCCGCCCGCCAGGCTCGCGCCAGCGCCTCCCGTTCGCGCTGCAGGTGGGGCAGCTCCGAGGCGTTGTTCGCCACCGCCATGCCAAGACGGTTCCAACTCGCCATGTGATCGCCGAACGATGCGTTGTGCATGAGTCGCTGTCCTTTCTCGAAGGGGTGGCCGGCTGGCTTGCCGGCCCTGAGGGTTTACGGCGAGGCTGGAGGGAACGTCCATCCGGACGCGCGGGCCGGGCGGGAGGTCGGGGTGGCTTCACGACTGCCGGGAACTAACTATACTTCGAGCATGCCCGGAGACTTCGGCTGTCAGAGCATGATCGGGCCGCTGCGGCGCGTCCTGGTCAAGCGCCCGGACGCGGCGTTCGCGGTCGACGATCCGGCGCGCTGGCACTACACGGCCCGGCCTGATCTGGACGAGGCGCGGCGCGAGCATGACGCCCTGGTGGAGATTCTCGTCGAGGCCGGCGCCGAGGTGATCGGCCATCCCGAGCCGCAGCCGGACCGCGCGGACGCGATCTTCGTCTTCGATCCGGCGCTCGTCATCGACCGCGGCGCCGTGATGCTGCGGATGGGCAAGGAGCTGCGGCGCGGCGAGGAGGCGGTGATGGCGCGGCGCTTCCAGGAGATCGGCGTACCGGTCGTCGGCAGCCTCGCAGCTCCGGCGACCGTGGAGGGTGGCGATCTTCTCTGGCTCGACTCGCGCACGCTCGCGGTCGGGCAGGGATTCCGCACCAACGCCGAGGGCCTTCGCCAACTCCGGGAGATCCTGACCGGGATCGACGTCCTGCCGGTCGAGCTTCCTTACTTCACCGGCCCCGACGCTTGCCTCCATCTCCTGTCGCTGATCAGCATCGTGGACCGCGACCTCGCGGTGGTCTATCCGTCCCTGATGCCTGTGTCGTTCTGGATGCTTCTTCAGGACCGCGGCTTCCGGCTGGTCGAGGTCCCCGAAGAGGAATTCCCCACCATGGGTTCCAACGTGCTGGCGCTCGCGCCCGGCCGGTGCCTGATGCTGGAGGGCAACCCCGAGACCCGGCGCCGCCTGGAGCGGGCGGGCTGCGACGTCCTGACCTACCGCGGCCGGGAGATCTCCCTCAAGGCCGAAGGCGGCCCCACCTGCCTGACGCGCCCGGTGTGGCGCTCCACCTGAGCGAGCCGTGGTAGAATCCAGATTGCGCTCCGAGGGGTTTCTGTGGTTTGATTGCGCGACCCTTCGGGAAAGGATGCACGCATGGCCGCGATCCCTCTCGAAAAAGAGATCTACTACCCCGAGTCCGACGGCGAGCCGATGGCGGAAACCAAGCACCATCTCCAGGAGATGGTCTATGTCTGGGAGGGCCTCGAGGACCGTTTCGAGGCGGAGCCCGACGTTTTCGTAGCCGCCAACCTCTTCCTGTACTACCGGAAGGGGGACCCCACCGGCGTCGTGGCTCCGGACGGCTTTGTGGTCAAGGGAGTCCCGAAGCGGTGGCCCGGCGGCCACGAGCGCACCAAGTATCTCCTCTGGGAAGAGAAGCAGGCGCCCTGCTTCGTGCTGGAGACGACCTCGGAGAGCACGCACCGGAGGGACGAGGAGAAGAAGGAGATCTACAGGCGGCTCGGTGTCGCCGAGTACTTCCAGTTCGATCCCTATGGGGAGTATCTGAAACCGAGGCTTCAGGCTGCCCGTCTCGTGGGCGGCCGGTACCGCCAGATCCCGCTGGAGCCGGATGGCTCGCTTCTGAGCCAGGCCACGGGTGTGCTCTTCCGCGCCGAAGGCGACCGGCTTCGGTTGACGGATGCGGCCACCGGTGAGCCCGTCCTGCGCAGTGAAGAGAAGACGAAGGCGCTACGCGAGGCGAAGGCGCAAGCCGCCGCCGAGGCGATGGCGCGCCGGCAGGCGGAGGAAAATGCCGCCACCGAGACGAAAGCACGCCGTCGGGCCGAGCAGAGAGCCGCCTCTGAGGCGACGGCACGCCGGCAGGCCGAGGAGAGAATCCGAGCTCTTGAAGAAGAGCTGGCCCGCCGGCGCTGACCGTCAGACGCCAGTCTCCTCCGCCTTCCGGTGCCAGGCCGCCGCGGCCGGAGCGTCGCCTTTGCGGTGGGCGACGATCGAGAGCTGGTGGAAGGTCGCCGCGAGCCGGATGCGCGCCCAGTCGCTGCCGGACCTCTCCAACATCTCCCGGATGAGGTGATACCGCTCCTCGGCTTCGTCGAGGGCTCCGGAGAGGTGGAGACGGCGCGCCTCCGCGCCCACGAGGAAGAACCAGAGCGCGCCGGCTTCGGTATCGGGCGATGGTGGCGATGGCGGCTCCGGAGAGGTGGCGGACTCCACGGCCTGACGGCCGCGGGCTGTCCACGCCGCCGCCTCTTCGGAGCCGGTGCGCACCCAGTGCGCGTTGAGCGGCTCCAGCAGCGAAAGGGCCTCTGCGAACATCCGGCGCTCCAGGGCCGCCGCCGCCGCCGCGCTCATGGCGCCGGCCTCCAGCTCGAGGACTTCGATCGCGATCTCGTCGTCCTCCTCCCCGAGCTGGTCTCCGAGCCACTCTCCGACCACGGCCCAGGCCCGGAGGAGCGCGCGTCGCACGGCCTCCCGCTCATCCTCGAAAGCGGCTCCGGCCCGCTCCCGCCAGGCGGTGTCCAGGATCTCGGCCAGGCCGGGCTCCAGCCGGTAGACGGCCTCCATGGCTTGAGTGAGAAGCCCGGCCCGGACGGCGGCCTCCGCGGTCTCTTCCCAGGCATCACGCCCGATCCCGGCGGCCTCTTCTTCGAGCCCGGCGAGGACGTTCAGGTCCACGAGCCCGGTCTCGAACAGGCTCAGGACGGGGAGCCGGTCCTGGTGGTGGCGCGGCAGGCGGAGGAGATCGTCGCGGAGGCTCATGGCGGCGATTTTACCCGTGATATCTTTGCCGCCGTAAAAGGCGTTCATGGGAGAGGTTGATCGAATGGATTCCATCCACACCATCGGAGTAGTCGGCGCGGGCACGATGGGGCACGGCATTGCCCAGGTGGCCGCCCAGAGCGGGTTCGAGGTACTGCTGGTCGACGTGATGCCGGAAGCGCTCCAGCGCGGCATGGCGCAGATCGGCAAGGGCTTCGACCGTCTCGTGAGCAAGGGGAAGATGGCCGCCGAGGAGCGCGACGCCGCGCTCGCCCGCGTCGCGCCGCACGACCGCATCGCCGTCCTCGACCGCGCCGACCTCGTGATCGAGGCCGTGGTGGAGCGGCTGGACGTCAAGCAGAGCGTGCTCGCCGAGCTCGACCGCACCTGCCGGGCCGGCACGATCCTGGCCACGAACACCAGCTCCATCTCGATCACCAAACTCGCCGCCGCGACCTCGCGGCCGGGCAAGGTGATCGGCATGCACTTCATGAACCCGGTGCCCGTCATGCAGCTCGTGGAGATCATCCGCGGCCTGGCGACCGACCAGGCCACCTGGGACGCGGTCGAGGCGGCCTCGCGGAAGATGGGCAAGACGCCGGTCGAGGTCCACGACGCGCCCGGGTTCGTCTCCAATCGCGTGCTCATGCCGATGATCAACGAGGCCGTCTACTGTCTCTATGAAGGGGTCGGGAAGGCGGAGGCCATCGACGAGGTTATGAAGCTCGGGATGAACCATCCGATGGGTCCCCTCGCCCTGGCCGACCTGATCGGCCTCGACGTCTGCCTCGACATCCTGCGGGTGTTGCAGGATGGCTTCGGCGATCCGAAGTACCGTCCCTGTCCACTGCTCGTCAAGATGGTCGACGCCGGGTATCTGGGCCGGAAATCCGGCCGGGGCTTCTATTCCTACGGCGCCAGTTGAAGACGATTTGATGAAAGAACGCGAAGAGCTCGGCATGTACTGCCAGGTCTGTGGCGCCCCGAACCGGGACGATCACGAGTACTGCGTCCGCTGCCACCAGAAGCTCCTGGTGGTGTCGGGGCCGATGCGCGAGGACGACGACTCCGCCTACGAAGAGAGCCTGGAGGAGAGCTTCTCCTTCGACGAGCATCTCCTCGAGCGCATCTCGATCCTGGAGGAGGCCGTCAAGCGGACCGCCGAGACCGTGCGTCAGGTTCTGGGCGCCCTGCACAAGCAGGAAAAGAACATGCTCATCAACCAGACCGGCCTGTCGGCGCTGCGCGAGCTGCTGGAGCAGAAGCACTACATCGGCTGGGAGGAGTGGAGCGACCTCTGGGAGTCCAAGATGGACTACCAGCTCCTGGCGCTGGAGAAGCGCGAGCGGTTCCTCTCGATCAAGGAGCGCATCGCCGCGCTCCACCACGGCGACAAGCGCAAGATGTTTCTCCAGCATCTGGAGGACGCCGAATACGCCCTCTTCGCCTTCGACATCGAGCGCGCGGTGGCGTCGCTGGAGGCGGCGTTCAAACTGGACCGGGAGAACTACGAGCTCGCCTACTTCCTCGGCGAGACCCACTTCAACGAGGGCGACACCGCCCAGGCGCTGACCTACTTCGACCGCGTCCTGGACGTCGAAGGCCGACCACTACGAGGGGCTGGTCTACAGCGGGGTCATCTACTACGAGAAGGGCGACCACGTCCGCGCCGAGGAGTATCTGAAGCGGGCCATCGCGCTCTATCCCGAGACCTTTCTGCCGCACTTCAGCCTCGGCGCGGTCTACGCCGGCCAGGGCAACCTGACCCGGGCGGTGCTCTTCCTGGAGCGCGCGGTGCAGGTCGACCCGGTGCCGCAGGCGCTCTTCCTGCTCGGGAGCTGCTACTACGAGATGGGCAAGCTCTCGCTGGCGGTCCACTACCTCCAGGAGGCGGTGCGGCACGACCCGGCGTTCGAGGAGGCGCACCATCTTCTCGGGCTGGCCTACCTCGACCGCCACTGGACGCGCAAGGCGCTCGAATCGTTCCGCCAGGCGCAGCGGCTCAACCCCAAGAAGCTCCAGTACCAGGATCTCGTGCGCTACCTGTCGGGCGCCGCGGGCACGCCGCTGCCGGGCGTGAGCGGCGAGGCCGAGTCGTGGTTCGCCAAGGGCGAGGAGCTCCTCGCCCGGGAGAAGCTCAAGCCGGCCCACACCTGCTACCGCCGGGCGCTGGCGCTCGATCCGGACAATCCGACGCTGCTCATGTCCTACGCGCTCCTGTGCCTGCACCTCAACCGCAACCAGGAGATCGAGGCCGTGACCCGCAAGGTGCTGGACCTCAAGCCGGGCGAGATGCTCATGGCCACCGCCTATGCCACGCTGATCGAGGCGATGCGCAGCCAGGGCAAGTACCGGGAGGGCAACCGCATCGGCCGCGTGCTCCTGGACGAGGGCAATTCCAACTTCGCCAAGTCGATCGCCTACTATGAGATGGCGTACAACCTGGCGGAGATGGAGGAGGATCTCGACCAGGCGCTCGACTTCGCCCGCCAGTCCATGGAGCTGGCGCCGGACGAGATCAAGCAGTTCCCGCTCGCCGCCCTCGGCTGGGTCCATTACAAGAGGAAGGAGTTCGAGAAGGCGGTCGACTTCCTCGCCCGGTCGAGCGAGCTGGGGCCGTCGACGACGACCCTGACGCACCTGGGCATGGCGCTGCTCGCCTCGGGCGACGAGGACCGGGCGCGCACCGTCCTCGCCCACGCCCGCACGGCGGGCGATCGCGGCGAGGCGCTGCAGGAAAAGATGATGGAATGCATGAAGGACTCGACGCGCGTGATCGAGCGGGCGCGGCGGGGACAGCGAAAGTAAACGGAATCCCAGGAACCAGGAAGGCCAGGAGAGCGCATGCGCTGGAGCCAGTTCTATCTCTTCACCACCCGCGAGGTGCCCAACGACGCCGAGGTGATCAGCCACCAGCTCATGGTGCGCGCCGGCATGATCAAGAAGGTCGCGGCCGGCATCTACACCTACCTGCCGCTCGGCTGGCGGAGCCTGTCGAAGCTGATGGCCATCGTGCGCGACGAGATGAACGCCGCCGGCGCGGTCGAGCTGTCGCTGCCGGCCATCCAGCCGGCCGAGCTGTGGCAGGAGTCGGGCCGCTGGCAGCGCTACGGCAAGGAGCTGCTGCGCATCAAGGACCGCCACGACCGCGACTTCGTCTTCGGCCCGACGCACGAGGAGGTGATCACCGACCTCGTGCGGCGCGACGTCAACAGCTACCGCCAGCTGCCGGTCAACCTCTACCAGATCCAGACCAAGTTCCGCGACGAGATCCGGCCCCGCTTCGGCCTGATGCGCGGCCGCGAGTTCCTGATGAAGGACGCCTACTCGTTCCACACCGGCACGGAGAGCCTGGACGACGCCTACGAGGCGATGCGCAGCGCCTACTGCCGCGATCTTCGAGCGCTGCGACCTCGACTACATCGCGGTCGAGGCCGACACCGGCACCATCGGCGGCACGGCTTCGCACGAGTTCATGGTCCTCGCCGACACCGGCGAGGACGCCGTCGTCCGCTGCCCGTCCTGCGGCTACGGCGCGAACGTCGAGAAGGCGCCGAGACCCGGCAGCCTGCCGAGGCGGCGACTGGCGGCAGCCAGACGCCTCGCGGAGGTCGCGACCCCGGACCAGAAGTCGATCGAAGAGGTCGCGGCGTTCCTCGGCATCGAGCCGCGGCCAGCTCGTCAAGACGCTGATCTTCGAGACCGAGAAGGGCTTCGTCGCGGTGCTGGTCCGCGGCGACCACGAGGTCAACGAGGTCAAGCTGAAGAACGCATCTCGACGCGAGCACCTGCAACCTGGCGAGCGAGGCGAAGGTGCGAGCAGGTCACCGGCGGCGCGGTGGGCTTCGCCGGGCCGGTGGGCCTGACGAGTATCGGCGGCATGCGGATCGTGGCCGACCCGACGTGCGCGGCATGACGGACTTCGCCTGCGGCGCCAACCGGCGGACGCCCACCTGTACGGGCGTCAACTCGGGGCGCGACTCCGAGCTCGCCGACTGTCGCCGACCTCGCTGCTGGCGCGCGGCGGCGACCCCTGCCCGCGCTGCGGCGGGACGCTGGAGCTGCACGCGCGGCATCGAGGTCGGGCACGTCTTCAAGCTCGGCACCAAGTACTCCGAGACGATGCAGCTGCAACTTCCTCGACGAGGACGGGCAGGAGCGACCCGATGATCATGGGCTGCTACGGCCTCGGCATCGGCCGCACCGTGGCCGCCGCCATCGAGCAGAACCACGACGCCGACGGCATCATCTGGCCGCGTGCCGCTGGCGCCGTTCGAGGTCGCTGCTCGTCGCGCTCAACCCGCGACGACGGCGAGGTGCGGCGCGTGCGCCGAGCAGATCTACGGCGAGCTCCTGCGAGAAGGCGGCGTCGAGGTGCTCTTCGACGACCGCGACGAGCGGCCGGGCGTCAAGTTCAAGGACGCCGACCTGGTCGGC
Organism: uncultured Holophagales bacterium; assembly: GCA_963844885.1. GTDB lineage: Bacteria > Acidobacteriota > Thermoanaerobaculia > Multivoradales > UBA5704 > DATMER01. The sequence goes on along the minus strand of CAWJQA010000016.1, from coordinate 270,736 downwards.
TTCCCGGTGCGCATCGTGGTGGGGGCCAAGTCGCTGGCCGACGGCAAGGTCGAGGTCTCGCTGCGCCGCGACCGCCAGAAGCAGCTCGTGCCGGTGGTGGAGGCGGTGTCGAAGATCATGGAGCTGCTGGAGGGCTGACGGCGATAGGACCGTCCCGGGTTATGGCGTCCAAGCTGATCGAAAACGTGTCGGACACGGCGCGGTGGGTCGCTTTCTACCGCGCCATGGAGACCGACCGTCCGGACGCCCACTTCCGCGACCCCTGGGCGCGGAAGCTGGCGGGCGAGCGCGGTGCGGCGATCGTGCGGCACATCCCCCGGGCCGAGGCCATGGCCTGGGCCCTGATCGTCCGCACGTGCGTCTTCGACGAGCTGATCCTCCAGGCGGTGCAGCGGGACCGGGCCTGCGTGGTGCTCAACCTCGCCGCCGGGTTCGACACCCGCCCCTACCGGCTGCCGCTGCCGTCCTCCCTGCACTGGATCGAGGTCGATCTCCCGGAGCTGATGGACTACAAGGAGCGGGAGATGGTGGGGGAGCGCCCGGCGTGCGATCTGGAGCGGGTGCGGCTGGACCTGAACGACCCGGACGCCCGCCGCGCCCTGTTCGAGCGGGTAGGGCAGGCGGGCAGGCGGGTGCTCGTGGCTTCGGAGGGGCTCCTGCTCTACCTGACGCCGCAGCAGGTCGGCCCGCTCGCCACCGATCTGCATGCGCAGCCGGCGTTCCGCTGGTGGGTGACCGACCTTCTCTCTCCGGCGTTGCGCAAGCGGCTGCACCGGAGCTGGGGCCGCCACCTGGAGAGCGCCAACTCGCCCTACCAGTTCGCTCCCGAGGACGGCGCCGCGTTCTTCCAGCCGTTCGGGTGGAACGTCGCCGAGTTCCGGCAGGTGTTCGTGGAAGGGCGCCGGCTGCAGCGGGAGATGCCCCTGGCCTGGCTCCTGTCGTGGATCGGCCGCTTCAGCTTCGGGCGGGGGGCCGGCGTGGCGCTTTTGGAGAATCGCGTTGATCCCTGACGGCTCGATCCCGGATGTGGGAGACGTTCAGGCGGCGCGGGAGGCGCTGTCCGGTATCCTGCCGCGCACGCCGGTCCTGCGCTCGGACGCGCTGGACGAGCTGGCCGGCGCCCGCCTCTGGTTCAAGGCCGAGTGCCTCCAGGTCACGGGCTCGTTCAAGGTGCGCGGCGCCTGGAACCGGGTGCGCTCGTTCACGCCCGAAGAGCTGGCTCCCGGGCTGATCACGGTGAGCGCCGGCAACGCCGCGCTGGGCGCCGCCTGGGCCGCGCGCGCGGCGGGCGCCCGGCTGGTGGTGGTGATGCCCGAGAACGCCGTGCCCGAGAAGCTCGCCGCCGTGGCCGCGATGGGAGCCCGGATCGAGAAGGACGGGATCACGAACGCGACCCAGGCGTTCGAGCGCCTCGCGCGCCTGAGAAGTGAGCACGGCTACACGCTGGTCCACCCGTTCGACGATCCGTTCGTCATCGCCGGTGCGGCCACGGCGGCGTGGGAGTTTCTGGAGGACGTGCCGGACCTCGACTTCCTGGCGGTCCCCACGTCGGGCGGCGGGCTCCTCGCCGGAGCGCTGCTGGCGGCTCGGGAGCTAGCGCCGCGGGCGAAGGTCTACGGCATCCAGCCGGAAGGCGCGGCCGGGCTGGTGCGGTCGCTGGCCGCGGGCGAGCCGACCGCGCCGGAGCAGATCCGGACCGTGGCCGACGGTCTGACCGCGCCCAAGCCGGGAGCCCTCAACTTCGAGATCATCCGACGGTATTCCGCTGGGGCTCTGACCGTGAGCGACGACGCGATCCTGGACGCCATGGGCCTCATCCTCCGCCATCTGCGGGTGGTCGTGGAGCCCGCCGGCGCGGCGGCCCTGGCCGGAGCCCTGGCGCACGGCGTGTTCCGAGGATCGCGCACCGGGATCCTCCTCAGCGGCAGCAACACCGGCGCCGAGCGGATCCGCGAAGCCCTGCTCCGCGGATCGCCGCCCGTCTAGTGGCTCCGGAGCTGTTGCCGCGGCGGTGTCCCGGCCTCCGGGCTCACGGCGCGCCTCCTTCTCGGCCGCAGGTTGAGGAAGCTCTGCCGGTAGACGAGGATCCTGGCGAGCTGCTCATGCTCCCGGAGCGCGACGAACGCGTCGGCCGCGCGGTCCAGCAGCTCCAGCGCCACCCGCGTGTGACCCAGGTCGCGGCGCAGGAGGGCTTCCAGGAGATCGATCCGCGCTCCGAGATCCGGATCGGCCCCGCCCCTCTCCCCCTGGAGCCTCGCCTCCGTGAACGAACGCAAGGCCCGCTCGAGGTCGCCGGTGGCGCGCAGGGCATCGCCCTCCAGGGCCAGGGAGTAGGCTTCCAGGTCGGCCAGCGCGGCGGTGCCGCCGCAGGAGCGCGGATCGACCTGCTCCGTGACGGCGCGGGCGAGGCGCGCCAGCTCCCGGCTCTGTATGGGAGAGCGCTGGACCAGGGCCTCGCTGCGTTTCAGGATGTAGGCGGCCAACGCATAGGTCTGGAACCGCGGATCCAGCGCCAGGGCGGCCTCCCTCTCCGCTTCGGAGAGGGGGAGCAGCTCGGTCAGGAGGCCGGGCGCCGCCGCTTGCTCGGCCCGGACCTCGGGGAGGCGCCGCAGCGTGCCTTCGGCCGCCCGGACCATGGCTTCGCGGTACCCCTGGTCTTCATGGGAGACGAGCTCGCGCAGGCGAGCGCGGCACTCGGTGCAGCCGTCCAGATGTTCGACCTCGGCGGAGAACCGCCGGGCCAGAGCCCTTGCCTGCTCCTCGGTAAGGTGTGCCATGAGATCCCTCCAGAATAAGGCCCCACCTATATAAGTTGCCGCTGGGGCAAAAAAAATGACACCGGCTCGAAAGAAAGCCGGTGTCAGGGTGGGAAAGAGGGCTTCCGAGGGGCGGCCGGGGGGCTAACTCGGCGGATTTCCGCGGACCTGGCTCGCGCGGACCTTCTCGGCGATGGTCGAGAGGAGCGAGAGGTTGACCGCCTGCCGCTCGGCCGCCTCATGCACCATCTTGAGCGCGGCGAGGGCCTCCGGGTTCATCTCGCGCATCTGGAAGAGCCGCACCAGATTCGAGGCGACCCGCAGCACCTCGGACGACTGTCCGCGGCGGGCATAGACGGTAACCAGGTCCAGGCCGGCGAGAGCCGCGTCCATCGGATAGCCGTGCTCCGACAGGCGGTCGGCGGCCTCCGTGAGGAGCCGCTCCGCCTCGCCCAGATCCTCTCCGATCTCGCGGGCGATCAGCCCCTCGGCCCAGATCCGGCGGCTGGTAGTCAGCGGGTCGTTGAACTGGAGATAGAGCTGCTTGGATTCCTGGTAGAGCTCTGCCGCGTCCCGGGCGCGCCCGCATTCCGCGAGGGCGAAGATCAGATTGTGGCGCACGGCCAAGGCCAGCCAGGGATCCTGGGCGAGAGGCAGAGCCCGCTGGAGGTTCTCCACCACAGAGTTCAGCTCGCGCATCACCAAATAGACGGTGGCGCGGTTGATGATCGTCTTTGCCTGAAGATTACGGTCCTTGAGGGCGACGAAGATACGCTCGGCCTTGTCGAGGAGGTCGAGGGCCGACGGAAAGAGGCGGAGGTCGCGCCTCAGCGAGGCCTCGAGAAGGTCGATGCGAGCCGACAGATCCGGGTCCGCGCCGCCGCGTTCCTGAGCCTGGCGGGCTTCGATGAACATCCGGTGAGCCTGCCGGAACTCGTTGCACACGCGCTGGGCGTTGCCTTCCATCGCCATGGCATAGGCTTCGAGATCGGCCAGTGCCGCGCTACCGCCGCACTGCCGGGGATCCGCCTGCCCCGCGATCGCGCGGGCAAGCCGTGCCAGCTCTCCGGCCATGACCGGGTCGTGGGTGACCACCTTCTCGCACCGCTCCAAGGTGTAGGAGGCGAGCGAGTAGGTCTGGAATTGCGGCTGGGTTGCGACCTCCACTTCCCGCTCCTGGTTCGGCATCGCCAGCAGCTCGGCGAGCAGGGCCGGAGCCTGGGCCCGTTCCTGCGACACTCTGGCCGTGCGGCTCAGAAGATCCCGGAGCATGCCGTCCATGGCGCGCGGGTCGTCCAGGACCGAGCTGTCATTCTGCTGTCCAGTCTGATCCGCTTCCATGCGCTCCCTCTCTGACACGAGGACCTTCGTGAGAACCCGCGCCAGAGCGCCCACCCGGTCGTTCGGATGTTCCATGGTTTCCCTCCTGATCCACCGATCGTTCCTGAAATTATATCATCCTCGATCCTGGTGTTGGAAGATTCTACAGTCCCCCGTTCGGATCGATGAAGCCGCCGACGTCGGAGGTCGGGCTGGTGGACGGATTGGGGTCCTCCACAGTCTTGGCCATATCGAAGAACCCTGCCACCTCGCTCTTGACCTCGAAGACGGAAGACAGCCAGTTCCAGACCGCAGCCATCGTGCCGGGTGTCCGCTCCACGGCCGGGCCGTTCGCGGCGGGCAGCGCGTGCGCAGCAGCGGCGCCCAGCAGGAAGGTCAATGCCATCACCAGGGCGAAAGTCGAACGCGCTGTGCGAGACATACGAATCTCCTCCACTCAAAGTTCCGGCGGCTCACCATGAGCTACCGTCTCCGAAGATCTGAGTCAAACATCGAGACGACCATCTATACAAGAGAGAGTGCAGCCCAGGGTCAAAAAGGAGCCATCTCCAGAAAACATTGATGAACGTCTATACAACACGGGAGCTCAGTGTGCTACAGTCCTCATACACAGATGAGCCGAACCCTGCGGATCGATCCTGCCGACCCCCGTCCGATCTGGCGGCAGATCGAGGAGAGCGTGCGGCACCTGGTGGCGTCGGGCGCGCTCGCGGCCGGGGCTTCCGTGCCTTCGGTGCGCGACCTCGCCCGCGACCTGCAAGTGAACCCCGCCACGGTCTCGAAGGCGTATCAGCGGCTGACCGACGCGGGTGTGCTCACGGTGCGCCGCGGCGAAGGGACGTACGTGAGCGACGCGCCGCCGGACCTGCCGGCCACCGAGCGGAGCCGGAAGCTGCAGGTGGGCGCTTTGCGTTACGCCAGCCTGGCGGCGACGCTCGGCGCCTCGCGGGAGGAGTCCCGGGAGATGCTGGAGGAGGCCTGGCGCAGCCTGTCTGAGACCTCGGAGACCCCGGAGACATCGGAGACATCGGAGGAGACTGACGAATGGACCTCGTCGCCATCCAGGAGCTGACCGTCCGCTACGGTCGGGGAAGACCGCCGGTGCTCGACCGCGTTTCGCTCGCCGTGCCGGAGGGGTCGGTGTACGTCCTCGTCGGCCGCAACGGGGCGGGCAAGAGCTCGCTCGTCCGCTGCCTGCTCGGCGAGCAGCGGCCGAGCTCGGGCCGTGCCCTCCTCCTCGGCGGCGACGCCTGGCGCGAGCGGGCGCGCCTGCTGCGCGGCGTGGGGGTGGTCCCCGAGGAGCCCGACGCGCCGCCGGCCATGACCGCCCGGCAGCTCGCCCGCTTCTGCTCCGGCCTCTACGGCTCCTGGGACGGCGCCGGCTTCGCCGCGCGGCTGGAGCGGTTCGGAGTGCCGGACGGCGTCCCCTTCGGCCAGCTCTCGAAGGGCCAGAAGGGGCACGTGCTCCTGTCGCTCTGCCTCGCCGGCTCGCCGCGGCTCCTGATCCTGGACGATCCCACGCTCGGCCTCGACCCGGTGGCGCGGCGTGCGGTGTTCGACGAGCTGATCGTCGACCTCTCCGAACGCGGCACCACGGTCTTCCTCACCAGCCATGACCTTTCCGGGGTCGAGGGGATCGCCGACCGCATCGGCGTGTTGCAGAGCGGCCGGCTGGTGGTGGACGAGGAGATGGAGACGCTCAAGCAGCGCTTCCGCCGGCTGCGGGTGTCCGGCGGGGGGGGCGCCTCCGGGCCGGCGCCGGAGTGGCGGACGGCCCTGGAGGCGCTCCGGCCGGTCTCGACGGCGGCGCGGGCATGGGGGTGGGAGGCGGTCGTCTCCGCCTGGGATGAAGAGAGAGGTATCTCCGGCCTGACAGTCGAGGTCTCGGCGCTCACGCTGGAAGAGATCTTCCTGGCCATGGAGGCCTCCCGATGAAGGCGTTCCTGGCCATCCTGCGCCGCGAGCTGGCCGAGCGGTGGCTGATCCCCGTGGCCGCGATCCTCCTCGGGTTCGTGCCTCTGGCGGCGCCGCTGCTGCCGGTCGAGGGCTACCACGGCCCGGACCTGCGCGCCGGCACCGCGCTCGCTCTGGCGCTGATCGCGAGCTACCTGCTCGCCGTGGTGCTCGGCGGCTCGGTGATCGCGCGCGACCTGGGCGAGCGCCGACTCGGCTTCTACTTCTCCCGGCCGATCCCGGGTTGGGCGATCTGGGCCGGGAAGCTGGCCTCGGCGCTCGTCCTCGCCCTCGGCTCGGGAGTGCTGATCGGGCTGCCGGCCATGTTGCTCGGCGACCGCCTCGATCCGGCCGGATACTGGGGCGTCAGCTTCTCCTGGCGGACCAGTCTGGCGGCCAACGTGGCCCTGTGGGCGGCTAGCGTGAGCCTCCTCATCCTCGTGGCGAACGCGGTGGCGGTCATGATCCGGTCGCGCTCGCCCTGGCTCCTTCTCGATCTCGCCGCCGCCGCCGCCTTGATCTCGGTGCTTTGGGTGCGGCAGAGCCGCCTGGCCGCGGCGGGCGCCTACGGCGCCTCGGCGTGGGCCTTGACCGCGCTGCTCGCCGCGCTCGCCCTCGCGCTGCTCGTGGCCAGCGCCGTTCAGGTCGTCCGGGCGCGGACCGATCTCCGCCGCGGCCACCGCCTCCTCTCCCTCACGCTCTGGAGCCTGCTGGGGATCTCGGTGCTGGCGGTCTCGGGCTATGGGTGGTGGGTGCTCGCCGCGGGTCCGGAGGATCTGGAGAGCTTCCAGTTCGTCCTGCCGGCCCCGGCCGGAACCTGGGCCGCCGTCGCCGGACCCGTGGAGCGGCGCGCCGGGTTCGAGCCCGTCTTCCTCTTCGACACCCGCTCGCGGCGGTATTTCCGGATCTCCTCGGCCTACTGGGTTTATGGGGACCGGGGATGGCCGGTGTTTTCCAAGGACGGCCGGCACGCCGCCTGGCTGGAGTCCGATGGTCCGCGCGCTCTCCCCCTGTTCGTCCGGAGCCTGAATCTGGAACGGCCGGGAGCGCGGCCGGCCCCGGTCCCGATCGTCTTCGCCGAGAGCTCGCCGCGCGCGTTCGCCCTTTCGCCGGACGGGCGGTGGCTGGCCGTGGTTCACCGCGACCGCATCCTCGTGCTGGACATGGCGACGGGACGCGCCCGCGCGTCCGTGCCGGTGCCTCCCGTCGAGGCCGGAGGCATCGAGGAGGTCCGTGGGGACTGGCTGCGCTTCCTGGGCTCCGGGGTGCTCCGCTTCGTCCGGGTCCAGCCGGTGGCCGAGGGTGGTAAGGAGCGCGAGGTCCGGTTGATCGATCTCGATCCGGGCACCGGCCGCGTCCTGCGGACGCTCACGCGGCCGACGGACGCCGAGTACATCTGGGACACCGCCCCCGGCGGCGACCGGGTCCTTCTCCATACCCGCGAATATCCGCCGCATCCCTCCGAGTTTCAGGTCCTGGACCTGGCCACGGGGGAGCCCGGCATTCGTTTCACGCTGCCGTCGGCGACCGGCAACGTCGAATTCCTGGACGAGGACCGTCTGCTGACCTCCCAGCGGGGCGAGGGCAAGGCGCTGCTCCGGCTGCTCGATCTGCACGGGACCGAGCTGCGCCGCTTCGAGCTGTCGGCGGACCGCATCCGGATCGGCGGCCAGCCCGCGCCCGGGCTGCTGGCCCTGAGCATCCTGCCCGCGGGCGCCCGCAACGACTGGTCTTCGCGGCGTTCCCTGCTCCTGGACCTGGACCGCGGCACGCTACGGCTTCTCGGCGGCGGGATCGTGCCGGTGCCCTGGGCCCACCTGCCGCCGGGCAGCCCCGGCACGAGGCTTTTCCTCCAGGGAAGGGGCGGGCTCGTCGAGCTGGATCCGGAGACCGGCCGCCGCCGCGTGATCCTGCCGAACAAGGGAGAGGAGTGACCTTCCTCTATATCCTCCGCTGCGGCGACGGCTCGCTGTACACCGGCATCGCCCTGGACGTCGAGCGCCGGCTGGCGCAGCACCGGGCGGGGCGGGCCTCGCGCTACACCCGCTCGCGGCTGCCGGTGGAGCTGGTCTGGTTCCGGGAGGTGGAGTCGTGGAGCGCCGCTCTGCGCGAGGAGGCGCGGATCAAGCGCCTGAGCCGGGCCGCGAAAGAGGCCCTGGTGAGCGGCCTCCCGTGAGAAACTAGGCGCGATGTACAACGACTTCTACGGCTTCCGGGAGGCGCCGTTCAACATCACCCCGGACCCGCGCTTCCTGTTCTTCAGCGACCGCCACCGCGAGGCGTACAACCATCTCCTCTTCGGGCTGCGCGAGCGCAAGGGCTTCATCCAGCTCACCGGCGAGGTCGGAGCCGGCAAGACCACGGTCTGCCGCGCGCTCCTGGAGGAGCTCGGGCCGCAGTACCGGACGGCGCTCATCCTGAACCCGTGCCTGACCGGCGACCAGCTTCTGCGCACCATCCTGATCGAGCTCGGGCTGGAGCCGTCCGACGACCGGGTGGCCTGCCTCCAGCGGCTCAACCAGTATCTCCTGGACCAGCTCGCCGAAGGCAACGACGTCGTCCTCTTCATCGACGAGGCCCAGGATCTGGATTTCGGCCTCCTCGAGCAGATCCGCCTGCTGTCGAACCTGGAGACGGACCAGCGCAAGCTTCTCCAGATCGTCCTCCTCGGCCAGCCCGAGCTGCGCGACAAGCTCAACGACTCCCGGCTGCGCCAGCTCCGCCAGCGGATCACCGTCCGCTATCATCTGGCGCCGCTCTCGCGCCGCGAGACGGAGCAGTACATCCTCCACCGGCTGCAGGTGGCGGGCTCCAATGGCAGTCCGAGCTTCAGCCGCTGGGCCGTGAGCGCCATCCACCGCTACTCGGGCGGCGTGCCGCGGCTCGTCAACGCCGTGAGTGACAAGGCTCTGCTCTGCGGCTATGTGACCGGCGACGACAATCTGACCTGGCGGCATGTGCGGCGGGCCATCCGGGAGCTGGAAGGGGACGTTTCATGAGTCTGATCGACGAGGCGCTGAGGCGCGCGCGGCAGCAGGCCGCCAGCCAGGAAGCCGGCCGCCGCGATGAGCGTTACCGACAGGTGCCGGTCCTCCCGCCGATGGCCGCGCGCAGGCGCCGGTCCGCCGGACCCGCGCTGGTCGCCGGGGCGGTGGCGGTCTGCGTGGTGGCCGGGATCGGGATCGGCGTCTTCCTGGGCCGGAGGGCCGGAGAGGAGACGGCGATCCCGGCGGAGACCGTCCGGACGCCGCCGGTGCCCGAGGAGACCGCTCCGCCCGTGGAGGCGCCCCGGTCTCCGGCGGTCCCGGCGCAGATCGTGGAGGAGGTCACCCCGTTGCCAGTGCTGACCCCAACCCCGGCGCCGACTCTCCGGCCCGAGGAGGCGCCGCCGCGGGAGGTGCCCGTCTCCGAGGCGGAGCCCGTGAACCCGCCGCCGGTCCTCGACACCGCTCCGGCGTCTCCCACACCGGAGATCACCCCGGAGCCGGTCACGCCGGAGGTCCGTACCTACGTCCGCGAGGTCCCTCTCCCGGACGGTGGGACTCTCCGGCTGAACGGCATCGCCTTCTCCTCCACCCAGCCGGTGGCGCTTCTCAACGACCGCGTCCTCGGCAAGGGTGAAAGCTACCAGGGCTTCACTATCACCGACATCCAGGCCGGCATGGTCGAGCTGCAAGGCAATGGGATGATCGTGCGCGTCTCCCTGAAGTGATCCTCCTTGACGGCACCACGCGGTGGTGCTATCAATGATTGCATGGCTCAGCTCGTCGTCCGCAACCTCGACAGTGATCTCATCCACCGCCTGAAACAGCGGGCGGCGGAGCAGGGGGTCTCGGCTGAAGAAGAGCACCGCCGGATCTTGCGCCGCGCCCTTCTCGAGCCCGAGGAGGAGTTTCCCGACCTCAAGTCGCTTCTCATCATGCCCGACATCGGGGAGGACGCGGACTTTGCGCGTCTTCGCCAGCTCCCCCCGGATCGCGATTGGTCATGAAGGGGTATCTCCTCGACACCAATGTCGTCTCCGAGCTGCGCAAGGGCGACCGTGGGAACCGGAGGCTGGCCGATTGGTATCGCCAACGAAACAAGAGGGAGCTGTTCTTGAGCGTCATCACTCTGGCGGAGATTCGCCGAGGCATCGCGCTCGTCCGGCGCCGCGACCCTTTTCAGGCGGCCGTTCTTGAACGCTGGTGCGAAACCCTGCAACGCGAATTCGGCCGGGTTGGCCACCTCCTGCCTGTCGACCCTGCGGAGGCTGGCGCTTGGGGTGAGCTCATGTCCCTTCGAACCCTTCCGATCCTCGACGCTTTCCTCGCGGCCACTGCGAGAACGCACCAACTGACGCTCGTCACGCGCAACGAGGCGGACTTCGCCGGCCTGCCGATCGATCTGGAAAACCCGTTCGCCTGATCCTCCTTTCTACTCGTAATACCCACTCACGTCGACCGTGAGATGGACCTGCCCGGTGCCGGCCCCGAACACCGCCAGCGCCTCGATGGTGCCGGCTCCCGACGGGGCCAGCACCACGTGGGCGTTGTTCGAGCGGTTTACGCTCGCGGCGAAGTTGAGCACGCTCGTCGCCGGTACCGCCGTTCCGCCCGGATAGAGGACGATCCGACCATTGCCGGTGGGGGTGATCACCGTGATGTTGACGGCCACCGCTTTCGCCGTGGACGGGATGCCGCATACGCCTGCGAGCGTCAACGTCCGCGCCACCCCCGAGGCCAGTGGGTTGCTCGACCTGGTGTCCAGGGCGCGGCAGGGGACGACCGTGTGGAAGTCGAACCCGGGAGACGGCGTCACGGTGACGGAGACCGTGGCCGTGTCCGTGGCCCCGAGGCCGTCCTCGACCGTGTAGGTGAAGCTGTCCGGTCCCCGGAACCCCAGATTCGGCGCGTACGTGCAGAACCCTGAGGACACCGCCCCGCAGCTCACGCCGCCGTGAGCCGCCGCGGTGTGGCCGGTGACGACCAGGAGATCTCCCTCCGGATCGACATCGTTGGCAAGCACGTCGATCGCCACCGGCGTCAGCTCCGGCGTGGAGGCAGAGTCGTCCGCCGCCACCGGAGCGCCGTTGGTCACGGTGACCGTGAAGGTCCGCGCGAAGGTGTTGTTGGCCGCCTGGCCGTCGTCGGCGGTCACCGTGAAGGTGACGGCCCCCGGCGCCAGCGGTATGTAGTGGAGAGTGGCCATGGAGCGGGCATAGCGCAGGAGCACGGCGTCGTTGCTGCCGAGGGTGTTGCCGCCTGCGGTCGAGCTGCGCGACTCGCCAGTGATGTAGAGGTCGAGCCCGGAGGCGGCCGCGGCCAGGAAGCCTTCGTCCTGGCTGCTCGCCGCTCCATACACCGTGGTGGAGAGGGCGGCGCCGGTGGCCGGATCGATCTCGAAGAGGACGCCGTCGGAGAACCCGGCGCCGCCGTTGCCGTCCGGATGATCCAGGCTGCGGGTGAAGCCCACGGCCCAGAGCTCCGAAGCGACGCCGGCGAGCCCGGTGATCCGCTCCGCCCGGGCGCCGCTCGCCGGACTGCCGGAGAGAGTCACTCTATTGCCGTCCGCATCCCAGGCGTCCAGGAGATAGTCTTCGCCCCCCTCGCCTGTCTGCCAGCCTGCAGCGTAGACAGTCCCGCCGGAGACGGTCACCGCCAGGAACGAGCCGGAGGACGGGAAGCTCGCCGAGCCCTGCCGCGCCCAGGCCAGAGCGCCCGTCGCGGCGTCCAGCTTCGCCAGGTAGGGATATTGGACGCCGCTCTCCATCACCCGGCCGGCCAGGTAGACGCTGCCGCCGTCCACGACCAACGCGAACGCGATGGCGTCGCCGCAGGTGCCGGCGTTGTCGGCGTAGCGCCAGGTCTCGGTGCCCGCCGCGTCGACCTTCATCGCCATGGGCCGGGTGTTGCAGAAGTTCACCTGCGCGCCGCCGGCCGCATAGAGATAAGGAAGGCCCCCTTCCATCGCGACCGTGCCGGCGTAGAAGCCTTCGTGGCCGGTATAGGGGTGGAAGTGCGGCTTGTAGACCCAGACCGCGCCCGTGGCCTCGCCGCCGGCCGAGCCGTCCGGATTCATCTTGACCACCACGCTCTTGGCCTCCTTGTCGCCGACGCCGTCCGTGGTCTGGCTCCAGCTCCGGCCGGCGGTGTAGACTCCGTCGTCCGAGATTCCGATGCCCGGCAGCTCGTCCCAGGAGGTGTCACCCGGCTGGTCCGGCCAGAGGCGGGTCCAGGCCGGCGTGCCGCCGAGCGGCAGGTCGTAGCGGGCGATCAGTGGGTCGACCTTGGCGGCGGTGTCCACGGACAGCCAGACGGCGCCGCCGGCCACCGCGATCCCGCGGCCGTTCTGGTCGCCCGCGCCGCCCAGGAACAGCTCGTCCAGGAGGATTGGCCCGCTCCAGGTGACCGTCGGGTCGGCGGCCACCGTGGGGTTGCCGGAGACCGCGGCCAGCGTCACGGTCTGATTCGATTCGTTGGCCGGGCCGGGCGAGAGGCCGGACACGTCCACGGCTTGCGGTCCGGCGTTGTACGGCACGGAGGCGTCCGCGATCGGATCGAAATACGGCGGATCGTTGACCGGGGTCACCGTCAGGCTGACCGTGCCCTGGTCCGTGTCGAGGCCGTCGTCGGCCGCGAACGTGAAGGCGTCCGGGCCGAAGTAGTCCGCGTCCGGCGTGTAGGTCACGGCGGGCGGGGTGCCGGAGAGCGCGCCGTGATCCGGTCCGGAGACGAGGGCGAAGGTCAGGCCGTCGCCGTCGGCATCCGAGCCGGTGAGAGTGACGTCCACCGCCGTGTCCTCCGCGGTGGAGACGGCCTGGTCGCCGGCCACCGGTGCCGCGTTCGGCCCGAGCTCCCAGATGCCGCCCGAGGTTCCGGCGAGGAGGCGCGAGCCGTCCGGCGTCACCGCGATCCAGGGCGTCGGAGGATGGGGCAGGCCGGGGATGAACGTCCAGGACGCCGCCTGGTCGAGCGACCGGAAGAGGCCGCTCGGCGTGGCCGCGTAGAGCGCCGAGTGGACCTTGTCGTAGACCAGCCGCAGCACCTTGGTGTCGGTGAGGCCGCTGTTGAACGTGCCGGGCACGCGCGTCACCGCGGAGACGTTGCCGCCGCTGTAGGCAATCGAGAATTTGTAGACCCCCTGCGTCCCCTCGCCGGCGAGCCCGGTGGCCACGTACAGCGTGGCGGGATCGTTCTGGTCCAGGGCCAGCACGCTCCCCCACAGGCTCGTGGTGAGGGCGGTCCCCGTCCAGGAGGCGCCGGTGTCGTTGGACCACACCACGTGCAGCGTGGTCAGGGCCGCGCCCGTATACTGGTCGCCCAGGCTGAAGACCACGTTCGGGAGCGTGGGGTGGTAGTCGAAATCCTGGGCGTAGATGTACCAGAAGTAGGGGACGGACCAGCTCGCCGCCGTGTCGGTGGAGCGCAGGAAGCCGCCCTGCCAGTCCGCGAGCGTGGCATGTACCACGCTCGGCGTGTGCGGGTTGAAGCGGATCCAGGTTGGAGCGTAGCCGGCCGCGGTCTCCGTGAAGGCCGTTCCGCCGTCGATGCTCTTCCAGAGGTGGCCTCCGGCGTCGTTGCTGGTGGTGGCGACGATCACGTCCGGATTCCCCGGATGGGCGGCGATCGCGCCGATCCAATTGTTCTCCAGCCCCTGCGCCGTGCCGATCAGGGCCCAGGACCCGCCGCCGTCGGTGCTCTTGAGGAAGCCCATCCTCTGGACGCCCGCGTAGACCGTGGCCGGGGCGTCGCGGACGATCTCCAGGCCGGTGAGCTGAATGGCGGCGAGCCCGTTGTTGCTCAGCTCCCAGGACGCTCCGGCGTCGAGCGAGCGATAGAGCCCGCTGTAGGCGTGGCCGCCGTAGACGTGTGAGACGTTGCCCGGATCCAGTCCGACCGAGCCCATGGGCGTCTGCCCGGCCGGCTCCAGGACCAGGGACCAGGACGCGCCACCGTTCACGCTCTTGTAGAGCCCGCCCAGGGAGGCGGCGTAGACCACGTTCTCGTCCGTGGGGTCGACGGCGAGCTGCCAGGTCTCGCTCGGTCCGTTCGGCCGGGCCATGGCCGTCCACGTGTCGCCGTGGTCGGCGCTGCGCAGCACCGTGCCGCGGCCGAACCAGTACTCGTCGTGCAGCGTATAGAGGACGTTCGGGCTGGACCGGGCCACGTGGATCTGCGAGTTGGTCCAGGTGCCGGAGTCGGACATCTGGCTCCAGGTCGTGGCGCCGTCGTCACTGCGGAACAGCAGGCCGCGCCAGGTGCTCGTGTAGACCCGGTCCGCGTTCACAGGATCGACGGCGATGGCGGTGATGTAGGACGGTCCGCTCCAGCCGCCGGAGAGCCCGCTCGACCGCCGCTCCCAGGTCGCGCCGCCGTCGAGGGAGCGGTAGACGTAGTCGCCCCAGGTGGCGACGAAGAGATGGGTGGGGTCCGAAGGAGCGACGGCGATCTCGTTGACGGAGACGCCCGTGGGCAGCTCCAGCGGGAGGCGGGTCCAGGAGGTGCCGCCGTCCGTGGTGCGGAAGAAGCCCTGCGTCATCCAGAGATAGGCCTTGCCGGCGGTCACCGGATCGGCCAGCAGAGCGCCGCCGGTCGGGACGCTCGGCAGGTTGCCGCGGGCCGAGGCCCAGCTCGCTCCGGCGTCGGTCGACTTGAACACGCCGCCGGGGGTGGAGAGCCAGACCGCACCGGCCGTGTCCACGGTGATGCGGTTGACCAGGCCGCCGAAGATCGGCTCCAGCTCGCGCCATTTCGTGGGCAGTGTCCCATACGAGCCGGCCGGAAGGAGCAGAAGGGAAATCAGGGAAATCAGGAACGCGGGGAGGCGGGAAGACATCGCTCGAACCTCCTTTCAGGTTCGTTGCGCGGCGGGCAGGGAAGGAACTACAGGGGAGGGGAAGGAGAGCGCCTGAAATTTCAGTATACGCCTGCCGTGGCTGTGGCAAGATCCCACTTCATGATGACCGCGCAAGCCGTTCCATTTCAGGTCCGCCACGAGCTTCCCGGCTGGGAGCTGCTGTGGCTCCGCCTCCATCTCCGACCCGGTCAGGAAGAGGCCCTCGCCGGCCTGCGCCGCGAGGTGGCGGGCGTGGCCCGGGCCAACTTCGAGGGCGAAGGGCTGGCGGACCACCCCACCGTAGCCGCGGTCCGCAAGCTGTTCCGCGCCGCCGGCTGCGACCCCACCCGCTACCGGCCGTCGTCGGAGGCGCTGCTCCGGCGGCTGCTCAAGGGGGAGGAGCTGCCGGCCATCCATCCGTTCGTGGACCTGAACAACTGTCTCTCGGTCGAGCTGGCGGTCCCGTGCTGCGCCTCGGCCGAGGGAACCTTCACGCCGCCGGTCACCCTGCGCGCCGGCCGTCCTGGCGAGACCGTCCAGTCGCTGCGCGGCCCGTTCAATCTTGAAGGCAAGCCGCTGATGGAGGACGCCCAGGGTCCGTTCAGTACCCCGATCACCGACAGCGAGCGCGTGCGGGTGGGGGAGGGGACGGAGCGCGTCTGGATCGTGATCTACCTGCCAGAGGGCGTGGTCGATCCCGCCAGCGCCCGCGTCCGCCTCGACGAGCTGCTGGCCAAAGCGCCGGTGGCGGAGGTGGAGCTGGCCGGGGTCAGTCGGACAGACGCTCCATCAGCGCCTTGAAGCTCGGGGCGATCTCCGATCCGTCCTTCACGATCGGGCAGTCCTTGTCGTTGCGGCGGCGTTCGGTGTCGAAGCAGACCGGCGCGCCGTCCGGTCCCAGGGCGAAGGGGATGAATCCGGCCGGTTCGACGTGAAGGCGGAACAGGGCCTCCGCCAGTCCGGCGAGGCCGGCGCCCGAAGGGTTCGGGAGCAGCCGCAGCGGCCCGAGGTCGACCTCAGCCTCCCAGGTGTAGGCGGTGACGAGCTGCTCGAACAGGGGCGGGAATCGCCCGGGCAGCCGCGCGTAGAGCGGATCGAAAACGTCGCGCCCGGCGATCACGGGCCGCGCGGACAGCCCGAACGCTGTCGCGAAGCGCTTGAGGAGCGCGGCGTCACCGAGCCTGCCGAACGGCACCCGGGCCGCCGCCGAGGACGAGCCAGCCATGGTGGAGCCTCTCCGATCCAGAGATCCAGAATCGAGCTGCGCGCTATCTTGCCACGGGTCGGCGCCTCAGCGCCAGACGCCTTCGCGTCCTTCCACGTGGAGCCCGTGCCGGGCCAGGTAGTCGTCCACCAGCGCGCGGGCGATGCTCAGCTTCGACGGCAGGAGCGGCAGGTCGTCGGGCGTGAACCAGCGGGCGTCCTCGATCTCGGTGGGATCCATGCGGATCTCGCCGCCCGCGTAGTCGGCCTTGAAGCCGATCATCAACGAGTTGGGGAACGGCCAGGGCTGGCTGCCGAAGTAGCGGACGTTGCGGACCTCGACGCCCACCTCCTCGCGGATCTCCCGCGCCACGGTGTCCTCCAGCGACTCGCCCGGCTCCACGAAGCCGGCGAGGGTGCTGTAGACCCCGGCGGCGAAGTGGGGGGAGCGGGCGAGGAGCACCCGGCCGTCCTCATCCTCGATGAGCACGATGACCGCGGGCGAGAGGCGTGGAAAGTGCTGAAGCCCGCAGCGCGGACAGGTGCGGGAGCGCTCGCTCGCGCTCGCCACCGTCTCGGCGCCGCACCGGCCGCAGAAGCGGTGGTTGCGGTCCCACTCCAGGAGCTGGAACGCACGCCCTGCGAGCTTCCATGCCTCCTCGTCAAGGCGGCCCCAGAGCCGGCGAAGGCCGAGGAATGCCATCCCCTCCGGCGGCTCGGCCTCCGCCGCAAGCCCGACGGCAAAGCAGGCGGCCCCTTCGATTTCGCCGACGTGAAGTGGCTCTGACCCCGGGAGCCCCAGCCCGGTCCACTCCTCCGCCGCCAGCGCCGACGCAGGGCCCTCCGCCTGCACGAGCAGCTCCTGCCCCCGGAACGCGAACCAGAAGGAGGCATCCATCTTCATAGGGAAGACTCTATGGCAGGTCCAGGTTCGCGGTCAGGTGGTTGCTGAGATTTCGCAGGAGACGCCGGTGACGTTCC
Source organism: uncultured Holophagales bacterium (assembly GCA_963844885.1). Taxonomy (GTDB): domain Bacteria; phylum Acidobacteriota; class Thermoanaerobaculia; order Multivoradales; family UBA5704; genus DATMER01. The sequence continues at coordinate 253,685 of CAWJQA010000016.1, read as the reverse complement.
GGGGCGATCGAGCCGATCGATCCAATAACGTTCTTTGGGGTCAGGACCGACAGAAACCCGAGCCGAACGATAGACGCTGTAACCAAGCCGCTGGAGGAGAAATCTGCGTCGGAGGGAGAGATCATCTCGTCGAAGCCTGCGATGCGCACGTGAAGGCGAGAGCTGACCCCACAGACGAGGAGGTCATCTTGGAACGGCAGCTTCCGCAGGACGATGGCGGGCCGGTTTTTTCTCTGCTGATCTGCCTGTTGGACCTGCGCGATGACGACGTCACCTTCCCTCATAGTCGGGATTCGGCTCTTTGATGAGGCTCAAGGGATAGTCGGGCTCGTCGTCTCCGTAGGCATCCGCCAGACGCTGTTGAGAGAGGCGCAACCAATCCTCACGTTCCGGATCGTCCGAAGGGTTGCGCTGGACCATCACCATCATGGGTGTCCCCGCCTGTAGCGCATACGGCTCATCCAACTGGATGTGCTCTCCATCAAAGTGGGCACGCAAGGTGAGGGGCTTCATGCAACCAAGGATAGCATAGTTCCCGATCCCGGCCATCCAACCCCGGGAAGGATGTCGGGCATCTCGGTCCACGGTCCATCCACCGAGCTCACCCTGCCAGCCCCATCAGGTACTCGGCGAAGACGTCGTTGAACAGCGCCCCGGGGCGCCGCTCCCGGATCAGGGTGACGGCTTCGGGGCCCGGGATGCCCAGGTGGTGGAGGATCAGGCCGGCGACCAGGGCGGAGCGGTTGAAGCCCATGCCGCAGTGCGAGAGAACCCGGTGGCCGGCCTCCACCATCGAGGCGCCGAGCCGTGCCACCGCCTGGAGCTTGTGCATGTCCGGCAGATCCTCGTCGTAGATCGGATAGTAAAGGTAGAGCACGTGGTTCGGCATCGTGGGGATACAGTGGTCGAGCCCTCCCTCCAGGTCGATCACCACCGTGATGCCGTGCGCCGCCACCGACTCCCAGTCCTCGATCTTGGGGGAAAGGTAGAGACAACCCTTCTCGTCCAGGCGGATGATGTCCATGAGATCCTCCGGATCGGAGTCTACGACATCCCGGTGAAACGAAACTTCCACCTCTCTCGCCTGGAAGAGGAGTAAGCTGGTAACCAGCGCCCTCTGTGCGCGAAAGGAGACTGTAACCATGAAGACGAAATCGAACCGGGTTCCGGCCCGGCTGGGTGTGGGCCTCCTGGGACTTTTGCTGGCTTCGCTGCCCGCCGCTGCGGCGTCGGGCGTAGTGACATTGTCGAATCCCCACGCCAAGGCGGTGGAGACGTCCTGGACGGCGGAGCGCTTCGCTGCGGCGCAGCCGATGCCGCTCCAGGTGGTGGACCGCGATGGCGTAGAGGGTCTCGCCGAGGCCTCGGCCTGGACGGCGGAGGAGTCGGGTGTGGCTGTCTCCGCGGCAGGCCGCGCGCCCGTCGTCGGCGTCCGGGCCGACGGAACGAACCGGCTGTTCTCTCCCGAGGATCGGGAACTGGTCCAGGCCGCCGGAGACGATCTCGGGTCCATCGGGGAGCCGGCTTCGGGGAGCGCCAAGGGCTACTTCACCAGCGCCCGGCTGGTGCCCGTGTCGGCCGACCGGAGCTACCCGTACTCGACCGCCGGCAAGCTGTTCTTCCACATCCCCAGCCATGGTGACTTCTACTGCTCGGCTGCGGTGATCCGCGCACGGATCATCGCCACCGCGGGCCAGTGCGTCCACAGCGGCACCACGAGCCCCGGCTTCTACACGGACTTCGCGTTCGTCCCCGCCTACCGGGACGGCACGGCTCCCTTCGACACCTGGGACTGGAACTATGTGATCGTCAACAACACCTGGACCACCGGCGGCGGCAGGCTCCCCAACGCGGCGGACTACGCCCTGATCGAGCTGGAGGACCGGGTCATCAGCGGTGCCACGCGGAAGATCGGCGACGTGGTGGGCTACCTCGGATACATCATCCAGAAGCTGCGCCCGAACCATGCGCACCTGCTGGGCTACTCGAGCACCTTCGACAGCGGCGAGAAGCTCCACCAGGTGACCGCCCAGGCGCTGCGCGCCGCCAAGAACAACAACGTCGAGTACGGCTCCGACATGCGGGGCGGCTCGGGCGGTGGACCGCTGATCCAGGACTTCGGCGACAACGCCGCCCTGGCGAAGTGGATCGGCGCCATCTCCTACTACAACACCTCGACCGCGGTGAAGGTGCAGGGAGCGTCCATCCCCGATTCCCGCTTCACCAGCCTGCTCAACATGGCCTGCGCCCACCGCGCCGGCAACTGCTGACCCCCCTCTCCCTGCCCCTCTCCCCCAGTCCCTGGGGGAGAGGGCCTCACCCGCCCTCTTTTCTTCGTGGGTCTTTGTCATGGCCGCTCAGGCGGCGGCGACGGTGATGGCTGGCAAAGATAGCCTGCCGATCGCCGCGGAACCCTATCTGACGCAACGCAAGGACACCTTGCGACAGAATCTCCGTCTCTGTCACAAGGTGGGCTGCTTTGTCGCAACGTGGGTTCACTTTGCGCCAACTTCGGTTTCTTTGTCGCAAAGTAAGCTCCTTTGGCGCAAAGTAAGCTTCCCAGTCGCAAAGTCGACTCCTTTGTCGCAAGGTGGGGTGACTTTGCGACAAAGGAGTTTGACTCGCGACAATGTCGCGCCACCTTGCGCCAGAGGAACTCACCTTGCGACAAAGGAGTCCAGATTGTCGCAAAGTCGACTTCCCTGTCGCAAAGTGAGTTGATTTTGGCGCAAAGTCGACTCCCTTGTCGCAAAGTCGACTCCTTTGGCGCAAAGTGAGTTGACTTTGGCGCAAAGTGACCTCAACTCGGGCCAGGAGGGCTTCGGCGTGAGCGCATGGCGTTCGCTCGCCGAGTGCGTCCTGACATCGAGGAGAGGCGCGAGACGTTCAGGTGCAGCAGCGACCTCGCGCGCGTGGCGGATCCTGGAGGCTCAGAGCCTCCACCAACTGTAGTCCCGGATCTCCGCATCCCAGTAGATGTGGAAGGCGTCGCACTCCTCGTCGTGGAGGTTGATGCCCAGCCCCTTGCGACTCGGCGGATCGTCCTCCGAGATCTGTTCCAGGCCGATCTTCGCCTTGCTGGAGCAGAGGGAACCCTGGTCGCCGTCACCCCACGGGAATTTCAGGATCGAGTGCTTGCTGGAGGGACCGACGGGCCCCTTGACGATCCCGACCACGAACAGGTCGCCGCCTTTGATTCCGGCCAGGGCGGAATCCTCGACTCCGTCCAGGTCGAAATCGCCGTGGAGGAGGCTCTTCGAGTCCCAGACGGTGTCCTTCTCGCGCTGGCGGAGCAGGTCGAGAGCGGTGGCCGGGCCGGCGGGGCGGGCCATGCCGGCACAGCCGGCCAGGACGGTCAGGGCGAGCGCGAGCAGGAGGCGGACGGTGTTCTTCATGGTGTCCCTCGCCGGGTAATCTTACCTGGAAAATCCCGATCCCGGATTCTGTCGTAGAGTATGGGTGACCAACCCAAAGGAGGATAGCCCATGCCGTTCGTGCTCGTACGCCACCGTGTGCAGGACTTCGACCGCTGGAAGCCGTTTTTCGACGAACATGAGAGTGTCCGGCAAGAAATCGGCCTGAGCGTCGCGCACCTGATGCGCAACGCCGACGACCCGCAGGAGGTGTTGATTCTCTTCGCGACGCCGGACCTCGGGAAGGCCCGCGGGATGACCCAGAGCGACGATCTGCGCCAGGTCATGGAGAAGGCCGGAGTGATCGGCCGGCCGACCTTCGACTTCCTGAATTCGGTCGGGTAGAGAACGGGATCGTCAGGTAGGCGGCTCCGACCGGCCCTCCCTCCCCTCGTACTCCCGGATCGCCGCGCGCAAGGCGTCCGGAATCGGGGTGGAGCGGCCGGTGCCGTAGTCCACCCAGACGATGACGCCATGGCCGTCGGCGACCCGTTCGCCCTGCTCGGAGCCGTCGCGGCGGACGATCTCGTACTCCATCCGAAAGCTGCTGCGGCCGATCTCGGACACCCGGGTCCAGACGTCGAGCTCGGCGGGATGATGGACCTGCCGGCGGAAGTTGAGATGAGCGGCGGCGAGAGCCGGACCGTGCTTCTCGTCTTCACGATGCTTCGAGCATCCGGATGGCCGCGAAGTAGCTCATCCGGGCCGACTCGCAGTACGTGAAGTACTTCGCGTTGTTCACATGGCCCATGACGTCCATGTCGCCCCACCGGACGGTGATGGGCTCGCGGTGTCCTCGGGGGGCTTTGCGGGTGGTGGTCATCGATCGCCCACCAACTCCAGCAGCCGCTCCGGCGGCCGGCCGACCACCGCCCGGTCTCTGGCGACCCCGATCGGGCGCTGGAGCAGGGTGGGGCGGTGGGCCATGCCGGCGATCAGCACGTTGTCCGGCTGCTTGTCGGTGAAGCCCAGATCGTTCTTCCGCAGCACGTCTCGGGCGCGAAGACCGAGCTTGCGCAGCACGTCCCGGATCTCCGTTTCCGACAGCGGCTCGCGGGTGTATTCCCGGTACCGGTGTTCGATGCCCTTCTCGTTCAGCAAGGCGACCGCCTTGCGGCAGGTGCTTCAAGTGGCGGCGCAGATAAGCTCGATCATCTCGGAATGCCTCATGCTCTTTTGTCGAACCGTTCGATCCGCTCCCGGACGACCTTGCCGATGTGGACTTTCCGGGCCTCCGCGGCTTTCATGGCTCTGGATTCTATCTCGACGCCGGGCCGCGGGATCGAGAAGTCGGCTGGTTGACGCGTCCGACGGGCCGCCTCGGCAGCATCACGAAACGAGACGCGGCGTGTCTCGTTTTCAGGCAGTGGGTGAGTCCCGGCGCGGTGGGAGCCCTCCCTGCCACGGCCAGAATCACCACCTTCCGACGCAGGGAGCACAATAGTGACCTCTTCCCCGTGCCCCTGACGGACTCGACGCGCACGGCGCGGAAAGCAACGACGCGCGCCACACGCACCGGCTCAGTTGGAAGGCAGGTACGGGCGCCAATCGAAGATCTCGACGATGCCTCTGAAGTGTCGCTCGTTCGTCGTGATGACCTGGCCTCCTGCATACCGTGCCTGAGCAGCGAGGATGACGTCGAGGTCGAGGTTCTCCTCCGGGGCCCGAGGCCGACCTCCAGAACGTTCCTGAGCCCAGATTTCCGCCGCCATTCGCATCATGCTCGTGGTGAGGGGCACATACGCGAACGCTGCCATTTGATCGAGGAGCGCGAGAGCCTCGCGCGCCCAGCGTCTTCCTTGATGCCGGTGATGCCCAAGGTGAAGTAGCTTCCGGCGCAACTCGTAGTCGACGATTTCCGAGACGCAAGGGCGAAACCTTCCATCGTTCATCAAGCGGAGCATGGCAGAGGCTACGGGCTTGTTCGCCGGAACTTCCGGCCGAACCACGCTCGCCATGATGTTGCTGTCCAGGAGCAGGGGCAGGGGCATGGAGCTCAGGCGCAGGCTCTCGAGCGTTGCTTGTCAATCTCGATTTTCAGCTCCTGCCAGAGCTCCAGGTCCAGATCCGTAGCCGGGCGGGCCATGCGGTCCTGGATCATCGAGGCGACGCGGTTTCTTTGGGCCATCTCATCGGGCGCCACCAACACGACCGGCTCTGGTGTATCGATACGAACGGCCATCACGCGCTTTGACATGGCTCCAAACTCCTTATCGCGGCCAGATCGTCGAGTCACACGATACCGGCCCCTGCGTCATACTTGGAAGGCAGTATAGACCATTTGGTCTCCGCTGGGTAGCCCTGCGCGGGACCCACCGTCCGTTTCCGGACACCCCGCCCGCCACCGGACGCTTCCGCCGCCCTCCTTCCGTCCACATTCCTCGTGAAATCAGCGACTTAGCCATTGGCACGGGCCGTGCTCTCTCCGGCTTCCGACCGAGGGAGAGCGAACATGGATCGTGAGCTGGATGTCAGCATTCGACGGCGCCGGACCGGGCGCCGGGTCGCCTGGGGGATCGGAGGCCTGGGCCTTGTCGTGGCCGTGCTGGTCCTTCTGCCCGGGTGGCTGCGGCCGTCCATCGAGCGTGACCGCATCCGGACCGGACGGGTGGACCGGGGGCCGGTCGAAGGGGTCGTCGAGGCGTCCGGGACGGTCATCCCGGCTTTTGAAAGCGTCGTGTCGAGCCCGGTCGATGCTCGGATCGAAAAGATTCTCAAGCGGCCGGGCGAGGCGGTTCGCGCCGGGGAGGAGATCCTCCGCCTCGATACGTCCGCGTCCCGGCTCGCGCTGGAAACGATCGAGGACAACCTCGCTCGCAAGGCCAATGAGCAGCAGCAGGTCCGGCTGGCGCTGGATAAAAGTCTCAACGATCTGCGCGGCAGCATCGAATCGAGCCGGCTCGACGCCGAAGCGTCCGAGTACAGGGCCGAGCAGAGCCGCAAGCTCCACGCCGACGGATTGGTTTCCGAGCAGAGCCTGAAGGCGTCCGAGGTCGAGGCGAAAAAGTCGAAGATCGAGCTTGCCCGGCTCGAAGCTTCCGTGGCCGGCGAGCGGCTGGCGGCCCAGGCCCGCCTCGACGGATTGGAGCTCGATCTGCGTACGCTACGCAAGGAGCGCGACGAGGCCCGGCGCCAACTCGGGCTCGCCAGCACGCGCTCGGACCGCGCCGGTGTCGTCACCTGGGTCGTGCCACAGGAAGGCGCAACCATTCGCTCGGGTGAGGTCATCGCGCGCATCGCCGACCTCGATTCGTTCCGGGTCGAGGCCACGGTGTCGGACGTTCACTCGTCCCTTCTCGCGCCCGGCCTGCCGGTGCGGGTGATGATCGACGGCCAGCCGCTCTCGGGCCGCCTTTCGAACGTTGATCCGACGATCGAAAACGGCGCCGTCAGATTCGCCGTCGACCTCGACGACGCCCGGAATCCCAAGCTGCGGAACAACCTGCGGGCGGACGTCCTCGTGGTGACGGCCTCGCGCACGGAAACCTTGCGGGTGCCCAAGGGGCCGTTCGCGCAAGGTGGCGAAACGGGGACGGTTTTCGTGATTCGAGGAGACCGGGCCGTCCGGCGGAGCGTCCGCTTCGGCGTGTCCGGATACGAGCACTTCGAGGTTCTCGACGGGCTCTCGGAGGGAGAGGAGGTCATCCTCTCCGACATGAACGATTACGCCCACCTGGCTCAGGTGAGCCTCCAATAACAGAGGAGATCGGCAATGATCCGCCTGGACAAGGTCAGCAAGATGTACCGGACCGACCGCATCGAGACGACCGCGCTGGACAATATCAACCTCGTGGTCGAAAAAGGGGAGCTGGTGTCGATCATGGGTCCCTCGGGCTGCGGCAAGAGCACGCTGCTGCACCTGATGGGCCTGCTCGACGCGCCTTCGAAAGGCAAGGTCGAGCTCGACGGCATCACCATCAACGGCCAGGGCGACCGCGCGCTCGCCCGCGTCCGCAACGAGAGGATCGGGTTCATCTTCCAGCAGTTCCACCTGGTGAGCGATCTGTCGGTGGCGGACAACGTGGAGATCCCGCTGCTCTATCGCCGGCATGCCGAACCGCGAGCGGCGCAAGGCGGCGCTCGCCGCGCTCGACCGCGTCGGCCTCGGCTCGCGTACGCATCACTTTCCCACGCAGCTCTCCGGCGGCCAGCAGCAGCGCGTGGCCATCGCCCGCGCCATCGTCGGGCAGCCGCGCATCCTGCTCGCCGACGAGCCCACCGGCAACCTCGACAGCCAGATGGGCGACGAGATCATGGACATCCTCGAAGGCCTCAACAAAAACGACGGCACCACGGTCGTGATGGTCACTCACGATCCGCGCCTGGCCGAGCGCACGCACCGCACGGTGCGGCTGTTTGACGGGCGGCAGGTGCGGTGATGATCAGAAACTATCTGAAAGTCGCCCTGAAGATCCTGGCGCGGCGGAAGTTCTTCACCTTCATCAGCCTGTTCGGGATCAGTATCACGCTGTTGGTGCTTCTGGTGGCCACCGCGATCTTCGATCACGCGCTGGCGCCGCAGGCTCCGGAAACCCGCAGCGACCGGACCCTCGGCGTCTACCACCTGACCATGAGAGGGCCCGAGAACACGCAGAGGTCCGAGCCCGGGTATGGCTTTCTCGACCGCTACGTCCGCCCGCTGTCGGCGTTGCCCGGGGTGGAGCGGATTGCTTTGATCTCGTCGCCGGAGACCGCGGTCTCCTACCTGGGCGGAACCAAGATCGAATCGCGGCTCCGGCGCGCGGACGGCGAGCTCTGGAAGATTCTGGATTTCGATTTCCTGGAGGGCGGCCCGTTCACGGCCGAGGATGAGAAGAACGCCCGGTTCGTCGCGGTGATCAACGAGACGACGCGCGGCCGTTTCTTCGGCGGGCAGCCGGCCGTGGGCAGGACGATCGAGGCGGACGGCCAGCGTTTCCGGGTGGTGGGAGTGGTTCCGGACGTGCCGGAGCTCCGCTTCTCCTCTTCGTCCGACATCTGGGTGCCGATCAGCACCGCCAAGTCGAATTTTTACAAAGAGCAGTGGATGGGGGGCTTTTCCGCGCTGATTCTCGCGCGCGGTCCGGCGGACGTCCCGGCGATCAAATCGGAGTTTCAGGCGCGCCTGCGCGAAGCCGAGCACCATCTGCCGGACCCCAAGACCTACACGACGCTGAATGCCGGCGCCGACACGCTGTTCGAGGCCTGCGTCCGGATGTTCGGCCCGGGGAGCTCGGACCAGCGTGCTCCCGGCCGGGCGAAGGCCGTGCTGTTCCTGCTGATGTTGCTGTTCATGCTGCTGCCCACTCTCAACCTGGTGAACATCAATCTGAGCCGGATTCTGGACCGGGCGTCCGAGATTGGAGTGCGCAAGGCCTTCGGCGCTTCGTCGCGCTCGCTCGTCGGCCAGTTCGTGGTCGAAAACCTCGTGCTCACACTGCTCGGCGCACTGATCGGGCTGCTTCTCGCCGTCCCGGTGCTCGCGGCGCTCAACGCGAGCGGCTTCCTTCCCTACGCCCGGCTCGGGCTGAATTTCCGGGTTTTTCTCTACGGCCTGGCGATGGCCGTGTTCTTCGGCGTCCTCTCGGGGGTCTATCCGGCCTGGCGGATGTCGAAGCTCCACCCTGTGCAGGCTCTCCGCGGGAGGTCGGTATGACGCGTCATCTTTTCAAGCTGGTCTGGAACCGCAAGCGCACCAACGGCCTCATCATCCTGGAGATCTTCTTCTCCTTTCTGGTGGTGTTCGTGGTCGCGACCCTGGGAATCTACTTCCTGGACAACTACCGGCAACCGCTGGGATATTCATGGCGGAACGTCTGGAAGGTCTCGGTGCAGATGAACGCGGGAGAGAAGGAGGACGACGCCACGAAGACCGCCAATCTGAAGACGCTCGGGCAACTGCTGCGGGAGGTCGAGGCGCTGGAGCCTGTCGAGTCGGCGGCCGCGGCCATGGTCAGCCCCTTCGATCAGGGGGGCTGGACGAACAGCACAACCGTCGAGGGCAAGCCGATCGACTTCGAGTCGAACGCCGTCACCACGAAGTTCGCCAGGGTGATGGGGCTCGAGGTCGTGGCCGGCCGCTGGTTCGAGGATTCGGACGCCGCGCTCGCGTGGGACCCGGTCGTGATCGATCGGGATCTCGCCCGCGCGGTGTACGGCGATGAGGATCCGGTCGGGCGCCGGTTCGGAGAGCCGGCGCCGTCGGAGAGGCCGCGGCGCGTCATCGGAGTGATCCGCGAGTTCCGCAAAAGCGGCGAGCTTTCGGCCCGTTCCAATTTCCTCTTCCAGAACCTGCGGCTCGACGCACCGTCCTGGTTCCAGGCGCGGTCGATCCTGGTGCGGGTCCGGCCCGGCACGCCGGCCGTCTTCGAGGAGACCCTCGCGGCGCGGCTCCAGGGGGTCGCTCCCGGCTGGTCGTTCACCATCAAGCCGCTTCCCGACGTGCGCCGCGCCACCTTCCGGACGCTCCTGGCGCCGCTCGCGGCCGGCGGCACCGTGGCGTTTTTCCTGCTTCTCATGGTGGCCCTCGGCCTGCTCGGCGTGCTGTGGCAGAATCTCCTCCAGCGCACGCGCGAGCTGGGGCTGCGCCGGGCCACGGGAGCGTCCCGGCGGGCCATCCACCGGCAGGTTCTTTTCGAGCAGATCCTCGTGACGAGCTTCGGAGTGCTGATGGGAACGATAGTGGTGATCCAGATCCCGATCCTCGATCTGATCGGTTTCATCCGGCCGCCGGTGTTCGCGGCCGGGCTTCTTGCTGCCATGGCGGCCATCTATCTTCTCTCCGCGCTCTGCGCTCTCTATCCCGGCACCCTGGCGAGCCGGGTGCAACCGGCGGAGGCGTTGCGCTACGAATAGCAAGATGATCCTGATCGCGGACGACGACCCGTCGGTGGCCGCCTCGCTCGGCCTCCTTCTGAAGCGTCAAGGCCACCCCACGCTGGCGGCCCGGTCGCAGGAGGAGGCCCTGCGCCTTCTGGAGGCGGAAGGCGAGCGGGTCGCCCTGGTGCTCCAGGACATGAACTTTTCCCGCGGCACGTCCGGCGAGGAAGGCCTGGAGTTGCTGCGCGAGATCCGCCGCCGCCGGCCACAGCTCCCGGTGATCCTGATCACGGCCTGGGGATCGATCGCGCTCGCCGTCGAAGGGATGAAGGCCGGCGCCGCGGATTTCGTGACCAAACCGTGGAGCAACGCGCAGCTCCTCCAATCCGTGGACACCGCGCTGTCGCTCGCCCGCTCGGGAGACGCCGGAGACGCCAAGGCGCCGCCGGCCAGCCGCGAGGAGCTCGACCGGCGCTTCGACTTCCGCGGCTTGATCGGTCAGGATCCCCGTTTCTCGAGGATTCTGGAGCTCATCGGCCGCGTGGCGCCCACGGACGCCTCCGTGCTGATCACCGGCGAGAGCGGCACGGGCAAGGAGCTGGTGGCGGAGGCGATCCACCGCAACAGCCGGCGCCGGAACGGTCCGTTCGTCAAGGTGAACCTGGGCGGGATCTCCTCGACGCTTTTTGAAAGTGAGATGTTCGGTCACGTGAAAGGCGCCTTCACCGACGCCCGTGCGGACCGCAAGGGGCGTTTCGAAATGTCGCACGGCGGCACCATCTTCCTCGACGAGATCGGCGAGATCGATCCGAGCGCTCAGGTCAAGCTCCTGCGCGTGCTCCAGGACCGTTCCTACGAAGTGCTCGGCTCCAGCATGACAAGGACGGTGGACGTGCGCGTGGTTTCGGCCACCAACCGCGATCTGGGCGAGCAGGTGGCCCGCGGCCTGTTCCGCGAGGATCTTCTCTACCGGCTCAACCTGATCGCCGTCCGCCTGCCGCCGCTGCGCGAAAGGCGGACCGACATCCCGCTTCTGGCGCGGCATTTCCTCGACGCCTCCGCGCAGGTGTATCGCCGAGGGAGCGAAGTGTCGATTTCCAACCGCGCCCTGGAATGGTTGCAGAGCCAGAGCTGGCCGGGCAACATCCGCCAGCTCAAGCAGACCATGGAGAGGGCGGTGCTCGTCCTCGACGACGATATCTTGGACGTGGACGATCTCCTCGCGCTCTCCGACCTGGAGAGCCGGACCGCCCGCGATCCCAGCGCCCTTCCAAGCCCGGGAAGCATGACGATCGACGAGATGGAGAAGGCGATGATCGTCAAAAGCCTGCGGCACTACGAGGGCAACGTCACGCGCGTCGCCGAGGCTCTGGGCCTGTCGCGTGCGGCGCTCTACCGCCGGTTCGAGAAGTACGGAATCGAGCCGTGAAGGGGTTGAGCCTCCGGACCAAGGTCGTCCTCTACCTCATCCTGATCCACGCCGTCCTGGCGGCGATCTCGTTCCTGGCGTTGCGGGAGAGCCGCTGGCTGCTGCTGGCGGTGGAAGGCCTGTTCGTCCTTTCCATCGCTCTTGGATGGATGCTCGTGCGCTCGTTTTTCGTGCCGCTTGATCTCATCCGCACCGGAGCGGAATTGATGAGCGAGCGCGATTTCACCTCCCGCTTCCGGGAGGTGGGACAGCCGGAGATGGACGCCCTGATCCACATTTACAACGAGATGACCGAGCGCCTGCGCGACGAGCGGCTGCGCCTCCAGGAGCAGGATTATTTTCTCGACCGGCTGCTGACCGCCTCGCCCGCCGGCGTCCTGACCCTGGATTTCGACGGCCGCGTGGGCTCGATCAATCCGAGCGCCCGCCAGCTCCTCCAGGTGGAGGGAGACGTCCAAAGTTTGCCGCTGGCCGGGCTGGGACCGCTGGGAGCGGCGCTGGCCGCCGTGCCGGCGGGGGAGTCGCGGGTGATCGCCGACGGTCCCCGCCGCTTGAAGGTCTCGCGGGCCGAATTTTTCGACCGCGGCTTTCCGAGGAGCTTCCTTCTGATCGAAGAGCTGACCGAGGAGCTGCGCGCTTCCGAAAAATCGGCCTATGGCAAGCTCATCCGGATGATGTCGCACGAGGTCAACAATTCGGTCGGCCCGGTCTCCTCGCTGCTCGATTCGTTCCGCGGCTACAGCGCCGCGCTGGGAGAGGAAGACCGCCGCGACTTCGAAGGCGCCATCGACGTGGCCGTCGCCCGCATGCGGCGGCTGAGCGCCTTCATGAACGGCTTCGCCGAAGTCGTCCGCCTGCCCGAGCCCGACCGCCGGCCGTGCGACCTCCGCCGGCTCCTCGACGAGATCCTCGTCCTCCTCCGGCCCGAGCTCGACCGCCGCCGCATCCGCTGCGAGTGGGAAACCGCGGTATCGGGCGACGCCATGCCGCCGGTGGACGTGGACCGCAACCAGATCGAGCAGGTGCTCGTCAACGTGCTCGGGAACGCCATGGAGTCGATCGGCGAGGACGGCCGCATCGGTCTGGGCCTTTTCCTGGAGGGGGACCGGCCGGTGCTGACCGTCGCCGACACGGGTCCGGGCATCCCGGAAGACGTGCGTCCGCTCCTCTTCACCCCCTTCTTCAGCACCAAGCGGGACGGCCGCGGCCTGGGGCTGACCCTGGTCCGGGAGATCCTGGCCGCGCACGGCGCCCGGTTCGGATTGGAAAACCGGGATGGAGGCGCCGAGTTTAGGATTCGGTTCTGAGACATGTCTATACTCATACAGGCCTCAGTGACCCGGAGAAGGGCCTGGGCCGGCGATGAGCTCTACGGATGGTCAACCTCGAGGAGGGTAAAGGTTTCCTGGTGGTGCTGGGCGCCGGCGTGACGGGGCTCACCGCCGCCGATGCGCTGGCGCGGCGCTTCGGCCCGCGGATCGTGGTCCTCGAGAGGGAGCTTGCGCCGGGAGGGCTGGCGCAGAGTTTCTCCCGGGGACCCTGGACCTTCGATCTCGGTTCCCACCGGATCCATGAGGGGTACGATCCGGAGGCTCTCCGGCTGGTCCGCGAGCTTTGCGGCGCCGATCTTCTTCAGCGGCAGCGCCGCGGACGCATCCATCTCGCCGGCCGATTCCTCCCTTATCCCCCCTCCCCTCTGGATATTGTCTGTTCCTATGGTCCCCGCCAGGGTTACCGGTTCCTGCACGATCTCCTGGCGGGCCGGTTCCGCCATTTCGTGAACGGAGCAGACCTCCAGACCTTCGAGTCGTATTGCATCGCCCGGGTCGGACAGAGTCTTTATCATCACTTCTATCGGCCGTACGCGGAAAAGTTGTGGGGCCTCCCGGCCTCGGAAGTGTCGTTCGAGCCGGCCGCCAGCCGCGTCAAGAGGTTTGAGATCCGCTCGCTCTGGAAGGCCGTGGAGCGGCTCTTCGGGGGAGACCCCACGCCGAGCTACTACTATCCGGCCCGAGGCATCGGCCAGATCACGGAGAGCCTGCGCCGGCGCGTCCTGGCCAGCGGCGGACAACTGCTGCTGGGATGCGACCTCGAGCGTCTGACCCTGCGGGACGATCGCCACATCGAATCCCTGACCTTCCGCCAGGGAGACGGCACCCGAGTCGAGCTCCCGGTCGCGGCGCTGATCGCTACGATCCCCCTGGACCAGCTTCATGGCCTGGTCCGCCTGGAGTCTGAGGGCGGTGTCCCGCCGCCGTTCGACCTGCGCTGGCGTGGCCTGCGCATCCTTTACTTGCTGACCGCACGGCGGCGGCCGTCGGCGACGGAGACCTATTATTTCCCGGAGAGCCGCCTTCTGATCGGTCGCGTTTCCGAGCTCCATCTGTACAGCCCGGCCCTGAACCAGGGAGACCTCGCGGCGCTCACCATCGAAATCCCGTGCTCGGTCAGCGACCGGGTCTGGTCCCTCGACGAGGCCAGGCTGGCCGAGCATTGCCTCGGCGAGCTGGAGGCTCTGGAAATCCTCGCCCCCGCTCCCCGCGAGCAGGACGAGTTTTTCTCCCGCAGGCTCCCACAGGTCTACCCCGTGTACGAGCGGGGATGGCGCCGCCGCTACGACCGGATCCAGGCCCGCCTGGGATCGATTGACAACCTTTTTCCGATCGGCCGTCCCGCCCTCTTCCTCCACTGCAACATCGATCATGGCATCGCCATGGCGCTGCGGCTGTCCCGGTTCCTGCTGGACGGCCCGGCCGACAAGTCCGAATGGCAGGCGCTCCAAGAGCAGTTCTATCAATACCGCGTGCGGGACTAGCCGATGGGAATCCATTTCAATTTCCGGGACTTCGCCTTTCCGCTCGACATCCTGCGGCTCCGGCGGTCGTTCGCGGACCACCCCGGGTGGAGCGAGGAGGCGATGCGCTGTGATCAGATCGAGCGGCTGCGGACGATCCTCCGGCACGCCGTCGCGCAAGTCCCCTACTACCAGCGCCTCTTCCAGGAGCGGCGGATGGCGCCCGACGACATCCGGTCACCCGAGGATCTGAAGCGTCTGCCGGTCCTGACCAAGGACCGGCTGCGCAATCATTTCTCCGAGCTGACGGCCCGGGACGCCGCCCGCTGGCGGCCCCGTGTCGAGCAGACCAGCGGCTCCACCGGCTCTGCGGTCCGCTTCTACGTCGACAGGCCCTCGAACGTCCTGGAGTTCGTGCATTACTGGCGATTCTGGGGATGGGCCGGGTACCGGCTCGGCGACCGGTTCGCGGAGCTGTCCGCGGAGGAGTTCCTCCCTTTCGAACGGCACGCGGCGACGCGGGTCCGCTTCCAGCGCGCGACGGGCCGGCTGCTGATGAACAGCCTGCTGTTGGCCCGCGGCCAGCGGGACGATTGGGCCCACGTCCTGCGGGAATATCGTCCGCGCTTCCTCAAGGGCCTGCCGTCCAATCTCTACGTCCTGGCCCTCTTGCTCGGCGAGCGCCCTCGTGGCCTCGCGCTCCAAGCGGTCTTTTCCCAGGGGGAACAGCTCCTGGAGCACCAGCGGCGGAGAATTGAGGAGGTGTTCCAATGCCCTGTGTACGATGCCTACGGGCAGATGGAGCGGACGGCGGCGATCACCCAGTGCCCGTCCGGGCGCTACCATGTGCATATGGATTACGGGCTGGTGGAATTCGAGGAGGTGCCGGGCCTGGAGCCGCCGGGCTCGGACAGCCGGATCGCGGAGATTCTCGGCACGAGCCTCCACAACCGGGTGATGCCGCTGATCCGCTACCGGACGGGAGACTACGTTGAATTGAAAAAAGAGGCTTGCCCGTGCCCTTGCGGACGAAGTTTCCCGGTCGTGGAATCGCTCCTCGGGCGCCAGACCGCTGTCGTGATGAGTCCCGACCACCGGGCCGTGACGGCCCTCTACGTCGTCCTGGACCGCGTGCCGGGGATTCTGCTCGGCCAGATCCTCCAGGACCGGATCGATCACCTCCGCCTCCGCATCGCCTGCGATCCGGGGCAGCGCGGCCGGATCGATACGGCGCTGCGCGCGCAACTACGGCGGTTTCTCGGGACTGCAATGAAGATTGATTTCACCTATGAAACGATCGAGGAGATCCTGCGGGATCATCCCGGCAAGTTTCAAACGATCCATTCGCAAATTCAGTGGGAAAACCTTCTCTCCTGAGGATCTGCCATGCCTCTTCCCGTTCTCCGGCGCTATTTCGAGCTGGCTCACCGGTACCCGCGTTATATGGAGAACCTCCTCGTCGGGAAGCTGCGCACCCTGCGGCGATACCGCTGGCTGGAGCGCCATCCCGCCGAGGACGGCCCGGTTCCGGACCCGCTCATCTACAAGCTGGTGCTCACCTATCGCTGCAACCTGCGCTGCGTCATGTGCTACGAATGGGGGCATGAAGGCTGGTGCAAGGAGGAGTCGCGGCCACCCGCCGGCGCGGGTGAGTTGGACTGGGCCCTGGTGGAGAAGCTGATGTCCAGCGTCGGTCGCTCGCGCCCGTCGTTCGTGCTCAGTGGCGGCGAACCGCTCCTTTACTCCCGCTTCCGCGAATTGGCCGGGCTGCTGAAGGAGAATCGATGTTTTTCCATCACCTGTACCAACGGCCTGCTCCTCGAGTCCTTGCTCGACGTCATCGCGGACAACCCGTATCTGACCTGGCTGGTCTCGCTGGACGGGATCGGTGAAGAGAACGATCACCTGCGGGGGCCGGGTGTCTATGATCGGGTGCTGCGCGGTCTCCGCAAGCTCAAGGCGCTCCGCCGGCCGCCCTATGTCGGCATCTCTTTTACCATTCGGCCGGAGAACGTCGCCGGCATGTATCGGTTCTGCCAGGAAATGGTCCGCGAGAAGGTCGACTGGATCCTGCTCAACCCCTCCTGGTTCCTGTCGGAGCAGCAGGGCCGCGACTACGAAGCGTTCCTGGAACGCCATTTCGGCGTCCACCCGCGGACGCATCGCGGCTACCAGTTGCCGTACCCCCTCGACAAGGAGGAGTTTGTCCGCCAGTACCGGAGGATTCAGAGCGAGCCCTGGCCGATCCAGATTTCCGGCTATCTCCGCCGGCCGGAGGATATCTACACCTTTGTGGACCAGCCGGAGGTGCCGCCGGACAATACCTTTTGTTACAAACAATGGCTGCGCATGGACGTCACGCCGGAAGGAGACGTTACACCGTGCATTCTCTATCCGGACCTCGTCCTGGGCAATCTCCGGGACCAGGACCCGTTGGAGCTCTGGAACAACGAGGCCCATCGCAGGTTCCGCGAGATCCGGCGGGAGGAGATCCTGCCCATCTGCGCCAAATGCAATGCGCTCTACCTCTATGATTCACGACGAAAGTATCTCTGATCTCGACGGCCTGCTCGCTCGCCTGGAGCCGCCGGTACTGATCGTCAGCACCGTCGTCGGGCGCGGGATGTACAGTCTCGGAGAGGCGGTCCGGCAACGCTGCCCGGATCCCGGCCGGGTCGTTCACATCCCGATCGAGTCCTGTCTCCCGCCCCGCGCGGTCCAGGAGGATCTGGAGCGCTACCGGTGGATCGCGGCACACGCGCGCTGGCTTCTCTACCTCGTCTACACCGTGCCGCTGATCTATGCGCGGAAGCACCGGCGCGAGCGGCGCCGGCCGACCGATCTCTCGGTCCTGCAGGACAAAATCCGGTCGAGCGGTGCCCGCACGGTGCTCTGCATCAGCCACCGGCCGGCCTTCTGGGTTACCAATGCCAGGCGCCTGGCAGGCCTGGAAGTCCAATGCTGGGGCCTGAACGGCGAATACGGCCGCAGCCTCGGATGGAAGTACATTTTTTGGGAACAGATGAGCGGCTATCTCTCGCCGACTCGGCGCGTGGAGCATCTCGATTTTCCCTTTCCTCCCGGGCTGGACTACCGGCGCATCGAGCTGCCCGCGCGGCGGGAGTTCGCCTCCCTCGCCACATCCCCGGGCGATCCTCGGCGCACGCTGCTGGTTTGCGGATATTGGGGGCAGGGATCGCTCGGCCGAATCGTCGCCGAGCTTCGCCGGGAGCTTCCCGCGCTTTCGATCGACGCCGTGTGTGGGGACAATCTGCCCGCCTACGAAGAGCTCCACCTCCGGTTCGCGGACGATCCGCAGGTGCGCGTGCTCGGCCCTCTCGAAACCCTGGCGCCCTTGCTGGCCGAGTGCGCCAGCGTGATCACGAAGCCTGGCATCTCAACCCTGCTCGAAGCCCATGCCGCGCGGCGCAAACTGTTCCTTCTCCCCGGGATGCCGATCGCCGAGGATCACAACCGGGATCATGCGCTCGCTCATTTCGCGGCCGAGCCGTTTTCCATTCCATCGTTCAAGAGGTGGTTTCATGGCATCGCATAGCTCCGCCGACGAGAAGATCTATTGGGAGCAGGTTTATCGGCTCACCGGACCTGACCGCGAGAAGGCTTTGTATGCAGCACACATGGACAAGTATGCCTACATCGCGGACTACCTCCTCGAGCGCCTGGCGGTCCTGCACGGGCTGGACATCCTGTCGATCGGCGGCGGGATCGATCGGCCGGCCGTGATCCTCGCCGGACAGGGGAACCGCGTGACCTCCATGGACATCGCGGAGACCGCGGTGGCCCGAACCGCCGAGCTCGCGCGGCAAGAGGGTGTCGAGGACCGGATGACGTTTCGCGTCGGCGACGCGGAGCAGATATCTTCGACCTTCCCTTTGACGTGGTGCTGTGCAAGCGCTGCCTGCACCACATGAACCTGCGCCGGGTGCTGCCGCGGATCGTGGGATGGTTGAAGCCCGGGGGCCGCTTCTACGCGGAGGAGCCGCTCTGCCTGACCCGGACCGTGGATTCTCTCCACGCGCATGTCCCTTTTCTCACCAGGCCTTACATCGAGGGCGAAGTGTTGTTCAACTGCGCGGATCTCGATTTCTTTCGGAGTCAGTTCCCGAATCTGCGCATCGAGTATTTTGACTTCCTGACCCGCGAGGCCATGGCGTACGTGTTCCACCGCCTCCGGCTCGAGCGCCTGCTGCGGCCGCTGGGCCGCTTCGACTTCCTGCTCCTGAACCGCTGGTTGCCCGTGCTGCGCTTCCTGAGCAGCAGCGTCATTCTGGAGGCCACGAAAGAGGCGTGTCCATGATCAGGGCGCAGGCATTCCGCCGCCGAGGATTTGCCGTGATTCAGGCGGCCTTGCTCGACCGCGCTCGTTCATAGAGCGTCTCCGGCGCGATATCCGCGCCGTTCGGCCACGCGACCGTTCCGCCGTCCAGGAAGAAGCGCTCGAAGTATCCGGGCTCCATCAGCGGCTCGAAGACCGGGCCGGCCAACCAGTCCGAAAAGTCGACCGTGCTCTCCACCCCATCGTTGAACACCAGGCAGATCCTATGCCCGCCACGGTACTCGGCTCGTACGACCGTCGGTAGAAACTCCATGAGACCTCCTCATTCCAGCGGAGCGATTCGATCGAAGGGCTCACCCGTCCTGCCTCGCTTCCAGTTGGCTTCCAACTCCTCGCGATGCGTGACGGCCCACTCCTTGATGAGACGCAGGGCCGTCCGAGACTGGAGAGCGCCAGCCAATAGCTCTCCGTCGAAGGTGAAGGTCGCCTGCTGGCCTTGGTACTCAGCGTGGAAGTGGGCGATTCCGTGCTCGCGGTAGAACATCCGGATCACGATGCCGAAGAAGAGCGAAATGACGGGCACGACTGGTCCTACTCCTCTTTAAGGTGCCTCAACTCTCGCGGACTTGATAACCAGGGGGCCGGAGCTGAGGAGTGTGTGAGCTCGGTGGTTGTCATGCCTTCAGTATATCCGATTGGCCGGGTTGGCGAGCGGTCCCCGACCCGACACCCTCAGCTCCATCCAAATTGACGTCCTCCCCGGTCGTGACCGGGAGAGACCTGCCTTCCCGAGGCGATTGAGGTTCGGTGAGGGGCGCTTTCGACGACCGATCGGCCGCCCTGGGATCGTCCCCGCCCGGCCGAACCGGTAACTACCGCTGTAGTCATCGCCTCGAAGCCGCGCCGACCCTCTCTCTGGCACTGTCTCCGCTCTTTCAGCGGCTCGCTGGATGCGGTATCATGCCACCCTGACGGGCGGAGTGGAGGATTTGGCTATGGAAACTCAGTTGGAAGTTCTGGAAGGCGAGGCTATGAAGCTCACGCCGGGCGAGCGCGCTGCGCTTGCGCAGCGTCTACTGGCGAGCCTGGATGAGGACTCCGAGATCGAGGAGGCCTGGGCTGTTGAGGTTGAGCGCCGGATCGCTGATGTCGAAAGCGGTGCGGTTCAGGTCATCCCCATGGACGAAGCTCTCGCCCAGGTTCGTGCGGCGCTGAAGTGAATCTGGTCATCGTTCCGCCTGCCCTTGCAACCCGCTCTCGACCGCGCGGCAAGCAGCTCACGGGCGAGGGTGGCACAAGCTATCTATCTGGCTTGCTGAAGCTTTTCCTGGACCCATAAGTTGATCAACGTTTCCGCCGTCACGCCGCGACGCCGTGCGGCGTCGTCTATCTTGCGGCAGAGGTCTCGATCGAGCGGAAAGTAACGGAGCCGGGATTCGATGCCGACGTCGAATTCAACCTGCTTGGAGGGATCCCAGGCGTCCCCCAGATCGTGCTCGTCCCAGTATTCTCCGATCTCCCGATACGAGCTTGCCTTGGAAACGGACGACTTACCGGCGCTCATACCGCCTCCTGTCTTTCAACCTGGCTGCGCCGGGTGACCACGAAGGAGACGCAAGCGCCCGCATGGCCGATCATCTCAATCAGACTGTCGACACTGAAGCGGTCGATCTTCCCTCTCATGAGATCGCTGACCCTCGGTTGAGTCACTCCGAGAAGCTCAGCGACAGCTACTTGTGTGAGCTCCTGTGCCTCAATCAGCTTGGTCAGCTCAATCATCAAGTCGGCTCGAACCTTGAGGTTCTCCGCCTCGTCCTCACTGAACCCGAGATCCCTGAATACATTTCCGCTTGAGCGTCGAATTCGGTCAGTCATGCAGTCCTCCGAGCTTCCGGAGGAAAGTCCCGCAGATCCTCGAAGGAAGCCCCAACCCAGACGAGCATCTTATCAGGCATGGCCCCAGTATACAAGTATACAAGTGCGTGTATAGCCTCGCAAGAAGCTGCCGAGGAGGTGGGCCGGTCCTGACCGTCGTGGACGGGTCCGGGCATCCCGGAAGACGTGCGTCCGCTCCTCTTCGTCCCCCTCTTCAGCACCAAGCGGGCCGGCCGCGGCCTGGGACCGATACCGTCCAGGTTACGCCCTCCTCGCTCTCGAATCCTCTGCGAACCTTTCGGTCGGCGCGGCGTGGCTCTGCTATGCTTAGCAACGGTCCTTCCAAAGGAGGTGAAGCGTGCTCGAGTTTGTACCGCGGGCCTATTGGATCATCATTGTTACTTCGCTTGTTCTGCTGGCGGTGGTCCTCGTAGGCAGGCGCCGCGCCCATTGGCCGGCTGCCCTCGTTTCACTAGGATTGGCGGGAGCGGCCTTTTGGCGCGTTCTACAACTTCCCCTTGAGTTATCGACACCGGTAACTGAAGTCACGGACGGAGAGGCCAGTCTTCCTTGGGGCCTAATCGCACTCCTTTATCTCTCGATGCTCGCCGGGATGGCCGCGCAGTATTTCTATCTCAAAACGGACCGCGCGCGATTCCGGTGGACGCTGTTCATTAAACCAGTTCTCCTCTCGCCGGTGATCTTTTTACCTCTACTCGCCGGCTTGGGGGATCACCTGAATGGTGGCCCGTGGAATTTGGCTCGACTGATGCTCCTCTTCATCGCATTCCAGAACGGCTTCTTCTGGAAGACGCTCTTCGACGCCCAAGCCGGCAGGCTTCATGCTAGGCCGTGAACGGGTTTGCCGATAAGCGGCGGCCCCATCTGCCCGCTTGATCGGCGGGGTTAACTGTCAACTCCCGAGAGTCTACGTAAATTTGCATGATATTCTCGGAGGACATTTCCACAGATGATGATCATCATGACTGTTGCGGCGAGAAGACTTAGCCCGAGAACGGCAGGACTCCGCCAGAGGGTTCCTACAATAAGAAACCAAATGGCGAAGAAAGTTTCGTATGCTGTCATGACCAGTTGCCTACCAATTTCCTTGCGCTCAAGGTACTCCCAGAATAGGAACGAGAAATATACGCCTGACATGGATAGAGCGATGGTTCTGACTCGAAAAATGCCACCATCGTCGAGATGAACGCTACTGTAGGCTGTATACAGCAGGAAAATCACGAGCAAATCCAAAGCAAACATACCTGCCCTATAGAGTCGTATCTCGTCTGTGAAGACGTAGTCAACCACGAAATGCGCGACGATGAGAAAAGCCGTCAAGAGCTTCCAATCAAAGCCCGCCGAGAGATCAATGCCACGGCGAACACTATCAAGCGCAGCGGGAAGCAGACTGACAAAGAACGTACCTAGCACAGCCGGGTAGAAGAGATTGAAAATCATCCTCTTGAGGCGCCCTGGGTCTTCTGCCACAACTCCGTCGGTTTCCATGTGAGTGCTCTCCGTATCGCCAGTTAACCTCAGACTGAGCGACCACCCGCACGCGCTTTAGCGAGTACCCAACATGACAGCCTGCTGTTGGAGCGCCAAAGCCGCAAGGTTCTTTCTCCTCTGCATTTGGCACGATGCTACATCGTTCTCTTAGGCACGTCAACGTGATGGAGCCTGTCGCATAAGTCTACTTGCTCCCACAGGAGGTCGTGACGCTCGTATCCCGGGAGGGCTCTTACCATGACACACAGGGGAAGCGCCCCTTGCGGGCGCCGGCACGTAGCCCCGGGTTTCAACCCGGGGTGCGGTGTCCGATTTGGTTGTCGTGCTCCTTCAGGAGCGAGGGCGCGGCCGGGTAGGAAGCCGGTGCCAAGATGGGCAAGAGATGAGGGAGCGTAGAGGGACCGTCACACCGAACGCCATGGGCCATCCCGCCATGCCTCCGCCCCTGAAGGGGCTCAGGAATGGAATGCGGGGCTTCTGCACCCCGGGTTGAAACCCGGGTCTACGTGCCGGCGCCCGCAAGGGGCGCTCCTGGGGCGGCATTCGGCGTTTTGCCGGGAGGCGTAGCCGTCTCGACAGAGTTGTTCCCAGACCAGCTCAAGGTTTCGGCGCCGCGGGGAAACGTTTCGGTGGACCGCCCAAGGCGCCGACAGGTTTCGGCGACCCGCCGAGAGGTGTCGCCGGACCGCCGAGAGTCTTCGGGAGGCGCCGAGAGGTCTCGGTAAGACGCCGAAAGGTCTCGGCAGAATGCGGAATGCCTTCGGCGCGACCGAGTCGGTGGAGGCGTAGACCAGGACGTGAGGGTCGAGCTCCACCGACCTCTGACAAGGACGGCCGGCGTCCTCGGCTTTCACTTGCCGAGCGACGCTGTTCACCGAGAAGAGCTTCTGCCGGGGCCGCAGACGATCCCGCTCGCGCTCGGTACGCGCTCGTTCCATCCCGAGGCGCCTTGCCGCCGGACAGGAGTGTCTCCGCCCGTCCCGGGAGCGTTCTCGTTCTCAAAAGTTACGCCTTACTTTCATGCCGGAGTGTTCTTTTTCTCGATAGTTACGCTCTTCTCTCACAAAGTTACGCCTTGGTTTCATTCAGGAACGCTTCTTTTCTCAAAAGTTACGCTCCGTTTTCATTCGGGAACGATCCAAAATGAAAACGAAGCGTAAGTTTCGAGCGCGAGAACGCTTCCGCGACCAGCGAGAGCGGTCTTCCTCCTCTGGATGTCGAAGACATCCCCCGCCGGGGGGGCATGCCGGCTGTCCCGTGTCGTCTGGAATCGCCCGGAATGGAGCCATGCGGCTTCGGGTCCGCTTCTGACGCTATACTCCTCCGTTTGAGACCCGGCATGGACGAAGAGATTTCCTGGGCACTGCCCGACGACCTCGAGGAGCGCGACGAGACCCCGGCCTCCACGGCACCCGTGCGCCTGGGGCCGCCGCCTGACCATCGGGACCAGATCCTGACCCGGGTCGGGCTGGCGCGGCTCGCTGTCTACGACCTCGTGCGCAGCAGCGTCGATGAGTTCGAGCGGGTCGCCCCCTGGCGAGTCCTCTACTACCCGCCGCAGGAGGCGGATGCCTTCGCCTCGATCCTGACCGCGCTCATCGAGCTGATCGAGAGCATCCCGAAACGGGTCGCCGCCACCCTGAGCAAGGTGCCGAAGACGGCTCCCGCGTCCGACGACGAACCGACGCGCGAGGACATCCGCTTCATGTTCAGCGGCATCCACCACATGGTGGCGCACGAGTTGAAGCGGCTGGAGACGACCCTGGCGCCGGTGCGGGAGCGGGGCTCGGCCACGGCGGACGAGCGCCAGCTTCTGTGTGAGCTGAGCGCCGACCTCAAGGGAAAGTACGCCAGCTCGATGATGGGCGCCGCGGCGAGCCTCATCACTCAGGGGTTGTGGAACGGCGTCGAGGCCGAGCCGATCCTCTTTCCCGAGAAGGCGGAGGAATTCCGCAACACTCGGGAGTTGGTGGACCTCCTCAAGGAGGTCAGCGACGCGATCAAGCAGCTCCCGGAGCAGGTCCACTTCAAGGAGCTGATGGAAGGCTGGCAGCAGGGCCAGCGGGTCGACCAGTACGCCCTGGCCGACCTTCCGAGCCTGCGCGGCAAGATCGCCAAGCTCCTCAAGGAGCGCACGCGCCGCGCGCTCTACTCCGGCGACTACCACCAGATCAGCCGCCGGGAGGTTCTCCTGAGCGAGCGGATCAACGAGCTGGAGACGCTCCACCAGCGGACCTGGGCGACGGATCACGGGGTGGAGCAGGATCTCTCGCCGGTCTATGCGCGGCTGGTCCAGCTCACTCTGGAGATGGCCGCCGTCCTGGACGTCACCATCCTCAAGACGCTGATCGGGGACAAGAAGGTGGAAGGGCTGCGGGCGCGGGTGACGTCGGCCAGGACGAAGCCGGTCTCCACGGCTTCGACCCCGGGCGCCGGCCTGGATTCGCTGATCCCTCTCCTGGCCGAGGACGACTTGCGTATCTTCCTGGAGCTTCTCCTGGGAGCCGTGATGCGGCGGGCGTCCCTGACCGTCACCATGAGGGAGGCCGAGCCGGCTCCGGCACCCGCTCCGACTCCAAGCACCGCCGGCTCCGGTCGCGCCGCCTCCTCCACCCGCCATGGAGCCGGCCCCTGCCGGAGCCATCCTGCCGGATATCGACGACTGGACCCTGCCGCCGCCGAAGGTCGCCTCGGACTGGACCTCGGAGCCGCGATCCGGCCGAAGCCTGGACGCCGGAGCCGTCCTGGACGCCCGAGCCCGCCTCCGAGCCCACGCTCAACGATTGGATCCCGTCTTCGCCCTCCGTCATCGACTGGGCGCAGCCCGAGCCGGAGCCCGTGCCGCCGCCGTCCGTGGAGGCGGCGCCGCGGCCGAACCTGCGGCCGGCGCTCAAGGCGGTGTCCGACATCCTGACCGATCTCCTATCCTCGACCAACTCGAACCTCAGCTCGTTCAAGATGACCCAGCGGCTGCTCAGCAAGCACAGCCGCATCCCGGCGACCATGCTGCAGTCCACCTATCCCTATCTGCAGGAGGTGCAGGACCGGCTGGTGCCCGTCCTGCGGCAGATCACGCCGTTCCGGGGCATCACGGACGAGGCGGTGAAGAAGCTGGAAGGCTACTGCCGCGACCTGCGCCGCCCCGATCTCTCGCCCGCCCAGCTCAAGGACGACGTGCCCAAGAAGATGGAGCGGCTGTTGCGGTTCCTGGAAGCGCTGCGGGCGGCCGTGCCGACGCTGTGACCCTCACCCCCCGGCCCTCACCGGCCTTGCGGCCGGCCCATGTCCGCCCGAGTCCACCCGCCCCGGGAGAGGGGGAGACTTGCATCGTGTTTTCTTGTTTTTGGGGTGTGTGGGGGCGCCCCTCGCCCGGGGCGGGTGGACTCGGGCGGACCGGGAGAGGGGACGGGGGTGAGGGCTTTCTCGGCTACAATCCGCCGCCATGGAACCCAAAGACCCCCGGGCCTACGACCCCTCCACGATCGAGCCCAAGTGGCAGCAGCGCTGGGAGGCGGAAGGCCTCTACCGCTCGGACGTGGATCCGGCACGGCCGAAGCACTATGCCCTGACCATGCTGCCCTACCCGTCGGGCGAGCTGCACATCGGCCACTGGTATGCGATCTCGCCGTCCGACGCGCAGGCCCGGTTCATGCGCATGCGGGGGGCCAACGTCCTCTTTCCCATGGGCTTCGACGCGTTCGGCCTGCCGGCTGAAAACGCCGCGATCAAGCGCAACATCCACCCCAAGCAGTGGACCTACGCCAACATCGAGCGCATGCGCGGACAGCTCCGCCGCATGGGCACCATGATCGATTGGCGCCGCGAGACGGTCTCCGCCGATCCCGAGTACTACCGCTGGACCCAGTGGTTCTTCCTGCAGTTTTTCCACAACGACCTGGCCTACCGCAAAAAGGCCGCCGTCGACTGGTGCCCGAGCTGCAACACCACCCTCGCCCGCGAGCAGGTGATCGGCGACGACCGCCACTGCGAGCGCTGCGGCACGCCCGTCGTGCGCAAGGAGCTGGCGCAGTGGTTTTTCCGCACCACCCGTTACGCCGAGGAGCTGCTCGACTTCTCGCAAATCGACTGGCCCGAGCGCGTGCAGACCCTCCAGAGCCGCTGGATCGGCCGCTCCGAAGGCGCGAGCGTGGTTTTTCCCACCGAATCCGGAGAATCGATCGAGGTTTTCACCACCCGGCCGGACACGATCTGGGGCGCCACCTTCCTCGTGCTCGCGCCCGAGCATCCGCTGGTGGGGAGCCTGACCGGTCCGGACAGAAAAGCCGAGGTCGATGAATATGTGACCACGGCCGTGCGCCAGTCCGACATCCAGCGCGAGGCCACGGACAAAGAGAAGACCGGCGTCTTCACCGGCGGCTACGCGATCAATCCGGCCAACGGCGAGCGCATCCCGGTGTGGATCTCCGACTACATCCTCATGAGCTACGGCACCGGCGCCATCATGGCCGTTCCGGCCCACGATGAACGTGACTTCGCCTTCGCCGGCAGGTTCGGGCTGGAGACCCGGCCCGTGATCGACGAACGCGGCGCCATGCTCGACTCCGGCCCGCTCACCGGCACGCCGGCCGAGGAGGCTTTCGACCGCACCGTCGCCTGGCTGGAGGAGAAGGGCGCCGGCAAGCGGACCGTGAGCTTCCGGCTGCGCGACTGGCTCGTCTCCCGCCAGCGCTACTGGGGCGCGCCGATCCCGATCGTCTACTGCCCGGAGCACGGCGCGGTGGCCGTGCCCGAGGACCAGCTCCCGGTCCTCCTGCCGGACGACGTCGAGTGGCTGCCGACCGGCGAAAGCCCGCTCAAGCTCCACGCCACCTGGAAGCACACCACCTGCCCGCAGTGCGGCGGCCCGGCCGAGCGCGAAACGGACACCATGGACACCTTCATGTGCTCGTCCTGGTACCACCTGCGCTACCTGAGCCCGCGTTACGACGGCGGACCGTTCGACCCCGCCGAATACCGCTACTGGATGCCGGTGGACACCTACACCGGCGGCATCGAGCACGCCACCATGCACCTGATCTACACCCGGTTCTTCCACAAGGCCTGCCGGGACATCGGGGTCGTGCAGGGCGACGAGCCCATGGTGAAGCTGCGCAACCAGGGCATCATCCTGGGCGAAGACTCCGAAAAGATGTCCAAGAGCCGCGGCAACGTCGTGGCGCCGGACGAGCTGGTGGACCGCTACGGCGCCGACACCGTGCGCGCCTACCTGATGTTCTTCGCGCGCTGGGACCTCGGCGGCCCCTGGAACGGCCGCGGCATCGAAGGCACCTCGCGCTGGCTGCGCCGCGTCTGGTCGCTGTTCACAGAGGAAGCGGAAGGCGGGCACGCCACGCAGGAGGTCATCGACCGGCTGCGCCGCAAGCTCCACCAGACCTTGAAGCAGGTGACCCGCAACTTCGAGGACTTCTCGTTCAACACCGTGGTCGCGGCGCTGATGGAGCTGCAGAACGAGATGTCCCAGTCGCGCGCCGAAGGCGCCGCGGGTACGCCGGCCTGGCGCGAGGCGCGGGAGATCTACCTCGAGATGCTGGCGCCGGTCGCGCCGCACATCGCCGAGGAGCTGTGGGAAAAGTCGGGCGGGGAAGGCTCCATCCATGCCCAGCCCTGGCCCGAGGTGGACGAGAAGGCCGCCGCCGCCGAGGAGATCACGCTCGTCGTCCAGGTCAACGGCAAGCTCCGCGACCGGGTGACCGTGCCGGCCGGGATCGCCGACGACGAAGCCCGCCGCCTCGCGCTGGAGAGCGAAGGCGCGCGCAAATTCGTGGAAGGCAAAGAGGTCAAGCAGGTCATTGTCGTCCCCGGGCGGCTCGTGAACATCGTCGTGCGCTGAGTACCCCTCACGCCAGCCCTGCTGTGGCACCGGGAGCGGAGGTTGGCCACAGGCTTCTCTGTGCCACGAGAATTTGTTAAGATGTTGCCGACCGATTTCATCTAACAGATCAGGGGTCAAGGACATGTCCAAAGAGGAGCAGAAGGAGGGGCTCATCTCCTTCCTGGCAAGACTAATCGTGCAGGGCTTAATTGGGACTTCCCTGCTTATTCCGGCTTTCTGGGAATTAGGCCGGCATGTTCTGACGGGAGGGTTTGGTTTTGCCGTTCACGTATGGCTTGCAGTGCTAACCGTTACTTCTTTCTTTTGGATGTTATCAGCGTCGCACTTGGTGGTCTTACTGGCTCAGCGGAGTTCTGTAAGTCGGGGCACGAAACTGCTCTTTGCGATCCTTACGGTCGTCGGCGTCGGTGTCTTTTTCGGTTATCTTCGGGCGCATCGGCAAGAGCCTCCGAAGATGAAATTAGTCATTCGGGTCCGCCAAGAGATGCCTGGAATGCCGCAGTTGCTTCTTCTTCACCGTGGGTTGCCTCAATTTCTTGCGGAGCTGCAGCCGCGGATCGAAGCAAAATTCGATGCGGAAAGGCACTGTTTTGAGTTTGTCAACATACGCGGTGGAGAGTGGTGGCTTGCGCCTCAACCGGAGACTGCGTACCCGCAGGTTGGTCCGATTACCCTTCCTGCTCAGGAAGGCGGTATTCACGAGATTTCCAACATCCTGCCCATGGAACCCTTGACGTCCGTAGAATCTGTAGGAACGACTCCACCATCTCCCTCGGTTGAGTTAGTCGGCAACGCGGAGAAGCAGCAGAATTCTACCGTTTCCCAGACTACGGATGCGCCGAACTTGCCGCGCGAGCGGCTCGGCAGCCGGTCGGACGTTCCCATGAGCCCGTCAGCGGCAAAGCCGTCAACAACTGTTTCTCGCAAGGGTTTGACGCCATCGCCGCAAGCCTCGAGCCCCTCTGTCTCTTCGGCAGACAAGATTCCTGAAGGGTTCAGTCTTGAAGGCAGGCGGGTCCTAGACCCGATAATGGCAAAACAAGAGATCGCTAACGCGAAAGAACTACGCCAGAGCAATCCCTCTGAGGCTGAGAGGATCTTTCGCCGTGTTATCCAAAGTTACCCGGGAACTAAGGCTGCGGACGAGGCTCAGAAGGAGCTTGATAGTATGTTGGGAAAGGGGAAAGGGAATGGCAAGTGACCGATATGCAGTTTTGACGACCTTGATCCTGTTGCTGTTGGGAGGGTGCTCCACCGCGAAACCCGTAGAGCCGTCACCTGCGGCTCCCGAGATAGTGCCGATACCGGAGCCTCAAGCACCTCAGACCGACTTGGAAAAACTCCAGCAGAGCCTGGGAGAGCAGTATAATGAAAGGGTTGGAGAAGCAATCATCCAGGAGACTCGTGACTTGGCCCTGAAAATGGAGTTAATGGCTTCGCTCCAAGAGATCCGGCTCGCGCGGAAGGGAATCAAGGAGATAGAAGCCAAAGAGGCACAAGGAAAGACGCTCTCTTTGCAGGAAAACCGGGACAAGAGTGTCTGGATTCGAAAGTATAACAGTCAATCAAAGGAACTGCGAGAGCTTATCGAGGCATCCGCGGAAATGTACTGGGTCGATTTCCGCATCTTCAATCGAAAAGAACTCACGGATCTGGGCGTTCGTCAACTTGAGGAGATGCGCCCTGTATTGTCCGATGCATGCCGTCTGGGACGTGAGATTATCGTTGCTGGTTTCGGCTGCTCAATCGGTGGAGAGGGAGGTACGATTAAGGTCTCCTCCATACGCGCCGCTCGGGTGGCGGAGTGGATTGATAAATACACTGGCTGTGGTGAACACCAGATTGCGAACGTTGGAATGGGCATGATTGTCGAAGAGTCGTATCGATCTGCTGCCGAGACTCCCGCAGGAGAAACGGTTCTCGCACAAAACCGACATGCCTTGGTGCTCGTCCTGCGAAAAGAGTCCGTCAGGGCGCCACTGCCGTGATGACGAACAAAACCCTCTTCGGAGCCTTTCTTGCTCTAGCCTTTTCGGCTGCTGTGATTGCCTCACCTCGAGAGCGAGTGGCTACAGTGAGCGCGGTACACCGCGATGAGAATCGGGGTTTCTCTATTGAATTGCCCTCTGCTCGAGGCTGGGAGGTAGTTCCTGGTTTGGAAGGCGATATTGCCCTGGCTTTGGAGGGACCCGATGTTTCCGTGGTTTTGGCGATACAAAAGACCAACCATATTTTGGAGCTTGATTTTCTGGGGATATTTAGCCGAGATTCCATTCGGGAGCACGAAGAGGGCTACCGCGAGATCGAGGCTAAGTTGATGACTGAGCGCGAACCACCTTTTTACACTCTTGAGTACGAGTGCCGGCACGACGGCAAGACCCTCCATGTCCTCAGGCGTATCTACGTAAAGGAACAACGCGTGGCCTCGGTTTCTGTAGTAGGAGAGGCGAAAGCTTGGGCAAGGAGCCGCCGGGTTGTCATGAAAATGCTCGATCGCTTCGCGTTTCTAAAAGAGGCGTCGGTGGCCTTGGCAATACCGCCTGGCCCCCCCCACGGCGTCACCCTGAAGGCTCTTCTCCTGCCGAGCCGCTTCTCCGCGTACCTGGCGTCTTTGTGATATCCTACTGAGGGTTCTTTCACCTCAGGAGACCACATGAACGGCATTCGCTGGACGCACCGCCTGCGCTACGGTTTCGACAACCTCATGTCCCGCGGGACCCCGGCCCTGATCGGGCTTCTGGGTGTCGCCTCCCTCACCCTGATCGCGGTCGCCGCGCTGGTCATGATCGTCCTGCACGTCGTTCCGGGCGGCAGCGACGGCACGCCGGACTTCGCGGAGGGCATGTGGCTGAGCCTCATGCGCACCCTGGACTCCGGCACGATGGGCGGCGACGAAGGGCGTGGCTTCCGGATCACCATGCTGTTCGTGACCCTGGGCGGCATCTTCATCGTCAGCGCGCTCATCGGCGTTCTCAACAGCGGCCTGGAATCCAAGCTCGACGAGCTGCGCAAGGGCCGGTCCTTCGTCATCGAGAAGGATCACACCCTCATCCTCGGCTGGTCGCCCAAGATCTTCACCGTCCTCTCCGAGCTGGTCCTCGCCAACGAGAACCGCCACAAGCCGCGGATCGTCATTCTCGCCGAGAAGGACAAGATCGAGATGGAGGACGAGATCCGCGACGAGATCGGGTCCACCGGCAAGACCAAGATCATCTGCCGCACCGGCACTCCGCTGTCGCTCAACGATCTGGAGATCGTCAACCCCCACCAGGCGCGGTCGATCATCGTCCTCGCGCCCGACGATGCCGAGGATCCCGACTCGGAGGTCATCAAGTCCATCCTGGCGATCACCAACAACCCGAACCGCCGGCAGGAGCCCTACCACATCGTGGCCGAGCTGGCCGAGCCGCGCAACGTCGAGGTGGCCAAGATGGTCGGCCGGGACGAGGTGGAGCTCATCGTGACCGGCGACCTGATCCCGCGCATCATCGTCCAGACCTCGCGCCAGTCCGGCCTGAGCGTCGTCTATACCGAGCTGCTCGACTTCGGCGGCGACGAGATCTACTTCCAGGAAGAGCCCAAAGCTGGTGGGGATGACCTTCGGCGAGGCCCTTCTGGCCTATGAAGAATCCGCGATCATGGGGCTGCGCAAGCACGATGGACGCATCCTCCTCAACCCCCCGATGGACACGCCGATCGAGGCCGGCGACAAGGTCATCGCCATCTCCGAGGACGACGACACCGTGCGCGTCTCCGATCTCAAGCCCGAGATCGACGAGCGGGCGATCCACGGCGCGCCGGTCAAGGAATCGCGTCCGGAGCGGACCCTCCTCCTGGGCTGGAACGAGCAGGGCACGGCCATCGTCCACGAGCTGGACCGCTACGTGACGCCCGGCTCGGAGCTGACCGTGGTGGCGGACGTCCCCGGTATCGGCGGCATTGCCGGCATCGTCGAGCGGGAGTGCCGCGACTTGACGCGCCAGAAGCTCACCTGCCGCGAGGCCGACACCAAGGACCGCCGGGTCCTGGACGCCCTGGGCGTGGAGACCTTCGACCAGGTGATCCTGCTCTGCTACTCCGACCAGTTGGACGTGCAGGAGGCGGACGCCCGCACCCTGATCACGCTCCTCCATCTGCGCGACATGGCGGAGAAGGGTGGCCACGATTTCCGGATCGTGAGCGAGATGCTGGACGTGCGCAACCGCGAGCTGGCGGAAGTCACGCAGGCGGACGACTTCATCGTCAGCAACAAACTCACGAGCCTGATGCTCTCGCAGATCTCGGAGAACAAGGAGCTGAACGCGGTCTTCACGGACGTCTTCGATCCGGACGGCTCGGAGATCTACCTCAAGCCGGCCGGCAACTACGTGGACCTCGGCGTTCAGGTGAGCTTCTACACCGTCGTGGAAGCGGCCCGCCGCCGCGGCGAGGTGGCCATCGGCTACCGCCAGATGGCCTTTGCCAAGGACGCCGAGAAGTCCTACGGCGTCGCGGTGAACCCGAAGAAGTCCGAGCGCATCGCCTTCTCCGAAGCCGACCAGGTCATCGTGCTGGCGGAGGATTAGAAAGCCAGGGACCAAAAGGACATAAAGGACATAAAGGACCAGAAGGACTCAAAGGACGGAATGGCTGTAGTCCTTCAGGTCTTTTGAGTCCCTTATGTCCTTTGATTTTGCTCTCTACTTCCAGCGGAAGATCCACAGCGCCACCGCGAAGCTGGCCACGCCCCAGGCAGTGAGAATGCCCAACTGCGGCGCGATCTGCACCAGGCCGTGCCCCTCGTTCATGACCGCCCGCAGCGCGTCGTTGAGCGCGGTCAAAGGCAGAGCGCGGATCAGGGGCTGGAAGGAGTCGGGGAACCTCTGCGCGGAGAAGAAGATCCCCGACAGCAGCCACATCGGCACCATCGCCAGGTTGGCCAGGCCGCTCGCTCCCTCGATGGTGCGCACCCGCGAAGCGATCAGGAGGCCGAGGCCGCAGAAGGACATGGCCCCCAGCAGGCAGAGGGAGAGGAACAGGATCAGTGACCCGCGCATCGGCACGTCGAAGACGAGCCAGCCGAAGCCGCCGAGCAGCACGATCTCGGGCACCAGAAAGACCAGCCGTCCCAGGATCTGCGACAGAAGGTAGTCGGTGCGCCGCATCGGGGTGGCGACCAGACGCTTGAGCACCCGGCGGTTGCGCGCGTTGGTGATCGAGAACGTGAGGCTCCAGATGCCGGTCCCCATGAGGTTCATCCCCAGCAGGCCCGGGATCAGGAAGTCGATGTAGCGCGAGCCCTTCTCCGTGATCCGCTCGGCGCGCACCGGCACCAGGTCGGCTCGGCCGGCGGCACGCTGCAGGGCGTCGTCCGCTTCGAGCCGCGCGATGCGCGAGTCGGGGCGGGTCTCGTCGAAGTGGAAGACGGCCGGCGGACCGGGCTCGACCAGCAGCGAGATCTTGCCGGTCCGCAAGGCGTTCCGCCCTTCCTCCGCCGGGTACTGACGAGGCAGCAGCCCGGGCGAGCGTTTCAGCGCCGCCAGGGTGGGCTCGGCGCCCGGCTCGGCCACCACCCCGATCGGGATGCGGTCCGCCGCCTTCTCGCGGAAGGCGAAGCCGAGCACGAGCGCGAGCAGCAACGGGAAGAGGAACACCCAGACCACCGCCTCGGGCTCCCGCATGAACTCCCGGACCCGGCTGGCGGTCAGCTCCCACAGCGGGCTACGCATCGCGCAGCTCCCGGCCGGTCAGGGCCACGAAGAGGTCTTCCAGGGTGGCGCGGTGCGTCGAAAGATAGGCGAGCCGGGCTCCCGCGCGCTCCAACGCGGCGAGCAGGGGCGGCACGCTCTCGGTGACCGACGTCACGGCGAGCGCCTGATTGGGGCCGCGGCGGTGGATCTCCGAGACGCCGGGAAGAGATTTCAGATCGGCCTCGGGGAGCAGGGGCTCGGAGAGGAACTCGATCACATCCGCGGCATGGAGCGAGCGGATGAGCTCGGCCGGCGTGCCGAGCGCGATCACGTGGCCGTGATCCACGATCGCCACGCGGTCGCACAGGCGCTCGGCCTCGTCCATGTAATGAGTGGTCAGCAGCACGGTGCCGCCGTGCGCGCGGAACGCCGTGACCTGCTGCCAGAGCTGGAGGCGGCTTTGAGGATCGAGCCCGGTGGTCGGCTCGTCGAGAAACAGCAGCTCGGGGTCTCCCACCAGGGCGCAGGCCACGGCCAGGCGCTGCTTCTGTCCACCCGAAAGCTTGCCGACGCGGGCGTCGCGCTTCTCTTCGAGCGCAAGCGCCGCGAGCACCTCCTCGGGGTCGCGCCCCTTGGAGTAGAAGGAACGGAACAGGCGGATCGTCTCGGCCACGGTGAGCTTCTCGTTGAGCTGGGTCTCCTGGAGCGAGACGCCGAGCCGTTCGCGCAGCGCATGCCCGTCGTGCTTCCAGGTCGAACCCAGCACCTCGACCTCGCCCGCGTCCGGCTCGGTCAGCCCCTCGAGGATCTCGATCGTCGTGGTCTTGCCGGCGCCGTTCGGCCCGAGCAGCCCGAAGCACTCGCCGCGCGCGACCTCCAGATCGAGCCCGTCGACAGCCACGACGTCGCGATACCGCTTGACGAGGCCGCGGCAGCGAAGAGCGGGCGGAGTGGGGGTGGAGGGGGTCATGGCTACGAAGAGGCGAAACTAACACACCTTCCGGTAAACCCGGCGATGGCCTGCTATCATCATGACGATGCAAGCGGAAGTGACCGTCCTTCAATCGCCGGCCACCCACACCCTCGCCGACCTGGCGCGGATCGCCGCCGAGCCGTTGCGGCGCTCCGGTGCCGAGCGCGCCATCGCTTTCGGCTCCTATGCGCGAGGTACGGCGGACGGTTACTCGGATCTCGACCTCGTGGTCGTGCTGCGCACTGATCTGCCGCCGGCCGAGCGTTGGTCTCTGCTCCGCGAGCTGCTCGATGCGCTGCCTGTTGCCGTCGACCTGTTGGTCTATACACCGGAAGAGTTTGCGCTCGGAATGGAGCGGCGGATCGGCGTTTTCGACGCGATCGTTCGCGAGGGGGTCCTCCTCTATGCACGACCCGGAAGCTGAAGCCAGGCGCTGGCTGGCCGCGGCCGGCGAGGAGCTCGCCTGGGCCCGCTATGCAGCCCGCTACCCAAACGGCCTCGAATCCGGCACGCCGGGAGAGGCGTTTTCCCTCAGCCAGGCGCAACGCGCCATCCAGCACGCCACGGCGATCCTCGAGGTGGCAACGCAGGCTGTGGACCGCTCATGAAAACCAGGCTTTCGGCGTTCGCGCTCGGCGCGCTGCTCAATTTGTTCCCGGCGGCGCCGTTGGGGGCCGGAGCGTTGCCCGACGGTGTCACCGCCCTGCCCAAGGCGATGGCGAGCCGCCTCGGCGAGCTTCTGAAGGAGGCGGAGAAGTATCGCGGCTTGACCGCGCGCGAGCCGGTCCCTTCCGGCACTGTGGACGCTGCGGTCCTCAAGCAGAAGGTGCTCGCCTCCTTTCGCGAGGATCTCCCGCCCGAGGTGCTGCGGCCCGCGGAGACCGGCCTCAAGGCGTTCGGTCTCATCCCGGAGAGCCTGGACCTGGTGACGTTCTTTCCAGAGCTGCTTACCAGCCAGGTGGCCGGCTATTACGATCCTGAGCGGCACTATCTCGCTCTCGTCCAGCGCGAGGGGCAGGCGCTGGCGGAGGATTCCTCCGAGAATCCCGCCAATCCCGCCAATCCCGCGCAGCGCATGGACGAGGCGGTGCTCGTCCATGAGCTGACGCACGCGCTCCAGGACCAGTATTTCCATCTCGAAACGTTTACCTCGGGCGTGCCGCTCGACGACGCGGACCTGGCGAAGGTGGCGGTGGTGGAGGGGGACGCGACGTTGATCATGATGGATTTTTTCGTCCAGGGCAGCTTGGAAAACCTGCCCGGGCTCGAAGAGTCGATGGCGGACTTGTTCGGCGATCCCCGCCAGACGATGGATTCAGCGGCCGGAATACCCGGCACGGCTGAGCTGGCCGCGGCTCCGGCGTGGTTTCAGGACACGCTTCTCTCCAGCTATTTCCAGGGGTTTCAGTTCTGTCTCAGCGCCCGCCGAACGGGCGGCCAGGCCCTGCTCGACAAGGCTTTTTCGACGGATCCGCCGCGCTCGACGGAGCAGATCCTCCACCCCGAGAAGTGGCACACGAGGCGCGACGATCCGGTCGTCATCTCCTGGCCGGATCTCACGCCGGCGCTGCCCGGCTGGACCCGGGCGTCGGAAGGGCAGCTCGGGGAGCTGAGCATCCGCACGCTGCTGCGTGGCGCTCTCCACAAGGAGGAAAAGGTTACGCAAGCCGCGGCCGGCTGGGGGGGCGATCGTTTCGCGGTGTATCAGAAGGACGGCCGGCGCCTGCTGGTGTGGATCACGGAGTGGGACACCGGCCGCGATGCGCGCGAGTTTCAGGCCGCGGCGCGCGCGCTCGGCCGGGACTGGTCCGTGGCGCGGTCGGACCGGCGGGTGGTGGTGACGCGGGGCGAGATGCCGAAGCCCGAGCAGGCTCTGTTGAGGAAAGCCACGAAGTAAAGCCGATCTGCGGCTTCGGCGAAGGCTTGACCCCGGCCGTAGCTGCGGCGGTGGAAGCGGCGGCCGAGGAGGTGGTGCGAGAGATGATGGCTTGAGAGTCTTGATCCTTCGGCCCACTTGCGCGCCGGCTTTCGGTGGTGTATAACATTTAGTGAACCTGAAGGATAGTTTCTCTCGACTTGGGGATCTCCCCAGGAGGGGTGTATGCGTGGACGGCGCGTCCTGTTCTTGTCCCTTCTTGTTTCCCTGTCCATCAATCTCGCTGCGGCCTCTCCTGAGGAGGGGGCTTCGCGGATTGTCCGCTTCCAGGAGTTGGGTCAAGGCGAGGCGGTGATGACGATACGCACGGAGCGGGCGCGCAAGGCTCGTGGTCCGGTATACGACGTTCCTCCTGAACCGCCGGAGGCTCCTCCGAGGGGATCGAGGAGGAGAGATAGAGCAACTCTCGGCACCCGTTCGGGACGACGGCGTCTTCATCGAGCCGGAGCCGACAGTCGAGACTGCTCCGGGTGGCATCACGGCGCCGGAGGCGCCGGGGACCGCGATCGTCTACCGCAACTCGCTGCTGTCTCCTCCCGGCCGGCTTCAGCAGTAACGTCAGCGAGCCGAGCGTCGGCGGTCAGGGCGACGGCCTGTTCATATCGCACAACTGGTACACGGCGGTCTCGACGAACAACGGGAGTTCCTTCAGCTACGTCAGCCCGTTCACCACGTTTCCCAGCTCTCCGGCCGCCTTTGGCGCCGGCTTTTGTTGCGACCAGCGGGTGGCGCAGGAATTCCAGCCGCGACTTGGTGTTCTGGTTCCTGCAGTACATCAAGACCGGCAATACTTCCACTAGCACGAACGGCGACCGTTTGGCCATGGCGCGCGGCCAGGCCGGCCTGGCGAGCAACACCTGGACCTACTGGGACCTCACTCCGGCCATGTTCGGCCTCACCGGTAAGTGGCTGGATTTCCCGCACATGCAGTTGAGTGCCAATTATCTGTATTTCACCACCAACATCTTTCAAACCACGACTGACGCCTTCTACGGTGCGCTGGTGGGCCGTATTCCGCTGTCTCAGCTCAACGCAGGCGGATCGGTGAGCATCGAAGCCTTTCTCACCACGAGCTATGGCAGCATCATGGCGGTGAGCGGAGCAGAGCCCGAAGGGAGCCGGGCGGGCCGAACGACGATGTATTTTGCATCGCTGTTCTCGACTACTTCTGCCGTCGTGCTGGCTTGGCCGGAGGCCAATACCTCGCCCACCGCGACCACCGTCACCGGCCTGGCGACCACCAGTCTTTCGACCTATGTTTGCACGGGACCTGACGCTCTCGATCCCTGCACACGGGCGAACCCCAGAATGCAGACCGGTTGGATCACCGCCACCGAGCTAGGCCTCATGTGGACGTCGTCGCAAAATGCGGGAGCCGGCCGGCCCTACCCCTACACGCGCGTCGCGATTCTGAATCCTTCGACCTTGGCGATCATCTCGCAGCCGGATATCTGGAACAGTCAATATGCCTGGCTCTATCCGGCCGTATCGGTCAATGAGCGGGGCCACCTGGGAGGCGCGCTCGATGCCCTGGGCGGTACGCTCTTTCCAACCATCCGCGCCCTGATCCGGGACGACCTTTGGCCCGACGTGACCACGAGCAGCTAGGAGACGATCGACGTGTCGGCGAGCACCCATGGCACGGCAGGGCGGTGGGGGGACTACAACGGTGCAATGACCCATGAGAAATACCCGACGACCTGGCTCGGAGGCGGGCACGTCCAGAATGGCGGTAGCGGCAACGCCAACGCCCAGCCGCACAACTTTTGGTTCATGCGCGAGCGTGATGCCCCGCACTGGACCCTGACGGCCAGCACGGCCGGGGCCGGAGCAGCGGTTACCAGCTCACCCTCCGGGATCAACTGCGGAGCCGATTGCACGGAGAGCTATCTCGAAGGAACGGTGGTGACGCTGACAGCCACGCCGTCGGTGGGCTCCACGTTCACCGGCTGGTCAGGCGACTGCACGGGTATGGGCTCCTGCGTTGTCACGATGGCGGCCGCGCGCTCGGTGACCGCGACGACTTCGGTGGCGACGTACACGCTGACGGTGGGCCTTGCCGGTACCGGCACCGGCACGGTGACGAGCTCTCCCGCGGGGATCAACTGCGGTGCCAACTGCACAGCGAGGTTTATAACCACGGCACGCTGGTGACGTTGACGGCGACGCCGTCAGTGGGCTCTGTTTTCGGCGGCTGGAGCGGCGCCTGCTCGGGTACGGGTGGCTGCACAGTGACAATGGACCAGGCACGCTCGGTGACGGCCACGTTTGCGGTGGCGACGTATACGCTGACGGTAAGCCGAACGGGCACCGGCAGCGGCACTGTGACGAGCTCTCCGCGGGGATCAACTGCGGAGCGGACTGCACCGAAGTTTATAACTACGGCACGGTGGTGACGCTAACAGCGACGCCGTCAGTGGGCTCTGTTTTCGGCGGCTGGAGCGGCGCCTGTTCGGGTACGGGTGGCTGCACAGTGACAATGGACCAGGCACGCTCGGTGACGGCGACGTTCACGATAGCGACGTATACGCTGACGGTGAGCCTGGCCGGCGCCGGCAGCGGCACGGTGACGAGCTCTCCCGCCGGGATCAACTGCGGTGTCAACTGCACAGCGAGGTTTATAACCACGGCACGCTTGTGACGTTGACGGCGACGCCGTCAGTGGGCTCTGTTTTTGGCGGCTGAAGCGGCGCCTGTTCGGGTACGGGTGGCTGCACGGTGACAATGGACCAGGCACGCTCGGTGACGGCGACGTTCACGATAGCGACGTATACGCTGACGGTGAGCCTGGCTGGCGCCGGCAGCGGCACTGTGACGAGCTCTCCCGCCGGAATCAACTGCGGTGTGGACTGCAGCGAGGTTTATAACCACGGCACGGTGGTGACGTTGACGGCGACGCCGTCAGTGGGCTCTGTTTTCGGTGGCTGGAGCGGCGCCTGTTCAGGTACGGGCGGCTGCACGGTGACGATGGATCAGGCACGTTCGTTGACGGCGATGTTCACGATAGCGACGTATACGCTGACGGTGAGCCTGGCCGGCGCCGGCAGCGGTACGGTGACGAGCTCTCCCGCGGGGATCAACTGTGGCATGGACTGCGGTTTATAACCACGGCACGCTAGTGACGTTGACGGCGACGCCGTCAGTGGGCTCTGTTTTCGGTGGCTGGAGCGGCGCCTGTTCGGGTACGGGTGGCTGCACGGTGACGATGGATCAGGCACGTTCGGTGACGGCCACGTTCACGATAGCGACGTATACGCTGACGGTGAGCCGTACGGGCACCGGCAGCGGCACTGTGACGAGCTCTCCCGCGGAATCAACTGCGGTGTGGACTGCTCAGCGAGGTTTATAACCACGGCACGGTGGTGACGTTGACGGCGACGCCGTCGGTGGGTTCTGTTTTCGGCGGCTGGAGCGGCACCTGTTCGGGTACGGGTGGCTGCACGGTGACGATGGATCAGGCACGTTCGGTGACGGCCACGTTCACGATAGCGACGTATACGCTGACGGTGAGCCTGGGTGGTGCCGGCAGTGGCACTGTGACGAGCTATCCCGCCGGAATCAACTGCGGTGCTGCAATTGCCCAGCGAGGTTTATAACCACGGCACGGTGGTGACGTTGACGGCGACGCCGTCCGTGGGCTCTGTTTTTGGCGGCTGGAGCGGCGCCTGTTCGGGTACGGGTGGCTGCACGGTGACGATGGATCAGGCAAGTTCGGTTACGGCCACGTTCACGATAACGACGTATACGCTGACCGTGAGCCTGACCGGCGCCGGCAGCGGCACGGTGACGAGCTCCCCGGCCGGTATCAACTGCGGTGTGGACTGCAGCCACGTTTACAACCCCGGCACGCTGGTGACGTTGACGGCGACGCCGTCCTGGGCTCTATTTTCGCCGGCTGGAGTGGCGCCTGCTCGGGTACGGGTGGCTGCACGGTGACGATGGATCAGGCAAGCTCGGTGACGGCCACGTTCACGATAACCACCTATACGCTGACGGTGAGCCTGGCCGGTGCCGGCAGTGGCACGGTGACGAGCTCGCCGGCCGGGATCAACTGCGGTGTGGACTGCCCAGTGAGGTTTACGACCACGGCACGGTGGTGACGTTGACGGCGACGGCGTGCGTGGGTTCTCCGCTTCGTGGCTGGAGCGGCGCCTGATCGGGTACGTGTGGCTGCACGGTGACGATGGACGAGGCACGCTCGGTGACGGCGACGTTCACGACAGCGACGTACGCGCTGACGGTGACCCTGGCCGGCGCCGGCAGCGGCTCGGTGTCGAGCTCTCCGCCGGGATCAACTGCGGTGTGGACTGCCCGCGAGGATTGTAACCACGGCACGCTTGTGACGTTGACGGCGACGCCGTCAGTGGGCTCTGTTTTCGGCGGCTGAAGCAGCACTGTTCGGGTACGGGTGGCTGCACGGTGACAATGGACCAGGCACGCTCGGTGACGGCGACGTCCTCACGACAGCGACGTATACGCTGACGGTGGGCCTCGGCGGCGCCGGCAGCGGCACGGTGACGAGCTCTCCCGCCGGGATCAACTGCGGTGTGGACTGTAGTGAGGTGTACAACCACGGCACGCTGGTGACGTTGACGGCGACGCCGCCTGTGGGTTCTGTGTTTGGTGGCTGGACGGCGCCTGCTCGGGTACGGGTGGCTGCACGGTAACGATGGACCAGGCACGCTCGGTGACGGCAACGTTCACGACAGCGACGTATACGCTGACGGTGGACCTCGGCGGCGCCGGCAGCGGCACGGTGACGAGCTCTCCCGCCGGGATCAACTGCGGTGTGGACTGTAGTGAGGTTTACAACCACGGCACGCTGGTGACGTTGACGGCGACGCCGTCAGTGGGCTCTGTGTTTGGTGGCTGGAGCGGCGCCTGTTCGGGTACAGGGTGGCTGCACGGTGACGATGGACCAGGCACGCTCGGTGACGGCGACGTTTGACGACACGGGTCTGGACTTCTACACCGTGATTCCTTGCCGCGTGATCGACACTCGCGTGACGGGAGTGCCGCTGACTTCCGGTGTCGCCACGGTCTTTCCGGTCACGGGGACCTGCGGAGTGCCCGCCACAGCCAAGGCTGTGTCCGTGAATGTGACCGCGCTTGTGGCCCCCAGCACGGGCCGCATCACTCTCTATCGGGGTGACGCCATTACCGCACCGACGACCAGCTCGATCAACTTTCCGGGTCTCCTGACTCTGGCAAACAACGCCATTGTCTCGCTGGGCGGCGACGGCACAATGTCAGGTCTGGCAGTGCTCTCGGGTGGCGGGACCATTGACATGGCGGTGGACGTCAACGGGTTCAGAATGAGAAGCTTGATGGTCTCTGCAGCCCCTCTTCCCGATCCGCCGCGCGGGGGGGCGCCGACTGGGATGTGGGAAGGGTTGACGCGGCGGTGGAAGCGGCGGCCGAGGAGGTGGCACGGGAGACGGGAGGAGCAGCAGCCCTCCTTCCTTGCACTGGCGGCACTCCATGTCGCGACAAATAACGCTGGCGAGGTCACTCATCCGCGCCACAGGCATGGCCAAAGGGTTTACTCTGCGACGCCGAGCGTTCAAGTCGCGACGCGAGCCCTCAAATCGCGACGCCGACGGTCCACTCTGCGACGGCGAAGGGTCAATCTGCGACGCGAGGCTCTACTCTGCGACGCCGAAAGGCGACTCTGCGACGCGAGAGGCTGTCTGCGACGCCGAGACCCTTCGGCATCGCGACTTGAGGGCTGTCTGCGACGGCGAAGGGTGTCGCGACGACGCCTCATGCTCGGCTGGCGCCGGTTGCCGCTCCCGGTTCGGTCCGTGCTCCGCGGGAATACGCTTCGAGGCGCTTGACCCAGGCGACGTCCGAGAGATCGCGGTCGTAGGAGAGGATCGTCTCGATCCTGTGGTCCCTCATCACGCCCAGATGAACACCGTCCCATGGAGAGGCTCGGGGTACTCCGATCAGATCCTCGGGCCCCAGCCATAGCCCGGTTCGTGATGGCGAGGATCGGGATCCCCAGATGAATGACGGCCCGGTTCGCGTCGATCAGGATCACAAGTAGCGCCCGGCGACGGATTCCTCGATCATCGTCTCGACGGGGGCCACCGGCGCGTTGAGGCTCTTGATCACGTCCAGCGCTTCGCGGGGACCAAGGGCTCCGCCGAGCGTCTCTTCTGCTTTTTCCCGGAGCTGGCGGCGGGCCCACTCCGCCAGGGGCATGCCAGCTCGACGCGCCGCGGCCCGGAAGTGGGAGCACTCCATCTCGCTGACGGGGATCTGCAAACGCTTTGTCATGCTCATGGGTGTGAGTATGGCTTCCTCCATCAGTCGGTCAAGATTTCTCCATGGCTGAGGCCGACCTATGGAGACGCCTGCCCTCCCGAGGAGAGCGAGGCTCGGTGAGGGGTGTGGAGGACGGGAAGAGAGGCTTCACTAAACATAGATGCCTTCTTCGTGTCATCCTCTCAAGGGACCTGCCGGAAGAAACTACGCGCCAGGCCCGACCTTGGAGGATCTATGGGAAGCTGAGCTTCTTGAACCTGATCGCGGGACTCGTTGCCTATGCGGTGGCCTTTCTCGTGGGCGTAGGCCCGTTGGTCCACTGGACGTTCTTCCGACTTTCCATCGCGCTGACGAAGGCGGACGTAGAGAAGCTCCTGCGGGACGGAAATCGGGCGGTAGCCATCGATCTGGGAATGACGATCGTGTGCCAGGCCATTCTGGCGCGCCATGCGGTGTTCGCCGTCGTGGCGGTCATCCGCGGAATCTTCGTGGA
Source organism: uncultured Holophagales bacterium (assembly GCA_963844885.1). Lineage (GTDB taxonomy): Bacteria > Acidobacteriota > Thermoanaerobaculia > Multivoradales > UBA5704 > DATMER01. Next base: position 210,372 of record CAWJQA010000016.1, on the reverse strand, counting down.
AGAGCTCTCCGCCGGGCAATGGCCGGAGTGGGGCTCCGGTCGGCCCTCATCTTCGTGGGGCTCACAGGGATTTCTTTTTTCTCCATCTGGCTTGCGCGCAAAATCTTCAGACTGATGACCAAGGGTCTCAGCGAGGACGATGAGATCAGCAAGGGCAATGTCGCGGTAGCGGTCTTCTCCGGGCTCGTCCTCCTGGCGATCACCATCATCCTCAGCGACGGCATGCAAGATCTTTCCCGTTCGCTGATCCCGTACGCCCGTTCCGGAGTCATCCAATGGCCGTGAAGGATCTCCTGCGCGGAATTCTGCCCGCGGGTGTGGCAGGGCTTGCCTTGGCGGCGCTGGTTGGAGCGGCGCCGAGCCCTCCTTCGGCGGGCCGGATGGTCAAGCAGCGTTCCCCCCGCCGACCTTCAAGATCTGACTCCTGAATCGCCGGTTGGCGATATCTATTTCGAGAGGTTCGCCAGGGGAAGAGCTGTGGATTTCTCCTACCGGTTCCAGGGCCTTTCAAAAGAGCATCGGGTGTCCTGCACGGTCAAGATCCAGGAGGCCCAGCAACTCGTCGACGAATTCAGCTATCGAAGACTGCGAGAAGGCGTCCGCCATGGCGGACGCTGTTGCAGCACTTGCCAGCAAAGAAGACTCCGCCGTCGGGAGCTACGGCAGGCCGTCTTTCTCCGCCACCTATGATGACGGCAAGGACGTAATCATTCATTTCAAGTGGAGGCAAAAGACCGACAGTCTGTCCGCGCTTGACACAGCATACGCCGAGAGGAAGAGGCCCAGTTCATTCGGTGGTATGAGGACAACAAGGTCAGGCTCCGCACGGCGGCGGAGCGCCAGTTCATGAAGAGCCATGGTTTCGTCGAAGATCCACAGCAAGGCTGGATTCCTGATTATGCCCTGCTGGTCGCAAGGGCGACTCCTGTCCTGGGAAGCTGCATTGATGAATTCGGTCAGGAGGTCGGGAAGAGTCCCGAGCTGCTGATGCAGTTTTTTCAGGCGATGCCCTTCAAATTGATCGCCGATCAGGGCACGGGTTGGACTACGGGAGGCGTGCGCGTACCCTCCTCCGTCCTTCTGCAGGGTGAGGGAGACTGCGACTCGAAGGCGTTGACCTTCTGTGTGCTGCACCGGCGTTACTCCAAGGGGTTGGCCATCTTCCGGACCTTCCGAAAGAAGGGTAACCTTACTCCTGGGCACGTTCTGCTCGGGTTGGAGCTGTACTCCTCTGCGCCAATATGGGGCAAAGAGTGGCCTCGGGTTCTTCTGGAGGCGGGCTTCTATGAAGATCCTATTGTCGTGAACAACCGGTACTTCATTCCTTGCGAGGTGGCTGGGCCTGACAGGGTCCCCTACGGAACAGTGGCGTTGAGAAAGGACGATGCCCGGGTGCCGATTTCGAAAGACGATTATGTGGTGATACCAATACCGTCGCCGTAACGGCTCAGGACCAGAACCCCACGCGCTGTCTGTCGGGGGGCTCGGGTCAAGTCAACGAAAATGAACCCGAGGGGGGCCGTGATCGCGGTTCCCGGCGGCGCGGCCGAGATCCTCGCTGAGCTATCGCAGTCCTCTTTCCCTGTGCGACGCTGAAACCTGAAGCAAAAGACCCCGGTCCCTTTCGGAACCGGGGCCTTTCAGGTCTTCGGGTGGCGTTGGGTTGCCCTCGATCGTCGAGGTCACCCTCCGTCGGCACTGACCTGGAGGAGCCTCTTACGAGGACGCCACCTCCAAACCGTGACTGTCTACTTTCACTAGACCACCTCCTTTCTGGGCGTGTCCGTCATCGGCGGGTCCCAACCCGCCCGGCCCTTCAGGCCGCCCAAACCCCTCGAGGACCGCCACGTCACGCCCGTTCGGATGAACGGGGGCGTGGAGGCGGAGCACGATCTGATGGTGCGCCCAGCCGGCGGAAAAGTCAAACCCCCTATCCCCTGTGGCCCCCTGTGATACCCTCCGCGCGACAGCAGCACCCCGAACCAGGAGCGGATAGCCCTCATGAAGAAGATCGGCATTTTGTTCGGACAGGAAAACACCTTCCCCTGGGCCTTCCTGGAACGCATCACGCAGCAAGAACGTGGACGGGATCATCGCGGAGCCGGTGCGGATCGACCAAGCTCGCCCAGGGCGAGCCCAGCGGCTACGACGTCATCATCGACCGCATCTCCCAGGACATCCCCTTCTACCGCGCCTTCCTCAAGAACGCCGCCCTGAGCGGCACCGCCGTCGTCAACAACCCGTTCTGGTGGAGCGCCGACGACAAGTTCTTCAACAACGCGCTCGCCACCAAGATCGGCGTCGCGGTGCCGCAAGACCGTCATGCTCCCGTCCAACGAGCATCCGCCCGACACGACCGACAAGTCGTTGCGCAACCTGGTCTATCCGCTGGACTGGGACGAGATCTTCGACTACGTCGGCTTCCCGGCCTTCCTCAAGCCCTTCGCCGGCGGCGGCTGGAAGAACGTCTACCGCCTGGACAATCCGCGACGAGTTCTTCCGCGCCTACAACGAGACCGGCCAGCTCGTCATGATGCTGCAGGAAGAGATCGTCTTCAAGGAGTACTTCCGCTGCTACTGCATCGGCCAGCGACGTCCGCATCATGCAGTACGACCCGCGGCAGCCGACCACGGCGCTACGTGCGCGGCGGCCCGCCGATCCAGGCGGCGCTCTATGCGCAGGTCGAGGACGACTGTCTCACGCTCAACCGGGCCCTGGGCTACGACTTCAACACGGTCGAGTTCGCCGTCCGCGACGGCGTTCCCTATGCCATCGACTTCTGCAACCCGGCGCCGGACGCGGACGTCAAGTCGGTCGGCGAGGACAACTTCGAGTGGGTCGTGGAAAACGCTGCCAACATGGCGATCCGCCGCGCCCAGAACCACGTGCGCAGGCAAGAACAACCGAGATGGGGCGGAGTTCGTCAGCACCTCCGTGCGCTGAACGGTTCAAAGACCATGAGCGACAGCCGCAGCTGTTCACGCTCGGGATCGAGGAAGAGTTCCAGATCATCGACCCGGAGACGCGCGAGCTCCGCTCGCACGTCCAGCGAGCTTCTCGCCGAGGGCCAGGAGCTGCTCAAGGAGAGCGTCAAGCCGGAGATGCACCAGTCCGTCGTCGAGGTGGGCACTCGGCATCTGCCGCGACATCAAGGAGGCGCGCAGCGAGGTCGTGCGCCTGCGCACCGAGCTCGCCGGGCTCGCGCGGCGAACGGCCTGCGCATCGCCGCCGCCGGCACGCACCCGTTCTCGCGACTGGCAGGACCAGCACATCACCCCGCATCCGCGCTACGACAGAGATCGTCGAGGACATGCAGGAGGTGGCGCGCGCGAACCTGATCTTCGGCCTGCACGTCCACGTCGGCATCGAAGACCGCGAGACCGCCATCCACATCATGAACGCGGCGCGCTACTTCCTGCCGCACATCCTCGCGCTGTCGACCAACTCGCCCTTCTGGGAAGGCCGCAACACCGGCCTCAAGAGCTACCGCAGCAAGATTTTCGAGCGCTTCCCGCGCACCGGCATCCCCGACCACTTCCAGAGCCTGTCGGAATACGAGAACTACGTCAAGCTGCTCATCAAGACGCGGCTGCATCGACAACGCCAAGAAGATCTGGTGGGACATCCGGCCGCACCCGTTCTTCGACACGCTCGAGTTCCGCATCTGCGACGTGCCCATGCGGGTCGAGGAGACGATGGCCCTGGCGGCGCTCTTCCAGGCGATCATCGCCAAGCTCTACAAGCTCATCAAGCAGAACCTGGGCTTCCGCCTCTACCGCCGCGCTCCTGCATCAGCGAAAACAAGTGGCGCGCGGCGCGCTACGGCATCGACGGCAAGCTGATCGACTTCGGCAAACGCGAAGAAGTGCCCTGCGAAGACCTCATCCACGAGCTGCTCGAATTCATCGACGACGTGGTCGACGAGCTGGGCAGCCGGGACGAGATCAACTACATCCACGAGATCCTGCGCCACGGCACCGGCGCGGATCGGCAGGTCGAAGTCTACAATCAGACGAACGACACGAAGGCCGTCGTCGATTACATCGTGTCGGAGACCCATCTCGGGCTCGGTACGCCCTGAGGAACGAGCATGAATCTCGAATCCATCCCCGTGAGCCCGGACCTCGTCCCCGGCGCGCGCAACGCCGTCCGGACCTGTCTGCGCCTCGAGCCCGAAGAGCGGGTCACCGTCATCACCGATCAGGAGACGATCGAGATCGCCGCCGCGCTCGCGCGGGAAATCCGCGAGATCGGCTCCGAGCACCGCGTCTTTGTTCTGGAAGACTATGCGGAGCGTCCGCTGCTGGCCATGCCGCAAGTGATCCTGGACGATCTGGAGCGCTCGCAGGTGAGCATCTTCGCGGCCCAGGCGCAGCGCGGCGAGCTGACCTCGCGCATCGCCATGACCAGCGTGGTCAACCGCCGGCGCATCCGCCACGGCCACATGGTCAACGTCGATCGCCAGTGCATGGTCGAAGGCATGCGCGCCGACTTCCTGGAAGTCGACGCCCTGAGCTCGCGCCTGATCGAAAAGGCGCGCAAGGCGAAAACCATCCGCGTCACCTCGAAAGCGGGCACCGATCTCGTGGCCGAGTTCGCGCCCCACCTCAAGTGGCTCAAGACCAGCGGCATCATCTCTCCGGACAAATGGGGCAACCTCCCGGGCGGCGAGATCTTCACCTCGCCCTGGGATGTCAACGGCCGTTTCGTGGTGGACGGCGTGGTGGGCGATTATCTGTGCCGGAAGTATGGCGACCTGCGCGAGACACCGCTTTCGATCGAGGTCCGCGGCGCCCGCATCGCCGGCCTGGAATGTACCAACCGCGAGCTGGTGGACGAGTTCCGCCGCTATACCGAGACCGACGAGAACAGCGACCGGGTGGGGGAGTTCGCCATCGGCACCAACATCGCGGTCGAGGACGTGCGCGGCAACATCCTCCAGGACGAGAAGATCCCGGGCGTCCACATCGCCTTCGGCCATCCGTACGCCGAGCACACGGGCCAGGACTGGGTCTCCACCACCCACATCGATTGCGTCGCGCCGCGGGAGGTCACCGTCTGGATGGACGGCGAAGAGGTCATGCATAACGGCGAGTTTCTGATCTGATCCGCCCCTTCTCCCGTGAAGCGGGGGAGGGTTGGGGAGGGGGTTGTGATGATTCCCGAGCTTCGCCGGGCCTACAACAGCGCCTTCACCGAAGAGCGCTATCTCCGGATGGTGCGCGGCCTGGAGGCCGAGGTCGGCTTTCCGATCGACTTTCGCATCAGCGAGACTCCGCTTTTCCTTTCGGAAGCGCTGACCGGGGAGCTGGAGCGGGCCGCCTGGGACATCCTGAAGACGGTCATGTCAGACGACTACCTCCGGCAGACAGACCGGGCGCTGCCGGCCGAGCTGGCCGTCCCCGGCGAGACCCCGCATCCCGTCTTCCTTCAGATCGACTTCGCGCTGGCCCTGGATGAAACCGGAGAGGTCGTCCCCCGTCTCATCGAGCTGCAAGGCTTTCCTTCGCTCTACGGCTTCCAATGGCTCCTCGACGGCGGCTTTCGTCAGAGCTTCGACATCCCCGAGGGTGTGACCCCTTACTTCGCCGGCCTGGACCGGGTCACCTACGTCGACCGCTTGCGGGAAGTGATCGTGAGCGATTGCGATCCCGAGCAGGTCATTCTCTTGGAAGTCGATCCCGAGCTCCAGAAGACCCGCTGCGACTTCGCGGTCATGGAAAGCACGCTGGGCATCCGCACCGTCTGCCCGCGTAACGTCAAGGAGCGGAGCGGCCATCTGATCTATGAAAAAGACGGCCGCGAGGTACCCATCCGTCGCATCTACAACCGGGTGATCTTCGACGAGCTGCAACGCAAAGGCCTCGCCTTCGATCACCTCTTCCGGCGGGACGTGCGGGACCTGGGGGCCGAGTGGGTCGGGCATCCGAACTGGTACTTCCGCATCAGCAAGTACTCGCTGCCGTTCCTCCGTCCGCCCTACGCGCCGGAGACCCACTTCCTGAGCGATCTCCACGACCGCGGCGAATACCCGGCGGACCTGGACGAATGGGTTTTGAAGCCGCTCTACTCCTTCGCCGGTCTAGGAGTCGAGCTGAGTCCGAGCCTGGAGCGCTTGCGATCCATCGCGGACCCCGGCAACTACCTCCTCCAGAGGAAGGTCGAGTACGCCCCGGTTGTGGAGACCCCTGACGGCGACGCCAAGGCCGAAGTCCGCATGATGTTCGTCTGGAGAGCCGGCCGTCCCGAGCTCATCAACAACCTGGTGCGCATGAGCAAGGGGAACGATGATGGGCGTCGACTTCAACAAGAAGAAGACCTGGGTGGGCGCGAGCCTGGCGTATCATCCCTGAGGATGGAAGGCCTCCCGATCACTCACCCGCCTGTCGGCGCAGACGGGCGATCTCTTCCTCCGCAGCCCGGAGGGCTTGTTGCGTCTCATCGAGAAGACGGCTCTTCTCGTCGAGGGCACGACTCTGCTCGTCGACCCGGAGCAGCGGCTTGCGGGTTTCGGCGTCGATCAGCCGCACCCCCTTTTCCTCCCGACGGAGGCGTAGCCCGGTGGTCCGGCTCAGGAGAGCGCCCTCCTCGTCCGGCTCGATCGGCTCGTATTTGCCGCGGACCAGGCGATACCCCTGAAGGGGCGGCTTCAGATACTCCCCCAGGGGATCGTCGAGGAAGTACTCCTCGACGCCGAGCCGGGCATAGACATCCTTCTTGTCCTGGTCCTCGCGGCGGGAGCCTTCCGAGGTCACCTCGATGACCATCGAGGGCGGGCGACCCTCCCGCCAGAGGAAGTAGGACCGCCGTTCCGGCTTCTTCGGAATCCCGACGGTCACGAACACGTCCGGGCAGACGCAGCGGGCCGGATTCCCCTCGACGTAGTAGAGGAGCATGTCGGCGCCGACGTAAACGTCCGCGGCATCCCTGTAGCGCCGTTTGAGCGCCGTGAAGAGATCGACGATCTCGTTGACGTGGTCTTCCGTCTCGCCCATGGGCTGTCCGTCGGACTCCGGGTAGTAGATTTCCTGCTCTAAGGGAAACGCTGCCATGGATGACGTCCTTTCTCCCATGGACCGTGGGAAGACATCTTATTCCCGCGTCCAGCATATCACGGTTGCGGAAGAGTGCGCGGGTGTCCCGGGTATTCTGCCACGGAGTGGGCCGGATCGGGGTCGGGGGGAAATCTGTGGTGGCTGTTGCGTGAGGCATCGCACCAGATCCTCTTCCGGTGGTTGCGTGGTAGAATGTGTGAGTCGCGCCAAGCAACGCCCGGAGAAAGAGCATGGCCTATTCAAACTTCGACTTCCGCCACCTGACCGCTGAGGAACGAGTGCAACTCGCCGAGGAGTTATGGGATAGCCTGGCCGAGTTTCCCGAGCCCCTTCCGCTCACAGGAGCGCAGGCGGAGGAGCTGGATCGGCGTGTTGAAGAATACCGGCGGGACGGCAATCCCGGTATCCCCTGGATTGAAGCCCTGGACGAGATCGAAAAATCTCGCCCAGGAGGCCGCCTCTAATTCTTCGCCCCGTGGCGAAGGAGGAGATTCAGGAAGCCTTCAACTGGTATGAGCTGCAGCGAGAGGGCTTGGGCCGTGACTTCCTGAACGCGGCGCGGGCGACGCTTGCCTCGGTCGAGAGGTCTCCACGGCAGTATCCCAGAGTTCGCGGCGAAATCCGGAGAGCCAGAGTTCGGCGTTTTCCTTACTCGGTCCTCTACTTGGCGGAGCCGGACAGGACCGTGGTCATAGCCTGCTTCCATGGCCGGCGCAATCCTCGCCGTTGGCACTCCCGCCGATAGGTAGAGGAACCGAGACTCCCTGAACGAGGCGGCTCGACGCGCACTGGAGGCAATGAAACCCAGGTGCCAGCCTGTTCGCACCTCCGCAGGCTCAACTCGCCGATCGTCGTCAGTGTCCCTCTCTGCCTCTGGCAGTAAGGTAGTAGCCACGGAAGGTGAATCTGGTCCCAAAGTTGTCGCGAGCCTCCAACATCTTTTGCCCTACGCTCTTGTCCTTAATCAGGGAATCCAGGGCTTCGGTGGCAAGGCTGACGTCAACTTTGAAAAGAGCCTGGTGAAGTTCATCAAACGTCTTTGTGTCGGTGCCGAGGGTGGTGATGATATCGGCAGAAACGTCGTCGATCTGTCTTGCGTGATCGCAGATTTGGTACAAGCCAAAACCGGTGATGACAACCAAGCATGCGGCGATCAAAGTCACTGCTGACTTACGGGAGCCGGAAGGGCGAAAAAGTTGTGCTACCAATCCTACAAGCGAAAGGCCGAAGCTGAGATACGGCAAGAGCTGATCGATTAGCCTGTTCATGGCCGAGCGCTCCTAAGGAGTGACGCGTTCGACGCTCAAAATCGTCGCTGGACCGTTGTCGCCGCCCATGGGATACAGGTTCCACGGGTTGGGCTCCGCCGTGAACGGAGATCTGCACCACATCCGCGTGATCGTCTTCCAGGATCATCTGAACGACTCTGTCTGTGGGCACGTCGATGACGCCGCCGTCAAGGCCGACCGGATCATTCGGGTTGTCTCCATTTCCCAGGAACCGGACCAGGATGCTGTGGGCGGTGCCACCGACTCGAAGCCTCAGTTTGTCTCCGCGCTTGAAGCTGGTCATCGCATTGAGGTCGATCCAGCCAGAGTCCCACTGTGTTGAAGATCCAATTCTACCGTTGAGGTGTTCCGAGATGGCTGGTTGTGCCACCGTTGGCGATGCGGTTGGCGGTGGAGTTGGGTGCCCCTCCTCAGACGAGCCTCGGTTGCAGGCAAGCGCCAACGCCAATAGCGGAGCAAATGCCAAGAAAAGGAGACGCTGGGTAACTCGGCCACCGTTCATACCAGGTTCGAACATGGGAACCTCCTTCGGGTTGGACGCGGATCTAGGGCTTGAGAGGCGGCTTGGTTCCGGGAATCATCTTCTCGAAAGCTCTTGGCCGTGCGAGTTTGAAAAAAAGGCGCAAGACCCCGGGAAGTTGCTGCCATTCGTGCTGAGTCATTGCGCGAATCAGCCCGTCTATGAGCAGCGGCCTCCACGTGTTGTCGGGAAGGTGCTTCGAGTTCCTCTGCGCAACTCCGCTGGAGGGCGCTTATCCTCTTCGCGGAGAATGGGAAGCAGGCAACGGCAGTCCAAACTAGGGTCAGCCGAAGGGCAATGGCGACAGCTATATGGCAGGAACCGAATCACCCTGCGATGCCAGCTTTCCTGCAAGGGGCTCTGATCGCGCGACAGGGGGCGGAGGTCGATCCCCGCCCGGTCCGTATTGATTTCCGGCGTCAGATGCGGGCTGTCAGTAAGATAATAGTAGCTCACCATGAAAGAAGGCGTGAGGCGGGCGCTACGGTTTAGAGACCTGACTTCATAGCCGAAGCGCATGGCTCCGGGCCGTTTAGACGGTTCGACGTCTTTGATGCGAGTGACCGAATCGGGAATTCCATTGACTCCACATGCCGATGTGGCCTGGATGTCGCCAGGCATTTCGGAGGGATTATCGGGAACCAGGTCGATATAGAATCGAACATTGTCAAAATCTTTGTCCGAAAAATTGTAAACCATCAAATCCAGGCGAGTGACTCCGGCGGCATCCTTGCCGTCGATAGTGATAGCTACGTCTTTACCGGGGACGTAGGGTCCTGGCGGGAAGATGCGGCTGCTCTCGATCTCATAATCAATGAGCCGCGGCATTTTGTCGTCGTTGGCCCGTTGACGTTCAACCCAGGCGCCAGTAATTGCGGCCAAGACGGCGCTGATTATGACGAGCACCAAAGAGGGGAAGTCTGGCAGCTTCATGGAATTCCTCGGCAAGCGGCCCGGTTGCACCGGAGTGCTTCCGGTCTCGACAGTCAAGGGTAATATTTGAAAAATGTCGATATGCCCATGTGCTGGCAATATTCTATTGCTGGAGAAATGATACGCCTGTTTTGAGTCGATGGAAAGGGGGCACGGGTCTGCGAAATTCGGGATGCCGCTAATGGTATAGAAACCGTAGCGCCTTGGGCAACCGCCGCCGCCAACTCACTTCGTCGTGGCGGCCTTTGGCGTCGGGCCGCCACATCAAGCGGTCGCCGTCGTAGCCACGGCGGGCGAGGTGGGTGGCCATGGTGGTGACCATCGGCACCAGCCGGCCTCTGTCCTCACGCCCACCGGCGTCGAGATAGATCCTTGTCACCGCGGGCGTGGGCTGGCCGGCCATGTCTTCGAAGATGGCCCGGTCCGCAACCCAGAACGACGGGGACATCGCCAGGGCGCCGCCGAAGGCGTGCGGGTAGTGGAAGTGCGACCAGAAGGAGCAGAGGCCGCCCATGGACGATCCGCCGATCAGCGATCCCAACGGTCCAGGGATGAGGTTGAGCTCGGCGGTCAGGGCCGGCATCAGGGTGCCGGTGATCCAGTCGAGCAGCAGGGGCGCCTGGCCGGGCTTGTCGTGAATCTCGAACGGCGACAGCTCGTGGATGCGGCCGGCGCCGCTGTGGTCGATCGCGATCACGACCGGCACCGTCCGGCCCGTCCGGGCCAATCGCTCGACCGCCGCGTGCAGGTGCCAGCCGCCGGCAAAGGCCGGTGCGTCGTCGAACACGTTCTGGCCGTCGAACAGCCAGAGGGCGAAGGACGGACGCTCAGGGGTGTAGTCGCGCGGCAGATAGACCCGCACGAGCCGTGGCGCCAGGCCGGGTACCTCGAACGGGCCGAGAAGGTTGACCTCGCCTGCCCGCAACCGGGCGAGCGCGCCGGGGAGGTCCGAGAGCTGATTCGTAATCACGTCAGGGAGATGGCTCGGCGCGTTGGTCATCGTGGGGGCGCAGCCTACCGTCGGAGAGCCTGCGCGGCAGGCAAGCCGAAGCGCGGGAATGCTAGGATGTCGCACTCTAGATAGAGACCCTGTTCCGGCTCATGTCGAGCCCCGAGAGGTGTGCCGTGTCCCGATCCCTGACCCTCGCCCTTGCCGCCGCTCTGCTCCTGGCGCTGCCGCTGGCCGCCCAGGAGCAGGGGAGCGAGTCTCTGCCGGACATCCGCATCGCGCGCGCTGCCGGCCCCATCGAGGTGGACGGCTCGCTCGGCGACCCGGGCTGGCAGGGGGCGGCCACGGTGGACAGGTTCTGGGAGACGGCTCCCGGCGACAACGCCGAGCCGAAGGTCAAGACGGTCGCCTATCTCGCCTACGACGACCGCTACCTGTATGTGGGCTTCGAGTTTTTCGATCCCGATCCGAAGCGGATCAAGGCGCCGCTCGGAGACCGGGACAACATCACGCCCTCGTACGACTACGGCGGAGTGATTCTCGATACGCGCAACGATCACAAGACCGCCGTAGAGCTGCTGGTCACGGCCGGCAACATCCAATACGACGCGGTGCAGATCGACGGCGGCGGCGAGGACTCCTCCCTCGACCTCTATTGGGACTCGGCCACGCGCATCACCGACAAGGGGTGGAACCTGGAGATCCGCGTGCCGTTCTCCTCGCTGCGCTACAGCGGCAGCGGTCCGCAGACGTGGGGCATCCTGCTCTACCGCAGCTATCCGCGGGAGTTCAAGTACAACATCCTGAGCACGCTGCAGACGAAGAACTCGAAATGTTTCCTTTGCAACGAGCGCCGCCTGGTAGGATTGGAGGGGCTGCCGACCGGCAAGCACCTGGTGCTGGCGCCGTACGCCACCGCCGGCCGGTCCTCCGCGCCCGCGGGTGGCCGGCTCGGCGCGCCGCTCGACGACAACAACGACGAATATGACGCCGGCATCGACGCGAAGTGGACGCCTTCCGCCGGCACGGCGCTCGACGCCACGATCAATCCCGACTTCTCGCAGGTCGAGTCCGACGTGGCGCAGATCTCGGCCAACGAGCGTTTCGCTCTGTTTTTTCCGGAGAAGCGGCCGTTCTTTCTGGAAGGGCTGGAGCTGTTTTCGACGCCGCTGTCGGTGGTCTACACGCGCACGGTCACCGCGCCGCGCTGGGGTGCGCGCGCCACGGGCGAGCACGGCGGCACCGCTTATACACTGCTGGTCACGGACGACCGCGGCGGCGGCAGCATCATCATTCCCGGCTCGGACTTCTCCCGGCTCGCGCCGCAGGACTTCGGCTCGACCGCGGTCATCGGGCGCGTGCGGCACGACCTGGGCAAGTCGTTCGTGAGCATGGTCGTGACCGACCGCGAGAACGACGGCGGCGGCCACAACCGGGTGGTCGGGCCGGACGTGCTCTGGCGGCCGAACGACCACGACCGGATCCAGGCGCAGCTCCTGCTGAGCGACACGGAAGACCCGAACCGGCCGGATCTCTTCCCGGGCTGGAACGGCGAAAGCCTGCGGTCGCACGCCCTCCACGCCGAGTGGTTCCACGGCTCCCGCGACTGGGATTGGGACGTCTACTTCAAGGATATCGGCGACGAGTTCCGGGCCGACCTCGGCTTCCTGCCGCAGGTGGGAGTGCGCGACGCCCACCTCGGGATCGGCCATCCGTTCTGGTCCGACGGCAAGATCACGAAGACGCGGCCGTATTTTTCGCTGCGCCAGGTGCGGGACCGGGACGACGACCTCGTCTATCAATGGTTTTTCTTCGGCGTCGAGTGGGCCGGTCCCTGGAACCTGTTCTTCGAGATCCACCCGCTCCTGGAAAAGACGCGGGTGGCCGGCAAGATCCTCTCTTCGCACAAGATGACGGCTCACATGGAGGTGAACCCGCCCGGCCTGTTCGAGCAGGTGGGTTTCGACATCCGGCTGGGCGACGAGATCGACGTGGCCGGCGTCCGGCCGGGCAAGGGCGGGTACGCCGACCTGCACGGCACGGCCCGGGCCGGCGACCACCTGGAGATGATTTTCAATTACACCCGGCGGTGGTCCGAGCTCGACCGCGGACCGCGCGAGGGGGACCGGCTGTTCCTGGCGGAGGTGGCGCGCGTCAAGGCGACGTGGACGTTCACCTCGCGCACCTTCCTGCGTCTGATCGGCCAGAACGAGCTGTTCAAGAGCGATCCGAGCCTGTACTCGTTCCCGATCCCGAAGCGCGACGAGGCGTTCAGCGGCTCGGCGCTCTTCGCCTACAAGCTGAACTGGCAGACGGTGCTGTTCGTGGGCTATGGCGACGACCGGACGTTCTTCCCGCCGACGGACCGGCTGGAGAAGTCGGGGAGGCAGCTCTTCCTCAAGGTCTCGTACGCCTTCCAGAGATAGGATAGGGAAGACCGACCAAGAGGAGGAAGGTATGGGCGTCGAGAGCCAGCTCCAACCCGGCGAAGAGATCCTCTACCGGGCCCACGTCACCCGCATCGCGCTGTTCCCGTGGATCGCGGCGCTCGTCATCGTGCTCGCCGTGGCCGCGGTGGAGTTTCACAGCACCGGAAAGGTGGCGATCGCCATCGCCGGAGCCGCGGTCGCCGCCATCCTGGCCGGCATCACCCTGGTCAAGCTCCTGATCCTCCGCTCGTACGAGCACATCCTGACCAACCGGCGCCTGATCCAGCAGACCGGCATCCTGCGCAAGCAGTCGATGGACGCGCCGCTCGACAAGGTGAACAACGTGGAGCACTGGCAGACGCTGTGGGGCCGTATCCTCGGTTACGGCGACGTGGAGATCGACACCGCCAGCGAGCACGGCGCCACCCGCTTCCGCTCGATCAGCCGGCCGCTCGAGTTCAAGAACGCCATCGTGGGAGCGGCCGAGGCCTACCGCTCCCACCGCTTCGCGCCGCCGCCGGTGGCGGTATCGGCGCCATCCGGTGCCGAGCGCCTGCGCCAGCTCAAGGCGTTGCTCGATGACGGCCTCATCAGCGGCGAGGAGTATGAGGTGAAGCGCAAGAAGCTGCTCGAAGAGATGTGAGCTGCTAAGATCCGGCGGTAATGGCTCGTAACCCGCTCGCCGCCGACCTCTGCCTGACCGACCTCATCGAGGAGCTTCAGGGCGACGCGAAGCTCGGCCGGCAGCTCGTCTACTCGACCCACCTGCCGGCGAGCCTCCCGGTCTACCGCGACCTCGACCCGGCGCTGCCCGAGCCGCTCGCCCAGGCTTTGGCCCGCGGCGGCGTGCCGCGGCTGTGGAGCCATCAGGCGGAGGGGATCGAAGCGGTGCGGCGCGGCGAGAACGTGCTGGTCACGACGCCGACGGCGTCGGGCAAGTCGCTGGTCTTCCAGGTCCCGGCTCTGGAGGAGGCGATCCGCGGCGGGCCGGGCCATGCCCTCTTCCTGTTCCCGCTCAAGGCGCTCGGCCAGGACCAGCGCGGAAAGTTCTGCAAGCTCGCCGCGGAGGCCGGGCTTTCCCCGGATGAAGCCGGTTGCGAGATCTACGACGGCGACACCCCGGCCGCGAAGCGCACGGCCATCCGCAAGCGCTTCCCGCGGGTGGTCGTCTCCAATCCGGACATGCTCCACCTCGGCGTGCTCGGCCACTGGACCGGCTGGGGTCCGTTCCTCGCCGATCTGCGCTGGATCGTGCTCGACGAGCTGCACACCTACCGCGGGATCTTCGGCTCCCACTTCCACCACGTCTTGCAGCGCTTCCTGCGCCTCTGCCGGTCGGTGGGCGGCGATCCGGTGATCATCGCTTCGTCGGCGACGGCGGCCAACGCGGGAGAGTTCGCGGAGACCCTCACCGGCCGGCGTTTCCACTGGATCACCGAGTCGGGCGCGCCGCGCGAAGGGCGGCACCTGCTGCTGTTCCGGCCCGTGGCGAGCCCCTACACGCTGGCGCTCAACCTGTTCATGCGCTTCGTGAAGGCCGGCTTGAAGACGATCGTCTTCACCAAGGCGCGGCGCATCACCGAGCTGCTCTACTCGTGGCTGCGGCGGGAAGATCCCGAGCTCGCCGCGCGCGTGGCGGGCTACCGTGCCGGCTTCCTGCCCGAGGAGCGGCGCAAGATCGAGCGCTCGCTGTTCGACGGCAGCCTCGAAGGCGTCATCTCCACCTCGGCGCTGGAGATGGGCATCGACGTCGGCGGCCTCGACGCCTGCATCCTGGTCGGCTACCCGGGCAGCATGATGGCCACCTGGCAGCGCTCCGGCCGGGTGGGGCGCGCCGGCCGCGAATCGATCACCGCCATGGTGGCGCTGCCCGACGCGCTCGATCAGTATTTCCTCGATCATCCGGACGAGCTGATCGGCCGTCCGTGCGAGCGCCTGATCGTCGATCCCGAAAACGATCCGGTCTCCCGCGCCCATCTCGTCTGCGCCGCCTCGGAGATGCCGCTCTGCCGGGAGGACGACCTCGCCTACATGGGGCGGCACGAGGCGCGGCTCGGCCAGCTCCTGAGCCAGGGCCATCTCTTCGAGGCGGTGGACACGGGCGACCTCTACTGCCTCCGCCGCCGGCCGCAGCGGCACGTGAACCTGCGCGGCACCGGCCAGACCTGCGCCATCCTGGACGAGGGACGGGAGGGGGCGATGATCGGCACGGTGGACGGCGTGCGCGTCCTCCACGAGTGCCATCCCGGAGCGATCTATCTCCATGCCGGGCGGCAGTACGAGGTGCTGGCGCTGGAGCGCGACGAGCACCGGGCGCGGGTCAAGGCCGTGGATGTGGAGTGGTACACCTCGCCGCTCACCGAGAAAGAGACCGAGATCCTGGAGGTGCTCAAGGAGAGGACGGACGGCCCGCTGCGCGCCTGGCTCGGCACGCTCAAGGTGACCGAGCGGGTGGTCGGTTTCGAGCGCAAGCGCATCCACGGCCAGGAGACGATCGACCAGACGGCGCTTGACCTGCCGCCGGTCGAGTATGAGACGGTCGGCCTCTGGTGGTCGGCGCCGCGGGAGATCGAGGAGACCCTGCGCCGCGCGGGCGAGCATTTCATGGGCTCGCTGCACGCCTCGGAGCATGCCGCCATCTCGCTCTTCCCCCTGCTCGCGCTCTGCGACCGCGGCGACATCGGCGGTATCTCCTATTCCTTCCAGCCGCAGGTGGGAACGGGCGCCGTGTTCATCTACGACGGCCATCCGGGCGGCGTGGGGATCGCGGCGCGCGGTTTCGAGGATCTGCCCGAGCTGCTCGCCCGCGTGCGGACGCTCGTCGAGGCCTGCCCGTGTGAAACCGGCTGCCCGTCCTGCATCCAGTCGCCCAAGTGCGGCAACGGCAACCGTCCGCTCGACAAGGCCGGCGCGGCGCACTCGATCCGGCTGCTCCTGGGTGTGGACGCGCCCGCGATTCCCTGGGGTGCGCCGCAGCCGCTCGATCTGCGGGCGATGTCGAGGAGGGTGACGGCGGAGGAGAAGCCGGAGGCTGCTGTCGAGATCGATGGCTTTCTGGAGGCGGGGTGGGAGGGCGAGGCGCTGGTGGTTGATCCCGTTCCCCCTCTCCCCGACCCTCTCCCCCGTGCCGGGGGAGAGGGAGTCTGGACGCCTCTCCGCCTCGGTCCCGTATCCCCTCACACCATCCTCTTCGATTTGGAGACCCTGCGCGGTGCTTCGGACGTGGGGGGGTGGTCGAATATCCATCGCATGGGGGTGGCGCTGGGCGTGCTCTGCCACCTGGAGGACGGGCTTTTCGAGGTCTTCTACGAGGGCCAGGTCCGCGAGTTGATCGAATCGCTTCGCCGGGCGAGCCTGGTGATCGGTTACAACAGTCGGCGCTTCGACTACCGCGTCCTCTCCGGCTACACCGGCGAGGATTACAACCGCCTCCTCCCGACCCTCGACCTGCTGGAGGATGTAAGCCGCCGTCTCGGCCATCGGGTCGGCATGGGTCATCTCGCGCAGGAGACGCTCGGGCTCGGCAAGTCCGCGGACGGCCTCCAGTCGCTGCGCTGGGTCCGGGAGGGACGGCTGGACCTGGTGGAGGAGTATTGCCGCAAGGACGTGGAGATCCTCCGCGATCTCTATCTTCATGGCCGGAGAGAGGGTTGCCTCTTCTACCGCAACCGGCGGCAGGACGTGAAGCTCAAGCTGCCGGTCGAGTGGTAGGACGCGTCAGGTCCAGCCCATGACCCGGATGTGATTGAAGTTAATCACATCGAGGCCGGCTTTTCCGAGATATTGGGAGAGACGAAAGTCATCGGTCAGGACCAGGTAGCGATCCCGCGCTGTTTGGAGAACTCCCGAGTCCGTCAGCCCGAACCGGACGAACTCCGGCAGCTCTGCCAACTGCCGGCTCTCCACGAAATCTTCCTGAAGGGACAGGATCTCGCGGGAAAAGACGGGAAAGTACCGCAGGCGGATCGGCTCGGGAAGCTGCCCGGAGAAGCTGTTGACCTCCGCCAGAATGGTCGGAGTCGTCACGATCGTCTCGAATCGGGCCACGAGGCGATCCAGCAGATGGTAATCCTCCTGCACGAACTTCGCGGTACGCTTGAACCGCTCGATCTGAGCCGGATTGAAACGGCCGACCAGGTAGAGCAGCAGGATGTTCGTGTCGAGAAGGATTCCTCTCCGCCCATGGCGGCGGATCATCGCCTGGATCGGCTTCATCCAGCCTCGCGCAGCTTCATCGACTTGACCTGCCCATCGCGATCCACGGCGATGATCTTGTAGTCTTTCTTCCCCGTGCTCCAGCTCTCGAGGGGGTTGGTGATGCCGAGCGTCACGAACCAGAGCTGGCCGTCTTCGGAGAGCTCCACCTCTTCCAGGGACAAGGTAGAGTCCTGATAGAAGTCCTTGGCGAACTCGTAGGCGATCTTGACGGAATCCTTGACGTTCATCTTGAGCACGGCCTCGGTCTGGGACATGACGGCCTCCGGCATGGCAGGGGGGAACTATACACCACTTGCCGCACTGAGTATACCCTGGCGCCGGACCGGGCGAAACTTCCCGGCCCGCGTGCCGTACGCTTTCTTGTTCACATTGCAACTCCCGCGGAGACCACCATGCACCGGAAGCTCCTACCTTTCGCTCTCACCCTGATCTGCCTCGCTGGTTTGGCGGTATCGCCGCTGCGCGCGGACGAGACGCGTTTCACCATCGACTTCGGCGGCAACAAGGCCGGCACGGCCGTGAGCCGCTCCGTGGGCGACCGGGAGTGGCGCTACACCTTCGAATTCAACGACCGTGGACGCGGCCCGAAGATCGAGGAGCGCGCCGTGGTCGACGAGCGCGGCCTTCCCGTGCTGCTGGAGATCACCGGCATCGATTACTGGAAGAACCCGGTCGACGAGCGCTTCGAGGTCAAGGACGGCAAGGCCTCCTGGCACAACGCTTCGGAGTCGCAGAGCCCGATGGCCACCGCCGGCCCTTCCTATTACCTGACGATCAACGGCGCGCCCCAGGAGCTCGAGCTGCTCGCGCGCGCCCTCCTCGCGGCGCCGGGGCAGACGCTCGCCATGCTCCCCACCGGCGAGGCGAAGATCGCGAAGGTGGGCTCGGCCGTCGCGGAGGCGGACGGCAAGTCGCGCAAGGTCGATCTCTATGAGCTTTCCGGTCTCGGTTTCTCCCCGGCCTATTTCTGGATGGGGGAGGACAAAGCCTTCTTCGCGACCGACGGCGGCTGGATGAAGATCGTCGCGGAAGGCTGGGAATCCTCGCTGCCCAAGCTCGGGGAGGTCCAGGACGCGGTCGAAGAAGAAGCTGGAGAAGGACCGGGCCGTCCGCCTGGCCCGCCACCCGGCGGGTGCGCTGGTCTTCCGCAACGCCCGGCTGTTCGACCCCGAGTCCGGCAAGTCGACTCCGGGCACGACGGTGGTGATCTCCGGCAACCGCATCCAGGCCGTCGGGCTTGACGGCGCGGTCGCGGTGCCGGCCGGCGCCGAGGTGATCGACGCGGCCGGCAAGACGCTCATGCCCGGGCTGTGGGACATGCATGCCCACCTTTCGGCGCTCGACGGGCTGTTCAACCTCGCCTCGGGCGTGACCACGGTGCGCGACCTGGCCAACGATACCGATTTTCTCCTCGACCTGCGGCGCCGCATCGACGCGGGCGAGGTGCTCGGGACGCGCGTGATCCTGGCCGGCATCATCGACGGCCCCGGCCCCTACGCCGGTCCGACGAAAGTCCTGGTGGATACGCCGGAGGCGGCTCTCGCCGCGGTCGACCGCTACGCCGAGCTGGGCTACGAGCAGATCAAGCTGTACAGCTCGCTCGACCCCAAGCTCGTGCCGGCGATCATCGAGCGCGCCCACGCCAAGGGGATGCGCGTGAGCGGCCACATCCCGAACGGCATGACCGCCGAGCAGGCCGTGCGCGCCGGCTTCGACGAGATCCAGCACGTCAACTTCCTGTTCCTCAACTTTTTCGACGGCGTCGACACCCGCACGCCCGAGCGCTTCCACGCCGTCGGCGAGAGAGGGCCGGACCTGGACCTCGAGTCCGATCGCGTGCAGGCCTTCCTCGATCTCCTCAAATCGAAGGGGACCGTCTCCGATCCGACGCTGGTGGCGTTCGAAGGGATCTTCACCAACCGCGCCGGCCAGGTCTCGCACACCTTCGCGCCGGTCGCCGGCCGCCTGCCGCTGCAGGTGCAGCGCGGGCTGATCCTGGGTGGCATGGCGCCCAAGGGCAAGGAAGACCGCTACGTCCAGGCGTTCAAAGCCATGGAGGCCATGGTTCTCGCCCTGCACGGCAAGGGAATCACCATCGTGGCCGGCACCGACAACGTGGCGGGCCTCGCCCTGGATCGCGAGCTGGAGCTCTACGTCGAGGCCGGCATCCCGGCCGTGGACGCGTTGCGCGCCGCCACGCTGGTGCCCGCCCGGGTCATGAGGCGGGAGAAGGATCTGGGGACGGTCGCCCCGGGCAAGCTCGCCGACGTCATCCTGGTCGACGGCGATCCCACCGCCGACATCCGCAACATCCGGCGCGTCGTTCTCACCGTCAAGGACGGAACGGTCTATGATCCGGCGAAGCTTTGGGCCGAGGTGGGCGTCAAGCCCGCCGTCTGAGCCGGGAGGACGAAGATGGATTTCAACTTTTTGTGGGTGCTGATTCCCATCACCGCCATCCTGTCGAAGGCGATCCGCGAGTGGATCAAGGTCCGGGCACAGCAGCAGACGCTCGGCTCGTCCACGAAGGATCTGGAAAGGGACGTCGACGAGCTGCGCAGACGGGAGAAGGAACTGGTCCACCGGTTGGAGAACCTCGAGGCGATCGTGGTGAGCCAGACCTGGGACGCGGCCACGGACCGGAACCTGCCGCCGGTCGAGCGCGAGCTGCGGGTGGCGTCGGCGGTGCAGCGCGAAATGCCTCCTCCGCCGGTGCCCGACAGCCAGAAAGCCGAGGTTCTGGCACGGCGCCTGCGTGCCTGAGAGCGCGCTCCGGACGCGGAACGGCGCCAGGATCGAGATCTTGATCACGGCGGGCCAGGGCGCCGGCATGCTGCCGGCGCCCTGGCTTCCACGGGGCTGTTCAGGAAGCCAGGGCGCCTGTCCCACCCGACCGCCTACTGCCAACCGGGGAGAGATTCCAGTCTGTCCCCCCAACATTACGATTCGTATTACGAGGATTTCCCCGCGATCTCCGCGAGCGCCTTCTTCACCTTGGCGGCCTCGTCCGCGTTCTTCTGCTCCTCCCACATCGCCAGGGCTTGCCGGTACTCGGCGCGGGCCACGTCCAGCCGCGACTGCAGGACCGCGACCTCGGCGAGCCCGACGTGCGAGTGGGCCGCGTAGAAATTGTTCTCGCCCTTGCGCGCGAGCAGCAGGGCCTCCGTGTAGTGGGTGCGGGCCTCGTCATAGTGTTTCCCGTCCTGGCTGAGGCCGCCGAGGCGCAGCAGGGTGAAGGCGGCGTCGCCGGGCTCGTCCATGCGGCGGAACGCGGCCAGCGCCTGCTCCAGCTCGGCCTTGGCGCGCTCGGGGTGGCCGGTCTTCGCCTCCAGGTCGCCCAGCGCGAGGCGGGCCTCGGCGGTGCCGTCGCCCTCGCCCATCCGGGTGGTCAGTGAGATGGCCTCCTCCAGCGCCGAGCGCGCTTCGTCCACGCGGTCCTCCTTGATCAGGATCCGGGCGAAGGCGCGCAGGGCGAACGCCGTGTCATGGCCGTCTTCCAGGCTGCGGCTCAGGTCGAGAGCCTCCTCGACGCGCAGGTGGGCGCTACGCAGGTCGTCGCGCACGCGGAACAGGTTGCCCAGGCCGACCAGTGTCGTGGCCGCGCCCTGAAGGTCGCCGATCTCGCGCTTGATCGCCAGGGAACGCTCCAGGAGCGGCTGGATCCCCGCGTAGTCCCCCTCCTCGCTCAGCACGGCGGCGAAGTTGTTGAGCGCCTTGGCCTCGCGGCGGCGGTCGCCGATGGCGCGCAGGGTGGAGATCCCCTCCTCGTACCCTTTCCAGGCCTCGGTCGTGCGGCCGGTGCTCTGCAGGACGGAGGCGTGCCCGAGCTGGGAGGCCGCCGCCGCTCCCCGGTCGCCTGTGCGCAAGTAAAGGGTGCGCGCGACGGCGAAGTCGGCCAGCGCCTCGGCCGGCCTGCCGAGGCGCGCCAGGGCCCAGGCGCGGTCCGTCCGGCCTCCCGCGGCCACGAGCGCCATGCCGCGCCGCTCGGCTCCGGCGATCCCCCGCTCCGCGGCTTCGACCGCGCGCCGGTAGTCGCCGAGCTTGAACAGCGCATTCCCTTCGGCGAGATCGAGCCGCGGGTCGCCGCCGGCCGGCGGCGCGAGCCGGCGCAGCCCGGCGACCGTGGCGAGGGACGCCGGAGTCCGTCCGGCCGAGAGCTGGGCGCCGGCCAGGCGCAATCCATACTCCAGATCGTCGGGGTAGGCGTGGCGCAGCTCGGTATAGATCGCCGCGGCCTGGTCCCACTCGCCGCAGAGCTCGTGGGCGCGCCCTTCGAGGCCGAGCCGAACCTGTCGCGGCAGGTTCCTGGAGAGCTCCACGGCGCGCCCGGCCGCCTCGCGGGCCTTGGCCTCGAAGCCGAGGCGGAACGCCGCGCCGGCCAGGGCGTCCTGCACGAACGGGCTGTTCGGGTCGAGCGCGGCGGCCTTCTCCAGGAGGTCCAGGGCGGTGGTCGTGTCCCAGACGCGCAGGCGCTCCAGGGCCTCCGAGTAGTAGCGCAGCGACCCGGCGCTCGCGGCGCTCGCGGCGATGGCCACGGCTTCGGCCGGCGCGGTCCCGCCGGCCGGACCGCCGAGCGTGGCCTGGAGGCCGCGGGCCGCGGCGGTGGCAAGGCTGGCGAGAGCGTCGCGCGTGCCGGCCTCGCGCGCCCAGGCCACGGTCTCGCCGGTGCGCGCGTCCTGGACCAGCACCTGGAGACGCAGCCGTCTGCCGTCCTCCTTCAGGTAGGAGCCGGTGAGGACCAGATCGGTCCCCAGGTTGCGCGCGATCCGGCCGAGCCCGGCCCGCGACTGGTTCTCGTCGCCCGAGAGTGACAGCTCCTTTTTCATCCAGGCCACGTTCTCGCCCGGGATCAGGCGCACGCGCCCGGCCGTGGTCAGCTCGAAGGCGAGAACCTCGCTCAGCGCGCCGGAAAGCCAGTCGTCCTGCGGGTCCGCGGAGAGGTTCTTGAAGCCCAGGATGGCCAGGGCCGGCCGCGCCACGGGAACGGCGGCGCGGGCCGGAACCTTGCCGGGAACGCGCGCTTCCGGCATCAGCCGGGCACCCACGCCCAGGGAGAGCGCGGCCAGCGCGAGCGCGGCCAGCAGCACGCCCGCCCGCCGGCTGCGGACGCGGTCCTGGACCGGATCCTCGCTCTCCTTCCTCTCTTCCTTCTCCTCCTCCCTCCGCGCCTCGTCCCCACGAGGCACGGACTGGATGGGCCGGGTGGACAGGTCGGGGGTGCGGAGCAGCGGCTTGACCTGGGCGATCACGCGGTAGCCGCGGCGGTGGACCGTCTCGATGATCGACGGCCGGACCGGATCGTCGCCCAGCGCCTGGCGGATCTCGCTCACCGCCTGCTTGACCGAGGTCGGGGAGAGATGCTCGACCCCCCACGCCTGGTCCAGCAGCTCGTCCTGGGACAGGATGCGCGGCGCCGCCTCCACCAGTACGTCCAGCAGCCGGAACGCCTGGGGCCGCAGCCGGATCTCTCCTTCCTGCCCGAGCAGCCGTCCGGCTCCCCGGTCCAGGACGAACCCCGCGAACGCCAGCTTGCCCGCTTTCACCGTTTCTTGACGGTTTTCCGACGTCTTTGACCGGTCGTCCGGGCGATTCTCCGGGTCGAGCCGGGGCGCTCCCGGCGGCAAGGACGCCGCCGCAGACGATCCCGAAGACCTATCGAGCGAAGGAGAAGAGATGATCAAGCGCAGCCTCCGTATCCTGGTTTTCTGTGGCCTCGTTGGCGCGGCCGCAGCCTCTGCTCAACAAGAGCAGATCCTGATGTACCACGAGCGCGCGGTCGGACCCCGCCAGATCCAGCAGATGTCCATCGTCCTGCCGCTGCCGCCCACTCCGGCCGCGATGCCGGAGCCTCCGTCTTCCGGCATCTACGAGCAGGTCGCCGTCGAAGCCGCCAAACAGTGGATGGTGGAGCACGGCTACCTAACTCAAGTGTCGGATCCGGGGGTACACGTGACGCTCACGTCCGACGGCAACATCCTCACCTTCGACGGTCCCGGCATCCACATCGTCATCTTTCTGCCCTGCGGCCCGTTCCTCCCGGTCAACTACGCGAACCGTCTCATGACGGTGACCATCCTCGAGGTCTCGAACGGGTTCTGAGGCCCTGGTTCCGCCTGAAGAGCCGATTGAAGAAGAAACACCTGACAACCGCGCATCCTGCGCCAAGGAGAAGAAGTCATGTCCCGCAGCCGAAACATCCGTACCCTGGTCCTCGTCGCCCTGCTCGTGGCCCTCGCCGTCCCGGCCGTCTCCCACGCCCAGGCACCCTCGTTCTCGTTCTCGTTCCCGAAGCTCATCCAGACCGTCACGGTCATCGCGCCCGGAGAGACCGAGGCCGACGCCATCGCCAACGCCATCTTGGAGCTGGAAGCGGACTACCGTGTCCTGAGCTATACCGTGCTCAACAGCTTCTGCACCACCGACGATCCTCCGGGGCCGATCGGTCCGATCACGATCTGCGCCGCGGAGGTCGAGGCGCGGGTGATCCGCAAGCTGACCGTCGTCGGTCCTCACTGAATGCTTCACTGAGCACGGATGCGCCTCCGGAGGCTTCGGTCTCCGGAGGCGCTTTGCCTTCCGGGCCGGCTGCCATAAGCTTCCCCGCCTGGAGGGCACCATGGCCGACACACCGTTTCTCGGGCTTCGCACCGCCGTCTATCCCGTCACCGATCTGCAGGCCGCCGAGAACCCGCACTTCCGGCTTCCGTGAGCTGGGACGTCCTGATCCTCCACCCGGAGTCGGCCGCGGCGCCTCCGGACGGCGACCCGCGGCTGCGTCCCCTCGGCATGGCCGACGAGGTCCGGCGCGCCGTGAGCCGCGCCCTGCCCGGTATCGAGTGGGACGCGCCGGTCCAGGGCAGCTACCGCGGCACCGCCGTGGACGTGGACGTGGAGCTGCCGTCGCAGGGCGTGGTGGACTCCTTCGCGCTCCACCTGCGGGGAGCGGCCAACCCGATGCCGTTCATCATTCGGATCTGCCGGCAGAACGGCTGGGTCGCCTTCGACAGTGTGGCGGGCAGCTTCCTCGACCTCCAGAACCCGGCGGCCAGGGGGTGGGAGAGCGGCCTCCTCTTCCGCGCCCAGATCCAGGCCCTGTCGCAGCTCCACCGGGGGGAGAGGCCGGCGCCGAACCGCCTCGGCCGCCGCCACCTGCTCTGGCTGGTGCCGCTGCTGCTGACGCTCCACAACCTGGAGGAGGCGCTCTTCGCGCCGGGTTTCCTGGCGGACCGGATGCCGTCCTTTCTGGCCGGCCTGCTGCCGGACGTCACCCTGGCCCAGTTCCTGACCGCGCTCGCGCTGGTCACGGTGGCGCCCTACCTCTTCGCGGCCTCGGGTCCGCTGGAGCGCCGTGGCCGGGCGTTCTGCCTGGTTCTGGGTACGCAGATGGTGGTGCTGCTCAACGTAGCCGTCCACGTTGCCGGAGCCGTGTGGATGAGAGGCTACGTGCCCGGGCTGGTCACGGCGCTGCTGGTGAACCTGCCGTTCTCGGTCTATCTCTTCCGGCGGGCCTTGCGCGGGGGCTGGCTGCGCTGGCGGGAGATGGCGTGGCTCATCCTGGCCGCGCTGCTGGTTCACGGCCCGGGTCTCGTCGGCCTGCTGGTGCTCGCGGGCTGGGCGACGGGCGGCTAGGGCGCCATCGTTGATCCCGGGAGCGTTTTCGTCCTCAAAAGTTACGCCTCGTTTTCATTTTGTAACGCTATCGCATGAAAACAAGGCGTAACTTTTTGAAAGTAAAGCGTAACTTTGGAGAAACGGAACGCTATTGAATGAAACCAAGGCGTAATTTTTTGAAAACGGAGCGTAAGTTTCGAGAAAAAGAACGATCTTGCTTGAGAGTGAAGCGTAAGTTTTGAGAACGAGAACGCTCCCGCAGCGGGCGGAGGCGCTCCCGTAGCGGGCGGAGGCGTTTCCGTCGGGCATCAAGGCGCCTCGGGCGGGAATGAGCGCGTGCCGGGAGCGAAAGGGATCGCCTGCCGGGGGACCGCTGCTGGGGAGCTTTGCGGAGCCGATCAGCCCAGCACGTAGGGGATCTGCTCTGCCGCGACCGGTGTGAAGAGCAGCAGAACCCGGAAGGCGGCGGCGTGCGCAGCGGGGTCCGCTTCGGGACTGATGTAGAGCTCCGCGACGACATCTCGCCAGCGGAGGAGCTCCCGCCGGAGAGTGGGACGGCTGTTGACTTCGACGGTGAGATCGACCAGGCGCAAGACCCGCTCATAAGAAAGATCCAGGCTCGTCCGATCCTCGGGCTGCATCCAACGAGCGGCCCGATTCATCTCATTGCCGATCATCAGGATCTGCTGGTCGAGGCTGAATGCCGACCACCGTTCGGGCGAGAGAGAGGCGTGCTGGGTCATTCGACGGGTTCCCCTTGCCCGATCAGAGCGAACGTGACCTCGATGTCAGAGGCATTCTCGTTCATGGCCGGAGGAGACTACCAGTTTCGCCGGGCGCTCGCAGCAGGCGCCTTCTCCGGAGTTTCCTTCCCTGGGAGCGCCGGCGTCTCGCCGGCTATGGAGCGGAGACGGATGGCGCCATCGTTACCCCGTCAGGATAGACCTGTAGAGCCGGCCCCAGTCCGTTACCCGAAACCTCACCGGGTCCCGAAACGCCGGGACGTCTCCCTCTCAGCCATCGATGGCGTCGCGCTACGCGCCTGGATCGTGCGGGATGACCCTTGGGGGGCCTGTTCAGAATCGTGGCGACGGAGAGGATGAGACTTCGTGGCCGGCTGTGACCAGATGACGAGCCCAGCAGGACCCTCGACACCTCGCACCACCAAAGAGGCAGGCCAGGTTCGTCCTGTAGAGTAGGCTTATGCAGCAGCCTCTCTGTTCTTGGAGAAAATTAGGGACGGAGGTAGAATAGTACCCAACGTCGGGGCTAGCGCTTGCGAGGGGCAATCTCAAGCCGCGACAAGGATTCTCTATGACAAACTTTCTTGCAAAGCTCGCGCAGCAACCGCCAAGTCTCTGGGTTTCCATCGCAGCCCTCGTCTTGGCGATTATGGGTCTTGTCCACAGCATCTTCACTGCGCGGTTTTCGCGGTGCCTCCTTGCAAATGATAAGAAAACCGATGCACTCCAGACTCTCGTAGAGGCGCGGCTTACGGTGAGCCAAGTTCGTGTACAGCTCATGTCGCTGCGCCACCTGCTGGTTCAAGAGAAGCCGTTCTCTCTTCCTGAGCTTGAGAGTCAGATTGCCGAAGCCCAGAAATTGGAAACGCAGCTTGACGCTGAGTTCGATTCGGTTGTCGCAGCACCACCGGATGTTCTGTCGATGGAACGTCACCGGCAGGATGCAAAGGTAACGCTCGCCTCTGTGAGAAAAGTAGCAGATGGTCTAGCGATGGCTGAGCGCGCCCTTGGTGCGCGCCCGCAACGCGGGAGTGTCGGCTAACACCAGTGAGCCTCACCTCTCCGAGGGAACGATAAACCATGGCCAAATCCACGGAGACTCCAGGTGTCAAAATGTTGCAGGTCATTGCTAATAAAGCCGAGAGGCTCCAGCCTACCAATGTGAGCTTCTGGAGATCTCCGCTTGGAGTTCTCCGCAGCATGCTAGGGCCGGAGTCTAGGGCGGTACGCGAGTACCAGCGGTTGATCGACGGGTACGACTTGAGCGAACCCAGTTCATTCCGTTCAAGTGCTATAGCTCTCTTGCGGACGTTGATCTCGAACCTTGAGGCAATACCAATAGGTGGTGTTCCGGTGACCAGCGTTGGCCGAGTTTTTCTCGGGCACGGTCGCAGTTCTCTGGAATGGATGTCAGTTGAGCGGCTACTTCGCATTGAACACGGGCTTGACGTTGAAGCCTTCGAGACTGAGACCCGCACATCACAGCACATTGTCGATGTCCTGAAAACTATGCTAGACCGATGTAGCATGGCGGTGATAGTGTGTACCGCTGAGGATCTAACCAATGAGGGAGTTGCTCGCGCCCGCCAGAACGTCATCCACGAAGCTGGGCTTTTTCAGGGTCGCCTGGGTTTCGAGCGTGTCATCTTGATCGAGCAAGACGGCATTGAGGAACCCTCGAATTTGGCGGGCCTGCTGACGATCCGGTTTCACAGCAAGGTAGAGGAAAGTTTTTACGAATTGGGTCGCGTTTTGCGCAAAATCAAGGAGATGAGCGGTTAGCTCGGGCGGTCAAGCGGACAGATGGAGTCGCAGTTCACCTCCACCAACGTCAGAGGGCAGGACAAGCACATGCATATGAAAACCGCAGTAATCGGATTTATTGCCTTCACCTTTTTGCTGAGGTTACCCGTCCGCGCCGACGACTCACACTTTACAACGGTCAAGCTGCCGCACGGGATTCAACTGGAATTACCGAAGACATGGTGGCTGGTCGGCAAGGACTACAACGCAGTTATCGAGACGTTGACGCAGGCTGTGCTAGATTTATCAGGCATCGACCCGTCTGCCGGTAGCGACGTGGTCCTTATCGCAGCCAATTCTATGCCCCTAACAACCTACGCAGCGGTGCGTGTCACTTATACCACGCCACCTGTAGCCTCACCAGCCGAACTCCGTGCGGCTACGCCTGCAGACCTCAAGGAGCTTGATGGCGAAATGGCGAGCCAGCTCAGGAGACTACTTCCGCAACAGAGGCTTGAGCTTCTCAATTACCTCGGGACTACGATCGAGAGTTTGGATGGTCATCCCTCGATGGTCGCGCACTACCGTCGCACTGGCCCGAAAGGCCCAGTCCTTGTTTGGGTCTGCCAAGTATTTCTTCCCAACGCTACTGTGAAGATTAATCTATCCTACCGCGAGTCCGAGGCCGTCATTTGGAAACCCGTGATCCAAAAGATCAAGACCTCGTTTAAGTTCTCGAAATGATGGCTAACAAGACTTCGCCCTGTCCGGCGCGTGCCGCGCCACCTCAATCCCCTTCGATCGACCGGACCCATTCCCGCAGCGTCGCCTTGACCTCGCGCCAGCTCACCTTCCAGATCATGGAAGGTCTGGGCTCCACGTCGGCATCGTCGAAGTAGACGAGGGCATAGAGGAGATGGGCGACATCGTCGACCTCGAATTTCTCGCGGTACCAGCCGAGCATCTGCTGGAGGGAAAAGCCGTGCCGGCCCAGGGCGAAGAGATCGACGAAATCCTTGCGCGAGCCGCGTTGGCTGATCGCCGAGAGCTTCATGCACGCCAGATCCTCGAGCGCGGCGAGCTGGCAGCCGGCGTCCGGCCAGAGAACCAGCGGGGCCAGGAGTCGATAGCGAAACCGAAAGAAGCTCACCCGGACCCCTCGGACCGTCCCATACAGTGTGCTTTGCCGGGTCCAGCCGGCGACGAAGGGAATTCCCTCCTCCTGAAGCTCGCGCGCCAGCTCCAGGGGCTCTTCGATGAGGGGCTGCCGGAACCAGTCGAAATCGACGGAGCGGCGATGCCCGAGGTGAAGAGCGATGGCGGTGCCTCCGCCGAGGTAGAAGCCGTGGCGGCTCGCTGCCGGCCCCAGGTTTTGCAGAACGTCCCGTTGCCGGGCCTTCAGAATCTCGGGATGGAAGCTCACGGCTCCGCCCGGTGGTCCCAGACCTGGCGGGACGGGCTGCGCAGCCACCGGTCCACCTCGCGGCGGGGGAGGTCGAGGAGGAGCTGCCAGAATCGGAGCTGCTGCGGGGTGAGCCCGCGGCCCTCGTGGCGCAGAATCCATTCGCGGAGGGCCGGATCGCCGACCGTCTTGCGCAACCAGGTCACGTCGGCCCAGGTCCCGCTCGCGAGGACGCGGCCGATGATCGCCTCGCGATGACGGTCCCAGCGCAGCCGGACATCCGTATCCCAGAAAAGCTTGCGCACAGGGTCCGGGAGGTCCATGGCGGGAGTCTACACCCCGCGCTTCTCGGGGAAGAATGGGCTCGCTCATGCCTCCGGGCATGGGTCGCACAGGACGGTAGATGGCCCATGCCGGACACCGGGTCTTGTGGTAGGATGCCCTGCGGTTGACGGATATGTCTCTCGGGAGAACAAAGCTTGATGACCGATCAAGAGTTGAAGGATCTGGTGGCGTCCCTGGCGGTGTCCTCAGCGGAGACCGACCGGCAGATGAAGGAGACCGACCGGCAGATGAAGGAGACCGGCCGGCAGTTGAAGGAGACCGACCGGCAGTTGAAGAATCTCGGCAAGCAGATCGGTGGCCTCGGCGAGAAGTTCGGTAGCTTTACTGAAGGCCTGGCTTTACCGTCCATGACGAAGATTCTGCACGACCGGTTCGGGATGGATCTGATCTTCCCCAGGGCCAAGGCACGCAACAACGGCCGCTCCATGGAACTGGACGTCCTTGCCAGCTCCAAGACCCGGGACCACGTTTTCGTGGTCGAGGTCAAGAGCCATCTCCGGGAGGACGCCCTCGATCAGATGCGGAAGATGCTCCACGATTTCCACGACTTCTTCCCTGGCTACGAAGGCAAGAAGCTCTACGGCATCCTCGCCGCTGTCGACGCGCCGGAGAATCTCCGGCAGAAGGTTCTGAAAGAAGGGATCTACCTTGCCAGGGTCCACGACGGGCATTTCGAGCTTCAGGTTCCCGAAGGCTTCGAGCCTCGCGCCTATTGAGGGGGAAGAAAGGAAACGAGGGAGCGCGCCTGGGCGCGCTCCCTCGGGAGTCGGTCGGGTTCGGACGAGGATCAGTTGACGGGCGGGCGGTAGCGGTCGTCGTCGCGGCGGTCCCAGCGGTCCCGGCCGTCGCGCCGGTCGTGATCGTCGTGGTCGTAGCGGTCGTATCCGTTGTTGCGGTCCCGGGCCCAGCCGCGGCCGTAGCGGCCGCTCACGCCGTAGCCGCTATCCATCTGGGTGAGCAGCGACCAGATGCGGTCCATGCCCTCGTCGACGTAGGGGCGCCGCGCGATGTATCGCAAGGTTTCCGACGTGGCGTCGAAGGCCCGGAGCAGGTTTTCGAAGTCACGGGACCCGCGGGAGCCTCGGCCGTAACCGTCCACGCCCTCGTAGAAGCGGATCGCCTGCTCCTCCAACTCGTGGAGGGCCACGGCCACCCGCGCTTCGTCACGGTCCGGACGGCGGTTGTTGCGCTCGTATTTATGGTGAATCCAGTCCGCTGTCTGCGCGATCTCGCGCGCCAGCGCGGCGACGTTGCCGTAGCCCGAGTGGCCCGGATATCCGTACCCGCCCTGATCGCCGTGCGGATTGTTCCAGCGGTCATGGCCCCAGTCTTGTCCCCAGGCGGCGGTGGTCAGGCTGAGGGCGACGACGGCGGCGGTGAACGGTATGCTTCTCATGGATCTCTCCTTGGTTGGATGCGTCGGTCGCAATCCTAAATAGCAAAGCGGATGCCAAGGATCGATATCGTTGATTTCAAAGGGATTCCAGGCAGAGGAGCGGTTGGGTGCGTCCTCTTTGGAGGACGGGCACGGTGACCTTTCCTCCGGATCGAAGGGGCCGGAGGGTCCTACGGTATCCGGAACGTCACGGGCTTGCAGTCGAGCGCCAGGCCCTGGTGGCGGTCGCGCGGGCGAGGAGGCGCCTCCGCGGTGACGTCGATCAGCTCGCCGTCCGCCTCGACCTTGTAGGTCCCGGGCCGGCTGACGTCGTAGACCTCGGACAGGTCGACCGTGGCGTCCACCTTGCCCCCGGCGGGGATCTCGATGTAGTCATCCCGGCCCGGATCGCCCCGCTTGAACATGCGTCCCTGATAGGGGACTTCCTTGCCGTCGCGGGTCATCTTGAGGATTGTCCCCTTCCAGCCTTCGAGAGGCGTGTTCCACTTGAGAACCCAGAGCGCGGTCTCCGAGCGGTTCGCCAGCTCGAAGCGGAGCCGGGAGGGCGCCTGCGCTTCGAGGTGGCAGGACAGGGAGGAGGCGGAGCTCATGCAGGCGGAGAGGAGGGCGGTGAGGAGAAGAGCGGCGGCTCGCACCGGACCATCATAAAGGAAAAGAAAGAAAAAGCCGCCGGACGGAGGCCCGGCGGCTCGGCGAGGCTCAGGATCTAGTACTTGCTCTCGGCGCACTGGAGGGCGGACTTGTCGTCCGTCTCCAGGGACTGGCCCGTGGTGCCGAAGTACGAGGCGTACATGGTCGGCCGCGGCGTCGAGGTCAGCTCGGTGTGGTGGATGCCGAGGGTGTGGCCGAGCTCGTGCGTGGCCACGGCCTGCACGTCGTAGTCGGAGCCGTTGGTGTTCCACGTGTAGGTGTTGTTGAAGGTCACGTCGGTCTCGACGATCACCTGGCCGGACTGGAGGACCAGCGCGGTGAGGGCGAGGCAGGAGCCCGTGCAGCCGTTGCCCGAAGCCCAGAGCAGCGTGTTGATGCCGTCGGTGGACCATCCCGCCGTGGTGGTGCCGGCGTAGGTCAGTACGTGGTCGGCGCTGGTCACGTTCGTCCAGGCGGCCATGGCGTTGGACAGGGCGGTGCTCTTGCCCGAGCCCTGGTTGGCGGTGTTGAGGCGCCAGGAGATGTTGCGGATGTTCCAGTGGGTGAACCCGCCGGCGGCGCTGCACGCCACCGCGGCGCCGGCGCTGTAGCGCCCGACACCGGTCTGCTGGATCATGCGATAGGCGTGCGACGGCACCGCCGAGGCGACCAGGCCGGCCGCGACGAGGGCGAAGGCTGCGATTCTGGAGCGGTTCATCACTGCACCTCCTGGCGCGTGCGCTGACGGTCCACGGTCTCACGGATCGACTGCATCATCGCGTTGAGGGGCATCCCCTCGACGCCGCCCGGCGCATCGACATATCCCTGGCGGTCGGGAACCAGCGGATGGCTGTTGGCCTGGCTGACGGCGCGCAGGCCGCCGCGGCCGATCTCGACGTCGAACGCCCCCTGGCAGAGATCGCGGACGGTGAGAGCACGCTCAGCGCCCGGCAGGTTCTCCTCATTGAGGAACAGGACGTACGAATTGCCCGGAATCAGCTCGGGCCCGCCCACGATCAGCGTGGTCAGCTCGCCGACGCGGCCGCCCATGACCGTGACCGTGATCTCGCGATCACTCACATCCCCCTTGAGGGCTTCGTGAACCGCGACTCGGACATCGGTGAGGATGAAAGTGTGATCCTCGTTCCAGTACGAGCTGGCATCCACGACCTCGCCGACGACGACCGCGCGGTTTCCCGCCACGAGACCGTCGAGGCTTTCGCGGATGAGCGTCGTCGCGCTGGCCGGCGCGGCAATGCTTGCGGCACCGGCTGCGATGGCAAGGGCCAAGGCACCGCGCAGCAACCCTTTTGCTACATTCATGTGAGACCTCCTTGGGAGGATATTCCTCCCTGGGAAGACCCGTGAGCCGACACGGCTCCCGGGTGAGTAGGCTCAGGCCGCCATAAAGAAGATCTAAAGAGCGGCTCTACTAACTGGGTGCGCGGCACCCGCCAAGCGTGACAACGAAGTTAGAATGACGGCCTGATGAGAGAGCGCATCATCGTCCCGCCACGCTCCGCGGTGCCCGCGCCCGGCTCGGGCTCGGTGTTCGGGCGCGGCTTCTTCCGCAACTTGCGCGAGAGCCAGGCCGGCTGCCTGCTGGGGTTCCTGGTGATCGGCGCGGGGATCCTCCTCTTCGGGGTGGCCGGCACGTTCGGCCCCTACAAGGAGGGGTTGCGGGAGAACGGCGATCCACGCTTCTTCCTGGTGCTCATGGGCTTCGGCACGGTCTTCTTCCTGGTATCGCTGCGCATCCTCGAGGTCATGCTCACAGGAGCCCGGAACCAGAGCCGGCGCAAGAGGGACAAGAGCCGGCCGTGGACCTGGGACCACCCCTGGAGCACGCACTGGATGAAGCCGGACTACACCGGCAGCGGCGCCGGAACGGTGCTCGGGCGGGTCGCGTTCCTGGGTCTGCTGGGGCTCTTCAACATCGCCTGGGGCGCGCCCGGCGTTTTGTTCAAGGTGATCGTCGCCGTCTTCGACCTGTTCGGGCTGCTGATCGTCTACGACTCGTTCCAGAAAATCCTGCAATGGCTCCGCGTGCGCCAGCCGGTGGTGATCTGGTCGCAGGTGCCGGCCTTTCTCGGCGAGCGCCTGGAGGGGAGGATCGCGTTCCCCCGGCGAGTGGCCGCCCAGGGTCCCGCCAAGGTGACCCTGCGCTGCGTCGAGGACGATTGGGTCAGCGGCGCGAACCAGCAGCGCGAGCAGCAGTCCTTCGCGGTCTACCAGGAGGTGCGGGAGACGCCGCTGTCCGGCGACTCGGACGTCCTCGACATCGCCTTCGATCTTCCCGAGAAAGGCAAGGGAACGGATCTCGCGAAGGAGGAGGCCGTCTACTGGCAGGTCGTGGTCAGCGTTCCGGTGATCGGCCCGGATTTCGAAGCGGTCTTCCTGGCTCCGGTCTACCGGAAGGAGTAGGTGAGAGAAGCCCTACCGGGCCAGCGCGGGATCGCCGTACCAGCGTTGGAGAACGGCGAACGCCGGTTTGCCGAGCGGACTGAAGGAGGGGTCTTCGCCGCTGGCGCGGCCGGGGCTCGGCCATTTCCACCAGGAGAGGCCGGCCAGCCACGGGCGGCGGTAGAAGGAGCGGAAGACCACCTCGTAGCAGCGCGCCTGCATGGCGGGGTCGAGTGCGGCGTTGTCTTCCTTCCAGGGCTCCAGGGCGGCGGCGGCGCTCGCCGCGTACCCCACCTCGGTGAACAGCACGGGCTTGCCGTGCCGCCTCGCGAGCCTGTCCAGGATCGAGTCGAGCTCGCGCAGGCGCGGCGAGCCGGCCCGGGGCTCCTCGCCGGCGGCGGTCACGAGCGGGTAATAGAAATTGACGCCGACGAAATCGAGGTCGTTCCAGAAGGCGATCCGCTCGACCTCGTCGCCCCAGTTCGCGGCGTAGGTGAGAGGTCCGGAGTAGACCTTCCGCACGTCGCGGATCAGCGCCCGCCACTCGGCCTGCCTGCCGGTCAGGCCGCCCAGCTCGGTGCCGATCACGAGGAGGTCGGCCCGCTCCAACTCCGCCAGCCGGGCATAATGAAGGATATAGCGCCGGTAGGCCGCCATCCACTGGCGGAAGGCGCCGTCGTCCGCGAAGGCGATGCCGCCGGTCCAGCCGTGCGCCCAGAGCTGCGGCTTGAGCACGGTCGCGAGCCCCAGTCGGCGGGCCTCCCGGAGGGTGCGCCCGACCCGGTCGTCGGATTCGTCGGAGCCGAGCCAGCGGACGGTGGGCTCGGCCGGCGCCCGGGTGAAGCCGTAGGGCACGAGCGTCACCGAGTTGGCGCCGAGCCGCCGCAGTCGGGCGATCTGGGCCAGCGCCGCGTCGGAGCCGTAGCCTTCGCCGGAGCGGAACCCTTCATGGGCCAGCGTGATCCCTTTCTGGAAGGGGAGGGAGGAGGCCTTGCGCCGCGCCGGCCCGGCTTCCGGCTTCAGACCGGTCAGCCAGCCTTTCCAGGCTTCCTCGTCCGGAGCGGCTTCCCGCATGGACCAGATCTTCCGCAGAAAGGTCTTCCCGTGGGAGCGGACCTGCCATTCGACCCATGCGCCGCCGAGCGCGTCGGCCACGATCGGGGAGAGCTGCGCGGCGTCGGATCCCAGAACTTCGCGCAGCGGATAGGGCTCCTCCTCGCGGGCGATGCGGGCGGCATAGGGCAGGAGCGGGTGGCCTTCCAGCTCGCCGGCCGCCCACCGCGCCACGGCGAGGCCGAGGCGCTCCGAGCCTGGAGACCCCCAGGTCAGGCGGAGCAGCAGCAGGGCCTCGCCGCGCGGATCGGTTGCGCCGTCCGGCGAGACCAGTTGGTGGACCTCGCGGCGGTCGACCACGACGGTGAACGGCCGGTCGTCGCCGGTCGCCGCCCGCTTGGCGACGGTGGAAGTGTAGAGCACGACCCGCACCGGCTCCGCCGGAAGCGGGATGCCCAGGCGCGAGGCGAGCGCCGCGAGCCGCCGGTCGGCCGCCGCGTCCCGCGGCGGAGCCGCGTGCGCCTGGAGCGAGCCGGCAAGGCAGATCAGGAGGACAGCTCGCAGCCTGGGCCAATTATAGTAATGTGGGACCACCGCTTTTTCTCAGGGAGGATTGATATGAAGAAACCGTTGTTCTGCCTGCTTCTGCTCGCGTCCATTCTGTTCGTCCCAGCCGTCCGGGCGGTTGATCCCGCGGCGGGCCTCGACTCCAAGGCGGCCTTCCAGACGCTCAAGGACATGGCCGGTACCTGGGAAGGCAAGGCCGAAGGCATGCCCTACACCGTCACCTACGAGATCGCTTCGGGCGGCTCGGTCGTCATGGAGCGCCAGTTCGCCCATTCCGACCACGAGATGATCAACATCTACCACATTGTGGACGGCGAGCTGCGTCTGGTCCACTACTGCAGCATGGGCAACCAGCCGATGATGAAGCTGGACACCACCGCGTCGAAGCCGGGCGACCTCGTCTTCGCCTTCGCCGGGGGCACCAACTTCGACCCGGCCAAGGACGCGCATATCCACCAGTCGCGGCTCAAGGTGAGCGGCGACGACCTGGACGCCGTGTGGGGCTCCTACGTGGGCGGCAAGGACGCCGGCTCCGCGAGGTTCCAGGCCCACCGCACAGCCAAGGCCGAGGCACCGGCCGCGGCGCCGATGATGCACTGAAGCCGGTCGACCAGGCTACGGGCGCCCCCGGGCGAGCTCTTCTTCGAGGGCTCGAATCCTGGCCTCGGCCTGCTGAAGTGCCGTCGTCGCGGCGGCGGTTTTCTGCTCGGCCTGCCGGCGTGCCACTTCCATCTCTTCATTGCGGAGGAGGGGCTTGCCCGTGGCGGCATCCCTCAACCGAAGCCGGTCCCCTTCGACGCGGAAGAGGACCCCCGTGGCCTGGCTCAGAAGAGAGCCGTCCGGTTCCGGCTCAGTATACGCGAAGACCCCTCTGCCGGCGGTCCGGGTGGTGACACCCAAGGCTCTCGCCGTGGATCCGACGGGTGAAGTCGCGACAGAAGGCTGAAAAGTCGCGACAACTTGGGCCCTGGTCGCAACGCCGTTTACAATCGTCTCATGATCCGCTCGCGCACCTCCTCCGCCATCCTCCTCCTCGCCACCCTCCTGGCTGCGGCCTGCGCCGGCACCGTTTCCAGGCCGCGCGCCGCGGCCGACCGGGCCATCTCCGACGCCACCGTGCAGGCGGACGTCTACGTCGCCCTCCTGGAGAAGCTGGGCCGGGATGGCCTGCCCATCGACGTCCAGGTCACCAACGGCCGGGTGATCCTGACCGGACAGGTCGGCCAGCGTTCCACCCAGGAGCTGGCCGAGGAGGTCGCCCTGTCGGTGCCTGGAGTCAAGAGCGTGGACAACCGCGTGACCGCGCCGGCCGGTACCGCCGCGCAGACCGCGCCGGGCCAGGCCGTGGATCACTTCGACCTGGAAGTGCAGGACGGCATCCTGGAGGCGCGGGTGGGCAAGAACCTCCTCGCCGAGATCGGCCGCTATGCCCTCGACGTGGAGGTGGAGGTCTCCGCCGGCGTGGTGAGCCTGCGCGGAACCCTCCCCGACCAGGAACGCAAGACGATCGCCATCCGCGCCGCCGAAAAGACCGCCGGTGTCAAGCAGGTGATCGACCTCTTGCGCGTCCGGTAGGCCTGGTCCAGGAATAAACTCGGGCCCCGGCCCGTTTGATTCCCGTTCCCACACTTTGATCAAGGAGTCTTCCCGTGTCCCTGATGACCTGGTTCCGAAATCTGTTCTCCCGGGCGGAGCGGCCGACGGATGTCGTACTCGGGCGCAACGACGCCTGCTGGTGCGGCAGCGGCAAGAAGTACAAGAGGTGCCACCGCACCTCCGACGAGGCGAAGAAGCGCGAGGCCGCCTACGCGGCCCAGTTCACGACGCTCAACCGCATGGGCGACGGCATCGTCCCCGGCAGCGGCAAGGGCAAGAAGCCCCCGCGGCTCCAGGAAAACAGGCCGCTCGGCGACCGGCAGTGAGGCGGTCTTTCTAGATGCCGGATCGGGTGGTGATCGTGACGGGTGCGGCTGCCGGAATCGGCCGCGCCACCGCCCGGCGCTTCGCCCGTGACGGTGCCCGGGTCGCGGTTTGGGACGTCGCCGCGGCCGGGGCGCTCGCGGACGAGCTGAAGGAAGTGAATGCCGCCGGTACCGCGGATGTCCTGGTGCGGAGCGTCGACGTCACCGATGCCGCGTCCGTCGAGGCGGCCGTGGTGGAGGTCATGGAGCGCTGGGGCCGGATCGACGTGCTGGTCAACAACGCGGGGATCGTCCGCGACGGCCAGCTCGTCAAGTGGAAGGACGGGAAAAAGGTTTCCGAGATGAGCGAGGCCGACTTCGACGCGGTCGTCTCGGTCAACCTCAAGGGTGTCTTCCTCTGCACCCGCGCCGTGGCTCCGCACATGATTGCAGGCGGCCGGGGTGGTGCGATCCTCAACGCCTCCTCGGTCGTCGGCCTCTACGGCAACTTCGGCCAGACCAACTACGCCGCGACCAAGGCGGGAGTGATCAACATGACCCGCACCTGGTCGCGGGAGCTGGGCCGCTACGGCATCCGGGTGAACGCGGTGGCTCCCGGCTTCATCGCCACCGAGATGGTTAAGGCGATGCCGGAGAAGGTGCTGGCCTCGATGGTCGAGCACACGCCGATCGGCCGCATGGGCCGGCCGGAGGACATCGCCGAGGCCTACTTCTGGCTCGCGTCGGACGCGGCCTCGTTCGTCCACGGCACCGTGCTTTCCGTGGACGGTGGGCTGGCGATCGGAACCTGAGCGTGAGCGGAGAGAAGACGGCGTGAGACCGAAGAGGATGTTGATGACCGGGTCCAGCGAAGCCGGGCCGCTCGCCCACCGCATCGACGGCCGGGGCGGCGAGGGTGAGCCCGTCGTGCTCCTGAACGGCGGCCTGATGAGCATCACCGCCTGGGAGCCGATCGCCATGGCGCTCGCCGAGCGCTTCCAGGTGGTGCGTTGCGACCTTCGCGGCCAGCTTCTGTCGCCCGGCGAGCCCGAGCCGATCCTGGAGAGCCACGTCCGCGACGTGATCGGCCTTCTCGACCACCTGGGCCTGAAGCGTGTCCATCTCGCGGGAACCTCCTACGGCTCCTTCGTGGCGCTGCGCCTCGCCTCCCTGTATCCGGAGCGCGTGGCGTCGGTCGCCGTCATCGCCGGGACCGACCGGATCACCCCCGAAGCCTGGGCCGGCACCGAGAAGCTGCGCGGGATCGCGCTCGAAGCCCTCGCCGGAGGGGATGGCGGCCGACTGCTCGAAGCCTTGCTCCCCGGCACCTACTCGGCGGAATACCTGGAGAGCCAGAAGACGGCGCTCGCGTTCCACAAAACCTGGGTCCGCGGCATGCCGGCGACCTTCTTCAAGGGTTTCGTCTCGATGCTCTCCTCCATGGAAGGGCTCGACTTGACTCCGTATCTGGGTGCCGTGCGCTGTCCCGCCCTGATCGTCGCGCCCGAGCTGGACAAGGTTTTCCCGCCGGAGCGCTCCCGGGCGCTCGCGGCGGGCCTCCCGAACGCCCGGCTGGAGATCGTGCCCGGGGCGCCCCACGGCATCGTGGTGGAGCTGCCGGACGTCACGGCCCGCCTTCTCCTCGAATTCCTGACAACCGTGACCACCGGGGGGTGAGGGATTTCCGCCTCGGCGGCCCACCTGTGGTACGATTCAGGCGTTCCCTTTCGTAGTTGTCGAGCTTCGGATGCCTGGACTGTCCACAACTGCGTCTTTACGCAGGAACACGAGCGAAGTGCTCGACGCGGTCTCCCGCGTCCTGGAGCCGTACATCGGCCGGCTCATGGCCCGGACTGCGCCCAGCGCCCATTGCAGCGACCTCGGCATCCGCTCGACGGTGATCGAGGGGCCGCAGATCGAGGCCCTCCTGGAGAAGCTGGGCCTTGCGCTGATCATCTTCCTCGGCCGGGACAAGGCGGGCACGGTGGTGAAGGACATGCGCGCGGCCATCGTCGCGCTCGGGGAGGCGCGAGGATGACCCGCATGACCGTGCGCCGTGGGCTTGGGCTGCTGCTGGCCGCCCTGTCGCTCATCTTCCTCGGGAGGGCTCTGGACCCCGGAGCCGGCCTCTATCAGCAGACCCTCGACCCGCGGACGATCCTGGCGATCGGCACCTTCGGCAAGCTCCTCTTCCTGATCGTGGCCACGGTGGTGGCGGCCCGCAACATAGGAAATTTCGAGCGGGGGACCCCGACCCATACCGCCTGGCGTCTTCTCGCCCTCGGGTTCGGAGCCCTGATGGTGGGACAGGCGCTCATCGCCCTCTATCAGTTCGGGCTCGGAGTCGAGGTGCCGTTCCCGTCCGCGGTGGACCTCTTCTTCGTCCCCAACTACCCGCTGACCATCGCGGCGCTCCTGATGTTCCTGCGGGCCTACAAGGAGAGCGGGTTTCCCATCGGCCCTGCGTCGGAGCGGGTCTGGCTGGCCACCGGTGTGGCGGTCCTCTGTGCCGTGATCGGCTACCCGATCCTGAAGCCGATCGTGACTACGCCGGCCCAGCCGCTCGCGACCGTGCTCAACGTCCTCTATCCGGTCCTGGACTTCCTGCTACTGATCCCGACCGCGCTGCTGATCCGGATCAGCCTGCGCTTCCGGGGCGGCGCGGTCTGGAAGGTCTGGGCCACCCTCCTGGGCGGCCTCGTCTTCCTGTGCGCCGCCGACACCCTCTTCGCCTGGT
Source organism: uncultured Holophagales bacterium (assembly GCA_963844885.1). GTDB lineage: Bacteria > Acidobacteriota > Thermoanaerobaculia > Multivoradales > UBA5704 > DATMER01. The sequence goes on along the minus strand of CAWJQA010000016.1, from coordinate 170,447 downwards.
TCTCGCAGCTCGGCCGAACCGACCTCGTGGATCTGGTCGACCTGACCTACCTCCTGTCCTACGGCCTCTTCGCCCTGGGCGTCCTCTATCAGAGACAGTTGCTGACCGAGTAGCCCCGGAGAACAAACAGGCCCTCCTGCTCCGGAGAGCAAAACACCCCCCGTGTTTCATCACGGTTTGACGCGGAACACGGCCGTGTTCATGCTCGCGGCGAGCAGGATGTTTCCGTAAGGCGTGCCCATGCCCATGGGCTGGAGGTCGACGGTGAAGCCGGCGGATTCCAGGAGCTGGCGCCACTCCCGGGCGCTCCGGTAGTGGAAGCGCTGTTTCCAGTGCCGGCGGGCGAGGGCACAGGCGCGCTCCTGGATCCTCGTGGCGATGAAGCGCCAGCCGGCGGCGGCGTCGGCGTCCCGGATGAGGAGGAGGCCGCCCGGCTCCAGGGCGCCGGCGATCTTCCGGAGGAGATTCTCCTGGGCTTCGGCCGGCAGGTAGTGGAGGACGTCGAGGAGGAGGACGGTCCGCGCCGGCGGCAGCTCCGTATTCTCGAAGTCGGTGCGGAGGTCGGCGATGTCGATCTTCGCTTCGCCTCCGAGGGCGGCACGGGCGGCGCGGGCGGCCTTGGGGCCGGTCTCGATGCCGTGCAGCTCCAGCGCGGCGGGCGGCGGTGCCCAGCCTTCCGGATGGAGGCCCCGGGTGTAACGGTCCCGGGCTGTGACCAGGAGGGACATCAGAATGCCCCGGCCGCAGCCCAGGTCCAGGAGACGGCCGCCGGATGGGAGGAGCCCCTGCCGCAGCACTTGCAGGTAGACCGGGTCGTACCGCAGCTTGCCGCGGACGAGCTCCCAGTCGAACATGCCGTTGCCGAGGTAGCGGTAGGCGGTCTCTTCGAGGAGGTCGTGGACCCGGGGCTCCTTCTTCCGGGCTACGGCGACGCGGTAGGTGAGGAGGGCCAGCGGGACGGCCAGGATCACGCCGACGACGGCGCTGCCGACGAGAAGGTCGATCCCGAACTGCCAGTACTCCCAGGGTTCGAGGCCGCGCAGCTTGGCGATGTGGATGGGCAGCGCACCGCCGCCGCGCAGCCAGCGGCCGACCTGGATCTCCCCGAAGATCATGAAAGGCAAGGTCCCGGGGAGGCTGATATGGGCGGCCAGGTAGGTGAGGACGATGTTCAGGCGCAGGAGCCTTGCGAAGAGCGCGCAGAGCGCCAGGTGCAGGCCGTAGAACGGCGTGCAGCCGATGATCACGCCCAGCGCCACGGCTCCCGCCTGCCGCCCGGGGGTGTCACCCTCGGTGCGCATGCGGTAGAGCAGCTCGCGGAGCCGGTGGCCGGATTTCATGACGCCTTCATGATTTCATCATGATTCCATGGGAACCGGCCGCAGGCCGCGGGCGCCCAGCTCGTCGAGGACGCGGGGGAGGACGTCCAGGACGACCGGATTCCCGCCTCCGGTGATCGCCGAGCCGTCGTGGAGGAGGAGGACGTCGCCGGCGGACACGCCTCGGAGGAGGCGGCGGGCGACGGCCGCCGGGTCTCTCTCCAGGGTGTCGTAGCCGCGGCGGGTCCAGGAGGCGAGGGTCAGTTTCTCCCGGTGCAGCTCGCGTTCCAGGAGGGGGTTGCGGAAGCCGGCCGGGGCGCGGAACAGGGTGGGGACGCGGCCCGTGGCGCGGCCGATCGCGTCCTGGGCTCGGAGCACCTCGCGGCGCAGCCAGGCCGGTGGGTAGCAGGCGAAGGCGTGGGGGTGGGACCAGGTGTGGTTCTCGATCCGGTGGCCGCGGCGGACGATCTCGGCGGCGAGGTCGGGCCGGGCTTCGACGCGCCGGCCGATGCAGAAGAAGGTGGCCCGCGCGCCGGCCCCGCCGGCCCGGTCGAGGAGGTCGAGCACCCGCGGGGTGATCTCGGGATCGGGACCGTCGTCGAAGGTGAGGCCGACCTCGCCACGGCCGGCGGCGGCCTCGGACAGGCGGCTGCGGTTCGGGCCGAACATCCGGCTCTGCGGCCAGAGGCTCAGAGCGGCGAGGGTGACGTGGTTGGCGAACAGGGTGCCGGCCACGAGCGGCCAGTGGCGGGGGGCGAGCGCCACGGCCGCCAACCCCGCGGCGTGGAGCGCCGCCGAGCCGAGCAGGTAGGGGGTCGGCCTGTAGCCGCTCATCCCCCGGCTCCCCGGAGCGCGCGCAGCTCGCGGCGGTCGACCTTGCCGCGAGTGTTGCGCGGCAGCTCCGGCACCAGCACGACGCTGCGCGGCACCTTGTGCGGCGACAGGCGCGGCCGGCACCAGGCCACGACCTCCTCGACGGTGAGGCTGCCGGGCAGGCAGGCGATCACGGCGCGCAGGATGTGGTCCGGGCGGCCGGGCAGCGGTACGCCCAGCACCGCCACCTCCAGCACGCCGGGGAGCTGGCCGACGACCGTCTCGACCTCGCGCGGGTTGACCTTTTTGCCCTTGATGTTGATCTGGTCGTCGGTCCGGCCGCGCAGGACGAGCTCGCCGTCCCGCCAGACGGCCATGTCGCCGTTGACGAAACAGCCGCCGGAGAGGCGGTCGAGGTCCGCCGGCGGCGTGGGCAGCGCCGGCAGGTAGCCGGCCGCCACGGCGGGCGAGCGTACGGTCACCATCCCCCCCTCTTCGGGTCCTTCTTCTTCGTTGTCGACCGGCTCCAGGTCGATCCGGACGCCTTCGACCGGCGTGCCCACGGTGCCGCGCTCGCCCGCGGTGCCTTCGCGGTCGTAACAGATGCCGCCGCACTCGCTGGCGCCGTAGAAGACGTGGACGGGGAGGCCGAAGGTCTCCCGGAAGCGGGCGGCGGTGGCCGGGCTGAGCGGCGCTCCGGCGGTGAGGACGAGGCGGAGCGACTCGGGCCAGGCCGGCGTCTCGTTGAGGCGGAGCAGGGCGTCGAGGACGGCGGGGACGGTGGGGAAGACGGTGGCGCCGGTGCGGGCCGCGGCGTCGAAGGGGTCGAAGACGCGGTCCTCTTCCGGGAGGATCAGGAGCGTGCCGCGCATCAGTGCCGGCATGGCGAGGCTCGACAGGCCGTAGGAGTGGGAGAGGGGGATGGTCGCCAGGAGGCGGTCGCCCTCCCCGCCCTCTCCGCCGCTCCCGCCGCTCCCGCCGCTCCGATACCCCATGGTGACGGCCAGGGCCGCGTCGTCGGCGACCAGGGCCTCGGACGGCGTGGCGATGCCGCGCGGCGCGCCGGTCGAGCCCGAAGTGAGCTTGACGACGGCGATATCAGGGAGGTGCAGGGAGGACGACGGAGCCGCGGTGAGCGTCCAGTCCTCCGGCCCCTGCGGCCAGCCGGTGCGGCAGCGGAGGACGGCGGCGGCGCCGAGGGCCTCGACCGTCCGTAGCGCTTCGGCCTCCGGAGTCCGGGGATCGAGAAGGACGGCGGCCAGGCCGGCGCGGCGCAGGGCGACGAGGGAGGCGAGCATCCCGGGCCCGTTCGGTGCGGCGATGCCGACGGCGGCGCCTGGGTGAAGACAGCCGAGGCAGCGGCCGGCGGCACGGGAAAGCGCGTCGACGTCCTCGACGGTGGCGCGGCGCTCGGGCGTGGCCATCAAGGGGGCCAGGGGAGTACGACGGGCCAGGAGGCCGAAGGCTTGGAGGATAGGGTCCTGGATCATGATCCTTGCTGAAATTCGATCCGCACCGCCGGATTGTTGAGGCGGAGGGGGATGATACGCTAGCATTATTGATCCGGCACATCGGACCCGGCGCATCGTCATGCCTGCGGTGTGCCCCCCTGAGAACGGCCCAGGCCAGAGGTTTTATTCTTATGCCCGAAGTATCCGCGATTCCGAGCCGGATCAAGCGCCTGATCGTCGACAGCCTGCATCTCGAAGGGATGAGGCCCGAGATGATCGAAGACGAGGCTCCCCTGTTCGGGGAGGGGCTCGGCCTCGACTCCGTGGACGCTCTGGAGCTGGTCGTGGCTCTGGAGAAGGAGTTCGGGATCAAGATCAAGAGCCAGGAGATCGGACGGGAGGTCTTCTCCTCGGTGTCGAGCCTTTCGGAGTTCATCGAGGCGCGGACCTAGACCCCGCGAGACGATCTTTCCAGGATGAAGCACGAGACACGAGGCCGGCGCGTGGCCCGCGTGGCGGTAACCGGGGTCGGTGCCGTTTGCGGCCTCGGGTGGGGCGTGGGCCCGCTCTGGGAGGGCCTGCGCGCGGGCCGCAGCGCCATCGGTGATTTCCAGCGCTTCGACCATAGCCTCCACCGCACACACCTCGCCGCCGAGGTGGACGACGCCCCGGATGCCTGCGCAGGGCTCGAATCCGACCCGCGCTGGGCGCGTCTCAGCCTCGCCGACGGCTTCGCCGTGTTCGCCGCGGTCGAGGCGCTGGCGATGGCCGGGCTGGCCGTTCCTCTCGGGGAAGAGGAAGCGATTGCCGGCGTCTACTTCGGCAGCAGCACCGGCGGCATGTTCGAGAGCGAGCGGTACTTCAGCGAGTTCCTGCGCGGCCGGTGGCGGCAGGCGCGCCTGCGCGACCTGGCGTCGCAGCAGGTCAACGCGCCGGGCGACGCGGTCGCGCGGTGGCTCGGCGCGACCGGGCCGGTGCGGACGGTGTCGTCGGCCTGCTCGTCCGGCGCCCTGGCGCTGGGCGCGGCGCTGGACGCGGTGCGGTCCGGCGAGGTGGACGTGGCCCTGGCCGGCGGCTCGGACTCGCTCTGCCAGCTCACCTATGCCGGCTTCAACGCGCTGCGCTCGGTGGACGAGGGGGCCTGCCGGCCGTTCCGCCCCGGGCGCGAGGGGATGTCGTTCGGCGAGGGGGCGGCGGTGCTGGTGCTGGAGCCGCTGGAGCGGGTGCTCGCTCGGGGCGGCGAGCCGCTCGCGGTGTTGGCCGGCGCCGGCTCGGCCTGCGACGCCCATCACATGACGGCGCCCGACCCGAGCGGGACCGGCGCGGCGGCGGCGATCGAGGCAGCCCTCCTGGATGCCGGGATGCCGGCCTCGGAGATCGGGTTCGTGAACGCCCACGGCACCGGCACCCCCTTGAACGACGTCGCCGAGTGGCGGGCGCTGCAGCGGGTGTTCGGCGCGCGCGCGGGCGAGATCCCGCTGGCGGCCACCAAGGCGCTGCTCGGCCACCTGCTGGGCTCGTCCGGCGCCATCGAGGCGGTGGCGACGGTGCTCTGCCTCCGCCATCGCGAGGTGCATCCGGTGCCTGCCGCGGAAGGGACGGCCGTGGATCCCGAGGCGCCGGTCGCGCTCGTGGTCGATCGTCCGCTGCCCCTGCCCGGCGTCCGCGCCGCGGTCTCCACCAGCCTCGCCTTCGGCGGCGCCAACGCCGCCTTGGTCTTCTCACAGGTGGAAGATTGAACGCTAGATTGATCCCGTCCCCCCTCTCCCCGGCCCTCTCCCCCGAAACGGGGGAGAGGGAGGTCTGGATCACCGGCCTGGGCACGGTCGGCGCCTATGGCAGCGGGGAGGAGAGCCTGCGCCGGGCGCTGGTGGCGGGCGAGCCTCTGGTTCCGGCGGAGCTCGACCGCTCGGCCGGCTATCATCTTTCCCGCGCCGCGCGGCAGGCGCTGCTGGTCGATCCGGCCCTGTTGCGCGAGTGGCTCACTCCGGGCGAGGCGCGCCGGATGAGCCCGCCGTCCAAGCTCGCCGTGAGCGCCTCGCGCATGGCCCTGCGCAACGCCGGCCTCGAAGGGTCGGCGGACGAGCGGATGGGAGTGAGCCTCTCCACGGTGTTCGGCCCGTCGTCCTACTCGGAGGGCCTGCTGCGGCAGATCCTCCTCGAAGGGCCGGAGGCGGCCTCGCCGATCCTGTTCACCGAGAGCGTGGCCAACGCGCCGGCCGCCCAGATCGCGATCCTGGCCAAGGCGCGGGGGCCGAGCGTGACGCTCTGCCAGCGCGAGGCCGGAGCGCTCCTGGCGGTCGGGCAGGCCGCGTCGGACGTGGCCTCCGGCCGCGCGTCGCGCGTGCTTGCCGGAGCGGTGGACGAGATGACGCCGCTGCTCCACTCGCTGCTCGACCGCTTCGGCGCCGTGACGCGCAAAGGCGGCGCTCCCGGACAGCGGCCGGAGACCGTCGTGGCGCGGCCGTTCGACCGCCGCCGCTCCGGATATGTCGCGGCCGAGGGTGCGACGATGCTGGTGCTGGAGAGCGAATCGGGGTTCCGGAAGCGGGGTGGCGGAGCCGCGCCGCTGGCCCGCGTCCTCGCCTGGGGAAGCGCGTTCGATCCCACGGCCGCGCCGGTGGGCTGGGGGACCGGCCACGCCTCCCTGGCCCGTTCCCTGCGCCGCTCGCTCGACCGTGCCGGGATCCATCTGGAAGAAATAGACCGCATCGTGGCCGGAGCGTCCGGCTCTCCCGGCGGCGACCGTCTCGAGGCTCTGATGCTGCGGGAAACCTGGGGGACGCTGCCAACCCTGCCGACCCTGCCAATACCGCCGGTCTTCGCGCCCAAGGGGGTGACCGGCGAGTACGGCGGCGGCTTCCTCGCCGCGGCGGTGCTCGCGATGGGCGGTGTGTTCGGCCGCACGGCCGGGTTCGAGGAGCCGGACCCCAAGCTGGGCCTCGTGCCGCACGACGGCTCGCCGCTGCCGGCCGCGTCCAGGATTCTTGTCACCAGCGTGGCGGCCGGCGGCGCCGCCTCGTGGCTCGTGCTGGGGGCGCCATGACCGGGACGATCGGACCGACTCGCATCGAAGGGATCGCCGCGGTCATCCCCGCCTACCAGGCGGCGCCGTCGGTCGGCGCCGTCGTCCGGGGCACGCTGGAGATCCTGCCGGAGGTTCTGGTCGTGGACGACGGCTCCACCGACGGCACCGCCGACGCCGCGCGCCGGGCCGGAGCGCGGGTGATCTCCCATCCTGGAAACCTCGGGAAGGGAGCGGCCCTGGCCACGGGTTTCCGGGACCTGTTCGGGCGGGGGTTCGAGGCCGTCCTCACGCTCGACGCCGACGGCCAGCACCTGCCCGGGGAGATCCCGAAGCTGCTCGCCGCCCGCGAGGAAGGGGACCTGATCCTGGGCGTCCGCGACCACCTGTTCGGTGAGATGAGCACGGTCCGGCGCCTGAGCAACCGGCTGTCGTCCAAGGCGATCTCGTTCGCCGCGGGCACGCGGCTCAGCGACATCCAGACCGGTTTCCGCCTCTACTCGAAGCGGCTGATCGACGCGGTCGGCTTCCCCGAGGCGCGCTTCGAGGCGGAGAGCGCGGTGGTGGTGCGGGCGGCGAGGCGGGGGTTCCGCGTCGTCACCCTGCCGGTCCACCTGGGCTTCGCGGACGGCCGCACGACCAGCCACTACCGTCCACTGATGGACAGCTTCCGGATTGCCGGCGCCGTGACGCGCGCCCGGCTGGAGATGCTCAAATGGGCACGATCCTCGTAACCGGCGGCAACCGCGGCATCGGCCGGGCGATCGTCGAGGCGCTCGTGGCAACGACGACGGACTCGGTGGCCTTCACGTTCAGCTCGTCCGCGGACGCGGCGCGGGCCGTCGAGGAGGCGTCGCAGGGCCGGGCGCGGGCCTTTCATCTCGATCTCTCGGACCGCGGCCGGCCGGACGACCTGGTGGCCGAGGTCGAGGAGGCGCTCGGGCCGGTCGAAGGATTGGTCAACAACGCGGGCATCCGCCGGGAATCTCTCCTGGCCATGATGCCGGACGAGGACTGGGACGCGGTCCTCGAAGTCAACCTGGGCGGCGCCTTCCGCTGCTGCCGGGCCGTGCTGCGCGGCATGATGGTCCGGCGGCGCGGCTCGATCGTCAACGTCTCCTCGCTGTCGGCTCTGCACGGCGTGGCCGGCCAGGCCGCCTATGCCGCCTCGAAGGCCGGCCTCCTGGGGATGACGCGCGCGCTGGCCCGCGAGGTGGGGAAGCGGGGGGTGCGCGTCAACGCGGTGGTGCCCGGCTTCGTGCCCACCGACCTCACCGCCGGCCTGCCCGATGCTGCCGTCCAGATGCTCCGGGCCGGCGAATGCCTGCCGGGCGGAGTCGGCGCGGGCTCCGTGGCCGACGCCGTCGTCTTCCTCCTCTCCGGCCGCGCTTCCGCCATCACGGGCCAGACCCTCGTGGTCGACGCCGGGGCCTCGGCCTGACCATGTTCGGCCGCTTCGCCTCCCGGCTCGCCGAGCCGGTGATCCGGCGCCCCAGGCTCGTGCTCCTGGTGACGCTGGTGCTGACGTTCGTCTCGATCGTCCCCGCCTCGAGATTCCGGGTCGACACCGATCTCTCGGCTCTGCTGCCGGACGGCGCGCCCGGGGCGGACGACTACCGCCTCTTCCTGCGCACCTTCGGCGGCTTCGAGAAAGTCTTCGTGGTGGTGCGCTCGGCCCGGGGTCCTCTGGAAGACGCCTCGCCGCTCATCGACGCGGCCGAGGTGGTGGCCGCGGAAATGAGCCGGAGCCGGCAGGTGGCGGAGGCCCGGTCGGGAATCACCGAGGAGGACGAACGGTTTTTCTTCCGCTACATGGCGCCGCGGATGCCTCTCCTTTTCGAGGGCGGTGCCGGCGATATTCAGAAAGAGCTGGCGCCGCGGCTGACGCCCGAAGCGATCCACGACCGGGTGGCCTTGATGCGGCAGACCCTGCGCAGCCCGGCCGGCGCCGCTCTCGCGCCGCTCTTCGCGGCCGATCCGCTCGGGCTCTCCGAGGGGCTGATCGGGGCCGCGTCCGCGACGCTGCCGGTGGACCCGCTGACCGGCGCCTTCCTCTCCAGGAAGGGCGACGCGGCGATGGTCATCTTGACTCCGGCGCACGCCGAGATCGATCCGGAAAGCGGCCGGGCGCTCCTGGCCGACCTGAACCGCGCCTACGCCAAGGCGCGCGCGCGGGTCGATATTCCCCTCGAGATCGTCGCCGTGGGCGGCCCGATCTACGCCGCCCAGGACGAGGCGCTGCTGCGGGCCGACCTCTCGCGCACGGCCACGGCGTCGGCGGCGGGAGTGGCGATCCTGCTCCTGGTGGGTTTCGGAGGAGCCTTCATCCCGCTGGTCATCCTGGGCTCGGTGGTGGCCGGGATGATCTGGTCGGTGGCGATCGCCGCGCTCTGGCTGGGCCACATCACCGTGGTGGGAGTCGGCTTCGCCGCGGCCCTGATCGGCATGGGCGTCGAGTACGGCATCCACGGCGGCGCCCGCTTCCGCGAGCTCCGGCAGGAGGGTCTCGACCTCGGGGATGCCCTGCGCGAGACCTTCCAGGACCCGGGTCCGGGAATCTTTTCCTCGGCGCTCACCACCGCCGCCGGGCTGGGCGCCCTCGTCCTGGCCCATTTTCGGCCGCTGCGCGAGCTGGGCCAGGTGCTGACCGTGGGCGTGCTGACCACGCTGATCACCACGGCGACGCTCGGCGCCGCCCTGCTCGTGCTGTTTCCCCGCGGCGTGAAGACCGGGCGGCAGGCGAGCCTCTGGCGGAGCTGGGGGCAGCCGGTGCTGAGCGGCACGGTCGGCTTCGCGGCCCGCCGGCCGTGGGCTGTCCTCGCCGCGACGGCGCTGCTTTCCGCGGCCTCCGCCTGGGGGCTCGCGCGGCTGGAGCTGAGCACCGACCTGCGCTCGCTGCGGCCGAAAAACCACCCTTCGGCGCGGGCGGAGCAGCTCCTGGTCGAGACGTTCTCGGTAGGGCTCGACACCTTCAGCGTGGTGGCGCAGGGCCGGACGCTCGACGAGGCACTGGACCGGGCGGCCGTGGCGCGGCGGCTGCTGCGGAAACGCCTCGGGCCGTCCGCGGAGATCACCTCGCCCACGGACTGGATCGTCCAGGGAGAGCGGCGGGAACGGCGCCTGCGGGAGCTGCGCGCGCTGCCGCTGGAGCAGGCGGCGGACGGCTTCGAGCGCGAGCTCCAGGCGGCCGGGTTCCGGCTGGAGCCGTTCGCCGCGGCGCTGGCCACGATGCGGGCCTTCGGCCGCGGCGAGGATCCGGGCGCGCCGCCGCCGGCCGACTGGCCGCGCTGGGTCCGCGAGCTGGTCCATCCTGAGGGTAAAGGACAACTCGCAGCGGTCGCCGTCCACGTCCGGGTCCCCCTGGGGAAGGGCGGCGAGTCGTCCGCGGACCTGGCGAAGGAGCTGAACGCGGCCTCGCCCGGCCTCGCCCTGGCGTCGATTCCGCGCGTCGGCGCGGAGCTGCGCGGTCTCGCCATGGGCGACCTCCGCCGGTCGAGCGCCGTGGCGTTCGCGCTCGTGGCCCTGGTGGTCATCGTCTCGGTGGGCGGCCGGATCGGCGACTCGCTCCTCTCCGGCCTCCCTCTCGCGCTGGGATGCCTCTGGACGTTCGGCCTCTGGGGGGCGTTCGGCGGGCACGTGGACGTGCTGGCCATCTCGACGCTGCCGGTGCTGTTCGGGACGGGAATCGATCTCGGCGTCCATGCTGTTCACGGTGGGAGGCTGCGGCCGGAGGAGGGGATCCGGGGGACGGTCGAGCGCTGGGACTGGCGATGATCCTGATCGCGCTGACCACGGGCGTCGGCTTCGGCAGCCTGGGCTCGTCGCGGGTTCCCGGCCTCCAGAACGCCGGCACCCTGGTGGCGGTGGGCGTGGCGGCCTGCCTGGTGGCGACCTTCCTGGTGCTTCCCGCGCTGGAGGCCTTGTCGCGGGGGCGCCGGATGAGAGAAATACCGGGAACGGTCCTGAAGGAAATCCCTGAGCCGTATGAGTATTGCCGCGACCCGCGAGACGTCCCAGCTCCCTCCCCACGCGCCCGAGGCGGGCCGCGTGCGGAAGATCCTCGGCCCGCTGTACGTCACGGGGATTTTCTGGTTCCGCATCCACCAGCTCGGGGTGCGGCTGCTGCCGTCCTGGATCGTCGGGCCGCTCGTCCTCGGGTTCACGGCCTTTTTCTCGGTGGTTCTGCGGAACGCCCGCGCGGCCGTAGCCTCGAACCTGGAAGCGGTGCTCGGTCCCTGTGGCTGGTGGGCTCGCCAGGCGCGGATCTTCCGCACGCTCCTGAGCTTTGCCTGGTGCTTGACGGAGCGCTACGAGAGGCTGAGCACGGAACGGCGGTTCCTGGTCGGGGTCGAGGGGGAGGACCATTGGCGCGAGCTGAACGCCACGGGCGAGGGCTTCATCCTGGTCACCGCCCACATCGGCGCCTGGGAGGTGGGCTCGATGATGCCCGCGTTCGAGGAAGAGCGGCGGGTCCACGTGGTCCGCGAGGCCGAGACCGATCCGAAAGCGCAGAAATTCATCTCGGAGCTGATCCGGAGCCGGGCGGGGAGCTTCTACATCACTCACTTCGCGGAGGATCTGCAGCTCGGCGTGGATCTCCTGGACGCCCTCCGCCGAGGAGAGATCGTGGCCTTGCAGGGCGACCGGCCGCGCAACGGCGGCCGGACCTTGGAGATCTCGCTCTTCGGCCGTCCCTTCCCGGTGCCGGTGGGTCCGCTGGCGCTGGCGCGGGCCGCCGGAGTGCCGGTCCTCCCGGTCTTCGTCTTCCGGGACGGCCGCCTGCGCTACCGCTCCGCGCTGCGTCCGCCCATCCGTGTCGCCAGCACCGGCTGCCGCCAGGCCGACCTGGAGGAGGCCCAGCAGCGCTTCGCCGCCGAGCTGGAGTGGGCCATCTCGCAGCGGCCCCACCAGTGGTTCTGCTTCAGGAAGCTGTGGGGATGAGAGAATAGGCGGGAGGAGGATGTCATGGCGACCCTGACTATCGAGCTTCCGGACGAGATCTATACCGCGTTGCGCAGATCGCCCGGGGAGGTCCAGCGTGATGCGCGGCTGACCCTTGCGATCCACTGGTATTCCCGCGGGCTCGTCTCCCAGGAGCGGGCGGCGATGATTGCCGGTCTGGACCGGACCGACTTCCTCATGGCTCTGGCGCGCGAGAAGGTGGATGCCTTCGCCGTGGACCCTGAGATGCTGGCTCGGGAGATCGCGAATGGATGAGGCGTCCGTCGTCGACGCCTCACCGCTCATCTACCTCGCGCATGCCGGCCTCATCGACCTCCTGCGGGTAGCTGGCCCGGAGGTTCTGGTCACCACAACCGTCTCCATGGAGATCCGCCGCCGCGGGAAGGACGACCCGACCGTCCGGATCCTTGAAGGAACTCCCTGGCTGAAGGAGATTGGGCCGGTTCCCGATTCTCCCCGGGTGCGCCTCTGGGATCTCGGCCCCGGCGAGACCTCGGTGCTGTCCTGGGCTCTGGCCCACCCCCGGTGCCAGGTGATCGTGGACGATCTGGCTGGGCGCCGCTGTGCCGAGATCCTCGGCATCTCCTTCATCGGCACCTTGGGTCTCGTGCTGAAGGCCAGGAACCAGGGCTTGTTCCCTGCCGCTCGTCCCGTGGTGAAGAGGCTCCGCGACGCAGGCATGTACCTGTCCGACTCGGTGATCTCGAAGGCTCTTGCCCTGGTTGGAGAATGAGCCGGGCGCTCAACCCTCCCCCATGTACGTGCTCACCATCCCCGTCACCACCCCGCCGCCCAGGCTCACCTCGTAGATCGACAGCGGGCCGGTGCCTCCGGCGGTTTTCACGGTGACGCCCAGCGGCGTGCCGGCCGGCAGCCAGGGGGTGCGGAAGCGGGCGTTGCGGATCGCCACGACGTAGCCGATCCGGGGACCGGGCTCGCCTCCGGATCGGTCGAGGGCTTCCAGGACCGCGGCGGACTGGGCTCCGGCTTCCAGGCCGACGAAGGCGGGCGCGCGGCCGGCGACCACGAAGGGGCTGTCGGCCGGAATCTGGACGATGGCGGAGGCGCCGTCCGCTGAGACGTCCAGCACCGCCTGGACGAGCAGGGCCGGCGGTGCATGCGGGACCAGGCCGCCGGGGGAAGGGTAGGGGCCAGATGCTGGCGCGGCCGGCTCGACCGGCAGTTCGCCTCCTCCGATCCGGATCAGGCCGTTGCTGACCGTCTCGTCTCCCCGGCGCAGCTCGAACTTCACCAGGTCTCCTTCCTCCAGAATCAGGTCCAGGACGTCTCCGGGACCCACCGGTTTGCGCAGCTTGAGGGTTTTCACCTCGGCCAGGGGCGGGTTTCCCAGGGCTTGGGCGACCAGCGCCAGGTGCGCGATGCCGGGCAGGATGGGGTGGCCGGGGAAGTGGCCGGCGAAGAATCGGCTGTCTTCCGGAACCTCGATCCGCCGGATCATCATGCTCCGTCGATCAGGGAGAAGCGCTTGCGGCGGGGGGCCAGGGGGACAAAGCCTTGCACGAAGACCATGAGCTCCAGCAGCTTGAGGCGCCACCGCAGCGCGAACGACGGGCGCGGAAAGACGTAGCCCCCCAGCAGTGACATCGCCGCGTCATGCACCCGCAGGGGACCCTCCCCGCTCAGGAACAGCTCCCGGAACGAGTGCCGGTAGTACAGATCGATCAGCCGGAAGAAAACCGACGAGCTGCTTTCCACGAAACGGATGTAGCGCCGCCGCACCGTCTCCGGAGAGGCGCCGCGCATCAGCTCCAAAAGGCTCCGCGCCGCCTCGGTCCCGCTCATCATTCCCATGCAGACGCCGGTGGAGAAGATCGGATCGACGAAGACGGCCGCGTCCCCGGCCAGGAAGTAGCCGGGGCCGGCATAGGGCGCGCAGCGGTAGCTGAAATCGGCCAGCACCTGCGGCTCGACCGTCCGGACCGCGGCGGACATCCGCGACTTGACCGCCGGGCAGCGCTCGATCGCCCAGTCGAGGAGCTGCTCGGGCGGGACGCCGATCCGCTTCGCCTGCTCGGCATCCATGACGACGCCCACGCTGGTCCGGGTCTCGTCCAGGGGGATCAGCCAGAACCAGCCCTCGTCGCTGACGACGATGACGATGAAGCCCCCTTCCGGCGCCGGCCTCCGGTCCATGTTCTCGAAGTGGCTGAAGCAGGCGATCTTGCGGTGGCTGGGGTGGACCTTGCGCAGGCCGAGGTGCTTGCCGAGGAACGTCGCCTGTCCGGAGGCGTCCACCACGTAGCGGGCGGAGACCTCTCCGCGGTCGGTCAGCGCCTCGACGCGGCCGTCCTCCAGGCGGAGGATCTTCTTCACGGAGCAGCTCTCGCGGACCTCGGCTCCGGCGCCGCGGGCGGCGTCCAGGAGCATCTGGTCGAACGGGGCGCGCTCGATGTTGAAGGAGACCTTCTCGCCACGGGTGAAGTGGTCCGTGAACCAGAAGAGCGAGGCGCTGTCTCTGCCGTGCCCCATGATGAACTCCGCGCCCCGCTTTTCGACCTGCGGGATCTTGCGCAGCTCGGTCTCCAGTCCCAGCTCCCGGATCAGCGCCAGGTTGCGCGGCAGGAAGGACTCCCCGACGTGAAGCCGGGGGAAGGCCGAGCGCTCCAGAAGGAGGACGCGCTTGCCTTCCCGGGCCAGCACCAGCGCGGTGGTCGATCCGGCGGGGCCGCCGCCGAGAACCAGGACGTCGTACTGTGGGTCAGGGCTTGTCACGAATACGCTTTCTTCAGAAAGGGGCCTCCCAGATCGGCGGCCGAGAACTCCTCGGCGATCCGGACTGCCTCTTTCCGATAAGCGCTGTCGGCAGCCATCCCGGCGAACTGCCGGTCCACCGAGGCATGGCGAAAGGAGGCCACCTGGTTCACGATGGCTTCTTTGAAGAACTCTTCACGGTTCCGTGCATGTCCCTGGCGGACCTCGGCATCGATCGCATCGAGCAAGTCTTCCGGCAGGGCGATTGTGTTGCGCGCTTTTCTCACGGGCATGTCTGTTCTCCTCGAGCCCAGGGGCGAAGGCTAGCAGGAATGCCAGCCTCCGTCACTCCTGCCCCGGGGCTGGCCAAGAATCACGGGCTGCCCACCTCCAACCGGTAGCTCCAGCGGTCGGGCTGCACCCGTTTCCTCCGAAGCCGGACCGGCCCGACAAGGGGAGAGAGAAGCCAGCCGCCGACGCTCCGGGATACGATTTCATAGCCGTCCGGTCCCAGGACATGCAAATCGAAGCGGAGGCCGCGGCGGACGTCAACGAGCCAGAGCTCGGGCACGCCCGCGGCGGCGTATTTGGGCGGCAGCCGGTGCCGGTCCTTGCCCACCGAGCCGTCGCTGATCACCTCGACGACCAGGTCCGGCGTTCCCTCCAGCTCGATGTACCTGCCGGGCTCGCTGGTCCTTTTCTTCGGGATCTCGCGGATGCGGCCCTTCTTCAGCGTCTTCCAGAGAACGACGAGCACGTCGGGCTCGACCGAGAGGCCGGCCGGCGGAAAAGTGATCCGCGCCCGGTCGATGTAGACCGTTCCCCGGCCCGTCCGGCCGAACTGGAGATGGAGCTCGGCCCCGATCTCCGTCTTCGCGGCGCCATGGGTATAGAGCTCTTCCGGGCTCATATCCACCTCCAGGTCGCCGTTGATGAAGTCGATGCGTCCGCGCTCCGGGAAGCGGTCGGACCGCGCCCATCGGCGGAACCCTTCCAGGTCCCGGGCCGCGGCCGGGATCCGGAACGGCTGTTCGACGTGGAAGCCTCTGTCCATGGCGGGACCAACGTACCACAAGCGGCTTTTTCTCTCATCCCCGGAACACCTCCTCCAGGGAGTGGGCGGCGATGAGCCTCTCTCCCCAGCAGAGCAGCCGGTCCGCGTCGGCCAACTCGATCCGGGCGCGGTCCCGGCCGGCGAGCGGACCGAACTTCCTCTCCGCCTGGCGCAGCAGCAGCTCCGATTTCCCCTGGCGCCGTCCCTGCTCCTGCCACTGCCGCGTCCACTCGATCAGCGTGTCTTTCTCACCCATGCGTCTCTCCTTGCCCAGCGGGCGGTCGGGTGCTTAAAAAAACCGCCCGCTATATAAGAGACGGAAAACGCCTCGCGGATGTCAGCTCTTCAAGTAGTGAAATGCGCGCCTGGCGCAGCGGGAGATCAGGACGCATCGACGTGAGGGCCGCCCCCCGCGGGGGCTTGAGAAGATGTGTCGGGGGGACGGGGCGCCCCCGCGGGGGGCTGAGGAAAAGTGTCGGGGGGACGGGACGCCCCCGCGGGGGGATGAGGAAAGGTGTCGGGGGGACGGGACGCCCCCGCGGGGGGATGAGGAAAAGTGTCGGGGGGGCGGGGCGCCCCCGCGGGGGGCTGAGGAAAAGTGTCGGGGGGACGGGGCGCCCCCGCGGGGGGATGAGGAAAGGTGTCGGGGGGACGGGACGCCCCCACGGGGGGCTGAGGAAAGGTGTCGGGGGGACGGGGTGATTCCGGCGCCCGGATGCGTGGCTTCCCTATACAATCGCCGCCATGAGAAAAAAGCCTGACGACCCCTACGAGGCGGAGGCTCAGCGTCTGGTCAAGGTGCTCGTCGCTCTCGCGGAGGAGAAGCGCGCTTCCATCCGGTCCATGGAGAGGAGGATGGGAGTGGGCGAGTCGGTGTTCAGCAAGGTGCTGAGGGGGCGGGTGACGCTCCAGGTCCGGCACGTCCTGATGCTCGCGGACGCGCTGGAGATCGAATGGAGCGAGGTCTTCGCGAGGGCCTACGGCCAGACTCCGCTCCCCGCGCCGGCCACCACCGCGGAAGAGGAGGAGCGGAAGATGATCCGGCTCCTGCTCCGGCTCGGCGTCATCGACCACGAGACGGCGCGCAAGGCCATGGCCTCAGCCGTATAGCACCTGGAGCGGTTCGAACCGCAGGGTGCGGTTGTGCTGTCGCCGGTCGAGGAAGTCGCGCATCCGCCGCGCCATCTCGGGAGTGGCGGACTGATAGCCGCACACCACCTCGAAGGTCATGAGCGCCCGCTGTGCCTCGACGTCGATCTTCTGCTCCTGGAAGGTGTTGTAGAGATCGACGGCGAGGCAGTGCGCCTCGGTCTTCTTGTCCTGGCGCAGCATCACCTCGGCCAGATCCAGACCCGCCACGGCGGCGACGTAGTCGAGCCCACGCTTGTGGAATTCCAGGTAGACGGCCCAGAGAACCTCCTGGGCATCCTCCAGGCGGCCGTGGCCGGCCAGGATCTTGGCCTCCACCCAGCGCAGCCGGAGCAGGTTGAGGGGATCGTCGGCGAATTTCTGGCGCAGGCCGCTCTGGAGCAGGAGTTGGCCCGCCTCTCCGTGGATCTTTCAGCTGTCCACCAGGGCGTTGAGAAGACAGTGGTGCGCGGTGGCCACGAGTTGAGGATCCCGCTCCGCGATCCATGAGAGCGAGGCTCTTTGATGGCGACTGGATAGCTTCGATCCGGCTTTTCCGGCGACTTCCAGCGCGATGCCTCTCTTCATGAGCGCCCGTCCTGCAAGATGGCGCTCTCCAAGGCGCAGATAGGCTCGCTGAACCCTGTTCAGTAGGGCGACAGCCTCGTTGAACCGGCGCTGAGCTTTCCTCAAGGAAGCTTCAAAGTCTGTCGATTCTGATCGCCAGGAGAGGATCGCCTGTGTCCTTCTTCCACGAGAGAGCGCGCGCGATCCAATGCGGTATCCGCCTTTTCAAAGCTCTCATTGACACGCCAGGCGTTGCCCAGCGCCGCCCAAGCCCGGGCCCGCAGATCCGCATGCAGAGCTTCGCCATACCGCGCCTCTTCAGGCCGGTCCGCGATCTGTTGGGCGGTCCGGGCGATCTTCGAGCATCTTCAGAGGATTGCGATAGCGTTCCTCGAAGCTGATCTCAAGCAGAACGTCGACATGGACCTCCCAGAACGACCGCCGCTCGGGCCAGGTGAGCTCGCCGAACCAACGTTCATCGCAGCAAGGCGACTCCAATCTCGCGCCGCTCCTTGTCCCGCTCGAGCCGGGGCTTGAGCCGGCGGACGGCCCGCCGTGCCCTGTCGATGCAGGCGTCGTAGACGTCATCCGGCTCGGCCTGGCTCTGAATCCAGGGCAGCCGTGCTCGGCAGTCCTCGCAGCCGGCGAGAAGGTGCCGGATAATCCGGCGCAAGTCGTCGCCGGTAAGGGCACCGGCCAGGAAGCCTTCGACGTCGCGGTCCGATAAGTGCGCCATCCTCTCCTCCCCCGAGAAAATCCCGAGTACGAAAGCTCACTTATTATCGCACAAAGCGAGTACCCGGCGACAGACAGGGGAAGCCGGAGCCTCCCCTGTCTCAGATTTTTCCAGAGCTATCCGTCCGGGTCGATGTGGGCCGAGTCGTCGATATAGACTGAGGCGCCGGTTCCTCCTCCCGAGGTGAGCCCGGGCTGCCCGTCCGGGTCGATGTTGGCTGAATCGTCGGGCGTCCCGTTCGGGTCGATGTTGGCGCTGGACGCCGCCCAGACCGAACCGAGGCTTTGAGGCAACCCGAGCCAGCCGAGAATCCGGACCACCCAGCCCACCTGGGGTCCCCCGTCGCGCACCCCTCTCGCCGGCCCATCGGCCAGGGCCGGGACCGACACGGTCAGGAATGCCGCAAACAGGAGCACGGCCGCAACGAGATTCTTCCTCTCCTTACTCATCTTTCCTCCCTCTCCGCGGGACAGGCTCCCGGACCGGAGTGGCGGAAGTGCCCGCGGATGTTGGCGCTTGGGAAACCTGCCGGGCAACGGCGCCCGCTCGGAAAGACTGCCTGCCAGGGGAGTACGCCGTTTCCGCTTCGCGGAAGTCTGGGGTATCCGCCGGAGACTCGCAAACCGGCTACGGAGGATTGGATCGATGGTCCAAGAATGGGAGGGTTGTGGCTTCTTTCGTGGATCTTGAGGCCGCGTGGCGGATCAGAGGGCCTCAAAGCCGATACTTCACGCGGGCGGCTCGATGAACGCCGCGCGGTCCGGCCGGTAATCGGAAGCAGGTTCTTTGCCCGCGGGTTTTCTCTCTCAGACCGGCGCCGCATAGCGCCAGCGCTTCACCTGTTGCCTCAGCCCCTTGAAGATCCAGCCGAGCGACTTCTCCGTGGCGCGGTCCATGGCAAAGTCCGGTACGGCGCCGCCGGGGTCGGTGTAGATCTTCAGGACGGCTCGGGTGCGGCCCGGCCCGGCGTCCGTGAGCGTCCACGAGCCGCGGTGGGCCTTCACGTTGCCGGTGCCCGGCACGTAGCTCCAGTCGAGGGTCCAGGCCCGGCCGGCCACCCGGCTCCGCGCCCGGATCTCGTAGTGGCGCTCGCCGATCAGGACAGGGAGGTCGAGCCGCTGGAAGCTCAGGACCGAGCCGTCCGCCTGCGGCCGGGCGTCGGACTCCTGGACGAACGGCATGAACTCGTTCCAGTACTGAAGGTCGGATACGGCCCGGAAGACCCGCTCCGGCGGCGCCTCGACGATCCCCTCGCCGATCCCTTCTTTGGGTCCGTCCCCCGTATCGCCGGGGTGCATCGTCACCCGGACCTGGTCCAGGGGCACCAGGAAGAGAAAGGCGAGGACGAGGGCGGTCCGCATCCGGCGAGGATATCCTGCGCAGATGCCGCGCGTGCGAGCCCTCCTCCGATGGCTGATCCCGCTGGCGCTCCTCCTGCTGCTGGCCTGCTGGGCGTACCCCTATGTCCGGCTGCTGCGCGAACCCCTGCCTTCGGCCCTGCCGGTGCCGGTCGAGGGGGTGGTGCCCTCGGACCTGGTCGACACCTGGGGCGCCGCCCGGAGCGGGGGGCGCACGCACGAAGGGATCGACATCTTCGCGCCGCGCAACACCCAGGTGCTCGCGGCCACCCACGGCATCGTGGTCCACCGGGGGTGGAACCTGCTGGGTGGCAGGGTGATCTCCGTCTTCGGGCCGGGCGGCTATAGCCACTACTACGCCCACCTGGAGGCCTGGGACCTTCCCGAGACCGGAGACCGGGTGGAGCAGGGGCAGGTGCTGGGCTACGTCGGCAACAGCGGCAACGCCGAAGGCACCCCGACGCACCTGCACTACGGCATCTACAAGTGGACGGGCGGGGCGATCAACCCCTACCCGCTGCTTGCCGCGGAGACGTCCAGCCGCTGACGCACCTCTTCCACCTCCTCGCGGGCCGCCGGGCGCCACATGCCGTTCTGGCGCCGCTTGTCGATGACGGCCGGGTTGTAGCGGATCGAGGTCACCAGCTTGCCCTGGCGGTTGAAGACGTGGGCACGGCCGCGGTCGCCGATCACCACCAGCGTCTCCCGTCGGGTGTCGAAGAGAAGGTTTTCGGGCGTGGCGCGCGCGAAGTCGGCCAGCGCCATGCGGGTGGGGCGGTCCCCCTCGCGGTGGCGGACGCGGGCGTGCTGCGTCTTGCGCTCCTCGCCGCGCCATCCTTTCTCCAGGCGGCGGGCCAGGGCCGCGATCAGCCCCTCGATGCGCTGGTCGAGCACATGGGGAGGCGTGCGGGGGGCGCGCTCGAGCTGATGCTCGATGCTGGCGAGGACCGCCTGCGCCCAGCGCACCGAGCCGCTCCAGGGGATTTCGCCGATCCGGTCGTAGAGATGCTCCAGCGGCTGGCCGCCCGGACCGGTCCCGATCACGTTCAGGCCGAACCGGCGCCGGCCGTTGCGCGCCCGCGACGAGATCACCTGGAACGACACCGCCAGCGGCTCGCGGTGGCCGTTGCCGAGGGGACCGGTGGGATACCAGCCTACCGCCACCTGGCCGTGCAGATGGTATCCGGAGCCGGAGCCGCCGCCGCCGGGCTCGTTCTGGAGAAACGCCGGCATCAGCTCGCCGGTCAGCTCGGCCCCGGGCGACACCGTGGCGAGGAGCTGGGGAGTCTCCCGGTACAGGAGATCCACCCGGGGATCGCGCCGCGCCAGCAGCCACTGTCCGAGGTCGGCGAAGCGGGGGACGCCGGTCGAGGCGTAGCCGGTGAACACCTGCCGGTTGCCGGCCGGGGCGGAGTGCTCGCAGGCGGCGCTCTGGCAGCGCAGGCAGAAGACGCGGCCGGGCTGGAAGTGGGCGCTGTGGGCGACGAGCGACTGGATGGCCTCCTGCACCGCCTCCCCGGCCGCGCGGCCGGCGCGCTCCAGGGTGCCCTCCTTGAGGGCGGTGGGCACCGGCAGATGAAGGTCGATCCGGTCGCCGCGGCCGGCCACGAGATGGCCGAGAGGGTGGCGCTCCAGGCGCTCCCGCACCTCGTCGGCGAGGAGCTTCAGGGCCTGCTGCAGGCGGTCGTTCGAGGGGGAATCGTCTCTCTCGGGCATGCCGGATCTCCCGGCAGTGTAAGCGGTGGAGAGGCATCTGGTATTCCGGATAGACTCTCCGGGATGTTGCCGGCGCTTGCAGCCCGGCCCGTCAATGCGAGATCATCGATATCCTCCAAGGAGGTGGAGTCCACCATGAAACGGTTCAAGCATATTGTCCTCGCTTTCGCTCTCGCCCTGAGCGCCCTGCCGGCGTTCGCGGGCGTGCATTACAAGTCGGTGACGAAGACCGAGGACGCCCAGTCGAAGAACAACTCGATCGTGGTCGAGGGCTGGGTGAGCGGCGAAAAGGCCCGGGTCGAGTTCAAGGAGAGCGCCAACCCCATGGCGAAGCAAGGGGCCTGGCTGCTCACGAAGGACGGCGGCAAGACCCTGTATCTGGTCGATCCCGAGGAGAAGACCTACGCGGAGTGGAACCTGCAGGCCATGATGGGCATGCTCGGCAACGTCATGCAGGGCATGGGTCCGCTGCTCAAGATCGAGCTCACCGACCCCAAGGTCGAGAAGCTCCTGGAGGAAGACGGCGGCACCGTCGCCGGCCTGTCCACGCGCCACTACCGCTTCCGCACCAGCTACACCACGAAGATCCGGGTGCTCGGCATGAGCAACGAGGCCAACGTGGTGACCGAGCAGGACGTCTGGTCGACCGACCGGCTCCAGGACATCGCCCTCGGCGTCTGGCTGCGCAGCGATCCGCCGCGCACCGGCAACGAGCAGTTCGACAAGCTCATCGCCGCCGAGTCCGGCAAGACCCAGGGCTTCCCCCTGAAGATGGTCACCGTCAGCACGACGACTCAGAAGAAAGGCAACAAGCAGACCGTGACCCGCAGCACCATGGAGGTCACGCAGCTCGACACCAGCGCCAACGTGCCGGGCTTCTCCTTCGAGATCCCCGCCGGCTACAAGGAGACGCAGCTCATGCCCGCGGCCGAAGAGGGTGGCGAAGGGGAGGGCGGCGGTCTGGGCGCGCTCCTGCGCGGGCGCAAGGACAAGAAGTCCGGCGGCGGGATCTGACTTGAATCGGCGTGAGGGAGAGCGCCTCGGCACGCGGGAGATCTTCGAAGGGCGGACGATCCACGTGGCCGTGGACACCGTCCGCCTGCCCAACGGTAAGGTGATGGACGTGGAGCTCGTCCACCACCGGGGCGCGGTGGCGGTGGTGCCGTTGATCGGCGGCGACGTTCTGGACGTTCTGATGATCCGGCAGTACCGGTATGCCACCGGCGGCTGGCTGCTGGAGATCCCGGCCGGCAAGCTGGAGCCGGGCGAGCAGCCCGAGGCCGGCGCAGTGCGGGAGACCGAGGAGGAGACCGGCTACCGTCCGGCCGAGCTCGAGTCGCTGGGCTGGATCTGGCCCACCCCGGGTTTCTGCGACGAGAAGATCTGGCTCTTCCTGGCCCGGGGCCTCGAGGAGGCCCGCCAGAACCTGGACGAAGACGAGGTGCTGGAGCTGGAGAGGATTCCGCTGAAGGAAGCGGTGGAGAAGGCCGCCCGAGGCGAGATCCACGACGGCAAGAGCACCTGCGCCCTGCTGCGGGTGGGTCACCGGCTGGGGGTGTGAAGAGGCCCTCACCCCCGTCCCCTCTCCCGGTCCGCCCGAGTCCACCCGCCCCGGGAGAGGGGCGCCCCCGCCCACCCCAAAAGCCAAGAAAACAAAGAGCAAGTCTCCCCCTCTCCCGGGGCGGGTGGACTCGGGCGGACCGGGAGAGGGGGCCGGGGGGTGAGGGCTCTACCGGCTGTTCTTGTAAACCAGCTCGATCAGCTCGTCCACCATCGTGTCGGACTGCTCGCCGCCGGCGCGGAACGCCTGGGCGGCGCAGTGCTTCAGGTGGTTCCTCATGAGCTCGCGGCCGACCGAGCGCAACGCCTCCTGGACCGAGGAGACCTGGATCAGGATGTCCGGGCAGTAGCGGTCGTCCTCGACCATCTTCTGGAGGCCGCGGACCTGCCCCTCGATCCGCCGCAGCCGCTTGAGGTTGCTGTCCTTGATCGCGGGGTCGACGCCGGCCGCCTTGCGTTCGCCGCCGCCCTGCAGACCGCAGCCGCAGCTCGCGTGGAGGATCTCCGTGTCCGGTTCCATGTCCAGGTTCTCTCCCTTCCTCACGCGAACCGCGCCCGGCGGAGACGGAGGCTGTTGGTCACGACGCTGACCGAGCTGAATGCCATCGCGGCGCTCGCCAGGATCGGGCTCAGCAGCAGCCCGAACACTGGGTAAAGCACGCCGGCGGCCACCGGGATTCCCACCACGTTGTAGATGAAGGCCCAGAAGAGGTTCTGCTTCATGATCCGCATCGTCCGCCGGGAGAGCGCGATTGCGTCCGCCACGCCGGCCAGGTCTCCACGCATCAGCGTCACGTCGCTCGCCTCGATGGCGATGTCCGTGCCGCTGCCGACGGCGATGCCCACGTCCGCCTGCGCCAGCGCCGGGGCGTCGTTGACGCCGTCGCCGACCATCGCGACCACGGCACCCCCCTGCTGCAGTCGGCGGATCTCCTCGACCTTGCCGTCAGGCAGCACGCCGGCCACCACCCGGTCCACCCCGGCCTCCCGGGCCACGGCCTCGGCCGTACGCCGGTTGTCGCCGGTCAGGAGCACCACCTCCAGGCCCATCCTCTTGAGGCGGGCGACGGCCGCGCGCGAGGTGGCCTTGACCGGGTCGGCCACCGCGAGCAGGCCGGCCAGCGCGCCGTCCGCGGCCACGTAGACCGGAGTCCTGCCCGCCGCGGACAGCCGCTCGGCCTCGGCCCGGAGAGGATCGACGGATATCGCCGATATCGCATAGTCGGCCAGGAGCGCCTCGTTGCCGACGGCGAGCGCCGTGCCGCCGACGACGGCGGTCGCGCCGCGGCCGGTCACGGACTGGAACGACTCCGCGGGAGCGAGAGACAGACCGAGATCCTTCGCGTGGCGTACGATCGCGTCCGCCAGCGGGTGCTCGGACGACGCCTCCAGGGAGGCCACCAGCCGGAGCAGCTCCTCGGCCGAGCGGCCGGAACCCGGAGGCACCACCACGTCGGTCACCGCCGGCCGGCCTTCCGTCACCGTGCCGGTCTTGTCCAGAACCACGTGTGTCACGTCACCGGCGCGCTGGAGCGCCTCGCCGCCCTTGATCAGGGCGCCCAACTCGGCGCCGCGGCCGGTGGCGACCATGACCGCCGTGGGCACGGCGAGTCCCATGGCGCACGGGCAGGCGATGATCAGCACCGCCACGGCCGCGGCGAACGCGCGCACGGCCGGCGCCTGGCCGGCCGCCACGAACCAGACCACGAAGGTGACGATGGCGATCTGGAGCACCACCGGCACGAAGATCGCGCTGATCCGGTCGGCCAGACGCTGGATCGGCGCCCGCGAGCCTTGGGCTTCGCGCATGAGCTGCACGATGCGGGCGAGCATGCTGTCGGCGCCCAGCGTCGTGGCCCGGTAGCGGAACGCGCCGGTGCGGTTGACCGTGCCGCCGATCACCCGGTCTCCCGGACCCTTCGCGACCGGCATCGACTCGCCGGTGAGCATCGACTCGTCCACGGCGCTGGCGCCGGAGATCACCTCGCCGTCCACCGGCACCCGTTCGCCAGGCCGCACGGCGACCGTGTCGCCTCTGCGGACCTCCTCGATAGGGATGTCGACCTCGGCTTCGGCTCTCGAAACGCGGGCGGTCCGCGGCTGCAGGGCGATCAGGCCGCGCAGCGCGGCCGAGGTCCGGCTCTTGGCCCGGGCTTCCAGCGCGTTGCCGGTGAGGATCAGGGCGATGATGATCACCACCGCCTCGTAATAGACGTCGGGCTGAAGACCCCGCCGCAGGAAGAAACCGGGCACCACCGTGGCGAGCATCGAATAGAGGAACGCCGCGCCCGTCCCGACTGCGATCAGCGTGTTCATCTCCGCCGAATGGTGGCGGAAGCTGCTCCAGGCGCGGACGTAGAAGTGCCGCCCGGCCCAGGCCATCACCGCCACCGTCAGGACGAGCAAGCCGTAGGAGAGCGCCCGGGGGTCGATCTCGTACAGCCACGGGAGCACCCGCTGGAGCGCCGGACTCAGGGATTCCATGACCCAGCGCATGAACGGATCGGCCACCGGCCCGTGGGCCGCGCCGGCGGCTTTGGGTGCCATGAGCGGCATGGACACGAGCATCGCGACCAGCCCGACCGCGCCGGTCGCCAAGGCCTTGCGCCGCAGCTCGCGAAACTCCTCCTCCTGGGTGCGGTCGCGGTCCTCCTGCTCGTCGAAGGCGGTCCGCCCGGCGGCCCCGGCGGCCCCGACGGTCGGTACCTCGGCCTCGTAGCCGGTCTCCCGGATCGCCTCGACCAGCGCCTCGGGCCGGGTGACGGACGGGTCGTAGGTCACCGCGGCGCTCGCCGTCATCAGGTTCACGCTGGCGTCCACCACGCCGGGCTGGCGCTGGAGCGCCTTCTGGACCCCGGCCTGGCAGCCTGCGCAGGTCATGCCGCCCACCGGGATCGTCACCTTCGCGGGCTCGGCCACAGCCGCCGGCGTCATCGCGTCCTCCTCGAAGCCAGGAAGAAGTACCAGTTTACCCACGCGACCGCCGCGGCGCCGGCCAGAACCACGATCCAATCCAACGTGCTCATCAGGCTTTCCATGTCGCCGCTCCCTCGTTGCCGGACGGGAACCGCTCCCCGTCATCCCGTGAAACAAGCATACCCCCCCGCCCTATTCCTGGGCAAGTAGAGGAAGTGCTCCTGACAGCCGTGCCGCGTGCTAGCATCCATCCAGGAGCCCTTTGTCGAACGTGAAACTTTTTGCCGTCGGACGCCGCACCCTTCTTCCCGAGGGAGAGAGGGTTACCGCGGACCGGGAGAGCGAGGCGCGTCTGCGCGCGCTCTTCGACGGTATTCCTATGCCCACCTATGCCTGGCTGTGGCGGGACGGCGACCTTGTGCTGGTCGACTACAACGACGCCGCCGTGGAGTACACCGGCGGCCGGATCGTGGATCTCCTCGGCCGTACGGCGCGGGCGGTCCTGGGCGACCAGCCCGAGGCCCTGGAGGGGTTGGAGCGCTGCTTCGCCGAGCGCGCGAACCTGCGGCTGGACCTGCCGTCCTACCGCCTGGTCAGCACCGGCGAGCGGAAGCGCCTCTCGGCCCAGTGCGTGTTCATCCCGCCGAGGATGGTGATGGTCCACACCGAGGACGTCACCGACCGGGCCCTCGCCGAGCAGGCCATCCGCGAGAGCGAGACCCGCTACCGGCTCATCATGGAGCAGGCGTCGGACGCGATCTGGGTCGCGGCCGCGGACGGGACCTACATGGACGTCAACCGTAGCGCGTGCGAGCTTCTGGGCTACAGCCGGGAAGAGTTCCTGGGCATGCACCTCAGCAAGACGGTGATGCCCGAGGAGCTGGAGAAGACCGCGCAGACCGTCGCCTCGGTGCTCGCCGGCAAGACCGTCGTCACCGAGCGCCGCATGCGCCACAAGGACGGCTCGATCGTCATGGCCGAGCTGAGCGCCCGCCGGCTCGACGACGGCCGGATCGTCGCCATCGCCCGCGACCTCACCAGCCGGCTGCGCATGGAGGCCGAGCTACGGCGCAGCCAGACCCTGTCCGCCATGGGCGCCCTGGTGGCGGGCGTCGCCCACGAGGTGAGGAACCCGCTGTTCGGCATCTCCGCCACGCTGGACGCGCTGGAGGAGCACGTGGAGACGGGCCAGGATCTCGCCGAGCTCCCCCAGTTCTTCCAGGTTCTGCACGGCCAGCTCGGCCGGCTCACCGGGTTGATGCAGGATCTCCTCGACTATGGCCGGCCCGCCGCTATCGACCCTCACGTAGGCCCTTTGGAGCCTTCCGTGGCTCTGGCCGTGAGCGCCTGTGACCGCCTCGCCCGGCAGCGCGGTGTCGAGCTCCGGACCGCCGTCCCGGACAGCCTGCCGCTGCTGCGCCTCGATCGCGGCCGGATGGGGCAGGCCTTCATCAACCTGATCGAGAACGCGGTCCAGCACTCCCCGGAGGGCGCGGCGGTTTTCGTGGAGGCCGTCCTTCACCCGGGCACGGCGATCGAGGTCGCCGTGCGCGACTCCGGCCCGGGTGTGCCGGCAGAAGATCTGCCACACCTCTTCGAGCCGTTTTTCTCCCGCCGTGCCGGTGGGACCGGGTTGGGCCTCTCCATCGTCCAGCGTATCGTCGAAGAGCACGGCGGGAGCGTGTCGGCGGTCAACCTCCCTGGC
This sequence comes from uncultured Holophagales bacterium, assembly GCA_963844885.1. GTDB lineage: Bacteria > Acidobacteriota > Thermoanaerobaculia > Multivoradales > UBA5704 > DATMER01. The sequence continues at coordinate 143,425 of CAWJQA010000016.1, read as the reverse complement.
GGTGGAGCCTGCCTGTCCGTGCGGCTCCCGCTGCCGGCGGAAGAATAGAGGAATACACCGGATGCCCAGGAACACCATCCTGCTGGTCGAGGACGAGTCGGGCGTCCGCTTCGGCCTGCGGAAGTTCCTCGCCGCCCGCGGCTTCGAGATCTTGGAGGCCGAGACCTGCCGCGCCGCCCAGGAGCTGTTCCGTGCCTCCCGCCCGGACCTGGTTCTGGCCGACTACCTCCTCCCCGACGGTACCGGCCTCGACCTTCTCACCCACCTGCGCCAGGCCGACTCCGGCGTGCCGGTCCTGATCCTCACCGCTCACGCTTCCATCGACCTCGCCGTACGCGCCATCAAGGAGGGGGCCGAGCAGTTCCTCACCAAGCCGGTGGAGCTGCCGGCGCTGCTGGTCATGGTGGAACGCCTCCTGGAGAACCAGCGTAACCGCCAGAAGCAGCTCGCCGGCCGCAGCCGCAGCTCCCGGGAGGCGGTCGATCCGTTCGTGGGGCCCGGCGAGGAGATCCGCCGCCTCGCCGAAGCGGCGCGCCGGGTGGCCGCCTCGGACAGCCCGGTGCTGATCGAAGGCGAGACCGGTACCGGCAAAGGCGTGCTCGCGCGCTGGCTTCACGAGCACAGCCCGCGGTCCGAGGAGGCGTTCGTCGACCTCAACTGCGCCGGCCTCAGCGAAGAGTTTCTGGAGAGTGAGCTGTTCGGCCACGAGAAAGGCGCCTACACCGGTGCCGGCGCGGCCAAGCCGGGCCTGCTGGAGGTCGCGCACCGCGGCACCGTCTTCCTCGACGAGATCGGCGACCTCTCCTCCCAGGTCCAGCCCAAGCTCCTCAAGGTACTGGAGGAGAAGCGCTTCCGCCGCCTCGGCGACGTCCAGGACCGGAGCGTGGACATCCGACTGATCGCCGCGACCCACCAGCCTCTGCCGCAGCTCGTGCGCGAGCGCCGCTTTCGTAGCGATCTCTACTTCCGCATCAGCACCCTGCCGCTACGCGTGCCGCCGCTACGGGAGAGGGTCGAAGACATCGTCCCGCTGGCGACGCTCCTCCTGGAGCGCCTCGCCCAGGATATCGGCCGCCCCGCGGCCCGGCTGTCGGACGCCGCCGAGCACGCCCTCGAAGGATATCCCTGGCCGGGCAACATCCGCGAGATGCGCAACGTCCTCGAGCGCGCCCTCCTGCTCACCGATGGGAACATGCTCAACGTCCGCGACCTGCGCTTCGATGCCCTCTCCGGCTCCGGCCCGGAGCCGTGGCCGTCCGAAACCCGCCTCACGCTGCGCGAGATGGAGGCCGGCTACATCGAGCGGGTGCTGCGCGACGAAGGCGGCCGGGTCGCCGAAGCGGCCCTCCGGCTGGGAATCCCGAGAAGCACCCTCTACCAGAAGATGAAGCAGTACGGCCTCAAGTCCCAGGTCTAGACGGCTGTCCATCCCCTGGACGGCCGGCGCTCCCCGCTTCCGGCCTGGGAACCTCCAAGCTCAATGCTGACAGTCCGTTGAGGCCGTCCGTGCCCGGCGTTCCGCGGGTGGCACCGGCTTTGCTCCCAGAGATGCCGGGAACCTGAGAACCGATGTCTTGCGATCCGACATTCCAACCGGTCACTCCCTGGGCGCTGATTGAGGTGGAAGAGCCGTCCGCCGAGCTGAAGGCTTCCCTGGAGTGGCGGCGGGCCTGCGCCCGGTTCCGGCGTGCCCTGATGGCCCCGGTGGGCGCCTCCGTGACGGCGGTGCCCGATCTCCTGCGCAACGGCGGCGCCGGCCTCGCCCGGCTTGCCGGCCGCGCCGCCCGGGCCGGCCTGCCGGCCGTGGAGCGGGTGCGGCTCCAGGATCTGCGGGAGCGCATCGCGGCCTGGCTGCACGAGGACTCCTCCCGCGATCAAGACACCGCCGTCGGGCTCTGGCAGGAGCTCTGCGACTTCGCCGAGGCACTCGCCGGTATCAGCCAGCGCCCGGAGATGTGGACGCACGACCTCGCCCTGCTCAACCGGGCACGGCAGGAGCTGGGCCGGGCGCGGGCCGGCGCCCAGACGGTCCCGCCCGTGGTCCGCGTCCTTCTCGACGGTCTCTTCGGACGCGACGACGAGCTCGACGAGCTGCTCGAGCGGCGCGGCCGGGTGGCCCGCGCCGACCTCGAGCCCGTCCTGGCGCGGCTCGCCGCGGAGCTGTCCCATCCCGAGGCCCTTCCCGGCGAAACCGTCCATTGACTCCCTCCATGGCGGTATCGGCGGGGTGGTGTGGCACAATGCGGAGTCTGGGACTGCGCATGACCCTCGAAGACCTCGGCTGGAACGACCTTTTTGCTACGTACTTCGCGCCCTATGCCGAGGAGGGGCTGATCCCCGCCCGGGTGGTGGCACAGCGCGGGATCAACCGGGTCTCGACCGGCAGGACGGAGTTCTTCGTCGACCTGGCCGGCCGCTTCCGACACGAGCTCGACATGCCGGGCGCCGCCGCGGGCTATCCCGCGGTCGGCGACTGGGTCGCCGTGCGGCCCCCGACCGGAGAGGGTCGCGGCATGGTCCACGCCGTCCTGCCGCGCCGCTCCCGCTTTTCCCGGAAGGTCGCCGGCCACCGCACGGAAGAGCAGGTCGTGGCCGCCAACGTCGACACCCTCTTCCTCGTTTCGGGGCTCGACGGCGACTTCAACCCGCGGCGGATCGAGCGCTACATGACCGCGGCCTGGGACAGCGGCGCGCGCCCCGTGGTGATCCTCAACAAGCTCGACCGCTGCGACGATCCGGAGCGCTGCCTGCTCGAAGCGCAGGCGGTCGCGATGGGCGTGCCGGTCCACCGGGTGAGCGCGTTGACCGGCGAAGGGTGCGAGGCGCTCCGCGGCTACATCCGGCCGGGCGAGACCGTGAGCCTGCTCGGCTCGTCCGGCGTCGGCAAGTCGACCCTGATCAACCGCCTGCTCGGCCGCGAGGCCCAGCGCACCGGCGCCATCCGCGAAGACGACGACCGGGGACGGCACACCACCACCCACCGCGAGCTGCTCGCGGTGCCCGGCGGCGGGCTCGTCATCGACACCCCCGGCCTGCGCGAGGTCCAGCTCTGGGAAGCCGACCAGGGGATCGAGTCGGCCTTTCCCGACGTCGAGGAGCTGGCCGAAGCCTGCCGCTTCGGCGACTGCCGCCACCAGGGAGAGCCCGGCTGCGCCGTCGAGGGCGCCGTCGCCGGCGGCGAGCTGGCACCCGAAAGGCTGGAGAGCTTCCGCAAGCTCCAGCGCGAGCTGTACCAGGTCCAGGTCCGCCAGGACGAGATCACCCGCCTGCGCGAGAAGCAAAAGAACAAGGTCCAGCAGAGGGCCCTGCGCGAGCACTACCGGCTCAAACCCCGCTGACGTGTCCTTGAACCGCCTCTGCGCAAATTCCGGTCCGTTAACATGCGTCTTGCGCGCGCACATCCACCGTGCGTTGTGATAGGGTAGTCCGCTATCGATGCAGTCTGCATGTCATTCTCTCCAATGTCTTCCCAGGTGCGCAGGGTCCCCCGTCGGGACGAGTAGGAGATCCGCATGAGCTTTCTTGATTCCCGCCGAGTTCGGTTGGTGCTCGCCTTGGTCGCCGGGTTGTTGCCCGTGGCGGCTTCGGCGAACATCGGGGCGCTCGACTTCTATACGCTGACCAGTGTTCCGCCCTGCCGAATTCTCGATACGAGGCTCAGCCCGCCCAGTCTCCAGGCGGGGACCCCCAGAACCATCTCGATAGTCGGCGGGGCCTGCGGTGTGCCGGCGAACGCGGCGGCCGTGGCGCTCAACGTGACGGCGCTGACGCCTACCACAAACGGTGACGTGAGCTTGTACCCCTCCGGAACCAGCGTCCCCGCGGGCTCGCCGTCGATCGCCGGGCTGCCGTACCGGACCGGTTTGAACCGGGCCAAGCAGCTTCTCATCGAGCTCGGGCCGGCCGGCGACGTCGTGGCCAGCGCCTCGGCCGGGCAGTTGGACCTGGTCATCGACATCTCCGGCTACTTCCTCGGCGCCAAGGCCGTCGCCGACAGCCAGACCGTGAACGAGGACGCCGCGGCCACCACGATCTCCGTCCTGGCGAACGATCTCAACCCCAACGGCGACACCCTGACCATCGCCTCGGCCACCGACCCGGCGAACGGCACCGTGGTGATCGCCGGTGACAATCTGAGCCTGACCTACCAGCCCGACCCGAACTACTGCAACAACCCGCCGGGCACGGCGCTCGACACGTTCACCTACACGATCAATCCGTCCGGCTCGACGGCCACCGTATCGGTCACGGTCGACTGCCAGGACGACGCGCCGGTGGTGACGACGACGGCCGGCTCGACCGCCTTCAACGAGAACGGCGGCGCCGTGGTGGTGGACTCCGGCGTGACGGTGACCGACGTCGACAGCGCCAACCTGGCCTCGGCGACGGTGACGATCACGAACCCGCTGGACGGCGCCTCCGAGGTGCTGGCCGCGACGGCCTGCGCGGGCCTGACGGTGACGCCGGGGCTCAACACTCTGAGCATCACCGGCAGCCAGCCGCCGGCCACCTATCAGACCTGCCTCCAGTCAGTAACCTACGACAACAGCTCGTCGAACCCGGACACGACCGCGCGGGTGATCTCCTTCGTCGCCAACGATGGCACGTCGAGCAGCGCCGCCGCCAACAAGACGGTGACGGTGGCCGCGGTTGCCAACGCGCCGGTGGTGACGACGACCGGCGGCTCGACCGCCTTCACCGAGGACGGTGGAGCGGTGGTGGTGGACTCCGGCGTGACGGTGACCGATCCCGACAGCGCCAACCTGGCGTCGGCGACGGTGACGATCACGAACCCGCAGGACGGCGCTTCCGAGGTGCTCGCGGCTTCCGCTTGCGCGGGCCTGACGGTGACGCCGGGGCTCAACACCCTGAGCATCACCGGCAGCCAGCCGCTGGCCACGTACCAGACCTGCCTGCAGTCGGTGACCTACGACAACAGCTCGCAGGACCCGGGCACGACGGCGCGGGTGATCTCTTTCGTCGCCAACGACGGCACGTCGAACAGCGTCGCCGCGACCAAGACCGTGACCGTGGCGGCGGCCGCGGATGCGCCGGTGGTGACGACGACCGGCGGCTCGACCGCCTTCACCGAGGACGGCGGCGCGGTGGTGGTCGACTCGGGCGTGACCGTGACCGATCCCGACAGCGCCAACCTGGCGTCGGCGACGGTGACGATCACGAACCCGCAGGACGGCGCCTCCGAGGTGCTCGCGGCGTCCGCTTGCGCGGGCCTGACGGTGACTCCGGGGCTCAACACCCTGAGTATCACGGGCAGCCAACCGCCGGCCACCTACCAGACCTGTCTGCGGTCCGTGACCTACGACAACACCTCGCAGAACCCGGGCACGACCGCGCGCGTCATCTCCTTCGTCGCCAACGACGGCGCCCTGAGCAGCACCCCCGCGAACAAGACGGTGACGGTGGCGGCGGCCGCGGATGCGCCGGTGGTGACGACGACGGGCGGCTCGACCGCCTTCACCGAGGACGGCGGCGCGGTGGTGGTCGACTCCGGCGTGACGGTGACCGACATCGACAGCACCAACCTGGCGTCGGCGACGGTGACGATCACGAACCCGCAGGACGGCGCCTCCGAGGTGCTCGCGGCGTCCGCTTGCGCGGGCTTGACGGTGACTCCGGGCCTCAACGTTCTCAACATCTCGGGCAGCCAGCCGGTCGCGACGTATCAGACCTGCCTCCAGTCCGTGACCTACGACAACACCTCGCAGAACCCGGGCACGACGGCGCGCGTCGTCTCCTTCGTCGCCAACGACGGCTCGGCGAGCAGCACGGCCGCCAACAAGACGGTGACCGTCGCGGCGGTGGCGGATGCGCCGGTGGTGACGACGACGGGCGGCACGACCGCCTTCACCGAGGACGGCGGCGCGGTGGTGGTCGACTCCGGTGTGACGGTGACCGATGCCGACAGCGCCAACCTGGCGTCGGCGACGGTGACGATCACGAACCCGCAGGACGGCGCGCTCGAGGTGCTCTCGGCGTCGGCGTGCGCGGGCCTGACGGTGACTCCGGGCCTCAACACCCTGAGCATCACCGGCAGCCAGTCGCCGGCCATCTATCAGACCTGTCTGCGGTCGGTGACGTACAACAACACCTCTCAGAACCCGGGCACGACGGCGCGGGTTCTCTCCTTTGTCGCCAACGACGGCGCCCTGAGCAGTCCGGCCGCCAACAAGACCGTGTCGGTGGCGGCGGTGGCGGACGCGCCGGTGGTGACGACGACAGGCGGCACGACGGGCTTCACCGAGGACGGCGGCGCGGTGGTGGTCGACTCCGGTGTGACGGTGACCGATGCCGACAGCACCAACCTGGCGTCGGCGACGGTGACGATCACGAACCCGCAGGACGGCGCCTCCGAGGTGCTCTCGGCGTCGGCGTGCGCGGGCCTGACGGTGACTCCGGGCCTCAACACTCTGAGCATCACCGGCAGCCAGCCGCTCGCCACCTACCAGACCTGCCTGCAGTCGGTGGCCTACAACAACAGCTCGCAGAACCCGGGCACGACGGCGCGGGTCATCTCCTTCGTCGCCAACGACGGCGCGGTGAGCAGCACGCCTGCCACCAAGACGGTGACGGTGACCTCGGTGCCGGACGCGCCGGTGGTGACGACGACAATCGGCTCGACCTCCTTCACCGAGGGCGGCGGCGCGGTGGTGATCGACTCCGGCGTGACGGTGACCGACATCGACAGCGCCAACCTGGCGTCGGCGACGGTGACGATCACCAACCCGCAAGACGGCGCCTCCGAGGTGCTCGCGGCATCGGCTTGCGCGGGCCTGACGGCGACTCCGGGCCTCAACACCCTGAGCATCACCGGCAGCCAGTCGCTCGCCACCTACCAGACCTGTCTGCGCTCCGTCACCTACAACAACAGCTCCGGCAACCCCAACACCACGGCGCGGACCATCTCCTTCGTCGCCAACGACGGCGCGGTGAGCAGCACCCCCGCCACCAAGACGGTGACGGTGACGGCGCTGCCGGATGCGCCGGTGGTGACGACGACAGGAGGCACGACTTCCTTCACCGAGGACGGCGGCGCGGTGGTGGTCGACTCCGGTGTGACGGTGACGGACGCCGACAGCACCAACCTGGCGTCGGCGACGGTGACGATCACCAACCCGCAGGACGGCGCCTCCGAGGTGCTCTCGGCGTCGGCTTGCGCGGGCCTGACGGTGACTCCGGGCCTCAACACCCTGAGCATCGCCGGCAGCCAGCCGCTCGCCACCTACCAGACCTGCTTGCAGTCGGTGGCCTACAACAACAGCTCGCAGAACCCGGGCACGACGCCCCGGGTGATCTCCTTCGTCGCCAACGACGGCGCGCTGAGCAGCGTGGCCGCGACCAAGACGGTGACGGTGACGTCGGTGCCGGACGCGCCGGTGGTGACGACGACGGGCGGTACGACTTCCTTCACCGAGGACGGTGGCGCGGTGGTGGTCGACTCCGGCGTCACGGTATCCGACGTCGACAGCGCCAACCTGGCGTCGGCGACGGTGACGATCACGAACCCGGGACCAGAGGGCGCCGCTGAGACGCTTGCCGCCTCGGCCTGTGCGGGCCTGACGGTGACCCCGGGCCTCAACACCCTGAGCATCACCGGCAGCCAGCCGCTGGCCACCTACCAGACCTGCCTGCGGTCGGTGACCTACAACAACAGCTCGCAGAACCCGAACGCGACGACGCGGATCGTCTCCTTCGTCGTCAACGACGGCAGCCTCAGCAGCTCCGCCGCCACCAAGTCGGTGTCCGTGACGCCGGTGCCGGATCCGCCGGTGCCGACCACCAACCCGGTGACCTACGCGACCGCCGGCAACATCCAGCTCCACGTCGCAGGGAAGACCCTCCCGGGCGTCGCCGCGATCACCGATTCCGTGAGCGTGGCCACCAAGGCCGGTCCGTTCATCGACCCCGACGGTCCGGTTGCGGCGACGATCGTGGCCGCTTCGGGAGCGACCGTGAACGGCGGCAGCTATGACATCGATACGACCGGCGCCTTCACCTACGTGCCGCCTGTCGGATTCACGGGCACGGACAGCTTCACCTACCAGATCACGGACACGGTGGTGACCGGCTCCGGTACGGTGAACATCAACGTCAGCTCGCGTGTCTGGTTCATCCGCGACGTGGTCGACGCGAACAACGCCGCGGGCGGCGACGGTCGATCCACCAACGCCTTCGATACCATCGCGGCGTTCAACGCGGCCACGACCAACGACAACGACATCATCTTCATCTTCCGCGGCAACACCGGGACGACGCCCCTCTCCGGCGGCATCACCCTCCGCAACGGCCAGAAGCTGCACGGCGAAGGCATCGGCCTGACCGTGCCGCCGTTCGGCACCCTCGTCGCGGCGGGCTCCAAGCCGAGGATCAGCAACGGCGCCGGCGACGCCGTGTCGGTGCCTGCCACGGCGGGCAACCGGCAGAACGTGGAGATCCGCGGCCTCGACCTGTCGGGCAGCGTCAACGGCGTCGACGTGACGGCGACCGGCGCCAACCTGGTCGGCGTCACGATCAGCGACAACGACATCTCCGCCGCCGGCGCCGAGGGCATCGACCTCAACGCCGGCAGCACCGGCGCCTTCACGGCGACGCTCGCCAACAACGCCATCGCGGCGACCGGCAACGGCTTCGACGCCCGTACCTCGGCGGCCACCACGATGACGATCGACTTCAGCAACAACGCCGCCGTGTCCAACGCGACCGCGATCCTGATCGACGGCTCGCGGCGGCGGCACGACGACGATCACCGGCTTCGCCAACAACGCGGTGAGCGGAACCACCGGCGGTACCGGCATCTCGATCAACGCCGCGAAGTTCGACGCAGACGCCGGGCGGCACCTTCCAGACGGTGCTCGGCAGTACGCCGGCCGTCGGCGCCTCCGGCAACGGCGTCGGCGGAGCGGGCGTCGCGATGACCAACGTCTCCGGCGATCTCGTCCTTCACAACCGACCTCGACATCTTCGCGGACGGCGGCGCCGGCCTGGACGCTTCGGGTACGACCCCTTACACCGGCTCGGCCGGCTTCCAGATCGCGGTCGGCGCCGGAGTGGCGACGGTGACCGCGAACGGCGGTCCAGCCGTCCGGCTCAACACGGTGACGGCCTCGCTGCCCTTCCAGCAGATCACCAGCACGAGCAGCGCGACCACGGGCGTGGCGCTCAACAGCCTGCTCGGCTCCTTCTCGGCCGGCTCCGGCAGCAGCATTACGGGCACCTCGGGCACCGGCTTCCAGGTGGGGAGCAGCAACGCGACGATCAGCTACGCGGGAACGATCAACACGACCACCGGCAAGGGTGTGGACCTCACGACCAACACGGGCTCGACCATCTCCTTCACCGGCACCATGACGCTCAGCTCGGGCGGCGCCACGGCCTTCAACGCCACCGGCGGCGGCACCGTGACGGCGACGGACACGGCGAGCACGCTGATCTCGACGACGGGCACGGCGCTCAACGTGGCGAACACGACGATCGGCGCGGCGGGTCTGAAGTTCCGGAGTATCTCGTCGAACGGAGCGGCCAGCGGCATCGTGCTCAACAGCACCGGTTCCAGCGGCGGCCTGACGGTGAGCGGAACGGGCTCGGCAGGGTCCGGCGGCACGATCCGGAATGGCGGGACGGGCATCAGCTTGACCAGCACCCAGAGTCCGTCGTTCTCCTGGATGCAGCTCAACGACTTCACGGACTTCGCGATCCGCGGTACTTCGGTGGTGAATTTCACGCTCGCGAATACCGTGATCAGCGGTACCAACGGCGACAACGCCGGAGCGCTCGAAGGGGATGTCCGTTTCACTGAGCTGACCGGTACGGCCAGCGTGTCGAACAGCACCTTCAGCGGGGCGGTCAGCAACACCTTCGCGGTAGCCAATACGACGGGATCGTTGAACCGACTGACCATTAGCGGCTCGACGTTTGGGCTCAACAGTGCGACGACCGGCGACGACGGAGTGCAGTTTGTGGCCTCCGGCTCCGCCGTCCTGAACGCCACGGTCCAGAGCTCCGCCTTCACTGGAGCGCGCGGCGACCAGGCGCAGGCCAGCCTCCAGGCAGGGGCGACCGGCTCGATGGACTTCGTCTTCACCGGTAACACGCTCACCGACAACAACTCGATCGTTGCTGGCGGCGGTGGTATCACCGCTGGCGGCATTGCCGCGAGCTTCACATTCGACATCTCCAACAACGTCATGCGCGACTCGACCGGCAACGCGATCGTCGTGTCTTGCGGTGGAACTGGGTCCAGTTGCATCGGAAAGGTGAACAACAACCAGATCGGGCTCGCCGGAACAGCAAACTCCGGCTCCACAGGCGGCTCGGGTATCGCGTTGATCAGCGCCGCCGGCGGAACGATGACCTCGGCGGTGACCGGTAACACCATTCGGCAGTACAACAACCACGGCATCCTGATTCAGGCCGGTGACATCATGGGCAACCCGCTCACCTTCAACGCAACGGTCACCAGCAACGATATCTCGACGCCGGGGAACATCAATACGAACTTCAATGGAATTCAGCTCAACAACGGAACGGTCGGGACTGACAACTTCACCTCGTGCATCAGTATCTCGGCGAACAAGCTGGCTGGCGCGGGTGCCGGAGCCGTCTCTCCGAACAACAATGATCTGCGGCTACGGCAACGGCAGGCGACGACGGTCCGCTTGCCGGGCTACGGAGGCGCAAACAACGACAACGCCGCGGTTCAGACATTCCTGACAGGCCTCCAGACCACGGTCACGACCGTCAATGCGTCGAACACCGTACCGACCGGAGGCGGTTATGTGGGCGGGGCTGCCTGCCCGACACCTCCGTAGTCTGTGGCTGCGAGGAAATGTCCTATGAAACTGGAGCCGGGGTGGTCGACCGGCTCCTTCCAAGGGAGGCGCTAATGGCGGAACCATTTTTGTCGGAAATTAGAATCATGAGCTTCGGCTTCCCGCCGAAAGGGTGGGCTTTGTGCGATGGACAGCTCCTGCCGATCAACCAGAACCAAGCCCTCTTCTCACTTTTGGGAACCACTTACGGTGGCGATGGACGGGTCAATTTTGGCCTGCCGAATCTTCAGGGCCGAGTCCCCATCCATATGGGCGCGGGACACACCCTGGGTGAGCGTGGTGGTGAGCAGGGGCACACGCTTTCGATTTCCGAGATTCCGACCCACACTCATACTCTGAACGGCAGCTCGGCCAACGCCGGAGTAAACGATCCGTTGAACAACCTTCTGGCGTCTTCGAACAACATATACGGACCCGCCGCCGCCCTGACCTCGTTGAGCCCGACCTCCATCACCACGGTCGGCGGATCTCAGGCCCACCTCAACATGCAGCCGTTCCTCGTTCTCAACTTCAGCATCGCCCTCCAGGGCATCTTCCCGAGCCAGACCTAAAGGAGACCCACCATGGCACAACCCTATGTTGGTGAGATCCGGATGTTCGCCGGGAACTTTGCCCCCGCTGGTTGGATGTTTTGCGAGGGACAGCTCCTGCCGATCTCCGAGTATGAGACTCTGTTCAATCTGATCGGAACGACCTACGGCGGCGACGGGCAGAGCACTTTCGCTCTTCCCGACCTCCGCGGCCGGGTTCCTCTCCACTTTGGCAATGGCTTCACCTTGGCCGAGACGGGAGGGGTCGAGACCATCACACTGACGGTTTCGCAGATTCCGGCGCACACACACCCTCTCCTGGCGACGACGAATATGGGCACTCAGAGTGGAGTGCAGAACAACGTCGTCGCTCGATCACCTAGCGCTTCGATCTACCTCGAAGACGTTTCGACGGTCAACATGAACGTCAGTGCGGTTGGGTCGACCGGCGGCAGCCAACCACACAACAACTTCCAGCCCTACCTCTGCGTCGACTTCATCATCTCATTGTTCGGGATCTTCCCGTCTCAGACCTAGGAGTGAGCCATGGATCCATTCGTCGCTGAGATTCGCATCTTCCCGTTCAACTTCGCCCCAAAGGGTTGGGCCTTCTGTGACGGCCAAATCCTTCCCCTCTCTCAGAACACGGCGCTCTTCTCCTTGCTGGGAACGACCTACGGCGGTGACGGAAAATCGAACTTTGCGCTTCCCAACATGCAGGGGAACGCCCCGATGCATCCTGGTCAGGGTCCCGGCCTGTCGCTTCACGATCTCGGTGAAACGGGTGGTTCGGAGACGGTGTCGCTCCTGGAATCGGAGATTCCTTCTCACTCCCATGCGCTTCGTGCCTCGATTGACGATGGTGACCTCACCATTCCTTCTCCCTCCCGTGTCCTGGCGAAGTCGACCGGGCAGAACGTCTATTCCTCAACCGCGACCCTGAACATGATGAGCGACAACGCCGTCGCCCCTGCCGGCGGCGACCAGCCGCACAACAACATGCAGCCCTACTTGGCGCTCAACTTCTGCATCGCTCTCCAGGGAGTGTACCCGCCACGGACCTGAGCGAGATGGGACTGGCCGTTTGGCCGACGGCAGGGGGGTGACCCCCTGCCTTTTATTTAGATTGTTCTGTATATGCAAGGAGGGTTGGGCCGATGCACAGCTTCAGCGAAGAAGTGGCCGGTCTCGGACGTCGGGAGTTCCTCGCCCTGGGCTCCGCGGGGTTTCTCTCTCTCTGTTTCGGTGGAGCCGCGCAAGCCCAGAACCTCCTCGCCGCGGAGGCGGCGGTGCAGCCCATGCCGGTCGGGTATCTCGAAGGCAGCGGCGAGGCGGCCTCGCTCCGCAAGCTGCCGCTCCGCATCCGGCAGCCCCGCGCCGCGGCACAGCCCGGTGGCGATGAGGTCGAGTACCGGGTCGTTCCCGCGGCCAACCTCCCGATGGGGGATACGCAGCTCATCGGCCGGCCGCTGCGGTTGACCATCCATGGCCTCTATCCTCCCGGCACGCTGCTTCCGAAGCGCCGCTCGGAGATCCCCTTGGCGATCGATCTGGACGTCCTGTTCCCTTCGCCGGACCCGGCGCATCCGGAGCCGGTCCGGTTCTTCGCCTGGAGCTTCCGGCGGTGGCCGGGCTGGAATCCGAGCCCGCCCGTCAGCTTTGTGTTTCCGCTCGACTGGAACGCCCTTCCCGAGCTCGCCATGCGGGTCGTTCCCGGCGACGGCAGCCCGGTCCGCATCTACCGCACCAGGTTCACGTTCGACCAGGAGTCGGGACGGCCCCGGCTGCTGCGCGGCGTCTACGCGCTCGGGACCGCGCCGAAAGCCTGGCGGTCCGCCGTCGCGCTCCAGAACCTCGGCCCCGATACGCCGGCGAGCCTTCTCTCGGTGCTGGTCTCCATGGAGTCCGAAGCCGAGGCGCCATGACGAACGTGACCCTCCGTCCGATTCGGGAGGAGGACATGGAGTTTCTCTTCCGCCTCTATGCCGCTACCCGGGCGGAGGAGATGGCCATGGTCGTGGACTGGAACGACGAGCAGAAGGCGGCCTTCCTCCGGATGCAGTTCCAGGCGCAGGATGCGTGGTACCGCGAGCATTACGAGGGCGCGCAGCTCGACCTGCTGCTGGTCGGCGGCGCTCCCGCCGGACGCCTGTACGTCCATCGGCGGGAGAGGGAGATCCGGCTGATGGACATCGCGCTGATGCCGGAGCACCGCAACAGCGGCATCGGCAGCTCCGTGCTGCGGGATCTCATGGCCGAAGCCGAGGCCGCCGGCAAGCCGCTGACCATCCACGTCGAGAAGTACAACCCCGCCATGCGCCTTTATCACCGCCTCGGCTTCAAGCCCATCGCCGACCGTGGCCCCTACGACTTGATGGAGTGGCGTCCGGCCGGGTAGGTCAATTAAACGCTACCTCATACTGCATGCCCCTCTTGCTGGGGCCGATCGGGACGACGAAGAGATCCAGCGCTCCCAGGGACGCATGCTCCAGCCGGTAGGTGGCCTGGGGGAGGAGCGGACGCGCGGGTCCGAGCAGGATGAGAGAGAACGGCTCCTTGCGCGGCGCGTGGTCCGGGTTCTCCTCGTAGAGGACGATCTCTCCGAGCTCCAGCTCGAGAGGCTCCTGTCCTGCCAGGGACAGACGGAAGCGGCTGCCGACGTGCTCCTTGAAGGAGGCGGGTGTGAGAGTCTCCAGCATGACGATCCTCCGAGAAGACCCGACTCTATCAGAGGATAGAGGGCGTTTGGGCTTCCCAGTTGCAGAGTCGCCTCCCCAGTTGCAGAGTCGCCTCCCCAGTTGCAGAGTCGCCTCCCCAGTTGCAGAGTCGCCTCCCCAGTTGCAAAGTCGCCTCCCCAGTTGCAGAGTCGCCTCCCCAGTTGCAGAGTCGCCTCCCCAGTTGCAGAGTCGCCTCCCCAGTTGCAGAGTCACCTCCCCGGTTGCAGAGTCGCCTCCCCAGTTGCAGAGTCGCCTCCCCAGTTGCAGAGTCGCCTCCCCAGTTGCAGAGTCGCCTCCCCAGTTGCAGAGTCACCTCCCCAGTTGCAGAGTCACCTCCCCAGTTGCAGAGTCACCTCCCCAGTTGCAGAGTCGACCTCCCCAGTTGCAGAGTCGACTCCCCAGTTGCAGAGTCACCTCCTCAGTTGCAGAGTCGCCTCCTCAGTTGCAGAGTCAACTTCCCCAGTTGCAGAGTCGCCTCCCCAGTTGCAGAGTCACCTTACTTTGGACCAGGGAAGGATTGTCCGGCGGAGAATCTACCCACCCAGCTCTCCAGCGATGACGCCGGCCAGCTCGCTGGCCATGGCTTCGATGGTGGGCTGGTCCGGGCCTTCGATCATCACCCGGGCGAGCGGCTCGGTGCCGCTGTAGCGCAGGACGAGACGACCGTCCGCGCCGAGACGGTTTTCCACCGAACGGGCGGCGGCGGCGACGCCGGGGAGGGTGGAGAAGGCGGGCTTGCGGGCGACCTTCACGTTCTTCAACACCTGCGGGTAGCGCCGGAAGCCGGCGAGCAGCTCCGAGAGCGGACGGCCCGCCTCGTGGATCATCGCGGCGAGCTGCACCGCGGTCAGGAGACCGTCGCCGGTGCTCGCCAAATCCATCTGGATGACGTGGCCGGACTGCTCGCCGCCGAGCAGGATCCCCTCCCGCTTCATCGCTTCGACCACGTAACGGTCCCCCACGGCGCAGCGCACGATTCCGATCCCCTCCCGGTCCAGCGCCCGTTCGAGCCCCAGGTTGCTCATCGTCGTGGCCACGATCTTCGGCGGATCGAGCCGGCCGTGGCGGTGCAGGGACGTCGCCCAGAGATAGAGGACCGCGTCGCCGTCCCGTACCTGGCCCAGGTTGTCCGCCAGGATGCAGCGGTCCGCGTCGCCGTCGAAGGCGGCGCCGAGGTCCGCGTTCTCGGCCACGACGCGCCGGGCCATCTCGCCGGGCGCGGTGGAGCCGCAGCCCTCGTTCACGTTGCGGCCGTCCGGTTCGGCGTGCAACAGCGTCACCCGCGCGCCCAGGCGCTCGAAGATCTCCCGGGCGTAGCCGGAGGCCGCGCCGTTGCCGGTGTCGAGCACCACGCGAAGGCCTGCCAGCGGGCTGTCGCCTGGAGCGGTGGACGCAAGGTGCCGGAGATATCTCTCTCCGAGATCCGTCTCGACAGCGAGATCTTCCGGGAGCGGCGGGACCTCGGCGCCGGAGCGCGAACGCAGGCGGCGCTCCAGGACGAGCTCGTCCTCGTCGCTCCACTTGAAGCCGTTCGGGTCGAGCAGCTTGATGCCGTTGTCCGGCCAGGGGTTGTGGCTGGCGGACACGACCACGCCGGCGGCGGCGCCGAGCGGCTTCGCCAGCCAGGCCACGCCGGGGGTGGGAATCACACCGGCATGGCGCACGGTCACGCCGCCCGCGGTCAGCCCCTCGGCGAGCCAGCGGCAGAGCTCGGGCGTGCTCTCGCGGGTGTCACCGCCCATGACCACCTGCGGCGGATGGCCGTTCCCGCCCCGCCCGCCCCGCCCGCCCCGGACACCGCGCTCGCGCAGGGTGGCGGCAAGCTCCACGGCCAGCGTCGTCACCGTGGGACGGTCGAGGGGAAACTCGCCGAAGCGGCCACGGAGGCCGTCCGTGCCGAACAGGCGGCTGTCTGCGCTCATGGCCGTGGGTCTCTCTGCGCCTCTCCGGCGCCGTCGTCCTGGGTCCTCTCGGACTCTGGGGGTTCGATCGGGACCCTCACGGAGACCGTCGAGGGCTGGACAATCTGGATCAGGGGATCGGGTGCCACCACGGCCACCGTCTCCTCGAACGTGGAGCTTCGGCTGTCGAGGCGGATCGGCCGCGTGCTCAGCGACCGGGTCTTGGCCAGCAACGACGCCGGGCCGGTCACGAGAACCTGGTTGGGAAAGACCTCCGCCTCGCCCACCGTGCTACCGGGCGCGGCGACGCCGACGATCTCCGGCACCACCGGGATGCGCTGCGAGGTCTCCCGCTCCAGCTCGACGCGGACGAAGTTGGGATCGATCGCCACGACCTCGAGCCCCTCGGGCATGAGGACGTTGTCGGGACCGAGGTTGACCGTCGCGAGGCCCTCCTGCGCCCGCGTCAGCTCGACCTGGACGTCCACCATGTACGGGTTGAGCTGGCGCACCTGCTTGCTGCTGCCGCGCACGCGCACGTTGACGGTCCGCACCGGGTCGAGGATCACGAAGCCGCGCGGCCGGTTGTAGCTCACGCTCGCCTCGACCGCGCGCTCGGAGAGCACCTCGCGGTCCTGGAAGGAGACGCTGAACCAGACGCCGGTGGCGATGCCGAGCGCGAGCAGGCGCAGACTCCAGGTGCGCACGGTTTCGCTCATGCCGTGCCCGCCTGGGGGTAGAGGTCGGTGACCAGGTATTGATAGAGCATGTTGCGCAGGCTCTTGCCGTCGAGGTCGCGGATCATCTCCCCGTCGAAGGCGAGCGAGATGATGCCGGTCTCCTCGGAGACCACCACCGCAACCGCGTCGGTCTCCTCGGTAATTCCCAGGGCGGCGCGGTGCCGGGTGCCGAACTCCTTGGACAGCTCCGGGTTGTTGGTCAACGGCAGGAAGCAGGCGGCGGCGGCGACGCGGTCGTCCTGGACGATCACCGCGCCGTCGTGGAGCGGTGTATCCGGCGTGAAGATGTTGATGAGCAGATCGTAGGAGATCGTCGACGTCCAGCTCGATCCCGTTCTCCACGAAGTTGCGCAGCCCCTGGAGGCGCTCGATGACGATCAGCGCGCCGGTGCGCTGGGAGGAGAGCGTGGTCGCGGCCAGCACGATGTCGCCGAACGACGAGACCACCTTCTGCTGTTTGGTCAGGCCCCACAAGCGGGTTGCGGCCGAAGTTGGCCAGCGCCCGCCGGATCTCCTGCTGGAACAGGACGATGATCGCGAACGGCAGCACGATGAGGAGGTTTTCGAGGATGGTCTGGAGCGTCGGCAGGTCGGCGAGCTGCGCCAGGTAGTAGAGCAGGCCGACGAAGACGATGCCCAGCAGCATCTGCACGGCGCGGGTGCCGCGGATGAGCAGCAGCAGGTTGTAGATCACCACCGCGACGAACAGGATGTCGAGCGCGTCGCGCCAGGTGACGAGGTCGAAGAAGCGTTGCGCAGCTCATCAGCGCCGCGCGGGCCTCCCAGACGTCGAGGAACTGGACGGTCTCGGCCACGTCGTGGACCCGGAGGATGGCGGCCGTCGCCGGCAGCGCCGGGGTCCGGCGACCAGCCGGCGGCGGCGAGGCTCGCGCCCAGCCGCCGGTCCGGCGGCGGCATCGGCCTCCCTTTGCGCTCGACGGTCTTGCCGAGGAAGCTCTTGCGGCTCGCGCCCAGGAGGATCGGCCGGCCGAGCGCGGCCAGCTCGCCGAGCCGCGCGACGAGGGCGAGGTTCTGCTCCGCAGGTCTTGCCGAAGCCGATGCCGGGATCGAGGACGACCTGCGCCTCGTCGATGCCGGCGGCGGTGGCGGCGGCCAGGGCGGCGGCCAGCTCGGTGCGGACCTCGCCGACGACGTCGTCGAAGTGGATGCCGGTCTGCATCGAGGAGATCTCGCCGCGGCTGTGCATGAGGACGACGGGACAGCCGGGCGACGGCGGCAGCGCGCGCCAGGCGCGGGTCGGCGAGCGCGCTGACGTCGTTGATCAGGTCGGCGCCCGCGGCGAGCGCCGCCTCGGCGACCTCGCCCTTGCGGGTGTCGACGGAGAGCGGCGCGTCGGTGGCGCGGCGCACGGCTTCGAGGATGGGGATCAGGCGGGCGATCTCCTCGTCCGCCGGGACGGTTTCGGCGCCGGCGCCGTAGACGCCGCCGCCCGGCCGGGTCGACTCGGCGCCGAGATCGAGCAGGTCGGCGCCGTCGTCCAGCATGCCCAGCGCGTGATCGACGGCGCGCGGGAGATCGGTCCAGAGGCCGCCGTCGCTGAACGAGTCGGGCGTGAGATTGAGAATGCCCATGACCCGCGGACGGCCGCCCAGGAGGAGCGAGCGTCCACGGGGAAGGCGGAGAGTCCAGGTCGAAGGGGGCGTGGTCGGGCTGGCGTTCTCCATGAGTGCGGAATCGTGTCTCCGCCCTAGTCTATCCTGTTCGCGTGCCGGTTCACGTGGCGGGGAGCGGAGTCGGCGCGGTGTGCGGCTGCACCACGTTCTCCGGCACCTCGTGGCCGCCGATGACCAGCCCTTCGCCGGGCGCTACCGGGCGCGTCGGAGCCGGGCCGTGGCCGGTCATCTCGCGCAGGATGCGGTAGACCTCGTCACCGTCGAGCGACTCGCGCTCGAGGAGGCCGTTCGCGATGCGGTCTAGAACCTCCCGGTGCTCCGTGAGGATGCGGGTCGCCCGCTCGTGGGCGCTCTGGACGATGCGGTTGACCTCGCGGTCGATGCGCACTGCGGTGTCCTCGCTGTAGTCCGTGCGATGTCCGATCTCGCGGCCGAGGAAGACCGGCTCGTCCTTGCCGCCGTAGGAGAGCGGGCCGAGCTCGGACATGCCCCACTCGCAGACCATCCGGCGGGCCATGTCGGTGGCGCGCTCGATGTCGTTGCCGGCGCCGGTGGTGATCTCGTCCTGCGTCAGCTCCTCGGCGGCGCGGCCGCCCATGAGGATGGCGATCTGCGCCTCCACGTACTGCTTCTTGTACGTGTACTTGTCCTCGGTGGGGAGCTGCATGGTGAGGCCGAGGGCGCGCCCGCGCGGGATGATCGTCACCTTGTGCACCGGGTCGGCGCCCGGGGTGAGGGCGGCGACGATGGCGTGGCCCGCCTCGTGGTAGGCGGTGACGGCCTTCTCCTCGTCGGTGAGCATCATGGTCTTCCGCTCGACGCCCATCAGGACCTTGTCCTTGGCGTACTCGAAGTCCTCCATGTCGACCTTCTTCTTGTTGCGGCGGGCGGCGAGGAGCGCGGCCTCGTTGACCAGGTTGGCCAGGTCGGCGCCGGCGAAGCCCGGCGTGCCGCGGGCGATCTTGGAGAGATCCACGTCCTCGGAGAGCGGGATGTTGCGCGTGTGGACCTTGAGGATGCCGTCGCGGCCCTTCATGTCCGGCCGGTCGACGACGACCCGGCGGTCGAAGCGGCCGGGGCGGAGCAGGGCCGGGTCGAGCACGTCGGGACGGTTCGTGGCGGCGATGAGGATGACGCCCTCGTTGGACTCGAAGCCGTCCATCTCGACCAGGAGCTGGTTCAGGGTCTGCTCGCGCTCGTCGTGACCGCCGCCCAGGCCGGCGCCGCGATGGCGGCCGACGGCGTCGATCTCGTCGATGAAGATGATGCAGGGGGCGTTCTTCTTGCCCTGCTCGAACAGGTCGCGGACGCGGGAGGCGCCGACGCCGACGAACATCTCGACGAAGTCCGAGCCGGAGATGGAGAAGAACGGCACGTTGGCCTCGCCGGCGATGGCGCGGGCGAGGAGCGTCTTGCCGGTGCCCGGGGGGCCCATGAGCAGCACGCCCTTGGGGATCCGGCCGCCGAGCTTCTGGAACTTCTGCGGCTCCTTGAGGAACTCGACGATCTCCTGCAGCTCCTCCTTGGCCTCGTCGACGCCGGCCACGTCCTTGAACGTGACTTTCTTGCCGGACGTGTTCAGGAGCTTGGCCTTGCTCTTGCCGAAGGACAGCGCCTTGTTGCCCCCGGTCTGCATCTGCCGCATGAAGAGGATCCACAGGACGACGATCAGCAGGATGGGCGCCCAGGTGAAGAGGATCGCGACCAGCGGGCTTTCGCGCGCCACCTCGGCCTTGATCTCGACGTTGGCGGCGGTCAGGGTCTTGACGAGGTCGGGGAACTCGGGAGGGAGCTGGGTGGTGAACTCCTGACCTTCGTTGTATTCGGCCCCCCCGCGGAACTTGCCGCTCACTTCCTGGCCCCGGATGGTGACTTCGGCCACCTTCCCCTTCTGGACCACCTCCAGGAACTGGCTGAAGGAGAGCTCCGTCTTGCTGGCCTTCCCGCCCTGGAACGTCTGCCAGAGCAGGATCACCACGACGAAGATCGCCATCCACAAAAACAAGGTCTTTACGGTAGAGTTCAAGGCTCGGCTACCTCACGATGCTCGCAAAACGGGACGGTACGTCCCTTCATTGTGTCAACCCGGACACGGGCTGGAGGATTCCCGCCGGTCATGCGCCCTCTTTCAGCCGCCCGACGTAGGGCAGGTTGCCGTAACGTCCGTCCAGCTTGAGCCCGTAGCCCACCAGGAGGCCCTGGCGGCCGGTGCGGAAGGCGGCGTAGCCGACCTCAAAGGAGGTCTTGCGCTCGTCGGGGATGTCGATCAGGGCGGCGAAGCGGACCTCCCGGGCGCCGTGGTCGCGGAGCTGCTGCTCCAGGTACGGCTCGGTGACGCCGGAGGTGACCACGTCCTTGAGGACGATCACGCTCTGGCCGGCGACGTCGAGAGGGAGGGGATAGCGGATCTCCGTCACGCCGGGCTCGACCGCTGCTTCATTCGAAACCAGTGGCGAAACCAGCGGGCCGGAGCCCACCTGGATGAACTCGAAGCGGACCGGCTGCTCGATGGCGCGGACCAGGTCGGCCAGGAAGATGACGGAGCCGCCGAGGAGGGCGATCAGGAGCGGGTCGTCGCCGCCCAGCTCGGCGTGGATCCGGCGGCCGAGGTCGCGGACGCTCAACTGCAGGGTCTTGGCGTCGAACAGCGGCTCGATGTTATCGGTCTTGAAGGCGCTCATGTCGTTGTAACCTCGGTGATCTCAGCGATCCAGGTGGTCGATTCTCCGGCGATACGGAAACGGTGGTCGATCGTCACGCCCGGTACCCAGGCGATCGTCTCTCCAACGCAGATCAGCGGTAGTCGCTCCCGTTCCCGCCGCGGCACGCGGCGATCGATCAGGAGATCCTTCAACTTCTTGCTGCCGGCCGCGCCCAGAGGATGGATACGGTCCCCTGGACGGCGGTTGCGAACCGTGACGCAGTCCCCCGGGGCGAGCGGCAGCGCGAGCGCCGTCCGCCGGGGTGAAGCCTCGAACATCCAGGGCTCCACGGATCGGCGGGAAAGCCCGATCCGGACGGCGATCTCCGGGATCTCCACGGAACCCGGAATCGGAAGAGTATATGAGAATTCCGGGACCGGCTCCTGTTTCGCGGCCCGGCGCAGGATCATTTGCCCTCCAGTCACCTCCCACCGCCAGCCATGGCCGCAGTCGCAAGCCCCGCGGTGTCCCTGGGATACCTGTCGCATCAGCTCGGACCGTGCCGGGCCGCCCGCCGGATAGGGCGCGCCCGCGCGGCGATGAAGCCAGGCCAGAGCGAAAGGAAGCATCTCCACAGGCAGTCCGCCGAGGCCGGACCGCTCCACGGCGATCCCATCCTCCACCTCCAGTACGTTCAGGTGCGCGGAAAGATGACGGCCGAGCCGGTCCGCAGCGCCGCGGGCGCGATCCGAGATCCGAGCCAGCAGGGACGGGAGGGAGGCGCCCAGCGCCGGCATCAAAACCTCTCGGACCCGGTTTCGCGGTGTTCCCAGATCCAGGTTCGTCGGATCCTGGACCGGCACGAGCCCGGCCTCGTCCACGATCTTCAGGAGATCCTCCCGGGCAACGTCCAGCAGAGGGCGGACCACCGCGCCGTGGACAGGCCGGATGCCGGCGAGCCCCTCCCAGCCGCTGCCGAAGAGCAGGCGGAGGAGCACGGTCTCGGCCTGGTCGTCGCGATGGTGGGCGGTGGCGATCCAGCGGGCGCCTTCGTTGCGGCGGACCTCCTCCAGGAAGGCGTAGCGCACCCGGCGGGCCGCGGACTCGGGGCTCTCCGCGGCCAGGCGCACGACCTCCCGCCTCTCGCTCACGAAGCGGACGCCGAGGCGCTCGGCGAGGTGCGCGGCGTCCTCGGCGCGGCCTGCGGAGCCGGGGTCCATGCCGTGGTCGAGATGGGCCGCGGTCAGGCGCCAGCCCCGGGAGCCGGCAAGCGCGGCGAAGCCGGTGAGCAGGGCGGTCGAGTCGGGACCGCCGGAGAAGGCGGCGATCAGGCCCTCACCCGGAAGGAGCAGGGCCCGGTCGGCAAAGAAACGGTCCAACTTGGAGAGAAAAGCCGCCATGAGGGAGAATGGTAGCGGTGACGGGACTCGAACCCATGACCTAGCGATTATGAGTCGCTCGCTCTAACCAACTGAGCTACACCGCCATAGACTTCAGGAGAGGATGGGGCCCGGGTGGGAACGGTCAGCCAGCCTCGAAACGAGGGCGGATTGTACCGCGACCGCGTCAGAATGCAAGAGGGCGGCCCGTATTGACCGCCGTAGGGGCAACCCATGCGGTTGCCCCCCGGGGCGCCCCCTCATCCCATGGCGAGGGCGCCCCGGACGGTGGTGCGCGAGCCCGGCCGGCTCAGCGCATCACTTCCTGGCAGCTTCGGAACTGGCCGAAGAACTCCTGCATCGACGTGGAGAGTGCGGGCTCGTTCAGGCGGTAGATCACGTTCTGGCCCTGGCGCTGGTCCACCACCAGGTCGGCCTCCTTGAGCACGGACAGGTGCCGGGAGATCGTCGGCTGCGAGAGACTGAAGTTGCCCACGATCTCACCGACCGTGCGCTGCCGCCCCTTGAGCAGCCGCAGGATCTCCTGGCGGGTGCCGTCCGACAGCGCTTTGAAGACCTTGGTCAGGTGCCGCTCTTCCCTATGGAACAGGTGGGTGCCGCGGTCGATGTTTGCCATGGCTCTTTTTTTCTCTCCTCTCCGGTGCGCCGAAAAAAAACCAGCCCGGTTTCGTTGGGACCTATTCTAAAGGGATCATACTTGAGCAGGACTTGGAAGTGAGCGTTTGAGGACGCATCTCTATGCCAATGAATTGAGCAGGTAGTTGCAAACTTCTCTATAACCAAAATTTACGGGAGGAGCTGCGCGGAGGAATCGGGAGCCGGCTGGAGGGGCGCAGGATGCGCCCCTCCGCGGAGTTTGCGGGGGGGCGCTCAGCCGCGGGCGCGGCGGAGCCGGTCGTTGACGGCCTGCCAGTTGATGGTGTTCCACCAGGCGGCAAGGTAGTCGGGACGGCGGTTCTGGTACTTCAGGTAGTAGGCGTGCTCCCAGACGTCCACGCCGAGGAGGGGCGTCTTGCCGTCCATGAGCGGGCTGTCCTGGTTCGGCTTGGCGACGACCTCGAGCTTGCCGCCCGCAGCCACGAGCCAGCCCCAGCCGGAGCCGAACTGGTTGGCGGCGGCGTTGGTCAGCTTCTCCTTGAAGGCCTGGAAGCCGCCGAAGTCGCGGGCGATGGCCTGGGCGGCCTCACCCGTGGCTTCGCCGCCGCCGTTCGGTCCCATGACCTCCCAGAACAGGCTGTGGTTGTGGTGGCCGCCGCCGTGGTTCTTGACCGCGGTGCGGATCGATTCGGGCACGTCGTTGATGCCGCGCAGGAGATCCTCGAGGGACTTGCCGGCGAGGCCGGGCTCCTTGTCGAGGGCCTCGTTGAGCTTGGCGACATAGGTGGCGTGATGCTTGTCGTGATGGATCTGCATCGTCTGCGCGTCGATGTGGGGCTCCAGGGCATCGAAGGCGTAAGGCAGCGGGGGCAACTCGTGTTTGGCCATGCTTGTCCTCCTCTCAGGCGCCGGATTCTTTCACGAAGAGGCCGGAAATACGAAAGCCCCCGCCGCGGCGGGGGCTTCGGGGACGGCGAGGAGGGCGCCGGGCGGTGTCCGGCAGTGTCCGGCGACCGGCGGTGTCCGGCGATATCCGGCGCCTAGCGCAGCTTCTCTTCGACGAACTCGACGTGCTTGCGGACCTTGGGGTCGTACTTCTTCATCCGCAGCTTCTCGGTCGAGAGCTTCTTGTTCTTGTCGGTGGTGTAGAAATAGCCGGTGCCGGCCGTGGATACCAGTTTGATCTTGTCGCGCATCTCATCTCTCCAGCGAGCCGGATCGAGGTGGTGAAGGAATTTGGCGGGGCCGACGGGGCTCGAACCCGCGACCTCCGGCGTGACAGGCCGGCGTTCTAACCAACTGAACTACAGCCCCGCATGGGCCTACTCGCTACTTGCTTCCCCGCGGCGGTCTCACCTCTTTGGTGGGAGGTGAGGGATTTGAACCCGCGACCCCCTGCGTGTAAGGCAGGTGCTCTGACCGCTGAGCTAACCTCCCCGCCGCCGGAAGGATACAGATAGTACGCAGGGCGGCCCCGGGTGTCAAGAGGGGGGCCGGGATTTCTTCTTCCCCGTCACGTAGCCCAAGGCTTCGAGCTGCTTGCGCTGCTCTTCGGGGATGTCCTGTTCCTGCGCGCGGCTCTTCAGGCCGGCGAACCGCTGGCGGATCAGGTCCGCCAGCTCGGCCACGCGGGCGGGCTGGGCCGCGGCGAGGTTGGTCTTCTCCTGGGGGTCGCGGGAGAGGTCGTACAGCTCCTCGCGGCCGATCGGGTAGTGGCCGGGGGACGCGTCCGGGATGCAGACCGGCGCGAAGCCGGTGGGGTTGTGGACGAGCTTCCAGCCGTCCCGCACCACGGTGTGGACGGGCGCCGAGCCGTACTCCGAGAACGCCGGTTTACCGGCGCCGCCCGCCTCCGGCCGCTCCAGGTAGGGGACCAGCGACCGCCCGTGCTGTTCCGGCGGCGCGGGGACTCCCAGGAGAGCGAGCAGGGTGGGGAGGACGTCGATCAGCTCGACCGTCTGCGCCACCCGCGCGCCGGCCGGGAGCAGGCCCGGAGCCGAGATCCCGAGCGGGACGTGGAGGCCGCTCTGGTAGACCGAGCAGGCGTGGTAGAGGTAGCCGTTGTGGTCGTACAGCTCCTCGCCGTGGTCGGCGGTGAAGATCACCACGGTCTTCTCCAGGCGGCCGGCGGCGCGCAGGCCGTCGAGGAGCGCACCGGTGAGGCGGTCGCTGCCGATCACCGCCGCGTCGTAGAGGGCATCCAGGTGCCGGATGTCCCGCTCGGCCAGCGGGATCTTCTCGGTCATGATCCGGTTGAGCTGCCACTTCTTCGTGCCGAGCGGTCCCTGGTAGCCGGGATCGAGCTCGCGGTCGGCCAGGTCGCCGCCGTTGTAGTAGGGGTTGTGGGCGCCGAAGAGGTGGACCCAGAGGAAGAACGGCTGTTTGCCGTCGAGCCCGCGCGACCAGTCGAGCGCCGCCTGGATGGCCTTGCCGTCCTTGCCGCCGGAGCAGTCGAAGCCGTCCCACCCCTGGTGGTTGGCCTTGCACATGTTGGAGAGGAAGGCGCCGGTCCGGTAGCCCGCCCCGTGAAGCAGCTTGGGCAGGGTGGGAAGATCGTCCGGAAAGCCGTAGCCGTTCTCCACCACGCCGTGGCCGCTGGGATAGAGGCCGGTCAGGAGCGATCCCAGCGACGGCCACGTCTCCGAGCGCTGCGACATCGCCTGCTCGAACAGGACGCCAGACGCGAGCTGGGCGTCGACGCCCGGGCTGGGCGGATGACCCGGCCAGCCCGTATACCCATAGGCCCCCAGGCGGTCGGCCCGCAGGGTGTCCACGGAGACCAGCACGACGTTCCACCCCCTGGCGGCGCCGTCCAGCCGGACGCGCTTCGGCGCCGGCGCCTGTTTCTCGCCGCCGCAGGCGGCGAGGGCGAGGAGAGTAAGAAGGAGGATGGGATGTCTGGGCATGGGGAAACCTCGGGCGGGTGATTCTAGCTGAAGGTTGTCCCGGGTCTTGCACCCGTCCCCATCCTGCGCTATAAATCATCCACCCCTTGCACCGCCCGGGCTTCCGGCCCGGACGCCTTCCGTCCATCCGCCACCTCCGCTCCCTTTCCAAGGAGCGGAACATGGTTCTCGAAGCGACCCCTGAAGCGACCCCGAAGCAAGAGGACGAGCCCGGCTGGGAGGCGTACGTCGTCCCGTTCGATCCGTGGCTGCGCAAGCGTGTCAGCCGCATCATGAAGCGGGCCGGGCTGCGGCCCGAGCCCGAGCACGTCGGCGAGGTGGTCCAGGAGATCTACTGCCGGCTGCTGGAGGGTGGGGAGTCCCGGCTGGAGCGGCTGCGGCAGCTCCAGCTCCGCGGCACTCTCAACTATCTCACCCGGGTGGCCGAGAGCACGGTGTACGACCAGGTTCGGGCGGCGCGGGCGGCCAAGCGCGGCAGTGGCGTCCTGGGCAGGGGCCGCCAGCTCCGCGTCCGCGTGGAAAGGGTCGCCGACCCGGCTCCGACCCCGGACCAGGCCTTTCTGATTTCCGAAGGTCAGCGTCTCGTCCAGCGCCGGTTCCGCAAGGTCGGCGGACCGCGCGACGGCCGCATCCTCTGGCTCGCTCTCGTCGAAGGCTGGGGGAGCCGCGAGCTCGGCCGCGCCTTCGCGCTCGCTCCGCGCACGGTCGACACCCTGATCCACCGCCTGCGCCGGCGCTTTGCCGGGGAAGGATTGGAGCTGCGGCGGCGGAGGAGGAGACGTATGATTCCGCGATATGCGCGTCTTCACCGACCCCCGCTGTCTCGACCACATCGCCCCGCGCGGTTTTCCCGAGCGGCCGGAGCGGCTCTCCGGAATCGTCGGCCACCTGCGGCAGCGCGGCTGGGACCTCGTCGAAGGCACCTCCTGGGAGGGGGGGCGCGATCGGGCCCCCGAGGTGATCGCCGCCGTCGCCGCTCTCCATGAGGAGAGGTACGTAGACCGCTTCGGGCGCGCCGTGGAGCGCGGCGACTCGCTGCTCGACTCGGCCGACAATCCGCTGTCCGACGGGACCTGGGAAGCGGCGTGGGCGGCGGCCGAGACGACGCTGGCCGCCGCCGACCATGCGGCGGCCCGGAACCGCGCCTTCGCCGCGGTGCGCCCTCCCGGGCATCACGCCGAGCGGGCCACGGCCATGGGCTTCTGCTTCTTCAACAACGTGGCGGTGGCCGCCGAGCACCTGCGCCGCCGCCACGGCGCGGAGCGGGTGGCGATCTTCGACTTCGACGTCCACCACGGCAACGGCACCCAGCACCTGTTCGAGCGCCGGGCCGACGTGTTCTACGCCAGTACCCACCAGTACCCGTTCTATCCCGGGACCGGCGCCGCCTCCGAGACCGGGATCGGCGAGGGTGAGGGGGCGACGCTCAACGTCCCCCTCCCCGCCGGCACGGGCGACGAACGCTATGCCGAGGTCATCCGGGGGACGGTCATCCCGGCGATCCGGGCCTACCGGCCGGACGTCCTCCTGGTCTCGGCCGGCTTCGACGCCTGGCGGCACGACCCGCTCGGCGGGATGGAGGTCACCGAGCAGGGCTTCCGGAGCTGGGGAGAGTGGTTGCGGGAGCTCGCCGACGAGGTCTGCGGCGGCCGTCTGCTGGCGGTGCTGGAGGGCGGCTACGATCTGGCCAACCTGCCGCTTCTCGTGGAGGCGAACCTCGAAGGAATGAGATGAGGAGCAAGAGGATGGGCGGGCTCCCTCTCCCCCGGCACGGGGGAGAGGGCCGGGGTGAGGGGGAATGGGATCAATCCCATTGACTTTCGGCTATGGCTCCCTTTACAATCGCCCAAAGTTCACGTAATACTTGAGGGATCAGCGGCTTTCGTTCGATTCCGGCGGGATCTCTCGCCGGCCGTGAGGAGAAGACGATGAAGCGCAATGTCATCCTGGGAATCGTGGTGCTGGCGCTGGCGGCGGCTTCCGCCCAGGCGGCCCAGCCGTTCGGCCAGTTCGGAGGCATCGTAGGCGGAGGCAACTCCGGAACCGGCCTCATCCCTCTTCACGGCTGGGCTCTCGACGACAACGGCATCGAGGCCGTGGATCTCTACGTCGACGGCCTGCCCGCCGGCCGCACGAACTACGGCCGGGCGCGGCCGGGCGTGACGCTGAAGTACCCGGGCTACCCGGATTCGGCCCTCCCCGGCTTCGCGTTCCAGCTCGACAGCACCCGCTATCTGAACGGCAACCACAAGGTCGAGGCGCGGGTGCGCAGCAAGGCCGGCGAGATCGTCACCCTGAACGCCCGCATCATCGAGTTCATCAACAATCCGGCGACCCTGCTGCCGTTCGGCAAGATCGAGTTCCCGCAGCACCAGGCGGAGCTGCGCGGCAACTGCAACCTCTCCGATCCGGCCCGCCGCTACAGCGTCATCACCGGCTATGCCATGGATCTCGGCCTGACGGACGAGGATACCGGGGTCGGCTACGTCGAGCTGCTCATCGACGGAGCGCTCTACGCCAATTCCCAGACCGACTGCCGCTATTCCGCGGTCGAGGGCGGCCTGTCCGACTGCTACGGCCTGCGCCGCACCGACCTGGAGCCGCTCTTCCCCTACGTCCGCGACGCCCCGCACAGCGGCTTCCGCTACGTGCTCGACGTGGGCGTCCTGATGAGCTTCTTCGGCTACACCCCGGGCTCCCACAAGCTCACCATCCGGGCCGGCGACCACGCCGACCAGGTGGCCAACATCGACGAGATCTTCGTGACCTTCACCTGTGACGAGGACATCCTCAACGAGGACTCCTTCGGCGACATCTACGGTCCGAAGGACGGTCTCACCTATGCCGGCACGATCACCACGCAGGGCTGGGCGCTCGACTGGGAAGGCGTCGGCCAGGTTCTGGTCGTCGTCGACGGCGAGACCAAGGGTGCGGCGACCTACGGCCTGTCGCGGCCCGGTGTCTCCGCGCTCTATCCGGGCTACCCGGACAGCGCCGCGCCGGGCTGGAGCTTCCAGCTCGACACGAAGAAGCTGGCCGACGGCAAGCACGACCTGGAGATCCTGGTGATCGACGACGTGGGCGCCGACACCTACATCGGCAAGCGCACGTTCACGACGTACAACCCGTAGAGCCGTCCCCGGTTCCCGGGCACCCTTCGGCGCCCCGCTCCGGCGGCGGGGCGCTTTGCCTTTCCGTAATACGGGGGTGCTATTGTTCGCGGGCTATGACGGGTACGACGGGCATCGAGCGCATCGTCTTCTTCGGCACGCCGGATTTCGCGGTGCCGACCCTGGCCGCGCTGGTCGAGGCGGGGCGCAAGCCGTTGCGCGTCGTGACCCAGCCGTCCCGCCCGGTGGGCCGGGGCCGGCACCTCCAGGATCCTCCCGTGGCCGCCTGGGCGCGCGGGCACGGCCTGACGGTGACGCAGCCGGAGACGGTGCGCGATCCGGCCTTTCTGGCGGAGATGCGGGAGCTCGAACCGGACGTGGCGGTGGTGGTGGCCTTCGGCCAGATCTTTCCGCGCGCTCTCCTGGAACTGCCGCGGCTCGGCTGCGTCAACGTCCACGCGTCGCTTCTGCCGCGCTGGCGCGGCGCCGCGCCGATCCAGGCGGCTATCGCCGGGAGCGCCGGGAGCCGGGAGCGCCGGGAGCGCCTCGGGAGATGCGCGCACCGGCGTGACGACCATGCTGATGGAGGCGGGGCTCGACACCGGGCCGATGCTCCTCCAGGAGGAGACGGAGATCGGGCCGGAGGAGACCGCGGGCGAGCTTTCGCGGCGCCTGGCGGAGATGGGCGGCCGGCTCCTGGTCCGCACCCTGGAACGGTTGGAGGCGGGGGATCTCGATCCCCGGCCGCAGGCTTCGGAAGCCGCCACCTACGCGCCGCGCCTCACGCGCGAGAGCGGCCGGGTGGACTGGACGCGGCCGGCGCGCGAGATCGCGGCCCGGCTGCGCGCGTTCACGCCCTGGCCCGGCCTCTCCGCCGAGCTGGGCGGCCAGCCGGTGAAGCTGACGCGGGTCGAGATCCTGCCGGAGACGGCCGACGCCTCGCCCGGAACCTTCCTCGGGATGCGGGACGGGCGGCTCGCGGTCGCCTGCGGCGAGGGGACGGTGCTCGGGCTCGCCGAGCTGCAGCGGCCCGGCCGCAAGCCACTCAAGGGGTCCGACTTCGCCAACGGCGAACGGCTCCGAGGTGGAGAGCCCTTCTCCTGAAGACCCCTGAAGCCCATGACCCGAAAGAAAGAGCCTGTCCCTCAGCTCGGCAACATCCGGAGCCGGAAGCTCACGCCGCGGCGGACGCCGCAGGACAACGTGCGCGTCGCCGCCGGCTGGGTGCTGGAGAGGACGCTGCAGTCGATGGCACCGGCCGAGTCCTTCCTGGGCACGGCGCTGCATCGCTTCGACGAGCGCGACCAGGGGCTGCTGCGCGAGCTGGTGATGGGGAGCCTGCGCTGGCTGCGCCGGCTCGACCATGTCATCGCCACGGCGAGCAGCCGGCGCTTCGACGAGATCGAGGCGCCGCTGCATTCGCCGCTGCGCATCGCCACCTACCAGCTCCTGTTCCTCGACCGCGTGCCGCCGCACGCCGCGGTCCACGAGGCCGTGGAGCAGGCCCACCAGCTCACCCATCGCGGCGGCGCGAGCTTCGTCAACGGCGTCCTGCGGCGCATCGCGCGCGACCCGCGCCTGGAGGCGTGGCCGGTGCAGGAGGCCGACCCGGTGCGGCGCCTGGCGATCGAGCGCAGCCATCCGGACTTCCTCGTGGCCCGCTGGATCGAACGCTTCGGGCGGGAGCGGGCGCTGGAGCTGATGGACGCCAACAACCGGGCGAAGCCGATGCAGCTCCTCGCCTTCCGCGACCGCGGCGGGCGCGAGCTGCTGGCCGAGGCGCTCATCGACGAGGGTCTGGAGGTCGAGGCGGCGACCCTGTCGCCGCTCGGCCTCACCGTGCGGCGGGGCAACCCGATCGGCACGGCGGCTTTCCGGCGCGGCGAATTCTACATCCAGGACGAGGCGAGCCAGGCGGTGGCGCTGATGCCGCCGCCGCGGGCGGGCGAGACCGTCTTCGACGCCGCCGCGGCGCCGGGCGGCAAGAGCTTCGCCCTGATGGCGCGTGAACCCGGCGTGCGCATCGTGGGCGGCGACGTGTCGCTGGCCCGGATGTCGACGCTACGGGCGAACCTGCGGCGCCTGCGCCGCGAGCTGCCGCTGGTGGTGGGAGACGCGGGCCAGCCCGCGCTGCGCGGCCCGTTCGACCGGGTGATCCTCGACCTCCCGTGCAGCGGCACCGGCACCTTGCGCCGCCACCCCGAGCTCAAGTGGCGGATCAGCGAGGGGGAGATCGGCCGCCTGCGGCAGCAGGCGCTGCGCCTGCTCGACGGCGCCGCGCCGCTGGTGAGGCCCGGCGGGCTCCTGGTGGCGATCACCTGCTCGCTCGAACGGGAGGAGAACGAGGACGTGGTGGCGTGCTTCCTGTCCTCGGGGGCCTCGGGGCGGGGATTCGCGCCGGAGCCGCTCGACGGGGTCCTGGAGGCGCCGCTCGCCGGCGGCATCCTGGGGCCGGGGGCCTGGCGCATCCTGACCGGCGGAGATCACGACGGCTTCACCGTCCATGTGCTCCGGAAAGCCCGTGTTTAAACGGCTCTGAGGGGTTTTCTCGTATTGACAGCCCCCCCCGCTTGCCATATCGTTTCGGACGGTCACTTTCGCCCAAAAGACACGTAAGGAGGAGAGGAGATGGCTGGCAAGGCTGACTTGGTCAATGGGATTGTGGATCGAGTGGAGGGCATCACTCGCCGTCAGGCCGCCGAGGCCTTTGAGGCGGTGTTCGATTCGATCGTCGTGGCCCTGCGCGCCGGAGAGAGCGCGAAGGTACCCGGGTTCGGCAGCTTTTCGTTGTCCGAGCGCGCCGCGCGCAAGGGCCGCAACCCCGCCACCGGCGAGTCGATCAACATCAAGGCCAGCAAGACGGTCCGCTTCAAGGTCGGCAAGGAGCTGAAGGAGGCCGTCAACAAGAAGAAGCGGTCGAAGTAGGCCCTCCCTCCACGCCTTCGAATATTTCAGCCCTGTGGCCGGCCAGCGCCACAGGGCTTTGCTGTTTTTGGCGCCCTACCGGATGTGGCGATACAGCCCGGCCAGGCGGTGCGGCGAGACGCCGAGCAGGTACAGCAGCCAGATCAGCCAGTTCGTCGCCACCGTGCGGAGCGAGCCCTGCTCCACGAACCGCCGCGCCGCCGTGGTCACCGGGCTCTCGATCACGGCGAGCCGTTTCCGGCCGTACCGCCGCTTCAGCCGCCAGGCGAAGTCCATGTCTTCCAGGATCGGCCAGT
Source organism: uncultured Holophagales bacterium (assembly GCA_963844885.1). Taxonomy (GTDB): domain Bacteria; phylum Acidobacteriota; class Thermoanaerobaculia; order Multivoradales; family UBA5704; genus DATMER01. The sequence goes on along the minus strand of CAWJQA010000016.1, from coordinate 111,180 downwards.
CCCGGTAGCCGCCGAGCTCGCGGAAGGCCGGTGCCGTGACGAACTGGGCCTGGTCGCCCAGCGGCAGGAGGGTCAGCCGGGTGCGGTGGTTCACGAGCCAGGCGCCCAGGCGCATCTTGGGGCTGTCCACGTCGAAGCGGACGAGGAAGGCGCCGCCCGCCGCACCTTTCGCAGCGTCGCGCACCGCGCGGCCGGCCCCCTCGGGAAGGGTCGTGTCGGCGTGGAGGAAGAGGAGGATGTCGGCGCCGCCTTCGAGAGCCGCGGCGGCGCCGCGATTGAGCTGGCCGCCGCGGCCGGGCGGACCGGAGACGATGCGGACATCGAGCGCGCGCGCCACCTCCAGGGTCCCGTCCGTGCTGCCGCCGTCGGAGACCACGACCTCGTCCGCTGCCGCCAGGGCCAGCGGGAGGGTGCGGTGCAGCGACGGTTCCTCGTTCAGGGTCGGGATCACGATCGCCAGTCGCATGGGAGACTGCTAGCATACCGGGACTTTGACCCCTAGCCTCCCTCTCCCCCGTTCGGGGGAGAGGGTCGGGGAGAGGGGGAACGGGATCAAACCATGACCTCAGGCTCTTTCAGTCATCTCGACCCCCAGGGCAACGCCCACATGGTGGACGTGTCCGAGAAGCCCGTCACCCGCCGGGCGGCCGAGGCCTCGTGCCGGGTCCTCCTGTCCGCCCAGACCCTGATCCGGCTCGCCAACCTGCCCAAGGGCGACGCCTTCGCCGTGGCCCGCCTCGCCGGCATCCAGGCCGCCAAGCGGACGTCCGAGCTGATCCCGCTCGCCCATCCGCTTTTCCTGGAACAGGTGGAGGTCGAGATCCATCCGATCCCCGAGGGGGTCGAGATCCGCGGCCACGTCGTGGTCACCGCCAAGACCGGCGCCGAGATGGAGGCCATGGTCGCGTGCTCGACCGCGGCCCTCGCGCTGTACGACATGGTCAAGGCGCTGGAGCGCGGCGTGGTGATCACCGATCTCCGGCTCGAATCCAAGAGCGGCGGCCGCAGCGGTAGCTACAGGCGCAAGGGATGATCCGCACCGGCCTCGACAGCCTGCTCGCCTCCGCGGACCGCCTCGCCGGGCGCCGCTACGGCCTGCTCGCCCATGGCGCCTCGATCGCCGGTATCGGCGAAGGAGCTCGCCCGGTCCACCGCGCCCTGGCGGCGAGCCCGGCCGGCCGGCCCGCGGCGCTGTTCGGCCCCGAGCACGGCTACTACGGCATCGAGCAGGACATGGTGGCCGCCGGAGGCGGCACCGATCCCTGGACCGGCGCGCCGCTGGTCTCGCTCTACGGCGACTCGGAGGAGACGCTCAAGCCGTCTCCCGACGCTTTCCGCGGACTCGACCTGCTGGTGGTCGACCTCCAGGACGTGGGCTCGCGGTATTACACCTACGCCGCCACCGCGGTGTGGGCCGCCGAGGCCGCTCTCGCCGCCGGCTGCGAGGTCTGGGTCCTGGACCGGCCGAACCCGATCGGCGGCGTCGAGGTGGAAGGCGACCTGCCGCGCCCCGGCTACGAGTCGTTCGTGGGCGCCTTCCGCATCCCGGTGCGCCACGGCCTGACCCTCGGCGAGCTGGTGCGGCTGGAGGGCCGTCGCCGCGGCTGGGACGGACCGGTCCGTATCTGGGAGATGGCGGGCTGGCGCCGCGGCATGACCTGGAGCGAGACCGGGCTGCCGTGGATCGCGCCGTCGCCGAACATGCCCACGACCGCCACCGCCCTGGTCTACCCGGGCGGCTGCCTGGTGGAGGCCACGCAGCTCTCGGAGGGGCGCGGTACCACCCGGCCCTTCCAGCTCACCGGCGCGCCGCATCTCGATCCCGTCGCCCTGGCCGACGCCCTGGCCGCCCGCAACCTGCCCGGCGTGGCGTTCGTCCCGACGTACTTCCGGCCGCAGTTCCAGAAGCACGCCAAAGCGGTCTGCGGCGGGGTGGAGCTGGTGGTGACCGATCCGGCCGCGTTCCGTCCCTACCGGACGGGCGTCGAGCTGCTCGATGCGGTCCGGCGGCTGGATCCCGAGGGATTCGCCTGGCGGCACGAGCCCTACGAGTTCGTGACCGACCGGCCGGCCATCGACCTGCTGGCCGGCGGCCCCGAATGCCGCGAGGCGATCGAGCAGGGGAGCGGCCTGGCCGACTGGATCGCCGGCTGGCCGGAGGACGAGCGCGCCTTCCGCGAGGAGCGGCGCGAGATTCTCCTGTATCCTGAGCGGACGCCATGAACGCCCCGCACCTTCTCCGCGTCTCCGACCCCCCCGAGCGTTTCGCCACCCTGATCGAAGCGGCCCGTGCCGACGGCCAGCGTGTCGGCTGGCTGGAGTTGGAAGGAACCGTCGAACCGGTGCCGGAGAGTCTCGAGTCCGCCGCCGGCCTGGGAGTGCTGCGCGCGGTCGCCGTGGGCGCCGGCCGGACGGTCGCGGTCAAGCCCTTGCGCGGCGCGCCGGTCCTGCGCGACCTGCTCCGGGAGCATTTCCGCGGCTGCGATCTGGTCCTGGTGAGAGGTGAGGTGGACGCACCGGCCCTCCGGCCGGCCGGTGACGCCTGGCTGCTGGACGTCCGCGGTTTCGCGGCCCAGGCGCACACCACCGCCGAGCTGCTGGCGGCGTTCCGCAGTCCGAAGGAGCTGGGAAGGCCAAGGATCTAAAGGACATAAAGGACATAAAGGACATAAAGGACCCAAAGGACTTCAAGGACGGTCTCCCGATCGTGTCCTTTTCAGTCCTTTGGGTCCTTTATGTCCTTTATGTCCCTTCCCCCCTCCCCTGGAACCTCCGGGCTCGTCGCCTCGTATTGCCCCCCATGAACGACCTGCGCCACGCCCTCCGGCTGCTCGCGAAGAGCCCCGGCTTCGCCCTTGTCGCCGTGCTCACGCTGGCCGTGGGGCTGGGGGCCAACGCCACCGTCCTGAGCTGGGTCCGCGGCATCCTTCTGGAGCCGCTGCCGGGCGTGCCGGACCAGGATCGCCTGCTCGTGCTCTCGGGCAAGAGCCGGTCCGGCGACGACCGGTCGATGTCCGTCCCCGATCTGCGCAGCCTGCAGGAAGAGCAGGACCGCGTGCAGGTCGTGGGCTTCGACATGTTGAGCCTGAGCCTGGCCGCGGACGAGCGGCCGGAGAAGGTCTGGGGCGCGCTCGTCACCGGCAACTTCTTCGACGCGCTCGGCGTGCCCGCCGTCCTCGGCCGCACCTTCACGAAGGAGGAGGACGGCGCGCCGGGCGCGCACCCGGTGGTGGTCGTCTCCCACGACTTCTGGGTCCGCCACTTCGGCGCCGATCGCGGCATCCTCGGGCAGACGATCCTCCTCAACCGCCACCCGTTCACGGTCGTCGGCGTGGCCGCGCCCGGTTTCCAGGGCGCCCAGGCGGGGCTGCGGACCGACCTGTGGGTGCCGCTCGCGATGCAGGAGACCGTCGTCCCCGGCGGCAGCCGCCTGGAGCAGCGCGGCAGCCACTGGATGCAGGCGCTGGCGCGGCTCCGGCCGGGAGTCACGATGGAGCAGGGCCGGGCCGCCGTGGACGGCATCGCGTCCCGGCTGTCGCGCGAGTACCCGGACACGAACGACGGCGTCCGCTTCGTCCTGTTCCGCTTCTGGAACGCGCCCGTGGGCGCGTCGGGTTTCCTGATGCCGGTGCTCGCTGTGCTGGGGGCCATGGCGGCGCTCGTCCTGCTCCTGGCCTGCGCGAACGTGGCGAACCTGCTGCTCGTGCGGGCGCTGGGCCGGCGGCGGGAGATCGCGGTGCGCTCGGCGCTGGGCGCCGGCCGCTCGCGGCTGGTCCGGCAGCTCCTCACCGAGAGCCTGCTCCTGGCGGTGCCGGCGGGGATCCTGGGCACGCTCCTGGCGCTGGGAGGCGTGCGGCTGCTGACCGCGTTCATCCCGCCGGTGGACGCGCCCGTGGCGCCGGTCTTCCGCCTGGACGGCGAGGTGCTCGCCCTGACCGCGGCGCTGACCGTCCTGACCGGGCTCGCCTTCGGCCTGGCTCCGGCGCTCCAGACCGCGCCCCGGCGCATCGCCTCGGTGCTGCGCGACGAGAGCGCCTCTACTTTGGGTGGCCGCAAGGGACGGGCGCGGAGCGCGCTGGTGGTCGCCCAGATCGCCCTCTCCTGCCTGCTGCTGATCGCCGCCGGCCTGTTCGTCCGCAGCCTCGGGCGCGGCGGCGAGATCGATCCCGGCTTCCAGGCCCGCAACGCCCTGCTGGCGTCGACCGACCTGTTCCCGAACGGCTACGACGAGGCCCGCGGACGGGTTTTCTACCGCGAGGCGCTGCGCCGGCTCTCGGCCCTGCCCGGCGTGGAATCCGCATCCGTGGCGATCTACCTCCCGCTCGACTTCGGCGGCTCGTCCTCGACCAGCCTGGCGGTCGACGGCTACGTGCCCAAGCCCAAGGAGGAGGTCGTGGTCGAGTACAACATCGTCGGGCCGGACTACTTCCGGACCATGGGCATTCCCCTGGTGGCGGGCCGCGATTTCGGGCTCCACGACGACGACTCCACCGCCTGCACCGTGGCCGTCAACGAGACCATGGCCCGCCGGTATTGGAGGGATTGGAGGGGGAACGCTGGCGCCCTCGGAGGCCGGATCAAGGTCTGGGACCAGGACTGCAGCGTGGTGGCGGTCACGAAGGACGGCAAGTACCACCAGCTCGGCGAGACGCCGCGGCCGTTCTTCTACATGTCCATCCTGCACATGTACCGGTCCAACGCGGTGATCCACGTCCGGACGGCGGGCGACCCCCTGGCGCTGGCCCCGGCCCTGCGCCGCGAGATCCAGGCGATGGACCCGTACCTGCCGCTTTCGGCGATGAAGTCGCTGCGCCAGCACCTGCGGATCTCGGTCTTCGCGCAGCGCCTGGCCGCGAGCTTTCTCGGTGCGTTCGGGCTCCTGGCCCTCGTTCTGGCCACGGTCGGTCTCTACAGCGTCATCCGCTACGCCGTGTCCCAGCGCACCCGGGAGATGGGCGTCCGCCTGGCGCTGGGAGCGCAGGCGCGGGACATTACCCGCCTGGTGGTGCGGGAGGGGATGCTGCTCGCCCTGGCCGGCCTCGGCCTGGGCCTGCTGGCGGCGGCGGGCGTCACGCGCTTCCTGGAGAGCCTGCTGCTGGGAGTGAGCACCACCGATCCGGCCGTCTTCGTGGGCGTCACGGTGCTCCTCGCGGCGGTCTGCGCCGCCGCCTGCTGGCTCCCGGCCCGCCAGGCGGCGGCGGTGGACCCGATGGTGGCCTTGCGGGCGGACTAGGCGCGAGCGGCGGGGGTCTCCCGCAACGCGGAGGGAGACTCCGCGAACGCCGCGGTGGACGCTTGCAACGCTGCGGAGCCCGCGTGCAACGTCCAGGTCGCCACCTGCAACGCGGCGGAGCCCACCTGCAACGCGGCGGAGCTCACCTGCAACGTCCAGGTCGCCACCTGCAACGCGGCGGAGCTCACCTGCAACGCGGCGGAGCCCACTTGCAACGCGACGGAGCTCTCTGGCAACGTTGCGGGAGACGCAGTTGCGTTGCCGGTGGGCTCCGCCGCGTTGCAAGTCGCCTCCTCCGGTCCGTCTCGCGTTGCCGCCGCGTTGCCCGCGGCCTGCGCATCCCGGCGCGACAGGGCGGCGGCAGGGACTGAGTCCTCCTCTGGATGCGCGGCGGCCGCCTTCTTGAAGCGGCGCGGCTCGGCCGCGTCTCAGGTGGCGTCCGCCGCGTCGCGCGGGCTCGCGGCCGGAGGCGCGGAAGGCTCCTGTCTGTATACCGTCGGGAAGCGTCCGCTGCCGTAGCTCTCTATGCGCAGGCGGCCGGCCTCCTTGAGCTCCCGTAGCACGCGGAATAGGGATGCGCGGTCCGGCGGATCGGGCAGCGCCTTCCCCACGTCATCCTTGGTGAAGAGCTCCGGAAGCCGCGGCAGGGCCGCGAGCACCTCGGTCAGCAGCTCGCCGGCCCCGCGGCGCCTGGGTTTGCGTGCGGGCGCGGGAGCCGGAACGGGGCCGGGAGGCGTGGCGCCGCCCTCCGTCGACATCCTCCACAGGAGATCCAGCGCCTGCACCTGCGCCTGGTGCCCCGCCTTCAGCAGCTCCATGGCCACGCGCAGCTCGTCGTCGAGCCGGTGCCGCCGCGCCTCGTATTCGTCCCGGGTCATGTCGCCTCCGTTGCGTTGCAATCAATTGCAACACGAGGCGGGCTGCAACGCAAGCGGGGGTGAGGGCCAAAGGCCGCGGACGCTACGATCCACCCGCCGCTTGCCCCTCCCCGGCCGTTTTGCCACAATGCGGCATCGAGGGCGGGTCGTCACCAAGCCCATCCCTCTCCACTGCGAGGCCCATCGTGAGTGAAAAAATCCAGTTCTTCCTGCCCGGTCCCAGCTACGTGACCGAGGCTGCGCGCCAGGCGATGACGAAGCCGATGGTCGGCCACCGCTCGGCACCGTTCAAGGCGTTCTACCTCTCCATCGCCGAGCGGCTGCCCAAGGTGCTGCGCACCGCGGGCGACGGCATGGTCGCCACCGGCAGCTCCACGCTCATCATGGAGAGCGCCGTGATCTCCTGCGTCGCGTCCGAGGTGCTCAACCTCGTCAACGGCGCGTTCTCGGACCGCTGGCACGGCATCTCCCGGTCTGTCGGCAGGCGGGCCGACAAGGTCGATTTCCCCTGGGGCGAGGCCGTGGACCCGGACGTGGTCCGCACCGCCCTGCGGCGCAAGAAGTACGACGCCGTCACGGTCGTCCACAACGAGACCTCCACCGGCGTTCTGAGCCCGCTTGCCGACATCGCCCGCGCCATCCGCGAGGAGAGCGACGCGCTGATCCTGGTGGACACGGTCTCCTCCCTGGCCGGCGCCCCGGTCGAGACCGACGCCTGGGGGCTCGACGTGGTGCTCGCCGGCACCCAGAAGGCCCTGGCCCTGCCGCCGGGGCTCGCGGTGTTCACCCTGTCCGACCGCGCCGCCGAGCGCGCGGCCAAGGTCCCGCACCGCGGCTTCTACACGGACCTGCTGCGCTACCGCGACAAGCACCGCGAGGGCGGCAACATCACCACCCCCGCGATCCCGCTGGTCTACGCGCTCGACGTCCAGCTCGACGCCATGCTGGCCGAAGGGATGGAGGCGCGCTGGGCACGCCACGCGGCACTCCAGCAACGCACCGCCGCCTGGGCCGAGTCGCGCGGCATCGCCTACGCTTCTCCGCCGGATGCGCGGTCGCTCACCGTGAGCTGCCTCAAGCCGCCCGCGGGGGTCGATCCCCAGGCCATCGTCAAGAAGCTCGCCGAGCGCGACTGGACCATCGGCGGCGGCTACGGCGACTGGAAGCCCTCCACCTTCCGCATCGGCCACATGGGCGAGGTCCAGCTCTCGGACCTGGAGGCCCTGCTGGCTCAGATCGACGATATTCTCGACGGGCTCAACTAGGGGAGAGCGCCATGCACCGCATCCTGATCGCCGACGACCTCGACCCCTCCGGCCTCGAGCTGCTCCAGAAGTCCGGGGTCGAGCTCTACCAGCTCAAGAAGGACGAACGCGGACGCCTCCCCGAGATCCTCGGCGACTTCGACGCCCTCGTCGTCCGCAGCGCCACCAAGGTGACGGCCGATCTTCTCCAGGCCGGCAAGCGCCTCAAGGTCGTGGGCCGCGCCGGCATCGGCGTCGACAACGTCGACGTCGCCGCCGCCACCCGGCTCGGCATCCTGGTCGTCAACGCGCCCACGGCCAACCTGATGTCCGCCACCGAGCACACCTTCGCCCTGCTGCTCTCGCTCGCCCGCCGGGTGCCCGAGGCCGACGCCAGCATGAAGGCGGGGAAGTGGGACCGCAAGCTCACCGGCGTCGAATTGCAGGGCAAGACCCTGGGCGTGGTCGGCTTCGGCCGCATCGGCCAGCGGGTCGCGGCGCGGGCGCGGGGCTTCGACATGCAGGTCGTGGCCTTCGACCCGTTCCTCGATCCGGCGGCGGCCCGGCGCGTGGAGGCGGAGCTGCTGCCGCTCGACGATCTTCTCCGCCGCGCCGACATGATCACCCTGCACACGCCGTTCAGCGCCGAGACCCGCAACCTCATCAACCGCGAGCGGCTCGCCCTGATGAAGAAGGGCGCGCTGCTGGTCAACTGCGCCCGCGGCGGCATCGTCGACGAGGAGGCCCTGCTGGAGTCGCTGGAGTCCGGCCACCTGGGCGGCGCGGCTCTCGACGTTTTCGCCGAGGAGCCGCCGACCGACCTGCGGCTGGTCCGCCATCCGAAGGTGGTGGCGACCCCCCACCTCGGCGCCCAGACCCAGGAGGCCCAGGAGCGCATCTCCAAGGAGACGGCGGAGATGGTTCTTGCCGCCCTCGCCGGCTCCATGGCGGTGGCGGCGGTGAACCTGCCGTTCCGTCCGGCCGGCGGCAAGATGGATCCCTACCTGGCGCTGGGCGAGACGCTGGGACGCATGGCGGTCCTCCTCCTCGGTGCTCCGCCACAGAGCCTGAAGGTCGACGCCTGGGGGGTGGACGAAGCCTTCCAGGTGCCGGTGACGGTGGCCGCGGTCAAGGGGGTCCTCCAACCGTTCCTGGGTGAGGAGGTCAACTACGTCAACGCCGAGCTGATCGCCGAAGGGAGGGGAATCAAGGTCGTCCGTTCCACCCACCGGGCGCAGGAGGACTACCCGAACCTCGTCGGCGTATCGCTGAGCGGCGGCGGCAAGAGCGTGGAGGTCGACGGCACCCTGTTCGGCGAGCGCGACCTCCGCGTCGTCCGCTTCGGCGGCTACCCTCTGGAGTTCCGTCCGGAGGGCAAGCTCCTGGTCATCGAGAACCGGGACGTGCCGGGAGCGGTCGGGAAGATCGGCACGCTGCTGGCCGAGCACGGCGTCAACATCGCGGACATCCACCTCGCCCGCCGGCCCGCCGGCGACAAGGGTGAGTTGGAGGCCCTGGCCGTCCTCCGGCTCGACCAGGACCCGACAGACGAGCTGATGAAGCAGCTTGCCGCTCTCCCGGTAGTGCGCAGCGCCCGCAGGGTCGACCTGGGCGAAGCCTGACAACCGGGCAAGACAACCGAGCAAAACAACAGGGCAAGACAACAGGGAAAGGAGCCAGCAGCATGGCCCATGTGGGCGTCATTTTCGGAGGCCGGAGTGTCGAGCACCGGGTCTCGATCCGTTCGGCGCGGACGGTGGTGCAGGGGCTGCGCGCCGCCGGCCACCAGGTCAGCCCGCTGGGCATCGCCCAGGACGGCTGCTGGATCGACGGCGAGGCATCCGAAGCCGTCCTGTCCGGCGGGATCGCGGCCATCGCTCCCCTCGGGATGCCGGTCGCTCCGACGCTCCGGCATCTGCTGGCTTCGGGCGTCGAGGTGCTCTTCCCGATCGTCCACGGCACCTGGGGTGAGGACGGCACCCTCCAGGGTCTGTGCGAGATGATCGACGTCGCCTACGTGGGGCCGGGCGTGACCGCGAGCTCCCTCGCCATGGACAAGCTCCTCTTCAAGCGCCAGATGGTCGCGGCCGGCGTGCCGGTGGTGGAGTACGCAGCCATCCGCCAGCGCGATTTCGAGGGCGATCCCGCAGGCCCTCCTGCGCGCGGCCGACCGGTTGCCCTTCCCGCTCTTCGTGAAGCCGAGCGTCGGCGGGTCGAGCGTCGGCGTGAAGAAGGTGCCGGACCCGGCCTCCCTGGAGGCCAGCGTCCGTTTCGCCCTGCAGTTCGACGACGCCGTGCTCGTGGAGCGCGGGGTCCGTGGCCGCGAGCTGGAGTGCGCCGTCCTCGGCTACCAGACGATCGAGGCCTCGGCCGTCGGCGAGATCGTCCCCGGCAACGATTTCTACGACTACGCCGACAAGTATCTCCAGGACACCGCGCGGCTCATCGCCCCGGCCGAGCTGAGCCCGGAGCTGACCGACCGGCTGCGCGAGCTCGCCGTCCGCGCCTTCCAGGCGATCGGCGGCGTCGGCCTCGCCCGCGTCGACTTCCTGGTCGAAGGAGACGACATCTACGTCAACGAGATCAACACCCTGCCCGGCTTCACCAGCATCTCTATGTACCCGCGGCTGTGGGGGCTCTCGGGGGTGCCGCTGCCGAAGCTGGTCGACCGGCTGGTGCAGATCGCCCTGGAGCGCCACCGCGACCGGACCCGGCTCGACCAGGGGATCAAGGAGTTCCTGGGCAGCCTGTGAAGCGCCCACCCCGCCTACCCCGCCTACCCCGCGGGATGGTGAAATGAAATCCTGAAGCAGGTCATAATTCTATAGTAGTTTGTCGATTCTTCGAGGCTGCGAAGCCTCGCTCCCATCGAGTTCAGGAGGGTTTGCAAACCGCCACGCGGCCGTGGCCGCGGTGCGTGGCTCGCCAAGGAGAAATCATGAGAAAACTGACAGCCTCGGTCTGTACCCTGATCATGGCTTGTGCCGGTGCTCTGGCACTGCCTGCCCAGGAACAGGCTGTGCCTTTGTGTAACCAAGACGCGCTCCAGGGTCCTTATTTCGCGACCCGAGTCCCACCGTACCCCTACCCTGGACCGACGGCGGCAAGGAACAGGCCATCACCTGCGAAACCCCAGGCGGCACCTCCTGCAGCGACAACTGGGGTCTCGACTTCCTCGACCAGGAGTACGACCACAGCGCGCCCAATCCGCCCCAAAAACCCGACAATAAGTACAGGTTCTCCCTCTCCTTGGCCGACAGCGTCCGTATTTACATAGTGGATACGGGGATCCGGAGTCAGCACTCGGAGCTCAAGGGACCGGACCTCAGAAGCCGGGTCCAGCCAGGAGTGAACATCACCAAGAAGCCCCTGGAGCCGGGGCGCTATGATACCGAGGACTGTTTTATCAACAGTCACGGAACTCATGTCTCGGCCATCGCCGCGGGCAATACCTACGGTGTCGCGAAGAGGGCCTTGCTGGTTCCGGTCCGACTCACATCCAGCTGTCACAGCTCCAACCAAGGGGGTGAGGTCAGCCTGGAGGATTTCGTCCATGCGATCGATTGGATCATCGCCAATCACCCGACGGGTACCCCGGGCATCGTTAGTTACAGCACCAACCCCAATCTCGATCCGGATGCCAACCCCAAATATGTCGAGGCGGTGAGACGGCTTGCTCAGAAGGGTCTTCTCCTGGTCGAATCCGCCGGCAATGATGAGAACGATGCGGGCCCGAACTCGTTCTCCGGCCCAGGCCATCCGCGGGAAGGCGTGATCATCGTCGGGGGCCTCGACCCGAACAATCGCAGATGGCGACGGCTGGGAGCCAATGATGACGACAGGCTTTGTGGGCTGGTAGGGGATTGCGGCTCCAACTTTGGACCGGCAGTGGATCTCTGGGCACCCGCGCAGTACATCGTCTCAGCCTCCAACCGTGCGTCAGATTCCGGCAGTTTTCAAGGAATTTGCCGCTTGAGCGGAACGTCCATGGCAGCGCCGCACGTGAGCGGTCTTGCGGCAAGGCTCTGGGCGCGCTATCCAACGCTTCGGCCTCAGCCATCAAGGCTGCGCTCCTCTCCATCGCGCTCCCCGGCGTCGACCCGCGCTGCGGCGAGCTGCCTCAGGAGGAGCAGGGTGCCTGCCTGGCCTCCACGGACCGGCGGGCCTACAGCGTCTTCCCGACCTCGGGTGCGCCAGTGGCGGGAGACGACCGCTTCTACACTGAGCCCGTACAGGCGATCGCGATCTTCAAAAAGCGCTCAAGGCCGGAGATTTCGACTGGGACAACCAGACTCTGCAGCTCATCGCGGTCGGTATCCCTCAGAACGGGACCCTGGAGGACACGGGCCGTTCACTCAAGTACACGCTGCACCCTGGCTTCACCGGTACGGATCGTTCACGTACACGATCCAGGACGGCAGCGGCAATAGCGCGACCGCGAACGTCTGGATCGTGGTAGAGAACCTGGACGAACCGCCGGTCGCCTGGACCGACTGCTTCGAGGTTGCTGCGAATGGATCGGTCGTGATCAGCCAGGCCGATCTCCTCAGCAACGACTGGGATTCGGAGGGAGGCTCCCTTGAGTCGCCGGAGCTTCTGGTCGATGTGGATCCACAGCAGGGCCGGCTCGCAGAGCTCGCTGAACAATGACTGGACCTTCCGGCCTGCTCAGATCACCGATGGGACAGCTTCCTTCAAGTACTACACGGTGGAAACACGGCTTTACCGGATCGCCGAGGGCACGGTGCTGGTGAAGGTCGGCCCCGGTGCTATACCAGCAGGCGCTGCCCAACAACCCGATCGCAACCCCCGACTCCTTTACGACGACCGTCAACACCTCATTCACCTTCCTCGACTCCGCGCTCCGGGCGAACGACACGCCAGGAGCGGTGTTCGTGTTGGCGGGGCAGCCCCAGCACGGGACCCTGGCCGTCGCCGGCGTCGCTCCCGAGGGCGTTCTCTATCGCTACGAGCTCCGGCCGGCTTCACCGGGTCCGATTCGTTCACCTATACGATCCAGGGCTATCGAGGCGTCCAATCCTCCACAGTGGCGACGATCTACGTCCTGGGAAGCCCGAACGTCGTCGCCAACCCGGACTACCTCTTCACCAAGGTTGGCACGCGCGCCCGGTTCCTGAGCACGGACCTGGTCGCCAACGACACGGCCGGGGTCGCGTTCATCCGCCCCGAAAACCCTCAGCACGGCACGCTTGAGATCGCGGGGATCGGACCGGAAGCCTCCGTGTACGACTTCGTGCCGGAGCCCGGTTTCGCGGGCACAGCCTCGTTTGAGTACCTGATCAGCCCCAACGGCTTCGAGCCTTATACCCGGGGATCAGTCGACGTTTACGTCACCGACGACCCGCCAACGGCTGTTCTCGCCGTGACCTGCGCCGGCCTGGACTGCTCCTTCAATGCCTCCGGCTCGACCGACGACCTGGGCATATCTTCCTATGCCTGGACCTTCGGGGACGGAGCCACGGGATCGGGCGCGACAGCCAGCCACGCCTATTCCGTGCGGGGAAATTTCCAGGCGGGCCTGACCGTGACCGATACCGGAAGCCAGACCTCCGCATCGTCCCGGGTCGTGTCCGTCGATGCCCTGCCTGTAGCGCGCTTCACGTTTCCTGCACGGGTGCAATGTGCAACTTTGACGCCAGCGGCTCGACCGACGACGAGGGTATCACCGCCTGCGATTGGAGCTTCGGTGACGGCACCACGGGCAGTGGTTGCACCACGACGCATCTGTACTCGGCGGGAGGAGACAAGACCGTTCAACTGACCGTGACGGACACGGTGGGACAGACCGACGACGAGACGAAGACCGTCCGGATCGACCTCGCTCCCGCTCTGCTTCACCTGGGTCCGCGACGGCCGGCGCATCGACTTCAACGCCTCCTGCTCGACAGACGATTTCGGTATCTCCACCTATTCCTGGAATTTCGGCGACGGCGAGACCGGAACGGGTAAGATCGTCTCTCACACCTACGCCAGGAGCGACTCCTTCCCGGTGCAGCTCACCGTGATCGACACGGCCAGCAAAGGGCGAGTACCTCGCAGACCGTATTGCCCGATGACAAGCCCTTCGCCAATTTCACCTGGACCTGCACCCAGCGCACCTGCACCTTCAACGGACGGAGCTCGACCGACAATCAGCCGATTCCCGTGTTTTCCTGGAGCTTCGGTGACGGGTTTACAGGGTCGGGTTCGACGATCAATCACACCTACACCGTCGGCGGCTTCAAGACGGTTACCCTTGCCGTGACGGATTCGGTTGGTCAACCGGCGAGCATCTCGAAGACCGTTCCGGTCAACCGGCCCCCGATCGCCAACAACGACCGGTCACCACCAACCGGGATGTGGCGATCAACATCAACGTTCTCGCCAACGACTCCGATCTGGACGGGGACCCGATCTCGGTGAACGCATGGACACAGCCTGCCCATGGCAGCGTCATCAAGAATCCCTACGGCACGCTACGCTATACGCCAACGGCCGGCTACACCGGGCCGGACCTTTTCAAATACAACATCAGCGACGGCAAGGAGCTGTCCAACTCCACCCCCACAACAGATGTCTCCATCAGCGTACTCTTGCCCAACAAGGCTCCCAACACCACGATGACGGCTGGTACACCTATCAAACGGGCCGACCAACATCCCGTACGCGAACCTGCTGGCGAACGACTACGACTCCGACGGCGACGCTCTGACCGTCACCGGCATCAATACCGCGGGCCTGACCGGCACTCTCGACTGCAGCTTCGGGACCTACTGCCGGTACACCCCGCCGTCCTGGTTCGTCGGCACGACCAGCTTCACCTACAGCGCCGTCGACGGCAAGGGCGGCTCCGACCTGCGACCGTCCGGATCAAGGTCGGCGTGGCCAACCAGGCGCCGACGCCCCAGGACGACATCCTGGAGACGGCCTACAATACGTCGCTGACTCTCACCAGGGCCACCCTGCTGGCCAACGACTCCGACCCGGACGGCGATGTCCTGTCGGTGACATCGGTCTACCGGGCGACGCTCACGGCCTTCGGAACGGTGAGCTGCTCGGCAGCCAACTACGTCTGCACCTATACGCCGCCGACGGGCTTCACCGGCGTCGATGTCCTCTACTACAGAGCGAGCGACGGCATCACCTTCACCGACGCCAAGCTCCGCATCCTCGTCCGGCCGCCGAGCCCGACGGTCCTGGACGCGCGCGACGACTCGACGTTCTTCACCACGTCCGGGGCCTTCCTCAGCTACACGTGGATGACCTCGAACGACTTCGACCCGGAAGGTGCCGCTCTGACGGTGGTGAGCGTGGATACCGCGGGCCTGCTCGGCACGCTCGACTGCACCACGTACTCGACCGGATGCCAGTACACCCGAGGAACCTCGGACCCGACGCGGTTCCGCTACACGGTCCGCGACCCGCAGGGCAATCTGGCGACGGCGACCGTAACCCTCAAGCCGGGCAACGGGAGCTTCAACCGGTCTCCGGTGGTTGGCAACGACCAACTCTCGACCCGAGCGAACACGCCGCTGGTCTTCTCGGTGTTCGACGTTCTCCGCAACGACTACGACCCGGACAACGACCAGCTCAACGTCGGCTTCAACTTCGCCTCCCCCTCGGGCCGGGTGACCTGCTCCAGCCCGGCCTACATCTGCACCTACACTCCGAACGCCAACTTCACGGGAACCGATACGCTGACCTACTACGCCAACGACGGGAACAACGCCGTGCAGAGCACGGTGACGATGGCCGTCCAGCCCGTGGCCGCCAAGGATGCCCAGATCCTGTCCCAGACCGTGCCGGTGAGTCTGTTCGCCGGGCAGCCCTACCAGGTCAGCATGAGGCTGAAGAACGTGGGCACCCAGTCCTGGAATCTGGTCGGACCGCAGTGCAACGCCTTCCGACTCGGCTCGGTCAACCCCTACGACAACACCACCTTCGGCACCTCGCGGGCCGAGCTTCCGGCCACGGTGGCGCCGGGAGGCGAGGTGACGGTCACTTTCAACATAACGGCTCCTTCGACGCCGGGGACCTACAACTTTCAGCGCCGCATGGTCCACGAGTGCGTGGAGTGGTTCGGCGACCCCAGCGCCAATGTAGTGGTCACGGTCAGCCCGTAGAACACGGCAGGAGCCCGCGCCACGGCGCGGGCTCCCTCCTTTCAGTCCTCGCGGGTGGGAATTCCGAGGGTTTTCATGTAGCGGTGGAAGGTCGTCTTGGTGAGCCCGAGGCTCTCCCGGGCGGCCTTCACGCTGCCGTGCCGCTCCAGCCTTGCCAGGATCAGCTCGCGCTTGAAGGTGCGGGCGGCCTCTTCCATGGAAACGCCCTCCCAGAGGAGCGGGCCGGCCAGCGCGTTGGGCTCGCCGTGGAGGGCCTCGGGCATCGCCCAGGACGGCTGCTGGATCGACGGCGAGGCGTCCGAAGCCGTCCTGTCCGGCGGGATCGCGGCCATCGCTCCCCTCGGGATGCCGGTCGCTCCGACCCTCCGGCATCTGCTGGCTTCGGGCGTCGAGGTGCTCTTCCCGATCGTCCACGGCACCTGGGGTGAGGACGGCACCCTCCAGGGTCTGTGCGAGATGATCGACGTCGCCTACGTGGGTCCGGGCGTGACCGCCAGCGCGCTCGCCATGGACAAGCTCCTCTTCAAGCGGCAGATGGAGGCGGCGGGCGTGCCGGTGGTGGACTATGAAGCGATCCGGAAGAGCGATTTCGAGGCCGATCCGCAGGCCTTCCTGCGCAAGGCGGAGAGGTTGCCCTTCCCGGTCTTCGTGAAGCCGAGCGTCGGCGGGTCGAGCGTCGGCGTGAAGAAGGTGCCGGACCCGGCCTCCCTGGAGGCCGGCGTGCGTTTCGCCTTGCAGTTCGACGACGCCGTGCTCGTGGAGCGCGGGGTCCGTGGGCGGGAGCTGGAGTGCGCCGTCCTCGGCTACCAGACGATCGAGGCCTCGGCCGTGGGCGAGATCGTGCCCGGCAACGATTTCTACGACTACGCCGACAAGTATTTGCAGGACACCGCCCAGCTCATCGCCCCGGCCGAGCTGAGCCCCGAGGTCACCGAGCGTCTGCGCGGCCTCGCCGTCCGGGCCTTCCAGGCGATCGGCGGCGTCGGCCTCGCCCGCGTCGACTTCCTGGTCGAAGGAGACGACGTCTACGTCAACGAGGTGAACACCCTGCCCGGCTTCACCAGCATCTCCATGTACCCGCGCCTGTGGGGTCTCTCGGGTATCTCGCTGCCGAAGCTCGTGGACCGCCTGGTCAAGATCGCCCTCGAACGCCACCGCGACCGGCGGCGGCTCGACGAGGGGATCAAGGAGTTCCTGGAAGGGCTGTGAAGCGGCTTCATCCCTCCGCGAGCTTCACGCGCTTGCCGTTGACGACCGCGCAGATCTCCAGGCTCCCGCCGAGCGCCTCGACATAGCGGCGAAGGGTGGAGATCCGGTGGTCGTCGCGGCGTTCCATCTTCGACAGTTGCGACTGGGTGATCTCGACCCGCTGCGCCAGCTCGCCCTGGGTGAGACCCATCGCCTCCCGCAGCGCCCGCAGGTCCATCTCCAGCAGCTCGCTCTCGACCTCCTGGTCGATCTTGCGCAGCTCCTCGGCGGTGAACTTCTGTGCCCGGATGTCAGACCACGTCTTGGCTTTCATATCGTCCTCCAGCGTTACCGCTGAGTCAGCTCACCAGATACCGCTCCCAGATCCTCTCCGCCTGCGGGATGATCCGCTCGTAGAAGCGATCGTCCCCTGTCTTGTCGCCGCCCAGGATCAGGAGTGCCTGCCGCAGGGGGTCGAAGGCGTAAACCACCCGCAACGGACGTCCCGAGCTCTGGATGCGTAGCTCGCGCAAGGCGTACCGGCTACCCTCGAGCGCCGAGGAGTAGGGGTAGCCAAGCGCAAGTCCCTTGGCCTCCAGAAGCCCCACTCCGCGAACCACCGAGCGGGCATCGGCTTTGCCGAGCCCCAGAAACCACTCCTCGAACTCGACGGTGCCGAGCACCTCGACCATGATTATGCCTCTTTCGGACTAGTCCGTCAAGGGACTTGATTGGGTCGCCGGAGATCGCCTGGCGTTGTGTGGGAGAGGGCCAGACTTCCGGGCGGGCGCGATGTGTTGGCGGATCGTATCCTGAGGGGGCAATCCAGGGCAAGGCTTTTCCGGAGAGTGGCTACCGCTCCCGCCGCCGCACCGTCACCAGTATCTCCTCATCCTTCTCCACCTCGTGCCCGGCGCCCATCCACGCGTCGAAGCCGCCGGCCAGGGGGCGGACCCGTTTGAAGCCTCTCGTCATCAGCTCGCGAGCCACACGGGCCGCCGTCGCTTCGTTCGGTCAGGTAGTCTTAAAACTCTACCAGAGCCGCTCGACGGAATAACTGTCGAAGGCGGAGTCCGCGCTCACTACGGGCACTCCTTCGATGATTGCCTGTGCGATCAACAGTCGGTCAAAGGGATCACGATGATGAAAGGGAAGCTGGGCGACTTCAAGTGCATGCGCGGGCATGATCTGCAGGACGCCGATGCGGTTCAGGCGTAGTTGGTCCAGGATGAAGGGGTCGAGCGGCTCTGCGATCGGAAGGCGCCCGGTGCTCACCTTGATGGCGATTTCCCAGATGGAAGCCACACTCAGAAGGAGCTCGGTGGCTCCAGCCGAGATCAAGCGCTCGGCTTTGGTGCTGAGCTTCGGATTGGCCGTGACAAACCAGAGAAAGCTGTGGGTATCCAGGAGAGCACGCGGCATGAATGACCCTAGGAGTATTCTTGGAAGTCCTCGAGGGGGGCGTCGAAGTCGTCGGGTACCGTGAAACGTCCCTTGGCGCTGCCCGGGACACGGTCGGGGGGAGTCGCGAGGACGGGGAGCAGTCGTGCTACAGGTTGCCCCTCGCAGGTGATCACGATCTCGACTCCGCTTTTTGCCTCTTCGATCAGGTTCGCCAGCCGAATTCCAGCCTGATCGATCTCAACCTCCGACTTGGCCACTTGGCACCTCCTGCGCGGACCGTTCAGTCCAGTTCAACTCAAGGCAGTCTAGGGGAATCTCCCCGATCGCGTCAAATGAGAGTGTAACCAGGCGACGAAGGGAGCGCAGGGAGCGTACCGGGAATACCAGGACTTGCCCCTACCCCTCCCGCCGCCGCACCTGATGCCGTGCTGGAGGAGACGATGGAGAAGGGTGTTCATTCGAGCCTTGCCGTCACCGACCGCGCCGCCGTATCGGCGAAGACCCGGCCGCCGACGGCCGCGCCCGCTTCCGCGAGGTCGCGGGCGAGATCCTCCAGGGCGGCTTCCAGGGACGCGTACTGGATCTCCGACACGGCCTCGGCCATGAAGACGCCGAAGTCGGTGTCCGGACGCAGGCAGGTGACGGCGGAGTCGCGGTGGTTGAAGGCCCAGCAGGTCACCTCGGAGCCCGAGGCGTAGACGGGCACGGTCGGCTTCAGAGGCATGTCCTCGGGCCGCGCGCCCAGAGGGTGAAAGACGTCGCCTTCGCGCGGCAGCCGCAGGATAACCTCCGGCCGCGGCAGCCGCGTCACGTCGTAGGCTCCCATGGGGGTGAGGTGCTTCACCGACACCGCCGAGTAGAGGTTGACCAGCGGCAGGGGCGTGCTGATCCACGAGCCCTTGAGCAGCCGGCGGGCGAGCTGCTCGGCGCTGCATCGGTAGGTGGAGGGCTTGAGGCCCGACTCCTGGAACGCCTTGCGCCACTCCCGGATCCGCGGTTCCTCGCTGAGCCCCTCGACGGTCACGCCTTGGACGCTGAGCGGCGCGGTCAGAGTCTCGGCCGCCTCCAGCTTAGCCCGGTGTGCCGCCGAGGCCAGGCCGCGCACCAGGAACCCCCCCACCCGGCAGGCCGGAAAACGCTCCAGGATCGCCGGGTCGATTTCGAAATGGATTTCGTCCGCCATGGAGAGAGGTTATGCGCAACGGAGTCCCACCTCAAGAGGGAGTCCTCTTGACAGCTCTGACCCTGCCTGTTGTAATCGATCCCGTCTGTGACGACGATGATGAGCATGACGACCGGCCGCCCTTCCGCTTCCGCCCTGACGCCCTCCAGCGCCTGGCGGGGCCATGCTCATCCTCATCATGCCGTGAGCTGAGCCGGGTCCGTCCCGGCATTACCGCCCCGGGACGAGAGCCAACTCTACCGCTCAACGCCGCCTCCTTCCGGGTCCGGAAGGAGGTTTTCGTTTGGAAAGAGCCGAGGCCGCCCGCAAGGCCACGCTGATCGCCACTCTCACGGTGCCCGTGACGAGCCTGTCGCCGGAGGAGGCTGCCGGCCTGGCCTCCGCCGACTGGCTGGAGGTCCGTGCGGACCTCGTCGGCGACCTCGACCCCGCCCCCCTGCGCCGGGTGTTCCCGGGCAAGCTCCTTTATACCTTGCGCAGCCGGGCCGAGGGAGGCGCCGCCGAGGTCTCGCCGGAGCGCCGCAAGCGCCGCCTGATCGAGGCGGCCTCGCACTACGACCTGGTGGATCTGGAGATGGCGCGCGACCTCACGCCGGACGTGCTGCGCGCCATTCCGGCGGCGCGGCGGGTGGTCTCCTGGCACGGCCCGGTGAGCACGCTCGAGTCGCTCCAGGCTACGTTCCGCCGCATGGCTTCGGTCGAAGCGCTCCTGTACAAGCTGGTTCCCGCCGCCGCCCAGGCCGGCGACGAGCTGGCGGCACTGCTGTTCCTCCGGAAGCTGGAGCGGCGGGACGTGATCGCCTTCTGCACCGGTCTTTCCGGCGCCTGGACGCGGCTGGTGGCGCCGCGGATCGGCGCGCCCGTGGTTTACGGCGCGCTCGGGGAGGTGGCCGGCGCTCCGGGCCAGCCGTCGATCCGGCGGCTGGTCGAGGACTATGATCTTCCCAGCCTGCCGCCGGTCGAGGCGCTGTTCGGCGTCGTCGGCAATCCGATCTCCCACTCGCTGTCTCCGCGCATCCACAACGCCGCCTACCGCGAGCTCGGCATCCCGGCCCTGTTCCTGCCGTTTCACGCCGAGTCGTTCGGCGACTTCTGGCTGGAGGTGGTGGAGTCGGGAGCACTGGAGGAGATCGGTCTGCCGCTGCGCGGGCTGGCGGTGACGACGCCGCACAAGGAGGCCGCGCTGGTCGTGGCCGGCGCCGAGAGCCCCCGTGCCGGCTTGATCGGCGCCGCCAACACGCTGGTCTGGAACCAGGGGGTCTGGGAGGCCGAGGCGACCGATCCGGAAGGCGTGGTGGTGCCTCTGCGCGACCGGGGCATCGCGATCGCAGGCCGCGCCGCGGCGGTCGCCGGCACCGGCGGTGCCGGGCGCTCGGCCGCGGCCGGGCTCGACGGGGCCGGCGCGCAGGTCACGCTGTTCAACCGCGGCGCCGAGCGCGGGATGCAGGCGTCGTCGCTCCTCGGCCTGCCGTTCGTGCCGCTCGCGGAGCTCGACCCGTCCCGGTTCGACATCCTGGTCAACGCCACGTCGCTGGGCCGCAAGGAGGGCGAGCCGCTGCCGTTCGCGGTGGACGCCCTGCGCCCGGGTGCGGTGGTGATCGACATGGTCTACGGCGCGGCGCCGACGCCGCTGCTGCGCGCCGCCGCGGAGCGCGGCGCCGTGACGGTCGACGGCCGCGAGGTGTTGGTGGATCAGGCGGCGGGACAGTTCCGGATGATGACCGGCCGTGAGCTGCCCATGGCCCTGGCCCGCCGCGCGGCCGGCCTGCCGGGTGGTCCGGATCGGGAGGAGCGCCCGTGAGGGTTTCCGCCGCCCTGCCGATCGGGGTCGCCGCGCTGCTCTTCGAGAGCGCCCACCGCCGCCGGGAGATGGAGCAGAGCCTGGTCGCGCGGGTCGTCGCGGCGGGCTACTCCGAGGTGATCCTGCCGATCCTCGACTATCTGGAGCCGTACGAGGTTCTGCTGACCCCGGCGAGCCGGGCGGAGCTGTACCGCTTCATCGACCGCGACGGCGAGCAGCTCGCGCTGCGGGCCGATTTCACGCCGATGCTCGCCCGGCTGCTCGCGCCGCGCATCGACGGCCTGCCGCTGCCGTTGCGCGTCTTCTACCGCGGCGACGTGATTCGCTACGAGGAGGAGCGGGCCGGCCGCCAGCGCGAGTTCTATCAGCTCGGCGCCGAGCTGCTCGGGGCCGGTGGCGAGGCGGGGGAGCAGGAGGTGTTGCGGCTGTTCCTGGACGCGCTCGCGGCGAGCGGCGTGGGAGACGGGGACTCGCCGGTCCAGATCGTTCTCGGGTTGGCGGGCGCGCTGGATCACCTCCTTCTCGGCTGCGGCGCTCCCGATCCCGGCGCGCTGGCCGCGGCCGTGGCGCGGCGCGAGCGGAGCGAGGTGCGGAGCCGGTGTCCCGAGCTTCTGCCGGTGATCGAGACCGGATTGCCGGTGAGCCCCGAGGTGCTGGGCGAGACGGCAGCCGCCCGCCTGCGCGGCCTCCTCGCGCTGCGCGACGAGCTGGCGCCGGCCGCGCCGCACGCCCGGTTCTCGGTGGATCTGGCCGAGTTTGCGCGCCACGGGCTCGACCCGCGGCTCGCGGCCGGACGGGGGAGCGGTCGTACTACGACGGCCTGGTCTTCCGCGCCTACGCCGGACCGTCGGCGCTGCCGGTGGGAGGCGGTGGACGGTACGACCGGATGTTCCGCGCTCTCGGCGCCGAGGTGCCGGCGGTGGGGTTCTCGGTCTCCGTGGACCGTCTGGTGGAAGCGGACAAGGCGGGGAGGGCGGCGCGATGATCCGTCTGGCTCTGCCCAAGGGGCGGAACCTGGAGCCGGCGCTGGCCGCGTTCCGTGCCGCCGGCATCCCGCTCCTCGGCCTCGACCCGAACGGCCGCAGCCTGCGCACTCGTCTGGCGGAGGGGGTCGAGGTCTTGTCTCTGAAGGATTGGGATCTGCCGCTCTACGTGGAGCACGGCGTGGCGGACTGTGGCATCGTGGGGAGCGACGTGCTGGCGGAGGTGGACGGCGATCTGCTGGTGCCGGTGCGGCTGCGCGAGGGGCGCTCGCGGATGTCGTTGATCGGCCGCTCGGCGGCGTCGATGCCGGCTGCGGGCGGGCAGGTGCGGCTGGCGACGAAGTATCCGAACACGGCGCGGCGCATCGTGGACGAGCGGCCGTGGGGTGCGGAGATCGTGAAGCTCTCCGGATCGATCGAGCTGGCGCCGGTCCTTCATCTCGCGGAGCTGGCGCTGGACATCGTCCAGAGCGGGCGGACGCTCCAGGAGAACGGCCTGGTGGAGATCGAGACGGTGGCCGAGGTGGCGGCCTGCCTGGTGGTGAACCGGGCTTCGTTCCAGCGCCACCGTACGCTGTTCAACGGCTGGATCGGCCGCCTGGAGGCGGCGGAGGTGGTCTCGTGAGCGTTCTGACCGTGATCGAGGCGGATTCCCGTGGCGGCCGGCGCGCCGTCGAGCGGCTGGTCCGCCGCGGCGAAGGGGTCCTGGACGAGAAGACGCTGCGCAAGGCGTCGGCCATCGTGGCCAAGGTTCGCCGCAAGGGCGACCGGGCGCTGCTCGACTTCGCCCGCAAGCTCGACGGCGCTGACGCTGTCTCCGTCTCCGGCCTCCGACTGAAGGCTTCGGCCGATTCGGAGAGCCTCCCGGCCGGCTTCGCCGAGGCGATCGAGCGGGCGATCGCGGCCGTCGAGCGGTTCCACGCGCCGCAGGTCCGCACCGGCTATCTCTTGGATGACGAGGACGGCGTCGTGCTGGAGGAGCGCATCCAGCCGCTGCGGCGGGTCGGCGTCTACGTTCCGGGCGGCCGGGCGGCCTATCCGTCGACGGTGGTGATGACGGTGGTGCCGGCGAAGCTGGCCGGAGTGCGGGAGATCGCGGTGGCCACGCCGCCCGGCTCGTACCGCTCGAACGCGGCCTTGCGCTACACCCTGGAGCGCCTCGGGGTGACCGAGATCTGGGGGATGGGCGGCGCGCACGCCGTGGCCGCCTTCGCCTACGGTACGGAGACGGTGCCGCGGGTGGACAAGATCGTCGGCCCCGGCAGCGCCTGGGTCACGGCCGCCAAGAAGGTCGTGGCCGGCGACGTGGCGATCGACGGCATCGCCGGCCCGAGCGAGGTGTTGATCGTGGCCGACGCGGACGCCGATCCCGCGCTGCTCGCCGCCGACCTGCTGGCCCAGGCCGAGCACGACCCGCTGGCCGCGGCGGTGCTGATCGTCACGGACAAAAAGCTCGGCAAGCGGGTGGCGCGCGAGGTCGAGCGGCAGCTCCGGCCGCTTGAGACATCAGCGACGGCCCGGGCCTCCCTGGCGCGCTTCGGCGCGGTGCTGGTGGTCGAGTCGCCGGACGAGGCCGTGGCGCTGGTCGAGCGGATCGCGCCCGAGCACCTGCAGCTCGTAGGCCAGACGTCCGAGGCGCTGGCCGGCCGGATCTCGTCGGCGGGGGCGATCTTCCTGGGCGCGGCCACGCCGGAGGTGTTCGGCGACTACATCGCCGGGCCGAGCCACGTGCTCCCCACCTGCGGCAGCGCGCGCTTCGCGTCGTCGCTGGGTGTGGAGGACTTCCTGCGCAGGAGCCACGTGATCCGGTTCACGCCGGAGGCCGCCGCCCGCCGGGCCGCCGCCGCCGGCGTCCTCGCCGACGCCGAGGGTCTGCCCGCGCATGCCGCCTCGGCGCGGAGGAGGCTGGCATGACCCGGTCACTCCGCCCGATCGATCCCGTGTCGCTCGTCCGGCCCGAATTCCGCCGGCTCTCGGCCTACCACCTGGATCTCGCTCCCTGCCGGCACAAGCTCGACCAGAACGAAGTCCCCTGGGATCTGCCGCGGCGGATCAAGCTCGCGGTGACCGAGGGGTTGATGGCCGCGGACTGGGCCCGCTACCCGGACTTCCACGGTGACGACCTGCGCCGCGATCTCGGCCGCCTGCACTCCTGGCCGTGGGAGGGGATCCTGGTCGGCAACGGCTCGAACGAGCTGCTGGCGACAGCGCTGGAGGCGCTCGTGGCGCCCGGCACCGAGGTGATCGGCGCCGAGCCGAGCTTCGGCCTCTACCGGATGTTCGTGATGCGCTCCGGCGGCGTGCCCCGCTTCCTGCTGCGCTCGGACCTGCGGCGGCCGGCCCTGATGATGGACGAGATCGAGGCCGAGGTGGAGCGCAACCCGCGGCGGCCGGTTCTCCTCTGCACGCCGAACAACCCGACCGGCGACGCTTTGCCGCCCGAGTGGGTGTCCGCCCTGCTGGAACGCCTGGAGGCGCCGCTCCTCCTCGACAACGCCTACGGCGAGTTCTGCCGCCACGACTACCGTCCGCTGCTGGCCCGCTATCCGCACCTGATCCTCTTCCGGACCTTCTCCAAGGCCTGGTCGCTGGCCGGGCTGCGGCTGGGTTATCTGATGGCCCGGCCGGCGCTGGTGGCGGAGCTGATCAAGGTGAAGCTGCCGTACAACCTGGGCCACGCCGCGATCCTCGCCGGCCGCGCGGTGCTGGCGGAGGAGGAAGAGGCCCGGCGGCGCGTCCGGGTTCTCATCGCGCGCCGGGCGCAGTGGGCGCGCATGCTGGCCGAGGAGGGCTTCGAGGTCTTTCCCTCGGAAGCCAACTTCCTCCTCATCCGCTGCGACAGCCCGGACAAGGCCCGGCAGGTGCGGGACGGCCTCGCGGCGCGCGGCATCCGCATCCGCGACGTCGGGCACTACCCCGGCCTCGCCAACTGCCTGCGGGTCTCGGTGGGGAGCGGCATGGCACTGCGCGAGACCCATCTGGCTCTGGAGGAGATCCGGGAGGGGGTACACGTGGAGGAGACGCGGCTCGATACGCGGGCCCTCACCCCCCGGCCCCCTCTCCCGGCCGCACACCCGCACCCCCGGGAGAGGGGGGGAGCTCTACGGTCAGCTTCATTCGCATCCGTCTCCGCCCCGGACAGCGATTGGGAGGCGGAGGCAAGCTCTGGAGACGACCTTGGCGCGGCCTCCCTCCCCTCTCCCGGCGGTCCGGGTGTGCGGCCGGGAGAGGGGTCGGGGGTGAGGGCTTCGCGCGTCGAACGCTCCACCCGGGAGACCACCATCCGCCTCGCGCTCTCCCTCGACGGCGGACCGCGCAGCATCGACGTGCCGAATGGGTTCTTCGGCCACATGCTGGAGGCGCTGGCGACGCACGGCGGTTTGGGCCTGGAGCTGGAGGCCGACGGCGACACGCAGGTGGACCTCCACCACACGGTCGAAGACGTGGGCATCGCGCTGGGCGAGGCGCTGGCCGCGGCGCTCGGGGACCGGCGGGGGATCGTGCGCTTCGCCCACGCCTATGCGCCGCTCGACGAGGCGCTGGCGCGGGCCGTCGTGGATCTCTCCGGCCGGGGGAGCTTCGCCTGGAACGCACCGCGGGAGGTGGCGGCCGGCTGGGTCACGGCCGATTTTCCGCTCACCCTGGTGGCCGACTTCTTCCAGGCGTTCGCGGACCGCGGCCGGCTGACGCTCCACCTGGACGTGCTCTCGGCGCGCAACGGTCACCACGCCGCCGAGGCGGCCTTCAAGGCGGCGGCGCTGGCGATCCGGGCGGCGGTGGCGGTGCGGGCCGGCTCGTCCGAGGTGCCGAGCACCAAGGGGACCCTCTCTGTATGACCGTCACGATCATCGACACCGGGATCGGCAACCTGGGCAACCTGGCGCGGGCGCTGGAGCACCTGGATGCTTCGGCCACGCCGGTAGAAATCACCGCCGATCCGCGGCGGGTGGCGGCCGGGCGTTGCCTGCTGCTGCCCGGCGTCGGCGCCTTCGCTCCGCCGCGGGAAGCGCTGCGCGGCGGCCTGGAGCAGGCGCTCGGAGAAGCGCTCGACGCGGGCGCGTGGCTGCTGGGGATCTGTGTCGGGTTCCAGCTGCTCTTCGAGTCCGGCGAGGAGTTCGAGACCGTGGACGGTCTGGGCCTTCTGCCCGGCCGCGTGACCCGCTTGCCTGGGGACGTGCCGCGTGCCGCACATCGGCTGGAACCGGCTCCACGACGTGGCCGCCCATCCTCTGATGGCGGGCCTTCGTGACCGCTACGTCTACTTCGTCCACAGCTACGCGCCCGAAGGCGTTCCCGGCGAGCTGTGCCTGGCCCGCTGCACCCACGGCCGCGCCTTTCCGGCGGTGGCTGGCCGCGGCCGGGTGCTCGGAACCCAGTTCCACCCGGAGCGCAGCGGCGAGGCCGGTCTGCGTCTGCTCCGCAACTACCTGGAGATCGCTCATGGAGCTGCTGCCGGCGATTGACCTCCGGCGCGGCCGGGCCGTGCGTCTGCGCCAGGGCGACGACGCCCGCGCCACGGTCTACGATGACGACCCGCTGGCCGTCCTGGACGGCTACGTCCGGGCGGGAGCGCGGACCGTCCACGTCGTGGACCTGGATGCCACCTTCGGCGAGGCGCCGCAGCGGGAGCTGATCGCGCGGCTGACGGGCCGGATGATCGGACGGGGAACGGCCGTGCAGCTCGGCGGCGGGCTGCGCGACCGGGACGCCGTGCGCTGGGCGCTGGACGCGGGCTGCGCCCGGGCGGTGATCGGATCGCTGGTGGCGCGGGACGTGGAGGCCTTCCGCGCGCTGGCCCTGGAGCACCCCGGCGCGCTGGTGCCGGCGCTGGACGTCGAGGCCGGCGAGGTGCGCATCGCGGGATGGACCGAGGGCTCGTCCTGGAGTCTTCCGCGATCTGTGCGGCGGCTGCGCGGCCTGCCGTGCCCGGCGCGTCCTGGTGACCGACGTCGAGCGCGACGGCATGCTCTCCGGCCCGAACTTCGACCTGGCGCGCCGGGTGGCGGTGGCGTCGGGCATCCCGGCGCTCGCTCTCCGGCGGCGTGCGTCGCTCGCCGACCTGGAGACGGCGCGGGAGATCCCCGAGCTCGGCGGGGTGATCGTGGGGCGGGCGATCTACGAGGGGATTTTTACGGTGGAGGAGGCTCTGGCGGTCTGCGGCCCTCACCCCCCGGCCCCCTCTCCCGGAACGGGAGAGGGGGAGACTCATGGGGAGAGCCGGCGATGAGCCTTTCGAATCTCGCCCGGCGGGTGATCCCTTGTCTGGATGTTTCAGGCGGTCGGGTTGTGAAAGGCGTTCGGTTCGAGAACCTGGTGGATCAGGGCGATCCGGCGGAGTCGGCGCTGCGCTATGCCGGGCAGGGGGCGGACGAGATCGTCTTCCTCGACATCGGCGCCGCTCCCGAAGGCCGCGACACGCGGCTCGACTGGGTCGAGCGCACGGCGCGGCAGGTGTTCATCCCGCTGACGGTCGGCGGCGGCGTGCGCTCGGAAGGCGACGCTTACCGCCTGCTCCGGTCCGGGGCCGACAAGGCGGGGATCAACTCCGCGGCGGTCGAAGATCCGGAGCTGATCTCGATCCTGGCCCGGCGCTTCGGCAGTCAGTGTGTGGTGCTCTCCGTGGACGCCCGGCGTCGGGATGGCGGCTGGGAGGTCGTCACCCAAGGCGGCCGCCACGCAACGGGGCGGGACGCGCTGGCGTGGATTCGGGAGGGTGTCGAGCGCGGTGCCGGCGAGATCCTTCTGACGAGCATCGACCGGGACGGCACCAAGGATGGGTATGACACCGAGCTGATCGCCGAGGTTGTCCGGTCCGTCGGCGTCCCCGTCATCGCCTCGGGCGGCGCAGGCACGGTCGAGCACCTCGCGCAGGGGCTGGCCGCGGGCGCCGCCGCCGTCCTGGCCGCTTCCATCTTTCATCAAGGGACATACACGGTCGGCCAGGTCAAGCGGTCGCTCGCCGCGGCCGGCTTCCCGATCCGGGAGGAGACATGAGCCTCGACCCCGCCAGCCTCCGTTACGACGACCGCGGCCTCGTCCCGGTCGTGGTCCAGGACGTCGGCACCGGCGCGGTGCTCATGCTCGCCTATGCGAACCGCGAGGCCGTCGAGCTGACCCTCTCCACCGGCGCAGGTCCACTTCTGGAGCCGCTCCCGGCAGTCGCTCTGGAAGAAGGGAGAGACTTCGGGCAACACACTTGAGGTCGTGGAGGCCGTGGCGGATTGCGACGGCGACGCCCTGCTCGTGCGGGTGCTGCCGGCCGGCCCGGCCTGCCACCGCGGCACGCGCACCTGCTTCGAGCCGAACCCGGCCCGCCTGGAGCTAGGATGGCTGGCGGCCGTGATCGCCGCGCGCCGGGGCGCCGATCCGGAGACGAGCTACACCGCGCGGCTGCTTGCGCAAGGCATCGAGCGCATCGCCCAGAAAGTGGGAGAGGAGGGGGTCGAGACCGCCATCGCCGCCGTCGCTCCCGGCCTGCGCGCCAACCTCGCCGGCGAGGCCGCCGATCTGCTCTATCACCTGCTGGTCCTGTTGGAGGCGAGCGGGATGAAACCCGAGGACATCGGCGAGGAGCTTCTCCGCCGCCACGGTTTTGCCTCGCCGCGGCACTCTGTCAGGGAAGCTCAACCAGATCGGAGCGCCGATGTCTGAGAGAGAGACGGGCTCGCCCCGCCGGGCCGTCCCGCATACCCGTGAATTCCTGGCCGACACGCTGACGCCGCTCGGCGTCTACCGCCGGCTGGCGGAGCTGTCGCCGCACCGCTTCCTGCTGGAGAGCGTGACCGGCGGCGAGCGCGTCTCCCGCTTCAGCTTCCTGGGCGCGGGGCCGCGCGAGGTCTACCGTCTCTACCCGGACCGCCTGGAGGTCGAGCGCGATGGCCGGCGCCGCGACGTTCCCGGCGAGCCGCTGGCGGCGCTGCGCGGGCTCCTGCACCACATCCACAGCGAGTCCGGCCCGATCCCCTTCACCGGCGGCTGGGTCGGCTACTTCGGCTACGACCTCATCCGCATGGTCGAGCGCCTGCCGGACCGGCCGGCCGACCCGTTCGGCCTCCCGGTGGCGCTCCTGGCGCGGTTCGACACGCTGGTCATCTTCGACCACGCGTACCAGCGGGTGCTCGCCATCGCCAACGAGATCGAGGGCGAGGTCAACGTCGCGGCAGCGGAAAAACAGCTCGCCCGCCTCTCCAAGCTGCTGACCCAGGAGGCCGGCGGCGGCGGCGTGGCGATGCCGGAACAGTCGCCCGGCCGCGCCGCGGCCACGCCGAGCCTCGACGGCCCGGCTTTCCGCAAGGCCGTGCTCGTCGCCAAGGAGCACATCGCGGCGGGCGACATCTTCCAGGTGGTGCTGGCGCGCCGCTGGACCGTGCCGCGCCGGGTCGACCCCCTGGCCCTCTACCGCGCCGTGCGCATGGTCAACCCGAGCCCCTACATGGTCCTCTTCGAGTCGCCGGACGTGGCCCTGGTCGGCGCCTCGCCCGAGATGTTGGTGCGCAAGCAGGGGCGGCACGCCGAGACGCGGCCCATCGCCGGCACCCGGCCGCGCGGCATGGACGCCGAAGGCGACCGCCGGCTCGCCGAGGATCTCCTGGCGGATGCCAAGGAGCGCGCCGAGCACGTGATGCTCGTCGACCTCGGGCGCAACGACCTCGGCCGCGTGGCGCTGCCGGGGAGCGTGCGGGTGGCGAGCTTCATGGAGATCGAGCGCTACAGTCACGTCATGCACATGGTCTCCAGCGTCGAGGCCGAGCTCGAGCCCGGCAGAGATGCGCTCGACGCCCTGCTCGCCTGCTTCCCGGCCGGCACCGTGTCGGGCGCGCCCAAGATCCGGGCCATGCAGATCATCGACAGCCTGGAGCCCGAGGCGCGCGGACCCTACGCGGGCGCCGTGGGATACCTTTCCTACTCCGGCGACCTGGACGCCTGCATCACCATCCGCACCCTGGTCGTGGAGGAGGGCCGGACCTCCGTCACGGCCGGCGCCGGCATCGTGGCCGACTCCGACCCGGCGTCCGAAGAAAAAGAGACCGAGAACAAGGCGGCGGCGCTCCTCGCCGCCGTGGCGCTGGCCGAGGCCCTGGAGAGACGATCGTGATTCTGATGATCGACAACTACGACTCGTTCACCTACAACCTGGTGCAGCTTCTCGCCAGCGCCGGGGCCGAGGTCGAGGTGCTGCGCAACGACGCCGAGAGCGCCGCGGCCATGCTGGGGCGGCGGCCGGAAGGGATCGTGCTCTCGCCCGGTCCGGGCCGGCCGGAGGACGCGGGCGTCTGCCTCGACCTGATCCGGCTGCACGCGGACGTGCCGATCCTCGGCGTCTGTCTCGGCCATCAGGCGCTGGGCGTCGCCTTCGGCGCCACCGTGGACCGCGCGCCGCGGCTCATGCATGGCAAGACCTCGCCCGTCCGCCATCGCGACCAGGGCGTGTTCGCCGGCCTGCCCAACCCCTTCGACGCCACCCGCTACCACAGCCTGGAGGTCAAAGAAAACACGCTGCCGGCGGAGCTGGAGCCGCTGGCCTGGGCCGACGACGGTACGCTCATGGGGCTGCGCCACCGCTCGCTGCCGTACTGGGGAGTGCAGTTTCACCCGGAGTCGGTCCTGACCGGCTCGGGTCCGCGGCTGCTCGCGAACTTCCTTGAGCTTTGCCGACCGGTCGGAGTCTCCTCGTGACCGATCCTAAAGAGACTCTCTGGCGGCTCGTGGCCGGCGAGAGCCTGAGCCGCGACGAGACCGAGGAGCTGTTCGGCGCGCTCATGGACGGCCTGGTGAGCGAGCCGATCAAGGCGGCGCTCCTGGTGGCCCTGCGCATGAAGGGCGAGGCCGTGGCCGAGATCACCGGCGCCGCCGCGGCCATGCGCCGCCGGTCGATCCCTATCCCCCACACCGCGGCGGACCCGGTGGACACCTGCGGCACCGGCGGCGACGGCCGCGGCACGTTCAACATCTCTACGGCCGCGGCGCTGGTGGCGTCGGCGGCCGGGGTGGCAGTGGCCAAGCACGGCAACCGCTCGGTCTCCAGCAAGTCGGGGAGCGCGGACGTGCTCGCCGCGCTCGGCGTGAAGATCGAGATCGATCCGGCCACCGCCGGCCGGGCGCTCGACGAGGTCGGGATCACCTTCCTGTTCGCGCCGCTCCTCCATCCGGCCATGCGCGAGGTCATGCCGGTGCGCCGCGAGCTCGGCATGCGCACGATCTTCAACGTCCTCGGGCCGCTCACCAACCCGGCCGGCGCCCGCCGCCAGGTCATGGGTGTGTACTCCCGGAGCCTGGTGGAGCCGATCGGCCTGGTGCTCCGCGATCTCGGGGCCGAGCATGCGCTGGTGGTCCACGGCGACGGCCTGGACGAGATCACCACCACCGGCGCGACCACGGTCAGCGAGGTGCGCGGCGGCGAGGTGGTGACCTACACCCTGGAGCCGGAGCGCTTCGGCATCCGCCGGGTGAGCGTCGAAGACCTCGCGGGCGGCGATCCCGCCGAGAATGCCGTGCTCCTGCGCCGTATCTTCGGCGGCGAGACCGGACCGCTCGCGGACGTGACCGCGCTCAACGCGGGCGCGGCCGTCTACGTCGCGGGCCTCGCTCCGAGCCTGGAGGAGGGCTACGAGGCGGCCCGCGCCGCGCTCGCTTCCGGAGCGGCGGCGCGCAAGCTCGGCGCGCTGGTGGGGTTTCTCGCGTGAGTAGCGGCGATATGCCGGACATCCTGGTCCGGATCGCCGAGCGCCGGAGGCAGCGGATCACCGAGGCGGCGGAAGAGTGGCCCGAGGGCGAGCCGCTCTCTCCGGCGGACAACCGCTTTCTCGCCGCCCTCTCCGGACGCCGTCGGTCCGGAACCCCTGCGATCATCGCGGAGGTCAAGATGGGCTCGCCTCGCCTCGGCTCTCTCCACGGCAAGGTGGACCCGGTCGCGCAGGCGCGGATCTACGCCGAGAACGGCGCCTCGGCGCTCTCGGTGGTGGTGGAGCCCGACTTCTTCCACGGTGGCTATGACCTGCTGGCGCTCTGCCGCGAGGCTTCGGGGCTGCCGGCCATCGCCAAGGACTTCGTGGTCGATCCGGTGCAGCTCGTCTGGGCCAAGGAGGCCGGGGCGGACGCGGTGCTGCTGATCGCGGCGATGCACGAGGCCGGCGAGCTGGCCCGCTATGCCCGTCTGGCGCGCGGGCTCGGTCTCGTCCCCCTGATCGAGACCCACGGCACCGAGGACATCGCCAGGCTCCTCGACGAGCCCTGGGAGATGGTCGGCATCAACAACCGCGACCTGCGCACCTTCGAGGTCGATTTGCAGCATTCCATCTCCCTGGTGCCGGCCCTCCCTGCCGGCGCCGTGCGGGTGGCCGAGAGCGGCATCCGCGACGCGTTCGACGTGCTGACGCTGCGCGACAGCGGGTTCGACGCCTTCTTGATCGGCGAGACCCTGCTGCTCGCTGCCGACCCCGGCGCGAAGCTGAGAGAGCTGACGGGCCGGGCATGAGCCACGTATGAACCGAATACTCGTCAAGGTGTGCGGCGTCGTCGATCCGGCCAACGCTCGCCTCGCGGTTGAAATGGGAGCCGACTTCATCGGGTTGAACTTCTATGCCCGGAGCCCGCGTTGGGTGGATCCAGGCCGGGCGCGGGAGATCGCGGCGGAGGTGCGGGCGGTCCCCGGGAGCACCGCCAGGGTCGTGGGTGTGTTCGTGAACGCTTCGCCGGCCGAGGTCGAGGAGATCGACGGCCGGGTCGGGCTCGACCTGCTCCAGTTCAGCGGCGACGAGCCTCCCGTGGCCGTGGCCCCGTTCGCGGACCGGGCGGTCAAGGCGTTCCGGACGGGCGGCGACCCGGGGGCGGAGCGGCTGGCGGCCTGGGCGGGGGTGTGGGGGTGGCTTTTCGACGCGCCGCACGGATCGCTCTATGGTGGCACCGGTGCGGATTGGTCGTACGATGCCGTCGCGGGTATTACCGGGCGGGTCCGGGAGCGCCGGGTCTTCCTGGCGGGCGGCCTGGGCCCCGGCAACGTGCGGCGGGCCGTCGAAGCCAGCCGCCCTTTCGCGGTCGATGTCTGCTCGCGGGTGGAGTCGTCGCCCGGCATCAAGGATCCGGAGCTGCTGCGGCGGCTCTTCGAGGAGGTACGGAATGCTGAGATCTAAGACCCTCCCGGACGCGGAGGGCTACTTCGGAGCCTATGGCGGCCGGTTCGTTCCCGAGACGCTGATGGCGCCGCTTGCCGAGCTGGTCCGCGCCTACGACCGGGTCGCCAAGTCGCGCTCCTTCCGCCGCCAGCTCGGCGACGTGCTGCGCGACTACGTCGGCCGGCCCACGCCGCTCCAGTTCGCGGAGCGCCTGACCCAGGAGCTCGGCGGGGCGCAGATCTTCCTCAAGCGGGAGGACCTGCTCCACACCGGCGCGCACAAGATCAACAACGCCGTGGGCCAGTGCCTGCTCGCCCGCGTCATGGAAAAGGAACGGGTCATCGCCGAGACCGGCGCCGGCCAGCACGGCGTGGCCACGGCCACGGCCGCCGCCTTCCTCGGCCTCACCTGCACCGTCTACATGGGCAGCGAGGACATGCGCCGCCAGCGCCTGAACGTCGACCGCATGCGCCTCCTGGGCGCCGAGGTCGTGCCGGTGGACTCCGGCAGCCGCACGCTCAAGGACGCCATCAACGAGGCTCTCCGCGACTGGGTCACCAACGTGCGCACGACCCACTACGTGCTCGGCTCGGTGCTCGGCCCCGACCCCTACCCGCGGATGGTGCGCGACTTCCACCGCGTCATCGGCGACGAGGCGCGCGTCCAGCTCAAGAAGGCGGCGGGCACCGAGTCGCCCGACCTGGCGGTCGCCTGCGTGGGCGGCGGCAGCAACTCGATCGGCCTCTTCACCGCGTTCCTCCCGGATGCCAAGGTACGGCTGATCGGCGTCGAGGCCGGCGGCCGGGGCACCCGGCTCGGCGAGCACGCGGCCCGTTTCCACGGCGGCGAGATGGGCGTCCTCCATGGCACCCGCACCCTCGTGTTGCAGGACCGGGAAGGGCAGATCGCCGAGACCCACTCCGTCTCCGCCGGGCTCGACTACCCGGCGGTCGGCCCCGAGCACGTCTGGCTGCGCGACGCGGGGCGGGTCGAGTACACCTCGGCCACCGACGAGGAGGCGATCGCCGCCTTCCACCTGCTGGCGCGCACGGAAGGGATCCTGCCCGCGCTGGAGAGCGCCCACGCCATCGCCGAGGTCGTGAAGCGGGCGCCGCGCCTGTCGCAGCGCAGGATCATCCTGGTCAACCTGTCCGGCCGCGGCGACAAGGACGTGGAGTCCGTGATCGCCTGGGACCGGGAGCATACGGAAACCTCGGCTGAAGGAGCGCAGCGATGAGCGCGATCGACGACGTCTTCGCCCGCTGCGCCCAGGAGGGGCGGGCGGCCTTCATCCCCTTCATCATGGCCGGCGACCCGAGCCTCGAAGCCACGGACGCCTTCCTGGAGGCCCTGACCGCGGGCGGCGCCGACATCATCGAGCTGGGAGTCCCGTTCAGCGACCCCATCGCCGACGGCCCCACCAACCAGCGGGCCGCGTTGCGGGCGCTCGCCGCCGGCACCAAGCTCTCGAACATCCTCGAGCTGGTGGCCCGGCACCGCGACCGCCTCGGCGTGCCCATCGTCCTCTTCACCTATTTCAACCCGGTCCACGCGCGCGGGATCGAGCGCTTCGCCGAGCAGGCGGCCTCGTCCGGTGTGGACGGCGTGCTCTGCGTCGACCTGCCGCCCGAAGAGGGGGAGCGCGAGCTGGTGCCCGCGCTGCGTGAGCAGGGGGTGGATTCGATCTACCTGCTGGCGCCCACGAGCACCCGCGACCGCGTCCGCCGCGCCGCCCGCGCCTCGTCCGGCTTCATCTACTACGTGTCGCGCACCGGCGTGACGGGCGAGCGGACCGCCCTGGCTCCGGACCTGGTCCGCGACGTCAAGCGCATGCGCCGCAAGCTCGGCCTGCCGCTGGCGGTCGGCTTCGGCATCTCCTCGGCCGCCCAGGTGGCGGCGGTGGGGGACATCGCCGACGGCGTCGTGGTCGGCAGCGCCCTCGTGCGGCTGATCGAGGAGAATCTGGGCAAGCCCGGCCTGCCGGCTCTGCTGGAGAACAAGGCGCACGAGCTGTCGTCGCCCCTGCACCGGCGGGAGCGGAAGCGGGCATGAGTGAGGTTCGACACATTCCCGCGCTCATCCATGGGCGATACGTCCTGGAGACGCCCGCCCAGGCCGCCGAGGCGACGCTCCTCGTCGGCTTTCACGGCTACGGGGAGAGCGCCGAGCGGCACCTGGAGGAGCTGAAGCGTATCCCCGGAGCCTCCCGCTGCGTGCTGTGCGCGGTGCAGGCCCTCCACCCCTTCTACAACCGCACCGGCGACGTGATCGCGAGCTGGATGACCCGGCTCGACCGGGAGCAGGCGATCCTTGACAACGTGCGCTACGTCGCCAGCGTGGTCGACAGGATCAAGCTGGACCTGCCGGTCTCCGAGCGCCTCGTCTACCTCGGCTTCTCGCAGGGCGCGGCGATGGCCTACCGGGCGGCGGCGGGCTCCGGGCATGCCTGCCAGGGGCTGATCGTGCTGGGGGGAGACGTGCCGCCGGAGCTCGAGCGGCGTGACCTCAGCGGCTTTCCGCCTGTCCTATTGGGGCGAGGCAGCAGCGAGGAGTGGTACGACGCGGCCAAGATGGAGCACGACGTCGAGCTGCTCCGGACCCGCAAGGTGGACGTGCGTCCCTGCGTCTTTCAGGGCGGACACGAGTGGACCGACGAGTTCCGGGCGGCCGCGGGGGAGTTCCTGCGCGAGGTCACGGTACCAGCTTCGTGAATCGCGTCTGAAAAACAGAAGGGGCGCCCGACGGGCGGACGCCCCTTGATGCTTCCCGATTGTCCGATCTTACTTGGCCGGCGGGGTGGCCATGTCGGTGCCCATCGGCTCCGTGGTCCCCATGTCGGTCGTCATCCCGGTGTCCATGGGCTCGGTGGTCATGCCGGTATCCATGGGCTCCGTGGTGTCGGTGGTGGCAGTGTCGGTCATCGGGGTCTCTTCGCCGCCCTCTTCGCTCTTCTTGCAGCCAATCATGGGGACGAGGAGAGCCGCCAGCAGGCACAGGATCGACAGGTGAACGAACAGCTTCTTCATGTTTGTGTTTCTCCCTTTGAAATGCAACTGGATTGAAGACTACCAGGGCGGCCGTTGCTAACGGTCGCCCACCTTGACCAGAGTGGTGACCCGCCTGACGCCGTCCATCTCACGGGCCTGTTCGGCCTTTTTCATCGGTCTCATGGGTCTCATGGGCCTCCAAGAGCCCAAAAGCAGAATCTGTGCCACAGCTCCCTTTCAGGTTACAACGAAGTCGTCAGACGGAGGGGGAGTATACAACCTCCCTTGTGCCCCCTCAAGAGGGGGTGTCAATTTGCCCATTTTACCGCTTCCACGCCCGGATTGAGTGCCTAGTCGGCCAGTCGGTACTGGTTCAGGCGGTTGTACAAGGTCTTGAGGCTCACCCCGAGGATGTCGGCGGTCTTCCGCTTGTTGCCGCTGTACGCCTCCAGGGTCGCCATGATGAGCCGCTTTTCCACGTCCTCGATGGAGCTGCCCACCTGGAAGTGCAGGCTGCGCTGGAACCCGGAGTCGCCGCCGACCTCGCGGGGCAGGCTGCGCGGCGTGATCTCCTGGTCGGCCATGATGAAGGCGCGGTGGACGACGTTCTTGAGCTCGCGGACGTTGCCGGGCCAGGAGTGGCTGATCAGGCGCTCGACCGACTCCTCGGTGAACCGCTTCGAGGTCCCCTGCCGCTCGTTGAGCTGGCTCAGGAAGTGGTCGGCGAGGAGCTGGATGTCCTCGTTGCGCTCCCGCAGGGGGGGCATGTGGATCGGGAAGACCTGCAGCCGGTAGAGGAGATCCTCGCGCATCTTGCCGTCCGCCACCGCCTTGTGCGGGTCGCGGTTGGTGGCGGCGATCACGCGCACGTCCACCTCGACGGGCTGGTCGCCGCCGATCCGGTTGAGGACGCCGGTCTCCAGGACGCGGAGGAGCTTGACCTGGAGCTCGATCGGCATCTCGGTGATCTCGTCCAGGAACAGAGTCCCCATGTGCGCGCGCTCGAAGTAGCCCTTGTGCCGCCGCGCGGCGCCGGTGAAGCTGCCGCGCTCGTGGCCGAACAGCTCGCTCTCGATCAGGGTGGGGGAGATGGCGCCGCAGTTGAGCGGCAAAAAAGGCGCCTTGGACCGCCGCGAGAGGAGGTGCAGCGTCTGGGCGGCGAGATCCTTGCCGGTGCCGCTCTCGCCGATCAGGAACACGGAGGCGTCGGTCGGCGCCACCCGGTTGAGCATTTCGTAGACCGCCTGCATCGGCTGCGAGGCGCCGAGCAGCAGCCCGAGCCGGTCCCCCTCCTGCGCCTGTTCCTGCGGGGTGATCTCGGTAGGGGCCGGCTGCACGCTGGCGACGTTGGCCAGAATGCTCTTGAGACGGCCGATGTCGAGCGGCTTGGTCAGGTAGTCGCTGGCGCCGAGGCGCAACGCCTGGACCGCGCTCTCCACGTCGGCGTGACCGGTCATCAGCACGACCTCGGTCGAGGTGCCGAGCTCGAAGATCCTTGAGCAGATCGATGCCGCTGCCGTCGGGCAGGTAGAGGTCGACCAGCGCCACGTCGGGGGTCCGGTGGCTGACCTGGGCCCGCGCATCGCGGAGGTTGCAGGCTGTGTTCGTGGTGAAGCCCTGCCCCTCGATCAGCTCGGCGAGCGCGGAGAGAAAGTTTGGATCGTCATCGACGGCTAGCGCATGTGGCATGGCATCCTCATTCCTTGTTCCCTGCAACCGTCAATCCTATCTCATAGGCCCGGGATTCTCCGGCTTGCCGGACCTCGCCGCCCTGGGAGGCGACCAGGGCTCGCGCCGCGTCGATCTGGGCGACGAAGCTGGCGGCGGCGGGCTCGGAGCCGGGCGGATCGCCCGCGATCCGCAGGCAGGCGCGATCGGCGGGTTCCCCCCGGCGCTCCAGGTGAAGCACGAGCTCGCCTTCCTTCGGCATCCCGGTGAGCGCCGCCAGGCTCAGGTGCAGCAGGGCCTGGCGCAAGACGTAACGGTTCACCTCGACCAGGACCGGCGTGCCGGGCAGCCCGGCATGCATCCGGACCTGCTGCTTGCGGGCCGGGCCGGCCAGCAGCACGGCCAGCTCCTCGACCAGCTCGCGCAGGTCGAGCACCTCGGTGTGGTCGCCGCGCGGCGAGATGTGGGCGAGGTAGATCTCCATCTCGCGGTGCAACCGGTTGAGCTCCTCCTTGAGCACGTTGACGTAGCGGAGCTGCCGCTCCCGTCCGCCCGGCTCGGCCCCCTTGCCGGCCGCGATCGTCTCCTTGAGGATCTCGAGGTTGAAGACCATGGCATTGATCGGCGCCCGCAGGTCGTGGGCGACGGCGGGGGTGATCTGGGTGAGCGACCGCATCAGGGCGCTCAGGCGGAGGTCGGCCTCCAGGGCCTCGGCGGCGCCGGCGGTATCGGCGGCGTGGTCCGCATGCCGGGGCTCGTTTTGGATCGCGTTCATCG
The DNA here is from genome assembly GCA_963844885.1 of uncultured Holophagales bacterium. GTDB lineage: Bacteria > Acidobacteriota > Thermoanaerobaculia > Multivoradales > UBA5704 > DATMER01. The sequence goes on along the minus strand of CAWJQA010000016.1, from coordinate 72,600 downwards.
TTCGTTCTCCACTTGAGGCTCGCTGCCAGGGGTGCAAAGGTAGGGGTGATACGTCGGTTTCCGCCATCCTTGCAGGCGCCGTGCCACGAGAGGCTGTGCAGGTGGTGAGTAACGAACGCACGTTTCCGCGCCGGAACCGGTCCAATCGCCAGTATTCTCTGCACGGGACCGCCTCCCGGCAGGTAAGAGTGACAACTGACGGGGAGAGCCCCTACCGGGCCGGGGCGGGCCGGCCGGCGAGGATGTTGCTGAGCGAGGTCTCGGGCGACTCCCAGCCGGCGAGGGTGATCCGTCCGGCCTCCTTGCCGCCGATGAACACGATCGCCAGCGGGACGCCGTTCACGTTGTACTTCTTGGCCGCGGGCTCGTCCGAGAAGCCCTTGGGCAGGCCGTAATACTCGAACCAGATGCCGGTGCCGGAGCCCCGGAGCTCGTCTTCGACGCGCAGCAGGTAGGGCAGGTGCTTCTTGCAGTGCGGGCACCACGAGCCGAAGAAGACCTTCACCTTGACCGGCGTCTTCTCCTTCTTGAGCGCCGCGATGACCTCCGGCTTCGGGGTGTAGGCGCGCGCGGCGGTGACGTACTCGGGGCTGTGGTTCTTGAGCTCCGGCGCGCTGTGGATGCCCAGCAGCGGCGGATTGGTGCCGAGGCTGCCTTTCCTGCCCTCGGAGGCGAAGACGACCCTGTCACCGTCGATCTGGAACGCCCCCTGCGGCCGGGTGCCGGCGTCCGCGGCCACGGCCACGGTGCCGTCCTTCTGGCGGACGAGCTTGGCCGCGGCCACCGTCTCGACCGTCATGGTGCCCGGCATGAGCAGCACCGGGTTCGGCAAGGCCGGAGTGACGATCAGGTAGGCCGGCAGGCGGTCGTTGCGGTAGATCTCGGCCGCCGGGACCGGCTTGCCGTCCACTGTCAGGAGGTACTCGCCGGTCCGCACGAAGCCGTTGAGCACGTTGTCTATCGCCGGGGTCGCCGGGGTCGCCGGGGGCGCCGGGGCGGGCTGAGCCAACGCGGCGCCGGCCGTGACGAGGAGGGCGAAGAGCGCTCCGGGAACGATTCTGGTGTGCGTCATCTCGAAGAACCTCTCGATGGTTGGGCAGGGTCAGAGCTTCGGCAGCCCCGCATAGGTCTCGGTCACCCGTCCATTCTCCACCCGGAACGAGCGGGGAAGGCGGCGGTAGAGCGGGCGCATCAGCGGCTCCGGCGTCTCCACGATCTGAAAAGCCGGGCCGAACCGCCAGAAGAACGCCTGTTTCTCTTCCTGCGGCGAGGCGCTCAGCACCCACACGGCCTCGCCGCGGCCGGCGTACTCGTTCAGGGAGCCTACCGCTTTTTCGAGGACGGGGTCTTTCAGGTCGGCCAGGATCACCAGGTGAGAGCCCGTCTTCAGCTCGGGTGCGACCGTGCTCAAGCAGACCTCCCCGCCGCCGGTGCATAGCTCCGTCACCTGCACGCCTGGGCGCAGCCGGGTGGCGAGGTCGTCGAGCGGCAGCTCCGGCGCCTTCCAGGCGAACAGGGCGACCGCCGCCGCCGCCACCGGGATCAAGGCCGCCCGCACGGTGGGGAAGCGGGAGGACCGGTTTCCGCCGGCGTGGCCCACAAACGAGAGCAGCAGGGCCGGTACGAGCAGCAGGAGATCCTGCCAGAAGGCCTCGGCCGGCGTGCGTTGCACCAGGTTGCCGAAGCAGCCGCAGGATGCGGCCTGGCGCAGGCCGTGCGCGCTCATCCACCAGGCGCGGCCGGTGAGAAAGGTGAAGAAGGCCACCAGCAGGGCGGCCGGGACGAGAACCCACAGCCGCCGGACCCCCAGAAACAGGGCCAACCCCAACCCTGCCTCCAGGGCCAGCGCGATCAGCGCCACGGTCTGGGCGGAGAGGAGGAAGTCCAGCCCCTCGATGCGGATCTGTTCGGCGAACGCGGCCGGGTCCAGGATCTTGGCCCAGACCGCGACCAGCAGGACGGCGCCGAGGAACACGCCGCCGAGTGTCCCCAGCCGGCCCAGCCAGCTCAGGCGGGGCCGCCGGTCCGTCTCCAGGCTGGTGATACCGGTCGCGGTCGATTCCATGGCAAAACCCGAGAACACCCGAGGTGGTAAAAAAATTCACGCCTTCCGGCGCATCCTCTCCCTCGGACTCCCGCGGCCACCGGTCCAGGAAGCTCGTGGGGTGCGAGCTCTCCTCCGAGAGGCTCTCCCACCCCTGCTCGCGGCGGAAGCGGGCGGCGTGCCGGCGGGCCTGGGTCGGAGCCCCTTCGCGCAGGTAGCGCCCCGCCTCGGCGGTCCGGTCCATCGCTCACGGATGCGCGATGACCAGGAGCGTCCGCGCCCGCTCCAGCACGCAGCCGAGCGCCTCGGCGCAGGCGTCTCGGGGTCGAGGGCGGCGAAGCTCTCGTCGAGGATGATCAGCTCGGAGCTCTGCGAGGAGCGCGCGGGCGATGTAGAGCCGGCTTCTCTCTCCGTGCGAGAGCTGCCAGCCAGATCTCGCCGACCATCTGGATGCAGACCGGACGGCATGCGGTCGAGGAGCTCGCCCAGGCCGAGCTCGCGGCAGACCGCTTCGGCCTCTTCGATGTCGGCGCGGTCGCGGCGGCCAGTCGCGGCCCATCAAGAGGTTGAAAGCGAGGGTGTCGGTCAGGACGTGGTTCTCGTGGAACTGCGGCGCCGCCACGGCCCGCTTGCGCCAGCCGTCGAGCCGAGGGTCGTGCGGTCCAGGCCTGCCGAGAGCAACCAGGCCGGACTGCGGGCCGCGCAGGCCGACGAGGAGCGCGAGCCGAGCGTCGACTTGCCGCCGCCCGAAGGTGCCCTCGAGCGAGAATGCCGTTCGCCGGCCTTGATGCGCGAGCGCGCAGCCGGCGAGAGCGGGATCGGCGCGCTCACGATAGCGGAAGACCAGATCGTGCGCCTCGATCACGACCTCCCCGGCGCGTGCCGCGGGCAGACGCCGGCGCCGAGGAGCGCCGCCTCCGGCGCCACGTTTCCGGCGGCGGCCGGCCGGCGTGGAAGATCGGCGCGACCTGCCGCCAGGCGACGGCGGCCTCCGCGAGATCGGCCGAGGCCGCGCGCCATCTTCCAGAACGCCCACCAGGCGAAGAGGGCGCCGCCCAGTGCTGACCGCCATGCGCCGGTGGAGGCAGTGCCGCGGCGAACGGTCGGCCCAGGCCGACGAGCGCCAGGAGCAGCCAGCCGCGCGGGAGCGCCCGCGGAGCTCGGGCCGCCCGCCGGTCGAGCTCGCGCCGAGACTGTCGAGGTAGCGCGTCCAGTCGCCGCGTCTTCCTCGCGTCGTGCCAGCGCCGGAGCTCCTGGGCGAGGCGGGTGCGGTGGCCGACCATCTGCTCGACGAGGTTGTGGGTCATCTCCAGCCGCGCGCCGGTCCAGGTCCGCCGCTGCTCGTAATAGCGCCGGCCGAGCCAGGCCGCGCACACGCCACCCAGGCGACGAGCAGGACGGCGTGCGGCCAGCCGCGCGGCGCCGCACGGTGAGGATGGGGAGCGCCGAGGACGATCTCGGCCAGGGTCGATGGCGACCGACGGGCCGCCGCTCAGCGCGAAGAGACTCCAGAGCCTCGGCGATTCCAGGATGCGGCCCAGGAGCTGGCCCGCGCCCTGATTGCGGATCTCCTCGGGCTCGATGCTTCAGCGCGCCCGTCGAGCAGCCGCCGCTTGAGGAGGCGGCCGGCGCGACGCCATGAGCACGCCCGTGGTCCACAGCTCCAGGGCAGCGCAGTGGAATGAACGAGAGCAGGAGGAGCGCCCAGGCGATCAGCCAGCCCGGATCGAGCCGCCCGCGCAGAACGGCCCAGGCCCAGCACCCACCAGGAGAGGAGGAGGAGGCTGTGCTGCGCCATGTGGGAGGCGATCAGGATGGCGGCCCGTCCCGGCAGCCCGGCGCGGCGGGCCACCTGCCAGGGATTGGCGCCCGGCGGGAGGTCGAGGAGCCAGCAGCCGCGGATGCGCGAGGCGGCCAGGCGCTCGGCGAGGAGCGCTTGGTGCGCTTTCGCCCGCCGCCGCACCGGCACCTCCGCCTCGGCGAGGAGGCGGTCGACCTCGGGGCCAAGCCGGAGCGTCGTGCTCGCTGCGGAGGGCGTCGCGCAGACGGGCGACGGGCACGCGCCTCTCTCGGTGGCCGGCGTCCAGTACCCGCGCCGTCGTCCTCCCCGCGCCGAGCAGAAGGAGGAAACGCGGGCCGCCCTCTCCCGGCAGGCGCAGGAGCGCCGGCGAGGCGCGCCGGAGGAGACTCTCCACTTCGCCGTAGGCGGCCTCGACCGGCTCGGCCTCGAGCCCCATGGCGGCCAGCCGCGGCGCCGATCCAGCGGTCGAGGCCGGCTGGCGATGCACCGCTCTCCCGGCTCGGGAAGATCGAGCTTTCCGGGAGCGAGGCCGCGCCGCCGCGCCAGGATCGACAGGGCTTCACCGAGGCGGTGGACCGGCCAGGCAAGCGCGTCGACGTCCGTCTCCCGCCTCAACGTTCCGGCTCCTTTTCGGCCGGTACTTCGTCTCCGGGCTGCGCTTCGGCCAGCCGGCCGCGGTCCATGGTGAGCCGGCGCCAGACCGCGCTTCCCCACAGTCCCCGAGCGCACGTCGCGCTCGGCCGCCAGAAGCTCGCCGTACCGCGAGCCGGCCTGGGCCGCCAGAGCGGCTGGAGCGCCGTCCTCCACCACCCGGCCGTTCTCGATCACCAGGACCCGCTCGAAGTCGCAGTGTCTCGCCGACGTCGTGGGTGACGCAGAGGAACGTGATTCCCTGGAAAAGCGCGGCGGGCGCGGGCCAGCAACTCCCGCCGCTGGCCGCGGTCGAGGCCGCGGAACGGCTCGTCGAAGAGCGCCAGGCGGACTCCGGGCCGGACCAGCGCGCGGGCTAGGCGAACGCGCTGACCCTCGCCGCCGGAGACAAGCCCGCCTCCTTCGCCCAGCGGCGTCTGCAGCCCCTGCGGCAGCTTGCGCAGGAGCGCCACCAGATCCGCCTGGCGGATCGCCGGTCGATCGGCAGCGAGAGGTTGCCCTCCGCGCCATAGCGCAGGTTGTCGAGCAGCGGCCGGTTCCAGATCTGGACGGCCGGATCGACCCACGCCGTGGCCTGCCGGAGCGCCTGGAGCCGCTCGCCGAGAAGCGGCTTGCCGTCCGCCAGCAGCTCCCCGTGGCCGGCCGGTGCCACCCCAGGAGCGTGCCGAGCAAGGTCGACTTTCCTGCTCCCGACGGACCGACGATCGGCCACCTGCTCCCCGGCCCCGATCTCGCACGTCCACGCCTTCGAGGATCGTCTGGCCGGCAGCACGGACGGCGACGCCGTGCCACGCGAGGCTCAACCCCTCCGCCGGCCCCGCCGACCCCTCCGACTCCTGGGCCGGAGACGGTCGCGGGCCGGGGGTGAGGCCGTCCTCCGGCGCGCCGAGAGGCTCCGAGCAGCCGCAACGGCCACGTTGCGGTGCGAAGGGACCTGCGCGACGATGGAAAGAATCGAGCATCTGTCCCAGGGTGAGGATCTTGAGCGCCCAGTACACCAGCAGCAGCACGCCGCCGTCGAGGCCGCGGCGCGGACAGGTGATCGATGAGCATCCAGATGCGCCAGCGGAAACCAGGCACGAGCTGCACCGCCGTGTCGGCCACGGTCTCGAAGCCGCGCTGGCGCAGATAGGCGCGCGACCATTCGACGAGAAGGCTCTCGTGCTGGCGGCGCACGGCCATCTGCGCGCCGTGGGTGCGGATCGGAAAGAGGCCGAGAAGGGCGTCGAGATAGAAACGGGAGAGAGCCCCGGAATGGTTGCGCACGCGCAGATCCCATTCCATCAGCCGCGGATGGAGGAGGAGCGGCACGCCGAGCGTCAAGGCACCGGCGAGCAGCAGCCAGCGGCGTGATTCCGGCGGTCGAGCCAGACGATGCCGGCGAAGGTGAAGAGAAGCTCGCTCGCCGTGCGCACGGACCACTCGCCGAGCTCGGGCACGAGCGCGCAGGCGGTGGACGCTGTGGCTGCGGTCCGCCATGTCGGACGTCAGCCGGCTCTGGAAATAGCGGTCGCCGAGCCGCGGGATCTTGCGCAGGAACGCCATGCGCAGCCGCGCTTCGAGATGCCGCCCGAGGCGCAGAGCGCCGCGGAGGATCGGCAGGTCGAGCAGCATGAGGAGAGCGACGGCGGCGATCAGCAAGCCGATGGCGCCGACCCGCTGGCGGCCGAGGTCGAGGAGCCGCCCGAGATCGAAGAACGAGCGGAAGAGGAGCGTCTCGACGATGACGCCCAGCCCGGCCACGAAGAGCGCGAACGTGATGATACCCGGCGCCAGGAGACCGCCCTCGCCGAGCATCCGCAGCAGCTCGCGTCCCGGCCGCGCCGGAGGCTCCGCCAGGGCCGCGGCCAGCTCGGGGGAGAGGGTATCCTGCGCAGTGCCGGCCACCTCCGGCCGCGCTCCGCGGATGCGCACCAGCACGGCGCCGCGGAAGAGCACTCTCTCCTCCGTATCGCCTGGAGGCGAGGCCGCCGGCCGCACCGACCACCACGCCGCCGGGATGGCCGTCTCCTCGCTCGCCGGATCTTCGCGGCACCGGGCGAGGAGGGAGCGGAGGATCCGGCCGGCCTCCCGTCCGGCGGCGATCGCGCCCGAGGCGACGAGAGACCGGGTCATGCGCGCTCCGGCGTCGAGCGCCGCGAGCCGCCTCCATGCCGGATCGGCCAGCGCTTCGCCGAGCAGCCCGTCGACCTTGCGGCGGGCCAGCCCGAGACCGGTGAGGCGGGCGCGCAGCGGGTCCTGGAACTCCTCCGAGCCGGCCCATTCGCGCCAGCCGGCCGCCGGCACCGGCATACGATGGAGGTAGACCTCGTCGAGGAACTGCCGCATGCCCGGCCAGCGCCGGCCGGTCGCCGGGTCCATCACCTGTAAGTGGCCGCCATGGCGGCGCCAGACGATCACGAAGTGGGCCAACCCGTTGGGAAGCCGGACCACCAGGAGAGCCGGCAGGCAGCGGGCCTCCGGCACGAGCAGATGATCGAGCGGCACCATCACCTGCTCCGCCTCCAACCCGAGCCGGCGGGCCACTTCCTCCAGCGTGTCGATCGACGTGCCGTCGAGGTCCGTCTGGCAGGCCTCGCGCAACCGGCCATAGCTGACCGGGATGCCGAACCCCTCGAACAGCGCCTTGAGCGCTGCCGGCCCGCAATCCATCGACGAGGTCTGCACGACCTCGGGCACGAGGAAGCGGCGGGACGGGGAGTGGGAGGGGCTCACGAGGCCGTCAGGCAGCTCAGGGTGCGGGAGAAAGGGCTCGGCATGTCAGCGTTCCCCGCAGCCTAGCACGTCTGAATCCTTCCTTCTGAAGAGCCAGGCTCGCCGGGAAGCCTTCGAGCTGCCCCGGCGAGCCTGGCCCTGGCGTGCCCGTTGATCTGCTACCCGATGGGAATATGCAGCACTCCACCGGCCTTGACCTTGGTTTGAACTTTCATCTGCTTTCACCTCCTCTCTATAGAGGGATGACTGGCGACCGGAATGCGTTTCAGCCGCTGAGCAATGCATTCCCCGGCGGGCCTGGCGTGCCCGTTGATCTACTACCCGATCTACCCGATGGGAATATGCAGCACTCCGCCGGCCTTGACCTTGGTCTGAACTTTCATCTGCTTTCACCTCCTTTCTGTAGAGGGATGACTGGCGACCCTCGGAACCGGCCGCTCGAAAACCTTGCCGACCGTCCGCAGGACGAGGACGGCCGGGCTCACCTTCTCGACCTCCACCTCGACCGTGCCCGGCAGACCGTGTTGCAGCGGCAGACGGGAGCCGCGGTCCGGCTTCAAGGCGAGCTCCACCCGGATGCGGCCGTCGCGCGGCTCGCTGGCGAGATTGACGACCATGGCCGCCAACTCACCGTACTCCGCGGCGGGAAAGCTCTGGAGGACGACGCGCGCCCTCTGGCGCGGCTCGATGCGGCCGAGAGCCGCGGCCGGCAGGAACTCGGCGACGGCCTTGATCTCGCCGCGCGGCACCACCAGGGCGAGCGGCTCGCCGGCGGCCACGACCGAGCCGACACGGACCGGGGCAATTTGACCGATCCGGCCGGCGACGGGGGCGCGCAGGGTGCGCAGCTCCAACTCCCGTTCCAATCGACGCATGGCCGCTTCCGCGCCGCTCGACTGGCTGGCGAGGAGGGCGAGCTCCCGCGCAAGCTCGTCCAGGTTGCCCCGTTTCCCGCTCGCGGTACCTTTCTCCTCGAAGGCGAGGCGGTCGAGCGTCCGGCGGAGCGACTCCGCGGCCTCACGGCGCTGCTCGGCCGCCGACAGTGCCCGTTCCGCCTCCGCCGGCGGGATCAACCCACCTGCCACGAGCCGCGCCTGGCGCTCGGCCTCCTGATCGGCCAGGCGAGCCGCGGCCTCGGCCTCGCGCAGCTTCGAGCGCGTCTCGGCGACCGCCGCCTGCGACGCGCCGCGGCGTTCTCCAAGCTCCCGCTCCCCGGAGGCCATCTGCTGGCGCAGAGCGTCGGCCTGCCGCTCGAAGCCGGTCCAGCGTGCCCGCTCCTCCTCCAGGCGGGAGCGTTGCTCCTCGCCTTCGAGCACTGCCAGCACCTCGCCCGCCGCGACCTCCTGCCCGAGCGCCGCCCGCAGCGACGCGATCCGTCCCGCGACCGGAGCCGCCACCGGATGCGCCTCGCGGTCCACCGCGAGCCATGCGCGGTCGGACACCTCGTACACCGTCACCCGCGCCGCCACGAACCAGGTTCCCCAGGCGGCGAGCAGCAGCAGGGCAGGGATCAGCCCCGCCGCCCACCGGCGGTGACCGTCGGCCTCCAGGGACCGCAGCGTACGGGAGAAGGGGCTCGGCATAGAGGGGCTTCGGCGGCAGCCTAGCACAGGCGGTACGGCCACTAAACTAAGGGCCCGTCACGTAATAACCTCGGCAGCAAAGAGCTCCGGCAGCACCGCATAGGTCTCGGTCGTCCATTCTCCACCCGAAACGAGCCGGGGAGGTGGCGGTAGAGCGGACGCAGCAGCGGTTCCGGCGCCTCTCCACGATCGGAAAGGCCGGACCGAACCGCCAGAAGAACGCCTGCTTCTCCTCCTGCGGCGAGGCGCTCTTCAAGGAGCCTACCGCTTTTTCGAGGACGGGGTTCTGCAGGTCGGCCAGGACCACCAGATGAGAGCCCGTCTTCAACCCTGCCTCCAGGGCCAGCGCGATCAGTGCCACGGTCTGGGCGGAGAGGAGGAAGTCCAGCGGGGGGATGAACCGGGCGCCAAGCCGCTCAAGATCCCCGCGGACATCGACGTCACGCCTTCCGGCGCACCCTCTCCCCGCTCTCCCGCGGCCACTTGAGGTGGCGGCGCAGCTCGTCGGCGGTGGGGCTCTCCACCTCGTTCAGGAACGGCTCCACGGGGCCGGAGTAGAGCACCTCGCCGCCGTGGATGCCGCCGCCGGGGCCCATGTCCACGATCCAGTCGGCGCGGGAGATCAGGTCCGGGCTGTGCTCGACGACCACCACGCCGTCCCCGCGCTGCACCAGCTGCCGGATCGTATGGTAGAGGAGGTCGATGTCGGCCAGGTGGAGGCCGGTGGTAGGCTCGTCGAAGAGGAACAGCCGCTTGCCCTCGCGCTTGTCCGCGCGCTTGTTTCCGCGTTTGTTCCCGCGTTTGTGCCCGATACCGGCCGGTCCAGGAAGCTCGCGAGCTTGAGCCGCTGCGCCTCGCCGCCGGAGAGGGTCGAGGTGGACTGCCCGAGCCGCAGGTAGCCCAGGCCGACCTCGGAGAGCATGCGCAGCCGCCGGCAGAGCCGCTTCTGGTCGGCGAACAGCTCCAGCCCCGACTCGATCGTCAGGTCGAGCACCTCCGAGATGTTCCGCCCGTGATAGCGGACGGCGAGCACCTCCGGCCGGAAGCGGTGCCCCTGGCAGGTCTCGCAGGGGACGGTCACCGGCGCCATGAACTGCATGTCGACCTCGGTGCTCCCCGTCCCCTCGCAGGCCGGGCAGCGTCCGCGTTCGACGTTGAACGAGAAATGGGTGGGGGTGATCCCGCGCACCCGGGCGTCCGGGGTGGCGGCGAAGATCTTCCGGATCTCGTCGTAGGCTTTGACGTAGGTCACCGGGTTCGAGCGGCTGGAGCGCCCGAGGGGCCGCTGGTCGACCAGGGTGACGTCCTCCAGCCCTTCGAGGCCGGTCAGCGCGTCGCACTCGCCGGGGTCGACGTCCACCACCCCCTTGGCTCTCTGATAGGTGCCATAGAGGACGTTCTCGATCAGCGTCGACTTGCCCGAGCCCGAGACGCCGGTGACGGCCACCAGGGCGCCGAGCGGCAGGTCGACGTCCACGCTCTTGAGATTGTGGGCGCGGGCGCCGCGGATCGAGACCTGGGGCAGGTGCGAGATCTCGTCGGAGAGGCTCTCCCACCCCTGCTCGCGGCGGAAGCGGGCGACGTGCCGGCGGGCCGGGGTCGGAGCCCGCTCGCGCAGGTAGCGCCCGGTGAGCGACTCCTCGCAGGCCAGGATCGTCTCGATCGGCCCTTCCGCCACCACCCGGCCGCCGTGCTCGCCCGCCGCCGGACCGAGGTCGATCACGTGGTCGGCGCCCCGGATGAGCGTGCGGTCGTGCTCGACCACGAGCACGGTGTTGCCGCGCCGCGCCAGGTCGCGCAGCAGGTCGAGAAGCCGCTCGCTGTCCTGGGGATGGAGGCCGATGGTCGGCTCGTCCAGCACATAGAGGGTGCTGGTCAGACCGGAGCCCAGGGCCGCGGCGAGGTGGATGCGCTGGGTTTCGCCGCCCGAGAGCGTGCGCGCCTGGCGGTCGAGGGTCAGGTAGTCGAGGCCGACGCGGTGCAGGACTTCGACGCGCTCGGCGAGCTCGTCGAGGAGATGGCCGGCCACCTCGCGCTGGCGCGGCGTCCATCTCCGCTCCTGGATCCAGTTGCGAAGCTGCTCCACGCTCAAGGCTGTGAGAGCGGGAAGCGTCTCGCCTTCCAGGCGCACGGCCAGGGCCTCGGGCCGCAGCCGAGTGCCGCCGCAGTCGGGGCAGGTATTGTAGGAGCGGTAGCGGGCGAGGAGGACGCGTACGTGAACCTTGTAGGTCCGCGCCTCCAGCCAGCGGAAGAACTCTTCCAGGTTGGTGAACTTTCCCTTGCCGCTCCAGACCCACGCCCGGTCCTCTTCGGAGAGCTCGTTCCAGGGGGTGTCGAGCGCCACACCGCGCCGGCGCGCGGCGGTCAGGAGCTGGTCGTAGAGCTCCTCGTAGGCCGGCGTGTTCCAAGGCGCGATGGGACCCTGCGACAGCGAGCGCCGCGGGTCGGGGACGACCCGCGCCCGGTCGATGCCGATCACCCGGCCGAAGCCCTGGCAGGTGGGGCAGGCGCCCAGGGGAGAGTTGAAGGAGAACAGGGCCGGCGTCGGCCGGCGCAGAGCCTCGCCGCAGACCGGGCAGGCGAGCTCGCGGCTGTAGTACCGGACCGTTCCCGCGGCGCCCCGCGCCTCGACACGGCCTCCGTTCATCTTGTAGCCCTGCTCGATCGTGTCGAGAATTCGGGCCATGGCATCGGGCCGGGCCGGGAAGCGTCCGAGCACGAGCGGGAGAGGGTCGCGGCTGGCCGGCCAGCGCTCTCCGGGCTCCATGCGGACGACCTCTTCGCGGCTCAGGCGGCGCTGGAAGCCCTGGCGGATCAGCTCCGCGAGCGCCCGGTCGGCTCCTTTCTTCGGTCGGGGAATGCGCACGATCAGGGTGAACGGATCGCCCGCGCCTCCGCCCGCCAGCTCCGCCGCGGCCTCCTCGGGAGCATAGCTGCGCGCCGGGCCATGCCCGCGCGGGCATCCCACCTCGCCGAGATGTGTGAAGAGGAGCCGCAGGACGTCCAGCGTCTCGGTGATCGTGCCCACGGTGGAGCGGGCGTTGCGGACGGCGTTCTTCGCCTCCAGCGCCACGGCCGGGAGGATGTTGTCGATGGCGTCCACCGGCGGCCGTTCCATCTGGTCGAGGAACTGCCGGGCATAGGTGGACATCGACTCGACGAAGCGGCGCTGGCCCTCGGCGAAGATCGTATTGAAGGCGAGGGAGGACTTGCCGGCGCCGGACGGTCCGGTCACCACGGTCACCGCGCCGTGCGGCACACGGCAGTCGATCCCCTTGAGGTTGTGGGTGCGGGCCCGATGGACCTGGATGGAAATCTTGTTGGGCATCGATCGGCGGCTCGCCCCCGAGAGAACAGCGCCGCACGGCTCGTCATGCCGCCGGGCGTCCTCGGCTGAGCCCGCCATGATAACGCGGACTGATGCGGTCCAGCATGATCCTCCCGAGGGGTGGCGTCGGCGGCCTGCGGCCCTCACCCCGGCGGCCGGTTGCCGTCGCCGTCCTTCGCGTCCTTCTCTTCGCCCGCCTCTTCCGGACCCTTCCTGTCCCGGCCGCCGCCGAAGATCCTCTTGAAAAAGCGGCGGATGGGGTGGCCTTTCTGGTCCGCGGCGACGACGGCGGAGGCTTCGTCCTCGGCATCGCCGCCGACCGGGCTCATCCGGTCGGCCGGGTTCTGTCCGTTCAGGGCCTCGGCGACGTCGAAGTAGCTGCTGTGCCGATCGCAGAGCTCGGAAGGTGCCTCTCCTTCACGAAAGACCTCGGTGACGACGTCCGGGCAGAGCTCCGCGGCGAGGAGGCCGGTCGTGGGGTCGATCACGGCGGTGGTGAGGCCGGGAGGCTGCGAAAAGGTCGGGTAGCCGCCGCGGGGAGCCACCTTCGCCGTGAACCGGACCCAGAGCGGCAGCGCGGCCCGCGCCCCGGAGAGGCGGGTCGAAGAGTTGTCGTCGTAACCCACCCAGACCACCGTGGCCCGCCCCGGCGAATAACCGCCGAACCAACTGTCGCGGCGCTTGTTCGTGGTGCCGGTCTTGCCGGCCACGTCGCCCGGGATGCCGGCGGCGGCGCCGCGGGCGGTACCGCGCACGAACACGCCCTGGAGCAGCGACGTCACCAGGTAGGCCGACTGCGGCGACAGCACCGCCTTGGGCTTCGGCAGCGGCGCGCCCTCCACCGGTTTGCCGTACCGGTCGAGCACCGCGGCCAGCCCGTGGACCGGCGGCTTGACCCCGCCCGCGGCCAGAGTCGCGTAGACCGAGGCCAGCTCCACCGGGGTGACCTCGGCCGAGCCGAGCGCCACCGAGGGATAGGGCTCCATCTGCGAGGTGATGCCCATCGCGTGCGCAAGCTCGATGATCCGCGGCATGCCGACGGTCATGGCGAGCCGGGTGGTGGCCGGGTTGTAGCTCTTCTCCAGGGCGGTGCGCACGGTGACCCAGCCGTGAAAGGTGCCGTCGTCGTTCTTCGGGCTCCAGTCCATCGTGGCGAGGCGGACCGTGAGCGGCTCGTCCTCCAGGAAGGAGGCGGGCGTGACCTTCCGCGCCTCGAAGGCGGCGGAGTAGATGATCGGCTTGAAGGCGCTGCCCGCCTGGCGCAGGGCCTGGCCGGCGCGGTCGAACTGGCTCTCCTCGTACCCCCGGCCGCCGATGTAGGCCAGGATGCCGCCGGTCTCGGGGTCCAGCGACACCAGCGCCGCCTGGAGCGGGCCCTTGCCTTTGTAGCCGCTCTGATACCCCTTCTCGACCGCCTTGAGGCCGTCGGCGACCGCGTCGGAGGCGGCCTGCTGGTTGCGCCAGTCGAGGCTGGAGAAAAGGACGTAGCCGCCGTCGGCCAGATCCTCGATTCCGAACCGGCGCTGGGCCTCCAGCGCGACCGCGTCGGCGAAATACGGCGCGCGCCGCCGGACCACGGGCTCGGGCGCCACGGCCATGGGCGTGGCGATGGCCGCCTCGATCCGCTCCGGATCGGCAAGCTTGAGCTTCGCCATGCGTTGGAGCACCCAGTCGCGGCGTTCCTTCGCCTTGTCCGGATGGTCGAGCGGCGAGGTCGTGGCCGGGGCGTGGATCATGCCGGCCAGCGTGGCGGCCTCGGCCAGCGTGAGCTGGCTGGCATCCTTGCCGAAGTAGGCCCGGGACGCGGCGCCGACCCCCATGAGAGAGACCCCGCCGCTCCCACCGAGATAGATCTCGTTGAGGTAGCCCTCCAGGATCTGCCGCTTGTCGTAGCGCATCTCCAGGAGCACGGCCAGGATCAGCTCCTGGGCCTTGCGCCCGAGCGTGCGCTGGTGGGTCAGATAGAGGTTCTTGACGAGCTGCTGCGTGATCGTGCTGCCGCCCTGGCGGACGCTGCCGCCGCGGAGGTTCACCCAGATCGCCCGGGCGATGCCGGTGAAGGAGACACCCGCGTGGTCGTAGAAGTTGTCGTCCTCCGCCGCGATGACGGCCGAGATGAGATCCTCGGAGACCTGATCGACCGTGACCGGCCGGCGCTCGCGTTGGTCCGGACCGTAATAGGAGGCGAGCAGCGGCGGATCGAGGACCACCGAGTCGGCCTTCTGGCCGTCCTGCCGCAGGGTGGCGATGCGGGTGCCGCGGTAGCCGATCTCCACCAGGCTGCCGCCGTCGGTGCCGTCCGGCCGCTGGAAGCTCCGCAGGTGGATGGCGAGGCCCCGTCCTTCACTGCGGTACCGTCCGGCGGGCAGGGGGTTCGAGTCGATGTCCTCCCGGTATCCCTCGGCCCGGAGGTCCGCGACGAGAAGCTCGGCGGGGTAGCTCCGGCCCGGCACGAGCTTGGTGGCCCGGGCATAGAGCCGGGACGGCTGCCGGTACGTAATGTCGTCGAACTGGCCCGTGAGCTGCCAGAACGGCCGGATCACGAACGCGCCCACGACGATCAGGACGAGCGCCACGATGGCCCAGCGCAGCCGGGAACGCCTGCGCGGAGCGGGCGGCGGCGGGATGTTGGGGGTGCGTTCGGGCGGCATGGCAGGGGGCCTTGGTTGCAAGACGTGGTCCACGGCCGGAGTCAGGAGAGGGGAGGATACCGCATCTCCCTCCCCCGCCTGCTATCATTCCCGGCTCTATGATCGCCGTGACCGACCTTGGCAAGTCCTTCGGGCAGCAGACCCTCTTCGAGGGCGTCTCGCTGCAGTTCAATCCGGGCAACAAGTATGGCCTCGTGGGGGCCAACGGCTCGGGTAAATCCACCTTCCTGCGGATCCTCACCGGCGAGGAGGGGCCCAGCGAAGGCGACATCAACATGCCCAAGCGCCTCAAGCTGGGCGTGCTCAAGCAGGACCACTACCGCTACGAGCACATGCCCATCCTCGAGGTCGCCATGATGGGCAACCACGAGGTCTGGGAGGCGATGGTCGAGAAGGAGCGCCTCCTCGAAAACGCCGCCGAGGAGTTCGACGCCGACCGCTACGCGGAGGTCGAAGACCTCATCCTCCGCCACGACGGCTATACCCTCGAATCCCGTGCCGGCGAGGTGCTGGAAGGGCTCGGCATCCCGACCGAGATCCACCGCAACCCGCTGTCGACCCTCTCGGGCGGCTTCAAGCTCCGCGTCCTCCTCGCCCAGGTGCTCGCCGCCGACCCCGACGCCCTGCTCCTCGACGAGCCCACGAACCACCTGGACATCCTCTCCATCCGCTGGCTGGAGAAGTTCCTGGAAGACTACAAGGGCCTCGCGCTCGTCATCTCCCACGACCACCGGTTCCTCGACAACATCTGTACCCACATCGTGGACGTGGACTACGAAACGATCCTGGTCTACCCCGGCAACTACACGGCCTTCATCGAGGCCAAGGCCGGGAACCGGGACCGCAAGGAGGCGGAGATCGAGAAGCGGGAGGCCGAGATCGCCCGCCACAAGGACTTCGTGGACCGCTTCAAGGCCAAGGCCACCAAGGCCCGCCAGGCGCAGAGCAAGGTGAAGATGATCGAGAAGATCGTCATCGAGCGTCTGCCGCAGAGCTCGCGCCGCTATCCGACCTTCAAGCTCAAGCAGGTGCGGCCGAGCGGCAAGCAGGTGCTGGAGCTCGAAGGGATCTCCAAGTCCTACGGCGACAAGCAGGTGCTCAAGGACATCACCCTGCGCGTCGACCGCGGCGACCGCATCGCCATCATCGGCCCCAACGGCATCGGCAAGTCGACCCTGCTCAAGATCGCGGTGGGGGATACGGAGGCCGACACCGGCAAGGTGGAGTGGGGGTACGAGACCCGTCCCGGCTATTTCTCGCAGGACCACAACGAGGTCCCCAAGGGGAGCAAGCAGTCGGTGGAAGCCTGGCTCTGGGAGTTCGTACCCGGCGAGCCGATCGGCTTCGTGCGCGGCAACCTCGGCATGGTTCTCTTCTCGGGCGATGACGTGAAGAAGCCGGTCGGGAGCCTCTCCGGCGGCGAGGCGGCGCGGCTGGTGTTCTGCAAGCTCTCGGTGACGAAGCCGAACGTCCTGATCCTGGACGAGCCCACGAACCACCTGGACCTGGAAGCCATCGAGGCGCTGGTCGAGGGCCTTCTGGAGTACGACGGCACCCTGATCTTCGTCTCCCACGACCGCTGGTTCGTCTCCAAGCTCGCCAACCGCATCCTGGAGATCTCACCCAAGGGGATCCAGGACTTCCGCGGCACCTACGACGAGTATCTGGAGCGCCTGGGCGACGACCACCTGGACGCCGAGGCGGTCCTGCGCATGCGGCGGGAGCAGAAGAAGAAGGCCCAGGCCGCGGCCACCGCGGCGAAGGCGGACGCCGACCCGGCCGAGGAGAAGAAGCGCCAGAAGCTCCGCAAGGATCTGACCCGCCGCCGCGACGAGGTCACGGCCGAGGTGGAGAAGTCCGAGTCCCGCGTCCACGCCATCAACGAGATGTTCTGCGACCCCACCTTCTTCGACCGCACCTCCCGGGAGCAGGTCAAGAAGCTGGAGCAGGAGCAGAAGACCCTCTCCGAGAAGGTCGAGAAGCTCATGGCCGAGTGGGAGAAGATCGAGGAGCAGCTCGCGGAGATGGGAGGGTAGGGAGCCGAGTGGTAGGATTAGCGGGGAGGAGGAAGCGATGCCAGAGATCAAAGAGCTTCTCGTCAGACTCCGCCGCGGGCTCGAGCATCTCTATGGCGAGCGCCTCGCGGGCGTTTACCTCTTTGGCTCCTTCGCCCGCGGCGAGGCGACCCCCGAATCCGATGTCGACATCCTGGTCGTGCTCGACGAGGTAACCGACTACGGCCAGGAGATCGAGCGCACCGGCCATCTCGTTTCCGAGCTGTCCCTCGACTACGAGGTCAGCATCAGCCGGTTTTTCGTCTCCTCTTCGGCGTGGCAGAATCGCGACAGCCCGTTTCTCTCCAACGTTCGCGAGCAGGCCAGAGCTGCATGAAGGCGGGCACCCGCCAGCTCCTCGCGAAGCCATCAAACTGTACAAGAAAAACTAGAACCAGTACATCGGCTCTTCCAGCCAGTGGAGCTCGATCAAAAATTTGTATAGTTTTATCCAAAAGATGTACAGGACGACTCGTCAGATGTACATCTGCTTCGAGAAGATGTACATCGTTTTTGGCCGGTATCGATGCGTCGGCAAAGATCTGTACATACTGCAGGCGTTCGTGTATATCTCTGGACAAAGGGGAGGCTTGCGGAGAAAACGCCTATACAGGCCGTTTCGCTGACCGAAAACTTTGGGAGCCGCGGCCGAGGACCGGCCGCGGCTCCCGGAGGGTCAGAACAGGTAGGTCAAGCCCAGGTTCGCCACAGTCCGCTCCGTCTGGTCTCCGTCGAGGTTGTCGGCCACGGGCACCTGGACGGACAACCTCCCGACCCAGCCGTGGCCGAGATCGAGCATGAACCGCGGAGTGGCGTAGAGGACCGAGCCGCCGGTGTTCGGGTCGAGCTCGCCGCCGGAGCTGACGCGGTCCTGGTCCGCGTCGCGGTAGTTCAGCTCGAAAGCGCCGTCCAGGAGGCGGCTCAGCTTGCGCTCGTAACCCAGGTTGAGGAAGGTCTGGGCGCCGTAGCGGTAGCCGAAGTCGTTGCTCCCCGTCCAGCGGTGCTGGAGCGAGCCGTAGATGGATGAGTGGTTGTCGAGGAGGTAGAAAGCGGCGAGGCCGGCGAAAGGGTCGGTCGAGCCGGAGCCGCTCTGGAGGTGCTCGTCGAGGCGGGCGCCGTCCTGCTCCTTGCCGTTCTCTCCCCACGGCGTCTTGACTCCGGCCAGCGCGGAGACCCAGGCCCGTTGCCCGACGCCGCCCTCGAACGGCGAGGACCAGAGCCGGACGAAGGTGTAGACCTCGGGATCGGCGAGGCCCCGGGAGGTCTCCTCGGTTTCTCCATCGTGGCCGGTGGCGGTGAGATTGTGGGAGCTGAAGGGCAGGCGGGCCACCAGGTTGAGCCGGTCGGCGAAGGCGTAGGAGAGGGTGGCGGTGAAGCGGTCCTCCACCGCCGACTCCCGGCTGGCCACCTCCTGATGGGCGACAGCTTCGGCGTCGTCATGAATGCCGGCCGCCTGCTCCTTGTCGTAGCGCTGCCAGTCCAGGGCGAGCCGGAGCTTGCCGTCGGCATAGACATCGGTGCCGAAGGCGTTGAAAGTAGGGTCCCCGCAGCGGCACATGGAGCAGGCCCGCGCGGGCGAGGGGGTGATCCAAAGCATGGCGCAAAGCGCCAGCGATAGGAGGCCGAGCCTCCGGATTCGATCGAGCATGCACACGTCTCCTTGAATTCGTTCAGGTTGTGAACGGCCGCGCGACTGCGCGCGTGGCCGCGGGAGTCACGAGACCCGAGCGAAACGGGGCGGAGGCGTGAGCGGGTAGGAATCCGGAACGGTGGGGAGGCGCAGATCGGCCTGTGGCCAGGCGCGGCCGGGCTCCGGGGCCGGGAGGAAGTCTCCGGCGGGAAGCAACTCTCCGGGCCAGATCCTTCCGGACGGGGAGGCGGATGGAGAAGGCTGAGACTTGTGAATGCCACAGGAGGCCGTGACCCCGCCATGGCAACGGGTCTGCAGCGCGCCATGATCGGCGTTGCGAGGACACCAGCAGCCGTCGAGCGGCATGCCGCAGCCGCAGAGGTGACCGGCGCCCGAAGCCAGAGCTCCCCCCAGAGGGGACATCATCCCCATCAGGATGAGAAGCACCAGCAGATGGCGACCGGGAGACCGCATCGCGCGATTGTAGACCAGCCGCAGTCGTGAGATCGCTCGGCATCGATGGGGAACGCTTCCCCAACGCGGACCGGAGCCGCCACTGCCGCGCGCAACGTCCCGGCGCGATGGGGAGCCCTTCCCCACAAGCGGACGGCGCCCGTTCCCGTTGGGGAGACGTTCCCCATCGATGCTCGGACCCGCGGAGCCGGCGCGCAGCACCCGGTGACGTTGGGGAACGGCTCCCCAACGTCACCGGGCGCTGCCACGCAGTCGGGCCCGGCAAACCGTGACCGGACCCCGCGGAACCATCTCTGAGGGCGAGTCAAAGCTCTGGAGAGGGCTCGCGCATCAGGGCACGGAAGCCGGCTTGCAGGAAGTGTTCGTCCGTCGTAAGTCCGGAATCGATGCCTCGGTCGGCCATGACTACGAAGGATAGGCAGTCGGTGAGGCTCCACTCCTTGTCACTCCGCTCGGAAAAGAGCGTGAATGCCCTGTGGTAGAGCTCCTCCGAGATCGCGATGATGCTGACGGTCGGGTCTGTTTCGAGGGCGTGGAGCAACTCAACCCCATTGCTCCGATGGCGTTGCCTCGCCAGGGCGCTCCCGATCTCCAAGAGGATAGCTCTTGTCGTGACGAGGCGAAACCGCTTCCGGCCGAGCTTGCCGGCAAGGTGGACTGCTCGCTGATGATGCGCGTCGGTCGGGGCGGACAGGGCGATAGCGTACGCCGTGTCCAGGAAGATCTCCGGCACGGTCGGTTCTAGTCGCGCTTGAGGTAGTCCTCGATCCTCTCCGACCAGTCCGGGGGGCCTTCGAGGTTCAAGGATTGTGCGACGCGCAAGAAAGAGTGCTCGGCAGACTTCGAGTCTGAGCCGGTCTCCACCGTTAGATGCACACGGGTGTTCGGCTGGAGGTCCAGCGGCTCTTCCGGGAGGAAGGCCTTGCCGTCATACACCGCTGCCAGTGTCCTCGTCATGGCCCGAGAATAGCAGATTCTCTTGCTAGATCCGCCCCGCCCGGCGCAGCCGGTTCAGGTGGGCGAGGATCTGGCGCTCGGCGAGCGGCCAGGCTTCCTTGGGCGCGTCTTCGTAGACCAGGGGAACCATCTCCGCGGGCTCGCGCAAGCCCTGGCTCCAGGCTTCCAGCACCTTCTCTTCGCGCCAGATCCGGTGGTCGACGTACTCCCGGAGCTTCTTGACGCCATCGAGGATGGCCGGGCCGTGGCCCGGGAACAGGGTTCCGGGACGGAGCATGGCGAGGCGCGCGAGCGAACCCAGGTAGTCGTCCATGTCCCCCTCGGGCGGATCGATGACGATCGTGCCGATGCCGGCCAGAAGGTCGCCGACCAGCGTCGCGCGCTGTCCTTCTTCCAGGAAGCAGAGGTGGCCGCGGGCGTGGCCCGGGGTGTGGAGGACCAGCACCGACAGTGCAGGGTCACCGGCGAGGACGACTCGCTGGCCGTCCTGGAGCTCGCCGTCCACCCGGATGCCATGCTTCGCGACCCGTTTGGCGGTGAGAGGGTGGGCCAGGACCGGCACGTCCAGCGACCGCCGCAGCCGCTCGACGCCGCCGATGTGGTCGGGGTGATGATGGGTCAGCCAGATAGCCACGACCCGCCGGCCGAGCCGTTCCCGGGCCACGGCGAGCGCCCGCTCCAGCCGCTCGTTTTCGCTGTCGAGCGGCGAGCCGGGGTCCACCAGCACGGCCTCGCCGGTCCCGAGAAGATAGGTGTTCGTGGTCGCGGCCGGCGGCAGGGTGTGCGTCGCCAGCGGGAACATCAGGATGCCCGGGCGCATCTCGATCCGGCGGAACGGTCCCAGGTTCGTCTCGGACGGGTCCTGGAGGCGGCCGAGGCCCGGCTGATCGGGACCGTCGTGGGCCAGGACGTCCAGGATGTGGAGGATCGGCGGCGCGGCCAGGACGTCCCCGCGGCGCCACGACTCCCAGGCCGCCCGGGGATCGATCCACTCCCCGGCGTCGCACTCGCCGGGCAGGATCGACGGCTGGACCGGCTCGCTCTCCGGCCACTCCAGGAGAAAGAAGCGGTTGTCGAAGCGGATCGGTGCGAACGGGGGCGTCGTCCAGCGGCCGGCCCAGACCAGCCGCGAGGCGTCGGGGATGATTCCCAAGTCGCCGAGGATCTGCGGGAAGGTCCGCGACTTGTCGAGCAGGGCGCGGCGGGCCCCGTCGAGAGCACCGAGAGCGGCGAGAGCACCGAGGGCGGCCGGATCGGGGCTCGGGCTCGCCGGCAGCAGGCCGATCTCCTCGAACAGCTCGCGGATCGCACACGCCACGATACCCGGGATGAGGTCCGGTCCCGGCTCGGTATTGAGCGAATGCAGCGACTCGGGAAACCCGGCGGCCGGCGGGAGCCCGTCCATCTTTCTGGGCTTGCCTACGACCTGCACGGCCGCGTCGGCCCGGGACAGGCCGCCGCCCGGGAAGGCGTGCCAGCCGCCCATGAACGGCATGGATTCGGCCCGGCGGATCCAATAGACCTCGATCTCCGTACCCCGCTTTCGCCAGGGGATGACCGCCGCCGACGGCCGGACCGGCGGCAGGCCGGGAGAGGCGGCCTGGCCTCCCTGGAGATCCGCCATGTGCCGCAGCACCGTCTCGTACAGGCTCGCCTCGTTCTCGCTCATGGGCCGGCCTTATATCAGAGTCGATCCGGTGTTGGGTGGGGTTACAATGGACGGATGAAACCTCCCGAGATCATCCGGCTGACCCCCGGCAAGCGGGTCCTTTTTCTGACCAAGGATCCGGAGCTGATCCGCCGCCAGCTCCGGGGTGAGATCGACCTCCGTATGGAGAACCTCGCGGTCGAGGATCTCCTGGACGACATCAACACCGACGCCATGACGCCGGCCTGGGTCTGCTTCAGCCATCGGCCGGAGGATCTGGCCCGTGACGCCTATGCCGGCCTGATCGTCGACGGCAAGCGCCTGTTCGAGCGCGACGCCCTGATCAACGGCAACTTCGAAGTGATCGTCTCCGGGTATCGCAAGGGGGTGGGCAGCTCGCGCGAGACCGCGGTCCAGGCCGAGAAGTGGTCCGGCATCCGCATCGCCGTCGCCGCCTCGTTCGCCCCCATCCACGCCCGCAACAACATCAACCAGGGCGTGCTCATGGCCGGCCACGAGCAGCTCCGGCGCCTGCAGTCCGGCGAGGGCGTGCCGCTGGAAGAGCTCTATCGCGACTACGACCCGATCGCTCAGCTCGTCGTGCGCCATGGCGGTCTCTTCCCGTTCTCCAAGGCCCTGGCCGCCGGCGAGGTCGAGCTGCCGCGGCCCGACACCGGCCCGCGGCCGATGACCATGGCCGAGAAGATTCTCGCCAGCCACCTTCTGGGACTGCCGGAGGACGCCCCGAAGTATGTGAAGCCGGGCGACGCCGTGGTCGTCGGGGTGGACGGCGGCTATTCCCACGAGTTCACCACCGCCCAGGTCCACTACTTCCTGGAGGAGGAATACGGAAAGGACTACGGGGTCAAGAACCCGGACAAGTTCGCCGTCTTCGAGGACCACCTGGTCTATGCCGACGAGGTGGTGAAGATGAGGCCGTTCCTCGACAAGATCGAGACCCTGCGCGATCTCCAGCGGGAGTTCCAGCGCCACACCGGCGTGCGCGACTTCTCGGCCAAGGACCGCATCTCGCCCGGCATCTGCCACGAGGTGGCCCGCGAGCAGCTCATCGATCCGGGCGACTTCATCCAGGCCACGGACAGCCACACCTGCATGGGAGGCGTCAACAACGCGCTGGCCTGGGGCGTGGGCGCCACGGAGTACGCCGACCTCGTCCACCAGGGATTCACGCAAGTCGAGGTGCCGGAGTCGATCCGCTTCGAGCTGACCGGCAAGCTCGCCACCGGCGTCACGGCCAAGGATCTGATGCTCTTCATCCTTCTCGAGTACGCCAAGCCGCAGCAGACGCTCAACCGGGTCATGGAATTCACCGGTCCGGGCGTGGCCGCCCTTTCCATGGACGAGCGGGCGACGCTCACCAACATGGCGACCGAGTGCTCGGCCAGGACCGCGATCGTCATCGCCGACGAGGAGACCTTCCGCTGGCTCGCGGAGTGGCGGCCGGGGGTGGACGTCGAGGCGCTGCGGGCGCGGGCGGTCTTCCCGGACGAGGGCGCCGAATACGCCGGCGGGGTTCATACGATCGATCTCTCCCGGATCCGGCCCATGGTGGCGGACCCGGGCGATCCCGACCGGGGCATCCCGTCCGACCCGACGAACGGCGCCTGGATCGACGAGATCGGCGAGGTGCCGATCGACATCGCCTACGGGGGGAGCTGTACGGCGGGCAAGATCGACGACCTGGTCTTCTACCACCAGGTGGTAAAGGAGGCCCTGGACGCCGGTCTCGAGGTGGCGCCGGGGGTCCGGTTCATGATCCAGTGCGGCTCGGCGGCGGTGGAGGATTTCGTGCGGAGGAACGGCCTGGCCGACACCTTCGAGCGGGCGGGGGTGACGCTGATCCACCCCGGCTGTGGTGCCTGCATCGGCTGCGGCCCGGGCGTGTCCGAGACCACGGACGAGGTCACGGTGAGCGCCATCAACCGCAACTACAAGGGCCGCTCCGGTCCGGGCAAGCTCTGGCTCGCCTCGCCGCTGACCGTGGCGGCCTCGGCGTTTACGGGGAAGATCACGGCCTACACGCCGGGGATGTTCCAGGCGATGGCGCGCAAGCCCGAGCTGGCTCCCGCGTAGATCGAAGCCTGGGAAGGGTGGCGGCGCCCTCTCCCCCGGTATGGGGGGCGGGGAGAGGGGGAATGGGATCAGCCCCTACCACCGCCAGCGCACCGAGAACCCCCAGACCTGCGCGTGATCCTCGTAGCGGCCGTTGACCGCCGGGTTGCGCGGCTCCTGGCCGGAGACGGTGCGTTTGTCGTGGTCGTGGTACGAGTAGCCCATGTCGAAGGAGATCGCTTCCAGGCTGTAGCTCGCGCCGAGCCCGTAGACCAGGGCGTCGCCGCGGGGGAAGCCGGGCTCGGCCGTGCTGCCGGGGACCGGTGAGGGCTCCCAGGCGATGCCGCCGTACACGAGGAGCGGATCGGTGACGTTGCCCTCCATGCCGAGGCGCAGCGAGAGGGTGTCTTCCCAGTCGCGCCGTGTCAGGGCCGTGGTTTCGGCGCCGCCCCGCAGGGGATCGGAACCCCAGGTCACGGATGTGTTTTCCAGGCTCGACCAGCTCTGCCAGGAGCCGTCCAGCTCCAGGCGGAGCTCCGGATAGGGTGCGAACCAGACGCCACCGCGCAGCTCGCGGGGGATCTCGAACGCCTGGCTGGAATTCCCGTCATGGAGCAGGGCCTGGGCCTGGGCATCGGCCACCGGGTCGCCGGTGAGCCGGGCGCGGTAGGTGGCGTCGCCGCTCCCTTTGAGCTCCGCGTTGCCGCGATAGACGGCTCCCCAGCCCCAGGACGGGTCGGCATACTGGACCGATACGTCCCACGAAAAGGCGTCGGCGGTGCCCGTATCGGCACGGCGCTCGACCTCGACGTTCACCGGCGGCAGCGTCGAGGAGGAGCCCGGCACGGTGAGCAGCACACTGTTGCCCTGGGCGAGGTTGCCGTAGAGGTAGCGAAGACCACCGCCGATGCTCCAGCCGTCTCCCAGGTCGTAAGCCAGGACCGGGTGGAGCTCGAAGACCCGGACCTCCTGCTCATCGTTGAGGAAGCGGCCGGGGAAGAGGGCTGGCTGCCAGTCGATGCGGTACCAGAACGGCGCGTCGAGGCCGATGCCGAAGGCCCAAGGGCGGCCCTGCGGCTTGTAGGTCATGTAAAGGGCGGGCGGGAAGTCGATGATGTGCTTGGCGGTAAAGCTGCCCGTGGAGCTGCTGTACTGGTCCACGGTATTGCTGAAGTCGAGGCCGGCCTGGACCTGGAGTCCGTCGAGGTGGACGATGCCCGCCGGGTTGTAGGTGAGGGCGGTGGGCTCCGGCGCGCGCGCGGTGAGGGCCCCGACCTGGCCCAGGCCGCGGCCGCCGTGCTGGAACAGCCCGAAGCCGGCTGCGGAAGCCCGCTCGGTGCAGGCGAGGCCGGCGATGAGGCCGGCGGCGAGGCAGAGCGAGACGAGTCGTCGTTGGCGCATGAATTCCCCTCCCTTGAAAGATCGTCCGAAACGGCGGCCACGGTCAGGATAGCGAGGGTCAGGGGTGGATGGAAGCTGTCCCTCTGGAGCGGGATCGCCACACTCTTCTTGTTGAGCCCTGCGATCGGGGCCGTGCCGGTGCGGGAAGCATGCACGAAGCTTGCACGGACGTCGAATCGATGCAGGGGTGAGCTACGATCATGCTATCGACACCGGTCATCGCGGGGAGCCAGGACATCGGGCCCTATGCGGTCCTCGAGGATCTGGGCCCGGCTCCGTTTGGAACGGCCTACCTGGCGCTCGACACCCGGTGCGACCGGACGGCCATCCTCAAGGTGATCCCTCCCTCCCGTCCCGGGATGGGGCAGGAGATCACGCCCTGGGAAATTCTTCTCGAAGAGACGGCGGCGCTCTCCCGAATCTACCACCGGGGCCTGCCGGCGCTGTACGAGGTGCGCGAGCACGAAGGCTCGCTGCTGGTGGCCTTCGAGTTTGTGGACGGCCAGACCCTTCACGAGCTGCTGGCGAAGAACGTCCGTCCGGGTCGCGCTCAGCTCATCGACTGGGGCTGCCAGATCCTGGAGGCGCTTCAGGAGGTGCATGCCGAAGGCCTGCTCCACCGGCACCTGGGAGAGGACGAGGTGCTGGTGACGCCGGACGGGCAGGTGGTTCTGACCGGCTTCGGTCTGACGCAACTCGTGTTCGATCCGCTCGCCGCGGTGCCGCCGGAGCAGCTCACCGGCGATTCGCTGACGCCGCAGAGCGACCTCTACGCGGTGGGCTCGCTGCTCCGCCGGCTGGCGTTCGCAGGCCGTCTGCAGAGCGGCGGCGGAATGCAGCATGCGAATGGCTGCGATCCGCTGCTTGAGGTGTTGGCACGGGCGACGTTCCCCGATCCGTCGGCCCGGTACCGGAGCACGGCGGAGATGGCGGAGGCGCTGTCGGTCCTCGCCGCCGCCCCGGCACCCTGAGGCCCTAGGAAGGCACTCCCGATTCCAGGTAGAAGACCATCCGCCAGACGCGGTCGATCTCGCCGCGCTCGATCACCTCGATGGGCTTGAGGCCGTCGAAGGCGGAGTTGGGCTTGTCGAGCCAGGCCCGGATCGAGCTTGGCTGCACCACCCGGGAGAGGGCGTCCAGGAGCCGGACGGCCTCCGCCACCTTGCGGTCCCGCAGAGCATCGGCCGACGAGGATTCTTGCGCCGCGACCCAGCGGGTGGAGAGCCCCAGCAGGCGGGCAAGCTCGGGTTGAGTCAGGTTGATGGATTCCCGGATCTGCTTCAGGGTCCGGGGGAGCTCCTGCCTGGGGTGGTTGCTGCGTGCGGGTTCGCTCGTATGGCCTCTCATGGTTGAAAGCATAGATCTTTTCGATCCCTGTGTCAAGCACTTCTGCCTGCAAATTTGCGTCATCTTCTCGCGGTGATCCGGCTGCCGGGCCGGAGGTTTTCCGGAAACAGGACGGCGTTGTACCCCTTGCGCGAGGCATGCGAAGGGACGATCAATCCTTCCAGGCGGGCGAGGAAGGCGGCCCGCCCGACGGCCTGGGAGGTCGACTCGGCCCCGGCGTCCTGGAGTGCGCGCCAGTCCTCGCGGAGCCCTTTCTGGACCCAGAAGGGGAGGGGGTTTGCCAGGGGGATCTCCCGCAGGTCCAGCACGGCCGCGAGCTCCACGTCGAGGACGCGGAACAGGCGGGGCAGCGCGGAATGAGGTGGCAGGCCGTAGTAGCGGAACGTGGCCATGGATTCGGACATGGCAGTCTCGGGATCCAGGCTGGCGTACACGGTGCGGAAGCTCCGCGGTGGGTTCCAGCGGCCGCCCAGATGAGCGCTTCCGACCCCTGTCACCATGTCGCTGGCCCGGGAATACCGGGGAGCGGCGGAGCGGAACAACTCTGCCGACCAGGGGGACGCCTGGTGCGCGCACGCACCCAGGGCGGCTTCGATACTGCGGAACTCTTCGTTGGGCTCTATATCCAAGGGACCTCCGTTCTCGGCGGTGGCGGCGGCTGCCGACACTCCGCCTTAAAAAAAGAGGCCCTCTATAAAGAGACGAGAAACGGGTTCCGAATGTCAGTCCTTCAAGTTCTTCAAGACCGTCGGCCGTCCACTCTGGACCTGCCACCGGGATGGCGGGTAGGATGCGCGCGATGAGGATTCACAAGGTCTATACTCGGACCGGAGACCAGGGGTTCACCGACCTCGTCGGCGGCGAGCGAGTTCCCAAGGATTCTCTTCGCATCGAGAGCTACGGTACGGTGGACGAGCTCCAGTCAGTTCTGGGGATGCTCCGTGCCGCCCTGAGCGACGCGGCCGAGGCCGAGAGACTGCCCGCGGTCTGCCGCGAGGTCGTCGGTCACATTCACCGCGTGCAGCAGGATCTCTTCGATCTGGGGAGTACCCTGTCCACCCCGCCGCAGCACATCGGCCGGGTGAAGAACCCGATCACCGCCGAGCGCATCGCCTGGCTGGAAAACACGATGGACCACTGGAACGAGGAGCTCCCGCCGTTGCGCTCCTTCGTTCTCTCGGGCGGCGGACGGTTCTCGGCCCTGGCGCACGTGACCCGGACCGTGTGCCGGCGCTGCGAGCGGGTCGTCCTGCACCTATCCCGGGAAGAGGAGGTGCCGCCGGAGCTCCTGCGCTACCTCAACCGCCTTTCCGACTTCCTCTTCGTTCTCGCCCGGCACCTGGCCCGAGTGTTCGGCGAGGACGAGCCGCTCTGGGAGACCCCTCTGCGGGCCTAGACCACCGCGGGCATGGGGTGGCTGCAGATGGCCTTGAGCGTGCGGGCGATGTCGGAGTAGTACGGCCCGGTGAACTGCTCGGACCCCAGGGCGCGGGCCTCCAGCACGATGTCGTCGAGCGAGAGGATGCCCTGGACCCGGTTCTCCAGGTCCACCACCGGCAACCGGCGCACACCGAACTCGCGCATCGTGTTGAGCGCTTCGGTGACCTCGTCGTCCGCGGTGCATGAGTAGACCTCGCCGCTGATCACGTCCTTGACCCCGACGGTCGACGGCAACTCGTCGCGGAGAGTGAGAGACAGGCAGATGTCGCGGTCGGTGACGACGCCCACCACCCTCCGGCCAGCGTCGATCACCGGAAGAAAGCCACAGCCCACCTGGGCCATGATCCGTCCGGCCGTCGCCAGGTCGGTCTCCGTCGAGCAGGTTCTCGGTTCCCGCTTCATGACGCTGTAGACTCTCATTTCAGGCCTCCTTCCCCTTGGGGGCTGGGGTTACGGTTACCGGTGACGATACGCGTTGCGAACAGCGCAGGCACCGGCCGCCGGGGTGGCTGGAGCCACGCGTGGGGGTAGGACAGGTTTTATCCGGATGGTGGAGGAGAGGGCTTCCTGGACGCCTCGTCACCGGCGGCGGCCCGGGCGCGCCGGAAGAGGATGAGGTTGCCGGCGCCGCCCAGGATCACGCTGGCGAGAAGCGCCGACGCGCCGGCCGAGACGAGGGCGGGCCGGACCATCCCGAGCCCCGCTGCCAGCAAGGGGACGCCGGCGCTCCACAGGAAGAAGGTGGCTGCCTGGAGCGGTCGCAGCGGAGTGGCGTGCGGCGACCGCGGCTGGACCTGGAACCCGGTCTGGTCGTAGGCGCGCATCCAGGCATAGAGCGGCAGCAGCCGGTGGCTCACGCCGACCACGATCTGCGACAGGAACCCGACCAGCCCCAGGGTGCCGTAGACGAGGGCGGCCCGAAGCTTCCACTCGGACGCGGGGGCGAACGCGAGAACCATCCCCAGCCCGCTCGCCACCGCCAGCCAGAACAGGGCCTGCACCGCGTGGAGGACTCCCCAGTCGGGTCGGCGCAACTCCTTGGGAGCCGGTCTGGGATGGCGCTTCATCCAGGCGACCTGGAGCAGGAAGGCGGCGATTCCGGCGGCGGCCAGCGGCGCGAACACCGCCACCGCGCGGCTGCGGCCGAGGAGGGAGAGAAACAGTCCCAGCACGCCCGCCTCCAGCAGCACCGCCGAGGCGTAGAGCCGTCTTCCGGCGGGCATGGCCGAAGGGAGGAGCATGGGGAGCAGCCGGTAGCCCGCGGCCATGACCATCATGGTGCCCCAGCCGAGCGCGGCCATGTGGGCGTGGGCATACACGTTCGAAAGCACGAAGCCACCGAGCACCGGCCGGACCTTGTTGAGACCGAGGAGAATCCCGAGCGTGGCCGCGACCGCCAGGTTCAGGAAGGCGAGAAAGAAGTGCAGCTTGACCGCCGACGGGATCGGCGCCGTCCGCAGCGCGAAGGCGGCCCGGCCCGTGGCCCAGAGCAGCGCCAGGGCGGCGCTGCCCGCCGACCAGACCATCCCGCGGGGGCTGTCGAGCCAGAAGTGCGAGACCATGCCCACCACACCGATGGCGTAGAGGGCGAAGGCCGCATGGTCGGAGGCACCGGCCGGGAGCCGGGTGCGCAACGCCATGGGGGCGATCATCGAGAGGGCTCCCAGGATCGAGGCGCTGATCCATCCCAGCGTGACCAGGTGGACCACCGCCACCATCTGCGGATGGTAGAAGAAGGCGGCAAAGCGCGAAGGCCAGGCCGCCAGGGCGGCGAAGGCCGCCGCCAGGCAGACGTGGGCCAGGGAAAAGTAGAGGAGAGGCAGCCGCGGATGAGGCGGCCGGCCGGGTATGGAGGCCATGGTGGCGATCTTAGTTCAGCGACTGGTCGTTCTGTCGTTTAGACTCTGACCATGGAAGAAGACCGGGCCCGCTGGGCCGAGCTGATCGCGACCTCGCTCCAGGTCTCCGGCCTGCCGGAGGAAGAGCTCGAACGCAGGCTCGGCTGGAGCCCCGGCTCCCTCGGTCGGCTCCTGGACGGGGAGGGAGGGCTCCAGCCCGATCAGGCCCTGGAGATCCTGGACGAGCTCAACGGGAGGTCCCGTTCCGAAAGGCGCGAGGACACCGCAGGCACCGGGGATGACAGGAGCCAGGTGGTGACGGACCTCCTGGATCGTTTCCACCTCCTGGGCTATGAGCCGCGTGCGGCGGTCCCTCCACCGGCGGAGCCGTCGGGTCCCGGGGAGCTGGAGAAGAAGGTGGAGTCGGTCCTGCGCAGGGCGTACGGCGAGCCGCCCGACGCCGCGGGCTAGCGGGCTAGACGGCGGGCTGGGCCTCGAGGCGCTTGATGCAGCCCTGCACTGTCCGCAGCAGCGCGAGAGACACGCGGTCCGCGGCCAGCGCCTCGCGGAAGAGCAGCAGTGCCGCCAGCGCCTCGCGGGTGATCCGCCGGACCCGGAAGATCGCGACGATTTCCTCGACGATCTCGCGGACCTCCGCCGTCCTGCCCGCCCGCAGCCAGAGGTCGGCGAGGTCCATCGAGACCAGGGCTACGTGGTAGACCAGGCCGGCCTGCTCGAGATCGCGCTGGACCTCCAGGAAGGATTCCTCCGCCGTGGCTGTCTCTCCGAGGCCGGCGGCGATCCGCCCTTCCAGCCATCGCATCTTGATCAGCGCAAGCCGGTCTCCCTCGGCAAGGTAGGCCGGCCGGGCGCGCCGCAGGATCCTGCGGGCCTCCTCGAAGCGTCCGCAATCCGCCAGGAAACCGACGAGGTTGTGTACGGCCGAGAGGATGAGCTTGGGGTCGGTCGCCGGGTTGATCCTTGCGAGCCCGGCCTCGAGGAAGCGGATCGCGGCCTCGGGGTTGTTGTCATAGCCGATGTAGAGACCCTTGCTGATCAGGGCGCGACCGGCATTGGAGCGGTCGCCATGGCATTCGTAGATCGTGTAGCAGGCGTCGAGCAGGGCGATGGCCTCCCCGAACCGGCGCTGGGAGCTGCGGAGCGCCGCGGTCAGCCGCATGATGCGGGCGAGGAGCAGGGGGTCCTGGGTGCCGCGGGCACTCCATTCGACGGCCCGGCGCAGCGTCCGCTCCGCGCTCTCCAGATCGTCCGAAACGCGGTGCGCGTTCGCGAGCTCGGCCAAGGCCCGCGCCCGCAGGTCGGCCACCAGCTCCAGGCCATACTCCATGAGGTCTACGCTCTCGGCCGCGGCGACAGCCCGCTCGGCAAGGAGAACCATCTGCTCCGGATCCTGCCAGCGGCAGGCCTGGCTCCGGGCGATCAAGGACTCGCAGAGGCCCCAGCCTTGCGGGCTCCGGCGCCAGAGGCCAAAGCCCGCTTCCCGAAGTGAGCCCGGATCCGCGAATCGGAGATCTTCATTCACGCGTCATTCCTCCGGGCCGACCACCATGCAGTACGCATACCAGCTCTTGTCCAGGCTTCACTTGTCGCTGTTGGTGTTGGTGTTACTTTGTCTCGGGCAACCCTCCGGATCGAGGCCCCAGCCGGTGTCGGTCGCGCAGGCAGCCTGCGGAGAGGCTTGAGGCGGCAGTGTCGCGGCTTCCAGCAAGGTCTTCAGGCCGGTCCAGGCGTCGAGCAGCCACGCCGAGGCCTGATCGAAGACGCCGGCCTCTGCCCGAAGGGTCTCATCCCTGCCGAGAAAGCTGCCGGCCTGAGCGCTGCTGCACAAGATCGAAGTAAGGACGAAGGCGACAGCGACGACGGCCGTGAATCTCCTCTCCCTCTTCATGACTGGTCTCCTTGGTACCCGAAAGAGCGTCTCTGATAATTCAATGCCTGGGATTCGTTTTAGCAAGGGTTGTGCCAGGCAGGCGGATGCCTTTCCGCCTCGGGCGGGGAGACCGAGGTGGTGGCGGGGGCCGTGTCGAATTTTCAGAAGACCGCCGCCGCACCGGGTATCTTCTGCTCACCCTTTGTACCGAGCTTGACCCCCGGTCCGAAAGCCTCTACGGTCTTTTCCGCGATCAAGACATCCCTTGTTGCCAGTCGGAGGTGCGCCATGCCCCGAGCGAAGATCCTGAAGAAATCGGCTGGCCGGCCGAAGAAAGCCCCGGCGAAGCCGAAGCCCGTGACCATCCTGGCCTGGGAGGACGACCCACTCATCGTCTCCATGCCGGTGCCGGTCGCGGCGACGCCCGTCCGCCGGCCCGTGCCCGACCTTGCGGGCGGACCATTCGAGGTCGAGCTCCGCGTCAAGCCGGCGCCGGCGCCCCGGGAGTACCCGCCCGGCACGCCGGAGTTCCGCTACTGGGCGGCGGCCGAGGCGCTTCATCGCGGGATCACCGTCTGGTCCGGCCTCCTGCCGTCCGGCTTGAAGTGGTTTCGCACGGTGGGCAAGGCGCTACGGGTGAACCTCGACGCCGGGGAGGATCTGAACGCCTTCTACACCCGGAAGGGGCTGGAGTTTTTCCACGCCAACGTGGAGGGACAAACGGTCTTCTCCGGCGAGAGTCCGGACGTGCTCTGCCACGAGCTCGGGCACGCGCTTCTGGACGCCTTGCGGCCCCAGCTCTTCAACGCCGCCAGCATCGAGGCGGCGGCGTTCCACGAGTCGTTCGGCGACGTCAGCGCGCTGTTGTCCTCGCTGCAGCTCCCGTCCATCCGGAGCCGGGTGCTGCTCCAGACCGGCGGCCGGCTCTACCGCTCCTCGCGCCACTCCCGCATCGCCGAGCAGCTCGGCTGGGCCATCCGGCAGGTGCGGCCCGACTCGGTCGACCCCGACTGTCTGCGCAACGCGGTGAGCTCCTTCTTCTACATGGATCCGGCCCGGCTGCCGCCGGACGGTCCGGCCGGGCAGCTCAGCTCCCGCCCGCACTCCTTCTCCCGCGTCTTCACCGGTACCTTCCTGGAGATGCTCGGCGGGATGCTGAACGTCGTGGGTCCTACGGAGACCAACCTGCTCCGGGTCAGCCTGGACGGCGGGCAGCTTCTGGTGGACGCCATCCGCCGCGCGCCCGTCGTGCCCGCGTATTTCAGCCAGGTGGCGGCGGCCATGCTCGAAGCGGACCGTGTCCGTTTCAACGGCCTCTACCGGGACGCCTTGAAGAGCGCGTTCGTCCGGCACGGCATCCTCTCCTTGTCGGCGGCGGCGGCGAAGACCTCGTTGGCACCGGAGGCCCTGGCCCTGTCCGCGGCTCCGGAGGCGAACGAGGCCCCGGAGCTGCCGATGGCCGAGATCGTGGCCAGCACCTACGGCCTCGGGGTGGACCGGATCCTGGTCCACGCATCCTCGGAGCCGGTGCGCTTCCAGGCCTTCGGCGCCGCGCCGGACCTGGGTGAGGCGCCGTCCCACGGCCAGGCCGAGGACGCGCAGTTCTTCCTGGAAGACCTCTTTCGCCGCGGCCGGGTCGACCTCGGGGATCACGGCGATGAGGAGGCGCGTGTCTCTCATCCGTTCTCGAAGAAGACCCACCGGCTCGTCCAGTCCGACGGCGGGCTCGCCCTGGAGCGCGTCCGGTTCGACTGCGGGTTTGACTGCGAATGAGACGGCGCCTACGATCGAGCCATGGCGGTGAAGAGGCCGGGGAAGAAGGCGCGGACAAAGGAGAAGACCGAAGAGAAGAAGGCCGCCGAGCGCTTCGTCGCGGACCTCCTCGTGCGCGGCGAGGCCGCCCGTCCGGACGAGCACGGCAACCTCCCTCCCGGCGCCACGCACGAGATCGTAGAGGAGCCGGGAAGTGGGAGGCCGCCGAAGGTCCGGCGGCGGCGGTTCTCGATGACGTAGGGCGTTGGCGGCCTGCGGCCGTTCATCGCCCATCCTCCCGGCTGTGTCTCGCGGGCCTGCGCCGGCCTTCGGCCGCCCCCGGTTCACGTTTCCCCAACACCGGCCCGCGTTTCCCCAACACTTGCCCGCGGTCCGCCGGCTCTGGCGGGCCTTCCGCCAGCGCCGGCGAGCCTTTCCAGATCTCCAGCGGACCTTCGGCCGGCACCGGCCCGCGCTTCCCCAACACCGGCGCGCCTTCCGCGAGTACCGGCGCGCGTTCCAGATCTCCAGCCGGTCTTCGGCCGGCTCCGGCGAGCCGTCCGCCGGTCCTCCCAACCATCGGCCAGGTCCGGCGAGCGGCCCGCCGACCCCGGCCAGCCCCTCGCGAAGCTCCGCGGAAGCCGCGCCGGCTCCAGCCGGAAGCCCGCCGGGCTTCCCAACGCCCGGCATCTCCTGGCCACTCGTGCGCCGAAGCTGGCCGAAGGCGCGCCGCTTGCGGCCGAACGTCGGGATCCCGGCCCCTACGCGGCCTGGGAGCCCGGCATCCGTTCCAGCTTGCGCTCGAACTGCCGGCGGAAGATTCCGCCCATGGCCTTGAGCTTCAGGCTCTGCCACGGGTAGCGGTGGTCGCTCAGCCAGCGGCACTCTTCGGGCAGCATGACCAGGCTCACGTGGATGTTCGGCGCCAGGCCGATCGGCAGGCCTTTCTCCATACAGGCCTCGTAGAGGCGGCGGAAGACCGGCACCATCTCTTCCGTCTCCGGCGGCTCCCAGGACTCCAGGTCGGTCCCCTTGAGCGGACGGAAGACGCAGACGGTCGGGATCGCTCCCACCGAGGTGATCCAGTCGATCGCCCGGATCGACGACTCCGCCGGCTCCAGGCCCGCGATGATCTCGCCGTTCGCCACCCACGGCTCCATCTTCGGGCCCTTCTTGGAGAGCGCCGCGCAGTAGCGCACCGCCTCCAGGTAGTGATCGAGCCCATACTCGGCGTGCTTGCCCGGGCAGATCTCCTCGAACAGCTTGGGATCGTAGATCTCGAAGCAGAACGAGACCCGGTTGACCCCGATCTCCCGCAGGTGGTCGTAGCGCTTCAGGTCCCGGTGCGGCGGCGTCTGGACCCCCACCAGCAGCCCCAGCTCCTCCTTGATGCGGAGGATGAAGGGCTCCAGGATGTCCAGATAGGTGTCGCCTTCGTAGTGACCGGTGTTGAAGTCGACGTAGGTGATCCCGGACTCGTCGCGCGCCGCCCGGATCACCTCCATGACCTCCTCGATCGATTTGTCGTCCGCGTCGTCGATCCCCAGGTTGAGCCCCACCGAGCAGAACCGGCAGTTGGTCTTCTCGGGCTTCGCCGTCCAGTACTCGCAGACCTTCGACTGGTAGATCCCCAGGTAGGTGCCCTGGAGCGTGCCGATCTGGGTCATGACCTTGCCGCTGGCCGTGTGGCGGTCGTACCAGCCGGGCCGCGGCGAGAGCTGGACCGGCGCCACCTCCTGGCCGTTCCAGCGCAGCAGATACTGGCCCTTGGTCCGGTGGAGCGTGTAGGGCGAGCGGTCGACGAAGTGCTCCGTGGCCGGAGCGTTCGTCCAGAGGTTGCCGGGGAGGATCATCTCCAGGCCGCTCCCGAGGCCGGCGCGGGTGCGCAGGATCTTGCGCCCTCCATCCTCCTCCACGTGGCAGGAGTCGTCCAGGCGGACGCCCTTGCAGTAGAGGTCGAGCTTCAGCAGGGCGGGGTTTTCGCGCAACTCCGTGGCCGTGATCATGTCTCCGTCTCCTCCCATCAGTGCGGGGTCAGGCTAGCCCGGGCCGGGGCGGCTCGTCGCCACCCGTTCGGGTGGCTCTTTTGTCTCCTTCCGGGTGGTTTCCCGGCGCTTTCCGTTCCGTATCCTGCCTGCGAACGACAGGAGGTTTCATCATGTCTGGCAGACGCAAGATCACGGTCGACGGCAACGAGGCGGCCGCTTCGGTCGCCTACCGGGGCAGCGAAGTCATCGCCATCTACCCGATCACGCCCTCCTCGACCATGGGCGAGCTGGCGGACGCCTGGTCGGTCGAGCGGCGCCCGAACCTCTGGGGCGACGGTGCCGCAGGTGGTCGAGATGCAGTCCGAGGCGGCGCGGCCGGCGCCGTCCACGGCGCGCTGCAGGCCGGCTCGCTGGCCACGACCTTCACCGCGTCGCAGGGCCTCCTGCTGATGATCCCCAACATGTACAAGATCGCCGGCGAGCTCACGCCGTTCGTCATGCACGTGGCGGCGCGCACGCTCGCCACGCACGCGCTGTCGATCTTCGGCGACCACTCGGACGTGATGGCCTGCCGCCAGACCGGCTTCGCCCTGCTCGCCGCCGGCTCGGTGCAGGAGGCGCACGACTTCGCGCTGATCGCCCAGGCCGCCACGCCTGCGCTCGCGCATCCCGTTCCTCCACTTCTTCGACGGCTTCCGCACCTCGCACGAGGTGGCGAAGATCGAGGAGCTCACAGACGACGACCTGCGCGCGCTTCTCGACGAGGATCTGATCCGCGAGCACCGCGCCCGCGCGCTCACCCCCGACCAGCCGGTCCTCCGCGGCACGGCGCAGAATCCCGACGCCTTCTTCCAGGCCCGCGAGGCCGCCAACCCCTTCTACGCGGCCTGCCCGGCGATCGTCCAGATGATGATGGACCGGTTCGGCGACCTCACCGGCCGCCGCTACCATCTCTTCGACTACGTCGGCCACCCCGAGGCCGAGCGCGTGATCGTCGTCATGGGGTCCGGCGCCGAGACGGTCGCACGAGACCGTGGACTGGATGATCGCCAGGGGCGAGAAGGTCGGCCTCCTGAAGGTCCGCCTCTTCCGTCCGTTCTCGATGCCCGACTTCGTCGCCGCCCTGCCGCGCACCGTCCGCACGCTGCCGTCCTCGACCGCACCAAGGAGCCGGGCGCCGTCGGGCGATCCGCTCTACCTCGACGTCGTCACGGCCCTGCGCGAAGCGAGGATGAAGGGCATCTCCGCCTTCCTCCAGGAGCCGAAGGTGGTCGGCGGCCGCTACGGCCTGTCGTCCAAGGAATTCACCCGGCCATGGTCAAGGCGGTCTTCGGCGAGACTGGCGAAGGAGCGGCCGAAGAATCACTTCACGGTCGGCATCGTACGACGACGTCAGCCACAGCTCGCTCGCCGTGCGACCGCAGGATTTCGACATCGAGCCGGACGACGTGGTGCGCGCGGTCTTCTTCGGCCTGGGCGCCGACGGCACGGTGGGCGCCAACAAGAACTCGATCAAGATCATCGGCGAGGAGACCGAGCCTGCAGCCCAGGGCTACTTCGTCTACGACTCGAAGAAGGCCGGGCGCCATCACCGTCTCGCACCTGCGCTTCGGGCCGCGGCCGATCCGCTCGACCTACCTCATCCAGCCGCGCCAACTTCGTCGCCTGCCACCAGTTCGAGTTCCTCGAGAGCTACGACGTGCTGAGACCGCGGCGCCGGGCGCCGTGTTCCTGCTGAACGCGCCGTACGGGCCCGAAGCGGTCTGGGACCACCTGCCGCGGAGGTGCAGGAGCAGATCATCGAGA
Source organism: uncultured Holophagales bacterium (assembly GCA_963844885.1). Taxonomy (GTDB): domain Bacteria; phylum Acidobacteriota; class Thermoanaerobaculia; order Multivoradales; family UBA5704; genus DATMER01. Next base: position 35,528 of record CAWJQA010000016.1, on the reverse strand, counting down.
AGCAGCTCGCGCTTCTACGTCATCGACGCCGTACGGCGTGGCCCGCGACGCCGGCATGGGCGGCCGCATCAACACGATCATGCAGACCTGCTTCTTCGCGATCTCCGGCGTGCTGCCGCGCGAGGAGGCCATCGCCCAGATCAAGCAGGCCATCGAGAAGACCTACGGCAAGCGCGGCGCCGAGGTGGTGCAGCGAACTTCGCCGCCGTGGACGACACGCTGGCGCACCTGCACGAGGTGCCGTGCCGGCGGCGGTCACCGCCAGCGCCGGCGCTGCCGCCCATCTGTCGTCCGAGCGCCGGCGCCCGACTTCGTGCAAGCGCGGTCACGGCGGTGATGATGGCCGGCAAGGGCGACTCGCTGCCGGTCAGCGCCTTCCCGGTGGACGGCACCTGGCCGCTCGGCACCGCCGCAGTGGGAGAAGCGCAACATCGCGCTGGAGATCCCGGTGTGGGACGCCGCGATCTGCATCCAGTGCAACAAGTGCGCGCTGGTCTGCCCGCACGCCGCCATCCGCGCCAAGGTCTACGACGCCGAGGCGCTGGCGGGCGCGCCGCGACCTTCAAGTCCGATGCCCTTCAAGGCGCGACGGACTTCCAGGGCACTGCTACTACACGATCCAGGTCGCCGCCGAGGACTGCACCGGCTGCGCGCTGTGCGTGGAGGTCTGCCCGGCCAAGGACAAGAGCAACCCGCGGCACAAGGCGATCGACATGGCAGCCGCAGGCGCCGCTGCGCGAGCCGGAGCGCGACGAACTACGACTTCTTCCTCGGCCTGCCGGAGGTCGACCGCACCCAGGTCGAACGCTCGACGTCAAGGGCTCGCAGTTCTTGCAGCCGCTCTTCGAGTACTCGGGCGCCTGCGCCGGCTGCGGCGAGACGCCGTACATCAAGCTGCTGACCCAGCTCTTCGGCGACCGCGCGCTCATCGCCAACGCCACCGGCTGCTCGTCGATCTACGGCGGCAACCTGCCGACCACGCCCTACTGCGACCAACACCGCGACGGCCGCGGCCCGGCGTGGGCCAACTCGCTCTTCGAGGACAACGCCGAGTTCGGCCTCGGCCTGCGCCTGGCGCTCGACAAGCACGCGCGAGCAGGCGCGCGAGCTGCTGCACGGCGCTCGCGCAGCCGAGGTCGGCGACGACGCTGGCCGACGCGCTGCTCGCGGCGCGATCAGCACGAACGAGGCCGGCATCCAGCAGCAGCGCGCGCGCGTCGACGACCCTGCGCGCGACGCTGCGCGGCCATCGCCTGGCGCCGGCGCCCGGCGGCTCGAGGCGCTCGCCGACTACCTGGTGCAGAAGAGCGTCTGGATCGTGGGCGGCGACGGCTGGGCCTACGACATCGGCTTCGGCGGCCTCGACCACGTGCTCGCCCACGGCCGCGACGTGAACATCCTGGTGCTCGACACCGAGGTCTACTCGAACACCGGCGGCCAGCAGTCGAAGGCCACGCCGCTCGGCGCCTCGGCGAAGTTCGCCGCGGCCGGCAAGGCGATCGGCGAAGAAGGACCTCGGCCTGATGGCCATGAGCTACGGCCACGTCTACGTCGCGCGCATCGCCTTCGGCGCGAAGAGACACGCAGACCGTGCAGGCGCTCCATCGAGGCCGAGGCCTACCCCGGCCCGTCGCTGGTCATCGCCTACAGCCACTGCATCGCCCACGGCTACGACATGGCGCACGGCGCTCGACCAGCAGAAGCTGGCGGTCGAGTCCGGCATCTGGCCGCTCTACCGCTTCGACCCGCGCCGGGTCGCCGAGGGCGAGCCGCCGCTCCAGCTCGACTCGGCGGCGCCGAAGAGTCGCCGGTCCAGCGATACATGCGCAACGAGACGCGCTTCCGCATGGTCGAGCAGCAGGACCCCGAGCGCTTCAAGCGCCTGCGGCCCTGGCCCAGCGCAACGCGGCGCAGCGCTTCGCCGTCTACCAGCAGCTCGCCGGCATCACCGTGCCGCAGGGCGACGGTCAGCCGGCGGTTCCCGCACCGGTCGCACCCACCTCATTCAGCCGGCCCGGCCGGCAATACAGGCCGCGGCGAGCTGATCGACGCCTGTAGGGAGGAAACCCCATGGATCTGACCACGACCTACCTCGGCCTCACGCTCGCGCACCCGTTCATGCCCGGCGCCTCGCCGCTGGTGGACGACCTCGACATGGTGCGCCGCCTCGAAGACGCCGGCGCCGCCGCCATCGTCATGCACTCGCTGTTCGAGGAGCAGATCACGCGCGAGCAGCGTCGCCACGACGCGCGCACATCGACGCGCACGCCGAGCGCCATCGCCGAGGCGCTGTCCTACTTCCCCGAGCCCGAGGAGTTCGCGCTCGGCCCCGACGCAGTACCTGGAGCACATCCGGCGCATCAAGGCCGCGGTGGCGGTGCCGGTCATCGCCTCGCTCAACGGCACCACCCACGGCGGCTGGCTCGAATACGCGCGGCTGATCGAGCAGGCCGGCGCCGACGCCCTCGAGCTCAACGTCTACGACGCTGCGCGACCGACCCGACGAGAGCAGCGAGCTGCTCGAGCGCCGCACGCTCGAGATGCTCTGGGCGGTCAAGAGCGGCGTCCACCATCCCGGTGGCGGTGAAGCTCTCGCCGTTCTACTCCGTCGCTCGCCCACTTCGCGCAGCGCCTGGACGACGCACGGCGTGGACGGCCTGGTGCTGTTCAACCGCTTCTACCAGCCCGACATCGACATCGAGCAGCCCTGGACGTCAAGCCGACGCTGCAGCTGTCGGACTCCTCGGAGCTGCTGCTGCGGCTGCGCTGGCTGGCGATCCTGTCCGGCCGCCTGCGCGCCTCGCTGGCCGCGAGCGGCGGCGTGCACACCGCCGACCGACGCGGTCAAGGCCGTCATGGCGGGCGCCGACGCGGTGCAGGTGGTCTCGGCGCTGCTGCAGGCAGGGGCCGGAACGCCTGCGCGTCGCTGCGCGATGAGCTGGAGTCGCTGGCTCGTCGAGCACGAGTACGAGTCGCTCGACCAGATGCGCGGCAGCATGAACCTCGTGCGCTGCCCCGACCCGGCCGCCTACGAGCGCGGGAACTACGTGACCATCCTCCAGAGCTGGAGGACCCAGGGAGCGGGGATGTAGCTACCGTGTCGCCACCACCACCGACGACAGCCCCATCACGGCAAGCTCCCGGCGCAGCGACTCCGCCTGGTCCCGGTCTGTGAAGAGGCCGACCTGCACCCGGTTCCAGGTGCCGTCGGAGTGGACGAAGACCTCGGGGTAGATGCGGGAGATCTGGTGGTGCATCTCCACCGCCTTGCCGGCGTCGCTGAAGGCTCCCACCTGCACGGTGTAGTGCGGCGGCGGACCCGTATCGGCGGTGACTCCCGCAATCTCGACCGGGACCGTGGCCGCCGTGTCGTCGCGGCCGGCCGGCGCCGGGTAGATCTCCACATAGGCCGTGCCCGGTCCCCACACACCCGCCTCGCGGGCCGCGGCGTAGGACAGGTCGAGGATCCGGCTCTTCGCGAAGGGGCCGCGGTCGTTGACCCGCACCATCACGGTCTGGCCGGTGGCCACGTTGCGCACCAGGAGGCGGGTCCCGAACGGGAGGGTCGGGTGCGCCGCGGTCAGGTCGTTCATGTTGTATCGCTCGCCGCTGGCCGTACGGCGCCCATGGAAGCCGGGTCCGTACCAGGAGGCGACTCCGCTCTCCAGCGGCCGTCCCAGACCCGGAACGCCGTCGCCCGGACGGCGGTTGACGGAGCAGGCGACCGTGAGGAGGAGGGGGAGGGTGGCGATCAGCAGGCGGGAGGCCTTCGAAGCCGGGCTCGAGTTGTTGGCGTGGCGCATGGGCTTGCTGTTCTCCGTAAGGTGGTTGGAGCCATCTCCGTGAGAGCTCTCGGTCCAGTAGCGCTGAAACAACTTGCGCTGGAAGGGGAGTATAGCACGCCGGTAAAATTGATCCCCTTTCCCCCTCTCCCCGACCCTCTCCCCCGTGCCGGGGGAGAGGGGGAACGTGATCAAACCCGCGGCGCGGCCACCTCTGACGCTTCGTACCCGGCCAGCGCCGGCTCCGCGACCTCGGCGAGGAAGTCGTCCACCTGGGCGGCCGAGCGTCCCGTGAAGCCCACCGGATCGAGCCAGGTCTCCACCTCCTCCGGGGTCAGGCGGAAGGCGGGGTCCGCGACGATCCGTTCGATCAGCGGGTTGCCGCCGCCGCGGGCCAGGCTCTCCTGGGCGTCCAGGCTGTAGCGCCGGATGCGCTCGTGCAGCTCCTGGCGGTCGCCGCCGCGCAGCGAGGCCTCCATGAGCAGCGTCTCCGTGGCCATGAACGGTAGCTCGCGGGCGACGCGGGCGGCCACCATCTCCTCCCGCACCGTCAGCCCGGCCGCGATGTGGGCGGCGAGCCCCAGGATGGCGTCGGCGCAGAGGAAGGCGTCCGGCAGCACCAGCCGGCGGTTCGCCGAGTCGTCCAGGCTGCGCTCCAGCCACTGCGTGGCGGTGTTGAGCGGGCCGTTGAGCGAGTCGGTCATCAGCTTGCGCGCCAGGCCGCACATGCGCTCGGCCCGGATCGGGTTGCGCTTGTAGGCCATGGCGGACGATCCGACCTGCTCGGCGTCGAACGGCTCGGAGAGCTCGCCCACCCCCTGGAGCAGGCGCAGGTCCGTACCGACCTTGTGGCACGACTCGGCGATCCCGGCCAGCACCCCGAGCATCTGGCTGTCCTGCTTGCGCGAGTAGGTCTGGCCGGTCACCGGGAAGCTCTCGGCAAACCCGAATCGCCGCGCCAGCCGGCGGTCCAGCTCGCCGGACCTTGCCATGGCCATCGATCGCCGCCGAACAGCGTGAGGAAGCTCGCCTGCGTGCCGGTCGTCCCCTTGACGCCGCGGCAGCGCAGGGTCGCGAGGCGGTGCCGGATCTCGGAGAGATCCATCAGGAAGTCCTGCAGCCAGAGGCAGGCGCGCTTGCCGACCGTCGTGAGCTGCGCCGGCTGGAAGTGGGTGTAGGCCAGGCAGGGGATCGCCCGGGTGCGGCGCGCGAAGCCGGCCAACTCGCGGCCGGCCGCGGCCAGGCGGCTGGCGAGCAGCTCCAGCGCCTCGCGGAAGAGGAGGACGTCCGTGTTGTCCGTGATGAAGGCGCTCGTCGCGCCGAGATGCAGGATGCCGCCGGCTCCGGGGTGGACGCGGTCCGCCTGCTCGGCGAAATGCCGGAGGTGGGCCACCACGTCGTGGCGGGTGCGCCGCTCGAGCTCGGCGACCCGCTCCAGGTCCACCTCGCCCGCGGTTTTCTTGAGGGCGTCGATCTGCTCGGCGGTGATGGGCAGGCCGAGGTCGCGCTGGATCTCCGCCAGGGCGATCCACAGCTCGCGCCAGCGGCCGAAACGGTGGCGGGCGGAGAAGATCCTCGCCATCTCGCGGGAGGCGTAGCGTTCGTAGAGCGGGTTTTGGGGCATATCGGAGAGGATCGGGAGAGCGTCGGTCATGGCGGGCGGATTCTATCCCTTCTGGTACGATACGCAGCCGCCAGCCCGCCGCGCCCCTCACCGGGCACCATCGGGAACAACCCCATCGGGAGCCGCCATGACCTTGCGAGTCGACTCGGAAATCGGACGCCTGCGCCGCGTCCTGGTCCACAGGCCGGGACGCGAGATCGACTGGATGGTCCCGGACATGATGGGCAGCCTGCTCTTCGACGACATCCTCGACGGAGACGAGGCCCGCGAGGAGCACGGCGGCTTCCGGGAGGTTCTGAAGCAGGCCGGCGTCGAAGTTCTGGACGCCCAGGATCTGCTGGCCGACGTGGTCGGCGACGCCGCCGTCCGCAAGCGCCTGCTGGACGAGCTGGAGGCCGAGTACGGCGTCCCCTACAGCCTGGTGCGCAAGCTCTACGAGCTGCCCGACCGCGAGCTGGCCTGCACTCTGATCGAGGGCATCCGGGCCGCGGCGGGGGAGTCGGACGCGGAACGCCAGCACTTCTTCGAGCTCTACCCGGTGCCGAACTACTTCTTCCAGCGCGATCCGCAGGTCGTGGTGGGGGACCGGGTGGTGATCTCCTCCATGGCCACGGCCGCGCGCGAGCGCGAGCCGCTGCTGGCGCGGACCGTGTTCGAGAACCATCCGGCGGCGGCCTCGGGCTTGGGATCGAAGATCTTCGAGATCGACGTGCCGCCGTCCGGCGCGCCGCAGCACAACCCTCACTTCCCCTACCCGTCGCTCGAAGGGGGAGACGTGCTGGTGCCGAGCCCGGAGATCGTCCTGGTCGGCCTGACCGAGCGCACGAACCGGCGCGGCATCGAGGTGCTCGCCGAGTACCTGCGGGGCGAGACGCCGTTCCGCCACCTCGTCATGGTGGAGCTGCCCCGCAAGCGCTCGTACATGCATCTGGACACGGTTTTCACGTTCATCGACCGCAACCTCTGCCTGGCCTATCTGCCGGTGATCCAGCCCGGCGGCCCGGAGTCGGCACACGTCTACCACGTCGACCTGACGGCGAAGCGTCTCACCTTTACTCTCAAGGGCTCGCTCCTGGAGGAGCTTGAGGAGCTGGGGATCGGCGTGGATGTAGTGCCCTGCGGCGGTGCGCTGGAGGCGGTGGACCAGCAGCGCGAGCAGTGGACCGACGGCGCCAACGCCTTCGCCGTCGCGCCGGGCCTGATCTTCCTCTACCGGCGCAACCGCAAGACCCTGGAGGAGCTGGCGAAGCGCGGCTGGCGGGTGCTCGACGAGCGCGAGGCCGCGTCGGGCCGGCACGACCTGCTCGGCGGCGGCCCGGCGGTGGTGGCGCTCGATTGCAGCGAGCTGTCGCGGGCCCGGGGCGGCCCGCGTTGCATGACCATGCCCCTGGAGCGTGATCCTCTCTGATTTTTCCTTTCCGGAGACTCGATATGACCCGTCATCTGATCTCGATCCACGACCTGTCCGCGGCGGAGGTGACCGGCCTCTTCCACCTGGCCGCCGACGTGAAATCCAACCCCGGCAAGTACGGGGACGCCCTGAAGCAGAAGAGCCTCGGCATGATCTTCGAGAAGTCCTCGACCCGTACGCGTGTCAGCTTCGAGGTCGGCATGGTGCAGATGGGCGGCCACGCGCTGTTCCTCTCCAGCCGCGACATCCAGCTCGGCCGCGGCGAGCCGATCTCCGACACCGCCAAGGTGCTCTCCCGCTACGTGGACGGCATCATGGCCCGCACCTTCGCGCACCAGACGGTGCTCGACCTGGCGAAGTACGGCACCGTGCCGGTGGTCAACGGCCTGACCGACGACCTCCACCCCTGCCAGGGCCTGACCGACTACTTCACGCTGATGGAGGTCTTCGGCGGCCTGGACGCGCTCCGCGGCCGCAAGCTGGCCTACGTCGGCGACGGCAACAACATGGCGCACTCGCTGATGTTCGGCGGCGCCAAGGTGGGGATGGACGTGGCCATCGCCTCGCCCAAGGGCTACGAGGTGAAGGCGCATTACCACGATCTGGCGCGCCGGGACCACGATCTCGCGGGCACGAAGCTGACGATCACGAACGACCCCCGCGAGGCGGCGGCGGGGGCCTCGTGCATCTACACCGACGTCTGGGCCTCGATGGGCCAGGAGGCGGAGCAGCAGGAGCGGCTCAAGGCCTTCCACGGCTTCCAGGTGGACGGCGCGCTGATGAAGGCGGCGAAGGGCGACGCGGTGTTCCTCCACTGTCTCCCCGCGCACCGCGGCGAGGAGGTATCGGCCGAGGTCGCGGACGGTCCGCGGAGCCGCATCTACGACGAGGCGGAGAACCGCCTGCACGTGCAGAAGGCCATCCTGCTCTGGGCGATGGCCGGCCACGATATCGCCTGATCCTCTTTCCGGCCATGGACAAGAGCACCGGCGTTCACGAATACCAGGACGATCCGCGCAACGCGGAGGTCCGCATCTGGATCAACGGCGAGCTGCTGCCGCGGGACGAGGCGAAGGTCTCCGTTTTCGATTCGGGGTTCGTGCTCGGCGACGGCGTGTGGGAGGGGCTGCGCCTGGCGTCCGGCGGCTTCGCGTTCCTCGACGCCCACCTCGACCGGCTGTACGAGGCCGCCAAGGCGCTGATGATCGACGTCGGGCTGACGCGGGAGGAGATGGTCCGTGCGCTGCACGACACCGTCGAGGCCAACGGCATGACCGACGGCGTCCACGTCCGGCTGATGGTCACCCGGGGCGTCAAGCGCACCCCCTACCAGGACCCGCGGCTCACCCTCGGGCGCGCCACGGTGGTCATCATCCCCGAGCACAAGGAGCCCCGGCCCGAGCTGGTCGCCAAGGGGGTGCGGCTGTTCACCGTCCACGTCCGGCGCGGCTATCCGGACGTGCAGGACCCGAAGCTCAACAGCCACAGCAAGCTCAACTGCGTCACCGCCTGCATCCAGGCCACCCAGGCCGGCTACGACGAGGCGCTGATGCTCGACCCCCACGGCTTCGTGGCCACCTGCAACTCGACCCACTTTTTCATCGTGCGCAAGGGTGAGGTCTGGACCTCGACCGGGCGCTACTGCATCCCCGGGATCACGCGCGGCAACGTGATCCGCGTCTGCCGCGAGGCGGGCATCCCGGTGTTCGAGAAGGATTTCTCCCTGCCGGAGGTCTATGGCGCGGACGAGGCTTTCGTCACCGGCACGTTCGCCGGGGTGGTCCACGCCACCGAGGTGGACGGGCGGGTGATGAACGGCGGCCGGCGCGGTCCGATGGTCGAGCGCCTCCAGGGGCTCTACAAGACGCTCGTCGCCCTCGACGTGGCCGAGGCGGAGGGGCGCCGCCCGCGATGAGATCGTCGAGCGGAGTGCGGATCGCGGCCTGGTCGGGACCGCGCAACATCTCGACCGCCATGATGCGCGCCTGGGAGAACCGCCCGGACGCCGCGGTGATCGACGAGCCGCTCTACGCGTTCTACCTGGCGCGCACCGGCCTCGACCATCCCGGCCGGGAAGAGGTGATCGCCGCCGGAGAGACCGACTGGCGCAAGGTCGTGGCCGGTCTCACGGGAGCCATCCCCGAAGGCCGCTCGGTCTACTACCAGAAGCACATGACCCACCACCTGCTGCCCGAGGTGGAGACCGGCTGGTTCGGCGAGGTCGTCCACGCCTTCCTGATCCGCGATCCGCGCGAGGTGCTGCTCTCCTACGTCAAAAGCCGGCCCGCCGTGACGGCCGACGACATCGGCGTGCCGCGGCAGATGGAGATCTATGAACAGGTGCGCGCCCAGCTCGGCACGGACCCGGTAGTGATCGACGCGGGCGAGTTTCTCAAGGCGCCGGAAACCCACCTGCGCGCCTGGTGCGACCGCCTCGGCCTCGACTTCACCGGCCGGATGCTCCACTGGCCCGCCGGCCCGCGCGACACCGACGGCGTCTGGGCGCCCTACTGGTACGATGCGGTGCTCAAAAGCACCGGTTTCGAACCCTGGCGCGAGCGCGACCGCCGCGTGCCGCCGGAGCACCGGGGGGTGATTGAAGCCTGCCAGCCGCTCTACGAGGCGATGTTCGAGCGGCGGTTGCGGGTGTGAGGGCCTCCTTTAAATCCTTTCCCCCGCCCGTCCCGAAGACCGTACCCGGAACGCCGCCACCGCCTGCGGCTTGCCTTCGGGCAGGGCGGCGGCCATGCGGCGGATCACCTTGCCCCAGCCGGCCTGGCCGGTCCACTTTTTCGCCTCGACCGGCTCGGTGATCACGTCGCGCGCCGTCAGCCGCTCGGCGAGGTCCGGCCGGGTGCGGCCCTGGTTGTCCACCGCCACCACCTCGAAGTCGACGCCGCGCCGGTAGATCGCCAGGAGGCCGAAGACCTCTTCGTCTCCCCCGACCTGGAAGAGGGCCACCTGGCCGCGCGGTCCGTCCTCCAGCTCCCAGAGCACGCCTTCGACCAGCGGGTGCCCCGAGGCGAAGAAATCCAGCGTCTCGCGCTCCACGGCCTCGGCGCGGTCGAACGTGCCCAGGTAGCGCGAGCCCGGCGGCACGCCCGGGATGTGGTCCACCATCGCCTCCCAGCCGAACTCGATGGTCCAGACGCTCTGCCCGCTCTGCTGCTCCAGCAGGAAACCGAAGCGCGCCGTCGCCCGCAGCACCACGCTCTCGTTCAACAGGTCGAGATCCGGCGGCACCCGCGCCAGGATCCCGCCGGCCATCTCCGGGCGGTACGGATCGCGGTGCAGCTCGTGATAGGCGGCGTTGCGGACCCGGTCGTGCGCCTCCTGCGCTTCGCGTAGCACGCTCTCGAACACGGCGGGATCGACCTCGTCCGGCCCGTGGAGAGCCTCGCGCTCCACCGCCCGGGCCACGTGCCGCAGCTCGCGCTCCATCCCGCCCAGCGGCTCCTCGAACAGCCCGATGGCTTCATAGAGGCCGGCCACCGCCCGGCCCAGGCCCGCGGGCGGCCGGAAGTAGACGATCTCGGTCGGGATCGTGCGGCCGATGCGGTCGAGCCGGCCGATCCGCTGCTCCACCAGGGCCGGGTTCCAGGGCAGGTCGAAGAGCACCAGCCGGCGGCAGAACTCGAAATTGCGCCCCTCGCCTCCGGCCTCGGTGGAGATCATCACGCCCGGACCGTCGGGCAGCCGGAACTGGCCCACCTCGATGTCCCGCCGCTCCGCGGGGAGATCCTCGTGGAACAGGCCGGCCCTTGCCCGGCCCTCGCGCTCGATGGCCGGCTTCAGGCGCTCCAGGGTCTCGCGATGAGCCACGAAGATGAGCGTCTTCTCGCCGGCCTGCTGCCAGCGGGCCGCCTGCTCGGCCAACCATTTCACCCGGGGGTCCGACCGCTCGGCCTCGGCGGTCAGAAATACCAGCTCGGGATCCTCCCTCTCCTGCCGGTCCAGGACCGAAGCCAGGGCGGCGGGTGAGGAGAGGGAGCGGAGGATCCGCTCGGCCTTGCGGCGCTCGGCGAGCGGGTTGTCCGCCGGCAGCGACCGCATGCGGCGCTCGAGACGGAGGAGCGGCTCCCAGCCCGGCGCGTCCTCGATCTCGACGGGGACGCCGACCCGGGGCGGCAGCCCGCCGATGTCCGCCCGCCGGGCGGAGCTGGTGCAGGGGGGGAGCGGCTCCCGCCGCGCCAGCCGCTCCTCGAAGCTCTGCTCCTCGGGGAACTCCTCGGGCCGCAGGAGCTGGAGGAGACGGAAGAAGCCGTGGGCGTCGTCCTCCAGCGGCGTGGCGGTGAGCAGGAGCACGTGCCGGCCCAGCGCGGCAATCGGGGCCACCGCCCGGTAGGCCTCGCTGCCGGGATGGCCGGGCGGCCGGCGCAGGTGGTGCGCCTCGTCCACCACGAGCAGATCGACCCCCGCCTCGACCGCCTGCTCCGTGAGCCGCCGCCGGGAGGCCAGCGTGTCGAGGCCGACGATCACGCGGCGGTGGACGTCGAAGGGGTTGAAGTCCGGCCCGTGGTCGCGGGCCACGTCGGCGAGCCGCTTCTCGTCCAGGAGGACGAAGACCTGGTGATACTTGCGCCAGAGCTCGCCGAGCCACTGGAGGGTCAGCGTCTCGGGCGCGACGACCAGGGTGCGGTCCGCGCGGCCGGTCTGGAGCAGGCGGTTGAGAATGAGGCAGGCCTCCACCGTCTTGCCCAGACCGACCTCGTCCGCCAGGAGCCAGCGCACCGGATCGCTGTGGCAGGCGCGCTCGGCGGCGTAGAGCTGATGCGGGAAGAGCTGGATGCGTCCGCCGAGAAACGAGCCGAGGCCGCCGGCCTGGCGGATGCGCTGGAGGCGGAGGCCGTCCATGCGGTTGAGAAAGTCGTCGTAGCTGTCCACCTGGCCGCGGGCCAGCCGCTCGGCCGGGGGCAGCTCCGCGGGGAGAGGCCAGAGCCCGGAGACCGGCACCGCCCGCCCGTCCTCCAGCCGGCAGACCCCTCCTTCGCAGAAGGAAACCACGACCGTCTCGTTCGTCCCCTCCAGCCGCGCCCGGGCTCCGGGGATGAGAGCGAGACGGACGAGAGCATCCGAGCTCGTGGCCAGGGAGAGGGTCTGGCCACTGTCGGGGAAATTCACCACGACGTTGCGGCCACGGACCTCGACCACCTGGCCTGGTCCCAGCTCGGGGTTGAATCGGTGCGTGAGTCGGTCGCCGGGCTTCCACATCGCGGGCGGATTCTAACCGGGCGGAGCCTGCGCGCCGTCCCCAGCCCCGCTTTTACGAGACGACCGTGAGCGGGGACGGGTGCTCCTCGGGCAGCGCCATCACCTCCGTCTTCCGGATCATGTCGTCCACAAGGGCCCGGACCTCGTCGAGCTCGCCGCTGACCACCAGCTCGCTCAGCTTGCCGCTGACCTCACTGCAGCCTCCGAACTGCTGGTAGAAGAGGCAGTAGTCACACCGGCCGATCGGCGTACCCGCCGTGTCTTCGGACTTCTCGCAGAGGTCGCAGACCGCGTTGATCTCGGTCAGCAGCTCGACGGTATCCGCCTTGCCGATGGCGTCGCGGATCGCTTCCCACTGCCGGATGGTTCCTTGCTTGGCTTCGTTCCAGGTCATCGCTCGACCTCCTGCGCGTTGGCGCTCTTGATGTTGAGAATGCCCGAGCCCGAAAGCCTCCACCACGGCCGGAAGGGGGGGAAGCCCCCACCTGAAAAGGTGGCGTGCCGGCCAGCCCCCCTCTCCTACACTCCCGGACATGCCCGCGCTGGTCACCGTCCTCTGCCCGGTCCGCGGCTGCGGCGGTGCCCTGGAACCCCGGGACCGGTCCTGGGTCTGCGGCCGGGGGCACACCTTCGACATGGCCCGCAGCGGCTACGTCAATCTCCTTCAGCCCCAGGACCGGCGCTCGAAGAGCCCGGGCGATCCGAAGGAGGCGGTCCACGCCCGGCGTCGCTTCCTGGACGCCGGGCACGGCGGTCTTCTCCTCCGCGCCCTTCTGGAGGAGATCGACGGCATGAGCCTGCCGGACCGCGCGGCCGTCCTCGACGTCGGCTGCGGCGAGGGCTACTTCCTGGGCTCGCTGGCCGGGGAGAGGGAGATGGAGGTTCATGGCGTGGACCTGTCCGTACCCGCCATCGACCTGGCGGCCCGGCGCTGGCCGGACGTGAGCTGGTGGGTGGTGAACGCCGACCGGGCGCTCCCCTTCGCGGACGGCTCGTTCGATCTGGCGCTGTCCCTCGCCGGCCGCCGGCCGGCGGCGGAGCTGGCGCGGGTCCTGAAACCGGCCGGGTGCCTCCTGGTCGCCGTGCCCGCGGAGGACGACCTCGTCGAGCTGCGGGAAGCGGTGCAGGGGGAGGGCGTGTTGCGGGGCCGGCTGGAGAAAGCCGTCGAAGAGCTGTCCGGCGCTTTCGAAATGGAGGCTCGCCGCGCCGTCCGGACGACGGAGACGCTGGATGCCGCGGCCGTCCGCGACGCCCTGGCCTCGACCTACCGGGGGGCCCGGACGAGCCAGAGGGAGAAGGTCGAAGCGATCGGCGGAATGGACGTGACGCTCAGCTTCGATCTGGCGGTTCTCCGGCGGCGCTGAGCCTAAACATGAAAGCAAAGGCCGGGTCTCATCATCCTTATGGGGAGGAGCTTGCCATGAAGCGATTCTGCGTCTGGTTCTCGATCGTCTTGTTCAGCGGCTTCGGCCTTGCCTTCGGAGCGGACGCCGAACCGCGCCCCGTGGCGGCTCCGGCCGCCACCGGCTCGGGTGCGGGATCGTCCGATTCCGGAAACGTGAAGGCCGCTCCCAAGTGGGACGGCACCCGGCAGGAGATACCCTCCGAAGGAGTGGAAGGAGATCCTCTGGGCTCCGACCTGGACGAGAAGACGATCGAAGAGCTGCGGCGCAATCCGCCGCTGCGGGTCACTCCCGGGCTGATGGCGACCGAAGACCCCGCGAGCGGCCCCGTCGGTCCTCTGCCCGGCGCGCCCAGCACCACCAGCTCCCTTCAGGGCGTCGCCTACACCGGCTGGTACCCGCCGGACAACGGCATGGCGGCCGGCCCGAGCCACCTGCTCGAAGCGGTCAACGCGCACTGGCGGGCCTGGACCCGGGCCGGCGTGGCGGCCACCAACCTCATCCCCTTCTGCGGCACCGGCGGCTGGTGGACCCCCGTGCTCCCCGCCGGCATCACCTACTGCTTCGATCCCAAGCTGGTCTACGACCAGCACAGCGGACGCTGGGTGCTCCTGGCCGTGGCCTGGGATCCGCCCACGCAGCGGTCCTGGTATCTGCTCTCCACCTCGTTCACCTCCGACCCGACCGGCAGTTGGTGCCTCTGGTCGCTCAACGCGGCTCTCGACGGCAGCACTTCGACGACCAACTGGGCCGACTATCCCGGCCTCGGCGTGGACAGCCAGGCCGTCTACATCACTTCCAACCAGTTTTCCTCGGCCGGCTACTTCCAGTACACGAAGCTCCGCATCGTCGGCAAGAGCCAGCTCTACAACAACACGTGCGGAAGCGTGAGCTGGTGGGACTTCTGGAACCTTCAGCACGCGACGGGAGGAACGGCCTTCACCGTTCATCCGGCGCACACTTTCGGGACTCCGGGCGCCGAATACCTCGTCTCGTCGAGCTCGGGATCGGGCAGCCGCATCACCCAGTTCACGCTGACCAACCCCCTCGGCGCGCCCCCGACCCTGACCTCCGCCAACGTGGCCACGCAAAGCTATTCCTATCCCCCGACCGCCGAGCAATGCCTCAACGCGACACCGATCAACACCGGCGACTCCCGCCTGCTCAACGCGGTCTACCGCTCTGGCCGGCTGTACACGGCCCATTCGAGCGCCTGCCCGTCCGACACCGGCAAATCGTGCGTCCATCTCCTGGAGATCAATCCAACCACGGCGGCGGCCACCTTCGACCAGTTCTACGGCGCCTGGAGCACGGGCTGGTATTACTACTATCCGGCCATCATGCCGGATCAGAGCGGCAACCTCCATCTGATTTTCAACCGCTCGAAAGCCAACGCCGACACTTCGGCGGGCTGCGTGGAGCTGAGGCAGTCCGGCAAGCTCGCAGCCGAGTCGACAATCCAGGCCAGCGCGGGATTGAAGACCGGGGTCTCCAGCTACGTCTCGATCGACAGCTACAGCCGCAACCGCTGGGGCGACTACTCGGGGATCGCTCCCGACCCTGCCGATGCGGATGCGGTGTGGATGTCCGGCGAGTACGTGTCCTCGACCAACATCTGGTCGACCTGGATCGGTCAGACCAAGTTCACGGGCTCTCCGGTCTGCTACACCCTGAGCCGAAGCCATACCGGCCCGGGCTCCGATCCGGTGGCTTCGCCGGCGTCGTCCGCCGGCTGCGCCGCGGGCCAGTACCAGGCGAGCGAAGTGATCTCCCTGACCGCGGCGCCGTCCGGAGGCGCCTCCGTCGTGGGCTGGACCGGCACCGACAACGACGCGAGCACCGCCGTCACCAACACCCTCACCATGCCGGCGGGCAACACCTCCGTCAGCGTGGCCTATCTCTCCGACATCGCCCTGAGCAACGGCGTGTCCTATCCCGACGGCATGACCGCGCCGTCCAACCAGGGGACCTGGAGGTATTACTACTTCGACCTCGCCGCCGGCAGCACCAACCTGGTGGCCGACCTCTTCGGCATGTCGGCCGACGTCGATCTCTACGTCCGCCGCAACGCCAAGCCGACGCTCGCATCCTGGGACTGCCGGCCCTACGTGGGTGGAACCACCAGCGAGCAGTGCATCTTCGCCTCTCCGGCTTCGGGACGGTGGTGGATCGGGGTCGTCAACTTTGCCACCGGCACGATGAGCTTCACGGTGCGGGCCTCCTGGAACAACCCGGTTCCCACGGGGCTCGACCTGTACACGGTGACGCCCTGCCGGCTGCTGGACACGCGGCTTTCGACACCGCTCACGTCCCAGGTGACCCGGACGTTCGCGATCCCCGGAACCTGCGGGATTCCCGCGTCGGCCAAGGCCCTGGCGCTGAACGTGACCGCGGTGGGTCCGACGGCCAACGGCAATATAAGCCTGTGGCCCGCGGACCTGGGCAAGCCGGTCACCAGCGTCTTGAATTTCGCAACCGGCGAGACCCGGGCCAACAATGCCATCACCCTGCTGGCCACCGACGGCACCGGCGGCCTCAGCTCCCAGGCCTTCGTGGTGGGCGGCGGCACGGTCCATCTGCTCCTGGACGTGGTCGGCTATTTCCAATGAGGGGGCAGCCTCGTCCCTGGGTGAAACGCAGCAGATGAGCACGGGTTTGCACTTCCACCGAGCTCACCCACCTCGCTGTGCCACGGGTCCCGCCCGCCCGGATAGCGCGCCGTATCCAGACACGAGGCAGCATGGCTGGACAGGTTTTTCCAGAAGGAGGTATCCCCATGGCCACCGCAGTCCAACCCCTCGAAACCATCCCGGAGATCAAGGCCGGCTCCGTCATGAAGGCTCTCGTCTACCACGGCCCCGGCAAGCGCGCGTGGGAAGAGAAGCCGACCCCTACCCTCCGCGAAGCCGGCGACGCCATCGTGCGCATCACCACCTCGACCATCTGCGGGACCGACCTCCACATTCTCAAGGGAGACGTCCCGAGCGTCACCGACGGGCGCATTCTCGGGCACGAAGGCATCGGCATCGTCGAGGCGGTCGGAGCCGGGGTCACGACGTTCCACAAGGGGGACAAGGTTTTGATCTCCTGCATCACCTCGTGCGCCAGGTGCGACTTCTGCCGCAAGGGCATGTACTCCCACTGCCGCGACGGCGGCTGGATCCTGGGCAACACGATCGACGGCACCCAGGCGGAGTACGTGCGCATCCCGCACGCCGATACGAGCCTCTACCCCATCCCGGCGGATGCCGACGAAGAAGCGCTGGTGATGCTGAGCGACATCCTGCCGACCGGCTTCGAGTGCGGCGTGCTGAACGGCCAGGTGAAGCCCGGGGACACCGTGGCGATCGTCGGCGCCGGACCGGTCGGGCTCGCGGCCCTGCTGACCGCCCAGTTCTACTCGCCGGCCGCGATCTTCATGATCGACCTCGACGACAAACGGCTGGAGGTGGCCAAGAGCTTCGGCGCGACGAACCTGATCAACAGCACCGACGGCAAGGCGGCCGAGCGCGTGATGGCCCTGACCGGCGGCGCCGGCGTCGACGTGGCGATCGAGGCCGTGGGCATCCCCGCCACCTTCGACATCTGCCAGGACATCGTGGCGGCCGGCGGCCGGCTCGCCAACGTGGGCGTCCACGGCAAGCCGGTGGAGCTGCACCTCGAGAAGCTCTGGGGCCACAACATCACCCTCACCACCCGCCTGGTGGACACGGTCACCACCCCGATGCTGCTCAAGATCGTGCAGTCGGGCAAGCTCCAGGCGGGCAAGCTGGTGACCCACCGCTTCGAGCTGAACGACATCATGAAGGCGTACGACACCTTCGGCAACGCGGCCAAGGAAGGCGCCCTCAAGGTGATCCTCAAGAACAAGACGGCCCGCTAGCGGCGTGATTCCCTCGCCGTGCCGGAAGCCTCCGGCACGGCGAACTTCCCTGCTGCAAAGTAAGCTCCCCTGTCGCAAAGTCACCTTCCCCGTTGCAAAGTAAGCTCCCCTGTCGCAAAGTCGACTCCCTTGTTGCAAAGTCAACTCCTCTGTTGCAAAGTCGACTCCTCTGTTGCAACGTCAACTTCCCTGGTGCAGAGTCAACTCCCCTGGCGCAAAGTCAACTCCCCTGGCGCAAAGTCAACTCCTCTGCTGCAAAGTCAACTCCTCTGGCGCAAAGTCAACTCCCCTGGTGCAGAGTCAACTCCTCTGCTGCAAAGTCAACTCCTCTGCTGCAAAGTCACCTTCCTCTGGTGCAGAGTCAACTTCCCTGGTGCAGAGTCAACTTCCCTGGTGCAAAGTCAACTTCCCTGTCGCAAAGTCAACTTCCCTTGCAACAGAGGCATCCAAGTCCCCCCAGACAAGTCGGGGGTAACGCCGGCCCCGAGCGGACCCCGGCAATACGGTGCTTCGATTGTCAATGAGCCTCCGGGCGGCCCTGGGAGGCTCCCCGGCTTGCGGGCAGCACGGTACACGACCGCGAGGGCCAGTCAAGAGGCCAATCCGCTTTTGGTCCAAGGAAACAGCCTGAAGCCTAGACGAAGTTGCCAGCCGCTCCGTAGACTCTCCCTGAAGTGAAGGGAGACGAACGAGGAAGCCAGACGCGGGTCCCCACGACCGACCGGCCGTTCGTGCCCTTCACCTTGAAGGGGAACGCAGTCGGATCCCCCTTCAGCTCATTGACAATTTGGAGGGATGACGGCCGCCGAGTCCAAGGCCTCCGTCGTTCCGCAGAGGTCCGCCTCTCGGGGAGGGGGGGCGGGGCCATCGCCGGAGGTGTGTGGGAGGGGCTCGTGGGTGAGCGGCGGTGGCAGCCTCTTGGTTATGAAACCTCCCCGCGCCGTCCTTACTCCCTGGGACCGCCGGCGCCCCGCCGGCGGTTTTCTTCCTTGAACACCGTCGGCGGTCCCAGGGGCTCGGGGCGGGAAGCCGGACAGTGGACGCCGGGCCAGGACGCCTCCGACGATCTCGTTCAGGAAGGGCCCGGGAGCCCGGTTTGATCCTCCTCACCCGAGAGCTCCCATGGGCTGCTCAATTCAGGTACCATAGCGACATGGTCTATTGGGGCAAAGTCATGGACAACGTGGTGGTCCTGGAGCCGGGCATCCGGTTACCGGAAGGCGCTGACGTCAAAGTCGAGATCCTCGCGGAGCCGAAACTGAGCCTAGACCCTCTGCTGGCCATGACAGACCTGGCTGTCGAGACAGGAATCCAGGATCTCGCCACGAACATCGACCATTACCTGTACGGACACCCCAAGGCGAGCGATGCCCCCTAGAGCCGTCTTCCTGGATACCAACGGCTGGCTTGCCCTGCTGAGTTCCTCCGACTCTCTGCATCCCATCGCGCGCACCCGATGGGCGGATCTTGTGAAAGAAGGGTGTTCCTTTTACCTCACCGACTGGATCGTGGCCGAGACAGGGAATGGACTAGCGCGCACCCGGGCTCGGGATCGGTTTGGCGATGCCGTCGACTTGATCCGGGGTAGCTCGCGAACGAGCTTGGTGCCGGTCACTGAAGGTCTTCTGAACAAGGCGCTCAGGCTTTACAAGGAACGAAACGACAAGACCTGGGGGCTTGTCGACTGCGCAACGTTCTTGGTGATGACGGAGCAGGGCATCCTCGAAGCGTTCACGAACGACCGGCACTTTGAGCAAGCCGGATTCAAGTGCTTGTTGCCCATCCTGTAGAGCCGGCTTGGCGGTCCCGTGACCTACCGTATTCTGGCGGATCTCCTCGTCGTTCTCCATCTCGGGTTCGTCCTCTTCGTCTATCTGGGGGGCTCCTCGCCCTGCGCTGGCGCCGGATGGCTCCTTCGGTCCCAGGGGCTCGGCCGGCGGAGAACTACGCGTGGGTGACGGAATGAATGGCGAGCAAACGTGGCCCGATGCTGGCTGCGGCGGTTTTCAGGTCGTAGTCGGCCTGGAGGTTGAGCCAGTATTGCGGCGACTGGTCAAGTGCCCGTCCAAACAGCAGGGCCAGTTCGGCCGTCACCGGACGCGTGCCCTTGATCACATGTGAAATCCGCATCGGTGACACCCCGAGGACGCGCGCGAACGCCGCCTGGGAGACGTTCAGCTCCGCCAGCGTTTCCGCCAGGAATTCGCCCGGATGAATGGCGGGCAAGCCCTTTTTGATCATGATGTTGTCTCCTCCTGTCTCCTCGCGGCGTAGAAGTGCTCCGTTTCGCTGGCGCCGAAGGTCCGGATCACGAGGCGGAAAGTAACATTCTGTTTACGGCTGTCAAGTGCTCTATGCTCAACCCGAGCAGAAGGGAGTGCCACCCGAAGCCGGACTCCTGGCGGCGCTCCAGTGCTCCGGGTGGGCGGTCAGGGATGCAAGGACACCGACCGGGGCGTCCGGTGGCCGTCCCAGCGATCCCAGAATCGTGACAGGGGCGTCTCCTCACAGTGCGACTCGACGGACTTCGTCGACTGGAGCCGGGCGAAGCCGGTCACCTTCTCTCGGCTCAAGCCTTCGACGCGGACCATCTCCTTCCCAACCTGTTTCGTTTTCCTGCGAAGCCGGTGAGAGCGGCCGTGGCCAGCAGCAGAACCATAACGGCGATCCCCCAGATCGAAAGCGTGGGGATCTGCGGCACGCCGAAGAAGACCTCCACCGCCACTTCGAGGTTGGGATCGGAGACCTGGGCAGAGAAGGAGTAGTTGGGTCCCGATGTGGGCGGGAGCCAGAAGCCGGTGGACGTAGCCGTGCCACCGCCGAAGGCCGCCCACCACTCCTCGTAGATCTGCGGCAACGTCTTGCCGGTCGTCAGGACCGTGTGCGACACCCCGTTTTCGCCGAGAGTGGCGAAGTACCCATCGGCCGCGCCCGGCGAGGGCTGCCCTACGAGCTTCGCCCACCCCTGGACAGGCTCAGGAGGCTGGCTTTCGTTGCTGAACCGGATCTCCTGCCCGGTGCCGTCCACAACCCCGACGCAGGCCACGCCGTAGGAGGTGGGGTCGCTGAGATCGATTCTGGCCAGGGTAGGGGTTCCACCCATCACGGTGGCGACGATTCCCAGGTTTTGCGGGTTTGCAAGGATCGCGTTGGCGATGAGATTGGCCTTCTGCACGGGAGTGGCTGTCGCCGGGATGAACACCGTCGTGGCGCTGGGAACGCCGTGCAGCCCGTGCGGGTCGGCGTGATACCACAATTTGATGGTGACATTGCCGCCGCGAGTCGGTTGCGTCACGTAGATCTTGGCCGTCTGCGCCGGGGCCGGGGAAGCGAGGCCCAGGATGGCGGCCACCAGCCCGGCAACTGTCAGCCCGACAACGCTGCGCGACCAGAACCCTCTGAAACCGCCGGGACGAATCGATCTCATGTCAGCCTCCTTTCCAGGTACATCTCTTCCTACACGACGACCAAGGAAATGTCCCCACCTGGAGAGGCGGTTCAGGTCCCGTCTTCCTGGATACCAAACGGCTGGCTTGCCGCGAAACGACAAGGCCTTGGGGCTTGTCGGGCGGTGTATGCTTCATCTCGGCGCCGCGACGAAAGTCTTACCGTGCGGCGCGAGGAACTGCGGGCCCCCGTGACCTATCGCATTCTGGCGGATCTCCTCGTCGTCCTCCATTTCGGGTTCGTCCTCTTCGTCTGCCTGGGCGGGCTCCTCGCCCTGCGCTGGCGCCGGATGGCCTGGGTCCATCTGCCGGCGGCAATCTGGGGAGCGATCGTGGAGCTCACCCAGACGATCTGCCCCCTCACGCCTCTGGAGAACCGCCTGCGCCACCTGGGGGGCCAGGCCGGCTACTCCGGCGGCTTCATCGAGCATCACATCCTGCGGGTCCTCTATCCCGAGGGCTTGAGCCAGCCGATCCAGATCGCGCTGGGCGTCTTCGTCGTGCTCCTCAACGCGGCGGTTTACGCCGTGGTTCTTCTGCGCCGGCGGCGCCTGCGCGCCGCTTCGTAAGCTTCGGAGCCTCATCCCTTGGCCGCGTTTCGGGCTGACTCTCACCGGGCGGCGTTCCGGTGCTCCAGGTGGGAGGCCAGAGGCGCAAAGACACCGGCCGGGTTGTCCGGGCGGCCGTCCCAGCGGTCCCAGAAGCGCGACAGCGGCGTCTCCTCGCGGTGCATGCGCGCGGCCACGTCCCCCTCGACCGTCGCGCCTGTGGGTTTCCAGTCCTTTCCTCGCGTCTCCCGGGCTTGGGTCAGGAGCTGCCGGGCCTGCGCCGCGTCGCCTCGCCGCCATGCGAGGTAGGCGCGGAGGAAGAAGCCCCCGGTGGCTCGCGGATTGGTCCGGCAGGCGCGTTCGAGGTAGCGCTCGCCTCCCCGGGTGTCGCCTTGGAGGAGGTCGATCTCGCCGAGGAGGAGCAGACTGCCGGTGTCTTCGCCGTTGATGGCCAGGGCGCGCTCGGCGGCGGTCTCCGCTCCGGCGAGGCCGGCCGCGCCGGAGGCCGACAGCGCCTGGTAGACCGCCCACTGGCGATAGCCGCGGTGGCTCATGGGGCTGCGGCGGACCAGCTCGGCGAGCTGCCGGAGGGCCTCGTCCCGGGCTCCCTGGGTCCAGAGGCAGGTGGCCAGGTAGTAGCGGGAGTCCTCGTGACTCGGATCGTAGGCGAGGGCCTCGCGGAAAGAACGGATTGCGCCGGGCAGGTCTCCCCGGCGCTTCATGGCATCCATGCCGGCGCGCTCGGCGGCCCAGAAGGCTGTCACCTCGGCGCGGGAGAGCACCCGGACGGGGCCGGCGGGGATGGCGGCGGACGCGGGCGCCGCCGCCGGTGAGCCGCGCAGCCGCCGGGGGCGCGGCTCGCCTTCCGCCAGCTCCCAGAGGCCGTCGGCCGCCAGCGGGCCGAAGCTCTCCACCCGGCCGCCGGGCCAGCGGACCTCCAGACGGTCGATGTGGTCCGCCGCGCCCAGGCCGAAGTGGAGCATGCGAGTGCTCTGGGACAGGTAGGACACGCCGGTGGCGGAGCGGCGCAGCGGGACGTCCCCCAGCCAGGCCACGGCGGTCGCCCCTTCGCCCTGCCCCGGAACGCCGCGGGCCATCTTCTGACGCAGCCGCAGCTCCAGCCAGTGACCCTTCTGCATGTCGTTGCGCAGGAGCTGCGCGCCGCCGTCCAGGTGGACCAGCAGCAGGTCGAGGTCGCCGTCGCCGTCGTAGTCGGACAGGGCCAGCCCGCGCGCCACCCGGGGGCGGGCGAGCGGCGGCGACTGCGGAGCGAGGTCGTAGAAATCCTTGCCCTGGCGGTTCCACATCAGGAGCGGCGCCTGTGGTTCGAGGCGGCGGCGGTCCCGGCGGTCTTCCAGGGTGCTGCCGTTCGCCACCACGACGTCCAGCCAGCCGTCGCCGTCGAAGTCGGCGAATTCGGTGCCCCACCCGACCAGCGGCAGGGCGATGGCGCCCAGCCCCACCGGGGTCGCGATGTCCTGGAAACGCAGGCTCGGCCGCGGGCCGCCAGCGGCGGCCAGGAGCCCCTGCTTCGCCGTGGGCGGCGCGGTGCGCAGTTGGGAGTCGTAGAGCGCGTTCTCCTGCGCCACCCAATGGGTGATGAACAGGTCGTCGTCGCCGTCGCGGTTCCAGTCGCCGGCCGCCAGCCCCATGGCGCCCCGGTAGTCGGCGACCCAGGCGGCCAGGGCGCCGTCCTCGAAGGTCTCGCCGTGCCGGTTGAGGAACAGGGCGTTGTCGGAGATG
This sequence comes from uncultured Holophagales bacterium, assembly GCA_963844885.1. Taxonomy (GTDB): domain Bacteria; phylum Acidobacteriota; class Thermoanaerobaculia; order Multivoradales; family UBA5704; genus DATMER01. The sequence continues at coordinate 12,477 of CAWJQA010000016.1, read as the reverse complement.
TCGTTGGCGACGTAGAGATCGATCCAGCCGTCGTCGTCGAAGTCGTGCCAGAGCGCGGAGAGGCTGCGACCCTGCGGGTTGGAGACTCCCAGGAGGAGCGCCACGTCCTCGAACGTGCCGTCACCGTGGTTTTCGAGCAGGAGGTTGCTCTCGGGCTCGAAGGAGGCCGGGTTCAAGGTGTACGGCACCGGCTTGCCCGACTGCTGCGACGTCCGCTCCGCGTTATCCGCGGGCGACGCGGCCGGCTTGTAGCGCACATAGCCGCAGACGTAGAGATCGAGATCGCCGTCGCGGTCGAAATCGGCCCAGGCGAGGCCGGCCCAGTAGCCGTCCGGAGCCGGGAAGCGCTCGTCGCGGCTGAAGCGGCCTTTGCCCTCGTTGCGCAGCAGGAGAAGCGAGCGGTAGCCGGACACCGCCAGGTCGAGGTCGCCGTCGCCGTCGGCGTCCCCCCAGGCGGCGCCCATGCCCAGGATGCGGATGTCGGGGAAGCCCGCCACCGGCCGGAAGGTGCCGTCGCCGAGATTCTCGTAGAGGCGGGAGGGGGCCCGGGCTTCCGGCGGCAGGGACAGGCTGCCGCCGGCCGCGACCAGGAACAGGTCTTCGTCGCCGTCGTTGTCGAAATCCCCCCAGGCGGCGCCGGCCCCCATGTCCTCCGGGAGCTGGGAGGTGCGCTCGCCGGCGAAGCTGCGGAAGCCGCCGAGCCCGGCCGCCCGGGTGACGTCGGTCCAGGCCGGAGTGGGCGCCTCGCCCGCCTGGCCGCGGGCGAGCGGATCGGTGATCTCCGGCGCGGTCTCCCCGGTTTCTCCGGTCGGGCCGGTTTCCCCGGCCGGGCCGGCCGTCCCGGAGGCGGGACGGTTCGGTCCGCGGGCGAGCCGGTCGGTGATCTCGGGCAGCGGCTCGCCGGGGACCCAGCGGGCCGGGCGGCTCGCGCGGTAGATCCAGACGCCGGCGGCGCCCATGACCAGGACGGCCGCGGCCACGAGCCAGGTGGCCCGGCGCAGGCGGCGCACCCGGCGTCCCCGGTCCGCCCGGCCGGCGGGAGCCGCCTGCGGCAGTATCCTCCTCATCGCCTCATCCACCCCCCGCCGCGGGCTCCGGCTCCGCCTCGCCGCCGGCCGGGCGCACCCGTACGGACGCCGTGGTTCTCGTCATTTCGATGACGGGCGCGGTCAGGCCCGAGTTTTCGCCGAGGAGGAAATTGATGAGGAACTGGTCCACCTTGCGGTAGAGCAGGGCCGCTTCAACCCGGTAGTGACCGGGCCTCGCGACCGGCACGTCGATCTGCTGGACGCTCTCCTGGCCGGCCCGTTTCAGCGCCTCCTGGCTGGCGAGGCCGGCGCTCGCCGGACAGTCGACCAGGAACTCCGCCGTGTCCGAGTAGCCGGGGAACAGCGCGCGGCGATAACGCACGCCGACCATCTCCCAAAGGTTGTGGCGGTCGATGAGATTGCCGTGCTGGTCCACCGGCTCGGCCTTGAACAGGAAGGTGCCGGGCTCGATGAAATTGCGCTTGTCGCGGTTGCCGGAGGAGAAGATGCGGGTGCCCGGTCTCGTCCACCACGTGCATCTCGACCCAGCTCTGGATGATGTCGAGAGGGCCGGTGGGGAAGTCGTGGCCGACCTTGTTGGACGGTGAGCACTACGCGCACGGGCAGCTTGCCTCCCGGCCTCGACGGTCGCCGGGACGTCGAGGGCCAGGCTGATCGATCGGGCCCTCGGCCCACTTCTGCGCGATCTCGGGCACCTCGGTATCGCCCTTGCAGCCACTGCTCCGTCAGTTGCGACCTGCTTCTGCCAGCCCTTCGAGCTTGAGCAGCTTCGGCACGAGGGTGTTGGCGGCGATGAAGCGGTGGCTGCGGTGCTTGCCGTCGTCCGGCGTGCGGTTGTAGTCGGCGGCATCGCCGCGCGGCGGGGTCGCTGGGAATCGACCAGCGGCATGTGGCACTCGCGGCACTCGACGGTGCGCGCGCGTCGCCCTTCTTGATTCCAGTGGCTGGCGGCCCAGTTGTCGTACTGGTTCTGGAGCTGCACCCAGCCGACGCGGTTGACCTCCTGGTCGATGAACTGCTTGTGGCAGGCGGCGCAGTACTCGGGCTTCTTGAACGATGCGCTTGCGAAAGCTTGTGATGCTCGGCCGGGTAGGTGCGGATGAGGAAATCGCGGGCGATCTTCGCCGAGCCGTTTCGTGCTGCCATTGCCACAGGTATTCGGCGGCTGGCGTGATGGTGTAGTTGGCGTTGCCCTGGATGTCGGTCTCCTGGATGGCGTGGCAGGCCAGGCAGGAGACGCCTTCCTGGTAGCCCTGCAGGCCGGTGAGGTTCTCGACAAAAATGTTCTTGGTCCCCGAGAAGAGCGAAATGGGATCGTGGCAGCCGCCGCAGTAGCGCGTCGACTCCGGGCCGTTCTGCTTGGCCATCACGGTCTGGATGCCTTCTGGAAGATCGGATCCATGGCGGCGTAGCGATGCGCGCTCGGCTGCCACTCGGCGTAGATCTGGGAGTGGCAGCCGGCCGTGCCGCAGGTCTGGGAGCCGGCCAGGGAGTCGTCGTCCAGGCCGCCACCGGTGCTGGTGCGGGCGAGGCTGGGGGCGAAGGGGCGGTTTGCGCCGTAGAGGAAGACGTAGTCCTCGGGCAGCTTGTTGACGTAGACGGGTCCGGCGTAGATCCAGGCTCCGGCGGCGATCAGGAGCAGGCCGGCGGCGGTGCCGGCCAGGGTCCAGGCGCCGGTGCGCAGCGCCGGCCGCGCCACGTTTGCCGCTTTGCCGCGGGCCAGCACGAGCACGAGATGGAGCGCGGCGGCGGCCAGCACCGCCCAGGTGCTCCACAGGTGTACCTGGCGCCAGGCCGGGCTCATGCGCAGGGCGAAGAGGCCCTGCCACGTCACCACCAGGCCGGAGACGGCGCAGACCAGCACGGCGACCCCGGCCACGTAGCCCAGCAGCACCGAGTCGGAAAGGTTGTAGCGCCGGTAGTCGCGCCAGTGGAGCCATAGATACCAGGTCAGCGGCATCAACAGGGCCAGCCCCAGCCCGGTGTGGATCAAAACCCCCCACTGGACCGCGGCATGGAAGGGCGCGAACGTCACCAGCAAGCCGGTGGCGCCCTCGAAGACCAGAGCGATGAGACAGAGGCGGGTCCACCAGGAGGACCAGCCGGTGGAGAGAGCGGGCGCGGTCGTTGTCATGATCTCCTCCTGATCGCACCGGCACGCGCCGATGGGTGGTCTGGTATGTGGCACTTTCGCTTGCCGGGAGGGGAGCGGCAACACCTGCCGGGGTGGGGGGATCGCGATACGATTTCACCCTTCGGGGCAGCGGAAGCGCGGCGATGCCGCTCTCCGGGAGCGCATCGGCAAACCACATTGCTATCCGTTCGGGTTGGCACCACCTGCCTGGCGGTGAAGTCCGGCCTACCCCGGAGGAGGTGGCGGAGGTGGCATGGGGAGAGCTATTTGCTCGGAAGACCGTACCGTCTGGGGAGGGTGCCATGGCCTATAGCGCGTCGCAGGAGGAGGAGGAGGATCGTTTCACGGTCCTCGAGGGGCGAGTCGAGGATCTCACCCGGGCTGTGGAGACGCTGGAGCGGCGTCTCAGCCTGCTGGAGCAGCCAGGGGTGGCGGCCCGCGCCGCCGTACCGCTGGCGCCGACGGTACCGGCGGTCGAGGAGCCGGAGCTTCCGTCCGGCGCCGACGTGACCCGGGTGCTGGGCCTGGTCGGGCGGACGCTGATCGTCTTCGGCGGCGCCTACCTGCTGCGCGCGGTGACCGCGGCCGGCTATCTGCCGCAGGAGGCCGGCGTCGCCGTCGCGTTCCTCTACGCCCTGACCTGGCTCTTTCTGGCGGACCGGGCAGGCGGCCGGGGCGCCGGTCTCAGCGCGTCGTTCCACGGTACCACCGCGGTCCTGATCGGTCTGCCTCTGATCTGGGAGACCACGGCCCGTTTCCAGTATCTGGATCCGGCCGCCTCCGGCGCGGCCCTGTCCCTCTTCGTGGCGGCGACCCTGTTTGTGGCCTGGCACCGGGAGCTCCAGGGCCTCGCCTGGATCGCCGGGCTCGCCACGCCGGCGGCCGCCCTCTTCCTGCTGGGCGGCACGCACGAGGCGGTGCCGTTCAGCTTCGCGCTCATCCTGCTGGGTTTCTTCGGGCTGGCCCTGTACGAGCTCCGGGCGTGGCACGGCGCAGGGTGGTGGATGGGGCTCATGGGACCTTTCGGCGGCTTTCTGGCGGTCTTCTCCGTCCTGGCCCAGAAGCGCGGCGGCGAGCCTGCGGGCCTGGCCCTCGGACTGTTGCTCGCCCTGGGCTACCTGGCGGCGCTCGTCCACCGCACCCTGGTGAGGAAGCTCGATGTCCACGTCTTTCACGCCGTCCAGACCGGCTTTGCCGTAGCCGTGGGTTTCGGCGGCGCGGCCGTGGTGGCGCGGACGCTCGGCGGCGGCGCGGCGGTCCTGGCCGGCGGCCTCGCCGTTCTGTTGTCCCTGGCCGCCTACTGGGTCGCGTTCCGGCTCGTCGCGCGCGAGCAGCGGCGCAAGCTCCTGCTCTACAGCACCCTGGCGCTGGCGTTCGCGGTGGCCGGCGGCATCCTGCTGCTGCCGGCGCCGGCCCGGGCCGCGGCCTGGTCCGCGGCGGCGGCGCTCGCGGGCTGGCAGGCGGTGCGGCGCGGACGCGTCACTTTGAGCCTGCACGGCGCGGTCTACTCGCTGGCCGCGGCGGCGGCCTCCGGCCTGCTGACGGCGGCCGTCTACTCCTTCGCGGCCCCGGCCGGGACCGCCTGGCCGCCACTGGCCCCGGTCGCCTTCCTGGCGCTGGCCGCGGCGGCGGTGGTCTGCATCCTGCCGGTGCCGCACCCCGCCGCCTTCTGGAAGCCCTACGAAGGGCTTACGCGGGTCCTTCAGATCTCCGTCTTCCTCTGGGGCGCGGCGGGAGTGGGGCTGCACCTGCTGGCGCCGCTTTTCATCCACGGCGCCCCCGAGGCGGTGGACGCCGGACTGCTCGCCACGGTGCGCACCGCGGTGCTCACGGCCGTGGCGCTCCTCCTGGGTTGGGTGGCGCGCTGGGAGCGCTTCCGCGAGGCGGGCTGGCTGGTCTACCCGACCTTGCTGCTGGCGACGGTGAAGCTCCTCGCCGAGGACTTTCCCCAGGGCCGGCCGGCGACGCTGTTCGTGGCGCTGGCGCTCTGCGGACTGGCGTTTATTTTCGCGCCGCGGCTGGCCCGCCGAGCGCCTGAGCGGGAAGAACGGCGAAGGACATAAAGGACTGCAAGGACTCAAAGAACTGCCAGGACGTGTTGGTGTCCTTGGTGTCCTTTGAGTCCCTTATGTCCTTTATGTCCCTTTTTCCTACGACTCTTCCTTCTGGGACATCACGCGGATCTTCAGGGCCAGGCCGATCAGCACCAGCACGATGATCCCCAGCGAGACGGCCAACCCCTTGCGGCGGAAGCTCAGCTCGTCCAGGGCGCTCTGGCCGGCGGCGAGAGCCGCCCGGGCGTGCGTGACTCCCTCCTTCTGCTTCTCCCCGAAGGCGCTCTTCGGATCGCTGGCGAAGGTGTGGGTCAGAACCTCCAGCTCGATCTGTGCATCCACGGCGGCATCCACCTCGCTCAACGCCTTGCGGGTCTCGACCCCGCCGCGGCGCGCCGCCAGGAGGCTCCTTTCGGCACGGGCGGTAAGGCCGGTCAGCTCCTGCATGCCGCCGAGCAGCTCGCCGGCCGTCCGGTATCCGAGCGGCTCGCTGCCCAGCGCCGGTTCGGGGCCGTGGCAGTCCGTGCAGCGGACGAGGGCGGCGGTGGCGGGCTTGCCCGTGACCGGATCCTCGTAGGTGAAGGTGGTCTTGCCGATCCGGAACTTGGTGAACAGCCGCTCGAACTCGGGGCGCAGGCCGCCGGGCTGGTCCTCTCCTTTGGGGAGGGTGTGCGTGGGCAGGGCGAGCGCCTGGTCCACCATCCAGTCGAAGCGCACGTCTCCCTTGAGCCCCTGGTGCTCGGCTGAAGCCAGCAGGCTGTCCCGCAACTGCCGGTAGTGCTCGCGCCGGGCTTTCGGCTCGGCCAGATCGCCCGTGGTGTCCGCCAGCGGGCCGGAGCCCTCGTGGCAGAAGGCGCAGGGTGTTTCGGGCAGGTTCCCCAGCATGGCCAGGGTGGGTCGGACGATGGCGTGGTTGCTGTGGCAGGTGGCGCACTCCGTGAAGTGCGTCATGTGGCGGGCGGCCTGCGGCTCAGGGTCGGAGTGACAGGCCGCGCAGCCTTCTTTACCGGCGTCGGCCAGCAGCGCGTTGTGCTGCTCGAACCCGGCCTGCTTGCGGCTGGCGCGGAACAGATCCGTCTCACGGCCGTGGCACTGGCCGCAGACGAAGGCCACCGAATCGACGCCGGGCGGGGTCGCGCCGTGGTTGCCGTGGCAGTCGTTGCAGGTGGGAGCCGACAGGTCGTCGCGCTCCAGGAGCGCCTTGGCGTGGACGCTCTGGCGCCAGTGCGCGTACTGGTCCACGGGCAGCGGCCGGCCGTCCGACAGGAAGTAGCCGGCCATGCGCTTCGGGTCGCCGTGGCAGGCGCGGCAGGTTTCCGCCACCCGCTTCGGATAGACCGGCGAGTCGGGGTCGGAGATCCGCCGGATGCCGTGGACCCCGTGGCAGTCGACACAGGTGGCGACCTTGGTGTCGCCTTTCGCCAGCGCCATGCCGTGGACGCTGGTCCGGTACTCCTTCTCCTGGTCGACCCGGATGTCCGGGCGGTAACGCCGCATGGTGGCGGGATCGGAGTGGCAGCGGCCACAGAAGGCGGGGATGTCGGCACGGGAGGGCGCGCCGCGGTACGGATTGGCCGCGAAACCGGGGTCCATGGCCGCGGGGTCGTCGCTCAGCTTCGGGTCGGGATTGCCGCCGTGGCAGTCCTGGCACGACAGCCCGACCTGGCTGTGGACGTCGTTTACGAAGGAGGCCGGGATCTTCAGGGTCGCCCCTTCGAACATCCCCGGGTCGGAGTGGCAGGCCGTACACGAGGTCGTCGCCGGAGTCTTGGCGTCGGCGGCGGTGGCGGTGGTGAGGCTCAGCAGAAAGACCACCGCGAAGGTGGTCCGGATGATCGTTCTCATGACGACTTCCCTCCCGTCCGCTGGGTGACCAGGCTCAGAATGGCGATCAGAACCCCGGTAGCCAGCACGATGTAGACCGGCAGCAGCGACGCGTAACCCCAGGCCGTGAAGCCCACGACGTAGATCAGCATGGCGACGCCGGCCGCCGTGAAGAGCGGGCTCTTCCCCCGGTGCAGCAGACCCCGGTCGAGGAAGGGGACGAGGACGAGCAGCAATCCGCCGAAGCCGAAGAGGAGAATGGGGATCGCCTCGTACTCGAGGCCGGCGATCTGGCCGCCCGGCACGAGCTTGAGGGTCTGGAACATGAACATGAAGTACCACTCGGGCCGGATGTCCTTGTAGGCCGGGGCGAAGGGGTCCGCCTTCTCGCCGAGCTCCCAGGGGAACAGCGCCGCCAGGGCCGCGAGGACGCCGAGCGCGAGCAGCCAGCCGAACAGCTCGCGCATCGCGAAGTGGGGGAAGAACTTCATCGGCCGGCGCCGCTTCGCCTCCTCCTCCAGCCCCGGCGGGACGCTCATGCCGTGAAGCTGGACGAGGAGCAGATGGAGTCCGAGCAGGACCACCGTCACCGCCGGGAGGATGGCCACGTGCCAGCCGTAGAAGCGCGACAGCGTGCCGCCCGTGACGCGGTCACCCCCGCGCAGGAAGCGCAGCAGCCACTCACCGACGAACGGCACCGCGCCGGCGATGTCCGTTCCCACCTTGGTGGCGAAGAACGCAAGCTTGTTCCAGGGCAGCAGATAGCCCGAGAAGCCGAACCCCAGGGCCAGGAACAGGAGCACGCAGCCGCTGACCCAGGTCAGCTCGCGCGGCGGCCGGTACGCCTTGAGGAAGTACACCGTGGCCAGGTGCACGAAGGCGAAGAACACCATCAGATTGGCCGACCACGAGTGGATCGAGCGGATCAGCCAGCCGAACGGGACGGTGGTCATGATGAACTCGACCGATTCGAACGCCTCTCCCGCCGACGGCCGGTAGTAGAGCATCAGCAGGATCCCGGTCATCACCTGCACGAGGAAGAAGAACAGCGTCATGCCGCCGAAGTAGTAGAGCGGCATGTAGCGATGGACCGGGACGGTCTTGTGGGCGGCGACCTCGCGCGCGGTGCCGAGGTGGAGCCGTTCGTCCAGCCAGGAGAGGACGAGAGCGCGGTCAATCTTCATGGTTCACGCCTTTCCCACCACGAGCGTCGCGGGCCGGCCGGAGCCCTTGGCGACCAGGTGAACCTTGTAGGCGGTGAGGGGCCGGGGCGGCGGGCCGGCCACGTTCCGGCCGGTCAGGTCATACTGCCCGTTGTGGCAGTTGCACCAGATGAGCTGCCGCTCCCGGCGAAACTCGACGATGCAGTCGAGGTGCGTGCAGGTCGCGGAGAAGGCCCGGAAGTCGGTATCCGAGACGCGGATCACGATCACCGGCTCTTCGCCGAAGCGGACGATCTTGAACCCCTTGTCGATGAGATCGGGGTCGTCCGTGGAGCCCGCCTCGACCTCGGCCACGGTGGCTTCGGGGATCACCGGCGGACTGACGAAACGCAGCACAGGGTAGAGGACAGAGGCCAGGAAGGCGCCGGCCGCAGACCCCAGAAACCAGTTGAGAAACCGACGACGCCCATTGACAGGCAACGCGTCCATCTCTGGCCACCTCCATTTCAAGAGAAAAAAGCTGACGACGTTTTTAGAGGCATTCCCGGTACGCTACCACGACCGGAGGGATGGGGCGGAGCACGCGGAAGAGGTGGCGGCCGAGCTACCCGGAAGGGTAGGGAGGGGGCCGCCCGTCCGGGCTTGCCGTCGCCGCCGTCAAAGAGGAAGATAGAGACGGATCTGCAAAAGGAGAACCCACACATGAGAAGGACCGTTGCCCTGATACTCGCTGTCGCCGTGCCTGTACTGATCGCCGCCCTCTTCGTGCCCGCTTCCGCGGCCCCGGTGGACGGCAAGGCCGTCTTCATGGCCCAGAAGTGCAACCTCTGCCACTCGATCGACGCCGCCAGCATCGCGCGGATCTCCAAGGCCGAGAAGACGAAGGGTCCGGACCTGGGCGGCGTGGCCAAGCGCCACGACGCGGCGTGGATGAAGAAGTTCCTGAACAAAGAGGAGATGTTGAACAACAAGAAGCACCTGAAGACCTTCACCGGCACTCCTGAGGAGCTCGACGCGCTGATCGCCTGGGTGCGGACGCAGTAGGTCTGGAGCACTGCCCTCCCACGCTGAACCCTGGGACCGCCGGCGCCCCGCCGGCGGTTTTCTTCGCGGGCCGCGGCCACAGCTTGTGGCGGTTACCTGGGCGCGGCCCCTGTCTCCGGAAGCGTTCCCGTCGTTAAAATTCACGCTTTGCTTTCCCTTCGGAACGTTCCCGAATGAAAACGGAGCGTAATTTTTTGAAAGTAAGGCGTAAGCTTTGGAAGCAGGAACGTCCCCGGATGAGAGCGGAGCGTAGTTGCTTGAAACCAAAGCGTAAGTCTTGAGAACAAGAACGCTCCCGGATGAAAATGAAGCGTAAATTTTGAAGGCGAGAACGCTTCCGCGACGGACGGAAGCGCTCCTGTCGGGCGTCAAGGCGCTTCGCGATGGAACGAGCGCGCTTCGCTTTCCCGCATCAGGGCTCGTCGTAGATCGTATCGTGGTCGAGCGAGCCGCGGCGGGGCTCTCCGTCCCAAAGTGCGACCGGCCCCCGGCTCTGAGGGCGGAACCATACCTGCCGGACCGCTAGCAGCTCAAGGCCGGCGACCGGTCGGCGAAGTTCCCTCTGGGCTCGTTCCCGTCCGGGTTGCCGTTCGTGAGAGCGCTGCCTGCGATGCCGCCGTAGGCGGCGAGCGCCGCAACCCGACCCTCAGCTCCATCCAAATTGACGTCCGTTGTGGTCGTGATGGGAGAGGCCGCCTTGGTTTTGCCCTCCTCTCTTCCTCAAGCCTCTGGAGCCTATTCTGGCTCTGTTACTTGTTAACAAAGACCGGCCGATAGTTGTCCGAAGGTACGTTGCCACACGGGAATTTGTGGAGCCCGGAGACATCACAACCCAGGAGGCGAGCCTCTACCAGAGAGCTTTCCGGGACTAGAACCGCCATTCCCTAATGATAAGACATTATCGATCCTCGTCAACAGCCGGACTGCTTCTTTGACGGGAGGGATCGACACTTCCGGCTCTTCGGTCCGTTCTTCGAGGCTGCCCGGAGACACGCCCGTTCGCCGACCAGAAGAAAAGAAAAACCGCCGGCGGGGCGCCGGCGGTCCCAGGGGGGCGCGCGGGTATCCGTTTCCTCCTTTGGACAGGCGGCTCTGAGGAAAAGGCCGCCGAGGGGCGCCAGAGCTCCCAGGGCCACTTACGCTGAACCGGGGGCACCCTGGGACCGCCGGCGCCCCGCCGGCGGTTTTCTCCGGAGCATGTCCATGGTGTAGACTGCCGGACCGATCGAGTTACACACGAGCTATGCGGATATCTGACAATCCGGTCGCCGACGGGGCGCCGGCGGTCCCAGGGGGAGCGAAGGCGGATCCTTGGCGGTCCCGGGGATACCTTCCTCACTTCGACCAACCTCTGCTGGTCCAGTCTCTTACGTTCCGCCTGCATGATGCCGTTCCGAGGGCGGTGGTCGAGGGCTGGAAAGCCGAGTTGCGCTGGAGGGAGAACCTGCCGGCCACGGACCCGCGAGAGGTCAAGCTGCGGCGGCTCGTTTCCAAGTACGAGGACGCCGGACGCGGTGCGTGCTGGCTTCGCAACGACCGGGTTGCGGCGGTGGTGGAGGAGACCCTTCTGCTCTTCGATGGCGTGCGGTACCGGCTGATCGCCTGGTGCGTGATGCCGAACCACGTACATGCTTTGATCGAAACCGGAGAGACGTGGGGCCTGGGTGACATCTTGCACTCCTGGAAGTCGTTCACGTCTCACCGGGCGAACCAGATCTTGGGGCGTTCGGGTGACTTCTGGTTCAGGGAGTACTTTGATCGCTTCGTCCGCGATGACCGGCATTTTGGGAGCGCCGTCAATTACATTGAGGAGAATCCTGTCAAGGTTGGATTGGTCCGCACTCGGGAAGAGTGGCGTTGGAGCAGTGCTTTCTGGCGTTAGGGGCGGAACAGGCGAAAGAAAAACCGCCGGCGGGGCGCCGGCGGTCCCAGGGGGGCGCGTGGGTATCCGTTTACTCCTTGGACAGGCGGCTCTGACGTAAGAAGCCATCGGCGGGGCACCAGAGCTCCCAGGGCCGCTTACGCTGAACCGGGGGCACCCTGGGACCGCCGGCGCCCCGCCGGTGGTTTTTCTCCTGAAATTTCCTTGGCGGGTTCCTTCCGAACCCTGCGTATCACCCTGGTGAGGCGCCCGAAAGGGCAGAGAAACACCTGACAGCGCGGCCACCGCCGGTCGATTCGAAGGGCGGGGAGCGCAAGAAGAGAGTGCGTATGCCTATACCTCTCTTTCAAGGATTCCCCTCCAGACGCGTTAAGGGCACGTTCTTGTTAATTGTGCCTTCACAATCAACCCGGAGTAGCTTTTGCTAGCGTTTTCACCTCAATTTTCAGCGTGTGCAGGCCAGGCCCAATGGGCAGTGTGCCCAGAGGAACCGGGGCTTGTGGAGTCGTGAAGCATAGGAGCCCTAGGCACGAGGCTCCGGGAATCAGGTTGCCGTCGAGTCTGGCCGTTGCACTATTGTCAGCAGCAAAAGTGCCGTTCAGTTGGACGTGACCAGCAGGGCACGCTGGGACGTTGAACTTCGCCGTATACTTGTAGAGACCCTGGGGAACCTGGGAGCTAGGAGTCGGTGAAAGCACCGGTTGAATCCAACGCGCAGGAACGAAAGGTACAGTAAGCCAGCTAGAAACTGGAGGTGTAATATAAGCTGGATTCCCGGTCACTTGCCATAGAGGATCTTGTGGATTGCTGCCTTGGCCTGTGGTGAGATCGAGGTGATAGTTACAGCACGGCGGTGGCACGCAAGTTCAGGTCCAGCTCACCTGCCAGCGCATGGCCGGTGAGCCATTAGGGCGAGTGTAGGGGTCGGGTGTGCATGTTGATGCTCCCTGGCCGACGGTGTAGCCCGCCGAGCATCCTGGACTCATACAGTTAGGGGTTTGGAGGAGCGTTGTCAGCAAATTCCAAGCAGCCGCCTTTGCGGTTGTGCAGTCACTGGCCCCGGCGACGGGGATGTTCGTCGTGCTCCCGCAGTTCGTCAGCATGGCATTCTGTTCGATGGCGACTGACCAACTCTGAGCTACAGCCCGATCGGTAAAGCCGGCGAGCGCTACGAGACCCAAAACCAGAGCGAGTAGGTTCTTCATGGTAGTATCTCCTTTTTTGCCAAGCCGCAAATACGGAGAACTCACGCCGTCCCTTATAGAGACGAAGCGGAGCCACCGTTTCCCTCATCAGGCCCCGGCGGGGCGCTGAGGGCACCCTGGGA
>CAWJQA010000015.1:0-174661 GCA_963844885.1 uncultured Holophagales bacterium | reverse complement strand
CCGACCGGACTCTTCTTGTACATATCCCCCGGCAGAGCCAAACTTCTTCCAGGCATTCCCTCTGTCGCCAAGCCAGTGTTCCTGCACCAGGGCCACAAACTGGCGGCAACTGGCGACGAGGTCGGGACCGTGGCGGTGCAGGTCGCCGCCGACCAGCAGGATGGTATCGGGGCCATAGAAGCCGCAAAGCTCGGGAGCCCGGTCGAGGCTCATGCCGCCGGCCGGCACCGGAAAGATCGGCCGCAAGGCGCCCATGTCCTCCGTGCAGCCCGCGACGAGATCGAGGCACTCCTCGCGCGTGAACGAGAAACGGCCGCCGTAGCTCGGGAAGATCGCGGCGTCGGCGCCGGCCAGGCGATTGATCTGACCGTACAGTGCGCCGTGCGAAATGCCTTCCGCCGAACGCATGGAGAAAGGCCCCTGGAAGGACGGATGACTGAGGATCGGCAGGGCGATCTCGTCGTCTTCCGCCAGGCGGCGCATCGCGTCGAGTCCCGCCAGGCCGGGACAGAACAGGAATCCTCCCGCGCCGGCCGCCTTGGCGCGCACCGCCCGCTCGACGAGCTCGTCGAACGGAGCGGTGATGTGCGGCAGGTAGAGACACCGCCGGCCCGTCTCGGCGTTGGCTCTCGCGACGGCTTCGCCGCAGCGGGCGACGCGCTCCGCGAAGCGGCAGAAGACCTGATCGGCCATCCCGTGATCGTCTTTGATCAGGTCGATGCCGCCCAGAGCCAGCTTGTACGTCATCTCCGCGAGCTCCACCGCGCGACAGCCCCATCGGCTTGATCGCCGTGCAGAGCAGAGGCCGGCCCTCGACGCCGAGCAGCTCGCGCAGGCCCCGCTGCCCGAAGCGGGGGCCGCGGTACAGGACCGACAGCGACACGGGCAGATCGAATCGTTCCAGCCGTATCCCGGGTCTGAGGCTGATGTTGCCGAACAGCACGTTCAAGAGCTGGGTCAGCTCGCGGCCCGCCACCTCCACCGGGAACTCGATCACCGCTTCCCAGCAGCCGTCGCCGGCCGGGGTCAGCGCCGCGGTCCGCCCGACGATCTGCTCGCGGATCTCTCGGTGCGGGATCGCGGCCTCCGGAAATTCCACCGTCTGCTCGAAGCAGATGCCGCGCGCCCTTGCCGCCGCGTCGGCCTCGGTGGTGGCCACGATCCGGTAGACGGCCGCGAAGCGCTCGCCGCTGAGCTGAAGGGGCGGCGCCAGGGAAATCTCTACGTCGGTAAGGAGCTCTGTCACAGATCCTCCGTTTTTTCCGTGGGTTGAAGCGTTTCCAGCCGCACCGCCGAGAGATCGTCCTCGCCCAGGTTCAGGCTTTGGCCCAGAAGCTGCTCGACCGCGCGCACGAGAGCCGGCGCGTCGAGACCGTGCTCTTTCATCAAATAGGATCGGCTGGCACCGTGGGCATACTGATCGCGCAGTCCGATGCGGATCAGGCGCCGGCCGATCCCCGCTTCGGCCATGACCTCGGCGACCGCCGACCCCAGACCGCCGACGATGCTGTGGTTTTCCATCGTGATCACCCCGCACCGGGCCGCCTGAATGGTTTCCAGGATCTGAGGGTCGGAGAACGGTTTGAGCGTCGACACGTGCAGGTGCGACAGCGACACGCCGCGGCCGTGGAGCGCCTGGGTGGCGCGCAGGGCCTCCTCGGTGCAGATGCCGCTCGAAAGGATCGCGACCTCCGTGCCGCGGCGCAGCACGCGGGCGGTGTTGAGCCGCAGCGGCTCGCCCGCGTCGAAAAGCCGCGGGACCTCCCCGCGCAGCATCCGCACGTAGACCGGCCCCGGCACCGCCTGGGCGACGTCGAGCACCGATTCCACGTCCGTCGCATCGCCGCATTCGAGCACGGTCATGTTGGGGATCAGGCGCATCAGCCCGACGTCGTCGATCGCCTGGTGGGTGACGCCGCCCGGCGTGGTGATCCCGGGCAGGAAACCGATCAATCGGACCGGCAGGTTGGGATAGGCGATGGACATGGCGACCTGGTCGAACGGCCGCCGGCAGATGAACACGGCGAACGTATGGATATAAGGAAAGAACCCTTCGCGCGCCATGCCGGCCGCGAAACCCATCATGTTCTGCTCGGCCATGCCGAGCGAGAAAAAACGATCGGGATGGACGGCGCGGAAATCGTCGACCTCGCAGGACGACGTGAGGTCGGCGGAGAAGACGACCACCCGGGGCTTGTCTTTCGCCCACCGGACCAGGTTCCTCGCATGCGGGCGGTTTACGATTTCCATGCGGGTTTCCTCAGGTGAGCCCCGCGGCCAGCAGCCGCGCGTAGGCGGCGTGCTCCGCCGGGTCTTTGAAGCGGACGTAATGCAGCCGGGGCGAGCGCTCCCGCAGCAGCTCGATGCCGCGGCAGGGGTCGGTGCGGGCGATCACCACCCTGGGCTTGCCGCCGGTGGGAGCCTCGGCGGCGGCGGCCAGCGCGTCGCACGTCGTGCCCGTCCACCTCGTACACGGCGGCGCCGAAGGCGCGCAGCCGCTCCGCCAGCCGGCTCGATGTTCATCACTTCGGACATCCGGCCGTCGCACTGCTGGCCGTTGGCGTCGAGAACCACGCCGAGGTTGTCCAGCCGGTAGTGGGCCAGGGCCTGGAAGGCTTCCCAGGTCTGGCCTTCCTGCAACTCGCCGTCCGACATGAACACCCACACGCGGCCGGAGTCGCCGCGCAGCCGCCGGGCCAGCGCGATGCCGCCGGCCTGGCTGAGCGCCTGGCCGAGCGAGCCGGCCGTGACTTCGTGCCCCGGCGAATGCTCGGCGCCGATCAGCTCCATCGTGCTGCCGTCGCGATTGAACTGCTCCAGCGCTTCCGCACCCAGCCGGCCGGTCTCGATGAGCACCGCGTACAGCACCAGGGCATAATGCACCGGGGAAAAAATGAAACGATCGAGGTGGGGAGCCTGCGGCCCGTTGTAGGCGCCGCCGGTGAAGCTGCGCGGGTTGTGGGGCCCGGGGACGCCGGGAAACGGCTTCGGATCGAGCGGCGCCGGCGCTCGGCGCGAGATTCATCACCCGCAGGTAGAGCGTGGCCAAGGCTTCCGCCGCCGAGCAGGCCTGGCTCAGATAGCCCCCGTTGTTCAGCAGCGTATGCTCCAGCACCCGCCGCCGGACGGCCTGGGCCACCCGGCGGGCCTCGGCCTGCCACGCCTCCGCGCAAGACTCAGTGTTTCCGATGGCTTTGGACCTCCACTTTGTGATTTTTTATAGCAGGAACGTCCTTCAACCGGCGCCACGCCGGCGGGTGGGTACGGCTGCCCCGGCGGGAAGCCCACCCCACCCCAGAGGGCGGGGAGGCAGGTTCCCCCTGTCTTGCATCCTGGCCGGCCGGCCGAGGTAGAATCCCCTCCAGTCGCTGAAGGCTATCCGGGCTGAGCAGCCGGTGCCGCAGAGGGAGGATCGCGTTGGCACAGAGGCGTTTCCGTCACTTCCGTTCGTGGCGCTTTGCGCTCGTCTACGGGCTCGTCGTCGCGTTGACGGTCGCGGCAAGCGCCGAGATCGCCGCGCGGCTGATGCATCTCGCACCGCCGCTGAACCAGCAGTATGCGGGCATGGTCCCCGCACCGTACCTGCCGTACCGGCCGGCTCCCAACAGCGTGTGGATGTCTCCCGCGGCCTCAGGCGAGTTCAGTTTCGAGACCCGTCACTCAAGCCTCGGCATCCGCGACGTCGAGCACAGCGAGAAGAAACCCCCTGGCACGTTCCGCATCCTGGGTCTGGGCGACAGCTTCACCTACGGCGTAGGCGCGGCGTTCGAGGACACGTATCTCGTCCGCCTCGAAAAGAAGCTGAATGAGCGGCCGGGCGCGCATCCCAAGGTCGAGATCGTCAAAGCGGGCATCCCGCGATACTTCCCCGAGGCGGAGCGGTTGTTCCTCGAGCACTACGGTCTTGCATTCGAGCCCGATCTGGTGATCGTCACCTTCATCCCCAACGACGTCATTGACACCTATATGGGCATCGACGCCGTGAAACCGTCCGCTGACGGCTTCCTGATGAGCCGCGAGGCGTCGGAGCTCGGTAGGTTGGGGCACTGGCTGTTCCTGCATTCCCACGCCGCCCGCACGGTTCTCGTCAAATGGGTCGCTCACCGGATCGCGACGAAATACCCGGTTTTCTGGGACGACCTCTATGTCGCCAACGGCCGCCATGAAAAGGCATGGCAGAAGGTAGAGGAGGAGTATCGACGGATGGCCGACCTTGCCGGGAGCCGGGGAGCGCGCCTGGTGATCGTCCAGATTCCCGAGAACAGCCCCTGGGACAAGCCGGGGATCAAATACCCGGCGACACGCCTCTCGGCTTGGGCCGCCGCGAACGGCGCGTTTTTCATCGACACGATGCCGGTGCTCGCCGCGGCTTCAACTTCGGAGAAACTCTACTGGGACAGAGACCCGCACTGCAACGCCGCGGGCTATCGCGTCGTCGCGGACGCGGTAAATCGGGGCCTCACCGAGCACGGCCTCATCCCCTGACGCGCCATCCGGATGATCACGAGCCCGTCGCTGTTCTACTGGAGCCTCGCGTGGCTGATCTTCTGCTCCGCGGCCGCTTCCGGCTTGCGGGCATGGCAGTTTGCCCGTCGCGGGCAGCTCGCGGAGCACGGACGGAGGATGCGGCTCGCCATCAGGCTGGTCGGCATCTTCCTCGCGACGTACGTCGTCAAGGTTCTCGTGCTCGGACGGGAGGATCTCGACACCTGGCCACGAGCGGCCGTGGTCACGCTGCGCGTCCACGAATCCATCGTCCTGCTCATGCTGGTGGCCGGGGCCGCGGCGTGGAGGATCTCGCGCCAGCTCATTGCGGGAGAAGCGGGAAACAGGGCCTTGCTACACCGAGTCTGCGGACGCACGGCTCTCGTCGCCGCCCTGGCGGCCTTGCTCACGGCTACGATGGTTCTCTTTGAGATGTTCCGGTCGAATGTGGGCCCTTGAGCCGCGCGCGGATCGCACTTGTCCCCCCCGTCAGCCGGTGGTACCTTTTGCGGCCGAACGAACCAACCTGCAAAGGACCGAGATGCGTGCTCTGAGCCACCTGTTTGACAACAATCGCGCCTGGGCTGCCGAGATGACCCGGCACGACCCCGACTTCTTTACCAGCCTGTCCCGTCAGCAGGCGCCGCAGTACCTCTGGATCGGGTGCTCCGACAGCCGCGTACCCGCGAACCAGATCGTGGGCCTGTTGCCGGGAGAGATGTTCGTGCATCGCAACGTCGCGAACGTCGTGGGCCATACGGACCTGAACTGCCTCGCGGCGATCCAGTTCGCGGTGGACTTCCTTCAGGTCGGCCACATCGTCGTCTGCGGGCACTATGGCTGTGGCGGCGTGCTCGCCGCCCTGCGCGACGACAAGCTGGGCTTGATCGACAACTGGCTGCGGCACGTCCAGGACGTGCGCTGGAAGCACCAGGCGGAGCTCGACGCGATGGCAGGCGAGGAGCGGCGGCACAACCGCCTGTGCGAATTGAATGTCATCGAGCAGGTGGTGAACGTCAGCCAGACGACTGTCGTGCGGGATGCCTGGGCGCGCGGCCAGTCGCTGGCGGTGCATGGCTGGATCTATGACATCCGGGACGGCCTGCTGCGCGACCTCGGCATCTGCGTCACGGCGGAAGCGGAGCTCTCTGCCTGCTATGAAGCCGCACGGACAGGATCATGGCCGCAGGCGCGGGAGACGTGAGCGAGATCGCCAGATGGCTGATGGAGGACCGCCAGAAAGACCTGTTCGAGATCCTGGTCGCATTGGCGCTGAACATCCTTTTCCTCGCGCTTGCCGCGCTGCTGCTCTGGCCTCTGGACAGGCTGAGGCTGGCGCTTGATCTGGCAAAGGGCTATGGCGTCCTGTGGGTGGCCACCGGCGCGACCGCCGTGCTGGTACACCGCGTTCAAAGCTGGTTTCGGGTGAATCTGTATGATCATCCCAACGCCTATGTGATCTCAAACCTTGCTGTCAGTTGCGCCCTGCAGTTGGGCTGGTCGGCCTTCGCCGCCCTGACTGTCCACGGCTCAGTCGCCAGCGTGCCGGTCTGGGTAGCGGTCACCTTGTACGCCGTCGGGCTTCTGTCGTGCCTCATCGCGTACTTCGCCGTCTCGTCGGTTTACCAGGGCACGGTCTACAAGATGATCAGCCTGCCGGTCGCGCTGGCCGGCTTCGTCGTTGTCGTGTGGTGGGCCTGAGCCTGGTGCCGCCCGGCCGCGGCTGGCCGACCAGCGACCAGAGCGCGATCGAGCCGGTCCGCGGTGTTGCCCGGATCGATCTCGACTTTCTCGAGGCCCAGGAGGACGAAGTTGGGCCAGAGCAGATCCGCGAGCTCACAGGCCAGGAAGAGGGAGCCGAGCGACACGGCCGGTACCGCCCTCTTCGCGCCGAAGCCTACGGCGAAGTGTCCGATGAACATGGTGGCTTACGGTAGCACACGCGGCAGAAGCACCCACATCCGGCCGCGGTGCTTCATGCGGCCGGCGAGGGCTCCATGCCAGCTTCCCGGAAAGCGCGGTCGAGCAGATCGGCGACTCCCAACCGATCGGCCCAACTCCGCAGGTAGCTGAAGTCGAGCTTCCTCCCTTGCAGCCGGAGCACACCTTGCAGGTCGTACCACTGCCGGTCGGAAACACCCCCCGCATCCGCATACCAGAGGAGTTTGTGGAGGACGATGTCCTCCGGAGAGGCGAGATAAAGGGAACGTCCCAAGCCCGGAATCTCGAGCGAGATGCGGCGCTCCATGTTGCCGCGGGCGAAAGGCGTGTCCTTGGAGACAAAGATGTCCACCTTGTACATCGTGTCCAGGTGGATGACGTTGAAGCTGGTCCGGCGTCTGACGCCATGGGCGATCCGCTCCGGATCGGCGTAATACCTCCCCTCCAGCGCACGAGCGAAAGGCGCGGCGTGCGGCGGCTGAAGGTCGGCCACGAGGTCGGCGTCCTGCGTGGCTCGGGCGATGCCGGTGAAGCTGCTGGCTATGGACCCGCCGACGTGGTACGGGACTCCGAGAGCTTCCAGAGCCTCCACGACCGGAAGGAGAGCGGGCCAGAGATCAGGACTGCCGATCATAAAAGCCGAGCTCACGCCGCAGCGCTACAGCCTTGCGGGCAGCCTCTTCATCCCTGTAGAGCTCACGGAGGAGGATCTCGTCCTGTTCGGGTTGGCTCGCGTCAGGATGGGCCCGACGCACCGCTTCCCGGGCCGCCTGGCGGCAGAGGTCGGTCAATTCCAGCATGCGCTGGAGTTGGAAGAGCGGCCCTTTCGCCCGAATCCCGTCGAGCCAGATTCGCTCGACATCGAGCGGAGTGTCGGCGGAGAGCGGCTTCATGGCACAAGCCTAGGCAGTCGCGAGCCGATCCGCAAGAGAGCCGCCCACTCTACCCGAGATAACGGCCCAGCCAGCCGAAAACCTCCTTCCACCACAGGAGGCCCGCCTGGGGCTTGAGAACCCAGTGGTTCTCCTCGGGAAAGATCACGATCCGCGCCGGCACGCCCTTGGCCTGGAGCACGCCGAAGAGGTTGATCCCCTGCGTCACCGGCACCCGAAAGTCCTTCTCGCCATGGAGGATCAGGGTGGGGGTCTTGAAATTCTTCGCGTAGTAGCTCGGCGAGGAGGAGGCGAGCTTCTCCGGGTCCGTCCACGGCGTGCCGCCGTAGTTGTTCGGCCGGCCGTAGGTGTCGTCCGATGCGAACTGTCCCATCAGGTCGTAGACCCCGGCGTGGCTCACCAGTGCCGCGAAACGGTCGGTGTGGCCCAGGATCCAGTTCACCAGGTAGCCGCCGTAGGAGCCGCCCGCCGCGGCCATCTTCGCCGGATCGACGTACCCCTGGGCGATCAGCCAGTCGGTGGCCTTCATCACGTCTTCGAACGGTTTGCCGCCCTGGTCGCCGAGGATGGACTCCTCGAAAGCCTGGCCGTAGCCCGTGGAGCCGTGGAAGTTGACCATCGCCACCACGTATCCCCGCGAGGCGAAGAGCGCCGCGTTCCACCGGTAGTGGAAGTCATCCATCGAAGCTCCGTACGGGCCGCCGTGGAGCACGTGGAGCAGCGGCCACTTTTTCTTCGGATCGAAACCCGGCGGATAGATCAGGAACATGTGGACCGGATCGCCTCCGGCGCCTTCGAACGTGGCTTCGCCGACCGTTCCCAGCTCGACCCCGGCGAGCCGCTCGGCGTTCAAGGAGGTCAGCCGCCGGGGCTCGCCGCCTTCGAGGCCGTCGAGGGTAACTGCGAACAGGTCGGCCGGCGATTGGAGGGACTGGCGGAGGAAGACGATCCGCGATCCGCCGGCATCCACGCCGCCGATGGTGCCGCCGCGGGCCAGGAGGCGCGGCGCGGCCGGCTGGCCGTCCACCGGCAGCGCATAGAGGTGGCTGCGGCCCTTCTCCTGCGCGCTGAAGAGGAGCGTCTTGCCGTCCGGCGTGAAGGTCCAGCCGTCCGGCTGCGCGTCCCAGTCTGCGGCGAGCGGGCCGGTCTCGCGGCGCTGCCGGTCGTAGCGCGCGAGGCGGACGAAGTCCGGGTCGACGTCGGGCCGGCGGGTGCGGCCGTAGACGATCCAGCGCCCGTCCGGCGAGTAGCGCGGGCCGCCGTCCGTGGCCGGATTGTCCGCGGTGACGTCGCGCGCCTCGGCGGTCTGCCCCGCGGCCTGGACGAAGACGTCGAAGTTGAGCGTCCGGTACGGCGCCTCGGTGACGTTGACGCTGTAGGCGACCTCGGAGCCGTCGGGCGCGATGTCCCACGAGTCGTCGGGCGACTGGTAGTCCATGGAGCGCCGGAGGCCGGGGGTGAGATCCTTCACCTCGCGGCTGGCCAGGTCCACGGTGAAGACGTGGTTGACGCGGCCGTCGGTGCGGTACTCGTCCCAGAAGCGCAGCAGGCGGGTGTCGGAGATGCGGGCCTGGACCTTGTCGCCTTTCTGCTCGTCGAGGCGCTTCTGGACCGCGGTCCAGTCGCCGTTCAGATCGGCCCAGGTCGGGGCGAGGAAGGCGAGACGCTTGCCGTCGGCGAGCCAGCGCGGCTTCTGGGCTCCCACCGGCAGCTTTGTGACCGGCTGGGCCTCGCCGCCGGCCAGGTTCAGCAGGTAGACCTGGGGCGGAGCGTCTCCGCGCTTCGAGAGGAAGGCGAGGCTCTTGCCGTCGGGGCTCCAGGCGGCGGAGCTGTCCGTCCCCGGATTCCAGGTCAGGCGCCGCGGCGGCGCGCCGCCGTCCGCCGGCACGAGCCAGAGGTCGGAATCCCCCTTGTTCTCGTCCACCGAGTAGCGGGTGACCGTGAACACCACCTGCGAGCCGTCCGGAGAGACGGCGGGATCGGCCGCGCGATCCAGCGCCCAGAGATCCTCGGGAGTCAGAGGCCGGGCCAGGCACGGAGCGGCGATCAGGACGGCGACGAAGACGATGCGCAGCGAGCGGAAGAGCATGGGAAAACCTCCTTTGGCGGGCGGATGGTAGCATCGAGACAGGAGGTCCGCCCATGCCGTTCCCACGCCGCACCGCTCTCCCACTCATCCTTCTGCTGCTCCTGGGTGCCTTCACCGACATCGCCGAGGCGAAACCGAGCCTGATCGTTGTCTTGACCGACGATCAAGACCTCGTCCTCGGCTCGCTCGATTTCATGCCGAAGACGCGGGCGCTGATCGCGGACCAGGGGATGACGTTCTCGAATCATTTCGTGCCGCTGTCGCTCTGCTGCCCGTCGCGCTCGACGATCTTGACCGGGCGGCACGTCCACAACCACCGGGTGCTCACGAATTTCCCGCCGGACGGCGGCTTCGAAAGATTCGACCAGCTCGGCCATGAAGATAAAAGCCTCGCCGTGGCCCTGCACGCCGCGGGCTACCGCACCGCGCTGTTCGGCAAGTATCTGAACGGATATCCCAACGGCGAGGATCTGACCTACGTGCCGCCGGGATGGGACGAATGGGCGAGCCCGGTTCAAGGCAGCCCCTACGCGGCCTATCGCTATACGCTCAACGAAAACGGGACGCTCGTCCGCCACGGCAGCAAGGCCGAGGATTACATGACCGATGTGCTGGCCGCGACGGCCACGGATTTCGTGCGGCGCGCCTCGGAGTCGAATCAGCCGTTTTTCCTCTACCTGGCGGCCTACGCGCCGCACAAGCCGTCCACCCCGGCGAAACGCCACGCCGGCCTGTTCCCCGGCCTGAAAGCGCCGCGGACTCCGTCGTTCAACGAGCCCGACGTGCGCGACAAGCCGGCGCGCATCCGGGCGTTGAAGCGCCTCGACGCCGGCCACATCGCCGCGATCGATGCGCTCTACCGCAAGCAGATGCAGTCGCTCCAGGCGGTCGACGAGGCCGTGGCGGCGCTGGTGCAGGCGCTGCGCGACACCGGCCGGCTCGACGACACCTACATCGTTTTCACCTCGGACAACGGCTTCCACATGGGCCAGCACCGGCTGGAGCCGGGTAAATACACGCCTTATGAGCCGGACGTTCACGTGCCTCTTCTCGTGCGCGGACCGGGCGTGCCGAAAGGAATCCGGGTGGACGCGCTGACGTCGAGCGTCGATCTCGCTCCGACCCTGGCCGAGCTGGCCGGCGCAACGCTCCCGGTGGAGCCGGACGGCCGCTCGCTGGTCCCCCTCCTGAAGGGGACCACGCCGGCTTCGTGGCGGCAGGCGGTCCTGCTGGAGCAGTTCGCGGTTCCACCGGCCCCGCCGGCCGTGCCACGAGCCTCGGAGATCCTGGAACCCGAGGACTCGACGGCGTCCTACCCTGCCCATCGCGGCGTCCGCACCGCGGCGTACAAATATTTGGAATATGGCACCGGAGAAAAAGAAGTCTACGACATGAAGAAAGATCCGGACGAGCGGCTGAACTTGCGCGACCGGGTTCCCAAGGCGTGGCTGGACAGCCTCGCAAAGCTCGTCAAATCGCTCGCGTCCTGCAAGGGCAAGACGTGCCGGGCGATCGAGGCGCGGCCCGTGCCGGCGGCGCCGTTCTAAACTAAACCGAAACGGCCGCCCCCGCCGAGATCGCCGCGAGGTTGGATTCCACGTACGCCTTGCCCGTGCGGCGCGCCGCCTCTTCGAGAGCGGCCAGGGGGAACAGGCCGAGCCTCTCTACTACCGCCGCCAGCGCGGCCAGGGCCACGTCGGTCCTCGCGAACCGCACGCCGGACCGCAGGAGGTCCAGCGTCTCGATCCTTCCAGGGATCTCGCCGACTCCGTCCACCTTGAAAATCCGGCCGCCCGGCGACAGCGACGCCGCGTACGGGCCGGCCTTCTTGCGGCCGTCCTCCGTCAGCACCAGCAACGCGTCCGTCTGTTCGGCGCCCGTATATTCGATCGGTTCCGGCGACAGGATCAGCTCGCTCACGCTATGGCCCGTTTTCACCGTGATCGGATAATCGTCCCGCTGCGCCGCGTACAGGCCCGAGAGCACGGCGGCCTGGATCAGCAGGCGCGCCGCCGAGCGCACCTTGCCGCCGGCCGAGCCGGCGACGACCAGATGAAATCGCCGGTCGAGCCCGGACGGGAAAACCGGCTCCACCCCTCGGATTTCCCGGCGCGGCGCCGCGCGATCGGCCGCGTGCGCCGCGCGGTAAGCGTTCGAATACTCGGCCACCTCGCGCCGATACAGGACGCCCGTACCGAAACCGAGGCCGTCGAGCAGCTCCGACAGCGCCTTGCGATTCATCGGGTTTGTCGTCACGTAGTAGGCGGTGCACAGCTCCCAGATGTCGAGCAGCGCGAAGCACTCGGCGTCGCGACCGCCTCGGCGATGCGGTCGGACAGGTCCTCGTCGAAGCTGGTGCCGCGCCAGACGTAGCCCGCGCCGTTGACGCGCGACGGTGGCGCAGATGTCGAGCGGCCGCTCCAGGTTTCCGCCCGGCGTGGTGCTGGTGATCGCGCCGGTCGGCGTGGTGGTCGAGTGCTGGCCGCCGGTCATGCCGAAGTTGAAGTTGTTGAAGACCAGCACGGTGAGTCCCGATGTTGCGCCGCGCGGCGTTGAGCAGGTGCGCGCCGCCGATGCCGGTGCCGCCGTCGCCCATGATCACGATGACTTTGAGGTCGGGGCGCGCGAGCTTGATGCCGGTCGCGTAGGTGATGCTGCGGCCGTGCAGGCCGTGGAAGGCGCTGGTGGCGAAGTACTGGTCCGACAGCCCCGAGCAGCCGATGTCGCTGACCAGCACGACCTTGCGCGGGATCGAGCTGCAGCGTGACGAGCGCCGCGTTCAGCTGGTCGAGGATCGGGTGGTGGCCGCAACCCGGGCAGAACGGGTACGGCGTCTCGTTGCGGTAGGTGGCCAGCGGGGTGACGGTGGTGCGCGCTCATCGCACGGCCTCCATCGAACTGCCTCGGGCGCGATCAGCTCGCCGTCCACGCGGTGGAGGCCGACCACTTCCCGCGCCGTCGGCCAGGCGCTCGATCTCGCGCCGGTACTGGCCGTGGTTCAGCTCGGCGACGACGACGCGCGCGATCCCCTCCAGGCGCCGCGCGAATCGCGCTCTCGGGCACCGGCCACAGGCTCTGCAGCAGTCAGACAGCCGACACCGCCTGGCCGCGGCGCGCAGGCGCGCCGACCGCCTCGCGCATCGCCCCGGCGGTGACCCCGTAGCTGACGAAGAGCGTCGCGGCGCCGGGCTGAAGTCCGCGGCCGCCAGCTCGATCTCGTCGACGTGGTCCTCGATCTTCGCGCGCAGGTGCTCGTTCAGCTGCGCCACCTTCGCGGGGCCTTGGTGATGATCGCCCGCTCGTCGTGGGTCGAGCCGGTGAAGCGGACCGCGCCGTCGCCGCCGTACTGCGCGAGCGGCGGCACCTCGGCCGGCCGGGATGTAGCGGTACGGGGGCTCGGCGTCGCGGCGCAGGACCGCGCCGTCGCGGCACCGCGGGCCTCGTAGTGCGTCCACCTCCACCGTGGTGGTCGGTCATGTTCAGCTCCTTGTCGGTGAGCAGGAACACCGGGCAGCGGAAGCGCTCGGCCAGATCGAAGGCGCGGCGCGTGAGCGGTAGCACTCCGCAACCGACGACGGCGCCAGCGCGATGATCGGGTAACCGCCCGCGGTCCCCCAGCGCGCGAACTGCACGTCGCCCTGGCCGACCGTGGTCGCGCCGCCGGTGGCCGGGCCGAGGCGCTGCACGTCCACGATGACCAGCGGCACCTCGCCGATGATCGCGAGGCCGATGTTCTCGCTGTAGAGGGAGATGCCGGGGCCGCTGGTGGCGGTCATCGCCCGCGCGCCGGCCATGCGTGGCGCCGATGCACATGCCGATCGAGGCGATCTCGTCCTCCCCCTGGACGGCGACGCCGCCGACCTTGGGCAGCTCGCGCATCATCTGCATCAGGATCGGCGAGGCCGGGGTGATCGGGATAGCCGGCGAAGAAGGTGCAGCCGGCGTCGAGCGCGCCGCGCACGATCGCGGTCGACCCGTCGGTGAATTCGCGCATGAGAGTCCCTCCTCGCCTGGGAGGCTAGCCCGCGGAGGGAGGGAACGCACCGCCCGTCCGGGCGGGAAGAATCGCACGCCCGGGCGGCACTACAATAGAGCGCCTGACGGGAGGTGACGCCATGAGGATCGCGGTGCTCGGAGCGGGTGGAGTCGGAGGCTACTACGGCGGGATTCTCGCCCGCGCCGGTCACGGCGTGGCGTTTCTCGCCCGCGGCGCGCACCTGGAGGCGCTCCGCGAAAAAGGGCTGGAAGATCCGGACGCCCGAAGAAACCTTCACCGTCCGGGTCGAGGCGGCCGACGACCCGGAAGCCCTCGGCCCGGCCGACCTCGCGCTCGTGGCGGTCAAGACCTGGTCGCTGCGGGAGATCGCGCCCGCCGCCGGAATCCTGGCGCGCCAGGGAGCGGACGTCGTGCCGCTCCTCAACGGAGTGGACGCCGCCGAGCGGTTGATCGAAAGCGGCGTTCCGGCCGAGCGGGTCCTCGGAGGCCTCACGGAGATCAGCGCCGCCCGCGTCGCGCCGGGAACAATCGAGCGGCGAAGCTCGTTTCACCGGGTGGTCGTGGGAGAGAGGGCCGGCGGCCTCTCGGACCGGGCCGAGCGCATCGCCGTCGCCTTTCGGGACGCGGGCGCCGACGCCCGAGCCTCGGCCGCGATCGACGTCGACCTCTGGCGCAAGCTCACCTTCATCGCCCCCATGGCCGCGGCCTGCGGCCTGGCCCGAACGTCGATCGGCCCGATCCGCGACCGGCCGCTGGGGCGCCTTCTGATCGAAAGGCTGGTCCACGAGGTGGTGATCGTGGGGAAGGCGCTGGGAATCGCGCTCACCGAGGCCGACGAGACGAGAGTCCTCGGCTTCGTGGACTCGCTGCCGGGACCGATGAAGCCGAGCTTCCTGCTGGATCTGGAGGCCGGCCGGCCGACCGAGATCGACGACCTGAGCGGCGCGGTGTCGCGGCTGGGCCGGGAGGTGGGCGTGGAGACACCGATGCATGACGTGGCGACGGCGGCGTTGGGGATTTGAACGCGCTGTAACGTTTCAGTAGAGACGCCCCAGTCCGTCATCGAAAACCTTACCGGGTCCCGAAACTTCGGGGCGTCTCTCTTCTCCGTCACCACGAACCTGCCGAACCTGCCACCCATCGGGCACACCAGTAGACCGACCGTCCTGGCGCGAAGCGGAGCCCATCGATGCCTGGGAGGAAGGAGACGCCCCGACGTTTCGGGACCCGGTAAGGTTTCGGGTAACGGACTGGGGTCGTCTCTACTGCCCATGCCCCAGCGGCTATGGGCGGGCTGGGAGCCGGCTTCAACTTCTTGGCGCAGGCGGCTGGTTCGTCATACCCCGGGCGAAGCGCCAGCAGCCGTCCGCCTCCCTGCGGATCACGCAGAAAGCCCGCTGAGGCGCCGCGCTACCGCCGCGCACGAGCCGCACGGGTCCGTCGAGCCCTCGGACGACGGCCAGGTTGCGCAGAGATGAGGATTTCCTCGACATCGAACTGCTCATCGAGCTCGAACCGCTCCAGGAAGGCGGACATGGTCGTCTTCGACCGTGGCACGGCCGCTGAGAGTCGCGCCCTGACTCCAGGAACTCCGCGTCCTCCGTGACCATGCCCGCGACGGCTCGGGCATCCGATCGCCGGACCGCTTCCGCCCAGGCGGCCAGCAGTTTGAGAATCTCATTCTCTGAAGCACTCATCCTGTTATCATCGCACAGTTATCGCCTCCCGCGCACCCGCCACGCCGTTTGTGCAGCCGGCGCGCGGGTCGCGCATGCGCTGCACAAGCCTGAGCATGTGCCGCGCGACCCCGCGCACGGCCACGCCTAGCGCTCGCGCACACGCCGCAAACCCGTGGGCGCGGCGTGATCGGGCTTCGGCCGGACGCGATAATTCGCAGGATGCGCCGAATTCCCCAAAGCCTCCGCTGGACAACCCTCATCGTGCTCTGCCTGGCCGCGCTCCTCGGCGGCGCAGCCGCGCCCACCGGGACCGAGACCCGCGTCTCGCGCTTCGGGGAGTACCGCGGCTACTCCCAGGCCACCTATGACGGCTGGAAGCGCACTTCGTTCTACATCCCGGCCCGCGACGGCACGCGGCTGGCGGTCGACCTCTTCCTCCCGACCCGGGAAGGCCGGCTCGCCGCCGAGCCTCTGCCGGTGATCTGGACGGCCCACCGCTACCAACGGGCGGTGAAGGAGGAAGGGAAGGTCTACACCATTCTCGACACCTTCCCGTGGCTCACCGAAATCATGCGGCACGGCTACGTCGTGGCGGCCGTTGACGTGCGGGGCTCCGGCGCCTCCTTCGGCACCTTCGGCGGGATCTTCAACCGCCGCGAGACCGAGGACTCCTACGACGTCACCGAGTGGCTGGGGATCCAGCCGTGGTCGACTGGCAAGGTCGGCATGTACGGCCGCTCCTACCTGGCAATCACTGAATACCTCGCGGCCGGCAAGGCTCCGCCCCACCTCGCGGCGATCTTCCCGAGGTCGGGATGACCGACATGTACGCCCTGCTCTGGAACGGGGGCATCTACCACGCCAACTTCATCGCGACGTGGACCAGCCTCGTCAAGAAAATGGACGTGGACGAGCCCGCCTTACCGGTCGACGGCCCGGAAGGGGAATCCCTTCTGAAAGCCGCCGTCGCCGAGCACCGCGGCAACCGCGACATGGCCGAGATCACCGCCCGGCTCCCGTTCCGCGACAGCGTCGATGCGAAGACCGGCGCCCGACCTTATCTCGACTGGAGCCCGATCACCTACCGGGAAGGGATCGAGCAGTCGGGCGTGGCGATCTATCACCTCGCCGGCTGGTTCGACCGCTACGTGCGCGACCAGACCCTCCTCTACCGCAGCCTCAAGAACCCGCAGCGGCTCACGATCGGTCCGTGGACGCACGTCCAGCACGACAAGCTCGACTTCGGCGCCGAGCACCTGCGTTTCTACGACCGGTGGCTCAAAGGGATCCGCAACGGCATCGAGGACGAAGAGCCCGTCCACTACTACACGATGGGCGCGCCTGAAGAGACAGCCTGGCGCGCGGCGCGCCAGTGGCCGCTGCCGGAGCAGAAGCTGACGCCCTACTATTTCGCGGCGGACGGCCGTCTCACACCCGAAGCGCCTGGCACGCCCGCCAATACCGAGGGCCGCGACACGCTGACCGTGGACTACTCCGCCAGCGTCTGGCCCGCGCCGCTCTGGTCCACGGAACCGGCGTGGCCGGAAGACCTCTCGGCCAACGACGCCAAGGGACTCTCCTACACCACGCCGCCGCTGGCCGCCGCGGTCGAGGTGACGGGGCATCCGGTCGTCCGCATCTGGCTTTCCGCGGAGGTGCCGGACGCCGACCTCTTCGTCTATCTGGAGGAAGTGGACGCGAAAGGCGCCTCCCACTATGTGACCGAGGGAGCGCTGCGCGCCTCGAACCGGGCCGTGGCCGACCCTGGCTACGACTACCTGGGAATGCCCTGGCACCGGGGCTTCGCCGCGGACCGGGCGAGCCTGCCGAAGAACAAGCCGGTGGAGCTCGCCTTCGACCTCTTCCCCACCTCGAAGATCTTCGCCGCCGGCAACCGCATCCGCGTCACCGTGACCGGCGCGGACAAGGCGAACGCCGTCACTCCAGAGCACAAGCCGGCGCCGCGGCTGACTCTCCACCGCGAGGACGGCCGGGCTTCACAGATCGTGCTGCCGGTGATCCCACACCCAGCTCAATCACCCGCGGAATAGCTGAAGCTCGCGTTCAGCTCACCGGCCGGCGCCCCCTTCTCCAGGCGTCGCAGGGTCCCCTTGAGCGCCACTCCCTGGGGCACCACGACCGGCATCTCGCCGGGCTGCTGGAAGTCGCCTTCAAAGGCGAACGAGACGCCTCCGATCTCCTGGGTGGTACACGTGAGGTGCAGGCCCTCGATACGGGGATTCACGAGCTTGTAGTCGGCTCCCCCGGCGTCCTCCTTCATGCGCTTCATGCGGATGAAGCCGTAGAGGGGGACGGTGACCATCTGATCCCCCTTCATGTCGAAGGTCGAGAGATGGAGATGGTCGATCCCGCGCGCCCAGTCCGGCAGGGCCGTAGCCTCGTCGAGGAAGTAGTAGCCGAACGGGTCGGTGACGGCAGCCGCGGCCGGCGCGGGCGCGGAGGCCGGCGCGGGCTCGGGTGCGGATGGCGGAGCTGGAGCCGGTCCGGGCGCGGAGGTCTCTCCACCACAGCCGAGGAGCAGCAGAAGGACCAACCCAGCCGGAGATCTCCTGCACAGGATCATGGGCGTTTCCTTTCCGCAAGCGTCTGGAAAGCGGGCAGCGGGATGGTAGGCGCCGCCGGGCCGACTGTCAACGACGCCACCCGTTGGCGGGGGTGCGGACTACCCATAGAGCCGAGGACAAGGCGGACGCGGAGAGGAATACTGGAGATGCAACGCGGGATGACCCAGGAGGGACCGCCATGACCGAGATGAAAGACCAGGACCGTGAATATCTAGCCGCGCTCGTCCAGAAGCGGCACGACGAATTGCTCCACGAGCTCCATCACGCCGTGGCGAGGGACTACAAGAACGACCTGCGGCAGGAGGTCGAGCTGACCGAGCAGCTCAAGACGAAGCTTTCCGCCGCCGCGTAGCGGCTGGCATCCAAGGCCGCGCGTCCCGGTCTGGAACACCGGGCCGGTCCTGGCATAGTCTCTCGCCATGACGACGAGAGCACTCCTCGACCTGTCCACGCTGGCGCGGGACGCCGGCCCTTCCTCTTCCGGCCGGGTTTCGGCCATGGCGGGCGCCCTGATCGGCTCGGAGATCCTCCGTATCGGGGGCGAGATCCGGGCGCTCAAGGCCGCGGGCCGGCCCATCTGCGATTTGACGATCGGCGACTTCGCGCCCGGCCAGTTCCCGATCCCGGCGCGGCTCGCGGCCGGTATCCATGAGGCGCTGGAGCGCGGCGAGACCAACTATCCGCCTTCGAGCGGCATCGCCCCGCTTCGCGAGGCCGTGGCCCGGCTCTATGAGCGCGACCTCGGCCTGCGATATCCGGTCGAGTCGGTGCTCATCGTGGGCGGGGCGCGGCCGGTGATCTACTGCGTCTTCCGGACTCTGTGCGACCCCGGCGACCGGGTCGTCTACCCGGTGCCGAGCTGGAACAACAATCACTACACGCATATGGTCGGCGGCGTGGACGTGCCCATTGTCTGCGGGCCCGAAACCCGTTTCCTCCCCACCCGCAAGAGCCTCGACGGCAAGCTCGGCGGCGCCCGCCTGCTCTGCCTCAACTCGCCGCTCAATCCCACGGGCACCACGATCGAGCGCGCGGCCCTGCTCGGGATCTGCGAGGCCGTGCTGGAGGAAAACGAGGCGCGGCAGCGGACCGGCGAGCGGCCTCTCTATGTGCTCTACGATCACATTTACTGGATGCTCCGCTTCGGCGGTGCTCCGCATTTCACGCCGCCGGAGCTGATCCCCGAGATGGCGCGCTACACCGTGTTCGTGGACGGTATCAGCAAGTCTTTCGCGGCCACCGGGCTGCGCGTGGGCTGGGGTGTCGGGCCGGTCGACGTCATCTCCCGCATGTCTGCCGTGCTGGGACACGTCGGCGCCTGGGCGCCGCGCGCCGAGCAGGTGGCGACGGTGGGGCTGCTCGACGATCCGGCGGCGATCCGGGCTTTTCAGGATGTGTTCCTGGGACAGCTCCAGGTGCGGCTCGACAGGCTGCACGCGGGCATCCAGGCCATGAAGGCCGGCGGATTGCCCGTGGAGAGCATCCCGCCGATGGGCGCCATCTATCTCACGGCGCGCATCCACCCCTTCGGCAAGACCACCCCTTCCGGCTCCGCTCTGCGCACGAACGACGAGGTGCGGCGCTACATCCTGGAGGAGGCGGGGATCGGCATGGTGCCGTTCCAGGCGTTCGGATCGACCGAGAACACAGGCTGGTTCCGGCTCAGCGCCGGCGCGGTGTCGCCGGACGAGATCGATGCCGCGCTGCCACGCCTGGAACAGGCGTTGCGCCGCCTGGTGTGACGCCATGCCGGACTGGTTTTATCGGACCGTAACGCAGCCCTGGCTTTCCGGCCCGGCCGCCGTCAGCGTCAGGCGGTCACCAGCACCGGCAGCGGATGTACCAGCTCGCCCGGAAAGTGAGAGTTGCACGCCATCACCCAGGTGATCGCTTCCCGGTCGTACTCGTCCCCGGCGCGGAAGCCATCGAAAAACGTGTTCAGACGTTCAACCCGGTCCGGCCAGGCGTCCACCGCCTGCAGTCCCACCGAGACGCCGTAGTTGGTGAAGGCGATCCTGACGTTCGGCAGCTCCGGCTGGCGGCAGAAGTAGCCGGGCGGATCGAACCACATCCGGTCCAGAATCATCAGGGCCTGCCTCTGGTGCGCCTCCGCCCACTCCTCGTCCGAGGCGAGATGGGTCATCCAGAGCATCATCCCCAGGCCGAGGTCCTGCGTGACGACCATGCCGCGCCAGATGCGGTCCACGATGACCTTCAGCTCCGCGATCTCGTCTCTCAGGGCGTCCGGGTCCAGGAGGCGCCAGGTGACGTAGCCCTGGAACGGATCGAGGCCTCCGAGGCCATAGCCGGGATAGGGTCCGCTCAGATCCTCCCGCATCTTCCACCAGATGCCGCGGCCCGGGATGACGAAGGCGGGATGGATCTGTTTCACCAGGTCCACGGCCTTCTGCCGGTACTCCGGTTTCACCCGGCCCAGGCGCTCCAGGGCGTAGACCCACATCGCCAGGTAGTGGAAATACTGGCCGTCGCGGTCCGCCGCCTCGCCGATGCGCACGCCGCGCGGCCGGCCCAGCACCCGGTCGACCTCGGCGACCACCTGCTCGGCCTCGGCGAGGTATTTCTCGTCGTTCAGCTCGTGGTAGAGCGACACCAGGAGGACGACGCCGAAAGCGTCCGTCCAGAGATAGCGGAGCCCGTTCGGCCAGATGCGCTGCTCGCGCATCCAGCGCAGGCGGTTCTTGACCCAGTCCAGATCCCTCAGCATGGCTCACCTCGCTAGAGACCGAACGGATAGGTCTCCGGCATGCCGCGTGCGACTCGCGGGCCGAGCGGCGTCACGGCCCGGGTCTCGTCGAACCAGATGTACTCGTCGAACTGCCGCGGCAGCACGGCCTGGAAGTAGTGGCTCTGCAGCTCGGTCTCCGGCCGGTAGATCGACGCCGATGGCGCGCTCCAGGCGCGGCGCCGCGCAGCTCGTCGCGCACCTCGCGCGCCGGGCTCGCGCAGGGGCAGCAGGAAGGCCGGCACGCCGGCGTCGTGGCAGAGCCGCTCGTAGCTCTCCGGGTGCGACGGGCGCACGCGCTTGACCTCCATCGGCCGTCCCAGTCGGTGCGCCGCGGCCACCGTGCCGTGATCGGTGCCGAAGCCGACCAGGTAGGCGCGCGTCGCCGAACTCGCTCGCGGCAGAGCTGGCCGATGTTGAGCTCGCCGCGGGCGCCCATCTCGGTCGCCGCGGCGTCGCCGATGTGGGAGTTGTGCTCCCAGACCACGGCCTTCGCGCCGGCGCCGCGGAAGGCGAGCAGCGTCTCGCAGGGTCTCGAACATGTGCTGGTCGCGCAGGTTCCACGATTCGCGCCGAGCCGTAGTACATCACCCGGTAGTAGCGCTCGGCGTCGGCCACCAGCGCGCGCGTTCTGCAGCGGCGTCGAAGAAGCGCTCGCCGTCGCTGCGCGGTAGTCGAGCCGCTGCTCGAGCAGGTCCCGCAGCATCGCGACCACGCCGCGCCTCGCAGACGGCGATAGCGGCCGGTGAGCGCGGCGCGGCCGTAGAGCCGCCGGGTCGCGCTCCCACGGCGTGAGGCAGCCGTAGCGCGGCCGCGCCACGCGCGCCGGCGTCGGGGTCGACCTCGCTCGAGGTAGCGCAGCACCGCGTCGATCGAGGTGTACAGGCTGTACAGGTCGAGCCGTGGAAGCCGACCCGGCGCTCCGGCGCCCGGCGCGGCGTTGTGCGTCCGCAGCCACTCGACGAAGCGCGGCGCACCTCGCGGTTGCGCCACATCCAGGTCGGGAAGCGGCGGAAGGCGGCTCGCGGTCGCCGGAGTGCGCCGGACGATGCCGCACGTAGCGGTCGATCCGCGCCGCGTCGGGCCAGTCGGCCTCCACGGCGACGATCGTGAAGCCTTGCTGCTGATCAGCTCGCGGGTGATGCGGGCGCGCATCCGGTAGAACTCGGAGGTGCCGTGGGTCGCCTCGCCCAGCAGCACGACGCGGCGTCGCCGATGCGCTCGAGCAGCGGCGCCGAGGTCGGCCGCGTCGATCGTCGTCGAACGGCTCGGCCACCTCGCGCACGAGCAGCTGGCCACGCGTCTCGCGGACGGCTCGGCGCGCGGCGCGACCCGGCCGGGCCCAGCGGCCTCGGCTCGCTCGGCCTCGTCGCCGTCGCCAGCCCTGCGCGCCGATCAGCGGCACGAAGCGCACGCCGCCGAGGTCCTCCTGCTCGAAGCGGTCCGTCGGCGTACGCGGCGTGACGCGCACCAGCTCCTGCGCCGCGGGCCTCGGCCCGACCGGGATGACCAGCCGGCCGCCGACGGCGAGCTGCTCGAGCAGCGCCTCGCGGCACTGTCGGGCCGCCGCGGCGACGACGATGGCGTCGTACGGCGCGTGCTCCGGCCAGCCGAGCGTGCCGTCGCCGTGCACGGACGTGCACGTTGCCGTAGCCGAGGCCGTGCGAGCGCGCCGGCCGAGCCCGGCGACAGCTCCTCGTGGCGCTCGACCGTCTAGACCTCGCCGCCGCGATCCGGCTACAGCACCGCCGCGGCGTAGCCCGAGCCGGTGCCGACCTCGAGCACCCGCTCGCCCGGCGCGAGCTCCAGCGCCTCGGCCATCAGCGCCACGATGTAGGGCTGCGAGATCGTCTGGCCCTCCTCGATCGGCAGCGGCGTGTCGTCGTAGGCGAACTCGGCCAGCTCGCTCCGGCACGAACGCCTCGCGCGGCACGGCGGCCATGGCGCGCAGCACGTCGACGGTCGCGCACGCCGCGGCCGGCGATCTCGCGTTCGACCATCTCCTGGCGTTCCTCGCGGCGGGCTTCGAAGTCGATCACGAGTGCACCTCCTTGTCGGCACACTCCACCCCACTTCCTTCTGAGGATTGCAGGACCGGCGCCTTTTGCGCCACCCGCAAGCACGGCCCCGCCCCGGCTCCCGGGGTGGCGCCTGGCATGCGCTTTATGGGATATCATCCGGACCATCGCCGTGGCCGCCTCACTTTTCCTGCTTCTCGCGGGATCGCTCCTCGCGTCCGACGGAGGCTCCTTGGAGCCGGACGGGTCCCGGACTTTCCCTGTCGATCTCACAGCCGGCCGGACGTGGCTCGTCTCGGTCGAGCAGCAGGGGATCGACGTCACGGTCGAGATGACCGGGCCGGACGGCGCTCGGCTCATCGGGGTTGATGCACCTTTCGACCGCCAAGGCATGGAAACGCTGGTGGTGACTCCCAGCTTTCAGAGGCCACCATGAGGTCGCCGTCAAGGCGCGCGAAGCGGGGGCTCCGGCCGGACGCTTCTCCATCCGGATCGAGGAGCTGACCGATCCGCGCCGCATCGAGGCGGCCTCGGCGATGAGCCGTGCCGGCGCGCTCTACCTGGAGGGGACGGCCGAGGCCCGGCGCCAGGCTCTCGCCGAGTACGCCGCCGCGGCCGGATTCTGGGAGGCCCTCGGCGAGACTGGAGAGAGGGCGCGGGCGCTCTACGCCGAGGCGGTGCTCGCGCGGCTGACCGGCGACACCGGTCGCGCTCTGGTCGCCGGACAGCGGGTCCTCCCCCTCTGGCAACAGCAAGGAGACCGGCTCTGGGAGGCGGCGGCGCGCAACGAGATCGGGCTCGATCTCTGGCTGCTGGGGAGGATGGACGAGGCGCGCGCCGCTTTCGAGGCGGCGCTGGCGATCCAGCGGCAGACCGGCGACCGCTACGGCGAGGCGGTCTCGCTGAGCAACCTGTGCGCGAGCGACCTGCCGCGAGGCCGCCTGAAAGAGGCGGTCTCCTGCTACGACGAGGCGCTGCCGCGCCTGCGCGAGGTGAAGGCGGCGGCGCTCCTGGGAGCCGCCCTGACCAGCTCGGCGCGGGCGCTCGACATCCTGGGAGAGCCGGCGCCCGCCCTCCTCCGCTACCAGGAGGCGCTGGCGCTGCTGCGCACGGTGGGCGACCGCACGGGCGAGGCGCGGGCGCTCAACAACATCGCCGTGCTCCACCGGGAGATGGGCGACTTCCAGGACGCGCTCGCGAGCTACAGCCAGGCGCTGGAAATGGTCACCGCCCTCCAGGACCGCCGCTGGCAGGCGCGCGTGCTGCACAACCTGGGCGCGATCTATCAGGGTCTGGGCGAGCCGCGGGAGGCGCTGCCGCGCTACGAGCAGGCGCTGGCGCTCTGGCGCGCCACCGGCGACCGCGAAGGCGAGGCGTCCACGCTGACCAACCTCGGCCGGGTTACCAGCCTGCTCGGAGATCCGCGCCGCGCTCTTTCCCTTCACCAGGAGGCGCTCGCTCTCCAGCAGGCCGCGGGAGACCGGCGGGGCGAAGGGATCACCCGGGCCCAGATCGGCCGCGCGCAGGCGGCGCTGGACGATCCGGCCGCCGCCCTCACTTCCTACGAGGCGGCGCTCGCGGCGCTGCGAGCCGTGGGAGACGTCCCGTACGAGGCCGACACCTTGCGTGCGCGCGGCGAGACTCAGGCCGGGCTCGGCCAGATGGACCGGGCTCTGGCCAGCTTCGATCAGGCGCTGAGTCTCGCCCGCGGCGCGCGCATCCCGGTGATCGAAGCCGGCACGCTCTGCTCGCTCGCGCGGGTGGAACGCGGCCTGGGACGGACCGAGACCGCCTTCGGCCATGCCGCCGCGGCGGTGAGGTGGTGGAGGCGCTGCGCACCCGCATCGCCGATCCCGACCTGCGCTCCTCCTTCGCCGCCACGCTTCACGAAGCGTACGAGCTGCTGATCGATCTCCTGCTCCGGCTGCACCGCGCCGCGCCGGGAACCGGGCTCGACCGGGCCGCGCTCGAAGCCGGCGAGCGCGCGAGAGCGCGGACACTCCTCGAGCTCCTGGCGGAGTCCGGTATCCGAGACGGATCCATCGCCCGTCCGGTCCCGGCCACGGCCGACGAGATCCAGCGTCTCCTCGATCCGGATACCCTTCTTCTGAGCTACTCCCTGGGCGAAGCCGGAAGCCATCTCTTCGCGGTCGCTCCAGACTCGCTGGACGTCTTCGATCTCCCGCCGCGCGCGGTGATCGACGAGGCCGCGCGCCGAGTCCATGAACGGCTGAGCACCTACGATGTCGCCGACCGCGCCGCCGAGACGGCCGAGGCCGCGGAGCTGAGCCGGCTCCTGCTCGGGCCGGTGGCCGGCCGGCTCGGCGCGAAGCGGCTGGTGATCGTAGCGGACGGCGCGCTCCACTACCTGCCGTTCGGCGCGCTGCCCGTCCCGAGCACCGGCGCCGCGCCGGTCCCGCTCCTGGCCCTCCTTCTGGACAACCACGAGGTCGTGTCGCTGCCGTCGGCCTCGGCCCTGGCCCTGCTGCGGCGCGAGCTGGCCAGCCGCCCCGCAGCGCCGCGGCAGGTGGCGATCGTGGCCGACCCGCTTTTCGATCCCAAAGACCCCGCTTTTCCGCGGTTGCCGGCGACGCGGCAGGAGGCCGAAGCCATCGCCAATATCGCCAATATCGCGGCTCCGGACCAGGCCCGGCTCGACCTCGGAGCCGATGCCAGCCTCCAAGAGGTCCGCGACGACCGCCTGGCGGGGTTCCGGACGATCCACTTCGCCACGCACGGCGTGATCGACGCGGAGCACCCGGCGCTCTCCGGGCTGGCCCTCTCCACGATCGACGCCCAGGGCCGGCCGCGCGAGGGCTTCCTTCGCCTGCGCGACATCTATGCCCTGCGCCTGGATGCCGGGCTGGTCGTGCTGAGCGGCTGCCGCACGGCGCTCGGCCGGGAGGTCCGAGGGGAGGGGCTGACCGGGTTGACGCAAGGTTTTTTCCACGCCGGCGCGGCGCGGCTGGTGGCCAGCCTCTGGAAGGTCGACGACCGCGCCACGGCGGAGCTGATGACCCGCTTCTACCGGGCGATGTGGATCGACGGCCTGACCCCGGCCGCGGCGCTGCGCTCGGCGCAGCTCTCCCTGCGCCAGGAAAGGCGGTGGCGCGATCCCTACTACTGGGCCGGCTTCGTTTTGCAGGGCGACTGGCGTTGACGAAACTTTTTCAAAGGAGGAGACATGAACATCAACCGATTCAAGGGCGAATGGCACGTCTGGTGGGTGCAGGGCTTCGAGCCCATCTTGCAGCAGACCGGTAGGATCTGCATCGGCACCGGCGCGGACGGCACCGCGGAGCCGTTCCTCTCCGAGTCCGGGGAGGTCTGCACGGGCTTCGCGATCTACGAGCCGGACGGGACGCTGTACGCCTCCTCGACGGAGCACGGGCCGCTCGTCCTGATCGAGAGCCAGCTCCGCTGGGATGGCGCTGACAAGAAAGAGCAGCCGTTCCGGATGTACATCTCGCTCGCCGAAGGCGTGAGCCAGGAGGGACCGTTCGCCTCCCTCTACGGCTCGACGCTGCGGGGCGATCCGGACCAGGTGGCGGTCTGGGGCGCCAACGACGGCCCACCGCCGGCCCCGGTGCCCTGACGCGGTCTGCTAGAATGCGCGTCTCCACGGCCGGGCTGAAGGCAGGAAAAACCGCTTCTGGACACGCACCTCGACATCGACTCCCCCGAAGAGCTGGCCACGCGGATCCAGTCGGGGGACCGGAGCGCCGAGGCGCGCCTGATCGAGGTCTACGGCCGCGGCATCGCGATTCTGCTCGACCGCCACACCAACGGCCGGCCCGAAGCCGAAGACCTCTTTCAGGACACCTTCCGTCTCGTCCTGGAGAAGTTGCGCGCCGGTGAGCTGAGGGAGCCCGCGCGGCTCCCCGGCTTCATCGCCCAGATCGCGCGCAGCCTCGCCATCGAGCACTACCGCAAGGCCGCCCGGCGCAAGACCGAGCCCGACAGCGACGCGCTGACCGACGTGGCCGCCTCGGGCTCCGGCCCCCTCTCCGAGCTCCTCTCCCGCGAGCGTGCCGGCCTGGTGCGTCAGGTCATCCAGGAGCTCGGCACCTCCCGGGACCGCGACATCCTCCTGCGGTTCTACATCGCCGAGGAGGACAAAGAGCGGATCTCCGCCGACTTCGGCCTCTCCAGCCTGCAGTTCAACCGCGTCCTCCACCGCGCCCGCGAGCGCTACCGCGAGATCCTCCTGGAGCGGACAGGAGGCCGGCAGGCCGCCTTCCTCCTGGGGGTTGCGATAATCCTTCTGCTCGTCCCACTCTCCTGGTGGGGACGGATCGGCGATTGAGCATCATGGACCACACTTACATCGAAGAGCGCGGGCTCATCGATCTCTATCACCGGGGGCAGATCCCGCCGGAGGAGGAGGCCGAGTTCGAGGAGCACTTCGTCGCCTGCGCCGAGTGCCAGGAGCGCCTGGCGACGGCGCGAGGCTTCCAGCGCGGCCTCAAGACCGTCGTCGCCGAGGACGCCGTGCGCGCCGTCGCCCGAGCCGGCCTCACCGCCTGGCTGCTCCGCCGCCGCGGGCTCGCCGCCGCCCTCCTCGTCCTCACCGTGGCAGCCACCGTGCTGCCGGTGCTGGGCTTCCTCGCCGGCAGCCGCGGCGCCCGGGAGACGGTAGCCTCCTGGAAAGACCGATGGGAGAGCGAGCGCCGCAGCGCCTCCAAGCTGGAGCGCCTCCTGGCCGACAGCGAGCGCCAGCGCCTGGAGGGCCAGGAGGAGCGCCGCGCGATGGAAGAGAAGCTCGCCCAAGCCCGTCCGCCAGAGGCTCAGGAGACGACGCCGTCGCCGCTCGTCAACACACCGCTGATCCTCCTCACCGCCGTGCGCGGCGAGCCCGGCGAGGCGCCGGCCGTCAAGATCGGAGCAGGCGGCTACTTCTCCCTGGCCGTAGACGCCGGGGCCGACCCCCGCTTCGAAAGCTACCGCGTGACCGTGACCGATCCGAAAGGCGCCCGAGCTTTCCACCAGGCCGGCCTGAAGCCGAACGCGCTCGAAGCGATTCTCCTCACCTTTCCCGCCTCGTATTTCAAGCCGGGTGAATACCGGCTTGCGCTCGAAGGGGTCCGCCCGGACGGCGGCGCCGTCGAGCTGGGCGTGCGGCCGTTCCGGATCGTGCGGTAGGACAGGGACTCACGCCCGGGCTTGTGCTGCTAGTTTCTTGCTATGGCAGGCAAGGCACGTACAGGTAGTCAGATTGTTTTGCGTGTGAACATTCTGATTCTTAGCCCAGTTGTTGCAAAAACCCGTGGCCGCCACTCCGGAGAAGCGCTTTGCAACGCGCGCTTGCTTGTAGGACATGCCACGGCCGGAGGAGGTCACCCACGGTGAGATCCAGAAGCAGGGGTATGGAAAGCTCCGAATGCTTGCTTGACGGGACTTTGAGGCGATGCAAGTGGTTTTCCCTATGCAACTGGCAGGTTAGCTGACCCTGAATCATCTAGGTACAGGAGATACACAGGAGGGACGAACCTCAAAAAAATGCAGCCGGGTGGAGTATTGTCTCCAACGGACCGCGATAAACGCAGCCCTCCCAACCGCGAAGCTTCGTGTACAACACCTCTCTCGACCCCGTCAAGCCCTTACCGGGACGACGTGGAACCGCCAATCACGGACTTCCAACCTCTGCATAGAAGACATGATAGCGTCAGCACGTAAGGGAGTCAAGGCCGGCCTCGTGCGCGCCGCCCTTTGCCTACTACGAAGGGACCGAGACGGAGGTCTCGGACGGGCGCGGTGCCCGGCGGTTCACCCTTGCATACCTGCCCACCATGCCGGAGGGTTGCCAGGGCGCGGGAGTCGGGTGACGCGTCCGGCGAGACGCCGGAGGCTTCCGGCGCCCGTCACCGATCCCAAAGGAGTCCGGGCTTTCCACCAAGCCAGCCTGAAGCCGAACGCGCTCGAAGCGATTCTCCTCACCTTTCCCGCTTCGTATTTCAAGCCGGGTGAATACCGGCTTGCGCTCGAAGGGGTCCGCCCGGACGGCGGCGCCGTCGAGTTGGGCGTGCGGCCGTTCCGGATCGTGCGGTAAGGCGCAAAACGCCGCGAGCTGGAGTAGGCTGATCCAGGGAAGAAAAACATGGTCAGGATGACGATCGAGATGCCTGAAGGAGCTTTGGCGGCCTTGCACGCGGACCCGCAAGTCTTCGCGAAGGAGATGCGGCTGGTGGCTGCCGTGAAGTGGTACGAGCTGAAGGCGGTCTCCCAGGGACGCGCCGCGGAGATCGCAGGGATATCCCGGAGCGAGTTTCTGGACGCCCTGGGCCGCTTCGGTGTGACCCCGTTCCAGTATGGAGCCGAGGAGATCCTCGCGGAAGCCGGGGGAATAAGGCCATGGCACAGGACGAGATCATCCGGGAAGTAAGAGCGCTCCGAGAAGCCTATGCGGAGCGCTTCGGGTTCGACATTCGAGCCTTGTACCGAGAAGCGAAGAAGCGGGAAGGGAAGAGCCAACGACAGGTGGTGCAACTCAAGCCCAGGCTCGTGGAGCCCGAGAGCCCATCCCCGCCGCAGGCTCGCCGCGCTCGTCCTCCTCGCGGAGCAGCCGACTGACTGGATCTCACCCGAGTGTGATCGCAGAGCCGAAGAAAAAGGCCCCAGAGGGGCCAAGGCATGTAGCCCGGGGTCAGAGCGAAGCGGCGACCCCGGGTAGAGAGATAAAAATATTTCCAAGCCCCGGAGGGGCGGCGGATTCCACAACCCTTCCGCCGTCTCCTCACCCTGCCTTCCCCTACCCCACTCGGAACACCTTCATCACCTTAGGGCTTGACCCAGGAAGGGTAGCCGCGGAGAGCTTACGACAGCAGTGGGTTCTTTGTCTAAGTCACGTGGAGGCGCCTGGACGGCGCAGCTCACCGGTCCAAGTTTGGCTCCCTGGCGACAAAAAGTCTTGACAGGGACATGGACTTCGTAGATCCTATGCGCGCTTTGTAGCGCCTCGAACGGCCACAGCACCGGGGAATCGGGAACCACGGGGCCGGACGAGCACCGGACAGCGTTCTTTTCCCTCCTGGCGCCAATTTCGGCGCCACGGAGGTTACGGGCGGGAAGAGCCCAAAAGGGAGACAGACCATGAGCAGCAAGAACAGAAGTCAGGCGGATGTGATCAAGGTGTGGCAGAACCTCGTCAGCGCGCTGGCCGAAAACGCCGGCGACCTGCCCCACCTGGCGACCCGGCTGGCCAAGCTCCAGGACATCCTGGCCGAGACGATCAGCGCCGCCCAGGAGCAGGCCACGGCCAGAGCCACGAAGCAGAGTGCCAGCCGGCGGCTGGAGGGCCTCCTGAGTGACGGCCAGAAGGTGGTCACGTTCCTCCACGCCGGTGTCCGGGAGCACTACGGCAACCGGAACGAGAAGCTGGCCGAGTTCCATCTCCTCCCGCTCCGCGGGCGCCGGCCGGCCGTCAAGACGGAGCCGCCGCCCGAGCTCGCCGAGTAGCTGACCCTTCGACCGGGGGCGCCGCCGTGCGCCCCCTTTCCTTCCTCCTGTTCCGTTCCGCCTTCCCCCTTTCGACCAGGGCTCTCCGGCTCTCCCAGGACCCTTCGGCGCTGTTCGGGAGAGGTCAATCCGTTGCTCCCGGACCTATCGGCGGAAGAGAGGGAGGTCAAGTCGAGATCCCCCGACTCTATCGGCGGAATGGGAGGAGGCTTCCGGATCACGCCGCCAGGTTCCGGCTAAACGCCGGGAGGCTCCGGAGAATCGCCGGGAGGTCACGGCCAGACGTCGATAGGTTCCGGTGAATCGCCGGGAGGTTCCGGTCGAACGCCGATAGGTTCCGGAGAATCGACGGGAGGTTCCCGCCACACGCCGATAGGTTCCGGAGAATCGACGGGAGGTTCCGGCCGAACGTCGATAGGTTCCGGAGAATCGACGGGAGGTCCCGGCCAGATGCCGATAGGTTCCGGAGAATCGACGGGAGGTTCCCGCCACACGCCGATAGGTTCCGAGGAATCGACGGGAGGTCCCGGCCAGACGCCGATAGGTTCCGGGGAATCGCCGCCAGGGATGAGAGCCGGCCCGATGGGATAACTCCCGCCCCCGTCCCACTTCCGTGGCATGCGAAGCCATGGAACGCTGTTCCGCCTTCTCTCGATCGCCGCGCTCTTCGCGGGCTGCGCTCCGCGGCCCGAGCCGGCCCCCCCGGCGGCGGTGCAGGCCGCGTCGTACGTGGGCCGCCAGGCGTGCGCCGGTTGCCACGCCTCCGAGGACCGCCTGTGGCAAGGCTCGCACCACGACCTCGCCATGCAGGAGGCGACCGCGGCCACGGTGCTCGGCGACTTCGACGGCGCGACCCTCACCCACTTCGGCGTCACCTCGACCTTCTTCCGCCGGGATGGACGGTTCTTCGTCCGCACCGACGGGCCGGACGGCAAGCTTCACGACTAC
Source organism: uncultured Holophagales bacterium (assembly GCA_963844885.1). Taxonomy (GTDB): domain Bacteria; phylum Acidobacteriota; class Thermoanaerobaculia; order Multivoradales; family UBA5704; genus DATMER01. The sequence continues at coordinate 143,828 of CAWJQA010000015.1, read as the reverse complement.
GCGGTCGCCTACACCTTCGGCGTCTCGCCGCTCCAGCAATACCTCGTCGAGATGCCCGGCGGACGCCTCCAGACGCTGCCGCTCTGCTGGGACAGCCGGCCGGCCTCCGCCGGCGGCCGGCGCTGGTTCCACCTCTATCCCGGCGAAGCGGTCCCGGCCGGCGACGCGCTGCACTGGACCGGTCCCAATCAGACGTGGAACTACATGTGTGCCGACTGCCATTCCACCGGCCTGCGCAAGGGGTACGACGCCGAGAAAAACGTCTATCAAACCTCCTGGTCCGAGATCGACGTCTCGTGCGAGGCGTGCCACGGACCCGGCTCCCGCCACGTCTCCTGGTCCCGGGGAGACCGGAAGGACGACAGCAAGGGTTTCGAGGTCCGTCTCAAAGATCCCGGCCGCGGCACGTGGGTCGCCGATCCACAGACCGGCTTCGGACGGCGCCTCGCGCCCGCGGTGAAAACCGATGAGATCGACACCTGCGCCCGCTGCCACGCGCGCGGCTCCGGGGTCGATTCCGAGATGCGCCCGGCGCTCCTGGACGAGGGGCTTTATCACGCCGACGGCCAGATCGACGGCGAGGTCTACGAGGTGGGCTCGTTCCTCCAGAGCCGGATGCATGCGCAAGGCGTCACCTGCAGCGACTGCCATGAGCCGCACAGCCTGACTCTCCGGCGCAGCGGCAACGCGCTCTGCACCCACTGCCATGCCGCCGAAAAGCTCGACACCCCCGCCCACCACCATCACCGGACGGCCAACTGCGTCGACTGCCACATGCCCGAAAAGATTTACATGGGCGTGGACGCCCGGCGCGATCACAGCCTGCGCGTGCCGCGCCCCGACCTTTCCGTGAAGATCGGCACCCCGAACGCCTGCAACGGCTGCCACACCGAACGGTCCGCGCAGTGGGCCGCGGCCGCCGCGGAGCGGTGGTATGGAAAGCCCAGACCGCACTGGGCCGAGGCGATCCAGGCCGGACGCAGCGGTCATCCGGAAGCGCTGGCCGCCGTTGCGTCCGATCCGAAAATCCCCGCGATCGTCCGCGGCACCGCGCTGTCCCTCCTGCGCCGGGCGCCGGCTCCGGATGCCAGTCTTGCCATCAAGCGGGCGATCGAAAGCGGCCTCCGCGATCCCGATCCGCTCGTCCGCCTCGGAGCGCTCGCGGCGGTCGAGGCGATTGATCCGCAGTCTCGCCTGCGGCTGGCCTCTCCCCTTCTCGCCGATCCGGTGCGCGGCGTGCGCATCGAAGCCGCCCGCGGCATCTTGGCGGGGGCCGGCGGCTCCGCGCCGGGCCTGCCGCGCCTGGAGGCCGCTCTCGATGAATACCGCGCCGTTCAGGAAGAGATGGCCGACCGGCCGGAGGCCCGGCTCAACCTCGGCTGGCTGGCCGCGATGCGCGGCGACCTCGCCGGAGCCGAAGCCGCGTATCGCGGCGCTCTGCGGCTCGATCCGGCCTACGCACCCGCGTTCGTCAACCTCGCCGATCTCTATCGCGAGGACGGCCGTGAAGGCGACGGCGAAGCCCTGCTGCGGCAGGGGCTCCGGGCCGCGCCGGACGACGCGGGACTCCATCACTCCCTCGGGCTTCTTCTGATCCGCACCGGCCGCCTCGGCGAGGCGCTGCCGGAGCTGGCGCGCGCCGTCGAGCTGGCGCCCGGAGAGGCCCGCTATGCCTATGTCTATGAAGCTGCCATCCAATCGAATTCTTCGCATACCGGACGCTGAAAACCTTTTTCCGAAAGGAGAGCACGAGATGAGAGCGACGATGCAAGGCTTCACCCTGGCCCTGCTGCTGGCCGCCGGTGTTTCCGCGGCGCACGCCCAGGGCACGGTCCCGGCCGGCTGGGACCACTTCGACTACCGCAAGGCCGCGGATCAGAACCGCTACCTCGTCCGCGGCGCCGAGGCCAAGCGGCCGGCGCGCAACATGGAGCCGGCGATGCAGCACCCGGATCAAGTACAGGCGGCCATCAACCGCCTGCAATCGAAAGGGTTCTGCGCCGCCGCGCTGGCGGAGACCTGCCCCACCTGCAAGGTCGACGCGGCCAAGGAAAAGAGCTGCCGCCGGCCCAACCTGTTCATCTTCCTGGTGGACGACATGGGCTGGGGCGACTTCGGCGCCTTCGGCGGCGGCGAGGCCACCGGCGCGGCAACTCCCAAGGTGGACCAGCTCGCCCGCGAGGGGTTGCGGCTCACCTCCACCTACGCCCAGCCGACCTGCTCGCCCACCCGGGCGACCATCCACACCGGCCAGCTCCCGGTCCACCACGGCGTGCTCTACCCGCCCATGTACGGCGATCCGGGCGGCCTCACCGAACAATCCATCACCCTCCCCTGGCTCCTCGAGCGGCTGGGCTACCGCACCCAGGGCGTCGGCAAATGGCACATGGGTGAAAACGTTCCCAACCTGCCGCAGAACGTGGGCTATGACGACTACTACGGCTTCCTCAGCGTGTCCGACATGTACACCGAGTGGCGCGACCAGTATTACAACCCCGAGGTCGTCCGCGACGAGGTCCGCACCACCTACATGGACAACAGCAACTTCAGCCACTACCTGATCCACGCCGACAAAAGCGGCTGCCAGGCCCTCGGCGAGATCACGCTCCCCTGGGAAGCCGAAAAGCTCCAGGGCGTGCCCAACCGCGGCAACCCCAACAACTGCACGCCGCAAACCCCCAACGATCAGAAGGTGAGCTCCGGCGACCTCGACCAGTTGTGGGCGGCGTATTCCGAGAAGTTCATCCGCTCGCAGAAGGACGCCAAGCAGCCCTGGTTCCTCTACCACGCCACCCGCGGCTGCCATTTCGACAACTACAACAACCTCGGCGACAAACGCCTCTCCTACGGTCGTACGCTCTATTCCGACTGCACGGTGGAGATGGACGAGATCCTCGGCCGCCTGATCCGCACGCTGTACGAAACCGGCCAGGCCGAAAATACGCTCGTCTTCTTCACCTCCGACAACGGACCCGAAGACGAGATTCCGCCGCACGGCCACACGCCGTTCCGCGGCGGCAAGGGCGACACGTGGGAAGGCGGCGTGCGCGTCCCCGGCATCGCCTGGTGGCCGGGCATGATCGACGCCTCGCGCACGTCGGACGGCCTTTTCGATCTCGCGGACCTTTACACCACCTATCTCACCCTGGCCGGCTTCGACTACGCCCATCCGGCGGACCCGAGCCTGGCGGCGAAGCTCAAGGAGCGCTACCTCTACGGGATCGATCAGTCGTCGTTCCTGCTGGCGAAGGACGGCGAGTCGAACCGCCGCAGCGTGCTCAACTGGTATCTCACCAATTTCGCGGCCGTCCGCATGGACGAGCTCAAGGCCCACCGCATGGTCACGCTCCCCGTCGGGCTCGAGCAGGGTTATTTCGGCGGCCTCGCGGGCGTGAACCTGCCGGTGTCCTACCTCTGGATGTTCAATCTCCAGTCGGATCCCAAGGAGACGGAGAACATCAACATCCGCCACCTGTGGGCGCAGCACCTGTTCAGCGGCGAGTTCGACCGCTTCATGTGCGACCTGGTGAGCTACCCGCCCTATCTGCCGACCCAGCCCATGAAGGAGCTCATGGACATGTCGCAGATCGCGATGCTCAAGGCGAACCCGCAGGCCTGGAAGGACGCTTGCGGCGCCAACCTGCCGACGAAGAAGTAGGAGGTTGATCCCATCCTCCCTCTCCCCATCCCTCTCCCTCGCGCGGCGAGGGAGAGGGCGCCTCCAGTTTGATCCCATCCTCCGCCCTCCCTGTGCCGGCCCACCTTTGGGTGCGCCGGGCCCCACCCCGTTGGAGGTGGCGCGGGGGTGGGGCGCGGCGCGATCGTAGCGTCAGGATGAGGAGGATCGGCCCATGAACGCCACCTATTTGCTGCTGGCCGCCCTGGCGGCCGTCGCTGTCGCCGTCGCTCTCTGGAAGCTGTTTGAAGGCTGGCGCCGGGCGCGCGGGGAGAGGCTGATCGTCTGCCCGGAGAACCACCAGCCCGCGGCGGTATCGCTGGATACGTTCGACGCGGCCTTCCACGATTTCCTCGGTACGCGCGAGATGCATCTGAAAAGCTGCACCCGCTGGCCCGAGAAGGCCGGCTGCGGCCAGGAGTGCCTGACCCAGATCGAGTCCACGCCGGACGGCTGCCGTGTGCGCTCGCTGCTGCTGGGCTGGTACGAGGACAAGTCCTGCGCCCTGTGCGGCAAGCCCTTCGGCCGGATCGAGACCTGGGATCATCGGCCGGCCCTGATGAGCCCGGACCGGAAGACGATGGAGTGGTCGGAGATCCCGGCCGTCGAGCTGCCGGAGAGGATGGCGACCCATCAGCCGGTCTGCTGGGACTGCCACGTGGTCGAGAGCCTGCTCCGAAGCCACCCCGAGCTGGTCGTGGCACGGCCACCGCATTGGGCCCACTATCATTAGTTTGACCCCATCCTCCCTCTCCCCGACCCTCTCCCTCGCGCGCGAGGGAGAGGGCGCCACCGCCCACCCTTTTTCGTCGCAAGTTTCCTCCATGAGTCTCCCCCTCTCCCGGGTGGGGGACTCGGGCGGGCTGGGAGAGGGGGCCGGGGGGTGAGGGCCCTGTGCTAACCTCGGCCAGCGTTTATGGCTTCGAGGTGCAATGCTGCGGCTTTCGCCGTCCTGATGCTCTTGCCAGGGACGGCTTCAGCCTCCGCTGCCGGAGGGGTGTCGTTCCGGCGCATTGCCATCCCTGACGAGGTTCCTGCCCATCTCACGACCGCGTTGATCCAGGACCGCCAGGGTTTCCTCTGGATCGGCACCCAGGCCGGCCTGGTCCGCTTCGACGGCTCTCGTTTCGAGGTCTTCCGCTCCGACCCCGACGACCCGGCGACGCTCGGCGGCAGCTACGTCCGCAGCCTGCTCGCCGCCCGCGACGGCCGGATCTGGGCCGGCACGTTCAGCGGCGGGCTTTCCGTCTACGATCCCGCCCGCGAGAGTTTCATGCGCTACCGGAACGATCCGCAGGACCCCGGCAGTCTCGTTCACGACCGCGTGGAGGCCCTGGCCGAGGATCCCTCCGGGCGGATCTGGGCGGCCACCAACGAAGGCGTCGACCGGCTCGATCCCCGAACGGGCCGCTTCGAGCACTTCCGGCACGATCCGGCCGACCCGCACAGCCTCGCCGACAACCGTGCCCGGGCGCTGCTCGTGGACCGCGGCGGAAGGATCTGGGTCGGAGGGCGGGCCGGGCTCCAGGCCTGGAACGGCCGGGGCTTCGACAGGGTGGCGCCCGAGCTTGCCGGAGAGCTCGTCTCCAAGGTGTTCGAAGACGATCGCGGACGGCTGTGGATCGGCACCACCGAGCACGGAGCGGCCGTGCTCGATCCGCGTACCGGACGCCTCCGGCGTCTCCTCCCCCGGGCGACCTCGGCGCCCACCCTGGCAGATACCTCGGAGGGGCTGAGCCACTTCTGGGTCTACGGCTTCGCGCAGGTGGCGCCGGACGAGATCTGGATCGCCACTTTCGGCGGCGGCATCGACGTAGTCGATCCGGAGTCTTTGCGAGTCGTCGATCGCCTGCGCCACGACCCCTTCCTCGAAAACACGCCGGGTGGCGACCGCATCGGCGCCATCCTGCGCGACCGGTCCGGCGTCGTCTGGGTCGGCACCTGGGGCCAGGGCATCGCCCGGCACGATCCCGCGGCGCGGGCTTTCCGCATGCTGCGCTACAGCCCCGACCGGCCGGACGGCCTCAGCCATCCGGAGGTGGTGCGCGCCATCCAGACGCGGGACGGCACGATCTGGGCGGGCACCAACGGCAACGGCGTCGATCTCCTCGACCGCGGCCTGGGCCGCATCGGCGGCTTCCGGCCCGATCCCCTCGACCCCGGCGCGCTCTCCGACGGCGCGGTGACCTGCCTGGCCGAAGGCCCCGACGGCTCGGTGTGGGTGGCCACTCTCAACGGCGATCTCCACCGCCGAAGGCCCGGCGCGGCGCGCTTCGAGCGCCTCTCCACCGCCCAGGGGCTGCCGGGCGGCGCGATCCGCGCCCTGACGTTCGGACCGGGCGGCGAGCTGTGGATCGGATCGGCCGAGGGCATGGCGCGGCTCGATCCCACCACGTCGCGCATCGAGGTCTTCCGCCACCGGCCCGAAGACCCGTCGACGCTCGCCAGCTCGGTCGTCGAATCCATCGCCTTCGGCTCCGACGGCACTCTCTGGGTGGGCACCGACAGCGGCCTCAACGCCTTCGATCCGAGGCAAGGCACCGCCATCCATGTCCTTTCACAGCCGGGCCGGGCGGACAGCCTGCCCAACAACTGGGTGCCCGACCTGATGGTCGCCGCCGACGGCCGTCTCTGGGTCGGCACCCAGGGAGGCGCATGTATCCTGACCGTTTGGGACGGCCGGACGGCCCGCTTCGAGCGCGTCGCCGACCGCCTCGGCCGTCCGCCGGGAGCTGTCGAATCGCTGATCCAGGACCCCCAAGGCTGGATCTGGATCGGACCCCGGCTGCGGGTGGACCCCAAGACCTGGAAGTGGCAGGAGCTCGGTCCGGCGGACGGCTGTGAATTTCGCAGCTTCTACTTCGCGAGCCGCGCGCGGACCTCCTGGGGCGCCCTGCTGTTCGGCTCGCCCGAGGGGCTCCAGGTGGTGCAACCGGACCGGATCTCCCCCTGGACCTATGAGCCGCCGGTGGTGGCCACGGCCCTGCGCATCGACGGGATCGCGAGGCCCGGCGCGGCGAGGCTGGACCGGCTGACGCTCGCGCCGCGGGAGCGGGGCTTCCGGCTCGACTTCGCCGCGCTCGATTTCACCGCGCCGGAAAAGATTCTCTACCGCTACCGGTTGGACGGCTACGACGCAAGGTGGATCTCGACCACCGCCGCCCAGGCCTCGCTCACCTACACCAACCTCGCGCCGGGAAGCTACACGCTGCGCGTCCAGGCCACCAACCGGGCAGGGCGCTGGAGCGGCCACGAGCTGCGGCTGCCCTTGACGGTGCTGCCCGCCTTCTACCAGACCGCCTGGTTTCGCGCCGCCGCGGCGCTGGCCGTCCTCGCGCTCGCGTTCGGGATTTATCAGTTGCGCGTCCGGCGTCTCGAAGCCCGGAGCCGCGAGCTCGAGCGGCTGGTACGCGAACGGACGCTGGCCCTTGAGGAAGCCTACGTCAAGATCGAGGAGGCCAGCCTCACCGATCCGCTCACCGGCCTGCGCAACCGCCGTTTTCTCGAGCAGGCGATCGAAAGCGACGTCGACATCGCCGTGCGCCGGCACGAGGACGGGAAATCCGAGGAAGCGGATCTCCTCTTCCTGCTGCTCGACCTCGACCATTTCAAAAGCGTCAACGACACCTACGGCCACGCGGCGGGCGACGCCGTCCTGGTCCAGACCGCGGCCGTACTGCGCGGCGCGCTCCGCTCCTCGGACCATGTGGTGCGCTGGGGAGGCGAGGAATTTCTCTCCGTGGTCCGCTTCGCCCACCGTCACGAAGCGTCCGACCTGGCCGAGAAGATCCGCTCCGCCATCGCCGGACACCCTTTCGAGCTGCCGGACGGAATCATCCTGAAACGGACTTGCTCGATCGGCTTCGCCGCCTTCCCCTTCCTGCCGGACCGGCCCCGCGCGATCGCCTGGGAAGAGGTAGTCAACCTCGCCGACCTCGGCCTCTACACCGCGAAGCGGACCGGCCGGGATCGTTGGGTGGGAGTCGCGGCCGGAAACGTGGACGATCCCAAGGAAGCGCTGCGCCGGTTCCGCGACGATCCGGAGGGCTCCCTGGCGGACGGCGAGATGCGGATGCTCCTCACCTGAACGCCGCCGCCAGATCCTCCGGCAACACCCAGCTCTCCCTCCCGATCGGCTCCCACGAAAACCGCTCGATGAGCTCCGCCGCCAAGCACGGCTCGGACCGCTCCAGCAGCCCCAAGCTCCAGCCCAGATACCCCACCAACACCTCCGGCCGCACCCCCGTCTCCCGGAGCGAGCGCAGGGTGAGGCCCGCGTCCCGTTTGGAAAGCTTTTCTCCTTGCGCGTTCACCACCAGCGGGATGTGCGCCCAGGCGGGCGGCTTGCCGCCGAGCGCTTCGATGAGCTGGATCTGCCGGGCTGTCGAGTCCAACAGGTCCGCGCCGCGCACGACCTCGTCGATGCCCATCAGGAGATCGTCCACCACGACGGCGAGTTGATAGGCCCAGAGGCCGTCGCGGCGTTTGAGGACGAAATCGCCGACGGTCCGGTCGACGCGCTCGGTCCGCGGACCGTAGACCCGGTCGATCCACTCCACGGGCCGGTCATGAACCAGAAACCGGAGCGCCGCGTCCGGCCTCCCGGCGGCCCGCAGCCGGTCGAGCCAGTCCGGATCGAGGCTTTCGGGACGGAAGGCGGCCGGGTAGGGCGCCGAGTCTTCCAGACCGTGCGCCGGGCCGTGCGGCGCCGAGGCGAGGGTCTGCAGATCCTTGCGCGAGCGCCGGCAGGGGAACAGGCGGCCGGCCGCGGCGAGGCGGCCGATGGCCTCTTCATAGAAGGCCGAGCGTTGCGACTGGACGTACGGCCCCTCATCCCAGTCCAGCCCGAGCCAGCGCAGATCCTCCATCGCGGCCTCGGCCATGCCGGGCACGACCCGCGGCGGGTCGAGATCCTCCAGACGCCAGACGAAGGTGCCGCCGCGGGAGCGCACCGAGAGCCACGCCACGAGCGCCGTGCGCGCGTTGCCGACGTGGATCAGACCGGTGGGCGAGGGCGCGTAGCGCCCGCGTGGCGGACTCATGACGGGAGTTTACGGTAACCTTTGCGGTGGATTCGCGTAGGAACAGAGTCGTCCTTCCCTTCATACGGAGGCTCCACGCCATGCCATTCAAGACTCTCGCGACGCGACTCGCCGCGTTCGTGCTGTTTGCCGCCCTGCTGGCTCTCGCCCCGGCCGCCTTGGCCCAGACCTCCGGCCTCGCCGGACACTGGGAGGGCGCCATCGAGCTCCCCGGCCAGAAGCTGGGGTTCAACCTCGACTTCCAGCCGGACGGAGCGGGCTGGAAAGGCGACATCTCCATCCCGATCCAGAACGCCAAGGATCTCCCCCTCATCAACGTCAAGCTCGAAGATGGGACCGCCGCCACCTTCGAGATCCAGGGGATCCCGGGCAACCCCACCTTCAAAGGCACCCTGGCCGGCGACAAGATCGCCGGTGACTTCACCCAGGGCGGCGGCACGTTCCCGTTCTCGGTCGAGCGCGCCGCCAGCGGCGCCGACGCCGCGCGCAAGGAGCTGGAAGGCTACGACCAGCTCGTCCAGGGGATGATCGACGCCTGGCGCGTCCCCGGCCTGGCCGTCGCGATCGTCAAGGACGGCGAGGTGATCTATGAGAAAGGTTTCGGCTTCCGTGACCGGGAAAAGAAGCTGCCGGTGACGCCGGATACGCTCTTCGCCATCGGCTCCAGCACCAAGGCGTTCACCACCTTTGTGATGGGCACGCTGGTCGACGAAGGCAAGCTCGACTGGGACAAGCCGGTCGCCACGTTCCTCCCCGGCTTCAAGCTCTACGACCGCACGGCCACCGAGCTGATGACGCCGCGCGACCTCGTCACCCACCGCTCCGGCCTGCCGCGGCACGACCTCTCCTGGTACAACGCCACCGAGCTTTCCCGCAAGGAGCTGGTCGGAAGGCTCGCCTACATGAAACCGACCTACACGCTACGCGAGCGGTTCCAATACAACAACTTCATGTTCCTCACCGCCGGCTACCTGGTCGAGCAGGTGACCGGGAAGAGCTGGGAGGACAACGTCCGCGAGCGGATTTTCGGACCGCTCGGGATGACCGGCGCGAACTTCTCCGTGGAAGACTCGCAGAAGACCGCCGACTTCGCCCTCCCCTACAACGAAGAGGAAGATGAATCGATCAAGCTCATCCCCTTCCGCTTGATCACCAACATGGGGCCCGCCGGATCGATCAACGCGTCGGTCCGCGACATGGCGAAGTGGGTGGCGGTCCACCTATCGGGTGGCAAAGCGTCGGGTGGCAAAGCGTCTGGCGGCAAGGTGGGTGACCGGCAGCTCATCGGCGCCGCCACGCTGGCGGACATCCACTCGCCGCACATGGTGATCGACGAAGCGGCCGAGCGCCCCGAGCTGTCGCAGCCGTCCTATGGCATGGGCTGGTTCATCGACACCTACCGCGGCCACCAGCGCGTGGAGCACGGCGGCAACATCGACGGCTTTTCGGCGCTCGTCACCCTGCTGCCGCAGGACGGTTTCGGTCTGGTGATCCTCACCAACAAGAACGGCACCGGCGTGCCCGAGCTGCTCGCCCGCCATACGATGGACCGGCTGCTCGGGCTGGAGCCGATCAATTGGAACGGCGAGGCGATCGTCCGCCGGGACGCGGCCCGCGCCGAGCAGAAGAAGGGCGAAGCCAAGAAGGAGGAGATGCGCAAGCCGGGCACGAAGCCGGCCCACAAGCTGGAGGAGTATGCCGGCGAGTATTTCCATCCCGCCTACGGCACGCTTCTCGTCGAGGTCACCGGGGGCAAGGGAAAAGGCCTTCAGGTCACCTACAACCACATGACCTCCCCGCTGGAGCACTGGCACTACGAAACCTGGAACGGCGTCAAGCACGTCGAGCCGCCCACCTTCGAGGATCAGAAGTTTCTCTTTCAGACGGACACCGCCGGCAACGTCGTGGCCGTGAAGACCGACTTCGAGCCGGCCCTTTCGGAAGGGATCACCTTCGACAAGAAACCGGACTCCCGGATGTTCGACGCGGCCTGGCTCGCCCGCTTCGTGGGGGATTACGAGCTGACCGGCCAGCCGGTCTCCATCCAGCTTGCCGGCAACGTGCTGACGGTGAATATCCCCGGCCAGCCGCAGTATCACCTCGTGCCGGAGATCGGCGGCGAATTCAGCCTGAAGGAGGCTTCGGTCTTCCGCGTCCGCTTCGAGGAGGAGGCCGGCAACCCCGACAAGATCATCGGCGTCACCTTCCTGCAGCCGAACGGCGTATTCACGGCGAAGAAGAAGTAGACCCCACCCGTGCGGGCGGGGCGATCTGCCCGCCCGCACGCACGGCGCGCCGGCCCGCCCTCCCAGGTTAACCTTGTCCTCAGCGCGGTACCGCGCGTTTTCGGAGGAGAGCCCCGCGATGAGCATGAAAATCACCTTCCCCGGCGGTCCCCAGAGCGTGGCCGTCGATGCCGAATTCAAAGGTTTCACCTTCCACACCGACCAGCCCAAGGAGCACGGCGGAGGCGGCACGGGAGCGCCGCCGTTCGACTTCTTCCTCGCCTCGATCGGCACCTGCGCGGGCCTGTACGTCTTGCGCTTCTGCCAGCAGCGCGGACTTTCGACGAACGGCCTCGGCCTCACGCTGGACCTCGCCAAGGCCCCGGACGGATCGCGGATCGAGACCGTCCGGCTGCAGATCCAACTCCCGGACGAATTCCCCGAGAAGTATCGCGACGCCGTCATCCGGGCGGCCGATCAGTGCGCCGTCAAACGCCACATCCTGGAGCCGCCCCGGTTCGAGGTGACGGCTCTGGCGCCGGTGGGAGCGGTCTAGACCATGTTCCCGATCGTCGAAGCGCGCTTCCTCGCTCCGGATGTCAAGCTGTTCCGGATCGAGGCCCCCCGGGTGGCCCGCAAGCGCCGGCCCGGCCAGTTCGCCATCGTCCGCATCCATGAAGAGGGCGAGCGGATCCCTCTCACCATCGCCGACTCTTCCACGGAAGACGGGACGGTGACGCTCATCGTGCAGGGGATCGGCAAGACCACGAAGCTCATGAACCTGCTCGAAGCCGGCGACTCGCTGCTCGATCTCGTCGGCCCGCTCGGCCGGCCCACCGACGTCGAGCGCTTCGGCACGGTCGTCGTGGTCGGCGGCGGCGTCGGCGCCGCGATCGCCTACCCCAGCGCCGTGGCCCTCAAGCACGCCGGCAACCGGGTGATCACGATCCTCGGCGCGCGCAGCCGCGATCTCCTCATCCTGGAAGAAGAGCTCGGAGCCGTGAGCGATCTCCTGATCGTCACCACGGACGACGGCAGTTACGGCTACAGGGGTCTCGTCACCGAGCCGCTGGTTGCCCGCATCGCCGACGAGCCGGTGGACCGCGTGCTCGCCATCGGCCCCATTCCCATGATGCGCGCCGTAGCCGAAGCCACCCGGCCGCACGGCATCCGCACGGTCGTCAGCCTCAATCCGGTCATGGTGGACGGCACCGGCATGTGCGGCGGCTGCCGCGTCCAGGTCGGCGGCGAGAGCCGCTTCGCCTGCGTGGACGGCCCGGAGTTCGACGCGCACGAGGTGGATTTCCGGGTTCTCCAGCAGCGCAACGGCGCCTATCGCAAGGAAGAGAAGGAGTCGCTCGACGCCTTCCTCGCCCATCCCGAAGCGGCCCTGGAGCACGTCCGCGGCACCTGCCGCGCGGAGGTCCGCTCATGACTGCACCCGCATCACGCCCAACCACGAGGGAGCGCATGAAGCTCCCCCGTCTCGACATGCCCGCCCGCGATCCCGAGGAGCGGGCGCACGATTTCGCCGAGGTGAACCTGGGTTTCGATCCGCACCTCGCCGCGGCCGAGGCCCTGCGCTGCCTGGAGTGCGCCAACCCGGTCTGCGTCCACGGCTGTCCGGTCGGTGTCAAGATCCGCGACTTCGTCCAGCTCGTGTACGAAGGAGATTACCTCGCCGCCGCCGCGAAGATCCGGGAGGACAACGTGCTGCCCGCGGTCACGGGCCGCGTCTGCCCGCAGGAGGACCAGTGCGAAGGCGCCTGCCTGCTCGGCAAGCGCGGCTCGCCGCTGGCCATCGGCCACCTGGAGCGCTTCGTGGCCGATTACGAGAGCCAGGTGGGCGCCGTGGGCCTGCCGAAGATGGATCCGCCCACCGGCCGGCGTGTCGCCATCGTCGGCAGCGGCCCCGCCGGGCTTTCCGCGGCCGGCGAGCTGATCCAGCGCGGGCACGGGGTGCGCATTTTCGAAGCGCTCCACGAGATCGGCGGCGTGCTGGTCTACGGCATCCCCGAGTTCCGGCTGCCCAAGGCGATCGTGCGCCAGGAGGTCGAGAACCTCCGCCGCATGGGTGTCGAAACGGAGACGGACGTGGTGGTCGGCAAGACCGTCACGGTCGACGAGCTGCTCAAGGAGGAAGGGTACGACGCCGTCTTCGTCGCGACCGGCGCGGGCCTCCCGCGCTTCCTCGGCGTCCCCGGCGAGCATCTGAACGGCGTCTGCTCGGCCAACGAGTTTCTCACCCGCGTGAACCTGATGAAGGCCTGGCGCTACCCCGAGTTCGACGAGCCGGTCTTCGACTGCCGCGGCAAGACGGTGGCCGTGGTCGGCGGCGGCAACACCGCCCTCGACGCGATCCGCACGGCTCTGCGCATGGGCGCGAAGGAGGCCCTGCTCCTCTACCGCCGCTCGGATGCCGAGATGCCCGCGCGCGCCGAGGAGGTCCACCATGCGCGCGAGGAGGGGGTGCGCTTCAACACTCTGGTCAACCCGGTGGAATTTCTCGGCAACGCGGACGGCCAGCTCACCTCGGTCCGCTGTGTGCGCATGGAGCTGGGCGAGCCCGACGCCTCGGGCCGGCGCCAGTCGAACCCCATCCCGGGCTCGGAATTCGAGATCGCGCTCGACTTCGCGATCGTGGCCGTGGGCACGGGTGCGAACCCGATCGTGCAGTCGTCCACGCCCGGCCTGGCGGTCAATCGAAAGGGTTACATCGAAGCTCACCCGGAGACGCTCCGCACCTCGAAGCGCGGCGTCTTCGCCGGCGGCGACATCGTCACCGGAGCCGCCACCGTGATTCTCGCCATGGGCGCCGGCCGCAAGGCCGCCCGGTCCATTCACGATTACCTCACCACGGGCGATTGGGAGGGGACCGGTCCGGGGTCCTGGGTGGTGGCGGGGGCGTGAGTTACTCCTCCTCCATTCCATTGCGCTTGCGGTGCAGCAGCACGGCCATGCGGCTCACCATGTCCTGGGTGACGCTCTCCTCCGCCTCGGCGGAGGAGAGCAGGAATCTCATGGAGTCCAACGCGTAGGCCTCCACGTCCTGGGCCTCGAAGAGGTCGAGCGCCTCTCTTGCCAACGGTGCCACCTCCGCGGGGCGCCCGGTTTTCAAGGCGGCGGCGACCAGGTCCAGCGTGACCAGCGCCGCGTCGAGCCCCATGCGCCGCTCCAGGAAGGCGTCGCGGGTCTCGCGCAACGCGGCCTCGACCACCCCTGACTGCCAGCCGCCGTCCCGGATCTCGACCGCCCCGGCCACGCCGGCCGGATAGGCATCCTCGGACGGCGACGCCTCCTCCGGCTCCGCCACCTGACCGGCGAGGCTGCCGGCGAGCCGGAACGAGATCCCCAGGTGAACCCAGGCCATGACCCGCACGTCGTCCACGTTCGCGCCGCCGTAGGCTTCCCGGTTCAGGCGCTGAGCCACCTGCGCCGCCAGCTTCGCCAGCTCGGCCGACTCGCCGGAGTCGTCGATCCACGAGGCCCGGCACCTGGCGAGGAGCAGCTCGCAGAGGCTGAGCGTCTGGTACTTCACGTCGTTCCGGATGAGCGCGCGGCGGCGGTGCTCGGGCTGGGCCAGGAGGCGGGACGCCGCCGACTCGCCGGTCGCGGTCATGACCCCGCCCAATGCCCGCAGAACCCCGCGCACCCGCGCCAGCCGGCCAGGATCGTCGCCGGGAGGCGCCTCCTTCTTCGCGAAACGGTGCCCTCCCCACCGCACCACGCCGCCGGGGCGGGCCGGCATTCCGTCCACGACGCCCTGGCAGAGTACACACGACGCCAGATGCCGCTCGAGCTCGCGGCTCTCCTTCCGGCCCAGCTCGCCGCGGGCGTAGCGGGCCAACACTTCCGGATCGGGATGGTCCATGGAAGGGGATTGTAACCTCCCTCCGTGACGGAGAGCCCCTCCGAACGCTACGCAACCCAACTTGACAAGCAGCACCGTCTTCAGGCATGCTAACGGACCCCGGTGGGGAGTAGCTGCTCAGGGCAAACCTGGGTCGGCGGGCCGTCAAGACGGAAGCGCACCACGCTTCCCGGCCCCCGATAGGCGATTCCGGACCACGTCTGAATCCCGACAGCGAGACCACCACGACACGCGAACCGTGCCGTGGGTCTCGCTTTTCGCGTCCCACGGCCTATCTTCCAAAGGAGATAGGTCCATGCAGGAAACCTCCATCTGGCTCTGGGTAGGCTTCAACCTCTTCATCCTGGGCATGCTCGCCCTGGACCTGGGCGTCTTCCATCGCAAGGCCCACGAGGTCTCCGTCCGCGAGGCCACCGTCTGGAGCGCCGTCTGGATCGCGCTCGCCATGGTCTTCAACGTCATCGTCTACGTGACCCGCGGCGCCGAGCAGGGCATCCAGTTCTTCACCGGCTACCTGATCGAGAAATCGCTCAGCGTGGACAACATCTTCGTCATCGCGCTGATCTTCGGCTTCTTCGCGGTACCCAAGATGTATCAGCACCGGGTGCTCTTCTGGGGCATCCTGGGCGCGCTCGTGATGCGGGCGATCTTCATCGGGGCCGGGGCGGCGCTCATGGAGCGCTTCCACTGGATCCTCTACGTCTTCGGGGCCTTCCTGCTCTTCACCGGCCTCAAGATGGCGATCTACCGCAACGAGGAAATCCATCCGGAGCACAACCCTGTGCTGAAGCTCGTGCGGCGCCTGATGCCGGTGACGAACGACTACGAAGGGGATCATTTCTTCGTCCGCAAGGCCGGCACCCTGATGGCCACCCCGCTCTTCATGGTGCTGGTGCTGGTGGAGACCACGGATCTGATCTTCGCGGTGGACTCGATCCCGGCGATCTTCGCGGTGAGCCGCGATCCGTTCATCGTCTACACCTCGAACGTGTTCGCCATCCTCGGCCTGCGCTCGCTCTACTTCGTGCTCGCCGGCGTGATGGACAAGTTCGCCTACCTGAAGCTCGGCCTGTCGGCGATCCTCGTGTTCGTCGGCACCAAGATGCTCATCACCGAGGTCTACAAGATCCCCGCGGCCGTGTCGCTGCTCGTCGTGGCCGCCATCCTCACCACGGCCGTGGTGGCGTCGGTCCTGAGGAACCGGCGGCAGCTCTCCGATAGAATCGCCGCATGACCGATCTCACCCTGCGGCAGGCGGACCATCTCTACCAGGGCTTTCCCGACTTCGCGGGCTGGCCCGCTCCCAAGGAGGACGATCTCCGCCTGTGGGACCGCTTCGCCTCACGCCTGCAAGAGATCCGGACGACCGCGACGCCGGAGGCTCTGCGGAAGGCGGTGGACGTGGCCGTCCGCGCCGCCGCCCTGGACACCGGGGCGATCGAAGGGCTCTACAGCGTCGACCGCGGCTTCACGATGACCGTGGCGACCCAGGCGCTCGCCTGGGAGCACGCCATCGCGGAGAAGGGTGAGAATGTCCGAGAGCTGTTCGAGGCCCAGCTCCAGGCGTACGAGTTGGTCATCGATGCGGTCACCGGGCACCACCCGATCTCCGAGGCCTGGATTCGAGCGCTCCATGAGACGCTCTGCGGTCCCCAGAGCACGTATCGGGTCCTGACTGACCAGGGTTGGCAGGAGCAGGAGCTGCGGAAAGGCGCCTACAAGACCCAACCCAACCACGTGCGCCTCGCCGACGGATCGTTTCACGCCTACGCACCGGCGGACCGGGTGGCGTCCGAGATGCACCGGCTGCTGGAGCAGGTCAGGACTCCCGAGTTCGAGAGCGCCGACCCGATCGTCCAGGCCTCCTACCTCCACTATGGCTTCGTGGTGATCCACCCCTTCGCGGACGGCAACGGCCGGGTGGCGCGAGCGTTGGCGTCGGTCTTTTTCTATCGGGCGTTGTCGATCCCGTTCCTGGTGTTCGCGAATCAGCGGACCGCCTACTTCGATGCGCTGCATGCGGCCGATCTGGGCTCTTCCCGGCCACTGCTCGCTTTTTTCCGGGATCGGGGAATCGACACAGCGCAACTCGTGGTCGAGCATCTCCTGACGGCTAAGGCTCTAAGTCCAAATGATCTCGTGCCGAGGCGCAAGCTGATGGATGATGCGGCTCTGCGGCTGCTTTCCGCCGCCGAGAGCCAACTCGAAGAGCTCACAGAGAGACTTGGGCTTCCGGACACCTCGATCCGAGTCCTCGTCGCCACGGATGCCGCCTCCTTTCCTCTCATCCTGCGCGCAGAGGATGCCGAGGATGTGCTGGAGGTGCGTTTCGAGGACGCCTATCCCGAGATCAGCGAGAGCCTCCGTATCCGTCTGGAGAACTGGTGCCAACGGCTTGCCGGACGCATGAGGAATCCCTGACTCCCTCCCCCTGTTGCACCTCCCGGACAGGCGTTTCCTGCTACCATACGCCCCGTTGCGATGAGCCGACCTCACCCCATCGACCTCCCGCTCTGGCGGCGCGCCGCCCTGGTCCTCACGGCCGGGCTGGTTCTCGCCTTCGGGATGGCCTTCCCCCACGACCCGCTCTTCGAGCACGAAGGGCTCCGGGGGATCGTGGTCGACGAGGCGGCTCAGCATCCGGAAGATCCCCCCCACCTCGAAGGCTCCAAGAGCATCTATCGGGGACCCTGCGAGAGCTGCCTGCTCCAGGTTCAGACGGGCTCGCAGCTCGTGCCGCCTCCGGCTCCCCTGCCGGAACCGGTGCGCGGCGAGACCGTGACCCTCTTCGAGACCGTCCTCGTCTCTGCCACCCTCCCCCATCTCGGCCCCGCGCGGGCTCCGCCAGCCTCTCTCCCCGTCCTGTAGCCGCCCGCCCCGACGGGCCGGGCTCCTCGGAACGAAGTCCTGACCTCCGGCATTTCGCCGGTGACGCGACTTGGGAGAGATGAGCAATGTCGAACCAGCCCTGGCTCGGCGACACCCGCATCCGGATGCTCGGAGCCTGCGCCGTCCTCTGTATTCTCGTTCTCGCGCCCGCCCCGGCCGGCGCCCAGACCACCCCTTCCGGCACCCCCGCCGATCCCGTGGAGGCGCTGCGCAAGGAGATCGCCGACATCCGGAAGGAATACGGCGACCGTCTCGCCGACCTCGAAGCCCGGCTCGCCCGCCTCGAAGCGGATCGCGAAGCCCAGGCACCCACGCCTACTCCAGAGACTCCTGTGGCCGGCCAGGAGGACGACGAGCTCGCCGCTCTCCGCGCCTCTGCGCAGGAAACCGGCGGCGAGGAGACCACCCCGCAGGCGTTGACCCCATCCACCGGCGAGCCGGCCCTGGCGCAGGCCGGCAGCGAGCGCAACCTCAACCAGCTCAACCCCGAAATCTCCATGACCGGAGACATGGTCGGCGTCGCCACCAATCAGGGCCGGGAAGACTTCAACGCCCGCGAGTTCGAGCTCAACGTCCAGTCCGCCCTCGACCCCTTCTCGGTCACCAAGTGGACCCTCTCCTTCTCGCCGGACGAAGGGGTCGCCATCGAGGAAGGCTACGTCTCCTACGCCAATCTGCCCGGCGGGCTGCAACTCACCGCCGGCAAGTTCCGCCAGAATTTCGGCGCCCTCAACCGCTGGCACCTCCACGCCCTGCCGCAGCTCGACTACCCGCTCGCGCTCCAGAGCTACTTCGGCACGGAGGGTCTGGCCCAGACCGGCTTGCGCGCCGAATGGCTGCTCCCGCACCCCTGGGCCTCGGCCAACGAGCTCGATCTGGAGCTGACCGACGGCGAAAGCGAAGCCTTCGGCGGCGAATCGTTCAAACGCCTGGTCGGCCTCGCTCACCTCAAGAACTACTGGGACGTCGGCGATTCGGTCTACGTCGAGCTTGGGCTGTCCGGTGTTGATGGACGCAACGGGTCCGGCGGCACCAGCCGGGTCCTGGGCGCCGACTTCACCTATCACTGGCAGCCGCCCTCCCGGGCCAAATACCGCGAGCTCACCTGGCGCACCGAGCTGATGCGCTCCGACCGGGACGACCAACTCGGCGTCAACCACCAGGCCTGGGGCGGCTATTCGTACGTCGAAGGCCTGCTCGCCCAGAACCTCTACGCCGGAGTCCGCTACGACCGCGTCGAGAACCCTCTCGACCCCGGGCACGTAACCTGGGGTGTGTTCCCCAACCTCACCTGGTGGCAGAGCGAGTACGTCCGCCTGCGCGGCGAGTACGGCTTCGTCAAGGACGACCTGACCGGCGGCAAGGAAAACCGTTTCAGCCTGCAGATCACCTGGGCCGCCGGCCCTCACAAGCACGAGATCTATTAGGCGCTTTTAGGAGATAACCGAACCATGCGACGCGCATCTCTCATGTTCCTTTTCCTGGTCGTAGCTTTCGGGTCCGGTGCCGGGGCCGCGCCGGTCAAAGTCGTGACCACCCTCCCCGCCTACGCCTCGATCGCCCAGTTCGTCGGCGGCGACCGGGTGGAAGCCCAGTCCATCTCCCGCGGCGACGAAGACGCCCACTTCGTCAAGCCGAAGCCCTCGTTCGCCCTCATGCTCAAGCAGGCCGACCTCTTCGTCACCACCGGCCTCGACCTCGAGCTTTGGGCTCCCGTGCTGGTGGACAAGTCCGGCAACTCCGAGATCCGCGAAGGCCAGCCGGGCTACGTGAACGCCAGCCAGGGCGTGCCGCTGCTGGACAAGCCGACCAACGCGAGCCGCGCGGCGGGCGACCTCCACATCTACGGCAACCCGCACATCCACACCAGCCCGCTCAACGCGAAGATCATCGCCGTCAACATCGCCGCGGGCTTGAAGCGGGTCGATCCGCAAGGCGCGGCCGTCTATGACGCCAACCTCGCGGAGTTCGGCCGGCGCATCGACCGTGCCCTCTACGGCGACCAGCTCCCGCAGATCCTCGGCGCCGACACGCTCGACAACCTGGCCCGGCAAGGCAAGCTGATCCCCTTCCTGCAATCCAAGGACTACAAGGGAAAGAAACTGATCGATTCTCTCGGCGGCTGGCTCGGCAAGGGCATGGTGTTCCGCGGCAAGGACGTGGTCACCTACCACCAGAACTGGACCTACTTCACGCGCCTCTTCGGCCTCAACGTGGCCGGCGACGTCGAGCCCAAGCCGGGCATCCCGCCGTCGGCCAAGCACGTCCACGATCTGATCGAAGAGATGAAGGCGAAAAACGTGCGCGTGGTGATGGCGCCCAGCTACTACCCGCCGGACGAATCCAAAGCCATTGCACAGCGCACCGGCTCGCAGGCCGTCATCGTACCGCTCGGCCCCGACAGCACCAAGGCCGAGGCCTACTTCAACCTGATCGACGGCTGGGTCAACCAGCTTGCCCAGGCGTACCGGGGCTAGAGAGGACGCACAAATGCTCGAGATGCTGCAATTCATGGCGGCGCCCTTCGCGGCCTGCCTCATCCTGGTGGGGATCCACGGCTATCTGGGTCTCCACGTCCTGCTGCGCCAGGTGATCTTCGTCGACCTCGCGCTGGCGCAGATCGCCGCTCTGGGCACCGTCGTGGCCTTGATTCTGGGCCACGAGCCGGGGAGCCCGGCCTCCTTCGCGTATTCGCTCGGGGCGGCGGTGATCGGAGCGCTGGTGTTCAGCATCACGCGCACCCGCAACCACGACAGCAAGGTGCCGCAGGAGGCGATCATCGGCATCACCTACGTGATCGCCTCGGCCACCGCCATCCTGGTGGCCGACCGCGCTCCCGAAGGCGCGGAGCACATCAAGGAGCTGCTGGCCGGCACCATCCTCTGGGTCACCTGGCCGGCGGTGGTCAAGGTTCTGGTGATCTATCTGGGCGTGGGGCTCTTTCACTACATTTTCCGGAAACGTTTCATCACCATCACGGAGGACCCGGACCGCGCGTACGCGCTGGGTTGGAAGGTCTGGTTCTGGGACTTCCTCTTCTATCTCTCCTTCGGCGTGATCATCACCCTCGCCGTCGAGGTCGCGGGCGTGCTGATGGTCTTCTCTTACCTGGTGGCGCCGGCCATCATCGCGCTCGGCAGCAGCGACCGCTGGGGTCCGCGCATCGGCATCGCCTGGGCGGTCGGCTTCCTGGCGAGCGCCGTGGGCATGATCGCCTCCTATCAGGTGGACTTCCCGAGCGGCCCCGCGGTCGTCTGCTCGCTGGGCCTTTTCCTGCTGCTGTTCGCGGGCTGGAGCCTCCTGAGAAAGAAGATGCGGCCGGCGGCGGCGTAGAATCGGGAGGGGGGGAGCGGAACCATGACGCGCGACGAGTACGAGGCCCGCGCGGGCGGGAGTGTTCCAGGCTCCGAATGAATGGCCCCGCGATTCATACGGAATGACTCCGGCGGTGCCGCGACTGTACCGGGAGCCGGGCTGAATGCCTCCTGTCTCACCGGGAAGGATCCGCGGAGGGGATTGAATGTCCCCATTGACCCTGCTTCTCCAAAGCAGGCCCTGCGTGTGACTTGACCTCCTAGCACAAAAGCACAAAAATGCCACCATGAGAACCACGATCGACCTCCCCGACGAGCTCCTCCGCCAAGCGAAGGCCAAGGCAGCGCTCGACGGCATGAAGCTGAAGGATCTCATCACCCGCTATGTGGAGCAGGGACTGCGGGGAGCACCTTCGCGCACCGCACCGCGCAAGCGTCAGCGCAGCGAGCTTCCTGTCGCACGAGCGGCGACGGGCCGTACTCTTCCGGCTTTGACCAACGTGGAGATCCAGCGCATCCTGGACGAGGAAGAGCTTGCGAGTGGCCGGCCCGATTGACTTGCCCGATGTCAACATATGGCTGGCTTTCAGTGTCGCCGACCATGCGCACCATCAAAGGGCACGCCGCTACTGGTACGAGGAGGCAAGCGATCGGCTCGCCTTCTGTCGGTTGACCGTCCTCGGCTTCTTGCGACTTACAACCAACACTGCCGCGATGGGCGGGCAGCCGCTGACCGTCCCGCAAGCCTGGCAGGCCTATAGAGCCTTCCGCCGGCTCCCCGAAGTGCTACTGGCCGACGAACCGGAGGGGTGTGAATCCTGGCTAGAGCGTTGGGCGATGGGAACCCGCCCGACACCCCGTCAGTGGACCGACGCCTATCTGGCTGCATTCGCACGAGCGGGCGGATTGCGGCTCGTGTCGTTCGATGGGGACTTCACCCGCTTCGACGGACTTGATCTCCTTCGCTTGGAGATGTAGAGAAACCTCGCCACCGACCTCCGCTCTGGGCCACGAGTAAGGTGGTCCCGGATCGGGCCGCGGTCTACGGCCGTTTCCGGTCGCCTTCCGGGATATGGCCGAGCATACGTCCGTCTCTTAATACAAAGGAGGCGAGTGCAACCAGATCATCCGCTGGCATGGTCCAACGGCTGCTCGCAATCCGGAAAGTCCTGGGCTTCCGGAAAGTTCTCATGCATGTAGCGGGCGACATCCGTGAGAGTCCGGAGCCTGGGCTTTGACTTCGTCTTCAGGATCACCTCGCTTCCGCGCCTCTCGATCTCCACTTCCGAGCCCTCGAAGCGGAATTCCTTGGGAAGCCGGACCGCCTGACTGCCACCATGCTGGAAGAGCTTCGCAATTGCCATAAATACATGATGTAGATACCGGCACGGCTTGTCAAGAGATCGGCGCCGTGCCGGGTTCCGGCTCTTCGCCGTATACTTCCCCCATGCGCACACTCGCCGGTCTGCTGGCTCTCCTGATGGGGTGGATTCTTCCGGCCGGAGTACGGGCGGCCGGCCTGGAAGAGAGCCTGAACGCCCGCTGGCGAGGCGGCTGGGTCGTGGTTCGGCCTTCGGTGGCCTCGAGCTGCGACGGCTACTACAACGACAATCTCGTCGCGGGAGACCACGTCCAGAGCTCGGCGCGGCGGCGTTTCGATCCGGGGGAGCTGACCCGGGTCGAGCGCATCGCGGTCAAGCGGGGACGGGTGGACGTCTTCCTCGATCTCGCCGAGGGCGTGCTGGAGGAGCGGCACGACGGCCCGTTCACGCTCTACGATCCGAAGGAGTGCCGAGTTCAGCTCCAGGTGCCGGTGCCCGCGCGCTCGGAGGCTGAAGCGGTCGAGGCGCGGCTCGCGGAGCTGCTCGACCTTCGCGGCTCTCGGCAGGAGGCCGAGGCCTCGCCCGCCTGGAACCGGCGCCGCCGCGAGCCCTTCCCGGACAACTACGAGCAGACCCTGGCCGCCTATAAATCGTGGAAGGCCGCGCAGGTCAACGCCGCGGTCATGGACCGCCTGGACGGCGCCATTGAGGAGGCCGCCCACATCACCGACCGGCTCCGCTCCGAGCCCGAATACCTGGAGGGCTTTGGGAAGGGCGTGGACCGGGGGCGGAACCACTGGCAAGGCGACTGCCCGAGCCTGCTTCGGGCCACCTTCAGCCCGGACTCCGGCGACAGCGGAAAAGGATCGGACTGGCGGCGCGGTTATGAGGACGGCCAGCGTCTGGCCTGGAACCTGGAGCTGATGCGCAGGCTCAAGAGATGCTTCGTGCCGGTGCCGGCGGCGCCGTCCTAGAGAAGAAAGAAAGAGCCCCGGCTCCACGGAACCGGGGCTCCCGCTTCAAAACGTCAGGACAGGGAAGAGGCTACGGTGAAGGCCTCCACTGGTTGACGGTCCGGTTGTACTCCACCGTCGTCCCCTGACCGTCCGGATTGACCAGCCGGATCTTGACCCAGGTGCGGGCCGGGAACCGGTTCTGGAGCGTCTTGCCTTCTCTGAGGACGATCCTCGTCGTACCGGTCCGGTCCATGCGGGTCCAGGGCTTGCCGGCGAGGAAGACCCTCAGGCTCGGCTGGAAGCCGGTGCCATCAATCACCACCCGGAAGGGATTGAAGAGCCGGTCGACCCCGGTCACCACCGGCGCCGCGGGCGGCGGCGGCTGGGTCCGGATCTCGATCTGGCCGCTCTTCGTGCAGCTCTGGCCGGAGACCGCCGCCGTGAAAGTCCAAGGGTACGTACCCGTCTGCGCGTAGGGGTGGCTCGGGTTCTGGAGACTCGACGTGCCGCCGTCTCCGAACGTCCACGCGAAGGTGGGCAGACCGCTGCAGCCCGTGGCCTGGGCGGTCGACGAGAATGGGACCGCGGCTCCCACGGCGGCCCGAGACGGCACGGTGGCCGTGCAGGTCAGCGAGCAGCCGCCTCCTCCCCCGCCGCTCACCGCGACTCGCACCGACCCGAGATTCGAGTCGATCTTCCCGTCCCACGCGGCAAAGGTGAACACGTCCGAGCCGGAGGAACCCGGTTCCGGATAGTAGACGGCGGTGCTTCCCGTCAGCCCCACGGTGCCGTTGGCGGGCTGCGAGACGATCCTCAGCTCCAGGAGGTCGCCGTCGGGATCGCTCGCCTGGAGCGGCACCGAGACCGGCGACGGGCTCCGCGTGGAGGCGGCGGCGTCGGTCACCTGGGGCGCCCGGTTGCGGGTGGCGTTCTCGCTGTTGGGACCGTCGTGGCAGGCGTAGCAGCCGATCCGAGAACCACGCCAGAAGAAGCGGGCGCCGAGGTTGGTGGTCGCGGTCCAATCCCCCTTCGAGGCCGACAGCACCGTGCCGCGCAGGTCCGCACCGTGGCACGAGCGGCACTGGGACGTACCGCCGTCGTCGGCCACGTCACCGTGCTGGTGGGCCCACTGGTCGCCGGTCGGATGCATGCCGTGCGGTCCGCCGGCCACCGTGAACGGCGTCACGCCATGGCAGACGGAGCACTCGGCCATCATGCCGGCATGGCCCTGAAGCTGGAGGCTCTGCAGGTTGTCGTTGCCGTGCGACGAGGGGTATTCCGCGTGCGTGGAGCCGTGGCAGGCCTCGCACGCAAGACCGCCGTGGCCGAAGGAGAAGCGATAGAGGGAGAAGCCCGGAGCCGGCACGTCCGGGTTGGTGGCGAAGATCGGGTCCACGGGCCGCCGTGGCTGCCCGGAAGCGGTGAAGGACGACGTGTAGCGGATCTGTCCGGCGTTGTCCGTCGCCGTGCCGGTGTGGCAGCTCCCGCAGCCGGGCTCGTCGAGCCAGCCTTCGCGGTTGGCGCCGACGGCGCTCATGGAGCCGTGGCAGCTCTGGCACTGGATCGCGAGAGAGCCGTCCTGGGCCACCGCGCTCCCCATGGCCCCGCGCAGGCAGCGCGTCGTCGAGCCGGGGTGGCAGCTATAGCAGGCCGCGCGGTTCGACGAGGAATCCAGGGTCATGCCGGTGCCGGGATCCACGGCGCCCGCGTGCAGCTTGTGGACCACCCGCGTCAGCGGCTGGATGCCGGTGTAGCCGGTTCCGGGCAAGGCGTTGGAAGGATGGCAGCGGGCGCACAGGATCGAGTTTCCGCCCAAGGCCGTGGTGTAGAGCCCGTCCGGCCGGTAGCCGGCGCGGTGCAGGGCATCGGCGAAGGCCGTGTCGTGGGCCTGCCTCTCGTCGTGCAGGCGCAGGATGTTGAGCCGGTAGTCGCGGTCGGGGTCGCTCTCGTTGACCCAGCCGGCGGCCGGACGCGCGGCGGCGCCCGAGCCGGAAGCGTGGCAGGATGCACAACTCATCTCGTCGGACACCGGCAGGACGATCTTCGTCGTGGCGAGCACGGTGCCCGCGGCGTCGCGGGCTACCAGGCGCATCATCGGATAGGTATTTTTAAACGCGGCGTCGTCATAGGGGGTGAGGGGGATGCCTTCGGCCGTGAACCAGTGCTGGACGGCGTCCCAGGCCATGGGCTGGGGGCGGTTGGCCGTGCCCGGCATGGCCGTGCCCGCGAGGCCCGCGTCGTCGGCAAGCCCGACGCCGAAGAGGTCGGAGACGAAGGTCCAGAAGTTGGTCTTGCCGCGGGAGGTCGTGTTGATCGATCCCGCCGGGTCGCGAAACGCCTCATACGTGACAGTGATCCCGCCGGGGGTGCGGACGAGGTGTCCGGTCGAATCGATGAGCTGGGCATGGATAGTGTTGTAGGGCGGCAGGATGGAGAAAACCGAGTAGTCGCTGTCCATGCAGTGCATGCCGAGGTTGTTCCATCCGATCAGGGTCCAGCCGCCACCGGCGGCCGCCGAGGCAGCCGGCAACAGCAGGACCAGACCCAGGGCAACGGTCAATACCGGGATCTTTCGTATCATGAGAACCTCCTGAAGCCCGGGCGGTCTTCGGCGAACCGGCCGAGACCTGTCCGTTCAAGTCATGATCGCAGGAGGAGAATGGCGAATGCGCCGCCCGGGCGGGCGGTAGCGGCTCTCATGCGGAAGGGGGCGGCACACCCACCCTGGAGGCGCCGCCTGCCTCATTTCTTCTTGGCCAGCTTCTCGACCAGCGCGTGGAGGCTCGCCTGGGCCTCTGCGCTGAACCAGTTGTCCACCAGGAGGTGAATCTCCGAAGCCAGCCCTTCTTCCATGATGCGGACGAGGTCGGCCCGGGCCGCCGACCGGGTGCGCGCCAGGGCCACCGGCGGCAGCTCGAGGAGGCCCGTCGCCCATTCGACGGCGCGCTCGATGACCCGGTCCGGCGGCGCCAGCTCGTCCACGAAGCCAACGCGTAACGCTTCGGCGGCGGGGAGGAGCCGGCCTTCCACGCAGAGCCGCTCGGCCTTGCCGGGTCCCACCAGTCGGGACAGGGCCTGGAGGACGGCCAGCGGGATGGGGATGCCGACCCGGACCTCGTTCAGACCGATCACGAATTCGCCCTCGGCCATGACCCGGTAGTCGCAGAACAGCGCCATGACCGCGCCGCCGGCCGGGCTGTGGCCGGTGACGGCCGCCGCGACCGGCACCGGCGACGCCGCGAGCGCGCGCAGGAGGCGGTAGAGCTCCCGCCAGAGGCGGTCGATGGCGTCGCGGTCCAAAGGCAGAAGAAAGGGGACGTCGAGGCCGCCGGAAAACCTTCCGGGACGGCCGGAGAGGACCAGCGCCCGCACGCCGTCCTCCGGCGCCCGGGTGACCGCCTCGCGCAGCGCGACGATCAGCTCGGGAATCAACGCGTTGGCCGGCGGCCGGTCGAGGCGCAGCTCGCGGACCGGCCCGTGATCGGTCGTAACGATCATTTTTTCCCTCCCGGAGTTGGGAAGCCCAGGGCGCGAGCCATGACGAAGTAGGTGGCGTTCTCCTCCATCGTCCCCTGGAAAAGATACGCCTGCGGCCCGCGCGCGAAGATGGCCACGTCCTCACCGCCGTGGGTTTCGGAATCGAACGGCACCAGCGCGGACTGCCTGTAGTCGTCGGCGGTGGTGTCCACGTGCGACAGGTCGGGTCTCGGCTCGCCGCCCGGCGCGGCGCCGGGACCGTTGGCGTAGCTCAGGGTGGTGTAGGGCTTGCCGTCCTTGGCCTTGGCCGGCTCGGAGGCAGGCAGGCCGGTGGCGTCGTCGTTCGTCACCACCAGGCCCAGGATAGGATTGCCGCGGGTGGGATAGCCGGCCATGGTGAAGACGTGGCTGTGATCGGCCGTGACGATGATGAGGGTGTCGTCTCCCACCAGCTCGGTGGCGCGCTGCACGGCCCGGGACAATTCGATGGCATCGGTCAGCGCCCGCTTGGCGTTGCCGGCGTGATGGCCGTGATCGATCCGGCCGGCCTCGACCATCAGGAAGAACCCCTTGGGGCCGCGCTTCAGGATGCGGATGGCCTTCTCCGTCATCTGGGTGAGCGACGGCTCGCCCGCGGTGTCCTTGGCGCGGTCGAGCTCGAACTGCATGTGGGAGCGCTCGAACAGACCCAGAACCGGTCCGGTGGTGGCCGGGTCGATGGCGTTGAAACCTTTCTGATCGTAGACGAAGGTGCCGCCGCGGCCGGTCCACTCCTGGACGAGGTTGCGGCTCTTGCGCTCGCCGGTCTTGCCCGCGTTTTCGGGGTCGGGGTCGGCGGTGGTGAGGAACTTGGAGCGTCCGCCGCCCATCGCGACCTCCAAGCCGGGGCTCGCCTTGCCGTTCATCTTCGTATCCCGCTGGTGAAACTTGAGAAGCTGGCGCGCGATGTCCGGGTAGTCCACGGCCACGGCCTTGGGGCTGAGGTCGGCGTCGGCCTCCCAGTCGCGGAACGGGGTGTGGGCGTAGCAGGCGCCGGGCGTGGCGTGGGTGAGGCGCGCGGTGGAGACCACGCCGGTCCACAGGCCGTGCTGCTCGGCCTGCTCCAGGATGGTGGTGAGCCGGTTCTCGGGTTTCGCCGCGGCGACCGGATCGGGGCCGAGCACGTTGGGAGCGATCGAGAGCGTGCCGTCGTTCGCCTTGCTGCCGGTGACGATCGAGGTCATGGTCGGCGCCGAATCGGGGACCTGCTGGTTGGCCTGGTAGGTCTTCGAATGGGCGAGGTAGGGAAACTTCTCGAAGCTGAGCTTGTTCTCCTCGCCCTTCATGCCGCGCATCTGGCCGTCGAGGATGCGGGCGGCGGTGATGGTGCTCACACCCATGCCGTCGCCGAGGAAGAGGATGACGTTCTTCGCGCGGCGCTTGTTCGGCTGGATGCGGGCGTTGGCCTCCACGTCCGCGCGCCCCCGGGCGAAGAAGGTCTCCTTGGTTTCGTTCGGCGTCTCGGCCAGGACGGGCGCGGCGGGGGCGGCGAGGGCGGCACAGAGGACCGCGGCGATTCCTCTCTGAGCGAAGCTTTTCATGTCGATCTCCCTCCAGGTTCGAGGGAGAGCCTATCTCTGTGGCGGTATCGCCGCCAAGGGCGCCACGGTCACCACATCTCCCGCCGAGTAGGCCGTGAGCTCCGGCGCGTACATGGACTGGAGGGTCGCCGGCCCCGTGCGGAACGTGCCGGGCATGTTGGCCCGCACCCGGTAGCTCAGGGTGTATTCGCCTGCCGGCAGCCAGTCGAAGAAGAAGTTGGTGCCGCTGTCCCGGATCTCTTCATAGCGGCCGGGAGCGAAGAGGTCCCACTTGTAGCCCGAGACCGCGGCGCCCGGCTCCAGGCCGGCGGGGCGGGGGTCGCGCAGGTGGACGTACTCGGCCGCGACGCGGCTGGTGATGGTGAGCTGGACCTCGACCTCGTCGCCGGGCTCGAGCACGGTCCCCTCCTCCAGCGGCTTCAGCACGAACGCCTCGCCCGTTCCGGTACGCAAGAAGTAGCGCCGGGTGACCCCGAAGAGATCTCCGCGGGATTCCTTCGGCAGCTCTTCGGTCGAGAAGTGCCAGGTGGCCGAGGCGAACATCAGGTTCGGACCACGGTTCTCCACCACGACGCGGGAGGCGGTCGCCGGGTCCATCTTCTCCCCCGGCAGCACGACCTGGTTGTGCTTGCCGGTGAAGAGATCAGGCTCGAAGACGAACGCCGTGGTCTGGCCGCCCACGCGGACCGTGGCCTCCTCGCGGACGGCGAGCGTGCCTTCGGCTTCCAGGTAGTGGACGAGCGCGTAGAGCACCTCGGCGGTGGCGCGGGTGGACTTCCAATGGTTGAGCTGCTTGTTGAGGAAAAGCCACTGCACGAGGCCGTGCCGCCGCGGGTCCTTGGGCGCGATCTCCATCAGCGCGAGGAGGGCGAAGGCGTGGGTCTCGACGCTGTCGTTGTACCAGAGCCAGGCGTGCTCCTCGGGCGCCCAGAAGGTGCCCTCGTCCGCGGTCGTCTTCGCCAGGTCGAGCACGGCGCCGAAGACGAGCACGGCGTCGGCGGGCCGATCCATGCGCTTCAACGTCAACGCCAGGAGGACTTTCAGATAGCCGGACAGCTCGCGCCAGTGCGCGAAGCTGTCGTCGAGAATCTCCTTGCGCTCGTCGGGCGTGAGGCCGTCCTCGCCCATCCAGGACGAGTCGGGATAGGCCGACGCCACGTAGTTGAGGAAGACCAGGAGCTCCCGGCAGCACTTCCGGTCGGCCAGCCGGGGCTCTCTTCGGTGCGATAGTAATCGGCGATGTAGCTCCACGCGTTTTCAACCATGTCGCGCGGTACGTCGATGCCGGACTCGGTCGCCTTGGCAAAGCCGTAAAGGAGATAAATCGTCATGTAGGGTGACGGCGGGCCGCCCGGCCACCAGGGGAAGCCGCCTTCGGAAAGCTGCGCCTGCTCGAGCTTCATCAGGGCCTCGTCGCGCTGCGCGTTGGCCACGCGCGCGTCGAGGACGTTGATCAGGGGATTCTCGGTTTTTCCACCTTGCGACAGCTCCAGCCAGGGGGTCTCCTCCAGGGACATCTTGCGGTTGGGGTCCGCGGCGTCCCAGGTCTCGTACGCCGTCTCGCGCTTCGAAAGATCCTTGGCCATCGCGGCGACCGCCGGGTACTTGTCGAACAGCCGGGTGACGATGCCGGTCGAAAGGAACCGGTTGAGGGTCTGCTCGGTACATTCATAGGGATAATCGACGAGGTAGGGCAGCGCCGCGAGGACACCCTGGAAGAGCTGGGCGTCGAGGGTGACGACGAGCTGCTCGTTTATCCGGGTGGAGTCTGGCCGCGTTGCATCGGGTTTCGTCATGTCGTCGAAGCGCATCTCCCGGGTGCTTTCCCCCTGGAGCGCGACGAAGCGCGACTGCGCCAGATGCAGGCGGGACGGGAGGATCGGCAGCGACCGCAGCTCGCCGTCGCTGGTCTTGCCGGCCACGGCGGTGACCTTGAACGCCACCTCGCCGACGCCTCTCGGAGTGGTCAGTGAAAAGTGAACCGTGGCGCCGCCGCCGGCCTCGGCCGTGAACCGGGCGCGGGCCTCTCCGGGTTGGAGGCCGAAGTCGGCGAGGCGGCTGTGATCGGTTCCCGGCTCCAGGATTTCCAGCACGACCTCGCCGCTCAGCGCCGCCTCGGAGGCGTTGTTGACCACCACCTGAAGATCGGCCCGGTCGCCTTCGCGCAGGAAACGCGGCAGGTAGGGCCGCACCATCAGATCCTTGACGGTCCGCACCTCTTTCGTGAGCGAGCCGCTGCGCAGGTCCCGCGTGAGGGCCTGGACCCAGAAGGTCCAGGAGGTCACGGAGTCCGGCGCGGTGAATTCGATCGACGCGGTGCCGTCCGGGCCGGTGAGGAGGTGCGGCTCCCAGAAGGCGGTCTCCGAGAACTGGCTTCGCAACGCAACCGTCTGCTGGCCGGACTCATTCCCGCCGATGTTGACCCGGTCCGTGAGGACGCCGGGGGTCGCCTGAAGAATCGCCCATGGATCTCTCGCCCCGGGGGCCGGAGGCGGCGGCGGAGACAAGCTGGCGAAGCGCCCTGCGGACTCCCCCGCGACCATCCCACCCGCCACTCCGCCCGCGATGGACATGGGCTGCGCCACCGCCTGCTCGAACGCGAGCTGGAAACGCAGCGCGTCCTTCCGCAGGTCGGCTCCCGGAGAGGATTGCCTCAGCCCGGAGCCGCCGATCCAGCCGGCGAAGCGTTCGCCCAGGCTCGACAGGACCACGGGCGAACCCATGAGATTGGGATAGAGGCGGAGGGGGTCGGGCGGATGGTGGGGCGCGAAGAGGTCGAGGCTGCGGTCGTACATGGAGGCGAGCAGCTCGGCCACCATCACCTCGGTCACCTCGGTCACCTCGGCGGTTTGATCCCCGGCCGGCCGGACCTTCAGCGTCCAGGTCTCGCGCGCGCCGGGCCGGATGCGGTCGCGGAAGGTGGCGGTCTCGATCTCCAGGCGGCGGTCGTCCCAGGAAATCCAGACATTGGCGATGAGCTCGACGAGCTGGAAATCCCGGACGGCGACCAGCTTCAGGCTGAAGCCGCCGCGGTCCTCCTTGCCGATCGGGATGTCGATCAGACTCGAATCGCGGCCCATGCGCAGCGGCGTCTCCTTGACCAGCCGGCCGCCGCGCCAGGTCTCCAGCGAGACGAGCTGGTCCGGGAAGCCCGAGTGGGCCAGGACGCGGACCCGGCCGCCGGGGTGGGCTTCGGAGTCGTCCACCGCCAGGACTCCCGGCAGGGCCAGGCGCGTCTCCAGGACACCCGGGCCGCCCACGATCAGTTCGACCGCGGTCCAAAAGGTTTCGCCGGAGGCGTCGGCGGTCTCGTAGCGCAGCCGCCAGGCGCCGGCTTCGAGGGCGGGGAGCGTCAGCTCGGCCTCGCCGTCCTCGCCATGATGCAAGGCTCCGGCAGCGATCCGCGGTCCGTCCTCCCAGAGCGCAAGCACCGCGTTCGGGTTGTATCCCGGCTCGGCGCGGGAACGGAGGCGGTCGCCCGCGGTCTGGAAGCCGTCTCCTTCCTTCTTTGGTCCAGGCTGGTCGGCGGGCGCGAGCGTCTCCGCCGGCTGGCGCAGGGCGAACAGCGTCCACTTGCCGTCTCCGGCGCGGCCGATCCCATCCAGGTCCCGGCGGTGGACCGTGACCTTGCCGGGCTTGCCGGCGGTCAGGAGCGCGCTCTCCGGCGTGATCTCGGCCTCGATCGACACCCAGCCCAGGCGGAAGGAGCGTTCGGCCGTGCGCGTCTCGCCACCTTCGTCGGTCAGATCCGCGGTGACCTTGTAACGGTAGGTCAGATGCTTGACGTCGCGCCCTTTCGGATCGCCGGGATCGGGCGTGAACGCGATCGTGAAACGGCCGTCGGCGCCGGGGGTGGCGGTGCCGGTGGCGACCGTCTCCTCGTCCGCCGGGCTGCTGAAAAAGGTCCACCAGTAGAGCGACTCCCGGACGACCCTCCAGGCCACCTCGCCGTGGGTGACGGGCAGACCGAAATAATACCGGCCCTCGCCCGTGAACGAAGCCGGACGACCGAGCCGGAGCGGCTCCGCCGGGTCGATCATCGTGACCTCGAAGGTGGGCCGCTTGTACTCTTCCACACGGATCGGCGAAGCCCCGTTCCGGGAGGTCTCGACCCGCCAGTTGCCCAGCGGCCGGCCGGGCGGAATCACGAACTCGCCCGCGGCGGTGCCGAAGTCGTTCGTGCTGACGGTGCGCGAATCGACGGCCTGGTTGTTGGGGTCGACCAGGGAGACGGTGAGAGAGGTCTGGGTGGCCTGCAACCGGCCCTCGCCTTGATTCTCATAGGCGAGGATCTTCCAGAGCACCTTCTGATTGGGCCGGTAGATGCTGCGGTCGGTGAAGACGAGCGAACGGACTTTCTCCTCGTCCTCCTCGGACTCGTTCTGGAAATAGCTCTGGATGAAGCCGGCGGCGTCGCGCTTGCGCGCGGCCAGAACGTAGCCGTGGGAATCCTCGAACTGGACGCGGAGCCGGCCCTGGCCGTCGGTGGTGCCGGCCACCCTCCCTTCGCGCCGCTCCCAGCTCGCGACCTTGTAGAGGCTCACGCTCACGCCGGGGAGAGGCTCGCCGCGCTCGCCGTCCAGGGTGATCACCTCCAGGCCCTTGCCGTCGCGGGGATTGCGGACCAGGACGACCATCCCTCCCAGGATGAACGGCGCGCTGGTGATCGCATTGTCTTTTTCGCCGAAGTCGCGGCGGACCGAGGCGATCAGAAGATAGGAGCCGGGGCGGTCGATGGCCGGCGTAAGGAAAGTGGAGTGCTCCTTGTAGTCCGGCGTGGCCGGCAGCTCGGCTTTCCAGGCAAAAGCAGGCTTGCCGCTCTCGAGCAGATCGGCGGCGCGGCTGGGAAAAATCGGGCCTTCTTCCCGCAGGCGCTTGTCCAGGTCGAGCGGATAGGCGCGGAACCAGAGCGCCGGGAGGTTCTTGTGGAAGACCTGGATCGAGCGCCGCGCCAGCCCGTCGGTGGCCGTGACGGACATCCGGTATGCGGGAGCCTCGACGTCCTGGACGATGGCGAGGCAGGCCTTGGCGCCCGGGCTGCCGGGGTACGCCGCGGCACCCTGGCGGGCGGTCGCGACGGCCTCGACCAGGTCGCCGCGGCTCCGCGCGAGATCGGCGGCCTCGGACATGCCCATCGCCCACCAGGGGACTTTCCGATACTCGGGAAGGACAGTCTCCAGCTCCTTGCCGAGCGCCGTCAGCTCCGGAGCCAGCGCATGGCGGCGGAGCTGGCGGACCCGCTCCAGGCGGGCCTCCAGTGCGCCGTCGAGATTGCCCTGAGCGGCATGCCAGCGTTCGAGGTCGGCGAGGACGGTCAGAGCCCGGAGGAGCGGATGGACCGTGGGATCGGCGAGCTGTTCCAGTTGATCCGATGGCTCCAATACCGGTTCGCCACCGCGAAACAGGGCCGCCAGATCGAAATGATCCGTGGCGTTGGTCTGGCGCGGCGACCAGTAGCCGGTGTCGGTGAGGAGATCGACCCAGAGATACGAGAGGGTGTCGCGCAGGGTGCCGCGAACCGCCTTGGGATAGTTGTTCGGTTCGAGAAAATCGGTGAGCCCGGCCACGGGGACGCCGCCGAGCGCTTCGCGGTCCTTCCAGGCGTCGAGGTAGGCCTGGGAGGCGGCCTCGAAAACCTGGCCGGCCGTCCATTTCTCCAGCTCCGCGGGGTCCTTGGACTGGACGGCTTCGCGCTTCCAGATCTCCCAGCGGTAGTTGTCGTAATAGTTCTCGAGCGCCTCGGCGTAGAACAGGGAGAGCACGGCGCGCTCGCGCCGCCCGTCGGGCCACGTCTGGGACCGGATGAACCGGACGGCCTCCTCGGGCTCGGCGGTCGCCGCGCGGAGCTGGGTGCCGCGCACGAGGGCGCGCATCCACGAGTCGTCGCCGGCCTTGCGCAGCTCGGGCAGGGCCTCGTCCAGACGGGTGGAGGCCTCCTGAAGCTTGAGCTCCGAGATGAGCCGGTCGATCTCCTTCCAGGGCCCCTGGTCTTTCACGGCGGGCGGCTCCTTCGCCATCGATGGTACCGCGTAGAGAAGAAGGACGGCGAAAGCGGCGGTAACTCGGGTAAAGCGTCGGGCATATCGCATGGCTCGGCTCATAGAGGTTCAGACACGGGGCGGGGGTCGGAGGAAACCGGGACCGGATGCTCTTGCGCGCGCAAAGCTCGGACGCCCACGCGCCGTCGCGTGGGCGTCCGAGCTCCGGAAACGTCAGACTAGAACAGCGGGTCCGTGTCCGCGAAGATGTGGCTCACGGTCGTGGTGTTGGTGCCGTGGCAATTGAAGCAGTTGCCACCCTGGGTGTAGGTCTCCATGGTCGTGTTGGAC
The DNA here is from genome assembly GCA_963844885.1 of uncultured Holophagales bacterium. Lineage (GTDB taxonomy): Bacteria > Acidobacteriota > Thermoanaerobaculia > Multivoradales > UBA5704 > DATMER01. The sequence continues at coordinate 109,147 of CAWJQA010000015.1, read as the reverse complement.
AGCTTGTTGGTTCCCACCTGGTTGCTGGTGGGAGTGGTGTTGGCGCCGAAGATCGTCCAGGTGGTGCCTTCGTGGAAGTAGTTTTTCCTCACGTCAGCGGGGTCGAGGAGCGACCGCACCGTGTTGTTGATGCTGATGACCTCGGCGTTCCCGACCGGCGTGGAGCCGTTCAGGCCCCAGGGCTTCTCTCTCCGGGTGTCGCTGGGGCTGATGGTGAAGGGGGCAACCGACACGACATGGCTGGGAGCGCCCAGCGCGATGTGCGGCTGGTTGAACGGACCGGCGGATCCGTTCGAGCAGAACAGCCAGTCACCCGTGGTGTTCTGCGTGACGGTTCCGGTGCCGCTCGGCGTCTTGCTATAGGTGTAGGTCGCCGATGGACCGTTGCTCAGATGCTCGAACGTGGCCCACAGCATCTCCGGATGACCATGGTTGACGTTGTTGGCGGGATTCGTCGACCCGGTGCTGCCAACGACGTGCATCCCGACCATCGCCAGCATCTTGGTCGCCGTGCCGGTCTGCACCCAGTCATTGGGGTTGCTCGTGTCGTAGACCGGCACGATCGCCTTCATCTGGATGAACGAGCTCGCATCCGCCAAGCTCGACGACTCGATCCACGCCGTCTTGAGCTCGATGGCAAGCGCCTCCGAATCGATCACCGGCGGCTGGCCGTTCGCGGCCGCAAAGGCCGTGATGGCGTCGAGATCGGTCTGGGTTACAGGGAATCTCGTGCCGGCTGGGACGGAGGCACCCTGCATCGTGCGGTAGAGGGCGAAGACGTTGTTCACGGTGAGGGCGTAGTAGACCAGCGAACCGTTTTGTGCCATCAGGACGCTGCCGTCCGCCTGACCCTGCTCGGTCTCCGGGAAGCTCCCGAACAGGTCGAGCGCCACGACCGAGCTGTCGTCGAGGGTGATCCGCTGGATCAGCTCGGTGCTGTCGAAGGCACCCAGAAGCTCGATCTTCTTCGCAAACTCCGACTCCAGGATGGCCCGCGGCCCCTGGATCTCTCGTCCGCTGACATCGAACAGGATCGGATTGCCCGTGGTCGTCTTGCGTGCGCTGCCGACTTCCAATTGATTTCCGTTCTTATCCGCCACCATCTGCCTGCCTTGGCGAGACTTGACGGTAGGAAGGATCTCGAGGAGCCGCAACGAGCTCTTCTCCATGACCACGGGCAGATCGAGCAGGCCCTTCTGGGACGCGCGGAGGGTGAAGGTGTGGAGGAAACCCGACGAATGGGGCACGAAATGCCTGATCCCCATGGCGTCGGGAGGCGTCACGTCGTAGAACGCCGACGAGTTCATGATCAGCCCGCCGCCGCCGCCATACCGGGGCGGAGCGGGGGACGTCAGCCAGAGGAACATCTGCTCGGACCACTTGTAGAAGCTGCAGTTGGGGATGTCGGGGAAGAGCACGCTGTTGGCGGGCTTCACCGCTCCGTTCAGCGATACGACCCCGGCGTCGAACCACGAGTTGAACTCCGCGGGGGTGAGCGAGGTGGCGCAGGAGCTTCCTGCATCCGGCGGCAACGTCTGTTGCGTGAGCGCGTAGCCGATGCTGACGACGAGAGTCGTAGCCGCAACCGCAAGCACGAGCTTCCTGGTCATTGGACGGGTCATGAATTCTCCTCTGGGTCGGATACTTCTAATTTTTCATATCGGCGACCTGGCAAGGACGACGTACGAACCCGCCGGCCTGCCATGGACGCTTGCGAGAGAGCACCTACAAGAGCTAAGGTGCAGATGCGCCCGATTTGCGAGCCGCTACCGGCGCGGCACGGCTTGCGGGTGCTCTTGCGCGCGCAGCGGGAGCCGGGTCGAGACGAGAAGGCCGAGAAGAACGAAGCCGGCACCGTAGAGAAGCGCCTTCCGGTTGCCATCGACCGTGGCGGCGCGGCGGGCCTCGATCATCTCCTCACGGGCTCCGGGCGGCAGCCGGTCGAACAGGTCGCCGGCGCCGAAGGCGAGGCCGGACGCCTGCAGGCGAAGCCTCTCCTGAAGCTGGGGCTTGGCCGAGACGGGAATCCGCGGGCTCGCACCCACCGCCTTTTCGAGGTTCCCGGCGATCGTCGTCAAAGGACGGCGCCAAGGATGGCCGCGCCGAGCGAAGCGCCGATCTGGCGGAACGTGTTCGTCACCCCGGAGGCCTCGCCCGCGTCCTCGACCGGCACGGACGAAAGGGTGAGGTTGTTGATCTGCGACAGCACCAGCCCCAGGCCGATCCCGTAAAGAGCCAGCCCGGGGATCAGAAACGCCAGCGGGGTGTCGACACCGAGCGCGCCGTACAGAGTGAGGAGGGCGATCACGTTGACGGTCAGCCCGGCCTGCACCAGCCGCTTGGCGGGGATTTTCCTCGACAGAATCGCCGCGGTCGGCGAGACCACGAGAAGCATCGCCGGCATGGGCACCAGCGTGAGGCCGGTGTGAAAGGCGTCGAGGTTCCTCACCGACTGCAGAAACACGGGCACCGAGAGGATGATGCCGTTCTGGGCGAGCATCATCGTCGCCGTGACCGAGGCGCCGGCGACGAACGTGCGGTTGCGAAAGATTCCCATCGAGACGATCGGGGTCCCGCCGCCGCGCTCCACGCGCAGCTCCCAGAAAACAAAGACGGCGAGAATCAGCAGCCCGAGCAGGATCGCGAACGGAACGAAGGAGAGCCCGCCGAGCGGAATCTCCCTGACCGGCGAGGACGGCCGGCTTGATCGCATGGATCCATCCGTACGAGGACGACTCGATGATGCCGAAGACGATGGTGAGGAGGCCGAGCGCGGAGAGCACGACGCCGAAGACGTCGATCGTCTTGCGACGGGTCACCGGCTCGTCGTCGATCACGATGGAGCCGACCAGCAGGATGGCGACGACGACGACGTTGATTCGAAAGCCCCAGCGCCAACTGAAATGGGTCGTGAGAAACCCGCCGAGGATCGGCCCGATCGCCGACGCCGCCGCGGCCACCCCGCCCCAGATGCCGAAGGCGATGGCGCGGTCGTGGCCGCGGTACTTCGCCATGAGAAGGGCCGCCGTCGCCGGCATCATCATCGCCGCGCCGATCCCCTCGATGATCGACTCGCCGACGATCAGCGTCGGCACGGAACGGCTGATCGAAGCCAGAAAGGAGCCGGCCGCGAAAAGAAACGCGCCGAGCCTGAACATCCGCTTGCGGCCGAAGAGGTCACCGAGGCGTCCGCCCGTGACCGTGAGCGCGGCCAGGGTCAGAGAGTACGCCGAGATGACCCATTGCAGGCTCTGGAGCGTCGTGTGCAGCTCGCGGATGAGGGTTTCCAAAGACACGTTGAGGAGCGTCGTGTCGATGATGACGATCGCGAGCGCGAGAGAGAGCACGAGCAGGCTCCCCCACTTGCGCAGGCCGGTGGGTGCCGGAGCGGCGGAAGAATCGTGGTGAGCCATCATTTCCAAAAGAGCAAGCAGAGAGCCAACGGCTCAGCCCTGGGTCAAGGCTTCCAGCCAGGTCACCCACTCGTCGAAGTGCGGACAGCTTCGGCGGATGAGAGGGAGGCCGATCCGTTCGACAGCCAGTGGTCCATGGACGGTTTTCCTGTAGGGAGGCGCCAGCCTGACGATGCGGGCGGGGATGGGCGTGAGATAAACCTCCAGGTCTCGCAGGTGGGGGCCCGAAACCCGCTGAATGAACGTCTCTTCCGTCTGTCCTTCGACCAGCACGTAAGCCCGGATCAAGCGCCGGGCCTCCCGCCCAGGACGTTTTTCTCCCAGAGCTCTCCGAGGGAGTAATCGTCCAGCCAGGTGTCGATCTCTTCGTGGCTCAGACGACGAAACACCGACGCTCCTTCGGCCCGGTCCACCATGAGCATGTCCTCCGGATCGAACTGATTCACCAGCGTGACCGACTGGGTCGAAACGATCACCTGCGTCCGGGTCGCCGCCGAACGCAGAAGATCCGCGAGGACCGCGATGGCGTAGGGATGGAGACCAAGCTCAGGCTCATCGAGCAGGATCGTGGAGGGAAGCTCCGGCTGCAGCAGAAGCGTGGCAAGACAGATGAAACGGAGAGTGCCGTCGGAGAGGGCATGAGCGTTGAAGTACGCATCAGACCTTCCTCCTGCCACTCAAGCCGAATCTTCTCGGGATTCAGGCGATCCGGCTGGAGCTGAAACCTCCACAAAAAGGGGCCACCAGTCGAATCACGTCAGTCAGGTTGCGGAACACGTCTGGCCGGGTTTCCTGTAGCCGATAAAGAAGGGCGGCAAGGTTGCTCGCGTCTGATCGCAAGAAGGTGTTGTCGTGGAGTTCAGCCGCCCGCCTCACGCGCGCAGAGACACTCGTATCATCGAAATGATATACCTTTAACCCAGAGAGACCTACGCACCAGGTCGGAGTTTCCCGGTATATTCGAAGGAATCCCAAGCCTGGATTCTTTATTTCCGACTCCATCCCCAGAGCTGGCGCGCAAATTGGTGGTGTGGTGACTCTCGCGCGAAATACAAGAAACTCGCCGGTAGTCGGTATCAAATCGCACGGTAACCGCAGTCTTCCCACTCAAGCTCCACATTGTATGACTTCTGTCACTTTCCTTCCGAAATGAAGTAGCTGGCCGGCGCCACCCGATTGGGCCACAGAAATCTGAAGACGTCCTTGACGATCTCGCTGAGAAGCCGGAAATTCCCGATGAAATTCGACTTGCCCGAACCGTTGGCGCCGATCAGCAGGTTGAGTGGACGCAGCTCGACCGTCTGATCCTTGATCGATCGGAAGCCGGCAACTCGGATGCGGTCAAGTCGATGCATGGCGGGTGGAGATTAACACTCCTCCGGCACCACCACCCCGGAACCCGATGAGCTTGTCGCGGAGCGTGGGAAACTCGCCGACCCAGCCCGGGATCCAACGCAAAAGGGTGATGCCGGGCTCCTCCTCCGGAGGCTCCGGGTCGGGTCCCTCCGGGAATCGGGCAGTGATCTGCCAGTCGTGCTTCCGGACAGGCTCGGCCATGTCGCGAGTATAGAGAATCTCCCAAAGCCCGTCAAAGATATCCTGGGGCGAAGCCTTTGACGGCCCAGGCAAGAGCCGCGTAAGACCGCGGACCGTCCGGCTCTCCGTCCAGGTACGCAGCCCGTACCGCATCCATCAGCCTCGATCGCTCAGCCTTGCCGAGAGATGCAACGTACTGGGCAGCGGGACCTTCCCTGCCGTCGTACGGCGCCCAGTAGTCCTCGAACGAAATGAATTCCATCCGGATGCTCAGCGTGGTCTCCCTGACCTCCCGTAGGCCTGCTTCACGCCAGGCTCGAGCGAGCTCACCTGGTTTCGTCATGGGCCGGGTGTAGTTCTGAGCACGGCGGTCGTTCGCCTTCGGGTCCAGAGCCGCCGCGGTATCGAAAAAGATGCGGTTCGCCACGAAGCCGCCACGCACATCCCACACAGCGGCAGCGACGACACCGCCGGGCTTGACGACGCGCCGCATCTCCGAGATCGCCCGCTCGGGTTGCGGTACAAAGTGCAGGACCAGCAACGAAAGGGCACGATCGAAGGTGTGGTCGGCAAACCGCATCGCGCATGCGTCGCCGACCTCGAACACGACCCTGGGATCGTGATTGCGCCTCCTGGCATGGTCGATGTAGGCGGAAGCGAGATCGATGGCGCGGACCTCGTTGGGGTTGGAGCGCTCGACGATCGCCTGCGCAAGGTGACCCGTGCCGCAGCCGACGTCGAGGACGCGCTCCCCATCCAGGCAGCCGGCAAAATCCAGGAATGGCCCGGCGAGCCGCTGACTCCATCGACCCATTACAAGCTCGTAGCCGTCGCCGTCGGTTGCGGCAAAGGTCGAGGACGTGTTCATCAGTAGACCTTGGGGGCTTCCCCGGGCGGAACTTGGTTGGCGACTTATCCGGAGGAGCCGGTGAGCCGGGCGAGCTCCACGCGCAGACGGGCGACTTCGTCTTCAGCACGCCGCGCTCTCTCCTCCGCCGCCTCGCGCAGCGTCTCCTCTTCCTCCCGCGTCAACAGGGGCCGGCCCGAGGGGTATTCGAAGAGGCGGACCCGGGAGCCGTCGGGCGAGGCCTGGAACCAGAGGCCGGTGGTCCCCGACAGGATCCGTCCCTGGGCATCCGGCTCGATCGGCCGGTATCTGGTGCCAGTGGCGCCAGACCCGGCGCCTTCCAGCCGGTACCCGAGAAGCCGGAAGCGGCCGTTGAGGAGATCGCGGTCGGCGATCACGTACTCCCGGATTCCGGCCTGCCGGTAGAGGTCCACCTTGGTGACCAGGTCGGTGTGGCGGATCAGCGGCGACCTGGGGGAGACGACCTCGAAGACCAGGCAGGGGCTGACGCCCTCCCGTTTCACGTTGAAGCTCAGGCGGTCGGCGTCCTTGTTGCGGACCCCGCGGATGACGGAGACATCCGGTGCGGGGTATGGCAGGCCGCGGCCGAAGTAGTGCCGCAGATCGAAGGTGACCAGAGACGTCCGGCGCCGAACGGAAGAACTGATCCAGCAGGTCAGCGATCTGGCGGGCGGTGTCGGAGTGGCGCTTTCCCTGGCTCAACTGGTCCCCGAGATGCGTATAGAGAAAACGCTCGGGGGTCAGAGGCATGGCGACCTGCTCCACCTCACCGCCGGGTCCTTTGACCCAACGCAGGAGGGTGATCCCGGGCTCCTCTTCCGGAGGCTCCGGGTCGGGCCCCTCCGGGAATCGGGCGGTATCGTGCCAGTCAGGCTTCCGGACAGGCTCGGCCATGCCGCGAGTATAGAGAATCTCCCGAGGCCCGTCAAAGATATCTCAGCCGGCGACCGCGGGAAAGAGCCGATGCGGGAGGACGATACCGTCCGCACCCGATCGCCGCTTCTCCCTCATAAATCCGGTGGCACCCTTCCGGGCTTCCGGGCCGGGAGAGGGTTGCCCAGGGTGAGATCGAAGCCGTCGTGGACCTGGGACCGCTGGTGACCCGCTGGCGGTATTCGAGAAAAAAACCGCCGGCGGGGCCGGCGGTCCCAGGAAGAACGGACGGGGGAGGTTCTTCAATCAAGAGGCTGCCATCGCCGCTCACCCACGAGCCCCCTTCCACACACCTCCGGCGATGGCTCCGCCCCCCTCCCCGGCAGGCGGACCCCTGCGGAACGACGGAGGCCTTGGACTCGGCGGCCGTCATCCCTCCAAATTGTCAATGAGCGGAAGGGGGACACGACTGCGTTCTCCCTTCAAGGTGAAGGGCACGAACGGCCGGTCGGTCGTGGGGACCCGCGTTTGGCTTCCTCGTTCGTCTCCCTTCACTTCAGGGAGAGTCTACGGATTGCCTGACAGCCGTGTCTATGGTTTTCAGATTGTTTCACCCTATTGGCGGGAATCCGCTCGGACCGGCAGGCTCCCGGCTTGTCTGGGAGGGGATTTGGACATCTCTGGCGCCAGGGAAACTTCCCTGCGGCAAAACAACCTTCTCGGAGCCAAAGTAAGGCTCCCTGAGCCAGGGAAGGTTACTTTGGTCCAGGGAAGATTACTTCGCGGCAGAGAAGCTTACTTTGCCATCGGGAAGTTTACTTTGCCGTCGGGAAGCTTACTTTGCCATCGGGAAGTTTACTTTGCCGTCGGGAAGCTTACTTTGCCGTCGGGAAGCTTACTTTGCCGTCGGGAAGCTTACTTTGCCGTCGGGAAGCTTACTTTGCCGTCGGGAAGTTTACTTTGCCATCGGGAAGCTTACTTTGCCGTCGGGAAGCTTACTTTGCCGTCGGGAAAGTCACGCGTTGATCGCCTCCTCCCGGCTGGTCCAGAGCCGGCCGCTCCGTATTCAAGCCCAAACGGATTCGCAGGCTGATCCGTACACTTGCTTCAGGCGGCCGGTTCGCCAGCCGCCAGGGTTCATTGTCAATCGATGTACCGTAGTGCCGGGAGCCCGCTCGGGCCGGTGGGCTCCCGGCTGTCTGGGAGGGAACTTGGATGTCTCTTACAGCCGTGGATCGACCGGCTCGCTCTCCCGATCCGACGAGATCACCTCCGTGGACAGGAAGTGCCTGGCGGCGAACGTGGACTTGCCGCAGCCGGACGGCCCGACGAGGAGGACCGGGGAGAGCTCGGGAATCGCGACTCTCATGTGACGGCGCTCCGGCGGGCTCGGACGAGGAAGTCGTTGGCCCAGCGGTAGTCCGGCCGGTCCGGCAGCTCCGTCGCCGCGAACGCCGCGTCGAACCGCTCGTGGAGCGCGAGGCGCCAGGCCTCGATCTCCTCCCATGGCACCTCGCCGCGCTTGATCGCCAGGAGGCGGTCCCGGTGCGCGCCGTCGACCTGCACGGGCACGCGGCCTTCCGACAGCACCCCGATGCCGGCAAGCTGGAGCCGGATCAGGTGCATGGCGTGCTTCCAACGGATCTCGCCCACGGTCCGGAGATCCTGCTCCAGCTTCTTGAACTGGGAGATCACGTAGCCGTTGTACGTCTGGTAGACCATCTTCGACAGGAAGCGGGAGCGTTCGGCGAGCAGCTCCTCGCGCGGGCGGCCGGCACAGCTCGACCAGCGGCGTGTAGAGGCATTCGAGCATGTTCGGGTTCGCCTTGAGCGCCATGGTCAGGAACTTCTGGATCTCCCAGTAGGTCTCGTCGGCCCCGGCGCGGTCGATCTGGTCCGGAACGCCGTAGAGCGACCAGTGCAGCTCCGCGGGCGGCAGGTAGATGCCGCGGCGGTCCACGTCCGAACCTTCCTCACTCAGGCCGTAGGCGCGCGAGCCGACCAGGCAGCGATAGATCACGCTCTCCAGCAGCTCGTCGTCCTCGACGCCCAAAGCTTCCAGGCCTTCCCTCATCGAGACAGTTTACGTGAAGCCCTCAAACAAAACGGCGAGGCCTCCGAAGAGACCTCGCCGTCTGATCGTTGAGGAGCGGCTCTACGCGGTGCGCCGGCGGAGGTAGAAGACCGCCGAGGCGGCCATCAGCAGGAGCATCAGCGTCAGGCCGACCTGGTCGAGCGTCGGGATGTCCACGGCCGAGAGAACCACGAAGGCCGTCGGATCGGCGGCGCCGACCTGGCCCGGATCGTCGGTGTTCACCGAGGACTCGTTCGTGCCGTTGCCGTCGCCGTCGAAGTTGATGGTCGCCTGGTTCGTGACCGTCGAGCCGGCGCCGGCGGTGATCGCCGCGTGAATGGTGATCGTCACCGAGCCTCCGGCCGCGATCGACCCGTTCCAGGTCACGGTGTTGGTCGGCACGGTGACCAGGACGGTGCCGCTCGACGCGCTCGCGTCGATCAGCGTGAGGCCCGCCGGCAGCACGTCCACGAGCTCGTCACCCGGGTTGTCGTTCTGCATGAAGGCGCTCGTATTGTGCAGCACGATCGTGTAGGTGGCCACCTCTCCCGGCACGAACGTCCCCGCCACCGACTTGGTGCCGGAGACCGAGGCGGGCGAGCCGACCACGAAGCTCGTGACGTTGGTGGTTCCAGCCACACCCGGATCGTCGGAGACGCCGCTCGCCTCGTTGACGCCGTTGCCGTCCGCGTCGTAGCTGAGCGTGGCCTGGTTGCTGATCGTCGTGTTGGAGGTGCCGGCGTTGATCGTGGCCTGGATGGTCATGGTCACCGAGCCTCCGGCCGGCACCACGCCGTCCCAGGTTACGGTGTTCATCGGGATCGTGGCGACAGCCGTGCCGCTCGTCGCGCTGGCGCTCACCAGCGTGAGGGTCGAGGGGAGCACGTCCGTCATCTCATGGCCGGTGTTGTCCTGCTGGTCGTAGGCCGCGCTGTTCGAGATCACGACCGTGTAGGTCACGGTGTTCCCTTCGTTGAAGGGACCAGCCACCGTCTTCGTCGCGGTGACCATAGCCGGCGACAGCACCGTGGTGGTGGCGCTCGCCGTGTTGTTGGCGCTGTTCGGGTCGCTCGTACCGGCCGAGCCGGTGCCCTGGTTGGTCAGCGGTCCCGCCGTGTTGGGCGCCGTGACCGTGATGGCGAGGGTCGCCGAGCCGCCGCTGCCCAGGCTGGCCAGGTTCCACAGGCCGGTGCCCGGGTTGTAGGAGCCCTGGGAGGCCGTGAAGCCGGTGGGGTTGAGCAGCGGGAAGGCCGGGAACGTCTCCTGGACGTCCACCGCGTAGGCCGGGTCGCCGCCGTTGTTGGTCGCCGTGATCGTGTAGATCACCGAGCCGCCCACGAGGACGGTCGGGCTGCTGACGGTCATGCCGAGCGCCAGGTCCGCCGAACGCGGAGCCATGACGCAGACCGTCGCCTGGTCGTTGGCGGGGTTGGTGTCGAGCGGCGTGACCGCCGTGACCTGGGCCAGGTTGCAGACCTCTTCGGTGGTGTCCACCGTCGCGACGATGTTCAGCGTCGCGCTGGCGCTCACCGCGAGGGCCGGAATGGTCCACGGTCCGAGGACCGGGTCGTAGGCTCCGCCGCTGTCGTCGGAAACCCAGGTCAGACCGGCCGGCAGGAGGTCGGTCACCTGGATGGCGGTCGCGGCGTTCGGACCGTTGTTGGTGACCGTGATGGTGAAGGTCACGTTCTGGCCGAGGGTCGGGTTGACCGGCAGCACCGACTTGGTGAGCGACAGGTCGGCGCTCTGGGCGGTGTCGAGGACGATGAGCTCGGCGCGCTGCCCGGCTTTGTTGTGGTGGTGGAGCAGCAGGCCGCCCTTCGACCCGTTGGTCGTCAGGTTGGCGGTGTTCCAGGTCACCGGCAGGGTGGCGCCGTTGAGATCGCTGGCCAGGTTGGTGCCGCGAGTAGTTGAGCCCCTGGGCGCCGTAGTTCCAGAAGTAGGGTCCCGCCGCCTCGTCATACCAGAAGCCGTCGAACTGCTGGCACAGGAGCAGGAAGCCGGGGCAGGTGACGACCTTCCAGCGGAAGTTGGTGTCGCCGACGAGGAGCCCGAGTTGGGCCGGCGTCGCCGCCAGGAACATCACGTTGTTGTTGAACAGCGCCGAGTCGACCGAGGCGGAGCTCAGCCGGTTGACGAAAGCTCCCGCGCCGCCGATGCTGACGCCGTTCGTGGCGATGTTGAAGATCGCTGTTGATGAAGCTGTCCTGGCCGTTGGCGTTCTGCCCGAACAGGTACGGCAGCTCGCTGCCGGGGTTGCTGTTGAACAGGATGCGGTCCCAGGTGCCGTCCTCATTAGCTGTCGACGTAGATGTTGAAGACGACGTCGGTCGGGGTCGACCAGTCACCGAAGGTCGAGACGCCGAACATCACGATGTTCGAGGTCGTGTTGTAGGCCACGCCGGCGTACTGGATGTCGGCGTAGGGCGGCGCCGCGGCTTCGTCCTGCGGGCTCACCACCTGCAGCTCGAAGGGGGTGACGAGGGAGACCTCGTCGTTCGGGAAGGTGCCGGTGCAGGTCGGGCCGGCGGCCGAGCGTGCCGGTGCAGACGTCGGAGCCGGACAGAGGGATGGTCGTGGAGCCCGTCCCCGCGCCGCCGGTGACGATGGTGGCCGGAGCGGACATCGTCGAAGCCGGGCGGCTGGTCAGGTAGAGCGGCAGCCGCAGCTTGGGCACACCGCTCTGGCTCAGAACCAGGTAGCCCGCCTCTTCGGTCAGCCAGTGGCGGGCGACGTTGCCCAGACCGGCGAGCGCGCCGGCCGGCCGCCTGGGTGGGAGCGACGCTCGCCTCTCGCACGTGGTCCATCAGGGTGCCGTTGGCGTCCATCTGGACGACTGATGGTCGGCGGCGTCGCCGGCCGGCACGGTGACGGTGGAGCCGCCGGGAAGCGAGAAGGCGATGCCCGGCGCGTTGACCGGCATGTCGATCGCCAGGTCGTAGGTCTGCGCGGTCGCGCCGTGGTTGACCACCCGCACCTTCTTGATCTCGGTCGCCGTGCCGACGACCTCGGTGGTCTCGAAGGAGACGCTGACCAGGCCTGGCGTCGTCGGCGTTGAAGCGCACCACCTCGCCTGGGCCGACTGCGCCGGGTCGACGCGGCCGGCGCCGATGCGGCCGGGCGCCGTACTTCGGCTGGCGCCGTTGGCGCCGAGGGTGACGTCGTGCAGGGCGTTGTTCATCGCCAGCGCCTTGAGCTCCTCGACCGTCCAGTCGGGGTGCAGCTGGCGCAGCAGGGCCATGATGCCCGGCCATGTGCGGGGCTGGCCATCGAGGTGCCGGAGATGGTCAGGGTCTGGTTGCCGGCGATGTAGCCGGTGGCGTCGCGAGATGCCGCGCAGCCAGCGTGCCGGTGCAGGTGAGCCGGTCTGGGTCGAGGTGATGTTCATCGCCGGGGGCCGCGATGTCGGGCTTGAGGCGGATCGGCGACGCGGCCAGCCGCGGGCCCGCGCGAGGAGAAGCTTGCGACCGTGTCGGCCGCGGTCGCGGCGCCGAGCGTGGCGTTGACCGGCCCAGGGCGAGCTGCGCCGCGATCGTGTCGCCGGTCGGCCTGCGAGATGAAGACCGCCGGGATCGTGATCGTGCTGGCGTCGCGGTGCCGCCCATCGCGATCAGGCTGGGATCGCCGACGACGTTGTTGGCGATGATCACCCCGATGGCGCCCGCGGCCTGGGCGTTGAGCGCCTTGATCTGGAAGCCGCAGGTGCCGCGGTCGACGAGCGCGATGTTGCCCGCCACCGCGGCGGCGTTGGTGAGCGGCGGAGCAGCCGTCGGTCGTGAGCGGCCCGGCGCCGTTGGCCGGGTCGAGCGCCGGACGACGTTGGCGGTCTGGCCCGCGGGCGCCGGCGCCGGCGGTCGGCGCGAAGCTGTTGGCGGCCGAGGCCGGGTAGTTGCCGGCGATCGCGGGCGGGAGAGTTGACCGTGAGGACGGCGCCGGCGACGCCGGTGTCGAGCGAGCCGCCGTGGCGATGGCGCGCGCTGGCGGCGCCCGGGCTGCCGGTGATGAAGTAGGTGTCGCCCGAGTTGCCGGCCGAGGCACACCACGATGACGCCGGCGAGGGCGGCGTTGTCGGAGGCCATCGGCGCTGAGTGCTCGCTGGCGCTGCCGAAGCTCGGAGCCGAGCGACATGTTGATCACGTCGAGGTGGTCGGACAGGTCGCTGTCGCCGTTCGGGTCGATCGCCCAGTCGATCGCCTGGACGGTGAGGCCGGTCGAGCCGCTGCAGCCGAAGACGCGCAGGGCGTAGAGCTGCGCCTGCGGGGCCACGCCGGGGCCGATGCGCAGCGCGCCGAAGGGGGCGGTGCCGGTGCTGTACGGCGCCGGTGTAGGTCGTGCCGGCGGCGGTTGACGCCGAAGCCCGGCGGCGGTGCCGGCGACGTGGGAGCCGTGGCCGTAGCAGTCCATCGGGTTCGGGTCGGGCACCGGCGGGTTGGCGCCGGTGTAGGCGTCGCCGGCGAAGTCCGATGCCGCCGACCACCTTGGCGGTCGGGAAGCGGCCGGCGCCGACGGTCGTCGTCACGGTCGCGGTCGTTGGCCGTGGTAGTCGGCGAGCAGGCCGGTGCCGCCGAAGTCGGCGTGCAGGTAGTCGATGCCGGTGTCGATGATGCCGATCGTGATCCCCGTCGCCGGTAGCCCTGGGGCAGGCACGAGGGTGTTGCCGCCAGACGTTCGGGACGCCCAGGAAGGGCACGCTGGTCGAGTTGGTCGGGTATTCGGGGACCAGGACGTGGACCGCCCGCACGCCCTTGGCGCGCCGCAGCAGCCCGAGCTGGCTGGCCTCGACCCCCAGGGCGACGCCGTTGTAGGCCTTCTGCACGCGGTAGATTTCGACCGCCTGCAGCGCCGGCGAAAGGGAGGCCATGAGCTGCTGCTGCTTGGGCAGGATCTTCCGGACCTGGTCCGCTCCGGCCCGCGCCGCCGCGGCCTTCGAGCCGTTCGCGCTGCGCAGGATCTCGCCGTAGACGCGCGCGGCCGGCGGGTCGATCAGCTCGACCAGGACGGCGACACGGCCATCTTCCCGCGGCTGGATCGCCGTCGGGATCTCTTCATCCTGCGCCGACAGCGCCGGCACACGGACACCTCCGAGCAACGCCAGCGCGATTCCGACACGGAACAGCTTTCTCATCCCAACAGCCATCGACGGCATACGAAGTCCTCCATGGAAAACATTGGCCTTCACGGCGCGGTCTCGTCCTGGCAGAACCCATAGATCCTACCTACTCGATGCCTGGAGTCAAGAATCGGATCGCCCGGAGCGCCTCGGGCGGGGTAGACTGGGCGGTCAGAGGGCGAGGCGAGCCATGGATTTCTCCATCCCCGAACGCGTGCGCAGGATCACCGGGCAGGTGCGGGACTTCGTCGACCGCGAGGTGATCCCTCTGGAGCGCGGGCTCTTCGCGCGCGGCTTCGGCGCCGTGCAGGGCGACCTCAAGCGGCTCCGGGGCCGGGTGCGGGAGATGGGTCTCTTCCCTCCCCACCTGCCCGAGGAGTGGGGCGGCGGCGGGCTCTCGCTGCTCGAATTCGCCCATGTCGGCGAGGTGCTCGGCCGCAGCCCGCTCGGCCACTACGTGTTCGGCTGCCAGGCGCCCGACGCCGGCAACATCGAGATCCTCCACAAGTACGGCACGCCGGAGCAGCAGGCGCGCTGGCTCGAGCCGCTCGCGCGCGGCGAGCTCCGCTCGCTGCTTCTCGATGACCGAGCCCGGAATCGCCGGGCTCCAACCCGACGATGCTCGTCATGCACCGCGCGCCGCGACGGCGACGACTACGTGATCGACGGCCACAAGTGGTTCACGACCTCGGCCGACGGCGCCGCGTTCGCGATCGTGATGGCGGTGACCAACCCCGAGGCGCGCGCCGCACGGCCGCGCGCCAGCATGATCATCGTGCCGACCGACACGCCGGGCTTCGAGCTCGTGCGCAACATCACGATCATGGGCGACGCCGGCGAGGGCTGGGCCAGCCACGCCGAGATCCGCTACAGCGGCGTGCGCGTGCCCATCGGCCAACCGCTCGGCGGCGAGGGCGCCGGCTTCGTGATCGCGCAGGAGCGGCTCGGCCCCGGGCGCATCCACCACTGCATGCGCTGGATCGGCATCTGCGAGCGCGCGTTCGACACTGATGTGCGCGCGCGCCGCGCGAGCGCGAGATCGACGACGGCAAGACGCTCGCGTACCCGCCAGATCGTCCAGGCCTGGATCGCCGAGGCCGCGCCGAGATCGACGCCGCCGCGCCTGATGGTGCTGCACGCCGCGTGGACGATCGACCACGAGGGCTCCCGACGCGCGCGCGCGACGAGGTCTCGCTCATCAAGTTCTACGTCGCCGACGTGCTGCAGCGAGGTGCTCGACCGCGCCATCCAGGTCCACGGCGCGCTCGGCATCACCGACGACACCGCCGCTCGCGCTTCTGCTACGCGCACGAGCGCGGCGCCCGCATCTACGACGGTCCCGACGAGGTCCACAAGATGGTCGTCGCCCGCCGCATCCTCGCGCGCTACGGGCTCGTCGAGTGACGGCGATGGCGTCGACGCGCCGACACCCGGCCGGTGCGGGCCGGCGAGGAGCTCGACCGGGCTCGCCCTGGCGGCCTATCCGCGAGCGCGCTGCCGGCGTCCCCGCGGGGCCGCCGTCGAGCAGTTCCCGGGCGGCCACTCGAACCTGACCTACCTCGTCCACCATCGGCGATCGCGAGTACGTGCTGCGCCGGCCGCCGTTCGGCAGCAAGGTGAAGTCCGCGCACGACATGGGCCGCGAGGTCACGGTGCTCTCGCAGCTCGCGCCGGTCTCCGAGCGCGCCGCGCGCGATCGCCGTACTGCGACGACGCGGCGACGTCCTCGGCGCGCCGTTCTATCTGATGGAGCGGCGGCGCGGCGTGATCCTGCGCAAGGACGTCCGCCCGCCGGGCTCGATCTCCCGCCGGAGCGGATGCGCGCGCTGTGCGAGCTGCTCGTCGACGCGCTCGTCGAGCTGCACGCGGTCGACTACGCGCGCCGCCGGGCTCGGCGACTTCGGCAAGCCCGCCGGCTACGTCGAGCGCCAGGTCACCGGCTGGACCGAGCGCTACGCGACGGCTCGCAGACCGACGACATGCCGGACGTCGACGAGGTCGCCGCGCTGGCTGGCCGCGCACCGGCCGGCCGCCGACGGCGCCGGCGCTGATCCACAACGACTTCAAGTTCGACAACGTGATCTTCGATCCGACCGCCCGAGCGGATCATCGGCGTGCTCGACTGGGAGATGGCGACGCTCGGCGATCCGCTGATGGACCTCGGCACCTCGCTCGGCTACTGGGTCGAGGCCGGACGATCCGCCCGGCGCTCCGCAGCTGCCGTTCGGCCCCACGGCGCTGCCGGGCATGCTGACCCGCGGCGAGGTGGTCGCGCGCTACGCCGAGCGCTCGGGCCGCGACGACCGGCACGCTGCGTCTTCTACTACGCGTTCGGGCTGTTCAAGACCGCGGTGATCGCGCAGCAGATCTACTACCGCTACAGCAGGGCCTGACCAAGGACCCCCGGTTCGCCGCGATGCTCCCCGCCGTCCGGCTGCTCGGCCGGACCGCGGTCCAGGCGATCGACAAGCGGCGGATCGACCGGTTGTCGGCGTAGAAGGTGGCGCGGAGCCTGTGATGCCA
Organism: uncultured Holophagales bacterium; assembly: GCA_963844885.1. Lineage (GTDB taxonomy): Bacteria > Acidobacteriota > Thermoanaerobaculia > Multivoradales > UBA5704 > DATMER01. The sequence continues at coordinate 92,750 of CAWJQA010000015.1, read as the reverse complement.
AAGACCCAAAGGACCCCAAGGACTGCAAAGACTCAAAGAACCTTGCGCTTGCCGTCCTTGAAGTCCTTGTCTTTGTCCTCCTCCTTTCTGTCCTTTCTGTCCTTGGCCCTCGCCTGCTCGCGCGGCCGCGCCTCCGGCCCCCTCCCCCAGGAAGCCTACGTCTGGCAGCGAGCCTGGACCCCGGCCGTGCGCGAGGCCGTAGGCCGGGCCGCGGACTTCCGATCCCTGGTGGTGCTCGGCGCCGAGGTGGACCTCTCCACCCGGCCTTTCCGGATCGCCCGGCCCGCCATCGCCTGGGACGTCCTGAAAGGCCGGCCGGTAGGGCTGGCGCTGCGCATCGGCCGGTTCCATGGCTGGGGCGGCGGCACCGGCCGCTTCGCCGACGAGCCGGAGACCGTCCGCCTGCTCGCCGGGCTGGCCGGAGACCTCGCCCGCGAGGCCCGCTCGCACAAGCTCGACTTGCTGGAGATCCAGCTCGACTACGACTGCCCGGAATCCAAGCTCGCCGACTACCCGGTCCTGGTCGAAGCCGTGGGCCGCGCCGTGGCCCCGACCCCGGTCACCCTCACCGCCTTGCCGAGCTGGCTGCGCAACGAGCGGGCCTTCAAAAAGCTCGCCCGGAACGCGGACGGTTTCGTGCTTCAAGTTCACTTCCTCCGCAGCCGAGCCGGCAGGATGAGACGGTCGAGTTGGTGGGCCCGCGGGAAGCCGTGCGCGCCGTCGAGCAGGCGGCCGAAGCCGGCCAGCCGTTCCGCGTGGCCCTCCCAACCTATTCCTATGGCGCGGTGTTCGACGAGCGCGGAGCGCTCCTTGGCCTCGCCGCCGAGGGTAGCAAGGCCGTCGGCAACGCGGAAGTCAGGGCGAGCCCCACGGCCATCGCCCGGCTTGTCCAGGCCTGGACCCGAAGCCGCCCCAAAGAGATGGAAGGCCTCATCTGGTACCGCCTGCCCACGGCCGACGACGCGCGCAACTGGCCCTGGGAGACTCTGCGCGCCGTCATGGCCGGACGCGTGCCGCGCACCGCGATGCGCACCGAGATCCGCGAGCCCAAGCCTCTCCTGCACGAGATCGACCTCGTCAACACCGGCGAAGATGACGTCGCGCTCACGTCCCCTCTTCACATCCGATGGGATTCGGATACTCTGATGGCTGCCGACGCCATCGCCGGAACCCGGCTCTTCCGCACCGGCCCACGCGAGGCCCGCCTGGAAGCGCCGCCACCTTCCGCTCCCTCCGGCCCGGGGAGCGGAGGACCGTCGCCTGGCTGCGGTTCACGCGCCCCGCGGAGGTCCACGTTGAGATCCCATCGCCTTAGCCCGGTCCGGCTCGCCCTGCTCGCCACCGGTGTGCTCGCCGCCATCCCTGTCGCCTGGGCCTGCGCCCCCTGGCTTCCCAACTGGCTGATCGGCGCCGACAGCCTCGTCTTCACCGGTCCCCTGGGAGACTTCGGCGACGAAGTGGCTCGGCTCTGGCCCGCGGAGGATCCTCCGGCTCCTTCAAGGCCGTGGAAGCCGACGAGAACGTGTCCTACTTCGGCCAGACCGTGCTCGCCGACCACGCCGACCTGGAGGACACTCTGGCCCACACGCCCGGCCTCCTCGACATGCAGAAAGAGGCGATCCTCCGCAACCACGACCGTTACCTGGCCGATTTCACCGGTCTGGACCGCACCGACCTCGAGCGGCTCCTGCACGGCGTCCAGAGCAAGCAGCCCGGCCACGAAACGATCGTGCCGGGCAAGGGGATGCCCGCCGAATTCTACGACTACGCCGAAGGGGCCATCGCCTATCACGAGTTGCGCCTCGACGCGGCGGTCCGCGCCTGGGAGCGGCTCCTCCGGCGGCCGGACGCCGAGCGGCACTACCGCTCCACCTGGGCCGCCTTCATGCTCGGCAAGGTCGCCCTCCGCACCGAGCCCGCCACCGCCGTGACCTGGTTCCGGCGCACCCGCATGCTCGCCGGCCAGGGTTTCGCCGACCGCCTCGGCCTCGCCGCCAGCAGCCTCGGCTGGGAGGCCTGGGCCGAGAACGCGCTCGGCCACGAGGACCGCGCGCTCGTCCTCTACGGCGAGCAGATGCGGACCGGCGACTCCTCGGCCTTCGTCTCCCTCGGGCTCACCTGCGGCCGCATCCTGAGCGCCGGCCCGGAAGCCCTCGGCCGTGTCGCCCGCAATCCCGAGGCGCGGCCGATCTTCACCGCCTGGATGGTCTCCCACGACACCGAGGCGGGCACCGCCTGGCAGGAGGCGCTCCACGCCGCCGGGGTCCAGGACGCGGACGGCGCCGACCGCCTCGCCTGGGCCGCCTACCTGGCCGGCGACTTCGACGGCGCCGCGGCCTGGCTCGGCCAGGCTCACGAAAATTCCCCGATCGCGAAATGGGTCCGCGCCCGCCTGCTGCTGCGCGACGGCAAGCTCGACGAGGCGCGCAAGCTCCTCGGCGAGGCCGCCAAGGAGCTTCCGCCGCTCGGGATCGACATGGAGACGGCGTTCAACATCGTCTGGGAGACCGGCGAGATCATGCCGGCGCCCCAGCGCGCCTCCGGCGAGGAGGCCGCGGTCCAGTTGGCGCAGGGCGATTTCACCGGTGCCATGGACCGCTTCCTGCGGGCCGGCTACTGGCTCGACGCCGCCTACCTGGCCGAACGCGTGCTCGGCCCGGACGAGCTCAAGGCCTACGTGGACGCCGACTGGCCGGCGGACCTCGCCGCGAGATTCCAGCCCGCCACCGGCGAGAATTGGGACACGCTCGTCGTCGGCGGCTACACCGAGCCCGCCCCGGAGCGCCTCGCCCATGAGATCCGTCATCTCCTTGGCCGGCGCCTCGCACGGGAAGGGCACCCGGACGACGCGCGGCCCTACCTGTCGGGCGAGATCCTCACCCGGATGGAAGAGCTGTCCTCCCGCCTCACCGCCGGCCGCGACCGCGGTCGTCCCACCGCCGACCGCGCCGGCGATCTCTTCCAGGCCGCCTGCCTCCTCCGCCGTCACGGCCTGGAGCTGACCGCCACCGAGGCGGAGCCGGACTGGGCCGTGGTCGACGCCGAGTACGACCTCGCCGGGGAATTCTACGGATTGGATCGCAAGGACCGCCTCACCAACCGGGTGTTCCGCCCGACGGCCGCGGAGCGCGCGCGCCTGGAGCGCTACCGACTCCGGCCCTCGAAGCGGTTCCACTACCGCTACCGCGCCGCCGACCTGGCCTGGGACGCCGCGAAGCTCATCCCGGCCGGAGACGAGAAAGCCGGAATGCTCGCCACCGCCGGAAACTGGATCAAGTACGGCGACCCCGAGGCCGCCGACCGCTTCTACAAGGAGCTGGTCCGCTGCTGCGGCTCCACCGGGCTGGGACGGCGGGCGGAGGAATCGCGATGGTTCCCGGAGGTGGATGCGTGTCCGAAGGGAGATTGAGAAGCTGTCTGAAAAGGCTACGTCCGCAGGAGCCGGGAGGGGGCGCCCTCTCCCGACGTTCGGCCGCAAGCGGCGCGCCTTCGGCCAGCTTCGGCGCACGAGTGGCCAAGAGATGCCGGGTCTCGGGAAGCCCGGCGGGCTTCCGGCCGGAGCCGGCGCGGCTTCCGCGGAGCTTCGCGAGGGTCTGGCCGGGGTCGGCGGGCCGCTCGCCGGACCTGGCCGATGGTCGGGAGGACCGGCGGACGGCTCGCCGGAGCCGGCCGAAGACCGGCTGGAGATCTGGAACGCGCGCCGGTGCTCGCGGAAGGCGCGCCGGCGTTGGGGAAGCGCGGGCCGGAGCCGGCGGACGGACGGCTGGAGATCTGGAACGGCTCGCCGGCGCTGGCGCAAGGCCCGCCAGAGCCGGCGGACCGCGGGCAAGTGTCGGGGAAACGCGGGCGGGTGTTGGGGAAACGGGAACCGGGGGCGGCCGAAAACCGGCGCAGGCCCGCGCGAGCTCGGCTCGGTGAAGCGAGGATCTTTGAAAGCTTACCGCGCCAGGACGTAGCGGTTGCCCATGTCCCCGGTCTGTACCCTCCAGGAACACGTATACTGACGTCTGAAAATATTGTGTAACAGAGCGCACAAGAGACTGTCACGAATGAATCCGACGGCATCGCGCCTCCTTGTCCTCGTTCTCGCTATCCTCGCCGGTACCGCCGGCATGGCCGTCCTCTGGGCCTGCGGCCCCTACTGGCCGAACTTCATCCTCGGCTCGGACGAGCTGGTTTTCGAAGGCCCCTACGGGATCTTCACCGCCGAGCTCGACCGCCTCGGCAACGGCGACAAGCCTGCGTTCGAGGCGGTCCCGGCGCCGGACGACGACCCCGCCGCTCAAACCGCCAAGGCGGACCTCGCCGAGGTGGAGGAGATCCTGACCGAGACAGGCATGCCGGTGGACCGCCGCAAAGCGATCCTGGACGCCGTCGCGGCCCTGCGCGCGACGCTCGCCCGCATCGACGGCGCTTCCGAAGAGAACGCCGCACCCGATCCCGCCACCCTCACCGTCCCCGCCGGCCTCCCGCCCGAGCTTGCGCTCTATCTGCAAGGCGCCGTCGCCTGGCACCTGAAAGAACCCGCAGACGCGGAAGCGGCCTGGAAGCGGGTGCTCGACCTCCCCGAGAGCCAACGCCACTACCGCTCCACCTGGGCCGCCTTCATGCTCGGCCGGCTCGCTCAGGACACCGATCCGGAGGAAGCCGTCCGCCGCTTCCGGCTCACCCGCGAGCTCGCCGCGAAAGGCTTCGCCGACAGCCTCGGGCTCGCCGAGTCCAGCCTGGGCTGGGAAGCCATGGCCGAGGCCGCTCAAGGCCATCCCGAGACCGCTCTCGTCCTGTACAAGCGCCAGATGGAGGCCGGCGATCCGACCGCTGTCAACTCCATCCTGGCCACCTCGGAGCAGGCGCTCGGCGCCGGCCCTGAAGCCCTGGCGCGCATCGCCCGCGACCCCGAAGCGCGCGCGCTCCTCACGGCCTATCTCGTCTCCCGCAATCCAGGATCTGCCGGGGATTGGCTGAAGGCCCTGGAGGCGGCCGGCGTGAAGGACGAGGCCAACGCCGACCGCATCGCCTGGGCCGCCTACCTGGCCGGCGACTTCGAGCAGGCCGCGTCATGGCTGGGCAGGGCGCGGGAGGCCTCTCCCATCGCCCGTTGGGTACGCGCGCGCCTCCTCCTGCGCGACGGCAAGCTCGACGAAGCCCGGAAGCTCCTGGCCTCCGCCGCCCGCGACCTTCCCGAGACCGGGATGACCATGGACGAGGCGTTCGACTACGCCAGCGCCATGGCAGACGTCCTCCCGGCGCCGCAGCGGGCGCGGGGCGAGGAGGCGGTCATCCGCGTGACGCGGAAGGACTTCACCGGCGCTCTCGACGAATTCCTCCGGGCGGGCTACTGGATGGACGCCGCCTACCTGGCCGAGCGCGTGCTGAGCGCCGACGAGCTCAAGACCTACGTCGACGCCACCTGGCCGGCGAACCTGGCCGCGAAGCTTCATGAGGATGAAGGGGAAACCATGCTGGCCGGCGGCTACACTGCACCGCCTCCGGAGCGCCTCGCCCGTGATCTGCGCTACCTCCTCGGCCGGCGACTCGCGAGGGAAGGCCGGATGAGGGAGGCCATGGCCTATTTCCCCTTCGCTCCCCGGCAGATCCTGAAGAGTCTCTATCTCTCCATCGCTCTGGCGGACGCCGGTCGCGACGAGCGCCACCCCGCCGACCGGCTCGCCGGAGAGCTGTTCGAGGTCGCCTGCCTCACCCGCCACCAGGGCATGGAGGTCGTCGGCACCGAGGTGGAGCCGGACTGGGCGCTCTTCGCGGGCAGCTACGATCTCGGCGAATACCTGGGAGACCGGCTGTCCCGCCGCGACAACCCGATCCTCCCCATGAGCCCCGAGGAAGCCGCGCGCGTGGAGAAATACCACGCCGAGCCCCAGGAACGCTTCCACTACCGCTACCGGGCCGCCGATCTGGCCTGGGACGCCGCGAAGCTCCTCCCAGCGGGAGACCAGAAAGCCGCGATGCTCGCCACCGCCGGGAGTTGGATCAAGAATAGAGACCCCGAAGCCGCCGACCGTTTCTACAAGGAGCTGGTCCGCTGCTGCGGCTCCACCGAGCTCGGCCGCCAGGCCGAGGAGCTGAGATGGTTCCCGGAGGCGGATGCCTGTCCACAGAGAGAAGAAACGGATAGAGGAGACGAGGAATGAAACTCTGGAAACAGGCGACTTCGCCGCATCGCCTCGCCGGCCTCGCGACCGTCACCCTCATCCTTCTCGGCGCCGCCGTGGTTCTCGCCTGCGGCCCCGATATCGCGCCATGGATCCTCGGCGGCGACGCCAACGTCCTCCAGGGCCCCACGGCCTTCTACTCCAAGGAGATCCGCAGGCTCGCGCCGGCCGGCACCGTCTTCCCCGAGCCCGTCGACGACGAGAGCATCGTCCACGATAGCGCGGTCGCCGCCGACCGCACCGCGGCGGCCGACCGCGCCGACCTGGACAAAGCCTTGGCCGGGCTGGGACTTCCGGCCGGCCAGCGGCAGGCGGTCCTGTCGCGCCACGCCATGCTGCGCGACGCGATCGCCCGGCATCGCAGCCAGCTCGTCACCCCGGAGTACGAAACCGCGCCCGAACCCTTGCCGGAGAGCGTAAGCGTGCCCGAGGGGCTGCCGGACGAGTTCGCCGACTACCTGCGCGGCGCCCTCCTCTACCACCAGCAACGCTATCCCGAGGCGGCCGAAGCCTGGGAACGCCTGCTCGCGCGGCCGGACAAACAGCGGCGCTACCGCACCACCTGGGCGGCCTTCATGCTCGGCAAGGTCTACCTCCGAGGCGATCGCGCCAAGGCCGTGGAGTGGTTCCAGCGCACCCGCAAGCTGGCCGGGGACGGCTTCGTGGACAGCCTCGGCCTCGCCGAGGACAGCTACGGCTGGGAGGCCCGCGCCGAGCGCGACCGCGGACACTTCGACAAGGCATTGGCCCTTTACTACAACCGGCTGCGGGCCGGCGACGCCACCGCCGCGGCCTCGATCCGCATGGCCGGCCGCTCCGCCCTGGAAGCCGGCCCGGACGCGCTCGTGGCCGTGGCCAAAGACCCCGACGCCCGCGAGGCCATGACCGTCTTCGTGCTCTCTCCGCCTAATTCTTACGGTCTGCTCCCGGAGAGCGACGAAGACGCCGCGACCTGGCTCGCCGCCGTCAAGGCCGCCGGAGTGAAGCAGGTCAAAGCCGCGGACCGCCTGGCCTGGGCCGCCTATCTGGCCGGCGACTTCGAGGCCGCCGGCCAGTGGCTGGCCAAGGCGCCGGACACTCCGGAAGCCTCGTGGGTCCGCGCCCAGCTCCTGCTGCGGGACGGCAAGCTCGCCGAAGCCAGCCGCCTCCTCGAAACGGTCTCCCGCACCCTCCCCCAAGGAAGCGACGTCCTCTTCGGCCCGGATCTCGACTCCCCCTACGCCACCCGCGACCGGGCGCGCGCCGAGGAGGCCGTGGTGCGCCTCACCCAGAAGGACTACACCGCGGCCCTGGATCTCCTGATCCGGAGCGGCTACTGGACCGACGCCTCCTACGTGGCGGAGCGGGTGCTCACCGCGGACGAGCTCAAGGGCTACGTGGACGGGCTGCCGAAGGAGACGCCGCCGGAGTCCGGCTGGCCACCGGTGGCGCTGGACCAGCTCCAGCCCGGCCTGCGCCACCTTCTGGGCCGCCGGCTCGTCCGGGAGGGACGCGTGGCCGAGTCCGTCCCTTACTTCCCCGAGGAGCTCCAGGCGCGGACCAAAGCCCTTGCATCCGAGCTGAACAAAACCGCCGACGCGCGGCTCTCCGGCCTGGAGCGTGCCCATGCCGGCTTCCGCGCCGCCTGCATCACCCGCAAGGGAGGCTTGACGCTCGAAGCCACCGAAGGCGAGCCCGACTGGGCCGAGTACGGTGCCGACTACGACCTGGGGAGCCTGGCCGACCTCCGGAAGGAGCAGAAGATCTTCGCGCCGAGCCCGGACGAGCTCGCCCGAACCGAGCGCCACCAGGCGAAGCCGAACCAGCGCTATCACTATCGCTTTCACGCCGCCGACCTCGCCTGGCAGGCTGCGCAGCTCCTCCCGGACGGCGATGAGAAAGCGGGAGTCCTCGCCACCGCCGGCAACTGGATCGAAAAGCAGGATCCGAAGGCCGCCGACCGGTTTTACAAGGCCCTGGTCCGTTGCTGCGGCACCACCGAGCTGGGCCAGGCCGCCGAAGAGAAGCGCTGGTTCCCACCCGCCGACACCTGCCCGGACTGAGGAGACGGCTCCGTACGATAGACTTCCGCGCCGAAAGGGGGGAGCGCGATGAAGAAGCTGGTCCTTCTCCGTCATGGAGAGAGCACCTGGAACCTGGAGAACCGCTTCACCGGCTGGACCGACGTGGACCTCACGCCCAAGGGGATCGAAGAGGCCCACGCCGCGGGCCGCCTGCTGCGCGAGGACGGCTATACCTTCGACGTGGCCCACACCTCCCTGCTCAAGCGGGCCATCCGGACGCTGTGGATCACCATGGACGAGATGGATCTGATGTGGATCCCGGTCCACCGGAGCTGGCGCCTGAACGAGCGCCACTACGGCTCGCTCCAGGGCCTGAACAAGGCCGAGACGGCCGCGAAGTACGGCGACGAGCAGGTGCTCGTCTGGCGCCGCAGCTACGCCACGCCGCCGCCCCCCCTGACTCCGGACGACCCGCGCCATCCCGGCCGCGACCGGCGCTACGACGGGCTCTCCCCCGCCGAGCTGCCCCTGGCCGAGTCGCTCGCGGATACGGTGGCCCGCTTCCTCCCCTACTGGCACGAGTCGATCGTCCCGGACATCCGCGCCGGCAAGCGGGTGCTCATCGCCGCCCATGGCAACAGCCTGCGCGCCCTGGTCAAGCACCTCGACGGAGTCTCCGAGGAGGAGATCGTGGGGCTCAACATCCCGACGGGTATCCCGCTGGTCTACGAGCTCGACGACAACCTGGCGCCGATCCAGCACTACTATCTGGGCGACCCCGAGGCCGCCCGGAAGGCCGCCGAGGCCGTGGCGAAACAGGCGCAGGCGAAGAGTTACAATGAAAGAGGGAAATGACGTTGAGATGGTTCGTTGCCGTTCTGTTGGTTTCAGGGTTGGCTTTGTCGGCCTGTGGGGATCGGAACGCACAGGCGCCCGGCAAGGCCACCAAGGAGGGTTCGGGCGGCCCGGCCTCCCTGCCGGCGCGCGAGGTCCGGGTGGCCCGGGCTGAAACCGCGTCGCTCGCCCGCACCGTGGCGGTGTCGGGCACGCTGGCCGCGGACGAGGAGGCCGAGCTCGGACCCAAGGTCGCCGGCCGTCTCACCGCGCTCGCCGTCGATCTCGGCGATAACGTCCGCCGCGGCCAGACCCTCGCCCGTCTTGCGCCCGTCGATTTCGACCTGCGCGTCCGCCAGGCCGAGAACGCCCTCCAGCAGGCCAGGGCCCAGCTCGGCCTGCCGCCGGACAGCCCGCTCCAGACCGTGGACCCGCAGGACACCGCCGTGGTCAAGCAGGCCGCCGCGAACTTGAACCAGACCCGCCTCACCCGCGACCGCATGAACCGGCTCTTCGATCAGCAGCTCATCGCGCAGCAGGATCTCGACGCGGCCGAGGCCGGGTTCCAGGTCGCCGAGGCGCGCTATCAAGAGGCGATCGAGACCGCCCGCACCCGCCAGGCCCTCCTCGGCCAGCGGCTGTCCGAGCTGGAGATCGCGAAGCAGCAGCGCACCGATTCGATCATCGTGGCGCCCTTCGACGGCCGCATCCGCGAGCGCCGCTCCTCGATCGGCGACTACGTGGCCGTGGGCCAGGCCGTGCTCGTGCTCGTCCGAGTCCACCCTCTCCGGCTGCGGCTGGACGTGCCCGAGCGGGAGGCCGCGGGCATCCGCACCGGCCAGCCCGTGCGGCTCACGGTCGAGGGCGATCCCGAGCCCCATACCGGGCGCGTGGCGCGCATCAGCCCGGCCCTCAGCGAAGAGAGCCGCACCCTGCTGGTCGAGGCCGAGGTGCCGAACCCCTCCGGAAGCCTGCGGCCCGGCTCGTTCGCCAAGGCCGAGATCGTGACCCGGGCCGGCGAGCCGGCCGTGCTCGTCCCCGTCTCCTCCGTGATCACCTTCGCCGGCGTCGAGAAGGTTCTCGGTATCGAGAACGGCAAGGCCGTCGAGAAACGCGTCCGTACCGGCCGCCGCGACGGCGACCGCGTCGAGATCCTGGACGGGGCCGTCGCTGGAGATACGGTCGTGGTCGAGCCCGGCAACCTGGTGGACGGGCAGCCCGTCACCATTATTCCCTAAATAGTTCCTGAATAGCTCCCCTGAATAGTTCCCTGATCCAGAGGTTCCTCCTTCATGCAGAAGCTTGCCGAGATCTGCATCCGCCGGCCCGTCTTCGCGGCCATGATCATCCTCGCCCTGGTCGTGGTGGGCACCGCCAGCTACACCGGGCTTGGAGTGGACCGCTTCCCCGCCGTGGACCTGCCGACCGTCGGCGTCCGCTCCGTCCTGCCCGGCGCCTCCACCGAAGAGGTCGAGACCGAGGTCTCGCAGCGCATCGAGGAGGCGCTCAACACCATCGAAGGCATCCAGGAGCTGCGCTCGGTCTCGTCGGCCGGCAGCTCGTTCGTCATCCTCACGTTCGACCTCGACCGCGACATCAACATCGCGGCCCAGGACGTACGCGACCGCGTCTCGGCGGTGGCGCGCCAGCTCCCGGAGGACTGCTGCCGCCCAGCATCTCCAAGTTCAACAACGACAGCGCCGCGGTGCTGACCCTCGCGCTGTCGGGCAACCGTCCGCTCAAGGAGCTGACCGAGGTCGCCGACAAGGTCGTCAAGGTCCAGATCGAGCGCGCGCCGGGCGTGGGCGAGGTGCAGATCGTGGGCGGCCTGGAGCGGGCCATCAGCGTGTGGATCGACCCCGACCGCCTCGCGGCCTACCAGATCCCCATCACCGCCGTGCGCGACGCCCTGGTGCGCCAGAACACCGACGCACCCGGCGGCAACGTCACCGGCACCTCCCGGGAGATGACGCTGCGCACCATGGGACGGCTCACCCAGGCCAGCGACTTCGACAATCTGGTGGTCAAGACGGTCAACGGCCAACCCATTCGCATCCGCGACCTCGGCCGGGCCGAGGACGGCACCAAGGAGCAGCGTTCGGTGGCGCGCCTCAACGGCGTACCCACCGTGACCCTGGAGGTTCAGCGGCAGTCCGGCGCCAACACCGTCGAAGTGATCGAAGGCGTCAAGGCCGCCCTCGCCCGCGTCCAGCAGCAGCTCCCGGCCGACGTGAAGCTGGAGGTCGTCCGGATCAGTCGCGCTACATCTACGCCGCGCTGCACGAGATCAACATCCACCTGATCCTGGGCAGCATCCTGGCCTCGCTGGTGGTGTTGGCCTTCATGCGGAGCTGGCGCTCGACGATCATTGCCGCGGTGGCCATCCCGGCGTCGGTGATCTCCACCTTCGGCATGATGAAAGCCCTCGGCTTCACCCTCAACAGCGTGACCATGCTCGCGCTGGTGCTCATGGTCGGCGTGGTGATCGACGACGCCATCGTGGTGCTGGAAAACATCTTCCGCTTCGTGGAGGAAAAGAAAGTGCCGCCGTTCGAGGCGGCGCGAACGCGCCACGGCCGAGATCGGCCTGGCGGTGCTCGCCACCACGCTCTCAGCCTGGTGGTGATCTTCGTCCCCGTCTCGTTCATGTCGAGCATCTCCGGCCGCTTCCTCTTATCAGTTCGGCATCACGGCGGCGGTCGCGGTGCTGGTCAGTCTCCTGGTCTCCTTCACGCTCACGCCGATGATGAGCGCCCGGCTGCTGCGCGCCGAGGACGCCGCGGGCCACGGCGGCGAGGCTCGCTCCCGCGCCGGGTTTTACGCGTACATCGACCGCAGCTACGAGCGGATGCTCGCTGGCCACGATGCACCACCGGCGGCTCGCCGCGGCGTATGCATGCTGGTCATGCTGTCCTCCATCGCCGCTCTACAAGGTGGTGAAGACGGAATACGTGCCGAGCAACGTGGATGAAGCCGAGTTCGAGGTCAGCGTCACCGCCCCCGAGGGCACCAGCCTCGCGGCCATGGACGAGGCCATGCGCACCGTCGAGGCCGAGTTGCGGCAGGTGCCGGCCGTCCGCACGATGCTGGCCTCGACGGGCGGCGGCTTCATCGGCAGCGTCAACCAGGCGACCCTCTTCGTGCGCATCGCACCCCACGAAGAGCGGCGCTCGTCGGTCACCCGGCTTCCTGTCGCGGCCTGGTGCGGCTCGATCCGCTCGCCGCGTTCCGCGGCAACTACACGCAGCGCGATGTCATGACCGACATCCGCAAGCGCCTCGGAAAGTTCACGGACCTGCGCTGCTCGGTGCGCAACATCCCATCGTTCAACATCGGCGGCGGCAACTTCGATATCGACTTCGTCACTGCGCGGCCCGGACCTCGCACGCCCTCGCCGCCTACGCCGAGCCAGCTCCGCGACAAGTGCCAAGGAGCTGGGCGGCATCGTCGACGCGGACACCACGCTCAAGCTCGACAAGCCCGAGCTGCAGGTGCACATCGACCGCGACCGCGCCGCCGACCTGGGCGTGCAGATGACCGACATCGTCCGACGCGCTGCGGCTCATGGTGGGCGGCGACCAGGAGGTCTCCCGCTTCCGCGACCCCGCGGTCAACGACAGACTACGACGTGCAGCTCCGCCTCGCCGCAAGGCGACCGCAACGACCCCGAGGCGATCGCGCCGGCTCTACGTGCCGCGCGCCAGGCGGCGGGCTGGTGCCGTCTGGACAACCTCGTCACGGTGAACGAGGCAGACGACCGCCTCGCGCATCGACCGCCTCGACCGCCAGCGCCAGGTGAGCCTGCGGGCGGGCGTCGCGCCCGGGCTACGCGCTGGCCGACCGCCTCGACGCGCTGCGCAGGGCGCGGTGGACAAGATGAACCTGCCGCCGGCCTACACCACCGCGCGTCGCCGGCCGAGGCCGCGAACTGGAGCGCACGTTCAACGAGTTCATCTGGGCGCTTCCTGCTGTCGATCATCTTCATGTACATGATCCTGGCCTCGCAGTTCGAGAGCCTGGTCCATCCCGTTCACCATCCTGCTCTCGCTGCCGCTGTCGGTGCCCTTCGCGCTGCTCTCGCTCTGGCTGACCGGCAACACGCTGAACCTCTACTCGGCGCTGGGCATCCTGGTGCTGTTCGGCGTGGTGAAGAAAAACGCGATCCTGCAGATCGACCACATGAACAACCTGCGCGCGCGCCGGCATGGACCGGGACGCGGCGATCATCCAGGGCAACCGCGACCGGCTGCGGCCGATCCTGATGACCACGCTGGCCCTGGTCGCCGGCATGCTCCCGCTGGCGCTCGGCACCGGCCCGGGCGCCGAGGAGCGCCGCGCCGTCGCCGTCGTCGTCATCGGCGGCCAGACGCTGTCGCTGCTGCTGACCCTGCTGGTCACGCCGGTCGTCTACTCGCTGTTCGACGACCTGCGGAGCACTCGGAAGGTCAAGGGGCTTTGGAAGCGGCTGCGGCCGGCCCGGGAGGAGGAGATGCGGCCAGCGGCGTAGCAGTGTTCCTCCAGACCATGGTGATTCCCTCCCGGAATGGGGTGGGCAGGAGGTTGTAGACGGCATTCTTGATGGAACCGAGAAGCGCGTGCCGGCCGGCGGCGACCCGGATTCCCGATGTGCGAACCGCGCGTCGAAGTAGAACGCCAGGGAGCATTCCTCAACCTCGAATCCCAGGCCGGCGGCCAGACGGCTCAACTCTTTCCGGGTGTACTCCCGGAAGTGGCCCGGGTTCCGCACATCCGTCCTGATCATCTCGAACGGGTTCCGGCCCATCAAAAGCTTGAGCCGTTTCGGCAGCGAGGCGGCATTCGGTGTCTGGATGAGAAGAATGCCTCCGCCGACGAGCAAGGTCTTGACGAATCCGAGAACCAGTTGGGGCGAAGTGTACAGATGCTCGAGCACCTCGGCCATCACCACGAAGTCGTAACGGGGCAGATCCCGGCGCCAGCTCTCCGGCCTCTGCGCCAGGTTCAGGTCGAACGCGAAGTGACGGCCTTCAGGCCGTGTCGCATCCTCGCCGAACCCCAGAGAATCCACGCCGACGCCGAATCGCTCCCGGATGAGCGAGGTCAGCCTGGAGGGTCCGATGTCCAGGAGGGTCGAGCCGGATCGGAGCCCATACTTCGCCAGTAGCTCCAAGAGGAACGCATAGCGCGGAGCATGGTAGGCGACATATCCCTGATCCTCACCACGAATGGCGGCGGCCTCGGAGAGACGGGTCGTCATGTCCGCGGCAGTCTACTCTACCGCGCAACCTTGGAGCGCCCGGCGGTTGCCACGCCGGAGACCCGCCTCAGACGGCCCGTCATCCAACTCCAGACGAGCCAAACCAAGAAGACGACGCCTCAGCTAGTACGCGTCCAGCTCGGTCCAGGTTCCCTGCTCCAGAACCTTCTTGACGTCGATCATGAAGCGGTCGGCGTCGGCGCCGTCGACCAGGCGGTGGTCGTAGGTGATGCGCGAAGTAGGACATGGTCTTGATGGCGAGGGGTCGTTGCCGTCCTCGTCGATCGACCACGATGGGCCGCTTTTCGATCGCGCCGACGCCGAGGATCGCCACCTGTGGCTGGTTGATGATCGGCGTGCCGAAGAGGCTGCCGAAGACGCCCGGGTTGGTGATGGTGAAGGTGCCGCCCTGGACCTCGTCGGGCTTGAGCTTCTTGTTGCGCGCGCGGTCGGCGAGGTCGTTGGCGGCTCTTGGCGAGGCCGACGAGGCTCAGCTCCTCGGCGTTCTTGATCACCGGCACGATCAGGCCCCAGTCGAGCGCCACGGCCATGCCGAGGTTGATGTCCTTCTTGTAGACGATGTTCGTCGCCGTCGATCGAGGCGTTGACGCTCGGGTAGGCCTTGAGCGCCGTCGACCACGGCCTTGAAGATGAACGGCATGTAGGTCAGCTTGGCGCCCTTGCCTCGCGAAGCCGTCCTTGGCGCGGGCGCGGGAGCTGGCGATCTTGGTGAAGTCGACGTGGAAGACGGTCGTGACGTGCGCCGAGGTGCGCCTTCGAGTAGACCATGTGCGCCGCCGTGATCTGCCGCGGATCTTCGACATCGGCTCGATCTCGACGTTCTCGCCCGGCAGTAGGCCGGGACGCGGAAGCCGGCCGGGACCGGCCGCTGGCCGCGGGCGCGGCGGCTCGGCGCAGGGCCGGCCGCGGCGCCGCGTGCGGACGCCGACGCGGCGGCCGGAGCACGGAGCCGGCGGCGGCCGCGGCCGCCGACTTCCGCTGTCGAGGTAGGCGAGGATGTCGTCCTTGGTCACCCGGCCGTGAGCGCGCCGGTGCCGGCTGGAGCTCTGCCAGGTCGACGCCTTCCTCGGCCGCGATCTGCGGACGAGCGGCGAGAGAATTGATCCGCAGCCGCTCGTTGCCGTCGGCGCGTCGGCGGCGGGGGCCGGCTGCGGCGCGCGGGAGCCGGCCGACCGGGGACGACCGGCGCGGCGGCGCGGAGCGTGCCGCCGCGTCGCCGGGGCGGCCGGCGGCGGCCGGAGCCGGTCGCGGGCGCCGCGGGCGCCGCGCGCCGGGGCCGCGGCGGCGCTCGCCGGCTTCTGCCGATCAGGGCCGACCACCGTGTTGACGGCGACGGTCTGCGCCTTCCTCACCGT
Source organism: uncultured Holophagales bacterium (assembly GCA_963844885.1). Classification (GTDB taxonomy): domain Bacteria; phylum Acidobacteriota; class Thermoanaerobaculia; order Multivoradales; family UBA5704; genus DATMER01. The sequence continues at coordinate 77,131 of CAWJQA010000015.1, read as the reverse complement.
GATCTCGACCAGCATGCCGGCGGCCGGGGTCGGGATCTCGGCATCGACCTTGTCGGTCGAGATCTCGAACAGCGGCTCGTCGCGCTCGACCTTGTCGCCGGCTCTTGACAGCCACTTGTCATCGTTCCCTCGGCGATCGACTCGCCCATCTGCGGCATGATGACTTCACGTGCCATACGTTCTCTCCGTCGTGCTCCGGTCTGAGTCCTCAGTACGCCAGGCCAGCTCGCGCGACCTTGGCGATCGAGCTTGTCGGCGTTCGGCAGGAAGAAATCCTCGAGCGGCGGGCTGTAGGGCACCGGCGTGTCGGGACGGCAGACGCGCACGACCGGCGCGTCGAGGTGTCGAAGGCCTCCTCGGCGATCGACGCCGGCGATCTCGCCGGCCGAACCCGCCGGTGCGGGTGGCCTCGTGCAGCACGATGACCCGGCTGGTCTTGCTGACCGTGGCGAGGATCGCCTCGCGTCGAGCGGCAGGAGCGTGCGCAGGTCGAGCACCTCGACCTGATCCCGTCGGCTTGCGCAGCGTCTCGGCCGCCTCGAGCGCCACGTGCAGCCATCGCGCCGTAGGTGATGATCGACAGGTCGCTGCCCCGGCGCGCGCCGATGCGCGCCTTGCCGATCGGCACGAGGTCGTCCGCCCTCCGGCAGCTCTTCCTTGATCCGGCGGTAGAGGAACTTGTGCTCGAAGAAGAGCACCGGGTTCGGGTCGCGGATGGCCGCCTTGATGCAGCCCCTTGGCGTCGTACGGCGGTCGCCGGGCGCCACGATCTTCAGGCCCGGGGTGTGAGGAAGAACGCCTCCGGGTTCTGGCTGTGGAACGGCCCGCCGTGGACGCCGCCGCCGCGACGGGCCGCGCACCACCATCGGCACGCCGCGCCCCAGCGGTAGCGGCTCTTGGCCGCGAAGTTGACGAGCTGGTCGAAGGCGCAGGCGATGAAGTCGATGAACTGCATCTCGGCGACCGGCCGCATGCCCATCATGGCGGCGCCGATGGCGGCGCCGACGATCGCCGCCTCGGCGATCGGCGTGTCGATCACCCGCTCGGCGCCGAACTCGTCGAGCAGCCCCTCGGTGACCTTGAAGGCGCCGCCGTAGGCGCCGATGTCCTCGCCGAGCAGGAAGACGCGCGGGTCGCGCTCCATCTCCTCCCAGAGCGCCTGGCGGATGGCCTCGAGATAGGTGGCTCATCGGGCCGCTCATCGCCGCGTCCTCCGCAGCCGCGCGAAGTCGGCCACGCAGTCGCGGCGGCGACCCCGGCAGCACGGTCGACGCCGTCGAGCGCCAGCGGCGCCGCCTCGGCAGGCGAGCTCGGCCGGTCGAGCGTCGCCGTCGAGCTCGCGCGATCTCAGAGCGACGCCGCCGTCGAGTTCGGCCGTCGCGCGTCTCGAGGAGGTCGGACGCTCGAAGCGGTCGATCGGGTCGCGCTTCGCCCACTGCGTCGATCATCTCCTTCGGCACGTAGCGCTGCGTCGTCGTGCTCGGCGTGGCCCTTCATGCGGAAGGTCATCGGCCTCGATCAGCGTCGGCCCGCCGCCGGCCGCGCGCCGCGGTCGACGGCGCGCTTCGTGGTCGTCGTAGACCGCCAGGACGTCGTTGCCGTCCACCGACTCGCCCGGGATGCCGTAGGCCGGCGCCGCGCTCCGACGAGCGCTCGATCGCGATCTGCCGGCGGTCGGCGTCGAGTAGGCGTAGCCGTTGTTCTCGACGATCAGCACGAACGGCACGTCGCAGCACCGCCGCGAAGTTGAGGCCCTCGTGGAAGTCGCCGGTCGAGGTGCCGCCGTCGCCGATGTAGGTCAGGGCGACGAGGTTCTTGCCCCTGCATGCGCGCCGGCCAGCGCGACGCCGGCCATCACCGGGATCAGCGCGCCGAGCATCGAGATCGGCGCGACGAGCCCGCGCTGCTCGATGTCGCCGAAGTGGGTGTTGCCGTCCTTGCCGCCGGTCGGGGCTGTCGCCGCGCGCCATGTACTGCGTGAAGACGTCGCGCGGCGGACGCCGCGCACCAGGATCGGTGCCGAGGTTGCGGATCAGCGGCGCCACGCAGTCGCCGCGGTCCGAGGGCGTAGGCCGCTGCCGACCGAGATCGCCTCCTGGCCGAGGCTGCGGTAGAGACCGCCCGACCACCTTGCCCTGGCGGTAGAGGTTGCTCAGCCGCTCCTCGACCATCCGGTTGAGCCGCAGGAAGTAGTAGAGCTCGAGCTGCCGCTCGCCTGCGGCAGGTCGGTCATCTGCCAGCCGGCTCCGTGGCTCCTCGCAGCGCCGGATGGAGGGATCCGAGCTCTTGCTCGAGCCTTCGGCATGTGGATCTCAGTGTCGTTTAGGAGTGGATTGCCTGGCCGTGAGGCGGCCTGGGCCGCCTCCATGACCGCTTCCGAAAGGGTCGGATGGGCGTGGATGGTGCGGAACAGCTCCTCGATCGGTGCCTTCCAGCTGCAGCGCCACGCACGCCTCGGCGATCAGGTCGGTGGCGTGGGCGCCGACGATGTGCACGCCGAGGATCTCGTCGTATTTCTTGTCGGCGCACGATCTTCACGAAGCCCGCCGGTCTTGCCGAGGATCTTCGCCTTGCCGAGGGCGGTGAACGGGAACTTGCCGATCTGCGACGTCGTAGCCCCGCTCCTTGCGCCTTGGCCTCGGTGAGGCCCGACGCTCGCCACCTCGGGCTCGCAGTAGGTGCAGGACGGGACGCGGTCGTAGTTGATCGGCTTCGGCTGGCAGCCCGGCCATGTGCTCGACCGCCAGGATCCCCTCGGCCGATGCCACGTGCGCCAGCCAGGGGGTGTTGACCACGTCGCCGATGGCGTAGACGTGCGGCACCGTGGTCCGCATGAACGGCGTCGACCTTCACGTAGCCGCGCTCGCAGCTCGATCCCGAGCGCCTCGAGGCCGAGGTTTTCGGTGAGCGGCTTCCGGCCGACGGCCACGAGGAGCATCTCGGCGTCCACCGTCTCCGTCTTGCCGTCCTTCTCCGACGCTCAAGCGCACTCCGTCGCCGGTCTTTTCGAAGGCGGCCGATCTTCGTGCCGGTCATCACCTTGATGCCGCGGCGGCGGATGTGCTTCTCGACTCGGCCGAGACCTCTTCGTCCTCGATCGGGAGGACGCGCGGGAGCATCTCGATGAGGGTGACCTTGGAGCCGAAGGAGGTGTAGATGGAGGCGAATTCGGTGCCCACGGCGCCGGCGCCGAGCACGGCGAGCGAAGCCGGGACGCGGCCCAGCTCCAGGATGTGATCGGAATTGAGGACGCGCTCGCCGTCGGCCGGCGCGATGGGGATGTCGCGCGGCACGGAGCCGGTGGCGATCATGACGTGCTTGGCGCCGTAGGCGGCCTTTCCGTCAGTACCGTCCGGCCCTTCGACCGCGACGTCGTGGGCGCCGGTCATGCGGCCGAAGCCGTGTAGCCAGGTCACCTTGTTCTTCTTGAACAGCCCCTCGATGCCGCGGGCGTTGCTGTCGAGAATCTTGCGCTTGCGCTCCTGGGTGCGGCCGACGTCGAGCTTCGGCTCGGCCACGTCGATGCCCAGCCCGCCGGCCTCGCGGATCTCGTCGAGGACGGAGGCGGTGTGGAGCAGCGCCTTGGTGGGGATGCAGCCGCGGTGGAGGCAGGTCCCGCCGAGCTTGGGATCCTTCTCCACGCAGGCGACCTTCATGCCGAGCTGACCGGCGCGGATGGCGGCGACGTAGCCGCCGGGACCGCTGCCGATGATGATCAGGTCGAACTCTTCTCGCGCCATCCTGTCTCCCTTTTATCAGTAGGAGCTTGGAGGGGGCTCGGGCACGGCCTTGTAGCGCCCGGGCTTTTCCTCCACCAACCGCGCGAACGGGACGTCCGGGTCGTGCTCGAACACGCAGAGCCACCCGCCTTCGGCCGCGCGCGGCAGCCAGATCTTTTTGTTTTCCAGCGTCGTCAACGGATACAGGTCGTAGCCCATGATCCAGGGATAGGCGACGTGCGGTGCCAGCGGAACCAGGTCGGCCCAGTAGACCGCTTTCGCCGGTTTGTCCCCCTCTGAATCCTTGCCCCCATCGATCAGAACAATGCACATGTCCGCGTTGTGCCCGGGTGTCCGCACGGCCTTCACGCCGGGGATGGGCTCGGCCTCTTCGCCGAACAGCTCGACGACGCCGGCCTCGAAAAGCGGCTCCCAGTTGCGAGGGTCGTAGCTCGCCCGGTCGCGCTCGTTGGGGTGACGGGCGTGCTCGACCTCACCGCGCTGCAGCCAGTAGCGGGCGTTCGGGAAGGTCGGCACGAGACGCCCGCCCTGTTCGCGGGCATTCCAGCCGCTGTGGTCGAAATGGAGGTGGGTGAGGAGGACGTGGGTGACGTCCTCCAACTCGTAGCCGGCCTGGCGGATCGACTCGGGCAGCCGGGTTGATCCGGTCGGGCCGGCCTCCATACAGTAGTTGGACTGGAACTTGGCGTCGTGCTTGTCGCCGATTCCGGTATCGATGAGGAGAAGCTCCCGGCCGCGGGCCACCAGCAGGCAGTTGGTCGCCATGTGGATGCGGTTGTGGTCGTCCGGCGGGCACACCTTCTCCCAGAGGGTCCGAGGGACCACGCCGAACATGGCCCCGCCGTCCAAACGGAAGCCGCCGTCGCTCACCAGCGACAGTTGAAAGCCGCCCAGTTCCAACACGAGTCAGAGTCTATCCGAAGCCGGCGCCCTAATGCTCGTGCATGGGCTCGTGCTCGTGCTCTTCGGCGGCCGCCGACTCCGGTCCCTCTTCCAGCCCCACCTCCTGGACCATCTTCTGGTACTGCTCGGGCGACAGCTTGGGCATCGCCTCGACGAAGGCGATGATGTCCCAGACCTCCTCGTCGGTGTGGGTGACGCCGAAGGCCGGCATGCCGGTCATCTTGATCCCGTTCTTGACGATCCAGAACCACTGGGCGGCCTCGTCCGGCTCGGCCTTCTCGGCCAGCTCCGGCGGGTAGGGGTTGAGCCCCTGGGCGATCTCCGAGGGCTTCTCGCCGGGCGCGCCGTGGCAGACGGAGCACATCTCGTAGTAGTGGATCAGGCCGCGCTTGACCATGGCGGGATCGTCCAGCCGCGGCACCTGGATGCCTTTCGCGCGCCGCGCGACCGAATAGTGGCTGGTCCTGCGCAGCGCCCACTTGACCATGCCATTGTCCGGGCTGCTGGCGGCGACGTCGAAAAGCCCGGAGTAGATGAGCGCCAGCCCGGCCAGGGCGAGAACCACGAGCACGGCAGCGACGGTGCGGACGGTCTTCATGAGCGGAAAGCCTCCATAGCAGCCATAATCGTCTCCTCCATCATAATGGCGCGGCCCATGCTATAGGAAATCGCGATGGGATCAAGCGGTGCGGGCGACGGGAGAGAGGTGGCGCTGGTGATGTCCGGCGGCGGTGCCCGCTCGGCCTACCAGGTGGGTGTGCTGCGCGGGCTCGCCCGGAGCCTGCCCGAGGTCCGCTTCCCCGTGGTCGTGGGGGTCTCGGCAGGGGCGATCAACGCGGCGTTCCTCGCCTCCCACCCGGGCGGGCTCGCGGAGTCGGCGGAGGCGCTCACCAGCCGACGCCCGATTTCCTGAGCTACCTGATGTTCCAGCCGGACTAGCTGGAGCACCTGATCCGTATCGGGGAGGCCGACGCCGAGGCCCGCCTCCCGGAATTGCGCGAGCTGCTCGAAGGATCGCCGGAGCCCGGGTAGGCGCAGAGACCGCCTGGCGAGACGGGATTCGGCACCGCCTCCATGGGCGGTGTCTTTGCGAAATTTCTTCGCTACAGTCCGACCGTGCGGCCTTTTCCAGGGCCGCAACCACTTCCTCAGCGAAGGAGGACCATCATGGAGAAATCCAGACCGAAGCCGGCCAAGCTCGACGTTTGGAAATGTGACGATCTCAAGAGCGTGATCAGCAAGGCGCTCAGAGCTCATGTCAAGGACGTGGAGCTGGTCAAGAAGCTCGAGCACGCGCTGGGCGACGAGATCGCCTATGGCGACGGCGGTGGAGGCGGCGTCGGCATCGCCTGACACCGGTCTCATCCACGGCTTTTCTCTGACTCCGCTGCCGCGCTCCGCCGGTGCGGGGCGCGGCGCTACCTGAGGAGACGACGATGCGACTCATCCTCGACCACATCCGCCTGCGCCCGAAATATTGCGTCTGGGAGATCACCTCGCGCTGCAACATGCGGTGTCTGCATTGCGCCTCGAATTTCGACGGCGGGCGCAGCCGCGGCGAGGAGCTTTCTCTCCCCGAGGCCCTGGATCTCTGCCATCAGCTCGCGGCCCTAGGCTGCGAGAAGGTGGTCCTCTCCGGCGGCGAAGCCCTCCTCCGCGAGGACTGGCGAGCCATCGCCGGCGAGCTGGTGGGGCTCGGCGTCTACGTCTCCCTGATCACCAACGGCTTCGTCGTCGATCCGGAGACAGCCCGGGAGATCAAGGAGGCCGGCATCTGCCGGGTCGCCCTCAGCCTCGACGGTCTCGAAGAGACCCACAATTACATCCGCGACAACCGCCACTCCTACGAACGGGTCCTGCGGGCCTTCGCCCTGCTCACGGAGCAGGGGCTGCCGGTGAACATGGTGACCCACATCAACCGGATGAACCTGCCCGAGCTGCCCGACATGGAGGACCTGGTGGTGTCGCTCGGCGCGGCCGTGTGGCGCCTTCAGCTCGGATCTCCCATGGGCCGGCTCGCATCGCACCCGGAGCTGGTCATCAGCCCCGAGGCGCTCCCGGCCATCGCCGATTTCATCGTCGCCGCCAAGGGCCGGCAGCGGGTGCCGGTCAGCGTGGGCAACAGCATCGGCTACTTCTCACATCACGAGACCGCTCTCCGCAGCACGCCCAACCGGGAGGGACTCGACTTCTGGTGCGGCTGCGCCGCCGGCTGCCTCAACATCGGCATCGAGGCCAACGGCAATATCAAGGGCTGCCTCTCGCTGCAGGCGGACCGATTCGTCGAGGGGAACATCCGCAACGAACCGCTGGAGGCGATCTGGAACCGGCCCGGGAGCTTCGCCTATACGAGAGGCTTCCGCAACGAAGACCTCCATGGGCACTGCAAGGACTGCGAATACGGCGAAATCTGCCGCGGCGGCTGCGTGTTCATGGCGTACGGCGCGACCGGCTCCGCCCATGACAATCCTTTCTGCCTCCACCGCGTCCTGCAGGGCGCGGGCCCCGAGGCGAGCCCGCCTCCCGCATGAAAACCTTGCTGATCTTCCCGCCGGCTTCCGATCCGGCCCATCCGCCGCTCGGGATCGCTTCGCTCGCGGGATACCTGGCGGAACGGGACGAGCCCGTCGAGATCCTCGATCTCAACATCCTCTCCTATCACCATCTCCTCTCGCCCGCGAATCTCGGCCTGTGCGCGGAGACGATCCGGGCGCGGGTCGCGGAGCTCGAAGCCGGGCCGGCGCTCTCTCCGGAGGAGGCCCGGGAGTACCGGATCCTGGTGGAAAACGAGCTCTCGGCCGATTATCTCCGGGAGAACATCTCCCGCGCCCTGGACGACATCCGGGAACCGGACGCGTACGCGAGCCGGGCCCGCTATGCGGAGACCTCGGCGCTGATCCGGCGCGGCATGGAGCTCGTATCCGCGGCCCACTACCCGGTCCGCTGGTACCCGCGGGGACTCTCCATGAGCCTGCTGCCGACCCGCAGCTCCGACGTGCTCGCGGCCACGGAGGACCGGCGCCAGAACCTGTTCATCCCCTTTTTCGAATCGCTCGCCGCGGGCCTCGCCGACCGGCGGCCCGACGTCGTCGGGATCTCGGTCAATTATTATTGCCAACTGATCCCGGCGATGACCCTGGCGTCGATCGTGCGGCGCTGTCTGCCCGGGGCCTTCGTCGTCGTGGGCGGCGGGCTGCTCTGCTTCTTCGAAGGCAAGTGGCAGGCCCTCGCTCCCTTCCGCGGGTTGGTCGACGCGTGGATTCCCTTCGAAGGCGAGGCCCCTCTCGACGGCCTCCTGAAAGCGCTCCGGAGCGGAGAGCCTCTCTCGTCCGTGCCCGGCGTGTTCCGGTTCGACGGCGCCGCGGCGGTGTTCACTCCCCCGGGTCCGCCGCCGGAGCCGGGTGCGCTGCCCCCTCCGAGCTTCGACGGCCTGCCGCTCTCCGCCTACCTCACGCCGGAGCCCGTCCTGCCGATGCTGGGCTCGCGCGGCTGCTACTGGACGCGCTGCGCGTTCTGCTCGCATTACCACCTCTTCCGGCGGCGGTTCCGCAGGAAGAACGTGGACCAGATCCTCGCGGAGATGGGCTTCCTCGCCCGGCGCTACGGCGTCAATCATTTCTATCTGACCGACGAGTCCATCCCTCCCGGGACCGCCCGCGAGCTCGCGGCGCGGGTGGCGCGCGATCACCTTCCTTTCCAATGGTTCGGGGAGTGCCGCTTCGAGCGGGCTCTCGACGGGGAGACGCTCCAGGCTCTGCGGGCCGGCGGCTGCCGGATGCTGATCTTCGGCCTGGAGTCGGCGGTCCCCCGGGTGCTCGACCTGATGGAAAAAGGGATCGATCCGTCCTGGGCCGCGTCGGTCCTGCGCGAGTGCGCCCGGGTGGGAATCCGCACGTTCGTCATGTTTTTCATCGGGTTCCCGAGCGAGACCCGGGCCGAGGCGGAAGAGACGATCCGGTTCGTCGAGGATCTGCGCCGCGATATCACGCACGTCGCGTTCTCGAATTTCATTCTCGAGCAGCAGTCGCCGGTCCATCGCCGGCCGGACCGTTACGGGATCACCGAGATCCTGCCGTACCCGGCCGAAGACCTGAAGATCTATTCCGAGTACCGGCTGCGCGAAGGGCAGCCCGCGGAGGAGGCCATCGCCTTCCTGGAGGAGGCGCGAAGCCGCCCGGGGATCCGCTCGCTGATCGATCTTTATCTGATCTCCCGCATCCACCTGGTTTTTCTCCCGGCGGGCGAGACGCAATCAGAGCCCACGCAGGCGGCCCGCGAACGCCTTTCCCCGTCGCGGCAGGTGTTCCCCGTCCGCTGCGACGATCTGGTACCGAAAACCCTTGCTTTCAACCTGGATCAGATCCGCGCCCGCCTGGCCGCGCAGGACGGCGGGACGCCGGTCGAGCGCTGCCCCACCCATTACGTGTTCAGCGCGAGGCGCGAGAAGCTGTTCGACGTCGGGGACGACGGGCTGAGCCTGCTCGGGCCCTGCGACGGCAGCTCCAGCCTGGAGGAGATCCTGGACCAGGTGCCCGGACCGAGCCGCGGCGAGGCGCTGAGCTTCTTCGCCAACCTGGAAGAAAAAGGTGTCCTCCGCTGGGAGGTGCGCGCATGAAGGTGGCGCTGGTCTTCCCGCCGCTGGCGGACCCGACCCAGCCATATTCGAGCCTGCCGGCGCTCACTGCCTTCCTCCGGCGCACCGGCCGGCACGAGGTGATCCAGCTCGACGCGAACATCGAGCTCCTCCGGGCCGCGCTGACCGGCGACAGCATCCGGTCCGCGGGCGAGCGCATCGAACAACGGCTCTCGGGATTCGACGCGCGCCCGCCGTCCGGAAGCGCCCGCGCCGTCGAGTACGCCCGCCTGGCCAGCGCCTCTCTCAAGGCGGCGCTGGTCGCGCAGGATCTCGACGCGGCCGTCCGGGACCTTCGGTCGCCCCGGGTCTTCCGCGATCTCGAACGCCTCAGCCGGAGCAAGCGGCTGGTCGACGAGGCCATGGAGATCCTGTCCGCCGCGAGCCAGCCGCTCAGCTTCAACCTGTCGTCGCCGTCCGTCCCCAACCTGGCCTCGCCGTCGGACATCGCGGCCTGGGCGGCCGACGCGGAGCGCAACCCCTTCCGCGGCTTCCTCAAGAGCATGACCCTGCCGAAGCTGGAGCAGGCGGCCCCGGCCGCCGTCGGCCTCTCGATCACCTATCCCAGCCAGGTGCTGCCGGCCGTCACCCTCGCCCTCCTGATCCGGGACCGGATGCCCGGAATCCCGGTCATCTTCGGCGGCAGCATTGTGAGCCGTTGGGCGAGCCGCTGGTACGACCGCATCGAGGACTGCCCGGAGGTCTTCGACTGGTGCCGCTATCTCATCGCGTTCGAGGGCGAGAGCGCGCTGGCGGCCCTGCTCGACGCCGTCGAGGACGGCCGCGGGCTCGAGTCGGTCCCGAACCTGGTCTATCGCGAGCAGGGCCGCGAGCAGGGCAGGGTCCGCAGGAACCCGCTGGCCTCCGAGGACGTCAACAGCCTGCCGACGCCCGACTACCGGGGACTTCCGCTCGATCTCTACCTGGCGCCGCGGACCGTCTTCCTGCTGGCCACGTCCCGGGGCTGCTACTGGCAGCGCTGCAGCTTCTGTTCGGTGTCTCCGGCCACGCGGCTGCGGTACCGGCCGCGGCGCGCGGACCTGATCCATCAGGATCTGGCCACCCTGAGCCGGGACTACGGCGCCGCCTGCATCAGCTTCAGCGACGACTGCGTGGCGCCGGCGACCCTGAAGGCGCTGGCCGCGAAGCTGCGGGACCAGGGGCCGAGGATCTCCTGGCAGTGCGAGGTGCGTTTCGAGAAGGCGCTGACCCCGGAGCTGTTGCGGGAGATCCGGGAGGCCGGCTGCCGCAACCTGATCTTCGGGCTGGAGTCCTATGCGCCGCGCGTCCTGGAGTCGATGAAGAAGGGAGTGCGGCACGAGGAGATCGACAGGATTCTCGCCGACTGCCGGCGCCTCGGCATCGCCTTCAACCTCCAATTCTTCTTCGGCTTCCCCGGCGAGACCCCGGAGGAAGCGGAGATCACGGCGGCGTTCGTCAGGGACCAGATGCACGGAGCGGCGACGTTCTCCTTCGGCACGTTCGAGCTCCAGAGGGGCGCGGAGATCGAAAAGGACCCCGGCTCCTTCGGCATCCAGTCGGTGGACCGCGGCCGGGGCCCGCTCGCCACCCGGTTCGACTATGTCCCTCTTCCCGCGCATGCCGAGGCGGCGAAGGACCGGCTGCGCGAAGACCTCCTCGCGCGGACCCGGCACCGCCATGCGGGCCTGTCGATCAATGCCCACACGCTCCTCTTCCTCCACGAGTCGGGAGCCGCCGGCCTGGGAGAGAACTACCGCCTCGCCTCGAAAGAGGAGGCCCGGCTCGACGCCGGGCCTTGGATGGATCTGCCGCTGGTGGCGGGGCCGCGCCAGAACGCCGCCGAGCTCGCCTTTTCTCCGGCGTCTCTCCTCGACGGATCTCCCGGCGAGGACGAGGACGGCGTCATTCTGCTCTACGACCACGACCAGGACCGGACCGTGGAGGTCTCGACCCTGGCCTTATGGACCCTGCGGCACCTGGACGGCGCGACCACGCCAGGGCAGCTCGCCGCGCGGCTGGCCGAGGAGACGGAGACCGATCCCGCGATGCTCTCGGCCGCGATCGGCGCGATCGTCACACCCCTGCGCGAGAGAGGCTTCCTCGTCCCGGCCGCGGGGCGGGCCGACCTCCAGGGCCGGCCCGCGGGGTAGCTGTCCCGGGATAGCTGTCCGGTCAGGGCAGGACGTCGATGCCGTCGACGTTGTCGGCGGCGCGCATGCCCAGGGCATTGGCCGGCAGGAACAGGCAGAAGACGCCGGTGAGGTCGCTCACGTAGACATCGGCCGGAGACCCGGCGCCCAGCGAGGGCGAGCCGGGAGCCAGCGAGAAGAGGACGAGATCGACGCCGGGGTTGGGGGCGCCGATGACACCCCGGTCCCAAACCACGAGGCCGTCGATGTCATCGCCCGCGACCAGTCCGAGCGCACCGAAGCCGGCCCAGAGGCCGAACGGCCCACCGGCCGGCGCGAAGAGGATGTTGGCCGGAGAGCCCACGCCGAGACTCGGGCTGGCGGCGTCGAGGCTGAAGTAGACGCCCACGTCGTGGATCTGATCGAAGGAGGGATCGAGGTCGTCCAGCTCGAGGGCATCCATGTTGTCCTGGTTGCCGGCCAGGGGGCCGGCGCCCGGGAGCGCCGTGAAGATGAAATCGTAGTTGTCCTGGTTGCGGAACAGAGCCTGGGGAGCCGGGATGGCCGCGGCCACGCAGCCGGCCATGGAGGCCAGCGGGCTGATGCTGGTCAGGTTGTTCATGCGCCAGACGTCCGAGGCCGCCTGGTTCAGGAGCGCCTCGCCGCGGTAGGGGGTGCCGCCCAGCCCGAGCGACGCCCGGTCGGCGGTGAAGTACATGTGGTAGGGGATGTTCTTCGCGTTGGGGGTGTTGGCGGAGACCGCGTCCACGTTGTCGGCGCCGACCAGGCCGAGGGCGGCATCGCGGACCTCGGTGATCGGCCCGGCCCCGCCGGCGTCGCAGCCGCCCAGAGGCGGTGCCACCCAGCGGTAGATGTTGCCCGGGTTGACGATGAACGGACAGGCGCCGGCCACGGACGGCGATGTCCGGTCCAGCGATACACCCGCGTACGCGGGCAGCGAGGCGGCGAGGAGGGCGGCGGCGCCCAGGGTCAGACGGAGGCTCTTGTTCATGACGGTTTTTCCCTTTCGATCAGGCCGCGGGGTCTGTCCCGCGGTCCAGGCAGGCCGGAGGATGCCCGCCCGGCCCGGATCGAGACGTCTCGAAACCGTCAAGAAACCGTCAAAGCTCGGGATAAGGACCAAAAGGACTGCAAGGACATCGAGGACGAGGGACTTCCCGGTCCTACAGCTCCGTGCCGGGAGGCTTGGTCTCGTCCGCCTCTTCGTCCTCCGGCTCATCGGCGGCCTTGGCGAGCTCCGCCGCCCGGGCCTTGATCGCCTCTTCCAACTCGCCCTGGTGCTCCTTGGCGAGATCGGCGCCGATCTTCGCCCCCTCCTGCATGAGCACCGGCATCTGGTCGAGCGTCTTCTGGCCGGTGGGAGTCTTGTAGAAGGCGATCAGCTCGCGCACCTCGGCCTCGGTGAAGGTCTGCATGTAGAGATCGGTCATGCGGGGCGCCATCTTGTCCCAGCTCATCGTCGACTCGGCCCAGTTCAAGAAAACGTCACGGAACGGCTCCATCTCCTTGTTCTGATCGAGCATGACGTTGAGCATGGCCTGGGCGCCGGCCATGGCGTTCTTCTCGAGGCCCATCACCTGGAGAAGCTCCAGGGTGGCCTGCCGGTGGCTGGACGGCTTGGCATCCTGACTCCAGGCGGCGAGGGGAACGAGGCAGGTCAGGGTCAGGCAGAGAATCAGGGCTCGTCTCACGGGCTCTCCTTTCAGGGTCGGCACCCTTGTCAGATCGCCTCGCGCACCCAGAAGATGAAGTCCGTGGCCGGCGGCTCGGCGCCGATCGAGCGCAGGATCTGGGCGATCTGGCCGCGATGGTACCAGGAGTGGCCGAAGAGTTGGGTGAGCACGTCTTCCACCGTGTTCCGGAAGCCGCCTGCGTCGAGGCTCTGGTACTCGACGACGCGGGAGACTTCGGCCTCGTCCAGGCGGTCGAGATAGCCCTCCCAGGCCGCCTCCATCTCCGCGACCCGGCCGGGCAGCTCGGCCATGGAAACATCCCGCGGGAAGAACGCCACCGTGGCCGCCGGCACCTTCTCCCGGGGACCGGCTCCGAGCCGGAACAGCCAAAGCCAGCGGGCGAGCACGAGGTGGGCCATCAGCGACACCGCCTTCTCGTACCCCTCGGAGCCACGCTGCGCCTCGGGCACCGCGCTCAGCGCGGCGAGAATCTTCGCATGGCTGTCTTTCTCGTACTGGAACCATCGGCGGTAGCGTTCGGACATCGTTGGCATGGCGGGCTCCTGGAAGGAGAGGTCGGAGGTCAAATCGAGGATGCCGTCCGGGATTACCTCGAGGCGGCAGCTATCACGGACGTGGACGAAGCCGCGGTCGGCGAGGTCCAGGTGAGGTTGGTTGGCGAGCTCCGCGGCGAACATGAAGTCGCAAGCCGGTATGAAATCGACATCGTCCCCAACGCCACAATGCCTGCGTCCCTTCGATCCTCACGTCGGAATCGGACCCTGCGAGACAATCCTTCCTTCTCGGGCATGCGGGTGAGGCACAACATTCCGGCGCTCCCAGGGAAAGCAAGAAGGGGGCGCCCGCTGATCACCACTCCCACTCTTCCTCGTCCCACCGGCTCGCAACCGAGCCGTCATCGATCTTGTCGTCCCCTGCCTGCGCCATGGCCCGAAAGGCCTCCTTCCAGCCGGCTCGCGGTGCCGTGCCAGAGCGGTTGACGAGATGGTTCCCTTCCACCTCGACCTCGATTCCGGATTCCGGAGCCTCGTCGCCTCTCATGGTTTCAGCCCACGTCGCTTGAAGATCGCGCGGATATCACGGCCAGCCGCGGCACCTTCGCTCGCTTGAGCCGTCTCCAGGAGCTTCTTGAGGAAGGTGACGTTGAAATCATCGGTCGCATTGGAGGACTCCAGAGCGCCCCAGGTTGAGAAGAGCAGCTTGTCGGCCACGGCCTGTCCTAGCCGTTCCCGGAGCTCCCAGAAGGCACCGCCCCAGATCTCACCGACATTGTGGTACTCCGGATTGGTGGATGCCTCGCCAAACGTCCGGTCATTGCGCAGGTTCCGGATGGCCGGCTTGTCCCGGACGTCCGGATGTTTCCGGAAAAGATGGACGCTTCGCTCCCCAAACAACGGGTCATTGTTGAAACTACACGGAAAGTAGTCCGCCAACCCTGACTCGACCGCCAACTGCTCATTAGCCGGATTGCTCCAATCCACATTAGTAAGCAACGCGTGATGGGTATATTCCCTGAACACCGCATCCGTGTCCCTGGCCAGTGGCTCGCCCAGGACGATACGGGTGCCGTCATAATAAACGTTGTCCTTCAGCGCCGGATCCACAAAAACGACCACATTCCCCGTTTGAGACTGGTATCCCAGCTTCGCCATGTAGGCCTGAAATGCGTCGAAAGAGGATTGAAGCTGCGTCTGAAGCTCCGGGGTCAGCGCAGTGGAGGGCTCAAAGGTCACTCTCTCCAGTTGTTCGACCTTCGCGCTCAAGGTCTCGACCTTCTGCTGCAAGGCGCCAAACTCGAAGCCACCCGGTGCCTTGGTAATCCGGTCCGCCAATTTCGAGATGAGGGTCGGGAGCTCCCGCCGAAGCAGGAAAACCATGAACAGGAAGATGGCGGGCCACGACAGCAGCACTCCCAAGAGTCGAATCAGGACATCAACTCCATCTTTCGCACTCATCGCCTGCTCCCTCGCATTTGGTCGCCTCAAACCTCTGCCCAAGGGCGAGCGTCTGAGGCGTTTCTGCCGCTCAGGATCCTATGTGGTAGCCGATCAACTTCCAGACGCCGTTTTCCTTGACCAGCTTGAACTCCGCGGGCACCTTGCCGGAGGCGATCGTCACCGTACCGGCGAGCTTGGCACCGTTGAGGTCGACCGAGCGATCGTTGAAGGTGGTGTCGGTCACCTGGAAGAGGCTCGGGTTCGCCTCGACCGCGGTCGTGAATTCCGCGAGCGGCTGCGCCTCCTTGAGCGGCGCCGAGAAGAAATCGTGGGCAGTGGCGTAGTCCCCGGCGGCGGCGGCGGCGAGGAACTGATGGACGACTTCCTCCGGCCCTGTGGTCGCCTTCTTCACGACAAAGAACATCACTGCGGCAAACAGCGCCAGGAGGACTACCAGGCCTCCGCAGCCGAGGGCGATCCAGCGGCCCCATGGCGTCTTCGCGGCGGGGGCCGGCGCGGCGGGCATCGAGGCCGGAGGAGGGGGCGGAATCGGGGTCATGGCGGTTCTCCCATGTCTGAAATCGGTCATCGGCCGGCCGGCACGACCGGCCATGGCCACAGACTATCCCCATTCGGCCCGCGACGCCTAGTTCTACTTTGTCAGATCCGGGTGCGGGGGTGGCGGATCGGGGCGTGCCTGGCACGCCCTTCTTTTTTGGGATCGGAGGCCGCGGAAAGACGGTCGAGCCGGGTCTAGGGGCCTGTCGCCCAACGTAGACCGGGATGTGACGGCTGTGCGGCGCGGCTCACCCGAACGAGGGAGCGTCGCGCTCCCTCCGTTTCCTGGAACGGGGAAGAGAGGGAGCGTCACGCTCCCTCAGTTTCCCCAAACAAGAAAGGGAGGGAGCGTCGCGCTCCCTCAGTTTCCCCAAACAAGAAAGGGAGGGAGCGTCACGCTCCCTCAGTTTCCCCAAACGGGAAAGGGAGGGAGCGTCGCGCTCCCTCAGTTTCCCCGAACAAGAAAGGGAGGGAGCGTCGCGCTCCCTCAGTTTCCCCGAACAAGAAAGGTAGGGAGCGTCACGCTCCCTCAGTTTCCCCAAACGGGAAAGGGAGGGAGCGTCGCGCTCCCTCAGTTTCCCCGAACAAGAAAGGGAGGGAGCGTCACGCTCCCTCAGTTTCCCCAAACAAGAAAGGTAGGGAGCGTCGCGCTCCCTCAGTTTCTCCAAACGGGAAAGGTAGGGAGCGTCGCGCTCCCTCCCGTGGTTCAGGCTCCAGCCGGCGGTCCACTCCACCGAGAAGCGCTCCTCCCCCGTCTCCGCATGGTCGAGGAGCGTCCCGTAGGCGAAGCCGAAACGGCGGATCTGCGTGTCGAGGCCGTCCAGGGTGTAGACGATCCGGGCGGCGTTCAGGGACCAGATGCCCAGCGTCCGCGCCACCACGGCCACGTTCGTCCCTTCCTGGATGGGGGCTCCGGGCCAGGCGATGCGCACCCAGCCGAGGTCGAACATCTTCCACTGCCGCATCGCCGCGACGGCCACCCGGTACGCCTCTTCACCGGTGCCCAGCCGCGCCCGGTTGTGGTCGATCTTGTAGTAGGGCGGCGCCTCATCGCGGGTCCTTCCAACCTCGCGATAGGAGTATCTGGCGCCGCGCTGCCGCTCCAGGAAGGCCTCGATCTCGGTCAGCTCCGGCTCGTCTCCCACTCTTCCTCGTCAAACCGGCTCGGCACCGCGCCGTCATCGAGCATCTTGTCGTCCCCTGCCAGCGCCATCGCCTGAAAGGCCTCCTTCCAGCCGGCTCGCGGTGCCGTGATCGGACGGATGACGAGATGGTTTCCTTCCGCCTCGACCTCAACTTCCTCTCGCAGGCCGGTCTGGTCGAGGAGATACTTTGCGATCCGGATTCCTTGAGAGTTGCCGATTCGAACGATTCTTGTCTTCATTGCCCGAGACTCCCCGGATATGATTACACCGTAATCACCTACCAGCGGTCAACCCCCAATCGGCCAACAGCGAAACGCGAAGCCAGGGCGTAGGCCCATGGTGCCGGCCTTGAGCGTCATCAACCACCCCTCTCGGCCGGCGCGCTCCGGTTTTCACGCCGTGCTCGCGGGTTTTCAGCTCCTCACTAAGAGTTTGCAGCTCGTGCCCAAGGTTGTGCAGGCCGTGCGCGGAGTCGTTCAGGCCGTGCGTGGGGTTGTTCAGCCCATGCGCGAGGTAGCGCAAGTGCGCGCGGGATCGTTCGGAGCGTACGCGAGGCCGCCGCCTCCGCGAGCGCAAGATCTCGGTAGAGGATCTCTATCGACTGAAGCAATGGCGAGAGTCCGAGCCGGAGGCGCCAGATGGCCTCTGGTTCCATCCGCATCCAAAACCGTGCCGGCATCCCAGCAGGCGGCGTGCGCCACGCCAATCGGCGCCTCGCTGGGCTGGGTCTGGGCACCGGGTGGGTGAAGGGCTCACCAAACCGCGCCCGCGCTGTGGGTCGTTCCAAGCCGGTCCGGTCACCACCGCCCTGTTGGGAAGATTTCTGGTAGCATATACGCTGTCATGGCAGCGCTGGTCGTCGTGCTCGACACGAACATCTTCGTTTCCGCTCTCTTGGGGCCGAAGGGGGCGAGCCGGGCTGTCCTTCGAGCCTGCCTGGAAGGTCGCCTTCAACCGCTGATGGGAGCGGCCCTCTTTGCGGAGCATGAGTCTTTGCTGGGGCGCGAGTCGGTCATGGGCAGGTGCTCTCTTCCCCCCAGGCAAAGAGACGCTCTGTTCAACGCCTTTCTCAGCACCTGTCGGTGGACAACGATCTACTATGGGTGGCGCCCCAACCTCAGAGATGAGGGGGACAATCATCTGATCGAGCTCGCGGTTGCCGGCGGCGCCGCAGCCATCATCACCAAGAATGCGCGCGACTTCGCTACGGCAGAGCTACACTTCCCTGGACTCAGGATTCTGCTGCCGGAAGCAGTCTTGAAGGAGATCTGAAATGGCGACCTTGACGATCCGCCTCCCGGATGAAAAGCATGAACGCCTACGCCAGTTGGCAGAGCGACACAGTATCAGCATGAACAAGCTGATGGAGGAGCTGTCGACCGTCGCTCTCGCCGAGTTCGACGCCGAGACAAGGTTCCGAGCCCGCGCCGCGCTTGGTTCTCGCGAGGAGGGAATCCGGTTGCTGGACGAACTGGACCGCCAGAGCTAAAGGCGTAGGTAGTGACGCTCAACGACGGCGCCATCCGTCTCCGCCCCCAGCCGGCGGGACGCCGGCGCTCCCAGGGAAAGAAAAGGCGGAGATCCGGCTTCAACAGCCCTCCTGCTACAGCAGGTGTTTCTGCACCTTCCCCAAAGCGTTGCGCGGCAGTGCCTCGACGGTGTGGATCTCGCGCGGAACCTTGAAGGCCGCCATCTGGTCCCGGCAGAAGGCGATGAGGGCGGCCTCGTCGACCGGCGATTCGACCACCAGGTAGGCGACGGGAACCTGTCCGAGGTCGGGATCGGGCCGGCCGGCGACGGCCACCTCCTTTACGCCGGGGAAGGCCGCGATCACCTCCTCGACCTCGCGGGGATAGATGTTGAAGCCGCCGCGCAGGATCAGCTCGTGGCGGCGGCCTAGGAGGGTGTAGTGGCCGGTGGCCGGATCGCGCCGCGCCAGGTCGCCGGTGCGGAACCAGCGCCGACCCAGGCTGTCGTGGAGGAAGCTGGCGACGGTCTTCTCCGGATCTTGCCAGTAGCCGGGGAAGACGTGGCTGCCGCGGACGAGCAGCTCTCCCTCCCCACCCGCCGGCAGGTCCTTTCCTTCAGCGTCGACGATCTTTGCCGAAACGCCGGGCAGCGGGGTGCCCACGGTGCCCGGCAGGCGCAGGCCGGCGTAGGCGTTGCTCAGGCTCATGCCGGTCTCGGTCATGCCGTAGCGCTCCAGGATCTGGTGGCCGGTCAGCTCGCGGAAGGCGGCGAAGGTCTCGGGCGACAGCGGTGCGCTGCCGGAGCAGAAGAGACGCAGGCGCGACAGGGCCTCTCCCCCACCCCGCCGCCGCAGCTCTTCGACCAGACGCACGTACATGGTGGGCACGCCGAAGAACATCGTCGGCTCCCCGCCGAGCAGCTCGGCGGCGGCCTCGGGTGCGTCGAAGCGGCGGCGCAGGAGGACGGTCGCGCCGGCGGCCAGGGCGCAGTGGAGGCCCACGACGAGCCCGTGAGTATGGAACAGGGGGAGGGTCAGAAGAAGGACGTCGGCCGGCTCCCAGGCCCAGGCGGCGAGCAGGCCGGTCACCGTGGCGAGGACGTTGCCGTGGGTGATCATCGCTCCCTTGCTGCGGCCGGTCGTGCCGGAGGTGTAGAGGATCATCGCCAGATTGTCGCCATCCAAAAAACTGTCGCCGTCCACCTGCCCGGAAGGCAGGCTCGCCTCATCCCCCTCCAGCCCGCCAAGATCCTCCGCCAGGATGACCTCGCCGCGGCGTTCGCCCGGCTCCAGCTCGTCGAGCACGGGCAGCCGCTCGCGGTCGGTGAGGAAGAGGCGCGGCTCCGAATCGCCGAGGATGTGGGCGATCTCGCGGCGGCGATAGGCCAGGTTGAGCGGCACCATTACGGCCCCGAGGCGGATCACCGCGAGGTAGGCGGTGACGAATTCCAGACTGTTGCCGAGGAAGAAGGCCACCCGGTCGCCGTGGCGCAACCCGCGGGCGTGCAGGCCGGCCGCCAGACGGTCCGCGGCGCCGAACAGCTCGGCGTAGGGGATGCTCCGGCCGCCTTCGAGACGGAGCGCGGGCTTGCCGGGCAAGCGGCGGCAGGGGATCGCAAACAGGCCGTGAAGGTTCATGGAGGGGAATGCTACGATGGCGGAGCCACTCAGCGCGCGAACGGGGGAACTTTTGTCATGGTTCGATCGACCGTTCATTGCCTCGCGGCCGTCTTCCTCGCCACCGCCGCGACAGCCCAGACCGTCCCGGATACCCCCGCGGGCTCCGAGGACCAGACCTTCTACGAGAGCATCGACGTCAACGTCGCCAACGTCGAGGTCTATGTCACCGATCCCCAAGGCCGGCGCGTCCAGGGGCTGACGAAGGACGACTTCCAGATCCTGGAGGACGGCCAGCCGGTCGAGATCTCGAATTTCTTCGCCATGTCCGAGGGCCAGCCGGCCGTGCCGGCCATGCCGGCCGAGACTGAAGAGACAGCCGGGACCGAGGCGCCGGCCGCCGCCCGGGCGGTGGCGAAGCCGGATGCCCAGCGCCTCTACCTGGCGGTCTTTTTCGACAACCGCACGCTGGTCCCGGCCACGCGCAAGCGCGCCCTGGACTCGGTCAAGGAGTTCGTCTCGCATCTCCAGCCCGGCGACCGCATCCTGCTCGCGGGCTACGACAGCTCGGTGGTCATCCGGCAGGGGCTGACGAACGATCCCGCGGCCCTGGACGCGGCGCTCTCGGAGGTGGCCCGCTCCGCTCCCGGCGGCGCGAGCCGCGATGCGGAGCGCCAGAGCATGCTGCGGCAGATCGACGCCGCGTATCCGGCCGACGGCGGCGGCGAGAATCAGCGCGCCCTGGCGGCGAAAGCCATCGCGGAACAGCTCTACCAGGAGATCAAGCTGTTCGGCACGCAGCAGCTCGAAGAATCCCGGGCCGCCCTGCTCGCCCTGCGGCAGTTCGTCGATTCGCTCGCCGGCCTGCCGGGCCGCAAGGCGGTCCTCTATGTCAGCGGCGGCATTTCGCTGCGCCCGGCCGAAGCCCTCCTGGGCGCCTGGGAGCGCAAGTTTCCCAACCTGCGCGACGAGGTCGACTTCTCGGCGTTCGACGGCCGCCGCGACGACGCCACGCCGCTGCTCAAGGATCTGATCGACCACGCCAACGCGAACCGGGTCACCTTCTACGCCCTCGGCAGCACGACGGACCTGTCGGGGATTTCGGCCGAGAACACCGCCAGCACCTATCTGACGACGGAGATGGCGGTCACGGAGAGGATGAACATCCAGACCTCGCTGCAGATGATCGCGGACGGCACCGGCGGCCTCGCGAGCATCGACACCGCCGAGCGCCCGCTGCTCGACCGGATGCGCCAGGACTTCGACACCTACTATTCCCTCGGCTACGTTCCGCACAACGGCCGCAACGGCAAGAACCGGAAGGTGGTGGTGAAGACGCGCAACGCCACCTTGACCGTACGCCACCGCGGCACCCGCAGCGAGCGCACCGAGCGCGAGAGGATGACCAGCCGCGCCATGGCGGCGCTGCTCCTCGGTGAGGACGACAATCCGCTGGAGGTCTCGATCGAGCTCGGCAAGGCGAAGACGAACGCCAAGGGCCAGATCGAGGTCGAGGTGCTGGTCAAGTTCCCGCTCGCGAACCTGGTACTGATGCCGCGGGACCAATACCACGAGGGGCATCTGAGGCTGTTCATCGGCGCCCGCGACAGCCACGGCCGGACCTCGGACATCACCGAGGTGGATGTCCCGATCCGCGTGCCCAACGACCAACTCCTCACCGCCTTGGGCCAGATCGGCGCCTGGAAGACGACGATGCTGCTGCGGCCGGAGCCCAACACGCTGGCCGTGGCCGTGCGCGACCTGTTCGGCAACGTCGATTCCACGGCGCGGGCGGAGTACACGCCCCAACCGGCTCCCGGGGCCACCCTCGACATACCCGTAGAGACGCCCCAGTCCGTTACCCCAAACCCCACCGGGTCCCGAAACGTCGGGGCGTCTCCAACCTCCCGGTCACCGGCCCGGCTGGCGATGGTCAGGAACACGGGCGGGCTACAGATCCGGCCGGCTATGCACGGAAAACCGACGGGCAAATCGTTCACGGCTGACCAGGAAGGTTCGTGGTGACGGGAGCGGGAGACGCCCCGAAGTTTCGGAGCTCGGTCAGGTTTCGGATAACGGACTGGGGCGTCTCTACAACCCTCCTGCTGTTCCTGGCATCCCCTCTCACCGCTCAGACGGAGCCCCCGCCGCTGCGCGTGCTGCGCACCGGCGGCCTGCGGGTCGAGACGGCCGCGCTGCTGATGAGCGGCCAGGAAGGCGGGACGATTCCGCTCGCCACGCTGGTCCTTCCTCTGCCCGGCCCCCCCGGAATACCGCGCCCGCGTGTGGCTGTCCTTTTGGAGATGGACGGCGCCGAGGTGGTGGCCGGCCAGACGACGGACGTCCTCCGCCTGGAGGTCTGCCTCTACGCCGTGACGCTGCCGGCCGCGGGGGGAGCCGGCGGACGGGTGGCGGGCTCGCGCATGGATACGGTGGAGATCGACCTCTCCCGGCTCGGACCGGACCTGGAGAAGAGCGGCCTCAAGTATGCCGGCGAGCTGAAGCTCCCGCCCGGGGAGTACGCCTTGCGCGCGCTGGTGCGCAACGCCGGCACCGGCGAGGTCGGGCTCCGGTCGATCCCGGTGACGATCCCCGACTTCGGGCAGCGCCGCGGCCTCCTTCTGCCTCCGCTCTTTCCGGAGCCGGCCGGCGCCTGGGTCGTGGCGCGGGGAGCCGGCCTGACATCCCCTCCCCCGGTCTTCTCCATGGACGCCCTGCCATCGGCGCGGCCGATCCTCGCACCGGCCGTCCGCGCCACGGTGCGGATCGCGGCCTGGAAGCTGGACGCGGCGGCGGCGCTCAGCGCCGAGGTGCGTCGTCCGGGCGGCGCGCGGGTGGGCAAGTTCCCTCTCGAGGTCTCCGCGCGGGAGGAGTCCGCGATCCCCGGCCTGGAGATCCTGACCGCTTCGTTCGAGCCGAGCGGGATCGAGGAGGGGGTGTACGAGATCCGGGCCGTGCCGGATCCGGGCGGCGCCGACGAGTCGGCCGTCCTCTCCACCCCCTTCGTGTTGCTGGAACACGGGAGCGACGGCCAGGTGTGGGCCGCGCTGACCCAACCCCGGCGCGCCGAGGCCGGCGGGACCCAGCCCGCCGAGAACGCCGAGAAGACGCCACCGGCGGCGGCGCGCAGCCGCAAGACGCGGCGGATCGACGCCGGGCCGGTCAAGGCCGCGTACCGCAAGGCGCTCGCGCTCCTGGCCGGCGGCAATATCGGCGATATCGGCGATATCGTGGCGGCCCGCGCCGCCGTCGCGGAGATGGAGACGTCGGTCCTCACCGGCGAGCGGCCGGCGTCGAGCGCGGACCTGATGGATGTCGAGCTGGACGTTGCCCGCGAGGTGGCCCAGGGCGACGCCGCGGCCATGATCCCCCTGATCACGCTCCACCAGTGGCTCTACCGCGACGCGGTACGCCGGCAGAGCTTCAATGTCTCGACGCACAATCGGGAGTTGGTCTTCCGCCTGACGGCGCTGTACGCACAGCGGGACGGCACCCCGGAGGGGCGGAAGAAGTCGGCGCGCTTCCTCGACGGCATCGCCGCCCAGATGATCGACTCGGCCCCGCCGACGCTGCGCGCGCGGCTCTTCCAGCAGATCTTGAGCTTTGACGAGGGGGACCGTCTGGCGCTCCTGTGCATGGCCGTGGACGCCGAGCGCCAGGGCCGCTACGCCGAGGCGGTGACCCACCTGGAGCGCCTGCAACGCGTGGAGCCGGGTCAGCCCGAAGCGCTGCTCCGGCTCGGCGTGAACCTCGCCCGGATCGGCAAGGTCCAGGACTCCCGGCGCCTCCTGGCCGACGTCTCCGGCCGCGCCAACTCCGAGCCCTGGGAGGCTGCCGTGGCCTCTCAGGAGCTGGCGCGCATGCTGATCGCCGCGGGCGACCTCGACGGCGCGGAGGCCGCCGCGCAGGCGGGGCTGAAGCGCCAGCCGGACGACGACAAGCTCGCCATCCTGCTCGGCATGATCCGGGATCTCCGCAAGGACCCCCGCGGCGCCCGGGACGCGGTCGCCAAGGTCGGAAGCAAAGGCACCGGCGGCGCGGCGCGGAACCGCTACAACCGGATGCCCCTGGAGGAGTTGGAACAGGCGTGGACCGATCTCCAGAAGTCCGCGGCGGACCACCTTCCCAGCCTGGCCGCGGCGCTCGGCGTACCCGGGAAGGTGCCGTGAGGCTCTCCTCCCTCCTCCTGTCGCTCCTGGTTCTGCTGGCGTCCCCACTCCCGGCGGCGGAAGTGCGGCTCGTGAGCCCGGCATCCGGCCAGCCGCTCTTCGGCGAAGTCGAGATCCGCGCGGAGATCCAGGGCGCGGCTGTCAATAAGGTCGAGTTCTACCTGGACAGCCTCCGGGTCGGCGTGGCCGAGGCGCCCCCCTGGCGGATCGTCGTGGACGTGGGCCAGGCCAACATGGAGCACTCGATCGAGGTTCTGGCCTACGGCCCGGGCGGCCCGGTCGGCACCGCCTCACTGCGCACCCTGCCGCTCCAGGTCGACGACGAGATCGAGGTCGGCCTGCAGCAGCTCTACGTCGTCGTGGAACGCGGGAGCCGGCGGGTGACCGACCTGACGCGCGACGACTTCACGGTGCTCGACGACGGCGTGCCGCAGGAGCTCATCACCTTCGAACGCGGGGAGATCCCCTTCACAGCCGTGCTGCTCGTCGACGCCAGCACCAGCATGGCGGGCGCCCGGCTGCGCACCGCCACGGACGGCGCCAAGAGCTTCGTGGCCGGAATGAAACGCCTCGACGAGGCGAAGCTCCTCCTGTTCTCGGACCGCATCCTGCTCGAAACCCCGTTCACGAGCGTGCCGTCGATCGTCTCGCTCGGCCTTTCCGGCGTGCAGCCGCAGGGCGGGACGGCGCTCAACGACGCCCTCTACCTGGCCTTGAAGCGGCTGGAAGGGAGCCAGGGGAGGCGGGTGGTGGTGCTGCTCTCCGACGGCGTCGACATCGAGAGCGTGCTGCCGATGGAGCAGGTGCAGGCGATCGCCCGCCGCACCCATGTCGTCCTCTACTGGCTGCGCCTCCGGCGGTACGGCGAGCAGGAGCTGCCGTTCGTGGAGCTCTTCAGCGCCTGGCGCGACGGCGCAGGCCACCGCCGGCAGATGGACCTGCTCCAGAGCACGGTCCTGGAGAGCGGCGGCCGGATCGAGACGCTCGACACGCTCGAGCAGGTGAAACCGGCGCTGGAGACGCTCCTGCGCGAGTTGCGCGAGCAGTACGTGCTGGGCTACTACCCGAGCCGGTCCAAAGGCCGGGGCACCTGGCACGACCTGGAGCTGCGCGTGCGCGGCGAGGGCCTCCAGGTGCGTACCCAGGAAGGCTACCTGGAACGGTAGGAATCCGGCCCACCCCTTGGCGGCGGCCCGCCACCCCTGAAGCGGTCGAGCGCTCCGGCCCGGGCCTGTAGCCTGATCAGGAAGGGGGATGCCACCATGAAAGCTTTGAGGAACATCCTGATCGGCACTTCGCTCTCGGAAGAGAGCGATCTGATCGTCCGCACCGCCCTGGAGCTGGCGCACACCGCCGGCGCCTCGGCTCATCTCGTCCACGCGTTCGCGCCGCCGGCATCGTTCGGCGGCTTCCCGGCCGAATTCCAGCTCAACGACAGCGATTGGATCGACGCCGAGAAGGCAGTGCTGCGGGAGCGCATCGAGTCCCAGCTCCGGCGCACCGCTCCGGCCGGGCTCACCCGCATCCACGGCTATCTGGAAGAGGGGGCTCCGCACCGGGTCCTGGCGCGGATGGCGGAGGAGCTGAAGCCGGAGCTGATCGTGGTCGGGGCTGTCGAGGAGCACGAGCGTCTGCTGCGTCCCCTGGGCTCCACGGCGGACCGCGTCGTGCGCCAGGCCACCTGCCCGGTGCTGGTGGTGCGTCCGGGCTCGGCGTTCCCGCCGGCCAAGGTTCTGGCGCCCGTCGACCTGTCCGGCCTCTCGGGCGGCGTCCTGCGCTGCGGCCTCGACCTGCTGGAGCAGGCCGGAGTGCTCGACGCCAGGATGGAAGCGCTGTTCGTCCTGAGCCCTGCGGAGGCGTCGATCCACTTCTCTCCCGACCAGATCGCCTACCTGGCCCGGCAGGAGCTGAAGCGGTTCGGAGAGGCCCAGGCACCCGGCGTGCCGCTGGAGCGCCAGGTCCGCTCGGGCATGCCGTGGGAGCAGATCCTGTTCGAGGCCAACGAGACCAAGGCCGACCTGATCGTTCTCGGCACCCACGGCCACAGCGGCCTGGAGCGGCTGCTCCTGGGCAGCGTCGCCTCGGACGTGCTGCGGGAGGCGCGCTGCAGCCTGCTGATCGTACCTCCCGAAGCGGTCCGGAATCAGATGGCGGAGATGGGCGCGAAGCTGCC
The DNA here is from genome assembly GCA_963844885.1 of uncultured Holophagales bacterium. GTDB lineage: Bacteria > Acidobacteriota > Thermoanaerobaculia > Multivoradales > UBA5704 > DATMER01. Next base: position 50,962 of record CAWJQA010000015.1, on the reverse strand, counting down.
CGACAGCGCGGACTGGACCTGGGTCTCGGACTCGGTCCAGTGAGCCCGGTGCTCAGCCCTCGAAGTGCAGCTAGGGGCGTTTCGATGAAGGGGAAGCCCCGATTCCTGTCGCCGGGACCCTACGTCCCCATGATCCTTCTCAGGCGCTGAAGCAGAAGCCGGGTGTCGTAGACGTTGTTCGTGGCCACGAAGATCGTGTCGTCCTCGGCGATCATCCCCTGGATCTCGGCCCAGGCGGCGGCCTTGAGGGCCACCGAGACAGCCTTGGCCGTTCCCGGGACCGTCTCGAAGATCAGCATGTAGGGGCCGGCACTCCGCACCTTCCGGAGGTACTCCTCCATCTTCCCCAGATGGCTCTCGTCCCCCTTCGGGCTGGGCAGGTGGTACGCCCCCTGGGACCGCACGATCCCCATGGCCTTCAGGTCCCGGCTGATGCTCGACTGGGTCACCTTGAACCCCATCTTGCGCAACGCCTTTGCGATATCTCCCTGCTTCCTCAAGGGCTGCGTGGCCAGGATCTCCACGATGGCCTTGCGGCGATGGTCCTGTATCTCACGGTCGATGGGCATCTCGCCTCCCTCCTCTATGCGGCAGCCTACCCGTCCCGGGATGGAAGCGCAAGAGGGTTGCCTTGCCTCGTTCGGGAAGTCGATTGTACATGCACATCGGGTGGAGCGCATGGACCCGCCTCCCAGGGACCAGGCCGGGCGGTTCAGCTATATGCCTCCATCCGCAAGTTCGCTATACTCGCCCTGCAAAACCGCTGTTCGACAGAGTGCGTCAGGGTGATCCTTCGGGGCTCGCGGCTCGGGCCCTGTCAATTCGACGATGGAACCGCGTTCCGACGAGTCCTCACGGCCCGAACGGGTCGGTCCCTACCGGCTTGCCGAGCCGATAGGGCGCGGCGGCATGGGGGTTGTCTGGCGCGCCTGGGACGAGAGGCTCAAACGTCCGGTTGCCGTCAAGCACATCCGCGCCGACGCCCGGTTCACTGAGCTTCGGCAACGGCTGTGGCGCGAGGCGCAGGCCGCGGCGCGCCTCAATCATTCCGCGATCGTCCACATCTACGATCTGTTCGAGAGCCCTGACGGCGACTGGATCGTCATGGAGCTGGTCGAAGGCCATACGCTCCGCGAACGGATCCAGGAGACGGGCGGCCTGCCTTTCGAGCAGGTCGTCCGGCTCGGGCTCGACATCTCGGAAGGGCTCGCCGAGGCCCACTCCCACGGCATTCTCCACCGGGACCTCAAGGCCGCGAACGTCATGGTGACACCCGCGGGCCGCGCCAAGATCCTCGAACTTCGGGCTCGCCAAACAGCTCCCCCAAGAGGATGGCGGCGAAGACCAGGAGATCTCGATCTCGACAACGGGCCTCGTCGTCGGAACCAGCTACGCCATGTCTCCCGAGCAGGTGCTCGGGCAGCCCCTGGATGCTCGCTCGGACCTCTTTTCCCTCGGCTCCCTGCTCTATGAGATGGTGACCGGAGCGCCGCCGTTCCGGGCTGGAACCTCGGCGGCATCTCAGGTCGCGATCCTGAGCCTCCGGCCGCCGCCACTCGTCGAGGCCCGCCCGGGAGTGCCGCAGGAGCTTGCCAATCTGGTCGGCCGGCTGCTGGAGAAGGATTGCCGCTTCCGCCCGCAGAGTGCCGGCGAGGTCGCCGGAACGCTGGCCGGTCTCGCCGGCGTCTCCGTTCCGGCCGAGGATTCCCAGTGCAGCACGGTCGAACAGCGCGCGCTGATCCGGCGCCCCGCGCGGCTCCCGGGCTCCGCGGAAGCCGGCGCCGAGGGCGGCCTCGTTCGACGGGTTTGGGACTTCACCAGCGGCGCGATCGTGATCGCGGCCCGCGGAGCCGCCAGGCGTCCGGGCCTTTCCGGCACCCGGCGAACCCCGGGAGCCCGATGGCGCTGGGGCCTCGGTCTCCTGCTTCTGGCTGTGGTTTTGACTCTCAGCGTCTGGCTCCGGCCGCGTTTCGCGGCAACCCTGCCGCCGAAGCCGGACGTCTATGCGGTCCGCGTCCAGGTTCTCGATCCGCGAGGCCTTCCTGCCGATGGAGCCACGCTTCACGCCTCGGCCGGCATGGCGCCACGAGAGCTCCCGGACGGCTGGTGGGAAGTCAAGATCCCCGCAGTCGAAGGTTCCGGCGGACGGCTTGATCACGCTCTCGGCGGAGCATGAGAAGTGGGACGGCAACCGCGCGGTTCTGCGCCTGAGCGAGGCCCCGAATCCGCGAGCCGAGATCCGCCTGAAGATGCCCGAGTCCTGGCTGCGGGGCCGGGTGGCCGACAATGCCGATCGAGCGCTGCCGGGCGTTCGAGTCTCCCGGCAAGATGGCGCGCCCGGAGAAGCGATCACGGATGCGGACGGCCGATTCGCGCTCAAGTTATCAGTACGGCGGGAGACGCGGGTCCGCTTGCGGACCGAGCATGAAGGCTGGGCGCCTGGAGATGATTTCTGCTATTCGGGCCGCGACACTTGTTACATCGCCCTGGAGAAACAATGAACCGACAGATCTTTGCTTTCCTCGTTTTCCTGCTGACGGTCGCGGCCCTGACGGCGGCACCGGGCAAGCAGATCCTTCTCGTGGCCCGCGACGTGGAGGGCCGGCCGGCCTCCGGTCTCCGTTTCACGTACGAGCTCGTCAAGTCCAGGCCGACCAACCGGGCCGGAGCCACGGAGCTCGATCTCCCTGCCGATCATCGCTCGGGTCAGCAGATCAAGATTTCTCTTGTCGATTCCCCGCAAGCCGGAGATTGGTTTCTCGTCGATCCCATGGTCAACATCCCCGCCGGCAATGATGCCGCCACCGTGGTGCTCATGCACCGCAGTGCCTTCCGGAAGGTTGGCCTCGAGGCACGCAATGCACGGGGGCAAATCACCTTCGATCAGGACGAGCAAAACGCGGAAAACCGGAAACGGGCCCTCGTCGAGATCGCCGCGCGTCACGGCCTCACCGCGAAACAGTTGGAAACAGCGATCTCTTCCTTCGCTGAAACCCAGAACCGCCAGGACAAGGCCATCGCGGCCTACCTGCAAGGTGAGTACCCCAAAGCGGAAGGGATCTTGAAAACAGTCGTTGACGCGAACGAGAAGAACCTGGTCGAGACGTACGGGTACCTGGGTGCGTCGCAGTTTGAGCAGGCGAAGTACAGCGACGCGGCCGGAACGTTCCGCAAGGCTCTTGCCTTGCGCGAGAATGACGCGGACATGCAAGACTGGATGAGTCGATCGCTTCTTGAGTTGGCCGAATGGTCCGAGGCGGAGACGGCGGCACGCCGTGCGCTTGAAATCGACGAGAAGAGCTTGGGTCCGGATCACCCCAGCGTCGCCGACCGGCTCAACAGTCTGGCCGTTGTTTTCTGGGCCACAGATCGGCTCGATGAATCTGAGCCGCTGCTGCGCCGCGCGCTCGCGATCGACGAAAAGAGTCTCGGACCGAATGATCCCAACGTCGCCGCCCGTCTCAACAATCTGGCCCTTGTTCTTCAGGACACGAACCGCCTCGCCGAGTGTGAATCGCTGTTCCGCCGTGCCCTCGCGATCAATGAAAAGAATCTCGGACCGGATGATCCCGAGGTCGCCACCAATCTCAACAATCTGGGATTGCTTCTCAAGGGCACGAACCGCTTTGCCGAAGCGGAGCCGCTGCTGCGCCGCGCGCTCTCGATTGACGAGAAGAGCCTGGGACCCGATCACCCCACGGTTGGAAACCGCCTCAACAACCTGGCCTTTCTGCTCTATGACATGAATCGCCTCGCCGAGGCCGAGTCTCTGATGCGCCGTACGCTCGCCATCACCGAGAAGAGCTTCGGGCCGGATCACCCAGACGTCGCCAACCGTCTCAACAATCTGGCCATGCTTCTCAAGACCACGAACCGCCTTGCCGAAGCGGAGCCTCTGATGCGCCGTGCGCTCACCATCACCGAGACGATCTCCGGGCCGGATCACACCGATGTCGCCATCCGCCTCAACAATCTGGCGATCCTTCTCAAGGACACGAATCGCCCTGCCGAAGCCGAGCCGTTGCTTCGCCGTGCTCTTGCGATCGATGAGAAAAGCTTCGGGCCGGATCACCCAGACGTCGCCAACCGCCTCAACAACCTGGCCCGCCTGCTCTATGAAACGAACCGCCTCGCCGAGGCTGAGCCACTTTGTCGCCGCGCGCTTGCGATTGATGAGAAAAGCTTCGGGCCGGATCACCCCAGCGTCGCCCGAGATCTCGCCACTCTGGGCGAAGTGCTCCGGGCGACGGGCCGCCTCGACGAGGCCGAGCCTTTGTTGCGCCGTGCTCGCGGGATCGACGAGAAAGGGTTCGGGCCGGATCACCCCAACGTCGCCCGGGATCTCAACAGCCTGGCTGGGCTCCTTCAGGCTACGAACCGCCTCTATGAGGCTGAGGCCTTGTTGCGCCGCGCACTGGTGATCGACGAGAAAAGTGTCGCGCCGGATCACCCCGACTTCGCCAGAGATCTCAACAGCCTGGCCGGGCTGTGTCAGGCCACTCACCGCCTGGCTGAGGCCGAGCCGCTACTGCGCCGGGCCCTGACGATTCTTCTTGAGTTCGAGCGTCGTTCCGGGTATGAGCACCCGAAGAAGACCAAAACCTTGGCGGAGTATCGGCACCTGCTTGAAGAGATGGGAAAACCCGCGACTGAAGTCGAGGCCGCGATCGATGCCTTGAAGTAACATTCGGGATTCCATGGAATACATCAATCATCCAAAATCGGAGGAAATCAAAATGGAGAGACGAAATGGTTTTCAAGTCCCGATTTCGAACGGCTTCAATTCTTCTTCTCGTTATGGGTCAGCTCGCGCTGGCCGAGGTCGCAGACGCCCTTGTGCCGAAACAAGATGATGGCCTGCTTGAATCGCTGACCTTTGTCAGCGAAGCTCTCCAGGCCAGCGCCCGCATCCGAGGATATCGACGACGTCCGGATGACGGCCGCCGCCGAGATCGCCAACACCTGGGACAGCTTCCGTGTGAGCTATGGCGACTGGAGCGCCGTCGTCGACAAGCGCACCGGCAAGATCGAGGCCGCCGAGGGCGAAGGCATTCCTTTCGTGCCCGGCCGTGGCAACCAGCTCCAGATGAAGGACATCTCCGCCGATCTCGGGACGATCGGGAAGTCGATCTCGCCAGGATGGAAGGCATCACCCGTGCCTTCCTGCCACGCGTCGCCGGCCTGCTTGGCGTCGATCCTTCCACGCTCATTCTGAATCAGGGCCGCTCCGGCCACCCTGGCGACTATCTCTGGTTCGTCGATTTTGATGTGGTCCACGATGGAATGGCCGTCGAGGGCGCCCGTGTCGTGTTCCGCGTCAACAACGGCAATCTGATCCAATTCGGCAGCGAGAACCTGCCTGCTGAGGGAATCAAGCCCCCGAGGCGAAAGTGACCCGCAATCAGGCTCTGAAGACTCTGGCTGCGTACGTCGGCGGCTTCGGCGCCGCAGACGTTTTCCTGGACGGAGGCTCTCAGCGGCTCATTCCGATGGCGCTCGCCGACAGCCGCTTCCCTGACGGTTTCGAGCGCGGCAAGGGGCGCGGCCTCGCCCGCGTCTGGCAGTTCCTCTTCCGTCGCGCCGGTGACCACGGCACCTGGCGCGCCCGCATCGACGCCACCAGCGGCAAGATGATCGAGTTTCGTGACATCAACGACTACGCTACGGCGCAAGTAGCTGGTGGTGTCAATACGTCTCTCACCACCACCAATAATCTGCCCATGCCCTTTGCCGATGTTTTTCCCAGCGTCTACGCCAACTCGGCCGGTGTCTACAATTACACGAGCGGTAACGCTAGCTCGACCCTCAACGGCCAGTATGTGAAGATCATCGATGCTTGCGGCGCGATTTCGTTGACCTCGGACGCCTCTGGCAACTTCGCTTTCGGCACCTCAAGTGGCACCGATGACTGCGACACACCGGGTTCTGGCGGCGCAGGCAACACCCGATCCTCCCGCACTCAGTTCTATTACCTCAACCGTGCCAAGGAGATTGCCCGCGGCTGGATCAACATCGCATGGCTGACCTCCCAGGTCACCGCCAATGTCAACCTTGCCGACACCGACGGCGACGGCATCTGCAATGCCTTCTGGGACGGTGCGCTCAATCTCTATAGGAAAGAGCGGCAGTTGTTCCAACTCCGGTGAAATCCAGGCTGTGGGGCTTCACGAGTTCGGCCACGGCCTGGACGCCAACGACGGCAGTGGCTCGTCCCCGGACAAAGGCACGGGAGAAACCTACGGCGACTGGACGGCCGCCCTCACCACCCACGATTCGTGCATCGGTTCCGGCTATCTGAGCTCGCCCTGTGATGGTTTCGGTGACGCCTGTACCTCCTGCACGGGCGTACGCGACATCGACTACGCCAAGCACACCTCCGCCACTGCCCACACGGTCGCTAATTTTACCCAGCAACGTTGCCCGGCCGGCGGTGGCTACATCGGCCCCTGCTACCAGGAAGGGCACTGTGAATCCTACGTCTCCTCCGAGGCTCTGTGGGACCTCGCCGCCCGCGACATGCCCAACCCGGGCACCGAATCGACCTGGGCCATCATGGACCGGCTCTGGTACCTCTCCCGTCCCACCGCCACCGGGGCCTTCACTTGCTACAGGACCAACCCGACCTGGACCTCCGACGGCTGCGGCACCGGCTCGCTGTGGAAAACCATGCGAGCCGTGGATGACGATGATGGCAACCTGTCCAACGGCACGCCGCACTCGGCCGCACTCTATGCCGCATTCAATCGCCACGGCATCGCCTGCACAAGCGACGTGAGCACGAGCTTCCGCGGCTGCTCTCAGTTGGCGGCCCCCGCCCTCACTCTCGCTGCGGCCAACAACCAGGTGACGGTGAGTTGGTCTGGCTCTACCGGGGTCTATGACATCTACCGCAATGAGCAGGGCTGCAATGCGGGGGGCTTCATCAAAGTCGCCAACGACGTCACGACCTCGCCGTTCACCGACAGCGACGTCGCGAACGATTTCGTCTACTACTACAAGGTCGTCGCCCAACCAAGCGGCAACGAAGCGTGTGCCTCGGCGCCCAGCTCGTGTTTGGAGGCTGCCCCCTGTGTGCCACCAGCCGCCCCCACCAGTTTGACTGCCACCTTGGTTGGCGACAACCAGATCGATCTTTCATGGGTGGACTCCCCGGGCGCCACCCGGTACCACGTCTACCGCTCGACCATCCCAGGCGGTCCATACACTCGGGTAGGTACCCAGAGCGGCAACACCTTTTCCGACACCGGCCTGGGCTGCGGCATCTACTACTACGTTGTGCGTGCGGCCAAGAATGAAGCTTGCGAAACTGGCAATTCAACTCAGGCCGCTGCAACTATCGACGGCTGCTCGTTGAGCGTCTCGAAAAACATCATCGGTGCTTGCACAGTGACGAGCACACCGGTCGGGATCGCCTGTGGAGCGGATTGCGCCGAGCTATATCCTTACAACACACGGGTGACGCTATATGCGCAGCCAGCGTCTTGGTACGTGTTCTCTGGTTGGAGCGGGGACTGCACGGGGACGACAGGAATATGCACGGTGGTGATGACGAAGCCTCGTTCAGTAGAGGCAATATTTTCCCCTATGCTTATTGTCAATTGGTCAAGTACCTTCAAGGCTCGCGGTACAGTGACGAGCATTCCGACCGGGATCAACTGTGGTCCATTCGGTGGTGGAACGGATTGCCTCGAAAGTATTCTCTTACAACACCCAGGTGACACTGACACCGACGCCAGCAGAGGGGGCCACGTTCACTGGCTGGAGCGGGGACTGCACGGGGACAGGAACATGCACGGTGACGATGGCGCAGGCAAACTCCGTGAGAGCAGGTTTTACGCAGCCTGGCTATTCTTTAAGTATGAGCCTAGCTGGCCAGGGAAGTGGCACGGTGACGAGTTCGCCGAGTGGGATCGACTGTGGAACGGACTGCGTCGAGGGAATTCCTTACACCACGTCGGTGACGCTGACGGCGACGCCTGCTGTGGGCTCCGTATTCAGCGGCTGGAGCGGGGCATGCAGCGGCACGGGCACATGTACGCTGGCGATGATACAGGCACAGTTCGTGACCGCAACCGCAACATTTTCGGTGGCAACCTACACGCTGACGGTGGGTCTGACCGGAGCCGGGCAGGGAACGGTGACAAGCGCTCCGGCTGGGATCAACTGTGGAGCGGACTGCTATGAGGTGTACAGCTACAACACGTCGGTGACGCTGACGGCGGCGCCAGCGGTGGGTTCCGTGTTCAGAGGTTGGAGCGGGGCATGCACGGGGACAGCCACTTGCATCGTGACAATGACGCAAGCTCGGTCGGTGATGGCATGGTTTTCGCTGCCGATGCTGGACGTGGCCATAGCAAGCGGCGACGGAGGTAGCGGCATAGTGATGAGCACGCCAGCCGGAATCAACACGGGTGGAGGTGACTACAGCGAGGAATACCCTTACAACATGCAGGTCACGCTAACGGCGACGCCAGCGGTGGGCTCCGTGTTTAACAGTTGGTTAGGGGATTGCACGGGAACAGCAACATGCACCTCGGCGATGACTCAGGACCGTTCGGTGACCGCAACGTTTTCGGTGGCGACCTATACGCTGACGGCGAGCCTAGCCGGGACGGGCAGCGGCACGGTAACGAGCACGCCTGCCGGCATCAACTGTGGTGCGGACTGCAATGAAGCGTACAACTACAACACGCCGGTGACGCTAACTGCTACACCGTCATCGGTTCTCTCCGCCTTCAAGGGATGGAGCGGTGCCTGTACAGGCACCGGAAGTTGCATCGTCACCATGATCAAGCGAAGTCGGTCACGGCGAACTTCGACGACAAGGGACAAGACTTCTACACGGTAACCCCCTGTCGCGTCCTCGATACGCGGGTCACCGGCACCCCGTTGACCTCGGGAATCCCGCAGATCATCAACGTCAGCGGAACCTGCGGCGTGCCGGCCACGGCCAAAGCGGTGTCGCTGAACCTGACCGCGATCATGGCTCCCAGGCAGGGTTCCATTACCCTCTACCCGGGCGACACCACGCCGCCGAACACTTGGACGATCAGTTTCCCCGCCTTGCTCAACCGAGCCAACAACGCTGTCATGCCGCTCGCCTGGAATGGGAACGGCACGTTGGCGGCCCGGGCTGTATTCTCGGGCGGCGGGACCATGGACATGGTTTTGGACGTGAACGGCTACTTCGAATAAAGCGACTCCCCGGGCTTCCCTCCAGGGAGGCCCGGGACCTTCTACGCCACTTCGCGGTGGGTCAGATCCAGGACATCGCTCATGGAGCAGATCTGGCTCTCGAGCTCCGCCAGGCACGCGCCGCCCTGGACCCGCGCGAAGACATCTCGCAAGGCATGCACCAGAGCCCTGACCGCGAGATTGGCATGGATCACGATGTCGATCCCCAACGCGTGCAGTTGCTCCGTCGTCCAATCGGGAACGGCCGTGGGAGTGAGCAGCACCGGAGCGATCCCCTTCACCTGTTCCAACGCCGTCTGGTACTGGGAAAACGTGTCGCGCTTCGTCTGGATGAAAATGGCGCCCGCTCCCGCCTCCACGTAAGCGCGAGCCCGCGTGATCGCCTCGGAGGGACCGAGCCCTGCCACGAGAGCCTCGGTGCGCGCGATCACCACGAGATTGCTGGACCCGGCGCGCGCCGCCTCGATGCGGCGGCAAAAGGCATTCATATCCTCCAGCCGGTGCTCGCCCTTCTCGAAAAACGAGTTGCTCTTGGGAAAGGCATTGTCCTCGATGCAGATCGCCGAGGCGCCGGCCTGCTCGAAGTGGCGGGCAGCCAGATAGGTGGCCTGATCGCTGCCGTAGCCGTTGTCGCCGTCGACGATGATGGGAAGCCCGGTCGCCATGGCGATCCCGCTCAGCACAGGCACCACATCGCTGAAGCTGATGAGGTTCGCGTCGGGGAGCATGCGCGAGGCGGTGAGCTCCAGGCTGCTCAGCCACAGCAGATCGAAACCGGCGAGCTCCGCGAGCGTCGCGGTGAGTGGATTGTGGGCCCCCACGCCGAGCACCGGCAGGCGGGCCGCCAACATTGAGGCGAACTGTTCTCTCTTTCTGTTCATAGCAGGCCAAGAGCTTCGAGGGTTGCGGGGGAATCCGGGGGCCTCGACAAGGCTGCCAGCCTACCAGATCCTTACGGCAAGGCGCCGGATCGAGGAACCGGCCGGCCAGCGCGTCCTCCGGCGAGCCTGCCCGTGCTTCCATCACAAAGGAGAGCCCGGTTGCGCCTCGGCGGGTTTCGTGCTCTGATGCGGGTAATCCGTCGGGACGATTGGAAGAGGGAGGCACGGCAGAGAGCCTCTTCAGGCTCCCCAGGCACCGCCCTCGGCGCACGATGCAAGCCGGGCCTGTGCTAGCTTTGCCCTCATGGGCGAGCTACTTTCCTCTTTGAATCCCTTCGACACCAGCGGTTTCATGCCGCGCTGGCAGTGCGGCGTGTGGTCCCGAGAGCTGGGCCTGCTGCACATCGTTTCGGATCTGGGGATCTTCGCTGCCTATACAGCCATCCCGCTGGTGATTGCTTATTTCGTGTTGCGCCGGAAAGACGTCCCTTTCCCTCGGATCTTCTGGCTCTTCGTCGCCTTCATCTTCGCCTGCGGCACGACGCACCTCATTGAAGCGATCATCTTTTGGAAACCGCTCTACCGCTTGGCGGGCCTGGCCAAGGTCGTCACCGCGCTGGTGTCCTGGTCCACGGTCGCCGCGCTCACCCTGGTCACTCCGAAGGCGCTCCGGCTCCCCGGCCTAGCCCTGCTCAATGAAGAGCTCACGCGAGAGATCGAGGAACGCAAGAGGACGGAGACGGAACGCGATGAATTGCTGGCTCGCGAAAAGACGGCCCGCGGCGAAGCCGAGCGCGCCAACCGGATCAAGGATGAGTTTCTGTCCGTCCTTTCTCATGAGCTGCGAACGCCGCTCACCGCCGTCCTCGGATACGTCCAACTGCTTCGCGCCGGCCACATCCAGCCCGAGAAGGTCCCGGAGAGCCTGGATGCGATCCAGCGCAACTGCCAGGCTCAGGTGCGGCTCATCGAAGACCTCCTGGACATGAGCCGCATCATCGAGGGCAAGGTTCGCTTGAACCTGCGTCCCGTGGAGCTCGACGAGATCGTGAAGTCCGCGATCCACATCATCAAGCCGCTGGCGGACGCCAAGGTTCTCCAACTGCGGACCGATCTCGATCCCGCGCCTGGACTGGTGCTAGGCGACTTCAACCGCTTGCAACAGGTGCTGATCAATCTGCTTTCGAATGCCATCAAGTTCACACCCGAAGGCGGCAGCATCGTGGTTGCGCTGGAACGGGTGGACGACCGGATCGAAGTCAGCGTGAAGGACACGGGCCTGGGCATCGATCCGCGGTACCTGCCTCGCGTGTTCGACCGCCTCTGGCAGGCGGAAAGCTCACCGGACGGGCGCCTCAGCGGGCTCGGGCTCGGGCTGGCGATCGTCAAGCAGATCGTCGAGTTGCATGGCGGCTCGGTCCGTGCCGCGAGCGCGGGCCCCAACGTTGGCGCAACCCTGACGTTTGCTCTGCCGCGCCTGGTTCCCGGCGATGAAGAGAGCCTGCCCCGGCGGCGCGAGACCGCATTCGGAGAGCTCGGCCGGCTGCCCGACCTCCGTGACCTCCGGATCCTGCTGGTCGACGACGAGACGGACGGCCGCATCATGGTCGGCCAGATCCTTCAGGCCTGCGGCGCGGAGGTCGCGGCCGCAAGCTCGGCCGACGAGGCGCTTCGCGTGCTCGAATCGTTCAAGCCCGATGTGCTGTTGAGCGACATCCAGCTCCCGGGCAAGAGCGGCTATCAACTTCTCCAGGAAATCCGCTCGTTGACCGGAAGCGAAATCCGGAACGTGCCGGCGATCGCGCTGACCGGCCTCGCGCGGGCCGAGGACCGGCAACGAGCCCTCATGGCCGGCTTTCAGTTCCATATCGCCAAACCGTTCGACGCCGGCGAGTTGATCGCCGCCGTGGCCATGCTGTGCGGCAGGACCGGCGGTTGAGACGTCTATGGCAGGTGCCGAGCGTCGAAGATCGAGAGGTACGGTCCCCAGGCACCGATCTCGTCCTGGAGGTGCCGGGCCATCACGCGTGCAACCTGGGTCACATGAGCCGAGGAGCGAATTCGGCTCCTGGAAGAGGAGCTGGCCCGCTTACGCCGCCACCGGGAAGCCTGAGGAACCGGCTGGCCCCCTGTTCCCAACTGGCAGGTCAAACCAACCAATGGCCGAAGTCCGAAGAAGAAAAAACGGAAACTCCTCGCCTCCGCTACTTGTCCCCGATACCGTCCTCATCTGGGAGATCGCCCTGGTACCTTCTTCTCCAAAACTCCCGAGCAATTCTATAGAGAACCCAGACAAGAACGCTTCCTGTGACAAAAGCGACGGGATCTTTTTCCATCAAAGCCTGAGACAAACTGCCCATCGTTAATACGGCTATCACGACGCCAACTATCGCCAACAGGATAAGCTTTATAGGTTCTTCCACACCCTCGGCCGCGAGATCCGACTCTGCCACAGATCCGATTGGTATCTTCACGTCGGAACCTGATTCCTGCCCGCGTACATTTATTGACGCGTCCGAAGCATCCTTGCCTTCCTTGGCCATCGACAAGGAATCTGGCGTTTTTTCTACTACCGAGACTGAAGTTGGCATTACAGAGATCGAAACGCGCGAAGGGGTGCCTTTGAATGCAAGTACGCGGCTGAGTGCAGGTCAGCCCCCGGACACCGCCTCCGTCGCCGGCCAACGCTCGGCGACCGGCCGGAGCCTCTTCAGTCTTCCCAGCACCTTCACCAGCGCCAGCGGGTTGCCCAGGAGCGTCGTGTTGACGACCATCGAGCGCGGCGCGTCGTAGCGAGTGTAGAGCCTGCGCATGCGGCGCTGGAGGCGGCGCATGTGGATCCAGTGAACCTGCGGGAAGAGGTGATGCGTCAGGTGCGTGGCCGCCGTCTGATGGTTCACGACCGAGATCCAGCGCTCCATCCTGGTCCCCGGTTCCAGCCAGGTGGCTTGCCGGAAGGGGTGCGTGAGATCGCTCGGCGCGTGGTCGGTCAGGTTCATGATGAAGCTGCCGAGCGGCGCCACCAGGAGCGTGGCGGGGATCAGGAGGAAGGCGGTCTCCGCGGGTCGCAAGACCAGCATCACCACCAGCCAGCATGGGCCGGCCCAGCGCGTGAGGACGATCTCTCGCCAGTGCGCCGGCTTCGAGGATTTCAGGGACCGGATGTAGGGCGGATTTTCCGACCAGGGGAGGAAACCCCAGATCGAGCGCGCCGTCTCCTTGCCGAGGTACTTCCCGAGCGCCGCCCAGCTCCTCCACCCCGGCCTGGATGCAATCTCCTGAAGCGCGGTCTGCGGATCGTCGAAGGGATCGTTGTACCGGTGGTGCTGCCAATGGTGGTAGCGCACCTCCAAGGGGCTGAAGAAGACGAGCACCCCCAGCGCCCGCAGCACGATGTTCAGCCCCTCGCGGCGGAACGGCGGCCAGTGGTTGAAGTAGTGGACCGCCACGTCCATGGCCAGGCTGGAGTAGAGGCTCCAGGGGATCAGGAGAGCGATCTTCAGAGCCCAGGGGATCGCCGACAGCGGCGCGAAGATGATCCCGTAGGTGACGGCGATCAGGCCGATCCACTCGGCCGCGAGCAGGCGGTCGGCCCAGGCCTGCCGCCGCAGCCAGAGCGGATGGTCCTTCTGCAAGCGCAGGAACCGGCGGGCGGTGCGCCAGGCCGTCCTCAGGTCTTCGCGCACCGCCGGATCGCGGTCCATCACCAGAACGGCATCACCTCTCGTGCTCATGGCTCTCCCTCGTTGCGGACGGTTGGGAACGTGATTCTATCAACTCGTTCTCCTTCACCCCTTTCACCCAGTCCCGGATGTTCTTCTCCAGGACGTCGATGGGCACGGCGCCGTTGCCGAGCACCTGGTCGTGGAAAGCGCGGACGTCGAAGGCGTCCCCGAGCTCCTGGGTTGCGTAGGCGCGCAGCTCTTTGATCTTCAGCTCACCGAGCTTGTAGGCCAGGGCCTGGCCGGGGGTCACGATGTAACGATCGACCTCGACCACCATCTCGTGCTCGGTCTTGCCCGCGTTCTTCCTGAAGTAGTCGAGGGCCTGGTCGCGGGTCCAGCCCATGGAGTGCATGCCGGTATCCACCACCAGGCGGATCGCGCGCCACATCTCGTAGGTGAGCTGGCCGAATTTCGAGTAGGGGTCCTTGTAGAAACCCATTTCCTCGCCCAGGCTCTCGGCGTAGAGCGCCCAGCCTTCCACGAAGACGGTGTAGCCCTGGTATTTTCGCCACTCGGGTACGCCTTCCAGCTCCTGCGTCAGCGAGATCTGGAGGTGGTGGCCCGGCACGGACTCGTGCAGGGTCAAGGGCTCCATCTCCCACTTGGGACGGGATTTCAGATCGTAGGTGTTGACGCTGAAGTAGCCGGGCCGGCCCGCGGCCGCACTGCCGTCGTCGTAGTAGGCCGTGGTCTGGCTCTTCTCCGCATAGGCCGGAATCGGCCGCACGCCGTACGGCAGGCGCGGCAGGCGGCCGAAGAGCTTCACCAGCTCCGGATCGACGCGCTTGGCGATATCACGGTAGCCCGTCACGAGATCTTCGGGCTTGTCGTAAAAAAAGCGCGGATCGGTCCGCAGGAAGGTCAGAAACTCTTCGAAAGTCCCCTTGAAACCGGTCGCGGCGATGACCTTGTCCATCTCGGCGCGGATGCGCTTGACCTCGGAGAGGCCGAGCTCGTGGATCTGCTGTGGGGTCAGGTCCGTCGTGGTGATCTGTTTGACGTTGTAGGCATACCAGGCCTGGCCGTCCGGCAGAGCGCTCATGGCAATGGACTCGCGGGCGCCCGGGATATAGGTCTCTTCCAGGTAGCGGTGGAGCTTGCGCAACGACGGCACCACCTGCTCCTGGTAGATCTGCACGGCTTCGCGGGTGAGCCGGCCGCGGTCCGGTGCCGGGAGGGCTTCCGGAATGCGGGTGAACGGTTCGAGAAGAGCGCTTTTCATGGGGTCGTCCGGGATGAGCGCCTCGACCTGGCCGGGTACGTCGCGCAGGGTGATGCGCGGCGGCGTCACGCCGGTGGCGAGCCCCTTTTCCAGCAGCTCCAGGGTCTGGTCCACCACGGCCGGAACACCGCGCAGGCGGGAGAGGATGTCTTCATAGTCCTTGACGGTCTTCGTGGGTGCCTGGATGAGGGTGCCGGGGATGCCCTGTTGGAGCCCGCCGAGCTGGCTGATGGCCAGGAGCTCGCCGGGGAAGCGCAGGCCTTCGACGCTCTCTCTGGCGCCGCGAAGAAAGAGGTCGTAGCTGACGCGGTCCTTCGGCTCCAGCTTCTCGCGGTCGATCGACTCGGCGGCGGCCAGCAGCTTGGGAGCGAGGGCGTCGCGAGCCTGGATGGCCGCGAGCGATTCGTCGGTCCAGCGGCCGTTCTGGCCCGG
This sequence comes from uncultured Holophagales bacterium, assembly GCA_963844885.1. Lineage (GTDB taxonomy): Bacteria > Acidobacteriota > Thermoanaerobaculia > Multivoradales > UBA5704 > DATMER01. The sequence goes on along the minus strand of CAWJQA010000015.1, from coordinate 35,507 downwards.
CACGCCGAGGGCCGTGGCAAACTCGGGGAACTCCATCAGGCTGAAATCCCACTGGTGCCGGTAGAGCGCGTCGACGCGCTCGCTCTCAGCCGTCTTGCCTTGTGTGGCCGGGAACTCATCCAGATAGCGGGCGAAGTCGTCGCGCGGCCCGGCGGCGGCGGCCGGCCCGGACAGCGCCAGAACGGACAGCAGCACGGACAATAGAAGATTGCGTTTCATGAGCTCGGCCTCTCCTTTCAACGGATTCCCTGGCTGACGCCGAAGGTGACGTCGAGCGAGACGCGCTGTCCATCCCGCACCACCACGACGGTCGCCTTCTCACCCGGCTTGGAGCGGCGCAGCACGTACATGAAGTCGTGGATGTCACGGATCGGAGCCCCGGCCAGCTCGACGAGGAGGTCGCCGCGCTGGATGCCCGCCGCCTCGGCCGGGCTCCCGGCCCGCACTCCCGAAAGGAGGACTCCGGGGCGGCCGTCGCCGGCATAGTCGGGAACGGTTCCGAGCGAGGCTCCCGACGAGCGTGCGTCGCCCTTGGGCATGGGGGCCGGCATGTTCTTGTAGGTCAGTCGGGTGGACCGGCCGGAGAGCTCCTCGGCAAGGTCCGCCACCAGCGAGGCGATCCGGGCGCCGCCGTCGGCGTTGATCTTGTCGGCGTCGTCCGAGACCTTGTGGTAGTCCTCGTGGGCGCCGGTGAAGAAGTGGAGCACCGGCACGCCCGCGGCGTAGAACGGGTACTGGTCGGAAGGCCCGTAGCCGTCGCCGCTGGGGGTGCAGGCGAGCCCCGCTTTCTGGCAGGCGGGGTTGACGAGGTCCCGCCACTCCTCCGCGGAGTCGGCTCCCAGTACCGACAGGGCGTTGCCGCGCAGCCGTCCGACCATGTCCATGTTGAGCATGGCTTCGAGGTCGCTCAGCTTCAGGTTGCCGGGAGGGTGGCGGGTGAAGGCGGTGGAGCCCAGGACTCCCAGTTCCTCGCCGGAGAAGGCGACGAGGTAGACGTCCCGGCGCAGCTCGGCGCGGCGCGCGGTCAGGATGCGTCCCACTTCCAGGACGGCGGCCGTTCCCGAGGCGTTGTCGTCGGCGCCGTTGTGCGGCTCGTGGGCGTCCGGGCTGAGCGAGGAGGGGCCGCCGAGGCCGATGTGATCGTAGTGGGCCCCGACCAGGACGGCGCCCGGGAGACGGTCTTTCGCATCGGCCGCGCCGGCGCGGATGACGCCGGCGACGTTGACCGCCGGCTCGAAGCGGTGGACCAGCTCCACCGCGATCGAGGCGCGATGCCGGTGCTCACCGCCTTCGAACAGTGGGCTGCCCGCAGCGCGGGAGAGCGTCACGACGGGGATGCCCGCGTCGTTGGAGGCCAGGGAGAGGCCGCTGTCGAGCCGCAGCGCCGGGAGCGGCGCCTCGCCGGGCATCGGCTCGGTCTCCCCTCCCTTGGCGGCGACGAGCGGCGCGTCGACCACGATCAAGCCGATGGCGCCGTGCTCGCGGGCGTTCCAGGCCTTGAAGCGGAAGTCGCCGTACCGGCGCTCGTTCGCCTCCACCTTGAAGGTCTCGCCCGGCGGCACGAAGCGGCGGACGACGACGATCTTCCCCTTGGCGTCGACGCCCTTGTAGTCGTCGACGGAAAGCTCGGGCGCGGTCCCGGGGGTAGTCCCGAGGGTAGTAATGCCGTAGCCGGCGGCGACCACCTCGCCTTCGACCGTCCCCGAGGCGGAGAACGACGCCGGCTCGAAATCGACGCGGGCCACGGCCTGGCCGTCGAGGGTCATCTCGGCCTGTTTCGCCTCCACGGCCACGGGCGCGTCGAAGCGCTGGAAGTATGTACCGCCTTCACCGGCCGGTTCGATGCCCAGCTCCTTGAAGCGGCTTTCGATGTACCGGGAAGACTCCTCCAATCCCTTGGAGCCGATCCCGCGGCCTTCCCGGGCGTCGTCGGCGAGCCAGCGGACGTCGTCGAGATAGCGCTTCGCCTCGGCCGTCTTCGGGGCCGTCTCCGGCTCCTGCACCCAGCGGGCGGTGAAGACGTTGGTCTCGCCGGGCGCGCCGTTGCCGCGGTTGGAGGAGAAGGCGAGATGGGTGCCGTCGGGCGAAATGAGAGGAAATCCGTCAAACCCGGGGCTGTACGTGATACGCTCCAGGCCGCTCCCGTCCACGTTTACGGCCCACACGTCAAACTCACGTCCCTTGGGATCGCCGTAGTTCGAGGAAAAGAGGATCCTCTCCCCGGAGGGGAAGAACGATGGTGCGAAGGAGGCGGCTCCGAGTTGGGTGACCTGATGGGCGTTCCGGATCGATTGGCCGTCCACGTCGGCCACCCAGATCTCCAGCTTCGTGGGCCGGACGAGTCCCTGTCCGAGGAGCTTGCGGTAGTCGTCGAGCTCCGGGCCGGGGGCCGGCCGGGAGGCGCGCCAGACGATCTTCTTGCAGTCGTTCGAGAAGAAGGCGCCGCCGTCGTATCCTGGCACGTCGGTCAGACGGGTGACGTTGGTGCCGTCCGGCCGCATGCGGTAGAGGTCGAGGTCGCCGTCGCGGGTGGAAGTGAAGATCACGGAGCCGTCCACGGGACAGACCGTGGATTCGGCGTCGTAGGCGTGGTTGTCCGTGATGCGCTTCAGGTCCGAGCCGTCGGGGAGCGCGCTCCAGACCTCGAAGTTGGGATCGATGGGCCAGACGTAGCCCTGGGAGCGGTCGGGAACCGGCGGGCAGGCGTCGCCGGCGAGATGGGTCGAGGAGTAGAGAACCCGTTTCCCGTCGGCCGTGTAGTAGGCGCAGGTCGTACGGCCCTTCCCGGTGGAGATCAGGGAAGGCTCGGCCGGACGGTCCCCAGGCATGCGGAAGATCTGGTCGCAGGCGTAGGGAGGGCGGGTGGATTGAAATGTGAGCTCCCGGCTGTCGGGAGACCAATAGGCCTCGGCGTTCTCGCCCCCATGGGTGAGTTGGACGAGGTCGGCGAGGTGGATCTCCCGAGGATCGAGGAGAGACGCGGGGGGCTCCGAAGCGGCCGATGCGGAGCCCGGCAGAACCAGGACGGGAAGAGCGAGAGTAATCGCGAGTACGAGCGCGAATACAAGGCGGAGTTTCGTTGTTTTCCTCATGGCATGACGGAGCTTACCGCGCCACCGCCCCCCGGCGTGATACCTTCACCACGATAACCCGACCGGGGTGCGCCCCGGACAGAGCACAAGAGAGACAGACATGGCGGATCAGCAAACTGAAAACGAGAGCTTCGCCCAGGACTTTGCCCAGGCCCTGGCGGAGTTCGAGCAGCAGGGCGGGGAGAAGCGCGAGGACCCTCCGGCCGGGGCCAAAGTGACCGGGAAGATCCTCTCCATCGGCGAGGAGACGGCCTTCGTCGACCTCGGGACCAAGTCCGAGGCGGTGATCGAGACGGCGCAGCTCAAGGACGCCGAAGGCAACCTCACGGCAAACGTGGGCGACTCGATCGACGCGACGGTGGCGTCGGCGGACCCGGAGACCGGGCTTCAGCTCCGGAAGCGGGCCGCGAGCGGTGGGGGTTCCGGAGGGGGTGGCAAGAACCCCGAAGCCGCGGCCGAGATCAAGATGGCCTGGCAGCACGGCCTGCCGGTCGAAGGGGTCGTCAGCGGCATCAACAAGGGCGGCGCCGAGGTGCAGGTGCGGGGTCTGCGGGCCTTCTGCCCGCTCTCCCAGCTCGACCTGCGCTACGTCGAGGATCCGGCCCAGTTCGTGGGCCAGCGCCTGGCGTTCCGGGTGACCCAGTTCGAGGACGGCCGGACCCGGCCGAACATCGTGCTGTCGCGCCGCGCCATCCTGGAGGAGGAGCAGCAGTCGAAGGCCGCGGAGGCCCGCTCCAAGATCTCCGTCGGCGCGGTGATCACCGGCAAGGTGACGTCGCTCGCGACCTACGGCGCCTTCGTCGACCTGGGCGGCATCGAGGGGATGCTCCACGTGAGCGAGATCGGGTACTCCCGGCTCGCGCATCCGAAGGAGGCCCTGAGCGCCGGCCAGGAGATCGAGGTCCAGGTCATCAAGATCGAGAAGGGCAAGGACGAGAAGAAGCCCGAGCGCATCTCGCTCTCCCGCCGTTCGCTGGAGAAGGACCCCTGGCGCGACGCGGCCAGCCGCTTCTCCGAGGGGACCGAGGTCGCGGGGCGGGTCATGCGCTTGGAATCGTTCGGCGCCTTCGTCGAGATCGCGCCCGGTCTGGAGGGGCTCCTCCACATCAGCGAGATCGGCGGCGGCAAGCGGCTGAACCACTCCCGCGAGGGGCTGCAGCTCGGCCAGGACATCCGGGTGCGGGTGCTCAACGTGGATACCGGCAAGCGCCGGATCTCCCTGGGTATGGCGGGCTCGGACAGCGACGACCGGGAAGAGGCGGCGGGAGCGGCGGCATCGGCGACGAAGCTGGCCCCGCAGTCGGGCTTCGGCTCGATGGCCGACTTCTTCAAGAACGCCAAGCGCGCCAAGTAGGCCGGTGCCGCGTTCCTTCTTTCCGGAGGCTTTCCGGAGACGGACGCGCGGCCCGGCCCTCGCGGCTCCCTGGAAGGAAACAGCAGCGCCGCTGGTTTCAGTGGGTATGTAGCCAAAGGAGCTCGTACAGGCCCATGCAGACTCGGGACCATCGATCTCTCGTTTCCGTCCTTGCGGCCCTGCTGGCGCTGGGCACCCTTGCCGGCTCTCCGCCCGCCACGGCGCAGAGTCTGACCGGCTCGAAAGCTTCCATGGTGCGCCAGAACGTGGCGGCCCGGCAGCACGACTACACCTATCTCCGCACCAGCTCGCAGGTGAACGAGTTCGTCCGCCGGGGCCTGCTCGTGCGGCTGACGGGCAACTCCGACTACCGGGTGGCCGCCGTCTCGTTCCCCTACGCCCGGGCCGAGGTCCGGACCTTCATGGAGCGGCTTGCCAGCCAGTACCACAACGCCTGTGGCGAGCGCCTGGTGATCACCAGCCTGACCCGCCCCACCTCCCGGCAGCCGCGCAACGCCTCGCCTCTGTCGGTGCATCCCACCGGCATGGCGGCCGACCTGCGGCGCAGCGCCCGGCCGGCCTGCCGTGCCTTCCTGGAAAAGACCCTGCTGACGCTGGAGAGGCGACAGGTGCTGGAGGCGACGAAGGAGAGCCATCCGCCGCACTACCACGTCTCGCTCTTCCCGGAACCCTACACGCGCTACCTGGTCGCCCGCGGCGCGATCCCGAAATCTCAAAAGGGGATGGCGCTGGCGGCGAGCAACAGCTATCGCGTCCGCAGCGGCGACAGCCTCTGGGACATCGCCCGGCGGCACGGCACGAGCGTCTCCGAGATCAAGCGCGCGAACAGCATCAGATCCTCCCAGCTCAAGGCGGGCCAGGTGATCGCGATCCCGGCGGCGCGGTAGGCCCCTACCCCACCACCTTGTAAGCCTGAATCTTCTGCTGGAGCCCCTTGAGCTGGAATTCCCCCAGGGGCTCGGCGGGGACCGCGCCCTTCAGGAGGCGCCAGGTCTCGGGACCGAGCACGACGTCGCCCGGCTGCGCCACATGGGCCTCCAGCCGCGCCGCCACGTTCACGGTGTTGCCGAGCACCGTGTAGTCTACGCGGCGGGCGCTGCCGATGTCCCCCACGACCACGGGACCGCTGTTGAGCGCCACCCGCGCGCGGAAACCGGGCAGGCCCTGCGCCTGCCGCTCTCGGTTCCAGGCCGAGAGGTCGCGCTGGATCTCCACCGCGGCGCGCACCGCCCGTAGCGCGTGGTCCTCCAGCGGCACGGGCGCTCCGAAGAAGGCCATCACGCAGTCGCCGATGAACTTGTCGAGCGTGCCGCCCGCCCGGAAGATGGCCTCGACCGCCAGGTTCAGGAAGGCGTCGAGCGAGTCGGCGACCTCCTCGGGCCGGGAGTTCTCCGCGAACGGGGTGAAGCCGACAAGGTCGGCGAAGAGTACCGTCACCTGGGCGGATTTCAGGCGGCCCAGCCCGTCCTCCGCACCCTGGCGCAGCACCTCCTCCACCACCGCCGGGGAGTGATAGCGCTCCAGCCGGTTGCGCAGGCTCTTCTCCAACTCCGCCTGCCGCGCCCAGCGGATCCGCTCCACGGCCACGGCCGCGAAGTTCGCCAGGGTGGTGAGGAAGTCCAGGTCGCGCTCGTTGAAGGCCCCCACCTGGAACGGCGAGTCCACCTGCATCACGCCGATGATCTTCTCGCCCGACCAGAGCGGCGCGCACATGGCTGCCCGGATCTGGTGGAGGCGGATCGACTCGCCGCCGGACAGCCGCTGATCCGACTGCGCGTCGAAGGTCACGAGGGCTACCCGCTCCTGGATCACCGCCCGCAGCATCGTCCGTGAAACCGGAATCTCGCCCGGGGGGCGCACGTCCACGCGGTCTTTGATCCGCATCAGCTCGCACTCGAGCTCGCCTTGCCCGTCATCCAAGTGGATGAAGCCACGGTCCACGGGCAGGGCCTCGAAGGCGATGTCCAGGAGCCGCAGCAGCACCTCGTCCACCGACTCCGCGACGATGAGGATGCCCGCGAGGCGGGTGAGGAAACCGAAGCGCCGGTCGGCGTCGGACTGCTCGCGGGTGGTTTCCAGCGCGGGGAGCGCGGCGGTGGGAGCGGCCTTTCCTGTCAGGCCGTAGGTCGCCGCGAACTCGGCCAGCGGACGGACGATGGTCGCGTTCGTGAGGATCGGGCCGGTGTCCTCGGGCACGGGCGGCCGGATGTCGCGCGGCTCGGTCTTCTCCAGGAGGACGTCGAAGACGCCGATCCCGAGCCGGTCCCCCGGTTGCACCGGCGCCCGCTGCACCGGCACGCGGTTGACCTCGACGCCGTTCGTGCTCTTCAGATCCTGGACGTGCCAGCCGCCGGCCTCGCGGATCAGCTCCGCATGATAGCGCGACACCGAGACATCGGAGAGGACGACGTCGTTGTCCCCGCCGCGGCCCAGCCGGACCCGGTTTCCGGTCAGGGGAAAGGTATGGTCCTCCCCGCCGAGGACGTAGCGCAGGCGGAACACGAGCTCGACATCCCGGTAATGGAGCGCAGAGCCTCTTCGCCGCCCTCGACCGTGAACCGGCCGTCCTTGTAGAGCGCGTGGAAGGCTTCGACGACGTTCGGGCAGAGCTGCGTACCGGCCGAAGCGAGGATCTCGCGCGCCGCTTTCTCGGGCGGCAGGCCGTCCGGTACGGGACGGCTCGTGGTCATGGCGTCGAAAGTGTCGGCCACGGCGATGATGCGGGCGACCGGCGGGAGGTCGTCTCCGGAGAGGCCGTCCGGGTAGCCCTTGCCGTCCACGCGCTCGTGGTGGTTGCGGACCCCCTTGAGCACGTTGTCGTTCGCGAGGTGGGAGACGATCGCCGCGCCGTCGACCGGATGGCGCTTCATGATCTCCACCTCCTCCGGATCGAGCGGCGAGGTCTTGCCCAGGATATGGTCCGGCGTGGCGATCTTGCCGATGTCGTGGAGGGTCGAGGCGAGCCAAAGGTCGCGCAGCTCCTCCCGGCCGAGCACCATATGGAGGCCCAGGAGCAGCGAATAGGAAACGACGCGCCGCACGTGACCGCCGGTGTAGGGGTCGCGCCGGTCCAGCGCCTCGGCCAGGGCGGTGACCATGGTGAAGAACTGGCGCTGCTGCGCCGAGTGCAGGCGCGCGTTCTGGAGCGGGTGGGAGAGGATGCCCGCGAACAGGCTCATCCGCCGCAGGTCGCCTTCCGTGAAGCGGTCGCGCTCCACCGGGTTGAGGAGCTGCATGACGCCGATGATCCGGCCCTCGGCCACCAGCGGCACGGTCAGGATCGCCCGGCTCTGGAAGAGGGCCGTGTCGCCGCGCCAGCGCGGGTCCGCAACCACGTCGTTGACGATCTCGGGCACGCCGCTGCGGGCCACGCTCCCCACCAGGCCCTCGCCCACCGGCACCCGCAGGTTGCGGATGGCGCCCGCGGCCTTCCCGCGCACCACGCGGAAGAACAGCTCCTGGCGCTCCTCGTCGAGCTCCCAGATCGAGCTGGTCTCGGCGCGGCAGACCGATTCGGCGTTCTGCAGCGCGCGCTCCAGCACCGTCTGCACGTCCAGAGAACCGGCGAGCCGGCCGCCGATCTCGAACAGATTCTCGTATTCCGCGAGGCGGCGGATGAGGTCGCTCAGTGAGTAGCTGCCGGTAGTCGTCGCCGCGATCATTCGTCCCCCTGCGAAAGGCTCTCCATTATCCTCCATACGGAGCACGGGCCGATTTTACGCCGCTCACGCACTGAGCAGCTCGAGGTCTTTCAGCAGATCTTCCACGGAGCGGTAGCGCGCCGCCGGGTCCTTCTCCAGGCAGCGCAGGATGATCGACTCCAGCTTCGGCGGCATCTCCGGCCAGGCGAGGTGCGGCGGCGGCGCCGGCTCTTCCAGGTGCTTCAGCATGATTTGCATCGCGCTGGACGCCTTGAACGGCAGCTCGCCGGTGAAGATCTCGTAGAGAACCACGCCGGCCGAATAGATGTCGGCCCGCGCATCCACCTCTTCGCCGCGGAGCTGCTCGGGCGACATGTAGAGCGGCGTGCCGACGATGAACCCGGCCTCGGTCTGGCCCGGCTCCATGCGGCGGATCGGCCGGGCGATACCGAAGTCCATGAGCTTGGCGTTGCCGGTGGGCTCCAGGATCAGGTTTTCCGGCTTGATGTCGCGGTGCATCACCCCCACGGCGTGGGCGGCGCCCAGGCCGGCGCAGAGCTGCTTGGCGAGGCGCAACCCGGCGGAGTACGGCAACCGGTGGGTCTGGTCGAGCAGGTAGCGCAGGGTCACGCCGCGCACGTACTCCATGGAGATGAAGGGGATGCCGTCGATCTCGCCGAAGTCGTGCGTGCGCAGGACGTTCGGGTGGGTGATCCGGCGCGCCAGCTTGATCTCGGCCTTGAGCCGCTCCAGGTTGACGCGGTCGGCCAGCAGCTCGCGCTTGAGCATCTTCAAGGCGACGAGGTCGTCGAGCTCGCGGTCGCGCGCCTTGTAGACGACGCCCATGCCGCCCGCGCCGAGCACGGCCAGGATCTCGAACCGCTGGCCCATGAGCGCGCCCGGCGCGATGCCGGAGAGGGTCGCGACGCCGGCGGCACTGGCCGGAGTTATGGTAGAAGTCTCGCTCGGGCCGAGCCCCCGGACGCCGGTGAGGTGCGAGGCCATGCGGCTGCTCACGACGTAGAGCGGCTGCGGCGTGAGCAGGCCGCGGCGCTCGGCCAGGCGGTAGCCCGCCTGCTCGAACGGCTCCCTGAGCTCGTCGTGGACTTCGCGCGACAGGAGCAGCTCGCCGGGAGTCGCCTCCCGCAGCAGGCTTTCGATCTGCTGCACGGGCATGCCGACCATGGCGCGCTCCATCTGCTCGCCATGGGAGACCGGCCCGGTGACCGCGCGCCCGGCGGCGAGCGCCACGACCGGCGCGTCCGCCTGGGCCGCCGGATCCTCGTTCGTGTCGGCCAGGATCTGCGCCGCCGCGGCGAGCGCCCGCCGCCCCCTTCCGCGCCTTCGAAGCGCGCCAGAACGCGGTGGCCCACGGTCCCCTCCACCTGGCCGCGATGCGCGGACACGGCGTTCGAAACCCGCTTGAGGTCGATCTCCAGCATGTCGAGGGTGGCCTGCGGCCCGGCGCCGTCCATCGGCCGGGCGAAGCGCCGCAGCTCGACACCCATCAGGAGCACCTCGCGGACCTGCGGGCTGCCGGCCACCACCTTGCCCTGCGCGGGCTCGGGCAGGTTGCGCGACAGCTCGGTGACGTAGGTCGCCATGTCGCGCTTCTCGCGCAGGTCGGCGAGCAGCTCGTCGAAGGCGCCGGCCAGGCGGCCGATCTCGTCGCCGCTCTCGACTTCGATGCGCTGGTCGTAGTTCCCCTGCCGGGCGGCCTCGGCGGCGGCGGCGAGATGCCGCACCGGCTGCAGCGTGCGCCGCACCAGAGCAAAGGAGAGGCCACCGACGAGCAACGCCGAGAGGATACCGGCCGCGATGAGCACCGTCTCGATCTCGCGGTAGGTGGACAGCGCGCGGCCGAGCGAAGCCAGGGCGATGGTCGTGCCCACCGGCCGGCCCGCGGCGTCCATGAGCACCGACGGCAGCGCCAGCCAGGGCTCTCCGTCGAGATCCAGCTCGACCTGGCGCGCGTCCTCGCCGGACTCCATGGCCTTGTGCAGCGAGGCTTCGAGCGGGCCCAGGTGGCTTGCCAGGCTGCGCGCCATCGCCGGCGGCAAGGTCGTGGCGATCACCTGCGGCTTGCCGCCGAGCGTGACCACGGCGATGTCCGACCCGCTGATCTCGTTGAGCGCCTTGACGGTGGCGTCGTCGATGGCGAAGCCGGTGATCAGGTAGCCGAAGACATAGTCGCGGACCACGCTCACGGCCACGGCATAGTAGAGGCGGTCGCCCTCGCTCCACACCCCCTCGCCTTCCGAGTCGGTCAGCGCCTTCGCCACCAGCGGCCGGCGCGAGAGATCCTGCCCCGAGGCGTTGGGATTGTCGCTGCGCGCGATCACCTTCCCCGCCGGATCGAGCAGGATGGCGAAGTCGTAGCCCAGCTCCTTCTGCCGCTCGTCGAGAAGGTCGAGGATCGACGCGGTGTCGGCCTGTTTGGAGGCCTCGCCCAGGTAGGCCGCCAGATAGGAGTCGGCGGCGAACAGGCGGGACATGAGGCGCAGCCGCTCCAGCCGCTGCTCCTGGACGGCGGCCTGGGCGGCGGCGCTCCCCTCCAGCGTGCGCACGGCCTCGCTGCGCGAGATGGCACGCACGCGCACCGAGGTCAGCAGCACGGCCGCGGCCACCGAGAGGAGGATCAGGAGGCTGGTGACCAGGAAGAGCCGGGTCCCCAGCGACAGATCGGAGCGCCGGCTACCGGTTGTATCGGTCACGCTGCGACCCGAAGTAGGATTTGCCGGCCTTGTCGAGATGCGGCGGGACGCGCGGACGCACGATCTCCACGCGGGCGGCCAGCAGGTCGGTCCGCGGCACCTGGACGTCCATCGTCAACGGATCGGCCTGCTCGTGCCAGACGGTCAGCCGCCCCGGTCCGCGCGGCAGGCCGGTGAGCGTGAAGCCGCCGTCGGCTCCGGGCGTAGCCTGGAACGGCGCCGCCAGCACCCAGACGTAGCCCACCATGGCGTGATGGACGTTGCAGAACACCCGCACCAGCCCGGCCTCCTTGAAGGTCACCTCCTTGCCCGGCCCCCGCTTGTAGAGGCCGAGGTCGAAGGAGTTGCCGCCCGACACCGAAAACACGTTGTGGAGGATGACGTCCTGGTTGGGGAAGACGACGCGGCTCCCCTTCGGCACCGTGAGCACGCGCGGGACGAACTGCTTGTCCTTCGTGGTCATGACGAACGGCGCCGACGGCGGCCGGGCCGGCGCGCCGCCCTCGGGCTCGAACCAGACCAGTGCCTGCCGCACGTCGACGCCCTTGGCCGGCCCCTTGCCGCCCTTGGCCACGAGCTGGACGCGTCCGTGGAGATCCTCGCCCGCCGCACCGCCGGAAGCGATGGGCAACGCCAGAAGGACGAGGACCGGGGCCACCAACCGCATCGAGGGCTACACCTTCCAGCGGAGCGTGGTCAGGAGCTCGTTGTTGTCCCGCTTCGCACCGGAGGCGAGCGTGAACCGGTTGTCGGCGTACTCCACGGTCAGGTCGACCCCGGAAAGGATCCCCAGGCGTAAACCGGCGTCGATCTTCACCCAGTCCCAGGAGAAGCTCGGCGACGGCGTCTGCTTCGGGTTGCGGAAGCCGTTGTCCAGCTCCGAGTAGCGCACCGCCGGGGCGACGAAGGTGAAAAGCTGCTGGTCGCCGATGCTCAGCCACAGCGGCAGATCGAGGCGCCAGGCGACCTCGCCCTCGAGACCGGTGCGCGGCAGGCCGGCCAGATCCTGGTCGACGTACTGGCCGAAGAACGAGAACCCGCCCAGGTAGAGCCAGACGTTGCCACCGACCTCGCGCTTCCGGTCCCCCTTGAAAGCGAACGTGGCGTTGTCTCCGGGGGCGGAGAGGATGTCCAGGTCGCCGCCGTAGAAGGTCCCTTCCAGCTCGACGGTCTGCGCGAGCGTGCGCTTGTAGCCCCAGGCGAGGACGTCGAGCCCGCGGCTCCCGGCCGCGTCGGCGAAGCGCGCGCCCACGCCGAGACCCACCTCGGGGTTGCCACTCACATTCAGATCCTCGACCTCGGCGTCGTAGAGGATGACGATCCCGGATTTGAGCGCCGGGTCCGGATTCGTGGCCGGCGGGAGAAACACCGGCGTGCCGTTGTCGCCGGCCAGCGCGTTGGGGTCGCGCATGAAGAGCGGGTTGCCCTGGGTCGCCGTGGTCTTGACGTAGACGTGGCGGCCGAGGTTCAGGCCCAGCTCGACGCCGGTGTCCTCCATCCGGTTGAAGGCGGTGGAGACGACGCCGTAGCTCTCCAGGTGGCGGTCGTCCTGGCGCTCGAACTTGGGCATCTTGCCGACCTTCAGATAGGCGCCCCAGCGCGGCGCGAGGGTCGCGGGCTCGGGCTCGATGCCGAAGCGGATCCACCCCTCGTCGAGGTCCGTCTTCTTGTCGGTCGACGTGGGGTTGCGGTCGTAGAGGTCGATGAAATCGATCTTGCCGTGCGCCGTCAAGCCGTCGCCCCAGGAGGCGTCGACGAACAGCGTGACCGTGGACATCTCGATGTGCGAGCCCTGGTTGACAGTCTCCTCGAAGACAGGATGATCGAAGAACGGCACCTTGAACCGGTTCTCTTCGCTGTGGCGGTAGTTGGCCTTGGCCTCCAGGCCGAAGGTGAGCTTCGGGCGGAGAGACGACTCCTCCGGTGCCGGCTCCTGGGCACACAAAGGCACCGTCATGCACAGCATCAGCACAAATACGTAACGCTGCCGAAAGAACTTCGTGGTCATCGGTGTCTCCCGTTGCGGAGAAAGAGCCCTTCAAAACTGGGCCTAGCTTAGATGCAAGAGAGGCTGAGGTAAAGGGAGAAGGTGTGGCACAATGCCTGGAAGAATCGAGTACGCGAGAAAGGAGCGCGCGGTGATCTCTTCGGAAGAGTTCCGGCTGGCCCTGCGGCATTTCCCCGCCGGGGTGACGATCGTGACCATGAAGGCGGGGGACAAGACCCACGGCTTGACCGTCTCGGCCTTCGCTTCGGTCTCGGCCGATCCCCCCCTCATCATGGTGATCATCGAGAATCGGCACATGGCCTATTCCCTCCTCCAGGAGCCCGACGCCGTCTTCGCGGTGAACATCCTGGGAGAAGGCCAGTCGGAGCTGTCGAACCGCTTCGCGTGGGTCAAGGACGAAGACCGCTTCGCCATGGGAAACTGGACGAAGGCGGTCACCGGCGCGCCGGTGCTGATGGACGCGCTGGCCTGGCTGGACTGCCGCATCCACGCCCGCTATCCGGCGGGCTCGCACACGATCTACGTCGGCGCGATCGAGGCCAGCCAGGTGCCGACGCAGGAGGCGCCACCCCTGATCTACTGGAACCGGGGCTACCGCAAGCTGCGGCTTTACGAGGAGGGGGAAGGGTAGGAGGCTGTCCTCTCCCGTTCGATCCAGGCGGCCACGGCCTGGAACCCCGCGAGGAGGACCAGGCCGACGCCGCCGCATCCGAGCCACAAAGTCTTGGGTCCCCACGTCTGATAGATCCAGGTGCCCAGGATGGGCGCGAAGATCCAGGCGCCCTCGAACGAGAGCGTGAAGAGACCCATGTAGAGGCCGCGGTGCGCGTCGCCGGCCCGGTTCGCGACCGCGCCCGCGGCGAGCGGGAACGACAGCATCTCCCCCACCGTCCACACCACCACGGTGAGCACCACATAGAGGAAGGTCGAGCCGAACGGGAGCAGCGCGAACCCGAGGCCGAAGAGAAAGGCGCCGACGCCGATGAGGCGGAGCGGGTCCAGCGCGCCGACCCGGTGGACCAGGATCATCTCGAAGGCCACGATGATCACGGTGTTGACCGCCAGCACCACTCCGATCCGTCCCTCCTGGAAGCCGTAGAGATCGCGCAAGGTCAACGCGAACGTGCTGGTCATCTGGAACGTGACCAGGGCGAGCAGGAAGAAGAGGCCCATCATGGCGAGGAACGGGCCGTCCTTCCAGGGCGAGCGGCCGTCCTCGACGGCCGAGGCCGCCGTCTTCCCAGCCCTGGACGGCCCGCCGCGGAAGGCGGCGACCAGGAAAGCCGCGGACAGCAGACAGGTGCCGCCGTCCACGAGGAAGAGCCAGTTGTAGCTGCGCATCGCCAGGAATCCGCCGATCGACGGTCCGAGGCTCATCCCGAGGTTGATGGCGAGGCGGTTCAAGGCGAACGCGCGCGTCCGCAGCTCCGGCGGCGCGGCGGCGGCGAGCGCGGTGGAGGTCGCGGGCCGGAATCCCTCCCCCACCAGTCCCAGGAGAACCATGGTGGCCAGGATCGAAGGCTGAGCCGTCAGCCGTCCGAGGACGACGAACCCCACGCCCGTGAGCGACAGGCTGCCCGCGATGACCCACCGCGGCGCCACCCGGTCGCACAGCCAACCGCCCAGGTAGGACCCGAGCACCCCGCCAGCACCGTAAAGCCCGATGGCGACGCCCGCGTCCGTCGTCTCGAACCCCCGGATCTTGACGAGGTAGAGGACGAGGAACGGCAACACCATCGTGCCGCTGCGGTTGACCAGCGTCGCGAACGACAGCAGCCAGACGGAGCGGTTGAGGCCGGCGAAGGCTTCCCGGTAGGTGGCCAGGATGGAGCGGAACATGGCGGAGGGAGTCTATCCGGAGTGGAGGTTCAGGCCCCACAACATGTCCCTGGCGCGGGCTCGGCGTGCATCGTGGAAGCGTTCTCGTCTCCATGATCTACGCTTCTTTTTCATTTTGAAACGTTCTCGGGTGAAAACGGAGCGTAACATTTTGTTACCAAGGCGTAAGGATGAAAAACGGAAGCGTTCCAGGATGAAAATAGAGCCTGCCATTTTGAAAATGAGGCGTAACCGCGGAGGATAGGAACGCCTCCGTATGAAAGTAAGGCGTAAGTTTTGGAAACAGGAACGCCTCCGCGACGGACGGAGACGCTTCTGCCGGGCGGCAAGGCGCCTCCGGATGGAACGGACGCGTGCCGAGCGCAAGTGGGATCGCCTGCTCAACCTCCTCGTTCACGGCGGAATGCCGCGTTCGCTCATGCGTGCGGTACCGCCTCCCCCTCACGGCGGAAAGCCCGTGTCCATCCACGCCTTGAACGCCGCGATCTGCGCGGCCGTGAGCGGGGGAAACGGGGGCGGCGGCATGCTCTGGGTGGAGATCTGGTCCCAGATGATCTGCGCGTTGGCCTTGACCGCGTCGTAGCTGGTCAGGTCGAGACGCCACATCATCGGACCCTGAAACTGCTTGAAGAGGGGCATGATGTCGTCCGCGAACGAGACCTGGGACGGCGCGGGTGCCGACACCGCCGGCTGAGCCGCTCGGGGCTGGGGATTCTTCGCCGCCGCCGAGGCGGCCCGGTACCGTACAGACTGTTTCATCCGTCTCTCCTCAAAGGGTTTCCAGCGGCAGCTTCCACAGCG
This sequence comes from uncultured Holophagales bacterium, assembly GCA_963844885.1. Taxonomy (GTDB): domain Bacteria; phylum Acidobacteriota; class Thermoanaerobaculia; order Multivoradales; family UBA5704; genus DATMER01. The sequence continues at coordinate 20,037 of CAWJQA010000015.1, read as the reverse complement.
CGCCGGTGCCGGCTTGCGCTTCCACCCCGCCAGGGCCCATCTCGAATTCTCCGAAGTCCAAAACGTAGACCGCGCCTTCCAACGGATGCACCCGCACGTCGATCGGACGGCGGAACGGGCCGGCTTCGACCGCATGCAGAGACCAGTCCGCGGGATCGATCCGCGCCAGCGACCGGCCCACTTTCGGACCCGCCGGCCCGGTCATCGGACGCTCGTCTCCAAACAAAGCCACGAGGATCTGACCCGACGGCAGCACGTCCATCTTGGTCGCCGCCGCGTTGACGGCAAACTCCAGGAGTGGCTTCTCCGGCGGCGGCAGCTCGCCGTGGTTCGCCAGCAGCAGCTCCGGCTGCGGACCGCGCACCGGCCGGAACCGCCGATCGGTCACAGGCACGCCGCCCACGTAGTCCGGCCAGCCGTACCAGGCTTTCGGACGCACCTCGAAAAGGACGTCCGGCGCCTGGCCGATCGGCCGGCTGCCACGGTCGTCGGCGCCCTGGTCCGTGACGATCAGGCGACCGTCGGGCAGGAAGAGGAGGCCGTAGGCGTTGCGCAGGCCCCAGGCCACCAGCTCCAGGCCGGAGCCGTCCGGACGGCAGCGCATCACCGCGGCCGTGCAGGGGGTCCGGCCCTCGATCCGCTGCCCGGGCCGCGTCTGGACCCCGAACGGCGAGAAGGCCCCGGTCCGCGCCCTGTGGTCTCCATTCGTGCTGAGGGGATTGTCGGTCTCCAGGTTGAGGCCGTTCAAAACCACGTCGTAGCCGGGGACGTCGTGGTTGTGCGGCAGCCGCTTCAGCCAGCCCAGCTCGTAGGCGTCGAGACCGATCACGCCGCTGTTGGTCATCGCACCCTGCGAGAAATAGAGCCAGCCGTCCGGTCCGCATGACCGCCATGTTGGTGTGATAGTTGCCGAGGCCCGGCATGCCGTCGAGCACCGTCTCCTGTTCTCCTCCCGGAGCCCAGCGGCTGATGCGGCCCGGATGCCCACCCTCGGCGATGTAGAAGAGGCCGTCGTGGAAGGCGAGGCCGTTCACCGGCCATTTGAGGTCGCCGAGGCATGCATCCGCCCGGCCGTCCGGACCGATCCGCCGGATCTTCCCTCCCGGCGCGGCACCGCCGAACGGCAGGCCGGACTCGGCGACCCAGGGCGTGCCTTCGGCGTCGAAGGCCAGGCTGGTGGGAAAATCCAACCCCCGCACGACAAGCTCGCGGCCGCTCATCGCATCTCCAGCAGCCGGAACGCGGCCAGAACCAGCAGGAAAGCGCCGCTCAACAGCTCGGGCCGCGCCGGAACCCAGCGCCGGAAATACGCTCCGGCGAACAGACCCAGGGCGCAGAGCGAGCCGCTGACCAGTCCGAGGATCAGGGCCGAGGCGATCACCGGGAAGCCGAGCGAACCGAGACCCACACCGGCCGCCAGGTTGTCGAACGAAAGGGAAAGGGGGAGGCCGGCCAGGGCGAGGCGGCTGCCGGCGAAGCTCTCCTCGGCCTCGTCCCCCTCGGGTCCCCCGCGCAGCGCCATGACGATGATGAGCACGCCGCAGATCCCCAGCACCGCGATGCCGAGCTCCTCCGCCCACGGCCCGACCCGGGCGCGGGCGGCGTGGCCGAGCGCGAGGCCGATGAGCGGCATGGCCGTCTCCCAGAACGCGAAGGCGCCGGCAAAGGCCCAGCGCCGCGCGGTGCTCATCCGCACCAGCCCCAGGGCCGCGCCGACCTGGAGGTTGTCGAGGCCGACGAGCAGCCCCAGCAAGAAAACCGCTGTCATGGCGCGTCACTCCTGGAGCCGGTAGATCCGCAGGATGCCGCCGTCGCGGCCGAAGACCAGGGCTCCGGCCACCACGTAGTTCTTCCACACGGCCGGTCCCATGCAGTAGCCGTAGCCGCCGGTGAAGCCGCCGGTCTGCTCGCCGAGCTGGTCCTGCCAGAGCAGCTTGCCGTCCACCGCCGAGAAGGCGTAGACGCTGATCTTCGTGGTCGACATGAGCACCACGTCGTTGACCACGGCCGGCAGGGCCAGGCCCGACTCGCCGCCGTTGGTGTAGAAGGGCGGGCGGCCGTTGACGTAGCGCGGTGGGGTGCCGCCGTCCATGGGCCAGGCGTCCTCCAGGGTGCCCCAGTCCATGGCGCGGAGGAACGGCGTGGTATCGGTGTCGATGCCCGACGAGGCCATATCGTAGTTCTTGCCGCCGAGTCCCAGGAAGAGCCGGCGCAGGCCCGGATGGACCGCGGCCGTGCTGTACGTGCCGGTCCAGTTCTCGCCCGCGTTCGGCCCGTCGTTGGACACCTCGTTGGTCACCCGCGGATTGATCTCGTTCTGCTCCGACGCGGGCGGGTGCGGATCAATGGCGGGGAATTGCTGGCCGCCGTCCGCGTAGGGGAGAATCTGCCGCCACTTCACGATCTCCAGGGTCTTCGCGTCGAGGATCATGAAGCCACCGTTCTTGCAGCCGAGGGCCACGAGGCGGCGCCCCTGCTCGTTGGTGAAAAGGGTCGGCGAGCCGCCGACGTCGACGTCGATGTCCGACGGCCGGTAGCTGCTCTCGGGCGGAAACTGGACGAAACCCTGGAAGGCGCCGGTCGAGGCGTCGAGCGACAGCAGGCCGTTCGCGTAGCCGGGGCACGGCAGCGGACCGTCCAACTGCGGGTTCCCTGTCGGGCAGTAGAGCCGGTTCAGGCCCTGGTCATAGGCGATGCCCCCCCAGACCGAGCAGCCGAGAGTGACCGGAGTGCCGACAAAGACGCTGAAGCCGGGCAGCAGATCAGCATCGCTCACGGCCGCCGAAGGGATCCGGTTCGGCTCGTTGTCCTCGTCCTTCAGGAACTGGTTGGTGCAGAAGAGCCAGATGACCTTGCCGGTGTCCGCGTCCAGGCAGTAGACGAAGGTGTAGGCGTTCGGGTTCTCGCCTTCGCCGATTCCCGTGTACACGCGGTTTCCCACGACCAGCGGCGAGGACCAGCCGGCGACCGGCGGGTTGCCCTGGCTCATGCCGCCCGTGTTCGTCACCGGCTGGTTGTGCGCCGGGTCCGCGTAGCGCAGGTCGGTGATCCAGACCTCCTTCAGGGTCGCCTGGTCGAGGCAGTAGAGCTTGGCGTTGAAGGCCACGAAGTAGACCTTGCCGCCGATGACGGCCGGAGTACAGCCCATGCCGCAGAAGCCGTGCGAATCGCGCTCCCCGGCCGGGATGTCCCAATTGAAACTGGCGGCGACCGTGCCTGTGGCGAGCTCGATCTTGTAGAAAGAGCCGCCGTTGGAGTCTTTCGCACCATGCGCGTTGGCGGTGCCGACATAAACAAAGCCGTCCACGACGGCGGGAGTCGAAAGCACGGGGCCGCCGAGCTGAAGCTCCTTGAAAACCGTGAGCTTGCCGGCGTTCGTGCTGTTGATGGGGCTGTCGCTCACGTACCCGGTGTGCTCCGGGTCACCGTGGTGCATCCACCATCCGGAAGGACCGTTTGTCATCTCTTCCTCCTCAATGAGCGCCGCGCAACAGAGACCAACTGTAATCCGCCTGGTCCGCCTGATAGTGGCAGCTCATGCAACTGTTGCCGCCGGCTCCGGCCGCGTCGCTCTGCGATTGGAAGTAGGTCTCCATCACCGAGTTGGTCACCCCGTTGGCCGGGAAGGCGCCGCCGGAGTCCTGCGGGTAGATGCCGCCGGCCTCCCGGGTCTTGAAGACGGTCGGGTTGGAGGGCCACTGCGTCATGACGAGCTGATAGTACTGCCAGACGGTCCCCTTGAGAGATTGCTGCCACGTCGTATTGAGCGCCGCGGTGCTGTCCGGGATCGGGTTGAAGCGCGTGACCTGGACCGGCTTGCGGTCGGCGACCGGCTGGAGTTGCGGCGCCATGTTGGGCGGCCGGTTCGCGTAGCCGCCGATGGTCGCCGGATCGTTCGTGCCGTTGTTGAACGAGTAGCCGTGGCCGGATTGACCCGCCGGGGAACCCGACGCGGGCGGCACGTTGTCCACCTGTTCGAAGGTGCTCCAGATCCACTGCGGGAAGCCCTTGAGCTTCTGGGCGATGTGGAAACCGATGAGGCCTACCTGCTGCGTTTCGCACTTGTTGGTCAGCGGGTTGAAAACCAGCGAGCTCACGGAGTAGAAGCGGCTCGCGTCGTCGACGCCCGGAACGAGAATCTTCCAGGCGGCCTTGAGCATCATGGCGCCCTGGGTGGAGGGCGGGCTGCTCGCCGGCATCTGGAGCGGCTCCTTGGCCGCCAGGTTCTTCACCAGGTAGAGCCAGGAGGTGGAGTCGGCGTCGGCGCCGCGGACGAAATTGTACTGGCTCTCGTTGAACCGGACCTCGTAGACCGCGTAGTTGAGCTTCTGATCGATCAGGGGGTAGGAGAAGGCCTGGTTGCCGATCTCGACGACGCTGTCCCCCTTGCTGTAGCGGACGAACACCTTCTGCCCGGGAGCGACCGGCGTGTCGCCGCAGGGGTTGACCGGAATCGTGGAGGAATCCCAGGCGGTCGGCCGGTTGCTGCCCTGGTCGAACAGCTCGAATTCTTCCTTGTAGGTGCCCCAGACCACCGGCTGGCCGCCGGAGGCGGCGTTGAGAAAGACCGAAGGCGTGTTCGGCTGATTCGGAGTACCGCGCGGGGCCGCCGCCGCGGGCCAGTTGAGGGCGACGAAAGACTGCCACGAAAAGGTATCGAAGAACGGCCGCGCCTGCTCGGGCGTGGTCACTCCCGACGGGATGGTCACGTCGAGCGGGATGTTGCCGCTGAAGCTCGGAGGCGGCGGGACTGGCGGGGAGGGCGGGGCTGGAGGGGAGGCTGGAGCCTGGGCCAGCGCCAGCCACAGGACGGCGCCGACTCCCAGGAATGCGAGCCAGGCATGGGATCTTTTCAAGTGGACCATGGACAATCCCTCCTTAGCGTGGGAAACCCTGATCGATCCAGGCGCCGAACATGGCGATCTGCTGGTCGGAGAACGGCTGGAACGGCGGCGGCGGCATTCCCTTGTTCTTGATGCGGCCGTAAATCGCGGCGTGATTGGCCACGACGTCGTCATAAGAGGTGAGGTCGAAGCGCCAGATCATCTGCCCCCGGAACTGTTTGAGGAGCGGCGCGAGGTCGTTCGCGAAAGAGACGGTTGTCGCCATGGCTCTCTACCCTCCCGTCTGGTTCTTGAATCCAAAAATCGCGAGAGTGCCGCCGTCGAGCCCCATGACGAGCGCGCCCGCGACAACATAATCGCCCCACACGGCCGGCCCCATGCTGAAGCCATAGCCGCCGGTGTACCCCTCGGTCTGGGCGCCGAGGTCGAACGACCACAGGCATGTACCGTCCTTGGTATCGAAGGCGTAGATCGTCACTTTTGAAGTCGTGCAGAAGACGACGTCGTTGACCACCGCGGGCGAGCTCAGGCCGCACTCTCCGGCGTTGGTGTACATCGGCGGCATCGCCTTGGCGTAGCGCAGCGGATCGTTGCCGTCGAACGGCCAGACGTCGGCCATCGTGTTCCAATCGATGGCGCGCATGAACGGTGTCGACTGGTAATCGATGCCCGAGGCGACGAAGTTGTAGTCGGCGCCGCCCATGCCGATGAACAGCCGCGCCTGGCCCGGACCCGAGCCGGGAGAGATCGCGGCGCAACTGTAGGTGCCGTGGTAGCACTCGCCCAGCGTCGAGTTCGACTCCGCATTGGTGACCTGCGGATTGAGCGGCGCATGGACGCCCGGCGCGTCGCTCGCCTCCTGGGTATTTCCCTGGTGCGGATCGACGGTCGGGATCTGGAGCCCGTTGTTGTAATAAGGCAGGAGCTGCCGCCAACTGATGAGCTGCATGCTCGCCGCGTTGAGCAGGAAATACGAGCCGTTCTTGCAGCCGAAGCCGAGGATCGTCAGGTCGGTCGTCGGATTCGTGCCCGGCCACTGGTTGTCGACCCCGGCGCGGCGGAAAATCGTGGGCGACGCACCGACGTCGATGTCGTTGTCGGACGGCCGGTAGTTGCTGGCCGGAGGCACCTGGAAGAAGCCGGCGAAAACGCCGTCCGCGGCGGCGAGCGAGAGGACCCCGTTCGAATAGCCGGAGCTCGGAAGAGCGCCGTCGGGCACGGCGTTGCCCGTGCCGACGAAGATCCGGTCGAGCTGATCGTCGTAGGCGATCGACGACCACGGCGAGCAGCCGCGGACGATCGGCTCGCCGTCGAAGACGGTGAAGCCCGGAGGATCGGTGACCGGGTAAACCGCCGCCTTCGGCAATTCGTTTGGAAGGTTATCGCGCCCCTTCTCGAATCGGCAGGTGCAGTACACCCAGGCGACCCGGCCGGTCGCGGCGTCGATGGCGAAGATGAAGCTGTACAGGTAGGGGTTCTCGCCTTCGCCGATGCCGACGTAGATCTTGCCGTCGGCGCCGCCGGAAAACACCGGAGACGACCAGCCGGCGGCCGGCGAGTAGGTCTGCTTGCCGGACGGCCACTTCTTGTCCTCCGTCGTGGCGAAGATGTTGGTGACCGGCTGGTTCTTCGAGAGATCCTGATGCCGCAGGTCGAGCACCCAGACCAGGGACAGATCGCTGGCGCTCAGGCAGTAGACCTTGCCGTTGAAGGCGCTGAAGTAGACGCGGTCGTTCACGACGGCCGGCGTGCATCCCATGCCGGTGAAGCCATGACCGTCCGGCAGATCGCTGCCGAGGTTCCAAAGGAACTTCGCCACGACGGCGCCGGTCGCGACGTCGATCTTGAACAGGGCGCCGCCGTTGGAATCCTCGGCCTCGTGGCTGTTGGCGAGGCCGACGAAGACGAAGCCGTCGACGATCGCCGGGACCGAAACGACCGGCCCGCCCAGTTGGAGCTGGTGCAGCAACTGGAGCTGGGCCACGTTGCCCGTCGCGATGCTGCTCCCCGAAGCGACGAACCCGGTGTGGCCGGGATCGCCGTGGTACATCCACCAGTTCGACTTCGGACCCGTATCACCTGACGGCGGCGGTATCGGCGATATTGCCATGGTCCCAGCCTCCTCGCGGACAGCCTGTCGTTGTAGTGGCTGACGATACCATGAAACAGGCCGGAGCTCACTCGACCTGCCGCTACTTGACCAGCAGGACGGGGCACCGCGCCACGATGGCGATGCGGTAGCTGATCGCGCCGACGCTGAGCGCCGGGTGGTCGCGGTCCACCTTGTGCGAGGAGAGGACGATGAGATCCATCCCTCTCTCCTCGGCGTGGTTGACGATCGCCTCCGCCCGCTTGCCGTAGAGGATCTCGTGGTAGACCGGGATGCCGGCGGTCTTGAAGCGCTCCTCCATGCCGAAGAGCTTGGCCGTAGCCCGGGTTTCGAGGCCGCGGTAGAAACTCTCCATCTCCTCGAACTCGACGTGCTCGATGGTCTCGATGACGTGCAGCAGCGTGACCCGGGCCGGGTCCGTCCCACCCGAGGCAGCGCGAGCCAGATCGATGGCGGTGTTGAGCGCCGCCTCGTTCTTCAGGGTGAAATCGACGGGAACAAGGATGTTGCGGAACATGGGTCGCCTCCCTCTCGCTTGAGCCCATGATGGTCAGCGGCGGAAAGCGTGTCAACCACCCCCGGGGGTAGCCGGGGTGCGGCGGGGCGGTGATACAGTCCGCGACGCGATGCGCACGATGCGGTGGCGGCGGTGGCTGATCCGGTTCCTGGTCCTTGCAGCCCTCGTGGCGGCGGTCCTGGTCTTGCGCGCGACCGTCCTCAAGCCCAAGCCGATCGAGGTCCAAGCCCGGCCGGCGGCCCGCGGCCAGGTCGAGGAGACGGTGACCAACACCCGCGCCGGCACGGTCAAGGCGCGGCGCCGCGCCCAGCTCGCGCCCGAGGTCGGCGGCCGGATCCTCTCGATCACGCATCGCGAGGGCGAGAAGGTCAAGGCCGGAGAGATCCTCATGCGCCTCGACGCCAGCCTCAACGAGGCCCAGGTCACGCTCTCCCGCCGCGAGCTTCAGGCCGTGGAGGCTCAGCGCGAGGAGGCCTGCCTGGCCGTCGAACGATCGCGGCGCGAGCTCGCCCGCCTCTCGCACCTGGCCCAGGAGGGCATCGTCTCGACCGACGCCCTCGACGCGGCCCAGACCGCCACCGCGACCGCCGAGGCCTCCTGCCGCTCCGCGCGCGCCGCCGTGGAGCAGGCGCGGGCCGGCGTCGACTTGAGCTCGCAGCGGGTCCTGCAGTCGGTCATCCGCGCGCCGTTCGACGGCATCGTGGGCGATCTCTCCGTGGAGGTCGGCGAGTGGACCACCCCGTCGCCGCCCGGCATGCCGATCCCGCCGGTGATGGACGTCCTCGATCCGGATTCGATCTACGTCAGCGCGCCCATGGACGAGGTCGACTCCGCGCGCATCCATGCGGGCCAGCCGGTACGGGTCACCATAGACGCCTTCCCCGGCCGTTCCTTCGCCGGCCACGTGCTCCGCGTCGCCCCGTTCGTGCTCGACGTCGAGGAGCAGAACCGGACGGTGGAGATCGAGGTCTCCCTGGACGATCCGAATGCGGTGAGGCTGCTGCCCGGCACGTCGGCGGACGTGGAGGTGGTCCTCGAGGTCCGGCCGGACGTGCTGCGCGTGCCCACCCCCGCCCTGCTCGAAGGCGGCAAGCTGCTGGTGGTCCAAAAGGACGGGAAGACCGGCCGGCTGGAGGAGCGCAAGGTCCGCACCGGCCTGCGGAACTGGGACTGGACGGAAGTGGTCGAAGGGCTGTCGCCGGGCGAGGTCGTGGTCGTCTCCCTCGACCGGCCCGAGATCAAAGCCGGCGCCGAGGTCACCGTCGCCTCGCATCCTCCGGGGTAGCCATGATCCGCCTCGAAGGGGTCTCCCGGACCTATCTGCTCGGCCAGGAGCCCGTCCACGCGCTGGTGGACATCACCGAGCACATCGAGGCCGGCGAGCACGTGGCGATCATGGGACCTTCGGGCTCCGGCAAGTCCACCCTCCTGAACGTCCTCGGCTGCCTGGACCGGCCCGACTCCGGCACCTACTGGCTCGACGGCCGCGAGGTCGGCAAGCTCGCCGACGACGAGCTGACGGACATCCGCCGCAACCTGATCGGCTTCGTGTTCCAGTCGTTCCACCTGGTGCCCCGCCTGACCGCGGCCGAGAACGTCGAGCTGCCGATGGTCTTCGCCGGGGTGCCGCGGAGCGAGCGCCGCCGCCGGACGTCGGAAGCGCTGGCCTCGGTGGGACTGGCGGAGCGCAGCGCCCACCGTCCCAACGAGCTGTCCGGCGGCGAGCGCCAGCGAGTCGCGCTCGCCCGCGCCACGGTCATGGGACCGCGCGTGCTTCTCGCCGACGAGCCCACCGGCAACCTGGACACCGCGTCGGGCCGGCAGATCCTCGACCTCCTGGACCGCCTCAACGGCGAGGGACTCACCCTGATCGTCGTCACCCACGACCCGAACGTCGCCCGCCGCGCCGACCGCATCATCGTGCTGGTCGACGGCCGCGTCGTGCGGCGGGTGAAGGGCTCGGAAGTGTCCGGCATCGCCGACCTGTTCGAGGCGACGGCATGACGGGCGCCGACCTCTTCCGCTTCGCGGTCGGCTCGCTGCTCGGCAAGCGGCTGCGGACGAGCCTGTCCCTGGTCGGGATGGTGATCGGCGTGGCCTCGGTCGTGCTTCTGACGGCGCTCGGCGAAGGGGCGCGGCGCTACGTCACGGGCCAGTTCGCGAGCATCGGCTCGAACCTGCTCATCGTGCTGCCCGGAAAGACCGAGACCTCGGGCTTCGCGGGGACCGTTCCTGGCGTACCGAACGACCTCACCCTGGACGACGCCGAAGCGATCCGGCGCCGGGTCCCCGGGGTGGTCCGGCTGTCGCCGCTCGTCATGGGCACGGAAGCCGTGGCGCACGGCGGGCGGCGCCGCAACGTGGCGGTGGCCGGGACGAACCGGGAGTTCCTGGAGCTGCGCAAGCTCCATCTCGGTAAGGGCGAGTTCCTGCCGCCGGACGAGTCCGGGCGCGGCCGGCCCGTGGTCGTGCTCGGCGCCGGGGTCGCCCGCGAGCTCTTCCCCGCCGGCGAGGAGCCGGTGGGCCAGGTGGTCCGCATCGGGAGCTGGCGCATGCGGGTGATCGGCGTTTTCGCCAACCGCGGCACCCAGCTCGGGATCAACATCGACGACCTCGTGGCCGTGCCGGTGGCGACCTCCATGCGGATCTTCGACCGGCATTCGCTCTTCCGGATCATGGTCGAGGTGAGGAGCACCACCGACCTGGACACGGCCAAGGCACGGGTCGTCCAGGTGGTCAAAGAGCGCCACGATGGAGAGGAAGACATCACGGTCCTCACCCAGGACGCGCTGATCGCCACCTTCTCCCAGATCCTCGGCGCGCTCACCATGGCGCTCGGCGCGATCGCCGCCATCTCGCTGACCGTGGCGGGGATCGGCATCATGAACGTGATGCTGGTCTCGGTCTCGGAGCGCACGAAGGAGGTCGGGCTGCTGCGCGCCGTGGGCGTGGAACGGCGGCAGATCCTCTCCGTGTTCCTGACCGAAGCGGCGCTGCTGTCGCTGTCCGGCGGCCTCCTGGGACTCGCCTTCGGATGGCTGGCCGTGCGCGTCCTCGTCAAGGTTTTTCCGGCGCTCCCCGCGAGCCCGCCGACCTGGGCGGTGGTGGCCGCGCTGGTACTCTCCCTCGGCACCGGCATCGTCTTCGGCCTGCTGCCGGCGCGGCGCGCGGCGCGGCTCGACCCGGTCGCCGCCCTGGCGGGAAAGTGAGGATCGAGGGGAAGCGATGACCGTGCTCCGGCCCGAAATGATCCGCCTGGCCGTGGGGTCGCTGACCGGTCACCGGCTGCGCACCGCGCTGTCCATGCTGGGGATCGCCATCGGCGTGACCTCGGTGATCCTGCTGACCTCGATCGGCGAAGGGACGCGGCTCTACATCGTCAAGCAGTTCAGCCAGTTCGGCACGAACATCCTGAGCATCAACCCGGGAAAGTCCGAAACGACAGGGATTCCGGGTGTCCTCGGCGGCACCACGCACAAGCTGACCCTGGACGACGCCATGGCCCTCCAGCGCATCCCCGGAGTCGAAGACGTCGTGCCCGCCGCCTACGGCAGCGCCCGGGTGGAGGCGAACGGCCACGGCCGGAGCGTGTTCATCTACGGCGTGACGCCGAACATCCCGCGGGCGTGGAAATTCGACCTGCGCCAGGGAGCGTTCTGGCCGGAGGGGGACCCGCACCGCGGCTACCAGGTGGCGGTGCTGGGACCGACGCTCAAGCGCGAGCTGTTCGGGGACGGCAACGCCCTCGGCCAGTTCGTGCGCATCGCCGGGACCCGCTTCCGGGTGATCGGCATCATGGCGTCCAAGGGCCAGTTCCTCGGCTTCGACATCGACGACGCCGCCTATATTCCGGTGGCGAGCTCGATGAAGCTGTTCAACCTCTCCGAGCTGACCGAGCTCCACGTCTCCTACCCGCACGCCGGGCTGACCGCGCGGATCGAGAACGACGTCAAGGCCATCCTCACCCGCCGCCACGCCGGCCGGGAGGATTTCACCGTCACCACCCAGGCCGCCATGCTGGAGGTGTTCGACAACGTGATGAACGTGGTCACGCTCGCGGTGGGAGCGATCGGCGGGATCTCGCTGGTGGTGGGAGCGATCGGCATCCTGACCATGATGTGGATCTCGGTCGGAGAGCGCACCTCCGAGATCGGCCTGGTGCGGGCGATCGGCGCGACGCGCGGCCAGGTCAACGCCCTCTTCCTGACCGAAGCCGCCGCCCTGGCCGGCCTGGGAGGCCTCGCCGGCACGGCCGTAGGCCTCGGGATTTCGGCGCTGATCCGCCTGGCCGTCCCCGGCCTGCCGATTCACACGCCGGTGCTCTTCGTGGTCCTGGCCGTGGGCGTGAGCATCCTCACCGGCCTGCTCTCGGGCGTGCTCCCTGCCCGCCGCGCGGCTCTGCTCGATCCGATCGAGGCGTTGCGGAACGAGTAGCGGGCTACTGTGGCTCCGCCCACTTCATGACCGTGTAGCGCCAGAGCCTGACATCGGAGTGCCAGAAGTCCGCCGGCAGCCCCGCCTTGCGCTCGAGGTGGGCCAGGAAGTCGGCGGGTTCCGGAAGCTGCTCCCAGACCTGTGGCAGGAAAGTGCTGCGCCGGTCCTGGAATTCGAAACGTGATCGACCGCTCGCCGGCATCTTCGCGCTGACCGCCGTCCTCAGCCGCTCGCTACCCCAGGGTCTCCTCTGCATCGTGCCCGCCGGCTTGGCCGTGCTCTTCGACTTCGCCGTCATGGGCTGGCTGGGCATCCCCCTCGGAACGCCACCTCCATGAGAGGAAGAGAGGCTCTCCAGGTGATCGTGCAGCACGACCCTTTCGGAGTCTTCAGGAAATTTGTTTCCGCTTGTCACAGAAAAGGGGCCAGCGGCAACTTATATAGAGAAGCAGGACTCTTCGAGAGGAGAACCGATGGCCCGAGAGAGCAAGCCCGACCTGAGCATCGTGCTCCGCTTCCTGCGCGAGGGGCTGGGGTGGAGTCAAGTCCAATTGGAGAAGGCCGCTGGATTACCGCCCCACACGGTCAACGACCTCGAGAGCGGGCAAAAGGAGCTGCGCCGAGGGAAGCTCGAGCTCTTGATCGCCCGGATGGGGCTCGGCCCCGAGAGGATCGACGCCGCCCTGAACGAGCTCGAGTCGGCCCGGGCCGACTCGCGGTCCGGGCCCGGCGGCCCGTTCGCCTCCAAGAGACGGAAGATTGACGCCCTCGCCGCCCGGGTCGGCCGGCTTGCGGCGTCGTTGGTGCGCGCCGTGCTCGAGCTGTTGACGCTCGGCGGTGAGACCCTGCATGCCCGGGACCGGGCCGACGTCCTCTGGCGGCAGTTGAAGAAGGACAGCCCGGAAGACCGGCTGATGATGGTCGAGGAGGAGGAGCGTTTCCGCACCTGGGGCCTCTGCGTGCTCGTGGTGTGGGAGAGCCTCGAAGCCGCGCCGAACCATCCCAAGGAGGCCCTGGGCCTCGCGAAGCTCGCCGTGCGCATCGCCGAGCTGGTGTCCGGCGCCCGGGAGTGGCGCTGGCGCCTGGAAGGCTTCGCTCTTGCCGCCTTGACGAACGCCTTCCGCGTCTGCAACGACCTGCCGGCGGCGCGCAAGGCCCGGGTCCGCGCCCGGCGCCTCTGGGAGGACGGCGAGCCGGGTGACCCGGGGCTCTTGAACGCGGCCGTGCTGCCGTGGGTCGAAGCCGCCCTCCACCGCGACGAGCGGGAGCTGCCGCTGGCCCTCCGGCGGATCGAGGAGGCTCTGAGGCTCGACGACGGCGAGCTGCGGGGAAAGATCCTCCTCACCAAGGCGAATATCCATGACGTCCTGGACGAGCCGGAAGCTTCCACGGAGGCGATCCTGGAAGCGATGCCGCTCCTCGATTTCGAGCGCGAGCCACGGCTCGCCTGGATCGTTTGCCACCACCTCGTAGGCGACCTGCTACACCTTGGCCGGGTCGAGGAGGCGCGGGAAAAGCTGCCCGAGGTGCGCAGGCTGGCCGAGGGCCTCGGCGGCGAGCGCGACCTCGACCGGGTCGTGTGGCTGGAAGCCAAGGTAGAAGCCGGTCTCGGAAACCTCGCGGCGGCGAGGAGCCGCTTCGAGCAGGTGCGCGGCTCCTTCACCAGGCCCGAGCTGAGCTACGACCACGCCCTGGTGAGCCTGGATCTTTCGGCCGTGCTCCTCGAGCAGGGGGAAACGAGGAAGGTGCGCACCATCGCGGACGAGATGCTCCCCGTCTTCCGGAGCCAGCAGGTCCACCGGGAAGCCCTGGCCGCGCTGGGGATCTTCTGCGAGGCGGCCCGGCGGGAGACCGCCACGGTGGAGCTGGCGCGGAAGGTGGCGCGATACCTCCACCGCGCCCAAAACGACCCCGGGCTGAAGTTTGAAGAAAAGGCCGGAGCCGAATGAAGGCTCCGGCCACACGGTCGAGGTCAGCCCAGTGGGTCGGGGCGATATCCCGCGTCGGTGGTGGGCTGCGGTGTACCGAGCGGGTCGGGGCGAGACCCCTCGGCTTCCCACAGGTTTGTGAGGAAGCCCCAGAGGTGGCTCAGCAGCGCGGGAGCGCTCAGAGCGTGGCGCTCACTGGAGGCGCGGTCCACCTGCCGAGGCTCCGCGGCGGCGGCCCAGGGGAGGGTGAGGGCGAGAACGAGGGCGAATACGGCAGCTTGACGAACAAGGCGCATGAAACGGCTCCTAACCGGGAGGCGGCTCGGGCCTCCATTGGCCGCGGAGCGCGCCTCCCGGATGGATAGTGCCAGGAGCCTGGAGGAAAAGAACCCATCTTCCGTGCTCTCCGAGCACGGCTGAGGAGTAAGGACGATGAGCAAGGCGAAGAAGAGCAGAAGGAAGAAGGTCATCCCGGGCGCCGGGCTGGCCATGGTGTTGATGCGCTGGGCGCGCGGCTGGTGGGACCAGGCGACGCTTGCCGTGCGAGCCGGTTTCCATCCGTCCCAGGTGTCGATGTGGGAGCGGGACGACCGGGATGTTCCCGAGGAGGCCCTGAAAACGGCCGCCGACGTCACCGGCTTCCCCCGATACCTGCTGGATTCCGGGCTCCGGATCCTCCGCTCGTTCCGGCTCGCGGCCCGAGGGAAGAGCCGCCCGGCCAGGGCGCTCGCGCAGGTCGCGGTCGTCGAGCTGTTTCCCCTGGCCGACCAGGCGCTCGACCTGATCCTCGAGCCGCTCGCCGCGGACGGCCGCCGGCCGGAGAGGGCCTCCCGGCCCGTGGCGGCCGACCGGGAGCTGGCCGACCCGCTCCTGGAACGCCTGAAGCGGCGCCAGGAGAAACAGCGCTGGCTCCTCGTCGAGCGCGTCGCGGCGTTCCGGCAGTGGGCTCTCTCGGAGCGGCTGGCCGCGGAGAGCCTCCTTCTGGCGCCGAACCATCCAGCGGAGTCGCTGGAGTGGGCGAGGCTGGCCGTGCATGTCGCGGAGCGGGTGGACGGAGACCGGGCATGGCGGTGGCGGCTCGAAGGACTCGCTCTGGCCGCGTTGACGAATGCGTATCGCGTCTGCAACGACCTGCCGGAGGCGCGCAAGGCTCGGAGCCGAGCCCGTCGGCTGTGGGAGGATGGCGAGGCGGGTGACCCGGGGCTCTTGAACAAGGCCGTGCTGCCGTGGATCGAGGCCGCCCTCCATCGCGACGACCGGGAGTTGCCGCTGGCACTCCAGCGGATCGAGGAGGCCCTGGCGCTCGCCGACGGAGAGCTCCGGGGAAAGATCCTTCTTACCAAAGCGAACATCCATGACGTCCTGGATGAGCCGGAAGCTTCGACACAGGCAGTTCTGGAGGCGATTCCTTTTCTCGATTTTGAGGGCGATCCACGCCAAGCCTGGATGGTGTGCCACCATCTTGTCGGTGACCTGCTGCACATCGGCCGTCTGGAGGAAGCTCGGGAGAAACTGCCCGAGGTGCGCAGGCTGGCCGACCGGCTCGGCGGCGAGCTAGATGCCGCCCGCGTAACGTGGTTGGAGGCCAAGGTAGCCGACGGGCTCGGTGACCTGGAGTCAGCCCGGGCCGGCTTCGAGCGTGTCCGGAGCACATTTCTGAAGCCCTTGCTGAGCTACGACTTCGCCCTGGTGAGCGTGGACCTGTCTCTCGTGCTCTTGAAGCAGGGCGAAACCAAGCGGGTGCGCACCATCGCCGAGGAGATGGCCGTCATCTTCCAGAGCCAGCAGGTCCACAGCCAGGCCCTGGTTGCGCTGCGGATCTTCTGCGAGGCGGCGAAGAGAGAGGCCGCCACGGTGGAGCTGGCCCGGCAGGTCGCCCGCTTCCTTTACCGTGCCCAAAGCGATCCGGGGTTGACGTTTCAATCTGGAACTGAATCATAAACATACTCTAGCTGACTAGACAGTTGACAGAGGAGATCCGTATAACTACCATCCGCGTCGTTGTCGGCCTACTGACTACGGTAACGGGAACAGAGCAGGCCGGACGGGCAGAACAGATCTGCTGAATTCCCTCCCGGCGCCAAATCCGGCGCCGGTGAGGTCAAAGGGGTCAAGAACCCCACAAGGAGATGACCATGCAGAACGAGACGACGTATTCGGGAATTTTGGGCGAGTGGCAGCGCCTGCTGGCGGCGATGGCGACCAACACGGACGAGGTCCCACACCTGGAGGCGAGCCGCGTGATGTTCGCGGATCACCTGAGCCAGGCCCAGGCGCTGCTCCAGAGGCAGGCGGCCCTGGCCGCCGAGAAGCAGCAGTCCTCGCAGGATCTGCGGGAGATGATCGTGGACGGCCAGCGGCTGGCCACGATGCTGCGGAAAGGCCTCAGGCAGTTCTACGGCATCCGGTCCGAGAAGCTGACCGAGTTCGGGCTCCCCCCGTTCCGCGGCCGGTCGGGCAGGAAGCAGCCGGCACCCCCGCCGCCCCCGCCGCCCGAGACGGTGGCCCCCACCACTGAGTAGCCGCTAGATCACATCTGGCTGGAAGGATCGGGGCGTGCCTGGCACGCCCCTCTTTTTGCCGGCTACCCAGGATCCGCTTCAGCCCCCCAGCCAACCAACTCCATGCCAGCCAGGCCAAAATGCCGACGGCTCAGCTAATTTACCGACGCCGCGTCGTAAAATTAGCTGGGCCGTCACTAAATTAGCTGAGCCATCGTTAAGTTAGCTGGACCGTCGTTAGATTAGCGGGGCCGTCCTTAAGTTAGCTGGGCCATCGCAAAACTAGCTGGGCCACCGCTAAATTAGCTGAGCCATCGCTAAGTTAGCTGGACCATCGCTAAGTTAGCTGGACCATCGCTAAGTTAGCTGGACCGTCGCTAAGTTAGCTGGACCATCGCTAAGTTAGCTGGACCGTCGCTAAGTTAGCTGGACCGTCGCTAAGTTAGCTGGGCCGTCGCTAAGTTAGCTGGGCCGTCGCTAAGTTAGCTGGACCGTCGCTAAGTTAGCTGGACCGTCGCTAAGTTAGCTGGACCGTCGCTAAGTTAGCTGGACCGTCGCTAAGTTAGCTGGACCGTCGCTAAGTTAGCTGGACCGTCGTTAAGTTAGCTGAGGCGTCGGGGGCTCAGCCGAGGCATTGGATCCCAGGCGAAGCGTCACGGCCGCGCGCAACTCTGCCATGCCTTCCCGCAACGGTGAGAGTCGGGCAGCGCAGCCTGCCCCGGTTTCCCGTCCTGGAAGCACTCCCTTGGCGGGCAGGCGAGGTCGCACTGAGGCCGCCCGGGAGGTCTTATGCTCGATCTGTCCCTCGGCCGATATGCCCTGCTGGGCCTTGCCGTCTCGCTTCTCGCTCTGCCGGCCGCCGGCCAGGGTTCCTGCGTGCTCCTGCACGGCGGCTGTGGAGCCCAGGCGATGCAGTGCTTCCCCGATGCTCTCGGCCCCGCCTCCTGGACGCAACCGGGCGGTGGTCGTACCACACAGTGGCGGTTCGGACCCCAGAGCGCGGCCTCCGACTGCCACGGCCCCCTCGAAGCCGGCCAGCCGCCGCGCTGCTGCACCTCCTTCCATCCACCGGCTTCGGGTCCGCGCCCCACCGTCGCGCTCCGCGTCTCCGGCACGCGGGTGTTCGTGGACTACGAGGCACCGAATTATTACTGCCAGAACACCGGCGACTGGCCGCCGTTCTTCACCTGCACGAACGATCCGCTGGTGTCATCCGACAATCTCCTTCTCCTCCGCAACGGTGATCTGGTCGCCCGGACGTTCCCGTATTTCGAGAGCGGCACCTGGGATACGGGGATCGACGTCGCCTGCGGCGACACGCGGACGTTCACCGCCCGCCTCGGCTTTCTGGCCGAAGGTCCACTCGGCGTGGTGGAAGCCACGGCCACCGAGGCGGTGACCGCCGCCTGCACCGACCGCCGCACCTGCTCGGCCGGAGGCGGTGGCGCGCCGTCGCTCGGCGTAGGGATGCCGGTCCATGTGGGGTCCGGCGACGTGTCTTTCAGCCTGCCGCTGTTCTCGATCGCGCAGTCGCCGTTGCCGTTGTCGTTCGCCTTGAGTTATCACAGCGCGGTTGGCCGCCATCCCGGGCTGGTTGTGGATTCCGGCTGGAGCCATTCGTTCGCCGCGACGCTACGGGCTACGGATGCCTCGGAGCGCTTCCTTTACCATGTGAGTGGCGAGGGCATGGAGTCGGAGTACATCCGGCAAGGAGAGAACGCCTGGACCGCCTTCGAGCCGGGCGAATTGCGCGGTTCCGTGGTCCGCTCGGGCAACCGCCTGGAGCTGACGGACCTCGACGGCACGGTCACAATCTTCGATGCCACGACCGGCCGCTGGCTCGCCACGATCGATCGCTGGGGAAACGCCCTGACCGGCACCTATGATGCCGATGGGCTTCTGGTGTCGGTCGCCGACTCGATGGGCCGGCAAATCGAGCTGCGCTACTCGGGCGGGCTTCTCGCCGAAGTGGAGTTGCCCGGTGGGCTGCTCTGGCATTTCGAGTACGAGGGTGGCCTGCTCGCTCGGGTTTTCGATCCGCTCCACATCGGCGGGCTGCCTTGGCGCAGCTTCGCTTATCAAACGGACTCGAACGGCGTGCCGCGCCTGTTGACCGAGGTGCGCGACGAGGCCGGATCGCTGCTCGAAGGCCATGCCTACGACGCCCGCGACCGCGGCATCACGTCCGTCTCCGTCGATCCGGCCGGCGGCCGGGATCTCGTTACGACTGGAATACGACACGCCCGCGCCGGGCCGGACCCGGGTGACCCATGAAATCGACGATTCCACCCGTCAGGTGTCGGTTTTCACGCTGAGCTATCAGCGCGGAAGGTTCCTGCCGACTCGGGTAGAAGGCAATTGTCTCTCCTGCGGCGGAGCCGGCGGCGACGATCAAAGCTTCACCTACGGCCCGGACAATCTGGTGACCTCGCGCACGGACGCCAACGGCCATGTGACCCGCTATGAGCACGACGCGCGAGCCAACCTGACCGCTGTCACCGAAGCTGTGGGCACGCCACTGGAACGCACGGTGCGCTACCGCTATGATGATCCCGCCTGGCCGCGCTTCCGCACGGAGACCGATGAGCCGTCCGCCGCCCGGCCCGGCGAGCGCAAGCTCACCCGCCAGGAGTGGCTCTCGGGAGAAACGGTGCTCGTCACCCGCGAGAGCGGCTGGCTTTCCGCAACGGATACCGCTCCTGTTACGTATACCCGCACGACCACGTTCGACGCCCGCCATCGCACGCTCACGCGTGGACGGGCCGCGGACCGATGTAGCGGACATGACGACATTCTCCTACTACCCGGATAATGATTCCGACCTTGCCCGGCGCGGCCGGCTGCGCGGTGTTACGGATGCCGTGGGACTTTCCACGTTTTCCGCGGATTATGATATCTACGGTACGCCGCGCAGCTCGACCGACGCCAACGGAGTGGTCACGTTGCGGGTCACGGACGCCCGCGGCCGGGTGGTGTCGAGCACCCAGAAGGCTGTGGCCGGCGATCCGGCCGAGGCGGCGGACTACTCGGCCCGGCACGATTTCGACGGCCGGGACCGGCTGATCCGCACCGTTTTGCCGCGGGGCAACGGGCTGCGCTACGGATATGAGGACGGCACCGAGCGGCTGGTGGATGAGATCCGTCTCGACGCCGCCGGCCGCGAGATCGAACGCCGCCACCGCACGCTCGACGACCTCGGCGCCACCGTGCGCGAGGAGCTTCAGAGCTGCGACGCCCCGGCTCCCGTCTGCACCGCCTGGACCACCCGCAGCCGCGAAGATTTCGTCTACGACGCCCACCACCGGTTGGCCGAAGTTGTCCACCCGGTGCCGGCCGGCGCCACGGTGCGCAATACTTACGATGTCGACGGTCTTCTGGTGGCGGTTCAGGATGAAAACCATTCCAGCCCGAACACGCTCTATACCTTCGACGCCCTGCATCGCCTCACGGCCGTGGACCAGAGCTCGACGCTCACCACCTATGGTTACGACGTGCGCGACAATCTCATATCGGTGACCGATCCCAACGGCAATGTCACCCGTTATCTTTATGATGACTTCGGCCGCCTCGCGCGCCAGGAGTCGCCGGTGACCGGTGTCACCACCTGGCAGCACGACGCGGCCGGCAACGTGGTGAGCACAACCGACGCGCGGGGCGCGGTGACCGTGCGAACCTGGGATGCCGTAGGCCGCCTGCTCACCAG
>CAWJQA010000014.1:0-119668 GCA_963844885.1 uncultured Holophagales bacterium | reverse complement strand
TCATCACCCCGGAAGATACGGTTTTGACTCTCTCTGGAGTTTCCGCTGTAGCCAGCGGTGGCGCCCAGCCGGTGAGCGCCCGCCTCGTGGATGATGACGGCCAACCGCTTGCCGGCCGGACTGTAACCTTCCGCCTCGGCACCGCCGTGGCCGAAGCCACCACCGGCGCGGATGGCACGGCTGCGGCCTCACTCGCCGTCCCGAGCCTCACCACCGGCACCGCTCGGCTTGAAGCCACATTCGCGGGAGATGCTTGGTATCGATCATCGTCCGCTGCTAGGACCATCCTTGTGGCGCAGCCGACCTCTTTCGTGATCTGGGGCGGCAACACGCCGGGCCTGCGTCTCGGAGACCGCGTGCAGTTCTGGGGAGCTCAGTGGAGTCGCCAAGTCCAAGGCGGCGACTACGCCGCCCAGGCTGATTTCAAAGGCTGGTCCACCGCGCCGCTCCCGCCGCGCCTCTGCCAGCCGACTGCCCATACGACCGGTACTCCGCGGCTCGATGCCTCCTGCTGGACCTCGAAGCCGGGCAACAGCAACCCGCCTGCGAAACTTGGAAATTACATTCAGGTGATCGTGTCAACGAGCATTGGAAAGACCGGCTCGACCATCTACGGCAACATCGCGGCGACTGTGGTGCTTCAGGTGGACACGTCCTCCGCCTACGGTCCGGACCCCGGACACCCCGGCTATGGAACGGTTATCGCCGTCCTGGAGGACGGAGCCGGGGTTTTCGGCTCCGCGGCGTCACATCGTTGTCCGCGCAGGCCGTAGCGGCGACACGCCGCATCTCCCTCTACACGCCGGAGATGAGCCTGATGGCGGAGACCGAGCTCACGACGACCGCGCGCCCGGCCATCCTCTACGAATACATCTGGTTCGACGGCCGGCCGCTGGCGCAGGTGGACGGGGCCGGCACGGTGTCCTGGACCTTCACGGACCACCTCGGTACTCCGCTGCTGCAAACCAGTTCTCTCCAGGGAATCGTCTGGCGCGCCGAGCATGAGCCGTACGGCTCTGTCTACGCCCTGCGCTCCTACGATAGGCATCAACCCTTGCGCTTCCCGGGTCAGGAAGCCGAGCAGCTCGGCACTGGCGCGAATGGGGTGACGGAGCGGAGCTACAACGTGCATCGGTGGTACCGGGCGGGGTGGGGGCGGTATACGCAGGCGGATCCGATTGGCATCGAAGGGGACCTGAATCTTCTTTCCTACGCGAGTGGAGATCCACTTGCCATTGTTGATCCGTTCGGTTTGCTGCCGGTGGTATTCAAGCCGCGACCAAACAGAGAAGTGCAGAAAATCTGCAAGAGCGATAGTGCGTTGGGTTGCACAAAGCCACTCTTCCGGGTTGATTGCACCTGCCATTGTGCGGAGGGAACATGGGTACCGAGTGTTTCCGTGCGGCTCAAGGAGCCGATTCCCGTCTACTACTCGACGGACTGCTATGATCCCAGTAAAATTCGGCACGAGGAGCTTCGACATGTCCTTGTCTACGATAAATCCTTTGAGGAAGTAGTGCAAATGACCAGAGAGCTGGGGCAAAAAAATTTCAAGACCCAGTTCGCTTGTGAGAGTGCATGCGGAGTATTTTTTAACCGGGCTTTCAACGAAATCGACTCTCATCTTACTCAGTGGTTTATCGATTTTACGCATCCTTGGAGAAAGTGCAATGGGAATTTTTCGTTTTGGTTCTAGTCCATCATTTCCTTCAGGCCGTCGGCGTCGGCGCTTGACTGCGCTGCTTGGTGTTGCGTCGATAGCACTGGTGGGATATGGAATATTTTTTGCCGCCGCTGCCAAGCGGGATAGCGCCTTCTTGAAAATAGTTCCCGGCGTGAGCGAGGGGCAACTCATCGAACTATTAGGAATTCCCGACTCTCAGATCTCCGCTCCGTTTTCAGAAGGTCTTGCCAGTCCATGTTCGGCAAAGGCGGAAAGAGTTTTCATCTATACATGGACTCGAAAAGCTACTCTCTTGGTCTATCTAGACAAGCATGGCAACATTCTTTGTCGATCCCTCGAGATATCATGGATCCAGATTTAATAGCTAACACACCATTCAGCCCGGGCGGTACGGTGTCTTGGACGTTTACTGATCACCTTGGCACACCGTTGATGCAAACCAGTTCTCTTCAAGGAATCGTCTGGCGCGCCGAGCACGAGCCGTGCGGCTCTGTCTACGCATTGCGCTCCTACGGTCGGCGTCAACCTCTGCGCTTTCCGGGCCAGGACGCCGAGCAGCTTGGCACTGCGCAAAGGTGCTCGCTCGCGAGCGGGCATGGACAGCGTCTCACTGCGCCAGCGCTCCAGCGTCCCAACCCCGCCACCCACCCCATGCGACACCTCTTCGAGTGAAGCGCTCTCCGGTGGCAGCAGCCGCGCCACCGCCCTGTTCCTGAAGACCTGTCCGTCTCGTGCCAACTCGTTGCCTCGTTCTCCGCCCCACCACCCTGGTCTATACGGGAGCCCAGGTCGGGGAGTACAGTGCCCCCATGCATCTCGCCGCCCGCCTGACGGAGAGCGCCACCGGGCAACCGCTCGCCGGGAGAGTCCTGGCATTCATTCTCGGCTCGCAGACGGCCACGGCCGTCACCGGTGCGGACGGCACGGCCACCGTCGAGATCATCCCTGCCGGCCTGCCGGGAGCCACGCCGCTCGCCGTGGCCTTCGCGGGAGAAGGAGCCTGGTCGGGCTCCGCGACAAGCCGGCTGGCTGTGATCACTCCGGAAGATACCGCGTTGACTCTCTCGGGTGTCTCAGTGGTAGCCGGCGGTGGCGCCCAAACGGTGAGCGCCCACCTCGTGGACGACGACGGCCAGCCGCTCGCCGGCCGGACTGTGGCCTTCCGCCTCGGCGCCGCCACGGCCACCGCCACCACCGGAGCCGACGGCATGGCCACAGCCTCGCTTTCCCTCCCGAACCTCGCCACCGGCACCGCCCGGCTCGAAGTCGCCTTCGCGGGGGACGCCTGGTATCGACCGTCTTCGGCCGCCACGACCGTGCTCGTGGCGCAGCCGACTTCGTTCGTAGTCTGGGGAGGCAACACGCCGGGACTGCGTCTCGGAGACCGCGTGCAATTCTGGGGAGCACAATGGAGCCGGCAGGTCCAGGGCGGCGACTACGCCGCTCAGGCTGATTTCAAGGGATGGTCCACGGCGCTGTTGCCGTTGCACCTCTGCCAGTCGGAGGCTCATACGCCGAACCTGGATACCTCCTGTTGGACCTCGAAGCCGGGCAACAGCAATCCGCCCGCGAAGTTCGGAAGCTACATCCAGGTGATTGTGTCGACGAGCATCGCGAAGAGCGGCTCGACGATCTACGGCAACATCGCGGCGACTGTGGTGCTCCAAGTGGACACATCCTCCGCCTACGGTCCGGACCCTGGGCACCCTGGCTACGGCACGGTGATCGCTGTTCTGGAGGATGGAGCCGAGATTTTCAGCTCCACCGACTGTGAAAGCCGTTTCCGCACAAGCCGCGACGGCAACACGCCGCATCTCCCTCTATTCGCCCGAAATGAGCCTGATGGCAGAGACTGAGGTCACGACGACCGCGCGCCCGGCCATCCTATACGAATACATCTGGTTCGACGGCCGGCCGCTGGCGCAGGTGGATGGGGCCGGCACTATCTCCTGGACCTTTACGGATCATCTCGGCACCCCGCTTTTGCAGACCAGCTCGCTCCAGGGAATCATCTGGCGCGCTGAACATGAGCCGTATGGCTCAATCTATGCTCTGCGCTCCTACGACCGGCATCAGCCCCTGCGTTTCCCTGGCCAGGAAGCCGAGCAACTCGTTACCGGAGCGAATGGGGTGACGGAGCGGAGCTACAATGTGCATCGCTGGTACCGGGCGGGTTGGGGGCGGTATACGCAGGACGAGCCGATACTGTTTCTAGAGAATTCCACCCACTATCTGTATGTTTCGGACTCTCCTCTCGACTTCACTGATCCTCGGGGACTTGCAGCGGAACCTCCGCCAGGAGCGCGTCGCTGTTCTAGGATGGATAATGTAGATTTAAGTCGAGCGTGCTGCGATGATCAAGCGTTCGGTCCGAGACTTCAGGCAGTGCAACGTCTCGGAGCCTTCTACTGTGCCAATCAAGGCAAGCCCCCGGCAGATTTCAAACCCAAGCCAGGAAGAAAAATTGTTCAGGTAGGTGGACATGATCCCTTCGCTTGGTACGTTCCGCAAGGTAATAGGTGCGTTGACCGATGCATATGTGCGCACGAGGAAGTACACGTTTGGCAACTAGCTAATCGGGTTCTTTCATTATTAATGGTAAACACATTCGAGTGCGAATCGTACCAAGCAGAGTTGCGATGCCTCCTGCAGGCTAGGCGCCAAAGTCGGCCGTTGGATCAACCTTACTTTGGCGCTCTGCCACTCTTTTGAGGCTTAAATATGACAGTACGCCTCTTGTTATCAGCAGCCCTGATCCTAACCTCCTCTCTCATGGGCTGCTTGAAAGACAATCCGTCAAGCCGAATGGCGCCACCTGAGAAAAAAACATTGACCGGAGATTGCAGTCCATCCTTTCTCCGTTTGTCTAAGGAGCCGCTTGTGGTATTGATAGGACAATGGGAGGTCGGGCTTGATGCCTTTGTTCTGGGTTGCTCAGAGCATCTGGATAAACTTAAGCCAGAGGAGCGTGATTCGATGGCAAATTTCATGAGGCGTCGCCTCGAGACGAAGGGCCTTCCAAGTGGTATTCAGCTTCAGGATCCATCCTTTCGCTCTAAGCTTGCCGGAGAGTTGAACGCAATAATTGGCCGTCAGATTGTGACAGATGTTCTTCTTGTAACTCGTTACTCTATTGAAAGCGAGCCGGACCTTAAGTCCGAGTACCCTTCGCAAGAAGGTCAAAGGTTCAATTGGAATTAAGTGGAAAATGTCCCAAATGCGAGCCCTGCGTGGACCGCTGCCTTGCGCTCACGAAGGATACCACCTTTGGCAGTTCACGTATGAGGCGGGTTCAACCGTCAATGCGAAGGAGTGTGAGGCGTATAAGGTTGAGCTTCGTTGCCTAAGGCAAGCAAAGAAGCAATCAGATCCTCTCGATCAACCGTTCATCCCTCTCTTGAGATTCGACGCCCGCGAGCGCATCCTGGCCCAGAAGGAGCCGGAACGGCTGGAGCACTGGCTGGAGAAAGCAGCCGTTTCCGCCTCGGTCGCCGCGGTCATCGACGAGCCGAACTGATCCCCTCCTCCGCCCACTTCATAACCGTGTAGCGCCAGAGCCTGACATCGGAGTGCCAGAAGTCCGCCGGCAGCCCCGCCTTGCGCTCGAGGTGGGCCAGGAAGTCGGCGGGTTCCGGAAGCTGCTCCCAGACCTGTGGCAGGAAAGTGCTGCGCCGGTCCTGGAATTCGAAGACGACGCCGTCCACTCCCGGCCGGAGCCCGGCCAGGGCCTCCTCCTGGCTCTTGAAGCCGCAGGGCTCGGGGGGTGAGAGGAGGGAGACCTCGACGGACAGCTCGGGGTATTCATCCCGATGGACCGGCGGAAAGCGGGTGTCCGAGAACGCCGCGGCCCGGGTGTTGCTCCACACGTCGTCCAGGAGCGGGCGGTAGGCGCGGATCGAACCGACACAGCCGCGAAGGGCGCCGAGCCGGCGGAGGGTGACGAAGGTCGCGCCCGGCTCGCGCAGCCAGAGCTCGTTCCAGTCGGACTCTTTGCCGAGCTTCAGCGCCGCGGCCAGGCTCTGCCGCGCGACGGCCAGGAGGGTGGTCCCCTGCTCGTCCATCACGCCGCCTCCACCGCCTCCGAGAACGCGAACGCGCCATAGCCCACGACACGGCCGCGGTCGCCGGCCGTGTCTCCCGAGTTGCGCAGGTCGAGCAGCCGGGGCATCAGGCCGCGGCTGCGGGCCGCCACGAGCAGGCCATTGATCGGATAGGCGCCGCACGCCTGCCGCGAATGGAGAGGCCCTTCCAGGGCCAGGATCTCGTCCGCGGTCTCCCGGTCCACGCGCCGCGCCACGTCGTACGGCAAGTAATGGGAGAGGTCGGAGCTGATGACGATGGCCGTCTCGGGGCCGCCCCAGACGAGATCGAGCACCTCGGCGACCTCGTCCTCGTCGGCGTCCCCCACGACCAGCGGCAGGACCCGCGCTCCCGGGAAAAGCACCTGGAGGAACGGCAACTCGACCTCCAGCGAGTGCTCGGACGCGTGAGCCTCCGGGAAGATGGTGACCTGGGGAAGCCGCGAGACGGCCTCGGCGAGATCGGTGTCCACGGGAACGTCGCCCAGAGGCGTGGCAAACGCGTCGGCCCCGGGTAGCGCGATCCCCCGGACCGCCACCCGGTGGGCCGGCCCCAGAACCACGACGCGGCGTGGAGCCTCGCCGGCCGTCAGTGCCTGGAAGGCCACCGCGGCGGTCGGTCCGGAATAGACATAGCCGGCATGCGGCGCGATGATCGCCTTGGGCGCGGGCCCCGGCTCGGGGCTCGCCTCGCGGAGGAGCGCCTCGACGGTGGATTTCAACTCTTCAGCGGACCCGGGGTAGAACAGGCCGGCCACGGCCGGGCGGCGAATGGTGGGCATGGGCTGACGCCTCCTCCAATAAGATAACCCGTAACAGCCTTCCCCCCCAACCCCCTGTGCTAGGATTCTGCCCCCTCAGGAGAGGCCCCTAAAGACATGCCCCGCTATCTCATCACCAGCGCACTGCCGTACATCAACGGCGTCAAGCACCTCGGCAACCTCATCGGCTCGATGCTCCCGGGCGACGTGCTGGCCCGCCATCTGCGGCAGCAGGGGGAGGAGGTTCTCTACGTCTGCGGCACCGACGAGCACGGTACGCCCGCCGAGATCGCGGCGTTCGCCGAAGGCAAGTCGCCGCGGGAGTACTGCGACGAGCAGTATGCGATCCAGGCCCGAATCTACGAGCAGTTCCGGATCTCGTTCGACTACTTCGGCCGCTCCTCGTCGCCCACCAACCACGAGATGACGCAGGCCGTCTTCCGCCGGCTGGACGAGAACGGTTTCGTCGAGGAGCGCACGGTCGCGCAGATCTACTCCATCGACGATCAGCGCTTCCTCCCCGACCGCTACGTCGTCGGCACCTGTCCGATCTGCGGCTACAAAGACGCGCGCGGCGACCAGTGCGACTCCTGCGGCTCGCTCATCGACCCCACCCAGCTCATCGAGCCGCGCTCGGCCATCAGCGGTGGCAAGAATCTGGAGATCCGCGACTCCAAGCATCTGTTCCTCCGCCTCTCGGTGCTCCAGGAGCGGGTGCGCTCCTGGGTGGATCAGCATCCCGGCTGGCCGTCCACCACGAAGGGGATCGCCTACAAGTGGCTCGACGAAGGGCTTCAGGACCGCAGCATCACGCGCGACCTCTCCTGGGGCATCCCCGTGCCCAAGCCCGGCTTCGAGGGCAAGGTCTTCTACGTCTGGTTCGACGCGCCCATCGCCTACATCAGCATCACAGCCGACTGGGCGCAGCTCTCCGGCGACCCGGATGCCTGGCGGCGGTGGTGGAAAGAGCCGGACGAGGTCACCTATCTCCAGTTCATGGCCAAGGACAACGTGCCGTTCCACGCCGTCATGTGGCCGGCCACCATGCTCGGGACCGGCGACGTCTGGGTCATGGCCGACCAGATCAAGTCGTTCAGTTGGCTCACTTATGAAGGCGGGAAGTTCTCGACGAGCCGCGGGCGCGGGATCTTCACCGACACGGCCTTGACGCTCTTCCCTTCGGACTACTGGCGGTACGCGCTGCTCGCCATGGCGCCGGAAGGGACGGACTCCGACTTCTCGCTGGAGGGCTTCGCCGGCCTGGTGAACAAGGATCTCGCGGACGTGCTCGGCAACTTCGTCAACCGTGTCCTCACCATGGTGGGCCGCAACTTCGAGGGCAAGATCCCGGCGCCGGGCAAGGTGGAGGATCTGGACCGGGAGCTGATCTCCCGCTGCGGCGAGCTGGTCACGCAGCTCGACCAGGAGTTGCGGGCGACGAACGTGCGCAAGGCCATGCGCCACCTGCGCGCCCTGTGGGTGGCGGGCAACGAGTACGTCACTCAGGCACAGCCCTGGGTGGCGGTCAAGAACGACCGCGAGCGGGCCTCGGAGATCCTCCGCCTCGGCCTTGAGCTGTGCTACCTGTACGCGGTGACGAGCGCCTCGATCATCCCCGACTCCAGCGAGCGCATCTTCGAGCTGCTCGGCGAGACGGGCAAGCCGGGCGCGGTGTCTTTCGACGGCCTCGCCGGCTTCGACCGCCTGCCGGCCGGGCGCGCCGTGTCCGCCGGGCAGCCGCTGTTCCAGAAGATCGCACCCGAGACGGTCGTCGAGCTGACCGAGCGGTTCCGCGGCGCGTCGCACTGACACGGTCACCCCCGCTTCAGAACCTCCTGGCACCGGCGGCGCGCCCGGTCGCGGTCGGGGAGGGGGAGGTCGGCAAACAGGGAGAGAGCCCGCTCCCGGCCGCTCTCCAGGACGGCGAGGGCTTCCCGGTACTGGTGCCGGGCGAGGTCGCGGTGGTCCAGGCGCAGCAGGCAGTCGGCGAGGAGCACCCGCACCTGGAAGAGCGCGGGGTCGAGGTAGAGCGCCGCGCGGTAGGAGGCGGTCGCCTCGTCCGTGCGGTTGGCAAGGTCGTGCAGAAACCCTTCCAGCGCGTAGGCTTCCGGGTCCGACGGATCGGTCTCCATGAGCTGCTCGATGACCCGGGCCGCGTCGTCGATCCGGTTCTCCGCCAGGTCGCGGGCGGCGCGGGCCAGCATCTCCGGCACGCCGAAGGGCTCGGCGGGGAGCCTGGTCGCGGCGATCGGCGGCGGCTCGATGACGGGCGGCGCGGGCCGGGGCGGAGCCGGAGCCGGACGCGGCTCGACCCGCACCGGCTTCGGTTTCGGAGGGGCGGCCGGCGCAGGGGGGAGCTCGGGCCGCGGTCCGGTCCGGTGGCGGTAGCAGAAGCACGAGCCCAGGTCCACCGCTTCCAGGTCGTCCTGGATCTGCCAGAGCGTCTCCGAGGCGCCGAGGAAGAGATAGCCGTGCGGCGCCAGAACCTGCCCTACGTGCGCGATCACCCGCCGCTGTAACGGCCGGCGGAAGTAGATGAGGACGTTCCGGAGGAGGACCAGGTCGCACTCCTGGAACGGCAGCGCGTACGGCGAGTGTGCCAGGTTGAGGTGGCGGTAGAGGACGCGCGACCGCAGCTCCGGTTCGAGCTCGAAGAGCTTGCCGCGGCGCTTGAAGTAGCGCTCCAGCATCGGCGGCGGCACCTGGTTGACCGCGCGGTCCCCGTAGAGGCCGAGGCGCGCACCGGCAAGCGCGCCCTCGTCCACGTCCGTCGCCAGGATGGTCCAGTCCCACCCCGCCAGGGCCGGTTCTTCGTTGAGGATCATGGCGAGCGTGAACGGCTCCTCGCCGCGGGCGCACGCCGCGCACCAGATCCGCAGGTGCCGCGACTGCGCGCGGGCCTGCATCAGGCGCGGCAGCACCTGCTCCCGGATGATGTCGAACTGCTGCGGCGCCCGGAAGAAATACGACTCCTTGATCGTGATCAGGGGGATGAGGCTCTCCCACTCCCCTTCGATGGCGTTGACCGTCAGTGCGTGGACGTAGTCCTTGACCGACGGGAACCCCCGGGAGCGCGCCCGGCGCTGCGCCACTTCCTCCAGGAAAGCGTAGCGCGCCGGAGAGATGACGTTGCCGGTGGCGTCCCGGATGAGGGTGATCAGCTTCTCCAGCGCCGGCGAAGAGGGGGAAAGTCTTCGACCATGTCTGTGATCTCGGCAATCTCAGACGGGCCGGTCAGGGGCGGACGCAGTTGCGGCCCGCCGCCTTGGCGTCGTACAGCCGACGGTCGGCCAGCGAGACCAGGAGATCGCTCGTCGCGGAGGCGCCGAGCTCGCCGAGCGAAGCCACTCCGAAGGACGCGGTGATCCCCGCCTCGGCCCCAGCCGGCAGCTTCACCGGCAGCCCCTCCAGCGCGAGGCGCAGCCGCTCGGCCGCGGCGCGCGCGGCGTCGAGGTCGATCTGGGGGAGGACGGCCAGGAACTCCTCGCCGCCGTAGCGGCCCAGCAGGTCGCCCGCCCGCAGCGAGCCGCGCAGCACCTCGGCCCCCTCGCGCAGCACCGCGTCGCCGGCCAGATGGCCGTAGGTGTCGTTGACCTCCTTGAAGTGGTCCATGTCGCAGAGGATCACGCTCAAGGGATAGCGGTAGCGGCGCGCCCGCTCCAGCTCCTCGGTCAGCCGCTCGTAGATGGCACGGTGGTTGAGCTGGCGGGTCAGGCCGTCGCGGGTGGACATCTCGTGCAGCCGCTGGGAGAGGCGGGCGTTGTCGAGCACGAGCGTCAAATGCCCTGCCAGGGCGTGGACCAGCCCGCTGCCGGAGCGGCTGAAGTGCTCCCGGTCGCGCGGCACCATGACGAGCACGCCCTGCGCCTCGCGCACGGCGAGCTGCAGCCAGACCGCGTGGTCGAGGTCGATGGGCGGGCTGTCCGCCACCGTGCCCTCGACGTGGATGTCGGGGGCGGTCAACGGGGCCGGCGGCAGGTCCAGATTGGCGACGACGAGGTCGCGTACGGCGTCCACGTCCTGCTGGCGGATCGCGTCCAGGAGGAGGATCTCGACAGTGACGCCACCGGCGTCGGCCTCGGCGATGGCGACGGCAAGACAGCGGGCGTCCACCACCTGGCCGATGATCTCCAGAGCGACGCGGCTCGCCTCGTGGAAGTCGCTCGCGGCCATCCCCCGTTCCAGCAGGGAGTTGATGAGCGTCGCTTTGAGCAGGTTGGCGTCGAGCTGGCGCGCCACCCGCGCCAGAACCTCCAGCGGCCCGAGGTCGCTCCCGCTGCCGTCGCCCGCCGGCACCTCGCAGCGCGGCGCCGACTCGGAGGCCGCGGCCAGCCGCGCCACCGTGGCCACGAGGTGCTGCGGCTTGTAGTCCTTGGTCAGGTAGGCGTCGGCGCCGGTGCGCAGGCTCCAGAAGCGCGAGGCCGCCTCGCCGTGGCTGGTGAGGATCAGCACCGGAATGTGGGCGCTCAGGGGATCGGCCTTGAGCAGCCGCAGGAGCGGGAAGCCGTCCATGGTCGGCATCTCGAGGTCGGTCACCACGACGGACGGCCGCTCGCGCAGCGCCGTGAGCGCTCCCTCGGCGCCGTCGCGGGCTTCCAGAACCTCGAAGCCGGCACCCCGCAGAATCCGGGAGAGGATCGCCCGGGTGACCTCGCTGTCGTCGACGACCAGGACGCGATGGATCACCTCATAGCCCCCTTCCCCCAGACCTTGACCAGCGTGCGCGCCAGCTCCTTCGGCGGCAGCGCCACGTCCGCGGCACCCTTCTCCAGCGCGACGCGCGGCATGCCGAAGACGATCGAGCTCGCTTCGTCCTGGGCCAGGGTCAGCCCGCCGGCCTGGCGCAGAGCCAGGAGCCCCTCGACACCGTCGGAGCCCATGCCGGTCATGCATCACCCCGGCGACCTCGCGCGGGCAGCTCTCGGCGCAGGAGTGGAACAGCTCGTCGACCGACGGGCGGTGGCCACGTCGGGCCGGCGTCTGGGTGTCGAGGTGGAGGACGCCGCCGGGCTCCAGCAGCATGTGACAGCCGCCCGGCGCGAGCCGTACGGCTCCGGGCCGCGGGCGCTCGCCGTCCCGGGCGAGGCGGACGTCCAGAGGGAACTCCTTGTTGAGCCAGTCGACGAAGCCCAGCTCGAAGCCCGAGGCGATGTGCTGCACGATGAGGAAGCTCACCGGCGGCTCCGCCGGGATCTCCTCGAAGAAGTCGCGGATGGCGGCCGGGCCGCCGGTGGAGGCGCCGATGGCGATCCAGCGCAGCGCCTGCGGCTCGGACAGGGCCGAGGCGGGATCGACCGGCTTCGGCCGGCGACGCTCCCGGGGCTGCGTCCGGGCTTTGACTTGCGACACCGCCCGCACCGTGTCGGGCAAGGTGTCGGCCAGGAGCTGCCAGCTCGGCGTGTCCTCGGGCTTGGGCAGCACCTCGACCGCGCCGCGGCGGATCGCCTCGAAGGCGGTCTGCATCTGGTTGCGGGTGGCCCGCGACGACAGCACGACGATCGGCGTCGGCCGCAGCGCCATGATGCGCTCGATGGCCGCGTAGCCGTCGACGTTCGGCATCTGGATGTCCATGACCACGACGTGCGGCTGAACCTCGAGCACCAGCCGGACGGCCTGCTCGCCGTCGCCGGCCTCCCCGGCCACCTCGATGTCGGGCGTCTTCGAGAAGAAGCGCCGCAGGACGGCCCGCACCGACGGCGAGTCGTCCACCAGTAACACTCGGATCAAGAGTCTTCCTTCCTTCTAGCGCCGGTTCAGCCGCCGCACCAGGTCGACCAGCTCCCCGGCGTCGAGGCTCTGCTTGGTGAGGTAGGCGTCCGCGCCCACTTTCAGACCGCGGAGCTTGTCATCCGGACGGTCGCGCGTCGAGACCACGATGATCGGAAGCTGCGCGAAGTGCTCCATGCCGCGCAGATGGGCGGTCAGCTCGAAGCCGTCCATGCCCGGCATCTCGATGTCCGTGACCACGCAGTCGAACGGCTCTTCGGCGAGCAGCGTCAGCGCCTCCTGGGCGTCGCTCGCCGCCGAGACGTGGAACCCGGCGTCTTCCAGCAGGCGCCGCTCCATCTCCCGCGTCACCATGGAGTCGTCCACCAGGAGGATGCGCACCCGCCGCACGGCCACGGCCTTCTCCTGCGCCGCCGGCAGGGCGCGCAGGTACTCGCGCTGGGCGAGCACGGCCGGCGACAGCACGCCCACCGGCTCTCCGGAAGCGAGCAACGCCACGCCTTCGAGCAGCCGGTCGGTGGCGACCTTGCGCGTGATCGGCCGCACCAGAACCTCCTGCTCCCCTTCGACGTCGTCCACCGCCAGCGCCAGCGGCTGGCCCGACGCCATGCCCTCGATCAGGAGCTGGACGTCCTCCGCCGGCTGGCGGTAGAGCCGGGCCAGGGGGACGAAGGGGACCAGCCGGTCCGACCGCCCGGCGCTGTCCGCAAGCACGGCGAACGTGCGGCCCTCGCGCTCGAAGAATCTGATCCGGCGACAGCCGCGTGGCGCGGCGGGCTACCGAAGAAGGCAGGGCCAGCCGGAGCTGGCCGACCCGGAGCAGCATGACGGCCTCGCCGCGGCGCGCCACCGGCACCTCGACCCGGAAAGTGGTCCCCTTGCCCGGCTCGGAGTCCACGAAGACCTCGCCGCCGACCCGGTTGACCACGTTGGCCACCACGTCGAGGCCGATGCCGCGGCCGGAGATGTCGGTGATCTGCTTGCGCGTCGAGAAGCCGGGCGAGAAAAGGAGGCGCAGCGCCTCTTCCTTGCCCATCCGCCCGGCGCTTCCGGCGTCCACAAGGCCGATGCTCACCGCCCGGCGGATGACGCCGTCGAAGTCGATGCCGCGGCCGTCGTCCTGGATCACCAGGCGGACGCGCGGGCCCTCGGCCGAGGCGCGGATCTGCAGCCGGCCCGCCTCCGGCTTGCCCCGGGCCGCGCGCACGGCCGGCGGCTCGATACCGTGATCCACCGAGTTGCGCACCAGGTGGATCAGCGCCTCGTCCAGCTCGCGGGTGATGCGGCGGTCGAGGCGGGTGTCCTCCCCTTCCAGCTCGACCTCGACCTCGCGGCCGAGCGTGCGGGCGAGCTCCCGGGCGTGGCGGGCGAGGGAGATCAGCGAGCCCCGCAGCGGCTGGAGCTGGAGCGACAGCATCTTGTCGAGCTGCTCCTCGGAGGAGCGGATCAGCCGGCGCTGCCCCCCTTCGAGCTCCACCGCCACCCGCCGCAGCATGGTCGAGAGCACGGCCAGCACCTGCGTCGGCTGCGGCTCGTGCAGCCCCTCCTCGGCCAGGCGCGCCAGCTCGTAGATGCGCTCGACCACCTGGCGGCCGGCGAGAGCCATGATGCGCACCTGGGTCGCGCGCTCGGCCACGGCGTCCAGGGAGGAGGTGTCGACCCGGATGTCGCCGCCCAGTGTCGCGGGCTTGACGCCCGCCGACGGCATAGCGGCCTTCTCGGCGCCCTTGTCGGCACCGTCCTCGGCGTAGGAGCCCGAAGGGAGACCGTCGTCCATCTCCGTCTCGGGCTCGGGCAACTCGGGCAACGGCTCGGGCTCGGAGGCCGGCTCCGGTTTTTCCGGCTCCGGGGCGGGCTCGGTCCCCCTCGTCTCCTTCGCCTTCTTCGTCTTTTTCGGCGCGGACGGAGCGGACGGAGCGGAGAGCGCGGCGGCGGCTCCGGGCGTGGGTGGCGCGGCGGCGCGCAGGAGCAGGTCGAGGAAGTCGACGTCGCGCGCCGGCTCCTCGCCGCGGGAGACGGCCTCGACCATACCGCTCAGCTCGTCGATGGTCCGGGTGAGCAGCGCGATCAGCCCGGGAGGCGCGGCCTGGAGCACCTCCTCGGCGGAGTGGCAGAGCTCGGCCAGCGGCGCGATCTGGAGCATTCGCCCCGCCCCCTTGAGCGTGTGCAGCTCGCGCTTGACCTCGACGACCGCCTGCCCGTCCCCTTCCATCTGAGGGACGAACGTGGCCAGCCGCTCGATGCGGTCACGGGCTTCCTCTACGAAGAGGGGGACGAGGTCGGCGAACTCTGGATCCACAGCGTTCCTGGAGAGCGGCCGGCTCTAGATCTTGGTCCAACTGTCGACGTTGATGTCCAGTCCCACGACTCCGGCGAGCTGGCCCCTCTCGTAGACCGGCGCCGCGGCGGTGAAGATCTGCTTCTCGGTCAACAGCGAATCGAAGAGCGGCGTGAGGATGGCGTGCCCTTCCTGGACCGCGGCCTTGTACCACGGGCGCTCGTTGAAACCCTCCCCCGTCTTGACCACCAGCGGCACCTCGCGGTCGCCGACGATCTGCCGGTTGACCGTGAGGGCGAGCTGGCCACCCTTGGCGTCGTAGAAATACAGGCACTCGACGTAGGGCTGGCGCGTGATCAGCTCCTGGAGCAGGCGGTCGATCGCCTCCCAGTTGCCCAGGCGGCGCCGCACCTCGTGCGACCACGACTGCGCGATGTGCTTGAGGGAGTGCGGCGACTCCAGGTGGAACGACTGGGCCAGCATCTGGATGATCAGCCCCAGGCGGTTCAGGCGGTCGGCCGTGTCGGAGAACGCCTTCAGGCCGTCGGCCATGCGCTGGACGACGTGGCTGACCTCCTTGAGGGTCAGCACCACTTCATCCGAGGCGGCGTTCTGCTGCTGCGTGGCGAGGGAGATCTCCCGGGCCACGCGCGCGCTGTCGCCGGAGGCCTCGCGCAGCGCCTCGATGGCGTCGGACGCGGCCTGTGCGCGCTCGAGCACGCGGGTGGCTTCGCGCGTGCCCTCCTCCGTCGCCACCACGGTGGCGCGGATCGAGCTGGCGAACTCGTCGAGCAGGTTGCGCACCGAGTCGACCGACTCCTGGGAGCGCTGGGCCAGCCGGCGGACCTCTTCGGCGACCACGGAGAAGCGACGCCAGTGGTCTCCGGCCGCGGCGGCCTCGATGGCGGCGTTGAGCGAGAGGATGTGCGTCTCCTGGGCGATTTCGGTGATGAGGTCCAGAACGCGGTAGATCTCTTTCGAGCGCACCCCCAGGACGTCGGCACGGCTGGCGATGCCGGCGATCCGCTTGCGCACCTCCTCGACCCCCTGCACCGCCTCCTCGACCGCCTCCTTGCCCGCGTTGCCGCTCTCCTCGGCGCGCTGCGCCAGCTCGGCCTGCGTGCCGGCGTTCTCGGCGATCATCGAGGCGGTGCGGGCGAGCTCCTCCATGGCCGCCGTGATCTCGACCACGGAGGCGGCCTGCTCGGAGGAGCCCGACGCCAGCTCCGAGGCGATCTCGTTGACCGAGTTCGCGGCGGCGGCCACCTCGATCGAGCTGCGCTGGATCTGCTGCGCCAGCACGTCCAGCGCGTTGGTGGCGTTGGAGAAGGTCACCGCCACCTTGCCGGGGAGGCGCTGGGCGCGCTCGGCGCAGTTGACCAGGTCGCCCGCCCGCAGGCGGTCCAGGCTGTCGACCAGAATCTTCTCCACCTCGCGCTGGCTGCGGTCCGAGCTGTCCACCCGGCTCCACAGGTTCTGCTGCGAACGGAAGATCACGCCGCCATACAGCCAGAGGGCCGCGCCGGCGAACAGCAGGAAGAGGTTGAACGGCCAGTTGCGCCCGCCGCCCGCCTCCGTGATCATCAGCAGCACGAGGCCCGAGACCGTGACGCCGCAGACGATGTAGAGCCCCAGGCGAGCCTGATGGCTCGGGTCACTCACGTCCTTCATCGGTTCCTTCTCCTTCTTCGAGCCAGAGCAGGCGCGGCGGCTGCCGCGAATCCACGACCAGGAGCGGCGACTCGCCATGCACGGACATGCCGGATACCCCGGCCGCCACCCCCGGACAGAAACGCCGGACCGCGGGAGCCAGCGGCCAGATGCGCAAGGTGTCGACGACGCCGAGGACGTCGTCGGCCGCCAGCCGCCGGCCGCCGACGTCGACCCGAAAACCGGACTTGTGGACGGCATCTTCCCGGTTCCGGCTCAGCCCCGCCACCGCGGTGTTGTCGACCCCCCAGAGCACGCCCTTGCGGCTCAGGATGAGGAAGCCGCGGCCGGCCGCGGTGACCGCAGCGTTCAACGCTCCTGCCCCAGAGCTTCGAGGTTGATCACGCGCACCACCTTGCCCGCCACCGGCGCCTCGCCGAGCAGGAAGCCGCCGTCGCCCATCACCACCGTACCGGGCGGCAAGTCCGCCACCTCCAACGCCGCGTCCGCGGCGAGCCCCATCATCTCGCGGGCGTCCGGCGGCCCGGCCCAGACCACGATCGTCACCGGGTACGCGGGATTGGCTCCGGGCGCGGCGTTGACCATCCGGGCGAGGTTGAGCACCGGCAGCGGCTCGCCGCCGAACTCCGCCAGCCCCTCCAGCTCCGGCGCCGAGCCCGGCAACGGATGGACCGTCAGCGAGCGCAACACCCGCCGGACCGACACCAGCGGCAGCGCGCAGACGTACTCGCCCGCCTGCACCAGCAGATGGCTGCCGGTGGAGAGCCCGCCCCGGGGGGTTTGCGTGCCGGAGGGGATCATGCTCTAGATCCGGGTCCAGCCGGTGACGTTGATGTCCACACCCAGGACCCCCTTGAACGAACGGTCGCGGCTGCTGAACACCGGCGCCGCCACCGTGAACACCATGCCGGAGCTCTGCAGCGACTCGTAAGGAGCCGTGAGCGACGCCCGCCGCTCGCGCGATACCGCCCGGTACCAGGGCCGCTGGGTCATGTCGATCTCGCGCGCGCCCACGGCGGACAGGAGCTGCCGGCCGGTGGTCAGGGAGCGGTTGTAGCTCAGCGCGACGGTGTAGCCGCTCGTGTCGACGAAGTAGCCCAGCTCGATGAACGGGGTCTGCTGCACCAGCCGGTCCAGGCGTTCCTCCATCTCGCTGGCGGACGTGGCCTGCTCCAGCTCCCGCGCCCACTGCTCCACCAGGTGCTTGAGCGAGCGCGGCGAGTCGAGGTGGAACGACTGGGTCAGCAGCTGGATGGTCAGGGCCGAGCTGGTTGAGCGCGCTCCGCGGTGCCGGAGAAGTGCTTGAGGCCCTCGGCCATGCGCTGGATCACCTGGCTGACCTCCTTGAGCGTGAGCACCACCTGGTCCGACGCCGTGTGCTGCTGCTCGGTGGCCAGCGAGATCTCGCGCGCCGACCCGCGCCGTGTCGCGCGAGGGCGTCGCGCAGCTCCTCGATGGCGCCGGCGGCGGCGCGGGCGCGCTCGAGCACGCGGGCCGCCTCCTTGCCGCCCTCCTCGGTGGCCACCACGGTGGCGCGGATCGAGCCGGAGAACTCGTCGAGCAGGTTGCGCACCGACTCCACCGACTCCTGCGAGCGCTGCGCCAGGCGGCGCACCTCGTCGGCGACCACCGCGAAGCGCCGGCCGTGCTCGCCGGCCGCGGCCGGCCTCGATGGCGGCGTTGAGCGACAGGATGTGGGTCTCCTGGGCGATCTCGGTGATCAGGTCGAGGACGCGGTAGATCTCCTTGGAGCGCGTGCCCGAGCGTGTCGGCGCGGGCGGCGATGGCGCGCGATGCGCTTCTGCACCTCCTCGACGCCGCGCCACCGCCTCCTCGACCGCGGCCGACGCCGGTCTCGCCGCTCTGCTCGGCGCTGGGCCGCGAGCTCCGCCTGGTCGGCGGCGTTGCCGGCGATCTGGCGCGGCGGTGCGCGCCAGCTCCTCCATGGTGGCGGTGATCTCGACCACCGCGGCCGCCTGCTCCGAGGAGCCCGAGGCCAGCTCCGAGGCGGTGGCGTGCACCGCGTTGCCGGCCGAGGCCGACCTCGATCGAGCTGTTCTGGATCTGCTGCACCAGCGCGCCCAGCGTCGCGTCGCCGTGGCCGAGACCGGGCCAGGCGGCGTGGGCCGCGCACTTGCTCCGCCGAGCGCACCAGGTCGCCCGCGCCGAGCTGCTCGAAGGCCGCGATCAGCTTGACCTCCAGCTTGTCCCAGCGGTCCGCGCTCTCCGGCAGCTTCCTCTTCCAGGCCGCGGAAGAACGGATAGACCCAGGCGCCGTAGGCGGCGATGCCGGCCACGCCGAGCGCCGAAACGCGAAACGCGGCCACAGCGGACCGCCCGCGGCGGCCAGCAGGAGAAAGCCCACGGCTGTCAGCCCCACCGCCACCAGCCAGCCCACCAGGGCGTTGTCCGTCTGGCGGCTCGCCCAGTCCGGCAGGCCGGGGCCGGGGATGACCGGGTCGGCGACGTTGGCCGTCACGTCTGGATCCGCCACCATCCTGTCTATCTCCTTTGCGAAATTGAGACGTAGGATAGGTGATTCCACCCTGCCATCGCAAGCCGCCGCGCCGTTGTTCCCGTGCTCGTCTCGTGCCAGTCCCGTGCTAGAGTCATGACAAAAGCATTCCCTGAACCATTCCCTGAGCAGGACCAGGAGGAGGACGTCGTCATGGGTGCCGAGAAGCCGATGATGGAGCGGCTCTTGAAGGTGTTCACCGCTTTGGAGAACAGGGACGAAAAAGCCCTCGACCGGCTGCGGCGACGGCAGGCCGACGCCGCCGCCCGCCTCAATCCGGGCTTCGCCCCAGACCGAAGCTGCTCCAGGCCGCGGTGGCGTACACGAACGCTCTCGTCTGGAACCCCCGGGCACGGACCCCGTGCAGGCGGAAAAGCTGGCCCGGCGCGTCTTCCAGGTCCAGACCACCGCCAGGGCCACCGGCGCCATTACCCGGAATCTGGACGACCAGGGCATCGGCAAGGGAGGCGCGGTCGAAACGCTCACGCCGTCCCACGCCCAGCTCTGGCACGCCGGCTCGGCCGCCCTGCTCACCGCCGCCCTGCTCGCCAATGACGCCAGCGTCGCCGTCCTGGCCGGGATCTGGTGGCGGGCCCAGGCCGCCCTCTGCCACCTCACCGCCTGGAGTACGGACTGGAAGAGGAAGAAGATCCGCGGCCATTTCAAGATCGTCGCCCCCGGCGCCCGCGGCGGCTCGCGCGGGCCGGACTCGGCTCCCGCTGAAAACCCGGCGCGGGATCTCGACTACGAGCTCCTCCTCCGCGGCAAGCTCGATTTCGACCGCGACAACCTCCGGGAACAGTATTTCCTGGGACCCTGGCTCCTTGCCGGCCTGCCGCCAGCCGAGCTCGAGCGGCTCCGCGACCCGGGCTTCGGCAAGCCGCTCATCGGACCGGACGGCCTGCTCGGCCCCTGGAGGGAGCACGACGTGCCGCTCCTCCCCTCGCCCCTGCACGTGCGCCGTAGCGACAACCGGCATTCCGCCTGGTTCGAAACCCTGTCCGCCCTCGAGCCCCAGTTTCAGGCGGGCGTCGACGGCGATGAGCCCTGGTTCAAGTTCTGGGACGACGCCGAGCCTCCGCTGCGCAACGGCGGCCTGTCGCCGTTCCCGCCGCCCGGCCGGCCACAGGCTCCAGATCACAACTACGGCACGCGCGTCGTCTGAACCCTTGAACCCCGAAAGGAGACTCCCATGGGAGCCGAGCAACAGCTTTTGGAGCACCTGTACGACGTCCTCGTCCAGGGCCAGACGCCCGCCAAGGTCCAGCCCACGCCGGACGAGCTCAACCCGAAGTTCACCCCCAACCAGAAGTTTCTGCAGGCCGCCGTGGCCTACACCGACGCCTGCGTGCTGAAGGCGCCGGGCACCGACGCCGGCCAGGCGAGGAAGCTGGCGCAGCTCGTGTTCCAGGTCCAGGAGAATTACGGCCACGGCTGCGTCCCCCACGATCCGAGCCAGGGCGGCGGCCTCGGACCCGCGGGCGCCGTCGAGACCCTGACCTCCTCCCACGCCCAGCTCTGGCACGCCGGGGGCGCCGCCCTCCTCTACGCCGCGCTCCAGGCCCAGGACGACACCCTGATCCCCCTGGCCCAGCGCTGGTGGCGGGCCGAGGCCGCGCTCAACCACCTCACCGCCTGGCAGACGAGCTGGAACATGGGCGGCTACGAGGTCATCGCCCCCGGCGCCCGCGGCGGCGAGCGCAACCCGCCGCAAGGCCAGAGCCCCGCCTCCCAGAACTCCGCGCGCGACCTCGACTACGAGATCCTCCTGACGGGAAAGCTCGCCAAGAATCCGGGCTCGAAGCTCCAGGACCAGTATTTTACGGCGCCCCTGCTCCTCCTCAAGCTCACCGCCGGCCAGCTCGCGGCGCTCAA
Organism: uncultured Holophagales bacterium; assembly: GCA_963844885.1. Lineage (GTDB taxonomy): Bacteria > Acidobacteriota > Thermoanaerobaculia > Multivoradales > UBA5704 > DATMER01. The sequence goes on along the minus strand of CAWJQA010000014.1, from coordinate 99,078 downwards.
CCAGCCCGGCAGCGGCACACCGCTTCCAGGCCCGACTCAGCAGGGACCCTGGACGACCGGCGACGTGCCGCTCCTCCCGGCGGCGCTCTGCGTCCGCCGGCAGGGCAACCAGCACTCCGCCTGGTTCGGCGAGCTCACCTGTTTGGAGCCACAGCTCCAGGCGGGCGTGGACGGCAACGGCGCCTGGTACAAGTTCTTCGACGACGCCAACCCGCCCCTGAACAACGGCGGCGCCTCCCCCTGGCCGGCCCCCACGACCCCCGGCGGCGGCGTCCAGCAGTACGGGTCGAAGGGGGGACTAGCGCACCCGCTGCACACCCATAGCCCTCAAAGTGAGCAGCCGGAGACTTTGACGTCCGCGCGGATTCCGATATGATTTCTCCAGCTATTCCTAGGTGCAAGGCCCACTCCGCCGCGCGGCACCGCCGCCCTCGCGAGCCGGGAGGCCGCACATTTCGATCAGGCGACCTGATCCAGGGAGATCCATGATGTCAAGGAAGGTTACAGGCTTTGTTCTGCTCCTCGCCGCCTCCGCCTTCACCACGCTGCCGGCCTGGGCCGGCAACGGCAACGCCCTGCACGGCATCGGAGCGGTCAACAGCTCCATGGGAGGCGCCGGTGTGGCGCTGCCCAACGACGCGCTGGGCGCGCTCAACCTGAACCCCGCGCTCCTCACCCAGCTCGACGGCCACAAATTCGAGTTCAGCGCCGAGCTCGCCGACGACGACATCACCGTCGAGAGCCAGGTCGGACCCTTCAAGGGGAAGACCGAGCACGCGGCCGATCCGGCCCTCATCCCGGCCTTCGGCTTCACCGCCCACAAACCGGGCGGCAAGCTCGCCTACGGCGTCGGCTTCCTCGGCATGGCCGGCTTCGGCGCCGACTTCCCGCAGGACTCCACCAACCCGATCTTCGCGCCCCAGCCCTTCGGCTTCGGCCACGTCTTCTCCGGCTACGCCCTGATGAAGGTGCCGGTCATGGCGGCGTACCAGGTGAACGACAACCTCTCCATCGGCGGCGCCTTCATCGCTGGCCGCGCCTCGCTGACCGCCCGTCCGGCGGGCTTCGCCACGCCCGACTGCTCCGCCGGCGGCGTCTGCTTCGTGCCGAGCACGGACAGCGACAGCGCCTGGGGTTTCGGCGCCCAGGTCGGCGTCTTCTACAAGATCAACGACGTGTTCAGCATCGGGGGCTCCTACCAGAGCGAGATGGAGTTCGAGGACTTCGAGTGGAACTCCGCGGTGGCCAATCCGAACCTGCCGACCTTCGGCACCGCCCGCAAGCTCAAGCTGCAGGTCAACAACCCGGCCAACGCGGTCCTCGGCATCGGCATCACCCCCTCCGACCGCCTGAAGATCGCCCTCGACGCCAAGCAGCTCTACTTCGCGAGACACCGAAGGCTTCGGCACCGTGCTGGGCTGGCAGGACATCACGGCCTACGGCCTGGGCGTCCAGTTCCAGGCGATGCCGAAGCTCACCCTGCGCGCCGGCTACAACCAGACCGAGAACGCCATCCCGGACGAGGTCACCTTCTTCAACGTGGCGTCCCCGGCCATCTTCGGCAAGCACGCGTGCGTCGGCATGGGCATCCAGGTGACGCCGTCCCTGACCATGAACGCCGCCTACTACCGCGCCTTCTCCGAGAAGATCTCCGGCCCCTTCATCTCCCCCGTCTCCGGCCCCGTCCCGGGCACCCGCGTGACCACCGAGATGACGCTCAACAGCATCGTGGCCACCTTCTCGTTCAGCCTCTAAGGCCGGCGCCTCGGCCATCGCAAGAGGGGAGCCCTCGGGCTCCCCTTCTTTTTTTTCTCCCCGGCTGTCCCCCTCCGCCTCTTTTCCTGCACTTGACAGGTAATGCCGCGAACGCGGCCCTGAAGTTCTGATGTCCTGTGATCTACGGAAGGAGGGCACCCGCATGCACCGGATCGAGCAGACGCAGTACGGCTACAAGCTGGTCTTCGAAGGTTTTCTCCAGAAGCAAGACCTGAGCACGCTCCTCGACGACATGAAGCAGACGATCCGCTCCCGGGGCCGCAAGTTCCCCGTGCTCCTGGACATGCGCCATTCGCGTGCCTTCCCCGCGGACGCGCAGGAGATCCTCAAAGAGGCCATCCGCTTCTTCAAGCAGGTCGGCATGGAGCGCAACGCCGTCGTGCTCAACAGCGCCATCGCCACACTCCAGGTCCGGCGGCTGGGCAAGGAGACCGGCATCGACGCCACGAGCCGGTACATCGACGCCTCCACGGAACAGGACTGGGAAAAGATCGCGATCGACTGGCTGGTCCGGGCCGTCGACCCGGAGATCCACTAGGCGAGGAGCACCCCCGGCCCGCGCGGCGGCGGGCCGGGGGGAGTTGTTGCCTGGGCCTGCGCTCAAGAAGCCATGTAGAGGCCGCCCGTGGCCTCCAGCCAGTCGGCGATCGTCTCCACCGCGCGCGGCACGTCGTTGTCGGACAGGTCCACCTTCAAGGTGGGCAGGCTGGAGGCCGCGATCAGCTCGTTCATCAGCTCCTGCTCCTCTACGAAGACCTCCAGGCGATCGTATTGGGAGGGATTGCCGGAGACCTTGAGCCGCTCCTCCCGCGCCGCCGCGAACGACTCCGGGCTGCGCGTGCAATAGATCAGCCGGAAGCCCAGCGGGATCAAGCCGGTCTTCGAGCCAGCGGAAGTCGTAGCGCGTGCCGTATCTCCGGATCTGGTACGCCTGGGTCGAGATATGGAAACGGTCCACGATCCAGGAATAGTATCGTTGCAGCTCGAACAACCGCACCCAGGTGCGGTAGGTTTCCATGGCCATCTCCGCCTCCTGGGGCTCGAAATTGATCAGCCCCCGCCCCCAAGGCACGTTCGTGAACGCGCACCACTCCGCCGAGATGAGCGGCGAATGATACCGGTACTTGCGTGGACCCACGATCCGCGGATGCTCGTTGAGCGCGAACGCGATCTCGGTCTTGAACGTGAGGCGCGTGCCTTCCAGGATCACTTTCGGGCAGAGCTTGTTTCCCATGGGGTCAGTGTATATTGTCGCCGGCATGAGGGACGAGTTTCTCAGCGAGGAAGACCTCGACCTGCGCAACCTGACGTGGGACGAGCTCATCGCCTACTGGAACCTGTGGCTCGAGCAGGCCCAGGCCACGAACGACCTCGATGAAGCGTTCTACTCGCACGGCGTCTTTGACCGGGACCCCGCGGTGGTGGAGAGGCAGGCGGCCCTCAAGCCCCGGTAGAGGCGTCAGGCGGGTCGATTTCTCGATCCGGCGCCGCGGCCTCGCCTGGACTCTCGGGCCCTGCACGCTCTTGATATGCGTACGGCCGAGCCGTATACCGCCCGAAGTGTCCGGCGTCGTCGAGGCACGACTCCTCTCGGGACTCTTTGCGGCTTCGCTTTCTTTTCAGACGGGAGGTCGATCAGGGCAGAAACCGGTCGATATCCAGGGCTCCGTGGAAGACGCCAAGGATATCGATGTCGCCGCCATCCTTCACGAGATAAGCGATCCGATAATGGCCGTAGAGAAGGACCCGGATGGGACGGCCGGCTGAATTCGGCTGCCTGTAGCCGCGCTCAGGGAAGGCAGATAGCGTCTGCGCCCGCTCGAAGATACCGCGGACGGTACGGCCAGCCGCCGCAGGATTGTCGGCGGCGATATGGTCGTGGACCTCGCGGAGCCAGAGCTCCGCTTCCCGCGTCCAACTCACCCTCCCCAAGAAGAGATCCTCTTCTCCATCTCCTCACTGCTGATCGTCCTTCCCGCGTTCGAGTCGGCCAGCCCGCGCTCGATCATGCGGGCGAAGGCAAGCTCGCGCAGAATCTCTTCGTAGGAGCTGTCGTCAGGCTGGTCTTGGATGATCTCCAGCATGCGCTCTTTCGCACTTGCCGCCATGGCTGTCTCCTCCGACCGGTATTCTACCCTCTTCGAGCCCTCGGTCTCGCCGTCCCGCAACTCGTCCATCCACTCCTGGGTCGGCCGGATAGGACGGATGCGACGCGCGAAGCCTAGCATTGCGCGAGCGCTGACGACGGAGATGTCAGAGGGAGAGGGCATGGCCCAATGCTATCATGTAGACACGTCATGTACACCCCAAGGAAGGCGCCGGTTTCCCGGCGCCTCTCTTCACTCCTCTACTCCGCCACCCCCTTCTCGTGGAGGATCTTCCACACCTTCTCCGGCGTCATCGGGATGTCGATGTGCCGCACGCCGAGGTGGCGACAGCGCGTCGACGACGGCGTTGACGATCGCCGGCGGCGCGCCGACCGTCGCCGACTCGCCCACGCCCTTGGCGCCGATCGGGTGGTGCGGCGACGGGCGTGATGGTCTTGTCGGTCTCCCAGTTGGGCGTCTCCATCGCGGTGGGCACGCAGGTAGTCCATGAAGCGTGCCTCCCGAGGTTGTTGCCGCTCTCGTCGTAGCTGATCTCCTCGAGCAGCGCCGGGGCCATGCCCATGGTGAGGCCGCCGTGGATCTGGCCGTCGACGATCATCGGGTTGATGATGTTGCCGCAGTCGTCCACCGCCACGAAGCGGCGGACCTTGACCTCGCCGGTGCCGCGGTCGATGTCCACGACGCAGATGTAGCTGCCGAACGGGAAGGTCAGGTTCGGCGGATCGTAGTAGTCGACCGCTTCGAGCCCCGCTTCCATGCCCGGCGGATGGTTGGTGTACGCGGCGAAGGCGATCTCCTGGATCGTCTTTGACTGCTGCGGGCGAGCCCTTGACGTAGAACTTGCCCGTCTCCCACTCGAGGTCGTCCTCGCTCGCTTCGAGCAGGTGCGCGGCGATCTTGCGTGGCCTTCGCGCGGATCTTCCGCGGCGGCGATCGGCGCGGCGGCGCCGGCGGTCGGCGTGGAGCGGCTGGCGTAGGTGCCGAGGCCGTAGGGCGCGGTGTCGGTGTCGCCTTCCTCGACCTTGATGTGCGCCGCGGGGATGCCCAGCTCCTCGGCGACGATCTGCGCGTAGGTGGTCTCGTGCCCCTGGCCCTGCGACTTGGTGCCGAAGCGGGCGATCGCCTTGCCGGTCGGGTGGATGCGGATCTCGGCCGAGTCGAACATCTTGATGCCGAGGATGTCGAAGTCCTTCGAGGGGCCGGCGCCGACGATCTCGGTGAAGGTCGAGATGCCGATGCCCATCAGCTCGCCGCGCTGCGCGCTTCTCGGCCTGCTCCTTGCGCAGCTCGGCGTAGCCGATCATCTCCATCGCCTTGTGGAGCGCCGCGTGGTAGTTGCCGCTGTCGTACTCCCAGCCGAGCGCCGATTTGTACGGGAACTGGTCCGGCCGGATGAAGTTCTTGAGCCGCAGCTCCGCCGGGTCCATCCCGAGCTCGTGCGGCCAGCATGTCGGCCATGCGCTCGATGGCGTGAACGGCTTCGGTCACCCGGAACGAGCAGCGGTAGGCGACGCCGCCCGGCGGCTTGTTGGTGTAGGCGCCGTCGACCTCGGCGAAGGCGTGCGGCATGTCGTAGGAGCCGGTGCAGATGGAGAAGAGGCCGGCCGGGAACTTCGACGGGTTCGCCGCGGCGTCGGCGTAGCCGTGGTCGGCCATCGTCTTGACGCGCAGCGCCGGTGATCTTGCCGTCATCGGTTGGCGGCGATCTCGGCGTGTCATGTGGTAGTCGCGGGCGAAGGAGTCGGCCTGCAGGTTCTCGCATGCGGTCCTCGATCCACTTGACCGGCTTGCCGAGCACCACCGAGGCGGCGACGGCGATCACGTAGCCCGGGTAGACCGGCACCTTGCCGCCGAAGCCGCCGCCGATGTCGGGCGACACGATGCGGATCCTTTGCTTCCGACAGGCCGACGTGCCCGGCACCAGGGCGAAGACGGTGCGGATGGCGTGCGGCGCCTGGGTGGTCATGTAGACGGTGAGATGGCCCATGGCCTTGTCGAAGTCCGCGACGCAGCCGCAGGTCTCGATGGAGGCGACGTGGATGCGCGGGATGTAGATGTCCTGCTTGACTCTCACGTCAGAGTCGGCGAAGGCCTTCGTCGGTCGCGGCGCGGTCGCCGGCTTCCCAGTGGCAGATGTGGTTGTCCGTCTTCCCCGGTTGTCGGTGCGCAGGACCGTCGCGCCGGGCTCGAGCGCCTTGAACGGGTCGACGACCACCGGCAGCGGCTCGTACTCCACCTCCACCGCCTCGACCGCGTCCGCCGCGATGTAGCGGTCGGTGGCGATCACCGCGGCCACCTCCTGCGCCTGGTACATCACCTTGTCGACGGGCAGCACCATCTGGGTGTCCGACATCAGGGTGGGCATCCAGTGCAGGTTGGACTGCTTCAGCGTCTCGCCGGTGATGACGGCGAGGACGCCGGGGATGGCGAGCGCTTTGTTCGGTATCGATGGCCTTGATCTTGGCGTGCGCGTAGGGGCTGCGCACGATGTCCATGTAGACCATGCCGGGGAGCTTGAAGTCGTCGACGTAGTGGCCCTGGCCGCGGATGAAGCGCGGGTCCTCCTTGCGCTTCATCGAGTGGCCCATGCCGCAGACTTGTGCCGATGTCTTGGGTTCCATCTCAGGCCTCCGCGGTGCAGCTTGGCGGCGGCCTGCTGGACCGCCTTGACGATGTTCACGTAGCCGGTGCAGCGGCACAGGTTGCCGGAGATCGCCTCGCGGATCTCCCCCTCACTCGGATCGGCTTGCGCTGGAGCAGCGCGTAGCCGGTCAGCATCATCCCCGGCGTGCAGTAGCCGCACTGGAGGCCGTGCTTCTCCCAGAAGCCTGCTGGATCGGATGGAGCTGGCCGTTCGGTTCCAACCCTTCGACGGTCGTGATCTTGCGGCCGTCGGCCTGGACGGCCAGCATGGTGCACGATTTGACCGGCTCGCCGTCGAGGAGGACGGTGCAGGCGCCGCAGTGCGTGGTGTCGCAGCCGATGTGGGTGCCGGTCAGCCGAAAGGGTTTCGCGCAGGAAGTGGACGAGGAGGAGGCGCGGTTCGACGTCCGCGGTTTTCTCGACGCCGTTGATCTTGACGTGGATCTGATGGTGGCCCATGGCTAATTCTCCCTGGCCCGCTGGAGGGCCTGCCGGAGAGCGCGCGCCGTCAGGATCCGCGCCATGTTTCTCTTGTAATCGACCGATCCGCGCCGGTCGGGGCTCGGATTCGCCGCCTCGCCGGCCTGCCGCGCGGCCGCGGCGATCAGATTGTCGTCGGGGACCTTGCCGGTGAGCAGCCGCTCGGCCGCGGCGGCGCGGACCGGCGTCGGTCCGGCGTTGGTCAGAGCGATGCCGATGCTCACGATTTCGCCGCCCGCGCCGAGGGTGAGTTGCACGGCCGAAGCGGCGGTGGCGAAATCGCCCACCTTGCGTTCGAGCTTCACATAGGCGCCGCCGCTCCGGGGCGGCGGCACGGGAATGTGAATTCCGGTGACGATCTCCACCGGTTCCAAAGCCGTTTCAAAAAGGCCGCGGAAGAAGTCGTCGATGGGGATCGTGCGCGTGCCGCGCGGGCCGAAGGCCACGACCGAGGCGCGCAGCGCGAGCATGGTGGCCGGGTGATCGTTCGCCGGGTCGCCGTGCGCCAGGTTGCCGCCCACGGTGGCCAGATTGCGCACCAGGGGATCGGCGATCACCGCGGCGGTGTCGGCCAGCAGCGGATAGCGTTTCTGAATCAATTCCGAGCGCTCCAGGGCCGACTCGCGGGTGCGCCCGCCGATCTTCAGGGTGCCGTTCTCTTCCCCGATCCCTTCGAGGCCGGGGATGCGGCCGATGTCCACCAGGTGGCCGGCGGCTCCGAGCCGGAGCTTGAGGAGCGGCAGGAGGCTCTGCCCACCGGACAGGACCTTGGCCTCGTCGGGGTGGCGCTGGAGGAGGTCGATCGCCTCCTCCAGCGTTCGGGGTGCATGGTAATCGAACTGTGCGGGGATCATCCAACTCTCCTTTCCGTGGGCGGAGGCCCTAACGGAGGAACCAGTAAAGGATGAGGGCGAGGACGATGATGACAATCCAAAATGCCGGCCGTTGCAGCATGCGGACGGCGGCTCGGCCGGCCGCCGCGGTACCCAGAGCGCCGACGTCGAGGACTTCCTCCCGTTTTGGAACCGGGACCGGAGCGGCCGCTTCCACCGGACCGGCCGCGGCGGGGACTCCGAGCTCGCGGCGCATGGCGTCGGAAAACTTCTGGAAAAGCTGATCGCTGACGTCCTGGATCATGCCGCGGCCGAACTGCGCCAGGACGCCCACCACGTTGACATCGGAGGTGACCGTCACCTCGGTCTCCCCCGGGGAACGCTCGACGACGCGGCTTTTCATCCGCATGTCGGCCCCCCCCTTGCCGCGCGTCTCCTGGGCGGCACCGGACATCTCGGCCTCCCCCGCCGCGGGATCGAGCCTTTCGAAGCGCAGCTTGCCGCGGTAGGCGGCGGTGACGGGACCCACCTTGACGGTCATCGTGCCGCCCCAGGTCTTCTCGTCGATCTGATCGGTGATGGCGGCACCCGGCAGGCAGGCCGCCACGCGTTTCGGATCGATCAGGAATTCCCACACGGCCTGGAAAGGGGCGTTGACGACGAAGCTCTTTTCGATCTGCATGCCCATAGGGTTTGACCCTCACGTGGTCAGCAAGGGAAGGAGCCGCTCCAGCGACTCCAGGTTGTGCGCCGGCAGCAGGCGGTCGATCCACGGCAGCGCCGCCGCCATGGCGCGGGCGGTGGGCTCGTAGCGCCGGTCTCCGGCCAGGGGGTTGAGCCACAGCACCCGCCTTGCGCGCCGCTGCAAGGCGCGCAAGGCGCCCTGAAGGGGAGCGAGATCGCCGCGGTCGAGGCCGTCGCTCAGGATGAGCACGACGGTCTTGCCATCGACCAACTCATCGAGATAAGTACCGGCGAAAGCGGCCAGGCACTCGCCGATGCGCGTGCCGCCCGACCAGTCGGGAACGCGCGCCGCGAGCCGCTCCAGCGCGAGATCGATCCGTCCGGGCCGGAGAAAAGGCGTCAACCGCACCAGAGAGGTATTGAAGGCGAAAATCTCGGTGGACCGGCTCGCGCGGGCCACGCGATGGAGCGCCAGCACGAAGGTGAGAAGGAAGCGCGTGTACGGATCCATGGAGCCGCTGGTGTCGCAGATTACCACCAGGCGCGCCCTCTCGACGGGCCGGGCGCGCCGCGCGAGAGAAAGGAATTCGCCGCCGTACGCGAGCGCCCGCCGGAAGCTCCGCCGCAAGTCGATGGTACCGCGTCCCTGCGTCGGCACGAGCCGCCGGCTGGGGCGGGTGGCGACGCGTAGAGCAAGGCGTGCGAGAAGGCGTTCCATCGCCTGGAGGTCGGCCGGGGAGATCTCTTCGAAAGGTTTCCGGCGCAGGACGGCGTCCGGACTGTAGCCCGGCTCGTCGCCGGTCGGCAGGATATCCGGCGCCTGAACAATGCCGGCCGGCCACGCCGCGGGGCGCGGCGCCCGCCGCGGTGTCGACGGGCCGTGCCTCGATTCCGGCAGCCGCGGCGGCGCGGGCCGGTCCGGCACCGGCTCCGCCGCCGTCCAAAGCCGCGCGAACAGCTCCTCGAAGACGGCGCCGTCGCGCGGCCGGATCTTGAGTGCCGCGCGCAGCGCCCGCCGCACCTCGTCACGGTCGCCGACGTCCACCAGGGTGAGCGCCTCCAGGCCGTCCGCCTCGTCCGAAAGGTTTACCGCCACCCCGTGCTCGCGCAGCGCGCGGGCGAAACGGGCGAGGTGGTGGACGAGGTCCGGAACGCTCATGAAGCCGTCGCCTCCGCCAGGTCCGCCGCCAGCTCGTCCGGTCCCAATTCACGCAGGTCGTGATGATCCTTGAGAATGCAGCCCAGAGTCTGCTCGACCGTCTCGCGGTCGAGGTGCGACCGGTGCAGATGGAGCAGCGCCTGTGCCCAATCGATCGTCTCCGCGACACCGGGCGCCTTGCTGAGCTGGCGGCGGCGCAGCGCCTGGAGGAATCGGGCGATCTCCCCGGCCAGCACCGGCCCGGCCTCCGGCACCCTGGCGCGCAGGATGCGCACCTCCTTCTCCAGCGAAGGGTGCTCGATATAAAGGTAGAGGCAGCGGCGGCGCAGCGCGTCGCCGATCTCCCGCGTCCGGTTCGAGGTGAGGATCACGTGCGGCACGTGCTCGGCGCGGATCGTTCCCAGTTCTGGGATTGTCACCTGGAAATCCGACAGCAACTCCAGCAGGAACGCCTCGAACGCGTCATCCGCGCGATCGATCTCGTCGATCAACAGCACCGGCGCCCCCTCGCGCCGGGTGATCGCGCGCAACAGCGGGCGCTCCAGGAGATAGGCGCGGCCGAAGATGAGATCTTCGATCTCCTCCGCCGTCTTGTGTTGGCCTTCCTGCTCGGCGAGCCGCAGGCGGAGCATCTGCCGCTGATAGTTCCATTCGTAAAGCGAAGTCGAGACATCCAACCCTTCATAACACTGGAGGCGGATCAATTCGGTTTCGAGGAGCCGCGCCAGCACCTTGGCGATCTCGGTCTTGCCGACGCCGGCATCCCCTTCGATGAGCAAGGGCCGGCGCATCTCCCGCGCCAGGAAGAGAGCCGTGGCGATGGCCGGATCGGCGACGTAGCCCAGCCGCTCCATGGCCTCCTGAAGCTCCGCGATCTCGGGCCTCATGCGGACGCGGCCCCTTCCATCGCATAGCGCCCGGGATCGGTCAGAAACTTTTCGCGGCAGCCGCCACAACAGAAATACCAGGTGCGGCCGGCGTGCTCGGCGGTGTGGCGCGCCTTGGCAATGATCACGGTCATGCCGCAAATCGGATCGATCGCTTCGATCGCCGCCGGCGGGGCCGATACCGGAGCCGATACCGTCGCCGGCTCCGCGGCGCGGCGGCGCTCGACAATCTCCGCCAGGATCGAAAGCGCGATCTCCTCGGGGGTGCGGGCGCCGATCTTCACGCCGGCCGGGCAGTGGATGCGGTCGAGAGCCGCGGCCGGCACGCCGCGGGCGAGGAGCGTCTCCCGCATGGACGCGAACCGTTTGGCGCTCGCCACGACGCCGAGATAGGCGGGCGCGAGATCCAGCGCGGCGCGGATCGCATCCTCGTCCACGTCGCCCATCGTGGCCACCACGCTGAAGCAGGGGGCATGCGGAGACGCGGCGTTGCGCGCCAGCTCCATGTCGTCCTCCACCGCCACGGCGCTGTACCCCATGGCCTGGCCGAGCCGGGCCAGCGCCTTGGCGATGGGAGAGGAGCCGAAGACGACGAGGCGAGGCGCGGGCAGGACGGGTTCGAGAAAGATCTCCACGGTCCCTCCACTCTGGCAGGTCATGGGGAAGACGTCGACACCGGGACGCCGTTCGGATTCGGGGTCGGGAGTCAGCATCACCAGGCGGGGCTGGCCATCGGCAAGCGCCCGCTGCGCCTCGCGGACCGCGGTAGGCTGGGTGCAACTGCCGCCGAGCCAGCCATGGAAGGTGCCATCGGCGGTGATGATCGCCGAGTCGCCCGGCTGGGACGAGCTGACCGGCCGGCGGCGCACCACCACCGCCGTTACGAACGGCTCTCCGCGTCGCGCCAGATCCGCCGCCAACTGGAGAAGCTCGGTGCGCATGGCTTTAGCCTCCCTGCCCGTTTTTTTCGTGAGGTTTACCGCTTTAAATTGTTGGAGCCGAGCCACTTCTTTGCGTCCGTGCGCCAGGGCTGGAAGCCGATCCTCTTCGGCTTGGCTCTCCTCGGGGCTGAGAGGAGCGAACCAGGCTTCAACCGCCCGGCGAGCACTCATCGTACCCCTTTCGACTTCGCGGCGGAAGGTCGCCTTGTACTCGATCCGCTCATCGACTTCGCGTTCTCCGCACAGCCACAGCTCCCACTCTCCACGGTGCGGCATAGAACGCACCGGGCGATCCGGTGCTCCCAGGAGGCGCCTGTGAGACCCGCGGCGGTTTAGATCTCCTCTAGCCGCCCCTTGAGCCCGGTGGTATCGCCGTCGATCACCACCACCAACCCCACCGCTTCTTGTTGGCGTTGCCGGATGTAGGCCGCCAGGCGTTCCACGCGCTGCAACACGAAGCTGGCTCCGCCGTGTCGTTTCCGGGGTTCCACATGGATGCGGCGGAAGTGGCGTTCCAGGATTGGCGGAAAATCCGCTCCTGTTCGGCGTCTTCACAGAGAAGAAGACATCTCAGATTCTTCGGCACTCTACGCGGCTCCCCGGGCGACGAGCTCGGAGAGCTTCAGTGGCGACGCGGCGTCGCCCTCGTATGGCCTGGCGATCACGGGCCCCGAGGGTCGCTCGAACTGCCAGAGGGAGTCGAGGGCCAAGTAGTCTATAACCTCGGGATGATGCGAAACGATCATCGCCTGCCCGCCCTGAGCCTCGAGCGTATCGCGCAAGACCTGGAGCCAAGGCTGAATCTCCGACAAGGCCACGAAGTTGTCCGGCTCGTCGAAGCAGAGCACCGCTCCCTCCTGCGTCAGGCCGCAAACGGCCGCGTAAAGACCGCCAGCACCCTCTGTCCCTCGGACAGCTCCGAGAGGCCATACTCGACGGAGGACTTTCTTTCATCGTTGAACGCCGCGAGGAGGAGCTTCGAGTCTCCCATGCGCCGGAAGAGAAGGTTACGAAATTCCGGTAGCGCATCGCCCAACCGGCGCTTCCAGCCTCGGTCCTCGCCTCGGGACGTTCGCTGTTGAGGTAGCTGAAAAACGAAGCGAAGTTGCTGCCGTTTCGAGCCAGGAAAACCTGGTCCTGCGTTGACGCGGTCTCGATCCCGAACGGATTCGGCTGCACAACCCAGATTCCGGTCATCAGCTTCTTGAACCCTGCAAGGCGAGCGATCAGCTTGGACCCGGGTGAGTCGAGATTCACCAGAAACGACCGGTCAGGCGGAACGGGAATACCGGCCCTGCGGTTTCATCGTCATGGAACAGTTGGACTTCTCCGGCGGAGAATCGATAGAGCAAGCTGCCGTCGAAGGTGACGGTCTCCGATCGGATGAAGGGCTTGCCGTGAGGTTCGTCGGGATGCTCGATCTTCAGTGCGTAGCGGTAGGTCCCGCCATTGCTCTGCAGGTCCAGCTCGAACCGTTGCACGTCCCGAGTGTCCCATCGGGTTCGGGAAAACGAGAACAGCTCGCCCGCGGACCGGCCCAGCACGATCAAGTCGCGCAAGCTTCCCAGAACGTCGAACACGCTGGTCTTGCCGCTGCCGTTGCCACCCAGCAGGAGGCTCAGGTGACCGGGCCGGAGCTCGAAGTTCACCAGCGCGCGGAAGTTGTCGGCGAAAATCCTCTTCAGCATCAGCGAGATCCTACACCCGTTCATAGTCCTCGGGCACATCGATGTCGGCGAGAGCAGACTCCGGCCAGGAAAGAACCTCCGCTTCGGCCCGGTGGCGCTTCACCACCTGCTTGCCGCAGCCCTCTCCCATCTCCATCAACAACTCGTTGAAGAGGCTCCGGTCGTACAGCATGGGAGGCGCGTTGACGCCTCCGTAGTCCGAAATGACCAGCGGCGCCCCGGTCGTCCGGTAGCGTTCGATCAGGCCGGCGATCATCTCGGCCGTGACGAACGGCATGTCGGCCAACATCACGACCACCGCTCGAGCCTTGGCCTTCGCGGCGAGGAGGCCGCCCTTGAGCGAGCTGTTCATCCCCTTCTCATAGAATGGATTGAGCGCCCATTCGCAACGGAGGTCTTCAATCTCGCGAAAGGTTTTGTCCGATTCGTGGCCGAGCACCACGTACAGCGGCGAAACCCCGCCGGCCAACGCCCGCCGCGCCGCGCCGCGCAGGACGCTCTCGCCATTGAGCTCCAAGAGCAGCTTATTGCTCCCCATCCGGCTCGACGTGCCGGCGGCGAGGAGAATGCCCGCGACAGATCCCTTTCGTTCAGCCTGCATGGATCGCCTCCTTGCGTTCACAGAGATGGCGCGGCTCGCGTTTCGCGACGAAAGCGAGCAGCTCGGCGACAATACTGATCGCGACCTGGCGCGGGCCGTCCGCGCCGAGGTCGAGCCCCACCGGACCGAAAACCCTTTCATCGCCCGGCGCGCCGATCTCGCGCAGGATCGTCGCCGTCCGCTCCCGGGGTCCGAGCACGCCGACATAGGGCACACCGGCCGCGAGCAGCCGGCGCACCCATTCGCGGTCGTAGGCCAGCGAGTGCGTCTTCACCACGGCGAGAGACCGATCGGCGGGAGGAAGATCTACCTCCGGCTGTTCGGGCCTCGCCACCCTCAACCGCGCCGCTTGCGGGTACCACGCCGGCTCCAGGAGAGCCGGGCGGTGATCGAGGAGAGTGACGCGGAAGCCGGCATCCGCGGCATACGCGACGAGCGGCCTGGAATCGTCGCCGGCTCCGCAGATGAGGAGATGAGGCGGCGGCGACAGGATCTCGATGAAGACGTCGCGCTCGCCGCCCTTCTCGACGCCGGTCGAGCGGCCATCGCGTTCGACCCGGGAAACGGCGCCCGCGTCGTCACCGGAGATCACGGTGGAGAGCGTCACCTCGGAGTCCCCGGCGAGAAGCTCCCGCAACGGGCCGGCCAGCCCCGCCAGCGGACCTTCGGTGGCCGGTTGGATGAACACGTCCACGAGACCGTTGCAGCCCAACCCGAGACCCCACACGATGTCCTCGTCGGAGCCGGTGCTGTAGTGGCGGAGGCTCGGCCTCCCGGACTCCAGAACCCCCTTGGCCACCTCGCGCACATCGGCTTCGAGGCAGCCGCCGCTCACGCTGCCGAGGGTGTCGCCCGTCTCTTCGATGAGGAACCGGGCACCGGGCCGGCGGTACGCGGAGCCGGAGATGCGCACCACGGTGGCGAGCACCGCCCGCCGCCCCGCCGCCGTCAGCTCGGCAAGCCGCGAGAAGATTTCCGCCGTCTCCTTCCAGTGGTTCATGCCGCCCCCCGGACCAGGAGAGTCAACCATACCTCTAGGGGGTAGCAGGGTTCAAGGGCGGCCGGAAGGAGTGGTAATATCCCCGCCGAGGAGAAACAGATGGCAGCCCACACCATCACCCTTCGGCTTCCGGCTCCTGTCTATGAGCGCTACAAGCAGCGAGCCGCGCAGACCCATCGCAGCGTCGAAGCGGAGCTTCTGGATGCCGTGACGACGGCGGCTCCGGAGACCGAGGGACTGCCTCAGGATCTGCTCGATGCGATCGCAGGTCTGGAGACCCTCGACGACGACGCGCTCTGGCGTGCCGCCCGGCACACGTTCCCCTCCGAGGCCAGCGCTCGCCTGGAAGCTCTTCACTTCAAGCGCCAGGACGAGGCTTGACCGCGCCGGAGCAAAGACCGCCGCGGAGTTGGTCCGGCAGTACGAACGAACCATGCTGGTGCGGGCTCATGCCGCCAAGCTGCTCAAGAACGCGGCCATGACATCTCCGGACTCGTCGCCAGGAGATGACCTCCGCCTACATTCCTCAAGACCTTCGCCAGCGTGTGGCCGATCAGGCTCAGCACCGCTGCGGCTATCGCCTGACTCAAGAGGCCATCGTGGGCTCGCCCATGGAAATGGAGCATCTTTTCCCTCGATCGTTGGCGGCCTCACCGTCGAGGATAATCTGTGGCTCACCTGTTCGCTGTGCAATGAGCACAAGGATCAGCATAGCCGGCGAGGATCCTGAAACCGGCGTGATCGTACGGCTGTTCAATCCTCGTTACCAGACCTGGCAGCAGCATTTCGCGTGGATTGACTCCGGCTCACAAATCTTGGGTACAACTCCTATCGGGCGAGCGACAGTGAAGATCCTCCAGCTCAATCCACCGTACCTGGTCGAATCGCGGAAGATCTGGTGAAGGCAGTTCACCCTCCCGAGATTGACTCGGGCGATCAGGTAACCGACCGCGCGCCCTCCGCCCCCCCACGGGGTGGATCGTCACCGGCACTGGGGAACGCTTCCCCAACGTGGACCGGAGCCGCCATCGCCGCGCGCAACGTCCGAGCGCGATGGGGAGACGTTCCCCATCACGCGGCGAGGCCCGTTCTCGTTGGGGAGACGTTCCCCATCGATACTCGGCCGCGCGATGCCGGCGCGCAGCGCCCGTTCTCGTTGGGGAACGGCTCCCCAACGTCACCGGGCGATGCCCGCGCAGGTTGGCCCGGCCCCCCTTGGGAGAGGGCCTTGCGCACGGCCCTCCTCAGTCTGCGTCGAGCGCCTGCACGATCTTCGCGGTCGTGACGATCTGTCCCACGTGCCGCTGCGTGTGCTCGGCGGCGTGAAACAGCAGGCCGAGCACGTTTGAAGGGAGTTGGAGCCGGCCGACTCCCCGCGCGTCGAGGAGAGTCGTTTCCGGGGTCTCCCGGAGCTGCGCGAGAGCGCGGTCGACCTGACGCTCGAAGGCCAGCGCCAGCGCGGCGGCCTCCTCCGGCGGAGACCCCGGCTCCGGTTCTCCTGCCAGGGCGCCGCGCTGCTCCAGGGAGAGGGCTTCGCCCCGCGCGTAGGTACACAGCCGATCGAGGCTGCCGGCGGCATGCCGGACGTGGAAGCCCACCGAGGCGCTCCCTCCGGGCCGCGCCCACAGGTGATCCACGGACAGAGGGTCCACAACCCGATGCACGTCCTCGACCGCCTGGAGAAGAGCGTGAGCCACAGGCTGCAGCCAGGGAGCGACGCCGGCAACAGGTCCATGGAGCCAGACTTCGGGAAGACTCGCCATGGGCAGAATTCTATAACGCCGGGTCGCGTAAATGCGGCCCACCCGGCCCGGCAACGGGAGGTTGATCGGCTTGCCCACCGGCGCGCCGGCGGCGTTCCGGTGGCGGGCAACCAGGGCTGATTCTCTCAAGCCAGCAGCGCCGAGGCATGGCGCGCGGCGCCCAGGAGGGCGGCGCGATCATTCAGGATCACGCGCACGGGCACCGCTTCCAGGAAGCCGCGGAAACGGCCCTTGTCGAAAAAAGCTTGGAGGAAGCCGCCGTCCAGCAGTCGCGGCAGGAGCTTCGGCGCGATCCCGCCGCCGAGATAGAGGCCGCCCGTGGCGGTGCCGACGAGGGTGAGGTTGCCGGCCGCCGCTCCATAGGCGGAAATAAACATATCCACCGCCCGCGAGCAGAGGCTGCAGGCCTTCCGCGGATCCTCGGAGAGCGCGGCTTCGCCGATCACCTGCGAGGGGTCTTCCCCGGAGTCCAAAACCTGGCGGATGCGTGGGTTTTCCGGCAAGCCACCGTGGTCTCTCAGGTACTCGTAGATGTGAAAGAGGCCGGGCCCGGACGCCACCCGCTCCACGCTGACGTGCCCGCCGAAGCGCTCCCGCAGGTGGAAGAGGAGGCCGGCCTCCTCTTCGGATCGCGGCGCGAAATCCATGTGACCGCCTTCCGACGCGACGGCGACCCACGAGCTTCCGATGCGCGGCATCAGGGCCATGCCCAGACCGGTGCCGGCGGCGATGAGCGCGAGGTTGCCCGAGCCCGCCGTCCCCGGCACGCCGCGATGCAGGATCGCGAGCTCGTCGTCGGCCAGGAGGGGGATTCCCTCCGCCGTGGCCACGAGGTCGTTGATCAGGACCAGCGCGTGGCCGCCGATGATCGAAGCCAGCTCGGCGCCGTCGAGCTCCCATGCGAGGTTGGTGGTGCTGGTGCGGTTCTCGAGGACCGGGCCGGGCACGCCGAAGCAGGCGGCCCTCACCTCTCCGGCATCGGCTCCCAGGAACTCCTCCAGCATCGGAGCGAGGCCGGGATAGTTGGCGCTGTGATACCTGGCGCTCCGCAGCAGGGACGGGAGCCCGGCCTCGACTTCGAAAAGCCCGAGATTGGTCTTGGTCCCGCCGACGTCGCCGGCCAGGACTACGGCGCGCCTCGCCATCAGGTGCCGAGGGCTTCCCGCAGCCGGGCGAGGCCGCCGTGAACGTCTCCACCGAGGTTGACCCTCATCACCCGCCGGCCCCGCTGCTCCAGGGCTTTGCGATCGCCGTCGGCCTGGGCGCGGATCAGTCGGGCATAGGTGTAGTCGGTCTCCGGCACGGGCAGATCGTGCCTCGGCTCGTCCACGATCTGGAGGAAACGGCCGCTGGCGGGTCCACCCTTGTGGAGCTGGCCCGTGGAGTGGAGGAAGCGCGGGCCGTAGCCGAGGGTGGTGGCGAAGCGGGTGCGGTCCCGCAGCCGGGCCTGGATCTCGCGCAGGGTCTCCGTGGTCGCGGGCGTGGGCGCGAGGTAGGCGTGGATCCCGAGGTAGGTCCCCGCTTTCGCCCCGGCGAGCCAGTGCTCGAGGGAGCTGCCCAAGGCATCGACATCCGCGGCCCGGACCTCGTCCACCGGTCCGGCAGGCGCGCCCGACGAGCGCTCCTGCATGGCGTGCTTCGCCAGCTCTTTGGCGAGCTGCACGTCGGGCTGATCGAACGGGTTGACCCCGAGCACGGCGCCCGCGGCGGCGGTGGCCATCTCCCAGCGGAACATCTCACGCCCGAGGTCGGCCGGGTCGGAGAGGCGGAAGCGCGCCACCGGATGGCCGGCCGCTTCGAGCGCCGAAAGCCGCCGATCCAGGGCGCGGTCGTCCCCGAGGAAGAGACCGGCGAAGAAGCGGTCGTCGCCGTACGCGCCGGGCTCGCCCTGCCGCTCGCCCACGACCGGCACGATGCCGCGGCCGATCTTGCCGGTGCTCTCGGCGATGAGCTGCTCGATCCAGTCGGGGAAGGAGGCGAGGTTGGCGGTGGCGAAGAACGTCACCTTGTCGCGGCCGGCCAGGGCCAACTCTCCGAGCGCGGCACCGAGCTGCAGGCCGGGGTTCGCGGGCGCCGGCCCGGTGCAGGCCTCGGCCATGGCACGGCCCCGGATCAGCAGCTCGCGGACGTCGGCCCCGACCAGCGCCGCCGGCACCAGGCCGAAGGGGGTGAGCGCGCTGTAGCGGCCTCCCACGTCCTCCTGCGCGTTGAACACGGCACGGAAACCCCGCTCCCGGGCCAGGGTTTCCAGGGCGCTGCCGGGATCGGTGATCGCCGCGAAGCAGCGCCCCGTCGCCGAAGCGGAGGCCAGGGCTTCGCCCGTCCACTGCCAGAAAGTGTGGAAGAAGGAGAGCATCTCCGTGGTCGTCCCCGACTTGCTGGAGACGAGGAACAGGGTGCGCGTGGGGTTGAGGCGGCCGGCCAGGGCGCGCACGGCTTCGGGATGGGTGCTGTCGAGCACCGACAGCTCCGGATAGCCGGGGGCGGAGCCGAAGGTGCGCGCGTAGACCTCGGGCGCCAGGCTGGAGCCGCCCATGCCGAGCACGACGGTGTCACGAAAGCCTTCGGACCGGATCTCCTGGCAGAAGCGGGCGAGATCCTCCGCCTGGGTGCGCATGGACTCCGGGAGCTTGAGCCACCCGAGACGGTCGGTCAACTCGCCGACCGACTCGTTCGACCAGACGGTGTGGTCCTTCGCCCACAGGCGGCGGCCCAGGCCCTGGCCCTCCCAGTCCGCGAGCCGGCTCTCGGACGACCCGCTCGTACCGGCCGAGTCGCAGATCGCCCTCCTGCCTCTGATCCCGGTCGCTCATCTCATCCCTCCTTCTTCCCGGACTCGGACTCTATGCAAAAAGCATGGCCGTGGGCTACGATCCCACCGCCATGAGAAAGAGCGCGAGATCCTTCTCTGGCCCGCTCGCCCTGCTGCTGATCCTCGGCATCGCCGCCTTGGCGGGGACAAGCTGCCTGGACAAAGGGTCCGGCTCCGCCCGGTCCTACACGGTCCGCGGCCAGGTGGTGCAGCTCCCCGACCCGGGCAACCCCGGCACCGGGCTGTCCTTGAACCACGAAGCGGTCGACGATTTCGTCGACCGGACCGGCGAGGTCGTGGGCATGGACCCCATGAGCATGCCGTTCCCCATCGCGAAGAACCTCTCCCTGGAAGGGATCCAGGTGGGCGACGTGGTCGAATTCAAGCTGCGCGTGGACTGGGGCGGCGACCCCGAGGTCGAGATCACCGAGGTCCGCAAGCTCCCGGCCGGCACGAAGCTGGTCTTCCGCGCCGCGAAGCCGCCGACGAAGTCGAAGTAAAAGTTGTTTCCACACATCCGGCCGGCCCCGCACGTCCGGGCCGGCGCGTTTCACCGAAGGAGGAATCATGCCGGTACGCAAAGCCAACGCGGTCTGGGAAGGGACGCTCAAGGAAGGGCAGGGGAAGGTTTCGCTGGGCAGCGGCGCCTTCGAAGGGCGCTACTCGTTCGGCTCACGATTCGAGGAGAACCCCGGCACGAACCCCGAGGAGCTGATCGCCGCCGGGCACGCCGGCTGCTTCTCGATGGCGCTCAACGCCGGGCTCGGCCGCGGCGGACATCAGGCGAAGCGCGTCGCCACCACCGCGAAGGTCCATCTGGAGAAGGTCGGCGAGGGCCTCGGCATCACGCGCATCGAGCTCGACTGCGAGGCCGAGGTGCCCGGGATCGACGATGCCACCTTCCAGGACTTCGCGAAGAAGGCGAAGGAGGGTTGTATCGTCTCGAAGGCCCTCGCGGCCGTCGAGATCACCCTGAACGCCCGTCTGGTTTGATCCTGAGCGGCACAGTCTCCGCCCTCTCCGTGGTCTCTGCCGCCGTGCGGAACCGTCGCACGATCTCGGCCACGGGGAGGATCTCCTCGATGCCTTCGACGCTACGGCCGGCCTGGAGGTAGTCCTTGTAGGAGAAGGAGCGCAGAGAGGAGCGCTTCAGCTTCCAGAGCGACTGGAGGGAGTAGATCATCCGCATCCAGTGCTTGGTCTTGCGGCCCTTGAGCATCCAGCGGCCGAGCGGCCCCGCCTTCGTGCCCAGCTTGTCGATGTACGGCGTGCGGATCACCGAGACCGGCACTCCGGTCAGGCGCTCGGTGAGGACGATGTCTTTCTCTCGCGCCGCCAGGATGGCCTTCTTGTAGTCCGGGTGCGCCGTACACTCCACGGTGGCGATGAAGCGGGTGCCCATCTGGACCCCGGCGTAGCCGATCCGCAAGGCCCTCACGAAGCCCTCCTCGTCTCCGACGCCGCCGGCGCAGACCACGGGAACTCCGAGGTCGTGCAGCTCCTCGTACAGCTCTTCGACCCCTTTGGACCCGGCGTGCCCGCCGGCCCGGTTGTTCACGGCGATGAGGCCGTCCACCCCGGCTTCCAGTCCCTTGAGGCCCCAGCGGCGGTCGGTCACGTCGTGGTAGACCCGGCCGCCCGCCGCGTGCGCCTTCTCCACCACCCAGCGCGGATTCCCGAGCGAGGTCACGAAGAAGCGGATACCCTCCTCCAGGGCGACGTCCATGTAGCTCTGCATGCGCTCCTGGTACACCTTGGAGGAGCGCTCGACGATCACGTTCATCCCCACCGGCTTCGAGGTCAGGCTGCGGATGAGCTTCAACCCGGCCCGAATCTCGTACCGGTACACGTAAACCAGGGACAGCGGCTGAAGGATGCCGATGGCCCCCGCCTCCGACGCGGCGGCCACCAGCTCCGGGTTGCTGCACGGATACATCGCACCGCACAGGATCGGCACTTCGATGCCGAGCTGCTCGGTGACGGCGGTTTTGAGCAGGGGTCTCTCCGGGGGCATGGCTCCCGCAGCTTACCGCTCCACCGCCACCCCGCGCCAGAAGGCGATGTGGTCCTTGATGTTGGCGCAGGCCGGCTTGGGGTCCGGGTAGTACCAGGCGGCGTCCCGGTTCTCGTCGCCGTCCACGACCACCGTGAAGTAGCGCGCCGTGCCCTTCCAGCCACAGAAGGTGGTCGTCTGGCTCGGCCTCATGTGCTCCAGCCGCAGGGCCTCGGGAGGAAAGTAGATGTTCCCTTCGAGGATCTGGTACCGGTCCGACTCGGCAATGATCTTCCCCTTCCACAGTGCTCTCGGCATGACATTTTCCTCCTTCAACAGATTCATGGGATATCAGGACCCCTGCATCGCAGGGTTCTGTCTAACTGAGTGCCGCGAACCGTCTTCAGGGGGTCAACCCGGCCTGTACAATGTCTCCCATGAGCCGTGAACTTCTTCTGGAACGCTACCGCGCCACCCGGAACCTGAGCGTCGAGCTGTGCCGCCCGCTACGGCCCGAGGACTACCGCATCCAGTCCATGCCGGACGTGAGCCCGCCGTGGTGGAACCTCGGCCACACCACCTGGTTCTTCGCCAGGAACGTCCTGCAGCCCTTCGGCCTCTACTCGGAGGACGACGCCCGCCTCGAGTTCGTCATGAACTCGTACTACGAGGCGCTCGGACCGCGCATCCGCCGCGATCACCGGGGCCTCGTCGGGCGGCCGACGAACGACGAGGTCTACCGCTTCCGCGAGTCCGTCGACGGCCGCATGGAGAGGCTGATCCTCGGCGCCGGTATCGCCGGCAGTGCGGACCTCGAGCGCATCGCGTTTCTGGTCACCACGGGCATCCAGCACGAGCAGCAGCACCAGGAGCTGCTGGTCACCGAGGTCAAGCACATCCTCGGGTGCAACGTGCCGGAGTTGCGCGAGCCCTACCGGCCCGCCACGCAAGAGCGCCGGCCGGCCCCCGAAGCGTGCTGGGTGGCGATCCCGGGCGGCCTCCAGGAGATCGGCAACCTGGAAGGCGGCTGGTGCTGGGACAACGAGATGCCCGTCCACAAGGCCTGGCTCGACGACTTCGCGCTCCTCAACCGGCTGGTGACGAACCGCGACTATCTGGAGTTCATGGAGGACGGCGGGTACTCAAATCCTCTCCTCTGGCTCTCGAACGGCTGGGCGCGGGTGAAGGAGCAGGGCTGGACCGCGCCTCTGTATTGGGAAGGAGAGCAGGTCTGGACGCTCGCCGGCGTCCGCGAGGTCGATCCGGACGAGCCGGTCTGCCACGTGAGCTTCTACGAGGCCGAAGCGTACGCCCGCTGGAAAGGCGCGCGCCTGCCCACCGAGCGCGAGTGGGAGCACGCGGCCCGGACCTCGGGCTTCCCCGGAGACGGCGGGAACTTTCTGGATAGCGGCGCCCTGCATCCGCGCGCGCCCCGGACCGCCGCGAACGGCTCGCTCGTCCAGATGGGCGGCGACGTCTGGGAGTGGACGACCAGCCACTATGAGCCCTACCCGGGCTACCGGCCGTTCGAAGGCGCCCTCATGGAGTACAACGGCAAGTTCATGGACAACCAGCGGGTCCTCCGCGGCGGCTCCTGCGCCACCCCCGCCAACCACATCCGCGCCAGCTACCGGAACTTCTGGCCCGCGGACGCCCGGTTTCAGTTCACGGGTATCCGGCTGGCGAGAGACGGCGGTTCGGTGCTGGAACGAGGGAAACCAGAGTCGAGAGCCGTCTAGATCCCGAGAGGCAGAACCCATCGGAGGTGAGCCATGTCCGAAACGCCATTCGAGCTGTTCGACCGGGCCTACCCGGAAAAGCTACGAGAGGAAGAGGCTTCGATCTTGAAGACTCGGCGGGAGAAGGCCGGGCTCAGCCCGGACGGCACCGGCAGCCTGGGTGTGGGGTTGTCGGGCGGCGGCATCCGCAGCGCCACCTTCTGCCTCGGCCTCTTCCAGGCCATGGCCCGGTGCTCCGGGCTGCTCCGCCGGATCGACTATCTCTCCACCGTCTCCGGCGGCGGCTATTTCGGCTCGTTCTTCGGCCGCCTTCTCAGCCGCGACTTCGTCGAGGACGCCGATCAGGCCGAGGAGATCCTCCGTAGCGAGAAACACCCGGGCATCCTCAGGTACCTGCGTGAAAACGGCCGCTACCTGTCGCCAAACGGAGCGGGCGACCTGCTCCTGGGCGGAGCGGTCATGCTGCGCAACTGGCTCTCGATCCACCTGGTGCTGGCCGTGACCGCGCTGGCGGCCTTCCTCGGCCTGCAGGTGCCGCGGGCGCTGCCGGCCACGGCCAGCTACCTGCGAAACGCCGAGTTGTTGATCGCCTCCATGCTGCCGATGCGGGAGGCGATCTGGTGGAGCCCCTACATGCTGCCGCCGGTCGCGGTGTTCCTGCTCGCGGCGCTGCCGCTCGGGTGGGCCTATTGGCTCGTCCGGCCGACCAGCCAGTCCATGAGCAAGGGGGTGGGGAGGCAGTCGGTGGCTTCCGCGTGGCTGGCCGTCATCGTCACGTTCGTTGTCGGTTTCGCGTTGCCGGCCCTGGGCCTGGACCTCAACATGCCGGGGTTCTGGCATACCGTCGCCATCGTGGCCGGGGCCACGCTTGTGTGGCGCATCGTGGCCTGGCTGGTGCCGGTACGCGACCCCGACCGGGAGCCCGGGGTGGATCATGAAGCTGTCTCCTGGAAGCTCTTCGAAAACGCGACGATCCGCCACCGCCTTTCCCTCTGGGTGACGCGCGCCCTGACCCTGACCGTCATCCTGCTCGCGATCGGTGTGGTGGACAGCCTGGGCCAGTCGCTGTACGTCGTGATCCGCGGCTCGAACACCGTGGGCGCGTGGCTCGCGGCGGCTTTCGGGTCGCTGTCCGTGCTCGCCGGCTTCGCGCGGCGGCTCGTCGTCCTGTTCTCCGGCAGCGGCAAGCGCGAGCGCCCTTCGCTCCCCCTGTCGCTGATCGCCGCCGTCGTGGCCCTCCTCCTGGTGGGCCTGTACCTGGTCACGATCGTCGCCGGAGCCCATGCCATCGCCTGGACCCTGCACACGCCGGAGGTGGCGCCGGCCGGCCTGCGGCTCGGTTCGGAGGCGCTACCCGTTCCGAACGACCTGGCGAGCGACCGCTACTCCGTGGCCGCGCCCGCGGGCTTTCTGATCAGCCTGGTCCTGGCGATCCTGTTTGGACAGACTTTCTCGTTCGTCAACAATTCGTCCCACAACCAGCTCTACTCGGCACGGCTGTCCCGGGCATATCTCGGCGCGTCCAACCGGAGGCGCTGGGGAGGCGGCCGGGGTGTGACCGAGGTTCTGCGCGGTGACGACTGTGACGTATCCACCTACTGGCCGCCACCGGAGCCCAACGGCTCGCCGCTCCATCTGATCAACGTGACGATCAATGAAACCGTGGACGGCCGCTCCCAGATCCAACAGCAGGACCGCAAGGGTGTCGGCATGGCGGTCGGACCCTGCGGCCTGAGCGCAGGCGTCGAGCATCACGCGGTCATCGCCTTCGGCAAACCGAAGGACACCGATCCGTTCGGCCGGCCTGTCAAGGTGTACCCGGAGATCCAGGATCCCGAGCATCCTCCTTTCCGCGTCTTCGAGTATCAGGAGCAGGACAGCGAGCTTTTCCGGGGAGAGCCGCTCACGGTAGGGACCTGGGTGGGGATCTCCGGCGCGGCTTTCTCGACCGGCACCGGCTACCACACGAGCCTGGGCCTGAGCCTGCTCGCCGGGCTGGCGAACGTGCGCATCGGGCGCTGGTGGAATTCGGGCGTCCGCCGCAAACGCCCTCGGCATGCCTCCATGGGAACCGTCATGGAGTCGGTGCTCGCCAGGATCCTCCCGGTCCAGATCTATCTCCTGGACGAATTCTTCGCCCGCTTCCCCGGCACGTCGCGGCGCCACTGGTATCTGACGGACGGCGGCCACTTCGAGAACATGGGCGGCTACGAGCTGATCCGCCGCCGCCTGCCGAAGATCGTGATCGTGGATGCCGAGCAGGACGCCGACTCCACGTTCGAAGGGATGGCAAGCCTCGTGCTCAAGTCCCGGCTCGACTTTGGAGCCGAGATCGAGTTCCTCGACGAGAAGGGTCTCGAAAAGCTGAAGGAAGAAAAGGATCCTTGGATACAGGCCCTACTGGCTCAGCGGCCGTGCCTCGGCACGCTCGATCAGCTCCGCCGCGGGCGCTGGAAGGACGGCCAGCTCGCAGAGGCCGACCGGACGGGGGTCTCCCTGGCACACGCGGCGCTCGCCCGGGTCACCTACCGGTTCCCGGAGCAATCCTCCTGGCTGCTCTATATCAAGCCAACGCTGATGGGCGACGAGGCTACGGACATCGTCAAGTATCACAGCGCCCACGCGGACTTTCCGCACGAGTCCACCGGCGACCAGTTCTTCGACGAGGCGCAGTGGGAAAGCTACCGCAAGCTCGGCGAGCACATCGGCGGCAAACTGTTCTCCGGACTGCCGTAAACGACCGGGCTCACTTCTCTTCGCAGGGACAAGTTTCCTCTCGGCACGAGGAGTGAGCCCCGGGGTTCCGCCGGAGGGCGAAGGATGCTATGCTCTTCTCGTGCAGGCACGAGATCCAAGGACCATCCGAGACCACCGACCGCAGCCCGAGTCCTTCGAGCCTGGGGATGAGCTGCATCAGTTTATCGACAGTCTTCAACGGAAGATCTGTCCTGTCGACCCTCGTGCATTGGCGAGTGACGTGAACAGGGCCGTCCGCGAGGTCCGCTCGAAGCGGAAGAACGCCCACCCTTCTTCCTGACCGAAGCACTCCTCTCCCAGAGCGCAAAGTCATCTTGGTGGTCGTGGCCAAGCCCCACCGGGCGGTTCTGGATACGAACCTCCTCGTGAGAATGCTCATCTCGCCGTCCGGAGCGACAGGCCGCGTTCGGGCTGCCTGGCGAAAGCGAGCCTTCCGCCTTGTAACGTCCGAGCCCCTCCTCGAGGAGCTCGTCGAGGTTCTGCGCTCTCCGCGTCTTCAGAAGTACGCGCCCTTGTCCGAGTCGACTCTGCAAAAATTTATCGAGCTTCTGCGCCGGGCGGCTCTCGTCATGCCCGGCCACTACTCAGGGCTGGATAAGGTGCCCACCGATATCAAGGACAACATCGTCGTCGCCTGCGCGCTGGAAGCCGAGGCAGACTTCATCGTCACCGACGACCGGCGCGATCTGCTGCCTCTCAAGGTGATCCGATGCGCGGGTTACCGACCGGTCCAGATCCTCAGCCCGACAGCGTTTCTACGGCTACTCTCCTCCCTCACCACCCTCCCGTCCCCGGATCGCCTTTGAAGGGGCCGACGACGTCTTTCGTGATCCACCCCCCGTAGAAACCGCCGGCCTGGGGGGTGACGCGTTCGCCGTCGACGTAGCAGGCCTCCATCTTGTGCGGGTAGAAGGCAAAATAGCCGCGCAGCTCTTCGTACATCAGGGTGGGCTGATGGTAGAACCAGGCGGCCGAGGCGGCGCGGACGCCGTGTACTTCGACGTCGCAGTAGTGGGTGAGCCCTTTCCACTCGCACCAGCTTCTCTCTTCGTTCTCGTGGAGATCTTCGCGGCGGACATCCTCCGGCGGGATGTACCAGGTGGGGGGATGGCTCGTCTCCAGCACCCGCTTGGCGCGACGCGTCTCGGCGATCAGCACGCCGTTGAACCAGACCTGCAGGTGGCGGGAGCTGTTCTCCACCCGCGGTGGACGCGGGTAGTCCCAGACGGATTCCTGGCCGGACTGGGGCTCGATCGGAACCGGAAGCGTCTCCATGACAGGGAGATTCTACGGGAAACCGGCGAGCGGCAGGCCGCAGTCGTCACAGGAGCCGCTGTCCGAGCTGAATTCGGTGCCGCAGACCGGACACCAGGACCGCGCGGCGGGATCCTGCCGGGCCGGCGGCGCGAAGGCTTCGGCCTCACCGATCTCGAACCGGCCGAGCAAGCGCAGCACCGACTTGCGCCGCTCTTCCCAGTATCGTTTCCAGCTTTCATCGCCGCGTCCGGCGGCGAAGGCGGCGCCGTGAAGCTCGGCGCGCGCCCGCTCCAAAAACCTTTCCTTTCCCAGCAGGAGGGCGGTCAGAAGGAGAGGATCGAACCCCACGAAGAGATCGCGCGCCAGGATCGCGACCGCCCGGGTCGCGGCCACCGGGGAGAACACCATGGGCAGCAGCGACGGCGGACGCCGCAGCGCACCCTCCCGGCTCAGCGCGCGGCCGGCGCGCACGGCGGTCACGAGCGCCGCTCCATAGAGCAGAAGGATGCCCACGAGCAACGGCACCAGCAGGCGCTCCGGATAGGGATGGAGATAGAGCACCGCCGGCAGAAGGAGGAGCAGGAGCACGAACAGGCCCCAGCCGAGGATGTTGAGGAATTCGGTGCGGTTGCGCAACGCGTCGAGGCGGTCCGAGGCGGCCTGGAAGTCGAAGGCTGCCGCGCGGTGTTTCGCGAGGCGCTTCGCGCGGGCTTCGGGAGCGAGCGTCCGGATCTCCGCGAGCCGCGCGGCCCATTCTTCGGCGTGCGCCCGCGAAGGAAGCCGGACGAGGTGGCGCCCGCCCAGGCGGACCGTCCCTTCCTCGATCTCCGCGGCGGCCTCATCGTAGCCGATCCGGAGCCAGCGCTCGGGGTCGTAGAGGCTGCCGCCGCGGGCTTCGGCATCGGGGACGTGAAGGGCGCCGGCCGTCGCGATGACGGCCGGACCGGCCGCCGTGACGGCGAAATCGAACGGAAAGAAGCCGGCCGGGCGGATGCCTCGGCCTTCGCTCCCGCGCCATCCCCAGGGCCAGCGCACGAACAGAAGGTTGCGTGCGCCGACCCAGGCGATACCTTCGAGGACGTAGAGCAGGACGAGGACCGGGAAGATCTCCCGCAGGACGTCGAGCAGCATGCCGCGAATATTACCGGCGAATATTACCCGCGAATACTACCCGCGAATACTACGGCCCGATCGGCGTCACGGAATCCTGCCGCTTCTTCCCGAACACGCGCTTGAACCAACTGGCGACAGCCGCGAAGCCGAGCGCGACGAGCTTCCAGCCCTTGGCGAGAAGCTTGCCGATCTGGGCGAAGAGGCCGAGCTTCAAGGCCGCGGCGCCCGCTCCGCCGGCCACCAGCGCGGCGAGGCCGTACTCGGCGATCTTGTCGCCCGACTTCCACTCGGCGTAGCGGTTGCCCTCCTTGAAGGAGAAGCCGCCGAGCAGCGCCTGGACGTGAGGCAGGTCCGCGGCCATCGCCGCCGGATCGGTGACCAGCGTGGCGGAGATGTACCCGCGCCGGCCGAGCAGGCGGACGTCGTAGTTGACCAGGGCGGCCTTGCCCTTGCCCTCGATCGCCCAGACCAGGTTGTGGGTGGCGCTGTCGTAGTGCGGCTTCTCGAACCAGCCGACGATGTGGATGGGCTCGGACCCCATCTTCTTGCGCTCCTCGTTGGCGGCCTCGGTGCCCTCGCTGATCGACTTCAGGATGGCGTCGGCGTCGATCTCGTCCTTGTCGTCGTCCTTGACGTAGCCCACTTCGTTGTACTCCAAGACCAGGAACCACGTCTTCCCCTCGTCGGTCGGAGCGATGAGGCCCACCTCCTGGTCGGACGGCGGGTTGCCGGTCATCTCCATGACCTTCTTGGTCTCCGCCTTGTCGGCGAAGACGTAGCCCTCGGGGATCTTGATCTGGGCCAGGCCGTCGCCGAGATCGGCCGTGGTGGGACCGGGGACCCACTTGATCTCGGTCGCCGCCTGCCCTTCCTGAGCGGAAGCGGAGACGGCCAGGACGAAGACGGCGGCAAAAGCGAGAACGAGACAGTTCGTTTTCGTAGACACGCGCTCTCCTTTGTAGGGTCGGAGCCCTTTCCACGGAGTGTCCGGCAGGCCGGAATGATTTCGGTAGGACCATCCTACCATGGGCCCTCACCCCCCGGCCCCCTCTCCCGGTCCACCCGAGTCCACCCGCCCCGGGAGAGGGGGAGACTTACAGGGAAAGGCCTTGTGAAGTACGAGGCCGGGTGGGGTTCCCTCTCCCCCGGCACGGGGGAGAGGGGCAGGGAGAGGGGGAATGGGATCAACGATCGTAGTGGAGCTCGATGAACTCGTACACGAAGTTCCCCGTGCCCAAGGCATCCGAGAACTCGTTGATCACCACTCCTTTGGCGCAGCCCGCTCCGGCGCCGCTGCCGGGCGTGCCCGACGTGGAGGCGACTACATTCCAGCTCGAGCTCAGGTTGGCCGCCAGGCACGGGTCCTTGCGCTGGATCGCGCTGCCGCCGCTCGACCCCATCGCGATCGTGCGCCCGTCCACGAGCGTATTCGAGGCGTTGTAGAGGTCATACGTCTCGGAGCCGTTGATGAGCGGTATCAGGCCCGCCGAGTTGATATAGACCACGCCGGCCGGAAGCGTGCCCCAGAACGCCTCGAAGGCGGCCTTCGTGGCGTCGCGGCCGATCACCAGGTAGCCGTTGTCCGGAATGGTGGTGCCGGCCGGCAGCGTGTAGTTGACCGTCGAATTGAGCTGCGTGATCTTCCAACCGGCGACGCTGATGCTCCCCCCTCCGCCGCCACCCGAGCCGTAGGTGATCCACATCGGCGACGACCAAAGGTCGTGGCCGTCGGCCTGCACCGCATGGACGTAGTAGTAATAAGTCCCGGATGTCAGGTTTTCCGTGAACGACAGCGTCGACTGGTTCGACACACTCTGATACGCCGCCGCCGGCACGCCGCCGCCGATCTGGCCGCGCCAGACCTCCAGCGTCGAGACCGATTCCGCTCCCGGATCGTAGACCGCGGTCCGCAGGGTGATCGAGCCGGAGGCGGTGAAGATGTCGCCCATGATGTGGCCGTCACTGGAGGCGAAAACGAGTTGCGCGTTCGAATCCTCCGTGGCGAAGAAGTGGCGCGCCTTGTGCGCCTGGAGAATGTTGCTCTTGGTCAGCACCGGCGTGGCGCCGTTGGGGATCAGGTACACCGTACGGTTCGGAATGCCGACGCCGTAGTTGTTGCAGTGCGCGTCGTGGTCCGCCACCGGGCCGAGATGGAAGCCGATGTTGAGCGCCTCCTTCCACCGCGCCGAATAGTCGGTCGTGGCAACGTTCGCGTCCGCGCAGTTCGTGGCCGTGTTGAAAGCCAGGCCGCTGCGCACCGCGATGCCCTGCATGGCCGCGTCGGCGTCCGCGTTGAACGCATAGTTGTCGAACTCGCCCGTGGACGGATGGCAGAAGATGCCCAGGGCGCCCGCGGAGGAGGGGTTTTCCAGGGAACGCTTGTACATCGTGAGGTAGCCGAAGCGCTTGGGGGTGAAGATGTCGAAGTAGCAGTTCGTCCCGGCCGTACACTCCGCGTTCGGACCGTTGCAGGTGGAGCAGGTCTCCCAGCCGAAGAGCTTGGGCGTCTCGATCAGCGTCACGTGGCCCTGGTCGGCGTTGGTGGTCACACCCCACTCCATGCCGTAGAGCGCGACGAACACGTCGTTGACGGTGGCCGTGTTGGCGGCGGCGAGGCCCGCGGCGTAGCGCTGCTTCACCTTGGCCTCGGTGACCGGCGGGTTGTTCGTCGTCATGGCGTCGTTGATCAGGTGGTTGTGCTCGTTGACCAGCCAGTAGTCGAGGCCGGCGGAGTTGCGGGCGTAGTCGAACACGGCCGTGGGATCGAACGTGCCGCTGCCGTAGCCGTTGCCGGACGAACAGCCGGTCGTGGGCTGGCCGCCGTCGGACCAGTTGGAGTGGCTGTGGGTGGAGCCGTAGTAGTAGTTGTACCCGAACCCGCTTTCGATCGGGGTGTTCTGTTGCGTCTGGCACGAGCCGAGCGCGGCGCTCTGGCGCAGGCGGATGCTTTCGTCCTCGGTGAGCGAGTAGTTGACGATCACCTCATCCTTGGAGGCGTAGGCCTCGGAGATGCCGGAGACGTTCCGCAGGTCCCCATACTCGCGCGCGGGCAGGGCCAGGCGGATGCGGTCCGGGGCGAACCGGCCGAGGAAGGTGTAGCTGTACTTGCCGGGCGGCACGAGCCGGCCCTGCTCGTCGCGGCCGTCCCAGATGAAATCGGCCACGGCCTGGCCGCTGTCGTCGATCCGGGCCCGGCCGCCGGCGGCGCGCACGAGAGCGCCGGCCTCGTTGCGGATCTCCAGCCGCCAGAAGGCGCTGCCGAGGTCGCCGAACGCGGCGGCCCGCTGATGCGACAGCACCGTGTAGAGGCGGACCTTGCCCAGGTCGCCCGCCAGGGCCGGCGAGAACTGGTAGGTGTCGGCGCCGAGGAACGCGATGAAGCCTGCGTCGCACTCGTCGAGCTCGGCGGCCCGGACGGGCATCACGGCCAGAACGGTTAGAAGGACCGGAAGCAAGAACTTCGCACGTCGATTCATGGACAATCTCCTTTGGGATTCAAGAGACGAAAAAACTGGGTCTCTATCCCTCAAGGTGCGCGGCAGCCCGATGAGGGAGCAGGCGCGCTGTTTCAACTTCGCGACAGGCGGATGGCATCCGGCCTGCCGGTAAGGGCTCGTCACGAAATAACTGTGACAGCAGGGTCGGGCGGTGGCGTCCTCTCCCGCGCAGCGGGGGAGGATCGAGGAGGGGGCGTTTTCGGACGAGCGTCTCAAGGTTGAGGGCCTTTTTGAGGGCCTGCCCTACGCCGAAGTCGCGCCAGGCTCTGGAGATGTTGCCGCAGATCCCTGGATCGAGCGATGGGTTCCCGGGATGTCGCCGTGGATTCCCCGGATGCCGTCCCGAGGTGAGGAGACGTCGCGATGGAATCCGGAGACGTCGTCGCGGATCCCTGGATCGAGCGATGGGTTCTCGGGATGTCGCCGTGGATTCCCCGGATGCCGTCCCGAGGTGAGGAGAAGTCGCGATGGAATCCGGAGACGTCGTCGCGGATCCCTGGGTCGAGCGATGGGTTCTCGGGATGTCGCCGTGGATTCTCCGGATACCGTCCCGAGGTGAGGAGAAGTCGCGATGGAATCCGGAGACGTCGTCGTAGATCCCTGGGTCGAGCGATGGGTTCTCGGGATGTCGCCGTGGATTCCCCGGATGCCGTCCCGGGATGAGGCGAAGTCGTGACGAGATCTGGAGATGCCGCTGCAACTTCCCACGCCCCCCCTCGATCCTCCCCCGCTTCGCGGGAGAGGACGCCACCGCCCCGCTTTGCTGCCGAGGTTATTCCGTGACGGGCCCTGACAACCTGCTGGAGAGGCTCAGGGGCCGTCCGTTACCGAGCGCCTCCTTGACGCAAAGGATTACAGCGGGTTAAGATAATGATGGAAACCGCAAAAAAGTCCCTGGCACCCAGCCGGGAGTCGCCAACAGTTATCAGCCGCCCGGCGGGCGAGTCTCGCAGCGGCTCCACTGCAAGGAGGGTCTCATGGAAGGAACCACCACCGCGCTTCTGTTGCTTGGCCTCTTGGGGGCTTCCTCGCCGTCACACTTGGACATCCAGAAGATGACCGGCGTATCCCTGTCGGCGGCTCAGGCGAGCATCGAGTCGGGATCCGGCTGCACTGGTGGGCTGGTCTACGACGACGGCAGTTTCGAGGACGCCTTGAGGACCACCTCCACTCTCGCCCACAACCTGGTCATGGAGTTCACTCTGCCCGGCGCCACAAACCGCATCGATGCCGTGTGCGTTTGCTGGTCGCGCGCCAATCTCGATACCTCTGTCACCTACCGTCTGAACATCTATGCGGCCGACGGCCCATCTGGAGGTCCCGGGACTCTCCTCGGATTTGCCACGCCCAACTTCGCAACCCCGACGCTGTTCGGGCGCGATTTCTTCCGGGTCGAAATCCCGGGCGGCATCAGCGTCCCAACAAACCACGTGTACATCGGCCCGGCCTGGTCGGAACTCCTTGACGACGACTTTTTCCTCTGCGTCGACGAGAATGGTGCCGGAGGGCACCAAGCCTACTTCGGAACCGACCTCGTCAATGCGCCCAGCACCCGAATTACAGATACGAGCTACAAGGCGCTCGGCGTCCGTGTCGAAGCGGTAGCGACGAGCACGTGCCAGCCTTCTGCCACAGCCATCTGCCTGAACAACAACAGATTCAAAGTCGAAGCCACGTTTGAGACGCCGTCGGGACAGAGTGGACCCGCCCAGGCGGTGAAGCTGACAAATGACAGCGGGTATCTGTGGTTCTTCTCCTCGACGAACATCGAGGCGGTCATCAAAGTGCTCGATGGATGTGGCCTGAACCAGAACTACTGGGTCTTCGCGGGTGGCCTGACGAACGTACGCACCGTGATCACCGTGACCGACACGGAGACCGGTACTTTCAAGACCTACACCAATCCGCAGGGCAAGGCTTTCCAGCCAGTCCAGGACACTAGCGCCTTGCCAGTTTGCCCCTAATCTAATCAGAGGGTGGTGCGAAAGCCCCGCTTCCCAGCCGTTCGGCGATCCTCCCATCCAACACTCCAGCCCTCGTGCCGGACAGGGAGGGGCTACGGAACCCTCGGGGAGCAGGGGATCGGTGATACCGTCTCCGGTGCATACGAGAGGGAGAACTCATGAACCGAACGCGCCTTCTGACCGCCGCCGCCCTGATCCTCGGGCTCGCCGCTCCCGCTTTCGCCGCCGACCACCGGATCGGCTTCGGAGTCCATCACTGGCAGACGGTCGACGACCTGGCCGACCAGGGCTTCACAGGGCTGGACGACAAGGGCACCTCGGGGATCGTCTCGTACCAGTACATGCCCGAGGGGATCTTCTCGTTCGAGCTCAACCTGGAGTACTTCGCCGACGGCTTCGGCGGCTCCACCAAGTCGGCGTACTCGCCGCAGGCCTACCTGCTGGTCGGCCATGGGTTCTATGCCGGCGTCGGCGTGGGCAACGTCGTCTCGGACGGCGAAACGTCCGACCCCTTCTATGCCGCGAAGGTGGGAGTGGACTTCGCCATCGTTCCCCGCGTGAGCGTGGACATCAACGCCAATTATCGGTTCGACGATTGGGGCTTGATCGACAACGCCAAGACCGACACCGTCACTCTCGGAGCGTTATTGCGGCTGCGGATCTAGGGGATCACAGGACCAGCGGCACCACGAGCCAGCACCAGACCGCGGCCACGATCGCGGCGAGGAGATCGAGCACGACTCCCGTCCGCGCCATCCTCGGGATGCTCACGTAACCACTGCCGAAGACGATGGCGTTCGGCGGCGTGCCCACGGGCAGGGCGAAATCACAGGAGCAGGCGAGGGTGGCCGCGAAGAGCGTGGTGGTCATGACGTCGGGCGCCACCGCGTCCTTGAGCACGACGAGCATCACCGCGATGGTCGCCGTGTTCGAGGCGACAGCCGACAGGGCGACCACGGCCACGCTCGCCAGCAGCACCTGGCCGAACGGCGGCACGCCGCGGATCGCCAGGAGTTGCGAGCCGAGCCACGCCGACAGACCGCTCTTCTGGATCGCCGACGCCATGGCGAAGCCTCCGCCCAGGAGCAGCAAGGTCTCCCACGGTACGCCGGCCAGGGCGCGGAACGTCAACACCTGCCGGCCTTCGGTCCGCCAGAGCAGGAGGGTCAAAGCCGCCAGCATCGCGATGCCTCCCTCCACGTGCGCCGAGGTCAGCTCGAAGGGCACCCGCGCCTTGAGGAAATCGGTCAGCATCTTGCCGGAGATCCACAGCGCCGCGGTGGTCAGAAAGACGCCGAGCACGATCCGCTCCGGCCTCCGGATCGGCCCGAGGCGCGCCAGCTCGCCGGTGACGGCGTCGGCGCCGATCTCCCCGGTGAGCCCTTCGCGGCGGCCGATGCGCCAGAGCATCCACCAGACCACCGGCAGGAAGAGGATCACGAACGGCAGCCCCACGACCAGGAACTGGAGGAAGGTGATCTGGATGCCGATCCTCTCCATGAAGCCGGAGAACTGGGCGTTCGGCGCGGTGCCGATCTTGGTGCCGATGCCCCCGACGTTGGCGCCGTAGGCGATGGCGAGCATGATCGCCATGCCGTAGTGCTGGAGCCGGCCGGTGCCGCGATGGTCCTCGA
Organism: uncultured Holophagales bacterium; assembly: GCA_963844885.1. Classification (GTDB taxonomy): domain Bacteria; phylum Acidobacteriota; class Thermoanaerobaculia; order Multivoradales; family UBA5704; genus DATMER01. The sequence goes on along the minus strand of CAWJQA010000014.1, from coordinate 63,749 downwards.
CCTGGAGGACGATGGCGAGGCCGATCGGCATCATCATCGCGGCGGTGGCCGTGTTGGAGATCCAGAGGGAGATGAAGGCGGTGGCGGCGAGCGTGCCGGCCAGGAGGCGGCGGGGATCGCTGCCGATGCGGTCCATGATGCCGAGCGCGATGCGCCGGTGGAGGTTCCACTGCTGCATGGCCGCGGCGATGCCCATGCCGCCCGCGAACAGAAAGATATACGGGTCCACGTACGGCAGCACGCTCTGGCGGACGTTCTCGCCGAGGCCGGTTCCGAAGACGCGGGTCAGCGGGAAGAGCAGCAGCGGCACGCAGGCGGTGACGTAGATCGGCAGCGCCTCGGTGAGCCACCAGACCGCCATGAGCGAGGCTCCCGCCGCCGCGAAGGCGGGCTGGGAGCCGAACTGTGGATCGTGCCGCAGCGGCGTATCCAGGAAAGCGAGCAGCGCGAAAGCCACCACTCCGCCGAGCAGGCCGGCCAGCTTCACGGGCGTCAGAGGAAACCTGGGCATGGAGGCCGCAATCAATCGGGCAGCATCAGGCGCCGGTCGAACACGGCGCGGGGTGCGACCGAGGCGCGGTCGCCTCCCTGGCTCACGGACTGCTCCAGGGCCTCCCTGAGGGCGCGCAGGAGCTTGTCGAAGGAGAGACCGCTGTCCGGATAGGCGGCGGCGCCGAGAGAGAGGGTGAAGGTGACCGGCGGCTCGCCGCCCGAGCGCGCCCGCATCTCCTTGACCGCGTTGCGGAGCTGCTCGGCGCGGGTCAGGACGCCTTCGAGCGGAGCCTCTGGCAGGATGAGCCCGAACTCGCCGCGGCCGTTGTGGCTCGCCACGTCGCCCCCGCGGACGCGGCGCCGGAGCAGATCGGCGACCGTACGCAGGAGGCCGTCGACGGTCTCCTGGCCGCGGATGTCCACGAGGGCGTCGAAGGAGTCGATCTGGAGGAGCAGGACACCGAGGGTCAGGTTGCGCCGCTCCATCCGGTGGATCTCGCGCCCGAGGGAGGCTTCGAAATAGCGGCGGTGGAAGAGGCCGGTCAGGGGATCGCGCAGAGACTCGTGAACCTGCGGCTCCTGCGTCGGCTCCTGCTTCGGTGCGGGCACGGCAACCGGCAGAGGAAGAGGCGCGGACCGGACCGGCGGGGCCAGGGACGCCGGAGCGGTGGACTGGCCCGCAACGCCGAAGTCGAAGAGCTGGCGGTAGCCGTCGACCTCCCGGCGCAGCGATTCGGCCTGGCGGGCGCGCTCCGCGAGCTCGGCGAGCTCGGTCTGCAGGCGCTGCCGCTCCTCGAGGCCTTCATCCACACTCTGCCGCGCGGCGGCGGCCAGGCCGAAGGAGACGGCGAGCCCCCAGGAGACGATCAGGCCCACACCCAGCACGAGCCACGGCACCAGCGAGTCGCGGCCCATGGCGCCCGCCACCACCCACCAGAGGAGGGCCGTGGCGATACTGCCGCCAACGCCGATCGCGAGCCCGAGCACGCGAGGCGGAAGGAGAGGCCGGCCTGTGCGCCGGCTGCTGAGAGCATCGAAGGCCATAGGCGACGCGATGGGAAACGGACCGTGCGCGGGGCACCCCGCGAAGCTGGAACAACTTTTCCCGATAGCCAAGGAATCATAAGCCGGGAACGCCGTTCCGCCAAGCACCCCGGTTGCCTCGCCGGGATTTTTCTGCGACCCTCCGCCTGGTCACCGTCCCAAGAGGAGGCTCCCATGAAGCGCACGCCCTGGCTCGCCGCCCTCGCCCTGCTCGCCGCCGTGGCCCCCGAAGCCGCGCGCGCGGGCGATCCCCTCGCCCACACCTTCTCCATCGTGGCGCGCGACCCCGCGACCGGCGAATTCGGGGTGGCCGTCCAGAGCCACTGGTTCCAGGTCGGCGCGAGCGTGCCCTGGGCCGAGGCCGGCGTGGGCGCGGTGGCCACGCAGTCGTTCGTGAAGATCGAATACGGGCCGAAGGGTCTGGAGCTAATGCGCCAGGGCAAGTCCGCCCAGGAGGCGCTCGACCAGCTCCTGGCCCAGGACCCCGAGAAGGACGTGCGCCAGGTGGCGATGGTGGACGCGCAGGGGCGGGTCGCGGCCTGACCGGGCCCAAATGCATCGCCGCCGCCGGCAACCAGGCCGGAACCGGCTACTCGGTGCAGGCCAACCTGATGGACAAGCCGACCGTCTGGCCGGCCATGGCGAAGGCGTTCGAAGCGGCGAAGGGAGATCTGGCCGACCGCCTGATGGCCGCGCTCGACGCGGCGCAGGCCGAAGGCGGCGACATCCGCGGCCGGCAGAGCGCGGCGCTCCTCGTGGTCAAGGCCCGCTCGACCGGCGAGCCCTGGAACGACCGCGTGATCGACCTGCGGGTGGAGGACAACCCCGCGCCGCTGGTCGAGCTGCGCCGCCTCCTCGGCCTGCACCGGGCCTACCAGGAGATGAACCTCGGCGACGAGGCCGTGGCGAAGAACGACGTCCAGGCCGCCGTGGAGCACTACACGCAGGCGACGAAGATGGCACCGGAGATCGCCGAGCTGCCCTTCTGGCAGGCCGTGAGCCTCTTCGTCGCCGGCCAGGAGGACAAAGCGCTGCCGCTGTTCAAGGACGTCTTCGCCCGCGAGCCGCGCTGGGCGCGCCTCGTCCCCCGCCTCCCCGCCTCCGGGTTGCTGCCGGACGATCCGAAGAAGATCGAAAAGATTCTGGCGGTGGCGAAGTAGCCTTCACCCCTTCTCAGGAGGTCGATCGATGACGATTGCGCTCAAGCTTTCTTCCGAGCAAGAGCAGCGCTTGCGAGCTGGCGCCGCTCAACAAGACGCACAGGCCGTGCGCGAGATCCTGAGCCAGGCGATGGACTCCACGGTCGATGAGCTTCTGCGTACCTCCGCCCGCCCGTCCAAAGCCGGCAAGCTGTCCGCCGTGCTTGACGAAGTCGCCGAGGAGCTCCGCGACGCACCTGCGTTGTCGGATCAGGCGGTTTCACGCGCCGGGATCTACGCCGACCATCCCTGAAGGGTCCTCCCTCCCGGAAAGGCGGGAAGGACGGGCCTCCGGCCAGGCCCGTCCCCGGGTTTGGAAGGAATGAGTGAATCGATTGTCAAAGAACAATCCCGGAGGCCATGGATTGCGGCGAGCCTCCGAGCAAGACTGCTGATACAGCCGGGGAGGGGGCGGGCCGGTGCCGGAGGTGTGCGGAGGCGGGGGCGCCACCACCACCCACCCACAAACCGCCCCGGAGGGTGGTTACAGCCTCTCGCCCCTCTGGCAAAGTCCGTTCAGAGGCGCACGGAGCGCAAGACTGGCCAGGAGACAGTCATGAAGAATTTAAAAGTGAAAGACCTGATGACCGAGGCGGTCCTGAGCGTTCAAACGGACGATACGGTCGAAACGGTCTATGACCTGATGAACGAGCGTGGGATCCGGCACCTGACCGTGATGGACCGCGATGGGGATCTCGTCGGCCTGGTGTCGCACAGGGATCTGCTGCGCCACTCGCCGATCGAGCGCGCCGAAGTGCCCGTGTTCCTCATGCGCGAGATCCTGCGGCGCACCCGTGTCGAGGAGGTCATGACGTCGGAGATGGAGACGGCCACGCCGGATACGCCGGCAAGCGAAGCCGCGCATCTCATGTTCGAAAACAAGTTCGGGTGCCTGCCGGTGCTGGCCGGCTCGAAGCTGGTAGGCATTCTCACCGAGTCCGACTTTGTGCGCTTCTTTTGCGACGGCTCGGCCTGGCAGACCGAGGCCACCGAGCCCAAAGCTCAGACAGGTGGCCGGAGCCGGAGGCTCGGCTGGTTCTCCTGAGGCTCCTCAAACGTTGCGCTAGCAGGAGGTGATCCCATGGATCTGCTGCTCGAACAGGATCTGGAAGACTTACTGGGAACGAAAGGGCTCTGCGTCTCCATCTACATGCCCACCCACCGCTCCGGACCGGAGGCGGCGCAGGACACGATCCGGTTCAAGAACCTGCTGCGGGAGGCCGGCAGGCTTCTGCACACCCGCGGCCTCCTGCCGGAGGCGGCCAGCGCGCTGCTGGAGCCCGCCCGCGCCCTGCTCGGCGATCCCGGTTTCTGGCAGAAGGCCGGAGACGGGCTGGCCGTGTTCCTGTCGTGCGAAGAATCGCGCGAGCCCCAATCGGCTCAGCGCTTTTGGAGGTACCGGCTGCCGCTCCAACTCCCGGAGCAGGTGGAAGTCCGGGAGGGCTTCTCGATCAAGTCTCTGATCCCGCTGGCGACCCGGCGCGGCTCGTTCTTCGTCCTGGCGCTCAGCCAGAACCAGGTGCGGCTCATCGAGTGCCTGGACGCCGACACGCTGGAGGTCGATCTCTCCGGCGTGCCGAAGAGCATCACGGAGGCGCTGGGCGATCAGAAGGCGGAGGAGCATCTGCAGCGCCATTCGGCCGGCCGGGCCGGCGGTGCCGGCGGTGTCGGCGGTGTCGGCGCCGTTGGTCTCGTCCACGGTGGGGGCACTGGGGACGAGGACGTCAAGACCGAGCTCACGCGCTACCTGCGCCAGGTGGAGACGGGGGTGAGGGAGCGGCTCGCCGGACGTCCGGAGCCACTGGTGCTGGCAGGCGCGGATCCTCTGCCGTCGCTCTATCGCGCGATCAACGGCTATCCACACCTGCTCCCGGAGGCGATCGCGGGAAACCCCGAGCACCTGAGCAAGGGAGAGCTGCGGCAGCTCGGCTGGCAGAAGGTCCGGCCGACGTTCATGGAGGAGCAACGCCGGGCCGCGGAGAGGTACGAGGAGCTGGCGGGAACGCACCGCGTCTCCCGCGATATCAAGGAGGTTCTGCCCGCAGCCCGGCACGGCCGCGTCGACATACTGTTCGTCTCGAGGGAGGATGACGTGCGGGGCAGTTTCGATCCGAAGATCGACCAGGTTTACCTGGACGGCGATTCGGAGCTCGGAGACGAGGATCTTCTGGACACCGCAGCGGCGCTGACGCTGCGCAACGGCGGTACGGCTTATCTGGTCCAACGGCCCCAGATGCCGGGAGGCGGCGAGGTCGCCGCCGTGTTCCGGTACTGACACCGGTCGGTTCCGCGCGAATTTCGTGACGAGAGGAGGGGGCGAGCCCCACGCCCGCCTCTCGTCAGCCGTCCGGCGGCTCCGGCCGGATGAACGTCATCCGGTCGGGCGGTCCGCCACGGCGCTCATGCCCGTGCTACAGCCTGACGAAGCTGAGCCTTCAGCAACGACAGGTTGCGATTGCGGGAGCTCGCCCCGTCCCTGAAGAACAGCGAGCCCAGGCAGTCTCCCGAGGTCGTCCGGGTCAGGGTCGTGCAGGTGCTGGTGTCGTCCGCATTCAGGCCGCCGACGTTCATCGCGAGATCCTTGACCTTGAAACTCATTTGCTTCTCCTTCTTGGGGCGTCCGCCCCGTTAGAACAGTTACTTCCCTCCGCCACGACTGAGCAGCCAGATGTCCCCGTCATCGACCGCCCGTACGGCAAACAGCGTGCGGTCTCCGGGTCCGGTGCTCATCGACAGATAGGCGGAGCTCGACGGAGGCGCGAGCACTTGCCGCGCCTCGTGCGTCCGGGTGTCAAAGGCGAGGATGTCGCCACCCTCGGTGTACAGGAGCCGGTGGTCGTCGCGCAGCCAGATCGGGTTCATGCCATGGCTCGTCCATCTTTTATAGGTGCGCGAGGAGGCCAAATACACGCCGATCCCGCCCAGATTGGACCGGTCGAGGCGGGAGATGTTGCCGATGATCCGCTCGCCGTCACGCGACCAGGAGCTCGGGTAGAAGCATTCGCCGGCGGCGCTGGCGGGCGCGAACGGCTCCGGGCGCCGTGTGGCGAGCGGCTTCGTGAGGTCGATGACCGCCGGCCCGCTCGCCAGGGTGCAGGCCACACGCCGGCCGTCCGGTGCCCATACCGGCACGCTGAGCGGCGAGCTTTCCGGCGGCAGGACCCGCTCGGGCGCGCCGCCCCGCGGGTTGAGGAGCCAAGCCTCGTAGTGGCCGCCGCGGTTGGAGTAGAAGAGCAGCCGGCTCCCGTCCGGCGACCAGAACGGCTGGCGGTCCTTGGCGGCGTCGTCGGTGAGCTGGCGCAGCCCCGTGCCGTCGGCGTTGACGATGAAGAGATCCTCGCGGGGAAGCACCGCGCTGAAAACGACACGGAGGCCGTCCGGCGAGACGGAACAGAAGCGGACCGAGCGGGAGCCGCGGGTGACCGCCACCGCCGGTCCCGTGACGCGCAGGGTCTCCGGATCCAGAGGGAAGCGCTCGACGTTCGACTTGCTCTCGTTGGCGGCGTAGATCAACTGCTCACCGTCGGCCGAGACGCTCCAGAAGCCGCTCCCGGTGGAGGGCGTGGTCACCATGGCCGGCTCGCCCCGCGGCTCGCCGGTCTCTTCGTCGATGGGCAGCCGCCAGAGGTTGAGACTGCCGCCGCGGTCGCTGCCGAAGTAGAGGTGGCGCCCGTCCGGCGCCCAGACCGGGTTCCAGTTGGTATAGCCGTCGTCGAGAAGCGTGGAGGGCTTGCCGCCGGCGGCGGCGACCGTCCAGAGGATGCGCCGCGCGCTGCCCGCGGGCACACCCCAGTAGGCGATGCGGCGGCCGTCGGGCGACCAGTTCGGCTGCACGCCGTCGTCGGCGACAATCCGCCGCCGCCGCCCGGAGGCCACGTTCACGATCCAGATCTCGCTCAAGGACTTGCGCACGCCCGGGTCCAGGATCCCTTCGGTGGCCACCGCGAGGTCGCGGCTGTCCGGCGACCAGGCCGGGTTGTAGCCCACGTCGGAGACGTGCTGTGCCGGACCTCCCTGCGCGGGCATGACGAAGATCCCTCCCCCGTCCCGCTCGGAGCGGAAGGCGATCGAGCGGCCGTCGGGCGAGATGGACGGCTGCGTGTCGTCCACCGGCGAGTCCGCGGTCAGGTTTACGGGCACGCTGCCTTCTGCGCGTTCCTGGCGGAAGAGGTCCGACTGGCCGTCGAGGGTCCGCACGTAGACGAAAGCCCGGCCGTCCGGAGACAGGCTCGGGTAGAGCTCGCGGCCCTCCTGGTCGGTGAGGCGGGTGAAGACCGCCTGATCCAAGACGCCGGGCTCCGCGGTCTGGTTCGGCCGCAGAAAGGCCAGGTAGCCGCCGAGGGCGGCAGCCACGACTGCCAGCATGGCGGGCGCGACCGCCAGGAGCCGTGAACGCCGGGCCGGAGCCGGCGGCACCTGCAGGGAGGCGAGGTCGGCCGCGACATCCGCCGCGGACGGGTAGCGCTCGGCCGGCGAGCGGGCGAGCATGCGGGCAACGATGCGCTCGAGCTTCGGCGGCGCCTCCGGGCGCAGGCGGCTCACCGGCTCCGGCCGGTCTTCCAGCAGCGAACGCAGAACCGCCGTCAGGTCGTCCTCACCCTTGAAAGGCCGAGCGCCGGCCAGCATCTCGTAGAGGACGACGCCGAGCGACCAGATATCGGCTCGGGGATCGACCTCCTCGCCCCGCGCCTGCTCCGGCGACATGTAGGCCGGCGTGCCCAGGAACGAGCCCGCGACGTTGACGCCGGCCGTCGCCCCGCAGCTTGGCGACGCCGAAGTCGAGCACCTTGACCACGCCGTCGCCGGTGACCATGAGGTTGGCCGGCTTGACGTCGCGGTGGACGATGCCGCGCGGTGGGCCTCGGCGAGGCCGAGGGCGATCTGGCGGCGATCTCGACGGCCTCGGCCACCGGGAGAGGTCCGCGGGCGAGCCGGGCGCGGACGGTCTCGCCGTCGTACGAGGCCATGGCCAGGTAGAGGTGGCCGTCGGCGGTCTCCCCGACCTCGTGGATGGTGCAGATGTTCGGGTGGTCGAGCGCCGAGGCCGCCTGCGCCTCCTGGAAGAAGCGCGCCTTGGCGACCGGGTCGAGGGAGAGCTCCGTGGCCAGGAATTTCAGCGCGACCGTGCGGCGCAGGCGGGTGTCTTCGGCGCGGTAGACGGTGCCCATCGCGCCGCTGCCGAGGAGCCCCTGGATGCGGTACTGAGCCACCGTGCCGCCTTCCGCCGCCACGCCCGCGGCGGCTCCAGGCTCGGCCCGGGGCGCCGCGTCCGGGAGCGGGGTGCGCAGGCCGGGAACCTGCACCACTGTCGAGTCCACCGCCGGCAGGACACCGCCGGCCAGGATCCTGCGCAGGGCGACCAGGAAGTCGTCCATCCGCGCCGGGCGGCCTGCCGGATCCTTGGACAGGGCCTCGGCCACAGCCTGCTCCAATTCGGCCGGAATGCCGGGCAGAACCGCGCTCATCGGCTCGGGGTCGTGCTCCAGGATGGCGGACAGGAGCTCGGTCCGGTTCGCACCCCGGAACGGCCGGCGGCCGGTGAGCATCTGGTAGAGGAGGACTCCGAGCGACCAGACGTCGGTGCGGGCGTCCAACGCATCCGGCGGCGTACCCCGGAGCTGCTCGGGAGCGCGGTAGGCCGCCATCGAGACCGGACAGGAGTCGTTCGCGAGCAGCCAGGAGAGTCCGAAGCCCGACACGCGCACCTGGCCGTCGCCGTTCACCAGCACGTTGGCGGGCCGGAGATCGCGGTGAAGGATACCCGCTTCGTGGGCACGGCCGAGGGCGGCGGCGATCTGCGAGGCGAGGCCCACCGAGTGCTCCAGAGACAGGGGCCCACGCCCGATGCGGCTGCGCAGAGTCTCGCCGTCCGACGGCGAGCGGGTCACGAAAACGCTGCCGTCGGAGGTCTCGCCCACGTCCAGCGCCGGGCTGATGTGGGGGTGATCGAGGCCGGCGGCAAGCCCCCTCTCCCGCCGGAACCTCGATTCCGCTTCTGTCCCCTGGTGAAACCGTGTGGCCGGCAGCAGCTCCAGTACTACCCATTCGCCGTCCCGAAGATCCTCCGCCCTATAGACTGTCGTCTCCTCCCGCTCGAGGATCTCCACCAGGTGGTAGCCTGAAACCGTGCCGCCGGTCACCGCGGGTTTCTCTTCCGCCTCACGCCCGGGACATGGCTTTGCGGAGCTGCGCCCTCAAGACCACAAGCTGGCGCTGGCCGGCCGCTCCCCAGACGAGCGAGTTGGAGTTGCATCCGGTCATGGTGAGCGTGGTGCATGGGTCGCCGTCGTTGCCGGCCGGGCCTGGAAGACTGACTGCGAGATCGTTGACTTTGAAGCTCATGATTCTTTCCTCCTGGGGCCTTCGCCCCTGTCAATGGATTGGATTTCAACTTCCCCGCGGTCCCTCGTGAGACCGCGTGCGCCTCACGCCCGGGAGATGGCTTTGCGAAGCTGAGCCTTGAGGGCCGCAAGCTGGCGCTGGCCACCCGCCAGCAGGAACGTCGAGGCCCCGCAGGCCCCGCCGGTCATGGTGAGCGTGGTGCAGGTGGTGTCGTCATTGCCGGTGCCCGGAAGACTGACTGCGAGATCGTTGACCTTGAAGCTCATGATTCTCTCCTCCTGGGGCCTTCGCCCCTATCAATGGATGTCAACTGCCCTGCTTTGCTCCATCCTGGGTGAGCAGCCAGATGTCCCCTTCTTCGACCGCACGGACAGCGAAAAGGCTGCGGCCGTCGGGGCTGGTACTCGCTGACAGGTACGCGGAGCTCGGTGGAGGCGCGAGGACTTCCCGCGTCTCGTACGTCCTGGAGTCGAAGGCGAGAACTTTTCCCGCCTCGATGTAGAGGAGCCTGCGGCCGTCCTGCAGCCAGACCGGGTTGGCACCGCGGCTCGTCCACCTTAGATAAGTGCGCGAGCGCACCAAATACACGCCGATTCCCTCCGGCATCGAGCCATCCAGCCTGGAAATGTTGCCGGCGAGGCTCTCGCCGTCCTTCGACCAAGAGGTCGGATTGAAGTCTTCTCCCTGGGCGCTCGCGGGAGGGAGAAGCCGCGGCCGGCGGTCCTGCAACGGCTGGGTGAGGTCGATGATCGCCGGGTGATCGTCGTAGGTGCAGGCGATCCGGCGGCCGTCCGGCGACCAGATCGGGAACGTGAGCGGCTTGCTTTCCGGGGGAAGAACCCGCTCCGAAGAGCCGTCGTCCAGCCGGAGCACCCAGGCTTCGTACTTGCCGGCGCGGTTGGAGTAGTAGAGCAACCGCCGGCCGTCCGGCGACCAGAACGGGTGGCGGTCCTTGAAGGCGTCCTCGGTGAGCTGCCTCAACCCGCTGCCGTCGGTGCGGACCACGAACAGATCCTCACGGGGGACGACGGAGTAGAAGGCGATCCAGAGTCCGTCGGGAGAGACGTCGCAGGAGCGGATCATGCGGGAGCCGCTGGTGACGGCGGTCGCGGAGCCCTTGACCTGCAGGGTCCCGGCATCGAGCGGGAAGCGCTCGACGTTGGCCTTGCTCTCGTTGGCGGCATAGACCATGCGGCGGCCGTCCCGGGAGACGCTCCAGAAACCGCTCCCCATGGCGGGAGTGGTCACGGGCTCCGGATCCCCCTGCACCTTCCCCGACTCCTCGTCGACCGGCAGCCGCCAGAGGTTGAGGCTGCCGCCGCGGTCGCTGCCGAAGTAGAGGTACCGCCCGTCCGGAGACCAGACCGGGTTCCAGTTGAGGAAACCGTCGTCGAGAATCTTGACGGGCTTGCCGGGCTCGCCCGATTCTCCGATACCGGCCGGAACCGTCCAGAGGCTCCGCCGCGCACCTTCGGCCAGAAGGCCCCAATAGGCGATCCGCAGGCCGTGGGGGGACCAGCTCGGCTGGACGCCGTCGTCTTCCTTGTGGACCAGCTCGCGGCGCCGGCCGGTCGTCAGGTCGACGATCCAGATCGCGCTTCTCGCCATGCGCATGATCGGCTCGACGATCCCCTCCGTGGCCACGGCGATCTCCCTGCCGTCGGGCGACCAGGCCGGGTTGTAGCCGAAGTCGGCGATGCGCCGCGCCGAGCCCGCGCCGCCCGTGGACGGCAGGAGCCAGATCCCTCCCCCTTCCCGCTCCGAACGGAAGGCGATCCACTTGCCGTCTGGCGAAAAGGCGGGCTGGGTGTCGTTGTTCGGTGAATCTTCGGTGAGGTTGACCGGCTCGCCGTCCGCCAGCTTCCGCAGGAAGATGTCGGCCTGTCCGTCCACGAACCGGACGTAGGCGGCGGAGAGGCCGTCGGGCGAGATGGTCGGGTAGGACTCACGGCCCTCTTCGCTCGTGACCTGGGAGAACGTGGCCTGGACCGGCTCGGCCGGCCGCCTGAGCACCAGGAAGCCTCCGGCCAAGAGCGCGGTGGCCACCAGGAGCACCGCGGCCCAGAGCCAGACACGGCGGCGGGAGGTCATGGGCGCCGGCCCTGCGAGAGCGGTCTGGAGGGCGCTCAGATCGGCGAGAGCCTCGGCCGCGGACGAATAGCGCTCGGCCGGCGAGCGGGCGAGCATGCGCGCGACGATGCGGTCGAGCTCCGGCGTCACCTCCGGACGCAGGCGGCTCGGCGGCTCCGGCCGGTCCTCCAGCAGAGAGCGCAGCACCGCCGTCAGATCGTCCCCGCCCTGAAACGGCCGCACGCCCGTCAACATTTCGTAGAGCACGACGCCGAGCGACCAGACGTCGGCGCGCGAGTCGACCTCCTCGCCCCGCGCCTGCTCCGGCGACATGTACGCCGGGGTGCCCAGAAACGATCCGGCCACGTTGACGCCGCCGGTATCCCGGAGCTTGGCCACGCCGAAGTCGAGGATCTTGACCACGCCGTCGGCGGTGACGACGAGGTTGGCCGGCTTGACGTCGCGGTGGACGATGCCGCCGCGGTGCGCCTTGGCGAGGCCGAGAGCGGCCTGGCGGGCGATCTCCAGGGCCTCGGCCACCGGCATCGGGCCGCGGCTCAGGCGGGCGCGGACCGTCTCGCCGTCATAGGAGGCCATGGCGAGGAAGAGGTGGCCGTCGGCCGTCTCCCCGACCTCGTGGATGGTGCAGATGTTCGGATGGTCGAGCGCCGAGGCCGCCTGTGCCTCCTGGAAGAAACGGGCCTTGGCCTGGGGATCGCCGCTCACCTGCACGGAGAGGAACTTCAGCGCGACGGTGCGGCGCAGGCGGGTGTCCTCCGCCTGGTAGACGGTACCCATGGAGCCGCCGCCGAGAAGCCCCACGATGCGATACTGGGCGACGGTGGTCCCCAGCCGCTCCACGTCCGCGGCCCTGCGCCGGTGAGGCTCGGCCAGGGTCTTCGACGGGCGGGAGGGCCGGGAACCAGGCTGCGGCGAGCCGGCCGGCTCGGGGTCCGCGGCCGGCTCCGGCTCTTCGAACGGCTCCGCCGCGGCCGGCCTGGAGTCGCGCAGGCCGGGCACCTGCACCACGGTCGAGTCCACCTCGGTCAGGTCGCCGCCCGCCAGAATTCCCCGCAGAGCGACCAGAAAGTCGTCCATCCGCGCCGGGCGGTCCGCCGGGTTCTTGGCCAGCGCCCGCGCCACGGCCTCGTCCAACTCGGCCGGAAGGCCGGGGTTGACCGCCCTCATCGGCTCGGGATCGCTCGCCAGGATCGCGGACACGAGATCGGCCGCGCCGGCCCCGGAGATGCCACGGAACGGATGCCGGCCGGTGACCATCTGGTAGAGGAGGACGCCGAGCGACCAGATATCGGAGCGCGCGTCGATCGCGCCGGCGGCCTCCGGAAGCGTGAGCTGCTCGGGGGAGCGGTAGGCGGCCACCGCCGGCGGGCAGGAGGAGCCCGGCGGGAGGAGTCCGGAGAGGCCGAAGCCGGAGACCCGCACCTGGCCGCCGGCCGTGACCAGGACGTTGCCGGGCCGGAGGTCGCCGTGGACGATCCCGCTCTCATGGGCGCGGCCGAGAGCCGCGGCGATCTGAGAGGCGAGCCCCACCGCGTGCTCCGGCACCAGCGGTCCGCACTCCATCCGGTTGTGCAGGGTCTCGCCCTCGTCCAGGGCGCGGATCCCATACACGCCGCCTTCGGGGGTCACCCCCACTTCCAGCACGGCGCAGATATGAGGGTGGCCGAGGCCGGAGGCCGCGTCCGCTTCTTGCCGGAGCTGCTCGACCGCCGCGGCCGTCCGCCCCGGAAAAACTTCCAATATCACGAGCCGGCCGTCCCGGAGATCCTGGGCCTTGAACAGCTCCCCTGACTCCTGGCGGCCCAGGTGCTCAACGATTCTGAAGGACGCAACCATCCCGGCAATCACCGCGGGGCCTCCGTGGAAAAGCTCGTGCTCCACGCTGTTCAAGGTCTCATCCCTCTAGGTGTCCGCCGAAGGCAAGAGCGTGCCGGACCATTCCGAGCTGAAGCGAACCCCTTGCTGAAAGTCCAGATTCACCCGAATGGTCAGCAAATGCCATACCAGCCCGGGGCGCCAGCCGCTTTTCAGAGGGAAGGGCAAGGGAAACGCCAACCGGAGGTCGCCCACCGGCTTCGGAGAGCGAGGTCGCGTTTCTGGAAAACCGTCCGGCATTCTGGAAAACCCCCCCGAACCGACTCAAGGAGTAGGTTGCCCCGCCACGCCCCTTCACGCTGTTGGATTGAATTCAAGCCTACGCCTTTCCACGAGAAATTCAAGCCCGGGGCAGCAAGAGGCCGGGCGGGGTTCCCTCTCCCCCAGGGAGTGGGGGAGAGGGGCAGGGAGAGGGAGATGGGATCAAGCGATCGTGATCCCCTCTGCCAGATAGACGTCCTGGATCGTGTGCAGCAGCTCGACGCCCTCGCGCATCGGGCGCTGGAAGGCCTTGCGGCCGGAGATCAGGCCACAGCCGCCGGCACGCTTGTTGATCACCGCGGTGCGCACGGCCTGCGCCATGTCGTCCTGGCCCTTGGACTCGCCGCCCGAATTGATCAGACCGGCGCGGCCCATATAACAATTCGCCACCTGCCAGCGGTTCCAGTCGATCGGATGGTCCTGGACCAGCTCGCCGTAGACCCGGGGATTCGTCTTGCCGAACTTGATGGCGTTGTAGCCGCCGTTGTTCGTCGCCTGCTTCTGCTTGACGATGTCCGCCTGGATGGTCACCGCGAGGTGGTTCGCCTGGCCGGTGAGGTCGGCGGCGGTGTGGTAGTCGACGCCGTCTTTCTTGAAGGCGTCGTTGCGGGTGTAGGCCCAGAGGATCGTGGCCAGGCCCATCTCGTGGGCGCGGGCGAAGGCTTCGGAGATCTCCACGATCTCGCGGCCCGAGTCCTCGCTGCCGAAGTAGACCGTGGCGCCGACGGCCGCGGCGCCCATCTCCCAGGCCTGCTCGACCTGCGCGAACAGGATTTGAGCGTACTTGTTCGGGTAGGTGAGCATCTCGTTGTGGTTGATCTTCACGATGAAGGGGATCTTGTGGGCATACTTGCGCGACATGACGCCGAGCACGCCGAGGGTGGACGCCACGCCGTTGCAGCCCCCTTCGATCGCCAGCTTGACGATGTTTTCCGGGTCGAAGTATTCGGGGTTCGGCGCGAAGGAGGCGGCGCCGGAGTGCTCCACCCCCTGGTCCACCGGCAGGATCGAGAGGTAGCCGGTGCCGGCCAGCCGGCCGGTGTTGTGGAGGCGGTGCAGGTTGACGAGCACCTGCGGCTTGCGGTCCGAAAAGGCCCAGACACGGTCGATGTGGTCCGGGCCGGGCACGACGATCTGCTCTTTCGGGATGCCCTTGCAGGTGAAGGACAGCAGATTGTCCGCCTCAGCGCCGAGGAAGCCGGCGATCCGGTCAAGAGCGCTGCTCCGAGCGCGTTCGAGAGTTGCCATCGAGGAGGTCCCTCCTAGAGTTCGGGATTGACGGGCGCCGGAGCGCCGCGAGGCATTCTACCAAGACGTGATAGAGAACAAGCCCATGAGCACGCCGAAACGCTTCCACCGGCTCCGGGAGGTCCTGGACCGGCGCCAGCCCGACCTCACGGTGCTGATGGAGGATGTCCAGATCCCGCGCAACCTGGCCGCCCTTCTCCGCACGTGCGACGCCGCCGGAGTGCTGGAAGCCCACGCGGTCTGGCGCGAGGGGGGCCAGCTCAAGATCTCCCGCCCGGCCTCCGGCGGTACCCGCAAGTGGGTGCCCGTCCGCAAGCACCGCGACCTGGAGAGCCCGGTTGCGCTCCTGAAGGAGAGAGGCTTCCGCATCCTGGCCGCTCATCCCGCGGAGCGGGCCGTGGACTACCGCGAGGTCGACTACACGCTCCCCACCGCCGTCCTCCTCGGCCAGGAGGAGACGGGGGTGACGCCGCAGGCCGTCGAGCTGGCGGACGACCTCGTGGTGATCCCCATGATGGGCATGGGGCTGTCGCTCAACGTGTCCGTGGCCGCGGCCCTGATCCTCTTCGAGGCGAGGCGGCAGAGGGACGCCGCCGGTCTCTACGGCCGGCGGCGCCTCGACTCGGATCTCTACGACCGCCTGCTCTTCGAGTGGACCTACCCCGTCCTCGCCCGCCTCTGCCGGAAGAAGAAGGCGCCCTACCCGCGGCTCGGGCCGGACGGGGAGATCCTGGACCCGTTGCCGCGGTGAGCTCCCCCCTACCCCCGCTTCGCCTTCACGTCGATCGCCACCGTCACCCGCGCCGGTGGGAGGACTCCGGTGAGATAGAGCGCCTTGCCGCTCTCCGGGATCGCCACCGGCAGTGGACGGACGCCGCCCACCAGACCCTGCTTGAGCTCCTCGAAGCTGTCGAAGTCGAATTTCTGGCCGGCGGGCTCCGGGGTTGAGTCCTGCGCCTGAGCCGGCGCCTTCTTCTTGCGCCGGAGCAGATTGTCCAGGCTCAGGCTCCCGCCGCCGCCCCCCTGATCCAGGGGGATCGACTCGGTCCGGCTCGTCCTGCGCTCGTCCAGCATGGGCGACTCCGCCGTGACCGTGATCACGTCCTCCACGGCACTGCTCATGGTGATCTCGAGCGTCACGGAGCTGCCGGTCACCACCCGCACGTTCGGGATGTCGATGTTCGAGAATCCTTCCAGTTGCGCTTCGAGGGCGTACGAGCCGGCAGGCAGGCCGAGGAAACGGAACTGGCCCTGGCTGTCACTCACGGTAACCATGGGCGTGACGCCGGAGTAGAGCGTCAGGGTGACCCCGGGAAGCGCGCCGCCGGTGTCGTCCTTGACCGTACCCCGGACGGACCCGGTGCCGCCGAGACCGGCAGGCGAGGCGGGCGCGTTCTGGGCGTTGTCCGTGACATACCGGTAGTTGGGCGCCGGCGCGGGCCGCAGGTCGCCCGCGTGGAAGCGGTAGCGGTTGCCTTCCGGCAGCAGCACCCGCCAGCGGTGCTCCAGGACCGGCATAGTCACCTGCGGCAGCTCCAGGCCGAGCTCCGAGCGGCCGGCTGGAATCGCTCTTTCCTGGACCGAGACCACCTCCACCTGGGTCTCCGTGCCGCCGGCGAAACCCAGGGGGATGGAGATTTTGCCGTTCCGCTCCAGCGGCCTCACCGGCTGCTCGCCCACCCGCGCCGACCAGAGGGTGGAGCCGACCGGCAGGGTGATCTCCAATACCGCCGATACCGCGCCCGGGCGGGTCACCGGACCGAGGGTGAAGCGGTCGCGGTGCAACAGGGTGCCGTCCACGGTGAGCAGCGTCGTGGTGTCGCGCTGCCGCACCGGCTCGTCCAGACTCGGCGCCGGGGCGAGGGTCTGCACGGCCAGGCGCATCCCCTCCTGCACCGGACCGGCCAGCCGCCACGCCGCCGCGAGGTCGATGACCGCCAGGGCTTCGGAGAGGGACGGCGGCAGATCCTCCAGGTCCACCCGCGACCACGCGGCCTCGGGCTGCGGTCGGACCTCGGCCGCCACGGACGACGCCACGGCCAGGTAGCGCGCCCGCACCTCGATTCCTGAAGGCAGTGCCGGGACGAGCGCCGCGCCCTCGCTCATCATCCCGACGGCCGGAGTCGAGGTGAGCACGAGGTAGCCCGTCCCCTTGAGCTGGCGGTGGCGGTGGATGGTCAACCGCCCGGACTCCAGCGTCGGCACGGCCGCGCCTTCGTCCGTCCCGGCCTGCTCCACCTCGACCCCCGGCGGCAGATCGACCGTAAACCCGGGCAGGCTGCCCCGGGAGACCTCGTAGAGGACCACGTCGTGGCGGCGCGGTCCTTCCGGGCGGAGCTGGAAGATGGTCAGGACGACGGCCTGCGCCAGCAGCCGCTCGGAGTCGGCGCTGTCGAACTTGCGCCGGATCTCCAGCACCTGGGCCTCGCCGCGCTTCGATGCCAGCCGCACCGCGCGGCGCCCGCCCTGCTCATGATCCTCGACCACCACGCCGCCCGGAGCGGTCCAGGTGCTCTCAGCCGGCAGGTCGATCTCGGTCACCGCCACCGGTGCCGCGGCGGGCGGGAAGGACAGGCGGCCGATGCCGCCCAGGTTCTCCACCGCGGTCCGGCCCTGCACCGTGACCGTGTACTTTCCCGGCACCGGCGCCACCAGCAGCACGCCGCCCTGGCCGCCGCCGCCGGACACCGAGCTCACCGCCGCGCCCGGCTCGGGACGGCCGTCCCGCAGCACCTCGACGGTGGCCGGATAGCCGGCCAGAGGAAGGGCCAGCGCCTTGTCCGGATGGCCCTGGATGAGAACCTCGAAGCGGGACGTCACCCGCGCCTCGCCGTCTTCCAGGACCGCGGACGTGCTCTGGGACACGATCTCGGCCAACGGCGCCGCCTGCGACCGCACTCGCTCCGCCCGCGCCTTCTGCGCCGCCTCGGCCGCCTCCACGAGGCTCAGATAGTCCTTGAGAGGGAGGAGAACCTCGCCCGGTCCGGGCTCCTCCGCGCGAACTTGGGGCAGGGCCAGAAAAGCCATCAAGAGCCCGATGGAAACGAATCTCTTCAGAACCATTTGCTGGCCTCCTTGTCGCTCTGAACCCGGACCGTCAGGGGGCCGGGCGTGGCCGACAGCGCGCTCCAGACCGCCTCGAGCTGCAGGAAGCCGGACGGCCGCGGGAAGAATCCGGAAGCCCCGGCCCGGATGGCGGCCCCGGGCAGGTCCAGCACCTGTTTCGCGATGACGTTGGCGGACATGACGGCGTCCCGCCGCGCCGCCCGCTCGGCCTGGCCCGGCGGCCCCTGCACCGACCCGGCGCGGGAGGCGTCGGCGAGCGTGTAGGAGCGACCGCCGGGAAGGATCAGCCGCACTTCGACGCGCGCCGCCGGAGCGGAGAGCGCCGGCAGCGGCAGCGAGAGATCCCCCTTCGCCGCCGGAATCTGGAACGGCATCAGCCCCGCGAGGTGGACCACCTGCGCGCCCTCGCCCGAGGACAGGGGCACGGCGAGACCGGCCCCGGAGACTCCCGGGCTGACCGGCTCGCCGTCCCGGTACCCGGCGACCAGCTCGAAGCCGGCCGGCAAGGTCACCACGAGCTGCTGCGAGCCGCGGTTACGCACCTCGGCCCAGACCTGGTAGGCGGCGCGGCCGGACTCTCCCACCACCACGTCCACGAGAAGCCGGTCCACCTGCGCCGCGAGAACCTGCGTGCCCTCCGCCCACTCGGCGTGCCAGCGCGGCGGCCGGGCCGGATCGAGCACCGCGACGAGGCCGCCCGGAGCGCCGCGGACGTCGGCCGGCAATCCGGCGCTCTCCGTCTCCGACGAGCCCCGCACGGCTCCGGGATCGGCCAGCTCGAGAAGACCGTCGCCGCGCAGCGCGGCCTTGGTGAGCAGGATCGTCCGGTGGCTCTGCGCCGGCACCAAAAGCGGGCTGGCGAAATCGTCGGTGGGCGGAGCCGACAGCTCCATCTGGACAGAGAGGGAGCCCTCGACCGGCTCCAGCGGCGTGACCACGAGCCGGCCGGCGTCCACCTTCCAGCCCGCGATGGCGCCCTGGACGCCGACCACCTCGAAGCCCGCCGGCAGCGGCACCCGCAGCTCGGAGAGCCGGCCCTGGCCGACGCGGGCCTCGATCCAGCCGAAGACCTGGAACCGGGTGCGCGAGAGCACCGCGGCCGTGGCCGTGGTGGCTTCGAAGCGCAACGGAAGCTGGGCGCGCTCCGGCAGCGTGCGCCGGCCGCGGAGCGTGAAGCCCACCGGCTCCGGCGTGGGCGCGGCCACGAAGGTCCAGGCCGCGGCCTCGCGCCGGATCAGCCCGGCGCCGTCGATCTCCACCTCCTCGACCGTGGCCGGCGCCTCGATCCGGCCGCGCACGACCGCCGCCGGAGGAAGCCGGAGCCCGATCTGCCAGGTCGGGCGGGTCGCGGTCTCGTCGCGGCGCACCGGCACCACCGATTCGAGGATCACCCGGTGCCGGCCGCGCCCCCGCACCTGGAGCGACCAGCCACTGTTGTCGACGTTGACCCGGCCTTCCAGATCGCCGAACTGCGCGGCGATGAACGAGCCGGCCTCGCCGAGCGGGATCGTCTGCCACCCTTCGGCGAACAGCGACAGGTCGAGCGTCTGGACGATCCGCGCGCTCTCCGGTCCGGCGGCGACCGCGAGGTCGGCGGACTCGAAGGCGAACGGGGCCGGAGGCGGCGGGTCGGCCTCCCGGTCCGGGTTGGCCCGCGCCCGGAGCTGGTTGTAGTCGGACAGCGGCATCTTGACCTGCTGCGCCGACGCCATACTGGAGAAGCCGGCAAAGGTGGATATCGCGAAAAGGGCGCACCACGTGCTGACGGGTCCTCGCATCGTTTCGGACCTCCTGGAAACCTGGTTGGCACTGCTCTGGATCAGGGGGGTAAGGCAAAAACGATGCCGGAGGGTGGGAACAGCAGCAAACCATTCAACCCGAGATACTTGCACCGCCGCTGGCCGGCCGGCCAGCGGCGGTGCGTCCAAAAGATTGGACACCTCTACAGATCGGTGGAGGACATCCGGAAAACCGGGTTTCAGAGGGTGTTGAGCAGGCGATCGAAGTCGCGCAGCAAAAGCTCGGCCCCCGGGTAACGGTCCCGTTCTTTTGGCAAAGTTGAGGTTCGTGCGGCTGTCAGGCCGTCGCAGGCACGGAGTCCGAGGCCGTCCGGCGGCGCCGGGCCTCGGCGAATTCCAGCAGCGGTCCCGTCATGAAGGTCGTGGTCAGGGCCATGATGACCATGATGGCGAAGACCTTCTGGGAGAGGATGCCGAGGTCGTACCCGAGGTTGAGCACGATCAGCTCCATGAGGCCGCGCGTGTTCATGAGCGAGCCGATCGAGAACGAATCCAGCCAGCTCATGCCCGTCCACCGCGCGGCCATCATGCCGCCGCCGAGCTTGCCGGCCACGGCCACGGCCACCACGGCGCCGCAGACGAGCCAGCTCTTGCCGTCGTTGAGCAGCCCGACCTGGGTGCGCAGGCCGGTGAAGGCGAAAAAGAGTGGCAGCAGGAGAACGGAGACCAGGATCTCCAGGCGGTCCCGCAGCGCGGCCCGGAACTCCTTCGCCGGCGGCGCCACCACACCGGCCAGGAAGGCGCCGAAGAGAGCGTGGATGCCGATCATCTCGGTGACCCAGGCCGAGGCGAACGCGAAAACCACCGTCCCGGCGATCAGGCCCCGACGGTGATGCACCTCGCCGCCGAGCGTCCGCTCCACCCACGGGCGGACCACGTAGATCATGAAGGCCACGAAGGCGACGGACAGGCCGATGGTGAGGAACGCCGGCGCCATGCCGCTCGCCTGCACGATCGCCACAACGATGGCGAGCAGGCACCAGGCCGTCACGTCGTCCACCGCCGCGCAGGCGATCGAGGCGTTGCCCAGGGGGGTCTTGAGGAGGCCGCGCTCTTCCAGGATCCGCGCCAGCACGGGGAACGCCGTGATGCTCATCGCGATCCCCATGAAGAGGCCGAACGAGCTGAAAGCCACGCCCGCGGGCGCGTACGACTTGTAGAGGAAGAGCGCCAGGCCGACGCCGAGGAGCAGCGGCAGGAAGATGCTCGCATGGCTGACCATGACCGCCGAGTGCGCCTTCTCGCGCAGGTGGCGCAGGTCGAGGTCCATGCCGATCAGGAACATGAAGAGGATGACGCCGATCTGGCTGAGCAGCTTGAGCGTGCCCAGGGAGGCCGCCGGGAAGAGGACGTCGACCGCGCCGGGCGCCACCATCCCGAGCAGCGAGGGGCCGAGCAGGATGCCGGCCAGCATCTCGCCGATCACCGGCGGCTGCTTCATCTTCGCGAACAGCATCCCCATCAGGCGGGCCGCGACCACGATCACGACGATCTGGAGCAGGAGCAGGCTCAGTGGGTTCCCGGTACTCTCGTGCCCGGCAGCGCTCGGGTGGACGGAGGCGGCAGCCGCCGCTCCCGGCGCCCCGGCAGGGTGGAGAGCCGAGCCGAAGCTCAGCAACACCGACAGTCCGGCGATGGAAACGAGGATGAGGACCGCGTACGCCAGCAGGTTCTTCTTGTTCTTCTTGCTCATAACCGCTTCTCCCTCCAAAAAAACGACAACAGCAGATGGATGAAGAGTGCCTCCTGAAGGCCAGACCGGGACACTCGAAGCGCTAACGCTATAGCAGAAGAACCACCTTTGTACACCCGTCCACCCGCCGGTCGAAGAGATCGTAGCCGCGGGCGCCGTCCTCCAGCGGCAGCCGATGGGAGATCAGGGCTCCCAGATCGTACTTCCGGGAGCGGATCAGCGGCAGCAGCCGCTCCATGTAGGACCGGGCCGGGCAGCGCCCGGCCCGGTAGGTGAGGTTCTTGTCGTAGATCTCCCCGGGCGCGAAAGCCAGGCGGTCCTCGACGTGGACGCCCACCGCCGCGAGGGTGCCGCCGGGGCGGACAAGGTCAAAGGCCAGGCGCGAGGCCTGCGGCGATCCCACCGCCTCGACCACCCCGTCGGCGCCGCGGCCTTCCGTGGCGTCCCGGATGCGGCCGGCCGCATCCGTCCTCTGGAAATCCACCGGCTCGGCTCCCCAGCGCTCAGCAAGCCCGAGCCTCTCCGGAAGCGAGTCGACCGCGAAAACCCGCTCCGCTCCCAGCTCGCGGGCCGCGATCACGGCCATCAAGCCGACCGGCCCGCAGCCCACCACCGCCACCGTCCTGCCGAGAGCCGCGCCCGCGCTCTCCGCGCCAAACCAGCCCGTGGCCAGGACGTCCCCGGCGAACAGCGCCTCCTCCGGCGGCGTCCCGCCGGGAACCGCCACCAGGGTGGAGTCGGCCAGGGGTATCCGCACGTACTCCGCCTGGACGCCGTGCAATCCCCTCCCCTTCTCCACCCAGCCGAAAAGCTGCCCCCGCTCGCAGCGGGCGGTCAGGCCGAGCCGGCAATAGAAACAGGCGCCGCAGCTCGTCGTAAACGGGCTCACCACGAGGTCACCCGGACGGAACCGCGCCACTCCCGGTCCGGCCTCCACGATCTCGCCGGCCACCTCGTGCCCCATCACCGTGCCGGCATCGAGCCCGGTCTCCAGGCCGCGATAGACGTGAAGATCCGAGCCGCAGACCGCGGCGGCCCGGACGCGGACGACGACATCCCCGGCATCCCGGACAGTCGGGTCGGGGACGGTGGCGCAGACGACCCGGCGGATGCCTTCGAAGAGAAGAGCCTTCATGCCGGAGGATTATCGGAGAACCTGGCGAACCTTCGGAAGCCAGCGCGGTGTCTGCGCACAGTAGCGTGCGTACGCGCTGCCAAATTTCCTGGACAGTGCGGGCTCTTCGTAGAACACGACGGTGGCCGCAAAGCTCCCAAAGACGATCGCGGCGTAGGCGACCACTGCCGGAGCCCGAAAGAATAGCGCTTGCGCCAGAATGACCGAGAGAACACCGATGTACATGGGATTCCGGCAGAAGCGGTAGAGCCCCCGAACGACAAGCTCACGGGGTGGATCGATCGGTGCCGGCGTACCCCTGCCCGCGACGGCGAAATCCCACAGACACCAGAAGTAGATGGCCGCGCCAAGGATGAAGCAACCAACTCCGGCAGCACGAAATACTCCGGCGGGGCCACCCCAACGGTCCGGATAGCTGGCGAGGACCCTGTACGGCCCATACACCGCCACCGCGCCCGGTACGACGACGGTGAACAGAATCGCCTTCAACGCGGTAAACACTCGATCACACTCCTCAAAGGCAACGGATCAGCCAACGAGATGATCACGATGCGTCTCACGGCAGTATCTCACCACCTGAGAGCCTGATGATCGTATTCACAAAGGCCTTGAGCTCGGGGCAGGCATCAATGGAGACGGAGAGATCGTTGTCCTTCAATATGCGCAGAGCGTCCCGGGGCTTCACATAGCTGTCGCGACATTTTCCACGCTCAAAGATATCCTTGATCCGTCTACCCGGAGGGTGGTTGTGGTTCACCTGTTCGGGGGGTCCCGAGGGCACGCGCATGTTGTGTTTGGCGAGCTTCTGGATTGTCGGCCAACAAGGTAGGAGCCAAGCTTCGAAATCGTGCAGGGCCACATGTGGATAGAAGCGCTCGTTGCCGCCAACCCACTCGGTCATCTTCGCCTTCGCGTCCGCGGCGTCCGTGAAATCGGATGTACCGGTGTACACATCCGTGAGCGCGATGACTGCATCGGACAGCGGGCGCTTGGTCAATAGATCCTCGACAATCCGGCGCAGCCTGTCACCTTTCGGAATTCGCCCATCATAAGGCCGCACGGAGAGGCTCGGCATCTTGTTGCCAGCGAGGCGAAGAGAGAGAAAGCCCCGGAGAGAAGGTAGAAAAACTCGTTCGGTCTCTCCCTCGACGAGAATGGCGATCTTCACGCCGACGCCCCCAGGCGCCTCGTGCGCCAGAGCTCGTCCAGGCTATAGTCCGCGAGCCAATCATCGATCTCCATCGTGTCCGCCCACGTGAGTCTGGCTGACCCGTCCTCCGTCTCCACGACCAGGAGCTCCTCCGGCGTGACGAAGCGCACGAGTCGATCCGAGTGAGTCGCAACGATGATCTGGCTGCGGGCCGATGCCTCCCGCATCAGATTCACAAGCAGACTCTGCAACTCTGGATGCAGGCTCACCTCGGGCTCGTCGAGCAAGGTGATGGGGGGGAGGTCGCGGCTGCCAAGCAAGGTGGCGAGCCATAGGAAGCGAAGAGTTCCCTCGGAGAGTTGATGCATGTACATCGGCCGGGAGTAGTTCTTGTCCTTCCATGTCATGGCCAGCATACCGGCGGCCGCAGGTGGGAAAGCAAGCCGCTCGAAGTCCGGAAAGGCGGCGACGAGGGTGTCTTCCAGAACTTCAAAGCCATCAGGATCGTTCTCGCGGAGCGAGTAAAGGCACGGTACCAGGTCTTCGCCCTGGGGGCCCGGAAGACTTGCCGGCCGCATCTGTTGGGGCAGACGAACGGGCGACTTGGGACTGACATTCAAAGAGGCATAGAACGTGGTTCCTGCGAGCGTCTGCCGGAAGTCCTCAGGCTCACGGAACATTTTTGGAACCTGCGCGAGCGCCGTCTTCGAGCGGGTTCAAATCCCAGTCCGGTCGAACGAGACCTGGCTCCCTGGTGTCGAAATATCGGACGTTTCCGTTTTCCGACTCAATGTGTTTGAATGGCGTCGGATTGCCCCGTTCTCGTTCCTGCGTCAAAAACTCCCGCTGAATCCAGTACCCTTGCCCCCGTGGTTCGAGACGGAGGCCATATTTGAGCGGCTGCTGGTCCTGCACAGGAGAGGACACATCGAGCTCAATCGCCGTTGCCTTGTCCCGCGTGAGGATGTCACCGATCCCTCCGAGGTCGGAGATCCTGGTGGACATTTGCCCATTGCAGGACGCGGAAAGGAGGGACAGCACTTCCAAGAAAGAGGTCTTCCCCGACCCGTTGGTGCCGATGAGCACACTGAAGGGCTTCATCGCGAGGTCCACATCGTACAACCGACGGTAGCCGCGTATGCGGAGGTGATTGAGAGTCGTCATGAAACCTCATTCATTAGCAAGATCGCCGACATGGTCACTCGCGCTCAACGTTTTGCTTGTTGATAACAGCGTTCGACTTGAGAAAACGGATTAACAGCGTCTCCACCTTCTCTCTGAGACTCTTGTCCTCAATCTTGACGTAAGCTGCGGCATGAACGATCGGTTGTTTGAACCAAAACTTGTCGCGGTGAGAGCGAATGCGTGCCCGAATGTCCGCACCTTGGCCGACGTAGATAGGCCGCTCGCTGATATCATAGAGAACATAGATCCCCGCGACTCCTGGCAGATCGTTGTCAGAGTGAGGGTCAAAGTCGATAAGTTCACCCACGCCCTCGATCTTGGCCTCCTCCCGAATCTCTTCCTTCGCTTCCTTGGGGATTTCCTTCCCGAGAGCGCGTTCTAAGCGGCGAATAGTCTCTTGCCGAGGATTCAGAATCCGACCCGATTCGATGCTGTACACAGCTTGCGCGGACACTCCAGCGGCGGCGGCCAACTCAGCTACGGAGGTATTCTTTTCGAGACGCGTCTTCGTTAGCCATCCACTTAGTGGAGTCGGACCAACCGATGCCTCAGGCTCCGCCTTGCTCACAGAAGGGTCCAGAGAAAATCCTCCGAGAACTCTCTTGAGTTCGGCTTTCTGATCTTTGGAAGGGACAACCTTCCCGATCTCCCAGTTGGAAATCGTGGCCTGGGCCACCCCAATCTTCTCGCCAAGATCTCCCTGGGTCATCGCGTTACGAACACGAGCCCGTCTCAGCCGTTCTCCGAAAGAGATGTTCGCCATTTTCTATGTTTCCCACCAAAACTTATGGGTCGCAGATCAGCAGCCTCATCAACAAGAGCACGCTCCGCCAAGGTTGTTCACTACTTCAGTTAACCAGACTAGCACCCGTGAGGGGGGTAGTCAATGCGGCGGGAGGCGACGAGGCGACGCGAGGCGATACCCAAGCTCCCTCTGGTGGCGGAATTGGCGGCGTCCAGCTTCGCGGTCTCGGCGCTGGCAGGTGGCAGGTGGCAGGTGGCAGGTGGCAGGTGGCAGAGTGTCGAGGAAATTCAGGGAATTTGTGCAAGAGCCTCTTGCACGATTCCTCTCTTCGACCACGAGGCTTTGGAGTGTACTATGGGGCGCATGAGCGCGAAGCTGCTCCTGGCGGCCGTCCTCGGGCTCGCCCTGGTTCCCCAGCCGGATGCCCCGGTTCGGAATCCTGAAGCCCGGCCCGAGATCCGGCCCGCCGCCGCGCATCCAGCCGGCCCGAAGACGGTCGCACCGCCGCCGGTCGACTTCCAGACTCAGATCCGTCCCATCCTGGAGGCCCGCTGCCGTCCCTGCCACTTCGAAGGCGGCAAGATGTACCAGGCTCTCCCTTTCGACCGTTCGGAGACCATCTACAAGCTCGGCGACAAGATGTTCACCCGCATCAAGGACCCGAAGGAGCAGGAGTTGCTCCGGGCCTTCCTGGCGGCGCGGTAGAGAAATCCCGACGCCAGTGGATCCGCCGTCTCGCCGGACGGAGGGAACGCCTCGTTCCCTTGAGTTCGCCGTCTCGCCGGATGGAGGGAACGCCTCGTTCCCTCGAGTCGCCGCCTCGCCGGACGGAGGGAACGCCTCGTTCCCTCGAGTCGGCGCCTCGCCGGATGGAGGGAACGCCTCGTTCCCTCGAGTCGCCGTCTCGCCGGATGGAGGGAACGCCTCGTTCCCTCGAAGTCGGCGTCTCGCCGGACGGAGGGAACGCCTCGTTCCCTTGAGTCGGCGCCTCCCCGGATGGAGGGAACGCCTCGTTCCCCTCGAGTCGCCGCCTCGCCGGATGGAGGGAACGCCTCGTTCCCTCGAGTCGGCGTCTCGCCGGATGGAGGGAACGCCTCGTTCCCTCGAGTCGGCGTCTCGCCGGATGGAGGGAACGCTTCGTTCCCCATCAGGAGGACCAGAACCAACGGACGCCCCGCCGGCTGAGACGCCTCTCTTTTGCTAGACTCCCGCCCCGTGAAGATCGCGATCCTCGGCGGAGGCCCGGCGGGCCTCTATCTCGCCCTGCTGATGAAGAAGGCCGACCCGGCGCACCGGATCACCGTCCTGGAGCGCAACCGGCCCGACGACACGTTCGGCTGGGGGGTCGTGTTCTCCGAACAGACCCTCGGCTATCTCCAGACGGCCGATCCCGAGACGCACTCCGAGATCACCGCCCACTTCGCGCGGTGGGACGACATCGACATCCACTACAAGGGGACGACGATCACCTCCGGCGGGCACGGCTTCGCCGGCATCGCCCGCCGCACCCTCCTCTCCATCCTCCAGCGCCGCGCCGCCGAGCTGGGCGTCGAGCTCCGCTTCCAGACCGAGTTCACGGACGACGGCGACCTGGAGCGGTTCGGTTCCGTGGCGCCGATATGGCCGACCTCATCGTCGGCGCCGACGGCGTCAACAGCGCCGTGCGCCGCCGCCACGCCGCGGCGTTCCGGCCCGACCTCGACATCCGTCCGGCGAAGTTCATCTGGCTCGGCACGACCGTCCCCTTCGACGCCTTCACGTTCGTCATCGTCGAGAACGGCCATGGCGTCTTCCAGGCCCACGCCTACCGCTTCGAGGAGGGGCTCTCCACCTTCATCGTGGAGTGCGATCCGCTCTCATGGCAAAACGCCGGCTTCGACAAAATGGACGTGGACCAGACCGTCGCCGCCTGCCAGGAGATGTTCGCGCCCTGGCTCGGCGGCCACCCGCTGCTCGCCAACGTGCCGCCGCACCTGCGCGAGCACCCCTGGGTGAATTTCAACCGGGTGCGCTGCGAAAAGTGGTCCGACTTGGAGGGGGGCAACGTCGTCCTCATCGGCGACGCCGCCCACACCGCTCACTTTTCCATCGGCTCGGGCACCAAGCTCGCCATGGAGGATTCGATCGCGCTCTCCCGCTGGCTGCATGCGGAGCCTGACATGATTGATCTGGAGGGGGCGCTCGCCGCGCTTCCAGGAAGAGCGGATGACCGACGCGCTCCGCCTTCAGAACGCGGCGCGCAACTCCATGGAGTGGTTCGAAAACGTGCGGCGCTACACGCGGCTCGATCCCGCCCCAGTTCGCCTACAGCCTCCTCACCCGCAGCCAGCGCGTCAGCCACGAGAACCTCCGCCTGCGCGACAGCGCCTATCTCGAAGGGGTCGAGCGCTGGTTCGCGGGCCGCGCGCAGACCGAATCCAAAGCCGAATCGAAAACCGAATCGAAGACCGGCGTCCGCCCCGTGCCGCCCATGTTCACGCCTTTTGCGCTGCGCGGCATGACCGTCCGCAACCGCATCGTGGTCGCGCCCATGGACATGTACAGCGCCGAGGACGGGATGCCCAACGATTTCCATCTCGTCCATCTCGGCGCCCGCGCGCTGGGCGGCGCCGGGTTGATCCTCACCGAGATGACCTGCGTCTCGCCCGAGGCCCGCATCAGCTTGGGTTGCACCGGCATGTACCGGCCCGAGCACGCCGCGGCGTGGAAGCGCGTCGTCGATTTCGTCCACGACTGGAGCCGCGCCCGCATCGGCCTTCAGCTCGGCCATTCCGGTCCGCAAAGGCGCCACGAAACGGATGTGGGAGGGGATGGACGAGCCGCTCGAGGAGGGCGGCTGGCCGGTGATCGCGCCGTCGCCGATCCCGTGGAGCTCCCGCAACCAGGTGCCGCGGGAGATGACGCGGGCGGACATGGACGAGGTGCGCGGGCAGTTCGTCAGCGCCACCCGCATGGCGATCGAAGCCGGGTTCGACCTGATCGAGCTGCACTGCGCGCACGGCTATCTGCTGTCGAGTTTCATCACGCCGCTCACCAACCGGCGCGCGGACGAGTACGGCGGCGCGCTCGCAAACCGGCTGCGCTATCCGCTCGAGGTCTTCCGCGCCATGCGCGAGGTCTGGCCGGAGGAGCGGCCGATGTCCGTGCGCATCTCCGCGACCGACTGGATCGACGGCGGGGTTGACGGCCCCGAAGCGGTGGAGATCGCGCGCGCCTTTCACGCGGCGGGCGCGGACATCCTTCACATTTCCGCCGGCCAGACGTCCGCCCGGGCGAAACCGGTCTACGGCCGGATGTTCCAGACGCCGCTCTCCGACCGCATCCGCAACGAGGCCGGCGTCCCCACCATCGCGGTCGGCAACATCACCGAACCCGACCAGGTGAACTCGATCCTGGCCGCCGGCCGCGCCGATCTCTGCGCCCTGGCCCGGCCGCACCTGGCCGATCCCAACTGGACCCTGCGCGCCGCCGCCGAGATGGGTCTCGGCGACGATCCCTGGCCCGTCCAGTACGTCTCCGGAGCCCGCCAGCTCGAGCGCAACCTGGAACGCGCCCGCCAGCAACAGAAGGAGAATCCTTGAACGATCGCATTTCCATGGCTGACATCCAACCCACGAGCTTCGACTGGAGCGTCGAGGGCCGGGTGGCGACGATCACGCTGAGCCGGCCCGAGCGCAAAAATCCGCTCACTTTCGAGTCGTACCGCGAGCTGGCCGATACGTTCGACCGTCTGCGCCGAGTGGAAGAAGTCAAGGCCGTCGTGATCACCGGCGCCGGCGGCAACTTCTGCTCGGGCGGCGACGTCCACGAGATCATCGGCCCTCTCGTCGCCATGCGCGAAGAAAAACGCATGGACAAGCTCCTCGCCTTCACCCGCCTGACCGGCGAGCTGGTCCGCACCATCCGCGCCTGCCCGCAGCCGGTCGTCGCGGCCATCGACGGCATGTGCGTGGGCGCCGGAGCGATCCTCGCCATGGCGTCGGACATCCGCCTCGGCACGCCCCGCAGCCGCGTCGCTTTCCTTTTTGTAAAGGTCGGTCTCTCCGGCGCGGACATGGGCGCCTGCGCCATCCTCCCCCGCCTCATCGGCCAGGGCCGGGCGAGCGAGCTGCTCTACACCGGCCGTTTTCTCGAAGCCGCCGAAGCCGAGCGCTGGGGTTTTTACAATCGCCTCGTCGAGCCGGACGATCTTCAGGCCGAAGCGCGGACGCTCGCCACGGCCATCGCCAACGGCCCGACCTTCGCCCACGCCATGACCAAGAAATCCCTCCATCAGGAGTGGGCCCTGGGCGTGGACGAAGCCATCGAAGCCGAAGCCCAGGCGCAGGCCATCTGCATGCAGACGGAGGATTTCGCCCGCGCCTACCGCGCGTTCGTGGCGAAAGAAAAGCCGGTCTTTCAGGGCGACTGATGGCGGACACGTCCTTTCTCTCCTGGCCGTTCTTCGACGAGTCCCACCGCGTCCTCGCCCGCGAGTTGGACGGCTGGGCGCGGCGCGAGCTGGCCGATCTGCATTTCCCCCCTCTCCCGGTGGGCGGGAGAGCGATGGGAGAGGGGGGCCAGGGGGGTGAGGGGTCCCTGGACGGCACCTGCCGCGAGCTGGTCCGACGGCTCGCGGCCGCAGGCTGGCTCGCACTATGCCGTCGGCGAGCACCTCGACGTCCGCACCCTCTGCCTGATCCGCGAGACGCTCGCCCGGACCAACGCTCTGGCCGACTTCGCGTTCGCGCTGCAGGGCCTCGGCAGTGGTCCGATCTCCCTCTTCGGCACGGAAGAGCAGCGCGGTACCTGGTTGCCGGGCGTGGCCGCGGGTGAAATCATCCCCGCTTTTGCCCTGTCCGAAGCCGAAGCCGGATCGGATGTGAACGCCATGCGTACCTTTGCCCGCCGAGACGTCGACGGCTATGTGATCGACGGCGAGAAGACCTGGATCTCGAACGCCGGCCTGGCCCACATCTACGTGGTCTTCTGCCGCTTCCCTGAAGCCGGAGAGAAAGGTTTTGCCGCGTTCCTCGTCGAGGCCGGAAATCCGGGGCTGACCGTGACCGAGCGCCTGGACCTGCTGGCGCCGCATCCGCTGGGAACGCTGCGCTTCGAACGCTGCCATGTGCCCGCCTCGGCCCTGATCGGCGAGCCCGGCCGGGGTTTGCGGGTGGCGCTGGGAACACTGGACGTCTTCCGCTCCACCGTCGGAGCCGCCGCGCTCGGCATGGCCCGGCGGGCGCTCGACGAAGCCGTGACGCATTCGAAAAGCCGGCAGGTCTTCGGCCGCCCGCTCGCGGAATTGCAGCTCACCCAGGCGCGGCTCGCGGACATGGCCTTGGCGGTGGACGCCAGCGCGCTCCTGGTCTACCGCTCGGCGTGGACGCGGGACTCCGGAGCGCCGCGCGTCACGCGCGAAGCCGCCATGGCCAAGCTTTTCGCCACCGAGTCGGCCCAGCGCGTGATCGACGACGCCGTGCAGCTCCTCGGCGGCCGGGGCGTCCTGGCCGGCGCGCCGGTCGAGCGCCTGTACCGCGAGGTCCGCGCCCTGCGCATCTACGAAGGGACGAGTGAGGTCCAAAAGCTTGTCATCGCCGCTCAACTGCTCTCAGAACCCTCCCTCTCCCCCGCGCACGGGGGAGAGGGCCGGGGAGAGGGGGAACGGGGTCAAGGAGGCCAAAATGCGTGACGCGACCGCCCACGTGGACACTTTCTGCCGCGATCTTCTGCCGCCGCCCGAGCTGTGGCCGGAGATGGATTACAGCGGCCTCCCCGAGCTGGCCTACCCGGACCGCCTCAACTGCGCCGCCGACCTCCTCGACGCCCGGGTGGCCGCGGGCGACGGCGACCGCACCGTTTTTCGTTTCCCCGGCGGCACCTGGACCTATCGCGAGCTGTTGGAAACCGCGAACCGCATCGCGCACGTTCTGGTGGACGACCTCGGCCTCGTCCCCGGCGGCCGGGTTCTCCTGCGCGGCTTCAACGGTCCGCTGACGGCCGCCTGCTGGTTCGCGATTCTCAAGGCCGGCGGCATCGTGGTCTGCACCATGCCGCTGTTGCGGTCCCGCGAGCTGGTCTACCAGCTCGACAAAGCGCGCATCGGCCTCGTCCTGACCGACGCCCGCATCCGCACCGAGGCCGATCAAGCGGCCGATCAAGCCGCCGAAAACCGAACCGTACGCGTTGTGGACTTCAACGAGCTCGAAGAGCGCATGCGGAGCAAGCCGGCCGGCTTCGACAACTGTGACACCGCGGCGGACGACATCGCTCTCCTCGCCTTTACATCCGGCACCACGGGCAACGCGAAAGGAACCATCCACTTTCACCGTGACGTGCTGGCGGTCTGCGACTGCTTCCCGCCCTACGTGCTGAAGCCGACGAGAGACGACCTTTTCATCGGCTCGTCGCCCTTCGCCTTCACCTACGGCCTGGGCGGGATGGTTCTCTTTCCCATGCGTATCGGCGCCGCGGCCGTGCTGCTGGAGCAGGGCGCACCGCCGCAGCTCATCCAGGGCATTCAGGATTTCAAGGCGACCATCGTCTTTACCGCCCCCACCGCCTACCGGGCGATGTTGCCGCTGCTCCCCCAGCACGACATCTCCAGCCTGCGGGCCTGCGTGTCGGCCGGAGAGCACCTGCCGCTCCCGACGTGGGATGCCTGGCGCCACGCCACGGGATTGCGGATCATCGACGGCATCGGCTCGACCGAAATGCTGCACATTTTCATCAGCGAATCGGAGGACGGCATCCGTCCTGGCGCCACCGGCCGAGTGGTGCCCGGCTACCAGGCGCGGATCGTGGACGAGCACGGCAACGAATTGCCGCCGGGCACGGTGGGCCGCCTGGCAATCAAGGGCCCCACGGGCTGCCGCTACCTCGACGATTCCGAAAGGCAGGCCGCCTACGCTCAGAACGGCTGGAACCTGACCGGCGACTCCTTCTTCATGGATCAGGACGGTTATTTCTGGTACGAAGCGCGGACGGACGACATGATCATTTCGTCGGGGATCAACATCTCGGGCATGGAAGTGGAAAACGTCCTCCTCGAGCACCCGAAAGTTCAGGAGTGCGGCGTCGTGGGAGTCCCGGACCTGGAGCGCGGCCACGTCGTGAAAGCCTTCATCGTCCCGCGTCCCGGCAGCGAAGCCGGTCCCGAATTGATCAAAGAGCTGCAGGACCACGTGAAGAGTCTGATCGCACCCTACAAATATCCGCGGCAGATCGAATTCGTGGAAGCCCTGCCGCGCACCCTGACCGGCAAGCTCCAGCGCTTCCGTCTGAGGGAGAGGGAGTCATGAACCTCCAACCCGAAGGCTGGGCCGCGCCGGTCGGTTACTCGAACGGAGTCGCGGTCCAGGGCCGGCAGATCTACATCGCCGGCCAGGTAGGATGGAACCCGGTCACCTGCCAGGTCGAGACGGACGATCTCACCGCCCAGGTCCGCCAGGCGCTGGAAAACATCGTAGCCGTCCTCCGCGAAGCCGGAGCCGAGCCCACCCACCTCGTCCGTCTCACCTGGTTCATCACCGACAAAGCCGCCTACCTCGCCGCCCGCAAAGAGATCGGAAAAGCCTACCGCGACGTGATCGGCCGCCACTACCCGCCGATGTCGCTGCTGGTCGTGGCGGCTCTTCTGGAGGATGGAGCGTTGGTGGAGATCGAGGCAACGGCAGTGGTGCCGGAGCCGTAGCCATCCACCTCAACTCCGCATATCTCTGGCTACCGCGCCCACCGGAAGCTCGGCGCGCGCGTAAAATCCATCGCCAGCTCGGGCGAGTAGGTGGTCCACCCTTGCGGTGATTCATACTTGAGCCGCAGCGACAGGGCGCCGACCCACTTGAGCTGGAAACCGCCCACCGCCGGCATCTCGACCGACTGGATGCCGTCCCCGAATACAAAGAAGTAGCGGCCGTCCCGGTACGGGCCGAGGGTCCAGCGGAGAGTCCGGCCGACGGCATGGATGTCGAAGGTGAGCGGCGCCTTCTCCCGGATCGCACCGCAGTGACGGCGCCGCTGGCCGGGCATGGCGACGGTCACGTCCACCACCTTTTGCCGGACGGGGTCCCAACTCCACACCTTCCCCGGCTCCGGGTGGACGCACAGGTAATAATCGTCGTAGAACCATCCGGCCGCCGGACCCTTTTTCATCAGGCTGGTTTTGAACCAGGCCAGCTCGCCCAGCGTGGCCGGCGGCGCGAGAGGATCTCTCAAAATTCGCCCGGCTTCATCTCCAGGAAAGCGCGGTCCTCGGCGGACATCCGCTCCAGCCGCGCGAAGGTCTCCTCGCGGGCGTCGAGATGGGTGAAGAGCGATCCGGCAACGGCGATCAGGACCAGGCCCAAGCCTGCCAGCCGCGTTGCTCCTTTCTTTTCAACCAGCGGCCGGACCGCGAACGGGAAGGCCAGCGACACCAGCAGCCACGCGGGCAGCGCGTAGCGGTGCTCCATCTGGGTGGAGACCGGCAGGACCGGCAGCAGCGCGAAAAGCGCCGCAGCCGCCACCAGCAGGGTCTCGCGCCGGCCGCGGAGCGCCACCAGGATCAGTCCGATCAGAAGAGCCGCGAGCAGCGCCCAGCTCGCCGCGGACGGATGGCCCAGCAGCTCCATTCCGACTTTCCCCGGCAGCTCGACGGCAAGCCTCGGCAGGTCCGAAGGCTCGACCAGCCACCCGTAACCCCCGGCGAAGGTGCCGAGCATGGAAACGCGATAGATGAGATAGAGGACAAACGCGGCGGCATGCGGCACCGCCACCGCGACTCGACGGCGGACGGTGTTTTCCGGGATCAGCACCAGGACGAAAACCAGAGGAACCGCGATCTCCTTCGCCAGCATCGCCACGAAGTAGACCGCCGCGGAGGTGATCGCGAGTGTTCTCCACCGTTCCGGCCTGCGCAGCGCGAGGACGTACAAACCCACTGTGATCAGGCCCAGCAGCGTCGTCTCCACGTAGTGCCGAACCATGAGAAGTGGCGCCAGGTTGACCGCGACCGGGCCGAGCGCGAAGAGCGCTATGCCTAGCACGGCCCAAGCGCGCGGCAGCCAGAGCCGGAGCACCAGGTAGAGCACGGCCAGGCACAGGGAAAACGAAACAAGCTGGTGGATCAGAAACGCCCGGGCGTCGATCCCGAAAAGCGAAGTATCGACGTCGAACGACAGGAACATGAGCTGCGTGATCATCCGGCCCGGCATCCGCCGCCAGACCTCGGACCGGTAGAAGATACTCTCCGAAGCCGCTGTCGTGCAGGTAGTGGAGATGGAAGAAGTCGTCGTACGTGAGCCAGAGGCCCAGCGCCCGATGATAGATGGCCCAGCCCGCGACCGCGATCAGGGCGGCCAGAGACAGATCGGCGGCGAAGCGGCGCTCCTCCTTCAAGGCACCCAGGCGTAGCCGAGCTTGAGGAAGAACGTCCGGTCGTTCCTCGTGAGATCGATCCTCTCGTCCCCGATCGAATTGTCGGAGTAGCCGGCGAAAAGGACCGTCTGCGGGTTGAGCTTGTAGCTGAACAGGAGCTGGTTGAACAGCTCCTCGGTCTTCGCGTCCACCGGGAACGTGTACAGCGCCGGATCGCGCTGAATGTCCGTGTACTGGCTGATCAGCCGGACGAAGGTGCGGGTGTTGAACTGATAGATCAGCGTGAGCTGGCTCAGGTTCGCGTCGAAGAGCCGGCCGCCTTTCACATCGAACTGCTGGAGGAGGTGCGAGACGCGGATGCGCACGTGCCGGCCCGGCAGATAGCGGAACCCCGGCTCCACCTGGAGGTACCTTCCCGCCCGCGTGTTCGCGAAATCCACCTGATCTCCCCCTTTGGCCGAAAGGTTCACGAAAAGATCGCCCGTGGGGTCCATCTCGGTGTAAAAATTCCAGAAGGTCTGGTCGAAGCTCACTCCCTTGAAGACGCGCTCGCGGGTGCCGCCGTCGAACGATATGTAGGACTGGAGGGGACCGTTGATGTTGAGCCAGGCCTCCAGCTCGCGCTCGAGGAGGCGGCCGGCCTGATCCTTCCGTTCATCCCAATCGGTGCCCAGGGCGATCTGGGTCCATTGATCGCTCTTGAAGTACCAGTTCCGCCCGATCCCGGCGAGCTTGTAGGTGTAGTCGACCTGAGGCATGAAACCCATGTCGGCGCGGAAGAGCTCGCCCACGTCCTCGTAGCGCGCGTAGCCGTACCAATTCCGGGAGGAATAGTCGTAGCTCAGATAGAAGGCATCATCGGCCTGGGCGCCCGGCGGCTGCCCGAAATCGGAGACGACGGCCGAGGGATACTCCGTCTGCGATCGGAGATATTGGGCGCGCAGGGAGCTCGAATCGCCGCGGACCAGTCCGTCGACGCCGGCCAGGTGGTTGGAGTAGCCGTCGCCTTCCCGGCTGGTCAGCAGGGCGCCCAGCGCCGAGTGGGTCCCCAGGTCGCGCCGGTAGCGCAGGACGGCGTCCGTGCTCTCCACATCCAGGGAGACGGCCCGGGACGACTCGGCGCCCGGGATCAGGATGTTGGTCCGGTCGTCCTGGGCGACGAACACGCCCATGGCGTTCTTCCCTTCCTTGCCGCTGAGCTTCAGGCCCCAGGCCGGGTCGGCAACGTTGCGGGTGAAAACCGTTTCGAACGGCGTGCGGAAGAAGTCGGCCCCCTCGAGGAAGAACGGCCGCTTCTCCGGAAAGAACAGGGCGAAGCTGGTGTTGATGTCGAGCTGCGCGGCGTCGGCCTCGACCTGAGAGAAGTCGGGATTGACGGCGGCGTTGAGGGTGAGGTTCGGTGTGACTCCCCAGCGTGCCGGTGAGCCCGAGGTCGGTCTCGACGCTCCCTTCCGTCAACGCGGCCACCGGGAAGTCTGCCCGGACGTCGGTGCGGACCGCCGTCACGGTCGGATCGAGCTCGACGTTGCGCCCGGGCGTGGCGCCGGCGAAGCCGGTCATCTTGGAGATCTGGCAGAAGTAGCAGTTGACGTTGCGGTCGTAGCGGCTGGCTCGCGATGCGGTGGCGCTGCGCCGCGCGGGTAGACGCGGAGCGCGTCGAAGCCCCACGTCTGCTCCGCCTGGGCGCGCGGGAAGCGGAGCGAGCTGAACGGGATCGCGATCTCGACCACGTAGCCGTCGCGGTGATCTGCCCCGCCGGTCCCAGATCGCGTCCCAGGTTCGTCCTCGTTCCGTTCCGACGTCGTCGTGAGAGATCCATCTGGACGCCGAGCGGATTGACGAAGAACTCGAAGGCGCGGCGCTCGTCGTTGAAGGTGTCGAACATGATGCCGACGAAGTCGTCCGGAAGGCGCTGTCGCGGTCGGAGAGGTGCGCCCGGATCTCCGACGGGTCGGGGTCGTGGGCGAGGAAGGCGACGTAGAGCTTGTCGTCGTCGTAGGTGACGAGGCACTCGGTTTTCACGGGCGGCGGCTGGTTTTCCGCCGGGCGGGTCTCGTAGGCAAGCTCGATCACCGCCGCCGACGCCCAGGCGGGCTCGTCGAGAGAGCCGTCAATCTTGATCGCCGACGCCGCGCGGCTCACCTGGACCGGCGGCTTCTCCTCCTGAGCGCCAACCCAGGGGGTCGCCATGAGCACGGCGGCGAGCGCCGCCAACCCTGCCATCGCTCTGCTTCTGAACAGCATCCCGTCTCTCCTCTTCCGGCCTGCGCTTCCTTTAGACACACCGAAAAGCCCGATTGTTTGGCCCGGCATCCGTCCGAACTCCTCAAGCGAGCATTCCCCAAGCTTCAGTTCATCGTCACCACTCACTCTCCCCCTCGTCCTGGCCGGCGTCGAGAAGGAAGAGACCATCCAATTGCGCTTCCAGGACGGCCCGACCTGGTCCAGAAGGAGCGGCGCCACCTCGAACTGAAAGCGCTCGGCAAGCGTGAGACCGTTCAGGACGAGGAGCTCAAGGCTCTGGAATCAGAGCTTCAACCCTACTGGTTCTCCCGGCCCGAGCCCGAGATGAAACCTCGCTCTCCCAAAGAGCTGGTCACCTCCCAGGGCCTGTGATCCGGATCGACCGCTCCAGGACCGCCGCGCCCCCTGCCCTGCTCTGCTCCTCCTGCAACCGGCCGGTTTCCGCCATCGGCTCGCCGTCGGACTCGGGGTAGTAGATCTCCACGACCTGCTACCCGCTCAGCCCGAGCGACTTCAGCAGGAAGCTCAGCTCGTCGGCGGCCTCTTCGATCATCTTGGAGATCGGCTTGCCGCTGCCGTGCCCGGCCCGGGTCTCGATCCGGATCAGCACCGGATCGTCCCCGCCCTGCGCGTGCCTGCAGCGCCGCCGCGAACTTGAAGCTGTGTGCCGGCACCACCCGGTCGTCGTGATCGGCGGTGGTGATCAGCGTCGCCGGATAGTCCGTGCCCGGCTTCAGGTTGTGGTAGCGGCGAGTAGGCGTACAGGCCTTGAACTCCTCCGGATCGTCCGGCGAGCCGTAGTCGCCGACCCAGCCCCAGCCGATCGTGAACGTGTGGAAACGCAGCATGTCCATGCACCCCGACCGCCGGCGAGCGCCGCGCCGAACAGGTCCGGGCGCTGGATCGATCGACGCGCGCCGACCAGCAGGCCGCCGTTGCTGCCGCCCGGCGATGGCCAGCCGCTCCGCCGAGGTGTAGCCGCTCGCGATCAGCCACTCGGCGGCGGCGATGAAATCGTCGAAGACGTTCTGCTTGTGCAGCCGGCTCCCTGCCTGATGCCACTCCTCGCCGTATTCGCCGCCGCCGCGCAGGTTGGCCACGGCGTAGATGCCGCCCCTCTCCATCCAGACCAGGCTGGCTGACACCGAAGGACGGGGTCAGCGAGATGTTGAAGCCGCCGTAGCCGTAGAGCAGCGTCGGGTTCGTCGCCGTCCAGCTTCAGGCCCTTCCGGTGGGTGAGGAACATCGGCACCCGCGTGCCGTCCTTGCTGCGTAGAAGACCTGCCGCGTCTCGTAGCGGCCGGGATCGAAGTCCACCTTGGGCTGGCGGAAGACGCGTGCTCGCCCCGGTCGCCACGTCGTAGCGGTAGATCGTCGCCGGGGTCGTGTAGCTGGTGAAGGAGTAGAACGTCTCGGGATCGCCCATCCTGCCGACGAAGCCGCCCGACGGTGCCGAGGCCCGGGCAGCTCCACCTCGCGCACCGGCGTCCCGTCCAGGTCGAAGAGGCTGCACGCGCTGTGGGCATCCTCCAGGTACAGCGCGATCAGGCAGCGATGGACCCGGGTCACGGCCTGCAGGGTCTCGCCGGTCTGCGGGATCACCTCCTGCCAGCGCTCCCGCACCGGGTCGCGGAGTCGATCGCGATCACCCGCCCCCGCGGCGCGTCCAGGTCGGTCTGGAACCAGAAGAGCGGCCCTTCGTTGCCGACGAAGTTGTAGGTCGCGTCGAAGTCGGGCAGCAGCTCGACCACCGGCGAGCCGGGGTCCGAGAGATCCTTGTAAAAGACCGCGTTCTTCGCGCTCCGTCCCCTTCCAGACGTGGATGACCAGGTACCGGCCGTCCTCGCGTGACCATGGCCAGGAAGCCCATCTCCTGGTCGTCCGGCCGGTGGTAGATCAGCTCGTCCTCGGACTGCGGAGTCCCCAGCCGATGGAAGAACAGCTTCTGATAGATAGGTGGTCCCGTCGACCGGCCGCCGTCCGCGGGCTCGTCGTAACGGCTGTAGAAGAAGCCCTCGCCGTTTTGCGCCCAGGAGGCGCCGCGAGAACTTCACCCACTTCAGGTGGTCCGGCAGGTCGCAGCCGGTGTCCACGTCGCGCACCCGCCACTCCTGCCAGTCGGAGCCGCCCGAGGCCAGGCCGTAGGCCACGTACCGGCCGCCCGGGCTGACGACGAAGCAGATCAGGGCGACGGTACCGTCGGGCGACAGCTCGTTCGGGTCGAGCAGGAGCCGGGGAGGAGCGTCCTGGGTCGCCATCGTGTAGAGGACGTTCTGGTTCTGGAGGCCGTCGTTCTTGACGAAGAAGTAGCGACCGCCGTCCTTGACCGGCATGCCGAAGCGCTCGTAGTTCCACAGCTCGGTCAGGCGTTTCCGGATGCCCGCCCGCTCGGGGATCGACCCCAGCCAGGCGGCGGTGACCCGGTTCTGGGCCGCGATCCAGGAGCGTGTCTCGTCCGCGTCGAGATCCTCCAGCCAGCGGTACGGGTCCGCCACCTGGACGCCGTGGTGATCGT
The DNA here is from genome assembly GCA_963844885.1 of uncultured Holophagales bacterium. GTDB lineage: Bacteria > Acidobacteriota > Thermoanaerobaculia > Multivoradales > UBA5704 > DATMER01. The sequence goes on along the minus strand of CAWJQA010000014.1, from coordinate 24,332 downwards.
CGACCTGATCGACGCGCCGGGACTCCGGATAGGGCAGCCGCTCGGCGCTTTCCAGAAGGGGACGAATCCTCTCGTCCAGACGCTCCGCGGAGACGGCTACCTGGGAGGCCAGGTAAGGTGCTTTGTGGATCGGCATGTAGGCTCCCCCCTCATCTTCGACTACAAAAGAGTGCCGGCTCCGGTTCAACAAGGGACCATGAGCCCGCCTCCTCCTCCAAAAAGTTCAAAGGTACCCCAGCGATCTGAGGCTTTCGAGATACTCCCCCCCCCTCGGCTTCCGGGCTCCGCCGCTGCCGCGGCTCCCCGTATCCGGGGAGGACCGCGTGGGGCGGCGGCCATCGGCAACCGTCCGGCGGCGGCGGCAGCTCCCGGCTCTGCGGCAGGCCCAGCGCCCGGAGGAGGGCCGAAGCCACGGCCTCGGGTGCGATCTCGCGCATTCCCGGCCCGGCCCGACGGCCACCGCACCCTGCACGGCGCCAGATCAGCACGCGCCCTTCGCTCCCCTCCCGGCGCCGTCCGGGGTCCACCACCACCACCACGGTACCGACTCCCTGCAGAGCCTCTGCCAACAGCCGGTCGGTGGCCGAAGCTCGGCGCGAACCAGATCGGCAAAGGCGACATCCCCTCCCCTCCACCCGTCCGCGGCGATGTCCAGCCCGGGCAGGTAGAGGGCCGCCGCCCTCGGCAGTCCCGAGGGAGTGGCGAGCCGGGCCGCGAAGATCCGCCGGTAGAAAAGATCCGGCAGGAGGGCCCGCTCCCGCACTGAAGCCGCGGCGGCAGGAGGGAGCGCGGCGGCGAGACGCCCCAGCACCGCTCCCCCTTATTATCCCTGGTGCCGCGGACGAACATTTCGGCCCCGTTTTTTTCACGATCCGGCGCGATTGCTCCCTGCGCCCCCTCTTCCAGGAGCTGGTAGGCACCGTGCGCGACCACCAGTCCGGGCAGAGGCTCGGCCGGGAAGGTCCCCCACCAGTTCACCGCCAGCACCGGACCGCCGCCGCGCGAAGCGAGCTCCCACACGGCGAAGGCGCGGCGCCGGTTGGCGAGCACCGCGCGGTATTCGGCGAGGCCGAGCGGCACCTCGACCCGGCTCCACCAGAGGCGGAGGGGACCGTTGCGCGCCAGCGGGGTCTCCACCCCCAGCGGCCGGAAGCTGTCCAGCGAATTCACTCCGTGGTCGGGACCCGGGATGCCGGTCGCCACCGCCGTCCAGAACGACGCCGGAGGCTCGGCGTCCCGGCGGTAGCGCCAGATCCCTCCCCCCTCCCGCGCCAGGCGGCCCAGGGTGGGCAGGTCGCCCACGGCGAGGAGATAGTCGACCTCCTCGGGCAGGACCCCGTCGATCCCCAGCAGCAGCACGCGGTCCCCTGGCGCCATGGGGAGGCTCGGCGGCGGGGGCGGCAGCTCGCGGCGCGCCGAGAACACCGCCGGGACGGTCACCAGGAAAGCCGCGGCGAGGATCGCCAGCCCCACGCCGCGGCGCGAAAACAGGCTCCCCCGCGGCGGCGCCGAATCGGTGAACCGGATGGCCAGGGTGAGGAGCCCTTGATAGACCAGCCGCACCAGGACCGTCACCGCGACCGGCGCCGCCACCCCCAGGACGATCAGGAGCGGCCTCTGACCTTCGTGGACCAGCTCCTGCACCCCCCACACGACGAGCGCCAGCGCCGAAACCCCGACCGCCGCGGCCACGGCCAGGGAGACCGCCTCGATCCGCCGCACGTGGTAGACGCGCAGAACCAGGAGGACCAGGCCGCACAGCGCGAGGAAGCCCAGGCCGGCCGCGGCGGAGATCGGCGGGAACAGGTGCAGGAAGAGGACCGCCGCATCGAGAGGGGCCGCCGAGAAGCCGCCGTTGGCCGCGACCAGGGCCAGCGCCAGGGCGGCGGCCACGACCCCGCCGGCAAGCAGTGCCACCCGTAGCGTCAGCCGCACGACCGTGCCCAGCGGCGCACGGGGCCGCAGCGCGTCCTGGAGCAGGAAACGCTCGAATCCGTGGTCGAGATAACCGAGCCGCCGCAGCTCCGAACGGACTCGGTCGAGATCTTCCCCGGTGGCCATGCGCGGTAGTTTACCCCAGAACGCGGGTTCTTCTCTCAACCGGCAACGTTTAGAGCCGCCTCCGGGAACGGAAAACGTCAGTCCGCCCGGCGCAAGGCGGCCGAAAGATGGCCCAGCCCGGCGGCCACGTCCTCCGGCAGGACGGCGAATCCCAGGCGGAAATGCCGGGGAGATTCGAAGAAGCGGCCGGGGACGATCGAGGTCTCCAGCCGGCGCAGGCGGTCGTGGAGCGGTTGGCTGTCTTCCTCGTTCCGCAGCCGCGGGAAGACCATCATGGTCCGGGGCGGGAGGACGCAGTCGAGCTCGTCCGAGTGCGCCGCAAGGAACTCGCGGATGAGCTGCTGGTTGGGCTCCAGGATCGAGCGGGTCCGCGCCAGCAGCCGCGGAAGCTGTCGCATCGCCGCCAGGGCCAGACCGTCGCTCGGCATGGAGCCGACCGCGCCCAGGAAGTCGCGCACCCGGCGCAGGCGGTCCGCCACGGTGCTCGGCGCGGGCGGCGCGAGCACCCAGCCGCAGCGCAGCCCCGAAAGGCCGTAGCTCTTGGTCAGGCTGCTCGTCGCGAGAAACCGCGGCCCCAGGTGGACGTGGCTCGGCGGCGCGTCCCCGTCGAGCCCGCTGAGAATACCGAGAATGTCGCGGTAGACCTCGTCGACCAGGACGTAGGCTCCGCCAGAGATTTCCGCGAGCGCCGCCAGATCCTCCGGCGGCAGCGCCACGCCGCTCGGGTTGTGCGGGTCGGTGATCACGATCAGCCGGACGCGGTCCGACATCTGCACGCGCAGGCTGTCGAGGTCCAGCCGGTATCCGTCCTCGAAACGCCGGGCGAAGCGGCGCACGCGGGCACCGAGGAATTCCAGAGCGGCGAGCAGCGGTTCATAGGTGGGTTGCTCGACCAGCACCTCGTCGCCGGGCTCCAGCAGGCCGGCGAAGGCGAGGAAGTTCGCGCCGGACGTCCCCTCCGCCGGCACCACCTGCCCGGGATCGACGCCGTAGAGCGCGCCGATCGCCTCCAGGAGAGGCGGATAGCCGTCGCGGTTCGGGCCGTTGAGCAGGATGTCGGCCGGGCCGATCTCCAGATCCTCCGCCGTACAGCCGAGGATGCCGCTGTTGGCCAGGTTGAACCGGGCCGCGGCGTGCTCCTTGGCCCAGCGCATGTAGACGCTGCCTTTCATGCGTTCTGTCCCCAGCGCCAATAGAAGTAGACCGGCACGCCCAGGGCGAGCACCCCGGTGGCGGCGAGGGCGTTGCGCGAGTCGGCAACAAAGAGATTGAGGACGATCCCGGCGCCGGCCAGCGTGAACAGGAGCGGCACCAGCGGATAGGCCGGCGCCGGATACGGCCGCGGCGCGTCCGGCCGCGTGCGCCGGAAGACGATCAGCGCCACACCGGCCAGCGCGAAGAACACCCAGTCCGCGAACACGGCGTAGCTGAGCAGCCGGTCGTACGTGTTGAACAGGGCGAACGCCGCCGCGAGCCCGCCCTGAAGCAGGATGGCCGCGGTGGGTGCATGGAACCGGGGGCTCAGCTTCGCCAGCGAGCGGAAGAAGAGACCGTCGGCCGCCATGGCGTAGTAGACCCGCGGCGCGGACAGGAGCGCGAGGTTGAGAAAGCCGAACGTCGAAGCCACGATGAGCAGGCTCACCGCGCGGCCGCCCCACGGCCCGGCCAGCCGCTCGGCCAGGTCCGCGGCCGGCGTCTGCGTGGCGGCGAGGCCGGGCGCTCCCAGGACGTGGACGTAGGCCACGTTGACCCCCACGTAAACCGCGATCACGCAAGCCACACCGATGAGGATCGCCCGCGGCAGGTTGCGCTGCGGCTCCTTCACCTCCTCGGCCACGAAGTTGAGGTTCTGCCAGCCGCCATAGGCGAACATGGCCGGCACCAGCCCGGCGAAGAAGGCCGAGAGCAGCGGCAGGCCCGCCCATCCCGGAGGCACCGCCGGCTTCAGCACCAGCCCCGACTCGCGCGTCACGAAAAACGCACCGGCGATGAGGACCGCCAACGCCACCGTCTTCGTGAACGTGATGACGTTGATCAGCACCGCCCCGGGCTTGATCCCCAGGGCATGGAACCCGGCGAGGCCGAGCATCATGGCGACGGCGAGCGCCTTGCCGCCTTCCGGACGCAGGTCGACCAGCCGGCCCGCGTACTGGCCGAGGGCCACGGCCACCGCCGCCGTGGCCGCCGACTGGACGATCAACAGCAGCGACCAGCCGTGCAGGAAGGCGACCAGCGGGTGGAACGCCTCGCGGAAGAACGCGTACTGGCCGCCGACCCGCGGCACGACCGTGCTCAGCTCGGCGAACACGAAGGCGCCGAAGAGAGCGATGACGCCGCCCGCGATCCAGACGCCCAGGATGAGGACGGGCGTGTGGACGGCCTGGGCCACTACATAGGGGTTGATGAAGATGCCCGACCCGATGATCCCGCTGATGACGATCATTGTGGCGTCGAACAGGGTCAGGCGCCGGGCAAACCCGGGGCTGGCACCGTCGGTCATGAGAGCCGCTCCTCTCCTCTCGGGCATCAAGAGACGAGGAAGTACTCTAGCAGGCCACCGGCAACCGCGCCTCAAGGGACAGGAGGGGCTCCGGCACCTGGCACTCCTGGGCTCTCCTGGCAATCGAGTGTGCTCCAGATGAACACGTAATCTTTTTTTAAGAGATGCCGCTTGTCGACGCAGCCAGCCCACCTCTTCCAGCGCGTCGACCTTCCCCTGCAGATCCTTGATCGCATGCTGCTGATCCGCGACGATTTTGATGGCCCAGACAAGACCCGAGCCGAGAAGACCCAGAACGGCCAGAAGCACCACATCGGTCAGGTACCGGCTTAGCCAGGCGCGCAATTGAGACTTCTTCGGAGACCCGCCCGTCGGTGTAGCCATATCAGAGTCCCTCGAAACAGGAAAACAAGGAAGGGGCCACCGATCGCCTGGATGATCCGGTGGCCCTGCACGGCTCTCGATGGCGCTCTACTGCTCAACGACCGCAGTGGGCACCCGGAGGAAGGAACGGACGGCTTGGTTGCCCGGCCCCTTGACAGGCCCCTTTTCGACGAACGCCCAGTACTTCTCGCCTGGTATCACCAGAAGGTGGTTGGCGGTGGTCGCGATGCGCCGATTCCAGACCACCTCGAAGGTCTCGGGGTTGATCTTGAGCAGAGACCAGGTCGAGGCATTGGCCGTCGGGGTCCGCATGAGCACATAGAGGGAGTTCTTCCAGCCATAGATGCCCGCGGGGTAGGCGGCCGCCTCCAAGCGCTGGAAGAGCAGCGCGGTAGTGCTTATCGTGACCTGCTTGGGCAGCTGAGGAGCCGTGAGGAGTTGCTTCCCCTGCTTCGTCGTACGGACCAGCCGGAACCCCTTGCCGTCCGCATCGAAGACCTCCGGCGTCTCTCCAAGCATGGCAAAGAACGGCTTTCCTCCGACACCGGCCAGATAGGGCTGCCCGAGGAGGAAGAAGCGATGGGCGGCGCTCTCGATCGGAGTCTTCCGGAGAATCTCGAATCTGGACGGTGTGTCCAGAGGGACGCGCAGGATGGCTCCCGTGGCTTCCTGGCCTTGCTTGATGTCCCCGAAAACCAGGAGGGACGACGGTCCGAGCGGCACCCAGCCGGAAACCGAGATCAAGGATCCCAAGGGCGAGGTAACCTCCTTCTTGAGGTCAACCACCCTTTGTGTCTGAAACCTGTCATCCACCAGCAGCAAGCGTCCGTCTTCATCCTCGAGCCAGAGATAGCCCGATTCGGCACTGTGGATGAGCACCGGCAGACTGAAACCGCGATCCGCGATCGTGTCGACCAGCCCACCACTGGCGTCGTACTCGAGGATGCTGTTCTCCAAAACGTCTACCAGGAACAGCCTCTCGCCATCGCCGCTCCAGGCACCGGAGATGGTCCAGCGCGGCTGCTGGGAGAACGACACCCGGTCCCCCTCGATGAGGTTACCCTTTTCTGCCGCGCCGGCCTTCAGAGCACACGAGCACAGGAGCACGAGGACAAGGAGGCATAGACTAAGATTCTTCCTACTCATGTTTACCTCCTTAGATGGGCTTAGGGCAGTCTGAGCCCGATCCCACACAGGTCATGGTTCCTGCATCGTAGCTACGCCCGCCGGTAGTACCGACCGTAGTAGTGATGCTGCACCCCGGCCCACTTCCCGATGTCGGGATGGGCGACGTCGCCGAACTCCGGTCCGCAAAAACAAGGCCGGTCACCAGAATCGCAATCAGAAATAGCCACCTGAGCAACTTTCTCATGTTCCCCCTCCGATAGAGGCGATTGGGAAAAACGGCTCCGCACTAGACCCAAGGAACTCGCGCCATAAGGTCGAGCCCCCGTACGTCGAGAGTAGCAACTTAGATACTGACAAGCAACTTGCAGCCGTGAATCGGCTTGTATCTCCTGGAATATCTGGTGCGTCAACCTCCGGAAAAGGGGACACGCAATCGGGCTCGATGTTTAGTCGCCGAGGTGCCCCTCGGGATTTGAACGGTGGTTCAAAATTGGTCATGGCACCGAGAACAAGTCCGACTCACCGGAAGAGTACCACAAGACCGCATCAAGTTTCACCATCAGGCGCGCTGACGCGCCTCGGTACTCTCTCAAGAAGACTCTACCGTCTAAGTGCCGCATCCGCAAGAATCATTTCAGCCGTGGGCCTTCAGCTCGTTGATCACCATGCTGATCTGCTGGTCCGGCTCGTCCATGAGCGGGATGCTGCCGGCGCCGCGATGGCCGCCGCCGCCGTAGCGGGCGGCGAGCTCGCCGACGTTCGTCTTGCACGTCCGATTGAAAATGCTGTGCCCGACCAGCAGCATGGGGAAGGCCCGGTTCGGCCCCCAGTGGATGCGCACCGAGACGTTGACGTGCGGGAAGAGCGCATAGACCAGGAAGCGGTTGCCGATCGGCACGTGGTCGAGGGCGCGGAAGTCGGTGACCACCACGTTGCCGTCGACCCGGCTGCAGGCCTCCAGCTCCTCGGTGAAGCGCTCGTTCTCGCTCTCCAGGATCTCCCAACGGCGCTTGACGCTGGAGTCCTCCAGCACGTGCTCGATCGGCGTACCTACCTTGAGCAGGTCGACCAGGTGAAGGAAGTAGCTCTCGAAGGTGCCCAGGCCGGTGCGGCCGTCGATCGTGTAGCCGAGCTTGATGTAGCGCTCGGGCGCGAGGACGTCATAGGGCGTCAGGTCGGCCGAGTCGAGGCGGTCGGTTTCCCGCACCAGCTCCGCGAACTGCGGCATGGCCGCTTCGCCGCCGTAGTACTCGTAGACCAGCCGGGCCGCCGACGGCGCCTCCGCGAACGCGCCCCGGATCTCTCCGAGCGGGATGTTCGCCGTGGCCGTGTGCAGGTGGTGATCGAACCACATGGCGCAGTTGGGGTGATAGGGCAGGTTCGCCACGATGTCGTCCGACCGGATGTCGGCCCGTCCGTCCGTGATGTCCTGGGGGTGGATGAGCGAGATGCCTTCGATGTCCTCGTTGAGGGTCAGCAGCACCGCGCAGGTGAGCCCGTCGAGATCTCCGCGTGTGACGATTCGCATGGTTCCAGGCATTATACTGTCCCGCCCCCAACACTTCGAGACACGGTGAATGACATGATCCTCCCGATGCACCCCTCCACACAGGACTCCACGGACAACTGGACCCCGGATTCCTGGACTCCGGACTCCTGGAAAGGCCGCCCGGCCACGCAGCAGCCGGTCTACCCGGACCCCGGGCGCCTGGAGGAGGTTCTGCGCGAGCTCGCGAGCCTGCCGCCGCTCGTCACCTCCTGGGAGATCGAGCGCCTCAAGTCGCAGCTCGCCGAGGCGGCGCGCGGCGAGCGCTTCCTCCTGCAGGGCGGCGACTGCGCCGAGACCTTCGCCGACTGCAACTCGCCGGTCATCGCCAACAAGCTCAAGATCCTGCTCCAGATGAGCCTGGTCCTGATCCACGGCCTGCGCAAGCGCCGGTGATCCGGGTCGGCCGCTTCGCCGGGCAGTACGCCAAGCCGCGCTGCGAGGACATCGAGACGCGCGGCGACGTCTCGCTCCCCTCCTACCGCGGCGACCTGATCAACCGTCCCGCCCTCACCCTGGCCGCCCGCACGCCCGACCCCGAGCTGCTGCTGCGCGGCTACGAGCGCGCCGCGCTGACGCTCAACTTCATCCGCTCGCTGATCGAGGGCGGCTTCGCCGACCTGCACCACCCCGAATACTGGGACCTCGGCTTGGTCCAGCACTCGCCGCACGCCGCCGAGTACCACCGCCGGGTGGAGGCCATCCGCGAATCCGTCTGGTTCATGGAGACGGTGATCGGGCCAGGGGGCAGGCGAGGTCAACCGGGTCGACTTCTTCACCAGCCACGAGGGCCTGCACCTGCCTTTACGAGCAGGCGCAGACCCGGCAGGTGCCTCACCGCGAGGGCTGGTACAACCTCTCGACCCACTTCCCGTGGATCGGCATGCGCACCGCCGCGCTCGGCGGCGCCCACGTCGAGTACTTCCGCGGCATCCGCAACCCGATCGGCGGTCAAGGTCGGGCCGGCCATGACGGTGGACGGGCTGCTCGCCCTGGCCGACACGCTCGACCCCGGCCACGAGCCCGGCCGCCTGACCCTCATCCACCGCTTCGGCCAGAAGAAGATCGCCGAGTGCCTGCCGCCGCTGATCGAAGCCGTGCGCCGGGCCGGCCGCACCGTCCTCTGGGTGTGCGACCCGATGCACGGCAACACCGAGGTTCACGGCAAAGGGGTGAAGACCCGCCGCTTCGACGACATCCTGTCGGAGCTCGAGCAGGCCTTCGAGATCCACGCAGCCTGCGGCTCGTACCTGGGCGGCGTCCACTTCGAGGTCACCGGCGACGACGTCACCGAGTGCATCGGCGGCGCCCGCGGCCTCGACGAAGAGGGCCTCCAGCGCGCCTACCGCTCGACCGTCGACCCGCGCCTCAACTACGAGCAGGCGCTCGAGATGGCCCTGCTGATCGCGCGGCGCGGCGCGAAGAGGGGCTGAGTCTTGAGCCCATCACCACAAGCGGCGCCTGGCCCCGCTGTCCTCCTGCTTGTCCTTCCCAAAAGGACAAATCTCCGCTAATCTGTCCTTCGTGGAAGGACAAGAAGGACACGCCGCCGCCATTGAGGCTCTGATCGCGGACTTCCAGGAACGGGAGATCCCGCGGGTGACTCCCCGGAGTCTCTCGCTCCCGTCGCTGCCCGGCAAGGCGGATGTGGTGATCGGGATGCGCCGGTCGGGCAAGACCTGGTTCCTCTACCAGCAGATCGAGGATCGGCTGGCGCAGGGGATCGACCGCAGCCGGCTCCTCTACCTGAACTTCGAGGACGAGCGGCTCCTTCCTCTCGCGACTTCGGACCTGTCCAGTATCCCCGAGGCGTTCTACCGCCGGTTCCCCGCCGGCCGCGAGCAGCCGTGCTGGTTCTTCTTCGACGAGATCCAGAACGTCCCGGGCTGGGAGAGCTTCGTCCGCCGGCTTCTCGACACCGAGAGGATTTCCCTGGTCTTGACCGGCTCCTCGGCCCGGCTCCTCAGCCGCGAGATCGCCACCAGCCTGCGGGGACGGAGCCTCGCCACCGAGATCCTGCCGTTCAGCTTCGCGGAATCGCTGCGCCACGAAGGCCTGGAGCCGCCCGCGAGCTGGCCGCCGGGAGCGAAGGCGCGCTCCCTGCTGGAGCACCGGCTTCGAGCGCTACCTGGAGACCGGGGGGTTTCCGGAGGTCCAGGCGATCCCGCGGGACCTGCGGGTCCGCGTGCTCCAGGAGTACGTGGACGTGGTGATCTTCCGTGACGTGGTCGAGCGCCACGGCGTGGAGAACCTCCCGGCCCTGCGCTATCTGGAGCGCAGCCTGTTGGCGAGCCCGGCCGGCCGGTTCAGCGTCAGCAAGCTGTTCAACGACCTCAAATCGCAGGGGATCAAAGTCGGCAAGGATACGCTGTACGAGTACCTTGCCCACCTGGAGGACAGCTTTCTTCTGTTCACGGTTCCTGTCGCGTCGGCTTCGGTCCGGGTCCGGCAGGTCAATCCGCGCAAGTGTTATCCGGTCGATCCCGCGCTCGCGTCGGCGCTCTCCTTCCGGGCCTCCGAAGACCTGGGGCACCTCCTGGAGACCGCCGTCTATCTGGAGCTCCGGCGGCGCGGCCGGCCCCTGGGCTACGTCACGACCCGCAACGGCTACGAGGTCGATTTCCTGGCCGAAGACTCCGGAGGCTCCCGCGAGCTGATCCAGGTCTGCGCGGACCTGGAGTCGACACGCCAGCGCGAGTTCCGCGCCCTGGAAGAAGGGATGAAGGAGACCGGCTGGCCAGAAAGCCACCGTGGTCACGCTGAGAGAAGAAGGCTCCGCCGAGGCCGGCGGGCGGACGGTCCGCATCGTGCCGGCCTGGCGCTGGCTGCTGGAGCCCTGAGTCTCCTTACTTCCCGCCTTCGAGCTGCTTGATGAAATTCTCCACGTTCTGCTTCGCGGCCGGGTCCGGCGCCTGCGCCACCGCCTTGCGGGCGGCGTCCAGGGCTTCCTTCTTCTTGCCCACGCCGGCATAGCCGCGGGCGAGACCGAACTGGACCGGCCAGACGCCCGGATGCAGCTTGGCGTTCAGCTCGAAAACCTTGAGCGCCTCGTCGTTCTTGCCCTCGGCTTGGAGCTGGCGCGCATAGCCGTGGAGATCGAACGGCCCCGCCGTCGGATGGTTGAGGGCCATGTCCATGGTCTTCTTCGCCTCGTCGGCCTTGCCGTTGGCCGCCTGAAGCTGGGCCAGGTTCGCGAGGGTGGTGAAGTTCGGCTGGCCGATCGGCGGCGCGACGGCGTTCTGCGCCCACTCCAGGCCCTGCGCCAGGTCGGCCTTGTGGTTGAGGGAGTACTGGGCCGCGTTCACCCAACCCTGCCAGGTGAAACCGGGCTCCGAGCGCAGCTCCTTGCGCAGGTTCGCGATGTAGAGCCCCTCCGGATTGTCCACGGTGATGTTGATCGGGAGCTGGAGATCCTCCCACTGCGAGCGCGACCGTGGCCTTGTCCGGATGCCGATCGGTGAACTCGTAGGTCAGCCACTCGTGGTACTCGCTCTTCTCCGGCTTCGCCTGGACGCGGAGCGCGTCCTCCTTCGCGTCGTAGAAGAAGCTCCCCCAGGAGGTGTAGTTCTTCGAGAAGATCACCGTCCACTCGTCCGGCCCCGCGATGAAGTGCAGGCCGTAGGAGCCGGCCGGCAGCGGCTGGCCCTGAACCTTGATGTCGTGGGAGGTGGTGAAGACGGTGTTCTCGTTGGCGCCGCCGCGCCAGGGGCACTGGTCCCCGCAGGTGCCGAAGCCCAGATTGGCCATGCCGTAGGGCACGAGCCCGCCCCAGATCTTCCCGCGCCGGTCGTCGCCGTTCGGCGCATGGACGTCAGGGCTGCTGTAGTCGACCGTCACCCTCACCAGCCCGATCTGTTGGGTCACGGTCGAACGCTCGTTGTCGCCGTCCGGCGGCAGCGTGAGGCCGGCCTGGGCCATGGCCGGACCGGCGGTGAGGGCGGCCAGGGCGAGACAGGAAAAGACGCGGGTCATATGTCGGGGCATGAGATCTCCTTGAACGATGGTTCGAGCCTCTATCTTACGGTCTCAATGCCCCGAATGCCCCGCGGTTTCCCCCAGATCTCCTGGAGGCGCGCGTCGCGCCCGCACCCGTTCCGGTAGTACTTGTACCGGATCGGGTTCTTCATGTAGTAGTCCTGGTGGTACTCCTCGGCCGGCCAAAACGGCCGACGCCGCCACGATCTGGGTCACGACCGGCTTGCCGAGCTTCTTCTCGACCTCCGCCTTGGACTCCTCCGCGAGCGCGCTTCTGCTCGTCGTCGTGGTAGAAGATCGCGGTCCGGTACTGCTCACCGGTATCGCAGAACTGCCGGTTGGCGTCCGTCGGATCGATGTTGTGCCAGATAGACATCCAGAAGCTTCTCGTACGTGACCTTGGCGGGTCGTAGACGACCTGGACGGACTCGGCGTGGCCGGTGCCGCCGGATGAGACCTCTTCGTAGGTCGGGTTCTTCTTCGTGCCGCCGGTGTAGCCCGAGGTGGTCGAGATCACGCCGTCGACCTTGTCGAAAGGCGGCTCCATGCACCAGAAGCAGCCGCCCGCGAAGGTGGCCCTGGCGAGATGGCGGCCCGGCTGGGCGTCCGCGGCTCGGGGGTTGGCCGGCAGAGCGAGGACCGTCAGGGCGGCGAGGACGGCGATCGTGTTCTTCATGTCGGTCAGTCTCCTTGCGTTCACCTCCTGTACGAACCCGGAAGGGGTGGGGGATTCATCCCGGCGGCCCTGTTGATCCTCATTCTTCAGCCTGATGCCTCAACTCCCAGAGGTTGTCGGTGAGCGGCACCTCGAGGTGGCAGACGTTCTCGTCGCCTGTCCCGCAGCGGAGTGTGAGCACCGCGGCTTCGTCGTCGACCTTGAGATCCATGAAGATCTCATCGTCGGCGAAGTGAACGGTCCAGACCTCCTGGGTCGCCGGGTCGGCGACCACCAGCCGGTCGGCGTAGGCGGCGAGGAGGATACCCGTTGCGGCTCGCGAGGCGCGGCTGCGGCTCGTGTCTCGGCAGAGCCTCGGCGGCGATCGGCGAACCGGTTTCCGGCAGCGGCTCCAGTCGCGCACGGGCGCCGAGCTTCAGCAGAGGGTGGGCGTCGATGGCGATGAGCTCAAGCGGCTCACCGGCCAGTCCCAGCCAGGTAAAGGTGGCGCCGGTCTCGGAGAGAGCTTCGCTTCGGCCCAACTGCTGGAGCCGGCGAGGCGGATCTCCGCGATGCCGTCTGGATCGGATACCGCGGTCGGCGGCACCTCGATGTGCCAGGTACCCGGAACGTCGCCGGGGGTGATGTCAATCGCGGACGGATCGATCCAGGGGACCTCGCGGTTCTCGGTCGGCAGCTCCCGCAGGCTCGCGGCTTCCGAAGAGCTGCCGGCGCTGAGCGGGGTCACCGTCTCGACCGGGTCGATGGTGGCCAGGACGGCACCGCTGCGGATGGTCACCGAGTCGAAGCGATAGAGGCCCTGCCAGAGGTCTCCCTCGACAACGTCGATCGGGTTGCTGTCGGCCGCGGCGAGAGCCGCGGTGAGCCCGTTGACCGCCGTGACGCGGTAGACACCCTTGAGCGTGCCGCCGGAGGTCGAAAGCCGCAGCCAGTGTCCCGCGAAGTAGGCCGGCATGTCGGTCGTCCGGTCGGTGACCAGGACGGCGCCCGGCGAGCCGGTCTGGGCCGTGCCCGCGCCGAACGCCGGCAGCTCGGTGGTCTGCCCGGACGACCGTGCTGTTGTCGATCAGGAGATCGCCGTAGGTCGCCGCGCCGCCGAACAGATACACCGTGCCCGCGCCGCCGCGCCGGTCGGCCGCGCTGCCTGTCGTGCCGCCGAAGGTGCGCAGGTTGCCGAGCATGGTGCCCGCGCTCGTACCGTACTCGACGGTGATCGCTCCGCCGCCTCCGGAGCCCCGGTTGTCCGTTCCGTCGCCGCCGCGGGCCTCGATCAACCCGTCGCCGCCGACGCTCGTGGCGGTGATCCAGACCGAGCCGCCGGCGCCGCTGCGCTTGCAGCAGGAGCCGTTGTTGATCTGCACGCCGTTGGCACGGATCGCGCTCGTGGAGCCCGCGAGCGTCAAGTTGTGCGCGGTGATCCGTACCACGCCGCCGCCGAAGCCTCCGGCGCCCCCGGATTCGCCGCCGCCGCCCGCTTCCCGAGGCCGGTACACGCTGCCGAAGGTCGAGCCCTGGGCATTGCCGGTACCGCCGCCATGGCCGAGGTGACTCCCCGCCGACTCGCTGGCGGGCGGGGTCGCTCCGGGGTAGGTCTGGCTCGGGCCATAGCCGAGCCCGGACACGTCAATGCTGGCCCCGGCGTTGACGTGGAGCTCGCCGGCGACGCTCAGGCTGAGGGTCTGTCCCGTCACGCCCACCACCCGTGCTCCGGTGAGCAGGGTCAGCGATTGGAGCGACAGCGGCTGGGTCACGGTGAACGTCCCGGTCCCGAGGGCCAGCGATTGACCGTTGAACGAGCTGTCGAGATTCCGGTTCCCGGTCAGCACCTGGCCGGCCGAGATCACCACCATCGCCGCCTGCGCGACGCTGGTATTGCCGGCGAAGTCCGAGGCTTCGAGCCGCAGGGTGAACGTCTGCCCGGCGACGGCGTCGGCGGGGATGGTGAGGACCAGTTGATCGGTGAAGGTCGGCTGCTCGATCAGCGAGCGGCTGGCGATGACCTCGCCGTCGAGAGTGAGGGTATAGGCGTCGATAAAGTGATCGTCGACGATCTGGAGAGAGACCGTCACATCGGCTCCCGGCAGCACCGCATCGCCGTCGCCCGGGTTGAGGAACCCCGGCTGCGGCGGCGCGGTGTCGGCGACCGGGGTGACCGGCAGCGTGCGCTCCACCGTCGCCACGTTGCCGGAGGGATCGACCGCCTCGACGCGGAGCAGGACATTGGTGGCGGCCACGACCGGCGGCGCCGAGACGGTGACCTGGTAGGGCGCCGTCGTGTCGACCCAGGTACGCGAACCGAACCGGAAGGTGACCGAGCTGACCGCCACGTTGTCGCTCGCCGCCGCGCTCAGCAGGACCGCGTCGCCCGAAGTCAGGGGCGTGCCGTCCGCGGGCGTCACCGCGCCGAGGACCGGCGCCTGGTCGTCGGGCAGCACGGTGAGCGTGACGTCCTCGGCCACGCCGGTGTTGTTGCCGAAGTCGACCGCGCGGGCACCCAGGGTGAGGGTGGCCGAGCCCGCCGGCACCGCCAGGTGCAGGGTATAGGGCCGGGTGAAGTCGCTCGAAACCACCGCGCCGTTGACGACGAAATCGACCTGCGCCACGCCCACGTCGTCGTTGGCTTCGACCGTAATGTCGAGCTGGGTGCCCGCGATCGGCGTCTCCGTCCCGGCCGGCGAGGTGATCGCCACCGTCGGCGCCACGCCAAGGGTGTCCTGGATCGAGAGGTACTGGCCGATCATCATCCGCGAGCGGTCGGTCGTGAGGTAGACGAACTGCGAGTCGGCCGCGATGCCGGTGCCGTTGTCGTCGCCGAAGTTGCGGAAGTCGAGGATGGCGGTGGGTACCGGCGAGTCCGGCACCGCGACGTTGACGATCGGCACGCCGTTGAAGAAGAAGATGTCGGCGCCGAAGGCGAGATCGCCGACGCGCTCGACGTCCTGGAGAAGGCCGCCGGTGGCGGTCGGAGTGGAGGCCGTCGCGACCGGGTGTCTCGGATCGCTCAGGTTTACCGCAGTCAGGCTGCGGGAAAGATCGGCCACATGGGCGAAGGAGCCGCGCAGCACCACGTCGCGCGCGTTGCCGCCGAGCGCCGCGGTGCCCAGCAGCACCGGGCTCGACGGATTCGAGACGTCGATCACGTGCAGGCCCCGGGAGCCCGAGGCCGCCGCCGCGATCCCGGTGTCAGCGTCGACGTCGACTCCGGAGACGGTACCGAGCGATCCCAGGGCGCCCGCGGAACCCAGCAGCCGAGGCGCCGCCGGGTTGGAGACGTCGAGGATCTGCAGGCCCTCGGTGCCGGCGGCCAGGTAGGCCAGGTCTCCCCGGACCTCGACGTCCTGGGCGTCGCCCAGGGTGTCGAGGGTGCCGAGCAGCATCGGGGCGGCCGGATTGCTCACATCGAAGATGGCGAGCCCGGCTGCGCCGTCGGCCACGTAGGCCCGTCCGCCCACGACCTTGACGTCCTGGGCATTGCCAATGGTGTCGGCGGCCCCGGTGACGAACGGCGAAAGGCGATTGTTCACATTGACCACCTGAAGCCCGGCCGCGCCGGCCGCGACATAGGCGAAGTCTCCAGCCACGTCGACGTTGTAGGTGAAGCCCGGCAGCGCGATCTGCGAGAGCGCAACGGGCGAGAACGTGGTGACCGTACCGGCGGCCTGCGCGGTGAAACCGTTGTTGCTCGCGGTGATCGTGCAGGTGCCCGAGGCGCCGGCGAAGACGCGTCCCGGCTCGCCGCCGAAGCTGCAGACCGAAAGGTTGCTCGAAGAGAAGCTCGTCCCGCGCGCCGTGATGTCGAGCTTCGTGCCGTCGATCAGGGTACCGGTCACCTTGAGCTTCGCCGAGGCCTCGGTCAGGACCGTGTTGAACACCAGCCGGAAGCTCGGCGGCGTCACGGTGATCGAGGTCAGGGCGGCGGCGAGGTCGAAATCGTTCGGATCGAGGGGATCGGTGCCGAGCTGGACTTCGAGGCCGTCGGAGAAGCCGTCGCCGTCGGTGTCGAAACGGAGCGGGTCCGTGCCGAAGCCGCCTTCTGCGCCGTCGAGAAGGTTGTCGCCATCGGTGTCGGGATTGCGCAGGTCAGTGCCGAGCTGAAATTCTTCGAGGTTCGTCAGGCCGTCGCGGTCCAGGTCGGCGAACGCGTCCGCCGGATTGTTGGGATCGAGCCCGAGGGCGATCTCGACATCATCCGGCAGACCGTCTCCGTCGGAATCTCCCGACAGCACCACTCGCAGGCGGAGAACACCCAGCGCTCCCTCGTTGGCGGCGCTCAGAAGCACCGTGCCGCTGGCCACGGCGGTCACCAGGCCGTCGGGCGAGACCGTCGCGATCCGCGGATTGCTCACCGTGTAGTTGGTGCCGGCGATACCCGCGGTCACGTCGCGGGTCGAGCCATCCGGCAGAGTCGCCACGGCGGCAAGCTGGAGCGTCGCACCGGTTGCGGAGAGCACTTCGACCGGGGCAGTCAGAGCAAGCGTCGCCGGCACCGGCGCGGGAGCATTGAAGACGATGTCGTCGACCCTGAGCACGCCGTTGGTCGGCAGCAGGAAGAAACCCGACTGGCCGGAGCGGGTCGAGCTCCCATCGACGCAGGTGGCACGGATCCGCAACTGTCCCACGGTGGACGGCACGTTGGGCAGCACCCACGAGCCATCGGCCTGGACGGCCGCGGTGCGGTTGAGCGCCGAGACGGTGCAGGTCTGATCGAGCTGAGCGTGGAGGGTGCCCGGCAAGAGAACAGGCAGCAGAAGCCCGAGCAAGGCCCGGCGCCACTCGCTACGGAGCATGGCTCGCATCAGCTCTTTGCGTTGCATAGCGTCGCACCCTCTTGTCTGAATCATTCGATAACCTGTCGATCATTGCCGCGGGTGTCAGGGGATTGGTAGCGACATAGAAACGAACACGCGAGTCAGGGTCTTCCGCCAGCGCCGCGAGTACCGCGGGCGGAGTCGCCGGATTGCGCGCAACGGAGCCGCGGACCAGCCAACTCGGATCTTGGGCAAGGCTCAAAAGCACCGCCGGCGCGACGTACAGGTTGCCCGCCACTCTGTCTCTCACGTACTCGTTTGGATGGCTCGCAAGTCTGGCGAGTGCATCCGCTCCAGTACGCGGATTCGCCGCGACTGCGAATCCAACCTCCATGTCCGGCCGCTGAGCAAGTTGTGTGAGCAAAGTCTCGGAGGTGCTCGGATTGGCAGCGACCATCGCGGCGATCACAGGAGACCGGTCTACCGCTAGCCGTCGAAGAGTATCCAACGGTGTGTGTGGATTGCCTGCTACCCGTTCAAGCGCACTACGATTATCCCGCAGGCTCGCCCCTCCGAGAAACCATAATGGCGAGCGTACGTTAGTGCGTGTCACGGGTGAATCCATCCGGACGATTTCGGTCAGAATCTTGGGGGGAGTGTTGGGATGGCTCGCCAGAGCCGCCAACATTACAGACTTGTTCTGGATCTCTGGCTGGGCGTAGAGAGAGGTCAACTCGTCTGCCGAGAGACCCGGATCGCTTACCCGCGCGAACGTCCTTGCCTGATGCACTACCGAGAGCACGCCCAAGGTGACTCCAATTAAAATTGCGACCGCAAGCCCGTAGCGAAGAAGCGATCTGGCGCGCCGAGAGTCCTGCCGCAGAAGGGCGACGAGCATTTCCGAAATGGCCAGCACCGACCAAACCACCAGAAAGGTAGCCATGGCGGCCGTCGCCGCATAGAGCGGCAGGTAATAGATCGCAATAACCGTCGTCGAGGAACCGGCCGAGAGTACGAGCCAGACAAAGTGAATCGCAGCGATTGGAAAGCTCACGAGCGCCAGAGTCGTTGCCACTTGCGCGGGCTTTTCGAGCGGACGGCGATGGGCCACAAAGTGACGCCACACCAAGACCGCGTAGCCTCCGATCAACGGCAGTGCCAGTACCAGCGCGGCTTGAAAAAGGATCACCTCGACCACTTCTGACATCGATCACCGCCTCCGGGCAACTCATGGGCAACACTGGCACGCATTCCGTTGCGCCGCATAATAGAAGGGGAAGCCGATGTTCGCGACTGCCGTCGCATAGGTAGTTGCGAATCCCGCGCAGATTGCATGGCAGTCAGGATTGATGGGAATTGCCCGGCTACATGCCTCCAGCATGTCCACCAGGAACTGCGCATCACAGCCGGCTTTATTTGCGTTGCAGGTGTCGTAGCAGATGTCGTGATTATTGCAGGCATCTTCGAACGAGGCCCCAAGACAGGCCACAATACTCGGATTGTCCGGAATGTTCGTGCAGCCGTTCACCTCAGGGACGTGCCCTTGGAAAGGCACGCGATTTGGGCACTCGACAGGCCATGCAAGCGGCATTGGGTGCTTCGACACCACGCGATGAACCAGCGGCGTGCAGCACTCGGTTTGGGGATTGTAGATTCCGGGCGGAAGAGGGCTGCCGTTGAAGCCGCAGCAGGCCCTGCCCGCGGGTGGATCGTCAGTGTCAGTGACTTTGGCCGGAAAACCCGGCGGGGGCGGCCCGAGATCCGATCCGCCGGGAGCAACCAGACATATCTCCTTCCGGCAATCTCCGGGCGTCGGCTGCGGCGGGTCGCCGGGGTCCCAGATCGACGCCGGCCTGCCCTGCCAGCAGATCTCGCTGTTGCAGTCGCCGGTCGGGCCCGGCGGCGGCGTCTGGCCATTATCTGGGACACAACGTTCATTGACACACTGCCGGCAGGTCGGGCAGTCGTGGGGCGTACCGCTGCCCGAAGGAGGGCCGCCGCAGTGCCAGCCGGCCTTGCGCACGCCGGCTCCGGGATTGGAAATCAACACCGTGCCGTCGTCGCTCACCGTGGCGAGGCCGATACTGACGAAGCGGCCCAGGTCGTGGTCGAAGGAATACATCTCCGTGACCGCGCCCGGCGCCAGGCCGTCGAGGTTCGGCAAGGTGAGCCGCGCCGGTGGCTCGAACTGGGCGCCGGCTGGCTGAATGGTGACGATGAAGCGCGGCTGCTGGCCGAAATTCGGAATCATCGGCACCCGGTCGGTATGCACCACGGTGACGTTGATCGTGCCGCTGCGACTGCCGCCGGGGAAGGTCACCGACCCGGGCGCAACGTCGAGCGCGAAACCCGGAAAATCCGGCAGGGTGATGGTGGCGCCGTGCGTCTCGTCGACGAGCTTGCTGGAGCCGAGCTCCAGCGGCAGGAGATAGATCGGCATGTTGACCGTGTTGTCGCGGCCCGGCACGGTGGTGAAGACGAATTCGAGATCCGGCCAGGTTCCCGGCCGGGTGGCGGTCGAGCCGTCGACGATCATCTTGACCGTGGCCACCGGTGCCGGCGCGATGCGGAACAGCCCCGCGTAGTCGGTCACCGCGGTGATCGTCGTCCCGAAGAGGCGGATGGTCACTCCGGGCACGGGCTGGTTGGTGTTGTCGAGCACCACTCCGCTGATCGAGGTGGCTTCGGGGTCGCCCGCGATGCGGCCGGTCGCGGTGAAGCTGGTCCGGATCGGGGGGTTGGAGCCCACCACCGTGGCCTCGACCACGTTGTTGCCGATCCCCTCCTCCGACCCCAGGGTGAGGGCGACGACGGCGCGGCCGAGATGGTCGGTCTCGACCACGGTCTCGCTTCCGCCGTCGGCGAAGCTGCCTCCTCCTGCCACCACCTCAAAGCGGACCGCCACTCCGGCGCGGCGGTTGGAGCCGGTATCGATCACCGCGGCCGCCAGGGTCACCGGCAGGCGCTGGCCGGCCACGCCCACCTGCTGGTCTCCCACGTCGGCGACGATCAGCGCCGGCGCCGCCGGTAGCGCGGTCAGTGTGAACACCGCCGGCGCGAAACCGGCGACCGAGGCCTCGACGATCTGGTTGCCGGCACCGGAGCGCATCCCGAGTGTGAAAGGAGTGGACGAACGCCCGGCGCCGTCGGTCGTCACCACGGTCTGCCGCATCCCGCCAGGAAACGAGCCGTCGTTGCTGGTGGCGAAGAGCACCGGTCGGCCGGCCACCGGCAGGCCGGCGGCGTCGACCACCTGGACGACCAGGGGCGCCGGCAGAGTAGTGCCGATCTCCGCGCTCTGAAGGTTGCCGGAGACCACCTGCACCCGCTGGCCCGACGCGCTGTCGCGGCGGACCGTGAGCGTCACTTGGCGCTGGTTGCCGGCACCGTCGGTCGCCACCACGGTCAGGGTGTTGGCTCCGGGCGCAAGGGGCACGGCCGGGGCCAGGAAGGTCTCGTTGGCCACCGTCGCCGTCACTCCGTTGACCGTCACCGCCGGCGGCGGGGCGTCGAGCGCACCCTCGCCGTGGTCGCTCACCAGGCCATGCACCGCTATCGTGGCATCGAACACCACCGCCCCGTCGCTCGGGCCGGCGACCGCGAGACGCGGTGCGCTCACATCGCGCAGCACGGTGATGGTCGAGGTGGCAGCATGGCCGGCGACATCGGTCACGACCGCGGTCACCAGGTTCGGCCCGGCGAGCAGCGGCACGTCCGTAGCCACGAAGCTGTTCCCCGTCACCTGAGCCGTGACGCCGTTGACGGCGACGCCGGTCCCCTCGACCGTGCCTTCGACCTTGATGGCGTTCGAGGTGGTCGAGCTCAGGTCGGCTGGAACGGTGATGACGACGCGGGGCAAGGTGAAGCGGCTCACCGCTCGGCTTTCGGTCGTCGTGTTGCCGGCAGAGTCGACCGCGGTGACCACGATGGTGTGGTCTCCTCCGGCCAAGGGAACGTTGGCGGCGAAGGCTCCATCGACCAGCGGCACCGGAACACCTTCGACCGTCACCTGGTTGATCCCCGACCGATCGACCGCCGTTCCCTCGACGGTCAAGGTGTCGGCATTGGTAGTGGCTCCGGCCACCGGCGCAAGCACCTGGAGGAGGGGTGGAGTCGCATCGAGCGTCACCGTCACGCTCGCCTCACCCGATTTGCCGGAGCCATCGGTAGCCCGGACAGTGATCAGGTTTTCGCCCTCGGAGAGCGGTACGTTCGTCGTGAAGGTCGATCCGTCGAACGTTGCCGGAATGCCGTTGACGCTCAGCAGTTGGACCACGCCGTCGTCGAGCACCATCCCACTCACGGTGATCGGTTGCTGGTTGACCAGGACGCCGGCAGTGGGCGATGTGAGCAGCACCTGGGGCGCCGCAAGGTCGCCCTGGCCCTGGAGCAGCAACAGGGTGAGCGTTGCCGTGCTGGCATTGCCGGCGCGGTCGAGAATCCGGGCCTCCAGCCGGTGCTCGCTCACGCCGCTGGCCGCGGTCGTGAGCACCGGCAGTTGGCAGACGGCCGACGATGCCCCTACGGTGCAGGTCGAGGTGACGTCCTGCTCCTCCACGAACAGCCGCAGGCTCGCAGCGTCGATCCCCGATTGGGTATCCGAGTAGTCGAGCCGTACGCGGGGGCTCGGCTGATCCTGGAGGACGGGCACGGCCGGTTCGGTAAAGGCGAGGGTCGGCGGAGTCGTGTCGTTCCCCGTCCTCGGCTCGACCACCAGCACCAGCCGCGGCGCCTTCTCCGGCGTCGGGCTTTCCTTCGCGGCATAGTCGATCCGGCCCGAGAGCGCCTCGTTCGCCTTCTTGAGCAGCCAACCCTGGTTCGGCGTGCCGGCGAGGAACGCAGCCACATCGGCCGTGACGTCGAAGCGCACCGGACCGAGAGTCGTCTTCGTGTGCGGCACCGTCGCGGTCGGGGAGGCGAGGAAGGAGCCGCCGTTCCACAATGGAGCGCAGTCCGCGTGGTTGTCGCCCGGCTTGGCGTCGATCCCGCAGCTCCAGGTCGCGCCGGTCTCGGTCCAGGCCGCGGTGACCCGGTGCGCCTCGACGTTCTGGCTTGCGGCCGGCCAGCTCTCGCCGGTCGCCACGACGTCGAGCTCGAGGTGCGCCGAGACCAGGGTGCCCGTGCCGACCGTGGCCGCGATCACCGCGGGATCGAAGCGGACGAGCGCGCGGCTCCCCTGTGCCCATCCGAGATGGGTCTGCTCGTCGATGGCCCGGTTCTGATTCGCCTGCTGCTGGCGGATCGTGGTGTCGGCCACCGCCGGCAGCACGGTGGTTACCGGCGCGGTCGGCGCGGTCGGCGCGGCGACCGAAGCCCCGGCGGCGGCGAAGGCCAGGATGAAAGGGAGCACCCAGGAAAGAGCGTTCGCGCGGCGTGGCGGTTGCGGGCTCATGTCGTTCTCCGTGATCACACCGTCACCCGCGCGCCGTCGAACCGTCGCAGGCTGAACCCGGTGAAGGTCTCGTTGGGCAGCAGGCGCCGCTCCCGCAGCAGATCGAGGGCCACCGCCTCCCCCAGGCTCAGGCCCTCGCTGGAGTCCGAGCGCCAATGTACTCCGGCGAAGTCACGCCCGAGAGCGATGTTCGCGGCGAGCTTGTCGAGCTCGTCTCCGATCGTCAGCGGCCGTCCTTTCCAGGGGAGGAGAGAACGTCCGTCCGAGGCGGCCTCGACCGGTTCGGGCACGACATAGGTCTCATCGAAGAACGCCTTGAGGACCGTCACGCACGCTCCCGCCGTCACCGCGTGCGCGGCGGGGTAGGAGGGATGGGTCGGACAGCCTTCGGGATAGGCCTGGGGAAGCAGCCAGCCGCGGCGCTGCTCGCGAAGCCGTGCGACGACGGCGGATTCGAGCAACTCGCGATGCAGCGGATATTCGACGCGCCCCTCCAGATGGTTGTGCAGACGGCCGCCAAACTCTTCAGGGCGCAGGCGCCGGTGTACCGCCCACTTGGCATACCACGTGGCATGCAGCGCCAGTTGCGCCGCAGCGGCCAGGAGGGTCAGGACGTACTGTGGGCCGAAGGTGGCAAACCCGCCCTGGGTCCGCGAGTGCTTGTAGGGGTTGCCGCCGTCGGCCGGCGCCCCCCACTTGAGCAGCATCAGCGCCGCCGCGAGGTAGGGTTGATAGGCAAAGTCCCGATGCACGTATTCGCCGAGGTCGCGCCCGTTGCGGATGTAGAGCGGCTCGGCAACGAAGCGGTTCACCCCCGCGAACGCTCCGTTCTGCACGGCCAGCCACTCCCGGTAGCCGACCAGATAATCCTCACCCGCCACAGTGGTGCGGCCCTTCTGCTCGGCCCACAGAGGCAGATAGGGGACGGGCTTGGCCAGAAACTGTGAGAGATAGGGGCCGGCGTGGCTGCCCTCGGCTTCGCCGCGGAAGAGAGTCGCCGGCGTCACCAGGCCATCCTGACGGGGAGCGCGGAGGGCTGATAGCCGCGAGAGATCCTCGCAGGCCACCGTGATCATCGGGTGGGTGCCGTATTCGGCAAAGGGCACGTCGCGGAGGAGAGCGTGCCAGTAGAGCTCCACCGCTTCGGCCGCCTGTTCGGCGCTCTCGAATCGGGGCGCCGGTGCCACGGCGAGCTGCGCGGCGTCGCAACCGACGAGCTCGAAGGTATACGCCGCCTGGGGATTGCCCAGCTTGTTGTAGCCGCCGAGGGGAATCCGCTCGAAAGCATCGCTCTGGCCGGAGCGGATCGCGGCCAGCAGGAAGGAATAGGCCGCGGCGTCGACCTCCCCGAGCTCGTCGTGCGGAAGGCACTTGGTGAAGCAGGCGACGCGGCGCGGCAGGGACTCCTCGTCGCCGTTCGCGACAGGCTCCGGGGAAGGCAACCGGCGCTGCGACGCCGCCGCTTCGAGACGAACGGCATAGCACCGCTCGGCCCGCTGCTGCGGCGACGTAGTCAGCCCCGAGGCTGACTTCTTGCCCTTCCGCTCTCCGTGCCGGGTCGGCGAGGCGCCTCCGATGGCGGGCAACGCCGCGGCAACGCCCGCCGCCAGGACACCCTGCCGCAGCAGGTCACGGCGGCTGAGCGCAACGGTCCCTGCCGCCGGTGCGGCTCGTTCACCTTCCGGTCGGCCGTGGCCTTCGCCGGCTTCAGAGCACACTAGCGGGTCCCCCTCTCCTGACGCTGTATTGAAGAGTTGACGATATTCAGTCCGCATCAACCTGTCAAGCCCGGTTCGGCGTCTCGATACGGCGAGATGTTTCCGTCGCCGGAGCTAGCTAGATCTTCGCTCGGTCCAGGTGCGTGGGCTTCCGGAGCTTTGGTCGGAGAGTCGTTGCGCTGCGTAGCCGAGTGGCAAGGGCGT
>CAWJQA010000013.1:0-59974 GCA_963844885.1 uncultured Holophagales bacterium | reverse complement strand
GTTCTCTCTGGAGCCGTGCAGTGGAAGAGGCCCTCCAGAAATCGAGATCTGTCGCTGTACTGGTTGGCAAAGGTGGCCTAGGGCCATGGGAGCAGTACGAATACCTAGCCGCCCTGTCAGAGTCCGTGAGAAGGGGTCTGCCTGTCATCCCCGTCCTCTTACCCGGCGCGCCCGCCGAGGTGAAGCTTCCTCTCTTCCTGAAGTCCTTCGCATGGGTCGATCTCCGCGGCGACCTCAAGGAAGGATTGGACGACTTGGAGCGGGGCATCTCAGGAAGGAACCTCGACAATCATGCGGATCATGGGTCAACCGGTTCCCGCCTCCACAATCTTCCGTTTCCCTCTCTGGGCGAACTCTTCAAGGGTCGTAGCAACGAGCTGACGCGGATAGAGTGTCTGAGAGGGAGTGGAAAGTGCGCGCAGGTGATCCACGGCCTGGGAGGAATTGGCAAGACTCGCTTGGCAATTGAGTACGCTTGGCGCGCCGGTGATCGTTACACCGCTGTCTGGTTTGTTCGAGCCGACTCACGTGAGGCGCTCCAGCACAATCTTGCTGCCTTGGCGGGGCCAGCTTTGCTGAACTTGCCAGGGAGGACAGCCCAGGCCGAAGAGGAAGTTATTGGTGCCGTCTTGCGTTGGCTACGTGAGAATCCCGGGTGGTTGCTGATCCTCGATGGTGTTGACAGCAAGGAAGCTTCCATGGCTGTCGGTGAGATTCTTCCGTTTGCTTCCAGTGGGCGAATGCTGATCACCTCACGACTTCGGGATTGGCCGCCTCAGATCCTAGGGCCGACTCTCGACATTATTGACGGTGTTGATGCGGTCGAGTACCTCCTCGAACGAACCGAGGGTGGGCGAGTGCCAGCAGCAGACGATTCTGATCAGTCTGAGCGCCTTGCGACAGCTCTCAATGGGTTGCCCATAGCCCTCGAACAGGCTGCGGCGTACATCGTCCGGCATCACTTACGCCTTGTCGACTACTTGCAGTCCTGGGAGATCGAGCAGGAACAGGTGCTGCGTTGGAACGAAGAAAGAATCAGCCAGTATCCCACCGCCGTGGCTGTCACGTGGCAGAAGACCTTCCTTCAACTCCGCCCAACTGCGGGAGCGCTCCTTCGCCTAGCCGCGTTTTTCGCTCCTGACCCAATTCCGGTCCGGATCTTCGAAAGAGGAGCGCATCACGTTAAGGATGCGACACGGCTTTTATGCAAGGAGATGAAATACAAGTTTGCTTATCAAAATATCGCAGAAGCGCTCGCCGAGCTGGAAGCGTACTCTATGATTGCACGCCAGGATCAGACATTCACTGTCCACTGTGTTGTGCAAGAAGTCCTGCGCCACCAGATCTCTCGAAGACGGCGTCGCTCTTGGCTCAAGAAGTCCCTTCGCATTGTGTTCGACGCATCGACCGATCCTCAAGATGTTCAGAGCTGGCCGAGTTGGGACTTCCTTCGGTCTCATGCGACGCGAGTAGTCGACGAAGCTGATGAAGCAGGTATCACCACCCCTACTGCGGCACTCATGCAGCGCCTGGGACTGCTCCTGCTCGGCAAGAGCCTTCACGCTGAAGCCGAGCGACTGATGCGCCGAGCTCTCAAGATCGATGAAGGCGTATTCGGAACCGATCACCACAACCTTGTTGCTCATCTGAGAGGCCTCGCGCAGTTGTTGAGCGCTACTGACCGTCTTTCCGACGCGGAACGGCTGATGCGTCATGCTCTAAAGATTGGAGAAGACGCCTTCGGGCCCAGTGACCCCAGACTTGTCACGACTCTGAACAGTCTCGCCTGGCTACTTAAAGATACAGAAAAAATTTCGGAGGCTGAACGGCTGATGAAACGAGCTTGCGAGATAGACGAAGCCGCATTCGGATCCAGCCATCATCTGGCAACGGATCTTCATAACCTGGCTTGGTTAATGAAAGATACGAATCGACTTCCAGAGGCCGAGAAGCTCATCAGACGGGCCTCCCAGATCGACGAAGATACCCTCGGCAAACACCCCAACCTCGCCAGGGATCTCAATGGACTTGCATGGTTGCTCAAAGATACGGGCCGACTTTCGGAGGCTGAGGTTCAGATGCGTCGCGCTTTGGAAATAGACGAATCCTTGTTCGAACCCGGCCACGTCAACATCTCAAGGGATCTAAGAAGTCTGGTTTGGTTACTGAGAGACCGTAGCCGGCTCTCAGAGGCGGAGCCGCTGATGCGACGGGCTCTAGAGATCGACAAGGCCGTTTTTGGACCTGATCACCCTCACATTGCGAGAGATCTTGCCAGTCTAGCTAGGTTACTAAAAGATGACGATCAGCGTTCCGAGGCTGAATCGCTAATGCGGAAGGCTTTCGATATCCTCAAGGCAAAACTTGGGGCGGGGCATCCGACGACACGGATAATGCGGATGGACATGGATGCCTTTATTAATAGTTTGAACCAAAGCCCGGTGCAGTCACCCTATCACTAGTCGCTTGCCCGAACCAGCTGAGCATGACAGGATTTCCATCGCCGCTCAGGCAGAAGTGAGTGAGATGGTGGCTCCTCCTCAAGCCTCTGGACCCTGTTCGGGACCTGAGCCCTGGGACCGCCGGCGCCCCGCCGGCGGCTTTTTACGGGGCATGTCCATGGTGTAGACTGCCGGACCGATCGAGCTGCATACGAGCCTATGGAGATATCTGACAATCCGGCCGCCGGCGGGGCGCCGGCGGTCCCGGGGGGAGCGAAGGCGGATCCTTGGCGGTCCCGGGGATACCTTCCTCACTTCGACCAACCTCTGCTGGTCCAGTCCCTTACATTCCGCCTGCATGATGCCGTTCCGAAGGCGGTGGTCGAGGACTGGAAGGCTGAGTTGCGCTGGAGGGAGAACCTGCCGGCCACGGACCCGCGAGAGGTCAAGCTGCGGCGGCTCGTCTCCAAGTACGAGGACGCCGGACGCGGTGCGTGCTGGCTTCGCGACGATTGGGTTGCGGCGGTGGTGGAAGAGACCCTTCTGCTCTTCGATGGCGTGCGGTACAGGCTGATCGCCTGGTGCGTGATGCCGAACCATGTACATGCTTTGATCGAAACCGGAGAGACATGGAGCCTGGGTGACATCTTGCACTCCTGGAAGTCGTTCACGTCTCACCGGGCCAACCAGATCTTGGGACGTTCGGGCGACTTCTGGTTCAGGGAGTACTTTGATCGGTTCGTCCGCGATGACCGGCATTTTGGGAGCGCCGTCAATTACATTGAGGAGAATCCTGTCAAGGCTGGATTGGTCCGCACTCGGGAAGAGTGGCGTTGGAGCAGTGCTTTCTGGCGGTAGGGGCGGAGCAGGCGAAAAGAAAAACCGCCGGCGGGGCGCCGGCGGTCCCAGGGGGACGCGCGGGTATCCGTTTACTCCTTGGACAGGCGGCTCTGACGTAAGAAGCCATCGGCGGGGCGCCAGAGCTCCCAGGGCCGCTTACGCTGAATCGAGGGCACCCTGGGACCGCCGGCGCCCCGCCGGCGGTTTTTCTCCTGAAATCCCCTTGGCGGGCTTTCCTCGGACCCTGCGTATCTCCCCAGTGAGGCGCCCGAAAGGGCAGAGAAACACCTGACAGCGCGGCCACCGCCGGTCGATTCGAAGGGCGGGGAGCGCAAGGAGAGAGTGCGTATGCCTACGTACCTTCGGCCCGGGGTGTACATCGAGGAGATCTTCGAGCGGCTCGAAGCCGATCGAGGGGGTGGGAACGTCCACCGCAGCCTTCGTCGGGTACACCACCAGGGGAGACATCGGAAAGCCCACGTTGATCTTCAAGTGGGACGACTACGACCGCCTTTACGGCGGAATCCGGGACACCGGCGGCTCGCTCCAGGGCGATCCCATGGGCCACAGCGTGTCCGCGTTCTTTCAGAACGGCGGCACCGCGGCCTACATCGTCCGACTGGCCGCCGGCGCACCCGCCCGGTCTTTCGGTTCGCTCGAGAACCCCGCCGACGCCACCAAGCTGATCCGGTTCCAGGCGGTCAACGAAGGGACCTGGGCCGACGGCCTGCGTGTCCGCTTCACGCCCAAGCCCGGCGGCGGGTTCAACGTCGCCGTGGGACGGGGCGCCGGTACCGATTTCAAGGCGAACGAGAGCTTCTCGGGCGTCTCGGTGGCGGCCGGCGATCCCAACTTCATCGAGGGCCGCATCAACGGCCAGTCGCAGCTCATCACCGCCCAGGTTCTGGACATCACCGCCTTCCTGAAAGGCACCAGCACCAGCGACGTGCTCACCGGGCTCGACGCTTCCACTCTCAACAACAAGACCATGACCGTCGCGGTCGACGGCCAGGCGCGCCCGGTCACCTTCGGCGCCGCCGCTTTCACCAACACGTCGACCCTGGCCGATGTCGGTAACGTCATCAAGACGCAGGTCAAGGGAGCTTCCCAGCAGCCGCACCTGGCCAACTTCAACGCGGCTCCGGACGGCAACCGGCTCGTGCTCACCTCGGGCACCACGACCGCCGCGTCCAAGGTGGTGGTCACCGGCCCCGGTGACAACACCGACGCGGCCAAGCTCCTCAAGCTCGGGCTCGCCAACGAAGGGGTGGAGAAGACCGGCCAGCAGTCGCTCGACGACATCCTCTCCGACGCCGACGACGAAGTGGTTCTGGCCGGCGGCGGCAACGGTTCGGCTCCGACTTCGACCGAGTTCACCGCGGCGTTCACCGCGTTCGAGAAGATCCGCGCCATCAGCATGATCGTTCTGCCGGGCCAGACCTGGGCCGGCCAGAGCAAGGCCATCGTGCAGGCCGCCGTCGGGCACGCGGAAAAGATGCGGAACCGCATGATCCTCGTCGATCCGCCGCAGGGCACCGCCCTGGTCACCGAGCAGGACGTCAACGGTCTCGGTCTACCGACCTCGACCTACACCACTCTCTACTACCCGTGGGTCAAGGTTTCGAACCCTTATTTCAATGCCGAGAAGAACCCCGGCGCTCCGGTCACCGTGCTGGTACCGCCTTCGGGCTTCGCCGCGGGCATGTGGTCGCGCATCGACGGCCGGCGCGGGGTGTGGAAGGCGCCGGCCGGCGTCGAGACCGCGCTGCTGGGTCGTCGCGGGCCTGGAGTATCGAGGTCGGGGATGGCGAGCAGGAGCAGCTCAATCCGCTCGGAGTCAACTGCCTGCGCAAGCTGCCCGAGCTTCGGCCCGGTGATCTGGGGCGCGCGCACGCTCTCCACCAACGCCGAATCCGGAGTGGCGCTACGTGCCGGTCCGGCGCACCGCGATCTTCATCGAGCAGAGCATTTACAACGGTATCCAGTGGGCGGTGTTCGAGCCCAACGATCACCGGCTGTGGTCGTCGCTGCGGGTCAACATCGGCGCACTTCATGAACGGCCTGTTCCGCTCCGGCGCTTTCCAGGGCCAGAAGGCCTCCGACGCCTACTTCGTGCGCTGCGGCCTGGGCGACACCATGACCCAAGATGACATCGACCGCGGCCAGGTCATCGTCGTCGTCGGCTTCGCCCCGCTCAAGCCGGCGGAGTTCGTCATCGTCCGCATCCAGCAAAAAGTCGGACTCAGCAGTAACCGGCGATAGGAGGATATAGACCATGGCAGCTCCATTGTTTCACCGTGAATGCCCATCGGCTACGATCCCTACCGGACGTTCAAGTTCCAGGTCATCATCGACGGCAAGGTGGTGGCCGGGCTCAGGAAGATGGGCGCTCTCAAGAAGAAGACCGAGCCCGTGAAGTGGCGCGCGTGCGGGCGATCCGTCGCACGAGCGCATCATGCCGGGCGGCACCAGCTTCGATCCGGTCACGCTCGAGCAGGGCCTGACGCACGACCCGGTGTTCGAGGACTGGGCCAACCTGGTCAACAACATCGAGGGCGACGGCGCCATGTCGCTGAAGAACTTCCGCAAGGACATCGTCATCAACGTGCTCAACCTGCAGGGCCAGGTGGCGATCTCCTACAAGCTGTTCCGGGCCTGGGTGTCGGATTTCCAGGCGCTGCCCGGATCTCGACGCCGGCAACATGAACACGGTCGGCATCCAGAGCATCACCCTGCAGCACGAGGGCTGGCAGCGCGACACCAGCGTGGCCGAGCCGACGGAGAGCTGACGATGATGCCCGGCGGTTTCTGGCGGCATGGGTGGCGGGATGGGGAATGCCGTCGCGACTGGTCCTTCCGGACCCTGACCGGCGAGGTGGAGCTGGCGCTCCTCGAAGCCGGCCGGGACCGGGGGAGCGTCCCTCAGCGGGTGACCGCGGTGCTGTCCGCCGCCCTCGCCGAGCTGGGAGGGGCCGCCGTCCACCCCGATGCGGTCCGCGCACTGAGCGTGGCGGACCGCCAGTTCCTGATGCGCCGGCTGGCCGTGGAGCTGGGGATGGAGGAGTCGTGGATCGCCGCCACCTGCCCGGAGTGCGGGGCGGCGTTCGATCTTCCGGTCCGCCACGGCGAGCTGCCGGCCAAGCCGGCCGGCGAGGGGTATCCCTTCGCCACGGTGGAGACGAGCCTCGGACCGGTGCGCTTCCGCGTGCCGGACGGGGCCGACCAGGAGGCCGTTGCCGGCATTCCGGACCCGCGGGAGGCGCGGCGCGCGCTCGCAGCCCGGTGCGCTGAAGATCTCGTGGGAGAGCTTTCCGAGGACGACCTCGACCGCGCCGAGGCGGCGCTGGAGGCGGTGGCGCCCGAGGTGGTGACGCGCGCCCAGGCCGCCTGCCCGGATTGCGGCCGGCCGGCCGAGGTGGTCCTCGATCCTTACGTCTGTCTCGGGGCCGCCGGCGGCGGCCTGTTCCTGGACGTCCACACGCTCGCTTCGGTCTATCACTGGAGCGAGCGGGAGATCCTGGCCATGCCGCGCGAGCGGCGCCGGCTGTATCTCTCGCTCGTCGACCAGAGCCGGGGCATGGTGAGCTGAGGAGCGCGCGATGGGCATCTTTTCCGACGCCGTCGCCGACAGCCGCCCCCGGGCTTTTCTTTCCGGAGCGGCATCGCCGGCATCGCCGGCATCGCCGACATCACCGATACCCGCGGACCAGGAACGGAGTACAATGATTTCGGAAGGAGAAGAGCGGCCGGCACACGCCGGTCCGCGCCAGGGGGCCGACCCTTCGCCGCAGAAAGACGATGCGGCTGCCGCTTCAAGGGCGGTTGAAGGTGTTGTCCGATACCGGAAGGGAAAGCGTAGTACAGAGGAAGGAACGACGAACGGTCATGACAAGGATTTCGGTCGCAGCGAAAACGAGCTACTGGGAGAACGGAATCGTCAAGGAAGAACCACAAACGGATTGCACGTCGATCTAGATGCTCACGAAAGTGAGCCATCGTTTTCCGGTCAGACGGCTGTCTCGAGTGGACCCTCTTTCAAACGCGAAGCTGAACTTTCGGGAAACACGGATTCAAAACGCTCGAATCATCTTTCGAATGTCTCGAACGAAGAACTGGACAACGGAACCGTCGTACCGGAAGGGAGCCAGAACCCGGGGAAAGCCCCCCTTCTCCCCGAACCCGAAGCCGTCGCACCCTCGGCCGTGAAACCAGCGGGGGCCTTGCCTCCTAAGGAGAACGTCACGGCCGAGGGTCGGCGGGAGCGGGTTTTTGATGGATCAGCGGTTGGAAAGGCGGCGACACCGCCGACATCACCAGTCACCACGCCGGAGCTGTCTCGCGGGGAGCGGAGCGACGGCGGCCTGCGGCCCTCACCCCCGGCCCCTCTCCTGGCCGCACACCCGGACCCCCGGGAGAGGGGAGCAGCTCAACGTGCGGCGCCGGTGCCGTCTGAGCCCGCTTTCGAAAAGGGCGCGAGGGAGAGCGTTTCGCGGAGCGGAGACGGACGGGCACCGTCGCCGGACGTCGCCACGCTCCCCTCTCCCGGCGGTCCGGGAGGGCGGCCAGGAGAGGGGCCAGGGGTGAGGGCCGCAGGCCACGAACGCCCGCTCGCCGCGCCGACGGCCCAGCCGGTGGCCATGCCTTCCGCGCCGCCCGCTGTGTTCGCCGCTCCTCGCCGCGATGGCCGCGATGGCCGCGATCGCCGCGAGGCGTCTCGCGAGCCGTCCGGCCCGCGCGTCCAGATCGGCCGCCTGGAGGTGATCGTCGTGGCCCCGGCTCCGGCCGTGGCCCCGGCGGCGCCTGCCGCGGCTCCAAGCCCCAAGCCCGGCGCTCTCGCGAGCCGCCGTTATCTCAGGAGCCTGTAAGAGGCTCTGGTCGGGAATCGCCATGGCGTTGCCTCTCTCGTCCCTGTCGCGCATCTGCCGGTCCATCGCCGACTTCCTCGGCGCGGAGATGGAGGCCAACTCGAACTCGATCCGCGTGCTTCTCGGCAACCCGGCCGACGCGGCCAAGGAGTTCGAGACCGAGCACCGGGTCAACCTGTTCTTCTATCTGGTCGAGCCGAGCGGCTTCGGCGCCTTCGCGCCGGACGAGACGTGGCTGGTCCGCCTGCACTGCCTGATCACCGCGTTCGGCATCGCCGAAAACCAGGTGAGCGCGGGCGAGAACGACCTCCGGCTGCTCGGTGGCGTGCTGCGCGTCTTCCATGAAAATCCGATCCTGCCGGCCTACGACCTGGACGGGACTCCGGTGCGCTCGCAGGTCGTTTTCAATCCGCTGACGCTCGACCAGATCAATCACATCTGGTCGACGCAGGGGGATGTGGCGTTCCGGCCGTCCGTGGCCTACGAGATGGCGCTCGCGCCGATCCCGCCGAGCGAGCTGAGGATCCCCGGTCCGCTGGTGGGCTCGATCGGCGTGGACGTCTTCAAGGATCTGAAAATCCATCCGTTCGGCGGCAACAAGGTCATGCCGAAGGTGATGGTGCGCACGGTGAGCACCGACCTCCCCGACTGGGCGCCGCGCCTCTGTCTTGTGGACGGCGGCGAGTGCGTCGAGAGTGTGTCGTTCGCGGTGGGGAGCCCGGAGCTGGCCGCGTTCACGCCGCAGGCCTGGATCGCCGGTCTCGCCGGCAGCCCGGTGACGCTGCGCTGGGAGTCCTGGGAGGCCGGCACGGGCTGGACCTCGCTGGCGGACCACGTGGACACGCAGGCTACGTCGGCCGTGCTCGATCCGGAGGCCGCCGGAGCGGCCACGACCGTCCAGGCGCCGATGCCGTTCAAGGACCGCGCGGCGCAGCTCGTGCTCTACGCGGTGCGCGACGCCACGCGCTTCCCCGACGGGCTCGCGATCCAGGTGCGGAGCAATCCGGTCCTGATCAATCTGTACGAAGGGGCGTGAGCTCGTGTGGACCTTCGATCAACTGAGGCTGGTCCTCCCCGCCGGCTTCGAGCACCGCGCCGCGGGCATCGCCCGGCGCGTGGCCGAGGAGCTGGCGGAGATGCCGGCGCCCGGCGACCTCTCCCTGCGCTCGCTGACCCTGCCGCGAATCGAGATCCAGGCCGGCACGTCCGACCGCCAGATCGCCAGTCAGATCGCCGGCCGGATTGCGCGCTCGGTGGCGGGTCCCCGACCCTGAATCCGTAAAGGAAAGACGATGCCTAACGTAACCAAAGCGGCGCTGGTCGAGTACGCCTTGTCCATTCCGCCGCTCGTGCTCCTTTTCGACTTCAACCCGGAGAGCCTGTCGCGCACCCGCACGGTGAACGTGCGCACCGGCAATTCGGCGGCGACCCGCGGCGGGTACGACTTTGCGCTGCCCACCGAGACGCCGCGCGCCGCGCTCGGAGTTTCGGTGCAGCCGGAGACCTTCAGCGTCCAGGTTCTGTTCGACTGCACCGACCGGCTCGGCGACGGCGATCCCATCGCCCAGACGCTCGGCATCGAGCCCGAGCTCGACACGCTGCGCACCATGCTGGAGCCCAAGTCGCAGGGCCCGGGCGGCTTCCAGATGCTCGCGAGCCTCGGGCTGGGCGGCCAGCGCGCGTTCCAGCGCAACGAATCGGCCTCGGTGATCCTGTTCATCTGGGGCACCCACCTGCTGCCGGTCTTCATCACCAGCGTGCAGGTCGACGAGAAGGCCCACCTGCCGTCGCTGGTCCCCTACCGCGCCAACGTCACCATTTCGATGCAGGTGATCGAAGGCAACAATCCTTTCTATACCGTGGAGAAGGTGCGCCAGGTGGTGAGCTCGGCCATCAACACGGGCCGCACGGTGGGCGCCATCCTCGGAGGGCTCTTCTGATGTTCTTCAAGGGTTCCCGCTACGAAAGCTCGCGCCCGTTCACGCCGGCCTCCGGTGGCCGCGAGGTGTTCCCGGGCGTGCGGCCGCGCGCCGCCGTCACCCGCGCCGGCGCGGTGGAGCACGTGATCCGGGCCGGCGACCGGCTCGACCTCCTGGCCCGCCATTATTACAACGACGACCGCCTCTGGTGGCGCATCGCCGACGCCAACCCCGAGGTGCTGTTCGCGGGCGACATGCTGGCGCCGGGCAGCGAAGGCCAGGTCATCCTGATTCCGGCGGGGAAGGGCTGAAGGCATGGTCCTGGACCTCTTCTCCGGCGCCCAGCGCGAGCCGGCCGGCTGTGTGATCAAGGTCGGCGTGGCCCAGCTCGAGATCGAAGATCTCTACCCCTTCCTGACCGGGGTGAGCATCGAGTGCAGCCGGGCCGACGCGTGGACCGCGACGCTCACGTTCGAAAGCCGGCGCGACGAGCAGGGCAAGTGGGTGGTCCAGGACTCCGGGCTGCTCGCGCCGTGGGAGCCGGTCGTCATCGAGGCTTCCTTCGGCACCCGCAGCGAGGAGATCTTCCGCGGCTACATTCGTGAAGTTTCGGCGAGCTATCCCGAGGAGGCCGGCGCCGCGACCGTCACGGTGGAGTGCCAGGACGAATCGATCACGTTCGACCGTACCCACGTGCGCCAGAGCTGGGGCGAGGCCGAGGCGCCTACCACCGACGGGCTGATCTTTCAACAGATCGTCTCGCGCAACCGGCTGATTCCCAACCCCGAGAGCGGCCAGGGGCTCTCCGGCCTGCATCTGTTCCAGGATGCCACCGACATCGCCTTTCTGCGCGACCGCGCCGAGGCCAACGGCTACGAGCTGATCTTCGAGCAGGGCCAGGTCTACTACGGTCCGATGCGGCTGTCGGGCGAGCCGCAGGCCACGATCCTCGTCTACGCCGGCCGCGACACGAACTGCCTGCGGTTCGACGTCAGGGCGGACGGCCACCAGCCCGAGAAGGTGGCCTATGACGTTGCGGCCACCGAGGGCACGGGGAACCAGGAGCGGACGCTGGAGCCGGACATTCCGCTGCTCGGCACCGAGCCGGCTTCGGGCGGCGGCCCGGGCCTGCCGGACTACACCTGGCGCCTGCGCCGGCAGGGAACTACCGATGAAGCCGAGCTCACCGCCCGCGCCCAGGCCAAGGCCAACGAGCAGGCCATGCGCATCAAGGGTGAAGGCGAGCTCGACGGCACCCTCTACGGCCACGTGCTGCGCGTCGGCGGGCTGGTGCCCGTGGACGGCGTCGGCGACCGGCTGAACGGCCTCTATTACGTCGACACCGTCTCGCATCGCTTTTCGACCGACGGCTACCGCCAGAGCTTCAAGCTTCTGCGAAACGCCTACGGCGACAACGTCCCCTCCGGACCTCTGGGAGGCCTGTCGGCCTCGGTGTCCGTCTCGTTCTCGTTCGGGTTCTAGCCCAGGAGGCGCGCCGTGCAGGAGCTGCTCGAACAGGTTGCCAAACAGGTCCAGAAGAAATACTACGGAAAGTTCCGCGGCTTCGTCGTGGACAACCAGGACCCGGAGAAGCGCGGGCGCCTCAAAGTCAACGTCCCGTCGGTCCTGGGCGAGACCGAGACCGGCTGGGCGCTGCCGTGCTTCCCCTTCGGCGGCCTCGCCGGACATGGGCTGTTCCTCGTGCCGGAGGTCGACGCGCAGATCTGGGTCGAATTCGAAGAGGGCGACCTGTCGCGCCCGATCTGGACCGGGACCTTCTGGCAGAAGAGCGCCGACGTGCCGTCCGAAGCCACGGAAGGCGACGGAACGAAGACGCGGCTGCTCAAGACGCCGGGCGGGCACCTCCTGCGCTTCGACGACGAATCGGACAAGGAGAAATTCCAGCTCCTCCATCCCGGCGGCACCGGGATCGCGATCGATGAGAAAGGCATCCTCACGCTCACCGACTCCGGCGGCTCCAAGGTCACGCTCGATCCCGACGCCGGCAAGCTGATCGTGGAGGATTCGAACGGCAACACGCTCACCATGGATTCGAGCGGCACCGTGGTCGAGGATAAAAACGGCAACAAGATCGAGATGGCCGCGGCGGGGATCAACGTCGAGGGCCAGAAGATCGTGGTGAAAGGGTCGCAGGTCGTCCTCGGCGGCGACGCGGGCGAACCGATCATCAAGGGCCAGAGCTTCCTCACCCTGTTCGCCACCCACATGCATCCGACCTCGGCGCCCGGCGCTCCGACCGGCCCGCCGATCCCGCAGGGAGAGATGTCCAGCCTCTCCCAGAAGGTGATGACCTCATGAGACGCCTCGCGGATCCTCCGTATCTCGCGTTTCCGTTCCGCGTCGGCGACCGCGGGCCGGAGCTTGCCGACCGCGGCCGCCACGTGCGGGAGCAGATCGAGCAGGTGCTGTTCACCAATCCCGGGGAGCGGGTCTTCCGGCCGGATTTCGGCGCCGGGGTCCGCACCCTGATCTTCGAGCCGAACACCTCGCCGCTGTGGACGGTCACGCGCAAGCGCCTGATCGCTTCGCTGGCGGACGCCCTCAAGGGCGAGGTCGATCCCAGGAGCCTGACGATCGACGTCGCCGGCGAGGAAGAAAAGGTTTTCGTGACGATTGCCTACACGCTCGCGACCCTCGGCCACTCCGAGGAGCAGCGTTTTTCGGTGAGCGCCTGAGGAGGCGGCCATGGCGGATACTCCGGTCCAGGATCTCGAATTCCAGGGGCAGTGCCCGGACTGCGGCAGCCGCCGCGTCGAGCTGCCCCGCGCCCTGCCGCCGGTCGGCGACGACTTCGACTGGCGGGTGCGCGACTACGACGGCTTCCGCGTCTTCCTGCTCGAAGAGCTGGCCGCCCGCTTTCCCGAGCGCTCCCGCTGGACGCCGGCCGACGTCGAGGTGACCCTCATCGAGGCGCTGTCCGCGGTGCTCGACCAGCTTTCGGACAACCTCGACCGCGTCGCCTCCGAGGGGTATCTCGAAACGGCGCGGCGGCCTGGATCGGTGCGCCGCCTGCTTCAGATGATCGGTTTCGATCCGATCGACTCCCCGTTCGACGCTCCCGCGACCGGTACGCCGCTCGCGGACCCGCGCTCCGAGCGGCTGCGCCGCGAGCAGGCGCTGGAGCTCTACTGGCTGAGCCATCCGGAAACCATGGAGGCCGCGCGCCGCGCCGGTCCGCTGTCGATCCGCCGGCAGCGCCGCATGGTGACGACGGAGGACTACGCGAACCGCCTGGCGGAACACCCTCTGGTCTTGCGCGCCCACGCCTGGACCGATTGGAGCGGCACCTGGACGACCGTCCACGCCGCGGTGGTGGCGTGGGACGAGCACCGGCTCGACGACGCGCCGGACTACCCCCAGGAGCTGATCGACGAGATCGACCTGTTCCACCGCGGGCAGCGCGTGCCGGCGCCGCTCTGGGACGGCAAGCCCACCCTGCGCCAGGTGCTGCGCCTCTTCCTCGACGCCTACCGCATGGCGGGCCAGGAGGTGCTCCTGGAGGACGCGGTGCCGGTGGGGATCATCCTCGCGCTCAGCCTGGTCGTGGACGAGCGCTTCTTCCGCTCCGAGGTGCGGCGGGCGGTGGAGCAGGCCCTGGGCCGCGGACCGGGCGGCTTCTTCGAGCCCGGGCGCCTGCGCTTCGGTGAGGATCTGCACGCCAGCGACCTGTTCGAGGCCCTGATGGGCGTCGAGGGGGTCGTGGACATCACTCTCGACCGCTTCAAGCGGGTGGGCGCGGCCCACCCCGACCGCTCGGCCCAGGGCTTCATCCCGCTGCGCGGCCTCGAGGTCGCGGTCTGCGACAACGATCCGGCCCGCCCCGGCCGTGGCTACTTCCGGCTCGATCTCTGTGGAGGGAGAAGGGGATGAGCGATCTCACGAGTGACCTCACCAGATGGAACCGCGCGGGCCTGCCGCGCTTCCGCTACGTCGACGGCAACGCGGCCTCCTGGCTGGAAGAGCTGCGCCTGGCGCTGCTCACCCGCTTCCTGGCGCCGCTCAACGATCCCAACCAGCCCGACCCCGCCGCCAGCCTCGATTGGTGGAAGGAAGTCTGGCGCAACCCGCCCACGGACCAGCAGGGGCAGCAGTTCCTCCAGCAGCTCCTCGACGATACGGAGCAGCGGCTGCTCTGGCAGGCCCCGGACGGCCCCGGCCCGCTCTGGGTCCGGCCGCCGGCCCGGCCCGAGCTGGAGACCGAATGGAGCGCCCGCCTGCGCGAGCAGTACGAGGCCGGGCGCGGCGACCTCGCCTGGGAGGCGGTGCGCTCGTTCGCCCGCGGCGTCCACGTGCTGACCGAGCACCTCGACGCCTACGCCAACGAGGGCTATCTCGGCACGGCCACCCAGTGGGAGAACGTCCGCCGGCTCATCTCGATGCTGGACGTCCGCCCGGCGCCGCCCGCGTCCGCCTCGACGGTGCTGGCGCTGGAGGCCAGGCTCGCGTCGCCGGGACCGGCGGGACTGGTCGCCAAGGGCTTTCAGATCAAATATTCGCCTGCGGACGGCGGCGCGCCGCTGATCTTCGAGTCGCTGGAGGATCTGGAGGTGGACGCCGGCCTCAACGCCCTGCGGCCGCTCAATCACGACCGCAACCCCGCGCTCGCGCAGGGGAGCCGGCTGGAGCTGGAAGGCCGCGTCAAGGGCCTCAAGGCCGGCGAGCCGCTGGTCCTCGAAGACGAGCGCAACGGCGGCCTCCACGCCTACCTGATCCAGTCCGTGTCCGAGGAGGAGACGGTCACGCGCGTGGACGTCTCCCCGGCGGTCAAGTGCGGCATCCCCAAGGGGTATGCGCGGATCCACGCCACGCCGCGCGAGCGCCTGGCGCCGCTGGCTCCCGTGTCCAAGGGCGCCGTGGTGGGCAAGGCCCTCCAGCTCACCGAGGCGCCCAACCTCCAGCCGGGCGACGTGGTCTGGATCAGCGACGGCCACCAGCCGGTCTTCCGGCGGGTCGAGCAGGTCCGCGGGCGCCGCCTGCTGCTCGACATCCCGCTCGGCGACCTGCGGGTCGACCGGACCGTCGTGGGTCGGCCGATCGTCCTCCCCGTGACCGACGTCGGCCACCGCGAGGTGCTGCACGACACCAAGGGCGGCCAGGATTCCACCATCCTGGCGATCCGCGTCGCGGGCGACTGGACCCGCCTGGCGGGCGACTGGCTGGCCGACAAGCGCGTGAGCGCCGGGCAGGACCCGCTGCCGCTCTTCCAGGTGATCAGCGCCGATCACCGGCCGGTGGGCAGTGTGATCGGCAACGAGGGCCAGCTCGATCCCAACGGCGGCTACACGGTGTTGCGCCTCCAGTGGTCGCACCAGGCCGTCTTCTTCAACCCGCAGTCGCTCCTGGCACCGCCGCCGGGCGGCGGTATCTGGCAGGCCGACCGCTTCCTGGAGAAAGTCTTCCAGCCGGCTGCCCGCGGAGATCACCTCGGCGCTGCCGAAGAAGGCCGCGGCCGGCGACATCGCCGTCGTGGCGAGCGGCTCGACCCTGGCCTGGACACGCCTCGCCGCGATCGAGGCCGACGCCGACGCCGGCACCGCGCTGCTGCGGGCGGACCAGAGCGGCTGGCGCGACCGCGGCGGCGCACCGTTCTTCCTGGCCGAGACGCGCGTCTTCACCAAGTTCGAGCGCTCGGCCCGCGTCGTGGGCTGGAGCGCCAACGCCACGGCTCTCACCGGCACCGAGGTGCCGCTGCCGCCCGGCATCCCCGCCGTTCTCAGACCGGGCCGGACGGTGGTGGTGGAGCTGGACGATCAGCCTTCCGCCTCCATGTCCGCCCGGGCGATCGCCATCGTCCCGGGAAACCCCGGAAAGCTGACTCTCGACCGGGCGCTGCCGGCCGGCGCGCGCTACGATAATCTCGTCCTTCGCGCCAACGCGGTGCTCGCCGGCCACGGCGAGGCCAAGGGCGAGCGCGCCCTGGGCAGCGGCGACGCCTCGCGCTCGCACCAGACCTTCCGCTTCGACGAGAAGGGCGTCTCCTTCGTCGCCGACCCCGGCCAGCCCGCGGGCGTGCGGGCCGCGATCGACGTCCGCATCGCCAACCGGACGTGGCAGCAGGTCCCGACGCTCGCCGACTCCGGCCCGGCCGATCCGCACTACACCGTACGCATGACCGAGGACGGCGGCATCGAGCTCGCCTTCGGCGACGGCGGCAACGGCCGCCGGCTGCCCACGGGCGTCAACAACGTGCGGCTGGCCTGGCGCCAGGGCGTCGGCCTCGCCGGCAACCTGCCGGCCGGCAAGCTGGTCAAGGCGGCCCGGCCGCATCCGCTGATCTCGGCCGTGCGCCAGCCGCTGCCGGCCACGGGCGGCAACGACATGGAGGGCGTCGAGTCCATGCGGGCCACCGCTCCGGCCAGCGTCTCGACCCTGGGCCGGGCCGTGTCGCTGGCCGACTACGCGCGTCTCGCCGCGAGCCAGAGCAGCGTCTGGCAGGCGGCGGCGTTCGCCATGCCGACCGGGCTCGCACGCAAGGACAGCGTGCGGGTCGTGGTCGTGCCGGCGGGCGGCGGCCAGCTCGGCGCGCTGGCCGCCCAGGTGCGCACCTTCCTGGAGGCACACGCCCTGCCGGGCGTGGCCGTCCGGGTCGATCCCTATCAATCCGTGGGCTTTCATCTGAACGTCGAGCTGCAGATCGTGACCGCCGAGTTCGACCCGGAGCAGGTGGCGGACACGGTCCGGGCGCGGCTCCGGGCCGCCTTCGGCCTGCGTGGCCGCAAGCTCGGGCAGGCCCTGCGGCTGTCCGAGGTCTTTCGTCTCGTCGAGGGGGTGCCGGGCGTGGCGAACTCCCTCTGCATCCTGGACAACGATCCGAAGAAGGCCCGCGTGGACGCGCCGGCGGACGGGGTGGCCCACCTCGACGCCACGAATTCCTCGCTGACCATTCTCTACAGGGAGTTCGAGCTGTGATCACCGATCCGGAAACCCCTGCCGGGAGCCAGCTTTACGCGCTCCTCCCCGAGGTCTACCGCAGCCGCGACAACGGCGACCTCGCCGGCCTGCTGGACGGGCTCGGGCATCTGCTCGGCCTCGTCCGCTCCACCCTGGACCAGCGCCTCGCCGACTCCTTCCCGGACGAGCCGCTGCAGGGCCGCGCCTGCCAGCCGTGGCTGCTGCCGTATTTCGCCGAGCTCGTCGACGCCCGCCTCGTCTCCCCCGATCCGTCGGGCCAGCGCGCCGAGGTCGCCAACGCCATCGGCTGGCGGCAGATCAAGGGCACCCTGGCCGGCGTCGAGCAGGTGGCCCAGGACGTCGGCCGCTTCGAGGTCGAGGTGCAGGAAGGCTGGAAGCGCGCCGCCGCCACGCCGCGCACCGGCTGGCCGGTATCGGCGATAGCGTCGCAACCCGCGGGCCGGCCCGGCGCCGATCCTTTCGCCATGGACCGGCCCGCCGGCACCGTGGCGTTCGGTCTCCACGCCCGGGCCGTGCAGCCCAAGGACGCGAACGATCCCGCGGCCCATTCGTTCCTCAACAGGAACGTGCGCTGGCGGCAGGCGAACCCACAGGGGGCTCCCTGCTTCCCGGGAAGCTACGAAGACCCTTCGGCGCGCACCGTCGACCTGCGCTCGCCCGACTGGCGCAAGGGCCACTTCCATCCGCGCCGCCTGCTGCTCTACTTTCCGCCGCCCGCCGGCTTTTTCCAGAACGGCGCCGAGCCGGTGGACTGGACCGACTGGGGCGCGGCGGTGCAGGAGCTCGAAGCGCGCATCGCCGACCTCAAGGCCGCGGGCGTCGACCTGCTGCCGATCAGCGGCGGCCGGGTGATCGAACGGCTGAAGGAAGGCTCGCTGCCGGTGCTCTATCGCATCCGCAAGGACCAGGACGTCCAGGCGGAGCGCACCACCGAGCCGGACGGCACCCTCCTCACCCGCCTCCGGCTCGAGGGCCAGTGGCTGGAAGAGCAGTCGCACACCGGTCTGCGCGAGCTCCGGTCGCTCGGCGACGTCGTGAGGATCCAGGGCGACGTCAGCCTGGTGGGCGCCGGCCGCTGGGTGTTCGAGAAGCTCGCCTTCCTCGGCAAGGTCGACGTGCGTGAGGGCCGCCTCGAGCTTCGCGGCTCCGCCGCGAAGGAGGTCGCCGCCGGCAACGCCGACATGGCCGAGCCCGTGGTGGAAGCCGTGGGCTCGCTCCTCGGCGGCCTCGGCGTGGCCGGGCTCGCGCGCCTGGAGTATGCCACCGTGCTGGGCGGCCTCACGGCCGGCCGGCTCCAGGCGAGCGACTCGATTCTCACCGGAACCGTCACGGTACCCAAGAACGAAAACCTTTTTGAGCACTGTATCCGCTACTCGCGGATCGACGCCGCCACGCTCAACGTGGTGACCCGCTTCTGTACCTCGGCGGCGCCGGTGTTCGTCGAGATGGATTTCCAGGACGGACGCCGCACGGCTCACTTCGGCGAGCCCGGCTGCGGTGTGCTCCATCCCGCCTGCCCGCGGGCGGTCCGCTCCGGCGCCGAGGATGGAGGAGAGATGGGTGCGTTCCACGACCGCCGCTATTCGCTCGCCCTCGACGCGGTGAGCACCAAGCTGCAGGACTTCCTGCCTCTGGGCCTCGATGCCGTGCTGATCCCGGATCCTCGCCTGTATGGCGTTCCGCCGGTCCTTTCTACGTAATCAGTCTAGAGAGAGAAATCAGAGAGGGGCGCCATGAAGACACAGATCTCACGAGACGGGTATCGCCGCGACAAGCGTTACTCCGGTGTTTATCAGCAGCAGGGCCGGTTGATCACGGACAGCGATTGGAACGAGTTGGTCGATACCTTCAAGGCGCGGGTCGACGACGCCCTGGTGGACGTCATCGGAACGGGCTCGCCCAAGACGGGCGCCGCCGCGATCCAGATGGCGGGTACCACTCCGAAGATCGTCCCCGGCACCGTCTATGCCGGCGGCGTCGAAGCCCGCATTGTCGCTGCGCCCGGCGTGAGCTCGCCGTTCGATTTCAGCCAGCAGGTGGATTTCCCGTCCGCTCCGCCGCTCCCGCCCGCGGGCACGGCCTATCGCATCTATGCCGATGTCTGGGACCGGCCGGTGGGCGCGCTGGAGGACGACGGCCTGCGCGATCCGGCGCTGCACGGCGCGGACACTTGCACCCGCACCCAGGTCACGGCCCAGGTCAAGTGGTGCCCGGTGACGAAGAATCCCGAAAATACGGTGGACAATCCGGCCCAGGGCGACGCGCGGTTGACGCTCAAGTTTCCCACCGGGGGTAGCCAGGTAGGCGCCGATCCTTGCGATCCGCAGGCGCAGGAGGTGGACCCGGTCGGCGGCGACTTCCTGTTCCGCGTCGAGATCCACGACGCGCACTGGCAGGCGGGGGTGGCCCCCAACGCGCCGGACCGCGTGATCGTCAAATGGTCCCGCGAGAACGGCGCCGAGCAATACGCCTTCACGGATATCCCCGACTGGTTCAAGACCGGCCCGTGGATTTATGAGCTGTTCGACACCGACGCCGAAAAGCACCTCGGCTTCCACCTGGCGGCCACCAACTGGACGCCGAAGCGGGGGAGCCTGGTCACGGCGCTGCCGCAGACCGCGCCCGCGGGCACGATGGTGCGCCGCTGGGACGGCTACAGCGTCCTGGTGCGCTCGGGCAACACGTGGTCCGTCTCCGCCGCCAACGGCGAGAAGACGGCGGACACGGCCGGCGGTGCGACCGTGCAGATCGCCGGCGGCGCCGTGACCGTATCGCTCACGGACGTCGAGTTCACGTTGGAGCTGTTGAGCAAGATCCTGCTGCCGGGCGACTTCTGG
The DNA here is from genome assembly GCA_963844885.1 of uncultured Holophagales bacterium. Lineage (GTDB taxonomy): Bacteria > Acidobacteriota > Thermoanaerobaculia > Multivoradales > UBA5704 > DATMER01. The sequence goes on along the minus strand of CAWJQA010000013.1, from coordinate 40,139 downwards.
TCCTCGCCGGTGCGCCGCGCGACCTACCAGGCCGGCAAGGAGCTGCTCAAGAACGCGCTCCCTTCGGGCATCGTCCATCGCTACGTCCTGCTCGCCGAGGTGCTGACCACCAACCAGTTGAAGCCGCGCACCGCGCCGGAGCAGCGCAAGCTGGCCTTCCCGCGGCTTTCCGAGCTCGACGCCGGCGACATGGGCTACTCCACGACCTGCACGAGCGGACTGTACGACGCCACGCACGACACGGTGAAAAAGGCGCTCGACCGGCTGTGCGCGATCAACGGCACGCACGTGGGCTACACCAAGCCGTCCGACACCTCGGTTTATAAAGGGAACAATCCCACCACGGTCGCGCAGGCCTTGAATCTGCTCGCCGACGTGCAGTCCGACGACATCGGCTACACCACGACCTGCACGAGCGGCCTGTTCGACAACACCCACAACACGGTGGAGAAGGCCCTGAACCGGCTGTGCGCGATCAATGCCACGCACGTGGGCTTCACCAAGCCGGCGGACACCTCGGTTTTCCAAGGATCGAATCCCACGACCGTAGATCAGGCGCTGGGCCTGCTGGCGGATGTGAAATCGCAGCAGATCTCCTATACGCCGGCTTCGAACCCGAACAACGTCCACGAAGTCAAGTCGGCGCTCGACGAGCTCTATGCCCGGCCCGTGCAGAACGGCAGCCGCGTCTACATCGGCCAGAACGGACAGTTTGCGAGCATCGACCTGGCGGTCAGCGCCCTGCTGGCCCAGAACAAGAAAGACATGGCGCTTGCGCTGCTGCCGGGAGATCACGCGCTGCCCGCGAACTGGAACACGGGCAACCTCACGGACATGCACCTGAGCATCCTCGGACTGGGCGGCGCGACGCGGCTGAAGGTGCCCCAGGGGACGATCGAATTCAACTCCCTGGCCTCCTTCCGGCTCGACCAGACGACCGTCGTGTTCGAAAACTCGTCCTTCACCTTCAACGGGTGCCGGGAAGTCTTCCTGAACAACAACGTCCTGGAAGGCTCCCGCATGTCCTTCAGGCCGGTCATCTTCCTGGTTGGGACGCAGGACGTGGCGATCCGGGGAAACGTGATCGATACACAATGGGAGGCGACCGACACGAACCTCGTCGACACTCTGCGGCTCGAGGCCTTCGAAGACGTCCCCGACCTGTTCTTCGCGGGACTCTCCGAGTTCCGCGTCCGTGCCCGCACCCTCAGCCAGACGCTGCTGAACCTTCCGTCCAACACCCGTACCACCGTCGGCAACGGGATCGTCAGCCGAGCCACGTCAAACACCGGTCTCACCAGCGATGAGCGCGAAGCGTATCAAACCCTCGGCAACGCCATTGCCGGATTGAACCCGGTGGACACGGTACGCGCCTGGTTCGAGCGGATCCGGCAACTGGCATATGCGAGGAACCCTGGCACGTCGATCGTCATGAACTCCCACATGGGGCCCACCGCCATCCAGAACAACCGGATCACCGGCCTGATCGGCCTTCTTTCGCTGCCGAAGGCGAACACCACCCTGATCGGCACCAGCCTCAGCGGCTTCTACAACAACTTCCAGAGCGGCAGGCTCAGCCTCGTGCAGAACCGTTACACCCTGCAGATCAGCGGCAACGTGATGGCCGGCATCCGCACCGGAGAGACCCTGACCAACACGCTGCGAGGGATCGCCAACAGCGGGAGTTTCGAGACCCTGTCCGGGATGTTCAAGACGCTCGACATGACCAACAACGTGATCGAGGGTAGAGACAACGTTTTCATCGCCGAAGAGATCAACCTGCACGGCAACAACTTCACGTCCTTGCTGACCCAGAATACGCAAGGTCTCGTAGGCTGGCTGATCGGGTCCAGCGCGACCGTGAACGACAACCGCGCCAGGGTCTCCACCTCCGCCGGCTCTATCCTTCAGAGCGGCATCGTCTCGCACGGGAGCAATACGATGTTCAACTCGAACTTCCGGATCGTCATCGGGTTCATCATCATCGGCTAGAGATCTGCCGTGCAGACGTTCGAAAGAAAGCCGCAGGGCGCTCCTGCGCGGCTCCAGACCAAGCTCACCGTCAACAAGCCGGGCGACGAGCACGAGCGCGAGGCCGACCGGGTCGCCGACGAGGTGACCCGGGGCGGCAAGGCCTCGGTCTCGCCGTCCGCTCCTCCCCCCGGGCCGCCCGGGCAGCCCGCGCAGAGGATCGCGCCGGGCAGCGTCCACCAGACCCTGAGCGCTCCGGGCCGGCCACTGGACGCGGGCCTGCGCGACCGCTTCGAGCCGCGCTTCGGCTTCGACTTCGGCAGCGTCCGCGTCCACGCCGACAGCCCGTCCGCCCGCGACGTCTCGGCCCGCGCCTACACCGTCGGCTCCCACGTCGCGTTCGCTCCGGGCGAGCTCGCGCCGGGCACCGGAACGGGCGACCGCCTGATCGCCCACGAGCTGACCCACGTCGTGCAGCAGGCCGGAGCGCCGGTGCGGCTCCAGCGCGACACCCCGGGCAAGAAGGAAGAGGAGCCCGAGGCGCCGAACCCGATCGCGGACTGGAAGCTTTCGGAAGGCTCCGTCGTCCTGATCCGGACCGACACCCAGGCGCTGCTCATCCCCGGCGGCAAGCTGGTCTGGACGCCGAGCGCCGCGGCCCAGGCGCAGTTCCAGGCCTCCAAGGCCCACTTCGCGACCGACCTGGGAACCCTTTTCGAAGTCCCGGCCACGGGCGCCTCCGGCACCCGCGTGTTCAAGGCCGGCCGTCGCATCGCCCTGATGCTCGACGCCGGCTCCAACCCCGTGGCTGGAGTGCCGAGCGCGGTCTATCTCAACGAGCTCCAGGGCGTCCTGTCGAACCTGGGCATCACCAAGCTCGAGCGGTTGCAGATCATCCACGCCCACAAGGACCACGTCTCCGAGATCGCCAACCTCGTGGCGCAGTACAACATCCGTGCGCAGGACCTCATCATCCCCAAGCCCTATGTCGGCACGGGAGGCGGGCTGACCACCGAGCTCCGCCAGGCCATCACCATGCTGCGGACCACGACCAACGCCACGTTGATCGCCGCCGGCTACGGCCCCACCTGGAACCCGGCCACGCAGCTCAAGGACCGCGGCGGCCCGGGCGACGTCTTCCGCTACAGCTACAAGGTGGGGGACCTGATCGTGGAAAACGTGGCGCTGCGGTCGGCCCTGCAGGCCGCCACGCCGAAGACCGCCGACCGGGCCTCCTATCTCACCAAGGTCACCCGCGCCACGGACCAGGCGAAGGTCGTGGTCCTGGGCGACCTCCGGGGTGCCGACCTCACCTTGTTCCGCACCGCCATGGAGGCCCAGCGCGCCGGCTCGTGGAACGAGTTCTTCAGCGGCGTCACCACGCTCAGCGGTTTCTCGCACCACGTCGGCGCCATGGTCGACCGCGACGTGCCCGGCATCGTGAGCCTGCTCGACGCCACCCTGCTGCGCACCGGCCGGCTGCGCGTGGTCGAGCAGACCCACACGGGCGAGCAGTCGCGTCCGCGGGCCGACACCATCGAGGCCGCCCGCCGGCTGGGGATCGAGCTCGTGGCCTCGCAGATGCCCGCGACGACCGGGACCACGCCGCCGTCCGCGGCCGGGGCGAGCAAGACGGCCGTCTCCAGCCGCGGCCCCGCGGCGACCACCTACACCCCGATCGGCTCGAACCTGACCGCCGCCCTCGGCCGCATCCAGAGGCTGATCGCGGCGCGGGCGACCATCCAGACGTGGACCCCCTGGTTCACGGAGATCGGCGCCAGGCAGGCGGTCGACGACGTCCTGCCGCAGATCGACCAGTCCATCCAGGCCCTGCAGCAGTCGGCGCGGACCGCGGCGGAAGCCACGCTACGGGTACGCACCGGCGGCAGCCAACTCGCGGCCGGAGGGCGCGACTACGATCCGGCCACCGGCGGCGCGCGGGCCACCGCCCTGGGTACCGCCGCGGGCGCCATCCCCGCGACCACGGCGGCCGAGACGGCGCTGGGCACCAAGGGCTTCGAGCTGCTCGAATCGCTGCGCCGCCGGCCCGAGAAGGACATCCCGCTCGCCGTCGCCATCCACGCGGCCATGACGAGGGGGGAGTACAGCGACAAGGCCTTCCAGGCCATGCTCGCCTCCCTCGATCCGGCGACCCGCGACTCGCTGCTGGTCGGCAGGCGGGGCGGGCCGACCACCAAGCAGAAGGCCTTCGAGCGGGTGCGGGCCACGTTCGGGTTCCGCTCCAGCGTGCTCGGGACCGGCGACCTGTCGGTGCCGCAGAACCTCTCCACGGGTGCGAAGGCGGGGGTGCGCGGCGTCGGCGGCTTCCTGGTCTTCCTGGAGGTCTTCAACAACCTGGTGGTGCCGGCCGTGCAGGCGGTCCAGAGCAGCCGGCGCACCTACACCAGCCAGAACCTGGTCCCCTTCCTCCGCCGCCTGCTCTTCTGGCAGCAGGCCGGCGTGGCGCCCAAGGCCGTGGGCGTCACGGAGCACCTCGCCAGCCAGGACTATGAGAAGGATTACGCGAAGGTGATCGACGGCCTCAACAACCAGAAGCTGGATGCCCTCTACTTCGAGGAGCCCGGCATCTCCGACGCCGACGTGATGAAGCTCGCCGTCTGGCTCGCCTACAACATCCGCAATCTGGACGAGTTCGACGAGCTCTTCAAGGACTCGAACCAGGACGCCGTCACCTGGGAGAGCCCGAAGGGCGGCGACTGGACCGAGGCGAAGTGGAAGGTGCGCGTCGGCCGCTACGACACCACCGGCAGCAACAGCGTGGCGGAGTCCTGGTACGAGCACCCGAAGCTGACCCAGGTCATGCAGAAGATCGCGTCCCGCATCATCGCCAACACCCAGCAGCTCCTGGACCTGGAAGCGAAAGGAAAGGACACCACGCCGGACGTGGAGGACAGCATCGGCTATCTCAAGGGCTACACCGGCAAGCACGGCGCGCGGGCCTGGTTCAAGAAGCCGGCGGAGACGACCGAGGCCGAAGTCTCCACCACAGGCAACTACAACGTTCACAGGCTCAAGAGGACCGTCCGCTGGTGGTCGTCCTCGCCGCAGTTCTGGATCGTGACCACGTCCGGCGACAAGGCCCTGGTCAAGGGCGCCGACTACAACACCTACGGCGCCCTGCGCGCCCTGCAGACCGAGCACTGGACGCTCGGAGCGCCCTACAGCACCTACACGGTCGAAGGGAACCTCGGCGGCGAGGTGTGGATCGACATGTCCCTGCTGGACTCCAACGCGCCGCTCAAGCTGACCGCGCCGGCGGGCATCCTGGACCTGAAGTGATAACGTTGCGCCATGATCGACCCCGCCAACCCCTTCGCCGCGTACGTCGCCTCCCTCCTCGACCTCCTCGGCTCGCGGGATCCTTTCGAGGTGCTCGCCGAGACTCCGGAAGCCCTCCGCAAGGCCGTGGCCGGCCTCACTCCGGAGCAGGAGGGCATGCCCGAGCCTCCCGGAAAGTGGTCGGTCCGGCAGGTCATCCAGCACCTGGCCGACTCCGAGCTGGTCGGCGCCTTCCGCTTCCGCATGGTGCTCGCCCACGACTCCCCCGAGGTGCCCGGCTACGACCAGGATCTCTGGGCCGATCGCCTGGGATACCGGGAGTCGGACGTCTCCACCGCGCTGGACGACTTCGCGACCATCCGGCGGTCGAATCTCCGGCTCCTGCGGCGTGCGACGCCGGAGGACATGCGCCGCGTGATGCGCCATGCGGAGCGCGGTGACGAGCCGTTGGCGTACATGATCCGCCTCTACGCCGGCCACGACCTCAAGCATCGGGGCCAGATCGCGCGCATCCGCCAGGCCATCGGAGCCCCGGCCGCGGCCTGACTTCGGAGCGCCGGAGGCGTCGCGGCGACACCCTTCGCCGTCGCGGACAGCCCTCAAGTCGCGACGCCGAAGGGTCTCGCCGTCGCGGACAGCCTTTCCGCGTCGCAGAGTGACCTTTCGGCGTCGCAGAGTCGGCTCGACTTGCGACGGAAGAGCTCTCTTGTCGCAGAGTAACGCTTCGGCGTCGCAGAGTAGGCCTTCGGCGTCGCGACTACGCCTTTCGGCGTCGCAATGTAGAGTCTCGCGTCGCAGAGTGACCCTTCGCCGTCGCGAAATTGACTATCTGCGTCGCAAGGTTGGTGTTCGCCGTCGCAGAGTAGCCTCTCGCGTCGCGAAGTCGAGGCTCGGCGTCGCGAGTTGGGGTCTCGGCGTCGCAACTAGCCGGGAGGCGCGCTCGCCACCGGCGGCAGGGTGCGAAGGTAGTCGTAGATCGCTCCCAGATCCTCGTCGGTCATCCCGGCGTACGCGTACCACGGCATGGGGGTGTTTTTCCCGCCGTTCACCGGCGCCGCCTGCGATGGGTCGGAGAACGACCGGAAGATGCCGATGAACTGCTCCTTGCTCAGGTTGCCGATGCCGGTCTCGTGCGGAGTCAGGTTGGTGCCCACCGCGAGCCCCCACTGGCCGCGGATCTTGTGATCGCCGGCGAAGAGCTTGCCGGGGATGTAGCCGTGGTTCAGGTCCATGGTGCTGTGGCAGAACTTACAGCCGGCGATCTCGGTCAGATACTCGCCGTAGCGCACGGGATCGGAGCGGTCGGGCTCCGGGACGGGGCCGTCGAGAGGCTTCGGCATCTTGTTGACGTAATAGCTCACCGGGAAATCGAGGTCGGTCCGGGGCGGCGCGTTCCGCACGGGCTTCATCGTCCGCAGATAGGCCACGATCGAGCGCGCATCCTCGTCGGAGATGAACCGGTAGTCGTCGGAAGGCATCAGCGGGAAGAGCGCGTTGCCGCGCTTCCCCACCCCTTCCCGGATGGCGCGCAGGATCTCGCCGTCGGTCCACTCGCCGAGGCCGGTCTCCGGGTCCGGAGTGATATTGGTGGAGCAGAGGATCCCGGGTGCGCCCATCTCCTTGGTCAGGCACTCGCCGCCGACGCCGGGCTGTCCCTTCAGCGGTGCGGCATAGAGGGTCCAGTCGCGCCTTCCGTGGCAGCCGACGCAGTCGAGCACGTGATGGGCCAGATACTTGCCGCGCTCGACGCGGGCGGGCGTGATCTCGATCTTCTCCGTCGAAGGCGGGCGCTGCGCGGGCCGGGAAGCCAACAGGAAGATGCCGACGCCGAGGGCCGCGACCAGCACGAGCACCACGAGGACCGTGAGGATCTTTTTCATGATTGCCTCCGGAGGCCATTCTAGTCCCTCCGCAAAGGGAAGGAAGCCGCTGCCGCTCTCCCGGGAGGCCGTCTGGAGGATGGAAACCGTAGCTCATCCGGGCCGCGACGCCGAGCCGCTCTCCTCCGTACAAAGGAGGAGACCACACGCACGATGCCCAATCTCCTCCGCAGCGCCTGCCGCATCCTCGCCGCCACGCTCGCCGCCGTGGTGCTCCTGCTGGGCCTTGCCGCCGTGCTCATCCGCCAGCCGGTGCCCGGAAGCCTTCCCTTCCTGGGTGGCGAGCGGGCCGACCCGGCGCGGCTGCGCCGGCATGTCGAGTTTCTGGCCGTCGAGGCGGCGCCTCGCGATGCCGACCATCCGGAGAGCCTCGACAAGGCCGCGGCATACATTCAGGGCCAATTTTCCCGGACCGGCGCCCGGGTCACGGAACAATCCTTCACGGCCTGGAAGAAGACCTACCGCAACGTGCTCGCCACCTTCGGCCCGGACACCGGACCGCTGGTGATCGTCGGCGCTCACTACGACGCGTTCGGCGGCTTTGGGGCGAACCCCGGCGCGGATGACAACGCCAGCGGCACAGCCGGACTCCTGGAGCTGGCCCGGCTTCTCGATGGCCGACCGCTGAGCCGCCGGGTCGTCCTCGCCGCCTACTCGACGGAAGAGCCGCCTTTCTTCGGCTCTCCCCAGATGGGCAGTGCCGTCCACGCGCGCTCCCTCGGCGCGGCTCCGGTGCGTGGCATGATCTGCCTGGAGATGATCGGCTGTTTCCGGGCGGAGCAGCCCTGGCCGCACTGGTTCCTGCGCCTCCTCTATCCCGGCCGGGGCGATTTCATCGCGGTGGCCGGCCGCTGGAGCGACCGGGCTCTCACTCGGGAGGTCAAGCGCTCCATCCGCGCAGCCGGAACCATTCCCGTCTACAGCTTCACCGCGCCGAGGTCCGCCGGCCTTGACGGCTCGGACCAGATCAGCTACTGGGATCGCGGCATCCCTGCCGTCGTGGTGACGGACACGGCCTTTGTCCGAAACGCCGCCTACCACACGCCCGCGGATACCGCTGAGACGCTGGACTATGACCGCATGGCCCGGGTCGTGGACGGCGTCCTCAACGCCGTGCTCCATCTGGCGCGCCCGATGTAGACGTTCGTGAGCAACCCCGGCGTTTTCACGCCCCCAGCCGGAACGCCCGCGGCAGCAGCTCCCGGAGCGTCGTCTCCTCCCGGTCTCCCCGGGTGTTGACCAGGAGGATCGGCAGGTCGTCCGCGGGGTCCACGAACTCGGAGAGGGTCTGGCGGCAGAGGCCGCAGGGGCTGGAGGGGGGGGTGGTGTCCGTGACCACGGCCACGGCCCGCGGCTTTCTCAGGCCGGCCGAGGCCGCCGCCGTCAGGGCGTTGCGCTCGGCGCAGGTCGCGAGCGACGGGATGCAGTTCTCCACGTTCGCCCCGGCCCAGATCGAGCCGTCCTCCATCAGCAGGGCGGCCCCCACCGGGAAGCGGCTGTAGGGCGCGTAGGCGTGCTCGCGGACGGCGGCGGCGGCGGCGATCAAGCGGTCCCAGTCCATCGGCGGATTTTACACGGGTCCACCCGCCCGAACCGCCCCGAAGGGTGGGAGTCGGCCCAGGGGCTTGTGATAGCGTACGCGCGCGGACGGCCCCGTTCGCGCAACCGCTGTATCCTTTCTTCAAGTTTTCCCAGGAGGACGGCCTTGGCCAGGACATACAACGACATGACGCCGCCCGCGGACGCCAAGGAGATTGCCTGGCACGCGGACGAGGACCGGCTGGAAGTTCCCGACCGGCCGATCATCCCCTTCATCGAAGGCGACGGCACCGGGCCGGACATCTGGCGCGCCACGCGCCGGGTGATCGACGGGGCGGTCGAGAAGCGATACGGCGGCTCCCGCTCCATCGCCTGGTTCGAGGTGCTGGCCGGCGAGAAGGCCCAGGCCCGGACCGGCGAGTGGCTCCCCAGCGATACGCTCGACGCCATCCGCCAGTACCGGTGCGCCATCAAAGGCCCCCTGACCACCCCGGTCGGCGGCGGCATCCGCAGCTTGAACGTCACCCTTCGCCAGGTTCTCGACCTCTACGCCTGCGTCCGCCCGGTGCGCTACTTCAAGGGCGTGCCGTCGCCGGTCAAGGAGCCCGAGAAGCTCGACATGGTCATCTTCCGCGAGAACACCGAGGACGTCTACGCCGGCATCGAATGGCCCGCGGGCTCCGACGGCGCGAAGAAGCTCATCGAGTTCATCGGCGGGCTCGGCAAGGAGATCCGCCCGGACAGCGGCATCGGCATCAAGCCGGTCTCGGTCTTCGGCAGCAAGCGCCTGGTCCGCAAGGCCCTGCGCTACGCGCTGGAGTGCAAGCGGAAGAACCGTCACCCTGGTCCACAAGGGCAACATCATGAAGTTCACCGAGGGCGCCTTCCGCGACTGGGGTTACGAGGTGGCCCGCGACGAGTTCGGCGACAGCACGATCACCGAGAACGACGTCTATGAGAAGCACGGCGGCAAGGCGCCGGCCGGCAAGCCTCGTGGTCAAGGACCGCATCGCCGACTCGATGTTCCAGCAGGCGCTGCTGCGGCCGGAGGAGTACGACGTGCTGGCGACGCTGAACCTCAACGGCGATTATCTTTCCGACGCGCTGGCCGCCCAGGTCGGCGGGCTCGGCATGGCGCCCGGCAGCAACGATCGGCGACGGCGTCGCCGTGTTCGAGGCGACGCACGGCACCGCCCCGAAGTATGCGAACCAGGACAAGGTCAACCCCGGCTCCCTGATCCTCTCCGGATGCATGATGCTGCGCTGGCTCGGCTGGCACGAGGCGGCGGACGGCATCGAGTCGGCCCTCGGCCGCACCATCGAGCAGAAGCGGGTGACCTACGACCTGGAGCGGCAGATGGAGGGCGCGACGCTGCTCAAGTCGTCCGAATTCGCCGCCGCGATCCTGGAAAACATTTAGAACGTGTAGCAACCGAAACCTGAACCGAGGGGAGACCTTCCCATGCGATACAAAGTCACCGTGGTCGGCGCCGGCAACGTGGGCGCCACCACTGCTCAACGGATCGCGGAGGCCGAGCTGGCCGACGTGGTCATGGTCGACGTCGCCGCCGATCTGGCGACCGGCAAGGCCCTGGACATGATGGAGGCCGCGCCGGTGCTCGGCTTCAACGCGAAGATCTCCGGCGGCGGCGATTACGGGCCGACCGAAGGCTCGCACGTCACCGTCGTGACCGCCGGCCTCGCCCGCAAGCCGGGCATGAGCCGCGACGACCTGCTCGCCAAGAACCAGGAGATCGTCGGCAACTGTGTGCGCCAGGTGGTCGAGCGTTCGCCCGACACGATCCTGATCCTGGTCACGAACCCGCTCGACGCCATGTGCGAGGTGGCGCGCCGGATCTCCGGCTTCCCGCGCGAAAGGGTTTTCGGCATGGCCGGAGTGCTCGACGCGGCCCGCATGCGTTACTTCATCGCCGCGGAGCTGAACGTCTCGGTGGAAGACGTCGACGCCTTCGTGCTCGGCGGCCACGGCGATACCATGGTGCCGCTGCCGCGCTACGCCACGGTCAACGGTATTCCGCTGCCGCAGCTCCTCTCCGCGGAGCGCATCGAAGCGATCAACACCCGCACCCGCAAGGGCGGCATCGAGATCGTGGACTATTACAAGACGGGCTCGGCCTACTACGCGCCGTCGGCGGCCGTGTTCGACATGGTCGGCGCGATCCTCCACGACAAGAAGAAGATCCTCCCCTGCGCCGTCCTGCTCCAGGGCGAATACGGCTTGAACGACCTGTTCGTCGGCGTGCCGGCGCTGCTGGGCAAGGGCGGCATGGAGAAGGTGATCGAGCTCGAGCTGACGGCCGACGAGAAGGCGGCGCTCGACAAATCCGCCGAGGCCGTGCGCGAGCTGGTCCACGCGCTGCCGAAGTAGGGTTCCCCTCCCCCATTTTGCACCGTAGGGGCAACCCTCGTGGTTGCCCCCGTGGTTGCCCCCGTGGTGCCAAAGGGCAGGCACAAGGCCTGCCCCTACGGTTGCGGCATTGGTGGACCGCGTTGGTAGCTAACCTTTTGTGTCCTCCTCCCGTATGATTGGACAAGACCGTTCACCGGCTCTTGTCCATGCGTAAAGCTCGCGACCTCTTCCTCTGGCCCCTGCTCGGCATCGCCGGGGCTCTGCTCCTGGCCTGGGCCTACCCCCGGGCGTTCCCCTTCCGTCCGGATTCCTGGTCGGTCACCCGGGACGAGGCCGTGGCCATCGCTCTGACTCGGCTGAACGTTCTCGGCGATCCGGTGAAGGACGCTTACGTCGTCGCCACTCTCGACCGGGACGCCCTCCGGGAGCGCCGCCTGGAGCTGGCACTCGACGCCGGCGTGCCCCTCGACCGGCTGCGGGCCACGGGCCTGCAAAAGCAGGTGCTTCTCTGGGATGTGTTCGTCTATCCGGCCGGGGGGTTGCGTGACGACTGGGTCTATCAAGCGCAGGTCTCGCCTGCGGGCGAGGTGCTGCTGTTGCAGCTCAAGCTCGATCCGCGGGCCAAGGGTGCCGCGGTGCCGCCGCGGGAGGCGCGGAACCGGGCCGACGCCTTCCTGGTCCAGCAGGGCTTCGACCTCGCCCGCTACGGCGAGCCCGAGCTGCGCAGCCAGCAGCTCACGGCCCGGACCGATCTCGCGGTGCGCTATCCGGACCGGAACGCTCCACCGGGAGAGGGGCGCCAGGGGGTCCAGGTCCACTTCGCCGGCGAGCGCCTGGCGGGCTTCTCGTTCTGGTTCGACGATCCGCAGGAGCGGGCGCTGCAGACGGCCCTGCAGTCCACCCAGTTCGCGGGTCTGGCGCGGCTGTTGGCGATCTATCTGCTGGCGGCCCTGGTCGGCATCCCCTTCCTGAAGCGCTATCACGAGGGGGAGATCGGTGTGAAGCGTCCGGCGCAGATCTTCCTCGGCGTGCTCGTGGCCGGCCTGATCCTCGTGCTGCTCACCGCCGGGTCCCGCGCCCAGACGGTCGGCTTCGGGATCGCGACGCGCGAGCAGACGACCTGGGTGGTGGCGTTGATCTATCTGGTTTTCTGGGTGCTGCCGTTCGCGGTGCTCGCCTTCGTGGGCTGGTCGGTGGGGGAGTCGGTCTGCCGGGAGCGCTGGGGCCACAAGCTGGCGGCGTTCGACGCCCTGTTCCAGCGCCAGTGGGGGACGGCGACGGTCGCCCGCTCCTCGCTGTGCGGAGTCTCCGGCGGCGTCGCCCTGGCCGGCCTGACGGCGGCGTTGCTCGTCGTTCTCCGCGAGATCGGGGCGTCGCCGATGGTGTCACTCTTCCAGGCGTTCGAAAGCGGCTGGCCGGGGCTGGAGCTGGTCGCGACGTTCCTGGTCTACGGGCTCCCTCCGCTGCTGGCCGTGATCCTGTTCCTGCTCCCGATGACCGTGAAGCGCGCCGGTGCCGTCGCCGGGTTGCTGGCCGCGACGGCCGTGGGCGCGGCCGTGGCGTTTCCCATCGCGGTGGTGGTGCCGATCCGCTGGGGTCTGCTGGTGGGCGCCCTGGCCGTGCTCGGTCCGGCGCTGATCTTTCTGATTTCAGACCTCCTGGCCGCGCTGAGCGCCGGCATGGTCTCGCAGATCCTTCTCTTTGGATACCCGTTGCTGACGGCGGACGACACCAGCCTGCGCGTCCACGGCTGGTCGGCCCTGGCGCTGGCCGCGCTGCCGCTGCTGGTGAGTCTCCGTTATCTGAGGAGCGACAAGAGCTTCGTCTACCGTTACGAAGACGTGCCGCCGCACGTGCGCCGCATCGCCGAGCGGGAGCGCCAAAGGGTGGAGCTGGAGACGGCGCGGCGCATCCAGAGCTCGATCCTCCCCGATCTGCCGCCGAGCCTGAACGGCGTGGAGATCGCGCACGCCTACCTGCCCGCATCGGAAGTGGGCGGCGACTTCTACGACGTGCTGGCGCTGGAGGACGGCCGCCTGGCCATCGCGGTCGGGGACGTGGCCGGCCACGGCGTGTCGAGCGGCCTGGTGATGTCCATGGCGAAGTCCGCGCTCGCCGTGCAGGTGACGTTCGATCCGGACGTGTCGGCGGTCTTCAATACGCTCAATAGAACGGTTTTCCAGACGGCGCGCAAGCGGCTCCTGGCCACGCTCTGCTACGCCCTGCTCGACCCGAAAAAGCGGGAGCTGGTCTACGCGAGCGCCGGCCATCTGTTTCCCTATCGCATCAGCATCGCGGGAGAGGTGGAGGCCCTGGAATCGGTGGCCTACCCGCTCGGCGTGCGGGGGAAGCTCGTGGTGGAGCCGCGGACCGCCCAACTCGCGGCGGGAGACACGCTCTTTCTTTTCAGCGACGGCATCATCGAAGCCCGGCCCGAAGGCAGCACGGACGTCTTCGGCTTCGATCGCCTGGAGCAGAGCCTCTCCCTGCATGCCCGCCTGGGAGTGGAGTGGCTCCGGGACGCCGTCCTCGCCGACGTGGCCCGCTTCACCGGGCCCGCTCCGCGCGAGGACGACCAGACGATCGTGGTGTTGCGGCTGGGGTAGATCAGTCAGGCTGATTGGTAGGGCGGTGGAGCTGGCTTCGCACCCACTCCTTGCGAGCCTGCCACGCTTCTTCGACCGACCGGTACTTCCGGACTCCGGGGACGTGCTTCATGGGGTGAAGCCAATAGGCGAGCTGCGAGAGCGAGCAGGCGAGCCGGAGGTTGTCCGGATCGAGAGGCGTACGCGGCTGTGCGCCGGGCATGTCGGCGACCGAGCGAAACTTACGTACCGGCATCAGTCCTCCTTGAGCTTGAACTCCTCTTTGATCACCTCAGCGTCCAACTTGTCCTGCGGACGGACGGTATCCCGTTTCATTCTATACAGCATGCGAGGGGTCGCGACCGAGATCCGGGTGCCTTCAGCGGTCGTCAGGGTCTCCGACTCGATGTCCGAGTAGCTGAACATTTCTCCGAGCCGGGAGAGAATGTCCAGCGAGTATCGGCCGTGCGGGGGGGTGTACTCGACGGCGGGATAGTCGCCTGACAGATCCTCCGCCGAGATCTCGTCGATGTTTGGATCGTCGTCGAAGAGGCTCTTGAATGCCCTCTTCAGCCGGTCCACGTTCTCGGGGGCCGGTGATACGAAGAAATCGAGATCGTGCGTAGCGCGCACAAGCCCCTGTGCCGCCATGGCCATGGCGCCGATGAGGACGTACTGAACGCCCTCGTGCTCCAAGACCGCGAGGATCCGTTTCGTCTCCTCGAAGTCGATTCCCGGCGGGGTGTCCTCCATGACCGGAACTATAGCCTATCCTTGGTTCGGTGGCGACGCGGAATCCTGTGGGGGCGCGTCAGCCCCGGTGGAGCCACCTCATCGCTTCAGGTGCTGGCGAGGGGGTGAGTGGACCGCCGACCGCGGATGGGTGGGCACAGCCGAGTGAGGCAGAGCTCAGCAGGCTCTCAGGGCTCCGGGTGGAGCCGCGGACCGCCCAACTCGCGGCGGGAGACACGCTCTTTCTATTCAGCGACGGCATCATCGAAGCCCGGCCCGAAGGCAGCACGGACGTCTTCGGCTTCGATCGCCTGGAGCAGAGCCTCTCCCTGCATGCCCGCCTGGGAGTGGAATGGCTCCGGGACGCCGTCCTCGCTGACGTGGCCCGCTTCACAGGGCCCGCTCCACGCGAGGACGACCAGACGATCGTGGTGTTGCGGTTGGGGTAGTGGGGCACTTGCTTCTTCCCAATTTGGGAACTATCCTTCCCAATATGGGAACGGAATTGGCGCCGGGCACGAGACTGGCCGATGCTCTCTTCTCGCCCGTCCAGCAGCGGGTGCTCGCGCTTCTCTTCGGTCAGCCGGACCGGAGCTTCCGGAGCACCGAAGTCATCGCGCTGGCGGATTCCGGCACTGGCGCGGTGCATCGCCAGTTGATGCGCCTTGCGGACAGTGGACTGGTCACGGTCACACGGTCGGGGAACCAGAAGCACTACCAGGCCAATCCCGATTCCCCGGTCTACGCCGAGCTGCACGGCCTGGTGGTCAAGACGATCGGCCTCGCCGGCCCGCTGGCGGAGACCCTCGAGCCCTTTCGAGAACGCATCCAGGCGGCCTTCGTCTACGGCTCGATCGCGAAGGGATCGGATACGGCGCGGAGCGATATCGATCTGATGGTGATCTGCGACGACCTGGCCTACTCGGATCTCTATGGCGCTCTCCAGGAGGCCGAAACAACTTTGGGGCGTCCGGTCCACGTGAGTCTGGCGACCGCGGCGGAGTGGAAGCGCAAACTGGCTGAAGGAAACCCGTTCGTCACCAAGATCCAGGCCCAACCGAAGATCCCACTGATCGGATCGGTAGATGACCTCGCCTGAGCTCGAGCGCCTTGTTGGCATCGGTCAGCTCAAGCGAGAGCCGGTCGGAAGCGAGGTAGAGTAGTCAAGCTTGGCGAGGAGAAGTGCTAGCCACCTGTCTCTGGGGAACCGATGTCGACGAACTACCACAGCGCCTATTGGGCGCACAGCCTCACACTCGAAGGACCACCCGGCACAATCGAGAGCCTCTCCCACTCCCTCACCAGCGCCCGCGTCGACATCAACCCCCACCAGGTCGACGCAGCTCTCTTTGCCATCCAGTCTCCTCTGTCGCGTGGAGTCCTCCTGGCTGACGAGGTGGGCCTGGGCAAGACCATCGAAGCGGGCCTCGTCATTGCTCAACGTTGGGCTGAGCGTCGGCGGCGCATCTTGCTCATCGTACCCGCAACCCTCCGCAAGCAATGGCAGCAAGAGCTCGCCGATAAATTCCAACTCCCGGTACGGATACTCGATGCCTCAACCTACCGTGCCCATCGAGTCAAGGGGGAAGTCAATCCTTTTGACAATCTGCAGGCACTACCGCTCTGCTCCTATCAGTTTGCCGCGGCCAAGGCAGCCGACATCGGTCTTGTGCAGTGGGATCTGGTCGTGATCGACGAGGCGCATCGCCTGCGCAACGTCTACAAAGGAACCTCGAAAATCGCCCAGGCGATCAAGGATTCGCTCGCACAAACCCCGAAGCTACTCCTCACCGCGACACCGCTCCAGAACTCACTTCTCGAGCTCTATGGGCTCGTCAGCCTGATCGACGACTACGTCTTCGGTGACGTCGCGAATTTCCGCGAGCAGTTCATGCGTGGCAGCAACGAGTCCCGCCGCAACGAGAGACTGCGCGCACGCCTCGAACCCCTCTGCAGGCGCACTCTGCGTAAGCAAGTCCTCGAGTACGTGCGATTCACCAAGCGCATATCTATTACTCAGAGATTTATTCCGAGCGATGCCGAGCAACGCCTTTACGACGAGGTCTCCGCATACCTTCAGCGCGAGATGTTGTACGCCTTGCCGAGCGGCCAGCGCATGCTCCTAACCATGGTGCTCCGCAAGCTCCTCGCGTCTTCGACGTACGCAATTGCGGGCACTCTCCATCGCATGATCGAGCGCCTGGAAGGGGTTGAGCGTAAGGCCGCTGATCAGCTTCTCGATGAGGAGGATTTCGAGACGATAGGTGATGTGGCCGACGAATGGAGCGAGGCATCGCAATCTGCGAACGGTGCCAACGCCCTTCAAATCGACCTGCGTTCGCTCAGAGCCGAGCTCGACGAGCTACGCCGCTACGCCACCGCGGCCGATGCCATTGCGCAGAACTCGAAAGGCGAAGCCTTGTTGCTCGCGCTGTCACTGGCGCTCGCGAAAGCAGAATCGTTGGGTGCGGTCCGCAAGGCTGTCATTTTCACCGAGTCGCGGCGCACTCAGTCCTACCTCGCCGGTCTGCTCGCGGAACAGGGTTATGCCGGCCAGATCGTGCTGATCAACGGAGACAACAGCGACCCCGGTTCGCGTGCCATCCACGAGGCGTGGCTGGTGCGCCATCGCGATTCGGATCGCGTCTCGGGCTCGCGAGCCGCTGACGTCAAGGCCGCGCTTGTCGAGGAGTTCCAGGAACGGGGAACGCTCCTCATCGCGACCGAGTCGGCGGCCGAGGGCGTCAACCTCCAGTTCTGTTCGCTGGTCGTCAACTACGACCTGCCGTGGAACCCACAGCGCGTCGAGCAGCGGATCGGCCGCTGCCATCGATACGGCCAGCGCCATGACGTTGTCGTGGTGAACTTCCTGAACGACCGCAACGCCGCCGATCAGCGCGTCTTCCACCTGCTTGCCGAGAAATTTCGCCTTTTCGAGGGCGTATTCGGCGCGAGCGACGAGATCCTGGGAGCTGTCGAGTCCGGGGTCGACATCGAGCGCCGGATCATGGAGGTCTACCAGACCTGCCGCACGCCCGAGGCCATCGCGGAGGCCTTCGACAAGCTCCAGGCCGACCTCGGGGCGCAGATCGACGAGACGATGAGGGCGACCCGCCGCGCGATCCTTGAGCACTTCGACGACGATGTACAGAAACGGCTCAAGGGAATCAAGGATGAAGCCGAGCGCATGCTGGAAGGTCACCAGGCTTTATTGTGGCGGCTTGCCAGACATGAGCTTCGCGAAACGACGACGTTCGATGAGCAGGCGAAGTGCTTCGATCTGTCTGACCCCGACCGGCATTCCTATTTCCTCTCCTGGCCGATCGCGGACGAGAGGGAAGGCGTCTTTTTTCATCCGGGCCACATGCTGGCGACGCGGGTCGTCGCCGAGGCCAAAGGGCGAGAGTTACCTCCGTGCCACCTCCGTTTCGATTACCAGCCTCCTCCTCGATATACAGCCTTGGAGCCCTATCTCGGAAGAAGTGGGTGGCTCGAGCTTACGCGTCTACGGATCACACTACGCCACACCGAGGAGCATCTCATCGCGACGGCCGTGCTCGACAACGGCGAGTTGCTTCCCTCCGAGCTCGCCGCCAGGTTCTTCGAGTTCGGCGCCCGCGTTGAGCCCTGGTCGGCCGCCGTGCAGCCGGATCTGGCCACCTCGCGGACTGCCGAGATCGATCGCCTCGTGGCGGCGGCACGCCGGCAGAGCGAGGACGCTCTCCGTTCCGAAGAGGCCAAGCTGGAGCTGTGGGCTGAGGACGCCAAGGCAGGGCTGGAGCGAGAGCTCAAAGAGCTCGACCGCGAGATCCGGGAGACGAGAAAGGTGTCGCGCCTCGCGGCGGCCCTCGCCGATAAACTCGAGGCCCAGCGCCGCATCAAGGAGCTTGAGGGGCGCCGCAGTCGCAGACGCCGAGAGCTCTTCGACCAACAGGACGCGATTGAAGCCAAGCGAGACGAGCTCATCGGAGAGATCGAACGACAGCTCGCGCTCGACTTCACCGCAACCCACATTTTCGTTGTACGCTTCACGATCAACCGATCCCACGAGACAACCGAGAGATGAGCAAGGAAGAACCTCAAGGCACAGCAGATCTCACACCCAACCAGCGCTTGGCGCGGGACATCGCCGAGCAACTGGTCAAAGAGCGCCTGATCGATGAGTCGAAGCGTGCCAAGCTCGAGCTTGGTCTCGCCGAAGGCAGCCTCGGACCTGGTGATTGGCGGTCTTTTGTCGAATTGGCCGTCGATCGCGAGCGTCGCCGTATATGAAGACCTTCGGCGGCATCACCCGACTCGTCGCTGAGGGTTTTCGCGGCGCCACGTCGCGCTTCGAGCTTGAGCTCTATCCGGAGCAGCCGTTCGTGCTGATCTTCGGTGAGAACGGAAGCGGCAAATCGACCCTGGTCGACGCGATCGAATTTGTTCTTGGGGGCACCAAGGGCTCGCTTACCGATTTAAAATCGACCAGTCTCAAGGATCTCGCCACCCTCGGCACGAATTCTTCGCCATTGCGCGTTGAGCTCGAAGCTGGCGGAGCGCGTTGGTCCGGCAGCCTCGAACGAAACCAACCGCGGTTGGATGGCCCCGAGATACAGCCTCGCGTTGAGATTCTGAGGCGCTCCCGGCTCGCGCAGATCGTCGCAGCAACCCCCGCTGAGCGATTCAAGCAACTGGATCGCTTTGTCAATGTTGAAGGTGTCTCTGCTAGCGAAGTAGGGCTCGAGCGAGCAGTCAAGGAAGCAAAGCAGCGCCTGGATGACGCCAGCAAGGGCATCATCGCAGACTCGGAGGCGGCCCTGCGTGCCCTTTGGGAAGAGAGCGGCAAACCGGCGAAAGACCCCATCACCTGGGCGAAAAGCGTCGCCACGGCTCAGGATGATGGCGTGGGTCCAGACGAGGAGCAACGATGGATCTCGGAAACCCAGCGGGCGCTCGGCAATCTGACAGATGCACATCTCCGAGCGGGCGAGGCGGAGCTCCATTTACAGGAAGACCGCGATGCTTTGGAGTCGCTCGACCGCGAGCCTCCAGCGGGTTCCGAAGCTGGCGCCGCGGCATTGATCAAACTCCTCGACGCCGCGCGGATCATCCTCACTGCCGAGTCGCAGAAGGACGCTTGTCCGCTTTGCCAGCAGCCGGTCGACCTCGCCGAGCTGCGCGGAGCCATCGAGACCCGCCTAAAGGCCAGCGAGGAGCAGGCGAAGTGGCTTGAGCGGCGCGCTTCGGCGATGAGACGAGTCGAGACACAAGAGGCGCTCGTCGGACGCAGCCGAACCGAAGTGTCGAATGCGGCGAGAGAACTGGCACGTCGCGCGGCGACGCCTCCACCCGCGATCGAAGCCAGTCTGACGGCCAGCCTCGCTGCCGCAGCCACTATGGCGGAGAGTGCCGCGGGCGCTGCATCTTTGGATGAGGGCTCCATCGACTCGACACTCGCAAGGCTCGCGACTCTCCTCACGGAGTCCAACGAGGCGTGCGCGAAAGAAAACGGTCGCCGCGTCCAGATTGCGCGACTTTGGAAACAGCATGATCTGGCCTGCCAGGAAGGAGGGCTTCTCGAAAACGAGAGCGATCGGCTGGCGCGCTGCCTCGAGATCGTCCGCACCATGCGGCGTGAGTTCACCGACAATATCCTGAAGGAGGTTGCAGGCGAGGTAAATCGCCTCTATCGCGAGCTTCATCCGAACGAAACGGAGCTCGGCGGCGCTCGTTTTTACCTCGACCCGAATCAACGCGCGTCACTTCACCAGAGGGTGAAATTCGGCGACAAGGAGGATGTCCCGCCCCAGGCGTGCTTCAGTGAGTCGCACCTGCTGACGCTCGCCTTCTGTCTCTGGCTCGCCCTGGCAAAGCGTGAGAGGCCCGCCGAGACCATCCTTGTTCTCGACGACGTCGTGCATGCCATTGATGCCCAGCACATGCAGCGTCTTGCCGCCTTGCTGGGCGCCGAACGCGAGAACTTCCTGCAAGTCATCATGACGACCCACTCAAGGCGCTTTCTGCGCTACCTGCGCGACGGCCTCGCCCCCAGTGGCCGCCTCGACTGCCGAGCTCTCCGCTGGAGCCTTCAAAACGGAGTCTTGCAGGGTCCCTTGCCGCACCACGCGGAGCAGCTTGAGAAGGCGCTGTCAAAGGCCATTCCCGATAGACATGGTGTCGCGTCGAAAGGGGGCGTCCTCCTCGAGGCGATCCTACGGCAGCTTGCAGCCCTCTACCGGAGGCATGTGCCGTTTGCCGAACCGACGGAACCGACGCTCAACGAGCTCTTCAGCGCGTGGAGTCTCAAAGATGCCAAGCGTGTCACGGTGGAGAGAGGCAGTGGTTCGACCTTCACCGCGGCGGGCACCTTTGGCGACATTCTCGCCAAGCTCCATGGTCTGGCCCACATCCGGAATCTCGTCGGTGCGCACACGAACACCGAAGCTGATGAGGTCCCCGACCGCGAAGTCGAAGAATTCGGCCGTTCCGTTCTCGAATTGTGGCGTCTTGTGGTCTGTCCCTGCGGTCAAATTCCCCGCAAGGTGAAGGATGGGACCTTTGTCTGTCACTGCCGGCGGTTGAGATTTCGCCCTGACCACCTCGACTGAGAAATGCTGCGGAGGCGATGCGGACTCTCGAAAGGCTTCGACACTATTTGCCAAGCCGGCCGGCTGACGGAGCCGGCTTAGCACCTACTCCTTGCGAGCCTGCCACGCTCAATATGCCATGCCGTCCGAGGAGCTCGACGTATTTCTCGATCAGAGACTCGTCAACCGGTCCATGCTCCGTGTCGAGTCGGTCGAGCAACTCCCCGAGAAGCTGGTTGCGGGAATCCGAGACTTTGTGCTTGGCTGCCGTCATCCTCGAAGCGTACCAGAGGGGGAACAGAGGGGCAACGCGAGGCGGCCCCGCCTCCCGCCGCTCAGGAGGCGAGAACCGCTTCCGCCGCCATCCGCCCGGCCGTCGGCCGGACTCCGCCGCCTTGATGCGCCCGGTCCCCTCGGCGCCGCGTTATCGGACGACCGTCCCCAAGCCTCTTCCCGGATGGCAGTGGCCGCCGCCGGAGCCGGGCTTCAGGCTGAGATCGAAGGGCTGGTTCGCTTCACAGGGAGCCGGCGTACGGACGCGGGCTCAGCCCTCCGTGGGGGTAGCCGTACGGCTTGCAAACCGCTGGCCGCTTGCCGTTCCCGGGCTGCTTCCAGCATCTTCTCAAGGTCATAGTCCGCTGCCCGCGCAATTTCCTTGCGAACGGCGTGGATTTCTTTGATGATGGGATCCTTCCGGAGCATGCTCACAACTCCTTCACTCGCCTGCCGCCCGCTCAGGAGGCCAGCACCGCTTCCGCCGCCAGCAGCCCGGCCGTCGGCCGGACTCCGCCGCCGGGATGGCTGCCGCTGCCGCCCAGGAAGAGGCCGGGAACCATGGTCCGATAGCGCGGCACGGAGGGGACCGGGCGCATCATCAGGAGCTGATCGAGGGCCATTTCGCCGTGGTGGAGCTGGCCGCCGGTCAAGGCGAAGGTGGCTTCGAGATCGACCGGGGTCAGGACTTCCCGCGCCACGAGGCGGGCTCGCACGCCCGGGGCGTGCTTTTCGAGGACGGCGAGCACGGCGTCGCCCAGGCGCTCGCGGGCTTCGGAGGTCCAGCCGCCTTCGAGAATGGAGGGCGCGAAGCTGGCCAGGATCGAGACGACGTGGTGGCCGGCCGGAGCTAGGCTGGGATCGGCGACGGTCG
Source organism: uncultured Holophagales bacterium (assembly GCA_963844885.1). Lineage (GTDB taxonomy): Bacteria > Acidobacteriota > Thermoanaerobaculia > Multivoradales > UBA5704 > DATMER01. Next base: position 18,045 of record CAWJQA010000013.1, on the reverse strand, counting down.
GCACGCGGATCTCCAGGTGCGGACGCTCGGAGAAGCGGCGGTACTTGATGGCGTCGAAGGCGCGCTCCAGGTCGTCCACGTGGCCGCCGCCGATGCGGATGGCCTCGTGGAGACGGTCTCCGCTGCCGGCGATCTCCAGCGGTCCCGAAAGGGCCAGGTGGATCTTCGCCGCGCTTCCGCGGCTGCGCAGGCGGTGGAGCTCCTCTTCGATGCGTAGCGGTAGCGTTCCCGGCGGCAGGAGCTCGAGCATCGTGCGCTTCGGATCGGCCGAGGAGAGGACGACCGGCGCGTCGAGCGTCTCGCCGGAGGTGAGCGTGACGCCTGTGACCTTCCCCTGGTCCAGACGGATGCGCGCGACTTCGGCGCCGGTGCGCAGCTCGGCTCCGGCGGCGCGGCAGGCGGCGAGGAGCGCCGCGATGAGCGCGGGCGGCCCGCCTGCGAGAGATTCTCCTCCGGCGCACTCGCGGAGCAGGAAGTTGGTCATCGTGCCGGCCGACCAGGGGCCGGACCAGGTGGAAGCCACCGCGGGCGCGGCGAGCGCTTCGACCAGCAGCGGCGTCTCGAACCGCTCGTTCAGGAAGTCGGCGACGCACATCGGCGCGACGCGCGCCAGCTCGACGAGATCCTTGCGGGCGACCCGAAACGCCGCGAGGCCGTGCCGGGCGATCTGCCAGAAGTCGCCGGCCGAGCGCGGCGAGATCGACGGCGGCGCCTCGGCGAGCAGCCCGGCGAACAGCGGCGTGATCCGGCCGAGGAAGGCGCGCACGCTGCGGTAGCTCTCGGCATCGCGCTTGGAACGCTGGCCGATCGCTTCAGCGGCTGTGGAGATATCGCCCGCGAGAACGATTCCGGGGCCGTTCGCCTCGGCGATATACGTGGCCGGGGCGTCGCGGAAGGTCAAGCCGTGCTTGGACAGGCCGAGCTTTTCCACGATCGCGCGCGGCACGAGGGCCTCGTCGTGCAGCAGGCCGGGCACGGTGTAGCCGGGGTGAAACTCGCGCCGCGCCGACAGGCCGCCGGGCGCTTCCGCGCGTTCCAGGACGACGACCTTGCGCCCGGCGCCGGCCAGCTTCGCCGCCGCCGCGAGGCCGTTCGGCCCAGCACCAATGATGAGGACATCCAGGACATCGGCGCCACCCATCAGACGGCCCTCTTTCCAAGCATCGTGCGGGCGCAGAGCGCGCCCGGCGCGCCCATGATGCCGCCGCCGGGGTGGGTGCCCGACGCGCACATCCAGAGGTTGTTCACGGGCGTCCGGTAGCGGCTCCAGCCGGCCATCGGACGCAGGAAGGCGAGCTGTTCCAGCGACAGCTCGCCGTGGAAGATGTTGCCCTCGGTCAAACCGTAGACCTGCTCCAGGTCCCAGGGCGTGAGCACCTGGCGGTGGAGGATCAGATTCTTGAGGTTCGGCATGTACTCCGAGAGCGTATTGATGACCGCGTCGCCGAACGCCTCGCGCTGGTTCGGCCAGTCCGCGGCCCCTTCCTTCAATTGATAGGGCGCGTACTGCACGAAGAGCGACATCACGTGCTTGCCCGGCGGCGCCACCGTCGGGTCGGTCAGCGACGGGATCAAGACGTCCATGAACGGCTGGCGCGAGAAGGCGCCGTACTTGGCGTCATCGTAGGCGCGCTCCAGGTAGTCGATCGACGGCGCGATGGTGAGGCCGCCCTGGAGATGGGGGCCGGGACCCGGCAGGCAGGCCAGCTCCGGCAGCCCGTCGAGCGCCAGGTTCACCTTACCCGAAGAGCCGCGCATCTTGAAGCGCTTGACCTGCTGCGTGATCTCGGGGTCGAGATGCTCCTCGCCGACGAGCTTCAGGAAGGTGCGGTGCGGATCGAGGCCCGAGACCACGGCCTTGGCGTGGATCTCGTCGCCGTTCTCCAGCACGACGCCCGAGGCGTCTCCGTTCTTCCACAGCAGGTGGGCGACCGGCGCGTCCGTCCGGATCTCGACGCCCAGCGCGCGGGCGGAGCTGGCGATGGCCTGCGCGATGGCGCCGGTGCCGCCTTTCGGCAGTCCCCAGGCGCGGAACGAGCCGTCGATCTCGCCCATGTAGTGATGGAGGAGGACGTAGGCCGTGCCGGGCGAGCGCACGCCGAGGAAGGTGCCGATGATGCCGGAGATCGCCATCGGCGCGATGAGCTGCTCGCAGTCGAACCATTCCGAAAGGAAATCGACCGCGCTCATCGTCATCATCTTGGCGTTGGCGAAAAGCCATTCGTCGCCCTGCCCGCGCAGGTGCTTGCCGAGGCGCGCGATACGCAGCAGCTCCCGCGGATCGCGTGACAGCGGATCGGGCGCCGGCTCGTCGATCAGCGGCTTGACGAAGCGGCCCAGCTCGGCCATCCGCTGGCCGAAGCGCTTGTAAACCTCCGCGTCGCGCGGCGAGAAGGCCGCGATCGAGCGGCGCGTCCGCTCCGGATCGCTGTCGCGCATCAGGTAGCGGCCGTCCGGGAAGGGCGTGCAGGTCGATTCGAGCGGCAGGATCTCGTAGCCGTGGCGCGGCAGATCGAGGTCGCGGATGATCCACGGCCGGAGCAGGGAGACGACGTAGGAGCAGGCCGAGAACGTGAAGCCGGGGTAGATTTCCTCGCTCGTGGTCGCGCCGCCGACCGTGCCGCGCCGTTCGAGCACCAGCACCTTGCGGCCGGCTTTCGCGAGATAGGCCGCGCAGACCAGGCCGTTGTGCCCGGCGCCCACGACGATGGCGTCGTACCTGGCGGTCATGGCTTGCGCTTCCTCTCCGGATCGTAGAAGGGCGTGGGAGCGACGGTCGCCGTGACCTTGCGGCGCTCGTACTCGACGGTATGCTCGATCTGGAGCTGCGTCCCCTTGGCCTCGAAGCCCGGGCGGACCGAGGCGATGGCCAGGTATTTCTTGAGGATCGGCGACCAGGTGTGGCTCGTCGCCTGCCCGACCTGCCGGCCCTCCCCGTCGTAGATCGGCAAGGCGTCGCGCCGCGCCGTGACCGGCAGGCTCGGTGGCAGGTTGAAGCTCGCGTAGAGCGCTTCGAGCTCCTCCCAGCTCACCTCCAGGCCGACCAGGTGCCAGTGCGAGCCGCGCGCGGTCTCCTTGGCGATCGCGTCGCGGCCGATGAAGTTGCCGCGCTTCAGATCGACCATCCAGCCGAAGCCGAGCTCGATCGGCGTGGACTTGCGCGACTCCAGGACGACCTTCTCCGCGCTGAAGTAATCGACGCCGAGGAGGATGAAGCCGGCCTCGATCCGCGCCACGTCGAGCGCGTCGAGGCCCGCCGGCTCGATGCCGTACGGCCGGCCGGCGGCCATCAGGGCGTCCCAGACCGCCAGCGCGGTGTCTCCTTCGCCCCGCTCGACCCATATCTCGTAGCCGAGGTCGCCGGTATAGCCGGTGCGGCTGATCCAGACCGGAATCCCGTTGATCTTGGAGGAGGTGACGCCGAAGAACTTGAGCGCGTCGATGTCTGGCCCGGCCGCGTCGCGCAGGATGGCCCGCGACGTAGGACCCTGGAGCGCCAGGGCGGCCAGGCGCGCGCTCGAATCCTCGATCTGGACGTCGAAACCGCGGCTCACGGCCTGCAGCCAGTGCAGGGTCGGATCGGCGGCGGTGACCCGGAAATGGTTCTCACCCAACCGGGAGACGGTGCCGTCGTCGATCACCTTGCCGTCGTCGTCGCACCAGCAGGAGTAGCCGACGCGGCCCACCTTGAGCTTGGACACGTCGCGCACCATCATGCGGGCGAGGACGGCGGCGGCGTCCGGCCCCGTGACCTCGTACTTGTAGAGCGGCGTCACGTCGAGCAGGCCGGCCGACTCGCGGAAGGCGAAGTATTCGCGCTCGTGCGTCGTGTCGAAGCTGCAGACGGCGCAGTAGCCGGACCAGTCCTTCCAGCGGTAGCTGGAGCACAGGGCCTGCGTGCGCTCATGGAAAGGCGTCGGGATCGGCATGGTTGAGGTAGCCCCGCTGGAGCGCGGCGGAGCATACCACCAGTCCGGCGATGGTAGAATCCTCCACCGCCATGAGACAGCGCACCGCCTTCGGCCAGCACACCCTGTCCGGCGAGTACTTCACGTCCGAGGAGATCTTCCGCGCCGAGCGCGAGAGGATCTTTCACCGCTCCTGGCTCCTCGCCGGCCACGTTTCCCAGCTCGCCGCTCCCGGCAGCTTCTTCCTGTTCGAGCTGGACCGGGAGAGCGTCATGGTCGTCCGCGGGGAGGATGGAACGGTCCGCGCCTTCCACAACCTCTGCCGTCATCGCGGCAGCCGCCTCTGCCTCACCGCCCACGGCGAGCTCGGCCATACCCTCCAGTGCCCGTACCACGCCTGGACCTACGGGCTGGACGGCGGCCTGCGCGCCGCCCCCAACATGTCCGAGGTCGCCGGCTTCGATCCGGAGGAGCACGGGCTCAAGCCGGTGGCCGTCGCCGACTGGCAGGGCCTGCTGTTCGTGAATCTCGCCGCGGATCCGGTCCCCTTCGAGGAGGCCTTGCCGGGCCTGGCGGGCAAGTTCGAAGCCTGGCGGCTCCCCGAGCTGCGATCGGTCCATCAGAGCGTCTACGAGGTCGAGGCCAATTGGAAGCTTTTCTTCCACAACTACAGCGAGTGTTATCACTGCCCGAAGGTGCATCCGCACCTCAACAAGCTGACGCCCTACCGCAACACCGAGAACGATCTCGACGAAGGTCCGGTCCTGGGCGGGCCGATGTGGATGAGCAACCCCGAAGGGAGCATGACGAGCCACGGCGGGCGCTGTGCCGTCCCCTTCGCCGGCCTCTCGCCGGAAGAGCGCGGGCGTGTCTATTACTACACGGTCTTTCCGAGCGCCTTCCTCTCGTTCCATCCCGACTACGTGCTCGTCCACCGCGCGCAGTCGCTCGGCATCGGCCGCACCCGCGTCCTCTGTGACTGGTACTTCCATCCCGACGCGATCGCCGCGCCGGGCTTCGATCCCCAGCCCGCCATCGACTTCTGGGACCTGACCAACCGCCAGGACTGGGAGCTGTGCGCCAACACGTACAAAGGGGTCTCCTCGAACGCCTGGGAGCCGGGGCCGTACTCGGAGCTGGAGAGCCAGCTCGCCGCCTTCGACCGGCAGTACCTGTGGGCGCTGGCGCCGGACAGCCCGGCGCAGGGGGTCCGGCGGCGGGCGTGAAGGCCATGGAGTTCGGACTCCCACTGAGCGAGATGACCTTCGAAGAAAAGCTCCAAGCGATGGAGGCTCTCTGGGATGACCTGAGCCGCAAACCAGACATCCTCGAGTCCCCCTCCTGGCATGAAGATATTCTTCGCGAGCGCCAACAACGGCTCGCCGCCGGTGAGGCAAGTTTCATGGACTGGGAGCAGGCCAAGGCCTACATCCGCAGCCGCGCTTCATGAGGATTGAGATCCTCTCCGAGGCCGCCGAGGATCTCCTCGACGGCTATCACTTCTACGAGCGGCAGGCGCTGAATCTTGGCAACTACTTTCTCGATTCATTGTACTCAGACATTGATTCGCTGCTCGTCTATGCCGGGATTCACCGTATCGTCTACGGGAAAGCACCGCCGGCAGCGGTTTGACGCAGAGCGCCTGGTCCGCGGTGGCCGGTGATGGCGGCATTGCGCAGGGAGCGAGGAACGGCGACCAGTCCGCGGCGTCGAGGGCGACCATCGCGCCTTGCCACGTGCCGTGGCTGTTTCGCGTCAGCTCCAGATATCCGAACTGATCCACCGAGAATCCGGCGGCCGGCGCGCCGTCCACCGTCTGGGCGAAGGCGCCGGTGGGCGGCCCGGTGTCCTCGGCCACTCCGCTGTTGCCTACGATCAGCGTCGGCGGGCGGTGAGAGGGGGCGGTGAAGGAGAGGGCTTCGAAGCGATGCATGTGGCCGGCGACGATCTGGTCGAGACGGGGGAGGAGGGCTTCTCCGGCCTCGCCTTGCAGGGCGCACTGAAGGGTCTGGTTGAGCTCTCCGTAGGGAACCGCGGGGCCGCTCTGCGGTTGGCCGTCGCAACCGTAGAAGGTCTCCGCCTTGTCCTGGACTCCCCAGATCGGCCGGTGGCTCATCAGCCAGGCCTTGGGGCCTCGAAGCCGCTTCGCCGCCGCGGTGAGCTGGTGCTGGTAGACGTCGACCAGGCCGGGCAACTGATCACAAGCGTTGGCGGAATCGATCACCACCAGGTCGAGATCCCCGAGATGGAGCACCTGCGGCTCGACGAGCTGGACATGCGGGAGCGCCGGTCCCTCACCGTCCTGCGACGGGCAGGCGAGCTGCCGGCCGCCACCCTCGGGCAGCTCCGAGCTGGCGTCGAGAAAGTAGAACCAGCCCGGACCCGCGTGGCTGCACAGCTCGTGATTGCCGCGCGTGAAAACCCACGGAGCCGCGGTCAGGAGATCGCCGGCCGGCTGGAAGAAATCCAGCCACCAGGCGTCCCAGGTATCGGCGTCCGGATTGCCCGTGCTGTTCTGGCTGAGGTAGGGACCCGTGAGCCCGCACTTCTCCGAGGGCTCCGCGCCGTCGCCGGCATCGTAATACCACTGCTGGACCTGCTGGCCGTCGACCGTGGCTTTGAAGCCGCTCGGCGTGCCGCGGTAGTTGTAGTCACCCACGTGGAGGACGAGGTCGGGCCGGTTGGCGGCGGCGGCCTTGGCCAGGACCGGGAACGGCCACTGCGGATCGTCCAGCCCGCAACCTTCCTGATCCTTCGGCTTGCAACCCGAATCGCCGAGGACCGCGATGCGGGAAGGCGCTTCAACCGCCACGGGGAGCCGCGGGCCGCCCTCGACCGCAAGGGAGTGCCCGAAGGGATAGCGGGCCTCGCAGACCTTGACAGTAAACCCATGAGGATTGCGGCGCGGCGTGGTCTTGATCCGTTCCGTCCCCGTACCGATCAGCGCCGGGCAGTCCGGGCCGGGATCGACGATCACGCGGGCAAAGGCGACGGTGTTCCCGCCGGGAGATTCCGCCAGCAGCACATAGGCGGCGTAGACTGTCGGCACCGGTGCAGCCGGGGCCGGCTCCGCGCGCAGAGAGCCGCCGGCCAGGAAGGTCAGGGCGAGAGCGGCCGGAAAGGCTCCGCGAAGGATGGGTGAGAGACGGCTTCTCATGCTGGGGCTCTCCTGTTTGTCTTGGGGCCGCCCGATCATAGCAGGCGCGCCCGGAGCCCGAGCCAGGCCGCGCGCTGGCCGGCAATTGTGTCAGCAGTGCTGACACTCTTTTGCCTCTCGCTGGCCGGAGGTAGGGGGCGGAGGAGCTGCGAGCGGGATCACGTCGCTGCCGTCTCGGTGAGCGTGTAGAACTCGTGCAACTTCGCCTGGAGCAACTTCTTGTCCGGCAGACCGCGTTTGATATTCGGCGACCAGCGCCGGCGAGAGCGAGCGGCTGAGGGCGTACTCGACCACCTCGCTTTCCTTGCTGGCGCAGAGCAGGACGCCGATGGACGGGCCTTCGTGCCGCTCTTTCGGACATCCCGGTCGAGAGCCTCCAGATAGAACTCCAGCTTTCCGAGGTGCTCGGGCTGGAATCACCAAGCTTGAGCTCGAGGGCACCAGGCAGTTCAATCCGCGGTGGAAGAAGAGCAGGTCGAGCGCGAAGTCCTTGCCACCCACCTGGAGCACCACCTCGCTGCCGATGAAACAGAAGTCGCGGCCCAACTCGGCCAGGAAATGGCGCAGGTTGCGCACCAGGCTCCTGTGCAGGTCGGCTTCGCGATGAGGGTCGGGCAGATCCGAGGAACTCGACGAGGTAGGCGTCTCGAAAGACCGCCTCGGCACCAGGGTGGAGCACTTTCAACGCTGGCGGAGACCTTCGGCGGATTCAGCACCGCCCGCTCGAACAGGGCGCCCGCGAGCTGGCGTTCGAGGTCGCGGCTGGACCACCGCTCCCGCGTGGCAAGCCGGATGTAGAACTCTCGTTCCTCGGCCCGCTTGGATCGGCCCAGAATGAGGAGGTGATGGGTCCAGGGCAATTGTGTCAGCAGTGCTGACACTCTTTCGTCCTTCGCGTAAACTTCGAAGAACTGCCTCATTCGGAACAGGTTCCGGCGCGTAAAGCCTCGGAGGTTCGGGTGGCGGCGCTGGATGTAGTGGGCGAGCTCATTCACCACGCCTTCGCCCCAGGCCGCGGTTTCCAGTTTGCGCGAGATGTATGCGCCCACCCGCCAGTAGAGGTCGACCAGCGCGGCGTTGACGGCGGCCAAGGCTCGCCCGCGGGTGGCCTGGATCATCTCTACGACTTCGGCGAAGGCCTGCTCCTCGAAGGCCGCGGACAGGACGGAGGTTGTCGAGGGACGCTTGTCCCGGAGCTTGGATGGCTTCATGCCGTACGCTAAAAAACCTTTGCGGCTACGACGGGGCAGTATGTGAGTTCTGCCCGGGGGTGTCAAGGTCGCGAGGTTGAAGCGCTCCCGGCCTTGGCGCTCCCGGCCTTCGGGGCGGCGGGGCGGCGGGGCGGCGGGGATGTTCGCCGGGGGGGTCCTTCATGGCGCGGCCGGCTCTTCCTCGCCCGGGAAGTCGTAGAGCGCCGTCGAAAGGTAGCGTTCCCCGTGGCTGGCGAGGATCGCCACGATCAGCTTGCCGGCATTCTCCGGCCGTCTGGCGATCTCGTAGGCGACGTGGGCCACGCCGCCGGAGGAGATGCCCACCATCATGCCGTCCTCGCGGCAGAGGCGCCGCCCCATCGCCATGGCCTCGTCGTTCGATACGGTGGCGATCTCGTCGACCAGGTCGAGGTCCAGGATCTCCGGGATGAAGCCGGCTCCGATCCCCTGGATCTTGTGGGGGCCGGGCACAGCTCCTGGCCGGCCCGTTTCTGCGTCAGCACCGGCGAATGGATCGGCTCGACGGCCACGGACTTCAAGGACGGTTTTTTTTCCTTGAGCACCTGGCAGCAGCCGGTGATGGTGCCGCCGGTGCCCACGCCGGCCACGAAGATGTCGACCTTGCCGTCGGTGTCGTTCCAGATTTCGACCGCGGTGGTCTTGCGGTGGATCGCCGGGTTCGCGGGGTTGGCGAACTGGCCGATGATGATCGAGGCCGGAGTCTCCTTGTGCAGTTCCTCGGCTTTGGCGATCGCCCCTTTCATCCCTTTCGCTCCCTCGGTGAGCACCAGCTTCGCACCGAGCGCCTTCAGATCTTCCGCCGCTCGATCGACATGGTTTCGGGCATGGTGAGGACGAGAGGAATCCGCTTCGCGGCGCAGACGAAGGCGAGACCGATGCCGGTGTTGCCCGAGGTGGGCTCGATCACCGTCGTCCCTTCCTGGATCACGCCCGTTTCCAGGGCGTCGAGCACCATGGAGTAGCCGATCCGGTCCTTGACGCTCGCCATCGGGTTGAACGATTCGAGCTTGAACACCACGTCGGCTTTCACGCCGAAGGATTTGCTGACGTTGGGGGCGCGCACCAGAGGCGTCCGCCCGATCGTGTCGATGATGCTGTCGAAAATCTGACCCATGACGGTTCTCCCCTTGAAAAAGAATTCTAGATATCTTCGCCGAAGCCGTAGGCGCGTTCGAGGATGCTCCGTTGCCGGGCGCGGCTCGTCCGCGTATAGAGCACTCTCTCGCCCGGGGCGACCGATTCGATCACCCAGGTGTTGCCGCCGATGATCGCTCCCTCGCCGATCACCGTGTCCCCGCCGAGAATGGTCGCTCCGGCATAGACCACCACGTCGTCGCACAGCGTTGGATGGCGCTTGGTGCCGCGCACCAGGCGCCCGCGTTCGTCTTTCGGAAAGGAGAGCGCGCCGAGCGTGACACCCTGATAGATCTTGACGTGCTTGCCGATCACCGCCGTCTCGCCGATCACCACGCCGGTGCCGTGATCGATGAAGAACGACTCACCGATCTGCGCTCCGGGGTGGATGTCGATCCCGCTCTTGGAATGGCCGAGCTCGGTCATGATGCGGGGGAGGAGCGGCACCTGGAGGTCCCACAGCTCGTGCGCGAGCCGCTGGATCGTGATCGCTTCGAACCCGGGATAGGCGAAGATGATCTCGGCGAAGCTCCGTGCCGCCGGGTCGCCGTCCATGCATGCCGCGAGGTCGAGCAGGAGCAGCCGCCGCAAGTCGGGGAGCCGGGCCAGGAAACGCTCGACCGCCGTCTCGGCCCGCCGCGTGGTCGTTCCGTCCTCCTCCTCCTTCGGCTCTTCGAAGCGGCAGGCGAGGACGACCTGCTCGAACAGGTCCGCGGCGATGTCGTCGAGCAGCGCGCCGACGTGGTATTCCACGTTTTCCTGGGTGAGGTGCTGCACGCCGTAGAACCCGGGATAGAGCACCGCGAAAAGGTTCTCCAGGATGCGCACGACGGCCGGCCGCGACGGCAGCCGGCGCTCCGGGTCGATGTGGGAGCCCGGGTCGCGAAACGCCTCGTAGGTGGCGACGACCGCCTGCGTGATTCCGCGCAGCCGGCCGTAGAAGGGATGACGCCTCATGCCTCCTCCTGCCCCTCTGGGGAGCGTAGAAGCAGGATGGGAGTGTACCTCAGGACAGAAGCACGAAAGGCACCTCCGGAGAGGTGCCTTTCTCACTGCCGGCTTGTGAAGCGTGGTTTACGGCTCGCGTTTTACGGCTCGCGCTTTACGGCTCGCGCTTTACGGCTCGGTCATCGGGGCCGTCCAGATCTCTTCCTTGGCGGCGTTGCGGCGGTCGGTCCAGGAGGGGAGGAACTTGCTGGCCCAGCCGGAGAGGCTGTTGTAGTCGCCGTACTGGTTGCCCGAGTCGGCGCCGGAGACCGTCTCGTCGGTCTGCGCGGTGGTGACCTTGGTGGCGGCGCTCCAGGTGACACCGGCGTCGGCCGAGGTCTGATAGTAGACGTTGGTCTTCTTGCGGGTCGAATCGCCGACCGTGTCGTAATAGATGACCGCGATGCGGCCGGTGCTCTCGTCGACCGCCAGGGCCTGGTTGAACTGGTCGTTCAGCGAGGTCTGGTTGTTGATCATCGCCGCGGCGGACCAGGTGGTGCCGCCGTCGGTGGAGCGGGAGAACCAGATGCGGGTCTTGCAGGTCGAGGCGGCGTTGGTGCCCGGCTCGTTGGAGGCCGAGGTGCAGCCGGTGGCGCCGGTGAGGTCGGTCCAGGCGACGTAGACGTTGTTCGTCGTGCCGCTCTTGTAGGCGCCGCCGCTGGTGTAGATCAGGGCGCGGCGGTTGGCCATGGCCGGAATGCCGATGTCATAGGCGTCGAACATGGTGCGCACGATCACCGCGGTGCTGAAGCTGACGGCGTTGTTGGTGGACTTGCGGACGATGATCCGGCGGTTGGTGGTGGTCGGCCAGAACACGAAGACGTCGCCGGCGCTGTTGGACTTGATGTCGCAGCCGATGGCGGTGCCCGTCGACTCCGAGCCGCTCACCTGGAGCGGGGTGCCCCAGGCACCGGTGGCGGTGCGGTGGTTGACGTAGGCCGGATTGCCGTTGTGCCAGCAGGCGTAGATGGAGTCCTTGTAGGCCGACGTGCTGCTGTGGTCGATCCACATCAACTGCTTGTCGGCGCTGGTCTGGCTGCCGGAGAAGGTGCTGTCGAACGTCCAGGACGAGCCGGCCGTGGTCGACTTGTAGGACCGCATCTTGAGCTGGGTGCCGGTGGAATTGATACCGATGGTGGTGGACCAGGCGACGCCGGTGGTACGCCAATCGACCGTCGGATCGGAGTGGAACGCGTCGCCGGTGGTGAAGGGCAACGTCGTCTGGCCCCAGGTCACGCCTCCATCGGAGGAGTAGAACTGGGCCTGGTGGCCGCCGGACACGATGGCGTTGGAAGCGGCGATCACCTGGTTGGGATTGAGGAAGTTGATCCGGATGTCGGACTCGGAGCGCGGGGTGGTCTGGGCACCGGAGGCGCGGACGTTGGCACCGGCCGTGGTGCGCGACGCTTCCGGACCCATGTCGACGTCCGCCAGGCCCGGGAGGAGATCCTGGTGGTGCAGCATCCACTCCTGGACTTCGTGGAGGACGCGGGGATAGCCGCCGGTCGGATCGCCGGCCGAGTAGGTCAGCTCGGGATGGGCCTTGCGCCACCAGACCCGCAGCCAGGGGGCGATACCGATCTTGTCGTTCTTCTCACCGGGGCGGAGCATCTCGAAGCTCTGGTTCTCGTAAACCAGGCCCTCGAGGTTGCTCCCCGGGGTGATGCGGTCCTTGGCGAGTTGGCGCTCGATCGAGGGCCACTCGCGCGATTCACCCTTGGCGGCGGCCGCCGGCCGGGCCAGGGTGAGAAGAGAGAAGGTCAGGGCCAACAGGGACAACAGGCACAGCTTCCGCATGAACATTCCTCCTTTGGGAATGGACTCAGACAGACTCCACTGGAGATCGGCATCTGAGTTGGTATTGGTTGCCACTAACAGTACAGGTGCGCGCCGGGGGAAAAAGCGAGCCGCCCCGACCGCGGTCTGAACGGGTAGACTTGCGGGGTGATCCCGGGTAAGCCCGTCTGGGCGTCCGCCGCGGCCGTCTTCGGCCTGTTCCTGGCCGGCTCCGTTCGGGCCGGGGAGGTCTTCACCGACGCCGCGGCGGAGAGCGGCCTCGGCTTCGTCCACGTCAACGGCATGTCCGGCGAGATGTACTTCCCGGAGATGATGGGCCAGGGTGGCGCGCTCTTCGACTACGACGGGGACGGGGACCTCGACGTCTACTGCGTCCAGGGCGGGAAGCTCGGTCCGGGAAAGCCGGAGCCGCTCCGGGGCCGGCTGTACCGCAACGACTCGATGCGCTTCGTGGATGTGACCGAGGCGAGCGGTCTCGGGGTCGGTGGTGTCGGCGGGTATGGCATGGGAGCGGCGACCGGCGACATCGACAACGACGGCCGGATCGATCTTTACCTGACGAATTACGGTCCGAACCGGATGTATCGCAACAACGGCGACGGCACGTTCTCGGACGTCACGGACCGCAGTGGGACAGGAGACCCGCGTTGGAGCGTGAGCGCCACCTTCTTCGACCTGGACCGCGACGGCTGGCTCGATCTCTACGTGACAAACTATGTGGACTATTCGGTCGAGAAGAATCCGAAGTGCTTCGCGGCGAGCAGCCGGCGGGACTACTGCGGGCCGGCCGACTTCCCGCCGCTGCGCCATACTCTCTACCGGAACCGGGGCGACGGCACGTTCGAGGACGTCTCCGCCCGCTCCGGCGTGGCGCGGCAGCCCGGGCCGGGCCTGGGGGTGATCGCCTTCGATGCGGACCGGGACGGTTGGATCGATGTTTATGTGGCCAACGACGGCGCGCCGAATTTCCTCTGGATGAACCGGCGGGACGGCACCTTCCAGGACGACGCCCTGCTCGCGGGCGTGGCCGTGAACCGCCGCGGCCAGGCCGAGGCCGGCATGGGGGTCGACGCCGGGGATTTCGACGCGGACGGCGACGAGGATATCTTTCTGACCCATCTGAGCGGTGAGACGAACACGCTCTACGTCAACGACGGGACCGGGATGTTTGAAGACCGCTCCACCGAAACCGGCGCGGCGATCGGCACACTGCCGTTCACGTCGTTCGGAACTTCGTGGATCGACTACGACAACGACGGCTGGCTCGATCTATTCATCGTGAATGGCGCGGTGCGCATCCTGGAGCCTCTCGCGGAGGCGGGCGATAAGTATCCCCTGTCGCAGACGGATCAGATCTATCACAATGTGGGCGGCCGTCTGGAGGAGGTGACTTCCACGGCCGGCGCTGTGTTCAAGAAGCCTGGCGTCGGCAGGGGAGCGGCCTTCGGGGATGTGGACAACGACGGCGACACCGATATCGTGGCCTTTTACAGCAACGGTCCCGTCCGTCTCCTGCTGAACCAGGTGGGGGACCGCCGGCCCTGGATCGGTTTCCAGGTGGGCGTTCCCGGGACGAAGGTGGAGGTCGTGCGGCCGGGAGCTCCGGCTCTGTGGCGTCGCGTCCACACCGACGGCAGCTATGCTTCGGCGAGCGATCCGCGGGTCCTGGTGGGACTGGGGGAGGCGGGAGAGGTCGCGGCGGTCCGGATTCACGGGCCCGGCGGCAAGGTGGAGGAGTGGCGCGGGTTGCCGGCGGGCCGGTATTGGATCGCCAAGGAGGGAGAGCGATGAACGATGCTTCAGTGGCCTGCGGCCCTCACCCCCGTCCCCTCTCCCGGTCCGCCCGAGTCCACCCGCCCCGGGAGAGGGGCGCCCCCGCACATCCCCAAAGCCAAGAAAACAAAAAGCAAGTCTCCCCCTCTCCCGGGGCGGGTGGACTCGGGCGGACCGGGAGAGGGGGCCGGGGGGTGAGGGCCCATCTGGAGATGACGCCATGAATCTCCCCGTCCTTCTCCTCGCCCTCCTTGTCTCGGCTGACACCCCGGCCGATCTTCAGTCCGGTCTCCAGCCCGTCCCCCACCCGAGCCTGTCCGGCCTGGACCCGCAAGTGGCGGCGCAGCTCGAGGACGCCCGCGCGCTGGTGGACGGGCTGGTCCAGGAAAAGCAGATCGCGCCGGAGGAGCTGGCCACCACCTACGGCGAGCTCTGCCGTCTGTACCACGCCTACGGGCTCGCCGACGCGGCGGCACCTTGCTACGCCAACGCGGTCCGCCTGGCGCCGCGCGACTTCCGCTGGTCCTACTATCTCGGCCGCGTCCTGCAGGACGGCGGCAAGCTCGCGGAGGCCGAGGCTTCGTACCGCCGGGCTCTCGACCTCCAGCCGGGCTACCTGCCGGCGCGGATCCATCTCGGAGAGGTTCTCCTGGCCGGAAACCGGACCGACGAGGCCGAGTCGGTGCTCAGCCAGGTGCTGGCGGCCGACAGGAAGAACGCGGCGGCCCACGCCGTGCTCGGCGAGGTCTACCTGTCGCGCCACCAGTACCTGGACGCGGTCCGGCACCTGGAGGCGGCCCTGGCCGCCGCGCCCGAGGCCGACCGGCTCCACCATCCGCTCGGCCTGGCGTACCGGGGCGTGGGAGAGCTCGACGAGGCCCGCAAGCATCTGGAAAAAGCCGGCAAGGTAGGGGTCCGCCCGGCCGATCCGCTGACGGATGAGATGGAGGCCCTGCGGCAGGGCTCGACGGTCCACCTTCTGAGAGGCCGCGTGGCGTTCCGGTTCGGACGGTATCAGGATGCCGCGGCCGAGTTCCGGAAGGCCGTGGAGGCGCAGCCGGACAGCGTGCCGGCGCGCATCAACCTGGCGGCGGCGCTCGGCGAGACCGGCGATCACAACGGCGCCAAGGAACAGCTCCGGGAGGTCTTGAAGCTCGCGCCCGAGAACAGCACGGCCCATTTCAACCTCGGCACCCTGATGGCGATGGAGGGCGAGACGGCCGGCGCCGTCGTCCACTTCCAGGAGGCGGTGCGGATCGATCCGAACGACGGCGCGGCCCGCGCGGCGTTGGCCCGGGCGCTGGAGAAGGACGGCCGGCTGGACGAGGCCCTGTCGCAGTATGAAAAGGCCGTGGGACTGCAGCCGCAGGACGAGCAGGGGTGGCTGGGGGAAGCCGGCCTCCTCGTCCGCCTAGGACGATTCAAGAACGCGAAGGACGTCCTGGAGTCGGCGTACGGCAACCTGCCGGCGAGCGGCCGGATCGTCCACGCCTTCGCCCGCCTCCTGGCCGCCTGTCCGGACCCGAGCCTCCGGGAAGGCAAGCGGGCGCTGGAGATGGCCTCGAAAGTCTACGAGGCTCTGCCGACGGCGGCCCATGCCGAGACCGTGGCCCTGGCGCTGGCCGAATCGGGCAACTGTCCGAACGCCGCGGAGTGGCAGAAGAAAGCCATCGAAGCCGCCCGCCAGGAGGGACCGCCGGAGCGGGTCAAGGCGATGGAAACCGATCTGAAGCGGTATGAGGCCGGGGGTACGTGCCGGCCACCCTCCGGATAATCAGCGCTGCGGGATCAGGCCGGCCACCGCGATCGGCTTGTCCGGCCGGACGAGCGGCGCGATCTGTTCACCGGGGCCGAAGGTGAGTCGCGTGCGGTAGGCGCCGTCCACGGGATCACGGTAGACCTCGAGGACGTTTTGAATGAGGTTGACGAGCCAGGTTTCCTGGATGCCGGCCCGGGCATAGACCGGGTTTTTCTGCTCACGGTCATAGCGCACTCCGGACGGGGTATCCTTCGCTCCAGGAGGACCGTCATGCAAGACGATCTCGTCAAGCTGTGCCCGCGGTGTGGGGGCGAGTACCAGTTGTGGGTCGAGCGCTGCCTGGACTGCGATGTGAGCCTCGTCCATGGCAAGGAAGGCCAGGGGGCCGAGCCCGCCGTGGCGGTGGCGGGGATGGAGGTGGAGGAGCCGGTGATCCCTCCCGAATGCGTCCATCTCCGCACGGCGGCGGTCGCCTGGATCCAACGGCTCTCCGAGGATCTCGACGAGGCCGGCATCCGCCATTGGGCGACGCCGCCGGTGTGGCGGCGGGATCCGAGCCTGTTCGTGCTGCCGGCCGATCAGGACGCCGCTCTGGCGGTCGACCGGCGGCGCTATGTCATCGAGGTTCCCGAGGTCGCGCCGGCGGACGCGGCGCCGCCTTCTCCCGTCCGGAAACGGCGCCGGGACCTTTCGGGCGACCTCGAAGTCAAGGTCTGCCCGAGCTGCGGCGAAGAGTACCAGCTCCACGCCGAGACCTGCGTCGATTGCGGAGTCCCTCTCGTCCGTCCGTGGGACCTGGATTCGGCTCGGGAGCATGTTGTGCCCCGAGTGGCGGCGCCCGTTTCTCCCGTTCCTATGGCTGCCGAGGATCCGGGCGCCTGTCCGGCCTGCGGCGAGCGTCTCCGGGAAGGCGCCCTCGAATGCCCGGGCTGCGGCCTGATGCTGGGACAGCCCGAGGTCTGTCCCAACTGCGGCGCGGAGCTCGAAGCCTGGGTTGCGAGCTGCCGGCGCTGTGGCCAGGAGTTTGCCGCCGCCGAGGAGTAGCGTTACAGCAGCCCGGCCTTGCGCGACCGGCGCAGAACCTCGCCGCCGAGCCGGCCGTAGGCGTAAGCTCCGGTCGACCAGCTCTCGAAGTCGAAGATGGTACGGCCGAGCGCGGGCGCCTGGGCGAGGCGGACGTTGACCGGGATCTCCGTCTTGAGAACCTGCTGGCCGTACTTCTTGCGGATCGCCTGCGCCACCTCGTCGGTGACCATCGTGCGGTGATCCACCATGGTGAGGAGGATGCCGAGCCTCTCGGGCAGCTTGCCGAGCCGCTCGCGCGCCCCGTCCATCACTTCCAGGAAGCCGGCGAGCGCCTCCATGTCCAGGTGGTGGGGGACGACCGGCACGAGGTAGGCACTGGCCGCCGCGAGACCGTTCATGGAGAGGATCGTCAGCCCGGGCGGACAGTCGATGAGGATGATGTCGTAACGGCGTTGGACCGGCGAGAGCGCCCGCTTGAGGAGCTTTTCCGGCTCGTGTTTGCGCGCCAGCGCCAGGTCGAGCCCGGCCAGCCGTAGCGAGGCGGGCAGCAGGTCGATCCCCTCGGCCCCGGTCGGACGGATGGCCTCGGCCGCCTCCGCCTTGCCGGTCAGAACCTCCGCCGCCGACGGCCCCGTGTCCTCGTTCCTCGTTACGCCGAACGACAGGCTCGCCGAGCCTTGCGGGTCGAGGTCCACCACCAGGTTCCGGAGGCCGCTGCGCGCGAACGCGGCGGCCAGGTTGACGGCCGTGGTCGTCTTGCCCACGCCCCCCTTCAGGTTCACCAGGGCCAGCCTCATGTGCTCCCCCTTTCGGTATCCGCGGGCAGATTGTAACCTCGGAGTCCGGCCAGAAACCCGGATAAGTGTACGCTGCGACAGAGAAGCCAACTTTGCGCCAAGGGAGTCGACTTTGCGCCAAAGGAGTTGCCTTTGCACCAAAGGAGTTGACTTTGCGCCAAATGAGTCGAACCTTGCGCCAAAGAAGTTGTCTTTGCGCCAAAGGAGTTGACTTCGCGCCGAGGGAACCTTCTTTGGCGCAAGGTAACCTTCTCTCGCGCAAAGTGGCGCAACGTTGCCGCAAGGCAAACTCCTTTGGCGCAAAGCAACCTCACCTTGCGCCAAAGGAGTTGACTTTGCGCCAGGGGAGTCGACTTCGCGCCAGAGAAGCTTACTTTGCGCGAGAGAAGTTCTCTTTGGCGCAAAGTCAACTCACTTTGCGCCAAAGACGTCCAACTCATGCCGGATGAGGTCATTCTGGCGCGACGCCACCTGA
>CAWJQA010000012.1:440000-1243858 GCA_963844885.1 uncultured Holophagales bacterium | reverse complement strand
CGGGACGAGGTGGTTCCCACCACGCGGCGGAACGGCGCCAGGGCCTCGGGCAGGCTCGGATGGCGCTCGCAGGCGTCGAGCACGTGCCGGGCGCCGACGGCGAAGGCGGTGGCGACGTTGCCGATCTTCGCCGCCGGCTCCACCAGGATGAGCCGGCCGAGCCCCATGTTGGCCATGGCCCGGGCGGCGGAGCCGACGTTCCCCTCCTCGCGGGGGCGGACGAGGACGACGGCGAGGTCTCGGTTCATGATCGTCAACTGTAGCCGATCTCCCTTCCTTGACAGCCCCATCGCCGGAACGCTAGTTTGAGTGAAACTTCCGGGAGGGAGAGAGCATGAGCCCGAACACGAGCACAGGCGTGCGCGCCTATCTGATTTTCACCGGGAGCGGTCCCATCCTGGTGCTGTCCACCTACCCCGAGCTGACCGACGAGCGGCTGCTGAACAAGCTGCGCTACAAGGGGATCGAGAGGTTCATCGCCTACGAGGTGGCGCTGGACGCGGTGCGCTCCCGGTACGAGAGCTCTTTCGCGAACGTGTCGAAGGATCTGGAATCCGAGGAGGATCTGCGGGTTCTCGACTTCAACGGGCACCAGATCATGGCGAACTTCTCGCTGGACTCGCTGGGAGAGTCGATCAAGGTGGGGTGAGGGGCCGGAAAGCCCGGATGTCGTAACCGAGCCGGGCGAACAGCCGGTAGACCGCCGGCAGCGGCAGCCCCACGACGTTCGAGTGGTTGCCTTCCACGGCTTCCACGAAGAGCGAGCCCAGGCCCTGGACGGCGTACGAGCCGGCCTTGTCCATGGGCTCGCCGGTGTCCACGTACCAGGCGATCTCTTCGCCGGTGAGCGGCGCCATGCGGACGCGGGTCTCGGCCAGGTCCGCGGCGCCGCCCTTCCCCGGCTCTTCCAGGGCGACCCCGGTGAGCGCGACGTGCTCCCGGCCGGACAGGCGGCGCAGCATGCGGCGGGCGTCTTCCGGGTCCCTGGGCTTGCCGAGGATCTCGTTGTCGAGCACCACGATGGTGTCGGCGGCGAGCACCAGCTCTCCAGGCTCGGCGCGGGCGGCGGCCTTCTCCCGCGCCAGGCGGAGCACGTAGGGCCGGGGCTCCTCGCCGGGGAGCGGCGTCTCGTCCAGGTCCACGGGGCGGACGGTGAAGTGGACGCCCAGCATCCCCAGCAGCTCGCGCCGCCGCGGAGAGCCCGAGGCCAGGACCAGGGACGGCAGCGCGCTCAGGGGTAGTATCCCCGCACGGTCTTGGCTTCCACGCCGGGCTTCGCGACCTTGACCTCGACGGAGCGGAATTTTTCCTCCCGGCTCGGGTTCGAGGACTGGTAGGCGAGGAGGTACTGCGAGCGCAGCTCCTTCTCCACCTCCTCGAAGACCTTGGTCAGGTTGCCGCTGACGCCCACGAAGTAGGTGCGCCCGCCGGTCTCCTCGGACAGCTTCTGGAGCTTCGTGCGGGTGTCGAAGTCGTCGAGGTCGATGCCGATGGTGTAGATGGAGACGCCGCTGCGCCGGGCGTATTCCAGCGCCTCCTGGTAGGTGTACTTGCTCCCCTGGTCCTTGCCGTCGGAGAGCACGAGGATGGCCCGCTTCCCCTTGATGCCGCCGAAGTAATAGAGGCCGTAGACGATGCTGTCGTAGAGCGCGGTGTCGCCCTCGGCCTTGAGCCCGGCCAGGCCGCCGGCCAGGACTTCCTGCTGGTTCGTGAAGCGCACGGCCAGGTTGGGCTGGTCGGCGAAGGTGATCACCGCGGCCCGGTCCTTGGGCGTCAGGACGTTCTCGAAGAAGCTGAGGGCGCCGCGGACGGCGGCTTCGAGCTTGGCGCCGCCCTGGTCGCCCATCGAGCCCGAGGTGTCGAGAAGCACGCCGGCATAGATCGGCACGTCCTGGACCAGCTCGAAGCGGCGGACCTCCTGCTCGGCGCCGTCCTCGAAGACCTTGAAGTCGTTCCGGCCGAGCCCTTCGACGGGCCGGCCGCGGCCGTCCACCACGGAGGTGAAGAGCTCGACGAGCTGGACGTCCATCCGCTCCGAGAAGTCGCCGGGGACGTTGACCAGGACCGTGTCCTCGGTCGAGTTGCCGTCCGCCAGGAAGGCCACGGCGCGCACGTAGGTGAGGGCCTGGTCCTTGGGGATGAGGACCGGCTGCACGTACGGCGGCTGGTAGAGGGTGGCGACGAGGGTCTCGTTGAGGTAGAGCTCGACGCGGTCGAGCTTCTCGCCCTCGGGGAGGTCAACCTGGGCCTGGGCGCGGAGGCTCTCGTGGTAGGCCTTGCCGGCCTGCGGCTCCACGAGCCGGACGGAGAAGCGGTGGGGACCGGAGTTGAGGAGGATCTCGTCCTCGGCGAGCTTCTGGCCGGCGGCGCCCAGCGCCACCGCGGTGACCGTATGGAGGCGCGGCTGGCCGCCGATGTTCAGCTCGACGCTGTAGGGCGGGCGCGCCTTGGTGAGGATGGTCTTGCCGTTGAGGAGGAAGCTCACCCGGGCGATGCCTTCGCCGGTCGTGGCCGCCTCCAGCCGCACCTTGCCGGTGATCAGGCCGGGCGGCGGCGGCAGGATGCGGATCGCCTGCTCGTCCGAGAGCGCGGCGCCGGAGTTGGCTTCGGCCAGGACCCCCGAGGTCACCGGCACCGGAACGGCCGGCGCGGTCTCCACCGCGGGCACCTCCAGCTCCCTCTCCTGGCGGAAGTACCTCTTGCCGCCGGTATCTTCGATGCGCAGGACGAGCGTGTAGCTTCCCGGCCGCAGATAGCGCTGGAAGACGAGCGGGATTGTTCCCGTTCCCATTCCGGTCGGTGCCGCTTCGGTTTCGGGGAGGACGAAGCGGTAGCGGAAGTGCTCGAAGAGGTCGCCTTTGTAGAGCACCTCGCCGTCCACCACGAAGTTGTAGGACGGGCTCCCCTTGACCGTCTCGGACCGCACCTCGTCCTTGGGCACGCTGACCAGCGCCTGCACCGTGGTGCGGCTGCCGTAGCGGCCGGGGAAGGAGAGGTCGACCTGGGCCGGGAAGGTGCCGGCGCCCTCCGGCAGATCGGTCGAATAGGAGAGGAAGGACGAAAGCCACTCGTCGCCGGGATCGGGGATGACCTTGTCCTTGATCCGGCTCCAGTCGAGGGTCTGGCTGAGAAGGCCGAGGATCTCATCGCCGCGCGGACAGCTTTGCAGGATGGCCTGCTGCAGAGACATCCCTGTAGCGTCACGCGTCTCCCGGGAAAAGCTCAGGAGCGCGGCGATCCCTTCGTCCGGATACCAGAGCCGGTACGGTCCGCGCCGGACGAAGACGAGCGTGAAGCCGCCCTTGATGCGGTCCGTACCCGCGTAGGACCAGATCTCCATCGGCTGGAAGACTTCCGGGCACGGGCTGCGCTGCACCGCGGCCGGCTCGCCGTTGAAAAGGACCATCAGCGCCCGGTCTTCGGTGACGTTGCCGAAGCGCTCCTTCGCGGTGAGGAGCCGCGCCTCCCAGTTGACCCGCAGCTCGTTGACAGCCGTCTTGGGGAACGGGTCGCGCTGCTGCCAGAAGCGCTGGATGAAGGCGTCCTTCTGGTACTCCTGGCGCAGGCCGAGGAACGCGGCGCGCTCCTTGTCGTTGATCAGCGGCGCGACGTCTTCCAGGAACTGCCGGTGGCGCGGAGCGAGGTCCGCTTCCGGAGCCGCCTGGCCGAGGAGGGGCAGGGCGAGAAGGAAGGCCGGGAGGACGAGGCGCCGGGCGAGAAGGCGGTACGGCATCGGAAGGATGGTACCACCCGGCCGCCGGGTCTGAGGCTCCACAACCAAGAGGCCGCCATCGCCGCACACCCAGGCCAGAAGGACGGATTTGCGGCGAATTCAGCGGATTGGCCTCTCGACTGCCCCCGCCAGCGTGTATCGTGCTGCCCGCAACCCGGGGAGCCTGCCTCTGTTGCAAGGGAAGGTGACTTTGCAACAGGGAAGTTGACTTTGCAGCAGGGAAGTTTACTTTGCCGCAGAGGAAGGTGACTCTGCAACAGAGGAGTCGACTCTGCAACAGGGGAGTCGACTCTGCGACTGGGGAGTCGACTCTGCGACTGGGGAGTCGACTCTGCGACTGGGGAGTCGACTCTGCGACTGGGGAGTCGACTCTGCGACTGGGGAGTCGACTCTGCGACTGGGGAGTCGACTCTGCGACTGGGGAGTCGACTCTGCGACTGGGGAGTCGACTCTGCGACTGAGGAGTCGACTCTGCAACTGGGGAGTCGACTCTGCAACAGGGGAGTCGACTCTGCAACTGGGAAGTCGACTCTGCGTCAGGGAAGTTGACTTTGCGACATGGACGTGTCTGATCCACGGTCCTGGGGTGGCGCCCCTTGCGGGCGCGGGCGCGTAGACCCGGGTTTCAACCCGGGGTTGCAGCGCCCGCCTGCCACCTGCGCCGCAGATCCTTGGCGACTTCGCCGTGCGGAATCAGCCGTCCAGCTCTGGCGTCTGCTCGTCCTTGTTCCACCGCCTGGATGACGTAAAGATGATAGAGGACATCATCCAGACTGCAGGTATCGGGTAGCTGATCGAGGAGGGACCGTACCGTTTCCTTGGTGTGCTGCACAAAATCAGTATAGCATCGGATGGAGGCCCTACCACGGGGTGAATCTAGTAGGCCTGGCCTCCGGATCCATGTGTCCGTTCCCTGCCTTTCTGGGATACCATCCGCGCAGCCAGGAGGCCACATGGACCCACATTTCGAAGGCGTGATCTTCAAGACTCACTCCGGCGAGGTACGCCGGCGAATCAGCCGGCCCTTCCCGCCGTTCCGCATCCTCGACGTCCGCTCTCGGGGTGACTGGGAGCGCAGCCGCATCCCCGGCTCCCTCAACGTGCCCGCCGGGGCGGTCTCCGCCTTTCCCGACGGCGCGGACGCTCGCACCGAGTACCTCGTCGTCGGCAGGGAGCCGGAGGACCAGGACATGCGCAAGGCGAGCCTCGCCCTGATGGGGCTCGGCGCCCACCGCGTGGTCGAGATGACCGGCGGCATGGTCGAGTGGGAGATGGCCGGCGGACCGGTGGAAGGCCCGGCGAAGGCGGCGTAGGACGGCTCACCACTCCCGGACTTCAGTCAGGTCGTCCACGACCCGGTCGGCTCCGGCGGCGCGCAGGGCATCGGCCGAGGTCCAGCCGGTGGCCACGGCCAGCACCGGGATGCCGTGCGCCTGGGCGCAGGATACGTCGTGGACGGTGTCGCCCACGATCAGCGCCTCTTCCGGACGGAAACGACGGCCGAGGATCCGCTCGGCCCGGTCCAGGGCGAAGGGCGGCAGGTCCGAGCGGTCCACGGCGTCGCAGCCGTAGGCGCCGAAGCCGAAGTAGCGGTTCAGGTCGAAGCGCGAGAGCTTGGTGCGCGCGCCCGGTTCCCAGTTGCCCGTGACCAGGCCGAGCGCCACGTCGTCCCGCCCGGCGAGATGCTCCAGGGCCTCGGACACGCCCGGGAGCAACAGCATCTTCTCGCGGTCCAGCAGGCTTTCCAGCCGGCCGGCGTACCGCGCCCGCGCCTCGGGCATCCGCGCCCGCACCTCGTCTTCGGTGAGTCCGGCTCCGGTGAGCAGGTCGAGGACGATCCGGGGATCGGTCCGGCCCGCGAAGTTGTAGCCGTTCAGGTTCCCGCAGGTGCCATAGACCTCGGTCAGCGCGGATCCCAGGATCGGCCGGACCTGCGGCCCGCACTTCAACAGGGTGCCGTCGATGTCGAAGAGGATGAGACGCACGAAGCCCGCCGTCACTCCCGCCAGCGGGGAGGCTTCTTGGTTTCCAGGAAGGTTTCGATGCCGTGCCGGCAGTCGGCCGTGGACCGGGACGCGGCGTTGACTCCGGCCGCGTGGAGGAGCGCCTGGTCGAGCGGCCGGCCGATCACGTCGAGGAGCAGCCGCTTCGTGCGGGCGATCAACTCCGAGCTGGCCGTCTCCAGGATCTCGGCGGCCAGCGCCTCCCCCACCTTCGGCAGATCCTCCGCGGGGCAGACGCGGTTCACGAGCCCGATCTCCAGCGCCTTGCGCGCGTCGAGGAAGCGCGGGAAGAGCAGCAGCTCGCGGATGTCCGAGCCGCGCAGGCGCAGCGGCAGGTAGGTGGCGACCAGCGCCGCCACGAAGCCGATCCGCACCTCGCTGTAGAGGAAGCGGGCGTCGTCGGCGGCCACCACAAAGTCGTGCGCCGTGGCGAGGCCGCAGCCGCCGGCCACGCAGGCGCCGTGAACCAGCGCGATCGTCAGCGCCTCCTGCCGCAGCACGGACTCGAACAGGTCGCGCAGGCGCAGCGAGTCGCGGAGGTTTTCGTCCTCCCCGGCGCCGAGCAGCGATGCCAGGTTCTCCAGGTCGGCGCCGGCCGAGAAGTTCTTGCCCGCGCCGGAGAGGATCACGGCGCGGATCCCCTCCTCGCGCAGCGGCGTGCGGTAGAGCGAGGTCAGCTCCTCGGTCATCCCCCGGGACAGGGCGTTCGCCCGGTCCGGATCGTTCAGCGTCACCCAGAGCAGATCGCGGTCGCGCCGGACCTCCAGACGCTCGTAGGGACGGTCGCTCATCGCCGTCCCTCCATCGGTCCCTCCAGCAAAGCGTCCGGGATCTCGACCTCCATCTGGAGGAGACCCTGCGCGTGCGTCTTGCCCTGGGCGTCGGTCTTCAGGCTCTCGGTGCCGCCGCCGCCCAGGGAGTCGTGGAGCATGAAGTTGAGCGCCAGCAGGTTGGGGACCTCGTAGCGGTCGACAGCGCCACGGCAGACCTCGCGGAAATGCTCCTTCACCCTCGCGGCCGTGGCCTGCCGGCGGATGACCTCGTAGAGCTCCGGCGTCGCGGCGATCAGGCCGACGTTGCTGGCATCTCCTTTGTCACCCGAACGGGCATGGGCCACTTCGTACAGACGAACCTTCATGAACCCTCCTCCCTTCTACGGCGCAGCGTGACCGTCCAGGCAACGCCCAGGGCGAGCGCCCCGACGGCGAACACCGGGCGGTCGGCCAGCGCGCTGTAGCCGAAGCCGAGAAGGAGGATCGGCAGGAGTCCGGCGAGCAGACCGGCGTACCAGTCCCTCATATCTCCTCGACCGTGACCTCGATGCGGCTCTCGACCTCCTCGCGCGCCAGCAGGGCGGGCCAGTAGGCCATGATCTCCTGGGCGCGGGGCCGGCCGCCGGCGAAGCCCGTGACGCCGGGCGGGCCGGCGGTGATGAGCGGCGCGATCTCCTTGCCGAAGCGCTCGACCTTGCCCGGGTCGGCGTCGCGCACCCCGAGGCGGAGGACGACCTCCGGCGGCTCGGCCCCGTCGGGCATACCGCCCAGGATGCCGGGCAGGCAGACGCCGGTGCCGAGCAGCTCGACGCTCCGGTTCTCCTCCGGGAACGTGACTCCGGCGCGCTCCAGGCGCTTCCACACCACCTCGGCCGCGAGCTTCGCCTTCTCGACGGCGCGCGGGCCGGAGAGGGTGATCTGGCCGCTCGACTTGTAGCCGGCGAGGTACGAGCCCGAGACCTTGAGCGTCGGCGTCTTCGGCCGGCCGTGGATGCCGGAGACCCGCACCCGGTCCTTCCCCTCCTGCTCCAGGCGGATGGAGGTGAAGTCGGCGATCACGTCCGGAGTGATGTACCCCACCGGATTGCCCATCTCGTAGAGGAGCTGCTCGGAGACGGTGTCGACGGTGACCATGCCGCCGGTGCCCGGGTGCTTGGTGACGGTGAAGGTGCCGTCCTCGCGCGCCTCGACCACGGGGTAGCCGACGTTCCAGAGGTCGGGAACCTCCCACCAGCGGCTGAAGTTGCCGCCGGTACACTGGGCGCCGCACTCGATGATGTGGCCGGCGATGGTGCCGGCGGCGAGGCGGTCCCAGTCGTCCTCGGCCCAGCCGAACTCGTGGACCATCGGGGCGAGGGCGAGCGCGGTGTCGGTGATCCGGCCGCAGAGGACGATGAGGGCGTCCTGCCGCAAGGCCTCGACCACCGGCCGGGCGCCGAGGTAGGCGTTGGCGCTCATGACGCGGTCGACCGCGGGCGCGAGAGGCTCGCCGGTGTCCATGTTCTTCATCTCATGACCGGCGGCGATCAGCTCGCGCAGGCGGGGGAAGACGTCGTCCCCCTCCACCACGCCGACGCGAATGCCGGAAACGCCCAGCTCGCGGGCGATCTCGAAGATCTTCGCGCGGCAGGCCCGCGGGTTGAGCCCGCCCGCGTTGGCGAGGATACGGACGTTGCGCTCCTTGACCTCGGGCAGCACCCGGCGGACGAAGCCGAGAAAGTCGGTGGCATAGCCCAGGCGGGGGTCCTTGAGCTTCTGCCGCATCATGATCGACAGGGTCACCTCCGCGAGGTAGTCCATGCCGATGTAGTCGATGGGCCCGCCGCGGAGCAGCTCCACGGGCGCATCCACGTTGTCTCCCCAGAAGCCCTGGCCGTTGCCGATTCGAATCGTTCTCATGAGCCGCGCAAGACTAGCACGGCGGGGGCGGGCGGCGGGCGTGGTTGGAATCTTGCAGGGACTTGCAAGGAGTCGTCATCCTCGAAAGGAGAAGCCCATGGCTACGAAGTCGAAGACAAAAAAGCGGCCGTCCGAGTCGGCTGACGCCGGCTCTCCGGAGGTTTCCCAGGAGAAGTTCCTCGAGAATCTGAACATCGACCTGGCCCACGAGTACGCGGCCGTCATCACCTACCGCACCTACGCCAGCCAGGTGCAGGGGCAGTGGCGCATGGAGCTGCGCAATTTCTTCGAAGCCGAGATCCCCGACGAGCTTGGCCATGCCCGGATCCTGGCCGACAAGATCGTCTCCCTCGGCGGGATTCCCACCACCCAGGCGGCGCCCGTCAAGGCCGGGCACGACGCCAAGGAGATGCTCCGCAACGCCCTGGAGGACGAGATCGAGACGATCGAGCGCTACGTCCTGCGCCGCAAACAGGCCGAGCATCTCGGCCACTACGGCCTCGCCGTCGACCTCGACGACCTGATCCGCGACGAGAGCACCCATCGGGACGAGATCCAGCTCATCCTGAAACGGTGGGACACCGGTTAGCCGGCTCTTGAACTTTCACCGCGCGTGTGCGATAGTGGATGAGAAAACTCACCACCCCCAAGGAGACATGCAATGGCCAGAGCGAACACACAGACCACCGCAGATGCCGAGCCTTCCGGCAGTGTCACCGCGTCGCGCGGCATCAAGCTCGTCGGCGAGGTCGTCGCTCCCGGCACGAGCCTTCTTCTCGATGGCAACGTGAGCTTGGGAGCCATCCACCTGGTCGGCGGCTGGCTCGCCAAGAAAGCGCTCGGTCCGGTAGGCTGGCTCCTGGTGGCCGCCAACTCGTACTCGCAGTCGGTCACCGGCAAGAATCTGATGGAACACCTGCAGACGCCGCAGGCGCGAAATCAGGAATAGCCTCACCCGGACATCGAGGGTCGCCTGCTGCGGCCCTCTGGCGGTCCCCCAAGCAGCAAGATTCGTTCTCTGCGGAGGCCTTACGTGTCTTCGCGGAGTTTCTCATGGGGTGCATATGTTCATGAAGAAGGTGTTTTTCGTCGGCGGTCTTTTCTCGGGCGTCGTCCTCGCCAATTGCTGGCGGACGGTCGCCAAGCACGGAATCAAGCTCGGAATCCAGACGGGCCAGAAGATCGGCGAGATCGCGCAGACGGCCCGTGAAGAGCTCGAGGACGTCGCGGCCGAGGCGACGGAGGAGCTCGCCGCCCCCAAGCAGAAGCGCGCCCGCCGTGAAGTCGAGAACTAGAGGCACACCGCGCGCGGCGAGCGGTCTGCGCCTGCGCTCCTCCGTGTCCGGCCGGGAGCGCTGGGAGGTCGACGGCCTTCAGCGGCGGCCGGCCTTTGCGCGTGCGATGGAAGCACGCCTGCTGGCGGACCCGGCGGTGCTGCGTGCCGAGGCCAACCCGGTCACCGGCCGGGTGCTGGTCCTCTTCAACCCGGACGCGCCCGACTTCGATGCGAAGTCGCTGATCCGGCGGCTGGTGGACGAGCTGGCGCCCCTGCCCGAGCCGCCGCGGGCCCCTTTCCAACGGGGCCTTCTGGGAATGCCGGGCATGCAGTCGCCGCTCGGGCGCGTTCTCAAGGCGTCCCTTCCCGAAAGGCGAAAGCTGGTCAAGCCGCCGCTCCTCACCGTGGCGGGGCAGTCGCTCAGCTTCCTCCAGGGCCTCAGCTTCGTGTGGACGGTGAACACCGCCCAGGGTCGGCCGCCCGCGTTCCTCAAGAAGCTGGGCATCTTCGGAGGCGCGCGCATGGCGTTGATGGGCGGCCTCTCGTTCACCGTGATCCTCGCCGGCATGTGGCTGAACGGATACCGCCGCAGGACATGGCACGACCTGGCGGAGACCACCGAGCAGACGCTGCGCACCAAGCTGTTCGCCCGGATCCAGACGCAGGATCTGGAGTTCTTCGACCGCAACGGCACGGGCCGGCTCAGCCGCATGGTCACCAAGGACGTGGACGAGATCGGCGAGTTCCTCCGCCGGGCGGGCGACAAGACGATCGAGAAGGTGATGATCGTCGTGTTCAGCGGCATCGTCATGGCGACGACCTCGCCGAGCTTCGCCCTGTTCCTGTTCCTGCCGATCCCGCTCCTGTTCGTGCCGTCCCGCCTCCTGGGACGCCGGGTGGCCGAGGCGTACTCCCGCCAGCGCGAGCTGTCCGGCCAGTACGCCGAGACCCTGGAAAGCGGGCTGGACGGCATCATCGACGTCAAGAGCTTCACCGCCGAGCACTACGAGAGGCGCCGGCTCTACTCCACCGGAGAACAGGTGCGGGAATCCGCGCTGCAGGCCGGGCGGATCTCGCGCCGGCAGGCCGACCTCACCGACGCCATCAGCACCTCGCTGACCTACACGGCGGCCGCCTTCGCCGGCCATCTCATGTCCCAGGGCGAGATCACGGAGGGTCGCTTCAGTTGGATCCTCTTCCTGACTCCGCGGCTACTGGGCGCGCCGATGGAGCTCGACGAGATCAACCGTCTCTATCACAAGGCCAACCGCGCGGCGGAAGAGATCGAGGTCATCCTGAGCTCCCGTCCCACGATCCGCAGCGGCCCGGTCCACCTGCCGACGCGCAAGGTGCGGGGCGAGGTGGTCTTCGACAGGGTTTCGTTCGGCTATACGCCCTCGCACCCCGTCCTGAAGGGCGTCTCGTTCCGGCTGCAGCCGGGAGAGACCCTCGCCATCGTCGGCCCGACCGGGTCCGGCAAGAGCACGTTGCTGCGCCTCCTGCTGCGCTTCTACGAGGTGGGCGCCGGGCGGATCCGGCTCGACGGGAAGGACATCCGGCAGCTCAACCTCCGGGACCTGCGGCGGGACGTGGGGCTGGTGAGCCAGGACGTCTACCTGTTCCAGGGCTCGGTGCGCGACAACCTGCTCTACGGCCGGTCCTGGGCCTCGGACGAGCAGCTCTTCGAAGCGATGGCCGAGGTCGGGGGCGGCGACCTGCTCAACAGCCTTCCCGGCGGGCTCGACGCCCAGGTCGGCGAGCGCGGCAGCCGGCTCTCCGGCGGCCAGAGGCAGCGCGTCGCCATCGCGCGCGCGCTGCTCAAGGACCCTCCCATCCTGGCTCTCGACGAGGCCACCTCCCACCTCGACTACGAAACCGAGGCGGTGGTCCAGAAATCGCTGCGCGAGGTCGGGTCGCAGAAGAGCGTGATCCTCGTCGCCCACCGGCTCTCCACCGTCCGCCACGCGAACCGCATCCTGGTCCTCCAGCAAGGGAAGATCCGCGAGCAGGGGGACCACGACGAGCTGCTCGCGACGGGCGGCCTCTATGCTTCCCTCTGGAACCTGCAGAGCGGCGACGCCGAGACCGGCTCCCGGCTGGAGGTGCGGCTCAGCGAGGACGAGGAGGCCTGACTCGAATGGCCGAATTCTTCCTGACCGTGACCCGTTTCAACGTCAAGCCGGGCATGGAAGAGCAGGCCCGGGCTCTGCTCAAGAACGAGCTGAGCACGAGGACGCACCAGCACCACGAGGTGGTGCCTGGAATGCTCGGCATCGGGCTGATGCAGTCGAAGAGACAGCCGATCTACGGCCTCGCCGTGGTCTGGGAGAACGAGCAGGCCTTCCACGACACCCAGCACAACCCCAAGGCCAAGGATGGCGGCGGCCTGCCGGCGCGGCTGGCCGAGTACTGTGACGGCGTCTTCGAATCCGAGGCGTTCTACCTCAAGAAACTGTAGCCGGCGCCGCTCCCGCGGTGCGCTCGTGCCCTCTATGCCAGTGTCGTTGATCGAGCTTCTCCGAGACCGCTCCTCCCGGGAAAGGGACGGGGGATGGTCTCTCACCTTCCTGCGGGAGGGGTCTGCCGAGGAGCCTGCGTTCCCGGGCGCAGCCGCCCTCGATCGCCGCGCCCGCTCGATCGCGGCCGCCCTCCAGGGTCTGGCCCGTCCCGGCGAACGTGCTCTTCTCCTCTATCCGCCCGGACCCGAGTTCCTCGCCGCCTTCTTCGGCTGCCTCTACGCGCGGCTGCTGGCCGTGCCGGTCAACGTGCCGGCGCGCAACCACCTCTTCGGCCGCGTCGAGGCCGTGGCGGAGGACGCGGGCGTCGCGGTCGTCCTGACCTCGGCCGCCTCCGGCTTCGCGTCGCGGCCCTGGATCCGCGACAGCCGCACCCTGGCGCGCCTGCCCTGGCTGGCGACCGACGCGCCGGACCTCCCCGCGCCGGAAGCCTGGCAGCCGGAGACCACCTCCAGCGAGGAGATCGCGTTCCTGCAGTACACGTCGGGATCGACGTCCACGCCGCGCGGGGTGCGGGTGAGCCACGCCAACCTGCTCTACGACCTGGAGCAGATGCATGCGGTCTGGGACCTGGCGCCTGGCAGCACGATGGTCACCTGGCTCCCCCAGTTCCACGACCTGGGTCTGATCTTCGGCCTGCTCCAGCCCGTGTTCTCGGACATCCCCTGCGTGATGATGTCGCCGGCCTCCTTCATCCAGCAGCCGCTGCGCTGGCTCGAAGCCATCTCGCGCTACCGCGGCACCCACAGTGCGGCGCCGAACTTCGGCTACGACCTCTGCCTGCACAAGATCACCCCGGAGCAGCGCGAGCGCCTGGACCTCTCCTGCTGGCGCATGGCGATGACCGGCGCCGAGCCGATCCGCTGGGAGACGATGGAGCGCTTCGCCGCCACCTTCGCGCCCCAGGGTTTCCGGCTGGAGACCTTCTGCCCGGCCTACGGCCTCGCCGAGTCGACGCTGGCCGTCACCGGCAACCCGGCGGGCGCGGAGCCGCTCGCCCTCAACGTTGACGGCGCCGAGCTGCAGCGCGACCGCGCCGTGCCGGTGCCCCGCGGCACGCCCGGCTCCCAGGTCGTCCCCGGCTGCGGCGCGCCCCTGCCGGGCACCCGCGTGCTCTGCGTCGTGCC
Organism: uncultured Holophagales bacterium; assembly: GCA_963844885.1. Lineage (GTDB taxonomy): Bacteria > Acidobacteriota > Thermoanaerobaculia > Multivoradales > UBA5704 > DATMER01. Next base: position 1,230,531 of record CAWJQA010000012.1, on the reverse strand, counting down.
GGAGACGGGCGAGATCCTGCCTCCCGGGCGCGTCGGCGAGATCTGGGTCGGCGGCCCGGCCGTGGCGCGCGGCTACTGGTCCGCGCCGGTCCAGGAGGAGCAGGATCTGTTCTCCGCCAGAACGGCCGGCGAGGGCAGCCCGGGACCCTGGCTGCGCACCGGCGACCTCGGCTTCCTCCACGGCGGCGAGCTCTACGTGACCGGCCGCCGCAAGGATCTGATCATCATCCGCGGCGCCAACCACTATCCGCAGGACATCGAAGCGGCCGTGCAGGCGAGCCATCCGGCCCTGCGCCCGAGCTGCGGCGCCGCCTTTTCCGTCGACGTGGCGGGAGAGGAGCGCCTGGTCGTCGTGCAGGAGGTCGAGCGCGTCCACCGGCGGCGCGATCCGTCGGAGATCTTCGCCGCCATCCGTCGCTCCGTGACCGAGGCGTTCGACCTGCAAGTCTACGCGATCGTGCTGCTGGAGCCCGGAGGGCTGCTGCGGACGTCGAGCGGCAAGATCCAGCGCCGCGCCAACCGCGAGCAGTTTCTCGCCGGGGAGAGCCGGGCCGTGGCCACCTGGCGGCAGGACGAAGCCGGTCCAACTCCGCAACCTGCTCTCCTGGAGACTTCCGAGGAGGCCGGGCTGCGCGCCTGGCTGAGCGGCTGGCTGGCGCACCGGCTCGGTATCGCGCCGGAGGAGGCCGCGCGGGCCGACCTCTTCTCGGACCTGGGCCTCGACTCCGCCGCGGCCGTGGAGCTGAGCGGCGCGCTCGGCACCCGCCTCGGTATCTCCCTGCCGGAAACGGTCGCCTGGGACTACCCCTCGGTATCGCGCCTCGCGGCCCACGCCGACCGCCTGGCCTCGGGAGCGGGAGCGACACCAGAGCTGCGGCAGCGCCGAGACAGCACTCCCAACGCGCCGCGCGCTCCGATCGCCGTCGTCGGCATGGCCTGCCGGTTCCCCGGCGCGCCCGACGCGCCGCGATTCTGGGACCTGCTGCGGCGCGGTGGCGACGCCGTCACCGGCATCCCGGCCGACCGGCCCGAGCTCGCGCCGCTCCTCGACGGGCAAGGCGGTTTCCTGGAAGGCGTCGATCTCTTCGACGCCGAGTTCTTCCACATCTCGCCGCGCGAGGCGGAGCGCATGGACCCGCAGCAGCGCCTCGCCGCCGAGACCGCCTGGCATGCGCTGGAGGATGCCGGGCTCGCCACGCCGGCCCTCGAAGGCAGCCGGACCGGAGTCTTCGCCGCGGCCGGCGGCGGCGACTACGCGGCGCGCTTCCACCGCGCCGGGCTGGAGGAGATCGACGGCTTCTTCCCGACCGGCACCAGCGCCAGCATTCTGCCGGCCCGCATCTCGTATCACCTGGGTCTCCGGGGACCGAGCCTGGCCGTGGACACGGCCTGCTCCTCCTCGCTGGTCGCCCTGCACCTGGCGGCGCGCAGCCTGCGCGGCGGCGAGTGCGACATGGCGGTCGTGATCGCGGTCAACCTCCTCCTGGAGCCCGATCTGACGGTCGCTCTCGCGCGCGCCGGCATGATGGCGGCCGACGGGCGGTGCAAGGTCTTCGACGACCGCGCCGACGGCTACGTGCGCGGCGAGGGCTGCGGCGTGCTCGTGCTCAAGCGCCTGGATGACGCCCTGCGCGACGGCACCCCCGTGCAGGGCGTGATCCGGGGGTCGGCCGTCAACCAGGACGGCCGCACGAACGGCATGACCGCTCCCAACGGACCGGCGCAGCGGGAGGTGATCGAGGAGGCCCTGGCGGACGCCGGTCTCCACCCCTCCGCGGTCGACTACGTGGAGGCTCACGGCACCGGCACCCTGCTCGGCGATCCGATCGAGGTTCTGGCGCTGGGCGAGGTGTTCGCCTCCGGCCGCGCCGCCGCCGACCCGCTCTGGCTGGGATCGGTCAAGACCAACGTCGGGCACCTGGAGGCCGCGGCCGGCATGGCGGGGGTGATCAAGGTGCTGCTGGCGCTCCGCCGGGGCGAGATCCCGCCGCACCTGCACCTGGAGACGCCGAACCGCCGCATCCCCTGGCCGCTCCTGCCCTTCGCGGTAGCGACCGAGGCGGTTCCCTGGCCACGGCGCGGGGATCGCGGGAATCGCGGGGATCGCGGCGAGCGCCGCACCGCGGGCGTCAGCTCCTTCAGCTTCGGCGGCACCAACGCGCACGTGATCCTCGAGAGTGCTCCTGCCATCGAGGAGACCGCCGTCCACAGACCGCCGGAGCGCGCCTTCCACCTGTATCCCGTCTCCGCCCACTCCTCCGGAGCGTTGCGCGAGCTGGCGGCGGCGCACGCGGAGCTGCTGGAGGGCGCGGCGGAGGAAGATCTCGCCGACCTCGTCCACTCCGCGGCCCTGACGAGGACCCATTTCGCCCATCGCCTGGCGGTGGCGGGCGATACACCCGGGAGCCTCGCCGCGGCGCTGCGCGAGGCGCTTCCCGCCATTCCGGACCGCGCCTCGGACGCATCGCGCTGCGCCTTCCTGTTCACCGGCCAGGGAAGCCAGAGCCCGGGGATGGGCCGGCGGCTCTTCGAGACCCGGCCCGCGTTCCGGTCGGCGCTGGAGCGCTGCGACGAGATCCTCCGCCCGCACCTCGGCGATTCGCTGCTCGCCGTCCTGTATCCGTCCGATTCGCCGGATGCCGCGGATCCGCGGCTCGACGACGCGCTGTTCGCCCAGCCGGCGCTGGTGGCGTTCGAGTACGCCCTGGCGAGCCTCTGGCTCTCGGCCGGCATCGAGCCCGCCGCTCTTCTGGGTCACAGCCTCGGCGAGTACGCCGCCGCCTGCTGGCCGGCGTGTTCGACCTCGAGGACGTCCTCGCCCTGGTCGCCGAGCGGGGGCGGCTGATGCGGGGGCTGCCGCGGGGCGTCATGGCAACGGTCTACGGGCCCGAGGCGCGGACCGCGGAGGCGGTCGGCGCAGTCGGCGCGCAATCCGGGATCGTCGCCCTCGCCGCGATCGCCGCCGTGAACGCTCCCGGCGAGGTGGTGGTCTCCGGCGAGGCGGCGGCGGTCAACGCGGTGCTGGCGCGGCTGGTCGCCGACGGGCTGGAGGCGCGGCGGGTGCGCGTCCCCTACGCCTTCCACTCCGCCCTGGTCGAGCCGATCCTGCCGGAATTCGAGGCCCGGCTCCGCACGGTGCGGCTGCGCGAGCCCCGACTGCCCATCGTCTCCTGCGCCACCGGCGAGCTTGCCGGCGCCGCCATGGCGGAGCCCGGCTACTGGGTCCGGCAGATGCGCCAGCCGGTCCTGTTCCGGACCGCGATGGGCACCCTCGGCTCGCTGGGCTGCAACCGGTTCCTGGAGGTCGGCCCCCACCCGGTGCTCCTCGGCTTCGGGCGGCGCTGCCTCGACGGGGCCTCGCACCGCTGGCTCCCCAGCCTCCAGCGCAACGTGGACGACCGGGAGAGCTTCCTGTCGAGTCTGGCGCAGCTCTATGCCGGCGGCGCCGCGGTCGATTGGACGGCGATCGCCGAGGGGCACGGTTCTGGGCGCCGGAGATCTCTGCCCCTCTATCCGTTCCAGCGCCGGCGCCACTGGTGGGTGGCCGGGCAGGGGAACAGGCAGGCGGTGGCTGACGACCGGCCCGCGGCTCCGGCGGCTCCCGCCGTGGAGACGGCGAAGGCCGCCGCCGATCCGGCCGCCGTCCGCGCCGGGCTGCGCCAGATCCTGGGCCGCATCCTGCAAGTCGATCCGGAGCGCATCCCTGAGAATGCCAACCTCCTCGACCTCGGGGCCGGTTCGCTGATCCTGGTCGAAGGGATGGCGGCGATCGAGCGGCGGTTCGGCATCGCGCTCGACCGCCGCGAGCTCTTCCGCAACCTGTCCACCGTCGCCGCCCTGGCGGACCACCTCGCCGCCGCCGCGGCCTCGCCGGCGGCCTCCGTCCCCGCCCTGGCGCCGATGCCTGCGATCGCCGCGGCGCGCAACCCGTCCGCGCCGCGGCACGAGCTGGCCCCCCTGGTGGGCGTCGCTGAGGAGCCGCTCGACGAGCGCCGCCGCACGCACCTGGAGGATCTCGTGCGCCGCTATTCGGCGCGCACGGCCGGCTCCAAGAGCTACGTCGCCCGCTACCGCCGGACGCTCGCGGACAGCCGCTCCTCGGCGGGTTTCCGCCCGTCGATCAAGGAGATGCTCTACCCGATCGTGTCGCACCGCGCCGCCGGCTCGCGCATCTGGGACGTCGACGGCAACGAATACGTCGACACGACCATGGGCTTCGGCGTGCAGCTCTTCGGCCACGGCGCGCCGTTCATCGCCGACGCGGTGCGGCGGCAGCTCGAGCTGGGTCTTCACCTCGGGCCGCAGTCCGACCTGGCCGGCGAGGTCGCGGACGGGATCTGCGAGCTGACCGGCGTCGAGCGGGCCGCCTTCTGCAACTCGGGCACCGAGGCGGTGATGACCGCGCTGCGCCTGGCACGCACGGCGACCGGCCGCACCCGGATCGCGCTCTTTTCCGGTTCGTACCACGGCCATGCGGACGGCGTCCTGGTGCAGGCCGGCGGGTCGGCCGCCGCGCCCTGGGCGGTGCCTTCCGCTCTCGGCGTGCCGCCCGGCGCGGTGGGCGACGCGCTGGTCCTCGACTACTCGGACCCGGAGGGTACGCTGGAGCTGGTGCGCCGGCACGGCGCGGAGCTCGCCGCCGTCCTGGTCGAGCCGGTGCAGAGCCGCCGGCCCGCGCTGCAGCCCCGGGAGCTGCTGGCGAGCCTGCGCGAAGTCACCCGGGAGGTGGGAGCGGCCCTGATCTTCGACGAGGTTCTGGTCGGGTTCCGCATCCACCAGGGTGGGGCGCAGGCCTGGGCCGGCGTGCAGGCCGATCTCGTCACCTACGGCAAGATCATCGGCGGCGGCATGCCGATCGCCGTGGTCGCCGGCCGCTCCGCGTTCATGGCCGGCATCGACGGCGGCGTCTGGGAGTTCGGCGACGGCAGCGGCCCCACGGCCGATTCCACCTTCTTCGCCGGCACCTTCAGCAAGCACCCGCTGTCGATGGCGGCGGCCCGCGCCGTGATCCGCCGCATGCGGGAGGAGGGGCCGTCCCTCCAGGAGCGGCTCAACGAGAGCACCGGCCGCATGGCGGCCTCGCTCAACGAAACCTTCCGCGACGCCTGCCCCGGGCTGCACCTGGACCACTTCGGCTCGCTGTTCCGCTTCCGGTTCGCCGGCGGCGACCTCAACCTCCTCTTCTACCACCTGGCCGAGAAGGGGGTGTACGTCTGGGAGGGACGGACCTGCTTCCTGTCGACGGCGCACACGGAGGACGACATCGCGCACATCGAGCGGGCGGTCCGCGAAAGCGTCCACGAGCTGCGCGCCGCGGGCTTCCTCGGGGCCGCCCGGCCAGCCGTCGCGGCTGTCCCGCCGGAGTCTCCGTCCGTGGAAGACGCGGAGGCCCCGGTGCCCCTCACTCCGTCCCAGCGGGCTCTCTGGATCGCCGCAAACCTGGGGGAGGAAACTTCCGCCGCCTACAACCAGTCGCTGGTGCTCGACCTGCGCGGCGAGCTGGACCTCGCGGCGGTGCGGCACGCGCTCCAGGCCGTCGTCCAGCGGCACGAGGTGCTGCGCGCGGTGTTCGCGGAGGACGGCACGCACCAGCGTTTCGCCCCGCCCTTCGCGGTCGCGGTGCCGGTGATCGAGCTTGCGCCATCAGCCGCCGACCGCTGGCTCGCCGCGGAGTCCCGCAAGCCGTTCCAGCTCGCCGCCGGCCCCCTGTTCCGCACCGCCGTGCTGAAGCTGGCGCCGAACTGGCACCGGCTCGTGATCCTGCTGCACCACCTGATCACCGACGGCCATTCGATGGCGTTGATGCTCGACGAGATCGCCGCGCTCTACCGGCTGGCCGTCGCGGGCCCAAAGCTGGAGCCACCGCAGGAGCTGCCGCCGCCGCGCCGGTTCCGCGAATTCGTCGCGGCCGGCGCGGACCGCGTCTCCGACGGCACGGCCGCCGCGCACGAGAGCTACTGGCGGCGGCGCTTCGACAGCCTGCCTCCCGACCTGTCCCTTCCGCTCGACCATCCGCGGCCGCCCTTGCCCACCTCCTCGGGCGGACGCGTCCAGCGGACGCTTCCCGGCGGGGAGTCCGCGGCTCTCCAGGCGCTGGCGAAACAGGCCGGCGGGACGCTCTTCGCCGCCGGCCTCGCCGGCTTCGCGGTGCTGCTCGCCCGGCTGAGCGGCCAGGAGGATCTCGTCGTCGGCGTCCCCGTGGACGAACGGCCCCCGGAGCTGCAGACCGGCCTGATGGGCTACTGCATCAACGTGCTGCCGATCCGCTGCCGGGTGGCGCCGGACATGCCGGTCGCGCGCCTCCTCGAAGAGGTGGCCGGCGATCTGTTCGACGCGCTGGCGCACCGGCACCACCCGTTCTCCGCCTTGCTCTCCGAGGTGCTGAAGAGGCAGCCGCTCCGGGATACCGGACGCCTGCCGCTCGTCTCGGCGGCCCTCAATCTCGACCGCTACGACCCTTCTCCCGACCTCCCCGGCCTGCGCACCGAGGTGATGGGAAACGACCAGGGTGCGGTGCGCTGGGAGCTCTTCTGCAACGTCATCGAGTCCCCGGCCGGTCTGAAAATCGAGCTGGACTACAACCGCGACCTGTTCCTGGACTCGACCGCCGCCCGCTGGCTGGACGCCTACCTGGCGGTCCTCCACGCGCTCGCCGCGGAGACGGCGGTGGCCGGGCTGTTCGCGGCTGTGGACCGCGCCCTCGCCGCCGTTCCCGAGACGACGCCCGAGCGGCTCCATCGCGCGGTCGAGCGTCACGCCCGCTCGCGGCCGGACGCGCCGGCCCTGCGCAGCCCGGAGCGCGTCATGACCTATGGCGAGCTCGACCGCACCGCCCGCCTCCTGGCCGGACGCCTGGGCCGAGCCGGCGTCGAGCCGGGCCAACCGGTCGCCGTGCTCTGCGGCGACGGCGTCGACACGATCGCGGCGATGCTGGGGATCTTCCGCCGCGGCGCGGTCTACGTCCCGCTCGATCCGGAAGCTCCACCGGCCCGGCTCGCCTCGCTGCTCGACGACTGCGGGGCCGTGGCTGTCATCTCCGATATCGCCGGCCCGCATCTCGCCGGGCTGCCGCCCTCGGGCCGGCCCGTGCTCGGGTTGACCGAGAGCGGGGATGAGGTCGATGCCGGCGATATTGGCGATATTGGCGATATTGAAGAACCGCCGGAGCACGTCCACGACGTGGCCTACATTCTCTATACGTCGGGCTCGACGGGCCGGCCGAAGGGTGTGGCCGTCACTCACGCCAACCTCGCTCATTACGTCAAGGGGATGAGCGCGCGCCTGCGGCCTCCCGCGGCCGGCGACTGGGCCGTCGTCTCCTCGCTCGCCGCGGACCTCGGCTACACCTCGGTGCTGGCGGCGCTGCACGCGGGCGGCTGCCTGCACGTGCTTCCCCGCCGGACCGCCTCCGATCCGCTGGCGCTGGCGGAGTACCTGGAGCGGTATCCGGTGGACGGCCTGAAAATCGTGCCCACCCACCTCGCGGCGCTGCTGAACGTCCCGGAGCCCGCCCGCCTGCTGCCGCGCTCGCTCCTGGTGCTGGGGGGCGACCGGCTGGAATGGCCCCTGGTGGAGCAGGTGGCCGCGCTACGCCCGGGCTGCGAGGTGTTCAACCACTACGGGCCGACCGAGACGACGATCGGTGGGATTGCAGGCATCGCCTCTCCGTCAGCCTCCGGTTCCGTCCCTCTCGGCCGTCCTCTCGACGGCGTCCGGGTTCATCTACCGGAGAACGGCGAGCCCGGCGAGATCCATCTCGGCGGCGGCGGCGTGGCCGCCGGCTACATCGGGCAGCCCGGCCTGACGGCCGAGCGCTTCCTGCCCGATCCGTCCGGCGGCGAGCCCGGGGCGAGGATGTACCGCACCGGCGACCTGGGACGCCTCCTGCCCGACGGGCGGATCGAGTTCCTGGGCCGCGTCGACGATCAGATCAAGATCCGGGGACACCGGGTCGAGCCCGGCGAGGTCGAGACCCATCTGCGCGCCCTGCCCGGCGTGCGCGAAGGCGCCGTCGTGCCCGGCCTCCGACCCGGCGGCGAGCGCTGTCTCGTGGCCTATGCCGCCGTGACCGATCCAGCCCTGACTCCCGAGCGGATCTCGGCCCTGCTCGCCGAGCGCCTCCCCGAGCCGCTGCGGCCGGCCCGTGTGATCCTCCTCGCGGCCCTCCCCCTCACCGCCAACGGCAAGGTCGACCGCAAGGCGCTCCCCGATCCGTTCGCCGGCACCGTGGACGAGCCCTCCCCACAGACACCTTCCGGGGAGCTGGCGCATCGGCTGGCGGAGATCTGGGCCGAGGCTCTGGGGATCGACCGCTGTGGAGCCGACGACAACTTCTTCGCCCTCGGCGGCGACTCCATCGCCGCGATCCGCATCGCGGGCCGGGCGGCCCGCCTCGGCCTGCGCCTGTCGCCGCAGTCGATCTTCGCCGCTCCCACCGTGTCGCGGCTCCTCGCCACAAACCCGACCGCCGCCGCGCCTCCGGAAAACGAGCCGGAGCCGGTCGTGGGCACCGCCCCGTTGACGCCGGTCCAGGCCTGGTTCCTGGAGCGGCGGATGCCGAACCCGCGGCACTGGAACTTCTCCCTCCTGCTCCGGCTCAGCCGGCCGATCGACCCGCCGCGGCTCGCCGCCGCCTTCGCCGCCCTGGTGCGGCGGCACGAAGCGCTACGTCTGCGGATCGAACCGTTCGAAGGCGGCTGGCGGCAGCGGTTCCCGGCCCCGGAAGAGAGCTTCCCCCTGGAGCTGGCGGACCTCGAAGCCTGCGCGGACGATGAGATCGACCGCGCCCTGGAGGAGCTGGCGGACCGGCTGCACACCGGCCTGGATTTCGAGGCCGGCCCGATCCTGCGCGCCGCCCTCGTCCGCGGCCCGGGCCGGCCGGACCGCCTGATCGTCGTCCTGCACCACCTCGCGGTCGACGGCGTGTCCCTGCGGCTCCTGGTCGACGACCTCGAAACCGCCCTGCGCGACGGCCTCTTCCCTCCCCGTCCGGCGTCACTGGCGCGGTGGACCGAGGGGCTCGCCCGCTACGCGGCCGGCGATGCTCTTGCGGAAACCCGGCTCTGGACCGAGCCGCGGCCGTCAGGAACCATCCCAATCGATCTTGCCGAAGGCGCCGACGTGGAGGGTACCGAGCGGACGATCACCCTGCCGTTGACGGCGAAGGAGACCGCCGCCTTCCTCCAGGCCTCACGGGGAGACGGCGCGGCGAGCGCCGAGGAGCGGCTCCTGGCCGCCGTCGCCGCGGCCTTCTCGCCGTGGATCGCAGAGGGGGACTCCCTGAGCATCGACCTGGAAGGGCACGGCCGCGAGCCGATCCTCCCAGGCATCGATCTTTCACAGACCTTCGGCTGGCTGACCAGCCACCATCCCCTGGACCTGCCGCTATCTCTTGATACTACGAATCCGCACGACCTCCTGGACCGGGTCAGGCAGGCGTTGCGGGCGATTCCCCACCGGGGCATCGGCTACGGCGTGCTGCGCTACCTGTCGCCGCCCGGCGGTCCGGCCGGCGCCCTGCGCGGGCAGCCCGCTCCCGCGGTGTCCTTCAACTATCTCGGCCGCTTCCAGCGCAGCGCGGAGGAGGACAGCCTCCTCGAGGTCGAGCGGTTCGGAGTGGGACGGGAACGCGACCCCGGGGCGCCGCGGCCGGCGGCGATCGCCGTCGAGGCGCTCGTGGTCGACGGCCGGCTGCGGGTCCTCTGGCGGTACAGCGCCGCGCGCCACCGGGCCGCCACGATCGCCGCGCTGGCCCAGCGGTGCCACGAGGCGCTGCGGGAGCTCCTCCAGCCGGGCTCCGCCGCGCCCGCGGAGCCCGGCCGCCCGCAATCCCCGACCCCCCAGGACTTTCCCGAGATGGGCTTCACCCAATCGGAGCTCGACGGCCTGCTGGCGGACCTGGCCGGGAGCCTTCAGGGATGAGCGCGGAACCCCTGGCCTGCCACGGCTACGCCGGGATCTGGAATGGGACGACCTGGATCCATAGGAGCCCCCAGCGATGAGCGGAATCGAAAAGTACGATCTCGAGGAAGAGGGGCGCATTCCGGAGATTCTCGAGCACTATCCCATTCCGGCGCCCTACCGTGTCGGCCTGCTCGGCTATGGAGCCAAGTCGCGCGCCTACCTCGTGGAGCCCGAGGCGGAACCCACCGCGCGGGTGCTCAAGCTCTACGGCGAGGGCTGCCGCACGCGCCGGCAGATCGAGGCCGAGCTCCACCTGATGTGTATTCTCGGCGAGCGCGGGCTGCCGGTGGTCCAGCCCTACCCGCGCCGGGACGGGAGCCACGTCACCGACTTCGCCGGCCGGTCCGGAGCGCGCCACGCGGTGCTGATGACCCGGGCCCCGGGCGAGGTCGTGCAGAGGGTGAAGCCGGAGCAAGCCCGGCACATCGGGCGGTCGCTGGCGAGGTTCCACCTCGTCACGCGGGGGCTGGAGGAGGTGCAGGAGATCCGCGCACCGGCGCCTCCGGACAAGAAGTGGTGGACCACCCACCTGGACCTGAGCAAGCCGATCTCCCGGATCGCCGCCCTGCTCGGATCGGAGGACCGCCACGCCGTCTCCGAAGCGGTCCAGGAGGGGCTCCACGGCTTCCTCGTCGACCTGCGGGAGCTGGACGTCCGCCTGCGCAGCCTGACCTCGCGCATGAGGGTCGGTCTCTGCCACGGCGCGTTCCACTTCGGGAACTTCTCCGTGGACGGCGAGACCGTCACCCTCTTCGATCTGGAGGCGCAGTGCGTGGCCTACCAGGTGACGGACATCGCGATCATCCTCTGCGACATCGCCCAGGAGATCCACTATCTGCGCAAGGACGGGTTGAGCGAGGACGACCCGCTGCTGCGGGAGCGGATCGACGATGCCAGCCGGAGCGGGCTCGCCTTGCTGGAAGGCTATGAGAGCGAGCGCCGGCTCGACGAGGCGGAGCGCGGCTGTCTCCTGGCCCACGCTCCGCTGTCCCTGGCCATTCACATCGGGGAGCTGGTCCGGCCCGGAGCGCCGCCGCTGCGAGAGAGCGAGCCCCGGATCGGGATGTTCCTGGAGGAGAACGCCTCCTGGAACCGCCTTCGCCGGGACCTGGGCTGGGACCACCTGGACCGGCTGAGCTAGGCGGCAGCGGACGGCGGGAAGAGGGTCTTCCCGCCGTGCGGGAAAACGAGGTGCCGGGACCGGCCGCTCAGAACTGCGACCAGAGGAACTGGTTCGTGACCTCGTGGTGGTACTGCACCTCGGAGGCCTTGATGAGGGTGCCGAGGGCCTTGGGGCAGCGTTCGGCCTGGGCGAGCTTGAGCTCGGCAAACTTGGCATGCACCTCCTCGCCCATCACCTCCTGCATGAACCGGCTCCCCTTGAACAGACGGATGGCGTCGTAGATGTTGTCCGGCAGGAAGCGGGTGCGCGGCCGCTTGTCCCCATCCTCTTCGCTCTGGGGGCCTTCGAGCCCGGTCCTGAGCAGGGTGTAGATCGCCAGGTACGGGTTCGAGTCGGGAGCGATGGAGCGCACCTCGACGCGCGCCGAGCGCTCGTTGCCGAGGGGGATGCGCACCATGGAGCCGCGGTCGATGGCCGAGGCCTTGATCTGGTTGGGCGCCTCGAAGTGGGGGTCGAGGCGGCGGTACGAGTTGACGCTCGAGTTGAGCACCAGGCAGATGTCCGTGGCGCTGGCCAGGATGCGGCCGATGAAATCCCAGCCGGCCGCCGAGAGACCGTCCTTGCCGTCCTTGTCGTAGAACAGATTGGTCGACTGGCGGGTCACCGAGAAATTGGTGTGCATGCCCGAACCGTTGATGCCGGTCACCGGCTTGGGCAGGAAGCTCGCCGTCATCCCCAGGCGCGCCGCGACCTGCCGGGAGAGCAGCTTGTAGAGCTGCACCTGGTCGGCGGCCACCGAGGCCTCGGTGTAGCTGTAGTTCATTTCAAACTGCGAGGGCGCCACCTCCGGGTGGTCCTTCTCGTTGGCGAAGCCCATGGCCCGCTGCACCTCGGCGGCCGTGTCGATGAACTGCCGCAGGGCGTCGCCCGGCAGCGAGTGGTAATAGCCGCCCGTGGAGATGAACTCGAAGCGGCCGGCCTCGTGGTAGGCGCGCTCCGCGTCGCAGCCGCGGAAGAGGAAGCCCTCGATCTCGTTGGCGGCGTGGGCGACCATACCGTCCTGGGCGTACAGCTTGTCGGCGTACCCCTTGAGCACGGCCCGCATGTCGGCGCTGTACGGGCTGCCGTCGCGCTCGCGGACCTCGCCGAAGGCCAGCACCTTGCCAGGACCGAAGACGTCCGACGGCAGCCAGTAGAAGGCCGGCCAGTCGATCGCCAGCCGCAGGTCCGACTCCTGCTGCCGCGAGAAGCCGCGGATCGACGAGCCGTCGAAGGTCAGATTGTCCGCCGACTTGAGCAGGAACTTCTTGTCATAGTCCAACATGTGCAGCCGGCCTTCGAGGTCGGTGAAACACACGGTGACCGCCTTGATGCGCTTCTCGTCGTTGAGATAGCGCATCCGCTGTTCGCGGACCACGTCGGCGGGCCGCCGGGCCAGCCGCTCCTCCTTGGCCTCGAGGTTCATCTCTTCCAACTGGTCGTAGGGGATCTCCAGAAAGTCGCGCAGCCCCGGATGCGAGGCACGGGGCGCCGGCTGCGCCATCTCCTCCAGCTTCTCCGCGGTCATGGCGGCAAGCGCCTCGGCTCGACTCGGCTCCGTTGGGTGCATGGTTTCCCTCCTTGGGTTGGCGTGCTGCATCTTGTCCTAGATTCTACGCGAACTAACCTAGTTGTCAATACATCTAGGCTAAATGCACGTCGACATAGACTAGCTGCGAGCCTACTCAGGGGGTCCGCGTCCCGACGACGTTCGCTCCCCGATCGAGTTGCTGTCCATCCAAAGTCACCAGCTCCATCTCAAGCTGTTCCGCGAGAGCTACATAGACAGCGTCACAGCCACGGATCCTATGGCTGGCGGCGATCTCCGCGGCTCGGGCCGCGAGAGCCTCGGTCACAGGGAAAAGGTCAAGGAGATGCCTGGCCCGGAGAAGCTCCACCACCTTGCGGGTGATCTCCGTATCTCCAAGGCCGCGGCCGAGCGCAGAGGCCACTTCCGCCAGGAGAATGGCTGGCGAGACGATCGGCTCCTCCCCCTTTACGGCCTCTTCCAGCCAGCGCAGGCTCGACGGATGTCCAGGCTCATCCGCCTTGAAGAGGGCCACGCAGACACTGGCGTCGACGACAGGCATTCTATCGGCGCTGCTCGTCGACCAGCGCTACGGCGCTCTTCGGGGAGCGCCAGGCGCTGGCGACCCGCTCGGCCAGGTCGTCGAGCATCGCAAGGGCCTCTTGCCGTTCAACCTGGCGCAACTCCCGCGCGCTTCTCTCCGGCAGCGGCCGGAGCACGGCCACAGGCTCACCCCGGAGAGTCACGATGTACTCCGCATCCTGCTCATGCACATCGCGCACAATCTCCGACGCCCGGTTCTTGAGGTCCCGTACACCGATTCTGACAGTCATGCGCACCCCCGAGGTGTTGTAGCCACCTGCCTGTGGCCACAGCTTAGGGTGACGGGGAGCGCATGTCAACGCTTTCCTCTCCTTATCCGTAGACCCTCTGAAAGGAAGACGGAGCCACTTCAGCGCCGTGCGTGTGGACGCCGGGCCATTCACTGGCATGGGCGACCAGGCCTTCCTTGACTCCGTGGGAAAGCGAATGAGAGCGCTTACTCCTTGACAGGCGGTGGCCTCAAAAGGGTTGGGCGTCTCCGCCACGATCAGTTCGAAGGAGCCCATTGACTGTGTGGCACTTCGATCCAAACTGCCCGAGCCAAGGCAACGAGCTTCCCGGCCGTCGTGTGTATCGCGGTACCAGCGGTCCGACGGCGCCCTTCATGAGCAATAGGCCAGGAGGTAACCACAGTGGGCTGCCCAACGGTCAATGAGCCTTCTATCGAAGCGCACAGCTCGCCCAAGACGATGGCCAAGCCTTCTGGTACGGGCAGCACGGCAAACCCGCTTGGGCAGTCGAGCGCTGCCCAAATGAATTCAGAGGCTACGTTTCCACTGTCGTCCGTAAGGGACGGGTGCGGCACCCAGGGAGCCGCGTGCAGGCTTTGGCCGTCAAGCAGGCCAGAGAAAATTCGCAGCCCGTCTCCAGCCTCGCGAGCAGGCCCGCAGACGAAGCACCGCGGGAACAAGTGGCTCTTGAACCCTGGGAAGGCCGCAGCGGCGCGCTCGGCCTGTGCGAGCGTCGGGCAGTTCGGCGGTTCCAGCCGCAACTCGGAAGACCTCGCTTCGCCAATCACGGCCGATTCGTGGAACAGGCGCGCTGAGTCATTCGTCCACTCGCAGCGCAGCGTCGTCTTCAAGGGTGGGGGTGCCTTCAAGCGGACAGCAACGGTCCCGGTCAAGTGCTTGGCCAGGAGGCCACAGACATAGCCACCGTTACCTGAATTCGGTGGACCGCAGAAACGCTCCGGGATCTCAACGTATTCGGTATTCACCGTAGGGCTCCTGATGACGGTTCTTGAGACGCCCCAACGTCGTGGCGCCTCAGCGTGCGGCGTCAGCCGTCCGCTGCAGGCCAGTGTTGGGCAACTGTCCCCGAATACTGCCACTCAGCTTGAATCCCCGGCGCTCCTGTGATCGGCGGCGACTGGAAAATCTCTCGGAATGGGAAGCCTCTTTCAACAAACCGTGTAGAGCGCAGCAGCCAAGAAAGTATTCTCATGAAAAAGAATCCCTCTGCTACAATGGTGAGATAACCAACTGTCGGATCAACACCGAAGGCGCGGTGCGCGACCTCCTCGATAAGCGAAGAGGCATGGACTTCACTGGCTGCAAGTAACTCCGCGAAACTCAATATGATCAAGCCCAGCGCTGCACTCCCAAGATCATAAACATCCTCAACCCTTTTTTGAACTCTCTGAACTAAAGCGTAAGCTACAGAATTGTCGGTAACTAACGCATAGCGTATGGCTGCCACACTTTGCTCAGTAAACTTGGCGATTAGCGAAAATCCCCGACCCTTTATGAGCAGCGTGATCACCGCATAGAACCCATAGAGAGCCGGGATCACATAGCCTTCTATAAAAATATACGCGGTGGCGAACAGCGCGATGTCTTTAATCGAGATAGCCTTCAGCGTGTCAGCTTTTACAGAGATGACGCTCTCGTGAACTGAGAGAACTAAACATAGGTCGATAAAGAGAACCAAGCTTAGGGTGGAGCAAAGGAATTTCGTCGACTTCAGTTTCTCCACAAATGATGTGTAGCCGATCTCTATGCCGAGCATATTAGATTTCCAGATCTAGTAGTCGTCCATCTCCATCTGGTCGCCCAACGGCCTTGGAGGTGAGCGGCGACGTCAGGAGTCCGCTCGACCGACCGTGTTAGGCGCCCCTTCGTCTCTCTGATGCAATCTCACTTTGAATAGAGGCCGCTCGTAAAACCATAGCAGCCAGTAGCTCTGATCGGTTGCTGATAGTTGATCATACCAGAAGGTGAACTCCCTATGATTACCGATCCTTCCACGCGGCTCGGCCAACTGAATCAGGTAATCCCCGACGTATTCCATGGACACGTCGGTTAAAACTTGCCGTGGAAGTACCGAGCCAGCGAAATGGTAGTAGAGACATCTCACAATCTTGTCTATTACCCGATCGATTCTGCGCTTCTCAAGGCCTACCGTTTGTGCCGCCTGCTCGTCGGTAAGTGGAGTTCCGTCCGCGAAGACAAGTGGAGTGGCCTTGTGCTGCTCCTGCAACGCGTCCATGGTCTCTACAAGCCTCGATTGCAGCCTAGGGCTACGGCTCAAAGTAGATCCCATCACCTTCTCATTCCAGAGTCGCCACTGTGCCGGAGAAGGGTTGGGTCCCGGTGTTAAACAGATCCGGAAGTACTCGTCATCGAGCTTAGTACCTTCGTTACAATCAGCACAAGTTCGAACCGTGATCAGGTTGCTTGGCTTCGGGGGTAGAAAGATTCCATCTGGAGGAGCATGGTCTCGAGTCAGGACAGCTTCTCTTCCGCAGAGAGGACAAGCTCCATAGTGGGTCATTTTCTTCTTGGGCATAGTCCTCTCTTGCTTCGACGCGCCTAACGCTCTGCTCTTCACCGGCGAGACGCGAAGCGAATCGTCCGGTGCAAGAGCCGGGATACTGATTTGAGGCCCCCTCTCGGCCTACCCACGCGGTAGGCTGTCTGGGACGGAAAGCCCTTCGACCACAAAGGAGGCCTCGATGAGATTCTACACCCAGCAGCACAAGCACTACTGCGGAATCGACCTGCACGCCAGGAGTCTCTATCTCTGCATCCTCAACCAGGCAGGAGAGACCCTGGTCCATCGGAAGCTCGCCTGTGACCGCGACGAGCTGCTCAAGGCCCTCAAGCCGTACCGCTCGGACCTGGCCGTCGCCGTCGAATGCCTCTTCTGCTGGTACTGGGTGGCAGATCTCTGCGAAGAGCAGGGCTTCACCTTTGTCCTCGGGCATGCCCTCTTCATGAAAGCCATCCACGGCGGCAAGACCAAGAACGACCGGATCGACTCCTACAAGATCGCCGCCTTGCTGCGCGGCGGCAACCTGCCCCAAGCCTACGTCTACCCCCGCGAGATGCGGTCTACCCGGGATCTCCTGCGACGTAGGCTGTTCTTCGCCAGGAAGCGGGGAGAGCTCTTCGCCCACATCCAGAACACCAACACCCAGTACAACCTCCCGCCCCTGGAGGAGCGAGTCCGCAAGACCAAGGACCGGGGAGAGGTCATCCAGCACTTCGACGAAGGGTGTATCCAGATGTCCATTGCCGCCGATGTCGCTCTGCTCGCGGCGTACGACGACACGATCCGGGAAATCGAGCTCCTGCTCATCCACGAGGTCCGCAAGGACCATAATGCCGGCTTCTTCCTGCTGCGCTCCATTCCCGGCATCGGAGAGATCCTGGCCCTGACCCTGCTCTACGAGATCCACGACATCCAGCGCTTCCCCAGGGTCCAGGAGTTCCTCTCGTACTCCCGCCTGGTCAAGGGTACCCATGAGTCGGCCGGCAAGATCAAGAAATCGGCGGGAGCGAAGATGGGCAATGCCCATCTCAAGTGGGCCTTCTCCGAAGCGGCGGCCCTGTTCCTGCGCGCCAACCCCATTGGACAGAAGTACTTCGCACGTCTGGAGAAGAAGCACGGGAAGGGAAAAGCCTTGAGCATCCTGGCGGCCAAGCTTGGCAGGGCTGCTTACTACATTCTGCTCAGGGGTAAGCCCTTCGACCTGCAACGATTCGTCACGGTTTAAGGAGGAGAGCGGGTGAGCCAGACGCCTAACTCGAGCCATGTGGGTCGAACCAGTCCGGATCTTCCGATGAGGCAAGCCCATGCGCCTTTGAGCGCACTGATGATCCATGGCAAGGGGCCCGGCAGCGCATCGCTGGGATTGGACACCCGCTCTCGCTCCGTTTTTCACATCAGGATTACGAAGGGTCGAGGATGACTGCTCTGCCCCTCCCCCGAGCCCGCACCATAACTGAACGCGGTCCCAGGACCAGCGAGTCAACCCCATGAGTGGGCCGGCATGAGGGCACAGAATCGTTTCTAGGTGGCGGGCCTTGGCGGCCCGCGCCGCCGCCTGACGGCGGCGGTTGAGCCTCGATAAGTGTTTGGTGCAGGCAGTCCCTGCGCCAGATGGAAACCAAGCAGAGGTGGTCATCTCGTTCTCGTCGGGGTCCTTTTTCGGGACGTTGAAAAAAACGGCCCCTGCGGAGCGCTTACTCCTTGACAGGCGGTGGCCTCATAAGGGTTCTGCGGCTTATATATCCAGCCGCCATACCACTACTGTTCCACGACCCGCAGGCCTTCACCTATAGGCCCTCGCTTGTTCTCTCCAATAAAGCAAGAGAAGCGAACTCCTATATGCAAGTCCGGTACGTCACGTGTGACTATGAAAAGTTGGTGACGCTGGCCTTTTTGCCCTTCCATCTGCGCAAAGCCATATCCCTGCGGAAGTATTTTCTCGACGGTACCAAAGAGCTCCTCGCCATGGAGGAATACACAGGAAGCTCTCCGGTTCTTCCCGACGGAAACAGGGGCTAGTGGGTGAAATATAACCTTGTCACCCTCGCGCGGCTCTGAGTGCTCCGAAAAAAGATAATCCTCATTGAAGTAGAAATCCTCGTCTCCCACATTTATAAACCCGTAGTCACAGTTATGACCCCACCGAGCCACCGTCCCGAACAACCACTCAGAGCTATCATCGTGATGGTGCCCCGGACCCGGGAGGCTTCTTTCAGGCTTCAGGGGGACAAGCGTAGATTCGGGCAGATCAGCTTCTTTTCTGACCGCCTCGATCGCCCGGTGAAGCTCTTCCTTCAATCTTGCCGCTCCCGCAAACGTAAAATCGTACCATAAGACACGCCATGCTCGCAGGTCAAAGGGAACATCATCTCGAATCTGCGACAGAAGGACAACTTTCTTCCACAGTGCGTGACAGAGGCCGAGTTCATACATCACGTTTGGGTTCTTGCCTGTGAGATCCGCGATCACGATCTCGGCGGCCTGAATTCCCGACCAGATGTCGCCTAAAATTGACTGTCCTGAGTAAAGCTCATCAGCGCGCTTTACCTTGAGACCAAGCTGCTCCACTGCGGGCTTAATGCCGTGCTCGTACACTGCCACCAAGGCTTCATCAAACGGCATAAGTACAAAACACGTACCAGGAATAGGGTCCAGCTTCCTAACGAAGAACTCTTGGAGACTCGACATACACAGCACCTTTCCTCAGTCGACTTCAGTCACGGTCTTTGAACCAACGCCGTCACTCTGCGCCCCAAATAGAGATAACCTCTGTCGGTACCGCCAACCGAATCAGAATCGCCCATCCTTTGCCGCTGCCTGTTTGACGCAGAACCTTGGTGTCGACCCGGCTAATCAACCCGGCCGCGTCGTCCTTCGCATCAAGCCGGATGAGGCGAAGCACTCCCTATCTCTTGCCCCGCTCGCGGCGCAAGTTTCTTAAATCTAACGACTTAGAAAGTGTAGACCTGCGTATGTCCGAGTGTCAATCCTTCTTCTTGGCGGCTGTCTAAGCGTCGGCAACCGGGGGATTGGGCGTCAAGTGCTCATCAGCAATTCGCCGAGGGGCTTGAAAGCTCGTAAAGCTCTCTCCTCCATGTGTTTAGGAGCGGCGGAACCGCGGAGCCTCCGGCCGATACAGCTCCCGGAGCAGGTGCATGAGAGGCTTATACGGCCTGAGAAGCGGACCGCGAGCACCCCCTGCGGGAGCGGTATCCCGTGCATGATCAAACACTTGCCGGGCCCAGGCTTGGGCTGCTTCGCGGCTGGAGATGTGCTGGGATGCCGAGCCCGCTTATCCGTCACAGGAGGTCGAGGGGGCTCTGGGCTCCATGGCGACAACGTTCGGCGGGTCCACCACAAGTGTCGCCGCCTCGCCACGGTTGTTCCCGTCGCCGTCACACCCTTCGGCGACCGCCGACAGGCGTCGGCGAGTGGCCGAAGGGTGAAGTCGACCGCCGAAGGGCTTCCGCGGTCGGCGACGCGTCTCAGCGGGTTGCCGAAAGGCTTCGGCAGACGCCGAACGCCTTCGACGAAGCGCCAAAGCGTTGAGGCGACCGGCGAAGGTCTTCGGCGTGACGCCGAGAGGTCTCGGAAGGCGCCGAAACTCCTCGGCGTGACGCCGAGAGGTCTCGGAAGGCGCCGAAACTCCTCGGCATGACGCCGAAGGGTCTCGGCATGACGCCGAAGGGTCTCGGCATGACGCCGAAGGGTCTCGGGAGACGCCGAAACTCCTCGGCATGACGCCGAAGGGTCTCGGGAGACGCCGAAGCGTTGAGGGATTTCCGCTACCGGAGCGGTAGCCCGCACTGCCGGCGGTCCCAGGAACGGACGGCGCGGGGAGGTTCACAATCAAGGGCGGGCCATGTCGAGGTAGGCGTCGAGGCTGTCGACCTCGGCCTCGGCGACCACCGTCCAGTAGCCGGCCACCGGAGGTTACTGACTCTACTCTACGGCCGCCGGACGCGTCACCTCCGCCTCCGCCTCTCCTGCCTTCACACCCGGCGACACCTCGTTCTGCATCCGCAGGGTGAGGAAGCTCACGCTGAGCATCAGCGCGCCGGCGAGCCAGAAGGGGTACTGGATGCCGATCTTCTGGAAGACGAAGCCGGCCCAGAGGGGGCCGAGCATCCGCGAGACGCCGCCGAAGAGCTGCTGGACTCCCATGACCTGGCCGGTCTCGGAACGGTGCGCGCGGCGGGAGACGAGGGAGGTCGTGGCCGGGAAGAGCAGCGCCGTCCCCACCGGCACGAACAGCACGCACGCGGCGAGGCCCGCGAGGTGGGTGGGCAGCGGGATGATGAACAGTCCCAGCGCCAGGCTGAGCGCTCCGAGCCGGGTCACCCCCACCTCCCCGAAGCGGCGGACGGCCGGACCGAGGAGAATGCCGCGCATGACCAGCGAGATGCTCCCCACATAGGTGTAGAAGTAGCCGATATTCTGCGCGGTCACGCCGAAGACCTGCTTCAGGTAGAGGGCGAGGACGCCGTTCATCGCCATGAAGCCCATCATGCCGATGGTGTAGACCCAGATCAGCGAGCTCACCGGCCCCGCCGGGTGGCGCAGCACCTCCAGGACCGTGTCCATCAGAGACTGCCGAGGGGTCTGGGCGGCGGTGTGGAGCTCGGCGGCCGTGCTCTCCCGCTTCGGCTCCGGGAGCCACTTCCAGGCGAACAGCGCGTTGAGCAGACAGAGGCCGGCCGCCAGATATCCCGGTGCCGCCGAACCCAGATAGGTGGACATCGAACCGATCAGCGGACCGATCATGACGCCCGCGCTGGTCGCGGCCGTCAGCCATCCCAAAGCCTTGGTGCGCTCCTCCGGCACCACCGCGTCGGCGACGTACGCCTGCACCACTCCCGTGGTGCCGCCGCCGGCGCCCTGGACCAGGCGGGACGCGAACAGCAGCCAGAGGCTGTTGGCCAGGCCGAACAGCACGTACGCCGCCGCCGAGGAGAGGAGCCCCGCCAGGATCATGGGCCGACGGCCGTAGCGGTCGGAAAGCCGGCCCCAGAACGGCGAGACCACGAGCTGGGCGGCGGGAAAGGCCGCGATGAGCGCCCCGACCATCCAGGCTTCCGCTCCCAGCCGCGTGGCATAGAACGGGATCAGCGGCAGGACGATCGTGAAGCCGATCATGTCCACGAAGGCCGTGGCCATGAGCACGCTGATCTGCTTGAGGGAGCGGGATTCCATGATGCCGGACCTCAGCGGGCCTCGCTCCGCCCCCACAGCAGGAACGCCGTGGCGCTCGCGGTCATCAACAGCACGCCATAGACCGCCGCCATTCCGAGATCCTGCAGCCGCAGGCTGGACAGGATCTCGATCGAGATGGGGCGGGTGTCGAAGGTATAAAGCACGATCGAGACGACAAAATCTCCGAGCGCGGTGATGAACGCCAGGCCGGCGCCGGCCGCGAGCGCGGGACGCAGAAGCGGGAACACCACCCGGCCGAGCCGCCGCCAGCGGCCGGCTCCCAGCGAGGCCGCCGCCTCTTCCAGCGCCGGATCGAGCCCGCGCAGGCCGGCGATCGCGCCGCGGCCGGTCAGCGGCAGGCTCCGCACCAGATAGGCCAGGGGGAGGATCCAGGGCGTGCCGATCAGCACGAACCGGCCGAGCCACGGCCGGCTCACCCCGAAGGTGGTGGCGAGCGCGATGGCGAACACCGTCCCCGGCACGGCCCACGGCACCGCCACCAGCCACTCCAGAACACCGGCCAGCCAGGGCCAGCGCGGGCTCTTGCCGTCCACCGGCCGGGCCACGGCCGTCCGCGCCGCCGCCAGGCCCAAGGCCAGGGCCGCTGCCGTTGAAACGGCGGCCATCCAGAGCGAATTGATCACCGGCCGCAGCTTTTCCGGCTGGGAGACGAGGCCGAGCCAGTTGCGCAGCTCAAGGACCGGCGGCAGCCACTCGTTCGTCCAGGTGAACGGCGGCACGAAGGAGACCAGGAGCAGCACGGCGTGCGGCAGCAAGAGGAAGGCCGCCAGGAGCCAGCCCAGGGCACCCGCGCCGATCCGCGCCAGCGGGCTCTCCAGACGCTGACGGGCCGGAGCCACGCCGCGGACCCCTGTGGCGGTAAGACCTTTCCGGTCGATCCACCGCATCCCGATCAGCCCGAGCAGCGCGAGCCCGGCCAGCATCACCGTTTCGACCTGCGACAGGCCGGTTTCGCCGTTGAGCTTGGAGGCGACGATCTGCGTGGTCATGACCCGGAAGCTCCCTCCAAAGAGATAGGGTGCCGAGAACGACGCCAGCGAGGTCATGAAGGTGAGCAGCGCGGCGCCGGCCAGCGCGGGGCGGAGGAGCGGCAGGGTCACCCGGAGCAGCGTCCGCCCCCGGCCCGCTCCCAGCGAGGCCGCCGCCTCCAGGAGCGCCGCGTCCAGCCGCGCCAGCCCGGCCCGCGTGAAGAGATAGAAGTAGACATACATGGAGTAGGCGTGGACCAGGAGGATCGCACCCGGCCCGGCCAGCCGCCACGGCGGCTCATCCAGGCCCAGCAGACCCTGGACCGCCCGCGACACGAAGCCGCTCTCTCCATAGAGGAAGAGGAACGCGATCACGCCGACCAGGGGCGGCAGCGCGACCGGCAGGGCCACGACCGCCGCCAGGAACCGCCGGCCGGGGAAGTCCGCGAGCTCGAACAGGAAGGCCAGCGGCACGCCCACCGCCGCGGCCAGGACGACCGAGGCGAGCGAGATCCAGAGGCTCCGCCAGAGCGCGATCCATTCGTCGGGCCGGGAAGCGAACTGCT
This sequence comes from uncultured Holophagales bacterium, assembly GCA_963844885.1. Classification (GTDB taxonomy): domain Bacteria; phylum Acidobacteriota; class Thermoanaerobaculia; order Multivoradales; family UBA5704; genus DATMER01. Next base: position 1,207,755 of record CAWJQA010000012.1, on the reverse strand, counting down.
GGAGATTGGCGGCCGTCCACCCCTCGGGCCCGCGCAAGGCATCGACGAGGGTCATCAGCAGCGGGTAGCCGACCAGCCAGGCGAGGAAGAGCGCCAGAGCGAGCGCGAGGAGTGGCAGGCGGCGGGTCGGCAAGATCAGGCTCCGCGAAAGATACGAGGCGGAGGCCCGGAAGCTCCCGGCGCGATGGCGACCGGGTCGCCTTCGGACGCCGCGCCCGACGGAGCCATGACCTCGACCTCGGGTATTCCGGGGGGTCCCTCCAGCGCGACCACGAAGTAGGAGACCGGCCCGGCGTAGCGCCGCTCGGTCACCCGGCCGGCCAGCGACCCGGAGCTGCCGGGCGGCACGAAGACCAGCGCTTCGGGCCGGGCCACCAGCTCGACCCGGTCGCCCGGCTTCAGATCCTCCGCCGGGAGCCCCGGCCAGGTGAAGCCACCGAGGTCGACCATCCCCAGATCTCCCTCCTTTTTGAAGGTGCCGGGGAAGGCGCTCGCACGGCCGACGAAGCCGGCCACGAAGCGGGTCGCCGGATGTTCGTAGAGCTCCTCGGGAGATCCCACCTGATGGAGCACGCCGCCGTGGAGGACGGCGACCCGGTCTCCCAGGTGGAAAGCCTCCTCCTGTTCGTGCGTGACGAGGACGGTGGTGATGCCGGCCTTGCGGATGGCCCGGCGCAGCTCGCGCCGGGTGCGCTCGCGCAAGCGTGGGATCGAGGTTCGAGAGCGGCTCATCGAGCAGAAGGACGCGCGGCGCGGGCGCGAGCGCGCGGGCCAGGGCCACGCGCTGCTGCTGGCCGCCGGAGATCTCGCCGACGCGGCGGCTCTCGAATCCCGGGAGGTCCACCTGGGCGAGCGCCTCGGAGATCCGCCGCTGCATGTCGGCCTTGCCCATCCTCCGCGTCTCCAGTCCGAAAGCCACGTTCTCGCCCATGGTCAGATGGGGGAACAGCGCATAGTGCTGGAAAACCATCCCGAAGTGCCGGCGGGAGGGGGGGAGGGCGGTCACGTCCTCGCCGTCCACCCGGATGCGGCCGGAGTCCGGAGACTCGAACCCGGCGATCAGGCGCAGGGCCGTGGTCTTGCCGCTGCCGCTCGGCCCGAGCAGGGCGAGCACCTCGCCCTGGCCGACCTCCAGCGAGAAGTCGCGGAGGACGCGGTTCGCGGCGAAGCTCTTGTCGAGCCGGTCCAGAACAAGGAAGGCCATGTCGGGGGTCTACTCGGTACCTGCGCCTTTCCCGCGGATCGTCCGATCCCAGGTGGCCATCCACTCCTGGCTGTTCTGGTCGACGAGATCCCAGTCGACCGGAGCGGGCTTCCACTCCCGGAGCACGTCCTGGGCCCACGCGGGAAGCTGATCGGAAGGCATGTCGGTGCGGGCCGGCAGGCGGAAGGCGTCGCGCGCCGCCAGCGCCTGGCCTTCCGGGCTGCCGACGAATTCGATGAACGCCTTGGCCTCCTCGGGGTGGCGCGCGCCCTTGACGAGCCCGAGGGAGTCGTCGATCACCGGCGTGCCGCTCGCCGGGAAGTGGAAGGCGAGAGGCGATCCGCGCTTGCGCTGCCAGAGGAGGTCGGTGAGCTCCCAGATGGTGACGAGGCCCTCCTGGCGGTTCAGCTTCTCGATCATGAGCGCCGGCTGCTGGAGATATTCCTTGGTCTGGCCGTCGAGCCGGCGGAGCCAGTCGAAGCCGCGGTCCGGGCTGCCGGTCTCCTTCACGGAGCGGGAGAGGACCATGCCGAAGACGGTGCGCATCGTGCCGCTGGCGAGCGGGTCGCGCATCAGGATCTTCCCCTTCCACTTCGGGTCGAGGAGGTCGTCCCAGTCGTGCGGCGCGTCCTGATCGGAGACGGCTTTGGAGTTGTAGACCAGGACCGGGGCGGTGAGGTACGACGCGAAGTAGAGATCCCCCGGGCCCGCGGCCTTCAGGAGAAATGGCGTCCGCCCACCGCGGCCGGTAAGGAGCGAGAAGGCCTTCCCGGGAGGCGCGGCCGAGGATCGTCTGCGGCCCGCCATACCAGATGTCGGCCTGGGGGTTGGCGGCCTCGGACTTGATCCGGTCGTAGACGTCCTGCGAGCCCATGTCGAGCCAGCGGACGTCGATCTTGGGATGGCTGGCCTCGAAGCTCTTCTCCATGAGGGAGAGGAGGTCGCCGCCGTGCGGCGAGTAGACCACCAGCGGAGTGCGGCCGTCGCCACAACCTGAGAGAGACAACGCCGCGAGGGCGCAGAGGAGCCGGGTGGTTTTCATGGCCGGGGCGGATCTTACCCCGGAAGACCCAAAGGACGTAAAGGACTCAAAGGACATCAAGGACAAAGGACGTCCTTTGTGTCGTTTAGGTCCCTTGTGTCCTTTGGGTCCTTGTCCTTTACTTCAGCGCCAACAGATTCGCGAACAGCCGGTACGCCCCCGGCACGCCCGCCGGAAGCTGCCGGAAGAAGGAGAGCCCGGTGTACACGTAGTGCCCTTTCCCGAGCCGCGCCACCAGCAGGCCGCCGCGCATCTCCGGCTGGTCCGGGTCCGTGAAGGCCAGGAGCGGCACGAAGGCCGGATCCCAGGTGTGCGCGAAGTAGAGGCCGCGCTCCTGCACCCAGCCGTCCCAGTCCTGCGGGCCGATCTTGTTCGGCGTCGTGAAGACCGGGCTCGCGGGGTCGAGCACCGTCGCCGCCGCGGTCTCGTCGGTGATCCGGTCGTGCGGCTTCGCGATGTCCATGGCGAACGGCGCGAACTTCCCGTCGATGAACGGGTACTGCTGGTACTGGACGATCACCAGGCCGCCCGCCCGGGTGTAGTCCAGGAGACGGTGGTTGGCCTGCGCCAGCGCCGCATCGGTCTCGTAGGCCCGGCTGCCGACCACGATCGCGTCGTAGTGGGTCAGGTCGCCCTCGAGCAGCTCGTGGGGACCGAGGAGCTCCAGCGGGACCCCGGCCTGGAGGAGGAATTCCGGCACCCGGTCCGAGGCGCCGCGGATGTAGCCGACCCTTTTGAGCGGCGGCAGCTCGATGTCGGCGGCGCTCACCGCCACGGCCGCCGGCTTCGGGTGCGGCGTGGGGCGGATGTGCGGGTAGTCGATCACCGGCGCGGCGCTGTCGTACCGGCTACCGTCTTCGTCAGCACCGCGGCCAGCCCGACGCGGTAGCGGCCGGGCGCGAGTCCCGCGGCGGGACGGAGCGAGATCTCCACGACCTTCTCCTCTCCGGGCTCCAGCGCGAAGGCCACCGGCTCGACCGGCGCCCAGCCCGCTCCGCTCCGAGGCTTCCAGCCGGCCGCGGACCGCCTGGGCGGCGTGGGACTCCAGCGTCACCTGCAGCCGCCTGGGCTCCTTGCGGGCTACCGGCCAGATCAGCAGCTCGTCCGCCACCGAGACCTCCACGCGCGGCACCACCCGCAGCGGCCGGCGGATCTCGCCCAGCGCCTGGTCGCGGTGGCGGTGGACCACCTCGCGCTCCAGGGTGACCGGCACGCCGTCCACGGCGAAGGAGAAGCGGGCCACCAGAACCGGCGGACCGAACGGCTCGCCGCGCTCCGCGGGCGCGGCGCCGGACCAGTCGTAGAGATCGCCGGCGAGCGGCTTCCTCAGGAAGTAGGGCGCCGTGACCGCGGCGCCGGCCGGCACCGGTGCTTGAAGGTCCCACTTCGCCAGCGCTCCGGGAGCGGCGTCCTGGGCGGCGGCGGTGACGTTGGCGCCGCCCCACTCCGCGGATGGAACCAGCTCTACGTCGGCCTTGGCGACCTCCCGCCCGCCGCTGTTCCAGAGCAGGGCCTGGACCGGGAACGTCTCGCCGCCGGTCAGCGCCTCGCGCTCGGTGGTGGCATCGAGGGCGATCCCCGCGGCGGCGGTGAGGCCGGCTTCGGCGACGCCGATCTTCTCGGCGATCAGCTCGCGGACCGGCCGCTCCTCCGGCGGTCCAGGAAAGCCGCGGCCGCGCGCAGGTGGCCCAGGATCTCGACGAACCCGGGCACGGCCTTGTCCAGGCTGGCGGGAGCCAGCGCCGCCCGCGTCCGCTCGGCCGCGGCCTGCGCCGCGTCGAGGTCGTCCGCGGCGTGGCGCCGCCGCTCGGGGTCGGCGACCGTCGCGGCGATGCCGGCCAGGCGGGTGTCGATGCCGGAAAACAGCTCCTTGGCATCCAGAGCAGCGCCCGCTTCCGGGACGACGCGCGTGTCCTTCGGTCCGAGCTCCAGCAGCAGCCCCATGTCCTGGGAGCGGTGCATGCTGCGGCTCGCCATGGCGATCTGATAGAACGACCGGCCGGCGAAGGGGTCCACGCCGCCGATGGGCAGCGTGACGGCTTCCGGCGGCGGATTGAACCAGCCGGAGCGGTAGAGCGCCTGGGGCGTCCAGGGAGGAGGCCTTCCTCGGCGAGCTGCGGCAGGGCCTGCGGATCGCCGGCCAGCGGGAACGCCTCGTGGGCCACCACTCCGGCCGCCTGGTGCTGGCCATGGTTCGGGTGCGGCTGGCCGGGGAAGATCGAGACGATCACCTGCGGCTTGAAGCGCCGGATCACCCGCACGGTGTCTTCGAGGAGCGACTCCTTCGGCCAGAGGCGGAGGGTCTCTTCCACCGACCGGGTGTAGCCGAAGTCGAAGGCGCGGGTGAAAAACTGCCGTCCGCCGTCCACGCCGCGCGCCGCCAGCAGCTCGCGGGAGCGGATCAGCCCCAGGTCCACGCCCAGCTCGCGGCCGATCAGGTTCTGGCCCCCCTCGCCACGGCTCATGGAGAGGTACGCCGACTCGCCGCCCATGCCGCGCGAGACCAGCGTCAGGAGCGAGGTGTCCTCATCGTCCGGATGGGCCGCGATGACCAGCAGACGCCTGTGGGTCGAGAGCTTGGCCAGGGCCCGGTCCACGACGGCGGCGCCGCCGGTGGACGCCGGCTCCAGAGCCGGCGGGCCGACCGGGCCGGCCTGCGGTGATACGCGGGCCGGGGCGAATCCCGCGAGAGCGAGCATCAAGAGAAGGACAGAGCGGCGATACGCGTTCCGGGGTGTCATCTGAGTCTCCGGGGAAAAGTGGAAGCCCCCCCCCTGCCTGCGGGGGTAGCCGGGAAGTCTAGCATCCCGCTCCCAGGGGCGCCCGGAAGCCGAAATCTCAGGGGACGGCCTCGGGGTCTGAGATTTCGAGCCAAAATCTCAGGGGATGGCCTCGGGGTCTGAGATTTCGAGCCAAAATCTCAGGGGACGGCCTCGGGGTCTGAGATTTCGAGCCGAAATCTCAGGGGATGACCTCGGGTCCGAGAAACGAAAACCCCGGTTGTGACATCTTAGAAGGGTCGCCGTCGCCGGACCTGGAGGCCCCTGGAGGAAGAACCCCTTGAAAAAAGCCGCTCGCCTCACCCCGCCGTTCCTCCTCGCTCTCGTCCTTTCGGCAACCCCCTCCGGCGCCGCCGTCTTCACCGTCACCAAGACCGCCGACACCCTCGACGGCGCCTGCGATCCTTACGACTGCTCGCTGCGGGAGGCGGTCGCCGCGGCCAACATGGCTGAAGACACCGACGTGATCGAGCTGCCGGCCGGCGTCTATACCCTCACCCGCGTCCGCTCGGGCGAGGACCAGAACACCACCGGCGACCTCGACGTCAACGATCCGCTCATCCTGGTGGGCGCGGGGGCCGGCAGCACGATCGTCGACGGCAACGGCACCGACCGGGTGCTCGACGTCCGGGCGGAGACCGAGATCTTCGGCGTGACCGTCCGGAACGGTCTTTCGAACGGACCCGGCGGCGGCGCCTACGCCCGTGCCGCGAAGCTCGCCTACAACTTCGTCGTCCGGCGTAGCGTGATCTCCGGCAACCGTGCCGCCGGGTCCGACGGCGGCGGCCTGATGATCGAGACCTCGGGCCTGGCCATGGTGCTCGAGAGCACGCTGGCGGACAACCGGGCGGACGCGAACGGCGGCGGCCTCGCCTCCAGCCGGTTCTTCCGGCTGGTGGGCTCCACGGTCTCCGGCAACTCCGCGGGCCTGGCGGGCGGCGGCCTCTACTATCCCGAGGAGCTCTCGCCGGGGATCGCGGGCGCCACCATCACGGCCAACCAGGCCGGCCAGAGCGGCGGCGGGATCTACGCCGTCGTCGCGCCCAATCCCACCGTCTACGAGGCCGGCCTCCGGGGCTCGATCGTGGCCGGCAACACCGCGCCCGCCGAGCCCGACTGCTACCGCGGGTTCTCCGCGGGCTCCAACGTGATCGGGGTCGAGGACGGCTGCTTCCCCACACCGCTCGACCGCACGGGCACCGGAGCCGCGCCGCTCGACCCGAAGCTCGGGCCCCTTGCCGGCCAAGGTGGGCCGACTCCGGCCCACGCCCTCCTGCCCGGCAGCCCGGCGATCGACCTCGTGCCGGCCGCCGCCTGCACGCCGGGCGACCAGCTCGGCCAGGCGAGGAGCGTGCCCTGCGAGGCCGGCGCGGTGGAGAAACCCCTCCACGCCGCGTGCCTTCCGGGCGGCCCCGTCCTCTGCCTCCAGGACGGACGCTTCCGCGTCACCGCCTCGTGGTCCGGCCCCAATGGAGCCGGCGCCGCGGCGTCCGCCGTCCCGCTCACGGACGACACCGGCAGCTACTGGTTCTTCTCGCCGGACAACCTCGAGCTGGTGGTCAAGATCCTCGACGGCTGCGGCGTCAACGACCGCTGGTGGGTGTTCTCCAGCGGCCTGACCGACCGCGGGGTCGAGCTGCGGGTGGACGACCTCTTCACCGGCAAATCCTGGACCCACAGCCATCCGGCCGGGGTCACCTACGAGCCCCGGCTCGACACCTCGGCGCTGGACGCCTGCCACCCGCCCGGAGCGCCGGGCATGCCGGACATCCCGGGCGCCCTGGAGGTCGCCCCGATCTCGGCGGTCATCATTCCCACCAAGGGAGAGGACACCCTCGACGGCGCCTGCGATCTCGACTGCTCGCTGCGCGAGGCCGTGGCCGCGTCCAACGCCCGGGCCGGCCTCGAGGTGATCGTCCTCGACTCCAGTATCTATACTCTGAGCCGGCCCGGCCGCGGCGAGGACGGCAACGCCACCGGCGACCTCGACGCCACCGGCCACCTGGTGATCCTGGGGGCGGGCGCCGGGCGCACCGTGATCGACGGCGGCGGCCTCGACCGCGTCCTGGAGACCGGCCCCGTGAACAGCTCCCTGGAGATCCACGGCGCCACCCTGCGCAACGGCCGCGCCGAGGCCGTGGCCCACCGCGACTCCGGAGAGGGAGGCGGCGTCAACGGCGGCGACCTCACCCTGGTGGGCTGCCTGGTCACCGGCAACCGGGCCGACGCCTGGGGCGGCGGCATCGCCGGCGACGCCGTCACCGCCCGCGACACCACGGTCTCGGACAACCAGGCGGACCTGGGCGGAGGCGTCGGCTTCGCGTCCATGCTGCGGCTCACCAACGTCACCGTTTCCGGAAACCATGCGACGACCGCCGGCGGCGGCGTGATCATCGACGCCTACGATCAGGAGCTGAACGCCGTCACGATCACCGGCAACAGCGCGCCCCAGGGCGGCGGCCTCTGGGTCGGCTCCGCGACCTGTCCGTCGAGCGTCTGCCGCACCGACTTCTCCATGATCAACTCGATCGTGGCTGGCAACACCGCTACGGAAGGCCCCGACTGCTTCGGCTTGGGCGGCGGCGGCGCCAACGTGTTCGGCATCGACGCCGGCGGCTGCTACATCGGCCTCACCGACCGCGCCGGCACGCCCGCTTCTCCTCTCGATCCGAAGCTCACCCCGCTCGGCGATCACGGCGGCCCGACGCCGACGCACGCCCTGCTCGCGGGCAGCCCGGCGATCGACATCGCGCCCGTCTCCGGCTGCCTCGCCGCCGACCAGCGCGGCCGGCTCCGGCCGGCCGGCCTGTGCGACGCCGGTGCCGTCGAGCGCCTCCCGGGCTGCCAGCCCGACGCCACCACCCTCTGCCTGGGTAGGGGCGACCGCTTCCGGGCGACCGCCCGGTGGGCTGTGCGGGGAGAATCCGGCGACGGCCAATCCCTCCCCCTCGCTCTCGACAGCGGGGTCTTCTGGTTTTTCAATCCTTCCAACCTGGAGCTGACCCTCAAGGTGCTCGACGGCTGCGGCGTCAACGACCGCTTCTGGGTCTTCCTGAGCGGCCTGACCGACGTCGGCGTCGAGGTCACGGTCGAGGACACCTTCACAGGCAAGACCTGGACCAGCACCCACCCGGCCGGCGCGCCGCTCCAGCCCCGCCTGGACACCAACGCCCTCGACGTCTGCCCGGAGGCCCCATGAAACGGCTCCTGATCACCGGTCTGCTCACTCTGGCGTCTGCCGCGACCGCGAGCGCCGACGTGTTCATCGTCACCAAGACCGCCGACACCCTCGACGGCGCCTGCGACACCGACTGCTCGCTGCGCGAGGCGGTCACCGCTGCCAACGCCCGGAAAGGGCTGGACGTCATCCGCGCCGGCCCCGGGACGTACGCGCTGACCCGCATCGGGACTCGTGAAGGCAACGCCGTCTCCGGCGACCTCGACGTCCGGGACGACCTCCTCATTCTGGGGGCCGGGGCCGGCCGCACCCTCTTCGACGGCAACGGGACCGACCGGGTGTTGGATGCCGACCCTGTCAACCTGGAGGTGCGGGGCGTCACCATCCGCAACGGCCGGGCGCCCGATCAGCAGGGTCCGTACTTCGACGAGGAGGGGACGGGCGGTGGCATCCGTGCCGAAGGTGCCTTGACCCTGGTGGGCTGCCATGTGGCCGGGAACCGGTCGGACAGCTATGGAGGAGGCGTGTCGGCGACCGTCCTCATCGTCCGGGACTCGACCTTCTCCGGCAACGAGACCACCTTCGGCGGAGGGCTTTCTTCGTTCTACTCCGTGTCGCTGACCAACGTGACGTTGTCGGGAAACCGCGCCCGCATCCAGGGAGGCGGAGCCTACCTGCCCATCTACATTTCCACGCTGAGCCACGTCACCGCCACCGGCAATCAGGCACGGGAGGGAGGGGGCATCGCCCGCGACCCCGAGATCTACTGCCCGGACGTCTGCGAGAGCGAATTCTCCCTGGAGTCCTCGCTGATCGCCGGGAACACCGCGGAGATCGGAGCCGACTGCTACGGCGCCGGTCCCACCGTGACTGCCGGGCATGCCGGCGGCGCCAATGTCTTCGGAGCCGGGGAGGGCTGCGCGCGGAGCGTCATCGACCGGGCCGGCACCGCCGCCTCTCCGCTCGACCCGCGGCTCTCCCTCCTGGGCGACCACGGCGGACCGACGCCGACCCACACCCTCCTGGAAGGCAGCCCGGCGATCGATCTCGCTCCCGCCTCCACCTGCTCCGGCGCCGACCAGCGCGGGCTTCCCCGGCCTGCGGACGGCGACGGGGACGGCAGCCCCGCCTGCGACGCGGGCGCCGTCGAGCGCGTTCCGGGCTGCCAGCCCGACTCGCGGACCCTCTGCCTCGGCGCCGCCAGCCGGTTCCAGGCCACCGCGCGCTGGACGACCCTGGACGACTCGGGCGAGGCCCAGGCCGTCCCGCTGACTCCGGACACCGGCGCCTTCTGGTTCTTCAGCCCGGAAAACCTCGAGATCCAGATCAAGGTGCTCGACGGCTGCGGCGTCAACGACCGCTTCTGGGTCTTCGCCGGCGGCCTGACCGACACCGGCGTCGAGATCACGGTCGAGGACACCCTCACCGGAGAGTCCTGGATGTACGGCAGCCAGCGCGGCATCCCGTTCCCCACGGTCACCGACACCGCCGCCTTCAACACCTGCGGAGCGCACTGAGGGAGAGCCCGATGAACCGGAAAAACATCTCGCTGCTCGCCCTCGCCGCCGCGATCTTCTTCATGGCTCCGGCGGTCCACGCCACCGTCTTCGACGTCACCAAGACCGCCGACACCTTCGACGGCGCCTGCGATGACGACTGCTCGCTGCGCGATGCCGTCCGGGCGGCCAACGCCATCCTCGGCGACGATGCCATCCTCCTCGGCCCCGGCGTCTATACGCTGACCCGCGAAGGCGCTTTCGAGGATTCCGGAAGCACCGGCGACCTCGACGTCTCCGACGACCTGATCCTGCTCGGCCAGGGTGCGCCGGTGACCATCCTCGACGGCGGCGGCATCGACCGGGTCCTGCAAGTCCGCGGCGACGCCCGGCTGGAGATCCACGGCGTCACCATCCGCAACGGCCACGCCAGGATCCGGCCGAGCCCCGTCCGCATCCCCGGAACCGGCGGCGGCATCGCGGGAAGCGTGATCCTGGAGGACTGCCTCGTCACCGGCAACGTCGCGGACGACTCGGGCGGCGGCCTGGACGGCTTCGACGTCACGATCCGAAACTCGACGATCTCCGGCAACTCCGCCAACATCGACGGCGGCGGCCTCGAAGCGGTGATCGCCCACCTGGAGAACGTGACGGTCTCCGGCAATCATGCCACGGAGTCGGGCGGCGGCATGAGGGTCTACCCCGAAGACCAGGTCTTCCTCAACGTCACGGTGACCGGCAACAGCGCCTTCCGGTCCGGCGGCATCCACCTCAGCGACATCGCCTGCGCCGACGGGTGCAACACCACCTTCCGGATGGCGAGGTCCGTAGTGGCCGGCAACACGGCAGTCCAGAACCCCGACTGCGGCGGCCTGCCGACCTCGAACGGCGGCAACGTCTTCGGCGTCGCCGACGGCTGCGGCGCGGATGCCTACGACCGCCACGGCAGCCTCCAGGCGCCGCTCGACCCCAGGCTCTCCCCGCTCGGCGCCCACGGCGGCCCCACCCCCACCCATCTGCCGCTGCCGGGCAGCCCGGCCCTCGACTGGGCCGAAGGCTGCTCCGCCACCGACCAGCGCGGCGCGCCCCGGCCGGACCGCTGCGACTCCGGCGCCGTCGAGGCCTCCAACGCCTGCCTGCCCGGCCCTGCCAACCTCTGCCTCCAGGGCGGGCGTTTCCGCGTCACCGCCACCTGGAAGACCGCCACCGCCGCAGGCGATGCCCAGGCCGTCCCCCTGACCTCCGACACCGGCGCCTTCTGGTTCTTCAACCCCACCAACCTGGAGCTGACCCTCAAGGTGCTCGACGGCTGCGCCGTCAACAGCCGCTACTGGGTCTTCGTGACCGGCCTGACCGACGTCCAGGTGGACGTCCGGGTCGAGGACACCCTCACCGGCGAGACCTGGACCAGCACCCACCCGGCCGGCACCGCCTTCCAGCCCAGGCTCGACACAAGCGCCTTCGCCTGCCCGTAAGTTGGACGCAAAACCCTCCACGATCGTACAAACAGGCAGAACCGAACGCTGCAGCGTCAAAACCCCGAAGGAGAAATCGAAGCCATGTTCCGTACGTTCTTCCGCACCCTTCTTCCCTTGCTGCTCGCGCTCACGGCGGCTGTTCCCGCCGCGCGGGCCGCGGTCTTCATCCCGACCACGCTGACCGACAGCGCGGACGGAGCCTGTGACCACCACTGCTCCCTCCGCGAAGCCATCCTGGCCGCCAACGCCGCGGCCGGCCCCGACTTCATCCTCCTCAACACCGGCACCTATACCCTGAGCCTGGCCGGCGCCGGCGAAGACCTCGCCGCCACCGGCGACCTCGACATCCGCGACGACGTCACGATCGTCGGCCGCGACGCCGTCAACACCACCATCGACGGCGGCGGCCTCGACCGCGTCTTCGACGTCCAGTCCGGCAGCAAGCTGGAGCTGGTGGGCCTCACCGTCCGCCACGGCGCCACCAACGGCGCGCCGGGCGGCGCCATCCGCGTCTTCGGCGAGCTGGCCGTCACCCGCGGCGTCGTCTCCGGCAGCCAGGCGCAGCTCGACTTCGGCGGCGGCATCCACGGCGAAGGCGGCGGCTCCAAGGTGACCCTCGTCCAGAGCACCGTCTCGAACAACTCGGCCGCCAACGGCGGCGGCCTGTCGATCGAGGGCACCGGCGACCTGCTCAACTCGACCGTCTCGAACAATGCCGCCACCGCGTCCGGCGGCGGCCTCTATGCCACCAGCCACGCCGTCGGCGAGATTTCCAACTCCACCTTCTCCGCCAACACCGCGCCCCACGGCGGCGGCGCCTTCGTGGTGAGCGATCCGTTCATCAGCGTCAACCATCCGACCTTCGAGAACTCGATCCTCGCCGGTAATACCGGCACGGGCACCGAAGCCGACTGCTCGGGCTCCGCGCTCTCGGCCGGCCACAACCTCGTGGGGATCGGAACCGGCTGCGGAGACTTCAGCGCGAGCCACGGCGACCTCGCCGGTACCGTGGCGTCGCCGATCAACCCGGTCCTCTCCGCGCTGGCCGCGGTCGGCGGCACCACTCCGGTCCACGTCCCCTCGCCGCCGAGCCAGGCCATCGATCATGGCTCCGGCTGCGAGTCCGTCGACCAGCGCGGCGCGGAACGTTCCGGCGCCTGCGACATCGGCGCCGTCGAGGTCACCGAGCAGTGCCTCAACGGCGGCACCACCCTGTGCCTGCACGAAGGCCGCTTCCGGATCGAAGTCGCCTGGAACACCAACACCCAATCCGGCAACGGCTCGGCCGTGCCGCTCACCGACCAGAGCGGATACTTCTGGTTCTTCGACGCCTCGAACGTGGAGCTCACCGTGAAGGTGCTCGACGGCTGCGCCGTCAACAACCGCTACTGGATCTTCCTGAGCGGACTGACGAACGTCGGCGTCAAGCTGACGGTGACCGACCTGGAGACCGGCACGAAGAAAACCTACGACAACCCGCGCAACCACACCATCGCCACGGTGCTCGACACCAGCGCGCTCGACATCTGCAATTGATCCTGGACGGTGGGGGGCGCAGCAACCTGCGCCCCCCGCCTGCAGTGGCGTTTCCGGGACTTGGTGGGTGCCTGGCGGGAGGGCACCTTCTTGGAGGCCTCCTATTTTGGTTCTGCTTTCTGTTTCTGCGTGGGCTTCGAGGCGCTGCTGTCGGTCGTGAACGGGTTTGAGCCGAAGCGGAACGAAAGGCCGAAGAAGACGTTGGCCCTGTAGGTCTGCTCCGTGAGTTGGGCCTCGGTCAGGTTCTCGCCGATTTCCTGTTCCGGTGAGTACATCCCGTTCAGACGCTTCTGTTTATGGACGACCGCTCCGAAAAGCAGACTGATGTTCTGGTGGAAGGTTCCCATGGGGCCGACGAAGACGATCGGGTTGCTCTGGTCAAACCCTAGACCGGCAGAAATACCGAAGCTCCAACCCATTGTTTCACGGCTGGCGGGCAGCCAGGAGTAAAAGAGGGATGGGGAAAAGTCGTTGCCCGAGTTGTGAGCGGCGCGGGTAACCAGGTACTTGTCGGTCGTGCCCTGCTTGAGCTTGGAAAAGTAGCGCTCATCCTGGTTGGGGACGAAGACGAACCCGTAACTGCTGAACCAGCGTCCTGGGGAGGGGGTCCGAAAGATAAACGTCCATTTTTTCCCGTCTTTCCCGGAGTCTCGGCTGACGGTGACCTTGAGCTCCTGCCCGTTCGCGAGCGTATAGACGCGGTCGTCGATCTTCTGCTCTGTAACGTCGACGGCCGAATTGGCAGCGTTTGTCACGACCTCATCTGTGCATGTCTTGTCCTTCAGAATCCGTCTGATCTCAGAGACGAGCCCCGAGACAAACTTTTCATCATCGCTATTGCGGATATCATCTACATAGCCTACGAGCTTGGAACAGGTCGGATCGCGAGACTCTACAGATTTATCCGGGGGCGGCAGCGGCGCTATGGGAGTGAAATTGACCTCGATCTGCACGCTGTAGGCATTCTTGGGTGCCTTATCGACAATTAGGATCGTGTAATCTCCGGGGGGGGTCTGCTCTATCTGCTCGGTCCCGGGATCGCTGGCGAGATCGACCTTGAGCTCCTGAGCGGAGGCGGCGTTGGCGGCGACCGTCACGAGGCCCGCGAGGGTCAGGAAGACAAGAATACGTCGGTTGAGCATGGAACGCCTCCTTGAAATGAGCCTTCCATCCCTTGGATGGACGAGCTTCAGTTGGAGCCGAGAGCCAACCGATCCGCGGCGACCGTTCTAGCGAATTTCGCGGTCGATATCCACTCCCGTTGATAATCACCATGCTAGGGAGAAAGCCAGCCGGTAGCGCCGGGCGGAATGGTGGGGAGCGCGGTCGCCGCCGGACGGGAAGGCGACGACGCTGCTCCATCCGGCGGGTGGCCCTTCCTACCCGGCGGGATGGCGATTCCACTGAGGCGCCGGCCTACGCTCATCGTGCCGACGCTGTGGTACCGGTGAGTACGGCTTGCCCGGTGTGGCCGAAGCTGAAGTACTCGGTCCACCCCGGTGGGAGGCGGTTCGGCCGAGCCCGCAACTCGGGCCAAGGCCCCGGGTTTCCTCGGTAGAGCAGGGCGTTGTACACGCGAGGGCCGGCCGCCAACACGCGAGGAACAGCCGTTACACGCGAGGGTCAGCCGCCAACACGCGAGGAACCGCCGCTACACGCGAGGGTCAGCCGCCAACACGTGAGGAACCGCCGCTACACGCGAGGGCCGGCCGCCAACACGTGAGGAACCGCCGCTACACGCGAGGGCCAGCCGCCAACACGTGAGGAACCGCCGCTACACGCGAGGGCCAGCCGCCAACACGTGAGGAACCGCCGCTACACGCGAGGGCCGGCCGCCAACACGTGAGGAACGGCCTCTACACGCGAGGGGCCGCTGCACCGAGGCTTTCAGGACGCGGGCTTCCTACGCGAGGGCGACCCGGTTGCGCCAGGCGTCCGGCAGCCTTCGCGGTCGTTGAAGTGCTGGGAATTGGGAAAGATCGTAATTTTTCCCAGCGGCAGCTCGGCCGGGCCGATCCCGTGGCAGACTTCTCCCCGCCAGGCTCGTCGCATTCCGGATGCAGCCCCGCCGGTCGAGGGGGAAGGTGAAGACGGCGCCGCCGCCGGAAGACGAAAAGCCGTCCGAGTTGGGCTCCACCCCCGCTCGGACGGCCGCTCCCGAGACCGATGCCTCGACCCAGGAAGTAACGGCAGTATAGCTTGAACCGGCGCGGCGGGGGCGTGACGACGCCCCCGCCGCGCCGTCAACAACCGCTACTGGATCTTCCTGAGCGGACCCTGGATCTTCCCGACGAGCCCCAGGGTGAAGCTCCTGCCGCGGGCCAGGGTGGCGGTCGCGTCCGCGGCTTCGTGGTAGCGGCGGTCGGTCAGATTGCGGCCGGCGAGGCGCAGCTCGACCGGGTCGGACAGGTGCCAGCCGGCTCCCAGCTCCCAGGTCGAATAGCCGGGCCGCTCCGTCTCGTTGGGGCCGGGCCTGCCGTCGCGCAGGAAGACACCGTTCCGGACGTAGGCGAAGAAGCGCTCGTCCGCCCAGCGCAGCGTGGTGAAGCCGCCGTGGGCGGGGATGTCGTCGACGGGCAGGCCGCCGGACTCGCCGCGGGCGAACGTGGCCGCCAGCTCCAGACTGAAGCCAGCGGGGAGCGGCGTCTGGGCTTCCAGCTCGAAGCCCCGGATCTCCGCTTCGCCGCGGTTGCGAAAGAAGAAGTCCGTACCGTTGCCATACCGCTCGATCAGGCCGTCGATCTTGTAGAGGTAGCCGAACGCCGCCACCGAGCCGCGGCCCACGGTCCAGCGCAGCGAGGTGTCATACTGGAGGCTGGTCTCCGGGTCGAGGCCGGGGTTGCCGGTCACGAAGCCGCGCCCGGTGGGGCCGCGGAAGTAGCGGTCGGAGAGGGTGGGATCGCGAAAGCCGCGCGCCACCTGCAGGCTGGCGGTGAGCCTCGGGAACGGGCTCGCGGTCAGGGCCAGGTAGCCCGACAGCGCGGAGCTCCCCGTGGAGCGGTCGCCGAAGTAACCGCCGTTGTTCTCGGTCTCCACCCGGTCGCCGCGCAGGCCGAGGGCGATCAGGGAACGCCCGCCGAGCGCCCGGTCCCAGGAGGCGAAAAGGCCGGTGTCGGTGCGTCGCGCGTCGTCGATGGCGGGGGGCTGCGACAGGCCGGTCCGGTTTCCGGCGAGGTCGAACGTCTCGCGCTCCGTCAACGACTCCAGGTTGAAGCGGGCGACGGCCTCGGCCCCGATCTGGAGCCGGCCTCCGAGGGCCGGGCGAGTGGCCACGGCGCGCAGCGAGCCGTCGTCGGACGTGGTGGCGGAGCGGTCGATCCGGCGGGCGACGGTGGCCGTGGGGAGCCGGTCGCGGGTGAGGTTCAGGCGGTAGGTGCCGAGGAACAGACCCAACTCGACGCTCTCCCAGCCGCCCGGCGCGCCCGTCGGTCCCATGTCGAGGGTCAGGTTGAACCGCCGCGAGCTCTCCTTGGGATAGAAGGCGCGCGTCACGTTCGAGTCCACCGCCGGGTTGCCGATGTCCTCGCCGTCCATGAGGGAAAAGGCGGCCCGCAGGCGGCCGGCGGGGGTGTCCACCACGTAGCGCAGGGCGCCGCCGCGGTCGCTGTAGGCGGAGTTGAAGATCAGCTCCCCGCCCCCAGACTCTCCGTCTCCGGCCTTGCGCTGGTGATACTGCGCGAGAAGAGCGCCGCCAAGGACGCCGGCCGACGCCTCGACGCCGAGCGCGTCCTCGCCGTCGGCACCGAAGCCGGTGTTGAGGCTGTAGCGGAGAGCGGCGGGGCTCCCGGGGTCGGGGTAGCGGGAGCGCGCATTGATGACGCCGCCGAAGGCGTCCGAGCCGTAGGCTACGGAGCCGGGGCCGCGGGCGATCTCCACCGAGGCGAGGGTGAACGGGTCCAGGTAGGCCGCGGACGGCCCGGCCCGGCGCTCGGTGGTCACCCGGGCGCCGTCGAGCAGGATCAGGGTACGGCCACGGGAGAGGCCCCGGATGGCGGGCACGCCCGTCGGTCCTTCCTCGGACCGGGAGACGCCGGCAATGCCCTGCACGGCGTCCACCAGCCGGTGCGGCCGGCGCTGCTCCAGGTCTTCCTGGCCGACGATCGTGGTGGCCGCGGCGGGCGGCGTCTCCAGGCCCGGGGCCACGCCCGAGGCGACGGTGACGCTGTCCTGGAACATGGCGGGGATGTTCGCCACGAGCGGAGAGTCGCCGGAGAGAGCGGTCACCTCGATCGGCGCCGACACCTCGCCGCCGGGGCCGGTCGCCACGAGGCGGAACGGGAGGGCGGGGTCGGGAGAGATCCGGAACCGGCCCTCCTCATCGGTGGTCACGGAGATGGACAGGCCGACCACCGACACCTGGTGACCGGCCGCCGGGCTGCCGTCGGGGCGGAGCAGCAACCCGTCGAACGCCGCGGCGAGAGTCGGGGCGAGAAGCACGGGAACAAAGAACAAGAGCTTGCGCATGACAATCCTCGAACGCGAAACCGTGAACCGCGCCCAGTCTACCAGGGTGTCCGGGCCTCTCCAGGCGTCCCTCACTCCTGCCAGTCCGGCCGGGTCCAGGTATGGTCCTGGCCGGGGACCTTCTCCAGGCCGGCGGCGCTCAGGCGCTCTTCGAGCAGGTCGAGGAAGCGGTGCTGGCCTTTGACCACGGCGAGGTTGAGGTAGAGCTCGCGGGCGACGCTCCGCTTCGCGACCACGACCCGCAGCGCTTCGGTCCCGGGCTTGGGGTTGCAGGCGAGCACCGTCTCGAAGGCGACCCGGTTCGGCCGGAAGGTGTGGAGCGGCTGGTAGTAGAAGGCCTCGGCGTCCAGGGAGACGGCCGGCTTCCCGGCCGTCCACCAGATCTTGAGCAGCGTGCCCAGGAACAGCAGGCTGTAGGCGAGGAGAACCCCGAAGGCCCGTCCCCAGGCCTGGGTCTCCCCGCGCTCCAGCCACCAGGTCACGGCGCCGACCGCCATGACCGCGCCGACGCCCCAGATCATCGCCCTCCGGCTCGTGCTTCGTACCCACGGCCGGAAGGGAAAGGCAACGGCGCCGCTCATTTCCCGTTCGAGCCGTTCGGACCGATGCTCCCCATCGACTTGAGCTGGCGGTTCGCCACCGCCAGCATCGCCAGGTCGGGCGTGCCCACCGCCCGCAACTCGGCCAGGAGCTGCTCCGTCCGCGTCACCAGCGGCCGGCGCTCCTGGACCCAGCCGTCGATGGCCCGCTCCGCGTCTCCGGCGTCACCCCCCTTGCGGACCGAGGCGACCACCCGCGCCGTCAGCTCGCTCTGCAGACTGTAGAGGTCGTCCACGATCGCCGTCACCGCCAGCTTGTCCCAGACCTTGTCCGTGGGCAGGCTTCCCGATGCCCGGCGCAGCCAGTCGAAGCCGAAGCGCGAACCGATCGTGAAGTAGGTCCGGCCGACCTGCACCGCAGGCACGGGAGCGCCCCGCGAGATGCGGACCACGTCGAGGAGCTGACCCATCCAGCCGAGGCAGGCGACCCGCTGCGCCAGATCCCGCGGCACACCCTGTTGTACCAGGGCCGCCGCCTGATCCGCGAGCAGTCGCCGGTCCGCCGGGGCGATCATCTCCTCCAGCTTGCCTCCGAGCTCCTGGATGCCGGCGCCGTAGGTCTCGATCTGGGCGCCGATGTCGAGCGGCTGCCGGTGCTCGGTCAGGAACCAGACCGTCCCCCTTTCGATCAGCCGGCCGCAGTCGAGCAGCATGGACGCCTGGGTCGCGGCCGGCACCCGGTTGTCCAAGCCCTCGATCCGCTTCCAAAGGTCGCGCAGGCCGAAGACCTCCCGGGTCGCCACGTAGGCGCGAGCGACGTCGCACGCCGGCAGGCCGGTGTTCTCCTTCACCTCCTGGACGAAGGGGATGCCCGCGCGGTTCACGATGCTGTTGGTCACCGCCGTGGCGATGATCTCCCGGCTCAGCCGGTGCTTGCCGATCGCTTCGGCCTGGGAGCTCCGGAGCGCGGACGGGAAGTAGAGCTTCAGATCCTCCTGCATGTACGGGTCGTCCGGCAGCTTGGAAGCCAGGATCTCGTCGTAGAGCGCCATCTTGGAGTAGGAGAGGAGGACGCACAGCTCCGGCCGGGTCAGGCCGAGGCCCTGCTTGCCGCGGGCCGCGATGGCCTCGTCGTCCGGCAGGAACTCGATCGACCGGTCGAGCCGGCCGCCGCGCTCCAGCGCCCGGATGAAGCGGGCGAACCGTTCCAGCAGGTGGGCGCTGACGAGCTGTGTCACCGACAGCGCCTGGTTCTGAAGGTAGTTGTCACGCAGAACCAGGGCGGCCACCTCGTCGGTCATCTCGCGCAGCAGCTCGTCGCGCTGCGGCCGGGTCATCCGGCCCGAGCGCACCACCTCGCCCAGGAGGATCTTGATGTTCACCTCGTGGTCGGAGCAGTCCACGCCGCCCGAGTTGTCGATGAAGTCGGTGTTGAGACGGCCGCCGCGGAGGGCGAATTCGATGCGGGCGCGCTGGGTCATCCCCAGGTTCGCCCCCTCGCCGATCACCCGCGCCCGGATGTCGGCGGCGTCGATCCGCAGCGCGTCGTTGGACCGGTCGCCGACGTCCGCATGGCTCTCGGAGCGGGCCTTGACGTAGGTACCGATGCCGCCGAACCAGAGCAGCTCCACGTCCGCCTCGAGCAGGGCCTGGATCAGCTCCGCCGGGCTGACGGGCTCCTCGGCGATCCCGAACGCCTTCGCCATCTGCGGCGAGACCGGGATCGACTTGGCGCTGCGCTCGAACACGCCGCCACCCTCGGAGATCAGAGAGGCGTCGTAATCGGTCCAGGCGGAGCGGGGCAGGTCGAAGAGGCGCTGGCGCTCCCCGAAGCTGCGCTCCGGATCCGGGTTCGGATCGATGAAAATATGCTGGTGGTTGAAGGCGCCCAGCAGGCGGATGTGGCGCGACATCAGCATGCCGTTGCCGAAGACGTCGCCGGACATGTCGCCGACGCCGACGACGTTGAAGTCCTCGCTCTGGACGTCCTTGCCCAGCTCACGGAAGTGCCGTTTGACCGCCTCCCAGGCGCCGCGGGAGGTGATGGCGATCTTCTTGTGGTCGTAGCCCGAGGAGCCGCCGGAAGCGAAGGCGTCGTCGAGCCAGAAGCCGTACTCGGCGGACACGCCGTTGGCGATGTCGGAGAACGAGGCCGTCCCCTTGTCCGCGGCCACCACGAGATAGGGGTCGTCGCCGTCCCGGCGCACCACGTCGGGCGGCGGCACCACCTCGCTCCCGTTGATGTTGTCGGTGAGGTCGAGCAGCCCCCTCATCAGGGTCTTGTAGCACTCGATCCCTTCCTTGAGCAGCTCCTCGCGTCCGCCGGCCGGCGGACGCTTGACGATGAATCCGCCCTTGGAGCCCACCGGGACGATGACGGTGTTCTTCACCATCTGGGCTTTCATGAGGCCGAGGATCTCGGTGCGGAAGTCTTCCGGGCGGTCCGACCAGCGGATGCCGCCGCGGGCCACCCGGCCGCCGCGCAGGTGGATGGCCTCCACCCGCGAGCTGAACACGAAGACCTCGCGGAACGGCCGCGGCTTCGGCAGATCCTCGATGCGCTGCGAGTCGAGCTTGAAGGAGAGGTAGGGCTTGGGCTGGCCCGACGCGTCCTTCTGGAAATGGTTGGTGCGTAGCGTCGCCTCGATGACGTTCAGGTAGCGGCGCAGGATGTGGTCCTCGTCCAGGTTCGTCACCTTGTCGAGCCGGTGGCCGATGTCGGCCACCAGGGCGGCGGCGCGTTCATCCGCCCCCTCCCGGCGGGCCGGGTCGAACCGGGTGAGGAAGAGGTCGACCAGGCGGCGGCTGATCTCCGGGTTGCGGGCCAGGGTGCGCTCCATGTACGCCTGGCTGAAGGGGAAGCGGATCTGCCGCAGATACTTGCAGTAGGCACGGAGGATCGTGACCTCCCGGCCGGAGAGGCCGGCCAGCAGCACCAGGCGGTTGAAGCCGTCGACCTCCATCTCGCCGCGCCAGACGCGGCCGAACACCTCTTCGAACGGCCCCTTGACGCCGGTGAGGTCGACCGGAGAGCCGTCCTCGGTGCGCAGTTGGAAGTCGCGGATCGACAGGATGCTCCCCGGCTCGGACAGCCGTACCTCGTAGGGGTTCTCTTCCAGAACCTTGAGGCCCATGCTTTCGAGCATGGGAAGGACGTCCGAGAGCGGCACGGTCGCGCCGCTGCCGTAGACCTTGAGCCCCACCTCGCTCGCGCCGGCGCCCGCGGCGCGGTAGAGGTCGACGGCCAGCTCGCCGGAGCCCGCCACTCTCTCCAGCAGGGTGACGTCGGAGACCGAGCCGGAGCCGCTGAAGCGCTCCTGATAGGAGGCCGGGAAGGCGTGCGCGTAGCGCCGCGCCAGGGCCAGCCCCTCGGCCTCGCCGAGACTCTCGGACAGGGCGTCCCCCAGCCGGTCGCTCCACGACCGTCCGGCCTCGACGAGCAGGCGCTCGACCTCTTCCGGATCGACGTCGGGGATGTGACCGGGCGTCGTGGCCACCAGGAAGTGGAGCCGGGCCAGGGCCTCGTCGGTCAGATGCGTGTGGACGGAAGTCACCGCTCCCTGGTAGGCCCGGTCCAGAATCTCCCGGAAGGCGACGAGCAGGCCGGCGTCGTAGCGCTCGCGGGGGACCAGGACGAGGCACGAGACGAAGCGCTCGAACGGGTCGCGCCGCACGAACAGGGCGGTCCGAGGCCGCTGCAGGAGCGGCAGGATGCCGGTGGCGATGCGGTACAGGTCGTCCTCGCCGATCTGGAACAGCTCGTCGCGCGGGAAGGTTTCGAGGATGTTGAGCAGCGCCTTGCCGTCGTGGCTCTCGGCCGGGAAGCCGGCGCGCTCCAGCGAGGTCTCCACCTTCTCGCGCAGGATCGGGATCGTGCGCGGGCTGCGGGAGTAGGCCGTGGAGGTGAAGAGGCCGACGAACAGCCGCTCACCGGTCACGTTGCCGTGGGCGTCGAAGCACTTGACGGCGATGGCGTCCATGGGCACCGGCCGGTGTACCGTGGCGACGCGGTTCGACTTGGTGATCAGCAGCAGGGCCGGCTGGTGAAGGAAGTGGCGGACGTCCGCAGGCAGGGTGCCCAGGTTGCGCAGGCCGTCGAAGATGGCGAGCCCTTCGTTGCGCAGGATGCCCAGGCCGGTCTCCTGGAGCACGCGCGCGACCGCGGCCTCGCCCTCCCCCTCGAAGTTGTACTCGCGGTAGCCGAGGAAGGTGAAGTGGTTGTCCACCAGCCACTCCAGGAACTTGATGCCCTCGACGATCTCCCGGCGCGGCAGCGGTGGCGGGCTCTTCTCGAGCTCTTCCACGATGGACCAGCAGCGGGCGCGCATCGTCTGCCAGTCGTCCACCGCCAGACGGACGTCGTTCAGGACGGCCTCCAGGCGGCTGCGGACCGCCTCGTGCCGGGCCGCGGGCTGGGCGCTCACCTGCACCTGCATGAACGATTCGCGCTGGCCGCCTTCCCTGGGCTCCCGGACCGCCGTCAGCCGTCCCTGGGCGTCCCGCTCGACCTGGAAGAGGGGGTGGATCAGGAGCTGGACCTCCGCCTCCAGGTGGCGCAGCTCGGCGGTCACCGAGTCGACCAGGAAGGGCATGTCGTCGTTGATGATCTCGACGACCGAGTGGGAGGTCTCCCAGCCGTGCGCCTCGACGCGCGGGTTGTAGACCCGGATGCGGGGCGCGCCCGGCGCCCGCTCCTGCGCGAAGTCCCAGAGGGCCAGCGCGGCACCGGCCAGGTTGTCGGGCGAATCCCCCAGCAGGTCCGCCGGGGGGACGTGGGCATAGAGCTGGCGGACGAAGCTCTCCGCGCCCATCGAGACTCCGCCGTTGAGGCGGGCACGCACCCGCTCGACGACCTGATCGATCAAATCCGCCTTGGATTTTTCTGTGCTGATCACGAGAAGCTCCTCCGGGCGCCAGGCCCGCGCAAACCGGGGTCAGTCTATCGCGAGAAAGAGGCTCCTGGGCCGCGCCGCGGGGCGGGGCCGGCTACCCCGGCGGAGGGTCCTGGTCTGCTCGGGGCCGGGCCGGATCTTCTTGAAATTCTCGCGCCTTGTGGCGACATGATCGCCGGTTCATGTATACTTGTCCGCATGAACGCATTGAGCAAAGAGGAATCCAACCGGATGTTGGGCCTCCTGGAGGACGCGGTTCGGCATTCGAAGGTGCCGGTGCGCCGTCTGGAGCGCCAGCTCGGCTTGAGCCAGGGCTACCTGGCCGGCCTGTTCAAGGGGAGAATTCAGCTCAAGGTCTGCCATGTCTACGGGCTCGCGTATGCCCTGAAGATGGAGCCGCTGTTCTTCTTCCTGCACGCCTCCCCGCCCAAGGATCCCGAGTGGCTGATGCAGCAACTCGGGATCGGGACGAACGTACTGCCGTCCTATCTCACGGCCGCCGAGCCGCTGCGGAGCCGGCAGGAGATGCTCGACGCCATCCGGACGACCATCAAGGCCGAGCTCGAACGGATCCTCCGGAAGGGGAACGAGCCGGACCCTCCCGGTCAGGGCTGAACGCCGCCGGCGCTGTCGAGGGAGTCGCCCTGATGCTGCTCGATCAGGGCGGCCACTCCCACGATGAGAGCCAGGCTCGCCCGGTCCTTCTCCAAAGCCGTGCGCAGCATCAGCAGGGCGGCGATCGCCTCCCGGGCGACGTGGCGGGAGCGGAAGATCTCCAGGATCTCGCCGACGATCCGCTTCACGTCCGAGTGCCGTCCCATGCGCAGCCACAGCGCGGCCAGGTCGAGCCCGGCGATCGCGGAGTGGTATACCTGTCCGCGCCGGTTGAACTCATCCCGTACCTCTTGAAAGCCCTTCTCCGCGCGCTCGTTTTCTCCCAGCCCCGCGGCGATCGTCGCTTCGATTCCCCGCAGCTTCACGGAGTCGACCGCGCCGGCATGCTGGGCATAGAGCGGCCGCATATCGAAAAGCTGCCTCCTCGCCTCAGCGAACTCGCCGCATTCGACGCGGAAAAGCAGAATGTTGTGCAGGGCGATGAAGCTCAGCTTGGGGTCCTCGATCTGATTCTCTCTGGCGAAAGTGAGGGCCTGCGCCAGGAGGAGGAGACCCATCTCGGGATCGCCGCTCCGGCCGGTGTAGATGCCGCGGCTGATCGACACCCTTACGGCGTCGTGCGCGAGATGTTGCCGTCGATAAAGGATATATGCCTTATCGAGAGCGCGAAGGGCGGTCTGGAATTGCCGCTGATGGGAGAGTATGCCTGCGGTCACCTCGGAGAGGCGTGCTCGAAGAACTTGCGAGCCGCTCCCCTGCTTGTACAGGTCCAACGCCCGTTGGATCGCCCACTCCGCCTGTACCAGCTCGTCATGATGGCGGCACGCGCTGGCATAATCTCCCCAGGCGCGGGCCTGCATGTCGAACACCCGCTTCTCACCGTAAACCTTGGGATCGAGCCGGTCCGCGGCCTCGCGCGCCAGTTTCGCGAAGCGGAGCATCTCCTGGGAGTCTTCATGGCGAAAGCTCCAGCTTTTTTCGAGAAACGCCTCGCACAGCCCCCATGTCCATAGCTCCCGGGAGCCACGGACCGACTGCCAGTCCTCACCCATTCGAGCAAGGATTGCCTCGGCCTCCGCGCGCTCCCGGATACGCTCGTGACTCTGCTTGACGGCAAAGGAAATCGCCCGGTATGTGGGACCGTCGTACTCGGCCCCCTCCCCATCTTCCGGCTCGACCGCACGTCCCGGACGGAACATCACTCCGGCGACCGGCGCGATCGCCTGGCGGCAAGGATCGCAGCCCAGGAGGTGGAAGATCACGGTACGGCGCCTGCGGGTAGAGAGCTTGCCCCGGATGAATCCCGTCGTCCAGGAGCGGGGGAGGTGTTCGGCCATAGAGTTCTCCGGATTGCGGGAAAGCGCGAAACCACCGCCAGTCTCTCACACCTCCGTTCGCCAGAGAAGAACCTACCGGGCGGGGAGGACCAAAGCCCTCCCCGCCCCATTGGACCCTAACCCCCGGACTGCCTGCAACCACCGCTCGGATCGATCTCATACCCGCAATCGCCGCTGGTCGTAGGGCCGCCGGGACCGGTGTTGACCGTGTCTCCACCCGGATCGATCTCGAGACCGGCGTTGGGCCTCGGGCAGCCACTCGGATCGATCTCGAGACCGCAGTCGCCGGCTGCCGAGGTGAGAGTGACGCCTCCCCACAGCCTGGACAGCCAGTCGAAAGCCTGGCGCCAGCCGAGGCTCTCGGCCGCGGCCGGGCGTGGGCCGGCCACGGCGAGAGCCGCCACAAACACGGACGCGATTGCTCCCCGACGAAGATTGCTACGGAACATAGGTTCATCCCCCTGGCCGCGGGACGTCCGGAGCCTTCATGGCTCCGTCGCCCGCGGCCGCAACGAGGCTCGTTGCTGGATGACCACATGGTAGATACTTTTCATGGTGGAGCGCAATAGACATTTCGGCGTGACGTGCTTTCTTTATGGCGACATACTGTCAACAGGAAACAAAAAAGACGCCCGGGGGGCGCCCTTCTGGGGAGAACGTTGATTCGACCGATCCCTAATCCGCGCTTTTCAGCACCTTGGACCGGGGCTGATTTTTTTTCAGAACATGCCGAGCTGGAGGCGGGCCGCCTCGGTCATCATCGACGGGTTCCAGGCGGGGTCCCAGACCAGCTCCACGTCGGCGGCGGCGACGCCGGGGACGTCCTCCACCTTCATCCGGACCTCGCCGGGGAGCGAGCCCGCCACCGGACAGCCGGGTGAGGTCAGCGTCATCTTGATCTTGACCTGGCCCTCGCCCTCGATCTCCAGATCGTAGATCAGCCCCAGCTCGTAGATGTTGACCGGGATCTCGGGGTCGAAGACGGTCTTCAGCGCGTCGACGATCCGCTCTTCAAGGCTCGATTCCATGATGGCTCCTCGCTCCCGTCACTCCGTCGTGACCGGATGGTCCTGCTGATCGAGCGCGGCCTGCACGGCGTGCCAGGCGAGAGTCGCGCACTTGACCCGGATCGGGTACTCCCGCACCCCCGAAAACACCGCCAGCTTGCCCAGGCTTCCGGGATCGCCTCCCGTGGTCACCAGGTCGTGGAAGCCGTGGAACAGCTTCCGCGCCTCGGGCACGGTCAGCCCCTTCAGGGCCTCGGTCATGAGCGACGCCGAGGCCGTGGAGATGGCGCAGCCCGAGCCCTGAAAGGCGATGTCGCGGATGCGGTCCCCCTCGATCCGGAGGAGGACGCGGACCTGATCGCCGCAGAGAGGGTTGTGCCCGGTCGCCTCGCGGTTGGCGTCCGCCAGCGGCCCGAAGTTGCGCGGGTGGCGGGTGTGGTCGAGAATAACCTCCTGATAGAGGTCGCGCAGGTCGGACATCAGCCGAAGATCTCCCGGGCCCGCAGCAGGCCGGTCACGAGGACGTCCACGTCCTCATGCCTGTTGTAGAGGCCGAAGGAGGCGCGCGCGGTGGCGGGCACGCCGAAGCGCGCCATCACCGGCTGCGCGCAGTGATGGCCGGCCCGGATCGCGATCCCCTCGCCGTCCAGGATGGTGCCGATGTCGTGCGGATGGATCCCGTCCATGACGAAGGACACCACGGCCGCCTTGTGCGGCGCGATCCCGATGAGCCGCAGTCCCGGGATCTCCCGCAACCGCTCCGTGGCGTAGGCGAGAAGCTCGGACTCCCAGGCCGCGACGGCCGGCCGGCCGAGGCGCTCGACGTACTCCAGGGCCGCGCCGAGCCCGATGGCCCCCTCGATGAACGGGGTGCCGGCCTCGAAACGGTGGGGCGGCGGCGCGTAGGTGGTCTTCTCGAAGGTCACGCCGTGAACCATGCCGCCGCCGGTCTGCCAGGGGGGCATCTTCACCAGCAGCTCCCGGCGGCCATAGAGGACGCCGATGCCGCTCGGTCCGTAGACCTTGTGGCCGGAGAAGGCGTAGAAGTCGCAGCCGAGAGTCTTGACGTCGATCCGGAGGTGGGGAACCGCCTGGGCGCCGTCGACCAGCACGGCCACGTCCGCGGCTCCACGGCGACGGGCGATCTCCGCCATCTCGCGCACCGGGTTGACCGTGCCGAGGGAGTTGGAAATGTGGGCCATGGCGACGATCTTCGTGCGGCCGGTGATCAGGCGCTCGAATTCCTCCAGGAGAACCTCGCCGCGGTCGTCGATCGGCGCCACGCGGAGAACCGCTCCCCGGTCCTCGCAGAGGGCCTGCCAGGGGACGAGGTTCGAGTGGTGCTCCAGGCCGGTGATCAGCACCTCGTCGCCGGGCCCGACGTTCGTCCGACCCCAGCTCCAGGCCACGAGGTTGATCGCCTCGGTGGTGCCGCGCACGAAGATGATTTCATCGGCGTGCCTGGCGCCGAGGAACGCCCGCACCGTCTCGCGGGCGTGCTCGCGGGCCTCGGTCGAGAGCTGCGAGAGGGTGTGGACGCCGCGCTCGACGTTGGAGTAATACCCGCCGTAGCACTCGGCGATGGCGTCGAGCACGGCGCGCGGCTTCTGGGTGCTGGCCGCATTGTCGAGGTAGACCAGCGGCTTGTCCCGGATCTGCCGGCCGAGGATGGGAAAGTCCTCGCGGACCCGGGCCAGGTTGTAGGAGGGAGCGGCGACGAGCGGAGTGACCATGATCAGACCGCCTGCCGGACGACCTCTCCCTGCGGCAGCCGGGAGAAGAGGAGCTCCTCCAGATCCTTGCGCACGGGCGCGACCTTGATCCGCTCCACGACGTCGCTGGCGAAGGCGTAGGTCAGCAGGCTGCGGGCCGCCTCCTCGCCGATGCCGCGCGAGCGCAGGTAGAAGATCGCGTCCTCGTCGAGCTGGCCCACGGTCGAGCCGTGGGTGCATTTGACGTCGTCGGCGAAGATCTCGAGCTGCGGGTTGGAATTCGCGATCGCGTGCGGCGACAGGAGCAGGTTGCGGTTCGACTGCTTGGCGTCGGTCTTCTGCGCGCCCGGATGGACGTGGATCAGGCCGTTGAACACCGCGCGGGAGGCGCCGTCCAGCACGCCCTTGTAGAGCTCGTGGCTGGCGCAGTGCGGCTTGGCGTGCTCGACCCGCATGTGGTTGTCGATCACCTGCCGGCCTTCCCCGAGGTACAGACCGTTGAGGATGCAGTCGATCCCCTCGCCGTCGAGGACGGCGATGACGTCGTTGCGGACCAGCGCGCCACCGATCGAGATCGAGTGCGAGCTCGGCGCGCAGCTCCGCTCGCCCTGGACCTGGAAGGTGGCGACATGGAAGGCCTCGCGGCTCTCCATCTGCAGCTTGTAGTGGTCCACGACCGAACCCGGGCCGGCCACCAGCTCCGTGACCGGGCAGGTGAAGTAGGCGCCTTCCCCGGCGTAGGTCTCCACGATCGTCACCTGGCTGTTCTCGCCGGCCACGAAAAGGTTGCGCGGGAAGATCGCGAGCGGGTGAGCGCCACCTTCTCCCGTGGAGACGTAGAGCACGTGGATCGGCCGTTCGACCACGGTGCCGCGGGGGATCCAGACGAGGGCGCCGTCGCTCAGGAACGCCGTGTTGAGAGCCACGAACGGCTGGTCGTCGAAGCGCGCGAGCCGGCCGAGCCAGGGCTCGACCTTCTCCGGGGCCGTACGGAGCGCCTCGGCGAGGCTCGACACCACCACTCCCTCGGGCAGGCCGGAGAGCGAGGAGAGCCGTGGGGAGAACCGGCCGTTGACGAGCACCAGCCGCGCGGCGGCACCTTCGGCGAGAGGGTCGAGCCGGGAGAGATCGACCTCCGGCTCCGGAGTTGTTGTCGGGGCGGCGGGCCGGTCGAACGTCCCCTGGGCGATGGCGGCGACGTTGGTCTGCCGCCACGCCTCCTGGCGGAGCGTGGGGAAGCCGAGCGCGGCGAAGCGCTCGATGGCCATGCGGCGCAGAGCCGTGAGGGCGGCGGGCTCGGAGGCCGGCAGCTCGCGCAGGAAGAGCGCGAAGTCGGCCACGAAGCGGGCCGCGCCGGCGAGGGCGCCGACCTCCGTCCTGCCGGGGGTCTCGGTGGTCACCGCCATGGTCAGACTCCCACCGGCTGGGGCTCTTCCAGCCAGGCGTAGCCCTTGGCTTCCAGCTCCAGCGCCAGCTCCTTGCCGCCGGAGCGCACGATGCGGCCGTCGACGA
Organism: uncultured Holophagales bacterium; assembly: GCA_963844885.1. GTDB lineage: Bacteria > Acidobacteriota > Thermoanaerobaculia > Multivoradales > UBA5704 > DATMER01. The sequence goes on along the minus strand of CAWJQA010000012.1, from coordinate 1,178,963 downwards.
GGACGTGGACCTTGTCGGGCACGATGTAGTTGAGCAGGCGCTGGTAGTGGGTGATCACCAGGAACGAACGGTCCGCCTGGCGCAGGGCGTTGACGCCGTCGGCGACGATGCGCAGGGCGTCGATGTCGAGGCCGGAGTCGGTCTCGTCGAGCACGGCGAGGCGCGGCTCCAGCACCGCCATGTGAAAGATCTCGTTGCGCTTCTTCTCGCCGCCCGAGAAGCCCTCGTTGACCGGCCGGTGGAGGAGCGAGTCCTCCATCTGCACCAGCTTCATGCGCTGGCGGACGAGGGTGAGGAACTCCATGGCGTCCATCTCGGGCAGGCCGCGGTGCTTGCGCACGGCGTTCAGGGCCGCCTTGAGGAAATAGGTGTTGCTCACGCCCGGGATTTCGACCGGGTATTGGAAGGCCATGAAGATGCCTTCGCGGGCGCGCTCCTCGGGGTCCATCTCCAAAAGGTTCTTGCCGTCGAAAACGATCTCGCCGGCGGTCACCGTATAGGCCTCGTGGCCGGCCAGGACGCGGGCCAGCGTGCTCTTGCCGGAGCCGTTCGGACCCATGATGGCGTGAACCTCGCCGGTCGGAACCTCGAGGTCGATCCCTCGGAGGATTTCATTCCCGTCGACGTGTACGTGAAGATTCTTGATCTGAAGCATCAGCCGACGCTCCCTTCCAGGTTCACCGCCAGGAGCTTCTGGGCCTCCACCGCGAACTCCATGGGCAGCTCGCGGAAGACCTCCTTGCAGAAGCCGTTGACGATCATCGAGACGGCATCCTCGGTGGAAATGCCCCTCTGGTTGCAGTAGAAAATCTGATCTTCGCCGATCTTCGAGGTGCTGGCCTCGTGCTCCATGCGCGCCGTCGGGTTCTGGACGTCGATGTACGGGAACGTGTGGGCGCCGCAGTCCTGGCCGATCAGCATGGAGTCGCACTGTGAGAAGTTGCGGGCGCCGTCGGCACCCTTGAGGATCTTCACCGCGCCGCGGTAGGTGTTCTGGCCGTGGCCGGCGGAGATGCCTTTGGAGACGATGGTGCTCTTCGTGTCCTTGCCGATGTGGATCATCTTCGTGCCGGTGTCGGCCTGCTGCCAGCCTTTCGTAAGGGCCACGGAGTAGAACTCGCCGATCGAGCCGTCGCCCTTGAGGATGACGCTCGGGTACTTCCAGGTGATGGCCGAGCCGGTCTCGACCTGGGTCCAGGAGATCTTCGCGTTGCGGCCGTCGCACTTGCCGCGCTTGGTCACGAAGTTGTAGATACCGCCCTTGCCGTTCTCGTCGCCGGGGTACCAGTTCTGGACGGTCGAGTACTTGATCTGGGCGTTTTCGAGCGCGACCAGCTCGACCACGGCGGCGTGGAGCTGGTTCTCGTCGCGCATCGGCGCGGTGCAGCCTTCCAGGTAGGAGACGTAGGCTCCCTCGTCGGCGACGATCAGCGTGCGCTCGAACTGGCCGGAGTTCTTGGCGTTGATCCGGAAGTAGGTGGACAGCTCCATCGGGCAGCGCACACCCTTGGGCACGTAGACGAACGAGCCGTCGGAGAAGACCGCCGAGTTGAGCGTGGCGAAGTAGTTGTCGGTGTAGGGCACGACCGAACCCAGGTACTGCTTGACCAGCTCGGGGTGCTCGCGCACCGCCTCGGAGAAGGAGCAGAAGATAATGCCCATCTCCGCCAGCTTGCCCTTGAAGGTGGTGGCCACGGAGACGCTGTCGAAGACCGCGTCGACGGCCACGCCGGCCAGGATCTCGCGCTCGTGGAGCGGGATGCCCAGCTTCTCGTAGGTCTTGAGGATCTCCGGATCGACCTCGTCCAGGCTCTTGGGGCCGGTCCTCGCCTTGGGCGCGGCGTAGTAGGCGATCGCCTGGTAGTCGATCGGGCGGTAGTGGATGTTCGCCCACTTCGGCTCTTCCATGGTGAGCCAGTGCCGCCAGGCCCGCAGCCGCCACTCCAGGAGCCACTCGGGCTCGCCTTTCTTGGCGGAGATCATGCGGACCACGTCTTCGTTCAGGCCCGGCGGGACGACGTCCTGCTCGACGTCGGTGACGAAGCCGAACTGATAGTCCTGCGCCGCGAACTGCTCGATGGTGGATGTCGATGTCGTTTCCATGTCTCTCCTCGGGCGTGCTTCAAATCGGACGAAGGTGGGCGCTCGCGTGTTTGCCGCCGCCCAGGGTGACCAGCTTCTGGACGGGCGCCAGCGGGCTGGTCATCTCGGCCAGCGTGATCCCCTCCAGCGCGCCGCGCACCGCCTGGTTGATGCGCTGCCAGTTGCTCCGCACCGGGCAGAGCCGCTCGTGGGAACAGTCGCTGCTCACCTCGATGCACTCGGTGATGGCGATCGGCCCTTCCAGCGCCGAGATGATCTCCGCCATCGTGATCTCCTCCGGCAGCCGGCCCAGGCTGTACCCCCCCTTGACGCCGCGGTGGGACGCCAGGAGACCCTCGCGGACGAGGATCTTCAGGATCTTGCTGACCATCGGCAGCGGAAGCTGCGTTTCGGCGGCCAGCTCCGGGGCGTTCAACTGGCGGTCGGCCTGCGACGCCAGATGGGTCAGCAGGACGATGCCGTAGTCGGTCTGCTTGGTGATTCGGATCATGGGCTTGCCGGTCCTCCCACACGGGTAAACAGGACTGGATCAGTCCTGATTCCAGCGCAGGCGGCGGAAAAAGTCAAGGGCCGGCGCCGAGGGCCGTCCGGGGGCCGTCTGAGGGTCAGCGGTTCCCGGTGGCGCGCTCGAGCTTCAGCCGGATGTTGACGAAGTTGTAGGGCGGCCACGGCCCGGTGTACTTGAACGTCAGGTTCTCGTACCTGGCGTCGATCTCCTTGACCTTGGCGTCGAAGTCGGCCTCGCGGTCGCGGGAGACGAGGAAGGCGGCGTTGAGGATCATCTTGTCGCCGATCGGCTTGTTCGTCCGGGACGCCACCGACACCGCGCCGAGGGCGGAGAAGATCTCCGACACCAGCCGCTCCGAGCGCTCCTGGAGGAGGGAGTCGACCAGCCGGCCGTATTGCATGCGGGCGAAGTAGGTCGAGCTTTTCTGATGGGAGATCTGCTGGCGCAGGAGGCGGAGGTTGTCGTCGTCCTTCTCGATCTCGCTGAGGATCAGCTCGGGCTCCCAGAGCACCTTGAGGCCGAGCTCCAGCTTGTCCCGCATCCTGGTGAGCACGCCGTGGAAGGTGTCGTACGCTGTGCGCAGCAGCTCGAGGACGTCCTCGCGGGTCTTGAACACGGTGTTGAAGGACATGGGGAGGACCGTGTAGCCGCGCATCACGGCCTCGTTCACCCGCTCGTGCGCGACGACGTTCTCGCGCGTCGGATCGTAGACTCCCAGCGGGGTGTCCGAGACCACGGCGGCGATGTCCTCGTAGTTGACCGTGTGGACGTCGGCGGGCTCGGCGCCGATGCCGACGCGGCCGAAGCGGAGGGGCTCGGTCGACTGGATGACGCAGTAGACGTACTTGCCGCTCCGGAGGCCGGGGACGGCCTTCCTTGTCTCCTTCTTGCCGGTGCCTTCCTCTCGGACCATTCGGGGCTCGGTCAGGGGCGCCCGTCCCGGGCGGCGAGCTGGCGGCGGACTTCGGCTTCGAGATCCTTGGGGATGCAGGGTTTGGTGACCACCGCGTCGCAACCCACCTCCTTGGCACGGTCATGGGCGCTGGCCAGGGCGTGGGCGGTGAGGGCGATGATCGGAATGCCGCGCGTCCGGTCGTCCTGCTTCAGTCGCCGGGTGGCTTCCCAGCCGTCGATCCCGGGCAGGGAGAGATCCATCAGGATCAGGTCGGGCAACAGCTCGAAGGCCTTGTCCATCGCTTCGAGGCCGTCCTCGGCCGTCGCCACCCGGAACCCGCGGAACTCCAGATACTCGGCGAAGATCTCGCGGCCGTGGGCGACGTCGTCGACCACGAGCACGAGCGGGGCTTTCTCAATGGTCCCGTCCGCATCGCTCATGATGTCCTCGCCAGGCGGGGGAGGACGAGCGTGAACGTCGAGCCCTCGCCGAGTCGGCTGACCAGGTTGATCTGGCCGTCCAGGATCGCCGCCAGGCGGCGGCAGATGGTCAGGCCGAGGCCGGTCCCCCCCTGCCGCCGTGCGTACGAGCTGTCGGCCTGCTGAAACGCTTCGAAAATAGTCTTCTGATTCTCCTCCGAAATGCCGATGCCGGAGTCGGCCACCGCGATGGAGATCCACTCTCTCTCCGGCTCGTATTCGAGACGGATCGAGACCGAGCCCTGCGGCGTGAACTTCAGGGCGTTGGACAGCAGGTTGAGGACGATCTGTTTGACTTTCTGGCGGTCCGTGTGGAGCTCCGGCACCTCGGGAGAGATGTGCCGCGTCACCGACAGCGTGGTGCGGTCGATCAGCGGCTCGACCTCGGTCATGACTTCGTCGATCAGCTCCTCGAGGACCACGCGCTCGAGCTGGACGGACATCTTGCCGGATTCGATGCGGGCGACGTCCAGGAGGTCGTTGATGATCGCCAGCAGGTGGCGGGCGTTGGAGTCGAGGCGGCCGAGCTTTTCGCGCTGCGGCCGGTTGAGCTCGCCCGAGACCCCCTCGAGCAGGAGGTGGGTATAGCCGATGATCGCGTTGAGCGGCGTGCGCAGCTCGTGCGACACGTTGGCGAGGAACTGCGACTTGGCCGCCGAGGCCTGCTCGACGTGGAACGCCTGGCGGCGCAGCAGCTCGTTCTGCTCGGCCAGCTCGGCCGTGGCTTCCCGCACCTTCTCGCGCAGCTCCTCGGAGTGGCGCTTGACCTGCTCGAAAAGGCGCTGCTTCTCCACCGCCTCGGTCAGGTCGTGGAGGATCGTCACCACGGCGGTGTCCTCGCCCTGCTTCGAGAGAACCTTGCCGGAGATCGCCTCCACCGGCACGGTGGCGCCGGTCGGAGGATCGATCAGGCTCAGCTCGCCGCGCCAGCGCAGCGGCTGGCTGGCGTCGAGGCCGGAGACGAACGCGGTGAACACCGCTTCGTTGGTCCGCACCCGGCGTTCCGCCTCGGCGCCCATGCCGGCGCCGGGCTCCACGGTGAGCATGCGCTCGGCGGGCGGGTTCATGAGCACGATATTGCCCGCGGGATCGGTCACCAGGATCGGGTCGAGGGCGGAGTTGAGGACCAGGTCCAGCCGGTCGCGCTCGGCGCGGGTTTCGGCCTCGGCGATGCGCAGGCGGCGGTAGTTCTCCTCGATCTCGTCCGTCGCGCGGCGCAGGTCGGTGACGTTGCGCATCGTCAACACCGAACCGGTCTCGCCGGCGCGGATCTTGACCGGGGTGCTCATCACCTCGAACAGGAGATCCTGTCCCTCGGTGGGGTCGACCAGCAGCAGCTCGTGGCGGGATGGCCCGCCGGCAACGCCGCCGCTGTTGCCGGCGTTGGAGGTGAAGTCCGACGCCGAGAACAGCCTGTTGTTGAGCGCCACGGCACGCCGCCGCCCCTCGCTCTCCTGTTCGCCGGTGGTGAGGAGCCTTTCGGCGCTGGCGTTGGTGACGAGGATCCCGCCGTCGCCGTCGGTCAGCAGGATCGGGTCGGTGACCGCGTTGATGACCCCGAAAAGCCAGCTCTGCTCCCGCTTGTGCCGCCGCTCGTCCGCCCGCGAGCGGCGGTACCAGAGCGCCTGGAGCCGCATACCGAGCACCTCGGCGGCCCAGCGGACGTTCTCCTCCCACATCTCGGCCGTCTCGGCCGTGGGGTCGATCCCGGAGAGAAGGAGGAGACCCGCGCCGAGGTCACCGAGGTCGCCGCTCTCGCCCTGGCCGGCCAGCGGCACGGCGTAGAACGGCTCGGTCCCGAGCGGGGTGTCGAACGGCTGGCGCAGGCCCTGGCCGCGGAACGCGACCGGCTCTGAGCCCGCCAGGGCGCCGATCAGAGGATGGGTGCGGTCGTTGAGGTCCACGGCGAACGAGTCCACCGAGGCCAGGGAGAGGCCGATGCCGGTGAGCCCGACGAGCCGCCCGGTCTCATTTTCCACCACGGCGCACAGCCCCCGTTCGACGCCGCTGTGGCGGGCGAGCCAGCGCAGGGCCAGGACCGCGCACGGCCGGACGTCCTGCTCGGAGAGCAGGGCGTCGACCAGCGCCAGGCGAGCCCGTGAGCCGACTCCTCCCCGGGGCTCGAGCATGGCGGTGAATGGGACGGCTCGGTCCACGGCTCAATGCCTTGCGGACGATTTCGGCCGCCGCGCCGGAGTCTTTTCGCGGGCCGTGGCGGCGGCGAGCTGAGCCCGAAGCGACGCGTTCTCCGCCAGGAGCTCCTCCGGCGTTCGCCGGGCCGCCGAATCCGTTTCCCTATAGGTGTCGATCGACGCCACCACGATCCGCGCCTCCACCGTGAGCAGGTCGATGCCCTCCAGCGCAACTCTCGCCCAGGCATCGACGACGATACCCTTGTCGAGGACCCGGTCCAGGACATCGATCAGGCTGGTTACACCGGAAGCTCGTTCGACCGGCATGTCTACCCCCTGGGATTTCGCTCGCACAGGGTCGCGCTCTCAGGGGAGAGGTCTCCTTGTCTTTGCCGCGATGTGAAAACTGTACGGCATCCCGGTGCAGGGTGCAATGGCATGGTGCTGACCGCTGGCTGCTGTAGCATACGCCCGGATCCCTTTCCGGGCCGGAACCCGAGGAGATTTTTTCAGTGCAAGGACGATACCGCCGCCGCCCGCTGCTCGCCGCCACCCTGCTCCTGGCTTTCGCCGGACCCGCCGCCGCCTCGGTGGAGGGGGATCTGGCTTCCGCGAGGACTCTCTTCGAGAAAAATCTGCAAGCCATCCGGGACAAGGACCGCGAAACGTACCTGTCGTGCTACCTCGATTCCGAGCGGCTGGTGCGCACCGGCCCCACCGGCTTCGAGCTCGGCTATTCCGGACCGTCCGGTCTCGCGGCGGCGGCCGGCGAAAACTGGCCCGATCACATCGCCGCCGAGGATCTGCGGCTGACCCCCGTCCAGCCGGGCCTGGTCTACGGCACCTACCGCTACCGCGTCCGCTACGGCGGCGACGAGGTCTCGGGCATCTCGGAACGCCTCTTCGTGGACACGCCGAAGGGGTGGCGGATCGCCGTCAGCACAGCGTTTGCCAGTGACCGGGGGGGCCCCGGCGTGCCGCCGCCGCCGCGGGCGCTGGTCGGCGCCACTTTGGTGGACGGCACCGGCGCCGCTCCGGTGCCGGAGGCGGTGGTGGTCCTCCGCGACGGCAAGATCGACTGCGCCGGCCCGCGCTCCGCCTGCGCGGTCCCGGACGGGATCGACACGGTGGACCTCCACGGTCGGTGGATCACTCCCGGCCTGATCGACGCGCACGTCCATTTCTCCCAGACCGGCTGGGCCGACGGCCGCCCCGACGCGCTCGACGTCCGCGACCGTCACCCCTATGAGAAGGTTGTCGCCGAGCTGCGCAGCCATCCGGAGCGCTTCGGGCGGACCCTCCTCTGCTCGGGAGTGACCGCCGCCTTCGACGTCGGCGGCTACCCCTGGACCCTCACCCTGCCGGCGCGCTTCGAGCCGGCCACGGACGTGCCCCGGGTCGCCGCCGCCGGGCCGCTGCTCTCGACCCTGGACCACTGGCTGAACCTGCCCGCCGAGCGGCAATTCCTCTACCTGGCCGACCCCGCGGCGGCCAGGACCGGCGTCGATTACCTGGCCGCCCAGGGCGCCGGAGCGGTCAAGCTCTGGTACATCCGCAACCCGGCGAGGAGCGCGGCGGACATGTCGGCCGCCGTCCACGCCGCGGGCGAGGAGGCGCACCGCCTCGGCCTGCCGCTGATCGTCCACGCCACCGAGCTGATCGAGGCCAAGGAGTCGCTGCGGGCCGGCGCGAAGCTGCTCGTCCACAGCGTCTGGGACCAGGCCGTGGACCAGGAGTTCCTCGACCTCGCGCGAGCCTCGGGTGCCATCTACTGCCCCACCCTGACGGTCGGCCGCGGCTACCGGCGGCTCTTCGAAGGCGTCCTCCGCCACCAGGCGCCGGCCGTGGACGATCCCAACGGCTGCGTCGATCCCGCCACCCGGGCGAAGGTGGCCGAGACCGCGCGGATCACGCCCAAGCCGGACGACGGCCTCGACGAGGAGGCGCTCCAAACCGTCACCGCCCGCACCGCCCAACGCGAGCAGATCGCCGCCGCCAACCTGAAGCGGGTCCTGGACGCCGGCATTCCGATCGCCACCGGAACGGACGCCGGCAACCCGCTGACCCTGCACGGCCCGTCCCTCTACGCCGAGATGGAGGCCATGCAAGCCGCCGGCCTCACGCCGATGCAGGTGCTCGTCGCCTCCACGCACGGCGGCGCCCTCGCCATGGGCCGCGACAAGGAGATCGGCACCGTCGAGAAAGGCAAGCTGGCCGACCTCCTGATCGTCGGCGCCGATCCGCTGGCCGGAGTGGCGAACCTGCGAAAGATCCTCTACGTGGTCCGCGGCGGGGTGATGCGGCCGATCGAGGAGCTGTCGGCGCTGGCCGGCCGCTAGCCGACCTCATGGTAGAATCACGGATATGCGAGTTATTGAAGCCCGCTATGAGGAAGGGATGCTCAGGCCGGAAACTCCGTTGTCGCTTGCGCCAGGCGAACGTGTGGCTCTGATCCTGGTCCGCCATCCAGATCCAAAGCGGTGGAACCTGGAACGGCTCGCCAAGAGCGGAGCGGATGAGGACTTGGCGCTTGCTGAACAGGGGCTCGGTGAGTGGGCCGACGCGCTCGACGCGGAGGACCATCATTGAGACGAGGTGAGGTGTGGTGGGCAGACCTTGGCCCTTTCCGCCCTCGTGAACAGACCGGCCGGCGGCCAGTGGTCATCTGGCAAAGCAACGATCTGACAAGCGTCCTTCAGTCGGTTCTCGTGGTCCCCCTGACCACCAACCTGGACCGGGCCAACCTTGCCGGAACGACGATCGTGCATGCTTCGCCGGAGATGGGTCTCCCTGAAGACTCGGTTGCTCTCGCATTCCAGATGCGCGCCGTTCCAAAGTCCGCTCTCGAGACGAAAGTGCGCGCCCTCACCTGGACGGAGCTTCGTTTCGGATGTCATCTGGCCGGGTACTTGGATCGGTTTCTTAGCCCGCAATCTTGGTAACGTCGCGGTGCCCCCTTGGGCAGGTGAAATTGATGAAACCTCCACCTGCACACTCCGCACAGAAGTGCATCCGGCATTCCCGGCAGAACCACATCATTAGTTTCTTGTGGCCGCAGAAGCTGCAAGCTGGAGTTGCCATCTCTTCCTCTTCCTTCTCCTTTTTGTGTTAATCACCAGCATTGTCATAGCCTGAGAAGCGATGTAGGAGTTATTCCTCCCATGGTCACCTAACGCCGTTGCCGGTGAGCGGCGGCTTGCCGTCCGCTCGATCGGCTGGTTAGGTGGCGACCCCACATCATGGCTTGAAGTACACCCGCACTCTGATGTAGTCATTCTCAGAAGTATGGAACTCCTGTATTTGGTGTGCAAGGAGCCGATGGTCAATCGCCTGACTCAGGGCATCATCAAACAGCGGCCGGGTAACCTCCCTGGAGGGCATAGCTTCGTAGAGTTGATCCGCGCTCATCATGGAGCCATCAAGGCTATCGATCATCTGTACCTGTAATCGGCTTATACTACGTTGGTGCAAGAAGCCTCTAACGACAAGTGTGGCGGCGAGTAGGGCCAAGAAGACGAATGCCACCTTCCTCACCGCCTTGCTATCCCACGTAAGGCCGGCCAGTGAGGCAGCAGCGCCGAGCAAACCTATACCAATCTCCCAGTTCATCACTTGCGCTTGGCAGGTTGAGCGGGTAGGCGCTCAACACCGGAGATCGTGGCAGGTCCGTTTCCGACACCAAGAGGGTATTGACCAAAGGGGCTTTTTCCCCCGTGGACCGAAATCTGAATGATCGCTGGAGCATCGGACGGCACAGTCACAACTAGAAAGCGGTCCTGTGGGACTGTGAAAGGAGTGGGAATCACGCCAATGGTTGTATTTGGGTCACCGCCCTTCGGTAGTAGCCGCACGATCACCTTTGTCGCGGATCCACCCACCGCAAGTCTCAGTCGGGCGTCCTTCTTGAAGGCAACAGGGGTACTGAAGTCGCACCATCCGGAACCCCACTGAGGCGAAACACCTGGTTGGCAAGCGATCGCAGTCTGCGCCTGAATGCCTAAGGTTGCGACGAACCAGACCGCTAAAGCGAGTAGCACACTGCGCACAGCTCGGATCACATTGCACCTCCTTGTTGTTGCGACCTCTCTTCGCCACCTAACGCTTTGGGCTTCAGCGTACAGACGGCGAAGCCGGATGTCCGCTGCAAGCCCGTGTTATGCGTTCGACTAGAACTCAACCTTAACCACTGTGGGTCCCATCACGGTGAAGCTTTTTTGCACTCGCCTACCTTTGAGCTCAAATACAGCCCAGTACTGCCCTTGCCAAAACCTGGCGCGAGCCAATGTTCGAGTCGGTAGCCGAAACACCTCAGCCTGACCACTTTTATTCTCAAGCCAAGGATCGTCATCGGCCAACCATATCTTTGCAACTCGGATCTCTGCTCCTCTCGGCTCAGAATCAAAGACGACCATAGGACTATAGGGTCCACCACCCTGCAGCAGGGCAGAATAGTCAGTGTCCTTGGGCTGAAGAAAAGCCACGAGACATATGATGCCGGTTAAAACTGGTAGAAGGAGTGCCGTGAGACGCCACACCTTGTCTCCATGGCGAAAGACTCTTCGTGCTTCGAACCCTACTAGCCCGGGCTCAGCCGTAATTCTGGCAAAGAGAAACCAGATCGCCCAGCCGAACGAGACCAGAAACAACACGAGGGAGCACGTCTTCCAACCGACTGTCTCTGCGTAGGATCGGAAAGTCACAATCAGGCCAAGGAAGGAAATCGCAATCCCGACCGGAGTCGCGAAGGGGCCTAGCCATTTGATCTTACTCGATTCATCAGCCATTAAGGTGTCTACCTAGAACGCATAACGTCTCTGCTGTTCAGCGGCAGCGCAGCTGTCCGCTGCAACAGCCGGGTTCGCCGGATTTAGAGCCGAAATACCGCATTGCTGTACCAATCGACGACAAGAGCCATCTCGAAGCGATTCCGATCTACGCTCCCGCAAACGCTTTTCACCAGTTTCGACCACTCGCCAAGAGTGAGAGGTCGATCCGGATTTACATTGACGACCAACAGGCATGGGCTAGGGTACGTTTTAGCTGCCTTGGCGATCAGCCGCTCCCTTACCCATGTAATTGCGTTCTGCACCGGTGCATCGCCGTCTTCGGCCGCCGCTGGGCTGACGATCCGATCGTTGCCCTTCCTTTTAGAACCTATACGTGAGATGACCGGCCCTAAAAAGACAGATCCGTATCGCGTGAGTGCTTCCCGCCTAAGATAGTCCTGCGGGAATACGGCCGAGGTCACCTCTACGAAGTAGAGTGGCTCCCAAATCCCTCGATCAACCTCAGGGCCAGACATCCTGATCTGGGCATCGTGGTCTCGGTCGCCACCGACCAAACGGCAGCGAACATGCCGACCCGGGATCTCCAAATGCTTCAGCAGCGCTGCAAGCGGCATCACTTCCTCAATGAGTTCCTTGACACCATCGGCAGATCGAGATCGGTATTCATTGTCGTCAAGAGCCTCCAGTGCCGCATAGGCCCGTCGAACGAAGACCGGCACAGTCAGGAAGGAGCGTCTAAAATCGTTGAGCATCTGTCTGCCTCTTGTCGGCGAACGCTTGGAAGGTCAGCGTGCGGCGTCAGCCGTCCGCTGGACCGCGGGGTTCGCCGGTATTCGAAGTAGATCGATATGGCGATGCCGCCCCGAATCTTGATTCCCTTCCAAAATGCTACACCTCTTTCGCCCCGAAGGGTAGACCGCCAGGGCAGTTTGGTGCCGCAGCGAAGCGGAGGTGCCAATCTGCCCGTCCCGGAGAGCTCCACTGTCGTAGCAACGGGCGCAAGCCGGTTGCGGGCCCGACCACGATCATGGAAGCGCGGGTTCCACGGAGCCTGGGCGGCGGGCAAGGATGGCAGGCACTTTTCTTGCCCTAAGCACTCAGCCTCACCCTCCTTCCCCGGATGGACCCTCGCCCGCTGACGAAGGCCCGAGGCAGTTCAGGAGAGCGAGATCTTGCATTGCTTGCAAGATCTCGTATAGATTCCACCTATGACCTCGTTGATGCTCAACGCTCGGTCCTTGTTAGGAGACTGCGGGATGATGAAGAAGGCTTTGTTCCTCTGCTTGCTGCTGGCCCTCAGCACTGTCGCGTTCGCCGGGTCGGCGCCCTCGGATAAGGAGCTTGCGTCCCTGAGAAGCGCAATCTTTGCGCTTCCTGTGATCGATGCGCCCCAGCCACACGCGACGACAAGCTGCACCGTATCCACATACTGCCGCAGCCAGCACCTGGTTATCAGTTGTACTTCTATCTCTGGCAATTGCTCCTCACAGCCGCATTGCTTCGTGGAGTGCCAGGAGTCCGGAATCTTATGGTGTGATGAATGCGTGTAAAGAAGGCTTGCGGCCCACACCCAGGCAGTGCCCTCCTTCGTTCGCAGGGGCTCAGGCCACCCTCTAGGGCTTGGACCACTGGCGCATCCTGAGTTCGGAGACTTTCCGGGCGTTGCCGTTGCGCGACAGGGCTTTGCGCCCAGCGGGCCGTCGCGCGGCGGTAACGCCCTAGGTTGTGGGCCATGCGATGATACACCTCTGAAAATTTCGATCCTTGGCGCCTTCTTCAGGGCACGACCTTTATCAAGCACGCCTCGGAGCTGATCCTGACGGCGAACCGTAGCCTCAATCGGTTCTCTGTCCTCTCCGTCATCCTTCGCATCAATCGGGAATGGACGAAACACTTCCTTGCCTGCGTCGCGACACGGCGCAAGTTTCTTGAATCCCGAGACTTAGCAAGTCTAGACCTCCGGAAGTCTGGATGTCAATCCTCCGCCTCGGAGGCTGTATAAGCCTCAATATGAGCATGGAATGTTCGCTAGCGATTATCGAGGCGGCTTAAATGTCCAGAAGGCTCTGTCTTCCAGGCATTTGGGCCCCGGTGGAGTCCTGGAGCCAGGGCCAGTTTCCAGGCGATATGCCTTCCGGAGCAGGTGCATGGGGGGCTTATACGGGTTGATAAGCGGGCCGCGAGATGCCACTGTCGGAGTGGTATCTTCCGCACAGTCAGACAGTTGCCGTTACCATGCCTGGGCGGCTTCGCGGCCGGAAACATGCTGGGAATGTCGGTCTGCTTATCCGTCACAGAAGGTCGAGCGGGCTCTGGACTCCCCGCGCTGCCGGCCGCCCCGAGCTCCCGGGACCGCTGGCAACCTGCCGGCGGTGTTCACGGAAAAAACCGCCGGCGGGGCGCCAGCGGTCCCAGGAAGAACGGACGGCGGGGAGGAGGTTTCCCAATCAAGAGGCCGCCACCGCCGCTCACCCACGAGCCGCTCCCACACACCTCCGGCGATGGCCCCGCCTCCCCTCCCTGGCTGGCGGACCCCTGCGGAACGACGGAGGCCTTGGACTCGGCGGCCGTCATCCCTCCAAATTGTCAAAGAGCTGAAGGGGGAGCCGACTGCGTTCTCCCTTCAAGGTGAAGAGCGCGAACGGCCGGTCGGTCGTGGGGACCCGCGTCTGGCTCGTCGTCCGTCTCCCTTCACTTCAGAGAGAGTCTACGGAGCGCCTGCCGACTTCGTCTAGGGCTTTCAGGCTGTTTCCTTGGACCAAAAAGAAACGAAGCGCCAGGGAAACTTCCCTACCGGCAGCTCGCGCCCGCGCACTTGCGCAGCCGGGCCAGCCGCTGGGCCAGCTCGGCGCGGACGGCACGCAGGGCGGGCGCCTTGTGCCGGCTGGTCAGCTCCAGGGGGTCCGCCTGCAGGTCGTACAGCTCCCGGGCGCCGGTGTGGTACTCCACCCAGAGCCAGCGCGAGGTGCGGACCGCCTCGTAGGACGGCCGGGCCGGATTCCGGCTGACGCCTTCGATCAGTAGCGCCCGATCCCGTCCCACCGCCGGGTCGAGAGCCAGGGGGAGGAGCGAGCGGCCGTCCATCTTCCGCCGCGCGCGGGCGCCGGTCAGCTCCACGATCGTCGGCGCGAGGTCGATGTTGGCCACCGGCTGCTCCGCCGTGTGCCCCGCCGGGAAGCCGCCGCCGCGGACGATCAGCGGCACCCGGATCGACTCCTCGTAAGGGAGAAGCTTGCCGTCCACGATCCGGTGCTCGCCCAGGAAGAAGCCGTTGTCCGACGTGAAGAAGATCACCGTACGGTCGAGCTGCCCGGTCTCCTCCAGGGCATCCACGAGGCGCGCGACCAGCTCGTCGACGGCCTGGAGCGACTCCAGCCGCGCCCGATAGGTGCGGAGGATCAGATCTTTCTTCGCCGCGCTCAACCGGGGGAGCTTCTGGATATGGGGCGGCTTGTCCGCCACGTCCGGCTCGTCGTACGAGGCCTTGACCGGCAGCGGCTCGGCCGCGAACATCCCCCGGTGGCGAGGGGCCGGCCGGGGCGGCGTGCCGCGCGCGTCCTCGTCGCTGCGCTCCTGGTGCGGCGGCACCGGCGCGACGCTGAGAAAAAATGGATGTCCGGACCGGATCATGCTCCGGAGGATCTCCTCCGCCTTCCGCGCCAGCACGTCGGTCTGGTAGTCGCTCTCGGCCTCGCCGTAGTGGACCGGCCTGCCGTCGTCGATCACCGTGTAGTCGTACACCCGGTAGGTGCTCGGGTCCGAAAGGCCGAACCAGTGCGACCATCCGGGAGGCACCTCCGGTCCGGTGTAGCCGTTGAGATACTTGCCCACGTGGGCGGTCTCGTACCCGGCCTCCCGCAGCCAGACCGGCAGCGTGTTCGAGTGGTTCAGCCGGCCGTAGCCGCCGTCCGGAGGATTGTTTCCCATCACCTTGTGGTTGTGGGCATACTGGCCGGTGAGCTCCGTGGCCCGCGACGGGCAGCACATCGGGTAGGAGACGACGCTGTTCGAAAACGTCGTCCCTTCCACGGCAAGCCGCTCCAGGGTCCGGTTCATGACACGCATCGACTCCAGCGTCTGGTCGTCGGTGAGAATCACGAGCACGTTCAGGCGCTCCGGAGCCGCGGGCGAGCCGGCCGGGAGAAGCAGGAGAAGGAGCGGCACGAGCAGCAGGCGGCGCATGAGATCGATGGTAGCACCCGAGCGCTTGAGCTCGTTGCTTGCGGAGATCAGAAAGGCGGACCTCTGCGGAACGACGGAGGCCTTGGGCTCGGCGGCCGTCATCCCTCCAAATTGTCAGAGAGAGCTGAAGGGGGACCCGATCCGGCACGTCTGGGCTCGTTCTAATGTTTTTCCAAGCAAAACGCGCTAGGGTTGCTCGATGCCATGAGAGTTCTGGTCGTAGAGGATGACGCGAAGCTTGCAGCCGTGCTTCGACAGGGGCTGAAAGAGAAGGGCTTCGCCGTGGACGTCGCCGCGGACGGAGAGGCGGGCTTGAAGCTGGCGTCGACGAACGACTATGACGCGGTCCTGCTCGACCTGATGCTGCCGGGCAAGGACGGGCTCGACGTCCTGCGCCAGCTCCGCGGCCAGGGCAGCGTCGTGCCAGTGCTGATCCTCACCGCGCGGTCGTCGGTCGACGAACGGGTGTTGGGGCTCGACCTCGGCGCCGACGACTACCTGCCCAAGCCTTTCGACTTGAAGGAGCTCTTCGCCCGCTTGCGGGCGATCACGCGCCGCCCTCAGGTCGAGCCGGTCACCACCTTGCGCGTGGCCGACCTGGAGCTCGACCTCTCCCGCCGGGAGGTCCGCCGGGGAGGGACGCGGATCGAGCTTACGGCGAAGGAGCTCGCGCTCCTCGAATACCTCCTGCGGAAGAAGGGCATGGTGGTCACGCGGGCGATGATCCTCGACCATGTCTGGGACATGCACTACCATGGGGGCTCGAACCTCGTCGAGGTCTACATCAACTACCTGCGGCGCAAGATCGACCAGGACTTCGAGCCGAAGCTCATCCACACGGTGCGTGGCGCGGGCTACGTCCTGCGGCTGGAAGAAATGAAGGAATGAGGACGCTCGTCTACACGGTACGCTTCCGCCTCACTCTCTGGTATGCGCTCGTGCTCTCGTCCGTCCTCTCGGCTGCCGGTGCGCTCACCTACGCGCTCGTGAGTTACCAGCTCGTCCGCCACCATGACGCGGCCCTGATGGAGGCCGCCGCCGAGGTGGGCCGGGTGCTCTCCACACAAGCGGATTGCGAGCAGCTCACCGAGACCCAAAAGCGGGAGCTCGACCGCATCGGCCACGTGATCCTGTTCCACGAGCTCGCGGGCGCCGGCCGTGTCTTCTACCGGTCTCCCGATTCCTCGGCGGTGACCTCGGCGATCGACCACCGCCTCTTCGGCCACTTGCAGGAGGCGCGGTTCGAGATGGTGCCGGGGCCTTCCGGCGACTTGCGGATCTACTCGCAGCCGTACAGCTCCCGGGCAGGGCGCCCGGGCCTGATCCACGTGGTCGAAAGCCTGGGCGAGATCACCGATCTGCTCGCCAGCCTGCGGCTCGCTCTGCTCCTGATGGCCCCGCTCGCCGTGGTGCTCTCCGCCGCGAGCGGCTACTGGCTCGCCGGCCGGGCCCTGGCCCCGGTGGATCAGGTGACGAGCCTGGCGCGGGACATCGAGGCGAGCCAACTCAGCCGCCGGCTGCCCGTGCCGAGAGCCCGGGACGAAATCGGGAGGCTCGTGGAGACCTTCAACCAGATGATTGCCCGCCTCGAGGCCTCGTTCGACGCGATGAAGCGGTTCACCGCCGACGCGTCTCACGAGCTTCGAGGACCTCTGGCCACGATGCGCGGGGCGATCGACGTGGCACTCTCCCGTCCGCGCGAGCCCGAGGAGTACCGCCGGGTCCTTTCCAGCGTGGGAGAAGACGTGGACCGGCTCCGCTCGATCGCCGAGGATCTGCTCATCCTGGCCCGGGCGGACTCCGGGCGCATCCGGATCGAACGGCACCCTGTCCGCCTGGACGTCGTGGCCTCGGAGCTGGCGGAGTCGTTCGATGCCGCGGCCAACCTCCAGGGAAGGCTCGTCGCGGTGCGGTGCGACGCGCCGGTGGTGATGCTCGGCGACGAGCGCTGGCTGCGCCAGCTCGTCTTCAACCTGCTCGACAATGCAGTGAAGTTCTCAAGCCACGGTTCGGAAAACGGCTCGGCGCAGGTCGCGATCGAGGTGAGGCGCGACGACGGCGTGGCGTGGCTCGAGGTCACCAACTCGGGCGCGGGAATCCCGCCCGAGGCGCTCGGCCACGTCTTCGAGCGCTTCTATCGCGTGGACGCCGCCCGCCCCTACAGCGGAGGCGAAGGGTTCGGGCTGGGTCTCGCGATCGCCTCCTGGATCGTCGAGGCTCATGGTGGATCGATCGCGGCACGCAACCGGCCCGAAGGCGGAGTCGCCGTCTCCGTAGCCTTCCCCGCATCCTGAAGATTTCCGCAGCCATCCCGGCCATTTTTCTGGCCGGAAGATTAAATTTCAATTAATTTGACGTCCAGCGGCTCGCTTTTGCGGGGGCGTGGGCACCACCACTAGTAGAAGCAAGCATGCGGGCTGCCGAGGACAAGCTCGGAGGCTCGGGAAGTTGATCAAGAATCGCGGGAGGCCGGTTAAGTCGTCCTTCCTCGGTGTGTGAAGGAGTGTCCCCGTGTGGGGGGCGCGAAAATCAACCTTGTTTGACGTGAATGCGTCAAGGTGGAGGAAACGATCATGAATAGGAAATCGCTTTTCATCGCTGGTGCTTTGCTCATCGCCGGGCTTGCGGGACAGGCCGCGCAGGCGCACAACTGGGGCTGCTGGATTCAGACGGACCGGAACGTGAAGATCCGCAACGCCTCCGGCGGAACCCAGGCGCAGAACGCGATCAACGACTGGAACAACATGACCATCCTCAATATCTCCGCGGTCAGCTCGGGCGAGGAGATCTACGTTTTCAACGCCAACTCCGGCGCCACCGGTTGGGGCGGTATCGCCACGATCACCAACTACAGTGGTTGCAACATCCTCCGGGCGACCGATCAGCTCAACACCTACTACTACTCGGCGACCTCGCTTTCCGCCCGCGGCGTCCACTGCCAGGAGATCGGCCACGGCTTCGGCCTCGATCACTCCAATGACGGCGGCTGCATGGGCGGTGGCTACTGGTACGACATCGCCACCCACTACACGCCGGTCTCCCACAACGTCACCGACATCGCCACGAAGTACGCCAACCGGATTGCTGGCGGCGAGGGCCAGGTGTTCGGTGAGCACGGCAGCCCCGGGGGTGTCGCGCCCCGCATTCACGCCTTCTGGTACAACCACCCCCACAGCCTCCGTGAGGCCACCAAGCTCGCGAGCGATGTCGTCGTCGCGACGGTGACCGGCGTGACCGAGGGCAAGCCCATCGTGAGCCGCAGCGAGGCCGGCGACTACGTGTCCCGCATCCCCACGCAGCGGGTGACCTTCAGCGTCATGGACAGCCGCAAGGGCTCTCTCGTCGCCGACGAGACCTTCGTCCTCTTCCAGAACGGCAATTACAACAACCGCTTCGACGAGGATCCGAGCTACAAGGTGGGCAGCACCCACCTGATGTTCCTGAGCAACCGCGGTGACGGCACCTACATGGTGATCTCTCCGGAAGGCCGCTACGAGATCACCCAGAAGGGTCTGGCTCCGGCGACCGAGAACAGCTTCGCCGCCGACCTCAAGGGCGCTCGCATCGAGGACGTGATCTCCGACGTGCAGCGGGCTCTCTCCGAGTAGTAGAGTCCTGCCTCTGAATCCAGCGTGCGCCGGTGTGGCAATGAAGTCCCGCCGGCGCACGCTGGAGCCTTCTCTTATGACCCTTCATCCCTGGCTGCGCCGCCTCGCCCCGATCGTCCCGTCCGTCCTCTGCCTGCTCGCGGCGATCGTGGCCACCTGGCCCCTCCTGCCTGCCATCGCCGGCGCTCTGCCGCTGGGAACCGAGCATGAGGCCACCGTTCCGCTGTTCAATCTGTGGTCCTTGTGGTGGGACGCGGATCGCGTGCCGCACGGCTTTCTCGGGCTCTGGAACGCTCCCATCTTCCATCCGCTCGAAGGGACCTTCACCTTCTCGGAGCCGATGCTCCTGCAGGGGGTCACCCTCTCGCCTCTCTGGTGGATGGGGACTCCGCCGGCCGCGATCTACAACCTGGCGATTCTGTGTACCCTGGCCTGCAACGGTCTCGCCACCAGAAGCCTGGCGCGGGCGCTCGGTGCGCCGCGCGGCGCGGCCCTCCTCGCGGCGCTCGCCGGCGTCACCCTTCCCTACACCGCCAAGGTTCTGGGGGTGCTCCCCGTGCTCCCCCTCTTCGGCACGATCTGGGCGCTCGCGGCCCTGGTTCACTTTGGAGAGAAGGGCGGGTGGCGACCCGCCGCGCTGGCGGTCCTGTCGTTCGCCGCGCAGTTCCTGGCGGGGGAGCAGATGGCGCTCCTGAGCCTCCCGTTTCTTCTCCTGGCCGGGCTCGTGGCGCTGGCGGAGCAGAGGTTCCGCGCCCGGTCGATCGCGACGCTCGGCGCCCTGGCGATCCTCGGGGCCCTCGTTCTCTCGCCCATCGCCCGCACGGCCGGCTCCTTTCATGAGAAATACGGGTTCACGCGATCCGAGGAGGTCGTGGCGGCCCTCTCGGCCCAGCCCCGGGACTTCACGACCCGCCCCAGCTCCTCCCGCCTCGCGTTTCCGCCCCGCGAGGACTCGTATATGGGGGATACCGGGGGGCTCTTCCCCGGCTTCCTCCTTCTCGGTCTGGGGACGGCGGGAGCCTGGCTCGGTTGGCGCCAGGGGGAGCGGAGGCTCTGGATCGTCTGCCTTCTCGTCTGCGCCGCGGGTGGCGGGCTTCTCGCGCTCGGTCTCAACCTGAGGATCGGGGATTGGCGGCCCTTCGCCAGTCTGCGGGAGGTGGTGCCCGGCCTCCGCACACTACGCAGCCCTTTCCGCGCCGTGGCGATCTCCCAAGCGATGCTCGCGGCGCTGGCCGCGCTGGCCCTGGCCCGTCTCGCCTCCTGGCGCGGAAACGCCGGCAGGAGTCTCGCTCTTGCCCTGGGGGTCCTGGCGGCAGCCGAAAACCTCGCGTCTCCCGGCGTTCTGGTGCCGACCCCCGCGACCCCGCGCACCGCCTGGACGCGCTGGCTGCGCGAGCAGCCGGGGAAACTGATCGTGGCGCACGTCCCGCTGCCGCGTGGGCTGCACGTCTCCGACTACGAGGTGGAGACGTGGCGGATGTTCGCCCAGATCGACCACCATCGGCCGCTGATCAACGGCTACTCGGGCTACTTTCCCTCCGGGTACGGCACGTTCCAGATGGACATGGACCAGAACTTTCCTTCCGATCGCCTCCTCTGCATGATGGCGTTCGGTATGGGAGTCAACACCCTGATTCTGGACCGCCCCTACCTGGAGGAACGGCGCGCCCTGTTCGAGAGCGACTCCCTGCAGGGTTTCTTCGGCCCCGGATATAGCGATCCCGAGGTGGTGATCGTGCGCCTGCATCCACCTCCCGAAGCCTGTGGCGTCCCACCCTTGTAGCCGCCTGGCCGGCTCTGTCGCCAGGGAAGATGACTTTGGCGCAGGGAAGTTGACTTCGCAACGGAGAAGTTGACTTTGCGACGGAGAAGTTGACTCTGCGACCGGAGAAGTTGACTTTGCGACAGAGAAGTTGACTTTGCGACGGAGAAGTTGGCTCTGCGACGGGAAGAGTTGACTTTGCGACAGAGAAGTTGACTTTGCGACAGAGAAGTCGACTCTGCGACGGAGGAGTCGACTCTGCGACGGAGGAGTCGACTCTGCAACGGAGGAGTTGACTCTGCGACAGAGAAGTCGACTTTGCGACAGAGAAGTTGACCCTGCGACAGAGAAGTTGACTCTGCGACGGAGGAGTTGACTTTGCGACGGAGGAGTTGACTTTGCGACGGAGGAGTTGACTTTGCGACGGAGGAGTTGACTCTGCGACAGAGGAGTTGACTCTGCGACGGAGAAGTTGGCAGCGGCGGGCCGCGAGCCATCGGTTCGTTCAGTACGGGCTCCGGCCGAACAGCAGCTCGACGGCGAACCCGAACAGCGCCGAACCCTGGCGCGGCTCGCTGAGCGACTCGCGGGGCCAGGTGTAGCCGCCGATCAGCTCGCCGTAGAGCCACTCGCGGTTCAAGGGCCGCCGGAAGATGCCGCGGGCGCCGTACTCGCGCACCTCGACGTCGTCGCCGGTCGAGCCGCGCAGGAAGAGCTCGTAGGCGAGCGCCGACCTCGATCCGAGATTCTGATAGAGCACCGTCGCCGAACGCCAGTCCGCGCCGTGGGTGGCCTCCGAGACCGTGCCCACCGTCCCCCAGTGGAAGAGGAGCCTCCGCCGCAGGACGTAATCGAAGTCGGCGCTCGACGTCGAGCCGAAACCGGCGCGGTTTTCATAGAAGACGGTCTCGCGAAGGCGCCAGACCGAGCGCTCGCCCAGGAACACGTTGCGCCGCAAGCGGCCCTGGGCGAAAACCTCGGGAGCCGAGCTCAGGCGGGCGCCGACGCGGAAGTCGAGGCGTTCCTGCCATCGCCCGGGGGGCGAATACCCGAGCCCGGCCAGCCACCGGTCCTGGGTTTCCACTCCGAACACCGACGAACGGATGGCAAAACCTTCCTGGCGTCCTTTCACGAAATCGTCGCGGTCGTCCCGGCCGAGGAAGAGGTTGACCCGTTTTTCGAGGTTTGGCAGGTCGTATTTGAGGCGGAGCCGAGCCTTGGGCTGGGTTCCATCCGCTTCGGTGTAGATCGTGGACAGCTCGGCGCGGCCGGATACCGCACGGGCGTTCTCGACGTCGAGCTGACCGAAGAGCCCGTCGAACCAGAGCGTGGCGCCGCAGAAGGTTTCAGTGAGGATACGGCGGCTGTTGTCGAGCAGGTTCTCCGTCGGCGTGCCTTCCTGGCAGAGCTCGCGGAGAGACGGCTCCACGGCGCCGGCCGGCGGCGGAGCTTCGGAAGGCGCGGTCGCCGGCTTTTGCCGGCCGGCACAGCCGGTCACGACGACCGCGGACAAAAACAGGGCGGCGAGCGCTTCCGTCGGTGACATCAGACCTCCTAGTGTACCCAAGGGCCTTTGCGGACGTCCCCGCCGCGATTCCCCTTCTCGCCGGAAATGACGCGGAAGCCCCGCTTCTTCCTGGCCCGTTCGAGCTTGCGCTGGATCCACCAGCGCTCCAGGCGCAGCCGGTACTCCCGCAGGTCCCGCTTGCCGAGGCCGATCTTGCCGCTACGGGCAATGTACGACCAGGAGATCCCGATGGCCGCGCAGATCCCCACGAAGCCCGGGAGATCCTTCGTACTCAGGAAGCCGATGAACGCCAACAGGATCTCCAGCGCGATCAGCCAGGTGGCCTCGATGGGCAGGATGAACATGAAGAGGATCGTGGCTCCCCGGTGAGCCCGCGCCCAGGCGGCGAGCAGGATCGCCAGGAGCGTCCAACCCTGCATCAAGAGGAACGCTTGCGGCGGACTCCAACCCGCCGCGGCTCCGGCCATGTCCACCAGTGCCGCGAGGATGCCGGCGCCGATGCCGCTGAACAGCAGCAGCCGCCAGAAGTGGCGTCTCCCCAATCCCCAATAGACGTCCCGGCCCCACAGGAACAGCAGGATCAGGTTGATCACGAATCCCAGGCTGGGACCCCGGGCCTCGATGAACGGGTAGGTGGCGAGCTGCCACACGAATCCCCGCTGCCAGACGTCAGGGCCGATGGTGAGGAGCTGTGGGATGAAGGAGGTCGACGGGAACGCCGAGAGCGTCACCGTCACCAGCAGGACGGCGGCGATGGCGAGGATGTCGCGGGGGATCGGCCCGCTGAGGCCGCCTCCCCCGCCACCGAGGATGGTGCGTCCGGGGCGTACGTTCACAGGCTCAAGAGTACCGCACCCAGCGCAGAAGCTCCGGGATCGTCGGCTTCTTGCCGTACATGAGGATGCCCACCCGGTAGATCCGGCTGCAGAACCAGACCATCAGGAAGAGAAAGCCGATCGTCAGAAGATACCCGAGGGCGACCTGCCAGACCGGCGGCATCTCGACGAAGATCCGCAGCGGCATCAGGACCGGCGTAAACAGCGGGATCAGCGACATCACCACCGAGACCGTGGACGACGGGGAGTTGATCACCATCGGCATGACGATGGCGGGGACGGCGAAGAGAAAGCCCAGCGTCCCGGCCACCTGCTGCGCCTCCTGGAGATTGTTGAACGCCGCGCCCAGGGCCGCGTAGAAGCTGGCGTAGACCATGAACCCGAGGATGAAGAAGAAGAGGAAGTGGAACGCCGCCCCGAGCGCGAGCGAGGGGAGCTTGAACTCGTCCGGCATGGTGCCCAGGGCGGCCACCACGCCCGGCGCCGTCACCACGACGAGAGTGAGGAGCCAGATCGCGAACTGGGTCAGGCCGACCAGACAGATCCCCGTCAGCTTGCCCATCATCAGCTCGAACGGCTTGACCGCGGAGACGAGCACCTCGACGACGCGCGTCCCCTTCTCCTCCAGGACGCCGTTCATGACCTGCTGGCCCCAGATGAGGAGGCCGAGGAAGAGCATGAAAAAGAGGACGTAGGCCGCGAAGAAGCCGCCGGCCCCGCCCTCGGCGCGGCTGCCCTCCGCCGACACCCGGATCGTCTTCAGGTTGACCGGGGCCGAGAGGTCGCCGATCTTGTCGGCATCGAGCCCCGCGTCGGCCAGGCGCACCCGGCGCACGGCGTCGGAGAGGCGCCGCTCCAGGGTGCCCTGGGTCATGAAGTTCGACACGCTCCGGCCGTGATACTCGACGGGATCGTCCTCGAGTGATCCGGGGGTGATCCGGATCCAGGCGTCGACCTCTTTGTTCAGGACCCGTTTCGCCAGCGACTCGTCCTGGGCCTTCCGGTCCGGCTGAGGCTTCTCGACGACGAACACCACGCGGGAGATCTGCCGCTCCATGTCGTCATTGCCGCGATTGCCGCGCAGCGGGTTGGTCGACTTCGGCCGTGGCCGCTCGTGCAACAGCTCGGGGGCGACCCGGCCGGTCTCGTCGACGATCACGATCTGTTGGCTCGTCCGTGTGCGGGCGAGGAAGAGCGAGGGGAGGACGGTCATGGACACGGCGATCAGCGGAAACAGGATCGTGCCGATCCAGAACCCCTTGCTCCGGACGCGCTGAAGGTACTCGCGCCGGGCGAGGATCTCGATGTTCTCAAGCCGCATCGCGCACCGCCTTGAGGAAGATCTGTTCCAGCTCCGGCTCTTCGGAGCGGAACTCGTGGACTCTCAGGAATTCGACCATCCGGCGGAGCGCGTCGGGGCCTTCGGCGCCGGGTTTGAGCAGCAGCTTGGCCACCCCGTCCTGGATCACCGCGTGCTCGACCTCGGGGAGGTCCCGGACGCGCTCCAAGTCGCCCTCGGCCACCAGGCGGTAGGCGTTGCCTCCCACCTGGCGCTTGATCTCCTTGAGGCCGCCGGTGAGGATCACCTTGCCTTGCGAGATCAGGCAGATGTGGTCGCACATCCGCTCGGCGAGCTCCATGCCGTGGGTGGAAAGGATGACCGTCTTCCCCTGCTTGCGGTGTTCGAGGAAAAGGTCGCGGAACAGCTCCTGGTTGATCGGGTCGAGGCCGGAAAACGGCTCGTCGAGGATGAGCAGCTCGGGCTCGTGGAGCAGGGTGCCGATGAGCTGCACCTTCTGCTGCATGCCTTTGGAAAGCTCCTCGACCTTGGACTTCTTCCAAGCTCCGAGCTCGACCCGTTCGAGCCACCGGTCGATGGCGGGGACGAGGTCGCGGCGCTTGCGGCCGTGGATCTCACCCAGAAAGAGAAGCTGGTCGAGGACGGACATCTTGCGATACAGGCCGCGCTCTTCGGGCAGGTACCCCACGCGGCGCAGCTCTTCGGCTCCGCGGTGGCGTCCGAAGAGAAGCACGTCGCCCGAGTCGGGCGCGATGATGTCCATGACCATGCGGATGGTGGACGTCTTGCCGGCGCCGTTGGGTCCGAGGAGCCCGAAGATGCTCCCTTCGACCGGTGCCGTGAACGAGACGCCGTCCACCGCCACGAACTTGCCGTAGCTCTTGCGGATGTCTCGCAGCTCCAGGCTGGAGGCCATGTCGTCGATCCCTCCGGAGAGAAGAAGAGGCCCAGCGCCGTCCCTGGCACGGGCTTCGCCACTAGGTACGCGTGCCCGGCCGGGAAGTTCAGGGTGAGATGTTACAGGAGTCGAGACCGCAGAAAGGCACCCAAAGGACGAAAAGGACTCAAAGGACAGAAAGGACGAATTCGATCGGATCCTGGCAGTGCTCCTTTGAGTCACTTTAGGTCCCTTGGGTCCTTTTCGTCCTTGTCAGGCGCCCTCTCCTCTTCCGGAACCACCGGTCAGTCGAGCCCCTCGGGGAGCAGGACGTCCCCAGGGACATCGCTCACGCCGCTTTCGTCCAGGAACCGATCGAGCTCCTCGGCTGAGACCTCGACGAGGTGCGACAGCTCCCGAAGCTTACCGGTAGAGATCTTCTCGCGCCGGAAGGCCTCCAGCGCCAAGCCCAGAAAACGGGACCGGAATTCGTCCCGGGCAGCATCGTGATCAGGCTCGGGGAGGCCCAGAAGGCGGGCCAGGCTGCGGCCCCGGCCGGCCTGCTCGGCGGCCAGCAGCGAGCTGGCCTCGTCCTGGTTGAGAATCTGGAGATTCCGCAAGCGATACAACGCCGCGGTCCGGCTGACGCCGAAATGATCGGCCAGACGCACCACATCGTGGAGCTGAAGCTTCTGGGAGCCGGCTTCGGACCGGCCTTCGACCGGGACGACCCCGTCGCCATCGAAAACTTCCAGCCGGACTCTTGACGGCTGGCCTTTGCCCATCTCGGCCAGGAACGAGCGGACGCCCTCCTCCGGCATCAGGAAACAGGCCGCGAAGGAGTTGGCCCGGACCTCCGGCAGCGCCTCCCGCTCGGAAAGGCGGCTCAGGATGCCCCGCAGGCTGCGGTCGAGGACGACATGAGCGTACTCGTGGATCCAAGAGAAGCGGCGCCGGAGGAGATGGTGCTGCCGATTCGCCACGACCAGGAGGCTGAGGCCGGGCTGCATCAGGGTCAGGCCGGAGATGTCGTCAGGGAGGTCGATCATCGCGGTGCGCACTCCCTGATCTTCCAGGAGGCCGACGACATCCCCGACCGGACGGTCGCCGAGACCGAGCCGACGGCGCTCGTCGGCCGCGGTGCGCATCCCCTGCTCGATCGCCTGCCAACGGGTTCGAGGAGACACGGCGGCATAGCTCGGCACCCCGGCCTGCGAACGATCCAGACCAAGAAGCTCCTCGAGGCCTGCAATCTCCCGGGCCAGGACCGAGCAACGGCGGACCGCCGCCAGGACCGTCTCCTCCGCGGCCGAATTGGCACGAAAGAGGGCGACCACCGATTCCTCGGGCCGGAACTCGCCGGCCAGGAAATCCCGGATGTCACGCCCGTAGAGGTGGGAGAGGCGGTCAAGCTCCAGGCTGGAAACCGCTCGATTGCCGGCCTCGAGCTGCGCGACCGCCGGCCGGGACACTCCCAGGTGCCGCGCAACTTCGTCCTGGGTGAGGCTGCTTGCCTCCCGAGCCTCCCGCAGACGCCGGGCCAACTCTCCTTCAGTCACTCTCATGGGAGCGATGATAGATAATCGAACCCAGAAAGTCAAATATGGGCAGTGCGTGTTCGATTCTCAGTCTCGGTCCCCCTCTCCCTTCCGCCCCAGCAGAGGCTTGGGTGACTTGAGCTTCTGGAGCACCTGCTGCGGCGTCTCCTCGACCAGGACTGGCGTGCCGTGGACCCAGATGCGGCTGCCCGGACCGTACGGGGCCAGGGCGGTGATCGCGTCCACCCGCACGTAGACCGTATGCCGCTCTTCCTCGGTCTGCTTCAGTGAAATCCAGCGATCTTCCATGAGGCTCGATCCTACTCCAGGACGGCCAGCGGCGGCAGCTCGGGCAGGAGCTGGACGTCGAGCTCCTTCACTTTGGCGCGGAAGGCCGCTACGTCCTCGGCGAAGAGCCGGTTGAGGTCCGCGAGAGTGTCGCGGGTCTGCTTTTCCGCCTGCTCCAGGTAGGCGAGCTGGGCGGGCGTCGGGGCGTCCCAGGACGAGCCGAGCGAGCGCATCGCGTAGTCGGCCCGCGACTCCGCATCCCGGTCCGGCTGCTCGCCTTTCGACCCTTCGGGCTTCCAGAGGCGGCGCTCCATCTCGTCCAGCCGGGCCTTCAGCTCCCGCGCCGACTTCGCGAGCGCCGCGGACGGCTCCGGGGTCTCTCCGGCGTCCTTCTTCTCTTTCTCCTCCCGGGCGCGGACCTTCGCCAGCGCCGTGTCGATGTCCGACCGGGTCTGGCCGATCCGCTCCACGGCGGCGGCCAGCGCCTCCTGCAGCCGGCCGGCCCGCGCGATCGCCCGGAGGTTGGCCTCCCGGCCCTCCGCGGTCAGCCAGCTCATGCGCGGGTCCGGCGCCACCTTCACGATGCTCTCGGCTTTCTGGTCTTTGTAGGACACCCGGACCGTGTACGTGCCCGGCAGGACGTCCGGACCGGCGGCCTCGAAGAAGGGGTTGGCGTTCTTGCGCGGGATGCGCTTGTAGGCGTCGCGCTTGAGGTTCCAGACCGCCCGGTTCACCCCCTGCACCGCGGGCTGGCGCAGCGTGCGGATCACCTTGCCGGAAGCGTCCAGGATCTCGATCTTCGCCTCGGGACCTTTCTTGCCGCCCCGCCGCTCCGGCTGCGTCTCGTCCCCGGCGGGCTCCTCCTGTGCCGGCGGCTGGTCGGCGGGCACCCCTTCGGCGCTCACCCGCGCGGCCGGTGCCTTCTCCTGCCGTTCTTTCTCCTTGCGCTCGCGCTCCTTCTCCTCGTCGGGGGAGGGGAGGCCCGGGACGTTCAGCGAGTACGTGATCAGCGCGCCATACGGGCGGGCCTCGCCGCGAAACTCGCCGGCGCCGGGGAAGCGGGACGATCCGGTCTGGGCCACCTCGTGCTGCACGGCATCCGCGGGCTCGAACAGGTGCAGCGGCTCCTTCTGGGTCGCCTCGGAGACCGACCGCAGCGGCCGGATGTCGTCCACGACGTACATGCCGCGGCCGTGGGTGGCGATGATCAGGTCGTGCTCCCGGGGGTGGATCGCCAGATCCATGACCGAGACGGTCGGCACGCCGTGCGTCCACTTCATCCACCCCTTGCCGCCGTCGAGCGACACCCAGAGGCCGAATTCGGTGCCCAGGAACAGGAGATCGGGATCGACCGGGTCCTGCACGAGGCTCAGGGCGTATCCCCGAAGATCCTTCGTCGCCAGGCTGGTCCAGGTCTTCCCGAAGTCCGTGGTGCGGAAGACGTACGGCGTCCAATCGGAGCGCCGGTGGTTGTCGAACACGACGAAAGCCGTGCCGGCATCGTAAGAGGAAGGATGAATGTGAGGAATCCAGGTGTTCGCGGGCACGCCGTGGACGTTCTTTTCGACGCTCGTCCAGGTCTTGCCGCCGTCGCGGGTCACGTGCAGCCGGCCGTCGTCCGTGCCGGCCCAGAGCACGCCCCGCTCGACCGGGCTCGGCGCGATGGCGATCAGGGTGGTGAAATTCTCGGCGCCCGTGACGTCCGTGGTGAGGCCGCCGGAGCGGTCCTGCTTCTGCCAGTCGGGGTTGTTCGTGGTCAGGTCGGGGCTGATGACGCTCCAGGTCTCGCCCGCGGTCCGTGCTCTTGTGGACGTACTGGCTGCCGAAGTAGATCGTATCGGGCTCGAACGGGTCGATGGCGATCGCGGCGTTCCAGTTGAAGCGCAGCTCGTCCTCGGCTTTGGGAGCCGCGGGCCGGATGTCCTTGCGCTCGCCGGTCCTCAGATCCCAGCGGATCAGGTAGCCCTCCTGGCTCATGGCGTAGCCGCGCATGGGATCGCGAGGGTCGGGAACGGTGTCGAAGCCGTCGCCGAAATCCACCTCCTGCCAGTGCTGGTTGCGGATGCCGCCGTTCTCCCAGACCGTCGCTCGGGCCCTTCCAGGAGCCGTTGTCCTGCAGGCCGCCGTAGACGTTGTAGGGCACGGCCAGTGTCGTACGCGCATGTGGTAGAACTGCGGCAGCGGCAGGTTCGCGACGAAGCGCCAGGAGCGCGCCGCGGTCGCGGCTCTCGTAGACGCCGCCGTCGTTGCCGTCGATCAGATGGCTCGGGTCGCGCCGGGTCGATCCACATGGCGTGGTGGTCGGGGTGGACCGCGCGGAACGAGGCCAGCGGCTGGAACGTCCTGCCGCCGTCGGTCGAGACGGTCAGCGTGGTGGCCAGCCGGTAGAGCCGGTTGGGGTCCCGCGGGATCGACGCGCATGTCGGCGTAGTAGAACGGCCGCGGCGAGACGTCGGCGTCGGAATTGACCGTCTTCCAGGTGCGGCCGCCGTCCTCGGAGCGGATCAGGGCGCTCTTCTCCGCCTCGACCAGGGCGTAGACGACGCTGCGGGTCCGAGGGGGCCACGGCGACGCCGATGCGGCCGAGATCCCCCTTGGGCAGGCCGTCGTCCTCGGTCAGCCGCTTCCAGGTCTCGCCGCCGTCCTCGGACGACGTAGAGGCCGGAGCCGGGGCCGCCGGAGCGGAAAAACCAGGGCCAGCGCCGGTAATCCCACATGGCCGCGAACAGCCGGTTCGGGTTGCGTGGGGTCGATCGCCAGGTCGGCGCAGCCGGTGCGCTCGTCGACGTAGAGCACCTTGCGCCAGGTGCGTCCGCCGTCCTCGGTCTTGAAGACGCCGCGCTCGGGGTTTTCGCCCCAGGCCTGGCCGAGCGCCGCGACCCAGGCGATCCGCGGGTTCCGGGGGTGGACGAGGAGCCGGGGGATGCGCTCGGTCTTCTCCAGTCCGAGATGGCTCCAGGTGCGTCCGCCGTCCGCCGACCGGTAGACGCCGTCGCCGACGGAGACGCTGTTGCGCGGGTTCCCTTCGCCGGTGCCGACCCAGACCACGTCCGGGTTGGACGGGTCGACGGCGACGGCGCCGATCGAGGCGACCGGCTGGTCGTCGAAGACCGGCTCCCAGGTGAGCCCGCGGTTGACCGACTTCCAGACGCCGCCGGTGGCGGCGCCCACCCAGACCACGCCGGGGTCGGCGGGATCGGCGGGAGTGGACTCGATGGCGGCGATACGGCCGCTCATGGCGGCGGGTCCGATCGACCGGGCCTCGAGCCCGGAGAGCAGGGCGGGATCGAGGGCGAGCGCGGGGGTGGCGGTCAGGGCGAGGGCGACGAGCAGCGTTCTCCGCATGGGATGCCTCCACGGAAAGGGAAACGCGGGAAGCGTAGCGTCTGGAGGAGGCGGGAGCAACTTCCCGCGGCTTCCGGCGTATAGGTAGGGGAGCCCGTGTGTAGCGCCGGAGGGTGGGTTCGGCTATCCTGGCGTATTGTTCACCGGTAACGGTTTTGAGAAACGAATCCTCAAGGAGGCATTCATGAAGCGCAAGACTTTCGCGGGCCTGTTGCTCGCGGGCCTGATGGGTACGGCCGCCTGGGCCCAGACCGCGGACGAGATCATCGCCAAGAATATCGAGGCCCGGGGCGGCCTCGAGAAGCTCAAGGCCGTGCAGACCGTACGGATCACCGGCAAGATGATGGTGGGGCCCGGCATGGAGGCTCCCATGACCATCGAGATGGCCCGCCCACACAAGGTACGCATGGAGTTCACCTTCCAGGGCATGACCGGCATCCAGGCCTACGACGGCACGACCGGCTGGATGGTGATGCCGTTCATGGGCAAGAAGGATCCCGAGCCGATGTCCGCCGACGACCTCAAGCAGGCCGAGGACCAGGCCGATATCGACGGCCCGCTCGTCGACTACAAGGAAAAAGGCCACCAGGTCGAGTACCTGGGCAAGGACGAGATCGAGGGCACTCCGGTCTACAAGCTCAAGGTGACCAAGAAGAACGGCGACATCCAGACCCTCTTCCTGGACGCCGACAGCTACCTGGAGATCAAGGCCGAGGGCAAGACCAAGATGCGTGGCCAGGAGATCGAGGGTGAGACCACCCTCGGCGACTACAAGGAGGTCGGCGGCCTGGTGATGGCCCACTCCATCCAGTCGAAGATGAAGGGTGGCCAGGGACCGGGCCAGACGATCACGTTCGAGAAGATCGAGATCAACCCGGACATCCCGGCGAGCCGCTTCGACATGCCCGCGGCGGCGCCCGCCGCCGAGGCGACCCCGAAGCCTCCGCAGTAGGTCCGGCTCTCGCCGCTTGTCAGTCTCCAGATGGGCCGCTTCCGCGGCCCGTCGATTCAATTCATTTTTCAGAGAGGAAGACGCGAGATGCGCACACCTCAGAGGATTCTTTGTCTCGCCGCGGCCGGGCTGGCGCTCGCCATGGGGGCTTCGGCCCAGACAGCGGCCACCGAGATCGACTCCAACACCTTCGCCGGCCTGGAAGCCCGGGCCATCGGACCCGCCGTGATGAGCGGGCGCATCGCGGCTATCGACGGCGTGTCCGCCGACCCCCTCACCCTCTACGTCGGCGCGGCGAGCGGCGGCGTCTGGAAGTCCAAGGACGCCGGCGTCACCTTCAAGCCGGTCTTCGACAAGTACACCCAGTCGATCGGCGCCGTGGCCGTCGATCCGAAGAACCCCCAGACCGTCTGGGTGGGCACCGGCGAGTCGTGGACCCGCAACAGCGTCTCGATCGGCGACGGCGTCTACAAGAGCACCGACGGCGGCGACAACTGGCAGCGCGTGGGCTTGGAGAATACCGAGCGCATCGCCCGCATCCGGGTGAGCCCCGCCGACGGCACCAACGGGGATACCGTCTGGGTCTGCGCCACCGGCCACCTCTGGAACGACAACGAGGAGCGCGGCGTCTACAAGACCGCCGACGGCGGCAAGACCTGGAAGCGCGTCCTCTACGTGGACGCCAAGACCGGCTGCTCGGACATCGACGTCGATCCGCAGGATCCGAGCATCCTCTACGCCGGCATGTGGCAGTTCCGCCGCGGCGCCTCCTACTTCAGCTCCGGTGGCCCCGGCTCCGGCCTCTACAAGAGCACCGACGGCGGCGACACCTGGAAGAAGGTCGAAGCCGGCCTTCCCAAGGGCGACAAGGGGCGCATCGCCATCGCCGTCGCCCCGTCCCGGCCGTCCACCGTCTACGCCGTGGTCGAGTCGAAGAACACCGCCCTCTACCGCTCCGACGACACCGGCGAAACCTGGCGGGAGATGAACTCATCCTTCAACATCCAGGCGCGGCCGTTCTACTTCGCCGTCCTGGCCGTCGACCCCACGGACTACAACACGGTCTACAAACCGGGCCTCTCGCTCACCGTCAGCAACGACGGCGGCAAGACCTTCACCGGCTCCTTCGGGCCGGGCGGCGGCAGCGTCCACGGCGACATGCATGCGCTCTGGATCAACGCGAAGAACCCCGACGAGCTGGTGCTCGGCACGGACGGCGGCGTCTACATCTCCAACGACAAGGGCGGCCACTGGCGGCACGTCAAGTCGCTCCCCGTGTCGCAGTTCTACCACGTGAGCTACGACATGGACTGGCCCTACCACGTCTACGGCGGCTTGCAGGACAACGGCTCCTGGTCGGCGCCGTCCCGCGGTCCCGCCGGCGTGCAGAACCGCGACTGGCGGAGCATCGGCTTCGGCGACGGCTTCTGGGCCTTCCGCGATCCCAAGGATGCCGACATCGTCTACACCGAGTATCAGGGCGGCAAGGTCTCGCGCATCCACGTGTCCACGGGTGAGAACCGCGACATCCAGCCGCAGCCGTCGAAGGGCGAGCCGGAATACCGCTACAACTGGAACACGCCGATCCATCTCAGCCCGACCCAGCCGGACACGATGTACATCGGCGCCCAGTTCCTGTTCCGCACCCGGGACCGCGGCGAGACGTGGGAGAAGATCTCGCCCGACCTGACCACCAACGATCCCGGCCGCCAGCAGCAGCTCAAGTCGGGCGGCCTGACCGTCGACAACTCCAGCGCCGAGAACCACACGACGATCTACACCATCTCCGAGTCGCCGAAGAACAAGGACGTGATCTGGGTGGGCACCGACGACGGCTACATCCAGGTGACCCGCGACGGCGGCAAGAGCTGGACGAACGTCACCAAGAACCTGCCCGGCGCACCGGCCAACACCTGGGTCTCCACCGTCGAAGCCGGTCGCTTCGAGGAGGGGACGGCCTTCGCCACCCTCGACGGCCACACCACCGGCGACATGAAGACCTGGGTCTTCGAGACCACCGACTTCGGGCAGACCTGGAAGTCCCTGACCTCCGCCGCCCTGGCCGACGCCGGCTACGCCCACGTGATCCGCCAGGATCTGGAGAACCCGGACCTGCTCTTCCTGGGCACGGAGCTCGGCCTCTACATCTCCGTCGACGGCGGCGCGGGCTGGGCCCGCTACACCGGCGGCGACTTCCCCCGCGTGGCGGTGCGCGACATCGCCATCCACCCGCGGGACGCCGACCTGATTCTGGCCACGCACGGCCGGGGGGTCTACATCCTGGACGACATCACCCCCCTCCGGAACCTCGAGCGCGACGTGATGGAGCAAGAGGTCGCCTTCCTGCCGTCGCGGCCGGCGCCGATGGTCATCCCCTCGGCGCTCCAGGAGTTCCCGGGCGACGAGGAGTTCGTCGGCAATTCGCCCGACGAGGCGGCCTACGTCACCTACTACCTCAAGAAGCGCCACATCGTGGGCGACCTCAAGCTGGAGGTCTACGACGACAAGGGAGCGCTGATCAACACGCTGCCCGCCGGCAAGCGCAAGGGGATCAACCGGGTGACCTGGCCGATGCGGATGAAGTCGCCCCGCACCCCGGCCGGCAACTCGGTCATCCAGGCGCCGTTCTCGTTCTTCGGTCCGCGGGTGCTGGCCGGCAGCTACACCATCAAGCTCACCAAGGGCGGCCAGACGCTGGCCAGCCAGGTTCAGCTCGTGACCGATCCGAGGTCGACCCACACGGCCGAGGACCGGAAGCAGCAGTACGACACGGTCCTCGAGCTGCACGGAATGATGGAGCGGCTGACCTACGTGGTGGACGCCACCCTGGGCGCCCGCGACGGCCTGAAGCAGCGCGCCGAGGCGCTCCCCAAGGGCGACAAGCTGCGCAAGCAGGCCGAGGCGCTCGCCGAGGAGCTGACGAAGTTCCACGGCACGCTCGTGGCCACCGGCGAGGGCGGCTGGCTCTCGGGCGAGGAGCAGCTCCGCGAGAAGCTGGGCACGGTCTACGGCGGAGTGAACGGCTACGAGGGGCGTCCGAGCCGGACGCAGCTCGAGCAGGTGGACGTGCTGTCGGAGCGCCTGGAGAAGGCCGAGGCCAAGCTGGCGTCGGTCGGCAAGGGCGGGCTGGCGGAGGTCAACAAGGCGCTCGCCGCCCGCAAGCTGGAGCCGGTCAACCTGCTGAGCAAGGAGGAGTGGACGAAGAAGGGACAGTAGCCCATCCTGATCGTCCTGCCTGAAAAACGAACGGGAGGGGGTCCCTGGGGGACCTCCTCCCGTATCTGTTTTCGCGCTCTATGGAAGCGGGAGTCAGGCCAGACCCTGGCGACGCTCTTCCAGCAGCTTACGCATGATCTTCTTGCGAGCCTGGACGGCCTTGCGCTTGCGCTTGACCGAGGGCTTCTCGAAGTGCTGACGCTTCCGCAGCTCCGTCAGGATTCCGGACTTCTCAACCTTGCGCTTGAAGCGGCGGAGAGCGTTCTCGAAGCTCTCTTCTTCGCGCACATGCACAACGGGCATTAGCTAACTCACCTCGCCTTCGTCTTGGGATAGAGTCGCGCCCAAGGTCAAGGACGCGTACTCCCGAATCTACGCTGATTCGGGGTCGGCCGTCAAGGGCGACGGACGGCGCGAGCCCATCCGCCCAGGATGCCGGAGACCCGGGCGCCGTCGAGAGAGAGAACGGACCGGAGGAGATCGAGCAGGTCGCGCAGGGCCATGCGCGGGAGCCGGCGCCGGAATTCGGGGCCGAACGCGCGGGCGGCGACGATCCACCGGTTGCCATAGAGGAGGCGCCAGCGCTCCCGGCTCATCGTCGCGCCGGTGACGGAGCCGGCGTGGCGCGCGCGGGCGGCGGGGACGAGCAGGGCGGTCCATCCGGCGGCACGGAGCCTTACGGCGAGGTCGACATCCTCATAGTAGGAGACCAGGCCCGGGTCGAAGGGCTCGCCGGACAAGCCGGCGAACGCCTTTCTGCGATAGAGCGCGGCGGTGGCGGAGACGCCGGGCACCTCCCGGACGGGATCGGAGGGCGGCGGCGCCGGCTCGCGATGGCCGGCCTGGACCGCCTGCGTCCAGCGGTTCCACTCGATGCCGCAGCCGTCCGCGAGGAGCGGCGCATCGAGAAGCAGGTTGATCCCCTGCGCCGCGGCGGCCCGCGGCTCGCGATCGAGAGCTTCGACCAGCAGCGCGGTCCATCCCGGCTCGATCAGGGCGTCGTCGTTGACCGTGGCGATGAAGTCGCGCGACGAGCCGGCGATCCCGAGGTTCGTGGCGGCGGCAAACCCCAGGTTCCGCGCCGGCCGGAGCACCCGGTCGACGAGCCCGGCAGGGATCGCGGCGGGAACCACACCCTGGTCGACCAGCACGATCTCGGTCGCCGGATCGTCCCGCCGCAAGGCTTCGAGGCACGGCAGGAGCCAGGGGCTGCGGCCGAGGGTGGGGATCACGGCCGTCACGCGCCCGCCGCGATCACCGCGATCACCGCGCTCACCAGGAGACGCCACCTTATTTCTCCCAGCGCAGGTCCACCCGGTCGAGGATCGCGCCGTTGAGCGCTCCCGGCGGGTGAGGACCGTAGGCGGCGAGGACGAGCGGCGCTCCGGCCGGCCAGTCGAACGGGCCGAGCACGATCTTCTCCCAGACCCGGCTCCGCCCCGGCGTCCAGACCGCCAGGAGCCGGTCCCCGGCCCGGACGTCGAGGCGGAACGGTACCGGCTGGTTGCGGATCAGCTCTCCTTCGAGCACGATCGTCACTCTCGGCCCGCCCGGATTGACCGGCGCCTTCAGCATCTCGTCGATCCGCAGCACCCAGCCTCCGCGGTGGCGCGCCCGTTCGATGATCCAGAGATCGGGATGGACGTGGCCGCCGCTCTTCCAGACCTGCGCGTCCTCCATCTCCACCGTGCGGGTGGGCAGACGCGCGGCCACCACCGGCATGGCGGCGGCACCGGCGATCACCATCGCCACACCCATCAGCCCCGCGCCTTCCCTGGTTCGCCGACGGGACGGCAGCCACCAGACCAGCGTCACCAACGCGAGCGAGACCGGCGGCCAGAGCCAGGTGGCCGGCCGCGGCCGGACAAAGCTGGGGAAGAACCGTGCCAGATCCTCTCCCAGCCGCTCGCTCAGGTAGTCGAGAGGGTAGGTCCGGCCGTTCGCGAAGCTGTAGGTCCAGCCCGGCACCACCACCCAGAGCAGCGTCAACGCCAAGGTGAGCGCCGCGAGGCCGGCGATCAGCGCCCGCGCTCCCGGTCCCCGGCGGCCGACAGCCAGCAGCGGCACCAGCGCCAGCGCCAGGAGAGGCAGCGCGATCAGCGCATAGCGGAACGGCGGCGACCATCCGCCGTACCACTCCGTGCGCGGCGCCACGATCACCAGGTACGGCGCGCTCAGCACGGCCAGATGAGCGAGCAGCCGGTTCCGCCGCGCCAGGAGCAGTACCGCCGCCGGCAGCAGGAGCATCCACACCGGCGCGCATCCGAACAGCCCGAAGGCCGTATCCCAGAGGAGGCCCAGGCCCCCCTTCACGTACGACAGCCAGGAGTGGCGCTGGGGATCGATCTCCTCCCACGAGTGGATCTTGAGCGGATTCGAGTAGACGATGCGGTTGTAGATGAGCATGCCCGCGCCGAGCGCCGACAGCAGCCCCGTCAGGATCAGGATCGGCTTGCGCGGCCGGCCGCTGTACCACCAGGCCATCGCCACCAGGGGGACGGCGATGAGCATGAACCTCATCTTGATGAGCGGCAGCAGCAGCACCGGCAGGCCGATCCCGAGCCACTCGGCCCAGTCCCAGCGCCGGCCGTTGAAGCCCAGGATGCGGTCGAGCGCCACGATCAGCAGCAGCGTCGCCGGCACCTCCACCCAGACCTGGTACGAGTAGAGCAGGAGCGGCGGCGTGAAGGCGGCCAGCGCCCAGACCGCGAGCACCTCTCCCGGCCGGTCCGGCACGTATCTCCGGGCCAGGCGCAGGGTCGTCCACGCCAGCGCCGCGGTAAAGGCGGCCATCATCGCCAGCGCGCCGCTCTTGCCCGCCAGGCGATAGGCCGGCGCCAGGATCATCGGCAAGGCCTCGTTGTGGCGGGAGTACAGCTCTCCGTCCGGCCCGACCGGATCGCCGGGCTGCGGCGCGAGCGGGCGGTCCATGAAGTACCGCCAGTCGCCGCGGGCATAGTTGTTCGTCAGGTCGGCGTCGAAGTCGTAGGCCAGACTGTGGGTGATGAGCAGGTTGTAGGGCTCGTCGCCGTCCGGCTGGCGGTGGAAGGTCGACCAGGGGAGGATCGCCAGGTAGGCCGTCAGCGGCAGAAGAAAGAACGCCGCCGAGGGCCATGCCGGTACGCGGTCGCCCAGGAGAGGGCGGAGCGCGCGCACCTGCCGGGCCAGCCGGTGGGTCAGCACCAGCAGCAGACCTGCGGCCAGCACCTCTTCGGCCCGCCCGAGGTTCAGATGCGGCCGGGCCAGGATCAGCAGAATGAGAACGCCGAGAGCCGCCAGCTCGCCCGCGGTTCCGGGCCGGTCGAGCGGCTCCGCTCCCTGCCGGACCGACCGGCGGTGGATCCACGCGAACCCGGCGAGGATCAGGGGCAGGATCAGGAGCGTGCCCCGGAAGGGATCGCCTGGAGCGAGCGAAAGAGCCCGGGTGAGACCGGGGCCTCGCAGCTCCACCTGATGGACGGCCAGGCTCACATCCCGCGGCAGGCCGGGGCTGAGCTCGATCCGCATCCGGGTGTAGCGGCCGGGAGGCAGGTCCCACCGGCAGCGGTAGCGCTGAGCGAAAAAGTCGCCCGCGATCCAGGTGATCCACGGTCCGGGAGAGTGGAGCCGGGCGGTCTTGACGACGTCGCCACGACGCGACGCCCACTCGCCGGTGTCCTTGCCGGCGAGCACGGTGCGCTCGACGCTCCGGCCGGCGGCGTCGGTCAGGCGCATCACGGCGACCGGCGTGCCGTCCGCGAGAGGCGCGCCGTTCGAGAGCGCCGACTCCAGCACGAGCGAGGAGACCGGCCCGAGCGGCAGGTCGGTCTCCCGCGACGGCCGGTCGACGTCGAGGGGGATGGACGTCTCGGGAGCGAGGAGCGGCGTGCCGGCGGTGAGGTCCGGAATCTCCTCGACGAGGCCGAGCGCGGCGCGCAGGGGCTGCTCGCGGCGCCAGGGATAGGCGTCGAGCAGAGCCGTCATGGCGAGCAGGGTGCCGATCAGCACTCCCACCGGAACCGCCGCCGGCAGCCGTCCGATCCGCCGCTTCAGGACGAGGCTCACCGCGCCGAACGCCATCACGATGAGCGTCGTCCGCACGTTCCATCCCGGGCCCAGGGCTAGCATGACGGCGGCAACGATCAGAACCAGTGGACCGTGGATGCGCCGGGCCGCGAGAGCCAGAGCCAGGCCGGCGGCGACCGGCAGAGCGACGAGGGCCACGAGCGTCCGGGCGGTCACCGGCTCGAACAGCAACTCACTGCGCAGCAAGAGCTGGGCGCCGAGAGCCAGAGGGATGGTCACATCCACCGGCAGCTCGGGCAGCGTCCGGGCCAGCCGCCGCACGGCGGAGACCACGAACGCGGCCAGCAGGACGAGGACGACCGTCGCCCCCCGGCCCGGCCCCGGCGGGAGAGACCAGACCGCGGTCACGGCGAGAGTCGCGCCCACGCCGAGCTCGGCGGCCGGCGCCGGAGCCAGGGCGGCGACGACCAGGAGGACCGCCGCCGCCAGCTCGCCCAGAAAGAGCCCCTCGGCCACGGCGGAGGGGATGGCTTCGCGGGCCGAGAAGGCGGCGATGGCGCCCAGCACGGCGAGGGGGATCAGGAAGCGTGGGAGCGGATCGCGCATAAGAGGACGGCGAGATGTTATCCCTATCCTACGGATACGGGGCACCGGGCGTTTGCCCATGAGATAAGATCCCCCGTCTATGCTCTCCCGAGACCTCTTGCGCGAAGACCCTGAGCGCGTTCGCCGCGACCTGGCGAACCGGAACGCGGACCTCACCCTCCTGGACACCTGGCTGAAGCTGGACGCCGAACGGCGCGCCGATCTGGTCGAGGTGGAGGAGCTCAAGCGGCGGCGCAACGATGCCAGCCGCGAGATCGGCAAGATCAAGCAGCAAGGCGGAGACGCCTCCGAGGCCATCGCCGAGGTCGGGCGCTCGAAGGCCCGCGTCGAAGAGCTGGAGGCCCGCCTGGCGGCCATCGATCCCGAGCTGACGGCCATCGAGCAGTCCATCCCCAACCTTCCGCACGCCAGCGTGCCGGTCGGCAAGGACGAATCGGCGAACCGGGTCGAGAAGGTCGTGGGCGAGCCGCGGACGTTCGACTTCGAGCCCAAGGCGCACTGGGATCTGGGGACGTCGCTGGGCATCCTCGACTTCGAGCGCGGCGCCAAGCTGACCGGCGCCCGCTTCACGGTCTACTTCGGGGCCGGCGCCCGGCTGGAGCGCGCCCTGATCTCCTTCATGCTCGACCTCCACACGGGCCGGCACGGCTACACCGAGGTTCTGCCTCCGTTCATCGTCAACCGCGACAGCCTGATCGGCACCGGCCAGCTCCCCAAGTTCGAGCAGGATCTCTTCCACCTGGAGGGGTATCCCTACTACCTGATCCCCACGGCGGAGGTCCCGGTCACCAACATCCACCGCGACGAGATCCTGGACGAGGCGCGGCTGCCGGTGCGGTACACGGCCTACACCCCGTGCTTCCGTAGCGAGGCGGGGTCGTACGGCAAGGACGTGCGCGGCCTGATCCGCCAGCACCAGTTCAACAAGGTGGAGCTGGTCCAGCTCACCACTCCGGAGACGAGCTACGACGCCCTGGAAGAGCTGACCGGCAACGCCGAGAGGGTGCTGGAGCTGCTCGGGCTGCCCTACCGCCGGATGGCCCTCTGCACGGGAGACATGGGTTTCGGCGCGGCCAAGACCTACGACCTGGAGGTCTGGCTGCCGGGCCAGGGGCTCTACCGGGAGATCTCCTCCTGCAGCAACTGCGAGGACTTCCAGGCGCGGCGGGCGAACCTGCGCTACCGTCCGTCGGGAGGCGGGAAGGCGCGGCTGCTCCACACCCTGAACGGCTCCGGGCTCGCGGTCGGCCGCACGCTGATCGCGATCCTGGAAAACTACCAGCAGGCGGACGGCTCGGTGGTCATCCCCGAGCCGCTCCGTCCCTACATGGCGGGGTTGGAGCGGATCACCCCGCCGCAGTAAGCTTGTAGCCCACTCCCGGAGGGGTGGCTGAGTGGCCGATAGCAACGGTCTTGAAAACCGTCGGCCCGCAAGGGCCCGTGGGTTCGAATCCCACCCCCTCCGCCAATCAGTTTTGCCGGATCAGCCGCTGCAGGCACCTGATACAACGCCGGAGGCTCTCCGCTTCCTCCGCGGCAACCGCCGGTCGCCAGCCGTTCTGTGCATCTTCGATGAACTCGATGATTCGAGAGGTATAGGCGGGGCCGACGCTTCGGCCGCTTTCGGAGCGTGGGACGAGGTCGGCGCGAATTTCTTTCCGGCGCGAGGACCGAGCCAGATCGACGATCATCCTCTTGGGATCGAGGAGCGACTCGGGCCTCGGGGGTACCTTGGACAGGGTGACCGCGAAGAAGTCCGAAAAACGCTCCCGGTCTGCCAGCAGCCAGGCTTCGACCGTGCGGACCGCGATGCGGAGGCAGAGGGTTGGTGAGGGATCCGGGAGCAGACGGTTCTTGAGACCCGCGGCGCAGTCGGCATCGCGATCCAGATCCATCAGGACAACCCAGGGCGCGATGCGCGCCGCATGGTTGTAAGCCGAGACCTGCTGTACGAGCCTGTCCTTGCCCTGCTTGCCATAAACCGCTCCGGGGATGGCTCCGCAATCCCAGATGAGACGACGGAGCACGGCCTCATCAACCGGACCCTCGACGGCTCCCGAGATGATGATGCCCTCGGCCATGATCAGGCGTCGAAGAGGGCGAGTTGCTCGGCTCGCTCGGGGCGGGTCCGGGGAATGACGGCGTCGGCCAGGCTTAGGCCTCCTTCCAGAAGGAGCTTCACTTCCTGGAGAGAGCCGGCGAGGCGTATAACCGTGCCTTCGTTGCCAGGTTCCAGAAGCAGAACTTCGTCCAGGCCAATCCCTTCGTCGTCAAGCAGATCCTTCGAGTGCGTGCTGATCACGACCTGCCGTCCCGATTGTCGTTGGACGCGGGCAAGGAGTTGTGGCAGGAACCGAACCACCTCGGGGTGAAGCGAGAGCTCCGGCTCCTCCAGAAGAAGGGGCCCCGAGCCTTCCAGGACCGCCCAAAGCAGGCCGATGAGCCGGAGAGTTCCATCCGAGAAGTCCTCCTCCGTCTGCCATGCACCCTGGGGCCGCCAGTGACGGTATTTGCCTCGCAGATGAGGCGTTCCGACCTCGTCGCGGGAGAGCTGCAGGTCTTCGAGCTGAGGGACGGCGACACGCAACGCATGAAGGATGCGGCGGAGGCGTGCGTCCCGCGTTGTCTTCTGACTGCGGGCGATCTGCTCGAGGAAGTCTCCTCCATACGGATCGTTATGGTGGCCGACCGAACGCTCCGGCTCCCGGATGAGCTGTGGCACAACATGAAGGTAGCGGACCGAGGACAGGAACTCGACCACCTCCCGGAAATCCCGGTTGACGTTGACCTGCTCCAGATAGGTCTGGGTGAGCCGTTCCGTGTCGGCCTTGTCCTGGTCATCCGGGCGGACAAAGAGATCTTGCCCGTCCCGGGCGACCCGCTCGCGTTTAAGGAGCGGCCGCCGCAGGTTGTCCTGGGTGAACCAGACCTCATACTCCCACGCGGCGGGTTTCTCGTCGCTTCCGATCTGGACGAGGAGCTTGATCTGCGGCTGTCCTCGGGCCGCGAGCGAGCGGAGCTTCGTCACCCCTCCGCGCCGGCCAGTCGCCTCCCGGAATCCGCCGCCGACCGAGACGATGTCGTGCAAGTACCGGAAAACATCCAGGAAGTTCGACTTCCCGGAGGCATTCGGGCCTACCAGGAACGCACGCTCCCGGAGAGGGACCCGGACCCGAGTGAAGTTCCTCCAGTTCTGGACTTCAACCAGGGTAAAGCGCAGAGACTCGCTTTTCGCGGGCTTTTTCACCGTAGCTACCTTATCACCATCCCCTCCGCCCGCTCCGCGATCGCCTCCGGCGTGAAGCCGAATTCCCGGGCCAGATCCTTGGCGGGTGCGGAGGCTCCGAAGCGGTCGATGCCGTGGATCTCACCTTCGGTCCCTACGTATTTGTGCCAGCCCTGCGAGATGCCGGCCTCGACCGCCAGGCGCTTGCGGACGGACGGCGGCAGGACGCTCTCCCGGTACTCCTTCGGCTGCTCGTCGAACAGCTCCCAGCACGGCATGCTCACCACCCGCACTCGGATCCCTTTCGCCTGGAGAGACTTACCGGCTTCGAGCGCCGCGGAGACCTCGGAGCCGGTGGCGATCAGGATCAGCTCGGGGTTTTCGGCATCCTTGAGAATGTAGGCGCCTCTCGCCACACCCTCCCGGGCGCGCTCCGCGGCCTCGGCCAGGATCGGCAGGTTCTGGCGCGTCAGGGCCAGCGCGGTGGG
This sequence comes from uncultured Holophagales bacterium, assembly GCA_963844885.1. GTDB lineage: Bacteria > Acidobacteriota > Thermoanaerobaculia > Multivoradales > UBA5704 > DATMER01. The sequence goes on along the minus strand of CAWJQA010000012.1, from coordinate 1,136,302 downwards.
ACCGTGCCGGTGCTCGATGGCCAGGCGCCAGGCTTCCGCGGTCTCGTTCGCGTCCGCCGGACGGATCACCCGGAGGCCCGGGATCGCCCGTAGCGCCGCGAGCTGCTCGACCGGCTGGTGGGTCGGGCCGTCCTCTCCCAGGAAGATCGAGTCGTGGGTGAAGACGTAGACCGCCTGGAGCTTCATCAGCGACGCCAGCCGGATCGGCGGACGCATGTAGTCCGAGAAGATCAGGAAGGTGCCGCCGTAGGGGATCCAGAGACGCGACAGGGCGATGCCGTTCAGGACCGAGCCCATGCCGTGCTCGCGGACGCCGAAGCGGAGGTTGCGGCCTTCCGGACTGCCGGGCTCGAAGCTCGGCAGACCCTTGAGGAAGGTGTTGTTCGACGGCGTCAGGTCCGCCGAGCCGCCGGTGAGCAGCGGGATCTTCGCGGCCAGCGCGTTGAGCACCTGCCCGGAGGCGGCACGGGTTGCGACCGGCTTGTCGCCCGGATTGAATTTCGGCAGCGCGTCCTGCCAGCCGTCGGGGAGCCGGTTCGCGAGGCGGCCGTCCAGATCGGCGGCTTCGGCGGGGTGGGCCTCCCGGTAGCGCCGCAGCAGATCGTTCCAGTCCCGCTCCAGCTTGCGGCCACGCTCCCGGGCGCGCTCGAACGGCTCCCGGGCCTCGTCCGGCACCAGGAAGGTGGGCTCGGCCGGCCAGCCCAGGGCCTTCTTGGTGGCCAGGGCCTCCTCGGCGCCCAGCGGCGAGCCGTGCGCCTCGGCGGTGCCGCCCTTGTGCGGACTGCCGTAGCCGATCACCGTCCGCACGGCCACCAGCGTCGGCCGCTCCGTCTCCGCTTCGGCCTCGGCGATGGCCTTCTCCAGCGCGTCGAGATCGTTGCCGTCGCCGACCCGGAGGACGTGCCAGCCATAGGCCTCGAAGCGCTTGCCGACGTCCTCGGTGAAGGAGATCTCGGTCGGGCCGTCGATCGAGATCCCGTTGTCGTCGTAGAAGACCTTGAGCGCGCCGAGCTTCAGGTGGCCGGCGAGCGAGCAGGCCTCGGAGGCCACGCCTTCCATGACGTCGCCGTCGCTCGCGAGGACCCAGATGTTGTGGGAGAAGAGGGGAAAACCGTCGCGGTTGAAGCAGGCGGCGCTGAGCTTGCCGGCGATCGCCATGCCCACCGCGTTGCTGATCCCCTGCCCGAGAGGCCCGGTCGTGGTCTCCACGCCGCGGGTCAGCTCGTGCTCGGGATGGCCCGGCGTCTTCGAGCCGAGCTGGCGGAAGCGCTCGAGCTCCGCCATGGGCAGGCCGTAACCGCCCAGGTGGAGAAGGGCATAGAGGAGCGCCGAGGCGTGGCCGCAGGAGAGGACGAAGCGGTCCCGGTCCGGCCAGTCCGGATTGTCCGGGTTGTGCCGCATGTGCCGTGTCCACAACAGATACGCGAGCGGCGCCTGGCCCAGCGGCGCGCCCGGATGGCCGGACTGGGCCTTCTCCACCATGTCCACGGCCAGGAACCGGACGGTGCCGATCGCCGTCTGGTCCACGCTCTTCGCTTCGTTCTCTCCCATGCTCTTCGACCTCCTCCAGAGGAATACCCGACAGGGCTGCCTAGTTTACCCTTCCTGACCGGTGAATCCTTCTTTGACTCTGGGGCCTTGCGCCTCTACAATGAGGGACCCTGCCGGACCGAGGAGAGGTGCTGGAGTGGCCGAACAGGGCTGCCTGCTAAGCAGTTGTCCGGGGTAAACCCGGACCGAGGGTTCGAATCCCTCCCTCTCCGCCATACCGTCCTTGAATTCATGAGAGCCATCAACCCCGCCACGGGCGAGCTGATTCGCGAGTACCCCGAGCACGATGCAACCGCGGCCGCCGCATGCCTGGAGCGCTCCGAGCGGGCCTTCTCCTCCTGGCGCCGGGTGCCGTTCGCCGAGCGCGCCCGCCTCATGACCCGGGCCGGCGGCCTCCTGCGCGAGCGCGCCGGAGACTACGGCCGCCTCATCACCGCGGAGATGGGCAAGCCTCTGGCCGCCGCCGAAGGCGAGGTCGAGAAGTGCGCCTGGGTCTGTGAGTTCTACGCCGAGAACGCCGAGCGTTTCCTGACTCCCGAGCTGATCGGCACCGATGCCGGCCGCAGCCTGGTGCGCTACGACCCGCTCGGGCCGGTGCTGGCGATCATGCCGTGGAACTTCCCGTTCTGGCAGGTCTTCCGCTTCGCCGCGCCGGCGCTCATGGCGGGCAATACCGGCCTGCTCAAGCACGCGGCCAACGTCCCGGGCACGGCGCTGGCCATCGAGGAGGTCTTCCGCGACGCCGGCTTCCCGGAGGGGGTCTTCACGACCCTGCTGGTGCCGTCCTCCCGGGCCGGCGAGCTGATCCGCCATCCCGCCGTCCGAGCCGTGACCCTCACCGGCAGCGAGAAGGCGGGGATGGAGGTCGCCGCCGAAGCGGGCCGGAATCTCAAGAAGACCGTGCTCGAGCTGGGCGGCTCGGACCCTTTTCTCGTCCTGGCCGACGCCGATCCGATGGAGGTGGCCCGCCAGGCGGCCAAGGCGCGCACGATCAACTCGGGCCAGAGCTGCATCGCGGCCAAGCGATTCATCGTGGAGGAGCCGATCGCGGACCGTTTCGAGGAGGAGATGGTCAAGGCGATGGCGGCGCTCAAGGTGGGCGATCCCCTCGACCGCGCCACGGACGTCGGCGCCATGGCCCGCGAGGATCTGATGGACGACCTGGACGACCAGGTGCGCCGCTCCGTCGAGGCCGGAGCCGTGCTGCGGACCGGCGGCCACCGCCTGGAGGGTAGTAACGGGGGCGGCTGGTTCTACGCGCCGACCGTGCTGACCGGCGTGCGGCCCGGCATGGCCGCCTTCGACGAGGAGACCTTTGGGCCGGTGGCCGCGGTGATCCGGGCGCGGAACACGGACGAGGCCGTCGAGCTGGCGAACCGCTCGCGCTTCGGGCTCGGAGCGAGCATCTGGACTTCCGATCCGGCGCGCGGCGAAGCGCTGGCGGCGGAGATCGAGGCCGGCTCGGTGTTCATCAACGGCGCCGTCAAGTCCGACCCGCGGCTCCCCTTCGGCGGCATCAAGAGCTCGGGCTATGGCCGCGAGCTCGCGGACGTGGGCATTCGCGAGTTCGTGAACATCAAGACGGTCTGGGTCAGGTAGGGGCGGGGCTTGTCCCCGCCCTTGCATCACCGAGGCGCCCAAAGGGCGGGGACAAGCCCCGCCCCTACCCCTCCACCCGCCGGATCGTCATCACCGGGCAGGCGGCGTGCTGGAGCACGCGCTCGGCGGTGCTGCCCATCAGCAGGTGGCGGAGCGCCGAGCCGCCGTGGGTGCCCATGGCGATGAGATCCACGCCGCGCGCCTCGGCCTCGGCGGCGATCACCTCGGCGGGGTCGCCCTCGCGCGACACTGTCTCGACGGTCAAGCCCTCCCGCAGGAGCTGCTCCCGGGCCTCTTCGAGGCGGCGCTCGGATTCCAACCCCCGGTCCTTCAGATAGTCCACCGAGGTCGGGATCGGCCCGTAGGCGGTGTACTCGATGGGCAGGTTGAAGGCGTGGAGGAGGACCAGCCGGGCGTCCTGCGCCAGTGGCGCGAGGAGCCGGTGGGCGGCCTCGATGGCCAGCTCGGCGTCGCGGGAGAAGTCGGTCGGTACCAGGATCGAGCGGATCGGCCGGTGCCGGCCGCGGTCGCCGGGATGGACCGAGAGGACCGGGCACGGCGCCCGATGCATCACCCGCTCCGTGGTGCTGCCCAGGAGAAGATGACGGAGACCGGTGAGGCCGCGCGTGCCCATCACGATGGCCGCCGCGGACAGCTCGCCGGCCCGGTGAAGGATCACCTGCGACGGCGTGCCGATCGCGAGATGGGTCGAGACCTCGGCGCCGCTCTGGCGGAGGCGGACGGCGGTCTCGCCGAGGCGAGCCAGGGCCGCGGCCCGGACCTCCTCGTCGAAGAGCGGGCCGGGCACCGCAAAACCGGGCATGGCCGGCGGCAGGGTCACGGCATGGACCAGCTCCAGCCGGGCGCCTTGGAGGCGGGCCAGCTCGGTGGCCCAGTCGAGAGCGGCTTCGGCGGTTGCGGAGAAATCCGTGGCCGCGAGAATGACGGGATGAGAGGTTCCGGGTTCCATACCCTGCATGATAGCTTGCCAGCCATGATGACGGAGATCCATGGCCCGGTCCGGGTGCGCTTCGCGCCGTCCCCCACCGGCTTCCTGCACCTCGGCGGCGTCCGCACCGCCATCTACAACGACCTGCTACGCCAGAAGATGGGCGGCGCGTTCATCCTGCGCATCGAAGACACCGACAAAGAGCGCTCCGACGAGGCGATGACGCTCCAGATCCAGTCCGCCCTGGCCTGGATCGGAGTGGTCTGGGACGAAGGGCCGCTCCTCCAGAGCGAGCGCCTGCCGCGCCACCGCGAGCGCGCCGAAGAGCTGCTCGCCGCCGGCAAGGCCTATCACTGCTTCTGCACGCAGGAGGAGCTGGAGGTCCGGCGCGCCGAGGCTCAAGCGAAGGGCACCGCCTTCCGCTACCCGCGCACCTGCCTCCATCTCTCCCAGGAAGAGGTCGGGATCCGGCTCGCCGAGGGCCGCCCGTTCGTCGTCCGCTTCCGCATGCCGGACGCCCACATCACGTTCCACGACATGGTACGCGGCGACATGGACTTCCCGCCGGACGCCCTGGACGACTTCGTCCTCCTGCGCTCCGACGGCTCCCCGACGTACCACATGTCCGTGGTGGTGGACGACATCGACATGCGGATCACCCACGTGATCCGGGGCGAGGACCACCTCTCCAACACGCCGAAGCACATCCCGCTGTTCGAGGCGCTGGGCGGGCAGGTGCCGACCTTCGGCCACCTGCCGCTCATCCTCGGTCCCGACAAGAAGCGGCTCTCGAAGCGCTACGGCGCCACCTCCGTCGAAGAGTTTCGCAACGAGGGGATGCTCCCGGACGCGCTCTACAACTTCATGGCGCTCCTCGGCTGGAGCCCCGGCGACGACCGCGAGATCCTCACGCGGGAAGAGATGATCGAGCTCTTCTCCGTGGACCGCCTGAACGCCTCGGCGGCGGTCTTCGACCGCGAGAAGCTCCTGTGGATGAACGCCCAATACATGTTGAAGGCCGGAACCGCCGAGCTGCGGCCCTACCTGGAGCCGTTCCTGGAGCCATTCGGGCTCCGGGATGCGGACCCGGGCCGCCTGGCCGCGGCGCTGGAGCTTCACCGTCCGCGGGCCCGCACCCTCAAAGAGCTGGCGGAGCAGGTGGTGCCCTACTTCCAGGAGTTGCCGGCCTACGATCCCGCGGCCTGCGCCAAGTTCCTGAAAGACCCGGCGCTGCCGGAGCTGCTGGAGACCCTGCGCGATCGCTACGCCGCGCTGCCCGAGCTCACGAAGGAGGCGCTGGAGGCCGGGCTGCGCTCGCTGTCCGAGGAGCGCGGGGTGAAGGCCGGCGTGCTGATCCACCCGACCCGGATGGCGCTGTCGGCCGCCACGGGCGGGCCGCCGCTGTTCGATCTGGTGGAGGTGATGGGGCGGGAGGTCACGGAGCGGCGCCTGGGAACGTTCGTGGAATTCCTCCGCTCCGCCCAAAGTTGACCTGACCGCCCGGTTGGTTTATCCTCCCGGGCCTGTCCTGCTGGGAGGTCGTTCAACGGTAGGACATGCGGCTCTGACCCGCAGAATCGGGGTTCGAATCCCTGCCTCCCAGCCAATCCGAAGCTTCTCCAAGGCCGCCTCCGGGCGGCCTTTTCCCTTGATGGCTCCTTTTTCCGTGCCGGGAAAGGTAGGGAGCGCGGCGCTCCCTACCTTTCTTGTTCCAGGAAAGGGAGGGATGGTGACGCTCCCTCCCTTTCTCGTCTCGGGAAACTGAGGGAGCGCGACGCTCCCTGGCTTTCCTGTTCCAGGAAATGGAGGGATGGTGACGCTCCCTCCCTTTCTCGTCTCGGGAAACTGAGGGAGCGCGACGCTCCCTACCTTTCTTGTTCCGGGAAATGGAGGGATGGTGACGCTCCCTCTCTTCCCCGTTCCAGGAAACGGAGGGAGCGCGACGCTCCCTCGTACGGGTTCCCGTTCCGCCGGTAGATCGGGGAGTAACGGCTTGACCTCTCCGGAACAGCGCCGAAGGGTCCATCGATTCAGTGTAGACCGCACCTTAGTTTAGCCACGGGGCGGGAACTCTCACTCCTCCCCAGCCTCGAACTTCAGCTCGGGATCGTGCTGCGCCCGGTGAAGGAACCGGATGACCTTCCGGGTCAGCTCCACCGTGGCGGCCTCTCGCCGGGCGGCCTCGCAGAAGACCTGGAGTGCGGCGAGCGCTTCCCGCTCGACTCCCTGGCTGGTGAAGATCCACCTCATCTCGGCGGCCAGAGTCCGGACCTCGGAGGTGCGGCCCTGCTCCAGCAAGAGCAGCGCAAGCTCCAGGCTCACAACCGCATAGTAGAGCGCCAGCGGCGGCTCCTGGGAGGCGAACCCGCGGCGGACCCTCTCGAACGTCTCCTCGGCTTCCTCGGCTTGACCGGTCCCCGCGGCGACGATTCCGCTCAGGGCATCCACCCGCAAGAGGTCGATTTCCTGCCCGAGCTTCTCCGCGAGAGCCTGCGCTTGTGGCAGCCGCGCCGCGGCGTCCACGGCCCGGCTCTGCCAGCATAGGTTCAGCAGGTACTCGCAAAGGATGCCGAGCGCCGTCCGGGGCTCCTGTTCTTCGTCTGCATAGAGGATGGCCTCCTGGAGCGCTTCGGTGGAAGCCTCGATGTCGCCGAGCTCGCCCAGAATCTGTGCCTTGGTGAGCAGCAGCTTGCCGCGGAGGCCGCGCGTGTCGGCGGCGAGGGCCTCCTCGATTCGCCTCAAGGCCTCGGGAAATCGGCGCTGCTCCCAACGGATCGTCGCCGTGATCCAAAAGACGAACGTCTCGTCAAAGTACCCCGGGTCACCGGGAGCGCCGGCCTCCCAGAGCCGTGCAGCGGTGCCGAGAGCCGCGTCGCTTCCAGGAAGGTCGTTCGCCGCGCGGCGCGAATTGGCGACGTGAAACCAGGCGTAGCCTTCGCTCCTCTGGCGTTGCAGCTTGCCGCCTGGGCAGCGCTCGGCAATGCGGAGCGCCAGCCCCGCCAGCTCCAGGGACTCCGCCGGGCTTCTCGGCGCGGCATCGATGCTTTTTTCCGCCACCAGCGCGCAGAGCGCGCGGCACTGGTATTCCTCGCCCTCCTCGACCAGGACCAGCCGTTGCCGCGCATTGCGCGGTTCCAGGCGCAGCCAGAGCCCGGCGGCCCGGTCACGCTCCTCCGTCGGCGAGGAAACGGCCGGCACCGGCTGCCGAGCGGGGCCGGCCGGCTCGAGGATCGCCTCCAGAGCGCCGCCGCTCACGGCGAGCATCTCGGCGAAGAACGTCTCCGCCACCACGCGGTCGGCACGCGACCACCCCCTCGCCGCCGCCTGAAACGACCGGATTGCCCGCAAGGCGGGCTGAAGCAGAGATCGCGGAAAAGGACGGGCATCAGCCGCCCGTTCGAGCATTTCCTCCGGCACGTCCCGCTTGCCCTTGCTGTAGAGGGAAACCTGGTTGGCCGCGGTCCGCGTCGCGGCTGCGAAGTCCGCTTGGTCAAGCTCCATGTCATGCCGAAGAAGCAGGTAGAGAAGTCGCTTGGCGTGGTCTACCTCGGGGTGTTTCTTCACCAATTCTCTCCTTTTGGACGAAGCGGCATGGCTCCGCCTGGGATTCTTCTCCCCTTTCCGGGGCACCATGGGGAGGAGAGGGAGGCCGCGTGAGCCATGCCGGCTCGTGCCGGGTCGCCCTCGGGAAAAGGAGTTACGGTATGCGTACGCTTTGGAGCCTGGTCGGTCTGGTGATGCTGCGCCTGTTCCCGGGAACGCCGTCGAGCGAGAATCCCGACGGCTCGTCCACGGACAGCGCATTGCACATCGACCCCTTGGGCTGAGTGGTTGACCGAGGAGGAGGCCGAGCCGCTCATGGGGCCTCGGCCTCCTCACCGGCCTCGAACTTCAGCGCGGGGTCGTGCTGCGCCCGATGGAGGAACCGGCTGACCTTTCGTGCCAGCTCCACCGTGGCGGCCTCCCGGCTGGCGGCGTCGCAGAAGACCTGGAGCGCGGCGAGGGCTTCCCGCTCGACACCCTGGCTGCTGAAGATCCACAGCATCTTCTCTGACAGAGTCCGAACCTCAGAGGCACGGCCCTGCTCCAGCAGCAGCAGCGCGAGCTCGAGGCTCACAAGCGCATAGTAGAACGCCAGCGGCGGCTTGTGAGAGGCGAACCCGCGGCGGACCTTCTCGAACGTCTCTTCGGCTTCTTCGGCTTGACCGGTTCCCGCGGCGACGATGCCGCTCAGGAAGGCTACACGCAAGAGGTCGATTTCCTGCCCGAGCTTTTCCGCCAGGGCCTGTGCTTGCCGTAACCGCATCGCGGCATCCACAGCCCGGCCCTGCCAGCAGAGGTTCACCAGGTACTCGCAGAGGATGCCGAGCGCCGTCCGGGGCTCCTGCTCTTCGTCTACATAGAGGATGGCCTTCTGGAGCGCTTCGGTAGAAGCCTCGATGTCGCCGAGCTCGCCCAGAATCTGTGCCTTGGTGAGCAGCAGCTTGCCGCGGAGGCCACGCGTATCCGCGGCGACGGCCTTCTCAATGAGCCTGAGGGCCTCGGGAAAGCGGCGCTGCTCCCAACGGATCGTCGCCGTGATCCAAAAGACGAACGTCTCGTCGAAGTACCCCGGGTCTCCGGGAGCGCCGGCCTCCCAGAGCCTTGCCGCGGTGTCGAGAGCCGCGCCGCTGCCGCGGAGGTCGTTCGCCGCGCGGCGCGAATTGGCGACGTGAAACCAGGCGTAGCCTTCGGCTCTCTGGCGCAGCAGCTCGCCGACCGGGCAACGCTCGGCGATCTGGAGCGCCAGCCACGCGAGATCCCGGGACTCCGCCGGACTGTTCGGCGCGGCCTCGATGCTCTGGGCCGCGACCAGCTCGACCAGGCCCCAGGAGCGGAATTTCGGAAGATCCTTCACCAACTCCAGCCGCTCGTCAGGCTCCCGCTCCTGGAGGCTCGCCCACAGCACCGCGGCCTCCGCCCGCTCCTGAATCGCTTCAGTCTCCACCGCCACGACCTTCAGCGCGGCTCGCGCGAAATCCATGGCCATCCTTCCCACCATGGCCACGACAGCTTCCCTCCGCCGGCCGGCCCCGCCGGGAGACTCCTGGGCTGACGCGCGGTTCGCCGCGAGGAGCTCCAGGGTCGCGTCGATGACCTCCGGCGGCAGCCCCATGAAGGAGATGATGTGCTCCAGCCGGCCCCGGGTGAGGGGCTTCCGACCGTGCTCGAGATCGTTGAGGAGGGGCGTCTTCATCTTGGCGGCCTTGCATAACCTGGTCTGGCTCCACCCCTGTCCCTGCCGAAGGAACGTCAAAACAATGGCCAGGTCCGGCAGCATGTCATCGGGCATAGGCTCTCTCGCTCCTGTCTGAGTAAGACTCCGTTCGACAGTAAGGGTGTTCCTCAACGGAAATTCGTGACACCCGAGCCCCATTAAAGTCGCGCTCTATCGTACTCCAGGCCGTCGATTCCCACACCTGAAGCCGCGACTTGGCGCGAGGCCTGACTTTGTACCCACGGCCTTGTGGCGCCCGACTCTCCGAGCCTAGCCTGCATCGCTCGCCACCGGTAAAACCGAGGCGTTGAAGCGAGAGCAGAGCTGCTTCGCCGTGTGGAAAGTGGCCAGGGGCGCGCCAGGCCCGTAAGCCCTTCCGCTACCCCGGGGCTAGTCCTTGCCGGGAGGTGCGGCGGGCGGCTGGATCGCTTCGAAGTCGAGGAGGTAGACCTCGGTGCCGGCGGCCTTCTTCTGGAACCAGACGGCGGCCGCGGCACCGGTGGCGTCCTTGGGGTAGAACCAGGCGGTGACGCCGCGCTCCGGGTAGTCCCGCACGTCCTGCAGGTTGGGGGTACCGAGGAGGCGGCGGACCTCGTCCGGGCTCATCCCCTCGCGGACCTGGGCGAAGCGCTCGCGGGTGACGTAGCGGCGGGACCTGGCGGTTTCCAGCTCCTGCCGCAGCCGCGCGTTGTCCGGGTCCGCGGCCAGCGCGGTCTCGTAGATCTCGATGGCGCGGCGGTAGTCGCCCCCCTGGTCGATGTACTGGCGGGCGAGGAGGGTGTCCTCGTCGCTCTTCATCCGGATGGCGGCGCGCTGGCGGTCGCCGGGAGGATCGCCGGCCGCGGCCTCCGCGTTGGCGTTGATGAAGTCGACCAGGCGGCGGTTGAGCTCCGCGGTCCGGGAATCGACCTCTTTGCGCAGCCCGGCGGCTTCGGGCGCCTCCCGGGGGAGCCGGGCCAACTGCGTGCGCTGCTCCGTGAGCGTCTTTTGGGCTCCCTGCAGCCACTCCCACTCGGCGGTGTCCGAGGAACGCGCCTCGGAACGGGCGGCCTGCCCCGGGTCCTGCCGGGAGTCGCGGCAGCCGGGGAGCAGCACCAGGGTTACCAGTATCGCCAGTATCGCGCCCCGTATCGCGCCTGACAAAGCTCCATCCGGCCTCATCCTTCGTGTACCTCCTCCGCCGACGGGGCAACGTACCACAGGCCCCCGGACGCGGCCAAGCGCCCGGCCTTTTCGGAGGCGCCGGCCTAAGCCCTTCTCTTTCAATGGGATTCTCGCCTTGACACGGCGGGTGTGGTACAGAATAATCGGATTCCTTGGCAAGGACTGCGCAATGCTGAGGATCTGACTTGAGGATCTGACTTGAGGATCTGAGATGTCCCTTTCGGAAAAAGTCCAGCAACTCAACCGCGAGATCGGCTCCGCCATGGAGCATGCCCTCGACCAGGTGCGGCAGGAGGTCTCGCAGTGGCTGAGCTCGAGCAACGAGGAGATCCTGAGCCGCCTGGCCGCGCTGCGGGCGGACTTCCCGGACTCCTTCGTCGCCCATGACGATCTGGCGCCGGCCGTGCGTTTGGCCGCCGAGGAGCTGAGCGCCCAGGCGCGCGAAGAGGCCCGGAAAGAGGCCGCCGCGCAGAGCGCGGCCAGCCCGGCGCCGGCCGGCGGCGCGGCCGACCTCTGTGCCGCCTTGTCCTCGATCGACCGGGCCCGCTCGCAGGCCGACGTCCTCAATGCTCTCCTCCAGGAAGCAGGCCGCTTCGCTTCGCGCGCCGCCGTGCTGCTGCTCCGTGGCGGCGAGGTCCGGGGCTGGAACGGCACCGGCTTCGGCGGCGCCGACGCCGCCGTCCGCCAGGTCAACCTCGGCATTCCGGGCGACGGCTCCTGGAACCATGCGTTCCAAGGGAAAGGCCCCACCCGCCTGTCGGCTTCCGACTGCGCCCTCCTCTGCAGCCGGATCGAGGTACCGCTGGCGCAGGAAGGCGTCCTGATCCCGATGATCCTGCGCGACCGCGTGGCCGCGGCGGTCTACGCCGACCGTGTGGACGGCGGGCCGCTCGCCGCCGAGGCGCTCCAGGTTCTCGCCTACACGGCCGGCCTCGCGATCGAGTCGCTGCCGTTCCGCGAGCGGGCCTCGACGGCGACCCTGGCCGCCCTGGCGGGCGAGCCGGCCGTACCGCCGATCCCTGCCGTGCCAGAGCTTCCGGAGCTTCCAGAGCTCGAGACGCCGGCGGCTCCGGCCGCGGCCGAGCCCGTCGAGCCCGAGATGCCCCCCGCGCCCGCCCTGGCCACGGCCGCGCTGCCCATGCCTGAAGTCGAGCCACCGGTGGAGGCCGGCTGGTCCGAGCCGGCCGCGATGGACCTGCCTGCGGCCGAAACTCTGCGCGCCGAGGCTCCGCCCGCGCCGATGCCCGCGACGCCCGGGTGGGAGAGCCCCGCGGCCGGCGGAACCTTTACGGACACCGAGGTGGAGATCGAGGCCGAGCCCGAGCCGGCGGCAGCCACCCCCGGCGCCTCCGGCTGGACTGCGGTCGAGGCGGCGTCTCCGTACGCCCTCGAAGACATGCAGGCCTTGCAGGCCGAGGCTCCGCCCGCGCTCTCCGCGGGCTGGGCCGAGACCCCCGCCGTGGAGCCGGAGGACGAGGGGACCCCGACGCAGCAGGTGGACCTCCGCCCCCTTCATCAGGCGCAGCGGCAGGCGCAGGAGCCGCCGCCGATGAGCCCGGACGCCACCGTCCTGCTTCAGCGCCCGAACCTGCGGGAAGTCCTGTCTCCAGTCGCTCCGCCCGCGCCCACCGAGGAGAGGACGGAGAGGCCGGAGCCGCCGCCGGCCCCGATCCGGCCGGTCGCCCCGCCGGCCCCGCCGGCATCTGTGGCCGCCGCCGACGACACGTCCCCCTCCCTCGCCGGTACGCCCGAGGTCCGGCCGCCGAGCGACCTGCAGGGTCCGGGCTGGGCCTTCGCCAGCGCCCGCGTCCCGGTCACGCCGAGCGACGAGGCCATGCACGAAGAGGCCCGCCGGCTCGCCCGGCTCCTCGTCAGCGAGATCAAGCTCTATAATGAGGAGCAGGTGGAAGAAGGACGCCGGAAGAGGGATGTCTACGAGCGACTCCGAGAGGACATCGACCGGTCCCGTCAGATGTACGAGGAGCGGGTCGAGCCGCGGATCCTCAAGACGACCGATTATTTCTACCAGGAGCTGGTCCGGATTCTGGCCGCGGGCGACGCCCGGGCGCTCGGGATCTGACCCGCGCCGGGCCATGCCGTAACCTCTGGCGCCGGTCCTGCCGGCGCCCGTTGCTGGAGCCGTTTGAGACGTTGAGCAGCTTGAGCCGTAACCGTCCGACGAAGCACCCCCGGGCACGCAGGTCTGTCGTTCCCCCGGCCCTCCTTCTGCTCGTTCCGATCCTTCTGGGCTCGGCCGCGACCCGGCCCATCCGGCCGAATGCGGCGCTGCCGTTGGGAGCGCAGTCCGACCGCGCCGCCCTCCTGTACTCGGAGGCGGCCGAGTCCGTGCGCCGGAACGACTGCGCGGGCGCGTCCCGCACTCTCGCGCCCCTGGCCTCCTCCAACGGCGCCGAGGCCGAATTCGCCCGCCTGGTCGGCGGCTTCCACGCCTATGCCTGCATGCAGGCCGGGCTCGCCGAAGAGCGCCTGTTCGCGGCGCAGGACCCGGACGGCCCGCTGGAGGACTGGCGCCTCTTCGTGCTCAGCGACGCCGCGCGGACGCGCGGCCACGTGCTGCTCGCGCAGGCCTCGCTCGCCCGGCTGCTGGGCGACTATCCGGACTCGCCGCTGCGCGCCAAGGCGTTCGCCGCCGCGGCGCAGCTCGCCTGGGAGCAGGCGGATTCGCAGCGCGCCCTGGAGCTGATCGAGAGGGCGCGGCGCGAAGAGACCGCGGGCGCGGAGGCCACCCGTCTGGAGGCGCTCGCCTGGGAGATCGGCACCAAGCTGGCCGACGACGGCGTCCGCCGCGAGGCCGCCCGCCGGCTGCTCTCCGATTCTCCGGCTCGGGCCGCCGAGCTGGCCGTGGTCGAAATCTTCCGCGGGCCGGCCGGCGAGCTGCCCTGGGCGTCGATCCTCTCGCCCCAGCAGCTCAAGCGGCGCGCCCGCTCGCTGCTGGACCTCAAGCTCGACCCCAGCGCCATCGAGGTTCTGGACGCCGCCGACGCGCCCACGCGGAACCTGGAGTGGGCGCTGCTCAAGGCCGAGGCCCTGACCCGTCTGCAGAAGGGGACGGATGCGCTGGCGCTCCTGGCCGGCCGGCCGGCCGCGGGTCCGCGGGAGCTGGCCGCGCTGGAGTGGGCGCGGGCAAGGGCCGCCGCCGAGGCATCGAAGGCCCGCCGCGGACGAACCACAACCACGGCCGAGCGGACGAAGTATCTGGAGGAGTCCCGCTTCCATCTGCGGAGGGTCGCCCAGGCCGGCGATCCCGCGTTGGCCACCAAAGCCCTCCGCGAGCTGTACGTCGACCTGGCGGACGACGGCCGTTTCGACGAATCGATGGACGTCCTGCGCCGGCTCCGGAAGCTCAATCCCGCCGACACCACCGGCGCCGAGCACCTGTGGAGCCTCGGCTGGAGCGAATACGTCGGTGCCAACCCCTCCGGCGCGGTGGGCTACTGGACCGAGCTCTACGACCTCTATCCGGAGGACAGCAGCGGCCGGCGTGGACGCTACTGGACCGCCAGGGCCTTCGAAACGCTGGGCGAGACCGAGCGGGCGCAGCAGATCTACCGCGAGGTGGCGGCGGCCGACACCACCGACTTCTACCGCAAGAACGCCCTCGCGCGGCTGCGCGGCGAGGCGTCCGCGGAGCCTGGGGGGTCTGCGGGAACAACCGAGCTCGGCACGGAGCCCTGGCCGGACGATCCCGTCCTCCAGCGGGCGCGCCTCCTCACCGACCTGGGCCTCGAAGGCCTGGCGCAGACCGAGATCGAGGCGATCGGCGGCGCGGCGGACATCCGTGCGGTCCGCGCGCTCCAGGCGCTGATCGAAACCCGGCAGGGAGACCGCCGCAAGAGCGTCCTCACGATCCGCAAGGCGTTCCCGGCGCTGGGCACCCCCTACCAGGCGACCCTTCCGATCGAAGCGCGGCGGCTGTACTATCCGGTGGAGTTCCAGGAGACGATCCGCACCTGGGCGGCGCGCAACCGCCTCTCTCCCCACCTGGTGCTGGGCATGATCCGCCAGGAGAGCGCCTTCGACACCCGGGCGCAGAGCTGGGCCGGAGCGCGCGGCCTGATGCAGATCATGCCCGCCACGGCGCGGGAGCTGGCGCGCAAGTACGGCATGGAGTACACACACGAGAAGATGTCCGACCCGGCCTTCAACGTCCAGCTCGGCACGACCTATTTCAGCCAGGTGCTGGACATGTTCGACCACAACGTGGAGCTGGCCCTGGCCGGCTACAACGGCGGCCCCTACCGGATCAAGCGCCTGTGGAAGGAATCCAAAGGCCGCGAGATCGACCGCTTCCTCGAAGGCCTCGACATCGAGGAGTCGAAGACCTACGTCAAGCGGATCCTGCTGCTGTCGGACAGCTACCGCCAACTGTATCCAATTTGATCCCATCCCCCCTCTCCCTGCCCCTCTCCCCCGGTCCCCGGGGGAGAGGGAACCCCTCCCGCCCACTCGCTGTGCGGGGTCTTCTCCTGGCCGTCCTCCTCTCCGCCTGCGGCCGGGGCCCGGCGCCGCACCGCGGCCCGGTGGTGCTGATCACCCTCGACTCGCTGCGGATGGACGCGGTCGAGAGGCTCGGCGGCGAGCCCGGGCTCACCCCTCACCTGGACGAGCTGATCCGGGAGGCCGACTGGGCAGGCCCGGCCATCGCGTCGTCGAGCTGGGAGGGGTCGACGATGGCCACCCTTTTCACCGGGCTGCGGCCGTGGCAGCATCAGGTGCTCTATCCCGGCCGCGCCCACCTTCCCAAGACGCTCATCACCCTGGCCGAAGCCCTGAAAGCCGCCGGGTACGAGACGAACGGCTTCTTCAGCGGACCCTGGTACGACCAGAGCTACGGCTTTCAGCAGGGCTTCGACGTGTTCCAGCACTACGGCAAGGGGCGCCGGGTGCTGGAGCGCCTCGGCGCCATGACGGACGACCGGCTCTTCACCTGGGCGCACCTCCCCGCTCCGGCGGCGCCCTACGTGCGGCGGGACTCCTACCTCTCCCGCCTCGGGCGGATGCCGCCGCAACTCCCGCGCAAGGTCATGCCCATGCAGATCGAGCCGTTCTTCGATCCGGCCGTACCGCTGCCGCTCAACCAGCGCCGCCGGCTCTGGGCGCTCTACTGCATGAACGTGGCCTGGGCCGACGACCAGCTCGGCCTCATGCTGGATGCTCTGCGCGCCAGCGGCGCCTGGGAGGATACGCTGCTCGTGGTCACCTCGAACCACGGCGAGGAGTTCGGCGAGAACGGCCAGATCCTCCACGGCGGCAACCTCGGGCGCCAGCTCATCGAGGTGCCGCTGGTGATCAAGCTGCCGGCCGGCTTCGACCGGCGGCTCCAGGTGGCGAAGGGGGAGCGGGTGGCCGCGGGCCGGATCTGGTCCACCCTGGTCGAGGCGGTGGGCGGGCAGGCGCCGCCGGCCGCCGCGCCCAGCCTCTTCCGCCGCGTGCCGCCCTCCGCCCTCTCGGAGCTGTATTTGACGAACGGCACCAACCGGTTCTCGCTGGTGGAGGGCGACTTCCAGCTCCTGTGGGAGTCGCGGTTCGCACCGCCGGAGGCGGAATACTACCTGGCGCGGATGGGAGCCCGGTCCAAGGAGGCCCGGAGCCGGATGACGGAAGAGCCGAAGGTTCTTTTCGCGCGGCTGCGGGATGCCTTCGCCGTTACTCTTCCGCTGCATGGAGCGGAGCCGCCGCGGCTGACCCTGGAGCGCTGGGAGGAGCGGGGGACTCGCGAGATCGGCGATGTGGAGCGGACCCGGGTCATGGCCGGCCGGCTGGTGCGGGAGTGGGGAGCTTTCGTACCCGAAGAGCTGCCGCCGTCGCAGGAAGCCCGGGAGTGGAACGAGGTGTCCACCACCCGCAAGGCGCAACGGTGAGCCGCTCTGGTATATACTGGCAAACCGCCCCCTGGTGGGCTTTTTTCGGGTCCATAGCTCAGCGGTTAGAGCATCCGGCTCATAACCGGCAGGTCTCTGGTTCGAATCCAGGTGGACCCACTTCGCAGGCGAACCCGGCGCGAAGAGCCTTTCCCCTCGACGGCGCACCGCCGGCCGCCGCCCCTGCTTTGTGTTTGGAGAGGAGATGAAACCCCACCCATGAGTCAGTACCTCGAAACAATTGTAAAGCTTCAGGACGCGTTGAGCCAGTTGCGGGAGGCTGAGACCCGCTTGAGCAGCATCCCGGACTGGATGCGCGAGCTTCACGACGAGCATTCCACCACCAAGGCCGGGATCGACACCATCCAGGAGGCCGTCGCGACGGCGGCCCACGAGCGCCGCACCGCCGAGGCCGCCGCCGCCGATGCCCAGGAAAAGCTCAAGAAGTACCAGCAGCAGATCAACCGGGTCAGCACCCAGCGCGAGTACGGCGCCCTCCTGCAGGAGATCGACACCGTCAAGACGCAGATCTCCACCTCGGAGGAGTTGGCCATCTCCTCGCTCGACCGCCACGAGAAGGCCGAGAAGGAGCTCGCCGCGCGCACCGAGAGCTTCCAGGAGCTCGACCGGCGCTACGCCACCGAGCTCGCCCGCTGGGAGAGCGAGAAGCCGGGCGTGGCCAAGCAGGTCCAGGAGCTCAAGACCCGCATCGCCGACCTCCGCGGCAAGCTCCCCCGGGCCGTGCTCTCACAGTTCAACCGCATCCTGGAGCGCAATCCCGGCGGCGCCCTCGCCGCCATCCGGCTCATCGAGCGCCCCGGCAAGGGCCAGCGGGAGTGGGCCTGCAGCTCCTGCAACTACCGCGTGCGGCCCCAGTCCGTGGTCGAGATCCGCAACGGCGAGAGCCTCGTGCAGTGTGACAGTTGCAAGCGTATCCTGTACGTGGAGCCCGCGGAGCCGGCCGCCTGACGGGCAGCGTAATCCATGCGGGACAGCATCCAGGAGCGGTACCAGGCCATCATCCGGCGTATTGAGGAGGCCTGCGGCCGCAGGGGGCGCCAGTTGGAGGAGGTGGTTCTCGTCGGCGCCAGCAAGACCCAGCCTGCCGAGGCGCTCGCCGCCGCCTGGCACGCCGGCCTCCGGGTCTTCGGAGAGAACCGCGTCCAGGAGGCGCTCGCGAAGAGCCGCGAGCTCCAGTCTCCTCCGTTCCAGATCCCCGTCGCCGATGTCGAGTGGCACCTGATCGGCCCGCTCCAGACCAACAAGGTCAAAGCCGCGCTCGATCTCTTCCGCACCATCCATTCCGTGGACCGGCTCCGCGTGGCCGAGGCTCTGGACCAGGAGGCGGCCCGCCGCGGGCTCACGATCTCCGGGTTCCTGGAGGTCAACCTCGGCGGCGAGGCGTCGAAGCACGGTTTCCCGGTCGCGGGGCTGGCCGAGGCCGTGTACCCGCTCGCCGGCCTCCGGCACCTGAAGATCGCCGGTCTCATGGCCATCCCTCCGCAGGCCGCCGACCCCGAAGATTCGGAAGGCTCCCGGCCCTGGTTCCGCCGCCTGCGGGAGCTGCGCGACGAGTTGGCCTCGCGGCCCGAATGGACGGGCTTCCCCGGCTGGCTCTCCATGGGAATGAGCCACGACTTCGAGGTCGCCGTGGAGGAAGGCGCCACCCACGTCCGCGTCGGCACCTCCCTGTTCGGGCCGAGAGGGTAGACGGGATTCATGCTAAGCTATCTATCCTTTTGTCTCGTTGATAGCCGAGGAGGTCTGTTCCATGGCGCTCACCCCGCTCGACATCCAGAAGATGCGTTTCAACCAGCGAATGAGGGGTTTCGACACCACCGAGGTGGAGGGCTTCCTCAACCTGATGGCCGAAGAGCTGGCTGGCCGGCTGAGCCAGGTCGAGAAGCTGGAGCGGGAGAACCGCTACTACCGTCAGCGTCTGGAGGAGACGATGCAGCGTGAGCATCAGCTCCAGCAGACGCTCCTGCGCGCCCAGAAGGTGTCGGACGAGATCACGGCCAACGCCCGCCGCGAGGCCGAGCTGATGGTCAAGGAGGCCGAGCTGATGGCCGACAAGATCGTGCAGCAGGCCATCGAGCAGTCCGCCCGCATCGAGGGGAAGATCACCGAGCTGCGCACCGAGCGCCGGGAGCTGCAGCTCAAGTTCAAGAACACGCTCGACCTCTTCCAGCGCATCCTGGAGGCGGAGATGGAGGAGGAGCGGAGCACCGCCACCTTCCACACCCTGCCGCGCCGGAAGAAGGAACTGGCCAAGGAAGCGTGAGAGTGGATCTGCCGGAAGAGACCCGCCGCCTGTTCCCCGGTTACTCCGAGGCGGAGCTGGAGGCATCTCCCTTCCTGATCGGCCGCCTGCTGGAAGACGGCGACAGCCACGACCTCGCCTGGCTCTGCCGGATCTTCCCGGAGGCCGAGCTGGCCCTCTGGCTGGAGGCCCGCGGCGGACGCCAGCTCTCGGTGCGCAGCCGGCTGTTCTGGGAGGTGGTGCTGGGCCGCGAGGCCGGCGAGGGAGCACCCTCCGGGAGAGCGCTCTGGCCACTCTGACGATTCAGCACCCCGAATCCCTCTCCCCCCGTGCGCAGGAGCTGGCGGCGAAGCTCGCCGGCCGGCCCTGGGCCGACGAGATGTACCTGGCCGGCTCCGCCGCCCTGGCGCTCTATACCGGCCACCGTCCGGTGCGGGACCTGGACCTCATGAGCGGCACGAACCGGCTCACCAGCCCGGAGCGCCGCGACCTCCTCGGCGATCTCCTGGATCTCGACCCGGACACGGAGGTCGAGACGGCGCGCGACGGCTATCTCTTCGTCCGTCTCGGAGGCGGCGTGGGGGTGAAGCTCTACTATTATCCCTACCCCCTGGCCGAGCCCTTCGAAGAGCTCGGTGGGCTGGCCGTGATCTCGGCCGTGGACCTGGGGCTCATGAAGCTGGGCGCCATCATCAGCCGCGGCACCCGGCGGGACTTCGTGGACCTCTATCTCCTCTGCCGGTCGTTGCCGCTCGCCACGCTGCTGGAGCGGGCGGAGGACAAGTTCGGCCACGTCCGAGACTTCCCGCTCCAGGCGCTCAAGGGCCTGGCCGATCTCTCCCTGGTCGAAGGCGAGCCCATGCCACGCCTGGCCGTCCCCGTCGAATGGGGGGACGTCGAGGCCTGGCTGCGCGGCCAGGTGCGGGAGCTGGGAAGGGCGCGGGTCGGGCTCGGTTAGAATCCGGACCCATGACCGATCTCCTGATCCACAACCTGTCCGAGGTCGCCACCCCCGAAGGAAGCTCCCCGCGGCGCGGCGCCGACCAGCGGCGCGTCCTCCGTCTACGAGGAGCCGAGGTGCTCTGCCGGGACGGCCGCATCGCCTTCGTGGGTTCCCCGGACGAGCGCCGGGCGGCGTTCGGCGAGCTGCCGGATGCCGAACGCCTCGACGGCCAGGGCGGCACGCTCATCCCCGGTTTCGTCGATCCCCACACCCACCTCCCCTGGGGAGGCAGCCGGGAAGAGGAATTCGCGGCGCGGCTGGCCGGCAAGACCTATCAGGAGATCGCGGCGGCCGGCGGCGGCATCCTTTCCTCTGTGACCGCGACGCGGAAGGCGTCCGAGGGGGAGCTGGCCACGAACGTCCGGCGTCGGCTCGACCAGATGATTACCTGGGGCACGACCACGGCCGAGGCCAAGAGCGGCTACGGCCTGACGCTGGACGACGAGCTCAAGCAGCTCCGGGCGATCCGCGACGCCTCCGCGGCCCACGCGGTCGATCTCGTCCCCACTCTCCTGGCCGCGCACGAGGTGCCGCCGGAGTATCGCGGGCATGGCCAGGACCGCGGGCGGTACGTGGATCTCATCTGCGAGGAGATCATCCCGGCCGCGGCGGAGCAGAAGCTCGCGAAGTTCTGCGACGTCTTCTGCGAGCAGGGGGTGTTCTCGGCCGCGGAGTCGCGCCGGGTGCTGGAGGCCGGAGCGCGGCACGGGCTGGCGCCGCGGCTGCACGCCGACGAGTTCGTGGACTCCGGCGGCGCCGAGCTGGCCGCGGACCTGGGTGCGCTCTCCGCCGATCATCTCATGGCGGTGTCACCGGCCGGCATCGAGGCCCTGGCCCGGTCCGGGGTGACGGCGGTGCTCCTGCCCGGCACGAGCTTCTTCCTGATGAAACACGTCTACGCGCCGGCCCGGCGCCTGGTCGAGGCCGGCGTGCCGGTGGCGCTGGCCACGGACTGCAACCCCGGCTCCTGCTTCACCGAGTCGATGCCGGCGGTCTTCGTGCTGGCGGTGTTCGAGCTGGGCCTGACCATCGAGGAGAGCCTGACCGCGGCGACGCTCAACTCGGCGTGCAGCCTGGGGCTGGGAGCCGAGATCGGCTCGGTCGAGACAGGCAAGCGGGCCGACCTCGTGCTGCTCGACGCGCCCAACCTCCTCCACCTGGCCTACCACTTCGGGATCAACCCGGTGGCGGCCGTGGTCAAGGGGGGGAGGGTGGTCCGGACGGCGGGTTGACGTACAATCCAACCTCACCGCTCACAGATCCTGCCTTGCAGGAGAGGAGAGCGTCCCATGATTTTCAAGCATGCCCCGTGCGCGCTGGCGGTGGCGGGGGTTCTGATCTTCGCGCACCCCGGTGGGTCCGCCGCCCGGCAGCCGGCCCAGAAACCGCCGGAGGCTGTGAGCCGGGAGGTGGTCACCGCCTCCGGGCTGCGCTACGTCGATCAGAAGGTCGGCGACGGGGCCGTGGCCGGCCCCGGCAAGACCGTCGACGTGCTTTACACCGGTTGGCTGGAGGACGGCACCAGGTTCGACGCCAGCCTGGACCCCGAACACCCCTTCACGTTCCGCATCGGGATCGACGAGGTCATCCAGGGATGGCATGAAGGGATCACCGGCATGAAGGCCGGCGGCCGGCGCCGGCTGACCGTCCCGCCGGAGCTCGGCTACGGCAGGCAGGGTGCCGGCGGCGGGGTGATCCCCGGCAACGCCACCCTGGTCTTCGAGGTCGAGCTGCTTAGTGTGCGATAGGAGGAGCGAACGATGGATCAGGGTAATCAGTTGAAGTATGAGGATCTCCAGACCGGCACCGGCGACGAGGCCAAGGCCGGCCAGACCGTTTCGGTCCACTACACCGGCTGGCTGGAAAACGGCACGAAGTTCGATTCGAGCCTGGACCGCAAGCAGCCGTTCCAGTTCAAGCTGGGGGCCGGGCAGGTGATCCAGGGCTGGGACCAGGGGGTCGCCGGCATGAAGGTGGGCGGCAAGCGCAAGCTCACCATCCCGGCCAGCCTCGGCTACGGCGCCCGCGGCGCCGGCGGGGTGATCCCGCCGAACGCCACGCTGATCTTCGAGGTGGAGCTGCTGGGGGTGAGGTAGCGCTCCCCGTCTTTCTCCCTCTCCCCCGGCACGGGGGAGAGGGTCGGGGAGAGGGGGGACGGGATCAATATTTATACACCGGCCGGATATCCACCGGCACGTCACCCAGCTTGTCGATCGCCTTGAGCAGGCTCGGCTGCGGCTGGCCGTACTTGTCCAGGAACGCCTTGGTGCCCTCGTAGTCGCCGCGGGCCTGGAGCATCAGCATGTCGTGCAGCAGGTCGCGGATCGCGCCGGGGAACTTCTCGGAGATCGCGCGGAAGCGGCCCTCCCCGTCCACCGCCAGGGCGCCTTTCTCCATCAGGTAGTTGAACTGCGCCACCACGCCCTGGCCGTGGGCCTCGTGGACGCCGAAGCGGGCCGAGCGGAACAGACCGGCGACGTAGGTCGGCTCCAGCGTGGCCCGCAGCTCGCCGGGCATCTCGCCGCGCTGCGATCAGGGCCAGGATGTTGTACACGCCCATCACGTCCGCCTTGGCCTCTTCCAGCGTGGAGTACAGATCCTTCAGCTCCAGCCGGACCTCGGTCTTCTTGCCGTCCTTCACGATGTTGCCCGGGCCCGAGGCCGTGGGACAGCTCGTGGTGGAGCACTTCGTTGAAGTAGGCGTCGAAGTCGACGTTCCTGATCTGGTCCTGGGCGATCACCCGCTCGGCGATCGGCATCAGGATCTTGCCGTACTTGGCGCGCATGATGTTGCGCAGCAGCACCTTCTTGGAGCCCTTGGCCTCCCGCACCCGCTCGTCGTTGGGCAGGTTGAAGGCCAGGGTCTGCACGCCGGCCAGGGTGTCGCCCGCGGTGACCACGTGTCCACCACCCGGATCGGGCTTTCCGAGCCGCGGCCCGGAGTTCTTGTCGCTCGTCCGGGATCGGCAGGTTCGTCTCCAGCCACGGCAGGTCGCTCCTTGTAGAGCGCGAGCGCGGCCGACTCCTTCGGCAGGTTCACGGTCACGAACGCCTCGAACGAGGCCTTGTAGCCGAACAGGCCGTCCTCATAGGTCTCGTAGGGGCCGATGGTCACCTCGACCGGCGCGTCCAGGTCCATCCAGGCCATGTCGCTCTCGTAATAGTCGTCGGTCACGAAGGCCTCGGCGCGCAGCTCGAGGAAGCGCTTGAGCGACGCGTTGCCGGTGGCCGCGGCCGCCTCGCGCAGGAGCTTCGCCGCGGGCTCGAGCTGCTCTCGGTACTCCTGCGAGTAGGGGACGGCCATCAAGGCCGGCGCCGTCGCGGCGGATCACGGTGGTGCCGGAGAGGAAGGCGTCGCGGTCGGCCGGGTGCTTCTTCGACCCAGGACTCGAATTCCTGCTTCGTCATGTCCTCGGGATAGAAGCCGGCGCCTTCGGGGTGGGCCTTCGTGCCGAGGAACGGCTTGAAGGCGTCGAGCCGGTCCCAGGGGCCGAAGTTGAGGTTGTAGTAGTCGCGGGCGGCATCCTTGCCGGTCCAGGACTTCATCTCCTCGCGCAGAGCCGGGTTTCCGGCCCAGGCCTGGCGCAGGAAGATCTCGTTCATCTGGCCGGCGGCCTGCACCAGGAGGCCGAGAACCTTGCGGTCCTCGGCGGAGAGGGCGGAGAGGTCCGCTTCCAGCGGGGTCGGAGAGAACTTCGCGAGTCTCAGCGCGACGTCAGACACGATGGGGGCCTCCGTGGCTGTCGCCGGACCGGCACAGCCGGTATTCAAAGCCATGGCGGCGGCGACGCCGGCCAGGCAGAACAACTTCCACTTCATGGGGTCTCCTTTCGATCCGGCTCATGGCCCGTATGCTGGCACAGCCGCCCCTACGGGTCCAGAACGGAGGAACGCACCGCGAGGTCCAGGAATTTCTCCCCCTCCAGCAGCTCGGTGCGCTCGGGCTCCACGAGAAACACCAGGAGCACCTCCTGGAGGCCCGGATGCTCCCGCTCGATCTCGGCGCGCAGGGCTGGCGGCAGGTCGTCCAGCGTGTAGGCCCAGGATTCCAGGACCACGTCGCGCGACTGGATGGCCGGCTTCGCCCCGGGCCGGCCCGGTTCCCAGGACGGCACCCGCTTCTGGCCGTAGCGCAGGACCGGAGGCGGGCCGAGCAGGATCAGGGAGCGGCCCCGGGCCGTGAGGCTGCCGCGGACGCCACCTTCGGAATAGAGGCGGTCGGCCGCCTCCACCCTCTGGTAGAAGCTCTTGGCGAAGTCGTTGCCGGGCTCCTCGGGCGTCGGGTCGCGCCGGTGCCAGAAGGTCTTGAGCCAGTCGACGGCCTCGCGGTTGGTGCGTATGCGCTGCACCTGCCGCAGCTCGTCGGGCAGCATGAGCCAGCGCGTGGGGCCGTCCGCCAGGCCGGCGGCGGTGGAGGTCCGGCCCGACGACTGGCAGGTCAGGGCAAGCCAGGAAAGCAGGATCGGGACGATCCGGGCGATCGCGCCGCCGGCCCGCCGCCGCGCAGGGTCTCCTTGCGCCATAAGGGTGGCCGGGTCAGTTCACGCCGCTGTCGGCATCGGGTTCGGGAGCCTCCTGGATCGGCCCGTGGACCTGCTCGTATCTCTCCAGGTTGGCGGCCAGGGCACGGATGATTCGCTTCAGATGGCCGGGGCTGGTCACGATCCGGGCCGTGACCATGCCCTGCGGCGGCAGCAGGTTGATGAAGTCGAGGACGAATTCCTCGCGCGTATGGACGATCCGCAGAAGGTTCGAGTAGCGTCCCTTCAGCTCTTCGTCTCCGATCTTGACCTCGAGTGCCTTCGGGGGCTCCTGCACGGGGGATCTCCTTGTCGGTATAGAGGGGACTCTACTTCATTCGGCGCAGGTAGAGCGCCAGGTCGCCCACGTTCGTGCCCGTAACCCCGGTCCGCAGGAGGGCGCCGGGCACGGCTTCGAGCGCCGTCAGCGAGTCGTGCCGGGCCAGGGCCCTCTCCGGATCGGGGCAGGCATTCCAGGTGCGGCCGTCCACGACGGCGCCGGCCGTGCCCGTGGTCCCATCCTCTCCGTCCGTGGCCAGAGCGAGAACCACCTCGCCGTCGGACAGGTCCCGCGCCGCGGCCAGGGCCAGCTCTCCGTTGCGCCCCCCTCGGCCGCTGTCGGGAGAAAGGGTGACGGTCGTCTCGCCGCCCAGGATCAGCGCGACCGCCTCGCCTTCCAGAGATCGCCCGCGCGCGACGAGATCGCGGCCGGCCCGGGAAGCCTCGCCTTCGAGATCCCCCTCGGTGACGGAGAAACCCTCGCGCTGCGCCTCGGCCGCGGCGCCGGCCATGGCGGTGCGGACACTTCCGAGGAGACCGAGGAGGATCGTCTCGGCCCCTTCGAACAGCCCGGAGCCGATGGTCCCGGGGTCGTCTCCCGGCACGTCGGAGAGGAGCAGGGCCACGACCCGGCCGCGTACCAGCCGGCGAGCGCCGCCGCCCTTGAGCGCGGACAGGCGCTTGCGGACCGCGTTGACCTCGCCGATCGGGAGCCCCGAGCCGAGGAGCCTGCGGTGCTCCCGGATCACCTCGTCGAGGGAGAGGCCGTCCGCCGGCAGCTCAATGCAGGCCGAGGAGCCGCCGGAGATCAGCGCGAGCAGGGTCTCGCCCGGACCGATCTCCGTCAGCCAGTCGCGCAGCCGCTCTCCGGCCGCCAGGCTGAGGCGGTCCGGGAGAGGATGGCCGCCGCTCAGCTCCTCCCAGTCCGGATCGCCGAGTGCCGGGCTGGTGTGCGGGCGGATCAGGAGGCGGCGGGAGGGTGGATCGGGGACGCCTCGGGCGAGCGCCGCCGCCGCCTTCCCGACCGCGAGGACCGCGTCGCAGTGGATATCCCTCAACCTCTCCCGGACCAGCCGCTCGGGGTCCACGGCCGCCAGCGCCGCGGCGGCCATCCTCCGGGCGATGCCGGGCAAGTCCGTCATTCCTGCCAGCGGACTCCGCCCGAAAACTCCCAGCCGTGCTCGGGAAAATAGATCCCGGCCCCCCGCTCGCGGGAGCTGATGGTGAAGGAGAGCACCCGGCGCCGGTAGTCGTAGGGCGCGCCGTCGCGGGCGTGGACCGCGGCGTCGACCACGTAGTCGCCGGGGCCGAGGCGGAGGGCCGGGCAGCTCAGCCGCACCGTCGCCTCGCCCTCGAACGTGCCGGGGACGAAGCCGGCGAGATCGGTGTTCGTCCCCCAGCACTCGATCCCCCGCGGGGTGGATACCATCACCCCGAACACGAAGTCGGTCAAAGGGCTGGACGCCCGGGCGCGGATCTCGAAGGCTGCCGGCTCGCCCGACTCCAGATGGTAGCGCTCGCCGTCCGCGCCCAGCAGGCGCACGTCGAGGATCTCGGCCTCGCGGGAGCCCCAGCGCAGCGCCTCGCCGTCCGCGTCGGTCTCCGTATTGCGCTGCATACCGCGCTGCCGGTTTTCCCGGGCGTGTACCTCGCCCTCCCCCTCGGCCACCTCCTGGCGGTAGGCGTCGATCACCCGGCGCGGCGTCCCCACCAGTCGCTGCACCCCTTTTTCGAGCCAGAGCACCCGGTCGCAGACCCCCTCCACGAGATCGAGGGAGTGGCTGACGAGAAGCAGCGTCTTGCCCTTGGAGAGGAACTCCTCGATCCGCCGGATGCAGCGGTGGGCGAACGCCTCGTCTCCCACCGCCAGCACCTCGTCGACCAGAAGCACGTCCGGATCGGTGTGGATCGCGACGGCGAAGCCCAGCCGCACGTACATCCCCGAGGAGTAGTTCTTGACCGGCTCCTCCATGAAGGCGCCCAGGCCGGAGAACTCGACGATCTCGTCGTAGCGGCGCTCGATCAGCTTGCGCGACAGGCCGAGCACGGCGCCGTTGATGAAGACGTTCTCCCGTCCCGAGATCTCCGGGTGGAACCCGGCGCCCAGCTCGATCAGGGCGGCGACGCGGCCATCGACCACGATCCGGCCGCCGGACGGCTTGAGCATCCCGGCCACCAGCTTGAGCAGCGTCGACTTGCCCGAGCCGTTGCCGCCGATGATGCCGAAAGCCTCTCCGTGCTCGACCGTGAAATCGACCTGCTCCAGCGCGGCGATGGCGTCCTCGGGGCGGAGATTGCGGGTGAGGCTGCCGCCGACCAGCGCGCTCTTGAGGGTGCGCAGGCGGTCGCCGGGGAGGAAGCGGCGGTAGAGCTTGGAGAGGCCCTCCACCCGGATCGCCGGGGACTGGGGAACCGGCGCGCTCATACCGCCTCCACCAGCGTCTCCCGCAGCCGCTCGAAGAGCCACGTGCCGAGCAGCCACGCCGCGGCGCTGACCAGGGCCATCTGTATCCAGAGCTGGGGCGAGGGCCAGCGGCCGTAGAAGAGCACCTCCTGGTAGGAGAGCGTGAACGGCGTGAACGGGTTCAGGCGCACCAGCCACCAGACCGGCTTGAGGTGCCGGATCGATTCGAGCGGATAGAGGACCGGAGTCACGAAGAAGAGCAGCGTCAGCAGGTTCGCGAGCAGGTCGCGGACGTCCTTGAAGTGGACGGTCAGGGCGGAGACGCCCAGGGTCAGCCCGGAGACGAGCGGGAGCTGGAGGAGGATCACGGCCGGCAGCATGACGATGGAGAGGCCGCCGGCGCCGTGGCTGGTGAGCATCCAGCTCGCCGCGACCGCCGCCATGACCACCGGCATGGCCAGCAGGAGGTGGACCAGGTTGGAGAGGACCGTGACCATGGGGAGCAGCTCGGCCGGGAACACCGCCTTGCGGATCAGGCCGCCGTTGGCGATGAGCGACATCGAGCCTTCGAGGGCCGAGGTCGAAAGCCAGATCCAGGGGAAGAGGCCGCTGACCACGAACAGCGCGTAGGGGTCCGCCCCGGCGACCCGCGGCTGGAAGACGACGCTGAAGACGAAGGTGTAGACCGTCAGCAGCAGGAGAGGGTTGACGAGCGACCAGAGGAACCCGAGCGCGGATCCCCGATACCGCGCCTTGAGCTCGCGGGAGGTCAGCGTGGCCAGGAGGCCGCGGAAGCGAAAGAGCTGGCCGGCGACCCGGAGCATCGGAAGGCACTTCTAACCCACACCCCCCGGGGTGTCAAGTGCGCAGGCAAAATCTCAGGGGACGGCCTCGGGGACTGAGATTACGAGCCGAAATCTCAGGGGACGGCCTCGGGGACTGAGATTTCAAGCCAAAATCTCAGGGGATGGGCTCGGGGTCTGAGATTTCGAGCCGAAATCTCAGGGGAAGGGCTTGGGGTCTGAGATTTTGAGCCATCCCCCTGAGATTTTGGCTTGCGTACTGAGATTGTGCCTCGGGGGCGTAGCGGGGCGCGGCGTGCCGCGTCCCTACGGGTTAGACTCCGGCCGATGCCTCCGACCCCCGACTGGAACCCGGTGGATCTTCTGCCCGGCCTCTACGCCGGAGCGCTCGCGCTGCTTCTCTGGTCCGCGCTCCGCCGGTGGTACGACGCGGTCCCGGTCCGGGTCCTGGCGGTTTTCACGCTGGTTCTGCTCGCGCTGTTCGGATCGGTGCTCTTCGGCGGCAAGCTCCTGCTGCCGCTCGACGGCGTGCGGGGTCAGGTGCCGTTCCGCAACCTGGCGCCGGTCGATCCCCACGGCAATCTCCTCCAGGGAGATCTCCTTCAACTCGTCGCGCCGTCGCTCGCCGCGGTCCGGACCGCGTTCCGGGAGGGCCGCTGGCCGCTGTGGAACCCGCTCGCCGGAGAGGGCATGCCGCTGCTGGCGGACCCGCAGTCCCAGGCGTTGCAGCCGATCGCGCTCGCCGTGCTCCCCCTGCCCTGGTGGCGGGCGGCGGGGGTGATGGCGGCTCTGCGGGTCCTTCTGGCTCTGACTTTCACCTATGCCTGGATGCGCCGGCAAGATCTCGGAGAGGGTCCGGCCCTCGCCGGAGCGCTGGCCTTCGGGCTCGGCGGCTTTGTGCTCCTCTGGGTCGGCTGGCCGATCGCCAACTCCGCCGCCCTCCTGCCGCCGGTCCTCTATGCCCTGGCCCGCTGCCGGCAGACAGGAGAGAGGAAGGACTTCCTTTTCCTCTCCATCACGACCGCCGCGCTGCTCCTGGGAGGACACCCGGAGACGGTGGCGTATGCGCTGGGGGTGGCGGCGGTCTATGGGGTGGCGGCGGGCTTGACCTCGAGATCCTTGCCGGCCCTGGCGGTGGCGGGGATGGTCGCCGCGCCCGCGTTGCTGCCGGCCATCGCCTACCTCCCCCAGACGCTGCGGGCATCCCGGCCGGCGACGCACGTGGCCGGGGACCTGGCGAAGCACTGGCTGCAGATCGCGGCTCCGAACGCCTTCGGCAACAGCCGCTATGACGACTACTGGGGGCTCACCAACACGAACGAGGACGCGGCCGGCTTCGTGGGGACGGTGACGCTGCTGGCGGTCCTGCTAGCGCTGTGGCCGGCGAGGCGGCTGCCTCAAGAGCGGCTTTTCCTCGGGATCGCGGTTCTCTGCCTGGTTCTGCTCTCCCCCTGGGGTCCGGGCACCCGGCGGCTTCTGCTTCCCCTGGCCTTGAGCCTGGCGTATCTGGGCGCCTGTACCCTGGAGCGGGTCCGGCTCGGCGAGGTTCGCCGTTGGGCGGTGATCCTGGCCGCCGCGGTTCTGGGGACGGTGATCGCGTGGGGCTATCTTGCCGACCCCGGGCGGCTGGCGCCCCTCCGGATCGGGTGGCTGCACTGGCAGGGACGTTTCCTGATCCTGGGCGTCCTCCTGTTCACGGCCGGCCTGGGGAAGAAGTGGACGGCGCCGGCCGCCGCGGGACTGATCGCGGCCGAGCTGCTCCTGGCCCACCTGCCGGCCAATCCGCCGATGCCGAAGCGTCTGCTTCTCCCGGAGCCCGGGCCGATCCGCTTCCTGGAGGACCATCTACGGGACGGCGGCCGGATGGCGGCCCTCGGCCGCGATTTCCCGCCGAACCTCGCCACTCTCTACGGACTGGCGGACATCCGCGTCTACAACCCGATGGCGCCGGCCGCCTACCTGCGGCGTCTGGAGCCGATCCTCACCGGCTGGTGGGGGGAGATGCCGGAGCTGGGCAACCCCGGGCATCCGCTCTACGCCGAGCTGGGGGTGCGCTACATCCTGACCGCCCCGGACGCCACCCTGCCACCGCCGCTCCGCCCGGTCTTCCAGGACCAGGACGGCCAGGTCTGGGAGGTGCCGGGCGCGCAGCCGGTCCCGCCCGGCGAGCACCGCTCCAGGGCCTTCCTGGCCGGCATGCTGCTGGCCGCCGTGGGGCTGGCGGTGGGGGCGGCGCTGTATGTTCCGGCGCCTCGTCGTAGACGCGCCATCGGGGATGGTATTGCGGACGGGCGGAATCCTGGTGTAAACTAAACATCTATGCGCGCGACGATCGAGATTCCGGACGAGTTGGGAGCCAGACTTCAGGATCTTGCCGGGGAGAAAGAGGTGTCCGGCCTGATCGTAGAGGCCCTGGAAGACTTCCTGGCGGCCGAGCCTTCCCCCAAGAGGATCGACGACCTCCTCAAGATCAGCGGCAGCCTGTCGGACGAAGAGGCGGAGCACTTCCGGGAGGTTCTCCGGGATCTTCGCGCCGCCTGATGATCTTTGTCGATACCGATGTCCTCATCGACTTCCTCAACGGTTTTGAGCCGGCTGTGAGTTGGCTTGCCCGAGAGGGGTGTCTGGGAGGGCTCAGGACTACTGTCGTCAACCGCTTCGAGCTTCTCGCGGGCGTTCGGACCTGGAAGCAGGAGAAGAACATCCGCCTGCTCCTCGCCTGGATCCCGGCTCTCCCCCTCGGTCCGGCGGCGGCCGATCAGGCCGCCGAGATCCACAGGACCCTTGAGCGCAAGGGCGCCGTCATCGGCAAGAACGACAGCCTGATCGCAGGGATTGTTCTCCACCACTCGGGTTCCCTGCTCACCCGGAACCTGCGCCATTTCGAGCGCATCCCCGGGCTGCCGCTGGTCGCCCTGATCTGAGGGGCGTCCGCCGCCTACAGCCCCAGCCGCGCCGACTCGTTCTGCAGCGCCTGAATCACGTTGGCGACGTGCTCGTCGAGCGGCACGCCCAGCTCCTCGGCGCCGGCGAAGATGTCCTCGCGGTGGACGCCCCGCGCGAAGGACTTCTCCTTGAAGCGCTTCTTCACGGACGCCACGTCCACGTCCTTGACCGCCTTGCTCGGCTTCACCAGGGCGACCGCGGTCACGAAGCCGGAGAGCTCGTCGCAGGCGTAGAGCGCCTTGGCGAGGCGCGTCTCCCGGGCCACGCCGGTGTAGGGCGCATGACCCAGGATCGCCGTCCGCATCACCTCGGGATATCCCTGGGCGGTGAGAATCTCGATGCCCCGGTAGGGGTGATTCTGCTCGTCCGGCCACCTCTCGTAGTCGAAGTCGTGGAGCAGCCCGGTGAGGCCCCAGAGCTCCTCGTCCTCGCCATAGAGGCGGGCGTAGTGGCGCATCGACGCCTCCACCGCCAGCGCGTGCTTGCGCAGGCCCTCTTTTTCCGTGTACTGGCAGAGAAGCTGCCAGGCTGCGTCTCGGCTGGGAAGGCTCTCAGGGGTGCTCATGACGCCATACCGTACCAGAAGTCAGGTACAATTGAAGAGTGAGTGAAACCCGGAAGCTGACCGTCCGCTGCCCCGGCTGCGACTCGGATCTGGTCGTCGACGCCGAGACCGGGCAGGTTCTCTCGCACCGCAAGCCCAAGCAGGCGCCGGCTGGCGGCAAGGATTTCGACGCCCTCCTCAAGGGGCTCGACGAGGACAAGTCCCGGGCCGAGGACGTCTTCCAGCGCGAGGTCGCGGCCTTGAAGGACCGCGACCGGCTCCTCGAAGAGAAATTCCGCGAGGCCTTGCGCCGCGCCGAAGAAGAGCCGGACGAGGGACGCCCCCACCGGCCCTTCGATCTGGATTGATCCCATTCCCCCTCTCCCCGGCCCTCTCTCCCGTGCCGGGGGAGAGGGGGCAAGCCCCTTCCACCTCTGTCGCTTCGGGACTCTATGGTAGAATCCCGCCGGCTGTCCGGTCCGCCCCCCCGCCGCCGTGGCCCGACCTGTAGCTCCGACGTGTATTTAGCCGTTCAACCGACAATGACGACCGACCGCACTCCAGCGGGCCCCGCCACGGGCCCGGGAAAGGATCGAGAACCTTGACACCATGGTGGCTGCGCCCCACAGCCGAGGGCGCCAACGAAGAAAAGCACGAGAAGCACGACAAGAGGGACAAGCCCCACGAGCAGGCCGCCTCGACTCCCCCGCCCCCACCCGCCCCGGAGCCTCCGACGTCCGTCTCTGCTGAAAGCGCTCCTCCCACCCCTTCCTATCTGAAGGAGGTCGAGCCCGACTGGCGCCATGAGCCGGTGCCCGAGTTCGAGCCGGCGGCCCGTCCCGCCGCCTGGGAGCCGGAGCCCGAGCAGCCCGAGGAGCCCCGCTACTACAGCCGCCCCGAGGCCCTCCCCGAAGAGATGGCCGGAGAAGCCATGGCTGTCGAGGACGAGGACGACGAGGATGAGGACGACGAGGACGAGGTCGTGGTGGCAGCCGGCGGGGCCGGCGGGGCCGGCGAGGCCGAAGGCGCCGCCGCCGAAGCCCAGGGCACCGAGGCCCAGGACGAAGCCGCGCGCGAAAGCCGCCGCCGCCGTCCCCGCCGCAGCCGGGGCCGCCGCAAAGAAGGCCGCGCCGCGGCACCCGCCTCCGCTCCTGCGCCGGGTGAGGCCGAAGAAAGCGAAGAGCTCTTCCGCGAGGAGCCGGTCTTCGAAGAGCCCGCCCCCCGCCGCATCGCCGCGCCCGTCGCTCCCGTGATGATCTCCACCCCCCGCTCCCGCGACACGTTCATCGTGCCGGCCAGCGAGGTCGAGTCCCTCTCACGCGAGATCGTCATCAGCGTCCCCGAACGCCAGCGCGTCGCCGACGAGCGGAAGATCGCCATGTTCTGCGACCTCGAGAACATCGCCCTCGGCGTCCGCGACTCCGAAGTGGGCAAGTTCGACATCGAGCTGATCATGGAGCGCCTGCTGGAGAAGGGCAAGATCATCGTCAAGAAGGCGTACGCCGACTGGGAGCGCTACAGCGAATACAAGCGCCCCTTCCACGAGTCCGCCATCGAGCTGATCGACATCCCCCAGAAGTATTACTCGGGCAAGAACAGCGCCGACATCAAGATGGTCGTCGACGCCATGGATCTGTCGTACTCCAAGGAGCACCTGGACACCTTCGTGATCCTGTCGGGAGACAGCGACTTCTCGCCGCTGGTCTCCAAGCTCAAGGAGAACAACAAGTACGTGATCGGGGTGGGAGTGAAAAACTCGTCATCGGCGCTGCTGATCGACAACTGCGACGAGTTCCTCTACTACGAGGACGTCTGGCGGGACACTCAGAAAGGCCCCAAGCTCGACGGCCTCAACAAGAAGACCGCCGAGGCGTTCAGCCTGATGATCGACGCCATTCAGGCGCTGCTCCGCGAGAACAAGGACGTGCTCTGGGGCTCGATGATCAAGCAGACGATGCAGCGCAAGAAGCCCTCCTTCAACGAGGGCTACTACGGCTACGCGAGCTTCTCCGAGCTGCTGGAGGACGCCGAGCGGAAGAACATCATCCGCCTCAAGAAGGACCAGCGCTCGGGCACCTACGTGGTCACCGGCTTCGCCAAGGGCAACGAAGCGCCCGTCAGCATCGGCCGGCGGTAAGGCGGGCTCGACAAGAACCGGGCTCCCTCTCCCGCGCACCGGCGCGGGGAGGGAGCCTATCTCTCCATGCGGATCGCGCGGACGATGAAACGCTTGGGGGCGGCGCCGACGTAGTAGAACGGGTAGCAGGTGACCAGGGTGAGGGCCGGCTCGCCGGTCGGCGCCAGGACGGAGGTCTCGGTGGGCTCGACGATCTTCGTCCATTCGACCCGGTAGCGGCGGGTGCCGTCGAGCGTGGCCAGCTCGATCGTGTCATTTTTACGAATGTCCTTGAGACCTCGGAAGAAACCATCCCGGTGGGCGGCGATGCCGACGTTTCCCTGCTCCTCGGAGGGCAGAGCGGTGGCCGGGATGTGGCCGGCAGCGCGCCGGAGGGTCTGCTTGCCGACCCCTTCCAGCACGACGGCGCTGACGCCCAGGCGTGGAATCTCGATGCGGCCGAGGAGCTCTCCCTCTTCCGGAGGTGGGCTCCGCAGCT
The DNA here is from genome assembly GCA_963844885.1 of uncultured Holophagales bacterium. GTDB lineage: Bacteria > Acidobacteriota > Thermoanaerobaculia > Multivoradales > UBA5704 > DATMER01. The sequence continues at coordinate 1,102,523 of CAWJQA010000012.1, read as the reverse complement.
TCTTTTCCGCGCGCTGGAAGGACGCCAGCGAGTCCGTATCCGCGGCGGACGCCAGGGTCCGTTCCAGGATTTCGTTCTGCCGCGCCTCGAACGTCCGCGTATCCAGCCAGGACCAGAGCCAGATTCCCAGGCAGAGGACGCCGGCCAGGAGGAGGGCGCGCTCCGCCCAGATCCAGGCCGATCGTCTGCTTCGGACGGCCCGGGCGTCGCGGATCATCGGACCTCTCCCCTCAACAAAACATCACCTGGCGCCTCATGGTGCCAGGTGATCGATGTAAGCATCAGACAGTGGAAAAAAGAGCCGTCAGGCTCAGCCGTTCCGCCGGGCCACGCGAACCACGAGGGCCGAGCCCAGAGCCAGCAGGCCGGCAATGCCCAGCAGCGGCAGCTCGCTCGCGGTGTTCGGCAGCGCGCGGGTGTTCACAGGGGTGTCGGTGGCGGGGTGCTTCACGTCGACGTCAACCGCACCTTTCGCATGGGCGTCGGTATCCATGTTCATGTCCATGCCCTTGGTGCTCTCGGTCTCGGTGCCGGTCGTGGTGGTGGTGGTGGTTGTGGTGCCCGTGGCGGCCGTGCCTGTGGTCCCGGTGGCGGTGGTCGTGGTGGTCGCGGTCACATCGGTGTCGCGGTGGCTGAGATCGGTCTGGGGGTTGCCCGGGTTGGGCAGGTTGTTGCTGTTCATGCCGGGCTCACGCTGGATCGTAGGGCCCGGGGCCGACGTGTTCGCGCTCTGCGCCATGACGGCGCCGGCGGTCAGAAGGAAGGTCGCCAGGATGTAAAGCATTGACTTCTTCATGAGAGTTCCTCTCCAAGTTCCGCGTATCCTGCGGTGGGCGGAAGAACCCGCCCACCGGCTGCTCGGTCAGGAGAGGACTGCAAGGGCGGTGCCAGATCTCCGCCTTCAGGCGGAGATCAGCTTCTTGTACTTGAGGCGGTGCGGCTGGTCGGCGTCGGTGCCGAGGCGGCGGTGCCGATCCTCTTCATAGGCCTGGTAGTTGCCCTCGAACCAGACCACCTGCGACTCGCCCTCGAAGGCGAGGATGTGCGTGGCGATGCGGTCGAGGAACCAGCGGTCGTGGCTGATGACCACGGCGCAGCCGGCGAACGCGAGGAGGGCCTCCTCCAGGGCGCGCAGGGTGTCGACGTCCAGGTCGTTCGTGGGCTCGTCGAGCAGGAGGAGGTTGCCGCCGGCCTTGAGGGTGCGGGCGAGATGGAGGCGGTTGCGCTCGCCGCCGGAGAGATCCTTGACCCGCTTCTGCTGATCCGAGCCCTTGAAGTTGAACGCCGCGGCGTAGGAGCGGGCGGGAACCTCGCGGTTGCCCAGAACCACCACGTCGCGGCCGTCCGAGATCGCCTCCCACACCAGCTTTTCGCCGTCGAGCGAGTCGCGGCTCTGGTCGACGTAGGCGACCTTGACCGTCTCGCCCATCCGTAGCGTGCCGGCGTCGGGCTTCTCCTGGCCGACGATCATCCGGAACAGGGTCGTCTTGCCGGCGCCGTTGGGACCGATGACGCCGACGATGCCGCCCGGCGGGAGCGCGAAGTCGAGATCCTCGATGAGGAGGTTGTCGCCGTACCCCTTGCGGAGCTTGATCGCCTCGACCACGAGGTCGCCCAGGCGGGGGCCGGGGGGGATGTGGATCTCGTTCGGGTCGGCGCGCTTCTCGTACTCGCGCTCCTCGGAGAGGAGCCGCTCGTATTGATTGAGGCGGGCCTTGCCCTTGGCCTGCCGGGCGCGCGGCGCCATGCGTACCCATTCGAGCTCGCGGTCCAGGGTGCGGCGGCGGTTGGACTCGGACTTCTCCTCCTGCTCCAGGCGCGCGCTCTTCTGCTCCAGCCAGGAGGAGTAGTTGCCCTGCCAGGGGATCCCCTGGCCGCGGTCGAGCTCCAGGATCCAGCCGGCCACGTTGTCGAGGAAGTAGCGGTCGTGGGTGACGGCCACCACGGTGCCGGTGTACTCGGCGAGGTGGCGCTCCAGCCAGGCCACGGACTCGGCGTCGAGGTGGTTGGTGGGCTCGTCGAGCAGGAGGAGGTCCGGCTTCTGGAGGAGCAGGCGGCAGAGCGCCACGCGGCGCCGCTCGCCGCCGGAGAGTTTCGCCACGTCGGCGTCCGGGGGCGGCAGCCGGAGGGCGTCCATGGCGATCTCCAGCGTGCGGTCGATCTCCCAGGCGTTGACGGCGTCGATCTGGTCCTGGACGCGCCCCTGCTCGGCGAGGAGCTTCTCCATCTCGTCGTCGGACATGGGCTCGCCGAAGCGGGCGTTGATCGCGTCGTAGCGGTCGAGGAGGGCACGGGTCTCGGCCACCCCCTCCTCGACGTTGCCGCGCACGTCCTTGGTCTCGTCGAGCCGCGGCTCCTGGGAGAGGTAGCCGACGCGGGTGCCCTTGGCGGCCCAGGCCTCGCCGCCGAAGTCCTTGATCTCGCCCGCCATGATCCGCAGCAGCGTGCTCTTGCCGGAGCCGTTCAGGCCCAGCACGCCGATCTTGGCGCCGGGGAAGAACGACAGCCAGATACCCTTCAAGACCTCCCGGTTGGGCGGATAAGTTTTGCGGAGATCCTTCATTACATAGATGTACTGCTCTGCCATGGTGCTGCTCCTGGATGGTTCGAGGGGTTCGGGGACCGGCGGGGTCCGGGCGGCGGATTCTACCGCAGTCTCCACTCCGGCGGCTCTCTTTCCACTCCGCGCCGCACTCTGAACTGAAGCAGGCACATTGCATCCCATCTTTTCGATGTAAGGAGGAATGATGATGAAACGAGTAACAAAGGCCCTGCTGTGGGCCGTCGTGGTTCTGACGGCTCCGGCTCTCTGGGCCACAACGCTGCTGAAGCAGACCGACAGAGACCTGATCCGCCAGTCCGGGATCGTCCTGACGGGCCGTTGCACCCATCTCGAGACCGCCTGGGTGGGGCGCATGCTGGTGACCAAGGCGACCATCGCGGTCGGCGAGGTGCTCAAGGGCGACGCCGGCCGGGAGCTCACCGTCGTGCTGCCCGGAGGTGTGGACGCCAACCGCAAGATCCCCATCGCCGCGACCTATCCAGGGGGCGCGGAGATCCTGGTGCGGGAGCAGGTGTTGCTGTTCCTGACACCGGACAGCCTGGTGCGGGACGGCTATTCGGTCGTCGGCGATTCGCAGGGAAAATTCACGCTCGTGGAGACGAGGGAATCGGGTCCGGTCGCGACTCAGAACCTGAGCGGTCTCCAACTCCAGAACGGCACGGAGACCGTCCGCGGCGGATCCATTTCGATCAGCCTGCGGCAGCTTCGGGAAACGATCCGCGAGGTCGCGGCTGAAAGGGTACCGTGATGCGCGCCTTTTCAATTTTCGGTCACGGTAATTTTTCGAGGAGAAACCTCATGCCGCTCCGGTTGCTCAAGACCGCTCTGGCCGCTCTGTCGTCGGCCGTCATCCTCGCCGCCCCGGCCTTCGCCGGCGGCGCTCTCAAGGGCTTCGACCTTACGGGCTATGTGCCCTCGCCGATCCCCGGCCAGATCGTCGCCAAGCTGATACCGATCCACTGGGACGAGCGCTGCATTCCGGTCTCCTACCGGATGAACAGCACTCTCGACCCGATCCCGAATCCCCTGGGCGCGCCGTTCCTGTCGCTCGCCGGCGCCACTGCCGCGCTCCGGCAGTCCTTCGATCAGTGGAACAACATCCCGACCTCCTACATCGACATGCGGATCACGGGCACCGTCGCCAATCGGAGTCAGGCCGGGTTCGACATGATCAACGAGCTGACCTTCCGTACCTCCCCTTCCTTCTCGCCGATCGCGTCGTCCCCCTCGTTTACGCTGGCTGCCGACGTCAACCTGGTCGACGGTGATGACATCGACCTCGACGGCGACTCCGACGTCTCGTCGGCGATCTCGGTATGCACCGACGTGGACCACGACGGCGACATCGAGTTTCCCGCCGGGTTCTACAAGGCTGGTACCATCCTGGACAACGACGTCCAATTCAACACCAAGGGGTCCAACGGCTTCCGGTTCACCGTCGCGGACACCGCCGCCGACGCCAACACCCGCTCGGTCGATCTGCGGGCGGTGGCCACGCACGAATTCGGCCATTCGCACGGCCTGTCGCATGTGCTCAACAACATGATCAGCAAGACGGACGGCACCGGCGCGACCATGTTCCCCTTCATCGACCTCGGCGATCCCGCCGCCGAGCTCTCGCAGCGCTCGCTGGATGCGGACGACATCGCCTGGAGCTCGTATTTCTATCCCGAGGGGACCGCCGCTTCAGGGCCCGCGGCCCTCCAGTCCGGCGACCAGTCCTTCAGCTCCCTCTACGGTCTGATCAAGGGCTCGGTCCAGCACGGGGTGTACGGCGAGCCGGTCGCCGGTGCCAGCGTGTCGGCCACGAGCCTGGAGGACGGTTCCCTCGTCTCCAGCGGCTTCAGCGGCACCTCCCAACTCTCCTACAACCCGAGCACCGGCGGCCTCTCCCTGGTGTCCCCGTCGTTCAACATCGTGGATGGGAGTTACGTCCTGCCGGTCCGCGCGGGTCACTACGACATCGGGGTCGAGGCGGTCGACGGCCTGCCGGTCGGGTCCACCTCGATCAGCTACAACGCCCAGATCGGCGACCTCTTCGGCCAGCTCGATTTCAACGAGGAGTATTGGACCCCGAACGACTCGGCCGACGAAGCCCGCCCCGGCGAGGCGGTCGCGGTCCCGGTTCAGGCCGGGCAGACCGTCGACGGCATCGACATCGTGACCAACCGGCAGCTCGCGGTCGCGAATTTCGGCAGCCGCGACTTCGTCGGTTTCACGGCCGCGACTCCGGGCCGTTACTACGCGGTGCGGGTCCCGGCGAGCCAGATCCTGATCCTCGATCCGAGCGACGGCCTGGTGATGCAGGCGGCCACCTTCCAGACCTACGTGTCAGACGCATCCGCGGCCCCTGTCTTTGCCGAGGCGACGCTCGTCACCGGCACGGTCAGCGGCTCCACCGCGACTCTCGACCTCGCCCACCCGCTGGTGCGCGAAGCCGATTTTCTCGCCCAGGACAACGACTTCGCCCCCTTCTACTTCCCGCTTCCCGAGGCGACGTCGGCCTTCGTGAGACAGGGCATCCAGGCGGGCGAGATCCAGAACCTTTTCCTGGTGCTGCGCATCCCCACGGCGGCGCCGTTCCCCGGTCCTTCGGGTGTGCCGCCGCTGATCGGCCTCGACGGTGGCGTGCGGTTCAACGACGCGCCGATCTACGGCTACTCCTACATTTCGAACGACGGTGTGACCTTCACGCAGGACGCCGTCGAGAACTTCATGTTCTCGCTGCTGTTCTCCGAGAAGAACTGACCTTCCCGGGGGAGCGGCTCCGGCCGCTCCGCCGTCCTTCTTCAGCCTCCCGCCAGCATCCGGTACGGCACGGTCCTGAGGATCTCCTCCAGGGAGGTGACCCCGGTGCGGGCTTTGCGGAGCGCGTCGTCGACGAGTGTCTTCATCCCCTTGCCGATCGCGGTGGAACGGATCTGGTGGATGGGCGCGCGGTCGGCGATCCGGTCGGCCAGCTCCGGATCGAGCACGAACAGCTCGTAGACGCCGACCCGCCCCTTGTAGCCCCGGCCGCCGCAGGTGGGGCAGCCCGGTTTCGGACGAGCCTGGAAGAACGGTCCGTCGTCCGGCCCGAGATCCAGCCGGCGGGCTTCGCGCGAGCCCGGCTCGGCCTCCACCCGGCACTCCGGGCAGAGCTTGCGGACCAGCCGCTGCGACATGGCGCCGAGCAGGCAGCCCGCGATCAGCCCCGGATCGATCCCCAGGGTCAGGAGGCGCGAGATGGTCCGCACGGCGTCGGTGGTGTGGAGGGTCGAAAAGACCAGGTGGCCGGTCTGGGCGGCGCGGATGGCGGCGGCGGCGGTATCCTCGTCGCGGATCTCGCCGATCAGGATGATGTCCGGGTTCTGGCGCATGAAGGCCCGGGCGTAGTCGGCGAACCCCATGTTCGACGAGACCTGCTTCTGGTTGGTCTTCTCGAAGTTGTACTCGATGGGGTCTTCGACGGTGAGGATCTTGTTCTCGGGCGTGTTGATGCGGTGGAGCGCGGCGTAGAGGCTGGTGGTTTTGCCGCTGCCGGTGGGGCCGGTGACGAGGATAAGCCCCTCGGGATTGTTGATCAGGCGCTCGAATGTGGATAATTCCTCGTCGCCGAGGCCGAGCTGCTCCAGCGGCAGGGGGGCGGCGCTGTCGAGGATGCGCAGAACCGCGTCCTCGCCGAACGGCCCGGGCACCACGGAAAGCCGGAAGTCCACGTTCCTCTGCTCGCCGCCGCTTTGGAAGGTGGCCTGGATGCGGCCGTCCTGGGACTTGCGCCGCTCGGCCACGTCGAGGCCGGAGAGAACCTTGAGCCGGCTGACCGCGGCCTGGACGTTGTCGCGGGCGAGCGGGGTGGCGACCTGCCGGAGGACGCCGTCGACCCGGAAGCGGACATCCACGTCGTTCTCGTACGACTCGATATGGACGTCGCTGGCCTTGAGGCTGACGGCCTGGCCGAGGATCTCGTCGAGGAGGTCCGGAACCTCGCCGTCGCGCTCGAACGAGATGGCGCGGACGGGCCGCAGGATCAGCCGTGCCCGATTCTCCTCGGCCACGCCGTAGGCTTCGTCGAGAGCGCGGCGGATCTCCCACGCGTTGAGCTGGACGGCCCGCACCGGCCGTCCGAGCCTCTTGGAGACCGCATGGACCAGCGCCCGCCGCGAAGGGTCGAGCATCCCCACGGTCACCGGCTCGGGCGGCTCGGGCGGCTCTCCGGGGGCTCGGTCCACCGTGCCGAGAACGACCACGTCGTTCTCCAGGCAATACTCGCGCTCGAGCATCCGCACCGACCGCGGATCGATCTCGAACTGTGAGAGCTCGGTGAACTCGGGTTGGGCGGGCTCGGTCATGGCTGGGAGTCTACCGCAAGGGCAAGGACGGTCTTTGACGCCCGATCCCCATGCTACCCTGGCCCCATGAAGCCTGATGGCACCACCGGCCTCTTCTTGTCGCTCACTCCCGAGAAGGTGCTCGATGCGGTCGAGGCCGGCGGACTGCGCTGCAATCCGGTCTGCTACCCCCTGAACTCGTTCGAGAACCGGGTCTACGAGGTCGAGCTGGCGGACCGCACCCGGGTCGTCGCCAAGTTCTACCGCCCCGGCCGCTGGAGCGGCGAGCAGATCCTGGAGGAGCACCAGTTCCTCGACGACCTCGCCGCCGACGAGATCCCCGTCTGTACCGATGCGGCCCTTCCCGGACGGCGGACCCTCGGCGGATCGAGGCATCTGTACTGCGCTCTCCGACCGCCGCGGCGGCCGCGCGCCCGACGAGCTCGACGACGAGCTGGTCCGCCGCCTCGGCCGCCTCGTGGCGCGGATGCACAACGTCGGCGCGCCGCCGCCCGGCCGAGCACCGGCTCCGGCTCACCGCGGACCCTACGTCCGCGAGGACCTGCGCCTGGCTCGCCGAGCACGACACCCTGCCGGCGCACGTCTGCAGACCGCTACTTCGACGCCGCGGCTCGACATCGCCGACATCGCCGACGAGCGCCTGGCGGGGTGCCGTCCACCGCATCCACGGCGACCTGCACCTGGGCAACCTCCTGTTCCGGGACGGCGCTGCTCCACATCCTCGACTTCGACGACATGGTGGTCGGCCCCGCCGTGCAGGACCTCTGGCTGGCCCTCTCCGGCCGCGACGCCGAGGCGTTGCGCCAGCGGGAGGTCTTCCTCGACGGCTACGAGCAGTTCCGCGACTTCGACCGCTCCACGCTCGCCCTGATCGAGCCGCTGCGCGGCCTGCGCATGATCCACTACGCGGCCTGGCTGGCCAAGCGCTGGCACGATCCGTCTTCCCGGCGGCCTGGCCGCAGTTCGGGACCGAGGACTACTGGGAGCGCGAGACCGAGGATCTCGAGGAGCAGCTCGGGGTCATCCGCGGCGAAGTGACGCCGCGCGCAGGGAGGCTTCACGCCTGACGAGGCCCAGAAGGAGGAGGAGACGGTCCTCACCAACAAGGACTTCTTCTGGGACTGGGAAGAGAAGTAGGCCGGTTGGACCAGGATCGGGAGCTCCGGAGGCGGTGTGCTACCATCCCGCCCGCTCTTCTGGAGATACCATGGAAATCTACAACACATTCTCGAGACCCTGGGGAACACGCCGCTCGTCAAGCTCGGCCGGTTCCACCCCGGACCGTCCACCCTTGCCGCCAAGGTGGAGTACTTCAACCCCGGCGGCAGCGTCAAGGACCGCATCGGCATCGCGATGATCGAGGCCGGCGAGAAGGCCGGGCCTGTTCAAGCCCGGCGGCACGATCGTCGAGCCCACCTCCGGCAACACCGGCGTGGGTCTCGCCATGGCCGCCAACTTGAGGGGCTACAAGCTGATCTGCACGGCCGCGGACAAGATCCCGAAGGAGAAGGTCGCGCTGCTCGAGGCCCTATGGCGCCAAGGTTTTCACCTGCCCGACCGAACGTCGAGGCGACCGATCCGCGCTCGTACTACAAAGTGGCCGAGCGGATCCGCGACGAAGAGGGCGCCTTCCTTCCCTACCAGTACTACAACCAGGCAAACCCCGAAGCGCACTACAGTCGACCGGCCCGGAGATCTGGCGCCAGACCGACGGCAAGGTCACGCACTGGGTCGCCGGCGTGGGCACCGGCGGCACGATCAGCGGCACCGCGAAGTACCTGAAGGAGCAGAACCCGAACGTCCGCGTGATCGGCGTCGATCCGATCGGCAGCGTCTATGAGTACTACATCGAGCACCGCGAGCTGCCGCCGCAGGAAACCATCCACCAGTACCTGATCGACGGCATCGGCGAGGACTTCATGCCCTCGACCGTCTGGTGGGACTACATCGACGAGATCGTCAAGGTCGATGACAAGTGCGCCTACCGCGCCACCCGGGATCTCGCGCGCCAGGAGTCGATCTTCACCGGCTCGTCCGGCGGCGCCGCGGCCGAGGCGCCCGCCGCATCGCCCGGGAGCTGCCCGAGGAGGCCCTGGTGGTCACGCTGTTCCCCGATGCCGGCGACCGCTACCTCTCGAAGCTCAACGAGGAGTGGATGCGCGATCAGGGGCTGTTGGACTAGGAGGACCAATGTACCTCGCGATGAACGCGCGGTACTGCCGACAGCCTCATTCAGACGGAAATCGAGTCGCGTACGGATTTGTTGACCGGCACGTAGAGAGGGAACCAGGCTGTCGCCCTCCGCAGTCGCCGCGGGGGGCCTCTCGACGGGGGTCACGAGGCTCTCGTCGAGTTGGACGAGCCTCTCAACATCCCCGATGAGAGGCTCATCGACCTCGACGAGAGGCTCCTCAGACTCGATGAGAGCCTCAACGACCTCGATGAGAGGCTCAACGAGTCCGATGAGAGGCTCAACGACCTCGACGAGAGGCTCGATGACCTCAACGAGAGGCTCGATGAGCTCGACGAGAGGCTCAAGAGGTCGATGGGAAGCTCGACGAGCTCGACGAGAGGCTCGTCAGACTCGATGAGAGGCTCAACGAGGTCGATGAGAGGTTCGTCGACCTCGACGAGAGGCTCGCCAATCTCGATGAGAGCCTCGTCCAACTCGATGAGAGCCTCGTCGAGCTCATCGAGAGGCTGAAAATGAGGAACGGCGGGGGTTTGCGGGTCCGGGAGCCCCGTTTGGGTGATTCTTGGAGAGCTGAGAAGGACGGCCGGCCACCGAGTCCGAGGCCGCCGCCGTCCGTCCACACGGGGTCCGAACCTACCTGGAAGAAGTGTCGCTAGTTGCGGAGAGAGAGCACGGCCCCGGCTCCGGGAATCATGCCCCAATTCGTAGCATAATTGAAAGACCATGGACAAGCTCACAAGCCCCGCAACCGTCACCGTAGGCCCGCAGGGCCGGCTGGTCATCCCGTCCGAGATCCGGCGCGCGGAGGAGCCATGAGCCCAGCCGACGCGCGACTCGGATTCTTGGCGGAGTCCGGCCTGCCCTCCCCGGCGTGCGCGGCGGACACTTCGGAGCGATCCCCTGTTATGCTGAAAGAGGGCACCATCGGCCGGGGTTGAACGCGGTTCGGCCGCCTAGAAACGGACTCTATGAACCACATTAGGATAGTTGAGGCTAGAATCGAGAACTTCCGTCTGCTTCGCGATGTTTGGCTGCCGCTGGCGAACCTTACGGTATTGATCGGCGCCAACAACTCAGGGAAGACGGCGCTGCTGCAAGCTCGGGGGTCGCCTTGGGGGAGCTCCGCGCGACCATTGAGGATCTCTATATTGACGCGGAAGGTTCTCATGCAGAGAGCTTTACTATCGATCTTCTAGTCAAGCCAGGTACCGGTGACGAATTCAGCGAGGTGGCTCGGGACCTCTTTGGTGAGGCCGTTCAACTTCCCGCGAAAGGGCCTGAGTTTGTAGCCATTCGCACAAGTTGTTCCCCGGACTCCAAGCGCGGAGGGGGAATCTGGCCCCGCCGTAGTTTCCTGAAGGGCTGGGCCAGAACGCCAAGGAAGCTGCTAGCCTTGACGAGCTCAAGAGGCCTGCAGTATCCAGGGAAATTTTGGAGCTCTTCTCATACAACTTCTTAGATGCCAGGCGTGACATTGTGGATCAACTTCAAGGTAGAGCCACCTATTGGGCTAAGTTGGCAGGGTCTCTCGATCTTCACGACGAACTACGACAGCAGATAGAGGCGGCGCTCGGTAATTTGAGTGACCAAATCATAAAGGGAAGCCCTGTGCTCGAACGAATACGCGTCGAAATCGACCGTATTACAGAGGCGCTGACTCCCGGCAATGGCGGTGTCGCCATAGAGCCCTTCCCGCAAAGGTGGAGGACTTGGCCAGAGGAATGGATGTTCGCCTACGCGCTCCCGGGAGCGCAGCAATCCAATGGCGCGACAAGGAATGGGCACCCGCAGCTTGGCTGCTCTGACCGTATTTAGCGCGTTTGTCAAGACTCGTTCGGCTACCGACCCGGCCGCCCTGACGCTCCTTGCTCTGGAGGAGCCAGAAGCCCACCTCCACCCTCAGGCGCAACGTGCAGTATTCGAGCTCGCCAGTACCATAATGGGGCAGCGGTTAATTTCTACGCATTCTCCCTATGTCACGAGCGTTGCAGATATTTTCGATTTCCGAGTATTTAGAAGATCGGGTCCATTTGCCCGGATTTCTTGGCTTGAAAAGCACAACCAATCCGGGAAGTCGACCTTCACTCAAGAGGAGCTTGAGAAAGTACAAAGACTTGTGCAAGCAAAGACGAGAGGTTCCTCTTTGCACGGGTAGTGGTTCTCGTCGAGGGCGAAACAGAAGAGGCGGCGTTGCCGGTCTTCGCTGCCAAACATTGGGCGATAAGAAATGTGCATGACCTTGGGATCTCCCTAGTAAATGTCGGAGGAGCGCAGAACTTCAAGCAGTTTGTAGTGCTTCTTGATAGACTTGGCATTGAGTGGATCATCTTTTCAGATGGAGATCCGGAGGGACAAAAGGGAGTCGCGGCTGTGGGCACCGCACTGGGGAGGACCATTAATGCCAACTCAGAGGAAGTTGTCATGCTTCCTACGGAACCGGAGGGCCTAGCTTTTAGGCATATCTACTTTCAGAAGGATTGCTTCCTCAATGCAGGGATGGTATAGAGGCGTGTTTTGGTGAAGGCTCACTTGATGACTACAAACACCAGCATGATGGCATGGGCGCAAGGGGTGGGAAGACCCGCGACTACAAATCCGAAGGTTGGGAGCGTCGGCTGATACATGACTTCATGCTCAACTATAAGTCAATGCTCGGAGCCCCTGTAGCCGAGGCGATATGTAGGGAAGAGCTGAAGGTCCCGGTGTAATTCCGGGTAAAATTTTGGATCTGTTTCGCAGGGTAGGCACAATAATTGGCGGGACACAATCATGACTCGCTTTTTGCCGACCGCCGAACAATCCACCGTGATAAGGCTCTCGGAGGGCAGTTTATTTTGTTACTGCTCCTCCAGGTTCAGGCAAGACGCAGGTTCTCACGCAGCGGATAGTTCGTCTGCTGCATGAATCGAGGGGAGAAGGCTTTCGCATTCTTGCTCTAACCTTTACGACGAAGGCTGCCGAAAGTATGCGCGCTCGCATCGAAGCCGATGCTGGTGGGGAATGGCGCAGAGTTACCACAGCAACGTTTCACTCTTTTTGTCTCGATGTGCTCCAGCACTATGGAGAGCACATCGGCATCGCGGGTGACATTACTATCTATGAAAATGAAGACGATCGCATCGAGGCGCTCGCGCGCGGCCTCACGGATGAAGGTATATTCGTCGGTCGCGGTGACGAGGATTTAAAGTCGCTACGCTACCTACTGCAAAGAATCGGCCGATTCAAGCGAGATCTTACGCCGCCCTCGGCTGTGGGTTCTGAGTCCGAGGACGAGGGAATCGCCAATCTCGATGTCGCTTATGCCGCATATGATCGCACGTTGCGCATTTACAACGCCGTAGACTTTGACGATCTTTTGGGGTTGACCTACCGCTTGTTTACTGAGGCGCCACGCGTTGCTCGGCACTATAGGAGAATGTACCGGTACATACTTGTGGACGAGGCCCAGGATACCAGTCGCGCTCAGTACGAAGTCCTCAAGGCATTGTGTGGTTCGGAGCATCGCAACGTTATGCTGGTAGCAGATGCCGATCAATATATATACCGCTTTGCGGGCGCAAGCGATCAGTTTCTCAGGCAGTTCGTGAGCGATTTTTGCGCTGTCGAACATCGTCTGTCCCTAAATTTCCGCTGTGCTTCAGCTATCGTAGAGGCTGCCAACGCATTGATACGAAATAATTCTGATCGGCTTGCACCGGAAGCGTTCATGCGCTCCGAGTGCAATGCGGAAGGAATGGTGACGGCGGCCTCGTACCCGGATGAGTCACGCGAGGCGAAGGGCACGGTTGGTTTGGTGCTAGAGCTTCTAGAGCGAGGGCTTGCTCGCGAATGGCTGCATCCAACAGAAGAAAGCCGCCTTGAGCCTCAAGAGATTTGCATATTAGGCCGTAATCGCTACCTCTTAGGTGCCACTGTCGAGGAATTTGAGCGGCGTGGAATTCCATTTCGGTTTGGCACTACAGAGCATGAGCTTTTCGAGTCGCCTTTTTTCAAGACTGTCTACTACTCTCTGCGCGTGCTCCTGAACGTTCGAGACCTACTCAGCAGACGGAACCTGCTCGCCGCTGTCGGCATCGATAATGGTGCTGCGGAAGAGTTCTTGGGCAGCGACTTGGCGGATCTGTTCTTGTCGATCGGGCAACGCTCCGCTTCGTATATTGCTGACCTTATGGATGTACTGAGGGAAACCGCTTTGAAGGCGCCGGGGCTGGAAGCGATCGTGGAAGGGATTGTCAGCTATGGGAAAGTCGTATCAGAGACGATGACTGAAGAGGGGGATAAGGCGCTGGTGGTTTCAGACCTGAGAAATTTCCAAGAACGATGGAAAACATACCGGCAGCGCATTGAAAAGCCGGAATGGACTCTTCAGTCGTTCCTTGGAGAACTTTCTCTCAGTAGTCGGTCTTCTGTGGAGGGATCCGGCGTTCATGTCCTCACCGTCCATGCGGCCAAGGGATTGGAGTACCGGGCCGTAATCCTTGTCGGGATGAATGAGGGTAGTTTTCCCGATTTTCGCAGCAGCAAGTCGAAGGACAGCCTTGAAGAAGAACGGCGAAATGCCTATGTGGCTGTGACACGCGCCTCACGGCGCCTTCACCTTGCTCGACCTCGAAATCGCATCATGCCTTGGGGGGATGAAAGAGTCCAGACAGAATCGCGTTTCCTGCGAGAGATGCACATCACTGTGGAGAGTTTGGGCTAAGGAAGATTAGGTACCTAGACGCCTTCCCGGCTAAACAAAATCCTGCGATCCGTGTCTATACAAGTATGAGGATGAAGAAAGAGAGTGGCGACAAAGCCGGGCATCCGGCGGCCGAGAACCTTCAAACCTATCACCGGGGACACCTCGTGGAAACCGAAGAGGACGCCATCCAGATGCACTTTATGGCCTGCGCGGAGTGCAGGGAGGCCATGCTGGAGCTCGTTGAGTTTCTTGACGGTGTCTATCGGGAGCTCCGATGGGATGCCGAGTATCTTGTCAGCGAGTGGCGAAAGATCCAAGCAGCGACCCGACCTGCGGACGCAACTCAGCTCAAAAACATCGGCAACCCCATAACCCCGACGATGTTCGCGCGGTACTGCTCCGAGTCGTAAAACCGCTCGACGTCCACCCGCCGGGTGCCTTCTCCGACGGTTTCGATGGGTTCGGTGGCGTAACGGCCGCCGTGGACGGCGACCAGGTGGCCGGACTTGCCGGCCAGGATCAGGTCCGCGGCCAGGTTCGCGAAGTTGCTCGCCACGAGGCGGTCCAGCGAGTCCGGCGGGCCCGAGCGCATCAGGTAGCCGAGGCGCTGATAGATCACCCGGTCGCCGGTGGTCTTCTGCAGCTCTTCCCGCAGATAGCGGCCGACGCCTCCGAGCTCTCGGTTGCCGACGGCGTCCGCCTCTCCGGATTCGAACGGCTGGCCGCCTTTCGGATAGGCGCCCTCGGAGATCGCGGCCACCGCGTAGTTGCTGGGGTTTGTGCGCTTGTCCTCGGCCATCATCTCCACCACGGCCCGGCTGTCGAAGGGCACCTCCGCGATCAGTGCCCGGTCGGTTCCGGCCAGGTAGGAGGCGAGCAGGCAGGTCTCTCCCGAGTTGCGGCCGAACAGCTCCACCACCAGGTAGCGCTCGTGCGAGCCGGCTACGGTCCGCAGGTCGTTGATGAAGTTGACCGAGCGCGTCACCGCCGTTGAAAAGCCGATGCAGTAGTCCGTGCCGAAGACGTCGTTGTCCATCGTCTTCGGCAGACCGATGATCTTCACACCCTCCAGATGGAGCCGGCGCGCGAACGACAGCGTGCCGTCGCCGCCGATCGCCACCAGGGCGTCGAGGCGCAAAAACTCCAGCGTTTCCAGGGTGGCGGCGGTGAGGTCCACCCTGCCGTCCGCACCCGGCGGCGGCGCCGAGCCGCGGAGGTGCTCGGGGACGCCTTCCGGCTTCGTGATCGCCGGGTTGATCCGCGAGGTGTGCAGAACCGTGCCGCCGGTGCGGTCGATGATGCGGGTGTTCGCCCGCGTCAGCGGCAACAGCCACTTTTCGTTGCCGGCGTCGTGGAAGGGGAGGATGTTGAGCAGCGAGGCCCAGCCGCGGCGCAGCCCAACGACCTCGTGCCCGGCCTCGCGCATGCGCCAGACGAACGTCTTGATCGCCGCGTTGAGGCCGGGGACGTCGCCGCCGCCGGTCAGGATGCCGACCCGTTTCGCCATCGCTAGCCTTCCATCCCCCCTACCGCCACGAGCAGGTCGATCAGATCGACCACCCGGTTCGAGTAGCCCCACTCGTTGTCGTACCAGGCGATAACCTTGATGTAGCCGTCGCCGGCCGCCTTGGTCGAGAGGGCGTCGAAGATCGACGAATGCGGATTGCCGATGATGTCCGAGGAGACCAGCGGCACCTCGCTGTATTCGATGATCCTGGCGAGCGGCCCCACAGCCGCGTCGCGCACGGCGGCGTTGACCTCCGCGGCTGACGGCTTCTCCCGCGTCCGCGCCACGAGATCGACGATCGAGCCGTCCGGCACCGGTACGCGCATGGCAAGGCCGTCGAGCTTGCCCTTGAGGTCGGGCAGCACCTTGCCCACGGCGCGCGCCGCGCCGGTGGTGGTCGGAATGATGTTCTGCGCCGCCGCGCGGCTGCGCCGCAGATCCTTGTGCGGCACGTCGGCCAGGCGCTGATCGTTCGTGTACGCGTGGACGGTCGTGATGAATCCTTCCTCGATGCCGAAGCGTTCGTGGAGGACTTTCGCGACCGGCGCCAGGCAGTTCGTGGTGCAGGAGGCGTTCGAGACCAGCTTGTGCTCGGGTTTGAGCGCGCCGTCGTTGACACCCATCACGATCGTGGCGTCGATCTCGTCCTTGGCTGGCACGGTCAGGATGACCTTCTTCGCGCCGCCCACGAGGTGCTTGGCGAGCGCCTCGCGCCGGGTGTGGACGCCGGTCGATTCGATCACGATGTCCACTCCGAATCTTCCCCACGGGATCGCCGCGGGATCGCGCTCGGCGGTCATTTCGATGCGCTTGCCGTCCACGGTCATGGAGTCGGCGTCGGCGGTGACCGTCTTCGGGAAGACGCGCATCAGGGTGTCGTACTTGAGAAGATAGGCGAGCTGATCGTTCTCGTAGAGATCGTTGATCGCCACGACCTCCACGTCGGCGCGCTCGGAAAGGATGCGGAAGACGCTGCGGCCGATGCGGCCGAAGCCGTTGATGCCGATCCTGGTCTGATTGGAAGTCATTGCGCGGCCTCCTTCTCGAACTGCCGGAAGCACCGGATCAGATCCACGACCCGGTGAGCGTAACCCCAGCCGTTGTCGAACCAGGTGAGGGTCTTTGAAACGTTTTTACCCAGAACCATTGTCGCCAGGCTGTCGTAGCTGCCGGAGTAGGGGGTGAGCAGGACGTCCGACGACACGATCGGGTCCGTCACATATTCCAGGATGTCTTTCCATCGCGCGGTGGAGGCGGCGGTGCGCACGACCTCGTTGATGGCCTCGACGGTCACCGGCCGCTCGTGCCAGCAGACCAGGTCGACGACCGAGCCGTTGGCGACCGGCACGTTCATGGCGTGCGCCGTGAGCTTGCCCGCGAGCCGCGGCAGCAGGCCGGTGATGACCTCCGCCGCCTGGGTCTCCTGCGGAATGATGTTCTCGGCGGCGGCGCGGCCCCGGCGCGGGTCCTCGGCCGGCACGTCCGCGAGGCGCTGCTCGTTGGTGTAGGCGTGGACCGCGGTCAGGAACGCGCGTTGGATGCCGAAGGCCTCGTCCAGGATCTTGAGGACGGGCGCCGCCGCGTGCGCGGTGCAAGAGGCGTTCGAGACGATCCGGTGCTCGGGCCGGAGCTGGTCCTCGTTGACGCCCATGACCACCGTGATGTCCGGCGGGTCGGTGGGCGGTGTACAGAGGATGACCCGCTTCGCCCCGGCCTCGAAGTGGCGTTCGAGCTCGGCCCGGGTGCGGTACTTCGCGGTGGCCTCGACCACGGTGTCGACCCCGAGGTCACCCCAGTTGACGTCGCCCGGCTTCTCGCCCGAGAGCATCTTCACCTGCCGGCCGGCTACGTAGAGGTTGCCGTCGCGGGCGCTCACCTCGTCCGGAAACCGGCCGAGGATGGTGTCGAACTTCAGAAGGTATGCCAATCCGGCGTGGTCCGCGACGTCGCTGACCGCCTCGATCCGCAAGTCCTCGCTCTTGTAGAGGATGCGGAAGATGTTCCTGCCGATCCTCCCCAGTCCCATCAAACCGATGCCGCCCATCCCTGGTCCTCCTCCCTCCGGAGACATGCCCGGAGGCGTCACCCTATTGTCTAACACGTTCCGTGCCACCTCGTCAGGGTCGGGATGCCGGGGGCGGGGGAATGGGAGGCCCTGCCGGGCTGTTGGAAGAGTCGGATGGCTCTCCCTGGGAGAGTCGAGTTGACTCCCTTCCTGAATTCTGGTTAGCTTCTCCTGGAGGTTTTCCCGATGGCCCGACCGATCGATACGCTCTGACCCGTTCCCGCTTCCGGACGGGCAGGCTTTCCCTGAATTCTCTTAGAGCTTTCTGTAGAGCTTCCGACTGTGTGGATGCCTCAAGAAGCTTCTCCAGCTCCGTCCTGCTGTCTTCCGCAAAGGCAGGCTCGTCTCTATACCACGCGCCATAGATCTTGTCGATTTCATACTGCATGACGTCCTTGAAGACTCGGAGCAGCCGGCTCTCGTAGTCGAGCTCTGCCCTGATCCAGATCTTGAACTTCTTCTCCGTCTCCGTGAAGCAGGTCCGGGTCGGGTCGGTTACCGTCTTGAACCTCTTCTGTAGGGACGTGAAACTCTCGGCCCTGCCCCATTCGTCAAGGATCTCGGATATCTCCCGGGCTCCGAGCTCCTTTTCCATCCTGGCCGAGAGCTCTTTCCAGCACAGCGAGACAGCAGCCTCACCCGGGATGTTGGTGAAGAAGATCCCGCCTCCTTTTTGGGAGAGATTGCGCATTCCTTTTGCTATGAAAAACAGATGGAAGAAGGCCTGCTGGAGCGCCAGCTCCTCTTTTTTCTGCTCGTTCTCCGGCCGCGGAACCTTGGCCTCGGGCAGGTAGCGGAGAAAGCGGCCCGCGGATGCCGTGATGGGGAGGAGGAAGCGCACGATGTTCTCGTGGGCACGAGGGAGCATCGCTTGGAAGGTCTCTTGGTGGCCGGTCTTTTCCTGCTGCAAGTATTGGATGGCATAAGCCACCAGAACGAGCACGATGGGAAGGGCTAGATCTTTGAAGAAGGCGAGGACGGAGCTGCCGAGCAGCAAGTACAAGCTTTTTCCGGGTCGCACTTCGACAGGGCCGATAGACAGTGTGCTGCTGGCCTGGGTCGTGCCGCTCTTCCAGACCACCAGGGAGGTGATGATGCCGGAACCGGTCTCATTCGAGGCTTGCAGATCGGTCGGCCGGGTGAGCGCGCGGCCTGATTCCAACCCTCCGAGAGGAATGGGGCCGGAGGCCGCGAAGCTCTCCCCCTCCAGAGACAGGCGGATGTCATCGATCCGCTCATTCGAGCGGTTCTCGATGGTGAGATAGACGCGCACCGAGCCTGAAGGAGAAACCCTGCTTCGGGTCGCCCAGCCCCGGAGCCTCAGCTCGTCCGTCCGGTTCACCGAGACGGGAGTAGGGCCGCCGGCCCCCGCCTGATCCGATTCCCGTGCCAATTCGACCTCGACGTTGAGGACGAGCAGCATCAGGACGATCAGCGTGGCGGCCAAGATCCAGGATTGTGGAACCTCTCCGGCCCGGCGGCTTGCCATCCACATCTACCTCCCGTGTGAGGACTATTCTATACGACAGCCGGTCGCCGGATTTGACACCTAGGTCCTAACATTCCTAGAATCGCACATCCTGGTAGGGGGAGACGGACCATCCGCGTCTCCCTGGGGTGGAGGAGGTTCAATGCCGTACCGGTTGTCCCGGTCTGCCGGAGGGTGCCTCTCGGTGTCCCTCCTCACTCTCGTGCTCGCCTCCTGCGGCACAACCGCCAGTCCCTCCGCCGCGCCTGCCGCTCCCGCCGCTCCCGCCGCTCCAAAACCGGCCGAGATCGTCACGGTCGCCCCGCAGGCGAGCTGGGCCGACGCCGTCCTCTACTTCGTCATCCTCGACCGCTTCGCCGACGGCGACCTCCGCAACAACCGGCAGGTCAACATCCGGCAGAAGGGGACCTTTCACGGCGGCGACCTGGCCGGCCTGCGCCAGCAGCTCGACGAGATCGCCGCGCTCGGCGCCACGGCCATCTGGATCACGCCGGTCGTCGACCAGATCGACGGCTTCGTGACCGGCGCCGGCTTCCCCGACTGGGGCTACCACGGCTACTGGGCCGACGATTTCTCGAAGGTCGACCCCCGCTTCGGCACCGAGGCGGAGCTCAAGGCGCTGGTGGACGACGCGCACGCCCGCGGCATGAAGGTGCTGCTCGACGTGGTCTACAACCACGCCGGCTACGATTCGAAATACGTCACCGACACCCGCACGTCGGGCTGGCTGCGGGTCGGCGGCTCGTGCGGCACGGACGACCTGACGCTCTGCGTCGCCGGCCTGCCGGACTTCAAGACCGAGCTGCCCGAGGTGGCGGACTTCGTGATGAAGCCGCAGATCGAGCGCGCCAGGCGGGCCGGCCTGGACGGCTTCCGCCTCGACACGGTCAAGCACGTCGGCCACCCGTTCTGGCAGGAGCACCGCCGCCGCACGCGCGAGCAGATCGCGAAGGACTTCTTCCTGGTCGGCGAGGTCTGGGGCGGCGACGCCACGTCGCTCGACCCCTGGTTCGCCGGCGACGAGATGGACGCCGGCTTCGACTTCTCGTTCCAGGGCAGCGTCCTGGGCTGGCTCCAGGGCCGCGGCCGGACCGTGGCTTTTGACCGCTATCTCGAGTCGCGCGAGAAGGTGCGGCCGGGATATCTCCTGTCGCAGTACCTTTCATCGCATGACGTCCAGGGCGCGCTGTCGATCCTGGAGGGCGACCGCGAGCTGTTCCGGCTGGCCGCGCTCCTCGAGATGACGGTGCAGGGCATGCCGATGATCTACTACGGCGAAGAGGTGGGCCGGCCCGGCGGCGACTGGCCGGACAACCGCGGCGACATGCCGTGGGGCGACCGCGCGATCCAGCCCGGCGCCGGCCTGCCGCGGGACGAGGCGCTGCGGGACGACTACCGCCGCCTGATCGCCATCCGCCGCGCCCATCCGGCGCTGTCGCGCGCCCCCCACACCGGCGTCTCCAGCGAGGGCGACCTCCTGGTTTTCCTGCGCCGGGACGAGGCGGACGGCGACGCCGTGGTGGTGGCCGTCAACCGCGGCGCGCAGCCGGCCACGGCCGCGTTCGACGCCCCGGCCGAGTGGGGCGCCGGTCCGGTGCGGGATCTCTGGAAGGACGAGGACGTTGCGCGGACCGGGAATTCAGGGGAACGGATCGAGGTTGTGGTCGAGCCGCATGATGCCCGGATCGTCGGCGTGGACCGCGCCGGTTCCGCCGCTCCCACCCCGCAGGGTGGTGCCGCGAATGCGGAAAACCGCTATCAAGCTCTAGGGAGAGCTGATCCATGGCCGAGGTAACCTTAGAGCACATCAAGAAGACGTTCGGTCCGGTGACCGTCATCGAGGATCTGAGCCTGGAGATCCGGGACAAGGAGTTCATGGTCCTGGTCGGGCCGTCCGGCTGTGGCAAGTCCACGGCGCTGCGGATGATCGCCGGGCTCGAGGAGATCTCGGGCGGCACCATCTCGATCGGCGGCCGGGTGGTCAACGACGTGCCGCCCAAGGACCGGGACATCGCCATGGTCTTCCAGAGCTACGCGCTCTATCCCCACATGACCGTGCGCGAAAACCTGGAGTTCGGCCTGAAGATCCGCAAGACCCCGCGCGCGGAGATGGACCGCGTGGTCGACGAGGCGGCCGAAATCCTGGGCATCAAGGAGTACATGGACCGCAAGCCCAAGCAGCTCTCGGGCGGCCAGCGGCAGCGCGTGGCCGTGGGCCGCGCCATCGTCCGCAAGCCGGCCGTGTTCCTCTTCGACGAGCCGCTCTCGAACCTCGACGCCAAGCTGCGCGTCCAGATGCGGGCCGAGATCACGAAGCTCCAGAAGCGCCTCCAGACCACCACGGTCTACGTCACCCACGACCAGATCGAGGCCATGACCATGGGCCACCGCATCTCGGTCATGAAGAGCGGCAAGCTGCAGCAGGTCGGCACCCCGCTGGAGGTCTACGAAAAGCCGGCCAACCTGTTCGTCGCCGGCTTCATCGGCACGCCGCCGATGAACTTCGTGCCGGCCACGGTCGCGGATGGAGGCTCCACGCTCACCGCGTCCGGCTTCAAGCTGCCGGTGCCCGACGCCTGGCGCCAAGCCCTGAGCCAGGGAACAACCGGCCGCGACGGGCTCAAGGTCGTGATGGGCATCCGGCCCGAGAACGTGCGCGAGGCCGCCCGCAGCGAGATGGGGGCCACGGCCCGCGTTCACGCTCATGTGGACTTCGTCGAGCCGCTGGGCCACGAGGTGATCGTCCACGGCAAGGTCGGGGACGACCTGCTGGTCGCCAAGGTGGACCCGCACCGGGCGCCCGAGATGGGCTCGGAGATGGATCTCGAGCTGGAGCTGGACGCGCTCCACCTCTTCGACGCCGCCACGGAGCAGCGTCTGTCGTAACGTGTCGCAATAAGGAGAACTCGCCATGAGATCCGCAATCGTCCGCGCCCTCCCCGTCCTGCTCCTCTGCGTGCTCGTCGGCCCCGCGACGCTGGCGGCCCAGAAGGAGATCGTGGTCTGGCACGGCTACCGCGGTGGTGAAAAGGCGGCTTTCGAAAAGGTCGTCGCCCAGTTCAATCAGTCGCAGAAGGGGATCACGGTCTCGACCCTGGCCGTCCCGTACGACGCGTTCGCCGACAAGATCACCGCGGCGGTGCCGCGCGGCAAGGGGCCGGACGTCTTCATCTTCGCCCAGGACCGCCTCGGCGGCTGGGTGGCCGCCGGCAACACGGTCGAACCGGTCGACTTCTTCCTCGACGACAAGATCAAGGGCCGGTATCTCAAGACGACCTTCGACGCCATGACCTATCAAGGCAACGTCTACGGCCTGCCGCTCAACTTCAAGACCATCACCCTGATCTACAACAAGAAGCTGATCCAGACGCCGCCCAAGACCACGGCCGAGCTGGTGACGATGGGCAAGAAGCTCACCAACGCCGCCTCCGGCCGCTTCGGCCTCGCCTACTGGCACTCCGACTTTTACTATCACGCCGCCTTGATGAACGGCTTCGGCGGCGGCGTGTTCGGGCCGAACCGCAAGCCCACGATCAATTCGCCGCAGAACATCCAGTCGCTGGACCAGCTCCTGAAGTGGACCAAAGAGGGCTTCATGCCCGAGGAGCCGTCCACGGCGCTGATCACCGCGCTCTTCAACCAGGGCAAGGCCGCCATGGTGTTTTCCGGCCCCTGGTTCCTGGGTGAGATCTCGAAAGACATCGACTGGGGGCTCGCGCCGCTGCCGGCGATCAGCGAGGCCGGCGGCAAGCCGATGCGCCCATGGATCACGGTCGAGGGCGTCTACATCGCCGCTCCGTCCAAGAACAAGGACGCGGCCTTTGAATTCGTGAAGTACCTGACCGATGTCCCCGCCGGCAAGGTCATGGCGCTCGAAGGCCGGCAGACTCCGGCCAACAAAGGCGTCTACGCCGACCCGCAGGTGGCCAGGGACCCGGTCCTGGCCGCTTTCCGCAAGCAGGTGGACGTGGCCGTGCCCATGCCCAACTTTCCCGAGATGACCATGGTCTGGTCGCCCGTGACCACGGCCATGAACACGATCGTGAAGAAGACCGCGACCCCGAAACAGGCCATGGACATCGCTCAGAAGGAAGTGGAAGAGCGCATCGCCAGCCTGCGGAAGTGACGCCATGGATTCCGCCCCCGCCGCTCCGACCTCCCACCGCCGCCGGTTCCTGATCGGCCTGGCCGTCGCCGCGCTCCTCGGCGTCGGCCTCGGGGCGTTTCTCCTCGCCGCCGCCCGCGAGGGTGAACGCCGGGATCGCGAGGAAAGGCGGTCGGTCGTCACTCTGATGGCACTGGCCCAGGTGATCGATCAGGCGGGCGCCGCCGGAGATACCGCCGCCGCCGAGGAACCGTCCTACGGCCTCGGCGACGAGCTGGCGGCTCTCGACGAAGGTGCGGCGGCCGAGGCTCCGGACTCCGGCGAGGCCGTGCGCAAGGCTGTCGTGGCCTTCGCCGCGGCTCATCCGGAGGTCAAGGCCATCCGCGTGGTCGCTTTCGAAGGCATCCGCCTGGAGGCCTCGACCGATCCCAAAGACACTGGCGAGAAGGCGGCGCCGCGCCGTCTCGAGCGCGACGAGAAACCGCTCTACGACCTTGGCCAGGAGCTGCGCGCGGCGGTGGCCGGCAACCGCGAGCAGGGGGCGGCCCGGGGCGAGGAGATCGCGGTCGAGCGTCTGCCCGGCGGCCGGCTTCGGCTCTCGGCTCCGGTCGAGCGGGGTGGAGAGGTGGCCGGGATGGTCCAGATGGACACCGTCAACGCCCCCACCGATAGGGCCATGGGCTTCCCGTGGCTCGCCGCGCTCCTCGCCGGGCTCGCGCCGGTCGCCCTTTTCTTGGTTCTGTCCTTCGTCCTGGGCGAACGGCGGGTGCTCCTGGCGGCGGTGGCCGCGGTCCTCCTCGTGGCGACGCTCGTGGCGTTCGGGTCGTACTCGCGCAAGACCCTGGCGGCCGACCGCCGGGCCACGGCGGAGTCGGTCGCCGCGGCGGTGAAACAAGAGAGCGAGCGGTCCGGAGCGCTCGCCGAGTTGGCGCCCGAGCGGTGGGACGTAAACCGCTACCGCGAGCCGCGCGGCCCCGTCCAGGAGACCGGCGCCGGCCGCCTGAACCGTTCGGTCATCACGCTCGCGCTGCTCTCGCTGGCCCTCCTCGGCTTCGTGGGCTTCGGCTGGGCCGCGCGCACCGGCGCGGCCCTCGTCCGCTACCGGTACGCCTACGCCTACACCCTGCCGGCGCTCGCCGGCATGCTCGTCCTGGTGTTCCTGCCGTTCCTCTACGGCGTCTCCCTTTCGTTTACCAACGCCAACATCTACAACACCGACAAGACGATTTTCGAGACCTGGGTGGGGCTCGACAACTTTGTCGAGATCCTGCGCGACGTCCACGCCGCCCACCGCACGGCGGAAGGACTGGTCTGGGACTATCAGAATTTCTATTGGACGCTGGGCTTCACGCTCGTGTGGACAGTCTCGAACGTGACCATCGGCGTCACCCTGGGGCTGCTCCTGGCGCTCGCGATGAACACGAAAGGCCTCGCCTTCCGGCCGATCTACCGCGTATTGCTGATCCTGCCGTGGGCGGTGCCGACCTACATCACGGCGCTGATCTGGCGGGGCATGTTCCACAAGCAGTTCGGGGTGATCAACCAGATCTTCCAGATGTTCGGCTTCCAGCCCGTCGCCTGGTTCGAAAGCCCGTTCACCTCGTTCCTGGCGGTGCTGGCCACGAACGGCTGGCTCTCCTTTCCGTTCATGATGGTGGTCTCCCTGGGCGCTCTGCAATCCATTCCTGCCGACCTCTACGAGGCGGCGCGGGTGGACGGCGCCACGCGCTGGCAGCAGTTCAAATCGATCACGATGCCGTCGCTGCAGCCCGGCGCTGATCCCGGCGATCATCCTGTCGGTCATCTGGACCTTCAACCAGTTCAACGTCATCTTCCTGGTTTCCGCCGGGGAGCCGGGCCGCGCCACCGAGATCCTGATCACGCAGGCGTACAAGATCGCCTTCGAACAGTACCGCTACGGTTACGCGGCGGCGTACTCGGTGATCATCTTCCTCATCCTGTTCGCCTACGGCACCTGGCAGAACCGGGTCACCCGCGCGACGGAGGCGATCGGCGAATGAAACGGACCGCAGATCAGTCACTGGCCCCTCCACCTGTTCATCCTGGTGATGGTGATCATCACGGTCTATCCGATTCTCTTCGTGTTCACCATCGCTTTCTCCGGCGGGCAGACCCTGAACATCGCGGACCTGCCGCCGGACCCGGGGGTGGCGGACCGGCTGCGGGCCATCACGCCGTGGCCGGAGACCGTCTCGGTGGAGAACTTCCGGTCCCTTTTCGCGGACCAGCCGTTCGCCCGCTGGCTGCTCAACAGCGTCGTCATCTCCCTGGCCACGACGGTCGTGGGAGTGATGATGGCGAGCACCGCGGCGTATGCGTTTTCGCGCTTCCGCTTCCCGGGCCGGCGGGCCGGCCTGATGTCGTTCCTGGTCGCACAGATGTTCCCCGGCACCCTGATGATGATCCCGCTCTACATCATCATCGTGAAGTGGCTCAACCTGGGATCGACCTACACGGCCCTGGTCCTGATGTATTCGGTGACGGCGATCCCCTTCTGCGTCTGGATGATGAAAGGATATTTCGACACCATCCCGAGGGAGCTGGAGGAGTCGGCGCTGATCGACGGCGCGTCGCAGGCGACGATCTTCTTCCGCATCGTGCTGCCGCTGGCCAAGCCGGCGGTGGCGGTGACGGCGCTCTTCTCGTTCATGACGGCGTGGAACGAGTTCATCCAGGCCGCGACCTTCATGGACAATGAAGCCATGTACACCGGCGCCGGTGGGGTTGCGTTTCTTCGTCGGCGGTTTCTCGGAAAAGTGGGGATATTTCGCGGCGGGCTCGATCGTCGCCGCGATCCCCGTGGTGCTCCTGTTCCTGTTCCTGCAAAAGTACCTGGTCTCCGGCCTCACGGCCGGCGCCGTCAAGGGTTGAGCTCAACGAGAAGGAGGTTTATTCATGAGACAGAAGCTCTGGAAGACCGGCGTGATGGCGGCCGTCACCGGCTTGGTGCTGGTGGGCATGGCATCCACGGCATCCGCTCAAAAGGTCTCGTTCAAGGATCCGACCGGCGACGACAACGGACCGGGCAGCTACACCTATCCGACCGACGCCGTCTACAAGCGCGGCTCGTTCGATCTGACCGGGTTCGACGTCGAGGCCAAAGGCAAGAAGGTCGACTTCGACGTCACGGTCAACTCGCCGCTCGAAGACCCGTGGCGCATGGGTGGCGGCTTCTCGGTGCAGATGATCTTCATCTTCATCGACACCAAGGAGGGCGGCTTTACCGAAGGCGTGCCCGGCACCAACGTCACCTTCGCGCCCGGCAATGAATGGGATTACCTGGTGATCCTCTCGCCGCAGCCCCCGGGCACCGTCAAGAACGAGGTCGACGCCAAGATGCCCGGCGCCACCAAGGCGGCCGTGATCGTTCCCACGCGCACCAAGGGCGCGGGCCGGACCATCTCGGCCAGCGTCGACCTCGATGCGCTCGGTGGCGGTGATCCGTCGACAGTGGGGTTATCAGGTTCTCATGCAGTCGAACGAGGGCTTCCCGGACAAGACCGACCTGCTCACCCGCAAGGTCAACGAATATCGAAGGCCAGCACCGCTTCGGCGGCGGCACCGACACCGACTGCGATCCGCACGTGATGGATCTGCTCGCGGGCGCGGGCGCGGGTGGCGCCGACGAGGCCGAGGCCCAGCACGCGATGCTCAAGTTCGAGTGCAACCCCGACGGCAGCGCCAAGCAGGTGCCGTCCTCACCATGGTGCATAAGAAGTAGGCACCGCAACCGCTCCGCGAGAGGGACATTGATATGAGATTCAACAGGGGGTTCGCGATCGCTCTGCTGGCCATGGCGATCCTGTCAATTCTGGCGCTGGCTCCGGCGCCTGTCTACGCAGCGGACGGCCAGACGCTGCTGATCACCGGCGTGGACCTACACCAAGTGGCTCTGGGGCACCCAGCGTTACGACGGCAGCCTGTACAACTTCACCACGGTGCCGGGCGAAGGCTACGGCGACAACGGCCAGGGCACGGAGATCGAGCTGACTCTGGCCGCGAAGCCCTCGAAGTACGTCGAGGTCAACGGCCGTATCCACTCGCGTTTCAGCCAGAACCAGTGGACCAACTTCGGCGGCTTCGGCGGCCGTAACCCGGCCTTCGAGGATCCTCCGGGCGGACCGTGCATCGGCGGCGACTGCGGCGAGTTCGACCCGCGCTCCAACGAATACGTCAAGTTGCGCGGCCTGACCGTCCGCGTCACCCCGGGCTACCGCTTCCTGGACGTCGCCACCATCGGCTCCACCGACCTGGGCATGTTCGACGCGTTCACGATCGGCAAGATCCGCTACATCGACCGTGACAACGCCAAGGCCGTCCTGCTTCCAGGGCGCCGTGGCGGACCGCAAGCTCAGCTACGACCTGATCCGCATCTCGCTGCCGCGCCTCTGGGCCGGCCCGAACTACAACACCGGCGACTACACCGCCGCCGACGGCGCCTACGGGCTCCAGCTCCGGCTCAACCCGAACCAGTACTTCGACATGGTCGGTATCGTCGAGAGGTCGCGCGACATCGAGGTCGACTCCACCGACCGCGACTTCGACGACGGCCGCGACGTCGACTTCCGCTTCAAGAACGACGTCTACGGCGTCAAGCTCGGGGTCCACCCGAACAGCATGATCGATTTCCTCGGCTCGGCCTACTTCTCGAAGGCCGAGTCCAACCCGGTCTTCGGCACGCCCACCGGCTTCGGTATCGGCGGCTTCTCGCCGATCATCGCCGGCAAGCACGACGGACGAGGCCTACAAGGCCAACGTCGACTTGAACGACCCCTTCGGCGTCGGCCTCTCCTTCAACTTCGAGTACTTCAACATCGGCGAGGCCTACACCTCGGTTCTGGCCGCCCGCCGCGAGTCCGACGTGCTGCTGACCGAAGGCAACGACAGCGCCTTCGCCTTCCCCGGCCCGGACAACGTCGGCTTTCGGCGTGTTCGCCGGTAATGCCACCCGCATCGGCTACGGCGGCTGGCAGGGCACGGCCCAGCAGGTCGCTACGCTGAGCGTCGACAACGAGTTCAGCGACTTTGACGAGCCGATGGCCGAGACGGTCATCGGCTGGAAGGGCATCACCGTCGCTCCGAGCTGGAGCCTCGGCGACCTCGACCTGTCGGGCGAGTACACGATGATCGACTACAACACCAACTGGCAGGCCTGGGGCGACCCCTCCAAGGCGCTCGACCAGTCGCCGTATCCAAACATGGAGTCCGATGCCGGCGTCGGCTCCTTCCGCAACGCCTACGCCCCGTTCCAGGACAAGGACACCAAGATCGCCGTCCTGCGCGGAAAATACCTGCTCAACGTCGGCAACGGCGTCGACATCTTCGGCAAGGTCAAGATGATCGACGAGCAGGACAACCGCATGAACGACGCCCGTTTCCTGCCCTACAACGCGGACGGCAGCGTGCATTACTACTCGGGCACCAACAGCTCATCGTCGATCTACTTCGCGCCGCCGACCATCACGGTCAACGGCGTCACCGGCTACCAGTGGAAGCCCTTCACCAGCCTGTCCGACGACGACCGCGACATGAACTACAAGCTGTACCAGCTCGGTGCGGGCTACCAGTTCACGGGCAACGCTCTACGGCTCGCTGACCTATGAGAACTACGACGTCGACCTCAAGGACGGCAACACGGCCTTCCAGGCGTACCAGCTCCACAGCATGGCGTCGGGCCAGCACGACAAGAACAAGCTGATGCTCTACGCCCGGTACGTGATCGGCGGCGCCGAGTTCGGCGCGAACTACGAGTACAACTGGGGCGAGTTCGATCCCGACTTCGGCGGCGGTTTCGTGACGCAGTACGCCGACGCCGACACCGCGAAGAACCTCGGCGTGCCGGTAGGCTCGCCGGGCTTCCGCGGCCGCTTCGGCGGCTGGAACAGCCTGCTCACCCGCGACTTCAAGCAGAACCGGATGAAGGTGTTCATGAAGGTGCGGTTCTAGAGACCTTTCAGAGCCCGGCGGCGTCCTCGGGCGACCGCCGGGCTCTTGCTTCCTCAACCTGGAGACGTCATGCGCAAGGTTTTTCTGCTGTCCCTGGTTTTCCTCATCGCGGCGATCCCGGCCTTCGCCGGCAAGACGCTGTTCAAGTTGACCGATCCGCGCGGCGACGACCACGGCGACGGCAACCTGATCTATCCGTTGAACAACGAGCTCGATCCGGGAGATCTGGATCTCCTCTCGCTCACCGCCGAGGCGGAGCGGGACGGCACGCTTTTCGAGGCCGTTTTCGCGAAGCCGGTGCGCGTGCCGGGCCATCAGGTCATGGACGACCTGGGCACCGCGCTCGACACGGTCGCCCGGTTCGGTTTCTATACGATCAACCTGGACATCTACATCGACACCGACCGGGTCGCCGGCTCGGGCGCGATCTCCATGCTTCCCGGCCGGCAGGCGACGATCGATCCGGCGAGCGCATGGGAGAAGGCCGTCATCCTGACGCCGCGCCCACACGAGGCGCGGGAAGAGCTCAAGCGGATGATGGGCCGGGCGATCAAGGACGAGATGCGGAAGGACGACAGCGAGATCGAGGAGGCCGAGGGCGCGGCCATGCGCGCCCAGATCCCGACCAACGTGGACGAGCGGATCTTCTTCCCGACCAAGGTGAAGGTTCTGGGCAACAAGATCAGCTTCTTCGTGCCCGGCACGTTCCTGAACGGCCCGGCGAAAGACACCTGGAGCTACGTCGTGGCGGTCTCCGGCGCCAACGTGCTGCAGAGCTTCGACCTGGGCCGGGCCCTGGGCCGGCAGGGAGAGAACGAAGAGTCGCTGATGATCCTCCCGATCTCGCCCGGCACCTGGACCGACCGCTTCGGCGGCGGCCGTGAGAACGCCGCCATCCAGCCGCCGCTCGTGGATATCCTCGTCCCCGAAGGCCGCAAGCAGGAGACGCTCCTGACCGAGTTCAACCAGCGCCGCAAGGAGCCGGTGGTCCTCTTCGGAGTGGTGCCGAAGGGCTGAATTCGTACCCCGGCGTTACCCCGCAGGGACGCAGACTGACGCGCCCCTGCGGCGTACGCTCATCCGGCGGCGGATAAGAGGGCGTTTGCCTACGCTTCCGCCGCGGGTTTTCCCGGGCTGACGCAGTCCAGGAACATCCCGAAGGCGGCCCGGAGCTCCTCGGAGCTGTAGCCAGCCGGGTAGTTGCCGCGCTCGGCCAGGGTCTGGTCCCGCAGCAGGCCCTCGACCATGCCGATCACCGCCGAGCGGACCGCCTGAATATTCAGGCCGGGCCGGAGCTGGCCGGCCTCCTGCATCTCCACGAGGATGCGGTCGATCGTGGACACCATGTCGAGGAAGCCGTTGGTGAGGACGACCATGGCGCCGTGCTTGCGGATACGCCGGCCTTCCAGGAGCATCAGGACGCGCAGATCCTTGTCGCCCTCCAGGATGTCGATCATCACCTCGGCGAGCATCCGCAGACGGTCGAGCGGGGTTTCGCACCGGGCGAGGACCAGCGTGAGCGCATGGCCGACCCGCTTCCAGGACTGGTCGAAGATCGCCGCCAGGAGCCCTTCCTTGTTGCCGAAGTGCTTGATGAGCTGCGACTCGCTCGTCCCCGCCATGCGCGCGATGGCCGAGGTCGTGGCGTTCTCGTAACCCTGCGAGGAGAACAGGCTCCGGGCCGAGCTCAGGATGCGGTCATGGGACGAGAGCTCCAGGATCACCCCCTCCCCATCCGCGACGCGAAAATCGGGTGTCTTCTTTTCCATCCGCCGCGGCACTCATAGTAGTACGCCGTCTGACCTGGAACAATCGGGAAGGTCGCACTTGACAAAAACAACCTAGTAGTGATACTACTAATCGCTGTACGACACTGCAAGCAACGTCCTGGTGGGGAGCGGGAGCGGTCTCCGTCTGGACTTGACTTTACGATTTGTACGCTCCCTCCGGGCTGTTCGGGCAGATTCCTGGCTGGACAGCCCCTCTTTTTTCTACCGCAGCCGAACCCGGGCGAACCGCCGTTTCCCGACCTTGAAGAGGTAGGGCTCGGAGCGGGGCGAAATCTCGCGCACGGGATCGTCGACGCGTTCGCCGTCGAGCGCCACGGCACCCTGCTGGAGGAGCCGGCGCGCCTCGGCGTTGCTCGGCGCGAGGCCCGCCGCCACCAGCAGCCTGGACAGGCCCCAACTTCCCTCCAGCTCGTGCTCGGGGATCTCGTCGGGCATGCCGCCGCCGGCGAAGACCTTCTCGAACTCCTCCTCGGCCTGCCGAGCCGCCTCCTCGCCGTGAAACGGGGCGACCAGGCGGCGGGCAAGCTCCTGCTTGACCCCCTTGGGGTGCAGCTCACCGGCCTCGACCCGGGCGCGGCGAGCGTCGATCTCCGCCTTGGGGAGATCGGTCAGCAGCAGGTACCAGTCCCACATGAGCGCGTCCGGGATGGACATGGTCTTGCCGTAGATCTCCCGCGGCGGATCCTCGACGGCGATGGCGTTGCCGAGGCTCTTGGACATCTTGTCCGTGCCGTCGGTGCCGACGAGGAGCGGCACGGTGAGGACCACCTGCGGCTCCAGTCCGTCCTCCTTCATGAGGTCGCGGCCGACGAGCAGGTTGAAGATCTGGTCGTGGCCGCCCAGCTCCACGTCCGCCTTGAGCACCACCGAGTCGTAGCCCTGAGCGAGCGGGTAGAGCAGCTCGTGGAGATGGATCGGCTTGCCTTCCTGGTAACGGGTGCGGAAGTCCTCGCGCTCCATCATCCGGGCGAGCGTGTAGCGGCCGGCGAGGCGGACCATGCCGTGAGAGCCGAGCTGCCCGAGCCAGCGGTCGTTGTTGTCGACCACGGTCTCGCGCTCGTCCAGGATGTGGAAGACCTGCTTCTGGTAGGTGCGGGCGTTGGCCTCGACCTCCTCCGGCGTGAGCTGGGGCCGGGTCGCCTTCTTGCCCGTGGGGTCGCCGATGCGGGCGGTGAAGCCGCCGATCAGAAAAATCACCCGGTGGCCGAGCTGCTGGAAGTGCCGCATCTTGCGGATGAGCACCGTGTGGCCCAGGTGAAGGTCCGGGGACGACGGGTCGAAGCCGGTCTTGACGGTCAGCGGCTGGCCGGTGAGGCGGGAGCGCTCCAGCTTGGCGCGGAGCTGCGGCTCGTCGACGAGGTCGACGGCACCGCGGCGGAGCAGCTCCATCTGCTCCTCGACGGGAGGGAACTGTTTTTCGGGCATATCAGCAGAGGATCAAGGGGAGACGCTGAAGTTGATGTATTCGAGCTCGGGTTTCAGGATCTGGGGTGCGAAGTGGTGCAGGGCCGGGCGCTTCACGCGCAGCACCAGCCAGGCGCCGAAGACGGCGGCGAACATCCGTATGCGGGCGCGGAAGCCGCGGACGAGGCCGCGTTTCTTCTCTTTGACCAGGTGCTTGAGGTTGTGGAGCAGGGTCGTGGTGATGCTCATCCCCAGCTCCTCGCACGCCCAGTTGAGGCCGGTCTCGATGGCGAAGCCTTCCAGGTGGCTTTCGGGCACGGCCTCGAAGACCTCCCGCCGCAGGCAGCGGATGCCCGAAAGCAGGGGACCGTGCCGGCGCTGCCAACTGTTGAGCCTCGGACCGCGGTCGCGGACGCCCACGTTCATGCCGGAACGGCCTTCGAGGACGGGCTCGATCAACTCGGTGAGCTGCCCGGCGGTGAGGTTGAGGATGTCGCCGTCCACGAAGGTCAGGATCTCGGCGTCGGTATGGGCCACGCCGACGGCCATGGCCATCCCCTTGCCGCGGTTGCGCCGCAGGTGGATCGTGCGCATTCCCATGGAGCGGGCGATCTCGACCGTCTGATCCGTCGAGCCGTCGGAGACGACGAGGATCTCGGAGAAGAGGGGAGTGGCGGCGAGGACTTGCAGAACCTCGCGGATGGTCTCCTCCTCGTTGTAGGCCGGCACGATGGCGGCGACTCGCGCGTATTGCGGGCACTGCGGTTGTCTGGTCTTGCTGCTCTTCTCCTCCACGGCCACACCTCCTCCAAGAGCGATCATCGCACGACTGACGAAGCCGGGCTCCAGGCAGGGGCCGGCGGGTTGACCTCCGCTCCTGCGAAGAGAGTGCCATGAGCGACGACCCGGGCGTCTCCGGTCAGCAGCCAGCGGTCTTCCAGAGTATCCAGGGCGGCGACCTCCAGCTCAAACCCCCCCTGGACCGAGACCCGGACCGGCAGCTCGATCCTCCCCAGGTATACCCCAACCGCCGCGCTCGCCAGAACGCCGCTCCCACAGGAGAGCGTCTCGGCCTCCACCCCCCGCTCGAAGGTCCGGAT
This sequence comes from uncultured Holophagales bacterium, assembly GCA_963844885.1. GTDB lineage: Bacteria > Acidobacteriota > Thermoanaerobaculia > Multivoradales > UBA5704 > DATMER01. Next base: position 1,069,324 of record CAWJQA010000012.1, on the reverse strand, counting down.
CTCCATCCGGTGCCGTTGCGGCCAGCGGACGAAGTTGACGTTCGTGCCGGCCTCGCCAAAGGCTGGATGGCGGCGGATCTCCCGGCCCAGGCTCTCGACCGGCGCCCGCTCCAGGCTCCCCGGCCAGAGCAGGACAAAATGAGGTACACCGACCAGCAACCGGAAGCCCGCATGAAGGATGCCGTCTACCTCTACCGCCAGCTCCGAGGGGGATCCGGGAGCGGGAAGCTCCAGCGAGACCCGGGCCGCGTCGAGGCGCCGGGCAGCTATGACGCCGGCGCCGGTCTCGACGGTGACGCGGTTCTCGGCCCAGCCCAGATGGAACGCCAGTTGGGCGGCGCAGCGAGTGCCGTTCAGGCACAGGTCCGCGAGACGGCCATCGGCGTTGTAGTAGTCCATCCCCACGGCAACGGGGCTCCGCCTCCGCAGGAGGACGACGCCGTCCGCGCCCAGGGAGACTCCGCGCCGGCACCAGGCGCGGATCAATTCCGGGGACGGAGGCTCGGCGGGCTCGGGCAGGGCAAGAAAGTCGTTGCCGCTGCCCGAGACCTTGTAAAACTCCGTCATTGCGGGACGGCGGCGCGGACCTCCGCGCCCGGACCGCTCTCGTTGCCGATCTGGTCCACGGCGGTCACCCGGTAGCTGTAGGTCTGGCCCGGGGAGGCGGTGGCGTCGATGTACTCCGTCTCCTGGAGCGCCTGGTCGGTGAGGCGCTCGAAGTCGCCTTCGGCGCCGCGGCGGTAGACGAGATACCCGGCCAGATCCTCGGCTTCGCTGGTGCGCCAGATCAGGCGCACCCGGCCGCCTTCGGCGAGCGCCACCAGCTCGAGCGGCGGCGGCGGCGGGAAGCGGTCCTGGAAGCGGATCTCCTGCTCCGAGGCGACGCCGCTCTCGACGAGGGGATCCTGCCCGGCCATGGCGGTGACGCCGTAGATGTAGCTCTGGCCCATGCGGGCGCCGGAGTCGACCCAGCTCCGCTCCTCGGCGGCGGCGGCATGGATCGGCTGGCCCAGGGAGCGCTCGTCGGCGCCGCGGCGGTAGATGTTGTAGCCGGTGGCCCCGTCGGTCCCGGACCACTCCACGAGCACGCCGTCGGGCCGGCCGGTCACCGACAGGCGCTCGGGCGCGGCGGGCGGCGTTCCCGGCACGAGGGCCACCTGGTTCGAGAAGTCCGACTTCTCGCCGGTGGGGCCGACGGTACGCACGGCGTAGTACCTTGCCGCGGTCGCCGGTGCCGCCGGGGTCGCCGCGGGTGCCTCGGGCAGGGGGATGGGGATCAGGATGCGGCTGCCGAACGTCGCCGTGGCGAGATCCTTCTGCCCGACGGTGAGCTTGAGGACCGCGGCGGCCTGGAAGACCCGGGCGTCGAGCGGCGCGGGCTTGCCTTCCCGGGGAGCCGGCTGCAGCGCCTCCCAGACCTCGACGGCGGAGATACCGCCGAGGGCGGTGCCGGCCGCGGTGGTCTGCGGGAAGTTGAAGTCGAGGAGGATCCGCCCGTCCTGCTGGCGGACCTTGAGATCCGCGGTCTTGGCGGGGACGGCGCGGAACGGCGGCACGGGGTTGCCCTGCTTGCCGCAGCCGCCGAGGGCCGCGGCGAGCGCAAGCAGGCAGACCGCACCGTGAGTGAAACGCCTGCCGGTTTTAGAGGACATAGCGTGAGAGATCCTGGTTCTTGACGATGTCGGCCAGCGTCCGGCGGACGTACTCTCCGTCCACCGTGACGGCGGCACCGTCCATTTCGGGCGCCTCGTACGACACCTCGTCGAGGAGGCGCTCCATGAGCGTGGAGAGGCGGCGCGCCCCGATGTTCTCGGTGGTGGCGTTGACCTCCACCGCCAGGCGCGCGATCTCGGCGACGGCGTCGGGCGTGAACGCCAGCTTCACCCCTTCGGTGGACAGCAGGGCCGAGTACTGCTTGGTGAGCGCGGTCTCGGGCTCGGTCAGGATGCGCACGAAGTCCTGCTCGGTGAGCGAGTCCAGCTCGACCCGGATGGGGAAGCGGCCCTGCAGCTCCGGGATCAGGTCCGAGGGCTTGCTGACGTGGAACGCGCCGGCCGCGATGAACAGGATGTGGTCGGTCTTGACCATCCCGTACTTGGTCGACACGTTGGTGCCTTCGACGATCGGCAGGAGATCGCGCTGCACGCCTTCGCGCGAAACGTCGGGTCCGCGCGAGCCTTCGCGGCCGGCGATCTTGTCGATCTCGTCGAGGAAGATCGATGCCGCCCTGCTCGACGCGCTCGCGGGCTTCGCGGGCGACCAGGGCGCGGTCGATCAGCTTCTCGGCCTCCTGCTGCACCAGCAGCTCCCGGGCCTCGGCGACGGACACCTGCTGCTTGCTTCTTGCGGCCGAAGAGGCCGGGCAGCATGTCCTTGATGTTGAGGCCGACCTCCTCGACCCCCTGCGGGGTGAACATCTCCATGCTGGGGTAGGACGACTCTTCGACCTCGATCTCGACACGCCGGTCGTCGAGCTGGCCGGCGCGCAGCTTCTCGCGGAACTTCTCACGGGTGGCGGTGAGGTCGTCGTCGTCCTCTTCGTTGTCCTGGGTGCTGCGCAGGTAGCTGCTCGACCGGCCGGGCCGGCACGAGAAGCTGGAGCAGCCGATCCTCGGCGCGCAGCGCGGCGGCTTCGCGCACGGCCTCCGCGCTTCTCCTCCTTGACCATGGTCACCGCGATCTCGACCAGGTCGCGCACCATCGACTCGACGTCGCGGCCGACGTAGCCGACCTCGGTGAACTTGCTCGCCTCGACCTTGAGGAACGGGGCCTTGGCGAGGCGCGCCAGGCGGCGGGCGATCTCGGTCTTGCCGACGCCGGTCGGGCCGATCATGAGGATGTTCTTGGGCGCGATGTCCTCGGCGAGCTCCGGTGGGAGCTGCTGGCGCCGCCAGCGGTTGCGCAGCGCGATGGCCACGGCTCGCTTGGCCTGCTTCTGGCCGACGACGTACTTGTCGAGCTCGGAGACGATCTGCCGCGGCGTCATGTTTTCCAGGACGACCGGACCGGCAGGCACCTCGGGGGTGGCTTGGGGAAGCTTCTTCTTCATCGAATCACAGTTCCTCGACCGTCAAGCGGTCGTTCGTGAAGATGCAGATCTCGGCGGCGATCTTCATCGCCTCGCGGACGATCTGTTCCGCCGTCATGGGAGTGTGGCGCATCAGGGCGCGCGCCGCCGCCAGGGCGAAGTTCGATCCCGAGCCGATGGCCAGGATGCCGTCCTCGTCGTCCGGCTGCATCAGCTCGCCGGTGCCGGAGACGAGGAAGCTCTTCTCCTTGTCGGTGACGATGATGACCGCCTGGAGCTGGCGCAGGGTACGCTCGGTGCGCCAGTCCTTCGCCAGCTCGACCACCGCCCGCTCCAGGTTGCCGCCGAACTCTTCGAGCTTGGCTTCCAGACGGGTGAACAGGGCCAGGGCGTCGGCGCCGCCGCCCGCGAACCCTACCAGCACTTTGTCCTTGCCGGCACGCCGCACCTTGTGGGCGCCGCTCTTCATGACGGTGCTCTGGTTCATCGTGACCTGGCCGTCGGAGGCCATGCAGACCTTGCCGTCGCGGCGGACCAGGAGGACGGTCGTCGAATTGAACGTAGCCTTCATGGGTCGGGCATTCTATAGCAACCCGGTCTCCAGCTCGCCGTTTCCTCTCGTTTACGTCCGCAGCGCGACCAGAAAAGCCTCGGGATCGTCCGGAGTGACCACCTGTCGGAGATCTCCCGCCTCCAAAAGGATGGCGTTCTCGAAGTTGGTGGCATACAGGTCGAGCTCTCCCAGCAGGCGCGACTCGAATCCGCCGGTGCCGGCCACCAGGCCGCCGCTCGTGGCCAGCCGCTCCAGCGACACGATCTCCTCCGAGGTCAGCCGCCGGGCCTCGGCGCCGGCCACGGGGATGCGCTCGCTGCGCCGCCGCATCTGGACTGTCAGGGTCCTCCCCTTCGGTCCTGTTGTCAGATCCAGCCACAGGGGGTCGAGGTCGCCGCTCATCCGCCAGGCCGTCCAGGGGACCAGCGCCACGAACAGCGCGAAGATCCCGGGGAAGACCCGGCCGGCGGCGATCGTGGCCACTCCGACCGCGGCCATCAGGAGGGTCAGGCCGACGAGCAGGAGGCGCAGCCGGAGCCGCCCCCGGAGGATCGCGCCTCCGGCCGTACACGGGAACCGTTGCGCCTTCATCGGTCTCCTGACAGTTTATCCGCTGACGATCCCCGCGCGCGCCGCGCGCGGGGGTGGGCGCCGCGGTAGACGTCGAGCAGGCGCTCGACCTCCAGGTGGGTGTACTTCTGGGTGGTCGACAGCGAGCTGTGGCCGAGCAGCTCCTGGATGGTGCGCAGGTCGGCGCCGTTCTCCAAGAGGTGGGTCGCGAATGTGTGGCGCAGGGTGTGAGGGTGGACGCCGCGTGCCACGGCGGCGCTGTCCACCCAGCGGTCGAGGATGTTGCGCACAGACCGGTCGCCGAGCCGGCCGCCGCGGTAGTTGAGGAGGACCGGATCGTCCCCGTCTTCCCTGCCTTCCCCGTCTCCCCGGTATTCGCCACGGGCGCCGCGGGCGCGGACCCCTTCCCAGACCTCCAACCACTGCTTCAAGGCCTCCTGGGCGGGCCGGCCGAAGGGGACCATGCGCTCCTTGCGCCCCTTGCCCATCACCCGGAGCACGCGGGCGGAGAGGTCGATGTCGCGCCAGTCGAGGCCGACCAGCTCGCTGACCCGCAAGCCCGCGGCATAGAGCACCTCGAGGATGGCCCGGTCGCGCAGGGCGAGCGCCGGATCATCGCCGATATCGGCGGCCGTGGCCGCGGCCGGAGCCTCCAGGAGGTTCTCGACCTCGCCCGGCCTGAGGTGGCGCGGCAGAGTCTTCGGCACCTTCGGCGTCCGCACCGCCTGGGCCGGATTGGCGCTCAGGATCCCCTCGCGGCAGGCGTAGCGGAAGAGGCTGCGCACGGCGGCGAGAGCGCGGCCCTGGCTCCGCTTGCCGAGCTTCTCCCGGGTCATGGCCGCGAGGAAGGAGCGCACGGCGAGCGGGTCCACGTCCGCGGGCCGGATCGTCTCCGGCTCGACGCCCAGGAAGTCGCGCGACAGGAAGCGCAGGAAGCGCAGGAGGTCGCCCTCGTAGGCCCGAACGGTATGGGGAGAGACGTTGCGCTCGTCCTGGAGGTGCTCCAGGTAGCGATGGATGAGAGCCCTCACCCGGCCACCTCGGCCATGGTGGGGACTCCGTTCCGCTCCGTCCATGCGGCCATCTCGGCGGCGGCGCGCTGGACATAGGCGGCACGGCGGTCGGCCTTCCGGAACCGGGCATCCAGCTCAGTGAACAGGCCGTAGTTGACGTTGGCCGGCTGGAAGTGCTTCGGGTCCGACTCCGTGAGGTGCCGGGCGAGCGCGCCAAGCGCCGTGGTGGGAGGGAAGGGCTCGGGCGTCCGTCCCTCCCGTTCGAGGGAGAGATAGAGACCGATGGCGAGACCGGTCGCCGCCGACTCCAGGTATCCCTCGACGCCCGTGATCTGGCCGGCGAGGCGCACCCGCGGCTCGGTCTTGACGTGGTAGAGCCGGTCGAGATGGATCGGAGAATTGACGAACGTATTGCGGTGGATCTGGCCGAAGCGCACGAAGCGCGCGCTTTCCAGCCCCGGAATCATCCGTAGAACCCGCTCCTGCTCGCCCCACTTCATGCGCGACTGGAAGCCGACCAGGTTGAGCTGGCTCTTCGCCAGGTTCTCCTGGCGGAGCTGAACCACGGCATAGGGCCGGCGGCCGTCGGGGGTGTGGAGTCCGACCGGCTTCATGGGTCCGTAGCGAAGGGTATCCACGCCGCGGCGGGCCAGCTCCTCGATCGGCAGGCACCCTTCAAAGAAGATCGCCTTTTCGAACTCGTGCGGCACGACCACCTCGGCCTCCGCCACCGCCTGATGGAAGGCGAGGTACTGCTCCTTGTCGAGAGGCGCATTGAGATAGTCCGCGCCGTCGCCCTTGCCGTAGCGCGACTGCCAGAACATCTTGGAATGATCCAGGCTGTCGCCCTCCACGATCGGCGCGATGGCGTCATAGAAATAAAGGTACTCGCCGCCGAGGAGCCCCTGGAGGACAGCCGACATCGCCTCCGACGTCAAGGGTCCGGTGGCGAGAACCACGTCGCCGTCCGGAAGGGAGGTCACCTCCTCGCGCCGCAGCTCGATCCGGGGGTGGGCCAGGATGGCCGAGTTGATCCGCTCGGCAAACCGGTCGCGGTCCACGGCGAGAGCGCTCCCGGCCGGCACCGCCGCGGCCCGGGCTGCCGCGATGACAAGCGATCCGAACGCCTCCATCTCCCGCTTGAGCAGTCCGGCGGCGTGAAAGGGATCGTCGCTGCGCAGCGAGTTGCTGCAAACCAGCTCGGCGAGGTCGCCCGTCTTGTGAGCCGCCGTGGGCCGCACCGGCCGCATCTCGTGCAGCACCACCGGGCACCCGCGCTCCGCGAGCTGCCAGGCGCACTCCGTGCCCGCAAGCCCGCCGCCGACGACGTGGATCGGTCCCATCATGCGGGCGATTGTAGCGGAGAGCGCCCGATTTTCCCTGGAAACGCCGGCGCCACCCCGCCGGAGAGCCAGTCACCCCCCAGTCCCCCCTCGAGTTACACCAGATCGCTGCTCTTCTGGTCGATCCAGGCCGTATCCCCCTGGAGCGCCAGCTTGATGGCCCGGTCGTCGTCGCGGGCGATGAAGAAGCGCTCGAAGCGCGGCCCGGGGCCAGGAGCCGCGGACTTGCGCGATCGGTCGCTGAATCTGGTATATTCCGGCTCCCATGGACGTGTTCCTGTGTAATCTGCGGCCCCGCTCGGTGCGCGCCAAAACGCCGGAGCGGTACAAAGCTGGCATCCGTGGCGCCTTCCGGCTCTTCTGCCCGGAGCCCACGTGCGGTCCTGGACCACTCTATGCGTCGGTTTACTACTTCCACCGCCGTTTGAGCGATCAAGATGCGGACAACATCAGCAAGCCCATCCTCGATGCGCTCGAAGGTCTGGCCTATGAAGACGATAGGATCGTGCGCTTCCGTCAGGCCGCCATGTTCTCTCTGGACTCCGATCCACTGAGCGACCTGAACCTGTCCGGAGTCCCCGAGGAGATGCTTGGACCCTTGCTTGAGATGCTCGAACGGGAGGATCATGTGCTCTACGTCGAGCTGGGGCGCTTGAAGTTTCAGCAGTTCCGCTTCGGTTACGAGTCGATGGAGGCCTGACGTGGAGATCCGACCCGAAATCCTGGACAAGCATCTTGCCGATGCCGCGATCGAGCAGCTTTCCGAGGACTTCTCCCAAAGAGGCTTCGAGGTCGCCCGGAGCGTTCTCATGGGCGATGTTCAGGCCGATTTGGTAGCCAGGAAGGGCGACGACCTCAGAGTGTTCGAGATCAAGTCTGGCTCCTGGTCGGCCGAGAAGCGCAAGGCCGTGCAGCGCCTGCGAAAGCATGCGGTGCGTGAGCAAGGCGGGCAGTTCATCCTGGTGTTGGTCCCTCAGACCCGGAACAAGGTCGTCGAAGTCCAGGGGATCAAGAACATCCTCATGGAGGTCGTTGCCCAGCGCTGCCAGAGCGAGTGGGCCGGTTCGCATGTGGCCGAGATCCAGGATGTCGACCTCCGCTCGTTGGTCGCCGGTTCCGACGGCCTCGAAGTGGCCGGATCCGCATACGCGGAGATCGAGCCTCCAGCCGGTGCGGAGACGGAGCTCGAAGCCGTACCCTTCGAGTTCCGAATCGAGCTTTCACCCGACCTCCAACCTCGGAAGGTGCTGCGGCTGGACTTGAATCTTCGGGAGATCAAGCGATAGGCGCCGCCGCATCTGCTTCGCCGTCCTCAAGGAGAAGATCGGCCCAGGTACGGAGTGGGTGGGTACGGAGTGGGTGCCACCCGATCGAAAGAGCACCAACCAGCTTGACGAAGCGCACGTTTTACTTGCCCTGCTTCTTCTTCGCGGCTTCCGCGGCCTGCGCGACCGCCTGGTAGTCGCGGAAGCTCTCGTTCTCGTTGCCCCAGATCTGGAGGACGGCCCGGATCTTCCCCTGGCCGTCGCGGATCACCTGGTGCCAGATGAACCCCGGACCGGCGTTCTTCTGGTCGATCCAGGCCGTATCCCCCTGGAGCGCGAGCTTGATGGCCCGGTCATCGTCGCGGGCGATGAAAAAGCGCTCGAAGCGCGGCCCCATGTCCGAGCCGCAGTCAGAGCAGCCCGGCCCCGGGTAGCGCCAGAGGACGGTCTCGTCCGCCGGGTCAGCGAGATAGAGTGTGGCGGACCGCGCGAAGGAGAGACCGTCGAGGGTACGGAAAAACTGCCGCAGCCCGGGCGTGGCGCAGGTCTCGCTAGGAGTGGGGATGCTGGCGACCTCGGCCGACAGGTGCGGCCCGAGCTGAGTCATCTGGTCCTGGGCGATGAGCTTGAACACCTCGAGCCGCCGGGACTCCACCCTGCGGTTGACGGCGGCGAAGGTGGACACCGTGATGATCAGCAGGACGAGCACCGCGGCCAGCGCCACCGTATAGGTCCGCCGCGTAGCCTCACCCGTGACGGCCGAAGGCTCGGACCGCTCGACCAGCTTGCGGAACGCCCGCACCACCTCCTGGATGCCGAGCACGAAGCTGATCGCCGCGCCGAAGGCGCCCACCGCCACGCACGACGCAAACAGCCCGTAAAGCACCTTCTCCGTCTCCGGGCTGAAGATGTCCCAGCCCAGATACCCGTCGAAAATCCCCAGCACCACGAGGAACGCACCGATGGTCAGCAGCACGACCGTCGCACGCACCGCCAACGACAACAACTTGATCTGGCTCCGCATTGTGACCGCTCCTTTCAGAGAGTCTACGGATGAGGAGCGGAAAGCGTTGACATGTACCCCCCGGCACCCTAACCTGTGGCCACAGGCAGGTGGCTACAACACCTCGGGAGTGCTCTGGACTGGTGACCTTGGATGGACAGCCGGAGCTCTTGGCCCTCCCCCCGGTTATTCCCGGCTCGCCTCTCCGCCCGGCACCTGCTTCATGTGGAGGGTTCGCCGCAAAATGTGAAGAGTACCCGGTCCTTGTCCCGGTTGGCCTGCTCCTTTGAGAGGATGATCGTCTCCAGACCCAGGACGCGCACGTTGACGCCGGCCACCTCCATCACCTGCGTGTCGCCGATCAGATCGGCATAGGCCAACCCGTGGCCGATCGTCTCCATGACATCAAGAGCTCCCAAGGAGGTGACGAGCCGATGCATGCGGAGAGTTGCGAGCTTGTCCGCGTCGGGAACGATGTCCGGCCCGCCGGATCGGCATAGCGCGCATCGAGTGCTCGGAGGGCGTCGAGGAGGGGAGGTAGATTCTCCGCCCTGCGCAAGAAGACCACATCCACGTCGAGAGTCGAGAGAGGCACCCCTTCGAGCACGGCTGCAACCCCGCCGACCAGGATGAACTCCACGCCGTGGTCAACCAGTACCTTCAAGATCTCGTCAAACTTGAGCGGGGCGATCATTCTGAAGCATCATGAAGCTGTCTACGAATCCTTGGAGCGCGGCGAGGCGCTGGGTGGGGGTGAGGCTGAGCATCCACAAGATGACATGGTCATCGTCCCCTTCCCAAGCGTATGGTTCCAACGCATCAGGCTCGGTGCCAAGGGACGTCTCGTCGCCGGGTCGGGCAGAATCTGCTGGTTGGCTCATGGCTTCATCATAGAGCAATACCGCGAACCCGAGCAAGGCTGCACGGCTACGTGCCGTCGGTGACGCTGTCCACCTTGGAGCGGGCCGCGTCGGCGGTCGGCAGGAAGCTCAAGGTCGAACTGGCATAGACTCAACGGGTGCCCACTCCACCGCAGAACCCTCCTCCGCATCGGTCTGGCGCTTATTTGGATTGGGGCTCGCCGCGATGTCCTCGCACCTCGTAACGAAGCTCCACCATGCCGCTCTTGTAGGCTTTGACCTCCGCCAGATGGAGGGCGATGTCTCTGTCGAGCTTATCGAAGAATGGGATCCCATCACCGATCAAGATCGGCAGGATCGAATAGCGAACTTCGTCGGCCAGCCCGAGACGAAGGCATTCGGCGGAGACCACACCACCTCCAACAAACCAGATGGTACGGAACGTGGGCCGCAGGCGCCCATTCACGAACTGCGTGAGATCGCCTGAGTGGAACTCGACGGTATCCCGGGTCCGTGGTAGTTCGCGACTAGTGAGGACGAAGGTGGGTTTGTCGCCATACGCCCACCCCAACCCTTGGGCTTCAAAACGAAGCGCGGTCTCATAGGTTCGCGATCCCATGACGTAGCAGTCGATCGTCTTGAGGAACGCCTCGACGAATCCCGGGTCCATGGTGTCCCCGCCTACGAATTCGTCTGAGGTTTCGAGCCAGTCGACGCGCCCGTCCTTTCGAGCGATGAAGCCGTCGAGGCTCGCCGCCATGTGGATCGTTACGCGAGAATCAGGGTTTGCCATCGCTTCGTCCCGGCGTCGAGTCGAACTTACCCACGAACTCTATCACGCAGTCCCCCCGCTAGCGCGTTGACAGTCACTGCCGCTACCTGGACGCCAACGGTTGGGAGCTAAGCGAGAGGCCCACGCAGGGGCGCCGCAGTTCCTCGAAGTCTCAACCTCCAAAGGCTGCTAACGCCTCAGAACGCCGCAGCCGTCCGCTTGAGCGACCGGGTTGGCCGCCTTTCTTCAGTATGCCTCTCGCAATGAACCCTACCGAAACATCGCCACGATTTACCTAAGAAGTCGGTCAACGGCCGGAGATGCCGGGGATTGTTCCGAGTCACTGGTCCTGTTGCCTCTGCGCCTCCTCGCGTTCTTGATTCATGCGCTGTTGATCTGCACGAGCATCGTCTTCGCTAGCATAGCCGTATGGTGCCGAGCTTTGCTGCGCGCCGCAGCCAACAAGTTGAATCGCTACTGGTAGAAGCGAACCAAAAAGCATCCATCCCCAAAGAAAGCCCCTTGCCCTCCTACGTGCGGTGTTAGTGGGTAGCCGCTTGTTCGGGCTGTTTGCCGGGTTGAGGCGAAAATCCTGTTTCATTGCTTATTCTCCACGAAGACGCCGCGGCTGGTAATCAGAGCGACGTTGACGTATCCGTTTGTGGATTTCCGTTCACCTCTCCTACAAAGTGTCGATCGCCTCCCTCGTTCCGACCAACTGATTGCCTCTAACCGGCGGCGTAGCCGTCCGGTTGAGCGGCCGTATTAGGCGACTTCGCCGAGCTCGAGCCAAGACGGTCCTTTCCAAATTCCTCGATCGCATCAAGAAGATCAGGAAAAGAGTTCTCAATTTCTTCAAGCCGTTTCCTTGGAATAATAACCTTAAGAATTCGGCGCGGCTGACTCAGGTAAGTCTTCAGCATAAGTTCCACTGCGTTGTCGATACTGATCAACGCAATGCGGCGATCAAAGTCGGTTGCTTCGCCTCGAAGGTGCTCTACTCCATGGTCCAAGAGTTCGCGGGGACCAGTAATCCAAGGACGTGGTGGGTTGGCATATTTCCCTCAGTGCTAGCGCCCTCAGTGCCTAGCGCCCAACCGCGATTCAGCGAAACACTCCCCTGTCCTGCACCGCGGCACGGTGCAAGCTTCTTGAATCCTGTGACTTGGAAAGTCTAGACCTCCGGAAGCCCGGGTGTCAATCCTTCTTCTCGGCGGCTGTATAAGACTCACCAAGCCGCGGCTTCGCGTCGAATGTTCACCAGCAATTCCGAGAGAGACTCGGGCCTCAGCGCCGGAAGTCGCCTTGGCGACAACGTTCGGCGGGTTCACCACAGGTGTTGCCGCCTCGCTACGGTTGTTCCCGTCGCGGTCACACCCTTCGGGACCTGCCGAAAGGCGTCGGCGAGGCGCCGAAGGGTGAAGCCGACCGGCGAAAGGCTTCAGCGACTGGCGACGCGTTTCGGCGAGTTGCCGACAGGCTTCGGCGGACGCCGAAGGGCTTCGGCGAGACAGCGAAGCGTTGAGGCGCTCGGCGAAAGCCTTCGGCATGACGTCGAGCGGTTTCGGGAGGCGCCGAAAGGCTTCGGCAAGACGCCAAAGGGTCTCGGGAGAGGCCGAAACGTGTCGGCGCGGCGTCGAAGGGTCTCGGCGGAACGCTGAAGGAGCGGTATCCCGCCTCCGAGCCCCTGGGACCACCGGTGCCCCGTCGGCGGTCCCAGGAGGAGGTTTCACAACCAAGAGGCTGCCACCGCCGCTCACCCACGAGCCCTCTCCCACACACCTCCGGCGGTGGCCCCGCCCTCCCTCCCTGAAAGGCGGACCTCTGCGGAACGACGGCGGCCTTGGACTCGGCGGCCGTCATCCCTCCTGATTGTCAAGGAACCAAGACGGGGGGGGCCGGACGGCCTGCCCCCGTCAAAGTGAGGGTCACGAACGGCCAGTCAGTCGTGGGGACACGGGTCTGGCATCGTCGTCCGTCTCCCTTCACTTCAGGGAGAGTCTACGGAGCACCTGCCGGATTCGTCTATGGCTTTCGGCTCCTGGAGCCGGCCGGTGAGGGAGTGGAAAGACCTGCCGCTGATCATCCCGGTCCTGATCTACAATGGACGGGAGCCGTGGAACATGCCGACGGACCTCGGCTCGATGATCGGGCATCTGGACCCGTCGGCGGAAATCTACCGGCCGCAGTTGCGCTTCAAGCTGGTGGACGAATCGGCCTTCCCGCGGGAGGTTCTGGCGGCGCTGGACAGTCCGGTGGCCGGTCTGTTCCGGATCGACAGGAGCCGCGACTGGTCGGAGGTCCGTACGAGCGTTCACCGGCTGCGGCGGACCCTTCCGCCGGCCGAAGACTCCTTGAGGCGGGCCTTCGAGATCTGGCTGCGGAAGGTCATCCTGCCGCGCTTTGGATGGGCAGAGGAAGAAGCCTCCGCCGCGCTCACTCTGGAGGAGCTTGAAACCATGCTCGCTGAAAGCATCGACCGTTGGAACCTCGAGATCCGAGAAGAGGGCCGCAAGGAGGGCCGTCAGGAGGGCCGCAAGGAGGGCCGCAAGGAAGGGGAGTCGCTCTTGTTGCTGCGACAGCTTCGCTTGAAGTTCGGTCCTCTGGATTCCGCGACCGAGGAGCGGGTGCTGGCGGCCGATACGGACCAGCTCCTGGAATGGGGTGGCCGTATCCTGACCGCCGAGCGCATCCAGGACGTGTTCGTGGTCGCCACTCCCGGCCGCATCACGTAGTCGAAGGCCATGGGCGGATCGCTGTTACACGTCGTTTTCGGCTCCTAGACCGTGATCTTCGTGCCGTCGAACTTCGTGAAGGTGAAGCCGTCGAAGCGCTCGTTGTAGAGGGCGCGCTGGTCGCGCAGGACGCTGATCGCGATGGACTCCCCGAGCTTGAGCGACTCCATGGCGTCCGAACGCCAGTGGACGCCTCCGATGTTGCGGCCGGTCGCCACGTTCGAGGCCAGCTTGTTGAGCTCGCCGCCCACGGTCAGCTCCGGCCCGTCGTAGGACGCGTGGTCCAGGAGCAGACCGTCCGGCGTCGGGAGCACCGGCCGCGAGATCACGAAGGTCTCGTCGAACACCGCCTTGAGGATGGTCACACAGGCTCCCGCCACCGTGGCGTGGCCGGCGGTGTAGGAGGGATGGAGCGGCGCGCCTTCCGCGTAGGCCATCGGCAGCAGATAGGTGCCGTTCTTCGCGAACATCCGGCCGAGCACCGGCGAGTCGAGGACGTCCTTGTGCAGGATGCCGGGATAGCGGTTGTTGACGATCTGGTTGTGAACCCGGCCGCCGTACGCTTCCGGCCGCAGCCGGCGGTGGACGAACCACTTCTGGAACCAGGTGGCCTTGAGCGCCCGCGTCGCCACCTCGCAGAGGAGGGTTTTGCGGTGGGGGTCGCCGAAGGTCACGAAGCCGTACTGGTTGGACGACTTGTAGTAGGGGGTGCCGGGGTTGGCCGGGCAGCCCAGGCCGGCGCCCGAGGCGTCGAACGGCTCCGGCGGCGCGCCCAGGATCAGCGAGGCCGAGAAGTAGGCCTGGAAGAGGACGTCCATATGCACCCAGGTGGCCAGGTCGCGCGGCGTCTGCACGTAGCGCCGTACCGGTGCCTTCTTCGAGAAGCTGATGGCGTTGCCCTTCTGGGCGTTCAGCCATTCGTCGTAGTCGGTGAGGAAGTCGGCCCCGGGGAGGCGGGTGATGATGCGGCGTTCCACGTTCTCGGCGCCGAAGGGGGCGTCCATCCACAGGAACTGGGAGAGGTAGGGACCCTTGGCGCAGCCGGGCAGCGGATCGCGGAAGAGCGTGTCGGGTGTGACCAGGCCGCGCTTGCGCAGACCCCGGAAGTCCGACAGCCGGTTGAGGTCGGCGCAGGCCGCCGCCACGTCGGCGTTGTCCGCGAATTCGTCGAATTTGATATCCCGCAGCTCCGCCATCCAGTAGAGCTCCGTGGCCTCGCCCGCGGCCTGGGCGCTGGCGAGCGCCGGCGCCGGCGGCACGGCGTAGGTGTGGGCGTCCACCCCTTCCAGATCGAAGGCGAGGCCGGCCTGCGGGTTGATGAAGCGCCGGCCGCCGCCTTTCGGGATGGCCTCGAAGTCGTCCGGGTCGCCGGTGCTCACGGCGTGGAGAAGGTCTTCATAGGAGCCCGGGTCGACCTCGCCGAACGCGTTGTGGTCGAGCCCCTTGGAGAAGTTGCCGAGGCGGTTGGAATAGCGCGCCTCGTCGCCGTTCGCGGGGTGCGCCACCTCGGGCATGTCGCGGTTGAACCGCGCCGCGTCGGTGCGGATCTGATACATGCGGTCGCGGCGGGCGCTCCGGGGTTTGGGCTTGGCATCCCCCGGGATCCCCGGGATCCCCGGGATCGATTCGGGTTGCGCCGCGAGCGGCCCGGCACCGCCGACACCGCCGGCGGCCACTCCGGTGAGGGCCGCGGCGGCCACGGTTCCCACTCCGCCGAGGAACCGGCGGCGGCTGAGAGGAGTTTCGTCGACGGCGGCGGGCTTGCTCTCTTCGGACATGGAGGCTCCTTCCCCGGAATGAGGGCTCACACTATACCCAAGTGCCTCCAGAGCCTGGAAGGGGGGACAGCCGGCAGGGAGAGGGTGCCTGGTTCCCTCTCCCCCTGCAGGGGGAGAGGGCTAGGGAGAGGGGGGAAGGGATCAAATCAAAAAAGACGGCCGGGAGGGACTGACTCCCGGCCGTAAGGAGGGTGGTGTTGCTTACCGTGGACCGCGGGTTACCGGACCCGGGTCTGTAGCGTGACGGTCGAAGCGTGCGGCTCCGACGCGGCGCTTTCGGCTTTGGCGCGGGCGCGGCGCAGCGACGGCAGGAAGCGGCTCCAGTCGGGAGTCATGGCCTGCCGCAGGACGCGTCCGAGAACGGCCGGGTGGAAGAGAGCCTCCATCGGGTCCAGCATGTGGTTGACGCGCTGGAACCGCATGAAGACCTCCGGGCTCTTCGGGATGAGCCGCATGATCTGGTCGATGTACCAGTGCATGACGCGGACCTGGGTCGTGATCTCGCCGCCCTGGGTGGCGGGCCAGCGCAGATCCTCGCCGGTGGCCAGCGCGAACGGTGCCGCCACCAGCTTCGCGATCTTCTTGAAGAACGACTGGGTGACGAGCGGTCCGTCGCCGCACTCCGCGAGCCAGGGACCCAGCTCGAGGGCCGACAGGCAGGTCAGGGTCATGCCCTGGCCGTAGACCGGGTTGAAGCCGCACACCGCGTCGCCGAGGGCGACGAAATTTTCCGGCAGCCGCTCCAGCTTGTCGAAGTGGCGCATGCGGTTGGCGGTGCGGCGGAAGCCGCGGATGCCGGTCAACGGCCGCGCGTTCTTGATCGCGTTGTAGATCTCCTTCGAGGAGAGGCTTTTCACGAACTGCAGGAAGCCCTCCTCGTCGGTCGGCGGATAGTCGCGCATCACTCCGGCCACGCTCACGAGCCAGCGGTTGCCCTCGATCGGCTGGATGACGCCGGCGCGCGGCTGGTACGGCGGCCGGTTGAGGAGCAGCATCACCTTCCAGTCGGCCTGCCAGCCGGCGGGCGGCTCGTAGATCCGCGAGGCGTAGCCCCAGAACGCGTCCACGACGGTCTCCGCGGGAGCCTCGTAGCCGAGCTCGGGCAGCCAGCTCGGAGCCTCGGAGGTCCGGCCGCTGGTGTCCACCACGAGATCGGCGTGGAGGATGGTCTCCTCGGTGCGCTCGGCCTCGTTGCGGTTGCGCGGCCGGATGCGCACGCCGGTCACGTGCTGGCGGGACTCGTCGGCCACCAGGCCGCAGACCTCGTGGCCCTCGATGACCGAGACCTTCGGCAGCTCCAGCAGGTGCTGCCGGATCGTCGACTCGAAGAGCGGACGGGTGAAGGTGCAGATGTCCAGGTCCATGGACTCCTTCGGCGACCAGCCCCACCGGTAGAGGATCCGGAAATCGCTCCCCTGGTTGACGAGCTGGCTGCCGGCCGCGAGCAGGTCCGCCTTCACGCCCGGGAACAGCTCCTCGACCACCTGCAGGCCGCGCTGGAGGATGAAATGGAGATGGCGTGCCTGCGGGACCCCTGGACGGTTATCCTGGCCGATGGGCAGATAGTCCCTTTCGACGATACACACCTCGTCGAAGTGGTCGGCCAGCACACGGGCGGCAACCATGCCGCCGATGCTGCCGCCGATGACCACGGCCTGACGGCGCTGGCTGTGATTACCTTCCAACTGTTCCGTTCGCTGCAACCTCCTGTGGTACAGCATGGGATCCTCTCTTTCGTCCGCGGCTCAGGCCGCTGAATTCCAACGACGTCTATAAGCTGAAGAGTTGCACGTACAGTGCCAGACATCCGGCGCTGAAAAATCCTGATACTGTGATGACGTTTCCGAGCTATCCTTTTCCTCACGCGAACCATGAAACTGACAATCCTTGGCAGCTCCGGCGGTTACCCCGGCCCCCGGAACCCGAGCAGCGGGTTCCTCCTGGAGCACGGCGGTGCGCGGTTCTGGATCGACGCCGGCCACGGCACCTTCAGCGCGCTTCAGCGGCTGGTGGATTTCACGGCCGTCGACGCGATCCTGATCAGCCACGTCCATGCGGACCATTGCGTCGATCTTTATGCCTTCAACATCGCGATGCGTTTCCACGAGCAGGGCGTCCTCCGCAGGAGTCTCTACTGTCCTCGGGAGGTGTGGGAGAGGATGCCGCTGCTGCTGGGCGATCCGCCGGAGGGAGCGGAAGGTTTCAGCAAGTCCTTCGATTTCCACCCGGTCGAAGCCGGCGGCACCCTCGACCTGGCCGCCGGACTCCGCGTGAGCTACCTGCGCACCGACCATCCGAACTACTGCCTGGCGATGCGGCTGGAGTCCGACGAAGGCATTCTCACCTACTCGGCCGATACGGGCCCCGGAGCCGACCTCGCCGGCTTCGCGCGCGGCAGCGACCTTCTGCTTTGCGAGGCGACCTACCAGGAGGGCCGCGTGGGAGCGCCGGTCCACCTCACCGCCCGGCAGGCCGCGGAGACGGCGCGCCGCGCCGGCGCCCGCCAACTCGTACTGACCCACGTCTGGCCGGCGTTCGACCCGAGCCGGTCCGTCGAGGAGGCGCAGGCCGCGTCCGGCGAGGTGGAAGTCGCCTGGGCCGCCCCGGGCGCTACCTTCGAGGTGCGCCGGAGCTGAAGTGGTTGCGATCGGATTCATGTCTTTCGCCGCCTACTGAATCGGTGCCGTCCCGCCCCGGAAGCTTTCATTCTTGAGGGCTGTCGAAAATTGTCTGCGTCACTGGTCAAAGTCTGTCAGCCCGCCGTCAGGGGAGCGTCAGGACGGCTCGTACAACTTTGATACGGATGAGTCCGCGAAACGTTTGAGCGCCAGGCTCTCGTCACACGGCTGCAACACCCGGCCGGTCTCGTCCGTACCAGTGACGAAAGATCCCGGGGAGGGTCTGCGCACCCTGTCCATTCTCTTGGAGGTTTCATGTCGAAACGATTCCTGTCTCTCCGCCTGGCCGTGGCGACGGTGCTCCTTGTATCGGGCACCGGCGCGGCATCGGCCCAGACGAAGCTTCTCCGGTTCCCGGACATCGCCGGGGACAAGGTCGTCTTCACCTATGCCGGCGACCTCTGGACCGCCCCGGCGTCCGGCGGCACGGCCGTCCGTCTCACCGCCCATCCCGGCCTGGAGCTGTTCGCGAAGTTCTCGCCGGACGGCAAGTGGATCGCCTTCACGGGCCAGTACGACGGCGACGAGCAGGTCTACGTGATCCCGTCGACCGGCGGCGTCCCGAAGCAGCTCACCTGGTATCCCGCCCGCGGCCCGCTGCCGCCCCGCTGGGGTTACGACAACCAGGTCATGGGCTGGACCCGGGACGGCAAGGCCGTCCTCTTCCGCTCGATGCGCGACGGCTGGAACCTGGCCGACTCCCGCCTCTACACCGTGCCGCTCGACGGCGGCCTGGGCGAGCCGCTGCCGATGCCGATCTCGGGCGCGGGCGATTTTTCGCCGGACGGCAAGCAGGTCGTCTACACCCCGATCGCGCGCGACTTCCGCACCTGGAAGCGCTACCAGGGCGGCTGGGCGCAGGATCTCTACCTTTTCGACCTCGCGACCCACGAGACGAAAAACATCACCTCGAACCCGCGCACCGACCGCGACCCGATGTGGATCGGCGACCGGATCTTCTTCAACTCCGACCGCACCGGCACGCTCAACCTCTATTCCTACGACGTGGCGAGCGGCGCGGTGGAGCCGGTCACGAAGAGCACGCAGTGGGACGTGCGCTGGCCGAGCTCGGACAACCTGGGGCGGATCGTCTACGAGATGGACGGCGAGCTGCACGTCCTCGACGTCTCGGAAAAAGCGGCCACCCGGCAGGAGCACTACATCCCCATCCAGGTGCCGTACGACGGCCTCTACGACCGGCCTTCGCACGTCCCGGCGGCGGGCAGCGTCGAGGATTTCGCCCTGTCGCCCAAGGGTGAGCGGGCGCTGTTCGTGGCGCGCGGCGACGTCTTCAGCGCGCCGATCGAAAAGGGTCTCACCCGCAACCTGACCCACACCTCCCGCTATCACGACAAGTGGGCACGCTGGTCGCCCGACGGCCGCAAGGTCGCGTTCATCTCCGACCGCACCGGCGAGGAGGAGGTCTGGCTGATCGACCAGGACGGCTCCGGCAAACCCGAGCAGCTCACGAGCGGCGGCAAGGCCATGCGCTACGCGCCCGAATGGTCGCCCGACGGCAAGCGGATCGCGTTCGGAGACAAGGACGGCCGGCTCTACGTCCTGACCGTGGCCGACCACCCCCCCGCCAATATCGCTCAGATCGCCGACAACGTCTACGGCACGATCCGCGACTACTCGTGGTCTCCGTGCGGCGGCCATCTGGCGTTCTCCATGACCGACCCGAATTCCTTCCGTTCCATCTGGATCTGGAGCGTGGAAGACGGCAAGCTGCGGAAGGTGACCTCCGACCTGTTCCACGAGACGAGCCCGGTGTGGGACCCCAAGGGCGATTATCTCTATTACGTGAGCGTCCGCGAGTACGCCCCCCTGTTCGACGGCTTCGACTTCAATTTCGCCAACGACCGGAACACGGGACTCTTCGCCCTCGCGCTGCGCAAGGACGTGAAAAGCCCGCTCCCCCTGGAGAGCGACGAGGTGACGGTCGGCGAGGAGAAGAAGGACGAGGCGAAGGACGCCGGGAAAAAAGACGAGAAGAAAGACGGGAAGAAGGGCGGGAAGGACGAGAAGAAGGACGAGGCGAAGCCGGAAAAGAAAGGGTATACCAAGATCGATTTCGACGGCCTCGCCGACCGGGTGGTGCGCATCCCCGTCGCCGCGGACAACTACGACGGCCTCAACGTCACCAAGGACGGCAACCTTCTGTACGTGAAATTCCCTTCGTTCTTCCTGGGCCGCGAGGGCACGGGGGAGCCTTCGCTGCGCATCTTCTCCTTCAAGGACCGCAAGGAGACGGCGCTCGCGGACGGCATCGGCGGCTACGCGATTTCCGCGGACGGCTCGAAAGTACTGGTGCAGCAGGGCAACCAGTACAACCTGATGGACGCGGCTCCGGGCGGCGGCGACGCCAAGAAAGCCGTCGCCACCGACGGCCTGGCCGTGGACCGGATCCCCTCCGAGGAGTGGGCGGAGATCTTCGACGAGGTCTGGCGCCGCTACCGCGATTTCTTCTACGTCGAAAACATGCACGGCTACGACTGGGAAGCGCTGCGCGAGCAGTACCGGCCGCTGGTGGCGTACGTCGGGCACCGTTCGGACCTCAACTACGTGATCGGTGAGATGATCGCCGAGCTGAACATCTCCCACGCCTACGTGACCGGCGGCGACTACGATCTGCCGCCGCGTCCGCGGGTGGCGCTGCCCGGCGCCCGCTTCGAGCTCGACGCCAAGGCCGGCCGCTACCGGATCGCGCGCATCTTCCACGGCCAGAACGAGGAAGAGCTCTACCGCGCGCCGCTGACCGAGATCGGAGTGGACGTGAAAGAAGGCGACTACGTCCTGGCCGTCGACGGCGAGGAGCTGGTGGCGAACGACAACCCTTATCGTCTCCTGCGCCACAAGGCGGACCGGCCGGTGCGGTTGACGGTCAACGCCAGGCCCACCTTCGACGGCGCGCGCGAAGTCACCTTCGAGCCGATCGACACGGAGACCCATCTGGTCTATCTCGACTGGGTGAATGGAAACCGCGAAAAGGTCGACAAGATGTCGAACGGGCGCATCGGCTACCTCCACATTCCGGACATGGGTGAGGACGGAATGCAGGAGTTCGTGAAGTGGTTCTACGGCCAGGTCCGCAAGGAAGGCCTGATCGTGGACGTGCGGGAAAACGGCGGCGGCTTCATCTCCCAGACGCTGATCGAGCGGCTGCGCCGCCAGCTCCTGTCGGTGGAATTCGGCCGGCTGAGCGACGAGGCCGGGACCTATCCGGCGGTGGTCTTCTACGGCCACATGGCCTGCTTGATCAACGAGAACTCGTCGTCGGACGGCGACATCTTCCCGGCCATGTTCCGGGAGGCGGGCCTCGGCCCTCTGATCGGCAAGCGGAGCTGGGGCGGCGTGGTCGGCATTTCGGGCCACGGTCCGCTGATCGACGGCGGCCAGATCTTCGTACCCGAGTCCGGCACGGCGTCGGTGAAGGGTGACTGGATCATCGAAGGCCACGGCGTCGATCCGGACATCGTGGTGGAGAACGATCCGAAGTCGGTGCTCGAAGGCC
This sequence comes from uncultured Holophagales bacterium, assembly GCA_963844885.1. Lineage (GTDB taxonomy): Bacteria > Acidobacteriota > Thermoanaerobaculia > Multivoradales > UBA5704 > DATMER01. The sequence goes on along the minus strand of CAWJQA010000012.1, from coordinate 1,048,212 downwards.
ACGATCCGCAGCTCGAGCGGGCCGTCGCGGAAGTGATGAAGAAGATGGACGCCGAGCCGAGGCATCTGCCGAAGAAACCCGCCGGTCCAATCAAGACCCAGGCGGGGATCGAGGCGTCGGCGAAGAAGTAGGCCCTCACCCCCCGGCCCCCTCTCCCGGACCGCCCGAGTCCACCCGCCCCGGGAGAGGGGGCGACGTATACGAGGCCGCCGCGGGTTGCAAATTGCTTTATGCTGGTTGAGCTGGCATCCCGGCCGGCGAAAGGAGTCCATGAACCATGCTGAAGCACCCGAGCGCGTTCCTTCCCGTGGCCATGTCCCTCTGTGCCCTCGCCACCGTGCTGATGTTCGTCGCTTTGCACGGCACCGCCCCCCAGGCGGATGAGGGTGCGGCTGCCCACATCTGGCAGCTCCTCATGGCTGCCCAGGCACCTGTCGTGTTGTTCTTCGCGTTCAAGTGGCTGCCGCGGTCGCCCAGACAGGCTGTGCCCGTCCTGGGCCTGCAAGTCGGCGCTGCCCTGGCAGCGATGGCGCCCGTTTTCCTGCTCCACTGGTAAGGGGACAGTGCGCTCAGCCGAAAGCCTGCGGGCCGCCCGGGGAGCCTCCTCTGTTGCAAGGGAAGGTGACGTTGCGCCAGGGAAGTTGACGTTGCGTCCGGGAAGTTGACTCTGCGCCAGGGAAGTTGACTTCGCGTCCGGGGAGTTGACGTTGCGCCAGAGGAGTCGACTTCGCGTCTGGGAAGTTGACGTTGCGCCAGAGGAGTCGACTTCGCGTTCGGGAAGTTGACGTTGCGTCCGGGAAGTTGACTTTGCGCCAGAGGAGTCGACGTTGCGTCTGGGAAGTTGACGTTGCGTCTGGGAAGTTGACGTTGCGTCTGGGAAGTTGACGTTGCGCCTGGGAAGTTGACGTTGCGCCAGAGGAGTCGACTTTGCGTCAGGGGAGTTGCCTTTGCGTCCGGGGAGTCGACTGTGCGCCCGAGGTAGAGACGTTCCCAGTCCGTTACCCGAAACCTCACCGGGTCCCGAAACTTCGGGACGTCTCTCCTCTCCGTTACCACGAACCCACCAAACCGGGGGGGCCGGGAGATTTCATGGTCCCACCTTCATCTTCTCTAAAGGTAGGGAGTCGTAGGGTACGTCTTGCGAAGGGGGCCTCCGGGCTCCCACAACCTCTCGAAAGGAGAACCGCAATGATGTCCAAGACCCTTTCCTCCGCCCTCCTGCTCCTCTCCCTCACCTCCGCGACGGCGGCTTTCGCGGCCACCAGCCCGGCCCCGGCTGCCGGTGCGACGTCGGCCAAGCCCGCAGTCAAGACCTCCGCTCCCGCTTCGACCCACCACCGGCGCCACCGCAAGCCGGCCAGCTCGACCACTTCCTCTTCCTCCTCCTCGTCGTCCCAGAAGGATTCCACGAAGAGCAAGGGCTGATCCAGCCGCCGGCCGGCCAGCGCTTTCGGACATTCCTCTTCCCGTTCGACTCCCGTCCGAGAGCGCTGGCCCCACCGGCCTCGACCCACCGGCCTCGATTGCCAAGATCGGTGCGCTGCTCCAGAATGAACCGCGGTGCGAGTCCTGGTTATTGAAGACGAGCCCGATCTGAGGCGCCTCCTGGAGCAGGCGCTGCGGGAGGACGGCTATGCCGTCGATACCGCCGCGGACGGCTCTACCGGCCTCTACAAGGCGACAACCTGGGATTATGACGCGCTGGTCCTGGACTTGATGCTTCCCCGGTTGAGTGGCTGGGATCTCCTGGCCCGGCTGCGTGCCGAGGAGCGCAGGGTCCCCGTGCTGATCCTCACCGCCCGCGAGGGGGTGGCCGACCGGGTGCGCGGCCTGGACACCGGGGCGGATGACTACCTGGTCAAACCGTTCGCCCTGGCCGAGCTGCGGGCGCGGCTGCGCGCCTTGATCCGCCGCGCTTCCGGACAGGCGGCGCCGGTCATCGTCCTCGGCGGTCATCGCGGCCAGGGCGGCCAGGGTGAGATTCAGCTCGACCTCGCCGCCCGCACCATCACCCGCGACGGCGCGCCGGTCCATCTCACGGCCCGCGAGCTCGCCCTGGTGGAGAGGCTGGCTCTCAACCGCGGCCGGGTCGTGTCGCGCACCGACCTCTATGCTCACCTTTTCGATGAAGACGAAGACAGCTTCTCCAACCTTCTGGACGTACACGTGTCGAACATCCGGAAAAAGCTGGGCAAGGATTTCATCCAGACGCGCCGGGGCATCGGGTACGTGATCGATGCTTAGGTCGATCCGCGGCAACCTGCTCGGCTGGTACAGCGCGCTCCTCCTCGCGGTGCTCGCCGGTTTCGGCTCGACTCTGTACCACCGCCTGCAGAGCCTGACCTACGAGCGGGCCGATAGCGAGCTGGCCAGCGCGGCGCAGCTCATCGCGCAGCGGGCCTCTTCGGGCCGCCGGCACGGCCGGCCGGAGATCCCGGAGAGCCTCCTCCAGCGCTTCGGCGCGGACGAAGACGAGGCGGCTTACGCCGTGCTGCGGATGAAGGACGGCACCGAGCTGCTCTCGGACCAGGCTCCGGACGACGTGCCGCCGCCGGCCGCGGCGCGGCTGCGGGCCGGCGGGCCGCGGTTTCGCCAGCGGGGCGAGCTGCGCGAGGTGATGGTGCCGTGGGAGGACGGCGGTTACCTGATCGTCGGCCGGTCGATCGCCGTGGAAGACAATCAGGTCCGGCATCTGATCTGGATTCTGGCCGGCACGGGCCTCGGTGTTCTCCTGGTCGGTCTCGCGGGCGGCTGGCTGCTGGTGGACCGCGCGCTCCGGCCGATCGCCGCCATGAGCGCCACGGCCGAGGCGGTCTCCGGCTCCAACCTCTCGCAGCGGATCGACGTGGAGGAGACGGAGAGCGAGCTCGGGCCTCTGGCCAGGGTGCTCAACCGGATGCTCGAGCGGCTCGAAGCGGCTTTCGAACAGCAGAAGAGCTTCACGGCCGACGCGTCTCACGAGCTGCGCACGCCGCTCGCCGTGATCTGCTCGCAGGCCGAGCTGGCGTTGTCGCGGCAGCGCACCGCCGAGGAGTACAGGGAGGCGCTGGTCACCTGCGCCAACGCGTCGCAGCGCATGCGCTCGCTGGTGGACGACCTCCTCACGCTGGCGCGCGCCGACGCCGGCATGCTCTCCTTGCAGCCCGCGCCGATCGACCTGCGCGCGTGCGTTGAGGAGTGCGCCGGGCTGATCCAGCCGCTGGCCGCCGAGCGCGGAATCGAGATCGGTCTGGATCTGGAGGCGGTGACCTGCACCGGCGACAGGCAGCGGTTATCCCAGGTGGTGACGAATCTTCTGAGCAACGCCATCCGCTACAACCGCGAGAACGGGCGGGTGGACGTCCGGCTGGCGGTCGAGGGGCAGGAGGCGGTGCTGGCGGTGGCCGACACCGGCGTGGGTATCTCCGAGGAAGAGCGGGTGCTTCTCTTCAAACGTTTCCATCGCGTGGACAAGGCGCGGTCGCGCGACCTGGGCGGGAGCGGCCTGGGCCTGGCGATCTGCCGCAGCCTGGTGGACGCCCACGGCGGGACGCTCGAATGCGAGAGCCGGCCCGGCGTGGGGTCCACCTTCACGGTGCGGCTGCCTATCGATCACGGCGCGGGCTGATGCTCGACCTCGTACCCGGCGTCTTTCCAGGCCTGGAGCCCGCCCAGGAGAGCCGCCGCCGTCTCGAAACCCTGCTTCCGAAGCTCGAGCACCGCACGGGCGCTCGTGTGTTCGGCATGTCACGTGCAATACGCGATGACCTGCTTGTCTTTCGGGAGCTCACCGGTCCGGGCATAGAGCTCGTTGACCGGAATGCTGATGGCCCCCTTGGCATGTTCCGCCTGCCATTCGCCGGCGCCGCGGACGTCGATCAGAATGGCTTTGCCGGCGTCCAGCGCCTTCTTGGCGTCGGCCGCCGAGATCCGCGGCGCCTCGGCCAGCGGGTCGGCCGGTGCGGCCATCGGCGCCGCCGCCGGTGCCGGAGCCGTCGCCGGATCCGGCGCCTGGGGGTGGAGTTGGGCCTGGGCGCCTGGCATCGCCAGGATGACGGCCAAGGGTACGAGGTGTTTGAGCATCGTTTCTGACCTCCTTTTGTCAGGGCACCGTTGTACCACGGAGGAGCTCGGCCCGGTCCTCGGCCCGCATCTCCATCCACTCCTCGACGCAGGTTGTGAGGAGGCCGGTCTCCCGGGCGGGCAGGCCGGCGCGGGCGATGCGGCGCAGGCAGTCCAGCCGGTGCTCCACCCGGCTGCGGCGCACCGGCCGCATGAGCGCGGCCAGGGCCCAGGCGAGCGGCTCGGGCCGTTCGAGGTAGTGCTCGGCCCGGGCTTCGGCGAGGCCGAAGGCGGTGTAGAAGATCCGCACCATCTCCACGTCGAGGAGCGGGTTGACCGAAGCGGATTCCAGGTTGAGCCCCGGCCGGCCGCCGCGCAGGTAGACGGCGGTCAGGACGACCGGCTGGGAGTACTTCGTCTCCAGGCCGACGAAGTAGCGGTTGAGGCGCCGGGAGGTCTCGGCCGGGCTGAGCGGCTCGGGCTCGGCATGGACGAGGACCGTGACCGAGTCGCCGATGTGGGTCGGCACGTCGGCCACGGTGCCGATGGCGGCGCGCTCTTCGTCGCTCCAGCCGGTCAGGTCGAGAACCGGGAACCGGGCCTGCTCGGGCAGGAGGTGGGCGGCGAAGTCGGGCTCGGCGATCCGGAGGAAGTCGCCGAGGAAGGTCTGGAACAGCTCGCGGAAGAAGGCATGGAAGGTGGGCATTCGCGTCGGTCTCCTTGGGGATTGGACCGCCGCCCGGCCGGGCGGCCCGTTTTGCCCTATAAAAAGACGGAAAACGGGGCGCGAATGTCATTTCAGGGTAGCTGCGAATGCGCCTGTCCCCTTCCCCGCCGGGGGCGCGCGTGTTACGTTGGGGATGGAGGCGAGGTGCGCGATGAGACGACGACAATTCCGATACCGGCGGTCTTCGAGGCCCCGCGGTCTGCTCTGGATGCTGCTGGGAGCGGCCGGCCTGGGGATGCTTGCCGCCGTGCTGGGTGGGCGGAAGCGCCGCGACGCCGCGGAGCCGGAGATGGAGCCGGAGGAGCCGGCCGGCCGGCCGGAGGAGGGGTTCTATCCTCCCGAGCCGCCGGAGAGCGTGGGCGTCTGGGTCTCCGGTCCGGCCGGCAATCTCTATGTCCGGGACGGCGGCGACCCGGAATCCCGGTTCCTCCCGGCCGTCTTCCTCCACAGCCTGGCGGGCAACGGCGGCCAGTGGGCGCTCCAGCTCGACCACCTGCGCCGGCACCGCCGGGGGGTGGCGATCGACCTGCGCGGCCACGGCGAGTCCGATCCGGCGGAGGACGGCGACTATTCCATCCGGGCTCTGGCGGGAGACGTCGAGGCGGTGGTGGACCAGCTCGGCCTGCGCCGCTTCGTACTGGCCGGCCACAGCCTGGGCGCGACGGTGGCGATCGACTATGCCTCCCGGCACCCCGAGCGGGTGGCGGGCCTCCTGCTGGTCGATCCGAGCGGCGACCTCACCCGGATGCCGAGGGAAGAGACGGAGCCGTTCCTGGCATCGCTACGGAAAGATCCGGTCGGAGAGCTGACCTCCTACTTCCGACAGCTCCTGGTCGGTGGCGACAAGGACGCCGCCCGCTGGGTCCTGGAAGATCTGAGGCTGACCGACGAGACCGCCATCGTGAAGTCGCTGGAAGGCTCGTTCAAGTACCCGACCCTGAAGTCGCTCAAGAAGTATCCCGGCCCGAAGCTCTCCGTCGTGAGCGACATGAACAGCCTCCCCAACAGTCTGCACCGCCTCCAGCCGGACCTGTCCACCCGTATGATGCCCGGCACCGGCCACTGGCTGATGATGGACCGTCCGGAGGCGTTCAACCACGTCGTGGAGGAGTTTCTGGACCAGCTCGGCGACTGAACATCGAAGTTTACCAGAGGGTGAGCTTCAAGGCCTCCCCCGGCGCAAGGCGCCCTCGGCGCGATGGACCCCGTGGAGAAGCTCTGAAGCCGTCACGGCGGAGAGGGCAATGACCTCGTCTCCAAGCCGTTCCAGGAGAAACTCGGGAGTCTCCCCACTGCGCTCGATCTTGATGAAGACGCTGGTGTCGATCAGGAGGGCCAAGGCGTCTCGCCTACGGAAGGCTGGTCGCGTTGGATGGCCTCGAGATCGCCGGCAAAGTCCGGGTCTGGAGAGGCCTCGCGGCCCAGAATCTCGAAGAGGTGGCGCAAAGTCGTCGGCCGGCTGGGCGGAGGAGGAGCAAGTTGACCGACCTCCTCGCCTCCTCAGTGATGATGAAGGTCGCCCTCGTACCGGACCCGGTTCAGCAGATCCGAAAACTGTCTGGCTGCCTCGGTTGCCGTGACTCGGTGGTTCATGGCTCCAAGGGTAGTCTGAAAATCAGATTCAGGCAACTAACCACTCCAGAACCTCGGAGTCGACCCGCAAGGTAGGGTAAGATGAAGCCTGCCACAGATCGAGCGTTCGCTGAAGACTCACCGGGAAGGTTCCGGGTATGTGCCGACCCCCGAGGAGTTGGATGCGCTCGATCGTGTTTGAGGGAGACACAGGCTGACGAGCCGGGCCGCCTCCTCTCCGAGAAGCTGAAGGGCGAGATCCACCGTCTTGCGGTGGGTCCGGAACGACAGGGCCACCATGCGGAGGATGAAGCGGCCGTCGAGCCTCGTCGAGGAGAGGAAGATCCGGCCGTCCTTCCGGAGATTGTCGACGATCTCCTGATTCATCCGGTTGGTCTCGTCCAGACCGGCGCCCGGGGGCGCGAAGCGGAAGGTGACGGCGGACAGGTCCGGCGCCGGGCCGGCCTCGAAGCCGCGGGTCTGGATCTCGCGGTGGAAGTAGCGGGCCAGCAGCAGCTTCTCGTCGAGCGCCGCCGCGAACGGCTTCGTCCCGAGGAGGATCAGCGGCAGCCACATCCGGAGCGCCCGGAACGGTTTGGAGAGCTCGGGGGAGACGTCGGCGGGGGAGATCTCGTTGGGCTCCCGCATGGCGTCCTGCATGTAGGCGCCGGAGTAGGAGTTGGAGGCGGCGAGCGTCTCCACGTCGCGGACCACCACCACGCCGGCGCCCCAGGGGAGGAAGAGGCTCTTGTGGGGATCGAGGACGGCCGAGTCGGACCTCTCGATGCCTTTGAGCAGGCTCCGGCCGTGCTCGGTCATCAGGAAGAAGCCGCCGTACGCGGCATCGACGTGGAACCAGCAGCCCTCCCGTTCGGCGATGGTGGCGATGGCGTCCAGCGGATCCACGGCGCCGGTATCGGTGGTGCCGGCGGCCGCGATGATCAGCCAGGGCCTGAGATCCCGGGCGCGGTCCGCGGCCACGGCCTCCTCCAGCGCATCGGTCCGCATCCGGAAGCGGTCGTCGATCGGCACGTGCCGGATCTGGGCCTCACCCAGACCGGCGATCCGCAGAGCCTTCTCGATGCAGTGGTGGGCCTGGTCGGTGAGATAGACCACGGCGGACGCGAAGTCGGCCCCTTTGAGACCGTGGGCATCTCGGGCCGCGACGATCGCCGCCAGATTCGCGAGGCTGCCGCCGGATGCGATGTTGCCGCCGGCCGTGGCCGGATAGCCGAGCAAGTCCGCCACCCAGCGGAGGATCATGTTTTCCATCCGCACCGGTCCCGGGCCAGTGAAGAAGATGCCCGCATACTTGTTGTGGACCGACGCCAGGAAGTCCGCCAGCGCCGAGTGATAGATGCCGCCGCCCGGGATGTAGGCCAGATGGGCAGGCGAGGCGGGGTTGCCTCCGGGACGGACCACGTCCCGGTCCAGGATCGCGAGAGCCTCTTCGATCGGGATGCCGAGCTCGGAGATCGGCGCCTTCAGAAGGCCGAGCCCCTTGTCCTCGGTGTCCTGGTAGCCGTTGAGATCGTCGACCGTCCGGAGGAACCGCTCGGACGAGGCCACCACCGCGTTCCGCAACCGCCTGCGGCCGGTGACGCCCGGGTCCAAAGGCCGGGCCGCGCGTTCGAGCTGGCGGATGCGTTCGAGCAGCGCGTCGGCGGAGTCCTCCGCCGGGTTTTCCGCCTGCCTGTGACTGTCGATCCTCATCGAGATCTCCTCGGGATGGCGAGCCGGTCCGCCAGGGAGTGTAACAAGCCCTGGCGGGGGCGCCTTCTCCCGCTCGTCGAGGAGGAAACAGTCCGTTCCCTCCTCGATGAGCCTCTCGAATAGCGGGGAACGGTTCGTTCCCTCCTCGACGAGCCTCTCGATGAGTGGGGAACGGTTCGTTCCCTCCTCGATGAGCCTCTCTAATAGCGGGGAACGGTTCGTTCCCTCCTGATGAGCCTCTCGATGAGTGGGGAACGGTTCGTTCCCTCCTTGACGAGCCTCTCGATTAGCGGGGAACGGTCCGTTCCCTCCTTGACGAGCCTCTCGAATAGTGGGGAACGGTTCGTTCCCTCCTTGACGAGCCTCTCGAATTGTGGGGAACGGTTCGTTCCCTCGTTGACGAGCCTCTCGATGAGTGGGGAACGGTTTGTTCCCTCCTCGACGAGGCTCTCAAGGCCGGCGGATGTGAGATGATATCGTCATGTGGAGAGACGGACCTCTCGACCGGGAACGAAAAGGAGCCCAAGGTGCTCACAGCCATCGAGGGAATCTACAGAGACGGGCAGGTTGAGCTGCTGGAGCAGCCCGAAGGCTTGCGGGAAGCTCGGGTAATCGTCACGTTCCTGCCGCTCGCGTCCAGCGAGAGAGCTCGCAAGGAGGCGCGCAACCGGATGCTCGCGCGGATGCGGGCCGGCCTGTCCCTTGGCGGTCCGCCCTATCCCACCAGAGATGAGATCTACAACCGGGGTTCCAAGGCGTGACTCGTGTTCTGATCGACACCAACGTCTTAGCCACGGATAAACAACGTATGGGAAGAAAGCGCAAGAGTCTGTGTGTGTACTGCGGCGTCCGCTTGGCGGACACGCGCGACCACATCCCACCGAAAGCGCTATTCGCAAAACCTCGACCTAGTAACTTGATCACAGTGCCAAGTTGTTTGGCGTGCAACGGATCCGCGGCGCTCGACGATGAGTATTTTCTTTTTGCCACCTCTTCCCGCTTTGATGTTGGAGATCATCCAGATGCCGCAGAAGCGAACCGGTCTGTGCTACGAGGGCTAGCACTGCCTAAGAAGTCAGGGCTAAAGAACTTAATCCTAAACATCACCCGTGAGGTGCAGGCTCGAACTTCTGCAGGAATTCACCTGGGAACGGTCGGAGTGTACGACGTTGACTTGGTCAGGCTAAGCAAAGTTCCGGAACGTAATATTATCGGTCTATATTATCATCACTTTCGGCGGCCCCTTGACCGAGGCTTTCGTGTGTTTGCGTGGGCTTGGGATGGGATAGACACGGAACTCTTTCGGGTGGATAGAAGTGCAGGACGAATAGTGAGCGCCATGCTCGAACAACCTGTCCACAGGGCCGGAGAGGTTTTATGCTACCGTTATTGTATCTTGCCGGACAACCAGAGCATGTCGGCATGGCTCTTGACGTACTATAAATGTGTTCACTTTCTTGGCATAACAGTACCCGAGAAATCGGCTAACCCGACGGGACATGCAGGGGACGGCTACCGCCGCCCCTGATGTCCAAACATTGGCTAACCCGGGCGGTCAAGCGGACGAAACCAAACGGCGCGATTCCGCCGCTCACCCGCACACGGCCATCCGCGCTTTGAGCACACCTCCGCCCGCCGCGAAAGCCGACTGCCGGGGTTTTGATCCTGCCGCCGCGATCAGGGGGCGGGTCAACGGCCTCCGCAGGTCTCCGCAGTTAGGAGGGGCAGGCCCGGAGTGGCTCCTCGCGGCGGTGGGGTAGTATTTTCCCCACGGCAGCGGTAGAATTGGTCTGTGAAGAAACGCGTCTACATAGAAACGACCGTCGTGAGCTACCTCACAGCTTGGCCATCCCGAGATATCATCGTCGCGGCTCACCAGACCATTACACGCGAATGGTGGGAGCGACGCCGAGCCGACTTCGACCTTGTTGTGTCCGAGGTCGTCGTTTCGGAGTCGGCGGCCGGTGACGCCGACGCAGCCGCAAGACGTCTACTCGTCCTTTCCGATCTTCCTCGACTCCACATCTCGCCGACGGTTCGCGACCTGGCCGCGGCGATTATCCGCGGTGGGGCACTCCCCGTCAAAGCGGCACAGGACGCATTCCACATCGCGGTCTGCGCTGTGCATAGCGTCGATTTCCTCCTCACCTGGAATTGCACGCACATAGCGCACGCGGAAAGCCTTCCGCGCGTGCGTGAAGTCATCGAGTCACTGGGCCACTTTCCTTCCGTCATTTGCACACCCGAGGAACTCCTGGAGGTCTCTCATGAGCTTTGACCCTATTGTCGACGAGGTCCAGCGAATCAGGCAGGAACAAGCATCACGCTTCGATTTCGACATCGAGAAGATCTATCAGGAGCTCGTCAGACTCGAGAGCCAAGATCGGGCACCCGTTCTTCCACCGCCTAAGCAGCAGCCGGCTAACTAACGGTATCCCTCCTCTATCTCTCCGGCGAGGAGGTCTCCCTCGAGTCTCATCCTATGTCGGCGTCGTCCGCGGAGGGGATCAAGGCTCGGCCTCGACCGTAACATTGACGGCCACCTTCCAGCGAGGATCTCTGGGAGTCCCCTGCATTGGCGCGGCCGGGGTGAGGGGAGTCACGGGAGGAGCCTTGTCCGCTACGAAGGCGGCCAGGGAGCCCGCGGCCTCCCCGGTGCCAAGGCGTTCCAGGAGATAGCCCAGCCGCTGGCTCCATGGGAGGGGTGAGAGGCGCGCCGCCTCCACGAGCCGGTCCGGATCGAGCGACTCCGCAAGCTCGGAGAGAACGGTCGCCACGTTGTCCAGGCCGGCGCAGTGCTCCGGATAGCCCATCAGATCGAGGGCCGTCGCTTCGGGAGTCGAGACCCGTAGGGTCCCTCGGGGGGTGTTGAGGAGACGAACCGGGATTTCCCGGGCGTTACTTCGGGCGATGAAAGAAACCCGAACGGAGCCACACTCCAGGGACGGGCGGTTCTTCTCTGTCATCACCTGCAGTTGCTGCGGGCGATGGTGGGCAGCTCCGTAGTGCTCGGCGGCGCTGAGGAGACCGACGTAGTAAGGCTCGTCCAGATGGCCCATGAGCTGGTCGATGAGCTGCTCGCCCGGCAGGCACCCGAGGCGCCGGTATTCAGGCGGAACGATGACGTGGAAGCTCCGGAACGGCGCGGCGATCTCGCCTCGACGCATCAGGCGGCGGAGCGCGGCTCTGGCGGCCACTTGCGAGACCCCGAGTGTCTCGGCGGCCTCAGTCGTCGTGAAGTGATATCGCCCGAGGGAGGCGAGGTGGTCGATGTACTGGGAGGCTGTCATGACGAGGGGTCACGTAGATGACTCAGCGAATGTAACACCAGGAGTTACTTTTGTCGAGTCATCTTTGGCTAGGTCGGGCCGGCTGTATGTCGAAGCCGACTTCGGCTGACCTTGATGCCGAGCCCGGCGTATCCTCCCCTGTAACAATCCTCCAGGAGGCGCGTTTCTATGAGCGAAGGAGAAAGGAGGGGCAAGACCGTGCAAGCCGCAGTCTATGAGAAGGAAGCAACCAGGCCCCCGGACGCTCTGGAAGGGCTGTTCCGGGAGCACCACGGCGCGGTCTACCGCGCCGCCTACCGGATCACCGGGGATGCGGCGGACGCGGAAGACGTGCTACAGACCGTGTTCACCCGGCTTTTACGCCGGGAAGAGCAGCCGGACCTCTCGGAGAGCGCCGGAAGCTACCTGCACCGTGCGGCGGTCAACGCCGCTCTCGACCTGATCCGGGCCCGCAAACGCGCCCGGACCGTCGACCTCGACGGCGTGAGCGAAAGCCTCGTCGACAAGGCCGACCCCGGACCCGAACGCCGGCAAGGGAGCCGCGAGCTCGCCCGGCGTCTGCGAGAGGCCATGACTCGCCTCTCACCCCGGCAGGCCGAGATCTTCACCATGCGCTACTTCGAGGGACTGGGCAACCTGGAGATCTCCAAGTTGCTCGGAGCCACCCAGACGTCGATTGCCGTCATCCTGCACCGCGCGCGCCACCGGCTTCAGAAGGAGCTGGGAACGCTGGAAGGAGAATTTTCATGAGCCTCTTCAAGAAGAACGACGATATCCTCGACCGCGCCGTCGCCGATGTGACGGGCGAAACGGTCGATCCCGCTGTGGTCGAGGCGGCCGCGGCCCGGGTTTGGGAGCGGCTGTCGCAAGGCGCCCCCGTCCACCGGCTGGAAACCGCGGTGACCGCCGATATTTCCGAGACCACCGAAACCCATGACGCCCACAACTTCCGCGGGTGTGAGGATTTCCAGGCCGCCATCCCGGCCTGGCTCCGCGGCGAGCTGCCGCCCGCCCGGGCGCTCCTCGTCGAGGATCACACCCGGAGCTGCGTGCCCTGCCGCCGCGCTCTGCGCGACGCCCGCGAGGGCCATGCCAAGACCGAGATCCGCCCGGTGGCGGCCAACCGCAACCGTCCGACCCGCCTGATGTGGCAGAGCCTCGCCGCCGTCCTCATGGTCGGCCTCGGCTTCGGCATCTTCCTCTTCATCCAGGAGATCATGGCCGGCGGCTCCAAGATGGCCCGCATCGAGTCCGTCCAGGGCTTCCTCTTCCAGGTGGACGGCGCGAGCATCCACCCGGTCGGCGCCGGCGACACGCTCGACGAGGGCCAGGAGATCCGCACCGCCAAGGGCTCGACCGCGATCGTGCGCATGACCGACGGCTCCCGCATCGAGATGAGCGAGCGCGCCAACCTGTCGCTGGAGGCGAGCCGCAAGGGCAACACCATCCATCTCGACGGCGGGCGGGTCATCGTCGAAGCCGCCAAGCAGAAGGATCGCAAGCACCTGTTCGTGTCCACGAATGACGCCCTGGTCTCCGTGGTGGGCACCATCTTCTCCGTCAACGACGGCATGAAGGGTACCCGGGTGTCGGTGGTCGAGGGCGAGGTGCGCGTCAAGCAGGCGCGGCGCGACGACATCCTCCACCCCGGCGACCAGGTCTCCACCCACGCCAGCGTGGCGGCGGTTCCGATCGCCAAGGAGATCGCCTGGAGCCGTAACGCCGCCAAGTACGACCAACTCCTGGCCGAGCTGACCGCCCTGGGCAAGGACATCGACGCCCAGGTCGAGCGCCCCGGCCTGCGCTATTCCACGGCGCTCCTCGACCTCGCTCCCGAAGGCACCCGGGCCTGGGTTGCCCTGCCGAACCTTGCCCACAGCCTGGCCGAGACGCAGCGCATCCTCGACCAGCGGATCGAGACCAACCCCACGGTCCGCCAGTGGTGGAGCGAGACGCTCGGCACCCCCGAGAAGCAGCAGAAGTTCCGCGAAGTGATCGCGAAGATCGACGACCTGGGCCGCTACCTGGGTGAAGAGGTCGCGATCGCGGTCGGCAGCAAGCAGGCCAACGGCGAAGAGCCGGTCATCCTGGCCGAGGTGACGAACGAGGCGTCCTTCCGCGCCGTCCTGGAGCAGGAGAACGCCCATCTCGGCAAGGACGCGATCCACATCGTCAACAGTCCGGCCGACATCCCCTCCGGGGACACCGACGGCCTCTACGCCTGGATCGGCAACGGCCTGTTCGTGGCGTCGCCGAGCGGCCCCAGCCTTGCCGCGGCCGTGGCGATCGCCAACGGCGGGACGAACCCCTTCAAGGCGTCGTCCTTCCACGCCCGCATCGCCCAGGAGTACCAGGACGGCGCCGGCTGGCTGTTCGCCGCCGACCTGGCCGGATTCCTGTCCGAAGACGCTCCGGACGCGGAGGAGGAAGCGCTGGGTGTGCGCGACCTCCAGCACTTCATCGTCAACCGGCAGGAGGTGGACGGGCGGGCGGACACCCGCGCGGCCCTCACCTTCAGCCAGCAGCGGCGGGGCATCGCCTCGTGGCTGGCGGCGCCGGCTCCGATGGGTGCCCTGACCTTCATCTCGCCCGACGCGAACATGGCCGCGGCCTTCATCGTGAAGCAGCCGGTCGACCTCCTCGACGACCTGATCAAGGTCAGCCCGGACCTGTCGGCCGAGCTGGAGAAGATCCGCCGGGAGCAGGGCTTCGACGTGCGCGAAGACCTGGCCGCTCCGCTCGGCGGTGAGATCGCCATGGCGGTGGACGGCCCGCTCCTCCCCACGCCCTCGTGGAAGCTGGTGGCCGAGGTTTACAACCCGACTCGCCTCCAGCAGACCTTCGAGCTCGCGGTGACGGAGCTGAACGCCGAGATGCACAAGAACGGCCAGGGCTCCTTGACGCTCACCGAGCAGCAGTCCGGCGGGCACACCTTCTACACCATCGCGGGCAGCACCGGAGCCGAGTCGAAGATGTCCGTCCACTACGTGTTCGAGGAAGGCTACCTCGTGGCGGCGGCCAGCCAGGCGCTTCTCGAGCGGTCGCTCCAGCAGCGCGAGTCGGGCGTCAGCCTGGCCAACCACCCCAAGTTCCGCGACCTCCTGGGCCAGGACGGCCAGGTGAACGTCTCGGCCTTCTTCTACCAGAACCTGGGCTCGGTGCTCGACTCCGCCTCCGGGCTGATCCCCGAAGGCAAGGACGGGGCCGCGTTCAAGAACCTCATCCTGGGCCAGGGTCCGACGCTGGTCTACGCCTACGCGGAGCAGGACCGTATCCTCTTCGCGAGCAGCAACAACAGCCCGCTGGGCTCAATCTCCAGACGCTGGCCGGGTTCGGCGGCATCCTGGGGGTGATGGACGAGGCGCACAATGCCGCCGATGCCGAGGAGAGTGAAACTTCCGGCTCGGTGACTCGGTAAGTAGTACGGTCCTGGAACGCGAGCAGAAGAGGAGGAGAACGTGGTGAACCTGGCGACGAAGACGACCCTGACCCCAGAGGCACCAGCCGCGGCGCAGGCCGAGCCGGTGGTGGAGCTCCGGGGGCTGGAGGTCAAGCTCGGCGGGCGTCCGATCCTGCAAGGGTTGAACGCCACCCTGACCGGGCGCTCCATCGGCCTGCTGGGGCCCAACGGCGCCGGCAAGACCACCCTGCTGCACACCCTGCTCGGCTTCCACCCGCCCGTCCGGCGGGCACCGCCCGGGTCCTCGGCCGGGACATCCGCACCGAGCGCGCGGCGATCCGCGCGCTGCATCGGCTACATGCCGGAGAACGACGCCTTCATCGCCGGCATGAGCGGCGTGCGCTTCGTCCGGCTGATGGCCGAGCTCTCCGGCCTGCCGCCGGCGCAGGCGCTCGAGCGCGCCCACGAGGCCTCTTCTACGTCGGCCTGGGCGAGGCGCGCTACCGCCCGGTCGGCAGCTACTCGCTCGGCATGAAGCAGATCGCCAAGCTCGCCCAGGCCATCGTCCACGGCCCGCGCTGCTGTTCCTCGACGAGCCCACCAACGGCCTCGACCCGCCCGGCCCGCGCAGCGCATGATCCGCCTGATCAAGGAGATCCGCGACGCCGGGCGACGTGCGCGTGATCCTCTCCTCGCACCTGCTGCGCGACGTCGAGGAGTGCTGCGACGAGGTGATCATCCTCAAGGACGGGCAAGGTCGCCGCGTTGCAACCTGGAGGAGGAGCGCCGGGCCAACCGCAACTTCCTGGAGCTGGAGCTGCGCGCCGAGAGCGGCGCCGCGGCCGACGCCGGCTGGCCGAGCGCTCGGGCTGCGGAGCGGCGATCGCTCGGGAGCGCGCCAGCGGCTCAAGATCGTGCTGCCCGAGGGCGTGGAGGTGCGCGACCTCTACCGCCTGGCGGCCGAACGCGAGATCCAGATCCGCCGCCTCGACTACAAGCGCGACTCCCTCGAGGACATCTTCCTGAAGGCGATGGAGGACTAGGCCATGGCGGTCTATCAGCGCAGCTACCGGCCGCTACGACGGGCGCTCGACGGCCGTCTGGTCGCGCTTCCTCGTTCTCCCGCGCTACGCCTACGAGACGGTGTTCAAGACGCAAGCTTTTCGCGATCTTCTTCGCGATGTGCTTCCTGGTGCCCCTCCTGGGCGCTGATCGTGATCTACCTGCACCACAACCTGAACGTGCTCGAGCTTCCTGCAGGTGCCGCAGAACGAGCTCAAGGAATTCTTCTCGATCGGCCGGCGGCTTCTTCCTGGGCGCATGTGGTTCCAGAGCGCCGCGTCGTTCATCCTGGTCCTCCTGGTCGGGCCGAGCCTGATCTCGCCCGACCTGCGCAACAACGGCCTGCCGCTCTACCTCGTCGCGGCCGTTCTCGCGCGGCGAGTACGTGCTGGGCAAGCTGTCGGTGCTGGTCGATCCTGCTTTCGTCGATCACCTGGGTGCCGGGCATCCTGCTCTTTCTGCTTCCAGGGCTTCGCCGCGAACCGGCTGGCTGGTGCCGAACCTGGGCTCGCCGGCGCGATCCTGGCCGGGAGCTGGGCCTGGATCCTCTTCCTGTCGCTGCTCACGCTGGCGATCTCGGCCTGGGTGAAGTGGAAGCCGCTGGCCCGCGTGGCGATGTTCGGCCTCTTCTTCGTCGAGCATGGGCTTCGCCGGCGCGATCAACGAGATGCTCGATACCTGGTGGGGAACCCTGATCTCGGCCTGGTACGTCATCGGCTCGATCTGGACCGATCTGTTCGACATGCCGAAGGGCGATACCCTGCCGCCTCCGGGAGCCTGCCTGGGCCGCGCTGATCGGCGGCAGCCTGCTGTGCCTCTGGCTCCTCTTCCGGCGCATCCGGGCGTACGAGGTGGTCCGGTGAGCGCCCTGGCCGCCGAGAGGACGCCGCGGGGTGTGATGCCTCCGGCCCCCGCGATCACCGACCGCCGGGTCGTCATCGAAAACGTCTCGAAGTTCTACGGCGAGGTGCTGGGCGTCAACCACGTCAACCTGTCGATCCCGCCCGGCATCACCAGCCTGGTCGGGCCGAACGGCTCGGGCAAGACCACGCTGATGAATCTGTGGCGGGCTTGATCCGGCCCACGCGCGGGAGCATCCGCATCCTGGGCATCGCCCCGGATCGGCCCGAAGAGCTCTTCCGCGCTGGTCGGCTACTGCACCCAGTTCGACGCGTTCCCTCCGGGCCTGACCGGCTTCGAGTTCATCCACGGCGTACCTGCGGATTCACGGCTTCAGCCACGGAAGACGCGCGACCGGATGACCTGCGAAGCCATCGACGCGGGTGGGCCTCACCGAGGCCGCGCGACCGCAAGGTGGCGGCCTACAGCAAGGGCATGCGGCAGCGCATCAAGCTGGCCCAGGCCATCGCCCACCGACCCGTCGGTCCTGATTCTGGACGAGCCGCTCAACGGCCTCGACCCATGGCGCGCGCCGAGGTCATCGCGCTGTTCCGCGAGCTCGCCGAGGCCGGCCTGCACGTGATCGTCTCCAGCCACATCCTGCACGAGGTCGACCTGATCTCCGACCAGGTGGTGCTCATCAACGGCGGCTACGTCGTGGCCGAGGGCGACATCGGCGGGGTGCGCGACGAGATGGAAGACGAGCACCCGGTACAGGTGTTCATCCGCTGCGACCGGCCCGTCGCTGCTGGCTTCGAAGGTGTTCGAGCAAGACCATGTGGTCGAGGCGCGGCTCCACGAGGGCGGACTCCTGGTACGGACCAGGAACGCCGACCGTTTTTACATGCTGCTCAACCAGGTGGTGCTGGAGACCGGAATCGCGATCGAAACCGTGATGCCGACCGACGCGGACGTGAACGCGGTCTACCAGATCCTGATCGGAGAGACGTCGTGAGCGAGATTCTGCAAGAGACGACAACCGTGTCCGTTCCGGCCTCAGTCCCAGTCATAGAAGGCCGTCCGTGGAGGCAATGGCGCAGCCAGGTGCTGTCGGTGATGCGGTTGGAGATGCGGAAAGGTTTTCTGGGCCGGCGCTCGATCCTGCTGCTCGTGCTCGCGCTCCAGGCGCCGTTCATCCTGACGCTACGGGCGTTGATCCCGGGTGCCGTACACGACTCCTCGAATCTCGCGGACGCCACCGAGGGATTTTCCGCGCTCTACCAGGTGTTCATCCTGCGGCTCGTGGTGTTCCTGGGGTGCGTGACCATCTTCGGCAATCTGATGCGGCGCGAGGTGATGGACCGGAGCCTGCACTACTACTTTCTGTCGCCGATGCGGCGCGAGCTGCTGGTGGTGGCGAAATACCTGACCGGCCTGATCGCGGCGGTGGTGGTGTTCGGAGGCTCGACGCTGGTGTCGTTCCTGCTGGCCTACGCGCCGCACACGGGAGTGGAACGCTTCCTGTTCCACGGCGGCGGGCTGACTCACCTCGGGTCCTACCTGTTGGCGACGGCGCTGGCCTGCGCCGGGTACGGGGCCGTGTTCCTGACCTTCGGATTCTTCTTCAAGAGCCCGGCGATTCCGGCCTTGATGGTATTCGGCTGGGAGGGAATCAATTTTCTTCTGCCGCCGTTCCTGAAAAAGGTGAGCATCATCCACTACGTGCAGGCGCTCTGCCCGGTGCCGTTCGATCACGGTCCGCTGGCGGTCCTCGCGGCCCCGCCGCCGCTCTGGGTGGCGATCCCCGGTGTTCTCCTCGTCTCGGCGATCCTCCTCGCGGTCTCCGCGTGGAAGATCCGGACGATGGAGATCAACTATGAGGAGGCGTGAGCGGCTTCAGGCGCGCCCACGGATGACGGCCGCCGTCGGGGCCCCATCAGGGTATATACTCTGTGCATTGAAAGGAGCCGATATGTCCCCCGAGCTCGCGCAGGCAGAGTTACAGGTTCGCCGGTTACCTCCTGAAGAACGGGCGCGGCTTGCCGAGATTCTCCTCGAATCTCTCGCGGAATCAAGATCCCCCGGCATCGAGAAGGCATGGGACGCAGAGATCCGGGCGCGCGTCGCCGCCTACGAGCGCGGTGACCTTGAGCTCATCCCGGCTGAAGACGTATTCGCGCGAGCCCGGAAGCTGACCGATTGATACGGATTCTCGGCGCCGGCTCTCCAGGCCCAGAGGGCACTTGCCGGATAAGGGCTGGCACCGGGGAGTCTAATGTACCAAGCCAACGACTTCCCGGATGGCGGGGACATCCGAAGCTCCGAAGCGCCGGATCAGCTCTTGCCGTGATGCCTGTGCCTCCTCGGGCTTGCCAAGCTGGTCGAGGGCAAAGCCTTTGTTGTAAAGCGCCTTGGCGATCCGTTCTTGGACAGCCGGAGAATCGGAATCCCCGAAGCGCTGGAACAGCTCCTGGCAGGCTGCCAGTTCCTCATCAAACTTGCTGAGCTGGCCGAGGACAACGCCTTTGTTGAGAAGCGCCCCTGCGATCTGTTCTTGGACAGCCGGAGAATCGGAATCCCCGAAGCGCTGGAACAGCTCCTGGTAGGCTGCCAGTTCCTCATCAAACTTGCTGAGCTGGCCGAGGACAACGCCTTTGTTGAGAAGCGCCCCGGCGATCTCTTCTTGGACAGTCGGAGAATCGGAATCCCCGAAGCGCTGGAACAGCTCCTGGTAGGCTGCCAGTGCCTCCTCAAACTTGCTGAGCTGGCCGAGGACAATGCCTTTGTTGCAAAGCGCCCTGCCGATCGGTTCTTGGACAGCCGGAGAATCGGAGTCCCCGAAGCGCTGGAACAGCTCCTGGTAGGCTGCCAGTGCTTCATCAGGCTTGCCGAGCTTGTCGAGAACAATGCCTTTGTTGACAAACGCCTTGGCGACGCGTTCTTGTAGATTTGGTTCCTGCGTTTCTCCGTAAACTTCGATGATGGCCTGGTAGAAAGACAATGCCTCCTCTAGGCGTCCCGTCTTGGAGAGACAATAGCCCTTACCATGTAAGGCCTTTGCGTGACTCGTTCGCCATCCAAGGCTGGAAAACTCGGCAAGTACCGCCTCCGAAAGTGCCACGCGCTTTTCACAGGCCGCCAAGCCCAATTCAGGAGACAGATCCTTCGTACCGAGATATATTCTCTCGAGCGCCTCTTCCAGCTCGGATCGGCGTTCCGGCAGCAGAGCCCCAAGATCGAGTTTTAGGGCTGCTGCCAGCGCCGCGGCATAATCAGAGCTCCTCACGGCGTCGAGAGCCTCGTCGAGTCGCGCGTCAGCCTGACGGGTTTTGTTTTTCTGGCGTTGCTCCGCCTCGCGCTCGCGATCGGCAGCTCGTTTGACTCTCGCAAGGGTGCTGCTAATGAGAAACGGATCCGCAGCCGAGTCCCCGCTGCCGACGCTAGGATCGAGATGTCGATCCAGATATTCCATGAGAAATCCCAGAGGATCCCGGCTGATTTCCGGGGCCTTCAGCTCCAAGGCCACGCTCATCGCCTCGAAAACGCGCCATGCGGGAAGCACCGGCTCGCCAGCCTCACTACCCAAGCCACTCTCTGCAAGCTGAAGGGCCGGACCCCTCGGTCCGGTGTCGTCGCTTACTACAAAGCGAACATCGCGATTGTCTTTAAGCCAACCAGGAAGGGCGTCCAGGCCGCTCCGGCGATAGCAGAACCAGTAAAGGTTCGAGCCGAGCTCGTGCTTGAGGCGCTTCTTGAGAGAGCTCATAAGCACGTCCCCGTCCCATCCGGAATACCCGACGACGAGAGGAGAGCGGTGGTGGACGACATGGTCGAGGAACTCTGGCAGGCTCAGAGAAGTCGTACGATTCCGGTTTCCCGCCTTTTTCAGCTCGTTCGGCAGGTTGCGGAGATCGTAAAACCAGTGAGTCCCGTGGACATGGACAATTTGGATCTCATCACGGAGAAGATCAAGCCGGCCGGTCATGGCTGGATGATCGCAGACGATGACCGGATGCCCCAGGAAACGGAGAGCCTGGCTCAGCATCTCATCGAAATTCGGAGTGAAGACCAGGTTGGTGAGGTGGCCCGCACCCAGAAGATGGGCAAGCCGAAGGTTGGCCGCCGAAAGCCTGGCGGACCGCATCAGCTCGTGCAGGAAGGCCCTCCTCTGCTCGGCGTTCGGGAAGGCTGCCTCCATGCACGCGGCGTAGCGTTCAGCCGGCGAGCCCTCTTCCAGAGGCATGAATCCGTCGGGCGAAGACTTGGCAATCTCCTGCCGGCAGCGCTGCTCGATATCCTTGGCAAGAGGGATCGGGGGATGGGAGATCCCCGCTCCCACAATGAAGAAAAACGGCGAATGCACGGCTCTGGGGCCAGCCGCGTCACTCTCTTGAACCGCACGCTTGATCTCAGCGATGGCCTGCTTCAGGGGGATCACCCGCCTGGTCAGCGTGGAGGACTCCTTGCTCATTTGCAGTGAGCAAATCTCAAGGCTCGGCGAGCCGAGCGCCTTGGCGTTTCTGGTCGCTCGTCGTTCTGGATCTTGGCGACTTCTCCGCAACCGGCGGCACGCATTTCAGGAAGGCCGAGCCACCCCATATGGGTGGCCGGCGGCGGTCTCGGGCTCGGCTGTCCGGCCGGCCTCTTCAGTCTTCAAAGAGCCGCGCGACAGGGCTCCAAAAGCTGTCAAACCCCTGCCGTTCCTGGTTTTCAGCCTCTCGATGACCTCGATGGGCCTCTCGTCGAGCTTCACGAGCCTCTCGACGACCTCGACGGGCCTCTCGTCAAACTCGTTGAGCCTCTCATCGAGCTCATCGAGCCTCCCGTTGAGGTCGACGAGCCTCTCATCGAGCTCGTCGAGCCTCCCATGGACCGCATGAGCCGCTCATCAAACTCGTTGAGCCTCTCATCGAGCTCATCGAGCCTCCCGTTGAAGTCGACGAGCCTCTCGTCGAGCTCGTTGAGCCTCCCATCGAAGTCATCGAGCCTCTCGTCAACTTCTTGAGCCTCTCATCGAGCTCGACGGGCCTCTCATCAAGGACGTTGAGAGTCTCGTCAGACTCGTCGAGCCTCTCGTGAGCCCCCCGTTGAAGCCTCCCGAGGAGGCTGCGGAGGGCAACGGACCGATTCCTTCTTTACGCGCCGATCAACGGACCCGCGAGCGACTCGATTCGAGTCTGATTGAGGCTGATGGCAGGCCGAAGGATCTTCTCGGGACGATCGAGCAACCGCTTCCCCCGGGCAACGGGTCGCCGGGCAGGCGCGAAAGCCCTCCGATGAACTCCCACGCCGAGAACTTCCGCCCCGAACCTGTCGCGCCGGACAGAAGCGGCTCCGTGTTGACGTTCAGTGAGGTCAATGGGCCTGTTATTGGGTCAGAATTTAAATCTGAAAACCCTAGACGCGGCCGGCTGGTGCTCCGTAGACTCCCCTTGGAGTGAAGGACGACGAACGCCGATGCCAGACGCGGGTCCCCACGACCGACTGGCCGCTTGTGGCCTTCACTTCGACGGGGGACGCCGTCCGGTTCCCCTGTCTCGGCTCATTGACAATTTGGAGGGATGACGGCCGCCGAGTCCAAGGCCTCCGTCGTTCCGCAGAGGTCCGCCTTTCAGGGAGGAGAGGCGGGGCCATCGTCGGAGGTGTGTGGGAGGGGGCTCGTGGGTGAGCGGCGGTGGCGGCCTCTTGGTTGTGAAACCTCCTCCTGGGACCGCCGGCCGGGGCACCGGTGGTCCCAGGGGCTCGGGGTGGTAAGCTCTGCCAGAAGTGCCGCATGGACTAGCCCTTGGGGTTGTTGAGATTACGCTTGAAGGGGATGACTCATGACGCAGCTTGCCTTGGCTTTGGTATCGGCTCTCGCGTTGTTCCAGGTTTCTGCTGGCCAGGCGCCCGGGAGCGCCGGACGGACAGAAGTTCCGGACCCGATGCAGATCGACGTGCCTCTTGGTGCGGACGTAGACGGGAGGGGGAAGCCGCGGGAGTCGTTCGAGCGGCAGCCGCTTGGCGTGGCCCGTGCCTATCCGGAGACAGACCGCTTCGTCTGTGATCAGGCCCGTGTACGGATGCTGACCGTCAAGAAGACCGCGGAAACGTCCACAGAAGTCGTCATCGAAGCAGCGCTGACGCTGATGAGCGATTGGTCTCTTCAGGACGTCGATCTGACAGTTGCCCTCGTCAGCCCGGACGATCAGGTCGTCGGGCAGAAGTCCTGGAACGATCTCACTCTTGGCACTTGGTCCCGCAGCTACAAGCCACCCAAGGCCGAATTTAGGATTCCCGCTCAAAAGTGGGCTGAGCTCTTCGCGAACGGCTCCGCGCCCCACCTCCGCATCGTTGTTGATATTCAGGAGTGACAGGTCATGCCGCGAAGGAGATCTGTGAGAGCCGCAAGGCGCCGGACCGAGGTCTTCATAAGCTACGCCAAGGAAGATTATTCGGCAGCGCTCAAGCTGTATCAGGATCTCAAAAGCGCAGGCGCAGAGCCATGGCTGGATGCCGAGAGCCTCCTTCCGGGCCAGCGGTGGGAAACCGAAATCAGTAAAGCCATCAAAAAATCTGATTTATTCATCGCGCTACTCTCGGCCAACTCGGTCAATAAACGAGGGTATGTCCAAAAAGAAATTCGGGAAGCCCTTAAGGTTCTTGATACAATTTCGGACGAAGACATCTACGTGATCCCCGCCCGACTTGACAACTGCCGGCCAACTCATGCCAAACTGGCTGAACTCAATTGGGTTGATCTATTCCCTCTATATGAAGTGGGGCTTCGAAAGCTTCTCTTGATCGTTCGCCCCAGCAAGGCAGTGAAGTCGGGTACGCTGCAATCGGCGCCCCTTGAAAATCCAGATCGCCTAGACCAAACAGGCTGGGGCATCATTTTTCCGAGCCAAGGCGACCCGCTTATAAGGGACGCTATAGATCCTCTGCTCAAGCACAGGCGAGAAGAAGCCGGGCTTTTTTACCGTGAATTCTCGGGCGCGTCCGGCTATAGACCTGGACAAGATGCTCACGAATTCCTCGCTATGTACGGGATGGGCCCCGGTCCGGCGGATCCGCGTCGAATGCCTTATTATTTGCTCTTAGCAGGGAGCCCGGAAGAGATTCCATTCGAATTCCAATATCAGCTTGGGCTTCAGCACAGAGTAGGCCGCATCCATTTTGATTTTCCCGAGCACTATGAAAACTACGCTCGTAATGTGATAGAGTCTGAAACAAACCCGAGACGAACTAAGATAGCCGCCTTTTTCGGGCCTGAGCACGATGAGCCTACGAGTTTCTTGGTGACGAAAGTTCTTCGCCCCCTCGCGGAATCAGCGGCCATAGAAAGGCCCGATTGGTCTGTGAATACCGTTCTCGCTGATCAAGCAACCAGGGAGAATCTTTCTTCGATACTGTCGAATAACCCTCAGCCGTCGCTGCTCTTTATTGGTGCGCATGGGCGTCTCTGCGCAAGCGGAAATCCGCAGCAGAGAACGGGTCAAGGTGCCATACTGTGCCATGGGTGGCTAGGGCCAGGCCATATACCGAAGGACGGCCAGTGGTTTTCGGCCGAGGATGTGGCGGACGATATTGATCTTAGAGGACTGGGGATCTTTGCTTTTGGTGCTTGCAGCGCTGGCGTCCCCAAACATAGTGACTTTCATGATTTGGAGGCTGCCCCAAGCCCATTCGTTGCTTCGCTAGTAAAGCGAGTTCTGGGAGTGAGCAATGGGGCATTGGCCTTCATAGGACATGTCGACGAAGTTTGGATGTCCTCGGTGCAGTGGAAAACGGCGGGCCCGCAACTGCAGACTCTTGAGGCTGTGCTCCGTACTTTGATGAGTGGGGCAAGGGTTGGTGAGGCGATGAAGTATTTTTCTGGAAGATACGCTGAGCTTGCTGCTCTTGCTGCGTCGGTGGAGTCGCAGGAGAGCGGGAGTGAAGATTGGGCGTATATCCGAAATGCCATGCTTGATGCGAGAAATTATATCCTTATCGGTGACCCTGCTACACGATTAGTGACGCGGGAAGTTTGATTCCAGGGATCATCTCCCATGCCGATGTCGTGGCCATATTCATGTGTCTATGGTCTCACGTTTCCTGCGTCTCGCCGCTTTCGGCCTCGGTGATCGACTTTCACAGATGCGCAGCGTTGGGGGGATTGGACAGGCGGTAGAGCCTCTCCCCCCAAGAGTTATACTCATCCAAAGGAACAAGCACAACCTGTTCACCGCGATCCGATACGACGATCGTAGGCTCCGCGTCTGCGATGACCTGCTCGACGACTTGCTGGAGCTTGAGTTGGGCTTCCTTCAGGGTGATGGCATTCATGGTGTCAGTTTCCCGCCTTTCCGGGCATCCTGCGCCTCAACTGCCCTTCGACGCAACGAATGGGAAAAGGCGGATCAGGGCTCGGAAATGACCTCATCAACGGAAGAAGCCGACAGGGCCTTGAGGAGCCACTGGTCCAGCCGATCGAGGTCGGGACAGTCCAGGATCTCTTTCCTTTGCGCCGTGCTTGCAGCAATTCCCCGGGCTTCGAGGAGCCTCAGAATCGACCGGGCGATGCCCTCCGCCTTGCCTTTCGCCTCGCCCTTTGCCTGCGCCGCGGCGTCTCGCTCCAGGATCGCCGGGCTGTTCTTTGCCGCGAGGGCCTCCACCACCGCTCTGTCGGCCGCCGCGGCATTGAGGAGGGCGGCCACCGAGAGCGGCGTCACCAGACAGCGGTCTTGGATCCGGGAATCGGCTTCCAGCGGACGCCAGCTTTGGCTCTCGGCGGACCACTCGCAGACTCTGCGGCTTTTCACCCAGACCGCGAAGAGCCGCCGCACGCCACGCCGCCGCATCCGCTCGGCCTTTTCCGTTACGAGACCTTCGTTCTGCTCCGACACGACCTCGAAGGCGATCTCCTCCAGGTGGCGCGCGCCCGTCGCGGGATCGACGCCGTCCTTGAAGACACAGACATCGCTGGCGAAGTCGGATTTCTTGTCGATCCGGGTGAGAAGATCGTTGGCCACCCGATATCCGGGAGCCACGTTGGCCCGGATGACGTAGTCGAGCTCGGTGTGCTGGGTGGCATGGGGCGAAAGGGCCGGAGAGGTGACCATCCGATGGCCGCCGATGACTTCCTCGCGCGTGACCTCCGCCTCGACGAGGTGCTCGTCAACCCCCGGAAAAGCACCCCGGCCCGGCAGGTGCCGGGGGAGACTCGAACCGGAACGGCCCGGCGCCTTGAGGTTGTAGGTTGTGGGTTTCGGGTCCATCGGCGATATGATACCAGAGTACCGGGTCGTCCGCCGAGAGAAGTGATGGAGATCAACGATGAGGAAGCATGACCGGCTTCTGGGCTACGGATTGGCGGCGCTCCTCCTGGGTACCGCCGTCTCCCTTCCCGCGTCCGCGTCCGGCCCGGACGAGCTGCGCGCAACCTTCCTCAAGCTCATCAACGCCCAGCGCGAGCAGGAAGGCCTCCAGCCTCTCGTGCTCGACCCCGCGCTGGTCCGCGCGGCCCAGGCGCACGCGGACGACATGACCGCCCGCCAGACGGTGAGCTTCACCACGCCGGAAGGCCGGCAGGTGGAGGACTGGGCCCGGGATGCCGGCTACGTCTACCAGCTCGTCGCCGAGAAGCTCGCCACCACCCCCGATCCTCCCGAAGCCATGGCGAAGGACTGGTCCCGCTGGCCGGATTCCAACCGCAAGAGCCTGTTGCATCCCGACGTCCGGGATCTGGGCGTGGGGATCGGCGAGGTGAAAGGGACGCCGGTCTACAGCTTCGTGCTCGCCCGTTCCGAGAAAAGCTACCTGGAGCGCTACATCGCGGAGCTCTACGAGCGGCAGACGCTGGCGCTCCAGAATCTCGATACCTTGCGGGAGGATCTGCTGCGCCGGATCAACGAGGTGAGGGCCGCCGCGAAGATTCACCCTCTGGTGCGGCATTTCGCTCTGGAGCGCGCCGCCCAGGAGCACGCCGCGGAGATCCTCAACGCGCTCCGTACCGGCCGGCCGCTGAAATCGGTGGTGCCGCTGGCCCTGAAGGTCAAGAGGCAAGGCTACCGGGTCGCCGGCCAGGTCGGCGGTGCGGTCGGGGAGCAGATCGTGGTGGATGCGTTGACGCCCGAGCAGGCGATGTCCGCGCTCCTCGGGGAAGGCCAGGGCAGGCGCTCGGCGCTTCTCGGCCGCGGTTTTACCCAGATGGGGATCGGAGTCGCCTTCGAGAGAACCCCCGAAGGGTTCCATGTCGTCTGGGTGCAGTGCCTGGCCCGTCCCACCCCGATGCCGACGCCGGGCAACGCGCAGGAAGAGCCGCAAGAACCTTGAGCGAAGCTGTGTCTCCGGTTGACATCCGCCTGCGGCGACGCCTATTCTTGGCTTCGTCACGAAGGAGCGTCAATGCCGATTCCGGCCAATGCGACACGTGTTTTGATCATGGGTGGAGGCCCCGCGGGTGCCACCGCGGCCTCGTTTCTTGCGCGCGCTGGAATAGAGGTCACTGTCCTGGAACGTGAGGTCTTCCCGAGATATCACATCGGAGAGTCTCTGCTCCCCTCCTGCCTGGAGATCATCGACCTGATCGGCGCCCGCGAGCTGATCGAGGCGGAGGGGTTCCAGCGGAAGCCGGGCGCATACCTGGAGTGGGGGGCTGAGACGTGGAGTCTCGACTTCGGCGAGCTTCTCGGAAAGCACAACTACAGCTTCGAGGTCGAGCGTTCGAAGTTCGACCACCTTTTGCTGAAGCACGCTGCAGCGCAAGGCGCGGCTGTTCATGAGGGAGTTGAGATCACCGGCATCGAATTCGACATGACGGGCCGGCCGTTCCTTGCCCGCTGGGCGAAGCGGGGGCACGATGGTCACGATGGCGCAACCGGCGAAATCACCTTCGAATATCTGATCGATGCCACCGGGCGCAACGGGGTCATGGCGTCGCGCTATCTCCGCAACCGTAAATACCACCGCGTTTTCCAGAACGTGGCGCTATGGAGTTACTGGGAGGGCGCCGTCTGCGAGGAGCCGGGCTATCGAGAGGGTGCCATCGCAGTCGGTTCGATTCCTGATGGCTGGCTGTGGGCGATCCCGTTCAGCGATGGCCGCACCAGCATCGGTGCGGTCGTACACAAGTCCACGTTCAAGAGCCAGAGCGAAACCTTGAGCACCGAGCAGATCTATCACCGTGCGATCGCCGACTGTTCCTTGATGAAGAAGATCTGCGCGCCGGCCACGCTTGTCTCGGACGTGATGCTCGAGGCCGATTATTCCTACGCCTCTGAGTCCTTCTGCGGTCCCGGATACTTTCTGTGCGGCGATGCGGCCTGCTTCCTCGACCCGCTGCTTTCCACCGGGGTCCACCTTGCGATGTTGAGCGCTCTTTTGAGCGCGGCGTCCATCGCCAGCCTGCTGCGTGGTGAGGTGAGCGAGGAGCGGGCGCTGTCGTTCTTCGAGAAGAGCTACCGCCAGGCCTACCTGCGTTTCCTGGTGTTCGTCTCGGCGTTTTACGACCAGCGCCGTGGCAAGGACTCCTATTTCGAGGAGGCGCAGCGTCTGAGCCGCTTCGATGTCGAAGGTCAGAGCCTGCGCCAGGCGTTCTTGAACCTCGTGTCCGGAATCGAGGATCTGTCCGAAGCCGAGGCGGTGACCGAGCACCTCATGGGCCAGGTGTCCCTGCGGGTGGCGGAAAATCTTTCCATGAGGCAGGACAAGGACACGCTCGCCAGTGCGAGCGCCGACCTGAAAGTCCGGCAGGAGCAGAATGGCCGATTCTTCGACCAGATCGAAGGGATAGGCTCGATGTCGGTCGAGACGGCGATCGACGGGCTTTACGTTGTAGTCCAGCCTCGGCTCGGATTGGGAGAGGTCGGGCGGCCGATACAGAAGCCGAGTCCGGTAGTGGCGGCGCCCGGGTCCAGCCCGGCCGCATGAAGGGAGTCTACCCACCCCTCCATCACCGCCCCCCGCCCGCCACCGGAATCCGCAGTTTCCTCCTCGGGTGCTTCTGCGCCAGCGCCCGGCGCTGGCCGTCGGACCTCACTTCGGTGTAGATCTGCGTGGTCGCGATCGAAGTATGGCCGAGGAGGTGCTGGATGTAGCGGATGTCCAGGCCTTCTTCCAGGAGGAGGGTCGCCAGCGAGTGGCGCAGCATGTGGGGGGTGATGGTGCGCGGCAGGCCGGCGCCTTGCGCGTGCTTGCGGAGGGACATGCGGACCGATTGCTCGGAGAGCCGGCGGCCTCTCCGGTTCAGAAAGAAGTGGCTGGCCGCGTCTCTCTGCTTGCGTCCGGGCTCGCGGGATTGGTCGAAGTATTCGCCGAGGACCCTGGAGAGCTCGTCGTCCCAGAAGGGGAGGATCCGTTCCCGGCCCCCCTTGCCCAGGATGCGCGCCTGGCCTTTTCTCAGGTCCACGTCGGCCGTGCCGAGGTTGCAGACCTCGGCCACCCGCGCTCCCGTGGCGAAGAGGAGCTCGAGGACCGCGATGTCCCGGATCAGGACGTGGTAGGCGTTCGATTCGCGGTCCCGTATGCCGGCCTTGAGCCGGTAGACGTGCCGGAAGAGGCGCTCCAGGTCGGCCAGGGAGATCGTCCGCGGGAGACGCTTCTTCTCCTTGATCCGGATGTCGAGCTTCCGGAAGGGGTTGACCAGGATCTCGTCTTCCCTCTCCAGGTGGTGGAAGAGGGACTTCATCGCGGCCACCTTCCTCTTGACGCTCTTCTCGGCCAGGCCTCCGAACAGGCTCTTGACGTAGGCGCGAAGGACGGTCTTGTCGATCCCGCCAAGGTCGGTCACGCCGTGCTCGGCCTCCAGGTACTCCCGGAACTGGCGCAGGTCGATGGAGTATGCCTTGAGGGTCTTGGGGCTGAGATTCTTCTCGTACTGGCAGTGAAAAAGAAATTGTGCAACAGCGTCCCGTACGTTCATCCTCGCTCCCTCCGGAAGTCCTGGAGACAGGATGATAGCGCGATGGGAGGGAACGCGGGGGTATGGAAGGACGAAAAGGTGTCCGCCTGTCCTTCGATGCCAGAGCCGCTCCGGAATTCTAGAATCTTCCCGCCGACAGAGAGCGGAGAAGCGTCAGGTCATACCGGTACCGGCGAGGAGTGCGCGCGTCGGCCGGAAGGTCGGCACCGGCCGTTACCCGACCTCCAACCCCACCACCCGCTGGAATCCCCGCGGCACCATGTTTCCCCGCAACGCCCGGTTGCCCGTGAACTCCGCCCACTCGGACGGCTTCAAGTTCAGATACCGCTGGCCGGCCCGGACGATCAGGTGCGCGTTGGGTGGCAGCGGGACCACGGAGATCAACGACTCGCCCTTTTTCGCCGGCAGGCTCATGATCTTCACGCCCTTGCCTTTGGGCAACTGCGGCAGCTCGTTCAGAGGGAAGATCAGGAGACGGCCGCCGTCCGTGGCCGCGGCGAGGAGGTCGGTCTCCAGGTTGTTGACCTTCTGCGGGAGGATCGGGACAAAACCGGACGGGACGTTCAGCACCGCCTTGCCGGCGCGGTTGCGGCTGTGCAGGTCTCCGAGCTTCACCACGAAACCGTAGCCGGCGCTGGAGGCGAGGATGTAGAGATCGTCCTCCGGCCCGGTCAGCACGCTCACGAAGCTCGCTCCCGGCGGCGGGGTGAACTGGCTCGACAGCGGCTCGCCCTGACCTCGCGCGGACGGCAGGGTGTGCGCGGCCGTCGAGTAGGTGCGGCCGGTGGTGTCCAGGAAGACCACCTGCTGGTTGCTGCGGCCTTTCGCGGCCTGGAGAAAGGCGTCTCCGGCTTTGTAGGAGAGCTCCTTCGGGTCGATCTCGTGGCCTTTGGCCTGGCGGACCCAGCCTTTTTCCGAGAGCACGACCGTCACCGGCTCGGTCGGGACGAGGACCGACTCGTCCATGGCCTTGGCCGCGCCGCGCTCCACGATGGGCGAGCGGCGGGGATCGCCGTAGGTCTTCGCGTCCTCGATCAGCTCATCCTTGACCTTTTTGCGGAGAAGCTTTTCCGAGCTGAGGATCTTTTCCAGGGCGTCGCGCTCCTTGACCAGCTCCGCCTGCTCGCCGCGAATCTTCATTTCCTCCAGCTTCGCGATGTGCCGCAGCTTCAGCTCCAGGATGGCCTCGGCCTGCACGTCGGTCAGATGGAAGGTGGACATGAGCACGGGTTTCGGCTCGTCCTCCGTGCGGATGATCCGGATCACCTCGTCGATGTTGAGGAAAGCGATCAGATATCCGTCGAGGATGTGGATGCGCTGCAAAACCTTGTCGTAGCGGAAGCGCAGCCGCCGCCGCACGGTTTCGATGCGGAAGTCGGTCCACTCCTTGAGGAGATCCCGCAGGTTGTACTGCCGCGGCCGGCCTTCGAGGCCGATCATGGTCAGGTTCACCCGGTAGCTGCGCTCCAGGTCCGTCGTGGCGAAGAGGTGGGCCATGAGGCCTTCCACGTCCACCCGGTTCGAGCGCGGAGTGATCACCAGCCGGGTCGGGTTTTCGTGATCCGACTCGTCCCGCAGATCCTCGACCATGGGAAGCTTTTTCGCCTGCATCTGCTGGGCGATCTGCGCCAGGATCTTGTTGCCGGAGACCTGGTACGGCAGGGCGGTGATGAGGATGTCGCCGTCCTCCATCTCCCAGGCGGCGCGCATGCGGATCGAGCCCGAGCCGCTGTCGTAAAGCCGCAGGATTTCGGCGCGGGGGGTGATGACCTCGGCGCTGGTCGGGTAGTCGGGACCCTGGATGGAGGAGTAGAGCTCGCTGTCCGTGACGTCGGGATCGTCGAGCAGCCGGATGCAGGCTCCCACCACCTCGCCCACGTTGTGAGGCGGGATGTCCGTGGCCATGCCGACGGCGATTCCCGAGGCGCCGTTGAGAAGGACGTGCGGCAGCCGCGCCGGCATCAGGCGGGGCTCTTCCAGCGTGCCGTCGAAGTTGGGACCCCACTCGACCGTGCCCTGGCCGAGCTCGGAGAGGAGCACCTGGGCAAACGGCGTGAGGCGCGCCTCCGTATACCGCATCGCCGCGAAGGATTTGGGATCGTCCTGCGATCCCCAGTTGCCCTGGCCGTCCACGAGCGGATAGCGGACGGAGAACGACTGCGCCATGAGCACCATGGCCTCGTAACAGGCGACGTCGCCGTGAGGATGATACTTGCCGAGCACGTCGCCCACGGTGCGGGCGGATTTCTTGTGCTTCGCGTTGGGTCCGAGGCCCAGCTCGGACATGGCGTAGATGATGCGCCGCTGCACCGGCTTGAGGCCGTCCGCGAGATGCGGCAGCGCCCGGTCGAGGATGACGTACATCGAATAATCGCGGTACGCCTTCTCCGTGAACCGGGCGAGCGACTGCCGCTCGACCTCGGCGAAAGGGAGGATCGGGGGCGGCGGCGGGGCGTTGGAGGACCGGGACCGGGTGCGCGCCACGTTACACCTCCACCTCGGCCTCGTTGCCGGTGAGCATGAGCCACTCCTTGCGGTCGCCGGCGCGGGCTTTGGCGAGGAGCATGTCCACCTGGGCGTCGGGGTCGTCGGCGGGGTCGAGGACGAGTTGGACCAGCCGGCGGGTGTCCGGTGCCATCGTGGTCTCGCGGAGCTGGAGCGGATTCATCTCGCCGAGACCCTTGAAGCGCTGGACGTTCGGCTTGCCGCGCTTCTTCTCGGCTTCGATGCGGTCCAGAATGCCTTTCTTTTCCTGCTCGTCGAGGGCGTAGTAGACCTCCTTGCCCACGTCGATCCGGTAGAGCGGCGGCATCGCCACGTAGACGTGGCCGTCCAGGACCAGCGGCCGGAAGTGCTTGAGGAACAAGGCGCAGAGGAGCGTCGCGATGTGGGCGCCGTCGGAGTCCGCGTCGGCCAGGATGCAGACCTTGCCGTAGCGCAGGCCGTTGAGGGTGAGGGACCCGGGATCGACGCCGAGCGCCACCGCGATGTCGTGGACCTCCTGCGAGGCGAGGACTTCGGTGGAGTCCACCTCCCAGGTGTTCAGGATCTTGCCGCGCAGCGGCAGGATGGCCTGGAACTCGCGGCTCCGCGCCTGCTTGGCCGAGCCGCCGGCCGAGTCGCCTTCGACCAGGAACAGCTCGGTCATGTTGAGATCCTGGCTCGTGCAGTCGGCGAGCTTGCCGGGCAGCGCCGGACCGGAGGTCACCGTCTTGCGCTGCACCCTCTTGCCCGCCCGCAGCCGCGCCTGGGCGCTGTCGATGGCCAGCCGCGCGATGTGCTCGGCCTGCCTCGATGTTCTGGTTGAGCCAGAGCCCGAAGGCGTCCTTGGTCACGCCCGAGACGAAGGCCGCGGCATCGCGGGAAGAGAGGCGCTCCTTGGTCTGGCCGGTGAACTGCGGGTCCTTCATCCGGAGGGACAGCACGTAGCAGCAGCGCGCCCAGACGTCCTCCGGCGCGAGCTTGATCCCGCGCGGCAGAAGATCGCGGAACTCGCAGAACTCCCGCATGGCATCGGTCAGGCCGGCCCGGAAGCCGTTGACGTGGGTGCCGCCCTGGGTCGTCGGGATCAGGTTGACGTAGCTCTCGGCCACGAGGTCGCCCTCGTCCGCGAGCCAGGCCACGGCCCAGTCGACCTCCTCGTCGGCGCCCTTGAAGTGGCCGACGAAGGGCTGCGGCGGCACCATCTCCGCATCCTGGAGCTCGTCTTCGAGATAGGCCCGGAGGCCGTCCTCGTAATACCACTCCTCGTTGTCCTCGGCGTGGTTTTCATGCACGAAGCGGATGCGCAGCGCCGGGCAGAGCACGGCCTTGGCGCGCAGGACGTGCTTGAGCTTCGGGATGGTGAACTTCGGCGAGTCGAAGAAGACCGGGTCCGGCCAGAAGCGGACCGTGGTGCCCGTGTTGCGCTGCCCGACCGTGCCGACGACCTTGAGGTTCGAGACCTTCTTGCCGTCGGCGAAGGCCATGTGGTGCTCCTTGCCGTCGCGCTTGACCCAGACCTCCAGGCGCTTCGACAGGGCGTTGACCACGGAGACGCCGACGCCGTGGAGGCCGCCCGAGAAGCGGTAGCTCTTGTCGGAGAACTTGGCGCCCGAGTGGAGGCGCGTGAGGATCACCTCGACGCCCGACACCTTTTCCTCCTTGTGGATGTCGACCGGCATGCCGCGGCCGTCGTCGGAGACGGTGACGGAGCTGTCCTCGTGCAGGGTGACCGCGATGTTGGCGGCATGGCCGGCGACGGCCTCGTCGACGGCGTTGTCGATCACCTCCTGGGCAAGATGGTCGGGCCGGTCCGTGAAGGTGTACATGCCGGGGCGCTTGCGCACCGGCTCGAGCCCGGTGAGGACTTCGATGGCGGAGGAGTCGTAGACGGGTGTGGCCATGGGTCAGGGTCGCGTCGGTCGGTCCGGGGGGATGATACAGTCTCCCGCGCCGGGATCAAGGCCGCAAAGGAGTGCCGGTGTTCTTCTCATCCGTGTCATCCAGGCTCTTGACGGCCCGCGCGTCGTGGGTTAGTGTACGCAGTAATCGGGCGTAATTCAAGCGGGCGTGGCTCAAGAGGCCAGCCGTTCCAATCAGCCGTTTCCAACCAAGAGGAGGTTCGACATGAAGGTACGAGGGATTGCGGTGCTGTGTCTGTTTGCGATCGCCGGAGCCGTGGCGCCTGTCCTGGCGCAGAACGAGAAGATGGACGGTATGAAGCCGAGCGAGGCGGACATGATGGCCGCCATGGAGAAGGCGGCGGCGCCTGGACAGAACCACAAGAATCTCGCGCGGCTGGCGGGCGACTGGGAGTACACGAACACGATGTGGATGGCGCCGGGCCAGCCGCCGATGGAGTCGAAGGGCACGATGCACGGCGAGACGCTGATGGGCGGCCGTTACGTCACGCACCACTGGAAGGGCGACATGATGGGCATGACGTTCGAAGGATTGGGAACCGAAGCGTACGACAACATGGCGAAGAAGTTCCTCAGCACGTGGATCGACAACATGGGCACCAGCATCACGATGTCCACGGGCACCTGCGACGACGCCGGGAAGGTCTGCACCATGACCGGCGACATGGCGGATCCGATGAGCGGCCAGACGTTGACCATGAAGTCGGTCATCACCTGGGCCGACAACGACCACTTCAAGAATGAGATGTACATGAAGGATCCCGCCTCGGGCAACGAGATGAAGACGATGGAGATCAGCGCGAGCCGGAAGAAGATGTAGCCTCTCCGCCGGACCGGGCCGGAGGGCGGTGTGCTCACCCCTCTGGCCCGGCCGCGAAATCGCGAACCAGTGAATCCACGACGGCCCAGCCTTCCAGGGTGGGAATCAGCCGGCCGTCTTTGACCTCCAGCAGTCCTTCCATGCGTTCCAGCCGCGCTCGGTTCTGTTCGAGGAGATCGACTCCATAACGCTGGCGGAACCGGTCGAGGTCGATCCCTTCCACCGTCCGCAGGCCGAGCATCAACGCCTCCAGCGCGAGATCGTCCGCGGTC
Organism: uncultured Holophagales bacterium; assembly: GCA_963844885.1. Taxonomy (GTDB): domain Bacteria; phylum Acidobacteriota; class Thermoanaerobaculia; order Multivoradales; family UBA5704; genus DATMER01. The sequence goes on along the minus strand of CAWJQA010000012.1, from coordinate 1,013,186 downwards.
AGCTCTTCGCTCCCGGCGATGGGGAGCTCTCCGGCGTCGATATGAGCCTCGTAAGGCTTGATCTTCCGCTCGTTCCACCAGCGTCTGCATCCTGAGAACGAGTGAGCGGAAGGACCCACTCCAAGATAAGGGGTATGGTCCCAATACTTCCGGTTGTGCCGGGACCGGTGCTCGGGCGAGCGCGCGAAGTTCGAGACTTCGTATCCGGGCAGGCCGGCGTCGCGCAGAAAGGTATGGGTGAAAAGAAAGAGATCCGCCTGAGTCTCCTCGGGAGCCTCGGTCATCTTCCCCCGCGCGAGCCGAAAGCCGAAGGGGGTGCCTTCGTGGATCGTGAGCTGATAGCAGGAGAGATGGTCCGGTTCCAGGGCGACCGCCGTCTCCAGCGTCCTCCTCCAGTCCTCGACGGTCTGGCCGGGCAATCCGTAAATGAGATCGAAGGCGACCGTATGGAACCCGGCCGCGCGCGCCAGCTCGACGCTCCGCCGCGCCTGCTCTGGGGAGTGGCGCCGTCCGAGGAAAGCGAGCGCATCGGCGTCAAAGGACTGAATACCGAGCGAAAGCGTCCGGACACCGAGCTCCCGCCAGGCGCGGACGCTCTCTGGAGTGACGTCCTCGGGGTTCGCTTCGAGAAAGATCCAGGCGTCCTCCACTACCGGGAGCCCGGCCTTGACGGACTCGACGATCCGGCCGAGCTGCTCCGGAGACAGGGCCGAAGGAGTCCCGCCACCGAAGTAGATTGTGTCGATGCCCTGGAAGCCCTCCGCATCCGCGGACCGCATCCCGATCTCGGAGACGAGGTGGTCCGTGAACCGCTCCCGCCGCTCCGGTCCACCCGTCAGGACGGCGAAGTCGCAGTACGGGCAGATGGCGGAGCAGAACGGGATGTGGAGGTAGAGGCCGGGAGCGGTCTCGAGTTTCGGTCTCATCGGCCTCATGGGCTATTCTAGCGCGCGCGGCTTCGCGCCGAACGTGAACCACCTCGAGTTTGCCAGACGTGCTTGAGAATGCCATGACGAAACAAGAGCCGGTGGAAGATTACATCGTCGGCCGCGAACGGCGCGCCGCCCAGGCCCACAAGGACCGCGCAGTGGCGGACAAGCTGTGGCGTCAGCTCCAGGCCTCTGGCCCTCCGCGGGAGTGGAAAAAACGCGTCCTCGAGGACTCCGCGCTCCAGGACTGGGCGCTCTGCGAGCGGATCTGCGACGAGAGCATGGAGCTGGCGGAGTTTGATCCCGAAGGCGCCGAGGAGCTGGCGGCGCTGGCGGTGAAGATCGCTCCGCAGGTGCCCGGCGAATCGTCGCTGGTCTGCGGGGCCCAGGAGTATGCCTGGACCCATCTCGCGAACGCCTGCCGCGCGCGCGGCGACCTGGCTGCCGCCCGGGAGGCCTTCCGCCGCGCCGAGTCGTTCTTCCCCGGCGCCATGGCGGGGATCTGGCCGACCGTGTTCCGCAGCCAGCGTATCGCGGCGTTGACGACCCGGTTCCTGGCCGAGCAGGGGCAGCTCGCGGAGGCCATGGAGAAGCTCGAGTTCTCACTCCGGTCGCATCCGGTCGGGGCCAAAGCCGACGAAGGCGAAGGCGAGGCGCTTCTCCTTCTGGAGAAGGGGCGCCTGCACCGGCGCCGCACCCAGGCCGAGATGGCCGTCAAGGATCTGGCCCGCGCCAGCGAGATCGCGTCGAAGCTCGCCAGGCCCCACCTCTCCCTGCGGATCGCGATCGAGCTCGGCGGGGCTCTCTGCGATGCCGGCCGTGCCGCGGAGGTGAAGGCGGTCCCCGCCGCTCTCCGCAAGCTGGCGGAAGGGATCGAGCCGGCGCGATCCCGCCTGCTCTGCCTCGACGGCCGGGTTGCCGTGGGCCGGAGCCGGATGGAAGAGGCCGAGGCGGTGCTCACGCACGATCCCTCCGGATTCCACCCGAAGACGATTCCCGAGCTCGCCCTGCTGTTCATGGAGACTGCCGTCTTTCAGCTCCGCCAGGGCCACACCGCGGAGCTGAAGAGGCTGGCGGAGTCCATAACCTGGCTCAGGGAGAACCCCGCTCTGAACCGCGAGGCCGCCGCGAGCCTCAAGCTGTTCTGCCGCCTGGTGGCCCAGGACAAGATGCCGGCAGACCGGGCCGCACAGTTCGCGGCCGAGGTCGTCCGCTACGTGTCCGCAGCTTGAGCAAGACAAGAGGTCAATCCGCTGAATTCGCCGCGAACCGGGCGCGTAACCCGGCTCGCCGGACGCGTAACCCGGTCCGCCGGACACGTAACCCGGCCGCCGGACGCGTAACCCGCTCGCCGGACGCGTAACCCGGTCCGCCGGACGCGTAACCCGGTCCGCCGGACGCGTAACCCGGCTCGCCGGACGCGTAACCCGCTCGCCGGACGCGTAAACCGGTCCGCCGGACGCGTAAACCGGCCCGCCGGACGCGTAACCCGGTCCGCCGGACGCCTAACCCGGCTCGCCGGACGCGTAACCCGCTCGCCGGACGCGTCACCCGGTCTGCCGGACGCGTAACCCGGCTCGCCGGACGCGTAACCCGGCTCGCCGGACGCGTAACCTGGCGCCTCTGAAGATTCAACTCGACGATCTGCTCCTCGACCCAGGCTGCATTGGCCGCTTGGGCTTTGGCAGAAAGCGGACGCTGGGCCCTCACCTCGCTCCAGGTCTTCAGCTTCCGGCTAGCCATCGTCTTCCTCCTCGATTTCGGCCTGGGCATGCTCGCGAAGCTTGCGGGAGAGTTCCTCGCGAACCTCCTCCCACGAGCTACCGGTCTCGGGGTCCGCTTCGTACTCGGCCAGGCGCTCGTCTAGAAGCTGGAGGTGCCAGCCGGGCAGTGGCCAGCGAGCCCGACATCAGGTGGCCGAGTGTGGGCTCAAGGGGATGTTCTTGGTTAGAGCACCCATGTGAAATTGAGCCAGGTGAGTTCGACGATTTTCATCTTGACATCCCCATCGAAGTGGACAGTGGTCTCATAGAAGTGTACAGTTACATCCAAAACGAGGTGAAGCGAGGCCGCAACATCGGCTGGCGGCGGTCGAACAGTGTGAAGCACACGGCGTACTACCATTGGCCGCAGTCTCGGTTCAAATTCAACCGGCTTTACATGACCGTTAACAGCTCTCGCGGCCCTTCAGGCCGCACCGGTTTTGTCGCCTTTTCCCCAGGGCATCGGCCTGCGGCCTCAGCCCTGGGCTGCATTCTGCCGGCCCGTTGGGCCGGGTGGGTTGGCCACTGGCAGCGGGAGGTGGGCGGTGGTGCTATCTTTGGATAGCGGTGGTCTTCGTGCTCCCGGGAGAAGTACCAGCCGAATCAAGAGGTGCTCACTCTTGTAGTCTCATTTGTTGCCATCTAAGTAGCTACCACCCGGCCCAACGGGCCGGCAGAATTCAGCCCAGGGCTGAGGCCGCAGGCCGATGCCCTGGGAAACAGGCCACCATCATCCCTGCGGCCTGAAGGGCCGCGAGAACTTAAATCGCCAGACGCCATGCCTCAATCCCTCTCCAAGATCTACATCCATCTCATCTTCTCGACGAAGGACCGTGAGCGGACCGTGCCCGACGAGGTTCGCCCTGAGCTCCATGCCTACATGGGCGGCATCCTCAAAGGACTCGGCTGCCTCCCAATCGAAATCAACACCGAGCCAGACCATTCACACGTACTGTTCTTGCTTTCGCGGACCGAAGCGCTGAGCGATGTCGTCGGTCACCTCAAGAAGAGCTCGAACGACTGGCTTCGTGAGCAGGGCCCGCAGTTTGCACACTTCTTCTGGCAGGCGGGATTCGGGGCTTTCTCGGTGAGCCAATCGCAGGTCAAGGACGTTCGAGCCTACATCCGCAACCAACGCGAGCATCACCGCGTGAAGTCGTTTCAAGAGGAGCTCCGCGCGTTCCTCGAGGCCTACGAGGTCGAATATGACGAGCGCTACCTTTGGGACTGATGGCGGGATAAGGTCTGATTCTACCCGACAACAGCCTCCGGTGTCTCCTCCGCCTTGGCCCCATACTCCTTCACGAACGGCCGCTCCCGCCCGAGGCGCTCTTCGGCGGCGTGGATCAGGCCGGGCAGGCCTTTCCTCGTAACGGAGCTGACCGCGATGCCCTCGTAGCGCTTCGTCATCGACTCGGCTTCGTGCTCCGGCAGGAGGTCTATCTTGTTCAGGACCAGCAGGCGCGGGATCTCGTGGAGGTCCAGCTCTTCCAGGATGCTCTCCACCGCGGCTTTCTTGGCTTCGAGCCTCGGGTCGGCTGCGTCCACCACGTGCAGGAGGAGGTCGGCTCCGGTCAGCTCTTCCAGGGTCGCGCGGAAGGCGGCTACCAGATCCTTCGGCAGGTCGGCCAGGAATCCCACCGTGTCGGTGATCACCACCTCGCCTTCCCTGGGAAAGCGCAGGCGGCGGCTGGTGGGGTCGAGCGTCATGAAGAGCTTGTCCGCGGCTTCCACCTCGCTGCCGGTCAGGGCGTTCAGGAGCGTGCTCTTGCCGGCGTTTGTGTAGCCGATGATCGAGAGGGTGGGGACCCCTTCGTCGTGACGGCGGCGGCGGCGCAGGTCGCGCTGCTTTGAAAGGTTTTCCACCTGCTTTTCCAGCGAGCGGATGCGGTCGCGGATCCGGCGGCGGCCGATTTCCATGACCGTTTCGCCGGGACCCCGGCCGCCGATGCCGCCGGTGAGGCGCGAGAGGCCGGCGTCCTGCTCGGTCAGGCGCGGGAGGGAGTATTTGAGCTGCGCCAGCTCCACCTGCAGCTTGCCGTCCCGGCTCCTCGCTCGCTGCGCGAAGACGTCCAGGATGAGCTGCGTCCGGTCTACCGCCTTGAGGCCGGTGGCGTCCTCGAAGGCTCGCGCCTGGGCCGGTTTCAGGTCGATGTCGAAGACCGCTACGCTGGCGCGGCGGCGCATGGCTTCGAGGACGATCTCCTGGAGCTTGCCGCTGCCCACCACCGTCCGCGGATGGACCTGCGAGCGCTTCTGGCGCATGGTGCCGGCGATCTCCACGTCCGCCGAACGCACCAGCTCGAGCATCTCGTCGAAATGCTCGTCGTCCGGCACGATGCCGATCACCAGCACCCGCTCCCGGTCGGTCGCTCCCGCGTCGCTCGTGATGCGCGCGACCTCTTCCTCCAGGGCCCTCATGGTGGCCTGGACGTCGAAGTCGTTGGCGAGCTGGTAGACGTCCCGCATGGGGATGCGCTCGAAGGGATCTTCCGGAACGCCGTCCACTTTGAGAGCGGACGCTTCCGGCGCGAGGTGGGCGATCTCGGCCCGGCCCGGCAGGCCGGTGGGCAGAACCTCGACCATGGCGACCATGTCCAGGCGCAGGAGCGCGAGGTCGTTGAGGTCGTCCTTGGTCAGCGGCTCGCCCTTGAGATGGGTGTGGACGAGCCGCAGGCCGCGGAAGCGGCCGGTGCCGCCGCGCAGTCGGCCGACGTCCGGCAGGGTCAGGCTGTGGGCGTCGCCCAGGATGACGTTGCGCACGGAGCCGTCGCGGTCGAGCAGCACTCCGACCTGGCGGCCGAGCTTGCGCGAGATTTCGGTCATGTGCCGGGCGAGCTCCGGCGACACCACCTGCCGCGGATCGACGCGGCGGCGATAGGTGCGCTCCAGAGCGCTGATCTCGGACGCTTTGATGCCCCGGGTGTCCCCGGTGATCTGATTTGAAATGACAGTCTCCTTCTTTCCCCCGCTCCCTCAATGCACGGTGGGAGGGGAGTAGTACTCGTCGGCCGACATGGTGTCGAGCCCCATCCCCATCAACGTCAGGAGACGCTCTTCTCTTTCCAGGGTGCCCGGCGCTTCGAGGAGCGCCTGCTTTTCGGCGGGCTGGAAGGGGAGCGCGGCGGCGAGGCCGTTGAGCAGGATCACGCCCGGCAGGGCGCCGAGCAGGTCGAAGTCGAACTCCAGCGAATGGGTGTCGGCGAAGGTGCGCAGCGCTTGGAGGAGGCGCGAGGGGTCCAGGACGCTCGCCGGCTCCCGTACGTCGCCCGGGAACTCCGAGTAGTCGGCCTCCACCCGGCGGTAGCCGCGGTGCAGAGGCAGCTCCCGCACGATGCGGAAGCGGCTGACCCCGCGCAGCACGATCACGTAGCGGCCGTCCGCCTGCTGCTCGCTGCGCTCGATGCGGCCGACGCAGCCGATCGGGTAGAGCTTCGGGTTGCTCGCGGACTCGGCGGTCTCCACCCAGTTGTCCTGGTGCGGCACGAAGGGCTGGATCATGCCGATGTGCTTGTCGCCGGCCAGGGCGTCCTCCACCATGTTGCGGTAGCGGGGCTCGAAGACGTTGAGCGGCAGCAGGTTGCCCGGCAGCAGCAGCGAGCCGGTCAGCGGGAACAGGGGAATGACCGTGGGTGTCTCCGTTTTCTTCGGCATGGCTCAGGACCCCGGTTCCGACTTGAGGACGGCGAGGAAGGCTTCCTGCGGGATCTCGACGGAGCCGACCATCTTCATCCGTTTCTTGCCTTCCTTCTGCTTCTCCAGGAGCTTGCGCTTGCGGCTGATGTCACCACCGTAGCACTTCGCGGTCACGTCCTTGCGAAAGGCGCTGATCGTCGAGCGGGCGATGATGTTGCCGCCGATGGCGCCCTGGATGGCGATCTTGAACTGCTGCTTGGGGATTGTCTCGGCGAGCCGCTCGCAGTAGTGGAGCGCCCGGGTCCGCGCCTTCTCCCGGTGGACGAGCTGGGAGAGGGCGTCCACCTTCTCGCCGTTGACCAGGATGTCCACCTTGACCAGGTCGGTCTCGCGGTAGTCGGTCAGCTCGTAGTCGAAGGAGCCGTAGCCCTGGGTGAAGCTCTTCAGCCGGTCGTAGAAGTCGAAGAGGATCTCGGCGAGCGGCAGGTCGACGGAGACCTGCACGCGGCTCTGGGTCAGGTACTCGTACGTCAGGTTCATCCCCCGGCGCTCGCGGCAGAGCTCCATGATGACCCCCAGGTAACGCTCGGGGATCAGGATGGTGGCCTTGATGTACGGCTCGCGCGCGGAGGAGATGGCGGACGGGTCCGGGTAGTGCGCGGGGTTGTCCACGAAGAGGATCTCGCCGTCCTCCAGCGTGACCTCGTAGCGCACCGACGGCGCGGAGAGGAGGAGGGAGAGGTCGTACTCCCGCTCCAGCCGCTCCTGGACCACCTCCAGGTGGAGCAACCCGAGGAAGCCGCAGCGGAAGCCGAAGCCCAGGGCGGTCGAGGCGTCCTTCTGGTAGGTCAGGGCGGCGTCGTTGATCTGCAGCTTCTCCAGGGCGCGGGCGAGATCCTCGTAGTCGTCCGTGGCGATCGGGTAGATGGAGGAGAAGACGACCGGCTTGGCATCCTTGTAGCCCGGGAGCGGCTCGGAGGCGGGACGGTTGGCGTCGGTGATGGTGTCGCCGATGGTGATGTCGCGGACCGTCTTGATGCCGGCGATGACGTATCCCACGTCGCCGGCCTCGAGCTCGTCGGTCTTGATGCGCTTCAGGCGCAGGTGGCCGACCTCCTCCACCTTGTACCCCTTCTCGGTATGCATGAGATGGACGGTCTGGCCGGCGCGGACGGTCCCGTCCTTGACCCGAACGAGGAGGACCACGCCGCGGTAGGCGTCGTACTGGGCGTCGAAGATCAGGGCGCGGAGCGGGTCGGCCGGGTCGCCGATGGGGGCGGGCAGCTTGTGGACGACCGCTTCAAGGATGTCGTCGATGCCGATCCCCTGCTTGGCGGAGCAGAGCACGGCCTCGAACGGGTCGAGGCCGAGGTCGGAGTCGATCTCCTCGCGGACGCGCTCCACTTCCGCCGAGGGCAAATCGATCTTGTTGATGACCGGCACGATCGCCAGGTCGAATTCCATGGCCAGATAGAGATTGGCCACGGTCTGGGCCTCGACCCCCTGGGAGGCGTCGACGAGGAGGAGCGCCCCCTCGCACGACATGAGCGACCGGCGGACCTCGTGGGAGAAATCCACGTGGCCGGGCGTGTCGATGAGGTTGAGCTGGTAGCGGCGCCCGTCCTTGGCGTCGTACAGGAGGCTCACCGTGTTGCTCTTGATGGTGATGCCGCGCTCGCGCTCGATGTCCATGGAGTCCAGGATCTGGTCCCGGAAGTCACGGTCTTCGACGGCGCCGCAGCGCTGGATCAGCCGGTCGGCCAGGGTAGACTTCCCGTGGTCGATGTGAGCGATGATGCAGAAGTTTCGAATGTTGTCCAAACAAGAGTCCTCTCGGGCAAGTGACCTTTTATCCTACAACGCTTGAGGGGGGCAGCGCTCTTCCAGCGCTTTTTCAGGAGGTTTCCCCGGGTGAAGTCGAAAGGTGGCGGAAAGCTGGTCTGGTCGTCGGAGCGGCCGGTGGCGAAGAGGGACGACGCGCCGGCTCGGGAGCCCTGGCGGAGCCTGCCGCCGGGTGAGCAGGACGTCCGCGTCCGGCGGGAGAGCAAGGGCCGGGGCGGCAAGACGGTGACGATCGCCACCCCCCTCGTGCTCACCCGCGACGACGCCACCCGCCTCCTGGGTGACTGGAAGCGCCTCTGCGGCGGCGGCGGAACGCTCAAGGCTTCGAAGACGGCGTCGGGAGATCCCTGCTTCGAGTTGGAGGTCCAGGGGGACCACGCCGACCGGATCGTCGCCGAGCTGGTGAAGGCCGGCTACAAGGCGAAGCGGTCGGGCGGGTGAAGCGTAGCCGGCCGGGGGGTTTTTGCCCCCCGGCCGGTCCTCCCTCCAAAAAATCAAAAAGGACAACTTCAGGTACTGCAGTTGCGTTTGATTGCAGTTCGCGTGCCAATGACTGGAGAGCTCTATCGGCCTCGAAACGTCACGAAGTTGACAGAGATGCCTCCGCGGAGGAGTCAACTCGTGATCCGATGCGCCGGGTCTTTTTTACAAAGGAAGGCCCGGCCGGCCGATCCTGCTGAGTTTTTCCTCAGAGCTTGAGAACCATCTTGGTCATGTCGTGCTGGTTGCCGTCGGGGTCGGTACCGTAGCCCGGGATGGTGTAACCGTCGAAGCCAAGGTCTTTGAGGGTCTCGACCGCGTCGGCTTCCAGGTCGGAGATCAGCATGCAAGTGAGGTGGCGCAGGCCGTTCGCCCGGGCAACGGAGATGAAGTTGTTGACCAGGATGGTGCCCAGCCCTCGGCCGCGGTACTCCGGGTCGATGAGCCACTTGATGCGGCCGACGAGCCGCAACGGGCTCCCTTCGCGGCGGTGAAGGGTGGCGTCGGCCACGATCCGGTTGCCGTCGAAGGCCAGGATCGGCAGCACCTTGGCATAGTCGAGCTCGCGCCCCCAGCTCTCGATCAGGGCACGGCTGTCGATCCGGTCCCAGGCGAAGCGCCGGACCTCCTGGGGCAGGTGCTGAAAGAACTGGTACAGCGTGTCGACGTCCTTGTCTGTGAAATGTCGCAGCAGCAGGCGGCGCCCGTCCCGGAGCACAGCCTCCTGGGGAAAACGATCAGCCATGGTTGGTGTCCCTCCGTTGAAAGCGCCTGGGAGCGTAGCACAGGCGGACGCCGATCGCGGCACGGCAATGGGAAGGTGAGGGGTTGGCGCGGGCTTTGCTACATGGTGAGGTAATGGCCGTGATCCGCGGCCCGGCAGAGAAGGGGGTTGCGGTGGACAAGAGACTCGATTCAACAACGGAATTGGCCCTCTGCGCTGGCATGCTGGCGGCGATCCTCTGGGGTATCGGTGTTAGCCTTCGCGGGCTCGTCCTCGGCCCCCAGGACATCTCTTGGGCCGGGTGGGTGATCCAGCTCTTGTCCGGCGTTCTGGTCTGCCTGATCGTCCCGCCGGTCCTGGTGCGGGTCGCCGCCCGCATCGAGGCCTCGCGCCGGCGAGCGCTGATGGCTTCCTGAGCGCCGGCCGGCGGGATCCTCCTATACACTCTTCCTCCGTATGACCGACCGCGTATGGGAGGAGCTCTCCCGGACGCTGCGCACAGGTGCGCCCTACAAGGCCCTGCTCCGGGGGCTCGGAGACGTGGTGCGCCTGCCCGTTCCGGCCGCCGCCTGGATCGGCGAGCTTCTCGCCCAGGATCTCGGACGGCCTCTGCTGGTGATCGTCCCTCGCGAGGCCGACGCGCTGTCGTGGATGGAGGCCGCCCGGATGTTCGGACGCGAGGAGGGCGTGGTCTACTTCCCCGCCCCGTCCCTCACGCCGTACCAGGAGACGGAGACGTCTCTGCTCGTCCGCGCCCAGGAGTCGGCCGCGCTTCACAGGATCGCCTCCGGCCGCGTCTCCACGGTGGTGGCGACCCCGCGCGCGCTCTTCCGGCGCCTCCCCCGGCCGGAGGACTTCTCGGCCGCCTCCCTGGTGGTGCTGCCGGGCCAGGACCACCCCCTGGAAGAGCTGGCCGAGCGGCTGCTGCGCTTCGGCTTCCGCCGCACCGACCTCGTCTATGAGGTCGGGGACTTCGCCGTCCGCGGCGGCCTCGTGGATCTCTACCCCCCCGGCGAGGAGTCGCCGGTCCGCCTCGACTTCTTCGGCGATACGGTGGAGTCGATCCGCTGGTTCGACGCCCAGTCGCAGCGCTCGGAGGACACGCTCGACTCGGTCTGCATCCTCCCTCTCCTCCTGTTCCCGGGCGGACGGGAGGAGGCGGCCTTCCTCGCCGATCTCCTCTCGGGCGACCCGGCGACGGAGATGGACTGGGGACCGGAGGCGGAGGAGCTGCTGGAGGCGCTGCGCACCCGCGGCGGCTTCCCGGGCTGGGAGCACTACCTGCCGCTGCTCGCTTCGGGCACCACCGATCTACCCGGCCTTTTGAAAGAACCTCTTCTGCTGGCCGTGGATCCGCCGGCCCTGGAGTCCGAGGTCGCGCACCACGGCGAGCGGATGCGGATCGATTTCGCGGTGCGGCAGGCCCACCGGCGCCTCGCGCTGCCGCCCGAAAACCTGGAGATTCCGGAAGAGCGGGTGCGGGAGACCCTCGATCGCGCCGAGGTGCGCCTCGGCGATCTCCTATTATCGGGACAACCGTCCGGGGGGGGCTCGCAGGCGGTGGACTTCCACGGCTCGTTGACCGACCTCTTCCATGGCCAGCTCCCCCGCTTCCCGCAGGAGGTGGCCACGGCGAGGGCGCGCGGCGAGCGCTGCCTGGTGCTGGTGTCGCCGGCCCATCGGCGGCGCATCGAGGAGCTGCTCGAAGGCCGGGAGATCCCGCTCGGCCGCGGCGGCGTCGAGCTGGTGACGGGCGAGCTCGGCCGCGGCTTCCGGCTGCCGTCCGCCGGGGTGGCCATCTACGGCGAGCAGCAGCTCCTGCCGCAGGCGCGGCTCCAGCGCCGGCCGTCGCGCACCCGCTACGGGCCGTTCGTGTCCGGCCTGCGCGACCTGCGGGTGGGGGACTTCGTGGTCCACCAGGACCACGGCATCGGCCAGTTCGTGGCGCTGCGCAACGTCGGCGGCGACGGCGACGCGACGGCGCACCTGCCGCCGGCGCTGCGCGAGGCCGCTGGGGTATCGGCGGCAGCCACATCGGGCGACACCGAAGTCATGGAGATCGCCTATGCCGGCGGCAAGCGCCTGCTGCTGCCGCTGAGCCGGCTCGACCAGGTGCAGAAGTTCAGCGGCATCGAGGGTCTCGCGCCGCGCCTCGACCAGCTCGGCGGCACGTCGTGGAACCGCACCAAGGCGCGGGTCAAGAGCGGCATGCGCGAGATGGCGGGCGAGCTGCTCAAGCTCTACGCCGAGCGCCAGGTCGCCCGCGCCCCGGCCATGCCGCCGGACTCCGACTTCCTGCACCAGTTCGAGGCCGCCTTCCCTTTCGAGGAGACCCCGGACCAGCTCGAGACGATCGCGGTCATCAAGGAAGACCTCCAGCGCGAGCGGCCCATGGACCGCCTCCTGTGCGGCGACGTCGGCTACGGCAAGACCGAGGTCGCCATGCGCGCCGCGTTCAAGGCCGTGGACAGCGGCTATCAGGTGGCCGTGCTCGCGCCGACGACCATCCTGGCCGACCAACACCTGGAGGTCTTCCGCAAGCGCTTCGCGGGCTTTCCGATCACCATCGAAATGGTGTCGCGCGTCCGCTCCCCGCAGGAGATGCGCGACCTCAAGAAGCGGCTGGCGGACGGCAAGGTCGACGTCCTCATCGGCACCCACCGGCTGCTGTCGAAAGACATCGTGCTGCCGAAGCTCGGCCTGATGATCGTGGACGAGGAGCAGCGCTTCGGCGTGGCCCAGAAGGAGCGGCTCAAGCAATTCAAGAAAAACGTCCACGTGCTGGCGATGTCGGCCACGCCGGTGCCGCGCACGCTCCAGCTCTCGCTGGCCGGCGTGCGCGACCTGTCGGTGATCGAAACGCCTCCCAAGGACCGCATGGCGGTGGAGACGGCGATCCTGCCGTTCAACCCGGAGCTGATCCGGGAGGCCATCGAGCACGAGATCGAGCGCGGCGGACAGGTCTATTATGTGTACAACCGGGTCGAGACGATCGAGAAGATGCTGGGAGTGCTGCGGGAGCTGGTGCCGGGCGTGCGGATCACGGTCGGCCACGGCCAGCTCGACGAGGAGGAGCTCTACCGCCGGATGCATGCTTTCTCGAACCGGGAGTTCGACATCCTTCTGGCCACGACGATCATCGAGAACGGCATCGACATCCCCAACGTGAACACCATGATCGTGCATCGCGCCGACCGCTTCGGCCTGGCCCAGCTCTACCAGCTCCGCGGCCGGGTCGGGCGCAGCAACCAGCTCGCCTACTGTTACCTGCTGGTGCCGGAGGACCGGGTGCTCTCCGAGCCGGCACGCAAGCGGCTGGCGGCGATCCGCGAGTTCACCGACCTCGGCGCCGGCTTCCGCATCGCGGCCCGGGACCTGGAAATCCGCGGCGCCGGCAACCTCCTGGGCGGCGAGCAGAGCGGCCACATCGGCGCGGTGGGTATCGAGACCTATCTCAAGCTCCTGGAGGAGACCGTGCGCGAGCTGCGCGGCGAGACGGTCGAGGAGTCGCCGTCGGTGGCCATCGACCTGCCGGTGCCGATGTCGATCCCGCAGGAGTACGTCGAGGACGCGAACCTCCGCATGGAGATCTACCGCAAGATCGGCGCGGCCGAGGATGCGGAGAGCGAGATCCTGTCGGAGCTGACCGACCGCTTCGGTCCGCCGCCGCCCGCGGTCGCCACCCTGATCGAGGTGGCGGCCCTGAAGCGGCTGGCCGAGTCGCTGCGCGTGCAGTCGATCTCCAGCAAGGCCGGCGAGCTGATCATCCGGCTGCGGCGCGACGCGCGTATCGACGTGGACCGGCTGATCGAAATGGTCTCCACCCGCCCCGGCGCGGCGTTCAGCCCCACCGGGGTGCTGACGCTCGCGGCGGGCGGCGGCCGGCAGATGATCGGCGTGGCCCGCGAGGCCCTGGAGGCGCTGTCGCAATGAGACGGAGGCTGGATTTCGGCGTGGCCGCCCTGCTACTGGCGGCCATGGCCTGCGGGCGGCCGGAGCCGCCGGCGCCGGACGTGGCGGCGAGGATCGGCGACCAGGACATCCGGTACTCCGAGTTCGAGGACTACCTGGAGCGGACGGCCGACGACTCGGACAGCGTGCTGGGCAGCGACGTCCTCTCCGAGCTGTTCGACCAGTTCCTGGACGAGAAGATCCTGGTGCGCATGGCGGTGGACCGCAAGCTGCTGCCCGGCGGCAAGACGGCGCCGGGCACTCCGCGCGAAGCCATCGACGCGCTGCTCGCGGACGGCCTCAAGACGGAACCCACGGATCAGGAGGTCGCGGCCTGGTACGGGGCCCACCGCCAGGAATTCGCCCGTCCGGAGAGAGTGCGGCTGCGGCAGATCCTGACCGACGACCGCGCCTCGGCGGAGAGCGCTCTGCGGCAGCTCGCGGCCGGCGCCGACTTCGCGGAGCTGGCGCGGCGCCTCTCGCGTGATCCGAGCGCCGGCACCGGCGGCTACCAGGGCGAGCTGTCGCGGGAGAACCTGCCGCCTGCGTTCGCGGACGTGATCTTCTCCCTGAAGCCCGGCGAGGTGAGCAAGGTCGTGCCGGCCGACTACGGATTTCACGTCTTCCAGGTCATGGAGCGCTTCCCTGCCGGGGTGGTGCCGCTGGAGGAGGCGCGCGGCGAGGTTCTGGAGCGGCTGCGGCAGGAGCGGGCGGACCGCCTGCTCGCCGGTCTGGTGCGGGAGGGGCGGACGCAATACAATGCCGTGGTCCACCGGCGGAATCTTCCGTTCAACTACCAGGGTTCTTATCTCTGATGAACAGACCGAGACTCTCCCTACCCATCCTCTTCCTCGCCGTACTCGCGCTTCCGCCGGTCCTGGGCGCCGAGATCCTCAACCGGGTGGTTCTCCGGGTGAACGACCAGATCGCCACGCTGTACGACTTCGAGCAGCGGCGGGAGAACATGGCCCGGGAGCTCCTGCGCCAGCCGGACCTCTCTCCCGAGGATCGCACGAAGGTTCTCGGCGAGCTCAGCGAGCTCGCCTACAAGGACATGTACGAGGAGCTCCTCATCGAGTCGCGCGCCCAGCAGCTCGACATCGAGGTCAGCGACAACGAGATCAACCAGCAGATCGGGCAGATGAAGCAGAACTTCGGCATCCAGTCCGACGAGGATTTCGCGGCGGCGCTGGCGCAGTCCGGGCTGACCGAGGCGCAGCTCCGGGAGCGGCTCCGCCGCGACCTGCGCGCCCGCGAGGTCATGGGGCGCGAGGTTCAGAGCCGGGTCAAGCTCGACGAGGACGATCTGCGCCGCATCTACCAGCGCGACCGGGACCAGTTCAAGCAGCCCGAGCAGGTGCAGCTCCGCGAGATCGTCGTGCTGGACGAAGGCGGCCTGCCCACCGCCGAAGAGCGGCAGGCGCTGGCCGCGCAGATCCGCCTGGAGGTGGCCGGCGGGAAGTCGCTGGCCGACGCCGTGGCCACGCCTTCGGGGAAGGGCCAGACGAGCGGCGTCATCGAGGTCGGCTGGGTCACGCCCGGCGACCTCGACGCCAGCCTGGAGGCGGCGGTCTGGAAGCTGGCGACGGGTGCGGTGAGCGAGCCGGTGGCCGGCCGTGGCGGCCTGCACGTGATCCAGGTGGTGGATCGCAAGGAGGCGCGCATCCCGGCCTTCTCCGAGGTCCAGGAGCAGATCCGCGCGCGCGAGCAGCGCATCAAGATGCAGGAGGAGATCGGCCGCTACATGGCCGAGCTGGAGAAGAAATCGCTCATCGTGACCGAGCCGCCGCCGGGCGCCGAGAACTTCCGGCGCCAGCTCGGCGCGCGTCCGAAGACCGAAGACGAGAGGCTCGGTCTGGCACCGGCGCCACCGCCGGCACCAGACCTGGCACCAGCCGGGGGCACCCGGCCGGCCCTGGGCGGCGAGCCGGGCGCCCTGCCCAAGCATGAGCCGATCTCCAACCAGCCGCCGCCGGTCATCCAGGAGCCGGCCGGCCAGGCTCCGCCTCCCGAGCCGCCGCCGCCCGGCCGCTGACCGACATCTGAAATCCGGCCCCGGAAATCCGGGGCCGTGGCCGTCCCTTCCGAAGGAAACAATTCTGCTCGTCCACCGAGGAGGATCGACATGCCCGAGGAAACGTCCGGTTCCAATCCGAATCCCGATCCCGTCATGGGCGAGAGCCCGGGCGGCACCCCCATGGGGTTCTGGGGGATCACCCTGGTCACGCTCTACCTGGTGTTCGTCGCCATCGTGGTCTTCCACAGCCTCGTGGTGCTGTGGCCGCCAAGCCCGTCGGCGCTCCAGGCGCTCCAGTTGAAGGAGTGCGGTCCGGGTGGGCAGCTTCCGGTGAAGATCTTCTGGATCCCATTCTGCCTCTCGGACGAGGAGCGTCTTTTCCTGATCGTCATGTTCGCCGGAGCCCTCGGCGGGCTCGTGCATGCGCTCCGTTCCTTCTACTGGTACGCCGGATGCCGGAAGCTCGTGCTGAGCTGGACCGGCTTCTACATCACCCTCCCCGTTCTAGGCGCGGCCATGGCGACCATCTTTTACCTCGTGGTGCGCGGCGGCTTCTTCTCGCCGCAGTCCAGCACCTCCGACACCAGCCCGTTCGGCTTCGCGGCCGTGGCGGTGCTCGTCGGCATGTTCACCGAGCAGGCCGCCATGAAGCTGAAGCAGATCCTCGAGACCTTGCTGGCGGAAGCCCCGAAGGGTACGGACCAGGCTGGCCCGGCGCCGCTCTCGGTGAAGAGCATCGCGCCGGCTCAAGGCCCGAAGGCGGGAGGCACGCAGGTGACCATCCAGGGGACCGGGTTTGTCCAGAACGTGGCCGTGACGTTCGGCGGAGCAGCAGCCAGCGGCGTCACGGTGGCGGCCAACGGAACGTCGCTCACGGCCATTACTCCCCCTTCGGACAAGACCGGCCAGGTGGCCATTGAGGTGACCGGCTCCGACGGCAAGAAGAGCTCGCTGGCGAACGGTTTCACGTACGTGTGATCTCGGCGCCGTGCTCGGCGAGCAGCTCGCGCAGGAGGGAGCGGTGGCAACGGTCTTCGCGCTCGCAGTAGCACCCGACCGAGAAGTCGGTCTGGTGCGACAGGGCGGCGAGAAGCCGGAGCAGCCGCTCCCGGGCCGGCTCCTTCATTTCGCGCCGGTACTCGCGGGAGAACTTCGTCCAGCGCTGATCAGTGAAGGCTTCGGCTGTGGCATAGCTCAGCAGCTCGGCGCTCGGAGCGAGATCCGGCAGCCAGAGGTCGTAGTAGTCGAGCCGGGCATAGTCCTCTTTCTTCACCCCCCGCGGCGGTCTCCGGACGGTGCCCAGGCGCAGTCCCTCTCCGGCGGAACGGGGATCTCCGAGTCGCACGACGTGGATACTCATGGCGGGATTCTACGGCGGTTTACCGGGGAGCTGCCAGCTCGATGCCCTGGGATGGGAAACGGCGGTCGAAGGTGTAGCGCGGCTCCACCCTCATCTCTCGACGCTCGTATCGAGAAATCCGGGAGGCACCGCCGCCTTCAAGGCTCCTCCTCCCCTTTCTCCCAGTCTTCGGCCGCAGCTTGTTCCCAGGCCTCCGCTCTCACCTTCGGCCACTCCTCCTCCGAGACCGAACGCCGCACGTAGCCCGCAAGGATCCCTTTGAGCGAACGGTTATGCTCGGGCGGATAGAACCGGAGCTCGACGTGATCGTCAACCAGGGTCTGCACGGTCACAGAACCCGGCTCGATCCCTAGTGCCTCCCGGATCGGCTTCTCGATGACAACCTGCCCCTTCTCTCCTACCGTCGTAGCCATGATCATACTATATAGCCGAAAAGTAGACTCCCCGCGGCAAGGTAGGCGAGCTCGGCGCGGTGCCTCTCCGGCGGAACGGGGCTGGCTCCTCCAGAGCTCTGTCAAGACGATCGGCAAAGCCCGGGGAGACGGTCGTCCGGAGCGCCCCCAAGCCGAAATCTCAGGGGATGGAGCCGAAATCTCAGGGGATGGCCCTGGGGTCTGAGATTTTGAGGTTTCCCCTCACCTCCACCCCGGCCCACGCCTCGTAGACCTGGTGTACTCTCCCGCCCCGATGCGCCACTGCGCCTTTCTCACCACCGAAGCCCTGGACGGCTTCGTCACCGACGACGACCTCGCCCAGGAACCGCTGCGCGGGTTGGGGTGGGAGGTGACCGCGGTGCCCTGGAACCGACCCGGCGTGGATTGGCGCCGCTTCGAGGCGGTCGTCATCCGATCCACCTGGGACTACCACAAGCATCTCGACGTGTTCCTCGCGGCCCTGGAGGCGATCGACCGGTCCGGCGCCCGCCTCGCCAACGCGCTGGAGACGGTCCGCTGGAACGTCCGCAAGACGTACCTTCGCGAGCTCGAGGCCGCCGGGCTCCCTGTCGTGCCGACGCTCTGGGACACCGGTCCCGGCGTGGACCGCATCCGCCACCTCTTCGAGGAGCTGGAGACCCATGAGATCGTGATCAAGCCGGTGGTGAGCGCCAGCGCGTACGACACGGTCCGGCTCGGCCGCAGCGGGGATTTCGCTGCGGTCGCGGCCCTCTTCGCCGGGCGCGAGGTCATGACCCAGCCTTTCCTCCCGGCGATCGTGGAGGAGGGCGAGTACTCGCTCTTCTACTTCGGCGGCGAGCTCAGCCACACCATCCTGAAGTCCCCGAAGGATCAGGACTTCCGGGTACAGGAGGAGCACGGCGGTCTCATTCGCGCTGCCGAGCCGCCGGCTCCTCTGCCCTACCTCGGACACCGCATCCTGGAGGCGCTGCCCGTCCAGCCGTTGTACGCCCGGGTCGATCTCGTCCGTCACGGGGCGGGGTTCGCCCTCATGGAGCTGGAGCTCGTGGAGCCGGCGCTCTACTTCCGGATCGTCCCCGGCTCGGCGGAGCGGTTCGCCCGGGCGTTCGACGGCTGGATGCGCTCGGGCATCCTGGCCTGACGAGCCCGTTCTCACGCGGTGGCGAGTCCGGCCATCAGGTGCAGCAGGTGATCCGCCACCTCCGGCGTGCGGCGGCCGAGCCCGCAGGAGCAGGCCACGTCCACTTCCCCGCCCCGAATCTCTTCCAGAGTCCCCAGGATGGCGCGGTTCTGATCGAAGGTGAGGGCTTCGTGGGCGAAGCCCGCGACAAAGTGCGTCCCCTCCGGCAGCCGGATGTCCGCGAGCGGCTCGTAGAAGCCGGGATCGGTCGAGGGCGGCACGTTGCCCGCGGCCAGCGGATAGTGGATGTATTCCAGGATGCGGCCTTCCGGCCAGACATCCACCAGCCGGTTCGAAACCTCCACCAGCGGCTTCAAATCCTTGGGATGCACCAGCGAACGATTGCGGAGATCGCCCAGGCAGAGGTGGATGCCGATCCGCGCGCCGGCATCGATCTTCGCCGCCAGGTCGCGGAGCGGGGTGACCGCCAGCTCATCCAACATACCGGGCATCTCGAAGGCGAAGTAAGTCTCCGGCGGCGCTTCGAGCTGGATCACCACGTCGTCGCCTCCGTGCCGCACGATGGCGTTCACCTCCCGGACAAGCACGTCTTCGAACGCACCGCGGAAGCGCATCCGGTTGGCCGGGTCCGGGAAGGCGAAGCCCAGCGACAGCGCCGTCGGGATGCCCACCTGGAAGCGGATCCCGTCCAGGCCGTGCTCGGCCAGCAGGCGCCGGAAAGCGGGCTGGCTCTGATCGTAAAACACGTCGTAGTCGAGGTGGAGGAACTCCGGCACATCCTCGGGAGAGCACAGGGGCTCGAGTTGGTGGAGGCCAGAGTAGTCCACGGGCACACCGTCCTCGGCGACCACCGGCGGCCGCAACACGCGCCAGTTGGCGGAATCGCGGTGAAGAACCTCCAAGGCACGGATCACCCAGCAGTTACGGGTCCCATCGGGGAACTCGGCCGTCCTCTCGCCGATCTCCCCGTCGGGAAGGCTGAACAGATAGGGCCCGACCACGTCGAGCGCCCGCCGCATACACGCCTCGTCACTTTCGAACGGCATGCTGCCCACCAGCAGGACCGAACGCTGCATAAGTTTCTCCTTTCGGAATACCTGTATGCAGTGTAGATCCGAAGATGGTTCAGACACACCACCCGAATGGGTGGGCGGAATCCGGCGGAACAGCGAGGAGATCCTCCTGTGCCGAAGTCCAGGCCGGCTGCCCCGGAGCCCTGGCCGTTGAGGCTTCCCGCCACCCGGGCCGAAGTCCCGCGCTTCCTCCGGCACGCCTGGGCGTTCGACCGCTGAGTTTGAGCCGCGCCGGGCTCACGTGAGCACAAGTTGCATTAGGACGGTCGGCGGCTTAGGATGAAGGCATGAGAGCGACGCCCGCCAAACTCCACTCCACAGGCTTGCTTCAGGAGGCTTCCGTCCAGATGGGAGTCTCCCTTGAGCGCCTGGACATCGCTGTCCGGGCCGCGCGGGATCTGGGGGATGCGGAGATCCAGTTCCTCGACAAGCTGCTTCGCTGGATCGACGCAGGAGCCTCGCAGGACCGGAGAACGGCCATGTCCCGAGGACTGGCCAGGGCTCTCGAAGCCACTCCCGCGAGCGCTCCGGCAGATCCGCTCGCCGCTGTCGACGACCCTCTGGATGGTGCCGCCGCGGCGGAAAGCATCGCCCTGGCGGAGATGGAATCCCAGACGCTCCGCGAGTCCATCCTGAAGGACTGCCTCGATGTCGGCGAGGCCGGCCGGCTCACCGGCCGTTCCCCCAGGCGCTCGAGCGGCTCCGGCGAGACGGCAGAGCACTGGCGCTGCGAGTCGGCTCACGGTGGCGCTATCCTCGGTGGCAGTTCGATCCCGATGCCCCCGGCGGAATCGTTCCCGGGCTTGCCGAGGTGCTCCGTGCGCTCTCGCTCTCGCCCACAGGAGCCGCCTTCTGGCTTCTTCAGCCATCCGCGTGGCTTGACGGGCATCCACCGATCGAGCTCCTTCGCCGCCATCGGCCCGAACCCGTTATCGAGTTGGCCCGTCAGTTGAGCCTTCTTCCTTGACGCTGCCTTCGCCGCCTGAGATCCTGCCTCCGCGTCCGCGGCTCTTCCGACTGAGCCCGGGAGAGTTGCTCGTCCGCTTCTACAACCCGGCGCATGGTGATTGGCGGGTCAGGCGGTCCTACGGCCCCCTCCCTCAGCTACGCTTCGACCATCACATTCCGCCCCCAGGCAGCGCGTCCGATCGGTCGGTCTGGTACGCCGCCACATCTCTCCTTGGAGCGGTGGCCGAGGTATTTGGGGATCTCGGAGTCGTCGATCGAGCATCTCGCGGCGGGTCTGTGTGGTGCGAATCACAGCGCCCATGCCGGTCCTCGATCTGGTCGGCGTCGCGCCTCGGACGTTCGGGTTGGATCAGCGCATTGCAACCAGCCGTGATTATGCCCGATGCCAGGAGTGGGCGAGGGCCTTCTACAAAGCCTACCCGGACGTCTACGGCATTCGCTGGAGAGGGCGGCAAGCAGGTGCGATCTGTGTGGCCCTGAACGACAGAGCCGACATGAAGGCGATCGAGATTCTCCAGGACCGAGGCCTGAGCGATCCGGAAGTCTGGCCGCGAATCACCCGGGCCGCCCGGCGGTGTCGTTTGCGCATCAGCACAGCCTGAGGTGCGTCACTTGTCCCGGCTTTCAGCCGGCCGCTCGAACGGTTTGGTCGGCCTCTCCACTTGCCGCACGTACTCCTCGGCGAGTCGCGTCGATTCGTCATTCAACGCCACATACTCTACGTTGGCTGGCGCTATTTCTCGCAGCGCTCATACCTGGTTTCCATGTACGAGGAGTCAGTGCCTGATCAGGGCAGGATTCGGCTTGCGTGAACGGTAAATATCGGTTTCAAAGCGCTGCGGGACGATCGCGGCCTGGACCCGCTTTCGGCCCTGACCCGAAGGAGCGTTGACGCGCTCGTAGTTATGAGACAACCGCTTGCGCCGCTCGCGGTCTTTCGCGTCCCAGCGGGCGGCGGAGAGGCAGTGCTCCGGAAAGAACTGCCACTGCGGCGTCTTCGCGAACTGGAAGCAATACTCCACGGCATCCTTGAGGAACCGGTTGAATCGACCGGGAGGAGGCGACGGCTTCCCCCACACGAAGTCCTCGCAGAACAGGAATCCCCGGTCCCGGAGCCAGAAGATCAGCTCGTATTGCAGAGTGCCCCGCTCGTTGCCGTGGCGCTTCGAACGATAGTTCAACACGAAGCTTCCATGTGGCTTCAAGACTCGCCGGACCTCCACCGCGACGTCCATGAAGAAGCCCGCGTACCAGTCCCGCTCGTATTTCTCGCCGTTCCCGTATTTGGGTTGACCGTCATACGGAGGAGAGGTCACCACGATCGCAAACCGGGAGGAATCCGGTGCCGAGCCGTGCAGAGCCCCCCCGCCTCGGCACACCTCCGGCACCGGCCCGCCCCCTCCCCTGGAAAGCGGGCCTCCCTTTTGGGCGGAACGGCGGAAGCCTTGGACACGGTGGCCGCCGTCCCTCTAAATTGTCAATGAACCTCGCTCCACGACGCCGGACCCTCGCTAGCCGGTGCCGGCCTTCGGCCGCCTCCGGCGCGCGTTCCCTTACCTCCGGCCGCCGTTCCGCTACTCCCGGCGAGCCGTCCGCGAGGATCGGCGCGCGTTCCAGATCTCCGGCCAACCTCCCGCCGGCTCCGGCCAACCGTCCGCCGGTCTTCCCAACCCCCGGCGCGGTCCGGCGGGCGATCCGCCGGCCCCGGCCGGACTCCCGCGCGACCCGGCGGAAGGCCCGCCGGCTCCAGCCGGAGCCCCGCCGGGCCTCCCGATGTCCGGCGATCTCCGGCCACTCATGCGCCGGGACTCGGCGAAGACGCGCCGATTGCTGCCGAACATCGGGATCTGCCCGATCCAGGGCGATAATGAACCTGAATCCGAGGAAAGTCAACTACCTATGTTGACAAGAGCGTCTTATTGATGCAGGATACGCCCTAGACTGGCGCGTAACAAGTCGCGCCAGATCTTGTTCTTTGACAAACGAAGCACTCATTCCCTCCAAATCCGGGGACGGGCCTGGCCGGGGTCCGTCCTTCCCGCCTCTCGATCTTGAAGAGCACGACAGGGTGACGCCAGCACAAGCCGGTGCTACTCTTCGCCGACCATGCGGCGCAATCAGACCCTTCTCGACCTGTTCCTCGAGCTCCAGATCCTCGACAAGGTACCCCGGAGCGGCTACGTGCTCCGCGGCGTCAGCGATCCCGAGAGCGTGACCGAGCATAGCTGGCACGTGCTCTTCCTCGTCTGGGGCCTCGGCAGCCGCATTGAGGGGATCGACCTCGCCCGCGCCGTCGAGATCGCGCTCGTCCACGACATCGCCGAGCTGCGCGTCGGCGACCTGCCGCGCACCGCGTCCCACTACTTTCCGGACGGCGCCAAGAAGTCGGCCGAGCTGGCGGCGATGAGCGACGTGCTCGCCCCGCTTCCCGGGCGCGCGCTCGATCTCTACCGGGAGTATCAGGACGGCACCACCCCGGAGGCGCGGCTCGTCAAGGCCTGCGACAAGCTCCAGCTCATGCTCAAGGTGGCGGTCTACGAGCGGTGGGGCACCGGCGCTCTCTCCGAGTTCTGGGACAACCCGGACAACTTCCCGGATCTCACCGATGCCGGCTTCGAGCCCGTGCGGGAGCTGTTCGAGGAGCTGCGCCGGCGGCGCAACGCGGACGCGCTGCACCCGGAGCCTTGATCGCCGAAGAGGAAGATTTATGAAGAAGGATAAGCTCGTAGCGAGCGACGATCTCCGCCCCGAATACCGTCGCGAGGATCTTGGGAAAGGTGTTCGCGGCAAGTATTTCGCTGCCTATCAGAAAGGCACGAACCTTGTGCTTCTGAACCCGGACATCGCCAAGGCATTCCCTACCTCCGAGGCCGTGAACGAGGCACTGCGCGGTCTGCTCCAACTCACCGAGCAGACCCGAAAGCTGACACGCCGCAGGAACGAACGTCTGCGCTCAGAGGGTGTCTGAAACGTAGCCTCCGCCTACAGACCCCTACTCCTCGTCCCTCTCGACCTCGATCCCGCGCCGGCCCATCACCCTCTTGAGCCGGTCGTACAGCTTCTCGCCCAGGAGCGCCTGGGAGGTCTCGGAGATGTCCTTCAGCACGATGCGCAGATCCTCGGCACCGCTCCAGTGCTTGCGCGCGTAGGGCTCCAGCTCGCCTCCGAAGGCCTGCGAGAGCACGGCCGCCGCCAGCACCAGGTCGTCCAGGTAGCCCGCGCCGCCCAGGATCATCTCGGGCAGCAGGTCGGCCGGCAGGACGAAGTAGGCCAGTGCGCCGCCGATCATCGCCCGGGTGCCGCGCGGGACGTTCTTGTCCAGCGTCAGCCGGACCAGCAGGATGAAGACGTCCGGCACCAGCAGGAGCGCCCGGACAGCGCCGTCGCCCAGTCGCCCTCCCCGTTTCTCCACCGAGTGGATGATCTTCTCGCGGAGACGGTCGTAAAAGGACAGGAGGCCTTTGCTCGGCAGCTTGGCGTTGCTCGTGAAGGCCCTCTCCGACTCCCGCTCGGCGCGGACCGGGTCGAAATCCTCCAGATCCTCGTAATCGTGCGGCAGCGGATAGCCCGCGGGCTCGTTCGTGGTGGTGTGTTCGTCGGCCATGATTCTCCCTTCACGCAGTCTCTCGCTCAAACCGTCGTTCAAACCGCGTGCCACTAGAGAATATACGCCAGGGCGAACCCGACCTGACCGGCCATCATGATCAGGTACATGTGCTTCCACGAAGGATGGTTCTCCGTCTCCGTCAGCGACTTCGGGTCGCGCAGCAGCAGATAGACGGTGTAGAGGCCCCAGACCGTGAAGAGCACGCCCAGGCCGGTGAGGAACCAGGGGTTGCCGGTCAGGATCGCATGGCTGGCATTCCGCGGGTCCTTCACGAAGGCGCCGAGCGGCATCAGCAGCCAGGGGAAGACGAAGAAGGGGCTGATCATCAGCGCCGCTTTCTTCACCCCGTAGAGGATCGGCAGGGTCTTGCAGCCGCCCGCCAGGTCGCCTTCCATGTCCGCGAAGTCCTTGGTCGAGGCCGCTCCCAGCAGGTAGAGGCCGAAGATGGAGCCGATGAACCAGGGCTCGGTGTAGCCGATGCGCGCCACCATCGCCCAGCCCGCCACCTTGAGCAGGACGCCGCGCGGCACCGCGATGGTGATGTTCGCCAGCATCCCCCGCACCTTCGTGCGGCCCAGCTCCGGCGCCGAGTAGACGAAGGTCGCCACCATGCCGGCCAGGTAGATGAAGAAGGTCGCGTGCTCCGACACCGGCGCCGACAGCTTCTGCTGCAGCGTGTCGTAGGGGTGCGGCACCACCAGCCAGGTCGGGATCAGCGCCAGGGCGTAGAGGATCCAGCTCAGCACCCAGACCTCCCGCACGGACAGCTCGCCGGTCACCAGCGGCCGGGTGGGCTTGTTCACGCGGTCGATCTCCAGGTCGTAGATCTGGTTGATCGCATTCGACGCCGCGTTCATGAAGCTGGCGCAGAGCGAGCCCAGGATGACGGTGAGGACGACGGACAGCGTCACCTGCCGGCTCGGGTCCGGGTTGTGGACCGACCCGAAAGCACAGATGGCGCCCGAGACGATGCCGAGCAGCGGCGGCAGCAGGGTGAACGGCCGGACGAGCTGCAAATAGAGGCTGGTTTTCGAGCGCGAGGGGTTCATACGATCCAAGGGGTGAAGATCACCGCGACGAGCGCGCCGACCAGGGTGTTGAGGAAATTCAGCGCCTCGTTGTCGAGGAGCTGGCGCTTCTTGAGGGCCGCGCCCACGAGGCTTTCAAAGGTGGTTCCCACGAAGGCCGCCACCACGATCGGCAGCACGGCGATCCAGGGGTAGAGGCCGGCCAGCGCGCCGAGGCCGCCGATCACCGCCGAGGCGAGGATGCCGGCGAGCGTCCCCTCCACCGACACCGCGCCTTCCGTGCCGCGCGGCACCGGCCGGAAGTTGGTGAGCAGGAAGGTGCGCCGGCCGATGACCTGGCCGATCTCGCTCGACGCGGTGTCCGCCGCCGCCGTGGCGAAGGCGCCCGCGAAGGCCATGCCGAAGAGCACGGGATGATCGGTGAGCGCCGCGAACAGGGCGCAGGCCGTGGCCACCCCCGCGTTGGCAAGCGCGTGGCGCGCTCCGCGCCGGCCGCCGCCCTCCTGCGCGATCTTCGCGGCGGCCTTGCTCTTGTAACCGAACTTGGTGCAGCCGCTGCCGATCACGAAGAAGGCGAGGAGCAGCAGGTAGCCCCGCCAGTCCAGGAAGGCGTAGATCGCGAACCCCACCAGGAAGCCCACCACCACTCCGGACGTATCGACGGTCTTCGCCGCGTAGGCCGTGCCGGCCAGCGCCGCGTTGACGATCACCGCCATCAGGATGCGGAAGGCGAGGCCGTCGGTCTCCAGGAAGGTCGTCCAGTGGCCTTGCGTCAACACCAGGCCCAGCAGGAACAGGCCCGAGACGAGCGGCACGCCGATGTTGTCGTCCAGACCCTGCGGCAGCGATTCGAACGCCGCGGCCACCAGGGCGGCGGCGAAGCCGACGGCGAGCGCGAACGGCCAGGAGTAGTCTCCGGGAGTCCACCGCGCGGTCCACACCAGCAGCGTGGCGGCGGCGAGGCCGCCGAAGAGGACGTAGGCGAAGCTGCCGATCCAGCTCTTCTTCGGGTTCCACGGCAGCTTGCCGCGGCCGAGCGTCATGCCCGCCACCGAGGCCATGCCGTCGCCGAACGCCAGGATCCCCCAGGTGGCCGCGGCCACTTCCAGCTTCCTGAAGAAGACCAGGATGAGGATGAGCACGGCCAGCGGGTAGAGGACGATGCCGGTGGACGAGCCCGCGGCATGCTCATGGTCGCGGTAGAGGCGCCGGCCGCCCACGTGCGGGAGCACGAACAGGTTGAAGCCGAGCGCCGAGGCCGCGAGGACGGCCGACCACAGCGGTCCGAGCCAGCCGACCGCGAAGGCGAACAGCCCCATGCTCATGTGGGTGGCCTTCCGCAGCACCTCGTTGCCGGTCAGCGCCATTGGCCGCTCTCCTTGAGCCAGGCCAGAGTTTCGGCGAGCCCCTGCGCGAACGGCCGGGGTGCGTACCCCAGCTCCTTCACGGCGCGCTCCGAGGAATAGGCCCAGTCGTGCCGGTAGATCTCCACCAGATCGGGGGTGAGCTTGGGCGTGCCACCGGTCAGGCGCGCCCAAACCTTCTGGAGCGCGCCGGCCGCCGACGCGATCCCGTCCGGGATGCGGCGCCGCGGCACCGGCACGCCGGTGAGCTTCTCCACCAGGGCGTAGAAGTCGCCGAGGCGGACGTTCTCGCCGCCGAGGACGTAGCGGCCTCCGGCCGGGGCCTTCTCCAGGGCGAGCGCCACGCCGCGCGCCACGTCGTCGACGAAGACGTAATTCCAGCGCCGGTCCGGCGAGCCGATCAGGCCCGGCAGGCGGCGGTGGATGAGATCGAGAATGTGGTGGACGACGATGTTGCCTTCGGTCATCTCGCCCGGGCCGTAGATGACTCCCGGGTAGACCACGTTGAGCGGCGCGCCTTCCTCGATCGCCCGGCGCGCCCGGCGGTCGGCGAGAGCCTTGGTGCGTTCGTAGTCGTTGATCCAGGTCCGCTCCCGCGATGGATCCAGATCGAGCGCGGTCTCGTCGAGCATCCCCTCCGGCCCCTTCTCGGTCGGGCCGAGGGCGATGAAGCTGGAGACGTAGACCACCTTGGAGACCGAGCCGGCCGCCTCGGCGGCGCGCAGGACGTGCTCGATGCCTCCCAGGTTGACGCGGTCGAAGTCGGCCGGCGGCGCCAGGATCTTGACCAGCGCCGCGGCGTGGACGACGGCGTCGCAGCCGACGGTGGCACGCTCCAGGCTGGTGCGGTCGGTGACGTCGCCCTGGGCGAACTGGACGCCTTCCGGAAACCGCTCCCGGGAGGCCGCGGGACGGACGAGGAGGCGCACCTCGTGCCGCTGCGCAAGCTCGGAGACGATCCGCCGGCCGAGGAAGCCGGTACCGCCGGTGACGAGGACTCTCATGATGGACCGGGGAGTTTAGCAGCCCCGGGCCTGCCCGCCGCGAGATCGCGCCACAGGTCGAGAAGCGCGTCGTCGAGGCCGCGGCGCGGCTCCCAGCCGAGCCGGCGCAGGCGGTGGGCGTCGCCGAGGAGGAGCGGCAGGTCCACCGGCCGCATCCGCGCCTCCTCCGGCCGCACCTCGGCACGCACGCCGGAGACGGCCATGAGCCGCTCCAGCGCCTCGGCGATCGACACGGCCCGGCCGGCGGCAATGTTGTACACGTGGCCGGGGTGGCCCCGCTCGGCCAGGATGCGGAAGGCGGCGGCGCCGTCGTCGACGTGGACGAAGTCGCGCCGCGCCGACAGGTTGCCGACCCTCAGCACCGGATCCGCGCCTTCGGAAATCGCCAGGAGCTGCGCGGCGAAGGACGGCATCGCGAACGTCGCCGCCTGGCCCGGCCCGACCAGGTTGAACGCCCGGGCCACCACCGCGCCGCGATGGAGCGCGATCCGCTCGGCCGCGGCCTTGGTCAAGGCGTAGGGGCTGCGCGGGTCGACCGCGCGCTCCTCGCTGATCGGCTGTTCGCCTTCCGGGACCGGGCCGTAGACCTCGGCGCTCGACGCGATCACGACCGGCCGGCCGGCCGCGGCGTCGAGGAGGTTCTCGGTTCCGATCACGTTCACCCGGAAGTACTCGCCGGGGCGGTTCCAGGACTCGCCCACGTGCGAGAGGCCGGCGAGGTTGACGATCGCGTCCGGAGAGGACTGGCGGACGGCCTTCTCCAGCGCGGCGGCGTCGAGGAGATCGGCATGGTACAGCTCGACGCCGTCGAGCCGCGGCAGCGGCGCGCCGTCGAGATGCGTGCCGCTCACCCGGTGCCCCGACTCCAACAGGTGCCGGGCGAGCCGCGGGCCCACGAAGCCGTTGATGCCGGTGATGAGGAGATGCATGGCCCGTCCCGGGTCAGGCCGCGGTCTCGGCGATGTGGCGGCGGCTCAGGGTCTTCCGCCAGTAGTCGAGGAGGTCGTTGAGGGTCTGCTCGAACGGGATGCGCGGCTCCCAGCCGGTGTCGGCCTTGAACTTCGAGGCGTCGCCGATCAGGATCTCGACGTCGGACGGCCGCAGGCGGTCGGGGTCGACCTCGATCTTCACCTCGACGTTGGCGAGCGCGATCAGGCGCTCGAGCATCTCCCGGATGCGGATGCCGTTGCCGGTGGCGATGTTGTAGACCTCGCCGGGCCGCGCCTTGGTGACCGCCAGCCAGTAGGCGCGGACCATGTCGCGCACGTCGGTGAAGTCGCGGATGGCCTCGATGTTGCCCACCCGGATCACCGGCTCCTGAAGCCCGAGCTCGATGGCCGCCACCTGGCTGCAGAAGTTGGAGGTCACGAAGACGTGGCCGCGGCGCGGACCGGTATGGTTGAAGCCGCGGGTGCGCACGACCTTGAGGCCGTAGCTCTGGAAATACTGGTAGCCGAGGTAGTCCTGGGCGACCTTCGACACCGCGTACGGCGACAGCGGGCGCAGCGGATTGGTCTCCTTGATCGGCGTCTCGTCCGGCAGCACGAGGCCGTACTGCTCGCTGGAGCAGGCGATCTGGATGACCGGATCGAGGCGCAGGGCGCGGACGGCCTCGAAGAGGTTCGTCTGCCCGGACACGTTGGTGGTGAGCGTCTCGTTCGGCGCCGTCCAGCTCGACGGCACGAAGCTCTGCGCCGCGAGGTGGAAGACCACGTCCGGCCGCGACTTTTCGAGCGCCGCATGCATGGAGGTGTAGTCGCGCAGGTCGGCCTCCAGGAGCTTCACGCGCGAGCGGAAGTGCTCGACGTTGTCCATGCGGCTGCGCCAGCGATAGGTACCGAACACCTCCACCTCGGGGTGCTCGTGCAGCAGGTACTCCGCCAGGTGGGACCCGGCGAAGCCCGTGATTCCGGTGATCAAAGCCCTCATCTGACTTCCTTTCTCTCTTTTCGCAGGGCGGCAAGATAGTCGACCAGTCCCCATCCCCACGGCTCGACGCGGCGGCCTGCGGCCTCCTCGAATCGCGCGACGTCCAGCACCGAGTACGCCGGGCGCGGAGCGGGGCGGGGAAACTCGTCCGTGGTGATCGGCACGACCTCGGGCGTCTGCCGGGTGCCGGACCAGAGGCCGGCGATCTCGCAGGCGAGGTCGTACCAGGAGGCGGGCTCCCGGTTGCGGTAGTGAACGATCCCCAGGACGTTCTCGGCCGCGAGATCCAGGACCGCGCGCGCCAGGAAGAGCGTGTAGGTCGGCGCTCCGAGCTGATCGCGGACCACGCGCAGCGGCTGGCCGCTCTCGATCAGCCGCACGATCGTGGCCACGAAGTTGGGGCCGCCCGGACCGAAGAGCCAGCTCGTGCGCACCACGGTCGAGCGGTCATAGGCCAGGGCGCGGCGCTCGCCGTCGAGCTTGCTCTGGCCGTAGACGGAGAGCGGGCCGGTGGGATCGTCCTCCTTGTACGGCCTGACTCCCTCGCGCCGATTGCCGTCGAACACGTAGTCGGTGGAGATGTGGACCAGCTTCGCACCCCTGGCGCCCGCCGCCGCCACCACGTTGTCCACGGCCTCGCCGTTGATCGCGAACGCGAGCCCGCGGCCGTCGCCCTCGCAGGCGTCCACCTTGGTGTATGCCGCGCAGTTGACGATCAGCTCCGGGTGGAAGGCGTCCATCCAGTAGAGGAGCCTGGCGCGGTCGCGGATGTCGGCCTGCTCGTGCGAGAGGCCGAGCACGGGCAGGGAGCGCGAGCGGGCCTCGGCCACCACGGCACGGCCGAGCATCCCCGTGCCGCCGAAAACGAGAATTCGCATCAGGTGATCCCCACCTCGGAGTTGTCGCCGAGCATGAAGCGGTAGGCCTTGGGCTTCTGCGTCGGTCTTGACGATCTTGACGTTCCTGCCGATCAGCGAGCCGTCGATGCGCAGCGGGATGTCCCGGATCTCCGAGTCCGACAGGATGATCGAGTTCTCGATCTCGCAGCGGACCAGCGGCAGCGGTCGCCGATCGAGGTGTAGGGGCCGACGAAAGCGTGCTCGATCCGGGTGCCGGCGCCGATCACGACCGGGCCGCGCACGAGCGAATCGACATGCTCGACCCCTTCGCCGAGCACGACCCGCCTTCGATCGCGGCTCCCTTCGCCGATCGCGCCCAGCATGGCGCCCTTCCTGGCGTCGAGCGCTTCGAGCACGATGCGGTTCGCCTCCAGCATGTCGTCGAGCTTGCCGGTGTCCTTCCACCAGCCGCGCGACGATGTGCGGGTGGACGGTCAGGCCGTGGTCGATCAGACCCTGGATGGCGTCGGTGATCTCGAGCTCGCCGCGGGCGGAGGGCTTGATGCGTTGACCGCCTCGAAGATGGTGGCGTCGAACATGTAGACGCCGACGAGGGCGAGGTCGCTCTTCGGCTCCTTCGGCTTTTCGACCAGGCGGACGACCTTGCCCTCGGCGTCGAGCTCGGCGACGCCGAACTGCTCGGGTTCGGGCACCTTCGGCGAGCAGGATCTCGCAGTTGCAGCCGGGCTGGAGTCACGAAACTCCTCGACCAGGCCGGTGATGCCGCCGCGCGATCAGGTTGTCGCCGAGGTACATGACGAACGGTGAGCCGGCCAGGAACTCCTCGGCGATCATCACCGCGTGCGCGAGCCCGCGCGGGGCGTCCTGCTCGATGTAGGTGATCCTGGCGCCGAACTGCGAGCCGTCGCCGACCGCGGCCCGGATCTCCTCCTCGGGTCTCGCCGACGATGATGCCGATCTCGGTGATGCCGGCCTCGACGATCGCCTCGATCGCCGTAGAAGAGCACCGGCTTGTTCGCCACCGGCACGAGCTGCTTGGCGGAGGTGTAGGTGAGCGGCCGCAGGCGGGTGCCCTTGCCGCCCGAGAGGATCAGTCCCTTCATGTCTACTCCCATCGGGGAAACGTTTACGGCTGGGCCGTGGAGCTCCGTCCGGTCAGGTCCAGGAAGGTACCGACGTTCTTGAGGCTCACCGAGAAACGGACATCCTTGTCGCGCGTGCGAGGGCCGACGTCGGCCTTGAAGTCCCGCACCTCCAGGCGCAGACCGTAGCACTGCTGGTTGAGGGTGAAAATGTAACGCTGCTGCTGCAGGAGCTTCTGCTCGACGTCGTAGTTGACCTGGCCTTCCACGCGGAAGTTCTTGAACAGGCCGACAGAGCCGCCGAAGCGGACCTGGTTGCTCAGCGTGGCCGAATCCTCGGGCCGGAACCGGGTGAACCAGGAGAGGCTCAGGTTGTTCCCCTTGCCCACACCGAGCTCGCCGGTGAGCTGCGTCGACGACAGGCCGCTGAACAGCGTGTCGTAGTCCGCTTCCAGCTTGAAGCTCGTGCGGTCCGTGGGGTTGAACCGGGTCAGGGCCTCGATGGGTCCCGAGGTGGTCTTCACCAGGCCGTTCTTCGAGGTCTGGAGCGGCTGGGTGGCGTCGAAGCTGAAGCGGCGGGCGAGCTCGAAGTAGAAGACCTCGCGGGCGGCTCCCTGCCCCGAGGGCTTGGCGAGGATGCGGTTGACCAGCGCGAACCGCCCCTGGTTGGTCGAGCGCAGGTTGTCCACCTCGTCGAACAGCGGCAGGTCCAGGTCGTTGGGGATGTCCCCCAGGTAGGTCCAGGTCCAGCGCGGCTCGATGACGTGCTTGAGCTTGCTGAAGCCGAAGGCGCTGCCGAAGATGCGCGAGAAGGACGGGCCGACGATCTCGGCGTTCCCGACCGGCAGCGTGCGGGTCGTGGTCGCGCCGCTGAAATCGCTGTGGGCCGGGTTCAGGCTGTCGCCGTACCAAGTGACGCGCTCGCCGCCGGTGAGCGACAGCGAGAGCCACGGCACCGAGCGGACCGGCAGCGTGAGCTGCGGGAACGCGTCGAGGCGGCCGTAGCGGCCCGAGTAGGAGCCGGGCCGGGAGATGTCGAGGTACGACGCCGAGCCCTGGAACTGGGCGTACAGCGGCAGCCTGCCGATACGGGTGTTGCGCAGCCGGTACTCGACCTCCGGCAGCTTGACCTGCTGCACCGTGTCGTTGCTGGTGTTGCCGCCGACGAACGTCTCATGGTTGTTGAGCAGGATGTTGAGCAGGTGCGGACCCCAGTTGCCGGTCACGAAGGCGCGGCTGTCGAGGAAGCGCAGGGTGTTGCGGTCGAAGTCGCGCTCGAAGTCGCGGAAGAAGTTGAAGTCCGAGAAGTCCTGGTAGTTGACCACGCCGCGCATGTTGAACGGCAGGTCGGTCGTCTCGTGTTTCCACTCGACCTTCCAGCGCCAGAGGTCGCCGGTGAGCGACTCGGAGTCGCGCACCGCATAGCCGAGGAGCTGGCCGCGGGTGCCTTCGCTCGGCCGGTAGCGGAGCTCGTCGCCCAGGCCGAGGAAGTTCTGGGTGAACAGATCGACGTGGACCGTCGTGTCGTAGCTGCGGCCGAGGGTCTGGAAGTAGGCCAGGCCGAGGGAGGCGCCGCGGCGGTCCGAATAGCCGATGTTGGGCACCAGGAAGCCGGAGCTGCGCTCGCTCTTGACCGGCCACAGGATGTACGGCGTATAGAAGATCGGCAGCTTCTTGGCGCGCATGGAGGCGTGCTTGACGTGGGCGTAGCCCTCGACCTCGACCCGCGCGCTGGCGATGCGGAAGCTCCAGTCCGGCACCGGCTGGCTGCAGGAGGTGAAGATGCCGTTCTTGACCGTGTACTCGTTCTCGCTGACCTTCGCCAGCTCGGTGCCGCTGAAGAAGTAGTCGGACGAGACGTGCGCGGTGGCGTTGGTGAGCGTGCCGGTCTTGGTGTCGAGGTCGTACGTCGCGGTGTCGCCCGCCATGCGGCGCGGCCCCTGGTCGACGATGACGTTGCCGGTGGCGGTGACGATCTTGGTGTTCAGGTCGATCTCGGCCTGGTCGGCCCGGAGGTCGACGTCCTGATATTTGATCTTCACGTCGCCGGTGAGCACGGCGTACGTGTCGCGCTTGTATTCGAGGTTGCCGGCGCTGCCGGAGGCGCTGCCGCCGCCCTGGTCGGCCGGGAACTTGAGCTGGAACTCGATCTTGTCGGCGACCGGCGCGGGCACGGCGGCCGGAGCCGTCGGCGACGGCGGGGATTGCGCCGGAGCCGCCGGAGCCGCCGCGGGCGGCGCCGGCTCCGGGGCAGCCGAGGGAGGTGGAGGGGTCTCCTGTGGAGCCTGCCCCATCGCCGGAGGCGAGGGCAGGACGGCACAGAGCGCCAGCAGCGGAAGAATCAGGTGGCGTGCGCGCATGACTGGCCGTTAGTCTATGCGCTCCACCACCATCGCGGTAGCCTCTCCGCCGCCGATACAGATGGCGGCGCAGCCGCGACGGGCGCCGCGCTCCTTCATGGCGGACAGCAGGGTGACCAGGATGCGGGCGCCGGAGCTGCCGATCGGATGACCGAGCGCCACGGCGCCGCCGCGGACGTTGACCCGCGCGGGGTCGAGCCCGAGGTCACGGATGAAGGCGAGCGCCACCACGGCGAACGCCTCGTTGACCTCCCAGAGGTCGATGTCGCCGGCCTGGAGGCCGGCCCGCGCCAGCACCGACTTCGCGGCGCCGACCGGGGCGGTGGTGAACCACTCGGGCTCCTGGGCCATCGAGGCGTGCGCCACGACGCGGGCGAGCGGCTTCTTGCCCGAGCTTCGCGGCGTGCGCGGCCGTGGTCAGGACCAGCGCCGCGGCGCCGTCGTTGATCTTGGAGGCGTTGGCCGCGGTCACCGTGCCGTCCTTCTGCGAAGGCGGGCTTGAGGCTCGGCATCTTCGCCAGATCGGCCTTGAACGGCTCCTCGTCCTTGTCGACCAGCACCGGATCGCCCTTGCGCTGCGGCACGCGCACCGGCACGATCTCGTCCCGGCGTAGCCCCGGACTCGGCGGCGGCGCGGGCACGGCGGTAGCTCTCCACCGAGTACGCGTCCTGCTCCTCGCGGCCGAGCTTGTACTCGGCGGCGCACAGCTCGGCGCAGTTGCCCATGTGGACGTCGCCGTAGGGGTCCCAGAGGCCGTCGTGGATCATGGAGTCGACGAGCTTGCCGTGGCCGAGGCGGAGGCCGTCGCGCACCCCGGCGGCGAGATAGGGCGCCTGGCTCATGCTCTCCATGCCGCCCGCGGCGACGACGTCGAAGTCGCCGCAGCGCAGGTCGTTGGCGGCGATCATGACCGCCCGCATGGCGGAGCCGCAGACCTTGTTCAGGGTGATCGCGCCGGTGGAGGTGGGGCAGCCGGCGGCGAGGGCGGCCTGGCGGGCCGGCGCCTGGCCCTGACCGGCGGTCAGGACGCAGCCCATGTTGACCTGCTGAACGTCCTCGGGCCGGATGCCGGCCCGTTCGACGGCGGCGGCGATGGCGCGCGCCCCGAGAGCGTGCGCGGGAAAGCCGGCCAGAGCACCCTGAAAAGCACCGATGGGCGTGCGGGCCGCGCTGAGAATGACGATGTCGTCCATGAGATCTCCCGGAGAGATGGAATGCCGAAGGCAGCCGTCCACGTTGGCCACGTTGGAGCGGACGGCCCGGCATGCTAGCACAGGTGGCGTCCGTGGCTCGCGGCCTCTACAATGCCCCCCTTATGGCCACCTCCCTGGGCATCGACTTCGGCGAATCGCGGATCGGCCTGGCCGTCTCGGACCCCGACGGGCGCTTCGCGGTCCCGCTCACAACCTTGGAGCGGCGCAACGACCGCTCCGCCATCCGGGCCATCGCCGAGATCGCCCGGCAGGAAGGCGCCGGGCTCCTGGTCCTCGGCGAGCCCCTGAGCCTGGGCGGTGAGCGGGGACCCAACGCCGAACGCGTACGGCGCTTCGGCGAGCGCCTGGCCGAGGTGAGCGGCCTGCCGGTGCGGTTCGTCAACGAGTCGCTGACCACCGTCGAGGCCCAGGAGCGCATGCGGGCGGCCGGCATCGACCCCCGCAAGGACCCGGCCCGGATCGATGCCGTGGCCGCCCAGATCCTCCTCCAGGAGGCGCTGGACACGGCCGGACACGGAGAGGGTTGAGGAGACGCGGTTGGCAAAAGCGAAACCACGCAGAAGCGGATCGAAGCGCCAGAAGGGGACCTGGAAACGGGTCCTCCTGGGCCTCATGGTCCTCGGCGGCCTCCTCCTGATCCCCGTGGCCATGCTCGGCTGGTCCTGGCTCAAGCTCCAGCAGCCCTACAAGGGCTATCCCGGCGACGAAGCCATCGTCCAGGTCGAGCCCGGCATGGGCGCCAGCCAGATCCTCGGGCTCCTCCAGGAGAAAGGGGTCCTCGCCGACGCCAAGGTCGCCCGCTCCTACCTCGTCTATTTCCTGAGGGACCCCAAGATCCAGGCCGGGGAGTACCGCTTCCGCGGTCCGCTCACCACGCCGCAGGTTCTCCGCATGCTCACCCACGGCCAGGTTCTCACCCACTCGGTCACCCTGGTGGAGGGCCTGACCCTCGAAGAGACCGCGGACCAGCTCGTCAAGGCCGAGTGCGGCCGGCGCCAGGCCTTCCTCGACCTCATGCGCAGCCCCGAGCTGGTGGCCGACCTCGACCCCGACGCCCGCGACCTCGAAGGCTACCTCTTTCCGGAGACCTACGCCTTCGCCAAGGACGTCGACGAGCGCAAGGTGGTCGAGACCCTGGTCAAGACCTTCCGCGCCCGCTTCGAGAAGGACGTCCGGCCCATCCTCGACCGCAACGCCGGCCGAAACCGCAGCCTGCGCCAGGTCATCACCCTGGCCAGCATCGTGGAGAAGGAGGCCCAGGTCGCCTCCGAACGGCCGCTGATCGCCGCCGTCTACAGCAACCGGCTCGACCAGGGGATCGGGCTCATGGCCGATCCGACCGTGATCTACGCCCTGAAGCGGCTGGGCCGCTGGAACGGCAACATCCGCCGCGAGGATCTGCGGTTGGACTCGCCTTACAACACCTACCGCTACGCCGGCCTGCCGCCCGGGCCCGATCTGCTCGCCCGGCCTGGCCAGCCTCGCCGCCGCCGCCGAGCCGGCGGACGTCCCCTATCTCTACTTCGTCAGCCGCAACAACGGCACCCACGTATTCGCCGAGACCCTGGCCGAGCACAACCGCAACGTCAACGAGTGGCAGCGCCGGTTTTGGCGGGAACGGCGGGCGCGGCGCGCCCAGGAGAGCCGCTGAAATTTGACAGTCGGCCTCTCCTGGGTGTATCAAGCTCTCCGGTAACCACCAGTGGGCATAGAGTGTTGACGTTCGGTGCCGCACGCAGGTCCCGAGAGGAGGCTGCATGAACATCCCGGAGGAGTTTGGGAAGTACCTGCTTCTCAAGAAGCTGACTGAAGATCCACTCGGAGAGACGTTTCGCGCCGGCAGGGTCGGCCAGGAAGGGATGGAGCAGGTCGTCCTCCTCCGCGTCTTCAACGGCAAGGGGGTCGACGGCGAGAAGCTCTGGCAGAAGGCGTCGGGACGGGCTTCGATCCAGCAGGCTCTGAAGAGCCCGAACATCGGCAGCGGCGTCGACCTGGGCCGGGTGCGCAGCTTCCCCTACGCGGCCTACGACTACATCTCGGGCAAAAACCTGGCGGCGCTGCTGGAGCGGTCGAACCGGCTGATGTCGCCGATCCCCGCCGACCACGCGCTGCTGGTCGCCGAGCGCATCGCCCTGGCCCTGGCCGCGGCGTACGAGACCCGCGTCCAGGACGAGCGCATCGTCCACGGCTTCCTGGTGCCGCAGCTCGTCATGGTGTCGAACGAAGGCGAGACCCGCCTGCTCGGCTTCGAGGCCGGCCCCGGCCTGCGCTCCCTGGCCGCCGCCGGCTGGCAGGACGCCGCGGTGCGCCCCTATCTCTCCCCGGAGACGTTCGAAGGCGCGGCGCCGTCCCGGGCGGACGACGTCTTCTCCCTGGGCTCGATCCTCTTCGAGCTGCTGACCGGCGAGCGCCTGCCCGCGGGCAACCCCGAAACCTGGGCGACGGCGGTCGACACGGCCAGCCTGCCCAACGAGGGCACGCCGCTGCCCGCACCGATCGCCGGCCTGCTCAAGAAGAGCCTGGTGGGCCGCGACGAGCGCATCGCCGACGCGGTCACCTGGCACAAGACCCTGTCCAAGCTGATGATCGACGGGCACTACAGCGCGACGACCTTCAACCTCGCCTTCTTCATGCACAACCTCTTCCGCGACGACATCGAGCGGGAGAACCAGGAGATCCAGGCCGAGAAAAAGCTCGAGCTGCCGAAGCCGAAGCCGGCCGCGCCGGCGCCCGTCCCGGTCCCAGCCGCCCACGAGACCCGGGAAGTGCCGGCGGTGGTTCGCGACGCCACCCTCTCCGGCACCCGCTCGCCGGCCGCGGCGCCGAAGTCGAAGACGGGGCTCTGGATCGGCCTCGCCGCCGCCGTGCTGGTGGCCGCCGGAGTCGGCGGCTACTTCATGATGTCCGGCGGGAAGCTGGGCGGAGCGGCCCCCGAGCCGACCCCGACGCCGGCCGCCTCGCTGCCAGCCGGGACACCGGCGGCGTCCGGCCCCACCCCCGAAGAGCTCCAGGCGCAGATCCAGACCATGATCACGGCCCAGAGCCAGGAGGTCGAGGCCAAGATCAAGGGCCAGTACGACGACCAGATCAAGAAGCTGCAGCAGCAACTCGAAGAGAGCCGCCGGTCGGCAGCCGCGCAGGATCGGCCGGCGCCCGCCCGCCCGCCGGAGCGCGCTCCGGCGGTGGAACCGCCTCCCCCCGTTCAGGCCGAGAGCAAACCGGTACCCACCCCCGCCGCTCCGGCACCGGTCGTTCCGGCCCCCCAACCCACCCCCGAACCGCAGAGGGCGGAGCCGGTCCAGCCGGCGCCCGCGCCGGTGCAGGCGCCGGTCCGCAAGACGCAGCTCGGCGACCTGGTGAGCCCCGGCCCGGGCGTCACCCCGCCGCGCCTGACCTCGCGCCTCGACCCGCGCTACCCCGCGGCAGCGCAGCGGCTCAACAAGGCCGCCCAGATCGACATCCGAGTGCTGGTGGACGAGAACGGCCGCGTGGTGGACGCTCAGCGAGCCGGAGCCAAGGCCGGCTTCGGCTTCGACGAAGCCGCCCTGGAAGCCGCCCGCCGCGCCACCTTCTCGCCGCCGACCAAGGACGGCGTGCGGGTCAAAATGTGGTACCCGCTACGGGTGGCGTTCCAGCCCGGCCGGTAAGGCCGGCGAGCCCGGCATCACCGGTTTGAATGCGCAGGGGCGACCCTCGTGGTTGCCCCTGCAAGAGATCCCAGTTGGAAAGCGCGCGCTAATGGCAGCCGTCCGCGCAGGGTGATTCACCACGAAGCCCCACGATGCCCTCACGGGCGATGATCGGGACCATCAACAAGGCGGCAACCGGATCCGACCACCACCAGCCTACCAGCGCGTTGAGTACGAGACCGCCCAAGAGTATGGCCGAGAGATACATGCACAGGGACGTCTGCGCCGATTCCGAAATCAGCGCGCGACTCCCGAGCGCCGCGCCAACGCGCCGCTTCTCCCGGGCCAGATACGGCATGACCACCAGCGACGCAAGGGCGAGTATGATGCCGGGAACGCTCGCGTCGGGCGCCTCGTGACGGACCAATGCCTGGGCCGCGTCATAGGTCACGTACAGCGCAAGTGCGAGAAACAGGCAGCCGACGGCGCGATGACTGAGCCGCTCCACCTGCGCGCGACGCACCGGTTCGGCATCAGCGGACAGTCGCCACAGCGCGACCAGGCTGGCTGCCACCTCAATACCGCTATCGATCCCAAATCCGACCAGCGCGACGCTTCCGGCGCCGAGGCCGATGACGAGGCCGAACACACCTTCCAGAGAGTTGTAAGCCAAGGTGGCGGCACTGAGCCAACGTCCTCGGCGGACAAGGACTGGGCGGTCCAGGCCGAGGGAGGAAATGCTCGTCATGGAGGAAGGATAACACCTTGCGATCGTTGTGGCTTTCCAACGCTGTGGCGGCTCAGCGCGCGGCGCCAGCCGGACGGCGCGGGGAGGTTCACAACCAAGAGGCCGTCACCGCCGCTCACCCACGAACCCGCTCCCGCACACCTCCGGCGATGGCCCCGCCCCCCCCTCGGTGGCCGGCGCCGACCAGCTCGCCCGCTTCATGGAGTACGTCAACTCCAAGGCGCGGCGCTAGATTAACGACGGCTCAGCTAACTTCCCGACCCTCTGTCTGACTTCCCGATGACTCAGCCAAGTTCCCGACGCTCCGTCCAAGTTCCCGACGCTCCGTCTGAGTTCCCGACGCTCCATCCAAGTTCCCGACGCCCCGTCCAAGTTCCGCTGAGGCGTCTGGAACTTAGCTGAGGCGTCGTCTTCTTAATTTGACTCGGCTGGAGTTGGATGATTGGCCGGCTGAAGCTCGCCGAAAATTTGGTTCAGGAGCAACTGCAGGAGGCGGGGCAGGGGGCTTCCCCTCCGGATTCGCTTGGGCTAGCCGTCACGTCGGCGGGCTCGCCGGGAGCGTGGGTCGCCGAGTAGGATGTGAGAGACAAGGTTTTCGGCGAGGTCCAGATCACGGTGACCGGATTGGAGCTCTGATACGTTCCATTGCCCATCAGGATCGAGGCCTCGACGGTATCCGTGCCGGCGAGGTTGCCGTTGAAGGCGTACGCGGCCTTGCCGGTGACGTCGGTGAGATTCTGGAAGGTCTTGCCGGCGTCGGGGCCGGCGGTGACCCGAAAGACGACGGCCAAGCCCGGCAGCAGCCGGCCATCTGGCCTCTTGGCGATGACGCTCAGGTTGGCCGCCGTGCCTACCGGTAGCGTCGGGTGGCGGGGCTCAGCGTCAGTGTGGCTTTGGGCACCCAGTCGATGGTCATTCCGTTGATCTCCTGCGCCGCGATAGTAGCGTTTTGCACCCGCGCCAGGAGGGTGTCGAAGGCCTCGGATTTCTGGCTGGAGAAGCACAGGGGGCTGGTGGTGGCTGAAATCTCAACGAAATGTTTCGTCCACCCGCGCTTCCGTCACAACGAACATGGAATCCTGTGCCATCAATCTCAAATGAAACCAAACATGCTCAGAACGAATCAAAGGAAGCTTCATATCATCTCTATATATCAAGTAGATCTCCGAGGTTGCGCCACGTCGTTCATTCCGAAAAGTCATGGCCTGAACTTGCCTGGGGCTGCCTAGAATCGCGAGTGCTTGTTCTAGGGAAATTCTTTGCAAGAGTAACCCTGCCAGTTGCATAGGGAAAACCACTTGCATCGCCTCAAAGTCCCGTCAAGCAAGCATTCGGAGCTTTCCATACCCCTGCTTCTGGATCTCACCGTGGGTGACCTCCTCCGGCCGTGGCATGTCCTACAAGCAAGCGCGCGTTGCAAAGCGCTTCTCCGGAGTGGCGGCCACGGGTTTTTGCAACAACTGGGTAACCCTTCGCTGATACTTGCGAGCTCGTCTGCGCGGGCTCTGCGCTTCTCGACAAGCATTCCCCGGCCGAGCTCCAGATACAGCCAGAAAAAGACTACAGCGCCTGCAAAAACAAGGCCCCATCGCCGGATACTAGTCATCAGCCCCACACCAATGAGCAAAGATGCCACACCAGAATCCATGGTGCGTGCCTTCATAATCACGCTGTGTTTCATTTAACTGACGCACCAGATCCGGAGCGCCAACAAGCAGGTGCCCCTCCAAGTCTCGCGCATAATATTCAGCATCCGCCAAGCATGAGGCTCGATCATTGTACATGACAGTCTCATATTTATTCCAACGCTGTGCAAAGCGAACGACAAATGTAGCGGCAATATTGGCATGAACCTGTTCGCGGCCGCAAGAAATCCTCCCCGAACAGAGGTACCGATGTTCAAAGTTCAGAGTCAGCCTTATGTGCCACTTATCTCCTGAACAAACACAGTCTCCTGTCGCGTGCCATCGAGCAAAAGCTAGGCTGTATTGACCACCTCCTAATTGATTAGCTGACTTAAACACCTGGCGGACAGTAACCAGTCCTTGCGGATCGGTCAAAGAAACAGGATTTCCCAAAACGTAGGAGTAGTCACTGACTGCACCGTTCCCGAGGGGGTCAATCTGATCATACCGCCCCCACCCCGCCCGGTACCACCGATGCACATTGTAACTCCGCTCCGTCACCCCATTCGCCCCGGCGCCGAGTTGCTCGGCTTCCTGACCCGGGAAGCGCAAGGGTTGATGCCTATCGTAAGAGCGCAGGGCGTAGATAGAGCCATACGGTTCGTGCTCAGCACGCCAGATGACTCCCTGGAAGGCGCTGGTTTGCAGGAGCGGTGTGCCGAGGTGATCCGTGAAGATCCAGGACACTGTGCCGGCCCCGTCCACCTGCGCCAGCGGCCGGCCGTCGAACCAGATGTATTCGTAGAGAACTGCCGGGCGCGCCGCGGAGGTCAGCTCGGTCTCCGCCATCAGGCTCATTTCGGGCGAGTAGAGGGAGATGCGGCGTGTTGCCGTCGCGGCCTGAGCGGACATTGATGAGACGGAGGAGGAAGTGAAAACCCCGGCTCCGTCTTCCAGGACGCCGATAACTGTGCCGTAGCCGGGATGCCCAGGGTCCGGACCGTAGACGGAGGACGTGTCCACCTGAAGCACCACCGTCGCCGCGGTGTTTCCGTAGATCGTAGAACCGTTCTTTCCAATGCTCGTTGACACGATCACCTGAATGTAATTTCCAAGTTTCGCGGGCGGGTTGCGGTTGCCCGGCTTCGAGGTCCAGCAGGAGGCATTGAGCCGCGGAGTACCGGTCGTATGGGCAGTCGGCTGGCAGAGGCGCGGCGGGAGCGGCGCGGTGGACCAGCCTTTGAAATCAGCCTGGGCGGCGTAGTCGCCGCCTTGGACCTGGCGACTCCACTGAGCTCCCCAGAACTGCACGCGGTCTCCGAGACGCAGGCCCGGCGTGTTGCCGCCCCAGATCACGAAAGAGGTCGGCTGCGCCACAAGGATGGTCCTAGCAGCGGACGATGATCGATACCAAGCATCTCCCGCGAATGTGGCTTCAAGCCGAGCGGTGCCGGTGGTGAGGCTCGGGACGGCGAGTGAGGCCGCAGCCGTGCCATCCGCGCCGGTGGTGGCTTCGGCCACGGCGGTGCCGAGGCGGAAGGTTACAGTCCGGCCGGCGAGCGGTTGGCCGTCATCATCCACGAGGCGGGCGCTCACCGGCTGGGCGCCACCGCTGGCTACAGCGGAAACTCCAGAGAGAGTCAAAACCGTATCTTCCGGGGTGATGACAGCCAGCCGGCTTGTCGCGGAGCCCGACCAAGCCCCTTCTCCCGCGAAGGCCACGGCGAGCGGCGTGGCTCCCGGCAGGCCGGCGGGGATGATCTCAACGGTGGCCGTGCCGTCCGCCCCAGTGACAGCCGTGGCCGTCTGCGAGCCGAGAACGAAAGCCAGCGTTCTCCCGGCGAGCGGCTGCCCGGTTGTGCTCTCCGTCAGGCGGGCGGCGAGATGCATGGGATCACTGTACTCCCCAACCTGGGCTCCCGTATAGACCAGGGTCGTGGAAATCGAGGTCCATTCCACTGCGACGAGGTTGGACGACAAGGTTTCTCCGCTCACCACCGCTGTGGCCTGGAGAGTGTCAACGCCCGGGTTTACTCCTGCATAGCTGAACGTAGCCCGCCCGGCTGCGTCGGTGATCGCCTGCCCGGTGCGGCCGACTGTGGGGCCGCTCACGACGCGGAAGGTCACGGCGATACTCGCCAGCGGCTGGCTCAGAGCAGCGGTCACGGTGGCGGGCTCGCCCGGCGTGTGGATCGCCGAGTAGGGTGGGTGTGAGGGACAGGGTTTTCGGCGCGGTCCAGATCACGGTCACCGGGTTCGAGCTTTGATAGGTTCCGTTGCCCATCAGGATCGAGGCCTCGACGGTATCCGTGCCGGCGAGGTTGCCGTTGAAGGTGTACGCCGCTTTACCGGTGGCGTCGGTGAGAATCTGAAAAGTCTTCCCAGCATCCGGGCCGGCGGTGATCCGGAAGACGACGGCCATTCCCGGCAGAACCCGGCCGTCCGGGCGTTTGGCGATGACGCTCAGATTGGCCGCTGTTCTTACCGGCAGAGTCGAGGCCGTGGGGCTCAGCGTCAGCGTGGCTTTGGGCACCCAGTCGATGGTTATGCCGTTGATCTCCTGCGCCGCGAGGGTGCCGTTTTGTACCCGCGCCAGGAGCGTGTCGAAGGCCTCGACGGTGCTGGCATAGGAAAACCTTGCGATTCCCTCGCTGTCGGTGAAGATGCCGGCGGTGCGACCGCTGTTGTTGCCCGCGTAGACGCGGAAGAAGATAAAGACTCCCGGCTGCGGCTCTCCGGCCGCATCGAGGAGGACGGCGGTGATGGTTTGCACCGAGCCCACCAGGCCGGACAGCGTTTTGGGTTTTACGATCAGCTTACCGGCTTCGCCCGCTCCGCTCGCTCCCACCGGCCGCCACTGCATGGATTCGCCTTTCTGGCAGCGCAGGTCGTAGCCGAAGGTGTCGAGCACGTGCTCCGAGTCGAGGTAGGAAAAGGTTTTCCCCTGACTGATGACGGTAATCTTCGGCACCCTCGGATCGTCCGGCGGGGCCGGTACGCCGCAGGGCATGAATGGAAACTCGCTGGTGTCGAAGTCGTAGGCCTTCGTCTGCATCAGGATGGCTGACTGGTGGGCCGGGATCGTGAAGCTTCCCCAGAGGTCGAAAATCGGCACGGAGCGCTGGAGATCTACCGTCACGCGATCGATCGGGAGCGGATCGTCAGTATGGTTGTCGATCCGGATGGCCTCGGAATCGATAAACTGGCCGCCGCCGAGGAAGAGAATGCCGGGGTCTCCCTTCCAGGGCTGCGGGAAACCGGGCGCTGAGCCGCTCTCGTTCTCGGCATAGCCGAGGAACAACTTGAGATCGGCCGGTGCCGGCCAGCGCACGACGGTGAGATTGG
Source organism: uncultured Holophagales bacterium (assembly GCA_963844885.1). GTDB lineage: Bacteria > Acidobacteriota > Thermoanaerobaculia > Multivoradales > UBA5704 > DATMER01. The sequence goes on along the minus strand of CAWJQA010000012.1, from coordinate 969,089 downwards.
ATGTCAAAGCGCCGCCCGAAGGGTTGGGGATGGTGGCTTCCCACGTGTCGGAGCCGACGTAGGCGCTCGTGTAGGTGAAGGCCGCCTTGCATTGCCTTACTCGGACAGCACGGCGGTGTTCGTTTGCAACGAGTCTTCCATTATTCCACGGCCGAAAAAGAATGAAGGTAGACGTCTCGAACTACTGACTCCTTTAGGGTTGCGTTGATCTTCTTTACCAGAGAACGCCGAAACTCCTCCTCCTTTAATCTAGGCCATGCCTGCCATCCCTCGGAGCGAAGCATGTCTCCTATCACAGCCATAATTGCTTGTTGCTGGCCGTCCTCAAAGGTGCGGTTAAGCTCCTCCTCACAACCAATGAGCACGACCTTCACACCGAACTGACGCGATCCTAGGCGAACATCAATACTCCTTCCCTGAGATACCTCCGCAAATGCCGGAAGGCACGGTCTCATTTTTATCCGATAAACACTCCAGCACACAACAACAGTTAAGAGTACACCGCCTAGCAGGCCAAGAAAGACTGACGCGGTTTTCTTCATCACTAATGTCCTATTGCAAACAACTTCAGACAGTGTAGCTGCGATAGTGCGGCTAAACACTCTAGATCTTCACAGGCCTGCTCGCGGTAGGGGTTAAAGAATAGTCGTCGTATGTGATCCTGCTCGTGAACACAAATACAGTAATCAACGCAGGGATCTCCTTGAGAGACATACCATGCCTGACCTGTATCCTCGTCAATGCCGCCCCTAGCCTTTGCGCTTACCTCCTCTGGTGAAGAACAATTCTTGCCGCCTCCACAGTATCCTTGTCTGTTGGATGCAACATGTGCCATGGCGACGTCAAGCTTCTTCGGATCGCAAAGGCCACAGCCAGGTTTTGGAAGTGCAAGGTCTGGATTCCATAGGCTCGCGCCACAATCTCTTGCCCCTGGAGGTTTGGGAACTCTGCCATCCGGATCGGTGAAGTTAAGCGGCGCCGATATAGCATAAAGGTAGGGTGTAAGGGAACGAAAAAGGCCATGAGGATCGGGCTGAGTATACCTACCAAGCGCCGCCCCATACCATCGATGCACGTTGTAGCTCCGCTCCGTCACGCCATTCGCCCCCGTACCAAGCTGCTCAGCTTCCTGGCCCGGGAAACGCAGAGGCTGATGCCTATCGTAGGAACGCAGGGCGTAGATAGAGCCATACGGCTCGTGCTCAGCACGCCAGATGATTCCCTGGAGAGAACTGGTTTGCAGCAGCGGTGTGCCGAGGTGGTCCGTGAAGGTCCAGGACACCGTGCCGGCCCCATCCACCTGCGCCAGCGGCCGGCCGTCGAACCAGATGTATTCGTACAGGATGGCCGGGCGCGTGGCCGTCGTCAGCTCGGTCTCCGCCATCAGACTCATCTCGGGCGAGTAGAGGGAGATGCGGCGTGTTGCCGTCGCGGCCTGAGCGGACATCGTTGAGACGGAGGAGGAAGTGAAAACCCCACCTCCATCCTCCAAAACGCCGATAACCGTGCCATAGCCAGGGTGCCCGGGGTCCGGACCGTAGACGGATGACGTGTCCACTCGCAACACCACCGTCGCCGCGGTGTTGCCATAGATCGTCGAGCCGCTCTTCGCGATGCTCGTTGACACGATCACCTGGATGTAGCTTCCAAGTTTCGCGGGCGGGCTGCTATTTCCCGGTTTCGAGGTCCAACACGAAGCGTCTAGCAGCGGTGTGCCGGTTGTATGAGCGTTCGGCTGGCAGAGATGTGGCGGCAGCGACGCGGTGGACCAGCCTTTGAAATCAGCCTGGGCGGCGTAGTCGCCTCCTTGAATCTGCCGGCTCCATTGTGCTCCCCAGAATTGTACGCGGTCGCCGAGTCGCAGGCCCGGCGTGTTGCCACCCCAGATCACGAACGAGGTCGGCTGCGCCACGAGCACGGTTGAGGCCGCCGAAGACGGTCGATACCAGGCGTCTCCCGCGAAGGCGGCTTCGAGCCGGGCGATGCCGATGGCGAGGTTCGGGGCGGAGAGTGAGGCGGTGGCCATGCCGTCGGCTCCGGTGGTGGCGGTGGCCGTGGCAGCGCCGAGGCGGAAGTCCACAGTCCGGCCGGCGAGCGGCTGGCCGTCATCGTCCACGAGACGGGCGCTCACCGGCTGGGCGCTACCGCTGGCTACAGCGGAAACTCCAGAGAGAGTCAAAACCGTATCTTCCGGGGTGACGACAGCCAGACGGCTTGTCGCGGAGCCCGACCAGGCTCCTTCTCCCGCGAAGGCCACGGCGAGCGGCGTGGCTCCCGGCAGGCCGGCAGGGACGATCTCGACGGTAGCGGTACCGTCCGCACCGGTGACGGCCGTGGCCGTCTGCGAGCCGAGGACGAAAGCCAGCGTTCTCCCGGCGAGCGGCTGCCTGGAGGTGCTTTCCGTGAGACGTGCGGCGAGAAGCATGGGATCACTGTACTCCCCGACCTGGGTTCCCGTATAGACCAGCGTGGTGGGAATCGAGGTCCATTCCACCGCGGCGAGGTTGGACGATAATGTTTCCCCGCTCACCACCGCCGTGGCTTGGAGGGTGTCGGCTCCCGGGTTTGCTCCCGTGTAGGTGAATGAAGCTCGCCCGGCAGAGTCGGTGATCGCCTGGCTGGTTCGGCCGACCGTGGGGCCGCTGACGACGCGGAAGGTCGCGGCAATACCCGCCAGCGGCTGGCTCAGAGCGGCCGTCACGGTGGCGGGCTCGCCCGGAGTGTGACTCGCCGAGTAGGGCGTGAGAGACAAGGTTTTCGGCGAGGTCCAGGCCACCGTGACCGGATTGGAGCTTTGATACGTTCCGCTGCCCATCAGGATCGACGCCTCGACCGTATCCGTGCCGGCGATGCCGCCGTTGAAGGTGTACGCCGCTTTACCGGTGGCGTCGGTGAGAATCTGGAAGGTCTTGCCGGCGTCGGGGCCGGCGGTGACCCGAAAGACGACGGCCAAGCCCGGCAGCAGCCGGCCGTCTGGCCTCTTGGCGATGACGCTCAGATTGGCCGCCGTGCCTACCGGTAGCGTCGAGGTGGCGGGGCTCAACGCCAGCGTGGCTTTGGGCACCCAGTCGAAGGTGATGCCGTTGATCTCCTGCGCCGCGAGGGTGCCGTTTTGTACCCGCGCCAGGAGCGTGTCGAAGGCCTCGACGGTGCTGGCGTAGGAAAACCTTGCGATTCCCGCGCTGTCGGTGAAGATGCCTGCGGTGCGACCACTGTTGTTGCCCGCGTAGACGCGGAAGAAGATGAACACTCCCGGCTGCGGCTCTCCCGCCGCGTCGAGGAGGACGGCGGTGATGGTCTGCACCGAGCCCACCGGGCCGGACAGCGCTTTGGGTTTTACGATCAGCTTCCCGGCTTCGCCCGCTCCGCTCGCGCCCACCGGCCGCCACTGCATGGATTCGCCTTTCTGGCAGCGCAGGTCGTAGCCGAACGTGTCGAGCACGTGCTCCGAGTCGAGATAGGAAAAGGTTTTCCCCTGAGTGGTGACGGTGATCTTCGGCACTCTCGGATCGTCCGGCGGGGCCGGTACGCCACAGGGCATGAACGGAAACTCGCTGGTGTCGAAGTCGTAGGACTTTGTCTGTGTCAGAATGGCCGACTGGTGGGCCGGAATGGTGAAGCTTCCCCAGATGTTGAAAGTCGGTCCGGGGTGCTGAAGATCTACCGTTATGCGGTCGATCGGAAGCGGTGCATCCGTGGGGTTGTCGATTCGCATGGCTCCGGCGTCGAGAAACTGGCCGCCGCCGAGGAAGAGAATTCCCGGGTCTCCCTTCCACGGTTGCGGGAAACCGGGCGTCGAGCCGCTTTCGTTCTCGGCATAGCCGAGGAACAGCTCGAGATCGGCCGGGGCCGGCCAGCGGACGACGGTGAGATTGGATGTCAATGCGCCGCCCGAAGGGTTCGGGATGGTGGCTTCCCACGTGTCGGAGCCGACGTAGGCGCTCGTGTACGTGAATATCGCCTTGCCGTTGGCATCTGTCACTCTTTGGCCGGTCGCGCCGCGATTGGGACCGGTGGCGGCGCGGAAGGTCACGGCGACGTTTTGCAGCGGCTGGCCTCCGGCATCGGTCACCGTGGCGGTCAGGGTGTAGGGTTGACCCCAGAGACCGGTGCCCAGGGCGGGTTCTAAAAGGAAGTCACCTCCGGCGTCGGCGCCGGACGTGCCGATGAGCCGCCACGCGAGGGATTCATTGCCGCGGCAGTACGAATCGAAGCCTCCTGTGTCGAGCACGTGGCCGATGTCATAGTAGCTCGTGGACTGGCCGCCAATCACCACGCTGACCTTCGGTATCCGTGGGTCTCCAGGCTTCGGTGTCGCGCCGCAGGCGACGATGGCCGCGTCGCTGGTGTCAAAATTGAACGGTTGCGTCTGGGTGAGAATCACCGAGCCGTGCGGCGGCACCGCAAAGCTTCCCCAGAGGTCATAGACCGGCCCGGGGCGTTGGAGATCGACCAGGACGCGATCGACGGCGATGGGTTGATCCGTGCTGTTGTCGAGACGGATGGCTCCGGCGTCGAGCGGCGACGGGCTGCCGAGATAGACGACGTTCGGCGCTCCCTGCCAGGGAACGGGGAAGGTCGAGGTCGGCCGCAGGTCGTCGGCATAACCCACGTGAACGGAGAGCGCGACTTGCGAAAGAGCCAAGCTGCCGAGATCGAGCGTGCCGCCCGCCGTCACCGGGAAAGGTGGCGAAGTGATCGAAGCGAAACCCGGGGCTGCTGCGGTCACCGTGTAGGTGCCGGGCGGCAGAGTCAGGTGAAAGGCTCCGGTTGCGTCAGTGCCGGCCAAGTCGAGCGTTCCGTCCACCGTGACTGTGGCGCCGGCTACGGGCGAGCCGTCCGCGGCGCGGATCACCCGGCCGGTGACGGTGCCGAGGGCCTGGAGGAGCAAATTACCGAAGGAGTAGGCCCCACCCGGGCCGAGGTCCACGGCGGCGGTGAGGCGGCTACCGAAACCTTCGCGGGTGACGGCGAGCGACCACGTTCCCGGCGGAACGGAAAGAAAAAAGCTTCCGGAAGCATCGGTGACCGTGGAGGGGCCGGCCGCGCGCAGGGTGTTGGTGCTGGCGGAGACGGTGGCTCCCGCGATTCCGGCTCCGGTGCCGTCCACGACCCGGCCGGTGAGCGTGGCGGGCTCGGCTTCCAACTCGATGCTTTCGAGGCGGTGGGTGGCTCCCGCTACGAGCACGATCGGATCGAGCGTGCGGCTTTGATAGCCGGGGCGCGCGAAAGTCAACGTCCAGGTGCCGGCCGGCAACTTCAAGATAAAGGTTCCGGCTTCGTCTGAATACACGGTCTCACTGCTGCCCGAGACCGTCACGAGAACACCCGCCAGCGGCGCGCCGTCTGGCGAGCCGGTCACCGTGCCGGTGATTGTTCCCGGAGCCGGCGCCAGTCTCAGGGTTCCAACAGGCGTTTCACCGCCGGAGGTGAGGGCGAAAGGGGCCGAGGTGGAAGAAAGATAGCCGGGTGCGGTGGCGGTCAGGGTGTAAAGTCCGGCCGGGCGAGTCAATCGAAAAGCCCCGGCGCCGTCCGTAGCTGTGGCGTCTGTAGTGCCGGTGACTCGCACCATGGCTCCGGCGATGGGAGCTCCGCCATCATCCGCCACTATATTTCCCGTGGCGGTGCCGAAGGGAACGTCGATCGTGGTGGATGTGCGCAGGCCGCGGCCGTCATAGAGATAGCTCAATCCGTCCGCGGCGGCGAGCAGGTTGCGCGCCGACCAGGCCGCGCCGGAGCCGAGCTCGTTGCCCACGGCATCGTAGGTCACGGCGCGCGCCCCGCTCTCGGTTTCGACAGTTCGCAGCGTCGGCAGCGTGCCGTTGTATGTAAAGTTGGCCGAGCGGAAGGAACCGAGCGCCAGCGACGTCATGTTGCCCATGGCGTCATAGGCGTAGCGGCCGGTTCCCCACAAGGCTTCACCCGTCGAAGCGCCGGTAAGCCGGTACAGGTCGTCGTAGGAAAAATCCCTGTTGTAGGCTGGATCGAGGGCGTCGTGTAGTGCGGTGACGTTGCCTACGGCGTCGAGCCCATAGAGATAATCAGCGAGAGGGCCGGCGCTTGCATCGAGCCGGTTTTCGAGCGGCCGGTAGCGCTGATCCCAGCTCCGCGTTTGCACCGTGCCGTTGCCAAAGGCAACCCTTTCGACCGGGCCGAACGGAAGATAGGAGGCCGACGAGACCAGCGGTGTGTTCCCCAAAGTGGCCGAGGCCGGCCGGTCCGCGAAGTCGAACGTCTGGGCCACTTCGCGGCCCGAAGGATAAACCTGAGCGGCGCGGTTGCCGTTGGCGTCGTAGCGCCAGGAGGTGGCGTAGGTGCTTCCTTGAACGGTTTTCTCTTCGCGCCGCAGCAGGCCGCGCCGTTCGTAGCTCCAGGAAGTCGAGCCGGAAGGATCGGTCGAGCGGGCGAGGCGACCCAGGCCGTAGCGGCCCGGCGTGGGATCGTCATACTGCTGGCTCACCGTCTCCGTGGGGGCTCCGGCGAGCGTCGACACGCTGGTGAGCAGGCGGCCCACGGCATCCCAGGTTCGCACTGTCACCGCGCCGCGCGCGTCGGTTGTGCTCACCACGTTGCCGGCCGCGTCGTGCTGCCAGGTGGTGACGCCGGTCACGGGCGACTCCTGGCGCGCGAGACGGCCGAAGTCATCATAAAGATAGCGGGTGACGTTGCCGTTGGGATCGGTCACCGCAATGAGATTGTCCCGCACATCGTAGCCATAGCTGGTGAGCGTCGAGCTCTGATCCACGGCCGTGAGGCGATGCAGAGCGTCGAAGGTATAGCGAGTATTCGGGTTGGTATGGTTTTCATCCTGAACCGCCACCAGAAGCCCGTCAGCATCGTAAGTATTGCGTACCGTGGCGCCGGCCGGCACCGGGTGGACAACTTCGGCCAACCGGTGATGGGCGTCGTAGACGAAATCCTCTCGGTTGCGGGTCGTCCAGGCGGCGCAGATGGGCGCCGGAGCGTCGCAGCTCTGAAGCTCCTCGCGCACGGTGGCACCGAGATCGTCGAGCGTGCGGTGGCGGCGCTCGATCTCACGACCGGCGGCGTCGAGGCGGATCTCATCCACCAGTCGCTCGGTACCGTCCTCATATCCGTAGCGCAGGCCGTTGCCCCGCGGCAAAATGGTGCGGACCAGCCGGTCCCGGCCGTCGAAATCGTGCCGGGCTATGTAGTCCGCCACTTCGGCCGGATCACCGGACACAGCCTTTTGAATGCTCGACACCACCCGGCCGCGGGCGTCTGTGATTCGCACCGTAGCCACCCCGTTGGCGTCCGTGGAGCCGCGCGGTGTACCGTAGATATCGTAATCCGCGGAAAACGTGGAAAGTCCCACGGCATCCGTAACACCGCGCAGCCGGCCCCGCCGGGCCAGATCGGAATCGTTATCCGGGTAGTATGAGAATGTCGTCATATCCGCTACGTCGGTCCGCGGCCCGTCCACGCTGAGCGTTCGGTGGCGGGCGTCGAACGTGGCCGTGCGGGTATACGTAACCGGAGCGGTATCCGTTTGCAAAAGCCAGCCGGTTTCTCGGGTGACGAGCACCGTTTCTCCGGAGAGCCACTCCTGGCGGGTGAGCTTGCGCTCGCCGGGCCGGGCGGCGGAGGGCTCGTCGGTCTCCGTGCGGAAGCGCGGCCAGGCGGGATCGTCGTAGCGGTAGCGCACCGTGCGCTCCAGGGGTGTGCCCGCGGCCTCGGTGACGGCGGTCAGGTTGGCTCGCGCGTCGTGCTCGTAGCGGGTCACGTGGCCGTTGGCGTCCGTGCGCGAGGTCACCAGATTATCCGGGCCGTAGGTAAAGCTCTGGTCATCCCCGCCGGCTCCGCCGCAGGAAAGACAGTTGCCTTCCACCCGGGTCGGCAGGAACCTCCCGCGCTGATAGCTCAGCGTGAAAACCGACACCTGACGGGTGGAAGCGTCGATTTCATGGGTCACCCGGGTCCGGCCCGGCGCGGGCGTGTCGTATTCGATCGTGACGAGATCCCGGCCGCCGGCCGGATCGACGGAGACCGATGTGATGCCGCGGTCGCGGGCGTCGTAGGCATGGCCTTCGAGCAGCGATCCGGCCTCGTCGCGCACCTCGGTCAGCAGGCGCGGCACGCCGTACGAGTCCGATTGATAGGCGAAGCCGCGCCACGGCAGAGAGCCCGTGTGAAGCGGGTCGAAGACCCGGACGAGCAGGCCACCCTCGTACTCGAACCGCCAGACAAGACCGCCGGGAAGCTCGACCTCGGCGAGGAGCCCGCCGGAGTAGCGCAGCTCGATTCGCCGGCCCATCGAGTCGGCGACCGACACCAGAAACCCGTCGGCATCGTAGGTGCCGGTCAGGGCGTTTCCCCAGCGGTCGATCGTGGCGAGCCAGCGGCCGGTCGTAGCGTCGAAGGCGGTGACCGTGCCGTCGAGGTCGGTCAGCTCCAGGCGGTTGCCCGAGCGGGTCGACGGAGCCGCGCAACTCGCCCGGCTCGAAGGCGGTCCAGGCGTTCTCCCCCTGCCGGATATACTCGGACTCCATCCCGTCGCCACTCACATGATAGAGGAAGCGTTCCGAGGCATCCGTAGCCCGTAGCGTCGCGGCGAACGAATGGTTCCAGCCGGAATCCACAACCAGCCCAGGATGGCGTGCAACCGCGCTGTGGTAGCTCAAGCCGAACGAAAGCGGCAGCGGCGACTGCGCGATCGAGAACAGCGGCAGTCTGAAAGACACGTCGCCGGACCCCACATGGACCGGCATCCCTACGCCGAGCGACGGCGCGCCGCCGCCTCCGGCCGAGCAGGTGCGGCGGTCGGTGCAGACGGCGGTCACCGCCCGGGTGGCCGTGGCTTCCACCACGCCGAGCGGACCCTCGGCCAGAAAACCGAGCCGAGCGGTGAACGTCTGCGTGTCGCCGCAGGCGACGTCGATCCCCGTATCCCAGGTGCCGCTCTCGAAGTACGGGAACGTCCGGGCCACCAGATCACTGTTGCGGAGGAGAAGGAGATTGTCGGATGACACCAGCGGATCGTTCGTGCAGGTGAAGAACGGCGGCCAGTCGCCGGTGTTCTGGCAGTAGTAGTTCGGCGCCTCGTAGTCCACGAACACCCGCGTGCCGGAGACGCGGAGCGCGACGGTGGGGCGCGGACCCGAAGCCGGTGGATGGAAGGAGGTGCAGCAGCGCGGCGGCTGGCCGGCTTCGAGGGGGCCGTGGCAGTCGGAGGCCGCGCTCTGGGGTCCGAACCGCCACTGTGTGGTACGACCACCGCCTGGTTGTGTCCAGGAGGCGGGGCCGAGAGCATCGGGGAAGCACTGCATCGCCTGGGCTCCGCAGCCGCCGTGCAGGAGCACGCAGGAGCCCTGGCCGGCGGCCGGCAGAGCGAGAAGCGAGACGGCAAGGCCCAGCAGGGCATATCGGCCGAGGGACAGATCGAGCATAAGACCTCCCGGGCGGCCTCAGTGCGACCTCGCCTGCCCGCCAAGGGAGTGCTTCCAGGACGGGAAACCGGGGCAGGCTGCGCTGCCCGACTCTCACCGTTGCGGGAAGGCATGGCAGAGTTGCGCGCGGCCGTGACGCTTCGCCTGGGATCCAATGCCTCGGCTGAGCTCCGACGCCTCAGCTAACTTAACGACGCTCAGCTATCCAATGCCCGGCCAGCTACCGACGCCTCAGCTAACTTAACGACGGCTCGGCTAACTTAGCGACGGTCCAGCTAACTTAGCGACGGTCCAGCTAACTTAGCGACGGCCCAGCTAACTTAGCGACGGTCCAGCTAACTTAGCGATGGTCCAGCTAATCTAACGACGGCCCAGCCAATTTAGTGACGGCCCCGCTAATCTAACGACGGTCCAGCTAACTTAACGATGGCTCAGCTAATTTAGTGACGGCCCAGCCAATTTTACGACGCGGCGTCGGTAAATTAGCTGAGCCGTCGGCATTTTGGCCTGGCTGGCATGGAGTTGGTTGGCTGGGGGGCTGAAGCGTATCCTGGGTAGCCGGCAAAAAGAGGGGCGTGCCAGGCACGCCCCGATCCTTCCAGCCAGATGTGATCTTGTGGCTACTCGTTGGTGGGGGCCGCCGTCTCGACCGGCGGCGGGGGCGGGGTGGGGTTTTCCGGCTGCTTCCGGCCCGACCGGCCGCGGAAGGGGTTGAGCCCGAATTCCGTCAGCTTCTCGGACCGGATGCCGTAGAACTGCTTGAGGCCCTGGCGCAGCATCGTGGCCAGACGCTGGCCGTCTCCGATCTTGCTCCGGACACCGGACATCCTGGGAGGACTGCTGCTTTTCGGCGGCCAGCGCCGCCTGCCGCCGGATCAGCGCCTGGGTCTCGTCCAGGTGAGCCGCGAGGATCGCACGGCTCGCCTCCAGGTGCGGGATCTCGTCCGTGTTGGCCGCCAGCGACGCCAGCAGGCGCTGCCACTCGCCCAGGATTCCCGAATACGTCGTCTCGTTCTGCATGGTCATCTCCTTGTGGGGTTCTTGACCCCGGACCTCGACGGCGCCGAATTTGGCGCCGGGAGGGAATTCAGCCCGATTTTTCTTCCTCCTCTATATAGTTGCCGCTGGCCCCTATTTTTGACACTCCGGTCGAAATTCGTCTGAAGTCGTCTCGTCTCCCCTCCGCAGCCGGATCTTCAGATGCCGGGTGAGCGCGCTCTCTCCTCCCGCGCTGCCGGACGACCCTGACGGCGTGGGAAGTGAGCGCGCGGCTGCTGGTGCTGTCTGTCGCGCTGTTCAGCGCGGAGGCGAGTAACCCGGTTCCAGCGAGCGACTGCCCAAGGATAGCGAACTCAGGTTTCTTGCTGATCCTCAGGGAAACTCTGCTCAACCGGACTGACATGTTGTTGTTTCGAAAGAATCGCTGCGCCCTCGACTCTCGGCAGGATGTCAGTGTATCTAATTTTCGCATCCACCGGCTGCCAGTCGAAGTCGATTCGCCCCTGTAGCAGGAACTCGCTGAAAGCGTCAAGGAGAAGCAGATCGGTGTACTTCTCAACAAACAAGAACTGCCCCATCTCATTGATCTCCAGGAAGACACACTCGCCAGCAGGTGTGACTATGAAGTCGAGGCAACCGAAGACGAGCCCTAGTCGCTGGAGCAGTTTATGGCAAAGCTCTGCGACTGCGGCGGGAAGCGAGAAGGGTTGCATCTGAAGCTCAGTATACGCCTTGCGCCAGTCCACCTTGCCGTCTTGTGTTTCCTGAGAAAGAATCTTCGCAGCGAAAAGGCGGCTTCCCATGACTGTGACTCTGAGCTCATACGCCTTTGGGATTAGTTCTTGGTAAATCCCAGGTGCGTTTCGCAAGGCGACCTCTGGAACAAGCTGATCCTCGCTTAGCAAGCTTGTATATGGAACCCAATAGGTTTCCCTGCTGCGCCAGGGTTGACCTCTAAATGGCTTGTAGATGATGGTCCCGCCGTGGCCGCGGATGAACGCTCGGATCTCCTTCGGATCGTTTGAATACAGCGTATCCGGCAACTTGAATCCCACTTCAAGCGCCACTTGATGTTGGACGAGCTTCCTGGAGGCAGAGATCGCCGAATCCGGGGGATTGACCCAGAACGCATCCCGTGCGATGATACTCAAGAGTGACCGACGAAAGACGGTACACTCCATCTCAGCGAACTGGACGTCAGCGGGATGGAGGCTTGAGGGATCTACAGCGAAAGCTGGCCTGCGGTGCCAGATGGTGACTAACGAAGGGTTGGCAAGCTCAGGAAATTCCGTTCCTCCTCCCATGGAAATCACGAGTTTTCGTTCTGAGCCTTGAAAGAGAACAGACTCACTTGCGATGGAAGGAAAGTCGGCCGTGTGCCAAATGAACGGTATTCCACCTTTCAGGCGCAGGGCTTCAGCAACGGCATACGCATGGATGTCCCCGGGCTCAGTGAGTATCAATACCTTCCTAGCCATGTAGATATCCGATTCTGGAAAGAGGCGCTGAAAGAACCGGCAAGGGGCCGTTCGGTCACCTGCCGGCTTTCTCCATGAGAAGGTTATCGGGGAGGTGAGGACGCGCCTACCTAGTAGGTATAAGCGTCGCCGTCACCACCGACGTTGGTGACATCCCAGTCATCCTGTCCGCGCGTTCCCGTTTCGGACGTAGTCGCCCCACCACCAACTACCCGGATGTTCCTCAGATCCTCCGCGAGAATTCGCGCCAGGACCCTTGGACGCTCTTCCTGCGTAGCCTTCGTGTTCCTCTTGCGCATTATATCTCCTTTCAGGCGGTCGCTTCCTTCCGCCAAAATGCATACTGCGAAAGCAGATCCCAGGCGCCTCAGTGACCAGAGTTGTTGTAGTATACACCTACTCGGCAAGGGGCAATCCCCTCGCATTTCAAGAAGGACAGAGTATAAATGCGCAAGTGCGGCGTATCACGCGGGTGGTGGATTTATCTACTGGCGATCCTTCTGTGGGCGCCTGCCAGCGGCGCTGTCGACAGCGGCTTACCTGCACGCCTTCTGGGTCCCTGGCAACTCCAGAAAGGCGAGGAAATCGTGCTTATTGAGGCCGACCGCGTGGTCATCTGGCGGCAAGGCCGGGTCCGGGCTGTCGGACTGCTTGGGTACGAGAAGGAGCACCTGACAGTCCGCAACTCGGGCCTTGTGGAGCGATGGGGCGCCGTTGTCGATGACGGCAGGCTCATCCTTGAACAGCCCGATAGGGTCCAGGTCTTCCTCCGCCTAGACGCGGTTCCCGATGCCGTCCGGCTGGACCCGATGCCTCTGGGCAGTACAGCTTCACTTGCCCCGGAGAGAGTCTCGGCCATCCAGGTGGATCTCGCCGACCGGCTGCGGAAAGACCAGGAAGCGATCAAGAGCAAGACGCTCAAGCAGGAGGAGGTTGACGGCGTTGTTGCCGAGAACATCCGCCATCTCCGGTCGCTCGTGCAGGAGGTAGGCTGGATCGACACTGCTCGCTTCGGGTCCAAGACCTCCTATGCGGCAGTGATTCTTGCGAAACATGGAGGCGACCTGCGCCTGCTGCTTGCGGCTCTTCCTTTCATCGAGAGGGATTTCAAGAAAGCAGGAGATGACGCTCAAGCGTTTGCGATCGTCTACGACGCCGTCCAACTCGATCTCGGCCGGAAGCAGCGCTTTGGCACTCAGATCCGGGGAGTCGGAGATGGCAAACCCTTTGTAGTGCCGCTGGAGGACCCTGGCCACGTCGATGAGCTCCGGAAGGAGATCGGGCTCCCTCCGCTTGCAGAGTACCTTTCGGTCGCCGGCAAGGTTCTTCAGATGGAAATCTCGATGCCGCCGGCCGACGACGCCCAGGGCACTCCGCAAAGCCCCCGGAATTGAGCGCTGGCTCTGGGTGGCCGGCAAAAAAGAGGGGCGTGCCAGGCACGCCCCGATCCTTCCAGCCAGATGTGATCTTGTGGCTACTCGTTGGTGGGGGCCGCCGTCTCGACCGGCGGCGGGGGCGGGGTGGGGTTTTCCGGCTGCTTCCGGCCTGACCGGCCGCGGAAGGGGTTGAGCCCGAATTCCGTCAGCTTCTCGGACCGGATGCCGTAGAACTGCTTGAGGCCCTGGCGCAGCATCGTGGCCAGACGCTGGCCGTCTCCGATCTTGCTCCGGACATCCTGGGAGGACTGCTGCTTTTCGGCGGCCAGCGCCGCCTGCCGCCGGATCAGCGCCTGGGTCTCGTCCAGGTGAGCCGCGAGGATCGCGCGGCTCGCCTCCAGGTGCGGGATCTCGTCCGTGTTGGCCGCCAGCGACGCCAGCAGGCGCTGCCACTCGGAGCCTATCGCCGTTCGGCCGGAACCTATCGGCGGCTCCCCGGAATCTATCGCCGTTCGGCCGGCGCCGATCGGCGATTGCCGGAACCTATCCCTGTTCGGCCGGAACCTATCGGCGACTCCCCGGAGCCTATCGCCGTTCGGCCGGCGCCTATCGGCGATTGCCGGAACCTATCCCTGTTTGGCCGGAACCTATCGGTGACTCGCCGGAACCCCTCGGCGTCTGGCCTGAGTCTATCGGCGATTCGCTGGAATCTTTCCTCGTCTGGCCGGAGCCTATCGGCGTTTGGCCGGAGCCTATCGGCGTTCCGCCTATAGGTTGGGGGATCTCGACTTGACCTCCCTTTCTTCCGCCGATAGATCCGGGAGCAACGGCTCGGCCTCTCCGGAACAGCTCGGAAGAGTCCTGGGAGAGCCCTTCCAGGGCCACAGCGGACAGGGCTGCTTCCTTGAGGCCGGCTTGTCTGGCCACACCGAGCATCCGCCCGGTCCCCGTGTCACGCTTCGAGCGGGCTATAGCACTGTAGATAATAGCGCCAAGCCTGATGCTTAGCCTTTTAGAAAGGACAGACATGGAACGTAGACTCGTTTGTGCCCTTGCGGTACTCTTCGCCGTCTTAGGCAGCGACCGGATCAACTGCACAATCGAGTGTGGCTGGCTTTAGCCTTGGAGGCACGGCATCATGAATTTCTCAGTCAAGACTACGTTCGGCATCATCGTTCTGCTGTTGCTGTCTGTCGCGCTGTTCAGCGCGGAGGCGGGTAACCCGGTTCCAGCGAGCTACTCGACCCAGGTCACGGTCGAGCCCGTTTCCGGCGGATTTGCGCTCAAGGCGCAAGTGAAGGACATCTCGTCTGGCCAGGTTGTGGCCGGCGCTATGCTGAAGCTGCCTTCCGGCGAGGCTGGCGATACCGAGACAACGCTGGAGACGGGGGAGAGAGTTGTGCTGAGCGCCACCATCGACGGCAGCAGCAAGACGGCGAATTACAGCGTCACCGTCAAGAGGGGCGAGACGCTTCTCAGTGAGCACAGCGCCAGGGTAGCCCTCTAGAAAGATCCTGACCCGCCGGTCTCCCGAGGCCGGAGCCTGACCCGGCTCCGGCCCCTCAACCTCACTCCGCGAGAGCGGCGGCTTCGGCATGGCGCCCGGTGTGGGTATATACGGATCTCCTATGTCAACTATCTAGTCAGTAAGAGTCTATTTATAATTCTGTCGCGGTCTCAAACTTCATCCCCGGATCGCTCTGGGCACGGTAAAGGAAGCGGGCAACCTTCCGGGCCAGCTCCACCGTCGCGGCCTCTCTCTTCGCCGCCTCGCAGAAGATCCGCAGCGCAACCAGGGCCTGGCTGTGGACCTGCTGGCTCTGGAAGATGAAGGCCATCTCCTCGGCGATGGTGCGCACCCGCTTCGTTTCGCCCTGCTTCAGGAGGACGAGCGACAGGTCCACGCTCACCAGGGCGAAGTCGTAGCTCAGCTCGGGCTTCTGGAACGTGCTCCGGACCCGCTCGAAGCCGGCCCGGGCCGACTCCAGGTCTCCGAGCCCGTCGGCTACCTTGGCCTCCAGCCACGTGACGCGGGCGGCATCCAGCTCCCCGCCGAGTCGCTTGGCCAGCCTGCGCACCTCGGGCAGCCTCTGGCTTGCCTCTTCGGCACGGCCGAGGTGGAGCAGATCCGATAACAAGTTGTAGCAAACGCCCCAAGCGAGCCGAGGCTCACGCTCAGCATCGATGAGCCGGGCGGCTTCGAGGTTGGCAGCCGTGGCGGCTTCCGGCTCGTCCAGGACATGATGAATGCTGGCCTTGGTCAAGAAGATCTTGCCTCTCAGCTCGCCGTTGTCCAGCGCCAGGGCTTCGGCAATCTTCTTGAGAGCCTGCGGCAACTCCCGGTCGTCGCGATAGAGCGCGGCCTCGATCCATGGCAGCAGAGCCCGGTTGAGAAGCCCCGGGTCGCCGGGCTCGCCGGCCTCCCAGAGCTGGCGGGCGCGCAGCCGGGCAGCGCGGCCGGCCGGCAGGTCGTTGCAGACGCGGAACGCATTCGTCAGTGCGGTCCCGGCACAACCCTGCAATCTCCAGCGCCAGGCTTCGGAGCCGGGAACGAGCTCGGCGATGCGCCCGGCCAGCTTCGCCCAGCCCAGAGACTCCCTGGGGTGGTTCGGCGCCAGGTCCAGGCTCTCCGCGACCGCGCGCTCGACGAGCACCCAGTTGCGGAATTCCTCGACGCGCTCGACGAGCAGCCAGCGCTGCTCCTCCGGGCGCAGCTTGAGCCGCTCCCAGAGTGACTGCGCAGCCTCGCGGTCAGCCGGCAGGGGCTGCGCCTGCTCCGCCACGGAGACGGCCTCGTCCAGGGGCTCTAGGATGAGGTCCACAGCCTTGGCGGCCAGGGGGAACAGCTCGAGGAGCGAGACTTCCGCGAGAGCCCGGCGCGGGCGGGACTTGCCTTGCATCGCGAGCAGGAAGGAGCGGAGGCCGCGCCGCAGGACGCTCAGCAGATTGCGGGGAAACCCCGTCACGTCGGCCGTCCGCTCCAAGGCATAGTTCGGAACCTCCTGGACTCCCCGGTCCCACCTGGAGACCTGGGACCGCAGGAAGCCGGCCGCCGCGGCAAGCTTCCCCTGCTCCCACCAGCCGTGGGCGTAGCGCAGCAGCACCATCGCCAGCCGGGCGGCGGGCCTGGCCTTCTTCTTTCGCCTCGTCTTCGCTTCTTTCTTCATGGCCTCTACTCCTGAACCGTGCCCTGGGAGCACGAGAGATGGGTTCTTCTCCTCCTGGATGCTGGCACTATCCCCCGGGGGGCGCTCCTCCGCGGCCAATGGCGGCCGGCTGAGGTGCCTCCGGATTGGAGCCATTCATGCGTCTTGGACGTCAAGCTGCCGTGTTCGTCCTGATGTTCGCCTTCGCCGCCTCCTGGGCCGCCGCCGAGCCTCGCCGGGTCGACCGCGCCACGGGCGAACATTCCACCCTGAGCGCCCCGGCGTTGCTGAGCCACGTCTGGGGTTTCCTCACAAGCCTGTGGGACGCCGAGGGGGCGTACATCGACCCTTGGGGCTCGCCGGCGCCCAGGCCCGACGCGGGGGCGTACATCGACCCTTGGGGCTCGCCGGCGCCCACGGCTGACGCGGGGGCGTACATCGACCCGCTGGGTTGATACCAGTGCTGAGGCCGGAGCCGTCATTCGGTTCCGGCCTCGAACCTCAGCTCGGGGTCGTTCTGGGCGCGATAGAGGAAACGGGCCACCCGCCGGGCCAGATCCACCGTCGCGGCCTCCCGCTGAGCGGCCTCGCAGAAGACCCCAAGGGCTGCCAGGGCTTGGGGGTGGACCCGCTGACTCCGGAAGATGAAGGCCATCTCCTCCGCGATAGTCCGCACCCGCCTCGTTTCGCCCTGCTCCAGGAGCACCAGAGACAGGTCTACGCTCACCAGGGCGAAGTCGTAGCTCGCTTCGGGCTTCTGGAACGTGCGCCGGACCTGCGCCAGGCCGTCCCGTGCCGAATCGAGCTCGCCGAGTCCGGCGGCGACCTTGGCCTCCAGCCATGTCACAAGGGTGAGATCCCGCTCGCCTCGGAGCCGCTCCGCCAACGTCCGCAGCTCGGGGAGCCGCAGCCGCGCTTCTTCGGCTCGGCCGAGATCGAGCAGATCGGTGACGAGGTTGTAGGAAACCCCCCACATGAGCCGAGGCTCGCGCACCGGATCGATGAATCGGGCGGCTTCCAGGTTGGCGGCCGTGGCGGCCTCCGGCTCGTCCAGAAAATGATGAACGCTCGCCTTGGTCAAAAAGATCTTCCCTCTCAGCTCGCCGTTGTCGAGCGCCAGCGCCTCGGCGATCTTCTTCAGGGCTTCGGGAAGCTCGCGCTCGTCGCGATACAGCGCGGCCTCGACCCAGGGCAGGAGGGCCTCGTCGAGCAGCCCGGGGTCGCCCGCTTCGCCGTCCTCCCAGAGCTTGCGGGCGCGGACGCGCGCCTTGCGTGCCGCCGGCAGGTCGCTGCAGACCCGGTACGCATTCGTCAGGGCGGCCCCGGCGCGGCCCTGCAGCCGCCAGCGCCAGGCCTGGGTGCCAGGCACCAGCTCGGCGATGCGCACGGCCAGCTTCGCCAGCTCCAGCGCCTCCTTCGGCTGGTTCGGCGCCGCGTCGAGGCTCTCCTGGGTCACCAGCACGGACAGGCCCCAATGGCGATAGCGCTTGTCCTCCTCGACCAGGACCAGCCGGTGCTCGGGCTTCTCGCGCTTCAGCTTGCGCCACAGGACGGCCGCCTTGTCCTGGGCGTGGACGGCCTCGCCGCCGGCCGTCAGGAGGTTGAGCACCGCTCGCGTGAAGCCCGCGGCGAGCCGGCCGGCCTGGGCGGCGATGGCCTCGATGCGGCGCCGCCGGGAGTCGAAGGGGTCGTCCGGGTTCAGCCTCACGCCGGCCCGGACGGTTTCCATCAAGATCAGCGTCTCATCGATCCGCTCGGGGCCATGCCCCATGGCGGCGATCAAGTGCTCCAGCCGCTCGCGGCGCAGCTCCTTCCGCCCCGCCTCGTAGTCGGCAATCAGGGCCGCTGTCGTCGATGCCGCTTCCGCGAGCTGGCCCTGGCTCCAGTCCAGGGACTCTCTGAGGAAGCGAAGGATGATGCTCAGGTCGGGCTTCTTCTCGGCCATCGGTTCTCCTCTCAACGCACCTGCTTCTATCTATATGTTGCCGCTGGTCCCCTTTTTTTGACAACTTTCCCGAAATTCGTCGGAAGTCGTCTCGACTCCCCTCCGGCGCCGGATCTCCAGATGCCCGGGAAGCATGCTCTCTCCTCCCGCCGGGGCTTGGGGCTCCCGGATGGCCTCTCTCGAAGCCAGACCTTCAGTTGCCCGGGAGACATCCCGCCCCTTCCCGCGCTTTACCGATCCGCGCCTCGTCTCCATCCTTTCCGGGTGATGACGAGCCCACACCTTGACGACATCCGGCGGCTGGCGACGGCAGTCACAGCCTTCTGGGAAGCCTACGGCGAGGAGAACCCGGCGGAGATGGCGGCCCGCCACGCTCACTGGCGAAACGTCCGGGAGCTGTATGAAGAGGTCCGCCGGGAGCACTACTCCAAGGTGGACCTCTCGCGGACCGACGCCGGCATGGAGGCGCTGCTCTATGGCTGCGTGGTGCTGGACCACTTCACGCCACGCCCGCTGGCCGAGCCGGGCATGGTCGCAACGCCGCCGCTCTACACGCCGGCCCAGGCGGGGCTCCGCGTCGTCTTCGAGCGCGGCTCCTGGTTCGCCACCTGGATCAGGCTCGAAGAGCCGACCTTTCAACCCGATACCGTCCGGCGGCAACTGCTCGCGATCACGCGGAACGCGGACGGGACGCTGCGCTACCGCGATCTGGCCGCCGTATGAAAGAGGAGCGGCCCCATCCGAGCCACGGCGCTCTCCAGCGCTTCGTCCGTGGCGAGGTTTCGCCGGCGGAAAGAAAAGCGATCGTGGCTCATCTCCTCCGCCGGTGCGCGGCGTGCGCGGCCACGGTCCGGGAGGAAGCCGAGATGTCGAATACTTTTCATATGGAAAGAGAGGAGCAGAGATGGAATTGAAGCACAGGATGATCAAGAGGCGAGCTCTGCTGGGGTTGATGCTCGGCGCCGTGCTCGCGGGGGTGGTTTTCGGGGGAGCAGCGGTTTACGCGCAGTTCGCGAGTCCGACGGGGGACCGGGGGCCGATGAACGACACCTTCGGCGGAAGCTACAAGGACCCGCAACAGCGCGCGGCCGACAACCTCGCAAGGGGGCTGCGTTACAAGAGCAAGGCCGACCACGAAACGAATGAGAAGGCGAAAGCGAAGCTGCTGGACAAGGCCAAGAAGGAGTTTCAGAGCTCGATCGCGCTACACCCGAATCACGACGCGTATCTGGCCCTGGGCCTGTTACAGATCGAGATGGGCCAGAAGCAGGCGGCTGCGGAGTCCTGTCACCAGGCGCTCGCCCTGAAGCCCGGGAGCGAGGCCGCGGGAAGCTGCGAGAGAACAGCCATGAGCTCAGCACCGCCAAGCTCGCCGCCTGCAGCCGGGCCACCTCCCAGCGGCGGCGGGCGCTTCTAGGAAAGGAGCGGAGCGAGAATCATGACAGGCCAAAAGCAGGATTTGCCGGGTGAAGCCGGGGAGAAGATTCTGGCGCCGAAAGTGCGGTCGTGGCGCGCGCCATCGGAATCCGACCTCCGGGAGGCCGTCGAACGGCGCATCCACAGGAGGCTTGGAGCGGAGGCCGCGGCCCAGGTCCGGCCCTTGCTGGACGATCTGGCTCCCGAGAGCTTGCGCACCGCGGTGGCCCGGCTGCCCTATATCGAAGACGTCTCGGCGCTCATCGATCCGGACTGGAAATTGGAGGCCGAGCCGATCGGAGTGGCCAAGCTGGCGAATCATGCCTTCGGGTGGCCTCTGGCAGCCGGGGTGCTGCTGGAGCTTCGCAAGGGTCGCCAGCCGTCCAACACGGCGGAGCTCTTCGCCGAGATCCCCTGGCTCGGGCACTTGCGCGAGGTGAGGGTGGTCGTGAAATCCCTGACCGAGTCGGGTTGGGCGGTTCTGAAGTGTGGCAGCCTGGCGGTGGCGGACAATCTGAGCAAGGCCGTCGATTCGAAGATCGTTCGGGCGACGCGCTTCGGCCGGGCTCGCTGACGTTCGAGAATTCCCGATGACCTACCGAGCGAACGCACATAAAAACCGTTAATCGGAGGAAGCGATGCGGGGGAGGAATACATCCACGAGCGGCGGCCAATTTCATCTGGCCTACTACTCCGGGAACACGTTATTTTTCATGAGCGGCAAGCCGACCCAGGAGAACCTTCGCTATGCCCTGGTTCCCGCCGGCTTGCCGAAGGGTCCCGGGCCCTGGAATCTCGAAACGATTTCTCTCCTGGGCCGTCCGGGAGAAAAGATGGTCGCTTTTCCGACCTATCTACGCTCCCTTCGACAAGCCGATATCCCCAACGGAATCTGCGATAGAGTCGAAGAGAGGCTTCTTGACATACTCACGGGCCGAGCCAAGGGAGCCGCTCACGTCCTGCCGCCGCTCCTCGCGACGACGGAAATGCCATGGTGGTCGAAGCTCGTGCTCCCGTCGGCGGTCCTGGCCGAATTACAGCGGCGCGGAGGCGTGGCCTGATGGTGAGCGAGACTTTGGGACGAGCACTTGGACTCCGTGAACGAGAAAGGAGCAATCCGCAATGACCACCGAACGCTCAACACTTGCAAAGCCTGCCGCCGCTGAGTCCCGCGAGTTGCTGCAACAGACGAACCGCGCGCTTCGGGAGATTGAGACCGAAATCAACCGCCTGTTGACCAGGAAGCGGCTCCTCTTGGCCCTTCGGCACTACCTCGCCGGGCTTCGGCCTGGGTCACCGGTTCCTCTGTGACCTCGTGGCCGGCGGCCCGGTGGCCACCCGCATCCTCACCACTGATAGTCGATGCAGAAGTTATTGCCTCCACCGCCTTCAGAGCATTTTGTCGTTCCGCCATGGGTCGTGTAATAGCAGACGTAACAGGTGGATTGGCCGGCGGTTCCCCAGCAGCAAGGGTCACCGCCGCAACTTCCCGGGTTTGCACCATCGAGCGAGCACCCCGTGGCATCGGAGCAGGTCGGCCGTGGCAGCAAGAATGAGCCCGCGAAAATGACCACCAGCGCCATCAAGATGAGAACACCTTTCCGAACCATTGCTATTCTCCTATTAATAGGAAGCGGACGGCGGCACCGGCCGCCGCTGCGATGGGCCCAATTCCTGAGGGAGCTCGGCGACGAAGAGTGTGCTCAGGCTATGCTGGGTCTCCTTCCGGATTGTATGTTCGGAAAGAAGGAGGACGATCCGGCCGTCTCTCACATCCCCGTGGAGCCGGTCTGTCGGCCGCTCGCCGACCAGCGGCACCCCGTAGGTTACAACCCCCGACGGTCTGAGGACGCGCAGCTCCCAATGTACTCTGGCGTCAGCACCGAAGGTGCGCACAAGCAGGCCCGGTCCATTTGGGAGAGGGAGAATGTCATCCAGCACCCGATGCTTGTTGAGCCATGTGACCAGCTCTTCAGGCCGGGTGTGGAGCCGCCCGCTCTCCTCGGGACTGATGTCCGCACAATCGGTATCAAGCCCTGTCTCCTTTTGGGTCCAGGAACGGAGCGGCGCACCCTCGGCTGTATAGAGATTGGCACCCGGCTGAAAGCCGGGCACGATCACGAAAGAGCCCCCGGGCAAAAAGCGAACGCCTCCCAAGCCGAACAGCGCACAGGCGTTGAAGCGCGGAGCGGAAGGCCCGGAGGAATCACGAAGCAGGGGCCTCAGGTCGGCCAACTTTGCCGAGAGGCTCCCAATCCAGGCGATTCCCTCAGGAACGATCTGAGCCGCTTCATCAGCAGGCAGTATCCCCAATACCAGAAGTCTGTCACCGTCGAGATCGATATCTTCGATGACGTTGATGTCCCTACGGTTGAAATCGACCATCTGGCCCGGCTGGGGCTTCGCAACGACACGCCAGGTCAGGTCATGGACGTGCGACGCGGTAGCAAGATAGGTGCTGGAAACCGCGAGACGGGTGAAGCTCAGGAAGCGGCCGAAGGTCTCCCGGTCCGGCACCCATTGCCTGCGCAGAGGCGAGCCCGGCTGCAGAGTGACCTCGACGACACCGTCGTGAAAACGGGAAAGATAAACGGCTTCATCGCTGGCCCAGCGGACATCCGTTGCAGGTGAAGGATCCCCTGGCACGGGGTAGGTTGCCACGAAACGCAGCGATGGCTGCGCTGAGGAGGCTGCCATCGCGGGCCGGACGAGGTCTACTATGGACATCAGGACTCCCGCGGCAAGCATCAGCGACAACCCGAGAAGCGCCCGGCGCAGCAGCGAAGTATTTCCCCGCCAACTCATATGGACCCCCTTAAATAGAACCCGCTCTAATAAGACTAGCACTGCACTGCTGTTTGGTCAACTACACCCTCACGGCCCTACCCGAAATGCCGTTCCTGGGGGTGCGTCCCAGGCCGCCCGCTAGCTCCGGTGCCGCGGCACTCCCTCCAGGTCGTATTCCTTGACCTTGCGCTGGAGGGTCCGGTAGCTCATCCCGAGAAGGCCGGCGGCCTGTTTTTTGTCGCCGCCGGCTTCGATGAGAGCCTGGCGCACACGGTCGCGGTCGCCGGCCGGAGCGAGCGGGTGCAGGAGCGGCCGGAGGTCGGCGGCGCGCAGCGCCGGCCCTTCGGACAGGATCACCGCCCGCTCCAGGGCGTTCGCCAGCTCCCGGACATTGCCCGGCCAGGGCTGCTCGGCGAGCATCTCTTCCGCTTCGCCGTCCAGGCGCGGCGGCTCCAGGCGATGGCGGCGGGCGATTTCGCCGAGCAGGTGGCGGGCGATCAGCGGGATGTCGCTCGCCCGCTCCCGCAGGGGCGGCAGCTCGATCGGAAAGACGTTCAGACGGAAGAAGAGGTCCGGCCGGAAGGTTCCCTCTCCGACCATGGCCTCCAGGTCGCGGTTGGTGGCCGCGACGAGGCGCGCGTCCGCTTTCATCGTCCTGCCGCCGCCGACCCGCTCGTAGGTTCTCTCTTCCAGCACTCGCAGCACCTTGCCCTGGACGGCCAGCGGCAGCTCGCCGATCTCGTCGAGCATCAGGGTGCCGCGCTCGGCCATCTCGAAGCGGCCGGGCTGGCGGCGGTCCGCGCCGGTGAACGCTCCTTTCTCATGGCCGAACAGCTCGTTTTCGAGGAGCGGCTCGGGGATCGCCGCGCAGTTGAGGGCGACGAAAGGGCCGTCCTTGCGCGGCGACAGGGCGTGGAGCGCGCGGGCGAAGAGCTCTTTGCCGGTGCCGCTCTCGCCGGTCAGCAGGACGGTGCTTTCCATCGGCGCCACCTTCTGGAGGAGGCGGATCGCGGCGCGCAGCCGGGGGTGCCGGCCGACGATCGGCGGCGCGCCGGGCGCGTGGAAGACGGCGGCCTCGTCGCGCTCGCCGATCGCCTGCTCGATGAGACGGGAGAGGTCGTCGATCTCCACCGGCTTCTCCCGGAAGTCGTAGGCGCCGAGCTTCATGGCTTCGACCGCCGTGCCGACGGTGCCGAAGCCGGTCAGGACCACCACCGGCGTCCCCGGCTGGGCGCGCCGGCTCGCCGCGAGAACCTCCAGGCCGGAGGCGTCGGGCAGCTTGAGATCGGTGAGCACGAGGTCGAAGCCGCGCTCTTCGACGAGCCGGATGCCGGCCAGGCCGTCGGCCGCCGCGGCGACCTCGTAGCCCTCCTGGGAGAGGGCGCGCTCCAGCATGCGCCGGAGGGAGTCGCGGTCCTCGACGATCAGGATGCGGCCTGTGGGCATGGCTCAGGATCCTTCGGAGAGAGCGCGCCGGACGGCGGCGATCAGGAGGGGATCGTCCTCCGGATCCACGGTCCGGAGGTCGAGGAGGAGCCGGCCTTGCCGGAGATAACCAATGACCGGCGGGTCGGGCGGCTCGCTCTGGCGCAGGCGGGCGAGGAGGGCGTCGTCGCCCGGCAGGGCCAGCGCTTCGCCGGGCACCGTCTCCTCGGGAGCCGAGCCGCCTCCGAGGAAGGCGTCGGCCGGCACGATGTCTCCGATGCCCAGCGCGGCCAGGGCGCTCTCCAGTCGAGCGCGGTGCTCCTCCGGGTCCGGCCACAGGCGGTCCAGCGGCAAAGGGTGGCCGGCGCGGTGGAGGCGGAGGACGCCTTCGAGCGCCGCGAAGGTCATGCGGTCGGGCCGCAGCGCGCGGTAGAGCGGATGCCGGCGGCAGGCGGCGACCAGGGGGGCGCGGCCGATCAGGATGCCCGGCCTGCGGCCCGCCCAGGAGCTTGTCGCCGCTGCCGCAGACGAGGTCGCAGCCGGCTTCGATCAGCTCTGCCATCGACGGGTGGCCGGCGAGCTGCGGCGCCGTTTGACCATGAAGAAGACGGCGGCGGAGGAGACCGCTGCCCTCGTCCACGAGCACCGGGATGCCGGCTTCACGGCCGAGCTCCGCGAGATCCCGCGGGTCCACCGAAGCCACGAAGCCCGACATCCGGAAGTTGCTCGGGAAGCACCTTGAGGAGGAAGGCCGTCTGCGGTCCGATGGCCTTGCGGTAGTCGTCGAGGCGGGTGCGGTTGGTGGCTCCCACCTCGACCAGCCGGGCGCCGGCCGCGGCGAGGATCTCGGGGATGCGGAACGAGCCGCCGATCTCCACCAGCTCGCCACGGGAGACGATCACCTCCCGGCCGGCGGCGTGGGCGGCCAGCGCCAGCACCAGGGCGGCGGCGTTGTTGTTGACGACCAGCGCCCCTCCGGCGCCGGTCAGGCCGGTGAGGAGGCTTTCGGCGCGGCGGTTGCGCTCGCCCCGTCTGCCGGTTCCGGTGTCGAATTCGAGGTCGCAGTAGGCGTCCAGCAGCGGCGGCAGGCCGCGGGCCACGGAGCGGGGGAGCGGAGCGCGGCCGAGGTTCGTGTGGAGGAAGATGCCGGTCGCGTTCAGCACCCGGGTCAGCGAGTCGCCCAGGATGGACCGGACGCGCCCGGCGATGCGGCCGGGAAGAGCGGCGACGGCCTCCTCGATCTCCTCGGCGGAGAGGCCCGGCTCGCCGGCCAGGCGGCTGCGCAGACCGTCCACCTCGCGGCGGGCTTGGACCCGCACGGGATCTCGTCCGTATAATGGGATGAGATTCGCGACCGCCGGGTGGCTGAGCAGCCGGTCCAGGGCCGGGATGCCGCGGCGGGTGTCGAAGGTGATTGGAGAATCGGTTCCCATTTCGATCGAGAGCATTGTAGGAGATCCGTGGACCCCAAGCGACCCGTCCGGCCCGGTGGCTATCCCGCGAATGCCGCCCATGCTGCCAACACCGCCCCCAAGGCGGGGCAGGCTGCTGCCGCCGTTCAGGGGCGGCGGCCGGCACCGGGCATGGGGGACGCGCTCGACCAGCTCGCCCGCGACATCCGGCAGCTCCAGATCGACTTTCGAGCGCTTCTTCAACGGCGGGCTCCCGCTGCCGCCGGAAGAGCAGCGCACCCGTGTCCAGGCGCAGCTCCGCAACCTGCGCAACGTCAACATGCCCTCGGCGGTGGACTCCTTCCGCCTCGGCGACCTGGAGGCGCGGTTCAACAGCTACAACGAGCTGTTCAACCGCCGGGTCCGGGACATCGAGGAGGGGCGGCACGGTCCGCACAAAGTCTTCGCCTTCGTGGAGAAGCAGCGCTTCGACCCCCGCGGCGGCATCTCCTTCGGGTCCGAGATCGACCCGGAGGCGGCCGAGGCCCTCTACCACGGGCTTTCCGCCGGAGCCGGGGACGGCCCCAAGTTCGACCTCGACAGCTTCCAGACCTACCTGAAGCGCCAGACCGCGGCGATCCGCGAGAAGACCGGCTGCACCGACGTGCAGTTCCGGGTGGCCGAAGAGGATGGCAAGCTCAAGCTCAAAGCACGGCCGGTCCCGACCCGACAGGGGTCGTAGAGCGCCGTTCAGAAGGAGATCATGGTGCGTAGACGGATTCGTTCCCTTCCCACGGCTGCCAAGGCCCTGATCGCCGCGCTTGCCGTGGTGTCGGCGGGCGCGGCGATCACCGCGGTCGCGGCGGTGCCGCCCAACCTCAACAAGGCCCTCGAGTCGCAGCGGCGGCTCGTCACCGACCACCCCCAGGATCCCGCCGCGCTCAACGACCTCGGCAACCTTCTCCTGCTCGCCGACCAGCCGGAGCAGGCCGAGGAGGCCTACCGCAAGGCGCTCGAGCTCGACCCGAACAAGGTCACCGCGCTGTTCAACCTCGCCCTGCTGCAGCAGCGGCACGGCGAGCGGCGCGAGGCCCTGAGCCTGTACAAGAAGGTGGTGGCGCTGCAGCCCGACCACGCCTGGGCTCACTACCAGCTCGGTACCTTGTACGAAAGCTGGAATCAGGAGTCGAAGGCCGTCGCGTGCTACGCCCGGGCGTTCGCCCTCGACCCGCAGCTCGCGTTCAAGGAGGTCAACCCCCACATCGTCGAGAACAAGCTGGTGACGCAGGCGATGATCCGGGCCTACGGCGAGAGCAGCCTGCCGCAGCAGGTGCCGCAGGCGTTCGACGAGCCCGGCCGGATCGCCAAGATCCTGGTGCCGGCCAAGGCCCAGGACGACACGGCGGTGGCGGAGGGAACCCCGGACCAGATGGGCCAGCCGGGCCAACCGGGGGGGGCGGCCCAGCAGGGCGGTACCGTGCTGCGGCCGGACGACCTGCGCGGCCGGCCGACCGGCCAGACGCTTCCCCAGGGCGGCTCCCGCATGGGCCGCGGCTCGGTGCGCCAGCAGCAGCCCGCGGACACGGGGTTCCGGCAGTGGGAGCGCCCGGAGCCGAACAGCGTGCCGCAGCCGATGGACCCCACCTCTCCCCACATGCGGCCGGGCCAGCCCGGCCAGGTCGTCACGCCGCCGCCGGGCGGGGTCTACTACCGCCCCGGCTCGCCCAGCTCGGGCCGGCTCGACATCAAGGTCGTGCCGGACAGCCAGCGCGACGCGCGGGGGTGAAAGTTGTTCCCATAGGGGCGCGGCATGCCGCGCCCCTACACGTTGAACCGGAAATGGGCTACGTCGCCGTCCTGGACGACGTAGTCCTTTCCTTCCAGGCGCAGCAGGGCGGCCTCGCGGCAGGCCGCCATCGTCTTGAGACGCACGAGGTCGTCCCAGTGGACGATCTCGGCACGGATGAAACCGCGCTCGATGTCCGAGTGGATGGTCCCCGCCGCCTCCCGGGCGCGGGCGCCGCGGCGGACCGTCCAGGCGCGCACCTCGTCCTCGCCGACCGTGAAGAACGCGATCAGCCCGAGCAGCTCGTAGCTCGCCCGGTTCACCCGGTCGAGGCTCGGCTCGGAGAGCCCGAGGTCGGCGAGGAACTCCTTCTGCTCCTCGGGCGGGAGCGCGCTGATCTCCTGCTCGATCGGAGCGCTGACGACGACGGCCGACACCGCCGGCCGCAGCTCGATCCCGAGGTCGGCGACGCTCGCGCCGGCCCGGTCCTCGCCGACGTTGATCACGATCAGCATCGGCTTGGCCGAGAGGAGCTGGAAGCCGCGCAGGCGGCGCTCGTCGTCGGGCTCCAGCGTGACCTCCCGCAGCGGCGTCTCCTTCTCCAGGGCGGGGAGGATGACGTCCGCCAGCAGCGCCCGCTCCCGCTGCTCCTCCGGGTTGAGCCCGCGCTTGGTCGCCTTCTCCAGGCGGTCCAGCCGGCGTTCGACGATGTCGTGGTCGGCGAGGATCAGCTCCAGGTCGAGCATGGCGATGTCGCGGGCCGGATCGAGGCTCCCTTCCGGATGGAGGATCTCGGGATCCTCGAAGGCGCGCACGACGTGGACCAGGGCGTCCACCGTCTTGAGCTTCGCGAGGTCCAGGCTTTCGGCGCTCTCGCCCCGCTTGATCCCCGGGATGTCCATGTACTGCACCGAAGCCGGAACGTAGCGCTTCGGGTGGAACAGGTCCCGGAGCTTTTCGAGGCGCGTGTCGCGCACCGTGGCCGTGCCGAGGTTCGTCTGGCTGGACGAGGAGTACTTGTCCGTGGCCTGGTGAGAGGCCGTCAGGGTGTTGAAGAGCGTCGTCTTTCCCGACTTGGGGAGACCGAGAATACCGAGTTGCACAGGATTTCCTCCAGAAGGCGCGCGGCGCGCGGGAAGCGCGGGGAGGTTACCGCCTCCGACCCGTGAGGTCAAATCGGCTCGGCTTGTCTTCCTTGAGCCGCCTGTCATAAAATCCCCGCTCCAGGTCTTGGTTTTCAAGTATTTCGCGGGCGGGTCGCCGGCTCGGTGCCACCCAGCCTCATTTGCTTTCGCGGAGGTTCACCGTATGTACAGGAATCGTGTCTGCTTTATCGCCCTGGCCCTGCTTCTGCTGGTGGCCGGGGCCGGGTCTGCTCAGGAGATGGGCAGGATCGACGGCCGGGTCACCCGCGAGGACGGCTCGGGCGTCCACGGCGTCTCGGTCCGGATCGATCAGCTCGACCAGGTCGTCTTCACCGACGAGACCGGGTCCTTCGCCTTCTCCGGGGTGCCGGCCGGCACCTATGACCTCACCTTCAGCCTGCTCGACAACACGGACCGGCAGGCGGGCGTCCAGGTCGTGGCCGGCCAGACGGCGACGGTCGACAAGACCCTGAATTGGGATGTGAGCTTCGCCGATACGATCACGGTCGTGTCGGCGTCGCGGCGGGAGGAGCGGATCACCGAGGCTCCGGCCGCGGTCACCGTGGTCTCCGAGCAGGATATCGAGCGCCAGGCCTCCTCCGGCCAGGTGCCGAAGCTGCTGGAGTTCACGCCGGGTGTGGACTTCACCCAGAGCGGCCTCTACGACTTCAACTTCAACACGCGCGGCTTCAACAGCTCCTTGAACCGCCGCATCCTGACGCTGATCGACGGCCGCGACCCGGCGGTGCCCTTCCTGGGCGCGCAGGAGTGGGCGGCGGTCTCCTTCCCGATGGACGAGCTGTCCAGCGTCGAGCTGGTGCGCGGCCCGGGCGCGGCCCTCTACGGCGCCAACGCCTTCAACGGCGTGCTCAACATGACGACCAAGGCGCCGCGCAGCAGCGAGGGCGGCCAGCTCCGGCTCACCGGCGGTGAGCTCAGCACCCGCCGGGCCGACTTCCGGTATGCCGGCGGCTTCGCCGACGAGTGGTATTACAAGATCATGGGCGGCTACCTGGCGAGC
The DNA here is from genome assembly GCA_963844885.1 of uncultured Holophagales bacterium. Taxonomy (GTDB): domain Bacteria; phylum Acidobacteriota; class Thermoanaerobaculia; order Multivoradales; family UBA5704; genus DATMER01. Next base: position 939,767 of record CAWJQA010000012.1, on the reverse strand, counting down.
GACGACTTCACCCGGTCGCGCAACCAGTCGGTCGAGTACTCGCGATTCTGCACCACGACGATCACCACCAACTGCCTGCGCCGCGAGGCGGTCCCGCTGCGCAAAGACTCGGTCAAGATCGGCTTCGGCGGCCTGCGCCTCGACAAGTACTTCGGCGAAGGCGCCTCGGTGCTGACCGTCGAAGGGGGCACCGCCAGCCTGGAAGGCCCGACCTTCCTCACCGGCATCGGCCGTGTCCAGACCACGGACGTGAAGCGCCCCTGGACCCGCCTGAACTACAACACCAGCCACTTCAATTTCCTCAGCTACTACGACCAGCGCAAGGCCGAGGACCAGGTCTCCCTGGCTTCGGGCGGCGGCCTGTTCGAGGACTCGTCGAACCTCCACGGCGAGCTGCAGGGTAACTTCGGCTTCGCCGGCAACAGGGCCTTCGTGGTCGGCGGCGTCTCCTACCACGAGCAGAACATCGACACCGCCAACAACCAGGGCGTCCAGACCCTGATGTTCGAGGACCACAAGGAGCACCAGGAGGCGGCCTTCGCGCAGCTTGAGTTCAACTTCTCGGAGAAGCTCAAGGCCGTCGTGGCCGGGCGCGTCGACGAGAGCACGCTGCACGACACCCAGTTCTCGCCGAAGGCGGCGCTGGTCTTCTCGGCCACCCCGAACCACACCTTCCGCCTGACCTACAACGAGGCCTTCCAGGTCGCCAACTACTCGGAGTTCTTCCTGCGGGTACAGACGGTGCTGCCCGGCTCGACGACCTCCTCACTGAACCTGTCGGCGATCGAGAACGCGCTCAAGCCGTTGCTCGGCGGCACCTCGCTCGGCTACTCCAACATCCCGATCCTGGCCGTGGGCAACAAGGATCTGGACGTCGAGAAGATCAAGAGCAGCGAGATCGGCTACAGCGGCATCTTCGGCACGAAGGCGTACGTCACGGTCGACTACTACCAGAGCAAGATCGACAACTTCATCACGGACCTGCTGCCGAACGTCTCGGCCGCCGGCCGCCTGAACCCGAACTTCGGAGCCTATGCCCCGCCCGCGAACCTGCCCGCGCCGGTGCAGGCCGCCATCCTGAATGCGCTGCGATCCAACCTGCCGGCGTCGCTCTTCGCCCTCCTGTCGAACGGCCCGAACGGGCAGCCGATCGTGGCTCTGGCCTCGTACGCCAACTTCGGCCGGGTGGACACGCAGGGCATCGACGTCGGCCTGAACTTCTACGTCAGCGACCGCTGGCTCGTCGACGCCAGCTACTCCTGGTTCGACTTCAAGGTGAAGGAGAAGCTCCTGGGCGACCAGCTCCTGCCGAACGCGCCGGAGAACAAGTACACGGTGGGGATCTCCTACAACGGCGACCGTCTCGGTACCTCGCTCAAGTATCGCTGGGTCGAGGGCTTCCCCTGGGCCGCCGGCATCTTCATCGGCGAGGTGCCGTCCTATGACCTGGTGGATCTCGGCGCCACCTACCGGCTTACGGACCACGTCGAGCTCGGCCTGGACGTGAGCAATCTCCTCGACGACGAGCATTACCAGTCGTTCGGCGGCGATCTCCTGTCCCGGCGTGCCCTCGGCAACGTCCGGATTTCCTGGTAGTCTGTCCCCTCAGGGGTGCGGCGACTCCGCCGCACCCCCTGCTGCTCCTTCATGAGAAGACTCGCCGTCCTCTTGTTTCTCGTGGCACCCGCGGCGTCCGCGGTGGTGCTGGACGGCGTCGCCTACTCGCAGCCCCTCAGCATCGGGATCAACGTTCAGGCCCGGGATCTCGCCCTGATCCGGGCGGCCAACGCCGGCTGGGTGCGCCTCACCCTCCCCTGGCGCGAGGTGAACCCGCGGGAGGGCGTGTGGGACTGGCGCACTACGGATGCGGTGGTCCGGAGCGCCCGCGACAGGAATTTGAAAGTCCTCGCGGTGTTGAGCACGGCGCCGGTCTGGGCCGGAAGCAACGCCAACGGCACCCGGCCGCCTTCGGAGATCGGCTGGTGGCAGCGGTACGTCCGCCGGGTGGCGGCGCGCTATGCCGGGCGCATTCACGCCTACGAAGTGTGGAACGAGCCGAACCTGGAGGACGACGGCCCCGGGGTCGGCTGGGACGGGGATCTGTGGTCGTTCCCCCGCTACGTGGACTACCTGCGGGCCGCCGCGATCCAGATCCGCAAGTACGCGCCCGGCACCCTGGTGGTGGGGCCGGTCACGTCGAGCCAGCCGGACGCGAGGACCGTCGACGTCTTCCGCCAGCTCGAGGAGGTCGTCTACCCGGACGGCCCGGCGTTCTCGTTCCTGGACGTCGTCTCCTTCCACGGCAACGCGCGGGACGACCAGTCCGTCCTGGACCTGCTGGCCCAGATCGAGAGCCAGCTCGCCATCTTTCAGGGCCGCAGCCCGTCGAACGTGGGCAAGCCGCTCTGGTTGACCGAGCTCGGCTGGCGGGTGGGCCACGGCGTCAGCGAGGAGGCGCAGCGGGACCGGCTGCGGAGCGTTGTCGAGGCCCTGACGGGGTCCGGCGGCTATCTGTCGGGCTGCGAGGTCTGCCCGGGCCCGCCGGTACACAGCCTGTTCAAATGGACGGCGGCCTTCGTCTACAAGGACGTCGACTCTCCGGGGGAGCTGCGCGGAGTCTACCGGGAGGACCGGACGGAGCGGCCGGTGGTCACGGACTACCTGGCGCGGCTGTCGTTCCCCGCCCGCCACCCGAACGACACCTACGCCCCCATCCGCACCGTCTGCAAGGGGCGGACGTGCCTGCTCGTGAGCTCCGCGGTGGAGCCCTACGTGAGCCTCAACTACCGCTACCACTGGGACTTCGGCGACGGCAGTATCGGCCCGATCGGCGCGGGGAGGGTGGTGACGCACACCTTCCCCGCGGCCGGCCAGTACTACGTCGTGTCGGGTGTGGACGTCCCGGCGGGACCGGTGGCGAGCGACGTCCGACTGCTCCAGGTGAAGTGACGTTTGACACCCCCGGGAAGGAATGCGTACACTCTGCTGCGCGTTTTCGTCGGGGCGTAGCGCAGCCTGGTAGCGCACCTGCCTTGGGCGCAGGGGGTCCCCAGTTCAAATCTGGGCGCCCCGATACCGACAGCGCCCGGGTCTCGCCGGAACCGCGAAACGGCTGCCTGTAGCTCAGTTGGATAGAGCGGCGGCCTTCTAAGCCGCGGGTCGGGGGTTCGAATCCCTCCAGGCAGGCCAAGTTCTCCACAGCGTTTCGACACGCGCCCTTAGCTCAGCTGGATAGAGCGACAGCCTCCGGAGCTGTAGGTCAGAGGTTCGAATCCTCTAGGGCGCACCACCTGATCCCCCGGCATATCGTCCTGATCTCCCAAACCCTCCTCCGCCGTCTCTACCAGGGCCCTCGCGGCGAGCCTTCCCGCGTCTGCAATCCCTACCGGGACGAGGATCCGGACCTCGATCAGCCGGGCGGCTTCCGGCAGCGGCGGCGCAACCTGGAGGCTTATCTGGAGCGGGTCGGCCGGCCTCGGCTGGTGCTGCTCGGCGAGGCTCTCGGGTTTCGCGGTGGACGCTTCTCCGGCATCGCGTTCACCAGCGAGCGCCAGCTCTGCGGTGCGGACGGCCGCCGCCTCGCCTGGGCCGCCGATCCTCCTTTCCGCCCCACCAGCCGGAATCCGGCGCTGTGGCTGGAGCCTTCAGGGAGCGTGGTGTGGGATGCGATCGGCGGCTCTCCCGATGGCGTCCTCCTCTGGAACACCTTCCCCTGGCATCCCTGGCGCCCTTCCGGACCGCTCACGAACCGGCTGCCCGAGCGCGGCATGGTCCGGGAGAACCTGCATGTCCTCGAACGGCTCCTGGAGGAGGTGGACGGCGCGCGGCTGGTCGCGGTCGGCCGCACCGCCCAGGCTGCCCTGGAGGCTGTCGGGATCGAGGCTCCGGCGGTCCGCCATCCGGCGCACGGCGGCGCGTCTCTCTTTCGCAGCCAGCTCCGGGAACAGCTTGCCGTGTTACACTGATACGAGCTTCGCGATGCGGCTTTCACCGCAGCTCTCACTGCAGGAGGTTCCATGCGCAGATCTCTCGCCCTTTCCGTCCTCGCGCTCCTGGCGCTCTTGGCGCTCCCGGCGACCCCGGTGATGGCCGAGGTCTACACCGTGACGCTCACGAACGGCAGCGTCCTGGAGACGGCGTATCAGCCCCAGGAAGCGGCGTTCGACCGGAATATCGTCCTCCTGATGACCGACGTCGGCAACTGGATCGGCGTGCGCAAGGCGGAGATCGAGAGCGTGCAGTCCGACGCCGAGCTCGGCGGCTACGGCAAGGTGATCGAGAAGAACACCATCCTCCTCGGCTGGTCGGCCAACGACGCCGCCAATCCGGACGCCGAGCAGCAGGGTGGCCAGGGGAAAGGCGACGGCGATTCCGCCACCGCCCAGGCGCTCAACAATCTGTACCAGCAGCGCCAGGCCCAGGAGAGCTATTCGATCAAGCAGTTCGTGCAGCCGGGGGAGACCCAGGGCATCCCGGCCCGGTTCGTCAGCAACGCGCCGCCGCAATAAACCGCGATCCGCGGTATGCTTCGTTCTCCGGGTCCTCCCGCTGTGGGAGGCCCCCCTTTGACAGACCCGACGGTGCGGTGACAGGAGGCTCCTCGCACGAGTCCTCCAGTCTTGATAGGGAAGCCGGTGAGAATCCGGCGCGGCCCCCGCCACTGTAACCGGGAACGAAACCGGAACGCGCCACTGCACGGGTGGATCGCCAGCGAGCGAGCTGGCGGTTACCCGTGTGGGAAGGCCCGGGAGTAGGAAGATCCGGAAGCCAGGAGACCTGCCGAGCCGTCCGACGCCACCCGCGGGGCGCGGGGGAGGCTCTGGCGCGCCCATGCTCCAGCCGCCCCACCCAACTACCCGGTGGGGCGTCGCTCTTTTCAGGAGCACGACAAATGCGCCACAGTCTTCTTTTGCTGGCCGGAATCCTCGGGGGCGGATTTCCGGTGATCGCCCAGACTTCTCCCCCGGTCCCCACAGTGATTCCGAAGTTCGAGGAGACCGTGGTGGTCTCCGCCTCGCTGGACTCCGAGGAACGCGCCGACGTTCCAGCCTCCGTCACCGTCATCGGTCAGGATGAGCTGGAAGCCCGCCAGGCCGATACGCTGTCCGAGGCCATCGCCACCGTTCCGGGCCTGACCATCCCGCAGGCCGGTCCTCCCGGCCAGCAGACCTCGCTCTTCGTCCGCGGCGCCGAGTCCGAGCAGACGCTTCTGCTCTGGAACGGCATCCCGCTCAACGATCCCTACTTCGGCGGCGCGAACTGGCAGCTCATTCCGACCGACGGCGTCGAGCGCATCGAGGTGGCTCGCGGCCCGTTCAGCGCGCTCTACGGCAGCAACGCGGTCGGCGGCGTGGTGCAGGTGTTCACCGGCTCGCGCCAGGGCGGCACTGTCAGCGCGGAGGCGGGCGGCGACGGCTACTACCGCGGCGGCCTCGCCGCCGGCACCGATCTCGGCCGGTTTCGCCTGGACGTGACCGGCAGCCTTCGCCGCGGCCATGGCGAGCTGGAGAACAGCCGGTACGACAGCGATGAGATCGTGGCGAACGGCGTCTGGACGGTCCGCCCCGGCGTCAGCCTCGGGCTGATGGCGCGGTCGAACGACTCGGAGACGGGCGTCCCGATCTCCGGCGGCCAGCCGAACCTGCAGGGCGGCATCTCCTGGAAGGAGCGGGAGCTGGCGGTACCCTTCAACGCCGACCTGGGCACGTGGGAGGTGGAGGCGCTGTTGTCGCAGACCCACTTCGATTCGGCGTTCCGCGATCCTGACGACCCCTTCGGCTTCACCGCCTCGGACACCGAGTCCGAGGGGCTGCGCGGGCGGACCGTGGTCACCTGGCGCCAGAGTAAGGATCTGTGGATCGCCTTCGGCTCGGAGGCCGAGCGCCTGGAGGTGACGAGCAGCTCCAGCTTCGGCACGGACCTCGACGGCGCTCACCAGCGTACCTGGGCCCTCTTCACCCAGGGGAGCTGGGGACGCGGACCGGTCCGCCTCGACCTCGGGGTGCGCCGGGACGACAACGACGTCTACGGCGGCGAGACGAGCCTGCGCTCCGGTATGGTTTTGGATGCCGGCGCCGGCATACGGCTGCGGGCGAGCTACGGCGAGGCTTTCCGGGCGCCTTCACTCGGCGAGCTGTTCTTCCCGTTCACCGGCAATCCCGGTCTCCAGCCCGAGGACAGCGCGAGTTTCGAGGTGGGGATCGAGCGCGAGGCCGGCGGCTGGCGCGTGGCCCTGACCGGGTTCGAGAACCGGCAGCGCAACCTGATCGACTTCGACTACGTCGCCTTCCGCAACGTGAACGTGGGCCGCGCCCGCAGCCGCGGAGTCGAGGCCGAGGCGGGCTTCCGCCGCGGGATCGTCGACGCGCGCTGGAACGCCACCTGGCTGGAGGCCGAGGACCGGATCAGCGGCCTCGCGCTGCTGCGCCGTCCGGAGAAGAGCTCGAACCTGGTGCTCTCCGTCCGGCCCGGCGACTGGACGCTCAACGTGGAAGGCCGGTACGTGGGCGAGCGCCCGGACGTCGACCCGATCACCTTCGGACGCACGGTGAATCCGGACTATCTCCGGGTCGATCTGGCCGCGCGCTGGAAGGCCCTCACGCGGCTCTCCCCCTATGCGCGGCTCGAAAACGTCGCGGATGAGGAGTACCAGGAGGTTCTCGGCTATCCGGCGCCGGGCCGTACATGGATCGGCGGCCTCGCGGTGGAATTCTGATGACCCGTAGAGACGCCCCAGTCCGTTACTCGAAACCTCACCGGGTCCCGAAACTTCGGGGCGTCTCCAACCTCTGCGTCCTCCTCCTGGCGTTGGTGGCTTGCCGGGGGGAGGCGCCTTCTCCGAAAGGTCCGGCGGTTCCTCAGCGGATCGTGGCTCTGGCTCCGAACCTCAGCGAGACCCTCTTCGCGCTGGGGTTGGGCGAGCGGGTGGCCGGGGTCGGCGACTACAGCATCTGGCCGCCCGAGGCGGCGGGCAAGCCGCGGCTCGGCGGGCTGTTCAACGCCAACCTGGAGCGCATCGTTTCGTTGAAGCCCGATCTCGCCGTGCTTCTGCCGAGCGAGAAGGATCTGGCGGCCAAGCTGCAGCCGCTGGGCGTCGAGGTGCTCACGGTCCCGAGCGAGACGCTGGCGGACGTCGAGCGCTCCTTCACCACGGTGGCGGAGCGTTGCGGCGTCCCCGCCGCCGGAGCCCGCCTCGCGGCCGAGTGGCGTGCCGGCCTGGCGCCGCGGCCCCTACCTGGCCGTCTCAAGGTCGTGCTCTCGGTCGGACGGCAGGAAGGGCGGCTCGCCGACGTGCTCGTCGCCGGCCCCGGCACGTTCTACCAGGAGCTGCTGGATCGGCTCGGCGCGGAGAACGTCTTCGCCGACGCCCCGGTCCGGTACCCCAAGGTCAGCCTGGAGGAGCTGGTCGCGCGCGCGCCGGACGTCATCCTCGAGCTACGGGGGGAAGAGGTCTCGCCCGACGCGGCCCGCCAGCTCGTCCGGGACTGGGACCAGCTCGGGAACATCCCGGCCGTCCGCAACGGGAGGGTCCGCATTCTCTCGGGCGACTGGACGGCCATTCCCGGGCCTCGCCTGCCGAAGCTCTACGCGGAGTTGCGCAAGGCGCTGGCCGGAGAGGGGGGCGGTTGACGCTGCCGGCCGAGGCGGGCGCGCCGCTCCTCTCCGTCCGCGGCCTCGCCTGGCATCCGGACGGCCGGGAGATCCTGGGTCCGCTCGACCTCGACATCCTCCGCGGCGAGTGCCTGGCCGTGGTCGGACCCAACGGCGCCGGCAAGACCACGCTTCTGCGCTGCCTCACCGGCCTGCTCCGCCCCACCGCGGGCGACCTCCGTTTCGAGGGGGAGCCGTTCGCGGCCCTCTCCCGCCGCGCGCTGGCCCGCCGCATCGCCTACGTGCCGCAGATCCGGCCGTCCCGCGTCCCTCTCACCGTGGAGGAGGTGGTGCTCCTCGGCCGCTACCCTCACCTCTCGGCCTTCCAGATCGCGCCGCGGCAGGAGGACTTCGCCGCCGTGGACGCGGCGCTCGACCTGGTGGGGATCGCGGACCTCCGCCGTCGCCCGGTGGACGAGCTGTCCGGGGGCGAACGCCAGGCCGCCTTCATCGCCGCGGCTCTGGCCCAGGAATCGGAGCTGCTGGTGCTCGACGAGCCGACCCTGCATCTGGACGCCCGCCACCAGCGCGACCTCGCCGAGCTGCTCTTGAGATTGCTGCGGCTGGACACGGAGGCCGGCCGCACCGTCCTCCTCGCCACGCACGACCTGAACCTGGCGTCGCTCCTCGGCGATCGGCTTCTGGCGCTGGCGTCCGGCCGTGTCCTCGCCTGCGGCACGCCGTCCCAGATCCTCGAGCCCGGTCTCCTCGAACGGCTCTTCCGGACGCGATTCGAGATCATCCGCGGCGGCGAGCGGCCGGTCACCCTGCTTCAACTCGGGCCTGGATGACTCGATGAAGACGCGTCCCGGCTTGGCCCTGCTGGTCCTTTTCCTGCTCTGGGTGGCGGTGCTCGCCGTGGCGCCGCTGGTGGGGAGCCAGCCGGTCTCCCTGATCGACGCGCTCCGCGGCGAGCCCACGGCCTCGGCCATCTTCTTCCAGCTCCGCCTGCCGCGGGTGCTCCTGGCGCTCCTGGCCGGAGCCGGGCTGGCGGTCTCCGGCCTCGCCTTCCAGACGCTGTTCCGCAACGAGCTGGCGGAGCCCTATACCCTGGGGATCGCCACCGGCGCCGCGCTCGGAGCGGTGCTCGCGCTACGCCTGGAGGAGGCCGGTGCCATGATGGGCATGCCGCTCGTCTCGCTCGCCAGCTTCGTGGGTGCGATCGCGGCTACGGCTCTGGTCGTGGGCCTCGCCTGGCGCCGCGGCAGCACGGCGACGCTCTTGCTGGCGGGGATCGCGGTCTCCCTCTCGTGCTCGGCGCTGATCCTGTTCCTTCAATACCTGTCCGACTCCACCCAGACCTTTCGCATGGTGAGGTGGATGATGGGCGGGCTCTCCGTGGTCGGCTACGGCGAGGTGGTGTGGGCGGCGCCCTGGGTGCTGGGCGGCGCGGCGGTGCTGCTCGCGCTGCGCTGGGATCTGAACCTCCTCCTCTTGGGAGAGGAATTGGCCGCGAGCCGCGGCGTGGACCTCGTCCGGCTGCGCCTGCGGGTGCTCGGCGTGGCTTCTCTCATGATCGGCGCGCTGGTGGCCGTAGCCGGCCCGATCGGCTTCGTCGGCCTCATGGTGCCGCACATGATCCGCCGCTGGGTCGGGCACGATCATCTCTTCCTCGCCCCCGCCTGCCTGCTGGGAGGCGGCGTCTTCCTGGCCACCTGCGACGTGGCGGCGCGCACGGTGATGGCGCCGGCCGAGCTGCCGGTCGGGGTCCTGACCGCGCTCCTCGGCGGACCGTTCTTCCTCTGGCTGTTGGTGCTCGGGAGGAAGGAAGGGGGGTAGAACCGGATGTCTGACGCCCTACAATACCGCCCATGCTCCTCTACCGGATCGCCCATGAAGGCCACTACGCGGTGCGGCAGCCTGGCTCGGCCGAGCTTCGCGCCCTCGACTCCGACCCGTTCGAGACCCCTCCCGCGGACTGGAAGCTCGGCCATCCCGTCCGCTTCGACCCGATGATGCTCCTGTCGCCGGTCGTGCCCGGCAAGATCGTCGGCATCGGCCGCAACTACCGCGAGCATGTGAAGGAGCTCGACAACCCGATGCCGGCCGAGCCGGTGATCTTCCTCAAGGCGCCGTCGTCGGTCATCGGCCCGTACGAGTCGGTCGTGTTGCCGCCGGAGAGCCAGCGGGTCGAGCACGAGGGGGAGATCGCGGTGGTGGTCGGCAGCCGGATCAAGCGCGCGACCCCGGAGGAAGCCCGGGCGGCGGTCTTCGGCGTCACCTGCGCGAACGACGTCACGGCCCGCGATCTTCAGAGGAAGGACCCATGCTTCTCCCGCGCCAAGTCGTTCGACACCTTCTGCCCTCTCGGACCGGCGATTCTCCTCGGCGCGGATCTGGAGGATCTGGAGGTGGTCACGCGCGTCAACGGCAAGGAGCGCCAGCGCGGCCACACCCGTGACATGACCTGGGGGATCGTGGATCTTCTCGTCTACGCCTCAAGGATGATGACGCTGGAGCCGGGCGACGTCATCCTCACCGGCACGCCGGCCGGCGTCGGACCGCTGCTGGACGGCGATCAGGTGGAGGTGGAGGTTTCGGGCGTCGGAATCCTGCGCAACCGGGTTGCCGGCTAGGCCTTGAGCGCCCGCCAGGGAAACAGGGCGAGGCCGGCGGCGAGGAGCAGGTGGACGGCGCCGCCCCAGGCAAAGCCGGAGAAGAGCAGGGCGAGCCAGCCGGTGAAGAGCAGGAGGGCCGCCGCGGTCCGGAGCATGCCGGCGACGCTATCACAGCCTGAAAGAACCTCAAGAACTGCAAGAACCTCAACGACAGGAGAGGCCTTGCAGCCCTTGTTGTCCTTGCAGTCCTTGTTCTCCCGGTCAGTTGAAGCGGGCCATGGCCGCGCTGAGCTGGTGCCGGAGGAGCGCCAGGTGCAGCCGGGTATCGGAGACGGCCTCCAGCTCGGCGGCGGTGGGGATCGGGGGGCCGATCGTGGCCGGTCCGCAGGCCACAAGCAAGGTCGCCGACGCCGTCGGGCACTGAGTGTCCGCCGAGGCCGTGGGGCAGGCAAGACGGGTGGGCTCCAGAGTGACCATCAGATCCTTGACCTGAAACGCCATACGCATTCCTCCTTGGGGATGTCCCCGAAAGGCTTCGCTGAGAAGCGCTACGGAAGGGTACGAACGACGCCCGTCAGGGTTGCAGGCCGCAGGAAGGAGCCGGCCGCGTTGCCGGTTATCCTTCTCTGAGGCCGATATGATCCGCGCTGTCACCTTTGATGTCACGCACACTCTGATCCACTGTCCGCGGCTCGGGGAGATCTACGCCGAGGTGCTGGGCCGCCATGGGATCGAGGTGTCCGCGGCCGAGGCGGAGCGGCTCGTCCGGCTGGTCTGGCAGGAGCTCGCCTGCACGGCCGACCCGTCGCGGGACCGTTTCACGTCCCATCCCGAGGGGCCGGCGGGCTGGTGGAAGCGCTTCCTGGAGAGGCTTTGCGAGCATCTGGAGGCGCCGGCGCCGTCCCGGTTCGCCGCCGCCGAGCTGTTCGCCCGCTTCGCCCGCGCCGACTCCTGGGAGGTCTATCCGGAGGTGCCGGCGACTCTCGCCGCCCTCCGCACGCAGGGCCTGCGCCTGGGCGTCGTCAGCAACTGGGACCCCCGCCTGCCGGAGGTTCTCGACCGGCTCGGCCTGGCCCCGTTCTTCGACGCGCTGGTCTACTCCTCGGCCGTGGGCGCTGAAAAGCCCGACCGCCGGATCTTCGAGGCGGCTTTGCGCGGCCTCGGAGTGCCCTCCTGCGAGGCCCTGCACGTGGGCGACGGTCGCCTGGAGGACGTGGAGGGAGCGCAGGCGGTGGGGATGCAGGCGCTCCACCTCAACCGCGGCCGTGGCGCCGGCGAGCTCCGCGACCTGACCCGCCTGCCGGAGCTCCTGGCTGCGGAGCAGGCCTCCCGCCTGGCCTGACAGCCCGGCCGCAAGCCGCCCGTGCTACACTTCGACCAGCGATTCGTCGAATACCATGAAGATTTCCACCAAGGGCGAGTACGGCATCCGCGCGATGCTCTATATCGCGATGCAATGTGGCCGCGGTCCGGTCACCAGCCACGAGATCGCCATGCGGCAGGGGATCCCCGAGCCGTACCTGCGCCAGATCCTCGCGCTGCTTTCGAAGGACCGGCTGATCCAGTCGAACCGCGGGCCGCAGGGCGGGCACATGCTCGGCCGGCCGGCCGCGGAGATCTCCCTGCGCCACATTCTGGTCACCCTGGAAGGGCAGACGACGCCGATCGACCAGATCCTCGCACTGCCCTGTACGATCGGGATCGGCACCGAGCACTGCGCCATCCGCGAGTTCTTCCTGGAGGTCAAGAGCGCGGTCGAGAAGGTGCTGACCTCCACCTCGCTCCAGGATCTCGTCAGCCGCCAGCAGGAGATTCTTGAGCACCGGATCTCGATCCCCCACGATCTGCCGTCCCCGGCGGCCTCGTTGATCCTGCCGGTCCTCCCCGACTGATCCCATCCCCCCTCTCCCCGGCCCTCTCCCCCGTGCCGGAGGAGAGGGAACCGCCGCCCGCCTGTTTCCGATCCCCAGCTCCCTAGCTTGTGACACTTGTCACAAGCGGACGAAGTTGGTATGCTCCCGCCGCGCCGAGGAGAGAGAGGGGTGTGTCCCGGGTCCGTTCCGCTCTGGCGGTGACGGCGCGGGGTGGGGGTCTGACCGCATCATGTCCGAGGAGCCCAAGCAAAACGGCAAGCCCGATTCGGGCTTGGTCCAGTTGAGCGGCATCGGCGTCGAGCTGGTGGGTGCCGTGGCCGGCTTCACTCTGGCAGGGTACTGGTGGGACCGCCACTACGGCACAGAACCCTGGGGGATCTTGATCGGGGCCGTGCTGGGGCTCGTCGGCGGGATGTACAACTTGATTCGTCAGTCGCTGAACGCCTCCCGGGGAAAGGGAGGGGGAACGGGAACAACGGAGAAGGACGGCCGGACTTGACCGGCGCCGCGGGCAGCTACCTGCGGTTCCTGGTCTGGGCGGTCGCCGCCGCGGCGGTGGTGGCCCTGTTGGGCTGGCTGCCGACCCGGTGGTGGGGTGGGGACGAAGCGGTCGCCGCGATGCTCGCCGGGTGTGGGGTGTCGGTGCTGGCCTCGGCTCTGGGTGGAGTGCCCATCGCGCTCGCCCGTCGAGCGGACCAGACGGCACCCGCGGCACCCGCCGCAAGACTTCAAGCGCTCCTGATGGCCATGGCCGTGCGCTTCGGCGCCGTCGCCGTCCTGGCCACGGCCGCTGTCCTCTCCGGGCTGTTCCTCCGCGCTCCCCTCCTGATCTGGGTGGCGGTGAGTTATGCGGCGGAGCTCGTGGTGGACACCCGGTACGCGCTCGCCAACGACGGAGTGGAGACTCGATGATGCTCGCGTTCATGATGATGATGGCGGAGAACCCGCTGGAGCACGTGGTCCAGCATCCGCTTTTGCAGACCGACGGCCACCTGGGCCGCTTCCTCACGCCCGAGGGGAAGATCACGCTGCTGTCGGACCAGATCGTGATGATGATCCTGGCCGGCCTGCTGCTGATCCTGGTCATGCCCGCGCTCGTGCGCCGCCGCCGGGGCACGGATGCGGTCGGCCGGCTCATCCCCGCCGGCTTCGCCAACTTCGTCGAGGCGGTCTGCGAGTACCTGCGCAAGGAAGTCGCGCAGCCGAACCTGGGCGAGCACACGGACCGCTTCATCAAGTACATCTGGAGCGTCTTCTTCTTCATCCTGACCGTCAACCTGCTCGGCCTGCTGCCGGTGGGACCGGTGGCGAAGCTGTTCGGCACCCATCTGGGCGGCACGGCCACGGGCAACATCTTCGTCACCGCGACGCTCGCGATCCTGACGATGATCCTGATGGTCGTGAACGGTCTCCGCCTGGGCGGCAAGCACTACCTGGCCCACTTCTGTCCGGGGCCGCTCGCGCTGGCGCCGCTGCTGGTGCCGGTGGAGATCATCGGCCTGGGCGCGCGCATCTTCGCCCTGGCCATCCGTCTTTTCGCCAACATGATCGCCGGCCACATCCTGCTCGCGGTGCTGCTGAGCTTCATCCTGATGGCCGGCTCGGGCCTGGGTGCGGGGGCGGGGATCGGCGTCGCCGTGCCGGTGGTGCTCGGCAGCGTGGCGATCACCATGCTGGAGATCTTCGTCGCCTTCCTCCAGGCGTTCATCTTCACGTTCCTCACGACCCTGTTCATCGGCCAGTCGGTGGTGTTTCACCACGGCGACCATGGCGACGACCACGGTCACGAGGAGGGGGCGCACGCGCACTGATTTCCGTGATTTCGAAATGAATATCGCCATGCCCGGATCGAGCGGGGCACGCGGGCCGCGAGGCGTGACTGCGATGGCGATCGATTACGGCGGCCGGCCCCGCACGGCCGCCACAAGGAAACGAAAGGATCTTTTCCCCATGAACAAGAGGACTGCCAAGCTCTCCCTGATGATGATTTTCGTCGGCCTTGCGCTGATGCTCGTGTCGACCGTGCCGGCTCACGCCCAGGAAGGTGGTGTCAATCCCGCCGCCGCCGAGGGCTCGTCGTATTTCCTGACCGCCGCCGGTGCGGGCAAGCTGGGCGGCGCCATCGGCGCCGGCCTGGTGATCATGGGCGGTGGCGCCGGCGTGGCCCGCGTGGGCTCGGCCGCCGTCGAGTCGATGGCCCGCCAGCCCGAGGTGGCCGGCAGCATCAACACCGCGATGATCATCACCGCCGCCATGATCGAGGGCGCCACGCTGTTCGGCGTGGTGGTCGCGATGATGGCGGTCCTCGGCTAGACACGAGGACCGACGAGACCGTACGAAGATGGACCCCGCCCCTCTCCATCCCGGAGAGGGGCGACGACCTGACGGGTAGAGGCACATGATCGAAAGAGCACGGATTTCCCTGGTCTCTCTGGCGCTTGCGGTATCGGCGGGGGTGGCCGCAGTGCCGGCCCTGGCGCAGGAGGCCGAGCACGGCGGCGGCGGCAACAGCCCGTTTGCCGGTGATTTCGGCAACGCCGTCTGGACGCTGGTCATCTTCGGCCTCGTCGTGATCGTCCTGGGCAAGTACGCCTGGGGGCCGATCCTCAAGACTTTGCAGTCCCGCGAGACGTTCATCCGCGAGGCCCTGGAGACCGCCAAGCGCGACCGCGACCAGGCGGAGCTCCGGCTCAAGGAGTACGAGGACCGGCTGGCGCAGGCGCGCGCCGAGGCGTCCGCGATCGTGGACGAGGGGCGCCGCGACGCGGTGGCGGTCAAGCACCGCATCGAGGAGGACGCCCGGACCGAGGCCGACAAGATGGTCGAGCGCGCCAGGCGCGAGATCCAGATCGCCACCGAGACCGCGACCAAGGAGCTGTACCAGCTCTCCGCCCGCCTGGCCACCGAGATGGCCGGCAAGGTGATCGGCCGCGAGCTCACCCCGCAGGATCACGAACGCCTCATCGCCGAGTCGCTCGACGGCTTGAATTCCAGGAACTAGACGAGGCGCGACCATGGCGAAGGCGAACGATCGCGAGATGTCCATCGCCCGCATCTACAGCAAGGCCATCCTGGTTCTGGCCGAGCAGCAGGGTGCGGCCGACTCCCTCCTGGAAGAGCTGCAGGGGCTGGTGGAGTATCTGGGCCGCAACTCCGAGCTCGAACGCTTCCTGGCGAGCCCGCTGGTGGATGACGAGGACCGCGGCACGGTGCTGGAAAAGGCGTTCCGCGGCAAGACCACCGATCTGCTGCTGGACTCGCTCCAGGTGGTCAACCGCAAGGGCCGGCTCAGCCTGCTGCGCGCCATCGTCGAGGGCTACCGCGACGAGCACCGCAAGCTGCGGGGCATGGTGGAGGCCCGCGTGCGCACCGCCGTCCCGCTCAACGACGCCCTGCGGGCGCGGGTCCGGGAGTCCGTCGCGCGCCATACCGGTCTGCAGCCGGTCCTGGTCGAGAAGGTGGACCCCGCGCTGATCGGCGGCATCGTCATCGAGGTCGGCGACGAGAAGATCGACGGCAGTATCGCCCACAAGCTCAGCCAGCTCGGGAAGGCGCTGGAGCTGCGCGCCTCGCAGGAGATCGTGCGCTCCAGAGCCTACGTCAGCCAGCACTAGGAAATATCCGTACAGCACTGTTCGAGTCAATAATCGAGGAAACCTCAATGAGATTCAAAGTCGACGAGATCGCGTCGGTCATCACTGAAGAGATCCGGAAATACCGGACCGAGGTCGACCTGTCCGAGGTGGGCACGGTGCTCGAGGTCGGCGACGGCATCGCCCGCATCTACGGCCTCACCGCCGCCATGGCCGGCGAGCGCCTGGAGTTCGCCAACGGCGCGTTCGGGCAGGTGTTCAACCTGGAGGAGAGCTCGGTGGGCGCGGTCGTCCTCGGCGACTACCTCGGCATCAAGGAGGGGGACGAGGTCCGCCGCACCGGCGAGCTGCTCTCCGTCCCCGTCGGCCCCGAGATGATCGGCCGCGTGGTGGATCCGCTCGGCCGGCCGCTGGACGGCAAGGGCGTCATCGAGACCCCGCACCGCCGGCCGCTGGAATTCAAGGCCCCGGGCATCGCCGAGCGCCAGCCCGTCACCGAGCCGCTGCAGACCGGCATCAAGGCCATCGACGCCATGATTCCGATCGGCCGCGGCCAGCGCGAGCTGATCATCGGCGACCGCAAGACCGGCAAGACCGCGGTGGCGCTCGACACGATCCTCAATCAGAAGGGGAGCGGCGTCATCTGCGTGTACATCGCCATCGGCCTCAAGGAGTCCACGGTCGTCGGCCTGATCGACAAGCTGCGTGAGCACGGCGCCCTGGACTACACCATCGTCATCTCGGCGTCCGCGGCCGACCCGTCGCCGCTCCAGTACATCGCGCCGTACGCCGGCGCGGCCATGGCCGAATACTTCATGTATCAGGAGGGCAAGGCGACCCTCTGCGTCTACGACGACCTGTCGAAGCAGGCGCAGGCCTACCGCCAGCTCTCGCTGCTGCTGCGCCGTCCGCCCGGCCGCGAGGCCTACCCCGGCGACGTGTTCTATCTCCACTCCCGCCTGTTGGAGCGCAGCGTGAAGCTGCGCGAGGAGTTCGCGGTGGTGCCGAAGGACACGCCGGAGAGCAGCATCGACCGTTCGCTGGCGCTCCATCATCCCCAGGGGCTCGCGGCGCCCGCCGAGGTCCGGCCGGACGACGAGTTCGGCCTCTTCCACCGGCCGCACGGCAAGCACAAAGCCGAGGCGTTCCTGGCCACGCTGCCGAACAAGGACAGCTACCGCGTCCACCGCTACCCGGACAGCGGCGGCTCCATGACCGCGCTGCCGATCATCGAGACCCTCGAAGGCGAGGTTTCGGCCTACATCCCGACCAACGTGATCTCGATCACCGACGGCCAGATCTACCTCGAGCCCGACCTGTTCTTCGCCGGTGTCCGGCCCGCGATCAACGTCGGCATCAGCGTTTCGCGCGTCGGCGGCAACGCTCAGCGCAAGGCGATGAAGAAGGTCGCCGGCACCCTGCGCCTCGACCTCGCGGCGTATCGCGAGCTGGAGGCGTTCGCGCAGCTCGGCACCGAGCTCGATCCGGCGACCCAACGCCAGCTCGACCGCGGCCAGCGCATGGTGGAGCTGCTCAAGCAGCCCCAGTACCAGCCCTATCCGGTCAGCGAGCAGATCATCTCCATCTTCGCCGCCGCCCAGGGCTTCCTCGACGACCTGCCGGTCCCCCAGGTACGGCCGTTCGAGGCGGCGCTGCTCAAGCACTTCCGCGATGAGCAGCCCGAGATCATCGAGCAGCTCGACCGTACCGGCGAGCTGCCGAACGACCTGGCGGACCGCATCCGGCAGGCCATCCGGGACTTCAAGACGCAGGCCCGCGTCCACGCGGCCTAGGCGGCCTGGGCGGATCAAAGCTTCCCGACGGAAACGACCTATGGCAAACCGAAGAGTCCTGGTCAAGCGGCGCAAGTCAGTGCGCAACATCCGCAAAATCACGCGGACGATGCAGCTCATCGCGACCGCGCGGTTCCAGGCGGCCTACAACCGGGCCGTCGCGACCAAGCCGTACACGGAGAAGCTGGCCGAGCTGGTGGCCGACCTTTCACGGGCGGCCGGCAGCGTCGATCATCCTCTCCTCAAAACCCACGACGACGTGAACCGTTCGGCGCTGGTGGTGCTCACCAGCGACCGCGGCCTCGCCGGCGGCTACAACTCGAACGTGCTCCGCGCCGCCGTGGCGCACATCGAGGACCAGCGGACACGCGGCGTCGAGCCGCGAGTCCACATGGTCGGGCGCAAGGGCATCAACTTTTTCAAGTTCCTGCGCCGCGAGATGACGGAGCAGACCACCGGCATCGGCGACAAGCCGCGGTTCGACCAGGTCGAGCCGATCGCGAACGAGCTGATGAACCAGTTCATGCGCGGCGAGATCGCATCGGTTCACGTGGCCTACATGCGCTTCCACTCGGCCGGCGTACAGCGGCCGGCGGTGGTGCAGCTCCTGCCGCTGTCGACCCATTCCGTAGAGACGCCCCAGTCCGCTGCCTCGGCTTCTCCGGGTGCAACGCCGCCGGGGCGTCTCTCGCGCGGCGTCGAATACGAGTTCTCGCCCGACCCGCGGTCACTTCTGGACGAGCTGCTGCCGGCGGTGGTGCGCGTCCGGCTGTTCCAGGCGTTCACCGACGCCGCGGTGTCCGAGCAGGTCGCCCGCATGGTCGCGATGAAGGCGGCCACCGACGCGGCGGAGGATATGATCAAGGCGCTGACGCGGGAGTACAACCGCGCCCGGCAGACGCAGATCACCATGGAGCTTCTGGACATTGTGGGCGGCGCCAACGCCCTGTCCTGAGCCCTTCAAGAATTGGAATTCACGATGCAAAACTCCCAACTCGAAGGCAGTATCTCAGGCACTACGGGCAAGATCACTCAGGTCATCGGCTCGACCCTGGACGCGCAGTTCGCGGAAGACCATCTGCCGGGGATCTACAACGCCCTGCGCGTCGAAGTGACCCGCACGGTGCTCGGCCAGTCCGTCCAGGAGACGCTCTGGTGCGAGGTCGCCCAGCATCTCGGCGGCGGCCGCGTGCGCGCCGTCGCTCTGGGCTCCACCGACGGTCTCCAGCGCGGCGCCCCCATCCTCGACACCGGCTCGCCGGTGAGCGTGCCGGTGGGCATCGAGACCCTCGGCCGCGTGTTCAACCTGGTCGGCGAGCCCATCGACGGCCTCGGTCCGGTCCTTGCCAAGGAGCGCCGGCCGATCCACCACGCCCCGCCGGAGCTGGACGAGCTCTCCTCGAAAACCGAGATGTTCGAGACCGGCATCAAGGTCATCGACCTGCTCTGCCCGCTGGTTCGCGGCGGCAAGACCGGCCTGTTCGGCGGCGCCGGCGTCGGCAAGACCGTCATCATCCAGGAGCTGATCGCCCGTCTCGCCCGCTTCCACAGCGGCTACTCCTGCTTCGCCGGCGTCGGCGAACGGACCCGCGAGGGCAACGACCTCTGGCTGGAAATGCAGGAGGCCAAGATCGGCGACACCGGCAAGAGCGTCATCGATCAGACCGTGATGGTCTTCGGCCAGATGAACGAGCCGCCCGGAGCCCGTCTCCGCGTGGCCCTCTCGGCGCTCACCATGGCCGAGTACTTCCGCGACGAGACCGGCGTCGACACGCTGCTGTTCATCGACAACATCTTCCGCTTCTCGCAGGCCGGCTCCGAAGTGTCCGCGCTGCTCGGCCGCATGCCGTCGGCCGTGGGCTACCAGCCGACGCTCGGCACCGAGATGGGCGAGCTCCAGGAGCGCATCACCTCCACCAAGAGCGGCGCCATCACCTCCATGCAGGCCATCTACGTGCCCGCCGACGACTTCACCGACCCGGCGCCGGCCACCACCTTCGCCCACCTGGACGCCTTCAGTCGAACCTGGAGCGGAGCATCTCGGAAAAGGGCATCTATCCGGCCGTCGACCCGCTGGCGTCGAGCAGCCGCATCCTCGACGCCGAGTACATCGGCGAGCGCCACTACGCCGTGGCCCGCAAGGTCCAGCAGATCCTCCAGCGCTACCGCGACCTGCAGGACATCATCGCGATCCTGGGCGTGGACGAGCTGTCGGAAGAGGACAAGATCACCGTCCGCCGGGCGCGCAAGATCGAGCGCTTCCTCTCGCAGCCGTTCTTCGTCGCCGAGCAGTTCACCGGCCTGCCGGGCATCTACTGCTCGCGCGAGGACACGATCCGCTCCTTCGAGGAGCTCTGCGACGGCAAGTGGGACCACCTGCCCGACCAGGCGTTCATGTACGTCGGAGCGATCGAGGACGCCGCGGCGGCGGCCGAGAAGATGGCGGCCCAGGGGTAGGATCTCATGGCGAAGAACGACACGTTCCACTGCAGCGTGATCACTCCGGAGCGGGCGGTGCTCGAGACGGACGCCACGTTCGTGGCCTTCCCGGCGCACGACGGCGAGGTGGGTATCCTTCCCGGTCGCGCGCCGCTGCTCTTCAAGATGGGCATCGGCTCGCTCCGGGTGGAGAGCCCGGAGGGAAACCACACCTTCTTCGTGGACGGCGGCTTCGCCCAGATGGTGGAGAACCGGCTGACGCTCCTCACCGAGCAGGCCAAGGCCGTGGAAGACATCGACCGCGCCGCGGCCGAGCGCGCCCTGGCCGAGGCCCACGACATGCCCATGATCTCCGAGACCGAGTTCGCCGCCCGCCAGCGGGCTGTCCAACGCGCGGAATCGCAGATCCACCTGGCTGAAGAGAAGCGCTGAGTTGGTTTGATCCCCCTCTCCCTGGCCCTCTCCCCCAGTCCCTGGGGGAGAGGGAACCCCGCCCACCGCTTCTCCGCAGTCGCAAGGTAACCTTCCCTGTCGCAGAGTCAACTTCCCGGCCGCAGAGTCAGCTTCCTGGCGACAAAGTAAACTCCCCTGTTGCAGAGTCGACTTCTCTGTTGCAGAGTCGACTCCTCTGTTGCAGAGTCGACTCCCCTGTTGCAGAGTCGACTCCTCCGTTGCAGAGTCGACTCCTCCGTTGCAGAGTCGACTCCTCCGTTGCAGAGTCGACTCCTCCGTTGCAGAGTCGACTCCTCCGTTGCAGAGTCGACTCCTCCGTTGCAGAGTCGACTCCTCCGTTGCAGAGTCGACTCCTCCGTTGCAGAGTCGACTCCTCCGTTGCAGAGTCGACTCCTCCGTTGCAGAGTCGACTCCTCCGTTGCAGGGTCGACTCCTCCGTTGCAGAGTCGACTCCTCTGTTGCAGAGTCAACTCCTCTGTTGCAGAGTCAACTCCTCCGTTGCAGAGTCAACTTCCCCGCCGCAAAGTCACCTTCCTCTGCGGCAAAGTAAACTCCCCTGCCGCAAAGTCAGCTTCCCGGCTGCACAGTCAGCTTCCCGGCTGCAAAGTCAACTTCCCTGGCAACAGAGGCATCCAAGCGCCGACGCAAACCGGTCCTTCTGTCCTCAGAAGAGGACAAAAAGTAACACCGCCTGGACGCAAGCCCAGCCGGGTGGGAGTTGGCCCCTCCTCGGTCAGCCTGTGGCATAATCACCTCATGGCGATTCCCGCGATTGACCTCGACAAGCTGTCGACAGACGAGCGCCTCGAACTGATTGAGCGTGTATGGGATAGCTTGTCCAACCGGCCTGAGGCGATCCCGCTGACCAACCAGCAAAGGCTAGATCTCGACGACCGCCTCGACGAGCTCGAGCGGAACGGTCCAGACGGTCTTTCGTGGGAAGAGGTGGTGCGGGAAGCCCGGCGTGCCCCTTGACCGCCGGCCTGTAACCTACCAACGGCGAGCCACCGCCGACGTACGAGGTGCTTACCTCTGGTACGAAAGGCAGAGGCAGGGGCTGGGCGAAGAGTTTCTCGGCGCTTTGAAGGAAGCCGAGAGCTTCGCAGCGGCGTTCCCCCTCTCATGCCTCGTCGTACATCGCGACACCCGGCGATCCCTTCTCAGACGCTTCCCCTACAGTCTGTATTTTCGTCTGATCGACGACGAGATCGTCGTCGTCGCCTGCTACCACAGTCGGCGTCATGAGCAAGGCTGGAAACGTCGGAGGTGAGCCTCTCCCTACTTCCTCGTCGCAGAGCGGTATCACGGCAGGAGAGTGAAGCTGCCCTTCCTCGCCAGCCGGTAGACGCTGAAGTCCCGATGATCCAGGGTCAGGATGCGGCGAATGCCCTCGCGCTCTGCGAGCGCCTTACGAGAGCGGCGTCCGCCATGTCCATCGGCAGATCTTTGTACTTTTCCATCAAGCCCTTCATGGATGCGACATCGGCCTGGTCGAGTTGGAGAAGTTGGACGGCGCCGGTCTCGACCAGCTCCCACAGCGCCTTCTGTACCCGCCAGGAAAACGACAGCAGATACATGGCCTCGACGAGCACGGGCCAGACGCTGACCAGGGGATCTTGAATTCCTTTAAGGACTTCGACGACCTCCTGATGGCGGCCGTCGCTGCGGTCGAGGAGGGCAACCAGGGGGCCGGAATCAACGAGGATCGCGCGCACGCTCTCTTTTCTCCTCGACGAGCTCGCGCAAGCGCTTTCCTGTGTTTTCCGAGAGCTGTTTGCCGCCACTGTCCGCAACGCCGATGTAGGGCTGCAGCCGCTGGTAGGCGGAGAGTTGCTCGCTCTCCTCGTCAGCGAGGCGGGCAATCGCATTACGGATGACCTCCGACTGTGTCTGGCCCCTCAGGGACGACAGGCGCTTCAGGGTCGCTTCCGTGGAGACATCGAGTCGAACGGTTGCCAAGGCATTCCTCTCGGTGTTTTGTTAGAGCCACTCTCCCCTACTGCACAATCCAAAAGTAGCCGCTCACGTCGATGACGACGTTGACGGTTCCCTCGGCCATCCCGGGAAGAACTGCGAAGGTTTCCGCAAGATTGAGGGAGAGTGGCAGGATCGCGTTGTTGGCCCGCGTCTGACCGCT
Organism: uncultured Holophagales bacterium; assembly: GCA_963844885.1. GTDB lineage: Bacteria > Acidobacteriota > Thermoanaerobaculia > Multivoradales > UBA5704 > DATMER01. Next base: position 917,270 of record CAWJQA010000012.1, on the reverse strand, counting down.
GGAAAAGTTGATATTGCTGGTGTTCGGTTCCGCCTCGGTAGGGGGAAACAGCCTGAGATAGCCGTTGCCCGTGGGAGACACGACCGTGATGTTGACCGCGATGGCGTACGCGTCGAACGGGATACCGCAATGGTTGGCAGCCGAGAAGACTCTCGGCTGCCCCGCCTGAAGAGCCGGCCCGCCGTAGGGGCCGTTCGGGTTCCGTGTATCGATCAGGCGGCAGGGAGGGATGGTGAAGAAGTCCATGGGAAAGACCTGCCGGGGAAACATATTCTTATAAAGCGCCGCCGCCGCCGCCCGATCGTCGGGGCGGAGGACAGCGCCACGGCCATCGTTATGCACGGCAGGAGCCATCAGGGCGTCCGGCACCGCGGAATGCCCGAATCCCATTGTATGCCCGAGCTCATGTCCGAAAATCTCCGCCGCCGCCTTGCTCGCGTTGGGGCTGGCATCGAAGAAACAGGAAATACCGTCGTTGACGACGACGTCCGCGTTCACGATGCGGTGATAGGGCGTTCCTTGATAAGACGTCGTGGCCGTCTCGTACCAGGGTCCTCCTATTGCGAGGACACCACCAGAGCCACAGGCGAACGGAGACACCTCACCGTTCGGATCGTTGAAAAGGATCGTATTGACCGTATCGTAACTCGTAAGACCGGAGGTGTCAGTGGTCGTACCGGAATAGTTGTAGAAGATGATCGTGCCGGGATTGTCTACCCACGCATAGAGCGCGGTCACGAGCTCCGCGAACCCGCCTCCCGCCACACCCTGCTGGCCGGCTTCGTGAGCGAACCACTCCGCGATTCCTCCATTGTCGAAGGCAAACCACCGCAGGTTGAAACCGTCCGGATCTTCTTCGAGCGTGAATTCGCCGGTGATCGTGCCGAGGCCGGGGACGGCTGGAACCTCATAATCGGCCTGGCTCTGGCTGCCACGGACGCGGCCGGCGACCCACGCGACGAAACGGTCGAAGTCCCGGAGAGGTTCCCGTGGCAGGGGCTTTCCCGGCCATGCGACCGGCCGAGCGCCGGCCAGATGACGCACGGCGAAGCGGAGTCCGCCGGCCCGGGCCTCATGGAAGGCTCCCAGCATCAGATGGAGGATGTCGTACGAGCCGTCGAGGCGGGGGGAGAGGAACAGCAGCGCCCTTTCGCCCTGCTCGAACCGGGGAGCCCCCCAGATCCGCAGCGCCAGGCCATCGGCGAAAACCCCGCCAGGCACCCGCACTCGAATCTCAAGGCCAGGCGACATCGCTCCCTTGAGCACCTTCTCGACCCGTACCCGATAGGCCGTGTACGAACGCACGGCTTCCGCGCCAGGGCCGGAGCTCTGAACCTCGACCACGGCGATCACCGGCGCCTGGTCGACCAGAACGGCGTCGCTCATCGGCACATAGGAGGTCGCCGATACGGCCGCAGGCGCGAGGAGCGTAAACAGAGCGAGGGTAAAAAGACGGACTGCTCGCATAAAGGTCTCCCTATCGGAGATAGTTCGCGAAGATGGTGGCGAGAGTCCTGCGGTGCTTCGCGTTCACTACGAGATGATAGCGCGAAGCGATAGCGCCCACCAGTGTTTCTGGAGGATGGCGTGGCTATCACCGGCGGTGCTATCATCGAACGCGACCGGGTTGCGCCAGGGCGTGTTCTTGTGGTGGAATGTTGCCGATCGCAGAAAGGACGGCTTCTATGTCCGCGATGCCACTGAAGTACGAAGAAGAGGTCGAATACCCGAGCTCCGACGGCAAGCCGATGGCGGAAAGCGATCTTCATCGCAAGGAGATGATGTACCTGATCGAGGCCCTTGAGGGCCGGTATCGGGAGACTCCGGACGTCTATGTGGCCGGGAACCTCTTCCTGTACTACGCCCAGGGGGACCGGAAGGCGGTCGTCGCGCCGGATGTCTTTCTGGTCAAGGGGGTACCGAAGGGGGACCGGAAGTCCTTCAAGCTCTGGCAAGAGGGGCGTGGTCCGTGCTTTGTCATCGAGGTCACGTCGGAGAGCACCCGGGACGAGGACACGGAGACCAAGCCGAGCCGCTACCAGCGTCTCGGGGTCGAGGAATACTTCCTTCACGACCCGCTCGGGGATTACCTGAGCCCACCTCTCCGGGGGTACCGGCTGCACGGCGGGCGCTATCGGCGCATGGTGCCCGAGCCGGACGGCAGCCTGGTCAGCAGGGCCACCGGCTTGCGCCTGCGCCGGGAAGGACAGCACCTGCGCCTCATCGACCTCGAGAGCGGAGTGATGCTGCCTACGCACGACGAGATGGGTAAAACTCTCGAAGAGGCACTGAAAGCGCTTCAACTCAAGGATGAGGCACTCCATCTGAAAGACGAGGCGCTCCGCCGGTCCGAAGCCGCCCGGGAGGCCGAGGCTGCCGCGCGGCGGTCCTTGGAAGAGGAGCTTGCCCGCCTTCGATGAACCGCGCGATCCTCTGGCCACTGGAGACCCGAACCTTGGAAATGCTGAGTGAGGACGATCTCAATCTCAAGGACATGACTCCCGAGGAGCTCGACCGCGCCTGGGATCTCTGGTTCGACCTCGCGCAGGCGACGAACGACTTCGATCCGCCGTATACCCATGGAGTGTTCGTCCTGTGTACGCAGGACGACCTCGATCCGAAGCCCTAGACGAAGTCGCCAGCCGATCCGTAGACTCTCTCTGAAGTGAAGGGCGGCGAGCGCGAGGAAGCCAAACGCGGGTCCCCACGACCGACTGGCCGTTCGTGCCCTTCACCTTGAAGGGGGACGAATGGTTCCCTCTTCAGCTCATTGACAATTTGGAGGGATGACGGCCGCCGAGTCCAAGGCCGCCGTCGTTCCGCAGAGGTCCGCCTTTCAGGGAGGGGAGGCGGGGCCATCGCCGGAAGTGTGCGGGAGGGGATCGTGGGTGAGCGGCGGTGGCGGCCTCTTGGTAGGGAAACCTCCTCCTGGGATTGCCGGGCGGGGCACCGGCGATCCCAGGGGACTTGGGGGCGGCCTCAGCTTCTGCCTTTCTCACATAACTCAGCGACACCCATCCTCCCGGTCTGTACCCGGTTAATTCTACTTTATCAGATCCGGGTGCGGGGGTGGCGCCCCTTGCGGGCGCTGGCACGTAGCCCCGGGTTTCAACCGGTTTCAACCCGGGGTGCGGTGTCCGATTTGGTTGTCGTGCCCCTTCAGGGGCGAGGGCACGACCGGGTGGGAAGTCGGTGCCAAGATGGGCAAGAGATGAGGGAGCGTAGAGGGACAGTCACACCGAACGCCAGGATGGGGCCATCCCACCACTCCGCCCCCGCCATCGCCCCTGAAGGGGCGTGTGGGATGGGTGGGCGCTGCAACCCCGGGTTGAAACCCGGGTCTACGCGCCCGCGCCCGCAAGGGGCGCCACCCCCACCCCTCTACCGGCGGTCCCAGGGCTCGGGGGCGGCCGAGCCGGAGCCCGTCAGCTATGAGCCGGTCTTTGCCGAAGGTGCGAGACCTTTGTCGAACTCGACCGGTTGGATGAACCCGTCTTTGTTGGTGTCGATCTGGTCAAGCAAGAAGCGTACGATTTCCTTCTCATTGATGCCAGGAGCACTGAGATTCTCCGGTAGATCGCGAACCTTCTTCACCCAGGTCCGCTCGAGAGACTGGGTCCAGGCCGACGCCTCGTCCAGAGAGATCTTGCCGTCATGGTTGCCGTCGATCGAGTTGAATCGGGCCTCCGCTTCCGCCGAGTCGTTGCAGGTGGGAATCCAGTAACATTTTGGGTTCTGCCCCTGAATGCAAGGCCACTCTCCGCACTGGGAGTTGCAATCGCAGGCAAACATGTTGCACACCGGCTTGTGGTCGCCGCAGACGCATTCCTTGTTGGAGCTGACACAGTACTCCCCGCAACAGTAGCTATCAAATCCCCAGGCGCAATTGATGCCATCGGCGCACGTGCAGCACGCTTGCGCTGCTCCTGGACAAAGGAGGCCCACGAACACCAGCAGGCCCGCAAAGCTTACGGCGTTTGTCGTCTTACGGATCGCATCGCATCGGTTCATCGTACCCTCCTGGAATGGTTCGTTCGGGAATGCTGCTCGATCTCAGTCAAATGATGATACCAGAGGACTTCACGACCCGGTAGACCGTCCGAAGACATCGTGGATGATCTCTCCTTTCGGATCAGGCTTCCAGTCTACGACCTTTCGCCAAGTGAGCGCGACGGCGGTAGGTGGCCCGTGACGTTCAGGCGGGACCAAAAATCGGGAAGACTGTCAGCGCTCAGCTCCTTTCCCGGCCGGTGAGGATCAGCTCCCGTCCTGGAGAAATCGGACGCGAGTTCCGTCAGGAATGCGATCACGATGCCCGCGATGGCGCCGTCCGCGATGTAGCCCGAGGCCAGTAGAACGCCGGGGCTTTTGTTGCCTTCGGCCGTCAGCTCCTCCTCGGTCAGGTTGTGGTGGGCCAGCTTCTTGCGGAGGTTGCGGTCCACCAGCCAGCGCACCATGCCGCCAGACAGGGGTCAGAGCAAGTGAACGAGCGGCCCGCCCTGAGCCCGTCCAAGTGAGTTATAGTCCCCTCAATGCATAACCTCTACTTCGAGCTGACTCAGGAGCTGAACGCGGAAGGTCCCATCGCGGCGCTCGCTTCCGGTCAGGCCGTGGTCTTCTACCACGTGGCCATGATGAGCAAGGATGGGGACTGGATCCTGCGGGAGACCCCTGAAGCGTGCCGGCAGGCTCTCGCGGTGCTCGAACGGCATGGCGCCCGGTATCGTCCGGGAGCGCCGCTCGACGTCCGCTGGCTTGCAGGCGGCTGGTCGAGCCACTTCGAGTTCTTCGATCCCCAGGGCCGGCGGATTCGCTGCGATTTCGTGTCGCGCCCTCCCCGCTTCCGTCCCGAAGAGATCAGCGCGCTGTTCGAGCGCCGGGCGGAGCCGATGCTCGTCGTCGAAATCGAGCCCCTCATCCGGATGAAGCAGACCCAGCGGGCCAAGGACTACCCCGTGATCGGAGAGCTCGCCCGCCTGCTCACTCCCGAACGGGAGCTCGAGCTGACGACCGATCCCGACCGGATCGTCGCCCTGGCTCCCGGTCATGGACAGGGTTCGGCGCGCGCGCCGGTCCAGGTTGCCGTCGCCGGTGGATCGCGGGAAGATGTCGTCCTGGAACTGGCTCGTGAAACGGACCGGTTGCAGCAGCGGGACCGGGCGCGCCTCGAACGATACCGCGTCGCCGGAGAGGCGTACCTCCGGGAGTTTCAAGCCGCCAAGATCGGCGAGTTGAATCTCCCCGAAGCCCACGAGCGCGTCAGCGGTCTCGCCGAGCGCCTGCTGCCGCGCGATCCTCTGGCCACTGGAGACCCGAACCATGGAAATGCTGAGTGAGGACGATCTCAATCTCAAGGACATGACTCCCGAGGAGCTCGACCGCGCCTGGGATCTCTGGTTCGACCTCGCGCAGGCGACGAACGACTTCGATCCGCCGTATACGCATGGAGTGTTCGTCCTGTGTACGCAGGACGACCTCTCAGCTCCTTTCCCGGCCGGTGAGGATCAGCTCCCGTCCCGCGAGGTAGAGCAGCAGGATCAGGACGGCGAACGGGATCATGGAGAGCGCGTCCGCCCAGGGTCCGGCGAAGAAGGGGTTGGCGGCTTCCATGGCGTCCGTGATCTTGTCGGAGAACTCGGACGCGAGCTCCGTCAGGAATGCGATCACGATGCCCGCGATGGCGCCGCCCGCGATGTAGCCCGAGGCCAGTAGAACGCCGGGGCTTTTGTCGCCTTCGGCTGTCAGCTCCTCTTCGGTCAGGTTGCGGTGGGCCAGCTTCTTGCGTAGGTTCCGGTCCACCAGCCAGCGCACCATGCCGCCGGCAAGGATCGGAGTGGACGCGGAGAGCGGCAGGTACACTCCTACCGCGAAAGCCAGCGAGGGGATGCCGGACATCTCCAGCACCACGGCGATCATCACGCCGAGCAGCACCAGGCCCCAGGGGAGCTGGCGGTTCAGGATCCCCTTGATGATGTAGGACACCAGGGTCGCCTTCGGCGCGTCGAACTTCTGCACCCGCCCGCCGCCGGGCCGCTCGTGGTGGGTGCCGTTGATGCCGGGATCGACCAGGTAGACCGGCACGCCGCGGGCGTCGACCAGATACCGCCCGGCCCGGCCGCCGACGTCGTCCGTCTTGAACCAGACCTTGTAGGTGTGCGGGTCCGACGCCGCCTGCGGCCCTTGCAGCTTTTCCTCGCGGGTGAGGGTGGCGGGGTCCACCCGAATGGCGACGTTGGAGAGCGGCACGTAGACGGTCGAGGCGTTGTTGAGCTGCAGGAGGATCGGGCCGAGGACGAGCGCCGAGGTGAGCGTGCCGACCAGGATCGCGATCTGTTGCGCCTTGGGTGTCGCTCCCACCAGGAAGCCGGTCTTGAGATCCTGCGAGGTGGTGCCGCCGTTCGAAGCGGCGATACAGACGATCGCGCCCACCGACAGCGCCGTCACGTAGTAGGACGGGCCGGTCCAGCCGATCGCCAGGAAGATGAGGCAGGTGAGGAGCAGCGTCGCCACCGTCATGCCCGAGATGGGGTTGGACGACGAGCCGATCTCGCCGGTCAGCCGCGACGAGACCACCACGAAGAGGAAGCCGAAGACGACGATCAGCAGCGCTCCGAGCAGGTTCATGTGGAGCTGCCGGTGAAAGGCGAGGATCAGCGCCATCAGCACCACGATGCCGATGCCCACCGTTTTCATCGACATGTCCCGCTCGGTCCGCAGCCGCGCCACGCCGGCGCCGCCGGCGGTACCCCCTCGCCGCACGTCTCCGAGCCCGGCGCGCAGGCCGTGCCAGATCGTCGGCAGGGAGCGCAGGAGGCTGATGATGCCGCCCGCGGCCACCGCTCCGGCCCCTATGTAAAGGACGTAGGCGTCCCGGACGTCGTCCGGCGTCATCTGGGAGATCGGCATGGTGCCGGGCGGGATGATGCCCGTCGAGACGCCGCCGAAGAGCTTGATGGCCGGGATCAGCACCAGGTAGGAGAGCACGCCTCCGGCGCACATGACCGAGGAGATCTGCGGCCCGATGATGTAGCCGACGCCCAGCAGCTCGGGCGAGATCTCGGCCGAGAGCGAGCCGCCGGTGAACGGCGCGCCGAAGACCTTCTCCGGGATCTCCTTCCAGGCCTTGAACGCCGACATGGCCGTCTTGTAGAGGAGGCCGAAGGCGAAGCCGGCGAAGATCGTCTTCGCGCCGGTGGCGGCGGCTTTGTCCAGAGCGGACGTCTCCGTTCCTCCGCCCGCGAGCGTCAGCTCCTCGTCGGTGGCGCCGGCTTTGAGCACTTCGGCGCAGGCGGTGCCTTCGGGGAACTTCAGCTCGAAGTGCTGGTCCACGATCATGGCCTTGCGCAGCGGGATCATCATGAGGATGCCGAGCAGGCCGCCGAGGATCGAGACCAGCATGACGCGCGTGAAATCCAGCTCGGCGCCGAGGATGAGGATGGCCGGCATGGTGGCGCCGACGCCGAAGGCGATCGATTCGCCCGCCGAGCCGGCGGTCTGGACGATGTTGTTTTCCAGGATCGAGGCGCCGGGGCCGCCGGCTTTCTGGAGCAGCCGGAAGAGGGTGACGGAGATGACCGCCACCGGGATCGAGGCGCTGACCGTGATTCCCACCTTGAGGGTGAGATAGAGCGACGAGGCGCCGAAGATCGCGCCGAGGAGGCTGCCGAGGATCAGCGGGACGGCGGTCAGCTCGGGGAGCCGGGCTTCGTCGGGGATGAACGGGCGGGGGACGGCACTCTTTTCAGGTGGCTTCCGCTGCATGGCCGGCGAAGCATACCGCCCCGCCGGCCATTTTCGATCTTCCCTACATCATGGCGACCGGCGGCGCCGGCTCATCCGGGCTGCCGGCGTTGGCCAGCGGCACGCGGACCAGGACATAGGCGAGGACCGCCATCACCCCGAGCCCGACGAGGTACGACGGCTCCTTGAAGATTTCGGGGATCGGCCATTCGAAGAAGTTGAAGGTCGCGGTCAGGAGCCCGACGAGCGCCTCGCCCGCGATCAGGCCGGATGCGACCAGCACGCCGACGTTTTCCACGCGCGCCTTCTGAGCCTCGTTGAAACCCTTGCGCTCGCGCATCGTGTCGGTCACGCCGCGGATCACGCCGCCGACGAAGATCGCGAAGGTCGTGGCGAGCGGCAGGTACATGCCGACGGCGACGAGCATGGGGCTGCGCACCTTGAGCAGGATCATGGCGACGCCCATGAGGACGCCGACCGCCACGAGGGCCCAGGGCATGTTGCCGCCGACGATCCCCTGCGCGAGCGCCGCCATCAGGCCGGCCTGCGGCGCGGGCAGCTTGGGGTCACCGAAGCCGATGCCTCCGGTCTTGATGTTGCCGAAGTGGAGGATCATCAAAGGGAAATACATGACGACGCTGGCGCAGACCACCGCGACCAGCTCGACGATCTGAATCGTCCGCGGCGTGCCGCCGAGGATGTATCCGACCTTGAAGTCCTGGAGCAGCTCGCCGGCCACCGCCGACGACACGCAGACCACGGTCGCCACCCCGAGCACCGCCACGACGCCGCTCGTCGCCGGACACGCCGAGCGAGACCATGAGAAGCGCCGCGATGATGAGGGTCGAGAGCGTGAGGCCGGAGATCGGGTTGTTCGAGGAGCCGATCAGACCGACGAGGTAGCCGGAGACGGTGGCGAAGAAGAAGCCCGCCAGCAGCATCACGGTGGCGGCGACGATGGCTCCCATCACCATGCCGGCCATGTAGACGTAGAGGAAGCACATCAGGACATAGACGACGGCGATCAGGGAGAAGACCGTGCGCGAGCTCATGTAGCGCTCGGTCCGCCCGACCTCCGCGCCGCCCGCCTTGCCCTTGAGCTCGGCCACGGCGCGCGCGAGGCCGCCGAACAGGTTCTTCCGCATTTTGTACAGGGTGAACGCCGCGCCGACGAGCATGCCGCCGACGGCGATCGGCCGCACGATGAAGCGCCAGACGAGGGCGACCTGACCGGCCCAGCTCTCGGCGTGCGAAACGTCCGTGCCCGGCGGGAGGAAATTCTGGAGCTGAGGCCCGAGCAGGAACATGAGCAGCGGCACCATGAAGCCCCAGGCGAGCACGCCGCCGGAGAAGTTGAGCGCCGCCAGCTCGGGGCCGATGATGTAGCCGACGCCGATGTAGGCCGGGCTCACGGTGGGCGCCGCGAAGGTGCTGACACCGCCGGCGGGCAACGCGTTGGCGTCGGCGGCGGCACCCAGCTTGATCTTGCTCGTGCCGAGAATGCCGAGCTTCAGCAGGAAGTCCTTGTCCGGCGCGAACAGCTTGAGGACTCCAAGGATGTATACCAGCGCGCCGAAGCCCATGCTGTAGAAGAGGTACTTGGCGGCCTGGGCACCGTGCTGTCCGGCCTTGTGGATCTCCGCCGCGGCCACGGACTCGGGGAACGGCAGCTCGCGGTCCTCGACCATCACGCGGCGCACGAGCGAGACGAACAGGACGCCGAGGACGCTCCCGACCAGCATCAGGGCCGTGGATTTCCAGTAGGCGTCCTCCGGGCTGAAGGACGGCCACACCCCGGCGATGACGAACGCCGGCAGCGTGAAGATGGCGCCGGCCGCCACGGACTCGCCGATGGAGCCGGCGGTCCGGGCGATGTTCTCTTCGAGGATCGATCCCTTCCGCAGCTTGAGGAAGGCCATGCTGATCACGGCCGCCGGGTAGGTGGCGGCGATGGTCACTCCGGCGCGCAGGCCCAGGTAGGCATTGGCGGCTCCGAGCACCAGCGTCATCAGGAGGCCGGGGATCACGGCGCGGAGCGTGAACTCCGTCATCGTGACGTTCTCGGGGACGAAAGGCTGATGGCGAGGTGGTCCGGCTGGTGGGTTCGCGTTCATCGGAGCCCTCATGGAATGAAGTTGTACGGTCGGTGGACTCTAACCCGCACGTCCAGGGCTGTCAACGCGCTCCAGGCCTCGTCTGATATGCTTTTTGCAGGTCTGCTGCTAACGCTGCAGACACCTTCCAGGAGGTGTCCATGGAACCGTCCCTCTTCGACCATCCTTCCCAAGAGTGCGATGTCATCATGAAAGGCGGCATCACCAGCGGTGTGGTCTATCCGCGGGCAGTGACCGAGCTGGCGCAGACCTACCGCGTGCGCAACGTCGGCGGCACCTCGGCCGGCGCCATCGCCGCGGCGCTGGCCGCCGCCGCCGAGCACGGCCGCGCTTCCGGCGGATTCCAGAAGCTGGCCGAGCTTCCCGAGTTCCTCGCGGCCAACCTGACCGCCCTCTTCCAGCCGGCCCCGGCCACCCGTCCGGCTTTCGAGACCCTCCTCACCGCCATCTCCCCGGGCGGGATGCTGAAGAAAACCCTGGGCATCCTCGGGAGGCTGATCCGCTTCCACGGTCTCGCCTTTCTGATCGGCGCGGCGTTCGGGTTCGGCCTGTTCTGGCTCGTGGCGGATTTTCCGTCGCAGGGCCAGCTCATCCCGTCGCGGGCCATGCCGCTGCGCATCCTTTCGATGCTGATCTGGGGGATCGTGGCGGCGGCGGCATCCTTCGTCCGGTCGGCCGTGCGCGGCATCCAGGACAACGCTTTCGGGATGTGCAGCGGCATGCCGGCCTACAAGGACAACAAGGTTCCGGCGCTCACTCCGTGGATGGCCGACCGGCTCGACGACATCGCAGGCAAGACGGGAGGAGAGCCGCTCACCTTCGGCGACCTCTGGGGTCCGAGCACCGGCAACCCTGAAGCAGACGCGCGCCTGCGGGCGGTCAACCTGGAGGTGATGACCACCAACCTCACGCTCGGCTCGCCGGTGCGGCTCCCGACGACCAGCCGTGAGCTTTTCTTCCATCCGGAGGAGCTGCGGCGATTTTTCCCCGAGCGGGTCGCCAAGTGGATGGAAGCCCACCCGTTCGAGCCGCGGGACGAACAGGAAAAGGCGTTCATCGACCGCATCGTCGCCGAGACGCCTTACCGTCCGATGCCCGCCCCGGCCGATCTGCCGGTCGTGCTGGCGGCGCGGATGAGCCTCAGCTTCCCGGTGCTGATCAGCGCCATGCCGCTCTATGCCATCGACTGGAGCTTGAAGAAGAATCAAAAGGCCAAGGCCGAAGGCCGGGCTCCCGACCTCGGCCGCTGCTGGTTTTCGGACGGGGGCATCAGCAGCAACTTCCCGGTCCATTTCTTCGACGGCCTTCTCCCCGAGCGTCCGACGTTCGGCATCAACCTCCGGCCGTTCCACCCGGACTATCCCAAGGACGAGCACGACGAGAGCAAGAACGTCTGGTTTCCGACCCGGTCCGGGCAGGCCCTCCTGCCGGCCTGGAATTCGATCGACGGTCTTTTCGGCTTCATCGGCTCGATCATCGGCACGATGCAGAACTGGACCGACAACACCCAGATGCGGCTGCCCGGCTATCGCGACCGCGTCGTACATGTGTATCTCAGCCCCGAGGAGGGCGGCCTGAACCTGACCATGCCGAAGGAGCGGGTCGAGGCGCTCACCCAGCGCGGCGTGGCGGCCGGCAAGGCGATCCAGAGCCTGGATTGGGACGGCCACCGCTGGACGCGCTTCCGCACCGCCATGGCGCAGATCCAGGAGAAGCTCGACCGCGTGAAGGAGATCTACACCGCCGGCTATCGGCAGTTCCTCGACGCGCACGACTCGACCAAGGGGAGATACCAGCGACCGAAGGGCTGGAAGGACTACGCGCTCAAGTCGACGGACGATCTCATGAAGGTGGTCGAGGTCTGGGACCAGGATCCGAACGGCCACCGGCTCGACAACGAGCCGCTGCCTCACCCCGGCGCCGAGCTGCGGATGGGGCCGAAGCGGTAAGACCTCACCCCCGGGGGGGAGGTTCAATTCACCGAGTGCGGCACCGCCAGCGAGAACGGCGCGATGGTAGCGTCGAACGTGTCGCCGTTCTCGCGCACCATCCGGTAGCTGCCATGCATCGAGCCCACCGGCGTCGAGAGCGGGCAGAAGCTCATGTACTCGAACTCCTCGCCCGGCGCCAGCACCGGCTGCTCGCCCACCACCCCCGGTCCCTGCACCTGCTGCTGGTCGCCGGTGGCGTCGGTGATGATCCACACCCGGCTCAGGAGCTGCGCGGTCTCCTCACCCACGTTGGAGATCCGCACCCGGTAGGCGAAAAAGTAGTAGTTCTCCTGCGGCGCGCTACGGTCTTCGTCGTAGATGCTCTCGACCTGCACGCGGATCCCCTGCGTCGTCGTGTCGCTCATGGCGGGCGGATTCTACGACACCGGAGCTTTGCTACAATCCGCGCCTTCCAAGAAGGTCCGCGAAGGAGAGATCGCTATGGAGTGGATGAGCAACCCCGAGAGCTGGATCGCGCTGCTGACCTTGACGGTCCTGGAGATCGTGCTCGGCGTCGACAACGTGATCTTCATCTCGATCCTGGCCGGCAAGCTGCCGCGGGACAGACAGGCGAGGGCGCGGAAGACCGGCCTGGGGCTCGCCATGTTCATCCGCCTCGGCCTCCTGGCCTCGATCGCCTGGATCGCCAAGCTCACGACCCGTTCTTCACCGTCCTCGGCCAGGAGATCTCCGGCCGTGACCTGATCCTCCTGGGTGGCGGCCTGTTCCTGTTGGCCAAGGCCACGCACGAGATCCACAGCCGTCTGGAAGGAGAGGAAGGCGAGGGCAGCACCCGTGCGGCCTCCTCGTTCGGCGGGGTGATCGCGCAGATCCTCGTCCTCGACATCGTCTTTTCCCTGGACTCGGTCATCACCGCCGTGGGCATGGCCAACGAGCTGGTCATCATGATGGCGGCCGTGGTCATCGCCGTGGGCGTGATGCTCGCCGCCGCCGGTCCCCTCAGCGAGTTCGTCGAGAAGCACCCCACGGTCAAGATGCTCGCCCTGAGCTTCCTCCTGCTGATCGGCATGTCGCTGATCGCGGAAGGACTCGACCAGCACATCCCGAAGGGATACATCTACTTCGCCATGGGTTTCTCGGTCCTGGTGGAGATGCTCAACCTCCGCATGACGAAGAAGGCGAAGCCGGTGCATCTGCACCAGCCCTATGAGTAGCCACGGTTGACGGAAGCATGTGGTCTTGTTTACACTCTCCGTCCAAGGAAATTGTCAAAGGAGTATAGGCCGTGCCGTACCCTTTCCCTCCGGGTGTGGCCGTGCCGTCCATTCCAACCCTGACTGTTGGCGAGGAGCACATGGTTACATTTGTCGGAACTCTCATGGCCGGGGCGGTGGTGGGATTCGTGATGGAGCAGCAGTGGGGGGGCGAGCTGGTGCGGTGGAACCGGATGCGCCGCATGCGGATGCGCGTCCTGCGCCGGCAGGACGAGCGCCTCTGGAAGGACGACCGGGACTAGGAGCCGGGGTCAGCGGCGCTTCGAGCGGGCGCCGACGGTCTCCGGCTCTTCGGCGGCGCGCGCCGGCTGCTGGCTGCCGCCCAGCTCCCTGCGGAGGAGCAGGGCGCGCCGCTTTTCCACCCCTTCCAGCCAGAGCGGGGTGAAGGCGACGAGATCCTGCAGGGCCTTGTCGATCTCCGTCACCAGGCAGGCAATGCGCCGGCTGAACACGGCGTGGACCTGGAGCAGATCCTGGACGTTCTGGGTGCGCTCCGGCCGCGACTCGCCCACCATCGTCTTGAGCCCTTCCACGGCGGCGTGTGCCACGTCGTGGAGCTCGATGACGGCGCGGCACTTGGCCGGGACTTCGAACGCGTAGCGGTCGAGGATCTCCATCTCGTAGAAGCGCACCCCGCGCAACGCCAGCACCTCCTTGAGCTTGGGTGTCAGCCCGTTGAGGAGAATGTCGAGGAAGGCGTGGGTCTCGACCCAGGCGTGGCGGCTGGGCAGGGTCTCCTCGCGGAGCATGCGGTCGGCGAGGGAGGTCATGTGGAGGAGGCGCGCTTCGTCGAGCTTGTCGAGGTACTCGCCGAGGCGGACCAGGGTGGCGTGAAGCCACTCGGCCTCCTCGATGTCCTGGGGGAAGCGCCGGGACAGGAAGTAGTCCGCGTCGTGCTGGCTGCGCGGGTCCTTCGCCACCAGCTCCCCGAACGTGTCGACGAGAAACGAGTGGATCTGCCCGATGGAGATGCACAGGAGCTTGCGGACTTCCAGGAGCTGGCCGGGGGCGACCTCCTCAGGGAAGGCGTCGAGGCGCCGCAGCACCTGGTGGTCGAGCATGCCGAGCGAGACCTCGGCGCTCTGGCGGGCCTCCTCAAGCGCGGGGACGCCCGACGGTTTCGCAAGGAGGTTGCTCAGGTCGGTGCGGATCACGTCGACGATCTGCCGCACCTTGCGCCAGAGATCCAGCAGACGCTCGGGTGAGCAGTGCAGGATGGAGTAGTTGCTCTCCAGCACCCCGTCGAGGAGATCGATGCAACCGAGGAAGGCACGGAGGCGGGGGTTCTGGACGTTGCTGCGCTCGAGCGCCCACTCGAACGCAGTAACCCCTTCAGGGAGAGGCACCAGTTGAGTGCCTACCTGGATGAACTGCTGCGGCGGTGGGCTGCTGCTCATGGGAAGGGGTCCAGAGGATAGCCTACCCCAACTCCGGCCCGGGAAGTGTGACGAAATTCACAGGGGGGAAGGTCGCGCTACCGGGTATACTGCCCGGCCAGTCCGCCTGCGGCGGCGGCAAGGAGGGAGTGGAGAGATGAGATCCTATTGGATCCTGCTCGGAGTGATGTCGGGCCTCTTCCTGGCCCTCTTCGGCGTCGTCCAGATGATGGACGTGCCGCTTCTGAACGATCCCGGGCCCTGGCTGACCGGCGCCGGCCGCTGGGTCGCGGCGGCGACCGGCGTCCTTCTCCTTGTCGCGGACGTGTTCCTGCCGATTCCCGCGAGCCTGATCATGGTGGCGAACGGCGCCCTGTTCGGTGTGATCGGCGGCACCCTGCTCTCCCTGTTCGGAGGGGTGGCGGCCTCGGCCGTGGGCTTCGCGGTAGGCCGCTGGGGCAGCGCCTCGCTCCACCGCTTCGTGCCCGAGGACGAGCGCCGCCGCGCGGACGCGTTGCTGCGCAAGTGGGGGGACCTGGGCGTGGTGGTGACCCGGCCGATCCCGATCCTGGCCGAAAGCGTGGCGATCCTGGCCGGTACCTCGCCACTCGGCTGGCGCCGTTTCCTGGTGGCGTCGACGGGAGGAATCTTTCCGGCCGCGCTGCTCTACGCCCTGACCGGAGCCACCGCCGCCAACCTCGACAGCGCCTTCCTGATGTTCGGCCTGGTCATGCTGGTCGCCGCCCTGGTCTGGTTCGGAGGCCGCCGCCTGCGCAACGAGGAGGTGCCGGCGTCGGAGGAAGCCGGCTCTACCTCCTCTCCACCCGCGTGATGAAGCAGCCCGCCTCGCCGCAGTTATCGAGAAGTCGTCCGCATCCTCTTGGACTACGGCCGTGAGCTACACCCAACTCTCGGTCCGGAGTCCTCTCACCCGTCCAAAATGGCGCGCGTTGTTTGACACCAGGGTGACGTCCAGGACAAGAGCATGCGCTGCGATGAGCGTGTCGATCTGTCCTATCGGGGTTCCCTCGCCCGCGAGCACTGCGCCGATCTGTCCGAATCGGTCGGCGGCGTCCGCGTCAAAGGGCGCCACGAGAAGGGGTGATGTGAAGTCGGAGATCAGGCGGTGCAGTCGTTGGGAGCCACGCCGTTCGGCACCAAAGCGCAACTCCGCGAGGGTGAGGGAACTGATGCAAAGCTGCGAAGGCTCCGTATCGAGTAGCCGTTGAGCTACCCCACCGACACCCCGCAACGCGAAGCTCACGGTATCGGTGTCGAGCATGAAGCGGAGGCTCAAGGAAGCAAGTCCTTGAGGTCTGCCAGGGCGCCCTGGCTCGGCCGCTCGATCTCCTCGTGCCAGGCGCCCAGGCTCCGAACGAAGTCCTCTGGCCAGACATCGACCGGCTCAAGGATGACGCGACGACCCTCCCGATGCACGACCACCTCGGTCTGGTTCTCCGGGAAACGGCAATCCTTCGGTAGACGAACCGCCTGACTGCCTCCGTTCTGGAAAAGCTTTGCACGCGCACCGTTCATGGATGGAAGTATAGACGTGTGTATCGACAAAGGGAAGTGGCGACGCCAGCGTCCTGCCCCGCCTCCTTTTCCCGCCCGCCCGCCTGGGTCCGGCCTCCGTGGTGCGTTGGCTCTTCTCGGTCTCGGGATGGCCGTGATCGGGCCGAACGGCAGGAGATAGCCCCCCCTCTTTCACCTGCCCGGCTCGCGCCGGGCAGGCTCTCGTCTCGCTCCATTTCCGCCAGGGGGCCGTCGTTGACAGGGTTCTGTCTCTGGGGTTAGGTTCCGGGATATGACGATCCAGGACCGGGGAGTGAGGGCTTGGCTCCGCCAACTGGATTTCCTCCCGCCCTGGGGAGCCTGGGCGGCCGGCATCGGTGGTGGCGCCGTGGCCGGTGCCGCGCTCGCCGGCGTAGTGCCCGGCGCGGCCGGTGTCCTTGGATTTCTCGCCCTTCTGGGTATCGCGGCGGCGCTGGCCGCGAGCGGCGAGCCTGTCGCGGTGTTGGAGAGTCCCTCTCCTGTCGTTCCGCCTCCCCTGGTGGACCTCGTCCAGATCCCCGGCGGCTCGTTTCGCATGGGCAGCCCGGAGAGCGAAGAGGGCCGTTGGGATGACGAAGGGCCGGTCCACGAGGTCCGCCTCTCGCCGTTCGCCTGCATGCGGTTTCCCGTCACCCGCCGCCTCTACGCCGAGATCCTGGGCAAGGACCCGGGCTGGCCCGAGGGCGATGCGGACGACCGGCCCGTCAACAACGTTTCCTGGCGCGAGGCCATCGAGCTCTGCAACCGGCTTTCGGAACGGGAAGGGCTCGAGCCCTGCTACCGGATCAAAGGCGAAGAGGTTGAATGGAACCGGGCGGCCGGCGGCTACCGCCTCCTCACTGAAGCCGAGTGGGAGTACGCCTGCCGGGCCGGCACTCAGACCCGGTGGTTCTTCGGGGATGAGGAGGAGCGGCTCGGCGGCCACGCCTGGTATGACGCCAACTCCAAGGGTCAGCCCCAACCCGTCGGCCATAAGTTACCCAACGCCTGGGGGCTCCACGACATGCATGGCAACGTGTGGGAGTGGTGCTGGGACCGGTTCGGGAAATACTCGTTCGAGTTGCTTCGCGACCCCACGGGGCCTGATGCAGGAACAGGACGCGCGGTGCGGGGGGGCTCCTTTGCCGTCTCGTCCAGGGTCCTGCGCTCCGCGGTCCGGTACGGGGGCCGGCCCGCGTTCCGGGGCGGGGGCGTCGGCTTCCGCTGTGCCCGTGGCCCCGGCCGCCAGCTTTGGCCCTTGCCCCTTGATGATTTCTTTCCCGACCCTGCGTAAGCCCCCATGTGCGTTAACTTGTGGCCTCTGAGGCGGGTGGGGCGCCCTCTCCCGCGCAGCGGGGGAGGGTCGGGGAGGGGGTCCTCATCGCCGGCCATCTGGCAAATCCCGACGTTCGGCCGCAAGCGGCGCGCCTTCGGCCAGCTTCGGCGCACGAGTGGCCAAGAGATGCCGGGTCTCGGGAAGCCCGGCGGGCTTCCGGCTGGAGCCGGCGCGGCTTCCGCGAAGCTTCGGGAGGGGCTGGCCGGGGTCGGCGGGCCGCTCGCCGGACCTGGCCGATGGTTGGGAAGACCGGCGGGCGGCTCGCCGGAGCCGGCCGAAGACCGGCTGGAGATCTGGAACGCGCGCCGGTACTCGCGGAAGGCGCGCCGGCGTTGGGGAAGCGCGGGCCGGAGCCGGCCGAAGACCGGCTGGAGATCTGGAAAGGCTCGCCGACGCTGGCGGAAGGCCCGCCAGAGCCGGCGGACCGCGGGCAAGTGTTGGGGAAACGCGGGCCGGTGTTGGGGAAACGTGAACCGGGGGCGGCCGAAGGCCGGCGCAGGCCCGCGCGAGCTCGGCGCGGTGAAGCTCGAGGAACCCCCCTCCCCGTCCCTCCCCCGCTGCGCGGGAGAGGGCGCCCCCGCCCGCCTCGGCGGCCACAAGTTAACGCATATGGGGGCCGGGGGTGAGGGCCGCTCAAGGCTGGCGGCCAGGGCTACGGGCACAGCGGAAGCCGACGTTCGTGCTCCTACCCGCAGGCCGGGCCCTGACCCGGTATGAGGAGCGCAGGAACCTGGACGGGCCGACGGAGCCCCCCCGTATCGCACGAGCCTCACCGGTCTCGGGACCTTTCGGATCTTTCCGCTGGCCGGGCTCGTAAGGGCCGTACCAATCCTCCACCCACTCCCAGACATTGCCATGCATGTCGTAGAGACCCCAGGCGTTCGGCTTCCTGGTTTCGACGGAGCGCGGCACTCTGCGCGAATTTCCATCAAACCAGGCGAATTCCCCGAGCCGGCTCTCGTCGTTACCGAATGACCAGGCGGTTTGGGTGTCCGCGCGCGCCGCCCGCTCCCATTCGGCTTCGGTGGGCAGGCGCCAGCCGTGGCTCCCGCAGAAGCTCTTCGCTTGATCCCAGCTCACATTGACGACAGGCAGGGTGCCTGGCCCATCGGCTCTGTACTGATCGTTCGTCACCTCGGTCCTGCCGATCCAGTACTCGCTCAGAGTGACCTGGTGTGCCGGTTTCTCGTCGGGCACCGCCCGGGGATCATCATCGGCCGAGCCCATGGTAAAGGTACCGGGACAGACGTGGACAAACGTCATGCCGTCCTCTTCGAGGAGCTCGCCGGTCCGGCAGCTTTGGAGCTGAGCGGGAGGCTGCCGCCAGCCGCTGAGGATAGATTTGCCTAGCGCGCCGACGGCGAGGCCCAGGCAGAGCGCGAGCCCGAGCCAGAGCCGGCCGGGCCGGCGAAGTGTCGCCCGTGGCATTCGGCCTCCAAGCTTCATCTCCTGGAGCATGATCTGCTCGGCGCCGGAGCGTTCCGCCCAGGCCCAGGGTAGGTGAAGATGCCGCGGCTCGCCGTAGTCCGCGGGGGACATCTCGTAGAGCTTCCGCTCGATGACCTCACAAAGCGCTCCTCTGTGGAGACGGAAGAGATCTCGGGCGGCTTTCGAAGGGTCACGCCACAGACCGAGAAGGGCGCGCTCCATGGTGAGGTGCTGGTAGGCCGGAGTGTCCAGCGGGGCGACGTCCGTGGTTTCCCGGTCATAAACTTTTTCCCAGAAGTCGAGAGCCTGGGCAAGCAGGCTACCGGGGGCGACCTCGTTTTCGGGGTGAGCTTCCGCGGCGCGCAACCAGTTGACCAGCCGGGCGCGCTCTTCAGGCTGCCACTGGAGCCTCCCGAGCGGCCCCGGAGCCTGGGTGCGCAGGGCGCGGAGTGCCCACGGCGATGTGGCGAGCCCGAGCCGCTTGCGAAGTTGGAACGCCCTCGGCTCATCGACGGAGGCCGGGGCCAACGCGCAGGCGGCGGCCCAGACGGCATCGCCGGCGACAAGGCTCGGGGTCTTGCGCTTCGCGGCATCGTCGCTTCCCAAGAATGCCGCCAGCTCCGGAGGGGTGATCCGCGTCAGGGAATGTTTGGCCAGGACGGCGGCCAGATCACCCGGCTCGGCGGCGAAATCCACGAAGGCCAGCCGTGGCCAATGGGAAAGACCGCGCAGGACGGCGTCGAGCCGGACCCGGCGGTCGTCGGCCGCGTGGTGGCGGGCGAGGATGCGCCCGTCGGTCAGGATCGCCACCAGGGCCGCGTCTCTGCGCTCATCGACCTCGCTGGGGGCGAAAGCCTGGCCGGCAGCGCTCACCAGCCAGTCGGGGACGCCGCGGAAGAGCGCACGCTCGACCGGCAGGCCGTAGGCCTGAAGAGCCGCCTCGATCTCCGCGACGATGCGGGGGATGGCCGGATCTCCGGCCGCTTCGTCGATCCACAGCCAGACCTCCCGGGGGTGACGGGCTTGGTGAAAGCGAAGATGGGGGATGCCGCCGGCCCGCGCCGTCTCCCGCACAGTGGCCGGCAGATCGAGCCGGCGCGTCCGCTCGTCCGCCACGAAGTGGCCGATCCCCCAGACGAGAGCATCCTGTTCATCCGGCTGGAGAAGCTGCGGGCCGGCGCCTTCAGGAAGCGAGAGGAACAACCGCGGCGGTCCCTTTGCCGCCGGCTCGGAAACCCGTTCCGGCAGCCAGCTCCGGCGGCGCAGCTTGACCCAGAGGCCGCCCGCGGTGAGAAGCGCGAGACAACCGAGGGTGAGAGGCATCCAGCCTCGCCATGGCCGTTTCTCGTCGAGAGTGACGGTAAGGATCGTCACCGAGATCGTGAGCGAGCGCTTGATAATCTCCTCGAGAGTCGGTGGCGTGCTCTCTCCGACCGGACCTGGCTCGATCCGTTTGTCCGTTATTGGAGGCGGCGCCGGAGGCTTGGGTGGGACGCGGTCACCGATCATCAAGACCGCCAGCGGCAAGGCGGCCAGGGCCAGGACACGCCAGACAGGCCACTTGCGTTTTGGAGGCATTGCCGGCAGCGCGGGTTCGGGAGGAGGCGCCGCCTCCCGCAGGCTGACCTCCAACCCGGCGCGGCCGAGCCAGGATTCGAAAACCGGTTCGAAACGGTTTCGCTCGTCATCGGATTTGACGAGGACGGCGCGCAGCACCGCTTTCAGCCGGCGGTCCTCTGGCATCCCGAGCCGCGGCCCCAGCGCGAACACCTGTTGCAGACGCGCCATCTCGGTGACGCCCACCGTCAGCCCGGCTTCGCGCAGAGCGGCGAGAAGAGGGTCGAGGCCGAGGGCGGCGCTCATGGGTGGCTCAGCTCAGCAAAGCCAGGTCGTCGCGGTCCTTGACCAGCGCCGAAAGAGCGGGCAAGACCTTGAAAGGCGCGTCGCGAAGGGCCTCGGCGGTCACCTTGCCGCGTGCGGAAAGAATGGTGAGCCAGACGAGCAGCTCCGCCGTGGCCGGCTTCTTGCGCAGATCGCGCCCCCGCAGCTCCAGGAAACGCTGCACGGCCGCCTCACGCACATCCGTTTCGAGGTTGGGAAAGTCGCCCATCCGCGCCTCGACCGCGCGGCGGAGGAGATCCTCCGTGAATTCGATGTGGTGGAAGATGCAGCGCCGCAGGAACGGCTCGGGCAGCCGCCGCTCGCTGTTGCTGGTGATCACCACGATGGGCGGCGGACCCTCGCCGCGAGTCACCTTGCGTTTGGCCTCGGGCACGTCGAAGGTGTGTTGATCGAGAACGTTCAGAAGATCGTTCGGAAAGTCGCGCGGCGCCTTGTCGATCTCGTCGAGGAGGACGATCGCCGGTCCACCGGCTTCGTAAGCCTGCCACAGCGGTCCCGGCTCGACAAAATCCTTTTTCTCCACGGTCTTACCATGGCGGGCCGGATCGTTCGCGGCATGCAGATAGGCCACGGCGTCGAAGCGGTAGAGGAGATCCTCGGCCGTGGTGGTGCTGCGCACGTAAAGGGAGAAGAGCCGGTCTTCGAGGCCGAAATACCAGGCGAGATAGAAGGCCACCTGAGTCTTGCCGGTGCCGGGCTCGCCGGTGAGGAGGAGGGGCGCGCCCACGGCGAGCGCCACGTTCACGGCATCCACCAGGTTCGCATCCGGCTGGAAGGTCTGGGCCGCCTCCTTGTGGTTGCCCAGGCTGACGGGCAGCACGCGCCGCGCTAGGGCCTCGCGGCGCTCGGGGTTGCGGTCGTCGGGAGCCAGAAGCTCGAAGGGACGGTCCTTCATCCCAATAGCTCAACGGGGAGGCCGGCGGGTAGCCGGCGATAGAATTTGCCGTCGGCCGTCACCAGAGTTACTTTTTCTTCTTCGGCCACCGCGAGATACGAAGCGTCGTAGAAGGTAAGGCCGTAGCTTTGGGCCAGAGTGACGGTTCGTTGGACCAACCCACGACTGAAAGGAACTTCGCTGAGGCCGAGATCCCACAGGGCGGCAAGGGCTTCGAAGGCGTCCGCCGGCCTTTTGAGGCAGAGAATATTGCCGACCTCGTAAAGCCAGAGCGAAGGAACCAAAAGGTTCAGCTCCCCCTGCTGCCAACGCTCCAAGAGGCGGCCGGCCGCGGCATGACCCGGCTCCGCTTCGGCGTCCAGAACCCACTTCAAGATGACAGAGGCATCGAGCACGATGGCCGCAGAGCGCCCGCTCATTCGGTATCTCTGGATTCGCGTAGCGCGACAAGAATCTCGTCAGTCGGGACGTGGGGCCCGGTCCGGCGAATCGCCTCGAGTTTTTCGATCGCCTGCCGTCGCCGCACCAGCGTCAACTGAGTTCGCAGCGCTTCGTTGGCGAACCGGCTGCGCTCTCCTGCCGGGATGAGGTCGTCCAGTGCCTCTTTAACTTCGTCGTCGAGCACCAGGTTCACTTTGGCGGACATGAGGAACCTCCAGAGAGACAAACCGTCCCCACAATTCTACTACATGCCAGGCGGCCCTCCACCTTGCTCACGCCGGAGCTGTGCCAGCAGATCGTACCAGGAGCCGCTCTCGGCTTCCTGAAGAAGCGCCACGGTCTCCTCGAAAGCGCCCTGGGTGCGGGTGAAGATCCGGGAGGCGATCTCGACCTGGATGCCCGGCTCGCAGCTCGAATTGACCGGATCTTCGAGGAAATCGAGGAGATCGGCTTCGGCGACCTTGCCCAGCGGCGGCAGCTCGCTCAGCCGGAAGGCCGGAGTGCGGCACCAGGGCTGGCGCCGCTGCTCCTGAAGCAGGCGGGCGAACGTTTCGCGTTCGGATTCGGGGATCTCCTGGGCGGCGTAGGCGACGATCCGCAGGTCGTCCGGGCACTGGGTGCTCAGGAACTCGCTCGCGAACCGGAGCCAGACTTCCAGGTGCTCATCCTTCAATCCGGGTTGAAGGCCGGGCGCGGCTCCGAACGCTCCCCAGTCGAGCCAGAGCACCGGCTTCTTGCCCGGCCTCACGGCCTTGGGAGCGTGGCGGCGAAGCAGATAGGGCACCGGCTCGTTGGCTTGGGCGCCGAGCTGCAGCTTCAGCTCCTCTTCGAGATCATGCCGGAGATTGGACCGGCTCTCCGGGAATTGGAGCCGGATCGGGGCGATGTCGGCGAGGTGGCTCAGGGAGAGATCCAGATCGTGCCGGAGCTGTTCCGAGGCCACCGGGATCGAGTTGCCCGGTGCCGCGTAGGGGACGAGCGCCATCACGCGCCGGCTGCCGCTGCGCACCAGCTCCTCCAGATGCTTGCGCACCAGCGACTTTTGATGGTCGCGGTCGAGGCGCAGGGAGGGGTAGTGCTTCTGCGCCGCGGCCTGATAGATGGAGGTGCGCCACGCCCGGTAATTGGAATGGACGGCCAGCGTGGCGGCCTCGCAGCCCGGCGAGAGGGCGTCCCGCTGGAGCCGATGGAAGGCGGCGACGGGGTCTTCCCCCTGGCCGAGCCAGCGATGCAGCCAGAGGAGGGCCGTGGTCGTGGAATCGGCCGACCACTCGGGCCGGCGGCGCCAGAGGAGGAGCGGCACATCGTCGCCGAGGAGCTGATCGGGTGTCACGACGTCCGCCTCGGTGAGCCCCTCCATGTTGAGGTAGATGACGGCGGGAGCCTGCCCGGCGCCGGAGAACAGACCGCGCAGATCCGAGAGAAGCAGAGGCCCGTCCTCCAGCAGGAGGCTCGGCCGGCCGCCTGTGACCTTGCCGTGTCCATCGATATAAAGGATCTGAGGCCGATGCGCGCGCAGACCCGCTTCGAGCTGAGCACGGGTACGCGCCTCCTGCACATAGCCTGGGTCCCGTCCCGTGGGCCAGACTTTGGCGAGGACGTCGCGGACCGCCCGGGCATGCTCGGGATCGTGCGGGCCGTCGCCGTTGCCCGAAGGCCGGGGGTTGACGAGGAGCACGTTGCACGGCGCCGTGGTGAGCCGGTCGTCGACGGGGTCCGGCGTGTGGGTGGTGGCGAAAGACCATCCGGCGTCGAGGAGCGGTTGCCCCTTCCAGGAGGTGAGCCGCCAGGGCAGACCGGAGAGGTGGGCGTCCTCGGCGTGGATGCGCAGCCGGACCCCGCTGAAGACCGGATTCGGCCGCGTCCCATCCTTCTTTCCGAACACCGCCCGGAAGACCGTCTCGTGCTTGTCCGGCTCGGGGAAAAGAAGAGAGAACAGCGTCTCGCCCCATCCGTCTGCGGAGCCGGAGAGCTTCGGCAGAAGCGCGCGGCTGGTGACCGTGTCGAGAGCCTTGTGGATGGCATCGATCCGCGGCTTCATCGCCGGCCAGGAGAGGTCGGCCGAGGCGAAGGGCTCGAGCCCGGGAAGCTGATAGGTGGCGCGGAGAGTCTCGCCCCGCAGGTCGAGCCGCACCGTCAGCTCATAGGCGCGCGCGGGGCCGGTGGCGGCCGAGGGAGGTGCGGCCACGGCGAGGCTTGCCGCCGGCTCGCTGCCGGCGAGAGCCAGAAGGCGCTTCGCGAGCTCGCGATAGATCCGTTCCCGAGCCGACCAGTCGAGATCCGAGAGAGGCGTGTCGGGCGTGCCGTAGCCCTGGAACCTCGTGAGCTCGACCTTGCCGCCGGAGCGCGGATCGGGGAACCCGGTTTCCTTCACGAGCGAGGGGCTCAGGAAGACGGGGATGACCATCATCCGGCCGGCCGCCTCGCGGGCCAAAATCCGCGGCACCTCCTCCTCGGCGATGAACGTGGAGCTCAGGAAATCCTGCGAGATCAGAAGGACGGCGACCGAAGCCTCGTCCAGCGCCTGCTCGATCTCCTTGCGCCAGTCGTGGCCGCCGTCGAGACGGGTATCCACCCAGGCGGTGATCCGGCCGTCGCGTTCGAGCGGGCGCAGGAAGCGCTGAAGCTGCTTGAGCGCCTTCTCGTCCTTGTGGCTGTAGCTGACGAAGACCTTCGGTCCCGGCAAGCCGCCTCCTCTCCTGGTCCTGGAATCTGGAGAGGGGATCTTAGCGCGGTTGCTGGAGGGCGCCAATTCTCTTGATGGGACGGCGCTCGCGCCGGGCAGGCTCTCTTCTCGCTCCATTTCCGCCTTGGTGGTGGAGCCGGGTGGGCTTCGCGAGCGATCTGGTGGAATAAAGTGGGAAGAAATGGACAAAAGTGGAGAGAAGTTGCTATGATCCCGCCCCAGACAGTAGTGCGCTCGGGGAGAGGGGTCCCCAAACATGTTCCGCGGAAGCTCATCGGCCAAGATCGACGACAAGGGGAGACTGAAGATCCCGACTGACTTCCGCCGGGTGCTGGAGGACCGCCATGGCTCGCCCGAGCTGTTCGTCACCTCCGTGCTGGAGATTCCGCGCTCGTCTACCCGCTGCCGGTCTGGGAGGATTTCGAGACCCGGCTGCTGGCGTTGCCGTCCACGAACCCGGTGCGGACGCGTTTCCTGGAGCGGGCGAGCTACTTCGGCCAGCAGGCGCAGCTCGACGTGCAGGGCCGGATCCTGATCCCGCAGCTCCTGCGGGAGAGCGCCGGGATGAGTGGAGACGTCGTGGTCATGGGGCAGCTCGACCACCTGGTGGTGTGGAACCACGACCGGTTCCTGGCGCGGCTGAACGATCAGCCGTTCACGGAGGATGACTACCGTGCGCTCAGCGCGCTCGGAATCTAGGCGGGCGCTTTGGACGCCCGGCACATGCCCGTCATGGTCGCGGAGACCCTCGACCTCCTGGAAGTCAGGAGAGGCGGGACTTTCGTCGACGTCACGCTCGGGCTGGGCGGCCATGCCGAGGCGATCCTGGAGGCTTCGCCGGATGCGCGGCTCGTCGGGATCGACCGCGATCCGCGGGCGCTTGAGCTCGCCGCGCAGCGCCTGGCTCCCTTCGGGAACCGGGTGCGGTTCGCGCACGCCAACTTCCATCAACTGGCGCCGGCCCTGGCCGGCCTGGGTATCGACAAGGTCGCGGGCGTCCTGGCCGACCTGGGCGTGTCGTCGATGCAGCTCGACACGCCGGAGCGGGGTTTCAGCTTCCGCTTCGACGCGCCGCTCGACATGCGCATGGGGCTCGCCGAACGCACGGCGGCCGATCTGGTGAACGAGGGTTCGGAGGGAGAGCTGGAGATGATCATCCGGGACTACGGCGAGGAGAAGCAGGCGAGACGGATCGCACGGGCGATCGTCAAGGCCCGCGAGGAGGAGTCCATCGAGACGACCGGCCAGCTCAAGCGGCTCATCGACCGCGTGAAGGGGAGCCGTCCGGGCGGCCGTGAAGGCCGGGTCGATCCGGCCACGCTCGTGTTCCAGGCGCTGCGCATCGCCGTCAACGAGGAGCTCGCCGGCCTGGAGGGGTTCATCCAGCAGGCGATCGACCTCCTGGAGGCGAACGGCCGGCTGGTGGTCATCTCCTACCACAGCCTGGAAGACCGGATCGTCAAGAACACCCTGCGCGACGCGGCCCGCGGCGAGATCGACCGGGTGACCGGCCGCGCCCGGTCCGAAACGCAGCTCATCGAGGTGCTGACACGCAAGCCGTTGCGGCCGTCGGACCTCGAGGTCGACCGCAACCCTCGTTCCCGCTCGGCGCGCCTGCGCGCGGCGAGGAGGATCTGACCTCTTGAGAAGCGCCTACGCCCTCCGGCGGCCGGTGGCCAATACCTATCTCGTGCGCGAGCGGGACCGCCGCCGCACGCGCGAGCTGGGCCTGGTCCTGCTCGTCGTGTTCGGCCTGGGCGGCGGGCTCGTGGCCTACGTCTGGATCCACCTCCAGGTGCTGAGCACGGGCTACCGCATCGACGAGCTGGAGCGCGAGCACGTGGAGCTGACCCGCAAGGAGCGCCAGCTCAGCCTGGAGGCCGCCTACCTGGCGAGCCCGTCGCAGGTGGAGACCCGCGCGGTGAACGAGCTCGGCATGCAGTCGCCGGCGCTGGAGCAGGTCGTGTTCTGGGAGGAGCTGCCGTGAAGGCCCGCTTCCCGCGCGTCCGCATCGCCGCCGCGATCGGCGCCGTCTGGATCCTGGTCATCGCCGGGCGCCTGTACCAGTTGCAGGTGGCCCGCCACGATCACTACACGGCCAAGGCGGCGCGGCAGCAGCAGCGGATCATCAAGCTCGACCCGCCGCGCGGCACGATCTACGACGCGCGCGGCCGTGAGCTGGCCGTCTCGGTCCAGGTCGATTCGGCGTACGCGGTGCCGTCGGAAATCAAAGACCCGGTGGCGACCGCGAAGAAGCTCGCCCGGGTGGTCAAGGGCCTCAACGCGAAGAAGCTCGCCCGCGGCCTCGCGACGGACCGCGAGTTCGTCTGGGTGGCGCGCAAGCTCGACTCGCCGGAGGCCGACGCCGTGCGCGCCTTGGATCTGCCCGGCATCCACTTCCTGGAAGAGAGCAAGCGCTATTACCCGATGCGCGAGCTGGCCGCGCAGGTGCTCGGCTACGTCGGCACCGACAACCACGGGCTGGCCGGTCTCGAGCTGCTTTACGACGAGAAGGTCGCCGGCAAGGCGGCGGTCCGCACGGTGCTGCGCGACGCGCGCCACGGCACGGTACTGGCGCCGGGGCTCTCCTTCACCGAGGCCGAGCCCGGACAGGATCTCCATCTCACCCTCGACGCCGCCGTCCAGCACATCGTGGAGCGCGAGTTGGAAAAGGCCGTCCACGAGCGCGGCGCGAAGAGCGGCATCGCCGTGTTCCTCGACCCCCGGACCGGCGGAGTGCTGGCCATGGCGTCCTATCCGAGTTTCGATCCCAACGACTTCGGCAGCTTCAGCGCGGACCGCTGGCGCAACCGGGCGATCATGGACGTCTACGAGCCGGGCTCGACCTTCAAGATCGTCACGGCGGCGGCGGCGCTCGGCTCGGGGCTGGTCCACGCGGACGACGTTTTCGACTGTGAGAACGGCGCCGTCGTGGTCTACGGCAAGCGCATCCGGGACCACAAGGCGTTCGGCCGGCTCACGTTCGCCGACGTGATCGCGAAGTCGAGCAACGTCGGCGTCATCAAGGCCGCGTTGAGGATCGGCGATCAGCGGCTTTACACCACGATCCAGAGGATGGGCTTCGGCCGTCCGACCGGCATCGACCTGCCCGGCGAGGGCTCGGGCATCCTCCATCCCGTGTCGCGGTGGGGGATGCGCGGCAAGGCGTACATTTCGTTCGGCCAGGGGGTTTCGGTCACGCCGCTCCAGCTCGCCGCGGCGGTCACGGCGGTGGCGAACGGCGGCACCCTGCTGCGGCCGCACGTGGTGGCGGGCGTGGGCCGGGGCGACATGGTGCAGGCGAGCCTCTCCGGTTTCCCCGGGGGGCCGGTGGTGGGCCATCCGCTCACGCCGGCCACGGCGCGCGAGCTGGCGCGGCTTCTGGAAGGGGTGGTCACCGGCGGCACCGGGCACGGCGCCACGGTGGAAGGCTACCGCGTCGCCGGTAAGACCGGCACGGCGCAGATCCCGGAGAACGGCAGCTACTCGCACACCGCGTACCTGCCGAGCTTCGTCGGCTTCGCGCCGGTGGACCGGCCGGAGATCGTCGGCGTGGTGGCCATCGCCGAGCCGCGGGGGTTCGAGTATTACGGCGGGCAGGTGGCGGCGCCGGTGTTCGGCGCCATCGCGCGGCAGGTGATGCTCTACCAGGGCATCCGGCCGGAGCGCGGCCGGCCTCTCAACTGGCCGGGCCAGCCCGTGCTCGCGAGCACGGGCATCGTGCCTCCTGCCGCCGTTCCGCCGATTCCCGACGAAGGGAGATTCGAGGACGTCCTGCCACCCGGCGATCCGCCTCCCGGAGCGGACGGACAGCCGGGAGCCGAGCCGATCGGCGGACGCGAGAGCGCACCTTCCCCATCTCAAGGAGGCCGCTCTCATGCGTCTTTCTGAGCTGCTGAAAGGAGCGGCCATCCAGGGCGCCGATCCGGACGTGACGGGCGTGACTCACGACTCGCGTGCCGTCGAGCCGGGCGACCTGTTCGTGGCGCTGGTCGGCCAGCGCTTCGACGGCCGTGCGTTCGCCGCGGCGGCGGTGGAGCGGGGAGCCGTGGCTGTGGCCGGGCCCGATCCGGCGCCGGCAGGCCTGAGCGTCCCCTGGGTGACGGTCGCGGATCCGCGCGCCGTCCTGGGACCGCTTTCGGCCGCCGTCTACGGTCATCCGGATCGCGAGCTGGTCCTGGTGGGCGTCACCGGTACGAACGGCAAGTCCACGGTGGCGACGCTGATCGCGGCGATCCTCGGCGCGGCCGGCCTGCCGGCGGGGTTCATCGGCACGCTCGGCTACCGCTTCGGCGACCGGACCTTCCCCGGCGGCCACACCACGCCCGAGGCCTCCGACCTGTTCCGCACGCTGCGCCGGATGCGCGACGCCGGAGCGCAGGCCGTGGCCATGGAGGTCTCCTCGCACGCGCTGGACATGGGCCGCGTCGCGGGAGTTTCCTTCGACGTCGCGGTGTTCACGAACCTCACCCGGGACCATCTGGACTACCACCCGGACATGGAGAGCTATTTCGCGGCCAAGCGGCGGATCTTCAGCCAGCTCAAGCCCGGCGGTATCGGCGGTATCGGCGGTATCGGCGGCATTGGCGGCATTGGCGGCAGGGCGGTGGTGAACGTCGAAGACCCGTACGGCCGCCGGCTCGCCGGGGAGATGCCGGACGCGGTGACGTTCGGGTCCGGAGGCGCCGTCCAGGCCCGCGACGTCGAGATGACCGCCTCCGGCACCCGCGGCGTCCTCGTGACTCCCCGCGGCGAACTGCCGTTCTCGACGGCGCTGCTCGGCCGCTACAACCTGCTGAACCTGCTGGCCGCGGCGGCGACGGCGGAGGCGTTGAGCCTGTCGCACGCGGCGGTGGCGGCGGCGCTCGCGGCGCAGCGTCCGGTGCCGGGCCGGCTGGAGCCGGTCGATCGCGGCCAGCCTTTCCCGGTGTTCGTCGACTACGCGCACACCGACGCGGCCCTGGACGCGGCGCTGCGCTCGGTGCGCGAGATCGCCAGGGATGGCGAAGGTGGCGGTGGTCTTCGGTTGCGGCGGCGACCGCGACCGCGGCAAGCGTCCGCTCATGGGCCGGGTGGCCGGCGAGCTGGCCGACCTGCCCATCCTCACCTCCGACAACCCGCGGAGCGAGGACCCACTCGCATCCTCGCCGCCGTCGAAGAGGGCGTGAAGGCGAGCGGCGGCCCGGGCAGCCGTGGCTACCGTCTGGTGCCGGACCGGCGCGAGGCGATCCGCGAAGCCATCTTCACCGCCGGCCCCGGTTGGGCCGTGCTGATCGCCGGCAAGGGGCACGAAAGAGAGCAGATCGTGGGCGACCGGAAGATTCCGTTCTACGACTTCGACGAGATCGAAAAGGCATTGGAGGAGCGCTTTGGCAAGTCTGACCGTGGATGAGATCGCACGCGCGACGAACGGACGGATCGTCTCCGGCGATCCCCGGTCGGAGTGTGCCGGCGCCGCCATCGACTCCCGCAAGGTGAAGGGGGGCGAGATCTTCTTCGCCCTGCCCGGGACGCGCACGGACGGCCATCGCTTCGCCGGCGCCGCGGCGGCCCAGGGCGCCGGGGCGGTCGTGGTTCAGGAGGACGTGCCTGCTGTCGAGGGGACTGCGGTGACCGCCGTCGTCCGGGTCAACGACACGCTGCTGGCGCTCCAGGATCTGGCCCATCACGTGCGCACCTCCGGGACACCGCGGCGGCTCGCCGGGATCACCGGCTCCATGGGCAAGACCACCACGAAAGAGCTGCTGGCGGCCATGCTCGCGACCCGCTTCCGCACCGCGAAGACGGAGGGAAACCTGAACAATCTGATCGGTTTCCCGCTCTGCCTGCTCAACGTGCCGGACGGCACGGAGTGGATGGTGGCGGAGATGGGGATGTCCGTGCCCGGCGAGCTGCGCCGGCTGAGCAAGATCGGCCGGCCGGACGCCGCCGTGTTCACGGTGGTGCGGCCGGTCCACCTGGAATTCTTCGACAGCGTGCGCGACATCGCCGAAGCCAAGTCCGAGCTGCTGGCCGGCCTGGCGGCCGACGGGCCGGTGATCGCCAATGCGGACGATCCGGAGGTGGTGTGGATCGCCCGCCGCCACCAGGAGGAAAGGAAGAATTGCCGGGTGGTCTGGTACGGGATCGAGACGGCGGAAGTGGATGTCCGCCTGAAAGACCTCGCGCCCGGGCCCGGAGGGTGTGGGGAGCCGCTTCCGTGTGGAGGCCGGCGGCGAGAGCGCCAATTTCGAGCTGCCGCTCCACGGCCTTTACAACGCCGAGAACTGCCTGGCCGCCGCCGCCTGCGCCTGGTCGCTCGGACTGTCGCTGGCGGAGATCGCCGCTGCGGTGCGCGAGGTCCGGCCGGCGGCGCATCGCGGTGTGGTCCACAGCGGCAGCTTCACAGTCGTGGACGACTCCTACAACTCGAACCCCGCCGCTCTGACCAAGGCTCTGGAGTCCGCGGCCCGGCTGCCGGTCTCCCCGGGGGGGCGGCGGGTGGCGATCCTGGGCGACATGCTGGAGCTGGGGCCCGGCGGGCCGAGCTTCCACCGCGTGGCGGGCGAGCAGGCGGCCCGGCTCGGCTTCTCGCCGGTCCTCGCGGTCGGGCCGCTGTCGCGGGAGATGGCGGCGGGCGCGGGCGGTGCGGGCCGTTGGGTGCCGGACTCCGCCGCCGCGGCCGAGTGGGCCGGACGCGAGGTGCGGGAAGGCGACGTGGTGCTGGTGAAGGCGTCGCGCGGGATCGGACTCGACGCGGTGGTCCGCCGGCTTGTCCCGAACAAGCCGGGAAGCGGGGAGGAGGCGCACTGATGCTTTATCACCTGCTCTATCCGCTGCACGAGCTCATCCCGGCGTTCAACGTCTTCCGCTACATCACGTTCCGGGTGGCGGCGGCGATCGTCACGGCCTTGCTGCTGTCGTGGCTGCTCGGCCCGTGGTTCATCCGCAAGCTGCGCTCCCTCTCCGTCGGCCAGAACATCCGCGACGTCGGCCCGCAGGCCCATCAAGTCAAAGCCGGGACGCCGACCATGGGCGGTGTCCTCATCCTGTTCGCCTGCCTGGGCGCGACGCTGCTGTGGGGAAACCTGACCAATCCCTATGTCTGGATGGTGGTGCTGGTGACGGCGGCCTTCGGCGGCATCGGGTTCCTGGACGACTACATCAAGGTTCGCAAGCGCCGCAGCCTGGGCCTGACCGCGCGCGCCAAGATGGGCCTCCAGATCCTCGCGGCCGGGCTCATGGGCCTGGCGCTCTGGCTGCTGCCGGGCTTCAACTCGGAGCTCACGTTTCCGTTCCTCAAGCGGCTGGTGCTCGACCTGGGCATCTTCTACATTCCGTTCGTCGTGATCGTCCTGGTCGGGGCTTCGAACGCGGTCAACCTCACGGACGGGCTCGACGGCCTGGCGATCGGCACGACCTCGGTGGCCGCGGCGACGTACGCGGTGTTCACGTATGTCGCCGGCAACCGCGTGATCGCCGGCTATCTGCAGATCGCCCACGTTCCCGGGCGCTGGGCGAGGTGGCGGTCTTCTGCGGTGCCCTGGTCGGTGCCGGCCTCGGCTTCCTGTGGTACAACGCGCACCCCGCCGAGGTCTTCATGGGCGACGTCGGATCGCTGGCGCTGGGCGCGCGCATCGGCAGCGTCGCGGTGCTGGCCAAGCAGGAGATCCTGCTCGTGCTCGTCGGCGGCGTGTTCGTCATGGAGGCGCTCTCGGTCATCATTCAGGTGGCCTCGTTCAAGCTGCGCGGCAAGCGGGTCTTCCGCATGTCGCCGCTCCACCATCACTTCGAGCTGAGCGGCTGGGCCGAGCCGAAGGTGATCGTCAGGTTCTGGATCCTGTCGATCCTCTTCGCCCTGCTCTCGCTCTCGACCCTCAAGCTGCGATGAGCGCTGGTATGAGCGCTGGTATGAGAGTGCCTTGGGGAACTGGCCGCTTCGAGCGGGTGCTGGTTTACGGGCTGGGGATGTCCGGCCGCGCGGCGGCGCGCATGCTGCTCGGCCGCGGCGTGTCCGTGGTGGCCGTGGACGCCAAGGCCGGCCTCGACGTGGCTGACCTCGAGATCGGCCGCCGCGCTGGCAAGGCGAAGCTTGAGCTCTGGCAGGCGCCGAGCCCCAGGAGCTGCCGCCGCCGGCCGGGAGCCTCGACGCGGTCGTCGTCTCTCCCGGCGTGCCCATGAACCGGCCGCTCCTGGAAGACGCCCGCCGCCGCGGCGTTCCCGTGATCGCCGAGGTCGAGCTGGCCGCGCCGTTCCTCAACGGTCCGGTCGTCGCCATCACCGGCAGCAACGGCAAGAGCACCACCACGGCCCTGACCGGCGCCATGCTGGGCGCCGCCGGCCACAAGGTGGAGGTCTGCGGCAACATCGGCGAGCCGCTGGTGGGGAAGATCGACGGGCCGCCCGGCCGCGTGTTCGTGGTCGAGCTGTCGAGCTTCCAGATCGACGGGATCGTCACGCTGAAACCCCGCGCCGCGGCGCTGCTCAACCTGTCGGAGGACCACCTCGACCGCTACGGCTCGATGGCGGCCTACGGCGCGTCCAAGAAGCGCCTCTTCCTGAACCAGGACGGCGCCGGTATCGCCGTGCTCAACGCCGACGATCCGGAGACGGTGGACGTGGAGACGCCCGCCCGCAGACGTTTTTTCTCGCGCCGCGTGCGGGTCGAGGACGGCTGTTATCTCCTCGGAAAAGGGCAGGACGCACGCGTCGTCGAGGTCACGCCGGGCGAGCCGGACGTCGATCTCTTCCGGGCTTCCGACGTGCCGCTGGCCGGCGTTCACAACCTGGAAAACGCGATGGCGGCGGCGCTGCTCGCCCGCGCCATCGGCGCCGAGCCGGCCGATCTGCGGGCGGGTCTCTCCGGCTTCAAAGGCCTGCCGCACCGCATGGAGCGGGCCGGCGAGCGCGGCGGTGTGGCGTGGTACGACGACTCCAAGGGGACGAACCCGGGCGCGACCGCCAAGTCGCTGGAAGGGTTCGAGGCCGGCACCGTCCACCTGATCCTCGGCGGCCGGAACAAGGGCGCCGACCTGGCGTCGCTCGTGCCGATCGTCAAGGAGAAGGTCCGCGTCGCCTACCTGATCGGCGAGGCGGCCGAGGAATTCGAAGCGGCGCTCGCGGGGGTGGTCCCCTGCGAGCGCTCCGGCACCCTGGAGGTCGCCGTGGCTTCGGCATCCGCCGCGGCACGGCCGGGCGAGGCCGTGGTGCTGTCGCCGGCCTGCGCGAGCTTCGATCAGTTCCGCAACTTCGTCCATCGCGGCCAGGTCTTCCAGGATCTCGTCCGTCAGCAGTTGATCCAGCAAGCAGGAGGGCCACATGGCGAAGAAGCTGGCCTTTGACAAGGTGCTCTTCACGGCCGTGGCCCTGCTGCTGTCGTTCGGCCTGGTGATGGTCTACTCGGCGAGCGCGGCGCTGGCCCGGGAGCACTCCCTGGCCTTCAACCCGTTTTTGCTCAAGCAGGCCGTGGCCGCCGGCCTCGGGCTGGTGCTGATGGTCTCGCTCATGCTCTTCGACTACCGGACCCTGCGCCGGCCGGCCGTCATCTACTCGCTGCTGTTCGGGGTGATGCTGGTGCTGGTGGCGGTCCTGTTCGCGCCGCAGCGCAACGCCACGCACCGCTGGTTCTACCTGGCCGGGATCTCCGTGCAGCCGTCGGAATTCGCGAAGCTGGCGCTTGTCCCGTTCCTGGCCTACCTGATCGAAAAGAAAAAGGAACAGGTCAACCAGGCCTCGTTCCTGGTGCCGGCATGCCTGTTCACGGGCCTGCTGGCGACGCTCATCCTGGTGGAGCCGGACATGGGGACGGCCGTGCTGCTCGCCGGCACCGCGTTCCTGATGGTTTTTCTGGCCGGCCTGTCGTGGCGCTTCATCATCGGCTCGCTGGCCCTGGTGCCGCCGATCCTGTTCCTTCTCGTCCTGGCCGAGCCCTACCGCCGCGAGCGGTTCTTCGCGTTTCTCGATCCGGAGAAAGATCCGCTCGGCAGCGGCTTCCAGGCGCTCCAGTCGCTCATCGCGGTGGGTTCGGGCGGCATCTTCGGGCTCGGCGCGGGCAAGAGCGTGCAGAAGCTTTATTTTCTGCCGCATCCGGAGTCGGACTTCATCTTTTCGATCGTCGCCGAGGAGCTGGGGATGATCGGCGCGCTCCTCGTCATCGCCGCGTTCGCCGTGCTCGCGTGGCGCGGCATGGTCGCGGGCTCGAAGGCTCCCGATCCGTTCGGCCGCTATCTCGGCTGGGGTTTCACCGGCGTCCTCGTCATGCAGGCGCTCATCAACGTCAGCGTCACCATCGCGCTCTTCCCCACCAAGGGAATCCCCCTGCCGTTCATTTCGTACGGCGGGTCTTCCCTGATGGTGACGCTGTGCGCGTGCGGTGTCCTGCTCAACCTTTCGCAACACGGATGACCGATGCGATGGCCATGGCGGCAACAGCGGCGACACCGAAGCTTCATGCGCTCCTGGCGGGCGGTGGCACGGGCGGCCACATCTTCCCCGCTCTGGCGGTGGCGGAAGAGCTCGGGCGCCGGGGGTGGCGCGTGAGCTTCACCGGCTCCGAGACCGGGCTGGAGGCGCGCCTGGTGGCTGAGCGGAGTGCCGGCGATATTCCCTTCCATCCGCTCCCGGCCCGGCCGCTCGTCGGCCGCGGGATCGCCGGCAAGGTGCGGGCGCTGGCGACCGTGGCGTCGTCCGCCCTCGCCGCCGCGCGCCTGATCCGCAGGCTGGAGGTGGACGTGGTGCTCGGCACCGGCGGCTACGCCTCCGCGCCGGCCGTGCTCGGCGCGCGCCTGGCGCGGCGGCCGGTCCTGCTGCTGGAGCCGAACGCCCGCGCCGGCGTGGCGAACCGCTGGCTGTCGCGCTTTGCCTCGGCCGCGGCGATCGGCTACGCCGAGACGGCGCGCGATCTCGAGTGCCCGTCCTGGGTGACCGGCGTGCCCGTGCGCTCGGCATTCTTCCAGGTTCCGGACCTCCCGTCGCCGGCCGAGCCCCGGCTGCTCGTCCTCGGCGGCAGCCAGGGAGCGAAGCAGATCAACGAAGCCATGCCGGCCGCGGCGAAGCGCCTGCTGGAAACGCTGCCGCAGATCCGGATCGTTCACCAGGCGGGTGCCCGCAACGTGGATGAGGCCCGCGCGGCCTATGCCGCCGCCGGCCTCGGCGAGCCCGAGGTCCAGGTCGTGCCGTTCCTCGACGACGTGGCCGGCGCCATGGCTTCGAGCCATCTGCTCGTCTCCAGGGCGGGCGCCATCACGCTCGCCGAGATCTGCGCCGCGGGCCGGCCTTCGGTGCTGCTGCCGCTGTCGATCTCGCTCGCGCACCAGGTGGACAACGCCCGGCTGCTCGCCGACGCCGGAGCCGCCGAGCTGTTGACCGCCGACCAGGTGGAAGCCGGGCGGTTGAGCGAGGTGCTCCCCGGTCTCCTCGCCTCTCCGGACCGTCTCGCCGGCATGGCGAAGGCGGCCCGCGCGCTCGCGAAGCCCGGCGCCGTGGCCGGCATCGCCGACCGGATGGAGATCCTGGGAGGGGGCCGCTGATGTTCAACCCCTTCGCGGACCTCCGGCGCATCCACTTCGTCGGCATCGGCGGCGCCGGCATGAGCGGCATCGCCGAGATCCTGTTCAACTACGAGCAGGCCGGCCTGCACGTGAGCGGCTGCGACCAGTCGTCCGGCGAGGCCACCGAGCACCTCGGCCGGATGGGGATCGACGTGCGCAAGGGCCATTCGGTCGATCATCTCGAAGGCGTCGAGATGGTGGTGATCTCCTCGGCCGTCTCGGAGGAGAACGAGGAGGTCCGCGAGGCGCGCCGCCGTGGCATCCCCGTGGTGCGCCGGGCGGAGATCCTCGGCGAGCTGATGCGCCTGCGCTACGGCATCGCCGTCGCCGGCACGCACGGCAAGACGACCACCACCTCGCTCGTCGGCACCATGCTCACCGAGGCCGGGCTCGACCCGACGGTGATCGTCGGCGGCCGGCTGCGCCTGCTCGGCACCGGCGCCCGCCTCGGCCGCAGCCAGTACATGGTCGCGGAAGCGGACGAGTTCGACCGCAGCTTCCTGCGCCTGACGCCGGTCATCGCCGTGATCACCACGATCGACCGCGATCACCTGGACACGTACCACGACCTCGCGGACATCCAGGACGCCTTCGTCACCTTCGCCAGCCGGGTGCCGTTCTTCGGCCGCGTCATCGTCTGCCTGGACGATCCGAACGTCCGCCAGATCCTGCCGCGCATCGCGGACCGGCGCATCCTCACCTACGGCTTCACGCCGCAGGCCGAGCTGTCCGCGGTAGATCTCCAGCCGCGCCAGGGCGGGACGCGCTTCGCCGTGCGCATCCTGCGCGAAGGCCGCGAGGGGATCCTCGGGGAGATCGACCTGCCGATGCCGGGCCGGCACAACGTGCTCAACGCCCTGGCCGCCGTGGGCGTCGGCCTCACCCTGCGCATCCCGATGGAGGCCATGGCGAGCGCCATCGCCGGCTTCGGCGGCGTCCACCGCCGCTTCGAGCAACTGGGCTCGTGGCGCGGCGCCGCCGTGGTGGACGACTACGCCCACCATCCGACGGAGGTGGCCGCGACCCTGGAGGCCGCCCGCCAGAGCTATCCGCGCGGCCGGGTGCTGGCCGTGTTCCAGCCGCACCTCTTTTCGCGCACGCTCGACCTGGCCGAAGGCTTCGGCAGCGCCCTGCTCGGCGCCGACCTCGCCGTGGTCAACGACGTTTATCCGTCGCGCGAGCAGCCGATTCCGGGCGTCACCGGCGAGCTGGTTGTCGAGGCCGCCCGCCGCAGCGGCCACCGCAACGTCCACTACTGCCCGTCCTGGCAGGACGTGCCCGCGCTGCTGCGCGACGCGGTGCGGGAGGGCGACGTGATCGTCACCCTCGGCGCGGGCGACGTCAACCGTCTGGGAAAGCAACTGGTCGAGAATCCCGAGGAGCCGGAGCCGTGACGCTGGCCCTGCAATCTCCCGCGATCCCGAGCGTGCAGCCGCTGTCGGCCGGGCCGGCCGGCGGTGACTTCCGGCGCGCGGGCGCGCCGCCGCGGCGCAAGCGGCGCAACCCGTTCGTGGCGCTGCTGCGCCCGCTCGCGGTCTCGCTGGGCCTGGTCGCCGTGCCGGCCGGGGTCGTGACCTGGGTGGTGGCCTCGCCGCGCTTCGACCTCGGACAGGTGGCGGTCGAGGCCGCCACCCCGCGCGT
Organism: uncultured Holophagales bacterium; assembly: GCA_963844885.1. Taxonomy (GTDB): domain Bacteria; phylum Acidobacteriota; class Thermoanaerobaculia; order Multivoradales; family UBA5704; genus DATMER01. The sequence goes on along the minus strand of CAWJQA010000012.1, from coordinate 879,424 downwards.
GCCCGAAGCGGCCGTGCGGCAGGCCGTGGCGCCGTTCCAGGGGGAGAACCTGATCCTTCTGCCGCTCGCCAAGGTCGAGGCCGCCCTGCGGCGCAACCCGTGGGTGGATACCGTGGAGATCGAGAAGGAGCTGCCGGACCGGTTGCGGATCGAGGTGACGGAGCGGCGTCCGGTGGCGTTGATGGAGCGGAATGTCCAGGGGTCCGGCCTGGTCTACGCCGACCAGGAAGGGCGGCCCATCGCGCCGGTGGGAGACGGGCACGAGCTCGAGGCGGCGCGCCGCGCGAAGCTGGTCGTGGTGTCGTTCGTCCACCCCCAGCTCTCGGCGTCCGACGGCGTGGAGGGGGCTCTGGAAGTGGCGGGGGAGCTGGGCCGCGTGCAGCCCGACTGGGCGGCGGCCCTGTCGCGCATCGAGGTGCTCGGCGAGCAGGACTACCGCCTCCACACGAGCGCCCTGCGGTTCCCGTTGCTGGTCACGCAGGGGCAGGTCGGACCGAAGGTGGAAAAGTTGAAAGTACTGCTCCCCGAGCTGGACCGCCGCTATCCGGCGATCCGCGCGGTGGATCTCCGGTTTTCGCGCCGCATCGTGGTGCAGCCGGGGGCGTGAGCGTCAGGTCATAGAAGTCATTTTATCTACTGAGGAGAAGGAACCAGGCTATGGCCAAACCAGAACCTTACTTCGTGGGCATCGACATCGGATCCTCGAAAGTGGGGGTGCTCATCGGACAGCGCGACGACAAAGGCGGTATCGAAGTGGTCGGCAAGGGCCTGGCTCCGAACCGCGGTACGCGCAAGGGAAACATCGTCAACGTCGAAGCCACCGTCGAGGCGCTCAAGCAGGCGAGCGAAGAGGCGGAGGTGATGGCTGGCGTCGAGATCTCCCGTGCCTACGTCGGCCTGTCCGGGCCCGACATCCGCAGCGTCAACTCCCGCGGCATGGTCTCGGTCTCGCGCAAAGACCGGGAGATCACCCGCCAGGACATCCAGCGCGTGCTGGAGGCGGCCCAGTCCGCGGCTCTGCCGTCCGACCGGGAGATCCTCCACGCCGTGCCGCAGGAGTTCATCGTCGACGAGCAGGGCGGCATCGACGATCCGCTCGGCATGCTCGGCACGCGCGTCGAGGTCATGGTCCATCTCGTGACCGCCAACGTCACCCGCTCGCGCACGCTGTTGACGTGCGTCAACCGGGCCGGCGTCGAGGTCATCGAGATGGTCTTCGAGCCGCTCGCCACCGCCGAAGCGATCCTCACGCCCGACGAGCGCGAGCTCGGAGTGCTGCTCGTCGACGTCGGCGCCGGCACCACCGAGTACGCCTACTTCGCCGAGGGCGAGATCCAATACAGCGCCGTCGCGCCGATCGGCGCCGGCCACTTCACCAACGACCTGGCCATGGTTCTGCGCACGCCGTTTTCCGAGGCCGAGCGGATCAAGGTCAAGCAGGGCTGCTGCCTGCCCAGCATGGTCACCGAAGAGGAAGGCATCGCGGTGCCCACCGTGGCCGGCGGCACCTCGCGGGTCGTGCCGAAGCGCGAGCTGTGCGAGATCCTGCAGCCGCGCGCCGAGGAGCTGTTCAACCTCCTCCGCGAAGATCTCGCCAAGCACGTCGCGGACGACGGCCTGCGCGGCGGCGTCGTGCTCACCGGCGGCGGCGCGCAGCTCGACGGCCTGCTCGAGCTCGCGGAGCAGATCTTCAACGCCGGTGTGCGGTATGGTCTGCCTCGCGGCCTCGGCGGCCTGGTGGACGTGATCAGCAGCCCGTCGTGGGCGACAGCCTCGGGCCTGCTTCTTTATGGACTGGCCGCCGAGGAGAACCAGGGCAAGCTCCAGCCGAAGCGGTCGGGTTTCAGCATGCGCAGCGTGATGGGCAGTCTGCGCGGAATGTTCTCGGATCTGCTCTGAGGAATCACTTCAACCCGGAAAAGGGGGTGCAGCATGATTTTGTTCGACGACCAGGACGCCTCGGAGATGACGCGCGACGCGTCGCTCCGCGTCCACGAGGCGGATGCCGTCCCCGCCCGCATCAAGGTCATCGGGGTTGGGGGAGGCGGAGGCAATGCGGTCAACCGCATGATCGACGCCCAGCTCCGCGGCATCGAGTTCATCACCGCCAACACCGATCTCCAGGCGCTCAACAACTGCCGCGCCCCGTTCAAGCTGCAGATCGGCAACCTGCTGACCAAGGGGCTCGGCGCCGGCGCCGACCCGGAGGTCGGCCGCAAGGCGGCGCTCGAAGACACCGAGCGCATCCTCGAGGCCCTCGAAGGCGCCGACATGGTCTTCCTCACCGCCGGCCTCGGCGGCGGCACCGGCACCGGCGCGGTGCCGATCATCGCCTCGCTGGCCGCCGAGATCGGCGCGCTCACCGTGGCCGTGGTCACCAAGCCGTTCGGCTTCGAAGGCCGCCGCCGCATGCAGCAGGCCGAGCGCGGTGTGGAAGAGCTGCGCAACTCGGTGGACACGCTGATCACGATTCCGAACGAGCGCCTGCTCAACTTCGTCGAGCGCGGCACCCCGCTCTTCGAGGCCTTCCGGATCGCCGACGACGTGCTCCGCCAGGCCGTGCAGGGCATCAGCGACCTCATCACCATCCCCGGCGAGATCAACGTCGATTTCGCCGACGTGCGTTCGATCATGACCGGCATGGGCATGGCGCTCATGGGCACCGGCATCGCCAAGGGCGAGCACCGGGCCCTGGAAGCGGCGCAGCGCGCCATCTCCTCGCCTCTCCTGGAGGAGACCTCGATCCAGGGCGCCCGCGGCGTGCTGATCAACATCTCGGGCGGCCATGACCTGACCTTGCACGAGGTGGCCGAGGCCGCGCGCATCATCTCCGACGCCGTCGATCCGGACGCCAACATCATCTCCGGCATGGTCATCGACCCGGCCCTGGAGGAGGCGATGAAGGTGACGGTGATCGCCACCGGCTTCGAACGCGGCGCCAACGAGCGTCCGCGTCCGGCGATGGTCTCCATGTCGTCCAGCCGTCCGGCCGCCGCCAGCGCGCCGGCCTACACTCCGGCCGCCGCGCCGGAGCGCGAGGAGCCGGAGCGCGAGCCGCTCGACGTGCCGTTCTACCGCAAGGCCATCGCGCACGGCCGCGGCGACGACCCCGGCGGCTTCGGCCCCAACTGGTCGAACGTGGACGACTACGACATCCCGACGGTGCTGAGGAAGCAGATGGACTGATCCCCGAAGGAGACCATCCCATGACTCCGCACCCCTGGTCCGCGGCCGGAGGAGGAGGGCTCGCTCGCCTCCTCCGTCAGTGACCTTCAGGACGGAGACTGTCCGCCGTCGCCAGGAGGAAGATCTCCCTCCCGAGCTTTCTCGGTGGCCTTCTCCGCCTTGCGCTGCCGTTTCTCGTCCTGCTTCTTCTTCCGTTCCAGATCCTTCTTGCGTTTCTCAAACTGGTAGTTCGGCTTGGGCACTCTGAATCCCTCTTTGAGCGAGCGGTCCCTTTCCGGCGATGGCCGGCCATCTTGCGAGGATGTCCCTCGAAGCAGGTGCCAGTGTAGCGCACCTGGCACCTGGACGTATCTGGTCCTCTTCCTGCGGTCTCCCCGCGGGATTTCAAGACGCGGTCACGGGCGGGTTCCGCAGCACAGGCGCCGGCTCCACGGCCTCCGACGGGTTCTGCCGCTTGGACAGGGTGTCCAGAAGGTCGGGAACCAGCCGCTCCGCGAATCCGGCCACGAAAGCCCACAGGACGAGCTTCGCGAAGAGAGTTGCCTCTGTAAAGGTTCCCGCGAGCCAGGCCAGGACTGAGCCGGTTCCGGCACCAGGGAACAGATCTCCGGTGAGGAGACCGCTGCCCGACATAAGAAGGATGAGCAGGGCGAAGATGCTGCCAGTGAGGAGCGACTGGATGACCAGAGACGTGCTTCCTGCCTCCATCTGGATCAGGCTGACGGTCCGCTTCTGGGCGGCCGGGACTGCATCCAGGCGCCTCAGCAGGCTGACGAAGGCCCCCGCGGCGCCGGCAAGGATGACAAGCACCAGGGTCAGCATCGCTTTCCACTGGTCCGGTGAGTCGAAAATCCAGTAAAGCGCCCAGGTCGCCACCAGTCCCACAGCGGCCATCGCGCCGAGGCCGGCAGAGAACTTCTTCATCAGGCTCTTGCGGGCCATCTCCCAGACTGTCTTCAACCGATGGCGCCAGAACAGATCCTGGAGGAGCACCTCGAGGTCGGCCCGGAGATCCTTCTCGTCTTTCAGGGTGACAGCCGGAGGCTTTGACGCGTTGTACTCCGCGAAATCTTCGGCTCCGGCCGCTTCTTGGTAGCGCTCCCGGATCTTCCAGGCTTTGCGGAGAAGCTTTTCGGCAGGCAGGACGTCCAGGATCAGGAGCTCGATCTCGAAGAGTTGGCTCCAGTCGATAGGAGTCCTTTGCTGCTTGGCTGTTTCGAGAAGCTTCTCGATGAGGTCTCGCTTCGATCCGACATTTTCGGGAGGAATCGCGTGGTACTCCGCCTCGAGATGCTGGAGGTAGGAGGCCTCTTCGTCGGGAGGGGGTGTGCGGTGGGGTAATCCAAGGAACAAGAGCATGCCAACCTCCATGCCGGGCAGATTGGGCTCGGCTTGTTTTCTCAGACTACGTTCGGCAGCATTTGCTCCACAACGTCTGAACGGGTGGGTGTTGCCCGCCTGGCCAGAGGGTCCGGTAGAATCACGCCCACCCATGGCGAGCTCGACGCGCACGAACCTGGTCAGCCTGCTGGGGCTCCTGCTCCTGGTGGCGATCGTGGCGATCACGCCCGAAGCGCGGCAGACGGCGCGGCGGGTGGCCGACTGGATCGAGGGGGTGCGCCAGGAGCGGGCCGAGATCCGGCGCCGCCAGGAGGAGGAGCAGGCCAAAGAGAAGGCCGAGGAGACCGAGGAGACTCCCGCTCCTGAGGCCGCGGCCACGCCCTCGGCTCCTCCTCCGCACGTGGCCCTCGGCCAGGACGGCGAATACCATCCCGAGCCCGGCTACTCCTGGATCAACGACACGCCGGGAGACTTCCGGGTCGAGTGGCGGCCCGGCACCGCGCATCCCGACAGCCCTGACGTCGTCGCCTCCTCCGAGCCCGGCCAGTGGACGCCCGCTCCGGGCTACGACTGGATCGAGACCGAGGGGGGCAACGACCAGCGCGTCGCCTGGAAGCCCGGCAAGCCCCACACCGCCCACGAGCACGTCGTGGCCGCACTGAAGGAAAGAGAGTGGGCGCCGGCCCCCGGCTGGCGCTGGGCCAACGAGGATCCGAACGACCTGACCGTGATTCCCGAGCTCGGCGGGAGCTGAGGCTCAGGCGTCTCGCTCAGGCGTCTCGATGGACGGCCTCGGCCCCCGCCGGCCACTCGCCGCGCAGGAAGGACTCGACCGCCGCGAAGAACTCCTTGGGCCGCTCCAGGTAGGGGTGATGCCCGGCGCGGTCGATGGGCAGAAAGCGGGCGTCCGGCGCGTAGGCCGCCCACTCCCGCGAGGCCTCCTCGGGCACCAGGTCGTCCGTGCCCTGGATGACCAGGAGAGGCATCCGCAAAGCGGGCAGGAGCGGCCGGTAGTCCCAATCTCCCATGCCGGGCAGGAGATGGTCGAAGTAGAGGCCCACGGCGTGGCGCGGCCACTCGTTCGGGAAGGAGCAGACGTCGTCCAGGGGAAACCGGACCAGCGCCGACGTATCGGCCATCATGGCCGGCAGCAGGAACCAGGTGAACCAGGCGCGGCAGAAGGCCGCCGGATCGCTCTCCTCCAACCCCTCGCGCCGCAGCTCCTCCAGGCGTGGGATGCCCGGCGGATGGACGAGCTCCCCGGTCCGCGGCAGCTCCTGCTTCCACTCGCCGGGCAGGCGGGGGGTGATCGGGCAGACCAGCAGCAGACGCTCCACCCGCTCCGGGTACTCCAGGGCGTACGAGGCGGTGATCGCCGCCTGGAAGGAGGTGCCGAGCAGGATCATCCGGTCGAGCCCGAAGTAGCGGCGCACGGCCTCCAGGTCGGCCACGTCCTCCTCCAGGCTGAGCTGGCGGGGATCGGTGACCGCGCTCGACCGGCCCCGGCTGCGCGGATCGTAAAGGATCACCCGCCGCCTCTCGGCCAACGGCAGGAGGGCATCGCCCAGCCAGTTGGCGTTCGGGACGACGAGGGTCTCGGGCCCCTCGCCGAGGATCCGGAAATAGAGCTGGAGGCCCGGCCGGATGAAAACGAAGCCTTCGCTGCTTTTCATGTGACTCGCGCGCCGCGCCCCGGGACAGGTCAGGGTCAGGGTCAGGCCGCAAGTCTACTACACGGGCCGCCGTACCTCGGACGCCCCCGGATCCCTGAGCCCCCGCCCGCCGAAATCCCAGGGGAAACCTCAAAATCTCAGACCCCAGGGCCATCCCCTGAGATTTCGGCTCAAAATCTCAGACCCCGGGGCCGTCCCCTGAGATTTCGGCTCCAGCCGTCCCCTGAGATTTCGGCTCAAAATCTCAGACCCCAAGGCCATCCCCTGAGATTTCGGCTCAAAATCTCAGACCCCAAGGCCATCCCCTGAGATTTCGGCTCAAAATCTCAGACCCCAGGGCCATCCCCTGAGATTTTGGCTCAAAATCTCAGACCCCGGGGCCATCCCCTGAGATTTCGGGGCCGTCCCCTGAGATTTCGGCTTGGGGGCGCTCCGGACCCCGGCGCCGTCACTCCTCCGGCTGCCAGCCGGGCGGGGCCATCTCGAACTGGGTGAATTTGAACGCGGGGGCCACGGTGCAGCCGACCAGGACCCAGTCTCCGAGAGGGCGAGCGGTCTGCCAGACCCCGGCGGGCACGACGGCCTGGGGAACCTCGCCCGCCTCCAGGTCCGAGCCGAGGCGGAGGATGGTTTTCCCCCGGCCGGTCGAGAAGGCCAGCTCCAGGGCCGCGCCGGCGTAGTGATGCCAGACCTCGGCCGCGTGGCCCACCCGGTGCCAGGCCGAGGACTCCCCCTCCCGCAGCAGGTAGTAGATGGCGGTGCTGGCGGGCTCGCGGAACGTCTCCCGGAAGAAACCCCCCTCGGGGTGCGGCGCGAGGCCGAGGCGGCGGACCACCTCCTCGGCTGTCAGTTCGTTCAGGCTCATGGGCAACCCTGCGCCGGGCAGGGCTCGATCCGGTAGCGCAGGGTGAGGCTGGCTTCGACGCCCACCTGGCCGGAGGAGACCGGGGTATCCGTGGACATGGCCTCCATCGCCATGCGGTTCGAGCGCAGGGGGGTGAAGACGGAGACGCCGCCTTCGACGACCTCGATGATCTCCGCCAGGCGGACGTCGAGCGCCTTGGCGAGCACGGCGGCCTTGGCGCGGGCGGCGGCGGCGGCCCGGGCGAGCGCTTCGGCGCGGGCGGCGTCGTCGTTCTGGAGGCCGAAGGCGACACCGTCGAGCCGGTTGGCCCCGGCGCCGAGACCGGCGTCGACGGCCGGTCCCACGAGATCCATCTTCGTGAGCCGGATCGAGATGATGTTCGAGGCCTGGTAGCCGCTGATGCGGGGCTCGCCGCCGCGGTCATCCGGAGGCGCCTGGGTGTAGACCGGGTTCAGGCTGAGATCGGACGTCTGGATGTCCTTCTCGCCGACTCCGAGCTTGCGGACGGCGGCGAGGATCGCGTTGGCGGTCTGGTTGACCTGCTGCATGGCGGCCTGGGCGGTGGGGGCCTGGGCCAGGACGCCGAGGCGCACGGTGGCCAGGTCGGGGTCCACCCGGGAGCTGCCGCTCCCCTGGACGCTCAGCACGGGGACGACCGGCTCGGCCGATTCCCGGGGTTGGGCGGTGACGGGAACAGGGAGAACCGACAGGGCGAGGGCGGCGGCAAGGGCTACGGTGATCTTTCTCATCCACGTCTCCTTTCCAGCCTCGACTATATCGGACCGGGCCTCCCGGCGGCCGGGCGCCGCCGGGGGGGTACGGAGCGCGAGGCCTCAGCGTCGCGGACCGTGGGGATCGATTCCCGGCGTCTTCGTCGATCCCCGGCCGGACCAGGAGCTGTTGTCCTTATGGATCAGGTAGACCGTCAAACCGGTGGCGGCGACGGTCGCTATGGAGAGCCAGAGGCTCCACATGGTGTGGAAATGGAGGGCGATGAGAGTCAGGAGGCTGAGGACGAAGGCGGTGACCGCCGAAGCCATCGTGGGACTCGGACGCGGGGGGATCTCGGGCACGACCACACCGGGTTTGTCGGACATGGCAGGAATCTCCTCTCCTCAAAGAGAACGGCTTTATGAAAACGTCGCGGGGTCGCTGGATCGGGCGCTCTTCTCACTGGCGTGCAGCGCGCCGGGACGTTACGGCACCCCCCGGCCGGCCGATGAGGATGAACGGTGCCCAGTAGTAGGGCTGATCGTAGCGTCCCTGGCGGATCAGTTCCAGCTTGGACAGGCGCAACGCCTCCGCTTTGTCGCCGCTCTCGCCCAGGTGGCGATAGAAGCGGATCATCAGATCGGCCGTGGAGGCGTCCGACACCTGCCAGAGGCTCACGACGACGCTCGACGCTCCGGCGTACAGGAAAGCCCGGCTCACCCCGAGGATCCCTTCGCCGCTGACATTCCTGCCCAGGGCCGTATCGCAGGCCGAGAGCACCACCAGGTCGGCCGACAGGTCCAGGTTGAAGATCTCATAGGCTTGGAGGAGCCCCGGCCGCTCCCCGGTTTGGGACAGGACGAGCCCGGAGAGCTCCGGCCGTTCCTCGTTGAAGAAGCCGTGGACGGCGAAGTGGATCCAGCGTGCCTCCTCGAGGGCGGGGTTCTCCTTGACGTTCGCCTCGGAAGCGTCGGCGCCCAGGTACAGGCGCACGCGGTCGGGAGGGAGCAGCCCGGCGATCTCTTCGACCTCGAGCCGGGAGGAGGGCAGGCTCTGGAGAGGCATCGCGGGCGCCGGACCGTACACCGGATCGGCAAACCCCAGAAAGAGGCCGGTTCCCGCGGCCGTGCTCCCCCCCGAAGCCGCGGGGACCGCGTCCGTCTGGGGACCCAGCTCGGCGAACACGCTCGCCGAGGGTACGTAGGTGACGGACTTTTCCTTCAGGAGGTAGGGCAGGTCGTGGTAGGCCCGTCCTCCCCCGGCTTCGGTCAGGAGGGCCTCGAAGCTGAGCAGCAGGAGGGGGCCGTCCGGCGAGACGATGAGGCGCGGCTTGTCCCGCAGGATCTCCTCGGCCGGGCCGAGGAGGAGCCGGTAAAGCTGGTACGCCGAGTCCGCATAGCGGCTGAGCTGCCGCCGTCCCGACCGCGCAAGGGTCTCCCGGACGATCTCCACCCGGTCCGAGAGCTCGCCGGCGCCGGGCAGACGGAAACCCTCCAGGCGGTCCCGCGTCACCACGAAGAGGTAGGACGACTCGCCGCCCACGGCGTATTCGAGCAGGGCGGTCCGGTCGTCGAGAAGCTCCTGAATGCGCCGCGGCTCCAGGGTGGCGGGGTTGCTCACCGCGGCATAGTGGGGATGCTCGCGCCGGATCCGCCCCTCGATCCGCTCCCGTTCGTCCTCGGCTTCGTCCAGCTCGGCCTCGATCCTGGCGGCGAGCTTCCCCCCCTGGGACAGGTCGTCCAGGAGCTGGCCCTGGAGGAGCGAGACCCGGTTGCCGACCTCGTCCTCGCGGCTCTTGAGCTCGGGCGAAATGCCGCGCCGGAGGTCGATCCTGCCCTCCGCCAGGAGGTCCAGGAGGCCGCGGGCCCGGGCCCGCTCGCTGGCGGCGAGGGCTACCGCGAGGTGGCCGCCGCCGGGGTCGCGCTCGCGCATCCGCATCCGCAGGTCGACGTAGAAGTCGTAGTACTCGCGGCGGGAGGCGAAGAACGTGATCCGCTGGCGCTGGCTGGCCACCTTCGGGCGCATGGATTCGATGATGCGGAGGGATTCCTCGATCGCCGAGGCCGCCTCGGCCAGATGCCCCCGGTCGCGCTCCAGACGGGCGATGGCCGATTGGGCGATCGCCTCGGTATTCAGGATCTTGCGCTGGCGGCAGAGGTCCAGGGCCTGGTGGAAGAGGCGGGAGGCCTGCTCTTCGTCCGCGAGCGCCTGCCAGGCCCGGCCGAGCTCCAGGAGAACGGAAGCTTCGCCGTAGACGTTGCCGATCCCCCGGTACAGGGTGAGAGCCTGTTCCAGAAACCGTATCGCTTCCCGGGGATTGCCCAGGGCGATCTTGGCCTGGCCGGTGCCGTGGAGGGCCAGGGCCTCGCAGCGCGGGTCGCTGCCGTGGCTCATCTGGTAGGCCTGGGTGTAGTACTCCAAGGCTCGGTCCGGATGCCCCTGCAGGTCGTAGACCCGCCCGATGTTTTGCAGTGTGCAGCCCTGCCTTGCGCTCTGGGTCCCGGCATGGATCGCGAGCGACTGCGTATAGTCATTGAGGGCGCGGTCGAAGTCCCCGAGATAAAGAGAGGTCGTGCCGAGGAACGAGAGGAGGGAGGCTTCCATGGGCCGGTTGCCCAACTGGCGGTGGATCTGCAAGGCGTCCGTGAACAGATCCAGAGCCTGCTGCGGCTCTCCCCGGCGCAGGTAGAGGCTGGCCATGTTCTGAAGCACGTTCGCCTCGTCGTTGCGGTCCCCGGCCGCGCGGCTGAGGTCCAGGGCCTGGCGGTACAGGTCCAAGGCCGTATCTCCCTCTCCGCGCTCGCCATGAATGGCCGCGACGGCGGTGAGGATGGAGGCCTGGGTCGAGGGGTCGTCCGCCGCCCGGCGGATCTCCAGGGCGCGTTTCAGCGTGGCGAGAGCCGCTTCCGCATCGCCGGTGGTGAGCTGGACCACGCCCAGGCCGTAGAGGGTGTTGGCCAGCTCCCCGGAGTCACCGATCTCCTCCCAGATCCGGCGGGCCGCCTGGAGATCCTCGAGCGCCTGCCCGTAGTGGCCCTGCTGATGGTGGGCCACCCCCAGGTTGTTCCGTGCCTGGGCCTCGCCGTGGCGGTCGCCGTCCTGGACGGCGAGGGCGAGGGCGCGCTCACAGAAGGAGATCGCCTCGTCCGTGTCCCCGAGGATGCGGTGGATGGAGCCGATCTCGTTGAGGGTGCGGATCTCCCCGGGCCGGTCGCCGCTCTTTTCCCAGAGCGCCAGAATCTCTTCAAAGCGGGTGAGGGCCTTGCGCTTCCAGGCTTCGTCTTCCAGGGACAGCCAATGTCTGGCTTCCCACCAGCCCCGCTCGGCCTGCACCCGCTCGGTGTCCCCGGGCCGCGACGGCCGGAGATCCTCCAGGGTCACCGTGAACCGGCCGGCCTCCTTGCCGGCGACGTCCAGCCGGTATTCGCCTCCGGCCGCCGCGATCCAGGAGAGCAGCTCCGGCGCTTTGCGCCCGCCGGGGCCGTCCGCGTCCGCGGCCGGTTGCCCCGCCGGGTCGACCAGGTGGACGTCCACGTCGGCTTTCGTCTGATCGACCGACACGCGGGCGTAGTCGCCTACCGCCATCGCGAGGCCGTACTCCCGGGTCTCACCGGTCGCGATCTCGTCGTCGTGGGGAGCGTTTTTCCGCAGGAGGACGGGGCCGGGAGCGGCCGGCGACGCGGCGGACGCCAGCATCAGGGCCGCGACGGAACCCGCCATCCAGAGAGGTATCGACGATATCGACGGCATCGCTTTTCGGTCCCCGGCAGTCTACTCCACTATGGCGGGCCGCTCCAATCGGCTGCGTAGTACTGAAGTGAGGGGGAGAAAGGAGGAAAGAAGACTCGGCTTTCATAGAGGATAGAAGGATAGGATTGGCTCGATGAGCGGCGACCTGACCGACCGGGAGGTTGTGGCGCGATTCCTGCGCGGCGAGCCGGATGCCGTCGCGACCGTCAACGGTTGGATCGAGCGCGCGGCCTGGCCCTACCAGCGCCGCCTGGCGAACCGCTGGGACGACGTCCTCCAGGACATTCGCCTGGAGGTGACGCGCCTCCTGGGCGACGGGAAGTTCCGCGGCGAGTCGAGCTTGCGCACGTACCTGTGGCGGGTGGTCAGCCACACCTGCCTGGACCAGATCCGCTCCCAGACCAAATGGCAGTGGGCGGACCTGGAGATCCTGGAGCAGGACGACGGCCACTCCGCCGCCGGACCGGTGCAGGCCCCGGCCGGAGACCCCGTGGAGCGGGATCTGCTGCTGCGGGTCCTGGACCGGGCCTCCCAGGAGTGCCGCGAGCTCTGGCGGATGCTGGTACACGGCCTGTCCTACCGGGAGATGAGCCTGCGCCTCCAGGTGGCGGAAGGGACGCTTCGGGTGCGCGTCCTGCGCTGCCGGGAGCGGGCTGTCGCCTCGCGCGCCGAGCTTCTGGGCCCCGCCCGTAACAAAGTTGTCGCAAGGCCGCCCAAAAAGGGTGGAGAGGCGACAACCCCATGAACTGCGAACGAGCCGACGAGCTGCTGCCCTGGTACCTGAACGGTACCCTTGACGAGAGGGAGAGACGGGAGGTCCGCGAGCATCTCGCGGACTGCGAGGGCTGCCGCCGAGCCCTGGAGGACACCCGCCTCGCCTGGACGATCTTCGATCAGCACATCCCCGCCGATGCGCTGGTCGCGCTGGCCTGGGGGGAGGAGGCGGACGATTCCGGCGTCCTGGAGCGCCACCTTCAGTCCTGCCCGGAATGCGCCGCCGAGCTGGAGCTGGCGCGGATGAGCCGCCGCCTGGAGGAGGACGGCCGCATCGCTCTTTTCCCCGGAGCCGCCTCGCCGCCCGCCTCGACTGATAGCCCGCCGGCCGAATGTGTGGCGGGCCGCCGCTCTGGCCGCCGGCCTTGCCGGCGTGGTCGCCGCCGGCGGCTGGCTCTGGAGCGCCGGCCAGACTCGGGATCTGGAGAGGCGGCTCGCCGGCGTCCACCCGGTTCCGGCCGCCGCCCCCCTGCCGGTTCCGGTCCCCGCGGCTCCCCGGGATGACTCCACCGCCCGCGAGCGGCTGGCCGAGATGTCCACCCAGGTGGACAGCCTCCGCCGGCAGACGGACGAGATGCGCGAGCAGCTCGCCCGCATCGCCCAGGCCGGACCCGCGCCCCAGGTCAACGTCTGGGTCGACGACCTGCGGGCCACCGGCGACGTGGTCCGCGGCGGCCCCGCCGAAATCAAGGAGCTGCCGGCCGGAGCCGCCGCCGTCGCGATGCTCCAGCCCACCCACGACGAAACCCACAAGGATCACCGCATCGAAGTCGTGGACGCCTCCGGCAAGGTGCTCTGGAGCGCCGAAGGCCTCCGCCGCAGCTCGGCGGACGACTTCCCGGTGCTGCTGCCGGCCCTGGAACCGGGCGCCTACACGATCCGGCTCTTCTCCGAGGAGGCGGGGAAGCGCGTGGCTCTGGAGAGCTATGCGATCCGGGTTCGGCAAAGGACATAAAGGACCCAAAGGGCTGAATTTTCCCACCAGGCCCGGCCGGTTTTGCCCGTGATACGATCGCCGCCGGACTCCTAGAAAGAGGTTTGCCCATGCAGATCCTCACCTCCGGCTTCAGCGTCTTCGTCATCCTGGCCGCCATCGTGGCCTTCTACACCCTGGCGCGCATCCTCTACAAGAAGGCCGGACCGGACGAGGCGCTCATCGTCTACGGCCGCCGGAAGCTCATCGGCGCCAGGATGCGCGATGAAAAGGGGGCCGTCGAAGGGTTTCGCATCGTGCGCGGCGGCGGCACCTTCGTCTTCCCGGCGTGGGAGCAGCACAAGATCCTGTCGTTGCGCATGATGACGCTCGACATCGACCTCCAGCACGTCTACACCTCCCAGGGCATCCCGATCAACGTCAAAGCCGTGGCCCAGGTCAAGATCCACGGCGACGTCGACCACATCCGGAGCGCCGCCGAAGGCTTCCTCGGCGTGCCGGTCGAAGAGGTCCGCGCGACCATCAAGGAGACCGTGGCCGGCCACCTGCGCGGCATCATCGGCACTCTGACCCTCGAAGAGCTGTACAAGGACCAGAAGCGTTTCCAGGAGCGCGTCCGCGAGGAGGCCCACTCCGACCTCGAAGGCATGGGGTTCGAATTCAAGTCCTTCGTCTTCCAGGAGATCCAGGACGCCGAGGGCTATCTCAACTCCCTCGGCACGCCCAAGATCCAGGAGGCGCTCAAGAACGCCCGCATCGCCACCGCGCAGGCCGACCGCGAGGCCAAGATCGAGGAGGAGACCGCCCGCCAGCAGAAGGAGCAGAAGCGCTTCGGGGTGGACACCGAGATCGCCGACGCCGAGAAGAGCCTTTCGCTCAAGAAGGCCTCCATCCAGAAGGAGGTCGACGTCGCCCGCGCCCAGGCCCAGAAGGCCGGCGAAATGGAAATGAAGGTCCAGGACATCACCATCGCCGGCAAGGAAGTGGATCGGCGCAAGCTCGAGCTCAACGCCACCATCCGCGAGCAGGCCGACGCCAAGAAATACGAGACCGAGCGCAACGCCGACGCCGAGCAGTACCGCGTCGAGCGCCAGGCCGCGGCGGATCGCAAGCGCCGCGAGGAGGCCGCGCAGGCCGTCAAGGCCGAGGGCCTCGCCAAGGCCGAAGCCGACTCGGTCATGCGCCGCCAGATCGGCCTCGCCGAAGCCGACGCCATCCAGGCCAAGGGTGAGGCAGAGGCCTCGGCCCGCCGCCTCCTGGCCGAAGCGCTCAAGCTCTACAACGACGCCGGCCTCTCCATCGAAGCGCTCAAGGTGCTGCCCGAGATCGCCGCCGCCGTGGCCGAGCCGCTCGCCCGCGCCGGTGCCACCACGATCATCAGCCACAACGGCGACGGTATCGGCGGGGGGGCGGGACCGGTGCCTCGGCGCTGAGCCAGGACGTCGTGCAGGTGCTCTCCCAGCTCTCGCCGATCATGGAGCAGCTCGCCGGGGTCAACCTGAAGAGCTTCCTCCAGGGCATCTCGAAGCTGCCGGGGGCGGTCTCCGAATCCATGACCCGCACCGCCACCGCGGAGCCGCCGGCCGGCCCGCCCCCGGCGCCGCGCCCGTAACGGAGCGCCACGGGGATGCCGCCGCCGCCCGATCCCAATCGCGCCGTCCTGGACCTCATCCTCCAGGTCAGGGAGGCGAAATCCCCGCTGGCGCGCGTCCGCGTGATCGCCCGCGCCTGGCGCGTGGTGCGCGGCCTCACCCCCAGGCAGCGCTACGAGGTCGCCGCGCAGCTCGGCCTGGACGGCGCCGACGACCTCATCGAAGCCATCGCCGCCCACCAGGGCACCGCGCCGCCGGCCGACCTGATGGCGGCCGTCAACGAGGTCCAGAAGATGGACCCGGCCACGCTCAAGGCGATCGCGGCCCGGGTCCGCGACCCCAAACAGCGGGGCGGCGCGCTCAAGCAGGGCCTCCAGGCCATCGAGGCGGCCCTGGCCGGCCCACCGCCGGCTCCGCCCGCCGGGGTGAAGGCTCCAGACAAGGCTCCGCCCCCGCCGCCGGCCCCCGTCACGGCCCAGCCGGCGACGAGCTGGCCGCTTCGAGAGGCCCCCGCCCCTCCGCCGCCTCCCCCTCCGGCACCGGCGCCCCCTCCGGCGGCTCCCGCAGCTCCTGTGGTTCCTGTGGTTCCTGTGGCGGCTCCCGTTCCGGCCCCGCCTCCAATCCCGGCAGCTCCGCCGGTCCCGCCGCCGGCCCTGGCTCCGCCGCTGAAGCCGGAGCCTGTCCGCGTGCCCGCCCCGGTCCGCTCGGCTCTGGCGGAGCGCCTGGGAGCGGAGCGCGTCCTGACGACCCGCTTCCGCCACCTTCGGCGGCAGCTCGACCCACTGCGCCGGCTCTCCGCCGCCGAGCTGCGCGAGGTTCTGGAGACCTTCCCGGACGGCTGGGCGCGGCGGCGGGCCCTCTCCGAGCTGATCGCAGCGGGCGTGCCGGAGAGCACGGCCGACGCTCTCTCCCTGATCGACGTCCTCCAGTCTCCCGGCGACCGCGCCTGGTGCCTGGGCACCCTCGCACACACCCGGATCCACTCCTCCGAGGAGCGCTCCGCGCTTCTCCAGGCCGCCGCGACTCCCGCCGGCCGGCGCCGGCTCGAGCTGCGGCTCGGCGACCGTTGATTCTCGGATACGCGGGAAAAGAGCTAGAATAGGGGAGTTATCTCCCTCTGTTTTGCAGGAGCTCACGAGCGGCCATGACCGCTCTCAGGAGGAGGGACCCTTTGTCCCATGCGCGTACTCAGACTTCGCCATAGCCTCACCGCCGGTGGAGGGGGTCTGATCGCCGTCGACTACGATGCGGGTCACGGCGCGAGCGGCTTCACCACCCAGGCGCCTTTCCTGTTCGAGCTGACCGAGCGGGACCGCGGACGGCTGCGCTTCTATCTGGAGAACTTCCTCACCTGCCCGAACCCGGCGGCGCTCGGCCCTGTCGCGGCGCTCCAGGCCGACCTGCGGCACTGGGGCGAGGAGCTGTTCCGCCAGGTGTTCGTCATCAACCGCAGGGCCAACTGGCACTACGAGGAGGCCTCGCGCGACCTCCAGACCCTGCGCATCGAGATCCACTCGGACCCCGAGGCCTGGGCGGTCCCCTGGGAGCTGCTCTGCGATCCGAACCTGGGCTGGCTGGCACCGCAGGTGAGCAGCTTCGTCCGCCTCTCCGCGGCGGCGAGGGAGCCGCGGGAGCCCGACCGGCCCCCCGTGCCGCCGGGAGAGCCGCTGCGCATCCTCTACGTCGTCGGCCGTCCGGCCGGCGGTCTGGAGATCCCGTTCCATTCCGTGGCGCGGTCGCTCCTCTACTCCTTCCGGGAGACCGGAAACCGGGTGAAGATCGAGTTCCTGCGGCCTCCGACCTTCGAGCGCCTGGCCAAGGTGTTGAGCGAAGCGTCCATGGAGGGCCGGCCCTACCACGTGCTCCACTTCGACGGCCACGCCGTCTTCACCGACAGTCCGCAGGACTTCGCGGGCGAGGTGGACCCTGGCTTCGTGCAGCAGGGGGACCGTCTGGCGCGCCGCTCCTGGACCCGCCGCCGGGGCGGCGCCCGCGGCTATCTGCTGTTCGAGGATCTGGAAGGGCGGGACGCCCGGCGGCTCGTCGACGGCGTCCAGATCGGCAACCTGGTCTCGCACACCAACACGCCGCTGGTCGTCCTTCACGCCTGCCAGTCGGCGACGGCGCGGGTGGAGGTGCTGGAGCGGCTGGCGGCGGACCCCACGGTGCCGGGCCGCTGCCCGGCGTCGCCCGTGGGCGAGGCGCCCGACGATCACGACCAGGATCTCGCCTTCCTGTCGCTGGCCTCCGAGATCATGCGCTTCCAGGCGCGTAACGTCGTGGCGCTGCCGTGGACCCTGCCGCCGTTCACCGCCACCCGGGTCCTGAAAGACCTCTACAGCCGGATCTCCGACGGTGTTTCGGTGGGGGAGGCGGCCGGCCGCCTGCGTTTCGAGCTGAATCACGCTCTGCGCCACGAGTCGCTGCTGGGCACGGTGGAGGTCGACGACTGGCTCGTGCCGGTGGTTTGCGAGACGGCGCCGCTGGCGATCTGCGAGCCCGAGGGCGCGCGTCGTCCGGGCCGCGCCCGGCCCGTGGAAGACGCGCCGCCGCCGCCGGTCGCCGAGCTGCCGCCCGCGCCCGCCTGGGGATTCGTCGACCGGCCGGAGGTCATGTTCACGCTCGACCGCGCCTTCGACATCCACGGTACCGTGCTCCTCCACGCCTTTGCCGGCGCGGGCAAGACCTCGCTGGCGCGCGAGTTCGCCCTCTGGTACCGGCAGTCCGGCGGTATTGGAGGTATTGGAGATGGCGGGGGAGGGGATGCGGACGGCGCAGGCCGGATCCTCTGGTCGAGCTTCGAGAGCTACAACCCGCTGGCGCCGTTCGACGCCTTCGAGCAGGTCTTCCGCGACCGCCTGAAGCGCGACGGCGGCGCCTGGGCCGCCGCCGGCCGCGAGGCGAGGAAGGACATCGCGCTGGACGTCCTCGACCAGGTGCCGGCGCTCTGGATCTGGGACAACGTCGAGCTGGTGGGGGGCTTTCCCCCGGGCGCCGAGCCCCTGTGGCCGGACGAGGACCGCCGTTTCCTGGCCGGGCTCCTGGCCGACCTGGCCCGCACCCGCTGCAAGGTTCTGCTCGTGGGCCGGCGCCCGGACGAGGAATGGCTGGTGGACGCCCCCTGCCGGGTCGCCCTGCCGCCGATGCCGATGGAAGAGCGCGGCGATCTGGCCATCCGCATCACGGGCCGGCACGGCCTGGCCTTGCGCGAGGTGGTGAGCTTCGCGCCGCTGCTGAAGCTCTCGCAGGGCAACCCTCTGACCCTGAGCCTCCTTCTGACCGCGGCGTTGAACAAAGGTTTGCGCCGGCCCGACCAGCTCCAGACCTTCCTGGAGGAGCTCCGCCTGGGAGAGCCCCCGAACGAGGGCTCGCTGCTCCACGGCTACGACAGGGCTTTCGAAGAGGAAGAGCGGCGCCGGCTCGCGCTGCTCCATCTGTTTCGCGGCTACGTGGACCTGAACGTCCTCTGCTGGATGGGTCATTCCGAGGCGCCCTGGTGTCTGGCGCCGGTCCGCGACCTGGGCCGGGAGCCGTGGATGGATCTCCTGGACCGGGCGACGCAGTCGGGTCTGCTCACTCCGCGGGGCGGCGACCGCTACGGCATCCATCCGGCGCTGCCGTACTTCTTCCGTGGGCTGTTCGACCGCTTCTGGAAGGACTCGGAGACGGAGGCGGCCCGGGCCTTCAGCGAAGCCGTGGCCGGTCTCGGCACCTACTACCACCGGGAGTACCAGAACGGGAACCTGGAAGTCGTCGCCGGCCTGCTGGCCCAGGAAGCGAACCTCCTCCAGGCCCGCAGCCTTGCCCGTCAATATGGCTGGTGGAGCGCGGCGGTGAACAGCATGCGGGGCCTGGAGACCCTCTACGCCCACACCGGCCGGCACGACGAGTGGAAGCGCCTCGTCAAGGAGCTCATGCCCGAGCTGATGGACCCGAAAACCGAGCAACCGCTTCCCGGCCGCGAAGAGCTCCGAGACGTGATGAACGACTACTCCGCCCAACTGGCGGGTGGGCGGGAGTGAAGGACCGTCACCCCCGCCACATCTGGTACCCGACCCACATCAGCGCCGCATCGGCGAGGGCATGGCTGAGCCAGGGACCGGCGAGGCGGCCGGTGCGTTCGTAGAGCCAGGCCCAGAGGAGTCCGGCCGCGGTCACCACCAGAGACACCACGAAGGTCAGGACTCCGAAGCTTCCCAGGAAGTGCCCCACCACCAGCACGTGGTGCGAGGTGAAGGCCAGGCTCGCCACCACCGCGGCCGACGCGAACGGCCGGCCCCGGTGGCCGCGGCGTAGCCGCCCGAACACGAACCAGCGCCAGTAGTACTCCTCCAGGAACGAGTGGATCACGGAGTAGAAGGCTGCGAGCAGAAAGAACTTCGCCCCCGAGTCGATCCCGAACGAGGCCACCTTCGCCGCCACCGCCGCGGGAGCCCGCTCGAATGCCGGGCTCGCCGCCAGGATCGGCCGCCACGAGACCAGGACCAGCGCCAGGAAGGTCAGACCGGAGATGAGCGCGAGAAGGAATCCCCTCCGCGCTTCACCCCCTGGGACCGCCGGCGCCCCGCCGGCGGCTTTTTCCCGAGCCACGAGATAGACCCAAATCGCCGGGAAGGAGAACTGAACCACCTTGGTCACGGCGAAGGCGTATATCGCCCAATCCGTACCGGCGAGCTGGATGAAGTAGAGCCACGTGGCGAACGTGGGGAAGAGGCAGGCGAAGAGCAGCGCACCCGGGCCGGACCGATTCTCCTGGGCTGTGGGTGGCACGGCGCCGATCATATCCCTGTCGGCGGCCTCAACCGATTCGTTGACAGGTCAGGGGGTGAGGTGCCCCGCCCCCGAATCCCCCATCTCCACCTTCCCACCCGGGAAATACTCCGTCCACCTCCGGCTCACCGTGGCGGCGGTCTTCTCGTCGCAGAAGAGCTCCTCCGGGAACCAGGGTTTGAGGCGGGCGTCGATCAGCACCGGCGGCTTGTAGAAGAGGTGGTTCTTCACCACCCGCGCGTCCGCGGTGTGGATGTCGGCGGCCGGCTCGAAGCGGGTGAAGGTGGTCCAGAGGAAGTTCATGGCGCTCGCGGTGGCCCGGCGGGCGTCGTCCGTAAGCACCATCAGCGGCCAATCCTTGAAAGCCGGATGCGTGGGGTAGACCGACGCGGCGTACGCGTCCTCCCAGAAGGGCGGACCTTCGAGCACCAGGCAGCCGGGGCAGAAGACACGGATGTCCGTGATCCCCGCCGGGACCGAGTCGGCCGAAAACTCGCGCGGGAGATCGCGCACCGGATCGCCCAGGCCGAGCCAGACCCCCTTGAGCCTTCGTTGACCGCCGGACCCGTGTAGTCCAGCGTGTCCATGGAGAGGTTCGAGAAGACGTAGAGGTCGGTCTCCGGGTGGGTCCGCTCCAGGACGTGCGTGAGCGTGGCTTTGAAGTCCTTGAGATCGACCGGCCGGTCCGTGACCAGGAGGAACTTGGTCAGCGAGAGCTGGCCCTCGCCCAGAATGCGGAAGGCCGAGGCCATCGCCTCCCGCTTGTAGCGCTCGCGCACCACGGCGCCGGCCAGCGAGTGATACCCCGTCTCGCCGTAGGACCACAGCGCCTGCACTCCCGGCATGACCAGCGGGAAGAGCGGCGAGAGGAGCTCCTGAAGGAGGTCGCCGATGAAGAAATCCTCCTGGCGCGGCTTGCCCACGACCGTCGCCGGGAAGATCGCGTCGCGCCGCCGGGCCATCGCGTCTATATGAAAGACCGGGTAGTCGTGCTGGAGCGAGTAATAACCGTAGTGGTCCCCGAACGGCCCTTCCGGCCGCCGCTCCCGCGGCGGCACCCGGCCGATGAGCGCGATCTCGGCTCCGGCCACCAGCGGATGCCGGCCGGCCGGAGGCGGATCGACCCGCTTCAGCCGTTCACCGGCGATCAGCGAGGCGAGCATCAGCTCCGGCACGTTCTCCGGCAGCGGCGCGATGGCGGCCAGGATCAGCGCGGGCGGGCCCCCCAGGAAGACCGTCACCGGCAGATCCTCGCCCCGGGCCTCGGCCACGGCATAGTGGAAACCGCCGCCCTTGCCGATCTGCCAGTGCATGCCGGTGGTCCGCCGGTCGTGGACCTGGAGCCGGTACATCCCCAGGTTGTGACCCTTGCCGTCCGGGTGCTCCGTGTAGACGAGCGGCAGGGTGACGAACGGGCCGCCGTCCTCGGGCCAGGTGGTGAGGACGGGCAGGCGGTCGAGCCGGACGTCCTCCGTAACGACCTCCGTCACCGGTCCGGAGCGGCGGCGGGAGAGGCCGATCCTGAACGCCTCGCCGGCCAGGTCGCGGGCGCCCCAGAGCTTGGCGGGAGTCGGCGGGAGCAGCGTCTCGGCGAGGCCGACCAGCCGCTCGATCAGGCGCAACGGCCGCTCGCCGAACGCCAGCTCGGCCCGCCGCGCGGTGCCGAACAAATTCGTTACGAGGGGGATGTCGGCGTCCTTGACGTTTGTGAAGTGGAGCGCAGGGCCGCCGGCCGCGATCACCCGCCGATGGATCTCCGCCACCTCCAGCCGGGCGTCCACCGGAGCCTCGACAACGGCGAGGTCGCCGTCCCGGCGGAGGCGGTCGAGAAAAGCGCGGAGGTCGGGGAAGGTCGGCATGGCGGCCAGAGTCTAAACTAGACCGGCTGTTCCCAACGAGGAGACGATCATGGCCGAGACCCTGTCCAACCCCCGTCCGAAGCAGTACCGGTGGCATCGCGTCCTGCGCCGGCTCGGCCTGGTCCTGCTTCTCCTCGCCGTCCTGCTGGCGGCGGCGGCCTTCTGGGTCCGCGGCCGTCTCCGGGCGAGCCTCCCGCAGGTGGACGGCGAGCGCGCCGTGGCGGGCCTGACCGCGCCGGTCACCGTGGATCGCGACGGCCTCGGCGTACCCACGATCCACTCCGCGGACCGGGTGGACGCCGCCCGTGCTCTCGGCTTCCTCCACGCGCAAGAGCGCTACTTCCAGATGGACCTCCTGCGCCGGCAGGCGGCCGGCGAGCTGAGCGAGATGTTCGGGACCGTGGCGGTCCCTGTCGACAAGCCACACCGGCTCCACCGCCTGCGCGACGTGGCCCGCCGCAGCCTGGCCGCCTCCTCGGCCCGGGACCGGGCCATCCTCGAGGCCTACACCCAGGGGGTGAACGCCGGGCTCGCCGCGCTTGCCGGGCCGCCGTTCGAATACCTGCTCGTCCAGCAGGATCCCGCTCCCTGGCGGCCCGAGGACTCCATCCTCGTCGCCCTCGCCATGTTCATGGAGCTTCACAACCCGAACGGCACCCGCGAGCTCTCCCTGGGCGTCATGAGCGACCTCCTGCCCGGCCCGCTGTTCGACTTCCTCTCCCAGAGCGGCAGCGAGTGGGATGCTCCCTTGATCGGCGAGCCCATGGCCACGCCGCCCATCCCGGGTCCGGACGTCTTCGACCTGCGCAAGGAGACCGCACCGGCCCGGCCTCTCCCGTGGCGCACCGTCGGCGAGCGGCAATCCCCACGGACCCCGCGCGGAAGCAACAACTGGGCGGTGGCCGGCACCCACACCGCCGACGGCCGGGCCTGGCTCGCCAACGACATGCATCTGGGCATCCAGATCCCCAACACCTGGTACCGCGCCTCCCTGGTGATAGGAGATCGCCGGACCACCGGCGTCACCCTGGCCGGCGTCCCCGTCGTCGCCGTCGGCAGCACCGGCCGGATCGCCTGGGGCTTCACCAACAGCTATATCGACTGGCACGACCTTGTCGTGATCGAAACCGATCCGAGGGATCCGGACGTTTACCGGACCCCCCAGGGGCCGCGGCGGTTCGAGCACAGGAAAGAGGTCATCCGCGTGAAGAAGGGAGAGGACGTGACCCTGGACGTCCGCGAGACCGTCTGGGGTCCGGTTCTCTTCGACCGCGACCACCTCGGCCGGCCGCTCGTCCTGGCCTGGACCGGCCACGATCCCGGAGCCGTGAACCTGGACCTCCTCGACCTGGAAGAGGCCCGGACCGTGGACGAGGCCGTCGAGATCGCACACCGGGCCGGCATCCCGCCGCAGAACTTCGTGGTCGCGGACGCCGACGGCCGGATCGCCTGGACCATCGTCGGGAAGATCCCGAACCGCTTCGGCTTCGACGGCAAGGTCCCCACCTCCTGGGCCGACGGCAGCCGCGGATGGAACGGTTTTCTGGCCTCTGAAGACGTTCCGAAGATCGTCGATCCGCCCTCGGGCCGCCTCTGGACCGCCAACACCCGCGTCGTCGAAGGCCCCGAGCTGGCCCGCCTCGGCGACAGCGGCTACTGGCTCGGAGCCCGCGCCCGGCAGATCCGCGACGACCTCCTGGCGCTCGACAAGGCGAAGCCGGAGGATCTCCTGGCCATCCAGCTCGACGACCGCGCCCTCTTCCTGGAGCGCTGGCGAAAGCTCCTCCTGGACACCCTCACTCCCCAGGCGACCGAGGGCCATCCGCGCCGCCGCGAGATGCGCGAGCTGGCCGACAAGAGCTGGACCGGCCGCGCGTCCGTGGACTCCGTGGGTTACAGGCTGGTCAAAGAATTCCGGCGGGAGGTCCGCAACCGGACGATGGAATCCATCCTGGCGAAATGCGCTCTCGCCGAGCCGCTCTTCGACGTGGGAGACCTGCGCCAGATCGAAGGCCCCCTCTGGAAAATCGTGACCGAAAGGCCGGCCCACCTGCTCGACCCGCGATACAAGAGCTGGGACGAGCAGCTTCTCGCCGCGGCCGACGCCGTGCTCGCCGCCTACGAAGGCCAGGATCTGGCCGCACGCACCTGGGGCGAAAAGAACACCACGCACATCCGCCATCCCCTCTCCGTGGCCCTGCCCGGCTTCCTCGGCCGCTATCTGGACATGGAGCCGCGCCAGCTCCCGGGCGATTCGGACATGCCGCGATTCCTGGCGCCCGCCTTCGGAGCCTCCGAGCGGATTGTCGTCTCGCCGGGCAAGGAGGAGGCCGGCTTCTTCGAGATGCCGGCCGGTCAGAGCGGCCACCCCCTCTCGCCGCACTACCGGGACAGCCAGCGCGCCTGGGAGGACGGAGCGCCGGCCCCGTTCCTGCCGGGAAAAACGGAGTCCACGCTCAGGTTGGTGCCGTAGCGCGGAACTTCCCTGCGGCAAAATAAACTCCCCTGTCGCAGGGGAAGCCTTACGTTGCCCGCCCGGGGCGCGGGTTCCCTCTCCCCCGGCACGGGGGAGAGGGTTAGGGAGAGGGGGGAGACGGGATCAACCCGGGACGGGGTCAAACCTCTAGAGGTCGGCGGCCTTGAGACTCGCCGTGAGCTGCTGGATGCACGGCTTCATGACCTTGTCGAACATCCGCTCGTCGTTTTCCACGCCGCCGCCGAAGCCGCCGACGCTGACCTTCACGCTGCTGTCCTCGGCCGAAGCCTCGTCCGCCCAGACCACCTCGCCGGTGGAAGTGTCGATCAGGCGGGCGTTCAAGGCCGCGACGAAGCTGCGCTTGCCGGCCGAGAAGCCCGGCAGGCGGCCGATGCCCGAGCCGTGCGCGCCCTTGTCCGTGGCGCCGTACTCGGTGACCGCGCCGGTCAGAAGGTAGTTCACGCCCAGCAGCTTGCCGACCTTGACCGCGGTGGCCGGATCGACGTCGCCGGACAGGCTGAGGTTCTTCTCCTGCATGAGGGCCGCGAGCTGCTCGCGCTCGACGACCCGGAACTTGCCGCTCTTGACCAGCTCGGTGACGAACACGTCCTGGGCGGCTTCGGCACCGCCGTGCCACCACCACTGGTTGTCGGCCTTGTTCTTGAACTCGAGGACGGCGATCCGGGGCTTCGTCGACTTATCCGCCGCGGAGGCCGTCGGCGTGACGGCCAAAACGCAGAGGAGGGCGGCGCAAAGGGCGAGGGACACTATCCGCTTCATGGTTTTCATCTCCTTACAACTTCTTCTTAAAGCCGTGTCGGGGGCTCCTCGATCCCATTCTACTCCGAAGCCGCGCCCCGCTTCCAGGCGCCCGCCCGGCCCGCCTCCTGGGCGTCGACCACGCACAGCGCCGCCATGTTGACGATGTCGCTCACCTCCAGGCCGCTCTGGAGCACGTGGACCGGCTTCGCCATCCCGAGCAGGATCGGCCCGATCGCCTCCGCGTTGGCCAGCCGCCAGATCAGCTTGTAGGCGATGTTGGCCGACTGCAGCTCCGGGAAGATCAGGACGTTGGCCGGCCCCTGGAGACGGCTCCAGGGGTAGCTCTCCTGGAGGATCGGCCTCGAAGACGGCGGTGTCGGCCTGCATTTCGCCGTCCACCTCCAGGTCCGGCGCGAGCCCGCGGACGATCTCCACCGCCTTCCTCACCTTGCGCGCCGACGGGTGGTTGTTGGACCCGAAGTTGGAGAAGGAGAGCATCGCCACCCGCGGCACCACGCCGAAGCGGCGGGCGAACTCCACGGTCAGCAGCGCGATCTCCGCCAGCTCGTCGGGATTGGGATCGATGTTCACCGTCGTGTCCGCCAGGAAGAACAGGCGATCCTTGAGGATCAGGATGTAGGCGCCGGAGACCCGCTTCACCCCTTCCCGGGTGTGGATGATCTGCAGCGCCGGCCGGATCGTCTCCGGGTAGGACTGGGTCAGGCCGGAGATCAGGCCGTCGGCGTCGCCGGCCTCCAGCATCATGGGGCCGAAATAGTTGCGCAGGCGCATCCGCTTGCGGGCGTCCTCCAGGGTCACGCCGTCGCGGCGGCGCATCTCGTGGAAGCGCAGCGCGTACTCCTCGAGCTTTTCCGAGGCCTCGTTGTGGATGATGGTGAGCTTCGACTCGGACAGGTCCAGCTCCTGGAGCTTGGCGGCGATCACCTCCCGCCGCGCGAGCAGGATGGGATGGGCGATCCCTTCCTCGACCAGGATCTTGGCCGCGCGCAGGATCTTGTCGTGCTCCCCCTCCGGGAAGACGACCCGCTTCGGGTCGCGCTTGGCGCGGTCGATGAGGCCGTGCATGAGCTCCAGCCGGCGGGAGATGAGCGT
Source organism: uncultured Holophagales bacterium (assembly GCA_963844885.1). Classification (GTDB taxonomy): domain Bacteria; phylum Acidobacteriota; class Thermoanaerobaculia; order Multivoradales; family UBA5704; genus DATMER01. The sequence goes on along the minus strand of CAWJQA010000012.1, from coordinate 853,618 downwards.
TTCCAGGCGGCGGCGGTAGGCCTCGAAGTCGGCGATGGGGACGCGCGCCACGCCGCTTTCCATGGCGGCGCGGGCCACGGCCGGCGGCACGCGCAGGAGCACCCGGTAATCGAACGGCTTCGGGATCAGATACTCGCGGCCGAAGCGGAGCGAGTCCAGGCCGTAGGCCTTGAGCACGGCGTCGGGCACGTCCTCGCGGGCCAGCTCGGCCAGGGCGCGGACGGCGGCGAGCTCCATGGCGTCGTTGATGTCGGTGGCGCGCACGTCGAGGGCGCCGCGGAAGATGAACGGGAAGCCCAGGACGTTGTTGACCTGGTTGGGGAAGTCGCTGCGGCCGGTGGCGACGATCACGTCGGGGCGCGCGGCGCGGGCCTCCTCGTACGGGATCTCGGGATCGGGGTTGGCCATGGCGAAGACGATCGGGTCGCGCGCCATGGAGCGGACCATGTCGGCGGTCATCACCCCGGCCACGGACAGACCGATGAAGACGTCGGCGCCGACCAGGGCGTCGGCCAGGTGGCGGGCCCCGGTGTCAGGGGTGGCGAACTCGGCCTTGTAGCGGTCCATCCTCTCGACGCGGCCCTCGTAGATCACGCCGTGGCTGTCGCAGACGACGATGTTCTTCCGCCGGGCGCCGAGCTTCTCGTAGAGCTTGGCGCAGGAGAGGGCGGCGGCGCCGGCGCCGGAGAAGACGATCCTGACGTCCTCGATCTTCTTGCCCGTCACCTCCAGGGCGTTGAGCAGCGCGGCGCCGGAGATGATCGCCGTCCCGTGCTGGTCGTCGTGGAAGACCGGGATGTTCATCTCGGCCTTCAGGCGGCGCTCGATCTCGAAGCAGTCGGGCGCCTTGATGTCTTCGAGGTTGATGCCGCCGAAGGTCGGCTCCAACAGCTTGACCAGGCGGATGAGCTCCTCGGGGTCCTCGGTGGCCACCTCGAGGTCGAAGACGTCGATGTCGGCGAAACGCTTGAACAGGACGCCCTTGCCCTCCATCACCGGCTTGCCGGCGAGGGCGCCGATGTTGCCGAGGCCGAGCACGGCAGTGCCGTTGCTGATCACCGCCACGAGATTCCCCTTGGCGGTGTACTGATAGACGAGCAGAGGGTCTCGTTCGATCTCCTTGCAGGGCCAGGCGACGCCAGGGCTGTAGGCCAGGGAAAGGTCGATTTGGGTCGCCGTCGGCTTGGTCGGGACGACCTGGATTTTTCCCTTGCGCCCCTGCTCGTGGTATTCGAGGGCGTCCTCGCGGCTGATTTTCTTCATGGGCATGGTAGGGCCTCCCGGTGGGTCGCCGGGATCTTACTATGCCGCCGGCCGCGCCAGCCCGGCCCCACGGGGTGGGGACAGGGTAGGATCGAGCCGGCGATGCGGGCGGCGCGGACCTAGCTCGGCACCTTGAGCTTGTCCCGGTCGATGGTCACCACGATCTGCTCGAAAACCCGCCGGTAGAGCAGCAGCAGGTCGGCGAAGATCCTGGTGAACGCCTGGTCGGTCGGCTCCTCCAGCAGCGACTGGGTCTTGAACAGCGGCGGCATGAGCATCGGCTCTTCCAGGTATCCGGTGTCGGCGGTACCGGCGGTGCCGGCGGTATCGGCGACACCGGCGATACCGGCGAGCTCCCCGGACCGGAAGCCATCCTCGACCCGGCCGCGGGCCAGATCCGCCGCGCGCCGGTCCACCAGATAGAGCGTGTAGAAGAACTCGAACTGCCCCACCGCCAGCACTCCCAGAACCTTCTCCAGAGAGTCCAGCTTGGGCAGCTCCTTGCCGTTCTCGTACTTGGAAAGCTGGCTCTTGCCGATCCCCGCCTCGCGGGCGACCTGAGCCTGGCTCTTACCCCTCAGCTCACGCAGGAGGCTGAGGGTCCTTCCCAGATTCACGAACATTCCCATGCGGGAAATGTATCGGGTGGGAGAGCGGTGACGCAAGCCTAAGTCTTTCTTCGCAAGTCACTTACGACAAAGGCACCGGAGGCTTCAGGGTCCACTTGTGGCGGCTGGTGAACACAGTCCTCCGGAAGTGGTCTTCAGGGTCCGGACCACCATACCGGATTCGACCACCGCGGGAAAAGAGAAAACGGCCTGGAAAAACCTCGGCCGCCGTCCGCGGGCAGATCACTGCCGGAAGTTCCTGAATCAGGATACACCCGGCACGGCAAAGCAGGGCCGCTTCGCCGTACGGGATCAGCGATTCCTCTTCCGCTTCGAAGAGGCTGGCCGCGCCGGAGGCTCGGCGGGCGGGGGCTCAATGCCGGCGGGCTCGGCAGTCCTGGCTTCCGGAGCGCTCTTGGGCACCACGCGGAAGAGAACCACCAGATCGCCGACCTCGACCGCGCCCTGCGCGACCGGCTTCGGCTGGTGGAGGGTGATGTGGACGAACGACTCCACCTTGTCCAGGACCCCTTGGATCTCCTCCGACCACCGGTTCGGCGCACCGGCCTCGCCCTGCGCCTCCGCCTGCCGGTTGGCCACCATCTCGGACTCCACCTGGTCGTAGCGCCGGAAGAACTCGCGCCGGGTGAGCCCCTGCGAGGTGAGGATCTTGTCGAGGGTGCCGAGCGTCGCCGCCTGATGGCTGTTCTCGATCCGCGAGAGCTGGCCGCGGCCGAGCCCGGCCTCGCTCCCGAGCTTCTCCAGGGTCTTGCCCTTTTCCTTCCGGATGCGGCGGAGCGTCTCGCCTACGTAATTGAAGTGGTCCACGGCCGGAATCTATCCGCAGCCGCCGCACTTATCAAGCGTAAGTCCTTTCTGTTGAGCGGCTTACGCGCCTCATCCAAGTTTCCTTCCACGGCGAGATGTTTTCACCGGGCGGGAACGGAGGATGGGAATCCGGCACGGACGGCGTGCAAATTTCCCGAATTCGGATCGGTGGGTGGCGTCCATCGCGCCTCGAACGCCGGTTCGAGCTTTGCCGGCGCGGGACGCGCTGGATACGGCGCCGCAGCTCTCGAAGGCGAGCCTCTTTGACGTAGAATCCCCCCGTTTTATCCAGACACTGTCGGACACGTCGGGACCTTTCGGGTCCGGGGAGAGCCTCATGGCGGAAGAGACCGAGGACGGCAAGAAGCGGTTCGAGACCTGGTGCGGCGTGGTGATCGCGCTGTTCGCGGCGGTGCTCGCCATCACCGACCTGGGAGCCGGGAAGTACGGCGACGACGAGCTCATCGCCCACAACGAGAAGGGCGGCGCCTACCTCTGGTACCAGTCGAAGGGGATCAAGGAGACGCTGGTCGAAGGCCAGAGGGACACCCTCGCGGCCCTGGTGGACGCCGGCTCGATCAAGCCCGAGCAGCTCCCGGCCATCCAGAAGATGGTCGAGTCGCTGGATGCGGACGCCACCCGCTACGGCAAGGAGAAGAAGGAGATCCTCCTGGGCTCGAAGGCGGTGGGCAAGGAGAACTGGGTCCAGGACGTGGGCGGCGAGATGGGGAAAGTGATCGGCGCCCAGGAGTGGCAGGCCAAGGCCGACGCGCTGAACGACGTCGGAGACATTTTCGACTACGCCACCCTCTTCCTCCAACTCTGCCTCGTCCTCGGCGCCATGAGCCTGATCCTCCAGGACGCGAAGCTCGGCCGGACGTTCTTCATTGCCATGATCGTCCTGGGCGCCATCGGCACCGGCTTCGCGCTCATGGCGTTCGCGCAGGCGGGTGGGGTGGGGTGAGGCCGGCTCGGAGCAACACCCCGACGGCAAAGTCACGCATGGTCATGCGCTAGGCAAGCCGGTTCCAGCGGTCTATTCTCTCTTCACGGTCGGGCGGGGGAGGCTCCCCGGGGGTTCCTGGGGGCGATGAAATGATTCGGAGGGAGTTGAGGTTGCTCGGACGTGTGCGGTCGGGCTGGCCGCACACGGATCGATCCGGGGCAGCAAAGTGGGGAACCGCAAGGCTCCCCTCTTTGTGTTTCAGCCGTGTAGTCTCCAGGGATGATCCTGACCGTCCTTCACCAGGACGACTTCCTCGTGGCCGTGAACAAGCCTTCGGGCATCGCGGTCCACCGTGGCTTGTCGCGGGAGCGGCATGTCGTCCTCACCGTGCTGCGCGACCAGATCGGCCGGCACCTCTACCCGGTCCACCGGCTCGACCGCGGCACCAGCGGCGCCCTGGTGTTTGCCCTCGACCCCGCCACGGCCCGCGGCCTCCAGGAGCGGTTCGTGGCCGGCGAGGTCCGCAAGCGGTACCTGGCCCTGGTGCGCGGCATCCCGCCGGAGGAGAGTGTCGTCGACAGCCCCGTGCCGCGCGCGCCCGGCGGCCCCCGCGTGCCGGCGGTCACGGAGATCCGGCGCCTCGCCACGTTCGAACGCTACTCTCTGCTGGAAGCCGTGCCGCGCACCGGACGGCTCCACCAGATCCGGCGGCATCTGAAACACATCAGCCATCCGGTCATCGGCGACGTCCGCTACGGCAAGGGTGAGCACAACCGCCTGTTCCGGGACCGTTTCGGCCTTCATCGGCTCGCCTTGCACGCCTTGGAGCTGGGTTTCCCCCATTTCGCAAACGGGAGTTGGCTCGCCCTGACCGCGCCGGTGCCGGAGGATCTCGCCGGCCCCCTCCGGGCCATGGGGCTGGCGCCGCATCTCTCCTAAGATAGACTCGGCACCCATGGCGAGAGCAAAAAGATACTGGCTGATGAAATGCGAGCCCGCGGCCTACACCATCGAAGACCTCGAGCGCGACGGCACCACGACCTGGGAAGGCGTCCGCAACTTCCAGGCGCGCAACTCCATGCGGGACGACATGAAGACCGGCGACGGCGTCCTCTTCTACGCCTCGAACGCCGACCCCTCCGGCGTCTCCGGCCTGGCCGAGATCGCCCGCGAGGGCTATCCCGATCCCTACGCCTTCCAGAAAGGCCACAAGTATTACGACGAGAAGAGCGATCCCGAGAATCCCACCTGGTACATGGTGGACATCCGTTTCGTGGAGCGGTTCCCGGAGGTGATCCCGCTCGCGGCGCTCAAAGCGGCGCCCGGCCTGGAGTCGATGGTGGTCAATCAGAAAGGATCGCGCCTCTCCGTCCAGCCGGTGACGAAGAAGGAGTTCGAGATCGTCGTCCGACTCGGCCGCAAGGAGAAAGGAACCCCGAAATGAAGTCGGACGGCTATTGGAACGATTTCATCGAAGTCCAGTGCCCGTGGTGCTTCGAGAGGGTGGAGATCGCCGTGGAGCCGGACACCTGGGGCTCCCTCGTCCAGGACTGCGAGGTCTGCTGCAACCCCTGGCAGATGACCATCACCCGGGACCGCGACGGCGACGTGGACGTGCGCGTCGAGCGGCTGGATTGAGGGAACCAAAGGGACGCCTTCCCGCCACGGACCATTGATCCGGTGTCGCCTTCCCGGATAAACTTCCCGCATGGGCCAAAGGGACCAGCTTCAGCTCTTCCCCGGCATGACCCCCGAGCCGGAGCCGAAAGCCCCGAAGGGGGTCGTTCCGGCCGCGGTCTCCGACGAGCTCCAGGATCTGGGACGGGCGCTGCCCGAAGACATCTACCTCGGCGGCTCGACGTGGTCGTTCCCGGGTTGGCGCGGCCTCGTCTATGAAGGCAAGCTCACCGAGGCGAAGCTGGCGCACGAGGGGCTCGCCGCCTATGCGCGGCATCCGCTCTTCCGGTGCGTCGGCGTGGATCGCACCTATTACGCGCCGCTCCCGGCCGGGGACTTCGCCGAGTACGCAGCCCAGGTGCCGGACGGCTTTCGCTTCGTGGTCAAGGCGCACGAGGCCTGCACCGTCTCCCGCTGGCCCGACCGGCCCCGCTACGGCACCCTGCGCGGGCAGGCAAACCCGCTCTTCCTCGATCCGGTCTATACAACCGATCAGATTGTAGGACCGTTTATCGAGGGGCTCGGTCCGAAAGCCGGCGCGCTCCTCTTCCAGTTCTCGCCGCAGGATTTCGGCATGCCCGAGCGCTTCGCGGAAGAGCTGCGGAGCTTTCTCTGCGCGCTGCCGCGCGGCCCGGTCTACGCGGTCGAGATCCGCAACCGCGAGCTGCTCACGCCGGTCTACGCCGATGCGCTCGCGGAGGCCCGGGCCTGCCACTGCCACAACGTCCATCCACGCATGCCGGACGTCCTCACCCAGGCCCGCCTCGCCGGCACCGACGGTCCACGCGCTCCGATCACGATCGCCCGCTGGCTGCTCGGCCCCGGCCTCACTTACGAAGAGGCGGGACGCCTCTACGCTCCATTCAACAAGCTCGTGGCTCCGGACGAGAACGCCCGCACCGCCCTCACCCGGCTCGCGCACAATGCCATCGCCGCGGGCCGGCCGTTCGTCTGCACCGTGAACAACAACGGAGAAGGCTCCGCGCCGTTGTCGATCGAAGCGCTCGCGCGGCGGATCGTGGGAAACGCCGCCCCGGAGGTCATTTGACCGCCGTCAGCTCCGCCTGCGCCTGATCCAGCGCCTGCTGCGGCGAGGCCCGGCGCTCGACCACCGACTCCAACGCGCGCGCCAGCGGACCCCAGATCCGGGTCATTCCGGGCACGTTCGGCATCGGCACCGAAGTATCGAGCTGCTTCCGAAACCCTTGCAGAACGGGATCGCCCGAGACCTGCGGCTCGCGATAGACCGCCTCGTTGGCAGGCAGGAGCCTGCCCTCCACCGCCAGCGTCCGCGCGGCGGCAAGATCGGTCAGATAGCGGACGAGCTTCGCGGCGGCCTCCTTGTGCCGGGACGTGGCTGCGATGTGAATTCCCTGAACCGTGATCCACGGCTGCATCCGCTTGCCTCCGGCCTCCTCGACCGTCGGCAGCGGTCCGAACGCGAAAGAGATCGACGGCGAGATCTTCTCGACGAACGAAGGTCCGCCGATCACCATCGCCAGCTTCCCCTCGTTGAAAAGCGACGTGATCAAGGTCGTCGACGGCGACGGCAGAAAACCCTGGCGCAGCCAGCCTTTGAGAAGCTGGACCGACTGCACGTTGGCCGGCAGGCTCACCGTCGGCCGGCCATCGGCCGCGAACAGGCTGCCGCCGAAAGCATTCAGCAGCGGCGCATGATAATAAGGATCCGTATACCAGGTGGCGAGCCCGAACTTGCCGAGCTCCGGGCTGGTCAGGCGCCGCGCCTGCGCCACCATCTCGCGCGAGCTCAGCGGCGCGTCCGGCAGGAGATTTCGGTTGTAGATCAGCGTCACCACCCGGAATTCCAGCGGCAGGCCGTAGAGTTTCTTTTGAAACGAAAGCGCCTCCAGGGTTCCCGGGAGGAAACGCGCGCGGATGCGGTCGTCCGGGAGCAGCGGCTCCAGGATTCCTCCCGCCTGCACCCAGCCTCCCAGCCGCTCCTGCGTATGGAGAAAGACGTCCGGACCTTCACCCTTGGGGACCAGCGACGCGATCCGCGCCGGCAGGACGTCCGCGGGCACGGCCACGGGAGTGGCGGTCCAGCCGTCTTTCGTCCGGAAGCCGTCCACCACCTTCTCGAACGCCATGCGGGCGGCGCCCTGGTACGAGTGCCAGACCACGAGCTCCTGCTTCTCCTGAGCCCATCCGGGAACGGGGAGAAGGCACAGCAGGAAGACGATCGCGATCCATCGGCACATGGTCAATACTCGGGAGTCTGGAGACGGCTGCGCAGAACGATCTCCTCGACCCGCGCACCCTCCGGCAACCGCAGCACGAAGCGCACCGCCTCGGCCACGACCTCGGGTTGCAAAAACCACTCCTTGCCGGGCGCTCCCGGCGTGGAGCCGGCGAAAGACGTGTCCACAGCGCCCGGCCGCAGCTCCAGCACCCGCAGCTCCGGATTCTCCTGCTGAAACGTCCGCGCAAGCGCCCGCAGGGCGAATTTCGAGGAGGTATACGAGCCGCCGGTGGGGAACGTCCGGGTAGAGACGTCCGAAGAGACCATGAGGACGATGCCGCGACTCTCCTTGAGCGCCGGCAGGAAAGCGACCGTCACGGCCCAGGCGCCGAAGACGTTCACCCGGAAGGTGGACTCGAAGTCCTCCCGCGACGTCTCCTCCAGGCGCCGGAAGATGCCGATCCCGGCATTGTTGACCAGGATGTCGAGCCGGCCGAAACGATCGAGAGTCGCCCTCCGAAACGTCTCGACGCTGCCGGGATCGGTCACGTCGAGCCGATGCGCCAGGACCGGGCCGGGCAACCCGGAAGCGAGCCGCTCGACCGCCTCGATGTCGCGCGCGCCGAGCGCCAGGGCGAAACCCTCCTCCGAGAGGACCCGGGAAAAGACCGCCCCCAGACCCCGGGAAGCGCCGGTGACAGCGGCGACGCGATTATCCATGGGGCCGATCCATGGACTCGATCCTACACGATCCCGCGGCGGCGGATCCGGTCCCACCATCCGCGGAATCCCCGGCGGGGCATCTCCCGGCGGAGTCTCCGCCTTGGGAATAGCCTCAGGCCTAGCTCTGTTACACTTGCCCCTGGGGTACACAATCTTACGCCCTCCCTTCGCCATGCACGCCAAGAACGTAGACCTCCTCATCCAGTACGCGCTAGCGGTAGCCTCAGAGGAGGACCACCCTTACGATCGCGAGCTGAGGCCAATACACATCATCAAGTACTGTTACCTTGCCGACCTCGCCTACGCCCATAGTCACGACGGGCGGTCGTTCACCGATGCGCCCTGGCAGTTCTATCACTACGGCCCTTGGTCGCGGGATCTTTTTCTGCGAGTCGAGCAGGCTGCCCGGAAAATAGGAGCTGAGGAAAGGCGATTTTCTACGGCCCGTCAAGAGGATGCGGTGAGTTGGTCTCTCAAGAGAGACCATGGCCGACTGGAGAAACTAGAGCACCAGATTCCTGGTGAGGTGGCAAGTGCAGTTAAGCAGGCCGTGCATCAGTTTGGCAGTGACACAGTGTCTTTGCTGCATCACGTGTACACCACCGAACCCATGCTTAGTGCGGCTCCTGGAGAACGCCTCGATTTGACTCAGGAAGAAGTCAATACGCCGCCGACACAGGTACAGGCACAGACACAAGAGTCGGACTTACGCCCTCCCCAGCTTTCAAAGACTGCTATCAAGAGACTGCGCAAGGGTGTTCAGGAACGACTTAGAGAAATCAAGGAGAGGGGTGCAGCCAGAACGGTGCGTTCTTCAAGCCTACCTCCTTACGACGACGTCTTTTTTCGGGGGCAGGAGTGGCTGGAGTCACTAGCAGGAGAGGAACTGATTCAGGACGAGGGACGAGTCTCTTTCGTGGATTCCATCTGGAAATCGAGCGGGCGGCGTGAACCCAAGCTTCCCTGAAGACTGCCCGCAGTCCCTCATTGATCCCTGGTGGATCAATGACCCGGCACGCCCACTTGTTCGTGGAAGCCTCATCTGGGCATACCTGCCTCACGTCGACCAGGAACCGCGCGTTCTGACCTTGACCGGGCGCGATGACGATCCTACCGACCACCGCACTGCAAAATACAAGATCGAGCCACTACAGATTGGAAACCCGCCGCAGGCTCCAGGTTTGCCCGTTGCTGCACTTCCAACCTACTCGGGAGAAATCTTCCTTGTCCAGAGAGCAAAGAAGCGTCCGGCCGTGATCCTCGGAGTTGGAGGACTTGAAGTTTCAGATCGCCCGCTACTGAGCGGACCTAATTGGCAGACCTCCGCCATGATGCTGGTAGCCCCGTATTACGGTGTTCTCCAATCCTCGCGGCGAGCTGGCTGGAACCCTCTCTTGGTAGAGCGAATTCGGCGCTGCGCCTATCCTCAGTACATCTGGGACAAGCTACCTTCCGGAGCATCAACTTCGGAGTCAATCCTGAGGCTGGATTGCGCACAATCCATTTCTGTTCAGCGCAGAGCCTTCGAAGCGACCCGTTTTCGCCTCAGTGAGGAGGCGGTTCAACTCGTCAGTGAATGGTATTCCTGGCTTGTTTCCGACAAGATACCAGCCGGCGGCCTGCTGGAATGGATTCGAGAGGGACTCTGGAAGTAGAAACGGGCTGTAAGCGGGCTGCTTCGGATCCTTCGCTATTTGAACGGATCGATGATCTCGACTTCAGCCTTCTCGAAGTCCCGCCGGTTCCGGGTGACAACCGCGAACCCGTGCAAGAGACGCGATCAGGCTGACTTTGACCGGCATGGAACGGCCAGGAGCGTCAAGGGGTATCCGTGGACTCGGATTCGGGGAACCGCTCAACGCACAAGGAGGGTAGGTACCCACATGTTCGGAGAGTTCAAGAAGTTCGTGGTGCGGGGAAACGTGCTCGACCTGGCGGTGGCCGTCATGATCGGCGCGGCGTTCGGGAACATCGTGAAGTCGCTGGTGGACGACGTGCTCATGCCTCCGATCGGCCTTCTGACCGGTAACGTCGACTTCAGCAACCTCTTTGTCAGCCTGAACGGCACGCGCTACCCCACCCTGGCCGCCGCCGAAGCCGCCGGAGCGCCCCTGATCCGCTACGGGTTGTTCCTGAACAACGTGGTCGGATTCGTGATCCTGGCCTTCGTGATCTTCCTGCTGGTCCGGGGAGCAAGCCGCATCGCCGAATCCCTGAAGAAGAAGGCGGACGAGCCGGCCGCGGCATCGCCCGAGCCGTCGCGGGAGGAGCAGCTCCTGGCCGAAATCCGGGATCTGCTCAAGGCAAAGCCTTGAGGGACGGGGCGAAAAAGCGGAAAGAGCTTTAGAATGGCGTCATGCGATCCGCCTATCTGCCGGTCCTTATCCTTGCCTCTCTCCTGACCGCTTGCGCGGGCGCGCCACCCGCGCCTCCGGCGCCTCCTCCTCCAGCTCCTGACCAGTCCTGGCTTCGCGGTGCCGTCTTCTATGAGGTCTTCGTGCGCAGCTTCGCCGACTCGAACGGCGACGGCGTGGGTGACCTGCGCGGCCTGACCGCGAAGCTCGACTATCTCAACGACGGCGATCCGTCCACCACGACCGACCTCGGAGTGGACGCCCTCTGGCTCATGCCGGTCTTCCAGTCGCCGAGCTACCACGGCTACGACACGGTGGACTACGAGCGGATCGACGACGAGTACGGCACTTCCGAGGACTTCCAGCGGCTGCTCGACGAGGCCCACCGCCGCGGCATCCGGATCATCGTCGACTTCGTCATGAATCACAGCTCCGACAAACATCCGTGGTTCGTGGAGTCGGCCTCGTCCCCGGCCTCCCCGAAACGCGACTGGTACGTCTGGCGCGCGGACGATCCCGGGTGGACTCAGCCCTGGGGCGGCTCCAACCATACCTGGCACGAGCGCAACGGCGCCTTCTACTACGGCATTTTCTGGGGCGGCATGCCCGACCTCAACTTTTCCACGCCGGCCGTGCGCCAGGAGATGGAGCGCCTCGCCTCCCTCTGGATCTCGCGCGGTGTCGACGGCTTCCGGCTCGACGCCACCCGCCACCTCTTTGCCAATGGGCCGGGTGACCTTCAGAACGATCAACCCGAAACCTTCGAGTTTCTGAAAGAGTACGCGGCGGTTGTTCACAAGGCCAATCCCGGCGCCGTGCTGGTCGGCGAGAACTGGACTCAAACACCGATCATCGCCCGGTACTACCAGGTGCTCCCGATGAGCTTCGACTTCCCGCTCGCCGAGGACATCCTGGCCGGAGTGAGGGACGGCGAGGCCGCGGGAATCGCGAACAAGCTCGACGAGATCCTGGAGCTTTATCCGCCGGGCGCGATCGACGCGCCGTTCCTCACGAACCACGACATGGTCCGTTTCGCCACCTCGCTCGGCAACGATCCTGCGAAACTGCGCAGCGCCGCCGCGATCCTCCTGACCCTGCCCGGCGCACCCTTCCTCTACTACGGAGAAGAGGTCGGGCTCCAGAACGGTCCCGGTGGACAGGACGAATACAAACGCACGCCCATGCCCTGGGACGCATCCGAGACTGGCGGCTTCACCACCGGCAAGCCCTGGTTTGCCTTCGCGCCGGGCAAGGAGACCGCCAACGTGGCGGTCGAGACCGGCGACGCAGGCTCTCTCCTCACTTTTTACCGCAACCTGATCCGTGCGCGGAAATCCTCACCGGCACTTCAGAAGGGAGACCTGACGATCCTGACGTCGCCGGTGAAGAGCGATCCCGTCCTCGCCTTCGTGCGTCAAGCCGGAGCCGAGCGGGTGCTGGTGGTCCACAACCTCCGCGCCTCCGAGGCAGAGGCGGGACCCTATGCGATCGAGGCCGCCGGGTTCGAGCCGGTCTTCACCGGCGGGCCGGTCTCAGTCCCGGTTCAGGGTGAAGGAGGGTGGAGGGTCAAACTGCCGGCCGGCGCGAGCGCGGCATGGAGGATTCGGCCGTAGGAGGATCTATGGGATAGCATCGCGAACCGACCCGAGAGATCAACTGAGGTTCGAAGGGCTTAGACTCACCTCATGACCACGACACCGACCTCGCCGGACACGGCCGAGTACAAGGCACTGAAGGAGGGCTGCGGCATCGCCGATCTCTCCTGGCGCGGAGGCCTGGAGCTGCTCGGCGCCGACCGTCACCGCTTCCTCCACAACTATGTGACCTGCGACGTGAAAGGACTTGTTCCCGGCGCGGGCGCCTACGGATTTTTCACGAGCCCGCAGGGGAAGATCCTCTCGGACGCCGTGCTTCTGGCTCAGGAGGACCGGCTGTGGGTGGAGGTCGCCCGGGAGCAGGTGGAGCCGTTGCTGGCTCACCTCGGCAAGTATCTCCTGGCGGACCGGGTGGAGATCCGGGCGCTCGACGGCATGACGCCCGTCGCCGTCCTCGGCCCGCGCGCCTCGGACGTGTTGGGAGTCGACCTCCCCTCTCTGGTGGCCTCTTGGAGTCACGCCCGGGTCTCTGTTCTGGGCACCGAGGTCGTCCTCCAGAGGCGTGGCTTGATGGGGGCTCCGGCCTGGACTGCCTGGTCTCCCGAGCCGCTCGCCGACAGGCTGGTCGAGGCGGGGGCGATGCGGGTCGGCTTCGATACCCTGGAGGTGGCGCGCGCCGAGGCGGGCATCCCGCGCTTCGGCCAGGACTTCGGCGCGGACAACTTCCCGCAGGAGACCGGCATCGAGGAGGCCGTCAGCTATACGAAGGGCTGCTATCTGGGCCAGGAGATCGTGGCCCGCATCCACTACCGCGGCGGCGTCCAGAATCTTCTGCGGGGGCTGGTGTTTGACGGCGAACCCGCGCCGGGCTCGGTGATCCTCCACGAAGGCCGGGCGGCGGGGAAGGCCACGACGGTGGTGCGCTCGCCGGTCCTCGGGAAGACGGTGGGGCTGGGCATCCTCCACCGCCGGGTCGAGCCGGGCACGCAGGTGGAGGTCGAAGGCGGCGGGACCGCGGAGGTCCGGGCTTCGCCGTGACGCCGCAACGCTTCGTCCAGTCGCCGCAGCGGCTGCGGCGGAAAGGCGTCGGAGAGCGCCGCAACCTGTCGGCAAGGCGGGAAATGGACGGGGTCGAGCGCCCGATCTCGAAACCGACAGACGTAAAACGGCTTGGGAGCATGGTAACATTCCTTCTCGGGACGAAGCGGGGTCCCGAGATCCGAAACGAGGTGCCCTCATGGCGGAAGTTACTGTTTCGCCGAAATTCAAGGTGGCGTTCGTGATTCCCGAAGAAGCGCGGAACGTCCTGGGGATTCGCCCGGGTGAACGGCTGCGTGTCTTTCATCTGGAGGATCGGATCGAGCTGGTCCCGGTGCGCCCGATGAAGGAGATGAGAGGATTCGCGAAAGGGATCGACACGTCGTCGTTCAAACGGGACGCGGACCGGCTGTGAATGTCGTCGATTCCAGCGGCTGGATCGAGTACTTCGCCAATGCTCCGGGAGCGGAGTTCTTTGCGCCTGCCCTCGAGAACGTAGACGAGTTGCTGGTCCCCCGGATCTGCCTGGTCGAAGTGGTTCGCTTCTTTTACCGCGAGAAAGGCCTCCGGTCGGCTCTTCTCGCGCTCTCCCAGATGGAAGAGGGGAAGGTGGTCGAGATCGACACCCCTCTCATGGTCAGTGCGGCGCAACTCGCGAAGGACCACCGTCTCCCCCTGGCTGACAGCCTGGTCCTGGCCACAGCCCGCGCTCACGGTGCCGTGGTCTGGACCCAGGATTCAGACTTCGAAGGGCTGGAGGGGGTGAGATACACCCCAAAGATCAAGGACTAGCTCAGGGAGCTTCGAGAACCAGCGGGGCGAGGTCATCGTCTTGACGCCCGGGTCGTTTCCTGAAAATCCTCTCTCAAAGCCCTCCGCCGTCCGGTTCAACGCCGTGGCTGGCGGCCCATCTTCGCGGCAGTTTGTAATTTACAACCTTGTTCTTAGATTAGGCCCGCGATACTATCGCGGAAGAAGCCCCCGACTCAAAACGCTCGTGATAGAAGCGGTGTACCCTTGCCATGGCAACACTATGTGCCAAGGCTACGAGAAGAGAGGGAAGAAGCATTAAGAATAAGAGAGTCACGTCGCGCCAGTCTATATGCCGCAAAGTCGCCATCGCAAAGACAACGAACAAGAAGCTGTTGAAAAAGACCGTCCAATATAAATGATATAGGAACAACTGCCACTCCCAATGGAGTTTGGCATGCGGGTGTTCGATCAAGCGCGAGAGGAATTCAGGGTATCCAGTGACACTCGTATCAAACGACGAGAAAACCGCCCATTTTCTCGATCTCGCTGTGGCCGCCCTCAGGGGTATCGCAGCACAGAGCAGAAAGCACCATTCTAGAGGTGTGAGGATTAGCCCCACAGAGAAGACGATTACAAATAGCACTGCAGCCGAGGAGAGGCTACTAATGGAGGATGCGAATTTTTCCCAATGCCCGAGAATTGATACCGCTACGAGTGAGCCGATTCCGTCAAACATCGTTCCGGAGGCCCAGGCTCGAAGAGTCGGAGCGCCCAGGCAAAGGAAAAGGCTTCCACGCGCGAAGACGCTGCTGAGCACCATGACAAACGGAAACACTGACAGAGCAGAAGAGGGTGATGCGTCCTCGACGGACATATGTTATGCCCTATAGGAGTGGCGAGTCGACGATATGGAGCTTTTTATTTTGACGGCCATTGGTGTACGCGTCAGTTCGTGACCTCTCGTCTCATCCTCGCGCATTTCCACGATCGTGTTTCCTGGATGAACGGGGGCGCCCAGCCGTTCCCGGAACCCCGCCATGTCCGGAAACCCTCGCCGGCTCTCCTTCGGCTGAACGGCGGCGACTTCGAGGACAATGACGGCCCTGTGCTTCCCTCGGGGCACAAAGCCCGGCGCTTTGGCGGTGATCGTGCCATCCTCGGTCACGGTCGCGATCGTTTCAATGGTCACCATGGTTGTCTCCCTCCAAACAGCCTACACCACTTCACTCACCAACGCCCAAAGGCGGACGGGTCTGCGGTTCCGCGCTCAGGTCGGGAGGATGGCGACGCCGTAGTCGCGGAATACCGGGTCCCGCGTGATGATCGTGAGGCCCTCGGCCTTGGCCTGGGCGATCAACATTCGGTCGAACGGGTCTTCATGGTGGGGAGGCAAGAAACCGGCGATGAGCGCGTGCCGTGCCGTCATGGGTAGCTCGACGAAGTCGCTCTCCTCGATCTCCTCGACCAGGTTCGCGCCTCCGAGATCGAGCTTGCCCCGCCGGGCTTTGATGGCGAGCTCCCAGACGGTCGCAGCGCTGACATGAACGATCGAAGTGGGAGCGGCCAGAGCCTCCCTTGCACCCTTGGCAAGCTTCGGGTCGTCATCGAGCCACCAGAGGAAAGCATGGCTGTCCAGAAGAAGCTTCATTCAGCGTCTCCACGGAACGCCGCAAGGATCTCCTCTGGCAGTGGCTCGTCGAAGTCGGGCGCGATGTGGATGCGGCCTTTCAGGCGGCCCGGCCGGCGGGGCTCGGTTTTGAGGCGCACCAGCCTCGCGACGGGCTTTCCGCTCTTCGCGATGACGATCTCCTCTCCCTGGGCAACCCGATCGAGAAGCCGGGAGAGGTGTGTCTTGGCATCGTGGACGTTGAAGACTTCCATGGTCGGGTCACTCCCTGAACCAAGTTAGTCTACCAGCTTCTGGACCGTTTGATGGCAGGATGACCCGATCCAATCGGGTCGATTCCCTAGACTCCGAAGGTGCCCGAGCTAGTGAACCTTATCGATCCAGGGACCTTCCGGCCAGCCGTTTGAGCCGGAAGGCCACGCTACGGTCGGCTAGCAATAGTTAGTGCGGTCGCAAGAGGTGCAGTCGGAAAGGCGTCAGAGGTGGCGAGAAGGAGCTTCTTCTTGATGTCCCACCTTCCGGAAGCGGCCCGCGACGATGTAGACTTCCTCCATGAGCGCGATCTCCGTCACAGATCTACTCCACCTGAGTGTGGCCGAGCGCATCCAACTGGTCGAGGATCTGTGGGATAGCATCGCGAACCGACCCGAGGCTCTTGATCTGACCGAGGCCCAGCGCCTGGAGATCGACCGGCGCCTTGCCGAGCACGACGCCAACCCCGAATCGGCTGTCCCCTGGGATGAAGTCCGGGCTCGGCTGCGCCAGCGCTTCCCGTGAGCCGTCGCCTCGCCTTCCGCCCTCAAGCCGAGGCCGAGATCACCGAAGCCGCCGAATGGTATGAGGACCAGGGAGCCGGCAGGCCGGCGCTAAACGAAGCGGCCGTCGGGGTCGGTCACGGTTTGTCGGGCCAATCTGCGCGGGCATCGACCGGTGACGTTGGGGGGCCGTTCCCCAACGAGAACGGGTGCTGCGCGCCGGCATTGCGCGCCCGCGCATCGATGGGGAACGTCTCCCCAACGGGAGCGGGCGTCGTCCGCGGGTGGGGAACGTCTCCCCATCGCGTTCGGGCGTTGCGCGCGGCGATGGCGGCTGCGGTCCGCGTTGGGGAAGCGTTCCCCAACGCGGCGGAGCGATCTCGCGCTGGCGCGCCGGGGCGTACGGGCGCATTCCGAGCGCGATCAGCGGTCAGACCGTGAAGGACGAGCCGCAGCCGCAGGTGCCGCGGGCTTTCGGGTTGTTGAACTTGAACCCGGCCCCGGCCATGCCCATGGTGTAGTCGATCGTGGTCCCTTCGAGATAGCGCGCGCTGACCGCGTCGACATAGACGGTCAGGTCGCCCTGCTCGTAGATCCAGTCGTTGTCCCGGGCCTCGCTCTCGAAGTCGAGGGCGTATTCGAAACCGCTGCATCCGCCGCCGCGCACCGCGATGCGCAGGCCGTGGGAGGCGTCGATCCCCTCCTGCTCGCGGGTGATCTTGACCATCTCGACGGCCTTCGGGGTCAGCAGGACGGGCGTGTCCTCCTGCGGGACCACCGGGGCTTCGGGCTGAATCGGCTGTGTGTTCTCCATGTGCTCCTCCTCGTCACGGGAAACAGGCGGGGGCTTGCGGTAATTTCACGACACCCTCTCCCGGTTGTCAACTCGTCTGTCAAATGCGGCGCGGTATGATGGTCTCGTGATCCGGGCCATCCTCTTCGACTTCAACGGCGTCCTGGTGGACGACGAGCCGATCCACCTGGAGATCTTCCAGAAGGTTCTGGCCGAGGAGGGTATCACCCTTACGGCGGACGACTACTATCGCGACTATCTCGGCTTCGACGACCGGGGCTGCTTCGGCGCCGTGCTTCAGAGGGCCGGGGAGACCCCCACGGTCCCGCGCCTGATGCGCCTGATCGCGCGCAAGGCCAGCTATTACCAGGAGCGCATCCGGCAGAGCGGCTACCCCTTCTTCCCCGGCGCGGCCGAGTTGGTCGCCGAGGTGGCCGCCAGCGGCCGGATGCTCGGGGTGGTCAGCGGTGCCCTCGGCGAGGAGGTGGAGAGCGCGCTCCGCCAGGCCGGGCTGCGCGACCGTTTCAAGATCCTAGTGACGGCGGAGGACGTGACCGAGGGCAAGCCCGACCCCGAAGGGTACCGGCGCGCCCTGGAGGGGCTCAACTCGCTGCCGCCGCTGCCCGAGAGGCTCTTTCATCCGCACGAGGTGCTCGCCATCGAGGACAGCCCGGCGGGCCTGGCCGCCGCCGCCGATCTCGGTCTTACCACCCTGGCCGTGGCCCAGACCTACCCGCCGCACCGGCTGCGGATGGCCGACGCGGTGGCCGAGAGCCTGGAAGGGATGACGGTGGCCCGGTTGGAGAAGCTCCTCGATGAGGCGGGCCGGAGGTGAGCGGCTTTTTCGGTTCTCTGAGCCGGGCATCCGGCGTCAGGTCGAGCAGTTCGTCCGGCCGCTCTATGCCGGGCTCGACGGGGTCCAGACGTTCGACCGGGTGGACCGCCTGCGCGCGCGCATCGACTCGATCCGCGGCGAGGCCGCCTTGGAAGAGGGCCTTCTCGATCTTCTGCTGCTGCTTCAGGGGGTGACGGACCGGCTCGGCTCGCTGGCTGCCGGAGGGCGGCTCGACCTCTTTCTGAAGGGCCTGGGGCTGCCGGAGGGGTTGGTCCGGCGGGTGCGCGCCGGCCTCGGCCGGCTGCCGGACGAGCCCCTGGGAGTGGAGGAGGAGCTGATCCACGACGCGCTGCTGCTGGAGTCGTCGGGGGTGGTGGCTGCTGCCGGGCGGCTGATGGCGGCGGGCCGCAAGCGGACTCCGGTCGGCCGGGCGCTGGCGCAGCTCGATCCGGGGCCGCCGGCCGAGCGCTACCGCACCCCGCGCGGCGCGGAGCTGGGAGCGGTCCGGCGGCGCGAGGCCGAGGAGTGGATCGCCGGGCTGCGGCGGAAGGTGGCCGAGGAGGAGGCTGTCAGTTGATGGGCAATCGTCCGGCGAAGCCTTCCTCGTACGTATGGAAGTAGCTGATCGCCTGCTCCGGGAAGCGCCAGCAGTAGTAGCCGTCGCCGTTGTCCCAGTCCACGAGCCAGAGCCCTTTGACCTCGCAGCCGAGCGAAACGACCTTCTGCGCCCAGATGCCGACGATCCGTTCGCGCTCGTCCTCCAGCTCGCCGCGGCGGTCGTCGAGCTCGTCGCGGCTGGCGGCCTCGGCGGCCAGCGCCTCGATCTTCCTCACCGCGGCGGCGGTCAGGTCCCGCACCAGCGGGAAGGTGGTCAACGCTTCGTCGTACGAAAAGATCCGCTTGCCGCGTCGATTCGGAGTCATGGGATGAAGCATCATACCAGACCGGCCGGCCAGAGCTTGGCGGGGTCGGCGAGGTGCGGTAGATTTTCTCCGGTGAACATCAAGGACAGTCCGACCGAGAGGATCCGTGGGCACGTCGAGGTCATCGCCGGGGGCATGTTTTCCGGCAAGAGCGAGGAGCTGGTCCGGCGACTGCGGCGCGCCACGATCGCCCGCCAGCGGGTGCAGGTGTTCAAGCCCGGCGCCGACGTCCGCCACGACCCGTGCCGCCTGATCACCCGCGACAACCGGGAGCTGGAGGCGGTGAGCGTGACCGGCAGCGGCGACCTGCGCGGGCGCCTGGAGGCCGGTGTCCAGGTGGTGGGGATCGACGAGGCCCAGTTTTTCGACGACGGCCTCGTCGAGCTGGTCGGCGAGCTGGCCGACCGGGGGCTGCGGGTGATCGTGGCCGGCCTCGACCTCGACTATCTGCGCCGGCCGTTCGGCCCGATGCCACGGCTCCTGGCGCTGGCCGAGTACGTGGACAAGATGCATGCGGTATGCATGCGCTGCGGCGAGCCGGCCCACTACAGCCAGCGGATCGCCGGCGGCTCCGCGCAGTTCCAGGTGGGGGACACCGAGTCCTACGAGGCGCGCTGCCGGAGCTGCTTCGAGCCGTTCGAGCCGGCGTCCTGAGCGCCGCTCGCTTCGTCCTGAACGTTTTGAGCGTCGAGCGCGACCGGCTGGTTGTTCTGGTCGACGTGGACGTAGATCACCTCGGCCTCGGTGACCTTCACCTTGCCGGTGCCGCGGGTGCGGCGCTCGGCTTCCACGATCACCCGCACCGTGATCGAGGTCTTGCCCCGCCGGACCGTCTCGGTGTAGAAGCTGACCAGGTCGCCGACGAAGACGGGGGCGTGGAAGACCACCTCCCGCATCGCCACGGTGACCAGCCGTCCGGAGACGTGGCGGTGGGCCTCGACGGCGCCGGCCAGGTCGATGTGGGAGAGAATGATGCCGCCGAAGATCGTGCCCAGGGCGTTGGTGTCCTTGGGCATCATGATCACGCGGATGGCGGGCTGGGTCGGTCCGCTGTCGCCTGTGGGGGTGGGATGATCCATGTCCGGGTTGGTTTCCTTTCGCGCTCTGGCTTTCTGGGGCTCATGGTATCCTAAGCCCGCCTCGCGAGCTGTTCACCGACGACAAGATGCCGGAAACAGGTCCGCTCCCTTCGCTGCCTGGCTCTTCGGGGCCTGCGACTGACGCCGCCCTGGTGCGCCAGATCCTGGATCGCCGTCCGGAGGCGCTCGGCGCGCTGTACGACCTGCACGCTCCGGGCCTCCTGGCGCTCGCCCGCCGCATCCTGGCCCATGCCGCCCATGCCGCCGGTGCCGCCGACGCCGAGGAGGTGCTGCAGGAGGTTTTTCTCCACGTCTGGAACCACGCCGGCCGCTACGACTCGGCGCGGTCGTCGGTCTCGACCTGGCTGGTGCTGATCACCCGCAGCCGGGCGATCGACCGCCTGCGCAGCCGCAAGGTGGTGGAGCGGGTGCATGAAGCGGCCCACCTGGCGGCCCACCTGGAAAACCCGGCGGCGGACCATGCATCCCCCGAGGGGTTGGAATCCGTATTGTTTCGAGAGCGGCGGCAGCGGGTGAAGGTCGAGCTGGACAAGCTGCCGCCGGAGCAGAGGCAGGTGCTGGAGATGGCCTTCTACGAGGGCCTCTCCCAGACCGAGATCGCGGACCGGGCCGGCCTCCCGTTGGGGACGGTCAAGACGCGGACCCTGCTCGCGATGAAAAAGCTGAGGGGCGCCCTGCGCTCCGAGATCCGGGAGCTGCTGTGAATCAGGAAGTCTCGTCCGAGGACCGTACCATCCTGGCCGCGCTCGAGCTGCTCGAACGCGGGACGGGCGAGCCTCTCGTTCCGGACGAGCCTACAGAGACCGCTGATATGCTGGCTCGGCTCTACACGGAGGTTCTGGGCCTCCTCCCTTGCGAGCTGGAGCCGGCGGCGCCGCGGGCCGAGACCCGGGCGCGACTCCTGACCGCCGTGACCGGGGAGGCCGCGACGGAGCCCGTGCGGCGCACCCCCCTGCCCGAGCAGGACACCCAGGAGATCAATCCGCGACCCGCGCCGGCTCCACGGCCGGCGCCCGTCATCCGGCCCGTGGCGGTCTCCCGTGAGATGCCGGCGACACCGGCCGTTCCGAGGCCGGCACATCTGCCGTTGAGGGCGGCTCCCCGGCGCTGGCCCTGGCCCCTGGCGGTGGCGGCGTCGCTCGTGCTTGTCCTGGGAGGCCTGAGCGCCTGGCTGGTGCAGCAGCGGGCCGAGCAGGAGGTCACGATCGAGGCGCTGCGGTCCCAATTGGAGGGCGAGCGGCGGAAGGCGGAACAGGCCACAGCCGAGGCCATCGGGGCGCGCCAGCGGGTGGACCGGATGCAGACCAATTTCTCCCTGGTGACCGCGCCGGCCGTGACGGTCAGCCCGCTGCATCCCATCGGAGAGCCGAGCCATGCCCGCGGCATGCTCTTCGTGGCGCCGGACCACCAGCACTGGTACATGGCGGTCCACGACCTGCCCCCCGCCGCTCCCGGCCGTGACTACCAGCTCTGGTGGGTCGCCGACGAGGGGACGGTCAGCGGCGGCACGTTCGACACCCGGGCCGGTGAGAAGATGGAGCTCTCCTCGGAGACGATGCCGGCCAACACCCGCGACGTGATCATCACCCTGGAGGCCGAGGGCGGCGCTCCCCGGCCGACCGGCCCGGAGATCCTCCGGGCGGCCGGAGTGTACGACATCTCCTGACCGGGAGTGCGGCCGGGGGTGAGGGCCGCGGACGCCTGCTACTTCTTTTCGAGCATCTTCTCCAACTCGGCCAGCCGCTTCTCCAGATCCTTGAGGCGCTTCTCCAGTTCGGCCTCGCGGGCGGAGCGGGGGCCTCCCGGCATCGGCGCCCGCATGCCGCCCTCGAGCAGCTTCTCGCGGTCGATCTGGACCACCATCGGCTCGTGCTCGCCGTCGCCGCCATGCATGAGGATCGGCCCCATGTCGAATTCCGGGCGCTCGCGCAGGGCGATGGTGGCGGAGACGTTCTGGGCCTTGCCGCCGCGCCAGATCTGGAGCGGCACCTGCTCGCCTTCCTTCAGATCGCGGACGCGGGAGCGGATGTCCCAGCTCGATTCGACGTCCTTGCCGTCGAGCGCGGTGAGGATGTCGCCGACCTGGATGCCGGCCTTGTCCGCGGGGCTGCCGTCCTCGACGTGGGAGACCATGACGCCGGCGTCGCCGGGAGCGCCGAAGTGGGTGCGCAGCTCGGGGGTGAGGTCGACCAGGCCGACGCCGAGATAGCCGCGGCGGGCCGGCGCGCCCTCGGAGTCGTAGACGTGCTCCTTGCCGTCCTTGTCGACGATCACGATCTTCTGGCGCACGACCTCCCTGGGCTTCGGCGAGGGAGCCGGCGTCTCTCCGGGATCCGCCCAGGCGGCTCCGGTCAGCAGCAGCCCGGCGAGGGCGAGGATGGGGACAGACGGGTTCTTCATCTCGGGTTCCTCCTTCAAGGTTCAGGGTTGGTACGAAACGTCAAAAGCTGGCGCTCTGCACCCGCGAGAGGTCGACCACCAGGTCCACCTGCTCGTTGCCGCCGACGTAGACCACCGGCGGGGCGGAGAGCGATTCGAATTCCTGCTTCAGGTTGTCGTGCTCGCTGCGGAGCTCGTGCAGGAGGCGCCGGGCTTCGGCTCGGCGGATCTCCTCCGCTCGTCCCGCCTGGTATTGGAAGGCTTGGAAGACTCCGGCGGAGGCGATCACCGCCACCAGAGCCGCCGCCGCGAAGACCAGCCGGGGCCGTCTCCACATCGCGGGCTCCTGGACCTCGCGGGCGTCCAGTCTCGCCAGCACGCGGGAGGTGAACTCCTCCCGGGCGCTTTCGCGAGGCAGCTCGCGCAGCATCGGTCCTAGGTTGTGGTCTTCCATGCGGTTTCTCCTTGCCAGTACGGCGCGAGCCGTTCCTTCAAATGTTGCCGTCCGCGGTGGATCCGCGACTTCACCGTGCCTTCCCGGCAGCCGAGCGCCCGGGCGATGTCCGCGTAGGCCCACCCTTCGATCTCGTGGAGCACGAGAGGGACCCGGTAGCGGAGCGGGAGCTTTGCCACGGCCGCGGACAGCTCGCGATGCATCTCCCGGCGCAGCAGGCCGGACGGCGCCGCGGGCTCGGCGTGATCCTGCCGGCCGAGGAAGGGGAGAAGCAGCCGCAGCCGCTTCTCGCGGCGCTCTTCCGACCGCACCAGATTCGTGGCGATGCGGAAAAGATAGCCGCGCAGGAGCCCCTGCTCGGAGTAGGAGCCGGCCGAGCGGAACAGGCGCAGAAAGGTCTCCTGTGCCAGATCCTCGGCCCGGTCCCGGTTGCCGGTCAGGCGGGTGAGGTAGTTGACCACCGCGTCCTTGTGCCGGTCGACCAGGCCGGCGAAGGCGTCCCGGTCTCCCGACCGCACCCGGTTCATCTGGGTGGCGTCCAGGTCCGGCAGGTCCGGCGGTGCGCTCAAGGGTTGGCTCAAGATCGTGGCGTCCATCTCTGACAATCATCAACGCTCGACGCGCCGGAGAGTTCCCGAAGAAGTTGATCCCGTCCCCCCTCTCCCCGGCCCTCTCCCCCGTGCCGGGGGAGAGGGAGCAAGCTGAGGTAGGATACGCCGTCCGTTTCGAGGAGACCCCCCGATGAGCAAGACCGCCGTGCTGGAACCCCGTTTCGTGGAGATCATCGCCGCCGAGGTCGGCTGCCGGCCCGCCCAGGCCGAGGCCGCTTCCGCGATGTTTGCCGAGGGCGCCACCGTGCCCTTCGTCGCCCGCTACCGCAAGGAGGCCACCGGCGGCCTCGAAGATCTTCAGCTCGAGACGCTTTTCAAGCGCCGCGAGTATTTCCTGGAGCTCACGGAGCGCCGGGACGCCATTCTGGAGAGCATCCGCGAGCAGGGCAAGCTCACCGACGAGCTGGAGGCTGCCATCCGCGCCGCCACCGGCAAGCAGGAGCTGGAAGATCTCTACCTCCCCTACAAGCCGAAGCGCCGCACCCGCGCCCAGATCGCCCGCGAGAAGGGGCTGGAGCCGCTCGCCGACGCGCTCCTCGCGCACGGCGCCGACCGCAACGCCAGGCCCGCCGAGCTGGCCGCCGCGTTCGTCGACGCCGAGAAGGGGGTCGAGGACGCCGCCGCCGCGCTGGCCGGCGCGCGCGACATCCTGGCCGAGCGCCTGTCCGAGAACGCCGAGCGCCGCGCCGAGCTGCGCAAGGCCCTCACCGCCTCGGGCATCCTCCGCGTCCGCGTCCTCCCCGGCAAGGAGACGGACCAGGAGGCCGCGGTCTACCGTGACTACTTCGAGCACGACGAGCCCGGCCGGGACATCCCCTCCCACCGTCTCCTCGCCATCCTGCGCGGTGAGCGCGAGGGCTTCCTTCTTTCCGATCTGCGGATCGACGATGACGCCGAGGTCGACAGCCTCGCGCGCGCCTGGGGTCTCCCCCTCGACACCCCCTGCGGCCAGGAGGTCGCCGCCGCCACGGCCGACGGCTACAAGCGGCTGCTGCGGCCGTCCATCACCAACGAGGTCCGCGGCGAGATGCGCGAGCGCGCCGAGGCCCAGGCCATCTCCGTCTTCCGCGCCAACCTGGAGGCCCTTCTTCTTCAGGCGCCGATCGGCCAGATGCCGGTCATGGGTCTCGACCCCGGCTTGCGCACCGGCTGCAAGCTGGCGGTGGTCGACGGCACCGGCCGCGTGGTGGCCACGGACGTCATCCACCCCATCCAGCCCCACGCCGACGAGGCCGGCGCCACCCGCACCGTGGTCGGGCTGATCAAGAAGCACGGCGTCCTCGCGGTGGCGATCGGCAACGGCACCGCCAGCCGCGAGACCGAAGCCTTCGCCCGCAAGGCGGTATTGGAGGGGGGAGATGCCGGGCTGAAAAAGGTTGTGGTCGCCATCGTCCCCGAGACCGGCGCCTCGGTCTACTCGGCCTCCGCCGTGGCCCGCGAGGAGCTGCCGCAGCTCGACGTCACCCTGCGCGGCGCGGTGTCGATCGCCCGGCGCCTCCAGGACCCCCTGGCCGAGCTGGTGAAGATCGAGCCGCGCTCGATGGGCGTCGGCCAGTACCAGCACGACGTGGACCAGAAGTCGCTCGAAAAGGAGCTCGACACCGCCGTCGAAGGCGCCGTGAACCGGGTCGGCGTCGAGCTGAACACGGCGTCGGCGCCGCTGCTCCGGCGCGTGTCCGGCCTCTCGGAGCGGGTGGCCCGGGCCATCGTGGAGCACCGGGACTCGAACGGTCCCTTCCGGTCGCGGCAGGCGCTCTTCGCCATCCCCGGCTTCGGACCCAAGACGTTCGAGCTCTCCGCCGGTTTCCTCCGGGTGCGGGCCGGGGAGAACCCGCTGGACAACACGGCCGTCCATCCCGAGCGCTACCCCGTGGTGCGGAAGATGGCCGAGCAGCTCGCGGTGCCGCTGACCGATCTCGTGGGCAACAAGGAGCTGGTCTCGCGCCTCGATTTCTCGCGTTTCGCCGATGCCGAGCAGAACCTGGGCGCCTTCACCCTGGAGGACATCCGCACCGAGCTGGTCCGCCCGGGGCGCGATCCGCGACCCGAGTTCAAGACGCCGGAGTGGCGCGCGGACGTGACCTCCGTCAAGGATCTCCAGGTCGGCATGGTGCTGGAGGGGCGGGTTTCGAACGTCACCAACTTCGGCGCCTTCGTGGACATCGGCGTCCACCGCGACGGCCTGGTTCACGTCTCGGAGCTGACCCACCGCTGGGTGGCGGACCCGCGCGAGGCCGCGCAGGTGGGGCAGATCGTCAAGGTGAAGGTGCTGGAGGTGGACTACCAGCGCGAGCGGATCGGCCTGTCGATCAAGGCCCTCCAGCAGCCGCCGGCCGTGTCGCCGGCCGCCGCCCG
Source organism: uncultured Holophagales bacterium (assembly GCA_963844885.1). Lineage (GTDB taxonomy): Bacteria > Acidobacteriota > Thermoanaerobaculia > Multivoradales > UBA5704 > DATMER01. The sequence goes on along the minus strand of CAWJQA010000012.1, from coordinate 827,801 downwards.
GCAGTCTACGGGCAATGCCGTGCGAGGAGGCAGCCGTCCCGAACGCCCGGCCGCCCCACCGCCGGCCCGGCAGCCCGCCGCACGGCCCGCCGCCAAGACGCCGCCGCCCCCGCCGCCGCCCAAGCAGGGCGGCCCGGCCAGCCTCGAAGACCTGATGCGGAAGTTCAACCGGCGGTAGCATGAGACGGGCCGCCTTCGCCGTGCTTCTCGCCCTGGCCGCCGCGCAAGCCGCCGCCGAGGGCATCCGCTTCCGCGAGGCCTCCAAGGCTTGGGGAATCGACTTCCGCCATCACCACGGCGGCTCGGGCCAACGCTACTTCGTGGAAACCATGTCCGGTGGCGTGGTGATGCTCGACTACGACCTGGACGGTGACGAAGACCTCTTCTTCGTCGACGGCGGCCGGCTTCCAGGATATACGGGCGAGGAGCCCCGCTCCCGTCTCTACCGCAACGACGGCGGCCGTTTCGTGGACCGAACCGACGCCTCGGGCATCCGCGTGACCGGCTACGGATCGGGCGGCACGGCCGGCGACGTGGACAACGACGGCGACCTCGACCTCTTCGTCACCCAGTTCGGCGCCGACCAGCTCTTTATCAATCAGGGCGACGGCACCTTCATCGACGGCACCGCCCGCGCCGGCGTGGCCGACCCGCTCTGGAGCACCTCCGCCGCCTTCGCCGACACCGACCGGGACGGCGATCTCGATCTCTACGTCGTCAACTATGTGGACTTCGCCGTGGAGACCTCCAAGCCCTGCAGCGACCCGAAGACCCACATCGTCGGCTACTGCGGCCCCGAGTCCTACAACGGCCTGCCCGACCGCTTCTACCGCAACCGTGGGGACGGCACCTTCGAGGACGCGACCCAGGCCGCCGGCTTCGGCGGTGCGGTCGGGCCGGGCCTCGGCGTGGTCTTCGGCGATATCGACAACGACCTCTGGCCCGACCTCTACGTGGCCAACGATCAGAAGCCCAACTTTCTGTTCCACAACCTCGGTATCGAGGGCAAGGGCACTTTCGAGGACATCTCCCTCCTCTCCGGCACCGCGCTCAGCGGCGCCGGCCGGGCCGAGGCGGGCATGGGCGTCGATATCGACGACTACGACGGCGACGGCCTCATGGACATCGTGGTCACCAACTTCGAGTTGGAGACGAACGCCCTCTACCGCAATCTGGGCGCCGGCACCTTTTCAGACAACCGCTTCATCGCCCAGATCGCCGAGCCCTCCCTCAACTTCCTCGCCTTTGGAGTCGACCTCGCCGACCTCGACCAGGACGGCGACCTCGACCTCGTCATCGCCAACGGCCATATCAACGACAAGGCCCCCGAGCTGTTGGAAGGCAGCCGCTACGCGCAGCGCAACCAGGTTTTCGAGAACCTCGGCAACGGCAGGTTCCGGGAGGACACCGCCACCGGCATGGACATCGTGCGCGTCAGCCGCGCCCTCGCCACCGGCGACCTCGACGGCGACGGCGACCTCGACGTGGTGATCGTCAACTCGAACGACCTCACCGAGGCCTATGAAAACGTGGGCACCGGCAACGGGCACTGGCTGTCGGTGGAGCTACGCGACGGCATCGGCGCCCGGCTGGAACTGGTGGCCGGAGGCAAGACGCAGATCCGCGACGTCCGCACCGCCTCCTCCTACCAGGCCCAGAACGCCCTCGCCGCCCACTTCGGCCTGGGCAAGAGCGAAGGCGCCGACCGGCTGACCGTCAAATGGCCGGACGGCAAGGTCCAGATCTTCAACCAGCTTCCCGCGGATCGACGGCTCCGGATCGGGTAGGGGCAACCCTCGTGGTTGCCCTCCTCGTGGTTGCCCTCCGTGGCGTCCAAGGGCAGGCACAAGGCCTGCCCCTACCGGTCATTCCGCACCACCCGCCCGCCCTTCATCACCCACACCACCCGATCGAGCGCCCGGATGTCTTTCGAGGGGTCGCCCTCGACGGCGATGAGATCGGCGTCATAGCCGGGCGCCACGGTGCCCACGTCCTTCTGAAGGCCGAGCGACTCGGCGGCGAGCGAGGTGGCCGAGACGATGGCCGCCATCGGCTCCTGGCCTCCCTGCTCGACGCGGTAGATCAGCTCCTCGAAGTTCCGGCCGTGCGAGCCGGCGAGCGCGTCCGTCCCGAAGACGATCTGGAGCCCGGGTGTCTTGAGCGCCTGGTGGAACATGCTCAGGGCGAGCGGTACGGCCTTCTTCATCTGCTCGAACCCCTCCTCCGTGTAGCTGTCGATTCCCACGAAGTGTGCCTTGTTCTCGAAGTAGTTCCGGAACACCAGGTCGAGATTGGGATCGAACCAGGTCCCATGGTCGGCGAGAAATTTCAGGGTCTCGGCATCGAGCAGGGCGCCGTGCTCGACCGACGAGCAGCCGGCGAGGGCGGCGCGGCGGGCGCTCTCCGGGCCGTGCGCGTGGACGGCCGAGCGCAGGCCGAGCTTGCGCGCCTCGCCGCAGGCCGCGTCGAGCTGCTCCTGGCTCAGCGTGGGACCGCCGCCGGTCCGGATGCTCTGCGAGGCGAAGATCTTGACCACGTCCGCGCCGTCCTCCTTGAGCTTCCGGACGGCCTCGCGAAACTGCTCGGGCGTCCACGCCGCCTCCTCGCCGAGCGGCTCCAGGGAGGTCACGATGCGCGGGCCGGGGAGGACGCCGCGGGCGATGGCCTCACGCAGATCCCGGTCCTCGGGCGCGCCCAGGCTTTGACCGGTGGTGATGCCGCCCTGCAGCGTCGTCCAGGCGTTCTCGGCGGCATAGAGGACGGTCCGGGCCGGTGCCTCCTTCTCGTCGTGGTGGGTCTTGCCGTCCGGATCGAAGTGCCAGGAGATATGGACGTGCGTGTCGATCCCGCCGGGCAGGAGCGTCAGTCCGCGGAGATCCCAGGTCGCGGCTCCGGTCTTTCCAGGCTCGACGGCCACGATGCGGCCCCCCTGGACGGTCACGGTCACGTCGTCCAGGGCACCACCCCGGCCGTCGAGGAGACGGGCGGCGTGGATCGTGACCGGGGCATCCGGGCCCGGGGGGATGGCCGGGGCGGCTGGGGCGGCGTGAAGAGGAATAGAAAATGCAAGAGCGAAATACAAGGCGAGACTGTGGCCGGCGCGTCGCATTCGTGCCCTCCTTGAGCGAGGCAGGCATTATCCCGCAACAGCTCCCCACTTCAGAAGGAGGAACAGCGTGAAAGCAAAAATCGTGGTGCTGGGTCTGGCAGCGATCGGTTGTGCAACCTTCTTATCCATGGCTTCCGGAGACAGTGGCAGTGTGGACGGCGACCAGGCCCGGATCATCCGGGGGTTCCAGATCGCTCCGGTGCCGCTGAGGCTCAAGGGTCACGACCGCAATCGCGTGGGTCTGGGCAGCTACATCGTGAACGCCCAGGGCGGCTGCAACGACTGCCACACCAATCCGCCGTACCGGGACGGAGGCGACCCCTTCCAGGGCCAGCCGGTGCAGATCAACACCGACGCCTACCTCGCGGGGGGCACCGCCTTCGGTCCGTTCGTGTCGGCCAACATCACGCCGGATGAGCACGGGCTGCCGGCCGGGCTGACCTATCCGGAGTTCCGCAAGGCGCTGCGGACCGGCCACGATCCGGAAGATCCCTCGATGCTGCTGCAGGTGATGCCCTGGCCGGTCTACGGGAACATGACGGACCAAGATCTGCGGGCCGTCTACGAGTATCTCTCCGCGATCCCCCACATCGCGTCCTCGCACTGAGAGGGGAGGGCGCATAGCGCCCCGCGGCCTCCAAATCCAAAGGGCAGCGACTGCCCCATGGATTTCGGCTTCAAATCTGCGGGGCAGCGACTGCCCCATGGATTTTGGCTTCAAATCTGCGGGGCAGCGACTGCCCCATAGATTTTGGCTTCAAATCTGTGGGGCAGCGACTGCCCCATGGATTTTGGCTTCAAATCTGTGGGGCAGCGACTGCCCCATGGATTTGGGCGCCGCCCCCCAGGGCGCCCCCAACCCGCGGACGTGACGGCCTGGAAGTGGGGGTAGCCGTCCCCAAAGCGAGCGGCCTCTCGGAGAACACCGTCTTGGTGGTAAAATGACGCGGAGGTGGCAGATGGATCGGACCGTGACAAAGATAGGCGAAGGTGGCAGGCTGGTCATTCCCGCGGAGTATCGCCGGGCTCTCGGGGTCGAGCCCGGCGACGAGCTCGTTCTGGTGCTCGAGGAGAACAGCGTCAGAGTCCTCACTCCGAGGGAAGGCATCCGGCGGGCGCAGGCGCTCGTGCGGTCCTACATCCCGGAGGGAGTCCGCCTGTCCGATGAGCTGATCGAGGAGCGGCGCGGGAGCTCGGAGAATGAGTGAGGTTGTCCTCGACGCTTCGGCCATTCTGGCGCTTCTGAATGCCGAGCCTCTGCACCGGTCGGTTGGACATCGGGGATCGTTACCGATCTACCCATCTCGGGAAAGTACTAGACGCCATGGCTGCTCAGTTAGTGGGCAGGCGGCGGTTTAATCTATACGGGTCAATCACTTAGATATGTCCCTACAAGTAGGGACGAAATCGACGTCGGCAATCTAGAATTAGAGATAGGGCAGGAGTCAACGTGTAGGCGTACTCTTGCCCTGTGTCGTCCTTGGAATCCTCCGAGGCGTTGCATTTGTTACCAGTGTGCAGCGCTTGTGCTGTTTGCCTGGAAAAAGAATGTGTTGCGGAGGCGTGGTGGTATGAGCATCAACGTCAAAGAGGTCACACTTCGACTAGTGCGGCGGGTTCTTGAGCCCAACAAGCCGGCTGACCCAGTGCATCATTTTCTCTTTGTCCAGGTAGGCAATGACATTCTTTTAGAGGCTGGGTACCTGGACCTCGCAGAGCTTAAGGCTGCCATTGACCAAGGCCGAGAGACCGGAGGCCCCGCTGAGACTACTCTGTTTATACAACACCGCCTTCAACTCACTCCCCACTCCCTTCAGCAACTTGTCGATGCAGGCAAAGAGATTTTAGCGGCGCTTAACCCCACCCTAAACGCGAGGTGACCCATGATACCTCTCAATATGCCTGTCGAGACGGTCGGCTGCACCTCCGAGGTCATTCAAATCGACGCGCGCACGAGCCGGGAGAGCAAGACAGGACTTGGCATTCCAAATGTGCGAGTAATGGTGGTCAACGACGCACCTTCACCTCTCGGCTCCTTGAGCCGCTCTCTTGAGTATGTTGACTTGGCCGAGCGCGTCGCGAGCGGGCTTCCCGACAATCCGGACTTCTCCGATGATTGGATTGCTCGGCTAGTCGACGACTTTTCCAAGTTCAACGACTAAATGCACCCTTGAGACTGTCCGGTATTTGAATACTCGGACGACCCACGCAAGGTCCAGGTTTTTCGCTCTGCTCTAGCCGAGGTTGCGCTCAACCTCCTTCGTGACGATGAGCGTAGCGCTGGTTTCTTTGCCGACACAAGACCTGTTCACAAGCTCCTTTTCCGGGATCTCTGCCCATCCGGATACGAGTACTACGCGGGCCACTACCGCGGAGAGGATTTTCGCTGTCTGGAATTCTACGATGTGGAAATTCTGAGTGATCCCCGCGTTGGGTTTAAGTCCAAACAAGTTCCCGGCGAAATGGATGCTTTCGCGCAATCCGTTCTAGCGGAAATCGCGGCAGTCGACGCTGCGGTCGCTCGACCGCTCACACGCTCAGTAAAAACGGAGCGGTTGATGTTCGCGATCGCCTTGGCATGTAGGCTTTTTGTTCGTTTTCTGACTATTCACCCCTACGCGAATGGGAACGGTCACATTGCGAGGTTCCTCCTTACGGGCCTACTGAAGCGTCAGGGTTATCGGTTGAAGGCATTCCCGATTGAACCGCGCCCCGCTGATCCTCCGTACAGTGATCTGATCAAGCTTTACCGTGATGGCAAGGTGGAGCCATTTGAACGCTATATCTTGGAGCAGATCGGGTAAGGCCCTTCCCTTTGCGGAACCGGTTCCGAGCTTCAGGCCGCCTCCCGGCAGTGCCGCGGAAATGTGCCTCACGCCCCCACCACCACCACAAACTCCCCCTTGAGCGAAGGCCGCTTCCGTAGCGCCTCCACCAGCTCGGAGAGCTTTCCTCGGAGAACCTCCTCATGCATCTTCGTCAGCTCCCGGCCGACGGCGGCGGGGCGGTCTCCCAGCTCGGCCAGGGCGTCTTCCAGGCTGGGGAGGATGCGGTGCGGGGATTCGAAGAGGATGAGGGTGTGGCCGAGGGTCGCCCACGTCTTGTAGAAGGTGCGGCGCTTGCCGGACTTGGGCGGCGGAAAGCCCGCGAAGGTGAAGGGGTGCGGCGGCAGGCCGGAGGCGACCAGGGCGGTCAGGATGGCCGAAGGGCCGGGGATCGGCTCCACCCGGATGCCTTTCGCGGCGGCTTCCCGGACGAGCACGAAGCCGGGATCGGAGAGCAGAGGGGTGCCGGCGTCGCTCGCCACCGCGATCGTCTTGCCTTCCTCCAGGTCGGCGAGGAGACGGGGGAGGCGCTGGCGCTCGTTGTGCTCGTGGAGGGAGATCAGGGGTTTCTTGATTCCCAGGTGGGCCAGGAGCCGGCCGGTGTGCCGCGTGTCCTCGCAGGCCACCAGGTCGGCCTCTTCGAAGGCGGCCCGCGCCCTTGGCGAGAGATCGTCCAGGTTGCCGATCGGCGTCGCGACGACCACCAGCTTGCCGGCCATCAGTCCCGCGGGATCTCCTGATCGAGGTTCACCGCGCTCCCCGAGAGTCTGGCGATCAGCATCAGCCGGCGCTTGAAGCGGAAGCGCTGCTCCAGGGTCACGATGCGCTTGACCGCCCGCTCGTCGTACCCTCTCTCGACCACCTCTTCCGGCCGGAGGCTCTCCTCGAACAGGAGGTAGAGAACCTCGTCCGCCGTGGCGTAGTTGACGCCGAGGTCGCCCTCGTCCGTCTGCCCCGGCCAGAGGTCGGCCGAGGGGGCTTTGTCGATCACCGCGGCCGGCAGGCCGAGATGCCGGGAGAGCTGCCGGACCTGCGCCTTGTAGAGGTCGCCGAGCGGATTGACGGAGCTCGCGTTGTCGCCGAAGACGGTCGAGTAGCCGAGCAGGATCTCCGTCTTGTTCGAGGTTCCCAGCACCAGGGCGTTCAACTTCTTGGCCTGGTCGAAGAGGACGGCCATCCGCTCCCGGGCCATCTTGTTGCCGCGGCGGACGGGGTCGGCGTCGGGCTCCATGGCGAAGTAGGCGTCCACCATGGGGGAGATGTCGATTTTCCGGTGCGGGATGCCGAGGTGCTCGGCCACGGTGCGGGCGTCCTGCTCGGAGGCCGGGCTCGAGGTGCGGTAGGGGAGGAGGAAGCCGTGGACCCGCTCCGGGCCGAGGGCTTTCACCGCCAGGGCTGCGGACAGCGAGGAGTCCACGCCTCCCGAAACGCCGACCACCACGCCGCCGGCCATGCCCGTGGTCTCGACGGCGTCCCGGATGAAGCTGGTCAGGACCGCCACCGCGAGCGGCGGATTGAGGACGAGGCGCCGCCCTGTCCCCGAGACCTCTTCCCGGCGGCTCATTCGGGACCCTCGACGTCCTGGCGTTCGTCGGCCACCAGGGGCAGGCGCCAGCGCAGGCGGTCGGCCTCGCGCAGATCGATGTCGGCCACGAGCAGGTGCTCCTCCAGCACCGGGGCGCGCTCCAGGATCTCGCCGCCGGGGCGCACGACGTGGCTCGCCCCCGGATAGAAGGTGCCTTCCTCCCAGCCGACCCGGTTGCAGTAGAGCACCCAGCAGGTGTTGACGAGCGCGGTGGAGCGGGTGAGCAGCTCCCAGGACTCCTGGTTGACCGGGAGCTCGCCCGCGCCGACACGGCCGGGGCCGACCGACGGGACGACCAGGAGCCGCGCGCCGGCCGCCGCGAGGCGCCGGGCCAGCTCGGGATGCCAGAGATCCTCGCAGATGAGGATGCCGGTCTTGCCCCAGGCGAGCTGCACCAGCTCCAGCCGCCGGCCGGGCCGGAGGAAGCGCGCCTCCTGGAAGAGGCCGTAGCTCGGGAGGTAGATCTTGCGGTGGAGCAGGTGCGGCCGTTCGTGGACGAGCAGGGCCGCGGTGTTGTGCAGGACTCCCCGGTCGCTCTCCTCCACGAAGCCGGCGACGACCGCCATGGGGCCGGCGGCCTCGGCCAGGCGCCGGAGCTCGGGCGCCGAGGCCGGCAGGGCCACGCGCGAGGTCAGGTGGAAGAGGCGGTAGCCGGTGAGGGAGAGCTCCGGGAAGACCAGGAGGTCCACCCCGCGCTCCCGCGCCAGGCCGATCCAGTGCAGGTGCCGCTCCAGATTCGCCGCGACGTCGCCCAGGCGGCAATCGATCTGCGCGAGTCCGATCCGGACGGTGGCTGCGGCGCTTCGACTCCCTTCTGACATGGCCGCCGGGATGCTAGCATGCCCCTTCGATGAAACGAGCGTACCCTCTTCTCTGCGGTCTCATCCTGGGTGCTGTTCTGTCCCCCAGCCTGTCCGCCGCTCCCGTCCCCGAGCTCCAGGACCGGGTGATGGCGGTGGTGGACGAGGATCCCATCCTCGCCTCCGAGGTGGAGCGGGCGATCGCGCTGGGCCTCGCCCAGCCGAAGCCCGGGGAGGCGGACGACGCCTTCCGCCGCCGTATCCTGGACGGTCTGGTCGATCAGAGGCTGCGGTTCCACGAGATCGACCGCTACGGGTTCGAGCAGGTGCCGGTGGACCTGATCGAGAAAAACGTGGCGGACATCCGCGCGCGCTTCAAGAATGAAGATGCGTTCCGCAAGGCGCTGCACGACGTCGGCCTGACCCAGCAGGCGCTGCGCCAGCTCGTGGCGCGGCAGCTCATGGTCCTCACCCACGTGGAGGAGCAGCTCGGCCCGCGCGTGTTCGTCAGCCTGGATGAGATCACGCAGTACTACCGCACCGTCTACACGCCGGAGACGCAGAAGCGAAAGCAGCCGTTGCTGCCGCAGGACGACGTCCGCGATCAGATCCGGACGGTGCTCAAGGAGCAGAAGCTGAACCAGGAGCTGAACAGGTGGACGGAGGATCTGCGCCGCAAGGCGGACATCCACCTCTACTTCGACAAGCCGCCGGGCGACCTGCCGCCGGTGGTGAAGCGGATCGAGAAAAAGGGGAATTAGGGCGCGGCTCCCTCTCCCCCGGCACGGGGGAGAGGGCTGGGGAGAGGGGGAATGGGATCTACCACAGCTCGTCGTAGTGCGCCTGGCTGGTCAGCACCTTTTTCATGTACTCGCGGGTCTCCTGGAAGGTCACTTTCGTGAAGAACTCTTCCATCTCGGGGCTGAAGCAGTAGCTCCGCCAGAGCACGGCCTGGGGCTCTCCGGCGTTGTAGGCGGCCACGGCCACGTGGCCGGCGCCGTTGAAATCCCTCATGAGCCGGGCGAGGTAGGCGGCGCCCAGCGCCAGGGAGATCTCGGGACGGTAGAGGTCTTCCGGGTCCAGGCGGTTGAGATCGATCAGCTCCGCGAGCCGGCGCGCCGTGGGCACGGTGAGCTGGGTGAGGCCGCGCGCCGCCGCGGGTGAGAGGGCGTTGCGGTCGTAGCGGCTCTCCTCGCGGACGATCGCGGCCAGCAGGTCCGGCGGTGCTCCCCGCAGACGGCACTGGGCGACCAGAATCTCCCGGTAAGGAGAAGGGTAGAGAACCTGGTGGAACTCCCGGGGCTGGAAGATCAGCGGCACCTGGTCTCCCGAGCGCAGCCGCAAGGCTTCGGCCAGGAGGATCGAGCGCTCGTGCTCGCCGCCGCGGGAGAGGAGGCGGCACCCCGTATAGGCGAGCGACGGCTCGCTCAGCGGGAAGTACTGGCGCACGGCCGGTGCCCCTTCGTGCAGGATGCCCAGGGCGAGCAGCTTTTCTTCCGGCCGCCGCGGCGTGGCTTGCCAGAGCGGCCAGGCGCGGAGGGGCACTTCGGCCAGCTTCACGAGCGGGGCGCGCTTGGGGTCGGCCAGCAGGACGTTGCGCGCCCGGAACCAGGTGGACTTGCCGGCGTCGGTGGCGTTGCCCAGGAGAAGCCAGGCGCTGTAGAGATTCTCGAATTTCGAGGAGGCCGAGAGGCGCCGGCCTTCGGCGGTGGCGGCGCGGGCCAGCGGCTCAAGGCCGATCCGGCCGCGGGCGGCCTGGGAGAGGGGGTGGTAGAAGTCCAGCCGCATCGCCTCCAGGTAGCTCGCCACGGCGGCCGGTGCGTCGCGGTCCAGCTCCGAGAGCCGGCCGCGCCAGTAGGCGATCTCCAGGCGTTCGTCCGGGCTCTCCGGCAGGGCGCGGTCGAGCCAGGCCCGGGCGCGGTCGCGGCGGCCGCGGACGATGTCGGAGGAGGCCAGAAAGAGGCTGGCGCGCAGGGCCTGTTCCCGCCACTCGTGGCGCGAGGTCAGGAGGTCGTAGAAGGCCTCGGTGTCGGTCTCGGCACCGCTGCGCCACCGGAGGCGAAGGCAGGCGAAGAGCGAGACCGCGGCCCACTCGCCTTCGGGCTGGGCCAGATAGGCGCGGCTGAAGCTCTCGGCGGCCAGCGTCCACTGGCCGAGCAGCTCGTAGGAGCGGCCCTGCTGATAGAGGGCGCGGGCGCGGTCGTCGGGCCGGTGAGAGAGGGAGGCCAGACCGCCGAACACGACGGCGGCCGGCGCGTAGCGTTCCAGCCAGAAGTGGGCGCGTCCCTGCGCGTAGCGCCCCTCCGTGGCCTCCTTTTCGCTCAAGCCTTCGGCCGGGTCGAGGGCGCGGTGGAGACGGGAGAGGGCGCGGTCGAAATCCCGGTGCTGGTGGAAGGCCAGGCCGAGGAGGAGCGGTATGCGCCCGCCTTCGTTCTCGGAGACCAGCGCATCCAGCCGGTCGGCGGCGGTGCGGGCCGTATCGTCGTCGCGGTTCTCCTCCAGGAGGCTGACGAGGATGCCGCGGGCGAGCTCGCGCGAGCCGGCGCGCAGTGCGCAGTCGGCCATGGAGAGGGTCAGGATCCGGCGCTGAAAGGCAGGCAGCGTCTCCAGCTTGATGCCGCCGAGCAGACGGCAGTCGCCGCCGCGCGTGAGGGTGCGGGCGAGGAGCTGGGTCGATTCGGCGAGGATGGCCGGCGTGCGGGAGTCGACGACGCTGGCGATCAGGCCCGCGGCCACCTCGGGATGGCCGGTGCGCTCCTGCTCCCGCGCGAGGCGGTAGCGGCTGTACATGCCGAGGTCGGGCGTGGAGGCCATCGCAGCGGCGAACGCTTCGCCCGAGGCGTCCGGATTGCCGAGGAGATCGAGGAGATGTCCGCGGAGGTAGTCGAGACCCAGCCCACGAGAGGCTTCCGGCCGGGCCTCGATCTCCCGCTCGGCGCGGGCGAGCGCTTCGCGCCGGCTCCCGGCGAGCTGCAGCTCGACGAGGTCCGGGCGGGGGTCCGCGGTGACGACGGCAGCGAGGATAAGGGTGAAGGTGGCGATCAGTCCAGAGCCTGAGCGAGCGACTCGCGCTCCCAGACTCTGCAATTTCAGTTCCATTCCCTCATAGCCACGTTCGAGGTGATAGATGCGGTCCACCACCGTCTCCCCTTCGGCCGCCACTCCGGCCAGCACGAGGCAGGCCGAGGCGCGCAGGTCGGTGGCCATCACGGACGCGCCGGTCAGCGGCGTCGGGCCGTGGACGTGCGCCGAGTTGCCTTCCATCCGGATGTCGGCGCCCATTCGCATCAGCTCCGGCGCGTGCTGGAAGCGGTTTTCAAAGATCGTTTCCCGGATCGTCGCGACGCCGGTGGCGCTGGTCATCAGCGTCATCCACTGGGCTTGGAGGTCGGTGGGGAAGCCGGGGTGCGGCTGGGTGTCGATGTCGCGGGACTGAAGCTCGCCCTTCGCGCTGACGCGGATGTCGGTGCCGTCGCTCCCTCCGACCTCGACCTTCGCGCCGGCTTCGGCCAGTTTGTCCAGGAGCGGCGCCAGATCGGCGGGGTTGGAGCCTTCGAGGGTGACGTCGCCGCGGGTCAGAGCGGCGCCGACCAGGTAGGTCCCGCCTTCGATGCGGTCGGGGATGATCGTGTGCTCACCGCCGCCGAGGGAATCCACGCCTTCGATGACGATGGTCTCCTCGCCGGCGCCGGAGATGCGGGCGCCGATCGTGTTGAGAAGATTGGCGAGGTCGACGACCTCGGGCTCGCGGGCGCAGTTCTCCAGCACGGTGGTGCCCTTGGCGAGACAGGCGGCCAGCAAGAGGTTTTCGGTGCCGGTCACGGTGGGCATGTCGAAGCGGAAGCGGGCACCCTGAAGGCGGCCGGCGGTGGCTTCGACGTAGCCGTGGGAGAGGTGGACCTCCGCGCCGAGCGCTTCCAGGCCTTTGAGATGCTGATCGATGGGGCGGACGCCGATGGCGCAGCCGCCGGGCAGGGAGACGCGGGCATGGCCGAAGCGGGTGAGCAGCGGGCCGAGCACGAGCACGCTGGCGCGCATGGTCTTGACCACGTCGTAGGGCGCGTCGTGATCCGAGGTCGGGCGGTCCCGCCTCAGGATCAGAGCGTCTCCCGTATCGTCGCAGGACACGCCGAGATGGTCGAGCAGCCGCATCATGGTGCGGATGTCGCGCACCCGGGGGATGCGGTGGAGCGTGAGCGGCTCGCCGTCCGGCAGGAGGCTGGCCGCGAGGGCGGGGAGGGCGGCGTTCTTCGCGCCGCTCGCCCGGACGCGGCCCGCAAGCCGCGAGGGTCCAACAATGTGAAACTTGTCCATTCGATCAACCTTGCCGGTTCACCGGCGCTCGAGGATCACAACCCGGGGGATGCCTGCGTAATCGTGCCGGATACCCGCCACGCGCAGGCCCGAAGCTTCGGCATGGCGGCCGACGGCGTCGAGCTGGCCGTAGCCGATCTCGACGAGGAGAGGGACGCCGGACCGGAGCCCGCCCGGTTTTTCGGAGACATCCGCGAACAGCCGCGCATAGAGGGAGTCGCCGGAGCCGGGGCCAAAGAGTGCCACGTGCGGCTCGAAGTTGTAAACCTCCGGCGAGAGCGACGGCGCGCCGGTCCAGTCCACATAGGGGGGATTGCTCACCACCAGGTCGAACCGGGCAAGGTTGAGACCCCGGGCGAGATCGGCGCCGACGGGGAAGACCCGGTCGCGGACGCCGAGCCGGCGGGCGTTGGCGGACGTCACGGCCAGGGCGCCGGGAGATACATCGGTGGCCACGGCGCGGGCGCCGGGGATCTCCAGTGCCAGGGTCACGGCCAGGATGCCGGAGCCGGTGCCGACGTCCAGAATCCAAGACCGTTCCGGGAGTGGGAAAGTGAGCGCGGCCTCGACCAGATGCTCGGTCTCCGGCCGCGGGATGAGCACCCGGGGATCGACCCGGAAGGACCGGCCGTAGAACTCGCGCTCACCGAAGAGGTAGGCGGTGGGCTCGCCGGCCAGCCGGCGCTCGAGCAGGCCGCGGAACCGCGCCGCGGTCTCGTCCGGCACCTCGCGCTCGCCGTGCGCGAGGATCTGGGCCTCGGAGAGCCCCAGAACCCGGCCGAGGAGGAGCGACGCCTCCCGGGCCGGCGCTCCGAACGAGGTGGCCGCCAGGCGAGGCCGGGCCTCGGCGAGAAGCTGAGCGATGGTCGGGGCCAGTCTTTTCCCTTTACTTCTTGTACCGCACCCGCACGCCCTGGGCCAACTGCTCGGGCTTCAGGGTCTCGAACGACTTCAGGTCGTACTCCCAGATCAGCGTGTTGCCCTCCTTGCGGTGGGCGTTGCTCTCGACCACCTCGAAGGGGGCGGTGATCTTGAAGGCGACGCGGAGGCCCTTGAACATCTCCTCCATCTGCTTCTTCGCGGCAGGGTCGAGATCCATGTCTGTCGCCTGCTTCTTCTCCTCGGCGACGGGGTTCTCCGCCGGGCTGGTGACGAGGATCGTCTTGCCTTCGTCGACGACCTGAAGGCCGTTGAACGGGGACTCGACCGGGTTCGAACCTCCGGGCGGGCCGGCCTGCTCCCCCTCCTCTTCCTTCTTGGGGAACTTGATCTGGCTGAGCTTCGAAACGTTGTCGAAGCCGAACAGGAAGTTGGCGGCGATCTTGAGGCCGTCCTCCTTGAACGAGCTGTCGAGGAGCTTCACGCCGGGCGGAAGCTTGCTCTGCAACTCCTTTTTGTCCTTCTCGAAATCGCCCGTGGTCTCCGATTTCTTGGAGGCCAGCATTTCCTTGCGCGCCGCGTCGAGCTCTTCCTGGGTGGGCTCGCCGGTCTTGCCCGCCATTTCGCGCTGCAGGCGGGTCATGAAGAGCACCATCGGCTCCATGTCCACCTTCATGGTGAACCCGGCCTTGCCCGACATGTCCTTCTTCGAGGTTCAGCGTCTGCTCGATGTCGAAGCAGCCGGTGGTCAACAGGCCCGCGGCGCCGAGCGCCGCGGCGGCCAACAGTTTCATCGATCGCATGAAAGTCCTCCTTGGCTCAGTGAACCCGGGACGCCTCGTCCATCTTCTGGGCCTGGAAGTGGGCCATCAGGGGCTCGACGAGCGGATCCAGGTTTCCCTCCAGCACGGTGGCGAGGTTGTGGAGCGACAGGCCGATGCGGTGGTCGGTCACCCGGCTCTGCGGGAAGTTGTAGGTGCGGATCTTCTCGGACCGGTCGCCGCTGCCGACCATGCGGCGGCGCTCCTCCGACATGGCCGACTCGGCCTTCTCGCGCTCCATCTCCAGCAGGCGGGCCTTGAGCACGCGCAACGCCTTGGCCTTGTTCTTGATCTGGCTGCGCTCGTCCTGGCAGCTCACCACCAGCCCGGAGGGGAGGTGGGTGAGACGCACCGCCGAGTAGGTCGTGTTCACCCCCTGGCCGCCGGGGCCGGAGGCGCAGAAGCGGTCGATGCGGAGATCCTTCTCGTCCACCTCGACCTCGACGTCGTCGGCTTCGGGGAGGACCGCCACGGTCACCGCGGAAGTGTGGATGCGGCCGGCGGACTCGGTGGCCGGCACGCGCTGGACGCGGTGGACGCCGCCCTCGTACTTGAGGCGGCTGTAGGCGCCGCGGCCTTCCACGATGGCGGAGATCTCCTTGGCGCCGCCGACCTCCGACTCGGAGAGGTCGATGACCTCGACCCGCCAGCCTTGCTGCTCGGCGTAGCGGGAGTACATGCGGAACAGCTCGGAGGCGAACAGGGTGGCCTCGTCGCCGCCCGTGCCGGCGCGGATCTCCAGGACGACGTTGCGGTCGTCGTTCGGGTCCTTGGGGGTCAGCTCGACGCGGAGCTTCTCCTCGAGCTGCCGCACGCTTTCGACGAGCTGGTCGCGTTCCTCGCGGGCCATCTCGTAGAGCTCGTCGTCCTTGGGCAGGCCGGCCAGCAGCTCCTCGTTCTCCTGCTGCTGTTTCTTGAGGCGAACCAGCTCCCGGTAGAGCTCGACCGTCTTCGAGATCTCCGAGAGGGCCTTGTTCGTCTCGGCGTACGCCTTCCGGTCGGACAGCACCGACGGGTCGGCCAGCCGCTGCGTCAGCTCCTCGTGGGTTCTCTCGATCTGGGACAGTTTCTCGAACATGGGTGGTTCCTCGACCGTCAGGCGAGCGCCGGGACCTGTTCGACCGCTTCCCGAAGCTCCGCCTCGGGCATCAGGCCGTCCTCGCGGAGCGCCTCCTCCAGGGCGGCGATGGCCACCGCCAGCATGTCGTCCGTCGGCTCCTGGGTGGTGATCTTCTGGAGCATCAGCCCGGGAGCGACCAGGAAGGCGAAGACCGGTGAATCCGCCTTCTTCGCGGTCAGCCGGAGCACCTCGTACGACAGCCCGGCGATGAACGGCACCAGCGCGAGCCGGCCGCCGAACTTGACCAGGAACGGCGCGGACTTCGGGATCAGCGCGAAGAGCACGATCGACACCAGCAGCACGAACAGCAGGAAGCTCGTGCCGCAGCGCGGATGCAGACGGCTCTGGACGCGGGCGGCGTCCACCGTGAGCGGCCCCTTGGCCTCCCAGGCGAACACCACCTTGTGCTCGGCGCCGTGGTACTGGAAGACCCGATGGATGTCCTTCATGCGCGAGATCGCCACGATGTACGTCAGGAAGAAGATCCCGCGCAGGGCGCCGTCGAACAGGTTGAACGCGAGGTTCGGCATGCCCCCGAAGAGATACCGCTCCGCGAGCTGCGTCAGCCAGAGCGGGGCGAGCAGGAACACGACGACGCCCAACCCGAGGCCCATCGCCATCGATCCGGCCACGGCCCAGCCCGAGGTCTGCTTCGCCTTGTCTTCGGGCGTTTCGACGCCGGCCTCCAGCGCCGAGAAGTTGAGCGCCTGGATGCCGATGAAGAGCGACTGGAAGAGGACGGCGACGCCGCGCAGGACGGGCAGCTTGAGGAACGGGTACTTCTTGCCGAGCGGGAACACCTTGCCGCGCTTGAGAGCCATGGAGCCGTCCGGCCGGCGCACGGCGATGCCGTAGGCGCCGGGGGAGCGCATCATGACCCCCTCGATCAAAGCCTGACCGCCGACCAGCAGCTCCGGCTCAGCCGGAGACGCGGTCGGCGGCGGGTTTGGGCTCGATGTCGTCATTGCCGGGGTGCCGGGGTGCCGGGGTACCGAGGTGCCGGGGGAGGCCGGGCCTCAGGCCTGGGCGTAGCGCCGCTTGAAGCGCTCGACGCGGCCGGCCGTGTCGATCAGCTTCTGCTTGCCCGAGAAGAACGGGTGGCACTCGCTGCAGATCTCCAGGCGGACCTCGTCCTTGGTCGAGCGCGTCTCGAAGGTGTTGCCGCAGGCGCACACCACGGTCACCATGTTGAGCTGGGGATGGATGTCATTCTTCACGGTCGTGATCCTTGTCTCTCCGGGCTGTATACCGGAGTGGATGTCGGTCTCCAAGAACCCGAAAGAGTACGGGATGGGGGCCTCTCTTGGCAAGACCCAGGGTTTCCGGGGTCCGGCGTGCCCTACAACAAGGGGTCCCCGCGCGAGAATTCCGGGCCGCGCCGCCCGCGATAGACTGGGCCCTCTATGGGATTCCACGAAGACTGCCTCGTCCTCGACGGCCACATCGACGTCCCCACCAAGCTCTGGGAGAACCCGAAGAGCCTGACCGAGCGCCTGCCCGGCCGCCACGCCGACCTGCCGCGGCTCCGGGAGGGGGGCGTCGACGCGGCCGTCTTCGCGCTCTACGTCCCGGCCGCCCTCGACCCCGAACGCGGCTGGAAGCACGCGCAGGAGCTCCACCGGGTCTCCGTCGAGCACGTCGAAGCCGCGCCGGGGATGGAGATCGTCACCGCCGTCAAGGACGTCTACCGGGCCTGGCACCGCGGTGTCGTCGCCATCCTCTTCGGCCTGGAGAACGGCCGCCCCCTGAGCCTCCCCGGGACGCTGGACGCCTGCGTGTCCATGGGGGTGCGCTACGTCACCCTCACCCACATGGCCACCCACGAGTGGTGCGATGCCTCCACCGACGAGGCGCGCCACGGCGGCCTGTCTTCGCAGGGGGAGGGGATCGTCTGGGAGATGACCCGGCGCGGCATCGTGCCCGACGTCTCCCACGTCTCGGATGACGCTGTCCTCCACGTTCTGGAGGTCTCCCGCATCCCCATCCTGGCGAGCCACAGCGCCGCGCGCGCCCTCTGCGACCATCCGCGCAACCTGCCGGACAACCTGGTCCGCGAGATCGCCCGCAAGGACGGCCTGGTGATGGCCAACTCCTACCCCGCCTTCGTCGGGCCGCAGGCGAGCGCCGCCGACCGCCTCCGCGGCAAGGAGGTGCGGGAGGAGCTGAAGGCCATGGAGGAGGCCTACCTGGCCGAGCCGGGCCGGCACTGGGAGGCGATGGCGCGCCTCTTCGCCGACCGGCCGCTGCCGGAGGTCCCTCTCTCCCTCTATGTCGACCACATCCTCCACCTGATCGACGTCGCGGGGGAGGAGCACGTGGGGATCGGCACCGACTTCGACGGCATCCCCGACGTCCTGGCCGGCTTCGAGGACGCCGCCCATTTTCCCGCTCTGACCGCGGCCCTCCTGGAGAGAGGCGTGGACAAGGCCGGAGCCCGGCTCATCCTGGGTGAGAATTTCCTGCGCGTGCTGAAGAAGGCCGAAGAGGCCGCCGCCGACTGAGGCGGCCTCTTCGGCAGTGTCCGTTCAGCGGATGTTGATCCGGGTCGAGACGCCGATGGTGCGGGGCTGGTTGACCAGGAAGCCGACGCGGGCGCGCGTGCCGCGCTCCTGGTCGAGGGCAAGCCGGGCCTGCTCGTCGAAAAGGTTGTTGACGAACACCGCGACGTCCCACTTTCCGTTCAGGAACCCGAGGCGGAGGTTGGTGAGATCGTAGGCCGGCAGCTCGGGATTGAAGGTGAACGTGCTCTGGCTGAGCGGGCCGCCGATGGTATTGGCGCCGAACGAATTCAAGTTCACGAGGCCGAAGCCCGCCGCCTGGTCGCCGATCTGGGTGAACCGGGAGCCGATGTACTGGTAGCTGCCGGTGAAGTATCCCAGCCAGCTCGTTCCGAGTGCCCACTGCCAGGTGGCCGTGGCCGCGCCCTGGAGCTCCGGGACGGTCGGCAGACGGTTGCCGGCCTTGATGCCGGAGACGATCTGCACCTTGCCGGACGCATCGGTCGAGGTGAGGGTCGAGCGCAGCTCCGACTTGCCGTAGTTGGCCGACACGGTGAAATCGAAGTGCTCGGTGGGCGCGGCGGACCACTCGAGCTCGAGGCCGGTGCTCCGGGCCTTGGGGACGTTGAAGACCACCCGCGAGGAGCACGTGCCGGCGGTCACGGTCGCCTGGAGGTTCTTGACGTCCATGTAGTAGGCGGAGACGTTGAAGGTCCCGCGGCCCCCGCCGATCGTCGACTTGCTGCCGACCTCGTAGTTCCAGATCTCCTCGTCCTCCCACGAGTCGTGTCCACCGAAGGTCACCAGATCCTCGGGAGTGCAGAGAGGCACGTTGAGCGGATCGTTGATGCCGCCGAGGCGGAAACCTTTCGAAACCTGGGCGTTCAGCTTGGTGCCTTCCTTGAGGTCGAAGCTCGCGATCAGGCGCGGAGCGAAGCCGGTCGCCGAGGTTGAGCCCTTGCTGGTCCCGGGCTCGGCGAAGATGCCGTCGAAAGTCTGGATCCGGTCTTCCTGGAAGTCGTAGTAGCGGAGGCCGCCGGTCAGGTCGATCCGGTCGCTGACGGCCCAGGTGGCTTCGCCGAACACCGCGACCTGATCCATGTTGTAGCTCAGGTCGGAGAAGTAGAGCACGTCGCGCTGCGCACCGAACTTGCCCGCGGTGGGGATGCCGGTCAGGGACTCGAAGCCGGAGACGAGGAGGCTCTGGCCATAGTCGCGGTCCATGTTGCTGTAGAAGGCCCCGGTCAGCCACTGCAGCCGGTCCCGCTGGCCGGCGAGGCGGAGCTCCTGGGTCCAGAGCTTCGCGGTCGTCGCGTCGTCGAGGGGGGAGCCGATGGTGTAGACGTTCTGCGGCAGGCCGATGGAGCCGCCGGTGATGCTCGCGGTCAAGGCCGTGGCGTCGCGCACCACCAGGATGTCGCGGTCCGTGTAGCTGGTGATCGAGGTCAGCGCCGCGCTGCCGAAGTTGTACCCGATGTTGAGGTCGGCGAGGAGGAACTTGTCGGTGAACGGCTCTTCGAGCTGGATGAACTGCTCACGATCGCCGAGGTCTACCGCCGGACGCGTGGTGGTGTACGGATTGGCGAGGATGTTGAAGGCGTCCTCGCGGTTCCAGCCGTCCATGGCGACCTTCTGGTAGACGACTCTCGGGGTGATGGAGAGCCGGTCGTTCGGCTGCATGCGCAGCGCGAGGCGGGCGCCGGAGCGGTCGCCGCCGTTGACGTCTTCCTTGATGCGCAGGCTCGGCTGGACGGCGTCGATGAAGCCGCCGAAGCTGTTGTACCAGGCGGTGAGGCGCAGGGCGGAGGTGTCGCCGAGCGGCGCGTTGACAGCCACCTTGGCGCCGCCGCCGAGCTCGCCGCCGGCCACGCTGTTGGCGGACAGCTCGGCCACGGTCTCGCTCTTGCCGAGCGCGGGCTGGTTGGTGATGTAGCGCATCGTGCCCGAGGCCGACCCGGCGCCGAAGAGGGTGCCCTGGGGGCCGCGCAGCACCTCGACGCGCGACATGTCGAAAAGGTCGATGTCCGGGGTGAAGAGAGACAGCGAAATGCCGGAGTCGTCGAGATAGACGCCGACCTGCTCCTTGACGCCCGGCTGGTCGCGGACGATCTGCCCGGAGGAGACGCCGCGGATCGCGACCTGGCTCTGGCCGGGGCCGAGGTTCTGCACGCTGAAGCCGGGGGTGGTCTGCGCGATCCCCTCGATGGAATCGACGCCCTGCTTCCGGAGATCCTCTTCGGTGGGCGCCGCCACGGAGAAGGGCACGTCCTGGATCTTCTCCTCGCGCAACGTGGACGTGACGGTGATCTCTTCGGTCACTTTCTCCGTCGGCTCCGTCGGCTCCGTCGGCGGGCTTGCGCTCTGGTCGGCGGGGGGGGCAGGCTCCTGGGCCGCGGCCGGGCGGGCCGGCAGCGCCAGGACCAGGGTCAGGAAAGCGAGGCCGAGAATGCCGGCAGCTCTCCAGCCTGGCCGAAGGACGCTCGAGTCGCTGCTGCTGCTTCTCATGAGACCTCCTCCAACAGAACAACCGCTGCGCGGAAGCGCGCGGCGGTCAAGGTTTCGCGACGGCCCAGATTGCACGACGTTACTTCTTCTCGACGTCTTCGCGCCCTTGTACCACAGCGGTCGGAGGCCGAAAAGGGGGGGCCTCCGGATTCCTCTGAAACCTAGGCCTCGTTTTCGCCTATCCCGGTCAGCGGCAGGTCGAAGTGGAACGTGGTGCCCTTGCCGGGGCCGTCGGTCTCGGTCTCGAAGCCGATACAGCCGCCCATGCTCTCCACCAGGGCCTTGCTGATGCTCAAGCCCAGGCCGGTCCCCCCTTGTGGCGGGAGGACGACGAGTCGGCCTGGGCGAAACGGCTGAAGATCCGCGGCCAGAACTCCCTCGGGATCCCCGGCCCGTGGTCGCGCACGGAGACGCGCGCTCTGCCGCCATGGCGTTCCACGGCCACCTCGACCGTCCCCTGCGGCGGAGAGAACTTGGCCGCGTTGGACAACAGATTGGCCATGAGTTGGAGGAGGCGGTTCGGATCTCCGTATACATGGAGTCCCGGTTCGTTGCCGGCCAGCCGGAAGGTCACGCCGAGTTGGGCGGCGAAGGCCTGGTTTTCCACCAGGGAATCCGCGACCAGCAGCGCCAGGTCCACGTCCTGCCGCCTCAACTCCAGGCCGCCCGATTCGATCCGCTGGATGTCCAGCAGGTCGCTGATCAGAGCGAGCAGGCGCTCGCTGTTGCGCAGGGCGATGTCGATGAGCGTGTGGACCGGCTCGGGGAGAGGGATCAGGCCGCCTGCCGCCAGCAGCCGGAGAGAACCGCGGATCGACGTCAACGGGGTGCGCAGCTCATGGCTGACCGTCGAGATGAAGTCGCTCTGGGCATGAGCCAGTTGTTCCAGCGTCTGTTCCGCCTCCGCCCGGGCGGTGTTGTCCCAGGCCATGGCCACCACCGCCTTCACCTCGCCGTGATCGTCGTGGATGGGGAAGAAAACCTGGTTCAACACGATGCGCCGGCGGTCGGTGTCCCAGGAATTTCGGGGATCGCCGAGATCGATGACCTGATCCGCGGTTTCGACCACGTTGCCGGCGAGCGCCTGCCGGAAGTGGCCGGAGATGCCGCATTCCTCCGACAGCGGGTCGGTCAGGACGTTGTAGACGCCCACGCCGTAGTCCACGCCGGGCAGGCCGAGGAGCCGCCGCTGCGCTTCGTTGAGGCGCCGCGAGGTGCCGTCGGGGTCGTAGACCTGGATCGCCACCGGCGAGTGCTCGAAGATCTTGTTGGCGATCTGCTCGGTCTGGCGCAGAGCCCGGTAGGTCTGGCGGCTGTCCGTCACGTCGTGGTAGTTGATGACAAACCCGTCGCCGAGCTTCACGGCGGAGGCTATGATCCAGCGGGGCATCCCGTCGCGCTGGTAGTGCTGCTCGATGGACTCGGTCTCCCCCGTTTCGACGACGCGGACATACCGGGCGAACAGGCCGAGCTGCCAGCTTTCCGGATAGTACTCGGACAGCCGGCGGCCCAGGAACTCGGCGAGCGTCCGGCCGGAAGCCCGCAACCCCGCCGGGTTGACGAGCAGCCACTCGAAGTCGACGATCGTTCCCGCGCCGTCCCGCACGGACTTGAAGACCATGACGCCGCTTTGGCTGCTCTCGAGGACGCTCGCGAGGAGGGTCTCTTTTTCCCGCAGCGCGGCTTCGAGCTCCGCGATGCGGGCATGCAGCTCCACCGCAGACAGCTCGTCCACGCCGGGGCCACACAGGCGGGAATCAACGACTCGCGAGGCGGACATGGTTGGGCATAGTCTAACAGGCCATGTCCCAAGATTCCATCGGCGGCCCGGGTTTCAGCCGCCGCTCCGCGCCTCTATGCCTCGTTCTTCAGCGTGTTGTACATCTCGAACGCCCGTGCCGGCGTTTCGCCGCCGTGGACGATGGCGCGCACGGCCTGGAGCATCGCGGTGGGGGCGTCGGACTGGAAGATGTTGCGTCCCATGTCGACGCCGTTGGCCCCGCGCTGGATCGCGTTGTAGGCCATGGTCAGGGCGTCCAGCTCCGGCAGCTTCTTGCCGCCCGCGATGACGATCGGCACCGGACAGCAGGAGGTCACGGTTTCGAAACCTTCCTCGACATAGTAGGTCTTGACGTATTGCGCTCCCAGCTCGGCGCAGATGCGGGTGGCGAGGCGGAAGTACTTGGCGTCGCGCACCATGTCCTTGCCGACCGCGGTCACCGCCAGGGTGGCGATGCCGTAGCGCAAGCCCTGTCGACCAGGCGGGTGAGGTTGTGGATGGACTTCGTCTCGTGCTCGCCGCCCACGAAGACCTGCACCGCCAGGGCCGCGGCGTTGAGACGGACGGCGTCCTCGACGTCCAGGGCGATCTCCTCGTCCGACAGCTCCTTGAGGATGCTGGGACCGCCCGAGGCGCGCAACACGAGGGACGGGCGCGACGCCGGCGGGATCAGGCTGCGCAGCACGCCGCGGGTGAGCATCAGGGTGTCCGCCCAGGGGATCAGCGGCACGATGCTCAGGTCGATCCGCTCCAGGCCCGTCGTCGGCCCCTGGAAATAACCGTGATCGAAGGCGAGCATCACGGTGTTGCCCGACTGAGGATCGAAAATCCGCGCCAGCCGGTTCTTGAGGCCCCAGTCATAGTGGCTGGAGCCCTTGAGGAAGAAGCCCGCGGTCTGCTGCGGAACGCCGGTGTGGAACTCCTTGTTGTCCTTGACTCCGTCCAGGTCTGCCATGGCTCAAGCCCGTCCCTTGATCTCAAAAAGGTTACCGTCTTCATCGGCGATAAAGAGTACCGAGGAGTTGCCTTGCACCGCCCGGCGCACCTCGATCCCCGCGGCAACGCACCGCGCGAGCAGCTCCCTGGGGTCATCGACCTCGAGGCAGACATGGCCGAGATGGCCGGTCTCCCCGAAGTCGCCACGGTCGGAGACGAAGACTTCGAACAGGAGGTGCTCGTTGCCGTAGTAGACGAGCTGATGCTCCCGTTCGCGGCCGAAGAGCTCCGCGCAAAGCTCGGCCGAAGCCGTCTTCGTCCGCGTCCTGGCGAGGCCCAGGACGTCCTGGAAGAAGCGGTCACTCGCCGCCTCGGAGCTGCGCACCAGCGCCACGTGGAGGAGCTTCATGGGGTTTCCCGCCCAGCCGGCCGTATGCCAGCGGTCTGGGCGGCCGAGCATATCACCGGGGCGCCGTCAGGCATCCTTTCCGGCCGCCTCGAAGAGGGCGAACAGGTCGGTCCTGGGGCCTACGGCGCCGATGAGCTCACGGCCGAGCCTTTCCCGGGTCACGACGCGGTAGCCTCCCGCGATCTCCCGCCAGGGAGGAAGCTCCTCGACGAGGCATGCCAGGAGGCGAAGCGGGCCGGGCCAGGGGCGGATCAGCGTGGTATCCGCAAACGGGCGGGGAGAAATCAGGCCGCTGTCCGCCAGGCGGTCGAGCGGTTCCGTGCCGGTGATGTAGGCCTGGACCTCCCGGACCGAGAGAAAGCCGAATCCATGCGTGAGGCGCATGGCCGTATCCAGGGCGAAAACCGCGTCGGGCCGCAGGGCGTCGATCACCGACTCGGCGCTGGCCTGGAGCACGTGCGCTGTCAATTGTCCTTCGCGCCGGAAAACGAGAGGCACGATCCGCACCATTCGGTGCCACCGGGGTCCGGCCACCTCGCGCAGCATCCGTTCCCGCCGAAGGATCGCCCGGTCGCGCTCCAGCTCGCGCATCCGCTCCTCGGCCGTGAGGCCTCGCCGCGCTTCAGCCATGGAGCTTCTCCAGGATCGTCAGCAGGTGTTCGAGCCCGATCTCGGCCTGGCGTGCCACAGGGGCATACCCCTCAGCGCCGGAATCGGAGAAGGTGGGATCCGTGGCCAAGAGGAAGCAGGCATTCTGGGCGCCGGCTCGAACGTCGTCGAGGCGAGCGGGATCGAGGCCGCGAAGCAAGTGGACGACCTCCTGTGCAAAGCCCTCGTCCCGGCGCTCGGCGAGCACGAGGAGCGCCTGGATTTTATCTTTGATTCCCTTGTGAGCCCGCTCGGTGAGCAGCTTGCTGACCACGAAGCCCGCCGGAGTCAGAGCCCGGCCTCCGGCCGGCAGCATCGCCGTCGCCGACGGGTCACTGAGAATCCGGGAAAGATCCTCGAAGACCATGACCCGCAGAGTCTCGGTCCCCCCGACGTGATCCCCTTCTCCTGGCTCACCATGCCCGAGAAGATCGAAGATCGATCCTGCCGGGCCGATGAACGTCGCTGTTCCCTTTTCATGTTGGAAGCCCTGCTCGCGGAGCGCCTCCAAGATGGCCTGACCATGCCGGGCTACCGCCGTCTCCGGGACGGCGACATCGATATCCTCGGTCAGAGCGGGGACCTCCGTAGGGAATCCGAAGAGGCCCGAAGAGCCCACCAGGACGGCGTTGTCTCCGACCGGGCTCCGGCGAAGCGCGGTCAGCACGCGAAGAGCAGAGTCACGGTCGGCCATGGATGGATTCTAGCGACCTGCCGGCCTGTGTCTATGGTGCAGCCATCGGGCCGCTCCCGGCGGTGCGGCTGCAATGGCTCTGCTTCACGTATCGCCTCTCCGCAACCAGAGACACGGATTCGCGAAAGGCCCGGAGACTCCTGTGGGCGGACGTCGGCGGCCGTGGACGCGGCGGCCGGCCGCCCTTCGCGGCCTTCAAGAAACCGCTCAACCGGGTCTCCCAGGCTGGAAAACCCTCGCCGTTGCTCGTTTTCAGCCTCTCGGTGAGTTGGACGAGCCTTTTGTCAACCTTGACGAGGCTCTCATCGAGGTCAACAAGCCTCTCATCGAACCCTTCGAGCCTCTCGTCGAGTTGGACGAGCCGCTCATCGAGCTCGACGAGCCTCTCATCGACCTCATGAGCCTCTCGTCAAACTCGTTGAGCCTCTCGTTGAGTCCATCGAGCCTCTCATGGTCATCGAGCCTCTCGTCGAACCCTTCGAGGCTCTCATCGAGGTCGTTGAGTCTCTCGTCAGACTCATCGAGGGTCTCGTCAACCTTGACGAGCCTCTCATCGAGGACGTCGAGAGCCTCGTCAGACTCGACGAGCCTCTCGTGAGCCACCCGTCGAGGCCTCTCGAGGCCACCGCGGAGGGGGCCGGCCTGATTCCCTCTCTACGCGCCCTTCAACCAACCTGGGCGCGACCCGATTCCAGGCTGATCGAGGGTGATAGTCGCCGGGTCGCGGCGCCCGGGTCTCTCCTCATGGCCTCGTCGAGACTGGCGCGCCTGGAGAGAGGGATTCCGGTCCTGGGCCTCGGCGCGGTCCTCCGGCAGAATCCCCTCACCCGACCCGGCAAGACCAAAAAGTCGCCGGCCCCGCGCTTCCACGCAGCGACCAAGGCGATCCGGGATGGCCTCCGGGAGGCCTATGGCCTTTTCCTGGCCGCCTTCCGGAATGCCGCCGAGCTGCTCAAGGCAGGTGACCGGTCGGCGAGGTTCCCCCTGGGTCGTTCCCGCCTGGCCGGCCGTTCGTGAGAGCGTTGCCGCCGTAGGCGGCGAGCGGCACAGCCCGACCCTCAGCGCAGTCCAAACTGACGTCCTCCGCGGTCGTGACGGGAGAGGTTCGTCCGCAAAGGACGGTCCAGGGTCTGCGATCCGAGCTTTCCACCGCCTGATGGGCCTCCAAAAGCCGATTTTCGGCTGCTCACCCGGAAACTACCGCTGTAGTCGGGCTCCGGCGACTGCGAAGGGGGTGGAAGGCGACCTCTGCCGCCTTGGTTCCGCCCGCCCTTCTCCCGAAACTCTCCCGAAACCTCACCTTTTCCCGCCGACCACCTGATGGGCCTCCAAAGGCCGATTTTTCGGCTGCTTGCACCCGAAAACTGTCGCTGTAGTCGGGCACCGGCGACTGCGAAGGGGGAGGAGGTGCCCCCTGCCGCCTTGGTTCCGCCTTCCCTCCTCCCGAAACCTCGGGCACCTTTTTCTTGCGCCTTTTCTTGCGCTATTGCCTGCCGACACGTGAGGGGCTTAGAATGAACAACAGAGGCGGCATCGCTTCATGAGCAACATGCATCTACATGGAGGCGGTTGACCGAAGCGCATCGCCATTAGCCATGACCAGAGAAATCCTGCTCCAGAAGCTCAATCTCGGCAACTCGGTAGCCGAATTCGATGCTGACTTGGTGCGTTACTTCCTCGAGACCAACACCTTCCGCCGCCTCATTCAGGATCGGGTCAACATCATTGCGGGTGACAAGGGGTCCGGGAAGACTGCAATTTATCGGTATATAAGCGACAACGCCGGCTCTATTCGGGAGCTTGAGGATGTAGTCGTATTGCCCGGCTTCAATCCATCGGGTAGTCCGGTCTTCCAGCGGCTTGCTCAATCGGAGGTGCTAACAGAGGGCCAATATGTAACAGTATGGAAGGCATACATTCTTTCCCTTGTTGGAAATTGGGCGCTCCCTTACTACGGGGAAAATGGCTTTTCATCCAGGGCGGCAGAGCTCGATAGAATCCTGCGACGTCTAGACCTAAAGGTTACTGATGATCAGCCGGCATCAGTATTTTCGAAGATCTCAGCTTGGCTTAAGCGGATTTTAAATCCTGACCGCGTTGGAGTCGAGATAAGATTTAATGAATCTGGCATGCCCGTAGTAACTCCAACCGCTACCTACTGCCCTGCCGAGGAAGTTCCGGTCGGTAAGGTGGAGCAACCGGTCGCCCATGAGCATGCTCTTGGGTTGTTAGATGAGGTGGTTGCTGAGCTGGGTGTTACGGTTTGGGTTTTCTTGGACCGCTTAGACGAGGCCTTTATTGGCTACCCGCAAATCGAGACGCCTGCTCTTCGGGCTCTACTGAGAACCTACCTCGACTTGCTCGCCTTCAAGAGCGTTCGCCTAAAACTATTCGTCCGGCGCGACCTCTTTTCCAAAATAATCACTGGAGGTTTTGTAAACCTCACCCACGTGAACGCCCGGAAGGCTGAAATTATTTGGGACGAGGACGATCTATTCTCTCTATTGTGTCGGCGCATCCGCGGGAGCGACGAGTTTATGCGAGCTGCCGAGGCTGAAGGTGAGATACTAGATCCAGCAGGCCTCTTTGCGGCAGTGCTACCGAAACACGTTGAGCCCAACAAGCGTCAGACAACCTGGCAATGGATGCTATCAAAAACCAGGGACGGAAAGGGTCACATCCAGCCGCGCAATTTAATTGATCTGATGACCTTCGCGCAAGATGAACAGATTAGGCGAGAACATTTCTCGCCCTATCATCGGTTATTCCCCTTGCTGACTCCACAGGCGGTGATTAATGCATTCGACCGGCTGAGTAAGCAACGGATAGAGGATACACTGCTGGCGGAGGTCAACAATGAAGTTGCAGCATGCATTCAATGTCTTCGCGATTCGAAGGCAGAGCACAATGACGCATCGCTTGCCAAGGAACTTGGCGTCAAGGTCGGCGATGTGAAGCCATTTGTGGATGTCCTAGTTGATATTGGCTTTCTTGAGAAACGCGAGGGCATTTACCGAGTTCCTATGTTGTACAGGAAGGGTTTACATATAAGAATGGGCAAGGCTTTTAAATCTCCCGATCGGCTTAGGCGCACGTTTTGAAATATTTTCTTATTGTGCGGGGTATCGCACCTGTAGCCTTCGAGGCTAGAGTTCGTGCGGACCAACCTGAACACCAGATCCAGCCGCGCCAGCAGGGTCTGCCGGTCGGATCCCCGAAGAAGAGGATGGCGGACCATGAGCGCGCAGCGGCCGCCTTGGTGTCCATGACCGCTAAAGATGCTCGGCGATTCCGGCCTGCTTCAGAACGGAATTCGCGGTGTGCCGCGACTTGATCTCGCCGTCAACCACGAAACGGCGCTGAGTGATGGGGCTGAACCAGATCTCGTGGTCTCCTTGCCTTGCCGTTCGAAACGGCAACTGTTGGAGAGCAGGAGCTTCTTGACCTGGGGGGTGTAGGACGAGGGCATTCAGGAGGCCAAGCGGACCGTTTCCTGGCGGTGGCTGGTCAGCTCGAAGGCAATCGCATCGGATTGCCCGCTGGCGATCCGATGATTCGCCTCGAAGAAGCTCAGGAATGATGATCCGGAGCTTCTCCGCGAGAGCTTCAATGGTTGATGCCTCTGTAGCCAGGCCGGGTACGTCGTCGCTCGTCGCGACCCAAACCCCGGCTTCCGGGTCCCAGGCAGCTTCAATGCGGTAGCAATAGCCTTCCATAACGCTGATAGGGTACCACGGAGCGTCGGATTGGTCTCGTTCGGATCGCATCATTGCTGCGTCCCTTCCGTCTGGGTCTTGGGTTTCAGGGCGTCGAGGCCCTCGTCTGCCGAGGGGTTCACGCCAAGGTGCCCTCATACGCCCTGATTACGCTAGACTTGGTCCATGCAGACGCTTCTCTTTCCGTGGGTCCAGCTTGGACCCGCACGGCAGGGATACAATGCGGGCGAGTCGAGCGTACCGATGACGGCAAGCCCTTCCGACCTGTCCCCCTGTAGACGCTGGCTCCCGCTCTTGGCGGCGAGCCTGGCGGCGCAGCTCGGCCGGACGGCGGCGGGCCTGGGTTTCCGAGTCTCGCCGGCACGGATCGCGGAGGTGAGCTGGCGGCTATTGGGAGGCTTGGGCTCGTGGAGCGGTCCGCCTCCGGAAGCGTCCGGCAACCGGGAGCCGCACTTGTTCAGCGAGGAGAGTTTCGAGCCTCACGACTATCTGCACCTGGTCCCGGAAGAGTTGCGGCGGGCGCTTGGCCAAGTGATGACGCCCGCACCGATCGCGCGGTACATCCTGCGCGCAGCCCGGGTATAAGGGATGATGGAGAGATCCTCGGGCGCACGCTCTGCGATCCGGCTTGCGGTTCCGGAGCCTTCCTGGTCGAGGCGGTTCGCACCTTGCTGGCCGCGCTTTCCAAGGCAGGGGTGCCTCCGGCCGAGCGATACCCGCTTGCGCTTTCCCGCTTTGCCGGGATCGACGTCGATCCTCTTGCCTGTCTCTACTCCCGTTTCAATCTGAGCCTTCTGCTCGCCCGCGCGCTGCTCTCTTGGATGCAGGCCCATCCCCGGCGCCTGCCCCGGCCGTTGCCCATCCACGGTTTCGATACGCTGGAAACACTGGCCGCGGAGATGCGCGGCGACCGGACCGCGCTCCCGCTGATCGGCACCTTCGACTTTGTCGTCGGCAATCCACCTTCCAGAAAAGTGAACCCCTTTCGCCTACCCTACGGGATGCTTCCAGGGCTCGCTCTATGGACATCCGAATGCCTATGGAATGTTTTTGCACGCTGGCATCGAGCTGCTGCGGCCGGGTGGCCGGCTCGGATACATCGTCCCCCGCTCCATGCTTTCCGGCCTCTACTTCAGAACCTCCGCCGCATGATCGAGGAGAGGACGTGCCTCGAAGAGCTCTCCCTGCTGGCGGAGCGGGAAGAACGTCTTCCCCCAGGTTCTCCAGGCGCACGATGATCATCGTCTTCCGGAAGCCTGCCGACGGAGAGGCTCGGGATGTCGATCATCCGCTGCGCACCGCAGTCATCCGGACGGCTGCGGAGCTCGGAAATGGTGGCCCGGCCCATGTGACGGCGCGGGCGGCTCAGGTCACGCGGCGATTGAACGGTTCCACGGTCTGGTTCGTGTCGGACCAGGAGCGCACCTACTCTCTGCTCGACAAGATCATCGGCCGGCATCCGCTTCTGGGAGGACCGGTGGTGGCCTGTCCGGCGAGGACCGGGCCGATCGTCTGGAACCGGGTCAAGCCGTTGCTGCGTCCACGGTCCGGCGATGGCCGGCTTCCTCTGGTCTGGGCCACCGATGTCGGGCATTTCCGTTTCGAGCTTGCGTCCGCGGGAGAAACCCGACCCGCCTATCTGGAAGCGACCGGGAAGCTCCAAGATCTCGCGACGACCGGGACGAGCCTCCTCGTGCAACGCGTTACGGCCGACGAGCAGATCCGCCGGATCGTGGCCGGCCGCTCCCGCTTTCCGGCTCGCCAGCAGTATTTCGTCGAGAATCACCTCAACGTGCTGCAGCCGGCGCCGCCGGCCCGCATCGACCTTCATTATCTTTTGGGTGTCCTGTCCTCGGACGTAGTGGAGTTTCTCTTTCGTTCGATGAACGGCAACACTCAGGTCTCCGGCCACCGAGTTGAACCTGCTGCCTGTCCCCCGAGGGTGCTTCGAAGGTGAGATCGCCGAGTTGGCGGCGGCGTTGGAGGACAGCGAAAACCTGCGGAGGGCGGACCGTGAAGGAGACCTGAACGAAAGGGTCGCCAGTGCATACGGCCTGACCCAGCAGGATCTACGTTTCCTTCAGCGGGTCCTGCGCGAGAATCCGGCCCTCAAGGATCTCCGGCGTGACGCTTGAGAGCATCAAGGATCTCCTGCGGGATCTCGGATTTCCGCAGAGCTTCATCTCGGATCAGACGGCTCTGACGATTCTCGCCCTCGTCGACCGAAAACCCAGGACCGGGCTGCTCCCGGGCCACTCCTGCCTCGCCGACGGAGCCCGGATCCACGACATCCTCAAGTTCGTGCGCTCGGACTTCGACCGGAAGGTCGCGGAGAACACGCGGGAGTCCTACCGCAAGACCTCGCTACGGCCTCTTCTGGATGCCGGATGGGTGATCCGCCACCGGCTCAGCACCAACGATCCGAACACGCACTACCGCCTTCACGGCGAGCTGGCTCAGCTTCTGGCTGCGGAGCCTGGCCCCGACAGAGACCAGCTCAGCGCAAGGCTTCGCATCACCGACAAGAAAGCGCGAAAGAAGGGAGACGGCAACGGAGGCGTCGTTGTCCGGCTCTCGGCGGATCGGAGTTTCGCGCTGAGCCCGGGTGTCCACAGCGAGCTGAAGAAGGCGGTCGTCGAGATCCTGGCGCCGGCGATTCTGGCCAGGCCCGCTGTCGTCTACCTCGGAGATACAGCGCCGCGCGCCGGGTATCAGGACCGCGCGCTGCTGCGCCGTCTCAACCTGCCGATCGACGTCACGGAGTCCCTTCCCGACCTGGTGATCTACAGTCAGGAGGAAAACCGCCTGCTGATCGTCGAGGTGGTAACGTCAAGCGGTCCGATCGACCTGGTGCGCCTCGGGCAGTTGCGCTCGTTTTGCCAAGGCCCTGAGCGTCTTGGCGTTCAGCTCGAAGTTCCTGACCGCGTTCCCGAGCCGGAAGGATCTACGGCGTTTCGTGACGGAGATCGCCTGGGGCACCGGCGTCTGGATCGCCGAAGAGCCCTGGAACCTCATCCACTTCGTGTCCTTGGCAACAGGCTAGGAGCCTACCTCACAGCAACGGAATCACCTGCCCGATCACCCCGATGATCCCATTCACCGCCGAAGCCCACCCCGCCGCCCCGGTGAGCTTGCTCAACGAGCTCTCCAGACTCTGAATCCCCGTCTGCAGCGAGGCGCTTTGCTGCTCGAGCTTGTCGGCGATGTCGCTGAGCTGGGCGGTTTCGAGCTGGCTGATCACCGAGGTCAGGGTGAGGCGGGCGGATACGAAGGCCTGCTTCTCCGGATCGGTGAGCTGCTGGACCTGTTGGACGACTTCGATGCCGAACAGCTCGACCTCGACCGTCCTCAGGGAGTCGAGGAGCTTGTTGAGGTCGGCCTGGGGATCGGCCAGGGCCTGGGTGGCTTCGGTTTGCGCCTGGGTGGCGGCGGTCTGGGCCTCGGTGACCGGACCGGCGGCGGCTGGGGTGGCGGCGGCGGGCTGATCGGGCTGGCCGGCGGTTCCAGTTGGATTGGTCTCGTTTGGATCGCTCATTGCTGAGTGCCTCCCGTCTGGGACTTGGATTTCAGGGCGTCGAGGCTTGCCAGGACGGGCGACAGCTCGGTGGTGATGGCCTGGATTTCCGCGGCGCTGAGGTCGTTCGAGAGAAGCTTGTTCCAGGCTTGCTGCAACTGGAGCGCCGCTTGCGCCGCGGTGTTCACCTGGTCGACCAGCACCGGCTGCGAGAGAAGGGAAAGCCTCTGGGCCATCCAGGGGGTCTGCGTCGCGGTGGTCACCTGGCCGGCCATGAAGGGTTGGACGACTTGCTGGTCATAGTCCAGGGCGGTCGTGAACCTTGCGTTGGCCGCGGTCTGGCTGCTCAGGGTCGCCAGCAGGGCCTGGTGGAGCTGGAGGATGTCCGCGATGGTCTGCTTGCGCGCTTCCAGCTCTTTCTTCAGCTCCCGGCCTTGGACTTCCTTGACGATCAGGCCCCCGACGCCGCCGGCGGCCGTCGCGATCTGCGAGCTCTGGGCGATGGTGGTGCCGCGGACGTCCTGGGTCACTCCCACCAGCGTCGTGGCGAGGCTCTGGACCGAGGTGTCGAAGTTCTGCGGGGCGTTGCTCGTGGCCAGGTTGGCCAGCGCCTGGAAGTAGTTGCCCAGGAGGGTGACCTGCGTCTGGATGCGGGTCAGCTCTCCGAGATAGTTGCGCATGTCCTGGTCTTGCTGCTGAAATTCGGGCAGACTGACCGTGGCGAGCGACCGGTTCTGGACGAGCTTGACGGAGTTGGCGTTCACGGCCGTGTTGCCGACCTCGGTGATCAAGCCGGTCACCGCCTGGGTGTAGGTGTTGCCGGCCGTGGCGAAGGCCTGGTAGTCGGGGATCCGGGCCGTGGCGCAGCCGGTCAGCCCGGCGAGCAGCAGGGCCGGCAGGATCAGGCGGCTCAGAACATCCCGCATGGACGGTCTCTTCATGTCGGTTTCTCCCCGGTAGGGTGGGGGCCATTATATCTCTCCACCCCACCGATGCCAGCGTTCATGGTTCGTTCACAGTGGCTCTGTAGCTTTCCGGCTCGACGCCCAGGCTGGAGGGCCCGGGGCATCTTGACAGGAGACATCTGATGAATGCCAAGCGCAGAACCGTCGTCGCCCTCACCGCCATCGTTGCCATCACCACTCTCGCCGCTCTCTCCGCCGCTCGCGCGGAACAACGCGTGCTGGTTCTCGACCCCGCGGCTTCGAAGGTCGGCTTCACTCTCGACGCCACGGGTCATGACGTGGAAGGGACGCTCACCGTCAAGAGCGGACGCATCGAGATCGACTCCGAGACGGGGGCCGCTTCCGGAGAGATCGTCCTCGATCTCCAGAGCGCCCAGACCGGGAACGACAGCCGGGACAAGACGATGCACGAGGACGTTTTCGAGACCAAGAAGTTCCCGACCGCCGTGTTCCATGCCGAGAAGGTCGAGGGCACCGTGGCGCTGTCGGGCACGTCCCAGATCAATCTCGTGGGGACGCTCTCGTTCCACGGCGGCGAGCACAAGATGAAGCTGCCGGCCAAGGTGGACGCTCAGAACGGCAAGATCACGGCGGACACCC
Source organism: uncultured Holophagales bacterium (assembly GCA_963844885.1). Taxonomy (GTDB): domain Bacteria; phylum Acidobacteriota; class Thermoanaerobaculia; order Multivoradales; family UBA5704; genus DATMER01. The sequence goes on along the minus strand of CAWJQA010000012.1, from coordinate 794,083 downwards.
AGCTTACGATTCCGTATGTGGAGTGGGGTCTCCACGATCCCAGCATCATGATCCTCCGCGTGGCGAAGGTCGTCCAGGTACACGTCCACGCCCAGGGCTCGATGGAGGCGGGCGGCGCGTCCGCGGGGTCCAACTGAGATGAGCCCGCGGCGGTTGTGCCTCCTGGCGGAGCCGGACCTCCGCCGGGTGAGACGGGCTTTCTCTTCGATGATGCCTCTCGACGGCTGCCTCGACCGCCGGCTGCGGGCGGTGGTGGCGGACGTGCTCGCGCATCCCGGCAGCCTGGCCCGGGCGCAGCTCGCGTATGGACTTGCGGTACGCCGCGGGCTGGATTCCGAGCGGGCGCTCGAGATCGCGGTGGCGGTCGAGTATTTCCATTCGGCGTCGCTGATCTTCGACGACATGCCGAGCATGGACGACGCCACGGAGCGGCGCGGGCGGCCGTGTCCGCACGTGGTTCACGGCGAGGCCGCGGCCACGCTGGGCGCGCTTTCGCTGATCACCCGGGCGTATGCGCTGCTCTGGGAAGGGATCGGAAACGGGCCGTCCGCGGGCCTCGCGGCGTCTCTGGTCGGCGAGTGCCTCGGCGTCTCCGGAATCCTGGACGGTCAGGCCCGGGACGTCCACTTCCGCCGGAGGCGGGAGAGCTCCGAAAGCCTCGCCGAAGTCGCCGAGGTCGAGGCGGCGAAGACGGTGCCGCTGGTGCGCCTCGCGCTGGTGCTGCCGGCGGTGGTTGCCGGCGAAGATCCGGAGACGCTCGACCGGCTGGAGCGGCTGGCGGCGGCGTGGGGTTTGGCGTACCAGATTCTCGACGATTTCAAGGACCGCCTGATGAGCCCGGAGGAGTCCGGCAAGACGGCGGGACGGGATGACGGTCTCGGCCGTCCGAGCCTGCCGGCTTTGGCCGGGCCACGGCGGGCGCTCGGCCGGCTGCGCCGGCTGCTGGCCGATTCGCGGTCGATCGTGGACTCGCTCTCCGCCGCGGATGGTGACCGGTGGGAGCCTCTGGAGAGCCTTCAAGCGTTTCTGGAGGACGAGGCCCGCGAGGTGCCGCTCCGGTTGATGGAGCAGGAGGCGGCTTGAAGGAGCCCTCACCCCCCGGCCCCCTCTCCCGGTCCTCCCGAGTCCACCCGCCCCGGGAGAGGGGGAGACTTACGGGGAAGGGTGTGGAGATGGCTACGGTTCATGCCTTGGGTTGGCTGGTGGTGAGTTGCGGGGTGGGGTTGTTGTTGGCGGTGTTGCTGGTGGCTCCCGGCTTGGGCGAGGTGTTGGGACCTTTGACCTATGGCCGGTGGATGCCTCTTCATCTGAACCTGGTGCTTTATGGATGGCTGGCTTTGCCTTTGGTGGCTTTGCTTTTCCGGGCGTTCGAAGCCGATAGCGGCGCGGCGGCGGCGGTGCGGGTGTGGTCGGGAAGCCTGATGATCGGAGCGTTGGCCTGGCTGGCGGGGCAGACCACGGGGAAGGCTTTTTTGGATTGGATGGGGTTTGCCCGGGTAGCGTTTCTCCTCAGTATGTTGGTGCTGGCCGGGGTGTTGGCTCGGGGTCTGGTGGAACGGTCGCGCGCGGGCCGGGCGGTGAGAGGTTTGTGGGTGCTGTGGATGGGACTGTTGACGGTTCCTCTGGCGCTCGGTATGGCGACGTCGACTTCCACGTATCCGCCGGTCAATCCCGACACGGGTGGGCCGACGGGCGCGAGCCTTCTGGGTAGCACGCTTTGTGTGATCGCGATCTTCTTGGGGACTCCGCTTCTGCTCGGGTTGAAACGGATCGGGGAGACGCGGGCTCTGGCAATGTTTTCGGCGTTCGGGTTCCACTCGCTGTTTTTCCTGGCGGTGGCCCGGGGTGATCATTCGCACCGCGAGCCGCTCCAGATGGCGGCGGTGGCGTCTCTGCTGGCCTGGGCCTGGCTTTTGCCTCGCTGGCTGCGGCGTTTCGAGTGGCCGGAGGGGAGCCGGCCGTGGCTGCTGGCGTTCCTGGCCTGGGGCGGCGTGCTGCTCGCTTCGGCGGTGCCGATGTTCCTGCCGGGTTTTCTGGATCGGATCAAGTTTACGAATGCGCTGGTCGGGCATGCCCATCTCGCCATGGCCGGGATGGCTTCGAGCTTCGCGGCGCTGATCCTGGTCGTGGTCAACGACGGGACACGGCTGCGGGGATGTCTGAGCGATCGGGCTTCGTTCGCGCTGTGGCACGGCGGAAATGGGATTCACGTGGCCGCGCTGGTGGCGGCGGGCATGGTGGAAGCGGCGGACCCGGGTGCGGTGTTTCGGGGTGAGATGGCGATCACGATTTGTTATCTGGTGCGTATGCTGGCCGGCGCGGCGATGCTGGCGGCGGCCTGGCGGTGGATGGGGGTAGGAGCATGAGGGCGCCCGCCCTCTTCTGCCTTTTCGCCGGCCTCGGTGACGCGGCCACCGGCATTCTTCTGATCGCCGCGCCCGCGTTGGTTCTGCGGCTTCTTGGGATTTCCGGCCCGGCGGACGACGTGTTTCTCCGCTTCGTCGGCGTGTTCGTGGGCAGCGTCGGCCTCGCCTATCTTTATCCCTGGATGCTCCGGCGGCGGGGACGGCTGCGGGCGGCGATCGAAATCACGGCCGGAGTGCGGCTGGCGGTGGCGGCGTTCCTTCTGGTGGCGGTGATGCGGGGAGCCATGGCCGCGCCTTGGATGACGGTCGGCGGGTATGACGCGCTGGTGGCCGTGGTACAGCTCGCGCTTCTCTCCCGGGGGTTTTTCGATGGCGTTTGATCTCCGGAGATCCTGGCGCGGGGTTTTGATCATCACGGCCACGTATGTGGCGTTTTTGCTTTTTGCCCAGTTCGGGTTTTTGAGCCAGGTGCGGCGCGAGCTGGCCGATGCCGGGCAAGTCCGCTTCGTGATGGGTGCGATGGGGATCGCCGGGCTGGCGGCGAGCCTGGGAACGGCCTGGCTTTTGGGACGCTTTTCGGGACCGCGTCTGATCCGGATCGGCCTCGGCTCGGTGGCCGCGGTGGCGATCCTGTCGGTGGTCAGCCATGGCCTTCCGGCTTTGATAGCGGTCGCGGCGGGGATCGGCGGGTCGATCGGCATGCTCACGGTGGCGGTCGCGGCGTCGTTGCCGGAGATCGTTCCTCGGCGTTCGATGGGATTGGCGGCCGGCCTGGGCACGGGGTTGGCCTATTTTTTGAGCAACGTTCCGGCTCTGTTCGAGGCGGCTCCGGCGGTGCGGGCTCTGGCCCCCGCGGCGTTGGCGCTGGCGGCTTTGGCGTTGGCTCCAGGAAGGATCGAGCCGGAGGCGGTTGAGGACGATTCGCCGGGTTTTATCCGCCTGCTGGTGATCTTCCTGGTTCTGATCTGGCTCGATTCGGCGGCGTTCGCGATCGTGCAGGCGACGCCGGAGCTGAAAGCTCGGACGTGGGGGACCGCGGCGCAAAAGCTCGTCCAGGGAAGCGTTCATCTCCTGGCGGCGGCCGGGGCCGGAGCGCTGATCGATGCCGGTGTTTTCTTCGCCATCCCCTTGGCCGCGGGGGGGCTGTTCGCGGTGGCATTTCCACTCCTCCAGGCCGGCGGCGGAGTGATCGCCGGCATTGCCGGACCGCTCTATGCGATCGGAATCTCTTTCTATTCGACGGCTCTGGTGGTGGCTCCTGCGCGCGGCACGCCGCCGTCTCCGCGCTGGCGGGCCGGGCTGCTTTTCGGCGTGGCCGGATGGATCGGCTCGGCGCTCGGGGTGGGAATGGCGCAGGATCTGGGACGTATCCAGGCCTGGTTTCAGCCGCCGCCGGCCGGCTCCGCCGAGGCTCGCGGCCGGCGCGTCTATCTAGAGGAAGGGTGCATCCACTGCCACTCGCAATACGTCCGGCCCGGCACGCAGCCCGATATGCGGGATATTTTCTGGTGGGGACCGGCGCGGCCGATCGATCGCGGTGAGCGACCGCCACTGGTCGGCGCCCGGCGTCAGGGTCCGGACCTGATGCAGGTCGGCAATCGCCGCGGCGAGATGTGGCAGGAAGCCCATCTGCGCGATCCGCGCGCTCTCAACCCCGGCTCGCGGATGCCGTCCTACGCGTATCTTTTCGAAGGCGACGGCCAGCGCGGGCACGATCTGGTGGCTTATTTGATGTCTCTCGGCGCGGCCACGGCCGTCGAACGCTGGACGTTGACCAACGCGGAGGCCGTCCCGTCCGTATCAGGATCGGCCGAGCGAGGCCGTGTCCTGTTCAGCGAGTACTGTGCGGTCTGCCACGGCGCGGAAGCGCGGGGAGATGGGCCGCTGGCCGCGAAGCTCAACGATCCGAAAGCCAATCTGCGGAAGCCCCGCTTCGAATCGCTGCGCCAGGGGCCGGGCGTGGAGCCGGAGGCGGCGGCGCTCGCGCGGATCGTCCGGCACGGGCTGCCGCCGACCGCGATGCCCGGCCACGAGTGGCTCACCGACCGGCAAGTCTCCGATCTCGTGGCTTACGTGCAGACCCTGCGAAAGGAGTCCCGATGAGCATTGACCGGCGCGAGCGGCATGCGCTCCGGCTGCCGGAACGCGCCCTGGGGCGGCTGGCGGAGATCTCCACCGCCCGGCCCTGGTGGGTCGTGGCGTTGGCGATCGCGCTGTCCGCGGCGGCGCTCGGCCTGGCGTCGTTCCGCTTGCAGCTCAAGACCTCGAACCTCGACCTCGTCGATCCGAAAATCCCGGAAGTCGCCCGCTTCCGCGAGCTGGCCCAGGACTTTGGCACTCCGAACATGCTCGTGGTCGTCCTCCAAGGCACGGATGAGACGAAGCTCCGCGCCGCCATCGATCGCGCGGCGGCCGGAATCCGCGGCGCCGCGGGCGTGCGCGGCGTGATCTCTCGCCTCCCGTACGAGCCCGCGTCGCTGGCGCCGTTCGGGATCGACCCCTACTTCGTTTCGAACGACAGGAAGATGGCCTTCCTTTTTGTGCAGCCGTCCGACCCCGACTCCAGCGCCGCCACGATCGCTCCTTTCGTCGAGGCGGTGCGGGAGAGGATCCGCGCCGCGCGTCTGGACACGGACGGCGTGCGCGCCGGATTCACCGGCCTGCCGCAGTACGCGCTCGACGACCGCGACATCATCCAGCGCGACGCCTCGCGCCTGTCCGCGGTTTCGTTCATTCTGGTGCTGGCGCTGTTCGCGCTGGCGTTCAGCGAGATCTACCGGCCCCTGCTGGCCGCGGTGGCGCTGCTCGTGACCTCGGCGATCGCGCTGGGATTGATCGCGATCGTGCCCGGCCATCTGACCTTGGTTTCGGCCTGCTTTTTCTCCGCGCTGTTCGGCCTTGGGATCGATTATGGCATTCATGTCGTGGACCGCTTCGAGGAGTCGCTGGCCGAAGGGATCGAGCGGCGGGAGGCGCTGGTGGGCGCGGTGCGCGAGCTGGGCGCGGGGTTGACGACCGGCGCGCTCACCACGGCGGGCGCGTTCTTCGCCATGATGTTTTCCGGCTTCCGCGGTTTTGAAGAGCTCGGCCTGATCGGCGGCAGCGGCATTCTGCTGGCGCTCCTGGTGATGACCACGCTGCTGCCGGCGCTGCTCATGCTCGCCGGCGGACGGCGGCGGGAGCGCCGTTTGACCGAGCGCCGGCTCGGCCGGATCCTGGCGTCCATCCAGCATCCCGCGCTCGCCGTCGTGCTCGCGGTGGCCGCGCTGGCCGGGCTGCTGGCGGGGCCGCCGCCGTTCGACGGCGATTATCTCAATTTGGAGCCGAAGAATTCCGAGGCGGCGCGGCTGGAGCGGGAGATGGTCCGGCGCTCCGCCTTCTCGCCGCAGTTCGCCGCGTTTCTGGTCCGCACGCCGCAGGAGGCCGTGGCCCTGGCGACGAAGCTGCGCACGCTCGACACGGTGGGCGCCGTGCGTTCCGCGGCCGACCTCGCGACGCTCGACGTCTTCGCGCGGCCGATCCGGGCGGAGCGCGAGGCGTTCCGCGCCGGTTTCCAAGGAAAGGACGGCCGCCTCGCCGTCTACGCCTACCCGAACGGCAACATCTGGGAGCCGGCCTTCGAATCACGTTTCCTGGGCCAGATGCGGGCGCTCGATCCGAACGTGACCGGCATGCCGGTGCTCGGCCGATTCATGATCGACCTTTCGAAACGCGCGCTGCGGATCACGGCCGGCCTGAGCGCGCTGCTCGTGCTCCTGCTGGTTTTCATCGACCTGCGTAGCGTGGCCTGGTCGGCGCTCGCCATCGTGCCGACCGCCCTGGGCCTCGCCGCGACGCTCGGCGCCATGCGGCTTTTGGGGATTCCGTTCAATCCGCTCAACGTCATGGCGTTGCCGGTCGTGCTCGGCGCGGCCGTGGATGCCGGAGTCCACATCGTCCACCGCTTCCGGCAGGAGGGGGGCGATCTCTTCCGGACACTGGCGGGGACCGGCCGCGCGGTGGCGCTCTGCGAGCTGACGACCATCGTCGGTTTCGTGACGCTGGCCTTTACCTCGCACCGCGGCCTCGCCTCGTTCGGAATCACGCTCACCCTGGGCATCACGTTCGCGCTCGTCTTCTCGCTGCTCGTGCTGCCGTCGCTGCTGAAGTTTGCCGCGCCCCGCCTCGGTTTGCGAGCTATCCCGGTGCCGGTAGCTCTGGACGAGGAGCTCAGCACGGGATGACGAACGCCGCTCCCGCCGATCCGTGTCTCGCTTTCACCCGGCGTTTTTTCGGCCGCTGGAGCCCTCAGCCGACGGCGGCTTCACGGCTTCAATACCATCTGTACAGAGAATCAACAACTCGGTATACTCTGCGAACTTGTTGGATGCAGGTCAACCGAAGCATGACCGAAAGGGGATTCTTCATGAGCAAGTTGTTCCGGGTCCTGGTATTTGCGCTCCCGCTGATTGTCGTCCTGCCGGGCCTCGCTGCCGCTGACTCGGCGTCCGGGCTGCAACCCGCGTCGATTGCGCGGGCCACTTCGCCCGCGGCTTCCACGACCCTGGCGGATGAGATCTTTCTGAGGGGGAGCGACGGGAACCGTTTGTCGTTCTACTGGGGGTACTGTGCTGCTACCTGCAGCCCTTGCCAGACCAGCAATGACTGCCTGGTGATCGATGGCTTCCGGCAGTCCTGCTACGCCATCTGCCCGTAGCAACCGGCTTCGAGCAGGCTGACGACTTTTCGCCGGAAGTCGCCTTGGCGACAACGTTCGGCGGGTTCACCACAAGTGTCGCCGCCTCGCAACGGTTGTTCCCGTCGCGCCACACCCTTCGGCGCCCCGCCGACAGGCGTCGGCGAGGCGCCGAAGGATGAAGCCGACCGCCGAAAGGCGTCAGCATGACGCCGAGAGGTCTCCGGAGGCGCCGAAAGGCTTCGGCAGACGCCGAAGGGCTTCGGCGAGGCACCGACGCGTTGAGGCGCTCGGCGAAAGCTTTCGGCATGACGCCGAGAGGCCTCGGGAGGCGCCGAAAGGCTTCGGCATGACGCCGAAGAGCCTCGGGAGGCGCCGAAACGTCTCGGCGCGGCGCCGAAGAGTCTCGCGGTGAGCGCGCCGCCGGTCCCCGGGCTAGAACCTCAGCAATTCCCGGGCCGCCGCCAGCACCTTCCCCTTGTCCGGCAGCAGCGCGCTCTCCAGCACCCGCGAGTACGGCACCGGCCGGTCCGGGTAGGCAACCCGCCGGATCGGGGCGTCCAGCCAGGGGAAGGCGGCGTCGGCCAGGCGGGCGGCGACCTCGGCGCCGAAGCCGAGGGTGAGCTGGGCCTCGTAGACGACCAGGGCGCGGCCGGTCTTCTTCACCGAGGCGAGCACCGTCTCCTCGTCGTAGGGCACCAGCGTCCGGAGGTCAATCACCTCGGCCTCCACCCCCTCCTTCGCCAGCTCCTCGGCAGCGTCCATGCAGACCCACGTCGAGGCGCCGTAGGCGACCAGAGTCAGGTGCCGGCCCGGGCGCATCACCCGCGCCTCGCCGAGCCGCGCCGCGCCGTCGCCCTGCGGCAGCGCCTCCTTGATCCGCCGGTAGAGGAATTTGTGCTCGAACATCATGACCGGGTTGGGGTCGCGGATCGCCGCCTTGAGCAGGCCGCGGGCGTCCGCCGCCGTGGCCGGGCAGACGACCTTGATGCCGGCGGTGTGCGCGAACCAGCCCTCGGGATTCTGGGAGTGGAACGGCCCCGCGCCCACGCCGCCGCCCGTGGGCAGCCGCACCACGATCGGGCAGGGCGCCTGCCACCGGTAATAGAGCTTCGCCGCCACGTTGACGAGCTGGTTGAAGCCGCAGGAGATGAAGTCGCCGAACTGCATCTCGACCACCGGCCGGTAGCCCAACACCGCGGCGCCGACCGCGATGCCGATCGTGCCGCTCTCGGCGATCGGCGTGTCGAACACCCGTCGCGGCCAGCGGGCATGGAGACCTTTCGTCGTGCGGAACGCGCCTTCGAAGGCGCCGATGTCCTGGCCCATCACGATCACCGACTCGTCGCGCTCCATCTCCTCGCGGAGGGCCTGATTGATGGCATCGACGTAGGTCGTCTCCGGACCCTCGCCGCGGGAGGAGACGATCGCTGGAGCCTCAAGTATCGGTGCAAATACGGCCCGGAACGCGGTCGCGGGATCGGGCGGCGCCGCGTCGATGGCCGAGTTGATCGCCTGTTCCACCAGGTCGGCGATGCGGACCTCCAGCCGTTCGCGGGTCTCGCGGTCGAGGACTCCCTCCTCCTCCAGGCGCCGGGCATAGGCGGGCACCGGGTCGGCGGCGCGGTAGGCGGCCAGCTCCTCGGGCGGCACGACCTTGAGTGAGTCGTCCCCCTCGCTGTGGCCGCGCATGCGGCCGAGCATCGCCTCGAGGATCGTGGGACCCTCGCCGGCGCGGGCGCGGGCCACGGCGCGATCGAGCGCCTCGGCCATGGCGTCGGGATCGTTGCCGTCCACCGTCTCGGCCGGGATGCCGTAGCCGGGGCCGCGGTCGCTCAGCCGCTCCGCCGCGTACTGGAGACGGGCGGGTGTCGAGAAGGCATAGCCGTTGTTCTCGATCACCAGGATCAGCGGCAGCTTCCAGACGGCGGCCATGTTCAGCCCCTCGTGGAAGTCGCCGGTCGAGGTGGCGCCCTCGCCGATGAAGTTGATGGCCAGGCGGTCCGTCCCGCTCTGGCGAAAGGCGAAGCCGCAGCCGGCGGCCACCGGGATCATCGAGCCCAGATGGCTGATCATGCCGAGATGCAGGATGCCGTGCTCGGGGGCGAGATAACCATAGTGAAAGGAGCGCTCCACCCCCTGCGAGAAGCCTTCGCCCTTGCCGAGGAGCTGGCAGGCCAGGCGGCGCAGCAGCGGCTCGGGGTCGGGCCGGAGGCCGTCCGGCTCGCCGAAGCCGAAGCCGGGGAACGTGCGCGCGGGGTCGAGGTAGCGGGCGAGGATCGCGCCGAGGTCGCGGTGCAGGGTGCAGAGCGCGTCGCCCGGGCCGAGCGCCAGGCCGGCGGGGATCGTGGTGGCTTCGTTGCCCACCTCGCTGTACCACTTGGAGACCCGGCCGGTGAGCAGCAAGGCCTCGAACCGGGAGTCGAAATCCCGGGTGAGCTTCATGTACGCATATCGCAGGCGGCGCGCCGTGGCGTCCCGCGGAGCCGTCGGGACAACGGCGGTTTCGAGAGGCGAATGGATGGTCATGGGGCGGGAGTTTACTCCCTCTCCCCCGGCACGGGGGAGAGGGTCGGGGAGAGGGGGAACGGGATCAACTACCTCATCCCCTTGACCTGTTTCTCCAGCCGCTTGCGGTCGCGGAACTCGGGGTCCATCTGGACCAGAACCTTGAGCGCCAGCTCGGCCTTGGCGGCGTCGCCCTTCTGGATGAAACCCTCGATCTGCTTGACCCCTTGCTCGACCGCCTGCTCCTTGCGGTGCTCGGTTTCAAGACGCTCGACGTGGGCGAACATCTCCGCCGCCCGCGGACTGGCCGGCACGGTCTGCTCCATTTCGTGGGCGTCCTCGCGGGCGCCGAACCAGTCGCGATCCTCCAGGTGGCGCCGGTAGCGCATCTCCAGAAAGGAGACCCGCTCCTCCCGCGCGACCAGCCCCTTCACTTCTTCCAGGCGGTCGCGGTAGAAGGCGAGGGTCACGCGCGGGATGTCGAGCTCGGAGAGGCCCTTCAGCTCCTCTTCGGCATCGCGCACCCGGCGCTCGGCGAGCCGCTCCTCGAACCGCTTCCGGCGCTCGTCCAGCTCGACGCCGGTGCGGGCCTCGCGCTCGGCGGTCTCCAGGTCCGCGCGCAGCGACGCGGCCCGCTTCCCGGAGGGCTCGTTGCGGAGCACGACCTCCAGCTCCTTGCGGGCGGCCTGGAGATCGCGGCGGGAGAGCGCCTCGCGGCCGGCGGCGAAGGCGGTCTCGGCGCGCTTCTCCTGCTCCAGCTCCTGGGCGAGCCGGACCAGCGCCGCCTCGTACTCGGCCCGCTTCGCGCCCTGGGGGTCCAGCTCGGACAGCGTTTCCAGGGCCAGCCGGGCGAGCGGGAGCTGCTTGCGCTGGATGTAGCTCGCGAGCACCTGCTCGGTCTCGACCACGCGGCGGCGGCGCTCGGCCTTGTCGCGCTCCTCCGCGAGCCGGTCCTTGATCCGCTGGAGACCCTGCGCCCGCGGAAAGGCGGCCTCGGTCTGAGCAAGAAGCTGCTGCGCCTCGTCGAGATTCCCGGCGGCCAGGGCGGCCTCGATGCGGCTGAAGTCCACCGAGGTCTCCTGCACCCGGCGGGCCGCGCGGTCGATCTGGGCGAGCAGCTCGTCGCGCTCGGTCCGGGTGAGCTCGCTGGAGCTGCGCTGGCGCCGTACGGGGGCTGGAGCGGGTACTGCCGTGCCTTGGAGGGCAAAGGCGGGGATCTGGATCTCCCGCGTCTCGGCGGCGGACAGCGACTGCTCCACCTTCTCCAACGCGACGATGAAGCTGATCGCATCCGAGAACCGCTTCTCGCGGTCGCGCTCCAGGGCGCGGAGCACCACCTTGTCCAGCTCGGGAGGCACCACGGCCCGCGGGTTGCGGCCGATCAGCGGCAGCGGATCCTCGGACAGGCGCTTGAAGATGAAACCGGCCGCGCTCTCCGACTCGAACGGAGGAAGGCCGGTGATCATCTCGTAGAGGACGAGAGCGAAGGAGTACAGATCGCTCCGGCGGTCGAGGCCTTCGCTGCCGGAAGGGCTCGCCTGCTCCGGCGAGCAGTATTGGAGCTTGCCCATGAACATCCCGACCTGGGTGATCTCGTGGTTGGCGTCCTTCTCCAGCGTGCGGGCGAGGCCGAGGTCGATGATCTTCAACCGCTTCTGCCCCTGCTTGTCCTCGGTGATCATGAGGTTGTCCGGGGACAGGTCGCGATGGATCACGCCGGTGGCGTGGATCGCCTCCAGCCCGCGCAGGGCCTGGATGGCGAGGCGGATCGCCGGCTGTACCGGGAACGGCCCGTTGCGGCGGATCCAGCCGCTGACGTCCTCCCCCTGGATGTGCTCCCACACCATGTAGAAGCTGCCTTCGCCGGGCAGCGTCGAGAAGTCGTAGAGGATCGCGACGTTCGGATGCTTGATCTGGGTGGCGAGGCGGGCCTCGCGCATGAACCGCTTCTGGGCCGCCGGGTCCGTCTGGAGATCCTGGCGCAGGATCTTGATCACCCGCAGCTCCTGCAGGTGGACGTGCCGGACGAGGTAGACCTCCCCCATGCCGCCGCTGCCCAGGAGCTGCACGACCTCGTACTTGCCGTCGAGGATGGACCCCGGTTCCCGCAAGCTCGACAAAGCTACCCTACCTTGCTGCCGCAGCCCGGACAGAACTTCGAGCCCGGAGCCAGCTTCTGGCCGCAGTTGGAGCAGAAGGCCGGAGTGGCGCCCGCCGCGGCCGCGCCGGCCGTGGCCGGATCGACCGCCGGCGGAGCTCCCGACGGAGGAGCCGGAGCCACCGGAGCCGCCGGAGCGCCTCCAGGGGCGGGAGCGGCACCCCCTCCTTGCATGGCTTCCCGCATCATTGACGGCAGCATCATGCCGAGCCCGGCGCCCATGCCGACGCCCATGCCCGCGGCCACGCCGCCACCGGCGCCGCCCGGCGCCTGCGCCGCGTCGCCGATCGCCCGCGCCGTCTTGAACTTGAGGTAGGTGTTCATGTCGCCGAGCGCCGCCATGCCGCTGCGCTCGTCGATGAGCTTCTGCACCTCCTCGGGCGGCGTGATCGCGCCGAGATAGAGGTCGACCAGCTCGATGCCGTACTTCGTGAAGTCCTCGGCCACACGCGCCTTGAGGCCCATGGCCAGCTCGTCGTAGAGGCGGGGCAGGTCGAAGACCGACGTCAGGTTCTCGCCGAGGAGGTCGGTCAGCCGGGCCACGATGACGTCCCGGAACCAGTCTTCCAGGCGCTCGGTGTGGTAGACCCCGAGGGTGCCGACCACCGTGTTGACGAAGACCTGGGCGTTGGTGATCCGCACCGCGTACTTGCCGAAAGCCCGCAGGCGGACCATGGCGAGCTCCTGGTCACGGAACGGCACCGGCTCCTTGGTGCCCCACTTGAGGTCGAGGAAGGTGCGGGTGGAGACGAAGACGACCGCCGCCTGGAACGGCGACTCACCGCCGAACGGGATGCCGAACACGCTGGCGAGGATCGGCACGTTCTGGGTGGCGAGCGTGTGGCGGCCGGGGCCGAAGGTGTCGAGGGCCTTGCCGTCGCGGAAGAAGACCGCCTGCTGGCTCTCCTCGACGATGAGCTGGCTGCCGAGGCGGATCGCGCTCGTGCCGTCGGGGGGCACGCGGGCGACCATCATCCGTCCGGACGGGTCCTGGTGCTGGATCACTTCCATGGTTCTCTCCTTCTCCTTCGGCTCAGGCGCCCGAGCCCGGCTGGACGATGTTGCTGATCACCAGCTCGCGCTGCTTCCACTTGTCTTCGAGGGCGCGCGCGTGCTGCACCACCTGCTCCAGGGCCGCCGCGGGGTCGGCCTGGCCGGGAGCCGGGACGGCGTTGAGCTCCCGCTCCAGCGCGGACAGGTCGTCCAGCACCGAGAGGTCGAACTCGTAGAGCCGCTGCAGTTCCGCGTCTCCGACCTTCACGGGGTCGAAGAACCCGGTATTGCCGTAGTCCGCGAAGCGGACGGCCTGGGAGAGGCCGTCGATCTGCCGGTCGAGGCGGTCGAAGCCGCCGAGGGCGCCGATCTTGCCGGCGTCGGTATAGCGCCGGGCCTGGTCGCGGCTGGCGGCCTTGAGCCGCCCCAGCTCCGCGGAGAGGTGCTCGCGCTGCATCTTGTCCACGTCACGCCGCAGCTCACGGTCCTGAAACCCCCGAAACCCGGGGATCTTGTCCATCAGCCGTTCCAGTATGTTCCGCTGCCCTTTGGCCTCTTCATAGCCGTTGCTCATCGCATGCCTCCTGGATGAGGCCAATCCTACCAGAGCGCGGTCAAGGGAGGGGGCGGGAGTCAAGCCAGGCCGAAGAGAGTGGCAAGCCGCTCCCCGGCCTGAGCTTGAAGCCGCAGGGAAAGGTGCCCAAGCTGACGGCGAATCAGGCTCGTCGACGCCGTCATCAGACGATGCAGTTGCAGGGTTGAGGAGACCCGCAAGCCCGTCGCCGTGAAGTCTTCATCCCCCGAGCTCAGGACAAGGTCCGTGACAAGGGGTTGGCTCGGAACCTGGCTCGTGATGAAGGCGAGCACGACATGACGGTGGGGTCCGATCGGGTCGGTCAGACAAACAGCAGGGCGAACCTTGGTGCTCTTCAGGTCGTCAAACGGAAAGGGGACGAGGACGACCTTAAATCTGTTCACGGAAGGGCTCGCCGTCCTCGAGGGTGTAGATGTCTTCCTCCGGCGCCTCAAAGCCCTGGAAAGCAGGATTGCCGGCCGCGGCTCGCAGCCAGTCGGCCTCGCTGACCTCATCGGCCAGCGGATAGAGGACGATCACCCGAACCCGCATGGGTCCGTTGACCGGCAGGGCTTCATCGAGCTTGAGCCGATGGTCCGCGTCGATCATGCCCGTCGTCTCGATGGCCGTCATCGCAGCTTCCATGACAACCATCCTACCAGAGCACGGTCACTGCGGAGAGGGCAGGGGCCGGCCCGGGACCAGCTCGCGCAGGAAACCCTCGCAAGGCAGGCAGCGGATGCCGTCCACCTCCCGCGCCTCGTCGCCGCGGTAGAGGAGGATCAGCTCCGCCTCCGGGTAGTCCTCCCGGAACGCCTTGAACCCGCGCAGGTCCGCCGGCCGGATCGTGGCCGAGTGCTTGACCTCGAACCGTGCGAAGCTCTCGAACCGCCGCACCAGGCCTTCCATCTGGACCTCTTCCCGGAGATAGAGCGCGACATAGGCCTTGAGGGTTTCCTCGGGCTCGGGCGAGCCCCAGACCAGCGGGACCAACCCTTGGGTGAGCGCCGTATCCAGCCGGAAGCGGTCCCCGAGCTCGGCCGCCAGGAACGGGTGGAGGCAGCGGAGAAGGGCCCGGCCCGCGAGCAGATCCACTCCTTCCCGCTTGAGCTTGCGCGAGCTGGAGCCGGTCAGGACGAATCGGGGGCCGGCGCGCTGCTCGATGAGGTCGTGGACGACGTCCAGGAGGACCGGTGCCTTCTGGACCTCGTCGATCACCACCACCGGCCGGCCCGGGTTGCCGGCGACCAGTTGCCGCAGCCGCTCCGGCCTCGCGGCATACTCCCGGTGGACCTCCGGCCGGAGAAGATCCACCCACAGAGCGTCCGGAAACGCCTGCCGGAGCCAGGTCGACTTGCCGGTCCCGCGCGGCCCGAACAGGAAGAAATGGCTGGCCGGCGCCTGGAAGAATCGCGGGACTGTCGCCATTTTGCCTGTTTTTCTGGCGGTAGTCATGCCAGATTGTAGGAGATCCGGCTCGGTAGGGGCAACCCTTGTGGTTGCCCCTGGGCAGGCACAAGGCTTGCCCCTACAATTGTGACGGCATTGGGGGGGCAGGCCGGCGGTTCTCGTTAGAACCGGGCCGCCCGCCTCAGACCCTTGCGATTCAAAGAATTGGACCCTCCAGAGCCCTTCCCGGAGGAGCTGGGATTGGTTATTCTTCGGGGCTGAAAATCTTTCATGGTCGTACCCCTGTGTTGAAGCGACGTTTGGACCTGCCCACGCTCCCCCTGGCCGCCCTCCTGGCCCTGGGGCTCCTCGCCGGCTGCTCGCAGCCGGAGGGGAAGGGCTCCGCCCAGGCCCCGGCCCGGAACGTGGTGCTGATCACCGTCGACACCGTCCGCGCCGACCATCTCGGCGCCTATGGCTACAAGGAGGCCGAGACCCCCTGGCTCGACCGCCTCGCCAAGGAGGGCGTCCGCTTCAACCAGGCTTCCGCGGCGGTACCGCTCACCCTCCCGTCCCATTCCAGCCTGCTCTCCGGGCTGCTGCCGCTTCACCATGGATTGCGCAACAACGGCGCGGGCTCCTTCCCGGGCGACAAGGCGACTCTCGCCACCGTGCTCTCCGGCCAGGGGTTCCGCACCGGCGCCTTCGTCGGCGCCTTCGTGCTCGACCGCCGCTTCGGCCTCGCCCACGGCTTCGAGGTCTACGACGACGAGATCGAGCGCGCTCCGGGCGAGACCGTGGTTCTGGAGGCGGAACGGTCCGGCCGCGAGGTCATGGACCGGGCCCTTGCCTGGCTCGGGAAGGACGACAAGCGGCCTTTCTTCCTCTGGGTCCACCTCTACGACGCGCACGCTCCCTACGAGCCGCCGTATCCCTTCCGCGAGCGCCACCCCGGCCGGCCGTACGACGGCGAGATCGCCGCCGTCGACGAGCAGGTCGGCCGGCTCCTCCAGGAGCTCGACCGCCGCGGCCTCACCGGCTCCACCGCGGTGGCGGTCGCCGGAGACCATGGCGAGGCCCTCGGCGAGCACGGCGAGATGACCCACGGTCTCCTCCTCTACGAGCCCACCCTCCACGTGCCGCTGCTGATCCGCGCCCCCGGCCTCCCGGCCGGCAAGGTGCTGGAGACGCCGGTGAGCCTCGTGGATCTGGCGACCGACGCTGGCCGGTCTCGCGGGGAAGACGTTTCCGGCCGCCCCGGCGATGATCGACGGCCGCGATCTCTCGGCGGCCCTGCGCGAGGGGAAGGAGCCCGCCCCCGCCGACGTCTACGCCGAGACCCAGTACCCGGCCGTCTTCGGCTGGAGCCCGCTCTCGGCCCTGCGGCGGCGCGACGTCAAGTACATCTCCTCGCTCCGCGCCCGAGCTGTACGACCTGGGCCGGGACCCGAAAGAGTCGAGCAACCTCGTCGCCACCGCCGAGGCCCGCACGGTCCAGGGATTCTCCGGCCGGCTCGCCGAGATCGAGTCCGGCGCCGTCGAAACCCCGCGGATGCCCGCCGACGCCGAGGCCCGTTCGCGCCTGGCCAGCCTCGGATACCTGGGAGCCGGCGCCCCCGCCTCGAAACCGGCGGCTCCGGCGGGACTCGACAGCCGGCCCAGCCCGGTCGGGAAGGTCGATCTCTTCCAGCGCTTCGAGAAGGCCTTCAACCAGCGCGCCTCCCCGCGGCCGGAAGACACCCGGGCGGCCCTGGCCGAGCTCGAAGCCCTGGTCGCGGCCGACCCGCGCAATTCGGTGTTCCGGGGCAAGCTGGCGCAGGCGTGGAAGGAGCGGGGGGAGATGGCAAAGGCCGTGCCCCTCTACCGGCAGGCCGCCGAGGACGCGCCGGACGACCCGGAAGCGTGGTACAACCTCGCCACCGCGCTCCAGTCGGCGGGCCGGGTGGCCGAAGCCGGCGAGGCCTTGCAGAAGGCCATGCACCTCGACCCGGCCCGGCCCGAGGCCCACAACACCCTCGGCATCGTCCAACTCGCGGAGGGACAACCCGACAAGGCGCGGCAGGAGTTCGAGCTGGCGGTGCAGCTCGACCCGCACAACGCCCAGGCCCTCAACAACCTGGGCAACGTCCTCAAGGAACAGGGCCGGATCGACGACGCCGAAGGCGCCTACCGGCGGGCCGTGAGCGCCGCGCCGCGCTACGCCGACCCCTGGAACGGGCTCGGGACGCTGGAAGTGGAGCGCGACCGGCCCGCTGCGGCGCTCTCCTACTTCGAGCAGGCGCTCCGGCTCGCGCCGCGACTACCATGAGGTCCGCCTGAATCGAGCCATCGCCTATGACCTCGCGGGCCAGCCGGACGCCGCCGCCGCGGGCTACCGGGATTTCCTGGCCGCGACGCGACCAGAGCCCACAGTTTCGCAGAACAGCGCCGTGCCGCGCAGCAGCTACTCGCCCGGCTCTCCAACCGCGCGACGGGCCTCGACGCCGGACGAGAGGAGGTGATCGATCACCGGAACCGGTTGGACTCAGTCGGAGCTCGACGTTTCAAGAAGGTTCAGGAATGCAGTGTGAATCCTTTCAAGGCAGGAGGACTCCCATAAGGAAGGTCGAGAGTCATGAGCTTCAAGAACACCAAGGCGTTCCGCCGCCTCGCCTTTGCCCTGGTGGCACTGGCATTGGCCGTGGCCCTCGCGCCTGCCGTGAGCGCCCAGACGTCGGGCGCCTCCCTGGCCGGGCAAGTCAAGGACAAGGACGGCGCGGCGCTCCCAGGCGTCACCGTCAGCGTCTCCAATCCCGACACCGGCTTCGACCGTCGGCGGTCACCGACCCGGACGGCCGCTTCCGCTTGCCCGTCCCTGCCGATCGGCACCTACACGGTCAAGGCCGAGCTCTCGGGCTTCGCCACGGTGACCGCGAGAATCGGTGCGCCTCAACGTCGCCTCCACGCGCACGCTCGACGTCGACGATGACGCGGCGCGACGGTCGAGGAGCAGATCACGGTCACCGCCGAGGCCCCGCTGGTGCAGACCACGCCGGCGATCGGCACCGTGGTCAGCCAGGACGAGCTCGAGAACCTGCCGCTCAACGGCCGGCAGTTCGCCAACCTCGCGGTGCTCGCGCCGGGCACCGCGCTCGTCCTACAACACCGACCCGACCAAGCCGGGCCAGCTCACCGTCGCGCTCAACGGCGGCATCGGCCGCAACGTCAACTACGTCATCGACGGCGGCGACAACACCGACGACACGATCGGCGGCGCGCTGCAGAACTTCAACCTCGAGAGCGGTCGCAGGAGTTCAAGATCCAGACGCAGCAGTACAAGGCCGAGTACGGCCGCTCCACCGGCGGCGTGCTCACCGTGGTCACCAAGACCGGCACCAACGACTTCAACGGCAGCGCCTACGGCTTCTTCCGCGACGACAGCCTCAACGTCGAAGACCGAGACCGAGAAGCAGGCGGGCATCGACAAGCAGCGCCTACGACCGCAAGCAGTACGGCGCTTCGCTCGGCGGGCCGATCGTCAAGGACAAGGTCCACTTCTTCGCCACCTACGAGAAGACCGACCGCGACGACCGACCTACACCGTCGACACCGGCGGCATCTGCCCGACCCTCGACGGCCAGTCGGTCGCGCTGCCGTTCAAGGACGAGCTGGTCACCGCCAAGGCGACCTGCGACATCTCGCCCAAGCAGTTCCTGCAGGTCCGCTACGGCTACCAGAAGAACACCGACAAGTACGGCGCGAGCCCGCTCGCGGCGCCCGACTCGCTCGGCACGGTGACCAACGAGTACAAGTCGATCCTCGCCGGCCACACCGCGCAGCTCGGCACGCGACACGCTCAACGAGTTCGTCTTCCAGTACACCAAGTTCGACAACGTCGATCACCGCCGACTCGAACGACCCGACTCTCTACTACCCCTCGGGCGTTCACTTCGGCCAGAACATCAACACGCCGCAGACGCACCAACCAGACGAAGTACCAGTAC
Source organism: uncultured Holophagales bacterium (assembly GCA_963844885.1). Lineage (GTDB taxonomy): Bacteria > Acidobacteriota > Thermoanaerobaculia > Multivoradales > UBA5704 > DATMER01. The sequence goes on along the minus strand of CAWJQA010000012.1, from coordinate 775,437 downwards.
AAGGACGACTTCAGCTGCTCGACGGACGCTCGGCGGCCAGCGCCACGACTTCAAGGCCGGCGTCAACTACATCAACGAGCCGACGCTCGGCGGCGACTTCTCCACCGGCCTCGCCGGCCAGTTCTCGCCGCTCGGAGGACCGCGCCGGGCTCGCCGATCACCGACATCACCATACTACGGCGGCTTCTCGGCGACACGACCCCGGTCAAGCAGTACAGCGCCTACTTCCAGGACGACTGGTCGGTCAACGACCGCCTGACCCTCAACCTCGGCCTGCGCTACGACTACTGGGACGGCTTCGACCTCGACCAGCGCTCCAACCCGATCTGGCAGACGCTTCGACCCAGACCACAGTACAACGAGTAGCTACCTGCGCGACTTCCAGGGCGGCAAGGGCGGCATGCTCGAGAACGACAACAACAACTGGGCGCCGCGCCTCGGCTTCACCTGGGACCTCAAGGGCGACGGCGAAGCTCGTGCGCGGCGGCTGGGGCATCTACTACGACTTCCCCTACACCAACGCGACGATCCTCTTCCCGGCCGCGGCCGTGCAGTCGGACTACGGCGTGGCCTACAACTACAACGACCCGCAACGGCATCAAGAACCCCGACGGCAGCTTCTTCCAGCCCGGCCAGCCGCTGCCGCCCAACCAGCTGCCGGGCGCCGACGTTTCCCGCCCGAACGAGGTCGCCTCGCCGACGCTGGCGCACGCCGTACTCCGACCAGGCCTCGCTCGGCTACTCGCTGCAGGTCAACGAGCTGGCTCGGCCTCAACTTCGAGCCGTGTCAGCATCAACTACCGCGACATCCCGTTCCGCTTCCGCGCCAACCCGCATCGACCCGGCCACCGGCGACCGGCGCTTCCCGCAGTTCGGCAACTTCCGGATCTGGTATCGGCGACGGCGAGGCCGACTACCACGGCGCCAACCTCGGCTTCCGCGCCCGCGTCAGCGACAAGTTCGAGCTGCAGGGCTTCTACACCTACTCCGAGGCCGAGGGCAACGTGCTCGGCCGGCGCCGACGAGTTCCGCCTCACCGACGTCGACCACCAGCCCGACCTCGGCGGCGTCGCGCGCGACGTCGTCGGTCAACCCGCTCGACCCGCTGCGACGCGCTGCGACGGCCCGCTCAACACCGACGCCCGCCACCACGTCACCCTCGGCGGCATCTATCGCGCTCCGTGGGGATCGACGTCTCCGGCATGTTCCGCTACCGCTCGGCCCTCCCGTACACGCGCCTCGTCGGGCTCCGACCTCAACGGCGACGGCTTCGCCTTCGACCTTGCCCGGGCGTCGACCACGTCAACGCGCAGCGCGGCGACTCGCTTCACGCAGCTCGACCTTCGCCTCTCGAAGGACTTCACGCTTCGGCGGCGACTACGGGTTCGAGCTCATCGCCGAGGTGTTCAACGTCTTCAACTCGAAGAACCCGGCCGCTCTTCGAACCGCTACGGCGAGGCCAACGCCTACGCCGGCGACCCGGGCCAGGGCGAGCAGCGCCTGCTCAGCTCGGCGTGCGGTTCCACTTCTAAACACCACACCGCTGTTTCAGGGGGGCGCTTCGGCGCCCCCCTTTCATTGGATGGGGACTATTGGGGCGCCACCCGTTCGAACCGCCGGCTCGTCCCGCCGAACGAGAACGTCCACTGCCCGGTGCCGTCACCCGACAGGAACGGACCGTCGAGAAGGGGATAGGCCTGCGGCTGCAGCGGCCGGCCGGCCATCGACGCCCGCTCGCCGGGCACGAAGCCGAGCCGCCCGCCTCCGGCCACCGAGAAGCGGAGCTCCCCCTCGGCCACGGTCACCACCGCGGACGCGGCCCGGCGTTTCCAGGCTTCGAAGTCGCCATGCTCGGCGCGGCGGCCGGCCTCCAGGCCGACGACCGCCGGCTGGCGGCGCGGCACCGCGACCCACGAGCCCTTCAGCAGACGGGACGTGCCGTAGTACGGGAACCTCTCCTGGGCCGAAGCGACCTCCCAGCCGCCGGGGCTCACCAGGGTGACGTAGGCGTCGCCACACCGCGAGACGGCCACATCCTCCCCGACGATCTCCGGCCGGGACCATCCGGGCGCCAGATACACATGGCCGAGCGCCTCGCCCGCTCCGAGCCGCGCGAGCACGAGGTTGTGGTCGCCCACGGCCCGATCCTGTCCCATCCAGCTCCGCCACTTGTCCGATTCGTCGTTGCGCGTCCGGCTCCAGAGGTAGACCGGCGCGAACTGGCCGCACTCCGGGAAGAGCGTGGCCACGATCTCCTGGCCGCCCGAGACTTCCAGGCTCAGACCGCCGATCGACTGCGCCGTACCCAGGATGTAGTCGGGCGTCGCGTAGCTGTAGAGCCCGGTGTCCAGATCCTTGCGCTTGCCCAGGGAGATCCGCCGACGGGACTTGACCTCGTAGGACGGCTGGTTGCGCCGCTCGGTGAGCAGTTTCACCACGGTGTCCGGCAGCTCGAAGCGGCTCACCGGCAGCTCCGGCCGGTCCATGAAATTGATCTCCCCGGGATCGCCGATGCCCGCGGCCATCCACGCCCAGGCGACCCAGGGGGTGCTGCGGTCGCTGAGCGCCCAGAAGCTGTACGTCCGGCTCTTCGGCCCCGCGGGAAAGCCGTGTACCTGCTTCTGCGCCCAGTCGGCGAAGATCAGCTCAAGCTGGCGCGCGGCCAGGCTCCGCACCTCGGCCTGGGGCGCATGGTCGGCCAACTGGAGCAGCGCCGTGATCGACAGCACCATGTAGCCCGGGCTCTCGCCCTCGTACCAGCCTTGGCGGTCGTGCGCGAGGAGAAACGCCTTGGCGTAGTTGCCCCACCCCTGTGCCGCGGGAGAGCCCGGAGTCCCGGCGACCGTCTGCGCCACGAGGCTGCGCGCCATCGTGACCATGCGCTGATTCTCGGTCTCCTTGAACGACCAGGGATCGCGGACCGCGCCGGCGTCCGGAGGCGGGGCCGCGGCCGAGACCTCGGTCTTCAGACGGGTCAGCATCTCGGCCGGCAGCACGCCGGGATACTGGAGCGCGATGCGCTGCAACGGGAGCTGGGCGCGGGCGCACTTGCCGTTTCCCCACCGTCCCGAGCAGGCGTCGAGCGCGCCGGCCGCCCAGCGCGCGGCGTCCTGGCGGCGCTGCGCCGCGTCTGGGCGGCCCTCGGCGGCGAGGGCGGCGGACGCGAGAGCGCCCGACGCGAGAGTCTGCTGGAACTCGGGCCCCATCGTGCCCCGTTTGCCCTCGATGCGGCGGATCTGCTCGACGCCCAGCTCCAGGTAGCGGACCTTCCGCGGCGCCAGCGCCGTTCCGGAATCAGAGCTCGCCTGGAACGCCCCGGCCGCCGCCAGGAAGAGGCCCAGGGCCGCCAAACCGGCCTTGAGGGTGCCAGACCGGCGGGGCCGGGCGGAAGTCTTGTCCTTGATCAGATCCTTCGGGTTCATCGAACGTCACCTCATCGCGCCAGCAGCGCATCTTGCAGGATCGAAGCCCGCCTCTGTCCCCCGGCGAAGCCGGCGAGGATGGACGGGGCCGTACATGCTTCTTGCAAGGTGTACGCGCCAGGGCCGGCTTTCGTCGCTTCCACGGCCTGAAAGGCACAGTCATGGACCTCGTCGACCTGCTCAAGATTCTCGCCGCCCTCATGCTCATCGCCCTGGTGCTGTCGGCGGTTGCGCTCTACGCGGCCGTGCGCAAGCTGAGGCGGATCCGTGTCCCGGCGAACGCCGATTTCTTCACCGCCATCCGGGCTGTCCCGCTCGTGCTGGTGGTCGGCCTCGACCTCCTGGACTTCGCGCTCGACGTGTTCTCGGCCCCGATCATGTGGGTTCTCCTGAACCGTACGGGTCTCCAGGCGCTACGGAACACGGCGGCCATCGAGGCGCTCATCCCCATCACCGGCCCGATCCCGACCATGACGATCGCCTGGTTCGCAGCCCGGCTGTTCCACCTCGGGAGGCCCTACGACCCGAACGTGATCGAGACCGTCCAGGTCGGCCCGAACGAGTTCGCGCCGCGTGCCGGGCGGTGAAGACGCGGGTCAGGGAAGCAGCTCGGCGGACCAGTAGCCTCGGATCCCGCCCGGCTGGAGCGCCACGCCGTCCTGGATCGAGCGGCCTGCCAAGAAATTGCCCGCAAATGCGGGATGGGTGCCGCTCCGCACCGAAACCAGCACGAGCGATCCGCTCTGGATCCAGATCCCGCCGAAGCCGTCGCTGCTGGTGAAGGTCCCATCCTCCCGCAGGCTCCAGGTGACCTTGACGGGCGCCCTGTCCTGCCAGCGGATCGTGACCTCCCACTTCCCGCCGCCCACCACCTGCAAAGCGGCGGCATCGCGGGCCGATCCCGCATTGGCGATACCGGCGATGCCGGCGATACTGGCGATACCCGCGATGCTCGTGAAAAGCACCTCCCGGCGGCTGTGGCCTGTGAGCGTCTGAGCCATGTCTGTCTCCTCCGTAGGGAGGTTTACGGATCGGCAGACCTCTGCGTCCAAGGGATGGGGCTTCCGCCCCGTCGGCTGGTCGCGGGTCACCTGGCGGGACCGGACGCTGACCGATTCGGCGGCTTGAAACTCACCGCACGCTGCTTTCGTGTCGCTTGACATGCGTTTTACTGCTCGAGCTCAGTGCGGCGCCTCGACGTCGGTCACGCACCTCCACCGTCCGCGAAGCCTTCGCCTCATACTCTCGAATGAGATCGTCTACAAGGGAACGGCCCGTCGCCGAATCACCCCCGGCGATTTGGCTTAGCGCCTTACATGCCCCTCGCGCCAGTGGATTGTAGGCTTCGTAAACCTGGCCCACCACATTGACGGCGTACACAGTTGTCGTCACTGTAGTGCCTTCTTCTTCCCCAAAAGAGCCTCCGTAATAGTAGTCTTCTTCTGTATCAATGCTCTCGGTAGTTGACTCGACGAGGGTCTCGCTGAGGAGCTTGCCGGAGCTCACGCGGATGTCGCTCCGCAGCGCCATGCGAAGCTCACACAAGGCATTCGGCACTGCCAACGCCTGTGTGTATTCTTCAGCCCAGTTGGCGTGCTCTGCCGCCAGCGCAGGGTGCGTCTCAAAAGCTGCGATAACACAGGGCAGCATGCAAATCGCCGACTCGCGGCTCATGGAACCTGAAGTGTAGCAGGAGCGCAAGCTTCGAAGGAGTTGATCGTAGTCGAGGTTGGTCCGAACGAGCTCGTCAAGCAAATTGTCCTTGAGTACGTATGTGCCAGTGCGTATCAAGTCGAGTTTTCTGAGCCGGCGCAACTGGCTCGCCAACACGAAGCCAAAGATGACACCGGAGAGAAATATCGCCGCGCCACTCAGCATTCTGGGTCCTCTATTGTGCGCTCACGCCGTCAGCGCGCCCGCGCTACCTCTGCCGAACGGTCTTGGCGTTCAGCGGCGGCCGCTTTCAGGTTTCATCCGCTGCAACGCCGGGGTTCGCCGATCTCCCGCGCATGCTCCCTTGCACTTCGGCTATCGGTTATATCCACTTGGATTAGGCTCGCAAGCCGGCAGTATGAAATCTCAATCTCCTGTCGACTTAGATCAACATCTGAAGCCGTCTTCTCGGACTCCCAGAAGATCTGCGTCCTCGATCGTGAAATCACGACGTTCCTCCGAGAAGGCCTGAGTGAAAGTCTTGTGCGATCGAGCTCCTCGTCGAGCACTTCACGAAATAGTCCTGAGCTGTCAAGTCGGTGAAGATTCTTTGCCGCACGCGTTACGATGGCTTTTGTTCGGCTAGGCGATCCGTCCAATCTCTGCCATGCTGAAATACGAGGAGATTTCTGCGTTTACTAAACGGGACCGACTTGTGTTCAGAAAGATAACTAAAAACGCTTGGTTCTCGGTACAGTAGTAAGCGTAACGGGAAAAAGCAATCGCGTTTTGTGGGGGAGAAAGAAACTTCGCTGTGATGGCAGCAAGGGTGATCCCTAGTATGCCTGTGCCGATTAGAGCTTCGACGACCGTAGCAGGCGAGCGCTATCGCCAGCGGGCTTAATCGCCATACCCAATGGACAGGGCGCTAATGAAATCGTCATATTCGATGTCCCACCAATAGACAGGCGACCCGTTTAACTGCTTTGACCCGAGATTCTCCAGAGCGCGAAAAGTAGTACCCCACCAATGATATAGCCGTAACCGGAGCTACATACAACAGCAGCCCAGTGAGTGCGATCCGCCACATCGACCAAGAAGCTAGCAACTCAACTCGGAGGCCAGTTCGCTTCTTCGGTAGATGACACAGACGTTGGTCTTCGCTGTTCAATATCACCTCAGCCTAGCTATTGATCGCCTAGCTATTGATTGCCTAACCTTCGACTCAATCGTTTCTCCGTCCTGCTCATCATCCTTTGCATCAATCGGGAAGAGGCGAAGCATTCCCGCGCCTCCGCCGCGACACGGCGCAAGTTTCTTGAATCCTGACGCTTAGCGATTCTAGACCTCCGGAAGTCTCCATGGGACTCCTCCTCCTGTAGCTTCATGCCTGATGGCCGGCTCGCGGCCGGAAAAGGCGGGAACGTCGCCCGCTAGCCGTCAGAAGGGTCAAGCGCGGGTGGCTGCCAACGTGCAGATGCCACCGGGTGGACGGCCACGGTCATGCCGGCCCAGACCGGAAGGCGCCTCGGCTTCCTAAGAAGTCGTCGTACGGACGCGGAAGCAGCACCAGCTTCCCCGCAAGCATCTTCCCGAGACGTCAGCCCATCTTCCCCGGTACAGCCTCGCCGGACTGGGAAGATGCTTCGATGGTCCGGGAGCGGCTCGCCTGAAACAGCCTCGGCTTCTCCGAGCAGGCTCAGCTTCCCGGGAACCGAGCTGCTAGGCTGTGGTAGAGTCTCGCTATGGTTGAGGTTCTCGTCCGAATCAAGCGTGCGGTTCTTTCAGGGCGTTACGCCTTCAGCGAAAAGGCACGGATCGAGATGGAGGTCGATGCCCTCACGGCTCTGTGAGAAACATCCCATGAACAACGAAGACTTCGCTATTTCAAAGTGTCCGACGTGTGGCAGCTCGGCGATTCGGAAGGTCGCTGGAAGCTGGAAAGGACACTAGGAAAGCGAGACCTATACCGTGAAGGCGGTGGAGTATTCTCCTGCCCGGATTGTCACGAGAGGTCTTTACTCCTAACGCGATGGACAGATACTGGCTTCTCCAGCCTACCGAAAGCCGGCTGCCCGCCGCTCGGCGCGGACGGCGTCCAATCCAGGGCCTCGAGCGGGCGCCTGACGGGAATGTGTCACAACCTGCCCACGGCCTTCCTCGCCGAGTTGAAGAAAGGAGTTGAAAATGCCCTCTGACACCGATCAGTTCCAGCGCGATCTGTTGGAGTCTGTGGAGCAGATGCGCCGTAACCAGGCAGCTCGCGTCACGGAGGTCAAGCTTCCGGCCGCGGCTGAGGCTCGTGCGAGTGCTGCCGGAGCGGCCTGGAGTAAACTCCACGCATGAACGGTCGAGTAGAGTGGGTCCTGGCGCCTCTCGAACGGCTGGGAGTCCGGTACCTCATCGTAGGTGGAGTGGCCGTGGTGCTCCATGGATACTTGCGCACGACCCTGGATCTCGATCTCGTCCTTCAGTTGGAGCCGGAGAATCTGGAGAAGGCCTTGAGGGCCCTGGCCGAGCTTGGATTTCAACCGCGGGTGCCGGTGTCGCTCAGCTCCTTCGCGGACCCTGCGATGCGGGAGACCTGGGCGCGGGAGAAGAACATGCAGGTCTTCTCGCTCTGGCATCCGGATCATCCGGGGTTTGCTGTGGATCTGTTCCTTCGAGAGCCGTTCGACTTTGACGCAACCTACCAGCGCGCCGTACGCGTTCCTCTCCAGCATGTGCAGGCGACAGTCGTGTCGCTCCAAGATCTGATGGAGATGAAGCGCGCCGCCGGCCGGTCCCGGGATCTGGAAGACGTCGAAGCTCTCGCGGAGCTCTCGGAGGGCGACTCATGAACGACGCACCTAAGCCAGAAGCCCGAGCGGGACCCGATGACTACACCTGGGACTTTGAAGGCGCGCGCCGTCACCACATCCGGCAAGGGTTGCGGCTGACACCGGCAGAACGTCTCCGGTGGCTGGAAGAGACTGTCGCCGAGATGAGGCAACTCCAGGGGTTGGCTCGAAAAGAGCGGAGGGAGAAGCCAGCCAGATCTTGAAATCTGGGAGGTAGACCGGTCCGAATCCTGGGCTTCGGCGGGGCGGCGAAAGTCGTAGGCATAGTCGTGGGGCGCTTGACGCCAACTGCACATCAGGCTGATACGGGTGTCAGGTGGTAGACGCGTGCATCTCTGCTAGCCGCTCGACAACTTCGTCTAGGGTTTCAGGCTGTTTCCTTGAACCGGGGAGCCGTCCATGGCCGCCCGGACGCTTTCTTGACAATCGATTCACCGTATCGCCGGGTCCCGGCTTGTCTTGGAGGAGGCTTGGACGTCTCTGGCGCCAGGGAAACTTCCCTGCGGCAAAGTAACCTTCCCTGGCGCAGAGAAGGTTACTTTGATCCGAGGGAAGTCGACTTTGCGGCAGAGAAGTTGACTTTGCGCCGGGGAAGTTGACTTCGTGCCGGGGGAGTTGACTTCGTGCCAGGGGAGTTGACTTCGTGCCAGGGGAGTTGACTGTGCCTCAGGGGAGTTGACTGTGCCTCAGGGGAGTTGACTGTGCCTCAGGGGAGTTTGCTTCACCTCAGGGGAGTTTGCTTTGCCTCAGGGGAGTTTGCTTTGCCTCAGGGAAGTTTGCTTTGCCTCAGGGAAGGTTACTTCGCCTCAGGGAAGGTTACTTCGCGGCAGGGCCTCTCGGGCTTGTTGGGGGCCCCCTCCTTTCTCACCTCCCCCCCCTCGCATCCCCTGCTCCGCTCCCGCCGGTGTCGCGCCAGGCGGCGAGGCCGCGCTCGATCTCGGCTTCGTCCGCTTCGGGGTGCCGGCGCCGGGGTTCTGCCGCTGTCGCCTCGGCGGTCTCGTAGAGGTCGAGGCCATCTGCTACGCGGCATCACCACCGGGTCCCGGACAGGGTCCTTCATGTCCGCCCCCAGATCTGAGGGTTTCGGGGATCTCGGTCGTGGGACCCGTGTCTGGCATGGTCGTCCGCTCGGCGCCAGCGGGCTCTGGCTCGGCGAGCGGAGAACCAAGGAGAGCCGGCCGGGCCTTGTCTGGGAGTGCCACCCCCAGATTCCAAGGTGCCCAACTTGCCCTGCTCTGGGCCCTTGGGTTCAGGAGTTGGTGGTGATCTACGCAGGGACCATCTACCCGCTGGCGTCCCACATCCGCGCGGTGACGCTGGGCGCCCCGAGACGAGATCGCATCGCCTCTGGTGGGGGTATAATGACGCCGTGGCAGCGACAAGCCGCGGAGACCCGGATCATGGACCGACTGCAACGAGCCTTCTACAAGGACTTCAGGATGCCTTTCTGCGGTCGAAGGGTAGCGCGTCGTCTCTCTTGAAGACTCATGAGCTTGGCCTACAAGGCCGACTTCATGCCCTGCCGTCCGTCGGGAATCAGGGTGACCAAAAGAACGATGGCTTCCTCAATCGGAGCGGCGACTGTTTCAGGTTTATGCACCCTATGAGATGGAGGCAGCCAAGGCGGTCGCGAAATCAAAGAGGACTTGGAGGGCGCCAAGGCGTATTCGGGCACTCATTTTGTCACATGGGTCTTTGTCCACAACGCCGCGGATGGCTTGCCGCCCCACGTGCAGAAAGTTCTGCTTGATTACGAGAGCGCGATCCCGGTATCACCCTGGATCTTGGGGCTTGGAAGAGCTTATTCTCATATTCCGGAGCTCTCCCGTGACGACCTGGATCGTGGTTTGGTCCGTTCCTTCAGGAACCAAGATAGAACCTTTTGCAGCATTTGCAGATCGTTCTGGAGACCATGCTGACCGGTCGGCAGCGGCGCCAACGGAAGTCAAGGCGGTCCCCATGGGCAAGATCGAGGCCAACGCCCTGTCAGAAAATGTGGTCATACTACTCAAGACGGGAATGGCGAAGGCCCCGCTGGTTCAGGATTTCCTTTCCCGGTGGCACGACGAAACGCTAGGTGAACGCGTGGCTGAGTCGTTCCGCGCCGAGTATCAATCGCTGCGCGGGTTGTCTCACCCCGACGGGATTTTTTCAGCGCTGCAGACTTGGGCCGGAGGAGCGCACAGGGGATCACCGAAGCACCAGCTAGCTGTCCTCTCCGTCCTTGCCTATTACTTCGATAGCTGCGACATTTTCGAGGAAGCTCGGAGCACGGCGCCATGATTCTTCCGTCCAAGCACCTTTCCGAAGACCGCGCGCTGGTCACGGTCGGGGCGAAGATCTTGCAGCACTTGTCAAAACCGAAGACGGTTTCAGCTCTTTGGGAGGAAATGCCGCGGGTCGGTGTCACGCAAAAGGGGGCGCCGCCATTGCGCTATGACGGGTTTGTGCTCGCCCTCGACCTGCTGTTTTTCATCGGTGCAATTGAGCTTCGAGGACGGTCTCTTGAGTCGGAAACCATTATGATTCACCGCATTTTCAGCACTCTTGTCTCCTTCAAGGAGCTCAAGCTCAAGCCGGGCTCAACGTTCTGATCGCACAGAAGGAATCGGGCGCGAGCGACAAGCAGACGCGCAATCGGGCTGGCAAAACAAGCCTGATTGAGATCATCCATTTTCTTTCCGGTTCGAATGCCGGGAAAGAGTCGCTCTTCCTTGCGGAGGCTCTCGCCGCCGAAACATTCGGCCTTAGCTCGACCTCGGGGAGGAGAGAGTTGTCGCCGAGCGCTCTGGCCGTCAGAAGAACAAGGTAAGTGTGCGTGGGGGCAGCTTTCTGAACGGAAAGGCGAGTCTCTCAAATTCCGAGTGGGTGGATCTGCTCGGCGAAAAGATGTTCGGATTGCGCAGCCTCCCTGAAACCGAAGGGCGTGCCCCAAGCTTTCGCTCGCTCTTCGCCTACTTCGTGCGCCGCCAGCAGAGTGGAGCGTTCACAACGCCCGAGAAGCAAGCAGGCATGCAGAAGACTGGCGATTATCAGGTGGCTCTGTTGTTTTTGCTCGGACTGGATTGGAAGATCGCGAGCGACTGGCAGAAGGTGAGGGATCGGGAAAAATCTTTGACTGAGCTCAAGAAAGCGGCAGGCGACGGTGCCTTTGGCAGTATCATCGGGAAGGCGGCCGATCTTCGAACCGAGCTAACCGTGACCGATGCCCGGCTGAATGAGCTGAAATCACAGATTTCCCACCTTTCGCGTGTTGCCTCAATACGGCGATCTGGAGGTGGAGGCCGACCAGCTCACCCGTAAGATCAACGAACTATCAAATGGCAACGTCATTGACGCGGCAACGATTCGGGAGTTGGAGCGCGCGATGCAGGCCGAATCTCCGCCCCCTCTTGTCGATCTGGAAAGCATTTACGCCGAGGCGGGCGTGGCATTGCCGGGGCTTGCCATTAAGCGTTACGACGAAGTGCGGAGCTTTCACGAGTCAGTCATTCGCAACCGCCGCGACTACCTCACAGGAGAATTGGCCGCAGCGAGGCAACGGGTCGCCCTGCGGGAGCAGGAAAAGTCGCGCCTCGATAAGCGGCGGGCGGCGGTCATGAGCGTGTTACAGAGCCACGGGGCGCTGGATCAGTTTGCCAAGTTGCAAGGCGAAGCTGGACGCATGGCGGCAGAGGTCGAGTCGTTGCGCCAGCGATTCGATGCGGCGGAGCAATTAGAGGGGACAAAGAACGAACTGGAGATCGACCGTAATCTCCTGGCGCTTCGCTTGCGTCGTGATTTTGCTGAGCAGGAGGCTCGCTTGAAGGATGCTATCCTCTCGTTTGAGGAAACGTCGAGACGGCTTTACGAGTCGGCCGGCAGCATGACCATAGAGGAGACCTCCAACGGCCCCGTCTTTCAGTTCCCAATGCAGGGCTCCCGCAGCAAAGGCATCAAAAACATGCAGATATTTTGCTTCGACATGATGCTCATGCGGCTCTGCGCCAAGCGCGGCGTTGTCCAGGCTTTTTGGTCCACGATAGCCACCTTTTCGACGGCGTCGATGGGCGCCAGGTCGTTAGCGCGTTGAAGGCCGGCGCTGAAATGGCGGAAGAATTGGAGTTTCAATACATTGTCACCATGAACGAGGACGATGCGTTCAAGGAAAAGATCGACGGCTTCGACCTCCAGGAGCATGTGCTGCCCGTGGTTCTGACCGACGCGAAAGAAGATGGCGGGATTTTTGGACTTCGGTTTTGAAACAGCAACCACACAGCGACTGGAAGGCGACTCTGTGCTGTTCGGGGCGAAGGGGCAAAGCAGATCTAGGCCGGAGGCCGCTGTTGGTGCGGGGTTCGGCCCGACCGAGACGGCCAGACCTCCGATCAGAACCCAGTGTTGGCCCAGCTCGTCGAGGTCGGCGGTTGGCCTGGCGCAGCGCGGCGAGAAGGCGGGTCACTTGGGGTCGTCGAACCTCCGGGACGGGCGGCCTGCGGCATCCCCGTGCTCCGCGCCTGGCCCGCCTACTGCCGCCGCACCGCCTCCAGCCGGATCCGGGCCTCCTGCCGGCGGTCGTCCCGGAGGTAGCCGACCGTCACCACGTCTCCGGCCTTCTTCTCTTCCAGGATCAGGAGCAGGTCGGCCAGGGATCTCACGGGCTTGCCGTCGATCGACTGGATGATGTCGCCGAGCTGCCAGTTTCGGCCCCGGATGCGCTCGGTGCCGCGCAGGCCGGCCTGGTCGGCGGCGCTGCCGGTCTCGACGCGCGCGATCAGCGCTCCTTCCACTCCGAGCTGACGGTTCCAGGCCTCCGGCGCCATCTCAACTCCCAGGTTGGGACGGTTCACCTGGCCGTAGCGGATCAGGTCCGGCACCACCCAGGAGACCGAGTGGACCGGAATCGCGAAGCCGATCCCGGCGTAGGCCCCCGACGGGCTGTAGATGGCCGTGTTGATCCCGATCAGGCGGCCCGAGCTGTCCAGCAGCGGACCTCCCGAGTTGCCGGGGTTGATCGCGGCGTCGGTCTGGATCACGTCCCGGATCGGCACGCCCGCCGCCGACTGGATCTCGCGGCCGAGCGCGCTCACGATACCGGTGGTCAAGGTGTGGTCCAGGCCGAAGGGGTTGCCGATCGCGAACACCGACTGGCCCACCTGCAGGTCGTCCGACTCGCCGAGCGGCAGCGGCTGCAGCTTGTTCGCCGGAGCTTTGATCTTCAGCACGGCCATGTCCTTCTCCGGCGCGTAGCCGACCAGCTCGGCATCCCAGGTCGACTGGTCCGAGAGCGTCACCTGCGCGGCGCTCGCGCCCTGGATCACGTGGTAGTTGGTGACGATGTGACCCTCGCGGTCCCAGATGAAGCCGGAGCCCGACCCCTGGGGAACCTCCTGGGCGTTCATGCTGAAGAAGTCGCGCTGAACCGCGAGCGAGGTGATGTAGACGACCGACGGCGACGCCCGCTGGAAGAGGCCGATCGTCGCCCTCTCCTCCTGAGCCAGCTCCGGCCTCGGGACCGGTGCCGCCGCGTGGCCCGCGCCGGCAGTCGCCCGCCGCCGGCTGCGCCGCCGGGCTCGCGGCCGGCATGATGTCTCCGTCCACCACCCGGCGCGGCCAGGCCAGACCCGCCAGGAACCCCAAACCCGCCAGAACCATCGCCAGCACCATCCTGCGCATCGCTCTTGCCTCCTCCAGGTATCCAAAGTTTACAGGGGACGGGTAAATTCCGGCACGCCGCGCAGGCCCGGCGAAGAGGGGAGGGCGGTCTTTCCCTGCCCGGCCAGAGGGCACCCGTCTTGCACCCGGCTCCCCGTTTGGGTAGGATGCGCGCTTGTGACGACTTTCACAAAGTCCCTTCGCGAGGAGTTGGGAGGCTAGGAGAGGCAGCACATGCAGATCTTCCACCGCAGCACGAACACCATCGCCAAGGTCAGCATCTTCGGGGCGGTGTTCTTCATCGCCTTCTTCGCCTGGATCTTCTTGACCCTGCTCCGGTCGTCCTATGCCACGGGCCAGGGGATCGTGCTCAAGCAGCCGGTCCCGTTCAGCCACGCACCATCACGTCGCCGGCCTGGGGATCGACTGCCGGTACTGCCACACGTCCGTCGAGACCTCCGCCTTCGCCGGGCATGCCGCCCACCGCGACCTGCATGAACTGCCACCGCAGATCTGGACCAACGCGGACATGCTGGAGCCGGTGCGGGCCAGCTTCGCCACCGGCCAGCCGCTGCAGTGGAGGCGGGTCAACGACCTGCCCGACTTCGTCTACTTCAATCACAGCGTCCACGTGGCGAAGGGCATCGGCTGCGTGACCTGCCACGGCCGCGTGGACAAGATGCCGCTGATGTTCCAGCAGGCGACGCTGCAGATGGAGTGGTGCCTGAGCTGCCACCGCGATCCGGGCAAGAACGTGCGGCCCCGGGAAGAGGTGTTCAACGTCAACTGGCAGCCGCCCGCCGATCCGGCGGAGGCCCGGGCGCTCCAGGCGAAGCTGGTCAAGGACTACCACATTCAATCTCTCACGAGCTGCTCGACGTGCCACCGTTGATTTTTCGGGGATCAATCGAGCGGGAGCGAGCCTTAGGATGGACAGCTTGAATCAAGATAAAGGGAAATGCGGCGCCGAAGCGGCCCGGCAGCCGGAGCCGGCCCGCCTGGACCTCGAAGAGGTCCGCGCACGGCTGCGCGAGAAGCGCGGGCCCGAGCTCTGGCGCAGCCTCGACGAGCTCGCCGGGACGGCCGAGTTCCAGGATCTCCTGCATCGCGAGTTTCCGCGCTTCGCCTCGGAGGCGCCCGAGGAGCTGGTTGATCCCGTCAAAGGGGGCGACGGTGTCTCCCGCCGCCGCTTCCTCCAGCTCTTGGGCGCGTCGCTCGCGTTCGCGGGTCTGACCGGCTGCACCAAGCAGCCGCCCGAGTCGATCGTCCCCTACGTGAAGCAGCCGGAGTACATCGTCCCCGGCCGGCCGCTCTTCTTCGCCACGGCGCTCACCCGCGGCGGCTACGCGCGCGGCGTCCTCGCCGAGAGCCACATGGGACGGCCGACGAAGATCGAGGGCAACCCGGATCACCCGGCCAGCCTCGGCGCCACGGACATCTTCGACCAGGCCGCGGTCCTCACCCTCTACGATCCGGAGCGCTCCCAGTCGATCGTCCACGACAGCCGGATCGGGACGTGGGGCGCCTTCGTGGGCGAGATGGGAGCCCGGCTGCGCGCGCTCCAGGCGCTCGGCGGCGAGGGCGTGCGGATCCTCACCGGCACCGTCACCTCGCCGACGATGGCGGCCCAGCTCCAGGATCTTCTCACCCGTTTCCCGCGCGCCCGCTGGCACCAGTGGGAGCCCGCCGGCCGCCATCACGGCCGCGCCGCCGCGCAGGCCGCGTTCGGCCAGCCGCTGGAGACCCGGTACGACTTCGGCGCCGCCCGCGTCATCCTGGCGCTCGACTCCGACCTCCTCACCACGGGACCGGGCAACGTCCGCTATCAGCGTGATTTCGCCCGCAACCGGCGGGTGCGCAAAGACGAATCTCGAGATGAGCCGGCTCTACGCGGTCGAGAGCGTGCCGACGAACACCGGTACCCTCGCCGATCACCGCCTGCCACTGCCGCCGCACGAGGTCGAGGCGTTCACGCTGGCGCTCGCCCAGGCCGTCGGCGCTGTCTCCGGAGGTGGAGAGGTGCTGGCCGACGCGCGCGCGAAGCGCTGGCTGCCGGTCATCGCCGCGGACCTGATGGCCAACCCGGGCGCCTCGCTGGTGGTGGCCGACGAGCACGCTTCGCCCGAGATGCAGGTGCTCGTCCACGCCATCAACCAGGCGCTCGGCAACACGGGCCGGACGGTTTTCCATACCGCGCCCGTCGAAGTCTTTCCGGCGAATGGGCCGGTCCATGGATCCGATCAAGTGGAGTCGATGCGCCAGCTCGTCGCCGACATGGCTGCTGGCCGCGTCGACCTTCTCCTGATGCTGGACGGCGTCAACCCGGTCTACACGGCGCCCGCCGACCTCGGGTTCACCGAGGCGCTCCAGAAAGTCGGCCTGCGCGTCCATCATGGCCTCTATGAGGACGAGACCGCGGAGTATTGCCAGTGGCATCTCCCGGCCGCCCACGAGCTCGAAAGCTGGGGCGACGCGCGCTCCTGGGACGGCACCGTGAGCCTGATCCAGCCGCTCATCGAGCCGCTTTACAACGGACGGACAGCGATCGAAATCCTGGCGGTCCTCTTTGCCAACCGGGCGGACGCCACCAGCTACGACGTGGTCCGCGAGCATTGGAAAACCCTTTTGGCCGGAGACTTCGAAAGCGCGTGGCGCAAGGCGCTCCACGACGGTCTGGTCCCGGATACTCAAATTTCCCCTATCGCCGTTTCCGTGAACGGCGGCGCGGCGCAGGCCGCGGCCTCTACGATCGTCCGGAACGTACAGCAGGCGCGCGGCTTCCAAGGGAAAGTCACCCTCCGGCTGCGGCCCGATCCCACGGTCTGGGACGGCAGCCTGGCGCCGAACCCGTGGCTCCAGGAGCTGCCGAAGCCGATGACCAAGCTGACCTGGGACAACGCGCTGACGGTCGGCCCGGCCACGGCGGAGCGCCTGAAGCTGGTGCATGAAGAGATGGCCGAGATCACCTGGAACGGCCGCAAGGTCCAGGCCGCGGTCTGGGTGCTTCCCGGTGTGGCCGAGGGCACGGCGGAGCTGTCGCTCGGCTACGGCCGCCGCCGCGCCGGCCGCGCCACCGGGCTCGGTTTCGACGCCTACCCGCTGCGCACCTCGCAGGCGCTGTGGAACCTGCCCGGCGCGGAGATCCGCACGCTCGGCGAGCGTTACGCGTTCGCCTGCACCCAGAACCACCACGTTTTGCCGCAGGGCCGGCGGGTGAGCGGCGCCGACGAGATTCCGCTCGCCGGCGACGAGGCCGAGCGCCGCGAGCTGATCCGCACCGCCACCCTCGAAGAGCTGCGCCGCGACCCGATGCTCATCCAGAAAGAGCGCGAGCAGCCGAAGCCGGACGAATCACTTTTCCCGGCCTACAAGTACGAGGGCCACGCCTGGGGCATGGCGATCGACCTGAACGCCTGCATCGGCTGCAACGCCTGCGTCATCGCCTGCCAGGCCGAGAACAACATCCCGGTCGTCGGCAAGGAGCAGGTGCAGCGCGGCCGCGAGATGCACTGGCTCCGCATCGATCGCTACTACGAGGGCGACCTGGACAACCCGCGCAGTCCACCACCAGCCGGTGCCCTGCATGCACTGCGAAAACGCGCCCTGCGAACTGGTCTGCCCGGTGGCGGCCACCGTCCACAGCGACGAAGGCCTGAACGACATGGTCTACAACCGCTGCGTCGGCACCCGCTACTGCTCGAACAACTGCCCCTACAAAGTGCGGCGCTTCAATTTCCTGCACTACACCGACTAGGACACGCCGAGTGCTCGAAGCTGCTGCGCAACCCGGACGTCACCGTGCGCACGCGCGGCGTGATGGAGAAATGCACCTACTGCGTGCAGCGCATCAACGCAGGCCAAGATCGAAGCGAAAGTCGAAGACCGCCGATCGCGACGGCGAAATCGTCACCGCCTGCCAGCAGGCCTGCCCGACCCAGGCCATCGTCTTCGGCGACATCAACGACCCGAGCAGCCGAGTCGCCAAGCTGAAAGGCCGAGCCGCTGAACTACGGCCTGCTCGACAGAGCTGAACACCCGGCCGCGCACCACCTACCTGGCGAAGGTCAGCAACCCGAACCCCGACGATGGAGGCGGAACATGGCGACCACTAACGAGCCGGTGACTCGGCGAGATGCCCTACAAGCCGCCGGTGGTCGGCGCCGGGCCACACGCCGGCCACCGTCACCGACAAGATCAGCGCCGTCGTCCTGACACGCGACGCCGAAGTGGTGGTATGTCGGCTTCGCCGTCTCGTTCTCGCTGTTGATGGTGTTTCTGGTCTCCGTGACCTGGCTGTTCGCCAAGGGCGTCGGCATCTGGGGCATCAACATCCCGGTGGGCTGGGGCTTCGACATCATCAACTTCGTCTGGTGGATCGGCATCGGCCACGCCGGCACGCTGATCTCGGCCATCCTGCTGCTGTTGCGGCAGGAGTGGCGCACGTCGATCAACCGCTTCGCCGAAGCCATGACGCTCTTCGCCGTGGCCTGCGCCGGCATGTTTCCCGTGCTCCACCTCGGCCGGCCGTGGCTCGCCTACTGGCTGTTCCCGTATCCCAACACGATGGGCCTCTGGCCGCAGTTCCGCAGCCCGCTGGTCTGGGACGTGTTCGCGGTCTCGACCTACTCCACGGTGTCGCTCCTGTTCTGGTACGTCGGCCTGATCCCCGACCTCGCGACGCTGCGCGACCGCGCGCGCAAGCGCATCGCCAAGGTGCATCTACGGCATTCTCGCCCTGGGCTGGCGCGGCTCGGCGCCGCACTGGCACCACTATGAGACCGCCTACCTGCTCCTGGCCGGCCTGGCCACGCCGCTGGTGGTCTCGGTGCACACGGTGGTGTCGTTCGACTTCGCCGTCGGCGTCGTGCCCGGCTGGCACACCACGATCTTCCCGCCCTACTTCGTGGCCGGCGCCATCTTCTCCGGCTTCGCCATGGTGCTGACGCTGTCGATCCCGCTGCGCGCAGCGTTCGGCCTGGAGGACTTCATCACCATGCGCCACCTGGAGAACATGGGCAAGGTCATGCTGGCCACCGGCCTGATCGTGGCCTACGGCTACATGATGGAGCTGTTCTTCGGCTGGTACAGCGGCAATCATTACGAACGGTTCATGCTGATGAACCGCGCCTCCGGCCCCTACTGATATCACTGGTTCGCCCTGCTGTTCTGCAACGTCGTGGTGCCGCAGCTGCTGTGGTTCCGCCGCGTCCGCACGTCACCCTGTCTGGCTGTTCGTGATGTCGCATGGTCGTCAACGTCGGCATGTGGCTGGAGCGCTTCGTCATCATCGTCACCAGCCTGCACCGCGACTTCCTGCCGTCGTCGTGGGGCATGTACCACGGGACGATCTGGGACTGGGCCACGTTCATCGGCACGATCGGCCTCTTCCTGTCGCTGATGTTCCTGTTCATCCGCTTCCTGCCGATGATCTCCATCTTCGAGATGCGGACCATCGTGCCGGGCGCGCCGGGCGGCGCCGGAGGACACCAAGGCGGCGAATCCACCGACTCTCCGGGAGAGCAAGCATGAGCGCGCATCCGCACCCGCACCGGCCGCCGATCTACGGCCTGATGGCCGAGTTCCACGATTCGGAGGAGCTGATCGAGGCGGCGCGCCGCACCCGCGAAGCCGGGTTCACGCGCATCGACGCCTACACGCCCTTTCCGATCGAGGAGCTGGCCGAGGCCATCGGCCATCACCACTCGAAGCTGCCGCTCATCGTGCTGATCGGCGGCATCGTCGGCGCCATCTCCGGCTACGGGCTCCAGTACTGGGCGTCGGTGATCGCCTATCCGCTCAACGTCGGCGGCCGGCCTTTCAATAGCTGGCCCGCGTTCATCATCCCGACGTTCGAGATGACCATCCTGTTCGCGGCCTTCTCGGCGGTGCTCGGCATGTTCGTTCTGAACGGCCTGCCGAAGCCGTACCACCCTGTTTTCAACGTGCCGCGCTTCGCCCTCGCGTCGCGCGACCGCTACTTCCTGTGATCGAGGCGCGCGACCCCCTGTTCGACCGCGAGGGCACGCGGCGCTTCCTGTCGGACATGAACCCGACCGAGGTGAACGAGGTTGAGCACTAGATCTGCCACCGTCCTGCGCGGTCTGCCTGTTGTGCCTGGCGGGGACGGCGGGCTGCCGGCAGAACATGCACGACCAGCACAAGCTGGGGCCGCTACGAGGCGAGCGATTTCTTCGCCGACGGCCAGGGTTCGCGCCAGCTTCCCGCCGGCACGGTGCCGCGCAACGCGTTCGGTGAGAAGATCGCGCCGTATACGGGCCTCGCGCTCACGCCGGCTCTATCGCAGCAGGCCGTGCAGGCCTCGCCGCCGGTCACCCTGGAGCTCCTGCGGCGCGGCCGGCAGCGTTTCAATATCTTTTGTTCCCCCTGCCACGGCCGGACCGGCGACGGTCTCGGCATGATCGTCCGCCGCGGCTACAAGCAGCCGCCGTCGTTCCACGATCCGCGCCTGCGCAGCGCGCCGGCCGAGCTATTTCGTCGACCACCATGACCCAGGGCTTCGGCGTCATGCCGTCCTACGCCGGGAGGTCTCGTTGGAGGACCGCTGGGCCATCGCGGCGCTCATCCGCGCGCTCCAGTACAGTCAGAACGCGCATCTCGCCGATATCCCGGCGAATCGGCGGCAGGCCGTCGAGTCTGAAATCGCTTCGGTGGACGCTTCGAGGAAAGACCATGAGAGCCGCCGCGAAACGTGATCCGTTGACCCTTGCCGAGGCCGCGGGGATCAATCTTCCGGACGGCGCCGGCCGCCTCCAGCGCACCGCTTTGATCGTGGGCATCGCCGGCCTTGCCGTCTGTGGGCTCGGAGCCTTCGTATCTCCGGATTACTTCTTCCGCTCGTGGCTGGTGGGGTGGGTTTATTGGGCCGGCGTGGCGCTCGGCTGTCTCGCCCTCTCGCTGCTTCATCACCTGACGCACGGCGACTGGGGCATCGTGTTGCGCCGCACCATGGAGGCCGCCACGCGCACGCTGCCGGCTCTGCTGCTGCTCGGCGCGCCGCTGCTGTTCGGCCTGGGGCGCCTCTATCTCTGGGCGCGGCCGGAAGCGGCGACACGATCCGCTGCTACAGGCCCAGGCGCCGTACCTGAACGTGCCGTTCTACCTGGTCCGCTCCGCCCTTTATTTCATCGATCTGGGGCGGCGTGGCGTTTCTGATCAGCGGCCTGTCGCGGCGGCAGGACCGCGGCGACGATCCGGGCATCACGCGGCGCATGCAGCTCTTCGCGGGGCCGGGCCTCGCCGCCTACTGCCTGGCGGTGACGTTCGCCTCGGTCGACTGGCTGATGTCGCTCCAGCGCGGGTGGTACTCGACGATCTACGGCGTCTACCTGATGGGCAGCCAGGGCCTGTCGGCGCTGGCGTTCCTGATCGTGTTCGGACTCTGGCTGGTGCGCCGCGAGCCGATGGACCGCGTGCTCCATCCGCGCATCTTCCACGACTACGGCAAGCTGATGCTCGCCTTCGTGATGCTGTGGGCCTACTTCTGTTTCTCACAGTTCCTCATCATGTGGTCGGGCAACATCCCGGAGGAGACCCACTTCTACCTGCGGCGCTTCCACGGCGGCTGGGGCGCGGTGGGCCTGGCGCTGGTGATCTTCCACTTCGCGCTGCCGTTCGCGCTGCTGCTGTCGCGCGACCTCAAGCGCGACGCGGGCCGGCTCGCCTGGGTGGCGATGCTGATGCTCGTCATGCGCTGGGTCGACCTGCTCTGGCAGGTGGAGCCGGCTTTCGAAACGCAGACTCCGGCACTGTACTGGATGTATCTCGCGGCCCCGGTCGCCGTCGGCGGCCTCTGGCTGGCGTACTTCCTGCGCGAGCTGCGCAGCCGGCCGCTGCTGCCGGTCAACGACCCCTATCTCCCGGAGGCGCTGGTGCCATGAGCTTCGACCGTGAGATCAACCTGCGCGGCATCGTCTACGCGGTCGTCGGCCTCGTCGCCGTCACCGCGATCGTCCACCTGCTCATCTGGGGATTGATCAAAGGTTTCGACCGCTTCGACACGAAGCGCGACGCCACCTCTTCGCCGATGGCGGAAACGAACAGACAGCCGCCGCCGCCCGGCCCGCGGCTCCAGACCACGCCCGCTCTAGACCTTGCCGAAATGCGGCAGGACGAGGACCGGCGGCTCAACCGCGCCGGCTGGATCGATCAGCAGAAGGGGACGATGCGCGTGCCGATCGACGTGGCCATGGAAGTCGTCGCCGGACGCGGCCTCGGGCCGGAGGTGGTGGGCGGGACTCCGGGCGGGTTCCCGGCGATGCCGAACAACGTACAATCGCCGGCAACTCCGCCGCAAGAAAGAAGGTAGCTGTTTTGTTTCGCGCGCTGTTCCTGATAACCCTGATCATCCTCTCGGTCCTGGCGCTCGCCGCCCCGGCCGGAGCCTTCCCCTCGCGGAGCCCGTCCGGCGAAAACTCGTCGGTCGTGCCGGCCAACGAGATGCCCGGCCCGTTGCGCCAGGTCGGTTACGACCAGCGCCTCGGCGAGCCGGTGCCGCTCGGCCTGCCGTTCCACGACGAGACCGGCCGCGCGGTTCGCCTCGGCGATTATTTCGGCAAACGGCCGGTGATCCTGGTACTCGCCTACTACGACTGCCCGATGCTCTGCGACCTCGTGCTCCAGGGAGTCACCTCGACGCTGAAGCCGCTGACGTTCAATGCCGGCGAGGAGTTCGACGTCGTCGTGGCGAGCTTCGATCCGAAAGATACGCCGCGGAAGTCCGCCGAGCGCAAGCGGGCCACGCTCGCGAACTATGGGCGCGCGGGGCACGACGGCGGTTTCCACTTCCTGACCGGACCGCAGTCGTCGATCGACGCCCTGACCGACGCCGTCGGCTTCCGTTACGTTTACGACAAGGAGCGCCACGAATTCGCGCACCCGGCCGGCATGATCATCCTGACCCCGGCCGGCAAGGTGTCGCGCTACCTGTTCGGCATCGACTTTCCGCCGCGCAACGTGCGCTTCGGCATCATCGAGTCGAGCGACGAGAAGATCGGGGATCCGGTCGATCAACTGCTCCTCTACTGCTATCACTACGATCCGGCGATCGGCCGTTACAGCGCCACGGCCTTGAACATCCTGCGCCTGGCCGCGGGCGCGACGGTGATCGGGCTGTTCAGCCTGGTCATGGTCCTGCGGCGGCGGGAGAGCCGGCAACCGCGGCCCGCGGGGGCCTGACGAGCCATGCAACAGCAACTTCCACTTTTTCCGCCATCGGCCTCGTCGGTCTCGCCGCAGGTCGACGCCCTGTTCTTCGCCTGGTCGGCGATCAGCATCTTCTTCACGATCCTGATCGCGTGCCTGATTCTTTTCTTCATCGTCCGGTACCGCCGCCGCTCCGTCGACCAGGTCGGTTTGCCCGAGCGCGCGCCGGCCTGGCTGGAGATCGCCTGGTCCGTCATTCCCCTGGTCATCGCGCTCGCCATGTTCTTCTGGGGCGCGCGCGTGTACTTCGACATCTACCGGGCGCCCACGAACGCCGTCGAGTACTGGACGGTGGGCAAACGGTGGATGTGGAAGTTCCAGCATCCCGACGGCCACCGCGAAATCAACACGCTGCACGTGCCGATCGGCGTGCCGGTGCGCCTCCACATCCAGTCCGAGGACGTGATCCACAGCGTGTACATCCCGGCTTTCCGCGTGAAACAGGACGCCGTGCCGGGCCGCGAGACCTCGGTTTTCTTCCAGGCGACGAAGCCGGGTGTCTATCACCTGTTCTGCGCCGAGTACTGCGGCGGCGAGCACTCGAAAATGATCGGCAGCATCATCGCCATGGAACCGGAGCAGTACGAGGCCTGGCTCGCCGGCGGCCCGGCCGGTAAATCGATGGTGGCGTCGGGCGCCGACCTCTTCCAGTCGCTGGCCTGCTACACCTGCCACCGTCCGAGCCCGGGAGGTGCATCGGCTGTCGCGGCGCGCGCGCCGCGCCTCGAAGGGCTCTACGGCAGCCAGGTTCATCTGCTCGACGGCAATACCCTGACCGCCGACGACAACTACCTCCGGGAGTCGATCCTCAACCCGGCCGCGAAAGTCGTGGCGGGCTGGCAACCGATCATGCCCACCTATCAGGGGCAGGTGACCGAGGAGCAGCTCGCGCAGCTCGTCGCCTACGTCCGCTCGCTGGGCACTACGGACCAGCAGCCGCAGACCGCGGCTCCGGCGAAGACTGAAGGTAAATGAAGGACCGTGATGCCATGAATACGAGCGCCACCGTTGTCGGACCCGACCCCGATCTGATTCCGCCGGACGACATGATCGACCGGCCCAACTATCTCAATACGGAGTACGGCCTCAAGTCGTGGCTCCTGACCCGGGACCACAAGCGGATCGCGATCCTCTACCTGATCTCGGTCACCATCTTCTTCGCCCTGGGAAGCCTGTTCGCCCTGCTCATCCGCCTCGAGCTGCTGACGCCCGAGGGCGACCTGATGCAGCCGGACACCTACAACCGGGTGTTCACGATGCACGGCGTGGTGATGGTCTTCTTCTTCCTGATCCCGGCGATCCCGGCGGTGCTGGGCAACTTCCTCGTGCCGTTGATGATCGGCGCCAAGGATCTCGCCTTTCCCAAGCTCAACCTGGCGAGCTGGTACGTCTATACCCTCGGCGGTATTTTCACTTTGTGGGCGATCGTCAACGGCGGCGTGGACACCGGCTGGACCTTCTACACGCCGCTCAGCACGCACTACTCGAACAGCTATGTGATCGCGACCGGCCTCGGCGTCTTCATCTCCGGGTTCTCGTCGATCTTCACGGGGTTGAACTTCATCGTCACCATCCATCGCATGCGGGCGCCGGGGCTGACCTGGTTCCGGCTGCCGCTGTTCATCTGGTCGCATTACGCCACGAGCCTGATCATCGTGCTCGGCACGCCGGTGGTCGCCATCACGCTGATCCTGGTCGTGGCCGAGCGGGTGTTCCACCTCGGGATCTTCGATCCGAAGCTGGGCGGCGACCCGATCCTCTACCAGCACCTGTTCTGGTTCTACTCCCATCCGGCGGTGTACATCATGATCCTGCCGGCCATGGGCATCGTCAGCGAGCTGGTCGCGGCGTTCGCGCGCAAGCGGGTTTTCGGCTACCGCATCGTGGCCTTCGCGAGCATCGCCATCGCCGTCCTCGGCTTCCTGGTCTGGGGCCACCACATGTTCGTGTCGGGCCAGTCGCTCTACGCCGGCACGATCTTCTCGGTGCTCTCCATGCTGGTGGCGATCCCGTCGGCGGTCAAGGTTTTCAACTGGACGGCGACACTCTACGAAGGATCGATCTCCTACGAAACGCCGATGCTCTACGCGCTCGGCTTCATCGGCCTGTTTACGCTCGGCGGCCTCACCGGCACGATGATCGCGACGCTGGGCATCGACGTTCACCTGCACGACACCTACTTCATCGTGGCCCACTTCCACTACATCATGGTGGGTGGAACGATCATGGCGTACCTGGGCGGATTGCACTACTGGTGGCCGAAGATCTCGGGCCGGCTCTATCCGGCCTTCTTGTCGAAGCTGTCGGCGCTCTTGGTGTTCGTGGGTTTCAACCTGACCTTTTTCCCCCAGTTCGTCCTGGGTTATCTCGGAATGCCGCGGCGCTACTGGTCGTACCCGCCGGAGTTCCAGGTGCTGAACGTGCTGTCCACGGCCGGCGCGTCGATCCTGGGCGTCGGCTACCTGCTGCCGCTTTTCTACTTCACCTGGTCGATCCGTTACGGCAAGCGGGCCAGCGAGAATCCGTGGGGAGCGGTGGGCCTTGAGTGGGACACCACCTCGCCGCCGCCGACCGAGAACTTCTACACGATTCCGGTCGTCACCCACGAGCCCTACGACTACACCTCGGAAGAGGTACACCGGCGCACGGCGCAGGAGGAGCAGCCCGTTGTCCATCAGCATGACTGATCCGAACGCCTCCGGGCACCATCACCCGTCGCTGGCGCATCACTTCGACAGCCTGGAGCAGCAGAAGGAGTCCTCCACGCTGGGAATGTGGCTGTTCCTGGTCACCGAGATCATGTTTTTCGGCGGCCTGTTCACGGCCTACATCATCTACCGCAGCCGGTTCCCCGCCGCCTTCGTAGCGGCGAGCCACACGTTGGATTGGAAGCTCGGCGCGTTCAACACCGCGGTGCTGATCCTGAGCAGCTTGACCATGGCGTTGGCCATCTGGGCGGCGCAGGTGAACCGCCAGAAGCTGATCGTCGTCTTCCTCCTGCTGACGATGGCCTTGGGCCTGACCTTCCTCGGCGTGAAGACGATCGAATACAAGGACAAGTTCACGCACCACCACGTCCCGGGTCCGCATTTCCAGTGGCACGAGCACACCGATCCGAGCGATCCGGCCCTCGCGTCGCACGTGCAGATCTTCTTCTCGCTCTATTTCATCATGACGGGCCTGCACGCGATCCACATGATCTGCGGCATCGCCGTGCTAGGTGTGCTGGTGCTCCTGTCGCGCAAGGGCCGGTACGATTCGGAGTACTACAACCCCCTGGAGTGTACAGGCCTCTACTGGCACTTCGTGGACATCGTCTGGATCTTTCTCTTCCCCCTGCTGTACCTGCTAGGGGCGCACGCGCACTGAGGCTGGAGAATCATGGCCGAGAACACCGAGCACGTCACATCCGTCAAAACCTACGTCGCGATCTTCGCGGCCCTGATGGTCCTCACCGCCGCCACCGTGATCGTGGCCAACTTCGACCTCGGCTGGGCCAACGACGTGGTTGCGCTGACCATCGCGGTCACCAAGGCGCTCCTGGTCCTGACCTTCTTCATGCACCTGCGCTACAGCACCCGGCTGACGGTTCTGACCGCAGTCGCCGGGTTCTTCTGGCTCGCCATCCTGATCGTGCTGACGCTGAACGACTACTTCACGCGGGGGAGCGTGTCGATTCTGGGGAAGTGAGAGGGCGGGAGGAGTCCAGGCGACTCTCTCGAAGCTCTGGACCGTCCTCGCGGGGAAGTTGCTCAACCCGGGATTGGCCGACTCTACCTTGGGGTAAGTCGTTAACCCCGCGGGCGCGGCCGGCTGCCATGCGATCCAGCGCCGAGTTGTGCCCTGCTCGGCCATTCCGCAGCTTGGCGAGCCCGTCCACCGAATCCTGGAGCAGCCCGAGCTGTTTGAGCGGTCTCGTCAGGCTGAGGGTCCATGGAGTAAGGTCCATGTCGTCGGCCCCTGCCATAGATTCTGAGGAGAATCTTGGTAGAATCCCTATGAGCCTAAAACTACGCCGCATATGATCCGAGGAGGGCATATGGCAACAAGAAAGTGGTATCAGGACCCTAGGATTGCTGTACCTGTAGCGGTTGCCTTAATCGGCTTGGTAGGGACCGCCATAACTGTCTTGGGTGGGAGCAAAAGCGCTAGGCCAACCGCGGCCACTGAAGCGCCATTAACTTTCCCGGTGGTCGTGATCGACAATGCTACTGGCGACCATATCGCTGGTGCCCGAGTCTTGGTGGACGAGCAGGGAGTTTCGGTCGAGACTGACAGCCAGGGGCGCTGCACATTGAGTGTACGCCCCGGTCAGGGCAAGCTCCGAGTGACCGTCTCAAGCCCAGGATATCGGACGCAAAACGTCGAGCTTACCATTTTCGAAGGTATGGATCCGGCACGCATCCGTCTCTAATGAGGTTGGGGCGATGAGACGGTTCCTGATCTGGACTGTTCTTTCTTGCCCACTCCTTCTGGTTTGGTGCTCGCCTACTCCATCGCCGCCTCTTGCCCAGAGCACGCACATTCGAGGAGTAGTCTTCGGCTCGGCTCAGGCGCCGTTGGTGGGGGTCCGGGTCACGGCAGATGAGATCGGCATCAGCCGAGACACGGACGCCAAAGGTGCTTTCAGCCTCACCGTCACTCCTGAGATCGTGAAGAAAGGGCTCGTCCGACTCACGTTCAGCCTGCCGAAGCACCAGACAAAGTGTCTTGACATCAAGCTTCCTCAGTTCGGTCTCCTTGAGGTGAGCCTCATTCCGTTCTATGCGCGGAATCAACCGACCCTGCCGCCAGACTTCGTCAGCCGCCTCCGAATTTACCGAAAAGAGGAGATCCAAAAGGTCCACGACTTCCTGGGCTCGAAGGAGAAGAAACTACTCAGCTTGGAAGGAATAGCAGGCGTGGGATCGGAGAACCTTGTGCTTGTGGCGTTACAGGATGCACCCAGGACCATTCGGCGACCGATTTTCTGGTGGGACTGTGAAGAAACCGACAGCTTGACACTGCTGGCCGAGGAATGGGCGATGGCATTCCGCGATCCGAATCTTGTCAACCTGATTCGACGGCGGAATGAGGTCGAGGAGTCACGGGACCGCCGTGAACTCGACCGCGAGACCTTGGAAAGGCTGTTGGACCACTTCGAGCGCACGCCCTCAACTATCGTGTTCAACCACTTTGATCGCTGGTTGTCGACTGCCAGAAATGAGATCGAGGAACCCGCCCTGGCTGCTCTCTTAAGCCGAGCAGTGAACAACTCCCAGGCCGGCAAGCTGCTTCTCATCTCTGAAGAGAAGCCGTCTCTGCCAAGGGATCTCAACCCGGCGTGGGGAGAGATTCTCATCATCAAGGGGTTTGCTCCCGCGAATGCACTTGACTTTCTGCGAGGATACCCTGGAGTCAAGGCAGATGATGCCTTGCTTGAGGAAGCTGCCTTGCACCTCGGCGGTCATCCTTTCGCGCTACAATTGCTTGCTAAAAGTTTGGCAGGAGAAGATGCTGCAAGGCAGGAGAATCGGCTTCGCCAATTTGTGCAGGTGGGTGAGGGCACGTTTGGAAGCACATTGCTCAGCCCGTTGCTGGAGAGGACCCACGAAAGACTGACCCCAAGCGAGGTAGATATCCTCAATCTGCTGGCGGTGGTCCGGCAACCTCTGACAGCCGGGGAAATCCAGGAGATTGGTGTGGGTCGCGAAGCAAAGTTCACGCGCGAGGAGGTCAGGCAGAGAGCCGAAAGGCTGGTCCGTGAACGCTTCTGGGTCGAGTCGTTCGAGGATACAGTGAGCGGTAATGTGCGGTTTCAACTCACGGAGATAGTGCGGCCTTTCCTCGAAGATAAGCTTTCGGGTAATCGCAACTGGATGACCGAACTCCATCGCCGAGCGTACTCTTGGTACCGAAGGGAGTATGCGCCATCCGAAATGAGTTCGGCAAGTCTGCCGAGTTCGTCTGTGCTGGCTCGATACGACGAGCTTGTCCATCAAGCTTTCGAGTTGGCTGATCTCACAGAAGGAGACGAAAAGACAGAAGCGGCAATCACCGGAAGCTCGGTTGTGATCGCAGGGAGAGACTGGCATGTTCTTCGCGACGCCAACCGATTACTATTTTCTCAACTAGAGAGCGCGCGGCGGCTGCTAAAGACGCAGCATGGGCGGGTTGCAGAGTTTCTATTGGCAAAGTGCCTTCTCTACTTGGGTGACCTATACGTTCGCACATCTCAGCTTGCAGCGGCGGAGAGGCCCTACGAGGAGGCGTTGCATCTGTTTCAGGCGATCCATGCTCCTATGGACGAGGCCAACACGTTGAGGTCTCTGGGCGAGCTGTACATGCGACGGGATTCCCTCAATGATGCGGAGGCCCAATATAAAAAAGCATTGACGATATACAGAAAACTTCCTGGTCCTCTGGGCGAGGCCAACACGCTGAGGTCAATTGGTGACTTGTACGTTCGGAGGGATCGTCTTGGTGAAGCGGAAAATCGGTATGAGGAGGCGTTGCCACTTTATCGGAAGGTCAAGGATCACCTGGGAGAGGCCCGCACACTGAAGTCACTGGGTGATCTGTGCATCCGGGAAGCTCGACCTGATGAGGCGGAGAATCGCTATCTGGATGCGTTGCGGCTGTATCGGACAGTCGAGTCCCGTCTGGGCGAGGCTCATACGCTGAGGTCTCTGGGTGATCTCTACGTGCAGACGACTCGGATTGCTGAGGCCGAGAGGTATTATAGGAATGCATTGCGGTTGTATGGGCAGATCGAAGCTCGCCTAGGCAAAGCCAATACGCTGAGGTCTCTTGGTGACCTGTACAGATGGACAGATCGGCTGGCTGAATCGGAGAAGCAATATGAGGAGGCGCTGCGTCTGTATCGGCAAATTGAGGACCATCTGGGCGAGGCTGGCACGCTGAGGTCTCTGGGTGACTTGTACGTGCAGACAGATCGGTTTGCGAAGGTGGAGATCCTTTTTAAGAAGGCATTGCAGCTATATCAGGAGGCCGACTCTCGCCTGGGGGAGGCTAACACGTTAAGGTCACTTGGTGACCTGTATGTACGGATAGACCGACTGACTGAATCGGAGAAGCAGTATGAAGGGGCGTTACGTCTGTATCGGCAGACCGGAGATCGTCGGGACGAAGCCAAAACGCTGAGATCTTTCGGTGATCTGTACATGTGGACAAACCGGCTGGCTGATTCGGACAAGGAGTATAGAGAAGCGTTGTATCTGTACCGTGAGATCGGGGACGGTCTGGGCGAGGCGCAAACGCTTCTAGGCTTGGGTGTTCTTCGGCACGCACAGAACAGCGCCAACGATGCAGAAGGATTCTTCCAGAGCGCTCGTCGCACATACTTGAGAATCGATGAAAAGATCCGATGGGTCTATTGCTCGCAAAGGCTTTCATACCTATGCGGCACAACAAGCCACCCCCTTAATGTTTCTTGTGAGACGATTGCAAGTCTCGATCGTGTCTGCAGTCAAGCGCCTTGACCATGGACGCAGAAGCTGATGGCGCAATTCGAGTACTCCTACGTGCTTCGTCCGCGGCTCCATGTGTCACACAGTAGCACAAGAAAGTCGCGCCGCTTGGTGGCCGCTCACTCCTCGTTGTCGAGCCTGGGCTGGGTCGCCCCGGTCTTCATCGCCAGCGTCTGCCGCAGGACGGGAAGCACCGCGCGGTCCTTGTCTCGGTTGGCCTGCTGTTTGGTCTCGATCACCGCAGCCAGCTCGAGGACGCGGACCCGATGCTCGCCAAGCTCATAGACGAGGGTTCGGTCGATGAGATCCTGGTAGGTGAATCCGTGGCCGATGGTGCTCAGGACGTCGAGAGCACCGAGATCAGTGCGCAGGAGGTGGATCCGCAGCGTGCGGAGCTTCTCCGCGTCCGGCTCGATGCGACGCCCGGCTGGATCGCGGTAGAGCGCCTTGATCTCCTGAAGCGCGGTAAGCAGACGGTCGAGGTTCCCGGGAGCCTTGTCGTACAGGATATCCAGGTCCAATGTCAGGATGGGCGCTCCTTCGAGCTGAGCGGCCACGCCACCGACGACGAAGAAATCGACCCGGTGACGCAGCAGGACCCGGAGCAGCCCAAGGAACTTAACGCTCCGCGACTCGTCCATTCCGAAGCTCGGCGAGTCCGTCCACCCAATCCTGGAGCAGCTCGAGCCGTTCGAGCGGCGTCAGGCTCAGGGTCCACTGGATCAAAGTCAGATCCACGCCGTCGGGAGACTCCACTGGCAGACCGAGAGCCGCGTCTGGCTCCTGGGAGGCCGGCATCAATGAGTCAGGCTTCACCATGGGAGCGACTATAGCAGGGGCCGAACGAGGACACTGCACTCCGAGTATGGGAAGGCCCGAGGAGCTTTCGCCAATCCCCCCTTCCGCGCTACTTGCGTCTTGTGGTATCCTCCCGCGCGTCCGGAAGGCACTCGGTTCCTGGAGGGCGGATGGCAAAGCACGACAACGGCTACAAGCTTCTCTTCTCCCATGCCTCCGTGGTGGCGGGTCTTCAGCGCGGCTTCTCAAGGAGGACTGGGTCAAAGAGGTCGACTTCAAGACCCTGGAACGCGTCGAGGGCTCCTTTGCCACCGACGACCTCCGCTCCAGGGAGACCGACGCTCTGGAGGTCCGGTGGCAGGGCAGACGGTTCCCCTCCGCAAGGGCTCCGGGAGGTCTTTTCGAGGGGCTCCCGAGAGGCTCGATCAGTCTGACGAGCCTCTCAACGACCTTGACGAGCCTCTCAACGACCTTGACGAGCCTCTCATCGAGCTCAACGAGAGGCTCGTCGACCTCACGAGAGGCTCAACGGACTCGATGAGAGGCTCGTCGACCTCAATGAGAGGCTCAACGGACTCGATCAGAGGCTCATCGACTTCAACGAGAGGCTCGATGACCTCAATGGGAGGCTCGTCAAGGTCGATGAGAGGCTCATCGACCTGGACGAAGACTCATGAGGTTCATGAGAGGCTCGTTGACCTCAATGAGAGGCTCATCAAGGTCGATGAGAGGCTCAACGAGCTCAACGAGAGGCTCGATCAGCTCATCAAGAGGCTCATCGACCTCGTTGAGAGGTCCGAAATGAGCAACGACGGGGGTTTGGCAGCTTTGGAGGCTGGCTCTCGGAATCTCTGAACGGCCGGAAAGTCAGCCTGCCGGCTGGTCCGAAGCCGCGGCTGTCCACTTCCGAGGAGAGGGTGGGACTTCCGGGAACCTGTGTCTCGGGTTACGGAGGGAGTCCGCGTCCCCGGCGCTGAGGCCACCACGGACTTTGACGGGACCCTGCTCCTCCACCCGACCGAGGGCTATCGGCGGCCCGCTTACCCTTGATGCCAAAGCTCAGGCTTCGTGCCCACGGAGGTCGGCCAGGACTCGCCGGACCCCGGCCAGGTTTGACCGATGACCGGCCGGTGTTCGCGCGTCACATGCTAGTCTTGGCGTGTCCTGGGACCGCGGTCCCGAGGTGAGGGAAGGGAGGCCGAGCATGCCTCAGCGAGCAGATGTTTCCCGCGCTGACGCCAGGCGCTGCCTCGGCAGGTGCTCGCTGAGTAAACGAGAGGAGAACGAGGATGCAGACCTGCTCTCATATCGCCGCGATCAAGACGGTAACCCATGCGAAGAAGCGGGAATGTGACGAGTGCGTGAAGACGGCTCCTATTAACGCTTTTCCAACAGGAGGCACCCATGCAGGAAAACAAACAGCCGGAGTCGCTCCACTTGCAGGCGCTGATGCCGTCGCTCACGGTGAACGACATTCAGGCCAGCATCGCATGGTATCGGGATGTTCTCGGCTTCGGCGTGGCCGAGGAATACCAGTGGGAGGGAAAGGTGATGGGGGCCCGGCTCAAGGCCGGCGCCATCGAGGTTCTGATCGCCCAGGACGACTTTGCGAAGGGCCGCGACCGGCAGAAGGGGGTCGGCTTCCGCATGTACTGTATAACCGGTCAGGACATCGACCAGCTCGCCGCCGCCATCCGGGAACGCGGCGGGCAGCTCGCGCAGGAGCCCACGGATCAGCCGTGGGGAGCCCGCGACTTCGCGATCGTCGATCCCAACGGATTCAACATCTCCATCTCCACGGGTGTGAGTGGTTGAAGCGTCATCCAAAGATCCTGCGTTACCGGGAGGACCGCTGGCCGCTGGCGTACACGCTCATGGTGCTGGCGGTCCAGCTCCTGCTTTTCTTTGCGGTCAGGAACCTCTGGATCACGGCCCTGTGTGTCGTGCTGTTCCAGCCGGTGCAGGCGGTGGCCATCGCCTGCAACCACTATCAGCACCACATCAATGTTTTCACCGTGCGCTGGCTGAACCGGGCCTACGAAGTGATCCTGTTTCTCCAGACCGGAACGCCGCCCTACCTGATCACGCTGCACCACAACCTCGGGCATCATCCGCACTACCTGGAGCCCGAGCTGGACACGCTGCGCTGGCAGAACCCCGGAGGCTCGCCGCGCAGCCTGCTCGAATGCCTGGTGAAGAACTTCGCCGGCCACCTGACGTGGACGGTCGCCATCGGCCGGCGCTATCCGAAGGTCTACCGCCGCTTCAAGATCATGACCGCCGTCAGCTTCGCGGTCCTATTCATCCTGATCTATCTCGACCCCGTCAAGGCGATGATCGTTTTCGCCGGGCCGATGCTGCTCGCCATCTTCAACGTCGCGCGGCTCGGCTACGATCAGCATGCAGGCTTGGATCTGGACGGCGATCTCGGGCATCTCGGCGCCTCCCGCAACATCGAGAGCCGCCTTTACAATCTGGTGACCTTCAACTCGGGATACCACACGGCTCATCACGTGCGGCCGGGGCTGCACTGGTCACGGCTGCCCGAATTCCACCGCCGGCTTCGCGACCGGATTCCGGCGCATCTCCGCTCTGCCGGCCACGGCCCCCAGAGGAGCGAGCCCCAGATCGCGGCCAAGGCCAGGAGCACATAGAGCGAGCGCAGGGCGCGCGTACCCCGGAAATCCGGCCATGATGGGCCTCCTCGGCCTCCATGATGCCACAGCCGGGCTTGGAGGCATGGACTTTCCGGGTTCGACTCGTTAAAGTCAGGCTGGATCACGGTTCTTCGACATGGAAAGGGGGCAGACGATGAGCGAGCTCTCTCAGACGGTGGCTGCTGATACTGGAACGGGCGATCCCCAACTCGTCCGGGACTTGCGGCAGCGCCACGCGAAGCTGACCGCCGATACCGGCGGGGGTGGCCCGGTCCGCTCCTTCGAGCTGTGCCTGCAGGACCGCACGGCGTATTCGATCGGCGGGATCGGCGGGATCGGCAGGGGTGGCGATCCCGCCTTCACCGTCCGGGTCGTCACCGACAAGGGCCTCGCCGCGCTGTCGGCGTTCGACGAGCTGGCGATCGCCGAGGCCTACATGGACGGCGATCTCGACATCGACGGCGATCTCCTGGCGGCGCTCAAGCTCCGCCCCGTGCTCGGCGATCCCCACCCCTTCAAATACCTTTTCTCGACCTATGTCGAGCCGCTCCTCTTCGGCCAGGTCGGGCGCGACAAGAAGTGGATCAAGAGCCATTACGACGTCGATCGCGAGTTCTTCCTCCTCTGGCTCGACCGCAAGCTGCGCGCTTACTCGCACGGCTTCTTCGAGGACGACGCCGAAGCGCTGGAAGCCGGAATGGAACGCAAGTTCCGGTATGCTTTCGACGCCTGCGGCATCAAGCCCGGCCAGCGGGTGCTCGACATCGGCGGCGGCTGGGGGTCGTTTCTGGAATTCGCCGGTGAGCAAGGTGTCCACGTGACCTCGATCACGATCTCGGCGGAGTCCGAGAAGACGATGAACGAGCTGATCCAGCGCCGCGGCCTGACTCATTGCAATGTGGTCAAGGAGCACTTCCTCGAATTCCAGGCCGAACCGTTCGACGCCATTGTCAACCTCGGCGTCACCGAGCACCTGCCGGACTATCGCCGGACGCTGGCGCAGTACGAGCGCCTCCTGAAGCCGGGCCGCCGGGTATATCTGGACGCCTACTCGGGCCGGCGGCACGGCATGCCGTCGTTCATCTCGAAGTGGGTATTCCAGGGCAATACCTCGCCGCTCTGTCTGGAAAAATACCTGACGGAGGTGGCGAGCACGCCGTTCGAGGTGGTGGTGATCAAGAACGACCGGCACAACTATTTCCTGAGCTGCAAGAAGTGGGCGGAAAACCTCGAAGCGAATCGCGACGAAGTGATCGCGCGCTGGGGCCGGCACCTCTATCGCCGTTTCGTCCTCTATCTGTGGTCCGCGGCCAACTCGTTCGAAACCGGAACGCTGAGCGCGCACCACATGATTCTGCAACTGCCGTCTCCGAATGCTTCGGGCATGGCCCCGCTGGCAGGCCTGGAGTCCTGGTCGTGAGCCCGGATCTCGCTACGGCAGACGCCTTCAAGGTGGAGCCCTACACGCCGAGCGAGGTCCGCTTTCACCTTCTCGGCGCGTCGCTCAACGGCGCGGTCCTCTTGGCCGGTCTCGTCTGGATGATCGCCACGTGGACGGCCGCTTCACCGTCCTCGCTTGCGGTCGTGCTCGCCGTCCTGGCCGGCATTTACACCGCGGATCTGGTCTCCGGTCTTCTGCACTGGGCGTTCGATACCTGGTTCGACGAAAACATTACGTTTCTCCGCCGCATGGTGCTTCAGGTCCGCGAGCACCACGTCTATCCGAACCATATCTTCCGCATCAGCTTCCGCCACGATGCCGGCACGTTGTCCTGGATCTCGTTGATCCTGACCGCGCCGGTCGTCCTGGGATCGATGATCGCCGGTCCGGGATCGGCCTCGATCTGCGCGGTGTTGTCGTCGGTGATTTTCAGCGTTCTTCTGGTCTCCATGCTGGAGTTTCACAAGTGTGGGCACCGCGTCCGCAACCCGCTCTGGGTCCGCCTGTTGCAGAGGAGCGGCCTGCTGCTTTCGGTGCCTCACCACATCCAGCACCACTCGGGAAACCACGACTTCAACTACTGCATCATCAACGGCTGGGCCGACCGGACGCTCGGCCGGCTCGGTCTTTTTCGGGGTCTGGAGTGGGTGATCGCCCGCTGGAGCGGCGCCCAGCCGCAGCGCAACGATCACGAATGGCTGCGCCGCTTCGGACGCAAAGTCGTGGGGCGGCGCAAGCGCGCGGCATGAGCAAGCTGTCGGATTATGTTGGGAAGTGGCTCGCCGGAGAGCTGGAGCTGGCGCCGATCACCGCTTTTCTCGGCGTGCGGCCTCTATCGCTCGGAGGCGGCGAGGCGCGGATCGAGCTGACCGCCGACAAGCGCCTCCACAACGCGATGGGCACCGTCCACGGAGGCATCCTCTGCGACCTTGCCGACATTGCCATGGGAGCCGCTCTCGCCACCGTCACCGCCGAAGGCGAATCCTTTTCGACCCTTCAGCTTCAGACGAGCTACTTCCTCCCCGTCGTCGAAGGCCGGCTCGTCGCCCACGCCCGCGTCGTCCGCCGAGGCCGCGGCACCGCCCATCTCGAATGCGACCTCGAGGACGACGATGGCCGGCTCGTCGCCCGGACGACGTCGGTGTGCGCGATCCGGCTGGCGGGGTGACGCGGCTACTATTTCTTGGTGTCCTTGGGTTTGCTGGCAGCCGCGCCCTTCACAGCGCTCTTCTTCGGTTTCTTGGTCTCTTTCTTCTGCGCGTTGTTGCCTTTTGCCATGATGGCCTCCTGGTTC
The DNA here is from genome assembly GCA_963844885.1 of uncultured Holophagales bacterium. Lineage (GTDB taxonomy): Bacteria > Acidobacteriota > Thermoanaerobaculia > Multivoradales > UBA5704 > DATMER01. The sequence continues at coordinate 739,007 of CAWJQA010000012.1, read as the reverse complement.
GTCAAGGTGTGACGTGTCTCTGGGGAACGATTCTACACGAGCTACTACCCCCTCCCCAAACCGGCCCGGATGCGGTAGACTACCTCTGTCCGAGGAGCGTTGCAGGAGACCTCTCCCAGGCTCGGACGCCCGGCATGGTGCCGGACGATGTGACAACGGCGCTCACCTCAACCCTCCCCGGGTTTGACAGAGGTGAGATGCCACCGTCGCCCGGGCCTGACCGAGGAGGTCTTTCCATGACCGTCGCCACCCAGTCCCCTGCTCAGAAAACCACGGACTACCGCGTCGCCGACATCTCCCTGGCCGCTTGGGGCCGCAAGGAGATCAAGATCGCCGAGGGCGAGATGCCCGCCCTCATGGCCATCCGCAAGGAACTTCTGGCGAGCCAGCCCCTCAAGGGCGCGCGCATCGCCGGGTCCCTGCACATGACCATCCAGACCGCCGTCCTGATCGAGACCCTCGAGGCTCTCGGTGCCCACGTGCGCTGGGCGAGCTGCAACATCTTCTCCACCCAGGACCACGCCGCCGCCGCCATCGCCGCCGGAGGCACGCCGGTCTTCGCCTTCAAGGGCGAGAGCCTGGCTGATTACTGGGATTTCACCCACAAGATCTTCGAGTTCCCCGAAGGCGCCCCCAACATGATTCTGGATGACGGCGGCGACGCCACGCTGCTCGTCCACCTGGGCGCCAAGGCCGAGGACGACCCCTCGGTGCTGGCCAACCCGACCAGCGAGGAGGAGCGCGTGCTCTTCGCCGCCATCAAGGCGCGCAACGCCGCCCAGCCCGGCTGGTACAAGAAGCAGCTCGCGGCCATCCAGGGCGTCACCGAGGAGACCACCACGGGCGTGCATCGCCTCTATGAAATGGCGAAGAAGGGCGAGCTCAAGTTCCCCGCCATCAACGTCAACGACAGCGTCACCAAGAGCAAGTTCGACAACCTTTATGGCTGCCGCGAGTCGCTGGTGGACGCCATCAAGCGCGCCACGGACGTAATGGTGGCCGGCAAGATCGCGGTCGTCTGCGGCTACGGCGACGTGGGCAAGGGCAGCGCCCAGGCGCTGCGCAACCTGAGCGCCCAGGTGTGGGTGACGGAGATCGATCCCATCTGCGCCCTGCAGGCGGCGATGGAAGGCTATCCGGTCGTGACCATGGACGAGGCTTGCGCGAAGGGTGACATTTTCGTGACCGCCACGGGCAACTACCATGTGATCACCCACGATCACCTGCGGCGGATGAAGCATAACGCGATCGTCTGCAACATCGGCCACTTCGACAGCGAGATCGACGTCGCGAGCCTGGAGCAGTACCCCTGGGAGGAAATCAAGCCGCAGGTGGACCATGTGATCTTCCCCGACGACAAGCGCATCATCCTTCTCGCCAAAGGCCGCCTCGTGAACCTCGGCTGCGGCACCGGTCATCCCAGCTACGTGATGAGCTCGTCGTTCGCCAACCAGGTGCTCGCCCAGATCGAGCTGTGGACGAAGAAGGGCGAATACAAGGTGGGCGTCTACACCCTGCCCAAGCAACTGGACGAGAAGGTGGCGCGGCTCCAGCTCACCACCCTCAACGCCAGGCTCACCGAGCTTCGCGACGATCAGGCGAAATACATCGGCGTGGCGAAGGAAGGGCCGTACAAGACGGACCACTACCGCTACTAAACGCTAACCATCCGCTCGACGAAGGGGGGCCGGGAGACCGGTCCCTCTTTTGCTTTCGGGCCTCGACTCCGGATCGAGGACGACGGTGAGGACGCTCGCTTTTCTCACCACGCCCAGACACTCGTCGCAAAACCGCGCCGACTTGAGGTCGATCTCCTCGACATAGGTGGAGGAGCCCATCACGCAGCGCGGCTGCCGGCAGTGGGCGAGGCCGAAGGTATGCCCGAGCTCGTGGATCGCCTCCTTCTCGGTGCGTCCGGCGAGCCGCGCCTCGTCGGGGGGGAGGCCGTAGAGCTCGGGCGCGAGACGCACGAGGGAGATCACCGCCGCCCGGCCGGGGAGCTGGGCCTCGCCGAAGACGTAGCTCAACACCGGGATGAAGAGGTCGACGCCGGCCACTCCCAGGACCCGGACGGCCTCCCAGGGCGCTTTCTCCAGCCGGTCGAGGAGCAGCGTGGAGTTGTACTGGCCGCGGGACGGGTCGAAGCTCGATTCCGGGTCGAACCACGGCGGCTGCACCTCCACGGCGGTCTCGAAGACCTCGCCGAGCTGCCGGGCCAACGGGCCGAGGAGGCGGTCCCCGGGCCCTTCGGCCAGGTAGATCGGCACCAGGGCGATCACCTGGTCATCCCCCGGTGGCGGCGCCGGTGAGCAGGGGATGCCCGGGGTTGGCGAGCTCGAACTTCCGGATCTTGTTGTAGAGGGTCACCCGGTCGATCTCCAGGATCCGCGCCGCGCGGCTGATGTTCCACCCGGTCCGCTCCAGGATGGCGCCGATGTGCGCCTTCTCGACGTCGGCCAGGGAGTCGCCGGCCGCGACGACCGGCCGCGACTGCGCCAGCGAGAGCGGCAGGTTGGCGGCCTCGACGAGCGGCGGCTTGCCCACCACCAGGGCGCGCTCGATGGCGTTGGCCAGCTCGCGGACGTTGCCGGGCCAGGGGTAGCGCGACAGGAGGTCGACCGCCTCGGGCGCGATGTCGCGGAACGGCCGGTTCATCTGCAGCGAGTACTTCTCGAGGAAGTGGCGCGCCAGCAGGGGGATGTCCTCCAGCCGCTCGCGCAGCGGCGGGATGTGGACGGCGACCACGTTGATCCGGTAGTAGAGATCCTCGCGGAACGTGCCGGCCGACACCATCTGCTCCAGATCCTGGTTGGTGGCGCAGACCAGCCGGAAGTCCACCTTGATCGGCTTGCTGGCGCCGATGCGGGTGACCTCCTTGCTCTCCAGCACGCGCAGCAGGTCGACCTGGGTCTTGAGATTCAGGGTCCCCACCTCGTCCAGGAACAGCGTGCCGCCGTCGGCCATCTCGAAGCGCCCTTTGCGGCGGTACTGGGCACCGGTGAAGGCGCCGCGCTCATGGCCGAACAGCTCGCTCTCCAGCAAGGTGTCTGGCAGGGCGCCGCAGTTGACCGGCACCATGGCGAAGTAGCGCCGGTGGCTGTCGGCGTGGATGGCCTGCGCGATCAGCTCCTTGCCGGTGCCGCTCTCGCCGCGGATGAGGACGGTGGCGTCGGTGGGCGCCACGGCCCGCGCCAGCTCCAGAACCTTGCGGATCGCCGGGCTCTCGCCGACGATCCGGGGCAGGCCGGAGAGCTCGTCCAGCTTGGCCTTGAGCGCCACGTTCTCGGTGCGCAGCCGGCGCTGCTCCAGGGCTTTCTGGACTACGTGCGACAGCTCGTCGGGATCGACCGGTTTGTTGACGTAGTCGAAGGCCCCCTCCTTGAGCGCGGTGACGGCGGTCTCCACCGAGCCGTAGGCGGTGAGAATGAGGGTGACGGCGTTCGGGTCGCGGCTGCGGATGCGCCGCTGCAGCTCCAGGCCGTCCATGCCCGGCATCTTCATGTCGATGATCACGAGGTCCCAGCGGCCGGCGTCCAGGAGGCGTAGCGCCTCCTCGCCGTCCCCGGCGCTGCCGACCCGGTAGCCGTCGCGCCGGAACCAGTGTTCCAGCGAGTCGCGCACCGAGGGCTCGTCGTCCACGATCAGGATACTGGCCGAAAGACTGGCCGAAAGACTGGCCGGCGTTTCGCTCATGGGTCTTGCCTCCTTTGCCGGGGCAGGATCAGCCGGAAGGCCGTCCCCTTCCCCACCTCGGACTCGACGTCGATCCGGCCGCCGTGCCGTTCGACGATCCCGTAGACCACGGAGAGGCCGAGGCCCGCGCCGACCTTGCCTTCCTTGGTGGTGAAAAACGGCTCGTAGATCCGCGGCATGGCCTCGGGCGGGATGCCGATGCCGGTGTCCACCACGGAGACCTCCACCTCCCCGGCGCGCGGCACGACGGCGACGGTCAGGGTGCCGCCTTCGGGCATGGCCTCGATGGCGTTGACGAAGAGGTCGAGGAGCGCCTGCTGGATCTGCCCGGCGTCGCAGAGCACCTCGTCGCCCGCCGCGAGCGGCGTCCACACGAGCCCGACGCGGCTCATCTCCAGGTGGTGGTGGAGGATGACGAGCGACTGGTCGACGATCGGGCTCAGCGCGTGGACGGCGAGCTCGCCGCCGGAGCGGCGGGCGAAGAGAAGGAAATTGCGGACGATCTTGCCGCAGCGGCTCGCCTCCTGCTGAATGACGTGGAGGAAGCGCCGGACCTCCGCCTCTTCCTCCACCTTGATTTCGTCCTCGGCGAGGCTCCGCTCGACCAGCTTGGCGTAGTTGAGGATGCCGGCCAGCGGGTTGTTGAGCTCGTGCGCGACGGTGGCGGCCAGGGTGCCGAGGGAGGCCATCTTCTCCATGTGGACCACCTGGCGCTGGGTGTGGGTGAGCTCTGCGGTATCGGCCAGCATCTTCTGCTCCAGCCTGTGGAAGCGCCGGATGAACACGACCGAGCCGGCGCCGACCAGCAGCGCCAGCAGCGCGGCGGTCATGAAGCTGAGGCGGCGGCCGGCCGCCAGCCGGCGGTCCGCCTCCTCCATGGACATCGTGACGTCGAGCACACCCAGGATCGACTGGCCCGGCGCGTGGGCGTGGCAGCCGGCCCCCGAGCAGTCCGCGGCGTTCTCGATGGGGTCGATCAAGCCGAGCGCCCGGTGGCCGTCGGGGCCGGCGAAGACGCGGACGCGCTCTGCCGGCGACACGGAGACCCGCGGACGCGCGGTTGTGTGGCAGGCGACACAGACCTCGGAGCCGCGGCCTACCCGCCGGCCGACTTCCGAGGGGTCCGCCGAGTGGACGATTACCCCTTTCCTGTCGTAGATCCGCACCCCGATCACTCCGGGGGTGGACGCGACCGTGCGCAGGATGGGATCGAGCTCCTCCTTGCGGTTGAGGAGCATGCTGTGGCGGGTGACGTGCCGGATCAGCTCGGTCCAGGCCAGGGCGCCGCTCTCGACCGAGCCGCGCCACTGGCGCTCCGTGGCCTGATCGACCAGCAGGGCATAGCCGGCGAACGCCGCGATGACCAGGGCGAACAGCCCGAGGAACAGGCCGAAGCTCGGCGAGCGGAACACGGAAATCCAGCGAGGCAGAGGAGGCATGCGCATCACCCAGCCGCATGTTAGAGCGGCGAGGCCGCCGGCGCCCCGCTCGGTGGGAGGGGGGGCCGGCGGCCGGTGCTGCGCGGAGGGGTGGGAGGCCGGCGGTGCCGGATCGGTCGCCGGACCGGCCGTCCCTGGGGATCTTGCATCGCGCGGTCGAACGGGCAGCCCTCGCATTCACCCTCCCGGTCGCAGAGCTTGAAGGCGACCAGGCCGGCACTCATCCAGACACAGGGCAGGACGCCCGGCAGATCCTGGCGGAGCATGGCTCCCTCCTTTACTGCCCGTGGCAGTTGGCGCAGTCCTCGTCGATCGCGAAGGCCTTCTTGCCGTCGTGGCAGGAGGCGCAGAGCGCACCCTCGTGGACGGCCTCGTAAGTGAGCTTGCCGGTCACCGGCCGCCCCGGCTCGGTGAGCCGGAAGAGCGCGGCGTGGCAGGTCTTGCACTGGTTGTCCGTCGCCATCGCGTGGGTCTCGTGGTTGAAGGTCACCGGTCCCGGACTGTCGCCCCTCCCGCTGATCGCAGGGAAGGTATACGGAGCCGGCAGGCGTAGCGTCTCTGGTGTCCCCGGCGTCGCGGTTTCCTCTGGAACGGCGGGGTCGGGATTGGCCGCGGCGCGGTCCGGCGTGCTCAGGGCGACTCCGGCGATGCCGACCAGCATGAGACCCCACAAGGCCGCGAGCACACCCCGGCTCAGCGCCGGGCGCCGCCGCAGCAGGACAGGGTCGGCGCCGGCCGGCGGCATCTCTTCCTTGGGGAAGACCGGCAGGTACTTCACCGCCAGGGCGAAGAGCAGGAAGCCCGCGCCGACGATGCTGCCGGTCACCGCGAACTCCATCCACGACGGGATGTAGGTGACGCCGGAGGCGGCGGCCATGCCCGTCACCGCCACGTTCAGGCGGTTGACGATGAAGCCCATGACCGTCAGCAGCGCGGCGAAGAAGAGACCCCCTTCGCTGGCCCGCACCCGCGGCATGGCGAACAGCACCATGGGCAGGAGCACGCCGAGGCCGATCTCACCCCAGAACAGGACGCTCTCGGGCGTGACCGTGAAGATCAGGCCGAGATTGCCGCGGGAGATGAGATCCTGCGCCTTGATCAGCGCGTACACCCCGAGCACCACCACCGCCACCCGGGCCAGACCGGCGAGCAGCTCGGGCTCCAGGCGCTTGCCGAAGGCGCGGTAGCTCATGAACGACTCGAAGATCGTCATGGCCAGGCCGCCGGCCATCGCCGTCAGGAAGAAGAAGACCGGCAGCAGCGGCGAGTACCAGAGGCCGTGGAGCTTGTCCGGCACGATGATGTAGAGGCTGCCGAGCGACGACTGGTGCAGCGTCGAGAGCAGCACGCCCACGATGACCAGCGGCACGTAGACCGCGCGCAGGAACCGGAGCGGCTTCTTGAGGCCGAAGCGCTCCAGCACCAGCGGCGCGAACTCCAGCGCCAGCACGGTGGTGTAGAGGGTCACGCACCAGGCCACCTCGAACATGACCGAGTGGGGGTTCCACATCACCAGCGGGTGCCAGATGCGGTACGGGAGCCCGAGGTCGTAGAGGAGCGCTACGATGACCAGCACGTAGCCCAGAAAGGCGGTGAGCACCGCCGGCCGGGCGATGGGCTCGTAGCGCTCGATGCGGAAGACGTGGACCGTGGCCGCGATGACGAAGCCGCCGGCCGCGAGGCCCACGCCGACCAGGATGTCGAAGCCGATCCACAGGCCCCAGGGGAACGAATCGGAGAGGTTGGTGACGGCGCCCAGGCCGCGGGCGAAACGCAAAACCGTGGCGTAGAGCCCGGCGGCCAGGAGGCCCAGAAGCACGCCCTGCCACAGGGTCAGACGGGCGAGCCGTTCTTTGACTTGCGTGATCATGGTGTGGCTCCCTTTCGGTCAGGCCTTGACGTGCGCCTCCGGCCGGAGCGGCCGGAGCGGCAGGAGAGGCGGCTTCCGGAGCATGGCCTCGTCCTCGGAGATCTCGCCGCGGCGGACCTGCTCCAGGGTGTCGCGGCGGCTGGTGATCCACCAGATGCCGACGAGCGCCGCGCCGCCCACGGACACGACCTTGGGCAGCTTGGAGAGAACCTGCCAGGTGAGGCCGGGGTACGAGTCCGCGGCCAGGGACGTCTTGAAGCCGAGCTGCTCGAACGGCACGCTCGACAGGTAGAGGACGGACGTGCCGCCGGCCTCGCGCTCACCGTAGATGCGCTGCACGTAGGCCGCGGGCTCGGCGTCGAGCCGGCGGCGGGCCTCGGCGAGCAGCTCGTCGCGGTCGCCGAACAGGGTGGCGCCGGTCGGGCAGGCCTCGGCGCAGGCCGGCTGGCGGCCTTGCGACACGCGGCTCTCGAAGCAGAACAGGCACTTCTTGACGGTCGGCAGCGGCTTGTCCCACTCGTACTTCGGCACGCCGAAGGGGCAGCCGACCATGCAGTAGCGGCAGCCGATGCACTTGTCCGCGTCGTAGACGACCGGCCCCGCGGGGGTCTTGTGCAGGGCGCCCACCGGGCAGACCGAGGCGCAGGCCGGCTCCAGGCAGTGCATGCACTGGCGGCGGACGGCCACCGCGCCGTGGCGTTCGAGAGCGCTCCAGGTGGTGGACGACAGCTTCGTCACCCCGGTCTCCCTGGGCAGCCCGTTGGCCTCCTTGCAGGCCCAGACGCAGGCCTCACAGCCGATGCAGCGGGTCAGGTCGATGAGCATTGCGGGTTTCATGGCTGGGTCTCCTGATGGCTCATCGGGTTAGAAGAAGCGCTCCACGAGCTCGCGCCACTCGCCGTCGGTCATGCGCGCGGCCAGTCCTTCGGCCGGCACGCCGCCGTCGGGCAAAGTAGCCATGGCGACGCTGGGATGGCCGGCCAGGGAGAGCCCGGCCAGGTAGTCGCGCAGGTTGGCAAGCTCGTGGCGCAGGAAGTCGCGGGCCTCTTCGGCGACGAACAGCCGCCGCAGGGCCGCGCCGATCTCGCGCGGCTGGAGCTTGACGATCCAGCCGGATCCGAACGGCTCCTCGGCGAGGCGGCCGGGCTCCAGGCCGGAATTCACCTCGGTGACGAGGCCGTCCACCGGCGACTTGACCTCGATGGTCCGCTCGCCGTGGCGCAGCCGGGCGATGGGGTCGCCGTGCCGCACCTCGGTCCCGGCCGGCACGGCGTCGATCTCCTCGATGCCGCCGAGCAGCGTGATCGGCAGGCGGTCCACGCCGAGGCGCACGCCGCCTTCGGGCTCCATCTCCATCCAGGCATGCCCGGGTCCGACGAAGACTCCGGCGGGCACGCGGGTGAGGTCGGTCGGCGTCCGCACGGAGATGGCCTGCGGCGCCGGAATGGAGTCGGGAACGGGGACTCCCGCCATAGCGGCATGGCGGAGCTTGGCCCGCTCGGCAAAGGAGTCGATGGTCAGGCAGATGATGATGGTGAGAAGGACGAGAATGGCGACCATGGCTTTACCCTCCCAGGTGTTTCCTTCCACTGTCCGACCTTCTCTAAAGGCAATCGCCGCGCCAACCCGGCCGCGGGAGGCGTAACTGGCTTATCTGAAGAGACTTATCTCCCTGGAAGGGCTCAGGAGGCGGAGAGAGGGAGTGTTGAGGATCTCAGCAGGCTTTTCGGGGGCCCGCGCCGGAAAACGCGGAGAACCTCGACAGGGCGGGCCTGCCGGAGGTGTAGAGATTCTGCACGGGGGAGTGTTGAAGTTCTCTACGCTTGCGCGGACCCCGTAGCCGGTACTTCTCCAATATGCGTCTTCATCAGGATCGATGTTGCGGTGAAGGAGTCGACTTTGCGGCAAAGTAAGGCGACGTTGCGGTGAAGGATTCGACTCTGCGGCAAAGTAAGGTGACGTTGCGGTGAAGGAGCCGACTCTGCGGCAAGGGTGACGTTGCGGTGAAGGAGCCGACTCTGCGGCAAAGTAAGGCGATGTTGCGGTGAAGGAGCCGACTCTGCGGCAAAGTAAGGCGACGTTGCGGTGAAGGAGTCGACTCTGCGGCAAAGCAAGGCGACGTTGCGGTGGAGGAGTCGACTCTGCGGCAAAGTAAGGTAACGTTGCAGTGGAGGAGTTGACTTTGCGGCAAAGCAAGGTGACGTTGCAGTGGAGGAGTCGACTCCGGCATGCCGCTTGATGAGATCCATCGGCAGGGAGAGACGCAATGAACGCCCAGGAGATTCTGGCGACGCTCAGGAAGCTCGGAAAGCCGCAGACGGCCGCGATCTACAAGCGCCACGGAGCGGGCGACAACGTCTTCGGCGTCCTGACCTCGGAGATCGCCAAGCTTCAGAAGAAGATCAAGGTCGACCACGCGCTCGCGATGGAGCTCTGGAAGACGGGAAACGCCGAAGCGCGCATCCTGGCGCTCCAGGTCTCCGACCCGGAGAAGCTGACCCGGACCGACGCGGACGGCTTGGTCAAGGACGGGCCGGTCCGCTTCGTCGGCTGTTATTTGTCCGGCCTTCTGGCCCGCAGCCCCATCGCCGAGCGAGACGATGCGCTCCTGGATGAAGTCGCCGGACGAGTTCATCCGCGAGATGGGCTACGGAATTCTCGGCGCCCGCCTGAAGGACGACCCGGACTCGGTCAGCGACGCGGACGCCGAAAAGGTGCTGGCGACGATCGAGAAGGAGATCCACCGCTCCCCGAACTGGGCGCGGTACGCGATGAACGGCGCGCTGATCTCGATCGGCGTCTACAAGCCGGCGCTCCGCGACAAGGCGATCGAGGCGGCCAGGCGAATCGGCAAGGTCGAGGTCGACCACGGCGAGACGAACTGCAAGACGCCCGACGCGGTCCCCTACATCGAGAAGGCGTCGAAGCGGAAGCGCTGCCCGTGAGCGGGCCGGCGTCGCCGGACGGCCATCGCCTACTATGCTTGCGCGGCGGGCGGTTCCTGACCGTTTTTTGAGGCGGCGCCTCCCTCCAGGTCGAGGTGAGCTCTTGAGACCGGCACCCGCGCTGGACTGATGATCGTGCCAATCTGCCCGATTGTTTCCTTCGGCACCTTGTGCCACTTGTTGTCCCAAGCATATACCCTGATGCACTGCAGGACGTGGGCTGTAGCCAGGTGGATCGCGTCCCACCGAAAGTGGCGGTCGCGGGGATCCTCCGGCTTCTGCCCGTGCAACCGCCCCCAGGCACTCAGGATACGCGCGGCGCGCCGGGAGACGAGATCCGAAATTGCATACGGCTTCGCGACGGCGAGAACTCGATCCAGAATCGCGTCAATTTTCTCCTCGCAATCGACCTGCTCGCGGTAAAGGTCGTAATAATGCGACGAGAACTCGTTGAGAGTGAGCAACGAAGTGTGCAGCACGCTTCCCATCTCCTGCTCATAGGCAAGGATGTTGAGCGCTTCGTTTTGGCGGCCCGCCTGGTTCTCCAACGCCGCTACGAAGAACGATGTATCCAGATAGACGTTCGACACCGGCTAGGATCGCTCCCGGATGCGCTCCATGATCTCCTCGACTCGCTCTCCCGTTCGCGCGTCCTGGGACAACCTGATCAGATCGCGGAATGCTGCCACAGGATCGCGCCCTGCGCTCAGCGGGATGACACGATCCACGGCAATCGTCGGTTTCTTGGGCCTGAAATTGGCGACACCCTCCACTCTGACACGAGTACGCCACAGATCCTTCATGTTGGCTGGCGCCAGGGAACGTGGAACGCTGCACACCCATCTCGTGCCATCCTGAGGATCCACCTCGAACCGCACGGCTCCCCGGGGATCGTCATAGTCAGGGTCCGAAAGCTCGTAGAGGATGCCCTCGACCTGATATCCGTACAGCTTGCGCTCGACGAGCTTCTTTTCTCCCTTCGGGAGGGCGTCGAGCTTGACCTGTACGCGGGCTTTGAGCCTGGCATCGAAGTCGGCCCGCAGGGCAGGCTTGCCATTGACTTGCGCCTCGAGAGTCATCCCCTCGTATTCGGTGCCCAGGAAATCAAAGTAGCCAGAGACCCTCTTGAGGATCTCGCGGTCAAACCCCTTGGGCAGAGAATTGTCCTGTAAGCGGGCGGATCTCAGCTCGGCGAGACCTTCGATGTACGCTTCACCGCTCAGCACCCCCCACCTGACCGGGCTCTCTTCCGACGCCAAGGGCAGAGTGACGCTTTTGCCTTTCGTCGGCATTCCTGCCACGTAAAGCCGGCAGCTCGCCTCTTTCTCCGGCCAGGGGGTCTCGGTATCTTCCTGGGAAAGGTTACGGCAGACATCGCGGACATCCTTGGCTATGCCCTGGAGAATGTCCGCCATGCGCGAGACCTCAACGCGGGCGTCATCCGCCTTGCCGCCGTAGATGGTGAGGTCTAGCTTTATGCTCCCCATTGCTTGGTTAGTGTCCCACGGAGCTTGGGGACCACGCAACAGGAGCTCCCTCTCCTACTCCTCCACCCCTTCCCGGGCCACCGCGATCTCCTCGAAATAATCGGGGCGGACGAGAACCTCGCGCGGCTTGCTGCCCTGGGGGGACCGAGGAGGCCGTCGCGCTCCATCATGTCGATCAGGCGGGCGGCGCGGGAGAAGCCGACGCGCATGCGGCGCTGGAGGAAGCTGGCCGAGGCCTGGCGCTCGGTGACGACGAGCTGCGCCGCCTCCGCGTAGAGGTCGTCGTCCTGGTCGCTCGGATCGCTGGAGCCGCCTTCGCCACCCTCCGCTGCCCGCAGCACGTCGGGATCGAGCTCGGGCTTGCCTTGCTTCTTCAGCCATCGAATGAGCCCGGCGGTCTCCTGCTCCGAGATGTAGGCGCCGTGCAGGCGCATGATCCTCGACGATCCCGGCGGCATGAACAGCATGTCGCCCTTGCCCAGGAGCTTTTCCGAGCCCACCTGGTCCAGGATCGTCCGCGAGTCGTGCCGGCTCGCCGTGGCGAAGGAGATGCGGCAGGGGAAGTTGGCCTTGATCGTGCCGGTGAGCACGTCCACCGACGGCCGCTGCGTCGCCACGATCAGGTGGATGCCCACCGCCCGCGCCATCTGCGCCAGGCGCGCGATCGAGGTCTCGACGTCCGTGGAGGCAGACCATCATCAGGTCGGCCAGCTCGTCGATGACCACCACGTAGTACGGCAGCGGCTTCAGGTCCGCCGCGGTGAACGCGGCTCTCGCCGTCGGTGAGCGACAGCCGCTCCTGCACCTGCGGGTCCTTGATGGCCCGGTTGTAGTAGGCGATCGAGCGGACGTGGACCTCGGCCAGCAGGCGATAGCGGCGCTCCATCTCCGCCACCGCCCAGCGCAGCGCGTTCGCGGCCTTCTTGGGATCGACCACGACCTCGCACTTGAGGTGCGGGATGTCGGCGTAGACCCCGAGCTCGATGCGCTTGGGGTCGATGAAGATGAACTGCACCTCGTCGCGCGTGGCCTTGTAGAGGATGGAGGTGATCATCGACTGCAGGCCGACGCTCTTGCCCGCGCCGGTCGCGCCGGCGACCAGCAGGTGAGGCATGGTGGCGAGGTCGGCGTAGTACGGCTCGCCGTTGATGTCCGTGCCGAGCGCCATGGTGAGGACGGAGGGCGACTTCTTGAAGCGCTCGTCGGCCGAGGAGCGAGCCGCAGGCGGATCACCGCGCGGTCCGTTGTTCGGCACCTCGATGCCGAGCGTCGAGCGCCCCGGCATGCGGTCGATGCGCACCGACTCGGCGCGCATCGCCAGCGCGAGGTCGTCCTGGAGGTTCACGATCTGGCTCACCTTGACGCCCGGCGCCGGCTGGAACTCGAACATCGTGATCACCGGACCGGGGCTGATCGCCTCGACCGAGCCGTCGACGCCGAACTCGGCGCAGCGGCTGCGGATGCTCTCGCCCTGGCGGACCAGCTCGGCCTCGTCCATGGCGCTCTTGCCGTCGGTCATCTGGAGGAGATTGACCGGCGGCAGGGTGCCGGGGGCGATCTCGGCGATGAACGGCAGCGCCGGCTGGGGCTCACCCTTCTTGCGGGGTGGGGCGGCCGGAGCCGCCGGCTCGGCGGTCCGGACGGCTTCGCGCATGGCGTGGAACTCGTCGTCCTCGTGCAGCTCGGAGGCGCTCACCCGGCGGACGCCGGAGAACTCGGCCTCGCCGCGGCGCTCGGTGATCCGCGCCGTCCGCGGGCCGGTGGGCCGCAGCGGCAGGTCGAGGCGGTCGGTATCTAGAGGGGCTAGAAGGGCCGGAGCGGGGGCGGCGGGAGCCGGCTTGTCCGGTGCCGGCGGCTGGACGAGCTGCATCAACCGCTTCGCGGGCATGCGGGGGATGTGCGGCTCCTCCTCGGCCTTGCGCTGCTTCTCCTCGACCACGCGCTGGAGATGCTTGGTGATGACCCGGCGCCGCGCGCGCTCCTTCTCGCGGCGCTCGCGGCGGCGCTCGCGGGCCAGCGTGTAGCTCTCCCAGATCTGCCGCAGGCGCTCGCGCCACGAGGTCAGAACGTCGCCGAGCGTCGACTGGACGGCGAGAGCGAGGCCGCAGGCCGCCGCCGCGGCCAGCACCAGGAGCGAGCCGACGAAGCTGAAGTAAGTGTCCAGGAAGCCGACCAATAGCTTTCCGAAGGCGCCACCGGCGGCGATGGAGCCGTCCTGCCAGTGGATGCGGCCGAGGGTGAGCTGGAGCAGGGCGGGCGTCGAGGCCAGCAGGAGCAGGGAGCCGATACCGCGCCCGACGACCTTCACCGCGCCGCCGCCGCGCAGCCGGCGCCATCCCGCCACGAGGAGGAACAGGGGGATCAGAAAGCAGGTCAGGCCCAGGAAGGAAAACGCCACCGCGGAGGCGTGCGCGCCGGCCGGGCCGACCCAGTTGCGGGCGCGGATCTGGGTGTCTGCGACGCGCGCGACCTTGTGGAAGACGCTCGGATCGCCCGGATGGTAGGTGACCAGGCTGAAGGCGAGGATCACCCCGAACGCCAGGAGAAGGAGACCGAGCAGCTCGTTCCCCTTCTCCGGCGAGATCGTCGGCCGCGTACGGCCCTTGGTCGCTTTGATGACCGCCAGGGACATGGCTTGCCTTCGGCTTTCTCCCGCTCTTCCTCTTGATCGGTCAGCTCAGGTACAGGATGAAGAATCCCTACACAAATACGCATGAAGTCTAGCATATTGTCGGTGGATCTCCAGGAACGCGTCCAGGCCCAGCTCCTCGCCCCGGACCTTCTCCGGCAGACCCACGGCGGCGAGCACGGCCTCGGCGCGCTCGCTTTCCCCACCCGGCGGCCAGGGCGTTGCGCAGGGTCTTGCGGCGCTGGTTGAAGGCGAGGCGGATGACGGCGATGAGCTCCGGCATCTCCCCCGGCGGCAGCGGCGGCGGGTGGAGCTCCAGGCCCACGAAGGCCCCCTCGACCTTGGGCGGCGGCCGGAAGCTCCCTTTCCGGACCCGGCCGAGCATCCGGGCTTTGGCGTAGGCCGCCACCAGCAGGCTGAGCGAGCCGAAGGCCTCGTCGCCCGGGCGGGCCACCAGCCGGTCCGCGACCTCTTTCTGCACCAGGAAGGCCGCCTTCGGCACACGCTCGTGATGTGGCAGCATCCGCTCCAGGATCGCCGTAGCCACGTTGTAGGGGAGGTTTCCGGCGGCCAGGGTCGGCGCCGGCAGCCGGCTCCAAGCGATCTCCAGGGCGTCGCCGATCACCAGGCCGACTTCAGGCAGGCGGCGGCGCAGCTCGGCGGCCCATTCGAGATCCAGCTCCCACCCGAGAACCCGGGCGCCCGCGGCCATCAGCTCGGCTGTGAGCACGCCGCCGCCCGGCCCGATCTCCAGCACCCGGTGCCCTGGATACGCCGCCGGCTCCAGGAACCGGATCAGCGGCCCGCAGAGCGTGCCGTCGACGAGGTGGTGCTGGCCGAGGGCCTTCTTGAGCCGGGGCGGATGCACGGGGGAACGGTATCATTCGGGGGAGAAGGAAAGGACCCAAAGGACATAAAGGACATAAAGGACTCAAAGGACGGAAAAGGCCGATCTCGTCTTTGGTCCTTTGGGTCCTTTAAGTCCTTTATGTCCTTTGAGCCAGCCCCCCTTCCGCGCCAAATTGGCGCCATTGTGCGCCCGGCACCCCTGAAACGGCGCGGTCCCCGCCTCCCGCTGGTATGCTCCAACAGGGGCAGCTTCAATGATTTACGTGGCACCCTGCTTGCAGCCCCGGGTCTCCCGGAGAGCCTATGGAACCGGACATCGCAACCCTGAATCGGGACGTGGAGCGGGAAACGCTCACCCTCAAGCGGGTCGAGGCCGAGCTGCGCAAGGTCATCGTCGGCCAGGACTACCTCGCTGGACCGGCTGCTGGTCGGGCTGCTCGCCCGCGGCCACGTCCTCCTCGAAGGCGTGCCCGGGCTGGCCAAGACGCTCGCCGTCAAGACGCTCGCGCAGGCCTCGCGATCGACGTTCAGCGCATCCAGTTCACGCCCGACCTGCTGCCCGGCCGACCTCGTCGGCACCCTGATCTACGACCAGCGCAGCGGCGACTTCGTGCCGCGCAAGGGGCCGATCTTCACCAACCTGCTCCTCGCCGACGAGATCAACCGCGCGCCCGCCAAGGTCCAGTCGGCCCTGCTCGAGGCATGGAGGAGCGCCAGGTCACCCTCGGCGACACGACCTACCCGCTGCCCGAGCCGTTCATGGTCCTCGCCACCCAGAACCCGATCGAGCAGGAGGGCACCTATCCGCTCGCCGAGGCGCAGATCGACCGCTTCATGCTGAAGCTCAAGGTCGGCTACCCGACGCCGCGCCGAGGAGGGCGAGATCCTCGACCGCATGCTCGTCGAGCGCGACGCCGAGGCCGCTCCGGTCGCTCGACCGGCGACGCCTGATCGCCGCTGCGCGGCGATCGTCGACGCGGTCTACCTGGACGACAAGATGCAGGAGCTACATCCTCGACCTCGTCGCCGCCGACCCGCGACCCGCGGGCGCGCCGGCCTGCGCGAGCTCGCCGACCTCATCGCGTTCGGCGCCTCGCCGCGCGCCACGCTGTTCCTCGCCCGCGCCGCCAAGGCGCATGGCCTTGGTGCGCGGGCGCGGCTACGTCATCCCCGAGGACGTCAAGGAGCATCGCGCCCGACGTGCTGCGCCACCGGATCGTCCTCACCTACGAGGCCGAGGCCGAGGACGTCACGCCGGACGACCTCGTCGCGCCGCCTGCTCGACCGGGTCCGGGTCCCGTAGAGACGAGGCGCGCCCGGTGTTCCGACTGCTTCGGCACCGCGCCGCCGAAGCGCCGCCCAGGGCCTGACCGGCCGCACCGCGGTCCGGCTGCCCGCCGATCTGCATGCGCAAGGTGCGGCGGATCGAGATCGCCACCAACCGCCTGGTCGACCAGGGTGTGGCCGGCGACTATCACTCCGTCTTCAAGGGCCGCGGCATGGAGTTCGCCGAGGTCCGCCCGTACCAGCCCGGCGACGACGTGCGCACGCATCGACTGGAACGTCACCGCCCGCATGGGCACGCCGTTCGTCAAGACAGTTCGTCGAGGAACGCGACCTGACGTCTTCCTGGTGGTCGACGTCTCGGGCAGCCTCGGCTTCGGCTCGCGCGCGATCCTCAAGCGCGAGCTGGCCGCCGAGATCGCGGCCTCCTCGCCTTCGCCGCGCTGCGCAACCAGGACCGGGTCGGCGCCGCCCTGGTCAGCGACCGGCTGGAGCTGTTCCTGCCGCCGCAGCGCCGCCGCACCCACGTGCTGCGGCTGGTGCGCGAGATCCTGCAACCGTCCGGCCGCAGGCGGCACCGACCTGGAGCGCGGCCTGGAGCGGGTGCTCGCCGCGCTCAAGCGGCGCTCGGTCCTCTTCCTGATCTCCGACTTCCTGGGCTCGCCGCTGCAGCAAGGCGATCCGGGCCGCCGCCTCCCGGCACGACCTGATCGTGGTCGAGATCGTCGACCCCCGCGACCAGGCGATCCCGGACGACCGGCCCGGTGGTGATCGCGCGACGCCGAGACCGGCGAGATCGCCATCGCGGGCGGCCGGCGCGAGGCCCGGCGGCACGCCGACGCCCGGCGCCAGGAACGCGAGGCGCTCGCGCGCGTGACCCGCCGCGCCGGGGTCGATCACCTGGTGCTGCGCACCGACCGGCCCTATCTGCCAGACGCTGCTGGCGTTCTTCGAGCAGCGGCGCAAGAGGCTGCGCAGATGAGAGGATTCGTCGTTCTCGCTGTCGCTGGCCGCCCTCCCGGCCGCCGCCCAGCAGGTCCAGGTCAGCCTCTCCCCGAACGGACCCACGGTCGGCGACCGGGTCGAGGCCGTGATCGCGCTCCGGGTGGACAGGCGTCCAGGCCGGTGCTCTCGCAGCCGGGCCGCGCTTCCCGGTCTGGGGCCATACCTGGGGCGAGGCCGAGATCCTCGCGGCGTCCGCCGCCGCGGAAGACCGCCGCCGCCGGACGGAGCGATCCTCTACCAGCAGCGCCTCACCCTGGCGGCGTTCCGCCCGGGCCAGGTGCCGCTGCCGCCGGTCGCGATCGCGGTGCCGCTGCGCTTGCGCACCGTCCAGGCCACCACTCCCGCCGGCCTCGCCATCGACGTGCGCTCGGTCCTGCCGAAGGCCGCCAAGGGCCTCAAACCCAAGGATGCGAAGCCGCCGGTCCCGCTGCCGGTCGGCGAGGCCTTCTGGTGGACGCTCGCCGGGATGCTCGCCGCCTGCCTGGCGCTCGGGCTCCTGCTCCTGCGCCAGCACCGGAGGAGCGGTGCCGGCAAAGCGCCGCTCCCCGTCCTGGAGCCGCTGGCGGAGCTGGCCGCCGCCCTCGACCGGCTGGCGGCCGAGCCGGCCGTGCGCCTGCACACCGGCCTCAGCCTGGCATTCCGGCACTACCTGGTGCGCACCCTCGGCTTCCGGCGCCGAGGAGCGTACGACGAGCGAGGTCCAGCGCCACCTCCTCGCCGGCCGCCTGCCGGCGGCGCTCGTGCGGCAGGCGGTGGATCTCCTCCGCGCCTGCGACCTCGTCAAGTTCGCGCGCCAGGAGGTGGCCCCGGAGCGCTGCCGCGAACGGCTCGAAACGGCGCACCGGATCGGGTCCGAGATCGACGATCACACGCGGCCTGTTCCGGCCGCTCGAGGCGACGGGATGATCACCCGCACCTTCCCGCACGTCGCCGACCCGCTGTGGCTCCTGCTGCTCGCGCTGCTCCCCCTGATCGCCTGGCTGCCACCACCGCCGGCCGGCGTTCGGCGCGCTCACCTACAGCCGGCTTCCGTCGAGCCTCCGGCGAGGCCGCGGTACCTGGCGCCTCCACCTGCCGTTCTATGCGCGCCTCCTCGCCCTCGGCTGCCTGATCGCCGCGCTCGCCCGCCCGCAGCTCGGCTATGCCTGGGAGGAGAGCCTCACCGAGGGGATCGACATCCAGATCGTGCTCGACATCTCGGGCAGCATGGGCGCCGAGGACTTCCAGCCCCGCGACCGGCTCACCGTGGCCAAGGAGGTCGTGCGCGACTTCGTCGCCGGGCGCACCGGCGACCGCATCGGCCTGACGGTCTTCTCCGGCGCGGCCATGACCCGGGCGCCGCTGACCACCGACCGCGACATGCTCGGCCTGCTCATCGACTCGATCGAGCTCAACAGCCTGCCGGACGGCACCGCCATCGGCGTGGCGCTGGCGAACGCCGCCGCTCGCCTCAAGGACAGCGCGGCCAAGACCCGGGTGGTCGTGCTGGTCACCGACGGCGCCAACAACGCGGGCGAGATCGACCCGGTCTCCGCCGCCGCGGCCTGCGCACGGCCTGGGCATCCGGGTCTACACCATCGGCGTCGGCGGCAACGGCGGCCCGGTGCCCGTACCGCTGCCGGTCAAGGACCCGTTCACCGGCCAGATCGACGCTCCAGCGCACCTACATGCGGGTGCCGGTGGACGAGCCGCTCCTGCGCCGCGATCGCCCAGCGCACCGGCGGACGCTTCTTCAAGGCCACCGACCGCCAGAGCCTGCGCGGGATCTTCGCGGAGATCGACCGCCTGGAGAAGACGCCGCTCAAGGTGAAACGCTACGTCCGCTACCGCGAGGCCTTCCCGCCGCTGGTCTGGACCGGCGCTGGGCCTCCTCCTTCTCCCCCTGGCCGCGGCCGGGGCACGGGTGACGGCCGAGCCATGACCTTTGCAGATACCCGGCCTCCTCTGGCTCCTGCTGCTCGCGCCGGCCGTCGCGGCGCTGGCCGCCTGGCTCTGGCGCCGGCGGCTCGCCGCGGACGCGTCCTGGGCCTCCCGCGGCCTCTGGGACGCGGCTCCGGCCCGCCTACGTACCCCGCCGGATCGTCCTCGTCGGTCGCCTTCCTGGCGCTCGCCGTGGCGGGCGCCGCCCTCGCCCTCGCCCGGCCGCGCTGGGGGAGTCGGCAAGCAGGAAGTCGAGCGCAAGGGCGTCGACGTCGTCTTCCTGGTCGACTCCTCCCTCTCGATGGCCGCGCGCGACGTGGCGCCGTCCCGCCTGTTCGTCGCCAAGGCGCTGGTCCGCCGGATGGCGCCGCGCCATGCCCGGCAACCGGGTGGGCCTGGTGCAGGCGGAGGGCACGGGCGTCGTCCTCGCCCCGCTGACCCTCGACGGCGGTGTGCTCGACCTGCTGCTCGACACGATCGAGCCGGCCTCCCTGCCGACGCCGGGCACCGAGCTGGCGCCGGGCGTCGAGACCGCACTCCGGCTGTTCGGCCAGGAGAGCGAGAAACACCGCGCGCTGGTCATCCTCTCCGACGGCGAGGACCACGGCGGCGGCCTCGACGAGCGCATCGCCCGGCTCAAGGAGAACGGCGTCGTCGTCCACGCTCTCGGGATCGGCACCCCGCAGGGCGCCCGCATTCCGATCCCCGGCACGAACGACCTCAAGCGCGACGCCGACGGCAGCCTCGTGACCACCCGCCTGCACGAGGAGACCCTGGAAGCGCTGGCGCGGCAGACCGGCGGCGAGTATCTCCGCGCCGCGAGCGCCGCCACCGACCCCGAGCCGATCCTGCGCCAGATCGACCGCATGGAGAAGAGGACGCTCGAAAGCCAGACCCTGAGCACCCGCGAGGAGCGCTTCCAGTGGCCGCTCGGGCTGTCGGCGCTCGCGCTCGCGCTCTACCTGACCGTCGGGCCGTTCGCGCCGGCCGCCCGGAGGCCGTCATGAACGTCCGGCTCGCCCCCGTGCTCCTGCTGGCCGCCTGGGCGACCCTGCCCGCGCTCCCCGACCTGCCGTGGAAGCCGCACCTGCCCGCCTGGGCCGAGCGCTGGATTTACAACCCGCGCGAGCGCACCGAGCGCGTCGTGGAAGGCCTGCGGCAGGACCATCCGGACAAGGCCGCCGATATCGCCGATATCGCGGACGCCGCCAACCGGCTCGCCCCCGGCGACCCCCGGACCGGCTTCAACGCCGGCACGGCGCACCTCGACGCGGGCCACGCCCGCAAGGCGGTGAAGTTCCTCGAGCCGGCTGCCAAGGCGGTGGACCGGCAGGTGCCGGAGCTGGCGCCCGCGGCCTGGTACAACCTCGGCAACGCCCGGATGGCGGCCGGCGATTCGGCCGCGGCCGTGGAAGCCTTCCGCCAGTCCCTTCTGCGCAACCCGAACGACGCCGACGCCAAGTTCAACCTGGAGCTGGCGCTCCAGGAGCGGGAGAAGGAGCGGATGCGGGCGAAGAGCGGGCGCCAGGGCTCGCGCGGCGACCAGCCCGGCGAGCGCGAGCAGTCGCGCAAGCCCGGTGAAGAAACCCCGTCCGACCGCCAGGACAAGAACGCGCAGGACCCCGGCCGCGGTTCCCAGGGCGGCCAGCAGCAGGCCCAGGGGCAGCAGGGTCCGCGGAACCAGCCCTCGCCGCAGGCCGGAGGCCGCCTGCCACAGTTCCGCGACCAGCCCGAGATGAGCGCCCGCGAGGCGTCGTCTCTCCTCTCTGCGGTGGAGAACCTGGAGCGCCGCCAGCGCCGCGACCAGGCCGCCCGGCGCTCGAAGCAGCAGGCGGCGAAGGGGAAGGACTGGTGAGATGACAGGTCGCGGACATCGCGCAACGCGCTTCTTCGTCTTCCCTCTCCTCCTGCTGGCCTCCCTGCCCGCGGTGGCGGGTGAGGTGCAGGTGCGGGCCACCCTGGAGCCCGAACGCATCGGCATCGACGAGACCGCCACTCTGTCCATCGAAGTCCAGGGCGGAGGATTCACCAGCTTGCGCTTCCGTCCCGACTTCGACCTCGAGAACTTCGAAGTCGTGGGCGGACCGTACCAGTACGACAACGTGCAGCTCGGCAACGGCCGGCTGTCGCGCTCCTTCCGGATCTCGTGGCGGCTGCGCCCCCGGTCCACCGGCCGGGCGCGGGTGCGCGACCTGCGCATCCGGCTGCGGGGCGACCTCGTCACCCTGGGGAGCCGGGAGGTCCGCGTCCAGGAAGAGCCGACCGGCCTGTCGGCCCCGGCCAGGGGCGGCTTCGAGCCGATGGACGATCCGTTCGACCGCCTGTTCGGCCGCCTGGTGCCACCCTGGGAGCAGCGGCCTGGACGGCCCGACGTCTTCCTCCGCGCCGAAGTCCGCCCCGAGCGGCCCGTGGTCGGCCAGCAGGTGCTCTACACCGTCTATCTCTATACGCTCGTCGACGTGAACGCCGTCACCCCGAGCCAGCTCCCCGACTTCCAGGGCTTCTGGGTCCGCGACATCCCGCAGCCCCAGAAGCTCCCGACCGACGTGGTCGAGGTCGAAGGCAAGCGCTACGGCCGGGTCGTCCTCATCCAGAAGGCCCTCTTCCCGCTGCGCGCCGGACCGCACCCGGTCCAGGCCACGGAGATGGATCTCCTCGTGCGGACGATCGACCGCAGCTTCTTCGGACCGGTGGTCTCGCAGCAGCAGCAGATCCACCTGCGGGCGCCGGCCATGGCGGTCGACGTCCAGGAGCTCCCTCCGGCTCCCTCCGGCTTCACCGGGGCCGTGGGCAGGATGGCGCTCGCCGCGAAGGTGGAGCCGTCCGAGGTACGGATGGGTGAAGCCGCCACCGTGACCCTCACCCTGACGGGCGAAGGCAATCTTCACGGCCTGCCCGAGCCCCGGCTGCCGGAGGTGGCCGGCCTCGACGTCCTCCCGCCGCAGCAGGACGGCGACGACCGTGTGGTGGGCACCGTCGTCCGCGGCGACCGGACCTGGAGCTATGCCGTCGTCCCCGAGCGTGCCGGTGACTACCAGTTGCCGCTGCCGCAGGTTCCCTTCTTCGATCCCGAGGCCGGCAAGTACCAGGTGGCATCGGCGCCGCCGGTCCGGATCACCGCCCTGCCGGCTCTGCCCAAGACATCGTCCACCTCAGCCAGCCTGCGGCCTCCCGGGCCGCGGGACCGGTCCGAAGCACCGCGCGCCGTCGGCTCCGGGCCGGCCCGGACCTGGCGCGCCGTCCTCGACGCCCTGCCCTGGGTCCTGGCCGTGCCGAGCGCGCTCGCCCTGGTCCTGGTCCTGGTCCGGCGGCGGCAATCCGGGCCGCCCGGACCGGCCAGGGCGACATGCCGCGAGGCCCGGCGCCGACTGGAGCACGCGCTGAAGGACGCGCGGTCGGAGACGAGGCCGCGGCACCTCGCCGCCCGCGTCGAAGATGCCTGGCGCGAGCTTCTGGAGACGCGCTGGGAGATCTCTTCCGGTACCCCCTCGACCCGCTGGGCCGACCTCCTGGCCGAGCGCGGCGCCGATCCCGGTGCCGCTCTGGAGCTGGCCGGCCTGGCCGACGACCTCCACTATCTGCGCTACGCGCCTCAGCTCTCCTCCTGCGAGTCGCTCTGCCGCGAAGTGCTGGACCGCTGCCTCCGGCTGACCCGCCGTCTCGGGTAATTTCACGACACGCTTTTCCCCCGGAGACAGTTCTGCTATCTTCAGCAGGCCGTCCCGCCACAGAATGATCTCCTGTCGCTGGATTCTGTTGTTGGGAATGGGGATGACGACTTGCTGATATCTCCGGGCATCTGCACATGAGCGATGCGCTGCCGAAGTTCGACGACCCGGGCGAGGTGCTCCGCGTGACCTCCGACTACCACAGCCTCGACCACGTGCGGCTCGAGCGCTTTCTGGAGCGGCGGCGCGCGAACCCCACCAACCTCGAGCTCAGCCTTGCGGACAACCTCATCGAGGTTCTGCGCCGGGCCGACGGCTTCGTGCCGTCCGCGGCCGGCTCGATCCTCCTCGACAACCCGTCCGAGAAGCACGACGACCGGCGGCGCAACCTCCTGACCTTCATCGCCGCCTTCGGCGACAAGTCGGAAGGGCTCGTCGGCCAGACCATCCCCGCCGAGCAGGGGATCGCCGGCCGCGTCTACCTCACCGGCGAGGCCTACGTCACGCCGAACGCGCCCACCGACCGCTTCTTCTACCGGCGGATGGACGAGCAGACCCGCTACCAGACCCACTCGCTGATCGCCATCCCGATCCGCATCGAGCAGGAGGTCTGCGGCGTCCTGGAGCTGATCAACCGGCGCAACGCCCCCGGCTACAGCCAGGAGGACCGCAACCTTCTGGAGATCTTCGCCGGCTACATCTCCATCTCGATCCAGAACGTGCTGGACGGCCGCCAGGCCCAGGAGATCGCCAAGCGCGACAACCTGACCGGCCTCTACAACGACCGCTACCTGCACATCGCGCTGTCGGACACGATCCGGCGCTGCAAGGCCGAGGACATGGACCTCGCCCTCCTCTTCCTCGACCTCGACTTCTTCAAGCGGGTCAACGACACGCACGGCCACCTCGCCGGCAGCCAGGTGCTGCGGGAGACCGGGCACCTCCTGCGCCAACAGGTCGCCCGGCTCGACGGCATCCCCGCCCGCTACGGCGGCGACGAGTTCGTCCTCCTGCTGCCGGGCTGCAACCTGGAGGCCGCCATCGACGTGGCCGAGGAGATCCGCGCCGAGATCGTGGGGAACACCTACTGCAGCGCCCCCGGAGAGATCCAGCGCGACCCGCTCCACCTCAAGGGCCTGACCTGCTCCATCGGCGTGGCCACCCTGAAACAGCACCTGTCGGACGACCTCTCCCTGGAGGAGATGAAGAGCGCCCTCCTGCGGCTCGCCGACACGGCCATGTACGTAGCCAAGGAGACCGGACGCAACCGCACCGCCACGGCCGGCCAGCCGGTTCGCCGCCGCGTCCCCAGCCCCCTTCGTTGACCCCCCGCGAGACGGGGTGCTAGGATGCCGCGGCTGCCGCGGGATCGACGAGCATCGACCAGCCCCGCTCCAATCAAGCGCTTCATCGAACAGGGATCGAGCCGGCCGGCGCCGGCGCGGGTGGAACCATGACCGAACGCTTCAAAATCGTCATCGCGGGGACGGGGGGGATGGGCCAGGCCACCGGCTTGCTGTTGCGGGAGTTGGGCGACTTCGACGTCGACCTCTTCGTCGGCGACGCCGACGCCGCCAAGGCCCGCGAGGCCGCCGCGTGGATCTGCCGCGGCTCCGGCCGCATCGGCGCGGTCGAGCCGTTCCACCTCCCCCTGGACGGCTCCAGCGAGGAATTCGACCGCGTCCTCGACGGCGCGCAGCTCCTCCTCGACTGCCTGCCCGGCGAGCAGGCCGTGCGCATGGCCCGGCTCGCCCGCGAGAACCGACTCCACTACGCGAACCTCACCGAGTACGTCGACGAGACCAACCAGATCATGGAGCTCGCGCGCGGCGCCGAACAGGGCTTCCTCCTCCAGACCGGCCTCGCGCCCGGCTACGTCAACGTGCTCGGCAACCAGCTCTTCCAACGGTTTTGCCGCGACTACGGCGTCGACAGGGTCGACGCCCTGGAGATGCGGGTCGGCGCCCTGACCCGGTACACCCGCCCTCCCCACCATTACGGGTTCACCTGGAACCCCAAGGGGGTCGCCACCGAGTACGTCGAGGACGCGGTCGTCGTCCGCGACTTCCAGACCACCACCCGTCCCTCCCTGACCGACCGGCGCACGGTCCTGGTCGACGGTGTCCTCTATGAGGAGGCGCTCACCTCCGGCGGCGCCGCCGACCTGCCCACCGCCCTGACGGGCCGGGTGCGCAACCTCGACTACAAGACCTTCCGCTACCCCGGCCACTACGAGTGGGTGCTGGGTCTCCTCGACCAGCTCCAGAACGAGGGCGTCCCCCGGCACGAGCTGGCCGACCACCTCCTCCAGCGGATGCGGGAGGTGACCCCCGCCGTCGAGGACGACGTGGTCGTCGTCTACGCCGCTGTCGAAGGCAAGGACGCCCGCGGCACCCTCCACCGCCTGGAGGCCTCGCGCCTCATCCGTCCCTGCCAGATCGGCGGCCATCGCCTCCGGGCCATTCAGACCACCACTTCCGCGGGCCTCGCGGAGTCCGCCCGCCTCCTCCTCAGCACCCGGCCGAAAGGCGTCCTCCTCCAGAGCCAGCTCGACCCTGAGCCGTTCATGAAGGGACCTTTCGTTTCCACGATCTACGGCTGATCCGGCGCTCCCAGCCCGCCTTCTGCCCCTCTTCCGCCTCCCTTCCCGGTACCGAGGCGAAACTGTGGAAAAAGTCTTGACTTTTGGCACGGTGATTGCCATCCAGTACTTACGCTATCCGGGTTGATTTTTTCAAGTATCTCATTCATAAGGACTTACCCATATTGCACAAAGAATTGGGCAAAGTGGATCAAACGCCTGTTCCTCCGCGTGTTTCGATCCCAAACAGGGGTCTTTCCCACAAGCTTTTCCACAGGGTCTGTGGAGATCGAAGCTTTTTCCGAAATGCTCAGCGAATGAGCAAGAACTGCCCATGCGGTGAACGTCCGCGAGGCCGGCAGTCAGGGTCGAACGACCCTGCCGGAGAGCCCCGCAGGGTCGTCGCCGGAGGGAGCCGGAGTCTCTCCAGCGGCGACATGCGGATCGGCACCAGCGGCCACTGCGCCGGGAACGGACGGCGGCGGAAGGTGTGGAGAGAGAGCGCGAGATCGGGGACGGTGTCGATCTCCAGCTCGAGCCGGCCGGTCTCTTCCCGGCGTCCCCGGCGCTCGCCGGGGGTGGGGAGGGAGGAGAGGAACGCCTCCTTCCAACCCATGTCAACCCCGGGCCAGCGACGCACTTCCTCGACCGCGCGGGCGAGCAGGTCCGGCCGGTCCTCCCAGAACGTCGCCGCGGCGAGACGGGGCTCGGCCATGAGCGCGTGGGCCCCCCGGAGCGGGGCCTCCGCCGCGGCCGGCTCCAGCGCCATCCGGTAGAACGGCGGGAAGGGGTTCAGGGGATCGAGGACGCAGGCGCGCTCCAGCGCCCCCTTTGCCGAGCCGAGAATTCCGGCGACCGTCCAGAGCGTCGGCACGGCCAGTCCATCCCGGGCCGCCTGGAGCGCGGTCCCCGCGGCGATCGGCGGCGACTCCTGAAGCAGCGCGAGACGCATCCGGTAGAGAGGAAACCGCGGATCCATCCGCACCGCCCGCACGAGCGCCATCCGGGCGTCGGCGTTCCGGCCTGCCACCGCCGCTCCCACCGCCCGGTCGTAGCACCACCGGGCCGCCTGGAGCGGCGCCAATCCCAACAGGGCGAGCGCCGCATAGAGGATGACCGGGCGCCGGGAGACCGAAGGCACCGAATCTCCAGCCAGCGCGGCGCCCGCGGTCACGGCCGCCGCGAGAGGCAGAGCCGGAATCGCGAGAGCGGCGCTGCCGAGAGAGGCCACCGCCGCGCCCAGCAGCCCCGCCAGCCCGGCCAGGAGGAAGACCGGATCCTCGGCCTGCCGCCGCGCGGCCAAACGCCGGACGAAAAACGCTGCGGCCAACGCCAGGGACAGAACCAGACCCACGGCGCCCAGCTCATAGGCCAGGTGAAGAGGCAGCGAGTGGAGCTCGCCGACCGACTCCCCGAACGGACTCACTCCGGGGACCGGATCGAAGAATGCCGCCGCCGTCCACGCTGCCGAACCCGGCCCCCAGCCGAAACCGGGCCGGGCCAGAAATCCTTCCCAGGCTCCTTTGTAATAGACCATCCGGCCCTGCATCGAGAGATCCGTGCCGGCCACGATGCTGGAGATCCGGCCGCGCTGCGCGAACAGCCCCAGCGCCGCGACCGTCACGAGGAGAAGTCCCAACGACGGCGCCCAGGCCCACGCCCGCGACGACTGCCGGCGCCGCGCGAGCCAGATCAGGACGGCCACCGCCTCGGCAGCCAAAGCCAGATTCCCGGCCAGAGATTTCGTGGCGAGGATCGTCACCGCCGGCAGGAGGCCGCCGGCCAGCCCGATCCACCTCCAGGGTCCGGGCTCCCGGGCCGCGAGCAGGGCGAGAGGCAGGAGGATCACCAGCCACGAGGCGAGGAGGTTGTGCTGGCCGAGAGGCATGGCAACCCGCGGCAGGTCGCGGACCCGCCAGTCGATCAGCGCCCAGAGTGAGACCGCGGACGTCAGCACCGCCACCGCCCGCGCGCCGAGCCGCCTGCCGCTCTCCCGGCTCCAGCAGCGCGCCACCGACCCGGGCATCATCAGGAAAGCAGGCAGCAAGAGGAGGCCCATCCAGGAAGCCCGCGGCACCGGTGAGCGCCAGGCGCTCACCGCCGCGGCGATCCAGAGCGCCGGAGGCAGCAGCCGGCCGAGCCGGCCGAGCCCGAGCGCGTCCTTCCAAGGCGTCCCCACCGCCGCCAGCGTCGCGAGCAGGGCCACGGCGCCGATGGTGCTGCCGGCGAAGCCCGCGCTCCCGGCGAACGTGCCGCACCAAGCTCCGAAGAGGAGAAGCAGGAGGGGTGGAATGAGCCCGGGCACCCCGCCATTGTAGGGTCTGATATCCTTCCTGCTCCGCAGGACGTCCGCCCAAACGCTCCCAGGAGAGATCCCATGACTGTCAATATCTCAGATACTGATTCCCGTATAGCCCACGTCCTCGACTCCCTCGGCCTCGAGGCGGAGAACCCCGGCGCCTTTGCCGGCGAATGGCTCCGGACCTCGGGCGAGCGCGTCGAGTCGTTGAACCCCGCCACCGGCGAGCCGATTGCGGCCGTCCGCTTCGGCACCGGCGACGACTACGAGAAAGTCGCCGCCGTCTCCCAGAAGGCTTTCGAGGAGTGGCGCACCTGGCCGGCGCCCAAGCGCGGCGAGATCGTCCGCCAGCTCGGCGACGAGCTGCGCCGCCACAAGGAAGAGCTGGGCCTTCTGGTCACCCTGGAAGCCGGCAAGATCCGTTCCGAAGGCCTCGGCGAAGTCCAGGAGATGATCGACATGGCCGACTTCGCCGTCGGCCTGTCGCGCCAGCTCTTCGGCCTCTCCATGAACTCCGAGCGGCCGAAGCACCGGATGTACGAGCAGTGGCACCCCCTCGGTGTGGTCGGTATCGTCACCGCCTTCAACTTCCCCGTCGCCGTCTGGGCCTGGAACGCCATGGTGGCCGCCATCTGCGGCGACTCCATGATCTGGAAGCCGTCGCACCAGACGCCGCTCACCGCCATCGCCGTCACCCGCATCGCCCAGCGCGTGCTGGAGGCGAACGGCGCGCCGCCGATCTTCAACATGATCCTCGGCAGCCGCAACGGCGTGGGCGACAAGCTCGTCGCCGACCCCCGGGTGCCGCTCATCTCCGCCACCGGCTCCACCCGCATGGGCCGCGAGGTCGGCAAGGTCATCGCCGACCGCCTCGGCCGCGCGCTCCTCGAGCTGGGCGGCAACAACGGCATCATGGTGATGGACGACGCCGACCTCGACCTCGCCCTGCGCGCGGTGCTGTTCGGCGCCGTGGGCACCGCCGGCCAGCGCTGCACCACCACCCGCCGCCTGATCCTTCAGAAAGGCATCGCCGCCGAGATGAAGCGCCAGCTCGTCAACGCCTACCGCTCGATCCCGGTGGGCGACCCGATGGAGGCCGGCACGCTCATGGGTCCGCTCATCGACAAGGCCGCGGTGGACAACATGATGAAAGCGCTGGAGCGGGTGAAGGCCGAAGGCGGCCGGGTTCTCTACGGCGGCAATCGGATCGACCGGCCCGGTTTCTTCGTCGAGCCCACCCTGGTCGAGGCCAAGGGGAGCATGCCGATCACCTGCGAGGAGACCTTCGCGCCGATCCTCTACGTCTTCGAGGTCGACGATCTCGACGAGGCGATCCGTCTCCACAACGACGTGCCGCAGGGTCTCTCCTCGGCCATCTTCACCCTGAACATGCGCTCGGCGGAGCGCTTCCTGGCCGCGACGGGCAGCGACTGCGGCATCGCCAACGTGAACATCGGCACCTCGGGCGCCGAGATCGGCGGCGCCTTCGGAGGGGAAAAGGAGACCGGCGGCGGCCGAGAAGCCGGCTCCGACTCCTGGAAGGCCTACATGCGCCGCCAGACCTGCACGATCAACTGGGGCACCGACCTGCCGCTGGCCCAGGGCGTCGAGTTCAAGGTCGGGTAGACGGGGTTTCGGGTTTCCCCCTTTCTCAAGGAGGGAGGGGGGCTCGACGACCTCGATGAGAGCCTCGTCGAGCTCAACGAGAGGCTCGTGAAGGTCGACAGACCTTCGACGAGTCTGACGAGAGGCTCGTCCAACTCGATGAGAGCCTCGACGGGCTCAGCGAGAGGCTCAACGAGTTTGACGAGAGGCTCGAAGAGCTCGACGAAAGGCTCGATGGACTCGACGAGAGCCTCAGCGAGCTTGACGAGAGGCTCGTGAGGTCGATGAGAGGCTCGTCGAGCTCGATGAACGGCTCAACGACCTCGACGAGAGACCCGTGAGGTTCGACGAGAGGCTCGTGAAGTCCGTCGAGAGGCTCGTCGACCTCATCGAGAGGCTCGTCGACCTCATCGAGAGGCTCGTCGACCTCATCGAGAGGCTCGTCGACCTCATCGAGAGGCTCGTCGACCTCATCGAGAGGCTCAAAGCGAAGGCGTGGGCTGGGAGCGGTACCTGGCCACCATCTTGAGGAGGGACTCCTTGACGTCCGGCCATCCCCGGACTGTCTCGAAGCTCAGCGCAGCCCTGTCCTCGATACGCTCCACCCTCTGGCTGAGCCCCATGAACGCTTCAGCAACCAGGTGAAGATCGTCACGCAAGTCCTCGACCAGAACAAACGTCAGGCGAGATGTCTCTCTGACCTCACCGAACTGACGGTTCATCTCCTCGCGAAGGCCCTGGACCTGCTGCGTGACCTGCTGCGTAATCTCCCGCGCGGCCTCACGGAAACGCTCGTCGAAGTAGGCGATCAGCGCCTGATCCATCAGAATGGTCTCCTCTCAGCAATCGTGCCGACGCACGACAGCCTACCGCAAAACCCGCTCGGCCGGCAAGAGGGAAGATGGTCCAACGTACTTTTTTCCCATCGGGCACGCCAGACGGGACTCTCAGCCCGGAGGATAGCTCGGGTATCGCCTATGACTGCATAGATTTAGATGAACAAGAGAGGTAATCGCCATAAGCTCAGAAAACTCGCCGGCTAGAGATCCGGTCCCCTCGGGCGGCAGAGAAAAGGAAGGTCCGGCGAAATCTCGGGCTACTTCCCTCGATCCTTCCCGGTCCGCTCTGGCTCAAAGATGGAGCACCAAGCGAAGCCCGGCATCCAGGCTGGCAAGGCTCTCCGTCGGCAGAACGCCGACACGTTCGAGAAAGTCGGCCCGAAGAGCCTTCTGCACGTCGTAGACGTTCGCCACCGAGGCCTTCGGCAATCCCGTCGCTTGCCGGGAGAGTTGAAGATTGCCCGGCAGGTCGGCCAGGTGAAGACGGCTGGTCAGAGGCACGACGAGAAACGTGCGGACCCGAGGCTCTCGCACGACATTGCTTTGGACGACGACGGCTGGCCGGCGCTTGTCCACCCGCACCCACCAGACTTCGCCCCGGCCGGGAAGAGGCTCACCACTCGTCGTCACGGTACTCTTCGGCCATTCGAGCTTGCTGATAGTGGCGCCAGTGCCCCTCGTCGCCGGCAACATCCCAACCGTGCTCGTCGATGTACCGCCGGACCTGCGCCTGGATCTGCTCCGCCTCGAGCAGCCGGGCCAGCAAGCCGGATCGGGTAGTGCCGCGGCGCCGCGCTTCTTCGTCGGCAAAGGCAAGGAGGTTCGCAGGTAGGGAGATTCCGATCTTCATCGGCGGCAGAGTAACACAGGCGGAGATACCGCGGTATCTCCTAGATAGTGCCGCGCGCGGTTGATCCGGCTGTGACTGCATAGACTTAGCCGGTTACCGGATGCCACCCCTATGAGAGATCTGAAAAAAGTGTGCATAGACCCCTTGACAACCACGGCAACCGGGTCTAGACTCCCGTTCCGTCAGTGGCGGGTACGGCCGGACATCTTTGACAACTTCTCCTTGGTTGGGTGGAACCCGCGAACCTACGGCTGGTAGCAACCGGTGCCAATGACGGCACCGTCACCCGGGGTCAGGAACCCCATGAAAGGAGAAGGACCATGTCCAAGTCGTATTCGTACGGAGAGACTGTCAACGGTTGGGAGGAGCTGCTGACCGCCCTGGGGGCGAACAGCAGCGATCTCCCTCAACTGGACCTCCCTCGCCAGAGGCTCCAGGTCGTCGTGGACCAGATCCGGGTCTTCGCGGCCGAGCAGGCGGCGCTGACCGCCAGCCGGCAGCAGGCCACCGAGCGGGTCTACTTCCTGCTGGCCCAGGGCCGCAAGCTGGCCACGGTGCTGCGCACCTCGGTGCGCGAGCACTACGGCAATCGCAGCCAGAAGGTCGCCGAGTTCGGACTCCAGCCGCTGCGCACCCGGTCGCGCCGCGCGGACGACAACCCGCTGCCACCGCCGGAATAGGCCACCTCACCACCGGAGGCTCGCCATCTCGGCGGGCCTCCCTTTTTCTGCGTACCCAGCTCGTCGATCTCGAAGAGGGTCTCGCCGGCTCCAGATTCGGCCGGACCTTCCTCGACCTCGACGAGAGGTTGATAAGTCTGTGGTTCGTTGACAACTGAATAAGGACGGCCGGCCGCCGTGTCCAAGGCCGCCGCCGTCCGCCCATCTGGGGGTTCTGGCCTTCTGGGAACCCGTGTCCGCGCGTTCGGACACGGGGGCTCCGGGGGAAGGCCGGATAGGAGGGCGTGTGGCCGCCCTCCTGACGACTCCCCTCGGCCTTCTCCCCCGACCTCACGGGAGGCCGAGCCCGGAGTTTTGTTTGCGGCCGACGGACTTGCCCACGGGCGTGCCCTGTAATACGATTCGTCATACGGAGGATGGTCATGGCACTGCGCACCGTGCGCCTGGACGACGACAGCGAGCAGATCTTGAAGGAGCTCATGACCGAGAGAGGAAAGTCGATCTCGGCCATCCTGAAAGAGGGTCTCCTCGCCCTGGAGGACCGCCAGAGCCGGATGGCTCCGCGGCGGACAGCCTGGGAGATCTATGAAGAGCTCGACCTCGGGGCGGGCGGCAACGCCATCGCTCCCTCCACCGAGGTCCGGCGCGGCGTGCAGGAAGCGATCCGCCGGAAGCTCGGCCGGTAATCCGGAGCGATGATCCTGGTGGATACGGGCCCGCTGGTGGCGCTGTTCGATCCTCGCGACGGGCAGCATCGGCTCTGCCGGGAGACCCTGCGCGGCTTGAAGGCGTCCCTCTGCACCACGGTCCCCGTGCTGGTGGAGACCTTCCACATGCTGACACCGGACAGCCAGGGTTCGAACCGGCTCCGGGACTTCCTGCGCAAGCAGGGGCTCCAGGTCTGGTTCCTGGACGAGCCGGCGATGGGGCGCGCCCTCGACCTGATGGACCGCTACGCCGATCACCCGATGGACCTCGCGGACGCCTCCCTGATCGTCGCCGCCGAGGTGCTCGACGTGCGGCGGATCTTCACTCTCGACCGCGGGGATTTCTCAACCTATCGGGTGAGCCGGGGGAAGCACCAGGTGGCACTCGAAATCATTCCGTAGACCTGCCCGCGCCATTCCTCTCCCGGACGGGAGGCAGCAAACCAGACCTCCTTGCCGTCAAGCGATCACCCGCAACCCCGCCGGCACCACCTCCGCCGTAACCGTCTCGCCCGCCGCCATCGGCAGCACCGGCTCGCCGCCGCCGTAGAGTGTCATCGGCCGGTCGATGGTGATCTCCACCCGTTTCGTGCGGACGAAGAGCACCGCCGGGTGGCCGACGTGGCGCCCGATGTAGACCTTCGGGAAGACCGCGAGCAGGGTGCGGCGGGAGACCTCTTTGACGATCACCAGGTCCAGGATGCCGTCGTCGATCTCCGCCTCGGGCGCGATACGCATGCCGCCGCCAAAGCGGGGGAGGTTGTTCAGGGTGGTGAACATCACCCGGCCTTCGAAGACCCCCTCGTCGTGGACGATCCGCATCGAAGGAGGCTGGAAGGTGGCGAGGGTGTGGATGACCGAGTACGGGTAGACCAGGGGGCCGCGGAGGATCTTCACCTCGTTCGCGAAACGGGTGACCTCGGAGTCAAACCCCACTCCGAGATAGCTGACGCTGTACGTCTCTCCCACCCGGATCAGGTCCACCGGACGGATGTCGCCCGCGAGATTCCAGCGCACGGCGGCGTCGAGGTCCGGCGGGACTTTCAGAGTGGCGGCCAGATCGTTGCCCGTACCCACCGGAATCACGCCGAGCGCGCACTCCGTGCCGGCGAGGCCTTGCAGCGCGAGGTGCTGCGTGCCGTCGCCGCCCGCCACCAGCAGGCGCTCGATCCCGTCCTCCGCGGCGCGGCGCGCCTGCTCGGCGAGGTCGGCCACCTTCCGGCTCACCACGAAGCCGGCTCCGGCGCGGGAGGCCAGCATCCGTAGACGGTCGAAGCTCGCCGAGCCGAGACCGCGGCCGGCTTTCGGGTTGATGAGGAAGCGGACGCCGGGCATCAGGCCTCCATCACCGCGAGGACGTCGTCGTCGAGCCGCTCCTCCCGGGTCCACCACGTCACCAGCAGGAGGACCGTGAAGGAGGCGGCCAGCGAAACGGCGGTCGGGAGCGCTCCCGGCGGCAGCGGCGGCTTCGGGAGGGACGGAAAAAACGTCTGCCGGCCCAGGAATTCCAGAACGAGGTTGAGCGCCGTGCCCGTCACGATGGAGGCGGTGGCGGCCTTCGCCGTCACCCGTTTCCAGTTCAGCCCGACCGCGAGGGCCGGAGCGAGAGCGGCGCCGAAGGTGCCGAACGAGAAAGTGCCCAGGAGTGCGATGAGGTCATTATAGAGGTACGCGGTCAGCGCCGCCGCCAGGGTGACACCCACCGTGGCGAGGCGGCCCCAGAGTAGCTCCTCCTTCACTCTCCGGCCGAGAGCCTTCGGAAGGTCTCGGACCAGCGCCGCCGCACCC
Source organism: uncultured Holophagales bacterium (assembly GCA_963844885.1). GTDB lineage: Bacteria > Acidobacteriota > Thermoanaerobaculia > Multivoradales > UBA5704 > DATMER01. The sequence goes on along the minus strand of CAWJQA010000012.1, from coordinate 704,869 downwards.
AGGTTCGTGAACGAGTCGGCGGTGGACATGATCGCCGAGAGGATCCCCGCCACCGCCACCCCGGCCAGCAGCTCGGGTGCGAAGTGGAGGAGGAAGAGCGGCGCCGCGTCGTCCGGCTTGTCCAGCGGCGGCAGCTTCCCCTGCGCCACCAGCGCCGGCACGGCCAGGCCGAGCCCGAGCCAGATCAGCAGGCAGACGATCTGCGAGCCTCCGAGGACGAGCGGCAGCCACTTGAGCCGGCGGGGGTCCCGCAGCATGAAGAACTTGTGGAGCATGTGGGGCTGGCCGAGCACGCCGATCCCGAAGACGAAGAAGAAGCCGAGCGGCATGAGCACCGGCGTCTTCCCGAACGGCTCCAGGAACTGGCGGCCGAACGTCTCCGAGTGGGAAATGCTGCGGGCGATCTCCCCGAACCCGCCGCCCGCGTCCATGGCGTACAGGAAGACCGCCACCGCCGTCAGCAGCATGAGCGCGCCCTGGAAAACGTCGGTCCAGATTCCCGCCACCATGCCGCCGGCCGTGCTGTAGAAGAGGAGGACCGCCGTGCCGAGAGCCACGGCCAGCCCCCAGCTCTGAAGTCCGAGAGCGGACTCCAGCACCGTGCCGAGCGCCAGGAGCTGGGCGCCGAGGTAGCCGACGGTCCCCACCAGCACCGCCACGGACGCCGCTCCGGAAGCCGCCCGGCTCCGGTAGCGGCAGAGGATGGCGTCCGGTACCGTGTAGACGTCCCGCACCTCGGCCAGCAGCCGCAACCGCTTGGCCAGCGCCCATCCGAGGAGCGCGGCCGTGAACCCGATCGAGACATTGATGAAGAGGGACGAGAGACCGATCCGGTAGGTCAGCCCCGGACCGCCCACGAACACGAAGCCGCTGAAGGCGGAGGCCATGGTGGCGATGCCGGTGACCACGACTCCCAGCCCCTGTCCGGCGATCCAGAAGTCGCGGGAGCTCCGCGTCCGGCGCAGCGACCAGACGCCGATCGCGACCGAAGCGGCGAGATAGAGCAGCGCGGCCACGACGACCAGCGGCCGGTCGAGCAGCGGCACGTCAGTCTTTCCTCATCCTGCGCAGCCGCTCCAGGTCTTCCTCGCGCAGGAACCGGTCGAAGCCGGCGGCGTAAGCCCAGCTCAGGACCGTGAACGGCACCGGGACCAGCACGAAGAGCAGAAGCATGGTCCCGAGCGGAAGAGGACCGGCATCAGGACCGCCGCCCGGCAGCAGGAGAAGCGCCGCCAGGACTCCGAACAGCATGAGGCCGACGAGCAACAGAGGGAAGCGGAGCGGGCCGAGCCGCCCATCCCGGGCGGCGCCGAGCGCGATCAGGGCGACCGGGAACGCCGCGCCGCCCGCGGCCGCGAGCCAGGGCGAACCCCAGCCCGAGCCGATCAGGGAGGCCAACGCGGCGAACGCCAGCAGCGCAAGGGCGGAGCGGTTGACCATGGGGTGCCGGCCATTCTATCCGCTATCATCCCGGACATGCCCAAGCCCCAGATCCAGATCCTCGTCTGCACGAACGAGCGCCCCCCCGAAAGCCCCAAGCCGAGCTGCGGCCTCCGCGGCTCGATGGAGGTCTACCACCGCTTCAAGGACCGGGTGAAAGAGCTCGGCATCCGCGACCGGGTGATGGTCAACCGCACCGGCTGCCTGAAACACTGCAGCCAGGGGATCACCGTGGCGGTGTGGCCTTACAACCTCTGGTATCGGGGTGTGACCGTGGAGGATGTGGAAGAGGTTCTTCAGGCGTCGGTGGAAGGCCGGGAGGTCGAGCGGCTGCGGATGCCGGACATCAAGTGGGAGTAGGGTTTGCGTCCGGGTGGTGCTCAGCCAACCGCTCGAGGCCAAGCCTGATCAGGCGGTCGTCGAAAATTTTGAGCTTGCGCTCGCCGGCCTGACTCCCGCCCGGCCACGCAGCGAGCCCCGCCTTGATCTCCTTCAGGTCGAGGCGGCGGCCTTCTCGGCTGATCAGCCAGTCCAGGGTGCCGAGCAGCTCCATCCCGAGCGGGGACTCGAAGCCGGCGATCCGCTCCGTCGTGCGCTCCAGCGCGGCCAGGTAGGGCCTCGCATCGGACTTGAGAAAGAGCGCAACACGCTCCTTCTTCGTATCGTCGAAGGCAATGACATCGGTCGGCTTGGCGTCCGGGATGCGGACATCCGACCGCAGGTAGCTTCCGTCCAGATCGTTTAACAGATAGCGCAACCGTTCAGCATAAGGACCGTACCTGTGCGCCACGAATTTGAGATGGAGAGGATTCTTCGAGACCCTGGGCTTCGATCTCCCGCTCCAGGAACCAGGCGAGCTTCTGGACCTCGAGCATCGAACACTCGATCCCTAGAATCCAATATCGGCGAATCAGCTCCGCGATCAACGCCCGCGCTGGTGTGAGCCGCTCCACTCCCTCACGTTTGGCGACGTTCTGGTAGCGCGGCGTCGGTTCATAGACCAGGACTTCGACGGAGGGAAGACCAGCCAGAGCCTGCTCGATCAAGGGCCGCACAGCCGCCCACTCCAATCCACCATTGCCGCAACCGAGCGGCGGCAGGGCAACGGAGCGGATCGCCTTCTCCTGGAGAATTCTCGTCAAATCCGCGAGGCCGGCCTGGACCCAATCGAGGCGGGTGCGGTCGCGCCAGTCCCTCTTGGTGGGGAAGTTGATGATCCAGCGAGGGACTGCGCCAGAGCCCGCGAGGAGAGGCCGCTCCGTGACGAACATCTTCCCGATCTGGACCTCGCCCTGCTTGCAGGCGGCGGCATACAACCGGAAGTTTTCGGGGAAGGCCTCCTTGAACATCAGGGCGATGCCCTTGCCCATGATGCCCACGGTATTGACCGTGTTCACCAGAGCTTCGACCTCGGCGTCGAGCAGGTTGCCTTGAGTGTAGTGGATCATCAGAAGTAAAACTCCCGCCGGGTGACGACCTTGACGCTGACTCCGGCCGAGGAAGTCGCTGCCTCGACCTCGTGCCGTACTGCTTCAGTGTAACAAGCAACACCGACCAGGGCTTCCATCGGAACGCGCTGGTAGGCCAGAGCTTCGGCCTGATAGCGCTCGAGCTTTCCCGGATCGTTCTCGTCCCTCCTGAAGTCCCTTCGCTGAAGGAGATCGAAGTCCACATGACCCAGATCGGCTCGACGGCTGAAAAAACTGGCTGCGGCGAGAACTGCATGCCGATCGGTAAACACGTAGCGGACTCCGAACTCTTCCAACTTGAGAAGCGATGATACCAGAATGACGATATCGTGGTTTGGCCGCTGCTGGATGCCGCCGTAGCCGGTCTTGATGTTGTAGAGCATCAGCGAGTAGGGAGTGAAGTAGAACGGGATGTAGTTGGCGAGGTGCCCACCGGGCGCAATCGGCACTTTTCTTCTCTGGCGCCTGTCGATGATCTCGGCGTTGCCGATGGCAACGAAACCCGGGTCCTGTAGGTCCGAGCTCCGGCTTTGGAGGCCGTTCTCCAGTGCCCAGGGGAAGTTCAACCGGTGAGTAGCCCGGAAGATCAGGGCCTTCTCGGGAGTCAGGGTCTCTTGGAAGGACTTGGGCATCACGAACGTCTACCCTGTAGGGGCCGCCCTTGGGGGCTATCCCAACACAGGCAGCAGCGCCGAGCTCACCAGATCCCGGTTTGCCGGCGTCAGCGCATGCCGGTACCGCCGGGCCAGGGCGGCGGTCTCTTCCCGGGTGACCAGCCTTTCATAGAGGTTCGTGCGCTGCCTTGGCGTGTAGCCGGCGGAGGAGATCAGGTGCTCCATCTCGTCCTGGCTCATGCGGTAGGAGGTGCCGGCCGAGGCCACCACGTTCTCCTCGATCATGATCGAGCCCATGTCGTCCGCTCCGAAGGCGAGGGCGGCCTGGCCGATCTTCTTGCCCTGGGTCACCCAGCTCGTCTGGAGGTGGACGACGTTGTCGAAAAACAGCCGCGAAACGGCCAGCGTCCGCAGGTACTCCTCGGCGAACGTCTCGGGCACGTCCGGCATCTCGGTGTGCTCGTGCTGGAACGTCCAGGAGATGAAGGCGGTGAAGCCTCCCGTCTCGTCCTGAAGATCCCGCACCCGCTGGAAGTGCTCCACCCGGTCCACGACCGGCTCGCCCATGCCGTACATCATGGTGGCCGACGTCCGCAGGCCGTTGCGGTGGGCCTGGCGCATGATGTCGATCCACTCCTCGGCGGAGGCCTTCGGGTAGGCCAGCACGTCCTTGCGGATGTCGTCCGAGAGGATCTCGGCGCCGCCGCCCGGGATCGACATGAGGCCGGCCTGCTTGAGGCGGGCGATCACGTCGTAGAAGCTCATCCGCTCCTTCTTGGCGATGAACTTCACCTCCGGCGGCGAAAACGCATGGACGTGGATCGACGGATAGGTCGACCGCAGGAAGCGGAGGAGATCTTCGTAGTAGGAGATCGGCAGCTCCGGATGGACGCCGCCTTGCAGCAGGATGCCCGTACCGTTGAGCGCGATCGTCTCCTCGACCTTTCGCCCGATCTCCTCGTGCGACAGGAGATAGCCTTCCGGGTCCCCCGGCTGGCGGTAGAAGGCACAGAACCGGCACTTGTACACGCAGACGTTCGTGTAGTTGATGTTCCGGTCGACGTTATAGGTCGCGACCGCCGGGTCGTTGAAACGGTTCCGGACCTCGTGGGCCGCCATGCCGAGATCGAGGAGGTCTCCCTCCAGGATCAGAGTGTGGGCGTCACCCGCCGAGATGCGGCGGCCGGCGACGGCGTCGTCGAGGATCTGCGAGACGGGGCGTCCGGAGGGCTCCAGCTTCATGGCTCAACTTTACCTCACTCCCAGAACTCTAGCGGCTTGGGCTCGAGGATCAAACCGTGCGCGTGGGCGCGGCGGTAGAACTCCTCCAGGCCGGCGATCTCCTCCTGGCGCAGGAAGAAGGTCAGGTTCTCCGTCAGGTACGAGCGCACCTCGGAGCTGTCCAGCCCCAGCTCGCCGGCCGCCTCGCGGGAGAGGATGTCCACCGAGGAGAGGCCGTAGCGCAGGCTGCTCTTGAAATAGAAGGGCAGGTCGGGCAGGTCCACCTCCGGGCGCACGGCCCAGACCGCGAACACGAACGGCAGCCCGGTCAGCGCGTTCCATTCCGCCGCCAGGTCCCACGCCCGATACTTCTCCCTGTCCACCTTCAGGGCCGGATCCCCGATCAACAGCGCCGCGTCCGCCTCCGCGAGCATGCGCTCCGGATCGGGACGCTCGTGCAGGTATTCGGGATGGATACCCCAGCGCTCCTGCAGGAGGACGCGGACCAGCGCTACCGACGTGCGGCTGTTCTGGTCCAGCGCGACCTTCTTCACCTCTTCGATGGGTCCCCGCGAGATCAAGAGCACGCTCCTGACCTCGTGCCGCGAGGCGACGCAGAGGTCGGGCAGGACTTTCAGGCCAGGAATGCGCTGCACCTCGATCGACGGGATCAGTCCGATGTCGAGAGCACCCTGACCCAAAAGCCTCGCCACCATCGACGGCGGATGGTAGGTCGGCGCAAACAGGTCCGCGTGGTGCCCCTTGAGGAAACCCCAGGCGAGCGGTTTGCTGTTCAGGAAATTGACGATGCCGACGCGCAGCTTGGGCAAGGGTACCCCTTACTTGGACATCGCGCTCAGGAAGTCCTGATTGGTCTTCGCTTTCGAGAGCTTGTCGAGCAGCAGCTCCATGCTCTCCACGGTCGACAGGGGGTTCAGCACCTTGCGCAGCACCCAGACGCGGTTCAGCTCGGACTCGGGCATCAGCAGCTCTTCCTTGCGGGTGCCCGACTTGTTGATGTCGATGGCCGGGAAGACGCGCTTGTCCACGAGCTTGCGGTCGAGGTGGATCTCCATGTTGCCGGTGCCCTTGAACTCTTCGAAGATCACGTCGTCCATGCGGCTGCCGGTGTCGACGAGCGCGGTGGCGATGATGGTGAGCGAGCCGCCCTCCTCGATGTTGCGCGCGGCGCCGAAGAAGCGCTTCGGCCGCTGCAGCGCGTTGGCGTCGATACCGCCGGAGAGCACCTTGCCCGACGGCGGCTGGACCGTGTTGTAGGCCCGCGCCAGGCGGGTGATGGAGTCGAGCAGGATGACCACGTCCTTCTTGTGCTCGACCAGCCGCTTGGCCTTCTCGATCACCATCTCGGCCACCTGCACGTGCCGGGTGGCCGGCTCGTCGAAGGTCGAGGAGATGACCTCGCCCTTCACCGAGCGCTGCATGTCCGTGACTTCTTCCGGCCGCTCGTCGATGAGCAGCACGATGAGGATCGCCTCCGGATGGTTCTTTTCCACCGAGTTGGCGATGGACTGGAGCAGCATGGTCTTGCCGGTGCGCGGCGGCGCCACGATCAGCGCGCGCTGGCCCTTGCCGATGGGCGTGACGAGGTCCATGACGCGCGACGACATGTCGCCGGGGACCTCCAGCTTGATCCGCTCCTCCGGGTAGAGCGGCGTCAGGTTGTCGAAGAAGATCTTGTTGCGGGCGACCTCGGGATGCTCGAAGTTGACCGCCTCGACCTTGATGAGGGCGAAGTAGCGCTCGCCCTCCTTGGGCGGCCGGACCTGGCCGGAGACGTGTCGCCGGTGCGCAGGTCGAAGCGCCGGATCTGGGACGGCGAGACGTAGATGTCGTCCGGGCCGGGCAGGTAGTTGTATTCGGGAGCGCGCAGGAAGCCGAAGCCGTCGGGCAGGCATTCGAGCACGCCTTCGGCGAAGATCAGGCCGCTCTTCTCGGTCTGCGCCTGGAGGATCTTGAAGATCAGCTCCTGCTTGCGCATCCCGGTGGCGCCCTCGACCCCGAGGTCTTTCCCGATCTGGGTGAGCTGGGAGATGGACATCTCCTTGAGCGCCCGGATGTCGAGCGCCTCCACCGCGCTCGCCTTCTCTGCCTGGTTCTGCTGTGGCTTTGCCATGTTGTTCCTCTTACGATTGAGTCTCTGCGCTCGTTTCGAGATGGTGCGCGATGGCGCTCCAGAGCTCCTTCATCCCCTCGCCCGAGTGCGCGGAAACGGGGATCAGGGGCACCGTCCCGTCCAACCCCAGCGCCTCTCCCACACCTTTCTCCATCGCCCCCCTCTTGCTGCGCGGGAGGCGGTCCACCTTCGTGGCCACCACCATCACCGGCGATCCCAGGCCGCTCAGGTATTCCCACGCCTGCGCGTCCAACGGGGTCGCCCCCACCTTCCCATCCACCAGCATCACGACCAGCGGCCTGGCGCCGGGACCCTTGAAGTAGGTGTCCGCCAGCGCCGCCCACTCCCGCCGCTCCTGCTTTCCCGCCTTGGCATAGCCGTAACCGGGCAGGTCCACGAACCAGAAGCGACGGTTGACCAGGAAATAGTTGACCGAACGCGTCCGCCCGGGCGTGGAGCTGACCCGCGCCAGCCCCTTTCGACCCAGGAGGCGGTTCATCAAGCTCGACTTGCCCACGTTGGAACGCCCCACGAAAGCCACCTCGGGACGTCCATCGTGTACGAAGTCGCCGCTCGCATGAGCGGACTTGACGAACTCCGCGCTCTCGACCTTCACGCTCTACCGGAGTTTTGCAGGCCGGAGGCCTCGAAGGCCCCGGCCCGCTTTGGATTTGTCAATGGGTTTTCGACTCGACTTGTCAATCGGCGACGATCGGCGTCAGTGGGCCAGGGAATCCGGCCCAACGGGAGGCTCGGGAGGCGGCGCCTCCTCGAACTTGCCCTGCTTCACCAGAGGGGAGACCGCTTCGTGCAGGGCGAGGCGCAGAACCTCGTCCATGGATTCCACCAGGTGGGCCTCCATGGCCTCGCGCACCTCGGCGGGGATCTCCTCCAGATCCTTCTCGTTCTCCTTCGGCAGGATCACCTCGGTGATACCGCCGCGGTAGGCCGCCAGGATCTTGTCCTTGATGCCGCCCACCGGGAGCACCTTGCCGCGCAGGGTGATCTCGCCGGTCATCGCCACGTCCTTGCGGACGGGGTTCTTGGTCAGCGCCGAGATCAGGGCCGTGGCCATGGTGATGCCGGCCGACGGACCGTCCTTCGGAATCGCGCCCTCGGGTACGTGCAGGTGGATGTCCATGTTCTCGTTGAAATCGGGCTCGATGCCCAGCAGCTCGGCCCGGCTGCGCAGGTAGGACACCGCGGCGCGGGCCGACTCCTGCATGACCTCGCCCAGCTTGCCGGTCAGAGTGAGCTTGCCCTTGCCGGGCATCAGCCCCACCTCGGTTTCCAAAAGCTCGCCGCCGACCTCCGTCCAGGCCAGGCCGGTGGCGACACCCACCTCGGACTCCTCGCTCTTGCGGCGCGACCGGAACCGCGGCTTGCCCAGAAGCTCGATCACCATCTCCGGAGAGACGGCCACCGTCACCGACGGCCCTTCCTTGACCACCCGGCGGGCGATCTTGCGGCAGATGGAGGCGATCTCACGCTCCAGGCTGCGCACGCCGGCCTCCCGGGTGTAGCTCTCGACCAGGACCCGGATGGCCTCCTCGTCGAACTTGACCTTGTCGCTGGAGAGGCCGTGGTCCTTGAGCTGCCGCTGCACCAGGAACTGCTGGGCGATCGCCAGCTTCTCGTTCAGCGTGTAGCCGGAGAGCTGGATGATCTCCATGCGGTCGCGCAAGGGCGCCGGGATGGTGTGGACGACGTTCGCCGTGGCGATGAACATCACCTTGGAGAGGTCGTAGTCCACGTCCAGGTAGTGGTCCATGAACGCGTTGTTCTGCTGCGGGTCCAGCACCTCGAGCAGCGCCGCCGACGGGTCGCCGCGGAAGTCCATGGACATCTTGTCGACCTCGTCCAGGAGGAAGACGGGGTTGATCGTGCCCGCCTTGCGCATCATCTGGATGATCTGGCCGGGGAAGGCGCCGATGTAGGTCCGGCGGTGGCCGCGGATCTCGGCCTCGTCGCGGACGCCGCCCAGCGACAGCCGCACGAACTTGCGGCCGGTGGCGCGGGCGATCGACTTGGCGAGCGAGGACTTGCCGACGCCCGGAGGGCCGACGAAGCAGACGATCGAGCTTTTGGTCTGGCCGACGAGCTGGCGCACGGCCAGGAATTCGAGGATGCGGTCCTTGATCTTCTCCAGGCCGTAATGGTCCTCGTTGAGCACGATCTCGGCGTTGTCGAGATCCTTGCGCTCCTTGCTCTTCTTGCGCCACGGCACCGACACCAGCCAGTCGATGTAGTTGCGCGAGACGGTCGCCTCGGCGGACACCGGCGGCATCGCTTCCAGGCGCTTCAGCTCCTGGTCGGCCTTCTCCTTGACCTCCTTGGGGAGGCCGGCCTTCTCGATCTTCTCCCGCAGCTCGAGCATCTCGTCGCCGCGGTCGTCCTTGCGCCCCAGCTCCTGATGGATGGCCTTGATCTTCTCGTTGAGGTAGTACTCCTTCTGGGCCTTCTCCATCTGCTTCTTGACCTTCACGTTGATCCGCTTGTCGATGTTGATCTTCTCGATCTCGACGTCGATCAAGTCATGAAGGCGCTGCAGGCGCTCGTACGGATTGAGCAGCTCGAGGAGCGACTGCTTCTCGGTCGTCGCCACCATCAGGTGGGCCGACAGGATGTCGGCGACGCGGTCGGCGTCGTCGAGCTTGAGGGTCGACATCAGCCCCTCGAAAGCCAGGTGGTGAGACATCTTGGCGTACTGCTCGAAGGCGGTGAGCACCTTGCTCATGTAGAGCCGGAGCTCCTCGCTCATCGGGAAGTGGATCTCGTAGGTCTCACACTCGACGTTGAGCGCGCCGTCGGTCTCCATCACGTCGATGATCTTGCCGCGCTGCACACCCTCGACCATCACCCGGACGTTGCCGTTGGGCAGCTTCAGGTTCTGGATGACGGTGGCGACGACGCCCACCTCGCAGATGTCGTCGCGCAGCGGGTCGTCGATGCGCGGATCCTTCTGCGCGGAGAGGAAGATCCGCTTGTGGCTCGACTGCAGCGCCTGCTCCAGCGCGCGGACCGAACTCTCCCGGCCGACGATGAAGGGCGCCATCATGTGAGGGAAGACCACCATGTCCCGCAAGGGGACGAGGGGAAGGGCCTCTCTCTTCTTCTGAATGAATGGTGAAGCCATGGTCGCTCTCGGCTTTCTCCGGATCAGCCGGCCTTCTTGTAAAGCATGATCGGCTGCATGCGGCTCGCAACAACTTCTTCGTTGATCACGATCTGCTTGACGTCCCGTTGCGAGGGGATGGTGTACATCAGGTCGAGCATCAGCTCTTCGAGGATGATCCGCAGGCCGCGGGCACCGACGTTGCGCTTCAGCGCTTCGCGGGCGATGGCGATGAGGGCCTCGTCGGTGAACTTGAGCTCCACGCCTTCGAATTCGAGCATGGTCTGATATTGCCGGATGAGGCTGTTCTTCGGCTCATGCAGAATCCGCACCAGGGCCGCCTCGTCCAGCTCCTCGAGCGTCGCGACCACCGGCAGGCGTCCGACGAACTCGGGGATCAGGCCGTATTTGATGAGGTCTTCGGGTAGGACGTTCTCGAGGATCAGGTTGGCCTTCTTCTCGCGCTTGCCCTTGACCTCGGCGCCGAAACCCAGCGATTTCTGGTTCATCCGGCGCTCGATCACGTCATCCAGGCCGACGAACGCGCCGCCGCAGATGAACAGGATGTTGGTGGTGTCGATCTGCAAAAACTCCTGATGCGGGATGCTTGCGGCCTCCCTGGGGCGGCACGTTGCACTGCGTCCCTTCCAGGATCTTGAGCAGCGCCTGCTGGACTCCCTCGCCGGACACGTCGCGGGTGATCGACGGATTGTCACTCTTGCGACAAATTTTGTCGACCTCGTCGATATAGACGATACCGCGCTGGGTCTTCTCCTTGTCGTTGCCCGAGGCCTGGTAGAGCTTCAGGATGATGTTCTCGACGTCCTCGCCGACGTACCCGGCTTCGGTCAGGGTGGTGGCGTCGGCGATGGTGAAGGGAACGGACAGGAGGCGCGCCAGGGTCTGGGCGAGCAGGGTCTTGCCGGTGCCGGTCGGGCCGATGAGCAGGATGTTGGACTTCTGGAGCTCCACGTCGCCATGCGGACTTCTCGGCGAAGTCGATGCGCTTGTAGTGGTTGTAGACCGCCACCGCGAGCTTCTTCTTCGCCTGCTCCTGCCCGATCACGTACTCGTCCAGGAGAGCCTTGATCTCCTTGGGCTTGGGCAGCGTGGTGTCCTGCTGCTGCTCGAGCATCCGGTCCTCGGCGATGATGTCGAGGCAGATGTCGACGCACTCGTCGCAGATGAAGACCGTCGGGCCGGCGATGAGCTTCTTCACCTCCCGCTGGCTCTTGTTGCAGAACGAGCACCTCAGGACTTCGTCGCCGCTGTCTTTCTTCGGCATTTCTCCTCCGTTGTACGCGGCAGGTTGACCGGGGTAGTACCGATGCTAGGAGCGAAACGAAACCCCTGTCAACCTCGACCTGTAGACAGGGATGCCCGCTCCGGCATTTCCCCCGTGCCAGACCCTTGTCGCGCCTTCCTGGCATCCTGGAGGGCTCCCTCCATACAAAGTGCCGCGAGGCACCCGAAACGGGTCACCCCTTGGGGTCGGGAGGCGCTCACCGCGGGACGGGCTCCTTCCGGCGCGCCATCACCCGGTCGACGACGCCGTAGTCCACGGCCTCGTCGCGGCGAGGATCCGGTCGCGCTCGGTGTCCTTGTGGACCTCTTCCTTCGTCTTGCCGGTGTGGAACGCCAGGATCTCGTCCAGGCGGTCGCGCATCATGAACATGTCGCGGGCGTGGATCTCGATGTCGGTCTGCTGGCCCCGGAGGCCCGACAGCCACGGCTGGTGGATCAGCACCCGGCTGTTCGGCAGGACGGTGCGCTTGCCCTGGCGCCCGCGGCGAGGAGCACGGCCGCCATCGAGGCCGCCTGGCCGACGCAGTAGGTGGCCACGTCGGGCTTGATGTACTGCATGGTGTCGTAGATCGCCAGACCGGCGGTGACCGAGCCGCCGGGCGAATTGATGTAGAGGGAGATGTCCTTCTCGGGGTTCTCGGCCTCGAGGAAGAGCATCTGGGCGATGATGCAGGCTGGCGACGTCGTCGTCGATCGGGCGGCCCGAGGAAGATGATGTTGTCCTTGAGCAGGCGCGAGAAGATGTCGTACGCGCGCTCGCCCCGGTTCGATCTGCTCGACGACCATCGGGATCAGCATGCTTCGTGATTCTCCTAAGCTTCTTCCGCAAAGCCGGTGGGGACCTGCCCGAGGGTGTCCGCGGGGGTCTCCTCGCCGAGCAGGTGGCGGATGGTCTTGTCGCGGCGGAGCTGCGACCGCAGGGGCGCGAGCTGGCCGTTCTCGTCCAGCGCTCTTGCGCAACGCCGCCGTGGTGGTCTTGCTGGGCGCGGGCCAGGGCGGCCAGCGTGGCTTCGAACTCCTCCTCGCTGACGTGGATCGACTCGGCGTCGGACACCGCGTCGAGCAGCAGCCGCGCGTGGACGCGGCGCTCGGCCAGCGGCTAGCATGTCGTTGGCCATGGCGTTCCAGTCGATGCCGGCCTTCTCGACGTCGACGCCGCGGCGGGCCAGGTTCTCGGCGTAGTCTTGCACGAGGCCTTCGACCTCCTTGCGGACGACGCCCTGCGGGCAGCTCCAGCGGATGGCGCTCGCGGAGCTGGTCGAGGAGGGCGCGCTGGCGCGTCTCGCGGCGCTCGTCCTGCTTGACGCTGCGCAGCCGCGTGACGACCGCCTCGCGGAGCTGGGCGACGGTCTCGAGCTCGTCGCTGACCTGCTGCGCGAACGCGTCGTCGACCTCGGGCAGGTCGCGCTCCTTGACCGCGATGGCCTTGATGCGGAACTTACGGTCGCGCGCCGCGGTGCTCGTGGTCGCCGTGCTGGACGGCCTCCTCGTGGCGCTCGAAGGTGGCCTCCTGACCGTCGGAGAGGCCCTGCAGGGCGGCCGAAAGCTCCTCCCAGACCCGCTCGTCGCCGATCTCGACCTGGATGTTTTCGGTCTTGGTGCCCTCGGCGCTCGGCGGGTTCACCGTGCAGGCCGGGGGTCAGCTCGGTGATCTCGGCGCTGACGAGGTCGCCGCGGGCGGCGGCGCGCTCGACCGGCACCCAGTTGGCGAGCTGCTTGCGCATCTCGTCGATCTTGTCGTCGACCTCCATGGCTGCCCGGCTCGATCTCCGGATCGGGCAGATCGAAGTCTTTGACGTTGCGCAGCTCGATCTCCGGCCGGATCTCGACCGCGGCGGTGAAGGTGATCGGCTCGCCGGGCTTGAGCACGGGCTGCTCGGCCAGCTCCGGCGGCAGCAGCGGCTCGATCGAGCTCTCCGCCTGGGCCTGGCGCCAGTAGCGCGGCAGCAGGCGCTCGACGACCTCCTGCTCGATGTCCTTGGCGAAGCGCTGGCGGACGACGTCGGTGGGCACCTTGCCCTGGCGGAAGCCCGGGATGCGGACGCGGCGGCCGATACTCGCTGGACGACGCGCTGCGATCTCGGCCTCGACGGCGGGGGCCGGGACTTCCACAGTGAGCTGCTTGCGGCAGGGTCCGACATCCTGCTGGGAAACGACGACGCTCATCCGATCCTCATTCCGTGTCACGTGTCAGTGGTTGGATGGTGCGAAAGAGGGGACTCGAACCCCCAACCCGATCTCTCGGGACTAGATCCTAAGTCTAGCGCGTATACCAATTCCGCCACTTTCGCAGCGAGGCCTCCTGCTTCCTGGGTCTGGGAAGGAGTGGGTGGTTTCGCGGGGGAAGATGGTGAGCCGCCAGGGAATCGAACCTCGAACCCGCAGATTAAGAGTCTGCTGCTCTGCCAGTTGAGCTAGCGGCCCAGTCGAGGCGGGATCATAGCCGAGGAATCCGTGGATGGCAACGCCCCCGGCCCGTCTCGCCCCTTGTCCAAACCTCGCGTCCGTTTTTCCCATTCCCGCCCATCCTGTGGCGTCCGCCTCAACCGCCCTGAACGAAGTGAACCACTTCGAGCCGGTCACCCTCTTGGAGAAGGGTTGTCGCCATAGTCGCCGCGCCGGACGATCTGGCCGTTGAGCTCCACGGCCACGGTCCTGGGGTCGCGCCCCAGCCCGGCGACGAGGTCGAGAACCGTCGAGCCGCCCGCCATCCGGTGCGGCTCGCCATTGAGATGGACGTCCACGGCCCCAGCCTATACCAGGATTTGCTAGAGGAGCTTCTTGAGCTCGGCCCGGCCGATGGAGCTGACGGCGGTGATGATCAACGCCGCGGTGCCGCGGCCGAGGTGGGGATGTCGAAGACGAGGGCGGCGAGGCCGTCGTCGTCGGTGTGGCCGGAGCCGAGGACGCGCGGGTCGGAGACGGTCGAGATCATCCGGATGGAGACCTGGCTGCCCACGACCGGCATGCCGCTCTTGCTGGAGCGGGTGCGGACAACGAGGCGCGCCTGCCGGCCCAGGGACAGCTCCGCCTCGCCCTCGACCAAGAGCACGAGCTGCTCCTGGTCGGCCTCGTTGGTCAGGTACTCGAGGATGACCTGGTCGAGGGTGCGCTCGCGGGCCGGAGGCGCGGCAGATGGAGGAAGCGGCCGTGCCGCCGGAGTCGGCGACGGCGCGGGACGGGCGATGGTGCCGGTGTCCGTGTCCACGGCGGCCGGCGGCGCCTCCAGGGAGCTGGTCTGCTTGCCCGCGAGCAGGGCCTGGAGCTTGGCGTCGAACTTGCCGTGCCGGATCGCCGCGATCATGGTCCGGTGCTGATGGTCCATGAGGACGAGGATGTCCTTCTCCTCCTTGCCCGAGGCGAGAAGCTCCGCGTAGCTGGCCCGCTTGCTGGCCAGCACCTGCCCGCCAACGTAGATGAGGCTCTCGATGAACGGGTTGGAGAGCCCCTTGTCCTCCGTCTGCACGTGGAACACCACGTCGTTGTGGCGGACATCGGTGTTGTAGCCGGTGATCATCGAGAGGTGACGGGCCTTGGTGTCGGACGGCGACGATTCTAACCCAGGGGGGCTGGGAATCAAGCGCATCCGTTTTCAGCGATTCTGACGTAGAATCGCGGCGAGGCCCACCGAGCCAGCCTCGACCCTCCCCGGCGACGCGTTCCGCGGGCCGGCGGGGTGGCTGGCCGACAGGGTGGTCCGGGAAACCCGGACCGCCTCCCGCGCTTGGAAAGGTGGGCCGCCGGCCGCGCTGCCGCGCGGCTTGGGGTGCCTCGTGATATCCAAAACGAGGTCACATTGATCCCATCCCCCCTCTCCGCCGACCCTCTCCCCGACCCTCTCCCCCGTGCCGGGGGAGAGGGGGCAAAGCACATCCGTCGACACCCGCCTGATCGACGCCTTCGGCCGCCGTCTCACCTACCTCCGGGTCTCGGTCACCGACCGCTGCAACCTGCGCTGTACCTACTGCCTGCCGGCCGACACCGAGTTTCCGTTCGGCGACAAGGCGTTCCTGTCGCCGGCCGAGATCGAGGTGCTCGTCGGCGCGCTGGTGCGGCTGGGCATCCGCCGGGTGCGCCTGACCGGCGGCGAGCCGCTGGTCCGGAAGGACATCCTGGAGATCGTCCGCCGCCTCGCGGCGCTGCCCGGCCTGGAGAACCTCGCGCTGTCCACGAACGGCACCGAGCTGGCGCGCCTGGCGCCGGACCTCAAGGCCGCCGGGCTCGACCGGGTCAACGTCAGCGTCGACAGCCTGGACCCGGAGCGCTTCCACGAGATCACCCGCCGCGGCCTCCTCCAGGACGTCTGGCGCGGCGTCGAGGCGGCGCTGGAGGCCGGCCTCCACCCGGTGAAGCTGAACGCGGTCCTGCTGCGACGGAGGCCAGGACGACTTCGAACGGCTGGCGGCGCTGACCCTGGAGCAGCCGCTCGCGGTGCGTTTCATCGAGCTGATGGCTACGGCCTCGAACCGGCACCTGGATGGCCAGTTCCTCTCCGCGGACGCCGTCCGGCAGAGCCTGGAGTCGCGCTTCGGCCCGCTGGAGGCGTTCGAGGACGCCGAGCCGCGCACCGGTCCCGCCCGCTCCTACCGCTTCGCCGGCGCCGTGGGATCGGTCGGCTTCATCACCCCGATGTCCCACACTTTCTGCGCCGACTGCAACCGCCTCCGCCTGACCTCGCGCGGCGACCTGCGCCTCTGCCTCTTCGCCGACCGCTACCATCCGCTCCGTCCGCTGCTGGCCGAAACCGACCCCGGCCGGCGGGACGCCACCCTGGAAACGGAGATCCTCCGCGTCCTCCAGGACAAACCCGAAGCCCACGGCCTCGCCCGCGGCGACTACGGGAACCTCGTGAGCTTCATGCAGTTCGGGGGATAGGGTCTCCCGCCGGGTTGAGGGCTTCAGCTCGTCGCGAGCCGCGCCAGCTCCCGGCGCACCGCCTGGTTCACCAGCTCCAGGAGCTCCGCGCGGGTCATCGGCGGCTCCGGGGCAGACGGGGCGGCGGGTACCGTGAGCTCCAGCTCCTTCAGGAAACGCTCCTGGTGCTCCTTCGGGGCGGACCGGTAGAGCAGCACCAGCGGCTCGAAGCCCACCACGTCGGCGAGCTCCCACAGATGCTCCACCTTGAGCGTGATCCGCCCCTTGAGCAGGCTCCCCAGGTAGCCCTGGCCTACGCCCAGGTCCCGTTCGACCTTCCGCTTCGAACGGTCCCTTTTGAGGATCTCCCGGTCGAGGAGATCGAGCAGGAGGAGCACTTCCTCCCGTTGCGGATCCGTTCTTTCAGCAGGTTCTTTTTCTGGATCTTTCGCCACGATACCCACAATCCTACGACATTCCGGGGAAGATTGGGAAGAGGGGCGTTTGCGGACGCCCGGCCGGGCAGGCTCAGGGGACTCTGTACTCGGCAGCGCGCAGGAGGTTGCCGATGGCGAGATCCAGTTGGTCTTCGAGGATCGCGCCGATCGTGGTCCGCACCTCCATCGGTGCATCCGGAGGGATCTCGCCGTCGAGCATGGCGTCTTCCCGCGGCGAGCGGGGGAGGTTGTCCGCGACGGTCTGGAGCCGGTGCTGAAGGCCCGCGAGGTCGAGCACGCCTTCCAGGAGCCTGGCCCGGGTACCTCCGGCGGAGCCCAGCAGCGACCGGAGCAGGGGGTCGAAGTGGTCGACGAGCGCGTGCTCCAGGTGCGCGCGCAGCCCGGTCTCGGCATCGCCGATCACGTCGGCTTCGTCCGTCCCGTAGCTCGCGAGGTCGAACGTGAGGCCGGCCAGTTGGAACCGGAACCGGACGAGGCCCTCCGCGATGTCGAGGAGCGTCTCGTGGATGACGAGCAGGTTGGCCATGGCGCCGATCATCCAATCCGGAGCGGCCCGCCGGGGCGCCAATCAGAGAATCAGTGAAATTTTGCAGACAGGCTACGCCGCCCGCGGCACAGAAAGATCGCCAGGGGGCGGAGAGCTCAATATTTCTGTTTTGCGTCACGCTTTCGGTTCGGCGGGCACTCAGGAGTTTGTAGGACCCTGAACCCAAGGAGGCTCCCGATCGTGCGCAAGCTCACCTTCCGCCAGCTCGTGGTCTTGATCCTGGCGCTGTGGAACGACCTCAGCCAGAAGGAAATCGAAAGCAAGGCGGGCCTGGATGCCGGCCGCCTCTCCCGTATCCTCACGAAGCGGAGGAAGAAGGAGATTGACGACGATCTCTACGAGACGCTGCTCGCGGTGGTCGCGCACCGGCCGGCGGCGGTTTCGCTGACGAGAGCATTCGTGGAGGCTCTCGACGCCCTCGGCCAGGAGAGCATCCTGAGCGAGGAGGAGCAGGCGGGGATCGAGGAGGAGATCCTGTACGGCGCCGGGGTGATGCGCCGGTTCATGACCGCGTTCGCCGTCCGGTCCCGGGCCTTCCAGCCGTCCGCGGACCATCCGCACGAGATCGAGTTGCCGGCCTGCCGCCACTGGGCGGAGGAGCAGCTCGCGAGGCTGAAGAAGGTCCACCGGCGGTCGCGGCTCGCGGTGGTGAGGCTGGGCAAGGAGTATCAGCACTGGGCCCTCCTCGAAGATGCTGTGAGGAGTCGGTGCGCGAGGCGTCCCGCGACCTGAAGAGCGCGGCCTCCTGGGCGCGGCTCGCGATGCTGATCGCCCGCTTCGTGACCGGTCCGGCAAGCTGGCTCACCCGGCTCCGCGCCTACGCCCTGGCGCACTGGGCCAACATCCTGCGGGTTCAGGGGAAGCTCGAAGAGGCGGAAGCCCGCCTCGAAGAGGCGAAAACGCTCTGGCAGGCCGGCACCGATCCGGACGGCGTGCTCGATCCCGGCAGGCTGCTCGACTTGGAAGGATCTCTACGCCGGGCTCAACGGCGGTTCGAGGAGGCCCTCGCCGCTTTCGATCAGGCCGTCGCCGTAGGGCGGATCCCGGAGCGCGCCCTGATGTCGAAAGGCACCACCTACGACGTCATGGGGGACTACGAGCAAGCAATCCTGACCTATTTCAAGGCCCTCCCCCGCGTGGAGCGAGCGGGCGAGCCGCGACTCAGAAACATGCTTCGCCTCAATTGCGCCAGCTCGCTGTGCCACGTCTCCCGCTACGTCGAGGCCGCGGAGCTGATCGAGGAGGTCCGGAGAGACCCCGACGGTCTCGGAAAGATCGACCTCACGAGAATTTTGTGGCTGGACGGGCGCATCCTGGCCGGGCTGGGCCGTCCGCGGGAAGCCCGCCGGCGGCTCGCGGAGGCGCGGCAGAGGTTCGCGGCCGAGGCCATGTCCTACGACGTGGCCCTGGCCCTGCTGGAGGAGGCCGGGCTGCTCCTGCTCGAAGGCAGGACGGAGGAGGTCAAGGCGCTCACCCTGGAGCTGGCGAAGATCTTCGACTCCAAGGGGGTCCACCGCGAGGCCCTGGCCGCCTTGCGGACCTTCGACGAGGCGGTTCAGCAGGAGGTGGCGACGGCCGATCTGGCCCGGCGTGTCCTGAGCTTCCTCTTCAAAGCCCGCTACGACCAGGGCCTGCGGTTCGAGTCATGAACCCTGCGGGCAGCCGTTGGGGTCCCAGCCGCACCCCGCGTCGACCTGCGGAGCCGGCCGGCACTGGCCGTTGGGGTCCCAGCCACACCCTTCGTCGATCCGCGGAGCCGGCTGGCACTGGCCGTTGGGGTCCCAGATGCACCCTTCGTCGATCGAAGAGAGAAGATCCCAGAGGCTGCCGGCCCCCGAGGTCAGCAGCGAGGCGGTGACGGCTACGGCGAGAATCGTGCGTTTCATGAGGAAGTTCTCCAGAGCGGCTCCAAAAGCCGGCCTCTCTGGCCGGCGCGGGCCGCGCCTGCCAAGGATAAGTGCCTGAATCCGGTGCCGGAGCGAAAATCCGCCGTTTTTCTTCTTGGAGGGAGCCGATGAGCCGAGAACCGTTGAAGCCGGAGCACCTCGAGGCCCGCGTGGTCCGCGCGCTGTCCGGCCTGACTCAGGAGGAGATCAGCGAGGATACCGGCATCCCCCAGTCTCTCGTCGCCCAGTTCGAGCAGGGCAAGGTCTTGCCCGGCAAGGACCAACTGGAGAGGCTGGCCGGGTGCGCGGAGATCGACGTCGAGAACGCCGCCGAGTTGGTGCGCGCCTACCGGGGGCAGCGCCGCACCTGGCTGCGCAGAAGCGACGGCGCCGGCCCCCTCCTCGACAGCCTGGTCCTGGCGCTGCGCCAGCACTGTGCCGATGCGTTTCAACGCTTGCTGAAGATTCGCCGGCCCGTCCGGCCCCCCTCGCCCGAGGACCGCCGGCAGGCCGAGGAGCGCTTCGCGGAGCTGAAGCGGCTGTCCCAGAGGTCGCGGCTGGCGGTGGTGAGGTCGATCGAAGAGTACCAGGGCCGGGCCCTGGCCGAGCGCTGCCGCGAGGAGTCGGCGCGGCTCGCGCCGCTCGACGCCAGGCGCGCCGACTCCTGGGCGCGGCTCGCGCTGGAGATCGAGGCCAGGACGTGATCCGCTCGTGACTCGGGATATATTCGGCTCTCCATGAGCGACATGCCCGACCACACCCTGCGCAAGCTGCGCGAGCTGGCCCGGAACCTTTGGTGGTCCTGGCAGCCGGACATCCGCGCCATCTTCCGCGAGCTCGACCCCGCCACCTGGAGCGTGGTCCACCACAACCCCGTGGCCCTGCTGCGGCGGATCCCCGAAGAGGAGATCGCCCGCCGGGTCGGGACCTGGAGATGCAGACGCGCATCAACCAGGCCCATCGCCAGCTCCAGCAGTACCTGGACGGCTCGGGGACGCTGGGGGTCCACCCATGCCTGGCGCCGCTCGGGCCCATCCCGTGGCCTATTTCTCCGCCGAGTTCGGCCTTCACCAGTCGCTGCCGGTCTACTCCGGCGGCCTCGGCGTGCTCGCCGGCGATCACCTCAAGAGCATGAGCGACCTCGGCGTGCCGGTCGTCGGCGTGGGTCTCCTCTACGCCCAGGGCTACGTCCATCAGCACATCGACGACGACGGCAACCAAGAGGATCTTTACGAGCCGATCGACTCGGCCGAGCTGCCGGCCGAGCCAGTCCTCGGCGCCGACGGCCAGCCGGTGCGGGTCGAGGTCGAGATGCCGGGCCGGACGGTGCGCCTCCGCATCTGGCACGTGCGCGCCGGCCGCAGCCGGCTGCTGCTCCTCGACGCCAGCGACGAAGCCAACTCGCCGGAGGACCGGGAGCTCACCGCCCGGCTCTACGGCGGCGACAACGAGACGCGCATCCAGCAGGAGATGCTCCTCGGCGTCGGCGGCTTCCGGGCGCTCGGCGCGATCGGGGTCCACCCGTCGGTCCTCCACCTGAACGAGGGCCACTCCGCGTTCGCGCTGCTGGAGTGGGCGCGCCACCTGGTGGAGCGCGAGGGTCTCGATCCGGCCCGACGCCGTGCGCGAGGTCGCGGCGCGCGGCGTGTTCACCACCCACACGCCGGTCGAGGCCGGGCACGACCGGTTCGACCTCGAGCCTCGCCGGCCGGCACCTGGAGCGCGCTCGCCACGGCGCTGGGCTCTCGCTCCGAGGAGCTGCTCGCGCTCGGCTCCGAGCGGCCCGGCGACCCCGCCGCGACCTTCTGCCCGACCGTGCTCGCGCTCAAGCTCAGCCGCCGCGCCAACGGCGTCTCGGCGCTCCACGGCCGCGTGTCGCGGCGCGATGTGGCACCACCTCTATCCCGGCCGGACCGAGGAAGAGGTGCCGATCGGCCACATCACCAACGGCGTCCACGTCCGCACCTGGCTCGCCGCGGACGATGCACCAGCTGCTCGCCCGGCACCTGGGTCGCCGACTGGACTGGAGACGATCGCCCGGCCGGAGCTCTGGGAGCAGATCGAACAGGTCCCGGACGCGGAGCTCTGGGAGGTCCACCAGGTGCTCAAGGCGCGCCTCTTCGACTTCGTCCGCGGCCGGCTGGCGCGATCGCCGCGCGCGGCACGGCCGGCCGGAGCCGGAGCGCCCGCCTGCTCCTCGACGACGCCCTGACCCTCGGCTTCGCCCGCCGCTTCGCCACCTACAAGCGGGCCGACCTCCTGCTCCAAGACCTCGACCGCCTCGACCGGCTGGTCAATCATCCGGAACGCCCCGCTCCAGATCGTCTTCGCCGGCAAGGCCCATCCGCGCGACACCGAGGGCAAGGCCCTGGCCCGGCACGTCGCCAACCTGGAGCACGACCCGCGCTTCGCCGGCCGCATCGTGTTCGTCGAGAACTACTCGATTCACGTCGGGCGGCAGCTCGTGCAGGGGGTGGACGCCTGGCTCAACACGCCGCGCCGCCCGCTGGAGGCTTCCGGCACGAGCGGGAGAAGTGCATCCTCAACGGCGTGCTCAACTGCTCGATCCTCGACGGCTGGTGGGCCGAGGGCTACGACGGCAGCAACGGCTTCGGCATCGGCCACGGCGAGATCCACTCGGACCCGGCCATTCAGGACGAGCGCGACGCGGCGGACCTGTTCGACGTGCTGGAGAAGGAGGTGGTCCCGCTCTACTACGAGCGCGACGCCGACGGCCTCCCGCGCGGCTGGATCCGGCGCGTGAAACGGGCCATCCGCACGCTCGCCTGGCGCTACAACGCGGACCGCATGGTCAAGGACTACGTCGAGCAGTGCTATCTGCCGGCCGCGGGCGGCGAGACCAGCCGGATGGCTTGATCCCATTCGATTGATCCCATTCGATTGATCCCATTCCCCCGCTCCCCGGCCCTCTCCCCCGTGCCGGGGGAGAGGGAGCAATCGCCGCGGAGCTTTGTCCGGCGCAAGGTGGGTTCCTTTGGCGCAAAGGAAGGTGACTTTGCGACAGAGCAAACTCCTCTGGCGCAAAGTGGGTTCCTTTGGCGCAAGGTGAGCTTGCTTTGCGCCAAGGGAAACTTCTCTGGCGCAAAGTAAGCTCCTTTGGCGCAAGGTCGACTCCTTTGGCGCAAAGTCAAGTCCTTTGGCGCAAAGTAAGGTGACGTTGCGCCAAAGGAGCTTACCTTGCGGCAAGGTCGCGCCACTTTGCGACAGAGGAGTTTACTTTGCGACAGGGGAGGTTCCTTTGGCGCAAAGCAAGTTCCTTTGGCGCGAAGTCGGCTTCTTTGGCGCAAGGTGAGCTTCCCCGGCGCCGGGACGGTCAACCGCGCAGGCCGTCCGCTTTCGCCGCCAGGATGAAGTCGTTCACGCTCAGCCCGCCGATCGCGTGGGTCCAGAGCGTGACCTTCACCTTTCCCCAGGCGAGAAAGATGTCCGGGTGGTGGCCTTCCTGTTCGGCCACCTCGCCGAGCCGGTTGACGAAGGCCAGCGCGTGGCGGAAATCCTTGAAAAGGTACTCCTTTTCGAGGTGGTGCTCGTTGACCAGGTTCCAGCCGTCGAGCTGGCCGTACAGGTTCCTCAGCTCGACGCCTTCGAGCGCGGCGGTCCCTTTTTCACAGGGCTCGCATTTCCTCTTCGCCAGGTTCTCCATGGCACTCACCTTTCGCGGGGGTTTCGGCGGATGGCACAGGCTTTGCCTTTCCTTTTGTTGGCGCCCGATCAAGGACGCTACTGGAATCGAGGGCACCATGCAACGACCTCCCCCCGCAAGCCCTCCGTATTGGCACCGCTTCCACCTTGCGGACATGCCGCCCGGCCCGCGGCGGGCTGCGATCGCCGGGCTCGTCACGGCTTCCATCATCTTTCTCTCCGGCTTCATCTTCGCGGGCTACTTCTGGAGCGTCGTGCTGATCTTCCCGGAGGCGCCGTATCCGCAGCCGTCCCGCCTTTACACCACTCCGACCCGGCTCGAGCCGGGCGCATCCCTCACCCTCCCCGATCTGGCCGCCGAGCTGGAAGCCGCCGGGTACCGGGAGACGCGGCGGGAGGATCCGGCCGCCGGCTGGTATTTCCGGCGCGGCGACGGGTTCACGGTCCATCTGCGCCGCTTTCCCACCCCGGACGGAGAGGCCGGCGGCCTCACGGCGGAGATCGGTGTGGACGGCGGCCGGGTGAGCTCCCTCAAGGCGGACGGCCGGCAGACGGCGAGCCTCACCCTGGAGCCGCCGCTCCTGGCCTCGTTCTATGGACCCGAGCTGGACGAGCGCCGGCCGGTGACGCTGGACGAGCTGCCGAAGCTCGTCCAGCAGGCGGTGCTCGCGGCCGAGGACGGCAACTTCTATCGCCATCCGGGCATCTCTCTCACCGGCATCGCCCGGGCGCTCTGGGTCAACCTGAGAGGCGGCAGCGTGGAGCAAGGCGGCAGCACGATCACGCAACAGCTCGCGAAGAACCTCTACCTGTCGAGCCGGCGCTCGCTGAAGCGCAAGATCGAGGAGGCCTGGTTCGCCGTGCTGATCGACCTGCGCTACAGCAAGCGGGAGATCCTGGAGGCCTACCTGAACGAAATCTACTGGGGCAAGAGCGGGCAGGCCAACGTCATCGGCCTGGGCGCCGCCTCGTGGGCGTACTTCGGCAAGCACCCGTCGCAGCTCACCCTCGGCGAAGCCGCGACCCTGGCCGGGATGATCCAGGCGCCGGGGACGTATCTGCCGACGGAGCATCCGGAGAAGGCCCGCGAGCGCCGCAACTGGGTGCTGAAGCGTCTGGGCAGGCTCGGCTGGGTACCCAGGGAGGAGATCCGCCGCGCGCAGGCCGAGCCGCTGGTGGTCCGCCCGGAGACGGTGAAACCGCGGCCGTTCGCCCCCTATTTCACCGCGCTGGCGGAGCACGAGGCGCGCGAGCGCTTCGGCATCGAGGATCTCGCCGACCAGGGTTACATCCTCTTCGCGACGCTCCGCTGGCGCGACCAGCGGCAGGCGGAGAAAATGGTGGCCGAGGGCCTCGCCAGCCTGGAGCCCGCCAGCCCGGAGAAGAATGCGCAGCGGAGCCGGAAGCTCCAGGGCGCGCTCGTCTCGGTCGATCCGCGCGACGGCGCGATCCTGGCCTACGTGGGCGGCCGCAGCTACGCGGACAGCCAGTTCGACCGCGTGCGCCAGGCCCACCGCCAGGCCGGCAGCGCGTTCAAGCCGGTGGTCTACTCGGCCGCGTTCGAGGAGGGGGTGGTCCCGGCCGCCACGCTGGTCAACGACTCGCCGATCACGGTCAGGGCCAAGGGTCTGCTCTGGAAGCCGCAGAACTACGACCGCGGCTTCCGCGGCAGGGTCACCGTGCGCACGGCGCTCGAGCAGAGCCTGAACATCCCGGCCGTGCGGCTGGCGATGCAGGTCGGTCTCGACAGAGTGATCGAGCAGGCGCGGGAGATGGGTTTCACGGCCAGCTTCGATCCGGTCCCCTCCCTCGCCCTGGGATCGTTCGAGGCCACCCCCGGGAGATGGCGGAGGTCTATTCGGTGCTCGCCGACGGCGGGGCGCGGTCCGGCCTGCACGGCCTCGCCGCGGTGCGCGAGCGCTCCGGCGAGGCCGTGATGGGGGACGACCTGCCGGCGCCGCAGCGGGTGATGCCGCCCCAGGTGGCCTACGTGGTCACGTCGATCCTCCAGGGCGCCCTGGACCGCGGGACGGCGAGCGCCGCACGCTCCTACGGCGTCCGCGACCGCCTGGCCGGCAAGACCGGCACGACGAGCGACCGCCGCGACAACTGGTTCGCGGGCTACTCGCCGGAGCGGGTGACGGTGGTCTGGGTCGGCTACGACGACAACTCGCGGACGAATCTCTCGGGCGCGAAGGCCGCGCTGCCGGTCTGGAGCCGGTTCACCGCGGCCATGCGGCCTCCGGACGGCTACCTGCCGTTCACACCGCCGCACGGGATCGTGACGGTGGCGGTGGACCCGCAGACGGGCCAGCTCGCCACGGAGGCCTGCTCGCACCGGGTGGCCGAGGTCTTCCCCGAGTGGCAGGCTCCCACGGAGCCCTGCCGCGCCCACCAGCCCGGGACCGGCCAGCTCGCCGCGTACGCCGAGGCCGAGGCCGAGGCCGAAGAGCCGGTTCAGCCCAGCGCCCACCGGAACGAAGAAGGCCGGATCGAGATCTCGAACTTCGGCTACGGCTTCGGCCAGGAGGAAGAGGCGGAGCCGGCGGCAACGCCGCCACCGCCGGTCTAGGGCACGCACTCCAGGCGCAGCCGCCGCTTGCCGGCGCG
This sequence comes from uncultured Holophagales bacterium, assembly GCA_963844885.1. Taxonomy (GTDB): domain Bacteria; phylum Acidobacteriota; class Thermoanaerobaculia; order Multivoradales; family UBA5704; genus DATMER01. Next base: position 679,553 of record CAWJQA010000012.1, on the reverse strand, counting down.
CAGCTCGGCCAGCGCCAGCTCCTTGAGAGCCGGAAATGCCGCCGGCTCGATCCAGCGGCGGCGCAGCTCGGTGCGGCGCTCCAGGATCAGCTTCCGGCCTTCCACCCGCAGCGACTGGCGGAAGCTCCCGAGGTCGTTCTTGACCGCGACGTCCTGGCCCGGAGCCGGCGGACAGCCGTCCTCCGGCAGATCCACGCTCCAGGTGATCCGGTTCGAGAACGGCGACGCCACCACCGGCAGCTCCCGGCCGTCGAGCAGGCCCGGCGCCGGCATGCCGGCAAACGCGGGCACCGGGATCTCGCGGAAACATTCCTCTCTCATAGGGCTGCGGCAGGATCTGGGACAGCCTCACCGTCAGCACCGCGGACGGCACACCGCTGCGGCGTCGGCCTCCAGCTTCGGCCGGTCCAGCTTGACCCCGGCGAGGAAGGCGCCGAACGTGCCCAGGACGGCGCGCTCCACCTCTTCCGGCCTCCCCGTCTGGAGCAGGCTCAGGTAGGCCTCTCCCGCCGTGCCGGCAACCTCCAGGCGCGCTTCCCCGGCGACCTCACCGGCGGCGGTGAGGCTCACGTCCACGGACATCCGCCGCGACTCGGCAGCGGGCAGCACCGGCGTACGCACCAGCTCGCCCTTGCCGTCGCGGACCACCAGCGCGTCCTGGTCCTGGGTCCCGGGCGAAAGCCAGGACAGGGCGCCCACGTCCTGGGTCGGATCGAGGAAGAGATAACCGCCGGAGACCGGATCGTCGTCCGTCAGCCCGAGCCCTTCGGCCTTCACGGCGGTGATGACGTGGTTGAACTGGGGGCTCGGGAACTCGCGGTCCACGCGGCCTTCGGGGTCCAGCCGGATGAGCGCCGGCCAGGCTTCGATCCCCGCGTCCCGGAGCAGGTCCACCAGCAGGAACGCCTTGTCCTTGCAATCTCCCCAGCGGCGCTCCAGCACCTCCTGCGGCGTGTGCGGACGGTAGCCGCCGATGCCCACCTCCACCGCCACGTAGCGCACCTGCCGGCGTACGAAATCGAGGAGCGCCGCCAGCTTCTCGCGCCGTCCGGGAAGGCTCGCGGCCAGCTCGCGCGCCTTTTCCCGTACCGGCGCCGAGCCCAGGGGGACCCCGGAGACCAGATGGTCGTACCAGGTTCCGACCCCGTCCCAGCCCGAGGCGCCGCCCCACGCGTAGCGCAGCACGGCGCCCGACGAGGCCAACCCCGGCGCCAGCTCCGGCGGCGACAGGCGCGGCAGCGAACGGCCGGCGACCTCCACTCCGCCCGGGGTCTCATGCACCTCCAGGCCAGGCATGGAGCCGTCCAGGCGCCAGCGCCAGCCTTCGCCGCCCCCCTTCACCTCCACCCGCAACGCCTCCGTCGGGCTGGACGATCCGAGATGGACCTCGCCCGCCGGGAACCAGGGACGCTCCCGCACCGCGTGCTCGATCGCGAGCACCGAGCCCACCGGCGCCGCCGGGAACGTCACGGACCGCAGCTTGCGCGAGCTGTGCATCTCGCCGGGAGCGACGATCTCGTGCGTGTCCTGGGCGCGGCGCGCCACGTTCTCGGTCCGGCCGTCAGGCCGGGTGACCGCGGCGCTCACCGAGTCCAGCTCGCGGTTCTCGTCCAGATAGATCACATACGGCGACCACGACTCCAGGTCGCGGTCGCTGTCGAGCCGCACCCGCAGGCGCTCGCGCTCGATCACCGAGCCGTCCGGACGGATGTCGATCTGGACCGTCCGCTCCAACACCGTGGCGGCGCGGGCGCAGGGCGCACCCGGGAGGATGGCCGGCAGGACGCTAGCGGCGAGCCAGAACCAGCGCTTCGGCATCGCTCTTCTCCGTCTGGCCGAACAGGCTGCGGGCCTCTTCGTAGAGTTGGAGGCTGGGGAGCTCGCGCCGGGTCATGTCCAGGCGGCGGCGGTAGACCAGCGAGCGGCCGGCCTCGTCGACGCTCACGCTCACGGCCAGCTCTCCCACCCGGTTCCGGCTGCTCGCGGGCTTCGGCTGCGACTCCACCGTCCAGCCTTCGGGCCAGCTCAGCCGCAGCTCCACCTCGTCGCGGTCAGGGAAGGCGAACATCACGGTCGAGCGCCGCTTCGAGGCCTCCTGCTGGAACGGCTGCAGCGTCGGACCCAGCGGCCGGCTCGGCGCCAGCGTCAGCTCGTCGCCCAGCACCTCCTCCTCGCGCTGCGCCATGACCCAGGTGACGTGGACGGTCTGCTCGTCCGCCTTCTCCTCGACCTTCACATCGTCGATGCGGAAGCTCTTGTACTGATCGCCGAGCCACTCCTTCCAGGCCGTCAGGGTGGCGGCGGCGTCCTCCTTCCACTCGATCCTCTCCCAGGCGTGGTGGCCGGTGTACATCAGCTCACCCTTGCCCGCCAGGCGCCCCTCGGCGTCGACCGCCAGCTCGATCGAGGCGCGGCGCGCGCTGCGGTCGAACGGCGTCTCCGGCAGGACGATCCCTTCCGGCTTCTTGGGGTCGGGGATCAGCGCCGGCATCGCCTCGTAGCCGGACCGCAGCCAGCCGAACGCCAGGGCGCGGTCGGACGGATCGAGAAACTGCCGCTGACCGTCGAGCTCCACCGCGACCAGCACCCGGTCGAACCAGAGGGGATTGGCGACCTGCGGATCGACCTGGCCGTGCCAGCGGCTCGCCGCCCAGACCAGCCGGCCGTCGAGCCTCGCGGCGCGGAGCATCGACTGGAGAAGCAGCGCCTTCTCCGCCGGCGTGCCACGCCGGTCCGCGAGCGTCTTCTCCACGGACGAGCCCTCGGTCAGTCCGATCCAGCCGCTCGGCTCGGTCGCGACCTCGTCGCGGACGAAGCGGTAGAGGGCCTGGGCGCGCTCGCGCGAGCCGGACCCTGCCGCGTCGGCCACCTCCTTCGCCTTCTTCGCCACTCCGCCGTCCTTGCGCCGGGCCTTGCCGTACGTCTCGTCCAGGATCGCGCCGATGCTCGCCCAGCTCTCCATGAGCCGGGTGTGGACCGAGCCGTCGTCGATCACCGTGGGCACCATCATCATCTGCGTCGCCTGGTCGGCAAACGGCGGGCCGAAGGGCTCCTGGGGGATCGACGGCAGGTTGTCCGCCCACACCCGGACCTCCGAGCCGCGCGAGCTGGTGTTGGTCTCGCGCCGGATGCCGGCCTGGAACGGGTCCCGGCTCCACGCCACCGCCTGGACCGCCCGGGGGATCTTGAACACGATCTCCGAGTGCAGGACCGGCAGGTCGTCCGAGAAATACCACGGCTCCAGGAAGAAGATGGACTGGAAGCGGATCTCGTACTGATAGTCCAGGATGGCCCCCACCTCGACCGCGGGGAAGGCAACCGTGGTCAGCGACTCGTTGAAGCGCCTGGACACCTTGCGCTCGAACCGGGCGTCGTCGCCGAGCGGGATCTCGCGGCCGTCCGGCAGGACCGTCCGGCCTTTGAACGTGCTCAGGCGGTAGTCGCCGGAATGCCCGATGACGACCTCCCCGCGCGCCTTGCCCTCCTCGGTGAGCACCTTCGTCCGCACCTGCACCAGCAGCCGCGAATCGATCGCGCCGCGGGAGTCGTACCCCCACATCAGGAACTCGGCCTTCTTGAACAGGATGACGGCCGGAGCGTTCGGCTCCTTCGGCACGGAGGTGAGCGCCTTCTCCTCGCCGGTGACCGGCGGGAAGACGCCGGCGGCGGCCGGCAGCGGGAGTATTACGGGCAGAGCGGCGAGCAGGGCGAAGAGCGGACGGACGCGAAGAATCTTCATAGGCTCGAAATGACCTCCGCCCAAGAGTGGATGCTACACGCGAAACGTTTCAGCCGGGAGCGTACAGAAAAAACGGCCGGCAGGCGAGGCCTGCCGGCCGCCCCATGAGCTGCAAAGGATACGGTTACTCCATCGACTCGAGCTCGATGTTCAGGTCCACGTCTTCCCCGGCGGCCGCGGTGAACTGCTGTTCCTCGGCCTTGTGGCCGGGGCGGACCACCGCGATCCGGTGCTCGCCGGGCTCCACCCGCACACCCTGGCGGAGCCGCTCCAGGTCGACGCCGGTGCCGATGAACCTGCCGTCGAGATAGACCGAGGCGTCGGACGGCAGGACCTGGAGATGCAGATGGGCGCCGCCGTCAGCCACAGCCTCGTCCCGCCCGTTCTGGTCACCCCGGTCACCCCGTCGTACCGGTCGCGATCCTCGATGCGCCGGCGGGCGCGCTCCCGCCAGTCCTCCATGTTGGCCTGATCGCGGCGGGCCAGCTCCTCGCGCCGCTCGTCCTCGGAGCGGACGCGCTCGTCGCGCCGCTCGTGCGTCTTCGTGGCCAGATCCTGGGGCTTCACCGACTCGCCGCGCTGCATGCGGTCGTCGATGCTGACCACCGACCCGCCATGGACCGTGATCTGGCGGGCGATGGTCGTATACCCCTCGCGGTAGAGCACGAGGTCGTAGACCCCCTTGTCCAGCCAGAGATACTGCGGGAAGCCGTCGAAGTCGTCCGCCGTGCCGACGTAGCGGCCGTCGATCCAGACCTCGGTCTTGCCGGGACTCACGTCGATGTCGAGAGCGCCCGTCTCGCGGTCGTAGCGGTCGCCGTAGTACCGCGGATAGTTGTAACCCGGGTAGTAGCCATAGTAGTCGTCGCCGCCCCACCAGCCCCACCAGCCCCAGCCCCAGTACGGGCCCCAGTAGTAGCGGTTATAGGGAGAGTAGTAGCCGCCGTAGTATCCACCGCCGCCGTTCCAGCCGCCGCCGTGATAGCCGCCGCGCGAACCGGTCTGGGGCCGCTGCTGATGCGAATCATCGTTCGACTCCGACCGCGGCACGGCAACCCGGGGCTCTTGTCCCGAGGAGCTCGGCGAGCCCCAGCCGGACGAGCCGCCGGAGCTGCCGCCGGATGAGGGCGGCGGAGAGGACGGCCGCGAGCCCGAATCGGACCGCGGCTGCGCGCTACGGCCCTGGTCGGAGGAATCGTGCGGCCGGCTATGCTCACCGGCCGCCAGAGGAGCGCTCACCGCGAGCGCGAGCAAAGCGGCGAGCACCGGGATCGAGCCAGCGTCACAAAGCCGTGCGGCTGCTCGTCGAAGGGGTTTCATGACTGTTCTCCTTTTCCTTCTCCGCGCCCGGCTCAGACCAGGCGCGATGCAAGCCTCGAATGTAGTGGTACCGGAGTACCTCTTCCCAGACCTGCGGAAGCCTCACCGGTACCCATTGCAATGCATGCACCAGCCATTCCAGCCGCCTCTGGCGGCCGGCCGGAGGCAGCGGCGGCGGCCCGTCCGGACCGACTCCGAGGAAGGACCCGAGCTCCGGATGGAGGCGATAGAAGACCACGGCGCAGTAGCCGGCCTTCTCCTGTCGCAAGGCGAACCGGGCGATGTCGGTGGGATGATCGTGGGCCACCGTGGCCGCCGGCTCGTACACGAGCCGCAACCCTCGCTTTTTCAAGCGATAGGCGACTTCGATGTCCTCCCACGCCGCGTACGGAAAACGCAGGTCGAACGGCTCGGCCAGAAGCTCGTCGCGGTGTAGCGAAAGGTTCGACGTGTAGAAGAAGTTGAACGGCACGTCTTCCCGGTCCTGGATCAAGGCGTATCCGAACTGCAGCCCGTACTCGTTGATGTAGCGCAGGAAGGGATTGAGACGCATCCGCCGGTGCCATCCGGTATACCCGATGACGGCCAGCCGGGGGTTGTCGCCGCGGCTGCGGTGGGCCTCCCGATGCGCTCTCAACCATCCTGGAGAGGGGACGGTGTCGTCCCCAAGAAAGGCCACCCATTCGCCGGCCGCGACCGCCACTCCGGTGTTGCGCGCGGCGGCCGGTCCGCGGTTCTCCTGGGTAAGGACCCGGAGCGGGACGTTGAAGCCGCGGTTCCGCAGCCACGCGGCCGTCCCGTCGGTGGACCCGTCGTCGACGATCACCACCTCGAACGACGGTGGCCGGTCCTGAAGCTCCAGGGCCTGGATCACCTCGGCCAGAACCTCCAGCCGGTTGTAGGTGGGGATCACCACCGAGACTTCGAACGCCATGGGCACAGCTTAACCGACCCGGGGGAGCGACTCGATCACAGCGAGAAGTTGCCGGCTCACCGCCTCGCGGGAGTAGTCGGCCTCCAGGCGGCGCCGGCCGCTCTCGGCGAGACGCTGGCGTGCCACCGGGTCGTTCAACAGCTCGCTGACGGCGTGGACCCACTCGACGGGGTGCGTGCCGACCAGCCGGAAGTCCTCGCCTTGACGGCCGGAGGTGCCGGCCGCGGCCCAGGGCGTCGCCACCACCGGCACGCCCACCGACCAGGCCTCCAGCACCTTGACCGGCACTCCCGAGCCGCAGCGCATCGGCGCCAGCGACAGGGTCGCCTGGGAGATGATCGAGCGCATGTCGCGCGGAGACTCGATCAGAGTCGCGCCGGCACGGGCGATCTCCCGGCGGACCGAGGCCGCCGGCCGCTCCCCGGCCACGACGACCCGGATGTCTGGCCTCACCCGGCGCAGCACAGGCCACACTTTCCGCAGCCACCAGGTGACCGCGTCCACGTTCACGAAGTAGCCGAGGTTGCCGGTCATGACCAGGATCGGCCCCTCCCGCTCCTCGGGAAGCTCGGCCTTCCGCGCACACATGACCAGGCGGACCACCGACACCTTGGCCGCGAGCTCCGGAGAGAGCCGGTTGATCAACGCCTGGCGGTCGCGCTCGCAGACCACGATGACCCCGGCGGCGCGCTCGGCGAGCTTGCGCTCGCCGCGGGCCAGCAGCCGGGCCTCCATCCCGAGGAGCGGCCGGAGCCAGAGACGGTCGACCTCGGCGCGGAGCGAAAAGTTCAGCGAGAGGCTGTCGATCAGGTCGACGAGCAGAGGCGTACTGCCGAAGTCCTCCAGATGGACGGCCAGCCGGACGAGCTGCAGAATGCCCAGGTCGTGCCGCGGAGCCAGCTCGCGCAGCTTGCGGCCCAGATCGGGCTGGTAGAAGAGGCCGCTCTGAAGAGGGAGATTCTTGAGGACCACCCGGCCCATGCCGTAGAGCGAGGCGAGACCCCGCTTTGGCTGGTACAGCTCGACCTTGTAAGAAACCGAGCCCGGCGGAGGCGGCTGCCCGGAGCGCGGAGCCGGAGTCAGGAGCGTCACCTCGTGCTCGTCGGCCAGGCAGTCGAGCATCTGGACCGCGCGCATCTGGTCGCCGCGGCGCGGGGGCCAGGGATAGCGCGAGGTGACAAGCAGGATCTTCAAGGCCGCGGGATCAACCTCATACCAGCGCTCACACCAGCTTCAGGATGTGGCCGAGCTTGTCGCGCTTCGTCCGGAGATAGGCGCGGCTGCTCTCCGTGGGGGGAATCTCCAGCGGGACGCGCTCGACGATCTCCAGCCCATAGCCGTTCAGCGCGATGTACTTGTGGGGATTGTTGGTCATCAGGCGCATCTTGCGCACGCCGATGTCGCGCAGGATCTGGGCGCCGACACCGTACTCCCGGTGGTCGGGGCGGAAGCCGAGGCGCTCGTTGGCCTCGACGGTGTCGTGCCCCTGGTCCTGAAGCTCATAGGCGCGCAGCTTGTTCATGAGGCCGATGCCGCGCCCTTCCTGAAGGAGATAGAGGAGGATGCCCTTGCCTTCCTCCGCGATCTTCTCCAGGGCACGTTCGAGCTGGACGCCGCAGTCGCAACGGGCGGACCCGAAGACGTCGCCGGTGAGGCACTGGCTGTGGACCCGGACCAGGGTCGGGATCTCGGGCTCGATCTCGCCCATCACGAGGGCGACGTTCTCGTCGCCGGTGACGTCGGAATAGTAGGCGTTGATCCGGAAGTCACCGAAGCTGGTCGGCAGCCGCGGAGAGGCCACCTTGCGCACCAGGGTCTCGTGTTGGAGCCGGTAGCGGATCAGGTCGGCGACCGTGAGCATGAGCAGTCCGTGCTCTTGGGCGAACTTCGTGAGGTCGGGCACGCGGGCCATCGTGCCGTCGTCGTTCATGATCTCGCAGATGACGCCCGCGGGCCGGAGCCCGGCGAGGGCGGCGAGGTCGACGGACGCCTCGGTCTGGCCGGCCCGCTTGAGGACGCCACCCTTCCGGGCGCGCAAAGGGAAGACATGTCCGGGCCGCAGAAGATCCTCGGGCCGGGTCGCGGGATCGATGGCGGTGAGGACCGTGGCGGCGCGGTCGGCGGCGGAGATGCCGGTCGTGATCTTGCCGCGGGCCTCGATGGAGACCGTGAAGGCGGTGCCGAAGGGCGAGGTGTTGTCCTCGACCATGAGCGGGAGCTTGAGCTCCCGGCAGCGCTGCTCGGTCATGGCAAGGCAGATGAGGCCGCGCCCATGCTTCGCCATGAAGTTGATGGCCTCCGGGCTGACCTTCTCGGCGGCAATGGCCAGGTCGCCTTCGTTCTCGCGGTCCTCATCGTCGACGATGATGACCATCCGACCCTGGCGGAAATGCTCGATCGCCTCCTCGATGGGGGCGAAGGCGTTCGTGGTTTTCATGGTGGCTGAGAGGCCTTCTCGCGGAGCCGGCGGCTCGGGGCGTAGTCGTGGAAGCGAAACGCGAGCGTTCCGGACGGAGTGTAGTCATTCACCCGGGCCGGGTCAACGGCGGCCGAGGCCCGGCTCAGAAGGGCGGGAGATACGCTTATCGGCGACCAGGCCTAGTTCGCCTCGTCGAGGACCGCGGCGACCGAAGAGGCCACGGCAGCCTTCTCCAGCCAGCGCTCCAGCCGCTCCGGGTCCTTCTGGGCCAGAATGCGCTCGCGGACTGCGTCCGGCACCGCCATGCCACGAACCCGAAGGACAGTCAGCAGATTGCGCGCCGCCTCCTCGGTGCGTCCCTCGGTGCGTCCCTCGGTGCGTCCCTCGGTGCGTCCCTCGGTACGTCCCTCGGTACGTCCCTTGGTGAGTCCCTCGGTGAGCCCCTCGGTACGCCCCTGCGCGACGTACCTCTTCGCGAAATCGCTCTGGTATTCGTAGCCCTTCATCGTCTCCTCCAACGCGCGGCGGGCCGCGTCGTTCAAAGAATTGTACACGAGGTCGAAGTAGAAGTTGGCTCGGTCCTCGTCGAGTCCCTGGATCGCGGGCAGCACCGCGGCGGCGATCGTCGCGCCCTGCTCGGAGTCACCGTGCGCTATTGCGGAGAGCACTCCGAGCTCGGGCCGCCGGGACGCCTCCGAGAGGTCCGTCACGATCGGAACAGCGTCGCGGTGAAGAACGAACGGTCGCAGCACGAAGCCGGGCATGCCGGTCTCGATCGGTGCCGCGCACCACCCGGCGACAGTCGAATCGGGGGCGACGACGAGGAGAGCCGCCGGGCAGCGGTGGATGGCACGCGAAACCGTCACGTAGGCGGGCCAACTCAGATGCTTTCCGGGATCCACCGCCAGTTGGGCCTCGATGATGATCACGCGGACGGAAACTTCACCGTCCAGCAGGACGACGACCGCGTCGGCGCGGTATTCGGCGGGCTGGATCTCGCTCAAGTCGGCCGACACGATGCGGGCTTCGGTGTAGTCCGGGAGCGCTACGCCGAGCACCTCGGCCAGGATTTCGGCCGCGAGAAGGGGGCGGTTCTTGAAGAGATCCACAAGGATCTCATGGCCCATGGATGGCATGGGATGATCTTCGCATACTTGCGGGAAGGGGTCAAAGATACCCCGACCTCGAGAAGTTTCTCGGGAAAGGTTCCCCGGAAGGGTGCCAGACAGCCTCGCCCTCGCTCGGCGACCAGACCTAGTTCGCCTCGTCGAGGACCGCGGCGACCGAAGAGGCCACGGCGGCCCTCTCCAGCCAGCGTTCCAGGCGCTCCGGGTCCTTCTGAGCCAGGATGCGCTCGCGGACGGCATCGGGAACCGCAACGCCACGAACCCGAAGGACAGTCAGCAGATTGCGCGCCGCCTCCTCGGTGCGTCCCTCGGTGCGTCCCTCGGTACGTCCCTCGGTACGTCCCTCGGTACGCCCCTTGGCGAGCCCCTCGCTGAGACCCTGCGCGACGTACCTCTTCGCGAAATCGCTCTGGTATTCGTAGCCCTTCATCGTCTCCTCCAGCGCGCGGCGGGCCGCGTCGTTCAAAGAATTGTACACGACGTCGAAGTAGAAGTCGGCTCGGTCTTCGTCGAGTCCCTGGATCGCGGATAGCACCGCGGCGGCGATCGTCGCTCCCTGCTCGGAATCACCGTGCGTTATCGCGGAAAGCACTCCGAGCTCGGGCCGGCGGGATGCCTCCGCGGGGTCCGTCACGACCGGAACGGCGTCGCGGTGAAGAACCGGCGGGCGCAGGACGAAGCCGGGGGTGCCGGTCTCGATCGGTTCCGCGCACCATCCAGCGATGATCGGGTCGGGGGCGACGACGAGGAGAGTCGCCGGACAGTCGTGAATGGCGCGGGAGACCGTGATGTAGGCGGGCCAGCTCAGACGCTTTCTGGGGTCCGCCGCCAGTTGGATTTCGACGATGATCACGCGGACGGAGACCTTGCCGTCCAGCAGGGCGACGACGGCGTCGGCGCGGTATTCGGCGGGCTGGATCTCGCTCAAGTCGGCCGACACGATGCGGGCTTCGGTGTAGTCCGGGAGCGCTACGCCGAGAACCTCGGCCAGGATTTCGGCCGCGAGAAGGGGGCGGTTCTTGAAGAGATCCACAAGGATCTCGTGGCCCATGGATGGCATGGGCTGATCCTCGCACACTTGCGGGAAGAGGTCAAAGATACCCCGATCCCGAGAAGGTTCTCAGGAAAGGTTCCCAGCAAGGGTGCCAGATATCCTCGCGTTAGTTCGCCTCGTCGAGGACCGCGGCGACCGAAGAGGCCACGGCGGCCCTCTCCAGCCAGCGTTCCAGGCGCTCCGGGTCCTTCTGAGCCAGAATGCGCTCGCGGACTGCGTCCGGCACCGCCATGCCACGAACCCGAAGGACAGTCAGCAGATTGCGCGCCGCCTCCTCGGTGCGTCCCTCGGTGCGTCCCTCGGTACGTCCCTTGGTGAGTCCCTCGGTGAGCCCCTCGGTACGCCCCTGCGCGACGTACCTCTTCGCGAAATCGCTCTGATATTCGTAGCCCTTCATCGTCTCCTCCAACGCGCGGCGGGCCGCGTCGTTCAAAGAATTGTACACGACGTCGAAGTAGAAGTCGGCTCGGTCTTCGTCGAGTCCCTGGATCGCGGATAGCACCGCGGCGGCGATCGTCGCTCCCTGCTCGGAATCACCGTGCGTTATCGCGGAAAGCACTCCGAGCTCGGGCCGGCGGGATGCCTCCGCGGGGTCCGTCACGACCGGAACAGCGTCGCGGTGAAGAACCGGCGGGCGCAGGACGAAGCCGGGGGTGCCGGTCTCGATCGGTTCCGCGCACCATCCAGCGATGATCGGGTCGGGGGCGACGACGAGGAGAGTCGCCGGACAGTCGTGAATGGCGCGGGAGACCGTGATGTAGGCGGGCCAGCTCAGACGCTTTCTGGGGTCCGCCGCCAGTTGGATTTCGACGATGATCACGCGGACGGAGACCTTGCCGTCCAGCAGGACGACGACGGCGTCAGCGCGGTATTCAGCGGGCTGGATCTCGCTCAAGTCGGCCGACACGATGCGGGCTTCGGTGTAGTTCGGGAGCGCGACGCCGAGCGCCTCGGCCAGGATTTCGGCCGCGAGAAGGGGGCGGTTCTTGAAGAGATCCACAAGGATCTCGTGGCCCATGGATGGCATGGGGTGATCCTTGCACACTTGCGGGAAGAGGTCAAAGATACCCCGATCCCGAGAAGGTTCTCGGGAAAGGTTCCCCGGAAGGGTGCCAGACAGCCTCGCCCTCGCTCGGAGACCAGGCCTAGTTCGCCTCGTCGAGGACCGCGGCGACCGAAGAGGCCACGGCGGCCCTCTCCAGCCAGCGTTCCAGGCGCTCCGGGTCCTTCTGAGCCAGGATGCGCTCGCGGACTGCGTCCGGCACCGCCATGCCACGAACCCGAAGGACAGTCAGCAGATTGCGCGCCGCCTCCTCGGTACGTCCCTTGGTGAGTCCCTCGGTGAGCCCCTCGGTACGCCCCTGCGCGACGTACCTCTTCGCGAAATCGCTCTGGTATTCGTAGCCCTTCATCGTCTCCTCCAACGCGCGGCGGGCCGCGTCGTTCAAAGAATTGTACACGACGTCGAAGTAGAAGTCGGCTCGGTCTTCGTCGAGTCCCTGGATCGCGGATAGCACCGCGGCGGCGATCGTCGCTCCCTGCTCGGAATCACCGTGCGTTATCGCGGAAAGCACTCCGAGCTCGGGCCGGCGGGATGCCTCCGCGGGGTCCGTCACGACCGGAACAGCGTCGCGGTGAAGAACCGGCGGGCGCAGGACGAAGCCGGGGGTGCCGGTCTCGATCGGTTCCGCGCACCATCCAGCGATGATCGGGTCGGGGGCGACGACGAGGAGAGTCGCCGGACAGTCGTGAATGGCGCGGGAGACCGTGATGTAGGCGGGCCAGCTCAGATGCTTTCCGGGATCCACCGCCAGTTGGGCCTCGATGATGATCACGCGGACGGAAACTTCACCGTCCAGCAGGACGACGACCGCGTCGGCGCGGTATTCGGCGGGCTGGATCTCGCTCAAGTCGGCCGACACGATGCGGGCTTCGGTGTAGTCCGGGAGCGCTACGCCGAGCACCTCGGCCAGGATTTCGGCCGCGAGAAGGGGGCGGTTCTTGAAGAGATCCACAAGGATCTCATGGCCCATGGATGGCATGGGATGATCTTCGCATACTTGCGGGAAGGGGTCAAAGATACCCCGACCTCGAGAAGTTTCTCGGGAAAGGTTCCCCGGAAGGGTGCCAGACAGCCTCGCCCTCGCTCGGCGACCAGACCTAGTTCGCCTCGTCGAGGACCGCGGCGACCGAAGAGGCCACGGCGGCCCTCTTCCAGCCAGCGTTCCAGGCGCTCCGGGTCCTTCTGAGCCAGGATGCGCTCGCGGACGGCATCGGGAACCGCAACGCCACGAACCCGAAGGACAGTCAGCAGATTGCGCGCCGCCTCCTCGGTGCGTCCCTCGGTGCGTCCCTCGGTACGTCCCTCGGTACGTCCCTCGGTACGCCCCTTGGCGAGCCCCTCGCTGAGACCCTGCGCGACGTACCTCTTCGCGAAATCGCTCTGGTATTCGTAGCCCTTCATCGTCTCCTCCAGCGCGCGGCGGGCCGCGTCGTTCAAAGAATTGTACACGACGTCGAAGTAGAAGTCGGCTCGGTCTTCGTCGAGTCCCTGGATCGCGGATAGCACCGCGGCGGCGATCGTCGCTCCCTGCTCGGAATCACCGTGCGTTATCGCGGAAAGCACTCCGAGCTCGGGCCGGCGGGATGCCTCCGCGGGGTCCGTCACGACCGGAACAGCGTCGCGGTGAAGAACCGGCGGGCGCAGGACGAAGCCGGGGGTGCCGGTCTCGATCGGTTCCGCGCACCATCCAGCGATGATCGGGTCGGGGGCGACGACGAGGAGAGTCGCCGGACAGTCGTGAATGGCGCGGGAGACCGTGATGTAGGCGGGCCAACTCAGACGCTTTTTGGAGTCCACTCCCAGTTGGACTTCGACGATGATCACGCGGACGGAAACTTCACCGTCCAAAAGGACGACGACGGCGTCGGCGCGGTATTCGGCGGGCTGGATCTCGCTCAAGTCGGCCGAGGCGATGCGGGCTTCGGTGTAGTCCGGGAGCGCGACGCCGAGCGCCTCGTCCAGGATTTCGGCCGCGAGAAGGGGGCGGTTCTTGAAGAGATCCACAAGGATCTCGTGGCCCATGGATGGCATGGGCTGATCCTCGCACACTTGCGGGAAGAGGTCACAGATACCCCGATCCCGAGAAGGTTCCCGGGAAAGATTCCCAGCAAGGGTGCCAGACACCCTCGCCCGCCGCGTCCTCTTCATGCAGGACGGTTACCGGCTACTCGAGTCCGGCCGCTTATCCGACACGATCTGTCGGCTAAGCAACGAGGCGCCGCCCGGTCCTGGAGGAAGACTCCAAGCCCGATTCTGTCGCATAAGCCTCCAGGTCTCCCCGGATAGGCCCCTCTTAGCCCGACACGCCGAGCATCCAAACCTCCCGGAGGAACTGGGAGGATTATGCGTCAAGCGCTATCACGTTGACGTGCCTAAGCGAACGGCGTAGCATCGTGGCAAGTGCAGAGGAGAAAGAACTTTATGGCGTTGGTGCCTCAGCAGCAGGTTGTCGGATTTGGTACTCGCTAAAGCGCGTTCGGGTTCCCGGTGAGTAAGCGGTGGGCGTCATTGACTAGTCTAGTCTAGGGATTGACCTTATGGCTAAAGCATGGCTAAAGCAATGCAAGGCGCTTCTGATTTGGATGGGGTGGTAACGTAGAACTCCTCACATAGAGGAAGGAGGAAGCCGTGTACCGCATTGTTATTTTTGCAGCGACCGTTGTACTTTCCATTAGAGCCGCCTCAGCTGCGCCCCTTGGGAACGCCTCACAATCCTATGCAGCGATGGTCGGTACAAAAGAAAGGGTCGAGCAGGCAACGGGGAGAGCGGTGCCTCGTGCCGACAAGAACGCCGCGGAGTTTATTGGAACTGTCTTGGCGATCGACGACATCGGATTCACCGAATGCGGGGACCGCGCGCTCGTTCTGTGGTTGCGTGTGACCAAGCCGGTGAACCTCCCTGTTCCCTTGGTATGCGCAGGCACCAGCATGGTAAATTTTTGTCTTACTTTGAAGACGTCGCAGCGAGTCCGCTTTCAGGGATTCCTGTCTCTACTTCCCGAGAACATAAATGAGCCGGGCTTCAATCCGTGCGATACCTCTACTTGGGGGGAGCCGGCTCCTGGTGCATTTGCGTTTGTTCCGACAAAGATATCGCGCTAGCTGAGGACTGTAAACTTGGTCCTTTTCAAATACCTCTGCAGGAGATGGGCGCCCAACCAGGGCCTTAACCGGACAGAAACCGCGCTTCGCACGGTCCTGCCGGTTAGGCCCCTCGGCGTTGGGCGCATAGGCATGATGAGCGTGATGAGGTGCGGCGATGGAAGACAACGATAATCATTCTCAGGGCGTCCGTGCTTTGAGGTTAGCGGCTTTTCTCCAAGCTGCTCTGGGAACAGGTGTGACAGCATTGGGCGCAGCCGGGGTTCAAGAAATTTCTCGTCTTTCTATGCGCTACATAGATTTCCAGACGTTTATTTATATCTCTTACTCGACCATTGGGCCTGCTGTCATGCTAATCGCACTACCTCTGGCTCGCAGAGCTCGATGGGCTTGGTTGGCTTCGTGGGCGTTAACTGGCGCCCTCGTCCTCCTACCAATCACAGATATGATTTCCGTGCATGCAGACAGCGGATCACTTCACGGTTCAGAGGGATCCTTTCTGCTACTCTTCATTGCGGTACCGGCCATACTGATCTTGAGCGTCTTGTACAGCAAGGGTCGCTCGGCTTTAATAAATTGAGTCCGCAGCCGCCACTGCCCGGCGTGAAACGCCGCCTCCGTCTCCAATCCGGCGCTCCGCGCCACGAGATCGACCCGTTTCTCTGCAAGCGAACGCCGCGAGCTCGCGCCGAAACCCTCCTGGCGCGAGTCAAGGCTACGTAGCGACAGATAAGCTCACTTTGCGACAGAGGAGTCGACCTTGCGCCAAAGGAGTCCACTTTGCGACAGGGAAATTGACTTTGCGCCAAAGGAGCTCATTTTGCGACAAAGTCGACTTATTCGTCGCAAAGTCACCTTCTTTGGCGCAAAGTGGCGCAACGTTGCCGCAGGGCAAACTCCTTTGGCGCAAAGTCACCTTGCTTTGCGCCAAAGGAGTCCACTTTGCGACAGAGACACCGACTTTGCGCCAGGGGAGTTGACTTTGCGCCAAAGACATCGACTTTGCGACAGAGGAGTTTACTTTGCGCCAAAGGAACTCGCTCTGGCGCAAAGTGAATCGACGTTGCGACAAAGAAGCCCACCTTGCGCCAGAGGAGGGCATTCTGTCGCAAAGTCACCTTCCGTTGCGACTGAGAGGGCTTCGCGGCGACCGGCGAGCCCTTTTTTCCAGCCCATCACTGTCTCCGCCGCCTGAGCGGCTTGGAACCCGCTCAGAACGGGTTGCCGAACGACACCGACACCGCGTAAGGCGTCTCACCCGTCTCGCGGTCGAGCTTCCAGCCGACGTCGACCCGCAGGGGGCCGATGGGCGAGAGGTAACGCAGGCCGAGGCCGGCTCCCTGCTTCACGCCGCCCGGATCGATGTCCCGCCAGTCGGCCCAGACGTTGCCGGCGTCGTAGAAGACCGTGCCGCCGAACGTCTGCGAACCGAACAGCGGGAAGCGGTATTCCAGGTTGAGAAGCAGGAGGCCGTTGCCTCCCACCGAGGCGAAGGTCTCCGGAACGTCGCGGTTCGAGAGCAGCGTCTTGCCGCGGATGCCCAGGTCGTCGCGGCCGTAGGCGCGGTGGGTCGTGGAGCCGCCCGCGAAGAAGCGCTCGTCGATGAAGACGTCCGCGCTCGGCAGATCCTCCGGCAGCTCCGGGTCGTCGGGCGCCAGGTGACGGAACGGCTCGATGCCTCCCGCTCTCAGGCTCATCGCCACCGTGCCGGCGTTGCGCAGGTCGAAGTATTGCGTCTGCTGGAGGAAGAGCTTCAGAAAGTCGCCGTCCGTGCCGAGCGCCGGGATCGAGTACTGGAGTTGCGCCAGCGAGGACCAGCCCCGGGTCGCCAGGACCGGGTCGTCGCGCCGGTCCCAGAGGAGGCTCGGGACCAGGTCGAGCAACCGGTACGGCCGGTCCGCGCGGTCCACCCCGCGCAGCGGGAAACCGGGATCGAGATCGGTCCGCACGATCCGGTAGTCCAGGGCGAGGCCCAGACGGCGGGCGGCGTCGACCTTCACGGTTTCGATCCGGCCGCCCCAGCGGGAGACGTTCCAGTCGGCCTTGGTCTCGTTGAAGTAGAAGAGGGAGTAGCTCAACGGCAGCGACCCGTGCGCCGTGTACGGCTGGTCGAAGCGCACCCGGAAGATCTGGTCCAGCGGGCTCAGCCTCAGATCGGTGCGCAGGCTGTAGGCCCGGCCCGCCACGTTGTTGTTGCTGAAGCTCAGGCTGCCGCGCGGCACCCACTTGTCCTGCTGCGTCTCGTCGGAGGAATATTCGAAGCCCAGGCCGTAGCTCACCCGGCGCGGCCGGCCCTCTTCCACGCGGACGATGAGGTCGCGCGTCGACTCCTCCAGGCCCGCCCGCGTGAGCTGCACGTCGACGTTCGAGAAGATCCCGAGGCGGTAGAGGTCGCGCTCGATCTCCAGGGCGCGGCGCTCGCTCACCGGCTCCCCCGGGTCGGCTCCCAGGGTGCGGCGGATGACCTCGCTCCGGGTCCGCCGGTTGCCGCGCACGATCACCCGGTCGAGCACCGTCTGCGGCCCCGGCAGCGCCTCGATCGTCACGTCCACCAGGGTGTGGTCCGGATTCCAGTCCTGCTTGGCCGAGACCTGCGCCGACGAGAAACCCTGGTCGCGGAAGGCGGCGCGCAACCCCTCCAGGCTCTGGTCGAGAAGGTAAGGATGGAACGGTCCCCCTTCCGCGAGTTGGAGGGCGGAGCGGACCACGCCCTCGTTCAGGTCGTCCAGCCCTTCGAGAGGGAGATTCACCACGCGCATGCGCGGGCCTTCGTGGATCGGCAGGGTCAAATCGAGATCGCTTCCCGCCTCGTCGATCTTCGGCGGCCCGACCTCGACCTGGCTGAAGCCCTGAAGCTGATAGAAGCGGCGGAGGTTTTTGACGTCCTCGTCCAGATCCTCGTCGATCAGCCGGCCGCTGCCGAGAGCGAGAAGGCTGCGCGGCGCGGTTTTGACCAGATCGCCGAGCCGGCTGTCGGAAAAGGTTTCGTTGCCGGTGAAGCCGACTTTCCGCAAGGTGTACTCGGGACCCGGCGCGATGTGGAGGACCACCCGCAGGAGATCGTCGGTGCGCTGTTCGTCGTAGCTCACCTGGACGCGGTAGTGGCCCTCCTTTTGATAGTCACGCTTGATTTTCTCGACGGCCTGGATCAGCAGGGCCTCGTCGTAGCTTTCCACCCCCTGGAACGGCAGGAGGCCGCGGCGGCGCAGGCGGTCGGCATCGACACCTTCGACGTCCACTTTCACCTTGGGGCCCACCGTCACCGGAAAGACGAGGCCCACGGTGTGCGTCTCCGCGTCGGCCAGCTCGGCCGGCACGCCGGCGCGGGCCATGCGGTAGTCCTGCTTCACGAGCCAGTCCTCCAGATCCTCGGCGTCGTCGCGCGCGGTGCCGCGGGAAAACGGCTGACCCGGCCGCTGGTCGAGCTGCCGGACCAGATCGGTCGGCCGGATCGTCCCCAGGCTGCCGTCGAAGCGGACCTCCCCGACCCGCGAGCGGACGCCGCTGTGGACGTCGTAGATGACGGAGGCGAGGTCGGTGCGGGCGTCGGTTTCGACCCGGACGCGGACGGTGGCGGCGAAGTAGCCCCGGTCGGAGTAGAGGTCGAGCAGGTGATAGACGCCCTGGACGACCGCGTCCTCGTTCAAGGGCTCGGCCTCGTTCTGCGGCAGGACGCGCCGCAGCTCGCTCCGGTCGAGCCCGAGCTCGCCGTCGAGTCTCACCTCCCGCACCCGCACCACCGGCCGCAGAACCACGACGGCAACCACGTTCCCGGTTTCGCCGGGCCGCTCGTCGAGGCGGGCGTAGATCTCGACGGAGGAGGCGTAGCCGCTCGCCTGAAGGTTGCGCAAGGTGTTCTGAACCGCTTCGCCGGTGAGCGGCTCGCCGACCTGGAAGCTGAGGAGCCGCTCCAGCTCGTCCGGATCCGCGGGCTGGACGTCGCTGCGGATCTCGATCGCGGAGACGTTCGGCCCGGCGGGCGAAAGCTCCTCGGGGACGGGGGCCGATCCCGCGGACGGCACCCCCGCGACAGCCAGAGCGAAAACCAGTGCCGCGAGATTCAATACCGTTTCTCCCACTCGGCGTCCACGGCGTAGGTGTCGTCCTTGCCGTTGCGCGTGAAGACGAGGACGACGTTGTGCGCCACCTGCCACTCGATGCGGAGAATGTACTCCTCCGAGGAGGCCGGGTTCGTGGAGTAGGTCACGAACAGGTCGCGCGAGATCCTCTTGCCGGCGGTGAGCCGGACCCCCCCGAGGGAGCCGCCGGTCTCGTTGGCCTGCGGATCGATGCGGAAGCGGTCGAAACCGAACAGGGTATTGACGCGCTGGCTCACCAGGGAGGCCGCCTGGCCGGCCAGGAAGCTCTGGGCGCGCACGTCCTGCTCCGGCGCCCGCTCGCCCGGCGCCCGCGGCAGCGTCTGGCCGAAGTCGGGCTCCTCGCCGCCGAAGAGCAGGGCGAGAACCTCCAGGTCGGCCAGACCCTCGTCGGAAGTGAACTGGGTGTTCAGGCGGTCGAGGGTGCCGGAGAGGTTCAGGGTGATGTCGTAGTTCCGCACCTGCGTCCGCGCCGCCAGGTCGATGATCGGATCGATCCGGTTCGGGTTGGTGAAGGTGAGCAGGAAGCGCTCGACCTCGTAATCGTTGTCGGCATATTTCAGCTTGCCGCCGGGGTCGACCTCGACCCGCCCGAAGACGGCGGGCGCGGCCAGGGTGCCGCGGATGTCGAGATCGACGTCGCCGCGCAGGTCGGCGACGTTGTTTTTCACGCGCAGGGCGTTCGGGCCGGTCACGCGGACGTTGAGCTGGGTGTTGGCGAGGAATTCATCGGTCTCGGCCACCTCCAGGCGCTCGCGCTGCAAGGCCTGGAGCAGGATGCGGAGGGTTTCCGTCTGGATGTCCTGGAGGAAATAGGCGCGGTCGAGCTTCACCTCTCCCCGGATCTGCCGCGACTGGCGGTTGGCCACCAGGGTGAGATCGGCGTTGCCGCGCAGCAGGAAGGGCTCGGGATAGCGCAGGCTCACCTCGTCCGCCTCGAGCTGGAGCCGGTAGGTGGCGTCGGGCTGCCCCGGGCCCGGCAGATCGACGCTGCCGGTGACCTGCAGCGTGCCTTCCCCCAGGTCGGCGCGCAGGCTGTCGAGCGCGATGGAGTCGCGGTTGAACAGAACGACGCCCTCGATGTTCTCGAAAGCGTTCGGAAAATCGGGCACCAGGAAGCGGGCGCCGCGGATCACCCCCTGGCCGTCGACGAGGGGGTTGTCCACCGTGCCGCGCACCACGGCGAGCGCGTCGGCGAAGCCGGTCACGTCGAAGCCGGGCGGCAGAGCCAGCTCGGCCCAGGCCGCCGAGAGGGTGCTCTGGACGCGCAGGTCGAGCGGCGCCTTGGCGGTCAGCCCGGCGGAGCCCGAAACGAAGAGCTCGCTGTCCGTCCCGGGCTCACCCAGGTAGAAAGAGCGGACGTCGAGACGGCCCGGCGTGAAATCCAGAACCACGGGCT
This sequence comes from uncultured Holophagales bacterium, assembly GCA_963844885.1. GTDB lineage: Bacteria > Acidobacteriota > Thermoanaerobaculia > Multivoradales > UBA5704 > DATMER01. Next base: position 659,299 of record CAWJQA010000012.1, on the reverse strand, counting down.
CGCGGTTGGCCACGGTGTGGCCCTGATATTGCGCACGCAAGTCCGTCAGAGCCAGCTCGGCGCGGTACGTCCCGGTCTCGAAGTTGGAGGTGAGGCCGACGGTGCCGGCGAGCGAGCCGGTGAACGCCGGCAGGGGCTGGGGCGAGGCGATCCGCGCCAGCGCCCCCAGGTCGGAGCTGTGGACGTCGAAGCGGAGGTCCGCGCCCTGGAGGGTGAGCCGGCCGCCGCCTTCGAAAGACGCCAGGTCCGGGAGGGAGCCGGAAGCGGTGAGGGTCTCGCCGTCCCAGGAGGCCACGGCCTGGGCCTCTCCGGGGAGCGGACGGCCGGCGTAGGTCAAGCCGGCGCCGCGTACGCTGGCCGTCCCGGAAGGCCGGTCGAGCGTCCCGCCGATCACCGCCTCCACCGAGGCCGTGCCCGAAAGCTCGCCGCCGAGGAGACCGCGCATCGGCTCGGCGGCCAGGGAGACCTCCGGCGCGTCGACCGTCAGGTCCACGGCCTTGGACTCGGTGTCGAAGCTGCCGGCGACGAGCACGGTGCCGGCCGGGGTCCGGCCCACGGCATGGTCGATCAGCACCCGGCTCCCCTGGAAGGAGATGCCGGCCTGGGCCGTTCCCGCGGCCACCCCCGCGATCCGGAGATCCGCCACGTCGAAATCGGCGCGGCCGGTCAGACTCTCCGGCGTGTCTCCCATGCCGCCGATATCGCCGATATCGCCGATATCGAGGCGGCCGGAGACCCGGCCGTCGATGCCGGCATCCACGAGCGTGGGCGCCAGGAACGCCACGATCCCGGGCGCGGGCCACTGGTGGGCGTCGATCGCCAGGGCCAGCGGCTCGGGAGCTTCCAGGGGAACCCGGCCGGTGACGATCAGCGCGCCGCCGTGGGCCGTCGCTTCAAGGCGGAGGTCATCGACCGCGGAAGGGCTGTAGTGTAGCGCGCCGTGGACGTGGTCCGCCGTGACCACCGGGCTCACCGCGTCCTCGAGGTCGAACCGGATCGCGGCGTCGAAGTCGCGCGACTCGATCGTCACGGTCCCCGCGGCGTCTCCCCGGCCCCGGCTCGGCACCCAGAACGGCGGCTCCTCGCCCGGCTTCACCTCGCCGCGCAGGATGGGCGCGAGCAGGCCCACGTCACGCGAGGCGAGCTGGTAGTCGAAATGGCCGGCGCCGCGCTCCATGTCGAACAGGAAGCCGGTGCCGCGGACGGCCTGCGACGGGGCGGTGAGGCGGATGTCGTCGCTGGACAGCACGCCGTGCTCGATGGCCACCGCGGCGTCCCCCGAGATCGCCAGCCGGTCCGGACGGTGGACCGCGTCCAGGTGCAGGTCCGCGTGGCCGCTGCCGGTGATGGGGTCGCCGGCCTCGAAGTGATAGACCAGATCGCCGCCGATCCGTCCGTCGAGGTCGCTCACCACCGGCAGGCCGGTGCCGAACTGATCGGAGATGACCGTACGGAAGTCGAGCCGGGTAAGGGAAAGGTCGAGGTCCACGGGCGTCCCCCGAGCCTCGCCGGACGCCTTGGGTCCGTAGTCGACCGCGACGACCCCCTCGACGTTGCCACCGGCGTAGGAGGCCCGCTCGACGTCCAGCTCGATGCCGTCCCGGCCGCCCGCGAACCCGGCCTCGATATCCTGAAAGAGGCGGTCCAGGGCGGTCAAGCGGGGAGAGCGGACGGTCCCCGAGTAGCTCAGAGGCCCACCGGTCCAGTCGATGCGCCCGCGCAAGTCGACCGGTCCCTGGAGGGGTTGCTCGGTGTAGCCGAGGCGGTTGGCGAATTGGGCCCAGCCGTTGGCGGTGACCTCCAGGCCGAGCTTCCGGTCCTTGCCCTTCCACTCGTAGGAGCCCACCGCCGAGGCCCGGAGGTCGGGGCCGGCGACGCGGACCATCCCGAAGCGGATCAGGCCCGGCACGTAACTCCCCTTGGCCGAGGCGGTGAAGGAATAGGGCTTCGCGTGCGGGAGGGTGGCCACCACCTCCTGGGCCGTGAGCAGGGCGTCAATGCGGTTTCCCCCCTCACCGCCGCGCTCGGCCGAGCCGATGGCCCGGCCCCAGACGGCACGGGCGTCCAGCTCCAGCGGGAGGCGCTGCTCATCCATCTCCAGGACCCCCTCCTGGACCAGGATGCGGCCGATCTGGACCTGGAAGCGCCCCTTCGCGCCCTTGCGCGTGCGCAGCTCCGGCAGGTTGCTCGTGCCGTCCGGGTTGAACCGCAGGTAGACGCGCGGGCGGATGACCTCGATCTGCTCCAGGCGGACGATCCGCTGCCGGAGGTCCCGCCAGGAGAGATCCACCCGTACCAGCGGCACCGTGGCGAAAGGGGGATCGGCCGGCCGCGGACCGTGGATGACGACGTCGTGGAGCTCGAAGGAGAGCAGAGCGAGGTTGTAGTCGACCCCGCCGACCTCGATCTTGCGGTTGAGGAGCTCCTGGGCGCGGGCGATCACGAAGCTCGCCGCGCGCTTGTGGGCATACGAGCTGTCCAGGAAGAACCAGACCGCGGCGATCAGGCAGGCCACGAGCAGGAAGCCCCAGACGGCCGGACGGACCACCCAGCGCCGCATCCGGCCGTGCCGGCGTTTCGGGGTTTCGGGCGCGCCGGGCTCGTCCGGCTCGCTCACTTCGGCTCTCCGTCTCCGGTGGAACCTCCGTTGTGGAGCCCGCCCCAGCGGAGCTTGCCGCGCAGATTGTCGTAGAACGTGCGCTCCGAAACCTTGATCAGCTTGACCGCGGCCTTGCCGCGGGTGATCGACACGGTGTCGCCCTGGCTGAGCGAGGTCCCCTCCTGGCCGTCGAGAGTCAGGTAGACTTCTTCGCGCGGGGTTTCGAGCGTCACCTCGATGGCACCGGAGTCGGGAACCACGATCGGGCGCAGCGAGAGGGCGTGGGGGCAGATCGGGGTCAGCACGGCCACGCCGAGCAGCGGGCTCAGGATCGGGCCGCCCGCCGACAGGTTGTAGGCCGTCGAGCCGGTCGGGGTGGAGATGATCAGACCGTCGGCGCGGAAGCGGGCTACCAGGTGGCCGTCCACGCGCAGGGTCAGCTCGATGATCCGGGCGAGCGCGCTCTTGGTGATCACCGCGTCGTTGAGCACCCGGTATCGGAGGGCGGGGAGGGCGGGGAGGCCGGGGAGCCCACCGGTATCCCCGGACTGGCGGTGAAGGTCGATGTCGAACAGCGACCGTGTCTCGGTGTGGAAGCGCCCGGCCAGAACCTGGACCAACGCCGGGTACAGCTCGCCGCGGCTGATCTCCGTGAGAAATCCCAGGTTGCCCAGGTTGACGCCGAGGATAGGCACCTTGCCGGCCAGGGTGCGGGCCACCGAGAGGAGCGTGCCGTCGCCGCCCAGGACCACGACGAGGTCGTAGTCCTCCTCGATCCGCAGCGGCGGGTCCTGGCCGATCCTCCCGGCGCGCAGGATGGCCTCGTCGAGCGCCACCTCCAGGCCGCGGCGGCGGAGCCACTCGGCCAGCTCGTGGGCCGTGTGGACGGCCTCCCGGCTCGCCGCCTTGGCCACCACCCCGATGCGCCGGAACTTGCGGCGGCGGCTCACGCCGGCTCCTTCCGAAGCAGGGCGAAGGCCTCGCGATTGCCTCCCATGCCCGGCACGGCCGAGTCGTGGACACCCAGCAGCTCCAGCCCCAGGCCGGCCAGCCCGGCCGAGCACTCGTCGACCACCCGGCGGCGCAGCTCCTCGTCGCGCAGGATCCCCCCCTTGCCCACCGCGCCCCTGCCGGCCTCGAACTGCGGCTTGATGAGCGCCAGCACCAGCCCGCCGGGCGACAGGTGAGGGACCAGGGCCGGCATCACCTTGGAAAGAGAGATGAAGGAGACGTCGATCGTGATCAGGCCGGCGGTCTCCGGCAGATCGTCCGGGCCGAGATAACGGGCGTTGATCCGCTCCATGACGATGACCCGCTCGTCGTAGCGCAGCTTGTGGTCGAGCTGCCCGTAGCCGACGTCCAGGGCGTAGACCCGGGCGGCGCCGCGCTGGAGCAGGCAGTCGGTGAAGCCGCCGGTCGAAGCGCCCACGTCCAGGCAGACCAGGCCGGCCGGATCGACCACGAAATGATCCAAAGCATCCGCCAGCTTTCGTCCGGCGCGCGAGACGAACGGCTCCTTCGGACCCAGGACGGAGACACGGGCGTCCTCTCCGACGGGCGTACCCGGCTTGTCCGCCCGATGGCCGTCGAGCTCCACGACGCCGGCCATGACGGCACGCCGGGCCTGCTCCCGCGTCGGAAACAGCCCTCTATGAACCAGCAGATGATCGAGACGCAAAGGCGGCGAATCCCTGTCCTGTCCCCGGAGCGTGCAATGCACGTGCCGTTAATCGGCAACCGGGGCCGGGAGCATATCATCCGCCTCCCCGGCCTCCCCGGCCTCCCCGGCACGAGGGCAACACCGTCTGTTACGATTCCGCTGAACTGGATCGGGTTGCCGAGGAGGTTTCCCGCATGTCCGCCACGCCAGGGGGGGCCGAAGCATCAGGAGCCGGAAGACCGTGAAGAGGAACCCCGATTGAGAAAAGGCAGATGAACATGGCGCCACGTACACCCGTCGAGCTCCAGGTCGAGCACATCCTGGACGAGAGGTCCGAAGAGGAGGTCGAGGTCATCGTCCAGATGGACTCCGGGCGTGGGAATCAGGACCGCCTGGAGCAGGCCGCCGCCGACGCCCTCAGCCGCAAACGCTTCTCGCAGAGCCCACGCGAGCTTCTGCCGCCCGCCTACCAGAAGCGGGTGACCCGGCAGGTGAAGAAGGAGACGGCGAGCAGCCGTGCCCTGCTGGACAAGGCCGCCGTCGAAACCATGGCGCTCGCGCGCATCCAGCACCTTCAAACGCTTCATCCGCTTCTCGAAGAATGGAATTGTCCGCGCAGCCCTGGCACGGATGATGGAGCCGGCACAGAAGAGCGCCAAGTCCAAAGAGACGGTCAGCCCCTTCTGGACCTCCCGTTCCATAGCCCTACGCCTCGAGCGGGACGAGCTCCAGAAGCTTCCGGGAGAGGTGAAGAACATCAAGGCCATCCACATCAACCGCCGCCTGAGTGTGCCGACCATCATGGAAACTCGGCAGCACGCACAGGAGATGGACGACATCCTCGTCTCGACCTGGGGCCTGGCAAAGATCAATGCGCTCGCGGTCTGGGGAGCGTATGGAGCCCGCGGCAAAGACGTCACCATTGGCCTGCTCGACACCGGCATCGACCCCACTCATCCCGACCTGGCAGGCAAATTGGCCCACTGGGCTGAATTCGACTCTCTCGGCAGCCAGGTTCCCGGTTCCAAGCCCTTCGACAGCGCCGAGCACGGCACTCACTGTGCCGGCACCCTGGTGGGCGGCAAGGGCTCGGGCCGCTTCATCGGAGTCGCGCCGGAGGCCAAGCTGGCCGCGGCCCTGGTGCTCAACGGGGAAGATGGCGGAACGGATGCCCAGGTTCTCGCGGGGATCGACTGGGCCGTCGAGAGGAAGGTGGACGTGATCAGCCTTTCTCTCGGTGGATGGGCGATGGACTTCGAGACGGCGCCTACGTACACCGAAGCCATCCTGAGCTGCGTCGCGGCAGGCATTCCGGTCGTCGCCGCAATTGGCAACGAGGGGCAACAGACGACAGGCTCACCCGGCAACGACCAGTTCGCCCTGAGCGTGGGCGCCACGGATCCCCGGGATCGCGTCGCCGCCTTCTCGGGTGGCCGGACCCTGTTGCTGCGGGAGTGCGACTACATCGACCCCAAGCACCTGCCTCTTCTTTACTCCAAGCCGGACCTCTCCGCCCCCGGCGTCGCCATCTACTCCTCGGTTCCCGGAGGAGCCTGGAAGGCGATGAGCGGCACCTCCATGGCGACCCCGCACGTAGCAGGAGCGATCGCGCTCCTGCTGAGCGCGACGGGCATCTCCAAGAAGGAATCCGGGGCTCAGCGGGCCTTCCTCATCCACGATCTCATCACCGGCTCGGTCGAAGACCTGGGAGAGTCCGGCCAGGACCACCGCTATGGCTTCGGCCGGCTGGACATCCTCCGCGCAATTGACTTTGCCCGGAATCGGGGCTATTAAGAGCCTGAGGCGCATGGCAATGGCGACGGCGGCTACCCCCACGGAGAAGGTCAAGGATCCCGAGCTCGCAGCTTGGCTCTCTCAGGATTCCGGAGAGGCACGTGAGATCCTCGTCGATGCCGTTCTGCCCAGCCGGCAGGTAATCCTCCATCAAAACTCGAGCGGCCGGCTCAGCCCCTCCGACGTTCAGACGCCCCCGGAGTCCGTCCGGAAAGAGGCTCTCGGCAAGCTGAGGGCACGTCTCGCCATAATCCTGGGTATGTCTCCCGTAGTCCTGGAATCGGCGGGAGCGGTCGCGGTCCGGGCCAACAGCCGCCAGGTTCGCGAATTCGTAGCCGACCCCCTGGTCCGCGCAATCCGCCTCAACCGCAAGCTGCGAATGCGTATCTGAAAAACCGTCAGAGACTTCCCGGAGCCGGATCGGCAGCCGGCCCGGCCTCTCCCGTCCCCCGGGCCTCCCCGGCCGCCAGGCAGAAGGGCAGCACGAACAGGAGCAGGGCGGGACGCTGGACCTCCGTGTCCCCCCAGTTGTTCTCGAACAGGCCGGCCACGTTGAAGGCGAGCAAGGCGAGCAGGCAGCCGAGATAAAGGTCGGCCCGCGGTCCGTGCCGTCCGCCCTCCCGGCGCTCCCGCCGATACTGCCGGAGGATGAAGCGCAGGCAGGCGGCTCTTTTCCGGCAACGAGCCCGGGAGCTCGAGACCGCGGTTCAAAACGCTCGCACGAGGAAGCCGCCCGCTCGGATCACGCACGCCTACTTCGGCAAGGTCTCGCTCGCGGAGGCCGTGCTGTTCTGTGCCCGGCACGTCGAGCACCACCAGCCTCAGCTACGCCTCGATCCGCCTGGAATCGAGTCGCGCCCAGGTCTGTCAACCGGCACGTAGAGAGGGAATCAGGCCGCCTCCCTCCGCGGTCGCCTCGGGAGGCCTCGGCGGGAGCCTCACGAGAGGCTCATCGAGTCTGACGAGCCTCTCGTCGACTTCGATGAGAGGCTCGTGCGCTCGACGAGAGGCTCGTCGGGTTCGACGAGACCCTCAACGAGCTCGACGAGAAGCTCAACGAGCTCGATGAGAGCCTCGATGACCTCGACGAGAAGCTCGATGACCTCGATGAGAGCCTCGTCAACCTCGACGAGAGGCTCAACGACTTGGTCGAGAGGCTCATGAGGTCGCTGAGAGGCTCGTCGACTTGGATGAGAGCCTCGTCGAGCTCGATGAGAGGCTCGACGGAGTGGACGAGAGGCTCGTCGAGGCCGTCGAGAGGCTCGTATACTCTACGAGAAGCTCGTCGAGCTCACCGAGAGGCTCAAAACGAGGAACGGCGGGGGGTTGTCCCAATTCTTGAGTGACGGGCGCGCTTTGGCAGCCGGTTGACTATCATCGGTGGCCGACGAGCCCAAGCCCGGCTCGGAGCCCCGGAAGGAGGTGCCGGGGCGTCTATTCCTATACTTCATGACTGCATAGACTTAGGCACTGGCCGGAGAGTCTCCAGAGAAGCTCGGAAAAAAAGTGTGCATAGACCACTTGACAGGCGCCTGGAGACTTGTCTAGACTTCCGCTTCGTCAGTGGCGGGTGAGCCCGGACATCTTTGACAACTTCTCCTTGGGTGGGTGGAATCCGCGAACCTACGGCTGGTAGCAACCGGCGCCAATGATGGCGCCGTCAACCGGGGTCGAGAGCCCCACGAAAGGAGAAGAACCATGTCCAAGTCGAATGCGTACGGAGAGACTGTCAACGGTTGGGGGGAGCTGCTGACCGCCCTGGAGGAGAACAGCGGCGACCTCCCGCAACTGGAGATCCCTCGCCAGAGGCTCCAGACCCTCGTGGACCAGATCCAGGGCTTCACGGCCGAGCAGGCGGCGCTGACCGCCAGCCGGCAGCAGGCCACCGAGCGGGTCTACTTCCTGCTGGCCCAGGGCCGCAAGCTCGCCACCGTGCTGCGCTCCTCGGTGCGCGAGCACTACGGCAACCGCAGCCAGAAGGTCGCCGAGTTCGGCCTTCAGCCGCTGCACACCCGGTCGCGCAGCACGGACGACAACCCGCTGCCGCCGCCGGAGTAGGCCACCTCACCACGGGGGGCTCGCCATCTCGGCGGGCCTCCCTGTTTCTTGTGTCCCCGGCTCGTCGATTTCGAAGAGGGTCTCGCCGATTTTCCCCGCCAGTTGCGGCCGGACCTTCCTCGACCTCGACGAGAGGTTGATAGGTCTGTTGCTCATTGACAACTGAATAAGGACGGCGGCCGCCGAGTCCAAGGCCGCCGCCGTCCGTCCATCTGGGGGTTCTGGCCTTCTGGGAACCCGTGTCCCGCATTCGGACATGGGCGGCTCCGGGGGAAGGCCGGATAGGAGGGCGCGTGGCCGCCCTCCTGACGACTCCCCTCGACCTTCCCCCCCCGACCTCGAGGGAGGTTGAGCCCGGAGGCTTGTTTTTAAGACGTCGACGGTCCGGCTGCTACGCTCACGGCAGGCGCTTGGCAGTAGGGTGGTGGTATCCTCCACCCATGGTAACGACCATCGACAAAGCAGGCCGCGTGGTCATCCCTGCCGAGGTACGCAAGAGACTCGGTCTCGCCGCCGGTACGGAGCTCGAGCTGGCGATTGAAGGATTCTCCATTCGCCTCGTCAGGGCGGTAGCCGGCCCCGAGCTCATCCGGCGAGGCGGGCGCCTGGTTGCCCGCCCTCGGCAGGCGGAGGGAGAGCGCCCCCAGGTCGACGTGGCTCGCCTGATCGAAGAAGAGCGGGACCGGTGGCCGGGCTGAGAGGCGCCTTCTTCGACACGAGCGTGCTCATCGCCACTGAGAACCGTCGCCATTTCACCTCTCTGCTGCGCCACGGCATCCGCGTGCTGGTCAGCGCCGAGTTGGCCGACGAGATCGGGCGCTGAGCGGTTGCTTGGCGGCTCCTCGGGGGGGTAGCTCGCGGAGGGGGTGCCGATCGCGAACAACTTCCGCCGTAGCCGCGTCCCAACGGCCGCAACTCAAGGCAGGCGACCACTCGATCCCGCCGCGCCGGGCTCGTCCCAGCGATCCCAGGGATCCGGCGGCACGGCGGGGACGTCGGCAAGGACGCGATCGAAGGCCGCGCGGTCACCTTGCCGGGCAAGGGCTTCCAGGTAGTCCTCTGTCATCAAGGCGGACATCTTCTCCGCTACCGCCGTGCTGACGAGTTGATTGATCGAGACCTTCTCCTTCCGGGCAAGATCCTTCAGATGCCGGTGCAGCGAATCGGGAAGGCGGATGCTGAGAGTCGCCATGGTCAACCTCCGATAACATCGAGGAACGCCTTGGGGGTTACTGCCTGAATGCCGAAGCGTTCGGCCGCCGCGAAGTCCTTTCCGTTGTAGGTGACGATGTACCTGGCCCGGGAGGCGACGGCAAGCTCCAGAACCATGTCATCCTTCGGGTCGGGCAGACCCGGCCGCCAGAGGAAGAAGATCTTCTGCCGGTGCGCAACCGAGCTGAGGTACCGAACGACCGCGAGGACGGCTTCTTCGCTCAGGTCCGTCGCGCGCAGCAGCACGTCCTCATACTCCAGAACGAGAGGCACCGAGATGCTGATCTCGAAGCGCCCCTCCCTCAGCAGCGAGACAAGCCGAAACGCCACGCCCTCGCGAGAACGAAACGCCGACACGAGGACGTTGGTGTCGAGCACGACCCGCACAGTGCCCATGGTAGCACATACGGTATCAGATCCGCCATACCCGGAGTTCCTTGGCCCACGACTTTGCGCCGGAAGCGCTTTCCCTGGGAACGCTGGCGTCCTCGCCGGCTTGTCCGGATCGATCGGCGGAACGCTGGCCGTTGCCGTCAGGGTCGTTCCAGGAGGTCTCTGTCCTACACTGCTTCCAGAAGAAGTCGCCCTCGGGCGTGCGGTCGGCCAAGCAGGCCGTCGACTTGATTCACCGGCGACTGAGAACGACACAAGCAGACTACGAGGTGCGCTATGGGAAGTAAGAAGACTGAAACAGTAGACAACGGGAAGCGGTCAGTTGGCCGGCCTCTTGCCATAGCGTGGGGCGCAGCGCATCGGTGAGCTCGAAGCCATAGCTCTCGAGAATGTCGACAAGCTTGCCGGCTCTCTCTTGGTCGGCCCGGCGGAAGACGTGATAGAAAACTTCACAAACGTTGAGAAAATGAATCACGCAGCGGTTGTGCTCATCCGCTAGAAGCGCCTCGACGACCGCAGCGCCGGGCTCATTGTCCAAGAGGGCGATGACGGCGCAGGCGTCGAAGACAAAGACATCGTCAGCCGGCAAGCTTCCGTTCCTCGAGTTGGATCTCCTCGCGCTTCTGCCTCAGAAACTCTTCACTCGACGGGAGCAGGCCCTTGCCAATCCCGCGCAGCTTGCGGAGGCGGGCTTGGCGCTCCTCAGGGGGGAGCTCGCGGAGGGGGCGCCGATCGAGAGCAACTTCCGCCGCGACCGCGTCCCACCGCCTCAGGGCTTCCTGGCTTTGCCCGGCGCCTCGTCTCGCTGTGCGGGAATGAGCTTGGATTGCCGGCGTTCCGCCGATTGATCCGGACAAGCCGGCGAGGACGCCAGCGCTCCCAGGGAAAGAAGAAAGAGACGGGCCGCTTTATCTGGAGACGACACGCACCTCGACACGGAGGGTCAGATCTCCCCAGATCCTGTCGGTCGTTACAGCCGGTCGTCCGAGGTCGTCCGCGAGTGCGAGGCAGGCGCGGTCCCCGAGGGACAGGCCGAGCGACCGGGTCTCAGCCCGCAGGTAAGCGGTCTTCTCCGCCAACTCCGCGGTGACGCCGTTCCGCGATGAGCTCCTCGGCGAGGCTCACCCCGGGAGGGATATGAGAGAAGCGGCGCTTCACTCGCTCCAAGACGGCCTCCCGCTTTTCCAGCACGAGCCGCTGGCCTTCGACGGCAGCGAGAAGCACATCGCCTGAGGAAATACTCATCTCGCGGCGGAGCTCCGCCGGAATGACCAGTCGTCCTTGAGGTCCCACAGTCACCTTGGCAGGATACGCGAATCGTTCCATAGCCCCTCTATCGTGCCACACTTCTCCAGGAAGTGCCACTCGGGGCCGCGATCCGGGCCAAGTCCGCGCTATCCGCCTCAACCGCAAGCTGCGAATGCGTATCTGAAAAACCGTCAGAGACTTCCCGGAGCCGGATCGGTAGCCGGCCGGGTCTCCCCCGTCCTCCCGGCATCCCCGGCACTCCCCGGCCGCCAGGCAGAAGGGCAGCACGAACAGGAGCAGGGCGGGACGCTGGACCTCCGTGTCCCCCCAGTTGTTCTCGAACAGGCCGGCCACGTTGAAGGCGAGCAAGGCGAGCAGGCAGCCGAGATAAAGGTCGGCCCGCGGTCCGTGCCGTCCGCCCTCCCGGCGATACTGCAAGAGGATGAAGCGCAGGCAGGCGGCGTTCATCGCGAGATACGCCAGCAGGGTCGGGATGCCGCGTTCGGCCGCGAGCTGCAGGAAGCTGTTGTGGAGGTGAGGCACCTCGAAGCGCGGCGCGGTCGGCGCGCGATAGATCGGATAGCGGCGCTCCACCATCTCCGGGCCGAGCCCGAAAAGCGGGCGCTCCTTCACCATGGTCAACCCCGCCTCCAGCATGCAGATGCGGTCGTAGTTCGACGGGTCCTGGAGGTCGGTGATCGAAAGCATCCGCCGCACCAGCGGCACCGGGGTGAGGAGCACGATCAGGACGCCGATCGGAAAGTAGGCGAGCAGCAGCTTCGGAGCTCGGATGAGAACCAGGACCGTCACCGACACCACCAGGGCGACCCAGGCGCCGCGGGTATAGCTGCCGAGCAGCGCCACGTTGATCGGGACGAGCGCGATCCATCTCCAACCCCAGCGGCCCCCGCTGCGGACACCGCGGCCCACCACCAGGAGGCGGACCATCAGCAGGAGGTCGCAGATGAGAAGGAACCCGGAGAACGTCATGTAATGAGCGAACGGCCCGTGGATGCGGCGGTCGATGTCGCCGTAGCCCACCAGGTACTGGGCGAGCCCGGCGCAGGCGAGGAGCGCCGCGGCGGCGATCAAGCCATCGACCAGTCGCCGGACCTCGGCCTCGCCGCGCACCAGGCCCGGCGCCAGGAGGAGGGCCGACAGCGTGAACAGCTCGCGCAGGCCACTCAGGCTGGTCCAGGGATCGAACGACGCGGCGATCGAGCCCACGAGCCACAGTGCGTAGAGCCCGGCCGCCAGCAGCAGCGGCGCCGCGCGCGCCCAGTCCTCGCGCCGGCCGCGCAGGCTCCAGGGGAGCGTGAGGACCGCCAGGCCCAGCAGAATGTTCGAAGCCGCGATGCTGAAGACGGCGAGCAGGTGGCCCGAGAACAGCCAATAGCCCGCTCTCTGTATCCGAGAGGGGGGGCGCGGCGGCTGATCCGGCAGGAGGTTCGGCTCGGTGGTGTCCACCGGCGGTACTCTACAGATGGCGGCGGGAGGTCAGGGAGCCGGGACGGGCTCGCCCGGGCGTCCCACGGCGGAGGCGGGCAGCGCCTCCTCGATCAACATGATGGGGATGTCCGAGACGACCGGGTAGACCAGGCCGGAGGACGCGCAGTAGAGCCCCTGCTCGACGACCGGCTCCTCGTCCCGGAAATGCTCCCGGTACTTCTCGACGAGCGTCGACCGCACCTCCTGGGGCAGGTCGATCAGCTCCAGCTCACCCTTGGACTTGGGACACACGAGGATCTTGAGCAGTTCGGGGTCGACGGCCATGGGCAGAGGATAACACAGGGATTGATCCCACCGGGCTCGCCTGGAATGAGCCGATGCGTACCAATTCCCGGTCTGAAGCCTTTGCCTGCCACATCTCTGCCGTCGACCGACGCATATGGCGCAAGAGTGGCCCAGCCCGGCGGGACATCGGCCGGGACCGGCGAGGTTCCGGCAGGAGAGGCCGGGTCTTGGCCGGGACCGGCGAGACTCCGGCGCGGTTCGGCGGGAGTCCGGCACGGTTCGGCGGGCCTCTCGCCGGACCTGGCCGATGGTTGGGAGGACCGGCGGACGGCTCGCCGGAGTGGCGCTCTGCACAAGATGGCACCGGATTTCCTCTCGCTGTGTTTCCTCCCCTTTGCCTCCCTTCGCCTGGAACCATAGTATAGGGTCGTTGCGGGGTACCGAGCTCGCCCGAGGGGGCAGACGCCGTCGAGAACAGACTGCTGGAAGAACAGGATACAATGACAAGAAGCTTCACCGTCGTGGACTTGTTTTCAGGCTGCGGAGGACTCTCTCTCGGGTTCGAGAGGGCCGGCTTCAAGATCGTGGCAGCCTACGATAACTGGAAGCCTGCCATTGAGACGTACGGTAAGAACTTCGGGCATACGGCTTACCTGGCTGACCTGCGTAACTGCTCCGAGCTTCCCGGATCGACGGTGATTGTTGGTGGTCCTCCATGCCAGGGATTCTCCTCCGCCGGGCGGCGCCGGGCGGAAGATGGTCGGAATAATCTCGTTCGCACATTTGCGCTGTTGGTCGAGCGCCACAGGCCTTTAGCTTTTGTCTTTGAGAATGTCGAAGGATTTCTCACGCAGGCTGGTGGACGCTTTGTATTTGACCTGCTCGAGCCCCTGATCGGTGCCGGGTACCGCATCCACCTGCGAAAGGTAAATGCCGCGCACTATGGTGTTTCACAGCACCGTAAGCGCGTTTTGGTGATTGGCGGTTTGGGGTGGGATCCGGCCTTCCCCGAGCACACCCACTCTGCCCTGGGTGCGCCCGGTGCGACCTTGGCCAACGGACACCATTTGCCCTTTACACCGACGCTGGGAGAGGCCCTGAAAGGCCTCCCTTCGCCGAAGACAGCTCGCAACGGAGGTCAAGCCCCTCTTGACCATACGTATTCGCCGCTCAACGAAGAAGACAGGCAAAGAGCCGAATTGCTGAAGCCAGGCCAGAGAATGCGCGACCTTCCGGAAGAGCTCTGGCACGAAAGCTACCGACGGCGAGCCTATCGGCGCGTCATGGACGGAACTCCGACAGAACGTCGTGGCGGTGCGCCCGCAGGGCTGCGCCGCCTGGCGGCGGATGAGCCATCCAAGGCTATTACAGGTGGGGCCTTGAGGGATTTTGTCCACCCGGCGGAAGATCGGCCGCTGACGATCAGGGAGTGCGCGAGGCTTCAAGCCTTTCCGGACGATTTTGTGTTTATTGGAACCCAGAGTGAGAGAATCCAGATGATCGGCAATGCTGTTCCTGTGCTCTTGGCTGAGCGTATCGCAGCGAGGCTCAAGAGAGATGTCGAGCGCGCCAGGCAGACCCATGCTGGAGGTGCTCTGTTGAGCTTCGTGCCGACGCTTTCCGAAGGAATGAGCCCGGTTCTGAAGACTGTTTCTCTTGACGTGAGGGAGCGTTTCCTCCCTGCGCAGCTCGCTGAGCAGCTTGGTTTATGGCTCTGACAAAATCGCAGCAAGCCATATGGGCGAAAGCCGTTGCCTACGGCTCCGGCGATCAGGCCGTTAGCCTCACAGACGGAATTTGCGCCTACCTGGTGTGCCGAATAGTACACGATCTCGGTGTACAGGAGAGCTTCCCTTGGGTTCCGAGGCAACTGGCTGGATTTTTTGAGGCCGGGGATCTGGATTCGCTCGTAGTCGAGGATCTTGATGCCCGCGATCTATTCGAGCGCCTCGTTCAACAGAATCCGGATGTGGATATGTACTTTGCCTGCCTCTCAACGCTCCACAAAGCCAGGCTCAAGTACGAAGCCATCTTGGAGACGCAACCCCTCCCGACACTCGAGCAGGTGGGGCCGCGCAGCTTGCTGCAGTACGGGAAGCTGAGCCCCGCTGCATTGAGCGGCCTGCTATTCTGGCGAAAGTGGTTCTTTGACATTGACAACAGGGCCGGGCAAGAGACGGGGTATCTGTTCGAGCCGGTAATTGCTTATGCTGTGGGCGGTATCCCGGTCCCGGCGAGCAAGAGCCCCATAAGGCGTAGCAAGGACGATCGAAAAGGCCGGCAAGTCGATTGCCTCCTGGGAAAGAGCGCATACGAGATCAAGATACGGGTCACGATTGCCGCTTCAGGTCAGGGGCGCTGGCGTGAGGAGCTTGAGTTTCCTGTCGATTGCCGGGAAAGCGGATACAAACCGATACTTGTCGTGCTTGACAGCACTCCGAACCCGAAACTGTCGGAGCTGGAGCGCGCCTTCCTTGGTCAGGGAGGCGATATCTATAAGGGCGCTGCTGCATGGAGGCACCTCGATGAGCTGGCGGGCCCTACCATGTCGTTGTTTCTTCGAGAAGTATGTTCGGGGCCCGATCGATCGACTCATCCAAGAGGCTCCCCAGTCACTTCAGACGCTTGTCGCTACAATGTCAGACGGCAGTATCAGTATTTCTATAGGCGACGAGACTCTTCGCATTCTCCGGCGTGGATCTGAAATTCGAGACGACCCTCGCGACGAGGTGCCTGATGATATCGGAGACGACATA
This sequence comes from uncultured Holophagales bacterium, assembly GCA_963844885.1. Taxonomy (GTDB): domain Bacteria; phylum Acidobacteriota; class Thermoanaerobaculia; order Multivoradales; family UBA5704; genus DATMER01. Next base: position 643,845 of record CAWJQA010000012.1, on the reverse strand, counting down.
CCCGGCTAGGCCGTGATCCTTCCCTTGGGGCCGGGCTCAATCCCAGACCGTGACCTTGCCCCACACGCAGCCGTTGTCACAGCGGACGGAGCCGGTCCCGTTGCAGTAGGTGCAGGGGTACCACTTCGTCTCTCCGGCGTACGTCTTCTCCTCCCCGCCCTTGCCCCAGCAGGAGGTACACTGAATCTTCTGCGTTCCGCCGCACTTCGGGCAGGTGACTTCTCTCGGCATGGCCATCACCTCCGTTCTATCCCAGCTTCGCCGCGACGAGGTCCCGCCATTTCTGGGGGTATCCCGTCGAAAAGATGACTTGCAGATAAGGCTCGTTGCCGCCCCCTGACCAGTCCGCGGACTCGTAGGTCCAGCGCTCGACGGCGGGTGGCGTCTTGTCATCCGGCGGCGCTTCCTGGCGGCCGTAGTCACCGGCGAGCCCTGCCGCGTGGCGACCGGCATCGGGACCGTACAGCTCGTAGCTGAAGACGGGAGCCGGCGACGTCGAGCGATGGGCAAGGGGCAGGTTCTTCAATCGGAACCGGCAGCTTCCTCCCGCGAGCGGGTACGAATCGGGGTAGACGACGTGGACATCGAAGCGGAGCAGATAGCGGCCCGAGGCGTCGATGTCACCTTGCGCCGTGACTTTGAACCCCAAATCGCCGGTCCCGTCCATCGTGAAGTGCCGGCCTTGCCAGCACAGCGTTTTGGGGGCATTCGTCAACACCAGGATGCCGCTGCAGTGCTTCTTGTTGCCCGCCGCCACTCCACCCGGTTGAATCTCGGTCCGTGTCCCTTTGACGCTGTGGTCGACGCGGTAGGTCATCGGCGTTCCCAGGAAGGCCTCCACCATGAGGGTGGTGCGCAGGGTCTCCCAGATTTTCGCGTCCTCGATGACCGTCCCTTTTCCCACCGCGCGATACAGTTGGTGCATGCCTCGCAGGACACCGTAGGTCTCGGCCCAGCGTGACCCCCACTCGGCGTCGTGCCTCGGTTTGTCGAGGATGGCGTTCTCGTTGAAGCCCAGGGCGTCGAGGGTCTTGCCGGCGAAATAGTCGGCCCACTGTTCGGACGAGGAGACCGTATCGCCGCCGCCGATGTCGACCTCTCCGGGCGGTGGCACGCCGTTGAAGGCGTTTTCCCGCTCGATCACATGAGCGAGCTCGTGGGCAAGGATGGCCGCGGTGCCGATGGAGGAGTCGACAAAGTCGGTGCTGATCTTGATCACACCGTTTTTGAGGACATCCATCGTTTCGCGCTCCCCTTCCTCGCCATCGATTTCCACCGTCCGCCGCTCGCCGGGCTGGAACAGATGGCCGAAGGCGTTGACCTCCGATGTCCCGAGCCGGTCCTGAAAAACGATGAGAATGCGCCGGCGCGCCAGCCGTTGCGCCAGCTCGCGGATCATCCTCGGGTTCCCGGGTTTCGCCAGCAGTTCCAGTGCGGCTTTGATGGTGGCCGCGTGCGGAACCTCGCCGCGGTCGAGGGCAGCCTGGTATTGCTGATAGAGCTTGTCCTCCCGCTCTTCGCGAGCGGCGAGGGCCTCGCCCTCGCGCGGCGAGACCTTGAACCTGCCGAGGATGGCGCTGTTGGCTTCCTCCGTATCGACCGCGTACTCCTTGGTGATCGCCATGGCTTCAACCTCCTTGGTCATGATCCTCCTGCCGGAGGAAGCTTTCCCCGCCCCGGGAGGTGGGGGATTTCGCCACGACTTTGGAGCCCGGCTGCGGAGTGGCGGTCCGCGGTTAAACAAACCGCGGGCCCGGGGGGTCTTTAGAGAGCGGAGCAGGGCGGATCGAAAAAGGGAGGCCCGAATGTATTGCCAGAACTGTGCTCAACCCATACCCGAGGGAGCGGCGAGCTGCGCCGCCTGCGGGTTCACGGCGGCCGCGGCCCCGGAGCGGTCTCCGGCCGCTGAAATGAGAGACAAGGCGGCGCAGCAGGCCCGGGAGGCGGTCGGCAGCGCCGGGAAGGCTTTTGGAATCCTCGCGCGCAACCCGGTCGGAGGCGTTCGACCGGCCTTCGAGAGCCTCTCTGCCGCGCAGAGGCTCCAGGCCGGGATCGTCTTCAGCCTCGTCTTCGCCGTCTGCTTCGCGGTCGGTGCCCGCCGGATGCTCGGGGGCGGCCTCGTGTGGATGGGGGGCGGGGACTCCTGGCTGGTCTTCTTCCTCAAGGTGATGTGCGTCGGCCTGGTCCTCGTCCTGGGAATGGTCGGAGCGCAGTTCCTGGCGCGGAAGACCTTCCGCGGGGTGGGAAGCTTCGAAGGGGACCTGTTCGTGGCGGCGATCTGCCTTCTTCCGTTGGGCCTCTTTTTTCTTCTGGCAGGGCTCCTCGGCATGGGCAACGCCGAGGTGATTTTCGTCGCGGGCGTGATGGCGTTCTGCTTCTGTGTCCTCATCCTCCACGGCGGTTGCCGGGAGATTTCGAAGATCGAGGAGCCGTGGGCCTCGCTTGGCCGTCCCCCTGATCCTGCTGGTCAGCGGCTGGCTGTCCAAGGTGATGCTCGCGGCCCTGATGTAACGCCGGGCCGGAAGCCGGCGAATCTGGAGGGATGTCCCATGATGAGAAGAGGTTTGGCCATCCTGGCGCTCAGCCTTGCCGGGCTGGCGGCAGCCTGTTCGGGCGGGTCGAGCGGCAAGGAAGCGCGCGAGCTGTTCCCTGTGCCCCAGGACGACAAGACGGGCTTCATCGACGGCAAGGCGAAAGTCGTCATCGCGCCGCAGTTCGACATGGCGGATGAGTTTCACGAGGGGCTTGCGGCGGTCGCCGTCGGCGACCGCTGGGGATATATCGACGAGAAAGGCCAGTACGCCGTCAATCTCCAGTTCGACCAGGCGGGCGAGCTCTCCGAAGGGCTGGCTCCGGTTCTCGTGGAGAAGAAATGGGGATACATCGACAAGAAGGGCAGTTTTGTGATCAATCCCCAGTTCGACGCCGCCACTCCGTTCGCGGAGGGCCTGGCTGCCGTGGTCGTGGACGGCCGCACGGGCTATGTGGACAAGAAGGGCGCTTTCGCGATCAATCCGCAGTTCGACGGCGGCTCACCGTTTGCGGAGGGGCTCGCAGCCGTGGCGTCCGGCGGGCGGTACGGGTTCGTCGACAAGAAGGGCCGATTCGTGGTGAATCCCCAGTTCGACGGCGCGTCGAGGTTCTCGCAGGGCCTGGCGGCGGTCGTTTCGGGCAGGCGGGTGGGATACATCGACGAAGAGGGGAAGTTCGTGATCAACCCGCAGTTCGACGACGGCTCTCCGTTCGAGGAGGGCCTGGCCGTGGTCCGCAGCGGTTCCAAGTGGGGCTACATCGACACGAAGGGAAAGCTCGTCATCAATCCGCAGTTCGATCAGGCGACCGGTTTTTCGGAGGGCCTGGCCTGTGTCCAGATCGGCGACCGGACCGGCTTCATCGACAAGACGGGAAAGCTGGTGATCAATCCGCAGTTCGACAACCTCTCCAATTTTTCCGGCGGGCTCGCCTTCGTCAGCTCCAACAGCCGGTGGATGTACATCGACAAGAGCGGCAAGCCGGTGTGGACCATGCCCGAGGCCAGGCAGGCGGACGGCTCCGGGGCCGGCGGGCCCACCCTCGCGGCCGAACTCGGGTCGACGGGGCCGGGTGACGACGCGAAGAAGCAGGAGCGGACGGTCAGCGACATCCGGAATGTCGGGACGGCCATGTTCAGTTGGCTCACCGATCAGGTCGGAAGCGCTGCGGCGGGGGCCACGGTGAACCTGGTGAGCTACCCGAAGATTTCTCGGGAGGATCTGGTCAAGATCCTGGTGCCGCAGTACATGCAGGAGGTCCCCGCAAGGGACGGCTGGGGGAATCCGTACGACTATCATCTCAACACCGGCAATCCCCTGGCTCAGCAGGTGATGACGGTCCGCAGCCCGGGCCGGGATGGCGTCTTCTCCACCGAGGACTACACCGTCGAGGGCTTTTCTCGCGGCGACTACAACCAGGACATCGTCTGGGCCGACGGCTTCTTCGTCCGTTGGCCGGCCAAGGACAAGGGGTGAGGTGAAATCTCCGGCTGGTGTGGGCGGCCGGCGCCGGAGGTGGGCGAGGCGGGGGCGCTCTGCACGGCTCGGCCCGGCTTCCTCCCGGTTGTGATGCCTCTCCTTCGCCCCCCCGGTCCAGGAACCAGACGGAGCCGGTCCGGAGAGGTGTAGAATCGACTCACGTGCCGCTATCGTCCCGGGCATCCGCCGGAAGGGAGCTATCGATGAAGGTCTTCGTGAGTCACAGTTCCAAGGATCAGGCACTTGTAGATGCGCTCGTCAAATTGATGAGGTTGAGCCTTTGCTTGCCGGCCTCGGAAATAACGTGTTCAAGTGTGGATGGCTCGCGCCTTCCGGGCGGTGCGAGCACCGAAGAGACACTCCGGAGCAACTTGAACAACGCCGTTTCCTTTGTCTTCGTCGTCTCTCCGCACAGCATCTCAACGTTGTGGCCTATTTGCGAGCTCGGCGCGCGCTGGGGTGCAAGGAAATCGGTTCTTCCGTTGCTTGCTCCCCAGGTATCAGCGGACATTCTGAAGGGCGGTCCGCTCGCTGACATCACTGCACTCCGCTGCGACGATCGAGCGCAGCTCTTCGCATTCGTTGCGAACCTGGAGACACAACTGAACATAACTGCCGAGCCCGCTGCGGCCTACAGCCGACAGATTGAGGTCATCCTCAAGCTCTGCCCGCCTGTTTCCTCAGAGAACCGAGCTCCTGGCGTAGTGCTGAAGGAGGAACTGCGCGCCTCGAACGAACGCCTCTCCGACGAGGTATTCGCCATTGAGCTTCTAACGCAACCCGTCAAGATCGAGCGCAACCAGGCCGGGCATGTGACCGTTACGATTGATCGCAGAGATGTTCGGGAGATGGCCATTTCCAATGAGGGAAAAACATCTGTCATCGAGAAGGATGTAACTTCCGGGAAGCTCGACAGGTTGCGAGTTCTTGACAGAAGAATTCAGAGCTTCCTGGCCCATGACGACACAAAAGAAGAAGAAATGCTTATTAATCTCCAAGAGCTCGACATCCGTCTGCGTTGGGCTTCGGGTGGCGTCCTTTCTATCGTTACGGACGAAGATGGAAAGAAGTGGGTTCCTTTTTTCTTTCGGGACATACCGCCCTACGGCTGGAACATCTCTCTCGGGACCACTGAGCGCTGGTTTACCACAGACAATACGGTCGACCCGCAATACTCCTTAGATGCAGAGTTGACTGCCCCTTGGCAATACAGTTTGAGGGAATTCCTTGAAGAAACGCTCGTTGTCACTGACCATCCTCGCCAGGGAGGATCTCTGCTCTTGAAGAACTTCAGTTTCGACGGCCCTATTCAATTGCCAGTTCCAAGTATACGGGCGAGAGAATTCGATGATGAACACTGTCGTCTTAGACGGGAGGAGGACGGCTTGGTCATCAACGAAGAAGCCGGCCACGAAACAAAGGTCCAGCCCCGCTTCCCGGATTGTTCTCTGAAAGTTGTTTCCGAGTCGGGTATGCACGCCCCAGAGACGAAAGGAGTTCTGATCTGCTTTTCACTCCTTGATCTTGGAGTCGAGGTCATAACAGTAGTGGAGTATAAGATCGCCGATGGAGACTGGATGCTTGACGGTGAAATCAAGGAGAAGCATTCCGCCGAATCGGGAATCACCAAGAAGGAGCTAATCCGTATGCCAATCGCAATGCTATCCTTGAGCTATCTCAGGGAGATCTTTGGTGGTGGTCAGGATTGGCAGCGCTACACGTTCGGTCCGCAGCCCTCCATCAAGGTCACTAGGGCTCCTGACGCCGAGCGCAAGGAAATTCGACTTTTCGATTGGGATGTGAAACGGCGCATGGAAGCCATCGAAGGCAAATGGGGTACAGAGTCTCAGAGAAAGAGGTTCTTGGATTGGTATGATAAATTCGGCCAGAACTTCGTTAAGGATCGCGAGAGTCCGGATGACGATTGGCAGCCTTCAGTCGCGAATCCATCGCGCCTTTTCGTCCCGGGAACGGCCAAGGCGCTGAATCTCTACTTCAAGCTGCTTGAATGCGAGGGCTCAAAGTGAGCACTGCACAGGAATGGGGACAGCGGCTTCTGGCACTAGGATTCGCCGTGCAACGCCATCTTCACCGACTTGTTTCGACGGCCGCTGATCACCTGGCAATGCCGGTGGGTTTCGAGGGTGGCGATACGATCTTCGAGATCGACCGCCACGTTGAGCCCATCCTCGAGCGTGAGATCGAGAAGTGGCCGGAGGAGTGCAAGCCTCTTCTCTTGATCGCGGAAGGCATGGGCAAGGATGGCCGGCGGTGGGTCGGTTCTACGGAGAAGCCGGCACGCTACCGCGTCATCGTGGATCCGATCGATGGTACGCGCAATTTAATGTACGACAAACGCTCGGCGTGGTTCATCGCGGCCGTCGCCGATGATCGAGGAGAGCAGACAAGGATTGGCGATACCTTCGCCGCGGTTCTCGTGGAGCTGGCAACCAGCAAGCAGGCTTGGTGCGATGCCTTCGTTGCCACCAGCGACACGGCGACCGCGGGAATCCGCACCGGCATCGGCGGCAAGAGTCCACGGCCCTGGCAGCCTCGGCCCAGCCGTGCGGAGACACTCAAGTTTGGATTCGGTCAGGTCTCCAGCTTTTTCCCTGGAACGAAGGTGCTGGCTGCGGATCTCATCGAGCGCATCGCGGCCCAAACCCTCGGGCCGTTTGAACCCGGGCAATCGCTGCTTTTTGACGATCAATACATCTGCACGGGAGGGCAGATGGTCGAGTTGATGGTCGGCCATGACCGGTTCTGTTGCGATCTGCGCCCTCTCTTCTACCGGATTCTTGAAAAAGACTCGCGTGCGGTGGTTCGAGGTGTGGAGTGCCACCCCTACGATGTCGCAGGCGCGCTCGTGGCGAAACGGGCCGGGGTTGTGATCACCGATGGATTCGGCGGACCTTTGGAATGTCCGCTGGATGTACAGACAGGCGTGCATTGGTGCGGATTCGGGAATGCGGCCCTGGCGGAGTCCATTCAGCCGATTATCACGGGCTGGCTGGCGGATCATGGGCTGCATCCTGAGTAGGTAGCTTCGCCGCGACGAGGTCCCGCCTTTTCTGGGCGTATCCCGTCGAAAAGATGACTTGCGTCCCCTGAACCAGTCCGCAGTCTCGTGGGCGCTGCGCCAGGCGTGATCGCCTAGGCGGAGAGCCACCTCAAGACAAGCAGTCCGGCCCCGGCGAGCAAGCCGATGAGCATCGCCACTCCACCCGGGCCGAGCACAGGAATGGCTGGCGTAAACCCGGAGGAGGCGCATCCCCCGACCGTGTTGCCGCCGGCGCCCGCCATCGTCACCGCACCGGTCGGACCTGTTCCCGCTATGGCCTTGCCGGTGACGTTGGAGCCGGAGCCTACGGTGACGCTCGCATCCGCGATGACGTTTCCACGGAAGCTGATTCCATTGAGAGTCGCGGAGGAGCCGACCCGCCAGTACACGTTACAAGGGTTCGCCGTGCCAATCACATTCGAGCCGACGTTGGCGGTGAGCGCGCTGTCCACCTGGAAGACGAAGATCCCCGGCCCGTTGAGAGTCAGGGTACCGAGGGCCGCCAGATCGGCCGCTCCGCCCGCGAAAGAATAGATGCCCGAGGTGAGCACGGCGCCGTCCAGTTGCGCGGCGAGCACCGTACCGGGCCCCTGGGCAGCCAGGAAGTTGTAGGCCGCGATGGCATCCGTATGAGCCTGCTGCACGGTCGTATCATTCGTGAGGTGCAGGATGAACGGAGGCGTCACGCTCGACGGCGGAAAGTTCGAAATCGAGGCTGTTGGCGAAGAGCCGACGTCTCCTCCGACCACGGTGCCCGCGCCGGTGGAGCCGGTCACTCCCGAGTTGCCCAGGACCGAAAATGGCTGCACTGCGCCCAGGGGCGGTGCCGTCTGGGCCAGAGCAGGAAACGGGCTGTAAAGAAGTGCGGCGAATCCAACGAATACGCTCAGGAGACGGAAGCTGGTTCGCGTCATTTTGGCACTCCTTGCAAGGTGGGGTTGCTGAAGAAATTAGCGCCCGGCGGAGAGTCGAGCTCCAGGCGTCTCACCGAAGCTCCCGGCGTCCCTTGGCGCTGAGGCGGGTGAGGATTGATGAGCATACCACGCTCGGCACTCGGGCTCCCGGCCGCGGACGACGCGGTGTCCGGCGAGCGGGCCGCGGGTCTCGGTGACGGCGGTGTATTGCTTTTCGCGGTGGTGGTCGTCGTAGACGTAGAGGACCACCCAGTCACCGGTCTTCTTCAGATCATGGGCGCGGGCGGTGTTGGAAAAGAGAGCGGTGAAGTGCCAGGGGCCGCGCTGGGTGTGGAGGATCGGGAGCCAGGCCTTGCCTTCGGGATTGAAGCGCCGCGGCGCGATGACGGGCAGCCGGCGCGTTCCGGCGGCCTCGCGGTATTCCCGGTCGACGTCGAGGAGGATGTCGACGGCGGGGATGGGCACGGACGGCTCTTCCCGCGGCGGGCGCGGGCGCCGGCCCAGGAGGGCGGCCAGGGAGGCGCGGATCTGCGCCGCCCGCCGCGGTCCGACGCCGGGCACCGTCTCCAGGCTGCCGTCGTGCGCCGCCATCTCCAAGCCCTCCAGGTTGTCCTCGTCGAGCGTGTCGTGGATGCGCCGGGCGAGGACGGGGCCGATCCCGGGGACCCTCTGGAAGAGGCGGACGGGATCGGCGGTGCCTCTCAGCCGCTTGAGCTGGCCCCAGCGGCCGGTGACGAGCAGCTCGCGGATGGCTCCGGCGATGCCGTAGCCGATGTGGGGGAGGGCGTTGAGCCCTTCGATCCCTTCCTGGCTCAGGATCTCCCGCAGGTCTCTCTCCAGCCCGGCCAGGGTGTCGGCGGCCCGGCGCCAGGCGGCCACCCGGAACGGGTTGGCCCCCTGGTCGGCCAGAAGGACGGAGATCTCCCGCAGGGCCTCGGCGACGCGGCGGTTGGCGGCGGGGATCACGGTCTCAGGCTCCGAACGGCGCGGGCGGTTTCTCTTCCGGCGGCGGCGGCGTTTCGGGGCGGCCCCCTTCGGCGCTCCCTCCCTGCTTGGCGCCCTCCTGGCGCTCCCGGCGATCGCGGCGATTATTCTGGAGCTCCTTTTCCCGATTCTTCTCCCGCTCCAGGGCCTGGCGCTCTTCCTTCTGGCGCTGCTCGACCTGCTGCTGGGTCTCGCCTGCGGGCGGGTTGCGGCGCTTCGAGCTTCTGCTCCCGTTCCAGGCTCTCCTGCTGCTGGCGCTCCCACGCTTTCAGCTCCCGCTCATCCCGCTTGTCCTGGACAGCCGGCTGGCGTTCGCGCGGCCGCGCCGTGGTGGGTGGGGGTTGAGACGGTTGAGACGGTTGAGACGGCTGCCGCCCCGGCGCCTGCGGCGGCTGCACGGGCTCCCGTCCTGCCGGAGCGATCTCGCCGGGGGGCTCGGGGGTTTCGGGGAGCTTGGGCCGGTAGACGCGCACGGTTCCGCCGCGGATGCCTTCCTCCCGGTCCGGCGGCCTCTCCAGCTCCTCGATGTCGTAGCGGGGGACGGCGCCCACGCCGGGCTCCAGCTCTTCGACGCCGAACGGGCGGGCCGTCACCTGATGCTCCCTCTCTTCATAGCGGGTGCGGTCCCGGGTCTCTCTCAGGAGCCAGCGGTGGCGGGGGAGGGGAGCCAGATGATTCCAGACGCGGGGGGCCAGGAAGGAATGCTCGTCCACGAAGCACCAGCCGTGCTCGGCGATGACGAGGTCGAGATTCAGTCCGCCGAGGTCGAGGCCGAAGCCGAATCGCCAGTGGACGTCCGGCGGGAGCGGCGCCCAGCCGATCCAGCCGTTGCCGTACCGCCAGGCGACCCAGGCCGGCGCCCAGACGGTGCCCGGGACCCAGAGCCAGCCGTAGTAGGAGTGATAAGTCCAGCGGCCGTAGTGGAACGGGGCCCAGCCCCAGGGCCAGTCGGAGACCCACGTCCATCCCAGGCCGGTCAAGGCCCAGCGGCCATGGGTATACGGGCGCCAGCCCGGTTCCATATCCCAGGGAGACCAGACCCAGCCCCAGGGCTCGACCCGGAGCCATTCACCCCACGGCGACAGGTCATCGTAGAACGGAGGGAGGCCGGCGCGTGGTTGGGCATGCCAGCCCGGTGGGGTCGGACTCTCGAGGTAGGCGGCACATCCGAAGCTTGCGAGCAGGGCGACGACGAGGATCGGGACCATTTTTTTCCAATGCATGGATGCTCCACGGTCCCGTTGCCGGTCGACGCTGAAAAGAGCTGCCGGCGGGACCGGCCTCCCCAGACAGATCGACGCTAGGCGCCTGGAACGAGAAGGTCACCGCCCCGTGGGATGGGGACGGCACTCGCGCCGGGGTAGGCCGGCGCCAGGCGCACCCGGACCTCGTGCTCTCGCCCGTCGTCGGTCAGCGGGAGCCTTGAAGCGTCCAGACGCTCGCCGTCGAGCCATGTCTCCCCGACGCCGTGAGACACGCCACCCGGGTTCTCGACCCGCACGCGGTAGACGGCGCTGCCGGCCTTGAGAACGGCTTCGAAGCCGGGCCACTCCCGCGGGATGCAGGGATCGATCTCCAGGAATCCGTCGCGGCGGCGGAGGCCCAGGATGGCCTCGACCGCGGCCCGCCAGGTCCAGGCGGCGGTACCGGTGTACCAGGTCCAGCCGCCACGGCCGGTGTGGGGAGGGACGCCCGCGATGTCCGCGGGCACGGCGTAGGGCTCCACGCGGTAGAGCTCCACCCCTGCCGGTGTCGAGGCACGGACCACGGGCAGGATCGTGCGCAGCACGGCCGCGGCCCGGTCGCCGTCGCCGAGCTTCGCGAAGGCCCAGGCCGCCCAGGCGGCGGCATGGCTGTACTGGCCGCCGTTCTCCCGGATGCCGGGCGGGTAGGCCTTGATGTAGCCGGGATCTTTCTTGTCCCGGCCGAACGGCGGCGCCAGGAGCAGGGTGAGCCCCGCCTCCGGCTGCACCAGCCGGTCCCAGGCGGAGCCCATGGCCCGGGCGGCGCGTTCGGGATCGGCGGCGCCCGACAGGACGGCCCAGGACTGCGCGATCAGGTCGATCTCGCACTCCGGGCTGCCCGCGGCCCCCAGCGGCGTGCCGTCGTCGTACCAGGCCCGCAGGTACCACTCGCCGTCCCAGGCGGACGCCTCGACGGCCTGGCGCAGGGTCTCGGCCCGGCGCCGGAGGCGGTCGGCTTCCTCCGTATCGCCATGGGCCTCGCACAGCGGTGCGAAATCGTTGAGGACAGCGAAGAGGAACCAGGCGAGCCAGACGCTCTCGCCCACCCCGTCGGGACCGACCCGGTTCATGCCGTCGTTCCAGTCGCAGGAGCCGATCAGCGGCAGCCCGTGCGGCCCGGTGGTCGTCCCCCGGTGGATCGCCCGCAGGCAGTGCTCGTAGAGGCTCGCCGAGCGTTCCGACTCGGGATAGCGGTCGTAGTGCTCGGCCTCTCCGGCCGGCAGGGGAGGGCCGGCCAGGAAGCGGACTTCCTCCGTCAGGATCGACCGGTCTTCGGTGGCGGCCACGTACTGGGCGACGACGTAGGGCAGCCAGAGGAGGTCGTCCGAGCAGCGGGAGCGCACGCCGCGGTCTTCCGGCGGGTGCCACCAGTGCAGGACGTCCCCTTCCTCGAACTGGTGGCGGGCCGCTTCCAGGATGTGGGCGCGGGCGATCCCCGGCGCGGCGTGGAGGAAGGCGAGGACGTCCTGGAGCTGGTCCCGGAACCCGAAGGCGCCGCTCGACTGGTAGAGCGCCGAGCGTCCACGGATGCGGCAGGAGAGGGACTGGTGGAGGAGCCAGCGGTTGACCAGGAGGTCGATCTCCGGCTCCGGCGTCGACACCTGGACGGAGCCCAGGAGGCCGTCCCAGAAACCCTCCACCTCGCGGCGGGCGTCCTCCACGGCGCCGCCGTTCCGGAAGTGGGCCACCCGATCCAGCGCCTCCTGCCGGTCCGCCCCCTGTCCGAGGAGGAAGTGGACCTCGGCGGTGGCTCCGGGCCGGAGGTCGAGGTGGAGCTGCAGCGCCGCGCAAGGGTCGAGGCCCGGGCCGGTGGCGCCGGTCAGGCCGATGCGCACAAGCCCGGCCGGGCGCGCCCGGTCCGCGGTATCGTCCAGGGTGCCGAGGTTGCCCAGGAATTCGGCCCGGTCGGCGGTCAGGCCGTGGACCGGGTGGTCGGCGGCCAGGAAGGCCGTGCGCTCCCCGCCCGTCGGGAAGGAGCAGCGGGCCAGGAGGGCGCCGCTCGCGGCGTCGTACTCGCTGACGACGTGGGCGGCGGTGGCGCGGCGGTGGGTTCCCAGGACCCACTCGGCATAGTAGGTGGCCGTGATGCGCCGCGGCCGGTGCCACAGGTTGGTCAGTCGCAGGGTCGCGATCTTGACCGGCGCCGCGGCCGGCACGAACAGGCGCAGCTCCTGGCGCAGGCCGTGGCTTTGTTGCAGGTAGCTCACGGCGCCCGCCCCGAAGCGGGCCTGGCAGGCGGAGTCGCCGCCGGCCGGGAGGCGGGTCGGGGTCCAGATCTCGCCGGTCTCCTCGTCGCGCAGGTAGAGGGTCTCGCCGGGAGTGTCCAGCACCGGATCGTTGCGCCAGGGGGTGAGCCGGTCCTCGGCGCTGTTGCCGGCCCACGTGTAGCCGCCGCCGGACTCGGAGGCCATGAAGCCGAAGCCCGGGTTGGCCACCACGTCGATCCAGGCCGCCGGGGTCGCCTGCTGTGGCCGCAGGTGGACGACGTACTCCCGGCCGTCGTGGGTGAAGCCGCCGAGGCCGTTGTCGAAGAGGAGATCCTCCGGCCGCTCCAGGGGCGGCGTGGGCTCGGGCAGCAGGGGCGAGGAGGGGACGGGGATGAAGACCGGCAGGCGGTCGGGAGGAGGCGCCTGCCGCAGGGGGCGGAGCTGCTGGCCCAGGCTGCCGTGAGAGGCGTCGAGCACGGCGGCGGCGACCGCTTCCAGGAGATTGAGGTCCGCGGGCGTGAGGAGAGCCCCGCGCACCACGAAGACACCGCCGGGCCGCTCGCGCCATTCGTCGCCGCCGGTGCGCGTGATCTCCCGGTCCAGCCACTCCTTGAGCGGCTGGTCGTAGGTGGTGGCCCCCTCGTCGAGAATCACCAGATCGATCCCGACCCGGTGGCGCCGCCAGAGGGCGTGGACGGCCAGGATCTCGCGCACGAGCTCCGCATCCTCCGCCTGGCGGGCGCGGACGAGGAGGATGGGCCGGTCGCCGGAGATGCCGTGAGGCCAGAGGGCGGGCTGGCCGAGGCGGTTGGCGGCCAGGATCTCGGGGGCCGGGCGCAGGGCGGGGTGGGCCTGCAGGACTGCGGAGAGCAGCTCCTGCACGTGCCGGGCTGTCGCGAGCGGCAGGCCGGCGTCGCGCAGCGCCAGCCTGGCCCGGGCCCGCGCCTGCTCGATGACGGCGTAGAGCCGCGGGATCGAGCGGTTGCGCTGCAGGACGGACAGGACGGCGCTCCGGGAGCGGCCCGCGGCGGTGAGGAAGGCCACTTCCACTTCGCCATGCGGCGGCAGGTCCACCCGGCGGCGAAGCGCGAAGATCGGGTCCAGAGTGGTGCCCACGGTGCCTGAGAAGCTGTTCACGCCGCCGCCGTTGCCGGTGCGGCCGAGGAAGCGGGCGCGGTCGGTCTCCCACCGCACGGGCTCCGGCCGTCCTGAATCCCCGGCCACCAGGGTGTGGCCGAGGACGATGGGCTCCTCCCCGGGCGTGCGCGGGCGGCGGCGGAACACCAGGGTGCCGCCGCGCTCGACCCAGGTGCTCTCCACGAAGAGCTTGCCGAAAGCGGGATGGCGGCGGTCCTCCGCCGAGCCGGCCAGGACGACCTCGCCGTAGCTGGCCAGAGCCAGGTGCCGGGGCTTGGAGGTCTCGTTCACGAGCCGCACCAGCCGCACCTCCAGATCGTCGACGGGGGCCACCGCCACCAGGACCCGGGCCTCCAGCCCGCGGTGGCGGCTGTGGAGCTCGGCCAGGTGGGGCGCGAAATGGACCTCGGTGCCCGCCTCCGCGGCGTCGGTGGTGTTGTTGGTGGCGGCGCCGTGGGGCCGGGGTCCGCCGCCGGCGGTCCACACCTCGCCGGAGCTCAGATCCTCGACGTAGATCCAGGTGCCCTGGGGCTCCAGGGACGGATCGGCCTCGCCGCGCACCAGCACCCGGTCGTTCCAGCGGCTGCTGCCGCCGCCGCGGCTGGAGATCAGGACGCTGTAGCGGCCGTTCGAGAGGAGCTGCATCTGCGGCCGTCCCTTCGTCCCATTCGTCGATACCGGCCACGAGCTGACGGCCGCCGCCTCGAACCGCAGCGGCGCCGCTCCGGCCTCGGCGGCGGCCGGCGGCTCGCGCAGCGGCGCGTACCGGGGAGCCCGCTCGTGCAGGAGAAGCTCCACCGTGGCGATCCGCGGGTCGCGCTGGAAGCGCCGCACCAGGAGATCGCCGCACAGGGCGTTGCCCAGGGCCGCCAGGATCATCCCCTGGTGATGCGCCATGTAGGAGGTCACGATGCGCGGCAGGCGCGGCGAATCCTGGGCGGGTCCGAAGTCGATCGCCTCGAAGAGCCCGTAGCGGCCGAGCAGGCCGAGGCCGGTCAGGCGAGCCAGGTTGGCCAGCACGGCATGCGGCTCGACCGGGAGGGCGAGCACGCAGGCGTAGGGGGTCACCACCAGCCGGTCGCCCAGGTCGCGCTTGAGCCCGAGGCCGGGGACGCCGAAGGCGCGGTAGCGGTAGTTGCGGTGGACGTCCAGCTCGGCATAGCCCGACTCGGACACCCCCCAGGGGATGCCTTGCTCGCGCCCGAAGGCGATCTGCTGATGGACGGCGGTCCGGCAGCTCTCCGCGAGCGGCGTGAGCTCCGGATGGTTCATCAGGAGGCGCGGCATGAGGAACTCGAACATCGTTCCGCCCCAGGACAGGAGCGTGCGCTCGGCACCCACCCGGGTGAACGGCCGGCCGAGGAAGGCCCAGTGGCTCTGCGGCACGTCGCCCTTGGCGATCGCCAGCAGGCTGGCGATGCGCGCCTCGGAGGCGAGCAGATCGTAGTGGTTGGGATCGGGTTCGCTGGTCGAGGCGTTGTAACCGATCCGGAAGAGCCGCCGGCTGCGGTCGTACAGGAAGGAGAAGTCCATGTCGCCGACCCAGGCGTCGGCGCGGCGGGCAAGGTCGAAGAGGTCGCGCCGGAGATCCCCCGCTCCAGGCCGGTCGAGGGCGCGGCGGCACACCTCGAGCTGGTGGTGGATGCGCTCGGACCAGTCGCCGAGCTCGGCCACGTGCGCGGAGTCGAGGGTCGGCGAGCTGACCTCCGCGAGGGTCACGATGCGGCTCTCGACCTGAGGCAGCCAGCGCTCCTCCATCTCGCGCAGGACCGTCCGCCAGGCCTCCGGCTCCACGGCCGCCCGCACGCGCTGGCCGAGCTGCTCCAGGGTGACGGCGAGCGCCTCGGCGTGCTCCGATGGCGCCCCTTCCTTGACCTCCCTCAACACGGCGGCGAGGACGCCGAGGGCGTCGATCATCCCGCGGCGATAGGCCGGCCGGAGCCCGGGAACGGTCAGGTTGCGGGCGGCCTCTTCGCAGCCCCTGGCCACAACGAGCAGGCAGGCCGCGAGGTTGCCGCTGTCCACGGTGGAGACGTAGCGCGGCTCCAGCGGCGCGAGGCTGCGGGTGTCGTACCAGTTCCATAGGTGGCCGCGGAAGGGTTCGAGCCGGTCCAGGGTGGCGAGGGTGTGGGAGAGCCGGGCGGTCAGCGCGGCTTCGTCCAGGTAGCCCAGGTCGTAGGCCGTGAACGTCGACAGCAGCAGCATGCCGACGTTGGTGGGAGAGGTGCGGTGGGCCACGATTCCGCCCGGCTCCTCCTGGAAGTTGTCCGGCGGCAGCCAGTGGTCCTCGGGGCCGACGAACTTCTCGTAGAAGTGCCAGGTGCGGCGGGCGAGGACGCGGAGCTGCCGGTGCTCCGCGGCGGAGAGGACCGGCAGGCGGGGGGCGGGGACGCGGCCCAGCCAGGCGGCGATCCAGGGGGACAGCACCCACAGGGCGAGCACGGGCAGCGCGCCGGCGAGCGCCGCGGGGGCGAAGGCGGCGATCAGTCCTCCCAGGGCGAGGCCGCAGAGCGGCGCCGCCGCCATGCCGCGCCAGTACGCTCCGGCGGGCGGCTGATCTCCCAGCCGGCGCGAGGCCTGGGCCGCCGTGACCCATTCCAGGAGGTGCCGGCGCGTGGCGAGCCGCACGAGAGTGCGCAGGATCGCGTCCAGGGTGACGAAGGCCTCGCAGGGGAGGACGGCGAGGGCCGACGCGGTCTCGCCCAGCCCGGTGCGGAGCGTCCACGCCGCGTCCACCACGGTCGGCACCCAGGCGGCTCCCCGGGCGATCCTCCAGGTCGCGGTCAGGCCGCCCAGGAACAGGGGGAGGGCGAGAGTCGCGATCCCGGCGGCGGTCCAGGTCCAGGGGTCCGGCAGCCAGAGCCAGCCCAGGGCGAGGAGCAGCAGGAGGGCCGGCGCAAAGAGGCTCCGCCGGAGATTGTCGGAGATCATGAACAGGCCGATGAGCGGCAGCCGGTTGGGTATCGCGGCCGCGTTCGGCGGCGGGCACCCGGGGCAGGAGCCAGGGCAGGAGCTGCCAGTCGCCCCGCACCCAGCGATGGAGGCGCTGCAGGGAGGCCAGGAGATTGGGCGGGTAGTCCTCCAGCACCAGGACGTCCGAGACCAGGCCGGCGCGGCCGTGGAGCCCCTCGAAGAGATCGTGGCTGAGGAGCGCGTTCTCCGGCACGCGGCCGGCCAGGCCGGCCTCGAAGGCGGCCGGATCGTAGATCCCCTTGCCGGCGTAGATGCCGATGCCGAAGAGGTCCTGGTAGACGTCCGACACCGCCCGGGTGTAGAGGTCGAGCCCGGTCTCACCGGCGAACAGGCGCGAGAAGCGGGTGCGCCCGGACTCCGGCGCCACCGCCACCCGCGGCTGGAGGACGGTGTACCCGGCCACCACCCGGCCTTCCGCGTCGCGCTCCGCCTGGTTCAAGGGGTGGGCGAGGGTGGCGGCCAGGCGAACCGCGGCGCCCCGGGGCAGGAGGGTGTCCGCGTCCAGGGTGATCACGTAGCGCACGGGACCGAACGCCTGGAGGTCGCCCTCGCGGGCGGTGAAGCCGGTGTCCGTCTGGCCGGCCAGGAGCCGGTCGAGCTCGGCGAGCTTGCCGCGCTTGCGCTCCCAGCCCATCCAGACCCCCTCGGCCGGATTCCAGCGCCGTTCGCGATGGAGGAGGAAGAAGCGCGGCCCGCCGCCGTCCTCGTGCCCGTCATCCCGGGACCCCTCGTCGTCCCGGGACCCCTGATACCGCCGTTCGAGCTCGCGGATGCCCTCCATGGCCAGACGGAGGAGCTCCGCGTCCCCGGGCATCTCCCGCGCGGGAGCGTCGACGAAGTCCGAGAGCAGGGCGAAGCCCAGGTTCCTCCCCGAGTTGCCCAGGAAGCGGACCTCCAGGGCGTTGAGCAGCGAGCGGATCTCGTCCTCGCCGGTGAGCATGCACGGTACGCCGACCAGGGTGCAGCAGTCGCCGGGCAGATCCTCCTCGAATCCCATCCTGGGCAGCAGCCGGGGCCGCAGGCTCAGGGTGACCAGGGAGCTCACGAGGCTCACCGCCACGGTGCCCGCCGTCAGCAGAAGGGCCGCGCCCAGGATGGCGAGCCGGTGGACGGGGGTTCCCAGGGAGGCGGCCCAGAGCAAGGGGAGGATCGTGACCACCAGCGTGGCCACCCCGATGCTTCCGAGATAGGAAAGCGCGGGATGGCGCCGGACCCACCGGCCGGGGCGGGCCTTCAGGGGCGGCCGGTAGCCGAGGCGGCGCTCCAGGAGGAGCCGGCCCTCGCCGATCAGGTGGAAGCCCACGTGCCGCGTCCGCCCGGTCGGCGGCTCCGGCGCCGCCTCCCGCGCCAGGAGCACGGCGGCGCGCGCCACCTCGGGCTCGCTCTTCCGGCTGCCCTTGGCCAGCTCCTCGACCTCCTTGCGGTAGCGGTCGCGGGTGGCGAAGTCCATGCGGGCGTACACGCCGGCCGGGTCCTGCCGCAGCTCTTCCTCCACCCGGCTGGCGCCCTCCACGAAGGGCCGCCAGTCGGTGGCCGTGAGGGTGCGCAGGGTGAGGATGTCGTCGGCGATGCGCTGTACGAAGTCCTGCTCCCCTTCGGCCGGGGCGGTCCCGGTCAGGAGCGCGTGGGCCGAGCGGACCAGATCCTCGACGGTCTCCAGCCGCAGGAGCGCCGGCAGGCCCCAGAGCTCGCCCAGCGTCAGGGGGCTCTCGGCTTGCCAGGCATCGACGGCGCTCCGGATCCCCTCGAGGCCGAGAGGCCCGGCAACGTCGGCCCGGGTCTGGCGGGCGAGCACCGCGATCCGGAGCTGTCCGCGGAAGGGGCCGTCCCGCATCACCGGCAGCGTGCGGCCGAAGGCCGCGGGGAGATCTTCACCGACCTGGCGGAGGGCGCCCTGGATCAGGTGGGAGTTGTCGAGCAGCCACTCGGCCGCGTGGGAGAGAGCCCCGGCGCCGGTCCCGAGAGCCGTGAAGCGGCCCAGGAGGTCGCGCAGGGAGCTTTCGAGCTCGGCCCGGCGCGCGGACAGCGGGCCGCCGGAGCCGCGCCGGCGAGGGAGCCGCGCTGCCGCGGAGACGCGATCCGGCGCTGGGCTCATGGCCGCCTCCCGGTTCGGAGACCGCTCACGCGAAGGAGAGGGCGGCGGCCTCGGCCTCGGTTCCCTCCCGCCCGGCTTCGCGGGTGACGTCCTGCAGGAGCAGGAGCGGCGACTTGCCGTGGTGGATCAGGCGGTCGGCCACGCTCCCGTAGGGCCAGGGAGCGGCCCCGGAGCAGCCGTGGGCGCTCACCACCACCAGCGAGACCTGCTCGTCGGCCGCGACCTTCAGCAGAGTCCGGACGACGTGGGGGGATTCCAGGAGCAGGGTCCGTACCTGGAGATGGTCGTTCCCCGAGACCAGCTCCTTCAAGTCGCGCAGGTAGACCTCGGCATGCTGCCGGTCGCGATCGGTGATCTTGCATGCCAGCTCGACCTCCTCGGGGGTTGGCGGGGTGTGGCCCGCCGGAGGCGGCGGCGCGACGACATGGACCAGCAGGAGCTCGCTCTTGTGGGCCCGTGCCAGGGCGGCGACCTGAAGGAGAGCCCACTGGGATCTTTGCGAGCCGTCCAGGGGGACGAGGATGCGATGGTATCGAGCTTCTCTGGGAGCTTCTGTCGGGGCTTCCGCGGCCGATGCCTCCGCGGCAGGCTCCACCGGGCGCGTCACCAGGATCGAGGTGCCGGCGTGGGAGAGCACCTTCTGCGAGGTGCCGCCGAGGCTGAAGCTGCTCGGGCCGCCGGAGCCGTGAGAGCACAGTACCACGAGGTCGGCGCGTTCCTTCGTGATCATCCTCAGGATCTCCCCGGCCGCGCTCCCTTCCGCGAAGGCCGCGCGCGCGCGGATGCCCTGCGCGCCCAGCTTCGCCGCCAGGCCGTCCAGGTAGCGGCGGGCCTCGGTCCGGGCCAGGCGCCAGGCGACGGAATCCACCAGGCCGGTGCGCGTCCGGCCGTCCGCGTCCAGCACGCGGGCGAGGACGACCTCCGCCTGGTACGCCCGGGCCATGGCCATGGCCTGCGGCAGGGCGGACTCGGCGAGGGTCGATCCGTCGAGAGGGACGAGGATCTTGCGGATCACGGCTGGCCTCCTTTCCGAGCGAGCTCGCGAAGCGGTAGGGCGCGGCGGGCCTCTTCGGGGATCCGGGTCGCGGCGGTGCTCATAGCGATATTGGCTCTTGCAGAAGTCGGGCCAGCGGGATGCTCGCGCTTCCGGTCTACCGGAGGACGAATCCCGCGCAGACCCTCCTTCCGTCGGGCAGGCCGATGGTGATCGTCCAGCTCCCCGGCAGCAGGGCACTGGTGTCGAGGTTGTAGATCCACAGGTCCTCCGACGAATGGAAGGCGGGATCTCCGCCGTTCGAATTCCCCGCGTGGAGATCGAGGCCGTACAGGGGGATGGGCGTGCTGTTCAGCGACAGGCCGGCCACGGCCGGTGCCGCGACATCGCCCTCCGTGAGAAGCTCGTCCCCGCAAGACAGCCGGAGCTTCAGGGGGATCGTGCCGCCCAGGCGGAAGCTGCGCGGGAACGGCGGCACCTGACCTTCGGGAACGAGCGCCGCCATGGGCGGCAGCAGGCCCTCGACGCCCACCTCGACGGTGACGGTCGCGGTGTCGGGCTCGGAGTCGAGCTCGCCGTCGCCGACGGTCAGCTCGACGGTGGAGGGGCCGAGCGGCAGCCCGACGGTGGGGCTCACGCCCGCGGCGGTGCCGAACGGTCCGGTCCAGGCATAGGTGAGAGGCTGGCCTTCCGGATCGTGGGACCCCGAGCCGTCGAGAGCCACCGGGGTTGGGCCGGTGCCGGAGCAGGCGACGGTGAAGTCGGGGCCGGCATCGGCCACGGGCGGCAGCAGGTTGACGTTCATCTGGCAGGGGCTGTCGATGAGGAACCGTTCGTCCTGGACGTCCATCTGGCCGGCCGCGTCGAAGACCCGGGCCACCAGGTGGAAGTAGCCCGCTCCCGGCACCAGGAAGCGGAACGGCAGCGTGTCCGGCGGCACCGGGATCCAGGTGTCTCCGCCGGTCAGGCTGTACTCGACGCGGGTGAGGTTCGCGAGATCGGAGCCCGGCTCGGCGTCGATCGTCACGCGGACGCAGGTGGTGGGCAGCTCGTCGAGCGGGAGCACGGTGAGCCGCAGGGATGGAGGCGCCGCCGCCACCACCACCTCGACCGTGGCCGAGGCGGTGTTGCCGGCGCGGTCCGTGGCTTCCACCGTCAGGGTGTGCCGGCCTCCGGAGAGGATCGTGACCGGCAGGCTCGCGCCGGTGCCGAGGGCGCCGTCGAGGCTGGAGGTCCAGCGGACGGCTTCGTCATCGAGGATGCCGTCGTCGGTGTCGTAGGCGTGAGCGCGCATCCAGACCAGATCGCCCAGGCGAAAGACCTCGCCCGCCGCCGGACCGAGGATCTCCACCGCGGGTGTCTTGGGCGGCACGCTGAAGGCGGTGGAGGTGCTGCCGCTGTTGGCCCCGTCGGAGACGGTCACCCGGAGGAGCGCGGAGGCGGCCCCGGGCACCTGGTCGAAGTCCACCAGCAGGAACGGCTCGCCGCCGGTCTCGCCCAGGCGGAACCAGGTCTGCCCGCCGTCCGTGGAGAGGTCCACGGCGCTCCAGTGGCGGGTGCTGTCCTCATCGTGGATCGACCAGGTGAGCTTCTGGACGCCGAAGAGGCTGGGGCCGGAGGAGGGGAACGTGATGCGGACCCGCGGCGCGGCGCCTCCGAAGGTGACCGAGCCGAGCACGGCACCGGCCGGGCTCAGCACCACGATCGCGCCGGCGCCGGGCTGAACCGGAACCAGCTCGAAGAACCTGGGGTCGCCTTCGATCGCTTCCCCCGCCGTCTCGGTGGTGGCGACGGTGGGCGTGAAGCGGCGGGTGAAGAGCACCTGTCCGCCGCTCCCGCGGACCTCGATGCGGTAGTCGCCCAAGCCTTCCTCCGTGGGGCCGGTTGTCCGGAAGCGGTAGACCGGGCCGAGGAGGAGGCCGAGCTGCTCGCGGAAGACGCCGGAGACCGTCCAGTACTCGCCTGGAGCCGTGGCTTCGAGAGCCGCGAAGGCGAAGTCGGCGTCCAGGCTCGGCATGGCGCGGACGTAGGAGTGGGGAGAGATCCAGCGCGGCGTGCAGTAGCTCATCAGCTCGAAATGGTCGTCCGGGTCGACGGCCCGGCGGTTGGCCACGTCGAAGCCGACTTCCCGGCGCGCGGCGGACTGGATGTAGTTGTCGCCGAACGGCCAGTCCGTGCCGTCGTCGAACGCGAGGTTGTAGCAGCCGGGCGCGGCCTCGGTGCTCGGCGCTTCGGTGTTGGTGTGCCGGAGGCCCAGCATGTGGCCGGTCTCATGGGCCACGGTCTCGAAGTTGATCTCACTGTTGAACCGGACCGTGCTGACGCGGCTCATGGCGCCGTGGCTCGGAATGTCGTCGGCCATGCCGCCGGCCGTGCCAGGGGCCTGCGACCGGACCATGCCGTAGTAGTGCCGCTTGGTGCCGAGGAGGTCGAACGCGCGGTCGAACAGGCCGAAGAGGTCGCCGACCTCACCGACGGTGTCACTCCACCAGAGGGAAGCCTCCCTGCCGGTGACCGTGCCGTCGCCGTTGGCGTCGTAGGTGGCGGCGTCCCGGCGCACGACGCTGTCGGTCACGCTCACGGTGACGCTGCCGGTCGGCGCAATGCGGCGCAGGAAGTCCACCATGCCGCCCAGATCGGCCGCGCGAGCGCACTGCCAGATGCGGAGGAACAGCACCTGCTGCCGGGCGTCGCAGACCGACACGGCCCGCAGGTTGAGGATGTCGGCGCCGCGGCTGTGGAGAGGCAGGTCGTGTTTCTGGATCTCCTGGCCCTGGCCGGTCAGCAGGCGGACCCTGGCATCCCAGTTGCCGCCGCCGGGCAGGAAGTAGAAGTCCAGCGACTGGCAGCCGTTGTCGCCGCGCCGCTGCTGCTCGGGGGTGCAGCCCGGCTGGAGCCGGATCTGCCGCGTCTGCTGCCCGCCGGGGAGGGTCGCTTCGACCTTCACCGTGATGGAGGCTTGGGCCGCGTCGAAATAGACGCGCAGCACGGCCGGCTTGCCTGCGATGATCGGCACGGGAGGCTCGCGGTCGTTCTGGAGGTCGGCCTCGAGGTCGGCGATCGTCTGGAATTCCTGGATCGCCTGGGTGATCTCGACCGCGTGGATGGCGAGCTCGCGGCAGACCTTCAGGTCGTCGATGCCGGTCTGATTGACGTTGCCGCTGACCAGGACGCGGGCGATGTCGCTCCTGGCGGACTGGACGGAGATCGGGTCCCACCTGTTGAACGTGCCGCGGGGATCGCCCCCCGGCCCCTGTCTCCAGTTCGCCGGGCCGGTGGCCATCTGGATCAGGTTGCCGTTGCGGTCGAACGCCTGGAGGATGATGGGCACGAAGGAGGCGTAGCGGAATTCCAGCCGGGAGGCCGGATCGGCGAGGATGATCTCCCGCGACGGCGCGCCGCCGAGCCAGAAGGCGATGGTCTGGGGCGAGGGCTCGAAGGCGAAGTTGCCCGAGCCGCCGGCATCGGCATCGATGATGCCGAGCCAGCCGGGGGAGGAGATGCCGTCGAAGACCGGGATGGGCGCGAGGTTGCCCACGCCCTCGAAGGTGAAGGTGGTGCAGATCTGCCCGTTCTCGACGGTCTGCTGCGGGCTCGTGAGCTGCCGGAGAGGCGGAGTGCCGGATGGCGCACCCTGGCTTTGCGCCGCCGCGCCGGGATGGATCAAGGTCCGAGGGTCCTGGGCGGACGCCCGGCCCGCGCACACGGAGACTCCCAGAAGGGCGTACAGGACGAACCGCTTCAGGTGCATACGCTAGACCCCCAGGGCGGCCAGGTACGACATCGCGCCGTCCAGCGTGGCGAGCTTCGGGTAGTCGGACTCCGGGATCTCCACGCCCAGCCGCTTGTGGACGGCGATGACGAAGTTGAGGAAGTCCATGGAGTCCAAGTCGAGCTGCTCGCGCAGGTTCTCCCCGGGGTCGAGGTGGGTGAGGTCGGCCTCGGGAGCGATGCCGCCCAGGGCGGCCAGCACGGCGGCGCGGATGTCTTCGGCGGTCCTCGTGGCAGGGCTCATAGCGTCTCCGGTTTCTGGAGGAGGCGGTCCAGGACGGACAGGAACCGTCCTCCCAGGTGGCCGTCGGTGGCGCGGTGGTCGGCGGAGAGGGTCGCGGTGAGAACTGGCCGGACGACGACCGTCCCCGCCTCCGCCCAAGGCCGCTCCACGATCCTGCCGAAGCCCACGAGGGCCACCTGGGGCGGTTGGATGACGCCGAAGACCGTCCCCACCCCCTGGTCGCCCAGGTTGGTGACGGTGATGGTGGGATCGGTCATCTCGGAGCTGCGCAGGGTGCCGGCCCGGGCGCGCTGCACCAGATCGCGCAGCGCGGTCATCAGCTCGCCCGGGCTCTTGCGGTCGGCGTCGTGGATCGCCGGAGCGATGAGCCCGCCGCCGCGGATCGAGACGGCCACGCCGAGGTGGATTCCGGGTCCGGGACGGAAGCCGGCGTTCTCCCCTCCTCCCAGAACCCGTTGAGCTCGGGGATCTCGCGCAGGGCCAGCGCCACGGCCTTGAGGAGCAGGGCGGCGGGGAGGAGGCGCTCCTCCACGGACCGGCGGCGGTTTTCCTCCTCCAGCCAGGCCAGGGCCCGGCTCATGTCGACGTCCGCGGCCAGGTAGTAGTGCGGGATCTCGCGGTTGGAGCGGGCCATGGAGGCGGCGATGGCCTTGCGCATGGAGGCGGCGCGGTCTTTTTCGCGGCCACCGGCCGGCGGCCGGCGGGGCCTTCTCGAGATCACCGAGCGTCACGGCGCCGCCGGGGCCGCTGCCCTTGACCGTGGCGAGGTCGATCCCCAGCTCGGCGGCCCGCTTGCGGGCGGCGGGCGAGGCGGGGGGTGGAGCCGCGGCCGGCGGCGCGGGGGGACCGGCGTGGGGACCGGTCGCGGGCGGCCGTCTGCGGGGACGGCCGTTTCGCCGCCGGTCGGACCGTCGAGATCGTCGCGAGCAGCGTCCCCACCGGCACCTTCTTGCCGGTCTCCACCAGGATCTTGTCCACGGTGCCCGCGGTGAAGATCTCCACCTCGATGTCGCTCTTCTCGGTCTCGACGATGGCGACGATATCGCCCCTGCTCGACCCGGTCGCCGGGCTTGCACCAGCCACTCGCGCAGGTCCCGGCCTCCATGTCGGCGCCGAGGGACGGCATGCGGAACTCATCCATGGCGACGCTCACGCAGCGCCTGGCGCGCGCGGCCACGATCCCGGCCTGGGGCAGGGCCGCCTGCTCCAGGTGGCGGGGGTAGGGGATGGGCACCTCCGCGGTGCAGACGCGCCCGACCGGCGCATCGAGGCTGTAGAAAGCCTCCTTCCTGATCCGCGCGCGATCTCGGCGGAGAGGCTGCCGGTGCGCCAGCCCTCGTCAGATCACCGGCGCGGTGGGTCTTGCCCACGCTCGCCAGGAGCGCCGGCGTGTCCAGCGGGCGCAGCGTCGCGCAGGTCGATCACCTCGGCCTCGATCCCTTCCTCGGCCAGGCGGGTCGGCGGCCTCCAGCGTCTTGGGCAGGGAGCCGCCGTAGGTGATGAGAGAGAGATCCCGCCCGGCCGGCGGACGGCGGCGTGGTCCATGTCCACGGGACCGGCACCGGTCGTCGATCTCGCCCTCGCCGTTGTAGAGCATCACGTGCTCGAAGATCAACACCGGGTCGGGCTTGGCGAGCGCGGTGGTGAGCATGCCGCGGGCGTCCTCCAGCGTGGCCGGCGCCACCACCCGCATGCCCGGGATGTGGGCGTACCAGCCTTCCAGGCTGTGGGAGTGCTGGGCCGCGAGCTGCCGCCCGGCGCCGGTGGCCATGCGGATCACCAGAGGCACGTTGAACTGGCCGCCGGACATGTGGAGGAGCGTGGCCGCGTTGTTGAGGATCTGATCCAGGGCGAGGAGGCTGAAGTTGACCGTCATCACCTCCACGATGGGCCGCATGCCGCCCAGGGCCGCGCCGATGCCGGCGCCCACGAAGGCGGACTCGGAGAGCGGCGTATCGCGGATGCGCTCGGGGCCGAATTCGTCGCAGAGGCCGCGGCTCACCGCGTAGCAGCCGCCATAGCGGCCCACGTCCTCGCCCATGAGGAAGACGCGCGGGTCGGCGAGCAGGGCCTCGCGGATCGCCTGCCCCACGGCCTCCCGGTAGGTGGTGCGGACCTTCCCGGCCGGCGGGTTGTCCGCCGCGGAGGGAGAGCCGCGGACTCGGAGAGAACGCTGGTGCTCATGACAATCCCTCCTCCCGGTAGACGAAGCGGGTCAGCTCCGCGACCGGCTCCCAGGTCCCGGCCTCGGCGAAGGCCACGGCCTCCTCCACCTCCCTCTCGACCTCCTGGCTCAGGCCCGCGAGATCGGCCGCCGTGAGCAGGCCGCTCTCCTGGAGGAGCCGGGTGAAGCCCTGGATGGGATCGCGCTTCTTCCACTCCTCGACCTCGCTCTTCTCGCGGTAGAGTTGGGGGTCGAACATGGAATGAGCGCGGAAGCGGTAGGTGCGGAGCTCGAGGAAGCACGGCCCGGCCTCGCCGGTGCGCATCCGGGCCACGGCCTCCCGGGTCGCGCGCTCCACGGCCAGGACGTCCATGCCGTCGACCGGCAAGGACGGGATCTGGTAGCTCGCCGCCTTGGCGGTCAGGTCGAGCTGCGACTGGGCGCGCTGCAGGGCGGTGCCCATGGCATAGAGGTTGTTCTCGCAGCAGAAGAGGACGGGGAGACGCCAGAGAGCGGCGAGGTTGAGCGACTCGTGAAACTCCCCCTCGGCCACGGCGCCGTCGCCGAAGAAGCAGGCGGTGACGCGCTTCCGGCCCTGCATCCGGTCGGCCAGGGCGAGCCCCACGGCCAGCGGCAGGCCGCCGCCCACGATGGCGTTGCCGCCGTAAAAGCGAGTGCCGGCGTCGAACAGATGCATGGAGCCGCCGCGCCCGTGGCTGCACCCCTCCTGTTTGCCGAACATCTCGGCCATGACCGCGTTCATGGGCACGCCGCGGGCGAGCGCCTGACCGTGCTCGCGGTAGGTGGCGATCACGGCATCCTCGGGCGTCAGGGCCTGCATGACCCCTACGCCGACCGCCTCCTCGCCGATATAAAGGTGAAGGAAGCCGCGGATCTTCTCGGCCTGATAGAGCTCGGCGCAACGCTCCTCGAAGCGTCGGATGCGCAGCATCTGGTGCAAGAGATGGACGGCGTGCTCGCGGTCCGGAAGCTGGCTCATGGCAGATCCTCCGGAAGGGGTCGAGGAGGGTGAAGAGACGACCCCTGAACCTTGAGATTACGCGGGTTCTGGCGCTCGCTTCACCACCGGCGGGGTAGCCCGGCGTACGCAGAGGGGTGGGAAAGACGGCCGGCGCGAGCGGCACAGTTTTTCCGGTGCGGCACACTTGTATGAGTGACAGGTCCAGGAGAACAACCATGCAAATCGACTGCGCCTTGTATCCAAGGAGGCTGCATTTCTGCCGGATCGGCCGGCGACAGGCTCGGCACCGGGCCTCGGCGCCAGGTTTGCTGATCGTTCTGTACGGGCTGCTCGCCGGTCTGCCTGCCACGGCCCAGTCCACTTTCGCGGGTGTGGCCTACCTGACCGGAAGCCAGCAGGCGAATGGAAGTTGGGAGAGCACCGAGGTCCGGCGGGTGCATGCCACCGTCGAATCTCTACGGGCTCTCCAAGCGCTGGGACAGGCGCCCACGGTCCGTGCCTCGGCGGTCGGCTATCTCGAGAGCGCCGCGGTCGAAGACTGTGACGACCGAGCCCGGCGCATCGCCGGGCTCGCCGCTGAAGGCCGCTCCGTCGCTCCCCTCGTGACCGCGCTCCTGGCAGATTCCGACCCGGAGGGCGGCTGGGGCCTTACCTCCGTCTTCGTGAGTGATCCGCTGGATACCGCTCTCGGTCTCTCCGCCATGGCGGCCCAGCCGGGCTTCGACGAGAGCTCCCTTCGGATTGCGCTCATCGCTCTTTTGAGCGCTCAGAAGGCCGACGGCGGATGGCCCTGCGTCCAGTCCCGGGACGGCGACGCCGGCAGCGAGATCTTCTGCACCAGCCAGGCGCTGCTCGCGCTCACGGCCTGCCGCGGCCGTTTCGACCTCGATCCTCAGATCGATTCCGCCGCCGGCTTCCTGCACGGCAAGCTCAACCCCGACGGCAGCTTCGGCTCCCCCGGAGCGAACGACGTGATCCATACGGCCCTGGCCTCCATGGCCCTGGCCTCCGTGCCGGCCTTCGGCAAAGAGGTAGCCGCCGTGATCTCCTGGCTGCAAAGCCGCCAGCAGCCCGACGGGAGTTGGGACGGTGATCCTTATCCTACGGCGCTCGCGCTCCAGGCACTCCATGCGCTCTCGGGTATCCCGTACTGCGGTGACGGCGCGGTCAATCGGCCCGGCGAAGCCTGCGACGGCAGTGTTCCCGCCACGCTGACCTGCGGAGGCTTCGGCATGGGCTCGGGCACGCTGGCGTGCAGCTCCCAGTGTATCCTCGACACCTCGGGCTGCTCCGCGCCGCCGGTCTGCGGTGACAACCTGCGCAACCAGCCGGCCGAGGTCTGCGACGGCGCTGATCTCGCCTCCCAGACCTGTCAGACGCAGGGCTTCGTCACCGGTGCTCTCGCCTGCGCCGCCGACTGCCTGAGCTTCAACACCGGCGGCTGTAACGCCCCTCCGGCCTGCGGCGACGGCGTGATCAATCAGCCCAGTGAATGGTGCGATCTGAACGACCTTCATGATTCCACCTGTCAGTCCCTGGGCCTCGGCGGAGGCCTGTTGAGCTGCACGCCCGACTGCCACCTGGATTCGAGCCAGTGCAACGCGGCCAGCTTCGTCATCGATAACAAAGGCCGGGAGTTCATCGTCGGATTCCTGGCAAACTACACCGACATCGCGTCGGCCGAGCTTCACCTGACGAGCGACGTCCCGACATCGGCCACCATCCAGTATCCCGTGAGCTCGCCGACCCTTGTGCAGACCGTGCCGGTCCTCCCCGGCCAGATCCGGGTCGTGAGCCTGCCCGGCGCGGCCCACAACTCCTGGACCGCCGGACAGGTGCTGAACAACGCGGTGCGCGTGTCGAGCCCCGAGGAGGTCACGCTGTACCTGGTGAACCGCGGCTCCGCCTCCTCGGACGCGGGCATGGCACTGCCGGTCGACGCGCTCGGCACCTCGTACATTGTGACGGCCTACACAGGGTCCGGGCTCAATCCGCGCGACCGCGGCGAGCTTCTGGTGGTCGCTCCTTTTGACGGCACCACGGTCACGATCACTCCGTCCGTAATGCTGCGGATGCCTTCGCCGATCCCGTTCGCTCCACCCAACGTACCGTTGCAGGTCACGCTCAACCGCGGCCAGGGTTTTCGCGGTGAAGCGCTCATGCCCTACGACGATCTCACCGGCACTCTGATCGAGTCCAACCGCCCCGTGACCGTGCTCAACGGCAACACCTGCACCAACGTTCCGAGCCTGACCAACGCCTGCGATCACATTTTCGAAGTGGCGCTCCCGCTTCGCAGTTGGGGGACTTCGGCCCTGGTCGCCAACCTGCCGAACCGCGTGGGATCGATTTATCGCGTCGTGGCTTCGGTCGACGGCACACAGGTCTACCGCAACGGATTCCGGGTGGCGACCTTGAACAAAGGCAAGTTCTTCGAAACCGGGGAGATCAGCGGCAGCCACGTCTTCACGGCCGACCACCCGGTTCTGGTCACCCAGTTCATGACAGGAGACGGCGCCCCGGCCGCGACCAACGGCGACCCGGCCATGGTCAACGTGATCCCGCCGGATCAGTACCTGGAGTCCTATACGTTCTCCACGGTGGGCGGCGCGCAATTCACGCAGCACTTCCTGACGCTGATCACACCCGCGACCGCCGTGGGATCGGTCACGCTCGACGGCACCCCGATCGCCGCGACGCGGTTCACACCCATCCGTTCGACCGGCTACTCTTCGGCGGTGCTCCAGATCTCCGGAGGTGCGCACGTCACCTCGTCGCCACAGCCCCACGGCATCACTGTCGAGGGCTACAACGTGGCTGATTCCTACATCTATCCCGGCGGTGCCCGCCTGGAGTCCATCAATCAGTTTTGTGGCGACGGCATCGCCAACCGCGAGTCCGAGGATTGCGACGGCACCGATTTCCGCGGCTCGACCTGCGCGTCGTTCGGTTTCGCCTCGGGCTCCTTGCAATGCATCGCCGACTGCCGCATCGACACCTCGCGGTGCGCCGGCTTCACCATTGAGGATCGAGACAACGACGGCCACACCGCGGCCGAGGACTGTGACGACACCGATCCCGAGGTCAACCCCGGCATGCCGGAAATCCCGGGCAACGGCATCGACGACGACTGCAACCCGGCCACGCCGGACACGATCCCGCAGACGGTGAGCTGCGAGATCTTCCCCGACAAGATCCGCTATGCCGTCACCGATCTGATCAGGCTCGCATCCCGGGTCCGCAACGATCACGATACGTTCTCGATCCCCGGGGTGAGCGTGGCGCTCGCGGTGAGGAGCGGCGGCACGAGCATCTTCGGCGAATCGCGCAGCCTCGCGCCGCTGACGCCCGAATCCCTTTCACAGCAGGATTGGGTGCTCTCCGCGCGGCAGCCGGCGGGCGGCTACACGGCGAAGCTCACCGTGTCCGCGGCCGGCCAGACGCTCGCCACCTGCTCGGCGGGTTTCACGATCGAGGCCTCCGGCGGCAACGGGCTCACGGGAAGCCTGACTCTCGATCCCGAAAAGGTCGACGCCGGAGATTTCAGCAACGCCACCTTCACCGTGGAAAACCGTGGCAACGCGGCCCTGGCGGATCTCGGCATCCGCGTGATCCTGGTCCATCCCGAAACGGGCAGCGTCGTGGCCGAATTGACCGACATGGCGACGCTCCAGCCCGGCCAGAGCTTCACGAGCACGCAGCCGTTCGAAAGCGCCGGCCTCGCCACCAACACGGTCTACCTGGCGGTGTTGCTCGCGAAACCCGCCGGCACCGGAAAGCGAGCGGACCCTGGATAGTGCTACGCTGACCATCGTCAACGCGCCGCCCGACTGCTCGGCCGCGGCCGTCACGCCGGGCCGGATCTGGCCGCCGAACCACAAGCTCGTGCCTGTGAGCATCGGCGGCGTGACCGATGCGGACGGCGACCCGGTGACCGTCACGGTGACGGCTGTGCTCCAGGACGAGAGGACGGACCACACGGGCGACGGCAAGACCTGCCCGGATACGACAGGAGCAGGGACCTCCCGCGTGAATCTGCGGGCGGAGCGCTCCGGCCAGTTGGACGGCCGCGTCTACCACGTGCTCTTCAAGGCCGAGGACGGCCGTGGCGGGCGGTGTGTAAATCAGGTTACAGTATGCGTGCCGCACGACAACAACCGCGCCTGCGTGGACCAGGGGGCGCTGTACGACTCGACAGTCTGCGAATGAAGGAACAGAAGGAGAGAGTCATGCGGAGATTGATTGCGAAGCTCGGTCCCGCGGCCCTGCTCGCCGCAGGGTTTCTGATCGCGGGAGAGGCCCGGGCGGAGGTGGGTTGTTTCGAAGGGAATCCGTTCATGACCTGCCCCCTGGCGGAGTGCATTGCGCTGGAAGCCGCGGTGCATGCGCCGAATTCGTGCTCGTCGCAAGAGAGCGTTCTTTCGAGCTGCTCGAAGGTGGTGGGTTGCTCCAGCCTGAGGCAGGCCCGCACACGGTGGCTGACGTGTTACCAGACGAGGGTCATCCTTATGGCGCGCTGTTTCAGTGGGGGGCGACCTGAAACACCAGCAACTGGCAGCCGTCGCCATCGGGAAAGTGTTCGAGTGTGACGCAGAAATCCGCAAACCTGAGCCGGAAGGGTGTGGAGACCCCTGCTGAGGAATGCCATGAATATTCCCTCCGAAGAGCTGAGCAGGGAGATCGAGGCCGCGTTCTCATGGCGGCCCCATCCCGGCGACGACAAGGCGATCGCGGTGCGGCGAAGCTCTGGAGTTGAGGGAGAATCGGCATGGCGGTTCTTCGGCGGGAAGCACTGGCAAGAGATCCTTCGTAGCCCGCATGACATCGAGGTGAGAGACAACATGGGCCTTCTGACATTTGAGGGCTTTGTCTATTACCTCCCGGCGTTTTTGACGCTCTCGTTGGATGTGGACGAGTACTTCGAAGTGGGGGATCAACTGGTATCCAGTCTCTGGTCGTTCCCGGAGGAGGTGTCCTCGCTCCTCAAACCCGCCGAGAGGCGGGCTGTAGTCCACGTCCTCCAGCACTTGTCAGAAGCGTACGAAAAGATGCGGCTACCGCGGCTCCGAGAACGACGCATTCGTGGCCCTGGACCACTACTGGGCCTACTTTACCGATGAAGAGCTAGGAATCACTCCTCATGATATTCGACAAGAACCGGTTTAAGAGCACTGCGAAGCTCGTCCTCGTCTCGTTCGTCTGGATGACTTCCGGCGGCAACGTCTGGGCCGAAATCCAGGCGGCTCGCCGCGCCCCGGGCCACAGTCTCTTGAGACTGGTCGACGATCCGCGCCTCGCCTTTTCCAGGGAAGAGAAGGAGTACCTGCGGCGTTACAGCCGGCGCATGGAGGCGCAGGCCGAGGCGAAGCCGGTTGCGGTGACCGAGGTCCCGGTGCCGGTCGTTGGGCCCAACGGAGACGAAGCCGCAGCGGTGGAGATGTCGCGGATCGCCGTGGAGCTCGATGCGCTCGTCGCGCCGGACAAGCACGAGGACCGGGCCGAGAAGGTGCATGGGCTCGCCAAGCGCCTGGAGGCTGTCCACCAGAAGGTTCTCCGCAAGGCAGGCGAGACGAAGGCGTATCTGAATCCGGCCAAGCAGGAGCGCCATGCCGTCGCCCAGGCGAAGTACCTGGAGGAGGTCCAGGCCGTGCTTGCCGACCTCGACGCCGCGGTCGAGAGCAAGAGGCCCGACGACGCGGACCGGGCGATCGCCGCCGCGGCCAACCGGCTTCGCAAGTCCACGCGCGAGCGGCCCAACGAGATCGGGGGGCTGGACCCCGGGAAGCTGCCCTTCCGCAAGGCGGAGCCGGTCAAGCGGCAGCCGGGCGCGGCCAGCGCGGGGCTGAGTCAGGTCCGCGCCAAGTCGGTCACCGGGGTCGCGGCGAGCCTGGCGCCGCCGACGCCCGCCGACCTCGCCGCGACCGAAGACGCACAGATCACGCCCGAGATCCGGGCTCTGGCCGCATCGCTGGGCAACCAGCCGGTGCGGATCTACAACTGGGTGCGCAACAACGTCGAGTCCTACCCGACCTACGGCTCTGTGCAGGGCTCGCAGATGACGCTCGACGCGAAACGCGGCAACGCCTTCGACACCGCCAGCCTGCTGGTCGCCCTGCTGCGAGCTGCGAACGTCCCCGCCCGCTATGTCACCGGAACTGTACAAGTGCCTGTCGCATCAGTGCTGAACTGGGTGGGCGGCGCAGCGACTCCGAACGTGGCGCAGCAGCTTCTCGGCCAGGGTGGCGTGCCGAACGTCGCGGTGACGAACGACGGCGGCACTGTCACCCACATCCGGCTCGACCACGTCTGGGTCGAGGCGTTCGTGGACAACATCCCGAGCCGCGGTGCGGTGCAGCGCGAGGGCGACACCTGGATACCCATGGACGCGTCCTTCAAGCAATATCAGATCACGCCCAAGTCGGCCCTCTTCACGGCCAACCCGATCAGCTCAATCATGGATCCAAACGGCCTGGTCGAGGTCGACGAGTCCCTCGGCAAGATCAGCAGCTTCAACCAGGATGTGCTCGATGAGCGGCTGCTCCACTGGGTGGAGGAAAGCGACAATTACATTTACGCCAACAACGTCCCGCGCACCCGGGAAGGGCTCGTGGGCGGCAGGACCATCGTCGCCCAGACGACCACGGTTTTTCCAGCATCGCTGCCCTACGAGGTCATCCAGCGGGGGAGCACGGTGGCCGCGCTGCCCGCGGGCCTCCGGCACAGGGTGACGATCAATGGCTTCGCGAGCCAGTGGGAGCGTTCCCTGGGAGACCCTTCCTTCTCGGTCAACCTGAGCCTGCCGCAGCTCAACACTCGCCGGCTCGGCATCCAGTTCGATCCGGCGACCCAGGCCGACGCCGACACGCTGGCGGCGGCGCGCAACGCCGGGGCGAGCTCGCTGCCGGTTTACCTCGTGGACGTCGTCCCGAGCATCAAGCTCGATGGTATGGTGCTGGGCTCCGGCGGCCCCGTGCAGATGGGCGGCGGCTACTTTTTCGACGTGGTCTTCCAAGGTCCGGACGGCCCGACCACGATCTCGTACCAGGTCGTGGCCGGAGACGAGATCGTCGTGGGCATCACGGGCAACGGCCTTGCGCCGCAACTCGTGGAAAAGCGGTTCAACGCTCACCCGGTCGACAACGCGCCCGAGTACCTCCACCAGGTGCAGCTCCACTATTGGCTGGAGGCCGACTACATGGCCGAGATCGCGGCCGCAGGTGTAGGAGTCCACTCGCTGCGGTTGCCTTCCGTAGGTTTTTTCAGCTCGCCGCTGCAGGTCTCCTACTTCTTCGGCTCGCCAAGGTCGGGCGTCTACCAGGGTTCAACCATGGACGTAAAGCACTCGCTGATGGGGGTGGCCGGCGAAGACCCGGCGCGGGTGGTCAACTTTATGAAGCAGGCGGGATTCCAGGGTTCATATCTGGAGGGCTCCGTTTTCGACCAGTTCGCCTCCGCGCATGACTCGACGCCGGGAAACCGGGGGATCTCAGCCATCCGGCTTCTCTCGGCGGCGTTGTCCCAAGGCATCCCGATCTACAGGATCACGCAGGCCAACGCGGCGGCGGCGCTGCCGATGCTCCAGCTCAGCGAGGCGGACGAGAGCGACATCAGCCGGGCCGTGAGCCAGGGCAAAACCGTGCTCACCTCTGAAAAAAATCTCACCCTCGGTCTATGGGTCGGTGTGGGCTACATCATCCACGACGAGTCGACAGGAGCAGGCGCCTACCTGATTTCCGGTGGCCTGAACGGTGGAAGTATCCTTGACTGCCTGCCGGAGCTCGTCCCCACCTTCGTCACGGTGCTTCAGTTTGTGCTCTTCTTGATCCTTCTTCTCCTCCTCATCGCGCTCATCCTCGCGGCGCTCGGCACGGCTCCGGTTTGGGCACCGGCAGCAGCGACGATCGTCCTGTTCTTCGCTTTGCTGGCGGGCCTCTCACCATTGTCGGTTGCACCCACCTCGACATAAAATTATGACGAAAGCGTTGCGCATCCACCCTGCCTTCCGGGCCGGAGACCTCGAGACCCTTGAGATTCTCCCTGGCCGACGAGCGGTCGAGGTGCCATGTCCGCCGATTTGAGAATGGAGAGCGAGACGCGTTCGCTGGTTCTCGGCTTCGACGCCCGCGAATCTCCCCGGCGACTCGCGGGCGTTTGGAGCCAAGACCGGAAGGAACGGTTCCTCTACCGGCTGGATGTGGAGTGCCCGCTTTCCGTGGACACCATGGTCTGGCCTTCCGTGTTCGAGCGTATCCCGGACCGGCTGCCTGCTTGGACCGGCCGGGTCCACGGGCTCTGGGAGAATCTGCCGCGACTCCGGGAGGCCGTGCGCGGGGTCGAGGGCTGCTGGCTGGTCGCTTTTGCGGTTGATCTCGCGAGTTGCTCGGAGGGGGCGCGGAAGGTTCTGGAGGAGCACCTCCGTGGCTTCACTCCCGAGGGTCGGCCGGGACCGTTCCCAGAGTTGCATGAGATCGCGCAGCCCCACGTCCTTGACAGCCGATGGGAGTGGCTCGGCTGTGACGTTTCGGATTTTTTCGGCACGAGCGGGCTGAGCGATGCCGGCCTCGTGCCCGATCGCGAGGATGTCGAGGCCCTGCGCCGAGAGTGGGGGCCGCTCCTGAATCGGCACCACCTCTTCGACACCGTTGCCAGTGCGCGAGCCTTCAAGACCTTTTCCGATCGGCGAGTGAGTGAACACGCTCCGTTCTTCGTCATGGAGCTCTGGCGGATCCCGGAGGAGACGGCAGGCCAGGCGCCGGCCAACGCGCCGAGGAGGATTGGGCATTGATACCGAATCGACGGTCACGCCAGGACTCCCGCCTGATTGAGGATGCCTTCAAGGCCGGCGACCTTGAGGTTCTCAAGCTGGCATTCGGTGACTCCTTCGACTCACCGGACATCGATGTGTACCGACGGTTCGGGCACTGCCTGTCTTATGCTGGTCCGGAGCCAGGGCACGACCGAGCGCGGGGAGAACGTCAGCCGGGAGCAGCAGCCCACCAAGTACGTGGGCAAAGCGCTCCCGGACCAGCCCTCCGGCGGGGCCTGCCTGCCGTACTGGCTCGTGCGGCTGGCGCTGGTGTTCATGTTCCTGCTGCTCTTCCTGATTCTCTTCTGGCTGGTGCTCTGCTGCAGAAGGATGCGTTCGTCCGTTATGTTGTCCCCCACGGTGGCTTTCGCAAGGAGATCCCGATGAAACGCTCGCTGCTGCTCGCCCTCATGCTCCTCCTCCCCGCTTGCCGGACCATGACGCCCCCGCCTCCGGCCGCGTCGGCTCCGGCGCCGGTGGTGGCCCCCGCGCTCCCGGGCTCGATCCTCTGGTTCCGGAGCTCGGCGGAGTACCGCGCCGCCACGATCCAGACCTATCGCCTGGCCGCGGAGCGGCTGGAGGAGGTTTCGAAAGACCTCCAGACCGGCACCTGGGCCGTGTCCCTGGACGCGGATGAAACGGTTCTCAACAACTCCCAATACCTGAAGGAGCTCGCCGAGACGGGCGCCCATTTCGAAAGCGCGACCTGGAACGCCTGGGTGCGCCGCGAAGCCGCCCCGGCCATCCCCGGAGCGGCCGGATTCCTCGAAGCCGTCCACAAGCTGGGAGGAAAGATCGCCGTCGTCACCAACCGCGGCGAGGATGTCTGCGACGCGACCCGGAGCAATCTCCGGAAAGTCGGCCTGATCTACGACGTGGTTCTCTGCCAGCCCCAGGGCGCCAGCGGCGAAAAGGAGCCGCGCTGGGAGAAGGTGACCCAGGGCACGGCTTCGCCCGACCTTCCCGCCTCTCAAGCTCATCCTGTGGCTCGGCGACAACATCCAGGACTTCCCCGGCCTGGACCAGACCGTCCGCACCAAACCTGACGAGGCCTTCGCGGACTTCGGAGTGCTGTACTTCGTGATCCCGAACCCGATGTACGGGTCGTGGGAAAAAACCCCCAGGAGTGAGCTGGCAAAATGCGGGGCTCGGACCTCGCCCGAGCCCCGCGGGAAAGCCTTACGGTTTACAGCGGATGTCTTCAGGTTGCACGGCGACGTCGCCGATGATCTGGCGTAGCGCGCTCGGTGGCTTCGCGGTCATCGGTTCGATCGGGAGATCGCGCATGCGCTCGATGGCGCCGGTCGATGTGTCGAGGCGCCACACCGTTTCGCCGTCGCGAAGGTCGAGGGCGTTCTGCGTGGACCACGACAACTCCCTCGGCGCCCGTGCCTCGGCGAGCGGGGCGCGCAAGACGACCTCGCCGTGCGCGTCGAGGATGACGACCTGCAGCGGGCCCGCTTCGGCCTGATCGATGATCGCCAGGCGGCTGCTGTCGGGCGACCAGGCAAACCGGCCGGCGAAGCGATGATAGGACTCGTCGCCCGCCGCGGGATAGATGCGATTCTCGTTGATCAGTAGAATCGCGCTGTCGTACGGGGCGGGCGCGCCATGTGGCACATGTGCGCGCTGCGCCACGAAACGCCCGTCGGGAGAGACGGCAAACCACGAGCCGACCTTCTCATCGACCAGCCGGCCGGTGCGCACGTCCCACTCGAGGTATTTCGTCGTCGACGGGTTGACATGACCCTCGGCAAAAACGTTCCGCGCGCCGCGCCAGCCGACCGCGAGGATCGCATTGACCTCGCTCTCGGGCGGAATCGGCAGCCTGGCCACCGCTCGGCCTTCGTCCGTCACGACGAGGATTTCCGACCGGGGTCCGGCCGCCTCGAAGCGGAATGGGTGCGCATAGGCGATGCGCTTTCCCTCGGGAGACCAGCGCGGATCTTGAATGCCGTGCGCATCGGCGACGAGAAGGCGAGCCCCGTCCTCGTTCGCCAGCCAGAGCTCTCCGCCGGCCGCGAGCCAGAGCCGGTCGCATGCGGAGACTGCCGGCACGATCAAAAGGGCGGCGATGGCGGCGAGGAAGAGGGTTTTTCTCAGTTGCATGATCCACCTCCGCTCAGATAGCGCACGGTTCCGTGGAAGTTGCCCCAACCTTGCATGGCCGCACGGCCGAAGCCGCGGAAGACGTCGATGTGGTAGCCGTTGATCGCGCCGCCGGTATCCTGGGCCACGCGGTCTCCGATGTTCTGGATGTTCACCGAAGCGCCCATGGGGATGACGGCACGATCGACCGCGATCGTCGTTCCGGCGGTCGCGCACGCGCCCGACGCGGTGAACGCGCAGGTGGCGGTTGTGAAGCAGACGTTGTTCTGGTTCAGCGGCCGTCCGCTGTTGGCCCAGTCGATGGTGATGATGGTCCCATTGAGATCCTGGCCGGAGCCCTGCATCAGGACGCCGTTGCCATACAGGAACCCTCGGCGCCACGTACCGGTCAGGCCGCAAGGGTTGGTCACCGTCGGTCCGCCGTAGTCGGCCTCGCTGGCGATGATGTAGCCGGTCATGAGGAATTGCGGCTCCCAGTCGGCTTGCTGGAACGTGATCGCGAGCGGGCTGGGTGTATCGACGTCCGCGTTGTCATCGGTGATGTTCGCCACCCCTTGCCGGCGAGTCGTGATCTGGCCGGTCGCCGTCCCGGCGGCATCCGTCGGCCGCGCCGGCTGGGTGATCGTGTCCGGCGGCGAGCCGCGGCTCGACCGGAAACGGAGCGGAACGCCGCTCTGCGGCTGGCCGGCCTTCGTCACCACGCCGGTAAGGTCGGACCGGTACTGCACACAATTGCTCACCAGCCCGCTGTTGCGCGGAATGATGGGCGGCGTGTTGGTGATGGTGGCGATCTGGCCGGAGGTGTACGTCAGCTTGAGGTCGACGTGCTCGACGCAGATCACGCCCGACTGCAGGTCGATTCCGAACGTATTCGAGCCGCCGTTTACGTAGCCCGGAAATCCGTTCGGATAGTCGAGGCTCTGATGGGTGTTGTCGAGGCAGGGAGAATTCAGGCACGAGCACGAAGCGCGGCCGTCGGTGATCGTGCTGAGGGTCTGTCCGTTGAGGGTGGCCGCCCAGGTCGAGGACGAGGAGCACTGGTGCGTCCAGACCGTGGCTTCCACCTTGGTCAACACCGACCCCGCGGGGAGTGGATCGTTGAACGGGCAGGTGGGCGACCAGCCGCCGGTGCCGTCCGAGCAGTCGTAGTTGCCCTGGCCGCTGCCGCCGCAGGGCATGGCGCAGTGGCCTCCGGACCAGCAGTCGATTGCAAGGGTTGTGGTCTGCTGGGCGAAGAGAGGGAGCGAGAGAAGGAAGAGGAAGGCTGTCCACAGGCGAGCTTTCATGGCCGTGCCTCCCGCTTCCATTCGCGTGGGCGCACGTCCCACCGGATCGTTTCCGCCGCGCCGTTCGGCACCTTGAACTCGCGTCCGGTCACGTCGGGATTGAGCGATGCCACGGTGACCCAGAAGACGTCCTCGTTCAGCTTGAACTGCACGAATCCATTGGCGTCGCTGGTGAGGGTGAGGGTCGTGCCGGCGGTGCGCTCCGCATCGGGGTAGTTGACGGTCACTTCGACTCCCGCCTGGGCCTTCTCACCGTCGAAGATCCGCAACCGAACCAGGTGGGAGCTCGCCGCAAGCACGGACAGGGGACTTACCAGAAGAAGGAACGAGAGAAACAACAGCAGTCGCTTCATTCTGTAGCTCCTTTGCTCCGAGGCGGTCGCCGCCTCGGTGACGAGACCTGCCGATCCACCAGAACAGTAGACCCCCAGAAAATACGTGTCAACCCAAATTGGGCTCTGCCGTCCATGGAGCCAGGCGGGGGCGCCGGCGCCTGCCCGGTAGGGTAGGGCGGGACAATCTCCAGGGGTGGGCATGCCTGAAGGTGCAAGCTCGGCGTGGAGGTGGAGGTGGATGGAGCCACCGCGCCGTGGCTACACACCGCCTCCACGGAGGCTCAACCCGCGGGCACGGAGGCTTTGCCGGCCGGCACAGAGGCTCAGCCCGCTGGCACAGAGGCTTTGCCGGCGGGCACAGAGGCTCAACCTGCGGGCACAGAGGCTCAGCCCGTTGGCACAGAGGCTTTGCCCGCTGGCACAGAGGCTTTGCCGGCCGGCACAGAGGCTTTGCCCGCCGGCACAGAGGCTTTGCCCGCGGGCACAGAGGCTTTGCCCGCGGGCACAGAGGCTTTGCCCGCGGGCACAGAGGCTTTGCCCGCGGGCACAGAGGCTCAAAATCAAACTGCCGTTACGTGAAGCCGGCCGTCATCATCGGTTTCGATCAAGAGCAACTCACGGGTCAGCGCCTCGGGCCGGTTCATGTCTCCTTCGAGCTTGAGCCACGTCAGCCACCAGCGGCCATACTCCCGAAAGACTCGCAACTCACACTCCTCGGGTGAATGCTTGGGAATATAGATGTGGCCGGGATCATCCAGAAGGCGGAGCGAGAAAAACCGCCGCACCGCGAAGGCATGGAGAGCCTCCCCGGTCGCCGGGTCGTTTCTCCTCAAATCGAGGCCGGCCGGGGCTTCGCTGAGCAAGGGGTCCAGCTCCCGGGCGGCGTTCCAGAGCGCCAGGCGCAGGCGGTCGTCTTCAGTCCGGCTGCCGGTGCGGGCGACTCTCCGGTTTTGGAGTGGCACGAGCATCTCCAACAGGTGGAGGTGCAGGGACTCCAACTCTTCCCGGATCTCAGGTAACCGCGCAGGGCGCCGCTCTTTCACGGCCGGCTGGGCTTGAACCGGCCGCGGCCTCGCCTTGGAGTGGATGGGCCGCCCGAGCAGCGCTTCGCACCGTTCCAGCCCGGGCCTGCGGAGACCACGAGCGAGAAGCTCCTCGCGGGACAACTTTCCCAGGGCTTCCAAAGAGTCGATGCCGGCGTAGGCCAGAGAGGCCGCGACCCTGGGCGGCAGCCCCTTCTCCAGCCAAACGCTGGAAGGCGACGGCAAGGGGTGTCCAAGGAGTTGCTCCAGCCTCTCCAGGGTCCCAGCGCCGATGCCGCCGACCGCAAGAAGATCCTCTCTGGAAGCGCCATCGAGATCTTCGAGGCTGGCGTAGCCGGCCCGGACCAGTCTCCCGGAGCAAGCCAGACTGATCCCGGCCTCGATCCAGATTCGCGCCTGCGGCAGCCTGTCCAGGAGGGCGGGCGGCTCTGTCGACTTTGGCCGCTTCATCGCCGGCGTGGGCCCCGCTGGTGCCGCCGCGGCAACCGGGCCGCTTCCCGGACTCTCGCGGCGCAACTCCCGCACCGGCTCAGGAGATGGGCTACGACCTCCCTCGCCGCCTCCTTCGTCACGTCGCCGCGGGCGAAGCGCCGGAGCATGCCGGGGTCCGGATGAGGTGCCGCGGCCGTGGAGTGGTCTCCTCGCGGACGTGCTCTGAGTTGTTCTCGAGTCTCGATCATGCCCCGCCTCCTTCCTTAGATTGTCCGGCGCGATGGGCGCCCCGATGCGCCTCCGCCATGTGGCCGCCTGCAACCTGAGCGTCCGAGCCTCGGCGACCAGTTCCGGAGGCGCACCGGGAAGCAGCCGCTCCACGGAAGCGAGGTCCCGCAGAAAGCAGCCCAGCATCACCTGCCGGGCCTCCCGGGAGTCCGTTCTGTGGATGAGGTCCGCGCCTCTCTGGCAGCGCGCCAGGATCTCCGCCAGAACGCTCTCTCGGTCCGGTTCCAAGGGGGCCTCCTGACTTGCCGTTCGCTCTCATGCCGCCAACAGATCGCGGTAGCACAGCGTCCCGTCCGCGTTCTGCGTGAGCGCGAACAGTTGGACCCGGACGGGCTCTTCCAGCCTGTTCCAGGTGGCACGCCACGAGCCGCGGTCGAAGAAGACATAGAGCCCCGCCTGGATCGCGCTGTAACTGGGCGGCAGGGCGACCTTGCCGGGCTCGGCCAGAGGGCGCACCGTGAAGTGGTCCAGCACCACGCAGCCGTAGAGCAGCGCCGCCATGTCCGCATCGGCCCGCGAAAGGTCCACCTTGGAGAAGTGCTCCCGGCGGACCTCGGCATCGAGGTCCAGAACCTTTTGCCAGTGGACGCGGCGAAACGCCAGGTCCCCCGGATTCTCCTCGCCGTAGACCTCCCAGAAGGAGGTGGCCGCCGTCGCCAGCGTCACCATGGCCGACAGGGTGAGCGATCCGTTCCTGTTCATCATTGCTCTCCATGCGCGCGAAAGATCCCCGCGGCCCGCGCGCGTGGTGGATCATCGCAAAGTCGTTCCTGGCGACAGGAAGCAAATCTCTCACCTGGGCAACGCCTTACTCCGGGAAACCGGCCTTGTTCCCGGCCGGCCGACAGGGCACACTCCGGCCAGAGAGACATTTTGACCGGGTCAATGACTGATCCGCGAGTTGAGCGTCTCTCGGAAAGGCAGGTTGGTATGTCTCGTCTTTTCTGGGTTTTAGCTCTGGGGCTGGCGCTCGGCGGACCACCGCTCCAATCGTGGGCGGCAGGGCTGTTCGAAGCCGCTCAGGCCCCGCCCGCCGACACAGACGGCGGAGGCATCTTTGACCCCAACGGCGGCGCCATCCCGGACGCCGGAAACCTTTTCGATCCCAACGGCGGAGCCAGCACAGACGCTGGAAGTCGGTTCGATCCCGACGGCTAGGCTCGGTTGGGGCACCTGAAAGCACCTCTTTTCACAGGAGGGCGGTTTTTCCGCCCTCCCCCTTCTTCGTGTATTCTGGCGTGCCGGTCCTACTGAAAACAGGGAGGCTTTGGAATGGAGCAACACCTTTCGCCCACCACACTGAGCAGGGTCTTTTCCGGCCAAGCTACGCGGGCCGAGTTGGACTCCGTCGCCTCCCACATCGCCC
Source organism: uncultured Holophagales bacterium (assembly GCA_963844885.1). Lineage (GTDB taxonomy): Bacteria > Acidobacteriota > Thermoanaerobaculia > Multivoradales > UBA5704 > DATMER01. The sequence continues at coordinate 601,400 of CAWJQA010000012.1, read as the reverse complement.
TCTGCCTGCCGTGCCTGGATCTCGCCGGCAGGGCTATCGACGAGCTGAAGAGGACCCGCGTGGAGGATGGGAGAGTGGAGGAGGGCCGGCTGCGGGCGGGAACCCGGTGGGCGGAGCTGAAGTGCCTTTCCCCCGAGGAACAGATCGGGTACATCAAGGCCGACGCAACCCTTCAGACGCGGGAGATGTTCGACACGGTGATCAAGGAGGCCTCCAAGATCGCGCCGGAGGATCCGTTTCTCGGCGAAGCGACGGCGCTCGTCGCTCACGCCATCGCGGGCAGCCTTCCCATCGAAGTCTTTTCAGAAGCTCTCAGGAACGACCTTCAGTGTGAGGCAATGGGGGTGGTCGGGAACTGCCGCCGGTTGGCGGCGGACTGGCGCGGCTCTGGCGAAGCTTTCAAGGCGGCCCGAAGCCATCTCGAAAAGGGGTCCGGTGAGCCGGCGCACGAGGCGCGGCTCCTTTCGTTCCAGGCGTCGCTTGCAATGGATACGGGTCACCTGGAGCGAGCTGAAGCTTGTCTGGCCTGCGCTTCCGATCTCTATCGCAAAGGGGGGGACTCGGCCGCTCTTGCGGCGACCGCAGTCCAGGAGGCCAGTATCCGACTGGCCGCTTGCCGGCATGAGGAAGCTATTGCCCGAGCGGAGGAGTCCCTGAGACTGCTGACGCCGAAGGACACCCGCCTCGAAATACTGGCGAGGAATATCATCACCGCGAGTCTTTTGTTCCTGGGGCGGCCGGCCGCGGCGCTGAAAAGCTATGCCGCTACCCGCCCCCTTTACAAGCACCTTCCGGACCGGTCGACCGACCTTCAGGCGGACTACCTTGAAGCCCTCTTGCTCGATTCCCTGGGCAATGCCCGGGAAGCCGAGAAGGCATTTCGCCGCCACATCGCGGACCTCATGGAGGCCGAGCTCTACAAGGACGCCTTCCTGACCATGCTGACCCGCTTCGAGCTTTGTATCTGCGGGGAGAGTTGGACAAAGCAGCCCAAGCCTGTGAAGGAGTCGCTCGGAGACGATCCAACAGAACGGGGTGGCTTGGCACAGCCAGATGGAAGAGCTGTGGCGCGGCCTCCTCACCCTGGTCAATGCCCGGCGCTTGACGGAGCACCATCTGCTGGCCGCTCGGCGCTACCTCGTGCGGCACTGGAACGCTCCCGGTCACGGGGCTCCTTTGGAGGGAGCCGGAGTGAACCTTCGCCGGAGCGCACGAGCCCGTCCGCAGCGTCAGGCTCCTTTCCGAAACCGAGAGCGAAGGCGGCCTGACGAAGCCTGCCAACAACGCTCCTGCCCATTACGAAGCGGCCCTGGAACGCCATGATCGAGCCCTCATCGTGAAGGGCCTCTCCCAATGCGGAGGCCGCAGAGCCGAGACCGCGCGTTTGCTCGACATCACCCGCAACACGCTCCGGGCGAAGATCACGAAGTATCGCCTGGCTGAGGCCGTTGCTGAAGCCGCCTCCGGCGCGGAACGCACCGGCCCCGCCGATCTGCGTGAGAAGGAGGACCAGGAGGAGCTAAGCCGGGTGCGCGCGCGCGCCTTGTGGAGGGAGCTCAAATCGCTTTCCATCGCGGAGCAGCTTGCCCGAATCAAGAAGGTTCGATCGCTTCGGACCCGAGAGTTGGTTGACACGATCCTGGAGGACGCTTCCGCGATCGGGCTGAGCGACCCCAATCGCGGCGAAGAGGTGGCATTCGTCGCGTATTCCCTGGCCGGCATCCTCCCACCAAGCCGCTGTTCGGAGCCGGTCAAGCACGACCTTCAGGGCACGGCCTTGGGGTTCGCAGGGAACTGCCGCCGGCTGGAAGGAGACTGGCAGGGGTCCGCCGCCGCTTTCAGCAGTGCGCGCAGCCAACACGCCCGGGGAACCGGCGATCCGGCGCGCGAGGCCCGGCTGCTTTCGTTCCAGGCGTCTCTTGAAATGGATATGGGCCACCCGGAACAGGCTTTGGCCTTGCTGGCTCGCGCTACGATCCTCTATCACAGCATCCAGGATTCAGCGGGGGTGGCCTTTACTGCGGTCCAAGAGGCGAGCACCCTCCTGGCTGCTTGTCGCCACACGGAAGCTGTCGATCGCGCGGCAGAGGCCCTGAGGCTGTTGGCGCCGAGGGAGGCCCGCCTCGAGATTCTTGCGATGAACATCATCACCGCGAGCCTTGTCTACCTGGGGCGCCCGGACGAGGCGAAACAGAGCCTTGACGCCACCCGGCCTCTCTACGAGATTTTCGGGGGGTCCGGTGCGCGTCTCAGTTGGAGCTACCTGGGGGCCCTCGTGCTGGATTCCCTCGGGCTTCGACCGGGAGGCGGAGATGGCCTTTCGTACCAACATCGAAGGCCTGCTGGAAGCCGGGCTCCACAAGGACGCCTTCCTGACCATGCTGACCCGCTTCGAGCTCCTGTACAAGCGGGGAGAGTTGGACAAAGCGGCCCGGGCCTGTGAGGACGCGATCGACAGGATGAAAAAGGCCGGGGAAGACCGCCACGCCGCGACGATCCAACTCTGGCGCGACCTCCTGGCCCTGGTCGACGCCCGGCGATTGACGGACCTTCACCTTTTGGAGGCGCGGCATGCCCTGGTGCGCTGCTGTGCTGCGACCGGGCAGCAAATCTTCGCTCTGGCGACAGAGGCATGGAAGGGTATGCAGCCCGGCGCGGCACCGGAAAGCCAACAGGACCGGCTCCTGACCACCGAGCCACCCCCGCTGCCAACCCGCCTCGCGCCCGGGGAGTACAGGGAGCTGCTGGAGCGCCACGACCGCCAGCTCATCGCGGAGGCCCTCGCCCGCTGCCAGGGCCGCATCGGCGATACCTGCCAACTGCTCGGCATCTCCCGCATCACGCTGCGCGCGAAGATGAGCCGGTTCGGGCTGGAGGAATGAGCCTCTGAATCTCTCGCCAGGTCGATAACCTTGCCGCCACTCAGTCGCTGAAATCCCTGAGGGCTCGCACCGGATCGATCCGAGCGGCTCGCCTGGCGGAAAGATGTCGCGGCGCTGAGCGCCAAGCTCGCCCCGGCGGCGGTGTGCCTGGACGAGGCGCATGCAGGCCACGCTTGCGGACTCGATCCGCCTCCGAAGGGAACTTCGCGGCAGGCCTAGACGCTCCCGGCGGCTGGTCCGTATGCTCTCTTCGTAGCCGGCACGGCGGAAGATCAGATGTTTCGCTTGTGACGAACAAGAAAGGTCTTTCGGAGCCATGAAGGCCCCGAATTGAAGTCCCGCGGAAGTGTGGGACAGAAAAGAAGGAGCAAGATCATGCCGCACACGAACACGTACACGGATGTGGTTTTTGACTGGGAGAGGCTGCTGGCAGCGGTGGAGGAGCATGCCGCCTCGTTGCCGGACATCGAGGCGGAGCGGACCGCGCTGGTTCAGGCGCTCCAGGAGGCGAGGGAGATGAAGGCCGAGCAGGAGTCCTTCACGGCGTCACGCCAGCAGGCCACGCAGGATTTGCAGATGACGCTGGATCGCGGCCGCGAGATGGCGATGCGTCTGCGCGGGGCGGTGAAGTTCAAGATCGGGCCGCGAAACGAGCGCCTGGTGCAGTTCGGCATCGCGCCGCTGCGCCGCCGCCCGCGCCGCGATCCCGAGCCGGCGCCACCGCCGCCGGTTGAAGTCACGGCCGGGCCGCAGTCTGTGGCGGAGCCGGAGCCGGAGCCGTAGCCGGATTCCGGGGGGCGTGTTCCGGCACGCCCCCCGGGGCGGTTTTTCATGAAGGGTACTGCGTTGACGCTTTCCTTACGGTCTTGCCAGCGCCGCCTCGACCTCCGCCGCCTCCTCCATGGCGGCCAGCCGGCGGAGGGTCGGCAGCACGGCGTCGGGGTTGAGGGACATCGAATCGATCTCCTGCGCGACGAGGAACTCGGCGAATTCCGGGTAGTCCGACGGCGCCTGGCCGCAGATGCCCACCTTGCGGCCGGCTTTGTGGGCGTCCGCGATCACCCGGCGCACCATCTCCTTCACCGCCGGGCTGCGCTCGTCGAAGATGGGGGCCACCAATTGCGAGTCGCGGTCCACCCCCAGCACGAGCTGCGTGAGGTCGTTGGAGCCGATCGAGAAACCGTCGAAGATCGCGGCGAAGTCGTGGGCGAGGAGCACGTTCGAGGGGATCTCGCACATCACGTAGACCTCCAGCCCGTCCTCGCCCCGGCGCAGACCCTCCTCGGCCAGGACTTCCAGCACCCGCCGGCCCTCCTGCGGCGTGCGGCAGAAGGGCACCATGATCTTCAGGTTGGTGAGACCCATCTCGCGCCGCACCCTGCGGACCGCGGCGCATTCCAGGGCGAAGCCGTCGCGGTAGAGAGGGTGCGCATAGCGGGAGGCGCCGCGGAAGCCGAGCATCGGGTTCTCCTCGTGCGGCTCGAACCCCGCGCCTCCCAGGAGCCCCGCGTACTCGTTGGTTTTGAAGTCGGAGAGCCGCAGGATGACCTCCCGCGGGTAGAAGGCCGCGGCGATCATCCCCACCCCCTGCGCCAGGTGGTCCACGAAGTACTCCCGGCGGTCCGGGTAGCCCTCGGTGAGCCGGGCGATCTCCTCGCGCGCCGCCGGGTCGGTGATCTCGGACTCGCGGATGAGGGCCATGGGGTGGACGCGGATCGCGTTGCTGATGATGAACTCCATGCGGGCCAGGCCCACGCCCTGCACCGGCAGGAAGGAGAGGTCGAAGGCGCGCTCGGGGTCGGCGATGTTGAGCAGGATGCGGGTGCGCGTCCGCGGCAGCTCGCCGAGCGCGGTGCGCTCGATTTTCACGTCGAGCAGGCCGGGATAGACGTGCCCGACAGCCCCCTCGGCGCAGGAGACGGTGACCTCCTGGCCGTCCGCGAGCCGGTGCCGCGCGTCCTCGGCGCCGACCACGGCCGGGATGCCCAGCTCGCGGCTGACGATCGCCGCGTGGCAGGTGCGCCCGCCGCGCTCGGTGATCACGGCGGACGCCTTCTTGAGGATCGGCACCCAGTCGGGGTCGGTCATCTCGGTGACCAGCACGTCCCCCTCGGCGAAGTCGGCCAGGTGGCCGGCGTCGTGGACGATCCGCACCCGCCCGCGGCCGATCTTCGAGCCCACCGCCTGCCCGGAGAGCAGGGGAGCGGGCGGGCTGGCGAGCCGGTAGATCTCCAGGACCGAGGCGTCGCGCCGCGACTGCACCGTCTCCGGGCGCGCCTGAAGGATGAAGAGCTTGCCGGTGCGCCCGTCCCGGGCCCACTCCAGGTCCATGGGCACGGGGTGGCCGGCGCGGCGGCTGTAGTGCTCCTCGATGGCGACGGCCCAGCGCGCGAGCTCGAGGATCTCGTCGTCGCGCAGGGCGAAGCGCCGCCGCTCGCTCTCCGGCACCGGCACGTTGCGCGTCTTCTGCGTCCCGCCGCGGGCGTCGTAGATCAGCTTCATCTCCTTGCTGCCCAGCCGCTTCTGGAGGATGGGGCGGAAGCCCTGGGCGAGCGTGGGCTTGAAGACGTAGATCTCGTCCGGATTGACGGTGCCGCGCACGACGTTTTCGCCGAGGCCGTAGGCGGCGGTGATCATCACCACGTCGCGGAAGCCGGTCTCGGTGTCGAGGGTGAAGATCACGCCGGCGGCGCCGAGGTCGGAGCGCACCATCTTCTGGACGCCGATCGACAGGGCGATGCGCAGGTGATCGAAGCCGTGGTGGGCGCGATAGGAAAGGGCGCGGTCGGTGAAGAGCGAGGCGTAGCAGCGCCGGCAGGCGTCGATCAGCTCGGCCTCGCCGCGCACGTTGAGATAGGTCTCCTGCTGCCCGGCGAAGCTCGCCTCGGGCAGATCCTCGGCGGTGGCGCTGGAGCGCACGGCCACGTCCGTCGCCGTCTCACCGCTTGCGCGGCTGAGCTCGCGGTAGGCAGTGACGACGGCCTCCCGAAGCTCCCGCGGCAGCTCCGACTCCAGGATCAGGCGCCGCGCCTCGGCGCCCCGGCGGGCCAGATCGGCCACGTCGGCCGGATCGAGGCCGGCGAGCACGGCGGCGAGCCGCTGGTCCAGGCCGGTCCGGGTGAGGAACAGGCGGTAGGCCGTGGCGGTCGTGGCGAAGCCGTCCGGCACCGGCACACCGGCGCGCGCCAGCTCGCGGACCATCTCGCCCAGGGAAGCGTTCTTGCCGCCGACCAGCGGCACGTCGTCGATGCCCAGAGTCGCGAACGGACGGACGAGATCGTTGTTTGTCATGGGAGTCGGTCCTCCAGGGAGAGGGGTTGCCCCTTTCGTCGAGACTACGCGACTCCCGCAACCCTCCTCACCGCCCGCGGGGTAGTCCGGAGAGCGCGGAGGGAGGAGCCCCCTGCCCGCGCCGCCGGACGGGTTTCGGGTTGCCGCGGCCCGCCGAGGACTGGGCGCGGCTGCAGCCGATCGACGACGTGATCGATCACGCGCCGATCTTCTACGCCGTCCACCTCTGGAACGTCTACGACGAGAGCCTCGGCCGCATGGCGGCCTAGGAGCGTAGCGGATTCTTCACGCGGTAACGGTCAACCGGACTCCAAGGCTGTGGAGCACCTTGAGCACGGTGTCATAGCGGGGTCTGGCACCGGGCGCCAGCGCTTTGTAAAGGCTCTCGCGCCCGAGGCCTGCGCTTTGCGCTATGGCACTCATGCCGCGCGCTTTGGCGACATGGCCCAAAGCAGCCAGGAACACATCGGGATTGCCGTCTTCGAGCGCAGCCGTCAGGTATTCGGCAATGACCTCCTCGTTGTCGAGGTACGCGCTGGCGTCGAATTCCGAGAGCTTGATCGGCATGAGTTACATCTGCTGAAGGTCTCTGACTGGAGAAGCTGGAACACAGCCGGCAGTGTATCCGACGGGATACGTGACCGCAAGCGAGGGACGCCGCCTCGCCCTACACCAGCTCGTGAACCGGCCTCTCCTCCTTCGGCTCCTCGATCTCGGTCAGCGTGGCCTCGGCGAGGAGGAGGACGCCGGCCACCGAGGCCGCGTTCTCCAGCGCCACCCGCAACACCTTGGTTGGATCGATGATCCCCGCTTCGATCAGGTCCACGTACCGGCCGGTGGCCGCATCGAACCCCTGGGCACCCTTGCCGGCGCGCAGCTTCTCGACGACCACGCCGCTGTCCACTCCCGAGTTGGCCGCGATCTGGCGGGCCGGCGCTTCCAGCGCGCGGGCGAGGATGCGGAGGCCTGTCCGCTCATCCCCTTCGGCCTTCACTTCCTCCGCTATCACTGCGTCGATTGCCCGTAGAAGCGGCAGACCGCCTCCCGGCACGATCCCCTCGGCCACCGCCGCCCGCGTGGCGCTGATGGCGTCCTCCAGCGCCTCCTTGCGGTTTTTCATCTCGGCCTCGGACGGGGCGCCCACGCGGATCACCGCCACACCTCCGGCGAGCTTGGCCAGGCGCTCCTGGAGCTTCTCCTTGTCGTAGTCCGACGTGGCCTCCTGGATCTGCCGCCGCAGCTCGGAGCAGCGGGCTTCCACCGCCTTGGGGTCCCCGGCGCCGCCGATGATCGTGGTCGTGTCCTTGTCGATCACCACCCTCTGGGCGCTGCCGAGATCCTCCAGCGTCACGCTCTCCAGCCGGATGCCCAGCTCCTCGGCGATCAGCTTGCCGCCGGTGAGCACCGCGACGTCTTGCAGCATCTCCTTGCGACGGTCGCCGAAACCCGGCGCCTTCACCGCGGCGCAGGAGATCGTCCCGCGGAGCTTGTTGACCACCAGCGTGGCGAGGGCTTCCCCTTCCAGATCCTCGGCCACGATGAACAGCGGCCTGCCGGCCTTGAGTACCGCGTCGAGGACCGGCAGCAGCTCCTTGAGGGCCGAGATCCGCTTCTCGTGGAGCAGCAGGAGCGGCTGCTCCAGCACCGTCTCCATCTTTTCCGCGTCGGTGACGAAGTAGGGGGAGAGATAGCCGCGATCGAACTGCATCCCCTCCACGACCTCCAGCTCCATCTCGGTCCCCTTCGCCTCTTCCACGGTCACCACCCCTTCGTCGCCGACCCGTTCCATGGCCTCGGCGACCATTTCGCCGATGGCGGTGTCGTTGTGGGCGGAGATGGCGGCGATCTGGGACTTCTCCTTGCGGCTCGCCACCGGCCGGGAGAGCGCCCGGAGGGTTTCCACCGCGGCCTTCACCCCGCGGTCGATCCCCCGCTTGAGATCGATGGCGCTCGCGCCGGCCACCACGTTGCGCAGCCCTTCGGCGAAGATCGCGTGGGCGAGCAGCGTCGAAGTGGTCGTGCCGTCGCCCACGGCCTCGCTCGTGCGCTCCGCGGCCTGGCGCAGCACCTGCGCGCCTAGCCTCTCCTCCTCGTCCTTCAGGTTGATCTCCTTGGCGATGGTCACCCCGTCGTTACAGACGATCGGCGCCCCCCACTTCTTCTCGATGAGGACGGATTTCGACTTGGGCCCCAGCGTCCCCCGGACCGCGTCGGCCAGGGTGGTGGCGCCCGCCAGGATTTTCTCCCGCGCCTGGTCGCGGAAATAGAGACGCGTGTAGGACATGGTCTGCCTCCGTTATGACTGCGTTGCCGCCGCCGTCTCCAGCGTCGACAGGTCTCCTTCCGGCAGCCCAAGCTCCCGGGCCTTGAGGAGGCGGCGGAGGATCTTGCCGCTGCGGGTGCGGGGCAGCTCGGGAAGGATGTCGATCTCCTTGGGGGCCACGGCGGCTCCCAGCCTCCGGCGGGCGTGTGCCAGGAGGCTGAGCCTCAGCTCCTCGCCCGCCTCGAAGCCGTGCTTGAGCGATACGAACGCCTTGACGATCTCACCGGCCACGGGGTCGGGCTTGCCGATCACCGCGGCCTCGGCCACCGCCGCGTGCTCCATCAGCACGCTCTCCACCTCGAAGGGGCCGATCAGGTGGCCGGAAGACTTGATGACGTCGTCCGTCCGGCCGATGAACCAGTAGTAGCCCTCCTCGTCCCGCTGCGCCAGGTCGCCGGAGAGATACCAGCCGCCGGCGAAGCATTTGCGGTACCGTTCCTCCTCCCCTAGGTAGCCGCGGAACATGGAGGGCCAGCCGGGCCGCAGCGCCAGCTCGCCCGTCGTGGCGGCCTCCGGTACCTCGTCCACTCCGCCGTCCGCGGTGCGGCGGACGATCCCCGCCTCGACGCCCGGCACCGGCCGGCCCATGGAGCCCGGCTTGATGTCCATCGCCGGGAAGTTGGCGATCATGATCGCGCCGGTCTCGGTCTGCCACCAGTTGTCGTGGATCGGGAGCCCGAAAGCCTCCTGCCCCCAGACCACGGCCTCGGCGTTGAGCGGCTCGCCCACGCTGGCGACGTGGCGCAGCGCGCTCAGGTCGAACCGTTTCGGGACCTCCGTTCCCACCTTCATGAGCACCCGGATCGCCGTGGGCGCGGTGTACCAGACCGTCACCTTGCGGTCCTGGAGGATGCCGTACCAGCGCTCGGCGTCGAAGTCCCCCTCGTCCACGATGCTGGTGACGCCGTGGGTGAGGGGCGAGAGGATGCCGTAGGAGGTGCCCGTCACCCAGCCGGGGTCGGCGGTACACCAGAAGATGTCGTCCGGGTGGAAATCCAGGACGAACCCGCCGGTGGCATGGTGGGCCACCACGGCGCCATGGACGTGGACCGCGCCCTTGGGCCGTCCCGTGGTGCCGCTGGTGAAGTGGAGGAGAGCCATGTCGTCGGGATCGGTGGGCGGGATCTCGAAGCGGTCCGAAGCGGTCTCGAGGAGCGCCTGGAAGTCCTGATCGATCAGGAGGACGTGCTTCAGGCCCGGGAGATCCTTGCGGAGCTCCGCGACCTTCTTTCCATAGAGGGCCGCGGTGGTGACGAGGACGCGGCCGTCGCCCAGGGTGAGCCGCTGCCGGATAGGCTCGGGACCGAACGCCGGAAAGAGCGGCGAGAACACGGCGCGGCTCTTGAGCGTGCCCAGGGCGGTCACGTAAAGCTCGGGGACCCGGGGCAGCAGGGCGAACACCCGCTCTCCCGCGGTGACCCCGAGGCCGGCGAGGACGTTGGCGAACCGGCTCGTCAGGCCGTCGAGCTCGGCGTAGGAGATGTCCCGGACATCCCCCTTCCGGCTGACGCAACGCAGAGCGGCATGACCGCTCCGAGCGCCGCGAGCGTGCCGGGTGACCGCCTCATGGGCGATGTTGAGGCCGGCGCCGCCCGGCAGGCCGTCGAGCTGGCGCCGGGCGGCCTCCCAGGTGAAACACGCGCGGACGCTGTCGTAGTCGGACAGGTTCGGCGGCGCCCGGAACAAGGCCGGGGACTTCGCGATCCTCTCCATGATGGACCTCGTCCTGCTTCGAGCTAGTGGAGCGCTTCCTCCGTGGCCGCGAGCTTGGCGGCTCCGCGCCAGTAGGTCTTGGCCTCCTCCTCCATGCGGGCGAGCCGCGTGTAGTAGTCCGGGAACTCGTTGAGATGGGCGAGCGCGATCTTGCCGGTGAGGAGCAGGTCGTCGCCGGTCACGTCCGTCGCCGGATCGCGCCGGCCGTGCTCGAGCTCCACCTGCATTCCGCGGCGGAACTCCGCGAGGTCGAAACGGGTCCAGTCGATCCCGAGCTCTTCACCGATCTTTTGCGCCTTGCGCGGAGTCACGCCTTTCCGCGGCGCGCTGCGGTGGGTATAGACATAGACAGCCGCGCCGACCGCGGCACCGCCCGCGATTCCGGCGATCTGGGTCATGGTGTTTTTTTTCATGGTGTACTCCTTCCTTTCCGCTAGTCCTCCATCACGAAGGTGACCTTCATGTCGACCCGGTAGGCGACAACCTTCTGGTTCTCGACCACCACCTGCTGGCTCTGGATCCAGGCGCTCTTGATGTTGTTCAGCGTCTTGCTGGCCCGGGTGATCCCGTCACGGATGGCGGCTTCGAAACCCTCGGTCGATTCGGAGCTGATCTCGATGATTTTGGCGACGGACATAGGGGTTCTCCTTTTCTTCTGATTGGCTTGTTCTATTCTTCTCGTTGCTAGAGGGCGAGTGCCACACCCGGCAGGATGGGAAGAGCCCCTTCCGTCGGGTAGCGTTGCTCCTACGCAGTCCCGCATGAATAGACTCAAGCAGCTTCTATGCCAGATCGTCTCTTTGGCGTTGCTGATGGGCTGCCCGGAGGGCGGGCCCGGCGGTAGCGCCCATACCGGACAACTGGATCTGTCCGCCGGTGATCGGCTGCTGATCCTGGCGCCGCACCCGGACGACGAGGTGCTGGGCTGCGGCGGTGTCATTCAGAACGCGAAGGCGCTCGGCGTCCCCGTCGACATTGTCTTCCTCACGTACGGCGACGCGACCCTGTGGTCGTACGCCGTCAGCCAGCACAACTTGCCCATGACGTCCGGACAGGCACGGCGCATGGGGATGCTGCGGCACGGCGAGGCGCTGGCCGCCGACGCCTCGCTGGGTGTCCCCCGCGGCCACGTCACCTTCCTCGGCTACCCCGATCGCGGCACCCTGGCCATCTGGTACAGCCATTGGGGAGGTGGCGAGGCCTACCGGAGCCCGATGACGCAGGCGCAGGCCGTGCCCTATCGCGACGCCTACCGGCCCGGTGCCGCCTACAACGGGGAAAGTCTTCTCGCCGACCTCGTGAGCCGGATCCGCGAGATCCGGCCGACCCGGATCCTGGTCTCGCATCCGGCCGACCTTCACCCGGATCATCAGGCGCTCTATCTCTTTACGCGCATCGCGCTTTGGAACCTGCGGGACGAGATCCAGCCGCGGTTGTACCCCTACCTCGTCCACCATCCGCGCTGGCCGTCGCCGTCCCGTCCCGTCCCGGGCCTCGGGCTGGCACCTCCTCCGGAGCTGGCCGGGGAGATCGGCTGGATCGAGGTGCCCCTGGCCTCCGCCGCCGTGGCCGGCAAGCTGAAGGCGTTGCGGCATCACCGCACCCAGTACATCAGCGACGGCGCGTTCCTGCGCCGCTTCGTGCGCGCCAACGAGCTGTTCGGGGATTTTCCCAACGTGACGCTCGAGCCGGGAGCGGCGGCCGTCCTGGTCGCCCCGCGCGACGAGAAGCTGCCGCCGACCGTCCCGGAAGAGCTGACGCGGGCTGAGGAGGAGCTGTTCGTCGAGATTGAAAGCATCACCCTCCGCCAGTCGGGACGCGAGCTGGAGGTGACGGCCTCCTTTTCCCGGCCGCTCCAGCGAGAGGCTCGGCTCTCCCTCTATGTCTTCGGCTACCGGCCGGACCGGCCCTTCGGCGCGATGCCCAAGCTGCACGTCCAGCTCGGCGAGCACGGCCAGGCGGTTTACGATCAGGTCGGGACGCTGCCGCCCGACAGCGTGAGTCTCAGCCGGGAGTCACGGGCGTTTGTCGTCCACATCCCGCTTGGCGTGCTGGGCAACCCGGACCGGCTTCTGATCAGCGGCCGCAGCTATACCGAGCGCGTACCTCTCGATTGGACACCCTGGCGCATCGTCGACCTCTTCTGACGGCCGTGCGGAGAGGGCTCGCAGGCTGTAGACTCCGCCCGTGACCTTCCAGAGGAGGACGCCATGAAGATCTCGACGGCGATCAATGCTCACAAGGCGTTGGTGATCCCGGTCATCCTGTTCTTGATGTGGTATTACGAGAATTGGTCCACGGAGGCCTTCGTCTATCTCGGCCTGCACGGGACTTACAGCCTGCTCTGGCTGCTCAAGCACGCGCTCTACCCCGACGTGAGATTCGCGGAGAGGAAGCCCGTCTGGCTGGGGATCTTTTTCATCTTCCTGCCGCTGGCGGGGTACTACGTGGCGCCCTTCCTGCTGATCAGCCGGCATGTCCAGTTGCCGCCCTGGCTGATCGGACTGGTGTTGTTTCTCTACATCCTGGGAGTCTTCCTCCACTTCGTCGGCGACGCGCAGAAGTACTACACGCTGCAGCTCAGGAAGGGCCTGATCCAGGACGGTCTGTTCGGCCGGACGAGAAACCCGAACTACCTGGGCGAGATCCTGATCTATACGGGTTATGCCCTGATGTCCCTGCACTGGCTGCCGTTCCTGGTCCTGGCCGGCTGGGTGTTCGGTTTCTTCGTCAGGAACATGCTGGCGAAGGACAAGTCGCTGTCCCGCTACCCGGAGTTCGAGGCTTACAAGAAGAGGACCGGCCTGGTGTTTCCGAAGGTTTTCTAGGAGGAGCGGGGCTCCAGTCGCAGGCCCAGATGCCGGCTAGACGACCCTTCAGCTTGTGGGTGGCGAGTTGGGCCGCAAACGGGTCGACTTGCAGAAGCCGCAGGGCCGCCTCGATGTCACCGCGGACGTGGGGATGACGCTTGACCGTCCGGCGGAGGGCGCGGCGAAAGGCGTTGCTCCAGAGGAGCTCCCTCATTCGGCGATCTCTGCCATCAGATCCTCGACCGTGCCGCGCCGAACCGCTCCACTGGCGAGCTCTCGCCGGGCCTGTTCGATGTTGGCCGCGAGAACCTCGCGGTGGCGTTCTCTCTGCCGATTCCGGACGATATCGAATAGATCCTGCTGCTGCTCGTCGGGTAGCCCTTCAACCATCTCAAGGATCTGCTGAAAGTTCGTGACGGCTGGATTTGGCATGAGCTATAGTCTCCGGATCTGTCGGATGATCCGATACTACACCGCGGACGCGTCTGTGCGCGCCCGCCGGAATCATGGGAAGCCTTCCCGTTCAGGGAACCGCGGCCGGCCGATCAGTCGCGAGCCGAGGCCCGCCTGGAGGAGCGCGCCCAGACCGGCAAGGGTCAGCAGACAACTGGCGACCAGCGTGATGGCCACGAGGATCCCCAGCCGGGCGTTGGCCGGTACCAGGGAGACGGCGAGCAGACCGTGTTCGCGGCCTGTTTCGCCGGCAGCTCCGATCCGCTGGACTTTCTCCTCTCCAGCCGCGCCATCCGGCAGGTGGCCTCCGGAGGTCCGTTGACGCTACGAAGGGCGATGGTCCGCCGGGACCGGTGAATCTGCACCTGCGCTCCCTGACCCCGCTCGATCCGCCGCTCCTCGTGGCACTCCCCTGCTGGTGGCAGAACGCCGGGCGCGGACCACCCTCCGGGAGCCGGGTGAGGTCATCCGGCGGGTTTCGGCGGGAGCATAAGAGGGCGTTTGAAAGTTGGTGGGACCGTCACTTGTGGCTGCTGAGGCGGGTGGGGGCGCCCTCTCCCGCGCAGCGGGGGAGGGACGGGGAGGGGGTCTTCTTCGCCCCCCCAACGCCCTGGGCAGTAAGCTTTCAAAGATCCTCGCTTCACCGAGCCGAGCTCTCGCGGGCCTGCGCCGGCCTTCGGCCGCCCCCGGTTCACGTTTCCCCAACACCGGCCCGCGTTTCCCCAACACTTGCCCGCGGTCCGCCGGCTCTGGCGGGCCTTCCGCCGGCGTCGGCGAGCCTTTCCAGATCTCCAGCCGATTTTCGGCCGGCTCCGGCCCGCGTTTTCCCAACGCCGGCGCGCCTTCCGCGAGTACCGGCGCGCGTTCCAGATCTCCAGCCGGTCTTCGGCCGGCTCCGGCGAGCCGTCCGCCGGTCCTCCCAACCATCGGCCAGGTCCGGCGAGCGGCCCGCCGAACCCGGCCAGCCCCTCGCGAAGCTCCGCCGAAGCCGCGCCGGCTCCAGCCGGAAGCCCGCCGGGCTTCCCAAGGCCCGGCATCTCCTGGCCATTCGTGCGCCGAAGTTGGCCGAAGGCGCGCTGCTTGCGGCCGAACGTCGGGATTTGCCAGATGTCCGGCGAAGAGGACCCCTTCCCCGACCCTCCCCCGCTGCGCGGGAGAGGGCGCCCCCTCCCGGCTCAAAGCCGGTGGACGTAGCCTTTCAGACACCCTCTAAGCCGGCGAGAGCTTCCATGTCCCCGCTATTCACCTGCGCCCGGCGGCACGGCTCCGGGCGGTGCCCCTTCGATCTCGCGCCGGGAGAGCCAGAGCCCGGGGAGCATCGGCAACCAGTAGGTAAACCCCCGCTGCAGCAGAGTAGCCGCCAGGGCGGCCTCGACCGGAACCTGGAACAGGGTCAGCATGGCGACGCAGGCGGTCTCGAAGGTGCCCAGGCCTCCCGGGGTGAGGATGACGGTGGCGGCCACCGAGGTGATCACGAAGGAGGCGAATACTTCCGGTGCTCCGGTCGGCCATCCCACGGCCCGCAGCAGGACCCAGAGGGTGGAGGAGTCCAGCAGGAAGATGGCGAGCTGGAGAGCCGCGGCCTGGAGCAGGAGCGTTCGGTCCCGTACGAGGCTCCGCGGTGCGCAGGAGATCTGCTCCAGCACTTCGGCGACCCGGGGCAGGCGGCGTGTCCAGCGCGGTACCCCGCCGCCGCGGCTCAACCAGAGGGCCGCAAGCGGGATGGCCGTCGCCACCACCGAGAACAGGGTGACCGCCGACAGGATGAGAGCGTTGAGGTCGTGCAGACGCCAGAGGATGCCCAGGGCGAGCAGCACGGCAGCCGAGAAGGCGGAGTAGAGGGTGATCAGGTCCACCAGGACCGCGGCCACCGCGGCCGGGACCGGCACTCCGCGGCGCTGGAGAGCCCGAACCACGAGGAGCCGGCCGCCGAATCCGCCGGAGGGGAGAACCTGGTCCAGGAAGAGACGGGCCACGGCCACCGGCACCAGCCGCGAGAGCGGCTGGTGGACGCCGGCGCGGCGCAGCACCCGCTGCCAGACCGCCGCGGCGAAAAAGTACGTCGCCGCTTGCAGAGCCGCGGCGCCGAGGAGCCAACCGGGCCGGGAGCGCTCCGCCAGGAAGAGCAGCCGCTTTCCTTCGCCCAGACGGCTGACCACCGCGCACAGGGCGAGCAGGAGAAGCAGGCCGGGCACCCAGGCGAGCCGCCGCCACCAGGGCCGCGCCGCCGCCTCCGCCGGAGCCGGGCCCTTCAGACTCAGGAGGTCCGTCGTTGCCCCCATCCCCCCTCCCGGCGGAAGAACCACCCCTTGGCCGCCTCGGACGCCATGGCGTAGGCGATCGTGATGGCGCCGAGCACGAGGAGGAAGCGCAGAGGGAGCGGCTCGAGGTCGAAAAAGCGGTTCACGGGCAGGTAGAGCAGGGCGACGCTCAGGAGCGTCACGAGCGCCGTGGAGATCTGGATCGGCAGGCTCGGCCGGCTGCGGAAGAAGGGCCGTTGCGTGCGGATCACCAGCAGGATCAGGAGCTCGGTCAACACCGACTCCACGAACCAGCCGCTGCGGAACTGCACGGGGGTGGCCCGCAAGAGCCAGAAGAGCGCTCCGAAGGTCAGGAAGTCGAAGACCGAGCTGATGCCGCCGAAGACGATCATGAAGTCCCGGATGAACGGCAGGTCTCCAGCGGACCGGCCGGTCCACCAGCTCGGGGTCTACCCGGTCGGTGGCGATGGCCATCGCCGGGAAGTCCGAGAGGAAATTGTTGAGGAGGATCTGGGTCGGCAGCAGCGGCAGGAACGGCAGGAAGAGGGACGCCCCGGCCATGCTCACCATGTTGCCGAAGTTCGCGCTGGTGGTGATGAAGACGTACTTGAGGGTGTTGGCGAAGGTCCGCCGGCCCTCCCGCACCCCTTCGACCAGGACGCCCAGGTCGTGCTCGAGCAGCACGATCTCCGCCGCCTCCTTGGCCACGTCGACGGCGCTGTCGACGGAGATGCCGACGTCGGCCGCGTGGAGGGCCGGGGCGTCGTTGATGCCGTCGCCGAGGAAGCCCACGACGTGGCCCCGCTTGCGCAGGGCCAGGATGATGCGCTCCTTCTGGTTCGGCTCGATCTCGGCGAAGACGTCCGTCCGCTCGGCCCTCGAAGCGAGGGCCCCTTCGCTCATCTGCCGCAGCTCGGAGCCGGTGACCACCGTGGGCGACGCGATGCCGACCTGGCAGGCCAGGTGGACGGCGACGCGCAGGTTGTCTCCCGTGATCAGCTTGAATCCGATGCCGGTGGCGGCGAAGTCGGCGAGGGTCCGCCCGATCTCCGGCTTGGGCGGGTCGAAGAAGGCCAGGAAGCCGAGGAAGGTCATCTCCGCCTCCTGGTCGCGTGTTGCGACGCCGGGCGCGAGTGTCCGGACCGCGACGCCGAGCAGTGCGGAGGCCGTCTTCGGAAAGCCCGGCGAACCGGGCCTCGATGGCGGGGCGGACGCTGTCGAGCGGCACGTCCCCTTCGGCGCTCTCCGCCCGTGTGCAGACCTCGAGCACCTGGGCCAGCGCGCCCTTGGTGACGAGCAGCCGCCGGCCGTCCCGCTCCACGAGCACGCTCAGCCGCTTGCGGATGAAGTCGTAAGGGACTTCGCCGAGCTTGCGCCAGCCGGCCAGGTCCATGCCTTGGACATCCTGCGCGTCGCGGATGGCCTGGTCGAGAGGGTTGGCGAAGCCGCTCTCGAAGGTGGCGTTCAGGGCGGCATGGAGCAGCACCCGGTCGCTCGGCGAGCCGTCCAGGGCCAGGGCGGAATGGAGCCGCACCTTGCCTTCCGTCAGGGTGCCGGTCTTGTCGGCGCAGAGCACGTCCATGCTGCCGAAGTTCTCGATGGCGGTCAGCCGCTTGACGATGACTTTCGAGCGCGCCATCCGCCGGGCGCCCCGGGCGAGGTTGAGGCTCACGATGGCCGGCAGCAGCTCCGGCACGAGGCCCACGGCCAGGGCCACGGAGAAGAGGAACGCGTCGATCACCGGCCGGTGGAAGAACACGTTGACGGCGAAGACGCCGAGGACCAGGAGGACCGTCACGCGCATGAGGAGATAGCCGAAGCGCTGGATGCCACGCTCGAAGGCCGGCTCGGGCCGGTGGAGAGCGAGACGTAGCGAGATCTGGCCGAGCTCCGTCTCCCGGCCCGTGCGCACCACGACGGCCCGGGCCGTGCCGGAGACGACGTGGGTACCGAGAAAGAGGGCCGGTGTGCGCCGGGCGATCGGCGCGTCGGTCGGCGCCGTGCCCGGCTGCTTTTCCGCGGGCGCGGACTCGCCGGTGAGCGGCGCCTCGTCGACGAAGAGGTCGTTGGACTCCAGGAGCAGCGCGTCGGCCGGCACGAGGGCTCCGGCCGACAGGAGCACGACATCCCCCGGCACGACCTCTTCGAGAGGCACCTCCTGCTCGGCCCCGTCGCGCATCACTCTCACCCGCACCGCGACCAGGGAGAGGAGCTTGCGCATGGCATCCGCCGCCCCCCACTCCTGCCAGAACCCCAGGAGCCCGCTCGCCAGCAGGATGATCAGGATGATCACCGCGTCGTGCGTTTCGCGCAGGGCGATCGACAGCACGGCGGCGAAGGCGAGCAGCAGCACCAGAGGGCTCGCGAACTGCCGCGCCAGCAGCCCGAGGGCGGTAGTCCGCCGCTCGCTCTGCAGCCGGTTGGGTCCGGTGGCGAGAAGCCGGGACTTCGCCTCGGCCGAGCTGAGGCCCTGAGAACCCGTGGCCAAGCTCCGCAGCACGTCGTCGGTCGGCAGGCTCCAGAAGGGTTCAGAAGACATCCTAGCTCTCCTCTCCGGGCCGTTCCCTCCTGCAACCTAGTGAGGAATGCGCGGGGAGCGCGCCGCTCGAAACGGTGGGAGGGTGGGCGCCATCGGGTGGGAGTTTCCGGTGCGCCGCCCTGCCCGGCGGTGGCGCCGCTGCCATGCGGCGGCGTATCGACGGCGTGGGAGCGCGGCTGCAAGCTTACAGCGGGGTTGAGTCCATGCCCTGAGAGGAGAGCGCTCATGAACGCGCAGAAATCCTTCGATTCCTTAGCCTTCTCCCACCGGCCGCTCCGTACCGTTCTGATCGGCACCACGCTCGCCGAGGAGAGCGATACGATTGTGCGTTCGGGCCTTGCCGTGGCCCGGGCAGCAGGAGCATCCATCTACCTGGTCCATGCGGTCCCCGACGGGCCGCGGCTCACCGGTCCCGAGACGGGGCTGGGAGACGATCTGCCCCAAGAGCTGGCCGACTGGTGTGAGGACAGGTTGCGCGGCCAGGTCCAACGGCTCGGCATCCAGGAGTCGGAGCTGGCGGGCGCCGGAGTCCTGGCGGGGGTTCCGCACCGGGTTCTCCTCGATACGGCGAAGATGGCCGGGGCCGACCTGATCGTGGTGGGCGCGACCGGCTCCGGGCCGCTTGCCGCCGAGATGCTCGGCTCGACCGCGGAACGTGTCCTGCGGAAAGCCGACTGTCCTGTGCTCCTGGTACGCGGCGAGATGCGGGTGCCGCCTCGGCGTGTGCTCGCCCCGGTCGATCTGTCGTCCCTGTCGGGCGACGCCTTCCGGTGCGGGCTGCATCTGTTGGCGCAGCTCGGGAAAGGTGAGCCGATCGAGCTCCGCGTGGTTCATGCCTTGACCTTCCTGGAGCTCGCGCAGCTACGGCGGAAGCGCGGAGAGGCCACCTCCATGGAGGTGGAGCGCGCCACTACCGAGGAGCTGCGGCGGTTCGCACTGGAGAATCAGGCCGGCGAGCCCTTCAAGGTGGAGACGGTTGTGCTGCCCGGTGAGGCGCGCTTCGAGATCCTCCGCGAGCTGGCCGACCGGCCGATCGATCTGGTCGTGCTCGGTACGCACGGGCGGAGTGGTCCGGACCGGCTGATGCTCGGGAGCGTAGCGTCCACGATCGCCCGCAAGGCGCCGTGCAACGTGCTCCTGATCTCGCCGGAGGCCGCGCTGTCGGAAGGGATCGCCGCGGCGATCCTCGATCGGACGACGCCCGCCTGGCACCGCGAGACGGCTCCGGCCTCTTGACCTGGAGACACCGGCCGAGGGAGCGTACGCTCCCCCGGCTCTGTTGTGGAACAGGCGGGATTTATCGCGGAGGCCGCTGGCGGCCGTTGCGGCGGTGCTGCTGCTGGGGCGGGCGGGCTTGTTGATGCTGGCGCGCTCCGGGCTGCGACTGCCGGTTCATCCGCGGCTCCGGGCGGGAGTGCCGCACACGCGGCGCTGGATGAACCTCGCGCCGAACCGGCGGGCGCGAGGTCTGCTCACGCGCCTTCCGGGTCCGGTTGGTTCTGGTGTGGTTCACTTCCCGGCGCCCTTCCTGGCGCCGCGGTGCCGGACGCGTGTTTGGGCTCGCGGGCCGGCGCGGCGACGGCGCGGCCTGTCTCACCTGGCGGGTCGAGCGGACTTCCCGTGCCGTGACCACGGATCGCCGGGCTGCCGGCCGTGCGGACGGCGCCGTGACCCGGGCCCTCCGGACCTGCGGGCGGAAGACTTCGACGCGATCGCCCTGGACCCGCGCTCCGCGGTGCCTCAGGCTCGGACCCTGGTCGGCCAGCGCATAACGCGGCACCCGGCCTCCGCGGACGCGCTCGATCCGGTCCAAAGACACACCGGACGCATACACCCGGCCACGGTCGAACCGGTAGCCGGTCACGTTCCGAGTGCGGCGGTAAATGGACGCCACGTTCGACCGCGGCACGCAATATCTCCCGACTCCCGAGGAAAGGAAATAGCGCGTCGGTACGAAGACGTAGTTCGCCGGGGAGATCAGGACAGACAGGCGGGCGTTGCTGAAGCCGACACCCACCTGGACCGAGGGCGGCAGCGGAGCCCAGCCGACGTAGTCGGTGCTGTCCTGCCAGGAGACCCAGGACGGCCCCCATTCATAACCCGGCACCCAGGCCCAACCGATCTCGGGGTCGTCGTACCAGCGGCCATAGTGGTAGGTCGCCCAGCCGTAGGGCTCGTCCGTGATCCAGGTCCAGCCTTCATCGGTCCACACCCAATGGCCGTCCTGATAAGGACGCCAGCTCGACGAAACGGCGCGCGGCGTCCAGACCCAGCCGTAGCTCGGGCTTTGGATCCAGTGTCCGTACGGAGCGAGGTCGTCATAGAAATAGCCGAGGTCCACCGCGCCCGAGTGGATGGAGATTTCCACCGAGGTCGCTGCGAAGCCCGCCCTGCCGGCGGCGCCGAGCAGGAAAAGGGCCAGAAGAACCAGTTTTGTTGTTTTCATAAGTCACCTCGCAGCCTTGGTTTTGGCTCCGCGATGCTGTGGGCGTCCTCGAAACCGGACGCTTTCACCGCGTCAACCCATTCACAGGGGGTAGTTGGCAAGAAGCGTGCCGCCCCCGGTTTCCTTTTCCCCCGGCTCGTGTGTCCAACCGGATGCCATGAACACCACACGAGCAGCGACCGTGACAAGCTGGTGGGGGGGTGGAATGCGGGAATCCGACGGAGCGCAGGAGAACCGCCTGGTGGCGGAGCTGGCGGCAGGGGACCGCGAAGCGGCGGAGCGGCTGGTCGAGCGCACGTACCGCACGGTCTTCGGTCTGCTGCGCCGCCTCTGCGGCGACCCCGATCTGGCGGCCGACCTGACCCAGGAGGCGTATCGGAAGGCCTGGGAAGGGCTGGCCGGATTCGACGGGCGGTCCCGGTTCTCCACCTGGATCTGCCGCATCGCCTATAACACCTTCCTCAACTACCTGCGGCGGCCCCGCCGCCTCGTGCCGTTCGACGAGACGCGCAAAGCCGCCGTCCCCGATCCCGCGCCGAGCGCCGACGAGACCTTCGGGCAGGCCGCCGCGGGCGACCGCCTGCGACGGGCGGTGATGGTCCTGCCGGAAAACCTGCGCTTCACCGTGACCGCTCTGTTCTGGGGTGATCTCCCCGTCAAGGAGGTCGCCCGCCAGGAAGGGATCACCCCGGTAGCCATCCGCAAGCGCCTCAAGAAGGCGCTTCAGATCCTGGCCAACACCCTCGAGGAGGACGTCCGATGAGCCGCCTGACCGAACGCGAGATCGCCCGCAAGCTGGCGGAGCCGCTCGACGAAGAGCCACCCGCGGGCCTGCTGGAGAAGATCAAGAGCGAGATCCCGCCGGTCGTCTCCGTCGGAAACGTCCGCCCCTTCCCACCGCTCTCTGTACCGTCTCCGGAGCCTCGCCGGGCGCGCTGGCTGGTCGCCGCGTCCCTGGCCACGGCCGTCCTCGGCGGCCTCGTGGCCTGGCAGGTTCTCTGGATTCGGCCGAAGCTTGAGACGGAACAGGTCGCGGCACCCGGCGCGGCCATCATCCAGACGGAAACGCCCCGCGTGCAGGCGCCTCCGGCCACGGCAAACGTGCCGCCTCCGGTGGGCTCAGGTTCTACGGGACCGCCGCCGGAGTTGCGGAAGGAGCTGAAGCCGATGGCGGTCCCCGAGCCGCAAGCCGACAAGCAAGCCTACAAGGATGAAGCCGTCGAGGGTGGTGTCGAGGGCGGTGTGCCGGGTGGTGTGGCCGGAGGTGTGGCCGGGGGTGTGATGGGCGGCGCGCCCAGGGCCGAGGATGCCCCACTGCGGGTCGCCGAAAGCCACGCCGCGCCGGCGCCTGCGAAGCCCAAGGTCCCCTCCACCGTTGGCCTCGACGTGGACACGGACTCCTACACCGTGGCCCGGCGCTACCTGGAGGCCGGCAATCTGCCCGACCCCGACTCGATCCGGGTCGAGGAGATGGTGAACTTCTTCGACTACGGCGACGCGCCTCCCACCCGGGACGACTTCGCGCTCCGCGCCGAAGGGGCTCCGACGCCGTTTGCCGGCTCGGCTGGCTCCGAATACCGGCTGCTCCGGTTCAACATCCGCGCCCGGCAGATCCGGCCCGAACCGGCCGAGGAGCTGGAGGGGACGCTGGAGACCATCGCCAAGGACGCCAAGGTCCAGGTGGCGTTCAACCCCGAGGTGGTGGCCCGCTGGCGGCTCCTGGGCTACGAGAACCGCGGCATCGCCGGCGAGAGCTTCCGGGACGACTCGGTCGACGCGGGCGAGATCGGGGCCGGCCACAGCGTGACCGCGCTGTACGAGGTCGAGCTGAAGCCCGGCGCGGTCAAGAACCAGCCGCTGGCCGACCTCCACCTGCGCTGGCGCTCGGAGCAGACCGGGCGGGTGCGGGAGGAGGAGAAGCTGCTGCGGGTCTCGCAGCTCGCCAGCTCGTGGGAGCAGGCCACGCCGGCCCTGCGCCTGGCCTCGGTGGTGGCGGAATTCGCCGAGATCCTCGAGGGCTCGTCCTGGGCCCGGGGGTCGAGCCTCGACGATTTGTACCGCCTGGCCCAGCGGGTCTCGGGCGAGCAGGCGGAGAGCCGGCGGGCGTCCGATGTGGCCGAGCTGGCGAGCCTGATCGGCAAGGCGGCGCGGTTGAAGGGTCAGGGTCCGAAGTAGAGGCAGGGCCGTGGGGGCGCGGCAGGCTGCGCCCCCACGGCATAGAATCCCCCGCATGGCTTTCTCTCCCCGCTTCCGCATCGTGCTCGCCAAGGAGGATTTCAAATTCTCCGCCGCCCACTTCACCCTCTTTCCGGGCGGCCGGGCGGAGCTGCTTCATGGCCACAACTACCGGGTCCGTGCCGAGCTGTCCGGCGCCGGGTTGGACGAGGAGGGGCTCCTGGTCGACCTGGAGTCGTTCAAGAAGAGGATACGCGCGGTCTGCGCCGGCCTGGACAGCCGGACCCTCCTCCCGGGCGAAAGCTCCCGCCTGGACTGGAGCCGCCGTATTGACGGCGAGACTGGCTCCATCGAGGTCCGCTGCGGCGAGCGGAGCTACCGCTTCCCGGAGGAGGACACCCTGGTCCTCCCTCTGGTCAACACCTCCATGGAGCTGCTCGCGCGGATGATCTGGGAAGACCTCGCCGCCGGGCTCGCCGGCAGCCGCGTGGACGCGCTGGCGGTGTCCGTGGAGGAGTCGGCCGGCCAGCGCTGCTGGTACGAGGGGGCGGTGGGCTTGTAGGGGCAGGCCTTGGTGCCTGCCCCCGGTGGCGCGGGGGCAACCACAAGGGTTGCCCCTACACCTGCATCTCCCGCCCTTTCCAGCTCACGAGCCGGCCGCGGCGGCGGTCGATCACCGCCAGCGCCAGCGAGGCCGCGAGCAGGAGAGCATCGGCGGGATAGAGGAGACCCCAGGCGGGCTTCTCCAGGCGGAAAACGGCCGACGCCGTGGCTCCCGCGCTCCACAGCAAGGCGGCTTCGACGGCGTGCCCCGTGACCACAAGACCCGCGAGGACCGCGACCGGGACCAGCACGGCCGCGGCGGCCCCGGCCACGAGGACCGGCCGATGCCCCAGGAGGCCGCCCAGGTTCCGGCGCCAGCCGCGCCAGGTCTCGCCGAAGCCCCGGTACATCCGCACCCGCAGCTCCGGCGTCCGGAAGAAGGCTGTTCTCCAGCCGTGCTTGCGCAGCCGGGCGGCGATCGCGACGTCGTCAAGAGGGACGTTGCGGATGGGCTCGAACCCGCCGCAGGCGTCCCAGGCCTCCCGTCGCAGCAGGATGAACTGGCCGTTCGCCACGGCGGGCCCCGAGCCGGAGGCGGCAGGGTGCCAGTCGCCGAGGAGCACGTCGAGCAGGGCGAACACCGCCGGAGTCAGGAGCGCCTCTCCCGGGCCGCGTGCCTCCTGGGAACCGGCCACGGAGACGGCGTCGAGGCCCGCCAGCCGGGCGGCGGCCAGGGCGCGGGCGAGCAGCTCGGGGCCGTGACGGGTGTCGGCATCGGTGAGGAGAATCCAGGGCGTCGCCACTCCCTGCCATCCGGCATGGAGAGCGTGGAGCTTGCCGCGCCAGCCGGCCGGCAGCGCGCCCGCCTCTACCCGCTCCAGCCGGGGCTCGCCGTTGGCCCGGCCGTCCACGAGATCGCGGGTGCCGTCCGTGGAGCCGTCGTCGACCACCCGCACCCGCGGCCGGGCAGTCTGCGCGAGGAGGGTCTCCACACAGGGCAGGACGTTGTCCCGCTCGTCGCGGACCGGCAGCAGGATCGTGCAGGTTCCGGACGCTTCAGGGTCGGGAGGCGGAAGGGGGGGAGCGGTCCGCCGCCGCTCGTCTGTCCTCAACGCCAGACCCAGCAGGGCGGCGCCGGAGAGGAGGGACAGGATCAGGGCGGCCGACATGTCAGAGGGCCTGGGCTCCGGTCTTCCGGCTCAGCGTCTCCTCGACCTCGCCCGGCATGGGGAAACGGTGGGACTGCTTCTTGGAGAAGACCAGCTCGTTGTCGACGGTGACCTCGAAGACGCCTCCGCTGCCTCGGATGAGCTCCGCCTTGAGGCCGAACCGGCGCTCAATCTCCGCCGCCAGACTGGCGGCGCGAGGGTAGTAATTTCACAGGGTGCAGTATTCGATGAGTATCTGCGTCATATCGTTCTCCTTTCCTGGGCAATTCTAGTACAGTCCACCCGAATACCCGGACGGGGAGAGCCAGACTCTGGACCACCGCTGTACCTTCTCCGTTGAAGAGAGGAATGAAACGGTCCAGGTCCACGGTTAGAGCCTATAGGTGCCTGCCGGGGCCGAAACGTGACACCGGGAGCAAGTTTTCCTGGATTTTTCCGGCGGCCCGAGTATAATCGAGATTGTTCAACCATCGTTCTTTTGCAGGAGAAGGCGGTCTGAAGAGCAGTCGGGATCAAAAAAGTGTCCCGGATAGCTCCGGAAAAGACACTTAGTTCTACAACGCTTGAGTACATTGCCGAACCCGGCCGGAGGAATCCGGAAGGCAATTCAAAATTACGGGGCAGTAATAACACCATGACCTTTGGAGGTAAGAAGCATGAAAGGCGAGGCGCCCACGATGACGTCGAAAGAAATGGCCCAGATCCGGCAGAACCTTGAGGGAACGCCGGACATCGAGGAGGCGGCGGAGCTCATGAACCTGGCCGGGAACTCGACCCGGCTCAAGCTCCTCTATCTGCTCGACAACATGAAGGAGCTCTGCGTGTGTGATCTGGCGGAGATGCTCGGGGTGTCGGTTTCGGCCGTCTCCCAGCATCTGGCGAAGCTGAAGGCCTACGGGCTGGTGGCTCCGCGACGCGACGCCCAGACGATCTACTACCGTCTGACCGAGCACATCTTCAACGCGAAGCTCCGCGACCACTTCTTCAAGCAGTTCCAGGTCTGATCCGGACCGGAGCTGAGAAACTCCCGACGAGCGGCCGGTGACCCCGGCCGCTCGTTTTCGCTTTCAGAAGGGCTTGAACGCCATCAGGAAGATCATGAGGAAGATCAGCATGGCGTTGACATGGGTGAGGATGGCCGGCAGCTTCGCCTGCTCGGCGGCGCGCAGCTCCGCGGTGGGAGCCCCGGCGGCCCTGGAGGCCTCGGCCGCGCGCAGGGCCTTGCGGATCCCGGGCACCTGGATGAACAGGATGCCGCCGAGCATGAAGAAGTAGAGAACGACGGAAACCTTCAGCCAGCCCGGCTGCGCGGTCATGGCCTGTGCGGAAGCCTCCCGGATCATCCCGAAGAGGTAGAGAAGGTAGAAGCCGAGCAGCCCTGTCAGGACCGCACCGGGTACGACGAAGATCACCATGAGGCGCCATCCGATCCGGAGGCCCAGGACACGGCTCGCGAGATCTCCGTCCGTCCGTTTCAGTTGAGCATTGACGACCACGCCCGAGAAGACCCCCGCCGAGAGCCAGATCGACGTCATGAGGTGCAAGGCCCAGATCCAGGCCGGAAACAGCTTCCATGCCGCCATGGTCAGATCCTCCTCTATCGAAAAACCGACTCTACCACCTGGCCGTGCCGGTGGGGACCATGGATGTGTCGGTTAGAATGGTCGCGCTTCGACGAGGAGGGGAGAATTCATGAGCCATCATCCGCGTCCCAAGTTCACCTATCTGGGCCATGCCACCGTGCGCTGCGACCTGCCCGGCGGCGAGGTTCTGCTGATCGATCCGTGGGTCACGCACAACCCGGTGTGCCCGGAAGGGTTGAAGAGCTTCGACCGCCTCGACGCCATCCTCATCACCCACGCCCACTCCGACCACATGGGCGACGCCGTCGAGCTGGCGAAACGCTACCGGCCGGACCGCATCATCGCCAGCTACGAGATCTGTACCTGGCTGGGCTCGAAAGGGGTGGAGAACTGCTCCGGCATGAACCTCGGCGGCTGCCAGGACATCCTCGGCCTCCAGGTGTACATGGTGCGGGCCGACCACTCCAGCAGCCTCACGGACGGCGGCCAGATCGTCTACGGCGGGTTGGCCGCCGGCTACGTGGTCAAGCTGTCCGGAGGCTTCACTTTCTACCACGCCGGGGACACGGCCCTGTTCTCGGACATGCAGCTCATCGGCGAGATGTACCGGCCGGAGCTGGCGTTCCTGCCGATCGGCGATCTCTACACGATGGACCCGCGGCAGGCCGCGTCAGCCTGCCGCTATCTGGGGGTCCGCCAGATCATCCCGATCCACTGGGGGACCTTCCCCGCCCTGACCGGCAAGCCGGAGGAGCTCGCGCAGGCCCTCGGGAGCGCGGGGACGAACTGCAAGGTGGTTACTTTGAAACCCGGAGAGAGTTATTGATCCCATCCCCCCTCTCCCCGGCCCTCTCCCCCGTGCCGGGGGAGAGGGAGCCCACCCATCCCTCTACCAGCGGACGGAGGCGCCGACGCCCGCGAACCAGTCCGGGCGGGCGTCGTTGAGGCCGGTGCCGATCCGGGCGTCCACGATCAGGTCGTCGTTGATCAGGAACGAGACTCCGCCGTCCAGGTAGTGGGTCGAGGGGCCGTCGATCTCCTCCTTGGAGAAGCCGTACCACTCGAGGTAGGTGCCGAGCCTGTCCGTCGCCGAGAAGCCGGCGCTCAGACTGGCGAAGGCCTGATTGAAGCGGTCGCCGCCGTCGGCCTCATAGCTGCCGCCCAGATTGGCGCCGAGCCCGAAGCGGTCGCCCAGCTCCCAGTCGAAAGCCACGAGCGCCAGCGGAACCCACTCGTCGGAGGTCAGATTCTTGTTCCCCGCGGGCACGCTCGTACCCAGAACCAGCGCCACCGCCGGCCGGCCCGGAGGTTGCTCGCCGGCCTCGTCCGTGAGCCGGACCTTGAGCTCCAGGCCGGGATCCTCGAAGCCGGAGATGTCGGAGAAGCCGTCGTCGATCCGGGAGTAGGAGCCCAGGCCGATGCGGGCCTCCGAGCGCTCGCCGATGCCGATCCGCACCAGGAGCTCGCCGAGAGAGGTGGAGTCCGAATCCTCGACTCGGGCCAGGGTGGTGCCCCCTTCCACCTGGATGTGGCCCGGCGGGATGAGCCCGGTGCCTTCCGTGAAGTCCGGCCGGTCCGGCTGGATGGAGCCCTCCAGCCCCGACCATCCGTCCGCCGCCGCGGCCGGCAGTGCCTGCCCCAGCGCCAGGCCGATCGAGAGCACCGCGAACGCGCCTCGTTTCATGCGATCTTCCTCCTCCTGAAGGTGTCCATTATGTAGGTTCTCTAGCTCACCCGGAACCACCGCGCTCTTGCCAGCAGCCCCAGCCGGGCCAGCACTCCGAGCTGCGGCGGCGCCTCCAGGAGGCTTTCGCCGCCCTCCTCGATGCCGGTGAGCAGGTGGAGCGAGGCCAGCAGGCAGAAGACGGCGCCGCGGCGGTAGCCGGCCGGAAGGTCGATCAGGCCCCGCGGCGCGCGCATCAGGCGCGGACGGAGCCGGGTACACTCGCGCCGGGCCGCCTCGGCGAGCTGCCGCGGATCGGGCCTCAGCTCGCCGTCGGCGCTCCAATCGTCGGGGAGCTCGCTCACGGCCAGCGGATTGCGCCGGCCCTGGACCTCGGACCCCAGGCTCTGGAGCGAGCGCAGGCGGACCAGGGCGCCGGCGAAAGCGCTGACCTCGCTGGGCGGCTCCTTGCCCAGGAGCGCGGCGGTCACGGCGTGGGCGAGGCGCTCGGCATCGGCGTCGGCGTCCGCCGGCGTGGCCGGCCTGGGACGGGTGGCACGGCGGCGGGCGCAGGCGGCGATCTCGTCGAGCGCCTCCGGCGTCCAGGCGCGGCGGCGGTGCTCCCGGGCCATGCGCACGAAGACCGGCTGGCCCACCGGCTGTCCAGAAAGCGCTGTCTCCAGCGTGAACTCCCAGCGGTTGATCTGCGACAGCCGCTCTCCTTCGACTCCGCGCTGCCGGGCGAAGTCGAAGAGGGTGAAGGCATAGGCGAGCAGCGTCTGCACCCGCTCCCGGTCGTGGGCGGGAAGGAGCAGCAGCGCCGGAGCGAAGTCGCCCAGGAGGTTGCGGGCGACCTCGGCGCACAGCTCCAGCGCGCGATCCTCGTCGAAATCCTCGCCGGGAGGGCGGACCTCCCGGTCGAGGCGGCTGTGCTGGCTGCGGGCGAGGGCGTCGGCGCGCCAGGACTCGCCGTCCGGCCCGCCGGGATGCCTGTCCTGGGGCTGCTCCAGATCTACATTCCTTCTCTATCAGGCCAGCAGGCGGAGCAGCTCGCGCTGCGGCTCGCCGCCGGTGATCTCCGGCCCCTCGGGCGTGAGCGCGACGTTGATCTCGCTGCGCACCCCGAAGTCGCCGGTCAGGTAGATTCCGGGCTCGATCGAGAAACCGGTCATGGACAGGAGCTGCCGCGTGTCGTGGGTCTCGAAGTTGTCCATGTTCGCGCCCTGGCCGTGATCGGTGATGCCGATCGAGTGGCCGGTCCGGTGGATGAAGCGGTCGCCGTAGCCGGCCT
Source organism: uncultured Holophagales bacterium (assembly GCA_963844885.1). GTDB lineage: Bacteria > Acidobacteriota > Thermoanaerobaculia > Multivoradales > UBA5704 > DATMER01. The sequence goes on along the minus strand of CAWJQA010000012.1, from coordinate 572,258 downwards.
TGCGGATGAATTCGCGGGCCGCGTCGTCCACCTCGAAGCCGCGGACCGGCTGGCGGGGGTAGCGGCTGCGCACCAGCTCCCAGGCCGCGTCGCGGCCGCCCGCCACGATGGCGAAGATCTCCTGCTGGCGGTCGGTGGGCGCGGCGGCGCACACCCCGCACCAGGTGATGTCGGCGTACACGCTCGTCGGCGGCTTCTCCTTGGCCCAGAGGTCGACGAGCAGGAAGTCGCCCTTGCGGATGGGCGAGCTGTGGTCCGGACCGGGCTGGTAGTGGGGGTCGGCGCTGTGGGCGTTGACGCCGATGATCGGGTCGGACTCGGTCCACAGGCCCACCTGCTCGAAGGCGTCGAGGATGAAGCGCTGCACCGCGTACTCGTCGATCTCGTCGCCCTTGCGGAGCGCGGCGCCGACGCGGTCGAAGGCCTCCAGCGCGATGCGGTGGAGGTGGACGTTGGCGCGGCGGTGCCCTTCGAGCTGCTCCTGGGTCCAGGTGGCGGCGAAGCGCTGGGCGAGGTCGGCCGAGGTGACGAGCTCGACGCCCATGGACCTGACCAACTCGGCGGTGCCGGCGTCCAGGCGCGAGACCGTGGGGATTTCGTTGTTCGGGGAGTACTGGGCGGCCACGCGGCGGAAGCCGGAGAGCAGCTCTCCCAGGCGTTGCCGGTGCTCCTGCCAGGCCGAGTACACGGCCTTGGAGCCCGGCAGATGGTCGAGCATGAACGACTCGATCCCATGCACGAGCTTCTTCGGCTCACCTTCGCGGGGGATGAGGTAATAGCAGCGGCGGCTCACCAGCTTGCCCTCGCCGGTCAGGCCGAGCAGGTCGAGCCCGATCGGGTCGTTTTGCTGGAAGCAGGCGAACAACCACCCGTCGACCCCGGCCTCGGCCAGGGCGGACTGGATCTCGGAAATTCTTTGGGCCAGCATGGCGCTCTCCCTTCCTCTAGACTTGCGGCGACCGCCGCGACGCCCAGGATGCTATCAGACCGGGAGGGAAGGGAGATTCATGACTATGACCGGCCCCGTCATTCTTGCTCTCGTCCTGGCTGCAGTTCCCGCTCAGCCGCCGCCCCTCCCGCAGTCCCGCCTGATCTGCGAGGTGCCGGTGCGGAAGATCCTCCTGAGCGACCTTGGAGCCCCCGAAGGGAGCCTGCCGAAGGATGTGGCCCTGACCCGCGGGACCGTCTGGCTTCTGTTCGAGCCCAACGTGCTCGTCGGCCTGCCGCGCCGGGCACCGGCCGCCGGAGCGGTTGAGGAGGAGGGAGAGACTTTCTATGGCGCGCCGGGAGATGCCTGGGACACGCTGGCCGTCAGCCCCCGGGACGGCTCGATCTGGATCGCCTCCGCTGCAAAAGGCCTGCTGTGGCGCAAGCCTCCCCTCGGCCGCATCCGGCCGGTGCGGGTGCCGCAGGTGAAGGAGGGCGGCTTTCGCGACCTGATCGCCGGGTGGGACGGCGTCTACGCCGTTCCGTCCGTGTGCGGCGCCTCTGCGGTCTGGCGGGTGGATGCCGCCGGCAAGGTTCTCGGCACGAGCCTGCCCTCGACCGGAGGCGGATGCCCGGTGGTCGACCTGGAGACCGACTGGAGCGGCCGGTCCTGGGCACTGCTGCCGGCGAGCGGCGAGGCCTTCCGCCTGGATCTGGGCGGGCGCTGGGTGGCGGCGGGAAACGACCTCGCCGTGCCCGCGCCGTGGCCCGAGCGCGCCGGGCCTTTTCGCGGCTGGTTCTTCTGGGGCACCGAGCCGGTGGGGCTCGGGGGCGAGGAGGGGACGGTGCTGGTCCGGCGCTCCGCGGCAGGCGTCCAGCCCTTCCGGGAGGAGTGCGGCGACGGCAACCGCCTGCTCCGAGTGGTGGGCGACGCGCGCGGATGGGTGGCCCTGACCCGGGAGTGGCTCCTTCTGGGAGAGCACGCGCTACAATCCCCAGGTTCAGGCGCCCCGCGTTGATCCAGGCGCTTCCACCAACCAAAACAGGAGCTCGACCATGATTCGCAACCTCCGCGCGTTGTCCCTCGCGCTTCTGGCGGCCCTCGCCCTGGCCGCCTCCGCCCACGCCGTCGGCGAGGGCCGGGTCCTCGGCACCGTCACCGACGACAAGGGCGCGCCGCTGCCGGGCGTCAAGATCACCTTCACCCGCCCCGGCACCGACTACAAGCAGGAGAAGACCTCCGACGGCAAGGGCAAGTTCACCATCCTCGTCCTGGACGCCACCCAGGAGTACACGCTCCGCCTCGACCTGGAGGGCTACCAGTCGTACGAGGAGGTTCTCAAGCCCAAGCCCCAGGACACGCTCCGGGTCAGCTACCAGCTCGGCAAGCTCGCCCCCGCCGGCCCGAGCGCCGACCAGCTCAAGGAGCTGGAGGGGAAGAACGCGGCCGTCGCCGCCTTCAACGAAGGGGTCAACGCTCTCCACTCCAACGATCTGAACACCGCCGCGGCGAAGTTCGAGGCGGCCACCCAGAGCGATCCGAACCTCGCTCCGGCCTTCGGCGCCCTGGCCGATGTCTACGTCGAGCTGGGCAAGAACGCCGAGGCGCTGGCCGCCGCCGACCGCTTCCTCCAGCTTCAGCCCGGCGACGTGCGCGGTATCAAGGCGCGGTTCGACGCCGTCAAAACGATGGGCGACAAGGCGAAGACAGACGAAGCGCTCGAGGCCGTCATCGCGGTCGAGAAGAGCCGTGAGACCGCCGTCCGCATCTACAACCTGGGCGCCGAATCGTCCCGGGCCGGCAACCGCGACGACGCCGTCGCCTATCTGAAGCGGGCCATCGAGGTCGATCCGACACTCGACCAGGCCTACACCGCGCTCGGCCAGGTCTACATGGTCAAGAAGAGCTACAAGGAGGCCGTCGCCGCTCTGGATCCGGTCCTCGCCCGCGACCCGCAGAACCTGGAGGCGCTGACCATCCGCTTCGAGGCGCTCAAGGCCTCCGGCGACAAGGAAGGCGCCAAGGCCGCCGAGGCCGCCATGAAGACCGTCCAGGCCGCGCAGAGCCCGGAAGCCCTCTACAAGCAGGGTATCGCTCAGTACAACTCGAACAACCTGCCGAGCGCGATCGAGACCCTGGAGAAGGCCGTGGCCGCCGACCCCAATTACGCAAAGGCGCACTACATGCTGGGTCTGGCCTACGCCGGCTCCGACACGGCCAAGGCGAAAGCTCACCTCCAGAAGTTCCTGGAGCTGGCCCCGAACGACCCCGAAGCCGCCTCGGCCAGGGAGATGCTGACTTACATGAAGTAAAGGACAAAAGGACATAAAGGACCCAAGGGACCCAAAGGACAAAAAGAGCCCCCGGTCCTTTGGGTCCTTTTCGTCCTTTATGTCCTTTGTCCCTCCTGGTTCAGCGGCAGCCGCAGCAGGGCCTCGCAGCCCGGGCCGGGCTGCCGGTTCTCCAGCGTGAGGGTGCCGCCGTGGGCTTCCGCGATCTGGCGTGAGAGGGCGAGGCCGATGCCGGTACCCTCCGGCTTCGTGGTGTAGAAGGGGACGAACAGGTTCTCGGGGTTGGAGATCCCGAGCCCCTCGTCCTCGATCCGTACCTCCACCTGGTCGCCGGCCGTGCGCCAGCCGATACCGACACCGCCGCGCGTCTCCAGAGCGGCGTCCACGGCGTTGCGCACCAGGTTGATCAGGAGCTGCTTGAGCTGGTCCGCATCCGCCTGGAGGGTGACGGCCGGGCCTTTCTCCACGTAGACGGAGAGCCGGTTTTCGAGCGCGGCGACCCTGCGGATGAGGGCGGAGAGCTCCAGCGGCGCCAGGCGCGGACGCGGGAGTCGGGCGAGCCGGGCGTAGGCGGCCATGAAGCGGCTCAGCGCCTCGGCGCGGTTGCCGATGATCTCCAAACCGCTCTGCATGTCCTCCTCCCAGTCCTCCGGGCGGGGCCGGCGGCCGAGCAGGCCGGCCAGGGTCGAGGCCATGGAGCGGATCGGCGCCAGCGAGTTGTTGAGCTCGTGGCCGAGCACCCGCAGGAGGCGCTTCCAGGCCTGCCTCTCCTCCTCCCGCAGCGCCTCGGTCAGGTCCGTGACGACCAGCAGCGCGTGTGGCAGCCCGCGCTCCCGGAAGGTGCTGCGCCGCACCTCCCAGCGGCCGAACCCGCCCGGGAACGTTTTCGCCACGATGCGCCGCAGCGGGCCCTCCGTGAGCACCTCCGCCAGCCCGAGCTCGCCGGCCGGCCGGCCGAGCAGGCGCTCCGCCGGTTGGCCCAGCAGGCGCTCGCCGGCGCGGTTCACCACCTGCAGGCGCGATTGATCGTCGAGCGCGAACACGGCCACGTCGACCTCCTCCATGATCCGGTGGAGGAGGGCCGTGGCTTCCACCGCGCCCAGCCGCTGCTCGCGTAGCGTCTCGCCGATGGCGTTGACCTCCAGCATGATCTGCCCGAGCGCGTCGAGTGTCTCGGTATTGCCGGGGCCGGGGCCGAGGCCGGCCGGCGGAGGCAGGTGGGCGCGCTGCGAAAAGTCGCCCTGGCGCACCGCCTGGAGCAGGTTCGAGAGCGTCTGGAGCGGACGGACCACCCGTTGGAGGAGGCCGCCCGCGAGCGCCCACCAGGCGAAGAGAAGAATCAGGGAGAAGATCCAGCGCACCCGGTCGCTGTACGGACCGAGCCAGAGCAGGAGGAGCGCCGCCGCGGTCGCGGGCAGGCCGACGGCCAGCGCCTGGAGCAGGACGCGAAGCTCGAACGAGAGGGCCGGCCGGCGCACCGGGTCAGAGGCCATGCTTCTCCAGGCGGCGGTAGAGCGCGCTCCGGGAGAGGCCGAGAGCCTGGGCGGCCTGGCTGACGTTGCCGCCGTAGCGCGCGAGCGCCTTCTGGATCAGGACGCGCTCGACCTCTTCGAGAGGCAGCGCCTCCAGCGCCGAGGTACCGGGGAGCGTGGGGAGCGCCGCCGGCTGGAGCCCCAGGTCGCGCGCGCGGACCCGGTCCCCGGCCGCCATGAGCACGCCGCGCTCCACGGCGTGGTCGAGCTCCCGGACGTTGCCCGGCCAGGAGTGGGCGAGGAGCGCCTCCAGCGCCCCCTCCTCGAAGCCGCGCAGCGCCTTGCGGTAGCGGCGGGCGTGCTGAGCCAGGAAGTGCTCGGCCAGCGGCACGATGTCGGCGCGCCGCGAGCGCAGGGGCGGGACCGGGATCTCGACCGTGTTGAGCCGGAAGAGGAGATCCTGGCGGAAGCGGCCGGCGGCGACCTCCTCGCGGAGGCTCGCGTTGGTCGCCGAGACGATGCGCACGTCGACCCGCCGGGTCCGTGAAGACCCCACGCGTTCGAGCTCGCCGGTCTCCAGGACGCGCAGGAGCTTGGCCTGCTGCGACAAGGAGATGTTGGCGATCTCGTCGAGGAACAGCGTGCCGCCGTCCGCCAGCTCGAAGCGGCCCACCCGGTCCGCCTTGGCATCGGTGAAGGCGCCCCGCACATGGCCGAACAGCTCGCTTTCGAACACCGTCTCCGAGAGGCCGCCGGTGTTGACCGTCACCAGCGGCCGTGCGGCCCGGGGGGACACAGCGTGGATGGCGCGCGCCACGACCCCCTTGCCGGTGCCGTTCTCCCCGGTGATGAGCACGTTTGCCTCCGAGGGGCCCACCCGCTCGATGAGCTCGATCACGGGGCGCATCTCGGGTGATTGGGCGATCAGCGACGGACGGGAGTCCTGGCGCAGCAACTCGTTCTCGGCCTCCAGCCGCTCGCCGCGGCGCAAGGCCCGGCCGAGCTCCACCTGGGTGCGGAGGATCGAGAGGAGCCGCGCGTTGTCCCAGGGCTTTTCGACGAAGTCGCGCGCGCCCTGGCGCATGGCCTCGACGGCGAGGCTGACCGTCGCCCAGGCGGTGATGACCACCACCGGCAGCGTCGCGTCGATCGACCGGACGCGGGCGAGCAGGTTGAGCCCCTCCTTGCCGGAGGTGGTGTCGCGGGAGTAGTTGAGGTCCATGAGGACCGCGTCGAGCTCGCGGGTCGAGACGGCCTGGATGACCTCGGCGGGCGAGGCGGCGGATTCGGTATCGTACCCCTCGCTCTTGAGGAGGAGGCGGAGAGCCTCGCGGATCTCCCGCTGGTCGTCCGCGATCAGGATGCGAGGCTTCGGGGACGGTGTGCCGATCATCGACACCACTCTATATCGGCGGGCAAAAAGCGAAGGCCACCGTGCGCCCGACGGCAGCCTTCGAGACCAGCAGCAAGCGTTTTCGGGTCAGTCTTTCTCCCTCTCCCCCGGCACGGGGGAGAGGGCCGGGGAGAGGGGGAATGGGATCAAACCGAGGGGGAATGGGATCAAACCGTGAAACCCCTCTGCTCCAGCTCGCGCTGCTCGACCTGCCTCTGCATCCCCTGCTCTTCTTCCACCACACGGCCGTCGAAGAGATGGATGGAACGGTCCGCATAGCGGGCGAAGCGCGGGTCGTGGGTGACCATGCAAATCGTGGCCCCCTCCTTGTGCAGCTCCTCCAGCAGCTCCATGACCGATTCGCTGTTGCGCGAGTCGAGGTTGCCGGTGGGCTCGTCCGCGAGCAGGATCGACGGCTTGCCGACCACGGCGCGGGCGACGGCGACGCGCTGCTGCTGACCGCCCGAGAGCTGCGACGGATAGTGCTTCATGCGGTGCGACATGCCGACGCGCTCGAGAGCCTCCTGCACGCGCTCCTTGCGCTCCTTCGAGGGCATACCGCGGTAGGTCAGGGGCAGCTCGACGTTCTCGTAGACCGTCAGGTCGCCGATCAGGTTGAACGCCTGGAAGATGAAGCCGATCTCCTGGTTGCGGATGCGCGCGCGCTCGGAGAACGAGAGGTCCGAGACCTCCTTGCGGTTCAGGATGTACTTGCCGTCGCTGGGCGTGTCCAGCAGACCCAGGATCGACAGCAGCGTCGTCTTGCCGCAGCCGGACGGGCCGGCGATGGAGACGTACTCGCCGTTGCGGATTTCCAGGTGGATCCCGGACAGGGCGTGGGTCTCGACCTCATCGGTCAGGAAGACCTTGGTCACGCCGTCCAGATGGATGAGGGAATCGGTCGATGCGCTCATGAGTCCTCCTCAGGTCTCTTCAGCCGTTTGTACGGCGATGACAGATCACTCCAAACGGATACGCTCGTAGCTGTTCTGGGCCGAAGTGTCCGACAGGATCACCTGGTCTCCGGGCTGCAAGCCGCTCAGGATTTCAATGGTGTTGACCGACGACCGGCCCAGCTTGACGGTGACCCGGTTGGCCTCCTTGCCGTCCTTGGTCAGCTTGAAGAGCTGGATGGTCTGATTGGCCTGGCCGATCGCGGGGCGTCCCACGAACACGACGTTGTCCAGGCGTTCGATCTGGATGGTGCCGTCCACCGACAGGTTCGGGCGGGCGCCGCGCGGCAGAGGCTCGTCGAAGGCCACGTCCACGATGACGCTCCCTTCCAGGGCCGACGGCGCCACGCGGATCACGTGGCCCTTGACGATGCCGTTGCGGGTGTCGATGCTGGCCGGCAGGCCCATGGCCACGTCGCGTGCCTGGCTCTCGGGGATGCGCAGCTCGGCCTTCAGGTTCTCGGGCCGCGCTACGCGGGCGAGCGTGGTGCCGGGGGTGACCCGCTGGCCCACCTGCAACGGCAGCTCCTGGAGCACGCCCGGGATGCCGGCGCGCACCTTGAGCGAATCCACCTGCCGGCGCCGGAGCTCGTACATGTCCCGCATCTGGTCGACGCGGGCGCGCTGAGCCGCGAGCTGGGCCTGCGTGGATTTCTGGCCCTGGGTGTAGCGCTCGGCCTCGATGCGGCTCTGCTTTTCGGACTGCGTGGCACGCAGCCGCGATTTCTTCAGATTGATGTCAGGGATGAGGCCGTCCTTCGCGAGAACCTCGTCGGCGTCGGCCTGCAGCCGGGCCTCCTCGGCCGCGGAACGGGCGGCGCTGACCTGGGCCTGCTGGCTCAGGGTCTGGCTTTCCAACTGGGCGCTGAGGTTCTGGTAGTCGGCTTCGGCGGCCCGGAGCTGCGACTCGGCCTCGAGGGCGGCCTGCTCCACCTGGGGGTCGCTCAGCTCGAGCAGCACGGTGTCCGGCTGCACGAGGGCGCCCGGCAGAAGGATGCGCTCCACGCGGCCCTCGACCGGAGCCGAGATCACGCGGATGTCCACCGGCACCAGCGTGCCGGGCCCGCGCACCTCGCGCAGCATCGGTCCGCGCTGCACGGCCTCGATCCAGAGAGTTTCCTTGTCGACAGGCGGAGCCGCCGGCTCGATCTGGCGGATGCCTATGGTCACCAATGCGATGACCACGACGGCGGCCACCAGCATGAGGGTTCGGCGCAAACGGCGTTTCTCGGCGTAACCGGTCCTTGGCTTGTCCATGCGGCCCTACTACGCAGACGGCATGCCACAGGTTGCAGACCGCCGGAAGTTCTTTATTTTTGAGAGGGTTGACGATACCAGAGAAAACCCGCCGGGGCGTCCGGGTGTCCGCTCGCGGAACGGCGCGTCCCAAAAGCGGACAGGGGGGATTGAATCCCATTCCCCCTCTCCCCGGCCCTCTCCCCGTACCGGGGGAGAGGGAGCACCCCCGTGCTAGGCTGCAGCATGAGTGCCGAGCAGCACCGCCTCACCGCTCCGGCCGTCCTCGGGTTCGCCCTGATCACGGTCAGCGACAGCCGGAAGGCCGAAGACGACACGGGCGGCAAGATCCTCGCCGACCTGGCCCTGGCCGCCGGTCACCGGGTGGAATCCATGAGGATCGTCCGAGATGAAGTTTCCGCCATCCGCCGCGCCGTCCGCGAGGCCCTGACCCTGGACGTCGTGGACGTCGTGGTCCTCACCGGCGGCACCGGTTTTTCGCCCCGGGACGTGACGCTCGACGCCGTCGAGCCGCTCCTGGAGAGCCGGATCGACGGCTTCGGAGAGCTGTTCCGGATGCTCTCCTGGCAGCAGGTGGGCTCCGCGGCCATGCTCAGCCGCGCCACCGCCGGCCTCGCCGCCGACCGGGCCGTGTTCCTCCTGCCGGGCTCGCCCAAGGCGGTGACGCTCGCGATGGAGTCGCTCATCCTCCCCGAAGCGGGCCACCTGCTCGGACAGGCCCGCCGGGAAGGGTGAGGGCCAAAGGCCACGGACGCATCGCCCGTTGACGTTGGGGAGACGTTCCCCATTGAAGGTTCTGGTCCCTCCTCACCTCTTCCGCGATCCGCCCATCAGCCGCCACAGCGCCAGTAGGACGACCGAGCCCAGGACGGCGATCACCAGGTTGCGCCAGTCCAGGTGGCCTCCCAGCCCGCCGAAGCCGAGCACCGTGGACAGCCACCCTCCGAGGAGGGCTCCCACGACGCCGATCAGAATGGTCATCACGCACCCTCCGGGATCCTGCCCCGGCATCAGCATCTTGGCGATGCCTCCGGCGATCAGGCCCAGCACGATCCATGCGATCCAACTCATGCCGTTCTCCTTTCTTCCGTCCGGGGATCGCTTCTGCCAGTCCCATGCCAGCGGCGGGAGACATAGAATGGCCCGGCCATGGACCATCCCTCCGACACCCACGACCGCCCCCGCCTCTACCTGATCGACGGGTACTCGAACATCTTCCGGGCGTTTTACGCCATCCGCAACCTCTCGAACTCCAAGGGTGAGCCGACCAACGCGGTCTACGGCTTCGTCACCATGCTGCGCAAGCTGCTGCGCGAGGACAAGCCCGACCTCATCGGCGTGGCCCTGGATATCCGGGCAGACCTTCCGCAACGAGAAGTTCGAGGACTACAAGGCCAACCGCGCCCCCATGCCCGAGGATCTCCGCAGCCAGATGCCCTGGGTCCGGCGCGCCCTGGAAGCCTACCGCATCCCGATCCTGGAGCTTCAGGGCTACGAGGCCGACGACGTCCTCGGCACCCTCGCCTGCCGCGCCGCCGAGGCCGGCTACGAGGTGGTGATCGTCTCCGCCGACAAGGATCTCATGCAGCTCGTCGAGCCGCGCGTCTCCCTCTATCATACGGGCCGTAACAAACTCTACGGCCCCAAGGACGTGGAGGAGGACTTCGGCGTCTCGCCGGCGAAGGTGGTCGACGTCCTCGCCCTGATGGGCGACTCGATCGACAACATCCCCGGCGTCCCCGGGATCGGCGACAAGGGCGCCAAGTCGCTCATCCAGGAGCACGGCTCCCTCGAAGCGCTCCTCGACAACGCCGCCAAGGTCTCCCGCAAGGCCTACCGCGAAGGGCTCGAGCAGCACCGCGAGCAGGCCCTCCTCTCCAAGGAGCTGTCCACGATCCATACCAACGTGGACGTGGCCTTCGATCCCACCGACCTCCGCCTCGATGCGCCGGACAACGACGCCCTGCGCCAGCTCTTCACCGAGCTCGAGTTCTTCTCCCTGGTCGAGGAGCTCAAGTCCGCGGCGCCGGCCGCCGGCCAGGAGCTGCCGCCGGTGGTCGAGGCCTCGACGCCCGCTGTCTGGGAGGAGCGGACGGGCGGGATGGGGTCCCAGGAGATCTTCGCCGCCGTGCTCGGCGAGGACCGGCCGATCGGGCTGGCGATCGCAAGAGGGGGAGAGGACGGCGAAGGTGAGGTCACCGTCGCCGATTTCCGCAAGGACGGCCTGCGCGAGGCCGCTCTCGCCACCCTGGACCGCTGGATCGCCGATCCGGCCGTCCGCCTCTCCGGCCACAACCTCAAGGAGGTGTTGCGGCTCTCCCCGGCCGGCCCCACCGCGCGCGCCGCCCTCTTCGACGCCATGCTCGTCTCCTATCTCCTCAAGCCGTCCGTCCACGGCCACACGTTCGACGAGCTGGCCCTGGAGCGGCTGAGCTGCAAGCCGATCACCGCCCGGGAAGCGGGGTGGGACAAGGGCCAGGAGCCGCCGGTCGGCGACTCGCGCCTGGCCTCCTACGCCTGCGAGCGGGTCACGTTCGCCCGCCGCATGGCCGGCGCCATGCGCCAGGAGCTGGGCGCCGGGCCGCTCTTCAAGGTCTACGAAGAGATCGAGGCCCCCGCTCCTCCCCGTCCTGCTCGGCATGGAAGAGGCCGGCATCCTGCTCGACGCGGGCTTCCTGCACACCATGTCCGAGAGCTGGGGAAAGAGCTGGCCACCCTGGAGGAGGAGATCTACCGCCAGGCCGGCGAGCGCTTCAACCTCGGCTCGCCGCAGCAGATCGGCTTCATCCTCTTCGAGAGGATGGGCCTGCCCGTCCTCAAGCGGACCCAGAAGACCAAGAGCTATTCGACCGGCGCCGAGATCCTGGAAGAGCTGGCGTCGCGCGGCTACCCCATCGCCACCAGCCTGCTCCGCCACCGGGAGCTGACCAAGCTCAAGTCGACCTACGTGGATGCCCTGCCGCTGATGGTCGCCGCCGACGGCCGCATCCACACCCGTTTCAACCAGGCCGTGGCCGCCACGGGGCGCCTGTCGTCCACCAACCCCAACCTCCAGAACATCCCGATCCGCACCGAGCTCGGCCAGCGCATCCGCCGCGCCTTCGTGGCCGCGCCGGGGCACGTGCTGCTGGTGGCCGACTACAGTCAGATCGAGCTGCGCATCCTCGCCCACATCGCGGAAGAAAAAGAGCTGATCCGCGGCTTTCGCGGCCGGCGAGGACATCCACCGCTCCACGGCGGCGGCCGTCTTCGGCGTGGCGCCCGAGCTGGTCACGGCCGAGCAGCGCCGGGCGGCCAAGACGATCAACTTCGGGATCCTCTACGGCATGAGCGCGTTCGGCCTGGGCCAGGCGCTGAACATCCCGCCGCGCGAGGCCGAGGCCTTCATCAAGGCCTACCTGGACCGCTACTCCGGCGTCCGCACCTATGTCGAGGAGACGCAGCAGAGCGCCGAGAAGGAGGGCAAGGTCGAGACCCTCTACGGCCGCGTGCGCTGGCTGCCCGACATCCAGAGCAAGAACCGCAACCTGCGCGAGAACGCCCGGCGCATGGCGATCAACGCGCGCATCCAGGGCACGGCGGCCGACCTCCTCAAGCTGGCGATGATCGCCACCGACCGCCGGCTGCGGCGGGAGCACTCGGACTCGCGGCTCCTCCTCACCGTCCACGACGAGCTGGTCCTGGAGGTTCCGGAGGCGGCCGCCGAGGCCGTGGCCGGCCTGGTCAAGGCGGAGATGGAGGGCGTCGCCGAGCTTCGGGTCCCCCTGGTGGTGGACGCGGGATGGGGGCCGAGCTGGTACGAGGCGAAAAGATAAGGCCGGGGGAAACCCTCCCCCCTGGCCCCCCTCCCCCTCACAGGCGCAATTGCCAGTGCATTAAAAGGTTAACTACACTTTTTCAGCCTTCGCTGTCCCGCTTTTGGAGACTCGCGCACCGGTCTAAATGTAGAGGGCAACCCCGGCTGGCTAATCACAGCCCAGCCGGAATGGAGAAAGGAACCCTTCACATGAAGTCCAGATCTTTGTTTGTAGCCGCCATGGCATTGGCAGTCGTCTTCCTAGGGGTTGGCGCTGCTTTTGCCGGCAGCAGTGCATCGCCAGTGGGTGCGACCTATGTCGCTGGCCCCGGAAAGGTCGTTGATCCTCTCAATCACACCGTGATCACGGTGCCCAAGGGCTGGTATGCCGCGGTGCCGCGGGTTGGCACCGCGGGCGTGACGACCCTCACCAATTACGATGCCGGCTCGGCGCGCCTGGTGGGCGCCGGGGGCAATCACGTTTTGCTCAAGGAGATGGCGAAGATCGACGTATTGACGCTCGATCTCCGCGATGCGACGACGCTGCAGGGTTGGATGGAGAAGCGGTATTCCGGCAACTGGGGCTCGGACGTGCCGGTCTCCACGAGCCGCAAAGTGGTTTTGCAGATCGGCGACAACCTGGGCATGGCCTCCGTCGTCCATCTCGGGCTGAGCTCGGCCGTGGAGATCGTGATGCCTTTCAGCAAGGGCAAGGTTCTGCTGGCCAACATCGCTCCCGTCGACACGGTGGACCTCGAGGGCGCGCTGGCGGTGGTCGACCGGGTTCGTCGCAGTGGTGCCCCCAGCCCGGCGAAGCATCTTTCAAAGTCGGACCTTGCTCGCCTCACCGAGTCGCTGCGGGGTCTGATCGACCACGAGATCCGCCAGGCCGGCTCTCTTCGAGAAGATGGAAAACGTGGCCGCCGCGGCCGGCGCGTGCAATAGCTGGATCGGCACCGACAACGGCGATTGCGGGGCCGGCATGAGCTGCGCCTCGACGGCGGGGATCACGCTCTACATGCCGTTCCAGGTTGGAACCTATTGGATGGCCGGCGGTGTAGGATCGTTCTACGGCAACTACTACCACGGTAACTGCAACTTCGACTACTACGCCATCGACTTCAACCAGTATGTCGCCAGCAACTGCACCAATGCGGCGAACGAGATCGGCCAGAACGTGTACGCGATGGCGAGCGGAACGGCCACCAAAGGGACCTACTCCGCCACCGGCTACGGGTACAACGTGCTCGTGGCGCACAGCAACAGCTACTCGACGCGCGCCGCGCATCTGAGCTCGATCAAGATCACCAATGGCCAGGCGGTGACGGGCAACGTGACGGTGATCGGTCTCGCCGGCGACTCCGGCAGCGCCGCGGGCTTGCCCCACGTGCATATCTCCTACCAGGTGACCAGCGGCCAATATTCGTACTGCAACAAGAGTGGTGGCTGCCCGAACGGCGAAGCGGCCAAGTCGCCGCAGACCCGGCGGCCGAGCCCGGAGCAGACCGCCGCGGGCTCCTCGGCGATGGTGGACGGTGGCTGCTTTCAGGGACCTCCCTGACCCTTTGAGAAGGTGCGCCAGCCTACGGGGCTGACCTGCGAGTCCGGCCGAGAGGCCGGACGACTACGCCAGGCGCCATGGCGAGAGCCGCTCCGGTTTTCTCACCCGCGCCGCCGTCCAGGCGATGGGCGGAGCCCCGGGCGAGAGTCGAGAGATCGAGGGACGACAGATCGGGGGCCGACAGGATGTGGTACGCTGAGACGGTACTGGGAGCCCCGATGAAGTCTCGCGTCTACCTCGAAACCAGCGTCGTCAGTTACCTGACGGCACTCCCGAGCCGCGACATTGTTCGGGCAGCACACCAGCAGCTCACGCGCGATTGGTGGGCTGTTCGGAGCAGTTCGAGCTGTTCACCTCCCAGATCGTTCTAGACGAGGCCATGAGAGGCGACCCGGATGCTGCGGCCCGGCGGCTGTCGGCACTCCAGGGGGTTGCCCTCGATGTCACCGACCAAGCCCACAAGATCGCCGCACGCTTTCTCGAAGGCGGCGCGATGCCATCCAAGGCAGCGATCGATAGCCTTCATGTCGCCGTCGCGGTCGTCCATGGCATGAGCTACCTGTTGACCTGGAACTGCTCTCATATCGCAAACGCTTCAATTCGTGGAAGGATCGAGACGATGTGCCGGGCGGATGGCTTTCAGCCGCCGCTGATCTGCACACCTGAGGAATTGTTAGAGGAGTAGCACATGGAACGAGATCCCATCATCGAAGAGATCCACGCGGTGCGTGAAGCCTTCGCCAAGGAGCACAATTACGACCTGGCCGCGATGGTCGCGACTCTTCGGCGCCACCAGCGCGAGAGCGGGCGGGAAGTCGTGTCGTTTGCTCCCAGGCGGCTCTCCACCAACGCGCTGCGTCCGGCAGAGAGCGCCTCGGCCGCACAACAAGGCGGTGGAGCCGACCAAGGGTCGCGCAAGGCGTCAGCGTAGCCCTCTGCGCCGAGGTTCGCGAGGCTGTTCTTGCCTTCTCGACGAGGGGATCGTCCTCGATCCGCCTGGAATCGAGTCGCACACGGGTCCGTTGACCGGCACGTAGAGAGAGAATCAGGCTGGCCTCCTTCGCGGTGGTCTCGCGAGGCCTCGACGGGAGGCTCACGAGAGGCTCGTTGAGTCTGATGAGCCTCTCAACGTCCTCAATGAGAGGCTCATCGAGCTCGTTGAGAGGCTCGTGAAGGTCGATGAGACCCTCAATGAGTCTGACGAGAGGCTCATCGACCTCAATGAGAGGCTCGTTGACCTTGATGAGAGGCTCGAAGTCGATGAGAGGCTCAACGTCCTTGATGAGAGGCTCATCAGCTCAACGAGAGGCTCGTGAAGGTCGACGAGAGGCTCGTGAAGGTCAACGAGAGGCTCGTTGCACGATGAGCGGCTCGTCAACGTCGATGAGAGGCTCATCGAGCTCATTGAGAGGCTCAAAATGAGGAACGGCGGGGGTTTGCCTGCTCAGGAGCCCCGATTGCGCGGTTCCTCGAAGGCTGAGAGAGCCGGCCGGGCAGCCGGTCCAAGGCCGCTGCCGTCCGCCAACAGAGTGGGCTTGGCCTTCCGGGAATCCGTGTCTCGGGTTTCGGCCGGAAAGGATGCCTGAGCCGGAGCGGTAGTCAACCCTGCAGAGGGGGGCGGCGAACGGAGCCAACTGGTATATTCCCCGCGCCATGCCGCGGCGCACCGACATCCGTTCCATCCTCGTCCTCGGGTCCGGCCCGATCGTGATCGGCCAGGCCTGTGAATTCGACTACTCCGGCACGCAGGCCTGCCGCGCCCTCAAGCGCGAGGGCTACCGGGTCGTCCTGGTCAACTCCAACCCGGCCACGATCATGACCGACCCGGATTCGCCGACGCGACCTACGTCGAGCCGCTGATCCCCGAGGTCGTCGAAAAGATCCTCGAGCGCGAGCGGCCGGACGCCCTCCTGCCCACCGTGGGCGGCCAGACCGGTATCAACCTCACCCTGGCGCTCCATGAGCGCGGCGCGCTCGAGCGCTCGGCATCGAAGTTCTCGGCGCGAACGTCGGGGCCTCGCAGCTCGGCGAGGACCGGCTTCTCTTCAAGCAGGCCATGGAAGAGATCGGTCTCAAGTCCCCCGCAGCGGTTACGCCAGGACGATGGAGGAGATCCGCGAGATCGCCGCCGAGATCGGCTATCCGGTGATCATCCGGCCGAGCTTCACCCTCGGCGGCGAGGGCGGCGGCGTGGCCTACAACCGGGAAGAGCTGGAGGATATCGGCGCCGCCGCTCTCCAGGCGAGCCCGGTCGGGCGGATCCTCGTCGAGCAGTCGGTCCTCGGCTGGAAGGAGTTCGAGCTGGAGGTCATGCGCGACCTCGCGGACAACGCCATCGTCGTCTGCTCCGTGGAAAACATCGACGCCATGGGCGTCCACACCGGCGACTCCATCACCGTGGCGCCGCAGCAGACCCTTTCGGACCGCGAGTACCAGGACATGCGCGACGACGCCTTCAAGGTGATCCGGCGGGTCGGCGTCGCCACCGGCGGCTCGAACATCCAGTTCGCGGTCGATCCGGCCACCGGCGAGCGGGTCGTCATCGAGATGAACCCGCGGGTGTCGCGCAGCTCCGCGCTGGCCTCCAAGGCCACCGGCTTCCCGATCGCCAAGATCGCCGCCCTCCTGGCCGTGGGCTACACGCTGGACGAGGTGGCGAACGACATCACCGGCAAGACCTTCGCCGCCTTCGAACCCACCCTCGACTACACGGTGGTCAAGATCCCGCGCTGGGCGTTCGAGAAGTTTCCGCAGTCCCCCCTGGGCACCTCCATGAAATCGGTGGGGGAGGTCATGGCCATGGGCGGCACCTTCGGCGAGGCGCTCATGAAAGGCCTCTCCTCCCTGGAGCTCGACGGCAGCCTCGCCGAGCGCGAGCGCCGGATGTCCGACCCCGTCCTCCTGCGGGGCCGCCTCGCCAGCCCCAACTGGGAGCGCCTGTTCGCCGTCTTCGCCGCGCTCCGCCAGGGGTGGAGCGTCGAGGAGGTCGCCCAGGTCTCCCACATCGATCCCTGGTTTCTGCGTGAGATCCAGGACGTCATCGACCTGGAAGCCGAGCTGGCCTGTTGGGACCTGCGCTCCATCCCCCGGCCGCTCCTCAAGAAGGCCAAGCTCACCGGCCTGGCTGACTTGCGCATCGCCTCCCTCCTGAGCTGCCAGGAGAAGGATCTGGCCGAGGCGCGGGTCAAGGCGGGCATCCGCCGGGTCTACAAGCGGGTGGACACCTGCGCCGCCGAGTTCCCGGCGACCACCCCCTACCTGTACTCGACCTTTGGCGAGGAAGACGAGGCCGAGACCGACGACCGCCCCAAGGTGGTCATCCTGGGCTCCGGCCCGAACCGGATCGGACAGGGGATCGAGTTCGACTACTGCTGCGTCCACGCCGCCTTCGCCCTGCGGGAGATCGGCTACGAGACCATCATGGTCAACTGCAACCCCGAGACGGTCTCGACGGACTACGACACCTCCGACCGTCTCTACTTCGAGCCGCTGACCCTGGAGCACGTCCTGGCGGTGATCGACCGCGAGAAGCCGAAGGGGGTCATCGTCCAGCTCGGCGGCCAGACCCCGCTCAAGCTCGCCCGGGGCCTGGCCGCGGCCGGTGTGCCGATCTGGGGAACGCAGCCCGAGGCCATCGACCTCGCCGAGGACCGCAAGCGCTTCGGAGCCCTGCTGGCCGAAGAGGGGATCCTCCAGCCGGAGAACGGCACGGCCTTTTCCGAGGAGGAGGCCTTCGAGGTGGCGCGGCGGATCGGCTTCCCGGTCGTCGTCCGGCCGAGCTACGTCCTGGGCGGCCGGGCCATGGCGGTGTGCTACGACGACTCGACCCTGTCGCGCTACATCAAAGAGGCCGCGGAGGTCTCGCCGGGCCACCCGGTCCTCCTCGACCGCTTCGTGGAGGACGCCTTCGAGGTGGACCTGGACCTTCTGGCGGACGGCCGGACCGCGGTGGTGGCCGGCGTCCTCCAGCACATCGAGGAGGCGGGCATCCACTCCGGCGACTCCGTGGCGGTGCTGCCCCCGTACCGCGTCTCCCAGGCGGACCAGGACATGATGCGGGACGTGGCGCGCCGGCTCGCCCTGCGACTGGGGGTGGTGGGGCTGATGAACGTCCAGTTCGCGCTCAAGGACGGCCAGGTCTACGTTCTGGAGGTGAACCCCCGGGCGTCGCGGACGGTGCCGTTCATCGCCAAGGCGGTAGGGGTGCCGCTGGTCAAGCTCGCGGTGCGGGCGATGGCCGGCGAGAGCCTGGAGTCCATCGGATTCACGGAGGAGCCGCGGGTGCCGGGCGTCTTCGTGAAGGCGCCGGTCTTCCCGTTCCGGCGATTTCCGGGAGTCGACCCGGTGCTGGGGCCGGAGATGAAGTCGACCGGCGAGGTCATGGGCGCGAGCACCAACTTCGGCAGCGCCTTCGCGAAAGCCTGGCTCGGCGCGGGCCATCGGCTGCCGCTGTCGGGGACGGCCTTCCTCTCCGTCCACGACCGCGACAAGCCGGCGCTCCTGCCGGTGGCGAGGCGCTTCGCGGACCTCGGCTTCGAGCTGACCGCCACCGCGGGCACGGCCTCCTATCTAGAGGACCACGGCCTGAAGGTGAGGACCGTCCGCAAGGTCCACGACGAGGCGCGCCCGCACGTGGTGGATCACCTGATCAACGGCGAGATCGACCTGGTCGTCAACACGCCGCTCGGCCGGGAGTCGCACGAGGACGACGGGATCATCCGCCGCACGGCTCTGAAGCACGACATCCCCTGCATCACGACCCTCTCCGGAGCCATGGCCGCCGCCGAAGGCATCGCGGCGCTACGGCGGGACGGCCTGGCCGTGCGGTCGCTGCAGGAGATCCACGGGGCCGTGGGGCGGGGGTAGGGGCAACGCTTGGTGGTTGCCCCCCCGTGGTGCCAAAGGGGCAGGCACGAGGCTGCCGCCGGTCCGAAGTGACCCGCGGTGGCCGCCCCCCCGTGTCCGAAGGGCAGGTACGAGGCCTGCCCCTACGGTTGCCTCTACTAGTTGTAGACCTCGATCCGGACGTCGCTCCAGGTCCAGTTGTAGCCGGGCACCTCGTCGGGGGTCACGCCTTCGGGGAAGCCCATGTCGATCAGGAACTTGTCGCCCGTCTTGAGGGTGTATTTCGAGACGTTGGGGGCTCCGTTCAGAGTCGCCTTCACCTCTCCCGTGGCAACGTCCGTCACCGTCACCGTATACGTCCCCTTGCCCATGTCGTAGTCGTTCACGACCCGGTAGGTCCGCCCCGGCGTCGCCTGGAAGGGGGTCACGATCTTGAGCTTCTGGGGGTGCTTGAGCGCGATGCCGTGCCGCACCATGGCCGTGTACTGGTCAGGTCCCCGGAAGTAGAGCATGCCCGGCATGTCCTGGTTCCTGTTGATCACGAACCAGTAGACCAGGTGCTTGGCGTCCGGCTCGGCCGCGAACCAGTCGCCCACGGTCACGTCCAGGGTCAACTTGAAGCGCGTGGCGGTCCCGGCCGTGGCGTTGAAGGTCAGCCGGCCGACCGGGGTGGTCTTCGTCGCCTTGTGGACCACTCCCTTGGCCGTCAGGCAGGTGGCTCCGGTGGGGCACTCGGGCTCCGCGCCGGGGACGGACAGCGTCGATTCGCCGCTGCCGGAGGGTTCGATCACCGCCGCCTCTCCCGTAGCGCTGTCGGTCAGCAGGGCATAGGCGAAGAACTCCCGGGTGCAGCTCACGGCCGCCCGCAGGTCCGACTGGTCGGCCGCTCCCGGCACCACCGCGAAGACGTCCGGGAAGTAGCGCTGCGAGAGCGGCTTGAGCGTCGCCGTCGAGGCCGCGCCCAGGGACGAGCCGTCGGCCCTCAGCAGGGTCACCGTGCAGGTGCTGGCGTACTGGCCCAGGTTCACCAGGGTGATGTGGGTGGACCGGGTCGCGGTCTGGGTCAGACCCTGAAGGACGAGGTTGCCGTTCGCGGGCTTCAGGTTGTCCGAGGTCAGGACCGGCAGGGCCACGCCCATCGCACCGGCCGCGCCTTTTCCCGCCAGCCGCGCGGCATAGCGCAGGTTGGGCGAGCCGGACAGCTCCAGCAGGCCGCGGAACGTGGCCCCGGGCTTCACGATGACCGTTCGGCTGCCCGGCACCTGGAGGGCCGTGGGCTGGCCGGTGCGCTGGGTGCCGTCCGTATCGTTCGTGAGGAGAACCTGGTTCGTGGAGGACGGCTGGGCGACCATGTTCGTGACCGCCACCTCCGCCTCGTAGGCGGCCGAGCCGGCCTGGGACACGCCGGGGAGCGGGACGTAGACCGTGCCCGCCCAGGCGGCGGACGCGAGGAGAGTGGAAGCGAGGACAACCATTGAGGCCGGTCGAGACATGCTTGTATTTCCCTGAAGAGAGGCTGCGTTTCGGGTTGCTCGATGACGGAGTCATTATAGCCCATACCAGCAGGGAGGCCGCCGCCGAGCACGGATTGCACCCGAGGGGCAGGAGTGGAAGGGTGGTTGTGCGTTGGCTGTCCTTGATGTAAGATCCAGCCACAATGTCGCCAAAAAGAAAAAAGATCGAAACCACCCCTGAGCCCAGCCCCGAGGTCCGCCGCCTCCGTACGATGCTGAAGACCGCAATGAAGGTTCTGGGCTTCACGAATCGGGATGTGGAGAGGAAGCTCGGCCTGAGCGGCAGCTATCTCAGCCGGCTTTTCTCCGGGATGATCGACCTCAAGGTGGACCACGTGGTGGCCATCTCGCGGGTGATCGGAGTGGAACCGGAGGAGCTGTTCCAGCTCGCCTTCCCGAAGAAGCGGAAGCCGATGACCGCCTCCGCCGCGCGCCTGCGCGAGACGCTGGACGAGTACCACCGGACCGGAAACGCCCCCTGGGGCGGATCCCTGAACCTCTCCGAGCTCGAGTTCGAAGAGCCCGAGAAGCCGACGGCTCAGGAGGAGAAGGGGAGCATGGACCTGGAACAGGTCTTGGAGAAGATGATGGCCAAGGCCCTGAACAAGGTCGTCGACAGGATGGGCTGAAGGGCTACCCCCTGCCGGCCGGGTCATCCCCGGCCGGACGTCGGCCGCGGAAAGCCGTGCTCCAGGCGCAGCCGCCGGATCGTGGCGAGCAGGTCTTCGCTCGCCCGATCGGCTGTCGCCCGGTGTCCCCACGGGAGACGGCGAGGCCGTGCCGCGGGGATGGCGTCCGCCACCACGTCGGAGGCTCCGGCTTCCAGCGCCGCTTCGAAGAGCGCCCGCAGCGACTTCTCGCCGTCGTTGACCCCGGGCAGGAGCGGCTTCACCACCACCCGCGTCGCGATCCCTTCGGCGGCGAGCTGCGAGACAGCCCAGAGGCGCGCCTCCGGCTCGGGCTCCCGCGGCTCGATCCGCCGCGCCAGGTCGCGGTCCACGGCCGGGAGCGGGACGTCGACCCGCACGGTGTGCCGCTGGTCGAGCTCGGTGAGCAGGCTCAGATCCTGGAGCACCCGCGGCGAACGGGTCGTGATCGCGACCTCCAGGCCGTCCAAGCGCGTCAGACCCTGGAGCAGGGAGCGGACGAACCCGGGCGGAGCCTTTTCCAGGGCCTCCACGGAGTAGGGATCGGCGCCGTCCATCCCCAGCACGATCGGCTCCCGGCGGAGCAGGGCGCGGCGGAGCCACGCCTCCACGGCAGGGTCCGGCTGGGCGAGGAGCGACAGGGACGGAACGAACGGGAGAGCGGCTTGCCTCGACATATTACGCTTTTTTTACGCCATCTTGCCGCCCCTGTCAAGGGGGGAAGAAAGCGGGGCAAGCGGGGAGTTTCGGACTACAATCCCGCTCCATGCCGGAGCTGCCCGAGGTCGAAGTCCTGCGTCGCAGCCTGGAGCCGCGGCTCCTGGGCGACTGGATCGAGCGGGTCGAGGTCCGCAACACCGCGATGCGGGAAGCCGTCCGCCCGGCCCAGCTCGCCCGCCGCACGTCCGGCCGGGAGGTCTCGGCGCTCCGGCGGCGGGCCAAGTACCTGCTGATCGATCTCGCGGATGGGGGCGGGGTGGACCAGACGCTGGTCGTCCACCTCGGGATGAGCGGCCGGCTGACGCTCGTGCCGGCAGCGGAGCCGCTGGAGCCGCACGAGCACGTGGCTTTCTTCCTGCGCTCCGGCCGGCGGCTGCGGCTGCGCGACCCGCGCCGGTTCGGCCTGGTGTTCGCCGTTCCGGCCCGGGACATCCCCGGCGATCCCCACTTCGCCCATCTCGGTATCGAGCCGCTGGAGCCGGGCTTCGACGGGGCCTTCCTCGCGGCGGCCGCGGTGGGCCGGCGGGGGCCGGTCAAGAGCTTCCTGATGGACGCCCGCATCGTGGTGGGGCTCGGGAACATCTATGCGACCGAGGCGCTCTTCCGCTCCGGCGTCCATCCGAACCGTTCCGTTGCGAGGATCTCGGCCGGGAGCTGGGACCGGATCGCGGAGTCGTCCATGGCCGTGCTGCGGCAGGCCATCGACCAGGGAGGGACGACGCTGAACGACTTCGCCGACGGCGAGGGCCGGAGCGGTTACTTCCAGGTCTCCCTCGGGGTCTACGGCCGCGAAGGCGAGCCCTGTGAGGCCTGCGGCACCCCGGTCCGGAGGATCGTCCAGGCGGGGAGGAGCAGTTTCTACTGCCACCGCTGTCAGAGGTAGGGCTCCTGTAGATAGAATCCCGATCCATGATCGAGACCGCACCGATGCCGCTGCCCCTCCTGACGACGCCGGATCACCGTTCGTTCGTGCTCGGCGTGGCCGGAGGGACCGGCTCGGGCAAGACGACGGTCGTCCGTGCCATCCTCGAAGCCGTCGGCGCCGGCCGCATCACCTTCATCGAGCAGGACAGCTATTACAAGGACATCCATTGGCGCAGCGAGGCCGAGCTGCTGCACCACAACTTCGACCACCCGGCCGCGCTCGACAACGATCTGCTGATCTCCCACATCGCGGCGCTCAAGGCGGGACACCCGGTCGAGGTTCCGATCTACGATTTCGTGCGCCACCGGCGCACGAACCGCACCCGCCGGGTGGAGCCGAAGGCGGTGGTGCTGCTGGAAGGGATCCTGATCTTCTGCGAGCCCGCCCTGCGCGAGCTGCTCGACTTCAAGATCTACGTGGACACGGACGCCGACATCCGGCTCATCCGGCGGCTCGGCCGCGACATGTCCGAGCGCGGGCGCACGGTCCAGGACGTGCTGCGGCAATACCTGGAGAGCGTCCGGCCGATGCATCTGGAGTTCGTGGAGCCCTCGAAGCGCTATGCCGACATCATCATCCCCGAGGGCGGCGAGAACAAGGTCGCCCTGGAGATGGTGGTGGCCCGGGTCGAGCAGCTCCTCGGGGAGGCGTGAACCGGCCATGCCCACCTACACGCTGCGGGTCCGGGTCCGTTTCGAGGCGGCGCACCACTTGACGTCCTACCGCGGCGCGCCCGAGCCGGTCCACGGCCACTCCTGGCGGGTGGAGGCGGTGCTCGCCGCGCCGGAGCTGGACGGCGAAGGGATGGCCTGGGACTTCGTGGAGGTCCAGGGTGCGCTCCGGGAGCTGGCCGCGAAGCTCGACCACAAGCACGTGAACACGGTGCCGCCGTTCGACCGGGTGAGCCCGACGACCGAGCGGATCGCCGCCTGGTTCTTCGAAGGGCTGGCCGGGCTCCTGCCCGCGGCCCCGCTCGCCGAAGTGACGATCTGGGAGGGGCCCGACTGCTCGGCCACGTTCCGCCCGTGATAGGTTGATTCCAATCATGAAAAAGATCCTGCTACCTCTGGTGCTCCTGCTCCCACTCGCCGGGTGCGGCGAGAAGGCGACCCCGGTCGTCCGGCTCGAGGTGACGCCGAAGAAGGTCCGCCTGCCGTTCCCCGAGATGCGCACGGTCCACCTGACCTGGCAGCCGTCCATGCCGCTCGAAGGGTTCACCGGCACGCCGACGGTGTTCGTCCACCTGCTCGACCAGGACAAGAAGGTGGTACGCACGTTCGACCACCCGTATCCGGGCCGCTGGCGCGAGGGGGAGCCGGTCTCGTACGACCTCAAGCTCTACCAGTCGACGCTGGCGCCGCCGCTGCCGGGCGGGACCTACAGCCTGACGCTCGGTCTGGCCGGCGAGGGCAAGCAGCGCTGGGCGGTGGACGGGGTGGGCGAGCCGGTGGCGCGGATGGAGTATCTGGCCGCGGAGATCGAGGTTCCGGCGCCCGCCAAGACCAAGAAGAGCGGGCCGCGGTTCACGTTCTCCGAGCAGTGGCTGCCGTCCGAGCCCGGTGCCGACCGCCAGATGATCGCCCGGCGCTGGCTGAGCGGTTCCGGCGGCATGGGCGGTCTGCGCGTGGCGGGGTTGCGCCAGCCCGGCTCGATCTGGCTGGTGTTCCGGATCCCGGAGTCGAAAGAGGCGGACAACCTGACGGTCAACGACGGCAGCGGGGTCCCCGCGGTGCGGATCGAAGGGACCTGCGGCGAGTACGAGGCGAGCATCTCGGGCGCGGGCCTCCACGAGGTGGAGATGCCGGTCGCCGAACCCCCGAAGAACGGCACGTGCCGGCTGACCCTGCAGCCCAACTTCCAGTTCGGCAAGGGCGGACCGCGATCGATCTCGCTGGAGAACGCCTCCTGGTCGCCCTGGGAGGGAGGCCGGCCCAAGCCGGCCTCGGCGTCGCCCACGGCCCCATGAAGCACGGCACCGGGATCCTCCTTCAGCCGGAGCAGGACCGCTATCTCGACCGCCTCCTGCCGCCCCGCGACCCTCTCCTGCGGGAGATGGAGGAGCGGGCGGCGAAGGAGGACATCCCCATCTCCGACCCCGAGATCGGGAGGCTGCTGGGCATCCTGGCTCGGATCACCGGCGCCCGCCGCATCGTGGAGGTCGGCACGGCGATCGGCTACGGCACTCTCTGCATGGCCCGCGGCGCGCCGGAAGCCCGCGTCCTCACGATCGACACGAATCCGGAACGCCTGTCCGCGGCCCGGGGCTATCTGGAGCGCGCGGGGGTGGCGGACCGGGTTGAGCTGATCGAGGGTCCGGCCCTGGAGGTGCTCGCGAAGCTCCAGCCGCCGTTCGACCTCGCCTACGTCGACGCGGTGAAGAAGGAGTATCGGCGCTACCTGGACCTCCTGGTGCCGCTGGTCCGGGTCGGAGGCGTGATCGCGCTCGACAACCTCCTCTGGAGCGGGAAGGTGGCCGACCCGCCGGACGAAGGCGACCCGGACGCCGACGCGCTCCGCGCCTTCAACGGCTACCTGATGATGCATCCCCAGCTCCAGTCGGTGGTGCTCCCCTACGGCGACGGCCTGGGGCTGGCGACGAAGGTGAAGCCGACGATCATGGAGATGGGCGGGCCGTTTTGATCCCGTTCCCCCTCTCCCCCGTACCGGTGGAGAGGGCGCCACCGCCCGCTCTCCCTTTCAGACTTTTCCCCGCACCGCCTCCAGTCGTTGCTTCAGCTCGCCGGCGCTGGCCGGTCTGCGGTCGGGGTTGCGGTGCAGGGCGGTGCGGAAGAGCTCGGCGAGCGCCTCGCTGGACTCGGGCGCCAGTTGCAGGAGATCGGGCACCCTGCCCGAGCGGATGCGCATCGCGGTCTGCCGCGGGTCGGAGCTGCTGAAGACCTTGCGGCCGAGCAGGCACTCGTAGAGGACGATCGACAGGCTCCAGAGGTCGAAGAGGGCGTCCGGCGGCTGTCCTTCCAGGGCTTCGGGGCAGAGGTAGGACAGCGTCCCCACCAGCGGCTTCGACCTCGGGGTGATGCCGTCGACGTGGGTCCAGACCGAGCTGGCCTGGGTGAGCGGCGGGTCGTCCTCGGAGCGCTCGAGGTTGCCCGGCCCGCGCTCGCGGCGCAGGTCGAACATCAGCCGCGCGATGCCGAAATCCATCAGCTTCGGCGTGCCGTCCCGGGTGTAGCCGATGTTGCTCGGCTTGATGTCGCGGTGCAGGATGTCGGCGGCGTGGAGCTGGGCCAGGGCGTCGGTCATGTGGATCCCCAGCTCGACCGTCTCCTGCGGGGTGAGCCGGCCGCGGTCGAGGAGGCGGTGGGCCAGGGTGCCGCCTTCGAGCAGCTCCAGTACCAGCATGGGCGTCCCCTGCCACGTCTCCATGCCGTAGACCGGCGCGAGATGGGGGTGGGAGACGGCGGCGGCGGTCCGGGCCTCGCGGCGCAGGCGCATCGCATCCTCGGGAGAGACCCGGCGCAGCGTCTTGACCGCCACCGGCCGGCCGAGCACGAGGTCCGAGCCACGGTAGACCACGCCCATGCCGCCGGTCCCGATCCGCTTCTCGAACCGGAACTTGCCGGGCAGCACGTAGGGTACGTGCGAGGGCTCCAGCCTCCGGCTGCACACGCTGCACAGCACCGTGTAGGACGGGAAGAGCCGCGCACAGTTGGAGCACTCCTTGGCCAGCTCGCCGGTGAGGGAGACCGGCTCGGCGACGGTGTCGTCGTCCTCGTCGGCGGCCTCGATCAGCGCGGGCCGGCGGCGCGAGCGCTGCGGCGGCGTGTTCGAGTGGGTCTGGTCCAGCTCGATGACGAAGGCGGCGCTGCTGGCGATGGCGCGCAGCAGGTCCCGGTCCTCCTTGAGGAAGGGGAGGCCGCTGCGTTTCTCGCCCAGGCCCAGGATGCCGAGCAGGGAGCCGTCCCGGGCCAGGACGGGCACGATCAGCCGGAAACCGCTGTCCACCAGCCAATGGCGCTCCTGCTCCGAAAGCCGCGACAACGGAGAGTGGGCGTCGTCGAGGTCGATCGTCAGCGGATCGCTCGCATCGGAGACCAGGAGGGCGAGCGGCGAGGAGGCGTCCAGCTTCCGGCTCCGGTTCCGGGGGTTGGTCAGCAGCCCCGAGCGCGGATCGAGGACGAGGAGAGAGACCCCCTCCAGGTGGAGCGCCAGGTCCACCTCGTGCTCGACGAGCGCGGCGAGAGCCGCGATGCCGGAGGTGGCGCGGATGCGGTCCAGGAGCTGCGTGAGGATGCGCCTGGCGTCGAACTGCTCGCGGAAGAAGCGGCGGTCGATCGCCTCCAGCAGGTTGCGGCGGTAGCTCAGCGCCGCGAACCCCACCAAGGTCAGCGACAGGAGGACCGGCAGACGGTAGCCGGAGAAGATGTCGTCGATCCGTTCGTGGCGGTGCTCGTAGCCGTAGGCGAGCAGCGCCAGCGAGGGCGCGGCGGCCAGGACGATGACCGAATAGCGCGCCAGCGCGTACTGCAGGGCGCGGCGGGCCAGGAGCTTCACGTCGAGCACCTGGTGGACCAGCACCGCGTACGAGATGAGGATCGGCGTCGTCAGCACGAACACCGTATGGATCAGGATGACCGAGTGGTCGAGCGCCGGGTGGGCGTCCTTGTAATGCATGTAGGGCGGGAAATAGAGGCCGACCAGGATCTCGGCCAGCGGCGCGGTCGGGAGCATGAACGCCTGGAGGAAGAGGCGGACCCGGCGCTGGTCGATCCCCTCCAGGTGGCGCGCCCGCCAGAGCAGGAAGAGGAACGCTCCTATGGTCAGCGACAGCAGCACGCTGTAATAGGCCCCCTTGCCGCGCATCGGGATGAGCGCCGCGAGAGGCCCCTGCCCGCCGGTCGCCACGTGATACCCGAAGTTGATCAGGTTGAGCCCGAACAGGATCGCCCCTCCCACGAGGCTGGTGACCACGGCCGCGTGGATGCGCTTGCGTCCGACCGGCGAGACGAGGTGGTGCGGGAAGTCGCGGGCGAAGCACCAGAGGAAGTACGCCATGAACGCGTCGAGCTCCAGGACGTCGACGGCGTCCACGAAGAGCTGGCCGGGGAGGTGGGCCGCGACGTAGGTCCGGAGCGGCCGATTGACGAACGAGGTCGCGGCCATCAGGAAAAAGCCGCCCAGCGAAACCGCCCGCGGGTCGCGGCGCCCGCCCCAAATCAACAGGATGCCCGCCGCCGTGAACGGCAGCGCGTAGATCATGTGGAAGAAGTACGGGTAGACCCGGTCGTCGAGATGGGTCGACGCAAAGGCGAAGACCCCCACCCCCACCTTGGTCAGGGCGAGGGTGAGGGCCAGCCGTTTCCAAAAAGCGGTGTTCAGCACGGGCAGCACGGGCAGCACGGCCTGGGAACGGGGTCGCGTGCTCAGACTCCGGCAGGCGGCGCCGGCACGTCAGGACAGATCGGCGTGTCCGATTTCTCCTGGACGGTCAGCGCCGACTCGTAGACCATCATGACGGATACCGTCGGGGAGCCCTGCTGGATCGCCTTCAAGGCTGCGAGGCTGCCGATGGCGCGGATGCGGTCCAATACCTGCAGAGACCAGGTCCCCCAGTTGGCGACGACGTCGTCGGTGATGCCGCCGTAATACCACCTGCGAAGCTCCACCGCGGCGTCCTGGGAAACACGGATCGCCCCGGTCCCCTGACCGAAAGCCACCCAGAGCTGCGCCATGATTCCATCCTTGGTATAGGCCATCTCCTTCTCTCCTTTTCCGATAAAGACGTTTTCCGGTTAGCGGCAAGCGCCCGGATCAGAAAACACGAGAGAAAGATGGACCGCATGTCGAAGGGTACGGTAGAGACGCCGCTGCGTCAAGCTTGGAAGGAGAGCGAAAAGGCCGTAGATTCATCCTCCGATGAACGTCTGCCTCTCGCACCTCGGCTGCAAGCTCAACCAGGCGGAGATCGAGCGCCTGGCCCGGGAGTTCCTCGCCGCCGGGCACCGGGTGGTGGACTCTCCCGAGGAGGCCGACCTCCATGTGATCAACACCTGTACGGTCACCCACGTCGCCGCCCGGGCTTCGCGGAAGGCCGCAAGCCGCTCCGGAAGGAAGGTCCGGACTGTCGTCACCGGCTGCTGGGCGCCGGAGGCCTCCGGGGTCGACCTGGTGGTCCCGAACTCGGAGAAGGACCACCTTCTCGACCGCGTCCAAGAGGCTTTCCCCGAGTTGATCCTGTCCCCGTCCCCCCTCTCCCCGGCCCTCTCCCCCGTGCCGGGGGAGAGGGAGTTGGCGCCCGACGAGGTGCCGGTCCCCTGGGTCCGCCTCTCCTTCGGCAACACCCGCGCCCTGGTCAAGGTCGAGGACGGCTGCAACATGCGCTGTGCCTTCTGCATCATCCCCTCGACCCGCGGACGCCAGAGAAGCCGGCCGTTGACGGATGTCGTGAGCGAGGTCCGCGGCCTGGTCGCGGCCGGATACCGGGAGATCGTGGTCACCGGCGTCCAGATCTCCGCCTACCGGTCCGGCGACGACCGTCTCTACGAGCTGGTCCGGGCCATCCTGCGGGAGACGGAGGTCCCGCGGCTGCGGTTGACCTCCATCGCGCCGTGGGATCTGGACGAGCGGCTGCTGGAGCTGTGGTCCGACCGGCGCCTCTGCCGGCATCTCCATCTGTCTCTCCAGAGCGGGTCCACGGAGACCCTCTGCCGCATGCGCCGGCCCTACACGGCCGAGGAGTTTCTCGGGCTCGTCGAGCGGGTGCGGCAGGCGGTCCCCGGCGTGGCGATCACCACGGACGTCATCGCGGGCTTTCCGGGAGAGAGCGAAGCGGAGGCCGCGGAGAGCCTCGCCACGGTCGAGGCTGCCGGCTTCGCGAAAGTCCACGCCTTTCCGTTCTCCCCCCGTCCCGGCACCGAAGCCGCGGACCTGCCGGGCCAGGTGCCGCCGGAAGTGCGGAAGGAGAGGATGGAGCGCCTGCTCATCGCGGCGGACCGGGCCGAGCGCGCCTTCCGTCTCGCCCACCTGGGCCGCCGCGAGACCGTGCTCTGGGAAAAGCCGCGGGACGGCATGGGCCAGGGGTTGACCGACAACTACCTCCGCGTGCTCTCCCCCGAAGGCGCGGCGCTGTGGAACCGTTTCACCGAGGTGGAGCTGGTGGAGATGGCGGAGGATGGCGTGCTGGGAGCCCTGGTGCCCGTTTCCTGACAGACCCGCTCCAGGATGTGGTAGACCCCGAACTTCGGCAGCCGCAGGAAGCCCGACCACGCGGCGGCGGCCAGCGTCCCCTCGGAGAGCCATTCGCGGATCCAGAAGCCGGCGTAGTCGGGGTGGCGCTGCTTGAGGCCGGCGCCGTTCTCGATCGCCCAGCGCCGGTTGTACCCCTCGTGGACCCCCACCGGCGGCGACAGCACGAGCGGCAGGCCGAGCGCGGCGTAGAAGGTCATCTCGCTCGGCTTGGTCCAGAGGATGTCGGTCCCGGCCAGCAGTTCGTTGAAGGCGGTGTAGTAGCTCTCGAAATCCTTCTCGCAGAGGACGCTCACCGCCGGGTGCCCCTCCAGCCCGGCTTCGCGGATCCAGACCGTGAAGCGGTCCGCGACCTCCTGGCGTACCCCGGCGGAGAGGCAGAGCCGCAACTGACCCTCGCCGAGGAGCGGGCGCAGGCTCCACAGGAGCGACCGCGCCAGCCCGGCCTGCGCGCCGGCCCCGCCGACCGTGAAGGTCGCGAGCGGCGGGCGGCCTTCCTCCCTTGCCGGAAGGTCCACACCCAGAAAGGTGTGTAGCTCGTCCCGGGCCTGCGAGCGGAAGGCCCGCGCCGGATCGAGCCGCACCAGGCGCGCCGCGAGGTTGTGCCGCGCCACAGGCACGTCCATGCCGCCGAGCAGCTCATGCGGCAGCGGGAAGCCGGTCATCTCGATCCGGTCCGGCGCCACGCCGTAGGAGCGCAGGCGCCGCACCGCCCGGTGGCTCGGCGCGAGGTAGACGATGCGGCTCCGCTCCGGTTCGAGCGGCACCCAGGCGCGGTTGATGTCCACGTCCGTGACCACGCAGTAGACCCGCTCGCAGCCGTGGTGGCCGGCGGAGATGGCCGAGGTGAAAAACGTGCTCAGCAGCGGCGCTCCCGAATCGCACAGGAGGCCGGCGAGCCCGCGGCCCAGCCCCTTGCGGATCAGCCGGTCGAGCGAGCGGACCTGGAGCGTCGGCGCCGACAGGTCGCGGTACGGATAGAGGTGCGGGATCGCCGTCAGCGAGTCGAGGAGCGAGCGCATGGGCGCGCCCACGACCGGGAGCTGAGACGTCCGCGAGGTGATCTCGTAGAACCGCCGGGACGCCTGCCAGAGGCGCTGCTCCTCCTCTTCGGCCACGGGCGGACGGTCCACGTGCAGGACCCGGGTGCCGAGCCGGTCGGCCAGCGCCTGCGCCGCCCGCAGATGGCCGTAGCCCATCTCGACGGCGGCGATGACCGGAGACGGGGGAGACGGAGACGAACCGGCCGGCGAGTCGCTCATGCAAGAGGCGGGACAGAGGCCCGGGATCAGAGGGCGAGCCGGAGGATAGCGTATCCCGCGAGCGCCAGCAGGTGGGCGCCGTCCACGACCGCCCTCGCCACGATTCCGGAGAGGGTGCCCACCAGGATGCCCGCCGCCACGTCGAGCGGGTAGTGGGCGCCGAGGTAGATCCGGGAGAGCGCGATCCCCGAAGCCAGTGCCAGCGTGAGCACGCCGAGTCCGCTCCCCTCGCCGGCCAGGGCCACGGCGATGGCGAAGGCCGCGGACGTATGGCCGGACGGGAACGAGAACGCGTCCGGGTTCTCCGTCAGGGCCGCGAACCCGCCGATCCCGAGGCTCGGGCGCGCCCGGCAGAAGAGCCGCTTGAGCACCTGCGAAGACGCCACGGCCAGCGTCGCCCCGAGCCCGAGAAGCCAGGCGTAGCGAGGCCCCCGCCCGCCGGAAAACCCCAGGGCCAGCCCCATGACCGCCCACGTCGTGGGATCGCCCAGCCGCGTGAACCCTTTCATCAGCCGGGTCATGAAGGCCGATTCCCAGCGCCGCACGCCGAGGAGCAGCGCCTGGTCCATCAGGACCACCCGCCTCCACATCAGGCCGGCCTCCGGAGCGGCTCGGCCGCGGTCAGATCGGGCTCCACCGGAGAGAGGACGCTGCCGGCGCCGACCCGCAGGATGTTCCCGCGCCAACAGATCGTCCGGCGGAAGGCGCCGGTCATCCAGATCCCGGCGACCAGGAAGTCTTTGACCGGGATCCAGGCCAGGGATCCGAGAGGGAGCGCCTGACCGCGCAGCCGGCCGGCGAGGCGGGCGTCGGAAGCCACCTTGAGGGCGATGCCCAGGAGCGCCGCCGCGGTCCCGGCCGCTCCTCCAAGCAAGGCGACCGCCGCCAGCCAGGGGACCGGGTTGAGCAGCGGCTCGGCGAAGAAGGCGGGAGAGAGCCGGCGCCGCATCTGCGCCCAGCGCAGGTGGCGCTCCAGGAAGGCGGAGACCGGCCGGTGCTCCTGCACCACCGGCAGGACGTGGGTCGAGAGCGCCACCCGCCGGCCCGACCGGTGGAACCGCTGCCCGAGCACGTAGTCCTCGGCGAGCACGTCGCGGACCCCGTACCAGCCGCCCAGCGCCTCCAGGCCGGCGCGGCGGAAGAGCATGGATTTGCCGACCACGCACGGGTGGCCGGCAAGCTGCGCGCCGCAGACCGAGGCGGCCACGAACGTGCTCAGGTGGAGATTGTCGAACAGGGCGCCAAGGCTCGCCTCGCCCGTGCCCACGAGGACGCTCGCCACGAGCCCGACCCGCTCGTCTTCCAGCTCCGCGGCCAGCTCCCGCAGGTACCCCGGCCGGGCGCGGACGTTCGAGTCGGAGATCAGGAACAGCTCGTGGCGGGCGTGCCGGGCGAGCGACGCCAGGTTGGTCACCTTGGGGTTGTAACCCAGGGGGGCGGCGCCGGCCACGACGGTGATTCGCACCCGGGGGAAGTCCTCGCGCAGCCGGGCGGCGACCGCCAGGGCCGGGTCGTCCGGATCCTCGGTGCCGAGCACGAGCTCGAAGTCCGGGTAGTCCTGGCGCGCCAGGGAGGCCAGGTTCTCGTACAGCCCCTCGATGCTCTCGTCGATACCCTTGAGCGGTTTGAGGACGGAGATCGGGGGGAGAGGCCGGGCGGGTCCGCGGCGCGGGCGCGCCAGCAGCCGGAGCGCCCCGGCATTGGCGGCGAGCGTGATCAGCAGCGAGACCGTCGCGATCACGGAGACCAGGGGCAGGATGATGCTTGAGGTATCCAAGGGCCTTTTTTCCTTCTCCCTGGAGAGGATCGCTCCGCCGGGTGACAGCCCCATGTCGGCCCGGTCACAGGAAGGCGAGAGTGTGCTAGAACGTCGCCCATGTTCCTCGCCGCCGCCGTCCAGCTCAACTGCACCTCGAACGAGCAGGCCAACTGGGAGAGCGCCCGAAGCCTGATCGAGCGCGCGGCGGGATATGGCGCGGCGTTCGTCGCCACGCCCGAGAACACCAACTACCTGGGGCCCCACGACGAGAAGGTCCGGCGCGCCGAGCCGCTCGGCGGCCCCACCTGCACCCGTTTCGCGGAGCTGGCCCGCCGCCTCGGCATCCACCTCCTGCTCGGCTCGTTCAACGAGAAGAGCGACGAGGAGCGGCGCTGCTTCAATACCAGCGTCCTCTTCGCGCCGGACGGCCGCATCCTGGCCACCTACCGCAAGATGCACCTGTTCGACGTGGACGTGCCCGGCGGCCCCCGCTTCGCCGAGTCGGACACCTGCAAGCCCGGCGACGCCGTGACCGTGGTGGAGACCCCCCTCGCCCGGTTCGGCCTGTCCATCTGCTACGACCTCCGCTTCCCGGAGCTCTACCGGCGGCTGACCGATGAGGGCGCGCAGGTGCTGATGATCCCCGCCGCCTTCACCCTCGCCACCGGCAAGGACCACTGGGAGCCGCTGATGCGCGCCCGCGCCATCGAGACCCAGTGTTACGTCATCGCCCCGGCCCAGCACGGCGACCACGACGACGCCGGCCTCAAGGCGAGCTGGGGCCATGCCATGATCGTGGACCCCTGGGGCATCCCCGTCGCCGTCGCCGCGGACGGCCCGGGGCTCGCCTTCGCCGAGATCGACCTCGAACGCGCCGAGAACGTCCGGCGGGCCATCCCGGTATCCCGGCACCGCAGGCTGTAACCCCCTTCCGGGGGCGGGTCTGATAGGCTCAGGACGGCGTATGAAGTCGAACTATCAGATATTCAAGCTCTGGTGGGTCTCGGTCCTGCCGCTGGCGAAGGACGCGATCCACATCTACATCGGGTTCCTCTGCCTGTTCCTGGCGTTGGTCCTGTTCCGGCGCAAGCTCGGCTCCTTCACGGCCCTCATCCCCGGGCTGGTGGTCGCCGTCGTGATGGAGATCCTGGACCTGCGGGACGGCTACCGCCTGCTGGAGAGCGTCAAGGACATCGTCAACACCAACCTGCTCCCCTTCCTGTTGGTGCTCCTGGCGCGCTGGAAGACGTTCAACGTCTGAGGGGGTGAGCCGCCCGAGGGTGCCCGTCCGGACACCCTCGGGGTAGAAGAAGACTCTAGTGCTCGGCGACTTCCTTCTCCGGCTTGGAGCCGTTGAGGGGGCCGACGCCGTTCTCGTCGCGGCCGGGGTGGTCCGGAATGGTGATCAGAACCTCGCCGACGTTGTTGGAGTAGTCGGACTCCTCCAGGGCGTGGCAGAGCCCGGTGGCGGGGTCGAGGAACCGGCACGGGTTGTTGATGTCCGGAGTGAAGGGCGGATTGGCGGTCACCCGGATGATGTAGTCGCCCGGGGGAATGACCGGCTGGCCGTCGCCACCGTCGAGCACGAAGTACTGGCCGCCGAGGAAGAAGCGGTAGGTGTCGGTCCAGCCGTGGCTGATGCCCTGGTTGCCGGAGTGGGTCAGGTCGCCGCAGCTATGGTATTCGGGGTTTTTCGGAGCCTGGCCCATGTAGGCCGGGTTCGGGTCGGTGTCGAGCATGCAGAAGCCGCGCTTGGCCGCCTTCCAGACATGGCCCGTACGCGGATCGATGAGCTGGTAGACCGCGTAGTTGCGGAAGTGGAAGTGCCGGTGGCAGACAGCCAGCTCGTAGAGGCCGTCGTTGGCGTCGTAGTGCGCCCGGGGGTCTCCGATGTTGATGTCGACGTCGCCCACGTTGGCCGTCATGACCGTGAAGCGGACGATCCGGTGCCAGCCCGGCACAACGCCTCCCTCGATGACGCTGCACGCGTCGGCGGGGAGGTTCTCATCCCGGACGACCCACTGGCTGGCCATGATGTCCGGACGGACGATGAGGTCGGGCAGCCCCTGCGCCCGGGCGGGCGCGGCGGCTATCGCGGATACGGCGGTCGACACACAGAGCACGGCAAGGGCAAGTTTCGAATAGCGCAAGATTCTCCTCCTTGGGAGGGTCGCTCGTCCTGTCTAGACGAGAGACGAAATGAAGTCAGCTTCGCTTCAATCTACTAAGTGCCGGAACGAGGCCAAAGTGCGCCTCCGGGGCACCGGGAATCCGAAAGGATGAAGGGACGGAGCCGGCCGCGCAGACCGGTTCTTCGGGACCCGGCCCTCCGGGCCTTTCGGCACATCGATTGTCAATGAACAAGAGGAGGGAGCGTGCCCTGGGGCACGCCCCCTCCGGTACTGCGACTACTCGGCGTCCGAGAGCCGTGCGTCCGGCGCGGCCGGTATCATCTCTGTGACACCGCCCACAACGGCGGCCGGCCGGAAGCCGCCTTTCGGATCGGCGAGGAAGGCGACGAGCCGCTCCTGGGAGACCTGGACGGCGACGGGGTTGAGGGCCTCGCGGCTGCGAGCGCCATCAAGCCTTGCCGGCACGGCGACCAGCGCCGCGGGGGCGGTGTCGTGTGCTACCCTGCTGCGGCATTCAGGCACCAACTCAATGAGGCCGCCGTTGTCCTCTCTATTATCTATTATAGAAGAACCGGACGCCAAGAAAAGGGAGAAAGGAAATGCTTAGCCGCGGGTTCATGATCAGGCTCTTGGGCCTCAGCAGCATCCTCGTCGCGTCGAGCTCTCCCGCGCGGGCCGACAACTGTACCGCCACTCAAGGCATGGCTCTCGGACCGCAGGGAAGCCCCTGGAAGCGCTGGGAGCTTCCGCTCAACAGCAACACGAATTACGTGGACGGGGTGCAGACGGGGAAGGGAAACCCGTCGCGCGATCTGGTCCTGCAAGCGACGCTGACGAAATGCAACACGGCAAGCCTGGTCCGGTACAAGTCGCTCGGATTCTGGTACGGCCTCGCCGCCG
Organism: uncultured Holophagales bacterium; assembly: GCA_963844885.1. GTDB lineage: Bacteria > Acidobacteriota > Thermoanaerobaculia > Multivoradales > UBA5704 > DATMER01. Next base: position 536,700 of record CAWJQA010000012.1, on the reverse strand, counting down.
ACGGCACGACCCTGGAGCCCAAGGCGTTCCGGCTCCGGGCCGCTCTGCCCGCGGGGACCTGGCAGTGGGATCTCTCCTGCACCAGGAGAAGCACCGCGAGCGCCTTGACGCCTGACTGCGCCAACGACCCGGTCCTGAACGGAAAAGGGCGGTTCGAGGTCACCGGCTCGCCCGGAGCCAACTTCCTCTACAAGAACGGCTTTCCGCAGGTCTCGAGCGACAAGCGCTATCTGACCCTGGGCAGCAGCAAGAAGTTCTTCTGGCTCGGAGACGCGGCCTGGAACGCGAACATCCTGATGAGCTATAGCAACTGGACAAGCTACGTCACGAGCAGGGCCGCCCCTTTGCAGGGCCTGACCGGATCCCAGTTCACGGTGGTCCAGCTCGCCACGGCACCGAAGGCGGCCGGCGGCACGGACATCTCGGGCAACCCTCCCTTCGATGCCACGGACCCCAACTGTGCCGGAGACGGTCCGGGGTCCTGCTTCCGACTGAATCCCAGGTTCTGGAAGGGCGTCGACGACAAGATCGAATACGCGAATCAAAAAGGCATCGTGGTGCTCTACGCCGGGTTCATCGAGCCGCTTCAGAAGACCGAGCCCTTCGCCTACGACACCGTTTTGACGACCGTCGACGAGGCGAAGATCTTCGCGCTGAGCGTAGCCGCCCGCTATGCCGGGAATTTCGTCATCTACTCGCCCGGGTTCGATCACAAGCTGCAGTCGAACGCGAGCATCATCGACAGCGTCGGCAGCGCGCTCGGCACCGATACCTCCACCTGGACGGCGCGCCAGCTCGTCACCAACCACAGCGCGGGAGGCTTGGACGTCTCGCAATACACGCAGTACCTCCATAGCAAGGAATGGCTCGACTTCGAGCTCTATCAGAGCGGCACACCCGGCACCAGCGAGACCGACGAGCTCACGAAGATGACGGACCGCGCCGGCAGCATGGCGGCGACGCTGGCTGCCGCGACGCCGACCAAGCCGGTGATCAACGGTGAGTCCGTGTACCCAGGCCAGTCCAGCGATTCGGACTGGAGCACGAACCACACTCCCTACCGTGCGCGGCAGACGGCATACCTGAGCATGCTGTCCGGGGCGGTCGGATACTCCATGGGGACCTGCGGTGTGGTCGATTGGGGGCAGGGCGGCCTGGCAGGCTGCAACAACTCGCCGACGTGGAAATGGAATACAGGCAAGCCGGACTTCACGGCGAACACCATGAAGGTCATGAAATCGATCTTTCAGTCCGTATACTGGGAGCGGCTGAGGCCTGAGCCTAGCCGTATTCAGCTCCCGACCAACCAGCCCCCCTTCAAACCGGAAACGAAGCCGGCCTTGGCCTATGACGGGAGCTCGGCGATTCTGGCGTATGTCCCCCATGAGGCGGCAAAGATACGCATTAATTTCAATGCGCCCCGCGCGGTACCGGGGCTCGCCCAGGCCACTACATGGCCCGCCGCGCGATGGGCTTATTCATGGATAAGCCCGCGTAACGGCAATCCGTGGACCGGAGGCTTGCCTGGACTAGCTGAAATTCAGCCTGGTGTGTTCGAGCTCACCAGGCCGGGCTGCGAACTTCAACAGTCGCCTTGCGACGCCATCGATTGGGTTCTCAAGATCGTCGACAAGACCAAGGCGCAACCCGCGCCGGAAGAGTCCGTGCTTCAGGTCTCCAATGAAATTGGACTTCTCACCGGTGAGATGAGGGTCGTGGCAACCGTAATCGGCACGGATGGGAACCCTTCCTCTCAAATTGAACTTGGAGGAGCGGGCATGAATTCTGTCGATCTGCCACGGATCGCCAGCGAACCAGGGGGTAACAGCCTTGTGGTTTGGACAAGCGATGGGGCGGATGGTCCCTCTCTCAGGGGCCGAATTCTCGATTCTCAGGGGAACCCTGTCACGGACGAGGTCATCATCGCGTCCGGCGACGCGACGGAACCCCTGCACCCATCGGTCGCCGCGTTGGCAAGCGGTGTTTTTGTTGTCACCTGGTCCGGGATCGATCCGGATGGGAGCGGCCCATGGATCCACTACCAGATCTTCGATCGGGTCGGGTCGCCGCTGACAGACCCTCTCCTGGCTGTTGACTGTGATCCGGTCGCGGGAGATTTTCCACAGGTCGCTCCGCTTGGCGGGGGAGGTTTTGCAATCGGCTGGGAAGTGAGCGAGGGTACCGGGATATACGTTCTGCAGCTCGATGCCTATGGTAATGCTGTCATCGGCGCCCACATGGCACAGGGAAGCGGAGCAGTCCCTATTCTCGAGGCAATCGACGATTCCGGTTTTGGCGCTTCGGTGAGTTATGGACTCTATTTTCCCGACGGAAGCAGCAGCGGTGGGGATTCTATCAACGTAGTAGGCGAACCGAGCATTTGCAGGTAGGTTGCCATGAAAATCACTCCAAGGTTGAAGGTTGTGCTGCTGACAGCAATCGCGGCTTGTCTTGGGATTCATGCGGCCCGCTCCCAGAGCCCCGCGGGAAAGGCGCTGATGATCTCGCCTCAAGTCGCTGACTTTCAGTATGGGGAAGGTGTTGCCGTTACTCCGGATGGAGGAGTGTTCGTGCTCTGGGAGGAAGGATTCATTCTGCCAGGCCGTGGCCCGAGGAATCTGTGGTTGAAGCGGTTTTCCGTCGAGGACGTGCTTGTCGGCTCACCGTTTCGCATTGCCAGGTTCCCCGGAGGGGGGTGTTGCTTCGCGGCAGGGATGGCAGTCAATAGCCATGGCAACCTGGTGGTCACTTTCCGGAACTGGGGCCCCAAGGCTCGACGATATGGATTTCCCAGCGGACCAAAGAACCTCATGCTCAACAGCTCGGCGGAGCCCTTGAATCGAAGTGTCACGGGTCGAGCAATAGACTCCAGAGGTGATTTTGTCGCGGTCTGGGAAAGCCAACAGCAGGAGGAGTCCGACCGAACGAATGGTGAGTGGGGCATCTACGGACGGCTTGTCGACTCGGCCGGCGTACCGGTCGGTCCGGAGTTTCATGTGAATTCGGTGGAGAAAGGCCACCAGGTCTCCCCGATTGTATCGAAGGCTGCCGCGACGGGGTCCTTCGTGGTGGTCTGGGAGACCAATCCCGACTACGAGGGCGGGCAAGTCGCCGGACAACTGTTCTCCGTGACCGGAGAACGAGTCGGCGGCGAGTTCCGGGTCGGTTCGGTCGTTGCGGGTTACTGGCAACCTCACGCGTCGGTGGCGATGGCTCCGGACGGTTCTTTCGTCGTGGTGTGGCAGGAGCCCGTCCAAGGCCACGCCTCGACTTACATCATCCTCGGGCAACGCTTCTCTCCAGAAGGCGTTCCTCTCGGCGAGCAGCTCCGCATCAGCGAAGGACTGCCCGGCTGGCAGCAATATCCCGGTATCGCCAGCGACCCTCACGGTAACTTCGTGGTCACCTGGAATGAGGACGGTTTTTCCAGTGTGACCATGGCGCGGCTCTATCGGGCGGACGGCAGACCGGTAACGGGCCCGGTCGCGTTGACTGAAGGAGTGGGCCAGGAAAATGCAGGAGCCGCCTTCGGATGGAATGGCACCTTCGCGATTATCTGGACCGACCTTTTATCCTTGACCGGCGAGATCGCGCACGTTCGCCGGTTTTCGGCCTCTCCCGGTCCTGAGCTTTGCCTTTTCAACCACGGTGGGTTTGCCTGCGACACTGGACGCACGGGAGGCACCGCGGAAATCCATCACCCGTTCGGCGGCCACGAGGGTATCGGTCTCCTGGGAGACATCGACGGCGACGGCCGGGCGGATCCGTGCGTGTTTCGAAGCGGCCGTTTCCTGTGCGATACCGCTCACGACTACGGTTCAGCCGAAACCCAGGAGGGCTTTGGGCAGAGCGGAGACATTCCGTTGCTCGGCGACATCGACGGTGACGGCCGGGCCGACGCGTGCGTTTTCCGGGATGGACGGTTCCTCTGTGATTCCGCGCATGACGGCCAGATTCATGAAGATGTCCGGCTCGGCGAGCCCGGAGACGTGCCGTTGCTCGGCGATGCGGATGACGACGGCCGAGCCGATCCCTGCCTCTTCCGCGGCGGGCGGTTCCTCTGCGACACCGACCACGACGGTGCCTCGGACCGGGAGATCCACTTCGGTCAGTCCGGCGACGTTCCCTTTCTGGTCGATTTCGACGCGGACGGATCAACCGAGGCGTGCGTCTACCGCCTCACGGAGCTGCTCTGCGACACGGGACACGACGGCGGCGCGGCGGAAGCGACGCTGGTCTTCGGCGATGGGAGTGGAACGCCGCTCATAGGAAATCTGGACGGACTCTAGCGCGACAGCCATCCTTCTGGGCGCTTTCCCTGGGAACGCCGGCGTTCTCGCCGGCTAGTCCGGGTCAATTGGCGGAACGCCGTCAATCCAGGGCGGACGCCCGGTTTGTGTGCTACCCTGCGCACCGGACGCCAAGAAAAGGGAGAAAGGAAATGCTTAGCTGCGGGTTCATGATCAGGCTCTTGGGCCTCAGCAGCATCCTCGTCGCGTCGAGCTCTCCCGCGCGGGCCGACAACTGTACCGCCACTCAAGGCATGGCTCTCGGACCGCAGGGAAGCCCCTGGAAGCGCTGGGAGCTTCCGCTCAACAGCAACACGAATTACGTGGACGGGGTGCAGACGGGGAAGGGAAACCCGTCGCGCGATCTGGTCCTGCAAGCGACGCTGACGAAATGCAACACGGCAAGCCTGGTCCGGTACAAGTCGCTCGGATTCTGGTCGCTCAGTTATGGGCTGTATGCTTCTGACGGTACCGCTGTCGGCGGAGATTCGCTCATGGTGGTAACCGAGCCGGGCTTCTGTCGATAGGACGCGCGTATGCATCTGCGACGGAAAGCACTCCTTGTCCTGGCAGTCACCGTTCTAGCCTCAACGCATGCGGCGTTTTCGCAGAGTCCTGCCGGACGGGATCTGCTGGTTTGGCCTCAGGCCACGCGGAACCAGGTCACCGATAGTGTGGTGGTCACCCCGGACGGTGGCGTGGTTGTGGCGTTCGACGACGGGCCGCTGCTGGGCCGCCCGGGGGCCAACACCCTGCTCCTCCGGCGTTTCTCCGTGGATGATTCTCCAAAGGGTGAGCCTTATCTCGTGGCGCGAGACCCCGGCGGCGGCTGTTGTTTCGGGTCTCCGATGGCCGGCAATGAGTCCGGCGGATTGGTTTTGGCAGTCATAGCCTTTCGCCCCGGCGTTCGGCGCTACGGATTTTCCCGCGGCCCTCAATACCTGAAGCTCAATACCTCGGAGAAGTTCTTCCCTCGGTATCTTACAAGCGTAGCTGTGGATTCGAGAGGCGCGTTTGTCGCCGTCTGGCAGAGCCAAGGAGAGGAACGACCAGATCGGGGGCTTTACGAGTGGGGAATCTTTGGACGGCTCGTCGACTCGGCCGGAGTGCCGATCGGTCCGGAGTTTCATGTGAATTCCGTGGAACAAGGTTACCAGGCTTCTCCTGTTGTTTCAAAGAGCGCCGCGACAGGGTCGTTTGTGGTGGTCTGGGAGACGAATCCAACCGGCGATGGTACGCAAGTGGCGGGTCAGCTCTACTCTTCAAGTGGTACACGACTTGGAGGAGAATTCCGAGTAGGGTCCATCATTCCACACCGATGGCTTCCGCACCAATCCGTAGCGATGGCTTCGGACGGCGCCTTTGTTGTGGTGTGGCAGGAGCCCGTCCAAGGTCACGCCTCGACTTACATCATCCTTGGGCAACGCTACTCGCCGGAGGGCGCTCCTGTCGGTGAGCCGCTCCGCGTCAGCGAGGGGCTGCCGGGAACACAGCAGTTTCCCCATGTCGCCTCGGACAACGATGGCAACTTCGTCGTTACCTGGAATGAGGACGGTTTTTCCGGAGTGACGATGGCACGGCTCTATCGGGCGGATGGACAGCCCGTGACGGGTCCGGTCGCGTTGACTCAGGGAGTGGGCCAGGAAAACGCTGTGGTTGCCTTTGGATGGAACGGCACCTTCGCGATCGGCTGGACTGACATTTTTGCTCCGCTGGGCGAGATCGCGCACGTTCGCCGGTTTTCGGCCTCTCCCGGTCCTGAGCTTTGCCTTTTCAACCACGGTGGGTTTGCCTGCGACACTGGCCGCACGGGAGGCACCGCGGAAATCCATCACCCGTTCGGCGGCCACGAGGGTATCGGTCTCCTGGGAGACATCGACGGCGACGGCCGGGCGGATCCGTGCGTGTTTCGAAGCGGCCGTTTCCTGTGCGATACCGCTCACGACTACGGTTCAGCCGAAACTCAGGAGGGCTTCGGGCAGAGCGGAGACATTCCGTTGCTCGGCGACATCGACGGTGACGGCCGGGCCGACGCGTGCGTTTTCCGGGATGGACGGTTCCTCTGTGATTCCGCGCATGACGGCCAGATTCATGAAGATGTCCGGCTCGGCGAGCCCGGAGACGTGCCGCTGCTCGGCGATGCGGATGACGACGGCCGGGCCGATCCCTGCCTCTTCCGCGGCGGGCGTTTTCTCTGCGACACCGACCACGACGGTGTCTCGGATCGGGAGATCCACTTCGGTCAGTCCGGCGACGTTCCCTTTCTGGTCGATTTCGACGCGGACGGATCAACCGAGGCGTGCGTCTACCGCCTCACGGAGCTGCTCTGCGACACGGGACACGACGGCGGCGCGGCGGAAGCGACGCTGGTCTTCGGCGATGGGAGTGGAACGCCGCTCATAGGAAATCTGGACGGACTCTAGCGCGACTGTGCGCGCTGCATGAGGACGACGTGGACGAGCTACGACGGTGATCGCGGCGGCGTGGGAATCCAGGCTGCATGAAGTCAGCTTCGCTTCAATCTACAAAGTGCCCGGACGAGGCGAAAGCGCGCTTCCGGGATCCGAAAGGATGGAGGGGCGGAGCCGGCCGCGCGGACCGGTTCTTCGGGACCCGGCCCTCCGGGCCTTTCGGCACATCGATTGTCAATGAACAATGGGAGGGAGCGTGCCCTGGGGCACGCCCCCTCCGGTACTGCGACTACTCGGCGTCCGTGGAGGACGGCTCAGGCGGAGCCGCGATCTCGGGCGCCGGGAGCTCCGGCGGCACGGTCCGGCTGCGGAACGGCTGGATGCGGAACTCCGCCAGCTTCTGACTCCGGTTGCCGTAGTGCTCCTTGATGATGAAGCGGATCACCGAGGCCGCCTTCCGGCCCTTGGTGAACACCGCCTCCAACTGCTCGCTGGTGCTCTGCTTGGCCGCGGCCTGGGCCGCCTGGCGGGGCACCAGGATGCGCGCCTCCTCCAGCAGGCCCCTGAGCTTGGTCCGGGCGATCTCGACCTGGGGGATCTCGCCCACATTCTGGTCGACCGCCGCGAGCAGCGTCTCCCAGTCCTGAAGGTGATCCGCGAGTGAAGTGGGTTTCTGCATGGTCGTACTCTCCTTTTGTCGAACCCTCTCGGGGTTCAAAAACCGGCACCTTCATGGCGCCGGATGTCTATCCAAGTCATTCTCTGGAGGGTCAGCTCCTTTGTTCCCGCTATGAAGCGACCCTCCGTCCGCCTTCGCGCGCCTTCATGGCTGCGGACGAACATAGGATGCACTAACGGCTGAGGCGATGTCAATAGGAGAAGACAACATTCTTTGGACGAATTTTCCGGTGCCTGTTCTGGCGTCATGGCCGGAAACAGACGTCACGACGTCAAGTCTAAGGAGATAAAGAAGATAGACCGGCCTGGCCGTACCCCGGAGGGGGTTCTGGCGAGGCATTTCGACCTCACGCCTTGGCCGTTCGGCGCCTCGCCGAAGGCTTGCGGCGGCCGGCTAGGGCCTTCGCCGAGCCGCCGAAGCGTCTCGGCAGGCTGCCGAAGCCCTGCGCGAGCCGGCGAAGCCTTGCGGCGGGCTGCCGAAGCCCTTCGCCGGGCGGCTCACGCTTGCGGCGGACCGCCGCAGCCCTTCGGCTGCCGCCTGAAGCCTCTCGCCGCCAGCCCAAGCCCTTCGTCAGGCCGCCGAAAGGCTTCGGGGTGACGCCTCAGCTCTTCGGCGAAGCGGCGGAAGCTGTCACCGGCTGGTGCGGATTCATGCCGCGAGGACTATCTTGACATACCATGATGCTTTGTGTACAGTCCAGTCGCTTTCCGTGTTGTGAGACGGCTCGATTAGCCGGCCGCGTCACGGAGTGCGGCTCTTTGACAACTGAATAGGAACTGCGGCTGCCGTGTCCAAGGCCTCCGCCGTTCCGCCATGGGACGGCCCGCCTGCGGGGAGGGGGGCGGGCCGGTGCCGGAGGTGTGCGGAGCCAGGCGCTCCGCACACCTCGGCCCGCCATGGTTTCATGTCAGTGGCCGACCACGCTGTATACTCCTGTGTCGACAGGGAGGTTGACGGATGAGGCAGGCCATGGTCCGTATCACAGGGCACACGCACCAGGCTTTGCGCGAAATGGCGCAGGCCGAGCATCAATCCATGCAGTCGGTCCTCAAGAAGGCCGTGGAGGAGTACCGCCGCAGGCGTTTCCTCGAGGATGTCAACGCCGGCTATGCCGCGCTCAGAAACGATCCGGAGGCCTGGCAGGAGATTCAGGCCGAGAGGGCTGAGTGGGAAACGATGTCCGACGGCTTGCCGGCGCCGCTCTTTGCGAAGCCGTCCGCTCGCTCTCGATGGAGCGGCTGGTGAAACGCCTCGGCGCCGTGAGCGGGAGAACGCTGGAGATGGTCGAAGACCGGTTGCGCATCCTTCTTCGGCTCTGACCTAGATTGAGTAAGAGAGACTATCCTTGGCGCAAGATTCTGTGCAGCGCTTCCTGATTGCCTTCGGCTTCGTCTGCTGGAGCACCGCCGCGGTGGCGGTGCCGGTCCGCATTGCTGTCCGTCTGAGCGGGCCGGCACCCGAGGGTGTCCGGAAGGCGCGGATTACCTGGGGTCTGGCCGGTCTGGCCCCGGGGCCGGCGGGCGTCGAGGCGGAGGCCGGAGAGCAGACCAGCGGATGGGTTCCGATCACCATCGTGGACAAAGGGGAAAGCCCCTGGCTGCGGTTGGTGGTGCGGGCGAGGCGGGAGATGCGCGGCCGGGTCGTCTCTGCCGGCGGCCCCGTCGCCGGCGCCCGGATGTGGTTGAGGTTCATGTCATCGGCCGTTCGAAGGTCGCGCCTACAGATTGGAGATCTGCTACTATACGGCGCTTGAGGCTGTGCTGAGAGCGTTGAGGAAAGGAGCTGGCGAACATGCGCAAGGCTGGGTTCGGTTGGAGTGTGCTGGGAGTGATCCTTTTCCTTGGATGCCTGCCGGGTACCGTGGTGGCCCAGGGAGAGAACGCTAGCTGGACGGGTGCGGTGATCATAGAGAGCGTCGAGGCGGACCGGGTGCTGGTCGCCGTGGACACGCTCAACGAAGGCCGCCCCGAGGACGGGATCGTGGACCGGGTGTTTTGGTACACGGCGCGGGTGCCGCTCGAGACCCCCCTGTCTCAAAGGATCGACAAGGCCAACCTGGAGCTCGGGGCTGGCGTGCTGAGGATCACGTCCCCGGACGATCCGAATGTCTTTTTCCTCTTTTCCGTGCGGGAAAAGGTGAGAGAGCGCTCCGGCCCGAACGGCAGCCGAGCCAACGTCTTTACGGACGGGTTGGCTCTCGCCACCTACACGATGGGTCCTGACAAGGCCAACCTGGACGATGTGAAGTCCATCATCGAGGCGGACATCGAGTACCAGGACTACACGCCTGGTGGCTCGGGCGGCGGGAACGTCACCTGTAGTGCGGGCGGAATGGGCTCGACAAGTTGCTCCATTGGCTGCTCCCTTGGGAGCTGTTCCGTCTCGTGCGGGAGTCCCACCTATTCGTGTTGCGGTTGTAGCTCTGGTTACGCGAGCTGCCGCTGCAAGAGCTGATTGCCGTCGGCGTTGCGCCTCGACGGACCGGCGGTCGACCACGCCTTCGCTTCCCCCGTCCAGAGAGGAGAGAGTGAGCTCGACATTCCCGAGCGGCAGATGGTCCCGGGCATCCAGGACGATCCCATCCAAGCTCGCGGTTTCGAGGTCGAGGACGATGTCCTGGTTCTGCTGTAGCTGGACCTGCCGCGCCGTGAAGACTCCGGTGCGGTAGTCCGATATTTCCAGCCGGTAGAGCCCGGGGATGAGCCCTCGCAGCTCAAACCGCCCTTCCGGTCCAGTCTCCGTTGAGGCCGGTGCCGGGCTCGGTCCGCTCAGAGTGACCGTGGCTCCGGCGAACGCTCGGCCGTTTCTTCTCAGCCTGCCGCTCAAAGTCAGTCCGTCCTCGAAGTCGAGATCCAACTCGGCATCGGCCCCGGACTCCAGGGTCACCTCACCTTCGGTCCTTCTTCCGGTCCGGGGAAGCTCTGCCACCACCTGCCAGACGCCGGGAGCCAGATCGGTAATGCGGTAGGCCCCGTCGTAGGACACCGCGCTCAGCCCGGCTCCCCACCCCGCGGACAACTGGACACGGGCAAGCTCATCGACGTTCAGGCCGAGAATCCGGCCATGGATGGTACCGGCAGGCGCCAACTCCAGGACGACCCCTTCCAGCGGCGCCTCGGCGACCGTGACCGGCACCGGCTGCCGAGACCGGCCCTCGCCTTCTTTCTGGGCCTCCAGCCGATAGCTTCCTGGAGAGATCCCCTCGAAGCGGAAGCTCCCGTCGGGCTCGCCCGCGCTTGGAGATATTGGCAGATAGAACCCTGACTAAGCAGGCTAGAATCCAAAATAACGAGAAGCAGGGCAAAAAATCTCAGAAACACCGCCCCTTTTCGGTAAAATTTGTCATCCATTCGAGCTGTCTTGTTGATTTGCTGGTCCGGTCGTCTTCTCCTACGATCCGTTCCGTGAAATATCGTAACCGTGATCTGGGCTCCAAGTATTTTGGCCGCGCCATCAGGAAATGGCGGCTTGTCGCTGGGCTCTCTCAGGAAGAATTGGCGGAGAGCGCCGGAGTGAGCGTGACACTGGTTGGAACCGTTGAACGAGAGCGGGGGCACATTTCGGGCGAGATCCTGAGCAGGCTGTGTCTCGGCCTGGAGTCGGCCCTGGACAAGCCCATGTTGGGGCACGTCTTCTACGACGGCATCGAGGCGCTGTGGAAAGACCTTCTCGACGGCGAGAGAAGTCTGCGGCAGGAACGAGGTTGGGCAGTCGCCGAGTACGAGACTTCGAACGTGGGCGAGGAAGATCTCGAGCTGGCTTTTGATTCGGCCCTAGTGGAAGTGAAGAAGTGCGCCTTGCTCTGGTACCGCGCACTGGGTTTCCGGAAGAAGGGAGAAGGATGGGTTCCGGCGTCCCGGGCTGATCTCCCGCCTGAAGGGCCTGGTCTCGCGGCCGAAGCGGGGAAAGTGCGGGTGAGAACGCCCCGCCCGAATGCCAAGCACCGGCGCCCCGGGTGATCAGAAATTCACCGCTAGGAGGCGAGATGACCTCAGACCGGCTCGTTTTTCTATCTCGAACGCACAGTAGATAGAGAAGGCTTAAGGAGAATTTCCTCCCTGCGCTGGTTCCTGCAGCGCCTGCCGGAGGTGTGCTCAAAAGGAGAATTTCTTGCGAAAGACCGTGATCACGCTGGTTCTCTTGGCTGGCGGCTTACTTCTCTCGGAGTCGGCTTCTGCTTGTTGGAAATGCTCGCAGAAACTCAGGTGCTATGGGGACGAATGCTGGACCGAGTGGGTCTGCGTCGGCAATCTTTTCTTTCCTCAGCTCGGATGGCCCGAGTGCTGGGAATCGTTCTACGGCTGCACCACCAGCGGGGAAGTATGTAGGTGGACCTCCCTTCCAGAAAATGAGAAGGGGACCCCCGTTCCATTCCTTCGGGAGGAGACTCCTGAGCCGGCGAACGGGCCTCTTCTGTGCAGCGCTTCCTGATCGCCTTCGGCTTCGTCTGCTGGAGCACCGCCGCGGTGGCGGTGCCGGTTCGCGTTGCTGTCCGTCTGATCGGGCCGGCACCCGAGGGTGTCCGGAAGGCGCGGATCACCTGGTCTTCTTCCTTGGCGGACATCCAAGGCGGTAGCGCTCTGGTGGATGTTCCGGGAGATCAGGCCCTCGACCTCGCACCCGGTCCGGCCTGGACCTTCCGCGCAGAGCTGGACGGCTTCTGGAGTGAGGAGAAGATCCTGGCGCCAAGAGCTACCGGGGAGAGGCCGGTGGAGATCGTGCTCTACCCGGCCGGGTCCCTGGAAGGCACTCTTGATCTCCCTGCCGGGCAGACGGAGGCTCCTTCCGGGGTCTCCGTCCGGTTTCGGCCGGCACCGGCTCCGCCGGGAAGCCCGGGTCAGCGCCTGCCCGAAGGCACCGTCTCCTGCCCCGTGGCGAAAGGGGTCTGGCGCTGCTCGCTGCCGGCGGGAGCTTGGGATCTGCGGCTCAAGGCCGGCCCCTACATCCCGGCCTATCTGTGGGGAGTGACGGTCCGGGCCTCGCATGCGTCAGCGGCTGGTGCCCTGCGGCTGCGGCTCGGCGCTGCCGTCGTCGGCTGGGTGGAGACAGAGCCCGACGGGCTTCCCGCCGCCTCGTGCCGTGTGGAGCTCAGCCCGCAGCCGGCAGGCCCTCCCACGGACGTCACCTCGATGAGCCGCCTCGAAGCGCTGCTCCTGGAGGCCCGGACCAACGATCGGGGCTTCTTTCAACTGGAGGCCGTACCGCCCGGCCGCTACACGCTCACGGTATCCAGCCCTGGGTTTGCCGCGACCGAGGTCGGGCCGGTGGAGGTCCGGAGCGGCCTCGAGGCCGAGGTGCTGGACCGGATCGTCCTCCGAAAGCCGGTCCGCTTCGAGGCTCTTCTGGATCCACCGGTGGACCCCTACGGGCAACCCTGGAGGATCGTGCTGCAGGCCACTCCGCCGGCTTCGGCCCGTCACGAAGGACTGGCCTCGGCGGAAGGGCACTGGGCTCAGGCGAACGTAGTTCCCGGTCAATACAACCTCGCGGTATTGGGCGACCTGGGCACCCGCTGGTTGACGGAAGAGGTGGAGGTCACCGGCGGGCAGGCGCCGCTGCTCCTCCAGGTCCCGCTGGTCGAGATCCATGGCCGGCTTCGGCAGGGAGACGAGCCGCTGGCGGCGACGCTCTGGTTTGGAGGGTTGGCCGGAGCCCGCAGGATTCGTTTCGATGCCGATGAAGAGGGCGAGCTCAGCGGCTATCTGCCGGAGGAGGGTCTCTGGAAGGTCGAGTTGGTCGAGGAGAGCGCCGGTCTGCGGGTCGGCTTGGAGCCGGTGGAGGTCCGGCGCCTGCCCGGGGCGAGGCGGGCCGAGGTCGAGATCGTCGTTCCGGACACGACCCTAGCCGGCGAGGTGGTCGATGAAGCGGGGAAAGCCGCACCCGGTGCCTCCATTCAGGTGGACTCCGCCGGTCCCAGGGAGCGGCAAAAGGGCAGCCGTTTCGAGGTCGATGCGGAAGGGAAGTTCCGTATCCGGGGTCTGGCCCCGGGGCCGGCGGGCGTCGAGGCGGAGGCCGGAGAACAGACCAGCGGATGGGTCCCGATCACCATCGTGGACAAAGGGGAAAGCCCCTGGCTGCGGTTGGTGGTGCGGGTGAGGCGGGAGATGCGCGGCCGGGTCGTCTCTGTCGGCGGCCCCGTCGCCGGCGCCCGGGTCGAAGGGTTCCCCGACTTCGGAGGCGCCGCCGTCGTGACCGGCGTCGAGGCGACCTCGGACCCCGCAGGAGAGTTTTCGCTCGCCTTGCCACCAGGCGCCCGGGCGCTCCATCTTCGGGTTCTGGCCCCCGGCTTCGCGTACCGGGCACTGAAGGTGCCTGTGGATTCCGGGCCGGTGCTTGAGATTCTGCTGGAACCCCAGGCGGGCACGCTGATTCTCGAGCGGCCGGCGGCGAAAGAGGGGGGAGCGCCTCCGCCGGCGCCTCTTCTTTTCCACGGGGGCACGTTCCTCCTCTCGACCTCCTCCGGAGTTGGGTCCGATTGCAGGGGGTTCCCTGGACGGACCGTGGGCCGCTGGTTGTTCCCGGAATGGAGATCGGGGAGTACGCCTTGTGCTCGGGCCCGGAGGCCGGTGCGGCGGCCCTGGCCGGTACAGAGCCGCCCGCGTCCGCGTGCAGCCGGGGGTTCCTGGCGCCGTTTGGAGATCTTTTTCTGAAGAAGCCCGGCGGTTGAGGTTCATCTCGCCACCTACACGATGGGTTCTGACAAGGCCAACCTGGACGATGTGAAGTCCATCATCGAGGCGGACATCGAGTACCAGGACTACACGCCTGGTGGCTCGGGCGGCGGGAACGTCACCTGTAGTGCGGGCGGAATGGGCTCGACAAGTTGCTCCATTGGCTGCTCCCTTGGGAGTTGCTCCGTCTCGTGCGGGAGTTCCACCTATTCGTGTTGCGGGTGCAGCTCTGGTTACCCGAGCTGCCGCTGCAAGAGCTGAGTGGCGTTGGCGTTGCGCTTCGGGGCCACTCTCTACTGCGGGAGTGGCCCTTTCTTATGACGCCGCTCTTATCAGGGGTTTCCGCCGGTCGCCTGCGGCAACCGCTTCAAGTACTCCTCGGGGATTGCCGGCATGGTCAGAGTCAGCTCCTGCAAAGGCGCGAGGTAGCCGCGGACGCATTCGGCCAGGGGTGCCTCCAGGCCCCGGGGAACCGCTTGCTGCGCGGCGTTACCGATGCAGACCAGGTACTCGCCGGCCTCCATGTTCGGTAGGACAAGGCGGTGTGGATCGGGCTGCGGTGCTCTCTGAAGCTTTGTCCAACGCAACGCCGCGGCGAGCGGAACGAAGGTCCCGCCATGAGCGAGCAGGCCGCCTCCAAGCATTTTTAGAGCCTCCTGCGTCTGGCTCCCGAGGTCGAGGACGAGGTTCCCCCCGGCAGGCTCTACCGGGATTTCGAGGATCTGATCGGCACCGAACGGCATCTTCAACATGCGGGTGGCATAGCCCGGTGCCATGACGTTCAGGTGGACGTTGCGCGTACTTGAAGGAAGCTTCAGCGAAAACTCGCCGGCCGGCCCGCTGACGGCTTCGGCCCCGCTCGCCGCTCCGGCCTCTCCCAGGTCGGCTGTCGCGACAATCCGGGCGCCGGGCACGGGGCCGCGCGAGGAAGAGACCAGGCCGTTGACCGTGACCCGGCCCTGGAGAACCAGGTGCAAGGACGGAGTGTCGTGCTTCTCTTCGACGCTGGCCTGGAACCAGTCGCTCTCGCGCTCGCCCTCTTCGGCGTGGACCAGGTGCGGACCCGGAGTCAGGCCCCGTACCTCGAACGATCCCTCGTCATCGGTCTCGGCAAAGCTCGGGAGTGCCCGAGCGAGGGGCTTGACCAGGATCGAGGCCCGGGCCACAGGCTGGCCGCGCTCGTCCACGACTTGCCCCTGGAGGCGCGTGTCCGGGACACGGATCTCGACCGTGGCATAGCTCTTTCCGGCCGGCTTCCGGACCTCGATCGGAGGGAGCCGGAGCTGCAAACCTTCCTCGCCGGAGAGCAACTCGACGTTCCAGGTTCCCTCTCGCGGAAGCAGGCCTTCGAACTTTCCGGTCTCGTCGGAGTCGAAACGAGCCCGGAGAGGCCCCGACTTCCCACCAAACCAGAGGGTTGCCTGGAGAGGCTCGTCGCCGAGGTGGATCTGTCCCCGGACCTGCACGCCGTCAAGCGAGTAGTGAAAGTCCGTGCTCCCGGCAGCCACCTCCGCCACCTCCGAAAGCCTGGGCTCGGTGCCCTCCCATACAGAGATAAGGTACTGGCCAGGGCTCAAGCCCGCCTGTTCCCAGGCGCCGTCGACTCCGGCGGAGCCCCGAAACAGCGGGCCGTGTTGGCCCTCGATATCGGGATTCTTCTCCAGAGCGATAGCCCAGGGCGTGCCTGACGGGCTCAGAGGCGGATCCAGAGTCAAGCGAAGGGTCAGCGGCTTTGTGAGAACCAGGGGTTCCGGAATCTGAGATTCCAAGCCTGGACGGACCTCGACTCCGGGCCGGCTGGTCTCCGCGAAGCCGTCCTTGGCGATCGTGATCACCTGCATGCCGGCCTCGGCCTCGGCTTCGAGCTGGAAGAATCCGCGCTGGTTGGTAGTGCCTTCCACGGCCATCGCTTTCAACCCCTCAGCCCTCCAGCGGTCGGTGGGCCCGCCGAAGGTCTGCGGCTGGAGGCGTACCTTGACTCCCGCGGCGCCCTTGAGATCTTCGGTACGGACCCAGCCCACGACCGACGATCCGGCCTTGAGGAGGAACGCTCCCAGATTCTTCTCCTCGCCTGCCTTCACTTCGACATCCCAAAGGTAGGCGGGTACGAAGGCCGGCACACGTAGCCGCAGGTCGAGCCGTCCCGCCGGCACCTTGCACTGGAAGCGGTTTTCCGCAACCGGACACTGGAGAGGCGTCAGCGGAGCCTTCGGTCCGTTGGAGCCCGGCGACGCTTCAAGGCGCACGTCCAGGAGCGGAGGAAGCTTTTGGCCGGGAGGGGCTGCGAGGGTCCCGGACACTGTGGAGGCAGGGAAGAGGCGCAGTGTCACCGAGTCCGCGCCAGACCTTGGAGTGAACCACTGAGGAGCGCTCCAAAAGTCGGGGTGCTCGGTCACGGCCTGCCACGCCATGCCTTCGGCGAGATCGACCATGGCCTCTCCAGGAACGTCGACAGAGAAGGTTTTGGCTGACTCGCCGGCACCCTGGGGCAGCACGCGCACCACCACCGAGGTGGCACCGGAACCGCCGACGGTCGCAGCCTTGAACCGGACGTGGGCTTGAGAGGCCTCTGCCGGCGCGGAAAGAAGTAGAGCGGCAAGACCGAGGAAGAACCTGGCGACCCGCTTGTCGATCATCACGAACCCTCCAGAGAGGATAAGTCTATGACAAGCGGACCGAGCCGCAAGCGCTACCCCGCCTCGCCCGCCCGAGCCTTGAACCGTAGCGTCTCGTCGTGCCGGGCGCGGAAGAGGTAGTCGAGCATGTGGCGGGCGAAGCCGGCTGTCGCGGCCTTGCCTTGACTGTTAGGTACGAGCGCACCTATTCTTGCCACAAGGATAGTCCGCTGAACGATCTAGCCGTGGTGCCATGGGAACCGGCCCTGGGTGCCACACCCCAATACCACGTCGATGAAGTAAGGACAGGAGAGGAGGTAACCATTGAGAAATAAGATTGTCCGCCGCGTCGTCTTTGTGAGTATCCTTTTGTTGGTAGCCCTTATTCCAACTGCTGCGGATGCCGAGAGAAGGTGTAACACGTACAGCGATGGTTGCACGATCTGTGATTTCTATGGCCCGAATGGTGAGTATCAAGGCTCCATTTCGTAGTGTTTCTAAATCTGCAAGGAGCTGCAGATGAAGATGAGAGGGATTCCAGGGCGACTGATCCTGCTGGCTTGGATTGGGCTGAGTACCGCCTTTGTGATGGCCAAGGAGCCAGAGCAGGGGGTTCACGCGGAGGCAATTGTTGCCGCCGCGGAGCTTGGGACGGAGCTCAGTTCGTGCGGTCGGATCGGGCTGGAAACATCTTTCTCTTTCGGGGAGACAAGCTCGAAGTCTACCCTGTGTCTAGAGCAGGTGCTCTGGGAGAACCCGAACGGCTCCAGGCGACCAATGAAGGATCGGGCCTCGTGCTCGATGCTGTGCTAAGCCCGGCTGGCGATCAGTGGCTGATTCATGCCGATGGTAAGGTTCGGCTCTTCGTGGATGGGAAGGAGAAGCCGCTCCCGGCTCTTTCGTGGCAACCCTGGTCCGTGGGTTTTCTCCGTGGTACTCCGGTTGTGGTCGTGATGCCCAGGCCTTTGCCTTCCGCAGTGCTGCACCTCCAGGATCTCGGCACGGTTCCATGGTTTCTCACGCTTGACAACGATCGGTGGCACACAATGCTGGAGCACTCTGGTTTGTCTGCGGAGGCGGCGTGGAAGGAACGGTACAAGTGGAATGAATGGGTCGCCAAGTATGCCTCGTCAGTTGCGCCAGCCCGAGATGGTAAACTGTGGGTGGCGAGCCAGTACTCATATCGTGTCCAGCGGCTGAGCCCCTCGGGAAAGAACCTGCTGGAGATCGACGTTGGCAACGACAAGAAGGGAGCTCCCCGGAATCCGCCGGAGAACGCCGCAGCCAACGCCGTTGTACAACAGCTCGAGTCTCAGGGCGAAAAAGCACAGTTCCGGCCGTTTACGGAGGAGGCAGTCATCGCCGATCTGGTCGAAGGAAGCGGCCATGCCATTTACCTTCTCGTGCATACCTCCGGCGCTGACTCGCTTGCGCTCGACCGTTACGACACGGATCGCGGCGTGCTGGAGAGGATTCCACTCGCCTTGAAAGGCGCTGGCCGGTTGACGATGGCCGCCGGGAAAGACGGGCTTTATGTGGCGCCCTTCAGAGCGACGGGAGGGTTGTGGCGGATCTCCTGGGCCACTGTCGAATCCGCTCCATGGAAGAAGGTTGAGGAGGTAAAGATCGATGGGGCTACAAACTAGCAGTGCTGCGCGGAGCCACCGTACTGACGCTCCTTACCCGCCCGCCCGTGCCTTGAACCGCAGCGTCTCGTCGTGCCGGGCGCGGAAGAGGTAGTCGAGCATGTGGCGGGCGAAGCCGGCTGTCGCGGCCTGCCGCTTCGCGGCGATCGAGAAGAGGCGCAGGGCGACATGGGCTTCCCGGTGGACTCCCTTGGCCTTGAAGATGGGGGCCAGATCGGCGGCGAGCCGTTGCACCTCGGCCAGCTCTCCGCGGTCCAGGCGCAGGGCGGCGGTTTCGAGGAGGGAGAGCACCACGTCATAGTGCATGCCGCGCTCGGCGAAGGCGCGGCGGGCGTCTTCTAGTGCTTCGAGGGCGTCGTCGGTATGGCCGAGGCCGGCGGCGACGCGGCCGGCCAACCAGCGGGTCCTGACCAGGTCCAGGTCGTCTCCGAGCTCTTCGGCGAGCCGCCGCACGGAGGGGACGAGTTGGGCGGCTTCCTCGTGCCTCCCCACGTGGGTGAAGAGAACGGTCAAATTGAAGCGGTGAATGGTCTTGAGCCGGGCCTCGGGGTGGTTCTCGACGCGGGGAGCCACCTCCAGCAGGACTTCGATCGCCTGGCCGTAGTCGCCCATCACTTCCAGCGTGAAAGCTTTCTTCAGCGTGACATGCTCGGGCCGGCGGGTCACGGCGGCGGCCTGCTTCAGCAGGTCCAGGGACTCGCCGAAGCGCCGCTGATCCCGCCTCAACGAGGCCTCCAGCTCGAGGATGCGGCCGGAGTCGAGGAGCTGTTCCGGGTCATGGCCGGACACCCAGTGCGGCTTCGCCTCCGCGAACGTCCGGTCGGCTGCGGCGTGGTCGCCCGCCACGCGGTGGGCGTTGGCGAGGTGGGCCAGGGCAAATCCGAGCAGGCGCCGGCGCCAGCCGCCCGGCACCCGCAGGCAGCGGGCGATCTCGACCGCGGCCTGCGCGAGGATCCTGGCGCGGCCGGCGTCCTTCGAGGCTGCGCGCAGGCTTTCGTGACAGAGCAGCTCCACCATGCTCCAGCGCTGGTACTCCCGGGCGGAACGCACGACCAGGGCCATGTCCTCGAAGGTTTCGAGCGGCATCAGGGTTCGCCACGATTTCCGCGCCGCCGCCCGCTCCGAGGCCCTCACCGAGGCCATTCCGTCGCGCCGGCTGGCGAAGCGGGCCTCGTAGGCGTCGACGATCTCCTCAAGGGTCAGTACCCTGCGTGGTGGGAAGGAATGTTGCTCCTGCCCTCGCTCGTTTGCCCGGGCCCGGTTCCTGGCCCTGCGGGCGTCGACGTCGCGGAGCACCTCCTCGACGTCGTCCGGGGTGAGGTCCAGGAACGAGGTGAGTCGGGCCAACTGGCCCGGAAAAAGTTGGCGGAAGCCGCTCTCGATGCCGCCGATGTTTTCCACCCCTGTTTTGACCTCGAGCTCTTCCTGGGTGAGGTTCGAGAGGGCGCGGAGCAGCCGCGCTTTGCGCTGTGCCCGCGAAAGGGTCCGCCGCATACCTATTCCTCCTATGGGAACAAGTGGAGACAACCGTCACCAATCGTGCGATCCTGCCGCATCATCCGATCTTGAAACCCGGCACCCACCCGCCAAGGAGACGGGTGGAGAGGCCGCGGGTGGAGACGTATATGCGCCAAGCAGCCGCGCTCATCCTCTTGACCGCCTCCCTCCTGACCGTCCCAGCGTCATCCCTGGACCAGCTCTGGAGCTTCCTTTCTTCCGTTTGGGTGCCGGCTACGACCGACGAAGGCTGTGGCTTGGACCCCGACGGAGGCTGCCAGCCGGCCCCCACAATCGATGCAGGCTGTGGGCTCGATCCGGACGGCAAGCCGGCCTGTCAGCAAGGCTCCTGATGGACGTACCCCTGCCAGCACTGGACATCAAACAAATTGTAGCCCACTGTCGTGCCGGGCGCGGAAGAGGTACGAAAGGAGGCGGCGTGCGAGGCCGGCTGTCGCCTCCTGCCGTGCCACGGCTTCCTCGAAGATCCGCAAGGCTTTCAGGGCTTCGGCGTGGACGCCGTTCTGTGCGAAGATCGGGGCCAGCTCACCGGCAAGCCGCTGGACTTCGATGTAGTCGCCCAGATCCAGGCGGAGGGCCGCCGTCTCTACGAGCGACAGCACAACGTCGTAGTGCATGTCGCGCGCCGCGAAGTCGTGCCGGGCCTCTTTGAGAGCCTCCAAAGCTTCCTCTGTATGCCCGAGCCCGGCGGCGACGCGCCCTTCGAGCCAGCGCGCGCGAACGCAATCAAGGTTGTCCTGAAGGTCTTCGGCAAGCTGGCGGATGGAGGGGAGTAGCCGGGCGGCCTCCCGGTGACGGCCGACGTGGGTCAGGGAAACGGCGAGGTTGAAGCGCTGGATGGTCTTCAGCCGGGGCTCCGGGTGGTTCTCGACACGGGGGGCTACCTTGAGCAGGGCGTCGATAGCCTGCTCGTATTCGCCCATGACCTCCAGAGTGAAGGCTCTCTTCAAAGCAACATGCTCGGGGCGGCGTGTCATGGGAGCTGCCTGCTCCAGCAGGGCCAGCGAATCGGCAAAGCGGCGCTGATCGCGGCGAAGCGAGGCTTCCAGGTCGAAGAGGCGGCCGGGGTCGAGGAGTTGGTCCGGGTCCCGGCCCGCCGCCCACAGCCGCTTGGCGGCATTCAGGGTCCAGTCCGCCACGACGAGGTCGCCCGCCACGCGGTACGCGTTCGCCAGGTGTGCCGCGGCGTAGCCGAGCAGGCACCGGCGCCAGTCCGCCATTACCTGCAGGTCCCCGGCGA
This sequence comes from uncultured Holophagales bacterium, assembly GCA_963844885.1. GTDB lineage: Bacteria > Acidobacteriota > Thermoanaerobaculia > Multivoradales > UBA5704 > DATMER01. The sequence continues at coordinate 515,631 of CAWJQA010000012.1, read as the reverse complement.
GCAGCACCGCGAGCAGGGCGAGGTCCATGGCGCGGCCGGCGTCCTTGGACGCCGCGCGGATGCTCGCGTCACAAAGCCACTCCACCACTGCCCAGGTCTGATACTCCCGGGCCCTGCGCACCACGAGAACCATGTCTTCGAGGGGCTCGACGGTCCGTAGCGTCTGCCAGGACTCCCGGGCCGCCTCCCGGTCCAGCGCGACCTCGTAGGGTGCCGGATAGCTGCTCGGCGCCTCCCCGCGGAGCCGGCGGCGTACGCGCTCCGCGGCGGCGGCGGCGGCCTGCTCCCTGGCGGTGGCCTCTCCAGGGTCCTCCAGGGGGTCGAGCTGGTCCAGGGCTTCGAGGCAGGCCGACAGGATGATGGCCTCGGCCGGATTGCACTCTACGCCGTCGAGGGCCAGGACGATGTCCGAGTTGGCGGGGTCCTTGGTCGTGCCCCGCTCGATGTCGCCGAGGTGGTTGACCGTGAGGCCGCTCGCCGCGGCGACCTCCTTCTGAGACTTCCCCTTCACCTGCCGGGACAGGGCGACGAGAAGGGACTTGAAAGGGCGGTTGAGGGCCATACATCTATAGAGTTGCCGCAAGCCCCCTTTTTTTGACACCCGCGGCCAATTTTCTTGGAATTCGTGAAGGAGCCCTCCCCGCCGGTGCGTCTTTCCTTATCCTCCGCGGCATGTCGAGCGAGACGCGAGCTTTCGATCCCGCCGCTGCCGGCGGGGCCGTCCATCGCGGAGCGGCTGCGCGCGGCCCTGATGCGGCGTACCACCGTGATGGGGCGGTCGCAACGCAGCATCGAGCGGCACCTGGGCTGGGCGCACGGGAGCCTGGGCAACCTGCTGCGGGGGAGAACCGAGCCCACCCTTCGCCACATCGCGGAGCTGGCGCCGGCCCTGTCCGCCACTCCTCTGGAGCTTCTCGCCGAGGTTCTTGCCGAGCCCGCGGCCGAACCGGATCGGGACGATGACTTGCCGCCGGACCTGCTGGACCTCCTCACCTATCAGGCGGCGGCGCTGGAGCAGACCGTCGAGACCTTTCAGCATCTCCAGACCCGGCTCACGATTCCCACGCTCGTGGAGACCGCCGCGATGAGGCGAGGCGCAAGGCCCATGAGCCGGGCCGCCTACGTTCTCGCGCAACTCCAAACAGCCGGCATCGCCCTGGAGAACGTCGCGTCGGACCTGCGGACGGACCTGGAGTACGGCTTCGAGCCCGTTGCCGAAAAGTCCGAGACGCTCTTCAATGCGCTGGATGCCGCGGTCGAGAGGCTGCTGCCGCCCGCCGCGACCAAGGCGGACGCGGAGGCGTAAGGTGCGGAACCCGCCCAAGGACTTGCCGCGGTTGAAGGGCAAGGTGCTGGCACGCGATGTCAGCGCTTGGGGCGGGCAGGCGGGCACCCCGGCAGTCGCGGCGGTTTCGGCGATGTGGAGCCCCGTCGGCGATCCGGGCTGGGAGTTGGACGTCGAGCTTCTAGGGGTGGCCGAGCTGGCGCGCCGCGCGTTCGGCACGCCTCTGGAGGCCGGAGTCTTCCTGCAACTGGTGCGGGGTCCGTGGACCCACGACCGGCTGATGCTTTACACGGAGATCGTCTGGCTGCGGCATGCGCGCGATGCGGAGAAGATCGTCAAGACTCTGCTGGGGGCAGGCTGGGCCGTGCTGAAGTGCGCCGTTCCCGCGGACGCGGACAGGCTTTGCAAGCTGTGCAGGACCGACGACTCGAAGCGCGTACGGGTGGTGCGGCTGGGAGGCTGAATGATCCCGGCGAATTGTAGCGACTGCCTCCGGATCGCGATTTTTCGCGATTTCACCAAGCAACTGTCCATTACGGGCATTTCTGTGAAACAGATTCAGGGCCTGTAAGCCAGACGATCTCCAAAAGATCGTCAAAAAAACACTAGACAGTGTGGCTGTGCTGTGCGTATACTCCCTTGCAAGTGACGTGGAGGTCGCCGCGTTGCTGAAAACGTCTCTCCGGTGCCATAAAGGCCCGGAGCCTTCAGAAGAGGAGATGCACATGAACGCAGTCACGGATGTAACCATGCAGGAAATCGGGGTCGATTCGGCCGATCCGCTCATCACCCCGATCGAGCCCGATCTGAAGTCGGAGCGGGTGCAGGAGGAGTCGGTCGAGGAGGAGGCCGGGTGAGGCCGGGAGCCAGACCCGTTCCATGGAACCCCAAGAAAGGAGAAAGACCATGCCCAATAAGAAAAGCTCGTATGCAAATCTCTTCCGGGACTGGGAGGGCTTGATGGAGGCCTGCATGGCGAATCAGGCGAATCTGCCCGGAGTGGATGAAGCGGTGGCCCAGATCGCGGAAGCGCTGATCCAGGTAAAGACCTTGAAGCTCATCCGGCAGACCTTTGCCACGATGGCACAGGAAACCACGGTGGGCATTCAAGAAGCTCGCGACAACGGCCGCGAGTCGGCGCGGCGCCTCCGGTACTTCGTGAAGTCCCGGTTGGGGACGCGGAGCGAGCAGCTCCCGCAGTTCGGGATCGCTCCCGCGCGCGTCCGGCCGAAAGCGAAGCGACAGAAGACGGGCTAGTCCGTTCAAAAGCCCCGGGGGCTGGCCGGAACGGCCCCCGGGGCGGGCGGATTCGCGTCCATTCTGTGCTCCTTCCTGCCGCGGGCACTGTAGACTAACCGGCCATGTCGATCGAAGCCTTCTGGCAGGATCTGCGCTACAGCGCGCGCATGCTGGTCAACCGGCCGGGGCTCGCGGCGGCGGCGGTGCTGGCGCTGGCGCTCGGGTGCGGCGCCAACACGGCGGTGTTCACGCTGGTCAACGCCGTCTTCCTGCGCCCGCTGCCGATGCGCGAGCCGGAGCGGCTGGTCGCCATCTACGGCTCCGATCAGGAGGACGGCGGGTACAACCGCATGTCCTATCTGAACTACCTGGACTACCGGGAGCGGGTGCATGCGTTCACGGGCATCCTGGCGTATCAGGGCTTCGGCATCGGCCTCAGTGAGGGAGACGGCGGCGGCCGGCCCGAGCGCGTCACCGGCCGGGCGGTGTCCGGCAACTACTTCGACGTGCTCGGCGTCAAGGCCGCTCTCGGCCGCACGTTCCGGATGGACGAGGACGCCGCTCCCGGCGCGCATCCGGTCGCGGTGATCGGGGACGGCCTGTGGCACCGCCGGTTCGGCGGCGATCCCGGCGTGGTCGGACGGCGGGTGCTGCTCAACGGCCACCCGTTCACGATCCTCGGCGTGCTGCCGCGCGGCTTCAACGACCTGGAGCGCACGCGGGCCGCGGATCTGTGGGTGCCGCTCGCCATGTCGGACCAGATCTCGCCGTTCGCCGGCAACCTGGCCAAGCGCAGCGTGGCCATGTTTTTCCTCGTCGGCCGGCTGCGCCCGGGGACGAGCTTCGAGCAGGCGCGCAGCGAGATGCTCGCCACCGCGAGCGCGCTTCAGAAAGATTTTCCGGACGACAACAAGGGCGAATCCGTGGCTCTCCTGCCGCTGGCCGAGGGCGCCATCGGGCCCGATCAGCGCGACGTCTTCCTGCACGCCGGAGAGCTGTTGCTGGGCGCCGTCGCCCTGATCCTGCTCGTCGCCTGCACCACGGTGGCCAACCTCCTGGTGGCCCGCGCCCAGGGCCGCGGCGGCGAGATCGCCCTGCGCCTGTCGCTTGGCGTGAGCCGCGGCCGGCTCGTCCGCCAGTTGGTGCTCGAGAGCCTTCTCCTCTTCCTGGCCGGCGGCCTGCTCGGTCTGCCGCTCGGCGCCTGGGGGCTCCACGCGCTGTGGACGCGCTTCCGGCCGCCGCAGATCCATGAGGGGGCGCTCCACCTGGAGCTCGATCCGCGAGTGCTGCTGCTCACGTTCCTGGTCGCGCTGGTCACCGGCCTCGTCTTCGGGCTCGCGCCGGCTCTCCAGGTGTCGCGGCCGGATCTCACGACGCTCTTGCGCGGCGCTTCCGGCGGCAGCACGGCGACCGGCGAACGGCGCGGCCGGCTCGGGATTCGCGATGCGCTGGTGCTGGCGCAGATCGGCCTGTCGATCGTGGCGCTGACCGGCGCCGGGCTCTTCCTGCGCAGCCTGGGACAGGCGCGGCAGATCGATCCCGGTTTCGAGGCCGGGAAGCTCGTGCTGGTCTCGTTCGATCTCGGCGCCGCCGGCTATGACGAGGCGCGCGGCCGGGAGGCGCAGCGCGCCGCCGTCGAGCGGGTCGCCAACCTGCCCGGCGTGGCCTCGGCGAGCCTCGCGCAGGTGCCGCCGCTCAAAAACGTGATCCATCGCAAGAAGATCGCCGTGTTCGGCGCGGAATCGGACGACGAGGGACCGATGATCCGCACCAACGCGGTCGGGCCCGGCTATTTCGAAACGGTCGGCATCCCGATCCTCCAGGGCCGGGGGTTCAAGGACTCCGACCGCGAGGACGCGCCGCAGGTGGCGGTCGTCAACGAGACGCTGGCGCGCAGCGCCTGGCCCGGGAAGAATCCGGTCGGCGAGCGCTTCCGTTACGTCGAGGAAGACGACAGCGTCTGGGTCGAGGTGGTCGGCGTGGCGCGCGATGCCCGGTACGAGACGATCGGCGAGGAGCCGGTGCCGTACATCTACGTGCCGCTCGCCCAGCGCTATTCGCCGACGATCACCCTCCACGTGCGCTCCGCGGGAGGCGATACGGGGGCGCTGCTGCCGGCCGTGCAGGCGCGGCTCCAGGAGCTGGACCGCGACCTGCCGCTGTACGACGCGCGCACGGCTTCGGAGCTGCTCACCACGGCGCTCTGGGGTCCGCGCATGGCCGCTTCGCTGCTGACGCTGTTCGCCGTGCTGGCGGTGGTGCTGACCGCGCTCGGCGTCTACGGTCTCATGACGTATCTGGCCGGCGAGCGGCGCCAGGAGATCGGCATCCGCCTGGTGCTCGGGGCCGGGCGGAAGGACATCCTGGCGCGCTTCCTGGGACGGGCCGCGGTGCTGGTCGCGGCCGGCACGGCGCTCGGCATCGCCGCCGCGTTCGTGCTGACCCGCGTCGTGGCCAGCCTGCTGTACGGCCTCAGCGCCACGGACCCGGTGGCGTTTCTGGGAGCGCCCGCCGTGCTGCTGGCGGTGGCGCTGGCGGCCAGCGTGGTGCCGGTGTTTCGGGCTTTGCGGGGGGATCCTTTCTCGGCTTTGCGGCGGTCGTAGGAAAAAGGACATAAAGGACATAAGGGACATAAAGGACTCAAAGGACAGGGGAGTGTCCTTTGTGTCCTTTTGGTCCTTTGTGTCCTTGGCTTTAGAAAGTGTCGATCAACCCCAGGTGCAGGCGGCGGTCGCCGGTCTCGGGCTCGTACTCTCCGGCGAGCGAAACCGTGAGAAAAGCGATCTTCCCATAATAGCCGGCCATGGCCCCGGCCACGTCGTTGCCCTTGGACCTGTCCGTGTAGGTGGCTCCCAGGAAGAAGCGGTCGGCGAGGCTGTCGCCTTTTACGACCTGGAAGGGGAAGGCGAGCGCCTCGTAGGTCACGGTGCGCAGGCCGGCCGGCGTCTCGGAGCCTACGATGCGGAAGTCGGCGACGCCTCCCATCTCCCAGGTGTCGAGCCGGCGGTTCCAGGTCGGGGTCAGGTAGCCGAGCGGGTTGCCGAACTCCAGGCCGGTCGGTCCCATGGCCCGGCCGAGGCGCGCGGGATGGCTGAGGAAGCCGCCGGTGAAGCCCAGGGTCGCGTTGGCGAAAAGCGTCTTGGGACCGGGCCGGTCGCCGACGCCGTTGTCCACGTAGAGGATCTCGACGGCCGGCCGGACCGGGCCCGCCTTCGGCTGCGGCGCCACGTAGCCGAACGTGCCCCGCCACTGCTCGCCGTCGTGGCCGGCCACGAGCATGAGCTCGTCGTCGAACACCGCGAGGTAGCCGCCGGGCGAGGTCTCGTCGCCGACCTCCTGCGCCTGGAGAGTGGTGATCGTCTTCCACCCCTTTCCCTGGCTGCGGTAGGAGAGCTTGGCGAAGCGGACGTCGTTGGCGTCGCCTTTGCGGTCGACCGAGCCGGCGCCCAGGGCGAAACCCGAGGTCGAACGGTACTCGGCTTCGAATTCGAGGTCGTCGGCGGTGGGCGTCTCCAGCCGCTCGACGGCTACGATCAGGTCGCCCATCTTCGGACGGGCGGCGAGCGGCCGGAAGAAGCCGCCGTAGTAGCGGGTGTCGTCCCCCTTGTCCGGAGAGAGGAGGCCGAAGCCCGCCTTGATCGACGGGGTCCACCACATCCAGTTCTGCTCGGTGCCGGTGCGGGTGTCGTGGAGGTGGAAATCCAGCTTGCCCGGGTGGAGCACGGGATTCGTGAACGTCAGCCCGTCGCCGGCTTCCAGGTGCGGAGCGGCCAGCAACAGGGCCAGGGGGATCAGCTTCGTCAAGGATCTCATCGGTCAAACCCTCCAGGAAGGTAGAGCCATGCGTTCGCGCGGCCGGGGATGGGGTGCTGGAGCGAGCGTGCGGACCACGGCGTCGCCCGTATCGCCCTTATCACCGGCGCGCAGGATCAGGGCGCGGTCGGCGAGGAAGTCGGCGGCGGCGAGGTCGTGGGTGACGAGCACGAAGCGCGTCCCCTCCTCGGCCACCAGCCGGGTGATTTCGAGACAGAGGTCGAGCTTGATCTCGTCGTCGAGGGCGCTGAACGGCTCGTCGAGCAGGATGCAGCGCGGCGAGACGGCGAGGGCGCGGGCGAGGCCGACGCGCTGCTGCATGCCGCCCGAGAGCTGGACCGGGTGGAGCGCCTCGGTGCCGGCGAGGTGCAGGCGGGCGAGCAGCTCCAGGCCGCGCCTCCGGCGCTCGGCCGCGGGCATGCCGGCGCACTTCAGGCCGAAGGTGACATTGTCGAGCACGGTCTTCCACGGGAAAAGGTTGTAGTCCTGAAAGACGACCGGCCGCGACGCGGCGGGGCCGCGGACCTCGGCGCCGTCGAAGGCGAGGCGGCCGGCGGCCGGCCGCAGGTGGCCGGCGAGGAGCTTGACCAGCGTCGACTTGCCGGCGCCGCTCGGCCCCACCACGGCGAGGACCGGCTCGCTCTCCGGCACGGCGAAGCTCAGGCCGCGGAAGACGGTGCGCGGGCCGTAGGCGAAGTCGATGCCGTCGGCGGTGAGCCAGTCACTCATCGTGAGCCCCGTTGACGGCGAGCCGCTGCCAGCGCGCCCAGTGCCTTTCGGCCGCGCGCATCGCGGCGTTCATCGCGGCGCCGAGCACGCCGATCGCGATCAGGTAGGCGTACGTCCTCCCCAGCTCCAGGTTGAGGCTGAAGAGCTGGAGCCCGTAGCCCAACCCGGAGTGGGCGCCCATCATCTCGGCCGCGACCACGCAGAACCAGCCGGTGCCGAGGCCGACGCGCAGGCCGTGCAAGCCGTAGGGGAGCACGGAGGGGATGACGACGTCGGTGAGCAGCAGCCGGCGGCCGGCGCCGAAGCTCCGCGCCGCGAGCAGGTGCGGCGCCCGCACCTCGCGCAGTCCTTGATGCAAACCGAGCCAGATGGGAAAGAACGCGCCCAGGCAGACGATGGCGACGGCGGGCGCGTTGCCGATGCCGAAGGCGAGGATGGCGATCGGCGTCCAGGCGATGGGCGGGATCGGGCGGATCAGCTCCAGGATGCCGTCGAGGAGATCGCCCAGGCCGCGCACCGCCGCGCCGAGGCCGGTCAGGGCCACGGCCGCCGCGAGCGCGAGGCCGACGCCGGGGCCGACCCGGCCGAGGCTGGCGAAGGCGTCGCGCGCCATCGCGCCGCTGCGCAGCAGGCCCGCCGCGTCGCGGGCGACCTCGGCGAGCGGCGGCACGAGCATGCTCTTCTGAGGTGTCGCCAGCCACCAGACGAGCCCGAGCAGCAGCACCCCGGCCGCCTGGAGCAGACGTCTGCGGCGGCTCACTTCGCCCGGACCTGCTTCGCCAATGTCGCCAGGTCTCCCTTGAGCGCCGCCTGGAGCGGGCGCAGATCGACCACTTTATGTACGTCGAGCGGCTCGCGCACGATCTCGCGTCCGCGCAGGAAGGCGAGGGTGGAGTCGAGCGTCTTGTAGTCCGCGTCGTTGAGCGTCAGCCGCAGGTCGCCGACCTTCTTCGCCTGGCGGTTCGGCTCGACCGAGGCGCACTTGTCGAGGACGGCGTCGGAGACGTCGAGCCGCGCCTCCTCGGCGAACCAGCGGTTGGCGAGCTTCGGCTGGGTGGCGAAGAAGTGCCAGGAGAGGGCGAAGGCGCGGAGGAACGCCTGCAGCTCCCGGGGCCGCTTCTCGATCATGTCGCGCGAGGCGAGGACGAACGATACGACGTTGCCGCACGAGAGCATCCGCGCCTGGCCGGCCTCTTCGAAGACGGCCGGCAGCGGATCGAAGCCGTAAAGCGCGTCGGCGCCCGGCCAGGAGCCGCCTTCGGCGTCGCGCTTGAGGAGCGCCGACTGACCCGCCATGTCGAGGTTGCCCCAGGTCACGTCGGCCGTGGCCACGCCGGCCTGTTGGACGGCCGCGATCGCCACCCGTTCGGCCGCGGCGCCCACCGGCCCCAGCACCTGCTTGCCCTTGAGCTCGCGCAGGCCGTGGATCGGCGAGGACGGCGGCACGTAGATGCAGACGCGGTTGTACATCATCCGCGCCACGATGGCGAAGCGGTCGCCCTTCGACAGCAGCACCAGCGCCGGCTGGTCGGCGGTGAGCAGCACGTCCACCTCGCCGGCCAGCGCAGCGCTGTTGAGCGGCGCGCCGTAGGAGAAGCCCACGGGCTCGATCCGGACGCCGGTGAGCGCCGGGATGTTGGTGTGGGTGAGCCCCATCACGAGCTGGCCCTGCGTGGCCCAGGGCACCTGCCAGCCGAGACGGATCGGTTGCGCCGCCGCGGGTATCGCCGCGAGGACGGCCAGGAGAACGATCGAAAAAAGCTTCCTGAAGACAACACTGTCGCGCCCAGCTCGGCCGGGGATGTGGTGCATGCGGGTTCCTCCTGTTCTCCTAGGTGCGCCGAGGGGTCGGGAAGGGGACGATGTTAAGATCCGTCCCGCTTTTCAATATGGGGAGAGGCGGAGCGAGGTCTGTGATGAATCACGAAAAGAGAAATCTGCTGCTCATCAGTCTGGACACCCTGCGCGCCGACGTGGCCTATCGCGGTCCGCTGCCGTCCTTCCAGTCGCTGTTCGCGCGCGGGACGGTGTTCGACCACACGGTCTCGTCGGCACCGATCACGCCGATCAGCCACGCCTCGGTGTTCACCGGCCTCCAGCCCTACGAGCACGGCATCCGCCACCTGCTGCGCGAGCGGCTGAGCACGGCGGCGCCGACGCTGGCGCAGCTCCTGTCGGCCGCCGGCTACCGCACGGGCGCGATCGCTTCGTGCCCCGGCCTCAACCGCTGGTACGGCATGAACGTGGGGTTCAACCACTACGACGACGAGATCCCGCGCCTCGCGGACGGCGGCGATCCGCTCACCACGGCCGACGTGAAGATGCGCGGCACCGCCCTCAAGCGCGCGCCGCTCGTGGTCGAGCGCGGTCTCGCGTGGCTCGAAAAGAACCGCCACGATCCGTTCTTTCTCTTCCTTCACTTTTTTGACACACACTGGCCGTACGAGCCGCCGGAATGGTACGCGCCCGAGGGCGCCAATCCGTACGAGGGCGAGGCGGCGTACCTGGACCACTACCTCGGGAAGCTGTTCGCGCAGCTCGAGAGCTGGGGCCTGCTCGACGGCGGCACCCTGGTGGTGCTGTTCAGCGATCACGGCGAGGATCTGGCCGGCTGGTATCCGAACGATCACGCGGGCGCGGCGCTCGGGCATCCCGAGGAAGAAGGCCACGGCTGCCTCCTGTTCGACGCCACGCAGATGGTTCCGATGATGTTCCTGGCGCCGGGCCTCGTGCCGGCCGGCCGGCGAGTCGACAGCCAGGTGCGGCTGGTGGACATCCTGCCGACGATCACGGACCTGCTGGGAGTCACCGATATGGCGCCGCGCTCCGGCCGCACGCTGCGCGGCCTGTTCACCGGCACGGAGCCGCACCGCACCGCCTACTGCGAGGCCTACCACCGTGAGGAGCAGGTCGCGGTGCCCGGCCTCGGACCGTGGCGCGGGATGCGGATCGACAACCGCTTCAAGGTGATCTTCGACCTGGCGACGCAGACGTTCCGGGTCTACGATTTGACGTCGGATCCCCGCGAGCAACACCCGCTCGAATATGGCAACGAGCTGGTATCGCCGATATCGCCGATATCGCCGCGGGCCGGCGGCTGACGGGATGCGCTCATGCCTCTGCCCAACATCGTGGTTCTCTCGGTCGCGCCGCTGCGCGCGGACCGCCTGTCGTGCTACGGCTACGGCCGCGACACCTCGCCGAACCTGGACGCCCTGGCCGCCGAGGGGGCGCTCTTCGAGCGCTTCTACACCACCGGCGCCTGGACGCCGCCGACGTTCGGCTCGCTGCTGACCGGGCTCTACCCGTCGTCGCACGGGGTCACGGTCCAGCACGGGCTGGCCGAATCGGTGCGCACGCTGCCGCAGGTGCTGGCCGGTGCGGGCTACCACGCGGCCGGCTTTTCGACGTCGAGCCTGATCGGCCAGCTCAAGCAGCTCGACCGCGGTTTCCATGAGTACCACGAGCCGCAGAGCTCGCGCCGCGGCGGCGCCGGCACCGATACCGGGGACGGTGCGAAGCCCGGTCCGCTCGGCCGGGCCTGGAAGGCGGTGCGCAGCTCGCCGGTGGTGGCCGAGGGCCGGCGCCGCGTCAAGCACCTGTCGTGGCGCCTCGGCCTGGCGGACAAGGACGGCGGGCGGATGGCGCGCCGGGTGGTCGAGTGGCTCGAAGGCGAGGGCCGGCGGCGCGAGCCGTTCTTCCTCCTCATCCACATCCAGGAGATGCACCACCCCTATCTCGCGCCGGGTCCGCACCGCTACCGCTACGTCGACCGCGGCGCGCCGGGCGTGGACTGGGACCTGGTGCGGCGGATCAACGTCAACCCCTACCTTTTCGTGACCGGCAAGGTCTCGCCCGGACCGGCCGAGCTGGCGGCTCTCGGCGCCCTCTACGACGCCGAGGTGCGCTACACGGACGGCCTGCTCGGCGAGATCCTGGCCGCGCTGCGCCGGCAGGGCCTGTTCGACAGGACGGTGGTGGCGGCGCTCGCGCCGCACGGCGAGAACCTCGGCGATCACGGCCTGGGCGAGCACCAGGGGTGCCTCTACGAGACGCTGGTCCGCGTGCCGATGATCCTGCGCTACCCCGAAAAGATCCCGGCCGGGCGGCGCGTGGCCGGCCTCGCCCAGATCACGGACGTCTTCCCGACGCTGCTCGACCTGGCCGGCGTCGACACCGAGGATCTGTCGCTCCACGGGATCCTCCAGGGATGGAAGCTGCGCTTTGACGAGAGCGGTGGGCGCGACGCCGTCTACGCCGAGCAGCAGGGCAACCGCATCCGCCAGCTCGAGGAGATCGCGGGTCCCGGAGACCAGCCGGTCATCGAGCGCTTCGGGCGCTCGCTGCGCATGGTCCGGGTGGGGGATTTCAAGTACATCCGCGCCTCGGACGGTATCGGCGGCATCGGCGACATTGGCGAGCTGTACGATCTGGCCGCCGACCCGGGCGAGCTGGACGACCTGGCGCCGCGCCAGCCGGAGCGGGCGCGGGAGATGGCGGCGCGGCTCGACTCGTTCCTGGACACCCTGCACCAGCGCAGCGGCGCGGCGCATCCGGAGCAGGTGGACCGCTCGGTGATCGAGGAGCTGCGCTCGCTGGGGTACCGGATCTGAAACCTGATTCGTCTCCAGACGACCGGCGGCGGGCCCTGGCCGAGCTGCTGAAGCGGCGGGCGGCCGAATCCGGGCCGGCGCGCGCGTATCCGCTCTCCTCGGCGCAGCGCCGGGTGTGGCTGGCCGAGAAGCTGCGCGCGGACGTGCCGTTCACCAACGTGGTCAACGCCGTGCGCCTGACCGGCGAGCTCGGCGTGCCGGCGCTCGCCGCGAGCCTGCGCGAGATCGTGCGGCGGCACCAGGTGCTGCGCAGCGCCGTCTTCGAGGACACCGATCGCGAGCATCGCGAGCCGGCGCAGCGGGTCGTCCCCCTGCCGTCACTCCCGCTGCCGGTGGTCGATCTCTCCGGCCTGCCCGAGGCGCGGCGCGAGCGCGAGCTGAGAGGCCGCGTCGAGGCCGAGGCGCGGCGCCCGTTCGACCTCGGCAGCGGGCTGCTGCTGCGCTGCCTGCTGCTGCGCCTGGGGGCGCGGGAGCACGCGCTGGTTCTCGACCTCCATCACATCGCCTGCGACGGGAATTCCCTCCACGTCCTGACCAACGAGCTGGCCGCGTTGTATTCGCGCCAAAGCCTGCCGCCGCTGCCTCTCCAGTACGCCGACTACGCCGTGTGGGAGCGGCAGCGGCAGGGCGGTCCGGAGATGGCCGCGCACCTCGCCTTCTGGCGCGAGCGGCTCGACGGCTGCCCGGAGCTGGCGCTGCCGCTCGACTTTCCGCGGCCCCGGCAGCGGAGCTTCCGCGGCGGGCTGCACCGGCTCGCGCTGCCATCAACGGTGGCGGAGGCGGTGCGCGAGCTCGCCCGGCGCGAGACCGCGACCGTGGCGATGGTCCTCATCGCCGCTTTCCAGGCCCTGCTCGGCCGCTACGCCGGCCAGGATGACGTGGCCGTGGCCTCGCCCGCCGCCAACCGTCCCCGCCCCGAGTTGGAGACGCTGATCGGCACGTTCAGCAACATCGTGGTGGTGCGGACCGGTCTTGCCGGATCGCCGGGCTTCCGGGCGCTTCTGGGACGGGTGCGCGCCGGTGTGCTCGCCGCGCACGCGCACCAGGAGCTCTCGTTCGACCGGGTGGTCGAGGAGCTGCGGCCGGAGCGCGACCCGAGCCGCCACCCCCTGGTGCAGGTGATGCTCAACTTCCGGCAGGCGCCGTCCAGGGCGGTCGAGCTTCCGGGCGTGCGTCTGGAGCGCATCGATCTGGAGACCGGCGGCGCGCGCTTCGACCTGGAGCTGAGCCTGTGGGAGGAGGACGGCGGCCTGAGCGGCCTGCTCGTCTACGGCGCCGATCTCTTCCTGGCGACGACGGCCGCCCGTTTCGCCGCGTGCTTCGGCCGCCTGCTCGCGGCGGCGCTCGCCGAGCCCGAGAGGCCGGTCGCCGGCCTGCCGCTGCTCGCCGAGGCCGAGGCTCACCAGCTTCTCCACGAGTGGAACGACACGTCCGCGGAGATCCCTCCCGGCTCGATCGTGGACCAGGTGAGAGCCGTGGCCGACCGCCGGCCGGACGCCGTCGCCGTGGTCGCGGATCGCCGTCTGACCTTCCGGGATCTGATGGAAGAGGTGGACCGTCTCGCGGGTCATCTTCGAGATCAGGGCGCCGGTCCGGGCGCGCGCGTCGCGCTCTTCCTGGACCGCGGGGCCGATCTGGCGGTGGCCGTCCTGGCCGTGCTCGCGGCCGGTGCCGCCTTCGTGCCGCTCGACCCGCGCTATCCGCAATCGAGGCTCGACCGCATGCTCGCCGACTCCGGCGCCACCCTGGCGCTCGACCGGGAGAGGAGGGGAGGGGGCGCCCTCTCCCGCGAAGCGGGGGAGGGTCGGGGAGGGGGCTTCCCGGCCGCTCCCGCCTATCTCATCTACACCTCCGGCACCACCGGCGAGCCCAAGGGCGTCGTGATCTCGCGCCGCAATCTCGACGGCTATGCCGAGGCGCTCGGCGGCCGGCTGGGGATCACGGCGGCGGACGTCTACCTTCACACGGCCTCCTTCGCGTTCTCCTCTTCGGTGCGGCAGCTCCTCCTGCCGCTCGCCCGGGGCGCCCGGCTGGTGGTGGCGAGCGCGGACGAGGTCGCCGATCCTCTCGCTCTCGGCCGGCTCGCGCGGCGCGAGGGGGTGACGGTGCTCGACCTGGTGCCGTCCTACGCCCACGGCCTGGTCGAGGCCGCGGACCCGGACCGCGACGGGGCTTTCGGGGATCATCTCCGGCTGGTCCTCACCGCGAGCGAGCCGCTGCCCTCGGACCTGCCGGCCCGCTGGCGCCGGGTATTCGGCCGCGCCGTGAGCTGGTTCAACATGCTCGGCCACACCGAGACCACGGGGATCGACGCGGTGCAGCCGATGGAGGACGAGCCCGTCGGCGCCGTCGCGCCGCTCGGCCGGCCGTTGCCGCGGCGGCGGGTCCACGTGCTCGACGGCCGTCTCCATCCCGTTCCGATCGGCGTCGTCGGCGAGATCGCGGTCGGCGGGGACGGCGTCGGCCTCGGCTACTGGCACCGGCCCGGGCTGACCGCGGAGCTCTTCGTGCCCGATCCCTGGAGCGAGGAGCCGGGAGCGCGCCTCTACCGCACCGGAGATCTCGGCCGGCGGCTGCCCGACGGCACCCTGGCCTTCGCCGGCCGGCGCGACCATCAAGTCAAGATCCGGGGCCAGCGCGTCGAGACCGGCGAGATCGAAGCCGAGCTGTCCCGCTGCCCGGGTGTGTCGAGGGCGGTGGTGACGGCGCGGGCGGGCCGCGAAGGGGAGACCCGTCTCGTGGCCTATGTGACGCCGAAGAGCCTCGACGCGTCCGGCCTGCGCCGCGCCCTGGCCGAGCGGGTGCCGCCGTCGCTCGTGCCGTCCGCCTTCGTGCTGCTCGACGCGCTGCCGCTCACCCCCACCGGCAAGCTCGACCGCGCGGCCCTGCCCGAGCCGGAGCCGGCGCCTCCGCCGTCGGGCCGGGAGCCGCGCACGCACCTCGAAGCCCGTCTCGCCGGTCTCTGGGCCGAGGTGCTGGAGCGGCCCGGGGTGGGTGTGGACGATGATTTCTTCGAGCTGGGCGGCCACTCGCTGCTGGCCGTGCTGCTCCTGGCGCGGGTGCGCGAGGCGCTCGGGGTCGAGGTGAGCCTGCGCGCTTTCTTCGCCCGTCCGACGGTCGCGGGGATGGTGGCCGAGGTGGTGGACCGTCTGATCGCGGCGGCCGGTCCCGCCGATCTGGCCGCGGCGGCGGCCGAGGTCTCCGCGCTCGGCGACGCCGAGGTGGCGGCCCGTCTCGCGGCCGGATTCGCGGCGACTCTGGCCTGACTCTCAGCCACGCACGTCCGTTCCGAAACACCCACCGGCGTGGAGATCGTGAAGGTAGGGAACGAGGCTCGGATCGTCCGAGTGCCGAAGTGGGAGCTGGCGAAGTGACCGTCTCCTGGAGCAGGAGCGCCTCCGGCCGTCGCGGAAGCGTTCTCGTTCGCGAAAATTACGCCTTGTTTTCATTCGGAGGCGTTCTTTTTCTCAAAAATTACGCCTCGTTTTCATACGCGGCCGTTTTCTTTCCTCGAAATTACGCCTCGTTTTCATTCCAGGGCGTTTCAAAATGAAAATGAAGCGTAAGTATTGACCGCGAGAACGCTTCCGCGAGGCATGAGGACGGTTTTGTTCTCCGCGAGAACGCCTCCGGGGACCGCGAGAACGCCTCAGCGGGCAGGGACGATTTGGAACCGGCGCTTGCCGTCGATCCGGTAGGTCTCGAAGTCGTCGTGATCGATCGTGAACACCGTTTCCAGATTCTCGCGGTGGGCCAGGTGAACCAGGGTGGCATCCGCGAAATCCATGGGACGGTCCCGGTAGCGGCTCATCAGGCCTTCCAGACCGGACAGGTCTTCCTCGCCGATGGGAAGCACTCTCACGGATTCGGAACGGAACAAGCCCCAGGCGGAATCATGGTGTTGAGGATTGCGGCGCAGGAGGTGGAAGACCTCTGTCAGGACGGCCGCCGAAGTGGCGAGCGGCAGGGGGATGGAACGGAACACGTCGACGCAACGTTGATGCCACCGGTCGTTCCGGTCGAGGAAGGCCAGAATCGCTCCTGTATCGATGAGACCTTTCAGCCTATCGCCCATACTTTCGGGCCAAGACGGTACGGACTTCCGCGCTGGCGTTTTCCGCTCGATGGGGGTCGTCGCCTTCGATGGCGCCCGCAAACTTCATCGCCGAGGCGCGCATTCGCCTCTGACGCTCCTCGTCCTCTTCCGGCTGTTTCCGGAAGCGCTCCAGCCACTCGCGGACGATCTGCTCCAGCAACTCGTCCACGCTTTTCTTCTGCGAGCGGGCGGCCTCCTCCAGCTCGTCCTTGAAGGGGACCGAGGCATGCCGACCGTAGACTTCGGGCCTTTGCATAGGAAACACGATAACGCGGGCACAGAAGAGGAGTCAATCCCACGTGGTGGCGTGGCCCGGGGGGTGAGGGCCGATCGCGCGTAGACGCTCTCCCAACGCCGCCGCCAGCCCCCGCACATGCGGCTCGGACAGCATTTCATGATGCCCGCCCGGCACCGGCCGCACCTCGACCGGCTGCGCGCTCAGCCGTCCCCACCCCAGATCGCCCACCGCGGGGCCGGCGCGAAACAGGGTGAGGCGTCCCGGATAGGGATCGGACGGCCGATAGGAGAGCACCGCCCGGCGGTGTGCGCGGTAGACGCGCAGGCCGCGCCGCAGGTCGTCCGGACCGGCGGTTGCGGGGAGAAGCCGCAGCTCCCGGAGGCGAATCAGGACACCTCCGGCATCCTGAGCTCCCAGCTCGATCGCCCAGCGGGCGAGGAGCGCGTCGTCGTCCTCCAGACTCTCCGGCGTCCTCTCCGGGAGCGAGCGGGGGGTGGCTGTCGAGGAGCGCGAGCAGCGCGATCTCCTCTCCGGAGGCGTGGAGCCGCCTCGCCATCTCGAAGGCGACGACGGCGCCGAGCGACCAGCCGCCGAGGTGGTAGGGACCGCGCGGCCGGCGCTGTCGCAGCGCCTCGACGTAGCGTGACGCCAGGGTCTCGACCCGGTCGCAGGGCTCGCCGCGGCCGTCGACCCCCGCCGCCTGGAAGGCGTAGAGCGGCTGCTCCGGATCGAGGTGGCGGGCGAGCGCCAGGTAGCAGTCCACCGTGCCGGCCGCGGGATGGACCAGGAAGAGCGGCGGCAGCGAGCCGTCCGGATCGATGGCGACCAGCGGCGAGCCGGCGTCCGCGGTCAGACCCTGCCGGCGCTCCAGCCGGCGCCCCAGGAGAATCTGCGCGATCAGCTCGCGGCGCTCGGCGGGGAGGTCCGCCAGGGCGCGCTCCGGCGCGACGGACGGCGTCGCGGCTCCACTCACCTGGCCGGCGACCCGCCGGAAGAGATCCTCGAACGGCTCCCAGCCGAGACTTCCGACATAGGCGAGCGCGGCGGCGCGGGAGTCGCGCGACAGCCGCTCGTAGCGGTCGTGGTCCGTGGTCAGCTCGCGCAGGGCGGCCTCCCAGGGGCCGATATCCTGGGGCGGCACGTCCGCGACCGGCTCGTGCCGGTCGTCGAAGCGCGCCTCGTAGCGCTCGATGCGGCGCACGGGCAGCACGTAGTCGACGCCGAGCTTCGCCTCCGGCAGGCCTCCCGCGTCGCTCGCCAGGACCGGGATGCCGCGCAGCATCGCCTCGATCGCCATGGCGCCGAAAGCCTCGTCCCAGAGCGACGGCATGAGAAGGACGCGCACCCGGGCGAGCAGCGCGTCCACGTCGTCCGTCGCCGGCCAGAGCTCGACGTTCGGCAGCGCCGCCAGCGCCTCGCGGTCGGCCCGCGTGGTGCGATAGGTGGGGACGGCGGCGAAGCGGAGGCCGGGAAAGCGCGCCGCGAGGTCGAGGAAGATCGAGATCCCTTTCACCGAGGAGGGGTTGACCAGCGTGATTGCAGTCTCCTCATCCAAGCGCCTGAACCGCCCGAGGTCCGGAAACGGCCCCGCGCCGAACATCGGGAAGGCGAGGACTTCGGAGTCCAGGCCTCCCCAGCGCTCGAGATAGTCGCGGCCGAAGCGGCTGACCGCGATCACCGCCGCGGCCTGCCGCAGCAGCTCGGTTTCGGCCGGGTTGGCGTGGAAGCTCCCCGGGCCGAACGGCAGCCAGAGCGTGGTGTGGGCCAGGTAGACGAGCCGTTCCGGGGCGGCGTCGAGCGCCGCTTCGAGCAGCGCCTGCGCCGGACCGGCGTGGGAGAGGACGACACAGTCCGGCGCGAAGGCCGCGGCCTGTCCGCTCACCGTGGGCAGCAGGCGGGCCGGATCGGACACCGCGTGGACCTCGACGCCGTCCGCGCGGAAGACGTCCACGCCGGGGGTTGAAGCGGTGACTTCGAGACCGCGGCCCGCCAGCTCGGCCAGGAACGCCTCGCGGGTGCCGGCGCCCTGGGCGGCCGTGGCGAGGGCCACGGCGCGGCAGTCGTGGCCGCGCGCCGCGAGCCCTTCGAGGAGCAGGCGGTTGGCCTTGTTCGCGCCGCCGTGCGACGGCACGTAGACGAGGTTCTGGACGAGGAGGATGCGCATGGCCGGGCCGGGCGCATGCTAGCATCCCGCGCTTCCGGAAGTGGATCTCCTTGATGCCGATCGACCGTCTCCTGCTCGTCGCCGGGCCGTCTTGCTCGGGCAAGTCCACCCTGATCCGGCGCCTCTGTGCCGGCGAGCTGCCGGAGGTCGCGGCGCGGCTCGGGATGGAGGAGCCCGCGGCGTGGCAGTGCCTGCTGCCGAACGACCTCGCGGGGATCGCGGGGAGCGGAGACGAGCCGCGCGGGCGGGTGATCCTCCACTACGACTTCCTGCGGGCGTGGACCGGCGGACGGATGCCGGACTTCGGCGCGGAAGGCCCGCTGCAACTGGCCGCGGCCACCGCGGCGAGAACCACGCTGGTGACCCTCTGGGTGCCGCCGGACGAGCTGCACCGGCGCATGGCCGAGCGGCGGTCGGCCTTCATCGCCGCGCTGCTGCGCGGGCGGCCGTGGGACAGCGAGACGCTGCGCACCGGCCGGCGCATCGGCGGGCCGCCGCCGGACCGCCGCCGCTCGCTGCGCAAGACCTGGGCGATCGTCCGCGAGCTGCGCCGGCTCGGCCAGAAGGTGCGGAGCTACCGCCGGCCCGGCGAGGTGGAGGCCCTGTACGACGCCTGGCTCTCGTTCTGGGCCGCGCGCCGGGTCGAGCACTGGGTTCTCGACGGTGCCGACCTGTTGCCGGCCGCGGATTGGCGGCGGCCTGTCCACGTCTGAGCCGTGGCAGGCACTGGAGTCAGTGAGCGGGTCTGTCACATGGCTGTCAAATCCAACAATCCGATCGAGCTACGGCGGGAGCGCCCGGAGAGGATGCCGCGCACCGGCGAGGAGGCGGGCGAGCATCCGGCCTCCCGCGGCCAGCGCGCGCTCTGGTTCCTCCACCGGCTCGCGCCGGAAGGCGGCGCCTACAACATCGCGGTGGCGGCCCGCCTCCTGGGCGACGCTGGTGATACCGCCCCCGATCGTGAGCCCCTGAGACGCGCCTTCCAGGCGCTCGTCGACCGGCATCCCGCCCTGCGCACGACGCTCACCGCTCCCGGCGGCGAGCCGCGGCAACGGGTCCACGCGCGCATGGATCTCGACTGGTCGATCGAGGACGTTTCGGGGTGGGACGGGGAGGAGCTCGACACCCGCCTCTCCGAAGAGGCGTTCCGGCCGTTCGATCTCGAAGCCGGCCCGCTCCTGCGCGTCCGGCTGTTCTCCGGCGCTCCCGGCGGCGATGTCGTCCTCCTCGTCCTCCATCATGCGGTCTCCGACCTCTGGTCGATCGCGGTCCTGGTGCGCGAGCTGGGCGCTTTCTACAGCGGGGAGGCGGGAGAGCTGCCGCCGCCCGCGGTGCGCTTCAGCGACTTCGTGCGCTGGCAGGAAGAGCAGCTCCGCGGCCCGGAAGGAGAGCGGCTCTGGAGCTACTGGCGCGAGCGGCTCGCCGGCAGCCTGCCGGTGCTGGACCTCGCCACGGACCGGCCGCGCCCGCCGGTGCAGACCTGGCGCGGCCTCTCCCGCTCGCTGCGGCTCGGGCCGGACGAGGCGGCCGCGCTCAAGGCCCACGCCCGCGAGCGCGGCGCGACCCCCTTCGCCGTCCTGCTCGCCGCGTTCGCCGCGCTTCTTCACCGCCTCACCGGTCAGGACGATCTGCTGGTCGGCGCGCCCGCGGCCGGCCGCAGGGCGCGGGAGCTGGCCGGCGTGGTCGGATACTTCGTCAATCCGGTGGCGCTGCGGGCCGACCTCTCGGGCGATCCGTCCTGGAATGCGCTGATGGACCGGCTGGCCGGTGCTGGCGGGACTGTGCCGGCCGACCTGGCGCATCAGGGCTACCCGTTTCCGCTGCTCGCCGAGCGGCTCGTGCCGGAGCGCGATCCGTCCCGGCCGCCGGTCTTCCAGGCGATGCTCGTGTACGAGCGCGCTCCGGCGCGCGCCGCGGACGTCGCCCGCTTCGCGCTCGGCGAAGGCGGAGCGCGGCTGAAGCTCGGGGACCTGGAGGTCACGTCGCTCCCCCTGCGCGAGCGCCGGGTGCAGGTCGAGGTGACGCTGGCGGTGTCTGAGGGGGGTGAGGGGGGTGAGGGGGGCGAGGGAGGGGAGGACGCCGGCGGGCTCACGGTCTCCCTCCAGGTCAATGCCGACCTGTTCGACGCCGCGACCACGGAGCGGATGCTCGGGCAGTGGCGGACGCTGCTCGCGGCGGCGCTCGCCGACCCGGGCGGGCGGATCTCGGAGCTGCCGCTCCTGTCGCCGGAGGAGCGGAGCGAGCTGCTCGCCGCGCGCAACCGCACCGCCCGCCCGTGGCCGGAAGGCCTCCTGCTGCACGAGCCGTTCGAGGCGCGGGCGGCGGCGCATCCCGAGGCCGTGGCGCTGACCTGGGGCGAGGAACGGATCGCCTACGGCGAGCTCAACCGGCGGGCCAACCGGATCGCCCACCGCCTGCGCGGCCTGGGCGTGGGGCCGGAGGTGCGCGTGGGCGTCCACCTGCACCGCTCGCCCGGGCTGGTGGCGGCGCTGCTCGGCGTGCTCAAGGCCGGAGGTGCGTACGTGCCGCTCGACCCGTCCTATCCGGCCGAACGGCTGGAGCACGTCCGCCGCGATGCCGGCGTGGCGGTGGTGGTCTCCGATCCCGATCTTGGAGATGGCGAACGCGAGGACAACCCCGCGCCCCTTGCCGGGCCGGGGAACCTGGCCTATGTCCTCTACACCTCGGGATCGACCGGCCGGCCGAAGGGTTGCGCGGTGGAGCACCGCGGCCCGGTCGCGTTCGTGAGCTGGGCGCGGGAGGTGTTCGGACCGGAGGAGCTGGCGGGGGTGCTCGCGGCGACCTCGATCGGGTTCGACCTGTCGGTCTTCGAGCTGTTCGTGCCGCTCTCCGCGGGCGGCTGCGTCATCCTCGCCGACGACGTGCTGGCGCTGCCGCGGCTCGCCGCTCGCGACGAGGTGCGGCTGGTCAACACCGTGCCGTCGGCCATGGCCGAGCTGGAGCGCGTCTGGGGCCTGCCGGCCGGGGTGCGGACGGTCAACCTCGCGGGCGAGCCGCTGCGGCGCGATCTCGTCGATCGGCTCTACGGGCGCGGCGTCGAGCGGGTCTTCAACCTCTACGGCCCGACCGAGGATACGACCTACTCGACGTGTACGCTCGTGCCGCCGGACGATCCGCGGCCTCCGGCGATCGGCCGGCCGCTCGCCAACCGCCGGGTCTACCTGCTCGACCGGCGGTGGAACCCGGTACCCGAAGGCGTTCCGGGCGAGGTCTTCCTCGGCGGCGCCGGGCTCGCGCGCGGCTACCTGGGCCGCCCGGACCTGACCGCCGAGCGCTTCGTGCCCGACGCCTGCAGCGGCCTCTCCGGCTCCCGCCTCTACGCCACGGGCGACCTCGCCCGCTGGCGGCGCGGGTGCCGCGGCGAGGAGCTGGAGCTGCTCGGCCGGATCGACCACCAGGTGAAGATCCGCGGCTTCCGCATCGAGACCGGGGAGATCGAGGCCGTCCTCGCCGCCCATCCCGATGTGGAAGAGGCTGCCGTCGTGGTCCGCGCCGGCCCGGACGGTGGCCCGGACGGTGGCCCGGACAGTGACCGCCGGCTGGCCGCGTACCTCACGGCGCGGCCGGGAGCTTCGCCGTCGGTGGCCGATCTGCAACGGCACCTGCGGCGGCTCCTGCCCGACTACATGGTGCCGGCGGCCTTCGTATTGCTGCCGGCGCTGCCGAAGACGGTGAGCGGCAAGATCGACCGCCGCGTCCTGCCGGCCCTGACGGAGACTCTTGAACGGATCTCGATACCGCCGCGCAACGCCACCGAGGCGGCGCTCGTGGCGCTCTGGGCCGAGCTGCTCGGGCGGCCGCGGGTGGGCGTCCACGACAGCTTCTTCGACCTCGGCGGCCACTCGCTGCTCGCCGCCCGCCTCGTGGCGCGGGTGCGCGAGGAGATGGGCGTGGACCTGCCGCTGGCCGCCGTCCTGGCGAGCCCGACCGTCGCGGGCCTGGCCGAGCGGATCGCCGCCGAGGTGGCCGCGGGGCCGTCCGAGGCGCCGCCGATCCGCCCGGTTCCCAGAGGCGGGCCGCTGCCGCTCTCCTACGGCCAGCGCCAGATCTGGCTCGACGACAGGATGCGGCCGGGCACGGCGCTCTACAACATGCCGGCCGCGGTGGAGCTGCTGGGCGCGCTCGATCCGGCGGCTCTGGAGGCCGCTCTCGCCGGGATCGTCCGCCGTCACGAGGCGCTGCGCACGGCCTTCGCGCCGGGAGAGGACGAGCCGGTATGGTCTGACTTTTCCGCTGAGGAGGGTGGCGGCGCCCTCTCCCGCGAAGCGGGGGAGGGACGGGGAGGGGGTCTTCTCCCGCTCGTCGATCTCGGCACCCTGCCACCCGCGATCCGAACGACGGAGGCCGGGCGGCTGGCGATCGAGGAGGCGCGGCGGCCTTTCGATCTGGCGGGCGGCCTGCTCCTGCGCGCCCTCCTGCTGCGGCTGGGCGAGGCCGGGCACCGGCTGGTCCTGACGCTCCACCACATCGCGGCCGACGGCGGGTCGTTCGGGGTGCTGGCGCGCGAGCTGGCGGCGCTCTACGCGGGCGCGACGCTGCCGGAGCCCGCCGTGCAGTACGGCGACTACGCGGCCTGGCAGCGGCGGTGGCTGACCCCCGAGCGGCTCGCGCCCCGGCTCGCCACGGCGCGGGAGCGGCTGGCGGACGTGCCGCCACTGGCCGTATCGGGTGGACAATCAGAGGGCCGATCCCTGCGTGGCGGCCTGATCGCGGCGCTCCTGCCGGGTCCTGATCTGGCGGCGGCGCGCGACCTCGCCCGGCGCGGCAACGCCACGCTGCCGATGCTCCTCCTCGCGGCCTTCTCGGCGGTCCTGGCGCGGACGGCCGGCGCCCGGCGCTTCGCCGTGGGTGTGCCGCTCGCCAACCGCGGCCGGACCGAGACCGCGGGGATGATCGGCTACCTCGTCAATCCCGTGGCGGTGCGCATCGACGTGCCGGACGGCGGCGGCTTCCGCGGCCTGCTGGCCGCGGTGCGGACCGCGGCGCTCGCGGCGTGGACTGACGAAGAGCTGCCGTTCGAGCTGGTCGTGCGCGAGCTGGGCGCGGCGCGCGGCACGGCCTCGCACCCCGTCTTCCAGGTGATGCACGTCCACCAGGAGCCGCCTCCCGTTCCGTCTCTCCCCGGCCTGGTGTCGCGCCGGACGCGCCAGTCACCGCTCCACACGGCCACGGCCAAGCTCGACCTGACCCTCGCCACCACGGAGACGGCGGACGGCCTGGAGCTGGAGCTGGAGCACGCGCTCGACGCCGTGCCGCCGGCCGCGGCGGCGCGCCTGCTCGCGGAGCTTCAGGCGCTCCTCGCCGAAGCCCTGGCCGACCCCGGCCGGCCGCTCTTCGACCTTCCTCTTTCCATAGAGGGCGAGCGCCGGCAGCTCACGTCGATCGCTCCCGTGGAGGACGCCACGCCGCCGCGCACCCTTGCCGAGGAGATCCTGGCGGGCCTCTGGGCCGGCCTGCTCGGCCTGCCGCGGGTGGGGGTCCACGCCGACCTCTTCGCGCTCGGAGCCCACTCGCTGCTCGCCACGCGCCTGGTGTCGCGCCTGCGCGAGGCGCTCGGCGTCGAGCTGCCGCTCGGGCAGGTGATCGAGCGGCGGACGGTCGCGCAGCTCGCCGAAGCCGTCGAGCTGGCCCGGCGCGAGTCGCCCGCGGTGCGGCCGGAGATCCCGGTCCTGCCGCGCGGCGGCGACCTGCCGCTCTCTTTCGCCCAGGAGCGTCTGTGGTTCCTCGACCGCCTGGAGCCCGGCTCGCCGGCCTACAACATGCCCGGCGCCATGCGCCTGCGGGGGAGGCTCGACGCGGCGCGGCTGCGCTCGGCCCTGGCCGGCGTGGTCGCGCGCCACGAGGTGCTGCGGACCGGCTTCGCCGAGAGCGGCGGCCGGCCGGTGGCCCGGGTGTCGACGGTTCTCCTGACGATCCCAGAGATCGACCTGGCTGTTCTGCCCGACCCGGCGCGGTCCGCCGAAGAGAGACGGCTGTCGCGAAGCGAAGCGCGCGCCCCGTTCCGGCTCGACCGGCCGCCGCTCCTGCGCGCCCGCCTGCTGCGGCTGGAGCGGGACGAGCACCTGCTCCTGCTGACGCTCCATCACGTCGTCGCCGACGGCTGGTCGCTCTCCGTGCTCACGCGGGAGATCGCGGCGCTGTATACGGGCGCCACCCTGCCGCCGCTCCCGGTCCAGTTCGCCGACCATGCCGCGTGGCAGAGAGCGGCGCTCACCGGGGAGGTTCTGGAGAGCCTCCTCGCCGGCTGGCGCGAGCACCTGTCCGGCGCGCCCGCCACGCTCGAGCTGCCGACCGACCGGCCGCGGCTGGAGGAGCCCAGCGCGCGGTGTGCCGTCCGGCTCTTCTCCCTGCCCGCGGATCTCACCGGGCGGCTGGCCGCCCTCGGCCGCGGGCGCGGCGCCACGCCGTTCATGGTCCTCTTCGCCGGCTTCCAGGCGCTGCTCCACCGGCTCACGGGCCAGGACGACCTCGTCGTCGGCACGCCGATCGCCGGCCGCACCCGGATCGAGACCGAGGATCTGATCGGCCTGTTCGTGAACGTCCTGCCGGTGCGGGCGCGGCTCGATCCCCGCCGGCCGTTCGCCGCGGTGCTCGACGGCGCGCGGGAGGCGCTGCTCGCGGCCTACGAGCGCCAGGAGCTGCCGTTCGAGAAGCTCGTCGAGGCGCTGTCGCCGGAGCGCGCCCTGGGGAAGAGCCCGCTCTTCCAGGTTCTCTTCGTGCTCCAGAACGCGCCCGCGCCGCCGGTCGCCCTGCCGGGGCTCGAGCTGGCGCCGCGCGAAGCCGAGCGCCCGGCCGCCAAGTTCGACCTCACCCTGGAGCTGCGCCCGGACGGCGACAGTCTGGCCGGTATCGCCGGGGTTGCCGAATACGATCCCGCGCTCTGGGACGAGCCCACGGTCATCCGTCTCCTCGACGCCTACGAGAGGCTGCTCGCCGCCGTGGCCGAAGATCCGGATCTTCCTCTCGCCGAGGTGCCGCTCCTCGGCGAGGCCGAGCGCCACCAGCTCCTCCTGGAGTGGAACGACCTGCGCCGGGACTGGGGGAGGGAAGGCGGCCTCTGTCTCCACGAGCTGATCGCCGAGCAGGCCGCGCGCACGCCGGACGCGGTCGCGGTGGAGATGGACGCGGGCGATATCGGGGAAGCGTGGACGTACGGCGAGCTGCTCCGCCGGGCGGACGCGCTCGCCGCCCACCTGCGCCGGATGGGAGCGGGGCCGGACGTGCCCGTGGCGATCTCGGCCGAGCGCTCGCCCGAGCTGCTGGCGGGCCTCCTCGCCATCCTCCAGGCCGGCGCCGCCTACCTGCCGCTCGACCCGGCCTATCCGGGCGAACGGCTGGAGCGCATGGTGGAAGAGGCCGGCGCGCCGCTGCTTCTCCTGGGAGAGGGGATGCCCGCGCTCGCGACGGCGGCCCTGACGGTGGGGTTGAGGCCCTCACCCCCGTCCCCTCTCCCGGTCCGCCCGAGTCCACCCGCCCCGGGAGAGGGGCGCCCCCTCACGCCCCAAGAGCCAAGACAACAAGAAGCGAGTCTCCCCCTCTCCCGGGGCGGGTGGGCTCGGGCGGACCGGGAGAGGGGGCCGGGGGGTGAGGGCCTCGCCTACGTCCTCTACACCTCCGGCTCGACCGGGCGGCCCAAGGGGGCGATGAACGTCCATCGCGCCGTGGTCAACCGGCTGCTCTGGGCGCGGGAGGCGCACGGCATCGGGCCGGACGACCGGGTGCTCCAGAAGACGCCGGTCGGCTTCGACGTCTCGGTATGGGAGCTGTTCCTGCCGCTGCTGGCCGGCGCCCGCCTGGTGCTCGCGCGGCCGGGCGGGCATCAGGACCCGGACTACCTGGCCGATCTGATCGTGCGGCGGCGGGTGACGGTGCTCCACTTCGTGCCGTCTCTCCTCCAGCTCTTCCTCGAAGCGCCGGAGGCCGGCCGTTGCGCCGCCGTGCTGCGCCGGGTGGTGACGAGCGGCGAGGCGCTGCCGGCGCGGCTGGCCGGCCGCTTCGGCGAGCGCCTGCCGGGCGTGGCGCTCGACAATCTCTACGGCCCCACCGAGGCGGCGGTGGACGTCACCGCCTGGACGTGGACGGGGGAGGACGGGCGGCCGGTGCCGATCGGCCGGCCGGTGGCGAACACCCGCATCCATCTGGTCGACGCCGAAATGCGGCCGGTGCCGATCGGCGTGGCCGGCGAGCTGATGATCGGCGGAATCCAGCTCGCGCGCGGCTATCGGAGCCGGCCGGACCTCACGGCCGAGCGCTTCGTGCCCGATCCGCTCGGAGAGCCCGGAGATCGCCTCTATCGTACCGGCGACCTGGCCCGCCATCGGCCGGACGGCGCCGTCGAGTTTCTCGGCCGCATCGACCAGCAGGTCAAGATCCGCGGCGTCCGCATCGAGCCGGCGGAGATCGAGGCCGCGCTCGGCGGCCTGCCCGGCGTGGCCGAGGCCGCGGTCGCGGTGCGCGAGGACCGGCCGGGAGACCGCCGCCTCGTGGCGTACGTGGTGCCTGCGGGGGAGTCCATTCCGCAGGCGAATCTGCGCGACGGGCTGGCCCGGACGCTCCCCGCGGCCATGATCCCGTCCTTCTTCGTCGAGCTGCCGGCGCTGCCGCACCTGGCGAGCGGCAAGCTCGACCGCCGCGCGCTCGCCCGGCTCCCGGCTCCCGGGCTGGACGGTCCCGGCGGTCCCGGCGGTCCCGGCGGCCAGGAGCCGCGCACGGACCTCGAGGCGCGGCTGGCCGGGATCTGGAGAGACGTCCTCGGCGTCGAGAGGCTCGGGATCGACGACAGCTTTTTCGACCTCGGCGGGCACTCGCTCCTGGCCGTCCAGGCGATCGCCGAGGTGCGGAGCCGGCTCGGCATCGACGTGCCGCTGCGCCGCCTGTTCGAGGCGCCGGCCGTGGCCGCGTTCGCGCGCGCGGTTGGCCGCCTGGCTCCCGATCCGGCGCTCCTCGGCGAGAGCATCCCGCGCCGGCCGGCCGGCGCGCCCGCGCGGCTCTCCTTCGGCCAGCGCCGCCTCTGGTTCCTCGACCGCTGGCAGCCGGGGAGCCCGGCCTACAACCTCCACGCCGCGCTCGACCTCGACGGTGCGTTGGACGTTCCGGCCCTCGCCGCGAGCCTCGCCGGGGTGGCGCGCCGCCACGAGGTGCTGCGCACCCGCTATCCGGCCGACGGGGACGAGCCGGTGCCCGTGGTCGAGGCCGAGATCCCGGAGCTGCCGGTGATCGACCTGAGCGGACTGCCGGCGGCCGGCGCCGTGGCCGAGCGGATCTCGGCCGAGGAGGAGCTGCGGCCGTTCGACCTCGCCCGCGGACCGGTGCTGCGCGCCCGGCTGCTGCGGCTGCCGGAGCGGCACGTCCTGCTGCTGACCATCCATCACATCGCGGCCGACGGCTGGTCGTTCGGCGTCCTGGTGCGCGAGGTGGGTGCCTTGTATACGGCCGGTACCCTGCCCGAGCTCCGCATCCAGTATGCGGACTTCGCGGCGTGGCAGGATGGGCGCCTCCAGGGTGAGCCGCTCGCCCGGCTGCTCGGCTTCTGGAAGGAGCGGCTGGCCGATGCGCCCGCGGCGCTGGAGCTGCCCACGGACCGGCCGCGGCCGGCGGTGCGGCGGGCGCGCGGCGGCGCCGTGCCGTTCCGCATGGATACGGATGCCGCCCTTGGGGACCTCGCCCGCGAGCGCGGCGCCACGCTGTTCATGGCGCTCCTGGCCGGCTTCGGCGCCCTGCTCCGGCGCTACACCGGGGAGACCGGGATCGTCGTCGGCGCGCCCGTGGCCGGCCGCCTCCATCCCGATACGGCGGACCTCATCGGCTTCTTCGTCAACTCCCTGGCGCTGCCGCTCGACCTCGCGGGCGACCCGACCTTCGAGGAGCTGCTCGCGCGGACGCGGGAGACGGCGCTCGCGGCCTTCACCCACCAGGAGCTGCCGTTCGAGCGGCTGGTCGAGGAGCTGCGCCTGGACCGCGATCCGGCGCGCACCCCGGTCTTCCAGGTGATGCTCGTGCTCCAGAATGCTCCGATGCCGCCGCTGACCCTGCCCGGCCTCACGGTGACGCCGAGGCCGGCCGGCGGCGGCACGTCGAAGCTCGATCTTCTTCTCTCTCTGACCGAGAGTGATGGTGGCATCGCCGGAGACCTCACCTACGACTCCGACCTCTTCGACCGCACGACCGCCGAGCGCCTCGCCGGCCACCTGCGCCGGCTGCTCACAGCGGCGGTGGACACCGGCGTCCGGCTGTCCGAGCTGCCGCTCCTCGGCGAGGCCGAGCGTCACCAGCTCACCCACGAGTGGAACGACACCGCGGCCGGCGAGCCGTCCGGGACGCCGGCCGGGCTGTTCTCCCGCCAGGCGGCCCTCGCGCCGGACCGGCCGGCGGTCCTCCACGGCGAGGAGAGACTGACCTACGGCGAGCTCGACCGCCGCTCGGACCTCCTGGCCCGCAGTCTCGTCGCCCGCGGCATCGGTCCGGAGTCGCGCGTCGGCCTCCTCTTCGGCCGCTCGGTCGAGGTCGCCGTGGCCCTGATCGGCGTCTGGAAGGCCGGCGCCGCCTGGGTGCCGCTCGATCCGGCGTGGCCGGAGGAGCGCCGCCGGCTCGTCGCCGCGGATGCCGGTCTCGCCCTGACTCTGGAGCCTGGCGACCTGACTGAGGCGGAGAGGCGGGATCGTAGCGACATCTCCCCAGAGGCGTCCCCCCTCTCCCGGGGGAAGGGGGGGAGATGGGAGAGGGGGACAGGGGGTGAGGTTCTCGCCTACGTCCTCTACACCTCCGGCTCGACCGGAACCCCGAAAGGAGCGCTCATCCGGCAGGGCGCGGTCCTCGGCCTGGTGCGGGCGCTCGCGGAGTCGGTCTACCGGGGGCTCCCGGCGCCGCTGCGGATCTCGGTCAACGCGCCGCTGACCTTCGACGCCTCGGTCAAGCAGTGGGTGCAGCTCCTGGCCGGACACACGCTCGACGTCGTCCCGGAGGAGGCACGGCGCGACGGCGCGGCGCTCCTCGACTGGCTGGGCGAGCGGCGGATCGACGTCTTCGACGGCACGCCGGCCCATCTCCGGATGCTCCTGGACGCCGGGCTCGGCGAGCGGACGGACCTTCCCCTGCGGCGCATGCTCATCGGCGGCGAGGCGATCGATCCCGAGTCCTGGCGCGCCCTGGCCGCGCGGCCCGCCTTCGGGGCCTGGAACGTCTACGGCCCGACCGAATGCACGGTCGACTCGACCGGCTTCGCCCTGACCGCGCTGGACGCCGCTCCTCGCCCGGTCATCGGCCGGCCGCTCACCGGCATCCGCGCCCACGTGCTCGACGAGCGGATGGTGCCCGCGCCGATCGGCGTCCCCGGGCATCTGCACGTCGGCGGCGCCGGCCTCGCGCGCGGCTACCTGGGCCGGCCGGACCTCACGGCCGAGCGCTTCGTCCCCGATCCCCTGGCCGATCTCCCGGGTGCCCGGCTCTACCGCACGGGCGACCGCGCCCGGCTGCTGGCCGGCGGCACGATCGAGATCCTCGGCCGGCTCGACCGCCAGCTCAAGCTCCTCGGGGTGCGCGTCGAGCCGGGCGAGATCGAGGCCGCGCTCACCACCCATCCGGCGGTGCGGGCCGCGGTGGTGGCCGTGCGTGACTCGCGGCTCGTCGCCTGGATCGTGGGCGATCCGGTGCCGGACTCCGAGCTGCGGAGCTTCCTCGCCGCGCGGCTGCCCGCGGCCCTGCTGCCGGCGCGTTTCGTGCCGATCGGCGCCGTGCCGCTCACCGCCCACGGCAAGGTCGACCTGCGCGCCCTGCCCGCCCCGCCGGAGGAGCCGGACCGGCTGGACCCGGACGCCGAGGCGCCGCGCTCGCCGGTCGAGGAGATCCTCGCCGCCGTCTGGAGCGAGGTGCTGGGCTGCGGGCCGGTCGGCCGTCACGACAGCTTCTTCGGCCTGGGCGGTCACTCGCTGCTCGCCATCCAGGCGGTCTCCCGCCTCCGCCGCGGCCTGGGCGTCGAGCTGCCGCTGCGCGACCTGTTCGAGGCGCCGACCGTCGCCGGGCTCGCGCGGCGGATCGAGGCCGCCCTGCGCGACGGCTCGATCCCGGCGGCCCCGCCGCTGCTGCCGGCCGCGCGCGGGAGCGCTCCGGCGCCGCTCTCGTTCGCCCAGGAACGCCTCTGGTTCCTCCACCGGCTGGAGCCGGAGAGCGCGGCCTACCACATCCCGGCGGCGATCCGCCTGGAGGGCGTCCTCGACCCGGCGCGCCTCGCCGCGGCGCTCGGCGCCGTCGTGGCCCGGCACGAGGCGCTGCGCACCCGCTTCGGTGAATCCGGCGGCAAGCCCGTGCAGATCGTCGATCCCGCCGGTCCCGTTGCGCTGCCGCTGGCCGACCTCTCCGGTCTGCCGGCCGCGGCGCGCCGGGCCGAGGCCGAGCGGCGGATCGCCGCGGAGGTGGCGCGGCCGTTCGACCTGGAAAACGGCCCGGTCCTGCGCGCCCTTCTCCTGCGGCTCGGCGCGCGCGAGCATGCGGCCGTCCTCACCCTGCACCACATCGCCTCGGACGGCTGGTCGCGGACGGTCCTGCTGCGCGACCTCGCTTCAGGGTATCGAGGGGGGGGCGGCGAGCCGCTCCCGCCCCTGCCGGTCCAGTACTCCGACTTCGCGGTCTGGCAGCGGGAGTGGCTCACGGACGGCGTGCGCGAGGCGCAGCTCGCGTGGTGGCGGGGGGCGCTGGCGGGGCTGCCGCCGCGGCTGGACCTGCCGTCGGACCGGCCGCGGCCGGCCGTCTCCAGCTCGCGTGGCGCCGCCGTGCCCGTCCGGCTCGCGGCCGGCCGCTCCCTGCCGGCGCTCGCGCGGCGCGAGGGGGTGAGCCTGTTCATGGCGGTGCTCGCCGCGTTCGAGGCCCTGCTCGGACGCTACGCGGACCGGGAGGACGTCGCCGTCGGCGTGCCGCTGGCCGGCCGCAACCGCGCCGAGATCGAGGATCTGATCGGGTTCTTCGTCAACCCGGCCGTGATGCGGCTCGACCTGTCCGGCGGCCCCACCTTCCGCGAGCTGCTGGCGCGGGCACGGGAGGCGACGCTCGGCGCCTACGGGCATCAGGATCTCCCTTTCGAGCTGCTGGTCGAGGCGCTGGCCCCGCGCCGGGATCTCGGATACGCACCGCTCTTCCAGGTCGCGCTGGCCTTCCAGAACACGCCGCCGGGGACGCTCGACCTGCCCGGCCTCTCCCTCTCGCCGCTCCCGGCCGCGACCGGCACGGCCAAGCTCGACCTGATGCTGGCGCTCGAAGAGGATCTCTCCGGCGGTCTCTCCGGCGTCTTGGAATACCGCACCGACCTTTATGACGCGCCGACGGTCCGGCGGCTCCTCGGCCATCTCGACGTGCTGCTCGCGGCGGCCGTGGCCGATCCCGGCCGCCGCGTCGAGGAGCTGCCGCTCCTCTCCGAGCCCGAGCGCGCCCAGGTGCTGCGCGAGTGGAACGCCACCGCCGCCGGGTATCCGGCCGAGGCGGGCCTCTACGCTCTCTTCGCCGGGCAGGCCGCCGCCACGCCGGACGCCGTCGCGCTCGTCCAGGGTGAGACCGTCTGGACCTACGCCGAGCTGCGCGCCCGCGCCGAGTCGCTCGCCCGGCACCTCGACGGCCTGCCACCCGAGACGCGCGTCGCCGTGCTGCTGGACCGCTGCCCGCTCGCCATCGCGTCGATCCTCGCCGTCCTCGCCGCCGGTGGCGCCTACGTCCCGCTCGACCCCGCCTGGCCGCGCGACCGCCTGGCGTTCCTCCTCGCCGACTCACGCTCGGCCGTCGTCCTCACCGAGGTGCGGCACTTGCCGGTCCTGCCGGAGACGCCGGCCGCGGTCCTCTGCCTGGACGCGCTGTCCGCGGGGGGAGGGCGGCCGTGAGGGCCCTCGGCGGCTTCGGCGGCTTCGGCGGTCTCGGCGGCTTCGGCGGCGACGCCCTCGCCTACGTCATGTACACCTCCGGCTCGACCGGGGTGCCCAAGGGCGTCGCGGTACACCACCGCGGCGTGGTGCGGCTCGTCTCCAACACCGCCTATGCCGCGTTCGGCCCGGACGAGACGGTCCTGCAGATCGCGCCGCTCGCCTTCGACGCCTCCACCTTCGAGATCTGGGGCGCGCTCCTCCACGGCGGCCGGCTCGTGCTCTCGCCGCCGGGCGTGCCGTCGCCGGACGACGTCGCCGCGGCCATCGCCACCCAGGGCATCACCACGCTCTGGCTCACCACCGGCCTCTTCCATGTGCTGGCCGAGCAGCCCGCGGCCCGCGCGGCGTTCAGCCGTCTCCACCAGCTCCTGGTGGGAGGCGACGTCCTCTCCCGGCCGCACGCGGAGCTGGCCCTGGCCTCCCTCGGCCGCGCCACGCTGACCAACTTCTACGGTCCGACGGAAGGGACGACCTTCTCGTCTTTCCATCCAATGCGCCTCCCTCTCCCGGACCGGCCGGTGCCGATCGGGAGACCGATCGCCAACACCCGGATGTACGTGCTCGACCGCCGGCTCCAGCCGCTCCCGGCCGGAGTCCCCGGCGAGCTCTACGTCGGCGGCGACGGCGTGGCCCGCGGCTACCTGGACCGGCCCGACCTGACCGCCGAGCGGTTCGTCCCGGACCCGTTCTCCAGCCGTCCCGGACGCCGGCTCTACCGCACGGGCGACCTCGCGCGCCTGCTTCCGGACGGCAACGTGGACTTCCTCGGCCGGACCGACAACCAGGTCAAGATCCGCGGCTTCCGCGTCGAGCCGGGCGAGGTCGAGGCCGCGCTCCTCCGCCTGCCCGAGGTGGCCGCCGGAGCGGTCCTGGCCGTCGCCGACTCCGCCGGAGAGCGGAGCCTCGCCGCCTTCTACACCGCCGCCGATCCGTCCGCGCCGCCGTCCGCGCGGCGGCTCCGCGAGCGGCTCCAGGAGAGTCTGCCGGCCCACCTCGTGCCCACCGCCTTCTTCCTCCGGTCCGAGCTGCCGCTCAACCCGAACGGCAAGGTCGACCGCGCCGCCCTCGCCCGCGAGGCAACCTCGGCCGTCCCCGCTTCCCCGGTCTCGACGCCGTCCCGGACGGACCGCGCACGCCGGTCGAGGAGCTGATGACCGGCCTCTGGGCCGAGGTGCTCGGGGTCGAACGGGCGGGGATCCACGACGATTTCTTCGAGCTGGGCGGCCACTCGCTGCTCGCCGCCCGCGCCGTGTCGCGGCTGCGCGAGAGCTTCGGCGTCGAGGTGCCGCTGCGCGAGCTGTTCGAGGCGCCCACCCCGGCCGGACTGGCGGCGTTCGTGGAGCGTGCCTTGCGGGGTGTTACCGACGGCGCCGGGCTGTCCGCGCCGCCGATCACCCCCGTCCGGCGCGACGGTCCGCTCGTCCCCTCCTTCGCCCAGGAGCGCCTCTGGTTCCTCGACCGCCTCGCGCCCGGCGGCGGCGCCTACAACGTGCCGTGGACGCTGCGCCTGCGCGGCCGGCTCGATCCGGCCTGGCTCGCGGCGGCGCTCGCCACCGTGGCCGCGCGCCACGAGGCGCTGCGCACGGTCTTCGGCGAGATCGACGGCAAGCCAGTGCTGGAGATCAGCCCGGCCGAGGTCAGCCTTCCCGTGATCGACCTCACCGGCCTGCCGCGGCGCGAGCCCGAGCAGCGCCGGCTGGCCGGCGACGAGGCGCGCCGGCCGTTCGACCTGGCGCGCGGGCCTCTCCTGCGCGCCGCCCTCGTCCGCCTGGACCGTGACGAGCACCGCCTGCTCCTCACCCTGCACCACGCGGTCTGCGACGGCGGCTCGCTGCCGATCCTCGTGCGCGAGACGCTCGCCGCCCTGCGCGCCGCCGTCGAGGGCCGGCCGGCGGAGCTGCCCGGGCTGCCCGTCCAGTATGCGGACTACGCCGCGTGGCAGCGGCGCCGGCTCGCCGGGAACGTCCTGGACCGCGAGCTGGCCTGGTGGCGCGAGCGCCTGGCCGGCGCGCCGCCGCTCCTCGACCTGCCGCTCGACCGGCCGCGTCCGCGGGTACGCCGGCCGCGCGGCGCCGTCTGCCGGATGGAGCTGTCCGCGGACCTCGTCCGCGCCCTGAACGACCTGGGCCGGCGGCGCGGCGCGACCCTGTTCATGACGCTCCTCGCTGCTTTCGACCTCCTCCTCTCCCGCCACAGCGGCCAGGAGGATCTCTGCGTCGGCTTCCCCGTGGCCGGCCGCGACCGGGTCGAGCTGGAGAGCCTCGTCGGCCTCTTCGTCAACACGCTCGTGGCGCGGGCCGGCCTCGCGGGCGATCCGCCGTTCTCCCGGTTCCTGGTCCGGGTGCGGGAGCGGATCCTCGAAGCGTACGCCCACCAGGAGGCCCCCTTCGAGCGCCTCGTCGAGGAGCTGGCGCCGCGCCGGGATCTCAGCCTGACGCCGCTCTTCCAGGTGCTCTTCGTCCATCAGACCCAGCCGGGGATCTCCGATCTGTCCGGCCCGGTCGAGCTGCCGGGCCTCACTGTCGAGCCGGTTGATCATCCCGAAAGCGGCACGGCCAAGCTCGACCTCACCCTGGCCGTCGCGCCGCGCGGGCCGGGCCTCGCCGTCACCCTGGACTACGACTCCACCCTGTTCGACCGCACCACCGCGCTGCGCCTGCTCGGCCACTGGCGGACCCTGCTCGCCGGGATCGCGGAGACCCCGGAATCGCGCCTCTCCGAGCTGCCGCTGCTGACCGGCCCCGAGCGCGCCCAGATCCTGGAGGAGTGGAGCGGTGACGGGCTTCCCGAGCCCGAGCCCGGAGCCTGCCTCCACCGTCTCGTCGAGGCCCAGGCCGGCCGTACCCCGGACGCGGTGGCCGTCGTCGCGGGCGACCGGGAGCTGACCTACGCCCAGCTCGACGCCGCGGCGAACCGCCTCGCGCACACCCTGCGCCGCCGCGGCGCCGTGCCCGGCGCCGGCTCGGAAGTACGGGTCGCGGTCTGCCTCGGACGCACGGCCGACCTGATCGTGGCGCTCCTCGCCGTGCTCAAGGCGGGCGCGGCCTACGTGCCGCTCGACCCGCGCTATCCGGCGGCCCGCCTCGCGCTCCTGCTGGAGGACTCGCGCGCCGCCGTGCTGGTCACGGAGCGGCGCTGGCTGCCGGTTCTCCCGGACGAGACGCCCGGCCTCTGTCTGATCGAGGAAATCGAGGAGATCGAGGGAATCGAGGAGGAGGCGCCGGACGTCCCGGTGGACCCCGGCAACCTCGCCTACGTCATCTATACCTCCGGCTCGACCGGCCGCCCGAAAGGCGTGGGCATCGAGCACCGGAGCGCGGCGGCCCTGATCGCCTGGGCGCGCGAGGCGTTTCCCCCTCCGGCGCTGAAGGCCGTGCCCGCCGTGACCTCGGTCTGTTTCGACCTGTCGGTCTTCGAGATCTTCGTGCCGCTCGCCACCGGCGGCCGGGTGATCCTGGTGGAAGACGCTCTCGCCGTGGCGCCCGGCGCGACCCTGGTCAACACCGTGCCGTCCGCCATGGCCGAGCTGGTGAGGAGCGGCGGCGTGCCATCCTCCGCGCTCACCCTCAACCTGGCCGGCGAGCCGCTGCCGCGAGCCCTGGTCGATGCCCTTCACGAGCTGGAGCCGCCGCGCGAGGTGCTCAACCTCTACGGTCCCACCGAGACCACGACCTACTCGACCGTGGCGAGGATGGTCCGCGGCGACCGCGGCGACCGCGGCGATCACCGTCCGCCGGCGATCGGCCGGCCCGTCGCCGGAGACCGGATCTATGTGGTCGACCGCCACCTGCGGCCGGTGCCGGCCGGCGTGGCCGGCGAGATCCTGATCGGCGGCGCCGGCCTCGCCCGCGGCTACGTGGGCCGGCCGGACTGGACCGCCCTGCGCTTCGTGCCCGACCCGTTCGCGCGCCCGGGCGGACGCCTCTACCGCACGGGAGACCTGGCGCGCTGGCGTCCGGACGGCGAGCTCGAGCTCGTGGGCCGGATCGACGATCAGGTCAAGCTCCGCGGCTTCCGCATCGAGCCGGGAGAGGTGGAGGCCGTCCTGCTTACCCATCCCGCGGTGGTGGAGGCGGCGGTCGTGGTCCGGGACGCGCGGCTGATCGCCTACGCCGTGGCTCCCGATGCGACCGGTACCGGGTTGCGTACGGATCTGCGCGGCTTCCTGGCCGAGCGGCTGCCGGCCTATCTCCTGCCGTCGGCCCTCCTCCTGCTCCCGGCCCTGCCGCGCACCGCCAACGGCAAGGTGGACCGCGCCGCCCTGCCGTCGCCGGAAGGCCGGCCGGAAGCCGTGCCCGCCGCGCCGCCCAGCGGTCCCATCGAGGAGGCGCTGGCGCGCATCTGGGGCGATCTCCTCGGCGTCGTGGGAGTGAGCGTGAACGACAGCTTCTTCGACCTCGGCGGGCATTCGCTCCTGGGCGCCCAACTCCTGGCGCGCGTCCGCGGCGAGCTGCGCGTGGAGCTGCCGCTCCAGACTCTCTTCGAATCACCGACCGTGGCCGCCCTCGCCCTGGAGGTCGAGCGCGCGCGCCGGCAGCCGGCCGTTCCCGAAGACGCAATTCCGAGAGTCTCCGGCGATCCCGATGCCACGGAGCTGCTGGAGCGGCTCGACCAGCTCTCCGATGACGAGGTCGCGGAGCTGCTGCGCGAGATGGCCGGCTGACAAACGACACGTTGCGGTGAAGGAGTCGACTTCGCGGCAAAGTCAGGTGGCGTTGCGGTGGAGGAGTCGACTTCGCGGCAAAGTCAGGTGACGTTGCGGTGAAGGAGTCGACGTTGCGGCAAAGTCAGGTGACGTTGCGGTGAAGGAGTCGACGTTGCGGCAAAGTCAGGTGACGTTGCATCGGAGAAGTTGACGTTGCGGTGGAGGAGTCGACGTTGCGGTGGAGAAGTCGACGTTGCGGTGGAGAAGTCGACGTTGCGGTGGAGGAGTCGACGTTGCGGTGGAGGAGTCGACGTTGCGGCAAAGTCAGTCGACGTTGCGGTGGAGGAGTCGACATTGCGGCAAAGTCAGTTGACGTTGCGGCAAAGTCAATCGACGTTGCGGTGGAGGAGTCAACTTTGCCCTGGAGAGGGTTCCGTTGCGGTGAAGGAGCCGTCCTTCTGTCTGCCACGCCTTGGCCGGCCGGCCCGCTCGTGTCATCCTCTCTCCCATGAGCCGCGACACCCGAATTCTGTCTCTCCTGGCCCTCCTCCTCGCGCTGCCCGCCTGCGGCGGAGCCGCTGAGCCAGAGGCCAAAGACCCGCTCCTCGCCCTCACCGCCGAAATCGAGGCCGCGCGGCCCCAGGTCAAGCCGGCCGACCAGCCGGCGCTCGCGCGCGTCGAGGAGGATCTGCACGCCGGGCGGCGTCTCCTGGCCGTGCAGCGCTTCGCCGAAGTCAAGGAGAACCTCGCGGTCGCGGCCTATCTCGGCCAGCACCGGGCCGGCCAGCTCCAGGACTTCGAAGCGGAATGGACGCGCATGGGCGGCGTGCTGCGCGCCGACCTCGGCCCACCCTCTCCCGACGCGTTCAAGGACGTCCAGCCCGCGGCCGTACGCGCCCTGGCCGAGGTGGCCTTCCCGCAGATCCGCGGCTACTACGAGGCCAGCCTCGAATACGGCCGCAACACGATGCCGGACCAGGGCCTCTATTATCTGGCCGGCGCGCAGGCGCAGCGCGATCTGACCGCCTTCTACCGGACGCTCTCCGCTCCCACCGCGCGCCACGCGCCGCCCGTCCGGCCGCTGCACGCCGAGCTGGACGCGCTGGAAACCGAGCTGCTCGCGGCCTACCGGCCGCCCGCGTCCATCGACAAGCACGGCCAGTTCATCGGCGTCAGCTCAACCCTCAAGGAGGCGCGCGAGCTGGACGCGGCCGGCCTTCACTACGGCGCGCTCCTGCGTTACCTCCAGGCCGCGCGGCAGTTTGCGGCGCTACGGGGAGCGTCCCCGCTCGCCACCGATGCGCTCGCCGGCCTCGATGCCCGCCTCTCGGCGGGCGGTATCGATCACAGCCTCGGCCGGCTGTTCCTCGAAGCCGCGCAGGCCGGTGCCCCCGATGCGGGAGTGATCGCGGACGACGTCCTCCCACGCTATTTCGCCGCGCTGGAGCCCGCCCGGCCCGAGCCGCCAAGGTCGAAGCCTCTCGTGACCGTCACGCTCGTGCGCTGGCCCTACACGTGAAACCTCTCCGATCCAGCAGGTCTGCTGGCACAGAGCGTGGTGAAGGATTTCGGAGGCAAGGCGCGGTTCGTGTCGGAAAACTATGGCGACTCGGAGCTTGCGAAACGTTTCGGAGTGAAGCGCTACCCGGCCATCTTCGTGGACGACGTGCTGGTGGCGACGCCGAAGGACTTCGGTTTCTACGGCAAGGGTGGTGAAGGTGCCGGAGCGGGCCGCTACACGCCGCTCCGGAGCGCGGCGAGCCACGAACGTTTCCGCGCCGATCTCACACACATGATCGACCTGATCCTCGCCGGCCGGAAGGACGTGGCCCGCGCCGAGGCCGCACCCGCGAGCACGGATGAGATCGCGAAGCTGCCGGCCCTCACGCTCACCGATCTGGACGGCAAGACGCTCACCCGCGAGGATCTCGCCGGCCGCGTCGTGCTGGTCGAGCTCTGGGCGACCTGGTGCCCGCCCTGCCGCGGCACCCTGAGCTGGCTCGGCGATCTCAAGAAGCGCCACGGCGACCGCATCGCGGTCGTGACGATCGCGATCGAATCCGAGGAAACCGACGTCCGCAAGCTGGCGGGCGAGCTCGGGCTGCCGTTCACCTGGGTGATGGGCACGCCGGAGATCGCGAGAGCCTTCGGCGACGTGAGCGCGGTGCCGACCCTCCTGGTGTTCGACCGCGACGGCCGCACCGCCGGAGCCTTCTACGGCGCGCCGCCCGGCCTGCACGCGGAGGCGGAGGCGAAGCTGGCGGCGCTGGTGGGGCCTTGAGGTCTACTACTGCTCATGCCACCTCGGCATGCAGCTTTACTCCGAGTGCTCTTGCGACCTTCAATATCGTTGCGAAGCTCGGATTTCCTTCGGCGCTCAGTGCCCGATAAAGGCTCTCGCGACTCAGGCCGGCGTCTTTGGCGACTTGGGTCATTCCCTTGGCACGTGCGATGTTCCCAAGCGCGCGGGCAATCCCGGCTGCATCATCCGGCGCCTCGTCGAGCCAGGCGTCAAGGTAGGCGGCCATTTCTTCAGGCGTACGAAGGTGCTCCGCAACATCGTACGGCGTCGTCTTGGTCTTTGTCAGCTTCTTCGCTTCGGGCTTAGGCATGGCGGGCTACTCCTTGAAATTTTTAGCCAGGTCGATCGCCACCGCGATATCCTTCTGCTGCGTTGACTTGTCCCCACCAGCGAGGAGCAGTAGCAGTCTTTCTCCTCGCTGTGCGTAGTACACACGGTACCCAGGTCCGAAGTCGATCTTCAGTTCGGACACGCCGTCGGTCAGATCCCTGTGCTGACCCGGATTGCCGTCGATCAAGCGATCAACGCGAACCAGAATCCGTGCTCGCCCTGTTCGATCCTTGAGAGCGTCGATCCATTCGCGATAGACATCCGTCTTCTCAACGCGCATGTGGCAAGTGTAGCTCATGGGCTACGTAAGTCAAGACGCGCTCGCGGCGCTCGTTCTGTACATCAACGGGAGATCTGGTCCAGGTGCTACACGGCGATCATCGTCAGCAAGGGAGAGGCGGCGCAGGTGGGGGGGAACGCCGAGCAGCCCAAGGCCGGAGACCCGCGTTTCCGCCTGGCTTGGCGGATCGGACGTTCTCCCGCCGAAGTTACGCCCCCCCGCCTCTTCTCATCTGCTCCGGCATGTGCTTGGGGTAAGATATCGGGGAAGCCAGAGGACGCGGGTGGGGCCGATTGGACTCAGGAGGTGTTCAATGCAAAGGGTCGGCATCGTTTATTGGGAAGAAGAGGGTACCTGGCTTGGATATCTGCAGGAATATCCGGACTACTGGACCCAGGGCGAAACCCTGGATGATCTCCAAGAACACCTGAGAGATCTATACAAGGATGTTACCAGTGGCCAGATTCCGGTGCGCCTCGAACGTTCGAAGCCCGGACTGAGCATGGCTTGCTGCCACGAGGCCATCGGCGCCGCCCCTCTGCGACCCAAGATGACCTGGGACTCCCTGAAGGCCGTGACCCGGGAGCCATAATCCTCCTCGATTGGCTCTGACATAACCGTCCGTGTTTATTCCGGTGCCAGCTTAATTCTACTTTGTCAGATCCGGGCCCGAGGGAAGCGCCCCTTGCGGGCGCCGGCACGTAGCCCCGGGTTTCAACCCGGGGTGCAGAAGCCCCCATTCCGTTCCTGAGCCCCTTGTATCCTGGTCCTGTGAGAAGTAGTTGCTCCCTTTGAACACCGTCGTCGTCGGGGTTGTGGGAGCTGTGGGAAACGCGGGAGGGGGAGAAGGGGGGCGTTTTCCAAGGGCTGTGGGAAACGTAGGGGGGCGGGCCGGTGGACGTTTTCCACAGCCCGGCAGCTTCCACAACCCGCTGGCCGGCGGGGGAGCAGCAGCCTAAGATCAATCCTCAGTTGTCGGGGAGGCCGAACGTCCCTGAAGCCAAAGAGCTTGCCCTGAAGATAGGCCCCCCGCCCTCTTCGCCAAGGCCGTGGAGTATCCGAGGCCCGAGAGCCTGCGTCCACAAGGTTGGCCGGCGAGGGCACAGGGTCAGGGGACCCGGCAACAAGACTAGCCCACGGAGGTTGTATGAGCCAAACCATCCGTTTCGCCGGCATCGATGTCAGCGCCAAGACCCTGGTCGTCTCCTATGAGTCGGCGCCAGGCAAGTCCCAGATTTGGGAAATCCCCAACACCCCGGCAGGCCACCTTGAGCTCTGCCGTAAACTCCAACGCGCCTCCTCCCCCATCCGGGTGTGCCTGGAAGCCACCGGAAACTACAGCCTGGACCTGGCTATCGCCTTGTGCCAGAACGGCTTCGAGGTTATGGTCCTCAACCCTTCGAGCGGCCAAGGACTTCGGTAAAGCCCTCCAAAAACGGTCGAAGACGGATACCGTCGACTCAGCCACCCTGCTGGAGTACGTCAAGCGGATGGAGTTTCACCCCTGGAAGCCCCCAGAGCCCCGGCTCCTGCACCTGCGCGACATCAGCCGCCGCATCAAGGCTTTGACCCGGCAGGTCACCCAGGAGAAAAACCGTCTCGCGGCCTCCTCCTGTTGTCAGGGACTCAGCCCGGCCGTGCGCAAGGACATCCAAGCACACTTGCGATACCTCCAGAGAAGCCTCGACAAACTTCTCCAGGAAGCCATCAAGCTCATCGATGGCGACCCGCCTCTTTGCCAGGTCCGCGACCATCTGATCTCGATCAAGGGGATCGGCCAAGTCAGCGCTGTGCATCTGATGGCCGAGTTGCTCCTGCTGCCCGGCGACATGACCGCCAGGCAATGGGTTGCGCATGCGGGATTGGATCCTCGTCACCATGAGTCCGGTTCTTCGGTCCAGAAGCCCCCGCGCATTTCGCGCACCGGTAACGCCCAACTCCGAGAATCGCTCTTTCTCCCGGCCTTGGTGGCTGTCCAGTTCGAACCCCATATCAAAGCCTTTTACGAGCGGCTTCAGCAACGAGACAAGACGAAAATGCAGGCGATTGTCGCAGTGATGCGCAAGCTCTTGCATTCCATCCACGGCATGCTCAAGAGGGGGGAAAGCTTCCAGGGGCAAAAATTCTTCGCCATCGAAACGGCCAGCCCTTGACAGTCAGCGGAGTATCTTCAGGGGCGGTGGCATGGCGGGATGGCCCCTCCTGGCGTTCGGTGTGACGGCCCCTCTACGCTCCCTCACCTCTTGCCCATCTTGGCACCGGACTCCGGCCGATGGCCAGAACCTATACGAAGCTCATCTATCACATCGTGTTCAGCACGAAGGAGCGAGCTCCTTTGATCACGGACGGGCCATGGCGCGGAGCGCCGGCTTCCGCGTCCATCAGCTTTATGGGAGCTACGACCGCGCTTTCTTTGATCCCGTCCGAAGCCCTGTGATGATCTGGGATCTGGTGAACGAAGCCGGAGCTTGAGCGTACCTTCGCCAAACTCGCCCCGTTTCTCATGGCAATCCAGCAGTGTCGGTGGTTAGTCGCGAGACATAGGCTTCAGTCCAGGATAGCCTTGACCCGGCCGACCGCGCCGCTGGTCAGCCGGACCTTGATTCCGTGCGGATGGCTCGGTGAGGGGGTGAGGATTTCCCGCACGGTGCCGCGGGTTCTCTTGCCGGTGGTCTGATCCTGCTTGAGCACGATCTCGACGTTGAGCCCGGGGCGGATGTCTTGTCTGCGTGTGCCGTCCATGGTGGGGATTCTAATGAACAACCATGTTGGACATCCTGCTAAAGTTCGACACAAATTCGAATCGAACGTGGGACGCCCTGTTGTCTTGCAATGAAGCCGCGGCGCTCAAGCGTGTGCGTCATTTGACCCAGTTGTTGCAAAAACCCGTGGCCGCCACTCCGGAGAAGCGCTTTGCAACGCGCGCTTGCTTGTAGGACATGCCACGGCCGGAGGAGGTCACCCACGGTGAGATCCAGAAGCAGGGGTATGGAAAGCTCCGAATGCTTGCTTGACGGGACTTTGAGGCGATTCAAGTGGTTTTCTCTATGCAACTGGCGGGTTGATTCACGCTCGGTGCTGAAAAAACAAGGAAATGTCGTTCAATGTCTGACTCGGCTGGCGACCTTCCAAGCTTAGCGATGTACTTTGCGATGAACGACGTTCGACCACGACAACGAGCTCTTTGGAAGACGCTTCGGCTACCAGGCTATAGCTATCCGAGAACTGAATGCCTAGCCGTTGCTTCCCGTCGAAGCTGGCATGCGCGACTTGCCTACCACGGAGAACCTGCGTAAGCGACTCGGTTGTCAGGATCTGCGGTGGCATGGGGTTCGGTGGTCAGGAGTTTTCGGCTGGCAGCATAGCGTAACACTACATGCTTGACGCCCAACGCGCGGCCCCTCACCGGCGGATGGCGAGGTAGCCGTCCGGTGCAGGATCTGGATGGGCGCCTTCATCTCGACCGGGATGCCTTTGACCCCGACGGCTTGTTATCAGATCGGGCATCGATCAATACGATGTGCGGGCTGTGCTCAAGTTTCAGTCGCCGCAGTATCGTGACCGTGCGCTGAAATTGCTCCTCCGAGAAGAAAAGAATCGCCTTGATGGAGGGCTTTGTGCTGTCACTTGCCTTCTCGTAGATTTCGGCCTGCTTCGCCAAGTTTCGCTCAAGCTGTGTGTTTTTAGCAAGGTTGACTACCAGTGTCTTGTCAAGCGCTCCGCGGGAGACCTTGAAGTCGACTGGCCCGCGACCATCA
This sequence comes from uncultured Holophagales bacterium, assembly GCA_963844885.1. Lineage (GTDB taxonomy): Bacteria > Acidobacteriota > Thermoanaerobaculia > Multivoradales > UBA5704 > DATMER01. Next base: position 472,217 of record CAWJQA010000012.1, on the reverse strand, counting down.
TTTGCCTCCCGAGTAACATCAGAGGGCGTTGCAAACCAAGTTAGACGATACAGAATCTGCAGATCAGCCTCTCGCTCAATGGGCTTTCCCTCCACGTAGAAGATCCTGTGTCCGCCCTTGCTTTCAATCACGTCTTTGAGAAACAACACGCGACTCTTGGCTTCCTCGTACGTATCGCCACGTAGCCTGTAGAAACCACCAGGATCAAGAAATTCTTGCACACCTCCCGCACATAGTCAACGAAACGGGTTTGGACTACCTGCACTCGTTTCTTCGATAGAAAAACGGCATCATCCCCGTGCTCTTCTTTGTCTCTAATATAGTAATCAAGCACCTGCGGGAACTTTTCTACAGCTTTAGCGATGGCTTCGCGAATCTCTTTTTGTGGCGCGTCGGGTTCACGCGGGAGGACGCGAGTCAAGTATTCGTTTACCTGAGCGCGCAAAACAGCGTCAGGTAAAGAATCAGCAATATCCGTGAAGCGATCCAGAAGTTCAGGTCGATTGATCCAAGCCTCGTCCTTTGTCAGGACGTCCTTTGGCGTAAGAGGACATAATCGCCTTGGAGGTATGGAGCTCGAACACCTGCGGCGACCATGAACGGGTTTCGTAATTGAAATTGACCTTGGGAACTGACACCCTACGACGCAGGGCGGACGGTAGATAAATTTGTGCGAAGTTTTGCGTGTATTCTCCAAGGAATCGCTTGATTAGATTCGTCGTGAAGTCGCTGATCGTGTCCCGACCGACCCCATTCTTAACAAGGCAAAGTTTCTCTAGATGACTGCTATATGTGATAGTCTCTTCACCGAAGTTACGGAAGACCGAACTGAAGTTACTATGCAGAGCTCGCGCGAAATCCTTGCCGAGACCGTGACCCGCGTTTCCTGTTCGACTGAAGCCTAGCCAGTTCTGTTTTACCTCTGGAAAAAGCAAACCAAGCATCAACGAGCGCGGGCGAGAGCCTCCGCTGAGTGTGACTTGCTTGAGGAAGCGCATGTAGCGAAGAATCTCTGCATGTAGCTGCTGATATGTTTCATCGCCGCTGTTAAAGAGAAGGAATGGGTCCACAAAGAGAGGCAGATCGCCGACTAGAGAGATGTCGAATGCGCCGTGCTCATCGAGCACCGTAGGCTCCACTTTGAAGAAATCCGAGAAGTAGATGTGCGTCAACCGAAAGCCTCCGTTTCAACCGCCCAACGCTCTTGCGCATCAGCGTGCGGCGCCAACCCTCCGCTGAAGGCGCTGGTTGGCCGCTTCACCTATTGGCCCAGACCAATAAGCGTGTCTGCCATGGATTCGAACAGGTCAAATGACTCCCTGGCTTTCGACAAGTGAGCTCCCCGCACGCCATCTCTTCCATCGCAGTCGAAAATGGGTTTCCGAGCCGCTTGTGAGTAGGGAACGAGGCTATGAAGATTTGGTATCGCCCCCAGATTGTAGCTATTGTCGTTCCATGAAATAACTTGTTTCAACGGAGCTAGCTTTGCTACTATATTTTTGAGTACAGCGTCTTCCACCTGGGTTCCAAAAATCTCCCACCCTTTTGTCATACCGGCCGCATTGTTCCTGAGGTTATGTTGTTGCATGACGTACCCGAGAAGTTTCGGGGCTCCATGAGGGAGCTCAATGCCGGTATCAGCGGCAGCGGCTATCTGCTCCCACTCGTTGCGCCACTTTACAAGCTTGTTTCCCAGGTTCTCGGTGCCTCGAATCGAGAAAAGATCTGGCGGAACAGGTACGATGAAGTAGTCGCACGAGGCGAGCGCAGCTCTGTTGAGCGCACCAAGGCTGGGGCCAAGGTCCAGAAACGTGAACTCGGCTTCGACTTTAGTGGCTGCGGACTTTATGAACCTGAATATACCGGACTGCTTGCGCACATCCGCGCTATTCCCACCCTTGGCCCGATTCCATGCGTCGCCAAGTGTGTCCTCAAACTCGCTGAGCTTCGGGTCGCCGGGCACCAGCCAGAGCTTTGGGTACTCATGGCTTGGATTGATAGGCTTCCGGTCGCGAATGTCACCAGGCTCTCGTGCAGGGGCTGCACCGCTAGAAAAATGCTGTTTCCGCGGTCAGGGTGCCACGATCGCTCTACTGCGGAGTCATCGAGAGCGTAGGCGTAAGATTACACTGGGGGTCGCAGTCCACCATGAGGACAGACTTCCCTTTGCGACTAAGGACATGGGCAACGTGGTACATGTAGGTTGTCTTGCCCACCCCACCTTTGTTGTTGAAGATCCCGACAATCATACAGTAGCTTCTCCAAGCGGCACTCGCTTGCGCGTCGCGCGGCGTTAGCAACATTCATGAAACGGGTTGAAGTCAAGAGCATGAAAGGAGTCCATCTCCTAATTGTGGAGCTGCAGAACCAAGCCGGCGAACGTGCTGCACTTCACCGGCGGCGTCAGCCGTCCGGTGCAAGTGCCGGGTTCGCCGCCACGCTTTACCGCAGTTCAATATGCCCATGCGGCCCCGCGTCTGATTGCCTGGAAGAATACTACACCTCTCAACCTCCGAATGGAAGTCCCGGCCAACGGCTTCCCAGATTACCCCACGTCCTAAACAAAGAGAAGGCAATCCGTGTCTTCACATCGGAGAAAGGAGGCCGCCATGGCTGATCGCGAAGTGACTAGAACCGGCAAAGATGCATCGAACGTGATTACTTCTCTCTCGGATTCTCGATACCTCATGGTCCCCTCGAACTAAGGGAGACGCTATTCGTGACATCGAGTCCGGAGACCACACCTACCACGTAAGGTGGCCCGAGAAGCGCACAGAGATCCGCGTCGTCGAGGGCGCCACCGGCAAGTACCTGCGGACTGACCGGGACAACACGACCCGAAACAACCTCCTCGACCTTCCCGACTGCTAGCCGAACACCAGCAGAGGGGTCGAATCTGTTGACGGCATATCACGTGGACAATGGGGCTCGTCGGGTTGCTCTTCGACCGCAAAGGCACGGCGACACGACCAGCCCTCTGGCAGCGCACTGATGGGAACGGATAGAACGGCAGCCAAGTGACCGACGACAGCGAGGAATTCACCTTCCGACATGATGGTTTTCATGTCATTCACTAGGCGGGTCTCAAGCACCACCTGCGCAACCTCCGGATTGCAGACGTGGTCAATCGAGGGCCAATTCCAGTGCGTGCTTTTCAGCGGCGGAGCGAGGGATAATGGCAGCTTCGAGTAATACCCACGGCCTTGTGAACTTGTCAACGCTACCAAAAGCGCGTCTCGCCACTGAGAAGGGGTTGGTAGGGCATCGACTGGCCGGCCGCGCTTCGCAGCCCAGTCAGCAGCACGACGCACGCAGGTTGCAACTTTTGTATTGAGCCACTTACGCCATGCGGTTCGGCCGCCCGCTGCTTCTGTCCACTCAGGAAGCTCAACGCTTGTGTTCAGCATGCGATTTCCGGCGACGGCGACGTCAGACTCGCTGGGAACCCGTACGCGCTTTAGCGAGTACCAAATCGGACAACTTGCTGCCGGGGCGCCGAAGTCGCAAGATTCTTCTCCTCTACACTTTGACACTATGCTACGCCATTCGCTTAGGCGCGTCAACGTGATAGCGCTTGACGCATAAGTCTCCCAGTTCCTCCGGGAGGTTTGGATGCTCAGAGTGTCGGGCTAAGAAGGGCCCATCCCTGGGAGCCTGGAGGCTTATGCGACAGAATCGGGCTTGGAGCCTTCCGCCAGGACCGGGCGGCGGGACCGCCGGGGCCGATTGGTGGCGTGGACCTGGTCCAGGCGCTATGCGGTGATCGTCGTCAGCAACGAGGAGGCGGCACAGGTGAGGGAAACCGCCGAGCTACTCAGACCGGTTGACGCATGTCGGATCTGGCATATATACTTTCCCCAATGGGAGAGGGCAACAAGCCGCTGGTGTGGCTGCCTGGTGAGATCAAGACCCCGCCTATCATGGACAAGAAGAAAAGAGCTCGGCTTGAAGCTCAAGGATGGAGAGTCGGTTCGGCCGAGGAGTTTCTAGGCTTGAATCCTGAGGAGACGGCGTATGTCGAGCTTCGGCTGAAGCTCGGCGATGCAGTTCGAGAGTTTCGGAAGAAGAAGCACCTGACCCAAGTTCAGCTTGCCGAGTTGCTTGCCTCCAGCCAGAGCCGCGTGGCCAAGGCTGAAGCCGCCGATGAGTCTGTGTCTCTCGATCTCCTCATCCGCTCGCTTCTCGCGTTAGGGGCCACTCATCAGGATCTCGCGAAGGTGATCACGAGCAGGGTCGCGCGGGCCTCCTGACACGCACGGCTCTCGCGACGTGACTGGCACGGTCGGAATATCGTCTCTGGAAGGGAGGGGCCCTCCGCCAAGGTGGGACCCCCGTTCGAGACGCGCGAGGGCCGCTCGCTTGGCTGTTTCGTAGGCTTCGTCGTCTCGACGACGAGGCGAGTCAACTCCTCACGCAGGAGGGCTGAGACGGAACGATTCCGGCGCGCAGCCAGCGCCCGTGCCTTATGGGTGTTCGACCGCGAAGGCCGCACCGCCGGTGCGTTCTACGACGCGCCGCTCGGCCTGCAACCCCGGGTTGAAACCCATACCTTTACACACATCTCGACTGGGTGGGGCGGCCCGAGGGAAGCGCCCCTTGCGGGCGCCGGCACGTAGCCCCGGGTTTCAACCCGGGGTGCAGAAGTGTCCCCATTCCGTTCCTGAGCCCCTTCAGGGGCGGTGGCATGGCGGGATGGCCCCTCCTGGCGTTCGGTGTGACGGCCCCTCGACGCTCCCTCACCTCTTGCCCATCTTGGCACCGGACTCCGGTCTTCGGTATCCTCCGGTATCCTCGGGTCGAGTCGTGCGACATGGACCAGCGCCACGGCACGACTCGTGTGCGCATGAATCCGGAAAACAGGAGGGGCGATGGCCAGAACCTATACGAAGCTCATCTATCACATCGTGTTCAGCACAAAGGAGCGAGCTCCTTTGATCACGGACGGGATCCGCGACCGGCTGTATGAGTACCTCGGTGGCGTGATCCGAGGAGAGAAGGGGAGCCTCTTGGAAATCGGCGGGGTGGAGGATCATGTTCACCTCCTCACCCGGTTCGGGGCAGCCATCGCCGTCTCCGAGATGGTTCAGCGCATCAAGGGCAACTCCTCTCATTGGCTGAACCAGCAGTCCGGAATCTGGTTCGCCTGGCAGAATGGATATGCCGCCTTCACGGTCAGCGAGTCTCAGGTGGCGACGGTCCGGAAGTACATCCAGCGCCAGCAGGAACACCACAAACGGTTGTCTTTCAAGGACGAGCTCATCTCCCTCCTGCGCAAACACCGGATCGACTTCGACGAGCGCGACCTTCTCGATTAAATACCCCGGTCGCGCCCTCGCCCCTGAAGGGGCACGACAATCAAATCGGACCCGCAACCCCGGGTTGAAACCCGGGGCTACGTGCCGGCGCCCGCAAGGGGCGCCACCCCCGCATCCGGACCTGACAAAGTAGAAATAAGCGAGGCCCCGGGCCAGATTCCTGAGATATGATTCGACATGACCCCAGGCACGACTGCGCCACCAGGGGAATGACGATGCACATCAACTACGACAGCATCGCGGATCTCTACGATCTCTACGTGACGGCGGACTACGACGTGCCGTTCTTCGTGTCGGAGATCCGGCAGGTCCAGGGGCCTGTCCTTCGAGCTGATGGCCGGGACGGGCCGGCTGTCGCTCCCGTTGATCGAGGCCGGGGCTATGTTGACCTGTGTGGACGGCTCGCAAGGGATGCTCGACGTGCTCTCGCGGAAGCTGGCACGGCGGGGCTTTCAGGCTGAAGTCCTCTGCATGGACGTCTGCCGGCTGGATTTGCCTCCCCGGTTCGAGCTTGCGATCCTGCCGTTCCAGGCGTTCATGGAAATCCTCGACGAGGAGCGCCAACGGGCGGCCCTGGCGGCGGTGTTCCGGTGCCTGGCGCCCGGCGGGCGATTCCTATGCACGCTGCACAACCCGGCGGTGCGCAGGGTTCAGGTCGATGGCTTGCTGCGCGTCGTCGGCCGGTTCCCGGCCAACGACGGGGCGCTCGTCGTCTCGGGCTTCGAGACGGGTGGCAACCCGATCGTCAGCCGGCTCCAGTTTTTCGAGATGTTCGGCGCGGACGGCCGAATGCTATGGAAGCGGCTGCTCCTCATGGAGTTCACGCTGGTGGAGAGGGATGCGTTCGAGGCCATGGCGCGGAGCGCCGGCTTCCGCGTCCATCAGCTCTATGGGAGCTACGACCGCGCCTCCTTCGATCCCGCCCGAAGCCCTGTGATGATCTGGGATCTGGTGAAGGAAGCCGGAGTCGCCGGGTCAAGCCACAAGGAGAGAGACGGGAAGCAGTGAAAGCGGCGTACAATCACATCGTCGGCCATGCATGGACCGACGCGTTCATTCCGTTTCAGGGAGAACTGTTATGACCCCGAATCCTCCGCCTCCACCTGCGCCCACGCCGACGGCGCCCGGGCAGAACAAGATGAGTCCGCTGGCCAAGGTCGCCATCGGTTGCGGCATTGTGGCCGTGATCTGCGCCCTTGTGCTCGGCGCCGCACTCTCGTTTGGCGTCCACTGGTTCAAGAAGAAGGTCGGCGACAATCCCACCCTGGCTGCCGCCGAGCTGATCGTCCGGGCCAACCCCGAGCTCGAGGTCGTGGACTCCGACTCGAAGGCGGGTACGCTCACCATCAAGAACACCAAGACCGGCGAAGTGGTCACCATGAATGCCGACGACGTGAAGAACGGCAAGATCTCCTTCACCACGAAGGAGGGGACGACCACCTTCGACGCCTCCCAGACCGGGGAGGGCGGCCAGGTCAAGATGACCAATGAGAAGGGCGAGCAGGTCACCTTCTCGGCGGGTCAGGGCGCGCCCAAGAACGTGCCCGCCTGGGTCCCCGCCTACTCGAACGGCAAGGTTGAGGGCTCCTACGACGCCACCACCGCCGAAGGCCGCAGCGCGATGTTCACGGTCACCACCGAGGATCCGGTCGACCAGGTGGCGGAGTTCTACGAGTCGCAGCTCAAGGGAGCCGGGTTCAAGGTCGAGAAGAGCTCCTACGAGGCGAACGCCATGAAGACCATCATCCTGGCGGCCACCGGCGGCGACGCCGACAAGCGCAGCGCGACCGTCACGATCTCGACGAACGACGGCAAGACCCAGGCGCTCGTCAACTTCAACGAGAAGAAGTAACCTCTCCTCACCGGACGGCTGGCGGGCCGAAGCGTGCCGCCGGCCGTCCGGGCTCGACTCTTGAAAGTGGCCTCGGCCACCAACGCCGCCGCCGGCGGGGCCGGAAAGATGATCAGGCGGGCGCTTGAAACCTGTGGATATACTCTCCCACAGAGTCTCGAATGTGCGCCAGCATGGCCTTCGCCGTGCGTCCGCTCCGCAAATGAATCTCGTGCTTCTGTCGTACCAAGTTGTCCATCTCCGCTTGGAGTCGTGCCCGTTCATGTGCTTGGACAGTGCTCTGGGCCTCCAATTCGGCCTTCAATTGCTGGAACTTCTCTTCATTCTTTAGCCACTCGTTGAGTGCATCTACTATATCCTCATCCACGAGAACGCATCGGAAGTGGTTGCCGCTCGCTGCCGCGATGGTGAACGCTTTCGGGGTTTTCCTTTGGAGGAGACGGGTCATCGACGCGAGGCCTTGGTCCTCGACCCATGGTTCCTCCTCGGATTCGAGCTCCCTAATCGAATAGTTAGTTATATGATTGTATTGGAAAGTCTCCAGGCGCTTTCCGAAGTCCCTGCGGGTGACGAAGTCATAGAAGAAGCTACAGATGTTCAAGTTCTTTTCTAGGGGAAAAATGTACTGCAGGAAAAGGAGGCGGAAATACGGTACGCCGGTGCTTCCTGCCTGCCAAGTTGCGATCTTCTCTTCTAATGCATTCCGCGCTGTGCGAAGCCCAGTTCCCTCGCGGCCAAGAGGGCCCTTTTGGGAGGTCGGTTGGAGAAGACCCCAACTGTCAACCAGGATCCCACGCACGCGGGGGTCTCCAAAATCCTGGAGGATATGCTCGCCGATTTGATCGCGCTCTATAGGGCGGCTTAGAAACTCACTGAGGCAAACGCACTCCATCTCGGCGATCTCCTCAGCGAGCCAGTCCTCGATAATCGCCGAATCAACAATCCAGGGGATCTGTTTGAGCAACTCACTTATCTCTTGCTCGAGAAGGTTGATCTCCTGTTGATTTCGTTCGATCTCAGCAACTTTGGTCGAAATTACAGCCTCGGCTCGAAGGATTCGAGAACGTGCATCCTCTCGTTCTTCATAGAACTTATAAAAAGCAATCAGGCCGCCCGCCATCGGCAGAAGGATAAGCCACTTTGAAATCAAGAGAAGTCCTACCGAGGCCAGAGCCGCCACTACCAGCCAAGTGGTGAGGCGTGACACAGCCCTGCGGATTCTCTCTTGCTCGCCAGAGATCGCGGATCTCGCTGTCGCGCAGTCTTTCTCGCAGGCTTGAATCACATTGCGACGCTCGTTGATCATCTTCTTCTGGGGTCGACCAACCACGGGCCGGAAGGGCCTGTAGAAGAAATTCCATTTCGCGATCGCCCGTTCATCCCAGGATTCCGAACACTCCTTCAACTCCATTCCGTCGAGCCAAATCCCGCTCGATAGATCGTCGTAGCACTGATACCACTCAATGAAGTTGGGATGGCCACTGAACTGGAATCGCTCTTCTTTCATGGTTTCCTCGCAATGTGAAGAGAATTTAGTCTTGAAGCTTGAAGCGGACTATTGCGCCTCTCGATGCGCCAAGTGCCTTTGCGATTTCCCTGTCCAATGCGTCAGGTCGTCCGCGCCGTTCCAGCTCGGTGAAGAGGCGGCCAGAAGAAGTTCCATCGGTTTTGAGGTATCGCGGCTCAATTACATCGTAGCGGAGTATTCCAAGGGCAAGCTGAGCCTTGCGGGCGACCTTAGGATCGGATGCGGACGCAAGCTTTTGGAGAGCTCTGTCGATCTCCAGAACCGTCTTCATGGGCAGCGGAGTTCCCATGACCATGCGTGCGAGTGTGTCAAAGAGTTGCGCCTCCGCCGAGCCAGGAACCCTTGCCAGCATTTGGCGAGCCGAAGAGTAGTTTCCTGCTCGAAAAGCATCGATACCGTCTTGCACAAGACGTTCTGGGGAGTGGTCCTCTTGCGGTGAGTGTCTCGGAGTGCCGTGGGTCGGAGAAGTGCGTAGAAACAAACATGGAATCGCCCAATCGAGACCTGAGCGATTGAGGTCAAACACCGCCTGCCGGGCTTCGGCGAGAGCGACCTCGATCGGCTGTTTACTGGCGAGCGTCCGGTACAGGGCCCGACTTAGAGCGATGGCGGATTTGTCCTCGACTACCTCCTGCATTGCCAGGACGGCTGGGAAGCCTGCCTGAACGAGGGATGCGGCGACTCCCCCGAAGGGGTTTCCTGTGGGGGAGCCCGAAGACTGGGCGGTCTTGCAGGCGTTGAGGACTATCAGTCGGAGGTGGAAGTCGCGCAGTTTCTCGGCTAGTCTAGCGCCGGCAATCAGCTCGCGGCCTCCGCCACTCTTCTCGAAGAGGAGCGCTCCCTCCTGGCAGTCAGGAAGGAAGTCGCCATGGCCCAGGAAGTGGAGAACGTCAAACGGCCCATGGTAATCGAGCATCTCGCGGAGATCTGATACCCGTGCTCTCCAGGGGACAACCTCGATGGAGCCTCGTTCCCTGGCCGACTCCATTCCGGCGATCTCGGAGGCCAAGTCTAGCGCCGTGGCTTCAAGCTCAGCTGCCAGGATGCGCAGCTTTTGAGACAGTTGGCTGGTCCTCGCGACCCGAGGAACAGCGAGGGAGCGCACTACGGGAGTTGATCGGCTGAGAGCCAAGAATTCAGAACGGTCTTTCCGAAACAGAAGTTCCCAGGGCAGCCCTTGGAGGAAGCGGACCGATTCGTCCCGCGGATTCAGGAAGATCTTGAGGCGAAGGCCCTTCTCGTCGCTCTCGGCAATTTCAAGGCTACGCTCGAAGAGCGCCCGGATGGATCCAGGTAAGATTGCGTCGTACAACCGGGCTCCCATTTCTTGGGAAGTCAGCCCGCTATGCGAGGCATTCTGCTCACGCGCAATGTCTCGCAGCACGCATCGAGATGATTCCCTCGACCAGTCCGAGGGAAGCTCCGAGGGCGAAAAGGGCTCTTCCGAATCGCCAGCAGGGGACGATTGCACACTGACGCAGAACCTGCGGTCGCCAGCAGAGCGGAGTTGGAGGATGAAATCGAGGTACTCCATAGTTGGCCTTCCCTGGCACTAACGTCAGCGTTGCTCCCGGCCGGTCAAGGATAGAGACACCACCGCACGACGATTGGGGTAGGTGCTCCGCAAACTTGACGGAAGTTACCGGCTGCACAGCGTCTACCTCCAAAACTTTCGCCCCGCCTCCGCGTACACTGTAGGTATCCCACCCTGAAAGACATCCCCTGGCCAAGGAAGCGCCGTCGGCGGGGCATTGCTTGAGATACCATGGGATGCCGGTGGGGATGACGAGATTCACCAACCGCCGATACAACCACTTCCGATCCTCGGAGAACCCCATGAACTTCTGGTCGTACACCGCCGCCGCCCTCGTTGCGTTCATTCTTTTCATCCGCATCAGCCGGCTGCTCGTCTACATTCCGAACAACCGCATCGGCATCCTGGAGAAGCTGGTCAGCGCCAAGGGCTCGGTGCATTCGGGCCTGATCGCGCTCCACGGCGAGGCCGGCTTCCAGCCGGACACCCTGCGCGGCGGCTGGCATGTGCTGGCGCCCTTTCAGTACCGCGTCCACAAGATGCCCCTCGTGACCATTCCACAGGGAAAGATCGGGTACGTGTTCGCCCGCGACGGACAATCCCTGCCTCCGACCCAAACCCTGGCGTCGAACGTCCGCGCCAATGAGTTTCAGGACGCCGCCGCCTTTCTTGCGAACGGCGGCCAGAAGGGTCCGCAGAGGATGATCCTGCGCGAAGGCACCTATGCCATCAACCTGTCGCTGTTCGTGGTGCTGGCTCCCGAGCGGCTCTACTTCTTGTCGCTGGACGGCACGGATCTCGCGGTGTTCGGCCGCATGGCCGAGATGATCGCGGAACGCAACGGCTATGACCCGGTCATCATCCGCGGCACCGAGGACCGGGTCGGTATCGTGACCGTTCACGACGGCCCGGCGCTGCCTCCGGGGGAGATCATCGCTCACATGGTGGGCAGCGATCCGGCCGTGCCGGAGACATATCACAACAGTTTCCAGGACCCCGACCGCTTCCTGGCCGCCGGCGGCCTGCGCGGCCGTCAGCTCCAGGTGCTGGTGGAAGGCACCTATTATATCAACCGCCTTTTCGCCACCGAGGAACTGATCCCGAAAACCGTGGTCGAGGTGGGCACCGTGGGCGTGGTCGTATCCTATACGGGTGACGCCGGCCGCGACCTGTCCGGCAAGGAGTACAAGCACGGCGAGCTGGTGACCGTGGGCCAGCGGGGTGTCTGGAGCGAGCCGCTGCTGCCCGGCAAATACGCCTTCAACACCTGCGCGGGTAAAGTGATCATGGTGCCGACGACCAACTTCATCCTGAAGTGGAACCGCACCGAGATCGGCGCCCATCATTTCGACGAGAATCTCGCCGAGGTGAATCTGATCACGAAAGACGCGTTCGAGCCCAGCCTGCCGCTGTCGGTCGTCGTTCACATCGACTATCGCAAGGCGCCGCTGGTCATCCAGCGTTTCGGCGACGTCAAAAAACTGGTGGAACAGACCCTGGATCCGATGGTCAGCGCCTATTTCAAAAACGTGGGCCAGACCCGCACGCTGATCCAGCTCATCCAGGATCGCTCGGCCATTCAGGAGGCCTCGGGTGTGGAGATGCGCGAGAAGTTCGCGAACTACAACCTGGAACTGCAGGAGGTCTTGATCGGTACGCCCACCAGCGGCAAGCCCGGCGCCGGCCAGATCGAGGACATCCTGATCCAGCTTCGCTCGCGCCAGATCGCCGAGGAGCAGGTCGAAACCTATACCCGGCAGGAGCGCGCCTCGGTCAAGGAGCGCGAGCTGCGCGAGGCCGAGTCCCGCGCCCGCCAGCAGACGATGCTGACCGAGTCGGAAATCAGCATCGCCGTGCAGTCGAACCAGGGTAAAGCCGAGTACGCCCGCGCCCAGCAGCAGGCCTCGCAGATCCAGACCCTGGCGCAGGCCGAAGCGGAGAAGACCCGCATCCTGGCCGAAGGCGAGGCGAAACGCATCCGCCTGCTGGCCGAGTCCGAGGCCGACCGCGCCGCCCGCGTCGGCGTGGCCGAAGCGTTGGCCATCGAGGAGCAGGTCCGGGCCTACGGCGGACCCCAGTATCAACTCATCCAGGAGGTCATGAACCGCTTCGCGGAGGCGATCGAAAAGTCCCAGGTCGACGTGGTGCCCAAGATTCAGATGGGCGGCGCGGGCCAGGGCGGTTCGAGCCTGATCGAAAATCTGCTCACGCTGCTCATGACCCAGAAGGTCGGCGAGACCACGGGCGTGATGGTCCCCACCGCCGTCAGCCCGCAGGCCGAAGCCCTGCGCGCCGAGCTGCGCAAGAGCATGCAGACCACCAACGGCGGCCAGGCGGCCCGGTAGGGCAGCCCCCCGCCCCGACCTCACCCCCCAACCCCCTCTCCCATCGCTCTCCCCCCGACCGGGAGAGGGGGCGCCACCACCCAAAACCCCGAGGCGCTGATGTCTTTGTTTTTGGGAGGGGGTGCCCCCTCTCCCGGGGGAAGGGAGAGCGATGGGAGAGGGGGACAGGGGGTGAGGTCGGGCGGCAACGAGGGCTTTGACGAGGCCCTGGCTACTTCGTTTTCTCCGCGATCCACCGGTCCACGTTCGACTCCAGCACCGTCAGCGGCACCGATCCGCTGCCCAGCACCACGTCGTGGAAGGCGCGGACGTCGAAGCCCTGGCCGAGCGCGGCTTCGGCGCGCTTGCGCAGCTCTTTGATCTTGAGCTCTCCCATCTTGTAGGCCAGGGCCTGGCCGGGCCAGGAGATGTAGCGGTCGATCTCGGTTTCCACCTCGTGGAGCGGCAGCGCGGTGTGCGAGGCGAGATAATCGATCGCCTGCTGCCGTGTCCAGCCTTTCGAATGCATCCCGGTGTCGACCACCAGGCGGCAGGCGCGCCACATCTCATAGGTGAGGCGGCCGAAGTTGCTGTACGGGTCCTTGTAGAAACCGGCTTCCAGGCCGAGCCACTCCGAGTACAGGCCCCAGCCTTCTCCGAACGCCGAGAGGTACGAGTAGCGGCGGTGCTCCGGAAGGTTTTCCAGCTCCTTGGCGAGGGCGCCCTGCAGATGGTGGCCGGGTACCGCTTCGTGCAGCGTCAGAGCCTCCAGGTTGTAGAGCGGCCGGCTTTCCAACATGTAGGTGTTGACCCAGTAGATCCCCGGCCGCGTACTGCCGACCGGTGCCTCCACGTAGCGGCCCGAGGTGTATTTCGGCGCGATGTGGTCCGGCACGGGCTCGACGGTGTAAGGCGTCCGCGGCAGCTTGCCGAACAGGGACGGGAGCTTGCCGTCCATCGTCTTGGCGATCCATGCGGCGTCTTTGAGAAGCTCCTCCGGCGTCTTGGCGTAGAACCGCGGATCGGTCCGGAGAAACTGGAGGAACGCCGCGAAATCCCCTTGGAATCCGGTCTGGCGGATGACCTCTTTCATCTCCTTGTCGATCCGCTCCACTTCGGCGAGGCCGATGCGGTGGATCTCGTCCGGGGAGATGTCGAGCGTCGTGAAGTGCCTCACCTGCTGGGCGTAGAACGCGGGGCCGTCCGGCAGACCGGAGGCGGCGATGGTTTTGCGGGCGTTCGGCTGATATTCCTTCTGATAGAAATCGAGGAAGGTCTTGTAGGCCGGAACGACCGCTTCCATCACCGCTTTGCGGCCTTCGCTCCGCAGCCGCTCCCGGTCGGCTTCGGGCATGCTGGCCGGGAAGCGCTCGAACGGCTTCCAGAAAACGCTTTTCGTGGGATCGTCCACGATGTGGGCGGAGATGGTCTTGTCGTAGCCGGTGAGCACCGCCAGGGGGATGGTCATGCCGCGCCGGATGCCGATCCGCATCAGCTCGATCTGCTGGTCCATGTAGCGGGGCCAGGCGCGGAGGCGGGCGACGTAGTTTTCATAACCCTTGACGCTGTCGAAAGGCATCTGGTCCGCGAGCTGGACGAAGTCGGAATGGAAACCCGAGTCGGCGTTGAAGGGCATCTGCCAGGCGCCGAGCCGCCAGTCCGCCAGCGCGTCGTTGAGCTGGGTCTTGAAGATGTCGGCGCTGACCTGGTCCTCGGCGGAGAGCTGGGAGCGGTCGATCCGGCCGAGCTCGTCGAGGTATTCCTGCGCCCCTTTGGCCTGGCGCTCCAGGTCGGCCACGGTGGCTTCGGGCAGCCGGTCGTCGTACTCGTGGCGGCCGACGTAGGTGGCGGTGAGGGGGTTCTCTTGCAGACCCTCCTCCCAGGCGCGATGAAAGAGGTCGTGGAGGCGCGCGGTCTCCGGGGTCGCTGCCGGAACTGCCGCGGCCGGCGCGGCCGGCCCGGCAAAACTCAGGCCGGTGAGGATCAGAAGGACGGGAAGGCTTCGCATGTGGGGAGTCTACTTCACGGCGGCCGGCGAAATCTCCGGCTGCCCCGCCTTTTTCAACCGGATGTTGAGCGCGGCCAGGTCGCTCGCCTTCAGCGCGTTCCACGCCGCCAGCGCGCGGTCGAGGCTCGATTGGATCTGCTCGAATCCCGAGACGGCGTCGGGCGACGGCGCGTGATCGGCGCCGTCCACGGCGTTGGCGAGGCGGTCCAGCGCATCGGCCAGGAAACCCAAGGTGTTGGGGACTCTCGCGGCCGTGATCTCCCCGGTGCGCGTTTTCAGAGCGTCCATGGCCTTGCCGATCTCCCGCTTGGACCCCGCCCGGCGATCGGAAAGAGCGGCGAGGAGCACGCCGGTCTCCTTGACCGCCGTGGCCGCCGCGACGCGCGCCTCTTCGATTTTGCGCGCCAGGGAGAATTGCCGGGCGTAATCTTCCGGGCGCAGGTCCAGGCGGGGATCGGGCGCGACGGTGAGCGGCTGAGCAAGGCGGGCTCCATCGACCTCCAGCACCACGACGTAGCGGCCGGGCGGAGCCCAGACGCCGTCGCCGCCGCGCCGCCGGCTTTCGGAGAGCCCGGCCGGCGCGGCATAGCGGAGCGGCCAGACGAAGCGGTGCATGCCCGGCGCGGTGGAGAGCACCGCGGGCGGCGCCGCCCACTCCGGCGCCGTGGTCAGCGTGGCGGGGTCCGGCGGTATCGGCGGAGGGGCGCCGGTGTTGGCGTAGCGCTGCACCAGCGCGCCCTGATCGTCGCGGATCTCCAGGGATATCGCCTTTGCCTCGGTCGCCAGCACATAATCGAGGAACGCTCCCGCGGGCGGATTCGCCGCCGCCGGCTCCTCCTTCGGCATGGGAGAGCCGGTGAAACCCGCCGGACGCAGCCGGATCGCCGTCGCCGGTGCGAACAGCCAGGCCGCGGCCGGTTCGATGCGGTGATCGGCGGCAAGCTGCCGCAACGGAGAGACATCGTCCAGCACCCAGAAGGCCCGGCCGTGCGTGGCGATCACGACGTCGTCGCCGTGGACGTCGATGTCCCTCACCGACGTCACCGGCAGGTTCGCCTGCAGCGGCTGCCAGTGGCCGCCGTCGTCGAACGATACATAGACACCTTTTTCGGTCCCGGCGTAGAGCAGACCCGGCTGTACCGAATCTTCCCGTACCGCGTTGACGAAGCTGCCGTCCGGAATGCCGGTGGCGATCCATTGCCAGTGCCGGCCGCCGTCGCGGGTGCGATAGATGTAAGGTTTGAAATCGTCGAGCCGGTGGCGGTCCACGGCGGCGTACGCGGTCTCCGCGTCGAAATGCGACGTGTCGAGGATGCCCACCTTGGACCACGGCGTCAGCTCCGGCGGCGTGATGTCGGTCCAGTGTCCGCCTTCATCCCGCGTCCGCCAGATGAGGCCGTCGTCGGTGCCTACCCAGAGATCGTGATCGGCTGTCCGCGACGGCGCGATGGCATAGATCACGCCGCGGCGCGGGTCCGGATCGTCCGCATTCGCCGCGGTCACCGGATCGAGGTTCGCCGGCACGCCCGGATTTTCGCGCGTGAGATCGGGACTGATCACCGTCCAGTGCTCGCCGCCGTCCTCGGTGCGGAACAGCCGCTGGTAGGAAAAATAGAGCACGCGTGGATCGCGGCGTGAAAACACGAGCGGCAGAGTCCAGACACCGCGGTAGTGATCGGGATAAGCCAGCGCCGGATCGACCGACCGCGTCTGCCCGGTACGCAGGTCGAGCCGGTCCACCCGGCCGCCGAACAGCACGTCCGGATCCCGCGGGTCGGGCGCGACGTTGTCGTTCTCTCCGCCCGCGGTCACCTCGTGGAACTGGGTGAGGTTGATGCCGTCGTAGGTATTGGTGCGGCTGGGGACGCCGGCGGCTCCGGAATCCTGTTGCGCGCCATAGACCCGATAGGGAAACCGGTTGTCGGTGATGACGCGATAAAACTGACCGGTCGGTTGATTGAACCACGAGCTCCAGGTCTTCCCGCCGTTGATCGAGACCGTCGCCCCCTGATCGACGCCGAGGATGCGCCGTTCCGGGCTCTGCGGATCGATCCAGAGCTGATGATAGTCGTCGCCGCCGGGCGCGCCGCGGACCGGCACGAACGTCTTGCCGCCGTCGTTCGAACGATAAAGGTTTACATTGCAGGAGTAGACCGTGTCGGGGTCGCGCGGCTCGACCGTGATGCCGCCGAAATACCAGCCGCGGCTCCAGATGCGGCGGTCGCCGCTCGTCCGGGTCCACGTCGCTCCGCCGTCGTCCGAGCGGTACAGGCCGCCTTCCTTCGCGTCGACCATCGCATACACCCGTTGCGGCGCGCTCGGCGCGACGGCGATGCCGATGCGCCCGGGGTCCGCCGGCAAGCCGTGGCCGGCGAGCTGCCTCCAGGTATCGCCGCCATCGGTGGATTTGTACAGGCCGCTGCCGGGCCCGTTCGACGGCGGATAGACGTTCCAGGGCGTGCGCCGCGTCTGCCACAGGGCGGCGTAGATCACATTTGGATTGCCGGGCTCGAAGGCGAGATCGATGGCGCCCACGTCTCCGGCCGGCTCCTTGCCGAGCACCTTCTGCCAGGTCTTGCCGCCATCCCGGGAGCGGAACACGCCGCGTTCGGTGTTGGGTCCGTACGGGTGGCCCAGAGCGGCGACGTAGACGACGTCCGGATTTTCGGGGTGGACCAGCACGCGGCCGATCTGCTGCGAGTCGGCGAGGCCGAGGTGGCCCCAGGTTCTGCCGCCGTCCCCGGATCTGTACATGCCGTCGCCCTGGGCGATGTCGGACCGCATGTCGGCCTCGCCCGAGCCCGCGTAGATCACCCGCGGGTCCGACGGCGCCACGGCGAGCGCGCCGATCGAGCCGATGGGTTGTCCGTCGAAGATCGGCTCCCAGGTGCGGCCGGCGTCATGGGTCTCCCACACGCCGCCGTTGACGCTGCCGAAGTAGAAGTGCTCCGGCTGGCCCGGGACCCCGGCCACCGCCAGGACGCGTCCCCCGCGGAACGGGCCGAGGAGGCGCCAGTGCAGATCCTGGAACAGGGACGGATCAACGTCCGCGAAGACGGTGGAGCCGGCGAGAAGAAGGATAACGGCAAACAGGCGGCGCAAGGGCATGGCAAGACCTCCGCGGGCGATGATATCCGCAGTCGGCGCAGTCGGCGCAGTCGGCGCTTCGGCCAGCCGTCAGCGTGCCATTTTGCATCCAAAAGGAAGAGGGCCCGCCGGTCCAATCCGGCGGGCCCGAGGCTGTCTCTAACTGGACTTCACCTTCTCTCACAGCGACTTGCGGATGCGCTCGTACCCGTTCCGGAGCTCGTTGATGAGCAGCTTGGCCGCGGAGCCCAGCTCGGTGGCTGTCTCGGCGGAAGCCTCCTCGATACGATCGAGTTTCGTCTTGAGCTCCCAGAACCTGGGTTCGAGCTTTTGGTTCCACTCGTCGCGAAGCTCCGCCTTGGCGAGGTGCATCTGCAGCCGCAACTCGTCGCGGAGCAAAGCCAGAGTCTCGAAGCTGGTCTTTTCGGTGGTTTGGGTCGGAGTCGCGGTGGTCATATCAGCCTCTCTTTCTTCCTTTTGTCGACCCCATGATGGCTCTGCCGGAAGAGGCCCGCGCCGCTCAGGCGGGCGGCGCCCGAGGACGTGAACAGAGAGTGGGAGACTGCCCGGGTGGGTGGGATAGGATCTGCGGATCATGATCAGCTCCTCTTCCTCGTCCGCTCCCATCCTCCAGGCCTTCCGCGCCGTGCCGCGGACCGGGGTGGTCTACGTCACCAAGGAGGCCACCGCCCGGGGCTACCGGACCGGCGATCCCGGCTGGTCCAACCTGGGCCAGGGCCAGCCCGAAACCGGCCCGCTGCCGGGCGCGCCGCCGCGGGTCACCTCTTTGGCGATCGACCCGGCCGACCACTACTACGCGCCGGTCGCCGGGGTGCCGGAGCTGCGCGAGGCGGTGGCCGCGCTCTACAACCAGCTCTACCGCAAGGGGATGCGGTCGCAGTACACGGCGGAGAACGTGGCGGTCTCGGGCGGCGGCCGGGCGGCCTTGACGCGCGCCGTGGCCTCGCTCGACCAGGTCAACCTCGGCCACTTCCTGCCGGACTACACGGCCTACGAGGAGCTGCTGGACATCTTCCGCCTGGTGACGCCGATCCCCATCCTCCTGCGCCGGGAGCAGGGCTATGCCTTCACGGCGGACGACCTGCGCCGGGAGGTGATCGGCCGCGGTCTTTCCGTCATCCTCTTCTCGAACCCCTGCAATCCCATGGGAAAGCTGGTCTCCGGCCACGAGCTGGCCGAGTGGATCGCGGTCGGCCGGGACCTCGACTGCACCCTGCTGATCGACGAGTTCTACTCCCACTACATCTGGGACCCGGGGGAAGGCGAACCCGGGCCGACCGTGAGCGCCGCCCGCTATGTCGAGGACGTGGACCGCGACCCGGTGGTGATCGTGGACGGCCTGACCAAGAACTGGCGCTATCCCGGCTGGCGGGTGACCTGGACGCTCGGACCGCGCTCGGTGATCGAGGCGATCGAGAGCGCCGGCTCCTTCCTGGACGGCGGCGGCTCGCGTCCGCAGCAGCGCGCGGCGGTGGCGCTGATGGAGCCGGACCTGGTGCTGGCGGAGTCGAAGGCCATCCGGGAGGTCTTCCTGCCGAAGCGGGAGCTGATCCTCCGCCGAGCCCGGGAGCTCGGGATGCGGGTGCATCCGGAGCCGGCCGGCACCTTCTACGCCTTCGTGTCGGTCCGGGACCTGCCCGAGGCGATCTCGGACGGCATGGATTTCTTCCGCGCCGCCCTGGAGGCCAAAGTCATCTGCGTGCCGGGCGTCTTCTTCGACGTCAACCCGGGTCACCGCCGAGCCCAGCGTCTCTCCCGCTTCCACCAGCACGTCCGCCTCTCCTTCGGCCCGAGCCTGGAAGAGGTCGGCCGCGGGCTGGACCGGCTGGAGGCGATGATCCGGGGGTATCAGGAAGGCCGCAACGATCTGAGGGATTAAATGAATCCGACAACCCAGGCATCGCGAGCACTCGAACTGGCGCACCGGCAGACCAGGGAGCAGGAGCAGTTCTCGGCGTTTCTCCTTGCTCTCCGGGGTCATCTCAGAGAGGCTTGGATCGCGGAACAGGGCCGGCGGGAGACTCTGGCCCACTACCTGGATCGGCTCCGGAGTCAGCCATCCGCCAAGGCTGGTGACGAGCCGAGGGTCGTGGATCCGCTCGTCCGGCGTCTCCTGGAATCGCTAGGCTATCGGGAGGGTGACTTCACCTATAACGAGCCCCAGGCAAGCATGTCCGAGCGCTCCATCCCGGATTACACAGTTCGGGTTCCCGAATTCCTCGGACCGATACCCGTGTTCCTGGTCGAGAGCAAGTCGACCTCCATTGACAATCTTCAGCGAACGCACCGGAGAGGCCGCTCCGGGGAGGAGTCTCCGCTAGACCAACTTCGCCGCTACGTCCTGGCCGGTGCCGTTCACGGGCGGATCGGGCTGCTGTGCAACGGCTGGGCGATAGAAGTATGGGAGTTCGGGGGTGCCGGGGACACCCGCCTGATCCAGGTGGATCTTCATGCGTTGGCACGGGCCGCCGCCGGAGCGGAGGAAGAGTTTCCCGCCTCTCAACGAGTCGCTCTGTTCGCGCTGTGGAATCGATTTTCTCGGGCGGCCTTCCTTCAAGCAATGGAGCTGCGGACCGCCACTCTGAACGTTCCACCTCCTTCCCCAGAGTGGCTCCGGCACATCCAGGACCCCATCTTCGAGACAGGAAGATTTGACGGCTTTGAAGAGAGGCTCGGCGCCTATTACGAGTCTGTCTGGAAGCGCGAATCCTTCGACGTGAGCTCGGCACCTGATCTCCTTGTCAATGCCCTCCGGGGCCTCATCGATCAATTTGCCGAGGACGTGCTTCACCAGCTTGACGACGCGTTGGCGCGATTCGGAGAGTATCAGGAGGCAAAACGGACCGTTGAAAGATCCTCCAGAGTTCCCAGACTGCGGAAACAGGTCGCGCTTCGGGAGCAGAACTTTGCTCTGGAGCGTGAAGATTTCGAGCGGCAGCTCCTCCAGCCTCTGGATGACTGGTGTCGCCACCCTCGGGTGGACGAGATCAAGCCGAGAGTGGCGGAGTGGGTTAACGGTCTGGCCGGTCATGTCAAATGCTCCAACGGCTCTTTCGCCGAGCAGATTTCCCTGGGCACGTATGCGGCCACGAGAGCACCCCAGCTCCAGAACGTGTCAGAGACCGCAAGCAAGAAGATCCTCGGTGAGTTGGCCCGCGAGCTGGAAGAAATTTGCCAACAGGCATTGGTGGACTACGCCGAGGTCCGGCAGCTTGAGGAAACATACCGCTTGAGCGTGCGAACGGGGGAGTCTTACCAGATTTGGGCGCAGAGGGTTTCGTCGAGTGTTCTGGTGGGTGAGCCGGAGAGCACATTCCGCCGGGAGTTCGCCCGCCAGACAGCCTACGTCTATATCGTCCGGCTTCTCCTTGTGCGGATCTGCGAGGACAAAGGGATCTTCCGGCGCAAGCTCTCCGATGGCGGGCTGATCCTCTGGCAGGAGAGGGCGCAACAGTATCTCGACTACGCCTCGGGCCGTTCTTATGAATACCTCACGCGTATGGCCTACGAATGCGCTCAGAACGTCTATGTCCACTTCTATGGTGCCTCGGAGCTGTTCGACTGGTACCGTATGGACACGAAGATGCTTCTGCGGGCGCTTCTGGTGCTCAATGTCTTCAACCTTGCAGCGATCGACACCGACATCATCGGCGCGGTCTATGGACGCTACCTGGAGGAGGGCAAGCATGAGCAAGGGCGCTATTACACGCCCAAACCCCTCGTGACGTTGATGCTCGATCAACTCGGATACCGGGGTGAAGCGGTTGTCAACCGGCGGATTGCAGACCTGGCCTGCGGCTCGGGCAGCTTTCTCGTGGAGGCATGCAGGAGATTGCTGGAATCATTTCGTGGCAAGGACGGGAAGATCCCGAAGGCGCGGCTCGCTCCTGCGCTGGAGGAGGTTCAGTCGCGTCTCTATGGTTTGGAGGTCAACCCGTTTGCCTGCTATCTCGCGGAGACCAACCTTCTGATCCAGGTGCTGGATCTCCTGCGTCAGGCCAAGGACGAAGGTATCGCCCTGGCGGTGGACCGGTTTCAGATTTACTGCGCGGATTCCCTCCTCGTTGACGAGGCGATCCTGCACGCATCTGAGGCGTCCGTAATTCTTCTGGGCAGGGACAAGGCCACGGCCGAGCTCCTCAAGGCCCGAGTGGGCCCGTTTGAAAAAGGCTTCGATTTTCTGGTTGGTAATCCGCCCTATGTTCGTGCCGACGAGAACGCCCCGGCTTACCTGGCCTATCGCCGCCAGCTCAAGAAGCAATCCTGGTTTAGTACTCGCCACCTGAAATGGGATTTGTATATACCCTTCGTTGAGCAGTATTACCGTCTGCTGTCGGACGCGCCGGCGGCGCGGTGCTGTCTCGTCACGATCGAATCGATCTCCAACGCTCCATATGCGGCCAGAGTGCGGGAACTGCTTCAGCAAAGCTCTCGTCTTCATGACGTGCTGTTCGCGAAGGGGCTGAGGCTCTTCGAGGATGCTCCTTGGCAGGATAATGTGATCTTCTGCTTTTCGAAGGGTGAACCAGGAGATGAGCATCGAGTTCGCCGGTCTATCGTGGTAAAAGGAAAGGGTCAGATGGAGCTCGAATCTCTGGATGAGCCGAAGCAGCAGAACCTGTCGCCTGACGAGGTTCTGAACTTCCGTCCGCAAGTGGAGTTGAATCTCGAGGACACCGCTCCCTTGGAGGAGATCTGCTATGTCACCAAGGGGATGGTCCTCCATTCAGCAGAGCGTTTCGGGGAGGGCGAGATCGTGCTTGTTCCCTCTGCCTACGACCCCGCGCGCTTCGGAGAAGAGCTGGTCGAGGATCTGGGAGCGGAGGGCAAGAGGGTCCGGCACCACAAGTTCAAGAGGGAGGATCTCATCGCAAAAGCTCCCAGCGAGGTCCACACGCGTCCTTATCTCGACCCCCGCAACCTCCGCCGTGGCGGTATAGGAGAAGTAGAGTGGATCGAGTACGGAGAGAAAGGGCGCTGTCCGTCTAGAGTAGATCGGCGGACTTTCCCGGAGCTCTATGATCGGAGCAAGATTGTCTTTGGAACGTTCAAGGGGATTGCCGTAGATGATGGGACCCCTTTTTGGCTTCCATGTTGGATCTCATTCTTTGACAATCGCAATCCTCTGGCACCGGCTGGAAGATGTGGAAAATCGAGCTCTTGCAAAGGCACGTCAAGAACTCGACGGGAGGGATAAATTCAACTCCGGAGCTTCGGCTGCTTTTTCGGAATGGTACCTCTGTGCTCTCGCCCTGAGCGAACCGATCCAGAAGTGGCTTCGGGCAAACAGGCGCTCCATGAAGGAGCATGTATATCCGGAGGACGTCAAGGCCATACCCATCAAGAAGATTGACCTCCGAGAGCAGCAAGCGTTTATCCAACTTGAACAGGAGCGTCACCTGCTCTGGCGAGAACTGACCCGGATGGGGGAAGATGGCTTCCGAACCGAAGGCCGGGTTGAAATCCCTGTGCATCGGCTCTCTGAGCGTTTCCGGGCGGAGCATCCGGAGATCGAGCACCTCCGCCTCTTTCAGATTCCGCCCTCTGTTCTTGAGCTCGAGAACACGGTCTACGATCGGGAGCTCGCCAGAATCCCGGGCGTCCGGAGCCGATCTCGTCCTCAAGAAAGAGGTCGTCGCCCGGGTCGGAGACGCCATTACGAGCAAAGAGGCGGTCGCGCGGCTCTTTGCGCGCTATTTTGCTAACCTTCCCGGCACTCTGGCTGACCGGCAATCTGTCGATACCTTGCCAAGGACGGAAGAAGGGCTGCTGGCGTTTTCTGATTACCTGGACAAGGTGGAGGAGGAGGTTCAGAAGCGTCGGGACCGAATCGCCGAAATCCAGTCTGAAATCGACCGAATGGCCTGGAGTCTGTATCGACCCTCGCCAACGGCCTGAACCGAACCGTGATCCGTCACTCGCCCCGAATCTCGGCCGCCGCCTCCGCCGGCCCCAGCTCCAACCGCCATGGCCCCATCCGGGTCGGCCTCTGAATCGCCTCCTCCAGAGCGGTGAGGAAATCCTTCCGCGGCCACTCCTCGGCTCCGAACGAGGCCAGGTGATCCGTGTAGCTCTGGCAGTCCACCAGGGGAAACTCCCAGCGGATCAAATTCCCAAGCAGCGTGGCGAACGCCACTTTCGAGGCGTCCGGCACCTCGGCGAACATGGACTCTCCGAAAAACACGGCGCCCAGGGAGATGCCGTAGAGGCCGCCGACCAGCCGGCCGTCCTGCCACGCTTCGATCGAGTGGGCGTAGCCGCGCTCGTGGAGAGTCGTGAAGCCGCGGATCATGTCGCGGTTGATCCAGGTGCCGCGCTGGCCCGGCCTCTTCTTGCGGGCGCAGGCGCGCATCACGTCGCGGAAGGCGGTGTCGGCGCGCACCTCGAAGAGCCCGCGGCGCATCACCTTGCGCAGGGAGCGGCCGACGTGCGCCTCCGTCGGCACGAGCACGAAGCGGGGGTCCGGGCAAAACCAGAGGAGCGGATAGCCCCGATGGGGCCAGGGGAAGATGCCGCGGCTGTAGGCGGCGAGGAGGAGGTCGGGGTCCGGCTTGCCGCCGATGGCGAGCACGCCCTCGGGCGTGGCCCGGTCCGCGGGCGGGAAGATGTCGAGGGCTCTCGGGATCATCTCAGGTCCGGCCGGGAGCCGTAAGGCGCTCCAACCGCGAGAGGTAGACGTACGCCTCGCGGCCCGAAGCTCCGCACATCTCCTCGTTCGGCCGGAGCTGGACGCACACCGGCGGGCGATCCGGCTGGCCGAACAGACCGCATCGGTGATCTGCCGTGAGCTGCACGCAGCGCACCCCTGCCGGTTTGCCGTCCGGCATCCCGGGGATCGGAGTGGAGATCGAGAGCGCGATGCAGCAGGCGGCGCAGCCGGCACGGCAGTCCATGGCGGCGCCATTCTAGTGTAGTGCGCCCAAAGTAAGCGCACGTACCGGAAGACGTCACGCCGAGGCAACCCGCCTGGTCAACCGGCCGATCCGCCCGGCCTCGGAGCCGTCCACCCCGCGGGGTAGACGGCTTGTCCCCGGGAGTGGACGACTTCCCCCAGGGCGCGGACGGCTTCTCCCGCGTCCGCGGCGACTCACCCCCAGGGGTGGATCGCTTCTCTTGCGGAGAAGACGGCTCATCACCCGGGTTGGACGACCTCCAGCGCGGGAGTGGCGGCTCATCTCCCGGGGGTGGACGATCCAACCCGCGGGATTGGTGGTCCAGAACCCGGGAGAAATCGTCCCGAAGCAGCGCGCGCCGGCGCACGTCTATACGTGCGAGTACTTCGGGCGCACTACACTAGCGTGCTAGCCTTGGCCTGCACTCGAAAGGAGGCCCGATGCAGGCTCCCGTGGCGCTTCGAACGGCGGCGATCGCTCTCGCCGCCCTGGCCTCCGCCTGTGGGAAGGACGGCTCCGCGCCGCTCACCCCCCTGACCGCCGGTGTGCCCGTCCATCTGGAGGAGCAGCTCGCGGCGGCCCGGATGGAGGGATCGGCGGTGCCGAAGGAGTTGCCCAAGGCGGTCGAGTGGCGGTTCGACCGGCCGCAGCCCGGGTGGAAGGCGGTCGTCCCGTTCGTTCCGTGGGCGGCCCCCGCTCGAGTGGCGCAGACCGGCGGCGCTCTCCGCGTCGCGCTCACGGAGGCGAACCGGCGGCGGCGTGGGCTTCATGGCGGCGCCTTCATCGAGGTGCCGGACTGGAACCGGGAGGACTGGTCCTTCCTTATCGTCAAGGCCCGCAGCTCCGGCGAGGTGGGGCTGCTCGAGCTCGGCTTCAACCTTCGCCGCGAGGCGGAGGACGTCGAGGGCGGCCCGTTCGTGCTCCGGGGAGACTCGGTGACCATCATCAACGACGGCGCCGTCCACGACTATCTCCTGCGCGCCGACTGGGTCGGGTGGGAGAGCCGGGAGCAGCCGCTGCGGGAGCTCGGCTTCACGATCGGCTCCCGCGAGCCCGCGGCGCTGGAGATCCTCTCCGTCTCCCTCGTGCCCAAGGAGGCCCGCTACGCGGAGGCGCCGGCCGGAGTGGTCTCTGAGCCCCGGGATGCGGTTTACCGCCGGACCCTCTACACCCACGCTCCGGGAAAGCTCTCCTGGCGGGTCCACATTCCCGAAGGAGGACGGCTCGACTTCGGCCTGGGCGTGCTGCGGGAGGATGCGCCGGTCACCTTCCGAGTCCTCTGCGACGGCAAGGCCTTGTTTCAGGAAAACTACGCCCGGAAGGCACAATGGGGCCAGCGGACCGTCGATCTCTCGCGCCACGCGGGGCGCACGGTCACCCTCACCCTGGAGACGGCAGCCGCACCCGGCAAGACCGGCACCGTGGCTCTGTGGTCGACGCCGACCCTGAGCGGCAGCCGGCCCCGTGCGGACCGCCCGCCGAACGTCCTTCTCTATGTGATCGACGCCGGAGGCGCCGAATATATGAGCGCCTACGGCTACAACCGGCGGACCACTCCGAACCTGGAACGCCTCGCCACGGAGGGCGCCCTCTTCGAGCGGGCCTACAGCAACTCGTCGTGGTCCAAGCCGTCCACGACCTCTTTCATGACCGGCCTCCACCATACCGTGCTCGGAGGCTACCGCTACCCGGACGATCCGCTGCCCCCGAAGGCCAACACCATGGCCGAGATCCTCCATGCCGCGGGCTACCAGACCGGCGTGTTCACCTCCAACGCCTGGTGCGGAAGCATGAGCAGCCTCAACCGCGGGGTGGACAACATGGTGGAGACCATTTCCGGCCCCAACTCGGCGTCGTCGGAGGAGCTTCAGAAAGATTTCTGGCGCTGGCGGGAGGCGTACCCCGGCCGGCCCTGGTGGGTCCACTTCCAGGTGACGGACGTCCACTGGCCGTGGGAGCCCGAAGCGCCGGTGGCCGGCATCTTCCTCAGCCCGGCCGAACGCCAGGGCTTCAACGACATGGAGCGCCGGCTGGCCGTGGCCAACGGCATCTCGGGCCGCTCGTGGGGCCTCCGCGCGCCCGGTCCGGTCTTCGAGAAAGCCGGCATCGACCGCAAGGCCTACTTCCAGGGCGTCCGCGGCTCCTTCGACGAAGCCATGGCCTACGCCGACCTCCAACTCGGCGCGCTGGTGGACCGTCTCAAGGCCACGGGTGAGTGGGAGAACACCCTGCTCATCGTCTACGCCGACCACGGCGACTGGCCCGGCCTCGGCTACTTCGACACCTGGGCACCGTTCCAGCGGGTGCCCTATCTCAATCCCTACCTGACGCGGGTGCCGCTGGTCGTGGTCTGGCCGCGGAAGATCCGGCCCGGCCAGCGTTTCCGCGAGCCCGTGTCGCTCATCGACCTGATGCCGACCGTTCTTGAAATCGCCGGCCGTCCGAAGCCGGATTACCTCCAGGGCCAGTCGCTGGCGCCGCTTCTCCTGGGCCGGTCCGGCTGGAAACCGCGGCCGGTGGTGATCGACGAGCTCACCCTGGACGCGAAGACCGGCGAGCCCCACGCCATCGTCGAGATCGTCGACGGCCGCTGGGGAGCTTCCCTGGAAATCTGGAAGAAGGCGCCTGGAGAGGAGGCGGGTGACGCGCCGTTCCTCGTCTACGACTTATGGAATGACCCCTGGTGCCTGAAAAGCCTCCACAAAGAGAGGCCGGACCTGGTGAAGAAATACACCGCCATCCTGGAGAGGATCTCGCGGGAGCACCGGGCGCTGGCGAAGAAATTCCCGAGGGAGAAGGAAGGCGGCGCGCTGGGATCGGAGCAGCTCCAGACGCTGAAGTCGCTCGGGTATATTTGATTCCGGGGCCGTCGGCGTCCCCGCCGGCCATTCATGAGCTGGCAGGCGGCCGCCGATAGATCCAAATCAGATTCCGAGCATACACCACCGATCCGAAGAGCTGTCCGAGAATGCCTACGGGATCTCCTCGCCGCAGAAAGTAAACCAGCAAGATCATTCCCCCGATCAGACTGAACCACCAGAACAGCACGGGGATGACGCTCTCCTTGTGTTTCTCTGTCGCAATCCACTGCACGAGCATCCGGCCTGTGAACAGGGCCTGGCCCGTGTAGCCAAAAGCCAACCAGCCCCATGGCAAGCCCGTATGGCGTGGATCGAGGCCGGCACCGGCCCGCGAACCGCTCGCGACAAGCGGAATGCACGCCAGGCCGAGGGCCAGACCCAACAAAAATACGATCACGTGTGTGCGACCCAAGAGACCCCTACTCCCCGCCCTTGAGCGCCGTCGTCATCTCCCGCAGCGTCTTCTTCGCGTCGCCGAGCACCATCATCGTGTTCGGCAGGAAGAACAGCTCGTTCTCGATGCCCGCGAAGCCCGGGTTCATGCTGCGCTTGAGCACGATCACGCTGCGCGCCTGCTCGACGTTGAAGACCGGCATGCCGTAGATCGGGCTCGCCGGGTTGGTCTTGGCGGCCGGGTTCACGACGTCGTTCGCGCCGACGACCAGCACCGCGTCGGTGCGCGCGAACTCGTCGTTGATCATCGTCGAGGTCGAAGAGCTGGTCGTAGGGAACGTTGGCCTCGGCGAGGAGGACGTTCATGTGGCCCGGCATGCGGCCGGCCACCGGATGGATCGCGTACTTGACCGTCGGCGCCGCGCTCCTTCGAGCGATCTGCGGCGAGCTCGCGCACCGCGTGCTGCGCCTGCGACACGGCCATGCCGTAGCCGGGCACCACGATCACCGACTGGGCGGCCTCGAGCATCTGCACCGCCTCCTCGACCGTCGCCTCGTTGTAGCTCGCCGCTCCGCCCGGCGCGCCGGGCGCGCCCGGAGTCCCCTCCGCCACTTTGCCGAAGGCGCCGAACAGGACGTTCGCGAACGAGCGGTTCATCGCCTTGCTCATCATCATCGAGAGGAGGAAGCCCGAGGTGCCGTCGAGGGCGCCGGCGATGATGAGCATGTTGTTGTTCAGCGCGAAGCCGGTCGCCGCGGCGGCGAGACCGGCGTACGAGTTGAGGAGCGAGATCACCACCGGCATGTCGGCGCCGCCGATCGGCAGCACGACGAGCACGCCGAGCGATGAAGCCGATGACCCCCATGGCGATAGAACAGCGACGCTGCGGGTCGGGTCGAGGACGCACCTAGCACGAGCAGCACCAGGGCGCCGAAGAACATCGCCGATGTTCGTCGCGTTCTGGCCCTTGTAGGTCACCGGTGCGCCGGGGATGACGCCCTGGAGCTTGCCGAACGCCATGAGGAGCCGGTGAAGGTCAGCGAGCCGAGGAACACCTCGAAGCCGAGCGCGCCCATCGTGAAGCGCGAGATCGCGGCGCCGAGGTGGTGATACTCGGAGACGCCGACCAGCGCCGCCGCCAGGCCGCCGAACGCGTGCGAGAGCGCGATTCGCTCCGGCATCTTCGTCATCGGGATCCAGATCGACATGGCCGTGCCGATCAGCGAGCCGAGGATCAGGCCGGCGACGATCCACTTGTAGGTGATGATCTCGTTGAGGATCAGTGCCGACGACGGCGATGAGCATGCCGAGTCGCCGAGGACGTTGCCGCGCCGCGCGTGGGTCGGCGACGACAGGGCCGCGAGCGCCAGGATGAAGAAGACCGACGCGACCAGGTACGACGAGCGGAGTGATGACGTGCGCGCTCATGACTTCCCGCCGGGACGCTTCCTGAACATGCGCAGCATGCGGTCGGTGATCAGGAAGCCGCCGACCGACGTTGATCGTGGCGCAGGTCACCGCGATGAAGCCGAGGATGCGTGCTGAGCGTGCCGTAGCCGCCGCCCGCCGCGACCAGCGAGCCGACCAGCGAGATGCCGGAGATCGCGTTGGTGCCCGCCATCAGCGGCGTGTGCAGCAGCGGCGGCACGCGGGAGATGACGTGGTAGCCGAGAAAACCCGCCAGCACGAACACGTAAAGACCGAAGAGCAGCTCGTTCGCCATGGCCGTCCCGTGAAGGTCGTTGAAGGAAGAGAGACGTCTGACCGGGCGCGTATCCTAGCACGCCCCGCCCCGGCCCTGGTTTCCGTCGGTCCTGTTGTTTACACTGCCCGCCATGGACGACTCCCAGGATCTGCAGCGCCGGCTGCAGGTTGAGACCCGGACCGGCAGCGCCTCGTGGCAGCCTGCCGAGAGCCCCCTGGTGCCGGGGCTGACCGTCCTCTTCCATCCGGACGTGGAGCGTATCGGCGAGCGGGCCCCCCTGTCCGCCCTGCTCGCCGGCCGCGAGGAGGATCTCTCCCGCGGCGAGCCCGGCTTCTTCCAGCCCGGCCGGCCCGGCGAGTCCCGCGGCCGGCCGCTCGGTGACCCCTATCTCAGCCGCCGGCCGATCAAGCTCGTCCCTGGACCCGGGCGCGGCTCCGTCCGGCTGCTCTGCGGCGAGACCGGCACCCGCGTCAGTATCGGCGGTGGGGGCGGCGGAGGCGGCGAGGGCGGCGAGCCGGCCGGCGCCGTCCACGATCTTTCCGCGGCGGACGTCGACCGCGGGGTCGTCCTTCTTCTGGCCAACCGGGTGGTCCTTCTGCTCTCCCGCTTCGAAAGCGGCCCGGGCCTCCCCGACGTCCCGGCGTACGGCCTGGTGGGGGAGAGCGCGCCGATGTTGCGGCTGCGCCAGGAGATCCGGCGCGTGGCGGACCTCGACGTGGCCGTGCTTCTCCGCGGCGAGACCGGCACCGGCAAGGAGCTCGTCGCCCGCGCGCTGCACGACGCGGGCCGGCGCCGGCACCGCCCCTACCTGGCCGTGAACATGGGCGCCGTCCCGCCCAGCCTCGCCGCCGCGGAGCTGTTCGGCGCGGCGCGCGGCGCCTTTACCGGTGCCGACCAGAAGCGGGCCGGCTACTTCAGCCGCGCCGACAGCGGCACTCTCTTCCTCGACGAGATCGGCGAGACCCCGGCCGAGGTCCAGGTTCTCCTGCTGCGCGCGCTGGAGACCGGCGAGATCCAGCCGGTCGGCGGCGGCGAGCCGCTGGCCGTGGACGTGCGCCTGATCGCGGCCACCGACTCCGACCTGGAATCCGCGGCGGCGGCGGGCCGCTTCCGGGCGCCGCTGCTCCACCGCCTGACCGGCTACGAGATCTTCCTGCCGCCGCTACGGTCCCGGCGCGAGGACTTCGGTCGCCTCTTCCTCTACTTCTTGCGGCAGGAGCTGGAGGAGGTCGGGGAGACGCGGCGGCTCGCGTTTCCCGCCGACGAGCGCCTCTGGATTCCCGCCGGCCTGGTGGCCCGCCTCGCCGCTTGCGACTGGCCGGGCAACGTGCGCCAGCTCCGCAACGTGGTGCGTCAGCTCGTCATCGCCGGCCGCGACCTGCCCGAGGTGCCGATGGGACCGGCGATCGAGCGGCTGTTTCAGGATGCGTCCGCGGCCCCGCGGGAGGAGTCGCGTCCGGAGCGGCCCGCTCCGACGCCGTCCGGCCGCCCCCGCTCCGTCTACCGCCGTCCCGAGGACGTGCGGGAAGAGGAGCTGCTGGCGGTCTTGCGCGAGAACCGCTGGCGCCTGCAGCCGGCCGCGGCGGCCCTGGGCATCTCCCGCTCGTCCCTCTACGACCGGATCGACCGCAGCGCCAACATCCGCAAGGCCGCGGACCTGGGCCGGGAAGAGATCGAAGCCAGCTTCCGCCGCTGCGCGGGCGACCTCGACGCCATGGCCGAGGAGCTGGAAGTCTCCAAGAGGGGCCTCCAGCGGCAGATGAGCCGCCTGGGGGTCGGGTAGGCGGGTTGGGCGGCTGCTATCATTCTCGCCGCCATGAAATCCACCTCCAAATCCAGCGCCTACGCCCAGGCGGGCGTTGACATCGATGCCCAGGAGAAAGGCCTCGCCCAGGTCAAGAAACTGGCGAAGTCCACCTTCACCCCGGGAGTCCTGACCGAGATCGGCAGCTTCGGCGGCCTCTTCCGGCCCGACTTCGCGGGCATGACCGAGCCGGTGCTCGTCGCGTCGGCCGACGGCGTCGGCACCAAGCTCCTCGTGGCCCGCATGATGGAGGACTACTCCTCCGTCGGCCGCGACCTGGTCAACCACTGCGTCAACGACATTCTGGTCCAGGGTGCCGAGCCGCTGTTCTTCCTCGACTACCTCGGTGCCGGCGTCCTCGATCCCGCCCGCATGGTCGAGCTCGTCCGCGGCGTGGCCGAGGGCTGCCGCGAGAACGGCTGCGCGCTCCTGGGCGGCGAGACCGCCGAGATGCCCGGCTTCTACCAGCCGGGCGACTACGAGCTCGTCGGCTTCATCGTCGGGATCGTCGACCGCCCGAAAGTGCTCGACGGCTCCCGGGTCGCCGCCGGCGACGTCCTCGTGGGGCTTCCGTCCGCGGGCCTCCATACCAACGGCTACTCGCTGGCGCGGAAGATCCTCTTCGACAAGCTCGGGCTGCGCATCCGCGACCGGGCACCCTGGCAGACCAAGGGGCTGAGCGTGGGAGAGATCCTCCTCGAGCCGCACCGCTCCTATCTCAAAGTGCTCCGACCCGCCCTGAGCCACCGGGCGCTGCACGGCATGGCCCACATCACCGGCGGCGGCATCACCGACAACCTGCCCCGGATCCTGCCGAAAGACACCCACGCCCTGATCAGGATGGGAGCCTGGACCGTGCCCGAGCTGTTCCACTTCCTCCAGGAAAAAGGC
>CAWJQA010000012.1:0-437500 GCA_963844885.1 uncultured Holophagales bacterium | reverse complement strand
CAAAGGGTTGCGATGGTGCGAGCCGGAGCTAATCCCAAAAAACCGTCCTCAGTACGGATTGCAGTCTGCAACTCGACTGCATGAAGCTGGAATCGCTAGTAATCCCAGATCAGCACGCTGGGGTGAATACGTTCCCGGGCCTTGTACACACCGCCCGTCACATCACGAAAGTCAGTTGTACCGGAAGCCGGTGCGCCAACCTTCGGGAGGTAGCCGTCCATGGTATGCCTGGCGATTGGGGTGAAGTCGTAACAAGGTAGCTGTAGGAGAACCTGTGGCTGGATCACCTCCTTTCTGAGGAAGCCATGGTCTGAAGCCTTCAAGGGTGACTTTGATAAGGGTGAATGACCGGGCAAACCTAGGTCGAATCGCTCGACTGTATCTGTCCTCTACCTAGTTTCCAGGGAATCGGCAGTTCCCTTTCCTGGGCCTATAGCTCAGTTGGTCAGAGCGCACGCCTGATAAGCGTGAGGTCAGTAGTTCAAATCTACCTAGGCCCACCACACGGCAGGCCGGTGGTCTCCGAATCGGGGCTGTAGCTCAGTTGGGAGAGCGCCGCCCTTGCAAGGCGGAGGTCGTCGGTTCGAACCCGATCTGCTCCACCAGCCTGACGCGAGTCTTGGCGGCGTCTCGAGCGCGATTTCGAGACGAGTTGAAGCCAGCGTGGACTCCAGAGTGAGTCTAGAGTTCATTGACAACTGAATCGGGTAAGAAGTGATAGGATTCGCCGGGTAAAGAGTACTCAAAGATTGGTCAAGCTACTAAGGGTACACGGTGGATGCCTTGGCGCAGAGAGGCGATGAAGGACGCGATAAGCTGCGATAAGCCTCGGGGAGCCGCAAATAGGCTGTGATCCGGGGATTTCCGAATGGGGCAACCTGGCTGGGGTCATGTCCAGTCGTCCCGGAGTGAATTCATAGCTCCGTGGAAGCGAACGGGGGGAAGTGAACCATCTCAGTACCCCCAGGAAGAGAAAACAATAGTGATTCCGTCAGTAGCGGCGAGCGAACGCGGAACAGCCCAAACCGTGCAGGTGTCAAGCCCGCAGGCGTTGCTTGCGCGGGGTTGTGGGGCTCTGTTTGGACCGGTTGCGGCCGGTCCTGGGAGTTAAAAAACACCAGCCTAGCAGAAGGTTTCTGGAAAGAACCGCCATAGAGGGTGAAAGCCCCGTAGGCGAAAGGTTCGGTGTCTCCCATGCAGAGTTCCCGAGTACCACGGGACACGTGAAACCCTGTGGGAATCTGGGTCGACCATGACCCAAGGCTAAATACTACTCTGCGACCGATAGTGAACCAGTACCGTGAGGGAAAGGTGAAAAGCACCCCTGTTAGGGGAGTGAAATAGTACCTGAAACCGTGTATCTACAAGCAGTGGAAGCGCTATGACCTTGCAGGGCCACGCGCGACCGCGTGCCTTTTGCATAATGAGCCGGCTAGTTACTGTCCCTGGCAAGGCTAAGCGACGTGCAGAGCCGTAGCGAAAGCGAGTCTGAATAGGGCGACTGAGTCAGTGGCAGTAGACGCGAAACGAGGTGATCTACCCAGGGCCAGGGTGAAGCTGAGGTAACACTCAGTGGAGGCCCGAACCAGTGTTGGTTGAAAACAGCTTGGATGAGCTGTGGGTAGGGGTGAAAGGCTAATCAAACCTCGTGATAGCTCGTTCTCCTCGAAATAGCTTTAGGGCTAGCCTCGCGTGGATGCACCGCGGAGGTAGAGCACTGAATGGACTAGGGGCCCTACCAGGTTACCGACTCCAATCAAACTCCGAATGCCGCGGATGTGAACCGCGGGAGTCAGACTACGGGGGATAAGCTTCGTCGTCGAGAGGGAAAGAACCCAGACCGCCAGCTAAGGTCCCCAAATATCAGCTAAGTGGAAAAGGATGTGGAGTTGCTCAGACAGCCAGGAGGTTGGCTTAGAAGCAGCCATCCTTTAAAGAAAGCGTAATAGCTCACTGGTCAAGTGACTCCTGTGCCGAAAATTCAACGGGGCTCAAGCTGATTACCGAAGCTGCGGATCTCTGCCTGCAAGAGAGTGGTAGGGGAGCGTTCCGTGTGCGTTGAAGTCAGACCGAGAGGACTGGTGGAGCGCACGGAAGTGACTCTGCCGGCACAAGTAGCGATAAAGCGGTGAGAACTCACGCTCGCCGAAAGTCTAAGGTTTCCTGAGGAAGGTCAATCCGCTCAGGGTTAGTCGGTCCCTAAGGCGAGGCCGAAAGGCGTAGTCGATGGAAAACAGGTTAACATTCCTGTACCACTCTGAGCTCGTTATTACGATGGGGTGACGCAGAAGGATAGGTCCGGCCTGCGATTGGAAGTGCAGGTTCAAGCGTGTAGGCGGGGGCGGTAGGCAAATCCGCTGTCCCTCAACGCCGAGACGTGATGTCGAGGCCTCTTTTGGCCGAAGCGGCTGATTCCACGCTGCCAAGAAAAACCTCTAAGGAGAGCTCAGGGTGACCGTACCGCAAACCGACACAGGTAGACGGGGAGAGTATCCCAAGGCGCTTGAGTGATCCCCTGTAAAGGAACTCGGCAAACTCACACCGTAACTTCGGGAGAAGGTGTGCCGCTTGAGGTGTAGGAGCTTCGCGCTCTGAAGCCTCGGGAGGTCGCAGTGAAAAGGCCCAGGCGACTGTTTACTAAAAACACAGGACTCTGCAAAGTCAAAAACGGACGTATAGGGTCTGACGCCTGCCCGGTGCCGGAAGGTTAAGAGGAGGGGTCAGCCGCAAGGCGAAGCTCTGAATCGAAGCCCCGGTAAACGGCGGCCGTAACTATAACGGTCCTAAGGTAGCGAAATTCCTTGTCGGGTAAGTTCCGACCTGCACGAATGGCGTAACGATCTGGGCGCTGTCTCTACAGGGGGCTCAGCGAATCTGTAGTACCGGTGAAGATGCCGGTTACCCGCACGTAGACGGAAAGACCCTGTGCACCTTTACTACACCCTGGCACTGAACCCTGGTGCGTTATGTGCAGGATAGGTGGGAGGCTTTGAAGCCGGGGCGCTAGCATCGGTGGAGCCAACGGTGAAATACCACCCTTAACTGCTCTGGAGTTCTAACCAGAGGTCCGTAATCCGGATCCGGGACATTGTCAGGTGGGTAGTTTGACTGGGGCGGTCGCCTCCCAAAATGTAACGGAGGCGCGCGAAGGTTCCCTCAGGCTGATTGGAAACCAGCCGTAGAGTGCAAAGGCAGAAGGGAGCTTGACTGCGAGACCTACAAGTCGAGCAGGGACGAAAGTCGGGCTTAGTGATCCGGTGGTCCCGTATGGAAGGGCCATCGCTCAACGGATAAAAGGTACGCCGGGGATAACAGGCTGATCTCCGCCCAAGAGTTCACATCGACGGCGGAGGTTTGGCACCTCGATGTCGGCTCATCGCATCCTGGGGCTGAAGCAGGTCCCAAGGGTTCGGCTGTTCGCCGATTAAAGCGGTACGTGAGCTGGGTTTAGAACGTCGCGAGACAGTTCGGTCCCTATCTGGTGTGGGCGTAGGAGACTTGAGGGGATCTGTCCCTAGTACGAGAGGACCGGGATGGACGGACCTCTAGTGTACCAGTTGTCGCGCCAGCGGCACAGCTGGGTAGCTATGTTCGGAAAGGATAACCGCTGAAAGCATCTAAGCGGGAAGCCCACCCCAAGATGAGGTCTCCCGCGAAGACCCCTGGTAGATGACCAGGTTGATAGGCGGGAGGTGGAAGCGCTGCGAGGCGTGTGAGCTGACCTGTACTAATCGGTCGTGCGGCTTGACCATTGTTTCTCTCTCTACCTGCGAGTCCTATCGCTTCTTACCCGATTCCGGTTGTTGATCAAATTCGATCCCAAGTTCTTTTTAGATTTAAGCTTTTCCGGTGGCCATAGCGAGGGGGAAACACCCGTTCCCATTCCGAACACGGCAGTTAAGCCCCTCAGCGCCGATGGTACTGCACGCGTTGGTGTGTGGGAGAGTAGGTCGCTGCCGGGAAGCAATTTTGTTGGTACAGCCCACGTGCGAACGTGGGCTGTTTGTTTTATAGTCGCGGTCTCTATGCATCGCTTCCCGCCGCGGGCCGCGCTCCTCTCAGGTGTCCTCCTCGGCTTGCTCGTCCTGCCGGGCTGCAAGCCCCAGGCGTCGCCGTCGTCGCCAATACCGCACCCCATCGTCCTCGTCGGCATCGACGGCGGCGAATGGAAGGTCATCCGGCAGCTCTGGTCCGAAGGCCGCCTCCCGAACTTCAAGGCTCTCGCCGATCGAGGCACCACAGCCACGCTCCGCACCGCCTACAACTCCTCCCCGGTCATCTGGACCACCATCGCCACCGGGGTCACGCCGCGCGAACACGGGATCACCGACTTCGTAGTGCCCACCGCGCAGGGGGATGTCCCGATCTCCTCCGACATCCGGAAGGTGCCGGCGATCTGGAACATGCTCACGCAGGCGGGCCGGCGGGTGAACGTCTTTGGCTGGTGGGGGTCGTGGCCTGCCGAGGAGATCAACGGCGTGGTGGTCAGCGACCGGGCGCTACTCGACCTGGAGCGCCGCGTCGCGCCGGCGCCGTACCTGCCCACCTTCCTGGAGGAGATCCGGCGGGCGCGGCGGGAGCCGAGCCTCTTCGGCATCGAGGGGGAGGACGACGAGGCGGAGATGCGCGACCGGGCCATCGCGCGCGCTGCGGTCACGCTCGCGGGGGAGCCGTTCGACCTCCACCTGGTCTACTTTCGCAGCCCCGACATCGTCAGCCACAACTATTGGAAATATTACGAGCCCGAGTCGTTCACGGACCTCGATCCGAAGGAGCTGGCCGAGAACCGGGATCGGGTCCCGCGGTCGTACGAAGCGGTCGACGAAGCGCTCGGCCGGATCCTGGCCGCCGCGCCGAAGGACTCCAACGTGCTGGTGATCTCGGACCACGGTTTCCATGCGGCCCGGCCCGAGGAGGTCAAGGTGCTGCTCGACATGGACGCCGTCCTGCAGCGGCTCGGATACCTGAGTCGGGTGGGCTCGGCCGTGGATTTCACCCGCACCCGGATCTATACCTATGGGACGCCGTCGTTCCGCCAGATGAAGCTGCTGCGGTTCGCGCTGGCCGGCAGGGAACGCGGTGGGAGAGTGCTCCCGGCCGAGCGGGCGGCGCTGCTGAAGCAGCTCGCCGCGGATCTGGCGGGGGTGACTTACGAGTTGGGAGCTCCCGCCTTCACCGTGAGGGAGGCGCGCGGCCGGGAGGTTCGGGAGGGGGCCGACTTCGTGGCCGTCGTCCAGACGGAGGGGGTGTCGCCGGTCCTGAAGTTCAAAGGAGAGCGGATCGAGGGGGCCATCGAGAGTGTCAGCCGGATCTCCGGGACGCACACCCGCAACTCCAACGGGATCTTCCTCGCCGCCGGACCGGACGTCGATCCGGCGGCGAAGCTGGAGGGGATCCGGGTGCATGACATCACTCCCACCCTCTTGTACGGCCTGGGCCTGCCGGTAGCGGAGAACTTTGCTGGCAAGGCCCGGACCGATCTCTTTACGGCGTCCTTTCGCGAGGCCCACCCCCTGCACACCATTCATACCTGGGGGACCCGCCGGAGCCGCGGCGCCCGGACCTCGAAAGAGGACGAGAAGCTCCTCGAAGGAGCTTCGTGCCCTCGGCTATCTCAAGTAAGCTCAATCCTTCCAGAGCGCCTTCCACCAGGGCTTTTCCTTCTCGGCCGGGCCTGACGCTTTCAGGTTCATCCGGCCGCGGATCTTCTGGATGTCCCAGCCGGTGAGCGAGGCGAGGGTCTGGGCCTGCTTTTCGTAGCGCTTCGGCAGCTCGCTACGGTACTGCTGCGCGGCCTCGCAGCGGTCGCTTCCCGTCCAGGGGTGACGCAGGATGAAGCGCCCCTGAAAATTCTCGCGGTCGCCAGGTTTCCTGGAAGACCAGATCCTCGGGGAAGTGCTCGCCGTCGTAGCGCAGGTGGAGCCGGGTGAGGAACACGTTCTGCGGACCGGCGCCAGGCGGTGGGACCATTCTTCCCATCGGCCTTCCGTCGTCGCCGGTCCAGAACACACCCAGCTCGCGCAGCTCCGCGGAGGAGAGCGGATCGGCGGCGCAGGGGTCGCACCAGGCCATGTCCCAGGCGTACTCCAGGAAGACGGCCCGCCGGTCCTCCCGAACCACCTGCCGGCCGAACATCGCCTTGTAGAAATTTGCGAAGTCGTCCTTGACGAAGAGCGGCACCTCGGCGTCGGACGGCAAGCGCACGGCGCGGTAGTTCGTCGTCTCGACCCGCCCCTTGCGGGTCAAGGCGTAGACGAACAGCTCCTGCGCGCCGGACGCGTTGACCATCCCCAGGCGGATCGGGAGCATGAACTTCGGCGACTCGTAGGCTACCTGGATCGGCCGCAGGAACGTATAGCCGAGTTTCCCCTGCTCCTCGAGGTTCACCTTCGCCACGAAGAACTTCATGTCCTGCCGGATGTAGCTGCCCAGGACCCGCGACGCCCCCGGCGGGATGCGGTAGCCGCTCTCGGTCAGCCAGGTCTCCAGGCCGTCGCTCTGCTTTGCCGAAAGGATGAGGATGTCGTATTCGCCGACGGTGTAGGTGGCCTCGATCGTCACGCCGAGGCTCTTGGCGCGCGCCGCGTCGGCCGCGCCGCCGACAACGCCCGCGGCGACCCCGGAAGGCGCCTGCATACGCAGCATCTCGTACTGCTGGCAGGGGTTCTCGTCGAAGTACTCGACCAGCCGGGGCGCCGAGTAGGCGTCCAGGTGGTCGAGCAGGGCGGTCTCGGCGACGTGGATCTGCTCCCTCCTGAGCACGGTGGGGACGGGGATCACCACCGCGAACTCCTTCAGGTCGCCCTTGAAGTCGTTGGCCATCGTCATGACGGTGCGGTCGCCGTCGCGCACCAGGGCCACCTGGGAGGCCTGGTTGAAGAGCTTCGTGTCCGCCCTGGCGACGTAGAAGCCGCAGAAGGCCAGCGCGTTGCGGGCCGTGAGGATCGCGGCCAGCAAGGCCGCGGCGCCCAACAGAAAGGGGATCAACCGGAAGATCGGGAGCCGTTTCACGCGAATCTCCTTTCGGGGATGGTCCAGACGTACCTGTCGCCGCGCAGCAGCGCGTCGATCAGCGGTACCGCCGGA
The DNA here is from genome assembly GCA_963844885.1 of uncultured Holophagales bacterium. Taxonomy (GTDB): domain Bacteria; phylum Acidobacteriota; class Thermoanaerobaculia; order Multivoradales; family UBA5704; genus DATMER01. The sequence goes on along the minus strand of CAWJQA010000012.1, from coordinate 430,414 downwards.
GACAGGAAGAACAGCGACAGGATCAGCCCGTTGGGCCGGTAGAGCACGAAGTGGACGAAGCCGGCGCCGAGGGCCACCAGCAACGCGAAGAGGATGCGTCCGGCGCGCGAGTCGGGAGTGGTGCGCGGGTCGGAGATCATGAAGAAGGTGAAGATCAGGAAGGCTCCGCTCGCGAGTTGGTGGAGGGGGATCGCCGCGGGCTGCCCGAGCCACAGCGCTCGCCCGAAGACGACCCCCAGATAGGACGCCAGGAAGGCGTAGGTGACGTCGCTCCGCGCCGCCCGGTTGACCACCAGCCCGCCGAGGCAGGCGACGAGGAAGCCGAAGAGCGCCGCGCTCCCCCACTGGCCGGGCGACACCCAGACCCGCCCGCCCGTGGCGAGCATCAGCGCGACGATGCCGAAGTTCGTGGGGTTGAACAGGTGTTTGCCGCGCCAGCGGATCAGGAACTTCCCCGCGATCGTGGCCACGGCCGCCGCCACCGCGAGGAGGGCCGAGTTGGTGCGCAGCAGCAGGCAGAGGGAGAGCCCCGAGATGAGCGCGCTCTTCGGATCGAAGGCCGGCAGGCGCCAGAGCCGGGTGCAGGCGTACTGGGTGAGGAGCACCGCCGCCAGGAGCGCCGCGGCGACCGGCGCCCGCACTTCGAGGTCCAGCCGGACCACGCCGTAGAGGAGGAGCGAGGAGAGAACCAGGATCTGATACAGCCGGGGGTCTTCGAGCTTCATGGCCGGGCCTCCTCGGAAAGCTTCCTCCAAGGGGTGAGACACGTCAAACCGATGGAAGGAAACCGGGACCCCCAACACTTTGGGCTCCTGATGCGTAAAAATAGAGCCATACGTTTTTCGAGGAGATTCCATGTTGAAGCCGATCCGTCTCTCGCCAGCGCTCCTTGCGCTCACCCTGGCCACCACCGTTCCCGCGCATGCCGCCGACCCCAGGCCGGTCGCCGCGGAGTTCCCACTGGGAACCTGCACCACCTGCCGCCAGCAGGCTCCCACCGTGGCGGGCACGGCGTCGGGAGCCTTCATGACAGCTTGGCAGGGTGCCGCCTCGACCGACACGCGCGGCCTGCTCGGCCGCTTCTATACGACGAAGGGCCAGCCGCGCAGCGCCGAGCGCCTCGTCAACAAGAACCTGCCGCCCGAGCAGGCCGATGCCGCGGTTGCCGCGGACACCCAGAACAACTACTACGTGGCCTGGTCCGAGGCCGTGAACGGCAATAGCGACGTGCTGGTGCAGCGCTTCAAGTCCACGGGCGCGGCCCTCGGCTCGGCGATCGTCGTCAACGTCGATGACCCCGCCCTGCCGAAGATGCCGCTGGACTACGCCCCGGGCATCGCGGCTCTGCCGAACGGTTTCGTCGTCGCCTGGGTGCGCTCCATCCCGCCCGGCGCCACCACTCCGGGGACAAACCCCCAGGTCTGGGCGCGGCGCTTCGACTCGGCTGGCAAGGCGCTCGGCAATCCGGTGCTGCTCAGCACGGGAGAGGTGAAGGGCACCGCCCCCGACGTCTGCGTCCCCCAGGGGGCCGGTCCGGTGATCGCCTGGACGTCCATCGACGAGCGGCGTCCCTTCGAGCCCAGCCTGGAAGGGGTGTCCCTGCGACAGCTCACCACGGCGGGTGTCGTCGTGGGCACGGCCGAGCGGCAGATCGTCAAGCCGGTGGCCGATGCGGCGAGCGCGGCGGTGGCCTGCGGCAAGGGGGGCGTCTTCGCCGTCGCCTATGAGCTCAACCAGCCGGGCGTCACCACCCAGTCGGATGTCTACGTCCAGCGGTTCAGCAAGACCGGGACCGTCGCGGGCACAGCGATCCGGGTGAACACGCTGCTGGACGGCCGCCAGACGACGCCGGAGATCTCCTACGACAGCAAAGGCAATTTCGTCGTGGTCTGGGCCTCGTCGTCGCCTGCGCAGGACGCGGTGCTTGCCCGCCGCTTCAGCCTGGCCGGCGCGCCGCTCAGCACGGCGTTCGTCGTCCGCCAGGTGGACCTGCCGTCCCGGCGGCCCTCCCTGCCGGACGTGGCCCATGCCGGCTCAGGCGGCGGCTTCGTGGTCGTCTGGCAGGAAGGGCCCAGCTTCACCCTCGGCCGCCGCTTCGTGCCATAGCTAGAGCGGTGTCTTGGCTGCTACCAGGGCGGTGACGCCGTCGGCCCCGGCCCGAATCAAGGCCGCGGCCGCGGCGTCCAGGGTCGCTCCGGTGGTGGCGACGTCGTCCACCAGGAGCAGCCGCCGCCCGCGCACGCGCCCGGGCCTCGGCACGTCGAAGGCGCTGCGCAGGTTGGCGGCGCGGGCGGCTTTGCCGAGGGAGGTCTGGGCGCGCGTCGGGCGCCGGCGGCGGAGTGCCTGAACCAGCGGCACGCCCAGGCGGGAGGCCAGAGGCCGCGCGATTCTCTCCGCCTGGTTGTACCCCCGCGTGAGCCGCCGCCACCAGTGGAGCGGGACCGGCACGATGCCGTCGAAGCCGCCGAGCTCGCCGCCCAACCCTTGGTGGAGCGCCAGCGCCAGGTGGCGGCCCAGGTAGTCGAGGCGGTTGAACTTGAGCGCCTGGATCACGCGGTCGAGCGGCTCCCGGTAGAGCCACAGGGCGAGCAGCCTCTCGTAGGCCGGCGGCTTCTCCCGGCAGGCGCCGCAGCGGTAGCCGAGGGGCGGCTCGAAGGCGTCGAGGGGCCCGGCACAGACCGCGCAAGCCCCTTGCGGGAGCGGCTCGAGCCGCGACCGGCAGGTCGCGCAGAGCCCCAGGGGAGCCGCCGCGGGCAGCGGCTCGCCGCACTTCAGGCAGGGGGCCGGGAGGAGGATGTGGAGCAGCCGGTCGCGCCAGGTCCGGTCCGCCGCGACGCCGGAGCGCTCCCGGCCGTATAAGGGAGCGGGAGGCAAGGCTATACTCGGCGGACGGAAGACCGGGCGGCCCCGGCCGCCTCAAAGGAGGAGGGATCTTGACTCAGCACTATCGACGGCTCGGCACGGGCATCCTGCTCGTCGCGCTGGTCCTGCTCCCCGGCGCGGCGCGCGCCCAGGAGCCGTACACGTTCACGGCCGCCCTGCTCGGCGGCCTCGGCGGATCGTTCGACGCCGAACCGGGCAACGACCTCAGTAACACCGGCTATCAGCTCAACCTCAGCATGGTCACCGAGCCGCGGACGCACGTCGGCATCCGGCTCGGCAATCTGGCGCTCGACAGCGAAGGCAGCTTCGGCTCTCTCACCGGCGCCGAGCTTTCCTACGTCACCGTGGCGGGCGAGTACCGTTTCCCCGAGGCCTACTATGAATCGGGGATCTATGCCGGCCTCGGCGGCTACCGCCTCGAGGGGACGCGCGGCGGTGTCGGCGGCAAGGACCAGCACGACACCTCCATTGGCCTCACTGTCGGCGTCACCGGCGAGTTCCGAATCACCCGCTGGCTCGCCGTCCTGGTCGAGCTGTCCGGCCACTACGCCGACTTCGACGAGGCCCAGTTTTTCGCCATGGGGCACGGCGGCATCGCGGTCCATTTCTGACCGGTTCAGATCCCGGAGGCCTTCGGTGCGGCGCCCGAAGGCCCGCCGGCATCCTTGAGCCGGCCGGCGATGAGCGCCCGCAGCTCCGGGTTGTCCCAGTCCGTCTGTCCGACGAACTTCTTGACCACCTCGCCGCCGACGATCAGATAGGTCTCCGGCAGCTTGTCCGTGCCGTAGCGCTTCGCGACATCCCAGTTCGGGTCGAAGAGAACCATCGGACCCCAGCTCCCCACGAAGACCCGCGCCTTCTCGGTCTCGTCGGCCACCGCCACCATCACGATCCCGAAGTCGCTGTATTTCGCGAAGTCGTTGCCGAGCCGCTGCAGCGATGGGATCTCTTCCCGGCACGGCGGGCACCAGGTCGCCCAGAAGTGAACCAGAGTCACCGGTGCCAGCCGCGTCCCCACGGCCGTCGGCTTCCCCTGCGCGTCGTAGAGGAACCCGCCGGGCGCCTTGAAGGTGCCGCTGCCGCGCGGCCAGAAGAGGGCCGCCAGCGCGCAGAGAGCCAGAACCGCGACCGCGATCCGGGCCTGATATCCCATGGGGGCCAGGGGGGCGGCACCCGCCGCCTTGCCGCCGTCGTGACCGCCGCGACCGTCGCGAGATTCCTCCGGCTTTGTCGAGGATTGCATGATCGGACTCCGATGTTACTGAAATTCGGGGTCAACTTTTGACCCCGACCCAGATTTACCCTAGAATACCGCACCGGACCCTGAAAGCGTTGTCGAGTCAGGAGAGATTCAGCTTCAGGCGCCTTCTTCGGCGTTCCTGGCAGGCCTGACGCTGTCGTCCGAGATGCCATGCAAGAGCTCGGCCTCGATCTCTCCCAATTGGATCGCCTTCTCGGGGACGTCGTCCTCGAAGGCGAGATCGCCTGCACGAAGCAGGCCGCGGTCTATCGCGTGCGCACCGGCGCGGCCGGCGGCGCGCCCCTGGCCCTCAAGGTCGCGCTGCGGGCCAGCGACCCGGAAGATCTGGCCCGCTTCCGGCACGAGGTCCGCCTCCTCTCCGAGGCCCGCCACCCGAACGTGGTGGAGGTCTACGACTTCGGGGTGCTGCCCGGCGACTTCCCCTTCCTCACCATGGAGTTGGTGGAAGGCGGCCGGGTGGCCGAGCGGCTCCGGGGCACCGGCAGTGACCGTTGGGGCGCCGTCTACGACGTCGCGATCCAGGCTGCGGCCGGGCTCGCCCACATCCACCGCCAGGGTGTCGTCCACATGGACGTCAAGCCGGCCAACCTGGGCGTGGCGGCCAACGGCGCCGAGGGCGAACTGCGCCTCAAGATCCTCGACTTCGGCCTCGCCCACGAGCTGCGCGGCCCGCTCGACCGCCGCATCCGCGGCACTCTCGCCTACACGGCGCCGGAGGTTCTCCTCCAGGACGCCTACGACCACCGCGCCGACCTCTACTCCCTCGGGCTCACCCTGTTCGAGCTTGCCACGGGTGTGCTCCCTTCCCTCGCGGCGGGCCAGGACGACATGGACGCCGTCCGCTTCCACCTGGAAGGCGAGCTGCCCGACCCGCTCCGGGTCCGGCCCGGCATGCCGCCCGAGCTGGCGCGCATCCTCCGGCGGCTGCTCCAGCGCGACCCCGCGGACCGCTATGCCTCGGCCGGCCGGCTCCTCCTGGATCTCGCGCAGGCGGCGGGCCGGCCGCTCGGCCCTCTCGACGTGGCGGCCCTGTCGTTCTCCGAGGGGAAGGTGCTGGCGAGCCGCCTGGTGGGGCGCGACGAGATGCTCGGCCGGCTGCGCGCCGCCCTGGCCGCGGCGGCGGAGGGGCGCGGCGGCGCGATTCTGATCGAAGGGCGCGAAGGGGTGGGGAAGAGCCGGCTCCTGCGCGAGTTCCGTCTCTTCGCCTCCGTCGAGGGCGCGCGGGTCTCGCGCCCGGCTCACGGCGGTGTCGGCGAGACGGCCGAGCACGCGCAGCCGCTCTCCCCGGTGCTGGACGCCCTCCGGAGCCTGGGGATCGAGATCAAGACGCCCGGCGCCGACACCCGTCCCGGCGATTCCGAGCCGCGGGAGCGCTACCGCCTTTACCAGGAGATCTCGCACCGCCTCGCCGAGCACGTCCGGACCGGGCCGCCCGCCGTTCTCCTCGTCGACGACCTCCACCTGGCGGGCCGCGAGGGTGAGGAGCTGTTGACCTTCCTCGGCGAGGATTTGCGCGCAGCCCGCGTCCTCGTGGTCGCAACCCGCCGGCCCGGGGACAGGCCGCCGCGGGAGCCCGACCCGAACGCGCCGGTGCAGACGCTCGATCTGCTCCCTCTGGACCGCAAGGCCACCGCGCAGCTCGTCGACGCCAGCCTCGGCACCGGCAATCTCCCCGCCAGCTTCTACGGTTGGCTCTACGACAACACCCACGGCCTCCCGGCCGAGGTGCAGCAGACTCTGCGGCAGCTCGTCGACGATCAGGTGCTCCAATACCGCGACGGCGACTGGAAGCCCTCTCTCGGCGCGCTGTCCCGGTGGTCGAGCTCGCCGGACGGGCGGGAAGGCCAGGGCTGGCGGCGTTTCTCCGCTCTCCCCGCGCCGGAACGGGAGGTTCTGGAGGGCGCGGCGGTCATCGCCGAGCCGTTCCCTCTCGGCCTCCTCGCCGCCGTTCTCAGCGAAGACCCGCAGGCCGTGTACGAGCGGCTCACCGTCCTCCTCGCCGCAGGGGTACGTCGAGCGCCTCCAGGAGGCCGGCGGCATCCGCTACCAGATCGCCCGGCAGCCCTTCCGCCAGACCCTCTACTCGACCCTCGATCCGGACCACCGCGCCGCGCTTCACCGCCACCTGGCCGAGCTTCTGGAGGCGCGGCTCCGGCAGGGGGAGGCGGGCCTCGTGACCACCGTCGCCGAGCACTTCTGGCGCGGCGGCGAGCACGCCCGCAGCCTCCCCTACCTGCTGTGGGCCGCCGAAGAGGCCACCGCCGTCTACGCCCACGCCCAGGCGGCCGGCCTCTACGGCCGCGCCGCCGAGGCCGCCGTCGAGGCCGGCGACGCCGAGATGGCGCACTCAGTCGCTGGCCGCCCAGGCCGGCGCGCTCACCGCGGCCGGCTCATACGCCCGCGCGCTCAAGGTCTACCAGGAGCTGCGGCGGCTGCCGGCCGCGGCGCCGGAGGCCGCCTCCGGCCGCGTCTTCGCCGCCCGCCTGGACCTGCGCAAGGGGCGCCTCCACACCCGCCTGGGAGAGCACGAGGCCGCCCTGGCGAGCCACGAAGAAGGCCTGAGCCTGCTGGAAGGGCTGCGCCAGCCGGATCTGGAGATCGACCTCCTCCACGGCAAGGCCCTGGCGCTACGCGACCTGGGAGACGCGGAGGGTGCCTTCGCCGCCGCCCGCTCCGCCCTGGCCCGCGCCGGCGGCGAAGGGCTCGACCGCCAGCGCGCCAACCTCCTCAACACCCTCGGCAACCTCGACACCGCCCGCGGCGAGCTTCGCCGCGCCGAGCGCCTGGTGCGGCGCGGCCTGCGGGCCGCCGAGAAGGCCGGCGATGAGGTGCTGGTGCTCCGGCTGCGCAACAACCTCGGCAACATCCTCTGGAAGACCGGCCGCTTCGACCAGGCGCGGGAGCTCCACAGCCGCAACCTGGTCTTCTACGAAAGCACGAACGACGTCTGGGGGCAGCTTTTCGCGCTCAACAACCTGGCCGTCCTGGAGTGCAGCCGCGGCAACTGGATGGCGGCCCGCGACCCGTTCACGCGCAGCATCGACCTGACCCGGCGCCTCGGCGCGCGCGACAACGAGGCCGGCCAGCGGCTCAACCTGGGAGAGGCCGAGGAGATCCTCGGCAACTGGCCGCGCGCCCAGCGCCACTACGAGCGCGCCCTGAAGATCCTGGAGGACACCCCGGACCACCCGGACCGCCTGGCCGTGCTGGCTCAGTTCGCGTCCCTGGACCGCAAGCGCGGCCGTGGCGCCGACGCCGAGCGCCGCGCGCGCGAAGCCCTGGCCGGCGCCGAGAGGGTCGGCGACCCCGACCTCCTCGCGCTCTGCCATCTCCAGCTCGGCCTGCTGGAAAAGGACCGCGACAACCTCGACAAGGCCGGCACCCACCTGAACCGGGCGCTGGAGCTCGCCGAGCAGGCCGGAATCCGGCAGATGCTCGCCCGCGTGCAGGTTTCGCTGGCCGACCGGGACCTGCGCGACGGCGATCTCGACGGGGCGCAGCGGCACGCGGCCGAGGCGCGGAAGTGGATCGAGGAGACGGGCGACCGTTTCACCCTGGCCAAGCTCCTGGTGGCCGAGGCGCGGCTCGCCGGCGCCCGCGACGAAGTGGACAAGGCCGAGCGCCTGTTCGCCGAAGGCGTGCGCCTGCTCGAAGAGCTGGAGACCCCTTACGAGCATGCCCGCAGCCTCTACGAATGGGGGCTGCGCACCTGGAACGTGGACACGGCGCTACGCCGCCTGCGCCGCGCCCTCGCCGGCTTCGAGCGCCTGGGCGCGGAGACCGAATCGCGCCGAGCCGCCGGCGCGCTCGACCGCATCCGGGAGCACCAGCGGTTCACCGCCGGGCGCGGCGTCAGCACTGTCCTTGCCGAGGTGGGGAAGGTCATCAACTCCAGCCTCGACCTGCAGGAGGTGCTGTCCAAGACCATGGATCTCGTCCTGGAGCGCCTGGGCGCCGAGCGCGGGATGATCGTGCTCATGGACCGCCTCACCCGCGACCTCGAGGTCGCCGTCCACCGCAACCTCGGCCGGGAGGACGCGGACGAGGGGCAGAAGCTCTCCGAGAGCGTCGTGCGCAAGGTGATCGAGTCGCGGGAGCCGGTCCTCGCGCTGGACGCTCTGACCGACAGCCGCTTCGCCGGCGCCGAGTCGATCGTGGCGCGGCACATCGTGTCGATCCTCTGCGTGCCGCTCGCCATCCGCGACCGCGTGGCCGGTGCGATCTACGTCGACCACCGCGAGTCGCGCCACCTGTTCGGCCCGGCCGACCTCGAGTTCCTGCTGGCCTTCGCCGACCAGGCGGCGGTGGCGATCGAGAACGCCCGCCTCTACAGCGAGCTGGCGGCCTCGCGCCAGCGGCTCAAGGACGAGAACGAGTCGCTGCGCAACGAGATCCTCTCCTCGCACAACCTGGGCTCGATGATCGGCAAGAGCCGGGCGATCGTCGAGCTCAAGCAGATGATCGAAAAGGTGGCACAGAGCAGCTCGACGGTCCTCATCCGCGGCGAGAGCGGCACCGGCAAGGGGCTGGTGGCGCGGATCATCCACTCCAGCTCGCCACGGCGGAAGGCGCCGTTCATCCACTTCAACTGCGCGGCCCTGCCCGAGTCCCTCGCGGAGAGCGAGCTGTTCGGTCACGAGAAGGGGTCGTTCACGGGCGCCTCGGGGCAGAAGCCGGGCCGTTTCGAGCTGGCCCACCACGGTACGATCTTTCTGGACGAGATCGGCAAGGTCTCGATGTCGGTGCAGTCCAAGCTGCTGCGGGTGGTGGAGGAGAAAGAGTTCGAGCGCGTGGGCGGTACCCACACGCTGTCCTCGGACGTGCGGGTCATCGCGGCGACGAATCTCGAGATCGAGGACGCGATCCAGAAGAACGAGTTCCGGGAGGATCTCTTCTACCGCCTGAACATCCTGCCGATCGTGCTGCCGCCCCTGCGCCACCGCAAGGAGGACATCCCGTACCTGGTGCAGCACTTCCTGGCCAAGGTGAGCCGCGACCAGGGGCGCCCGCCGAAGGAGCTGGACCCGGCGGTGCTGGACCTCTTCTATGCCTACCACTGGCCGGGCAACGTGCGCGAGCTGGAGGCGGCGGTCCACCGCGCCTTCGTGCTCTCGGGCTCGGACGCCCTGGTCCTGGACGACTTCGGCTGGATCGCGCTCCAGGTGAAAGGCTCGCCGTCGGCGGTGGCGATGCCGCCGGACGCCCCGGGCCTCTCGCCCACGGTTCGCCTCTCGGAAGGCGGCTACGAGGAGGCGCTGGAGCGCTACGACCGGCAGCTCATCGCCGCCGGTCTGGCCCAGTCCCACGGCCGCATCCGTGAAACCGCCCGCGCCCTCAACATCGCCCGCAACACCCTGCGGGCCAAGATGAAGAAATACGGCCTCACGGGCAGCGGCGACGAGGATTGAAGGTGTGAGGTGTCCGTGAGATTCGATCAAGACAGAGCGACAGATCTCCTCAAGCTCGGGTCGGGTCATCCGGGCGCTTCCTTTCGCGAAGGTCAAGAGGAGGCCATCTGCCATGTTGTGGAAGGCCGCAGCCGCCTGTTGCTGGTGCAGAGGACCGGCTGGGGCAAGAGTTTTGTCTACTTCATCGCCATCAAGCTGTTGCGCGAGGCGGGAGCGGGACCGGCTCTGCTCGTTTCGCCCCTGCTGGCGTTGATGCGCAACCAGATCGCGGCGGCCGAGCGGATGGGCGTACGCGCGGTCACCATCCACTCCGACAATCAAGACGAGTGGGCAGCCGTCGAGTCGGCGATTCGAGGGGATGAGGTGGACCTCCTGCTGATCTCGCCCGAGCGGTTGGCCAACGAGCGTTTTCGCAATGAGGTTCTGGAAGGCCTCGCCGGGCGAGTGTCGTTGCTTGTGATCGACGAAGCACACTGCATCTCGGATTGGGGGCACGATTTTCGGCCCCATTACCGCCTTCTCGAGCGCATCGTACGCGCGTTGCCTGCGAATCTGCGGCTGCTCGCCACGACAGCCACTGCCAACGATCGGGTGATGGAGGATTTGCGGAGCGTGCTCGGGCCGAACCTTGCCGTTTCGCGGGGTGACCTGAACCGGCCGTCACTCGTGCTTCAGACGATCCGTCTGCCGAGCCAGGCGGAGCGCCTGGCCTGGTTGGCCACGCAGGTGCCCGCGCTGCCGGGCCATGGGATCATTTACACTCTGACAGTCCGCGATGCGGTCCAGGTGGCGGAGTGGCTTCGGTCGCGCGGCATGGAGGTGGCCTCCTATACCAGCGAGACCGAAGGCCGGGTGGAGCTGGAGCAGGATCTGCTGGAGAACCGGGTGAAAGCTCTCGTGGCCACTCCGGCGCTGGGAATGGGCTTCGATAAGCCGGACCTCGCGTTCGTGATTCATTACCAGACGCCAGGATCGGTGGTGTTCTATTACCAGCAGGTCGGGCGAGCGGGCCGGGCGCTCGACGCTGCTTACGGCGTGTTGCTCAGCGGCGAGGAGGAAACTGAGATCACCGGCTACTTCATCGAAAGCGCCTTCCCGACACGAGGGGAAGTCGCCGATGTGCTTCGAGCGCTGGAAGCCGCGCCTGCAGGTCTCTCGGTTCCCGAACTGCTGGGAAACGTGAACCTCAGCAAGGGCCGCATCGAGAAGACCATCGCTCTGTTGTCGCTGGAGTCTCCGGCGCCGATCGCCAAGCAGGGCACAAGGTGGCAACTGACGGCGGCGAACCTGAGCGAGGCGTTCTGGGAGCGAGCGGAGCGGTTGACCCGGCTGCGACGCGACGAGCAACGGCAGATGCAGGCTTATGTGAGCCTCGCCTCGGGCCATATGGAGTTTCTTATCCGGGCGCTCGATGGGGACCCGGGCACGATCCATCCACTCTCGTTGGCGCCGCTGCCGACGGCGGCAGACCCGATCCTGGTGCGAGAGGCGGTGGCCTTTCTCCGCCGAACCAACCTGCCGATCGAGCCACGCAAGAGATGGCCGCCTGGCGGGTTATCCCACCACGGACTCGCGGGAAACATCCCTCCCGAGCTCCAAGCGCAGCCCGGCAAAGCGCTCTGCGTCTGGGCGGATGCCGGCTGGGGAACCCTCGTGCGTGAGGGCAAGTACCAGTCCCGGCGCTTTGCCGATGAGCTCGTGGAGGCCTGCGCAGACATCGTGCGGGCGTGGAGCCCACAGCCGGCGCCAGCCTGGGTGACCTGCGTTCCGTCGCTGCGCCGCCCGGAGCTGGTGCCGGATTTTGCCCGTCGACTGGCCACCGCTTTGGCGTTACCCTTTCACATGGTCCTGGAAAAGACGGAAGGCCGGCCGGAGCAGAAGTCCATGAGAAACAGCACCCAGCAGGCGCGCAACGTCGATGGTTCCCTGGCTGTCTGCACCCAGGATGTGCCCTCTGCCCCGGTGCTGCTCGTGGATGACATGGCGGACTCGCGCTGGACCTTGACGGTCGCCGCCTGGTTGTTGCGCTCGCACGGCAGCGGCGAGGTCTTTCCTCTGGCGCTGGCGTTGACAGGACGGGAGCCATGAGCCTGTCGCTGTCACCCAACACGCAGGCGATCCTGCTGCTGACGGCCCCCTTGATCGCGGGGCGCCATCAAACGCCGGCCGACTTGTTGACACCCGGCGAGTACAAGGGGTTGGCGCAATTCCTCCGCGAGAGGCAACGCCAGCCCGCGGACCTGCTTGCGTCGGATCGAGAAGAGCTGCTCGGGGAGCGCCCGAGCCTTGTCGACAGCCCCCGTCTCGAGCGCTTGCTGGGCCGTGGCTTTCTCCTGAGCCAGGCGGTCGAGCGCTGGCAGGCCAGAGCGATCTGGGTGGTGAGCCGGGCCGATGCGAAGTACCCGAAGCGGTTGAAGGCGCGCCTCCGGGGAGATGCCCCGCCGGTGCTTTACGGCTGCGGCGATCTTTCGATCCTGGAGACGAGCGGGTTGGCCGTCGTCGGCTCACGTCATGTCGACGACGAGTTGATCGCCTATGCCGAGGACATCGGCCGGCTTGTGGCCAGAGCGCGGCACACCCTGGTCTCGGGTGGGGCGCGTGGAATCGACCAGGCTGCGATGCGCGGAGCGCTGGAAGCCGGCGGCCAGGTCGCCGGAGTGCTGGCTGACAGTCTGGAACGGGCCGCCCTGAACCGTGAGAATCGCAACTTCCTCATCGATGGGAAGCTGGTCCTGGTCTCGCCCTACGATCCGGCAGCCGGCTTCAACGTCGGCCACGCCATGCAGCGGAACAAGGCGATCTACGCGTTGGCGGACGCGGCGCTCGTGGTCAGCTCGGATTACGAGAAGGGTGGCACCTGGGCCGGCGCGGTCGAGCAACTGGAGAGATGGAGGTCCGGCCCTGTCTACGTCCGATCCAACGGACAGGCCGCAAGGGGCTTGGAGGCCCTCAAGCAAAAGGGTGCCTTGCCCTGGCCCGATCCGGAGACGCCGGAGGGCCTGGAAGAGGCGCTCGCGGTCGAAATGAGCCCGGCGAAGGAGCCCGTGCAGAGCGAGCTGTTTTCCTAGGTCCCCCGCCTACCGCTTCGCCTGCAGACGCCCCAGGAGTACGGTTCAAGCTCACGAGGGCGCCGGGTCGACAGCAGGGCGAGGCGGTGCATCGGGAGGCCTCCTGGTTGGTGGAGGAAGAATAACGTTGACACGTCGGACCCTGCGCGCTTACAATCTGCCGCCTTGCAAGGTCTGGGGCCGTAGCTCAGTTGGGAGAGCGCTTGAATGGCATTCAAGAGGTCGAGGGTTCGACTCCCTTCGGCTCCACCAGTTCCTTCCTTCCTTCTTTGATTCCCTGAAGAAAAGATCCCTGCAGGCCGCGTCACGCCGCGAGGAGCACGTTGACGTCGCAGAGAATCACTCGAGATCCCAGAGACGGCTCGTGTCGTCCAGGTCGATCCCCTCGACGGGCACCGGCTCGCGCAAGAGCGGCAGAGGCGCCGGCCCGGTCTGAGCTCGTCTCAGGCGTTGCTCTCCCAGGTAGAGGCGGAGGCTGTCTTCGAACAGCCGCGTGAGCGGCAGGTGCCGTTCGGCAGCCAGTTGCTTGGCTTCGACGAGCAGGTGCTCCGGAATGTCGACGGTGGTGCGCATGATGCGTTGATGATACACCGTCATGCGGCTGGCGAGCGCGAGCCAGGATCTGGCGTTCCAAAAGGGGGGCGCCGGGGAGGCATCACAATCGGGAGGCATCCGGTGCCGAGCCGTGCGGAGCGCCCCAGTCTCCGCACACCTCCGGCACCGGCCCCGCCCCCTCCCCGGCAGGCGGGCCTCCTTTCTGGGCGGAACGGCGGAAGCCTTGGACACGGTGGCCGCCGTCCCTCTAAGTTTTCAATGAACCTCGCTTCACCAGGCCGAAGCCTCGCCGGCCTGCGCCGGCCTTCGGCCGCCTCCGGCCCGCGGTCGGCGAGCTTTGGCGGGCCTTCCGCCAGCACCGGCGCGCGTTCCAGATCTCCAGCCGGCCTCCGGCCGGCTCCGGCGAGCCGTCCGCCGGTCCTCCCAACCGTCGGCCAGGACCGGCGAGAGGCCCGCCGAACCCGGCCGGCCTCTCGCGCAACCCGGCGGAAGCCGCGCCGGCTCCAGCCGGAACCTCGCTGGGTCTCCCGACTTCCGGCATCTCTTGGCCACTCATTCGCCGAAACTGACCGAAGGCGCGCCACTTGCTGCCGAACGTCGGGAATTCTCCCGATTCCAGGAAGAGAATGGACCTGAATCCGAAGAAAGTCAATCTTGGGTATTGACAAGACCATCCAACTAGTGCAGTATGCATCCAGATCGACGCGGAACAAGTCGTCTGTGTCGCTCTGAAAGCCAACTTCCGGCGCCATGGTGGCTCCGGATAACCTCCGAAAGGAGAGAGAGATGTACCTGAAGAAGCAGCAGTCCCTTGTGGAAGCCGTCCGCCTCGGCGGGCATCCGATCAACCGTTCCGGCGCCGTTATGGGCTAACGGGCCGGAGACCCTTTGTCAGCCCGAGAAAGGAGAAAGACCATGCCCTCTTCGTACGCGGATTACGTGCAGGACTGGGAGTCGCTGATGTCGGCGGTGCAGGAGAACCTGAGCCTGCTGCCGAACGTCGACAGCCATCTGTCGGATCTGTCGGTGGCGATGGATGAGCTCAAGCAGCGCAAGGCCGTGCAGGAGCTCCACAGCGGCTTCCGGCAGAAGGCGACCCAGGATCTGGGGGATGCCCTGGAGGTTGGGAAGGAGGCCGCGGTGAAGCTGCGCGGCTACGTGAAGGCGAAGCTCGGTCCGAAGAACGAGCTTCTGGTGCGCTTCGGGGTGGCGCCGGTGCGCACGCGCCACCGCCGCACCCCGGTGCCGCCTCCGCCGCCTCCGACGGAGTAGTCGAGGCAAGCCGTAGTGGGGGAGGGGCGCGCCGTCTGCGCGCTCCTCCCCGTTGTTCAAACGCGATGTTCGAGCTCAGCGATCAGCAGTCTTGCCTGGAGGCTTGCCGCAAACCGGGGCCTCCGGGACGGTTCATTGACAATCGATTCACTCATTCCTTCCAAAATCGGGGACGGGTCTGGCCGGAGGCCCGTCCTTCCCGCCTCACTCGTACCGCAGCGCTGTCTGCGGAGTCACGGTCAGCGCCCGCCGGGCCGGGATGTAGCAGGCCAGGAGGGCGACGCCGAGCAGGAGCAGCGGCACTCCCACGAAGGTCACCGGATCGGTGGGGTTGAAGCCGTAGAGCAGGCTGGTCAGGAAGCGCGTCAGGGCGAGGGCTCCGGCGATTCCCAGGGCCGTGCCGGCCAGCGCCAGCGCGGCGCCCCAGCCCAGGATGAGACGCAGGATGCTCCCCCGGGCCGCCCCCAGCGCCGACCGGATCGCGATCTCCCGCGTCCGCCGCGTTACGGCGTAGGACACCATGCCGTAGATGCCGATCACGGCCAGGAGCAGGGCGAGGAGGGCGAACAGGGTCGTGAGCAGGATCAGGAACCGGCCGTGGGACGTCTGGTCCCGCAGCCGGCTCTCCAGGGTGGCCGCGTCGTAGGGCGCCAGGCCCGGCGCCGCGGTGCGCAGCTCGGTCCGCAGGGCCGGCAGCAGCCGCGCCGCCGAGCCCGGGGCCGCGCCGCGCACCAGCACGGCCAGCCGCGGCGGCAGGCGCGGCGGGAACTGGAGCATGGAGAAGTAGACGTCCGGCGCCGCCGCGTCGTCCGCGGCCAGCCCCTGGTGGCGGACCTCGCCGGCCACTCCCACGATCGTGAACCAGGGGAACGGCGAGCTGTCGTCCCCGACTTTCATCCGCCGGCCCACGGCCTTGCCCTCCGGCCAGTAGCGGCGGGCCAGGGCGCGGCTGATCACGATCGCGGGCGGCGCCTGGTCCGAGTCCTCGAAGCCGAGGGCGCGGCCTTCCAGGACCGGGATGCCCAGGGTCGGGAAGTAGCCGGGGCTCACCGAATGGACCTGCAAGGTCACGGTTCCGGCGTCGCGCGCGTCCTCGATCGTGAAGAAGGACATGGGGGCGCCGTCGGACACGATGTCGGGTCCTCCCAGGGCCGCCGATCCCACGCCCGGCACGGCCTGGAGCCGCTCGAGGACGTGGCGGGCGAGGGCGATGACCGGTGGGTCCTGGGTCCATTGCGGCCCGCTGAGGTCGAGGCGCAGGGTGGCGACGTTGTCGGCCTTCACTCCGAGGTCCAGCGACTGGAGGCGGCGGAAGCCCCGGATCAGGAGACCGTCGCCGATGAGGAGGATCAGCGCCAGGGCGATCTCGGCTACGACGAGGCCGCTCTGGAAGCGCTGCCGGCCTCTCCCCATGGATGCGCCCCGGCCCTGGTCCTTGAGGACGTCGAGGTTGCGCGGCCGGGAGAGGATCAGCGCCGGCAGCAGGCCGAAGCCCACGCCGCAGAGGAGGGTCACGGCGAGGACGATGGCCGCCGCCCGGAGCCCGAGCCCGGGCTGGACGAAGCTCGGCAGGGCCACGCCGCTCGACGCCATCAGCGGCGGCACGGCCCAGTGCGCGAGGAGCAGGCCCAGAAGGCCGCCGAGCAGGGCCAGCAGCACGCTCTCGGTGAGGAGCTGCCGGATCAGGCGCGCTCGTCCGGCGCCGAGCGCGAGGCGGACCGCGATCTCCCGGCCGCGCGCGGTCATCCGTGCCAGCAGGAGCCCCGCGACGTTGGCGCAGGCGATGAGGAGGACGAAGGCGGCGCCGCCCAGCAGGGCCAGCAGGCTCGGCCGCAGGTCGCCGAGGAAGGTGTCGGTGAGCGGCGTCAGCCGGGCGCCCACGCCTTCGTTTTCGTCCGGGTTCTCGCGCGCCAGCGCCGCGGTGAGGGCGGCGAGCTCCGCTTCGGCCCGTTCGGCGGTGACGCCCGGCGCGAGCCGCGCCACGGCGTTCAGCCAGCGGACGTTGCGCATCTCCACGTAGGGCGGGCCGAGGAGGCTGCCGGCGAGGCCGATGGGCACCCAGATCTCGGCCTGGTCGGTGAGGCCGCGGAAGCCCTCGGGCAGGACACCGACCACGTCGTAAGGCTCGTCGTTGAGCCGCAGCACCCGGCCCACGACCGCGGGGTCGCCGCCGAAGCGGCTCCGCCACAGGTCGTAGCCGAGGAGCACGGAGCGGCGGCCGGGAGGGCTGGCCTCGTCGGCGCCGAAGACGCGGCCGGCCACCGGGCGGATGCCCAGCAGGCGGAAGTACTCCTCGCTGACCAGCTCGCCGGTGAGCCGCTGCACCTCGCCCTCGACACGGGTGTGGAACGAGCGCGGGCTGCTGCACACCGCGATGTCGGCGAAACTGCGGAAGCCGTGCTGCCGCCGGCGCCAGTCCTGGAAATCGAGCCAGGAGGTGGGCCAGGTCTCGACGCCGCCGGCCGCGCCGGCCGTGCCTGCCGTGCCGGCCGCGCCGGTGATACCGCGGTGGGTGGTGTCCACCACGAAGAGCCGCTCGGGGCTCTCGTAGGGGAGGCCCTCGATCAGCACGGCGTCGACGACGGAGAAGACCGCCGCGGTGGCCCCGATCCCCAGGGTCAGGGTGAGGACCACCACGGCGGTGACCATCGGCGAGCGGGCCAGGCCCCGCAGGGCGAACCGCCCATCGCGCCAGACGTCCCGCCAGACCGAGCTCACGCCTCCACCAGCTCGGTGCTCTGGGGCGAGAGCTTGCCGCGGCTCGTCTTGCGCGAGGACACCTTGTCGTAGTTGTACGAGAGCATCAGCAGGAACCTGGCGAGGAGGTTGTCGTCGCCCGGGTTGCCGAACAGAACCTGCTCGCCCCACTTGGCCACCTTCTTCCGGTCGGTGAGCAGGATCCGCTGGCCGAAGTAGAGAAACCGCAGCCGGTCCCACCAGCCGGACCATTCGAGGTTCTTCCACAGGAAGCGGCCGTCGTTCAGGTTACGGTAGTCGAGCTTCGCCATGTAGAAGAGGTACACCAGCATGGAATTGAAGCGGTAGAACGCGGTGTACTTCTTCTGGTACGCGGCGAGGTGGCGCTCGTCCCGGGTGTCGCTCTTGAGCGTCTTGTCGAGCTGCTCGGCCAGGGTGAAGGCGCTGTTGAAGGCGATCTGCATGCCGGTGGAGAAGATGGGGTCGATGAAGCCGCCGCTGTCGCCGACCAGCGACCAGCCCGGACCGTAGAAGCGCTTGGCGCGGTAGGAGTAGTCCTTGCCGCAGCGGAACTTCTCGACGCGCTGGACGTTCGGGTCCTGGATCAGCTTGTCGACGTGGGGGATGTCGGCGGCGTACTTGTTGAAGATCTGCTCCAGATCCTTGGTCTTGGACTCGTTCTTGATCGTCTCCTGGCTGAGCACGACGCCGAGCGAGACCACGTCCTGGCCCACGGGGAGCCACCAGGCCCAGTCGCGGCGGTTCTCGTGGACGCAGAGCTTGAAGTTGAGCTCGTCGTCGCTGTTGACGATGTTCACGCCCTTCCAGTGGGAGTAGACGGCGAACTTCTTCTCGAGCAGCGGGTCGTCGGCCCAGTTGTCGTCGAGCTGGCGGTTGAGGATGGAGCCCTGGCCGGAGGCGTCGACGATCCAGCGGGCGTAGACCTTCTGGCTTTCGTCGGAGCTGCCCTCGGTCAGATCCTTGAATTCCACGCCCACGGCGCGGTCGCCTTCGAAGAGAACCTGCTTGACGAGGCGCTCTTCGAGGACGGTGACGCCGTTGCGGCGGGAGTTTTCGAGCAGCACCTGGTCGAGCCTGGCGCGCGGCATCTGGAAGGCCCACGGGAGCTCGCCCGGCTCGTTGATCAGGTCGGACGGGAAGTAGACCTTCTTGCTGCCCTCGCGCATGACGAACTCGAGGCCCTTCTTCTGCACGTAGTTCATGGCCTTGAGCTCGTCGTAGACCCCGAGCTCCTTGAAGGCGTGGAAGCCGAAGGCCGTGATCGACTCTCCGATGTGGAAGCGCGGGAACTTGTGGCGCTCCAGGAGAAGGACTTCGTAACCCCTCCGGGACAGGAGCGTGCCGACGGTGCTGCCGGCGGGGCCGCCGCCGATGATGATGACGTCGTACCGTTCTTTCATGGTTTCCTCCAGGGCCCCGTCAGGGGATCCGCAGTTGGTCGAGGCAGTCTTCGATGCGCTCGGCGGCCTCGCGCACACGCGGCTCGGCGAGCAGGGTCCAATGGGTCGCGTCGAGGCTCCGGACCTCCAGGGGAGCGGCGCCGCGGGCGGCCCACGCCTCCGCGATGGCGGCGCCGCGCGCCGCGCCGCCCGGCTCGCCGGCGGCGAGCAGGAGCAGGGTCCGCCCGCCGGGAGGCTGCGGGCGCCAGGCCGCGGCGGCTTCGGCGTGCGCCTCGACGGTCTGACGCAGCCGGCGCAAGCGCTCGTCGCCGGCCGCGGTACCCGCCGGATGGACGCCGAGCAGGCCGTCTCCGTCCTCCGGCAGGACGCCGGCCACCGGCAGCCCCGCGAACCAACTGTCGAGCAGGGTGAGCAGGGGGACCTCCTCGCCTTCCTCGGCGAGCCGGCGGCGCATCTCCCAGGCGACCAGGCCGCCGAAGGACCAGCCGCCGAGGAGGTAGGGGCCGTGCGGGCGCACCTGGCGCAGCGCCTCCAGGTGCTCGCCCGCCAGCTCCTCGACCCGCCGCAGCGGCGGCCGGTCGCCGTCCAGGCCGGGGGCCGGGAAGGCCCAGACCGGGCGGGAGCGGCCCCGGGAGCGGCCAAGCAGGCGGGCGAGCGGGACGTAGCTCAGGATGCCACCGCCGATGGGATGGACCCAAAACAGCGGGGTCCCCCGGCCGCCGCCGGCCAGCTCGACGGCGCCGCCGGCCGGCGCCTGGGCGCGCAGCCGCCGCGCCAGCTCGGCCGGGGTGGCGCGGCCGCGGGCCAGGGAGGCGAGGGGGAGCGCGGCGCCGAGCCGCTCCTCGATCCGCGCCAGGAGCCCCAGGGCGAGGAGCGAGCTGCCGCCGAGTTCGAAGAAGTCGTCGTCGCGGCCGACGGCGCCCACCCCCAGAACCTCCTGCCAGAGGCCGGCCAGGGCGGTTTCCATCTCGTCCGCCGTGCGGACCGCAGGCGCGACGGGCGCGGGCCGGGCCGGGGTTTCAGGCAGGTTCTCCGCGGCTCCCACCCAATACCGGCAGCGTTCGAAGGGGTACGCCGGCAGCGACGCGATCCGCCGCCGCTCGTGCGCGGCGAAGCCGCGGCCGTCGAGGGCCACCCCCGCCACCCACAGCCGGCCGGCGGCGGTGAGCAGGCGCTCCAGGTCTGAAGCCTCCTCGGCCGCCCCCGGGAGCGAGGTGAGGACGGTGCGGCCGGCCGCGGCGGGCTGCCGCCGCGCCAGGTCGCCCAGCGTCGCGCCGGGGCCGGCCTCCAGCAGCACCCGGTCCGGATCCGCGAGCAGGGCCGCGCAGCCGGACGCGAAGCGCACGGTGCGACGCACGTGGAGCGCCCAGTACTCCGGGTCCGTGGCTTCGGCCTCGGTGATCCAGGCGCCGGTGACGTTCGAGAGGAACGGGATCTCCGGCGGCCTCAGCTCTATCTTCTGAAGCGACCGCGCCAGCTCGTCCACCGCCGGATCGACCATGGCCGAGTGGAAGGCGTGGGAGGTGTGGAGCCGGCGGACCTTGACGCCCCCCTTCCTCCAGCTTCGCCTGGAGGCGCTCCACCGCGGGGGCGGGACCGGAGACGGTGCAGGCGTCCGGCGCGTTGACCGCCGCCAGCGACAGATCCTCCGCCAGCCAGGGCTCGATTTCGGCTTCGGAGAGAGCCACGGCCAGCATGGCTCCCGGCGGCAGGGCCTGGAGGAGCCGGCCGCGCCGGGCCACGAAGGCGAGCGCGTCCTCCAGGGTGAAGACGCCGGCCAGGCAGGCGGCGACGATCTCGCCCAGGCTGTGGCCGAGGAGGGCTTCCGGGACGACACCCCACTCGCGCCAGAGCCGCGCCAGCGCCCATTCCACCGCGAACAGGGCCGGCTGGGTGAGCCCGGTGCCGGCCAGCCGGGCGGCTGCCTCTTGATCTCCGGCCGCCGGCCAGATCACGCCTCGAAGGTCGAGACCGAGGTGGGGCGCGAGCAGGCCGGCGCACTCGTCGATCGCCGCGCGGAAGGCGGGCTCGCCGCGCCAGAGCTCCGCGGCCATGCCGGGGTACTGGGTGCCCTGGCCGGGCAGGAGGAAGGCCACGGCCGGCGCCCGGTCCGGAGCCGAGCCCCGGAATCCCCGCGTCCTCCAGCGCGCGGACCGCCTCGGCGCGGTGGCGGACCACGAAGGCGCTGCGGACGGGCAGGGCACGGCGGCCGACGCGCAGCGTGTGGGCCGCGTCCGCGAGATCGACCAGATCGGCCTGGTCCGCCAGGCGGGCGGCCAGACTCGGAGGCTCGCCGCGCCAGGGCCTCGGGCGTGCGCGCGGAGAGGAGCAGGAGCTGCCAGGGCCGCGACGGGCCGGAAGGCTCGGGCTCGGGCGCTTCTTCGAGGACGACGTGGGCGTTCGTGCCGCCGATGCCGAAGGCGCTGACCCCGGCGCGGCGCGGCAGCCGGTCGGTCTCCCACTCCGCCGCGGCGGCAGTGACGTAGAACGGGCTCGACGCCAGGTCGATCTCCGGGTTGGCGCGCTCGAAGTGGAGGGCGGCCGGCAGTCGGCGGTGGTGGAGCGCCAGGACGGTCTTGATGAAGCCGGCCACGCCCGCGGCGGTGTCGAGGTGGCCGATGTTCGGCTTCACGGATGCCCAGGGCGCAGAAGCCCGCTCGTCCTGCGCGGACGTCGCCGGCGCGGAAGGCCTGGGTGAGGGCGGCGATCTCGATCGGGTCGCCGAGCGCGGTGCCCGTGCCGTGGGTCTCGACGTAGGCGATCGACGTGGGGTCCACCCCGGCCATGGCCTGGGCGGCGGCGATGACCTCGGCCTGGCCTTCCACGCTCGGCGCGGTGTAGCCGACCTTGACGCCGCCGTCGTTGTTGATCGCCGAGCCGCGGACGACGGCGAGGACGTTGTCGCCGGCGGCCAGGGCGTCCTCCAGGCGCTCCAGGGCGACGATGCCGGCGCCGGAGCCGAGCACGGTGCCGGCGGCGCGGGCGTCGAAGGCGCGGCAGCGGCCGTCGGGCGACAGGATGCCGCCCTCCTGGTAGACGTAGCCGCGCTCCTGCGGCACGGCCGACGTGACGCCGCCGGCCAGCGCCAGGTCGCACTCGTAGTTGAGCAGGCCTGGCAGGCCAGGTGGACGGCCACCAGCGAGGTGGAGCAGGCGGTCTGCACCGTCAGGCTCGGACCGCGCAGGTTCAGGCGGTAGGAGACCTGGGTGGCGAGGAAGTCCTTCTCGTTGCCGAACAGGGCCTGCAGGCCGTCGAGATCGGTGCGCCGGGCGAGGACGTTCCAGAGGTACGTGCTGGAGCCCACTCCGGCATAGACCGCGATGAGACCGGGCGCGGTCAGCGGATCGACTCCGGCCTCCTCCAGAACCTCCCAGGCACACTCGAGGAAAAGGCGTTGCTGCGGGTCGAGGATCTCGGCCTCGCGCGGGGTGAAGCCGAAGAGCGCCGCGTCGAAGAGGTCGACGCCGTCGAGCGCGCCGCGCGCCCGGACGTAGCGCGGATCGCGCAGGCTCGCGTCGGGCACACCGGCGGCGCGCAGCTCGTCGTCGGTCAGGACGCGGATCGACTCGGCCCCGGCGCACAGGTTGCGCCAGAGCTCGGGCACGCCGGCGGCGCCGGGGAAGCGCCCGGCCAGCCCGACGACGGCGACCTCGCGGCCGGTGATTTCCCCGCTCTTCTCCCCGGTCATCTCGGACGTCATCGGCCCGGCCCCTTGCGGCGGCGCTCGGCGGCCTCGCGGCGGTGGAGGTCCGCGACCTCCTGGCGCTTGCGGGCGCGCTCCTGGGTGTGGGCGTAGGATGGCGCCTCGCGCTGCCGGCCGAGGTGCTCGGCCAGGCTCGCGATGGTGGGGAAGCGGAAGAGGTCGACCATCGCGACCCCGGCGAAGCGGGCGCGCAGAGAGGCGAGGACGCGGGCGAGGAGCAGCGAGTGGCCGCCGAGGTCGAAGAAGTTGTCGTGGACGCCCACGCGCTCGACACCCAGCGCCTCGCACCAGATGGCGGCGAGGGCACGCTCCAGCTCGGTGCGCGGCGGCACGGCGTCCGCTGTCGCCCCGGGAGCGACCGGTCGGTCGGCCGCGTCAGGCGCCGGCAGCGCGCGGCGATCGATCTTGCCGCTCGGCGTGAGGGGCAGGGCGGCGAGAGCCACCCACTCGCGCCGGGACCATGTACTCGGGCAGCGTCTCGCGCAGGAAGGCGCGCAGCTCCTGGACGGCGATCTCCCGGCCTTCGGCGGGCGCCACGTAGGCCACCAGCCGGCGGTCGCCTCCCTCCGCGCCGGACAGGGCGAGGACGGCGGCGTCGCGGACGGCCGGGTGCTGGGCGAGACGGGCCTCGATCTCGCCGAGCTCGATGCGGAAGCCGCGGATCTTCACTTGGTGGTCGGCGCGGCCCAGGAACTCGATGCGGCCGTCCGGCCGCCAGCGCGCGAGGTCGCCGGTGCGGTAGAGGCGGGCGCCGCGTGCCGAGCTCCGAGCGTCCGAAACGGGTCGGGCACGAACCGTTCGGCCGTGAGGTCCGGGCGGTGGAGGTAGCCGCGCGCGAGCCCGGCGCCGCCGAGGCAGAGCTCGCCCGGCGAGCCGACCGGTACCGGCTGGCAAGCGCGGTCGAGCAGCCAGGCCCGGGAGCCGGCGACCGGACGGCCGATCGTGACGGCCTCGCCGGAGCGGTCGCACGACCTCGCCCGTGGAGTAGGTCGTGTCCTCGGTCGGGCCGTAGAGGTTGAGCACCCGGGTGACCTGCGGCTGCTCGTGGAGGCGCGCCAGAGCGGCGTCTGGAGCGGCTCGCCGCGCGAGGTTGACCGTCACCGGCCCGGGCGGCAGGGCCGTCGAGGCGCAGCAGCGTCGGTCATCGCGGACGGCACGGTGTTGATGAGCGTGATCGCGGAGGTGTCCCACGGCGCCGGCCGCTCCGCGAGGGCGAGCGCGTCTTCGGCCAGGATCACCGCGCCGCCGTGGGTCAGCGGCGCGAACAGCTCGAACACCGAGAGGTCGAAGCAGACCGAGGTGGCCGCGAGCACGCCCGAGAGCTCGGCGGCGGAGAACGCCTCGCCCGCCCAGGCCAGGAACGCCGCGGCGCTCGCGTGCGGGATGCCCACCCCTTTGGGAGCGCCGGTGGAGCCCGACGTGTAGATGACGTAGGCCAGGTTCCGCGGGTCCAGGGGAACCGGGCCGGCCGCCGCCGGCTCGCCGGAGGCCGTCATGCCCCGGCATCGACAGGGACGACGGGGACGGCGTCCACGTCCGGGAGGCGATCCTTCCAGCCCCTCCTGACCACGGCCACGGCGGCGCCGCTGTCGCGCAGCATGAAGGCGATCCGCTCGCGCGGGTAGGCCGGGTCGAGCGGCACGTAGGCGCCGCCGGCCTTGAGGATCGCCGAGCATGGCCACGGGCAGGGCGGCGGAGCGCTCCACCAGAGGCCCACGGGCGTCTCGGGTCCCACGCCGCGGGCGCGCAGAACGCCGGCCAGCCGGCCGGCGCGGCGGGTCGAGCTCGGCGTAGGTCAGCCGCTCGCCCGGAGCGATCACGGCCGTGGCTTCGGGCGAGCGGGCGGCCTGCGCGGCGAACAGCTCCGGCAGCGTGCCGGAGGCCGGAGAGCCCGTACCGAGGCTCCACTCGGAGAGCAACTGGTGGTGCTCGCCCGGGGAGAGCAGCGGCAGATCCTCCAGCCGCGGCGAGGCCGGATCCGCGAGGCCGGTCAGAAGCGCCTCGAGCTGGCCGGCGAGGCGGTGCGCGCTCGTGTCGTCGAAGAGATCCCGGTTGTACTCCAGCTAGCCGGCGAAGGCGCCCTCGCCCCCGGTCGTCTCGGACAGCGAGAGCGTGAGCGCGAACTTGGCCGTGCCGCTGTGGACGGACAGGGTCTCCAGCGCCAGCCCGGGCAGCTCCCGGGCGCCGGCCGGGGCGTTCTGGAGCGCGAAGAGAACCTGGAAGAACGGGGTGATGCTCAAGTCGCGCCGCGGCTGCAGCTCCTCGACGAGCTTCTCGAACGGCAGCTCCTGGTGGGCGTACGCCGCCAGGGTGGTGGCGCGCACGCGCTCCAGGAGGCGGCGGACCGGCTGGTTGCCCGACGGCCGCAGGCGCAGCGCCAGGGTGTTGACGAAGAAGCCGATGAGATCCTCGGTCTCCATCCGCGTGCGGTTGGCCACCGGCGTGCCGAGGAGGAGATCCTCCTGGCCGCCGAGGCGGTGGAGCAGGGCGGCGAAGCCGGCGAGGAGAACCATGAACGGCGTGACCCGCTCGCTCCGGCCGAGGGCGCGCAGACGGCTCGCGAGGTCCGGAGGCAGGACCACCGGCAGAACACCGCCGCGGAAGGTCTGGACCGCGGGCCAGGGCCGGTCCGTGGGCAGCTCGGCGCGCGGCGGCGCGCCGGCCAGCTCGCGGCGCCAGAAATCCACGAGCGCGCGCAGGGCATCGCCGGCCAGCCAGCCGCGCTGCCAGGCGGCGAAGTCGGCGTACTGGATGCGCAGCGGCGGCAGCCCGTCCGGCCGGGCGTAGAGCCGGATCAGGTCGCGCAGCAGGACGCCCAGCGACCAGCCGTCGGCCACGATGTGGTGGAGGGTCAGCAGCAGCGCGTGCTCCTCCGGGCCGCGGCGCAGGAGAACGGCGCGCAGGAGCGGCCCCGTGCCCAGGTCGAAGGGCCGCATCGCCTCCGCCTGGCCGAGCTCGCGGACCCGCGAGAGCCACGCGGCGTCCGGCAGATCCTGACCGGCCAGATCCACGAGCGAGAGATCGAACCCGGCGGCCTCGGCGTCGACGATCTGGACCGGCTGACCCGCCACGGATTGGGGCGGAGCGAAGCGGGTGCGCAACGTCTCGTGGCGGTCGACCAAAGCGTGGAGAGCCGCGGCCAGGGCCGCCGCGTCGAGCGCCCCGGTCAGTCGGACGGCCAGCGGGATGTTGTAGGCCGGCGAACCGGGATCGATCTGATCCAGGAACCAGAGGCGCTCCTGGGCGAAGGAGAGAGGGAGCTCGCCGTCGCGCGGAGCCGGCTCCAGGGGGGGCAGCTCGGTGCGGGCGTCGGCGCGCAGCAGCCTCTCGACGCGCGCGGCCAGGTGGGCTACCGTCGGCTCCTCGAAGACCGCGGCCAGCGGCAGGTTGACGCCGAAGGCCTCGCGCACCCGGGAGACGACCTGGGTGGCCATGAGGGAGTGGCCGCCGAGCCCGAAGAACGAGTCGCGGACGTCGATCCGCTCGCGGCCGAGCACGGCGGCCACGACGCCGGTCAGGAGCTCCTGGACGGGGGTGAGCGGCGCGCCGCCGGCCTCCGCGGGCTCGTCGCCGGTCCGGACCACGTCCTCCGGCTTGGGAAGGCGCGAGCGATCGACCTTGCCGCTGGCGTTGAGCGGCAGCTCGTCCATCTCGACGAAGGCCGAGGGCACCATGGGCTCGGGCAGGCGGTCGCGCAGAGCGGCGCGCAGGTCGGGAGACGCCCCGGGCGCCCGGCGGACCCACCAGGCGACGAGCCGGCGGCCGCCGTTCGGATCGGGCAGGGCGGCGACGAGGCGTCCTGCGATGTCGGGGTGCTCGCGCAGGGCGGCTTCGACCTCGCCGGGCTCGATGCGGAAGCCTCGAACCTTGACCTGGTGGTCGGTGCGGCCGAGGAACTCGATCGCACCGTCGGGACGCCGCTTCACCAGATCCCCGGTCCGATAAAGAGGCGCCGACCCGGCTCCTCCGGATCGGGCACGAAGCGGTCCGCCGCCAGGTCCGGCCGGTTCAGCCCGCTGCAGATAGCCCTGGCGAGGCCGTCTCCGCCGAGGCAGAGCTCGCCCGCGACGCCGGCCGGCGCGAGGCCGCCCCAGAGGTCCAGGACCAGGGCGCGGGTGCCCGCGATCGGGCCGCCGATCGGGACCGTGCCGGCGCCGGCCTCGGTCACGAGGTGCCAGGTCGAGAAGGTCGTACATTCCGTGGGGCCGTAGACGTGGAGCAGCCGCCGCGGCGGGCCGGCGGCCCCCCCGCAAGCACCGCGCGCACCGCGGCCGGGTCCACGGCCTCGCCGCCGAACAGGACGTGCCGGAGCGTCGAGAAGGCGTCCGGCGCCTCGCGGGCCATGGCGTTGAACAGCGCCGTGGTGAGGAACAGAGTTGTGATCCCGCGCTCGCGCAGGCGCGCCGCGAAGTCGGGCGGGTAGAGCGACTCGTAGCGGCCGATCACCGAGAGGCGCGCGCCGGCCAGGAGCGGCCCCCAGATCTCGAAGGTGGCGGCGTCGAAGGCCGGGGTCGCGACCTGCGCCACGACGTCGTCCGGTGCCAGGCGCACGTAGTCGGTGTCGAGCAGGAGGTGGAGCACGGCGCGGTGGCTCACCGCCACGCCCTTGGGCGCACCGGTGGAGCCGGACGTATAGATGACGTAGGCCAGGGAGTCGGCGAAGACCGGCTCCTTGGCTCCCCGACCGTCGTCCGTCCCGGCATCGGCCTCCAGAAGGACGGTGCGGGCCTGGCTCGGCGGCACCCGGGCGAGGAGGGGCTCGCGGGTGACCAGCAGGGAGCGGCGGCGTCGGCCAGCAGGGCCTTCAGGCGCTCGGGCGGATGGCCGGGATCGAGCGGCAGGTAGGCGGCACCGCCCGGAGGATGCCGAGCATGCCCATGATCAGCTCGGGCGAGCGCTCGGCGAGCAGGCCGACGACGGTATCGGGCCCGGCCCCGAGCCGCCGCAGGCGCCGCGCCAGGCGGCCGGAGCGGCGGTCCAGCTCGCCGTAGGTGAGGACGGCGCCGTCGTGCTCGACGGCCACGGCGTCCGGCGTGGCGGCGGCGCGCCCGGCGAACAGGCCGTGGATCGTGGCGCTCTCCGGCACGGGGGGCCGGCGACTGCCGCTGTGGGCCAGGATCTCCTGCCGCTCGCCGTCGGGGAGACAGCCCAGCTCGGACAGCGGCCGGCCGGCATCGGCGGCGAGCCCGGCGAGCACCGTGCGCAGGCGGTCGAGGAGGCGGACGGCGGCCGGGCCGTCCACCCGGGCGCGCTCGTGCTTGAGCTGGAGGCCCAGAGCCTCCCCAGGAGCGGCGACCAGGCTCAGCGGATAGTGGGCCTTGGAGTCGTAGCGCGGATTGGCGATCTCCAGGTCCCGCATGCCGTTGGCGGCGCCGCTGGCTGGGATGGTTCTCGAAGACGACGAGGGTCTCGAACAGCGGGGTGCCGCGGGGCACGTCGCTCCAGGACTGCACCTGCACCAGGGGGCGTGCGCTCGTAGCGGCGCTGCGCGGCCTGGCCGTCCTGGAAGCGGCGCAGCCAGTCGGCCGCCGGCTCGCGCCGGCCGCAGCCGCGCCCGCACCGGCAGGGTGTTGATGAACGGCCCCACCATGGCCTCGGCGCCCGGCAGGGAGGCGGCCGGCCGGAGACCACGCTGCCGTAGACCACGTCCTCGTCGCCGGAGGCGCGCGCGAGCAGGAGCGCCCAGGCGCCCTGCACCAAGGTATTGAGGGTGATCCGCTCCCGCCGCGCCCGCTCCTGGAGGGCGGCGGTCTCGGCCGGACCGAGCTGGAGCGAGGTCTCCTCCTGCTCCCCGGCCGTCTCCCCCCAGTCTCCCCAACGCTTTCCGGGACGGCCCGGGTAGGCGCGGCGAAGCCGGCGAGGGTGCGGCGCCAGAAGGCCTCGGCGTCCGCCGGTCCCGGGCGCCCTCGCCCTGCAGCCAGGCCACGTAGTCGCGGAACGGGCGCACGGGCTCCAGCCGGAGGCTCGCGCCGCGGCGCGCGGCTTCGTAGAGGGTGAGGACGTCGCGCAGGACGTGGACGCGGGCCCAGCCGTCGAGGAGCAGATGGTGGTGGGTCCAGACCAGCCGCCAGGCGCGCTCGCCGGTGCGGAAGAGGGCGACGCGCAGGAGCGGGGCGCGGGTCACGTCGAAGCCGCGGCGCAGGTCGTCGTCGAGGAAGGCGGCGAGCCGCGCCTCGCGCTCCTCGAGGGAGAGACTCCGCCAGTCCTCCTCCTGCCACGGCAGGCGAACGGTGCGACGGACCACCTGTACGGGCCGGTCGAGCCCCTGCCACAGGAAGGCCGTACGCAGGACCGGATGGCGTGCCAGGGTCTCCTCCCAGGCGCGGCGGAAGGCGGCCGGATCGAGGTCGCCGCGCAGCTCGCAGCTCAGGCGTTCCAGGTAGACGCCGCTGCCCGGCGCTCCCAGGGTATGGAAGAGCATGCCCTCCTGGAGCGGGGTCAGCGGGTAGATGTCTTCGACGTTCTGGCTCAACGTTCGTCCTCTTCCAGGCTGTCGATCACGGCGATCTGCTCGAACAGCCGGCCCAGGCCGGCCTCGTCCATCCCGGCCAGCGGGAAGTCGCCGGGCGTGAAGGCGGCGGGGCTCTCTTCAACTGGCGGCTCGGAGGCCGGAGCCTGGCCGCCGCCCACGGCGGAGGCCAGGGCGGCTACGGTCTGGTGCTCGAAGATCTGCCCCGGCGCCAGCTCCAGGCCGGCCTCGCGCGCCCGGGCGACCACCTGAAGGCCGAGGATCGAGTCGCCGCCCAGGGCGAAGAAGTTGTCGTGGACCCCCACCTCGGCCACGCCCAGAACCTCGCTCCACAGGCGGCGCAAGGTCTCCTCCACGCTGCCGCCGCTGCCGCCAGACACCACGGGGCTCTCCTCCGGGAGGAGCGCGGCGCGGGCCCGTCCTCGTTCTGGGCCGCCGCCCGGCGACGCGCGGGCCGACCGGTCAGGCTGCGGGTCGCCACGACGACCTGCGGCAGGTGGCGGCGGGTGCCGAGGATACGGACGCAGCGCCTCGGCGCCCTCGCCGGGCAGCATGCCGGGCTCCCGGCCCTCCGGAATCCCCAGCTCCGCGGCGTCCACCAGCGAGCGGTCGCGGGTGCCGGGGACACCGGGCTGACCGCTCTCCAGCGCGGCGAGGTCGGCCTCGCCCTGGCCGGGATCGATTCGCCGCTTCGTGAACTCCTCGATCTCGACCAGCGGCTCGCCGTCGAGCCCGGTCACCACGACGTCGGCGGAGAAGGTGCCGGCGCCGGAGCTGCGCCCGCGCCCCCAGCTCCGCACGGCCGCGGCCAGCGGCGCCAGCACGCGCACCGTCCGGTAGGAGAGCGGCAGGTGGAAGCCTTCCGTCAGGCCGGCGCTCGTGAAGCCGGTGGCGGCGTCGAGGAGAGCCGGATGGAGGCGGTAGGCCTCGACGTCGCGGGCATGGGCCGCGTCGAGCGAGACGTCGGCGAGCCCCTCGTCGCCGGCGAAGCGGTAGCGGCGCAGGCAGTGCCAGCGCGGGCCGAAGGCGGCGGCGAGCGACTCCGGTCCAGGTACCACCTCCGGCGCGGTCTCGAGGGTTGCGAAGCGCTCGCGCACCCTCCCGGCACGCTCCCGGGCCGCCGTGGCCTCGGCCGGCTTCAGGGGCCGGACCGAGCCGGTCGCATGCCTCCGGTATCGAATCTCCGGTCCGGGCTCCGCGCTCAGCACCTGGAAGACGAACGAGCCGTCCTCGCGGTGATCTCGGCGTTCGAGAAGCGTGTAGACCTCGGCCTCCTGCCCGGCGGGCACCATCAGGGGGGTCCAGAAGATCACGTCGTTGATCTCGACCGGTCCTGCTCCGGCGACGGCCTCGCAGGCGGCACGCGCCATCTCCAGGTAGGCCGTGCCTGGGAGGATGGGCCGCTCCAGGAGGCGGTGCTCGTCGAGCACCCAGGAGCTCGCGGCGCCGAGGCGGGCGGCGAAGACGATCCGGTCCGGTCCGCCTTCGAGGCGCACGCCGAGGAGGGGATGGACCTCCCGCCGGTCCCCCTGCTGGAGAACGTTGTGCGCCATGCCTTCGCCCTGCCAGCGGTCCCAGTCCACGGCCACGGCGGGCCGGCCGCGCCAGCGCGCGAAGGCGTCGAGGAACGCGTTGGCCGCGCAGTAGTCCACCTGCCCGAGGGCGCCGGAGAGGGCGCTGATCGACGAGCAGAGGACGAGGAAGTCCAGGGGCTCGCCGCGCAGCAGGTGGTCGAGGATCAGGGCGCCCCGCACCTTGGGGTCCAGGACCGCGTCGGCGGCCTCCCGCGTCTTGCTCTGCAGGAGGCCGGCGCCCAGGACGCCGGCGGCGTGGATGGCGCCGTGGATCGGCCCGAAGCGCTCCTTGACCGCCGCGACGGCCGCCGCCATGGCGTCCGGGTCCGCGGCGTCCGCGCGCAGAACCATCACCGCGGAGCCGAGCGACTCGATCCGCCGCACCCGGCCGGAGGCTTCCGCGTTCCGGGAGACCAGAGCGAGGTTTACGCGGGTGTGGCGGGCGAAGCGCTCGGCGAAGGCGAGGCCCATGGCGCCCACGCCGCCGGTGATCAGGTAGGTCCCGCCTTCGCGCAGCCGGCCCAGGGGCTCGGCCGGGGCTTCGAGCCGGACGGGCTCGAAGCCGGGCACCCAGCGCGAGCCGTCCCGGAGGGCGACGACCGGGGGTCCGTCGGCGTCCAGCTCGGCAAAGAGCGCGTCGAGCGTCTCCCCGGAGACCGTCAGGTCCACGCTACGGCAGACCGCGCCCGGCAGCTCGCGCGGGATCACCAGGACCGGCCCGAGCAGAGTCGCGCGCTCGGGCGCCGGAGCGGTTTCGCCGACGACGCGGTGCAGGCCGTCCGAAAGCACCGTCAGGCGCAGGGAGCTGCCGTGCCGGCCCACGGCCTGGGCCAGGAAGAGAAGGCTGTAGAAGCCGAACGTCGCCGCGGCCTCCGCGCGGGCTAGGCGCTCCGTGAGGGAATCCATCTCCGCCAGCTCGCCCAGGCACCAGGCGTGAATGACGCCGGCCGTAGCCAGCCCGTCCTCGTCGAGAGCCGCCAGCAGCGCGTCGTACTCTTCCGATCGGCCGGGGTCGAGCGCATAGCGGCCGGCGGCGAGACGCCGGAATCCCTCCCCAATCTCCACCCGTGCCACGGCGTCGCCCCGCTCTTCCAGGCGACGGGCCAGCGCTTCGGCCGGACCGGACCCGGGGGTGAAGAGCAGCCAGGGTCCGCCCGGAGCCGGAGACGGTTCGAGCGGCGGCGTCTGCTTCCAGACCGGGACCTGGAACCAGTCCGCCAAGTCCGGCAGAAAGTCCTCTCCGGTCTCGACGATTTCGACGGCCCCGGTCAGCACCGGCTGGCGGGCTGGCGCGTAGCGCTGCCGCTCGAAGGCATAGGTGGGCAGCGGGACGCGCAAACGGCGCTCGCCGGCGGCGAAGCCGGTCCAGTCCACGGCGACCCCCTCGGCCCAGAGGCGGCCCAGGGAGGCGTAGAGGACCGCGGCGTCCTCCGCGGTTTCCTGGGGGTGGCGCAGCGAAGTCAGGGCCGGCCGGCTGCCCGCCAGGCGCTCGGCGGCCAGGGTCGCGAGCGTCCGTCCCGGCCCGATCTCCACCGGGATGATGCCGGGGTCGCGCAGCAGCTCGGCCAGGTCGTCAGCGAAGCGCACGGGCGACCGCAGATGTTCCGTCCAGTAGCCAGGATCGGTGGCCTGGCCGGCCCGGATCCAGGTGCCGGTGAGGTTCGACAGGAAGGGGATCGACGGCTCGGTGAGCCGGACCTTCGCG
This sequence comes from uncultured Holophagales bacterium, assembly GCA_963844885.1. Classification (GTDB taxonomy): domain Bacteria; phylum Acidobacteriota; class Thermoanaerobaculia; order Multivoradales; family UBA5704; genus DATMER01. The sequence continues at coordinate 398,398 of CAWJQA010000012.1, read as the reverse complement.
ACCTCGGCCCGGAACCGGTCCAGCATGGGCTGGTCGATCATGCCCGAGTGGTAGGCGCCGCGGGCGCGCACGCGGCGGGCGGTCCTGCCCTCGGCCGCGAGCCGCCGTTCGGCTTCATCGAGCGCCTCGGGCGTTCCGGACAGGACGCAGGTCCGGGGGCCGTTGATCGTGGCCAGCCAGAGCTGCCCGGGGACGAGGAGCGGCGCGCACTCCTCCTCGGAGAGGGGCACCGAGATCATGCCACCCGGCGGCAGCTCGGCCAGGAGCCGGCCGCGGGCGGCCATGATGCGCGCGCCGTCCTCGGTGGAGAAGACGCCGGCCAGGCAGGCCGCCGCGTACTCGCCGAGGCTGTGGCCGAGGAGGGCCTTCGGCTTGACCCCCCAGCTCAGCCAGAGGCGGCCCAGCGACTGCTCCAGGGCGAAGAGGACCGGCATGGAAACCGCGATGTCGCCCAGCAGCTCCTCGGCCTCCGGAAAATCGGTCCCGAACAGCCGCATCGGACCGAACCCGAGCAGCGGCCGGAGGATCTCCGCACAGGTCTCGATTTCCTTGCGGAAGAGCGGCTCCGCGCCGCCGCCCGCGAGCAGGCCGGCGGCCATGCCGGGGTGCTGCCCGCCGAGGCCCGGGAAGAGGAAGGCGGCGGCGCGGCCGTCCCCGGCCTGGCCGGAGATCCGCGGCGCGGCGCGCAGGGCGGCCACGGCTCCGGTGGCGTCGCGGCAGACTACGGCCCGGCGGTGCTCCAGCTCGCGCCGGCCCACGCGCAGGGTGTAGGCGGCGTCCGCCAGATCTGCCAGGTCCGCCGGCCGCGCTTCCAGGTGCGCGGCCAGGCGCTCCGCCGCGGCCTCCAGGGAGCCCTCGGTGCGGGCGGAGAGGATCAGGAGCTGGTGCTCCCGGGCCGGACCGGAGGGCTCGCGCGGCGTCGCCTCCTCCAGGATGGCATGGGCGTTGGTGCCGCCGATGCCGAAGGAGCTGACGCCGGCCCGGCGCGGCTCACCGTCGCGGGCCGGCCAGTCGCGCAGCTCGCGATTGACGAAGAACGGGCTGTCCGCGAAGTCGATCTGCGGGTTCGGCGTGTCGCAGTGGAGGCTGGGCGGGATCTGCCGGTGCTCCAGGGCGAGGACGGTCTTGATGAGGCCGGCGACGCCGGCGGCGGCGTCCAGATGGCCGATGTTCGTCTTCACCGAGCCGATGGCGCAGAAGCCCGCGTCCTTCGTGGTGGCGCGGAAGGCGCGGGTGAGGGCCGCGATTTCGATCGGATCACCCAGGGGCGTGCCGGTGCCGTGCGCCTCCACGTAGTCGAGGCTGCGGGCGTCCACCTCCGCCACGATCTGGGCGGAGCGGATGACCCGCGCCTGCCCTTCGATGCGGGGTGCGGTGTAGCCGACCTTGCGCGAGCCGTCGTTGTTGATCGCCGTGCCGCGGATCACGGCGCGGATGGGGTCGTCCGCGGCCAGGGCGTCCTCCAGGCGGCGAAGGGCCACGATCCCGACGCCGTGTCCGGCCACCGTCCCCTGGCCGCGCGCGTCGAAGGCGCGGGTATGGCCGTCCGGCGAAAGGACCATCCCTTCGCTCCAGACATAGCCGCTCTCCTGCGGCCATGGAGCCGAGACGCCGCCGGCCAGGGCCAGGTCGCACTCGCCGCCGAGGAGCGACTGGCAGGCCAGGTGGATCGCCACGAGCGAGGTCGAGCAGGCGGTCTGCACGGTGAAGGCCGGGCCTTCGAGGCCGAGCTTGTAGGACACGCGGGTGGCCAGGAAGTCCTTGTCGTTGGCGACCGTGAGCTGGAAAGGGTCGAGAGCGCGGGCCATGTCGGGATCGCCATGCACCGCGAGCATGTACCGGCTCAGGCTGCAGCCCGCGAACACGCCCACCAGGCCGGGGAAGCGGCCCGGGTCGCAGCCGGCGTCCTCCAGAACCTCCCAGGCGCACTCCAGGAAGACGCGATGCTGGGGATCGGTGATCCGGGCCTCGCGCGGGCTCATGCCGAACAGACCCGCGTCGAAAGCCTCGGCGCCCGCGAGGACGCCGCGCGCCGGCACGTAGGCCGGATCGCGCAGGACTTCGTTTGGAATGCCGGCGGCGCGCAGCTCCTCCGGCGTGAAGAACGTGATCGACTCCACGCCCGCGGCCAGGTTGCGCCAGAACGCCTCCAGGCCGGCGGCGCCGGGGAAGCGTCCGGCGCGGCCGACGACGGCGATCTCGGATCCGGTCGTCTCACCGCTCATCTCAGATCTCCACCTCCGAGGCGCGGCGGCGCCTGGCGCGGCGCTCCTTACCGCGCCGCAGCTCCTCGGTCCGTTCCTCGCCGACGCCGGAATCGACAGCACCGCCGCCGGCCAGCTCGTCCAGGCGGCGAGCCAGGGCCGCCACGGTCGAATGCTCGAACAGCTCGAGCACCGGCAGATCGATACCGGTCTCGACGGCGATCCGCGCCTGCAGGCGCACCAGCAGCAGGGAGTGGCCGCCGAGGTCGAAGAAGTTGTCGCGCGTGCCGACCCGCTCCACGCCCAGAACCTCGCTCCAGAGCGCGGCCAGGGCGGCCTCTCGGCCCTCCCGCGGCGCCACGTACTCCACCGCGAGCACCGGCCGCTCCAGGGACGGATCGGGGAGGGCGCGGCGGTCCACCTTGCCGCTGGGGTTCAGGGGGAGGCGCTCCAGGGGCGTGAAGGACTGGGGCAGCATGTACTCGGGGAGCCGCGCGCGCAGGAACGCCCGCACCTCGTCGAGGGCCGGCGGGTCGCCGGGGGTCTCGGCGTAGGCCGCCAGCCGGCGGCCGCCGGAGGGGTCCGGGAGATCGACGACCACGGCGTGACGCACCGCGGGGTGCTCGGCGAGCGCGGCCTCGATCTCGCCCAGCTCGATCCGGTAGCCGCGGATCTTGACTTGATGGTCGAGCCGGCCGAGGAACTCGACGCGGCCGTCCGGCAGACGCCGGGCCAGGTCGCCCGTGCGATAGAGCCGGGAGCCGGGCGGGCCCCATGGACACGGCACGAAACGCTCGGCCGTAAGATCGGGGCGGCCCAGATAGCCGCGGGCCAGCCCGGCGCCGCCGATCAGCAGCTCGCCCGGGACGCCCACCGGCACCGGCTCCAGCGCGCGGCCCACGAGGTGGATCTGCGTGTTGGCGAGGGGCCGGCCGAGTGGGACCACGCTCCGGGCCTCGTCGCGGATCCACCGGCTCGACGGCCGACCAGACGGTGGTCTCGGTGGGACCGTAGAGGTTCCACACCTCCGCGCCGCCTGCGCCGAAGCGCGCGGCCAGGTCTCCGGGCAGGGCCTCGCCGCCGCAGAGCACCTTGAAGCCCGCGGGCGCCTCCCAGCCGCCCTCGAGGAGCACGCGCCAGGTGGCGGGCGTGGCCTGCATGGCCGTGGCGCCGCTCGCGGCCAGGAGCGCGGCGAGGCGCGGGCCGTCGGCGGCCACGTCGCGGCTCGCGACCACCACCCGGGCGCCCACGGCCAGGGGGAGCAGGAGCTCCAGGCCGGCGATATCGAACGAGAGCGTCGTCACCGCCACGAGCACGTCGTCCGCTCCGAGCCCCGGCTGCCGCCGCATGGACGCCAGGAAATTGGCGAGACCGCGGCGCACCACCTGCACGCCCTTGGGCCGGCCGGTGGAGCCCGAGGTGAAGATCACGTAGGCCAGGCCGTCGGCGTCCAGGAGGCCAGGTTCAGCCAGGGCCGGAGCGTCCTCCGGATCCTCGTCGAGCCAGACGACCTCTGTGGTCCGGGCCGCCAGCTCCTCGCTGCGCTCGCCGCGGGTGGCGAGCATCAGCGGCCTCCCCGCGTCCTCCAGGATGAGCGCCAGGCGCTCGCGCGGATGGCCGGGGTCGAGGGGTAGGTACGCGCCTCCCGTTTTCATCACCGCGAGGAGCGCGATCACCATCTCCGCCGAGCGCTCGACGCAGAGGGCCACGCACCGCTCCGGCCCGACTCCCAGGGCGCGCAGCCGGCCTGCCAGGCGGCCGGCCCGGTCGTCGAGCTCGGCATAGGTGAGCCGCCGGTCCGCGTGGACCAGGGCGACCGCTCCGGGGTGCCGGCGCGCCTGGTCCTCGATCCAGCGGTGGACCGCCGGCTCGGCGGGGAGGGGCTTGGCCGTTTCGTTCCACTCGCCCAGGAGCTGGCCGCGCTCTTCGGCGGTCAGCATGGGCAGCTCCCACAGCGGGCGCTCCGGATCGGCCACGGCGGCGGCGAGAAGGGTGGCGTAGGCACCGGCGAAACGCCGCACCGTGGCGGCGTCGAAGAGGTCGCGGTTGTGCTCGAGGGCGCCGCTGAGACCGTCCGGGTTGTCGCTCAGGTTGAGGGTCAGGTCGAATTTCGCCGTGCCGGTCCCCGGGGCGTCGTCGAAGGCGGGCGACAGCTCGATGCCCGGCAGAGAGCTCCGGAGCCCGCTCCCGCCGGCGGCGAGGAGCGTGAAGGTCACCTGGACCAGCGGTGCGTGCGCCAGGTCGCGGGCCGGCTTGAGCTCCTCGACCAGCTTCTCGAACGGCAGCTCCTGGTGCGCATAGGCGGCGAGCGCGGTCTCCCGGACCTGCGGCAGCAGGCCGGCCAGTCCGGGCTCGCCGGCGAGCGAGGTGCGCAGGGCGAGGGTGTTCATGAAGAAGCCGATGAGCCCCTCGGTCTCCATGCGGCCGCGGTTCGCCACGGGCGTTCCAACCACCAGATCCTCGCGGCCGGTGAGGCGCGCCAGAAGGATCTCGAAGGCCGCCAGCAGCACCATGAACGAGGTCGCGTCCTGGCGGCGCGCAAGAGCGGCGGCGCCGGCCGCCCCCTCCGCGGGCAGCTTGAAGATCTCCATCGCGCCGCGGTAGCTGAGGACCGGCGGCCGCGGCCGGTCGCCCGGCAGCTCCAGGACCGCGGGGGCGCCGGCAAGGGTCTGGCGCCAATGCGCGAGCTCCGCCTCCAGGGCCTCGCCGGAGAGCCGGCGGCGCTGCCAGGCGGCGTAGTCGGCGTACTGCACCGGCAGGTCCGGCAGAGGGGCGCCCCGGTAGCCGGCCGCCAGGTCGCGCACGAACACGTCCATGGACCAGCCATCGGCCACGATGTGGTGGAACGTGGCGAGGACGAGGCGCTCCGCCGCCCCCGTCCTGACCAGGGTGGTCCGCAACAGCGGCCCGGTGCCGAGGTCGAACGGCCGGCGCGCTTCGAACGCGGCGAGCCGCCGGGCCTCGGCCTCGCGGTCCTGTTCCGGGAGCCCGCGCAGGTTGACCTCCGGCACCGGCATCTCGGCGCCGGGGGCGATGCGCTGGATCGGCTGGCCGTTCTCCGCGCCGTAGGTGGTGCGCAGGATCTCGTGGCGGCGCACCACCGACCGCACGGCCGCGGCGAAGGCGAGCACGTCCAGCTCGCCGCGTGCGCGCAGGGCGAACGGGACGTTGTAGAGCGGGCTGTTCGGCAGCAGCCGGTCGAGGAACCAGAGGCGCTCCTGCGCGAAGGAGAGCGGCAGGCCGCCGTCGCGGGACTCCCGGGGGAGCGGCACGAGGGGCTCCACCGAGGGCTCGGCCGCACGCCGGGTCTCGTCCAGGGCGCGGGCGAAGTCCGCCAGAACGGGCGATTCGAACAGGACGCGCAACGGAATCTCGACGCCGAGCGCTCGGCGCACGCGAGAGATGACCTGCGTGGCCAGCAGCGAGTGGCCGCCGAGCGCGAAGAAGTCGTCGCCGCGGCCCACCGACTCGCAGCCCAGAAGCTCGGCCCAGATCCCGGCCACCAGCTCCTCGACCGGCCCGGCCGCCGCGGTCTCCCCGGTCGAGGCGCGTTGCGGAACTTGGCGGAAGGCGCGGATCCGAGCCCGGCCTCCTGCCGTCGCGACCTGCCGCCGCTCCGTCCCGCGCAGGGCCGGCCAATCCGCAAGGCGCGCCTCCGGCTCCGCGGCCATCGTCACCAGGAGGCCCTGGAGCCAGCCCGCCAGGCGCTCGGCGGTGGCCGCGTCGAAGAGGTCCGTGGCGTACTCCAGGGAGCCGTCCAGTCGGCCCTCCGCCTCGGTCCAGACGAGGGTGAGGTCGAACTTCGCCGAGCCGGTGGTGAACGGCAGCGTCTCCAGCTCGGCCCCGGCCAGCTCGAGGCCCGTGGCCGGAGCGTTCTGGAGCGCCATCGCCACCTGGAAGATCGGGCTGTGGGACAGGCTGCGCTCCACCTCCAGATCCTCGACCAGCCGCTCGAAGGGGAGATCCTGGCGGGCGAAGGCCCCGAGCGCCGTGGCGCGCGTGTGCTCCAGCAGCCGCAGGAAGGTGAGATTGCCGCCGTCCCCATCGGCGAACCGCCCGCGCAACACCAGGGTGTTGACGAAGAACCCGATCAACCCCTTGAGCTCGATCCGGGTGCGGTTCGCCACCGGTGTGCCGACGAGGATGTCGTCCTCGCCCGTGGAGCCGTGGAGCAGGGCCTGGAAGGCCGCCAGGAGAACCATGAACGGCGTGGCTCCGGCGCGCCGGGCCAACTCGGCGAGGTCCGCCGTCAGCTCCAGCGGCAGGGCGATGCGCGCCGAGGCGCCCCGGTGGTTGCGCACCGCCGGCCGCGGCCGGTCCGCGGGCAGCTCCAGCACCGCAGGCGCGCCGTCCAGCTCCTGGTGCCACCACGCCAGTTGCTCCTCCAGCACCGGCCCCTGGAGCCAGCTCCGCTGCCAGAGCGCGTAGTCCAGGTACTGGAGCGGCAGCTCGGGCAGCGGCGACGGGAGGCCGGCGCGGAACGCGCCGTAGAGCGCGGCGGTCTCGCGGACGAGGACATCCATGGACCAGCCGTCGCCGACGACGTGGTGCAGCACCAGGACCAGCGCCCAGTCCGCCTCGCCCAGCCGCAGGAGCAGGGCGCGCACCAGGGGGCCGCGCCCGAAGTCGAAGGGCCGGGCGATCTCGGCCGCCAGGAGGCGGTCCGCCTCGGCCTGCCGCGCTTCGGCCGGCAGGGAGCGGAGATCGGCGGCCGGCAGCGGCCCCACCGCGTCTACTGCGTCCGGCGAGACGATCTGGATCGGCGGCTCCTCGCCGGCGAACGTCGTCCGGAGGGCCGCGTGCCGGCGGACGATCTCCGCCAGCGTGCGGGCCAGGGCGGCGGGGTCCAGGCCGCCGGTGATCCGCAGGGCGGTGGGGATGTGGTAGGCCGGGCTGCCCGGCACCAGCCGCTCCAGGAACCAGAGCCGTTCCTGGGCGAAGGAGAGCGGCCCGCGGCCGGCGCCCGTGGGCACCAGGGGCGGCGCCGTTGCGGCGCTCTCCGCGCGCGCCGCCTGCACCCGCGCGGCGAGGCCGGCCACCGTGGGCTCCTCGAACAGGGCGCGCAGCGGCAGCTCCACGCCGAAGGCGGCGCGCACGCGAGAGATCACCCGGGTGGCCAGCAGCGAGTGGCCGCCGAGGTCGAAGAAGCTGTCGCCGGCACCCACCCGCTCCACTCCCAGGAGCTCGGCCCAGATGGCGGCCATCCGCTCCTCCACCGGCCCGGCTGGCACCGTCCGGTCCGTCCGCGGCGGCGCCTCGATCGGCATCCTTTCCAGGGCGCGGCGGTCCACCTTGCCGTTCGGGGTGAGGGGCAGGGCGTCGAGAGTCCGCCAGGCCGTGGGCACCATGTAGGCGGGCAGCCGCGGACGCAGGTGCTCCCGCAGTACTTCCGGGTCGACCTCCGGGGTGATCTCACCGCGCGGCACCACGCAGGCCACCAGGCGGCGGCCGGCCTTCTCCTCGCGGACGACCACGGCGCACTCCCTGACGCCGGGGTGCTCGGCGAGCACGGCCTCGATCTCCCCCGGCTCGATGCGGAAGCCGCGGATCTTGACCTGGCGGTCGAGCCGGCCCAGGAACTCCAGGGCTCCGTCCGGCCGCAGGCGCACGCGGTCGCCGGTGCGGTAGAGCCGCTCGCCGGGGGTCGCGGACACGGGATCGGGCACGAAGCGCTCGGCGGTGAGGTCCGGGCGGTCCAGGTAGCCGCGCGCCAGGCCGTCGCCGCCGGCGTAGAGCTCCCCGGCCACCCCCGCCGGCACCGGCCGGAAGGCGCGGTCCAGCACGTAGGCACGGGTCGTGCCGATGGGCCGGCCGATCGGCACCGACTCGCCCACGTCCGCCGGATCGCGGAGCGGCTGCCAGCAGGTGAAGACCGTCACCTCCGTGGGGCCGTAGCCGTTGACCAGCCGGCAGTCCTGCAGCTCCGTCAGCACGCGGCGCACGTGGGGCGCCGACAGCGCCTCGCCCCCGGCCAGGAGCCGGCGCACCGGCCGCAGGCCCTCCAGATTCTCGTCCACCATCTGGTGGAAGAGGCCGGCCGTCAGCCACAGGAAGGTCACGCCGTGCGCGGCGATCATCCTGCCGATCTCCTGCGGCGGCAGCACGCGCTCCGGCGAGAGGACCACGCGCGCGCCGCCGAGCAGCGCCGGCCAGATCTCCAGCGTGGTGGCGTCGAAGGAGTAGGGCGCGAGGCTGAGCGCGACATCGTCCGGCCCGAGGCGGGTGAAGCCGTCCGGTCCGTCCTGGGCGAGCGCCAGGCGGGCTACGCCGCGGTGGACCACGGCGGCGCCCTTGGGCCGGCCGGTCGAGCCCGAGGTGTACATCACATAGGCCAGCCGGTCGCCGTCCACGCCGGTCGGCGGCGCGGAGGACGGCAGGCGGGCGATCTCCTCCTCCGCCTCGTCGAGCCGCACCAGCCTCACCTCCGCGGCCAGCGGCGGCAGGGCGCCGGCGGAGGCCGCGTCGGTGAGGACCACGTTAGGCCGGGAGTCGGCCAGGAGCACACCCAGGCGCTCGGCCGGCAGGTCCGGGTCGAGCGGCACGTAGACGCCGCCGGCCGCCAGGATGCCGACGTGGGCCGCCACCGCCCAGGCCGAGCGCTGGAGGCAGAAGGCGACGCGCTCCTCCGGCCGCAGGCCCAGGCCCAGCAGGTACTGGGCCAGGCGGTGGGAGCGGGCCGCGAGCTCGCCGTAGGACATCGTCCCGCCGTCGAAGACCAGGGCGGTCGCATCGGGCCGCTCCGCGGCGCGCTCCGCGAACAGGGTGTGCAGCGCGGTGTCGCGCGGGTAGTCGCGGCCCGTGTCGTTCCACTCCAGCCGGACCTGGTGGCGCTCCACCGCGCCCAGCAGCGGCAGGTCTTCGACGCGCGCGCCCGGCTCCGCCGCCGCGCCCGCCAGGATCGTGGCCAGTTGGCCGAGCAGGCGGCGCGCCGTCGGATCGTCGAAGAGGTCCGCTGCGTACTCCAGGGCGCCTTCCAGGCCGCCTTCCGTCTCGAACCAGGCCAGGGTGAGGTCGAACTTGACCGTGCCGCCGTCCAGCGGCAGGCGCTCCAGCACCGCGCCCGGCAGCGACAGGCCGGCGCCCGGGGCGTTCTGGACGGCGATCGCCACCTGGAAGAGGGGGGTGTGGGAGAGACTGCGCTCCACCGCCAGCTCCTCGACCAGGCGCTCGAAGGGGAGATCCTGGTGGGCGAACGCTCCCAGCGCCGACGACCGCGTCCGCTCGAGCAGTCGGCGGAAGGTCAGCCCCTCCTCGTCGAAACGCCCGCGCATCACCAGCGTGTTGGCGAAGAACCCGATCAGCCCTTCGAGCTCCACGCGGACTCGGTTCGCCACTGGAGTGCCGACCAGGACGTCGTCCTGCCCGCCGGTGCGGTGGAGGAGGCTCTGGAAGGCGGCCGTCAGAACCATGAACGGCGTGGCCCCTTCGCGCCGGGCCAGGACACCCAGGGCCCCGGTCAGCTCCGCCCCCAGGGAGATCCGGGCCACGGCTCCCCGGTGGCTGCGCTCCGGTGGCCGCGGCCGGTCCGACGGCAGCTCCAGGACCGCGGGCGCCCCTTCCAGCTCCCGCCGCCACCATCCGAGCTGCGCTTCCAGGGCCTCGCCCCGCAGCCAGGACCGCTGCCAGGCCGCGTAGTCGAGGTACTGCACCGGCAGCTCGGGCAGCGGCGACGGCAGGCCCTGCCGGAACGCGGTGTAGAGCTCCGCGGTCTCGCGGACCATCACGCCCATGGACCAGCCGTCGCTGATGATGTGGTGCATCACCACGGCCAGCACCCGCTCGGTCTCGTCGAGCCGCAGCAGCAGGGCGCGGACCAGCGGGCCCCGGCCGAGATCGAACGGCCTCCGGATCTCCTCGGCCAGGTGCCGGTCCGCCTCGGTCTGCCGGGCGTCCACCGGAAGATCCCTGAGGTCCAGCGTGACCAGCGGCTCGGCCATCTCCGGCGCGACGACCTGCACCGGGGGCTCGTCTCCGACGAACGCGGTGCGCAGGACGGCGTGCCGGCGGACGATCTCGGCGATCGTCCACGTCAGGGCCCGGGGGTCGAGGTCGCCGGTGATCCGCATCGCGGCCGGGATGTGGTAGGCCGCGCTCCCCGGCTCCAGGCGCTCCAGGAACCAGAGCCGTTCCTGGGTGAAGGAGAGCGGCCCGCGGTCCGCGCCCGTGGGCTCCAGCGGTGGGATCTCCGTCTGTCCCAGCCCCCGGGCCTCGTCCACCTGGGCGGCCAGCCCGGCCACGGTCGGGGTTTCGAACAGCGCCCGCAGCGGCAGGTCCACGCCGAAGGCGGCCCGCACCCGCGAGATCACCTGCATGGCCAGCAGCGAGTGGCCGCCGAGATCGAAGAAGCCCGTCTCCACGCCGACCCGGTCGAGTTTCAGAACCTCGCGCCAGATCGCGGCCATAACCTCTTCCGACGGCGTGCGCGGCGCGACGAATCCGCCTTGCTCGGCCACGAGGGATAAGTCCGGAGCGGGCAGGGCCGCCCGGTCCACCTTGCGCGTGGGCGTGAGCGGCAGCTCCGGCAGCAGCACGAAGGCCGTGGGCACCATGGCCTCGGGCAGGCTCTCGCGGGCGAAGGCGCGCAGGCGCTCGGGCGTCAGGGTCTCGTCCGGCTGGGGCTGCCGGTACGGCATAGCCCACCAGGCGAAGCTCGCCGTCCCGCTCCCGCACGGTGACCGCTATCCACGGCCGCCACGCCCGGGCAGCGCGCCAGCGTCGCCTCGATCTCCTCCACTTCGACGCGCTGGCCGCGGATCTTGACCTGATGGTCGCGCCGGCCGAGGAACTCGAGACTGCCGTCGAGCAGCCGGCGCCCGAGGTCGCCCGTGCGATAGGACCGGCCGCCGCCGGGCTCGTCGCGGAACACGGCCGCGGTCAGCTCGGGCTGGCGCCAGTAGCCGAGCGCCACGTAGGGGCTGCGGATCACGATCTCGCCCACCGCGAGGACGTCTACCGGCTCGCCCCGCTCGCCGACCAGGTCCACGGCCGTCCCTTCCACCGGGTAGCCCACCGGCACCGTGGCGCCAGCCACCCGGGTGCCGGCATCCGCGAAGAGCTGCAGCGCGAGGGTCGACTCCGTGGGACCCAGGCCGTTGACGAGCAGGCAGCCGGGCGGGAAGGCGCGGCGGAAGAGGTCCAGGTCGTGGCGCGTCGCGGCCTCGCCGCCGAGCACGACCAAGCGCAGGGAGGATGGGGCCGTGCCGCCGTCCGACGTCTCCAATACGGCGGCCACGTACCGGAACACCGTCGGCGTCGAGTGGTAGACCGTGATCTCCTGCTCCGCGAGCCAGGCGGGAACCGCGGCGATGCCCTCGCTCCGCAGGTCGAGCAGGCAGAGCGCCGCGCCGTTGAGCAGCGCGCCGAAGACGTCCATCACCGCGGCGTCGAAGCTGTAGGAGGCGAGCAGCGACAGCCGGTCCCCGGCGTGCAGGCGCAGCGCGTTGGTGTAGGCCCGGGCGTGGTGGAGGACGTTGCGGTGGCTCTGGACCACGCCCTTGGGCCGGCCGGTCGAGCCCGAGGTGTAGAGGATGTAGGCCGGCGTGTCCGGCGAAACTTCCACCAGGACCGGGTCGGACGCTTCGTCCTCATCTTGGACGGCAAGGACCGGCATCCGGTCTCCAGCCAGGCGGTCCGCGGCCTCCTCCAGGCCGGCCCGGGCAATCGAGCAGCCCGCTCTGCGAGTCCTCCAGCATGGAGGCGAGCCGCTCCGGCGGGTACGACGGATCGAGGGGCACGTAGGTCTTGCCGGCCTTGAGCGCGCCGAGCAGGGCGGCGAGCATCGGCGCGTCGTGATCGAACAGCAGCGCCACCCGGCCCTCGCCCGGGCCGCAGCGCGCGAGGATCGCCCCGGCCACCCGGTCGGACCGGCGGTCGAGCTCGGCGTAGCTCCACCGGTGGCGGCGCGACACCACGGCCGGAGCCTCGGGCCGGAGGGCGGCCTGGAGCGCGAAGCGGGCCGGGATCGAGGTGCCGATCCCGGAAGCGGGGAACGGCTCGAAGTCGTTCCCCGGGCCGATTCGATTCCCGGTGCGCGCGAGCTGCTCCATCTCGGCCTCGCCGAGCAGGGGGAGCGCCGACAGCGGCGTCTCCGGCCGGTCGGCGGCCGCGGCCAGGAGCCAGCCCAGGTGGGCGAGCAGCCGCTCGACCGTGGAGGCGTCGAACAGGTCGGAGCGGAAGACGGCCGAGATCCGCAGCCGGTCGCCGTCCGGGATCACGTAGAGCGTCAGGTCGAGCTTGGCCGCCGACTCCACCGTGGCCAGATCCTCGATCTCCAGCCCGCCCGCGGCGTTCCCGGCGGCCCGCCGGTCTCCCGAGCCGAAGCGCAGGAAGTTGAGCAGGACGTCGAACAGGGGCGTCCGGTCGAGCCGGCGCTCCGGCTGCAGCTCTTCGAGGACGAGCTCGAACGGCAGCGCCTGGTGGGCGAACGCCTCCAGCGTCGCGGCCCGTACCCGCGCGAGGAGCTGGTCGAACGGCGGATTGCCGTCGAGCTCCGCGCGCAGGGCCAGGGTGTTGAGGAACAGGCCGATCAGCCCCTGGACCTCCGAACGGTCGCGGTTGGCCACGGGGGTGCCGACGGCGAAGCCGGTCTGCGCGGCGTGGCGGCCCAGGACGACCTGGAGGCCGGCAAGGAGCGTCATGAAGAGGGTCGCGCCCTGGCCGCGCCCCAGGGCGGCCAGCGCGCGGCCGGTCTCCTCCGGCAGCACGGCCAGGGCATGCCCGGCGCGCGAGCTGGGCACGCTCGGGCGGGGACGGTCCGTGGGCAGCCGCAGCCGTTGCACGCCGGTCAGCCGCTGACGCCAGAACTCCAGGTTCGATGCGCGGACCTCCGGGCTCAGCCACCGCCGCTGCCAGACGGCGTAGTCGCCGTACTGGACCGGCAGCGCGGGGAGCGGCGAGGGGAGCCCGGCCGCGAAGGCCGCGTAGAGCGCCGTCAGCTCGCGGGTGAAGATCTCCACGGACCAGCCGTCGCTGACGATGTGGTGCATCGCCAGGGCGAGCCGCCAATCGCGCTCGCCCTGACGCAGGAGCACGATCCGCAGCAGCGGGCCGCGCCCGAGGTCGAACGGCCGCCGGACGGCCTCGTCCATCCGGCGCTCCCCTTCGGCGGACCGCTCCGGCTCGGCCAGGCCTCGCAGGTCCACCAGGGGGAGGGATGTCCGCAGGTCGGGCTCCACCCTCTGGACCGGCCGGCCGTCCTCGCCTTCGTCGAAGGTGGTGCGCAGCGCCTCGTGGCGGCGGACCATCTCGACAAGCGCCCGGTAGAGCGCCGCCACGTCGAGGTCCCCTCGGAGCCCCAGGGCGCCGGTGATGTGGTAGGTGGAGCTGCCGGGCTCCAGCCGGTCGAGGAACCAGAGCCGCTCCTGGGGGAAGGAGAGGGGGAGGGGAACCGTGCGCCGGACCGGCACCAGCGGCGGCGCCCCGCCGGCCGCGTGGGCGAGACCCGCTTCCACGCGCGCCGCGAGGCCTGCCAGCGTCGGCGCCTCGAACAGGGCGCGCAGCGGCAGCTCGACGCCGAGCCGCCGGCGCACCTGAGAGATTACCTGGGCCGCGACGAGCGAGTGTCCGCCGGCTTCGAAGAAGCTCAGGGTGCGGGAGACCCTGACGGCGCCCAGCAGCTCCGTCCAGATGTCCGCCAGCGCCTCCTCGACCGGCGTGCGCGGCGGCTCGCCGCCGTCGGTGCGGTCCGCCGGGCCGGGCGCCGGCAGGGCGTTGCGGTCGACCTTGCCGCTCGGAGTGAGCGGCAGCGCGTCGAGGAGGACGATTCTCCGACGGGATCATGGCCTCGGGCAGCCGGCCCGCCAGCGCGGCGCGTAGCGCGGCGGGCTGGACCGTCTGGGCGGCCACCACCCAGGCCATGAGGCGCCCGCCGGCGAGGGCCGCCACCGCCTCCCGGACCCCGGCCAGCCCGAGCAGGGCCGACTCCACCTCGCCCGGCTCGATGCGCACGCCGCGGATCTTGATCTGGCCGTCGATCCGGCCGAGGAACTGCAGGACGCCGTCGTCGCGCCAGGAGGCCCGGTCGCCCGTGCGGTAGAGCCGCCCGCCGGGCTCGCCCTGCCCTGCCCACGGGTCGGGGACGAACCGCTCGGCGGTCTCAGCCGGCCGGCCGAGGTAGCCACGGGCCAGCAGGCCGCCCAGGCAGAGCTCGCCCGGTGCTCCCACCGGCACGGGCCGGCCGCCGCGGTCGAGAACCCGGACCGTGTGGCCCGCGATCGGCCGGCCGATCGGCACCGCTCCGGCCTCGCCCGCCCGGACGGCGTGGGCGGTGGCAGAGATGACGGCTTCGGTCGGGCCGTAGGCGTTGATCAGCGGCAGCCCCGCGAGCGGCGTCCGGCTCCAGCCGCGCGCCGCCTCGGCCGCGAGCTCCTCGCCGCCGACGCCGACCAGGCGCAGCCCAGTGGGCGCCGGCTCGTCCAGATCGGCGGCCTCCTGGATCCAGCGGATGCACCAGGCGGTGGGCAGCTCGGCCGCCGTAAGGCGCAGCTCGCGGCAGTGCCGCAGGAAGTCGGCGGGCAGCCACAGCTCCTGGCCGCGCAGGACGACGGTCGCGCCCGCGGTCAGGGTGGGGAGGATCTGCTCGATGCTGGCGTCGAACCCCGGCGCGGCGAACTGCAGGACCCTCTCGCCCGGTCCCAGCCCGTAGAGGGCGTCCCAGGCGGCGCAGTGCGCGGCCAGCGCTCCATGGGAGACAGCCACGCCCTTGGGCCGGCCCGTGGAGCCCGAGGTGTAGATCACGTAGGCGGCCTGTTGCGGGTGGAGAGGGACCCGGGCGTCCCCGTCCCCGTCCCCGTCTTCATCCTCCAGCCAGACCGGAGCCGGTCCGGCCGACAGGCGGTCGGCCAGGTCGCGCGTGGTCACCACGAAGCGCGCGCGGCCATCCTCGATCGTCGCGGCCAGGCGCGCGGCGGGATGGGCCGGATCGAGCGGCAGATAGACCGCGCCGGCCTCGAGCACGCCGAGGAGCGCCACCACCGTGCCGGCGGAGCGCTCCAGGAGGACGCCCACCACCTCCTCGTCGCCGACGCCGAGGCGCCGCAGGCGGCCGGCCAGCCGCCCGGAGCGCGCGACGAGCTCGCGGTAGGGGAGGGAGCCGTCGGGCCCGGCCACGGCCTCGGCGTCCGGAGATTCCGCCGCCCGAGCGCGGACCAGGTCCGGCACCAGGCCGGCCGGTTCGGCCGGCGCGGCGCTCCGGCTCCACTCCAGGAGCTGCCGCTCCTCCTCGGAGGAGAGGAGGGGCAGCTCGCGGACCGGCCGGTCGGGATCTTCCACCGCCGCCGCGAGCAGCGTCGCCAGGTGCCCGGCCAGGCGGACGATCCGCGGCCGGTCGAACAGGTCGACGGAGTACTCGACGGTGCCGCGCAGACCGCCGTCGAGGTCGAGGCTCAGGTCGAGCTGGGAGGTGCCGATGTCGACGCGGGACGGCTCCAGCGTCAGGCCCGTCAGGTCGAGTGCGGTACTTGGGGAGATCGGAGCGATCTGGAGCGCCAGCATCACCTGGATCAGGGGGTGGCGGGAGAGGCTGCGCTCCACCGCCAGCTCCTCGACGAGGCGGTCGAACGGCAGATCCTGGTGCGCGAAGGCGCCGAGAGCCGCGGTCCGCACCTGCGCCAGGAAGCCGCGGAACGTCTCCGAGCCGGGCCGGCCGCGCATCACCAGGGTGTTGACGAAGAACCCGATGAGCCCCTCCACCTCGGACCGCGTGCGGTTCGCCACCGGCGTGCCGACCAGCAGGTCGTCCTCCCCGGTCAGGCGGGAGAGCAGGGCCTGGAAGCCCGCCAGGAGAACCATGAACGCCGTCGCCCCTTCGCGCCGGGCCAGGGCCGCGACCCCGTCGGCGAGGCCGGCCAGCGACACCGGCTCGCGCGCTCCGCGGTCGCTCTGGACCGGCGGGCGCGGCCGGTCCGCGGGCAGCTCCAGCACCGTGGGCGCTCCACCCAGCTCGCGCCGCCACCAGGCGAGCTGCTCCCCGAGCGCCTCGCCGCGCAGCCAGCCCCGCTGCCAGAGCGCGTAGTCCGTGTACTGTACCGGCAGCTCCGGCAGGGGCGAGGGCCGGCCCTCGCGGAAGGCGCCGTAGAGGGCCGCCGTCTCGCGCACCAGTACGCCGAGCGACCAGCCGTCGCTCGCGATGTGGTGCATGACCAGGAGCAGGCGATGCTCCTCCGCGTCCAGGCGCAGGAGCAGGGCCCGCAGCAGCGGTCCGCATTCCCCGCCGCCGAGATCGAACGGCCGGCGGGCCTCCTCGTCCGTCCAGCGCTCCGCCTCGATCCGCGCCGCCCCGGGGGCAGATCCCGCAGGTCCACGATCGGGAGGAGGAACGGCGAGGCGGTCGCGGCCGTCTGGAACGGCACCCCGTCCTCTTCAGAGAAGACGGCGCGCAGGGCGGCGTGCCGGCGGACGACCTCCGACAGGCTGCTCTCCAGGACGCGCGGGTCCAACTCTCCTGTCAGCCGCAGCGATACCGGCATGTGCCAGGCCGCACTGCCCGGAGTCAGGCGGTCGAGGAGCCAGAGCCGCTCCTGGGCGAAGGAGAGCGGCAGCCGCCCTTCCTGCGGCACCCGCTCGAGGAGCGGCGGCGCGGCGAGGCCGCTCCTCATCTCGGTCTCGATCTGGCGCGCCAGCCCCGCCACGGTCGGGGTCTCGAACAGGCGGCGCACCGGAACCTCCACGCCGAGGGTCTCGCGGAACCGGGAGACGACCTGGATGGCGAGGAGCGAGTGGCCGCCGAGCTCGAAGAAACTTTCGCCGGGGCCGACCCGGCCGAGCCCGAGCAGCTCGCAGAAGATCGTGCTCACGATCTCCTTCAGCGGCGTGAGCGGCCGGATGGTCTCGTCCACCGGGCTCGCTGCGTCCGCGGCGATGGGGACGGCCGGCGCGGGCAGGCCGGCGCGGTCCAGCTTGCCGGTGTGGGTGAGCGGCAGGGCTTCCAGCTCGACGAAGGCCTGCGGGAGCATGTACTCCGGCAGGCGCTCGGCGAGGAAACGGCGCAGCTCCCCGGCTCCGGCCTGCTGTCCCGGCCGCGGCACCACCCAGGCCACCAGCCGCTCTTCGCGCACCGCGGCCGCCGCGGCGCGCAGACCGGGATGGGAGGCGAGGACCGACTCGATCTCGCCCAGCTCCACCCGGTTGCCGCGGATCTTGACTTGCAGGTCTCGCCGGCCGAGAACCTCCAGGCTGCCGCCGGGCAGGAAGCGGCCGAGGTCGCCGGTGCGGTAGAGGCGTCCGCCGCCCGAGAGGTCGAACGGATCGGGGACGAACGCCTCCGCCGTCAGGTCAGGCCGGTCCCAGTAGCCTCGCGTCAGCCCGGCGCCGGCGATGTGGACCTCGCCGTCCAGAAGGACGACGCGGGCGTTGCCGGCCGGCCGGCCGGCCGGCGCCAGTCCCTCGTTTCCAGCCATTCCGGCGAGCGAGGCGAACGTCGAGGTCATCGTGCATTCGGTCGGCCCGTAGTGGTTGATCACCTTGAGCTGCGGACCGAAGACTTCCCGCGCCCGCGTATGGTCGGAGAGGTAGAGCATCTCGCCGCTCACCAGCAGCCGGGTGAGCGAGCTGAAATCTCCAGATGGCGCCGCGGCCAGCCAGCTCCGCAGCAGCGTGGGCACGGCGCTCAGGACCGCGGTGACCCGGTGGCGCCGGATCGCCTCCAGGGCCGGCGCCGGGTCGCGGGTCCCCTCCGGCAGCAGCACGACCGTGGCGCCCACGAGCAGCGGCCCGAGCAGGTCGCGCACCGAGGCGTCGAAGGTGGGCGCGGCCACCTGGAGGACCACGTCCGAGGGGCCGAGCCCGATGAGGCCGGCGACCCAGGTCAGGTAGTTGACGGCTCCGCGGTGCGGCGCCTGGATGCCTTTGGGCACTCCGGTCGAGCCGGAGGTGTAGGTGATCCAGGCCAGATTCTCGGGCAGGACGCCGGAGGCTGGACGATCCTCGTCGTCGTCCTCCCCGCCGGGCAGCGGCCCTGGGCCGAGCACGAGGTCCGGCCGGGCGTCGGCGAGGATCTGCGCGCGGCGCGCCTCCGGCTGCTCGGGGTCCAGGATCACGTAGGCGCCGCCGGCCTTGAGAATGCCCAGGATCGCGACGATCAGGTCGAGCGACCTGCCGAAGCTGGCCGCGACCCGGTGCTCCAGCCCGGCGCCTCGCTTCCTCAGGTAGCGCGCGACGCGGCCCGCCCGTTCGTCCAGCTCGCGGTAGCTCAGCGTCTCGCCGCCGCAGACCAGGGCGGTGGCGGCGGGCGTGCGCGCCGCTTGCTCCTCGAAGAGCTCGTGCAGGCAGCGCTCGGGGAAGACCCACTCCGGCCCCACGCCTGGGAGCTCCGCCGGCGCCGCAAGGACGTCGATCGGCGTGTCCGGGTCGGCCACGGCGCTCTCGATCAGCGCCCGGAAGCGCGCGAGCAGGCCCAGCGCCGAGCGGCGTTCGAACAGGTCGGCGTTGTAGATCAGCTCGAAGAGGATCTCGCCGTCCACCTCCGCCGTGTAGACCGTTAGGTCGAACTTCGCCGGCACCTCGCGGATCGGCAGGCTGGTGAGGGTCAGCCCCGGCAGCTCCAGCTCCCGGCGCGGGAAGTCCTGCATGTTGAAGAAGACCTGGAACAGCGAGGCGCGCGACAGGTCGCGGTCCGGCCGGATCTCTTGCAGGAGCTTCTCGATCGGCACGTCCTGGTTCGAGTAGGCCGCCAGGACCATGGCGCGGACCCGCTTGAGCAGGTCGCGGAAGCCGGCCGCGCCCGCGAGGTCCACGCGCAGCACGAGCGTGTTGAGGAACACGCCGATCAGACCCTCGACCTCCTTGCGGTTGCGGCCGGCGATGGGGGTGCCGACGAGGATGTCGGTCTGCCCGCTGGCGCCGTGGAGGAGGAGGGCGAAGGAGGCGAGGAGCCCCATGAACGGCGTGGCGCCCTCGCGGTTGCACAGGGTCTTGAGCCGCGCGGTGAGCTCCGCGGGCAGCGCCAGGCGCTCGGCGGCGCCGCGGAAGGTCTGCACGGCCGGCCGCGGCCGGTCGGTGGGCAGCTCCAGCACCGGCAGCGGCGGGGCGAGCTGCTTGCGCCAGTAGGCGATCTGGTGCTCAGCCGTCTCCCGCTCCAGCGCGTTGCGCTGCCAGTGGGCGAAGTCCGCGTACTGCACCGGCAGGGGCGCCAGCGGTATCGGCTGGTCCAGGGAGGGCTGATCCAGGGCGAAGGACCGGTACAAGGCCGCCAGCTCCGAGATCAGCACCCCGATCGACCAGCCGTCGCTCACGATGTGGTGCAGGGTCAGCACGCAGACGTGGTGGTCCGGCGACAGCCGGAATAGGGTGGTCGCGAAGAGCGGCGGCCGGGTGAGGTCGAAGGCGACCTCGGCGGCGCGCGCCAGGAGCCCCTGGGCCACGGTCTCGCGCGCGGCTTCGGGCAGGCCCGACAGGTCCGCCAGCAGGAGGATCGGCCGGGCCTCGGGCAGCACGCGCTGCACGGGCCGGCCGTGGACGCTGGTGAAAGCCGTGCGCAGGACCTCGTGGCGGCGGACGATCTCCTCCAGGCTCGCGGACAGGCGGCCGAGGTCGAGCGCGCCCTCCATGCGCACGGCCTGCGAGACGTTGTAGAACGGATTGCCGGGATCGAGCTGGTCGAGGAACCAGAGGCGCTCCTGGGCGAAGGAGAGCGGCAGGCCGTCCGTGCGTGGCACGGCCGGGATCGCCTCTTCGCGCACCGTGCCGGCGCCGCCGATCGCGGCGGCGAGGTCGGCGAGGACCGGGGCCTCGAAGAGCCGCGACAGCGGCAGCTCGACCTGCAGCTCGGCGCGCAGGCGCGAGACGAGCTGGGTGCCGAGCAGCGAGTGCCCGCCGAGCTCGAAGAAGTCGTCGAAGGCGCCCACCGGCTCGATGCCCAGGATCTCCTGCCAGATGCCGGCGAGCCGCGCCTCCAGCTCGGTGCGCGGCGCCACGTAGGCCGTGGCCACGTCCGGCCGCGCATGGCCGGCCATCCGGCCTCCCACCGGCTTGCCTTCGGCGAGGTCGCGGGCCAGCCGGCGCTGGTTCTCGATGGCCCGCGGCAGCGGGACCATGGAGACCGCGACCTGCGGCAGGCGCGGACCGGCCAGGATGCGGCGCAGCAGCTCGACGGCCTCCGCGGCGGCCATCCCGTCTTCCGGTGCCAGAGCCGGCTCCGTGGGCCGCTCGGAGCCGGCGCGCATCGTCTGCGCCACGTCGATCCGCTTGAGCATGAACTCCTCGATCCGCACCCGCTCGGTCCCCTGCTCGTCGAGGATCGTCACGTCGAAGGAGAGCGTCTCGGACGAGGGCTGCCCGAATCGCACCCAGCTCCATGCCTTGCGCGGCAGCGGACCGTGCGCGAGGAGCCTCTTGTAGGAGAGCGGCAGGTAGTGGCCCTCCCCCTTGGGCACGTAGCTCTCGCCGAAGCTGGTGGCGACGTCCATCAGGGCCGGGTGGAGGCCGAAGCTCTCGACGTCGGCGCCGAGCTCCGGCGAAAGCTCCAGGTAGCCGAGGGCATAGCCGTCGCCGACCCAGACCTTCCGCAGGCTCTCCCAGCGCGGGCCGAGGCCGGCCGTGCGCAGATCCTCGCGGTACTCCTCGCCGAGCACCGTCTGCGTATGGGCGGCGCTCCGGAGGCCGCCCAGGTCGATGGTCGCGGGTGCGGAATGGAGCGGCAGGATGGTGCCCATCGCATGCTCCTGCCCGTCGCTCGCCACGCTGAACCGGAACGAGTCGCTCTCCCGCCGAAGCACGGTGCGGACCTCCTTCGACTCTCCATCGCCGACCCGCAGCGGCGCGACGAAGAGGATGTCGCGCATCTCGTAGGCGTGGCCATTCCCATTGGTTCCGGAGACCTCGCGGAACGCGGCGCCGGCCATCTCCAGCCAGGTCGTGCCCGGCACGATCGGATGGCCGCCGAGGCGATGCTCGTCCAGGACCCAGGTCTCGCCGGGCTGGAAGCGCGACAGGAAGACTTCTTCGCCGCCGCCCATCACCTGTTCCCGCAGGAGAGGATGGAGGAGCGGCCGGGACTCTCTCGCCGCCGGGGCCGTCATCGACTTTGCCGCCGCCATGCCCACGCCGCGCCAGGTATCCCAGTCGATGGAGACCACGCGCGGGCCGATCGGCCGGCTCAACCCGCTAGATACCGCCCGGGAGCGGGCGAAGGCGTCGAGGAACGCGTTGGCCGCGGCATAGTCCGCCTGGCCGGGGCCGCCCAGGACCGCGCTGAGCGAGGAGCAGAGAACCAGGAAGTCTGTCTCCGTATCGGCGAGCAGCTCGTCCAGGATGAGCGTTCCCTGGACCTTCGGCGCCAGGACGCCCGCCGCGGATTCGGCCGCGGTGAGCTGCAGGATGCCGCTGCCCGGCACACCCGCGGCGTGGATCACGCCGTGGATCGGACCGAAGCGCTCGCGCGCCGCGGCCAGGGCCGCCCGCATCTCGTCGCGGCGGGTCACGTCGGCCGCCACGGTGAGCACCTCGGCGCCCAGCGCCTCCAACTCCCTCGTCGCGGCGCTCCGGGCCGGATCGGCCTGGGAGCGGGAGACGAGGACGAGCCGCGCCTGGAGGGTGCGGGCCAGGAACCGGGCGATTTCCAGGCCCACGCCTCCCGAGCCGCCGGTGATGAGGTAGGTGCCCCTGTCGCGCAGGGCGGGCCGGGTGGCGTCAAGAAGCACGGGCTCGAAGGTTCGCACCCAGCGTCCCGCGCCGCGCAGGGCGACGATTGGATCGTCCGGCGCCGCTTCGAGCTCGGCCAGCAGGCTCTTCGAGCGGGACGCGCCGTCCCCGGGAGTTGACGTCGACGCTGCGGCAGGTGACGCCCGGCATCTCCTGCGGCAGCGTCAGGACGACGCCCAGCAGGAGGGCCTTGATCGGATCGGTCTCGTCCGCGCTCTCGACATCCTGGAGGCCGCTCGACACGACCGCGACGTCCAGCGGCCCGCCCACGGACCGCTCTCCCAGGGTCCGGGCCAGGGCGAGCAGCGAGAAGAAGCCCCCCTGCTCCTCCGCGGGGCCGACGTTTCCGAGGTGGACGATCCGCCGCGGTAGCTGCGGCAATGGATCGAGCAGGGCCGGGTAGTCGTACGGCGCCCTGGCCGCCACCACCTGGCGGCCCCGATCTTCCAGCAGCTTCACGAGCCGCTCGCCCAGTCCGGATTCGTCGAGGAGAACCAGCCAAGAACCCTCTTCGATGGCCGGCCGCGGTGGGAGCGCCTGCTTCCAGAGCGGTGCCCAGGTCCGGTCGCGGCTCTCCGGCGCCCCCGCGACTTCGCCGTCCTTGGGCTCGACCCAGTGGCGCCGTCGCTCGAAGGGATAGGTCGGCAGCGCGACCCGCCGCCTCGTCTCGTGGGCGTGGAAGCCGCGCCAGTCCACCGGCACGCCGGACATCCAGAGCTGGCCCAGCGCGCGGAGGAGGACCGGGAGATCCTCCTCTCCCGCGTCGGCCGCCGCCGGCAGGCTGGAGAGCACCGTCTGTCCGCCCGGGCGGCGCGGGTGCTGGCGGGCCAGCGAGCTCAGAGCGCGGCCCGGCCCGACCTCCAGGAGCACCGCGTCACTCCTCTCGAACAGCGTCTCCAGGCCCGCGGAGAAGCGCACTGTCTGCCGCAGGTGGCGCACCCAGTACTGGGGATCCGTCGCTTCGCCGGGCGTGATCCAGGTGCCGGTGAGGTTCGACACGAACGGGATGGACGGAGCCTGCAGGCGCAGGCCGGAGAACACCGTGGCGAAACGGCCGAGGACCGCCTCCATCATCGGCGAGTGGAAGGCGTGCGAGGTGTGCAGCCGCCGGCTTTCGACCCCCTGAGAGCCGAGCTTCGCCGCCAGCTCCTCGATCGCCTGCACCGGGCCCGAGGCCACACAGAGCGACGGCCCGTTGACCGCGGCCAGCGCCACGTCCTCGGAGAGCAGCGGCTTCAGCTCCCCCTCCGGCAGCGGCACCGACAGCATGGCTCCCGGCGGCAGCGCCTGCATCAGCCGGCCGCGCGCGGCCACCAGGCGCACCGCGTCTTCCAGGGAGAACACACCGGCCAGGCAGGCCGCCACGTACTCGCCCACGCTGTGGCCGATCATCGCCGCGGGCGTGACGCCCCACTCCATCCAGAGCCGCGCCAGCGCGTGCTCGACCGCGAAGATCGACACCTGCGCCATCGCCGTCTGCCGCAGCCGGCCGGCGGCTTCCGGCCCCCGGCCGTGCAGCGCGGCGAGAAGGTCGATCCCTTCGGAGCGCAGCACCCCGGCGCAGAGGTCGAGCTGCTCGCGGAAGGTGGGCTCGGAGCGGTAGAGCGCCTCGGCCATGCCCGGATACTGGGCGCCCTGGCCCGGAAACAGGAAGACGACCGGCCGGTCCTCGGACTCCTCGACCCGCGTCAGCACCCGCCGCGGGTCGAGCGCGCCGAGCGTCGCCACGGCGTCGCCGGTATCAGCGCAGACCACCATCCGCCGGTGCGGCAGGAGCCGCCGTCCGGCCTGGAGAGTCCAGGCCGCGTCCGCCAGGTCCACCTCGGGGAGATGCCCGGTCAGATGGACCGTCGCCGTTTCCAGGGCCGACTCCGTGGCCGCCGAAAGGACGAGGAGCTGGTGCGACCGCGACGGACCGGTCTCTTCGGCCGGCGGCGCCTCCTCCAGAACCACGTGGGCGTTGGTGCCGCCGATCCCGAACGAGCTCACCCCCGCCCGTCGCGGCTCGCCGGTCTCCGGCCAGCCCATCGGACGGGAGCTGACGAGGAACGGGCTCCCCTCCAGGCCGAGCGCCGGGTTCGGCCTCTCGAAGTTCACCGTCGGCGGGATCTGGCCGCGCTCCAGCGCCAGGACGGCCTTGATCAGCGAGGTGATGCCCGCCGCCGCGTCCAGGTGCCCGAAGTTGCTCTTGACCGAGCCCAGGACACACGAAGCCGGCGGGCTGTCCGCGAAGACCTGCTTGAGCGCCGAGACCTCGATCGGGTCACCCAGCGGCGTGGCCGTGCCGTGCGCCTCGACGTAGCCGATCGTCGAGGCCTCCACCCCCGCCAGCGCCTGCGCCAGCGAGATGACCTCGGCCTGGCCCTCGGCGCTCGGCGCCGTATAGCCGATCTTCGACGAGCCGTCGTTGTTGATCGCGCTGCCCAGGATCACCGCGTGGATGTGATCGCCGTCGGCCAGGGCGTCGTCCAGCCGCTTGAGCACCACCATGCCCACGCCGTCGCCGTCCAGGCAGCCCTGGGCCGCGGCGTCGAACGGCCGGCAGTGCCCGTCCGGCGAGAAGATCCCGCCCGGCTGGTAGAGATAGCCGGCGCGCTGCGGCACCGAGATCCGCACCCCGCCCGCGAGCGCCATGTCGCACTCGCCGCTGAGCAGGCTCTGGCAGGCCAGGTGGACCGCCACGAGCGACGTCGAGCACGCCGTTTGCACCGTCAGGCTCGGCCCGCGCAGGCCGAGCTTGTAGGAGATCCGGGTCGCCAGGAAGTCGCCGTCGCTGCCCAGCATGGCCTGGTACATCCCGACCGCGTCGACCACCTCGCGGTTGCGGGCGAGATTGAACAGCAGGTAGGTGTTGGACCCGGCGCCGGCGAAGACGCCGATCAGCCCCGGGTAGCGCCGCGGGTCGTAGCCGGCGCTCTCCAGCGCCTCCCAGGCGTTCTCCAGCAGCAGCCGGTGCTGCGGGTCCGTGATGTCGGCCTCGCGCGGGTTGAGACCGAAGAAGGCGGCGTCGAACCGGTCCGGTCCGTCGATCAGGCCGCGCGACCGGACGTAGGCCGGATCGGCGAGTAGCAACGGCGAAACGCCCGCCGCGCGCAGCTCCTCCTCGGAGAAGACGGTGAGCGTCTCGCGCCCTTCGGCCAGAACCTGCCAGAGCGCCTCGACACCGGGCGCGCCGGGAAACCGGCCGGCCATGCCGACGACGGCGATCCGGCTCACGGCAAAACCTCCAGGATGATCCCTTCGCTCGCTCCCTGGTGGACGTTGATCACGCCGCTCTCGCCGTGGGGCCGGAGGCTGAGGAAGCCGCCCGCGTAGCGGTCGCCGAACGCGAACAGGCCCCAGACGGCCTCGTGCGGCGCGGTCCCGCGCTCGCCGCTCTGGCCGAGGATCGGCAGCGACTCCACCCGCTCCTGGAGCACCCAGTCGCCCTGTTCCAGGGCCTCGGACGCGAGCCGCCGCCAATCCTCCTCCGGCGTGAACCGGCCGGCGTGGACACCGCGCCCCTGGCCAACCCGGGCGCGTTTGATCACCATCCCGTCGCGGCGGGCCAGGGCGGATTCGAAGGTCTCCGCCGTCAGGCGCCGGGTCCACGGCACGTGGCGCTCGATGAGCTCTTTTTCCGCGGCCGTGAAGAGGCCGGAGCCAGCCAACTCGGAGAGCAGCGCGAGATTGCGCTTGTCGGTCAGCACCGTGCGCACCGCCGCGTTGTAGAGGTTGAGCGAGCCGGCCTTGAAGCAGCGCGCCGCCGGAGCCGCCGTGCCGCCGTCGTGGGCCTCCACCACGGCGTGGATGCGCTCGCCGCCGGCGTAGAGCTTGCCCTCCCGCTCGGTCAACTCGGCGTAGCGCCGGAGCGTGGCCCGTCCGTGGAGCGCGCCTTCCCGCCCGAGCGCCTGCCGGAGCGTGGCGTCGAGGTAGGCCTCGAAGTCGCGCTGGATGCCGCCGCCCAGGTCGTCCGGGACGATGAAGGAGACGTTCAGCTCGCCGTTGAGCGGCAGGCTCCGGCGGGCCTCGCCCACGACGTGCGAGAACAGCAGCTCGATCGTGTTGCGGCATTCGACCCGCAGGCCCTCGCGGCGCAGGAACTCCTGGATCACCGGCACGCGCAGGCAGGCCTCGGCCCAGAGCGGCGCCTGCCAGCCGCCCAGGTGACTGACCATGTTGAGCTCGAGGCACTGGAGGCCGGCCGGGGTGTCGAGGAAGTCGCCGCGGCCGAGCGCGCTCTCGATGCCGGTGGGATGCTCCAGCATCGACTTCGCGAGGCCCACCGAGTCCAGGTCGTAGAACTCCCGGACGCGCTCCGGGTCGTTCCCGAACACCCTACGCGGCAGGCTCTTGACCAGGCGGCAGAGGCCGACGGTCACCCGCTCGTGCTCCGCGACGCGGGCGCGGTCGACGAAGACCGGCCAGGGGTGGAGCGGGAAGGGTGCGAAGGAGCTCTGCTGCGCGAGAAGCTCGAAGCTGCGGCGCTCCTGGACCTCCGGCCGCGACAGGGCATACTCCAGGAAGGCTTCGCTGGCCCGCGACAGGCGGGCGTGGCCGACGCGGGTATTGGGGTCCGGACCCGGAGCCGGCGCGGGCCGCTCGGCGCGCTGCCCGCGGGCCTTGAGGAACCGCTCGCGCTGCGCCGCCGCCTGGCTGCGCGCCACACGCTCCTGCGCCTTCTGCTTCAGGGACGGCGCCGCCTCGGCGGCCGATGCCGGCGGCCGGCTCACGTGGCGGGCCAGGGCGTCCACGGTCGAGTGCTTGAACAGCTCCACCATCGGCAGGTCGAGGCCCAGCTCCCGCTTCAGGCGCTCGTGGACCTGGATCAGCAGGAGCGAGTGGCCGCCGAGGTCGAAGAAGTTGTCGTAGATCCCCACCCGGTCCAGGCCGAGAACCTCTTTCCAGACGCGGGCGATGGTCCTCTCCGCCTCGTCGCGCGGCGCCACGTAGCTCTCGCGAACCTCGGCTCCGATCCCTTCCGGCTTCGGCAGGGCGGCGCGGTCAACCTTGCCGTTCGGGGTCCGCGGCAGCGCCTCCAGGAAGACGAACACGGCCGGCAGCATGTAGTCTGGCAGCGTGTTGCGCAGGGCCGCGCGCAGCTCGGACGAAGTTGGGGCGGACCCCGGCACCGGCACGATCCAGGAGACGAGCCGCTGTTCGGCAGCCGAGACCACGGCGGCGTCCACCTGCGGCAGCCGGAGCAGCGCGGTCTCGATCTCGCCCAGCTCGACGCGGTAACCGCGCAGCTTGACCTGGTGGTCGCCGCGGCCGAGGAACTCCATCTCGCCGTCCCACAGCGCGCGGGCGAGGTCGCCGGTGCGGTAGACCCGCTCTCCCGGCTTGCTCGGGTGCGGGTGCGGCTGGAAGCGGTCGGCGGTCAGGCCGGGCCGGCCGAAGTAGCCGCGCGCCAGGAGCCGGCCGCCGAGGAAGACCTCGCCCGGCACACCCGCGGGCACCGGCTCCAGGTTTCTATCAAGGAGGTAGATCGTGCTGTCCGGCATGGCGCGGCCGATCGGTACCTCGCGCAGGCTTTCGAGCCGCGCCTTCGTCAGGTCGCAGACGGTCGAGATGATCGTCGACTCGGTCAGGCCGAAGGTATTGATGAGCTGCGGCCGTACCGGCGCGTGCTTCCTCCAGGTCACCAGCCGCTCGGGCAACGCCCGCTCGCCGGCGATGATCACGAGCCGGAGCGACGGCGGCAGCTCGATCTCTTCGAGGCGCGCCGTGATGTCGTGCCAGTACGCGGTCGGCAGGCTCATCAGGGTGACGCCCCGTTCGCGGCAGACGTCCAGGAACGTGGCCACCGACTCCAGCATGGCGTCGTTGCGCATCACCAGCTCGCCGCCGCACGCCAGGCAGGGGACGATCTCCTCCAGGCTGATGTCGAAGCTGATCGAGCAGAACTGGAGTACCCGTTCGCCGGGTCCCACGCCGTAGGCCTTGGACGCCACCTCGGTGTAGCTCGCCAGCGAGTCGTGCCGGATCATGGTGCCCTTCGGCCGGCCGGTCGACCCGGAGGTGTAGATCATGTAGGCCAGGTTCTCCGGCAGAAGACCCGACTCCGGTGCGTCGGTCCGCTCGCCGGCCAGCTCCTGCCAGTCCGGATCGAGCAGCAGCGGCACGGCCTGGGTCTCGGGCAGCGTCTCCACCAGATGCGGCTGGGTGAGGAGCACGGGCGCCTGGCAGTCGTGGAGCATGAAGGCCAGCCGGTCCGCGGGGTAGGCCGGGTCGAGCGGCACGTAGCAGCCGCCGGCCTTGAGGATGCCGAGCAGGGCCACGATCAGCTCCGGCGAGCGCTCGACGGCCACGGCCACCCGCACCTCCGGGCCCACGCCGAGCGCGCGCAGCCGGTGGGCGAGCTGGTTGGCGCGCCGGTCCAGCTCGGCATAGCTGAGTCCGCGATCGGTCCCGACCTGGGAGACCGCTGGGGCGTCCGGCCGGGCCGCGGCGCAGCGCTCGAACCAGCGGTGGACGAACGGGCTCCACGCCGGCTCCCGGTCGGTGTCGTTCGCCTCGTAGAGTAGCCAGTGCCGTTCCCGGCCGTCCAGCAGCGGCAGGTCCAGAACGGGCCTGTCGGGATCGGTGACGGCCGAGTTGAGCAGGGTGGAGAAGCGCGCCAGGAGACGCGTCGCGGTGGCACGCTCGAACAGGTCGCAGTTGTACTCCAGCAGCCCGGTGAGCCGGCCGTCCCGGTCTTCCATGTAGAGGGCGACGTCGAACTTCGCGGTGCCGCTGTCGGCCACGAGCGGCGTGGCCGTCACGCCCGGCAGGTCGAGCACCGGGCGCGCCGAGTCTTCCAGCGCGAAAGTGACCTGGTAGATCGGGTTCTGGCCCAGGTTGCGCTCCGGCTTGAGGGCCTCGACCAGCTTCTCGAACGGGACTTCCTGGTGGGAGTAGGCGCCGAGCGTCACCTCGCGCACCCGCGCCAGCAGCCCGCGGAACGTGGCTTCCGCGGAGAAGTCGACGCGCAGCACCAGGCTGTTGGCGAAGAAGCCGAGGAGCGTCTCCAACTCCACCCGCTCGCGGTTGGCCGTGGGCGTGCCGACCACCACGTCGAGCTGGCGCGCGCAGCGGGCGAGGACGGCGGCGAACGCCGCCAGCAGCGTCATGAACACCGACGAGCCCTCGCGCCGCGCCAGCTCGCGCACGGCCGCGGTCGTGCGGGCGTCGATCTCCAGCCGCTCGCTCGCGCCGCGCCAGGTCTGGAACGGGGGCCGAGGCCGGTCCGTGGGCAGATCCAGGGCCGCGGGTGCTCCCGCCAGGCGCTCCTTCCAGTAGGAGAGATGACGCTCCAGGCTCTCGCCCTGGAGCCGGCGGCGCTGCCAATCCGAGTAGTCCGCGTACTGGACCGCCAGACCGGGCAGGGGGCGACCCCGGTAGAGCGCCGACAGCTCACGGATGAAGACGTTGAGCGACCAGCCGTCCCAGACGATGTGATGGACGGTGACGAGCAGGATGTGGTCGTCCGGCCCGAGCCGCAGCAAGGTGGCGCGCAGGAGAGGTTCGCGCTCCAGGTCGAACGGCGTCTGCGCGTCGAGAGCGCCGATCCGCTCCGCCTCGCGCATCGGGTCGTCGAACCCGGAGAGGCTCACCACCGGCAGCTCCGCCTCCCGGGGCGGATGGATCACCTGGACCGGCTCGCCGTCTTTCGCGGCGAAGGTCGTGCGCAGGGCTTCGTGCCGTTCGAGGATGGCGGTCAGGCTGCGCCGCAGGGTCCCCGGATCGAGCGGCCCCTGGAGGCGCACCCTCGCCGGGAGGTTGTAGACGGGGCTTCCTGGCTCCAGCCGGTCGAGAAACCATAGACGCTGCTGGGCGAAGGAGGCCGGGGCCGCTTCGTGCTCGGCGTGGATCAGGACCGGACCCTCGTCGGCGCCGGCCTTCTGGACGGCCGCGGCCAGAGCGGCGACGGTCGGCGACTCGAACAGGGTGCGCGGCGGCAGCTCCACGCCGAAGGCGTTGCGCACCCGCGCGAGGATCTCGATCGCCAGGAGAGACCGGCCGCCGAGGTCGAAGAAGTTGTCGTGGATTCCGACCGGGCCGCCGCCCAGCACCTCGGACCAGATCTCCGCCAGCCGCTGCTCGGTGGCGTTGCGGGCCGGCGTAAGCCCACCCGCGGCGCGCTCCGGCTTGGGAAGCGCCCGCCGGTCCACCTTGCCGTTCGGCGTCAGGGGGAGCGCGTCCAGGAAGGTGAAGGTCGCCGGCACCATGTAGGCGGGCAGTTGTTCTCGTAAAGCGTCTCGTAGAGTGGAAGCGTCGAGCTCCGCGCGTGGCACCACGTAGGCCGCGAGCGAGCCGCCGTCCCAGATGCGCACCGCGCTCTCCACGACCAGCGGGTGGCGGTCGAGCGCCGCTTCGACCTCGGCCGGCTCGATGCGGAAGCCCTGGACCTTGACCTGCTGGTCGATGCGGCCCAGGAAATCGAGCCGGCGGTCAGTCCATCTGACGAGGTCGCCCGTCCGATACAGGCGCGCGCCCGGCTCGCCGCTCAGCGGATCGGGCACGAAGCGCTCGGCGGTCAGGTCCGGCCGGCCCAGATAACCGCGGGCGAGGGAGGATCCGCCCAGCAGCAGCTCGCCCGGCACCCCCGCCGGCACCGGCCGCAGCCGGGCGTCGACGACGTACGTCCGCACGTTGCCGATCGGCCGGCCGATCGGCGGCGTCCCATCGGTCTCGTCGACGGCTGCGCTCGTCGCCACCACGGTGTTCTCGGTCGGGCCGTAGTGGTTCACCAGGTTCCAGGCGCGGTCCGGTGCCCGGTGGAGACGGTCACCGCCGGTCAGCAGGGCGCGCAAGCGCAGGCTGTCCGGCCGGGGCTGCGCGACGGCAAGCTCGGCCAGCGGGGTGGGCAGGAAGCTGATCGTCACCCCTTGAGAGGCCATCCAGTCCACGAGCGCGGCCGGCGAGGTGCGGGTCGCCTCGTCCGGGATGTGCAGGCTCGCGCCGGCCGCCAGATACGGCCAGATCTCCCAGACCGCGGCGTCGAAGCCGAGGCCCGCCACCTGGGTGGCCCGGTCGTCCGGCGTCACGGCGTACTCGCGCCGGTGCCACTGGACCAGGTTGGCGAGCGACGCGTGCTCGACGGCCACCGCCTTCGGCGCGCCGGTCGAGCCCGAGGTGAAGATCGCATAGGCCAGATTCCGGCCCTCTATCCTGACGATTGGATCGGCCCCGTCCGGAACGGCGCCGTCCATCAGGAAGATCTCTCCGTCGAAGCCCAAGCCCTCGGAGCGCCGCGAATCGGTGATCAGGTGCCGGATGCCGGCCTGCCCGAGCAGCTCCAGGAGCCGCGTCCGGGGGGATTCGGGATCGATCGGCACGTAGGCGCCGCCGGCCTCGAGCACCGCCAGCGCGGCCACCACGAACGCGGCCGAGCGGTCGAGCCAGAGCGCCACCGGTGTCTCGGGGCCGACGCCCAGGTCCGCCAACCGGTGCGCCCAGCCCTCGGCGCGGCGGTCGAGCTCGCCGTACGTCAGAGACCCGTCTCCGGCGGTCACTGCCAGGCGTTCGGGCGCGAGACGCGCCTGCTCGGCGAACATCTCATGGACCAGACCGGTCACTGCCGGCTCCGGCCGCGAGCCCCAATCCGTGAGGAGCTGGATCCGCTCCTCGGGCGCCAGGATCGGCAGGTCCCACACGGACCGGTCCGGGTCGGCGACGGCCTCCCGGATCAGGTTCGACAGGTGGCGGAGCATGCGCCCGGCCGTGGCGGTCTCGAACAGGTCGGTGGCGTGCTCCAGCGCCAGCTCCAGCCCGTCCTCGGTCTCCACGGCGAACAGGCTCAGGTCGAACTTGGCCGTGCCGGTCGAAACCGGTTCCACCGCGACCGCCAGGCCGCCGATCCGCCGCGATGCGGGCGGGCGGTGGAGCGCGAAGGTCACGCTGAACAGCGGGTTGCGCTCCAGGCTGCGCTCCGGCCGCAGCCGGTCCACGAGCAGCTCGAACGGCAGATCGGCGCGCTCCTGCGCCTCGACCGTGGCGCCGCGCACCCGCCGCAGCAGCTCGCGGAAGCCGGGCTCGCCCGCGAGGCCGGCGCGCAGCACCAGAGTGTTGACGAAGAGCCCGGCCAGCCCCTCCAGCTCCCGGCGGTCGCGGCCGGACACCGGGCTTCCCACGGCCACGTCCTCCTGCCCGGTATAACGGCCGAGCAGGGCGTCGAAAGCGGCCAGCAGCGCCATGAACAGCGTGCTCCCTTCGCGCCGGGCGAGAGCGGCCAGATCCTCCACGGAATCGAGCCGGGCCGTCGCAATCGATCCCCGCCCGCTCCACACCGCCGGCCGTGGCCGGTCCGTGGGCAGCTCCAGCGGAGCGAGGCCCGCGAGACGCTCCTCCCACCAGGCCAGCCGCCCCTCCAGCTCCTCCCCCTGAAGCCAGCCGCGCTGCCACTCGGCGAAGTCGGCGTACTGGAAGGGAAGCTCGGCGAGAGCCACCCCCTCGTAGCCGGCCGCGAGGTCGCGAAGGAGGATGTCGAGTGAGCCTTCATCCGCCGCGACGTGATGGAGCACGAGGAGCAGGAGGTGGGATTCGGGTCCGAGCCTCGCCAGGGCGGCGCGCAGGGGGGGACCGGTTTCCAGATCGAAAGGTTGGCGCGCGAAGGCCCCCGGGGAGCGAGGGCCGGCCTCCAGCTCCACTCCCTCCTCGACTACCTCCAGAACCGGCCGGCCGCCCACCTCGCGGATGCCGCGTACGCAGGATCTCCTGGCGCCGCACGACTCCATCCCAGGCGCGGCGCAGGGCCTCCAAGTCCAGCGGCCCCTGGAGGCGCGGCTGCCGGCGAGATGATAGGCCGCCGACTCCGGTGCCATCCGGTGCAGGAACCAAAGCCTCTCCTGGGCGAAGGAGAGCGGGAAGCGCGTCCTGTCTTCCGGCCGCGGTGGGACCGGCGGGAGTGGATTTTTGATCGGCGCGAGACAGCTCCGCAGCCGCGCCACCGTCGGCGAATGGAAGAAGGCGCCGAGCGGCACCTCCGACCGCAGGCGCTCCCGGATGCGCGACTGCACCCGCACCGCGAGCAGCGAGTGGCCGCCGAGCGCGAAGAAGTCGTCGTGGATGCCGACCTTCCCGACACCCAGAACCTCGGCGAAGATGGCGGCCAGCACCTCCTCGGTCCGGTCGCGCGGCGCCGCCCCCTCCTCGCGCCAGCCCGTGCCCCCCGTGGCAGATACCAGGCGCGCCAGGGCCTTGCGGTCCACCTTGCCGTTCGGCGTGAGCGGCAGGGTTTCGAGGACGGCGACCGCGGGGACCATGAACTCGGGCAGGGTCCGGCGCAGCTCGTCCCGGAGCCCCACGGGATCGATGTCGGTGTCTGCCGGCACCACGAAGGCGATCAGCCGGTCGCCCGCGCTCATCACCACCGCGCCGCGGACCGCGGGCAGGGCGCGCAGCGCCGCCTCGACCTCTCCGGTCTCGACGCGGAAGCCGCGAATTTTCACCTGATAGTCGATCCGGCCGAGGAAGCGGATCTCGCCGTCCGGCTGGAAGCGTGCCAGGTCGCCGGTACGATAGAGCCGGCCGCCCACGGGGCCGAACGGGTCGGGCACGAAGCGCTCGGCCGTCAGATCCGGCCGTCCCAGATAGCCGCGCGCCAGCCCCTCGCCCGCCAGGTGCAGCTCTCCGGGCATGCCGGGCGGCACCGGCCGGAGATGCGCGTCGACCAGCCAGGCGCGGGTGCCGGCGATGGGCCGGCCGATCGTCGGCTCGCCTTCGGGTCCTACGACCGTGAAGGTCGAGTAGGTCGTGTCTTCGGAGGGACCGTAGAGGTTCAGCACTCTGCGATGGCGGCAGGAGATCGCATCCGCCAGCTCGCGCGTCAGCGGCTCGCCCGCGAGGTTGACCGTGACCACCGAGTCCGGCAGGCCGCCCGACCGCACCAGTTCCGCCATCGCGGACGGCACGGTGTTGACCAGCCTCACCCCCTCCGTCTCCGGAAGCGCCAGGGCGTTGGCGGCCAGAATCACGGTGCCGCCCCAGCAGAGCGGCACGAACAGCTCGAAGACCGACAGGTCGAAGCAGATCGAGGTTCCAGCCATCACGCCGGACAGCTCCTCGTCCGTGAACACCTGCCGCGCCCAGCGGGCGAAGGCCGCGGCGCTCCGGTGCTCGATCGCCACCCCCTTCGGCCGCCCGGTCGAGCCCGACGTATAGATAAGGTAGGCCAGGTTGCCGGGCACGGGCTGGCGGAGCGCCGGCTCGTCGGGACCGTCGAGATCCTCTCCCGTCAGCAGCAGGGCCGCACCCGAGTCCTCCAGCATGAAGGCACGCCGCTCGGCCGGGTAGGCCGGATCGATCGGCACGTAGGCGCCGCCGGCCTTGAGCACCGCCAGCAGCGCGACCACCATCCCGGGCGTGCGCTCGGTACAGACCGCCACCCGGACCTCCGGACCCACCCCGCGCGAGCGCAGCCGTCCGGCGAGCGCCCCGGCCCGGTAGTCCAGCTCGGCATAGGTCACGCTCTCCGGACCGCAGACCAGCGCGACCGCGTCCGGCGTCCGCGCCGTCTGGGCCTCGATCAGCTCGTGCAGACAGAGGCCGGCGGCCTCGATCGCCGGACCCGAAGCCCAGGCTTCGATCTGCCGGCGTTCGGCCTCGCTCAGCAGCTCGATCGCCGACACCCGCACGTCCGGAGAAGCCGCGACGCCGCGGAGCAGGTTGGCCAGATGGTCCAGCATGCGCTCGACGGTGCTGCCGTCGAAGAGGTCGGAGACGTACTGGAGCGACAGCTCGATCCGGCCTTCGGACTCCACCGCCATCAGCATCAGGTCGAACGGTACCCGGCGCTCGACAAGGCCGATCGACTCGCACTCCAGGCCGGCCAGCTCCATGCGCGCGCCGGCCTCGCCGAGCGCGAAGGCGGACAGGCCGGGAGCGCCCGACTGCGCGCGCTGGAGCACGAGCATGGCCTGGAAGAGCGGCGACCGGCCCGGGTCGCGCTCCGGCCGCAGCCGTTCCACGAGGAGAGGGAAGGGGAAATCCTGATGATCCAACGCCTCCAGCGCGGCCGTCCGCACCCGGGCCAGCAGCGGGATGAACGCCGGGTCGTCCGCGAACGAGGCGCGCAGCACGAGCGGGTTCACGAAGTAGCCGGCGACGTCCTCCAACCCCGGAGCCCGGCCCGCCGCGGGCGACCCCAGAAGCACCTCGTCCTGCTGGGCATACCGGTGGAGCAGCGCCTGGAAGGCCGCCACCAGGAGCATGTGGAGCGTGGCGCCGCGGCCGGTGGCGAGCGCGAGCACGCCGGAGCCGTCCAGGGACAGGCTCCGCGACGCGCCGGTGTAGCTCTGGATCACCGGCCGCGGCCGGTCCGTGGGGATCTCCAGCACCGGCAGCTCGCCGGCAAGCTGGCGCTTCCAGATCAGGCCCAGAGCTCCTCGCCGCGCGGCCCGGCCAGCGTCTCCTCCTGCCGGCGGACATGGTCCAGATACGTGGCCCGCGGCGGGGCCGGCGCCTCCTGGCGGTAGAGCGCCGCCAGCTCCCGCACGAGAAGCGTCAGCGACCAGAAGTCGGAGACCAGGTGATGGACGACCAGGAGCAGCTCGTGCTCCCCGTCCTGGACCTGCCGGAGACGGACCCGCACCAGCGGACCCCGCTCCAGGTCGAACGGCCGGAACGCCTCGGTTTGCGGATCGAAAGGCCCGACCCGGAAGTCCGGCGCCAGCTCGTCCTGGACCCGCTGCCGCGGACCATCCTCATGAGGAACAAAGGTCGTGCGCAGCGCCGAGTGCCGCCGCGCCAGCTCGGCGAAGGCGTTCTCCAGCCTGGCCGGATCGAGCGGTCCGCGGATCCGCGCCGCGCTCGCGAGGTTGTAGACCGCGCTCTCCGGCGCCAGGCGCTCGGCGAGCCACAGAGCGCGCTGGCCGGCCGAGAGCGGATGCTCGCCGGAAAGATCGACGGGCTCCGGACGGCCCACTGCCGCCGGAAGCGTCCGGATCTCCTCCGCCAGCTCGATCAGGCTCGCCCCTTCGAGGATGCGGGCGACCGGGACCAGCACGCCGAGGCGTTCCGCCAGCCGGCCCTGCAGCTCGACGGCGCCCAGCGAATCCAGCCCGAGGCCGAGGAGCGGCTGATGGGGATCGATCCGGCCCGGAGAGGTCCGGGCGACGCGGGCGGCTTCTTCCAGGAGGAGCCGCTCCAGAGCCGCGTCCCCCCCTCTCCCGGGGAGGGGGGCGGGGAGGCGGGAGAGGGGGGCCAGGGGGGTGAGGGCTCCATCCAGGTACATCGCCCGGCACGCGCGCCGCTGGATCTTGCCGCTGGAGGTCTTGGGTACCGTGCTGCGGCCGCACCAGCACGATCGCGTCCACCGCAGCCTCGTGCTCCTCGGCCACGGCGCG
Organism: uncultured Holophagales bacterium; assembly: GCA_963844885.1. Lineage (GTDB taxonomy): Bacteria > Acidobacteriota > Thermoanaerobaculia > Multivoradales > UBA5704 > DATMER01. The sequence continues at coordinate 362,253 of CAWJQA010000012.1, read as the reverse complement.
GCGGATGGCATCGGCCGCCGCCTCCAGCTCGTTCGTGCTTGGCGCCGCTCCACCTCCTGCACGACGACCAGCCGCTCCTCGCCGTCCCGCTCCAGCCGAAGGCGGCGCCGCAGCCGGGCCGCAGCGCCGGATGGCTGCGCTCGCACCGTCAGCTCGATGTCCTGCGGATAGATGGTTCACGCCGCGGAGGATGATCAGGTCCTTGAGCCGGCCGGTGACGAACAGCTCGCCGTCCGCCACGAAGCCCAGGTCGCCGGTCCGCAGGAACGGCCCTTCGCCGTGTCGCTCCAGATGGCCCGGAAGGTCCTCGCGTCGCCTCCGGCCGGTTCCAGTAGCCTGGCGGCCACGCTCGGGGCCGGCGACCCAGATCTCGCCGATCCGGTCCGGCGGGCAGGCTCTCCTGTCTCGGGATCGGCGATCACGATCCGCTGGTCGGGTCAGCGGTGCCGGCCGCAGCCGACCAGCGTTCGTCGCCCTTCGTCGTCCTTGGCGACCTCGATGCTTCGCTCGCAGGCCAGCCGCCGGCGTCGAACTGGCGGACCACGGGCGGCTCTTCGGCGATCGCCGCCGGAGACGATCAGCGTGGCCTCGGCCAGGCCGTAGCACGGATAGAACGCCTCGCGGCGGAAGCCGCACGGCGCGAACGCCTCGGCGAAGCGCTCCATCGTCTCCGCTCCGCACCGGCTCGGCGCCGTTGAACGCCACGCGCCAGCTGCTCAGGTCGAGCGTCTTGCCGGTCTGCTCCGGCGTGATCTTGCGCACGCACAGGTCGTAGGCGAAATTCGGCCCGCCGCTGGTCGTGGCCGCGGTACCGCGAGATCGCCGCCAGCCAGCGGTAGCGGCTTCTGCAGGAACGCCATCGGCGACATGAGCACGTTCGGCCGGCCGCACGTACAGCGGCTGCAGGATGCCGCCGATCAGCCCCATGTCGTGGTAGCTGCGGCAGCCAGCCACCACGACCGAGCTCTCGGATGTGCTCGAAGGCCCGCCGGATCAGCGCCGAGTTGTGCAGCAGATTGGCGTGGGTCAGCACCACGCCCTTGGGCTGGCCGTCGAGCCCGAGGTGTACTGCAGGAAGGCCAGATCGTTCAGGGTGAGCCGCGGCTCGTTCCAGGATTCCCCGGAGTCCTCGTCGAGGTCGTCGCTGACCACCCAGCGCGCGGCGGCCAGCTCCGGCACCCGCTCCACCAGGCTTTCCCGCGAAGCCACGCCGCCGGTGGTCAGGACGGCGAAGGCTCCGCAGTCCGCCGCGATCGACCTGCAGCCGCGGCTGCCCGACGGTTGGAGCGGGGCGGGTAGGCGGGGACGGCCACGGCTCCGGCATACAGGCAGCCGAAGAACGCGGCCACGAAGTCCAGGCCCGGCGGGAAGAGCAGCAGTGCCCGCCCGCCGTCGCCGCCCAGCCGTGCCGCGATCGCCCGCGCCCGGCCGTCGAGCTCGCCGAGCGTGAGAGAGGCGGCCGCCTCGCCCTCCGCGTCGAGGAAGGTATAGATCCGCCGGTCAGGGCTCTCGCAAGCCCGCCGGCGGAGCAACCCGACCAAAGAGGAGGCTGCCCCGGAAGGGGTGTGATCCAGCGGCACGGCTGATCCGTCGGGAACGAGAGACTACGCGCTCGCGCTCGCCTCGGGGTCTCTACGGGAGAAGGTGTTCTGGTAGAGCTCCTGGAAGAACCGCTTGAAGAACTTCGGATACGTGTCGACGTCGATCTCGCCGGAGATCTGCTGGTGGATCTCGGGGAAGCGGTCGTTGGGGACCGCCGGCAGCCAGTGGTGCTCGATGTGGAAGTTGTTCCCGTTGGTGAACCAGGTGCCGAACCAGCCCGTGCGGATGGTGCGGGTGTTCTCGCGCACGTCGAGCGTGCCGTGGTCGCGGCCCCAGTGCTCGGGCAGCTCGATCAGCGCGTGCGTCGGGATCCCGACGAGCAGCGGGAGGAACCAGACCTTGAGGAGCAGCGTCGTCTTGAACACGACGGAGACCGCCACCGCCAGGGTGATGAAGAAGGCCATCCAGCGGTACTCGGCGCGGATCTTCACCGCGTTCTCCATCTTGACGTCCGGCTTGGTCCTGCCGATCACCGAGCCGAGGATGAAGCCGGTCACGTCGCGGTAGTGGCGCACCATGAACAGGTGCATGAGCAGCGGCTTGAGCGAGGTCAGCCGCTCGTACCCGTAGTTGAAGAACTCGCGGTCGTCGCTCGAGCCCAGGAGCCGGTGGTGGCGCAGGTGGCTGTACTGGTAGTCCGAGAACGAGACCAGCAGGGGCAGGCCCATGAAGAAGCCCACGAACCGGTTCCAGGGCTTGCTCGGGAACGCGGTGTTGTGCAGCGCCTGATGCTGAAGCTCCACGCCATGGGCGTAGACGAGGCCGAGGCCCACCATCGCGACCCAGGGCAGGACGCCCTCCGTCAGCACGATCATGGCGATGAAGCCGGCGATCAGGCCGAGGAAGAGAATGGTCCTCAACAGGAACGGCATGACCTTCACCTTCGAAAGCTCGCCCAGGTCCATCCCCTCGAGAGGTTTTCCGATCGTCAACATCTGATTCCCCTTTTGCGATCAGTTTCCTAACATTCCGATGCGCCCGAAAGGCAGAACAGGATACTCTGCCGTTCGTCCACGCAGCTTCCCGCGCTACACTCGGTTACGTAGAGCCGTCCAACTTCCCGCCATGGCGGTCATCCTGGAGCTTCGGCTCATTTCTTAAGGTGCGCCGGGGGCCATGAACGGGACAACCGGGACAACCGGGGGGAGGGGGAGCTCGCCGCGCGCGATGCGCACGGCGGTGGCGGCGGCGAGGTCGAGGGGATCGAGGAGAGGGGTGCCGTCGACCGGCTCCCGGCCCAGCGCGAGCGGGATCTCCGTGCAGCCGGCGACGACGCAGGCGGCGCCCTCGGCGGCGAGGCGGCGCACGGCCCGGCCGAGCGTCTCGCGGTGGAGGGCGCCCGTCTCCGGATCCCGGTCGCTGCCCGACTTGATGCCGCCGGTCGAGCGGCGGCCTCCGTGGAGCGGCCCGTAGAGGGGGCGCATGACCAGCTCCTCCTGGAGCCGTTCGCCGTCGGGCAGGTCCAGGGGGGAGACGATCCGGAGCCCGGGCGCGACGCGGTCGGCCGTGCGCCGGTAGATCCCTCCCTGAAGCGCGCCTCCTTGGAGCCCGCCGCCGCGGAGCGCGCCGGTGGTGGCGAGCACGCCGATCCGCGCGCCGGGGCCGAAGCGCCGCACCGCCTCGGCCAGCGTGACCTCGACGAGGTCGAGGATGGGCAGGCCGACGCGGCCACGGATCTCGTCGAGGAAGACGTGGGCGGTCAGGCAGGTGATCACCGCGAAGTCGGCGCAGGCGGCGAGGCGCTCCAGGCTGCGCACCAGCCAGGGCAGCGGCGACTCGCCGCCGGCGAGCAGGGCCAGAGTGCGGTCGGGCGTCTGCGGCATCGAGGAGACGACCCACTCGGGGTACTCCTGGTCCGAGCTCGGATGCGGGACGGCCGCGAGCAGCCGCCGCTCGAACTCGACGTGGGCGTGGGGTCCCATGCCGCCTGCGATGCCGATGACGCGGTTCATGGAAGCCATCAGTATAGGAGGTGTCCGGGGCCTCGGCGGGCATCCGAAGGTCGATGAGCCTCTCATTGAGGTCAACGAGCCTCTCATTGAGGTCAACGAGCCTCTCATTGAGGTCAACGAGCCTCTCATTGAGGTCAACGAGCCTCTCATTGAGGTCAACGAGCCTCTCATGGACCTCGTGAGCCTCTCGTTGCGGTCGATGAGCCTCTCATCGACCTTGACGAGCCTCCCATTGAGGTCGTCGAGCCTCTCGTTGAGCTCGATGAGCCTCTCATCGAGTCCGTTGAACCTCTCATCAAGGTCGACGAGTCTCTCGTCGAACCCTTCGAGCCTCTCGTGAGGTCGACGAACCTCTCGTTGAGCTCGATGAGAGGCTCGTCGAAGTCGTTGAGAGGTTCGTCAGACTCATCGAGCCTCTCGTGAGCCCCTCGAAAAGGCCTCCCGGGGCGACTGCGGAGGGGAACCGGCTGATTCCTTCTTTACGCGCCTGTCGACAGACCCTCGCGGGACTCGATCCCCGGCGGATCGAGGTCGAGGAGAGGGCCATCGCCCTCAATGGGAGTCGGAGAGGATCGACACCGGGGCTCCCCGATCTTTGGAAGAAGATTCTGCAAGGCTGACCCCTGCTGGCGGCGATCAAGAGAATTCCGTAGAGACGTCCCCAATCCGCTACCCGAAACCTTACCGGGTCCCGAAACTTCGGGACGTCTCTCCTCTCCGTCACCACGAACCTCACGATCCTGCCGACCCTGCCACGCAACGGCCGCCAGACGTTGCCGGCGCGTAGCTGGCCCCTTCGATAAGGCGACATCGACGACCACCGCCTTGTGCCCCGCCAGAAACGTGGACAGATGTGCGGTGGCTCACGAAGCGTCGTGGCCTTCGGGAGGGTTCATTGACAATCGATTCATTCCTTCCAAACCCGGGGACGGGCTTGGCCGGAGGCCCGTCCTTCGCCGCCTCGTTCCTCCTGGGACCGTCGGCGCCGCCTCCCTTGCCCTGCAAAGGTCGCGGAATTATACTTCGAGTATGAAGACGGCTATCTCCATTCCGGACAGGGTGTTTCGAGACGCGGAGCGTCTTGCGGAGCGCTTGAAGAAGTCGCGGAGCCAGATGTACAGCGAAGCCGTGGCCGAGTACGTGATCCGCCACGAGCCCGATTCCGTCACGGAGCAGATCAATGCCGTCTGCGCCGAGGTCGACACGCGGCCCGATCCGTTCGTTGCGGCAGCCGCGCGGCGAGTCCTCGAACGCACCGAATGGTGATTTCCCAAGGCGACATCTGGTGGGCGGCTCTGCCGGAGCCGGTCGGATCTGGCCCTGGTTACGATCGCCCAGGCCTCGATCTCTTGTTCGACCGGTAGCCTGCTCTGAAGGGGTTGTGCCGGAAGTCTGTCTGGGCGTGCTCCCTCGAAGTGCATGTCCGAGCTGATCGGATGAGCCTGGTTGACGCGCGATGTCAGGATCTTTGGAAGAAGATTCTGCAAGGCTGACCCCTGCTGGCGGCGATCAAGAGAATTCCGTAGAGACGCCCCCAGTCCGTTACCCGAAACCTTACCGGGTCCCGAAACGTCGGGGCGTCTCCAACTTCCCAGGTATCGAAAGGGCCGGCTACGCGCCGGAAACGTCCGGCGGTCGTTGCGTGGCTGGTTCGGCAGAATCGTGAGGTTCGTGGTGACGGAGAGGAGAGACGTCCCGAAGTTTCGGGACCCGGTCAGGTTTCAGCTAACGGACTGGGACGTCTCTACCACCGGGATCAATCGCACCTCACCGGCCCGGGTAGGGCGCGCCCGCCAGCCGGCCATGGCCGCGCACCCCACGGAAGAGTCCCTGCGAGCGTTCGTAGTTCTCCATCATGGCGCCCGCACCCAGGCCCCGAGCCCCCCTTCCGGCCCCGGCCGGGAGGGGGACTCCTTGAAACGCCACGTCCCATTGGCTACACTCCCCATGGACTGAGCGCAGGGAATGGGTACGTGCGCCGGGAGACCGGGGCGGTGGAGAGACTTCCGCTCCCGGTGTTTGCTTTTGGGAGAACGCCTTGCAGCCACGCAAAATCCTCGTCGTCGACGACTCGAAGCTCATGCACAAGATGTACGAGGTGATGCTCCGGCAATACCCTCTCGTCTACGCGTCCGACGGCCGCCAGGCCCTCGACCGCCTCCGGGAGCACGGAGACATCGACCTCGTGCTGCTGGACATCAACATGCCCAACATGAACGGCCTGGAGTTCCTGGCGGAGCTCCGGTCCGATGCCGCCCGTTCCGATCTGTCGGTGGTCATCATCAGCACGGAAGGGCGGGAAGAGGACACGGCGCGCGGTCTCGAGGCGGGTGCCACGGCGTACATCAAGAAGCCGTTTCACAGCGAGGAGATCCTGGACGTCATCAGCCGCCTGGAGAAGAAGGGCGCAGCTTGAACGAACGCGGCATGACCGAGTCGCGGCTCAACTCGCCCGCGGTGCCCGGCCGGGACCTCCTGGCCGAGCTGCGGACGACGCTGGAGCGCGCCAACGACCTCCTGCGGGTGGTGGAGTCGAGCCAGCAGGGCGCCGCCGTGCGCGAGGCCGGCACCGCCGAGGAGCGCATCTCCGAGCTGGAGCGCCGGCTCTCCACCGCCGACTCGGACGTCAAGGAGCTGGCTTCGCGGCTGGTCGACTCGGAGCACCAGGGCGGCCGGTTGATGAACCTGTACGTGGCCACGTACCAGCTCCATGCCACGCTCGACCCGGCGGAGGTGCAGGCCACCATCGCCGAGATCGCCATCAACCTGCTCGGCGCCGAGCAGTTCGTCCTTCTCCTGCGCCGCGACGAGGTGCCGGAGGAGGCCCGGGGCTACGAGATCGCTCTCGTCGAGGGGTTCTACGACGAGGAGCAGAACCTCTACTCGGGCGACTCCTACACCGGCGGCGACCCGGTGGTGGACACCACGCTGCGGGACGGTGTGCTGCGCCTGGGTCCCACGGCCGAGTCGCCGGCGCTCGCGGCCGTGCCGCTGCGCGTGCAGAACGAGATCGTGGGGGCGCTGGTCGTCCTCAAGCTGCTGGACCACAAGCCGATCCTGCGGGGCGAGGACCGCGACCTCCTCGACCTGCTGTCGGCTCACGCCGCCTCCGCGATCTTCGCGGCGCGGCTTTTCGCAACCAAGGACCGAAAGCTCCGTACACTGGAGAGCCTGGTCAAGCTGGCGCGCGGCGAGTGAGGGGCTCCTTGACCCGCCCCCCGTCCTCTCCATAGCCTGTCCCGGACAGAGACACACCGATGGGGATCTCCGGCAGCCTCAAAGACGTCTCCGTCGCCGACGTGATGCAGTTCATTCACCTCGGCCGGCGGACGGGCACGCTCCTGCTCTCGCAGGGCTCGAAGCGTGCCATGATCGGCTTCCACCTGGGGCGGCTGGTCAGCGCCCAGGCGCCGCGCACCCCCAAGCTCGGCGACCTCCTCGTCACCTCGGGGATGATCGACCGCGGCATTCTCGAGCGCGCCATCCACTCGCAGCAGAGCGAGATCGAGCGCCGCTCCCTGGGCCAGATCCTCCTCAGCGCCGGCTCCCTCGACCCCGAAGGCCTGCGCCAGGTCATCGCCCAGCAGATCGAGCAGGCCGTCTCGGAGGTCATGGTCTGGGACTCGGGCAACTTCGAGTTCGCCATTGACGACCTGCGGCCGATCGACGACATCGCGCTCTATCCGAGCGACGTGCTGCCGGACGCGGACATCAACACCCAGATGGTGCTGCTGGAGGCGGCCCGGATCTTCGACGAGCGCAACCGCGACCGCGCCGAGGGCCACGACACCACGGCCAGCACCTATCCGGCGGGGGACTCGACGAACCCGACGATGATGATGGAGCCCTCGCAAGGCGGCCTCATGGTCGCCGACACCGAGGAGATGGAGCCGCGCGAGATCCCGAAGCACGCCGCGGAGCTGCTCAAGCTCCACCTCGTGTCGACGGACACCGGTTTCGCCGAGCGTCTCGGGGAGGCGCTGAAGCACGAGGTGGCGGGCGTGGAGGTCACGAACCTCGCCCAGGCCGGGACGGTGGAGCCGGGCGAGCCGCCGCCGGTGATCCTGCTCGACCTGCGCACTCTCGGCGGGGTGACCCTGGAGCAGGCGGCCTCGGTGCGCCGCGCCCGGCCCAAGGCGTCGCTGATCGCTCTGGTCGACCCCGGTGCGGCCTTCGTGAAGGCCTACGAGGCCGGCGTGCTGGCCGCTTTGCCGGCGGACCTCGAGGCGGTTGTGGCCTGCATCGAGAACGTGATCGACACCCGTCGCGACCTGGTCCGCGGCGCGCGCGGCGAGGAGTCGCGCACGGGCGTCGCCCGCCTGCGCCGGGTGTTCGGCGACCTCCGCTCCGGCCTGATCTCGGCCACGGTGGCGCTCAACCTGATGCACATCGTCTCGGAGTCGGTGGAGCGGGCGATCCTCTTCCTGGTCAAGAGGGATCACCTGGTGGCGCTGGGCGCGTTCGGCATGGACGCCCGCGGCCGGCCGCTCGCCGAGTCGACGCGCGCCCTCAAGCTGGAGATGTCGGGGGAGAGCGTGCTGATCCACAGCCTGGAGACGGGCGAGGTCCAGTCCGTGGACTTCGACCATGCCGGCCTCCCCGACGCGTTCCGTACGATGGTCGGCCGTCCCCGCACCGGCCAGGTGGTGGTCTTCCCGGTCCTCGGCGCCCAAAGGGTCATCTCGGTGATCTACACGGACAACGGCGACCGCGACACCCCGATCGAGGACATCGACATCCTCGAGCTCGCCACGGCCCAGGTGGGCATGGCCTTCGAGAACGAGCTGCTCCGGCGCCAGATTTCACAAGGAAGAGATTAGCCGCGAGAGTGGGGGAGGCTTCCGGGGAGGGAGGCCCCCTCTCCCCGGTGTACGGGGAGAGGGGGGACGGGTTCAATCTTCCTTCCTTCAGACCGGCGGCTTCTCGTCCTTCTCGCGGTCCTCCCGCATCTTCTCGCGCTCCTTCCGCAGCTCCTCGCGCCGGCGCTCGCGAAGCTGTTCCATGTCGTGCTGGTGCCGCTCCCGGATCTCGCGGAGCTTCGGGTCGGCCTCGAGCTGCCGGCGCGCCTGATCCCGGATGGCGTCGGCCTGGAGGCGGATCTCCCGGCGGGCCGCCTCGATCTCTTCGCGGTGCTCGTCCAGAACCTTCCGGATCTCGTCGCGGTACCTCTGCTGGGCCTCGCGCAGCGCCTTCATCTCCTCGTCGGAGGGACGCGCCCGCCGGGCCATCTCCCGGGCCTGCCCGCGGATCCGCTCGCGCTCCTCGTCGCTGAGCTTCCCCTCCTTGCGCAGCCGGTAGGCCTCGGCTTGCAGCTTCGCGATCTCGGGGCCCAGCTTGCTCATGCGCTCGGCCACCTCCTCGGAGATGCGCTCGATCTCGGGCTCCATGTCCCGGTTGACCTGCTCCGAGACCCGTTCGATCTCGGGTGCCATCTCCCGGTTGACCTGCTCCGAGATCCGCTCCAGCTCCGGCTCCATCTGGTTGGTGATCTGGTCGGCCAGGGCCTCGTAATCCTTGGCATACCGCGCGGAAATCTCCGCGGCCTCGCGGGCCAGGCGCTTCGACATCTCCTCCAGCCGCGCCCGGTCGGCTTCGGAGAGCCGCTCCCCTTCCCGGCTCAGGTCCACCTCGTCGAGCTGAGCATCGGCGGGCTCATCGGCGGGCTCGACGGCGGCGGCCGGCTCCGCCGGTGTGGGTTGCTTTGACGCGGCGTAGACTCCGGGGGCCGCTGCCGCCACGGCTACCAGCACCGCCAACATCCCGGCGCCGAGCCAGAGCGGCCTCACCCGCCGCTCCGGCGAGCGGGCGTCGTCGAGCAGGTGGCGGATGCGCCGGGCCAGGCCCGACGGCCGGTCCGCCATGCTCGGTACCGGCAGCTCCCTGAGCGGCGCCACCGACCAGCCGGCCACCTCGGCGAGGCAGCGGGCCAGCGAGAGAGGACGGCCCGTCCGTTCCACCGCCCACTCGTCGCACAGGCGCTCGGACAGCTCGCGCAGCCGGCGGCAGGCCACCCGGTTCAGCGGCTGGAAGAAGAAGATACCGGTCAGAAGGCGGCCGAACGCCAGCCAGAACGGGTCGCGCCGCACGAGGTGCGCCAGCTCGTGAGCCAGCATCCCCTCCTGCTGCTCCGGCTCCAGGTGGGACAGAGCGCGCAGCGGCACGCAGATCTCCGGCCGCAGCACCCCCAGCGCCACCGGCACCGGTATCCGCGACGAACAGGTCAGCCGCACCAGCGGCGCCAGGCCGATCTCGCCGGAGAGGCGCCCGAGAAGCGAGAACACGCCGCCGCCGATCACCTCGGGACGGGCCCGCAGGCGGCGCTGCAGACGCAGATAGGACCAGCTCCAGCGCATCGCCAGGAGAAGCGCGCCGAACGCCCAGAGACCCAGGGCCGCCACCCGGAGGTCGACGCACCAGGCCGGAGCCGCCTCCGGCAGCGGCCGGGATGGCTGGACGGGTGCGGTAGCCCTCACCGCGATCGGCGGCATGGGCGCCGCCGGCAGCTCCCGAGCCGTGGCCGTATAAGAGGAGGAGGTGGCGGCCGGCGCCTCCAGGGTCCAGCGGCCGGCCAGCGGCTCCCAGCCGGCGGCGAGCTGGACGGTGGCCGTAACCAGACCGGCCAGCAGCGCGAAGCGCCACACCGCCTCTTCCAGGCGCGCCCGGCGGCTCAACCGGCGCGACGCGAGCCAGGCCAAAGCCAGGAAAAGGGTGCTGTGCAGAGCGTACGTCAGCAGCCAGGCCGTGGCCTGGCCGGCGGCTCCGGATATCCCGGACATCAGGGTCTCGAACATCACCGGACCTCCTTCTCTTTGGCCGCGATGAGCTGGCGGAGCCGGTTCAGCTCCCGCGCATCGATCTCGTGCTCGGACAATAGATGGTTGACCAGGGCGAGCGTATCGCCCAGGAAGAGCTGCGACGTCAGGTCCGACACCATCGAGCGGCGCACCTGCCCCTCGCTGACCGTCGGCCGGTAGAGGAACCGGCGCCCTTCCGCCCGGTGCTCCACGACCCCTTTCTTCTCCATCTTCGCCAGCATCGTGGCGATGGTGGTCGGGGCCAGGCCCCGCTCGGGCTCGAGCACCTCGTGTACATCCGCCACGCTCGCCTCCTCGCGGCTCCAAAGGATCCGCATGATGGCGAGCTGGAGGTCTCCAAGGTGGTGGGATTCGTCCATGGGTTTTGTCTCCTCCGTCTCGACTACCGCGATAGTACTACCGAGGTAGTTGTTCGTCAACGGTGGAATACGCAGCCCGTGGAAGAAGGTTGCAGAGGGACCGCGGAGGACTGTGGTAAATTTGCCCAAACCCTTGGTAGCACGCTGAACAGAAAGGCAGGTGACCATGACCATGTCCAAGGACGAGGCGAGCGTGGCGCATTCGGGGGTGAGCCCGAGCCCGTGGCTGGTGCTGGGGGAGAGCCTGAACGGCTACATCCGTACCGAGGTTCTGACGGCGGCGTGCGAGGTGGGTCTCTTCACATTCCTCAACCAGGTCGGCTCGGCTCCGGTCGAGCAGGTCGCGGAGCATTGCGGCCTGTCGATGCATGGCGCGCGCATCGTGCTGTTGGGCTGCTGCGAGGGGGGCCTCACCGAGCGCAAGGCCGACGGCCGCTACCGCAACACCCCGGCCGCGGCCACCTACCTGGTGGAAGGCGAGCCGTTCTGCATGCTGGCCTTCGTCCGCTTCACCCGCGAGGTCCAGCAGAAGACCTGCAACCTCTTCCTGGACTCGCTGCGCGCCGGACGGGCCGTGGGCCTGCGCGCGCTCGGGCACGACGACACGAAGACGCTCTACGAAGCCTTCGCCACGGACAAGAAGCTGGAAGACCTCTTCCACACGGCCATGGCCGAGTATTCCAAGATGACCTGCCTCGACTGCGCGGTGGAGGATCTGGAAGGCATCCATCGCCTGCTCGACATCGGCGGCGGCAACGCGTCGGTCCAGATGCGGCTGTTGGAGAGGAGCCCCACGCTGGCCGGCACGCTCTTCGACCTGCCCACGGTCTGCGAGAACGCGGCCGAGAACGTCCGCCGCAACGGCATGGAGGGCCGCGTGAGCTTCCACCCCGGCGACGTGTTCGCGCAGGAGCTGCCCAAGGGTTACGACGGCGTGCTCATCTCCCATTTCGTGGAGATCTTCGCGCCGGACCGCATCCGCGAGGTCTACCAGAAGGTCCAGCGCGCCCTGGAGCCGGGCGGCCGGCTGATCCTCTGGACGATCACCGCGAACGACGACGAGACCGGCCCGCTCCAGGCCGTGAAGTCCTCCGTCTACTTCATCGCGGCGGCGGGCGGCAACGGCATGGCCTACCCGGCGTCCGACCACCGCAGGTGGCTGGCCGAGGCGGGGCTCGAGATCGTCACCGAGAGGCCCTACCCCGAGATCAGCCATACCTTCTTCATCGCCCGAAGGCGATAGAATCGGCTCCGCCCGCCGGGCTCGGCGGGCGGACTTCCACCTTCGAGGAGATGACATGGCGATCAAGGAGTCGATCCTTCCCGAGTTCGATCATGAGATGGCGACCACCCGCAAGCTGTTGGAGCGGGTTCCGGAAGCCAAGGCGGATTGGCAGCCCCACCCGAAGTCGATGACCCTGGGCAAGCTCAGCATCCATGTGGCCACCCTGCCGCAGTGGGCGATCACCACGATGAAGCAGACCGAGCTCGACATGAACCCGCCCGGCGGCGAGCCGATGAAGCAGGCCGTGTTCGAGTCGACAGCGGCCATGCTGGCCACGTTCGACGCGAAGGTGCGCGAGGCCCGCGCGGCCATCGCCGCCGCCGAGGACAAGGACTTCATGGTCCCCTGGGCGTTCAAGAACGGCGGCCAGGTGATCTTCTCGATGCCCCGGGTGGCGGTGCTGCGCAGCTTCGTGACCAACCACCTCATCCACCACCGCGGCCAGCTCTCCGTCTACCTGCGCCTCAACGACGTGCCGATCCCCTCGATCTACGGACCGTCCGCGGACGAGGCGGCGTAGGCCCATACAGCCCCGGGCCGCCTCCGTGGCGGCCCGGTCAAGTGGCGTCGGGGCTGTAGCCCAGCCACCAGGCGAACGGATCCTCGGCATCCGTATCGGGATCGAAGCGCAGCGCTCCTCCGTCCGCGCCGCTCTGCCAGACAAGGGTGTCGGCCGGTACCGGAGCGGGCGCGCCTTGCTCGGATCGGAGGATGCCGGAGACGGTGGTGAACAGCCCGCGTTGCGCAAAGCCGCCGTCCCAGGGTTGACCCGGGCGTACCGGCTGCAGGATTCCCTCGCCACCGCGCAGCATCAAGTTGAGGTCGCGGGTCGGCCCGTCGATCAGCGTGCAGCCGGGCGCCGCGGCACCGTCGAACCGCACGGGGGCGGAGCCGGCGCCGAGCGTCTCCGTGTGGGAGCCGAAGCGCAACACGACACCACGGCCCTGGACCACGGTGAACCAGCGGGTGATGCCGGGGAAGGCGGAAAAGGGACCGTCGTTCCGGATGTCGGCCAGACTGATCCGCAGTCGCCAGTCTCCACCGCCGGGCCAGGTCAACAGCTCCCGGGTCTGGCCGCCGCCGTTGCGCCACGGCTGCGGGGCGACATCCTCCACGTGAAGGATCTTCATCCTGCCATTCTAGGCTTTCAGCAGCGGCAGCCGCCCTCCGGTCCAGCCGGGGAAGAGCTTCGCATCGTCGCGGATGCCCAGGTGCTTGCCGGCCAGCTCGCAGAAGACGGCGCGGAAGTCGGTGGTCACGGGCAGGTCCCTTCCTTCGAAGAGCGCTGACCGGGAGAGGCCGGGGAAATCGCCGTGAACCTTGCCGCCGTCCAGCCGGTTGCCGAGCACGAAGAGGCAGGAGCCGTGGCCGTGGTCGGTGCCTCCAGAGCCGTTCTCCCGCACGGTGCGGCCGAACTCGGTCATCGTGGTGAGAAGGACATCGTCCTGCCGGGTGCCGAGGTCGGTCCAGAAGGCGTGGATCGACTGCGCGAGATCCCGCGCCTGCCTGGCAAAGGTGCCGTTCGCCGTCCCCTGCTGGACGTGGGTGTCCCAGCCGGCCGACTCCGCGAAGGCGACCTCCAGGCCGACGTCGCTCTTGATGAGCAGGGCGATCTGGCGCATCGCCTCTCCCAGCGGCGTCCTGGGATACTCGGCGCCGCTCGCCGGCCGGTAGCGGGCGATGGTCTCGGGCGTGAGCATTTCCATGGCCCTGAAGGTCTCGTCCGCGGTGTGGCGGAGAACCTGCTGCGAGGTCTGGCTGTAGAGGGCTTCGAAGCCGTCCGCGGCCTTCGGCGCGGCGGGGCTCACCCGGAAGTCCGCGAGGTCGGTGACCGCGATGGCCGGCTCGTCGCCGTAGAGCGAGCGCGGCAGGGCCGGGGTCAGCGCCACGGCCCGGAACGGGCTCCCCTCGTGGCCCAGGAGGCCGACCGCCCGGTTGAGCCAGCCCGAAGGGGTCCCCTTGCGGCCGGGGGTGCCGGTCTCCATGTAGTCCTGGGCGTCGAAATGGGAGCGGCTCGGGTCCGGCGAGCCCACGGCGTGGACGATGCCCAGCCGCTTCTCCTTCCAGAACGGGAGGAGCGGCTCGAAGCCCGGATGGAGACCGAAGCCGACGCCGAGATCCAGCATCGCGGCTTCCCCGGCCGACCTCGCGGCGCTCAGGGCGAGGCGCGGGCGCAGGCTGCGCAGGGCGGGCTCGTCGACCGGCGATACGGCCATGAGGCCGTCCATGGCGCCTCTCTGGAAGATCGTCACGAGCACCTTGCGGCGGCCGGAGGGGCTTTGAGCGGCGTGCGCCGCGCGCGCCAGGAACTGCGGGCCGGCCCCCAAGGTGAACAGGGCCACGCCGCCGGCTTTCAGGAAGAGTCTTCGCGTCCACATGGCGGTGCTCCTACCTTCTCTGGAACTCGGGCGATCCCAGGATGACGCCCACGACTTGCTCGACGGCCGCGGAGCGGTCCACTTTCATCTCCATCAAGGCGAGAGCCGGTTTCAGGTCGCGGCCCGGGAGGAGGAGGGCGGCGTAGTCGCGCAGCGCCGCCTGCCGGTCGGCCGGCTCCCGGCCGCCGTTGCCGCGATTGAGGGCGGTCAGATCGAAATCGACGCCCCGCACCCGCCCGGCGGCAAGCTGGAGCCCGAAATTCATCCGGCTCAGCAGGGAGCCGGTGTTGACCCAGGCCTCGGCCCGGTCGGGAAAGCCGGTCGGCGCCTGGTAGGCGTAGAGCCTCTGGCCCATGTCGGAGACCCAGCGCAGGATTTCGCGCGGGTCGTCCACCTCCGCTCCCAGACCGCGCAGGGAGGACGCGGCCAGCTCGAAGGGGGACTTGATCTTGGCGGCGACGGCCTCGCGGCTCCAGAATTCCGGCGACTCCACGAGGGTCTGGAGCATCGGCCGCACCTGGCCGCCGGTCTTCAGGTAGACGGCCGCGAGCCGGTCCACCAGGGCCTGGGGCGGCTTGTCGGAGACGAAGCGCACGGCCAGCTTGGCGGCCAGATGCTTCGCCGTGGCCGGATGGACCGCCAGGAGGTCGAGCACCTGCTCGCCGTCCTCGATGCCGCGGCCGGCCGGGAGGCGCTTGCCCAGGACGGTCTTCGCTCCGGCGTCGTGCTCGTCGGCCCGGAAGAGGAACTCCCCCTCTTGCCGGAAACCCATCCCCCCGCCGACGCGCCGGACGCGCTCCAGCCGGCGTTCGACCTCTTCGCGGCGCGGGCCGGGCGGAAGGATGGTCCAACCGGTGAAGGCGCGCGCCACCTCGACGACGTCCTGCTGCGTGTAGCCGGCGTCGACGCCCAGGGTGTGGAGCTCCAGAAGCTCCCGGGCGTAGTTCTCGTTGAGACCGTTTGGCCGGACGCGCCGGGCCGTCTCGTCCATGGCCTCGGGGGGCGGCCGGCGACGCGGCGTGAACGTCCTCGGCGCGTCTTCCGGCGCGGAGGACTGGGCGTTGTCGAGGTAGAGGAGCATGGCCGGGTGCTTGGCGGTCGCCTCCAGGAGGCTCCGCACGCTCCCCAGGGCGTTGGGGCGGATGGCGTCCCGCTCATAGGAGAGGACGTAGCCGCGGCTCTGGTTGTCGGTGAGGGAGACGTTGAAGTGGTTGAACCAGAAGTCGGTCATCACCTCGGCGAGCTGGTTCTCCGAATCCACGGCCCGCCAGAGCTTCTGCGCGAAGAGCTGCGCTCCCAGCTCTCTCTGGGACCGGTAGCCCTGCCGGGCAGCCCAGGCCATCACGGCGCCGCGCATCTCCTGGCGGTCCTGATCCTCTTCGCCTGCCACCACGCCGGCCCGCTTCGCCTCGGCCAGGAGCATCCCCGGAGGCGGATAGGTGCGGGCGATCTCGCCGGCGGACATGCTCAGGGCCGGCAGGTCGTCGAGGCGCCGGTCGAGCTTCGGTCCGGGAAATCGGCCGCGAGCTGGCGTTCGAACCAGCGGTCCAGCCCCATCTTCACGACCGCGTCCACCTCTCCCGGGCGGGGCCCGTAGGCGAAGCGGTTGAGGAGGTGGGCCGCAGCCTCGCGCTCGGTCAGGCCGGCCTCCTTCCAGGGAAGGTGGACCGAAGGCGGCGGGCTTCCCAGCAGGGGAAGGCCCAGGGCCAGGGCGGCGATCGGGAGAAGGGCTGGTGCTCTCATGGCTTTGGAACCAACCGGTGGCGGATTTCCTGCGGGAGCTCCAAACCCTTTGACTGCCGCCTCTGTATACCGTATGATGTTTGTAGTACACCGAAACACCATGATCGAGCTCGACGGTCTCACGAAGACCTACGCGGACGGCACCGAAGCCTTGCAGGGAGTGAGCCTTTCCCTCGACCAGGGTATGTTCGGTCTGCTCGGCCCGAACGGGGCGGGGAAGACGACCTTCCTCTCCATCCTGGTGCTGGCGCTGGAGCCGAGCGCGGGCCGACGAGTGTACGACGGGCTCGACGCGGCGCGGCCGGCGGTACGCGCGGAGATCCGGCGGCGGATCGGCTACCTGCCGCAGGACTATCACCCCCTCCCTCACCTGACCGGCGAGGAGTACCTTCTCCATTGCGCCCGGTTGCGGGGGATGCGAGGGGCGGGCGGACGGGTGCGGGAGCTGATCGCCGCCGTGGGCCTGGCGGACGCGGCGCGGCGGCCGGCCGGGACGTACTCCGGCGGCATGCAGCGCCGGCTGGGGATCGCGCAGGCGCTGATCCACTCTCCCCGGCTGCTGGTGGTCGATGAGCCCACGGCCGGCCTCGATCCCGAGGAACGCATCCGCTTCCGGGGGCTGATCAGCGAGGTGGCGGAGAGCACGGCCGTCCTCCTCTCGACCCACATCGTGGAGGACGTGGAGGCGACCTGTCCGCGCCTTGCCGTCATCGCCCGCGGACGCCTGCTGTTCGACGGCAGCCCTACCGAGATCCTGCGGCAGTCCGAAAGCGCCCAACCGCGCGAGGTCCGTCTGGAGGAGGCCTACAGCGCCTTCCTGGCCCGGCATGGGGCTCCCCGCCCGGAGGGGGACGCGGAGTGAGGCTCACCGCCGCGTTCGTCGCGTACGAGATGCGCACCCAGGCGCGGTCGCTCCGCTTCCGGGCGTTCGCCGGCCTGTACGTGCTGGCGGGGACGATGCCGGCGGTGCTGATCCATCTCCTGCGCGGCCAGGCCCAGTTCGCCATCGGCGAGTCCGCGTATGTGGACGAGGTCACGGCCGTGCTGCCGCTGCTGACGGCGGTGCTCGCGTTCCTGCTCTCGCTCGACGGCGTGACCCGGGAGCAGGGGGACGGGGCGTGGACCACGGTGACGCTGTGCGGGATGTCGAACGCCGGCTATCTCTTCCGCCGCTGGATCGCGCTCCAGGCCGTGCTCCTGCCGCTGACCGCGATCCCCCTCCTGGCGGCGGCGGGGATCGCCGCGGCGGACGGCGTCCCGGCGCTGGCTCCGGCGGCGTGGGCCGGACCCTGGCTCTTCATGGCGGCGCCGCTGGCGCTGTGCATCTCGGCTCTCGGGCTGGGGGTGGGGACGATCGGCGGCGGCCCGCTGCCGGCGCTGCCGCTCCTGGCCCTGCTGCTCGCGGTCGTGCCCGCCTTCGCCGGCGAGGCCCTGCACCGGTTCCGGCTGGCGCTCGATTCCCCCATGGCCTGGCTGGACCTGGGCCGGGTCTCGTATTCGATCACGCGGGCCCTGAGGGCGATCCAGGGCCGCCACGACTGGGGGTTCGACTTCCCGCTCCCCGGCAGCGAGGCGGGGAGCGACGCCGGCGTGCTGGCCGTTCAGAGCCTCGTGGCCGCCGCCCCGCTCGCCGCGCTGGCCGCCGCGACGCTCGGCGTGGCCGTGCTCTACCTGCGGCGCACCCGGCCGGACCTCCGGCCGCGGCCGGTGCGCAAGGACCACCCCCTGCGCGACTCGCTCCTCTTCTGGAACCGGCTGCGGGAGCTCTACAAACCCGATCCGGCGCCGTCGCTGGCCGACCGGCTCGCCGTGGCCGCCGGGCTGCTCGCGGCGGCGGCCCTCCTGGGGCTGCTGTTCACCCGCGCTTACTCCTACGAGTCGCTGGCCGCGGCGCGGTATGCCTCGGAGACCGGGGCCGGTCCCGCGCCGACGCCGATGGAGGTGATTCCCGGCCGCTGGCGGATCGACGGCAGGGTTGGTCCCGGATCGCATGTCGCCTTCCGGATCTCCGGAGAGATGATCAACACCGGCCGGAAGCCGGCCGGGCACCTGGCGTTCCAGCTCAATCCGGACCTCGGGCTGGAGGTGACGGCGGACGCCGGCCGAGTCGCCGCGTCGCGCGCCTGGGACCACCTGGCCCTGGAGCTGACGCCGCCGATCCCGCCCGGCGGACGGAGAGAGCTGCGCTTCCGCCTGTCCGGCGAGCCGGCCCGCACGGTCTTCCCCGAGGCTCCGCCGGGAACCTTCGGGACGCCGAGCTTCAAGGCCAGCTACGAGCTGCACCGGGACGCGAAGTTCAGCCGCGACCGCCTCAACTACGCCAGAACCTGGCGCGAGCCGTCCATCTCGGGGTTCGGCGTGAGCCTGTCGCGCGGCGCCCTGATCCCCATCCCCGTCTATGGCGGCTGGCACCGGGAGGATGAGCCGGAGGCCGAGTCGATCTCGCCGGCCGCGCAGGTGGAGGTCTCGCTGACCGGCCCGCCGGGGGTGTTTTTGGCGGACTCCTGCGGCGGGATCGCGGTCCCGTCGAAGGACGGCAGCCGCCTCGCCAGCCGCTGCCGGGCGCCGCTCGCGGACTTCGAGGTGGTGGGCGGGCGGCAGACGCTGCTGGGCCAGGCCGGGGGGTCGGGCATGGCGGTCGCGGTCTTCCCCGCCCACCGGCAGGTGGCGGACCTCCATCTCGGCTTCCTCTCCCGCGGCGCCGGCATGCTGGAGGAGGCCTGGCCCGGCATCGGCGCCCTCGGTCAGCTCGTCGTGGTCGAGTGGCGGGACCGGACCCGGAAGACGCCCTACTACGGCTACTACGATTTCGGAGACAGCTTCGTGACCGTGAAGGGGAACCTGGTCTTCCTGGAGGAGGTCAACCTGATCCAGATGCGGGGGATCAACCCGGAGTTCATCGTCTCCGAGATCCTGTCCGTCCGCCTCGCCAATCAACGGCGGATCGACCCGGAGCAGGCCGTGTTCTTCCGGCAGTTCTTCAGAAACCTGGCCCTGGAGCGCCTCGGGATGGGACCGGCGAACGGCGCCATGGTCGGGCCGATCCACCCCGCGGTGGAGGCGGAAGTGCAGGTCCCGGCGCTGGCGGTGGAAGAGCACTACTCCTACTGGTACCAGCGCTTCCCGGCTCTGATGTCGGCCCTCCGGAGCCGCATGGGCGACGAGCCTCTGCGCGCCGCGGTGGACGAATTCCTGGACCGTGGCGACGATCCGGCGGCCCCGCCTGGAACGGCTCAGGAGCTGTTCGATCTGCTCGTCCGCCACAGCCCCAACCCGGTCGACCGCCTGATCCGCGAGTCGTTCCTGGGCGGCGACCTGCCCTACCCGGTGCTCGACGGCGTCGAGTTCCGCCATGTGGCTGGCTCCGATACCGGCTGGCGCGTCACCGGCCGCATGGTCAACGAGGGCAAGGGCGAGGCCCTCTGCAAGGTCGTGCTCACGACCGACCTCGGCCCGGAGTCGGCGGTGGTGCGCGCCGAGCCCGGGCAGGCCGGGAGCTTCGAGCTCGCCACCCGCTACCGGCCCCAGGGGGTGTTCCTCGACCCCGGCCACGAGTGCCAGCGGCTCTCGAAGATGGGGGCTCCCCGCGACCGCGTCTACTTCGGGGAGAGGGCACGATGAGAGACGCGCTGCGCAGGCTGAAGACCACGCTCGACCTGCTGCTGGGCCGCCGGCTGCGCCTGTTCGCGGTGGCCGACGCGCTGGTGATCGGCTGGACGTTCCTCGCCATGCTCCTCGACGCCGGGGACGAGCCGCAGGCGGTGTACCTGCAGGTGGTGCTGGTGCCGATGCTGATCCTGGGGCTACCGGCGCTGGCCGGGCTGGTGGAGGTGGAGCGCCGCGCCGGCTGCCTGGACCTGGCGCTGTCGTCGCCGGCCGTGGAGCGCTATTTCCTGCGCCGGGCGGTGGCGGTGAGCCTGGTGATGGCCGTCCAGGGGTGGCTCCTGATGACCATCACCTGGCTGCGCGAAGGGTGCTCGTTCCCGCTCGTCTCCTGCCTGGCGCAGGTGGCGGTGGTGAGCGCGTTCCTCGGCGCGCTGGCGCTGTTCTGGGCGGTGCGCCTGAAGACCTCCGGCGGCGTCTGGCTGGCGTCCATGGCCACCGCCGTCGCGCTGCAGCGCTGGTTCTTCCACAACCCGGTGCCGGACCGGCATTTCGGGATCCATGCCGCGTTCTTCCCGCGGGAAGAGGCGCTGCTCGACTGGGCCGTGAGCGTCGCGGTGCTCGGCAGCGCCACTCTCCTTCTCTATTTCTACGCCCGGCGCCGGCTCCGGCGGCCGGAGTTGCTGATCGCTTGACGATCACTGGATCAATCGCTTGATGGAGGCTGTATGAGACTTCCCGCCATCCCCGCCCTGCTGCTCGTCTCCCTGACCGCCTGCTCCCAGGCGCCCGCCGACGTGCCGGAGGAGGCACCGGCCGCGCCCGTGCGCCTGGAGGCCGTCCAGTGGGCGCCGTTCCAGCCGGAGCTGACGCTCCTGGGCGTGGTGCGGCCTTCGGGCGTCGCCCAGGTGACGGTGCCCGTGGCCGGCCGGCTCGACTACCCGGCGCGCTTCGCGGGCGGGCTCGAGTCCGGCGCCGAGGTGCGGGAGGGGGAGGTGCTGGCCCGCATCTCCAGCCACGACGCCGACGCCGACCTCGCCGAGGCCCGCCTGCGCGTGGAGCTCACGGCGGCGGAGCTGGACCGCCACCAGCGGGCGTTCGACGCCGGAGTCGAGGCGGCGTCGGTGCTCGCCTCCTTCAAGTCGGAGGCCGAGATCGCCCGCGCCCGCCTGACCGCCGCGCAGGGGCGCACGGCCCGCCTGAGCCTGCGCTCGCCGGTCTCCGGACGGCTGATCGTGGACGCCCGCATCTCCCCCGACTCGGAGGTGGTGCCGGGGACGGCGCTCGTCCGCATCGCGGCCGGTGGATCTCTCGACGGTCGAAGGCCGCGCCGCCGCCACCGACCGCGAGCGGCTCCATCCCGGCCTCCGCGTCCGTTTCGTGGCGCCCGGCATGGAGCAGCCTTCCGGCATGGGCGTGGTCCGCGAGGTGAGCCCGGTGGTGGAGGCCGGCGGCACGGTGCCGCTGATCGTCGAAGTGACGGACCCCGAAGGGCTTCCCGCGCCGGGCGAAGGGGTGGAGCTGCGCGTGCAGCTCGATCTCCGCAGCCAGGCGCTCACCGTGCCCGACGAGGCGCTCGTGGTGGCCGAGTCCGGCAGCGCGGTCTACGTGGCGCAGCGCAAGCTCGGGCTGACCGCGGAGCGCCGGCCGATCGTGACCGGCGGGAGGGGCGGTGGCCGGATCGAGGTGCTGCGCGGGCTCGATCCGGGCGAGCGGGTGGTGGTGAGCGGCGCTTCCATGATCCAGGACGGCGACGTCGTGGTCGAGGTGAAGGAAGAGGCTCCGAAATGATCCGCCACGCGATCGAGCGCCCGGTCTCGACGCTGATCGGCGCGGCCACGCTGGTGGTCCTGGGGACGTTCTCGCTGCTGCGGCTGCCGGTCTCGCTGTTGCCGGCGCTGGAGCGGCCGGCCCTGGAGATCGAGGTCGACGCGGAAGGCCAGGCGCGCGAGGAGGTGCTGGAGACGCTGACCCGGCCGCTGGAGAGGCGGCTCACCGCCCTGGCCGGCGTGACGTCGGTGCGCACCTGGACCGAGGACGGCGGGCTGCGCGCCCGCGTCGAGAGCGAGTGGCAGACGGACGCCGACCGCCTGCGCATCGAGGCCGACCGCCTGCTCGCCGACCTCGGCGCGCCGGTGACGATCGAAATGGCCACGGGCGATCCGGAGCCGATCGTGGAGGTGGCGGTGCTCGGAGGAGCCTCGGGCGCCGCCCGCACCGCCTTCGCCCGCAAGCTGCTGGTGCCCGAGCTGGCGCGCCTCGAAGGCGCCGGGCGGATCGAGACGGCCGGCCTCACGCCGCTCCATGCCGTGGTCCACCCCGAGGATGCCGCGCTGGCCGCCCGCGGACTCACGCCGGCCGATCTGGTCGGGCGCCTGCGGTCGGTGGGCGTCGCCCTGCCGGCCGGCCGCGCCCGCGCCGGCTCGGCCGTCCGGCCGCTGCTGGTGCGGGAGGACGCCGCGTCGCTCGACGATCTGCGGGCGGTCCGGATCGGTGGAAGCGATCTCGGCTTCCTCGGCGATGTGGCCCGGGTGGACCTGGAGGAGGTGGAGGACGCCACGTTCTTCCGCCTGAACGGCGAGGACGGGGTGCTCGTCCGAATCTTCCGCGCGCCCGAGGCGAACGCCGTGGCGCTGGCCGCCCTGGTGCGCTCCCGGGTCGAGGAACTGTCCGCGCGCTCCGGCAAGGAGGGGCCCCGGCTCCAGGTAGTGGCGGACCGCAGCCGCGAGGTCGTCTCCGCCCTGGCGCAGCTCGGGTTCGCCGCCCTGATCGGGGTCGGCCTGGGCGTCGTGGTGCTCAAGGTGATGCTCGGGCGCTGGCGGCCGACGCTCGCCCTGGCGGTGGTGGTGCCGGCGTCGATGCTCACCGCCTTCGCCGGCTTCCAGCTCGGCGGCGCGGCGCTCGACGTGGTTTCGCTCGCCGGCCTCGCGCTCGCCGCCGGCATGCTGGTGGACAGCTCGGTCGTGGTTCTGGAGGCCATCGAGGTCGCGCGCGCCAACGGCAGCCCCGCCCCGGCGGTGGACGGCACCCGCGAGATCGCGCTGCCGGTGGTCGCGAGCTTTCTGACCACGGCGGTGGTCTTCCTGCCGCTGATCTATCTCCAGGGTCTCGCCCGCGCCTTCTTCGGGGTGCAGGCGTTCGCGATCGTCACCTCGCTCGCCGCGTCGCTCCTGTTCTCCCTGACCGTGACGCCGGTCCTCAGTGGTAATTTCGGGGGGGCTCCCGCGCCCGAGAACCTCGGCCGGTCCCCGGGCCGGCGCGCCTATCTCCGGCTCCTGGACGGGTCGCTGGCCCGTCCCGTCGCGGTCGTGCTGGCGGGGACGGCCACGGCCGCGGTGGCGATCCTGGCGCTCGCCGTCCTCCCCCGGGAGCTGGTGCCGGACGCGCCGTCCCGCGAGCTGGTGGTGCGCTATCGCCTGCCCCAGGATCTGTCGCCCGAGGCCGCCCGGCGCCTGGGGCACACCGTGGCGCTCGTGGCTTCCCGGTCGGGGTCTCTTTCGACGATGGCCACTCAGCTCCCCCAGGACACCGCCGCCGGCGCGGACCGGGAGGAGACCGGGCAGGTCGTCCTCGTCTTCGTCGATGCGGACGCCGCCGGCCGCGCGCGGTCCGCGGTCCGGTCGGCTCTCGCGCGGCTGCCGGACGTCGAGGCCTGGGTCGAGCCGCGCACGAGCGCCTTCGTCGAGCCGATCGAGCGCGCCGGCCGAAGGCTGGAGGTGCTGGCGACCGCGGCCACCCCGGAGCGCGCCGCCGCCCTGGCGGAGCGGGTGCGGACGCGGCTCGGCAGCTCGAAGGAGGTCGGCATCCGGAGAAACCGTCCCCAGCCGGCGCTGCTCCTCACCTGGGACGCCACGCGGCTGGCCGAGCTGGGAGCCGACCGCGGGCGCCTGGAGGAGCAGGTCCGGCAGGGGCTCGGCGAGCTGTACTCGGGCCGGGTGCGGATCGAGGGGGTCGAGCCCGAGATCCTGGTGCGGCCGCCCGGAGCGGCCGGCGGCCGGGATCCGGGGCTGCTGCCGGTCGGAGCCCCCGGGAATTTCCCCATCGCGCCGCTGCGGGCGCTCGCCCGGATCGTGCCCGGGCTGCGGCCGGCGATCCTGGAGCGGCTGGACGGCCGCTCCGCCGAGCGGCTGGTGTTTGAGGGAGAGTCTCGGGACCCTGAAGTGCTGCTCGCCGGCCTGTCGCGCTCGCCGGACGAGCGGGTGGCCCCCGGCGGCCAGGCCCTGGAGCTCTCCCGCGCCTTCGCGCAGCTCCGGCTGGCCCTGGCGCTCTCGCTGCTCCTGGTTTTCCTGACCGTGGCGGCGCTCTACGAGTCGCTCCGGCTGCCGCTGGTGATCATGGCGACCGTGCCGGTGGCGGCCGGCGGCGCGCTCGGGCTGCTCGCCGTCACCGGCCAGACGCTCAACGTCCTCTCGTTCCTGGGGTTGATCCTGCTCGCCGGCATCGTGGTGAACAACGCCATCGTGCTCGTTCATCGCATCGAAGAACGCCGGCACCGCGGTGAGGCCATGGACGGCGCCATCCGCGCCGCCGGACGGGAGCGCTACCGGCCCATCCTGATGACCACGGCGACGACGGTCGCCGGCATGCTGCCGCTGGCGCTCCTGCCCGGCGAAGGGGTCGAGCTGCAGCGGGCGCTGGCCATCTGCGTCATCGGCGGCATGATCACCTCGACGTTCGCGTCGCTCCTGCTGGTCCCGGTCCTGTACCGGTGGGTGATCCGGACGGAGAGAGCCCGGTGAGGCACGGCCGGCCGCTCGCCCGCCTGGTGCTCACCCTGGGCCTGCTCGTCCTGGGCGCCGTGGCCCTGGCGCGGCTGCCGGTTGAGTACCTGCCGCGGCAGAGCTTCCCGGAGCTGACGGTCGCGCTCACCCTCGACGAGGCTTCCGATCCCGCCGAGATCACGCGCGCCTGGGTCGAGGAGGTCGAGAGCGCCATCCGCTCGCTCGGCCGCGTCGAGGAGGTGGCCGGCGAGGTGCGCACGAACGGCGCCGCGCTGACCGTCCGCTTCGTCCCGGGGACCGATCCGGAGCGCAAGGCGGCGCGGCTGGAGTCGGAGCTCGCGGACCTCCGGCGGCGCCTCCCCGGCAGGCTGTGGATCACGCCGGCCGCGGACAAGGACGGAGATCTCTTCGCGATCGTCTGGATCTCGGGATCGGACCGCGAGGCGAACCTCGCCGCCGAGGAGCTGCGGTCGATCCCGGGCATCCAGGCCGTCTCGATCTACGGCGCGCTCCAGGAGGAGGTCCGGGTGGAGATGCGCGGCGCCTCTCTCGATCCCGGCGGGGACGCCGACGCGGTCCGCGCCGAGGTGGAGCGGTCGCTGCGCGCGCCGGAGCTGGGACGGGTCCGCCTCCGCGGCCGGGACTGGCCCGTGACCGTGCCGCCGCGGGAGCGGGTCGAGACGGTGCCGGTTTCGCTGGGAGCGGCGGCCGTGCCGCTCGGCTCCCTCGCGACGGTCCGGGAGCGCTGGAAGACGCCGCCCGTGCGAGTGCGGTTCCAGGGCAAGCCGGCCCGCGCTCTCTTCGTCCTTCTCGCTCACGGCGCCTCGCCGCTCGACGCGGACCGGGCCCTTCGCCAAAAGCTGGAGCGGCTGCCGGGCGGAACGAAAGGGACGGTCGGCTGGAGTCAGGCCGATCCGCTGCGCGACCTGGTCGGCCGCCTCGCCCTGGGGCTCTTCCTCGCCTCGGTGGCCGCCGCCGCGGCCGGCGGCAGGATCGGCGGACACCGGGGTGCTCTCGCGCTCGCCCTGGCCGTCCCCGCCGCCGTGGCCGCCGCCGCCAACGCCTTCTGGCTGGCAGGCATCGGCCTCAACGTCACCACCCTGGTGGCCCTCGCCGCCGGAGCCGTCGCCGTGGTGCCGGCCGCGCTGCTCCGCGGCTCCCCGCGCGCGAAGGCCAGCTTCCCGGCGCTCGCCTTCGTGGCGGTCGCCGCCGCCGCGGCCGTGCCGGTGGTCGTGGCCCTGGGCAGCCACGAGGTGGGACCGCTCCTCGCCGAGCCGGCCCGGGCGTTCCTGCTGGCGGTGGCGGGCGCGATGGTGGCGGCGGCGGTGGTGCCCTCACCCCCCAACCCCCTCTCCCGGTCCACCCGAGTCCACCCGCCCCGGGAGAGGGGGAGACTTGCTTTTGGGTTACTCCCCCCTCGCCCGGGGCGGGGGACTCGGGCGGACCGGGAGAGGGGGGTCAGGGGGGGTGAGGGCGCTTTCCGCGACCCCGGCACCGTCGTCCTCGCCGCCGCCACGGCCGCCTACGTGGCCGCCGCCCTGTTCGGCCCGTCGCTGCTTCCCAAGCCGGCGGACCTCGAACCGTCCGGCGGCAATCTCTACATACGGGCGCGGCTCCCCGAAGGAGCCACCCTGGACGAGGCCGGGCGCCGCGTCGAGGAGGTCGAAAAGCAGCTCGCCGCCTCTCCTGAGATCGAGACCTTCTGGAGCCAGGCCTCGGAGGGGGACGGCCTCGTGGTCGCCGACGTCCGGCGCGAGGACCGGCGGCCGGACCGGCTGGCCCGCCTCATCACCCGGCTCCGCTACCGCATCCCGGCCAGCGGCGCGCTGGCCATCGAGACCGCCGGAATGTCCGGCGGCGGCGGCCAGGCGCGGTCGCTCCATCTGGAAGACCGTCCCGAGACCGACGAGGAAGCTCACCTCTACCGGGCCGTGCTGCGCAGCGCCGACCTGCCCGGCCTGATCGAGGGCTACGACCGGATCCTGAACCGGCTGACCGGGCTCAAGGTGAAGCCCTACTGGATCACCCGCCACGATACGCGCTCGGTGCGCCTGGCGCTCCGGCCCCGGCCGGAGGCGCTGCCGGAGGAGTCGGCGGCGCTCGCGGCCCTCCTCCGCCGCGAGAGCTCGCCCCCGCCGGAGCTGCGGCTGCCGCGCCGCACCCCGGAGTCGCCCGGCGAACGGACGCTCCTGGTCGTGCCCGCGGGGACGGCGCCGGCGGCCGACGCGCCCACCGATCCGGAGCGGGTGCCGCAGCTCGCGGAGCTTCTCGGACATCCGCTCCTCCGGGACGGCAAACCGGTCCTTCCGGCCTCGATGGTGACGATCCGGGAGGAGGTTCTTCTCCCGCAGGTGGCCCGGCAGTCCGGCCGCTTCGTCCTGCCGGTGGACCTCGGGATCCTCTACTTTGGCGAGGACGCGCGCAAGATCAAGAGGAAGGAGATCGACCGCAGCCTCGGCCAGCTCCTCTTCCCCACGGGCTGCGACCTGGAGCGGCCGTCGCTCGCGCCCGGGATCTGGCAGAGCGAGCGCGTGCGGCTGATCGCGCTGGCGATCGCCGTCCCGCTCCTGCTGTTCACGGTCGCCGCCTGCCGGCTCGGCTCTCTGCTGCGCGGCCTGGCCGCGCTGGCGCCGCTCGCGCTCGGGCTCCTGGCCGCCGCCCCGGTGGTGGCGTCGGGGCTCGGGCAGGCCGACGAGCTCACCGTCTTCGCGCTCGGCGCCGGCCTCGCCCTGGCCCTGCCCGGCGTCGCCGAGGGGACGCTCGCGGTATCAGCCTCGGCGGCGCCGGCCCTCCCGTCTCTACCGGTCGCTGCGCCGGGAGGCCGGCTGGGTGGCCGGCGCCGTCCCCGCCCTGATCCTCGGGCTGGCCGTGCCGACCCTGGGCCTCGACCCGCTCCAGCTCCGCTGGGTCACGCCGCTGCGGGCCGCCGCCACGGCCGGAGGGACGGCCCTGCTGGCGTCGATCTTCCTCTCCCCGGCCCTGCTCCTGCTGGGCCAGGGAGCGGCCGAGCGGGTTCGCCGGCCCGACGACGTCCGCCGCCGGCAGCGTCCGCCGGCCTGGTCCGGGCCGCGCCTGCCGGAGGTGCCGGACCTGGAGGTGAGGAGCGTCACGAAGTCCTACGGCGGCAAGGTCACCGCGCTGGCCGGGGTCCGCTTCGAGCTGAAGCCCGGGATCGTCGGCCTCCTGGGTCCGAACGGCGCCGGCAAGACCACCCTGCTGCGCATCCTCACCGGCCTCGTCGAGCCGACCCGTGGAGAAATCCTCTTCCGCGGCGTGGCCGTCACGCCGGAGAACCTCTCCGACTACCGGCGGCAGATCGGCTTCCTGCCCCAGGAGTTCAACGCCTACCCGGAGCTGACCGCCGAGCAGTTCCTCGACCACTGGGCCGTCGAGCGGGGCATCGGCAGACACCGAGAGGCGGAGCGCCGCCGGGAGATCGAAACGCTCCTCGAAGCCGTCGGCCTGACGGAGCACGCCCGCCGCAAGGTGCGCGACTTCTCCGGCGGCATGCGGCAGCGGGTGGGGATCGCGCGGGCGCTCCTCGGCGCGCCGCCGATCCTCATCGTGGACGAGCCCACCACCGGCCTCGACGTCGAGTCGCGGGCGCGTTTCCGCCAGATCCTCCTGGAGCAGTCGGCGGAGCGGGTGATCCTCTTCTCCACCCACATCGCCAGCGACGTGGAGGCCGCGGCCTCGCGCATCCTCCTGCTCCACCGCGGCCGGCTGCGCTTCGACGGCACCCCCGAAGAGCTGGTGGACCGGGCGCGAGGCCGGGCCTTCAAAGCCTTGATCGACGACGCCGGCCTGGCCGAAATGACCCGGTGCTACCGGGTCACCGCACGCGTCCGTACCTTGGAAGGCATCCGGGTGCGCGCCGTGGCCAAGCCCGGCGCCGACGTGGCCGGCGAGATCGTGGAGCCGAACCTCGAAGAGGCCTACCTGGCCGCGATCGACCTGGCGGACGCGCAGAAGGGCTGACAGAACGGTCGAGGAGGCGGCAGGAGCGTTTTCATTCGTCCCAGAAACGTTCCGGCCGGGAAAAGTTACGCTTCACTTTCATTCAGGAACGTTCCCGTTCTCAAAAGTTACGCTCCGTTTTCATTTGGCGTCGCTCCGGTTCTCCGCGGTTACGCCTTGTCTTCAAAAATTTACGCTCCGTTTTCATCCAGGAACGCTCCCGCATGAAAACAAGGCGTAAGTTTTTGGTTTTTGATCGCTCCTGCGGGCTTTTTGAACGCTCTTGTGGTCCGCGAGAACGCCTCCGCGAGCCTCGAGATCGGTCTGGTTCTCCCCGAGAACGCTTCGCAGAACCATGAGACCACCCAAATCCCGCCCCGAAGGGGCATCGGCATACAGCCTGGCGCTTCAGCGCCAGGTTCTCGGCCACCCGGCACCCTCAAGTCCCGAAAGGGACGCAGGCATCCCTCCGACGCCCCTACTGGGGCTTGGGGTTTTGGGGACCAACCACCGTCTGACCAGGGCGATTCCGAGGCCGAGAGCTCTGCCCTGGATCTCCTGCAATGTCGTCGAGGTCGCAATCCCACCGTACTGACCAGGGCGATTCCGAGAGCCGCCTCTGCAACCCTCTGAATCTTCGCGACTTGACCTGCCTGTTGCCGTTACCCCCCGAAAAGCGGCTTTCCGACGCCGCGCTCGCGGCCCTTTTCGGCCCTTGGCCTTCCTCCGAAACCTTGGATTCCACGAGACTTCCCGTCCCGGCCGTTACCCTCTCGCCAAAACGGCAATCCGTGGCTGGCATGATTCTTGTCAGGCATGCCGGTTGCTTGTCAAAGAACGAGAAAACTCCTGGGAGCCGACGGGTTGGAAAGTACCACGGTCCCTTGCTTCCTTAAGACACCGACAGGCCGGGTTTTGTTGGGAGCTTCCGCCGCGCTGCAAGCGGCCGCGGGGGTCAGGAATTGAGACGGTCAGCCAGCCTTGGCCAAGGGACGGATGGCCAGGACTTCGTCAGCCCGAAGGCTCTCGATGTGCGATTCGGCCACCGCCACCACCGCGATCGACTCTCCGAGGGCGTTGAAGACCTCCAGGACGCATCCCGGCTTCCCGCCCTCGGGATGAGCGACGTGGTCAATCAGGACAGCCACGTCTCCGCGCCGGAGATTGTGCTCGGGGAGGTCGCGCTTGAGGGCGACTCGCTGGTAGAGGGGCAAGGTCATGGCCGCTTCTCCTTCCGGGGCTTCAGCGTCACGAATCGAGTCCGTCCATCCTGCCACGATCGGAGCCAGATCGTAACGACCGCGAGATCCACGCCGCTTGGGCCTGCCAGCGCGCCCTCAGCGCGCAGAAAGACCCCGTACTCGCTGTTTCCATCTTCCACGGCTTCGGCAGTCGCTGCAAGCTCCCGGATGGCTGCCAGCAGTTGGTGAGGGTTGTCACGGGTGAATCCCGCAAGACCCAGAAACTTCGATTTGTCGTCCCACTCACGCGGTACCAGCAGGTAGGCCGTGAGCTTCTCCATCGGGATGATTACATCCGGCGGGATCCTCACCCGATCTCCTCCATTCCCCACGAGACGTGGCAATTCGAGGGCGCAGTCTAACAGCACCGAAAACGATAAACTCCACCCCCATGGCCCAGCGGCGCCGCGGCACCTGGCTGATCCGGATGATGAACCTCTTCCCTCCGTACCTCGGAGCCGGGGTGCGGGTCCGGGTGTCCCCCGACCTGCGGACCTTCGAGGTGCGGATGAAGCTACGCTGGTGGAACCGGAACTACGTCAACACCCACTTCGGCGGGTCGCTCTACTCGATGTGCGACCCGTTCTTCATGCTCATCCTCATCGAGGCGCTGGGCCGTGGCTACGTGGTGTGGGACAAGGCGGCCACGATCCGCTTCCGGCGGCCGGGCAAGGGGACGGTGCGGGCCACGTTCCACATCCCGGAAGAGAGGGTGACGGAGATCCGCGCCGCCGCGGACGGCGGCGAGAAGGTCGAGCCGGCGTTCACGGTCGAGGTCGTGGACGAGCAGGGCGAGGTGGTGGCCGAGGTCGAGAAGCTGCTCTATGTCCGCCTCGAATCGCGCCTTGCCAAGCCTCCGGCCGGGCCGCTAAGCTAGCTTCATGATCCGGCGCACCGCTCTCTTCCTCTTCCTTTTCCTTCCTCCTCGCCACCGGGGCCGGCGCCGACACGCTGTTCACGGTCCGAAGCCACACCGACGCCTTCCAGGTGGCCGGCCAGAAGCAGCCCGCCAAGGACTCGCAGGTGAAGATCTGGGTCTCCGGCGACAAGCTCCGGCGCGACGACGACGAGCAGAGCATGATCCTGCGTCTCGACACCGGCCGCCTCTACCTGGTCAACCACGAGAGCAAGACCTACAGCGAGATCCCCGTCCCCATCGACCTCCGGAAGATGATGCCCAAAGGCAGCGAGGCGATGGCCGACCAGATCGCCGACGGCATGAAGCTGACCGTCCAGGTCACGCCGAAGACCGAGACGCGCAAGGTCAACCAGTGGACCGCGAAGCGCTACGACGTGGCGATCCAGAGCGCCATGGGGATGAAGATCTCGTCCACCCTCTGGGTGAGCAAGGAGATCGACAGCTACCTGCCGATGAACAAGCTGTCCGCCACCCTGGCCTCCTTGCAGCCGGGGTCCGCGGCCTGGGCCTCGGAGTTGGAGAAGATCGACGGCTACCCGGTGCTCCAGGAGTCGAGCATCGACGCCCTGGGCGCGAAGTTCGGCACCCGCGAGGAGCTGCTGGCGGCGGAGGTCAAGGACGCCCCGGCCGGCACCTTCGAGCCGCCGGCCGGGTATACGGCCCAGCCCTACAATCCGATCGCGGGGATGAGCCGGTAGGAGCCCTCACCGGGCTCCTACTTCGCCCGCACGCTCTTCAGCATCGTCAGGAAGTTGTCCCGCTCCGCGGCGATCGTGGACCCGGGGCCGGTGGCCTTGAAGAACCAGGGTCCGCCCGGGCCTTCGACCACGGCGCCGAGGAGCCGCGAGTCCGGCTGCTCGGTGGTCGGGCCGGTCCCCATGTTGCTGGGCTTGAGCGTGCCGACCACGTCGATCCAGGTGACGTGGTAGCCGTTCGCCTCAAACGTCTCCGGCTTCGGGTTCGAGCCCGCGGGGACTTCCATCTGGTCGATCCAGCGCTGGATGTTGGCCTCGACGCCGCCGCCTCCGCCGGGACCGAAGTAGAAGACGACGAGGTTGCCGGGGCCGCCGGCGCCGGGGATGACGGCCTGGGCCACGCGCATGTTGTTGGCGGGCTGCTCGTTCTGCCAGCTCGCCGGGATGCTGAAGTCGAGCGCGCCCTCCTGGGCGGCGCCTCCTCCCATGGCGGCTGCGGGGCTGTCGGCGACCTTCTCGCCGCGGGAGGAGATGGGGCCGAGCGCGGCGCTCCCTCCGGCGTCGGGAGCGGTGGCGGCGCCGGTCTCCGGCGTGGCGGCGGGAGTCGGTGTCTCCCCGCCCTTGTTGCAGGCGGCGAGGGGGAGCAGAAGCAGGGGGATCGAGAGAATGGCTTTCCGAATCATGATGCGGAGCCTATCATCGACGCCTTTCCGCTAGAATCCCCCCGGGAGCGCTCGGGGGCTGGTGCCTTCCGCGGTCTTCAAAACCGTTGTCCGGCGCCGGTTGCGGCGTCGGGGGTGGGTTCGATTCCCATGCGCTTCCGCCAATTCGCCTACAGCAACAGCACCTCGCACGCGTCGCCGGCCGCCGCCGGCTCCGCGCCGGCCCGGACGCGGACGAGACCCATGCCCAGGCCGTAGGCGGCGAGGTCGTGGGAGCCTTTCGGCGGGTGAGGGGTCGCGAAGAGGCGGCCTTCCCGCGCTTCGACGTCCGCGGCCAGGAAGCGGTCCCGGCCTTTCGCTCCCGAAAGCGGCGCCGCGAGAGTCGCGGCGAGCGCTCCGGACCACCAGCCGTCCGCGATCCCCATCAGCCTCTTCAGCGCCGGGCGGACGAACAGCCAATAGCACACCATGGCCGAGGCCGGATTGCCCGGCAGGCCGAAGACGATCCCGCCGGGATGAGTGGCGAAGACCATCGGCTTGCCGGGCTGGATCGCCACGGCGTCGAAGCACGCCTTGCATCCGAGCCCGGCGAGCACGCCCTCCACCAGGTCCAGCTCGCCCATGGAGACGCCGCCGCACAGGAGAAGGACGTCCGAGCGCAATCCTCTCTCCACCAGCGCCCGCAGCTCGGGCTCCCGGTCCGGTGCGATGCCGAGGGGCTCGAAACGGAGGCCGAGCCGCCTGCCCGCGGCGAGGAGGAAGTCGGTGTGGGAGTCCCGAAGCTGGCCCGGCGCCGGCTCGGCCTCCGGCGGCACCACCTCGTCGCCGGTAGCGAGGATCGCCACCGACGGCGGCCGGTGGACCGGAACCTCCGCATAGCCGTGCGTGGCGATCAGACCGAGAGCGCCCGGCGTGAGGAGGGCGCCGGCCGGCAGGAGAGGATCTCCGGTCCGGACCACCTCGCCGCGGCGGCGGATGTGAGCCCCGGCCGGCGCCTCGGCGTGGAAGACGACCGTCTCCTTCCCTCCATCGGTCTGCTCGACCGGCACCACCCGGTCGGCGCCCAGGGGGATCGGGGCACCGGTCATGATCCGGACCACGGCCGGCGGCTCGAGACGAAAGCCGGGTGCGTCGCCGGCCAGACCGGCCAGGATCGTGGCCGTCACCGGCCGGGGCTCGTCCGGTGGAACCGGGCCGGGGAGGGCGTAGCCGTCCATGGCCGACACGTCGAGCGCCGGCACGTCGACCGTGGCCGCGAGCGGCCGGGCGAGGACCCGGCCCGCCGCAGAGCGCCGGGGGAGGCTTGCCGCGGGCAGGGGTGTCAGGCGTTCCGCGATCCGCCGCCAGGCCTCGTCTGGATGAATCATGGCGGAATGCTATACTCCCAAGACGTTTCACAGAGAGTCGTCGTCCGCCGTTTCGAAAGGTGAGGTTCCCCTTTGGCCACCGTCGAGCACAGCTTTCAGTATCGTGGCGACCTGTCACAGACGGCGCTGCCGGAGATCCTCTACACGATCCACCGCTTCCAGGTGCCCGGCGTCATCGAGGCCAGCCGGGAAGGGGCGCTCAAGCGGGTCTACATCAAGGAAGGGAACGTCGTCCACGCCTCCTCTCTGGACCGGGAGGACAGCCTCGGCAACTGGCTGCTGCGCAGCGGCACGCTGACGCAGGAACAGTTCGACCAGACGATGGCCGAACGCGAGCGCCTCAACAAGCGCTACGGCGTGCTGCTCGTCGAGCGCGGCATCCTCTCTCCCTCCGAGATCTACCGCGCCATCCGCCAGCAGATCGAGGCCATCGTCTGGAGCCTCTTCTACTGGCAGGACGGCGCCGTCATCTTCAGCATCGGCGATTTCCGGGAGCCGGATTCCGTGCGCATCCAGCTCCCGATGCCGCAGGTGATCCTGCAGGGGATCCGGCGCGCTCCCAACGCCAAGGCCATGGCGGCCCGCCTCGGGCGGAAAGAGACGGTCTTCGAACCTTGTTATCGAGTCGAGGATCTGATCGAGGCCGCCCTCGACGCCGAGGAGTACAGTCTCCTCAGCCGGGTCGACGGCCGGCGGACCTTGTACGACGTATGCACCCAGGGTCCCGCCGGAGCGGCGGAGAACGCGAAGGTGATGTATGCCTTTCAGGTTCTCCAGCTCATCCGTCCGGCGGCGGTGGCTCCGCCGGGCTCGCCCGCGCCGCAGCGGGAAGAGCGCCGGGAAGAGGGCACCGGAGCCATCAAGATCCGGTTCAAGACCACGGGTGACCGTTTCGGCTCGTAATTCAAGGGAGCAAAACCTGCCAATGCCGATCTACGAGTATGAGTGTCTCCAGTGCGAGAAGAGGACCGAGTGGCTGCAGCGTATGGACGACGCCCCCCTCGCCGCCTGCCCGCAGTGCGGCGGCGAGGTCCGCAAGCTGATCTCCGCGCCGGCCTTCCAGTTCAAGGGGAGCGGCTGGTACGTGACCGACTACGGCGGGAAGAAGAGCGGCTCGCAGGGCAAGCCCGAATCGAAATCGGAGTCCAAGTCCGAGGGCTCGTCCGGCTCCTCCGACAGTACGAGCTCGGGCTCGGAAAGCAAGGGGTCGTCGTCGGACAGCAAGGGCTCGTCCGGATCATCCGGGTCGTCCGGGTCGTCCGGCTCCTCCGACTGACCCGTCATCCAGCGCCACCGCGCCCGCCACGATCACCGCCGGCAGCAGATGCATGGCCAGCCGCGGGAAGCTGGAGATGACCTGGTATTCGGTGTCCACGGCGGCGGAGAAGTAGATCCAGAGGTAGAAAAGGAGCTGCAGCGACGCCACCGCCGCCGCCGGGCGGGTGCGGCGGAGGAGCAGGAGGATCGGCAGCGCCAGCAACACCGCCGGCAGGCCGTGCCAGTTCTCTCCCGCCGTGGCGCCGGCCAGGCTGCGAAAGACCACGGACGCCCGGCTGAGGTCGAACCCTCCCGTGTTGTACCTTTGATAAAGGCCGAGGCTGAAGGTGCGGTAAGCCCACGGGATCGACACCAGCGCGGTCGGCAGCCCCAGCCAGAGCACGCTCCGGACGTCGATCTTCTTCTCCTCTACGATCCGGCGGAGGAGCTGCACCGCCGCCAGGAAGGCGGCGAGCGGCATCCCCTCCATCTTCGAGGCGGCGGCGAAGGCGGCAGCGATCCCCACCTCCACGTCTCCCTCCCGGTCCGGCGGACGGAGGAGGGCCGGCAGCGCCGCCGTCAGCGCCAGGGCCGGCATGCCGTCCGCGGCTCCGGCCATGCGGTGGCCGAGCCCGAAGCCGGCCAGAGCACACGCCACCGCGGCGATCCCCATCTGCGTAAGCGGCCTCGACGCCTCCCGCAGCGCCGTTCTCGCCGACGCCAGAACCAGCCCGAGCACGAGCGCCGACCACAGCATCTGGGCCGGCGCCTCGAACCGGCCGGCCAGGAGCGCCGATCCGGCGAAAAGCTCCGGCAGCAGGTTCGGATAGTCCGGGTGGATCACCCAGTTCCATTCCTTCGCCAGCCACGCATAGTCCACGCCGCCGGCCAGGAAGAAGCGCTCACCCTTGATCCCCCAGTGGTAGACGAAGTCCGGCGTCATGGTCCAGAGCGTCGGCGCGAACAGGGTGAAGGCGGCCAGGGCGAAGAGCGCGGCGCCGTCCCCCCAGCCCAGGTCGGACGGCAGCCGCACCGTCTCTGTCTTCCGGCGCAAGCCCACGACGGCCAGGGCCACCAGAGGGATCAGGAGCGTGGCGCGGCTCCACCGGATCCCGGCGGCATCGAAAGCCGTGACGAGGAGATGGAAGAGCAGGGCTCCGGCCATCCACCGCAGGGTCCAGCGGCGGAGAGGCATCGCGCACCCCGCCAGGGCGAGGAGAGCGGCCAGGGCCAAGACCGCCAGATAGCTCATCTTTTCACCCCGTCACCCGATACAGGACGCAGCCGGTCAACTGCCTGACCGGCTTGATGCGGGGATCGTCGACCGGCTGCCGGTGCGCGATCACGTACCGGGCGAGCTCGGCCGCTTTCGGGTCGGACAGCGAGAGCACGTCGTACTCGGGGAGGAGGTAGGCGGCCCAGCGCCAGCGGTAGAAGTCGGCCGCCGCCGCGGCGTCCGGCGACGGCGGAGAGGTGAAGGCCACCACGCTCCCCGGCGGGATCTCCCGCCGCGCCTCGGCCAGGCACTGTTCCAGGATGCCGACCTGGCGGACTCCGAAGCGCCAGCGGATGGGGTCGCTGCGCTCGCTCTCCCGCCGGTCCCAGCCGGCGAAGGTGCCCTGGAGCTCCACCAGGAAGGCGAAGGCGCTCCACGCCAGGAAAAAGACCAGGATCAGACGCCTCGGCATCCGTGCGACCTTATCACCACCCTGCTAGACTCCCGGCCCGCACCATGAATCTCTCCCACCGCTCCGACGACATGAGCCCCTCCGTGGCCGCCCTCCTGGCCGACCTCAACATCGCGCCGGGCAGCCTCGACGTGGCCATCGACGCGCGCGACGAGATGCTCACCTTCCTGATCGAGGAGATGGAAGGGGACCGCGACCGCGCCCTGTTCACCTACTTCCGCTCGGGCCTGAGCATCGCCCGCTCCCTGCTCCAGGTGGTGCGCTGGCGCTGCGGGGACCGGCCCGCCAAGGTTCTCGATTTCGCGAGCGGTTACGGCCGCGTGACCCGTTTCCTCGTGCGGGATCTCCCTCCGGAGAGCCTCTGGGTGGCGGACGTCTACGAGGACGGACTCCGTTTCCAGGAGGAGCGGCTCGGGGTACACCCTGTGGTCTCGGCCGTCCGGCCGGAGGACTTCGTCCTCGACGAGACGTTCGACGCGATCCTCGTCACCTCGCTGTTCACCCACCTGCCGGAGGCCCGGTTCGTGGACTGGCTGCGGGTGCTCTGTGGACGGCTCCGTCCGGGCGGCGTGCTCGCGTTCAGCACCCATCACCCGAGCCTGCTGGAGCCCTGTCCCGACCTGCCCGAGAGCGGGCTCCTGTTCCGGGAGAACAGCGAGAGCGGCTCGCTCGACCCGGGGGACTACGGCTCGACCTGGGTGACGGAGGCGTTCGTGCGCGGCGCGCTCGCCCGCGTGGCGCCCGGCTGCTCGGTGCTGCGCCTGGCGCGCGGGCTCTGCAACTACCAGGATCTCTATGTGGCGGTATTGGAGGCGATATCGGAGGGGGTGGAGCCGGACGTGGACTTTTCCACCTTCCACTACAACGGCGAGCCGCACATCTTCCTGGAGCACTGCGCGTGCTCCGGGATCGACAACCTCCGCATCGAGGGCTGGGCCGCCGTCCGCGCCGGTTCGGTCGAGGCGGTCGAGGTGCTTCTGGACGGCCGGGTGCTGGCCACGTTTCCGATCGACCGCGACCGGCCGGAGGTGGCCGCGCTGCTCGGCGGTGATCGCGGCGATCGCTACCTCCGCTCGGGCTGGGGCGGGATGTGTCCGCTGCCGCGCGGCCTCTCGCGTTATTCCGCGGTGCTCCTGGTCCGCGTGCGGGACTCCCGCGGCGTCCTGCACCCGGTGCGCGCCGGCTCGATCGATTCGCTGATCCTGGAGGCGACCCGCAACGACCTGCGCTCGGCCGAGAAGCAGCTCGTGGAGATCGGTTGGAAGCTGGAGGATCTGCGCGGCTACACCCGGGCCACGGTCGACGGGCTGCGGGACAAGATCGCCGCCATGGAGAAGAGCGGCTTCTGGAAGGGCCGGATGGCCTGGTTCCGCCTGAAGCGGGCGCTGGGGCTGACCGACGAGGAGTAGCCCCTTTGCTATCCTCTGGAAGATGAGTGAGATCCCCGGCCCGGCGGAAGTCTTGGCGGAGGCGGAACGCTCCTTGCAAACGCAAGGGCGTGTGGCCCTCTGCCAGATCGTTCGGACCGAAGGCTCCACGCCGGGCAAGCCGGGATGGAAGCTGCTGGCCCGGCCGGACGGGTCGGTGTTCGGCAACCTGGGAGGCGGCGCGTTCGAGGCGATGGTCTGCGCGGACGCCCGGGCGCGGCTCGCGGACGAAGCCATCCGGGCGTCGGAGATCAAACGGTACTACTTCACCGAGGATGCTGTGAAAGGGGAGCCCACGGGCATGGTCTGCGGCGGCATGGCGGAAGTCTTTCTGGAGGTACTGCAGGCAACTCCCGTGCTCGTCGTCTGCGGCGGCGGGCCGGTGGGGCAGGCGCTGGCCCGGGCCGGCGCCCTCGCCGGCTTCGAGTGCCTGGTGGCCGACGACCGGCCGAGTTCGCCAGCCGGGCCTGTTTCCCGAGGGCGCCCGGTTGGCCGAGGTCGGCCGCTCCTACGCGGAGCCCTTTCTCGAACCGGTCCGGAGCCGTGATCTCTACATAGCCGTCGTCACCCGCTGCTGGGAGACCGACACCGCCGCCCTGGCCGGCATCCTGCGGCAGGATCCGCCCGCCTTGCGCTACCTCGGGTTGATGGGCAGCCGGCGCAAGGTGGCGCGGGTGCGCAGCGAGGTCGAGGCGCTCGGATTCGACCTCTCGAAGCAGGATCTGAAAGCGCCCATCGGTCTGCCGATCGGCGGCGACACACCGGGCGAGATCGCGATCTCGATCCTGGCCGAGGTCATCCGGACGCGTTATGCATAGCAAAGCCTTGATCCTGCCGGTCATTCTGGCGGCCCTGACCGCCGTCCCCGCCTGGGCGGGCACCTGGCGCTCCCTGCCGCTCTGGGGCGGCGACGTGCGCAGCCTCGCGGTCCACCCCGACGATCCCGACCGGGTCTTCGCCGGCACCTCGGCCGGTCAGCTCTACACCACCCGCGACGGCGGCCGGACCTGGTCGGACGCGGGCTCGCCGCTGCCGTTCCCGGGCTGGCTCGTGAGCGCCTTGCGTTTCGATCCCAATCGGCCCGGCCGTCTCTGGGTGTCGTTGCAGGGCGTCTGGGGCGGCGGCCACGTGGCGTCCTCGGACGACCTCGGGAAGACCTGGTCGTCGCGGGCGGCCGGCCTGCCCGAGGAGCCGGTCTACACCATCGCCCTGGTTCCAGGCCGGGAAGGGCGGCTCTACGCCGGCACCCTCTCGGGCGTCTGGGGGACCGAGGACGGCGGCGGAAGCTGGCGCCGCCTCACCGTCGACCTGCCCGAGGGGAAAGTCACCAGCCTGCTCGTCGATCCGACCCAGCCCGACACGGTCATCGCCGGCACCTGGCGGCAGGCGTATCGCAGCGACGACGGCGGCAAGACGTGGGCCGGCGTGTTCAGCGGCATGGTTCTCGACTCGGAGGTCTTCAGCCTGACCCCGATCCCCGGCCGGCCCGGCGAGATCTGGGCGACCACCTGCGGCTGGGTCTACCATACGCTCGACCGCGGCGGGCAGTGGGAACGCTTCAAGGAGGGGTTCGAAGAGCGGCGCACCCCGAGCTTCGCCGCGCTGCCGGACGGCAAGCTGCTGGCCGGCACCGTGGCCGGCCTCCACGTCTCCACCGATGGCGGCCTGACCTGGAAGCGGACCGGCGATCCCGCCCTGTCGATCCAGGCCATCGCCTGGCACCCGAAGCGGCCGGACCGGATTTTCCTCGGGACCGAAGGCTCGGGCGTCTGGGTGTCGGACGACGCGGCGGCCAGCTTCCACCCGGCCAGCGAAGGGATGGCCAACACCCGCGTCTCGGCCCTGGCCGCGTTCGGGGACGATCTGCTGGTGGGGGTGAGCAGCGCCGGACCGCTCTCGGGCCTCCACGTCTCGCGTGACCGAGGGCGGACCTTCGACACGGCCGGCTCCGACTTCACGCCGCTCCCGACGGTGCTCGATTTCGCCTGGCACGAAGGCCGGATCTACGCCGCCACCGAGCGCGGGCTCTACGAGCGCCGCGGCGCCGCCTGGTTCCGCCTCAAGGAGTTGGGGGAGAGCCGGGTCGAGCAGATTCTCATCGACGGTCCGCGGCTCGTGGCGCGCACGGCCGGCGGGCTGTGGGAGCTGCGCAACGGCACGTTCGTCGAGCTCCCGTTCGCGCACGGCGCTCCGCGCTCGGCCGCCTTCTTCGGCGGCGCCCTGTGGGTGACCGGAGGGGAAGGGGTCTACCGGCTCAGCGGTATCGGAGGGAGCACCAACGACACGATCGCGGCGCCGGTGGCCGGCGGCCGGCTGTACCGGCTCCAGGACCAGCTCCTGCTCTGGGGTCCGGGCGGCTCCTGGGTGCGCACCGCGGAAGGCGGCGATTGGCAGGCGCTGACCGCCAAGGCGTCGCGCCTGCTTTCCACCGGCCACGAGCGCTGGCCGTCCCTCCTGGTGAGCGGAGACACGGTCCGGCTCTACGACCGCGAGGCCCGCAAGTTCCGCGTCATCGAGGTGCCGGTCCCGGCGCGGGACATCTCGGCGGCCGTGATCATGGACGGCAGGCTGATGCTGGGGACCTCGGGCTACGGCGTGCTGATCCGCGAGCTGGCCGGCGATCTCTTCCCGGCCACCGCCGAGCCGGCAGCCGTGGCGGCGGGGTCGGGAGGCTGACGGGCCGCCTCATGCGCGTGGTTGTGGGTTGACATCGCCCCTCAAGGTCACCGATACTTATCCGAAGTAGGAATCTGGGGGGTGCCGACCTGCCATGCGTTATGCATCTACGATAGAGCAGGCGCCCAGGGGACGGAGGTCCATTGGCTACGCCGAAGAAAAAACCGAAACGCTCAGGCACGGAGGATCTTTCAGGGCCGGAAGTATTCGCACTGTTTTTGAATCTCTTTGCGCGTGCAATCGACCGCTTCGGGTGGCCTGGCGGTGCTGTTCTGATCCTCTTCGGCTTCGTCGAAGTCCATGGGACGGACAAACAGAAGCACGAGATCATCGACATGTTGATTCACCCAGACAGCCCCGGTGGGAAAGCGATTGGGCTGCTTGTGCTGCTTGCGACCGGAATTTTCATCGCACAGCACTACTACTGGAAGCGGCGCCTGAGCGTCATCGAGGCGGAGAACGAGCGTCTCGCGAAGTGGAAAAGCGCACATCAACGAAAGCTCATTCCGGTGGATCTCACTCACACGCGGCACAGCGCCGGAATCTGACGCTGGGACCTGAATAAAAAGGGAGCCGTCATGCTCTATCTTGGTTTCTCAATCCTGCTCGCGGCGTATCTCCTCGACAGGCTTCATGACCTTCGGGCTCTAAACAAGGCAAGGGAGTACCAGTACCGTCTGTACGCGCTGAGGGACGAGCTACGGGAAGCTGCTATGGATGGCGAGGTCAACCCGAGGGATTGGGTTTTTGAGTACTTGGACAGCTCCCTTGCGAAAACGATAGACACCCTGCCGCATGTCAGTCTCTGGCAGGCTCTCGCGCTTTGGGTTGCCTATCGTCACAGCTCGGCGATAGCGATGGCAGACGAGCAGCTCCAGCGCGAGCTGTCGAAAGCAGGAAATGAGCGCTATGGGAAGATCCTTTCCGCATATCAGGGGGCTCTGTTTTCTTACCTGATGGATCGTCACCTCATCTTCCGCGCGCTTGTCGCGAACCTGTTGCTGCTCAGGATGTTGGTGGACAAAGCCGCTGCCGTCCAAACGAAGGCCCCGGCTACCTCTACCCTCGTAGAGTTTGCCCAGGCTGCCGCTTGAGGCTGGCGGGCTCACGCGTCCGCGACCGGCTCCAGCCATTCCGTTTCCAGGGCGATGTTGATCGCCAGGTGGACCATGGGGGCGTCCGGGGTGGCGCCGTGCCAGTGTTTTTCGTCCGCCGGGATGTGGATCAGCTCGCCGGTTCCGGCCTCCTGGACCGGACCTCCCCAGTGCTGGAAGCGGCAGCGGCCTTCCACCACTACCAGCACCTGCACGCCGCTGTGAATGTGCCAGTTCGTGCGGGCGCCCGCGGGAAACTCGACACGGAGGATCTTCACGTCGGAAACCGCGCCCGTGTCCACCATCCGGCGGAGCTGCACATTGCCGCTGAAGTACGCCGCCTCTCCCGACTTCGCGGGAATCTCGGACGGATCGACGATTTTCATGAAGGTCTCCTCTCCAAAAGGTCCACCGCCCGCCGGGCGAGGTCCGGGAAATCGCTGAACAGGCCGTCGACGCCGAGGTCCAGGGGCTGCCGGTACTCCCGGTCGGGGTCGCCCTCGTAGTCCGGAGCGAGGATGGCCGGACGCCGGCCTACGACGTGCGCTTGAGAGCCGCCTGGATCACGTCCTGCGGCATCCCCTCCTTTTTCCACTTCACCATGTCGTCCGCCGTGAGGCCGCCGGTCAGGGACTTCTGGTTGACGTAGTCCACCAGGAGCTCCGTGGAGAAACCCTGCTTCTTGAGCTTCACCAGCTCGGCGAGCAGCTCGTCGGGCGTCATGCGCGCCGCCGCCGGCGCGCTGGATGCGGTGGCTGTGGCCGCGGGCCCCCCCTTGCCGAGCCAGGCGTTTTGCAACGCCGGATCGCCGAGGGCCGTGGCATAGGCCTCCTTGATGGCGTCGCTCAGCACCTCGTTGACGTTCTCTTCGACCCGGCTCTTGCCGTAGCGGGTGGCGTCTCCGGCCGCGGTCCCCTCCCAGAGGAGCTGGCCCTTGGCATCCAGGAGGCGGAAGCCGACCCGGATGTCGGCGTTGTAGACCGAGCCCACCGCCTTGTTGCTCTCGTTGACCATGAAGCGCAGCAGGGAGCCCTCGAGCTGAAGCGGGGCGCTGTCCGAGACGCGGATACCCCATTCGCCGGCATTCTTGAGCAGCACCTCGTTGGCCCAGCCGAGCAGGTCGTTGGCCGCCCGGACGGGCCAGACCCGGTCGTCGTCGTCCGTGCTGTCGCCGATCACCGCGGGATCGGCGATGGTGCGCCCATC
Source organism: uncultured Holophagales bacterium (assembly GCA_963844885.1). Classification (GTDB taxonomy): domain Bacteria; phylum Acidobacteriota; class Thermoanaerobaculia; order Multivoradales; family UBA5704; genus DATMER01. The sequence continues at coordinate 319,606 of CAWJQA010000012.1, read as the reverse complement.
CTCGATCGACAGCCGCACCGGGACGTCGGAGATGCCCATCGTCAAGGTCGGCACCGACGTGCCGACGCTCTCCTGGGGCGAATAGCGCAGTGTGATGTTGAACGGCCCCAGCTCCTTGGCCGCCAGCGGCGAGACGGCGAGAGCGAGAAGCAGGGACAGCAGCGTTGTCGTTCGGTTCCGGGTCATGAGCCCTCCTGGCTGAGATGGCTTGGAGATCGCAGATCGACCGGATTCTAGCTCAGCACAGAGTGTCGCATCGATGGGGAACGCTTCCCCAACGGGAACGGGCGGTGCGGCCGGACTTTTCGAGACGCCCTCTCAGCCCCGGAGGCCATTTCCCGGGATTCCGGCTCGAAATCCCAGACCCGGAGCTCATCGCCGTAGCGGGCGCCCTCCAACCTCTCCCGTGGGCACTCCCTCCTCCGGACCGTCCTCCAGAGAGGACAGGATTGCGAGCCTGATATCCTCTCCAGCCTATGCGCACCGCGACGCTTCTCCTTCTCTCGCTTGTCCTCATCCCGGTTTCCATAAGGGCCGAGATTCTCCCCTGCATGCCCTGCGCGGGCGTGCGGTTCGAGCCGGTCCAGTCCGTTCCCGTGTCCGCGGCGGAGCCTCTCGACCGGCCGCCTGTCATGGACGTCCAGGCTGGGACGCCGGCCGTCCCGACCAGCCCGGCCGAACTGGTGGCCCTGCTCAAGCAGACGAAGCTCGACAAAGGTAGCCCGCTCTTCGTAGCCTGGGAGGTTCCTCTCGACGGTATCGGCGGGACCGCTGATCCAGGCAGCACGGCAACCCAGATCGTCGAGGCCGGCGGCACGCCCTGGATCTCGCTCGTGTTCCGGACTCCCGCTCCCGTGGCCCAGAACGCCGAGCGGCTCCAGGCCGAGCTGCGCGCCGCGGTCGCCATCGCTTCTTCGTCTCCGGCCCAGGCTTGGTTCCAGGTCGTCTGGCGGCCGGAAGGCCAGGAAGGTCAGCCGGTCGCTCCGGCCGAGTACGCGTTCCTCATCAAGCGGGCCGCCGTGAGCCTCACCGGCGCCCGCTCCGAGGCCCGCGTGGCGTCCGACGCTCTCCCCGCCGATCCGAAATTCCTGGAGGCGTTCTACGGCGAGGAGGTCACCGCCTACGTGGACGCGGTCGCCCTCCAACCTGCCGATGGCGCGGCTCTGGAAGCCGCCGCCACCGCGCTCCAAACCCTCGATCCCGGGCGGCCGGTCGTGCTCGATTCCGCTCCGCTGCCGGCCGCGGCCGGGGAGATCCTCTCGGACGCCTCCCGCAACGCGGTGCGCGGCATCGGGCTCACCCTGTTCCGGACGACCCAGGTGGGACCGGCCGTGATCTCGCCGCTCGCGCTGCTGGCGCGGGAATTCACCGGCGACGTCTCCTACGGCGCGGGCGACGTCCCCACCGGCGCCCGCGAGGCGTGGACGTTCGTGCGCGGCGGTGTCCGCGGAAGTGAAGAGGTCGCGCTGCGCGTCATCGCGCTCGTCCCCGAAGGCGCCAAGGATCTGACGCTGAGCTTCCCCGATCCCTACCTGCGGCGGCCGACCCGCTTCCCCTATACCTTTGACAAGATCTCCGCGCCGCAGGCCGTGGTGAAGGGCCAGAGCCTCGCCGTGCGGCTCGACAACCCCGGCCGCGTGGCCGTGATCGGCCTCGAACGCGCCACCGCCGCCGAACGCGAGGGGATCGCGGAGAAGGTGAACGTGGCCACCGAGCGCGAGATGCCGGTCGAGGAGATCCTCCGCCGGCTCCAGGCGTTCGAGGACGCCCAGGACCGCAAGCTCGACCACTACCAGGCGATCAACACCACTCACCTGCGCTTCCAGCCCGCCGCCGGCTCGCAGACGTTCGAGGCCACCCTCCAGGGTCCCTACTTTGTCGGTGACACGACCGGCTCCGACTGGGCCTGGCAGACGCTCTACGTCAACGGCGTCAAGTGGCGCGGCAAGTCGATCCCCGAGATCCCGCTCGTGCAGCCGGAGAAGGCGGCGGCCATGCCGCTCCAGATCCACTTCACGAAGCAGTACCGCTACCGCCTCCGCGGCACCGACAAGGTCGACGGCCGCGACGCCTGGGTCGTCGACTTCGCCCCGGCCGGCCCCGCCGAGACCGGCAAGCTCTACCAGGGAACGGTCTGGGTCGACCGCCAGATCTACGCCCGCCTGAAGACCCGCGCCGTCCAGGCCGGTCTCGAAGGCGAGGTCATCTCGAACGAGGAGACGATGACGTTCTCGCCCGTCGACGCCGGCGGCCAGCCGGCCGCCTGGTCCGGCGACAGCTTCGTGCTGCCGCTGCGCGTCGTGGCGCAGCAGATCCTCTCCGTGGTCAACTCCACCACGGTGGTGGAGCGCGAAACCGAGCTGTCCGAGGTGCGGATCAACGCCGCCGACTTCGAGGAGAAGCGCAAGCAGATCGCGGACACGGAGGTCACCATGGTCCGCGACACCGACAAGGGACTGCGCTACCTCGTCAAGGGCGAGGGCTCGGAGGAGCGCGTGGTCAAGGAGGGCTTCGATACGAACAAGCTCTTCCTGGTCGGCGGCGTGTTCTACGACGACGCGCTCGACTACCCGCTGCCGCTCGGCGGCGTCAACTACTTCGACTTCAACTTCCGCAACACGGGCAAGCAGGTGAACGTCTTCTTCGCCGGCGCCCTGCTCACGGCCAGCGTGGCCGAGCCCCGGCTTTTCGGCAGTAAATTCGACCTCGGCACGCAGCTCTTTGCTCTCGCCATCCCCCTGTCCGATACACTCTACCGCGACGGCAAGGAGGTTCCGGCCGAAGAGGTGAAGCTGCGCACCGGCAGCTTCGGCCTGAAGCTCGGCCGTCCTCTCGGCAACTTCGTCAAGGTCGGGCTCGACTACGACGTGCTCTTCCTCAACTACGGCGACACGGACAACACCGCCGACGGCTTCGTGCCGCCGAGCGACAACCAGACGCACTCGCTGGAAGGAACGTTCAGCTTCTCCCGCGGCGGCTACGGCTTCAAGACGAACTACGGAGTCAGCCACCGGTCCACCTGGGACCCCTGGGGCTTCCCGGGCAACCCGGACTACAGCCCGGACAACCAGGATTTCACCCGCTGGGGCGCCCGCCTGAGCAAGAACTGGTACCTGCCGCGATTCCAGAAGGTCGGCGCCGAGGTCGACTACGTGTCGGGCTCGAACCTGGACCGCTTCAACAAGTATCAGTTCGGGTTCTTCGGCAGCACGCGCGTCCACGGCTACCAGTCGAACCGGGTGCGCGCCGAGGAGGCGCTGGCGGCCCACGGGACCTACGGCTTCGAGGTCGGCGAGATGCTGCGCCTGGACGCCGTGGGCGACGTGGCCTGGGCCACGGACAAGGCGTCCGGACTCGACAACGAGCTGCTCGCGGGCGTGGGAATCGCCGGTACGTTCATCGGACCGTGGCAGACGGTGGTGAACCTCGACGTGGGCGTCCCCGTGGCCGGTCCGGACGACGGCTTCGTGCTCTACCTCGTGTTCCTGAAGCTGTTCAAGTAACGAACGGGAGGCAACCACAAGGGTTGCCCCTACATTTGTTCAGACCTGGCGCAGGAGCACCGGCATCTCCTGGGTGAGGTCGTTGATCGCGGTGCCCTCTCCGAGCGCGAACTCTCCCGGCTCCATCCCGGCCATGAAGTCCATGCGCTTGAGGATGGTGGTGGTGCAGGGACGGCAGAGAAGGTAGCCCTGGAGGAGGGTGATGCCCGACGCACCGACCACGGCCAGGTCGCGCTCGTCCTCGATCCCCTCGGCCACGGCGCGCGCGCCGAGGCGGGAGGCGAGGTCCGAGATCGACTCCAGCACCGCGCGGCGCATCGGGTCGGCGTGGGCGCCGTCCACGAAGTGGCGGTCGATCTTGAGCAGCTCGGGCCGGCAGTCGACGATCATCCGGAAGTTGGACTGGCCGAGCCCGACGTCGTCGAGGGCGATGCGGACGCCCAGGCCGCGCAGACGGTCGAGCGCTTCGAGGAAGTGGGGGCCGCTCCAGGGTGGCGCATGCTCGACGATCTCGATGATCAGGCTGTCGAGGGCGATGTGGTACTCGTCGGCCAGCTCGGACAGCCACAGCGGCAGCCGCCTCTCGCGCTCCAGGGTCACCGCGTGGACGTTCAGGCAGAGCCCGGGAACCTTGGGCAGGCCGCGGGCCTGGCGCAGCGCCGAGGCGATCGCGAGCAGGTCGATCTGGGCCTCGCCACGCTTGCGGCGCACGTACTCGAAGAGGACGTCCGAGCGTTCGATGTTGGTGTGCTTCGGACCTCGGGTGAGCGCCTCGAGGGCGAAGAGGCGCCGGCCGTCCGGTCCCGCCTCGAAGATGGGCTGGAAGAGCGTGCTGAGGCCTTGCGGTTCGAGGATCAGGTCCCAAAGGCGATTCGGTTGCATACCCCCAGGGTCTCCCTCCGTCGAAACCGGCCAGGTTTCCGCTGCTCAAGAACCCTGGCCCGTCAGGTTTGCTGCGATCGCAGCCAGCTCGGACAGCGGCTGCGGCTTCTGTAGAAATGCATCCACCCCCCTCCCGATGGCCTCCATCTCGATCTCGGTCGACCCGTAGCCGGTCAGGACGATGATCCGGGTCCAGGGCGACCTCTCGCGGATGAAACGGATGAGCTCCAACCCTTCATTGCCGTGGACGCCGGAGAGCCGCACGTCGGCGATGACGAGGTCGTACCGGATGTGGACCAGCAACGCTTCGGCCTCCTCCAATTCGCGCGCGCAATCGACGTCGTACCCCCTCGGCTGGAAGTACTCGCGGATCGCGGACAGGATCGCTTCCTCGTCATCGACCACTAGAAGACGCGGCTTCATTCGGGACGCTTCCTGAGGCGTGCCCGTACTGCCCGCCTCCGTGTGATTCCTTTCGGCTGTTTGATTCGGCTGCTTGATCTCAGTATACGACAGTCCGGTGGGGGAAAGCTCCTGTCCATACGCAGGAGGGCGTCCTGGGTTTCCGGATTTCACCGCGCCACCTCGGCCAGGGCCGGCGCCGCGATCCCCGCGGCCCGCCGCGGCAGGAACACCTTCATGGCCGCGCCGCCGCCCGCCCGGTTGGCGGCCACCACCTCGCCGCCGTGCTGCTCCACGATGCGCTGTACGATCGACAGCCCCAGCCCGGTGCCGCCGCGCCGCCGGGTGAAGAACGGCTCGAACACGTGGTGCAGGTCGCCGAGCCGGAACCCCGGCCCCGAATCCTCCACCACGAACCGCACCCCTTCCCGCCCCGACTCTCCCACCATCTCCGCGCGCAGCACGACGGAACCGCCGCGCGGGGAGTGCTGGACGGCGTTCTCCAGCAGGTTGAGGAGAACCTGGGCGATCCGGCCGCGGTCCGCCTGGAGCGGCGGCAGGTTTCCGGCCACCTCGGGCACGACGGTCACCCCCAACCGGTCGGCCAGCGGTGCGCAGGAGGCGCACGCCGCGGCCAGGATCTCGTCGGCCGGCACTTCCACCATGTCGAGCCGCGACGGCTTGCCGTATTCCAGGAGCTGGTGCATGAGCTCGCTCAGCCGCCGCACCTCTCCCTGGAGGATGTCGAAGTAGCGCCGGAAGTCTTTCTTGCTCCCGAATCGCGACTCGAACGCGTCGAGTGTGGCCGAGATTCCAAACAGAGGATTACGCACTTCGTGCGCCACACCCGCCACCAGGGCGCCCATGGCCGACATGGTCTCGCTGCGGCGCAGCGATTCCTGGAGCCGGACGAGGTCGGTGATGTCCCGGGCCACGACCACGACGCCTTTCTGGCCTTCGGGGCTGGTGACGACCGGGCTCATGGAGATGTCCCAGGCGCGGCCCTGGTCGTCCTTCGTGCGGGTCGCGGCCTCGGCGCCGGTGCTCTTCACCTCCGCAAGGAGGTCGCGCACGGCGTGCCACGGCTGAGTGTCGCCGAGGAGGGTCAGTGCATGGCCGACGGTCGCCTCGTACTCGATTCCGGCCAGGTCGCGCGCCGCGCGGTTCAGCCGCACCACGCGGCCGTCGAGCTCGACGAGCAGGAGCGGATGGGTGAGGGCGTCGAAGGTGAGCCGCCACTCCTGGGCCGAGATGCGCAGCAGGTCGGCGACTGCGGACTGCTGGTCGGCCCGCTGCCGCAGCTCTAGCTCGGTGGCCTTGAGATGGGTGATGTCGGTGAAGGAGACCGCCACGGCATAGGGATCGGGATCACCCTCCCGGCGCAGCGGCCGGGAGTTGAGGGAGATCCACGAGCGCGTGCCGTCGGTCCGCTCGACGCCCATGACCACTCGCGAGCAGGGCTGGCCGGTCAACAGGGTGATGGTCGCCGGGTGGCTCTCGGGCTCGAAGGGGCTGCCGTCCTCCCGGATGGCCCGCCAGGCCGGGTTGCGCGCGGTACGGCCGAGGATCTGGTCCTGGCGCAGCCCCAGGATGCGGCAGGCGGACGCGTTGCAGCTCGAGATCGAGCCGTCGGCCTCGTGGAGGACGATCCCCTCCTCCAGCGCCGCGACCACGGCGCGGAAACGCTCTTCGCTCTCCCGGAGCGCACTCTCGGCGGCTTCTCGGCTCTTCGGCATAGTAATTACAGCTAGTATATCCGCTGTGCCCTGTTAAGCTGAGCCCGTGCGGTTTCCTTCCTGGCTCCGGCTGGCGCGGAGGCGGCTGTTCCGTCCACGGGTGGACTTCGTCTACAGCCGGCGCTACAAGCTCGAGCTGCCCGGCGTCACCTACGACTCGGACCGCGGCGAGCGCATCCTGACGTTCCTGGCCACGGCCGGGCTCGTCGACCCGGGCGCGGTCCACCGCCCGGAGCCGGCCACGTTCCGCAGCCTGCGGCGGGTTCACACCGACGAGTATCTGGACTCGCTGAACCACCCGGGTGCCCTGACCACCGTCGTCGGCTACCCGATCGACGAGGCGTCGGCGGACCGCATCCTGGAGACCCAGCGCGCCATGGTGGGGGGCACGCTGCTGGCCACGCGGCTGGCCCTGGCCTCCGGCAGGCTCGGGGGTATCGCCGTCAACCTCGGTGGCGGGTTCCATCACGCCTTTCCGGACAAGGGGGCGCGCTTCTGCGTCTTGAACGACGCCGGAGCGGCGATCGCCGAGCTGCGGGCCGCCGGCTGGTCGGGCCGGGTCCTGATCGTCGACCTCGACCTCCACGACGGCGACGGCACGCGGGCGATGTTCGCCGCCGATCCCACGGTCCACACGTTCTCGATCCACAACCAGACCGACGGCTTCCCGGACGCGGTAGAGGCCACGATCGTCGAGCTGCAGGGGAGCGTCCAGGACGCGGCCTACCTGGAGGCGGTGCGGAGCCACCTGCCGGGAGTCGTGCGGCGGTTCCACCCCGATCTCGTCTTCTACCTGGCGGGGTGCGACCCGGCGGCCGACGATCAGATCGGCAACTGGAAGATCACCGCCGAGGGGATGCTGGAGCGCGACCGCTTCGTGACCGCCTGCGTCCGGGACCACCGCCTGCCGCCGCGCCTGCCGATGGTCATCGTCCTGGCCGGCGGCTACGGCCTCAACGCCTGGCGCTACAGCGCGCGGTTCTTCTCCGCGCTGCTCAACGGCGGCCGGCCGGTGGAGCCGCCGACGACCGAGGAGATGACGCTGAGCCGCTACCGCCAGGTCTCCCGGGGGCTCACGCCGCACGAGCTGACCGGCGAGCAGAGCGGCGATGACGACTGGGGCCTCACGGCGGACGACCTCCTCCCGGGCATGGCCGCGATGCACCGGCCGCGGCGGCTCCTGGGCTACTACTCTCTTCAGGGGATGGAGCTGGCCCTGGAGCGCGCCGGCATGCTCGACCGGGTCCGCAGCCTGGGCTACCCGTCGCCGGTCCTCGAATTCGACCTCGACAACCCGTCCGGAGATACGGTCCGTCTCTACGGCGACGCGGCGCGGACCGAGCTGCTGGTCGAGAGCCGGGTGAGGATCGACCGGGCCACCGCGCCGGAGGCGGCTCTCCTGCGCATCGAGTGGCTCCTGATGCAGAACCCCCGGGCGCGGTTCACGGCGCAGCGCCCGCGCCTGCCCGGCCAGAAGCATCCCGGCCTGGGGCTGCTGCCGGACGTGATTGCCCTCCTCATCGTGGCCTGCGAACGCCTCCAGCTCGACGGCCTGCTCTTCGTGCCGGCCCACTACAACACGGCGACCCAGGGCCGGAAGTATCTCCGCTTCCTGGAGCCCGCCGACGAGGCTTTCCTGCGCGCCCTGGAAAAAGTCCTCGCCGGGCTCCCCCTCTCGGAAGCCACCCATTCGGTCGAGCAGAGGAGAGTGGTCGACACCCGCACCGGCCGCACCGTCGCCTGGAGGAACATGCCGATGGTCTACCCTGTCACGGACCGCCTGCGGAGCCGGATCACCGGTGAGGACTACGAGCGCCGGGTGGCCGAAGCGGCCGCCGAAATGGACTTGAAACTCACATGAAATTGATCCCATCCCCCCTCTCCCCAGCCCTCTCCCCCGTACCGGGGGAGAGGGAGTCCAGAGAACGGCCATGGTGACGATCCCTCTCTGGCTGTTCCTCCTCCTCGTGGCGCTCGCCCTCTGGGCGGCGCTCGACCGGATGCTGGTGCCGGGGGTGCGCTGGTATCTGCGGCAGCGGGCGAACCGGGTCATCGACGAGCTCAACACCCGGCTGCGGGTGGAGATCCGTTCGTTCCAGCGCACCAGGCGGCAGGTGTTGATCGACCGGCTGCTCTACGACCCCAAGGTGCTGGAGGCGGCGGAGGCGTACAGCCGCGAGCACGGCGAGCCGCGGGAGGTCGTGATGGCGCGGATCGGGCGCTACGCCCGGGAGATCATCCCGGCCTTCAACGCCTATTTCTACTTCCGGATCGGCACCTGGATCTCCCGCCGGGTGGCGCAGCTCCTCTACCGCGTGCGCCTCGGCAGCTCCGATGAGGCCGGTCTCGCCGCCGTGCCTCCGGAGTCGACGGTGGTCTTCCTCATGAACCACCGCTCGAACATGGACTACATCCTCGTCGCCTACCTGGCCGCGGACCGCACCGCGCTCTCCTACGCCGTCGGCGAGTGGGCGCGCATCTGGCCGCTCCAGACGCTGATCCGCGCGACCGGCGCCTACTTCGTCCGCCGCGGCTCGGGCGATCCGCTCTACCGCCGGGTCCTGGAGCGCTACATCCACATGGCCACCTCCTCTGGCGTCACCCAGGCGGTCTACCCGGAAGGCGGCCTGTCGCGCGACGGCCGGCTGCGCAAGCCCAAGCTCGGCATCCTCGACTACATGCTGCGCGGCTTCGACCCCCAGGGGGAGCGCGACCTCGTCTTCATCCCGGTCGGGATCAACTACGACCGCGTGATGGAGGACCGGACTCTGCTCCTCGACGTCGATCCGGGGGCCGCCTCGCGCAAAGGCGCGGCCACGACGACCCTCCGGTTCGCCGGCCGCAACGTCTGGCAGATGCTCCGCAGCCGCTGGCACCGGTTCGGCTACGCCTGCGTCAACTTCGGGACGCCGGTCTCCATGCGGCACTACCTGAAGGAGAACGGCCTCGACTTCCGCAAGATGGGCAAGGAAGAGCGCTCGGGCCACCTGGAACGGCTGGGAGAGGTGCTGATGGGCGGCATCGGAGCGATGATCCCGGTCCTGCCGGTGCCGCTCGTGGCCACGGTTTTCCTCCAGGCCGGCGAGCCGCTTTCGGAGTTGGAGATCAAGGTGCGGGCCTTCCGGCTGATGGAGGATCTCCGGGCCGCGGGCGCCCAGGTCTACCTCCCGCGCCGCGACCAGGACTACGCGATCGTCGCCGGCCTGCGCTCGCTCCGGGAGCGCCGATTCGTCGAGGAGAAGGACGGCCTTTTCGCCGCCCGGCCCGAGGAGCGGCTGGCGTTGGCTTACTACGCCCACTCGATCGAACACCTGGTGGGGGAAGGGCGTAAACTTGACGGGAGCGATTCCGTAGTGAAGCTCCGATGAGGCAGGCACGTCCAAACAATCTTTTCGACCGCTTGGAGCGGTTCGTGAAAGAGTATACGGCCGGCCTGGAATCGCGCGACCTGCGCCGGCTGTTCGACAAGGACGCGGCGCGGGCCTACCAGGTGCTCACCCGCGGGCACGAGGACACGCCCGAGCCCCGTGGCCGGCTGAAGCGCTTTCTCTACCGCGCCAGGCTCGCCTTCCTCGGCCTCTCCTACAAGCTCACGCCGGCCCGGCGCATGCTCTTCGCGGCCTCGCTGTTGGCCTTCCTCCTCGGGTTCGTGAACGACCCGACCGTGGTGGTCGCCACCGGGAAGACCCGGGTCGTCCTCGACTTCTCGCCGTTCTGGTTCGGTGTGAGCCTGGCGACGATGGCTTACCTCCTGGCCCTGGAGCTGGTGGACCGCATCCGGGTGCGCGACGAATTGGAAGTGGCGCGGGAGCTTCAGGAGGAGCTCCTCCCCCACGACGTGCCGCCGATCCCCGGCTACGACTTCGCGCACTCCTACCGCACGGCCAACGAGGTCGGAGGCGATTATTACGACCTGACGCGGCTGCCCGACGGCCGGGTCGCGCTCCTCGTCGGCGACGCGAGCGGCCACGGCATGGCCGCCGGCCTGGTGATGGCGATCGCCAACGCCACCTTGAAAACCGCGCTCGACCTGGACCCGGCCCCGGAGCGGGTCATCGCGCTGCTCAACCGCACGCTCTGCCGCACCGGCACGAAGCGGACCTTCATGAGCGTCTTCTACGCCCTGCTCGATCCGCGGACCGGGATGACGGAGTACGTCTGCGCCGGCCACCCCTTCCCGGTCCTGCGACGGGCGGACGGCACGCAGGAGGAGCTGGGCTGCGGCGGCCTGCCGCTGGGCATGAAGGATCCGCTGGAGGTGGTTCCGAAGACGGTGAAGCTGGAGCCCGGCGACCTCGTCGTGCTCTACACCGACGGCCTGGCCGAAGCCCTGGACAGCCAGGGCAAGGAGGCCTTCGGCTATCCCCGGATCGCCGCCCTGGCCGCCGCTCCCGGCTCACCCGCCACCGTGCATGACCGCATCCTGAAAGCCTTCGACCGCCACGTGGGCGACGAGCCGCTCAAGGACGACCTGACACTGCTGGTGGCGGCGCGCTTGGGTTGAACCTGCCTACTCCCGCTCTACCACCATCGCAAACCCCACGCCGCCGGCCGCGCAGACCGTCGCCAGCCCCAGGTTCAGCCCGCGGCGGCGCAGCTCGTGGAGGAGCTGGGTGGTGACGCGGGCGCCCGTGGCTCCAAAGGGGTGGCCGATGGCGATCGAGCCGCCGGTCACGTTGAAGCGCTCGAAGTCGACCACCCCGAGCGGCTCGCTCCGGCCCAGCTCGTCCTTGGCGAACTTCTTCGAGGCGAAGGCCTTCATGTTCGAGAGGATCTGCGCGGCGAAGGCCTCGTGCATCTCCACGAGGTCCACGTCCTGGAGCTTGAGCCCGGCGGCGTCCAGGGCCGCGGGCGCGGCGTAGGCCGGGCCCTGCAGGAGCTGATCGCCGGGGTTGAGCGCCGTGAAGGCGTAGGAGCGGAGATAGCCGAGCGGCGTGATGCCCAGCGCCTTGGCCTTCTCCTCGCTCATGAGAAGGATGGCCGAGCCGCCGTCGGTCAGCGGGCTGGAGTTGCCGGCCGTGAGCGTGCCGTAGCGGCGGTCGAACACCGGCTTGAGTTTCTCCAGCGCTTCGAGCGTCGAATCGCCGCGGATGCCGTTGTCCATCGTCACCGCCTTGTCGTAGCGCGGCGGCGGGAAGGCCGGGGCGATCTGCGCCTGGAAACGGCCGTCGGACGCCGCGGCGGCGGCGCGCTGGTGCGACATCAGGGCGATCTCGTCCTGGGCGCGGCGGGAGATGTCGTTCTCCTTGGCCATCTTCTCCCCCGACTCGCCCATGCTCATCCCCGTAGTGTACTCGGCGATGGCCGGGGCCACCGGAGCCAGATCAGCCGGCCGCAGCTTGCCGAGCGCGGCCATCTTGGCCGGCAGGGTCTTGGCCTTGTTCAGCTCCATGAACGAGCGCGCCGCCTTGCGCGAGAACTGGATCGGGACGTTCGACAGCGACTCGGCGCCGCCCGCGAGCACCACGTCGGCCTCGCCGGTCAGGATCGCCGCGGCACCGAAAGTCAGCGCCCGCGTCGAGGAGGCGCAGGCCAGGTTCACGGTCACACCCGGGATGCGGTACGGCAGCGAGGTGCGGAAGACCACCTCCCGCCCCAGGTTCGGAGCGTGCAGCGCCGGCACCACCACGCCGAACACGGAGAGGTCGATCTCCTCCGGGTCGATCCCGGTCCGCGCGACCAGCTCCGCGGCGGCCACGCTCGCCAGGTCGATCACGTCCATGTTCGCGAAATCGGTCCCGGACTTGATGAACGGCGTCCGGCAGCCTTCGACGATCGCCACCCGCCCCCTCGGCCCCCGCAGCTCCCGGCGGTCGGTGACGCGGATCTTCACAGGCGGCCCGCCGCCGCGAGTCCAGACGGTATCGGCCCGCTCCGCCACCTCCTCCAAAGCGGAGGCGTTGTTGGCTGGGCGCAGCGGCGAGGGGGGCTTGCTCTCGGTGTCAGACATGACGGTCTCCTCTCACCCCCCTTCTATACCACCTACGTCGCAGTGCGGCAAGGCGCCTCACGATTGCGCCTCTCTAGAGAGACGCCCCCGGCAGCTCCTCAACCCGCACCCCGCGCTCTTCCCAGAACCCGTGCTCGTCCTCCGACGGTCTCCCGTCGCTCCAGAGCACGGTCCGCAGCCGTCCGAACGGCAGCCGGCCCTTCTTTCGGGTCCAGAACGGCGGCTTCTCCTCTGCCACGGCGCGGCGGAAGGCGGCCATCTCGGCGGCGTTGCCGCAGAACAGCGTCGGCCTCGCCCAGACCGCGGAGCCCACCAGGCTCTCCGGGCTCGGGGCCAGGAGGAGAGCGGCGCCGTAGACCGTCGACCACGAGAGCAGGACGCGCTCCGCCCAGGTCGCCGGCGAGCGGCCGATCACCGCGATCTCCCTCTCTCCTCGACCCGGCGCGAGGCTCTGCTGGACGGCCGTGGCCGCGGCGATCAGCTCTTCCTGGGACACCTCCCGGGCGCCGATCAGCACGCCTCCGGCCGGGCGGTCCGGGAGCGTGCCCGATCCTTCGCCGTCCCAGGGCGGGAGATCCGGGGCTCCCGAGCCGGGCGCCGAGACAAGACCCGCGGCCTGGATGGCGAGGTCGAGCACAACGGACTCCGGACGGGGACTCCAGGCGAAGCCGATGCGGGTACACGGCGGGTGGACGGCGAGCGCCTCGGCCCAGCGCTCGGCGTTGCGGGCGGCCCGCTGCCAGGAGCACCAGGACCAGTGCCAGCCCTCGGAACGGAACAGCCAGGGGTCCTCGGGATATCGGGCGGCGTGGTCGAACAGGGCGGCGGGGAGGGTGGTCAGACCACGGCCTTCTTCATGACGGCGGTGATCTTCTTCTCGATCACCGGCCGCATCAGGCTGGCCGGCGGACCGAGGTGGGCGCGGCCGACCAGTTGGCCGGCCTCCAGCGCGATGGTCGCCCTGGCGCCGGGGCCGGAGAGGTGCATTACGTCCCCCTCCCAGCTCCATTTGAGCATTCCACCCGGGAACTCCTCCTTCAGATGGGCGTCGAGCCGCGGCCGCAGCTCCTCGATGGACGATGCCGAAGCCGGCACCTCGATGGTCAGGTCGCTCATGGGGTGGAACGCTACCACAGACCTGCTACCCTGGCAGGGAGTATTGACGGGCCGTCCTGTGTTGCTACCCTTGGCACACCACCACGCTCCGCACGCCCCGGGAGTTACGCATGAAAAACCAGATCCCAAGCCGAGTCCGCCGCCTTGTGGCCGCAATCGTGGCCACCCTGATCGCCCTTCCCGCTCTGCCGACCCCCGTGGCCGCCCAGGCGGTCACGAACCCCGACCTCTTCCTGAAGAGCCTGCAGGCCGCCCGCGAGGCGGTGGACCAGTACGGGGAGTACGACAACCTCACGGAGCAGGCGCGGGTCAACCGGATCGGCTACGAGTTGGCGCAGCAGAGCGGCTACACCAAGGTGCCCTTCACCTTCTGCATGGTGGACATGCCGGTGCCGAACGCCTTCGCGCTGCCCGGCGGCCAGATCTTCATCACCCGCGGCATGCTCGACCTGGGGCTGGACGACGACATGCTGGCCGCCGTGCTCGGCCACGAGATCGGCCACATCACCCTCGACCACTTCCGGCGCATGCAGCGCAAGCAGACGCTGCTCACCGTGCTCGGCAACCTGCTGGTCGCCGGAGTGGTGATCAGCGAGGCCAACCGCCCCCGCAACACCGGCTACGAGGCGCCCTACGACCCGCGGGTCGGCTACGACCCGGGCGGCGACCGCATCCAGGGCGCGGCGGCGGCGAGCATGGTGCTGGGCGAGCTGCTCCTGCGCAGCTACAGCCGCGAGCACGAGGACGAGGCGGACCAGGAGGGGCAGCGCCTCTCCGCGCTGGCGGGCTACGACCCGGACGGCGCCCGCCGGGTCTGGGAGAAGATGAACAGCCTCGCGCCGCAGCTCAAGGAGTATGGGTACATGCAGACCCACCCCTTCGCGGACGAGCGCATGCGGGCCGCGGAAGCGCGCAAGGAGACCTGGAAGATCGAGTCCCGCAAGTCCGCGGACGACTTCCGCCTGCGTACCCAGACCACCCTCATGGACTGGCTGGACAAGGCGAAGGCGGCTCCCGAGGAGTCCAGCTTCGTCAAGCAGATTTCGCTGGCCGCCTGGCCGGCCGGCCCCGTCGCCGTCTCGCTCCGCTTGGAGAAGCTGCACTCCCAGCGCGATCAGGAGCTGGCCCGGCCACTTCTCTCCCGCGACTACGGGAGCGTCCTCCGCACCTACCGCGAGGAGCTGGCGACCGTGAAGTCGCTCGATCCGAAGAGCGAGGCCGTCGCCGGCCTGGAGACGGAGGTCCGGGATCTCGAGCTGAAGCGCAAGGAGCTGTATCCCAAGGCGCTCGAGATCCTCGACCACGGCGTCTATGAGACGTCGTTCCTGGAGGCGTTCCTGAGCAACTTCCCCGACTCGCCGCGGGTGCCCGAGGTCGCGCTCGCTCTCGGCGACGCCTACAGCCGCCTCGGCAACACCACGGAGGCCGTGGCCCGCTACCTCGAAGCCTGGGAAGCCGCGCCGGAGAGCCCCGAAGGCAAACGCGCGAGCGCCGGGCTGCGCACCCTGGCCGGCAGTCTCGACCAGCTCGCGGCCTTGCAGCAGCTCGCCGCCCAGGACCGCGACCCCGACCTCAAGAAGATGGCCGGCGACCGCCTGGCCCTCGCCGCCAAGAGCTACGCCGATCTCACCAACGGCGCCGAGTATCTGCGGCGTTTTCCCGAAGGCGACCACGTGGCGGACGTGCTCAGCCGCCTCAACATCCTGGCCGACAACCTCTACACCGAGGTGGTTCTCTACCAGGGGATGGGGGATTCGGTGAAAGCCATGGAGAGGATCAACAAGATCCTGACCAACGCCCCCTTCTCCCCGGCCGCCGGCAAGCTGCGCGACCAGTCGGAGATCGGGGAGGCCAAAGCGGGGTAGTTGCCTCTAGAATGAGGCCATGCTCGATCCCACCTCGGAGATCGCCCGGCTGGCCGCGGCCCGGCTGGCTGAGCTCGACGCCGGCCTGCCCGCCGCCACCGAGCGCGTGCTTGCCGGGCAGGACCGGCCACGGTATCGAGGGGTCGGTGGCCTCGACGCCAACCTGACCCTCGCCCTTGCCGGCTTTCTCCTGGGCCTGGTTCAGTTCGGCTGGTCGGTCTACAGGGACCACCGCCAGGACGCGGAGAAAAAAGAGATCCTGATCCGGCGCCTGACGATCCGGATCGAGCAGACCGGCGACGACAGCCTCCTGCCTCCAGACCGGCGCGACCGCGTCATCGAGGTCGTGGCCGAAGAAATTCTCTCTCGCGAAGGGAACCTCTCATGAAGAGCAGTCTTGCCGTCCTCGGTTCAATGCTTCTGGCCTCCGCCGGTTTCGCGCAGGAGTCCGCTCCCGGTCAGCCCGCCGGCTCGTTTTACGAGACGGCCACCGTCCAGGCGCGGCCTCTTTCCTCCGCCACCGGCTCGGTGACCGTCATCGGCCGGGAGGAGATCGAGGCCTCGGGCGCCCGCACCGTGGCCGACCTGCTCGCCACGGCGCCCGGGATCACCGTCACCACGAACGGCACCCGCGGCGGCCTCACCACGGCCTCGATCCGCGGCGGCGATCCGAACTTCACGCTCGTCCTCCTCGACGGCGTCCCCCTCAACGATCCGGTCTATCAGGAGGGGGACGTCTTCGACCTGGAGGGGCTGCCGGCGGAAGGCGTCGAGCGGATCGAGATCGTCCGCGGCCCGCTGTCGTCGTTCTACGGCTCGACCGGCCTCGCGGGCGTAGTCCAGATCTTCACCCGCGACGGCGCCGCCGGGAAGACCGGCGCCGAGGCCCGCCAGGCGGAGATTTCCGGCGGCGACGCATCCTTCCGTAAGGGGACGGCCACCGTATCAGGGAGCCTCGGCGGGCGGGCCGGCTGGTCCGTCACGGCGACGGGGGAGGAGGAAGCCAAACGCGTCGCCCAGGAGCGTTTCCGGCAGACAGGCGCTCTCGCCAGCCTCTCCGTGCCGCTCGGGAACGCCCGCTTGAGCCTCAAGGCCCGCGGTACCTCCTGGGAGGGCGACGACTACCCGGACGCCTCGGGCGGGCCGGTCTACGGCACCGGCGAGCTGCGCCACGCCGATCACGATGAGCTCAGCCTGTCCACCGGCCTCTCCTTGGGCGAGCGCAACGAGCTGACCGCCTCCGTCTACCGCCACGGCATGGACCGCCAGAGCCCCGCGGTGTTTCCGCTCGTCCCCGCCTCGACCGAGGAGACCCGCTTCACCCGCACGCGCGCCGGCTGGTCCTCGGTGCTCCGCACGTTCGACGGCGGCCGCTGGAGCGCCGGGGTGGACGTCCAGCACGAGACCGGGAAGAACGACAGCCTCCTCCTGCTGCCGCCCGAATTCGGCGGACCGGTCTCAGGCGATTACGACATCTCCCGCACCGTCTCCGGCGCCTACACCGAGCTGATCGCCGGCCGCGGGCCGTGGACGTTCGAGCTGGGCACCCGGGTGGACGTTCCGGAAGGCCACAAGACGCAGGTGAGCCCGCGCCTCGGTATCGGCTGGCGTCCGGCGGACTCGGTGCATCTCCACGCCTCCGCCGGCCGCGCCTGGAAGCTGCCGAGCTTCTTCGCCCTGGCGAGCCCTCCGGCCCTGGGAGGCAACCCCGACCTGAAGCCGGAGACCGTGACCGGCGGCGATCTCGGCGCCGACTGGCGGCTCGCCGGGGGCCGGGTCGAGACGGGTCTGACCATCTTTTACAACCGCTTCCAGGATCTCATCGACTTCGACTTCGAAAGCTTCTCCCATGTGAACCGTTCCGAGGTGGAGACCCGGGGTGTCGAGGGCTCGTTCGGCTGGCATCCCGCGGCCCGGCTGTCGGTCCAGGCAAACGCCACCTGGCAGGAATTCGAAGATCTCACCACCCACGCCCATCTCCGCCACCGGCCGGACTGGACCGGCGGCGTGCGCGTCCGCTGGAAGCCGGAGCCCGCCGTCACCCTGGATGCGGACGCCCAGGCCGTCTCGCGGTTCTTCGACGAGCAGATCCCGGTTCCGGAGAGGGACACGGTGGACAGTCACGAGCTGGTGGGCCTCGGCGCCGCCTGGCGCTTCTCCGGACCCTGGGAGCTGCGGCTGCGGCTCGACAACCTCCTGGGCGAGAGGTACGAGACCCTGATCGGCTTCCCGGGACCGGACCGCGCCATCCGGCTAGGGCTGAGATGGCGGATGGAGTAGGCCCTCACCCCATCAACCGCCGCGCCTCCCGCGCCTCGGCCGACCCCGGCGCCATGCCGAGGATCCTTTCGAAATAGCGCCGCGCCCCCTGCCGGTCCCCTTTCTTCTGGAGGACCCGGCCGGCGCCGAGAAGAGGAGCGGGCTCGTCCGGCGCCGCCTCGGCGGCTTTGAGATAGCGTTCCAGCGCCAGGTCGAGCTTGCCCTGGTTCTCCAGGAGCTGGCCCCAGACCAGCCAGGCCGGCGCCCAGGCGGGAGCCGTCGCCACCGCCTGCCTGAAATGGCGGTCCGACGCCTCGGCGTCTCCGGACTTCGCCTCCGCCTCGGCCAGGCGGACCAGGATCGAGACGCTCTCGGTATCCGCCTGGATCGCGTCGGCCAGGATCTTCCGCACCTCGGCGGAGCGGCCGGCCTTCTGTGCGAGATCGGCCAGGCCCCACCACGCCGCGGCGAAGCGAGGGTTGAGATCCAGGGTCAGCTCGTATTCCTTGCGCGCCTCGTCCGGCCGGCCCAGGCGGGCGTAGGCGTCGCCGAGGTTCTCGTGGAGGAAATCGAGCTTCGGGTTTTCCGCGGCGGCGCGGCGGTAGGTGGCGACCGCCGCCTCGCCGTCGCCGGACGCGAGCTGGGCCGCGGCCAGGTTGGTCAGGAACGGGATGTTGCCGGGGCTGCGGCGCACCAGGCCGGCCAGCTTCGCCGCCGCCGACTTGGGATCGCCCCGCTGCATCGTGTCCTTCGCCTCCAGGAATTCGGCGAGCAGGGCCACGCCGTCCTTGGGGTCGATCGTCCCCTTGCCGCTCGATCCGGACCCGGAGGCGTAACCCAGGCTCTGGAGCGAGCGCGCCAGCTCGGGGTCCGCCGCCGCGGCCTGATGCGGCTTGAATGAGCGCTGCGCCGCCTGGAGCGCCGCCTTGAGACGCCGGGCCTCCTCCCGCCGGTCGTTGAGGAGGTTGCGGGTCTCGCCCGGGTCCGAACCCAAATCGTACAGCTCGGGCCGGGGGGCGACGATCAGCTTCCACCGGCCGTCGAAGACCGCTTCGAGCGGGCTCCAGCCGTAAGCGGTGAGAGGGAAGCGCGACTCGGCGTAGATCGTCCCCGCGGGCTTGCCGATGGTTGATCCGGGTAGGCCGGGCAGCGGCTCCCCCAAAGCAGGGGGCAGTCCGGCCAGGCGCAGCAGAGTCGAGGCCAGCCGCAAGGTCGGAGCGGCCTCCGTGACGATCTTTCCCTTGGGCACTCCGGGGCCGGCGACGATCAGCGGGACGTGCAGCGTCGAGTGATAGAGAAAGACGCCATGGGTCCGCTCGCCATGCTCGCCGAGCGACTCGCCGTGGTCGCCCACCGCCGCGATCAAGCAGCGTTCGGGCAGGCTCCCGAGAAGCCGGCCGATCTCGCGGTCCATATAGGTCACCTCGCCGGCATAGAGTTGCCCGGTGGAGGCATGGGGATCGACGCCCGGCGGATTGTAGGGAGCGTGCGGGTCGTAATAGTGGACCCACAGGAAGAACGGCTTGCCCGCGGGCCGTTTCGCGAGCCACGCCAGCGTCGCGTCGGTCATCTGCCGCGCGCTGCGCTCGGGGTATCCATACTCGCCGATCTGCTCGGCCGGAGCCTTGTCGTCGTAAACCTGGAACCCGCGGTCCAGGCCGAACCGCCGGTCGAGCACCCGGGACGCCACGAACGCCGCGGTCGCATAGCCGCGGGCCGCGAACGCCGCCGCCAGCGTCGGCACGTCCTTCGAAAGCACGGCGGTCCCGTTGTCATGGATGCCGTGCTCGGGAGGGACCAGTCCGGTGAGGAGCGACACATGGGCGGGAAGCGTCAAAGGGACCGGCGAGACCGCGGCGGTCCAGCGCGTCCCGCGGGCGGCCAGGGCGTCGAGCACCGGAGTGCGGGCCCCCTTGCCGCCATACACACCGAGAGCGTCCGCCCGGGTCGTGTCCAGCGTGAGCAGGACCACGCTCGGAGCTCCCTGCGGGGTGGCCGGCTTCGGAGCGGGGCGGACCACCGCGAGCAAGGCCGCGGCCGGCAAAGCGGCAAGGACCAGCAGGCGCGGGGCGGTCTGTCGCAGGGCTCGCATGGCGGGCCAAGCATAGCCCAGCCGTTTCCGTCCTCGCAGTCCGTCTCCTGACCGGCCGGAATTTTCGGCGGCACCCCAGGTCTTTTAGCCCTCCAGGAGGACTACCCATGTCGATCCGTCCCATCAAGCGACTCAGCCAGGCCAAACCCACGATCGAGGGTGCCGGGGTTCGCCTGCGCCGCGCCTTCGGCTTCGGCGATACCCAGGATTTCGATCCGTTCTTGCTTCTCGACGACTTCCGCAACGACGAGCCGGCGGCCTACCGCGCGGGTTTTCCCTGGCATCCGCACCGCGGCATCGAAACGATCACCTACGTGCTCGCCGGCACCGTGGAGCATCGCGACAGCCTCGGCAACCATGGCGCTCTCGGCGCGGGCGACGTCCAGTGGATGACAGCCGGGCGTGGCATCGTCCACCAGGAGATGCCCCAGGGGGATCCGGCCGGCCGGATGCACGGCTTCCAGCTCTGGGCCAATCTCCCGTCGTCGCTCAAGATGACCTCGCCGCGCTATCAGGAGGTGGGCGCGGCCGACATCCCCGAGGTGACCGACGACGACGGCACCACGGCGCGGGTCATCTGCGGCAGCTTCTGGGGCGCCAGTGGCCCGGTCGACGGCATCGCGGCGGAGCCCAGCTATCTCGACATCTGGGTTCCACCGGGGAAAAGGAAGACCCTCCCCGTAGCGACCTCCCGGCACGCCTTCGCCTACGTCTTCGCGGGCTCGGGCACCTTCGCCAACGCGTCCCCGCCGCGAGGCGTGCGCACCGAGGGCGTCGAGGGTGCCTCGCCGGTCCGCAGGGAGGAGGCCGAGAACCGTACCCTGATCGTTTTCGACAGCGGCGACGAGGTCACGGTGCAGGCGGGCGATCAGGGGATCCGCTTCCTGCTCGTCTCCGGAAAACCGCTTCAGGAGCCGGTCGCCTGGCACGGCCCGATCGTCATGAACACCCAGGAGGAGATCGTCCAGGCTCTCACCGACCTGCAGGATGGGACGTTCCTCGGGCCGGCGTGAGGCCGTTCGGGCGCCGGATGGAGTATCGTACAGGCATGATGCGGCCGCGCGTGTACGTCGAGACCACGATCCCGAGCTTCTATCACGAGGTGCGAACTTCTCCAGATGTCGTGGCTCGGCGGGACTGGACCCGGCAGTGGTGGGACAAGGCGCCCGGTCTGTACGAGTTGGTCACCAGCCCAGCAGTTCTCGATGAGCTCTCTGGTGGTGCTATTCCAGAGCGAGTGGCAATGCGCTTGAGTCTGATCAGGGACCTTCCGCTTCTACCCATTGAGCCGGCAATCGTCGAGATCGTGCAAACCTACATTTCTTATAAGCTGATGCCGGCTGACCCCGGTGGCGACGCCATGCATCTGGCGCTGGCGTCCTATCACAAATGTGATTTTCTGCTCACCTGGAACTGTCTTCACCTTGCAAACGCAAATAAGTTTGGGCATATCCGGCGAGTGAACACAATGTTGGGCCTCTTTGTCCCCGTGTTGGTTACCCCGTTGGAGCTACTTGGAGAAGAAGATGAAGCGGTCTAAGGAAGATCCTGTGATCGAGGAGATCCGAGAAGTGCGGCACCAGATCTCGGAGCGCTGCGGCCACGATCCCTCCCGGTTGGTGGCATACTACATGGAGCTGCAGAAGCAGTATAAAGACCGGCTAGTCCCACCTAGGGAAGCGGCTGGTAATCTTGAGGCAAAATCCGCTTGACCCGACGCGGCTCGATGCGGCGTTGCTCTTGCCATGCGATCCTCCGGCGGGAATTCTAGCCCAGCTCCGGAGTAAGCTCCTCGGCCATGTCGAACCTCGCCGACCATCTCCGCGAGCGCATCCGGGCCGACGGTCCCATCCCCTTCGCGGCCTTCATGGAGGAAGCGCTCTACGGCGAAGCCGGCTACTACAGCCGCCCGGACCCGCCGATCGGCGAGGCCGGCGACTTCGTCACCGGCGCTTCGTTTTCGCCACTCTTCGGGCGCGCCACGGCGCGCCTGCTGCGCCGCCTCGACCGCGTGCTCACCCGTCCGGCCGATCTGTTCGAGGCGGGATTCGGGACCGGCGCGCATCTCGCCAACGTGGTCGCGGCGCTCGCCGGCGACGAGCGCCGGCTCCTCGCCTGGGACCGCATCGCGCGGCCGGCGCCTCCCGGCGTCGAGCGGAAGGACCGGCTGGCCGAGGCCGGCCCGATCGACGGGTTGGTTTTCTCCTATGAGCTGTTCGACGCCCTGCCGTTCCACCGGCTGATCGGCCGCGAAGGCGGAGGGGTGGGGGAGCTGTGGGTGGATCTGGACGCCGAAGGAGGCTTCCTCTGGAAAGAAGCGGAGCCGTCGGACGTCCTCCTTCAGGAGCTGCTCGGCGGCTTTCAACTGGAGCCGGGCCAGATCGCCGACCTCGCTCCCGGCTGGGTCCCTTTATATAAAGAGATCGCCGGCCGTCTCGGCCGGGGCCTGCTGGTCACCTGCGACTACGGTTTCGAGCGGGAGCGCCTCCTGGACGTGCGCATCCGCCGCCACGGCACGCTGGCCTGTTTCACGCGGCAGAGGGTCCACCGCAACCCTTTCGTTCTGGTCGGCGAGCAGGATCTCACCGCACACGTGGATTTCACCTCGCTCATCCAAGCCGGCGAGGAGGCCGGCCTGACCACCGTGGCGCTCACCCGGCAGGCCCTCTGGCTGACCGCCTGCGGCCTGTTCGACGACCTCCAGGACGCTGGCCCCGAAGCGCGCCAGCAAGCCATGGCTCTGCTCGACGGCGAAGGCATGGGCGAGGACATCCGGGTGCTGGTCCAGGCGAAAGGGATCGATGCCGGGGAGGTGGTGGATCTGCGGATGCTGGGGCAGGCCCGAACCGGCGCGCCGAAGAGGGATTCGTGACGACGGCTCGTGAAACCGGTCGAGCGACGGCGGATGTAAATGTTCTGGAGATGGCTACCGTCCATCCGCGGCAGATCCTGGCTTCACGATTCCCGATCGGCTCCAGCCAGAGGGTTCCTCCAGCGAAGCCCCGGGAAGCGAGTGAAGTCGGAGTCGGTCGAACAGAGCTCGCATTGGTGCTCAATGGCAAGAGCGGCCAGATGGGCGTCGGTCGTCAGGCTACCGGCGGTGCCCAGCCCTTCCAGAAGGCCGAAGAGGATCGAGGCATGCCGTTGGCCCGGCTCCAGGATGACGACTTGAGGCTGGGCAAGCCAGGCGCGGACCTCTCCACACGCCGCGGAAACCGACAGAGGTTCTTGAAAAACGCTGCGATGGGTGGATAGCCGGATGAACCCAAGCATCGCTACCCAGCAGAGCCCCACCGGACGCGGGCTGCTCAGCGTTGCTTCCCACCACGTCTTTGCCGCCAGGTGAAAGACCACCCCACGGTTGTGGGCATGGAGAATCAGGTTGAGATCCGGAAGGATCATGCCTGGTGCTTGCGCGCGACGTTCTCTGCTTCGAGCTGGTCCAGCAACTGGTTCATCTTGTCGGGATCGATCCCCGGCTGAAGGCCCTTGACGAAGGCACGGATCTGGAATTTTGGCGGCTCGAGGGGTTTGTTGGTCATCCCGAGGCCAATGCGGAGAGCCTCGTTCACCGTGGCCTTGATGCCTTTGCCACTGAGCCGAGCGGCGCGCTCGAGCTTCTCGGCCACGTCGGTCTCGAGAGTGAGGGTCGTACGCATGAAGACATCATGATGCCTTCTCGCCCCGACGTCAAGATGTATGCCGAGGCCCAGGGCGCCGGACCCGAAGCGCGCTTGGATTTGCGGGTGGCGTTCTCGTGCCCAAAACTTACGCTTCTTTTTCGTTTTGGAACGCTCCCGGATGAAAACGGAGCGCATCCTTTTGAAAGTAAGGCGTAATACTGGCGACAGGGAGCATTCCCGGATGAAAGCGGAGCGTATTTTTTTGAAAGTGGAGCGTAACTGTGGGGAAAAAGAACGCCTCAACGTGAAAGTAGGGCGTAAACTCTGAAGACGAGAGCGCTTCCGGGACGGACGGAGGCGCTCCTGTCTGGCGGCAAGGCGCCTCGGGATGGAACAAGCGCGCGTCGAGCGCGAGCGGGGTCGCCCGGGAGGGGTTTGGCTTTGATGATGACGCCGCCGAAACGTTCGCCGCGGCGCCGAAACCTTGAGCCGGTCGGGGTGAACAACGTTGGCGAGACATCTACACCTCTCGGCAAAACGCCGAATGCCGAAGGGAGATCCTCGCGATCGGTCCGCCACCATGCTTGCCCACCTTTCCGGCACCCCTTTTGGGACCACGCGGCGGCGGCTTGCACGTGCTCCCGGAGAAACTCCGGCGCGAAATCGGCGCCGTTCTCCCAGGCAAGCGTGTGGCCGACCCCGCAGCTCGCCCAGATAGGCTCTCCGAAGCCTCCGCCTCCCGGACCTCTGCCGCCAGCCTCCGCAGTATGGCTTCACAGCGCCCGCGTCGCGGTGTAGCATGAAGCTTATGCAGCTCGCTACCGGCACCATCGTAGGTGGAAAGGTCGTTGTCGAGGGAGATCCATTCCCCGAGGGCGCAGTCGTCACGATACTCGCCCGTGAAGCCGACGAGACCTTTGAAGTCCCGCCAGAGCTTGAGGCGGAACTGCTGGAGTCCATCGCGGAAGCCGACCGCGGAGAAACAATCTCCGCCGACGAGCTGATCGAACGCCTGCGCCGCATTGCTTGAGCAAGGTGTTCGATGTCGAGGTCACACCTCGAGCCGCGGCCCAAATCGAGCGCGCTGCGGCGTGGTGGGTCGCCAGTGCCCAGGACTAATTGTCGCTGAGCAGACGACCCGCTGGTAGAATGCCCTCTGGAGGTTCGCATGGAACGCCGATTGGAACGGTTTGTGGTCGACGAAGCGGGGAACCGCGTCGCTGTTCTTCTGGACCTGACCGAGTATCAGTCCATGCTCAAGGACTTGGAGGAACTGGAGTCGATCCGCGCCTATGATCTGGCCAAGGCAAGCGGTGAGAAGTCGATCCCCTTCGAGCAAGGAGCGGGTCTCTGGTCGCTTTGAGAGGTGGCCGATCGACCTTTTCGCGGCGTTTCTTCCCAGATCCCGCTGTCGCCGAGCGATCACCCTCGCGTCAGAGGATGCTGCTGAGCAACTCAAGGTCGGCGAGGGTGGGGAGATCGACTCCTCGGTAAGGTCACGACGCAATTGTGCAACGGGTCGTTGCACAATTAACCCGCGATAGGCACTTCAGGATCGAGCCATTCTTCTGCTTCGAGCCGGCCCGAGGCACGGGTCGAGTCGGTGGTACATCCGTCAGATCCTCTGGGCGCCGTCGAGCTTGCTCAAGCCCCGGTCGAACGTGCCCAGCGGCAGGTGGCCGGCCTTCCGGGCCACCTCCAGGATCAGACAGTCGGAGAAGCCAAGGGCCGGCCGGCGGCGGAACTGTTCGAGCGCCGCCGCGACGGCGTCGGCGTCCTGGACGGTGAGGTCCCGGTGTTGGAGGAGCATCTCGACGGCCGTCGAGATCTTCTCCGGCTTCAGCTCGTAGACGGACACCAGAACCCACATGGCCTCGACCAGGACGAGTTGGGAGACCCAGGCTCCCGGGGCGATGAAAGCTTCCGCGGCGGCCGTCTGGCCAGGATCGTCCCGGGTGACGAGGCGCACCAGGATGTTCGTATCAACGGCGCGCATGGCGGCTCTTCACGTACCGGCGCACCCCTTCCTTGAGCTCCTCCAAGGTTCTGGGCTCCGGTGCCTTCTCGAACAACGCCTGATGCACGTCCTCCGAGGTATAGCGGCCCGCCCGCCGGACCATCATCCTCTCTCCATCCTCCTCCCACTCCAGGACCGAGCCCGGGCCGATGCCCAGCCGCCGCCGGACTTCCGTGGGGATGGAAATCTGTCCCTGCGCCGTCAGCTTTGAGTACGCGATGGCCATGGCGATATCTTACCACGGTAATGACACCAGGGAGTCGAGGGTCAACGCGGGTTTGCCTCGGTCCTGGCGGACGAACGCGGCAGACTCGGCCGGGGTCTTGAGCTGTAGCGACCGGACCTTTTCCAAGACTTGCCCAGGAGTGAGCCGGCCTTCCTCTGCCAGACCCCTCCCCTCCCGCGAGGAGCTCCATGACCGGGCGGATCGCCTTCCTTGACCATCGGGCTTCTCAGCACACGGGGAAGAGGCCTTGCCGTGGCGGACCTGGGGATGTTATCGTGTCCTGCAACAAGAGGTATTGGAACCGTGGCTCTGAACATCCGCAACCCCGAGACCGAAGAGCTCGCTGAGACGCTGGCCCGGCTTACCGGTGAAACCAAGGCCGAAGCCGTTACGCAGGCGCTTCGAGACCGCCTTGCACGCCTGCGCCGCCAGCGAAGCCGGACGCCCCTGGCCGATGAGCTCGACAGGATCGCCTTGCATTGCTCCCGGCTACCCGTCCGCGATTCGAGGACGCCCGAAGAGATCTTCGGTTACGATGAGCACGGTTTGCGGAGCTGATGGTCATCGCCCGACCGCGGTGGTTGGGGAAGATCCCAGGGCTCTGAAGACCGCCCTTCTGGCCCGCTCTTCGAGCCGCGCGGGCCGGAGCGGGTAATTGTGCAACGGGTCGTTGCACAATTACCCGGAAGCCTCTCCACCGTTTGTTGGCGGCCCAGGACGCCTCCGACGATCTCGTTGAGGGAAGCGCCCGGCGGTGCCGGTGACTCCCATCGGTGTTCGTCCGGTCCTGGCGAGCTCGGCGCTCGTCTCGTTCTCGAGGGCTTCGACCACTCGTTTCGCCACGGGCGAACCATGCGATAATCGGCCGATGACTCTAGCTGACTCCACCAGGCAAAACCTAGAGCAGGTCTTCGCGGCCCTTCTTCGCGCTTGTGAGGAGGTTTACGGCGAGCGGTTGATTGCCGTGGTGATCTTCGGCTGGAGTGGCCGCGGCACGGCCAGGCCCGATTCCGACATCGACCTCCTCCTTATCGCCGGGTCTCTGCCCAACGGGCGAGTACGCCGGGTCGAGGAGTTCGAGGAGGTCGAAAAGCGCCTCGGCAGGCTTCTGCCCCCCGAGTTTGGAGCCGCTCCTCCTCTTTCGCCCGTTCTCAAGACACCGAGGAGGTCGGCCACGGCAGCCTTCTGTTTCTGGATATGACCGAAGACGCCCGGATTCTCTTCGACCGGGAGGGCTTCTTCGCTCGGAAGCTCGACAGGCTCCGAGAGCGTCTCGCTCAGCTCGGCGCCAAGCGGATCTGGCTCGGCAACGCCTGGTATTGGGACTTCAAACCCGACTACCGCCCCGGCGAGGTGTTCGAGCTGTGACCAACCTCTCCCTGGCGCAGAGCTATCTTCTCAAAGCGCGGTCACGTCTGAAGATCCTCCAGGTTCTGCTCGATGAAGGAGCCTTCTCCGATGTGGTCCGGGAAGCACAGGAGATCGTGGAGCTGGCTCTCAAGGGGATGCTGCGGCAGGTCGGAGTTGAGCCTCCCAAATGGCATGACGTCGGTGGGTTTCTGCTGCAGTTCGAGGAGCGCTTCCGCATTGGAACGAGACCACCTGGAGCAACTTGCCCAGATCTCCGCCCGCCTGCGCAAGGAGAGGGAGTTCTCGTTTTATGGCGACATCGATTTCATTCCGACGGAGCAGTACTCGCGGGAAGACGCGGAGCAGGCGATGGTCGAGGCTCAAATGACCGTCGAGGCGGCGGCGGGGATCATCCCTGTGCTTTCAGCAGAATAAAGACTTCATTGAGCCGCGCGGAGCGAGGGAACTTCGCTTCGCCAAGAGGTCTTCCCGAAGCGGAACGCGGTGCTGTAGATTTTCATCGGCCGGACCTGCGGATGCGGCACTCGCCGCCCGGTCATGGAGCTCCTCGCGGGAGGGGAGGGGGCTGGCCTCGTGACGGAGAGGGCGGGGTTCGACGGCGAAGAACTGGCGTCGCGCCACTTCGTAGGCGTCCTCGGACCGCATGTGCTCGCCCTTCCGCATGCCACGAGGCTAGTGGCGCACGAAGCTCGCGTCAAGATCCTTCCCCCCCCTTCCTTGACACCCGGGGACCGTCGGGTACAATACGCCCGCTTCGTGCGGCACAGGGTCCACAGGGTGTACCAGGAGGTGAAGGGCGCGATATGGCGAACTACCTGCCCATTCTTGTGTTTACGCTGATCTCGATCGGCTTCCTCGTCGTGACTCTGCTCGCGGCGCGGTTCCTCCGTCACGTGGGGAGCCCGACCACGAACCGCGACCCCTATGAGTGCGGCAACGAGCCGGAGACGTTCGCGCATGATCACCGATTCTCCATCCGGTACTACCTCATCGCGGTCCTCTTCGTCGTCTTCGACGTCGAGACCGTCTTCCTGTTCCCCTGGGCGGTCATGTTCAACCGCTTGATGCTGTTCGGCTTCATCGAGATGATGGTCTTCCTGGTCATCCTCGTCATCGGATACGTCTACATCTGGAACCGGGGGGCGCTCAAATGGGCGTGAACAAGGGAGCGACCGAGCCGGCCGAGGCCGCCGAGGCCAATATCCTCACCACGACCTACGACAAGATCTTCAACTGGGCCCGGCGCTCCGCCGCTGTGGCCCATGCAGTTCGGCCTGGCCTGCTGCGCCATCGAGATGATGGCCGTGCTCGACCCGCGCCACGACATGTCCCGCTTCGGCGCCGAGGTCTTCCGCGCCACGCCCGCGCCAGAGCGACCTGATGATCGTCGCCGGCACGGTGACCGAGAAGATGGCCCCGATCGTCCGCCGGCTCTGGGACCAGATGCCCGAGCCGAAATGGGTCATCGCCATGGGCGCCTGCGCCACCTGCGGCGGGCCGTACCGGACCTACGCCGTCACCCAGGGCGTCGACCGCGTCATCCCGGTGGACGTCTACGTCCCCGGCTGCCCGCCGCGGCCCGAGGCGCTCATGTGGGGCCTCCTGCACCTCCAGCGGAAGATCGACCGCATGACCCGGTCCCGGCTCGTGACCTCGTCCGAGCCTTCGGCGATCGGGCTTGCCGGAAGGGAGGAGCGGCCGTGAGCGACGAGCAGGAGAAGCCTCTCTGGGAGAAAGACCCGGTCTCTCCCACCTGGGAAGACGGATCTTCCGATCCCCTGGCCCAGGCCCTCAAAGAAGAATTCGGGGACGCCGTCGAGTCGGCGCGCACCTTCGCGGGCGATCTCACCTTCCAGGTGCGGCGCGACGCCGTCGCCGAGGTCTGCGCCTCGCTCAAGGGCCGCGGCTACACCTATCTGGTGGACGTCTGCGGCGCCGACTACCCCAAGCGCGAGCCCCGCTTCGACGTGGTCTACCACCTCTACAGCTTCGAGGCGAACCGGCGTATCCGCCTGAAGGTCACCGCCGGTGAGGACACGCCCGTGCCGACCGTCTCGGGAGTCTGGCGCGTCGCCAACTGGCCCGAGCGCGAGGTCTACGACATGTTCGGCGTCCGCTTCGAGGGGCACCCGGACATGACCCGCATCCTCCTCTGGGAAGGCTTCAACGGCTACCCGCTGCGCAAGGACTTCCCCGTAGAAGGCATCGACACCGGCTCCGCCATCTATCCCGAGTACTACAACGAGACCGCCGGACCCGCGAAGGGCGCCGGCACGGGCTGGACGGCGCCCAAGCCTCCGGAGCCGCCCAAGCCCCCGGAGCCCGCCGCTGCTCCGGCAACGCCGGAGCCGAGCTAGGACAATCGTGATGACTGAGCCATTGCAGAGCCCATTCGCCAGTCCCTTCGCGGATACCGATACGGAGATGAGCGACTCCCTCTTCGCCAAGGGCGAGGAGATGGAGCTCAACTTCGGCCCCCAGCACCCCTCCACTCATGGTGTGCTCCGCCTCAAGCTCAAGGTGGACGGCGAGCGCATCACCGAGTGCTACCCGATCATCGGCTACCTCCACCGCGGCACCGAAAAGCTTTTCGAGCTGCATCCGTTCTTCCAGAACGTCCCCCACACCGACCGCATGGACTACGTGGCCGCGGCCACCAACAACCTCGCCTATGTGGGAGCGGTGGAGAAACTGGTCGGCCTCGTGGTGCCGCCGCGGGCGCGCTTCATCCGGACGATCCTTTGCGAGCTGCAGCGCATCTCGTCCCACCTGCTCTGGCTCGCCACCCACGCCATCGACATCGGCGCCATGACGCCGTTCTTCTACACCTTCCGCGAACGCGAGCTGATCCTCGACCTGTTCGAGCAGTTCTGCGGCGCCCGCCTGACCCTCAACTGCATGCGGCCCGGCGGCCTGCCGCACGACCTGCCCGTGGGCTGGGCTGAAAAGTGCCGCGAGCTGGTCGAGCTGTTCCCCGCGGCGTTCGACGAATACGAGGGATTGCTCACCAACAACCGCATCTGGAAAAAACGGACGGTGGGCATCGGCGTGCTGCCGCCCGACGTGGCGATCGACTACGGGATCACCGGGCCGATGCTGCGCGGCAGCGGCATCCGCTGGGACCTGCGCAAAGCCATGCCCTACGAGGCCTACGGCGAGGTCGACTTCGAGGTGCCGATCGGGACCAACGGCGACACCTACGACCGGTACATCGTGCGGATGGAAGAGATGCGCCAGGCCAACCGCATCATCGCGCAGTGCCTCGACAAGATCGAGGAAGGGCCGGTGATGGCGAAACGCCCGCGCGTGATGAAAGCCGCCAAGGACGCCGAGGTCTACTACGGCATCGAAAGCCCGAAGGGCGAGATCGGTTTTTATATCGTCGGCGACGGCACGCCCAACCCCTACCGCTGCCACGTCCGGCCGCCTTCGTTCGTCAACCTGCAGTCGCTGCCGGAGCTCACCAAGGGGCATCTGCTCGCCGATCTCGTCGCCCTGATCGGTACCACCGACATCGTGCTCGGGGAGGTCGACCGCTGACATGGACGGATTGATCACCAGCCTCCGCAACGCCGTCGGCGACACCCTTTTCTATTACGCCGTGTCGCCGGCGTTCAAGATCCTGATCCTCGTCTTCGTCGGCATCCTGCCGCTCATCACCTACCTGGTGCTGGCCGAGCGCAAGATCCTGGGCTACATGCAGGCCCGGGTCGGCCCGAACCGGGTGGGACCGTGGGGGCTTCTCCAGCCGATCGCGGACGTCATGAAGCTGCTGGTCAAGGGCGACAACATCCCCATCCAGGCGGTCAAGTGGGCGTTCATCCTCGCCCCCTGCCTGGTGGTGGCGCCGGCTCTGATCATCTTCTCGGTGGTGCCCATCGGGCCGCGCTCGGGCGAGCTGGGGCAGCTCGACTGGTTCGTGACCGACGTCAACGCGGGCGTGCTGTTCGTCATCGCGGTGGCCACGATCGGCGTCTACGGCCTGATCATCGGCGGCTGGTCCTCGAACAACAAGTTCTCACTGATGGGCGGCCTGCGCTCGGCGGCGCAGATGATCTCCTATGAAGTGCCGCAGGGGCTGTCGCTGGTCGGCGCGCTGATCCTCGCCGGCAGCATGTCGATGGTGAAGATCGTCGAGGCGCAGCGGGACATGCACCTCTGGTTCATCGTGCCCCAGCTCGTCGGCTTCTTCATCTACCTGGTGGCGGGCGTGGCCGAGACGAACCGCAACCCGTTCGACCTGCCCGAGGCGGAATCCGAGCTGGTGGCCGGCTTCCACACCGAATACAGCGGCATGCGCTTCGCCCTGTTCTTCCTGGGCGAATACGCGAACATGATCGTCATCTCGGCGGTGGCGACCACGCTGTTTCTCGGCGGCTGGCTGGCGCCGTTCCCGCACTGGCTGCCGTTCCTGACGTGGTGCCGGGACCGATCTGGTTCATCCTCAAGGTGTTCGTCTTCCTCTTCGCCTACATCTGGTTCCGCGGCACGTTCCCGCGCTACCGCTTCGACCAGCTCATGGACCTGGGCTGGAAGTGGCTGATCCCGCTCGCGCTCATCAACCTCGCAGTCACGGCGGCGGTCAAGCTCTGGTTCCTCTATCACTGAGGTGATCCATGTCCGGCATGAAGCGCTTCCTCGACAAGATCATGCTCCTCGACCTGTTCGCGGGCCTGGGGATCACCGCGAAGAACATGTCCAAGAAGATCATGCTCCTCGACCTGTTCGCGGGCCTCGGGATCACCGCGAAAAACATGTTCAAGAAGAAGGTGACGATCCAATATCCGGAAGAGCGCTGGGAGCCGGCGCACCGGTTCCGCGGCATGTTCCGCCTCGACGAGGATCGGTGTATCAAATGCACCATCTGCGCCAAGGACTGCCCGATCGACATCATCTACATCGACTGGCACCAGGAGGTCAACCCGGAGACGAACAAGAAGGAAAAGGTTTTGAGCCGCTTCGACATCGACGTCCAGCGCTGCATGTTCTGCGGCCTGTGCGAAGAGGGCTGTCCGACCGAGCCCAAGTCGATCTGGCTCACCACCAAGACCTACGAGCTCGCCTCCTACGACCGCTGGTCGAATCTCTATGTCGACATGGACGAGCTGCAGGACTGGAAGGTGCGGCCCGCCTACACCGATGAGGAAGTGCGGTGATGCAAGCGCTCGTCGAGCACGGCCCGTCGATCCTGTTCTACGCCTTCGGCGCCCTGGCCCTGGTGGCGGCCCTGGGCGTGGTGACGCTGCGCAACCCGATGTATGGCGCGATCTCGCTGCTCACCTCGTTCCTGTCGGTGGCGGTCCTGTTCCTGCTGCGCCATGCGGAGTTCGTGGCGATCGTCCAGATCTTCGTGTATGGCGGCGGCATCATGGTGCTGTTCCTCTTCGTCATCATGCTCATCAACCTCCACCGGCTGCCCGAGCTGAAGAAGTTCGGCGGGCACACGCCGCTGGTGGCGCTGCTGATCGTCCTCATGGTGGGTCTTTTCGGATGGTTTTTCTGGCATGCCCAGTTCGGTCCGGCCCTGGCCCAGCCCCAGCACCTGGATCACGTCAACGGAGAGATGCTCGGGCAACCCGGAAGCGGTGGCCTGGGAGCTGTTCACGCCGCCAACTGCTGCCGTTCGAGATCGCGTCCATTTTCCTGCTGATCGCCATGATCGGCGCGGTCGTGCTCGGACGGAGACAGTAGGAAGAGAGCGAGAGGAGCGAGAGGATTACCATGCTCGAAGTCACGACCAACCACTATCTGATACTGAGCTTCGCGCTCTTCGCCATCGGCCTGTTCGGCGTCGCGGCGCGCCGCAACATGATCACCGTGCTGATGTCGATCGAGCTGATCCTCAATTCGGTCAATCTGAACCTGATCGCCTTCTCCTATCAGCTCTCCAACCTGACGGGCCAGATCTTCGCGATTTTCACCATCACCGTGGCGGCGGGCGAGGCGGCGGTCGGCCTCGGCATCCTGATCGCCCTGTTCCGCCTGAAGGAGAGCACCCAGCTCGACCGGGCGACCGAGCTCAAGGGTTGAGGCAAACGGCATGAAGAACCTGATCTGGGTCATCCCCGTCCTCCCCTTCCTCGGCGCGCTGCTCAACGGCGTCCTGCTCAAGGGGCGGATCAACAAACAGGCCGTGGCCGTCATCGCCTGCGCGGTGACCGGCATCGCCGCGGCGCTGGCGCTCGGCATCATCTGGGACTACACGCACGACGCGGCCTTCGCCGGTGGCAAGGCTTTCGAGAACGACTACTACGTGTGGATGCCCGCCGGGGCGGTCCACACGCTCGCGGCCGGCGTGAAGAGCTTCAACATTCCGCTCGGCTTCCTGATCGATCCGCTCTCCTGCGTGATGCTGTTCGTGGTCACTTTCGTGGGCTTCCTGATCCATCTGTACTCGGTCGGGTACATGTCGCACGAAGAGGGGTTCCAGCGCTTCTTCACCTATCTCAACCTGTTCATGGGCGCGATGCTGCTGCTGATCCTCGGCAACAGCTACGCCGTCATGTTCGTGGGCTGGGAGGGGGTGGGACTGTGCTCGTACCTGCTGATCGGCTTCTATTACAAGGAAGAGTTTCCGCCTTACGCCGGCCGCAAGGCGTTCGTGGTCAACCGCATCGGCGACTTCGCCTTCGTGCTCGGCCTGGGCGCTCTGGTGGCGACCTTTGGCAGTCTCAAGTACTCCGAGGTGTTCGGGGCGATCCGGGCGAATCCGGCGCTGATGGCGGGGGTGGGCCATTTCGGGCTGACGCTGGCGGGCTTCATCGCGCTCTGCCTGTTCATCGGCGCCACCGGAAAAAGCGCGCAGATCCCGCTCTTCGTCTGGCTGCCGGACGCGATGGCCGGCCCGACGCCGGTCTCGGCGCTGATCCACGCGGCCACGATGGTCACGGCGGGCGTCTACATGGTGGCGCGCTCGAACGTGATCTATCAGCTCGCGGGCAATGTCAGCCTGCTGGTGGCGGTGGTGGGCGCGCTGACCGCGATCTTCGCGGCGACCATCGGCATCGCCCAGAACGACATCAAGAAGGTGCTGGCGTATTCGACGGTCTCGCAGCTCGGCTACATGTTCCTGGCCGCGGGCCTGGGGGCGTACTCGGCGGCGATCTTCCACGTGATGACGCACGCTTTTTTCAAGGCCCTCCTCTTCCTCGGCTCGGGCTCGGTGATCCACGCGATGGGCGGCGAGCAGGACATGCGGAAGATGGGCGGGCTGAAGAAATTCCTGCCGCACACCAGCCGCACGTATTTCATCGGCGCGCTGGCCATCGCCGGCATTCCGCCGCTCGCCGGCTTCTTCAGCAAGGACGAGATCCTGCACACGGCCGCGGCGACCGGGCACTGGGTGCTGTGGGCGGTCGGCATCCTGACCGCGGCGCTGACGGCGGTGTACATGTTCCGCTCGTATTACCTGACGTTCGAGGGCCACTTCCGGGGAACGCACGAGCAGGAGCACCACCTGCACGAATCTCCGGCGATCATGACCGGGCCGCTCTGGGTGCTGGCGGTGGGCGCGGTCCTCGCGGGCTTGCTGGGTATCCCGAAGATGTTGACCTTCGGTTTCCTGCCCGAGGATGCGTTCGGCCGCTTTCTGGAACCGGTGATGACGGCGGTCGGAGAGCACCACGAGCACCATGTGGCCCCGGCGATGGAGTGGGGTTTGCTGGCGGTGGCTCTCGCCATCGCGTTCGGCGGCTGGCTGCTGGCCCGACGGCTGTACGGCGGCGAGCGCGGGCTGGCCACGGACGACGCGTTCGCGGCGCGGCTGCCCGCGGTGCAGCGGACCCTTGCCAACAAGTATTGGGTCGACGAGCTTTACGACGCCACCGTGATCAAGGGCTTCTGGGCCACCTGCCGCGGGCTCTTCCGCTTCGACGCGGGGTTCATCGACGGCTTCCTGGTCAACGGCGTGCGCAACGTCACGGTCGAGTTTCTGTCCCTGTCGTCGAGCCTGTTCGACAAGTACGTCGTGGACGGGCTGGTGAATGGAGTCGGGAAGGTGTTGAGCTTCGGCTCGCGCCAGTTCCGGCGGGTGCAGACAGGTTATGTGTCCAACTACGCGCTGGTGCTGGCTGCCGGCATGTTCGCTCTCGTCTGCGCCTTCGTGCTGCTGCGGATGAGATGAGCTGATCCCGAGGGAGACCCATGTTCGAGAACATCCCGATCCTGAGCATCCTCTGCTACCTGCCGCTGCTCGGCGCGATCTCCATCCTGTGGATGAAGGACGCGGCGTTCATCCGCAAGTACGCGACCGGCGTGGTGGTAGTCGACTTCGCGCTGTCGCTCCCCCTCTGGTTCAAGTTCGACCGTGGAGGCGATCTTTTCCAGTTCGTCGAGGGCCCCTACAAGTGGATCCCGGCCATCGGAGTGAGCTATCACTTCGGCATCGACGGCGTGGCCTTGCTGCTGGTCCTGTTGACCACGCTGCTGGGCGTGCTCGCGTTCCTCTCCTCCTGGAGCGCGATCGAGAATCGGGAGAAGGAGTATTACATCTTCATGCTCCTCCTCCAGACCGGCATGCTCGGCGTCTTCATGGCCATGGACTTTTTCCTGTTCTATGTCTTCTGGGAGGTCATGCTGGTGCCGATGTACTTCCTCATCGGCATCTGGGGCGGGCCGCGCCGGCTCTACGCGGCGATCAAGTTCTTCCTTTACACCCTGGCCGGCTCGGTGCTGATGCTGCTCGGCATCCTGGCGCTCTATTTCTACAACTCGACCGGCCTGTTCGGCTGGGGCGGGCTCGGCAACGAGCCGACGTTCTCGATCCTCAAGTTCCACGAGATCGGCGCGTCCATCCCGCCGGACCTCCAGTTCTGGGTGTTCCTTGCCTTCTTCGTGGGCTTCGCGATCAAGGTGCCCATGTTCCCGTTCCACACCTGGCTGCCGGACGCGCACGTCGAAGCGCCGACGGCCGGCTCGGTGATCCTGGCCGGCGTCCTGCTGAAGATGGGCACCTACGGCTTCGTCCGCTTCTCGCTGCCCATCCTGCCGGCGGCGACGGTGCGGCTGCTGCCCTGGATGGCGGTGCTGTCGATCATCGGCATCGTCTACGGCGCGCTGGTGGCCATGGCGCAGAAGGACATGAAGAAGCTGGTGGCCTACTCCTCGGTGAGCCACCTCGGATTCGTGATGCTCGGCATTTTCGCGCTCAACGGCCCGGGTTTGAACGGCGGCATCCTCCAGATGATCAACCACGGTCTGTCGACCGGCGCGCTCTTCCTTCTGGTCGGCATCATCTACGAGCGGCGGCACACGCGCATGATCGCCGAGTACGGCGGCATTTCCGCGGTGATGCCGGTTTTCGCCACGATCTTCCTGATCATCACCATGTCCTCGATCGGCCTGCCGGCGCTCAACGGGTTCATCGGCGAGTTCACGATCCTGGTCGGCGCGTTCAACCGCGTCTGGTGGTGGGCGCTGTTCGCGGCGCTGGGCATCGTGCTGGGAGCGGCCTACATGCTGTGGCTGTACCAGCGGGTTTTCTTCGGGCCGCTGACCAACGCGGAGAACAAGAACCTCAAGGATCTTTCGGGGCGCGAAGTCCTCTATCTGGTCCCGATCGTGCTGCTGTGCTTCTGGATCGGCATCTATCCGAAGCCGTTCTTCCAGATCCTGGAAAAGCCGGTCAACTACATCATCGCCAAGGTCGATCCGAGCCTCGCCGCGCAGCAGGTGGCGGGCGCCGTGCCGGCCGCGGCTCCGGCGCAGCCGGCCGCCGCGGTGGGGGAGTAATCGATGCTCCCTGCCGGCCCGATGAGCGATTATCTGTACCTTGCGCCGGAGATCCTCCTGGCGAGCGCCGGCCTGCTGCTGCTGCTCTTCGGGACGGTCGGCCGCGGCCTCGGCAACCGCGAGGCGTCCGCCGTCTCCCTGGTCAGCCTGGCGCTGACGGCCCTGGTTTTGTTGCAGGTGG
Organism: uncultured Holophagales bacterium; assembly: GCA_963844885.1. Lineage (GTDB taxonomy): Bacteria > Acidobacteriota > Thermoanaerobaculia > Multivoradales > UBA5704 > DATMER01. The sequence goes on along the minus strand of CAWJQA010000012.1, from coordinate 282,654 downwards.
AGGAGCGTCTGGGCTGGAAGCGCCACGTTCTTCTGGAAGGCTCGTTCGTCCTCGACGGCTTCTCGTTCTTCATCAAGATGCTGGTGCTGCTCGCCACGGCGCTGGCGGTGCTGCTCTCCTACCGTTTCATCGAGGAGGGGCGCTACCGGCCGACGGAGCTCTACTCGCTGCTGCTCCTGGCCACCTCGGGCATGATGTTCATGGCGAGCGGCTACACCCTGCTGACGATCTGGATCGGGCTCGAAACGATGGCGCTGGCGAGCTACATCCTGGCCGGCTACTTCAAGCGCGAGGTGCGGTCGAACGAGGCGGCCCTCAAGTATTTCATCCTCGGGGCGCTGTCGAGCGGCATCCTGCTCTACGGCATCTCGCTGCTCTACGGCGCGACCGGCACGGTGCAGCTCCAGGAGCTGGCGGTGCAGCTCAAGGCCGCGAACGTCGCCAACGCTGCCAACGCCAACCTCATCGCGCTCGGCTGGATCCTGCTGGCGTCGGGCCTGTTCTTCAAGGTCTCGGCGGTGCCGTTCCACATCTGGACGCCGGACGTCTACGTGGGCGCGCCCACGCCGGTCACGGCCTGGCTGGCGGCGGCCTCGAAGGGAGCCTCGTTCGCGATCCTGGTCCGCATCCTCTACGAGGGGCTGTGGCCGGTCTCGGTGGACTGGCAGTGGGTGGTGGCGATCGTGGCTTCGGCCAGCATGATCTGGGGCAACCTGGCGGCCTTGACGCAGAGCAACGTCAAGCGGATGCTGGCCTACAGCTCCATCGGTCACGCCGGCTACCTGCTGCTCGGCGTCCTCGCGGTTCCGATCAACGATGAGTCTCTCGGTCTCTGGCCGGTGCTCTTCTACCTGCTGGCCTACACGTTCATCACCCTGGGAGCGTTCGGCACGGTGATCCTCCTGGAGCGCCGGGAGTACGCGGGCGAGGTGGCGTCGGACTACGCGGGCCTGGCGAAGCGCTCGCCGTTCCTCGCGGCGATGATGCTTTTCTTCATGCTCGCGCTGACCGGCATCCCCCCCACGGGCGGCTTCGTCGGCAAGGTCTACCTGTTCGCGGCGGCCGTGCAGGCCGGCTGGACCTGGGTGGCGGTGATCGGCGTGCTGACGAGCGCGATCTCGCTCTACTACTACTTCCAGCTCGTCGTCTTCATGTACTTCAAGGACTCGACGGAGTCCACGCCGGTGCCGTTGCGGTCCCGCGCCCTGGTGGCGGTCATCGCCTTCTGCGCCCTGGCCACGCTGGTGCTCGGCATTCTGCCCGGTCCGTTCATCAAATTTGCCCAGCGGAGCGTGGAAGCGAGCGCACTGCTGCAGATGGGGTGGTAGGCCTGTTTCTTCTGGCACAGGGGTGCCGAATCGGCACCCCTGTCGCGGGGTGGACCCGGACGGGACCGTCCCCGGCAGGAGACGGAAGCGTGGTCAGATACCCCCGGCCCCTAAATGATCCGGTTGGCACCGTCTGTGCGTAAACCGGGGGGCGAGAGGAAATAGTCCGTCGAAGGGGGGGACCATGCCCAAGGAAAGCGCCGGCCACCAGAAAGGGTGGGACTTCGAGGCGGCTGCCATGCCGTTCATCGATGCGCTCTACAACACCGCCTACCGCATGACGCGGAACGCGGAAGATGCCGAGGATCTGGTCCAGGAGACCTACCTCAAGGCATACCGCTATTACGATAAGTTCGAGGAAGGCACCAACTTCAAGGCGTGGTTGTTCAAGATCATGAAGAACACCTTCATCAACAACTACCGCAAGAAGCAACAGGCGCCTGCCCTCAGCGATTTCGCCGAGATCGAGGAGTCCTTCGAGAACCAGGTCAGCGAGGACGCCGTGCGCCAGACCCGGAACCCCGAGGACGAGCTGCTGGAAAACGTGCTCGACGAGGACGTCCAGAAGGCCCTCGACAAGCTGCCGCCCGACTACCGGATGGTGGTGCTGCTCGCCGACCTGGAAGGGTTCTCCTACAAGGAGATCGCCGAGATCCTGGAGGTACCCGTGGGGACCGTCATGAGCCGCCTCTACCGCGGGCGCCGGCTGATGGAGACCGCGATGCTCGAGTTCGCCCGCGAGCACGGCTACCTGCGCGCCGGGGAGCCCGTCAAGATGCGCAGCCGGGCCGCAAGCTCGAAGTGATGCCCCCCAAGAGGGGCGCCCGCCGGGAAATATCCCGGCCCCACCGCGAGTTGATCTAAACGGTTGCAAGGAGGCGAACCATGACGAACGCGGTTAGGGATCCCGGAGGCCGGTGATGGACTGCAAAGAGGTCAGCTCGGTGCTGTACCTGTTCTTCGACAACGAGATGGAAGAGGCGTTGCTGACCCCGTTCCGAGATCATGTGGCCGGCTGCGTGTACTGTGCCCGGCAGATGGACTACACCCGCAAGCTGCTGCTCGTCGTGCGGGAGCGCTGCTGCCGCTGCACGGCGCCCGACGGCTTGCGCGTCCGCATCCTGACCCGGATGCCCCACCGCTTCGGCAGCTCGCCCGAGGCGCACTGACATGAGCCGTACGTTTCCTCTCTACCGCCGCCTGGTCGCGGCGGGAGCCCTGCTCGCCCTGTCCTTCGGTACCGCCGCGTCCGCCCAGGGCTTCGCGCTGCAGGGCCTCGGCGGTGAACGGCTCGGCGAGGCCGACCTCGCTCAGGGCACGACCATCCTGATCGTCTGGGCTTCCTGGTCGCCGCACTCCCGCGACATCGTCGCGCGGGTCAATCCGCTCGTTCAGAAGTGGGGCGGCAAGGCGCGCGTGGTGACCGTCAACTTCCAGGAGGACCGCCCGGCCGTCGAGAGCTTCCTCGCCGGCAAGAGCCTCGGCACTACGGTCTTCCTGGATGCGGACGGCACCTTCTCCAAGAAATACGCCGTGGCCAGCCTCCCCGGCCTGCTCATCATCAAGGACGGCCAGGTCGCCTACCACGGCAAGCTGCCCGAAGATCCCGACTCCGTGATCGCCGAGATCCTCGGCTGAGCTCACCGGGCTCCGGTCTTGTCCTGCAGGGTCGCCAGGTAGGCCACCAGATCGTGGATCCTGTTCTGGACCATGGGCTCCTGGTTGGCGACCTTGCCGGGGTCTTGGAAGCTCATCCCCCAGACCGGCATGTCGCTCGGTCCGTGCGCGATCACCGGCTCGCGGCCGTCGATGCGGGCGTAAACGCGGTCGGCAGGATACTTCCCGCCGTGGGCGTTCGCGAGCTGGGTCAGGTCGGTGGGGGCGACCTTCAAGGTGGCGGCCACCGGACCGTCTCCTTTGGCGGTCTTGCCGTGGCAGCTCGAGCAGTAGAGACTATAGGCGGCCCGGCCGCGGGCCGCGTTGCCGTTGTCGTCTCCCGTCTGGGCCTGCGCCAGAGTCCAGAGGGCCAGGACGGCGGCGAGGATCAGGACGAGGGTGCGGATTGTGGTTCTCATGGGTTCGACTCCTCTCGAAACGGAGGGTACGATCCCTTTCTAGAGCCGGTCAGGCCCCCGCGCCACACCTGGAAGGAGGGCACCGGCCCGCCCCGGGGAGGGGGGACGGTCCTTTCGCCTGCCAAGCAGGTCTCACCCCCTACGCCTTCACCTTGCCGGGCGCGACCTTGATGAAGCCGCCCTTCTTCAGCTTCCAGAAGACGAGCAGGGCGTCGAGCTGCGGCATCGGGGTGATCTTCAGGATCGACTGGATGTCGTAGGTGCCGTTCAGGCGGGTGAGCATGAAGCCTTCCTGCGGCGAGATCTTCGCGCTGGTGAGCTGGTCGAAGCTGATCGCCAGGGAGGGGATCGACGTCAGGCTGACCCCCGACGACTCGATGGCCTGGCGGATCGACTTCTCGCCGTGGGTGAGAGCTTCGTGGATGTCCTGGTTTTCCGGGTCCAGGCTGCGCGCCGCCCGCAGGTGGCGCAGGGCGTGCTCGTAGTCGTGCTCGTCCAGGTACTTCTTGCCCGCAGCGAGCAGGGTCTCGCCCGTGAGCGGACCGTTCACCGTGTTGTGGGAGCCTGTCTGCTCGCGCGAGCGCGGTTTGATTACCTTGAGGCGGCCCTTGGCCCACTGGTCGTAGAGGATCTTGCAGACGTGGAACTCGCTGGAGTGGGTCTGAAGACGGATCTCCTCCACCGTGCGCTCGTCGTTGACCAGGTCGAGAACCTGCATGGTTCCGGGGTCGGGGTGCTTCAGCTCCCACTCGTAGATCTGGACCGGGATGGCGTCCTGGGAGGGGATGAGCTGGCGGATGCGGCGGAACTCGTCGACCCGCTGCACGCCTTCCATGAGGATGGCCGTGATGTCCAGCACCATGGGGACCATGGCGTTGGCCGGCGGCAGGACGTCGTCGAGGAAGCGGAAGTCGCCCTCCGGCCAGGCGAAGATGTCGTAGATGCTCTCTTCGCTCTTGAGCTTGAGCATCTGGTGGAGGTCCGCCTCCTTGATGATCTCCTTGGTGACCAGGATCTTGCCCAGGAGCATGCCGGTCGCCTCCTGGAGCTCCATCGCCTTGGCGAGGGCGGACTCGCTGATCAGGCCGTGGCTGACCAGGAAATGGCCCAGGTACTCCTCGGGCCGCGTCGAGGCGGTGGAGACGATCTGGCCTTCGTTGAAGAAGACCTTCTTCTCGACCTTGTCGGTCTTGATTTCGAGCGTACCGGTCTTGCGGCTCTGGGAGAGCCACTGAAGCAGCTCCTCGAGCTGCATGGTGCGCAGGTTGCCGACGATGCCCATGATGACGGCGCCGATTATAGATCTCTGGGCATACTTTGCAGGCTCATCTGCGGGCCGGAGTCGTCCCTCTCTGCCCCTGGTAATGGCTGCTGGAGCCCGGCTCGCCATAGGCGATCTCCGGTTCGGACTCCATGGAGATGAAGATGAGCTGGGCGATCCGCCTGCCCGCTTCGAGGACGAAGGGGGAGGGACCGAGGTTCTGGAGCTCCAGGGTGATCTCGCCCTCGAAGCCGGGGTCGCACCAGCCGGCGAGGGAGTGGTTGATCCAGAGCCGGCCGAGGGTGGACTTGAGCTTGAGGTCGCAGGCGACGTTGCGCGGGATGCGCACGTATTCCATGGTCGAGGCGAGCACGACCTCGCCCGGGAAGAGCTTGACGTGGGGGGCGCGAAACTCTTCGGGGTCGCGGGTGGGACAGATCCAGTGGTCGCCGACCCGCACGTCGTAGCTGGCGGCGTTGACCTGGTTCTCCTCGAACGGGGTGACCCCGCCGTTGCGTCCCCACTCCCGGATCCACCGGTCGGGCTTGATCATGATCCCATCCTCTCACCCCCCGGCCCCCTCTCTCGCGCGGCGAGAGAGGGGGAGAAAGCCAGGCGTTGGCCAATCATCAAATGAATCGGACCGGAGTGGTCGTCTGCTCGCGGTGGATGGTGTCCACGAAGCGGATGATGTTGCGCGACAGCGACATGAACAGGGTCGAGGTGCGCGAGCCGCCGCCGAAGAAGCGGACGCCGCGGAGCAGCTCGCCGTCGGTGACGCCGGAGCAGCTCACGAGGATCTCTTTTCCGGGCGCCAGGTCTTCGGTCTTGTAGATCCGGTTCACGTCGTGGAAGCCCAGCTCCTTGAGGCGCGCCTCCTGCTCCTCGTTGGTGGCCTTGAGGCGGGCCTGGATTTCGCCGCCGAGGCAGCGCATGGCCGCCGCGGTGATGACCCCCTCGGGCGCGCCGCCGATCCCCATCACCGCATGCACGCCGGTGCCGCGCACCGCGGCCGAAATGCCGGCCGACAGGTCGCCGTCGCCGATCAGGCGGATGCGGGCGCCGGCCTCGCGGATGTCCTGGATGAGCTGCTGGTGGCGGTCGCGCTCCAGGACCACCACCGTCAGGTCGCTCACCTTGCGGCCGAAGGCGCCGGCGATGTTGCGCAGGTTTTCGGCCACCGGGGCGTCGATGTGGATCGTGCCGCGGGCGGTCGGCCCGACGACGATCTTGTCCATGTAGACGTCCGGGGCGTAGAGGAGGCCGCCGCGCTCGGCGGCGGCGAGGACGGAGACGGCGTCGGGGGCGCCGGTGGCGCAGAGATTCGTCCCCTCTAGAGGATCGACCGCGATGTCCACGGCGGCGGCGCCATCCTGGTGCTTCCGGGAGCCGACCACCTCGCCGACGTAAAGCATGGGCGCCTTGTCGCGCTCGCCTTCGCCGATGACGATGCGGCCGTCCATGGGGAGGTTGTCCATCTCCAGGCGCATGGCCTCGACGGCAACCTGGTCCGAGTGGCGGCGGTCGCCGCGGCCCATGGTGCGGGCCGAGGCGATGGCCGCCTGCTCGGTGACACGGATGAACTCCTGCTCCAGCAGGTGATCGAGCACCATCAGCGCGCCGCTCCCACCGGCACCGGCTTCTCCTTCACCGCGCGCTTTTCCGCAGGAATGGGCGCGTTGAAGGACTGGATGCCGGTGACCGCCTCGCCGATGATCAGGCCGTGGATGTCGTGCGTGCCCTCGTAGGTGTAGACCGACTCGAGGTTGAGCATGTGGCGGATGACCGGGTAGTCGTCCACGATGCCGTTGGCGCCGAGGATCTCACGGGCGAGCTTCGCGCACTCGCGGGCCACCCAGACGTTGTTGCGCTTGCCCATCGAGATGTGGAAGTGCTTGAGGCGGTTGGCGTCCTTGAGGCGGCCGAGCTGGATGGAGAGAAGCTGGCCCTTGGAGATCTCGGTGATCATCCAGGCCAGCTTTTCCTGCACGAGCTGGTGGCTGGCGATCGGCTGGCCGTTGAACTGGATCCGCTCCTGCGCATAGGTCAGGGCGGTGTGGTAGGTCTCCATGGCCGAGCCGATGCCGCCCCAGGCGATGCCGTAGCGCGCCTGGTTGAGGCACATCAGGGCGTTCTTGAGGCCGGTGGTTTCAGGAAGGATCGCGTCGGCCGGGATGCGGCAGTCGTGGAAGCCGAGCTCGGAGGTGGTGGAGGCGCGCAGCGAGAACTTGCCGTGCTGGTCCGAGGAGGTGTACCCCGGGGTCCCCTTCTCGACCAGGAAGCCGCGAATGCCGTCTTCCGTCTGCGCCCAGACCACGGCCACGTCGGCCAGGGTGCCGTTGGTGATCCACTGCTTGGAGCCGTTGAGCACCCACTCGTTGCCGACCTTCTTGGCGGTGGTGCGCATGCCGCCGGGGTTGGAGCCGAAGTCGGGCTCGGTGAGGCCGAAGCAGCCGATGGCCTCGCCGGTGGCGAGCCGGGGGATCCACTTGTCCTTCTGCGCCTGGGACCCGAAGGTGTAGATCGGGTACATGACCAGGGAGCTCTGCACGGAGACGAAGCTGCGCAGGCCGGAGTCGCCGCGCTCCAGCTCCTGCATGATGAGGCCGTAGGCGACGCCGCCCAGGCCGGGGAGGCCGTACTCGGAGATGTTGGCGCCGAACAGGTTGAGGGCGCCCATTTCGGGCACCAGCTCGAGAGGGGTGCGGCTGTCGCGGTGGCACTCCTCGATGATCGGCTTGACCTTGTCGTCGACGAACGCGCGAACGGTGTCGCGCACCATTCGCTCCTCTTCGTTGAGGAGCGTATCTGCATCCATGAAGTCCACGCCTGGGAAGCGGCTCAAGGGAGATCCTCCTTCGGGATTCTGTGGTCGAAACGTTGGGGGCGGATGGGTGCGGCCGGACGGACCGCGGCTGAATCATACCACGGGCGAATTCCCGCGACGGGGCGCGGCCGGTCGCGTTCGGGACGGGCCGGCTGGGATATGATGCGCGCCATGGGTTTCCCTGGCGGTAGCGCGTGGGCCATGGCCCGGGACATCGCTGAGGGTTACCTCACGATCACCGAGCGTACGTTCCGGGGGTTGACCCGCGGCGACCTGGATACGCTCACCTTCGAGCTGGAGCGCTGCCTCCGGGACCTGCGCGGCGACCAGGCGCCGTCCGACGACATCCCGGCCATCCAGGCCCGCAACCGGAAGATCCAGCGGGTCAACACGGCGGCCATGGTGCTGCGCAGCTACCGCGCGAAGGCGAAGACTTGACCCTGGAATCGATCCTCCGGCAGATCATCCCCGCTGTCCTCGCCGCCTTCACCGCGTTCAGCATGGACCGCATGCTGCTCGCCCGGGGTCTGTTCCCGCCCGGGTTCCGCGATCCGGTGCGCCGGGTGATGGCCGGCGGGCTGATCACCTTGATCTTCTGGATCGGGATCTTCTCCTCCCTCGGCACGATCGGCAAGGCGGCGGAGCCGCCGGACCTGAAGAACCTTTCGACGCCGATGCTCTTCCTCCTGCACGCGTTGCTGCTGATGGTGATCGGCCTGTGGTTTCTTCTCGGGTATGCGCGGGTGCCCTCACCCCCCCGGCCCCCCTCGGGAGAGGAGGTGCTCGAAATGGTTCCGGAGCCGGAGCTTCCGGCGGCTCCGCCGCCCATGCCGCCCACGCCGCCCATACCGCTCGGGCGGCAGTTCCTGGCGCAGTTCGGGTTGCTGGCTCCGAACGTGCCGCGGGAGATCGGCATCGGCATCCTGCTCGGCGTCGGAGCCTGGGGTGCGGTGCTGGTGGCGGCGATCATCGTCGGGCTGATCCTGGTGGCGCTCGGCGGCGAGCAGGCCATCCCGAAGCAGCCGCCGGCTCTGATCCCGTTCCTGGCCGCCCTGCCTCTGGGGCTCCGGCTGGCGATCAGCCTGTCGGCGGGCGTGGTGGAGGAGCTGTTCTTCCGCGGCTTCCTGCAGCCCCGGATCGGCATCGCGCTGTCGACGCTGCTCTTCGTCTTCGCCCACTTCGCGTACGGCCAGCCGCTCATGCTGGTCGGGATCGCGACGCTGTCGGTGATCTATGGCCTGCTGGTGAAGTGGCGGCAGACGATCTGGCCGGCCATCGCCGCCCACGCCCTGTTCGACGGCGTCCAGCTCCTGGTCATCATCCCCATGGCGCTGCGGATGATGGAGAAGGAGGCCCCGAAGGCCCTGGCGGCCCTGGGTCTGATGCTCGGGAACTGAATCGGGGCTGGACCCGTCTGAAGAGATAGGCCGGAGGGATCTCTGCTAGACTCCGCGCGACAGCGAGGCCAGTCTTTCGCAACCAGCGGCGGAACCAAGGGAGATGCCGGGAGAACACCACTTTCATCTGGACGTCGGGAGCCGTTTCGAGAACATCGAGCTGGTTCAGGTGGTGCTCCGGGATGCCCTCCAGCGGCTGGGTGTGAACGAGGACGCGCGCCATTGGGTCGACGTGGCGGTCCGGGAAGCGGTGGCGAACGCCATCAAGCACGGCAACGCCCAGGACCCGGGCAAGCACGTCCACGTGGACCTGTATCTCGAAGGGGACGAGGTGGTCATCCGGATCGAGGACGAGGGGATCGGTTTCGATCCCGAGCTGCTCCGGGACCCTCTCGCTCCCGAAAACCTGTTGAAGCCCAACGGCCGAGGCATCTTTTACATGAAGAGCTTCATGGACCGAATCGAATACAACCCGCGACCCGGCGGCGGTACCATCGTGACCCTGCGCAAGAAGGTTGCCGGTCCGGCCGCGGGCACCTGATCCGAACCATCACTACGAGGAGGGGAACCATCCCATGCCGATCAGCGAGCGCAAGCGCAACGACGTCACGATTCTGGACTTGAAGGGGAAGATCACCATCGGTGCGGCCGAGGAGGCGTTGCGCGACGCCGTCCACAAGGTTCTGGGCAACGGCGCCACCAAGCTCGTGCTCAACCTGAAGGAAGTGTCGACGATCGACTCGTCCGGCGTCGGCGAGCTGGTGAGCTCCTACACCAGCGCCACGAACCGCGGCGCCAAGATCAAGCTGGCGTGCCTGCCACCCAAGATCAACGACATCCTGACCATCACGCAGCTCATCACGGTCTTTGACGTTTACGAAACCGAAGACGAAGCCGTCGCCTCGTTCGCCTGAGGCGCCGCCATCCCCGGGGGAACGATCCAGACCCCACAGCCTGGCCGGCGGGCTTGCCGAGCTCGCCGGCAGGGTGAACCGTCGTCTGCCTGCACTCCTGGCGGAACCGGGGTCCAGGCCGGAGGCCGTCCACCAGGCGATGCATTACGCTCTCACCGGCCAGGGCAAGCGGATCCGGCCGGTGCTCACCCTCGTGGTCGCCGACCTGTTCGGCTCGGGGTCTTCGGATGCCGTGCTGGACCTGGCGTGCGCCGTGGAGATGGTCCACGCCTGCTCGCTGATCCTGGACGACCTGCCCTCCATGGACAACGCGAGCCTGCGCCGCGGCCGTCCCACCGTCCATCTCCAGTTCGGCGAGAACGTCGCCCTGCTCGCCGCCCTCGCGCTGCTCAACCGGGCCTACGCCCTGGTGGCCGAGAGCGCCCAGCGCCTCTCGCTGCGCCGCTATACCGCCGAGGACATGGTCCACCACCTGGCCGCCGCGATCGGCAGCGACGGCCTGATCGGCGGCCAGGCGCTCGACCTGCTCTCCCGGCCCGAAGACCTGGATCTGGAGGTGCTGGAGTACATCCACAGCCACAAGACCGGCGCCCTGTTCATGGCCGCGGGCGAGCTCGGAGCCATGGCCGCCGACGCCCGCCGCAAGGAGCTGGAGGTGGTCGCGCGCTTCGCGAAGAACCTGGGGCTCGCCTTCCAGATCTCGGACGACCTGCTGGACGTGCTGGGCACCCAGGAGGAGACCGGCAAGGACGTGGGCCAGGACGCCGCGAAGGTCACCTTCGTGAAGCTGTTGGGCGTCGAAGGCGCCCAGGCGCTGGAATCGGAGCTGCTCGGCTTCGCGGTCGAGTCGCTCGATCCGCTCGGCCGCAAGGGGGATCCGCTGCGCGATCTGGCACGGTTCGTGGGCGGCCGGTCGAGTTGATCGCCCGGCGTGAAACGACTCCTCTGCGCCACGAGATCGACGCCCTCTCGGCGAGCGAACGCTACGCGCTCACGCCGAAGCCCTCCTGGCCCGAGTTGAGGTCACTTTGCGACAAAGGAGTCGACCTTGCGACAAAGGAGCTCACTTTGCGCCAAAGTCAACTCACTTTGCGACAGAGAAGTCGACTTTGCGACAAGGGAGTTTGCTTTGCGCCAACATGGACTCCTTTGTCGCAAGGTGAGTTCCTTTGGCGCAAGATGGCGCAACGTTGTCGCAAGGTAAACTCATCTGGCGCAAAGTCACTCCACCTTGCGCCAAAGGAGTCGACTTTGCGACTGGGAAGCTTACTTTGCGCCAAAGGAGTTTACTTTGCGCCAAAGAAACCGAAGTTGGCGCAAAGTAAACTCACGTTGCGACAAAGTAGCCTACCTTGTGACAGAGACGGAGATTCTGTCGCAACGTGGCCTTGCGCTGCGTCAGATAGGGTTCCGCGGCGATCGGCAGGCTATCTCTACCAGCCATCACCTCGCCGCCGCCTGAGCGACTTCCTCCGGTGAGCTGATGGACTTCTTCCTGGAGATGGAAGGGGAAAGGACGTAAAGGACGAAAAGGATTCAAAGGACAAAGGACAAGGGACAGGGAAGAAGAGCTTCTCCCCTGTCCTCTTGGTCCTTTATGTCCTTTATGTCCTTTATGTCCTTTTGGTCCTTCAGCCCAGGTCGTCGATGGCGGCCTCGGCGTCCGCGGTGAGCCCTTCCGCCTGCTCGGCGGAGAGGATCCCGGCGTGCTGCAGCGCCTCCACCTCGTGGAGGAAGGCGTTCAGCAGGCTGATCGCCGGGCTGGTCCTGCCGGCCAGGACGTGGCGCCGCGCGGTATCCAGCTTGGCTTGCAGCGAGCGCCCCTGGCCGGTGTTGAGCGTGCCGTCGGCAACCAGGCCGGCGACGACACCGTCGAGCAGGTAGAGCTGCTCGTCGACCGGCCGCCGCTCCCAGAACACCGCCGCGGTGCGGCCCGGCACCGTGAACCGGCAGGTGGCCGGGTCGTAGGTCGAGGTGCGGACCACCGGGTCGGCCGAGGCGGCCTGCACCGGGTGGAGCTGGAAGCCGGAGCACGGGAAGACCGTCAGCTCGGTCTGCCTTGGCTCGGCGTTGGCGTTGAAGAACACCGCCAGCCGCCGGACCTGATGGTCGAGGGCTTCGTTGATGTCCATGTCGTTCACGGTCAAGGCGATGACTCCGGGAACCTGCGCCGGGCCGGTGTTGTGGAAGCGTAGCCGGTGCTGGATCTGCTCGGCGGTGCGCAGCCGGAAGAGGATGGAGCTCTTGCGGATCTCGAGCACCTCCTCGAAGTGGGACGCGGCGGCCTGGATGTCGAGCAGCGACGGCTCGAGCGCCGGGTTCGCCAGGAGCGGCGCCATGACCGGCCAGTTGCTTTGGTTGTCCCCGGCCGGCGGCAGGCCCACGCCCCAGTTGTTGTCGTGGAAGGTGAAGTCGAGCTTGTTGAACCAGTCGCCCGAGTTGTAGCTGTTGCGGTCCAGCGACTTCGAGCGCAGCAGCTCGTCGCCGGCGTGGAAGAACGGGATGCCCTGGCCCAGGCCGACGAGGCTCATCGCCAGGTTCTGCATGCGCACGCGATCGGCGATCGTGGCCGCGGGCGCCGCCTTGAGCTGGATGGTGTCGAACAGCGTCTCGTTGTCGTGGGCCTCGACGTAGTTGATGACTTCCTGCGGGTCGGCGGTGTAGCCGGCGTGCTGGCCGTTGTAGTCGATGTCCGCGCCGGTGACCGTGTCGCCGTTGCGGTCGATGAGCTCGTAGGCGGCGAGGTTGCCGGCCAGGCCGACGCGGATCCAGTCGGATGTCGAGCAGCAGGCGGGCGAGCTGCTGCTCGGGCGTGCCCTGATCGGTGCCGTTCGGGTCGTCGTAGAGCCCGGTCAGGAAGCCCTGCTCCTGGATGCCGCTGAACGGCCCGCCGCCGCGCGCGCCGTCGCGCAGCCGGTCGTTGAAGGTGCCGATGCCGGTGCCGGCCATGTTGGCCTGCGTGGCGTTGACGCCGCGGGCGTTGTCGGCCACCTCGCCGAAGTTCCAGCCTTCGCCGTAGACGTAGATCTTCGAGCCGTCCACGCCGTCGTGCGCGAGGGTGAGGGCGTCGAGCCGCTGCGCGGAGCTTCACCATGTTGCGCTTCATGTGGTGGCCCATGAGGTCGAAGCGGAAGCCGTCCACCTTGTACTCGCGTGGCCCAGGTCAGCACCGAGTCGATCATGCAGCTTCTCCATCATGGCGTGCTCGCTGGCGGTGTTCTGGCAGCAGGTGCTGGTCTCGATCGTCGCCGTCGGCGTTCAGGCGGTGGTAGTAGCCGGGCACGATGCGGTCGAGCACCGAGTGGTCGTTCTGGCCCGCGGCGTTGCGTGTGGTTGTAGACCACGTCCATGACCACGCGCAGGCCGATCTCGGCGAGCGCCTGCACCATCTCGCGGAACTCCAGGATGCGCGCCGGTCCGTCGGGATCGGTGCTGTAGCTGCCTTCGGGCACGGTGTAGTGCCAGGGGTCGTAGCCCCAGTTGAAGCCGTCGCTGCCGGCGCACCGCCACGACGGCGGCCTGCTGCTCCTCGGAGTCGGGCGGGAAGCTGGAGAGGTCGCCTGCCGGCTCCTGCCAGGTCGCGCGGTCCTCGTTGACGGTCGCGATGTCGAAGACCGGCAGCAGGTGGACGTGGGTCAGGCCGGCGCGCGCCAGCTTCGCGAGGTGGCGCATGCCGTTCGACGCCCTTCAGGGTGAACGCCTGGTAGGTGCCCCGCAGGCCTTCGGGAACGCACGGGTCGGAGGCGCTGAAGTCGCGCATGTGCAGCTCGTAGAGGGTGATGTCCTCGGGTGCGTCGAGCGCGCGGCTTGACCAGCGTGTCCCAGCCGGCCGGCTTCAAGGCCGGGTCGGCGAGGTCGACGAGCTGGCTCGCGCGCGCTGTTGCGGGTGAGGGCCACGGAGTAGGGGTCGGTGACTTGGTTCGTTTCCACCTTGCCGGTGGAGCGCACGTAGACCTCGACCTGGAACAGGTAGGCCGCGCCGTACCAGGCCGTGTCGCCGGTGATGCTCCAGACGCCGGTGGCCGGATCGAAGGTCATCGAGTCGCCGGAGAGGCGCCGCCGAGCACGAGCCGGACCGACCGCGCCGTCGGCGCCCAGACGCGCAGGGTGGGGTTTCCGCCGGTATCGAAGGTGGCGCCCAGCGGCCCGTCATAGGTATAGAGGTCGTCGAGCACGCCCGGGATCTGGAGCGACGTGGCGTCGACCAGGGTGCCGTCTCCGGCCTTGGCGTCCACCGCGAGCTGGCCGCGCAGCGCCGCGGGCACCTCGGCCAGGCGATCGGCCGGGAGCTTGAAGGCGGAATAGAGGGCCAGGTGCGGGAACTTTTCCAGCACGTCGGCCGGCAGCCCCGCCGGGTCCCAGGTGAGCGGGACCGTGGTGCCGCCAGTCACGCCGTCGGCGGTGAGGTCGAGGTTGCCGTCGGCGTCGTAGTGCAGGGCGACGGTCCAGTCGGCCTGCACGGCGCCGGGCTTCCAGGCGATCGTGTCCTCGCCGACCCAATAGGCCTGCGCGCGGTTGATGTTGCCCTTGGGGGCGCCGGTGGAGTTGATGGTCAGCACGTGGGTCCCGGCATCGTACGCGAAGAAGGTCTCGGTGCAGGCGGCGGGCACGGAGAAGGTGATGTTGGCGCCGTTCGGGGCGCCGCCGGCACCGTAGTTCTCGGTCCCAGCTCTCGTTGATCGCCACCTTCACCTCATAGTTGCCGGGCGGGATCGAACGGGTCGAGAAGGTGTAGGTGCCGTCGCCGTCCGGATCCTGGAGCCAGGAGCGGAGGCAGTCGGGCTGCCAGTCGCCCGGACAGCCGAGCTCGGACTGGAAGCTGCCCGGCGCCACGGCGATCACGCTTGGAGAGATTGTCGGCCACCCAGTGGGTCTCGTGCGAGTAGTAGAACTTGACCGGGCCGGCGGCCGGGACGGTCACGGCGATGTTGGCGCCGTTGCGGGTGGCGTTGGCGCCGTAGTTCTCGTCCCAGGAGTCGTTGATCGCGGCCTTGTACTCCCAGCTTCCGGCGGGCAGCGCTGAACGTCCCCTGCCAGGCCTGGTCGGTGGTGTCGAACGCCAGGTGGGTGGCGGCGCAGTCGGGCTGCCAGTCGCCGGAGCAGCCGAGCCTCGGATTGGAAGCTGCCGGCGATGGTGACGTTCGCGGGCTGGACCGGTGCGGCACCCTCCATGACGGTGAGGACATGGCTGGCGGCGTCGTAGGAGAAGACCGTCTCGGCGCAGTCCGACTGCCACGATGAACGGGATGTTGGGACCGTTCGGGACGCCGCCGGCGCCATAGTTCTCGGTCCAGCTCTCGTCGATGGCGACCTTGACCTCGTAGCTGCCGGCCGGGATCGAACGGCGTGGAGAAGGTATAGACGCCGTCGCCGTCCGGGTCCTGGAGCCAGGAGCGGAGGCAGTCGGGCTCCCAGTCGCCGGGGCAGCCGAGGAAGTGCTGATAGCTGCCGGGAGCGGTGGCGATCACCGAGCCCTGGTTGTCGGTGATCCAGTGCGTCTCGTGGGAGTAGTAGAACTTGACCGCTTTCGCCGCCGTGAGATTGAGGGGGATGTTGGCGCCGCCGCGCTGCGCGTGCAGGCCGTAGTTCTCGTCCCAGGAGTCGTTGAGGGCGGCCTTGTACTCCCAGCTCCCGGCGGGGACGGTGAACGTCCCCTGCCAGACGTCGTCGTCGGCGTCGTAGGAGAGATGGGTGGCCGCGCAGCCGGGCTGCCAGTCGTCCGGGCAGCCGAGCTCGGACTGCAGGCTGCCGGCGACGGTCACAGTTGCCGGAGCGGGGGTGTCCGAAGCCGCGAGCGGAAGTGCCGGGATGAGGAGAAGGAGGAGGAGGAAGCGGGGGAAGCGGCGCATGGAGGGCCCTCCTGAAGAGGTTTTTCAATTACACATCGGGCGGAGTATAGCTTCAGGCTCGGTCGCCGAAGCCACCCGGGAGGGTGGGACGGCTGGAGAGATTCCGATAAAGTAGGCGGCCCTGAGAGGAGGAGCTGCGAATGGATCTGCGGCGCAAGACCGGAGGCTGGCACAGTCCGAGCCTGGGTCAGGACATGCCCATTGTGTCGTACGGCCATTGGGGGCACCCGCTGCTCCTGTTCCCGACGGCGGCGGCCGATTTCCTGGAGTACGAGCGTTTCGGGCTGGTCGGCGCCATCGCGCCGGCGATCGAGGCGGGGCGGGTCCGGGTGTTCTCGATCAACAGCATCAACAGCCAGTCGTGGATGGACCGGGACCTGCCCGTGCCCGAGCAGGCGCGGCGCCAGGCGCTGTTCTCGCGGTATGTGGAAGAGGAGGTCGCGCCCTACATCCGGACCGCCTGCCAGAACGCGGATCTCCGGATCGCCACGGCCGGCGCGAGCTTCGGGGCGTTCCACGCGGCCAACGCCCTGTTCCGCCGGCCCGACCTGTTCGACGCGGTCACCGCGATGAGCGGCTTCTACGACCTGGGGCCGGACTACCTCCACGGCTACAGCGACGACAACTGTTTCTTCAACAACCCGGCGTGGTACATCCCGGGGCTGGAGGGGCAACCCCTCCACCTTTTGCAGACGCAGTGCAAGATCCACATCCTGACCGGCCAGGGGGATTACGAGGCGCCGGATGCGTCGCGCCACCTCTCGGGGATTCTGAACAGCAAGGGCATCCCGCACTTCCTGGACATCTGGGGCCACGACGTGGCGCACGACTGGCCCTGGTGGCTCAAGATGCTGCCGTACTCGATCGACCAGATGGGATGGTAGTCACACCCCTCCCAGCCACGGGTAGCCCTTGTCCTCCCAGAAGCCGCCCGGGCGCTCGGCGGTGAACGTCATTCGGGTCAGATACTTGGTCAGTTTGTAGCCCAGCTTGATCGGCGAGTACAGGCGCAGCGGCTCGCCATGGAACGGCGTCAGCGGCCCGCCGTTGAACCCGTAGGCGAGGATGGTCTGCGGGTGCATGGCGCTCTTGAGGTCCCAGCCGTTGTAGTAGTCCGCGTCGAAGGTGTCGAACCGGAGATAGCGCGCCTCGGGCGTGGGATCGGCCATCGCGATCACCGCCGAGAGCGGCGCGCCGGTCCAGGTGGCCACGGCGGACCAGCCCTCCACACAGTGGTGCTTGACCGTGTAGGTGACACGCGGCAGGGCCTGGATCATCTCCATCGTCAGCCGCAGCGGGTTGCGGACGAGGCCGCCCACCTCCAGCGCCCAGGCCGCCGGATCGGCCGGCGTCGCGTAGGGCTTGATCCGCGAGTAGGCCGGGAAGAGGCGGGGGTCCGTGCGCGCCGAGGCCGGATATTCCGGAGCGAGGCGGCCGGAGGAGACGAAAAGCGTCTCGCCGATCCAGTCGTTGACCCGCGAGAAGGCCCGCAGCTTCGGCTCCAGCGGCCCGCCCTGCCAGCCGCAGGCGGCGGCGAGCGACGCCGGGCCGGCCACCAGGCCGAGGCGGAAGAGGTCGCGGCGGCTCAAGGATCGGCTGCTCATGGCTCGGTCTCCTCCGAAAATCTCCCCCGGTATTTGCCGGTGATCATGGCCCGCAGCGACGCCGGGTCCACCAGGAACACCATCAGGACGTGGACGGCTGTGAAGCCGACGAAGATCCACACCGCCCAGAAGTGCCAGTAGCGCGCCAGCTCGTAACCGCCGAACGCCGCCACCAGCCACGAGAGCTGCGCCGGCTTGTAGACCGCGAAACCGGTGAGCACCGAGAGCACGCCGAGCAGGAAGATCGACGTGTACGCCGCCTTCTGGAGAGCGTTGTGCTTACCCTGCGGCGGATGCTCCTTGCGCAGCCGCAGGTAGTAGAGCTGCATCTGGACGGCCCGCGGCACGTCCCGCAGCCGGAACAGCAGCGAACGCCACTCTCCGGAGAAGACAAGGTACAGCAGATAGACCACGCCGGTGAGCACGAACGGCCAGGCCAGGGCGAAGTGCCAGTTGAGCCCGGCCGCGAGCCAGCCGCCGAGGCGGATGCTTCTCGGGAACGGCCGCCCGTCCCACGGGTTGGGGAAGTACGGACCGCCGCGCGGCCCGAAGTGGGGGAAGGCCTGGTAGATCTGGAGCCCGCTGCCGATCATGCCGGTGAGAAGCAGGACGTTGAGCCAGTGCGTCACCCGCACGAGCCAGTGGTGCCGCCGCACGGGCTGAGGGGCGGCGGGCGGCGGAGGGGCCTCTTCCTCAACCGGTTCGGGCTCGGGTTCGGGTTGAGGCTCCGGCTCCGGGGCGGCTTCCATCTCCGGCGGCGGGTCGGATGTGGGCTCGGTGCTCATGCGGGAGGTACGGCGGGCGGCGACCGGGTGGATTCACCCGGTCGATTCGGCCGTAATGCGGATTGAAAGCTTCGCGGCTCATCCTGGGTCCCATGCCCATATCGCGCCTCCTGCGGCTGCCTGTTTTCCAGACCGTGGCCGAATCGCGGCTCCTGCGCCTGGAGCCATGGCTGAAGGAGCTGGACTTCCTGGCCAATGAGTCGGTCTACCGGACCGGCGACGCCTGGGACGGTCTCTATGCGATCCGGCGCGGCGCCGTGACCCTGCGCGCCGAGCGGCCCGGCGAGGCCGTCGGGCAGGGGCTCCATCTGGGCCCGGGCGACCTCTTCGGGGAGGGGGAGGCCGTCAACCGCACCTCACGGGAGATGACGGCGCGCGCTCTCTGCCGCTCGGCCGTGCTGCGGATCCCTCCCGAGGCCCTGGTGGACCTCCTCGCGGAAGACCCCACGTTCGGCATGCTGCTGCGGGGGCTGGCCACGCAGCGGAGGATGGTTCACGCGCGCCACCTCCTCTCCTCCTCGACGCGCAAGGAGCCGAGGATCTGGCTCGACCGCGAGGTCGAGCTGAACCTGGGGGCCGGGAAGAGGTTCACGGCGCACCTGGAAGACCTCTCGTGCGGAGGCGCCTGCTTCGCCTCGGTGCCCGAGTCGTGGCAGGTGGGGACCCAGGTGATCTTCACGCTCGGCGTGGGCGGCCACCCCAACCTCCTGCAGGCGCGCGGGGTGGTCCGCTGGCGCGACGAAGCCCAGGCCGGGATCGCCTTCGAGGCCGGACCCATGTTCCGCAAGCAGGTGGACGAAGCGCTGCAAGTCCTGAAACCCCTGGCCGCCGCGTGAAAGCCATGGAAAAAAAAGAGGCCCGCCGTTGTCGGCGGGCCGGGGACGAGGAAAACCTTGGGTTGAGGGCGGGGGGCGTCCGCGCCGCCCTTTCTCTACAGATACGCAAGGCCGGGCGGAAACCCGCCAAAGCTCGCCACGCCAGCCTTGACTCGCGATAGAGTCCACGCATGCATTCAGGACGCTTCCCGTCCACGCGGGCCTCGGCCTTGCGCTTGTCCTGGCTCCTGGCAGCCGTGCTGCTCGCCAGCGCCGGCACGGCCGCGGTGGCCGAGCAGCTCCCGATCCGTGCCTACGGCATCGAGGACGGGCTGGCCGGCGATTCGGTCAACGCCATCCTCCAGGACTCGCGCGGCTATCTCTGGTTCGCCACCACGGACGGGTTGAGCCGCTTCGACGGCCAGCGGTTCACGAGCTACGGCGCCGAGGACGGCCTGCCGCGGGCGCGGGTCCACGCCGTGCTGGAGGGCCGCGACGGCACCTACTGGGTCGCCACCCAGGGCGGCCTCGCGCGTTTCCTGCCGGACCGGCCGGCGGGCAAGGCCGCCTTCCAGCGCGTGCCTCTCGGCTCGAGTGAACCCGAAGCCGTCTACTCTCTGTACGAGGACCGCGACGGCCGCGTCTGGGCCGGGAGCGACGGCCGCCTGTTCGCGATCCAGCCGGGGAAGGGCGAGCCGAAGGTCGAAGAAGCCCGGCTCGGCAGCGTCGCGCCCGACCCCGTCCTCGCGTTCGCCGAGACGCCCGACAGGAGCCTCTGGGTGGGCACGCAGAACGGCCTGCTGCGGCGCCTGCCGGACGGCCGCACCCTCGCCTATCCGGTCCTGCCGCACCATGGCGCGGACCCGGTCAACGACCTCGCCGTGGACCGCGAGGGCCGCCTGTGGATCGTCCACGCGCTTCACGTCTTCGTCCTGATGCCCCCGGCGGAGAGGCCGGGGGAGGAGGGTCCGCGGCCCGCCCTGACCGGAGACGGGCATGCCGGGTGCGTCATCGATCCGGCCGCGCCGGCCACCCTGCCCCGGGTGCCCGGTGCGGCCTGCGTCGTCGGCGGTTTCGAGGGGGCGGTCTGGAGCAAGGTCCGGGTGTCGCGGGACGGTGCCGTCCGGCTGACCTCCAGCCGCGGGCTCGTCTTGTGGGACGGGCACCGTTTTCAGCACTGGACCGAGGAGAACGGCCTTTCGGAGAGCACCCTCACGGCCCTGGCCGAGGACCGGGACGGCAACGTCTGGCTCGGCACCGAGAGCCGCGGCGCCATGCGGGTGGCCCGCGACGGGCTGATCGGCTTCACGGCCCGCGACGGCCTCGCCTCTCCGCGGGTCATTTCGCTGTTCGGCGGGAGCGACGGCGCCCTGTACGTCCATTCGGCCGGCTCGTTCGGGAGTCAGCTCTGGCTCCAGCGCTTCGACGGCACCCGCTTCACCGCCGTCCGGCCGAAGACGCCGGGCATCACCTACCTGGGCTGGAGCGTGCGCCAGTCCGTCTTGCAGGACCGGTTCGGGGAGTGGTGGATCGCCACCGGCCAGGGCCTCCTGCGCTATCCGGCCGGCACCTCCTTTGCGGGGCTCGCCTCGGTGGTGCCGCGAGTCTACACCGCCGGGGACGGCCTCGGCGGCGACAGCATCGGACGGATCCTGGAGGACACCCGCGGCGACGTCTGGATCGGCAACAGCGGCGACCGGCCGCTGGCGCTCTGGCCGCGGGCCGGCGGAGCCATCCGGACGTGGGGCCGCGAGGACGGCCTGCTGCCGGGCTTGCCGTCGGGCCTGGCGGAGGATCGGTCCGGCCAGGTCTGGATCGGCTTCGACCAGGGTGGGCTGCTGCGTTGGCGCGGCGGCCGCTTCGAGCGCCTGGGCCCGGAGACCGGCCTTCCGGCCGGCGCGGTCTCCGACCTCCACGTCGACCGCACCGGCCGGCTGTGGGTCGCGACCGAGGGGGGCGGGGTGGGCCGGCTGGACGATCCGTCGTCCCCGAAGCCGCGCTTCGTCCGCTACACCACCCTTCAGGGGATCGCCTCCGACGAGGTTCTCTGCCTTGCGGACGACCGCTGGGGGCGCCTCTATTTTGGCGGGCACAAGGGTCTGGACAGGCTGGATCTCCGCACGGGCCGCGTCGAGCACTTCACCACCGCCGACGGGCTGGTGAGCAACCGCATCGACGCCGCCTGGACCGACCGGCAGGGGGACATCTGGCTCGGAACCCGCCAGGGCCTCTCGCGGTTCCGGCCGGTGCTGAAGTCGGCGGCGACCGTGCCGCAGTCCTGGATCACCGCGGTGCGCATCGACGGGGTTCCGCAGCGGGTCTCCGAGCTGGGTACGCCGAAAGTGGACGGCCTGCGGCTGGAGTCGGGGCGCAGCCGCCTGGACGTCGACTTCCTGGCCCTGAGCTTCGCATCGGGGGAGAGGTTCGACTACCAGTACCGGTTGGAGGGGCTCGAGCCCGAATGGGTCTTGTCGAGCTCGTCCCGCACGGTCCACTACGCCAATCTGCCGTCAGGCCGGTTCCGCTTTCTGGTGCGGGCTGTCGACCACGACACGCAGATTGCCAGCGTCGTGCCCGCGGAGGTTCTGCTGGAGGTCCGCCCCCCCCTGTGGCGGCGGCTCTGGGTCCTGGCGTTGGTGCTCCTCGCCGCGGCCGGCGCCGGGTATGCGGTCTATCGCTACCGCGTCTCCCACGCCGTGGCGGTGGGCCTGGCGGTCCAGCAGATGCGCACCCACCTGGCCACCGACCTCCACGACGACCTCGGATCGAGCCTGTCGCGCATCTCCATCCTGAGCGAGGTGGCGCGGCGGCGGGTCGAGGGGGACCCGGAAGGCGCGCGGCTGGTCTCCGAGATCGGCGACGCCGCGCGCGAGATGATCGAGGCGCTGGGCGAGAACATCTGGGCCATCGACCCGCGGCGGGACAACCTGCGCAGCCTGGTGACGCGCATCCGCCGCTTCGCCGGCGACCTGCTGGAGGCGCGGGGGATGTCGTGGACCCTCCAGGCGCCGCCCGACCCGGAGCAGGTGAAGCTCTCGCCGCTGGAGCGGCGGCATCTCTACTTGATCTTCAAGGAGGCCCTCAACAACGCCGCCCGCCACTCGCAGGCGACCTCCGTCGCCATGACCATCTCCCTGTCGGGCCGGCACCTGTCGGCGGTGATCCGCGACAACGGCAAGGGCTTTGCCCCGCCGAAGGCCACCGAGAGCGTGGGGCGCCATGGACTGCCCAGCATGATCGGCCGGGCCGCGCAGCTCTCGGGCGAGCTCAAGATCGAGTCCCGGCCCGAGACCGGCACGGAGATCCGGTTGGAAGTGCCGCTTTCCGGAGGGAGCGCATGACCATGCAGGATGAAAGCACGATCCGGATCGCCGTCGTCGAGGACGACAGGGCCTCGCAGGAGGCTCTGCGCATGCTCATCGACGGCACCCACGGTTTCCACTGCGCCGGCGCCTACGGCAATGCCGAGGCGGCGCTGGAGGGGCTGGCCCGGATGGGAACGCTGCCGGACGTCCTGCTCCTCGACATCAACCTCCCCGGCATGCCCGGCTCCGAAGCGGTCCGCCTCTTCCACGAGCGCTTCCCGTCGATGTCGATCCTCATGCTGACCCTCCACGACGACGAGGAGCGGATCTTCGAGTCGCTGTGCAACGGCGCGAGCGGCTACCTGCTCAAGAAGACGCCGCCGGCCCGGCTCCTGGAGGCCATCCGGGAGGCGCGGGAGAAGGGGGCGCCGCTGTCGCCCGAGATCGCCCACAAGGTGGTGCGGCTGTTCCGCGACATCCGGCCGCCGGCCCCGGTCGAGGCCGACCTCACGCGCCTGGAGCTGAAGCTGCTCTCCCTCCTCGCCGAAGGCCGCAGCTACCAGGCGGCGGCCGACGAGATGCGGGTCAGCATCAACACGATCCGCAACTACATCCGCTCGATCTACGACAAGCTCCACGTCCACTCGAAGTCCGAGGCGGTCAGCAAGGCTCTCAAGGCCGGCTTGATCTGAGAAAAGTCACGCATGACCATGCTCTAGGCGGGGCGTCTCCCCGGGGCTAATCTCTCTTCAACGGTGAGGGGTGGGAGAGGGGAGGCTCCCCGGGGGTTCCTGGGGGCTATCTGGAGGGAGCCGATTTCGTTTTGACATTGCGTGGCCGAGCTGACCACGCATCCATCGAATCACTGAAGTTTGGAAAAGGGGGGCCGTCTGGCCCCCGTTTTTTTTACCGGAGGCCCGGATGCAGACCGTTGAGCATCAACGCATGGTCATGCGCTATGCCCCTGCGCCGGGCCATGGTACGAAGTGCTCCGAGGCTTACAAGCCAGACATGACTACCCTCGAGACCCTTCGGATCGCCGTCGTCGAAGACGACGTGGCAGCGCAGGAAGCCCTGCGCCAGCTCATCGACGGCACCGCCGGCTTCCGCTGCGTCGGCGCCTATGACTCCGCCGAGCTGGCCCTGGCGGCGCTCGGCCCGCCGGGCGTCGCATCGCCGGACGTCCTCCTGCTGGACATCAACCTCCCCGGCATGCTGGGCTCGGAGGCGGCCCGCTTCTTCCACGAGCGCCACCCTTCGACGTCGATCCTCATGCTGACCCTGTTTTACGACGAGGACCGGATCTTCGAATCGCTGTGCAACGGCGCGAGCGGCTACCTGCTCAAGAAGACGCCGCCGGCCCGGCTGCTGGAGGCGGTGCGCGAGGCGCGGGAGCGGGGGACGCCGCTGTCGCCGGATATCGCCGACAAGGTGATACGGCTGTTCAAGGAGGTCCGCCCGGCGGTGGGCGCCGACCTGACGCGCGGCGACCTCAAGCTGCTCTCCCTGATCGCCGAAGGGCTCGACTACCGGTCGGCGGCGGCCGAGATGCGGGTGAGCCCGGCCTCGATCCCGGCCACCATCCGGTCGATCTACGGCAAGCTGCACGCCCTCTCGAAGTCCGAGGCGGTCAGCCGGGCGATCAAGGCCGGGTTGTTCTAGGGGCAAAGTCACGCATGCTTATGCTCTATCCGGAGCGGGCCGGCGGGGCTAAGCTCTCTTCAACGGTTGGGAGGGGAAGGCTCCCCGGGGGTTCCCGGGGGCGATGAAGAGAGGGACGGGGGGAGCGGTTTTTCTGTTTTGCGCGGCCGGGCTGACCGCAAAGTTTCAAGTGCTTTTGTTGTTTGGGAAAGGGGAGCCGTGACCACGGCTCCCCTGTTTGTTTTTTGGCCCGCCTCGGATAGCCTTGTGGGATGAGCTACCGCTACTCCTGCGTCGAGCGCTTCCTGCGCTACGTGACCTTCGACACCCAGTCCACCGAGACTTCCGACACCTACCCCAGCACCCTCAAGCAGCTCGACCTGCAGCGCCACCTGGTCGACGAGCTGCGCGCCATCGGCCTGGCCGACGCCGAGCTGGATGCGCATGGATATGTCATGGCGACCATTCCGGCGACCTCGGCGAAGACGGAGGTGCCGGTCATCGGCCTCATCGCCCACGTCGACACCTCGCCCGAGATGAGCGGCACCGGTGTCAAGCCGATCGTCCACCGCAACTACCAGGGCCAGGATCTCGTCCTGCCGGACGACCCCACCGCCGTGCTGCGGCCGGCCGACTGCCCGTACCTCGGCCAGCGCACCGGCGACGACATCATCACCGCCTCGGGCACCACCCTCCTCGGTGCCGACAACAAGGCCGGCGTGGCGGAGATCGTGGCCGCCGCCGAGTACCTGATGGCCCACCCGGAGATCCCCCACGGCACCCTCCGCGTCGGCTTCACCCCCGACGAGGAGGTCGGTGCCGGCACGAAGCACTTCGACGTCCACCGCTTCGGCGCCAAGTACGCCTACACTCTCGACGGCGGCGCCCGCGGCGAGCTGGAGTGCGAGAGCTTCTCGGCCGACGCCATGACCCTCACCTTCCAGGGCTTCAACACCCATCCGGGCTACGCCAAGGGGAGCATGATCAACTCGATCAAGGTCGCCGCCGATTTCATCCAGCGGCTGCCCCGCGAGACGCTCTCGCCCGAGACGACCGAAGGCTACGAGGGCTACGTCCACCCTCACGTGGTCAACGCGAGCGTCGAGCGCACTTCGGTCAAAGTGCTGATCCGCGACTTCTCGACCCCCGGCCTCAAGGTGAAGGAAGACCTCCTGGAGCGCCTGGCGCGCGAAGCCGTGGCCGCCTGGCCCGGCTCGTCGCTGGAGGTCAAGGTCGACGAGAGCTACCGCAACATGCGCGAGGTGCTCGACCAGCTCCCCGAGGTGCTGGAGAACGCCCGCGAGGCCATGCGCCGTGCCGGCGTCACCATCAAGGAGAAGCCGATCCGAGGCGGCACCGACGGCTCGAAGCTCAGCTTCATGGGCCTGCCCACCCCCAACGTCTTCTCAGGCGAACAGAGCTTCCACTCCCGCCTGGAATGGGTCTCCGCCCAGGACATGGAGAAGGCGGTGGAGGTGATCCTCCATCTGGTCCAGGTCTGGGAGGAGAAGGCGGCGCGGTGAAAAGGCCCATGTGAGCTCGGTATCCAGAACGGATGAACAGGACGAAGCGCGCGCATCTCCCGACCATCCCGCCGATCCCGGCGATCCTCGGCTCCATCGTCAGCGTGCAGGGCGGCGCGGCGCTGGCGAAGGGCCTCTTTCCAGTGCTGGGAGCGACGGGAGCGGTGGGACTCCGCGTCGGCATCTCGGCGGTGATCCTGCTGGCGGCGTTCCGGCCGCGGCTGCACCGGGCCACGGCGGCGCAGTGGCGGGCGGTGATCCCGTACGGCGTGGTGCTGGGAGTGATGAACGTGGTGTTCTACCTGGCGCTCTCGCGGATCCCGCTGGGCCTGGCGGTGACGGTGGAGTTCATCGGGCCGCTGGGGGTGGCGGTGTTCGGATCGCGGCGAGCGGTGGACGTGGCGTGGGTGGTGCTGGCCGCGGGGGGGATCGCGCTGATCGCGCCGTGGGCGGGCGGCGGAGCGGACGCGCTGGGCGTGCTGCTGGCGCTGGCCGCGGGCGCGTGCTGGGCCGCGTACATCCTGCTGGGCGGCCGGGTGTCCCGGATGATC
The DNA here is from genome assembly GCA_963844885.1 of uncultured Holophagales bacterium. Lineage (GTDB taxonomy): Bacteria > Acidobacteriota > Thermoanaerobaculia > Multivoradales > UBA5704 > DATMER01. The sequence continues at coordinate 256,779 of CAWJQA010000012.1, read as the reverse complement.
CCCGGCGGCGCCGCGGTGGCGACGGGGATGACGATCGCCACGTTCGTGGCGGTCCCCGCCGCGGTGGCGACGGGCGGGTTCGCGCGGCTGACGCCCGGGCTGTTCGCGGCGGGGATCGGCGTGGCGCTGCTGTCGAGCGCGATCCCCTACACGCTGGAGATGATCGCGCTGAAGGAGCTTCCCGCGCGTACCTTCGGCATCCTGATGAGCCTGGAGCCCGCCGTGGCCGCGCTCGCCGGCCTGGTCTTCCTGCACGAGGTGCTGTCGCTGCGGCAGTGGCTGGCCGTGGCGCTGGTCATCGCCGCGAGCACGGGGGCGACGCTGACCTCGCGCCGCGCGGAGCAGGTCGCCGAGGGCGAATCGGGGGAGGGGTGGCAGGGAGGGTGATCGAGGGTGTACAGCCGGGAGATGCTCCCGGTCTGTGCCCTCCCCAGTGCCCTCCCCAACAAGGGGCTTGACATTCTCTCTCTCCACAGGCACAATTTCCAGGTGGAAGTTTTCGAGGTACCAACATGCAGACCCAGATCCTGGAAATCCCCATCGTCTCCGCGACCGCTCTCGACAGCTCGCTCGGGCAAAGCAGTACCGCCGGCGTCCAAAAAGCCCGGCAGGCTTTGAAGCAGCAGTTCGGACCGTACCACGCCGTTTCGCTCGGCCGTCACGGCACTGCTCACCTGACCAATGCAGCCTTGCTGACCTGTCTTACCACCGACCGGCGCTGGGACCGGGCCCGAGCCAACTTGCTCTGCAGCGCCTATCGCGAAGCCGGCCTCGAGAGCCTTGTGACGTCGGAGAAGTACAAGGCCGCGCTGGACCTCGTCAAGCAGTCGCTCCAAGAGGCCGCAGCGAGTGCCAAAGGTCTCAACGTGGCGGCTCTGGTGGCGAGGGCTCTCGCCGATCTCGTCCTCGGCAACGCCCTCGTGTGCGAGGTCGCTGCTGAGATGACCCGGATTTCGACCCGCGTGGAGGAGCGTTTGCCGCAAGAGTCACGGCTGCCCGGCCACGTGGAGCGCTTCGAGGGCCCTGAGGCTCTCATCGTCGTAGATACCGGAAAGCGCGAGGAGTTGCGCCGGGTCGACGCCCAGTACCTGCAAAGCTCTGGGATCGTCGAGCCGGGTGACGCCTTCATGCTGCACGAGCTACGGTGGTCACCGGATGCCGTAGCCCGGGTCTACGTGCCGGCGGTCGCTCTCTCGGCTGTGGACGCGGCCACGGAAGAGGCCGAGCTCAAGGCTGCCGAGACGCCTCTGCCGCGGCCGTCACGGAGCGACGTTGCCGCAGTAGCCGAAGCGTCGTCGTCTTTCGCCTGGCGCCGTTGAAGACTGGAAGACGGCCGGTCCCGAGGGCGGTACTTCGACCGTCAGGTCTCCGAAGCACGGCCCTGGCTGCACCAGCGACCGCCACCTGCCAGTTCCAGGACCGTAGGCCTTGCGGCAGGCTTGAGCATACGAGGTGCAGAACAGGCCCGCACCCGCCGGGGCATACCCCCGCCGGGCCAGCCGTTCCAGGACAGTTGGCGCTGGGTGGTGCGGCGAATCGGTGGGTGCCGAGATCAGGATCAGGCCGTGTAAAAGCGGATCGATCCATTCAGGAAGACTCTTGGACGAGCCATGGTGAGGTACGACGAAGGTTTGATTGTCCAACGTCAGGTCCGGGAAACGTCTGGCCGTCTTTAGCGCCGAGCTCAGGGTGGTAGGAGTCGCATCTCCGGGCAGCAGGATCCGACCGTTTCCCGGGTCTCCTGTGGCCGCCGTAAAACGACAGAGGAGCACCAGGCTGGTCTCGTTGCCGGGGACGATTTCCCGCTTTAGCGCGCTGATCTCGGCGTCGGCCACCTCCGCCGTCGCGGGGGCGAGGACGCGAACCTCCCAATCCGTTCCCCAGGCGAGCCAGGGTGGATCACGGTGACCCTTGGGACCCTCGAATTCGTCGATGCCAACGGGCGACATCGGAATCTTGAGATCCTTGGCCTGGCGGCGCGCTTGGGTCAGGTGCGACTCTGGTTTGTGCAGAGTGGAGGCAGGATAGACGAAGCGATCGATGGGAATCTCCTGCGCGTGACAGGCTGCGAGCAAGTGCGTGAGGCCCAACGTATGATCCGCGTGAGCGTGCGTGGCGGCGACGAAACGGAGACGGGAGCCCTGGACCAGCTCCAGCAGGCGATCGAGAGGCTGGTTTCCCTGCGTCCCCCAATCGACAACACCGAACGTCGCGTCAGGCAGGCGCAACAGGACGGCGTTGCCGAGCCCTTCCTCGACGCGGAAGAGATGGAGATCGAACCGAGGGGACATAGCGCCTATGCAGTGGTGCCCTTCACCTTCCGCGTCGAGCCCCACCAGACGTAGACGCAGAGCGCCAGGAAGAGGACGATCGACACTATCTGCGAGACGGGCTCGTTCGTGAAGAAGGGCGTCGTGATCAGGTCTTCGGAGTAGCGCGGCGACAGGCGCAGCGCCGCTCCGAAGACACCGCCGAGAGCGCCGCCGGCCATCAGGCCCGAGGCGATGATCACGCCGCGCTCGCGGATCGACCGTCCCTCCTCGCCGCCGATGCGCTCGGAGCGCTTGCCGAGCCAGTGGGCCAGGAAGCCGCCCACCAGCGCCGGGGTGTTGAGCTCCAGCGGCAGGTACATGCCGAGCGCGAAGACCAGCGCCGGCACCCCGGTCATCTCCAGGATCAGCGCCATTACGCCGCCCGCCGCGAACAGGATGTAGGCCACCGGCTGGCGGCTCATGAACCCCTCGACCAGCGCCTTCATGATCGACGCCTGCGGCGACGCCAGCATCGGCCGCGTGTCGCCCATCGCCACCTCGCCGAACTGGAAGGTTCTGGCGAGCAGCACGATGGTCAGCGCCGCGGCCACGGCCGACACCACCACGCCCAGGAACTTGACCTTCTCCTGCGCCGCGGGCGTCGAGCCCAGCCAGTAGCCGGTCTTCAGGTCGGTGATCGTCTGGCCCGAGACCGAGAGCGCCGTGCAGACCATGCCGGCGATGGCCATCACGAAAAACATCCCGGTCGTCCCCGACAGGCCGAAGCGCAGCAGCACGATCGAGGAGACGATGATCGTCAGCATGGTCATGCCCGAGACCGGGTTGCGCGCCGTGGTGGCGATGGCGTTGGCGGCCACCGAGGCGAAGAAGAAGGAGAAGACCAGCGTGAGAATCAGGCCGACCACGGCCACCAGGAGGCCGCCGTTGATCGTCGTGAAGAAGACGCCTGCGGCCAGGGTGGAGAGCAGGATGCCGATGAGCAGCGCGCTCGGCGCCATGTCGCGGTCGGTGCGCTCCTGGCCGGCGTCCTCGCCGTGGCGGAAGGCGCGGGCCGCGATGGCGAACGAGCCGGCCACGATGCGCAGCGACTTGAGGATGCCGAAGATCCCCGCCGTGGCGATGGCGCCGACGCCGATGAACCGGACATAGCCGCGGAAGATCATGGCCGCGTCCATGGTGGCGATGGGAACCGTGCCGGGGTAGGCGATCAGGTCCGGCGCGTTGCGGCCGATCATCCAGATGAGCGGCACCAGCACGAAGTTGGCCAGGAAGCCGCCCGCGCACAGCAGCATCGAGGAGCGCAGCCCCATGACGTAGCCGAGGCCGAGGATGAAGGAGATCGCATCGAAGCGGACGACGAAGCGCGCGCGCTCGGCGAGATCCTTCATCATCGGGATGAACTGGAAGTCGACCGTCTCGCGCCACACCTGGAAGGTGGTGACGAAGAAGTCGTAGACCGCGGCGATGCCGGTGGCCTGAAGGAGCAGCTTGGCCTGCGAGCCGCCCTTTTCGCCGGTGACCAGCACCTCGGTGATGGCGGTGGCCTCGGGGAACGGGAACTGGCCGTGCGTCTCGCGCACGAAGTAGCGCCGCAGCGGGATCAGGAACAGCACCCCCAGGCAGCCGCCCGCGACCAGGATGAGAGTGGTCTGCACCGGATGGGGATCGAGCTTCAGGATGTAGAGCGCCGGCAGGGTGAAGATGGCGCCCGCCACCATGGCGCCGGAGGTGCCGCCGATGTTGGTGAGGATTACGTTCTCGAGCAGCGTCGAGCGCCGGGAGAACGCGCGGGCCAGGCCGATGGTCAGGATCGAGATGGGGATCGAGGCCTCCATGACCTGCCCCACCTTGAGGCCCGAGTAGGCCGAGGCGACGGTGAAGATGACGCAGAGGAAGAGTCCCCAGCCCACGGAGCGCACCGTGGCTTCCTCCACGTTGACGTTGGCCGGCACGAGCGGCTGGTAGCTCTGTCCGGGCTCCAGCGGCCGATACGCGTTGTCGGGCAGGGACTTCGTGTCAGGAGCGTCCATCGTCGCCTCCTCCGGGCCAGGGTGCGCCTGCGGTTGAAAAAAGCGGGCCTACTCTAGCGCAGATCGGAGGATGTTTTCGACGGGGAGTGAGGGCCCTGTTGCTTCATTCCCGCCCTTCTGCGACAATTCCTCGAATCACCGTCGCGAAGTCGTTGACCTCCGTGGAGTTATCCCGACCGACGTGCATCAGCCAGCCGGATCTCAGACCGCTTCAGTCCTGCGCTCGCGCATCCAGGACCGGACCGCCAGGGTCGGGGTCATCGGCCTCGGCTATGTCGGGCTGCCGCTGGCGTTGGCGTTCGCCGAACAGGGCTTTGCCGTGGTGGGGTTCGACGTCGATCCCGCCAAGGTCGAGGCGCTCGCGAAGGGCGAGTGCTACATCCGCCACCTCGACGCTTCGCGCGTCCGCGCCCAGACCGGCTCCGGCCGGCTGAGCCCGACGGCCGACTTCGACCGCCTGTCCGAGGTGGACGCGGTGCTGATCTGCGTGCCCACGCCGCTCACCCGCCAGCGCGAGCCCGACATGCGCTATGTGACCGCGACGGCGGAGCAGATCGGCCGGCGGCTCCGGACCGGGCAGCTCGTGGTGCTCGAGTCCACCACCTACCCGGGCACGACCGACGAGCTGCTGCTCCCCAGGTTGAGCCGCGACGGGCTGCGGTGCGGCGAGGACTTCTTCCTGGCCTTCTCGCCCGAGCGCGAGGACCCGGGCAACCCGAAGTTCTCCACCACCAACATCCCCAAGCTCGTCGGAGGCGTGGACGCGGTGTCCGGCGACCTCGCGCAGGCGCTCTACGAGCAGGTGGTGCCGCGGACGGTGCGGGTGTCCTCGGCGCGCACGGCCGAGGCGTCCAAGCTGCTGGAGAACATCTTCCGGGCGGTCAACATCGCCCTCGTCAACGAGCTCAAGGTGGTCTACGACCGCATGGGGATCGACATCTGGGAGGTGCTCGACGCCGCGGCCACCAAGCCGTTCGGCTTCATGCGCTTCGATCCCGGGCCGGGATGGGGCGGGCACTGCATCCCGCTCGATCCGTTCTATCTCGCCTGGAAGGCGCGGGAGTACGGGGTCACCACCCGGTTCATCGAGCTGGCCGGCGAGGTCAACGTGCGCATGCCGGAGTACGTGATCGACAAGCTCGGCCGGCGCCCTGAACGAGCGCGGCAAGGCGGTCAAGGGCAGCCGGGTGCTCGTCCTCGGCCTCGCCTACAAGCAGGACATCGACGACCCGCGCGAGAGCCCGGCGTTCGAGGTCATCGACCGGCTTCTCCGGCTCGGCGCCGAGGTCCGCTATCACGACCCCCACGTGCCGGTGGCCCCGGGAATGCGCTCGTGGCCCGATCTGCCGGCCATGGAGTCGGTCCCGCTGACGCCCGCGGAGCTGGCAGGGAGCGACGCCGTGATTGTCGTGACCGACCACGCGGCCGTCGACTACGGCCTCGTCGCCCGCCACGCGCCGCTCATCGTGGACACGCGGGGCGTCTATCGAGGTGGCGGCCCGACGGTGGTGAAGGCGTAGATGATCCCCGACTTCGGCGGCGTGTCCGTTCTCGTCACCGGCGGCGCCGGGTTCATCGGCTCGCATCTTGTGGATGCCCTGCTCGCCCGCGGCGCGCGGGTGCGGGTGCTGGACGACCTCTCTTCGGGCCGGCGGGAGAACCTGGCGGCGGCGGTGGAGCTGGTGGAGGGGGACATCCGCGACGCGCGGGCCTGCCGTGAGGCTTGCTCGGGTGTGGCCTTCGTCTTCCACCAGGCGGCGCTCGGCTCGGTGCCGCGGTCGATCGCCGACCCGGCCACGACGGTGGCGGTCAACGTCTCCGGCACGGCCAACGTGCTCGCGGCGGCGCGGGACGCGAAGGTGCGGCGCGTGGTCTACGCTTCGTCCTCCAGCGTCTATGGAGATACCCGGTCGATCCTCAAGCGGGAGGGGGAGGAGGGGCGGCCGATCTCTCCGTACGCGGCCTCCAAGGTCATGAACGAGGAGCTGGCCGAGGTGTTCGGCCGCTGCTACGGCCTGGAGACGGTGGGCCTGCGCTACTTCAACGTCTACGGGCCGCGGCAGACGCCGGAGGGGCCGTACGCCGCCGTGCTGCCGCGCTTCTTCCGCGCCTGCCTGGCGGGCGAGGCGCCGGTGATCTACGGCGACGGCGCGCAGAGCCGCGACTTCACCTTCGTCGAGGACGCGGTGGAGGCCAACCTGCTGGCCGCGGGGGCTCCCGCGGAGGCCTGCGGCCGGGCTTACAACGTGGCGCTCGGCGAGCGCACCACGGTCGCCGAGCTGGCCGAGCGGGTGCGCGAGGCGGTGGGCTCCGGCCTGCCGGCGCGCCACGAGCCGCCGCGGCCGGGCGACGTGCCACACTCGCAGGCCGACCCCGCGGCGGCCGAGGCCCGGCTCGGCTTCCGCGCCCGGACCGGGCTGCGGGAAGGGCTCGAACGGACGCTTTCGGAGGTGCGGGCGTGGCGGCTCTAGACGAGGTGTCGGTGACGGTGATCGAGCCGAGCCGCGGCTGGGTGGCGGTGCGCCTCGACGAGCTGTGGAGCTACCGCGAGCTGCTCTACTTCTTTGCCTGGCGCGACGTGAAGGTGCGCTACAAGCAGACGCTTCTCGGCGCGTCGTGGGCGGTGCTCCAGCCGCTCCTGACCATGCTGATCTTCACGATCTTCTTCGGCCAGATGGCGGGGATCGGCTCGGAGGGGGTGCCGTACCCGATCTTCTCGTACGCCGGGCTTTTGCCGTGGACGTTCTTCGCGGCGGGGCTCGGCGGCTCCTCCAACAGCCTCGTGGGCGCGGCCGGCCTCCTCAAAAAGGTCTACTTCCCGCGCCTGATCGTACCGGTGTCGGCGGTGCTCGGCGGGCTGGTGGACTTCGCCGTCGCGTTCGTGGTGCTGATCGGCATGATGGCCTGGTACGGCGTCGCGCCGCGGCCGGAGATGCTGCTGCTGCCGCTCTTCCTGGTGCTCGCGTTCGGCGCGGCTCTGGGGATGGGGCTGTGGCTGTCGGCGCTCAACGTCGAGTTCCGGGACGTCCGGTATGTGATGCCGTTCTTCGTCCAGCTTCTTCTCTTCGTGACGCCGGTGATCTATCCGGCGAGCCGGGTGACGGAGAAGCTCGAAGCCATGGGCCTGCCCGGCTGGCTCTACGGCCTCAACCCCATGGCGGGAGTCCTCCAGGGTTTCCGCTGGGCGCTGCTGGGGTCGGGGGAGCCGTGGCCGCTCGTGGCCGCGGGCTCGGCGGTGACGGTTCTCCTCCTCGTCGGCGGCCTTTTCTACTTCCGCCGGATGGAACGGACGTTCGCGGACGTGGTGTGACGACGGCGATGACGATGCGCGAAATCCTGAACGGCTCTCCCGGCTGTCTGGTGATCGGCGAGGTCGCGCAGGCGCACGACGGCAGCCTGGGCACGGCGCACGCGTTCATCGACGCCATCGCCGCGGCCGGCGCGGACGCGGTCAAGTTCCAGACCCACATCGCGGCGGCGGAGAGCACGCCGGGCGAGCCGTGGCGGGTCCGCTTCAGCCCGCAGGACGCCACCCGCTACGAGTACTGGAAGCGGATGGAATTCACCGCCGAACAGTGGGCCGGGCTGGCGCGCCACGCCGAAGAGCGCGGGCTGCTCTTCCTGAGCTCGCCGTTCTCCGTCGAAGCCGTGCGGCTTCTCGACCGCCTCGGCATGAAGGCGTGGAAGGTGGCGTCCGGCGAGGTGTCCAACCCGGTCCTGTTCGACGCGCTGCTCGAAACCGGCAAGCCCACCCGGCCAATACTTCTTTCGACCGGCATGAGCCCGCTGTCCGAGATCGACGAGGCCGTGCGGCGGGTCCAGGATCACCACCTGCCCCTGGCCGTCCTGCAATGCACGACCGCCTATCCGTGCCCGCCGGAAAAGCTCGGGCTCAACCTGATCGCCGCCTTCCGCGAGCGCTGGGGCTGCGCGGTGGGGCTCTCCGACCACTCGGGGACGATCTATCCGGGGCTGGCGGCCGTCACTTTGGGAGCGGAAGTGCTGGAAGTCCACGTCACGCTCAGCCGCGAGGCGTTCGGGCCGGACGTGCCGGCCTCACTGACCACCGCGGAACTGCGTCAGCTCGCCGAGGGCGTCCGCTTCCTGGAGCGGGCGCTCGCCCATCCCGTGGACAAGGACGGCATGGCGGGCGAAATGGAGCCGCTACGCCGGATGTTCACGAAGAGCGTGGTGGCGCGCGATGATCTCCCGGCGGGGACGGTGCTCACGGCGGAGCACCTGACGGCCAAGAAGCCGGGCGGCGGCATTCCGGCGGCGCGGATGGCGGAGGTGGTCGGCCGGCGGCTGACGCGGGCCGTGCTGGCGGACGAGCCGCTTCGGGTGGAGGATCTGGAGAGATGAAGCGGAAGGTGTGCGTAGTGGTCACGGCCCGGCCGAGCTACAGCCGGATCAAGACGGCGCTCTCGGCGATCCGGGCGCATCCGGACCTGGAGCTGCAGCTCGTGGTGGCGGCCTCCGCGCTGCTCGACCGCTACGGCACGGCCGTGCGCACCATCGAGGCCGACGGCTTCGACATCGCGGCCCGGGTCTACATGGTGCTCGAAGGCGAGAACCTCGCGGCGATGGCGAAGACCACCGGGCTGGGTCTCCTGGAGCTGGCCACCGTCTTCGACAACCTCGAGCCCGACGTGGTGGTCACGGTGGCGGACCGCTACGAAACCCTTTCGACGGCGGTGGCGGCCTCGTACATGAACATCCCGGTGGCGCACGTCCAGGGCGGCGAGGTCACGGGCTCGATCGACGAGAAAGTCCGCCACGCGGTCACCAAGCTAGCGGATCTCCATTTCGTGTCCACGGACAAGGCCGCCGAGCGGGTGATCCGCATGGGGGAAGAGCCGGCGAAGGTGTTCGTCACCGGTTGCCCGTCGATCGACCTGGCGGTTGAGGTGCTGGAGCGGCCGGAGATGGACTTCGACCCGTTTGTGAAGTACGGCGGCGTGGGCGCTTCGGTCGACCTCTCCGGCGGCTACCTGGTGGTGCTCCAACATCCGGTGACCACGGAGTACGAAGAGGCGCGGGAGCAGGCGATGGAGACCCTCCACGCCGTGTCCGAGGTCGCGGAGATCGGGCTGCCCGCGCTCTGGTTCTGGCCCAACGTGGACGCGGGCTCGGACGGCACCTCGAACGCCATCCGCTCGTTCCGGGAGCTGCACAACCCGCGCAACATCCACTACTTCAAGAACATGGAACCCACCGACTTCCTCCGGCTGCTGGTGGGCTCGCGCTGCCTGGTCGGCAACTCCAGCGTCGGCATCCGGGAGTGCTCGTACCTCGGCGTGCCGACGGTGAACATCGGTTCGCGCCAGTCCGGCCGGGAGCGGGGACACAACGTGATCGACGTGGACCACCGCCGCGAGGCGATCGTGGCGGCGATCCGGCGCCACCTGGAAGACGGCCGCCGCGAGAGCGATCTCATCTACGGCCACGGCCGGGCCGGGGAGCGCATCGCCGAGCTGCTGGCGAGCCAGCCGCTGAGCATCGAAAAGAGGTTGACCTACTGATGCGGGTGCTCGGGCTGATCCCCGCCCGCGGAGGCTCGAAGGGGATCCCCGGCAAGAACGTCCGGCTGCTGGGCGGCAGGCCGCTGCTCGCCTGGACGGCCGAGGCGGCGCTCGCCTCGCGGCGGCTGTCGCGGGTGGTGTTGTCCACGGACGGCGAAGAGATCGCCGAAGCCGGCCGGCGGTGCGGCCTGGAGGTTCCTTTCTTCCGTCCGGCGGAGCTGGCGCGGGACGACACGCCCACGCTGCCCGTGGTGCGGCACGCCGTGGCGGAGCTGGAGCGGGCCGGCGACCGGTTCGACGCCGTCTGCCTGCTCCAGCCCACCAGCCCGTTCCGTAGTGCCGGGGACATCGACGGCTGCATCGCGCTGCTGGAGGAGCGGGAGCTCGACGCGGTGGTGTCCGTCCTGCCGGTGCCGCCGGAGCACAATCCACATTGGGTCTATTTCCAGGATGGTGAAGACCTGCTGCGGCTCGCCACCGGCGAGGAGCAGCCGATCCCGCGGCGCCAGGAGCTGCCGCCGGCCTTCCATCGCGACGGCTCGGTGTACGTGACCCGCCGCGATGTCGTGATGGCGGGGAGCCTGTACGGCCGGCGCCTGGGCGGGTACGTGATGCCGGACGCCGGCCGGAGTGTGAACCTGGATACTCCGGCCGACTGGGAGCGGGCGGAGAGGCTGATCCTCTCGGAGGGTCTCTGACATGTGCGGGATCGCGGGGATCTTCGGCGTGCCGCCTTCGGGTCTGGAGGCGATGGTGCGGGCGCTCGGGCACCGGGGGCCGGACGGACAAGGCTTCCACCTCGACGAGGCCGGGCAGTCGGCGCTCGGCCACACGCGGCTCAGCATCATCGACCTGTCGGCGGACGGCAACCAGCCCATGACCGAGCCGTCGGGCCGCTGGTGGATCGTGTTCAACGGCGAGATCTACAACTACCTGGAGCTGCGCTCGGAGCTGAAGCCGTTCTGGGAATTCCGCACCGGCTCGGACACCGAGGTGCTGCTGGCGGCGTACTCCCGCTGGGGCGCGGCCTGCCTCGACCGGCTGATCGGGATGTTTTCGTTCCTGATCTGGGACGCCCGCGAGCGGCGGCTGTTCGCGGCGCGCGACCGCTTCGGCGTCAAACCGCTGTACTTCGTGGAGAGCCGGGACGGCGCGCTGCTGGTGGCGAGCGAGATCAAGGCGCTGCACGCCGCGGGGGTGCCGGCGCGGCCGGACGCGGCGGCGTGGGCCACCTACCTGGCACACGGCCTGCACGAGTATTCCGAGCGCACCTTCTGGGAAGGGGTCCGCAGTCTGCCGCCCGGCAGCTTCGCGACCTGGCAGGGCGGGTTGACCGTGGTGACGCGGTGGTACGACCTGGCCGCGCGCGTCGGCAACGATTTCGACCCGCGGCCGGAGGCGGTGGTCTGGGAGGAGTACCGGGCGCTCCTGGAGGACAGCGTGCGCCTGCGCTTCCGCTCCGACGTGCCGGTCGGGGTCAGCCTGAGCGGCGGGCTGGATTCGTCGATCCTGCTCTGCCTGGTCCACCTGGTCCAGGGTCTGGAGAGCGACATCCAGGCCTTCACCTTCGTCACCGGCGACCCGGCCTACGACGAGCTCCCCTGGGTGCGGCAGATGCTGGAACAGACCCGGCATCCGCTGGTCCTGTGTACGCTGTCGCCGGAGGAGGTGCCGGCGCTGGCCGAATCCGTGGCGCGCTCGGAGGACGAGCCGTTCGGCGGCCTGCCCACGCTGGCCTATGCCCGGGTGTTCGAGCGTGCCCGCGAGGCCGGCGTGCTGGTGCTGCTCGACGGCCAGGGGATGGACGAGCAGTGGGCCGGCTACGACTACTACCGGGATGACCACCGCCCGCCCGCGAACGGCTCGGCGGGACTGGTCCAGGGGACGTCGCAGAGCCCCGTGCGGCCCGCCTGCCTGACACCCGGCCTCCGTGCGCTGGCGCAGAAGCCGGACCTCCCGGCGCCGTTCCCGGACCGCCTGCGCAACCTCCAGTACCGCGACCTGCGCTATACCAAGCTGCCGCGGGCGCTGCGCTTCAACGACCGGGTTTCCATGCGCTCCTCGACGGAGCTGCGGGAGCCGTTCCTCGACTACCGGCTGGTGGAGCTGGCGATGCGCCAGCCCGAGGAGCGGAAGATCCGCGACGGGCGGCAGAAGTGGATGCTCCGCTCGCACGTCGGCGAGCTGCTGCCGCGCGGCGTGATGGAGGCGCCGAAGCGCCCGCTCCAGACGCCGCAGCGCGAGTGGCTGCGCGGTCCGCTGCGGAGCTGGGCCGGCGCGGAGATCGAGCGCGCGCTGGCAGCGTTCCCCGACTGGCTCGACGCCGAAGCCGTGCGCCGGGAGTGGCGGAGCTACTGCGCCGGCGAAGGCGACAACAGCTTCTTCGTCTGGCAGTGGATCGGCCTGGGACTGCTGGCGGGAGCCGGAGGGAGGCCGGGTGGCTGAGGCCGCGATCCGGGTCGACCGGCTCTCCAAGCGCTATCGCCTCGGCGCCCGGCGGCGCGCCTACCGCACCCTGCGCGACAGCGTCGCCGGGGCCCTCAAGGGATCGTGGCTGCGTGGAAGGGGCGAGCGCGCCGGTACCTTCTGGGCGCTGCGGGACGTCTCGTTCGAGCTGTACGCCGGCCAGGTGCTCGGCCTGATCGGCGCCAACGGCGCGGGTAAGAGCACGCTGCTCAAGATCCTCTCGCGGATCACCGAGCCGACCGCGGGCCGCGCGGTGCTGCGCGGCCGGGTCGGCAGCCTGTTGGAGGTGGGCACCGGCTTCCACGGCGAGCTGAGCGGGCGCGAGAACATCTATCTCAACGGCGCCATCCTGGGCATGAAGCGGGCGGAGATCGCGCGCCAGTTCGACGCCATCGTCGCCTTCGCCGAGGTGGAGGCGTTCGTGGACACGGCGGTGAAACACTACTCGTCCGGCATGTACCTGCGCCTGGCGTTCGCGGTGGCCGCCCACCTGGAGCCGGAGATCCTGCTCGTGGACGAGGTGCTGGCGGTCGGCGACGCCGCCTTCCAGAAGCGCTGTCTGGGCAAGATCGGCGAGGTGGCGCAGGAGGGGCGGACGGTCATCTTCGTCAGCCACAACCTGGCCGCGGTGGAGCGGCTCTGCGACCAGGCCCTCCTCCTGGACCACGGCCGGCTGGCGTTCCAGGGGCCGACGGCGGACGTGATCGAGAGATATCTCCAGGCCGGTCCGGGTGCCGACGGGATGCTCGCCGAGCCGTCGCGGCGGCCGGGCCGGGGGCGGGTCCGCTTCACCCGCGTGCGCGTGCTGTGCGACGGCCGCTCGTCGGTCCACCTCACGTCCGGCTCGCGGGTCGAGCTCCTCTTCGACTATCAGGCTTCGGAGCCGGTCCGGGGAGCGCGCATCCGGGTCGCCTGGACGAACCTGCTGGGCGACACGCTGTTCGTCTGCGCGAGCGACACCTCCGGGGCGCCGCTGGAGCTGCCGGAGCCGTCCGGCACGATTCGGATCGAGGTGCCGGACCTGCCGCTCCACCAGGGCGCCTGTCGCATCCATGCCCTGCTCAAGAGCGGGCGCGAGCTGGAGGATCAGGTGATGGACGCGGTCGAGCTGACCGTGGCGGGCGGCGACTTCTTCGGGACCGGTGCGGTGCTGCCGGCCGACTGCGGTCCCTTCCTGGTGCGCCATTCGTTCGAGGTGCTGTCATGACGATCCCGCCGCCGTTGCGCCGCGCCTGGCGCAGGCTCAAGTTCTACGGCTACGGGCAGGGTTGGCTCAACGCGTCGAGCCGCCGCCGGTTCGAGGCGCACCGGCCCGCGCTCGGCGCGGCGCAGGCGCAAGTCGTGGACAGCCTGAAGCGCGACGGGTTCGCCCGGATCGGCGTCGGCGATCTGCTCGCGGGCTCGGGCCTCTGGGAGGCGGCGCAGGCGGCGGGCCGCGAGCTCACCGCCGGCGAGCGCGTCCGCCGCGGCATCGAAACCTATCGCTCGAAGATCGGCACATCGGCAGGCAAGGACTACCTCGTCCGGCTCTGGGACTCGAAGCCGTCGCTGCCGCCGGACGATCCCCTGCTGCGCCTCGGCCTGGCGCCGGCCCTGCTCGACACGGTCAACTCCTACCTCGGGCTCTGGTCGAAGCTCAACTACGTCGACGCCTGGTACACGATTCCGTCGCCGGTGGAGCGCCAGGCCGTGGCGTCGCAGCGCTGGCACCGCGATCCCGAGGATCAGCGGCTGGTCAAGGTCTTCCTCTATCTCTCGGATGTCGACGCCGGCGCCGGGCCGCTGGAGTACGTGCGCGGCAGCCACGGGCCCGGTCCGTACGCCGGGCACTGGCCGAATCCCGACCCGGGCACGGCGAGCTATCCGCCCGACGGCGAGGTCGAGGCGCGCATCCCGGCCGCGGACCGGATCACCGGCACGGGGCCGGCCGGCACGCTGATCTTCTGCGACACCTACGGGCTGCACCGGGGCGGGCTCGCCACCGAGAGCCCGCGGGTGCTCGCGACCTGGGCCTATGTGACGCCGGCCTCCATCTTCGCGCGCCGCTTCGAGACCCCATGGCTGTCCGGCACCGACGGCCTCGACGAGGCCGCCGAGTTTGCTCTGCGATGACGACCTCCACGACCCCGACGATCGTCCTCCTGCTGAGCAGCGGCTGGGGTGTGCGGACGTTCCTCCAGACCGACGTCCTGCCCGAGCTGCGCCGCCGCGCCCGGATCGTCCTGTTCGCCGCGCCGGACCTGGTTCTGCCGCTGCGGGAGCGGCTCGGCGCCGGGATCGTGGTCGAGCCTCTCTACCCGTTCGACCCGAACGCGGGCGCCTATGGCCGGGCCTATCGCCGCCGCAACCACTATTTCTTCCGGCTGAGCTCGACCGCAACCCGGCGGATCAAGCAGGCCGAGCACCGCCGGACGCTCCGCGGTTTCAAGCGGCTGGCCTTCGACCTGCGGGAGCTGGACGCCCGGCTCTTCGCCGCGCGTTCGAGCCCGGCGCGCCGGCTGGACCGGGAGGGGGAGCTGCTCGTGCGCGACTACCCGCACGCCGCGGACTATGCGCGGCGGCTGCGGGAGCACGGCGCCGACCTCGTCGTCTCGACGCTGCCGCACGCGCACGAGGAGGCCCCTCCGGCGATCGTGGCGCGGCATTTGGAGATCCCGGTGGGAGCCTGGATCAACTCGTGGGACAACCTCACGTCCAAGCCGGCGTATTTCACGGCCTACGACCACTACTTCGTCTGGTCGGAGCGCATCCGTTCCGAGCTGCTGCGGTATTACCCGGAGGCGGCGCCTGCCACGGTGGACGTGACCGGCGTGCCGCACTTCGACTGGTACCAGCGGAATTGCATGCGGACCTCGCGGGAGGAGCTCTGCGCGGCCTACGGTTTCGACCCGCGCCGGCCGCTGGTGCTCTACGGCACGGCCACGCCGCACCTCGCGCCGGCCGAGCACCTGGTGGTGCGGCGGCTGGCGAGCGATCTGGCCCGGGCTGAAGCCCTGGGCTATCCGCAGCTCCTGGTGCGGCTGCACCCGGGCGACGCCGGAGGCCGGTTCCGGGGTTGGAGCCCGGGGCCGGCCGTGGCGCTCCAGATCCCCGGCGAGCGCGGCCAGGGCCGGCTCGGCGGCTACTGCCCGACGCCGGAGGACAACCGCGAGCTCGTCAGCTCCATTCATCATGCCGATGTGGTCGTCAACCTCGCCTCCACTCTCACCCTCGACGCGGCGACGTGCGGCCGGCCGGTGGTGAATATCGCCTTCGACCTCTCGCCGGAGCGCTCCTTTCAAGAGACCATCGAGCAGTACTACGCTCAGTACGACCACTACCGCACCGTGGTCGAGTCCGGCGCGGTGCGGCTGGCGCGCTCGCCCGAGGAGCTGCTGGCGCACGTGACGACCTACCTGCAGGATCCCGGCCTCGAGCGCGAAGAGCGGCGGCGGGTGGTGGATCTCTGGTGCGGCCCCACGGACGGCGGCTCGGGCCGCCGCCTGGCCGCGGCTCTGCTGGATCGGATCGGGCGGAGAAGATGACCACGGTGGTGTACTCGAACGTCTCCGACCCGCGGCAGGGTGGGGGGCTGCCCTACGTGCTCGCCATCGCCGCGGCGCTGGTAGAGGAGGGAGAGGTGCGGGTCCGGTTCCCGGCGGCGCTGCGGACCGATCTGGCGCGAAAGCTCTTCCCGATCCCCCTCGACGGCCTGATGCTGGAGCACGATCCGCGGCGCTCCACGCTGGTGCGCGAGGTCGGGGACGTCCTGGCGGGTTTCATGCACCGGCGGGTGATCGTTCAGGCCACGGAGGTGCCGCGTCTGCGCGGGCTGCGCAACGCCCATCTGCTCTGCGAGTTCCCGTTCCAGCGCCGGCTCGGAGCGGGGTCGCGGCTGCGCCTGGCGCTGTTCCGGTCGGTGGTGGCGAACTCCGCCTACACGGCGCGGTGGATCGAGCGGCGGTGGGGACGGACGGCGCGGGTGCTCCATCCGCCGGTCTTCCCGATCGTGCCGCGGGAGAAGCGGCCGTGGATCGTGGCGGTCGGCCGTTTCACCGGCGGCGGCCGGTCCAAGCGGCAGGCGGAGATGATCGAGGTCTTCCGCGGGCTGATCGAGCGCGGTCTTTCCGGCTGGGAGCTGCATCTCGTCGGCACGGCGCAGGAGCCGGAGTACGTCCGCGCCGCCGTCGAGGCGGCGAAGGGGCTGCCGGTGGTGTTCCACCTCGACGCGCCGAGGGCCGAGCTGGAGGAGGTCTGCGGCGCGGCGTCGCTCTTCTGGCACTTCACGGGCGCGCTGGAAGACCCCGAAGCGGCACCGGAGCGGATGGAGCACTTCGGGATCGCCACGGTGGAAGCCATGAGCGCGGGCGCCGTGCCGGTGGTGGTGGCCCGCGGCGGCCAGCCGGAGATCGTGGAGGAGGGCGCGGGCCTCTTGTGGGAGACCTTCGAGGAGTGCGCGGAGCAGACCCGCCGGCTGTGCGCGGACGAGGCGCTGCGCGCCCGGCTGTCGGCCGCCGCCCACCGCCGCGCCGGGCACTTCGCCTTCCCCGCGTTTGCCGAGCGGGCCAGGGAGCTGTTCTCGTGAAGGTGCTCTTCGTCTCCTGGCACTGCCGCGACGGCACCGCCGAGGGCCTGGCATCGGCCCGGCTGGCGGAGGCGTTGGCGAGGCATGGCCACGAGGTGACGTTGCTCTCGACCACCTCTCCGGATCTGGAGGGCGTCGCGGTTCACCGGGTGGAGCCGGACCCGCCGGGCGCCTTCGATCGCGTCAGCCGGGTCATGGACGGCTGGGGGAGGATTGGAGCGCTCCCGCATCTCCTGCGCGGCTGTACGGTGGAGGAGGCGGGATGGGCGCGCGCCGTGGCGAGGAAGGCGGCGGAGCTGGGGCCGTTCGACGTGCTCCACAGCCGGCTCAACCCGGCGGCCAGCCACCTCGCGGCGCTTTCGATCCTCAAGAGGCTCGACCTCCCCTGGTGCGCCTACTTCAGCGACCCCTGGCCGCATCATCTCTACCCGGAGCCCTACCGCTTCACGGTCGGCCCGCTGTCCCGGCTCCGCCTGGAGCGCTCCCTCGACGCCATGCTGCGGAAGGCGGGAAGCCTCGTCTTCCCTTCCGTCTGGCTGCGCGACTGGCTTCTGAAAGGCCGGCGCGAGCGGTTCCGGAGCAAGGCGTTCGTCGCGCCTCATCTCGGTGCCCCTGGGACCCCTGGGACCGCCGGCGCCCCGCCGGCGGTTTTTAAAGAAGAAGCCGCCGGCGGGGCGCCGGCGGTCCCAGGGGGTGGCGCGCCCATACGTATCCGCCATGCCGGCTTTTTGATGAAAGAGCGCCGCGTCGAGCCCCTCTTCGCCGGTCTGGAACGGTTTCTGGCCACCCATCCCGGCGCGCCGGTCCGCATCGAATTCGCCGGCCGGTATGCCGGAGCCGCGCCGGCCGTGCCATCCGCTCTCTCCGGCGCCGTCTCCTTCGAGCCGTCGATGCCGCCCGACGCCGTCCAGGCCTGGATGGCGGAGGCGGACGTGGCCCTCCTCGTCGAGGCGGACCTGGCGGAGGGCATCTTCTTCCCCTCCAAGCTGTCGGACTACCTGGCCGGAGGGCGGCCGATCCTCGCGCTCAGCCCCCGCCGCGGCGTGGCCGCCGACTTGCTGGGTGCCGGAGGCGGCATCCTCGCCGGGCCGGAAGACGTAGTCGGGATCGCCGCCGCCCTCGAGAAGCTCCACGATCTCTGGCGAGCCGGCCGCCTCGCCGAGCTGGCCCCTCGGCCGGAGCAGGCGGCGGCGGTGTCGGCGGCGGCCGTGGTTCCCGTCTACGAACGGGCGTTCCGGGAGGCGGCGCGATGAAGGTCGTGCTCGTCATACCCGACGGGGTCGGCATCCGCAACTTCCTCTACACGCGGTTCCTGGACCTCCTCGCCGCCGAGGCGGAAGTAGTCGCCTGGCACGTCCTGCCGGAGCACGTGCTCGCGACCCAGGAGGGGAAGGCGGTCCGCTTCGAGCCGCTGCCGTATGTCCGGGAAGGCCTGGCCGCGCGGGTGCTCCGCCAGGCCAAGATCTACGCCCAGCTCCACTGGCGCTATGAAGAGGACGCGGCCGAGGTGATGCTCCGCTTCCGCCGGCCGTCGGGCGGAGCGCTCTCCAGGACGGTCGGGCACGCCGCCCACCTGCTCGGCCGCCTGGTGCCGACGCCGGACGGCGCGGCCTGGCTCGACCGCTGCCACGCCGGGGCCGCTTCCGGGGACGGCGACCTCGCCCCCTTCGAGGCGTTCCTGCGGGCCGAGCGGCCGGACGCGGTCTTCTGCACCCACCAGCGCGCCAGCCGGGCGGTGCCTGCGTTGCTGGCAGCGCGGCGGCTCGGCATCCCCACGGCGACCTTCATCTACTCCTGGGACAACCTGCCCAAGGGGCGGATGGCCGTCCACGCCGACCGTTTCCTGGTGTGGAGCGACGCGATGAAGGCCGAGCTTCTCCTCTACTATCCGGAGATGGACCCTCGGCGCGTCCACGTGGTGGGCACCCCCCAGTTCGAGCCGCACCTCGATCCGGCCCTGGCGCGTCCGCGCGGGGAGTTTCTCGGCGGCCTGGGGCTCGATCCGGCGCGGCCGGTGGTCTGCTTTTCCGGCGACGACGAGATGACCTCGCCGTTCGATCCGGCCTATCTGGCGGACCTGGCTTCGATGGAAAACCCGCCGCAGATCCTCTTCCGCCGCGCGCCGACCGACGTGAGCGGGCGCTATGCCGAAACGCTGGCCCGGTTCCCGGAGATCGCCGTCTGCGATCCGGCCTGGCGGGCGGGGGAGGGGGATTGGACGCAGGTGGCGCCCCTGCCGGAGGATCTGGGCCTCCTGGCCAACGTCGCCCGCCACTGCGACGCGGTGGTCAACCTGGGTTCGACGATGGGGTTGGATTTCGCGATCTTCGACAAGCCGGCGGTCTATGTGGCGTACAACCCTCCCGGGGCGGGAGACTGGGACGTGACGGATCTCTACCGCCTGCCGCACTTCCGGTGCGTCCACGCGCTCCAGCCGGTCTACTGGGCGCGGAGCGCGGAGGATCTCGGAAAGCAGGTCCGCCGCGCGCTCGCCCATCCCGGCGAGAAGAGCGAGGCCCGGGCGCGCTGGCTGCGCGAGGTCGTGGCGCTGCCGCTGGACCGCGCGAGCGAGCGCTGCGCGGAGGCGCTCCTGGAGATGGCGCGATGATCCTCGAACGGGCACGCCGCCGGCTCTACCGGACGCGGGCGTTCCAGGAGACGCGGGAACGGCTCGGGATCGCCGCGCCGCCGCTGCGCCGGCCCATCTTCCTGGTCGGCACGGTGCGCAGCGGCACCACGTTCTTCGCCTACTGCCTGGAGGCCCACCCGCAGGTGATCAACGCCGGCTTCGAGCTCTCCCGGGAGTGGCACGAGCTGGCCGGGATCGAGATCGCCACTCCGGGGCTGCCGTGCGCTCACTGCCCGCCGGCCGGTCCCGAGGCCGTGGCCGGCCGGATGGAGGAGGTCCGGGACGGCTTCGCCCGGCTTCACCTCGCCAAGGGTGGCTGGAGCGGCACCCGGTTCTTCAACAAGAGCCCGCACCTCTGGAACAAGCTGCCGCTGGTGCGGGCGCTGTTTCCGGACGCGGTCCTCCTGGTGACGAGCCGCGACCTGCGCAGCACCGTGGCCAGCACGAAGCGGCTCTGGGAGAAGATGGCGGCGGACTGGGGAGGGAAGCACTATCTCCCCGAGGACCAGGCCGCCTGCTGGAGCTGCGTGCCGCCGGCTCCTTCCGCGGGTCTCGATCCGGCCCGCCTCTTCCCGGGCGGGGACGCGGCCGTGATCGCCGAGTACTGGCTGCGGGTCTATGAGACGATCGAGCGGGAGGCCGGCGGCTTCGCGGCCGTGCTCCCGATCCGGCACCAGGATTTCGTGACCGACCCGCTCGGAACGCTGCGGAAGGTGGAGGGCGCGGCCGGGCTGCGGCCGGCTGGGTACCCGGGCCTCGCCGAGGTCCAGAAGGACCGCAACCAACGCTGGCGGTCGATCCTCGACAGCCGCGAGACCGAGGCGCTGGAGGCGTTCGTGGACACCCACCGGGAGAGGATCGGCCGCCTCCGGCTCGCCGAGACCGAGCTCTGACGCCATGGCGATTCCGTCGAGCCTCGCCCGTCTCCTACGCCGGCAGCCGTCTCCCCGGCCCGATCCGAACGCGGCCATCACGCGGCTCTTCCGCAACCCGCCGCAGCTCCGGACCCTCGCCCGGCAGCTCGCGGGCCGGGACCGGCTGCGCCTCCTCGTCCACGCCATGGCGGACGGCGCCGAGACCGTGAGCCTGCTCGTCGCCCTCGATCCGGCCGGGCGTTCCCTCGACCTGGAGATCCACGGACGGGATCTCTGCGCGGCCTACGTCGAGGACGCGAAGACCTTCACCTACTCGAAGCGGCACATGCCCCGCGGCGTCGAACCGCGGCCGTTCGCCCCCTATCTCCGGCGTCTTCCCCTGGGCGGCTGGCGGGTGCGGAGCCGCTGGCGGAGCCTCTTTCATTATGCCGAGGGCGACGTGCTCCAGCCCGCGGCGGATCTGCCGCGGGAGGGGTTCGACCTGGTGGCCTGCCAGAACCTCCTCATCAGCCTGCCGGAGGAGCCGCGGGAGCGGGCCTTCGGGAACCTCGTCACCCACCTGGCCCCCGGAGGCATCCTGGCGGTGGGAGGCGGACCGCTGGGCACGATCCACCGGCTCGCCCGGCGGCACGGGCTCTCGCCGGTGCTGGACGAGGTCGAGCCGATCCACGAGGCCTGGGAGGTCCAGCGGGCGTTCTGGAGCAATCCCCGGCGCCCCTACTGGGCGCTGGAGCCGTTCGACGCCGGGCATCCGGACGGGCCGGAGCGCTACGCGACGCTCTTCCGGAGGGAGGCGCGGTGAGCACCGTCCACGTGCTGCTCCCGGGTCTCACCGCGCCGGCCTGGCGCTTCGGCGGCCGGCTCATCGCCGAGACCTTCGCGGACCTGCTCGGCCGGCACGCCCCCGGCGTCTCCGCCCGGGTCGTCACCTACCGCGACCGGGAGGAGGGGGTGCCGTTCCTGGACGACGTGCTGGCCGCCGCCGATCCCTCCGACCTCTTCGTGGCCACCTGGGGACCGCACGTGCAGGGGCTGCTCCAGACCCTGGCCGGGCGCCGGGTGGTCTACTATGCCCAGAGCACCGGCTGGGACCTCCGGCTCCCCGAGACCGTGCCGGTCCTCTGCCTGAGCCGCCACATCCTGGCGTACTGGATGCTCCGCGCGCCGCACAACCCGCTCTTCCTCCTCGGCCCGGTGCTTGATCCAGAATGCCGGGACCTCGGGCTGGACCGGGACCTGGACGTCCTCTTCCTGGAGCGCAAGTCCACGGCCTACCTGCGGGAGGTTCTCGTCCCCGCGCTGCGGACGCGGTGCCGGGTCCACGTGGTGCGGGATTTCCTCCCCCGGGCCGAGCTGTTCCGGCTCTACAACCGGTCGAAGGTCTATCTCTATTCGTCGGCTCCCACCGCCTCGGGGTGGGTCGAGGGCTTCGGCTTTCAGCCGCTGGAGGCGCTGGTCTGCGGCTGCGCCGTGTTCAGCAACCTCCACGGCGGGCTGGCGGACTACCTGGACCCGGAGATCAACGCCTTCAAGGTCGAGACCTGGTCGCTGGCGCACGACCTGGAGCGGATCGAGGCCGTCGTCCGCGGCGGTTTCCGGCCCGAGGGGGTGGAGGAGCTGGCCCGGACCTATTCGGAGGAGGCCTTCCGCGAGCGGATCGGCCGCTTCCTGCCGGCCCTGGAGGCCTTCTTCTCCCGCGCCGAACCGGCGGACATCGACCGTCTCACCGTGGCCGCCGCGCCGCCGCCGCCCCGCCCGCCCTGGTGGCGCCGGGCCGGCGGCCGGGTGGTCCGCGCTCTGGGCATCAGGGACATCCTGGGGGGGCGCCGATGAACATCGCGGTCTTCGGCTGGTACCACCATCGCAACGCGGGCGACGATCGCATCCAGCAGTGCCTCACCCGCTGGCTGGAGGGTCACACGCTGGCCTTCCTCCCTGCCGGCCGCCGGCCGCCGGTCCACCTGCTGCGCACGTACGACGCGGCCATCCTCGGCGGTGGCGGCTTGATCCGCGACCGCGGCGGCATGTTCCGGGACATGGCCCGCTGGGTGCGGGCCGCCGGCATCCCGGTGGCCCTGGCGGGCGTGAGCGTCGAAGGGATCACCCCGGAGCTGCGCGCGGAGCTGCGGGCGTTCCTCGACGTCTGCTGCTTCGCCTGGTTCCGCGACCGCGGCTCGCTGGCGGAGGTGGGGGAGCATCCGCGGGCCTTCGTGGCGCCGGACATCACCTGGCTCTATCCGTTCGAGCCGGCTCCGGGAGAGGGCGACGGGGTGGCTGTGACTTCCGCCGATCTGACGGCCCCTGTCCCTCTGCATCCCTGGCCGCTTTACTTCGAGAACGGCGGCGACGCCGCGGCCTTCCGCCGGCCCGTCCCCGAGGAGTTCGACCTGGAGCCGGCCCGGCGCGCCGCCGCGGTCCTGACCCGCCGTTTCCACGGTCTGCTCTTCGCGCTCCAGCTCGGCCGGCCGGTCCTGGTGGGCTCGGCGGCGCCCAAGGTCCGCCGGTTTCTGGAGGACAACGGGCTGCAAGGCTGGAGTCTCCCGGGCGATCTGGACTGGCCCGGCTTCGTCTCCCGCTGGCCGGCGATGCGGGAGGAGGCCCTCCGCCTGCGCGGCCGTCTCCGGGACGAGGTCTGGGAAAAAACCACGCCCGCCCGGGAGCGGCTGCTCGCGGCGGCATCCGCCCTGCCGCCGCCCGGCCGGAGGATCGGCAACCGGCTGAGAGAGCTGCTGGACCTGGGATCGTGGCTCTGACCGGCGTCTAGGCTATTCCCGATGTTCGGCAGCAAGTGGCGCACCGCCGGCTCGTCTTGGCGGACGAGTGGCCGGGAGATGCCGGTCGTCGGGAAGCCCGTCGGGGTTCCGGCTGGAGCCGGCGGGGCTTTCGCCGGGTTGCGCGAGAGGCCGGCCAGGCTTCGCGGGCCTCTCGCCGGACCTGGCCGATCGTTGGGAAGACCGGCGGATGGCTCGCCGGCGCTGGCCGGAGACCCGCTGGAGATCTGGAACGCGCGCCGACACTGGCCGAAGGCCGGCTGGAGATCGCGGAACGCGGGCCGGAGTTGACGGAAGGCCCGCCAGAGCCGGCGAGGGCTCGGGCAGGTGGAGCGTAGCTCCTTGAAACGATAGCGGGCCGGTGGCCGCCGTGTTTGAGACCTCCGCCGTCCAGCCCGGAGGGCTCGCAAAGGCGATTGACCGGCCGGCCGGTCCAGTGTATACTAGTCAGTGAAAGGTTCCCGCTTACCGACAAGTGCCCCTGGGCACTTTCACCTTTGGGTGGATAGGCAAGCGGGTCACTGTTTTTTAGTAGTACTCCACCGATCCCTTTCGAAAGACTTCAAACTCGGCCTTCAGTGCCTGCCGAATCTTTTGGTATGGCCTGACTTCGTTGTCCTTCCACTTCTTGGCGACAGCCCAGCAGCAGTAGTCGGCCGCCTGGAGCAGTGGGTGCGATGCCGAACTATGTATGAGAAGCTGGTACGGCACCCGAGAGGGAAGATCGTTGCTGAGGTAAGTCTTTACGGTCTTCTCAAACACCGCCTTTTTCTTCTGCGTGCCAATCCGGGCAGCCCAGACGTTGATGCTGTCGATGTCGCGGGTAGCTCGGCATCGGAACACCCATCGCAGTAGAATCCGTAGAAGCTTGGCGTAGAATACGGCATCTTCGCGTATTGCCGGGTCGACCTTGTTCTTCTGGGCGATAATGCTGTCCAGGGTAAAGCAGTTGTGGGAGCAGTGTCGCTCTAAAAGGTCATACATTCGGTCGCGGGTCGCCTGAGTGTCCTCTGTAGCGTGAAACTCCTCGCATCCCAGCTCATGCTTCAGCGCAAAGAATTCCGGAAGCATCGTCGAACAATCAACCGTCGCCAGAGCGGTCAGGATGAAGTACCTTGATCCCTTTGGAGTGAAGTCAAAGCTGCCGGATTCGTCGATAAAGATGTTCAGGGTCGCCATTCTTCTTTGCCACCGCCCCCACTGGCGTCGCCCACTCCAATGACGCGCCCCGTAGAAGATTCGTCAAATACCTGATTTCCTCCGTATTGCCGTGCAGGACTATGCCACAGGAAAGGTCTCGCCCGCCCGGCCCGGCGCCTGTTGCTATCATGCGGCTGCATGCACGTCGGCTTCCTCACCAACGAATATCCGCCCTTGCCTTCCGGAGGGATCGGCACCAGCGTGCGCAACCTGGCGCGCGCGCTGGTCGCGGCCGGCCACCGGGTGACCGTGGTCGGCTGGGGTCCCGAGGCGCGGTTCGAGGATGGCGGCGTGCGGGTCCGCTTTCTCGGCGAGACCCGGCTGCCCAGCCTGGGGTGGCTTCTGAACCGCGCCCGGGCGCGCGCCAAGCTCCTTCGTCTGGTGGAGAAGGAGGGGCTCGACGTGGTCGAGGCGCCGGACTGGTGCGGACCGTCGGCCGGCATCCGTCTCCCCTGTCCGATCGGGGTCCGCTGCCACGGCAGCGCCACCTACTTCGCCAGCCTCCTGGACGAGCGGGTGCGGCCTGGTGTGATGCTGGCGGAGCGGATGGCGCTCGAAGGGGCCGACGGTCTCGCGTCGGTGAGCCGCTTCACGGCCGACCGTACCCGGGAGCTCTTCGGCCTGGTGGACCGCTTCCGCGTGATCCCGAACGGTGTGGACCTCTCGCGGTTCAAGCCGGGCCTGGCCGAGGACGTCGAGCCCGGCACGGTGCTCTACCTCGGGACCCTGGTGCGCAAGAAGGGGGTGCTGGATCTCGGGCCGGCCTTCTCGCGGGTCGTCAAGCGCGAGCCGCGGGCGCGACTGGTCCTGGCCGGCCGCGACTCGGCCGACCGCCGGACCGGCTCCCCGTCCACCTGGAGCCTGCTGGAGGCGTGCCTCTCGACGCCGGCCCGGGCGCGGACCAACCTCCTCGGGCAGGTGCCCTATGAAGAGGTCCAGGAGCGCATCCGCCGCGCCGCCGTCTGCGTCTTCCCGTCCTACGCGGAGGCGCAGCCGCTGGCCTGGCTGGAGGCCATGGCCTGCGCCCGGCCGCTGGTGGGGTACGACCAGGGCTGGGCGCGGGAGGTGGTGCGGTCCGGCGTGGACGGCATCCTGGTGCCCGAGGGCGACACGGCGGCGCTGGCCGAGGCGGTCCTGGGGCTGCTGGCCGATCCGGAGCGGGCCGCGGCCCTGGGCGCTTCCGCCCGGCGGCGGGTCGAATCCGAGTTTGACGCCGGCCTCGCGGCCGAACGGTCGGTCGACTGGTACCGGAGCCTGCTTTCATGAAGAGGCTCGCCAGGCGCGCCCTGGCCGGTCTGGGCCTCCAGTTGAGCCGGATCGACGAGACCGTGGTAATCCCGCGTCCCGTTCCCGGGCCCCCCCGGTCGTCCTGTCCGGGCCTCGATTGGAACGGCGCCGAGGTGGACCGCATCCTCGCCGGTCCCCTCCGGGAATTCGGCGCCGAGGCCGCCTCGCTGCCGGGATACGATCCTGGCAACCCGTTCTTCGGGCTGGCCGACGCCGCGGTCGGTTACGCGCTGCTGCGGGAGCGGCGGCCGTCCCTGGTGGTGGAGGTGGGGAGCGGCAACAGCTCGCGGGTGATCCGCGCCGCCCTCGATCCGGACGGAGGCCGCCTCGTCTGCATCGACCCCGAGCCCCGGGCCGCTCTCGCGGGAATCGCCCACGAGCACCGGTCGCTGCCGGTCCAGGAGGTTCCGTTGGACTGGCTGCGGAGCCTGCCCGCGGACGGCGTGCTGTTCGTCGACTCCAGCCACCGCGGCGGCACCGGCAGCGACGTGAACTTCCTCTTCCTGGAAGTGATCCCGGCGCTCGCGCCCGGCGTGCTGGTCCACGTCCACGACATCTATCTGCCGGACGACTATCCGGTGGAGTGGAACGTGGACCGGGGCTTTCTCTATACCGAGCAGTACCTCCTCCAGGCGCTGCTCTGCCACAGCTCCGCCTTCGAGGTGGTGTGGCCTGGACGGTGGGTGATCCACGAGCGCCGCGCCGAGCTGGCCGCCTGCCTGGGACCGGACGCGGACCTGGAGCGGCACTGCAGCTTCTGGTTCCGCCGTAGACCATGAAGCGCCTGATCGTGGTCGCCCACGCGCTCGCCCCGGGCACCGGCGGCCCCGAGAGCCAGGTGAACCTGGAGCTGGTCCGCGCCCTGGCCGCGCACTGGCCGGAGGGGGTGACGGTGATCTCCGGCGGCGAGCCGCCGGCTTTGCGCGACGGCACGCCGCTGGCGTCTCTCCCGGGCTGGCGGGTCCACGCGCTCGGCGAGTCGGGGGATTCCCCGCTGGCCCGGGCGGCGGTGAAGCGGCTGCGCCGGGGCGGCCCCGGCGCTCTCCCGGTTCGCGCCGTGGAGAAGCTGATCCACCAGCGGACCGGCCAGGGGATCAAGATGGCCTCCTGGCAGGCCGCCGCCTCCCGGGTCCTGAAGCGGGAGCTGGATCGGGAGCCCGCCGTGGTCTGGTCGCGCGCGCTGCCGTTCGCCTCGATCGCGGCGGTCGCGGCGGTAGACCTCCGGCGGCGGCCGTTCCGCTGGATCGTCAACGTGAACGATCCCATGCCCGCCTCGGTCTGGCCGGGTCTCTATGCCGTGGACGCCCACTCGGACCGGCGGGTGGGGGAGCGGCTCGCGGCGGTGATCCCGCGGATCGACGCTCTCACCTTCCCCTCGGCCGCGCTCCGCGACCTGGAGCTGGCGGCGTTTCCGGCGCTGGCCCGGGTGCCGTCCGCGATCCTCCCCCATATCGCGGTCGGAGAGGCGGCTCCGGTCCGGCGCGCGGATCGATTGCGAATCGCTTTCGCCGGCACCCTGCGCAAGGACCGGGCGCGGCCCGAGCTCGCCGAGGCCCTGGCCCGCCTACGGGAGCGATCACCCGCTGTTGGCGGGGACCTGGAGCTGTCCTTCCACCTGGCCCGCCCCACTCCGTTCGCGGAGAGCTACATCGCGTCCCTCCCGGTGGCCACGCGCATCGTCCTCGAAGAAGGGGAGGACGCGCTCTCCCGGGCGCTGGCGGAGGCGGACGTGCTGCTCGACCTGGAGTGCGAGGCGGACCGGCCGCTGCTCCTCACCAAGGTGGCGCAGTACCTGGCGGCCGGACGCCCGGTCTGGGCGCTCTGCGCGCCCGGCGGCACGACCTGGGAGCTGGTCCGGGAAGGCTGGGGGTATGCCACCGCGCTCGGCGAGCCGGAGACCGCGGCCGGGGACCTGCTGCGCATCCACGCCGACTGGTCCCGCGGCGCTCTGGCCGAGCGCGAGCCCTCCCCGGCCCTGCGCGAGCGCGTCTCGCCTCGGCGCCAGGTGGAAGACCTGCTCCGGCTTCTGGAGAGGCTCGCGTGACGCTCTCCCTGATCGTCTGCACCGTCCATCGCCCGGGACCGGTCGGACGCCTGCTGGCGGCGGTGGCCGCCCAGACCCGCCGGCCGGACGAGGTGCTGGTCGTGGACGCCTCGGCGGACAGGGAGACGGAGGAGGTCGTCCGCGGCTTTCCCGGCGTGGCCTACTCCCGGGTGCCGGCGGAGGAGCGCGGGCTCACCCGGCAGCGGAACTGGGGGATCGCCCGCACCCGCGGTGAGTTGGTGGCCTTCCTGGACGACGACACCGTACCCGAGCCCGCCTATTTCGAGGAGATCCTGGCCTGCTTCGGCCGCCATCCCGAAGCGGTGGGGGTTGGCGGCTACATCGCCAACGAGGTGACCTGGACCCGGGCCGCCACCGGCCCCGCGCCGCTCTCCGTCTTCCGGCTGGGGGAGTGGGAGCGGCGGGAGGACTACCGCTGGCGCCTGCGCCGTCTCCTCGGCCTGGACTCTCCCGCGGGACCCGGCCGCATGCCGGCCATGGGCCATGCCCGCTCGGTCGGCTTCTTCCCGCCGGACGGCCAGGATCACCCGGTCGAGCTGTTCATGGGCGGGGCCGCCACCTGGCGGCGCGATCTCCTGGAGAAGGTCCGATTCTCGCCCTGGTTCGAAGGCTATGGGCTGTACGAGGATCTGGACTTCTGCCTGCGTGCGAGCCGCGAGGGCAACCTCTGGCTCTGTACCCGCGCCCGGCTGGCGCATCTCCACGAGGCCGCCGGGCGGCCGAACCGCTTCCGCTACGGGGAGATGACGGTGCGCAACGGCTGGCGGGTCTGGCGCCTGCGCTGGCCATCCCCCTCCTGGATGGACCGAGGGCGGTGGTGGGCCACGACGCTCCTCCTCGCCGGCTGCCGCCTGGCCGATCCGGCCGAGACTTGCGGCCGCCTGTGGGGCGCGGCCACGCTCTTCTGGGACCGGCCGGACTTGGAGGACGAGTGAGTCTGGTCCGGGTGGAGAATCCGACGCCCGCCGGTCTCCTCCGGGCCGCCGAGTCGCATCCGGACTCCTGGATCGCCTGGTACGACTCCCGCCTCGCGCCCGCGCTCTCCGACCCGGAGTCGTGGCCCGGCCTCGCCCGGCACCCGCTCCAGGTTCTTCATCTCGGCTGCGTCCAGCGCACCGACCTCGCGACGGCTTCGCTCGGCTTCGTGGACTTCGACGCGCCGGGCCTCCTTCCCGGTCCGGCCGGCCGCCGCTTCGGTACGCCGCTGATCTCTCCGGCGGCGGGCCTGATCCACGCGGCGGTCCTGCGCGCCCTGGCTCCGGACGCGGGCTGGTCGAGCCTGGCCGGCTTTCTCTTCGACCTCGGGCTGCGCGGCGTCCGCCACGGTCTCTGCCCGCGCTCGGAGCCGGCGCTGCTCCGCGGCCCGGCGGAGCTCTGGGAAGCGACCTTGCCGGAAGCCGACCTCGCGCGGCTCGTCCGCCGCGGGTATGGAAAGCAATGGGTCGGCTTCTGGCTCCTGGCGCGGCTGCTCTTCGACCATCGGCTGCCGGTCCTCGCCGCGCTGCGGGGCTGGCTGGCGCCCGCGGCCGGCCGGGTGGACGAGGCCGCGCTCGCCGCGCTCCATCCTCCCCTGCCGCCCGAGGAGCCCGAGGAGCCCGAGGAGCCCGAGGAGGATACCTCGGTGGACGTCCTCATCCCCACCCTCGGCCGGCCCGGACCGCTGCGGGACGTGCTCGACGACCTCGGGCGCCAGACCCTGCCGCCGCGGCGGGTGATCGTCGTGGATCAAGGATCGGATCCGGCGCCGGCCGGTGCCTGGCCGTTCGAGATCGTCTTCCTCTCCCAGCCGGAGCCCGGAGCCTGCCGGGCGCGCAACGCGGGGCTGCGGGAGGTGCGGTCCGATTGGGTGCTGCTCCTGGACGACGACGTCCGCCTGCGCCCGGGTCTGATCTCCTATCTCGTGCGGGCGGCCCGGGCCTACGACGTGGAGGCGGTGACCGCCGCGGTTCATCTTCCCGGGACGCTTCCCGGTGAGGTTCCTGTCTCCAGCCTGCCCGCTGGTCTGCCAAGACCGTGGCCGGTCTTCGCCAGCGGCGCCTCGCTGGTTTCGGCCCGCGCCCTCGCAGCCACCGGCGGGTTCGACGAGCGCCTCGAAGGGGGCTACGGCGAGGATTATGAATTCGGATTGCGGCTGCGGCTCACCGGGACCGAGGTGCTGTACGCTCCCAGCGAGCCGGTGCTGCACCTCAAGGCGCCCGCGGGCGGCTTCCGCGAGCGCACCGACAGCCTCCCCTGGTCGGGAGACTCGGTGCCGCCGCGGCCCGCTCCGCCCGTGCTCTACTCGCGGCGCAGCCACACGAAATCCATGCGGAACGGCTATCGCCTCTTCTACGCCCTCAAGCGGCTGAGCCGCGCGCCGCTCTACTCCTGGCCGCGGGAGCTGCGCGACCTCTCCCGGCAGTGGGAGCGCGCCGTCTGGTGGGCCGGCCGGCTGGGGGGCGAGCCGTGAATTCTGTGGTCTGCCCGGTCTGCCACGGCCGGCTCGACTCCGCCGCGGAGCGCCTGACCTGCGCGGCCTGCGGCTACTCCGCCCCCGTCGTGGACGGCATCCCGGTGCTGCTTCACCCGGAGTCCGCGTTCTCGGGCGCGCGGCCCGAGGCCGGCTACTTCGCGCCGAAGGTGGCTGAAAGCCCGGTCAAGCGGCGTCTTCGCCGGAGCCTCCCGTCTCTCGCCGCCGACTACGATGCCCGGACCACCGACGAGCTGGTCCGGCGCGAGCTGGGGGAGGGAGATCTGCGCGGGCTGGTGGTGGGAGCCGGCGAGCGCCCCGGCGACATCGAGGTCCGCTTCCCCGGTGTGCGATGGCTCACGACCGATGTGGACGGCGCCTTCCGGCCTCACCTGGTGGCCGACGCCCTCTGGCTGCCGGTCGCGGACGCCTCCATGGACCTCGTCGTGGCCGAGATGGTTCTGGAGCACCTGATGGACCCGATGCGCGGCGCCGCCGAGCTGCAGCGCGTCTGCCGCCCGGGCGGGCTCATCCTGGTCAAGGTTCCCTTCTGCTTCCCCTGGCACGGCATTCCGGTCGACTTCTTCCGCGTCACCCCGTCCGGGGTCCGCGCCCTCTTCCGCTCGACGCGCGTCGTCCACCTGGGGCGCTGCATGGGGCCGTTCGGCGCCTTGGCCTACCAGCTCGACTCCGCCCTGGTGAACCTCGCGTCGAACCGGACCGTGCGCCGCGCCCTGGTCTTCCTCTCTCGCTTTCTCTTCGGCGGGCTCAAGACTCTGGACCGCCTGGCGGGCGAGCACGTGCGCTGGCTGGTGAGCCCGGCGGGTATCACCTACGTCGGGAGGCGGACGGAGGAGTCGCTGAGTCCTTCCGAGATCCTTGCCGAGCTTCACGAGCGCTTCGGGCGGGGTCCGTAGGCGTGAACGGTGAACCGATCCCCGGCGTCCGCCGCCTCTGCATCGTCAGCCACGTGGTCCACTACCGGCACGGCGGCGCGATCTACGCCTATGCCCCCTATGCCCGGGAGATCGAGATCTGGGCCGACCTCTTCCCCGAGGTCGCCATCGCCGCTCCTTGCGTGGACGGTCCGCCGCCGGGCGACGCCGCGGTCATCGCCCGGCCCAACGTCCGGATGGCGCCGCAGCCGCGCGCCGGCGGCGACACCCTGGGAGCCAAGCTGCGGCAGATCGTCCTCCTCCCCGTCATGGCCGTCTCCCTGGCGGCGGCCATGCGCCGGGCGGACGCCGTCCATGTCCGCTGCCCCGGCAATCTGGGACTCCTGGGGGTGATCCTGGCGCCGCTCCTCTCCCGCCGGCTCATCGCCAAGTACGCCGGCCAGTGGACCGGCTTCCCCGGAGAGGCCTGGACGGTGCGCCTCCAGCGGCGCATCCTCGGCTCCCGCTGGTGGCGCGGCCCGGTGACAGTCTACGGGAGCTGGCCGGACCAGCCGCCCTGGATCGTGCCGTTCTTCACCTCGGTGCTCGACCGCGAGCAGGTGGAGCGCGCCCGCCGCGCCGCCGCCGCGCGCAGGCCTACGGACCGGCCGCGCGTGCTCTTCGTCGGCCGCCTCTCGCGGGCGAAGAACGTGGACGTCCTCCTCGACGCGGCGGCGCAGGTCGGCCTGTCTTGCACGATCGTAGGCGACGGCCCCGAGCGCGCGGCCCTGGAGGCGCAGGCGGCCCGGCTCGGCCGGCCCGGAGCGACCGCCGTCTTTTCCGGAGCCGTGGACTTCGACCGCGTCCTCGGTTTCTACGAAACCCACGGCGTTCTCGTCCTGGCTTCGGAGACCGAAGGCTGGCCCAAGGCCATCGTGGAAGCCATGGCCTTCGGCCTCGTCTGCATCGGCTCCGAGCGCGGCCTCATGCCGCAGATCCTGGGGGAGGGGAGAGGCTTCGTGGTGCCGCCGCGCGACGTGGACGCGCTCGCCGCCGCCCTCCGCCGCGCCTGCGACCCCGCCGAGGCCGGGCCGATGGGGCAACGGGCCGCGACGTTCGGCCAGAGGTACTCGCTGGAGGATCTGCGCGAGGCGCTGCGGCAGGTCATGACGGAGCGCTGGAGCCCTCACCCCCGACCCCTCTCCCGGTCCACCCGAGTCCACCCGCCCCGGGAGAGGGGCGCCCCCACCCACCCCAAAGGCCAAGAAAACGAACGGCAAGTCTCCCCCTCTCCCGGGGTGGGTGGACTCGGGTGGACCGGGAGAGGGGGCCGGGGGGTGAGGGTCTCCGTCCTTCACCTCGTCGACACCCTCGACCCCGGCGGCGCCGAGCGGGTCGCGGTCAACCTGGTCAACCACCTTTCGCGGGAGCGTTTCCGCCCCTTCCTGGGCACCACCCGGCGGGAAGGAGCGCTGGCGGCGGAGATCCTGCCCGACGTCGGCCGGATCGCCCTGAACCGCGCCCGCACCCTCGACCTCGGAGCGCTCCGGCGGCTCGTGGCCTTCATCCGGAAGAACGAGATCTCCATCCTCCACGCCCATGCCTCGGCCCTGTTCTTCGCTCAACTGGCAACGATCGCGGCTCCCCATTTGAAAGTCGTCTGGCACGATCACTTCGGCCGCTACCTGGAGGAAGAGCGCCCGGCGTGGCTCTGGGGGCCTTTCGTCCGCCGGGCCGCGGCCGTGGTGGCGGTCAACGAGGATCTGGCCCGCTGGTCGCGGGAGCGGCTCGGCGCCGATCCCGTCGTCTACCTCCCCAACTTCGTGCCGGACACGCCGGAGGTTCCCGTTCCCGGCCTGCCGGGCGAGCCGGGGAAGCGGGTGGTCTGCGTCGCCAACCTCCGCGCCCAGAAGGACCACCCGAACCTGCTGCGCGCGTTCGCCTTGGTGCTCCGGGACGAGCCCGGGGCCCGGCTCCTTCTGGCCGGCGCCGAAGTGGAGGCGGGCTACGCCGCCCGGGTGCGGGAGGAGGCCGCGGTGTTTGGCGGCGGTGGAGACCGCGCCGTCTTCCTGGGCTCGCGGCCGGACGTCCCGGCTCTCCTGCGGGGATGCGACGTCGGAGTCCTCTCATCGTCGTCCGAGGGGTTTCCTCTGAGTCTCCTGGAGTACGGCCGGGCCGGACTGGCGGCGGTGGCCACCCGGGTCGGCCAGTGTTCGGAGGTGTTGGCGGAGGGAGAGGCGGGAGTGCTCGTCCCTCCGGGAGACCCCGCGGCGCTGGCCTCGGCGATCCTGGACCTGCTCCGCGATCCGGCCCGGCGCGCGGTTCTGGGAGAGCGGCTCGCGCGGCGGGTGCGGGAGCATTACTCGCCGGCCGCCGTGATGGAGCGGCTCGAGGCCGTGTACCATGGAGCCCTCGCCCCGGAGAAGCCGTAGAGAAAGCCGCAGCCCGATGGAGCTCCGTTCGACAGTCGCCCCGGTCCAGGCACCCTCCCCGGCCGCCCGCCCCCGGCTCCGCCTGGCCGACGTGCCCACGCGCGACCGCTGGCTGCTGCTCTTCGTGGCGATCCATGCCCCCCTGGCTCTCTTGCTGCGGGCGGTGTCCTTCGTGCCGGGCTATCATGCCCTGGCTACGTTGGCCATCGGCCTTCTGTACGTCACCGTGCGCTACAACCCCACGCTGGCGGTGAGCGCCGCCGCCTACGTGGCGGGCGCCGAGGTGCTCTGGCGGATGACCGGCACGGGCCTCTTCTGGGAGTTCGGCAAGTACAGCATCTCCCTGATCCTTCTCATCGCGTTCGCGCGCCTGCCCCATCACCGGACCACCCGTTGGTGGGCACTTTTCTACCTCGGGCTCCTCGCCCCGTCGGTGGGCCTCACGGTCCAGCAGCTCGGTCTGACCCTGGCCCGCGACGCGATCAGCTTCAACCTGTCGGGGCCGTTCACCCTGGCGGTGGCGGTCCTCTACTTCTCCAGCATCCGGGCCGATTCCATCGACCTGGAGATGGCCGTGTTCGCCCTGCTGGCGCCGATCGTGGGCGTGCTGACGATCTGTTCCTTCGCCACGCTGACGGCGGGCTCCATCCACTTCTACGCCGAGTCGAACTACGTCACCAGCGGCGGCTTCGGCCCCAACCAGGTGTCGGCGATCCTCGGACTGGGAGCCTTGCTTTCGCTGCTGGTGGCGTTCCAGCACGCCCGCCCCTGGATGCGCTGGACCTTCTTCGGCCTGAGCGGCGCGTTCCTGGTCCAGGGCGTCCTGACGTTCTCCCGCGGCGGCGTCCTCAACGCGGTGATCTGCATCGGCTTCCTCTGCATCCACCTGGTGCGCCAGCCCCGGGTGCGGGCGATGGTTCTGGGCATGCTGGTGGTCTTCACCTTCCTGGGCACCCTGGTCATCTTCCCCCGTCTGAACGAGTGGACCGGCGGCGCCCTCGAGGAGCGCTACGCCACTACGACCGGCGGCCTGCGCAAGACGATCATGGAGGAAGAGCTGGACATCTGGAGGGAGAACCCGCTGCTGGGAGCGGGGCCGGGGATGTCGAAGTACTACCGCTCGGACCTCCTGGGCTTCGAGGTGGCGTCGCACACGGAGTTCACCCGTCTCCTCTCCGAGCATGGGACGCTCGGGCTCCTGGCGCTGATGGTGCTGGTGGGGGTGGCCGCCAACGCCTACCTGCGGGCGCCTTCGGCGCTGGAGAAGGCCTGGGTGTCGGCCTTTTCGGGCTGGACTTTCATCGAGATGAGCCACTCGGCCATGCGCATCGCGGTCATCTCCCTGCTCTTCGGCCTGGCCATGATCCAGTGGCGGAGGCAGGGACCCTGAGCGCGCAGCCGCGGATCGGCCTCCTCGGCCCCATGCTCGGCTCGAACCCCGGCTGGCCGGCCGGTCAGGGCGAGGTTCTGGCCGGGCTCCTGGCCCGCGAAGGGTATTCCGTGCGGACCGCGTCCAGATGGGTGAACCGCTGGCTCCGCCTCGCCGACCTCGCGATTCGCCCCGCCCTCTGGCGCGGCCGGGTGGACGTCGCGGTCGTCCTGGTGTTCAGCGGCCCCGCCTTCCGGCTGGTGGAGGCGGCGAGCGCCGCGGGCGCGCTGGCGGGGCTCCCGATGGTCTTCTGGCTCCACGGCGGCAACCTCGTGGAGTTCGCGCACCGCCATCCCACCCGGGTGGACCGGGTGCTCCGTCGTGGCCGCGCCTGGGTCGCGCCCTCCGGCTTCCTGGCCGATCCGTTCCGCGAGCACGGCTTCGGCGTGAAGGTGATCCCGAACGTGATCGACCTGGAGGAGTATCCGTACCGCCAACGGACCAAGGCCAGCCCCCGGCTGCTCTGGATGCGCACCTTCCACGAGCTCTACCGGCCCGACCTGGCGCTCCACACCCTCGCGCTGGTGCGCCGCAGCCACCCGGACGCCACGCTGACCCTGGCCGGCCAGGACAAGGGGCTGCTCGACGAGACTCGCCGCCTCGCCGCGGAGCTGGGGCTGGCCGATGCCGTCCGCTTCGCCGGTTTCCTGGATGCCGAAGGCAAGCGCCGGGAGTTCGCGGAGCACGACGTGTTCTTGAACACCAACCGGGTGGACAACGCGCCGGTCAGCGTCCTGGAAGCCGCCGCCTTCGGGCTGCCGGTGGTGAGCACGGACGTGGGCGGCATCCCGCACCTGCTGCGCTCCGGGGAAGAGGCGCTGCTTGTCCCCGAGGGTGACGCCGAGGCTCTGGCGTCGGCGGTCCTGAGACTGCTGGACGAGCCCGGCCTCGCCGCCCGGCTCTCCGCCGCCGGGCGGGAGGTGGCGGAGCGCAGCTCCTGGCCCCGGGTCCGGCCGCTGTGGGAGGAGCTGCTGGCGGAGCACGGGTAAAGCGGCCGAACCGGCGGGTAAAGAGATTTTACCAGCGGGTAAAGCGGCCGTACCAGCGGGTTCAGTGGCCGTACCGGCGGGTACAGCGGTCGTACCGGCGGGTTCGGTGGTCGTACCGGCGGGTTCAGCGGCCTTACCAGCGGGTACAGAGGCCTTACCGGCGGGTACGGAGGCTTGGCTGGAGCCCTCACCCTCCAGCGCCAGGCCATCGGGGATTTCCGGTAGAGACGCCCCAGTCCGTTACCCGAAACCTTACCGGGTCCCGAAACGTCGGGGCGTCTCTAACTTCCCAGGTATCGATGCGGCCAGCCATGCACCAGAAACGTGCGGGTAAACCGTTGCGTGGCTGGTTCGGCAGGTTCGTGGTGACGGAGAGGAGAGACGTCCCGAAGTTTCGGGACCCGGTGAGGTTTCGGGTAACGGACTGGGACGTCTCTACCAGGGCGCGTGTACGTCAGATCCCACCAGACTGACCAGGGCAATTCCGAGTGCTCCTGGACCGCGCTTACAGCTACCACGCGCCGCTCCTGACGTCGCAATCCCACCAGACTGACCAGGGCAATTCCGAGAGGGCCGTAGCATCGCCATCGTGTTCCGGAAGGATGACGACAAGTCGCAATCCCACCAGACTGACCAGGGCAATTCCGAGATACAACAGCATGCTCCGGGGCCTGCCCTCGGTGGAGGTAGTCGCAATCCCACCAGACTGACCAGGGCAATTCCGAGGGCCCTAGGCCGCCTTCTTCTCCTCGACCGGCAGGTGCTGTCGCAATCCCACCAGACTGACCAGGGCAATTCCGAGTGGAGCGGCGGCGGCCCTATGGTCACCGTTCGCATGTCGATGTCGCAATCCCACCAGACTGACCAGGGCAATTCCGAGTAAGAAGAATCTCCCCTACTTTAGTATCCATTCTCGGTCTCGTCGCAATCCCACCAGACTGACCAGGGCAATTCCGAGAGAAGTTTCTCGAACTTGATCAGTGGCTGAACGACGGGTCGCAATCCCACCAGACTGACCAGGGCAATTCCGAGGGAGGCCTTTGCAACCCTCTGAATCTTCGCGACTTAACCTGCCTGTTTCTGTTACCCCTCGAAAAGCGGCTTCCAGCAGCCTCGCTCACGCCTCCTGACGGCCTCCTGCTCCCGACCTAAACCTCTGATTCCACGGGCTCTCACGTCCCGGCTGTTACCTCCCCGCCAAAACGGCGATTTGAGGCTGGCATGACTTTTGTCAGGCATACTCTTTGCTTGTCAAAGAACCCGGGCTTTGGGCAGCGCCGCAACGCCTCTCTATACTATATGGACACGGTCGAGCCGGAAATGTTGGACACCCGTCCTCCAAAATGCCTGCTTCCCTTGCACCCGGACAGATCCCGTTCGCAGAAGGTGCCCCGCACGTAGCGCCCTGCAGTCCTGGGCTCCCGTGGTGGTTTGGACGTTACGCTCGAAGGAGAAGAGGCTCGAGTTTCTCGATCTCTTCGGCCTCCAGGCTGTGCATGGCGTGCCATAGAATGAACCCCCGATGCACAGTCAGTCCGGATCGTCCTCTTGGTACACGGCTCTCCTGGAGAGTGCCGTCCTCCCGCTGGGCGACCGGCTCGTGGGCCAGCGGATGATGCGGCGCCTGCGCTTCCTCAGGGAGGCGCAGTGGTGGGACCCGGCGCGGATCGCGGCCGAGCGGGAGCGGCTTTTGAAGGAGCTGATCGAGGTCGCCTGGCGGGAGGTTCCTTTCTACCGCTCCCTTTGGAGCGACGGCCCCGGCGAGCTCGCCCGCCTTCCCCAGGCCACCAAGGAGGCGCTGCGGGCGGGGTATCCGGAGCGGACCACCCGCGACACCGGCCAGCGGTTCTACGAGAGCTGCTCGTCGGGCTCCACCGGGGCCAACTTCTGCGTGCGGGAGGACCCGGAGACCACCGGCTGGCACCGGGCCTCCTTCATCCTCGCCCTGGAGTGGTCGGGCTGGCGGCTGGGCGAGCCGCACCTCCAGACCGGCATGACGCTCCGGCGCGGGCTCGTCAAGGGGACGAAAGACCGGCTGCTGCGCTGCGCCTACGTCTCCGCCTTCGACCTGTCCGACGAAGCGCTCGACCGGGGATTGGAGATCCTGGAGCGGCGCCGCATCGAGCACCTGCGCGGCTACCCCGGGAGCCTCTACTTCCTCGCCCGCCGCGCGTTGGAAACAGGCTGGAACCGGCCGCTGCGCGGGATCGTCACCTGGGGTGACAATCTCTATGTACACTACCGGGAGACGATCGAGCGCGCCTTCGGCGCCCGGGTGCTGGACACCTACGGCATCGGCGAGGGCAT
This sequence comes from uncultured Holophagales bacterium, assembly GCA_963844885.1. Classification (GTDB taxonomy): domain Bacteria; phylum Acidobacteriota; class Thermoanaerobaculia; order Multivoradales; family UBA5704; genus DATMER01. The sequence goes on along the minus strand of CAWJQA010000012.1, from coordinate 218,616 downwards.
GCAGGTCGCCGCCCAGTGCGAGGAACACGGCCTCTACCATATCCATGCGCTCGACGTGGTGGTGGAGTGTGTGGACGACGAAGGCCGGCCGGTGCCGGCCGGGGAGACGGGCCATCTCCTGCTCACCCGCCTCCATCCCGGCCCCATGCCGCTGATCCGCTACCGGGTGGGCGACCTCGGCATCCTGTCGTCCGCATCCTGTCCGTGTGGCCGGGGGTTCGCGACGATGGCGTCGATCCAGGGGCGGGACACGGACGTGGTCGTCACCCCTTCGGGCAACCGGCTGATCGTCCACTTCTTCACCGGCATCCTCAACCACTTCCCGGAGGTGGAGAGCTTCCAGGTGATACAGGAGAGCCCCGGGGAGATCCTGGTCCGGGTGGTCCCCGCGCCCGGTTTCTCGGAGGAGACTCCGCCGCGCATGGTGGCCGCGCTCAAGGCGAAGGGGGCGGACCTGGACATCGAGGTGGACACCGCGGACGAGATCCCCGCGGCGCCGTCGGGGAAACGGCGGTTCGTGGTGAGCCGCCTGGCGGCCGGACGATGAAGATCCTGATCCTCACCCAATACTTCCCGCCGGAGATGGGCGCTCCGCAGGCGCGCCTGTCCGAGCTCGGGGAGCGCCTGATCGACCTCGGCTGGGAGGTGGAGGCCTTGACCGCGTTGCCCAACTATCCGGCCGGCCGCGTGTTCCCGGGCTACGCCCGCCGCCGGCCCGCCGTCGAGAGCGTCGGCCGCATCCGGACGGTGCGCGTGCCGCTCCTGCCGTCCCAGAAGGGGTTCGTGAAGCGGCTGGCCTGCTACTTCTCCTTTGCCGCGTCCGCGGCCTGGTACGGTCCCCGCCTCGCGGCCCGGCCGGACGTGCTGTTCGTGGAGTCGCCGCCGCTCTTCATCGGCTTCGCGGCGCGGTGGCTGGCGTGGCGCTGGCGATGCCCGTACGTCCTCAACGTGAGCGACCTCTGGCCGGGGTCGGCGATCGAGATGGGGGTGGTGAAGCCCGGGCTTGCCACCCGGCTGGCCGAGCGCCTGGAGCTGTCCCTCTACCGGCACGCCGCGGGGGTCACCGGCCAGTCCGAGGAGATCGTCGAGTCCGTGGCCGCCCGCTCGCCGGGCACGCCGGCCGAGGTGATCACCAACGGCGTGGACCCCGCCCGCTTCGGGCCGAGCATCCCGGGAGAGGCGGACGCCGGCGCCCGTGCCCTGATCGGCCCGGAGCCCGGCCCGGTCTTCCTCTATGCCGGCCTGCTCGGCCTCGCCCAGGGGCTGGATCAGATCCTCGACGTGGCCGCCGCGCTGCCCCCTGACATTCCGGGCCGCTGCGTGCTGGTGGGGGAGGGGCCGGTGCGGGAGGCGCTCCAGGCGCGGATCGACCGGGAGAAGATCGGCCGCGTCCGCCTCGTGCCGGCTCAACCCCGGGAGCGCATCCCGGCCCTCCTCGCCGCCGCCGACGTGGCGGTCGCCACCCTCGGCCTGCGCCTCCAGGGCGCGGTGCCGAGCAAGATCTACGAGGCCATGGCGTCCGCCCGGCCGCTGCTGCTGATCGCCGAAGGCGAGGCCGCCCGCCGGGTGGAGAGGGCGGAGTGCGGGCTGACCGTCCGGCCCGGCGACCTCGAAGGCGCCCGGCAGGCCTGGGTCCGCCTCGCCACCGATCCGGAGCTGCGGGCGCGCCTCGGAGCGGCCGGCCGCCGGGCCGCGGAGACCACCTACGACCGCACCCGCATCGCCGAGCGGCTGGACCGTTTCCTGAGGAAGATCCTCGATGGATGAAGCCGGCCGCATCCTGGAAGAGCACCGCCGCCGCGAGCGGGAGGTCCCGGCCGGGTTCTACGACCTGGACCGGCGGGCCAACCTCTTCCTCCGCCACGGCCAGGAGCGCGCCCTCCGCGACGCTCTGGAGAGGTCAGGACTGCTCCCGCTGGCCGGCCGCCGCCTGCTGGAAGTGGGGTGTGGCTCCGGCAACTGGCTGGAAGACCCTGGAGCGCTTCGGCGCGCGGCGGGAGGCTCTCGCGGGGATCGACCTCGACCCCGGCCGGGCCGCGGCCTGCGCCGCGCGCTTCCCGGGAGCCGATATCCGCGCCGGCGACGCCTCCCACCTCCCCTGGGAGAGCGGGAGCTTCGACGTCGTCTTCCAGAGCACGGTCTTCTCGTCGATCCTGGACCCGGCGATGCGCCGCGACGTAGCCGGGGAGATGCTCCGCGTCCTGGCGCCGGGGGGAGCGATCTTCTGGTATGACTTCTTCATGGACAACCCGGCCAACCCGAACGTAAAAGGAGTTCGGCGGCGGGAGATCGCGACCCTCTTTCCCGGCTGCCGGGTGGATCTCCGGCGCGCGACCCTGGCGCCGCCGCTCGCCCGGCGGGTGGTGCCGGTCTCCTGGACGCTGGCGGCCGTGCTGGAATCGCTGCGGGTCTTCGACACACACTATCTGGGCACGGTCTCCGCCTCGGGGAGGAACGGATGAAAACCCTGGCCTGCGTCGTCGGCGCGCGGCCGAACTTCGTGAAGATGGCGCCGGTGCTCTCCGGCCTGCGGGAGATGGCGCCCGGCGTGCGTCCGGTCCTGGTCCACACCGGCCAGCACTACGACGAGGCCATGAGCGACCGGTTCTTCGCCCAGCTCGGCCTCCCCGAGCCCGCCGTCCACCTGGAGGTGGGCTCCGGTCCGCACGGCCAGCAGACCGCGCGCATCCTGGAGCGCTACGAGGCCTGGCTCCTGGCGGCCGATCCGAAGCCGGACGCCACGCTCGTGGTGGGCGACGTGAACTCGACCGTCGCCTGCGCCCTGGCCTCCGTGAAGCTGGGCATCCCGGTGATCCACGTCGAGGCGGGGCTGCGCAGCTTCGACCGCGCCATGCCGGAGGAGATCAACCGCATCCTCACCGACGCGATCTCCGACCTCCTCCTGGTCTCCGAGCCGAGCGGCGTGGAGAACCTGCGCCGGGAAGGCCGGCCCGAGAGCGCGATCCGGCTGGTGGGCAACGTGATGATCGACGCCCTCACCCTGCAGCTCCAGACGGCCCGGGAGCTGCGCCAGCCCGCGCGGCTCGACGTGCAGCCCGGTGGCTACGCGGTTTGGACCCTCCACCGGCCGTCCAACGTGGACGATCCCGCGGCGCTGGCGCGGGCGGTGGCGGCGATGCAGCGCACGGCGCTCCGGCTGCCGGTGGTCTTCCCGGTCCATCCGCGGACGGAGAGGGCGCTGCGGTCGGCCGGCCTGGAGCCGGCCCTGGCCGACGACCCTCGGGTGATCCTGACCGGGCCGCTCGGCTATCTGGAATTCCTGAGCCTCTCCTCCCAGGCGCGGCTCATCGTGACCGACTCGGGCGGCCTTCAGGAGGAGGCGACCGTGTTGGGGATCCCCTGCCTGACCCTGCGCGACACCACGGAGCGCCCGATCACGGTCGACGAAGGGACGAGCACCCTGGTGGGGAGCAACTGGACGATCTTCGACCGGCTGGTCGAGGACGTCCTGGAAGGCCGCTACAAGAAAGGCCGCTGCCCCCGTCTCTGGGACGGCCGCGCCGGCCGGCGGGTCGCGAAGGAGGTGGCGTCGTTTCTGGCGACGAGGTGAGGAGACTCACCGCTGCCTTGGCCGGGGATCAGGAGGCTCTGGAAAACCTCGCAATCGACCCGGCCGGCGCCGAGCTTGCGAAGCTCCACCGCCTCGGGCCGGCCCTGGCCCTGCGCGCCCGGCGGCTCGGGATCGAAGGCCCGTCCGTCGCCTCCTGGCGCCGCGCTCTCCTGGGTGTGACCGCGCACCGCCTCCGCATCGAAGAACGCCTGGCCGCGCTGGGGGCGACTCTCGGAGAGGCGTCTATCGCCTGGCTGCCGATCAAGGGGTGCGACCTGGGATCGAGAGTCTATGAGCGGCCGGAGGAGCGGCCGGTAGGCGATGTCGACATCCTGATCGCCGAAGCGGACTACCTCCGGGCGAGAGCGGCGCTGGAGGCGGCCGGCTGGCGGTCGCTGGTGCCCGGTGCCAGGGTCGACGCCTACCTTCTGGAGGAGGGCTACGCCTGGCAGGCGACCGATCCGAGCGGCCTCCTCCTGGAGGTCCATCACCGGCTCTGGGGTCTCGTGCCGGCGGGATTCCCGGCCGCGCTGCTGGCGGCGTCGGAGCCCGATCCGGCGCTGGGACCGACGGCCCGCCGCCTCCCTCTCGCCCATGCCTGGCTCCTGGCGGCGGTCCACGTCTGGCTGAACCCGCCGCCCCGGCCGCTGCTCGCCGTCTGGGACCTGGAGCGTATCGCGGCGGCGGAGCCCGCCCGACCTCACCCCCCATCCCCCTCTCCCATCGCTCTCCCCCCGACCGGGAGAGGGGGCGCCACCACCCAAGACCCCACCACCCAAGACACCGTCGCGGCTGATGTGTTTGTCTTTGGGAGGGGGTGCCCCCTCTCCCGGGGGAAGGGAGAGCGATGGGAGAGGGGGGCAGGGGGTGAGGTTCTGGACGTCGCCGTCCGGCTCGCCATGGAATGGGATCTCGGGCTCCCCGCCGGCCTGGCCGCCGCCTACGCCGCCAATCTGTGGGCCTCCGAGCCGAACCGCCGCATCGCCGGCCGGCTGACGGGCGCTCTCCGTCCGGCGGAGAGCCTGACGGCCCGGCGCGCTCTGGAGGCGGGGGTCGAGAACACATCCCTGGAGTCGATCGTCCTGGCCCGCCTCCTCTCTTGCCGGTCCAGCCGCGCCGGCTGGCGGTCGCTGCCGCGCAGGGTCTGGGCTCATCCGGGGATCGTGGAGATGGAGACGCCGTCCGGCCGGAGCTGGCCGGCCCGCCGGCTGGCGCACGTGCTGCGGGCGTTCGGCGGCTGATCTCCCGTGGTTGACCTCCTCTACAATGCCCATGATGAACGTGCCGTTCTTCCGTCCGGACCTGAATGAGACCGAGATCGCCGAGGTCGTGGACACCCTGCGCTCGGGCTGGCTCACCACCGGCCCCAAGGTGAAGCGCTTCGAGGAGGATCTCGCGGCGGCCGTGGGCGCGACTCACGCGGTGGCCTTGAATTCCTGCACCGCCGCGCTCCATCTGGCCGTCGAGGCGCTCGGACTGCGGGCGGGACAGGCCGTGCTGGTGCCGACCATGACCTTCGCCGCCACGGCCGAGGTGGTGCGCTATGCCGGCGCCGTGCCGGTCCTGGTCGACTGCGACCCGGTCACCCTCAACATGGACCTCGAAGACGCGGAGCGGAAGGTCGCCGATCTGCGCGCCGGACGGCTTCCGGTCGCAGCCGCCGAGGTGGTCGGCATCATCCCCGTCCACGTCGGCGGGCTGATGATGGACATGGACCGCGTCGCGGACTTCGCGCGGCGGCACGGCCTCTGGATCGTCGAGGACGCCGCCCACGCCCTCCCCGCGGCGTGGCGACCCGGCCCGGACCGGCCGTGGCAGCGTTGCGGGGAGTCTTGGCGATGGAACCGCGGCCGCGTCACCTGCTTCTCCTTCTACGCCAACAAGACCATCACCACCGGCGAAGGCGGCATGGCCGTCACCGCGGACCCGGCGCTCGCCGAGCGCATGCGGATGATGTCGCTGCACGGCCTGTCGCACGACGCCTGGGGACGCTACACCAGGGCGGGAGCTGGGACTACCGCATCGTCGCGCCCGGCTTCAAGTACAACCTCACCGACGTCGCCGCCGCGCTCGGCATCCATCAGCTTGCCCGCGCCGAGGAGATGCGGCAGGCCCGGGAACGTCTCGCGTTTCGGTATCTGAAATCCTTTCGAGACGTGGAAGCGCTCGAGCTGCCGCCGGTTCCGGACGACCGGATTCACTCCTGGCACCTGTTTCCTGTTAAACTACACCTAGCCAAGCTAGCGATCGATCGGAACGGTTTCATCGCGGAGCTGAAGGAAGCGGGCGTCGGATGCTCGGTCCATTGGCGGCCTCTGCACCTCCACCCCTATTACGCCGAGACGTTCGGGTGGAAGCCGGAGGATCTGCCGGCCGCCTCGGCGGTCTGGGAGCGCATCGTGACCCTGCCCCTGTTCCCCGCGATGACGGACGCGGAGTTCGAACATGTTGTCGCAGTTGTCAAAGGGATCTGTGAACGTCATGGGCATCCCCGCCGAGACCGCCAGGATGGCCGGTCCGGCTGAGGGGGGCGGACTGCCTCGCGCCGCCGAAGCCGCCCTTGCGCTCGCCGGGCTCGCGATCTCCTCTCCCGTCTTCCTCGCTGCCGCCGCCCTCGTCGCCGCCACCTCGCCCGGCCCGGTCCTCTTCCGGCAGCGGCGCGTAGGCCTCGGCGGACGGCCGTTCATACTCCTGAAGCTCCGTACGATGCGCGTCGCCCCGGAAGGCTCGCAGCTCACCGCCTCCGGCGACTCCCGGATCACGCCGGTGGGCCGCTGGCTCCGGCGGTTCAAGCTCGACGAGATCCCGCAGCTCTGGAACGTGGTCCGTGGCGACATGTCCCTCGTCGGTCCCCGGCCGGAGGTGCCGCGCTACGTCGATACCGCCGACCCTCTCTGGCAGGCCGTGCTGTCCGCCCGGCCGGGCCTCACCGACCCGGTGACGCTCCGGCTGCGCGACGAGGAGTCGTTGCTGGCCGCGGAGGTGGACGTGGAGCGCTTCTACCGCGAGCGGCTCCTCCCGTGGAAGCTCCGCGGCTATCGCGACTACCTGGCCCGCCGCACGTGGGCGTCCGACCTCGCCGTCCTGGGCGCCACGGCGCTCGCCGTGCTGCGGTTGCGGCGTCCAGGGAGACCGGGGCTGTGATCCACGACTCCCAGCCGATCCCGCGGCCGCCGTTCTGGACCCGGCTCCTCTATCGCCAGGTCCAGCTCTTCCTCGACCTCGCCGCCCTGGTGGGCGCCTTCGTGCTGTCCTACCTGCTGCGCTTCGACTTCCACATTCCGCCGGACGAGCTGCACCGGATGACGGTCCAGCTCCCAGTGGTTCTGCTGCTTCAGTTCTCGGCGCTGGCCCTGGCCGGTATCTACAGCTTCGTCTGGCGCTACGTGGGGCTGCGCGAGGTGCCGAACTTCCTGAAGGCCGCGGGCGCTTCGCTGGCGGTCCTCCTGCTCCTGCGCTTCGGGCTGCCGGACACCTACCACCTCTGGCGCGTCCCCCTGTCCGTCATTCTGATGGACGCGCCGCTCGCCTTCGGCGGCGCGCTCAGCCTGCGGGTGCTGCGGCGGGTCCTCTACGAGAGCTACGAGCACGACCGCCTCGACCGCACCGCTTCCCGGGCGCTGGGGAAGGGCCGGCGCAAGAAGCCGGTGCTGCTCGTCGGCGCCGGCCGCGGCGGCGTCCTCGCCGCGCGCGAGATCACCGGCCGGGGCGACATGGACATCGAGGTGGTCGGCTTCGTCGACGACGACCCGCTCAAGAAGGGGACGGTGATCCACGGCGTGCAGGGTCCTCGGCCAGATCCGCGAGATCCCGCGGCTGGTGCGCGAGCTGGAGATCGACCACGTGGTCATCACCATCGCCGAGACCCGCAGCCAGCTCCTGCGGCGGATCGTCGAGATCTGCGAGAAGAGCGGCGTGCGGATGCGCGCCATCCCCGGGCTCTACGAGATCCTCCAGGGGAAGGTCGAGATCAGCCGCATCCGCGACGTGGCGATGGAGAGACCTTCTCGGCCGCGAGCCGGTCCAGCCTCGACAGAAGGAGCTCGCCCGCTTCCTGGGCGGCCGGCGCGTCCTGGTCACCGGCGCCGGCGGCTCGATCGGCTCGGAGCTGGCCCGCCAGGTCGCCGCGCTTCAGCCCCGCGCTGCTGCTGCTCCTGGACCGGGCCGAAGTGCGCGCTGTTCGAGATCGACCGCGAGCTGCGCGAGCTCCGCCCCGATCTGGACATCGTGCCGCTGATCGCGGACGTGGTGGACCGCCGCGCATGCGCGCATGCTTCTCACCGCAGTACCGGCCCGAGGTGATCTTCCACGCCGCGGCCCACAAGCACGTGCCGATGATGGAGTACGAACGCCGGCCGAGGCGGTCAAGAACAACGTCTTCGGCACCCGCAGTCTCGGCGAGCTGGCCGGCGAGCACGGGGTCGAGGCCTTCGTCCTGATCTCGACCGACAAGGCGGTGCAGCCCGACCTCGGTCATGGGCGCCACGAAGCGCATCGCCGAGCTGGTCGTCCAGGATCTCGCCAGCGGTTCGAGACCCGCTTCGTGGCGGTCCGCTTCGGCAACGTCCTGGGCTCGGCGGGCTCGGTCATCCCGATCTTCCGCGAGCAGATCGCGCGCGGCGGCCCGGTGACCGTCACCCACCCGGACATGACGCGCTACTTCATGACCATCCCCGAGGCGGCGCAGCTCGTGCTGCAGGCCGGCGCCATGGGCGACGGGGGCGAGATCTTCGTGCTCGACATGGGCGAGCCGGTGCGCATCCTCGACCTCGCCCGCGACCTGATCTCGCTCTCCGGGCTTCCGGCCCTACGAGGACATCGACATCGTGTTCACCGGATTGCGGCCCGGCGAGAAGCTCTTCGAGGAGCTGATCGGTCTCGGACGAGAGCATCTCCAAGACCCGCCACCCCAAGATCTTCATCGGCCGGCTGGCCGCCTTCCCTCCGGACAAGATCGCCGACGGCCTGAAGCGCCTGGCCGTGCTCTGCCGCAACGGCCGCGAAGGCGAGCTGCGGGTCTTCCTCGCCGAGCTCCTCGACGAGTCGAACCTGCTCGGGACACGGTCCGGCGCCGACATCCTTCACTTTCCGGGCCGATCCTTCGGGCGCGGGCGGACGTGAAACGCGCCAGGAGGACACTCCTCCTCCTTCCCGGGCTGCTGGGGGACGCCGGCTCGCTCTGGCAGCAGGTGGAAGATTTCGGGAAGGACCATGACGCGCTGGCCCCGGTCGCCGTAGACTACCTGGACACACCGGAGATCCGGCCGCAGCTCGACGCCCTCGTGCGGCGGCTCGACGAGCGGGGCGTGCGCCGGGCCGTCCTGATCGGCCAGACGCTCGGCGGCTACCTGGCCCAGGCGTTCGCGAAGGAGCATCCGGACCGCGTCGAGGCGCTCGTCCTGGTCCACGCCGGCCTGCCCGAGCCGGCTCTGGGCCGGCGCATCCGCCGCGACCTCCTCCTGCCGCGGCTCCTCCCCTGGCCGGCCCTGCGCTGGTACCTCCATCGCTCGCTGCGCAAGATGATCGCCGGCCTCGAGGTATCGGGCGACGTGGGCGATGTGGGCGACGTGGGCGACGTCGATCCGGCGCAGGCGCGGGTGGTGGCGGAGCACTTCCGGCGGCGCTTCGCCGAGCGGCTCGACAAGCGGCGCGTCCTGGCCCGGTACGGCCTGATGGCGAACCTCCACGAAGCACCCGCGCTCACCCGCGAGGACGCCGCCGATCTCGCGGGGCGCGTCCTCATCCTGCGCTCCGAAGGCAACGTCTTCGCCCGCCAGATCGACCGGATGAAGGAGCTTTTCCCGGACGCCCCGGTCCACATCCTGGGCCGGCGGCACAACATCTCGCTCCTGATCAAGCCGGAGGAGTGCCACCGCCTGATCCGCGGCTTCCTGGCTGGTCTCCCGGCCGGCCCGCTCGGCATCTAGAGAGAGTGGAACCCCGCCCGTTTCTCGTTTAGAATCATCCTTTAGAATCGACAGTAATTTGTTGGTTTCGATTGAACGAGGGAGATATGGAAAGCTTGCGCCAGGATTTTATCTACGCTCTGCGGTTCATGCGGAAGCACCGCGGATTCGCCATCCTCATCGTGCTCTGCCTGGCGCTGGGGATCGGCGCCAACAGCGCGATCTTCAGCGTGGTGGACGCGGTCCTCCTGCGTCCGCTGCCGTACCCTGACGCCGAGCGGCTGATGGTTCTGCTGGGACGTCCACCAGGGTGCGGGGAGCGAGGCGGAGGAGTACAACGTCTCGGGTGCGAACTTCCTGGCCTGGCGCGGCCAGAGCAAATCGTTCGAGAGGCTGGAAGCGATGCTCCCCAAGCCGATCAACCTGGTGAGCGGCGGCATTCCCGAGCGGATCGACGGCGCGGCCGTGACGGCCGGGTTCTTCGACCTCGCCGGCGCGGGGATGAAGACCGGGCGCGGTTTTCTGCCCGATGAGGACCGGCCGGGAGGCAACCGCACCGTGGTGCTCTCGGACGAGCTCCGGCAGCGCCGCTTCGGCTCCGACAAGGACGTCCTGGGCAAGCCGCTGATGCTGGACGGGCAGAGCTATTCGGTGGTGGGGGTGCTCAAACCGGGCTTCCATTTCCTGAAGGACGCGGACCTCTGGGTGCCGCTCGCGCTCGACCCCTCGGACCCGCCGCCGCAGCATCAGCTCGTCGTGGCCGGCCGTCTCGAGCCGCACCGGAAGCTCGACGAGGCCCGGTCCGAGATGGGGACCATCGCCGCGAACCTGGCCCGTGACCACCCGGACACCAACGCCGGCTACACCGTCAAGGTCGAGCCGCTGCGGGACAACCTGGTGAAGGACCGGCGCCGCGGGCTGCTCCTGCTCCTGGCCGCGGTGGGCCTGCTGCTGCTGATCGCCTGCGCCAACGTCGGCAACCTGCTGCTGGTGCGGGCGTCCGAACAGCGCAACGAGATCGCCATCCGCGCCGCCTTCGGCGCGAGCCGCGGCCGGCTCGTGCGCCAGACGCTGACCGAGAGCGTGGTGATGGCGCTGGCCGGCGGCCTCGCGGGCGTCCCGATCGCCGAAGCCGCCCTCTGGGCGTTGCCGCGCCTCGCGACCGAGTACTCCTCGCTGCTCCAGGACGTCCGCCTCGACCTGCGGGTACTCGTCTTCACCTTCATCCTCTCCCTGATCACCGGCCTGCTGCCCGGCCTGTTGCCGGCGCTCAAGACCTCCACCCCGAACCTCTACCGCCGGCTGACCGCGGGCGGCGGCCGGCGTTCGACCGAAGGCGTGCGGGGCCGGCGCATCCAGAGCGGCCTCGTCGTCTTCGAGGTCGCCGTGGCCCTCCTCCTGCTGGTCAGCGCCGGATTGATGATCAAGAGCTTCGCGCTGATCAACAAGGTGGAGCTCGGGTTCGACCGGGAGAACGTCCTGACCGCCCAGGTCTCCCTCCCCGAGACCGAGTACGACAGCGAGCAGTCCGCCCTCTTCTGGCGCGACCTGATCGGCCGCGTCTCCACTCTGCCGGGCGTGGTCAAGGCCGCCGCCACCACCGTGCTGCCGGTGGCCGACGACCCGGTGACCACGACGTTCACCCTGGAGGGTCAGGCGGACACCGGGCCGGCCGAAACGCAGATGGCCAACTTCCGGCGGGTCAGCCCGGATTACTTCAAGGTGATGGGCATCCCTGTCAAGGCCGGCCAGGTGTTCGGCGCCGGTGACGACGCCGCGAGCAGACCGGTCGCGGTGATCAGCGAGGACATGGCCCGCCGCTACTGGCCCAACCAGAACGCGATCGGCAAGCGCCTGCTGCGCACCAGCGAGGCCGCGAAGCAGCGGTGGCTGACCGTGGTGGGGGTCGTGGGCGACGTCCACGACTCGGCCCTCGGCGCCGAGACCGGGGCGACCTTCTACGTGCCGATCGCGCAGGGCGCCCGGCCCACCATGGTTCTGGTGGCGCGGACGCAGCCTTCGGTGGAGCCGATGACCCTGGCCACCCCGGTGCGGCGCGTGGTGCTGGACCTGAACCGTAACCAGCCGATCGACAAGGTCATGACTCTGGAGGAGCACATCTCGGGCTCGCTCGCCAAGCGGCGGTTCAACACCTTCATGCTGACCCTCTTCGCGGCCCTCGGCATGGCCCTGGCCGTGCTGGGCATCTACGCCGTCCTCTCCTACTCGGTGAGCCAGCGCCGCCACGAGATCGGGGTGCGCATGGCCCTGGGCGCGCAGACGGGGGACGTGGTGCGGCTCATCCTCCGGCGGGGGATGGGGCTCGCGATGACCGGATTGGTGATCGGCCTGGCCGCGGCCCTGCTCCTCACCCGCGTCCTGGAGAGCCAGCTCTACAGCGTCCAGCCGACCGATCCGATCGTCTTCGCGGGGATCGCGGTGGGGCTGGTTCTGGTGGCGCTGCTGGCGAGCTGGCTGCCGGCGCGGCGGGCGGCGCGGCTCGACCCGGTCGTCACCCTGCGGGCGGACTGACGGCCTTCTTGAGGGTGGCGCCGCGCCGGTCCCACTCCAGCCGGCCGTCGGTCAGCTTGAGCACGCGGTCGGCGACGCCGTAGTAGGCGTCGTCGTGGCTGACGACGAAGACGGTCTTGCCGCGCGCCTTGAGCTCGGGAAGGATCTCGAAGTAGAAGACCGCCTTGGCCTGGGGATCCTGGTCCGCGGCCCATTCGTCGAAGAAGTAGATGGGCCGGTCCTCCAGGTAGGCGGTGAGGAGCGCCAGCCGCTTGCGCTGGCCCTGGGAGAGCTCGACCGTGGACAGCCGCCCCCCTTCGACCCGGACCTTGCCCGCCAATCCCAGGCGGACCAGGTAGTCCCGCGCCGCCTCGTCCAGGCCGAGGCGCTCCAGGCCGAGAAGGCTGTCGAACAGGTAGAAGTCGGTGAACACCGCGGCGAACATCTGCCGGTACGCATCGCGGGTCTCGTCCGTGACGGGTACGCCGTCGAGCCGGATCTCGCCGGTCTCGGGCGGATAGAGGCCGGTGAGAACCTTGGCGAGGGTCGACTTGCCGCTGCCGTTGCCGCCGATCAGAAAGACCAGCTCCCCGGGCCGGAACGCGAGGTCGAAAAGCCCCACGTGGAAGCCGGCGCCCTCGGCCTCGCGCCCCCCTCGATAGCTGTAGCCGGCACCGGCCAGCTCGAGGCTGTGCCAGGACGTGGGCGGCAGCGTCGCGGACGGCTCCTGGGGGGTGGAGGAGAGGGAGAGCCCGAGCTGCTCCAGCCGGCTGGCTGCCGTCACCGCCCGGCTGATGCGGGGAACCGTGTTGAGCAACACCTCCATCGGAGTCACGATGTAGATCAGCGCCAGGGTGAAGCCGGAGAGCACGCGGGTGCGCTCGCCACCGGTGCCGCCGATCCCGAACAGGAGCAGGCCCACCGCCAGGAAGAAGAGCAGCATGCCCCAGGCCGCCGCGCCGATGAAGGAGGTACCCGCCAGGAACGTGTACCGCCGGATGGCCTCGCTGGTAGGCACCAGCTCGGCGTCGAGGAACACCTCGCGGCGGCGCCGGTGGAGCTTGAGCTCCTTGGCGCCGTCGAGCAACCCGCGGAAGTGCCGGAACAGGTTGTCGGTCTCCTGCCGCAGCCGGATGAAGTAGCGGTGCGACCGCCCCAAAGGGATCTGATAGGTGATCACGCCGGCGACCAGGAACGCGAGCACGACCAGCAGCAGCCTCCACGACAGCCAGCCCATGTAGCCGAGGCAGGCGCCGATGACGGCCGTCTGGGTGCAGAGGTTGGGGACCTCCACCACGGCCATGTGGATGGCGTTGACGTCGTCGGTGAGGGAAGCCAGGAGCCGGTGGGGGCCTGCGGCCTCCATCTCGCGCAGCGGCATGCCCAGGATGTTGCGGGAGATCCGAATCCGCAGGTCGAAGAGGGCGCGGGCGCCGATCCAGTTGAAGAGGGTCTGGGAGACGACCCGCGCCACCGGCACCGCCGCGCACAGCGCGAGGAACAGCGGCAGGTAGCGGCGGCGGTCGCCGTCGGCATTGAGCGCCGAGTTGATGACGCCGAGGATGGCGGTGTTGCCGATGCCGGCCGCCAGGCCCACGAAGATGGCGGCGGCGATCGTCGAACGGGACAGCCGGACCCCACGCGAGGCGCGGGCGAGGAAGGTGACGAGGCGGAGGATCTCGATCATGCGGCGAGCCGGTTCGAACTGGGCGGATACACTAGCATCTTCAGGACTCTGCAACAGGGGAAGATGACTGTCCGGAGTGGCAAATCGCAGAGGGAACGGACCGTTCCCCATTCCTCGAGAGGCTCGTGAAGGAAGGAAGGAACGAACCGTCCGCTGTAGGCTAGGCGGGTCAACAGGCGGACACAACCTCTGCCGAGGAGAAGAACGATGAACGTTGCCGTCAACGGTGCCGAGCTCCACTACACGACGCGAGGCCTCGGGCCGGTATGCCTCGTGCCGAGCAGCATCGGCACGAAGCCATACGAGCTCCAGATGCCGGAACGACTGAGCGCCAGCATCCAGCTCGTTTTTGTGGACCTGCGGGGGAGCGGCCGATCGACGGGCGACCCCGCCGATCTCACGTTCGACGTGGTGGCGGAGGATCTGGAAGCCGTCCGCGCCGATCTCGGAGTCGGGCGGGTGGCCGTCCTCGGGCACTCGATCCTCGGCTCTCTCGCGATCGAATACGGGCGGCGCTGTCCCGGCAGCGTCTCGCACGTGATCACGGTGGGAACTCCACCGCGAGGCGACATGGCCTGGGTTGCCGCGCAGGCCGAAGAGTTTTTCGAAAAGGACGCATCGGAGGAGCGCAAGCAGATCCTTCGCGACAACCTCGCCCAAATGCCTCAGGGCCAGACGGGGCTCCTGGCGCAGACGCCGAAGCGCTTCTTCGACCCCCGCTTTGATGCGGCTCCGCTGTTCGCGGAGGCGGTCTACAGCCCGGCCTTCTTCCAGCGCCTTCTCGGGCCGCTCACGCACGACTGGGTCGTCACCGCTGGATCGGACTCATTGCATGTACCGATCTTCCACGCCCACGGCCGCTATGATTACGTCGTCCCGCACTACCTCTGGGACGGCATCGTGGACACGCTTCCCGACGCCACCTTCCGGCTCTTCGAGCGGAGCGGGCACCAGCCGTTTTTCGAGGAGCCGGATGAATTTGTAGCGGCGGTGACGGAGTGGATTTACAGAGTGAATCAGACAGATGTCGGCCAGAAGGAGTTGTGGCGGGGCAGAGCGTCGATCTTTCGCCGGGAGGCCCTGGAGGAGTATGCCACCGGACATCGGGGGAGCGGCGACCTGTTGCGTCTGCCCTTTCGATGGATCCGGGTGGCCTCCTGGTTGATCCTTGCCGCCATTCTGGCAGCGCTGCTGCTTGTCGCATCCGGGAAGGCGGGCTCAGCTCTCGAAACCCTGTTCCCGGTCCTGCACCGGCTCGCCGGAGAGACCGGTGGCTGATCTCCTCCGTCGCCGGCGGATTCCGCTGGTGCGGCAGACCACTCCCTCGGACTGCGGCGCGGCGTGCCTGGCGATGGTTCTCGCCTGGCACGGCAGGCGGCTCCCTCTCGAGGAGGTGCGAGAAGCCACGGGCTTCGGCCGCGACGGGGTCAGCGGCACCAGCCTTCTGCGGGCCGGCCAGTGGTTCGGACTCGGCGGCCACGGGGTGCGGGTCGAAGATCTGAAAGACATGGATCTGGTCCCTGCCGGAGCCATCCTTCACTGGCGTTTCCAGCATTTCGTGGTGTTCGAGCGCCTGACCGCGGGCGGGATCGAGATTCTCGACCCTGCGCTGGGCCGGCGGCGTGTGCCGATGGGGCAGGTGGGGAAGTGTTTTACGGGAGCCGCGCTGGTCTTCGAGCCGGGCCCCGGTTTCACTCGGGAAGAGCGCGGCCCGCGCACGGGCTGGAGCTACCTGCGGCGCCTGCGCGGGCACGCGGGTCTCATCGCCCGGATTCTCGCGCTCACCCTTCTCATTCAGCTCCTGGCTCTGGCCCTGCCGGTGCTGATGGGTTTGCTTGTCGATCGAGTCGTGCCAAGGGCCGACCTGCGCTTCCTTCAAGTCCTGGCCATGGGGCTGGCGGCCTTGCTGGGCTTCAGCTTCATCACCTCGGTGGCGCGAGCCCATCTCCTCCTGCATCTGCGCACCCGGCTCGACGCTCAGCTCACGCAGGATTTTCTGAGTCACCTGGTGGATCTCCCGTACTCGTTCTTCCGGGACCGGTCGGGAGGCGACGTGATGTCGCGGCTCAACAGCAACTCCACGATCCGGGAAATCGTGACTTCCGGGGCGCTCACCGCGCTTCTGGACGGATTCCTGGTGAGCACGTACCTGTTTTTCGTGTTTCTCGCCAGCCCGCGTATCGGCATGCTCGTGCTCGCTCTCGGAGCCGTGCGGGTGGGAGCGTTCCTCGCCACCCGCGGCAGAATGGGCCGCCTGATGACCGAGCTGATCGAAAAGCAAGGGATCTCCGAGGGCTACCAGATGCAGATGCTGGCCGGCATCGAAACCCTCAAAGCGTCGGGCGCGGAGCATCGGGCTGTGGAACACTGGTCGAGCCTTTACACGGACGTCCTCAACGTCTACCTCGCGCGTGGAAGGTTGAGCGCCTGGGTGGATTCCATCCTGGATATCCTTGCTTTGGCCTCGCCCCTCGCCGTTCTCGTCTATGGCGGCTTCCTCGTGCTGCAGGGTCAGCTCTCGCTGGGCTCGATGCTGGCGGCCAACGCCCTCGCGGCGGGGTTTCTGGGACCGCTTTCGAAACTGATCTCGACGGCCATCGACCTTCAGCTCCTGGGCACCTACCTGGAGCGGGTGAACGAGGTGATGGAAATGCCGCGCGAGCAGGATCCTTCCCGCGTCCGGCGGGCGCCGCGCCTGGAGGGCCGCATCGAGCTCGACAAGGTGAGCTTCCGCTACAGTCCCGACGTCTGCCCTCGTGGTGCATGAAGCCTCGGTGGCGGTCCTCCCCGGGCGGTTCGTGGCACTGGTCGGGCGTTCCGGCGCCGGCAAGTCGACGCTGGCTCACCTCCTTCTGGGCTTGAACCGGCCGGAGAGCGGCCGGGTGCTCTTCGACGGCCACGACCTGTCGGATCTGGACCTCCGCTCGGTCCGGAGCCAGATCGGAGTGGTGCCTCAACACCCCTACCTGTTCGGCGCTTCGGTGCGGGCCAACATCGCGATAGGATTTCACGATTTTCCACTGGTCCGGGTCGTGGAGGCGGCCGGCCAGGCGCGCATCCACGACGAGATCGCGGCCATGCCGCTCGGATACGAGACTCCCCTGGCCGAAGGCGGCACCTCGATCTCCGGTGGGCAGCGCCAGAGGATCGCCATCGCCCGCGCGCTGATCCACCGGCCGGCCATCCTGCTCCTGGACGAGGCCACGAGCGCCCTGGACACGGTGACGGAAGAGGAGATCCATCGCGAGCTTTCCGCTTTGCGCTGCACCCGGATCGTCATCGCCCACCGGCTCAGCACGATCCGCAACGCGGACTTGATCCTGGTGATGAACCAAGGCAGGATTGTCGAACAGGGAACGCACGAGGATCTGTTGAGGGTGGGCGGCATCTATGCCGAGCTGGTTTCGCGCCAGCTCATGGAAAGGATCGAGTCTTGAACGAAGCCTTTCAGACCGCGGCCCGCCGGCTGAGGCGGACGCCGGGGCAGACCGCTCTCGCGGTGCTGGCGTTGGCCCTGGGAATCGGGTTCACGACGGTCCTATTCAGCATCGTCCATGGCACCTTCTGGAGCGGCCTCCCCGTTCCGGACTCGGACAGGATCATGAAGGTCGAAAGGCGGAGCCTGCTGGAAGGGGGAATCCGTCTAAGCGAGATGAACACCTGGCTGAAGGGGCAAGACAGCTTCGCGGCTCTCGCTTCCTGGTTCGCCACCGATGTATTTTTCGCCGCGGATGGAGTACCTGCCGAGGGATATCACGGTGCCTGTGTGACCGCGCCGTTTTTCGACGTCGTTCAGGTGGCGCCGATTCTGGGAAGGACATTCGGAGCGGAGGAAGACCGGGAGGGAGTGCCCGAGGTGGTTGTCATCAGTTACCGGCTCTGGTCCGAGCGCTACCGGAAGGATCCGCGGATCCTCGGGCGCAGGGTCCGCATCAGCGACAGTGAGCAGTCCACGATCATTGGAGTGATGCCGGAGTCGTTCCGGTTCCCGGTCGATCAGGATTTCTGGGTGCCACTCGGCACGATCGGCAGCGCGGTCGTCCGCAACCGGATTCCGCTCGAAGCAGTCGGCCGGCTGAGACCTGGAGTCTCGGTGGAACGGGCGCGTCAGGAATTGGACGGGCTGGCATCCGCTCTGCCCGCCGAGGGAGAGGCCGGTGAGAAAGAAAGGCATACCCTGGTGCGGCCGTTCGTGCTTGCCTACGGCGAGTCGGCAAGGCGTCCACTCGGCCTGATGAGCCTGGCCGGGGTGGGTGTTCTTCTCATCGCCTGTGCCAACGTGGCAAATATTCTGCTGGCGCGCGGCGCGCGGCGGGAAAGGGATCTGGCGGTGAGGATCGCCATCGGTGCGCAACCCCGGCAGATCACGGCGCTGATCCTGGCCGAAGCCGCGCTCCTGTCCGCTCTGGGCGCGGCGGCAGGGTTTTGGATTGCAGTGGCCGGGATAGGTCTTTACAACGCCACGGGCGGCATCCTTCAGGCGTCCTGGATCGACATCCGAATTGACGGAGAGGCTCTGGTTTTCGCGCTCGGAGCGGCCCTTTTCACAGCCCTCCTTGCGGGCGCCGTGCCGGCTGCGAGGGCCGCCCGGGTGTCTCCCGGCCTCATCCTCCGTGACGAGTCACCGGGGAGTGGCAGCCTCAGGCTCGGCCGTGCGGCCAAGACTCTTGTGGTCGCGCAGATCGCCCTCTCCTGTGCCCTGTTGAGTGGCACGTGGCAGATGATCGAGAGCGTGCGGAACCTTTACAAGAACGATGTGGGCGCTGAGCCGGAGAAGCTTTGGACGGCTCTCGTGGTGGCCGATTTCCAGGACTCGCCCTATCCGGACCAATGGTTGCGGTTCTTCGACCAACTGATTCACTCCCTGAGAGCGGTACCCGGGGTACGCTCCGCGGCCTTCACGAGCAGCCCTCCGGCCACGGCGACTCCGAGGTCGGCCTTCGAGGTGGAGGGTGGGGTTCCCATCGGCATCGAAGCCACCGCGCGCTGGTCTGTCGTGTCTCCGGGCTTTTTCGAGGCCATGGGGCGCCGGATTCTGGACGGCCGCGACTTCGGGCCTCAGGACACGGCCCAGTCAGTTCCGGCCGTGATCGTCAACCAGAGTTTTGCCAGGCGTTTTCTCCCCGGCCGGAGCCCTCTCGGCCAGCGTATCCGGATCGGGCCAGGGAACTGGCTCACGGTTGTGGGGGTGGCTCCGGATCTCTACCTGAGCCTGGACTATTACAGCAACCGGATCGCGGCCGAGCACCGCGAGGGTGTATATCTCCCTCTTTCTCAGAATCCGCAGCCGGGCGGTAGCCTGATCGTTCGCACGGCTGCCGAGCCCTCGGCCATGGAGCCCGCGATCCGCAAGGCGATTGCCGCTGTCGATCCAGACGTGCCTCCCATGCAGGCCAACACGGTCGCCGGTCTGCTCGGGCTGAACACGGCCGACTACCGGAGGGTGCGTGCGGTGCTTTCCGTTTTCGGCCTGGCGTCGTTTCTCCTTGCCGGCGTGGGGCTTCATGGCGTGGTGTCGTTCATGGCCGGCCAGAGGCGGCACGAGATGGCGGTCCGCCAGGCGCTGGGCGCGACAGGGACGGACATCGTGGCGCTGATCATCGGGGGAGGATTGAGCCAGACCGGTCTCGGAGTGCTTGTGGGAGTTGGCCTTGCTCTACCGCTCTCCCGGCTGCTCGGGGGCTTGCTGTACGGAGTGCAGGCCGGTGAGCCCTGGAGCCTCGTGGCCGCGGCCGGTTCCCTGCTTCTGCTCGCCGTTTTTTCCTGCCTCATCCCCGCGCTCCGTTCCGCGGCGACGGCTCCGGCGGTCAGCCTCAAAGGGAGCTAGGAATCGTCTCCGCGGCGGGTGTCTCCCGGGTCACCGGGTAGTTCGTGTCGACGTGTCGACTGTCCTCGGGCTTGAAAGTTTCGCTCACCTCGTCCCAGAAATCGGCCAGCCGCAGGGTGGAGTGGGACTCTTTCCACTCGAAGTCGGGTCTTCCCTGGATGAGTAGCTCGCAGAGCGCGTCGACGACGGGCAGGCCCGCGTAGGTCTCGACGAAAAGAAACTGGCCGGCCGGGTTGACCTCCAGGAACACGGAGCGTCCATCGGGTGTAACGATGAAATCGAAGCATCCGAAGAGGAGCCCGAGCCTCCGCATCAGCTCGCGGCACTTGCGGAGGAGCTCCTCGGGAAGCTCGTAGGGCTCCATCGACACGTCTTCGTAGGATCGGCGCCAGTCGAGCTTCCCGTTCTTTGTCTCCTGGGAGTTGATCTTGCCGGAGAAGGCCCGGTCGCCGATCATCGTGATCCGCAGCTCGAAGGCCTTCGGCACCAGCTCCTGATAAATTCCCGGGGCCGCCTGCAGGAGATCGTCGTCAACGAGATCCTCTTCCGAGATGGCCGAGGTATAGCAACCGTAGTGGGTGGTGCCGTTGAACCAGGTCTCACCGGTGAACGGCTTGAAAACGATCCTGCCGCCGTGCGTGTCCAGAAAGCGCCGGATCGAGGCGGGATCGTTACCGTAAAGAGTGGCGGGCATCTTGAGCCCGATCTGGGAGGCCAGGTGATGTTGCCAGAGCTTGCTCTCTCCGAGTTGGATGGCACGGAAAGGGCTTACGCAAAGGCCCCCGCGATCCTGAACCCGAAGCGAGAGGATCTCCAAAAAACTCTCCCGGAACCGGCGGCATTGGGCGAAGGCGAAGCTCCTGTCCGCCGGATGAAGTTGAGCGGGTCCCAACTCCATCCGGGGCCTGCGAAGCCACAAGCTTCCGATGTCCGCTGGAAGGAGTTGAGCGTCGAGGTCCCGGATCTCGATGCTCTCGCTGCCGGGCTCGAACTGCACAGCCTCGGTCGCGCGGGTTGGAAAGTCGGAGGTCTGCCAGAGGATCGGATCGGCTCCCTTGATCCGCAACGCATGCTCTACGACATGGGCATGGAAATCCTTCGGATGGGTAACAATCATGATCTTTCGGTTCACGATAGGATCTCCGCCAGCTCGGGCACGGGAGCTTGAAAGAGGGGAGCGGCAACACCCGCCACTCCCCGGTCAAACCGTCAGACAGCGTCTTCGCAGAGCTTCGCGGTGTCGGAGTCGAAGCGATCACAGCCGTTGCCACACGAATTGCTCGTGACATGGCCGCTCGGACAGGTGCCTCCGCTCACAAGATCGATGTCTTCGGCCAACATACGGGCCAGAACGCGCCGTTGGAGCCCCGCGCCTTCTTTCTCAGCTTCGAGCACTCTCTTCATACAACTCCTCCCTTCCCCTCTTTGAGGGCGAAAGAGGCATCGCTGCCTCGGCTACAGGAGACGAAGAACCATTCTATCGCCGTGAGAGCGCATGTCAAGTTGCGTTGCCGTATACTCTGCGGGATTAGAATCTTGACTGCTGGAGGGGCTGGTTGTGGCGGCGGGATTTCGGGTAGAATCTCGACGACAAGAACGGTTCGCTTCAAGGAGAGCCCCATGAGTCCAAGGAGAACCCTCGCTTGCCTGATCTTTCTCTGGGCTGCCCTGCCAGGCGTCGGGCGCGCTACGGTGGCGCCGGTGTGTCAGCCGAATGTGCTGGCGGGCATGAGCGATTGCGACAACTGCCGCGAGACCAACTGTTGCGTGGAGCGGCATGCCTGTGACAGCGATCCCGCTTGTGCGGGTTTCCTGAAGTGCCTCCGTTCAAGCTGCGCCTCTCCTCCGTGTTTCGGCAAGTGTGGCTTGCCGCCGCAGGCCTACCTGGATCGGTTCATCTGCCAGATGGCCAAGTGCAACACCGAGGTTTGCGGTGGTCCGGAGGACAAATGTACCACCTGCCAGAGCACGAGCTGTGGCCGCGAGCTCATGATCTGCCAGAACGTGGAGGGTTGCTCCACGATGGCAGGCTGCACGGCAAGCTGCCGGGGCGACGCGGAGTGCCTCAAGAAGTGCAAGGCAGACAGGTCGGCCGAGGCGTTGAAGGCCTCGGATGCGGCGGAGGCCTGCTATCGGGACAAGTGCGGCAAGGCTTGTCCTTGAAGACTGAACGAACCAGCCGCGGCCTCCTGGGTGGCCGCGGCTGTGGCCTGCCTACTTCAGATTCGTCTCGAACAGCTTGAAGATCCGCCGGTACTCGTCGAGCCAGCTCGTGGGCTCGACGAAGCCGTGGCTCTCGACCGGGAAGATGGCCGTCTCGAAGTTCTCCTTCTTGAGCTCGATCAGGCGTTGAGTCATGCGGACCGTGTCCTGGAAGAACACGTTCGAGTCCACCATGCCCGAGCACATCAGGAGAGGCTTCGAAAGCCCGGCCGCGAATTCGATGGGTGAGCTTTTCGCGTAGGCTTCGGGGTCGACGTCCGGAGTGTTCAGGATGTTCGACGTGTATTCGTGGTTGTAGTGCGCCCAGTCGGTCACCGGCCGGAGCGCCGCGCCGGCTGCGAAGAGGTCCGGTTTCGTGAACATGGCCATGAGCGTGAGGAAGCCGCCGTAGGAGCCGCCGTAGTGGCCGACACGCTTCGGATCCACGCCGCGGTTCTTCACCAGCCAGGCCACGCCGTCTTCCAGGTCTTCGACCTCGGGATGGCCCATCTGCCGGTAGATGGCGGTCCGCCAGGCGCGGCCGTAGCCGGCCGAGGCTCGATAGTCCATGTCCAGAACCACGTACCCGTGACGGGTGAGCACGGTGTGGAACATGAATTCGTGGAAGTAGCCGGACCAGCCCGCGTGGGCGTTCTGGAGATAGCCGGCGCCGTGGCTGAAGACGACGGCCGGATATTTGCGCGACGGGTCGAAGTCCTTGGGCGTGTAGACGCGCGCGTAGATCGGCTCCTTCACGTGCGATGAAGGGATCGGCACGATCTCCGGCACCGACCAGTCGATGGCGAGGTATTCGGTGCTGTGGGTCTGGGTGAGCTGCCGCGCCGCCTGCGTCGCCTGCGTCTCCTGGACATAGAGCTTGCCGTGCCGCGTCGTGGTGGAGTGGAGAAGGAGAAGCCGGCTTTCGTCCGGCGAGAGCTGGAAATACGTGTCGCCGCCGATGTGGGTGAGCTGCTCGGGCTTGCCACCGGTGGTGGGGACCCGCCAGACGTCATAAACCCCCGGCTGCTCGGCGTTCGCGCGGTAGTAGAAGGTCTTGCCGTCGCGGCTCGGCGTCACATTCGAAACCTTGAGCTTGCCTTCGGTCAGGCGGCGAGACTTGCCGTCCTTCACAGAGAGGGTGTAGAGACTGGAGTAGCCGCTCTCCTCGGAGGTGTACCAGAGCGTCTCGTTGTCCGGCAGCCAGCCGAGCTCGTTGAAATCCCAGTTGATCCAGGCGGGGTCGGTGAGGTGGTGGCGCAACACGGGCTCGGGGTGCTCGCGGTCCAGGGTGACGATCCAGCGGTCCTTGTTGTCCGATGCCCGCAGCAGCATCGCGCCGTAGCGGCCGTCATCGGTCCAGACGAGCCCCTGCGCCTCGACGGGTCGCGGCTTCTTTTCGTCGCTCTTCTCGTCGCTCTTGTCGTCCTTCTTCTTGTCCTTGCTGTCCTTGTCGTCCTTTTCCTTCAGCTTCTCGGCTTTCTCCTTCAGCTCCTTGAGAGGATCGTCGGTGATGCCGGGGAGCTTCGAAAGGTCGACCTCGTGCTTTTCGTGGGTCTCGAGGTCGAGAAGGAGGATCTTGTGATCGGTCAGCGGCTCGGTGCCGACCTTGGAGTGGACGTCGTCGGTCTTGATGTAGCCGTCCTCGGTGACGAACCGGGCCATGAGGGCGGGTTTTTTCGGCAGATCCTTGCCCTGGGTGACGACCACCATCCAGTCGGTGCTCGGGGAGAGGCCGGCGTAGGCGATCTCGATGTCGTCGCCGAGGTACCAGGGGAGCGGAGCGCGGGTGGGGTCGAGCTGGCGCGAGTCGCGGTCGTGCTCCAGGGCGTCCTTCTTCTTCTTCTTCCCTTCGCGGATCACGTCGAAGAGGCGCTCCTGCTGCTCGTCGAGGTAGCCGGACTCCTTGTCTTCAGCCGGGTCTTTCTCCAGCCGGAGGTCGGCGGGCTGGGAGAGGGTGCCGGAGACGAGGTCGTAGACGTAGATCTGATCGCCGCGGTGGAAGGCGATACGGTCGTCGCCGGCCAGGAAGGAGGGATCGCTCTCATCCTCCTCGGTGCGGGTGATCTGCCGGAGCGTGCCGGTCTGGAGATCCTTGAGAAAGATATCGCCTGCGCGGGCGTAGGTCTTCCACCGGAGGTTGAGGCTGAGATCGCCGCCGGGCGCGTCCGCCTTGCCCTGATCGCCGAGCGCGACCGTGGTGGCCTGGCCGCTCTCCAGGTCGACCCGGACGAGATCCTGCGTCTCTTCGCCGGTGCGCTTGTGGAGGTAGTAGACGGCGCGGCCGTCGTCGGCCCAGTAAGGGTCCTCGGGGGGATTTCCGAGCCAGTCCGGATCGGCCATGATCGTCTTGAGCGTCGGCTCGGGGTTCTGGGACGGCTGGGCCAGGGCCGGCAGCGGAAGCACCAGCAGGGCCAGGAACGCGGCGGTGAGGCGTCGATGGAGATGAGGCATGTCGGTTTTCCTTTCCGCGGGAAGGGTATCGTACCTGCGGGCCGACCGCAGCCGTGCGAGGTTATCGCCGAGTTGATTCCCAACACCTTCCAGATCGACCGCGACAGCGCGGGCACCCGGCTCGACGTGGCGGTCGTCCGCCGCCTGGCCGGCGTGCCGGGCCTCACGCGGGCCCGGGTCCGGGGCTGGGTGGAGCAGGGGCTCGTGCGGATCAACGGCCGGACCGGCGCCCGGCCGTCGCGGCGGCTCTCCGCGGGCGACGTGGTCGAGATCCTCGTTCCGTCTCCTCCGCCAAGGCCCGAGCCCGTCCCCGTCGACCGGCCGCTCTCCGTGGTGTTCGAGGACGATTGGCTGCTCGCCGTGGACAAGCCGCCGGGTCTTGTCGTCCACCCGGCGCCCGGCAACTGGGAGGACACCCTCCTGCACGCGCTCCTCTGGCGGGCCCGGGACTGGGGAGAGGACCGCCGGCCGCACCTTGTCAGCCGTCTGGACAAAGGCACCTCCGGGCTGCTGCTGGTCGCCAAGACCCCGGAGATGCATGCCGCGCTCAAGGCGCAGCCGGCGGAGAAGGACTACCTCGCGCTGGTCTACGGCACGACCGCCGGGCCGAAAGGGAGGATCGACCTGGGTGTCCTCCGCGACTCCGCGGACACCCGGCGGATGACCACCTCCCGGACCGGCGGCAACCCGAGCGCCACACTCTGGGAGAGGCTCGGCGAGGCAAACGGCGAGCCGCTGACGCTCCTGCGCTGCCGCCTGCTCACGGGCCGCATGCACCAGATCCGGGTCCACCTGCGGGCCGTGCGGCTGCCCATCGTGGGCGACCCGGTTTACGGCGCCCAGGGCTGGAAGGGGATCGCCGATCCCGGTCTGGCCGGCCTCTGCCGCGGCTTCCCGCGGCAGGCGCTCCACGCCTGGCGGCTCTCCCTGACCCACCCGGTGACCGGCCGGCCGCTGGCGCTCTCCACCCCTCCGCCGCCCGACCTCCAGGGCCTGCTCGCGGCGGCGGGGATGCCTCCGGCCGGTCTTCCTTGAATCTCTGTTCAAACTTTTTTTCTGTCGCTGTCCCGGTTTTGCCTCCGGGCCGCACTCTACCAACGTGCTTCCGCCATCCAGACAGCCGCAGCCGAGTCCGGAGCACACCTTGAGGCCGGGCTGAGCATCCTCCTGAAGCCCAATCCTGGACGCAGGGAGGTTTTTGTAACTTGTTTTTTTGGAGGGGACGGACATGGCTAAGCGAGTCGTGATTGTCGGTGGAGGGTCGTCGGGCTGGATGACGGCCGCCTATCTCAACAAGGCGCTCAAGGGAGTGGACATCACTCTCGTCGAGGCGCCCCACATCAAGTCCATCGGGGTGGGTGAAGCGACTTTCAGCACAATCAAGCTCTTTTTCGACTTTCTTGGCCTCGAAGAGCACGAATGGATGCCGAGCTGCAATGCGGCATACAAGCTTGCAATCAAATTCGTCAATTGGCGCAAGGAGGGGGGGCACTTCTTCCACCCGTTCCAGCGCTATGAGATGGTCGACGGCTACAACATGGCCGAGTGGTGGCTCAAGCTCAAGCGCGGCGAGCAGGCTTTCGACTACTCCTGCTTCACGATCCCGGCCCTGTGCGACGCCAAGCGGTCGCCCCGCTACCTCGACGGCCGGGTCTTCGACGACAAGGTCCAGTCCTACTTCGCCGACGGCGAGCGCGTCTCGAACGCGTTCCTGACCGAGCACCAGATCCAGTACCCCTACGCCTACCACTTCGACGCCGGCCTTCTGGCCGACTTCCTGGAGGCGCGCTCCACCAAGCTCGGCGTGCATAAGGTCGAGGACGAGGTGATCCACGTGGCCCTGAAGGAGGACGGTGGCATCTCCCACATCGTCACCAAGGAGCACGGTGAGATCTCGGGCGACCTGTTCGTCGACTGCACCGGGTTCCGCGGCCTGCTGATCAACCAGGCCCTGAAAGAGCCCTTCATCTCTTTCAGCGACTGCCTGCTCAACGACAGCGCCGTGGCCCTCCAGATTCCGGTGGACATCCGGTCCCGGGGGATGGAGCCGTTCACCACGGCCACGGCCCTGAGCGCCGGCTGGGTGTGGAACATTCCCCTCTACGGCCGGATCGGGACCGGGTACGTCTACAGCAGCCAGTTCGTTTCGAAGGACGAGGCCGAGGCGGAGTTCCGGCAGTACCTCGGACCCGAGGCGGACAAATGCCGCGCCAACCACATCAAGATGCGGATCGGCCGCAACCGCCGCTCCTGGGTGAAGAACTGCGTGGCCATCGGCCTGTCGAGCGGCTTCGTGGAGCCGCTGGAGTCGACCGGGATCTTCTTCATCCAGCAGGGGATCGAGGAGCTGGTCCACCACTTCCCGGGCAACGGGCTCGACGAGGCGGTGATCGACAGCTACAACCGGGCCGTGGCCAACGCCATCGACGGCGTCCGCGACTTCCTCACCCTCCACTACTGCGTGACCGACCGGGACGACACCCCGTTCTGGCAGGCGGTCCGCAACGACATCAAGGTCCCGGCAAGCCTGGAGGACCGGCTCTCGCTCTGGCGCCGCCGGCTGCCGAACAACAAGAGCATCAACCCGGAGTACCACGGCTTCGAGTCCTACTCGTACTCCGTGATGCTTCTCGGCCTGGGCCACGAGCCGGAGAAGAGCCTGCCCGTCCTCGACTTCATGGACGACCGCAACGCGCTGGAGATGTTCCGCACCATCCGCGAGCGGGCGCAGTACCTGGTGTCCACCCTGCCGTCGCAGTACGAGTATCTGACGCACGTGCGCCAGCGCGCGAGCCAGCCGGGTGTTCCGGCCGCGCCGGCACCTTACCTCTATGACGACGCCGGTCAGCTCTGGAAGGAGCTGGTTGCGCTGAACCAGCCAGCCGTCTAGCCTGCCCGTCCGAGCCCCCTGCCGGCCGTGCCGGCGGGGGGCCAGTCGTCGCCTTCCGTCTCCCTCTCATCCCGTCCAGCGGTAGCGTAAGACAGGCGTAATGCGCTACAGTTGACGGGTGCAATCCCCCCACGGCCGCGGTGCGCCCGCGAATCCGGCCAGCCGCTTCGAGCGGATCGCCGTCGAGATGGAGATCCCCGGCCCGGACCGGGTGGAGACCCGTCTCCTGCGCGACGAATCCCGCTCGGTGATCAGCCGCAACGACAGCCCGGATGTCGGCTTCAACGCCTCGATCAACCCCTACCGCGGGTGCGAGCACGGCTGTATCTACTGCTACGCCCGGCCCACCCACGAGTACCTCGGGTTCTCCGCCGGCATCGACTTCGAGAGCCGCATCCTGGTCAAGGAGGACGCGCCGGAGCTGTTGCGCCGGGAGCTGTCCTCGCCGCGGTGGAAGCCCGAGGTGCTCGCGATGAGCGGCGTCACCGATCCCTATCAGCCGGTGGAGCGCAAGCTGGAGATCACCCGCCGCTGCCTGGCGGTGCTGGCCGAGCTCCGCAACCCGGTGGGGGTGATCACCAAGAACGAGCTGGTCACCCGCGACGTCGACCACCTCTCGGAGCTGGCTTCCCACGGCGCCGCGGCGGTGTTCATCTCGCTCACCACCCTGGACGGCGAGCTGGCGCGGAAGATGGAGCCTCGGGCCTCGCATCCGCGCGAGCGGCTCAAGGCCATCGAGCGGCTGTCGGCGGCCGGCATTCCGGTCGGGGTGATGGTGGCGCCGGTGGTGCCGGCGATCACGGACCACGAGATGCCGAAGATCCTGGAAGCCGCGGCGGCGGCGGGCGCCCGGTCGGCGGGCTACATCATGATGCGTCTTCCCGGCGCCGTGGCCGGCCTCTTCGAGGCCTGGCTGGAGGAGCACTTCCCGGACCGGAAGGACAAAGTCCTCAACCGCGTCCGCGACCTGCGCGGCGGCAGGCTCAACGATCCCAACTTCGGCAGCCGAATGCGCGGCGAGGGTATCTTCGCCGAGCAGGTCAAAGCCGTCTTCGAGACCTCCCGCCGCCGCTACGGCCTGGACCGGCGCCACATCGACCTCTCCACCGCAGCCTTCCGGCGTCCGGGCCAGGCCGTGCAGCTCGGGCTGTTCTGATCCCGTCCCGGAACGGGGTCTGTCCCCATCCTTTCAGGTAGCGGGGAGTGAGCGAGCCTGGGGTAACCTCCTCTCGGGTGCCGCGGTGCGGCACCCGAGAGGAGCCCACCATGATCGTCCACGCCTCGTCCGAAGACTGGCAGACCCGTTACGCCGCGAAGATCGCGACGCCCGAGGCCGCGGTCCGCCTGATCCAACCCCGCAAACGCATCCTGATCGGCTCGGGCGCCGCCGAGCCCGGCCGGCTCGTCGAGGCCCTGGTCAGCCACGGCGACACACCTCGCAGGCAACGAGATCGTCCATCTGATGACGCTGGGGCCGGCGCCTTACGTGCGCCCGGGCTCGAGCACCGCTTCCGCCACACGGCCTTCTTCATCGGCGCCAACGTCCGCGAGGCGGTGCAGGAGGGCCGCGCCGACTTCATGCCCGTCTTCCTCTCCGAGATCCCGCAGCTCATCCGCTCGCGGCCGGGTCGCGCATCGACGTGGCGCTGGTCCAGGTCAGCCCGCCCGACCGCCACGGCTTCGTCAGCCTCGGCGTCTCCGTCGACGTCGTCCGCGCCGCCGTCGACACCGCCGACCTGATCCTCGCCGAGGTCAACCCGCGACATGCCGCGCACGCTCGGCGACTCGTTCCTCCACGTCGACCGCATCGCGCCGCTGGTGCCGGTCGACGACCCGCTGCCCGAGCTGCGCGCCGAGCCGCTCGACGAGATCTACCGGGAGATCGGCCGCAACGTGGCGTCGCCTGATCCCCGACGGCGCCACGCTCCAGATGGGCATCGGCGAGATCCCGGACGCCGTCCTCGCCTCCCTCGTCGACCGGCGCGACCTGGGCATCCACACCGAGATGCTCTCCGACGGCGTCATGCGCCTGGCCGAGGCCGGGCGTGGTCAACGGCCGGCGGAAGACGCCTCCTGCCGGGCAAGATCGTCACCTCCTTCATCATGGGGACCCGGCGCGCTCTACGAGTGGGTCCGACGACAACCCGGCCGTCGAGATGCGGCCGAGCGAGCTTCACCAACGACCCGTTCCAGATCGCCCGCAACGACCAGATGATCGCCATCAACTCGGCCCTCGCCGTCGACCTCACCGGGCAGGTCGCGGCCGACACCGTGCATGGGCAGCTTTTTCTCGGGCATCGGCGGCCAGGTCGACTTCGTCCGCGGCGCGGCGCGCAGCCGGGGCGGCAAGCCGATCATCGCCCTCCCCTCGACGGCCAAGGGCGGGCACGGTGAGCCGCATTCAGCCTGCTTTCGAGGAGGGCGCCGGCGTCGTGACCAGCCGCGGCGACGTCCACTACGTCGTCACCGAGTACGGCGTCGCCGACCTCTGGGGCAAGAACATCCGCCAGCGCGCCCATGCCCTGATCGGGATCGCGCACCCGGACTTCCGGAGCGAGCTGCTCGCGGCGGCCCGGCGCCGCTGCTTCATTGTGCCTGGTTGATCTCCAGGATCGCGCGCGAGGTCGGCCCCGGCCGGCAGCGTGCCGAAGGCGTGGCCGCCGTCGCCGGCCAGGCGGCTGGCGCAGAACGCGTCCGGTCACGGCGGCGGGGGCGTGGCGCACGAGCAGGCTGCCCTGCAGCGCGAGCGCCATCCGCTCGACGAGGCGCGCGCGCGCCGGCGCTCGACGTCCGTCCGAGCCGCGCCGAGGTCGCGGCGCAGGCCGACGCGGCAGCGCGTCGAGCCGCCGCGTCGCGCGCCCCCCGCCAGGCCGATCTCGCGAAGCAGGGCGTCGGCGACTCGGGCGGCGTTCGCGGCCGCGCGCAGCACGTCGAGGCGCGTTGACGTTGCCCGAGCCCTCCCAGACCGAGTTCACCGGCGCCTCGCGGTACAGCCGCGGCATCACCGACTCCTCGACGTACCCGTTGCCGCCCAGGCACTCCAGCGCCTCCGCGGTCACCGGCGCCGCGCTTGCAGACGCCAGTACTTGGCGACCGCGGTGGCGAGCCGGCGCAGCGGCGCTCGTGCGTCGTCGTCGTCGCGCCGTCGGTCGACGGCGCCCGCGAGCCGCAGCGCCAGCGCGGTCGCCGCCTCGGACTCCACCGCGAGGTCGGCCAGCACGTTCCTGCATCAGCGGCGCGTCCAGCGAGCCGGCGGCCGAACGCCGTCCGGTGCGCGGCGTGGTGGAGTCGCCTGGGCCACGGCCTGCCGCATGCGAGGCCGGCGGAGCCGAGCACGCAGTCGAGCCGGGTCAGCGCGACCATCTCGACGATCGTCGGCACGCCGCGGCCCTCCTCGCCGACCCGCCGCGCCCAGGCGCCGCGAGCTCGATCTCGCCCGACGCGTTCGACCGGTTGCCGAGCTTGTCCTTGAGCCGCTGGATGCCGGACAGCGTTGCGCGTGCCGTCGGGCAGCACGCGCGGCAGCAGGAAGCAGGTGAGCCCGCTCGGCGGCCTGCGCGAGCACGAGGAAAGCGTCCGACATCGGCGCCGAGCAGAACCACTTGTGACCGGTGAGCCGGTACTCGGCGCCACGGGTCGCCGGCCGGCGCGGACGGCGCGGGTGGTGTTGGCGCGGACGTCCGAGCCGCCCTGCTTCTCGGTCATCGCCATGCCGACAGAGCGCGCCGCGCTTGTCGGCGCCGGCACGAGCGCGCGGGATGTAGCGCGCGGGACGCCAGCCGCGGCCCCCACTCCGCGCGCAGAGCCCGGGCTCGCGCGCGCAGCACCGGCACCGCCGCGTAGGTCATCGACGCCGGGCAGCCGATGCCGGCGTCCACCTGGCTCCAGACGACGAAGCCGCGCCGCCCGCGCGACGTGCGCGCCCGGCCGCGGGTCCGTCCACGGCGCCGCGTGCAGGCCGTGCCGCACGCTCGTGCCGAGCAGCTCGTGGTAGGCCGGGTGGAAGTCGACCTCGTCGACCCGGTGGCCGAAGCGGTCGTGGGTGCGCAGCACGGGCCGGTGCCGTCGGCCTGGAAGCCCCAGCCGATCGCCTCGGCGCCGGCCGGCCAGGAACCGACGCCCGCACCCGCTCCCGGCCCAGCCGGCGCCCTCCCGGACGAGCGCGTCGGTCAGCGCCCGGTCCGCCGAGACGGCGTCGTAGCCCTCGAGCGGCGGCGGCTGGTTGAAGACGGAGTGGGTGGCCGAGGTATCCTGCGCGGCGCCGGTCGTCTCGATGCTCATGCCCCAAGCATACCCGTCCGCGGTAGGATGGAGGACCTGATCCGAGGAGGTCGGTTTGGCGATTCGTGAAGGGGCTTGGGACTGTCCGCATTGCGGCCGCAAGAGGAACCGCGGTCCGGAGAAATTCTGTGGCGGGTGCGGCGCTCCGCGCGGCGAGGACGTGCAGTTCTATCTCCCGGACGACGCCCGCGAGGTCACCGAGGCGGACGAGCTCCGCCGCGCCCAGGCCGGTCCCGACTGGACCTGCGCGTACTGCGAGTCGGACAACCCGTCCGACCACGCCTTCTGTTCGAGCTGCGGCGCCGCCCGCGACGGCAGCACGGCGCGGCAGGTGGTCGAGCACCGGGCTGACGCCGCGCCGCCGGCGCCGGAACCGCTCGTGGCAACTCCGCCGCCAGCGCCGGCCGGCGGATCGCGCCTCAAGCGCGGCTGCCAGATCGGCTGCCTCGGCCTGGTCGCCCTGGTCTTCCTCGTCTGGCTGATCGGCAGGCCGCGGGAGAAGGTTCTCACCGTCACCGGCCTGCGCTGGGAGCGGACCGTCGCAGTCGAAGAGCTGCGGACCCTGGTTGAGGAGGGCTGGGAAGGTGAGCTGCCGGCCGGCGCCCGCATCCTCTCCAGTCGCCGCGAGGTCCACCACCGAAACAAGGTTCAGACCGGCTCCGAGACCCGCACCCGCACGGTCACCGAGCGGGTCCAGACCGGCACCGAGCGCGTCAAGGTGGGCACGCGCGACCTCGGCAACGGCTACTTCGAGGACGTCTACGAAGACCGTCCCGTCTACGAGGACCGCGAGCATCAGGAGACCTACCAGGAGCCCATCTACCGCGAGGATCCGGTCTACCGGATGCGCCACCGCTACGAGATCGACAAGTGGGTCGCCGCCCGCGAAGCCAAGGCCGGCGGAACCGGCCCGTCCACGGCCTGGCCCGATCCGCGCCTGGGCCCGAAGCAGCGGGAAGGCCAGCGCTCGGAGGTCTACGAGGTTCTCTTCCAGGACAAGGGAGGTGCCGGAAGCGTCTACCACGCGCGCGACGAGGCCGATTGGAAGAGCTTCGAGCCCGGAGCTCCGTATCGTGTCAAGGTGCAGGGCGGCAAGGTGGTGGAGATTCTGGGTCCTGGGTGACGCGGATTTTTGTTTCGCTTTCCGGAACCTTGGTTCGTCAGGGCTCCTCTTCCTTTCTGATCAGTTCCACCAAGCTCCGCCTTCCGTTACCGCGAAAAGGAAAGGCCGTGCTGCCCAACGGTGATGACGTCCTGCTTAGCAAGGAGCGAAAAACGCTGAGCCGCTGCACTTTAGCCGATCAATCCGCTACCATACACACCCGTTGAACAGGCGTTCAACCGAGCGGGCGCTTTCCGGCCCGGCCCTTCGATCTCAGCGAGGCATTGCCGAATGAGCGACGTCGTCCAGAAACTCTGGGGCTTCTGCCACACCCTGCGCCACGACGGGATCGACTATGGTGACTACATCGAGCAGATCACCTACCTCTTGTTCCTGAAGATGGCGGACGAGCGGGGCCTGGACTTGAGCCGCACGCGCAACGGCGCCAACGGCCGCGCCGTGGACTGCTCGTGGCCGGCGCTGGCTTCGAAGAGCGGCACGACCCTTACCGACCACTACGCGGAGGTGCTGGCGGCGCTGGAAGCCCAGAAGGGAGCCTGCTGGGAGACATCTTCGCCGACGCGGCCATCCCGCTTCAACAATCCTGTCAATCTCAAGCACCTGATCGACCTGATCGACGAGACCGAATGGATCCGCCTGGAGGTGGACGTGAAGGCCGCCGCCTTCGAGGGCCTTCTGGAAAAAGCGGCGAGCGAAGGAAAAAAAGGCGCCGGGCAATACTTCACGCCGCGCATGCTGATCCAGTCGATCGTGCGCTGCATGAATCCCGATCCGCGCGCGGCCGATGAGCTTCACGATCTGCGATCCGGCCTGCGGCACCGGCGGTTTCCTGGTCGTCGCCTACGAATGGCTCATGGGCGAGACTAAGCGCGGCGCGCCGGTACCGCCCGATCTGGCCAAGCGCGTCGGCGCCGCACCTACTTCGGCCAGGAACTGGTGCCCCGGCCGCGGCGCCTGGCGCTCATGAACCTCTACCTGCACGGCCTGGAGCCGGAAATCAAGTTGCGGCGACTCGATCTACCAGCTCGACCCGGGCGACCGGCGTTCGACGTGGTCCTCACCAATCCGCCGTTTGGCACCAAGGGCGCCAACCAGGCCCCGGCCGCGCGACGATTTCACCATTTACACGTCAACAAGCAGTTCAACTTTCTCCAGCACCTCATGACCATCCTCAAGCCGGGCGGCCGGGCCGCCGTGGTGTTGCCGGACAACTGCCTGTTTGCCGATCAGGCCGGCGAGGTTTTCAAAATCCTCACCGAGGACTGCATCCTCCATACCGTGCTGCGCCTGCCCAGCGGCACCTTCACCCCGTATAGCCCCGGCACCAAGACCAATGTCATTTTTTTCACCAAGGGCTACCCCACCGAGAAGGTCTGGATCTACGACGGCCGGACCAATGTGCCGGGCATCACCAAGAAAGACCGGCCCCTGACGCCGAGCCATTTTGCCGAGTTCGTGGGCTGCTACGGCACCGACCCGAACGGCGCGCCGCGCGGCATGCCGCCGACTCCTTCGACCGCTGGCGGCGCTTCCACATCAGCGAGGTCCAGGCGCGGGATTTCAAGATCGACGGCCTCAGTGGCTCAAAGAGGAGTCCCTGGACGACGAAACGCTTGCTTATCCCGAGGAGATCGCGGCCGAGGTCATCACCGAGCTCGAAGGAGCCATGGGTGAGCTCAACGCGATTCTGAAGCTGCTCGACGGTGAATTGGAAATTGAATCGCCGCAGATCGTGCGGAGGGCTGAATGACGAGCGTGCTCCACGATCCGGAACAGAACGACAGAGATGTTTGCGAAGGCTGGGCGGAAGCGACCCTGGAGGAGCTGGTGGTCCATGCCCTCGGCGGCGAGTGGGGTGCTGCCGCGGAGGCCAAGGTCCCGGACGGTCATGTGCGGGTACACGTCCTGCGCGGCACCGAGTTCAAGGATTGGGACGACGCCAAAGGCCGGACCGCCGCCGAGCGGGCGATCACCGTCGCGAGCCTCGAACGGCGCGAGTTGCGCCCCGGCGACCTGGTGATCGAAATCTCCGGCGGCGGCCCCGATCAGCCCGTCGGCCGCAGCCTGCTGGTCGACGAAGAGGCTGTGAAGCAGGCGGCTCCCCACCCGCTCATCTGCGGCAACTTCTGTCGCCAGATCCGACTCCACCGGGAGGTCGATCCGGCCTATGTGGCGCTCGTTCTGCGCCACCACTACGAGCGCGGCGACCTCAACGCCTGGCAATCGCAGACCACGAACATCCGCAACCTCGATTTCCGGGAATTTCTGGCCGGCCTCTCCGTGCCCCTGCCGCCGCTCGCCGAGCAGCGCCGCATCGTGGCGCGGGCCGGCGAGCTGCTGTCGCAGGCCCGGCAGGTGCGGGCGCGGTTGTCGAAGCTGCCGGCGGCCCTCAAACGTTTCCGGCAGTCGGTGCTGGCCGGCGCCTTCTCGGGCCGCCTCACCGAAGACTGGCGTGTGCGCAGCCGGCTGAGCGAGCCCGCCCGCTTCAGCGACGCGACCGACTGGCAGGTCCCCGAGCCTCTGGAGTTTCCCGAATTCCCGGAAAGCTGGACCGTGGTCGCCCTCGACGACCTCGTCAGCCGCATCCAGTACGGCGTCCAGAACAAGGCGGACGGCGACGCCGAGACCGGCGTGGCGGTGCTGCGCATGTCGAACATCCAGGAAGGCCGCATCGACATGGCGCAGCTCAAGTACGTCAAGCGCGACGTCCTGGGCCAGCGCGGCCTGGAGGCGTTCCGGCTGGAGAACGGCGACATCCTCTTCAATCGCACCAACAGCCCGGGCCTGGTCGGCAAGGCTGCCGTCTTCGCCTATGACGAGGACGATGACAAAGAAAAGGATAAGGACAAGGATAAAGTCAAGGCCAAGGCCAAGGTCAAGGAGGCGGTCTTCGCTTCCTATCTCGTACGCCTGAACTGCGATCCCGAGCGCATGCTGGCTCCCTTCCTGTGCGCCTGGATCAACTCGCCGTGGGGCCGGCAGTGGGCGCGCAGCGTGCGGCGCGACTGTGTGAGCCAGTCGAACATCAACACCTCGAGGCTGCGGCGGATGCCGGTGCCGACGCCGCCTCTGGCCGAGCAGAAAGAGATCGTCCGCTGGATCGAAGGGCTGTTCCGCTTCGCCGACGCGGTGGAGCAGCGCGTGGCCTTGGCCATCGCGCGGGCGGACCGGCTCGCCCAGGCGGTCCTGAGCAAGGCCTTCCGCGGCGAGCTGGCACCCATCGAAGCCGAGCTGGCCCGCAGCGAAGGCCGCTCGTACGAGTCCGCCTGGGTGCTCCTGGACCGGATCAAGGGCGAACGCAAACGGCGCGCCGGCCGGCGGCCGAAGACGGTCTCCGTCCTGGGCAGCCCGGCGGACCGCCGCGGCTCCCGCGACCGTACCGTGGCCGTGGTCTGGGACCCTCACCAAGTGCTGATCGCCTTCCGGCAGGCGTGTTGGGGAGCCGGCGTGCTCAGCGAGGACGATCTGATCCGCAAGGTCGCCGACCGCCTTGGCGTCGCGCGCCTCGGCCGCAAAGTGAAGGTGCGGCTCGCCGATCATCTCGCGACCGCGATCGAGAGGCGCATCGTCGCCCGGCGCGGCGACATGTTCGAAGGCGCTACGCCCACCTTCGCGCGCTATGACGACGAGTTCCTGCTGCACGTCGTCCGCAGCCTGCTTCGGCCCGGGGTCGAGTACGGCTCCACCGCCGTCGCGCGTAGCGTGGCCAGCCACCTCGGCTACGGCCAGTTGACCGCGGCCATGCGCGGCCGGATGGAGAGGCTGTTCATCACCGGCGCAAGGCGCGGCCTGCTCGTGCTGCGCGAAGGCAAGGTCTGGAGGAGAGGATGAGGCCGGGGAGAGGGGGAACGGGATCAATCACCCTTTCATCCACTCGAACATCTCGTAGTGCTCGCGGCTCATGCCGAGCCGTTCGTAGATTCGCTGGGCCGCGAGGTTGCGCCGGTCCACGTAGAGCCTGATCCCGCGCAGGTCGGGCGAAGCCAGCACGCGGTCCCGCAGGTGCTCGTAGAGCTTCCGGTAGATACCGCGTCCGCGCAGCGCGGGCACCACGTAGACCGACTGCACCCACAGCACCGTGCCGTTGCGCCAGTCGCTCCACTCGTAGGTGGTCATCAACGACCCCACCAGGTGCCGGCCGGATTCGGCCACCCCGGCCACCCAATACTGGCCTTTTGCGGGATCGTCGAGCACGGCCTGTACACCGCGCGTCACGGTGTCGAGGTCGAGCTCCAGCTCCTCGGTTTCGCGCGCCATCCGCATCTGGAAGTCCACGATGGCCTCGGCGTCAGCCGGAATCGCGGGCCGGATCTCGATATCGCCCATATCGCCGATATCGCCGTTCGAAGAGACTCTGTTCATGCCTCGGATTCTAGTAGACTCTCGGCGACAAACCCGGAGGAACTCCATGATGAGCCGCGTCCTGCGCGCCCCGATGGCGCTACTGATGGTATCCGCTCTCCTGCTGAGCGGCTGCTCCGTCAACCCGGCAACCGGCCAGAACCAGCTCAACTTCTACGGCGAGGCGTCGGAGATCCAGATGGGCCGGGAGGCCGACGCCGACATCGTGAGCTCGGTCGGCCTCTACGACGATCCGCTGCTCCAGGAGTATGTGAGCGACCTGGGCATGGAGATCGCCGCGAAGTCCGAGCGCCCGAATCTCCCCTGGAGCTTCAAGATCCTGGACGATCCGGCGGTGAACGCCTTCGCCCTGCCCGGCGGCTTCGTCTACGTGACCCGCGGCCTCATGACCCATCTCGGCTCCGAGGCCGAGTTGGTCGCCGTCCTCGGCCACGAGGCCGGGCACGTCACCGCCCGCCACGGCGTCAACCAGATGAGCAAGCAGATCCTCGCCACCGTCGGCCTCGGCGTCGTCGTGCTCGCCAACCCCGACCTGGAGGACTGGGCGTTCCTCGGCGAGCTCGGCCTGAGCCTCGTCTTCCTCAAGTACAGCCGCGACGACGAACGCCAGGCCGACGACCTCGGACTGCGCTACGCCGTCCGCACCGGCTACGATCCGAACCAGATGCCGGAGGTCTTCCGCGTCCTCGACGCCGTTTCCAAGGTGGAAGGCGCCGGCCGGCTGCCGAGCTGGCTCTCGACCCATCCGGACTCCGGCGTGCGCGCCAAGCGCATCGAAGACGAGGTGGCCTCGCTCGACGGCGATTTTTCAAACGCCAAGGTCGAGCGCGACAGCTATCTCCAGCGGCTGGACGGCATGGTCTTCGGCGAAAATCCGCGCGAGGGCTACTTCCAGGGCAACGCCTTCGTCCATCCCGACCTGCGGTTCCGCATCGAATTCCCGGACGGTTGGGAGACGGCCAATCAAAAGGACGCCGTCACCGCGGCGGAACCGGACGGCAAGGCGATGGTCCAGGTGTCGCTGTCCGATAAAGGCACCCGCGACGAGGCCGAGGAGGAGTTCTTCTCCGAGGAGGGCGTCACGCAGGACAAGACGTGGGAGAAGAAAGTCCACGGCCTGCCCGCCTCCTGGAGCCGCTTCGCATACAGCGACGAGACCACCGAGCGGCGCGGCACCGTGGCTTTCGTGGAGTACGGCGAGAACATCTTTCAGGTCATGGCCCTGTCGGAGACCGCCGGCTGGGACGAATTGAAAGACACCCTGGAGGAGACCATCGCCACCTTCTCCCGCCTGGACGATCCCAAGGCCCTGCAGTCCCGGCCCTACAAGCTCAAGGTGGTCCGCCTGAGCCGCGACATGACCATCGAAAGCTTCGCGAAGCAGTATCCTTCCGATGTTCCCATCGAGACCGTGGCCTTGATCAACCACGTGGCGGTGGGAGGTACGCTCAAGAAAGGCCAGATCGCGAAGCGGGTGGTGGCGCAGCCGTAAAGGATAGATCTGAAGGGCTCACAGATGCACCAGCACCAGCGCGATGAACCCCGGCAACGCCTGGATGATCAGGATTCTGCGGTTCACGGTGGCCGCCCCGAAGATGCCGGCGACAATCACGCAGGTAAGGAAGAAGAGCTTGAGATGAAAACCCTCCGCGCCCGCGGCCACGGACCACAATAGACCCGCCGCGAGGAAGCCGTTGTAGAGTCCCTGGTTCTTCGCCAGTCCCGCGGATTGCTGTGCAAACTCGGGCGTGAGCCGGAACGTGCGCAGGCCCATGGGTTTGGTCCAGAGGAACATCTCGAGCACCAGGAAATAGAGATGTAGGAGTGCGACGGCGACGATGGCGACGTTGGCGGCGTAGCTCATGATCGTGGATACCTCCAGCTAGAACCAGTCAAAGAAGAGCCCGCTGATGATGCGCCCGGTTTCGGGGAACCCGCCGGAGTCTAGCCACCGCTGGAAGCCCTCAAAGGTGAAGGCCTCCGGCGGAATGAGCCAGTGATCGTCAGGGATGACTGCGTACTCTCGGGCCATGTCCGGAGTTTACCTCAACTCGGAGCGGTCGGTTGACTCTCTGACGCTTCCGCGTCGGCTGCGGGATCATTTCCCCCGGCTCGGGAGCCTCCCAACCCCTGGGGTGAACGACTCCCCCCACGGGGTGGGCCGCCCAACCCGCGGGGTGGACGACATCCCCCAGGGTTTGAGCCGTCCCCACCTCGGAGTGAGCGACTTCTCCCGGGTGTTGAGCCGTCCAATCCTCGGGGTGAACGGCTTCCTTCTGGTGCTGGGCCGTCCACCCCACGGGTTGAGAGGCTCATCTGTGGGGGTGGAGGGTCCCGAGCTCGGGGGAAATCGTCCGCTCGGAACTGGGGACGCGGCAGTCGGGTTGCCAAGTCAGTTCGTCGAGCTTCCGCTGAGCCGCAAGAGTCTGGTTGAATTCTTCCAGGTCATCCGCGGTCCACGTCGTGTATCGAGCCAGGATCGCCGCCGTCGCTCGTCAGCAGACTCCGCGGAGTTGGAGCTTTGATCGCGGGCGGGGTTGTCCAGACGCTTGCCCTCTTCATTAGAGACGCCACGATTCGGCGGTTGCTTGCCCATGACAGTAGGGTAGCACCGCTACAGGCATGTCGACAGGCTTCGGGGAGCCTCGCGTTCGCCGGAGAGCCGCCGGATCAAAGATGTCGACCGCCCGACGCGTCCGGCACGTCGCCAGAAGCATCCGGCACCTCGGGCGACGCGTCCGGTGCTCGGGCGACGCATCCGGCGAGCCGGGTGAAGCTTCCAGTGAGGCGGGTGAAAGTTCCGGCGAGTTGCCGGATCTGAGATGACGGCCCGCCCGCTCGCCGCCGTCTATACCTTCAGGCTCAAGACCCGGAAGAACTCCGCGGCCACCTCCGCCGGGTTGCCGACCAGCGCGCCGGCTCCTTCCTCGGGCAGCCAGTCGGACGGGAGGTAGTGGCGGTAGGGGGCGGAGAGGAACCGCTGGTCGAAGAGCGCGATCACGCCGGTGTCCTGCGGCGAGCGGATCAGGCGGCCGGCGGCTTGCACGACCCTGGTCATGCCGGGGACTACGAAGGAGTATTCGAAGCCGCGGTCGAAACGCTCCTGGTAGTAAGTCTTGAGAAGCTCCTGCTCCAGGGTCAGCGCCGGCAGGCAGGGACCCACCACGGCCACGGCTTTCAACACCTCCCCGGGATAGTCGACCCCCTCCGCGAAGACGCCTCCCGCCACGGCCACCAGGAGGACGTCTCCGAAGATGGCCGAGCGCAGGGTCTGGAGGATGAGCTCCCTTTCCTTGTCGCTGTCCGCCGCTCTCTGGATCAGGACCCGTTTGCCGCGCAGGCGCAGGCGGCCGGTCACTTCCGAAAGGAAGGCGTAGCCCGGGAACAATGCGAGACAGTTGCCGGGCACCGAATCCGCGAAGGCGGAGAGACGGTCCGCGATGCGCTCGTAGTTCGACGGACGCTGCTTCCAGGTGGTCGCCACCGTGGCGTCGATCACCACTCTCCGATTCTCGACCGGGAACGGGTTTGCGATCTCCACGAAGGCGGTGCGGCCGGCTTCGAAGCCCAGGAGACCGGTGTAGAACTCCGGTGGCGAAAGGGTTGCCGACAGCCCGACGGTCGCGTGCGTGCGGCTCAGCACGGCGCCCAGGAATCGGCTCGGGTCCTTGCACAGGATCTTCAAGCGCGCGTCGCCCTTGCGCACCTCGGCGTAGTGGCTGAACGCCTCGTCGGAGATCACCAGGCCGTTGAGAAAACGGAGGAAGTCGAAGTAGAGCCTGACGAAAGGATCGTCGGGATGAAAGGTTTTCGTCTCCCGCTGGTGCTCGAGATAGTCGATGAAGGCGGCGTCGAGATCCGGACGGAGACGCCAGAAGCGGTCCTCCGGCATGGGATATTCGACGGCCCGGTCTCCTCCCGGTCCCTCCTCCAGCGCGTCTTCGACGGTGTCCTCGATGAGCTGGGCCAGCTTGAGGCAAAGGTTTTCAATCCGGAAATGGATCGGCTCGCCCCAGCGCCCGATGCCCTCGGCGGCCTTCCTCGCCGCCGTGGACGAAAGCTCCGGACTGTAATAACCCCGGCCGCGATCGACGAGGTTGTGGACCTCGTCGATGACCAGCACCATGTCCGAGAGATCCTGCTCCGGACCGAAGGCGGTCAGCGCCACGTAGGGATCGAAGGCGTAGTTGTAATCGCAGATGGTGACCTGGACGCGGCCGGTCATCTCCAGGCTCACCTCGAACGGGCAGACCTCGTCGGCGCGGGCGGCCTGGAAGACGGTGTCCGGGTCGAGCGAAGGGTAGGAGTCGTAGAGGCGGCTGAGCAGGCCGGAGGTGGCGAGCTTGAGGCCGTAATCCTTGGCGAAGCGGCAATATTCCTCGTGGCAGATGATCTGATCGTTGGCGCACATCTTGGCCTT
Source organism: uncultured Holophagales bacterium (assembly GCA_963844885.1). Classification (GTDB taxonomy): domain Bacteria; phylum Acidobacteriota; class Thermoanaerobaculia; order Multivoradales; family UBA5704; genus DATMER01. Next base: position 177,385 of record CAWJQA010000012.1, on the reverse strand, counting down.
GGCTCGCAGGCGCAGCGAGCGGAAGGCGCCGTCCTGGTTGAGGAGGTTGAGGACGGCGGTGGCCATCTCCTGTTGCGTGGTTTTGGCGGTGAGGACGAAGAGGCGCTTGTCGTTGGCCAGGCAGTAGCGCAGGGCGGGGTAGAGCGCGGCGACGGTTTTGCCGATGCCGGTGGCCGCCTGGAGGAGGAGGTGCTCGCGATTGGCCACGGCGGTCTCGACCGCGGCGAGGATCAGCTCCTGGCCGGGACGGATCTCGATGTAGGGGAAGCGGAGGCGCTCGGCCGCGGCCCGGCGCTCGGCCGCGCGCTGGCGCTCGGACTCCCAGCCGTAGATCAGGGAGTTGAGGCGCCGCCGGACGGTGGCCTCCATCGTCTGGAGGTCGATTTCGAGAAGCTGGCGCTCGACGTCGTCGCTGCCGATGGAGATGAGGACGAGCTCGGCGCGGACCGGCTCGTCGGCGATGGTCTTGCCCAGGATCCAGGCGTAGAGGAGGGCCTGGCGCTGGTACATCTCGCGCACGGTCGGCGGCAGCGCACCGCCGCGGCGGACGGACTTGATCTCCTCGACGACCAGCGAGTTGTCAGGGTCGCGGCGCAGGCCGTCGAGCCGGCCGTGGACGCGGACGGTCCAGCCGCGATGCTCGAAGTCGCAGGTCACCACGACCTCGCGGCGATAGGAGGGATCGGCGGCGAGCGCCTCCTCCTGGTATTTCCCGTGGATGGCCTGGCCGAGCCACATCCGCTCGTAGCCGCCGCGGCTGGAGAAGCCGAGGCTGCGCATCGGGCCTTCGAGGAGATCGGCCACCGAGAGGTCGATCGTCAGGGCTTCGGGATCGAATCGGGGGGCCATACCGGCGTAAGTATAGCGAAAGGAGGCCCATCCTCATGGACATGCCCGCCGCCAAGGCGTAAACTCTGGAGTCGAGCATGGTATGGAGCTTGCTTAGAGGGTAAGCGGCGGGGATCGAAGAAGAAACTCAAACATGGACCAAAGACACCTTGCAGCCTTGATCGAGAGACCTGAAGTACAGAGGCAGGTTCTGAACGGGTATCGTGGACCCTTTTCCCTGGGAATCACGCTCAATCCGTGGAATCGCAGGGAACTGGCCATCGCGGTACAGATTGTCGACTCCGATCCCGCGTATCTGCCCTCCGCAGTCGAGCTGGAGGGAGAAACGATTCCCGTCGTTGTCGAGGGTGGCTTCAAGGCCCCTCGCCCGCTCTTCTAGACTTCTCCCTTCCAGACGGCTATCTCGATTCCGAGCGCCGAGAGCACGGACTCGATGGGGCATGCATAGGTCACGTCACCATTGCCGGCGAAGAGCAGGCCGATGACCTCGCTGTCTTTGTTGAGGATTGCGGCTCCGGAGTCACCGTTGTTCGAGAACAGGGTTCCAATCAAGCCTCGGATTTCAAAAGCATTGCGGAACCAGCAGGGTCCGATTCCCGGATAGAGGATCGGACCGACAATCGTCGCAATCTTCGTGATGTTCCCGAATGTCAGACCTGTTGTTCTCCCTACTTTGTTGACTACCGCCTTGAGCAAGTCAGGGCTGTTCACTCCGGAGATCGGCTTGAGTCGGCGAACAGCAAGGAAACTCGGGCTTACCTCCACGTCAGAGTCTACCTCGGCGATCCCCGCGTCAACTTCGTTGAAAATGGCGTCGCCAGCTCTCGGATCCGCGCCGATCGGACTCGGCTGGATTTTCACGAACCGACTCAAGCGGGCGATCCTCTCCTCAGGCGGCTGTGCTCTGCCGATGGTCCCAGGCTGAAGGATGGCGTCGCCAGGCTCTCCGCTGTTGCCAGGGGCAAGCACGTGAGCATTGGATAGGATGTACAGGGCGGTACTGCTGTCCCGAACAAAGCAGCCGAGCGTTCCTGCGGACATGAAGTGCGGTAGCCAGGCGGCTCTCAGGTTGTGATCGTGATTCTGGATTTGAAGCCCGCAGACAAGAGGACGAGACACTTGAGTCTCTGCCACCTGCGTCGTCGTCGATGGGAGAGCCGGAGCCGCCGTGAGGGAGTTGATCTCTCCAAACGTCTCGTCGTACGTGATGGGAATTCCTTGGAATTGGCGAACAATCTGCGCTGCCTCGCCTCCCAGCGGAAGAATGGCCTCGACGTTGCGGGTTCCCGCGAAGCCGAAGCCGCCGCCGTGATAAGGCGCAATACCGACCGCGCGCACTCTCGGGTCCGCGCCGAAGACCGCGGCCGCAGCCGGTTCAATGAGATCGAGACAGGCTTCGTAGCAGGTGCCCGTTTCGAGGGCGTTCTGCTCCGCTTCGAGGGCGTTCTGCTTCTGGATGGGAGGGGACGACTGGTTGGTCGTATTCATGAGAGAAGTATAGCCCAAGGACAACAAAGGCCCGGAGCGCGCGACGCCCCTGGCCTTCGACGGCGCCTCTCCCCACCTTCCGTCGCAGTCGGCGTCGCCGGGGCCAGACCGGTCCTTGCCTTTCCTCTCCGCCTCGGGTAGCCTCCGCACTTGTCGTGAACCGGGAAAAGATCATCCTGATCGTGGGCTGCCTGCTGGGCTCGCTGGCTCTCGCGGCCTGCCAGCCGCGGAGCGCCGGCTCAACCCGCCAGGGCGACCGTGTCCACGTCGGCATCGTGTTCGATGCCGGCGGCAAGGACGACCGTTCCTTCAACGCCGCGGCCTGGAAGGGCGTGAGCCGGGCCAAGAAAGATCTGCCGATCGTCCTGCGCGACGCCGAGCCGGGCGATCCGAACTCCGTCGAGCCGGCGCTACGCGCGTTCGCGGAGCGCGGCTACGATCTCGTGATCGGCGTCGGGTTCTCGCAGACGCCGATCATCGAGCAGGTGGCCAAGGACTACCCGAAGCTCGACTTCGCGATCGTCGACGGGGTCAGCGACCTTCCCAACGTGGCTTCCCTGATCTTCAAGGAGCATGAAGGGAGCTATCTGGTGGGCATGATCGCCGCCCGCAAGTCGCGGACCGGCGTGCTCGGCTTCGTCGGCGGCATGGACATCCCGCTGATCCACAAGTTCGCGGTCGGCTACGAGGAAGGCGCGCGCGCGGTGAACCCGAACATCCGGGTCATCCAGAACTATGTCGGCGTGACCGACGCGGCCTGGAACAATCCGGGGAAGGGCAAGGAGCTGTCCGTGGCCCAGATCGGCAAGGGCGCGGACGTGATCTTTGCCGCCGCCGGCAACTCGGGCCTCGGCGCGTTCGACGCCGCCGAGCAATATGACAAGTATGTGATCGGTGTCGACTCGAATCAGAACTGGGTCAAGCCCGGCCACGTGCTCACCAGCATGGTCAAGCGGGTCGACAACGCGGTCTATCAGATCGTGCGCGACCGGGTCGATGGCCGCTTCAAGGGCGGCATCCACGTGTACGGCCTCGAAAATGAAGGGATCGGCTACGCGATGGATCAGTACAACGAAAAGCTGATCCCTGCCGACGTGATCCGTGAGGTCGAGGCGGCCAAGCAGAGGATCATCCGCGGCGAGATCAAGGTCACCGACGCCATGGCGGCGCCACCCCCTCCGGCACTCCAATGATCGAGTTGCGCGGGATCACAAAACGCTTCGGCGACGTGGTGGCCAACGACCACGTCAGCCTGAGCGTCGAGCCGGGGACGATCCACGCCCTGGTCGGCGAGAACGGGGCCGGCAAGTCCACGGCCATGCGGATCGCTTACGGTTTCTATGGCGCGGACAGCGGCGAGATTCTGGTCGACGGCAAGGTGGTCGACCTGCGCTCGCCCGAGCAGGCGATCGCGCATCGGCATCGGCATGGTCCATCAGCACTTCATGCTGGTGGAGACCATGACGGTGGCCGAGAACATCGTCCTGGGCTGCGAGCCCGGCAGCGCGCTGGCATTGGACCGCCGCGGCGCCGAGGCGCGGGTGCGCGGCCTGTCGGAGCAACTCGGGCTGGCGGTCGATCCGCGCGCCCGCATCGAAACCGCTTTCGGTCGGCCAGCAGCAGCGGGTCGAGCTGCTCAAAGCGCTCTACCGCGAGGCGCGGCTGCTGATCCTGGACGAGCCCACCGCCGTGCTCACGCCGCAGGAGGTGACGGAGCTGTTCGCGATCCTGCGCCGGCTGCGCGAGCAGGGCACCACGATCGTGATCATCACGCACAAGCTTTCCGAGGTGCTGGCGCTCTCCGACAAGGTGACGGTGATGCGCGACGGCCGCGTGGTCGGCGACACGCTGGAGACCGGCAAGACCAACGCCGCCGAGCTGGCCCGCCTGATGGTCGGCCGCGACGTGCTGCTGCGGGTCGAAAAGGCGCCGGCCAGGCCGGGCGAGGTTGTGCTGGCGGTGCGCGATCTGAGCGTGACCGCGCTGCCTGCGGACACCGCGGATGGCGGCACCCGCCGCCTGGACGGCGTGTCGTTCGAGGTCCGCGGCGGTGAGATCGTCGGCATCGCGGGCGTCGAGGGCAACGGCCAGACCGAGCTGATCGAAGCGCTGGCCGGGCTCGTTCCGGCGTCGCGGCTCGGCGGCTCGATGCTGCTCGATGGCAAGGACATCACCGGTTTCGACGCGGGCAGACGCAAGGGCCTCAAGATCGCTCACGTGCCGGAAGACCGGCACCGGCGCGGCCTGCTGCTCAATTTCGATCTTTCCGAGAACTCGATCCTGGGCGTCCACGACCGGCCGCCGGCCGTGACGGGACCGGGCGGCGTCTGGCTCGACAAGCCGGCGATCCGCGAGCGAGCCGTGCGCATCATTCACGAATTCGACGTGCGGCCGCCCGATCCGGACCTGGCGGCGCGGGCTCTGTCGGGCGGCAATCAGCAGAAGCTGATCCTGGGGCGCGAGCTCGACCTGCACCCCAAGCTGCTGCTGGTGGCGCAGCCGACGCGCGGCGTGGACATCGGCGCCATCGAATTCATCCACCGCCAGCTCGTGGCGCTGCGCGACAAGGGCTGCGCCATCCTCCTCGTCTCCGCCGAGCTCGAAGAGGTCACCGCGCTGGCCGACCGGCTCTTGATCTTCCACGCCGGAAAGGTGGCCGGCGAGGTGGACCCGGCGACCACGCCGCAGGCCGACATCGGGCTCCTGATGACCGGCGGGAATCTGGCCGCCTGAGGCCGACCGGGAAACGACCATGAAGCTGCTGCGACCCCTGTTCTTCCCGCTCCTCGCGATGGCCGCGGCTTTCGCCGTCGGCGCCGTGTTCATCCTCCTGCTCGGCGACAATCCGATCGAAACCTATTCGTTGCTGATCGGCAGCGCCCTGTCCTGGCCGGACGGCATCGGCTACACGCTGTTCTATGCGACGCCGCTGATCTTCACCGGCCTCGCGGTGGCGCTGGCGTTCCGCTGCGGACTGTTGAACATCGGCGCGGAGGGCCAGCTCGTCGTCGGTGCGTTCGCGGCGGCCTGGGCCGGGATCACGTTCGGCGGCCTTTCCGCCTTCCTGCTCGTGCCGCTCTGCTTCCTCGCGGCGCTGCTGGCCGGAGGGTTCTGGGGCGCGGTGCCGGGCGTGCTGCGGGCGCGCTTCGGCGCGCACGAGGTCATCACCACGATCATGATGAATTTCATCGCGGTCGCGGTCGCCAGCTATCTCACCCAATACCATTACAAGACGGAAGGCGACGCGATCCTGCAGACGGCGCCGATCGGCGAGGGGGGGCGGATTCCGCGCCTCGGCCGGTTCATTCCGGGGCTGCCGGAGCGCATCCCGCTCAACGTGGCTTTCCTGATCGCGCTGGCGGCCTGCGTGCTGGTCTGGATCTTCCTGTGGAAGACGCGCTGGGGCTTCGCGATCCGCGCCACCGGCGCGAATCCGGCCGCGGCCGAGTATGGCGGCATTTCGACCGGCCGCCAGATCGTGCTCGCCATGGCCGTGTCGGGCGCGTTGGCCGGCATGGTCGGCGTCAACGACGTGCTCGGCTACCGCTACCGTTATTATGACGGTTTTTCGGCCGGGTTCGGTTTCACCGGCATCGCGGTCGCGCTGCTCGGCCGCAACCATCCGGCCGGCGTGGCGCTCGCCGCGCTGCTGTTCGGAGCGTTCCTGCGCGGCGGTCTGTTCGTGGATATTTTCACCGAGCACGTTTCCAAGGATCTGGTGCTGGTGCTGCAGGCGGTCATCATCCTGTTCGTGGCCGCGGAGGCGGTCTTCCGCGGTCCGGGCGGAGCGCGCCGCGTGAAGAGTCCGAGGGCCTGACGCATGGCCGAAATTTTCAAGATCGCGCTCCTGTTCTCGACGATCCGCCTGGCGACGCCGCTGCTGCTGGCGGCGCTCGGCGGCCTCTACTCGGAGCGCTCCGGCGTGATCAACATTGCGCTCGAAGGCATGATGCTGGCCGGCGCGTTCACGGCCGCCGTGGTCACGCACTTCGCCGGCAATCCCTGGATCGGCCTGCTGGCGGCGATCGCGGTCGGCGCGGCCGTGGCGCTCGTCCACGCCTTCGTCTGCATCCAGTGCAAGGCCGACCAGGTGGTCACGGGCACCGCGATCAATATCCTTTTCCTGGGCCTGCCGGCTCTGTTGAGCGGCGCGCTGTTCGAATCGACGGGCGCGACGCCGCAGGTGCCGGTGGAAAACCTGATGCCGATCGTGCCGATCGTGCTGGCGTTCGCGTTGGTGCCGGTCACCGGGTACGTGCTGTCGTCGACGCCGTTCGGTCTGCGGCTGCGCGCGGTGGGCGAGAACCCGGAGGCGGCCGACACCGCCGGCATCCGCGTCCTGGCCATGCGCTACAAGGGGGTCGTGATCTCCGGCATGCTGGCGGCGATCGGCGGCGCGTACCTTTCGATCGGGCAGTCGTCGCTGTTCACGCGCAACATGACGGCCGGCCGCGGCTTCATCGCGCTGGCGGCGCTGATCTTCGGCAAGTGGCGGCCGGTACAGACGATGCTCGCCTGCCTGCTGTTCGGCCTCGCCGAAGCCGTGTCGATCCAGATGCAGGGCGTGGTGGGGATCCCGGTCGAATTCATCCAGATGGTCCCCTACGTGCTCACGATCGTGGTGCTGGCCGGCTTCATCGGCCGCTCGCGGCCACCGCAGGCGCTCGGGACGCCGTACGAAAAGCGGCGGTAGGTCTGGCTTTCGGTATACTCACTCCCACGGGTTGGGTCGGCCAAGGCCTTCACCCCTAGCCGTTGGAGGAACCTTTGCCGTTGCGTAGCAAGATTGTCCTGCCCCTGCTCGTTCTCATTCTGCTCCTGGGCCCGGCCACGGCCCGGGTCGAGACGGCTGCGCCGTCGGTGCTTCAACAGGCCCTCGACTTCGAGGTCGCCCGGGCCTTGCACGTCTCTTCCGCGCTCGGGGTCCACATCGTGGACCTGGACTCGGGCGACACGGTCTACGCCTACAATCCTGACGAGCCGCGGGTCATCGCTTCCAATTCGAAGCTGTTCACCACGGCGGCGATCCTGGACGCGCTCGGACCGGGCTACACCTTCGACACCCGATTCCTCTTGCATGGCAAGGTGCGCGACGGCGTGCTGAACGGGCCGCTCGGCGTGGTGGGGAGCGGCGATCCACAGATCTCCGGCCGCGAGTATGGCGGTGACTCCTTCGCGCCTTTCCGGCTCTGGGCACAGGCTCTGCGCGACCGCGGCATCCGGAAGGTGGTCGGCGACGTCTATCTGGACCATGGCCTGTACGAGGCGCCGCTGATCCATCCCGACTGGCCGCGCGATCAGCTCACCCGCTGGTACGAGGCGCCGGTCGACGGCCTGTCGTTCAGCGACAACTGTATCCTGGTGCGGGTCTGGCCGAGCCGCACGGGCCGGCCGCCGCGCGTCGAGCTGGTGCCGGACGTGCCGATCGTCAGGCTCAACAACACGGCACGGACGATCGGCAAGGGCAGCCAGAACATGATCGTCCACCGTGACGGCGACGTGCTGTTCGTCAAGGGCACGATCCGCTCGAATTCCGGGCCGTCGGAGACCTGGGTGACCGTCCCCGATCCGGTGACCTATTTCGGCCGGGGCCTGGTGGCCGCGCTGGCCCAGGAGGGCATCGAGGTCCAGGGCAGGCTCCGGCCGGTCGAGCGGTTGCCGGGGATGGTCTGGGAGCGGGTGGCCGTCTATCGCAGCGACCTGCTCTCGGCGATCCGGGTGACCAACAAGCGGAGCCAGAACTTCTACGCCGAAAGCCTGGTCAAGCACCTGGGCGCGCTCCGCTGCGGGCACGGAAGCTGGACGGCAGGGGTGCGGGCGGTGCGCGAGTTCGCCGTGAGCATCGGCATTCCGGCGGGCACGTTCTCGATGTCGGACGGCTCCGGCATGAGCCGCGACAACGTTTTCGCGCCGCGGCACCTCACGATCCTGCTGCGGTACATGTTCTTCCATCCGGCCGGCGCCGAGTTCGCGCAGTCGCTCCCGTATTCCGGCGAGGACATGGGATACTGGAAGCAACGCATGGCGCAGCCGCCGTACCGCGGCAACGTTTTCGCCAAGACCGGGACGCTGGAAGGCGTGTCGGCGCTCTCCGGCTACGCCAAGGGGGTTTCGGGCAAGGCCTACGCCTTTTCGATCCTGCTCAACCGCGTGGCTGGTGACGCCCACGGCGCCCAGGACCGGATCGTGGAGGCGCTGATCGACAACGGGTAGAGCGCCCGGTTGTCGGCAAGCCGTTCCTGTTATGCTCTTGAAGCTCTACGAGGAGACTGTGCCTTGATCATGGAAGCGCGCCCGGTGAACTACCGCGGGTTGATGAAGAAGGTGGAGCAGGTGGTGGCCGCCCTGGACCGGGACGACGACGTCGGGATCACGATCCACAACGTGGTCGAGACGATCATCGGAAACTTCCATGACGAGCTCGGGATCTACGGTGGCCGCCTGTATCAGCGGCGCGGGGAAAGCTACGTCCTCCAGGACGTGCTCGGCGACGCCAAGGAGGTGCCCAGCGGCCTCAAGGTGCCGGTCTCCTACCGTCCCATCCAGATCGTGCTCGACCAGGGCGCCGTCTTCATGGAGGCGGACGATCCGCGCATCGACCGCGGCCTGGAGCAGCTCCTCGGCGTGCAGCAGTTCGCCGCCATCGAGGTGGGGGACGAGGACTACATCCTGGCCTTCGACGTGGCGCCCGGGGTGAACGCCGACGACATCCTCTTCTCGCTGGGGATCCTGCGCCACGGCATCAACCAGAAGATCCGGCGGGAGCGGATGGAAGGGATCTTCGCCCAGGCCCGGAAAATCCAGGCCTCGATCCTCCCGCGGCGGGTGCCCGTGTACGGCCAGTTCGACCTGGCCGGCCGTTCCGAGCCCATGGAGGAGGTCGGTGGCGACTTCTTCGACTTCATCCCGGTGACGGAGAAGATCCTCGGCCTCGCCATCGCGGACGTCTCCGGCCACGGCCTGCCGGCCGCGCTCCAGGTGCGCGACATCTACATGGGGCTGCGGATGGGCCTGGCGCGCGACCTCAAGATCGTGCGCACGGTGGAGCGGATGAACAACATCATCCACCGGAGCACGTTGACGAGCCGCTTCGTGTCCATGTTCTACGGCGAGCTGGAGCTCAACGGCGTGTTCATCTACGTCAACGCCGGGCATCCGCCGCCGTACCACGTCGGGGCCAACGGCCTCGTGCGGAGCCTGGAGGAGGGAGGGCCGGTGCTCGGTCCGCTGCCCGAGGCGAGCTACGAGCGCGGCTTCGTGATCATGAAGCCGGGCGACGTGCTGGTGTTCTACACCGACGGCATCCTGGAGGCGCTGGGCCGCGAAGCGGAGGGAGCGCCCGAGGAGGAGTACGGGGTCGAGCGGCTGCTCCGGGTGGCGCGAGAGAACCTCGGGAGATCCTCGCAGGAGGTGGTGGACGCCGTCTTCGCGAGCATCGAGGCCTTCAGCGGCAGCGCGCCCGCGGACGACGACCGCACGGTGATGGTGGTCACCTATCCCATGACCGACAAGGGCGGCAGCAAAACCCAGGCGTTCCCGCGGCCGGTGGGGTTGCTTTAGGCTCTCTCGACCGCGGCTCTGTGTCATGAGGCTGCTGTCGGGCAGCAACGAACGCGTGTGAAATGCTTTTTCCTTTTAGCGCACCCTCTCAGGGAGTAGAATGTGTTGACCTCCCTCCCTTCTCCCAGAGGAGCAGTGCGATGCCCAAGTGGCTGCCCGTCCTTACCGCCCTCATTCTTTCCACCCTGACCCTGCCGGTTGCAGCCGATACCGCTCCTGCCCGCAAGGACGGCCGGGATGTCTACATCGTCCGGATGGCGGCTCCGTCCCTGGCGCGGGCCCAGGGCAGTGGCGGCGAGCGGCGGCTCGACGCCGGCAGCCCGGCGTCCCGGCAGTATGTCGCTCTCCTGCTGAAGCAGCAGGAAGACCTGCTGAAAGAGATCCACGGCCGACTGGGCCGGGACGTGGCGGCTCTCCAGCAGTATGCCCACGCCTTCAACGGCATGGCGCTGGAGCTGACCCGGGAGGAGGCCGACCGGGTTTCCAAGATGCCGGGGGTGGCCGGAGTGCATCGGCGCCACACGCTCCGCCTGCAATCCGACGCGGGTCCGGCGTGGGCCGGCGCGCCCGGCGTCTGGGACGGCAGCCAGACCGGCGGCCTGCCCGGCACTCAGGGAGAGGGCGTGGTGATCGGTGTCGTCGACTCCGGCATCAACATGGACCATCCCTCGTTCGCGGACGTGGGCGGCGACGGCTACGACCACACCAATCCCCGGGGGGCGGGCAACTACGCGGGCTGGTGCAACCCGTCCAATCCCCACTACAGCGCCTCCTACCCCTGCAACGACAAGCTGATCGGCGTCTGGAGCTTTTACTACTATGGCAGCCCGGAGGACGCGGACGGCCATGGCACCCAGGTCGCGGGCGTGGCGGCGGGCAATCACCTCGACGTGCCGCTGACCGGGACGCTCCAGCGCTCGATCTCCGGCGTGGCGCCCCATGCCAACCTGATCTCGTACAACATCTGCGATTACTACTGCTACTCCGACTACGCCGTCAGCGCCATCAACCAGGCGGTCATCGACGGGGTGGACGTGCTGACCCTGGCCTTCGCGGGCGGCTACGACGGTCCGTGGTACGACGACATGTCGCTGGCCCTGCTCGGCGCCCGGGAAGCCGGCATTTTCGTGGCCGCGCCGGCCGGCAACGACGGCAACTGGTATGGCTCCATCTCGTCCGCGGCTTCCGCTCCCTGGCTCCTCACGGCCGGCGCTTCGACCCACAACCGCCGGTTCAGCAGCTCTCTCACCGACATGAGCGGCGGCGGCACCACGCCGCCGTCGACGCTGGCCTCGGCGACCGTCACCGGCGCCTTCGGGCCCGCGCCGATCGTCGACGCCGCCGACTATGGGAACGATGGCTGCTACTACGCGTTCACGGCCGGTACGCTCACCGGCAAGATCGTGTTCTGTTCCATCAGCCCTTATTCGGACGGCTGGACGGAGGTGGCGAACGCGAAGCTGGGCGGAGCCGGCGGGGTGGTCCTGGCCAACTACTACGATTCCTACAATACGGTGATGGAGTCGACCGCCTACCAGTTCCCTGTGGTCCGCTTCACCGAATCGGCGGGCTACGCGCTGAGCAACTGGCTGGCCTCGGGCTCCGGGCACACCGGCCGCATCTCGGCGACGGTGCTCGACACGGCCGCCGCCAACGGCGATGTCGTGCCCGACTTCAGCTCCCGCGGACCGGGGGAGGTTCAGGGTCTCGTCAAGCCGGACGTGCTGGCGCCGGGGGTGGACATCCTGGCCGCGTCGTCCGATCCCCAGGACTATTGGATCCAGAGCGGCACCTCGCACGCGAGCGCCTTCGCCGCGGGCTCGGCGGCGTTGCTGACCGCGCTGCACCCCACCTGGACGCCCGCCGAGATTCAGTCCGCGCTCGTCACCACGGCGAAGTGGAGCGGCATCAAGAACGAGGGCGGCACCGCCACCACGAGCCCGCTCGACATCGGGGGCGGCCGGCTCGACCTGGGCGCCGCCGGCCGCGCCGGCCTGGTGCTCAACGAGACGGGGATCCATTTCGAGCAGGCCGATCCGGCTCTGGGAGGCGTGCCCTCGTCGCTCAACCTCGGCAGTCTCGCGGCCGAGCTCTGCACGCTGAGCTGCTCGTGGACCCGGACGGTGCGGAGCACCCTCTCCGCCACGTCCAACTGGACGGCCTCGGTGTCGCTGCCGGTGGGAATGACGGCCACCGTCGTCCCGAGCACCTTCACCCTTGGACCGGGGGCGTCGCAGACGGTCCAGATCACTCTCAATGGTCCTCCGAACCCGCTCGGCTGGGCGTTCGGCTCGCTGACCTTCTCCGAGAACGCCGCCCAGGCGCCGCCGGCCCGCCTGCCGATCGCCACGCGCTGGGTGGCGCAGCGCAAGCTCACCGTCACCAAGACGGGCGTCGGCTCGGGTGTGGTCACCAGCTCGCCCGCGGGCATCAACTGCGGGCCGACCTGCATCGCGCCGTTCCCCGAGGAGACCAGCGTCACGCTGACGGGAACGCCGTCGCCGGGCTCGGCATTCGTCGGCTGGGGCGGCGGGTACTGTTACTACGGCAACGCACCCTGCACCCTCTACTTCTACTCCTACGACCGGCAGGTCACCGCCTACTTCGACGTCCAGCCGCCGGACCGGGCTCTCGCGAACCGGGTGGGCTTCAAGGACGGCATGAACCCTCCCGTGTCGGGCGGTACCTGGCGGTACTACTACTTCGACGTCCCCGCCGGCACCGGCGAGGCGGTGGTGGATCTGATCGACCTGAGCGGCGACGTCACCCTGTTCGTGAACCAGGGCGGGAAGCCGGACGAATCCGACTACGACTGCTACGACTCCGACTACTACGGTGTGGGGAACCGCCGCTGCGTGGTCACGAACCCGGCGGCGGGCCGCTGGTGGATCGGCGTCCGCAACGAGCAGACCGGGCCGATCCAATTCTCGGTGCGGGCGAGTTGGGGGAGCGGCGCCGACCAGGCGCTCCAGAACGGGGTGCCGCTGGGTGACTATGCCTCGGACCCGCAGCCCGGCGCCGCCTGGAAGTATTACTACGTCGACCTCGTTGGCGCGAGCTCCGAGCTGGTGGTGAATCTGAAGGATCTTTCGGCCGACGCCGACCTCTTCGTGCGCCGGGGCGCGAAGCCCGACCGCTCGAATTACGACTGTGCTTCGGAGAACATCGGCACCGTCGCCGAGCGCTGCACGCTGGCGCAGCCCGAAGCCGGGCGGTGGTGGATCGCCGTGAACAACTTCTCGGCGGGTACCGTCACCTACACGGCGCTGGCGGCGTGGACGTCCACCGGCGGAGCGGACTTCCACACGGTCACGCCCTGCCGGCTGGTGGACACCCGCACCAGCTATCCGCTCCAGGCGGGCCAGAGCCGGAGCTTCCTGGCCGCGGGCCACTGCGGCATCCCGGCCACGGCCACGGCGGTGGCGCTCAACATCACCGTCGTCAACGCGACCGGTGGCGGCTTCCTGACCCTCTACCCGGACAACCTTTCGGTGCCGGTGGCGAGCTCGATCAACTTCTCCGCCGGAGTGACCCGGGCGAACAGCTCGGTCGTCCGGCTGAGCACGGACGGCGAAGGGCGGGTCGGCGTCTATCCGGTGGTGAGCGAGGGCGGCGTCGTCGACGTGATCTTGGACGTCGCGGGTTACTTCGAGTAGTTACAGATCTGGTTTCACCACCGCCCCCAGCCCGGTGGCGCGGGGGTCGGAGGCGGCCTCCATGCGGCCGTCGGCGCGCAGGCGGACGGCGTGGATCTTCGCCGTGGCGTCGGTCACGTAGACTTCGTGGCCGCGGCGCTCCAGCTCGGCCGCGGTCTCCGGGGACAGCGCGTCGGGCTCCGCCTCGAGGCGGTCGGGGAGCCACTGGTGGTGGATCCGCGGCCGGTCGACGGCGGCCTGGAGCGCGTCGCCGTCCGACGATCAGGTTGAGCAGCACCTGGATCGTGTGCGGTGGGGATGCGCGAGCCGCCACGGCGGCCCAGGGCGACGGCTTCCGCGCCCCGCCAGGCGATCGTCGGGCTCATCGAGGACAGCATCCGCTTGCCCGGCGCCACGGCGTTGGCCTCCCCCTGGACCAGGCCGAAGAGGTTGGGCCGGCCGGGCGCGGTGGCGAAGTCGTCCATCTCGTTGTTGAGCAGGAAGCCGCGCCTCGGGCACGTAGCAGGCCGCAGCCGAAGAGGCCGTTGAGGGTCGTGGTCAGCGCCACCGCGTTGCCGTCGGCGTCCACCACCGACAGGTGGGTGGTCTCGGACGGCTCCGCTCTCGCCGGGCTGCCGGCGGCGTCCGGCCAGGGGCGGACCTCGTCGACGGGGTGGCCCGCGCGCGGAGCGATCGCCGGCCGCCCGCCGGTCCAGCCAGGCCGGGTCGAGCAGCTGCGCCGCGTTCGCCTTCGCGGTCGCCGGGTCGCCGAGCAGGAAGCGGTCGGCGAAGGCGCGGCGCCAGGCCTCGGCGAGCAGGTGGGCGCGGTCGGCGCCGACCGCGCGGCAGCGTCGGCCCAGCCGCAGCCGCTCGAGCATGCCGCAGGATCTGCGCCGAGCGATGATGCCGCCGGAGGACGGCAGCGGCATGGACGCGACCTCCCAGCCGAAGGCGCCGAAGCGCACCGGCTCGCGCCACACCGGCCGGTAGGCGGCGAGGTCGGCGGCGCGTCAGGATGCCGCCGTGGCGGCGCGCGGCGGCCTCGATCGGCGGCGGCCGCCGGGCCGGTGGTGAGGGCCGCCGGCCCGCGCTCGCGCGTAAGCGCGCGAGCGTCGGCGGCCAGCTCGGGCAGGCGGATCACCAGCTGCCGGCCGCGGGCGGCTCGCCGCCGGGCAGCCAGACCGCGGCGGTCTCCGGGAAAGCGCGCGAGCAGCTCCGCGCTCCTCGGCGAGCGCTCGGCGCTCAGGCGGCGCGATGACCGGGAAGCCCTCGCCGGCCAGCCGGTCGGCCGGCGCGACCACCCTCGCCCAGGGCAGCCGGCCGAGCCGCCGGTGCAGCTCGTAGCAGCCCGGCCGGCGAGCCCGGGCACGCCGGCGGCGAGCGGCCCGACCAGCGAGCGCTCGGGGACCGGCTCGCCCGCGCGCGTCGAGGTACATGGTCCGGCGTGGCCGCCGCCGGCGCGGTCTCGCGGAAGTCGAGCGCCGCGACGCTGCCGCCGATCGCGGACCACCGCGAACCCGCCGCCGCCGAGGTTGCCGGCCTCGGGGTGGACCACCGCCAGGGCGAGCGCGGTGGCCACCGCGGCGTCGACCGCGTTGCCGCCGGCGCGGAGGATCTCGACGCCCACCTTCGTGGCCCGCGGGTCGCCGGACGCCACGGCCCCGCCGGTGCCGAGCGGCGCCGGCGTCGAGGCGGCCCGGGCGGAGAGCGGAAGGAGCAGGAGAGCCAGGATCGTCAGGGTTCGCATGAGGGGAAGATATCAACTGGTGGGCTCAAACACGATGTTCCTCAGCAGCGTGTCCGCCTGTTGCAGCACCTGGTCCCGCTTGTGGTGGGTCCTCGCCGCCAGGTGGTGCTCATTGGCTTCGCGGTAGCGCGACTCGGCTTGCTTGAGGAGGGCCGCGGCCTCGCTCGTACGCCCCTGCTGGCGCCGGACCGTGGCTTCGAACTCCAGCAGCCGCGCTTCCACCAGGAGGTCGCCGGTGCCATGGGCGAGGCGGGCGGCGCCTTCGTGCAGCGCCTCCTCGGCTCCGCAGAGGTCACCCGCGCGCAGCCGCGCCTCCCCCAGGCAGGCCCAGGCGCGGGACTCCAGATCCTGCACCACCGGCGCGACGTGGAGAGCCTCGTCGAGGAGGCTCGCGGCGGTCAGCACCAGGGAGGCCAGACGTCCGGACTCGGCCGCGTCCGTCTCGGCTGCGGCCAGGCTCTTCTTCGAGCAGCACCTCGCACACCCCCCAGGTGTGCAGGCGGGGCTCCATCCGCAGCCCCTCGATTTGCTCCCGCGGCGGCAGATCGAGGAGGCGGGCACACAGGGACGGCGCTTCGGCGCGCTCGCGGTCGAGCGCCGCCTGAGTCGCGCAAGCCGCTCCAGCAGGCCGCGCGCCTCGCTGTGAACAGGGTCATTTTGCATAGGCGAGCCCCGCCTCCCGGCGCGAAGGCGGGGCAGGCGGGAGCCGATCCCTCCAGAACAGGTCAAAGGCTTCCCCTCAACAGTGCCGCGGAGAGGGGTAAAGGGGGACGCCCTTCGGAAACTTTCTATTTCCTAACCGGTGGCGGCCGGGGCCTGGAGGAGGTCGGCGGTCGGCTTGTGGACCACGGCGCCGCCGTGGGTGAGGAGGGAGCCGGCCACCACCTCGTCGGCGGTGTCGATTACCACCGCGCCGTCTTTGAGCAGAATCTGGAGGAGCGCCAGGACGTTCTTGGCGTAGAGGGTGCTCGCGTCGTAGGGCATGCCCGCGGCCAGGTTCGAGGGGCCGAGGATGACGACGCCGTTGTGGACGACCTCGGCGTCCGGCTGCGAGAGCTCGCAGTTGCCC
The DNA here is from genome assembly GCA_963844885.1 of uncultured Holophagales bacterium. Lineage (GTDB taxonomy): Bacteria > Acidobacteriota > Thermoanaerobaculia > Multivoradales > UBA5704 > DATMER01. The sequence continues at coordinate 161,037 of CAWJQA010000012.1, read as the reverse complement.
CCCTGCTCGACGGCCAGGTCGACGATGACCGAGCCGGGGTGCATCACCTCGACCATCTCGCGGGTGACCAGGATCGGCGCCCGCCGGCCGGGGACCAGAGCGGTAGTGATGACGGCGTTCGCCGCCGCGAGGTGCTTCTTGACGATCTCGCGCTGCTGGCGGAGGTACTCTTCGCCCATCTCCTTGGCATAGCCGCCCTGACCCTCGCCGCTCTGGTATCCAGCGATGTCCGGCAGGGGGATGAACTTGCCGCCGAGCGACTCCACCTGTTCCTTGACCACGGCGCGGACGTCCGAGACCTCGACCACCGCGCCCAGGCGGCGGACGGTGGCGATGGCCTGCAGGCCGGCGACGCCGGCGCCCATGATCACGACCCGTGCCGGCGCGATCGTACCGGCGGCGGTCATGAGCAGGAAGACTTGGGCAGGCGCCAGGCCGCGAGCAGCACGGCGCGGTAGCCGGCGATGCTGGCCTGCGACGACAGGGCGTCCATGGACTGCGCGCGGGTGATGCGGGGGATCAGCTCCATGGCGAGCGAGGTGACGTTGCCGGCGACCAGGCCGCGCACCAGGTCCAGGCTCTGGTGGGGAGCCAGCATGCCGATGAGCAGTGCGCCGGGCTTCAGGGTGCTGGCTTCGGGCGGGCGCACGGTCAGGACGACGTCCGCGGTACCGGCCGCGGTGGCCGCCGCGGCGGGATCGCCGGCCAGACGGGCGCCCGCGGCCTCGTATTCGGCGTCGGGGAAGAACGCGCCCTCTCCGGCGCCGCTCTCCACCACGACCTCCAGGCCCAGCTTGATCATCCGCCGGACCGTGTCCGGCGTCGCCGCGACCCGGGTCTCGCCGGGACGGCTCTCACGAGGGATGAAGACATTCGCCATGGGGTTCTCCAGGGTAAGGCTAGGACCGGTCCTCGGTGTCGCCCGTATCGCCGATATGGGTCGGATCGGGGGACGCCGCGTCCGGCGGCAGCGGCCGCAGCAGCGACGCCACGACGGCGAGCGACAGGATGCCGAGCACGACGACCAGGGACCAGTTGGTCGGGATCTCCCACCAGTCGTGGATCAGCATCTTGGCGCCGACGAAGACCAGCACCAGCGCCGAGGCCGAGCTTCAGGTAGCGGAACTTGTCGCATCAGCGCCGGCGAGCAGGAAGTACAGCGGCGCGCAGGCCGAGGATGGCGAAGATGTTCGAGGTGAAGACGATGAACGGGTCGCGCGTGATCGCGAAGATCGCCGGGATCGAGTCGACCGCGAAGACCACGTCGGTCGCCTCGACCACCACCAGCACGAGCAGCAGCGGCGTAGCGCACCGCCGGCCGTCCTCGCGCGACGAAGAAGCGCTCGCCGTGGTAGCCGGTGGTGAGCGGGAAGAAGCGCCGGAACAGGCGCAGCACCGGGTTCTGCTCCGGGTGCACCTCCGTCTCGTCGCCGCGCAGAGCAGCTTGATGCCCGTGTAGACCAGGAAGGCCGCCGAAGACGTAGATCAGCCAGTGGAAGTGCTGCGAGCAGGGCCGCGCCCGCGAGCGATGAACAGGCCGCAGGAGCGCAGGGCGCCCGAGGATGCCCCAGAACAGCACCCGGTGCTGGTACTGCGGCCGGGACCGCGAAGTAGGTGAAGATGACGACGAAGACGAAGATGTTGTCGACGCACAGCGCCTTCTCGATGACGTAGCCGGTGAGGAACTCGAGGCCGGCGCTCGGAGCCGAACCGGTAGTAGACCCAGCGTTGAAGGCAAGCGCGAGGCTCGACCCAGACGACGCTCCAGACGAGCGCCTCGCGCAGGCTCGACCGCGTGCGCCCTGCGGTGGAAGACGCCCAGGTCGAGCGCCAGCATGGCGGCGACGAGGGCGAAGAACACGCCCCACTGGAGCGGTGTGCCGATCTGATTCATGGACGGTGAGCCTCTCCTCGTGATCCTCCGAGAGAGCGGATCTTAACCGAAGAGAGGAGATGTGGAAGCGGCGGGGGCGGACACCCGCTAGGGGCCGCCCCGTCCGCGGGAGGGGTCACCCTTTCAGGTGCCCGCTGACCAGCTTGGTCATCTCGAACATGGAGACCGAGTCCTTGCCGTTGAATACCTTCTTCAGCTTGGCGTCGGCCTTGATGGTGCGCTTGTCCTTGGGATCCTGGAGGTTGTTGCTCCGGATATAGTCCCAGATCCGCTTCGTCACCTCGGTCCGGGGCATGGGCTCGGAGCCGATGACCGCGGCCAGATCGGCGTCCGGCTGCATCGGTTTCATGAACCCGCCACCACTCTTCTTCGCTTCGCCTGCGGCCTTGCCAGCCGCTTTTTTCGGTGCTGCCATGCTCTCTCCTCCTATTTCAAACAGGGTTGAGGTGGGCCTGCCGCCGCCTCTCAGCCGTTCAGCGTCGCACAACAGCCGCCTCCTCGGCAAGGATCTCCGTAACACCTGGATGGAGAGGCCCGTCACATCCGGGCTCGTGGTCGCTTCGTGGTAAGGTCCCCGGCCATGTCCGGGCGCCCCCTGTTCATCACGTTCGAAGGGCTCGACGGCAGCGGCAAGTCGACGCATCTGCGGCAGGCTTCCGCCTGGCTGGAAGAGCGGGAAGAGCGCGCGGCCGCCCACATCGTGACCCATGAGCCGGGCGGGACCCCGCTGGGCGACGCGCTGCGCGCCGTCTTCCTCGACCCGCGCTGGGGTGAGATGGACGGCACCGTGGAGCTGCTCGTGGTCTTCGCCAGCCGACGCCAGCACCTGCTGGAGGTGATCGATCCGGCGCTCGCCGCGGGGCGGCACGTGCTCTGCGACCGCTTCACGGACTCGACGCGAGCCTACCAGGGATACGGCCGCGGCGTGCCGCTGGACCGCATCGACCAGGTGGACCGCGTGGCGACCGGGGGGCGTGTGCCGGACCGCACGCTGCTGTTCGACCTGCCGGCCGAGCTGGCGCGCTCGCGCGGCCATTCGGCCTCCCGGCGCCGGCGCGGCGCGGCGGACCGCCTCGACGCCGAGGGCGTCGGGTTCTACGGGCGGGTGCGGGAGGGCTTCCTGGAGCTGGCGCGGCAGGCCCCGGACCGCTTCCGGATCGTGGACTCGTCCGGCGACGCCGCAGCCACCCAGGCCGAGGTGCGGTCCGTCCTGGAGGAGTGGCTGGGATGAGCCTCGACCCGGTATCGGCGGCGCAAGAAGCCGCCCGCCAGGGCCGGCTGTATCCCTCGGTGATCCTGCACGGCCGCACGCCCGAGGCGAGGCAGGAGGCGGCGCTGGTCCTGGCCCGCACCCTGCTCTGCGAGGCCGCGCCCGCGGCTCGTCCCTGCGGCGCCTGCCGCCACTGCCGGCGCATCGCCTGGCCGTCGGACGAAGCGGAGTCGTTCCACCCCGATTTCCAGGTTTTGGAGCGCGACCTGAAGACCTCCACCTCGGTCGAGGCGACCCGGGAGATACTGCGCACGGCCCAGGTCTCGCCGTTCGAGGCGCGCGGCCAGGTCTTCGTGGTGGCGGCGGCCGAGACGCTGAGCGGCGAGGCGGCCAACGCCCTGCTCAAGTCGCTGGAGGAGCCGCACGTCACCGCGCCGCGCAACTTCTTCCTCCTGGCGCCGTCGCGGCTCGACCTCCTTCCCACCCTGCGCAGCCGCTCCCTGGCGGTGTTCCTGGGCGCGGCCGAGACGGCGGACCCGGAGGCGGTGGAGCCGGTGGCGCGTGCCTTCGCCACGGCGCTCCAGGGGTGGCTGGCGACCGGCGCCGGCATCCATCTGCTGGCCGCGGCCGAGGCTCTGGGCCGGGCCGGCGGCTGGGAGGATCCGCGCGCGTCGCGCCCCTGGGCTGTGGCTGCGGCGGCCGTTCTGCGGTCACAGCGGCCGCTCGAAGGCGAGGGAGCCGCCGCCAGCCGCCGCGCCCTGCTCGCCCTGGCCGAGGATCTCCTCGGCGCGCCACTCCTCCGCCTGCGCGGCGTGGCCGCGGACCGGATCCTCGAAGGGCTGGTCGCCCGCCACCTGGCGCCGTAAATTCGGCATTCTCCGCGGCCTGGGAAGATCTTCGCTGCGGCGCCGGTTCTCCAATCCCGGGGACCGTGTCCCCCCTGTGTTAAAATCCGCACCTTGTCTAGAGGAGCCTGCTGGTAGGTCTCTGGAATCCGCCCCCTGGGGTTGTCCAAAAGGAGTCATCGATGAAAGCAATCCGTCGTCTCTCGATCGGGGGCGTGCTGCTCCTGGTCATGGCGTTGGGCGTGGGCCTGCCGGCCTGCTCGGCGCAAGACAAGGCTGCTGCCAAGGGCAGCGGCGATCTCGCGCGTGTCAACGGCAAGCCGGTCACCGAAGCCGATGTCATGAAAGGCTCGGCTGACCAGTTCACGCAGCTCGCGAAGCAGTACGAGAAGCAGAAGCGCGACCTTCTCGAAGGCCAGTTGGAGCAGATCATTCAGGACCGCCTCCTGGAGGCCGAGGCCGCGGCCAAGGGCGTCGCCAAGGAGCAGATCCTCGCCGACCTCAAGCCGGCCCCGGTGACGGATGCCGACGTCGACTCCTTCTACGAGCAGAACAAGGCGCAGATCCCCCGGCCCAAGGAAGAGGTCGCCGGCCAGATCAAGATGTACCTGGAGCAGCAGCGCCAGGGCGAGGTGCGGCAGAAGTTCTTCGACGACCTGCGCTCCCGCTACAAGGTCGAGTACCTCATGGAGCCCGACCGCATCGAGGTGGCCGCCACCGGCCCGGCCTTCGGCCCCGCGACCGCTCCGGTCACGATCATCGAGTTCTCCGACTTCCAGTGCCCCTTCTGCTCGCGCCTGGTTCCGACCATCGAGCAGGTGAAGGCGAAGTACGGCGACAAGGTGCGGATCGTCTTCCGCCAGTTCCCGCTCAACTTCCATCAGTTCGCCCAGAAGGCGGCCGAGGCCTCCCTCTGCGCCAATGAGCAGGGCAAGTTCTGGCAGATGCACGACGCCATGTTCCAGAACCAGCAGGATCTGGCCGTCGAGCAGCTCAAGGCCAAGGCGGCCGGGCTCGGCCTGAACGCCGACCAGTTCAACGCCTGCCTCGACCAGGGCAAGTACGCCGCCCAGATCCAGACCGACATCGACGCCGGCACCAAGGCCGGTGTCAACGGCACCCCGGCGATGTTCATCAACGGCCGCTTCCTGTCCGGCGCCCAGCCGCTCAACGAGATCACCAAGGTGATCGACGACGAGCTGGTGCGCAAGGGCGGCAGCTCCTCGAAGTAAGGGTCACCAGCTCGGAAACGGTTCGCGCCCCGGGAGGGTTTCCCCGGGGCGTGCCTGTTTTCGGGGATCGGATTTCGGGGTTCGGATAAGATACGCAACCATGACGGGAGACCTTCCGCCGGACGAGCTGCGCGCGGCTCTGCACCGGACCGCCGACCTGATCGCCGACTACCTGGAGGGGGTGGAACGATACCCTGTCCTGCCTGGGGTCGCGCCGGGCGACGTGGGCCGCGCCCTGCCCGCCGCGCCGCCGGCTGCGGGCGAGCCTCTCGACCGCCTGCTGGACGACTACCAGCGGCTGATCGAGCCCAACGTCACGCACTGGAATCATCCCGGGTTCCTGGCCTACTTCGCCATCTCCGGATCGGGGCCGGGCATCCTGGGCGAGGCGCTCGCCGCGGGCTTGAACGTCAACGCCATGCTTTGGCGTACCTCGCCGGCCGCGGTCGAGCTGGAAGAGCGGGTCTGCGACTGGCTGCGGCAGATGATCGGCCTGCCGCCCGGCTTCCACGGCCACATCAACGACACGGCGTCGTCGAGCAGCCTGGTGGCGCTGGCCGCGGCGCGCCACCGGCTGGACGGCCTGGAGGTGCGCGTGAAGGGGCTCTCCGGCCGGCCGGAGGTGCCGCCGCTGACGGTCTATTGCAGCGACCAGGCGCACTCGTCGATCGACAAGGCATGCATCGTGCTCGGGATCGGCCAGGAGAACGTCCGCCGGATCGCGAGCGACGAGGCGTTCCGGATGTCGGTGCCGGCCCTGGAGGCGGCGCTGGCGGCCGACCGGGCGGCCGGGAAGAGGCCCATGGCGGTCGTGGCCACGGTGGGCACCACGTCGACGACCAGCATCGACCCGGTGCCGGAGATCGCCGACGTTTGCGCCCGGGAGGGCCTCTGGCTGCACGTGGACGCGGCCTACGCCGGCTCGGCCGCGATCTGCCCCGAGTACCGGGCGCTGATGCCGGGCCTCGAGCGCGCGGACTCGATCGTGGTCAACCCCCACAAGTGGCTGTTCACACCGGTGGACTGCTCGATCCTCTGGGTGAAGGACCCGGCGCGGCTCCGCTCGGCCTTCTCGCTGATCCCCGACTACCTGCGCACGGACGAGCCCGGGGTGACGAACCTGATGGATCTCGGGTTTCAGCTCGGCCGCCGCTTCCGCTCGCTGAAGCTCTGGATGGTGATCCGCGCCTACGGCGTGGAGGGATTGCGGGAGCGCATCCGCGAGCACTGCGTGCTCGCCCGCTGGCTGGCGGACCGGATCGAGGCGCATCCGGGTTTCGAGCTGGCGGCGCCGGTGCCGTTCAGCGCGGTCTGCTTCCGCGCCCGGACCGAAGGGACTGCGGAGGAGCAGGACCGCTTCAACGAGCGGCTGCTGGCCCGGGTCAACGCCGCCGGGCCGTTCTTCATCTCCCCGACCACGCTGCGGGGCCGCTACACGCCACGGGTGGCGATCGGGAACATCCGCACGGGCCGCGAGCACGTCGAGGCTCTGTGGGAGCTGCTCTGCAAGGAGCGGGCGTGAGCGGGCCCCGATTCGTCCGGGAGATCCGCATCGCCGCCGAGGAGGAAGAGCGCGAGAGCTATCTCGTAGGCCGCATGCCTCCGGAAGATCGCTCCACCGGGTTGGGGAACGCTTCCCCAACCCGGACCGGAGCCGCCATTGCCGCGCGCGACGCCCGAACGCGATGGGGAGACGTTCCCCACAACTAGACGGCGCCCGTTCCCGTTGGGGAGACGTTCCCCATCGATGCGCGGACGCGCGATGCCGGCGCGCGGCGCCCCTTTGCGTTGGGGAACGGCTCCCCAACGTCACCGAGCGTCTTCGGGACTCTCCTCGGCTCGGTCTGCCGGTCGGGCGAAACGAAAGCCACTGAATTTCGGACCCACTACACTAGCGCGTCCGGGTGCCTGGCAGGCACCTGTCAGGTTGGAAGGAGTCTCCTCGTGCATCCCAAAGATCTTCAAGGCGCTGTCGCCGTCGTCGGCCTGGCCGGGCGGTTGAATGAAAGTCTGGACCGGTTCGACGCCGGTTTCTTCGGCATCAGCCATCGCGAGGCGGAGATTCTGGACCCGCAGCAGCGGGTGTTCCTGGAGGTCTGCTGGGAGGCGCTGGAGGATGCCGGCTACGATCCGACGTCGCCAGATGCCGTGGGTCTGACGGCGGTCTACGCCGGCCAGGCGACCAGCACCTACCTGCTGTTCAATCTCCTGCCTGTGCTGTCCGCGGACATGGATCCTCTTCAGCTTCTTGTGGGCAACGCGGCGGACTCGCTGGCGACGCGGGTGTCGTACAAGCTGAACCTGAAGGGTCCGAGCTTCACGGTGCAGGCGGGGGAGTCGACGCTGGCGTTGACCGTGCATCTGGCGCGTCAGAGTCTCTTGAACGGGGAGTGCGACCTGGCGCTGGCGGGCTGGGTGTCGATCGACGCCCGCTCGCTCACCGGCGAAGCGTCCGTGCTGGTGCTCAAGCGGGCGGACGAGGCGCTGCGGGACGGCGACAACATCCAGGCGCTGGTGCTGGATTCGGAGGCGGGTCTTGCGGATGTCAGTCTGGTGCTCGAGGAGGCGCCGGAGATGCCCGCGACCCGGGCGGTCCGGGACCGGTACGTCCTGCCGGTGTCGGCAAGGAGCGAGGCGGCGCTGGAGATGGCCTGCCGGCGGCTGGCGGATCATCTGGAGAGCCATCCGAAGCTGGACCTGGCCGATGTCGAATACACGCTGACGGTCGGGAGGAGGGCGTTCGAGCATCAGAGAGTCGTGGAATGCGGGACGTTGGAGGAAGCCGTCGAATCTCTGCGCACCCCTGGGACCGCCGGCGCCTCGCCGGCGGTTTTTTCTTTGAATACCGCCGGCGGGGCGCCGGCGGTCCCAGGGAGGCGCGTATCGTTGCCGTCGTACCCCTTCGAACGCCGCCGGTATTGGATAGAACCACAGCCGGAGGCCACCTTCCACCCCCGCCCCGCCCTCTTCAACCCGTACGAGGCCCCCCGCGGCGAGGCGGAGGAGAAGGTCGCGGCGATCTGGCAGACGGTGCTCGGGGTGGCTCCGGTCGGGGCTCACGACGACTTTTTCCAGCTCGGCGGCCACTCGCTGCTGGCGCCGCAGATCCTGGGCCGGGTGCGGGAGGCCTTCGGCGTCGACTTCCCGCTCCAGCACGTGTTCTCGTTCCCGACCCCGGCGGAGCTGGCCGAGGCGATCGGCTTCCTTCAGGCGGAGCAACGGACACCGTCCATCCCGCGGAGCCCCCGCCGCGCCACCGGCGGCCCGTACCGGCTCTCGTTCGCCCAGGAGCGGCTGTGGTTCATCGACCAGATGGACCCCGGCAGCCCGGTCTACAACGAGCCGCGGACGGCGCACGTGGCCGGCCGGCTGGACGTGGCTGCTTTCGAGGCCGCGCTGCGCGAGCTGGTCCGGCGCCAGGAGGCGCTGCGCACGGCGTTCCAGGAGATCGGCGGCGAGCCGTGGCAGGTAGTCTCTCCCGAGGTGGAGCTGCGGCTGCCGCTCGTGGATCTTTCGGCGCTGCCGGAGCGGCGGGCCGAGGTGGACAGGCTGACGCGCGAGGAGGCCCGGCGGCCTTTCGATCTCGCGCGCGGGCCGGTGCTGCGCACGATGCTGCTGCGCCTGGGCACCGAGGAGCACGCCGTCCTCTTCACCGTTCACCACATCGCGAGCGACGGCTGGTCGCTCGACCTGCTGGTCGGAGAGGTGGCGGCGCTCTACGCCGGCAAGCCTCTTCCCGAGCCGCCGGTGCAGTACGCCGATTTCGCGGAATGGCAGCGCGAATGGCTGCAAGGCGAGGTGCTGGAGCCTCATCTCGCGCACTGGCGCGAGGAGCTGGCCGGCGCGCCCGCCGTGCTCGAGCTGCCGGCGGACCGCCAACGGCCTTCGGCGCCGACCTACCGCGGCGGCTGGGACCGGCTGCCTCTTCCCGGAGTCGCCGGAGCGCTCGACGATCTCGGTCGCCGCGAGGGCGCCAGCCGCTTCATGACGCTGCTCGCCGCGTTCCAGGCGCTGCTGCATCGCATTTCAGGCCAGGACGACCTGCTGGTGGGCTCGCCGGTGGCGAACCGCACCCGGCCGGAGATCGAGGGCCTGGTCGGCTTCTTCGTGAACCTGCTGCCGCTGCGCGCCCGGTTTTCAGGCGAGCTCACCTTTCGGGGCCTGCTCGGGCAGGTGCGGGACGCCTGCCTGCGCGCGTACGAGCACCAGGACGCGCCGTTCGAGAAAATCGTCGAAGCGGCGGGCGTGGCGCGCGACCTCTCCCGGGCGCCGCTCGTGCAGGCGCTGTTCCTGCTCCAGAACCCGCCCCTGGACAACGTCCATCTGCCGGGCTTGACCTTGACCGCGCGCGAAGTCCACGCCGGGGTGGCGCGTTACGACCTGTCCGTGTTCGCGGCCTTCGCGGGGGAATCGGGTGGCGAGCTGTCCGCGGGCCTGGAGTATGCCTCGGACCTGTTCGAAGCCGCTACGGCGCGGCGCCTCCTCGGCTGGTTCGGCGCTCTCGCCGCGGCGGCGGTCTCCGATCCGGACCGTCGGCTGGACGACCTGCCGCTGCTCGCGCCGGCCGAGCGCCACCAGCTCCTGGCGGAGTGGACCGATGCCGGGCCGTCCGTGGAGGGGGAGACGGTCCTCGATCTGTTCGACGGCTGGGTGGAGCGGACCCCCGGCGCGCTGGCGGTGGTCTCCGACGAAGGCAATCTCACCTACCGCGAGCTGTCCCGGCGCGCCGGCCGCCTGGCGCGCCACCTGCGGCGGCTCGGCGCCGGCCCCGAGAGCGTGATCGCTCTCCAGATGGAGCGCTCGCCGGAGCTGGTGACCTGCGCGCTCGGCGTGCTCCAGGCCGGCGCGGCGTATCTGCCGCTCGATCCCGCCTATCCGGCCGAGCGCCTGGACTGGATGGTGGAGGATTCGGGTGCGAAGCTGAGGCTGACCGCGATCCCCGAGGCCGAGGACGGCGGGGAGCCACGGACCCGGCCCGAGCCCGGCAGCCTGGCCTATGTCATCTACACCTCCGGCTCCACCGGCCGGCCCAAGGGGGTGATGGTGACCCACCGCGGCCTGCCGTCCATGGCCGCGGACCAGGAGCGGGTGCTGGACGTCCGCCCCGGCGACCGCGTCCTGCAGTTCGCGTCGCCCAGCTTCGACGCCTCGGTCTGGGAGCTGTGGCAGGCGCTGGCCCACGGCGCCACCCTGGTTCTCGGCCGGCGCGAGGAGCTGCTGCCCGGTCCGGGGCTGGCGGATCTGCTGCGGCGCCACGCCGTGACCCATGCCACGCTGCCGCCGTCCGCCCTGGCGGTGATGCCCGAGGTGGACCTGCCGGACCTCCGCACCCTGTGCGTGGCCGGCGAGGCCTGCCCGCCCGAGCTAGCGCGGCGGTGGATGCGCGGCCGGCGGTTCCTCAACGCCTACGGCCCCACCGAAGGCACGGTGTGCGCCGCCGTGGGAGGGCCGTCCGGCGACCGGCTGCCGATCGGATGGCCGTTCGCCGGTTTCCGGCTGTACGTCGTGGACGCCCGCCTCGTGCCGGTCCCGATCGGCGTGCCGGGCGAGCTGTGCTTCGGCGGTCCGGGTCTGGCGCGCGGCTATCTCGGCCGCCCCGATCTCACCGCGGAGCGGTTCGTGCCCGATCCCTTCGGCGATCCGGGAGAGCGTCTCTACCGCACCGGCGACCTGGTCCGGCGCCTGCCCGACGGGCAGCTCGACTATCTGGGCCGGATCGACCACCAGGTCAAGATCCGCGGCGTCCGCGTCGAGCTGGGAGAGATCGAGGCCGCGCTGCTCCGGCATCCGGCGGTGGCCGACGCCCGCGTGATCGTCACCGGCGACCGCCTGGCGGCCTTCGCCGTGGCGCCCGGCGCCGATCCGGCCGAGCTGCGGTCCTTCCTGCGCCGCGGCCTGCCGGAGACGATGGTGCCGTCGATCGTCCATCTCCTGGAGTCGTTGCCGCTGACCCCGAACGGCAAGGTGGACGTGGCGCGGCTCGCCCGGGAAGCGGTGGCTGAGAAGCCGGCGTCGTCTCCGTCTCCGCTGGCAGGTGTGGAGGCGGTCATCGCCGGCGCTTGGCGCGACGTGCTCAGGATCGAGTCGGTCGGGCGCGAGGAGAGCTTCTTCGACCTCGGCGGCCACTCGCTGCTGCTACCGAAGCTCCACGCGAAGCTCAAGGAGGCGCTCGGCGAGCGCGGAGACGGGATCACGATCGTGGACCTCTTCCAGCATGCGACGGTCACCGCCCTGGCCGCGCACCTGGAGGGCGGACCGGCGGACGTTCCCGCCGGACCGGACCGCGCCGCGGCCCGGCTCGGCGCGCTGCGAGATGACCGGCGAATCGCGATCGTCGGCATGGCCGGACGCTTCCCGGGCGCCGGAGACGTGGAGGCGTTCTGGCGCAACCTGCGGGAGGGCGTGGAGTCGATCCGCCGGCTCGACCGCGAGGAGCTGACGCGGCTCGGCGTGGCCGCGGACCTGATGGACGATCCCGCTTTCGTGCCGGTCTCCTCGGTGCCGGATGGGATCGATCGCTTCGACGCCCGGTTCTTCGGCATCAACCCACGGGAGGCCGAGCTGCTCGATCCGCAGCACCGGGTCTTCCTGGAGGTCGCCTGGGAGGCGCTGGAGGACGCGGGCTACGGGACGGGGGGCGGCAGCACGGGCGTGTTCGCGGGCGCCGGATCGAGCCAGTACCTGCTCCTGAACCTGGCGGCGAGCCCGGAGGCGCGCGCCACCGATCCGCTCCAGCTCATGGTCGGCAACATGAGCGACTCGCTCGCCACCCGGGTGTCCTACAAGCTCGGGCTGGAGGGTCCGAGCTACGCGGTGCAGAGCGCCTGCTCGACCTCGCTGCTCGCGGTCCACGCCGCCGGCCAGAGTCTGCTCGCCGGAGAGTGCGACCTCGCGCTGGCCGGCGGCGTCTCGATTCCGATGATGCCCGGCTATCTCTACGTGGAAGGCTCCATCGCCTCGCCGGACGGCCACTGCCGCGCCTTCGACGCCGAGGCGCGCGGCACGGTGCCGGGCGGCGGCGCGGGGGTCGTGGTGCTCAAGCGGCTGGCCGATGCGCTTGCCGACGGCGATACGGTGCGGGCGGTGATCCTGGGCTCGGCCGTGAACAACGACGGCGCGCGCAAGGTGGGCTACACGGCGCCGAGCGTCGAAGGCCAGTCGCGGGTGATCTCCGAAGCCCTCGGCGTGGCCGGGGTGGACCCGGAGACGGTCTCCTATGTCGAGGCGCACGGCACCGGCACGATCCTCGGCGATCCGATCGAGATCCAGGCCCTCACCCGGGCCTTCCGCGGCGTTTCGCGCACGGGCTTCTGCGCGCTCGGATCGGTGAAGACGAACCTCGGCCATCTCGATACGGCGGCCGGCGTCGCCGGGCTGATCAAGACCGTGCTGGCGCTCGAGCACGGCGAGATCCCGCCGAGCCTGGGCTTCGCGTCGCCCAACCCGCGGATCGACTTCGCGTCGAGCCCGGTCTACGTCAACGACCGGCTGCGCGAGTGGCCCCGCGACGGAGCTCCGGGTGGGGCGCGCCGGGCCGGCGTCAGCTCGTTCGGGATCGGCGGCACGAACGTCCACGTGGTGCTGGAGGAGGCTCCGGCCTTGCCGGCGCGGCCGGCCGCGGCAGCGAAGGATCACCTGCTGGTTCTCTCGGCGCGCAGCGCGGCGGCGCTGGAGATGGCCACGCAACGGCTGGCCCGGCACCTGCGGGATCATCCGGAGGTTGATATCGCGGATCTCGCCTGGACGCTTCAGCAGGGCCGGAAGGTCTTCCGCCACCGGCGGGTGGTGGCCTGCCGCAGTCTGGAGGAGGCGGTCGAGAGCCTGGAGAGCCTGGACCCGAAGCGGGTCTGGACCGGGGTGGACGAAGACGAGCCGCGAAGCCGGCCGGTGGCGTTCCTGTTCAGCGGCCAGGGCTCGCAGCAGGCGGGCATGGGCCGGGAGCTGTACGAGGCCGAGCCGGTGTTCCGCCGCGAGGTGGACCGCGCCTCGGCGGTGCTGGGTCTGGACCTGCCGCGGGCGCTCTGGGGCGCCGAGGCGTCCGCGGAGCGGTTGACCCGCACGGACCTGGCGCAGCCGGCGCTGTTCGCTTTCGAGCACGCGCTGGCCCGCGTCTGGATGGAGCGGGGGATCGAGCCCGCGGCCATGCTCGGCCACAGCGTGGGCGAGTACACGGCCGCCTGCCTGGCTGGGGTGATGACTTTCGAGGACGCCCTGCGCCTGGTGGCGGTCCGCGGCCGGCTGATGCAGGAGCTGCCGGCGGGCGCGATGCTGGCGGTCTCGCTGCCGGCCGCGGAGGTGGAGAATCTCCTGGGGCCGGAGCTGTCCGTGGCGGCCGTCAACGAGCCGTCGCGCTGCGTGGTTTCGGGGCCCGTCGAGGCGGTGGCGGCGCTGGAGGGGCGTCTGGAAGCGGACGGGATCGGCTGCCGCCGGCTGCACACCTCGCACGCCTTCCACTCGGCCATGATGGACCCGGTCCTGGAGCGCTTCGCGGCCGAGGTGGCGGCGGTGAAGCTGAGCGCTCCGCGGCGGCCGTTTCTCTCGAACGTGACCGGCACCTGGATCACGGACGCGGAGGCCACCGATCCGCTCTACTGGGTGCGCCACCTGCGGAGCACCGTGCGGTTCGCCGACGGCATCGCTGAGCTGCATGGCCACATCCTCCTGGAGGTCGGCCCCGGCGACGCGCTGGCGTCGCTGGCGCGCGGCCAGGCCGGCGGCCTGCCGGTGATCGCGTCCGGCCGCCATCCGAAGAAGGCGGACACGGTGACGGAGACGGCGGCGCTCGCCATGGCTTTGGGAAAGCTCTGGGGGGCGGGGTTGCGGATCGACTGGCTGCGCCAGGCTCAAGCCAGCGCCAGGAGGATACCGCTGCCCACCTATCCCTTCGAGCGCGAACGGTATTGGGTAGGTGGGGTAGACGGCGTCGCGACCGGGAGGCGCGAGGAGGTCAAGGCGGCGCTGGCGCTGCACGAGCGGCCGGCCCTGGTCACGGCCTTCGCCGAGCCGTCGACGCCGGCCGAGCGGACCGTGGCCACGGTCTGGCGCGAGCTGCTCGGCGTCCGGGAGATCGGCGTCCACGACGATTTCTTCGAGCTGGGCGGCCACTCGCTCCTCGGCACCCAGATGATCGCCCGCCTGCGGCAGGCCTTCGGCGTGTCCCTGCCGCTGGAGACCCTCTTCAGCCATCCGACCGTCGCCACACTCGCTTCCCTCCTCGAGGATGCGGCCGGGGAGGTGGAGACGAGCATCCCGCGGCGGGCGCCCGGCGCCGCCCTGCCGCTCTCCTTCGCGCAGGAGCGGTTGTGGTTTCTGGACCGGTTCGCACCGGGAGGCTCGGCCTACAACGTGCCGAACGCGATCCGGTTTCGGGGTGACCTCGATGTGGACGCGCTCGCCGGCAGCCTACGCGCGGTCGTGCGGCGACACGAGATGCTGCGCACCGCCTTCCGGGAGGACGTGGAGGGCCGGCCGTTCCAGGTGGTGAGCGCCGAGGTGGATCTGCCGCTGCCGGTGATCGATCTCTCCGGCGATCCGGACGGCCTCCGGCGGCTCGCCATGGAGGAGGCGTTGCGGCCGTTCGATCTCGGCCGCGCACCGCTGCTGCGCGCCGTCCTGTTCCGGCTCGGCGAGGCGGAGCACGTCCTTCTGGTCACCTTCCACCACGTGGCGGCCGACGGCTGGTCGCTCGGCGTGTTCGTGCGCGAGTTCGCCGCGCTTTATTCCGGTGCCTCCCTGCCCGAGTTGGCCGTGCAGTACGGCGACTTCGCGCTCTGGCAGCGCGAGCACCTCCAGGGAGAGATCCTGGAATCGCAGCTCAACTGGTGGCGCGAGGAGCTGGCCGGCGCGCCGGCCGTGCTGGAGCTGCCCACCGACCGTCCGCGGCCGGCGGTCCGGACCGGCCGGGGACGATTGATCCCGGCGGAGATTCCCGCGGCTCTCCGGGGGCCGCTGGAGGAGCTGGCGCGGCGCGAAGGCGCCACCCTGTTCATGGCGCTGCTGGCCGGCTTCGAGACGCTGCTCCACCGCTATGGAGCCTCCGAGGACGTGCTGGTCGGCACGCCGGTGGCGAACCGGAGCCGGCCGGAGCTCGAGCCGCTGATCGGCCACTTCGTGAACAACCTCGTGATGCGCGGCCGGCTCGGAGGAGACCCGGGCTTCCGTGGTCTGCTCGGCCGGGTGCGCACCGCGGCCCTGGGCGCCTACGGCAACCAGGATCTCCCGTTCGAGCGGCTGGTCGAGGCGCTGAACGTCGAGCGGTCGTTCTCCCACAGCCCGCTCTTCCAGGTGATGCTCACGCTCCAGAACGGCCCGCTCGGCGCGCTGGAGCTGCCGGGGCTGGGGGTGGAGGCGGTGGATCTCGACCCTGGAACCGCCAAGTACGACCTGACGCTGATGCTGCTGGACGGTCCTGGGGGGCTCGCCGGCAGCCTGGAGATCGACGCCGACCTGTTCGACGCCGCCACGGGCGAGCGTCTGCTCGGGCATCTCCAGACACTGCTCGCCGCCGCCGTGGCCGATCCGGACCGGCGGCTGTCCGATCTGCCGCTGATGACCACGGCGGAGCGGAGCCAGGTGCTGGCGCGCGGCGAGGAGGCCGACATCCCGGACCTCACCGTGGACCGCCTGTTCGACCTCCAGGCGGAGCGGACGCCGCGGGCGGTGGCGGTGGTCCAGGGCGAGGCCTCGCTGACGTACGGCGCTCTGAAGAGCCGCGCCGAGTCGATCGCGTCGCACCTGCGGCGCCTCGGAGTCGGCCCGGAAGTCCGGGTGGGGCTGGCTTTGGAGCGCACGCCGGACCTGCTGGCGGCGCTGCTCGGCGTCCTCAAAGCCGGCGGCGCCTACGTGCCGCTCGACCCCGGCCACCCCCGCGAGCGGCTGGCGATGATCGTGGAGGACGCGCAGCCGCGGGTCATCCTGACTCAGGAGTCACTCCAGGATCTCCTGACCGGGGATCGGGCGGGGGCGCCCTCTTCTCCCGACAACCTCGCCTACATCCTCTTCACCTCCGGCTCCACCGGCCGCCCGAAAGGCGTCCAGATCCCGCACCGCGCCTTCGCCAACTTCCTGCTCTCCATGTTGCGGACACTGAGTGCGCCGGGCCTGTCCGCGTCCGATACCCTGCTCGCGATCACGACGCTGTCCTTCGACATCGCCGGCCTGGAGCTGCTGCTGCCGCTGCTGGCCGGCGGCCGGGTGGCGCTGGCGACCCGCGACGAGGCGGCGGACGCGGTCCTGCTCGGGCGTCTCCTCGACCAGGTCGGCGCCACGGTCCTCCAGGCGACGCCGGCCACCTGGCGCATGCTGCTGGACTCGGGCTGGGCCGGCAAGCCGGACTTGACGGCCCTGTGCGGCGGCGAGGCTCTGCCGGGCGAGTTGGCGGCCAGGCTCCGTCCGCTCGTGAAATCGCTCTGGAATCTCTACGGTCCCACCGAAACGACGGTCTGGTCCGCGGCCGGAGCGGTCGAGTCTCCGGGACCCCGCGCTCGCCAGCCAGCCGATCGGCGCGCCGATCGCCAATACCGGGCTCTACGTTCTCGACGCGCACCGCGAGCCCGTTCCGCCGGGTATCCCCGGCGAGCTGTGCATCGGCGGCGCCGGCCTGGCCCGCGGCTACGTGGGACGGCCGGACCTGACGGCCGAGCGCTTCATCCCCGACCCGTTCGCCGGCCAGGCGGGAGCGCGCGCGGAGCCAGGGGCGAGAATCTACCGCACGGGAGACCTGGCGCGGCGGCGCGCATCCGGCGAGATCGACTTCCTGGGCCGGATCGATCATCAGGTCAAGGTCCGCGGCTTTCGCATCGAGCTGGGGGAGATCGAGGCCGTCCTGCTCGCTCATCCCGAGGTCCGGGCGGCGGTGGTGCTGGCGCTGGGGGATGGGGCGGAGAAGACTCTGACTGCGTACGTTGTGACCTCACCCCCTGTCCCCCTCTCCCATCTCCCTCCCGACCGCCGGGAGAGGGGGGACGTGACGGGGGAGGTATCGCCAGGATCGCAGGAAGAGGCCTCAACGGCGTTCCCCCTCTCCCGGTGGCAGGGGGGGAGATGGGAGAGGGGGCTAGGGGGTGAGGTTCTCCGTACCCACCTGCGCGCCGCGCTGCCCGAGTACATGATCCCGTCCGCCTTCGTCTTCCTCGACGCCTTCCCGCTCAACACGAACGGCAAGGTGGACCGCAAGGCCCTGGCGGCAGTTCGGCCGGAGGAGGAGACGGCACCGGTGGACTTCGCCGCGCCGCCTCTCCAGGCGCTCCGGAAGGAGGGCGGCCGGCCGCTCTCCTTCGCGCAGGAGCGCCTCTGGTTCCTCGACCAGCTAGAGCCGGGCTCGCCGATCTACAACGTCCACAGCGCCGTCCGGCTGGAGGGCGACCTGGATGCCGGGCGGCTGGCCGCCGCGGTGCGCGCGATCGTCCGGCGGCACGACGTGCTGCGGACGACCTTCCACGGCGGGACGGATGGCCCGTTCCAGGTCGTCCAGCCGGATGAAAGCCTGGCCGCGCCCAGGATCGACCTGTCCGGCCTGGAAAATTCGGGAGACGAGGTCCGCCGGCTGTCGGTGGAGGAGGCGTTCCGGTCGTTCGACCTCGCGCGCGGCCCGCTGCTGCGCTTCCTCCTGCTGCGCCTCGGCGAGCGGGAGCACCTCTGCCTGCTCACCTTCCACCACATCGTGGCGGACGGCTGGTCCATGGGCGTCTTCCTGCGCGAGATCGCGGCGCTCTACGCGGGCGAGCCGCTCGCCGCGCTGCCCATCCAGTACGCCGACTTCGCCGGCTGGCAGCGGCGGTGGCTCTCCGGCGAGGTGCTGGAGGCGCAGCTCCGCTACTGGCGCGAGGAGCTGGCGGGCGCGCCGGCCGTGCTGGAGCTGCCCGGCGACCGTCCGCGGCCTGCGGTCCCGAGTGGCCGTTCCGTCTGGCTGCCGGTGGACCTGTCGGCGCTGCGCGGACCGCTGGAGGAGCTGGCGCGGCGGGAGGGCGCGACGCTCTTCATGACGCTCCTGGCCGGCTTCCAGGCGCTCCTCCACCGCTACGCGCAGGCCGCCGACGTGCCGGTGGGGACGCCCGTGGCGAACCGCAACCGGGCGGAGCTGGAGCCGCTGATCGGCCACTTCGTGAACAACCTCGTGCTGCGCGGCCGGATGGATGGGGATCCCCCCTTCGGCGAGCTGCTCGGCCGCGTGCGCGCCACCGCCCTGGGCGCCTACGAGCACCAGGATCTCCCATTCGAGCGCCTCGTCGAGGAGCTGCAGGTGGAGCGGAGCCTGGCGGTCAGCCCGCTCTTCCAGGTCATGCTCGTGCTCCAGAACATGCCCCTGGGCGCGCTGGAGCTGCCGGGGCTGACCCTCCGGCCGGTTCAAGTCGAGGCGGGCGCCGCCTGGGTCGACCTCACGCTCACGCTGTTCGAGGAAGACGGGGGCTTCCACGGTACGCTCGACCTCGCCGCCGATCTCTTCGACCTTGCGACCGGTGAGCGGCTGCTCGCGCACCTCCACAACCTCCTGGCATCGGCCGCCGCCGACCCGTCGCGGCGTCTCTCCGGGCTGGCGGTGCTCGACGCCGCCGAGTGGCGGCAGGTACTGCTCTGGGCACGCGCCGCCGTCCCCTTTGCAGCCGGTGCCGCCTCGTTTGCAGACGGTGCGCGGGGTCCGTCAGGTGCTGCGCACCCTGCGGCACCGCCTGCCATCAGTCTCTCCGCGGCTGCAAGCCTATTGGCGGCAGGCGCCCAGGGTCTCTCACCGGCCGCGACACCCCGCGCGGCTGCCGCGCAACCCTGGGCACCGGCCGCAAGACCTCGCTCATCCGCCGCGCTACCCTGGGCACCGGCTGCAAACTCTTATTCACCGGCTGAAAACCAGGCCCGGCGGGCTTTCGAGGCTCCGCGCACGGTGGTGGAGGAGCGGCTGGCCGCGGTCTGGTCGACGCTCCTGAAGCGCGAGCGCATCGGTGCGCACGACAGCTTTTTCGACCTCGGCGGCCACTCGCTTCTGGGCACACGGCTGATCGCGCACATCCGCGAGGCGTTCGGCGTCGAGATCCCGCTGCGGATGCTGTTCGAGAAGCCGGTGCTGTCCGACCTCGCGGCGTTCTTGGAAGCGGTCTCGATGGTGCGCTCGGATTCCCCCATCCGGTCCGTTCCGCGCGGCGGCGACCTGTCGCTCTCGTTTTCCCAGGAGCGGCTGTGGTTCATCCACCGGTTGGACCCCGACGGCGCTGCCTACAACATGCCGGCCGCGCTGCGCCTCGAAGGGACGCTCGAGCTGTCGGCGCTCGTGGCGAGCCTGCGGCAGATCGTCCGCCGTCACGAGGTTCTGCGCACGGCCTTCCCCGCCGTGGACGGCCGGCCGGTGCAGCGGATCGATCCGCGCGCCGAGGTTCCGCTGTCGATCGTCGACCTGGGCGGGCTTCCGGCCGGGATGCGGGACGCCGAGGCCCGCCGCGCCGTGGCCCGCGCCGCGGTCCAGCCCTTCGACCTGGAGCGCGGCCCGGTCTTCCGGGTCCTGCTGCTGCGCTCGGGCGAAACGGAGCACACGGCGCTGCTCAACCAGCACCACATCTCGGGCAACCTCTGGTCGACCGGCATTCTGGTGCGGGAGCTGGTGGCGCTCTACGCCGGGAGCCCGCTGCCGGAGCTGCCGCTCCAGTACGCCGACTACGCGGCGTGGCAGCGGGGCCAGATGGGGACCGAACGGATCGCGGCGCAGCTCGCGCACTGGCGGGAGCGGCTGGCGGGCGCGCCCGGGCTGCTCGCTCTGCCCACGGACCGGCCGCGGCCGGCGGTGCTGAGCTTCCGCGGTGAATCGCAGCGTGAACGCCTGCCCGCCCGGCTGGAGCGGGGGCTCCAGGAGCTCGGCCGCCGCCATGGCGCGACGCCGTTCATGGTGCTGCTCTCCGCCTTTGCCGCGCTCCTCGCGCGCCACACCGGCCAGGACGACCTCGTGATCGGCACGCCGGTGGCCGGCCGCACCCGCGCCGAGGTCGAGGGTTTGATCGGCTTCTTCCTCAACAGCCTGGCGCTGCGGATGGATCTATCGGGAAAAGCGTCGGGAAAAGCGTCGGGAGAAGCGGCGGGAGATCCCGCGTTCCGGGAGCTGCTCGGCCGGGTGCGCGAGGTCACGCTGGACGGCTACGCCAACCAGGATCTCCCGTTCGAGCGCATCGTGGAGGAGGTGGCGCCGGAGCGGGATCTGAGCCACGCGCCGGTCTTCCAGGCCCTCCTCGTGCTCCAGAACGCGCCGGTCACGGCGCTGGAGCTGCCGGGCCTCCGCCTGTCGCCGCTCGACGTGGACACCGGCAGCTCGAAGCTCGACCTGGTGCTCAACGCCACCGAGACCGGCGACGGCATCGACGCCCACTGGATGTTCAGCCGCGACCTGTTCGACCCCACCCGCATCGCGCGGCTGCGCGGCCACTTCTCGGCTCTGCTGGCGGCGGCGGTGGCGGACCCGGAGCGGACGGTCCTGGAGCTGCCGCTGCTGTCGGAAGGCGAGCGCCAGCAGATCCTGGAGTGGAACGCGACCGGGAACGGGTGGGCCGCCGAGCCCTGCCTGCCGGAGATGATCGCGGAGCAGGTGAGGCGGACGCCGGACGCGGTGGCCGTTTCTTTCGAGGGACTGTTCGACGGCCAGGATCTCACATACGCCGAGCTGTGGGACCGGGCCGGCCGGGTCGCGGCTCACCTCGGCGCGCGGCTCGACGAGCTGGTCGGAATCTCCGCCGAACGCTCGCTGGAGCTGGTGATCGGGCTCGTCGGCATCCTGCGGGCCGGCGCGGCGTACGTGCCGATCGACCCGGGCTACCCGGCGGACCGCATCGCCTACATGGTGGAGGACTCGGGCGTCTCGGTGCTCCTCGACGCGGCTGCGATCCGGACGCTTCCGGCGGCAAGTCCAGATCTGGTCCGAGTCGATCCGGACTCCCTGGTCTACATGATCTACACCTCGGGATCGACCGGCCGTCCCAAGGGCGCCATGAATTCCCACCGGGCGATCCGCAACCGGCTGCTCTGGATGCAAGAGGCGTACGGGCTGACGCCGGACGACCGGGTGCTCCAGAAGACCCCGTTCAGCTTCGACGTCTCCGTCTGGGAATTCTTCTGGCCGCTGATGACCGGCGCCCGCCTCGTCGTCGCCCGTCCGGGTGGCCATCAGGACCCGGCGTACCTGGTCCAGACGATCGAGCGCGAGCGGATCACGACGCTCCACTTCGTGCCGTCGATGCTGCGCGTCTTCCTGGACGCTCCGGGCGTGGCGGCCGGTACCCTGAAGCGGGTGATCTGCAGCGGCGAGGCGCTGCCGGCGGATCTCACGCGGCGCTTCCTGGAGATCCTGCCGGGCGTCGAGCTGCACAATCTCTACGGCCCCACCGAGGCCGCCGTGGACGTGACGGCGTGGCCGTGCGGTGAGGAATCGCTGTCGGTTCCGATCGGCCGGCCGATCGCCAACACCACGATCCACCTCGTCGATCCGGCTCTCCAGACCGTGCCGGTGGGAGTGGCCGGCGAGCTGTACATCGGCGGCGTGCAGCCGGCGCGCGGCTACCACGGCCGGCCGGAGCTGACGGCCGAGCGATTCATCCCCGATCCGTTCGGCCCCCCTGGACACCCGGGAGCGAGGATGTACCGGTCGGGCGACCTGGCGCGGTGGCGCCCCGACGGTGCGATCGAGTATCTGGGCCGGATCGACCACCAGGTGAAGATCCGCGGCGTCCGCATCGAGCTGGGGGAGATCGAGGCGGCGCTGGCGGACCACCCGGAGGTGAGCGCGGCGGTGGTGGTGGCGGCGAAGGACCGGCTGGTGGCCTACGTGGTGGGTGGGGATCGCGATGTTCTCATGGATCACCTCTCGTCCCGGCTCCCCGAAGCCATGATCCCGTCCGTCTTCGTTTTCCTCGGCGAGCTGCCACTCAGCCCGAACGGCAAGGTGGACCGCAAGGCCCTTCCCGAGCCGGAAGCCCCCGTGATGCGCGGGCGGGTGGAGCCGCGCACACCGTTGGAAAGGTTTCTGTCCGGGCTGTGGCGCGAGGCCGTTGGAACCGAGGTCGGAATTCACGACTCGTTCTTCGAGCTGGGCGGGAGCTCGATCACCGGCGCCGTGCTGGTCAACCGGCTCCAGCGCGAGGTGGGCGAGATCGTCCACGTGGTGGCGATCTTCGACTCTCCCACCGTGGCGAAGATGGCCGCCTACCTGGCGCGCGAGCACCGCAACGCCGTGGTCCGCCTCTGGGGCCGGGAGTCGCTCGGCGACGCGGCCGGCGCCGTGGAGGAGACGGTGCGGGTGGACGAAGCCGCGGCGGCCGAGATCCGGTCTCTGACTCCACCTCTGTCTCCAATCCATCTGGGAGAGAAGAACCCGCCGGCCCTCTTCGTGCTGTCGCCGCCGCGCTCGGGCTCGACGCTGCTGCGCGTGATGCTCGGCGGCCACCCCGGGCTGTTCTCGCCGCCGGAGCTGGAGCTGCTCTCGTACAACTCCATGGCCGAGCGCAAGGCCGCCTTCCCGGGCCGCGACAGCTTCTGGCTCGAAGGCGTGATCCGCGCCGTCATGGAGGCCCGCGGCTGTGGACCCGAAGAAGCCAAGGCCGAGGTCGAGGTGGCCGAGTGGGAGGACTGGTCCACCCAGCGGTTCTACGGCTGGCTCCAACAGCAGCTCCAGGGCCGGATGCTCGTGGACAAGACGCCGTCCTACGCGCTCAACCCGTCGCTCCTGGCGCGCGCCGAGGAGGCGTTCGACCGGCCGCTGTACATCCATCTCATCCGGCATCCGTACGGCATGATCCGGTCGTTCGAGGAGGCCAAGCTCGACCAGCTCTTCTTCCGCCAGCCTCACCGCTTCGGCCGGCGCACCCTGGCCGAGCTGATCTGGCTGGTCAGCCATCAGACGGTCTCCGAGTTCCTGTCGGGCATCCCGAAGGACCGGCAGCACTGGGTGCGCTTCGAGGATCTGGTGCGCGACCCCGAAGGCGAGCTGCGGCGGCTGTGCGCATCGCTCGGGTTGGATTTTCATCCGGACATGGCGGATCCGTACAAGGAGAAGAGCGCCCGGATGACCGACGGCATCTACGCCGAAGGCCGCATGCTCGGAGACGTCAAGTTCCACCAGCACCGCGGCGTGGACGCCGAGGCCGCGGAGCGCTGGCGCGAGCTGGCCGCTGAGCACAGTCTGGGCGAGGTCACCTGGCAGGCGGCCGAGGCGCTCGGCTACGACAGGCTGCCGGACCGCGGGCTGACGCCGATCGTGGCCCGGGCGCGCGAGGAGGCGCCGCCGCTCTCGTTCGCCCAGGAGCGGCTCTGGTTCCTGCACCGGCTCGACCCGGCCGGCTCCGCCTACAACATGCCCGGCGCTCTGCGCCTCGACGGCGACCTCGACGTGCCGGCGCTGGCCGCGAGCCTGCGCGAGATCGTCCGCCGCCACGAGGTTCTGCGCACGTCGTTCCCGACCGTGGACGACCGGCCGGTGCAGCGGATCGATCCCGAGGCGCGCGTCCCGCTGCCGGTCGTGGATCTGGAGAGGCTGCCGGACCGGGAGGCCGTGGCGCGGCGGCTGGTCTTCGCGGCCGTCAAGCGGCCGTTCGACCTCGGCACCGGGCCGCTGATGCGGGCCGGCCTGCTGCGGCTGGCTCCGGACCTCCACATTCTCCACCTGACCCTGCACCACTCGGTGTCGGACGGCTGGTCGCTCGGCGTGATCGTGCGCGAGCTGGGCGCGCTGTACACGGGCTCGCCCCTGCCCGAGCTGCCCGTTCAGTACGCCGACTTCGCGGCCTGGCAGCGCGAGTGGCTGAGCGCCGAGCGGATCGCGGCCGAGCTGGGCCACTGGAAGGAGCGCCTGGCCGGCGCGCCGCCGCTGCTCGCGCTGCCCGCCGACCGGCCGCGGCCGGCCGTGCTCGGCTTCCGCGGCGAGTCGCAGCGCGAGCGGCTGCCGGCGCGCGTCGAGCGCGATTTCCAGGAGCTCGGCCGGCGGCACGGCGCCACGCCGTTCATGGTGCTGCTCGCGGCCTACGCGGCTCTGCTGTCGCGCTACTCCGGCCAGACGGACGTGGTGGTCGGCTCGCCCATGGCCGGCCGCACGCGGGCGGAGACGGAGGGGATGATCGGCTTCTTCCTCAACACCCTGGCGCTGCGGGTGGATCTCTCCGGAAGCCCGGATTTCCTGAAGCTGACGGCCCGGGTGCGCCGCGCCACGCTGGATGGCTACGCCCACCAGGATCTCCCGTTCGAGCGCGTCGTCGAGGAGCTGGCGCCGGAGCGGAGCTTGAGCCACGCGCCGGTCTTCCAGGCGCTGCTCGTGCTCCAGAACACCCCGATGACGGCGCTGCGGCTGCCCGGCCTCACGCTCTCCGCCGTGGAGGTGGACACCGGCACCGCCAAGCTCGACCTCGTCCTCAACGCGACGGAGACGGGCGAGGGGCTCGCCATCCACTGGATGTTCAACCGCGACCTCTTCGACTCGACCCGCATCGCGAGGCTGCGCGGGCACTTCAGGGCGCTGCTCGAAGCCGCGCTGGCGGACCCGGGCCGGACGGTCCGGGAGCTGCCGCTGATGTCGGACGCGGAGAGGCAGCAGATCCTGGAGTGGAACGATACGGGCAACGACTGGCCCGCCGAGCCGTGCCTGCCGGAGATGATCGCGGAGCAGGTGAGGCGGACGCCGGACGCGGTGGCCGTCTCGTTCGAAGGGGAAGACCTGACCTACGCGGAGATGTGGCGACGCGCCGGGCACGTCGCGGCTCACCTGAGCGTGGGCGAGCTGGTCGGCATCCGCGCCGAGCGCTCGCTGGAGCTGGTGGTGGGGCTGGTCGGCATCCTGCGGGCCGGCGCGGCGTACGTGCCGATCGATCCGGGCTATCCGGAGGACCGGGTCGCCTACATGGTGGAGGACTCGGGCGTCGCGGATCTCCTCGACGCGGCCACGATCCAGAGTCTCCCGCCGGATCCTCCGAGCCCGGTGCGGATCGATCCCGATGCGCTGGCCTACATGATCTACACCTCGGGCTCGACCGGCCGCCCGAAAGGCGCGATGAATTCGCACCGGGCCATCCGCAACCGGCTGCTCTGGATGCAGGAGGCGTACGGGCTGACGCCGGAGGACCGCGTCCTCCAGAAGACCCCGTTCAGCTTCGACGTTTCGGTCTGGGAATTCTTCTGGCCGCTGATGACCGGCGCCCGCCTCGTGGTGGCGCTGCCGGGCGGCCACCAGGACCCGGCCTATCTGGTGAAGACGATCGAGCGCGAGCGGATCACGACGCTCCACTTCGTGCCGTCCATGCTGCGCGTCTTCCTCGACGCTCCGGGCGTGGAGCGCTGCACGGGTCTCTCGCGTGTGATCTGCAGCGGCGAGGCGCTGTCGGTCGATCTGGTGCGCCGCTTCCGGGAGATCCTCCCGGGCGTCGAGCTGCACAACCTTTATGGTCCCACCGAGGCGGCCGTGGACGTGACGGCGTGGCCGTGCGGTGAAGAGGGGATATCCGTACCGATCGGCCGGCCGATTGCCAACACCGCGATCCACCTCGTCGATCCCGCTCTGCGTCTCGTGCCGGTGGGCATCCCCGGCGAGCTGTACATCGGCGGCGTGCAGCCGGCGCGCGGCTACCACGGCCGGCCGGAGCTGACCGCTGAAACGTTCATCCCCGATCCGTTCGGCCGTATCGGCGATATGGGCTCCAGGATGTATCGGACCGGGGATCTGGCGCGCTGGCGTCCCGACGGCGCGATCGAATACCTGGGCCGGATCGACCACCAGGTGAAGATCCGCGGCGTCCGCATCGAGATGGGAGAGATCGAGGCCGCGCTGGCCGAGCATCCGGAGGTGAGCGCGGCGGTGGTGGTGGCGGCGAAGGACCGGCTGGTGGCGTACATGGTGGGTGGTGATCGCGAGTCTCTCCAGGAGCACCTCGCGGCTCGCCTGCCCGAAGCCTACATGCCGTCCGTCTTCGTCTTCCTCGACAAGCTGCCGCTCAGCCCGAACGGCAAGGTGGACCGCAAGGCCCTGCCCGAGCCGGAGGTGGCGTCGCCGAGTCGCGAAAAGGTCGAGCCGCGCACGCCGCTGGAAAGGTTTCTGGCCGGCCTGTGGAGCGAGGCGCTCGGTAATATCGGCGATACCGAGACCGGTATCCACGACTCGTTCTTCGAGCTGGGCGGGAGCTCGATCAGCGGCGCCGTGCTCATCAACCGCCTCCAGCGCGAGGTGGGTGAGATCATCCACGTGGTGGCGATCTTCGACGCGCCGACGGTGGCGAAGATGGCCGTCTACCTGGCGCGCGAGCACCGCGACGCCGTGGTCCGCCTCTGGGGCGAGGCGTCGCTCGGCGACGCGGCCGGCGGCGATCAGGCCCGGATCGGGATCGACGAGACGGCGGCGGCCGAGATCCGGTCGCTGATCGCACCTCTGTCTCCGATCCATCTCGGCGAAAAGAATCCGCCGGCCCTCTTCGTGCTGTCGCCGCCGCGCTCGGGCTCGACACTGTTACGCGTCATGCTCGGCGGCCACCCCGGCCTGTTCTCGCCGCCGGAGCTGGAGCTGCTTTCGTACAACACCATGGCCGAGCGCAAGGCCGCCTTCCCCGGCCGCGACAGCTTCTGGCTCGAAGGCGTGATCCGCGCCGTCATGGAGGCCCGCGGGTGTGGACCCGACGAAGCCAAGGCGCTCGTCGAGGTGGCGGAGGCGGAGGACTGGACCACGCAGCGCTTCTACGGCTGGCTTCAAGAGATGATCGGCGGGGTCGCCGGCCGCATGCTGGTGGACAAGACGCCGTCCTACGCGCTCAACCCGTCGCTCCTGCGCCGGGCCGAAGAGGCGTTCGACCGGCCGCTGTACATCCATCTCATCCGCCATCCGTACGGCATGATCCGCAGCTTCGAGGAGGCCAAGCTCGATCAGCTCTTCTTCCGCGATCACCGGACACTGCACCGCTTCGGCCGGCGCGAGCTGGCGGAGCTGATCTGGCTGGTGAGCCATCAGACCGTCTCGGACTTCCTGGCGGACGTCCCGAAGGAACGCCAGCACTGGGTGCGCTACGAGGATCTCGTGCGCGAGCCGGAGAAGGAGCTGCGCCGGCTTTGCGCCTCGCTCGGATTGGACTTCCATCCGGACATGGCCAATCCGTATGCTGATTCTCATAGGGAAAAACGCTCGCGGATGACCGACGGCATCTACGCCGAAGGCCGCATGCTCGGAGACGTCAAGTTCCACCAGCACCGCGGCGTCGAGGCCGAGGCCGCCGAGCGCTGGCGCGAGCTGGCCGCCGAGCACGTTCTGGGAGACGTCACCTGGCAGACGGCGGTCGCGCTGGGCTACGAACGGGAGCGGAGGCTCACGCCGATCGTGGCCCGGCCGCACGAGCCGGGCGACGGGCTGCCGCTCTCCTTCGCGCAGGAGCGCCTCTGGTTCCTCGACCAGCTCGAGCCTGGGAGCCCGCTCTACAACATCCGGATCGCCCTGCGCCTCACCGGCAAGCTCGACACGGCGGCCCTGGAAGCGGCTTTGATCGAGGTGGTGCGGCGCCACGAGGTGCTCCGCACCACGTTCTCGTTCGGGCGGGAGGGCGCGGTCCAGGTCGTCCACGCCGAGGGTCTGAAGGTGACGCGCGTCGATCTGTCGGCGTCTCCCGAGAGGGAAGCCGAGCTGCTACGCCTCGGCCACGACGAGGGCGGGCGGCCGTTCGACCTCCAGCGCGGCCCGCTGCTGCGCGGCACCCTGGTGCGCCTGGCGGAGGACGATCATGCCGTCCTGGTCACGATGCATCACATTATTTCGGACGGCTGGTCGCTCGGTCTTTTCGTGCGCGAGACGGCGGAGATCTACGAGGCGTTCTCCCACGGCCGTCCGTCGCCTCTGCCCGGGCTGCCGATCCAGTATTCGGACTACGCGGCGTGGCAGCGCGACTGGCTGACCGGCGAGGTGCTGGCCGAGCAGATCCGCTGGTGGACCGGCGAGTTGGCCGGCGCGCCCGAGGTGCTGGACCTGCCGGCGGACCGGCCGCGGCCACCCGTGCGCAGCTCGATCGGCGCGGTCGAGCCGCTCGCTCTCCCGGCCGAGCTGTCCGAAGGCCTGCGGCTGCTCGCGCGGCGGGAAGGCGCGACGCTCTTCATGGTGCTGATGGCCGGCTTCCAGGCTCTCCTGCACCGCTATACCCAGCAGAGCGACGTCCTTGTCGGCACTCCGGTCGCGAACCGCGGCCGGGTGGAGACGGAGAGCCTGATCGGCTTCTTCGTCAACACCCTGATCCTGCGCGGCCGGTTCGATCCTCCCGGCTCGTTCCAGGATCTGCTCGCCCGCACGCGCACGGCGGCGCTCGGCGCGTACGCCCATCAGGATCTCCCGTTCGAGCGCCTGGTGGAGGAGCTGGGCGTGGAGCGGAGCCTGGCGCGCAACCCGCTCTACCAGGTGGTATTTGCATTGGCGAACGCCGCTGGCCCGTCCATGGGCGGGTCCGGCCTGGCGATCGAGCGCATCCTCCTCGAAGGCACCTCGGCCAAGACCGACCTTCTCCTCACCCTCGGCGACGGCCCGGATGGGCTCGCCGGCGGCTGGGAGTACAGCACCGACCTGTTCGAGGCCACCACGATCCGCCGGCTCACCGGGCATCTGCGGGTGCTGATGGAAGGGATCGTAGCGGAGCCGGCCCGGAGGCTGGAGAGTCTCCCGATCCTCACGGCGGCCGAGCGGGCGCTGCTCGTGAACGAGTGGAACGATACGGACCGGCCGGCCCGCGAGGTCTGCCTCCACGAGCTGTTCCAGGCGCGCGTCGAGGAAGACCCGGACGCGGTGGCGCTGCGCTTCGACGGCGAGAGCGTCACCTACGGCGACCTCGACGCCCGCGCCCGGCGGCTCGCCGGGAAGCTCCGCGCGCTCGGCGTCGGCCCGGAGGTTCTGGTCGGCATCGCGGCCGACGAAGGCATCGAACGGGTCGTGGCCGTGCTCGCCGTCTTCCTGGCCGGCGGCGCCTACCTGCCGCTCGACCCGGCCCACCCGCGCGAGCGGCTGGCGTTCACGCTGGAGGACTCCGGCGCGCGCGTCCTTCTCACCCAGTCCCACCTGCTCCCGCTGCTCCCGGAGAGCCAGGCCGAAGTCGTCCTCCTGGAAGTTATGATGGGACCGGTGCCGCGGATCGCGAGCACCGCCCGGCCGGACAACCTGGCCTACGTGATCTATACGTCCGGCTCGACCGGCACCCCGAACGGCGTGCTCATCCAGCACCGCGAGGCGTCGCGGCTCATCCTGCTGGCCGCCGAGCACACCGGGGTGGACCGCCGCAGCCGCGTCTTGCAGTCGGTCTCGTTCAGCTTCGACGCCTCGGTGTTGGAGACCTGGCTGGCGCTCGCGACCGGCGCGACGCTGTGCATCTGCCGCCGCGAGGAGCGGATGGACGGCGACGCCATGGCCGCGCTGATCCGCCGCGAGGGGGTCACCACGGCGGCCATGACTCCGTCCTTCCTCAACCTCCTGCCGGCCGGCCAGGTGCCGAGCCTGGAGGCGGTGTACGTCGGCGGCGACAGTTGCCCCGGCGAGGTGGCGACCCGCTGGGCGGCCCACCTGCGCCGGCTGCTGAACTGCTACGGTCCGACCGAGACGACGATCTATGCCACGGCCTTCCCGTGTACCGGCGTCTGGCGCCGCGAGCCGCCGATCGGCCGGCCCAACGCCGGCACCCGCATGTACGTGGTGGACCCGGAAGGCCTCGCCGTGCCCGCGGGCGTGCCGGGCGAGCTGTGGGTGGGTGGGGATGTCCTGGCGCGCGGCTATCTCAACCGTCCCGCGCTGAGCGCCGACCGCTTCCGGCCCGATCCGTTCGCCGAGACGCCGGGAGCGCGCGTCTACAAGAGCGGCGACCGGGCGCGGTGGCTCGCGGATGGCAACCTGGAATTCCTGGGCCGCGTCGACCGCCAGGTCAAGGTCCGCGGCCTGCGCATCGAGCTGGGCGAGATCGAGGCCGCGCTGGCGGTTCAGCCCGGAGTGCGCGAGGCGGCGGTGTCGGTCTGGGACGAGGCCGGGAGAAGAGCCTCGTCGCGTACGCCGTCGGTGACGTCTCTCCGGACACGCTGAAGTCCGCGCTCCGCGAGTCGCTGCCGGAGTACATGGTCCCGTCCGCCTTCGTGATGCTGGAGGCGTTGCCGCTCACGCCCACCGGCAAGGTGGACCGCAAGGCGCTGGCGAAGATCCGGCCGCACCGGGAAGCACTCGCCGGTTTCGAGGCGCCGCGCACGCCGGTCGAGGAGCGGCTGGCGGCGATCTGGTCCGAGCTGCTGAGCCTGGACCGTGTCGGCGTTCACGACAACTTCTTCGACCTCGGCGGCCACTCGCTGCTGGCCACCCGCATGGCTTCGCGGCTGCGCGACGCCTTCGGCGTGGAGGTGTCGATCCGCACGCTGTTCGAATCGCCGGTCCTGGCCGAGCTCGCCGTCCGGATCCAGGAGGCCACATCTCCGGCCGCTCCATCTCTCTTGCCGGTGCTCCGGACCGGCGATCTCCCACTCTCGTTCGGCCAGGAGCGTTTCTGGTTCCTGAATCGGCTGGCTCCCACCGGCGCGGCCTACAACATTCCGGCCGCCCTGCGCCTCCAGGGCGACCTCGACGTGCCGGCGCTCGCGGCGGCTCTCCGGGAAATCGTCCACCGCCACGAGATCCTGCGCACATCGTATCCAACGGTGGACGGCCGGCCCGTGCAGCGGATCGATCCCGATCCCTCGCCGACGCTGGCGGTCGTGGACCTGCGGACGGCTCCGGACCCCGAGGCCGCGGCGCGCCGGCTCCTCGCGGAGGCCGCGGCGCGGCCGTTCGACCTGGAGCGCGGTCCCGTGCTCCGCGCCCTGCTGCTGCGGCTCGGCGAGACCGACTGGACCGCGCTGCTCAACCTCCACCACATCGCGGGCGACGGCTGGTCCGTCGGCGTGCTGATCCGCGAGCTGGGGGCGCTCTACGCGGGAGCCGTTCTGCCGGAGCTGCCGGTGCAGTACGCGGACTTCGCCGCCTGGCAGCGCGCCCTGCCTCTGGACGGCCAGCTCGCCTTCTGGCGGGAGCGGCTCGCCGGGGCACCGGGCCAGCTCGACCTGCCCGCCGACCGTCCGCGGCCGGCGGTGTCGAGCCAGCGCGGCGCGTCGCAGAGGGACCGGCTGGCCATCGCCCGGCATGAGGGCGCGACGCCGTTCATGGTTCTCCTCACCGCCTTCGCGGCGCTCCTCTCGCGCCACAGCGGCCAGACCGATCTCGTGGTCGGCACACCGGTGGCGGGCCGCACGCGGGCGGAGACGGAAGGGTTGATCGGCCTCTTCCTCAACACCCTGGCGCTGCGGGTGGACCTCTCCGGAGACCCCGGCTTCGGCGAGCTGCTGGAGCGTGTGCGCGCCGCCACGCTGGAGGCGTTCGCGCACCAGGATCTGCCGTTCGAGCGCGTCGTGGAGGAGCTGGACCCGGTGCGCGACCTGAGCCGCACGCCGGTCTTCCAGGTCCAGCTCGTGCTCCAGAACGCGCCGATGTCGCCGTTGGAGCTGCCCGGCCTCACCCTCTCGCCGCTGGAGATCGAGACGGCCACCTCCAAGTTTGATCTGTCCCTCACCGCGGCCGAGGACGGCGACAGTGTCGTGACCCAGTGGGTGTTCAGCCGCGATCTCTTCGACCCGACCCGCATCGCGAGGCTGCGCGGCCACTTCGCGAGGATTCTGGCGGCGGACCCCCGATGCCGGCTGTCCGAGCTGCCGCTGCTGTCGGACGCCGAGAGGCAACAGCTCCTGGAGTGGAATTCGACCGCGAACGACTGGCCGGCCGAGCCGTGCCTGCCGGAGATGATCGAAGCGCAGGTGAGACGGACGCCGGACGCGGTGGCGGTCTCTTTTGACGGTGAAGACTTCACCTACGCGGAGATGTGGGATCGCTCCGGCCGCGTCGCGGCTCACCTCGGCGAGCGGATCGACGAGCTGATCGGGATCTCCGCCGAGCGCTCGCTGGAGCTGGTGGTGGGGCTGGTCGGCATCCTGCGGGCCGGCGCCGCGTACGTGCCGATCGACCCCGGCTACCCGGCGGACCGCATCGCCTACATGCTGGCGGACTCGGGCGTCTCCGTGCTGCTCGACGCGGCGACGATCCGGTCGCTTCCACCCGCGTCTCCGCGGAAAATCACGGCCGATCCCGATTCTCTGGCCTACATGATCTATACCTCGGGCTCGACCGGCCGTCCGAAGGGCGCGATGAACTCGCACCGGGCGATCCGCAACCGGCTGCTCTGGATGCAGGAGGCGTACGGGCTGACGCCGGACGACCGGGTGCTCCAGAAGACCCCGTTCAGCTTCGACGTCTCGGTCTGGGAATTCTTCTGGCCGCTGATGACCGGCGCCCGTCTCGTCGTCGCCCGTCCGGGCGGCCACCAGGACCCGGCCTATCTGGTGCGGACGATCGAGCGCGAGCGGATCACGACGCTCCATTTCGTGCCGTCGATGCTGCGCGTCTTTCTCGACGCTCCGGGCGTGGAGGCCTGCGCTCTGAAGCGGGTGATCTGCAGCGGCGAGGCGCTGCCGGCGGATCTCACGCGGCGCTTCCTGGAGTCCTGCCGGGCGTCGAGCTGCACAACCTCTACGGTCCCACCGAGGCCGCCGTGGACGTGACGGCGTGGCCGTGCGGCGAGGAATCGCTGTCGGTGCCGATCGGCCGGCCGATCGCCAACACCGCGATCCACTCTCGATCCCGAGCTTCAGCCCGTGCCGGTCGGCGTACCCGGCGAGCTGTACATCGGCGGCATCCAGCTCGGCCCGCGGCTACCACGGCCGGCCGGAGCTGACGGCCGAAAAGTTCATCCCCGATCCGTTCGGCGCGACCGGGTGCCGGATGTATCGGACCGGCGATCTGGCGCGCTGGCGTCCCGACGGCGCGATCGAGTATCTGGGCCGGATCGACCACCAGGTGAAGATCCGCGGCTTCCGCATCGAGCTGGGGGAGATCGAGGCGGCGCTGGCCGAGCATCCGGAGGTGGGCGCGGCGGTGGTGGTGGCGGCGAAGGAACGGCTGGTGGCGTACGTCGTGGGAGGAGACCGCGAATCTCTCCGCCAGCATCTCGCGACGCGTCTCCCCGAAGTCTACGTTCCGTCCGCCTTCGTCTTCCTCGACGAGCTGCCGCTCAGCCCGAACGGCAAGGTGGACCGCAAGGCGCTGCCGGAGCCGGACGCGCCGGTCTCAATGCGCGAGTGGGTTCCACCGTCCACCCCGGTCGAGCGCTTCCTGGCCGGGCTGTGGCGCGAGGCGGTTGGGCTCCCGGAGGACACCGTCGGCATCCACGACGGATTCTTCGAGCTGGGCGGCAACTCGATCAGCGGCGCCGTGCTGATCAACCGCCTCCAGCGCGAGCTGGGCGAGGCCGTGCCGGTCGCCGCGATCTTCGAGGCGCCGACCGTCGCGCGGATGGCCGCGTACCTCTCCCGCAGTCACAACGCGCTCACGCCGCTCGTGGCCCGCATCCCCCAGGACGGCGAGGAGCTGCCGCTCTCCTTCGCCCAGGAGCGGCTCTGGTTCCTCGACCAGTTGGAGCCGGGGACGCCGCTCTACAACATCCCGGTGGCTCTGCGCCTCACCGGCCGGCTCGACGCGGCGGCGCTGGAGCTCGCCCTGGCCGGCGTCGTCCGCCGCCACGAGGCCCTGCGCACGACTTTCGGTTTCCAGGACGGGAACCCGGTGCAGACCGTTCAGCCTCCGGGCTTCCGCATGGCCCGCGTCGAGCTTTCGGAAGACGATCTTCCCGCCTTCCTTCTGGACGAGGCACGGCGGCCGTTCGACCTCGCCGCGGGGCCGCTCCTGCGTGCCACGCTGGTGCGTCTGGGCGAGGCCGACCACGCGCTCCTCATCACCCTCCACCACATCGTGGCGGACGGCTGGTCCCTGGGCGTGCTGGTGCGCGAGGTCGCCGCGCTCTATACGGGGGAGACGCTGCCGGAGCTGCCGGTCCAGTACGCGGACTTCGCCGTCTGGCAGCGCGGCTGGCTCCAAGGTAGTATCGGCGATACTCTCAATCGGCAGCTCGCCTTCTGGCGCGAGACGCTGGCGGACGTGCCGCCGCTCGACCTCGCCGCCGACCGGCCGCGGCCCGCCGTGCGCACCGCCGCGGGCGGCACCGTGCCCGTCGTTCTGGCGGCGGAGCTGCGCGACGCGGCCGCGGCGCTGGCGCGCGGGGGGCAGGCCAGCCTCTTCATGGTGCTCATGGCCGGTTTCCAGGCGCTGCTTCACCGCCTCTCCCACCAGGACGACCTCGCCGTCGGCACCCCGGTGGCCGGCCGCACCCGGGCCGAGCTCGAAGGGCTGATCGGGTTCTTCGTCAACACCCTCGTGCTGCGGTCCGGCGCGGCGGGCGATCCGGCCTTCCGCGGCCTCCTCGACCGCACCCGGACGCGCGCCCTCGGCGCCTTCTCCCACCAGGACGTGCCGTTCGAGCGCCTCGTCGAGGAGCTGGCGCCGGAGCGCGACCGTGCCCGTCCGCCGCTCTTCCAGGTGATGTTCGCGCTCCAGAACGCGGGCGGCGGTCCGGTCACCCTTCCCGGCCTGACCCTGGAGCCCATGGCCGTCCATCCGGGGATCGCCAAGTTCGACCTCACCCTGACGCTCGGGGAGACGCCCGAAGGCCTGTCCGGAGTCCTGGAGTACAGCCGCGACCTGTACGACGCCGGCACCGCCGCCCGCCTCGCCGGCTGGTTCGGCAGGCTCCTGGCCGGCGCCGTGGCCGGGCCGGACCGCGCCCTCTCCGAGCTGCCGCTCCTCGGCGAGGCCGAGACCCGGCAGGTGCTGGTGGAGCACAACCGCACGGAGGCCGAGATTCCGGCGGCGCCGGTCCACCGGCTCGTGGAGGCCCAGGCCGCCGCGCGGCCCAAGGCCCTGGCCGTCGAGGCGGGAGATATCGGCAGAGGACGCCTGACCTACGGCGAGCTCAACCGCCGCGCCAACCGCCTGGCCCGCCGTCTGCGCAAGCTGGATATCGGCCCGGAGGCCGTGGTGGCGCTACGCCTGCCGCGCTCGCCCGAGCTGATCGTGGCGGCCCTGGCCGTACACAAAACCGGCGGCGCCTACCTGCCCATCGACCCGGCTCATCCGGTCGAGCGCGTCTCCTACGTCCTGCGCGACTCGGGCGCCCGTCTCCTCCTGACCCTCAAGGAAATGGACACGGATTTCCCCGTCCAGACCCTGGCCGTGGATCGCGACGACCGGCGCGAGAGCGCGGACAACCTGGACGTGGCCGTCGATCCGGACAACCTGGCCTATGTCATCTACACGTCGGGCTCGACGGGGGTTCCCAAGGGCACCGAGCTGCGCCACGCGGGCCTCTCGAATCTGGCCGCCTGGCATCGCCGCCTCTACGAGGCCGGACCGGCGGACCGCTCGACCCTGCTGGCCGGCCCCGGCTTCGACGCCTCGGTCTGGGAGCTGTGGCCGTACCTCACCGCGGGCGCCGCGATCCACATCCCCGAGCCCGAGACCGCGCTGTCGCCTCCGGCGCTCGCCGCCTGGATGGGGGAGCGCGGGATCACGCTCGCCTTCCTGCCGACCCCGCTCGCCGAGGCGGTCCTGGAGGAGCCGCTCTCCCTGCGCGCCCTGCTGACCGGCGGCGACCGCCTGCACCGCCGTCCGCGGCCCGGGCTCACCCTGGTCAACCACTACGGGCCGACGGAGTGTACGGTCGTGACCACGGCCGGCGTGGTCGATCCCGAGGGCGACCGTCTGCCCTCCCTGGGAGGACCGGTCGCCAACACCCGCGTCCGGATCCTGGACCGCGCTCTCCGGCCGGTGCCGGTGGGCGTGCCGGGCGAGCTGTGCGTGGCGGGCGTGAGCCTGGCCCGCGGCTACCGCCACCGGCCCGGCCTGACGGCGGAGGCTTTCGTCCCCGATCCCCATGGCGAGCCCGGCGACCGCCTGTACCGCACCGGCGACCTGGCGCGCTGGCTGCCGAGCGGAGAGATCGAGTTCCTCGGCCGCCTCGACCACCAGGTGAAGATCCGCGGCATCCGCATCGAGCTGGGAGAGATCGAAGCCGCCCTGGCCACGCACCCCGACGTCCGGGAGGCCGCCGTTCTTCTGATAAACAAGATGCTGGTGGGATACGTAACGCCTGGGACCGCCGGCGCCCCGCCGGCGCTCTCCCAGGCGCTCCGAGAGCATCTGGAAGCCCGGCTGCCGCTCGCCATGGTCCCCGCCACCTGGGTATTTCTGGACACCCTGCCGCTCACTCCGAACGGCAAGGTCGACCGCCGAGCCCTGGCCAGGATCGAGCCTGCCGGCCCCGAGTCCGACACGGATACTCCCCCCCTCCGCACCCCCACCGAGGAGATGGTCGCCGCCGTCTGGTCCAACCTCCTCAATCTCCGCGATACGGAGCGCATCGGAGCCCGGGACGAGTTCTTCGACCTCGGCGGCCACTCGCTCCTGGCCACGCGGCTCGTCTCCCGCCTCCGCGACCTCTTCGGCGTGGAGATCCCGCTCAGCCTCATCTTCGAGCGCCCGGCCCTGGAAGCCCTGGCCGCCGCCGTGGACGAAGCGGGCGCCCGGCGCGAAGGCCGCCTGGCCATCCCGCCGCTCGCGCCGTCCCGCCGCGGCGATCGCCGGGAAGAGGAGACCCGCTTCCCGCTCAGCTTCGCGCAGGAGCGCCTCTGGTTCCTCGACCGCCTGCAGCCCGGCGCCGCGAGCTACAACATCCCCATCGCCCTGCGCCTCGCCGGCCCGCTCGACCCGGCCGTCCTGGAGCGGGC
Source organism: uncultured Holophagales bacterium (assembly GCA_963844885.1). Classification (GTDB taxonomy): domain Bacteria; phylum Acidobacteriota; class Thermoanaerobaculia; order Multivoradales; family UBA5704; genus DATMER01. Next base: position 124,161 of record CAWJQA010000012.1, on the reverse strand, counting down.
CCTGGACGGGATCGCACGGCGCCATTCCATCCTGCGCGCCGTCTTCGGCCAGGAGGAGGGAGACGCCTTCCAGCGCATCGCGCCCAGCCCCTTGCCGGCCTTCTCCCTTGCCGACCTCCGGTCCCTGCCGGAAGCCGAACGGGACGCCGAAGCACGCCGCCGGCTTCAGAAGGAGGCCGCGCGGCCGTTCGACCTCACCCGCGGTCCGCTGCTCCGCACCGTGCTCCTGCGGGTCGGCGACGAGGACTGGATCGCGCTGCTCAACCTGCACCACATCGCCGGGGACGGCTGGTCCATGGGCATCCTGGTGCGCGAGCTGGTGGCTCTCTACGAGGGCTTGCCCCTCGCCGGAGCTGCCGGTCCAGTACTCCGACCATGTGCGCTGGCAGCGGAGCTGGCTCAAGGGCGACGTCCTGGCCGCGCAGCTCCGCTTCTGGCAGGAGGCCCTGGACGGCGCGCCCACCGTGCTGGAGCTGCCCGCGGACCGCACCCGGCCGCCGGTCCAGACCTTGCGCGGCGCGCGCGAGGTTCTGGAGCTGCCCGCGCTCCTGGTGTCGGCGCTGCGCGGCGTGGCCCGGCGCGAGTCGTCCACCCTGTTCATGGTCCTGATGACCTCCTTCTTCGGCCTGCTCCAGCGCTACACCGGCGAGCAGGATCTTCTGGCGGGCACTCCCATCGCCGGCCGCGTGCTGGGCGAGACCGAGGGCCTGATCGGCCTCTTCGTCAACGTCCTCGTCCTGCGCGGCGAGATCGATCCGGCGCAGCCGCTCTTCGGCGCGCCGCTGGCCCGGCTGCGGAAGCGGGCCCTGGCCGCCTTCGCCCACCAGGATCTCCCGATGGAGAGGCTCGTCGAGGCGCTGGACGTCGAGCGGAGCCTCGCGCGCAACCCGCTCTATCAGGTGGTGTTCTCCTTCCAGGCGGCGCCCGTGACCGCTCCGCCGCTGTCCGGGATTTCTCTGGAGATGATCCCGCTCGACGGCGCCACGGCCAAGACCGACCTGCTGCTCGCGCTCTCGGAAGGCCCGGACGGGACGCTCGCCGGAGGCTGGGAGTACAGCACCGATCTCTTCGACGCCGCCACGGTCCGCCGGCTCTCCGGCCACCTGCTGGCGCTGCTGGAGCGCGCCGTGGCCGAGCCGGACCGGCGGCTGGGCGATCTTTCGATCCTGTCCGAGTCCGAGCAGTCGCTTCTCCTGCGTGAGTGGAACGATCTCGGCGGGCCGGGTCTACCGGCGCGGGAGGCCTGCCTGCACGATCTTTTCGAGGAGCGCGTCCGGGAACATCCCGATGCCGTGGCCGTGCGCTTCGACGGCGCCGGCCTCACCTACGGCGAGCTCGACGCCCGCGCCGAGCGCCTCGCCGCGCGGCTGCGCGCCCGGGGTGTCGGCCCCGAGATCCTGGTCGGCATCTGCGCCGATGAGGGCCTGGAGCGGGTGGCGGCCGTCCTCGCCGTGTTCAAGGCGGGCGGCGCCTATCTGCCGCTCGACCCCGCGCATCCGCGGGAGCGGCTGGCCTTCATGATGGAGGACTCGCGCATGTCCGTCCTCCTCGCCCAGGGCCACCTGCTGCCGCGGCTCCCGGAAAACCGGGCCGCGGTGGTCCTCCTGGAGGACGGCACCGCGACCGTCTCCGCCATCTCCGCCGTCCCCCGCGCCCGGCCGGAGAACCTGGCCTACGTCATCTACACCTCGGGCTCGACCGGGACGCCGAACGGCGTGCTCGTCCCGCACGGTCCGGCGGTGCGGCTCGTCCGGCAGGCGATCGAGCACTTCCGCGTGGACCGCGCCAGCCGCGTTCTCCAGTCGGTCTCCTTCAGCTTCGACGCCTCGGTCCTGGAGACCTGGATGGCGTTCGCGAGCGGCGCCACGCTCTGCCTCGGCCGCCGCGAGGAGCGCACCTCCGGCGAGGCCATGGCCGGGCTGATCCGCCGCGAAGGGATCACCACCGCGGTGCTGACCCCGTCCACCCTCGGCTTCCTGCCGGAGGACGGCGTGCCCGGCCTGAAGACGGCGAGCGTCGGCGGCGAGAGCTGTCCCGCCGAGGTCGCGAGCCGCTGGGCGCCGCGGCTGGACCGGCTCCTGAACTGCTACGGTCCGACCGAGGCGACGATCTACGCCTCGGCCCATGTCTGCGCCGGCTCCTACACCAAGGAGCCGCCCATCGGCCGGCCCAACGCGGGTACCTGGATGGTGGTGCTCGACTCCCAGGGCCAGCCCGTGCCGGCCGGCGTACCGGGCGAGCTGTGGATCGGCGGCGAGGCGCTGGCCCGCGGCTACCTCGACCGGCCCGCGCTCACGGCGGACCGCTTCCGTCCCGATCCGTTCGCCGCCGGCCGGCGCCTGTACCGGACCGGCGACCGGGTGCGCTGGAACGCCCGGGGCGAGCTGGAATTCCTGGGCCGCGTGGACCGGCAGGTGAAGATCCGCGGCCTGCGCATCGAGCTGGGGGAGATCGAGGCCGCGCTCGGCAGTCACCCGGCCGTGGCCGAGTGCGCCGTCCTGGCCCGGGACGAACGCCTCGTCGCCTTCTTCGTGCCGCGCGGGACCGGCCTCCAGGAACCGGGGAAAGCCCTGCGCGAGCACCTCCGCCACCGTCTGCCGGACTACATGGTGCCGGCGGTCTTCCTGCCGCTCGCGGCGCTGCCGCTGACCCCGACCGGCAAGGTGGATCGCCGTTCTCTCGCGAAGCTCCGCGCCACCGCCGAGCGCGAGGCGCGCGAGGGGCGCGAGACGGTTGCCGCCGCGATGGAGCCGCGCGACGCCCTGGAGCTGCGGCTCGTCCAGATCTGGAAGGAGAGCCTCGGCATCTCCAATCTCGGAATCCGCGACAACTTCTTCGAGCTGGGCGGCCATTCGCTGCTGGCGGTCAAGCTGATGGCCCGCGTCCGCCAGGAGCTGGGCCGCGATCTCCCCCTGGCGGCCCTGTTCGCGGGCGGCACGGTGGAGGAGATGGCCCGCCTGCTGCGGTCGGAGGAACCCCGGCTGTCGTCGCTCGTGGGCATCCGCACCGAGGGGTCCGCAACGCCGTTCTTCTGCGTCCACCCCGCCGGCGGCGACGTCCTCGCCTTCGCCGCGCTGGCGCGAGCGCTCGGCCCGATACGTCCTTTCTATGGCCTGCAGTCCCGCGGTCTGGAAGGAGGCGAGCCGCTGTCGAGCCTCGAAGAGATGGCCGCGGCCTACCTCGAAGAGGTCCGCGAGGTCCAGCCGGAAGGCCCGTACCTCCTGGGGGGCTGGTCGCTGGGAGCCCTGATCGCGTTCGAGATGGCCCGCCAGCTCGAAGCGGCGGGAGAGGACGTGGCGCTCCTGGCCGTCCTCGACAGCTCGCCGCGGATCGCGGGGGGAACGGAGCCGGACGACCTCGACGTCCTCCTCGACATCGCCGCCTACGTCGAGCAGTTCTGGAAGGCGAGCCTGAAAGTCACCCGCGACGAGCTGGCCGGCCTGAATCCCGCCGAGCGCCTGGACCTCCTGGCCGGCCGTCTCCAGGCGGCCGACCTCCTGCCGCCCGGCGCCGGAGCCGAACGTGTCCGCCGCATCCTGGAGGTCTACAAGGCCAATGCGAGGGCCGTCAGCCGCTACGAGCCCGCCTTCTACCCGGGCCGGGTGACGCTCTTCAAGGCGGCGGTGGCGGCACTGCCTCCGGGCCCCGCGCCGGCCGGCGAAGAGGACTACGGCTGGGGGAAGGTCTCCGGCGAGCCCGTCGAGGTCTGCACCGTCCCCGGCACCCACACCGGCTTCCTGACCGAGCCGCACGTGCGGACCCTCGCCCACGAGCTGGCCACCCGCCTGGAAGCCGCCGCGGGCGAGGCGATGGAGGACGCGGAGTGAAGTCGGGCCATGACTGGCCGGCCGTTCGCTTTGGTATAGGCTTGGGGCAATGGACCGTGAAGTTGCCGCACGATGAGTGAGATCGACCTCGATCGCCTTCTCAAGCTCCGCCTTGCCGTCGCCCGTTACGGCGAGATGGATGTTGCCCGTTGGTGGAACACCAAACAGCTCGGTCCTCTGGGGACCACGGTCCTGCGCCGCGGCTTCCCTCGCACTCATCGCTTCGCCCAGGCCCGCTCGGTCTTCGCCGTCGCCGCGCAGCGCTGCTCCGAGCTCTTCGAGCTTCGAGGCTGCGCCACGCTGTGGAGTCTCTCGGAGATTCTGGAGGAGGAATTCGACATGCGCTGGGAGCACTGGCTCGACCATGCCGAGGAGTGGTCCGGGCTTTTCCTTGCCCTGGAAACACCCCCCGGCGGCAGCCTCCCCGATCTGCTCCGGTCCTTCGACCTCGTCTCGGAATCCGATCTCGCGGCGGCCGTCCCCTTGCGGCGCTCGGCGGAAGGGCGGGCCGTTCCTCTCCCTGGCACCTTCCGGGCCGGCGGCGACGCGATCGCTCTTCTCGCTCTGGGCTTTGCCTGCGGCGAGCCCGGCGCCCTGGTCGTCCCGTTCATCCGGCGAGAGGGTTGATGGCCACGAAGCGCTCGGCCCAGGGCTCCCGCGCCAAGGTGGTCTCGTCGTTCACGCTCGTCAAGGGCGCCATGATCGAGGAGACCTACGCGGTCTTCGCCGCCTGGGACTTCGAGCGGACGAAGCGGGAGAACCTCGACCGGCTGCGCGAGGAGAACTTCATCGGCGCCGCGCAGCGCGACCTGGCTGCGGGACGTCGCCAAGGTTCTCAACCGGCGCTTCGACCCCGCCGGCCGCGACCGGCCGCTCGTCCTCCTCGCCAAGCGCGGGCTGCGACCTCGACGAGCTGGAAGCCCCTCCTCCTCTGGCACATGACCCGCGACGAGTTCCTGCTCCGCGACTTCCTCGTGAGCTGGCTCTTCCCCGCCTACGAGGCCGGCACCTACCGGGTCCGCCCCGAAGATCTACTTGCCTACCTGCAGGAGGTCCGCCGACGCGCGGCGGCGTCACCGAGCACGCCTGGACGGAGAGCACCCTGCGCGCGGGTCGCGGCCGGCCTGCTGAGGATCGCGGTCGACTTCGGCCTCCTAAGGGCACGGTCGTCAAGGAGTTCGCAGTCGTACCACCTCCCGGAGCGAGCTTCCTCTACCTGCTGCACGCGATGCGGGACGACGGAGCGCAGCCCCCGCAAGCTGATCGATCGCTCCGGACTGGCGGATGTTCCTGATGCGACCGCCAGGACGTCGAGCGCGAGCTCCTCCGCCTGCACCAGTTCCGCAAGCTCGAGTACCAGGTCGCCGGCAGCCTCGTGCAGCTGACGCTGCCCTGCGCGAGCGCCGCTCGAGTACGCGGAGAGGATGGTGGCATGAGCGACCTCGAAGCACCGCCTGAAGCACGACCTCGAGCCGATCCTCGAGCTGCCGGACCCGCGCCGAGCGCATCAGCGCGTACCACGACATGCCGTACGCGATCTTCCGCTACGACCCGGAGGAGGAGTTCGAGCTGCGCAAGCAGGTGACGCTGCTCGAGACGCGGCTCGAGCAGAAGGGCAAGCGCGTCATCCGGATCTCGCTCGCCGAGTGCCTGGACGAGGCCATGCGCGTCGGAGCGCCCGCTCGAGGAGTGGTTCGCGGCCGAGCGCGAGCATGGGCGTCGAGACGGTCGTCGAGACCGTCCACAGCGTCCTCGCCGAGTACGCGCCGCTCGTCGACCTCGTGGCCGAGCGGATGCCGCGACGACGCCGACCCGCTGCGCGACGTCGTCTTCATCGTGCGCACCGGCGCGCTCTTCCCCGTCTACCGGACCTTCTCGCTGCTCGAGCAGCTCAAGGGCCGCGTCCGCGTGCCGACCGTCCTCTTCTACCCGGGCGACTCGACGGCGCCGCCGGCCTTCGCTTCATGGGCGTGCTCGACGCCGAGCACAACTACCGCCCGAAGATCTTCTGAGCGAGGAGCCGCGATGACGACCACGCAGACCATCAAGGCGCCTCTTCGCCAACGACATCGACGCGGCGCATCGAGGAGGTCATCAAGGTCGACCAGACCGACGAGGAGATCATCCGCGACGAGATCGACGAGTACGTCGTCACCGACTGCGATCCGCGCGCCACTTCACGGAGATCCTCGAGGCGCTACGCGAGACGCCGAACAAGCCGCACGAGGGGATCGGCGTCTGGGTCTCGGGCTTCTTCGGCTCCGGCAAGTCGAGCTTCGCCAAGATGCTCGGCCTCGCGCTCGAGAACCGGACCATCGTCGGCGAGCCGCGCCGGCGAGCTGCTTCGCCGAGCGCGCCGGCGACAAGAAGCTCGCAGGTCCTGCTCGACCGACATCGCCGAGAAGATCCCGACGCACGCCGTGATCTTCGACGTCTCCACCGACCGCGGCATCCGCAGCGGCAACCAGAGCTCACCGAGATCATGTACGGGCTCTTCCTCCAGAGCCTCGGGTACGCCAAGGATCTCGACCTCTCCGAGCTCGAGATCGCGCTCGAGGACGAAGGGCCGGCTCGACGACTTCGAGGCCAGTACCAGCGAGCTCTTCGAGCAAGGACTGGGACGCCGAGAAGGGCAAGGTCGCCTTCGCCGCTGCAGCGAGGCGAGCCGCGTGATGCACGAGCTGGACCCGGCCACCTACCCGACGGCCGACTCCTGGGTGAAGGCGGTCAAGGACACGGCCGACATCACCGCCGGCAAGCTCGCCGAGCGCGCGACGGAGCTGATGAAGCGCCGCCGGCCCGGGCAAGACCTCGCTGTTCGTCGTCGACGAGGTCGGCCAGTTCGTCGCCCGCGACGTCCAGAAGATGCTCGACCTCCAGGCCGTCGTGCAGAGCCTCGGCCGCGTCGGGCCGCGGCAAGCACTGGCTCGTCGTCACCTCGCAGGAGAAGCTCAGCGAGCTCGTCGGCGGCCTCGACGACAAGCGGGTCGAGCTCGCGCGGCTCATGGACCGCTTCCCGCTCGCAGGTCCACCTGGAGCCGTCGGACATCTCCGAGGTCACCAGCAAGCGCGTGCTCGTCGAAGAACGCCGACGGCCAGAAGCCGCGCTCGGCAAGCTTTCGACGAGCACCGCGGCCGGCTCACCGACAACACGCGCCTCACCGCGGACATCAAGCTGCCGGAGCTGACGCGCCGACGGCTTCATCGACCTCTACCCGCTGCTCCCGTACCAGATCGACCTCATCATCCAGGTCGTCTCCGGCCTGCGGACGCAGGGCGGCGCGAGCAAGCACGTCGGCGGCGCGAACCGCACCATCATCAAGCTCGCCCAGCAGCTCCTGATCAACCCGGCCGTCGACCTCGCCGACCAGCCGGTCGGCACGCTGGCCCGGCTCGACCAGGTCTACGACCTCGTCGAGGGCAACATCGGCAGCGAGGTCCGCGCCAAGATCGCCGCGATCCCCGAGCGAGGTCGACTCACCCCCTGGCCCAGCCGGTCGCCAAGGCGATCTGCCTGCTCCAGTACGTGAAGAGCGTCCACCGCACGGCCGAGAACATCGCCGCGGCCCTCCACCCGAGCGTCGACGCCGACTCGCAGCTCGCGGCGGTCAAGGAGGCGCTCGACGCAGCTCGAGGCGGCGCATCAGGTCCGCGCGCGGCGACGACGGCTACCGCATCCCGACTCCCGCCGAGGACGACTGGGAGCGCAGCCGCAACGGCATCTAGCCCCAAGCCCGGCGACGCGCACCGCCTCCACGCCGAGGTGCTCGCCGGCGTTCTGGCAGCCGCAGCCCTCGCACACGCTGCTCGACACCAAGATCTTCAAGGCGGGCCTCGCGCTCCAGCGGCCGCGAGATCGAGCGGCGACATCGTGTTCCACGTGCACCTCGCCGAAGCCGGCAAGGAGCTCGACGGCGCTCGCCGCCGAGCTGCGCGCGCGCAGCCAGCAGGAGCGCAAGAGCGTCTTCTGGGCCGTGGCGCTCAACGACGCCATCGACCGCGAGACGGTCGAGCTCTTCCGCTCCAAGGAGATGCTCGCCCGCAAGGAGCGCGAGGCGCAGACGAACGACGAGACCGCGCTCATCGCCGAGGAGAAGATCCGCCTGCGCCGCCACCAGGACGAGCTGCGGCGCCTGCTCAAGCGCCGCCTGTCTCTCCGGCACCGTCTACTTCCGCGGCAACGACCGCAGCCCCGGCGAGCATGCCGCCGACGTCGGCAAGGCGCGCCGCGGAGATCCTCGGCCAGGTGCTGCCCGAGGTCTTCGACCGCTTCAAGGAGGCCGCCGCCCGGGTCCAGCAAGAAGGACCTCGACGCGCTGCTCGACCGCGGAGAACCTCCAGGGCCTCACGCCGGTCTTCAGCAGCTCTCGGCTTCTCCGCGACGAGAAGGGCAAGCCGGTCTTCCGCACCGAGAGCGGGCCCCTGGCCGAGGTGCTGCGCCGCATCGAGCGACCGCGCCGAGCTACGGCGAGACCGCGAGCGGCCGCTACCTCGACCGACGAGTTCGCCAAGGAGCCGTTCGGCTGGGATTTCGAGGTCGTCCGGCTGCTCGTCCTCTCCCTGCTGCGCGCCGGCAAGATCGAGGCGACGAGCAAGGGCCAGACGATCGACTCCGCGTCCAGCCTCGAAGCGCGGGACACCTTCACCAACAACAACCTCTTCCGCCAGGCGTCGTTCCGGCCGAAGAAGGACGTCGAGTTCGAGGAGCTGGTCAGCGCCGCCGAGGCCTTCCGCGATACGTTCGGGAGTGAGGTCAAGGAGCTTACCGCCGGCTCGATCGCGGCCGAGCTGCGCCGCGAGGTCGACCGCCACGAGGACCCGGTCGCCTCGGTCCAGGCCACTCTCCTCGCCGAGCGCCTCCCCGGTGCCGGCCTCCTGGAGGCGGCGCTGGGTCAGATGAAGGCGATCCTGCGCGGCTCCGATGAAAGCGCCATCGCGGGCTTCAACAGCGCTCACCGGTCGATCAAAGAGGCGGTCAAGCGGGCGGCCGAGTTGGAGCAGGCTCTCTCGGAGCCCCGCCTGCGCGATCTCGCCCGCGCCCGCGAAGCGCTCGCCGTGGCCTGGCGCTTCCTGCGCGAGGAGCCCGACCTCCCCGACGAGATCCGGACCGACGCGGACCGGCTCGCGGACGTCCTCGGCCGTGAAACCTTTTTCCGCGAGCTGCCGGCGATCGAGCAGATCGCCCGGTCGATCGCGGCCGAATACGACCGCCGGTACGAGCTGGCTCTCGCAGCCCGGATCACGGCCTACACCGAAGCTCTGGAAACCCTCGCCCGGCTTTCGGAATGGGCCGAGCTCGCGGAGGAGCAGCGGCAATTGATCGCGGAGCCTCTGCGGCGCGGAACTCTGCGGCCGGACGCGCCCGTGCCCATCCCTCAGCTCCGCGCGGACCGGGACGCCTGCGGCCTGCGCCTGAAAGCAGCCGTCTCGGAAGTCCACAAGATCCTGGCCGGCGAACGGTACGCGACCGTGGATCTCTCCGGCTATTTCGAAGGCGGTATCGAAAGCGAAGAACAGCTCGAAAAGGCCCTCGACGGTATCCGCGAGGAGTGCTCCCGCCTGATCGGCGCCGGCAAGAAGGTCGTCGTGCTGTGAGCGAGCCCCTTCAGCGGTTGGCGCAGTGGATGGAGGCTCCGGAGGACGAGCACCTCGAGTTCAAGGAGGCGCGCCGGCAGTTCGGCCTCGAAGATCTGATCCGCTACTGTTGCGCACTGGCCAACGAGCGCGGCGGACGCATCATCCTGGGCGTGACGGACCGGCGGCCCCGGCGGGTCGTCGGCACCGCCGCGTTTCAGAATCTCCAGCAGACGAAGCTGAGTCTCATCAACAAGCTCCGCCTTCGGATCGAGGCCCTGGAGATTCCCCACCCCGACGGCCGGGTGCTCGTGTTCGAAGCGCCCACCCGTCCTCTGGGGCTGCCCATGCAGGTCGACGGTGCGTACTGGATGCGCAGCGGCGAAAGCGTCGTGCCCATGACCCCCGACGTGCTCAAGCGGATTTTCGATGAAGCACAGCCGGATTTTTCCGCCGAGATCTGCCCATGCCTCGATCTCGACGAGCTCGATCCACGGGCGATCGAGATCTTCCGCGCCCGCTGGGCCGAGCGCTCGCGGCGCGACGATCTTCTCGACCTCGGAGCCGAGCAACTCCTCCATGACGCCGATCTCCTGTCGGATGCCGGCATCACCTATGCCGCCCTCATCCTGCTCGGTACCGGACCCGCGCTGGTCCGCCACCTCGCCCACGCCGAGATCATCTACGAATATCGCGTGGACGACACGTCGATCGAGTATCAGCAGCGCCAGGAGTTTCGCCAGGGCTTTCTCCTCGATCATGACAGCCTCTGGTCGCTGGTGAACGCCCGCAACGAGGTTTTCTCCTACCGGCACGGCCCGCTGCGCCGCGACATCCTGGCGTTCGACGAAAACGCCGTCCGCGAGGCGGTTCTCAACGCCGTGAGCCATCGCGACTACCGGCTCCACGGCTCGACGTTCCTCCGCCAGACCCGGTCGAGGATCTCGATCGTCAGCCCGGGGGGATTTCTGCCCGGAGTCGGTCCCGACAACATCCTTTTCAGGCAGTTGCCGCGCAACCGGCGGCTGGCCGAGGCCCTGGCGCGCTGCGGCCTGGTCGAGCGCTCCGGCCAGGGAGCCGACCGCATGTTCGCAACCGCGATCCGGGAGGGCAAGCTGCCTCCGGATTTCAGCGAAAGCGACGAGAATCAGGTCGGCGTGATCCTGCACGGTACCGTGCAGGACGAGGCGTTCATCACCTTTCTCGAACGGATCGCCGAGGAGACGCAACGGCGCTTCCGCGTACGCGATCTCTTCGTGCTGGATGCCGTCCACCGGGATCGGCCCGTGCCCGACGACCTCCGCGCCCACGTCTCCGAGCTGCTGGGAGCCGGCGCCCTGGAGAAGGTCGAGCGCAACAAGCTTGTCCTGTCCCGCCGGTTCTATGTGCTCAAGGGTCAGCCGGGCGAGTACACCCGCCGCCGCGGGCTCGACCGCGAGACCCGCAAGGAGCTTCTCTTTCAACACGTTCAGCAGAGCGGCTCCCCCGGAGCCCCCTTCGACGAGCTCGCCCAGGTTCTCCCCGGGTCCAGCCGCAATGAGCTGAAGGTGTTGCTGCGGGAGCTCAAGGAGGCCGGCCGGATCCACACCCGGGGCACGACCCGGGCCGCGCGCTGGTATTCAGGACCCGCGGACGGAGCTTTGGAATGAGCCGCCAGCGTCGGTCCGGTTCCAATCGGTTCCAAAGTCCCCGGCCCGCTCCAAGTCTTTGTCCTGCTTGCACTTGGCGCGCCTTGCGGAGCGCCGGCGGTCCCTGGTTGGTTCCAAACCGTTCCAAAGGGCCGCGCTCCGGCCGCGTGAGCCGCCCGCGGCGGCGAGGTTCCAATGGGTTCCAATCGATTCCAGGTCTGAACGGGTCCCCGGAGGGGTTTGAGGGGGTCTCTGTTTGGAACCAGGTTCCAAAGCAGTTCCAAAGCCTCCAAGGTGCGCTCCATGGATAAGTCCACCCGCACCGCGATCGAAAAGGCCACTCAGCGCGCCCGGCGGCTGCTGGAGGCCGACTTCGCCGAGCAGCTCGAAGGCATCTATGACGTCCTGCCTTCCGGCCAGGTGGCCGCGTCGGGCGGCCCGCACCTCTCTCCGCGGCGAACATCTGCTCCGCAAGACGATCGTCGCCGCGATCGAGCACAAGCGGGCGGCCGGCATGAAGCCCGCCGAGGCCGTGGCCGACTACCTGCGCGATGCCGCCTTCACGGCCCTGAACCGCTTCGCCGCCCTGAAGATGCTCGAAGCCCGGGACCTCGTTCAGGAGTGCATCTCGAAGGGAGACCAGTCGAGCGGCTATCTCGAATTCTGCGGCCTCGCTCCGGGTGTGCCTCTGCTTCCGGACGGTGCCGGGTATCGCCTCTATCTCGAGTGCATTCTCGACGAGCTGTCCACCGAGGTGAAGGTGCTTTTCGACCGCCGGGATGCGGCCTCGGTTCTCTGGCCGCGCCGGGCGGCGCTCGACGCGCTGCTGGCCGAGCTCAACGGACCCGAGCTTGCCGGCGTCTGGCAGGAGGATGAGACGATCGGCTGGGTCTACCAGTATCTTCAACTCGCCCGAGGAGCGCCGGGCGATGCGGGACGCCTCCCAGGCTCCCCGCAACAGCCGCGAGCTGGCCGTGCGCAACCAGTTCTTCACGCCCCGGTACGTCGTGCAGTTCCTCACCGACAACACGCTCGGCCGCATCTGGTACGAGATGCGCCAGGGCCGGACCCGGCTCGTGGATCTTTGCGAGTACATGGTGCGCCGGCCCGAGGAGGAATATCCAACGCGCGCGAAGAAGGATCCCCGGGATCTGCGCATCCTGGACCCCGCCTGCGGCTCCGGGCATTTCCTTCTCTATGCCTTCGATCTCCTCCTCGTGATCTACGAGGAGGCCTGGGCGGATGCGGAATCGCCGGTCTTCGAGGAGACCGGCCGCACGCTGCGGCAGGACCATCCCACGCTCGACGCGCTGCGCCGCGAGCTGCCCGGGCTCATCCTGCGGCACAACCTGCACGGCGTGGACATCGATCCGCGCTGCGCCCAGATCGCGCAGCTCGCCCTGTGGATGCGCGCCCAGCGGGCCTTCCGCGACTTCGGAATCCCGCGCGCCGAGCGTCCGCTCATCCGCCGCTCCAACCTCGTCATTGCCGAGCCCATGCCCGGCGAGGCGGATCTCCGGGCCGAATTCCTTGCGCGCCTGGCCGATCCGGAGCTTGCGGCGCATTTCGAGAGGCTCGCTGAGCGCATGAAGCTGGCGGGCGAGATGGGCCTGCTGCTGCGGGTGGAGGAGTTGGTACAGTCGGCGGGCCGAAAAGGCGAAAACCTCAAGCTCTTCGCACCTCCCGCGGATCGCCTCCGCACCGCTCTCGCACGCTTCGCAGAAGAGGCCGCGGCGACGCAGCAGGCCCGACGACGGCTGTTTCGCGATGATGCCGTGCAGGGTTGGGATTGCTGGAGATCGCCGAGAAGCGCTTCGAGGTGTTACTGATGAATCCGCCGTTCGGGGCTGGTGCCCGGCGCGAAGAAGGACTTCGAGCGCGCCTATCCCAGACCAGAAACGATGTTTTCGCCGCTTTTGTCGAGCGAGGGATCGGGCTGCTGAACCCACGGGGACGTCTCGGCGCGATCACGTCACGCAACGGCTTCTTTCTGTCGAGCTTTCAGAAGTGGCGCGAGGAGATTCTACTTGCAAAGGCACCGCCCATAGTCTTCGCGGATTTGGGCTATGGCGTGCTCGATAGTGCCATGGTCGAGACGGCGGCGTACTGTCTGGAGGTTCTACCATGACACTCTTTCTACGACTGCTGGATGTTGCGTGCCCGCCAAGGCGGATGCGCTTCGTAACGCTCGGTTGTGTGACATTCCGGTTTTCGAGGTAGAGCCAGAGGCATTAAGGCAAGTGCCGGGAAGCCCCTTCTCTTATTGGCCGAGCGCTACAATAAAAGCGGCGTTTGGACGGCAACGGCCATTTCAGGAGAATTATTTTTCGGTTCGGGGAGCTTACACGACGGATGACTTCCGATTCTACAGACTCATGTGGGAAATCTCACCTGCGCACCTTGCCGGGGATCGCGCAGCCTCCAACCGGCCCGAATGTGCGCAGCGCTCGCGAAGGGAGGGAAATATTCGCAATTCTACAGCGACGTTTACCTACGGTTCGCTGGGCTGGTAACGGGCGCGAGGCTAAAGCGTTTCTCGCCGCTTACCGCGAACGGAAGGGATGGGGATCCGATTGGTCGGCGTGTTTGAACGGACATGATCACTACTTCCGCCCGGGCCTGACCTGGCCACTAAGAACTCAGAGTGGACTCGGAATGCGCGCGATGCCGGCTGGCTGCATCTTTGCGCACAAGGGCCCGGCCGCTTTCGTCAACGGTGATGATCCAACCGATCTCCTGGCGCTCCTGGGCCTCACAACCAGCGCCTCTTTCCGCTACCTTGTCGAGCTGCAGATGGCGTTCGGCTCCTATGAGGTCGGCGTCATCCAACGCACTCCTGTTCCTGATATGCTCACCGGCACCCGCCAGGTTCTCGCCCGCACGACCCGGCGTGCGTGGTCGCTCAAACGCGCTCTCGATACAGTGAACGAAACCTCTCATGCTTTCTTGCTGCCTGCCCCGCTACGCATCCATCTCGGGCCGTATGATCCCAGGGCCGTCGAGACGGAACTCGCCCAACTTCAGCGTACTATCGACGACCTTGCCTTTGGCGCCTACGGCCTGAACGGCGACGACCGCGGAGCTATTGAGGCATGGGCATCGTCCAAACCGGCGAGCAGCGGCAGCGAAGGCGTCGAGACAGGAAGCGATGCAGATGCCGAAGAGGATACAGACGATCCAACGGCTTCCGATACCACGGGAGCCCTACATTCTTGGGCCGTGGGCGTAGCCTTTGGTCGTTTCGACATCCGGCTCGCGACGGGTGAACGCCAAGCGCCACCCGAACCCGAGCCCTTCGATCCGCTTCCAGCACGAAGCCCCGGCATGATCCCGGAGGCCGACGAAGCACAGTTCCCCGCCCGCCCGCTGCTCGTGGACGACCCCGGTCACGCGCTCGACCTGACCGCTCAAGCCGGCGATGTGCTCGAACGAGTCGGTTTCCCACCGGAAAGCCCAGAGACTCTCCGCCGCTGGCTGGCCCGGGACTTCTTTCCGCTGCACATCAAGATGTACTCGAAGAGCCGCCGCAAGGCGCCGATCTACTGGCAGCTCGCGACGCCTTCGGCCAGCTACTCGGTGTGGCTCTACATCCACGCGTTCACGCGCGACACCCTCTTCAAGGTCCAGAACGACTATGTCTCACCGAAGGTCGCTCACGAGGAGAGACAACTCGAGTTGTTCCGCGCCGAGATCGGGGCCAGCCCCACGGCTGCCGAACGCAAGGAGCTGGCGCCCCGGGAGTCCTTTGTGGAAGAGCTACGCGCCTTCCTGGACGAGGTCAAGCGAGTCGCTCCGCTCTGGAACCCGGACCTCGACGACGGAGTCATCATCAACTTCGCCCCGCTCTGGCGCCTCGTGCCTCACCACAAGCCCTGGCAGAAGGAGCTGAAAGCCACTTGGGAAGCCCTGTGCGCCGGAGAGTACGACTGGGCTCACCTCGCCATGCATCTCTGGCCCGAGCGGGTCGTGCCGAAGTGCGCGACCGACCGGAGCCTCGCCATCGCCCACGGCCTGGAAGAGGTCTTCTGGCTCGAAGGCGAGGATGGAAAATGGAAGCCGCGCCCCATTCCGGCCCGCTCCGTGGAAGAGCTCGTGAGTGAGCGAACCTCCCCGGCTGTAAAAGCGGCCTTGCACAGCCTGCTCGAAGCGCCCGCCGTTCCAGGAGGCGCCGGGCGAGGCCGGCCGCGCCGTGGACGCGGGGATTCGGGAGCGACGACATGAAGCATCCCCTGCACCAACACCTCGCGAAAAAGATCGGGGACCTGCTCAAGAAAAAGAAGATCGTCGTCTGGTACGACCCTCCTTCGGACTTCTCCCCGTTCCTCGACGAGCTCGTGGGAGACAGGGACAAGCCGGGCTGCCTCCACTCCGTCAACATCGGCGGCATCGAAGCCTGGCTGGCCGAGTACGAAGGCTCGTTCTTCGAGCTGCGCAAATCGGTCGAGCACCTGGTCGGCGACGAAGTGCCCGTCCCGGTGTTGATCTACGTCCCGGGTGTCGAGCGCGACCCCGAGGGCTCCTTGCTGCTGGAGATGGAGAAAGCCGGCGAAACGTATCAACCCCGCCTCAAGCAGATCGCCCGGCCTGTGCTGAAAGCTTTCTACACGGACGGCGTCATCGACGATCTAACGCCGGACGGCGTCACCTACCACGACATCGCCCGCGCCTGCTCCGAAGGAGCTTCGACCGAGCCTCCCTCCATCCTCAAGATCATCTTCCACGACGTGACGGGGAGTGACGCGCTCCTGGCCCGCTGGCTTGCGGACGACTCGCGGGACGGCGAGATCGAAGCCAAGGACGCCCGCCGCGAGCTCGTCAAGCTCGTCCATTCGAGGATCGGAATCTCGCTGCCCGCGGAGGCAAATCTCGCGAAGCTCCGGACTCTCCTTCTGCGCTACATACTCCTGGCCGAATTCCGCCTCGACCTCCGCTGCCCGGTTCCGGAAGCCATCGCAAGCGTGCCGCTGCCGCCCAGGAAAGACGATCAGAAGACGGCCCGCGCCATCGCTCAGCTCCTCCGCTCGACCCATGGAGACCGGTACCCCGCGCTGGCGGACCAGATCGAAACCGAGCAAGGCCTTGTCGGCATCCCCTTGCCGCCGGGCGCCCTGGGATCTATTGATACCTTTCGCTTTGAAGAGAGGGTGCTCCTCGGCCACTGCGGGGAACTGATCGTGCAGGGCCGATACGCCGAAACGCTCGGGATCGTGGCGGAGCGCGAGCACAGCTTCTGGCTAGATCGGGACCTCGGCCGGACAGCCCGGTGGGAAGCCTGCCGTCTCATGGCCGACCTGGGGAAGACCGCGGAAGAGGTCCGCAACGCGATCGACAAGGCACCCGCGGAGGCCGCGGCCTGGATCGAGGCCTACGCGCAAAAAGACGATGGTTGGTACCGCCTGGACCGGGCGCAGAGGCGGCTCGAGACCTGGGTCGCGAGCCTCGACGACGACACGGACGAAAAGCCGCTGGGCCTCGTTCGGCGGGCCTACGACGATGTCTGCTCGCGGATGGCCGAGCGCTTCTGCCGGGCGCTGGACCGGGCGGGCTGGGCCGTTCCCGGAATCCTCCAGCAGGCGCGCATCCACGCCGAAGCCGCCGCGGTACGGCCGCAGCCGGCCGCCTTCTTCCTCGTCGACTCCATGCGGTTCGAGATGGGGCAGGAGCTGGCGGAACGCCTTCCAGACACGGCGGAAGTGGCCCTCCGCCCGGCGCTGGCCGCCCTGCCGAGCATCACCCCGGTCGGCATGGCCGCCCTCCTGCCGGGAGCCTCGTCGAGCTTCAGCGTCGCCGACCAGAACGGGAAGCTCGGAGCCAGGATCGACGGCGTCTTCCTTCCCGACCTGGCGAGCCGCAGGAAACTTCTCGCCGCCCGCGTGCCCGGCGCCGTGGACCTCGCTCTCGACGAGTTGCTCAGCCTGTCTCCCGCGAAGCTGAAGACCCGCATCGCGGGAGCCACGCTGATCGTCGTGCGGTCCCAGGAGATCGACCAGGTCGGCGAGGCGGGCTTCACCTTTCAGGCGCGGCAGGTGATGGACACAGTGATCTACAACCTCGCCCGGGCCATCACGAGGCTCGCGGCCCAGGGTGTCGAGCGCTCCGTGATCACCGCCGACCACGGCCACCTCTTCTTCCCGACCGACAGGGACGAGTCCATGAAAATCGACCCGCCGGGAGGGCAGACGGTCGAGCTGCACCGCCGGTGCTGGATCGGCCGCGGCGGCGCGACCCCGTCCGGCTGCGTCCGCGTCACCGCGGCGGCGCTCGGTTACGAGTCGGATCTCGACTTTGTCTTTCCGGCCGGCACGGGCGTCTTCAGGGCCGGGGGCGATCTCGCCTACCATCATGGCGGGCCGAGCTTGCAGGAGATCGTGATCCCGGTGCTCGGCGTCCGGCTCAAGATGCGGGCCGAAAAGCGCGCCGTGTCGCCTGTCCTGGTGACCGGCCTGCCCGACGCCGTCACCAACCGGATCTTCAGCGTCGCGCTGAAGCTGGACGGTCTGTTCCCAACCGTGGTGAAGCCGCTGCTTCTCGCAGAAGGCCGGCAGGTGGGAGCGGCCGGCATGGTGGTCAACGCGGACTTCGACAGGATGACCGGCAACATCACCCTTCAACCCGGCGAAGAGGCCACGGTCGCGTTCGTTCTCAGCAGTGAAGATGTGGAGGCGGTGCGCATCGTCGTCCAGGACCCGGCGACAGACGCCGAGCTCTACCGGTCACCGGCGGACATCCCCGTCCGCCTGGGAGTGTGAGATATGGAATTGACCCGCGACGCGCTCGACGACAAGGCCAACCGGCTGTTCGCGGGCAAGGTCGTACGCAAAGACCTCGTCCGAAAGGTCAAAGTCGGCGCCAACGTCCCCGTCTTCGTCCTGGAATACCTGCTCGGCAAATATTGTGCCTCGTCGGATGAAATGTCGATCCAGTTGGGCATGCAGGTCGTCAACGACACCCTCGCCAACAACTACATCCGGCCGGACGAATCGATCAAAGCCCAGAGCCGCGTGAAAGAGGCCGGTCGCTACACCTTCATCGACAAGGTCAAAGTCCGGCTCGTGGACTCCGACTACTGGGCGGAAGCGGTCAACTTCGGGAGCAAATTCCTGCACGTGCCCACGCAGTACGTGAGGGACTACGAGCGGCTCCTCACCGGCGGCGTCTGGGCGCAGCTCGACCTCCGCTTCGAATACGACGAAGAGACCAAGGGCAAATATCCGTTCTGGATCGAGAAGCTCACCCCTATCCAGATCGCCACGTTCGACCTGGAGGAGTACCGCCGCGTGCGCCGCGACTTTACCGGCGACGAGTGGCTCGACCTCATGATCCGCAGCCTGGGCTACGAGCCGTCCGAAATGGAGCGCCGGCTCAAGCTCCACTTTCTCGTGCGGCTCATCCCGCTGGCGGAGCGCAACTACAACCTCGTGGAGCTCGGCCCGCGGGGGACCGGCAAGACCTACGTCGTCCAGGAAGTCTCCCCCTACGCGGCCCTCCTCACCGGCGGCACCACCGTGGCCAACCTCTTCGGCCACCTGGCGGGCCGGCACAAGGGCATGGTCCAGATCTGGGACGTGGTGGGATTCGACGAGGTGGCGGACCTCCAGAAGATGCCCAAGGAAGTCATCACCACGCTCAAGACCTACTGCGAGTCGGGCATGTTCCAGAGAGGCCAGGAGACCGCCTCCGGGGATGCGAGCCTCGCGCTGTTCGGCAACACCAACCAGCCGATCGACGTCATGGTCCAGACCGGCCACCTCTTCGCCCCCATGCCCGACGTCATCCGCGACGACATGGCCTTCATCGACCGCCTCCACTTCTATCTCCCCGGCTGGGAGATCCCGAAGATGAGGAACGACCTCTTCACGGACCACTACGGCTTCGTCGTCGACTACCTGGCCGAAGCGCTCCGGGAGATGCGCAAGCACAACTTCACCGAAGTCATCGACCGCCACTTCTCGCTCGGCGCGCACTTGAACGCCCGCGACCGCAAGGCCGTGCGCAAGACCGTCTCCGGCCTCATGAAAATCCTCTACCCGCACGGCGAGGCCAGCCGGGAAGAAGTGGAAGAGATTCTCGAGCTGGCGCTGGAGGGCCGCCGGAGAGTCAAGGAGCAGCTCAAGAAGATGGGCTCGTTCGAGTACTACCACACCTCGTTCAGCTACACCCTCCAGGAGAGCGGGGAAGAGCGCTTCGTCGGAGTGCCCGAGCAGGGGGGCCGGGACCTGATCTCGGCCGACCCGCTGGCGCCCGGCACCGTCTACACGGCGGGCGTCACGGCGGACGGCACCGTGGGCCTCTACCGCCTCGAGGTCTCCGTCGCGAAAGGCACCGGCAAGCTCAAGCTGGCCGGCGGCGTCGCGGGCGCCATGAAGGAATCCATCCAGCGTGCGTTCAGCTACGCCCAGGCGAAGAAGACCGAGCTGGGGATCGGCCGCGACCTCGACACCTCGGACCTCCACGTGGAAGTGATCGACCTCCTCGGCAACCGGATCGAGGCCGAGATCGGCATCGCCTTCTTCATCGCCGCCTGGTCCGCCTTCCGCAAGGCGCCGGTGAGCCCGGCGCTCCTGGTGCTCGGCGACATGAGCGTCCAGGGCAACATCAAGCCGCTGCGCTCGCTGGTCGAGCCGCTCCAGATCGCCCGCGACAACGGCGCGAAGCGGGCGCTCATCCCCATCGAAAACAAGAGAAGCTTCCTCGAAGTCAGCGCCGACATCGTGGAGCACGTCGACCCGGTCTTCTATGGAGATCCGAAGACGGCGGCGACCAAAGTGCTCGGCTGACAATGATACGGAAGAACTACGGAAACACCGATCCCCCGGGACCGGGCAGCGCGCACCCGGCCCCGTGGGCTCGACAAAACACACCGGGGGCCTGCCGGCCGCAAGCGGGCCCCCGGCGTATGGGTGAATCGGTTGTCAAAGAACCCCCGGGCAGCCGCCGAAACTCCGGCGGCACCCGGTGGCGAGGAGCTTTCGTCCAGCGCCGCCCGGTGTGCAGCCGGCGACGAAGAGTCTTCGTCCGTTGCCACACCCCGCGCACCTGCTGAACGGCCGCCTCACCCGCCTCACTACCCTGAGCACCACGTGCCCGGCCTTGTTCAGCGGCTGACGGCCCCCGGGCACCTCCTGCACACACCCGGGCACCTGCTGAACATCCTGTGAACCTGCCGCACCACCCCGCGCACGCACTGCTCGACCCTGCGCACCAGCGGCAAACCCGTGCTCGGCTGTTGCTTTTCACGCCAGGAGAAAGGTACGGTATACGACTTTGGCCGAAAGTCAAGAGGCGAAAAGGGTGATTGACGAAGGTTTTGGAGAAATTTCGTTCATGGAAGGGGCTTGACAGACGGATTCAGCCCTCTTAGGATGACCTTACTGCTCGCCGAGGGCGGTCTCGACCACCTTGGCCGTCTTCGGGCTCACTCCCGCCTCGCGGGCGTGGGTCCGCCACCGGGCCACGGCCGAGGCCACCTCGTCGAGAATCGATTCCGCGTCGCGCTCCGGGATCCCCGCCGGAGCCGCCAGTTGCAGCAGATGACGGCGCGCGGGGGCACGGCCTTCTCCGGCGACGGTCATGGTGTGCTCCCCGCCGGGGCCGGCAGCGAACACGAGATCGTAGGCCGGCGCCAGCTCCCAGACGCCCTCATCGGTCATCCGGAAGGCGAAATTCTTCACATGATCGTCACGATTGTGCGCGAGCACGTTGAAAACCATCCGGCGGTAACACTCCAGGACATCTCGATGATTTCGGGTCAAGATCCGCGTCACCTCCAGGAGCTGGCGGTAGTCGCAGCTCGGGATACGGAAGTTGGCTTGGATCAGATTGCCGAAGGTATGCACGTGGTAGCGATGATTGCCCCGACGGTCGAAGCGCTCCACCCCGAAAAACCGCTCTCCCTGAGCCGTTTCGAAGAGCCGGGCGGGTGGCATGGCAAGGCCCGCGTCTCTCGCCATGAGGGAGTAGGCGAGCTCGCCCGGACCCGCGTCGGGCGAGTCCTGGCGGGCATGAAACTTGACGATCCAAGGCGTGTAGCCCGGCGGCAGATCGTCTTCACCCGACAGGATCGAATCCCCGCTGACCCCGATCAGCACCTTCGGCCGCGCGCCGCCGGGACTGCCGCCGGCGCGCAAAAGCTGTGGCAACACCTCTTCCGCGGCGCCCTCCATCACCGCCTGGGACGCGCGAGCCATTCCGTGCAGATCGAGGATTCGTGCCGAGCCGTCCGTGGGGTCGGACGGTGGATGATAGGTGAGCGCCCCCATGGTTCGGGTGCCCAGATACGCCAGCCGGTCCAGCACCGACACCTCGGCGAGGGCCGTGCCCCGCTGCTGGAAGAACCGGTCCATGAGCAACAACCCCCAGCCATCCGGCAACGAATCGTCGAAGAGACCGAAGATCGGACCGAAGGCGAGGTCGCGGTGCTCAACGAGACCCGGCTGCGGCGGCAGCTTGAAGGGCGACAGCCACAGAGGGTCGCGCAGGAAGGCTGGATCGTACTCGAAGAGGATCTGTCCGCCTCGCGGCCCGGTCTCCGCCAGTTGGCCGACGACGCGCTCCTCGCCCGGCTCACGGCGGAGGCGCACCTCCAGCCTCTTCATACCCGGCCTCGTTGGCGCGCGGGCCGCTTCTCGGCCGCTTCGAGCTCGGCGAGCGACGACGCGGGCGGCGGTTGGAGCAGGGCGGCGAAGTCATCCAGCCGGTTGAGGGCAAAGGCGAGCCTGAGCAGGCTCTGGAGCGACACCCGGCCCGATTCCTCGAAGCGCCGCAAGGACGCCAGGCTGACCCCGGAGCGGTCGGCCAGCGTGATCTGCTTCCAGCCCCTGGCCAGCCGCAACGCCTTGACCCGGTCGGCCAGAGTCCTGCTGACCGTCTCGGGCGTTTCAAGGGAAAATCTGTCCATGGTGCCATCCTCTCCGGCAGACATCACCGTCTATCGCTATTATAATGGCGATAATCGGTTTGGGACAGGTCACGCGCTCAAATGTTGGCGCTTCTCAACCGGTCAGCCTCTCCAGGCCCTGCCGAAATCCGGATTTGGCGACCCCCGAAATGAGGGTAGGATGCGGCGCGGGCCGGAGGCCCGGGGAGGTTCGATGAGTCTGACCAAGGCGAAGACGGTGGCGGTGGCGGCTCTGCTTCTGGTTTCTCATGCCGCGGGTGCCGCCGATCTCCGCACCCAGGTGGACTCGTGGCGGGCCGCGCACGAGAAGGAGATCGTCGGCGAGCTGGCCGGTCTGCTCGCGCTGCGCAACGTGGCTTCGGACCGGGCCGACGTCCGGCGCAACGCCGACCATCTGATCGGGATGCTCGAGCGGCGGGGGTTCCAGGCCCGGCTTCTCACCGCGGGCGACGCCCCTCCCGCGGTGTTCGGCGAGCTTATGACTCCGGGCGCCCGGCGGACGGTGGTCTTCTATGCCCACTACGACGGCCAGCCGGCCAAGGCCGCCGACTGGGGCGGAGGAGACCCCTGGACGCCCGTCCTGCGCACCGGCCTCCCCGGCCCCGGCACGCAGGACGTAGACCTCGCTTCGGCGGGTCCTCTCAATCCCGAGTGGCGGCTCTATGCCCGTTCGGCCAGCGACGACAAGGGGCCCATCGTGGCCATGCTCTCCGCGCTGGATGCGCTCAACGCCGCGGGAGTCCGGCCGTCCGTCAACATCAAGATCTTTCTGGAAGGGGAGGAGGAGGCCGGCTCCACCCATCTGCCCGACATCCTCCGTGCGCATCAGGACGTGCTGGCCGCCGACGCCTGGATCCTGGGCGACGGCCCCGTCCATCAGAGCCGCCGGATGCAGGTCGTGTTCGGCGCCCGCGGCGTGACCGGCGTCGAGCTGACCGTCTACGGTCCGAGCCGCGCGCTGCACAGCGGCCATTATGGGAACTGGGCACCCAATCCCGCCGCCTTGCTGGTGGAGCTTCTCGCCGGACTGCGCGGACCGGACGGCGAGATCCGGATCGCCGGTTTCCAGGACGACGTCCGCCCCCTCACCGCGAGCGAGAAGGCGGCGGCCGCGGCCATGCCGCCGGTGGAGGACGCCTTGCGCCGCGAGCTCGGCCTCGCCTGGACCGAAGGCGCCCCGGAGCGCCTCCAGGACCGGATCATGCACCCGGCCTTGAACATCCGGGGCCTCAAGTGCGCCGACGTGGGAGCGGGCGCCAGGAACGCCATCCCCACGGAGGCTTCGGCCTCCATCGACTTCCGGCTGGTCCCCGACCAGACGCCGGCCAAGGTCCGCGAGCGCATGGAGGCCCACCTGCGCGCCCAGGGCTGGTGGGTCGTCCACGAGGAGCCGGACCTCGAGACCCGGCTGGCCCATCCGCGGATCGTCCGCCTGACCTGGGACGAAGGCTACGCCGCGGCCCGCACCTCCATGGACCTGCCCGCCTCCCGCGCCGTGGTGCGGACGGTCGAGGAGATGCTCGGCGCGCCGGTCGTGGTGGTGCCGATGCTGGGCGGGAGCGTGCCCATCTCTCTGTTCACGGAGTCCCTGCCCGCTCCGGCCCCGCCGATGGTCACGGTGCCGATCGTCAACCACGACAACAACCAGCACTCGGCGTACGAGAACCTGCGGCTGAAGAACCTCTGGGACGGCATCGACGTCTTCGCCGCCCTGTTCGCCCGCCTCGACTGGTGAGCGCTCCCACTCCCTCTCCCCCGGCACGGGGGAGAGGGCCGGGGAGAGGGGGATGGGATCAAAGCACCGTCTCTCTCACGACCTCGTCGACCGTCGTCATGCCGTCGCGGATCTTCTGCAGGCCGCTCATGCGCAGCGTCATCATCCCGGCCTGGACGGCCTTCTGGCGCAGCTCGAACGAGCTGGCGCCGGAGAGGATCATCTCGCGCATCTCGTCCTCCACCTCGAGCACCTCGTAAAGGCCGACGCGGCCCTTGTAGCCGGTGCTGCTGCACCGCTCGCAGCCGCGGCCGCGGAACAGCTTCAAGGTGCGCGACTCGTGCTCCGAGAACCCGGCCCCCACCAGCGCCGCGGGCGGCTGCTCCGCCGGCTCCTTGCAGAACGAGCAGATGCGCCGCACGAGCCGCTGTGCCACGATCAGGTGGACCGACGTCGCCACGAGGAACGGCTCGATGCCCATGTTCATCAAGCGGTTGATCGTCGACGGCGCGTCGTTCGTGTGCAGCGTCGAGAGCACGAGGTGGCCGGTCATGGCGGCCTTGATCGCCACCTCGGCCGTTTCAAAGTCGCGGATCTCGCCCACCAGGATGATGTTCGGGTCCTGCCGGAGGAACGACCGCAGCGACGCCGCGAAGTTCAGGCCGATGTTCTCTTTCATCTGCACCTGATTGATCCCGGAGAGGTTGAACTCCACCGGGTCCTCGGCGGTCATGATGTTGACCTCGGGCTTGTTGATGCGCTGCAAGGCGGAGTAGAGCGTGTTCGTCTTGCCCGACCCGGTAGGGCCGGTGACCAGGACCATGCCGTAGGGGCGGAGGATCGCGTTCTCGAATTTCCGCAGCGATTCGACCTCGAAGCCCAGCTTGGTCATGTCGAGCATGAGCTTGTCTTTGTCGAGCAAGCGCATGACGATCTTTTCGCCGAACAGCGTGGGCAGGATGGAGACGCGGTAGTCCAGATCCTTGCTCTTGCCGGAGATCTTCGTCTTGATCTTGATGCGGCCGTCCTGCGGCAGCCGTTTCTCGGCGATGTCGAGCTTCGCCATGATCTTGCAGCGGCTCGTGATCGCCTCCTTGAGCTTGAGCGGAGGGCGCATCATCTCGTAGAGCAGGCCGTCGATGCGGTATCGGACGCGGTAGTCCTTTTCATACGGCTCGATGTGGATGTCCGAGGCGCCGCGCTTGATCGCGTCGGTGAGGATCAGGTTCACGAGCTTGACCACGGGGGCCTGCTCGGACTCCTCTTCCAGCGTCGCGAGATCGAGATCCTCTTCCTCTTCCAGGACTTCCAGGTCGCCGCCCGATTCGTCCGAGAGATCCTCCATCACCTTCTTCAGCTCGATCGCGTGGGTCGAGCCGTAGTGCTTGTCGATGGCGGTGCGGATCGCGGTCTCGGAGGCCACGACCGGCTCGACCTTGTAGCCGGTCATGAACTTCACGTCGTCCATCGCGAACACGTTCGTCGGGTCGATCATCGCCACGGTGACCGTGGCGCCCGCCTTGGTGACGGGGAAGATGGTGTACTTGCGCGCGATGTCCGCGGGGATGATCTTGACGACGCCCTCGTCGATCTCCATGTTGTTGAGATCGACGGACGGGACCTTGAACTGCTCGGCCAGGGCGTCGACGAGCTGGCGCTCGGAGAGGTGCCCCATCTTGACCAGGTTGGTGCCGAGGCGGCCACCCTGATCCTTCTGGTAACTGAGGGCCTCCTGGAGCTGCGCCTGGTTGATCTTGCCCGCCCGGACGAGCATCTCGCCGAGCTTGTCGGGACCGGCGGACTGGGCAGGTCTACGGGCTGCTGCTTCCGGTGGTGGTGCCATGAAATCTCCGTGTCGTCCCCGCCTGCAAGCGAGGTGCTGCCATGCTCTCCTCGTCTGGAGCTACTGGCGGTAGTCTACCAGAAAGGCGTCATATGGTTGAACCCGTATCTGATCCCGTATGGGGGGAGAGGGCCTTCTCCGCCCGTTCCGCCACCCGCTCCGGCGGGATCGTCACCAGGCACGGCCGGGGCTCGTCGAACCGACGGTAGCAGAAGCCGCAGGGGAGATCCTTCCAGAGCGCCCGCTCGGGCGCTCCATACGGACCGTGCCGCGCCGGGTCGGTGGGACCCATGAGCATCAGCACCGGCGTGCCCAGGGCGTGCGCAAGGTGGGTCGGGCCGGAATCGCCGCCCATCACCAGCCGCGCCCGCCGCAGGAGCGCCGCCAGGGCCGGCAGGTTGCCGGCCGGCACCGTCCGGGCCGCGCCGCCGCTCGCCGCTTCGACGCCGGCCGCGAGCGCCTCTTCCCCTCGCGCGACCGGCACCCACGCCGGCAGCCCCGTCCGCTCCCGCAGCAGCCGCGCCGCCTCGCCCCAGCGCTGGGGCGGGTAGCGCTTGCTGCCCCAGCCGGCTCCGGGATGGATCAGCACGAAGGGCTCTTCCTCCTCAGGGCTCTCCGGCTCGTGGCGGAAGAGCTTCCCGCCGCCGAAGTCGGCCGGCTCCGGAGGCAGCCCGAGTGCGTCGAGCAGTGAGAGCGCCCGGTCCACGGCGTGGACGCCATGCGGAGCGACCGCCTCACTGATCCAGAACGAGCTGGACGGCTCCCGCCGCCAGGCGCGGCCGAGGCCGATGCGGCGGTCGCACTGCGTGAGCGCCGAGAGGAATCCCGCCTTGTGGTTGCCCATGAGGTCGAGGGTCACGTCCGGCGCGAAGCGGTCGAGAGCGCGGAGGAACCCGGCCACCTCCGCCCGCGTCCCGGATGAGAACGGACGCTTCCGCCACTCCCGCAGGCGGACGGTGAGGAGCACGTCGAGGTCCGGGTGATCTTCGAGGACGGGCGCCATGGCCCCCTCCACCAGCCAGCCGATCCGCGCTTCGGGGAAGTGCCGCCGCAGCGCCGTGAGCACCGGCAGGCAATGCACCACGTCGCCCAGGGCACTGGTGCGGATGAGAAGGATGTTCAAGCCTTCTCCGGCAGAGCTTTGACCTTGGCGATCAGATCGCTCGTCGCATGGTCTTTGGGATCGCCGACGAGCGCCGTCCGGCCGCCGTAGGCGCGGACCGTTTCATGCTCCGGCACCCGTTCGGGCGAGCCGTAGTCCGTCCCCTTACAGTGGACGTCCGGCCGCACCTCGGCGAGCAGGGGAGCGGGGGAGTCGCCGTGGAAGACCACCACGAAATCGACCGGCTCCAGCGCGGCGAGCAGCTCGGCGCGCTCGGCGGCGGGCACCACCGGCCGGCCCGGACCCTTGAGGCTCGCGACCGAGGCGTCGTCGTTGACCGCCACGACCAGGGCGTCGCCTTCGGCGCGGGCGGCCTTCAGATAGCGCAGGTGGCCCACGTGGAGCAGGTCGAAGTGGCCGTTGGCGAAGGCCACCCGCTTGCCCTGCGCCTTCAGGCCGCGCACGCGCTCGCGGAGGGCGTCGAGGGTCAGGATTTCGCCCATCGGATCTCCTCCAGGGGCCGGGGATCGCTCTCGACCGCGTGCCGCAGCTCGCCGCGGGTGAGCGTGGCCGTCCCCATCTTCATGACCACGACTCCGCCGGCATAGTCGGCGAGGAGGGCGGCCTCCAGCGGTGTGGCTCCGGCGGCGAGGGCCAGCGCGAACGTGCCGATGACCGTATCGCCGGCGCCGGTCACGTCCGCCACCTGATCCGTGCCGTGGACCGGCAGATGCGCCGAGCCGCCGTCCTCGAACAGGCTCATGCCGCGGCTCCCCCGGGTGATGAGGAGGAACCGGGCGCCGAGCCGCTCGCGCAGCGTCCGCCCGCCCGTCTCCAGCCGGTCCGGACCGTCGTGATCATCAAGGCTCGAGCCGAGGATCGTCTCGGCCTCCTCCTGGTTCGGCGTCGCGCCGTCGAGGCCCTGAAACTCGCCGAGCCGGTAGCGGCTGTCGCAGAGCAGGGTGGCGTCCGGACCCAGCGCCGACCGCAGGAGCGGGAGCATCTCCGGCACCACCGAGCCGTAGCCGTAGTCGGACAGGATCGCCACCCGCGGCTCCCGGTCCCATCCCGCGAGAGAGTCGGCGAACCGGCCGCGCTCCTCCGCGGTCAGCTCCAGCGTCTGCTCGATGTCGTAGCGCACGATCTGCTGCTTGATCGAGTGCCGGCCGCCGCCCAGGATGCGCACCTTGGTCGGCGTGCGGTACCCGGACCGGACGAGCACGCCGCCGGTATCGACCCCGCGCTCCCGGAGAGCCTCCAGGAGGCCGCGGCCGTGGGCGTCGTCGCCGACGATCCCGAGGGGGAGCGGCCGACCGCCGAGCGCGGCCACGTTCGCCACCGCGTTCGCCCCGCCGCCCGGGATCAGCCGCTCGCTCTCATAAGAGAGGATGAGGACCGGCGCCTCCCGGCTGATCCGCTTCGGCGTGCCGGTGATGAACAGGTCGGCCACGAGGTCGACCAGCATGACCACCGGCTGTCCGGCCAGGGCGTCGATGAGGCCGAGCAGCCGCTCGGGGGTGGGGGAGGGGGAGGGGGAGGTCATCGGAACGGCGTCAGGAAGGAGAGATCCAGTGAGCAGGAAGCCGCTTGAAGTCTCCATCGAACGAGCAGACGGACTCATCACGCCTGGAGGCTTGCAGCGCCAGGACCGCGTCCACAAAGTCCACGTTTTTCGCCCGCGCCAACTCGACGGCTTGGACCAGAACATCCCGGTCTTCGACTTCGATTCCATCCGCGCCTATCAAGGAAACCATGACTTCGGCAATGTCTTCGAAGGAGCGCCGATAGAAGGACTTCAACACCCAGATGACCTCCGCGATCACCAGCGCCGGCACGACGAGGACGACCTCTCCCCGCTCTGCCCGTGCCATCAGGCGGGCAGCCCTCTCGGCGAGATCCTGCGGCTCGCCCGTCAGGAACCGCAGCAATACGTTCGCATCCACCCAGAGCCGTGTCACGGGTGCTTTCTCCGAAGCTCCTTCCCCAACTCTCGTCCGACCGACTCGCGAACCTCCTCCTTCCCCGGGAACGGTTGCGTCGCCGGCAGAGCGCCATAGAGATCGGAGAGACTCCTCCTCTTGACCACCTTCAACTTCACGGAACGCGCGGAGGTTACCTCAAAGACCAGATCGTCTCCTTGGTGTAGATCCAGCGCCTTCCGCACGTCGGAAGGGATGGTCACTTGTCCTTTGCTGGTCACTCTGGCGATCGACATGGCTCCTTACCTCTGGGCGTCACCTTACTCTCGCTTGCCTATCTTACCATGTTGGCGAGCCGTGGCCTCTTCGGTCACCGCGATCCTCGACGAGGCAAACTGAGGCGCTCGGTCCTGATTTGCGCTTTCTCGTCACTATTGGCTACGCCCCGGCGCGCCAGCGTGAGATCCTCCGCCGCGTTGGGGAACGCTTCCCCAACGCGGACCGGAGCCGCCATCGCCGCGCGCAACGCCCGAATGCGATGGGGAGACGTTCCCCACAACTAGACGACGCCCATTCCCATTGGGGAGACGTTCCCCATCGATGCGCGGACTCGCGATGCCGGCGCGCGGCGTCCGTTCTCGTTGGGGAACGGCTCCCCAACGTCACCGCGCGATGCCCGCGCAGGTTGGCAGCCCGCGGACGGCGATTCCTCCTGTCCCAAGCCGGCATCGCGGCCAATCACCGGATCGCGGCTAATACGCCAGACTGAGCGTCTGTCCCCCGTCCACCACCAGCACCGAGCCGGTCGTGAACCGGGAGGCCTCGCTCGCCAGATAGAGGACGGCGCCGGTCAGATCCTCCACCTCGCCGAGCCTCCCCTGGGGGATCGACGCCAGGGCGTGGCGGCTGGCTTCGGGCGACGACCAGAGCACCTCGCTGAAGCGGGTGCGGATCAGGCCGGGCGCGACGGCGTTGACGCGGACGTTCTCCTTCGCCAGCTCCACCGCCAGCGTCTTGGTCACCATGATCACCGCCGCCTTGGTCACGCCGTAGACGCCCAGGCCCGAGTGCGGGAACATCCCCGCGACCGAGGCGATGTTCACGATCCGCCCACCGCCCTGCTCGCGCATGAAGGGGATGCAGGCCTGGATCATGTTCATGTAGCCTTTGACGTTGACCTCGATGGTCTTGTCCCAGGCGGCTTCGTCGGCATCCAGCAGTGGGCCGAAATGCGGGCTGGTGGCGGCGTTGTTCACCAGGACGTCGACGCGCCCCCAGGCCTCGCGGACCCGGGCGGCGAGCGCCTCGGTGTCCTGCTTGCGGCCGGTGTGGCAGGCCACCTCCAGCGCTTCGTGGCCGGCGGTGCGGAGGCGCTCGGCCACGGCCCGGACGCCTTCGATCTTGCGGCTCGCCACCACCACGCGCGCGCCGGCCGCCGCCAACGCGCCGGCCACGGCCTCGCCGATCCCCCGGGAGGCGCCGGTCACCACCGCGACCTGCCCGGCCAGGTCGAAGGGGTTGGAAGAAGAAGTCGGTCCCATGGTGTTCAAGATATCCTACCGGGCGACCGATCGGGCGGCGGCGGGACGGCCATGCGAAACATCTACTTCGTCAAGTATTACGACAAGGGGTCCACCATCATGGGTGCGGACCAGGTCGCCGAAGCCCTGCGCGAGCGGGGCGTCGAGGCGCGGTCCGTCTATCCGCGGGACCTGAAGGACGTCCGGGATTCGATCCTGGTCTTCATCAAGACCTCGAAGCTCCCGGATCTGGTCGCCGCGCGATTCGGCGGTCACCGTGGCAACCGTCTGGTGCTGGACGTCCAGGACACCGTCGTCTTCAAGCGGTGGATCAAGAACCGTTGGCTCTACCACGGTCTGATCTTCAAGAACGAGGCGCAGCTCCGGGATTTTTCGGTCCGCGGCGCGCTCAACCGGGTCATCTACCACCAGTGGGACCCGCGCTACGTTCCCAACACCTTGGGAGACAAGGACTTCCGCATCGCCTACCTGGGCCTGTCGCGGTCGCTGTCGCTCTGGGGACAGCTCCCCGGGGTGGAGTACTTCGACGGCGACTACTTCCGTCGCGCTCTGGCCTACAACTGCCACCTGTCGGTGCGGGAGCCGGGCAAGGAATTCCTCTACAAGCCCAACTGCAAGGTCTCCACGGCCGCCGCCTGCGCGGCGAACCTGGTCACCACCCGCGACGAGAGCACGCTGGAGCTGCTCGGGCCGGACTACCCGTATTACGCCGAGCCGGAGACGGCCAGCCTGACGGCGGCCATCGACAAGGCCCGTGCCACCTTCGGCGGCCCGGAGTGGAAGCGGGGGCTGGACGTCATGAAAGAGGTCCGGGAGCGGACCTCGATGCCGAGGATCGCGGAGGACTACCTGCGGTTCTTCGAAGAGCTGCCCTGATATGCTTCCGCGTTCCAGGAGGGAGAGAGCATGGCTGTCGAGATCACAGGCAAGTACGTTGGAAAGCTGACCGTCGAGATGACCCACGGTCCGTCGGGAGCGGTGCTCCGGACGGTGCCGCCGGTGGACAACCAGGGGGACGGCAGCTCGTTCTCGCCCACGGACCTCGTGGCGACGGCGTTCGCCGCCTGCATGCTGACCCTGATCGCGATCGTCGGGGAGCGGGACGGGATCGACCTCACGGGCCTGTCGGTCCACGTCGAGAAGCACATGGCCGACAGCCCGCGGCGGATCGGCAACCTGCCGGCGCGCATCCGGATGCCCGCCGGCCTCACCCCAGCCCAGCGCAAGAAGCTGGAGAACGCGGCGCTCACCTGCCCCGTCCACATGAGCCTCCGCCCGGACATCGAGCGCGAGGTGGTGTTCGAGTACCCAGACTGACCTATGAGCGACAAGCGATTTCCCGACGTCCCCGGCGGTTACCCGTTCCCCCGGCTCGAGCAGCAGGTGCTCGGGCACTGGCGGGAGCGCGGCATCTTCGAGAAGAGCCTGCGCAAGCCGGCGCCCCGGGGCGATTTCGTGTTCTACGACGGACCTCCGACCGCCAACAACGTGCCGCACGTCGGCCATGTGGTGACCCGCGTCGTCAAGGATCTGTTTCCGCGCTACCGCACCATGCAGGGCCATCACGTGCCCCGCAAGGCGGGCTGGGACACCCACGGTCTCCCGGTTGAAATCGAGGTCGAGAAGCGCCTCGGCTTCACCGGCAAGCAGCAGATCGAGGACTACGGCATCGCCGAGTTCAACCGCGCCTGCCTGGAGAGCGTCCACACCTACGAGCGCCAGTGGCGCGCCATGACCGAGCGCATCGGCTTCTGGCTCGACCTCGACCACGCCTATTTCACCTACACGAACGACTACATCGAGTCGGTCTGGTGGTCCCTGGCCACGCTCTGGAAGCGCGGCCTTCTCGGCGAGGGCTACAAGATCCAGCCGTACTGCGCCCGCTGCGGCACCACGCTCTCCAGCCACGAGGTCGCCCAGAACTACAAGGACGTGGACGACCCGTCCGTCTGGATCCTCTTCCCCGTCCGCCCCGGCCAGGAGATCGCGCCGGTCGGCGGCGGCTCCTGGACCACCACGGAAGGGATGAAGCTGGTCGCCTGGACCACCACGCCCTGGACGCTCCTCGCCCACGTCGGCCTCGCGGCGAATTCCGAGATGGTCTACAAGCTCGTCCAGCATCCGGAGCGCGCGGACGAGCAGTTTCTCATCGGCGACGGACTGGCCAAACCCGTCCCCCTGATGGCCGAGGTCGAAGGCGAGAAGCGCCTCGTCGACCTGGGAGCCCTGCCGGCGCTCGCCCGCTTCCGTGGCAAGGATCTCGAAGGCCTCCTCTACGACCGGCCGTTCCACGTTGCGCGCGAGGGTTGGGACGGAGAGGGTCAAGGCTCCGACGAGCACGGCTGGCGGGTGGTGCCGGGCGACTACGTGACCGCCTCGGAAGGCACCGGCCTCGTCCACACCGCGCCGCCGTTCGGCGAGGACGACTATCGCACCGGCCAGGCGTACAATCTGCCGCTCATCCTGAGCATCGACGCCGACGGCAAGGTGCGCGAAAAGCCCGGCATCGAAGCCTTCGCCGGCCTCTGGTTCAAGGATGCCGACGCGAAGATCCTCCAGGATCTCCGCGCCCGCGGCCGGCTTCTCCACAGCGAGCGCCATCGCCACAGCTATCCTTTCTGTTGGCGCTGCGACCGGCCGCTCCTGTACTACGCCACGACGAGCTGGTTCGTGAAGACGACCGTCCTCAAACAGGAGCTGATCGACAAGAACAAAACCGTCGACTGGCATCCCGAGCACGTGGGCGAGGGCCGCTTCGGCAACTGGCTGGAAAATCTGGTCGATTGGGCGCTCTCCCGGCGGCGCTACTGGGGCACTCCGCTGCCGGCCTGGAAGTGCGACGACTGTAGCCACATCCACGTGATCGGCTCGTTTGCCGAGCTGTTCGAGAGGTCCGGTCAGAAGCCGCCGGAAAACCTTTACGATCCGGAGCAGTTCAACCCGCACCGGCCGTACATCGACGAGGTCGCCTGGGCCTGCCCGCAGTGCGCAGCCGGCACGATGCGCCGGGTGCCGGACGTCATCGATGCCTGGTTCGACTCGGGCTCCATGCCGTTCGCCCAGCACCACTATATGGGCGAGCCGCTGCCGGGCTTCGATCCGGCCGCGGGAGTGGGCTTTCCGGCCGACTTCATCTCCGAAGCCGTGGATCAGACGCGCGGCTGGTTCTACACCCTGCACGCGCTGGGCGTCCTCCTCTTCGGCTCCGTGGCCTTCAAGACCTGCATCGTTCTCGGCCATGTCAACGACGAGCAGGGGCGGAAGATGTCCAAGCGCCTCGGCAACGTGGTCGAGCCCATGGGAGTGATCGAAGAGACCGGCGCCGACGCTCTGCGCTGGTACTTCTGCGTCAACAACCCGGAGGTCCCGTCGCGCTTCTCCGCCCGTCTCGTGCGCGAGGCCGCGCAGGGATTCCTCCTGCCGCTCTGGAACGCGCTGTCGTTCTTCACGATCTACGCGAACCTCGACGGCTGGCGGCCGGGAGGTGGTTCCGTTCCCTTCGCTGAGCGGCCGGCCCTCGACCGCTGGATCCTCCTCCGCCTTGACCGCCTGACGGCCGGAGTCACCGCCAGCCTCGACGCCTACGACGTCACCCCGGCCGCCCGGATGCTGGAGGAGTTTCTCGACGACCTCACGAACTGGTACATCCGCCGCAGCCGCGACCGCTTCT
Organism: uncultured Holophagales bacterium; assembly: GCA_963844885.1. GTDB lineage: Bacteria > Acidobacteriota > Thermoanaerobaculia > Multivoradales > UBA5704 > DATMER01. Next base: position 90,446 of record CAWJQA010000012.1, on the reverse strand, counting down.
GGGCCGGGGCGGGAGTGGAAGCGCAGAAAGAGAGCGCCTACCAGGCCCTCTACGAGGTGCTGACCACGGTGTCGCGCCTGATCGCGCCGTTCACGCCGTTCGTGGCCGAGGTCGTCCACGGCCACCTGATCCGGAGTCAGGATGAATACGCGCCGGAAAGCATCCACCTGGAGCGCTGGCCCGGGACGCCCGAGGCGGACACCGGGAGAGCCGACGACGCGCTGGAGACCGGCATCGCGGCCGTGCAGCGGATCGTCCGCCTCGGCCACGCCGCGCGCAACACGCACAGCCTGAAAACCCGGCAGCCGCTCGCGGCCGTCACCCTGGTGACCTCGGACGAGGCGCTGGCCGGTGTCGTGACCCCCTACGCCGACCTCCTGCGCGACGAGCTCAACGTCCGCGAGATCCAGTGGGCCGCGGACCGCACGACCTACGTCCATCACGAGGTCCGGCCGATCTTCCCGAAGACCGGACCGCGCTTCGGCAAACGCATGCCCGAGGTCAAGCGGGCGCTGGAGAGCGCCGACGGCGACGCGCTCGCGGCCGAGCTGGAGCGGAGCGGCAAGGTCACCATCGAGATCTCGGACGGCCGCCACGACCTCTCGGCCGAGGAGGTCGAGGTGCGGCTCGTCGAGCGCGAGGGGATGGCCACGCAGGGCGACCGCGAGCTGCTCGTGGCGCTGGACACTCGTCTCACGCCCGAGCTCATTTCCGAAGGCTGGGCGCGCGAGGTGGCGCGCAGTCTCCAGACCGCTCGCAAAGAGGCGGACCTGGATTATGCCGACCGCATCCGCGTGCGCTATCAGGGCGACCCGGAGATCGAGGCGGCCGTGGAGGCCCACCGCGACTGGATCATGGGCGAGACCCTTGCACTGGAGATGACGAAGGCCGATGGAGCCGGAGACCTGAAGCAGGCGCCCGTGGAAGGCCACAGCTTCGGATACGCCATCGAAAAGATGGCTCACTAGAGGACGGGAGAGAGAGTCTTATGGGCGGAATTTTCAAAGCCTACGACGTGCGGGGGATCTACCCCACGCAGATCAACGAGGACATCGTCCGCAAGATCGGCCGGTCGTTCCAGTTCGTGCTGGACGCGGAGGACCGGGCGTGCGGCAACGCCGTGGTGGTGAGCCGCGACATGCGCTCCCACAGCGAGGGGCTGGCGAAGGCGCTCATCCAGGGCCTCACCGGTCGGGCCTCGACGTGATCGACATCGGCCTGGCCACCACGCCGATGAATTATTTTGCGATCGGCCATCTGAAGACCGCCGGCGGCGTGCAGGTCACGGCGAGCCACAACCCGGCGGAGTACAACGGGCTCAAGTTCAGCCGCCACGAGGCGCGCCCGGTCTCCGGCGACCACGGCATCGCGCTCATGGAGGAGAAGGTCAAGACCGGCGACCTGCCCGTCGCCGAGCGTCCGGGCACGGTCGGACCGGGCACGTCTTCTACGACTACCAGACCCACGTCCTCTCCTTCCTGCGCAACGCCAAGAGCAAGCGCCTGCGGGTGGTGGTGGACGCCGCCAACGGCATGAGCACGCTCTACAAGCCGATCCTGGAGGCGACGGGCATCGAGCTGATCCCGCTCTACTTCGAGCTCGACGGCACCTTCCCGAACCACGAGGCCAACCCGCTCAAGGAGGAGAACCTCCACGATCTGATGAAGGCCGTGCGCGAGCACAACGCCGACCTGGGTGTGGCCTTCGACGGCGACGCCGACCGCGCCGCCTTCGTAGACGAGACGGGCCAGGCGGTGGGGAGCGACCTGATGACCGCGCTGATCGGCGGCGAGCTGCTGGAGCGCGAGCCGGGCAATCGCGGAAAGGCGGTGCTCTTCGACCTGCGCTCGTCGCGGGCGGTGGCCGAGTACATCACGGAGAAAGGCGGCGTGCCGGTGCGGGAGCGGGTCGGCCACTCGTTCATGAAGGCCACCCTGCGCAAGCGGGACGGCATCTTCGGCGGCGAGCTGGCGGGCCACTACTACTTCCGCGACCATTTCAACGCCGACTGCGCGGTGATGGCCGTGGTGGAGGTTCTGAACCTCCTCCGTTCCAGCGGCAAGGCGCTCTCCGAGCTGGTCCAGCCGCTCCGGCGCTACGCCAAGAGCCCGGAGATCAACTTCGTGGTCGAGGACAAGCAGGGCAAGATCGAAGAGCTCGCCGCGCCGCTACGCCGACGCGCAGATCGACTATCTGGACGGCATCACGTTCAACTATCCCGACCTGGTGGGGCAACGTCCGGCCGTCGAACACCGAGCCCTTCCTGCGGCTGGTCCTGGAGGCGTCGAGCCCCGAGGAGCTCCGGCAGCGGGAGAAGGAGCTGATCGGGATGCTGGGGGAGCCGGCGGAGTAGGCCTACCGTCGGCTCATCCCGCTCGCCAGCGACACGTAGTACAGCAGGGTCATGATCGACGAGATCGCCGCGGCCACGTAGGTCAGGGCGGCGGCGTTCAGGACGCGGTCGATCCCTTCCCTCTCCTGTGCCAGGACGAGGCCGTTCTCCACGGCCAGGCGCTTGGCCCGCGCCGAGGCGTCGAATTCCACCGGCAGCGTGATGAGCTGGAAGAGCACCACGGCGGAGAACAGCGCCGCGCCGAAGTAGACCATCTGGGGCGAGCGCAGGAGCAGCAGGCCGAGCAGGATCACGATGTAGCTCACGGTTGAGCCGATGCTCGCCATCGGCACCAGGGCCGAGCGCATCCAGAGCGGCTTGTATCCGACGGCATGCTGGATCGCGTGGCCCGCCTCGTGGCAGGCGACGCCCACCGCCGCCACCGACGGCGAGCCGTAGACCGGCTGCGACAGCGCCAGCGTCTTGCTCATCGGGTTGTAGTGGTCCGACAGGAAGCCGCTTGCGGGCACGATTTTCACGTCGAAGATCCCCGCGCGCTGGAGCATCTCCTGCGCCGCCTGCGCGCCGGTCAATCCGCGCGCCGTCCGCACGCGGGAGTATTTGTCGAAAGCGGACTTGGTCCGGAAGCTCGCCCACAAGGAGAGCAACAGGGCCGGAAGCATGAAGATCAGGTAGGCACCCATGGAGTTTTCACTCCTCCTTTCGGTCCATGAAACAAGACGGGAGGCCCGGTGATTCCGGTAGAGTCCCTTCAGGAGGTACAGGCATGAGCGACAACGAGAAGATTGCCATTGTAACGGGAGGAAGCCGGGGCATCGGGCGCGCGGTCGCCGAGGCTCTGCTGGCCGAAGGGTGGAAGGTCTGGATCTGCAGCCGCGATCCGCGGCAGGCGGTCCAGGAGATGTCGGGTCGGATCGAGGGCCGACCCGTGGACGTCCGCAGCCAGGATCAGGTGGATGCCTTCGTCAAGGAGGTGCTCGACGCCGAAGGCCGCATCGATCTCCTGGTCAACAACGCCGGGCTCGGCCGCTTCGCGCCGGCCGACGAGCTGACCGGCGACCAGTGGCGGGAGGTGCAGGAAACCAACCTCAACGGTCCGTTCTACTTCCTGCGCGCCGTGGCTCCGGCCATGAAGCGCCAGGGCTCGGGCTGGATCGTCAACATCGCCTCGCTCGCCTCGAAGAATCCGTTCGCGGGCGGCGCGGCCTACAACGCCAGCAAGTTCGGCCTCCTCGGGATGTCCGAGGCCGCGATGCTCGACCTCCGCCCGTACGGCATCCGCGTCGCCTCGATCATGCCGGGCAGCGTCGCCACCGAGTTCGGCGGCGGGCACGCCGAAGGAAGCTGGAAGCTCCAACCGGCCGACATCGCTTCGATGGTCCTCCACCTCTTGAGCTACCCGGACAACGCCCTGCCGAGCCGGATCGAGATGCGGCCCAGCCGGCCGCCAGGGAAGTAGGGGCGTGGACCGGAGGGAGTCCCGCGACGCCGTCCCGTTCCGGGAGGCCCTCCGCGTCTGGGCGCGGGTGGCGGTCCAGAGCTTCGGCGGGCCGGCCGGCCAGATCGCCGTCATGCACCGCATCCTGGTCGAGGAGAAGCGCTGGGTGGGGGAGGCGCGGTTTCTCCATGCGCTCAACTACTGCATGCTGCTTCCCGGTCCGGAGGCGCAGCAGCTCGCCATCTACCTGGGGTGGCTGCTGAACCGCACGCCGGGCGGCCTCGTGGCCGGAATTCTTTTCGTGCTGCCGGGGTTTTTCTCCATCCTCGGCCTGAGCCTGCTCTACGTCGGCCTCGGCGGGACCGCGCTGGTCGCCGGCCTCTTCTATGGCCTCAAGCCGGCGGTGATGGCGGTCGTGGTGGAGGCGGTGGTCCGCATCGGCAAGCGGGCGCTCCGCAACCGGTTGATGGTGGGCGTCGCCGCCGCGGCGTTCGTGGCCATCTTCTTGTTCGCGGTGCCGTTCCCGGCCATCGTGGTCTCCGCGGGCCTCTTCGGCTGGCTCGGCGGACGGTTCTTCCCGGCCGCCTTCCCGGCGCCGTCTCCGGTCCCGCTGGACGAGGATCAGCCCGTCGCTGACGCCTGGGCTATCCAGGTCCGGCCGTCGCTCGCGCGGTCGTTGAGAGTGCTCGCCGTCTGCCTCACGCTCTGGTTCGTGCCGTTGCTGGCGCTGGCCGGTGCGCTCGGCCGGGGCCACACGGTAGTGCGGGAGGGGATCTTCTTCAGCCAGATGTCCATGGTCACCTTCGGCGGCGCGTACGCCGTGCTGGCCTGGGTCAGCCAGAAAGCGGTGGGGACCTACGGCTGGCTGACCGCCGGCGAGATGCTCGACGGCCTCGGCATGGCCGAGACCACGCCGGGGCCGCTGATCCAGGTGGTGCAGTTCGTGGGCTTCCTCGGAGCCTACCGCCATCCGGGCGGCCTCGATCCCTGGGCGGCGGCGCTGCTCGGATCGCTCATCACCACCTGGGTGACCTACGTGCCGTGCTTCCTCTGGATCCTGCTGGGTGCGCCGTACATCGAGGCGCTGCGGGGGAAACGGGCGCTGAGCACGGCGCTCGCCGGGATCACGGCCGCGGTGGTGGGGGTGATCCTCAATCTGGCGGTCTGGTTTTCGCTCCACGTCCTGTTCGGGCGGGTGGACGAGTCGCGCTGGATGGGGATGCGGCTGCTCGTTCCGGCCTGGGGGACGGTCGACTGGCCGGCCGTGGCCCTGGCGGCGGGCGCGTTCCTCGCCCTGTTCCGCTGCAAGCTCGGGATGATGAAGACCCTGGCCGCCAGCGCGGCGGCCGGGCTGCTCTGGTACCTGGTTTTCTACCAGCCGATCCCGTAGTCCTCGCCGTAGTCGCTGGAGCCGCCCCACATCGTGCCGTGCTCCGGGTCGAGGAGAATGGCGTTGACGGGACCCGAGGTGCGGGGCAGCACCTCGACTTTGTAGCCCATCCGGGTCAGCTCGTTCCTCACCCATTCCGGCGTGGCGGCCTGGACTTCGATGCGGCCCGGCTGCGATTCGTGGCCGCCGAAGGAGCTGCGCATCTGGTAGCTGTTGACGTTCGGCGCTTCCGTCGCCTCCTGGACGTTCATCCCGAACTCCACGATGTCGAGGAAGAACTGGAGGAGGTTCTGGTCCTGGGTGTCGCCACCCTGCACCGCGAAAGCGAGCCACGGCTTGCCGTCCTTCACCGCCAGGGTGGGCGTGAGCGTCACGCGCGGGCGCTTGCCGGGGACCAGGACGTTGAACGGGTTCTGACCCTCGTCCAGCACGAAGCTCTGCATCCGCTGGGAGAGGCCGATGCCCGTGTGGCCGGCGACGAACGCCGGCACCCAGCCGCCGCTCGGAGTCATCGAGACCACCCAGCCCTCTTCGTCCGCCGCGATCACGGAGGTCGTACCGGCGCGGAAGCCCTCTTCGAAGGTCATCCCTTCGAGAGAAGCATTGTGCGGCTGGGTATAGGTGGACGACTCGCCGGGCGTTCCCCATTTCTCCAGGAGGGCTTTGAAAGGGTTCGTCCCACCCTGGAACGGATAGGGGTCGCCGGGCTTGACCGCCGGATCGTTGCGCGTCCAGTCGATCTGCTGGCGCCGGGCGTCGGCGTACTCCTTGGAGAGCAGGCCGCGGGTCGGCTCTTCCGGCGGGAAGGCGGGGTCGCCGTAGTAGAAGTCGCGGTCGGCGAAGGACAGGTTCATGGTCTGATAGATGGTGTGGATGTAGCGCGCGCTGTTGAACCCCATCCCCTTGAGATCCATGGGCTCGAGGAGGTTGAGCGCCTGGAGCATGGCCGGACCCTGGGTCCAGACGTCGAGCTTGTAGACGTCGATCCCCTTGTAGCCGGTCTTGACCGGCTCCTCGATCTTCACCTGCCAGCGGGCCAGGTCGTCCCTGGTAATGAGGCCGCCGGCCTCCTGCGAGCCGCGGGCCAGCTCCGCGCCGATGTCCCCCTTGTAGAAGCGGTCGTAGGCGGCCAGGATGGCGGCCTTGCGGTCCTTGCCGGCGGCGAGCGCCTGGCGCTCGGCCTCGACGAGCTTGCGCAGGGTGGCGGCGAGGTCGGGCTGGCGGAAGACCTGTCCCGGCTCGGGCGCGGCGTCTCCGGGTCCGGGCAGGAAGACGGCCTTCGAGAACGGCCAATCGAGGATGCGCTTGCGCTCGGCCTGGATGCGGCCGATGAGCTGGGCCTCGATGGGATAGCCGTCGGCCATCTGGATCGCCGGGCCGAGCACGTCGGCGAGGCTGAGCTTCCCGTACTCCGCCAGCATGACCAGGAGGCCGCCCGGAGTGCCCGGCGTGACCGCGGCGAGCGGGCCGTATTCCGGCGGATAGGCCATCCCCCGGGAGCGGAAGAATTCCGGCGTGGCGCCGGTCGGCGCGACGCCCAAAGCGTTGATGGCGATGACCTTGTGAGTCTTCGGGTTCCAGATCAAGGCCTGGGTCTCACCGCCCCAGGCGAGCGTGTCCCACATGGTGCAGGTGGCGGCGAGCATGGAGCAGGCCGCGTCCACGGCGTTGCCCCCTTTCTGGAACATCATGGAGCCGGCGGTGGCCGCCAGCGGCTTGCCGGTGACCGCCATCCAGTGCCGGCCGTGCAGGACGGGCTTGTTTGTACGGGCGGCGACGGTCCGGATCGCGGCGAACGAGACCAGTACGACGAGCACAGTGACCAGGACCGCAAGGACTCCAGGATTCTTTTTCACGGTTCCCTCCCTCGGCGGGCAGTTTACTCCGACGGCTCGGGGTTGGCGGCTGACCCACCCGGGTATCTAGTGAGCAGCGCGCCCCCTGAGGGCCCGCTCGAGCATATCGGCGAACACGGCCATCATCGTCTGATGGTCTCCCCGCATCGATCGCGCCGACGCGACGGCATAGAGATTCCCCTCCGGCCGCGGTTGCAGCCGGACGAAGGGCGGCAGGCGGTAGCGAAGAGCGCACCAGTTTGCCCAGAGACGAGCTGTTCTGCCGTTGCCATTCGCGAAGGGATGAATGCGGACCCACTCGCCATGGGCATGAGCGCAAAGGGATAGCGCCGACCAGCGCTGATCCTTCCCGGGGCGGCTTCCAACTGGGATAGCGGCGTCGAGCACGTCCACGGCTTCCTGCAATTTCAGCTCGAATTCCGCAAGCTGCTGGGGTACAAAACGGGACGCAACTCCCGGATTCGAGCCGACGCGCACTTCGTATCCGTCCAACTCGGGAAATCGAGGGTCGCTGTCGCGAAATTCGCCCGCATAGTAGGGAACGGGCAAGGGAATCCCGCGAAACACACCTCGATGCCACTCCTGAGCCAGGGTAACCGCGGGAGCGCGCCGAAGTGGGGCCTCTCGACTGATCTTCCGGAGAATTCGGGCGAGATTCTGGCCCAGGACGGGTCTGTACCGAGGACTATCCTCGTTCCAGGGGACGGGCAAACAGGGCTCCTATGCCGTAGGGGTCCTGCATCTCCGCGAGGCGTGCCTGAAGCGGATCGTCGTAAGCCACTTCGCTGCGAGCGAACTCTTGGATATCCCGTTCGAGGTCGGCCTCATCGTAGGCCTCCAGACGTTCCGACATGCCTTCCAACCGACCTTCTAAATCCGTGCTCAAGGCGGCAATCTGCAAGGCCGCCTCGCCGAGCTCGCTCAGCGACATCCCGAGCGTCTCGGCAGTCCGCTCCAAATGGCGGAACGCTGCCTCGTCGGGGAGTTGGACGGTCAACGCGTAGCTCATAGCTCTAGCTTACACCTACGAACGCCGGTGAAGAACGAAATCGGAGAGGATCAGCCGTCCCGGCGGGATTCAAGCTCGCGCCGGAGGCGGATCAGCTCGCCTTCCAAGGCCTCCCGGGCGGCTTCGGATCGGCGGAGCGCATCGTCCTTTAGATGGAGTGCCTCGTCCTTGAGCCGGAGCGCCTCGTCCTTGAGCCGGATCTCCTCCAGCGCCTCCTCGAGCTCGTCTCCCATCTCGTCGTATGTAGGCAGCATCTCCCCGCTCGAGAGGTCGACCAGGCACAGGTGCTCGCCGTCGCGGAGGAGGCGCAGACCGGTCGTCCGGCTGACCAGGGAGCCGTCGGGACTGGCGGCCATCCGCTGATAACGGCCGTTCACCAAGCGATAGCCCTGGAGCGGAGGATCCAGGTACTCGCCGCGCGGATCATGGAGGATGTACTCCTCCACACCCATCTGCTGGTAGAGATCCTTCTTTTGACGGAGATCCTGCCAGCGGGTGGTCTTGGAGGTGATCTCCATGACGAAGCACGGGGCTTTCTCCTTCCAGAGCTGAAAGATGTCCCGTCTCTTGTCGGGGATCCCCTTCACCACGAAAACATCCGGAGAGATCACCGACCGCGGATCGCCCTCACGGTAGTAGAAGAGCATGTTGCCGATCGCGTACACGTCCGGCTCGGACCGGTAACGGCGCCGCAGAGCAGCAATCAGGTAGAGCATCTCCAGGAGATGCGTCGGACTTTCGGCCATCGGCTTGCCGTCGGAGCTCGGGTACTCGACTTCTTCTTCGTACTTCAGAGGCATCGCGGACATAGAAGCCGTCCTTTCTGCGATCGGCGACATTCCATCACAAGAGCACGCCCTGGCGCAACCCGGTCGCGTTCGATGATAGCACCGGACGGTGCCGTTCTTCCTGTAGGTACAATCGGTATATACTGCTGCGGGAGGATTCGCGATGGCCGACCGAGCCAAGTTGTTCAAGAGCGGAGGAAGCCAAGCCGTCCGGCTGCCCAGGGGATACCGGTTCGAGGGCCAGGAGGAGGTACTCATCTTCCGGAAGGGTTCTCGCGTGATTCTGGAGCCGGTCCTCAGAGGCTGGAGCCGGGAGTTTCTGGATCTTGCCGGCACCGCGCCGGACTTTCCCTATCCTGAAGAGCCGTTGCCCGCCGAGCCCGGGCCCGACTTCGATTGAGATACCTCCTCGACACCAACGTCTGCGTCGACTATCTGAATCGGCGCCACGCCTCCGTGGTCGAGCGCATCCAAGCCTTGTCTCCGGAAGACCTCTGCCTCAGCTCCGTCGTGGTCGCCGAGTTGCGCTATGGTGCCGACAAGAGCGAGAGGAGGCTCGAAGAATCACCGGAGGATCGACATCCTCATCAACGAGATTGTGTGCGTCGACTTCGACGCGGAGGCTGCCGCGGCCTTCGGCCGGATCCGCTGCGATCTCGAGAAACGGGGAGAGCCGATCGGCCCCTACGATCTGATGATCGCCGCGCACGCTCTCTCGCTGGATCTCGTCCTCGTCAGCGACAACCTCCGCGAGCTCGGGAAAGTCGGGGGGCTCACGGTGGAGAACTGGCGCGAGACGCAACCCGGTCGCGTTCGGTGAGCACCGGACGGCTCGGGCAGTAGCGGCTGCCGTGTCGAGATCCTCGGTGCTCATCAATGCGGTCGGCGACCCACCCGTTCCTCTCAAAACCGGGTCTGAGAGGAGGGGAGAGGGAAATTCGTCCGCCCGTCAAGCCATGAACTCCATCGAACCCACACCGCCGCCCCCCTCGCTCCCGCCGAACTTGGGCGGCCCCGCGAAGCCTGACCATCAGCGCTTGCATATGAGGATCGCCGTCGCCGGCTTGGTAGTGGGCATCTTCAGCACCCTGGTTGCGGCTCTCAACTGGGTCATACCCTTTGCAGCGGTAGGGCCTTCGCCCATTCCGAACCCCTTTGTCTACCCGACTCCCTCAGTCGGTCCGGCACCTCCCCTGCCGACGCCAAGCGCGACACCGATCCCTCCGGCGGCTCCGGTGATCCCTGCGACCGTTCCCTCAGTTCCCCCTTCGGCTCCTCAACCGCAACCGAAGAGGCTTCCAAGGCCGCTGACGCCCGTGACTACGACGAGCGGGCAAAGCGACGCAGCGGCGCCGGCGCCGGCGCTTCCTCCACGGCTTGCTCCAATCCTAACGCCGGACACTGACCCCACTCCGACACCCAGACCCGTCGAGGATCCGGACGATCCTCCCCAGGTGAGTATTGGAGACCAGATTGTGGTGACCGCGGAACCTCTCCAGGATCCGAAGGGCCCGCGCCCTCTGAGCACGCTACGCTATCCGCCGATTCCCGCCACAGATGCAGTGCGCTCCCGGTTGACCGGCGGAGTCATCGCCTGCCAAGTAAGCGTTGGCGAGGATAAGCAGGTCAAAGCCATCTGCAACAGCAACCTCCAAGAGCTTGCGCCCTTCTTCCTCAGGCGGGCGGAAGCGGTTCTGGAACGAGTCGAGTGGCAAGCCGCCGTTGACGAGACCGGAAAACCGCGTCAGGGCGTGGTAACGGTTCGTTTTCGGATGAATTGAGATTATCCGGGGGCGGCCACAAATTACATGCAGATGCTCCCGGCCCCTCTCCCATCCGAGCACCCGGACTTGGAAGCCGCCGCGGTCGAGACGTGGGACGGCGCGCGCTGCTTCTGGACGACTTCTCCCGGGTTCTGGACCACCAACCCCGCGGGCTGGATCGTCCACCCCGGGTGATGAGCGGCTGCTCCCGCGCTGGAGGCCGTCCAACCCGGGTGATGAGCCGTCACCCCCGCGGGAGAAGCGGTCCACCCCCGGCGGTGAGTCGCCGCGGACGCGGGAGAAGCCGTCCACCCCCGGGGGGAAGTCGTCCACCCCCGGGGATGGGCCGTCCACCCCGCGGGGTAGACGGCTCCGAGGCCGGGCGGATCGGTCGGTTGACCAGACGAGTTGCCTCGCCAGCCTCTCGCCATGGCCCGGCGTGCTGCGCCCTACACTCGGAGGGCGGGGCCGGAGAGGATCAGCCGTTCCGGAGGGTTTCAAGCTCGCGCCGGAGGCGGGCCAGCTCCTCTTCCAAGACCTGCAAGGAGGGTTCGGACCGGCTAAGCTCTTCGCTGAGCCGGCGGTTCGCGCTCTCGGCCTCCGCGAGGCTCGGCAGCGGCTTCCCGGTGCCGAGGTCGATGAGCCGCAGATGCTGTCCTTCCCGGCGCAGCCGCAAGCCGGTCGTCGTGCTGACCAGACTGCCGTCCGGCTCGGACGCCATACGCCGGTAGCGCCCGTTCCGCAGGCGGTATCCCTGGAGAGGAGGCCTCAAATACTCCGCGAGCGGGTCGTGAAGAAAGTACTCCTCGACCCCGAGCTGCCGGTAGCGGCTGCGCTTCGTCCTGACGTCCTCATGGCGGGTACTCTCCGACGTGACCTCGATGACGAAGCACGGGCCGCGTCCTTCTTTCCAAAGTTGGAAAGACGTCCGGTCGCCCTTTGGAATTCCCTTGACGACGAAAACGTCGGGTGCGACGACCGCTTTGGGATCTCCCTCAAGGTAATACAGGAAGAGGTTCCCGGTCACGTAAACATCAGGGACCTCCCGGTACCGGCGGCGGAGGGCCTGGATCAGGTCGATCATCTCGTCGCGATGAAGGTCGCTTTCCGCCATCGGCTTGCCGTCGGAGCTCGGGTACTCGACCTCTTCGAATTTGAGGGGCATCGCGGACATAGAAGCCGTCCTTTCTGTGATCGGCGACATTCCACCACAAGGGCGCTCCCTGGTGCAACTCCGCCGCGTTCGATGACAGCACCGGCCATGGGTGGACGCTCCCCCCGCGACGTTCTAGAATGCCGGGGTCTTTCCGGGTGGCGTTCCGCCCCCGGTCCCCACATCCTCAAACCCCGAACGGGAGGAGATAAAGATGGCTGAGCCCACCGCGGCCGAGCGCACCCTGGTCCACTATGAGGTGAAGGATGGCGTCGCCTACATCACCTTCGACGATCCGCCGGCCAATACGTATACCCACGAGATGATGCGGCAGCTCGACGCGCACATCCTCACGGCCCGATTCGACAAGGACGTCTATGTGATCGTCCTGCGCGGCGAAGGCGACAAGTTCTTCTGCGCCGGCGCCAACATCAACATGCTGAAGGCGTCCGACCCGTACTTCAAATACTACTTCTGCCTGCACGCCAACGAGACGCTCAACCGCCTGGAGCAGACGCCCAAGCTGGTCATCGCCGCACTCGACGGCCACACCGTCGGCGGCGGTCTGGAGATCGCCATGGCGGCCGACATCCTGGTGGCGCGCAAGGGCTCCGGCAGGCTCGGACTGCCCGAGATCAACCTCGGCGTCCTCCCCGGCACCGGCGGCACCCAGCGCCTCGCCCGCCGCGTCGGCAAGACGATCTCGATCGACCTCATGGTCACCGGCCGCCTCATCGACTTCGAGGAGGGCCAGAAGCTCGGCATCGTCAACTATCTGTTCGAAGGCGACAGCGCCAGCTTCGCGACCCAGATCCACGACTACGCGAAGCAGTTCTGCCCGCCCAACAAGGCCGCCAAGGCCGCGGGCCGCATCAAGCGGTCGGTCCAGTCCGGCTGGGAGGTCCCTTTCGAGAGCGGTCTCGCCATCGAGCGCGAGCTGCAGCAGCAGCTCTTCGAGAGCCCGGACGCCAAGGAAGGCCTCGACGCCTACATCACCAAGCGGAAGCCGGAGTTCCGCGGCTGGTAGTCGAACCGATGAAGCAAGACAGCGATATCGTCCTCGCCGCGCCGGTGCGGACGCCGATCGGCAAGTTCCTCGGCGCGCTTTCGACCCTCACCGCGGCGGACCTGGGCACCGCCGCGGCGAGGGCCGCTCTCGAACGCGCGCAGCTCGACCCGGCGAAGGTCGATCAGGTGATCTTCGGCCACGGCCGGCAGGCCGGCGGCGGCCCCAACACGGCGCGCCAGATCGGCCACCGGGCCGGCGTGCCGTTCGACCGGCCGGCCTTCACCGTGAACCAGGCGTGCGCCTCCGGCCTTCAGGCGGTGCTCTCCGCCGCGCGCACGATCCTCACCGGGGAGGCGCGCGTGATCCTGGCCGGCGGCACGGAGAGCATGTCGAATACCCCCTATCTCCTGCCGCGTGCCCGCACCGGCTACCGGCTCGGCAACGCCGAAATCGTGGACGGTATGTACAAGGACGGGTTCAACTGCCCGCTCTCGAACCTCGTGATGGGGGAGACCGCCGAGGAGCTGGCCGCGGAGACGGGGATCGGCCGCGCCGCCGCGGACGCCTACGCCCTGGAGAGCCAGCTCCGCTGCGAGCGCGCCCGGGCCGAAGGACGGTTCGTGAGCGAGATCGCGCCGATCACCGTCCCAGGAAAAAAGGGGGACGTGACGATCGGCCAGGACGAGCATCCGCGCGACGGCGCCACCCTGGAGTCGATGACGAAGCTCAAGCCCGTGTTCCGCGACAACGGCGTGGTGACCGCGGCCAACGCCTCGGGCATCACGGACGGCGCCGCGGCCATCCTCGTGGCCTCCCGCGCCGCCGCCAGGGAGCTGGGGCTGCCGGTGGTGGCCCGGCTCGTGGCCTGGAACGTGGTCGGCGTCGATCCCCGCATCATGGGCATCGGCCCGGTGCCGGCCGTCCGCGGGATGCTGGCAAAGCAGGGCCTGGACATCGGCGCCATCGACGAGGTCGAGCTCAACGAGGCCTTCGCCGCGCAGGTGCTGGCCTGCAACCAGGAGCTGGGGATCGACCCGGCCCGCCTGAACCCGGACGGCGGCGCCATCGCCATCGGCCATCCCATCGGCGCCACGGGCACGCGCATCCTGGTCACCCTGCTCCACGGCATGGAGAAGAGAGGATTGGTGCGCGGCATCGCCACCCTCTGCGTCTCCGGCGGCCTGGGCATCGCGGTATTGGTCGAAAGGGTCGAAAGGGAGGAGGAATAGATGATCCTTGTGGCAACGTCGACAACCGCGTCGGATGAAAAGGTGGCCCCGTATGGCGAGGCCCTCCAGGCCGCCGGAGCACCGGCGGACGGCTTCCGTTACGTGACCCCGGACTCCGTCACCCCCGAGGAGGCCCGGACCCTCGCGGCGCAGGCGTCCGGGCTCGTCCTCTGCGGCGGTGTGGACGTTGCGCCGGAGCGCTACGGCGAGACGGTGCTCAACGACACCGTCGAGGTCAACCCCGAGCGCGACGCCATGGAGTGGGCTCTCCTCGAAGGCGCCCGCGACGCGCGGGTGCCGGTCTGGGGTATCTGCCGCGGCATCCAGATGATCAACATCTTCCTCGGCGGCTCGCTCTGGCAGGATCTCCCGGCCCAGCGGCCGGGCGACGTCGAGCACAGCATCAGCGAGCCCAAGGATCACATCGCCCACACCGTCAAGGTGTTGCGCCCGGACATGCCCCTTGGGGAGATCCTCGCCCGGGAGACGCCGCGCGTGAACAGCCGCCACCACCAGGCCGTCAAACGCCTGGCGGACGGCCTCGTCCCCGTGGCCGAGTCGCCCGATGGGCTGATCGAAGCGGTTGTCCTCGACCAGCGTCTGGATCGGCCGGACTGGTGGGTGCGGGCCGTCCAGTGGCACCCCGAGAACCTCGTCGCCATGGCGCAGCACCGCGCCCTCTGGAACGATTTCGTCAAAGTGACCCGATGAGACCAACCCGATGACTTCCGATACCCTTCTCCTGACCCGCGACGGCCGTGCCGCGACCCTCACTCTGAACCGTCCGCCGCTCAACATCCTGGACATCGCGACCATCGAGAGCCTCGCCTCGACGCTCGACGAGCTCGAGAAGGACGCGGATCTCCAACTCGTGATCGTCCGCGGAGCCGGCGAGCGCGCCTTTTCCGCCGGCGTGGCTGTCCAGGACCACACCCCGGACAAGGTCGCCTCCATGCTCGCCACCCTGCACGGTGCGGTCAAGAAGCTCCGCACCCTGCCGGCGGTCACCGTGGCGGCCGTCCAGGGCCACTGCCTCGGCGGCGGGATGGAGCTCGCGCTCGCCTGCGACTTTGTCCTCGCCACGGACGACGCCCGCTTCGGCCAACCCGAGATCGAGCTGGGCTGCTATCCGCCGGTGGCGGCGGCCCTCTACCCGAGTCTGATCGGCCCGGGCCGGACCCTGGAGATGCTCCTCACCGGCCGCATCCTGACCTGCGAGCAGGCCGATGCGATGGGCCTGATCGCCCGGCGCGTGCCGAAGGGCCAACTGAATGAGGAGACCGCGAAGCTGGTCACCGAGATCACCTCGCGCAGCGCCGCCGTGACCCGCATCACCAAGAAGGCCGTGCGGATCGGAACGCAGACCGAAGCTTTTTTCAACGCCCTGGACGCCAACGAGCGCCTCTACCTCGACGAGCTCTGCCCGACCGCCGACATGACCGAAGGCCTCGCCGCCTTCGTGGAAAAGCGGCGGCCGGTGTGGAAGCACCGTTGATCTTTTCTTTTGGAGGAGACTTTCCCATGCCTGAAACCATCCTGGTGGAAAAGGAAGGCCGCGTCGCCATCCTCACCGTGAACCGTCCCGACAAGATGAACGCCCTCAACCAGCAGGTGCGGGACGAAATGCTGCAAGCGCTCGCCGAGATCGAGAAGGACGACTCGGTGGGCGTCGTCGTCATCACCGGCGCCGGCGAGAAGGCCTTCATCGCCGGAGCCGACATCGGCGAGTTCGCCGGCCGCACGCCGTTCGACCAGCGCGAGGCCATGGCGAGCCCGCGGATCTTCGATGCCATGGCGACCTTCCCCAAGCCGGTCATCGCCATGATCAACGGCTTCTGCCTCGGCGGCGGCTGCGAGCTGGCCCTGTCGTGCGACATGCGCATCGCCTCCGAGAAGGCCCGCTTCGGTCAGCCGGAGATCAATCTGGGCATCATCCCGGGCGGCGGCGGCACCCAGCGGCTGCCGCGCCTGGTCGGCCTCGGCCATGCCATGCGCCTGATCCTCACCGGCGACATGATCTCGGCCGCCGAGGCCAAGGAGATCGGTCTCGTCGAGTTGGTCGTCCCCGCGGACGAGCTGCGCGCCAAGACCCTGGAGCTGGCCGGCAAGATCGCCAGCAAGAGCCCGCTCACCGTCCGCGTCGCCAAGGAAGCCGTGCGCGCGAGCGAGCGGCTGGGCATCGAAGACGGCCTCCCCTACGAGCGCGACCTCTTCTGCCTCTGTTTCTCCACCCAGGACAAGGAAGAGGGCGTCAAGGCCTTCCTCGAAAAGCGTCCCGCGCAGTGGACGGGGCGCTGACATGGCCGCACCGCACGAAGACCTGCTGTCGCTGCGCTCCGAGTTCCCCATCCTGGAGCGCTCGACCTATCTGATCAACAACTCCCTCGGGGCCATGCCCCGGGGGGTGGCCGACGAGCTCGCCATCTTCACGAAAGAGTGGGGCGAGCGCGGCGTGCGCGCCTGGCACGAGGGGTGGTGGGAGATGGCCGCCGAGACCGGCGACCTCCTGGCGCCGCTCCTCGGCGTCCGTCCCGGCGCGGTCTCGATGCACCAGAACGTAGCCGTGGCCGCGGCGCTCTTCGTCTCGGCGCTCGACTATCCGGCGCACCGCAACCGCATCGTCTACACCGAGCTGAACTTCCCCAACGTCATGTACATCATGGAAGGGGAGCGCCGGAAGGGGGCCGAGATCGTGACGGTGCCGTCGGACGACGGCATCGGCGTCCCCACCGAGCGGCTGCTGGCGGCGATCGACGAGCGCACCCGGCTGGTGCCGATCTCCCACACTCTGTTCCGGAGCGCCTTCGTCCAGGACGCCCAGGCCATCGCGAAGCGCTGCCGCGAGGTCGGAGCGATCCTTCTGCTCGACGTCTACCAGTCCACGGGAGTCCTGCCGCTTGAGCTGGAAGCCTGGGGCGTCCACGCCGCCATGGGCGGCTCGGTCAAATGGCTTTGCGGCGGCCCCGGCGACGGCTACCTCTGGGTCGAGCCCGAATTCGCGAAGACCCTCCAACCGACCTTCACCGGCTGGCAGGCGGACCAGGAACCCTTCCAGTTCCGGCCCGGCCCGATCCGCTACCGGGAGGAGGCGAACTGGCGTTTCCTGACCGGCACGCCGAACATCCCCGCCCTCTACGCCTGCCGTCCCGGCTACCGCATCGTGGCCGGAGTGGGAGCGAAGAGGATCCGGGAGCGATCGCTGGCCCTCACCCAGCACCTGATGGACGCCGCCGAGGAAGCCGGCTTCGAGCTGCGCACCCCGCGCGACCCGAAGCACCGCGGCGGCACCGTCTCCATCTGGCACGAGGATGCCCAGCGCCTTTGCCAGGAGCTCATCGCACGGGAGATCGTCTGCGACTTCCGGCCCAACGCCGGCATCCGCCTCTCGCCGCACTTCTACAACACCGAGGCGGAGCTGGACCATGCGGTGCGGACGTTGAAGGAGCTGGCGCTCGCCACTGGCGCCACCCAACGCAGGACAGATTGACCAGCGACGGATCGGCTCGTGAAAGGGCCGGTCCATGCTACAATATGCCGTGCTTCAGTACCGTTGAGGCGCCGACTTCCATGTTGAACCCAGACGAGCTCCCACTCAGTGAGCGTAAAGGCCTGTTCGGCATGGTCTACCTCCGCGCCATCGCAGCGGTAGCGGGGTACGGGGTCTCGCCCCCGGAATCCGACTATGACAGTATCGACTTGATCGTCAACTCGAAGCAAGGGAAGAGGCACAAGCTGGAGTTCCAGGTCAAATGCACTGCCGTCGCAGTCCTAAGAGACGAAGACTTTAGCTTCGAGCTTCCCAAGAAGAATTACGACGACCTTCGAATTGATACGATCATTCCACGGCTGCTCTTCATCGTTGTGGTGCCCGAGGCGCCTACGGAATGGCTCAGGCAAACGGAACGCCGCATGAACCTTCGGCGCTGTGGCTATTGGCTGTCTCTCCGAGACTTTGAAGAACGGCCTAACATCAGTTCCGTCGCTGTAAGCATTCCTCGGAGCAACCTATTGACGCCTGAAGCTTTACAGTCTCTCATGACTCGGGGGATTCCGCGGTGATCGTGACAATCAGAGACCGCGCAACGCTCTTGCGTATGAGCCCTGCTCGCGTAGGCTCTTACTTGTATTCCAAGGGCTGGAAGAGGATGACGCTGGAGCCCAACCGCTATTCTTTGTGGGTCAAGGCTTCTACCGGCCCCGACTCCTCTCTGATGGAAATACTTCTTCCGCTTGAAACGCGTCTCGGTGATTTCCCGGAGCGAATGGCGGAGCTACTCAACGATCTTCAACTCGACGAGCAGCGTTCACAGCTTGATATTCTCCATGATATTGAAGCTGGGAGCTGTGACATCTTTCGGTTCCGCAAAGAACCCCATTCTAGCTTCTTGGGGACAATCGCCCTCGAGGACGGCGTTAGATTCGTGGGCTACGCGCGCGATTTTCTGTTGTATGGCGCGTCGGCCGAGCACGAGCCGACTCGCTCGAGTGTCGGAGGTCGGCGTTCAGAGGATGTCGCACGTTTCATGTCGCAAGCACTTCTTGGCCAGACTGAAATCTCAAGCTTTGTAGTTACGGCACAAGTTCCTGTCCCTGCTCGGTTGATGGATGATCTGTTTCCTGAAGCCGCGAGTCCGTCAGCAGAGCCCTTCGAACGCCGCGCAGGCGTTAGGCTGATGAACATACTGCGGTACACGAAGGAGGCAGCCCTGGAAGTGTCGCAGACGCCAAATTTTCGACCCTTTGAGGAGATCCTCAGAGAGGGTGCTACAGTCAATCTGTATAGCGCTATTGTCGAGGCGCAAGAGATAATTCCAGGCGAACCGCTGGAGATTGGCTGTTCTTGGGCCCCGATCAGACCAATTGTCGGCCCATCTCCTCCATTAACGGTGAGATTCGAGCCAGATGTTATTCCGGCTCTCAAGTCGGCGGTAGAGATCCTCCGGCCGCGGACGCCGCGGGAAGGCGAGCGCATATTCGGTTATGTGGAATTGCTCCATCAGCCAGCACAAGAGGTCTTGATCGGTGACTTGGCGATCACAACCCGGGTGGATGGCCGAATCCTGAAAGTGCATCTAAGCCTGCAAAAGCCGGATTACGATCAAGCCATCGGGGCTTTCAAGGAAAAACGGCCCATCGAAGTAACGGGAGATCTCGTAAAGGAAGGTAAGCGGTGGGTGCTGCAAAACCCTCGCGGTCTTTCGTTACCAACAGTCGACGAAGATGATATCAAGAGTCCCGGGAACGATTGACTTGCCGGCCGGGCAGGCCGCAAGGCCCGGAGGTGCCGCGTTTCTGCAGAGCGTCAAAGCCTTGAAGCAGCAGTATGAAGGCGGTGTCGACTTCGAGCCCGCGCGCCTCGATTTCGTCCCGGTCGATTAACCCCCCATTTCGCAGCCGATCCGATGGCGGCGGCCGTCCCGCCACTGGCTGCTGGTGCGGAGAAGCGCTGGCCTTATTCGTCGGCGTACTTCGCGAACGATCCGATGGCGACGGCCTTCCCTTCGGCGGCCTCCTGAAGACCTCTTCGGACTGCCGCCAGAGCCTTCGGATGCCGGTAGAGCCAGGCCTCGGACGCCGGGATCGAGACACAGGGGTCGAGGACAATCTGCCCGTTCGAACCCCGACACACGGCGAACCGAACCTCGCTGTCCAATCCCTCCAGGGCCTTGCCGAGAGTCAACCCGGTTGTTGCAAAACGACAGAATCTGGACGGTAGTCAGGCGGCCTTCTTCTCGAGCTGCGCTCGGTAATGCAACAACTCTTCTTTGACGGCAGGGTTCGTGCTCATCGTCAGGGTGAGCCTGCCTTGAGGCTGATTGAGGCGCCCTGCTCTGTTGATCAGCTTGAGGCGCACGGTTTCGAGTCGTTCGAACCGCCAGAGAGGCGAGCGTTGGGGCGTGGTGTCTCGACTGGGTTCATGGGCAATCATTTGCAGGTCGCGATTGAGGTTATGAGCGAGGACGGCCGACAGCAGGAAGATCTGATTGCCCACGAGGGTTTGCGTGGGAACGTAGTCGAGCTGGCCCTGAGATTTCAACTCGGCAAAAACACCTTCTTGGGCACCTCGGCCATTGTGGTATTGGATGACCTCACGTACCCGGATCTTCTTGTTGGTAACGACGACCTTGAACTCATATCCACGGACTTGCGGGACGAAAAGATCGAGCTGGATGGGTTCCTTGTCACGGATGACCGAGCGAGTCCGGACGAAGAGGAAACGATAACTGCGGCTCCATGCCTTGGGTTTCCATCTGACCTCGAAGTATCCGAGATCCTCATTGAGCCTGTGCCACGAACGACGGCCTTCAATCTTTCCCTTGAGCTCGACGAAACGCTCGAAAGGAACCGAGATGGTGAACTCCACACGGAGATCCGTAAGCAGGGTAACCAGGGCATCGCTGAAGAAGGCGCCGTCCATCCTGACTTCTATCTGAATGCCAGGCAGTGCCGCTCGAACTGTGTTGATACAATCAAGGATGAACTCCCGCGCTCCGTTGGAGTCATGCACATTTCCTGGCCGGTGCAAGACGTCGAACACTTGGCCGGCTTGAGCTATAGTGCAGAACAGGGGATAGTAGCTTCGTTGTCCTTTTTTCTTGCGATTGAAGCCCACGGCGGTGCCCTCGGCAGAACGGCCGGTGCCGATGACCGAGCCGTCAAAGTCGAGGGTCAATCGACGCAGGCCGAGCGGGATCAATCTTTGCAGCACCATCTGTCTGAGGAGTTGTCGCAGAGAGGCCACGCTCTCGGCGTCAGCGCTGGCCAGCAGGCGGCTGACAGTGGCCACGTCTGGCAGCCGATTCAAGCCAAGAACGCGCTGCACCATAGGGTCGTCGCAGTAGTAACGTAAATCACGGAGCTGCCGAAAGCCAATCAAGAGGTGGATGATGAGACCAAGGACGGCCACGGTATGATCGTAAGCTCGGTTGGAACGCAGGTGGCGGAAGCAGTTGCGCAGCCGATTCTTGAGATCCAGCCTCTGGAACAAAAGCTGGAACACGAAAAGACCGGCAAAGGAGGTGAGCTTCTGGTCTTCGAATCGCAGCTCTGGAATGGCGTGGGTCTTGCTTTGGACCTCGTTTCTGCTAAGCTTCATGGCGAGCGGCCTCCTTGGGTTGGGCTTGGTGCCTTGACAACACCATTGTACCAGCCCTGAGGTCGCTTTTTCCATGAAAAGAAGCCTTTTTCTGGACGTCACTCCCGGTGAGATCCAGTGGTAGAGGGGAAAGCAGCCTCGGAGTCCCTAGATCTGGACCTTTGGGGGGCTTCGACGGGGAAACTTATGCAACTGGCGGGTCAACCGCCGCTTGGAGTCAGGGGCTGATTGTTCAAGTGGGAAGTTCCCACCTGGATCCCACCCGCCGCGCGCCCGGCCAGCCGTCGCCTGCGAGGCGAGGAGGTCGCCTGTACCACGGACGCGAGCCCTCCGACCCGAGAGTCGAGGCGAGCTGGAGCGATACCGAGCCGTCGGACCCGGCGGTTGAGGCATTTTACCCGGCTCGCGACTCACCGTACCCGCGGGTACAATGAGTCAACCGCCGGGGCAAACGAGTCAACCCGGCGGTAAAATGAGTCAACCCGTGGGTAAAATGAGTCAACCCGCGGGTAAAATGCATCACCCCGCGGGTTGACTCATTGTTTATGTGTCCCGAATGCTTCAACCCGCGGGTAAAACGTTCCCGGTCTCGGGTTTTGTGCCTCAGAGACCGGGTCGAAGAGCTCGCGGGTGTGCGCGAACGAGTCCGGAGCCGGCAACCGGGACGCTACCCGCTCCGGCAATCTCTCCATGGTTTGTGCATCCTTGTGCATCGTTGTGTTGCGTTTCCTACCCAAAGGAGCCGGGGTCGAGCGAAATGGAACCGGCCTCCGGGTCACAGTGTATGATGACCCAATAACCGGGAGGCCCCCATGAAGACCATCCGCCCTCTCGCCCTCGCGCTGTTGCCGCTCCTTGCCGCACTGCCCGCTTCAGCGACCTCCTACGTACCGATGACCGACGAGGCCCTGGTCGACCAGGTGCCGGTGATCGCGGTGGTCCAGATTCAGGGCTCCGATTCCGGTCAGGACGGTCTGCGTCCGTTCACCGGCTACCGCGTGCGCGTCGAGCAGGTGCTCAAGGGAGCGATGGTGCCCGGCTTTGTCGTCACGGTGCGAGTGCCCGGCGGGGTCCGCGCCGATGGCCTCGCGCTGCGGATCTGGGGAGCGCCGCGCTTCGCTCCGGGCGAACGGGCGCTGCTGTTTCTTTTTCCCCGGCTCGACGGCACGTACTCGATCGGCCAACTCATGCTGGGGGCCTTCCACGAGGTCCGGACCGAGAGATACCATCTCGCCGTTCGCCACCTGTCCGAGGCCCAGGCGATCACCCGTCCGGGAGAGCCTCTGCTTTCTGAGCCCCTGCGGGACTTCGACCGCTTCGTCCGCTGGGTCGCCGACCGAGCGCGCGGCTTGCGGAGCCGGGCCGACTACCAGATTGCTGACACGCCCCTCCTACGCCGGATCACCGACGACTTTACGCTCTTTGAAGACGCTGACGGCTACAACCTGCGGTGGTTCGAGTTCGATGGCCTCCAAAGCGTGCCGTGGTACGCCCACCAGGACGGTCAGCAAGGTGTGGCGGGAGGCGGCTTCACGGAATTCCAGACGGCGCTCGCGGCCTGGAACGACGATTCCGCCACCAACATCGCCTACATCTACGCGGGAACGACCACCGACACCAGCGGCCTCATCCAGTACGACACGGTCAATGCGATCCTTTTCAACGACCCCAACAACGAGCTGCCGGCGTTCAGTTGCATCTCCGGTGGCGTCCTCGCCTATGGCGGGCCCTGGTACTATTCAGAGTTGACTCCTCATCAATCCACCTTCTATCATCGAATCGCGAACGCCGACATTGTCACAAACGACAGCCTCACCTGCTTCTTCCAGAACAGTCCAAACGGGAGCAAGGTGGCGGAGGAGCTTTTCGCACACGAGCTCGGCCACACTCTGGGGCTCAACCACTCCGAGGTGAATGAAGCCCTGATGTGGCCGTACATCCATGACGACGGTCGCGGCGCTTCGCTCCATGCCGACGACCGGGCGGGAATCGCCGCTCTCTACCTTTCTCCACCCTCGCCCACGGATTTCTTCACCATCGCCCCCTGCCGGTTGCTCGACACTCGGGATCCGGATGGCACGTACGGTGGGCCGGCGCTCCAGGCGGAGCAGCCGCGGACCTTCGCAGCCGCCGGCCAGTGCGGCGTCCCGTCCACGGCGGTCGCTCTCTCGATCAATGTCATCACGGTGGCCCCTTCCGGTGGTGGGCACGTGACGCTGTACGCCGCCGGTTGGCCTCGGCCGAACACCAGCACCTTGAACTTTTCCGGCGGCCAGACGCGGGCCAACAATGCGATCGTGCTCCTCTCCAGCGCTCCGGAACGGGCCTTTACCGTCGTTCCTGCGATGGGCGCCAGCGGAACTGTCCACCTGGTGGTGGATGTGAACGGCTACTTCGAATAAGTGATGGTTCGTTCCATCCCCGATTCGTCTCCGCGCCAACAGGGGTCGGTAGAACCTCGTCGGCCTTCAAGGGTTTTTGCTCGACACAACCATCACGATCGCGAAGGCCGCGGCGGTCGCCAGAACGGGCAGCACCGTTCCCCATTGGACTCCGGACCTCGTGGAAGCTATCTGTAGCGTGAACGCGACTTCCAGGGCTCCCAGAAAGACCAGCAGCGGCAGCAGGCCGAGAACAACGACGGACACTCGCGCCCACGTCTGTTTCGGTGGGAAGGCTGCGAGCAGCCCGGCGGGCAGGAGCAGGACCGAAAGCACCGGCGCGAGAAGCACCGAGACCAGGAAGAGGGCCCGGAACAGGAACCCGGGCAGGTGGCGCCGCCACGCCCGGGATTTTTCTTCGGCCGAGGCGAACCGCGCTCCCCGCGGCCGGCCGCGCCAGGCGAGCAGCAGCCACACGCCGAGACCCATCCAATAGAGGTCCCGCCGGATCCAGACGCGGTTGAAGAGGACGAAATACTCGTCGTCCTGGACGGGCCGGCCGGTGAGCCGGTCCATCCGGCGCGCCGCCGCGGCGACCGCGGTGGTCCACGCGTCCATCCGCGCCGGGTCGAGGCGGGCGGCGGTATCCGTGGGCTGGTGGTAGGCGGGGTCCATCCGGAGGAGTGAGCTGTCCGACACCGAGAGCGCCGGGATGCCGTGCGCCGTGAAGGCGTTGGCGTCCGCACCCAGCCGGACCCGCGCCGTGCGCAGGACGAGCTGAGCCAGGAACGGTGCCTGGGGGTCCGACATCTCGTAGCGCCAACCCACGGCGTCGCCGCTACGCAGGAGGAAGTGGACGAGCCAGCCCGGCGCGAGCGTCCGGTCGCCCTCAACGTCCATTGGAAAGCTGTGGATCGTCGGCCCGGCGCTGCCGGCCCAGCCGACCATCTCGATGTTGAGATCCGCCAGGATGCGGTCCCGCTGCGCGGGAGAGAGGCTCGCCACCCAGCCCTGGCTGCCGTCGAGGCCGAGCTCCTCGGCGTCGAAGAGGACCACCCGCACGGTGTGGTCGAGAGGCGTGCGCGCCAGATCGGCCGCGGCGGCGATGGCCACGCCGCAGCCCGAGGCGTCGTCGCCGGCTCCCGGGCCTCGCGGCACGCTGTCGTAGTGGGCCGACAGGACGATCTCCCGGTCTGACCGGCCCGGCACCACACCGGTCAGGTTCACCCAATCGGGACTGCCCGGCACCGGCACGGCCCGCACGTCCTTCAAGCCCGCGCGCTGCATGGAGTAGAGAAGGAAGCGTTGCGCCGGAGCCTGAGCCGGCCCGCCGTCCGGCCGCGGCCCGAGTTGCGCGAGCCCGGCCGCCACCCGCCAGGCGAGCGGCTTCTGGGAGACGGCGGGCGCGGCGACCAGCAGAAGGACAACGGCGGCGAATCCGGCGGACTGAAGAGATCGCCGCCTGGGCTGTCGACCATGCAGGCACCGACATGGACCTGGACAAGGATAAAGGAGACGGCGAGTCACTGACCGGTCTTACTCTCGCGGAGAGTCCTGAACAGCTCGGGGTGGGAGTGGGAGCACCCGAGCCATGGCATCAGTATAGCCGAGTCGCGGCTCGCTATCAGGCTCCCGGAGCGCCGTCCACCGGCTTTGCCCCGGCCAGCCGGGAGCGGCGCGTGGCCTCGGCCACGGCGCGGTCCAGCGAGCGGTAGACGGCGATCATCTCCCTCCTCTTGTGGACGCCCGAGCGCGCCAGAACCCGCATCGGCTGGTTTTGGACTCCGGAGAGGATCACGTAGATGCCCATCTTCTGGAGCCGCTCCACCATCGCCTCCAGACTCACCAGGCCGGTGGCGTCCATCGCCGGGACCGAGGCCAGGTCGACCAGCACGGCGCTGATCCCCGACGGCACCCGCTGGAGGGCGCTCATCGCCTTCTGCGCCGCGCCGAAGAAGAGCGGACCGGCCACTTCGTAGACCAGCACGTCCTTCGGCAGGCCTTTGATCAACGGGTGCTGGTCCACCAGGCGCACGCTCGAAACCTCGGCCATCCTTCTCATGAAGAGGAGCGCCGCCAGAACCACGCCCACGGTGACCGACACCACCATGTCGAAAACCACCGTCAGGCCGAAGCAGAGGAGCAGGACGGTCACGTCGCTCTTCGGCGCCACCCGCAGGGCATGGGCGAAGTGCTTCACCTCGCTCATGTTCCAGGCGACCAGCAGGAGCAGCGCCGCGAGCGAGGCCATCGGGAGATAGCCCAGGACCGGCGCCAGCAGCAGCACCGAGAGCAGCACGAAGGCCGAATGGATGATGGCCGCGAACGGCGACCGCGCGCCCGCGCGGATGTTGGTGGCCGTGCGCGCCAGCGCGCCCGTGGCCGCGATGCCGCCGAAGAACGGCGCGATCAGGTTGCCCGTGCCCTGCGCCATCAGCTCGGCGTCCGGATCGTGGCTGCCGCCGGTCATGCCGTCCGCCACCACCGCGGAGAGGAGCGACTCGATCGCTCCCAGCATGGCGATGGCGAAGGCCGACGGCAGCAGGTCGCGCAGCAGTCCGAAGGAGAGGCCGAGCGGGTGCCCGTCCCCGCCGGGGAGGCTCCAGGGGAGGACCGGCAGGGGTGGAAGCTGCGGGATGCCCGCCAGGATCTGCCCGCCGATCTCGTAGCTGAAGCGGCTGCGGATCGTCGCCACTTCGAAGCCGGGCACCAGGCTCGTCGCCAGGGCGGCCAGCGCTCCGGCGATGCTCAGCGCCACCAGCGGCGCCGGCACTTTCTTCACCACCCGCGGCCAGAGGAGGAGGACGGCCAGGGTGAAGGCGCCTACCGCCAGGTCGGGCCAGTGGAACGAGGGCACGGCCCGGGCCAGGACCACCACCCGCTCCAGGTAGGTCTCGGGCATCTTCGATACCTGGAGCCCGAGGAAGTCCTTGAGCTGCAGAGTGGCGATGACCACGGCGATGCCGGCCGTGAAGCCCGTCGTCACCGGGTAGGGCACGAACTGGATGAGGCCGCCCAGGCGCAGCACGCCCATGAGCATCAGCATGAGGCCGGCCATGAGCGTCGCCACCACGAGGCCGCCCACCCCGAACTTCGCCGAGATGGGGGCCAGGATGACCACGAAGGCCGCGGTCGGGCCGGAGACCTGGACGTTCGAGCCACCCAGGGCCGCGATGACCGCGCCGCCGATGATGGCGGTATAGAGGCCGTACTGGGGCGCCACCCCGGAGGCCACGGCCAGCGCCATGGACAGCGGCAGCGCCACGATGCCCACCACGATGCCGGCCAGGAGGTCGGCCCTCAGGCTGTCGCGGCTGTAGCCGCGGCGCAGCGTGGTGCGCAGGGCGACGGCGGGACGCAGAGGCAGGGAGGTCGGACCGAGGAGCTCTTCGTAGCGTCGGGGCATGGTGCTTTGTCTTTCTGTACTCTTTTCAGGCCTGGGGTTCGAGCGCCATCTGGACGATCGCCTCCATGTGGCCGGTCTGGGGGAAGAGGTCGACCAGGGCGATGCTCTCGATGCGGTAGGCCCGCGCGAGCAACCGCAGGTCGCGCGCCAGGGTGGCGGGGTGGCAGGAGACGTAGGTCAGCCGCTTCGGCCGGCGCTCGACCAGGGCGCGCGGCACCTTGGGCGAGAGGCCGCCGCGCGGCGGGTCCACGACGACCCGGTCGACCCCCGCGGGCAGCTCGTGGATCCAGGTCTCCACCACGCGGGCGACGACGTCGACGTTGGTCAGCTTGTTGCGCCGCGCGTTCATGCGGGCGTAGCGGGCGGAGACGGTGTCCCCCTCGACCGTCACCACCTTGCGGTAGCGCTGCGCCAGGGGGAGGGTGAACAGGCCGACGCCGCCGTAGAGGTCGTAGGCCAGATCGCCCGTCCACTCGCCCACCACCCGCTGTACCAGCTTCGGCAGCAGGCCCCGGTGGCCCTGGAAGAAGGAGCGGGCGTCATAGAAATAGGTCAGGCCGCCGACCTCGAGCGAGACCTCGCCGTGCGGCAGGCCCGGGATGGTCGGCGAGACGGTGACGGCGCCGTCGCCGGCCGCGAGATCGATCCGGTTCGGTCCGCCGGCTTCGAGGCGGCCGGGCAGCGACTGGAGGAGCTCGTCGAGCTCGGGGACCAGGAGCGCGCAGTGGGAGACGGGGACGAGGTCTTTCGTGCCGCGCGCGTAGTAGCCCACCCGCATGCCGCCGGCCACGGGATCGACGGCGGTGTGGATCTGGGTGCGGAGCCGGTAACCCCAGGGCTCGCCGGTGATCACTTCGGTGTCCGGAGGCACGGCGACGCCGCCGAGCCGCTCCAGGGTCTCGCGCACGGCGTCGGCCTTGAGCCGGGGCTGGACTTCGTCCTGGATGTGCTGGAGATCGCAGATGCCGGTCGAGCTGAGCTCGGGGTAGGGATCGGGGCGGCGCGCCGGACCCGGCTCCAGGATTTCGAGAACCTCGGCCCGGCCGTAGTCCGGCCGGCGCTCGGTGATCCGCACCTTGAGAAGGTCGCCCGGCGCGGACCGGGCGACGAAGATCGGCATCCCCTCGAAGCGGGCCAGACCGTCACCGCCGGCCACGAGCTTCTCGATGCGGACCTCCAGCAGCTCGATCCCGGCCAGACGGTTGCCCGGTGTCGTCGCCGTCGCCGACGCCGCCGGAGCGGCCGGAGCCTGGGGCTCGGCCGGCGGCGTGTCGTCGCGCCGGAAGGCGGGGCGCCGAGGGCCGCGCGGGCGCTCCCGGTCCTGGAACTTCCGGCGGTGGCCGGTGCGCTCGTCGTGGTCGAGCGGCCGGTTCCACCACTGCCAACCGTTCTGGCCCGGCCTGCGCGGACCGTTGCCGCGGCCGGCTCCGCCGCCACCTTGTGGATCTCGTCCTCTCAATTTGATCCCATTCTCCCTCTCCCCAGCCCTCTCCCTCGTGCCGAGGGAGAGGGAGCGCAGGGAGTAACCTTCATTCTTCCGCTTCCACCAGCAGATGCACCCGCGGCGCCAGCTCCGGCATCAGACGCTCGACCTCGGCCCGAAGCTCCGCGACCCGGAAACGCCGCGACAGGTGGTGCAGCACCAGGGCCTGATTGCAGAAGCGGTCCGCCCGCACCGCGATGTCTCCCAGGTGGAGGTGCTTGAAGCGCTCCCCCTTGTCCCGGTGCTCCTCGCCGAGGAAGGTACACTCCATCAGAAGCACCTTGCTGTCAAAGAGCCGAGGCTCCAGGTCGAACACGCCCGGCCCGGTGTCGCCGCAGTAGGAGAGCCAGTCCTCCTCCACCAGCTCGGAGGTCTCCACTCCCTGCTTGCGCAGGGCGATCAGCTCTTTCGGCGGGAGGCCGGTATAGGCGGCGGCCAGCCGGCGCCGGCCGCGGATCAGGTGGAATCCCAGGGTGGGCACCACGTGGTCGACGGCGAACGCCTGCATGGCCAGACCCCGTCCCACCACCACCCGGTCGCCCGGCCTGAGCGGGATGATGTCATACCGGTAGTGGGCGTGCTCCAGGCGCTCGGCCGCGGAGACGAGTTGCTGCAGGTCTTCGGCGACCGCCTCCGGGCAGAAGACCCGGGTGTGGACGAGGCGGTGGAGCGAGCGCTGGGAGAGGACATAGGGCAGTCCGAGCGCGTGGTCGAGATGGCCGTGACTCAGAAAGATGTCCTGCGCCCCGGCGAGCTGCGGCGCACCCCGGCCGGTATCCAGCGCCAGGCCCGGGGGATGGACGCGGAACCAGGTCTCGTCGCCGGCCCGGGACCAGCCTTCGATCCTCAGGTCGCCGATCCGCAGCTCGATGGGTCGCAGGGGGGGCACTGAACGGCTCAGATCTCCCGGTACAGCCAGCGGCGGATCGGCGAGAGACGGTTCTGTACGCTCTCCCAGTCCGGATCGATCAGCCACAGGGCGGCGGCGACCGACGACAGCAGCGAGTTGCCGTCCTGGGGAGTGAAGCAGAAGCCGTATACGCGCCGCTGGCGCCGCACGGTGACGGTGGGCAGGACGACCACGGTCTGGGACAGGATGCGGCCGTAGTAGCCGTGGTCGCGACCGAAGCTGAAGATCAGGTTCGCGTAGCGCTTGTCGGTGATCGCCACCCGCGGGTTGTCGCGCAGGCGCTGCTTGACCTCGTCGAGAGACATGTCGCGGGTCAGCTCGAGGTTGAACCAGATCGAGTGCATGTACTGGGTGTTGAGCTTGACCGCGCTCGAGAACAGGTCGAGATCCTTGTGCAGGGTCTCGAACACGTGGTGGGCGTCGCGCGCGTGGTGGGTGCCGAAGTCGGGGTCGTCGTGCTTGCCCACGTTCGGAGCCGGGACGAAGCTGTCGGACGACGAGATGTCGTTCGCGCGGCGCATGCAGACGAAGGTCCCGCGGTCGAGGCAGTACTCCTTGCCCTGGCCCTCGTCGCAGACCGTCTTGATGAGCGTCGCGATGTTGTGGGTGTTGCAGGAGACGATCTGGATGAAGCGGTCCTCGCCGGCGACCAGGGTCTCGTCGTTGATGCCGCGGGCGTAGGGCTTGCCGAAGCCGAACTCGCTCCCCTGGGCCAGGAACCCCTTCGGACCGCTCAGCCCCTCGTAGTACTTCTCCTTGTTCTCGTTGCCGGCCGGGGTGCAGTCGAGCACCACGGTGGCGCGCTCCAGAGCCTCCCGCGCATCGTAGGCGGGCTCATGGCCGAGCTTCTCGAATTCGCCGCGGACGTCGTCGTCGACCGCGAGCCTGGCACCGCGCTCCATCAGGTGCTTGAGCCGGGAACGGTCGGAGGCCAGCGGCGTCCGTTTGTGGAAGGTGACCTCGTCGATCCCCATCTTGTCGCGGAAATCGGTGAACAGGCCGATCAACGGCTCCCCGATGGTGCCCGTGCCCACGACGTGGACAATCCTCTTCATGGGTGCCCTCACTGGAAAAGTTTGACGGTTCCGCTCTGCAGCGGCTGGGACGCTGGAGATTAGCACACGGCGTGCCAAAGAAAGATCTGCGCGATTTCCACAAAACGCCCAGGCGGGTAATCCCGGAGATTCCCCGGCCGGCCCGCCTGTAAATCCTGCACGCCCCCGGGGCAAGGCGGCGGTAAAGTCTGCCGCGGCCGTGATTTCCGCTCGTTTTCCACCGCTTTTCCACCTACACGTGGGGTGTTCTGGGGACTTGACCACAAGATCTAGTGGTTCTAAGCTTCCAGGTGCGTAGTACCCTACCGAGCGATTCCCAGAAGGAGACAGCGATGATTCAACAGGTGGTACAGGAGCAGGGCATGGGCGTCAGGTCGTCGGCTTCTTCGGCGGAAAGTCCCCTGAAAGGGGCGGGCACTGCCAGGAAGGGCCTGTCCTTCCAGCGCTTCTATACCACCGCGGGGGTGAGCCCGTTCGACACGGTCGAGTGGGAGCTCCGGGACGCCGTCATCAGCAACGAGAAGGGCGAGAAGGTCTTCGAGCAGAAGGGTGTGGAGATGCCGAAGCCGTGGTCGCAGACCGCCACCAACGTGGTGGTCAGCAAGTACTTCCGCGGCCAGCTCGGCACGCCGGAGCGGGAGCGCAGCGTGCGCCAGCTCATCTCCCGGGTGGCGGACACCGTCACCGAGTGGGGGCGGGACGGCGGCTACTTCGCCACGGCCGGCGACGCGGACACCTTCCATGCCGAGCTGACCCACGTCCTCCTCCACCAGCACGCCTGCTTCAATTCGCCGGTGTGGTTCAACGTCGGCATCGAGCCCAAGCCGCAGTGCTCGGCCTGCTTCATCAATTCCGTCGAAGACACCATGGACTCGATCCTGACCCTGGCGAAGACCGAGGGGATGCTCTTCAAGTTCGGCTCGGGCACGGGCAGCAACCTGTCCAAGCTGCGCTCCTCGCGGGAGCCGCTCGCGGGCGGCGGCACGGCCTCCGGCCCGGTCTCCTTCATGCGCGGCTTCGACGCCTTCGCGGGCGTCATCAAGAGCGGCGGCAAGACCCGCCGCGCCGCCAAGATGGTGATGCTCGACGTCGACCACCCGGACATCGAGGAGTTCATCCGCTGCAAGGAGGTCGAGGAGAAGAAGGCCTGGGCCCTGATCGACGCGGGCTACGACGGCAGCTTCAACGTGGTCGGCGGCGCCTACGATTCCGTGGCCTACCAGAACGCCAACCACTCCGTGCGGGTGACCGACGAGTTCATGCGCGCCGTGATCGAGAACCGCGAATGGCACACCGTCGCCCGCTCCGCCAGGGACCCCAAGACCGGCGAGCGCAAGGTCATGGGCACCTACAAGGCGCGCGACCTCATGCGGTCGATGGCCGAGGCCGCCTGGGTCTGCGGCGACCCCGGGGTGCAGTACGACACCACGATCAACGACTGGCACACCTGCGCCAACACCGACCGGATTCGCGCCAGCAACCCGTGCTCGGAGTACATGTTCCTCGACGACACCGCCTGCAACCTGGCGTCGCTCAACCTGATGAAGTTCTACGATGCCGACTCCGGGTTCGACGTGGCGAGCTTCCGCCACACCTGCGAGGTGATCATCTCCGGCATGGAGATCGTCGTGGGCAACGCGAGCTACCCGACGCCGAGGATCGAGGCCAACTCGCACAAGTTCCGGCCGCTCGGCATCGGCTACGCCAACCTCGGCGCCCTGCTCATGGCGCGCGGCGTGCCCTACGACGCCGACGCCGGCCGCGACTACGCGGCGGCGATCACGGCGCTCATGTCCGGCGCGGCCTACGCCCAGTCCGGCCGGGTGGCCGAAGCCATGGGGCCGTTCCAGGAGTTCGAGCCGAACCGCGAGCCGATGATGCGGGTGATGCGCAAGCACCGCGACGCGGTCAAGCGGATCAACCCGGCTCACGTGCCGCTGGAGATCCTCCAGGCCGCCCGCCAGTCGTGGGAGGAGGTCGTGGAGCTGGGCGACCGCCACGGCCTGCGCAACAGCCAGATCTCGGTGCTCGCCCCGACCGGCACGATCGCCTTCATGATGGACTGCGACACCACCGGCGTCGAGCCCGACATCGCCCTGGTCAAGTACAAGAAGCTGGTCGGCGGCGGCATGATCAAGATCGTCAACAACACGGTGCCGATCGCGCTCAAGCGCCTCGGCTACGACAAGGAGCGGATCCGCGCCATCGTCGAGCACGTCGACGAGCACGACACGATCGAGGGCGCGCCGTTCCTCAAGGAGGAGCACCTGGCCGTCTTCGACTGCGCCTTCAAGCCGCACAAGGGCTCGCGCTCCATCCACTACAAGGGCCACCTGAAGATGCTGGCCGCGGTGCAGCCGTACATCTCCGGCGCCATCAGCAAGACGATCAACATGCCGGAGAGCTCGACGCCGGACGAGATCATGCAGGCCTACATCGAGGGCTGGGAGATGGGACTCAAGGCGGTGGCGATCTACCGCGACAACTGCAAGCGCAGCCAGCCGCTGTCGACGAAGAAATCGGAGACGGCCCTGGCGGCCGCGATCTCCACGGTCCCGCTCCAGGAGCGCCGCGCCGTGCGCCGCAAGCTGCCGGACGAGCGCCAGGCGATCACGCACAAGTTCAAGATCAACGAGCACGAGGGCTACCTGACGGTCGGCCTGTACGAGGACGGCCAGCCGGGCGAGATCTTCCTGGTCATGGCCAAGGAGGGCTCGACCATCTCCGGCCTGATGGACTCCTTCGCCACGTCGATCTCGATCGCCCTCCAGTACGGGGTGCCGCTCCAGACGCTGGTCAACAAGTTCAGCCACACGCGTTTCGAGCCCTCCGGCTTCACCAGGAACCCGGAGATCCCGATCGCCAAGTCGATCACCGACTACATCTTCCGCTGGCTGGCCTCGAAGTTCCTGAACCGGGAGCAGAAGGAGGCGGCGGGGGTGATCCTGCGCGACGAACCCACCCCTTTGTCATCGGCCGTGCCGCTGCTGGGCGGTGGACGCCTGGAGCCGGTCGCCGAGGTGGTGAGCGAGCACACGACCAAGGTGACGTTCCTCTACCAGCAGGACGCCCCGAGCTGCCACGACTGCGGCTCGATCATGGTCCGCAACGGCAGTTGCTACAAGTGCCTGAACTGCGGCTCGACGAGTGGCTGTAGTTAGATACGAACGCGCCGGAACGGTGTCATTCAGGGGAGGGGAGGAGCGGGAATCAGCACCCCCCTCCCGTTGTTCCCCGGGGTTGGAGGAACGAAGATCCATGCCCCAGACACCGCGAGCCCTTTTCCCTCGTCCGTCCATCCTCATGGCCGCCATGGCCTTTTCGCTTCTCCTGCTCTCCTGCGGCGCCAGCGCTTCCGACAAGCTGGACTTTGACTTCCGCTTGAAGGCCGTGGACGGCCGCACGCTCGGCCCGAAGGACTTCCGGGGCCAGGTCGTGGTGGTGGATTTCTGGGCCACCTGGTGCATGCCCTGCCACCTGCAGGCGCAGATCCTCGCGCCGCTCCACAGGGAGTACAAGGACAAAGGGGTCCAGTTCCTGGCGGCCAACGCCGGAGAGGACGAGGCCACGGTGCGCTCCTTCCTCAAGAGGAAGCCGTTCCCGTACCCGGTGCTCCTCGACCCCGAGGACCGGGTCTCGACCCAGCTCGGCATCCTGTCCCTACCCACGCTGCTGGTGATCGACAGGACGGGGAAGGTCAGCTACTTCGACGCGGGCGTCATGGACGCGCCGACGTTGCGGAAGATCCTGAAACAAGCGGGGGTTTGATCCCGGAGTTGATCCCATCCCCCCTCTCCCCGGCCCTCTCCCCCGTGCCGGGGGAGAGGGAGCCACCGCCCTCTTGCTTCCAAGGTCTTTTGTAAGTCTCCCCCTCTCCCGGGGCGGGTGGATTCGGGTGGACCGGGAGAGGGGGCCGGGGGGTGAGGGCCTACCTCAGCACCACCAGCACCACGCGGCGGTTCTGCGACCGTCCCTCGCGGGTGCTGTTGTCGGCCACCGCGGCGGTCTCCCCGTAGGAGATCACGTTGATCCGGTGGAGCGGGAACTTGTGCTGCTGGCTCAGGTAGCGGCGGACCGCCTCCGCCCTTAGCAGGCCGAGCTCCTCGTTGTACTTCTCCGAGCCCACGCTGTCCGTGTGGCCCTGGATCTCGATGTAGACACCCTGGTTCTCGGCCTTGAGCCGCTCCGCGAACTCGTCGAGGGCGGCCTTGGCCTCCGGCGAGAGCTCCGAGGTGTCGAACCCGAACTTCACCTTCTCGTCGGTGAGCACGGTCTCGTAGAGCAGCTTGCCCTCGGCGAGCTTGCCCGCGTCCATGGCGCGCTGCAGCGCCTCCTGGGCGGTCTTCGACGCCTCTCCGATCTGCTGCTCGTTCTTTTCGATCCGCTTCTGGTGCGTGTCCAGACGGGTCTGGGCCTCTTCGACCTGGCCCTCGACTTTGTCGACGCGGGCGTCGACGGTCCCTGTCTCCTGGCGGACGTATTTCTTGGTTGCGCATCCGGTGGCCGACAGCGCCACGGCCAGCGCCAGCGCGATGAAACCCAGCTTGTTCATATCAAAGTGCTCCTCTGCGGTTGTCCTTCGCTTCAGCCGCCCGAGCCTTGACCGGCTGGAGGCGGCCCCTTGTACCCGCGCCGGAACAACACGGTGCGGGCGCCCGACTTGACCTCCACCTTCACGTCCCGCTGGCGCGGCTTGCCCTCGCCGGTCGGGAAGCCCAGCACGTACTGGTGCCGGAGATCGTCGAGGATGGCCGTCAGGGCCTGCTGCAAATCATCGACGTGCGAGATGGCATAGTACCGCCCGCCGGTGGTGGCCGCCAGCAGGTTGAGCACGTCGGCGTAACGGTACATCTTTTCGCCCTGGTCCGTGAGCTCGTACGGGCTGCCCGAGCCGAGGCCGATCACGTAGACCGGGAGCTGCGCCCGGCGGACGATGTCCCGCGCCTGCTCCGGGGTGATGCGGCTCGCGTTGTCCATGCCGTCCGTCACCAGCAGGGCGAACCGCTTCGGGTTGTGCCCCTCGCTGGAGATCGACGGCACCCAGGCCACGGCGTCGTGGA
Organism: uncultured Holophagales bacterium; assembly: GCA_963844885.1. Classification (GTDB taxonomy): domain Bacteria; phylum Acidobacteriota; class Thermoanaerobaculia; order Multivoradales; family UBA5704; genus DATMER01. The sequence continues at coordinate 55,067 of CAWJQA010000012.1, read as the reverse complement.
GCGCGGTCGTGCCGTACCCCTTCCAGCCGCTCACCGCCTCGCGCAGAGCGCCGAGGTCCGAGGTGAACGGCACGTCCACCTGGCCCTCGCCGCCGGCGAAGGTCGCGATGGCGAACTCGTCCCCCTGCATGGCCTTGTCCAGGAAGAAGCGCACCACCTGCCGGCTCGCCTCCAGGCTCGACCCCTCCATGCTGCCGGAGACGTCCTGGAGGAAGACGATGCTCGCCGCCGCGTCCGCTCGCCGCTCGAAGCTGTCGATCCGGACCGGCTTGCCGTCCACCAGGAGCCGGAAGTCGTCCCGATCCAGCCGGTCGGCGTAGCCCGCGCCGGAGCGGACGACCAGCGGCACCAGGACGTAGCCGACCGAGACCTCCTCCGTGAATGACGGAGGCGCCGGCTCACTGCCCTGGGCCGCGGCCCCGGCCGCCAGGACGGCCAGGAGCCCGGGGAACAGGAAGTGGATTATTCGTGGCATGATCCTGACCGCATGAGCGACTCCATCGACATCCGGAACATATCGATCAAATGCGGACATTGCAATACGTATCAGACCCTCGCGAGCTTCGCCCGGCGGGAGGACTGGAACGTCTACACCTACGAGTGTGAGAACGGCATCTGCGACCCGAACGTCACCCGCACGCTGCTGGAGGTGCCGCGCCACCTGGACGTCTTCGCCCGCCGTGACCCCGAGTGGCGGGGCGGCGGCAAGCACGGGGAGGAAGGCACCGGCGAGGAAGAATTGTAGGGGCGGCCCTTGTGGCCGCCCCTACAATAGTTTGGCGCGATTCATCGCGCCCTGTTCTGCGATCCCGCCATGGCCACGCGCGCCACCAGATCGGCCAAAGCGGAATCCGGCTCGCCGCTCTCTCCCTTGAGCTGGAGCTCGGTGTCCAGGACTTCGGCGGGCAGCCGGGCGAGCATCGGCTCGGGGAGGCGCGAGGCGGCCAGGTAGGCTTTGTGGAGGCGAAACGGGTGGAGCCCGGCGAGCGGATTCTTGCCGCCGCCGGGAAGCTCGCCCTGGAGCGCGGGCGCCAGGCGGTCGCGGAAGCGGGCGAAATTCGCCTCGCCCCCCGGCACGCGCGCGGCGCGCATCATGCCGCGGATCGCGGTGAGCTGCCGGCAGAAGGCGGAGAACAGGGCGAAGAACGTCAGCCGGGCGGCGAGCGGATCGTCGGCCGAGGTCAGGAGGCGGTGGAGGCGGTCCAGCGCCTCGCCCGCGCGTCCGGTGGCGATCGCGTCCATGAGCTGCCAGACGTCCTCCTCGCCGCGGTCCTCGACGTTATGCTCCACGATCTTGCGGGTGATCCGGGCCTCTCCCGTTCCCCCCCGCCCTGTACCAGATTGGCGAGCTTGCGGTACTCGCCGGCCAGGCGGGAGGTCGAATCGGCGTCGATCCCGGTCTCCTTGCCTCTCCCGTCCCCCTGCTTGCGCAGGGTGCGCCGGGCCAGCTCGGCGAGGGCGTCCGGCGCGATGGCCACGCCGGTCTGGCGTTCGAGCTCCTCGGCGATCGGCTCGAGCCCCTGGAAGCCGCCGCGATCGGCCTCGACGCTCCCCACGGCCAGCACGGCGCCGCGCTCCTCCAGCAGCTTGACGACCGGGTGGTCCGCGGCTGCGGAGCGCTCGGCAAAGAGGAGGACGTGGCCGTCGGGAAGACCGCCGCGGACGGCGTCCGCCAGCTCGGTGAGGTCGCCCTGGCCGATCCCCTGGATGCCTTCGCGCACCGCCGCGTCGAGCAGGGCGGCGAGGCCGGTCCGCAGCTCCTCCACCTGCTTCTTGCCGCGCGCGCGCGCGCCCTTGGCGCTGCGGTCGCCTTCGAAGGCCCAGGCCGGGAGCGCCGACAGCACCCGCTCGGGGGGGCCGGAATCGGGGGCGACGTCGAAGAGGAGGAGCGCCTGGACGAGCCGCGAGGCCGCCTGGCGCTCCCGCGACCCGAGGGAATCTTGGGGGGGGTGGGGATGGCGGGAGGCGAGAGGGAGAACCTCCGCCGCGTCGTCGATCAGGCCGGCGGCGGCGTTGCGGTCCGCGAACACGGCCGTGTCCAGGGCCAGCAGCACCTTGGCGCCGCCGAACAGGGAATAGGTGCGGAGATCCTGGAGGATGGGCGCGAGCGACGGCGGATGGCGGTGGATCTCCACCCGGTCCGCGGGCAGGCCGTGGGCTTCGGCCAGAACCCGGGCGGCGCGCACCGCCGCCGGCTCGGCGAGCACGAGGTCGCCGTGGACCACAGCGACCTGCGGTCGATCGCGCCCGAGGCGGGCGAGGAAGGTCTCGACGGGCGCCGTCATCCCTCGGCGTCGATCATGCCGCGCTCGACCAGCTCCTGGCAGTCGATGCAGAAGCGCGCCCAGGGCACCGCCTCGAGGCGCAGGGGGTTGATCGGCCCGCCGCAGTTGCCGCACCGGCCGTAGACACCATCGTCCAGGCGCCGGATGGCCTCCTCGATCTGAAGCAGGCGCTGCCGCTCGGAGTCGGACAGCGAGAACATCAGCTCCCGGTTGTAGTGGTTGTTCGCCCGATCGACGATGTCCTCGGTCCCGTCGTCGGCGGATTCCTGACCGGCGCGGATGTCCTGGTTGTAGAGATCGTACATCTCCCGCCTCTGCTCCAGCAGCCGGGTCCGCAGACCTTCAAACTGGCTCTGGTCCTGGGGCTCCACGGCAGAGGGAGTCTTGGCCTTCTGTGTCTTGGCCACGCTTGCGGTCTCCTTTCAACGCTTCCTGAAACACACACCCGGGGTTACAGGGGTTCGCGATGATAGCTCATTCCGGCCTCAATGGTGAGAGTGCGGAAGAGTTGTTCGTACAGCACGGCCCGTGCCAGCTCGTGGGAGAAGGTCAGGCGCCCCAGCGACAGGGTCCACCGCGCCTCGGCGAGCACCGCCGGGTCGAGACCGAGGTCGGAGCCGATGACGAAGACGACAGGGTGCGGCCATTCCGCCTTGATACGGGCGAGGCGCTCGGCCAGTTGCGTGGAATCGACGATCTCGCCGCGGCTGTCCAGGGCGATGGGCCAGGAGGGCCGCGGCAGGGCCGCCAGGAGGGCCTGACCCTCGATGCGGAGGCGCTGCGGGTCGTCCGAGGCGGCCCGGGCCTTCACAGGGATGTCACGGACAGCCGCCATGTGGGAGATCTTGCGCCGGTATTCCGAGCAGATCTCCTCCCACCCCGAGCGGTGGTGGCGTCCCGCCCAGAGGATCACCAGCTCGCGCGCCACGTTTCAGCCGACCGCAATGTCGCCGGTATCTCCGGCATCCGAGCCTTCCTCCCCCTCCATGTGCTCGTTCCACTCCGCGGTGTAGCCGAGGGTGCGGAGGTCGCGCATGCGGTCGAGGAAGACGATGCCGTTCAGGTGGTCGTACTCGTGCTGGACGATGCGGGCCTCGAAGTCGCTGGCGACGTAGTCGAGCGGCCGGCCGTCCCGGTCCAGGCCCTGGACGCGGACGGACAGGTGGCGCGGCACCATGCCACGGAGGTCGGGGATGGACAGGCACCCTTCCCAGTCGTAGACCAGCTCGCGCGCCTGCGGCGTGATCATGGGGTTGATCACCACGTGGAGCGGGATGTCCGGATGGCGGTCGGGATGGCCGGCGGCGGCATAGACGAAGACCTGGAGCCCGACTGCGATCTGCGGCGCGGCCAGGCCGACGCCCTGCGCGGCATGCATGGTCTCCACCATGTCGTCGATGAGCTGCTGGATCCCGGGCTCGCGGATCTTCCCCGGCTCGATGGGCCGCGCGGGGGTCCGCAGAGCGGGGTGGCCGAGGCGGACGATGGGCTGGACTGCCATGACGAAGGCATTATAGCTTGTTCGCGATCCCCCTCCAGGCGGTGGGGATGCTATCCTCGGAGCCTCACGATCCGGGAGGAGACGATGCGCGGGACGCGAGGCAATACGACGAGTCGATACGGACAGCCGGAGCCCCGGGTCGCGGCCTGGGTGAAAGGCCTCGTCCTGGCCGGCGTGGCGCTGGGAGTGCCGGCGCTGGCGAGCGCCGTGATCCGGCGCCGGGCCGAGCCGCCGTCGCCGCCGCGCTGGGGCCGCGCGCACCGCTACGCAGCCCGGCACGGGGAGATCGTCTTCCAGGAGCTCGGCCTGCGCCAGGCCGGCCGGCCGCCGATCGTCCTCCTCCACTCCTTCGGTCCCGGCCACGACTCCAACGAGTGGCGGGCCGCGGCGGAGCAGCTCGCCGAGCGCTACGTGGTCTACGCGCCGGACCTGCCGGGCTGGGGCCGCTCGGCGCCGCCGCGCCCTGGCGACTGGCGGCCGTCCTTCTATACCGAGGCGCTCGAGGGTTTCCTCACCGCGGTCGCCGGGGAGCCGGCGGTGCTGGTCGCGTCGGGTCTGCCGGCGGCCTACGCCGTGCGGATCGCCGCGGAGAGGCCGGGTCTGCTGCGGGCGCTCGCCCTGGTCTCTCCCCTGGGGTTGGACGGCGGGGACGGGGATTTCCTGGGAAAGATGCTCCGGCTGCCGGTGGTGCGCGACACGATCCTCGATCTCCTGACCAGCCGTTCGGCCATCACGCACCACCTGCGCAAGGAGGTCTACGCCGCGCCCGAGCGGGTGGACGCGGCGCTTCTCGATCATCACTACCGGGCGAGCCACGTGAGCCGTTCCCGGGCGGCGCTGGCGGCCTACCTGTCCGGCGACCTCGGCGACGACGTGGCCACGCTCCTGCCGGAGATCGGCCTGCCGGTCTGGATCGGCTGGGGCCGGAAGTCCCCGGCGCCGAAGGTGGAGGACGCGGACCGCTGGCTGCACCGCCTGGCGCACACCGCCGAGTTGGAGATCTTCGAAACCGCCGGCGCCCTCCCGCACGTCGAAGCCACGGCGGCGTTCTGCCGCTCGCTGGACCGCTTCGTGGCCGGGATCTCGGGCTAGGCGCGCCGGGCGATGCGGCTGGCGAGGACGGCCGCGCCGTAGCCGTTGTCGATGTTCACCACGCCGATCCCCGGCGCGCAGGCGTTCAGCATGGTGAGGAGCGCGGCGATGCCGCCGAAGCTCGCGCCGTAGCCCACGCTGGTCGGCACCGCCACCACCGGCACCGGAACCAGGCCGGCCACCACGGTCGGCAGCGCGCCGTCCATACCCGCGACCGCGATCACGACGTCGGCCTTGCGGATGGCCGGCAGGTTCCCCAGCAGCCGGTGGAGACCGGCGATGCCGACGTCGTAGCAGCGTTCGACCTCGTGGCCGAACCAGTCGGCGCAGACCGCGGCCTCCTCCGCCACCCCCAGGTCCGAGGTGCCGGCGGCGAGCACGGCGATCGCGCCGGGCTGGCGGTCGCGGGGCTGGCCGCAGGTCAGGATGCGGGCGCGCTCATGGTAGGTGGCCGCGTCCTCCCGGGGCCGCTCGGCCAGGATCGCCGCCGCCGCTTCAGGCCGCAGCCGGGTGACCAGCACCCGTCCGTGGCCTTTCATCATGCGATCGACGATGGCGAGCAGGTCGTCCGTCCGCTTGCCTTCGGCGTAGACGGCTTCGGGCAGGCCGTTGCGCAGCTCGCGGTGAAGATCGAGCTTGGCGAAGCCGAGATCCGCGTAAGGCAGCTCGGCCAGGTCGGCCAGGGCCTGGTCCGGAGACAGGTCGCCGGCCGCGACCGCGTCGAGCAGCTCGCGGAGCCGTTGCGGATTCACAAGGCGCCCAGGTCGGCACCGCCCCGGCGGTACCCGTGCGGATCGTAGCTGACCCGCGAGAAGCCGAGCCCGCGCAGGCGCGGCTCGACCTCGCTCCAGATCCCGGCGAGGCGCTCCACCTCGTCGGGGGCGACCTCGACCCGGGCCGAGCCGTCGTCGTGGCGCACGCGCACGACCCGAAAGCCGGCCGCGGCGAGCACGTCCTCCGCCGACTCGATCCGCCGCAGCTTGCCCAGGGTGACGAGCTGGCCGTGGGGGATGCGCGATGAGAGGCAGGCGTTGGCCGGCCGGTCCCAGACCGAGAGGCCGAGGAAACGGCCGATCTCGCGGGTGGTGTCCTTGGTAATGCCGTGCGCCAGGAGCGGCGAATAGACTCCACGCTCGCGGACCGCCGCGAGCCCCGGCCGGTCGGGACCCGGGTCCGAGGCGTTGGTGCCGTCACAGACGATCGAAAAACCGCGCTCGGCCGCCTCGCGGATCATGCGGTCCATCCGCATCCCCTGGCAGACGTAGCAGCGGTGGCTCGGGTTGGCCACGAACTCGGGGTCGTCCAGCTCGCTGTAGGTGACCGTCTCGTGGCGGATGCCGATCTCGGCGGCGAGCCGGCGGGCCTGGTCCAGCTCGGCGCCCGCAAGCGTCTCCGCCGCCGCCGTCACGGCCAGCGCCCGGTCCCCCAGAGCCCGATGAGCGAGAGCGGCCACCACCCCGGAATCCACACCGCCCGAGTAGGCGACCAGCACCGATCCGCGGCCGGCGAGGTCCGCCACCAGGGTGTCGATCCGGGAGGAGAGGTCAAGAGCGCTCATCGGCGGGGATCGTAGCACGCAGGGCGCCAGGGCCTTCTCCGGAGCCCCCAGGGAGTCGACTTTGCATCAGGGGGCCTCACCTTGCATCAGAGAAGTTGACTTTGCAGCGAAGGAAGGTGACTTTGCAGCGGGGGAGTCGACTTTGCAGCGGGGGAAGGTGACTCTGCATCAGGGAAGTTGACTCTGCATCAGGGAAGGTGACTCTGCATCAGGGAAGTTGACTCTGCATCAGGGAAGTTGACTCTGCATCAGGGAAGTTGACTCTGCATCAGGGAAGTTGACTCTGCATCAGGGGAGTTGACTCTGCATCAGGGGAGTCGACTTTGCATCGAAGGAAGGTGACTCTGCATCAGAGAAGCCGACTCTGCATCGGGGGAGTTGACTTTGCATCAGAGAAGTCGACTCTGCAACGGGGGAGTTGACTCTGCATCAGAGAAGTCGACTCTGCAACGGGGAAGTTGACTCTGCATCAGAGAAGTCAACTCTGCAACGGGGAAGTTGACTTTGCATCAGAGAAGTCGACTCTGCATCGGAGGAGTTGACTTTGCGGCAGAGGAAGGTGACTTTGCACCAGGGGAGTTGACTTTGCAGCGGGGGAGTTTGCTTTGCAGCAGGGAAGGTGACTTCGCCGCCGGGACGGAGAGCTTCACTCGACGAGCCCCCGGAGGGGGCTCCGGCATGTAGCCCAGGGCGCAAGCCTGGTTGAAACCCGGGGCTACGGGCCCGCGCCCGCAAGGGGCGCCTCCCTTGGGTGGTGGCGCCCCCCTCTCCCGGTCGGGGGGAGAGCGATGGGAGAGGGGGACGGGGGGTGAGGTCGGGAGGGCGGCCCCTCTACCCCGTCCGCCGGCCCCAGATCTGGAGCTTCATCGCCACGAAGAAGAAGATGCTGAACACGCAGAAGGCCCAGACTCCCACGAAGGGGGCCGCGCGCTGGAAGTCGAGCGGCATCATGACCTTGAGCAGCAGGATCAACCCCAGCGGGGCCAGGAAGTAGCCCGGCATGAAGCGGCGCCGGTCTTTCTCGGCCAGGTCCCGCGTCCGGTAGACGTAGAGATTGCCGGCACCCCAGCCCAAGGCGGCGGCCAGGGTGTCGTACGGATAGAAGCCGGGGCTCCACGTGCCTTCCGGCGTCACCAGCCGGAACACCGCGAGCAGGTACACCAGCCAACAGGCCAGAAACATCCCCAACAGCACCTGCTCGTAACGCTTCACCCCAGTGCCCTGCTACGACTCGTAACTCGCGACGGGCGGACACAGGCACATCAGGTTCCGGTCGCCCCAGACGTTGTCGATCCGCCCGACGTACGGCCAGAACTTCCGCTCGCGCACCCAGGGCGCCGGGAAGGCCGCCTGCTCGCGGGTGTAGGGGTGGGCCCACTCCGACGCAAGTCACGTCTCCGCCGTGTGCGGCGCGTTCTTGAGCGGGTTGTCGTCGCGGTCGATCCGGCCCTCCTCGATGGCCCGGATCTCCTCCGCGGATGGCGATCATGCGCGTCGCAGAAGCGGTCCAGCTCCGCCTTCGACTCGCTCTCCGTCGGCTCGATCATCAGCGTGCCGGCCACCGGGAAGGACATCGTCGGCGCGTGGAAGCCGTAATCCATCAGCCGCTTGGCCACGTCCTCGGCCTCGACGCCGGCGCTCCCTTGAACGGGCGCAGGTCGAGGATGAACTCGTGCGCCACCCGGCCGCTTCTCGCCGCGTGTAGAGCACCGGGTAGTGCTCGCTGCGAGGCGCGCCGCCATGTAGTTGGCGTTCAGGATCGCCACCTCGGTCGCCGCGCTTCAGGCCGTCCGCCCCCATCATGGCGATGTACATCCAGGAGATCGGCAGGATGCTCGCGCTCCCCCAGGGAGCCGCGGACACCGGACCGATCGCCTGCATCGCCGCCGGTAGGGACCACCGGATGGCCCGGCAGGAACGGCGCCAGGTGCGGCGCCGCGCAGATCGGGCCCATGCCCGGACCGCCGCCGCCGTGCGGGATGCAGAAGGTCTTGTGCAGGTTGAGATGGCAGACGTCCGCGCCGTAGTCGCCCGGACGGCAGAGGCCGACCTGGGCGTTCATGTTCGCGCCGTCCATGTAGACCTGGCCGCCGTGCTCGTGGACGATCTCGCAGATCTCCCGGATGCCCGACTTCGAACACGCCGTGCGTGGAGGGATAGGTCACCATGAGCGCCGCCGAGCCGGTCGCGGTGCTGGCCCGCCTTGGCGTCGCAGGTCGGCGATGTCGATGTTGCCGCTGCGCGTCGCAGGCCACGGCGACCACCTTCATGCCGGCCATCACCGCCGACGCCGGGTTCGTGCCGTGGGCCGAGACCGGGATCAGGCAGACGTCCCGGTCCTGCTCGCCCCGGGTCGCGATGGTACGCCCGGATCACCATCAGCCCGGCATACTCGCCCTGCGAACCGGCGTTCGGCTGGAGCGAGCAGGCGGCGAAGCCGGTGATCTCGCCAGCCACGTCTCGAGCGTCCGGAAGAGCGCCGTGATAGCCCTCGGTCTGATCGCCGGCGCGAACGGATGGAGGGCGCCGACCTCGGGCCAGGTCACGCGGCACCATCTCGCTCGTGGCGTTCAGCTTCATCGTGCAGGAGCCGAGCGGGATCATCGACGTCGCGAGCGACAGGTCGCGCGCCTCCAGCCGCTTGATGTAGCGGAGCATCTCGTGCTCGGTGTGGTAGCGGTGGAAGACCGGGTGGGTCAGGAAGTCCGAGGTCCGGGCGTGCGGCGCCGGGATGTCCGCCACGGTCATGCCGGTCGCAGCCAGCTCCCCGAGCGAGAAGCGGCCCTCGCCCGCCGAAAATCGCGAGCAGCGTCCTCGACGTCCGTCGCCGTGGTCGCCTCGTCGAGAGCGATCGCCCACCGTTGCGTCGCCGAGCGGCGCAGGTTGATCCCCCGCGCCTCGGCCGGCGCAGCAGCTCGTCCGCCGAGCGGTCGCCGGCAGCTCCGACCCGCAGCGTGTCGAAGAATGGCTCGCTGCCCTCGCCGCCGATACCGTACCCGAGGCGGCGCAAGGCCTCCGGCCAGGACCGCGGCCAGGCCGTGGACGCGCCGGGCGATGGTCGCGCAGGCCGTCCGGACCGTGATAGACGGCGTACATCCCGGCCATGACCGCCAGCAGCACCTGCGCCGTGCAGATGTTGCTGGTCGCCTTCTCGCGCCGGATGTGCTGCTCGCGGGTCTGGAGCGCCATGCGGTAGGCCATCTGGCCGTGCGCGGTCGCGGGAGACGCCGATGACGCGGCCCGGCAGCTGGCGCTTGTGCTCGTCGCGGGTGGAGAGGAAAGCCGCGTGGGGACCGCCGAAGCCCAGCGGCACGCCGAAGCGCTGCGCCGAGCCGACGGCGATGTCGGCGCCGAGCTCGCCGGGCGGGCGCAGCAGGGTCAGCGCCAGCAGGTCGGTCGCCATCGACCACCAGGGCCTCCGCCTGCATGGGCGCGCTCGATCAGGCCGGACCAGTCGCGGATGCGGCCGTCGGTAGCCGGGTACTGCACCAGGACGCCGAACACGCCTTGGAGATCGCAGCTCGTGGGGTCGTCCACATTGGCGACCCGCACCTCGACGCCGATCGCGCCGGCTCGGGTCTTGACCACCGCGATGGTCTGCGGATGGCAGTCGTCGGAGACGAAGAAAGACGTTGCCGTCCGCCAGACGCGGCGCACATGTGCATGGCCTCGGCCGCGGCGGTCCCCTCGTCGAGCAGCGACGCGTTGGCCATCGGCAGGCCGGTCAGGTCGGCGATCATCGTCTGGTAGTTGAGCAGACGCCTCCAGGCGACCCTGGGAGATCTCGGCCTGATACGGCGTGTACTGCGTGTACCAGCCCGGGTTCTCCAGGATGTTGCGCTGGATCACGCCGGGCACCAGGCAGTCGTAATAACCCATGCCGAGATAGGACCGGAAGATCCGGTTCTTTCCGGCGATGTCGCGCAGCACGCCGAGCGTCTCGCTCTCGCCGAGCGGCCGGTCCTCCGGAAGCCAGGAGAGCGAGAACCGTTCGCGCAGCCGGATCGAATCCGGCACCGTCTCCCCGACCAGCGTGTCCAGCGAGTCGGCACCGATCGTGGCCAGCATCTGGCGGACCTCGGCGTCTGCCGACCCGAGGTGCCGGCGGACGAACGTGTCCGCCGGCCGAAGGGAAGCGGGGATCTCCGAAGCTATCGTCGCCAGCTCGTTATGCTTCGCCACTCTTGACGTACTCCTCGTACTTCTCGGCGTTCATGAGCGACTTGAGGTCGGCGGCCGACGAGAAGCGGATCTTGACCAGCCAGCCGTCGGCGTGCGGATCCTCGTTGAGCAGCTCCGGGTCGTCCACGACGGCTTCGTTGATCTCGAGGATCTCGCCGGCCACCGGGGTATAGACCTCCGCCACCGCCTTGACCGACTCGATCGTCCCGATCTCGTCGTTGGTGTCGAACACCTGCCCGACCTCCGGCAACTCGACGTACACGACCTCGCCCAGCTCCTGCTGCGCGAACTCGGTGATGCCGAGGGTGCAAACGTCGTCCTCGACGCGGATCCACTCGTGCTCCCTGGAATAGAGGTACTCGGTTGGATACATCGGTCCCCTCCAATCTTGCAGGTCCAACCCGGCGCACACTCGGAATATTCATACCGGCGCCAGGCCGGGCCCGGAATGTCAAACTGCGGTAGCCCTGGAATCTTTTCTTCCTTATACCACCTTCGGCCGTTGATAGAACGGCATTTCCACGACAACTGCGGACAGCGCCCTGCCGCGCACGTCGATCTCCAGCGCGGTGCCCGGCGCGGCCAGCTCGACCGGCACGTAGGCCATGCCTAGGCCTTCTCGAAGCTCGGGCTCCAGGTGCCGCTGGTGACGGTGCCGACCGGTGGCCCCTTCCTTCTTTACTTCGTGTCCCTGGCGGGCGATTCCGCGCCCCTGGATCTCGAAGCCGACCAGCTTGCGGCGGATCCCCCGCGCCTGCTGGGCGGCGAGCGCGTCGCGGCCGACGAAGTCGCCCTTGTCATCTTCACCACCCAGGCGAGCCCGGCCTCGAACGGCGTCGTCGTCTCGTCGATCTCGTGGCCGTAGAGCGCCATGCCGGCCTCCAGGCGGAGCGTGTCGCGGGCGCCGAGCCCGGCCGGCACGAGGCCGTGCGCGGCTCCCGCCTCGAGCAACGCCGTCGCCACACCCGCGCCGCGTCCTCCGGCGCGCACGTAGAGCTCGAAGCCGTCCTCGCCGGTGTAGCCGGTGCGCGACGAGGATCGCCGGCCTGCCGTCGACCTCGCCCTGGAGCGAAGCCGTAGTACTTGACGGCTCGCGCGCGGGGTCGATCGGTGAGCGGCTGCAGGATCTCGACCGCCCGCGGACCCTGGACGGCGAGCAGCGCGCATTGGTCGCTCTCGTTCGTCACCTGGACGCCGGCGCCGGCGCGGCGGGCGATCCATGCGAAATCGCGGTCGGCGTTCGAGGCGTTGACCACGACCAGGAACTCCTCGGCGCCGATGCGGTAGATCAGGAGGTCGTCGACGTAGGTCCCCTCGTCGTAGCAGGCCGCTGTAGTGCGCGCGGCCGGCGCCAGCTTCGAGACGTCGTTCGGGGTGAGCCGCTGGAGGAAGCCTCGGCCCCCGGCCCCTGCACCCGGACCTCTCCCATGTGGGAGACGTCGAACAGCCCGGCGGCGGTGCGCACCGCCCGGTGCTCCTCGATCACTCCAAGGTACTGCACCGGCATCTCCCAGCCGGCGAAATCCACGAGGCGGGCTCCCGCCTCGACGTGGCATTCGTATAGCGGCGTACGCTTCAAGCTCGTATCCTCCGGAAGAGTCCCCTCGGCTGTTCGAAACGCTATCACAGAGGGACCGCAGGAAATCCGCCGCCCGTGGGTTCCAGGGACGAACCCGAAGCGAAGGACGAAACAAAGGAGAGTCAATCATGATGAAGCGCAGACTGCTGGTCACCGCCGCCCTGATCGCCGTGCTCGCCGTGACGGCCGTTCCGTTCCTGGCCGAGGCCGCCCAGCCGCCGAAGCCCAACCCGGCCGACATCCTCCACAACCCCCGGGCGCTCGCGCGGTACCTGAAGCTGACCGCCGCGCAGATCGACACCATGAAGGGCCTCCTGGACGACCTGCACGCCACCACCAAGCCGCTCTACGACCAGATCGAGCCGCTGGAGAAGACGCTCAAGGCGCAGCTCGACGTGGCCAGCCCGGACGCCCTCACCGTCGGCGGGACCGTGGTCAAGATCGACGCCCTGCGCGACAAGATCCGTGACGCCCGCGACGTCTTCGACGCGGCCTTCTCGGCGATCCTCACCCCCGAGCAGCTCGCCCGGTACCAGGCCCTCAAGGACGCGGCGAGGATCGGCGAGGAGGAATCGGCCGGCTGAGCCGGGCTCCCATCTCCGGAAAAGGGGTGAGGTGTCACATCTCTGGCACCCGCCCCTTTTGCCTATCTGCCCCCTGATGCGGTATCTCTACGGATGGAGAGGTACCGACATGAGACTCCTGCTGATCCGCCATGCCATTGCCGAGGAGAGGGAGGACTTCGCCCGCACCGGCAAGGACGACCGCCTCCGGCCGCTCACCGATGAAGGCCGCAAGAAGATGAAGCAGGCCGTCCGCGGCCTCCGCACCCTGGTCCCCGCGATCGACCTCCTGGCGACGAGCCCGCTGACCCGCGCCGCCCAGACCGCCGCCATCGTCGATTCCGTCTACGGCGGCCTCAACTATGTCGAGATCGAAGAGCTGGCCCCCACCCCTGAGACCGCCACGCCGGAAGGCTTCCTCCGCTGGCTGCGCAAACAGAAGGTGGACACCGTCGCCGCGGTCGGCCACGAGCCCGGTATCAGCCAGATCCTCGGCTGGCTCCTCACCGGCACCGAGCGCAGGCTCTTCGCCTTCCGCAAAGGCGGCGCCTGCCTCCTCGAATTCCCGGACGAACCGGCCGGCGGCACGGCTGTCCTGTCCTGGGCCCTCACCCCGGCGCAGCTCCGGAGGCTGGCCGACTGATCATGGAGCCGCTCCTCGCCCGTCCGCCCGAAGAAGGTGCCCGCCTGCTCGCGCTCCACCATCTCGACCAGGCCGCCGCCGCCTTCCCCCGCCTTCACCCCCCCACCCCCGAGACCTCCGCGGACTCCGAAGCGCTGCACGACTTCCGGGTCGCCCTGCGGCGGCTGCGGAGCTGCCTGCGCTCCTACGCTCCCTGGCTGGACGAGAGCCTCCCCAAGAAGCTGCGCCGCCGGCTCAAAAAGCTGGCCGACGCCACCGGGCCCGGCCGGGACACGGAAGTCCAGATCGAATGGCTGCGCGGACGGCCGCGCCAACTCGGCTCCCATCACCGCGCCGGCCTGGCCTGGCTCCTGGCCCGTCTGGAAGAGCGGATGCGGGAGGCCAACGAGGAGATGGCCGGGCACGTCCCGGACGAGTTTCCCCGCCTGGAGCAGGCGTTGCGCAAGCAGCTCTCGACCTACCGCACCGAGATTCACCTGGACGCGGACGCCCCCCGCCCGACGCTCGCGGAGGCAACCGCGGCCGTCCTGCGGCGCCAGGCGGAGGAGCTGCGGTCGCACCTCGCCCGGGTGACCGGACCGGACGACGAGAAGGAGGCCCACGAGGCGCGGATCAGCGCCAAGCGCCTCCGCTATCTCCTGGAACCGTTCACGGAGGAGCTTGCCGAGGCCGCCTCGGTGGTGAAGCACATGAAGGGCCTCCAGGACGTCCTGGGAGAGCTGCACGACGCCCACGTCCTGGCGCGGGAGCTCGCCGAGGCCGTGGAGGCCGCCGCCGTCGAGCGCGCCCGCCGGCTCCTGGAGATCCAGATTTCCGCCACCCCCGACGAGTCCCGTATCCGCCTCGAGCGCCGCCGGGTCCAGGAGCCCGGAATCCTGGCTCTCGCCCGGCTCAACCGCGCCCGCCGCGACCGCCTGTTCGACGACCTCGAATCCAACTGGCTGGACGGCCGGCGGGAGGAGCTTTTCCAGGAGGTCGAGGCGCTGGCGGCCAGGCTGGAGGCTGGGGAGAGGGGTGAGGGCTCCTGAGCTTCAGCCCACCGCCTCCCGGTCCACCACTCGCAGACCGGGCATCGGCGGCCTCTCCCCGGCGGGTTGCTCCAGCCACTCCCGCCACCGTGCCACCGCCGCCAGGACGCCGTCCACGTCGAGCCCGAGGGTGCAGGGAGCGTAGCGCTCCAGGTGGGCCGCCGCCTTGGCGAGAGTCCGCCGAGGGCCGGCGTTGCGCTGCAGGTCGAGGATCTGGTGCATCCCGGCGGCGACCTGGATCAGACCCTGGAGAAACGTGCGCGGCTCGGAGAGGTTCGAGCGCCAGACGTCCTCCCAGGCCTCGTGCGCGTCGTAGAATTCGCCGCGGTTGAAGCAGTCCACCCCCTGCCACACGAGCCGGCGGCGCTCGTCCGGAGTGAGGACGGGATGGAGGACCCTGCTCATGCCGCGGAGTCTAGCGCCTCACGGGGTGCAGGCAATCGGCAGCTCGCGGGAGTCGCTCAACCGGTCGAGCAGGTCGGCCGGCAGGCGGAGCCCGGGATGGACCCGCCGGCACAGGGTGCGCAGCCGCTTCAGCTCGACCTCGGGGATCTCCTGGAACGCCTCCACCACCTGCGGATCGAGCTGGCGGCCGGAGACCCGCTGCAGCTCCCCGATGGCGACTGCGTGCGGCCGGGCGCGGCGGTAGGGGCGGTCCGAGGTGATGGCATCGTACGTGTCCACCGCGGCGAAGATCCGGGCGCCGAGCGGCACGTCCACGCCGCCCATGCCGCGGGGGTAGCCGGCGCCGTCCCAGCGCTCGTGATGGCTGTAGATGAGGTCGAGAGCCGCCGGCTGGAGGAAGCTGACCTCGGCCAGCATCTCGTACCCCCATCCCGGATGCTGCTTCATGATGAGCCACTCCTCGTCGGTCAGCGGGCTCCCCTTGCGCAGGATGTGGTCGGGCACGACCATCTTGCCGACGTCATGGAGCAACGCTCCCCACTCGATGGCCTTGAGCGGATCGCCGCGGATCCCCATGGTCCGGGCCAGCTCGACCGCATAGAGCGCCACCCGGAAGGAGTGGCCGGTCGTCTCCTGGTCGCGGGCGTCGGCGGCGGTCACGATCGCGCCCACCGCCTCGACATAGGAGCGCTCGCGGGCGCGCTGCGAGTCCTTGAGCGAGATCACGAGCGAGCGGAAGGTCGTCTCGATGAGCCGGACCTCGCCGCCGCCGCCGGAGTCGGGGAAATCCGCCACGAGCTGTCCGGACCCCGCCATGGACGACATGGCCCGCGCCAGGCGCCGCAGCGGCAGATGGATGCGCCAGACCACGACCCAGGTCACGACCGCCGAGAGCAGTCCGGACGACACCGCGATCGCCACACTCCAGCCGGTCCGGCGCTCCAGCAGGAAGCCGGTCAGGAAGACCGCCGCCACGACGGCGACGATCAGCGAGAAGATCCGATAAGTCCGCGGCAACCCGAAACGCCTCCATGGCGAGGGTCACCCTCGCAGTACATGAGAGCAGCTTCAAAAAGTAGTTGAACCATACTTCAACTTCGCGCGGAAGGTAAGCACCCTCTTCCTTCTTCTATCCAAGAAGGTGCTTCTGAGGGGAATTACCGGGCCGGGGGGATCGATGTCAGGTGATGAGAGCCACAAGCTTCGGCAGGTCTTGAGCCGCTGGTTTTCTCGGCAGCCTTCCTCTACAGAACCCCCCCCTCCGGCCAGTTCGACCAGTGAGTGTTCGGCTTGCGGCGGGGGCGGTAGAGGGCCGGATCGCCGGTCTCCAACACCTGGGCCAGCAGCTTGAAGGTCGGGCTCTCGCTGGGGAGGTCGCCGTCCGCGATGTCCGGATGGCTCCACTCTTCCAGCCGGAGGAGCCTCGGCAGACCGGATGGAAGGCGCTCCTGAAGCTCCGCGTCCGTGGCCAGCAGCAGATCCCGGTGCTTCGTCACCAGCGCGCGCAGCAGCTCGAAACCTTCTTTGGATGAGGGAGCGGGAAACAGCCGGCCACGGATGCGCAGGTCCGTGGCCCCCTTCCGGATCGCCGTGCCGTCCGGCTTCTCGAACAGCGGGCCGGAGTCGCCGTCGGTCACCAGCCGGAGAGTGTCCTCGGGACTGATTCCCGGCGGGCGCCGCAGGCAGTTGCCGAAGAGGTAGAGAGCGTCGTCGATCCCCTCCGTCCCCCCCATGTGGGAGTTGAACCCGAGAACCTCGATGACGATCGCCCACCGTGACTCGTCCCGGTACAGGGTCATTCGCGTGTCCGCCGGATACACGTAGGCGTTGTCGAGCACCGGAAAGGTGTACCCTTCCGCACAACCGTCGAGCTGCTTTAGGATCTCCGCCGCCGTGTAGCAAGCCATCGACGGGATTCTATGCGTAAACAGGTGAGACGGAGGAAGGTGAGATGGGAAGACTCGTGTCGGTTCTGACGATCGCGCTGTTGTCCGGCATGCCCTTGTCGGCCCAGCATCAACATCACCATCCGCCTGCGTCGCCTGCGCCGCCTGCCGGGACGCCGGAGATGCCGGAGATGGCCGGCATGGACATGGCCGATGAAGCCAGCCACCAGATGCCGGGCTTGCTCGGGCCTTACCCGATGAGCCGGGAGGCGTCGGGTACCGCCTGGCAGCCCGAGTCCGCGCCACACACCGGATTCCACACGATGAAGGGCGATTGGCACCTCATGGCGCACGGCTTCCTCAACCGGGTCTACGACGACCAGGACGGCCCCCGCGGGGATCACGAGCTGTTCAGCGAGAGCATGCTCATGGGCATGGCCGTCCGCCCGCTCGGAGCGGGCCGGCTGGGGTTCCGCGCCATGATCTCCGCCGAGCCCTGGACGATCGGCGATCAGGGCTACCCGCTGCTCCTCCAGACCGGCGAGACCGCGGACGGCCGCACACCGCTCGTCGACCGCCAGCACCCGCACGACCTTTTCATGGAGCTGTCCGGGACCTACAGCCACGACCTGGGCACGGACGGCTCGGTCTTCCTCTACCTGGGGCTGCCGGGTGAGCCCGCGCTGGGTCCGCCGGCTTTCCTCCACCGGTTCTCCGGCATGGAAAACCCCGAAGCGCCGCTGGGCCACCATTGGCTCGATTCGACGCACGTCACCTTCGGAGTCGCTACGCTGGGCTGGATCCGGGGCGGTTTCAAGCTGGAAGGCTCGGCCTTCCGAGGCCGCGAGCCGGACGAGAAGCGCACGGACGTCGAGGATCCGAAGCTGGACTCCTGGTCCGTCCGCGCCTCCTGGCAGCCGGCCCCGGACTGGTCCTTCCAGGTGAGCCGCGGCCACCTCGCCAGCCCGGAGCAGCTCGAGCCGGAGATCGACAAGGACCGGACGACCGCCTCGGCCATCTACAACCGTCCGCTGGGCGACGGCAACTGGCAGACCACGCTCGCCTGGGGCCGCAACGCGAGCGATCCGGGAGAGACGACGGACTCCTTCCTTCTGGAATCCGCGGCCACCCTGACGCCGCGGCACACCGTCTTCGGCCGCGTCGAGCGCCAGGAAAACGACGAGCTGTCCGGGCACGGGGAAGTCTTCGACGTGGGGAAGCTCAGCCTCGGCTACGTCTACGACGCCGTCCTGCGCGACCCGTGGAAGGCCGGCATCGGAGCGCTTGGAAGCGTGGCGCTGATTCCCTCGGAGCTCGAGTCCGAGTACGGTGAGACGCCGGTTTCGTGGATGGTGTTCGCGCGGATGCGGATGTAGAGGCAGGCCCTACCGCGCTGCCTCTGAAGGCTCTGGGCGTTTCACCCGAAGGAGGGAGCGCGATGCTCCCTCCCTTTCTCGTCCCGGGAAAAGGAGGGATGGTGACGCTCCCTCTCTTCCCCGTTCCAGGAAATGGAGGGTCCTGCCCGCCTGACGTGTTCGTGCGCGGCTGCCGGGTGAGAGGCATTTGCGGATTATCGCCGATGCTCCGACCGACACGTTTCGGGTCTCGGATGACACTCATGTCGAAGTAGCCATTCAGAGACCCGGACGGGCCGGGAGAAGGAGAGCCATTCCATGGGCAGGCGACAGATCTTTCTGCTGTTGTTGGTGTTGTGTGTTTTTGCAAGTTTTGTTTCCGCACAGTCGGCCACGGTGACGTTCCTGGACGAGTGGGGCGAAGCGACGTCCCGCGTCCTGCAGCAGAGCAAGGTTCTGCTGCGGGTGAGCGATCCCGCGGCGGACACCACTCCGGGGCGGGACTCCGTCTCGGTGGGCCTCAGCTCCGTCAATGGTCAGGACACCGCCACGGTCAACCTGGCCGAGAGCGGCGAGGCCACCGGTGTGTTCGAGGGGGAGGCCTTCCTCACCACCGACTACGCTCTCGACAACATCGAAGGGGTGGACGCCGACCAGCTCTATACGGTCTGGACGTATGCCCCGAACCCCACCTTGGACACCGCCACCGCCACCTATGGCGCGGCCAGCGGCTCCGTCGAGGTCGGCCTGTCGGAGGCCCGCTTCGTGGACGGCGACGGCCGCGGTGCGGCGACGGTCACGCTCGGCGAGCCGGTGCGCGTCCGGGTGCGGGATGCCTACGCCGACCTGTCCGCGGGGCCGGATTTCACCACCGCCACCGTCACCACGTCGGGCGGCGACTCCGAGGTCGTGACGCTGACCGAGACCGGCGCCCGCACCCGCACCTTCGAGGTTGCCATTCCCAGCGGGACCGGCACGCCAGTGGCCGGGGACGGCCGCCTTCAGACCGCGGCCGGCGAGACCGCCACGGTCACCCACGCGGAGCCGGCCACCGGCACCACCTCGTCGTCGGACACGGCCACCGTCGCCGCCGCCTCGGTGAGCTTCATCCGCCCGCGCGACGGCCGGTCCACGGATCTCTACCCGACCGACGGGCCGCTCGCGGTGCGGGTGGTCGACCTATCCTCGAACCTCGACCCGGCCGCGGTCGAAAGCGTGAGCGTCTCGCTCTCGCTGCTGCTCGGCCAGGACGCCGAGACGCTGACCCTGCGTGAGACCGGCCCGGATACGGGCGTCTTCGAGGGTTCGATCCAGCACAGCAACGGCGGCTACGGGTACGCCGGCAACGGCCTGCTCGAATCGAACACGGTGCCGCCCCAGTTCGACACGGTGAGGGTCCAGTACTCCGCCTCAATGGCCGAGGCCGGCCTCACCGGCTCCATCACCCGGCTGGTCGACGACGGCGGCGCGGACGCGGAATCGTTCGCCCTCGGCTCCGACCTGCGGGTCGAAGTCGAGACCGCGGCGTACAACGGCCCCGCGCTCGACCTGAGGACGGTGGAGGTCCGCTCGCTGACCACGGGCGACCTGGAGACGCTCTGGACCCTGGAGACGGACGGGCGCTCCTGCCTGTTCGAGGGAGCGCTGCCGATCGCCCCGGGCGCGGCCGTTCCCGGCGACGGACGCCTGCAGGCCCAGCCCGGCGAGACCGTCACGGTGGTGCATGCCGACGCGAACGGCGTCACCCACTCCGGCGACCAGGCGGCCGTGGTGCGCTCGGCCGTGCGCTTCGTGGACGAAGCCGGCCTGCCCGTGCCCGTCCTGCTGGAGGAGACCACCGCCCGGGTGCGGATCCTCGACCCGCTGTCGGCCGGTCAGGCGCCGCCCGCGGCCACCATCCGGTCGCGGATCACCCGCGACGTCGAGCCGCTGAGCCTCGCCGAGATTCCCGCGAGCCCCGGCCTCTTCGAAGGCTCAATCCCGATGAGGCTGTGGAGCTGGAACAACAGCGGAATCCTGAGCACCGGCCGGGAGTACGCGCTCACGAACGAGCCCGACACGATCACGGCCGGCGACGGCCAGGCCACGGCCTCGCTCCTCATGGTGCCGGCGGTCGTGGAGATCCTGAACAGCCCCGCTTCCGCGGGTGACACCCTGAACATCCGCGTCACCGCTCCGCGGGCGGACACCTCCCTCTATGCCGACTCTTTCGCCGTGATCGCCAGGGCCCGCGGGACGGACGATCAGATGTATGTCGGGGTCACGGAGACGGGCGGCTCGACGGGGGTTTTCGAGGGCACCCTCGCGACCGTCCGGGCGGGGGGAGGTCCATCGTACTCCGCCCTGGACGTCGAGCCGGCGGACACGGTGGAGATCTTCTACTACGCCTCGGTCTACGCCGGCGATTCCACCGCCCGGGTGGTGGGGATCGGCGCCATCGTGCCGGTCGCCGTGGAGCTCCTCGACGGTCAGGACGAGGCCACGTCGAGCTATCTGCTCGGCGACACCATCCACGTCCGGGTCGGCGAGGCCACCGCCAACACCGACCCCGCCACGGCCGAGATGCTGACGGCAACGGTCAGCTCCAGGAGATACGGCGACGCGAAGCTCGACGCCGAGACCGTGACCCTCACGGAGACCGGCCCCGATACCGGCGTGTTCACGGGCACGCTGCCCACCGGGGTCCTCGCCAGCTATTCCAATCCTCCGGTCCCGGGCGACGGCCTGCTCGAATTCCCGGACTACCTCGCGGCGCCCGACAACGACTCGACGGTTACGGCCACCCGGAGCGGGGTGTCCGCCACGGCGCGGATGCGGGACTCGGATCTGTGGCTCACCGACGATCAGGGTCAGGATGCCACCTCCTTCGACGTGGGCTCCACGGCCCAGGTCTGGATGCGCCGCCCCCTGGGCAACACGACGCCCGGCGCCGACACAGAATCCGTGAACGTCGAGGTCAGGACGGGCTTCGACTACAGGGACTCGCTCTTCCTCACGCTCACCGAGACCGGTGGAGACACCGGTCTGTTCACAGCCACGCTGCCGACCGCGCCGCCGCCGGTCAGCTACGCGGACTACACCGCGCAGGCGGTGCCGGGTGACGTCCTCCGCGTCCAGAGGATGATGTACACCCTGTACTCGTTCGACACGGCCGTCTTCACGGGGCAGGGAGTCGTGGAGCCCCCGAACCGGCAGCCGGACGCAGTGGACGACGCCGCCTCCACGAATGAAAACACCCCCGTGGTCATCGCCGTCGGGGCCAACGACACCGATCCGGACGGCGACACGATCGAGGTCTTCTATGCCTGGCCGGCGGCGAACGGCACAGTGGTGCTCAATGCCGGCGGGACCGTGACCTACACGCCCAACGCCGGCTTCACGGGTATCGACTCCTTTCAGTACGTGATCCGCGACGGCCCGGAGGGCAGCTCCTACCTCACCGACACGGCCACGGTCACGGTCACGGTGATCGCCGTCAACGATCCGCCGAACGCGGTGAACGACTCTGTCACCACGAACGAGGACACGCCGGTGAACGTGGCGGTCAAGGCCAACGACACCGATCCCGACGGCGATCCGCTCACCGTGACCGCGGTCACCCAGGGGGCGAACGGGTCGGCGACGATTCAGGGCGACGGCACGGTCACCTACACCCCCAACCTCGATTTCCACGGCACGGACACGTTCACCTACACGCTTTCCGACGGGCAGGGCGGCACCGGCACCGCCACGGTTACGGTCACGGTGACCGCCGTCAACGATCCGCCGGTCGCGGTGAACGATTCGGCCACGACGAACGAGGACACGGCGCTCAACTTCGACGTGGTGAGCAACGACACCGATGTGGACGGCGACGCCCTGGTCGTGATCGCGGTGACCCAGGGAGCGAAGGGTTCGGTGGTGATCAACCAGAGCCCGAGTCTCGCGGGAAAATATGTGATCTATACGCCGAACGCCAACGCGAACGGCAGCGACTCCTTCACCTACACCATTTCAGATGGCCACGGCGGCACGGCGACGGCGACGGTCACGATGACGATCACGCCCGTCAACGACGTTCCGAAAGCGTTCGACGACCTGGTCACCACGGCCGAAGACACGCCGCTCACGTTCGACCCGCGGAGCAACGACACCGACGTGGACGGCGATCCCCTGACGGTCACGAGTGTGAGCAATCCGAACCGGGGCTCGGCGGCCATCAACCCGGACGGAACCGTCACCTACACGCCGGACGCCAACCTCAGCGGTGTCGACATGTTCGTCTACTCGATCTCCGACGGCCAGGGAGGCACCTGGGCGGCCAGCGTGACCGTGACCGTGACCGCGGTCAACGACGCTCCGGATGCGCGCAACGACCTCCCGCTCACGAACGAGGACACCGCCGTCACGATCAACGTTCTGTCGAACGATATCGATACGGACGGCGACACTCTGACCATCACGTCGTTGACCCAGCCGGCCAAGGGTACGGCCGTGCTGAATCCCGACAAGACCATCACCTACACGCCGAACCTGAACACGAACGGCTCCGACTCGTTCACCTACACGATCTCCGACGGGCACGGGGGAAGCGACACGGCGACAGTGAACCTGACCGTGTCGCCCGTGAACGATCCGCCGGTGGCGGTGGCCGACTCGGCGACCGTGGCCGAGGACGGCACGGCCACCATCGCCGTGGCCGCGAACGACACGGACCCCGAGAATTCGGCGCTCACCCTGACGGCTGTCACCCAGGGAGCCCACGGTACGGTCACGATCCTCACCGGTAACCAGGTGAGATACCAGCCCGCCGCGAACTACTCCGGACCGGACACCTTCACCTACACGATCCGGGACCCGGGAAACCTCACGTCCGTGGGCACGGTCAACGTGACCGTCACCCCGGTCAACGATCCGCCGGTGGCAGTGGCCGACAGCGCCGCCACGAACGAGGACACTCCGGCCACAGTCTCTGTTCTGACCAACGACACCGACGTGGACGGCGATACCCTCACCGTCTCGGCCGTCACCCAGAGCGCCAACGGCTCGGTGACCACGAACGGTGCGACCGTGACGTTTACGCCGGCCGCCAACTGGAGCGGTGTCGCCACCTTTACCTACACCGCCCGCGATACCGGCGGCCTGGAAAGCACGGCGACCGTGACCGTGACCGTCAACCCCGTCAACGACCCGCCCGTGGCCGCCACCGATGGCGCCGCCACGAACGAGGACACTCCGGCCACAGTCTCTGTCCTGACCAACGACACCGACGTGGACGGCGATACCCTCACCGTTTCGGCCGTCACCCAGAGCGCCAACGGCTCGGTGACCACGAACGGTGCGACCGTGACGTTTACGCCGGCCGCCAACTGGAGCGGTGTCGCCACCTTTACCTACACCGCCCGCGATACCGGCGGCCTGGAAAGCACGGCGTCCGCGTCCGTGACCGTCAACCCCGTCAACGACCCGCCCGTGGCCGCCACCGATGGTGCCGCCACGAACGAAGACACTCCAGTCACGGTCGCCGTCCTGGCCAACGACACCGACATCGACGGCGGCGCGCTGTCGGTCACCGCCGTCACCCAGGGAGGCAACGGCGCGGTGACCTCGAACGGCACCACGATCACCTACACGCCCGCGGCCAACTTCAACGGCGGCGACTCCTTCACCTACACCGTGTCCGACGGCAACGGCGGCACGGCCATGGCCTCGGTGATCGTCTCGATCGCCGCGGTCAATGACGCTCCGAACGCGGCTCCGGACAGCGGCGCCACCCGCGAGGGGGTGGCGGTGATCCTCTCGGTTCTGGCCAATGACTCCGACGTGGAGGGGGGCACTCTGACCGTCACCGCCGCAGGCACACCGGCCAACGGCAGCGCGGTCCTTCTCGCGGGCAACACGATCCGCTACACGCCGGGCGCCAACTTCACGGGCACGGACACCTTCACCTATACGGTGAGCGACGGGCAGGGCGGGACGAGCACCGGGCAGGTGACGGTGGCGGTGGGTGAGGCCCTGGAGCGGGTGGCGGTCCTGGCCACGAACAGCGTCTGGCTGCGCAGCAGCGCGGACGTGCTCTCGGGCGACGTGATCGTGAACCAGGCCGGCGCCGGACCGTTCCTCAACGGTGCGGAGCTCAGCCTGGCCGGCACGGTCACCACTCCGGCAGGCTGGGACGTGGAGGCCGACAGCCTCACCGTCGCGGCCGGCGCCGTGGTCGGGAGCGACATCTCCTACAACGATCTCACCAACAGCGGCACGATCAACGGCCTGCAGAGATCGCCGCTCACCCTGCCGGTCTTCTCGGCGCTTCCCGCCTTCCTGACGGCCACGCCGGGTACCACCAACATCAGCGTAGGCACCAACGGCACGCGCACCCTCGCTCCGGGGAGCTACCTCGACCTGGTGGTGGGGAGGAAGGGGACCGTCACCTTCACGGGTGGCGTCTATCACTTCCGCTCGATCACCGTAGACCGCGAGGCCAAGCTCCTCTTCTCGGCCGCGTCGGACGTGAGGGTCCAGCAGAAGCTCAGCACCAAGACCCTGACCACCGTGGGACCGGCCGCGGGAGCGTCGATCGACGCGTCGTCGATCCTCTTCTACGTAGCGGGCATCAACGGCACGACCGGCGCGCTGACGGCGACGCCCAAAGCTGTGGAGATCGGGACGAGCAACACGGTTTCGATCAACCTCTACGCCCCGAACGGGACGATCTGGCTCCAGGACGGCACCCTGGCAACCGGCGCCTTCCTGGGCCGGGACGTCGATCTGGGGATCGATGCCCAGGTGACGCTGGACAGCGCGTTCTCGGGCGGGCAGTAGCAGCGAGGGATCAAAGGGACCTGAAGGGCGAAGCTGAGCTCGTCCTTCAGGTTCTTCTCAGCCGAACCGCCCCGTGATGTAGTCCTCGGTCTGCTTCTTGATCGGGTTGATGAAGATCTTTTCGGTGTTGCCGTACTCGATCAGCTCGCCGAGGTAGAGGAAGGCGGTGTAGTCCGAGACGCGCGAGGCCTGCTGCATGTTGTGGGTCACGATGACCAGGGTGTATTGAGTCTTTGAGCTCCTGCATCAGCTCTTCGATCTGGGCCGTGGCGATCGGGTCGAGCGCCGAGCAGGGCTCGTCGAGCAGGATCACCTCCGGCTCGACGGCGATGGCGCGGGCGATGCACAGGCGCTGCTGCTGGCCGCCGGACATGCCGAGGGCGCTGTCGTCCAGACGGTCCTTGACCTCGTCCCAGAGCGCGGCGCCGCGCAGGCTCCGCTCGACGATTTCGTCGAGGTCGCGCTTGCGGTTGATCCCCTGGATGCGCGCAGCCGTAGGCGACGTTCTCGTAGATCGACTTCGGGAACGGGTTCGACTTCTGGAAGACCATGCCGATGCGCTTGCGCAGCGCGTTGACGTCCATCCTCGGATCGAAGATGCTCCGGCCCTCGAAGCGGATGTCCCCCTCGGTGCGGACGCCGTCGATCAGGTCGTTCAGGCGGTTGATGCAGCGCAGCAGCGTCGATTTGCCGCAGCCGGAAGGACCGATGAAGGCGGTGATCTTCTTCTCCGGAATCTTGAGCGAGATCTCGTTGAGCGCCTGCTTTTCGCCGTACCAGAGCGACAGCGACTCGATCTCGAGGACCGGGTCCTTGATGCCGGGGTCGAGCGCCGGGTCGGCCTGCGGAATGGTTTCGATCATGAGGTCTTCCTCAAACGGCGCTGCCGGCGTACTTCCGGCGCAGGTGGTTGCGCATGGCGATCGCCACCAGGTTCATCAGCGGTCACCACGACGATCAGCAGCAAAGCGGTGGCGAAGACCAGCGGCGTGGTGGCTTCGATGTTCGGGCTCTGGAAGCCGACGTCGTAGATGTGGAAGCCCAGGTGCATGAACTTGCGCTCGAAGTGGACGAACGGGGCGTGGCCGTCGATCGGCAGCGTCGGCGCCAGCTTGACCATGCCGACGATCATCAGCGGCGCCACCTCGCCGGCGGCGCGCGCCATCGCCAGGATCATGCCGGTCAGGATGCCGGGCGCCGCGGCCGGCAGCACCACGCGCCAGGTCGTCTCGAACTTGGTCGCGCCGAGCGCGAGCGAGCCCTCGCGCACGATGCGCGGCACCGCGGCCAGCCCCTCTTCGGTGGCGACGATCACCACCGGCACGGTGAGCAGCGCCAGCGTCAGGCTCGCCCAGAGGATGCCGCCGGTGCCGAAGGTCGGCGTCGGCAGCGCTTCGGGATAGAAGAGCTGGTCGATCGAGCCGCCGATCAGGTAGACGAAGAAGCCCAGGCCGAAGACGCCGAAGACGATCGACGGCACGCCGGCGAGGTTGTTCACCGCGATGCGCACCATCCGCACCAGCGGCCCCTGCTTCGCGTACTCGCGCAGGTAGAGCGCCGCGAGCACGCCGAGCGGCGCCACGGCGAACGACATCAGGAAGACCATCATCACGGTGCCGAAGATGGCCGGGAAGATGCCGCCCTCGGTGTTCGACTCGCGCGGATCGTCGGAGACGAACTCCCAGACGCGCGAGCCGTAGAGCCGCAGCTTTGCCCGTGACGCCGAGCGCGTTCGGCCGCAGCGCCGCGGACGACGTTGGCGACCGGGATCTCCTTCGTCGCGCCGTTCGGCGGCGCGCATCACCAGGGTGCCTCGCTCGCAGCTGCTTCGCGCATCGCGAAGAGGCGGTCGGCGAGCTTCTCGTATTCGGCCTCGCGCGTCGGCGAGGCGGCTGTCGATCTCCGCGCTGCCGGCGCTGCTCTCGGCGGCGGAGATGGGCTCGAAGTCGAGCTCCCGCTTAGCGAGGCGCAGCTTCTCGATCTCGTAGTTGACGTCGCCGATCGGCGCCCTTCTCGAGCGCGACCACGGCATCGCGCTCGATCGGCCTTGGCCTCGTGCGAGGGCGGGCGAAGGCCTGCCAGACCGCCTCGGTGCCCTGCGCGAGAACCTTGTCGCCGCCCCGCAGCTCCTCCATGAAGCCGTAGAAGTTGCCCCACTCGAGGCGCTCGAGCAGGACGGCGTCGGCCGGCTCGCGGCGGCGAAGCGATGTTGGCGGACTCGACCCAGGCGAAGTCGAGGCCGCCGAGGTCGCGGTTGCCGATCTTGATACGGAGGCGGTCGCTCGGCGGGGCGGTCGGTCTGTCGCCTGCGTCTGTTCGACCTCCCAGATCTCGCCGAGCACCTTGCTGCCGTCGTCGAGGGTGAGCTCGACCAGTCGCTGCTGCCAGAAGTAGCCCAGCGCCGTTAAAAGCGAGCAGGCACAGCAGGCCGAGGACGAGCAGCAGGTTGAGCGCCAGCGCGCCGCCGCACAGCGCGGTCAGCGACTGCGCCGAGCAGGTCGGAGCGGCGTGGCGATTCTGCCGGATCGACTGTTCCGTGGCTCAGAGCTGGGCGTACCTCTCGCGCAGGCGCTGGCGCACCAGCTCGGCGAGCGGTGTTGACGACGAAGGTGAGCACGAAGAGCAGCAGCGCGGCGAGGAAGAGCGTGCGGTAGAGCGTGCCGCCGTGCGGCGCCTCGGGGATCTCGACCGCGATGTTCGCCGACAGCGTGCGGAAGCCGTTGAACGGGCTCCAGCTCCATGATCGGCGTGTTGCCGGTCGCCATGAGCACGATCATGGTCTCGCCGACGGCGCGGCCGAAGCCGATCATGATCGCCGAGAAGATGCCGGGCGAGGCGGTCGGCAGCACGACCCGGGTCACCGTCTGCCAGCGGTTGGCGCCGAGGGCGAGCGAGCCCGCCACGAGGTTGCGCGGCACGTTCGAGAAGGCGTCCTCGGCGATGGCGAAGATGATCGGGATCACCGCGAAGCCCATCGCCAGGCCGACGACGATGGCGTTGCGCTGGTCGTAGCTGAGGCCGGTCGATTCGCAGCAGCCAGGTCTGGAAGTTGCCGCCGAAGACCAGCCGCTCGAACGGCGCCGAGAGCTCGAAGCAGAGCGCACAGGCCGACGGCCAGCGCGACCACGAAGAGGAGCACTTCGGTGCCGGCGGGAACCGGCCGCGGAAGCGCGCGCGGCAGCGCGCTCCAGGCAGACGCCGGCGAGGACGCACCAGGGCCGGCAGCACCACCAGCATCAGCGACAGCGCCGGGAACGCCTCCTCGACGCGCGGCGCCAGCCAGAGGCCGGCGAGGAAGCCGAGCACCACGCTCGGCAGCGACGCCATGATCTCGACCGCCGGCTTGACGCACCCGCTTGCAGCGCGGGTGCATGAACTGCGAGACGTACATGGCGCCGAGCACCGCCGAGCGGGATGGCGAGCAGCAGCGAGTAGAACGTCCCCTTGAGCGTGCCGACCAGCAGCGGCGTCAGCGAGAGCTTGGGCTCGAAGTCGTCGCTGCCGCCGGTCGACTGCCAGACGTACTCGGGCTCGTCGTAGCCCTCGTACCAGACCTTGCCGAACAGGGCCTGCCAGGTCACCTCGGGGTGGGGGTTGGCGATGTCGAGCACCGCGAGTCGGCCCGTCGCCGGCGAGGAAGGCGCCGTCGGCCTTGGGCGTGTAGGCGAGCCGGTGCCGTGCGGCGACCGGCGCGCGGCCGGTCCACAAGGTGCGCTGCCGAGGTCGAGTAGTAGAGCCCGAGCTGGCCGCCCGGCGTCGTCGGCGAGGAAGCCCGGTTGCCCGCTGCGACGGCGCGATCGCGCGGATCGCCGCCGGATGGCGCGGGAAGTCGCGGACGCGCGTCAGGCGCAAGCTGTCCGGCCTTCGTGCTCGCGCACCGGGAACCAGACGCTGAGCGCGCCGTTCGCCTGGCCGACCACCAGCGACCGGCCGCCGATGAGGAGGTCGAGCGCGGTGATCGCCGAGGGACCGGCCGGCCAGGCGCAGCTCGCCGGGCTGCGCCGTGCCGTCGAGCGGCCACCAGACAGATCTCGCCGTCCGCGGTGCCGCCGTAGAGGTTGCGCTGGTCGCGATCGAGCACCAGCGTGGTGAGCCGCGCGGGGACCGGCGCCGCGAGCGCTCCACGGTCTCGTCGACCTCGCCGGTCATGGTGTTCTCGCTGCGACGGAGCGCCGCGACCACCGCGAGCGTTCCGCCGGTGAGCTGCGCCGCGGCGGTGGCACTGCCGTCCGCCGTCGACCTGGGCGGCGAACGCGTCCGAGCGGCCGCTGGCCGGGATCGAGCGTCGAGGACGATCGGCGCGGCCGAGCGTCCGGCGGTCACGCACCTGCGTCTGGCCGTCGAAGGTGACGTCGACAGCGACACCGGCACGAGCACGATCCGGCCGTCGCGGGTGGCGCCGGCCAGCGGCGTGGGCGCCGGGCGGCAGCGCCGACGCGGTGAGCTCGCCGGTTCGCCAGCGCCTGTCCAGCGACGAGCCGTGCCGTCGGCGAGCGCGGACGACGCGCACGTGCCGTCGGCCGCCGAGGGCGGCGACGTGAGTGCGGTACTCGTCCGACGATCAGGCGCCGACGGCCGCGGCCGGGCAGCGGGACCTGGCGCACGGCACGCACGCGCGCTCCGGCCGAGCAGCGGGCAGACCTCGAAGAGGATGAAGAGCAGGATGCCGAGGATGCTGACGATGATGCCAAGCCGCCGGCGAGACCAGCCCGCGGCAGACGATCAACAGACGCGGCGGCGCGGTCGCGCGACGGCGCGAACGCGCGGCGGTCGGCGGCGGCGTGGTTGCCGGCAGGCCTGGGACTCACGATGCGGAAGGCGGACGCGCTCGCCACGTCCCCCGTGCGAGCTCGACGATCAGTTCGAGCTTCCAGTTCCTCGCGACCGTCTTGGCGGGCAGCGGGAGGTAGCCGTCCTTGACCACGGTCTCCTGGCCTTCCTGCGAGAGCACGAATGCAGGAACTCGCGCACCAGCGGGTCGAGCGGCTTGTTGGGGGCCTTGTTGACGTAGACGTAGAGGAAGCGCGACAGCGGGTACTTGCCGGCGTAGACGTTCGGCGGCGTCGGTACGATCAGTACGGCGCGCCCTTCTTGCGCGGCGAGCGTGAGCGGCCTCACGCCGGAGGTCCGGTAGCCGATGCCGCTGTAGCCGATGCCGAAGCGGTCCTCGGTCACGCCCTGGACCACCGAGGCCGAGCCGGGCTGCTCCTTGACCGTGTCCTTGTAGTCGCCCTTGCAGAGCGCGTGCTCCTTGAAGAAGCCGTAGGTGCCGGAGGCCGAGTTGCGGCCGTAGAGGCTGATCGGCTGGCTGGCCCACTGGCCGTCCTGCACGCCGAGCTGGCCCCAGTTGGCGATCGGCCTTGCCGCCGCAGCCTGCGGGTCTTCGAGAAGATCCCGTCCACCTGCTGGCAGCGTGAGCTGCTCGAGCGGGTTGTCCTTGTTGACGTAGACCGCCAGCGCGTCGATCGCGACCCGGATCTGGGTCGGCTTGTAGCCGTACTTCTTCTCGAAGCTGTCGATCTCGTCGGACTTCATCTCGCGGCTCATCGGCCCGAGCTGCGCGTGCCGGCGATCAGCGCCGGAGGGGCCGTCGAAGAGCCCTTGCCTTCGATCTGGATGCGGACGTTCGGGTACTGCTTGCGGAAGCCTTCGGCCCAGAGCGTCATCAGGTTGTTGAGCGTGTCCGAGCCGACCGAGCTCAGGTTGCCCGACACGCCGCTGGTCTTCGCGTACCCCTTGATCGCAGGGTCGACCTTGACCGGCTGGGCCGACAGGGCGCTCCCGCACAGGGCCAGCGCGAGGGCCAGGGGAGCTACCTTGAGGTTGTGCGTCATCGTTTTCTCCTTTTTCAGGGCCAGTTACTGGCCGTCGAGAAGAGGATCGCAAAGGGGTTTGTCAGCCGGCCCGCGTCCGTGTGACAGCGGCGTGACAAAGGGGACGCCCGTTCAGCGTGTCGCAAGGCTGTCACAGGGCCGTCGCGGCGTCGTTCGGGGCGGGTTCTATCCTCACCTCCGAGCTTGTACGTTCCATTCTATGAAAAGGAGAGCAGGAATGCCCAGATCAGCTCGGTTTGTAGCTGGCCTTTTGATGTTCGTCATCGCCCTGGCCGCCGCCCCCATCGCCTCGGCGCAGGTGACGGGCCTTTATTACAAGGAAGTGGAGAAGGACGGCCGCGTCTACGTCTTCAACACTCCGGAGCGCCTCAAGTCGTGGGAGCAGTCGGGCGACATGGGAGTTTCGGTCACCCTGCCCGGCGCGGGCGCGAACGGCGAGACGCTCGTCGGCGAGAACGAGACGGCCATCGACCTCTATCTGTTCCGCCACAACCTGGATGCCTACGACCGGCCGACCCCGAAGCCGGTGGTCCCCCCGGCCTTCCCGGCCAACAAGTTCGGCATCCGCGTCTATGCGGACACGAGCTCGAAGCAGAACAAGGATGACGCGACCGGCATCAAGAGCAGCGACAGCGGCGTGGGCGTGGATGTGAAGCGCACTTACTTCACCTTCACCCACCAGTTCGACAGCGTCTGGTCCGCCCAGTTCCAGTCGGACATCGGCGACCAGGGCGCGCGCCGTTACGACGTGTTCGTCAAGAAGGCTTTCGTCGAGGCCAAGGTCAACCCGATGGCCATCTTCCGCCTCGGCTCCGCCGACACGCCCTGGGTTCCGTACGTGGAAGGTCTCTACGGCCAGCGCTACGTCGAGACGACCATCACCGATCACCTGAGCTTCGGCACCTCCGCCGACTGGGGCTTCCACATCCTCGGCGCCAACCCGCTCTGGGGTTACCAGGTCTCGGTGATCAACGGCAAGACCTACAGCAACCCCACCCGCACCAAGTCGGTCGATTTCGAAGGCCGCCTCTCCTTCACGCCGGTCAAGGGGCTCAGCTTGGCGGTGGGCGGCTACAGCGGCAAGCGCGGCAATGACACCGACGCCGCCCCGGCCAAGCACACCGCGACGCGCGGCGACGCCCTGATCGCCTATGCCACCGACCGCTTCAAGATCGGCGGCGAGTACTTCCAGGCCAAGAACTGGAACAGCACCACCACCGCGACGACCGACAAGTCCGACGGCTTCTCGGGTTGGGCGCAGGTCATCCTCGATCCGAAGTGGACCGTCTTCGCCCGCTACGACACGTCCGACCCCAGCAAGGATCTCAAGCCGGCCCTCCAGTTCACCTACTTCAACGCCGGCGTGCAGTGGACGATCAACAAAGCCTTCCAAGCCTCGCTCGTCCTCAAGAACGCCGAGGTCGAGGGCGGCACGCTGGGCACGAGCAACGGCACCATCGGCTCGACCAACGCGAAGGAGAAGGGCAAGTACCAGGAAGTCGGCATCTTCACCGTCTACAACTTCTAGGGCGAGCTCTCTCGCCAGCCTCTGCCCCGGGAGCCGCGCGCGCGGCTCCCGTTTTTTATTGCGTGCGGGCGGGGGACTGCGGCTGGCCGGAGGAGTGCCGGATGTCGCGGCCTTCGACGTAGTAGATCACGTCCTCGGCGATGTTTGTGGCATGGTCCGCGATGCGCTCCAGGTTGCGCGAGATGAGGAGCAGATGAAGGGCGCGGCTGACCGTCGTGGGGTCTTCGATCATGTAGGTCAGCAGCTCGCGGAAGATCTGCTTGTAAAGGCCGTCCACCGCGTCGTCCGAGCCGCACACCTCCTGGGCCAGGACCGCATCGCGGTTGACGAAGGCGTCGAGGCTCTTGCGCACCATGGCCTGGCAGAGCTGCGACAGGTGCGGCAGGTCGATGTAGGGTTTCAGCGGCGGCTGTTCGTTGAGCTGCTCCACCGACTGCGCGATGTTGACCGCCGAGTCGCCGATGCGCTCGAGGTCGCTGTTGATCTTCATGACCGCCACGACAAAGCGGAGGTCGATGGCCGTAGGCGCGCGGCGCACGAGGATGCTGTGGCAGACCTCGTCGATCTCGATCTCCAGGTGGTCGACCTCGGTGTCCTCTTCGATGACCTGCGCGCTCAGCTCCGATTTGCGTTCCAGGAGAGACTGGGTCGCCAGCGCCACCATGCCTTCCACCATGCCGGCCATCCGCAGCAGCAACTGCCGGGCGCGGTCCAGCTCGTGATCCAAATGTCGTTCCATAGGTTCAAGCCCTTTCCCCGCTGATCTTACGCGCATCGGAGCCGGATCGAAACCGGGGCGTGTGTGACGGGTTGCGGGCGGGTCTGTGACGGGGATGTGGCGGCTCAGGTGGGATCAGTCGAGCGGCAGAGTGTTCTCGCGGCCGGCGCGCACCGTCACCGTAGAGGATTTCTCCTCCATGAGGATGGTGTACACCCCTTCGGGAAGGCCCTGCATCTCCAGCGGATGATCGGGGCTCACGAGCTGGCGGGCTCCCAGGCGGGCGGCCAGCCAGCCGACATCCCACCCCTGCGGCGAAAGGATACGGGGAGCACCGTCGCGCGCGGAGCTTTCCACTCGGAGCGAGCCGGATGGGCCGGCAAGGAGGATGACGGTCTCGGGTAGATCCTCCCAACTCGTCCAGGCGCCCAGGCTCCAGACTCCACTCACCAGGGCCGCGAGACGCACCTTCGCGGGAGTGGGGAGGTCGATGCGGGCGGTCACCGTCCCGTCGGAGCCCGTGGTCAGGAGCCGCTGGCCTCTTCCTTCTTCTTCCAGGAAGACGAAAGACCCCGGGGCCGGAGTCTGATTGGTGTCCAGGGCCTGGATGCGGATTTCCGGGTCCTGCCGCTTGCCGAGCACGAGCCGGACCGGGTCGCCGGCTTCGCCGGCGAGCGACTCGGCCTTCACGACCGGGCTTGCGAGCTCGTCGCGCTCCGCCTGGAGCGAGTGGGTCCCCGGCTCCGTGGCGGTGAGCACGAACGCCCCATCCGGACCCGAGAAGGCGACCGCGCCGCTGCCCAGGTCGCGAACCCTCGCCCCCTGCGCCGGCCGGTTGTCGGGATCGAGGACGATCCCCGTGAGGACGCCTCCCGGGAACGTGAGAACCATGGCGTACTCGGAGCCCGCGGGGAGGCCGGGGATCTCGACCGGCTGAGGCTTGCTCAGGGAGCCGGAGGCGGGCACCCAGGAGACCTGCCAACTGCCTGCCGTCAGATCCTCCGTGACGAAAGAGCCGTCCTCGGCGACCGAGACGTCGACCTGGGGCCGGCCTTCTCCGAAAACCTTTTGTTGACGGAGCCCGCCCGCGGATGTGAAGTTGTTGACCCGCCCGGGCGATTCGGGGGCGGGAGGCATCCAGATCAAGGTGCCGGCGCCCGCCGGACGACCGCCGATCCGGACGCTTCCCAGGACCCGGAACGCGCCGCCGGAGCATTCGACCTCGGCGTCTTCGTCCGGAAGAACGGTCAGGTCGCGCTCGCAGAGCAGAGTCCGGCCGCGCAGGACGGTGACCCGGACCTTTCCCGGCGGGACGTTGCGGAGGAGGGCCGTGCCGTCGCGCACGGGCGCCGTCAGCATGTCCATCTCCAGCCAGTCGCCACGCAGATCGGCGCGGGCTGTCGCCTTCTCTCCTTCGGAGCCGGGTCCTTCGGAGCCGGGGACCACGACGCGCAGGGTGGAGCCCTGTCCGAGAGTCACGTCGCCGACGTCCACGGTCAGGGCTCCCACCTCCGCCTGGACCGTGAGATCGGCGCGCGCGAAGCCGGCGGCTTCGATGCGCATTTGAAGAGGGACGCTCTCCGGCGCGCCGGCCAACCGGAACTGTCCGTCGGCGGCGCTCGTGGCTTCGAGCAGGTCGCGGTCGACCCAGGCAAGGAGCTGCCCTTCGGCGGACGGGCGGGGCAGCCAGACATGGGCTCCGGCCACGGGCTTGCCATCGATGGCCGCAGTGAGCCGCCCTACGATCTCCACTCCCGGCGGCGCCCGCATCGCGCCCAGGTCGCGAACCTCGCCGGGCGCGCCCGCCGCCAAGGGTATCCGGAGCTCCCGGGTTGCCGGAGAGCTGAGGGTCAGCTCCGACTCCACGCCGGGAGGAAGGTCGAGCTCGAAGCCGCCGCCGGGTTCCAGGGATGTGGACGTGGAGAGGCTGCCTCGCCGGAGCATCGCCATGCCTTCGCCGGCCGGCACACCCTGGGGATCGAGCAGCCGGCCCGTGACGGTGAAGGCGCTCTCCATCACGATGCGCAGCGGCGAGGCCATGCCCGGCTCGACCCGGCCCTTCCACGGCAGGTAGCGCGGCGCGCGTGCTTCGAGGTCGAGAGCCTCGGCGGGATCGACCGCGAGCACGGCCTCTCCTTTCGCATCCGTCCTCGCGGAGGGGACAGGCCCGACCGCGACGGCCGCTCCCGCCACCGGCGCCCCGAGGCTGTCGAGGACCACGATACGAAACTCTTTGCTACGGTGAAGCCGCATCGTTCCGAGGTCGTTTCGTCCTTCGGCCAGGTCGAGCCGCATGCGAACGGGAGCGAAGCCTCGCGCCTGTGTCATCAACACGGCCTCGCCGGCCGGGAGGGCGGTCACCTTCCAGGCGCCGGTGTCCGCCGTCTCCGCCGACTGGCTGGCCAGCTCGGGGCCGTCGGAGGAGACCCAGGCTTCGAGGCGCACCCGGACACCGGCCAGCGGGTGGCCGCTCTCATCCGTGAAGCGGCCGATGACGGTCGCTCCTGGATCGAGCCGTACTTGCCGCGGCAGATCGCCCGGCCGGCCCCACAGGACCGCGGGAACATGATCGGGAGCGCCCACGATGGCCACGATCTCCTCGGAGCCCGGCAATCCCGGGGCGGAGATCCTGCCCTGCGTTGAACGATAGAAAGACCAAAGCCGCGCTTTTCCGCGCCGCCCCTGGACCCCTTCGAGGAGCCGCATCGAGGAGCCCTCGAGAGGCTTTTCGTCCTGGCCGGTGACGAGCAAATCGAGATCCTGTGCGGGAATCGGCGCGAGGCTGACGGCGGCCTGGCCGGCCGGCAGATCCACCCACCACGTCCCCCTGTCTTTCCCTGCCAGCCGTATCCGCCAGGGCCGCCCGGGGTCCAGGGGGATGGCGAGGCGTCCTTCCCGCGGCACCGGCCAGCTCGGCAGCAGGTCTTCCGGTACCTCCGGCCACATGGCGACCGGTCCGGCGATCACCCGGGCCTCCGTCAAGGCCCGCGCGCCGGGGACATACACTTCGAGGCGTGGCTTGTCGACGGGCAGGGCCTCCTTGCCGATCCGGCCCGGCTCGATCCGGCGTGGCGCCGCGTCATCGGACCAGGCCCACGCACAGATCGCGGCCTCCCGTCGCTCCTCGGGCAGCAACGGAGCCAGCGGGAAAGCCTCCACCGTTCCATCCTGATAGATCAGTCGCCACTGCTCGCCTGGAGCGGTGGAGAGGATGGACGCGAGCAGCAGCCAGAGGGAGAAAAAGAAGCTCACTCGGGCAAGGTCGTCAAGATCAGGCGGGTTGGGGCTGGACGCGACGACACGGCATACTCCATGATCAGCCAGGCGATCCGATCGCCGCGGACGTCGGCTCGCAGGTGCCAGTGAGGAGAGGGAGCGCTGAAGGGGACTGTATAGGAGGTGACCCGGCCGTCGCGTCTCAGGATTTTGAGCTGCCAGAGGGTCTTGCCGTTGGCGGTGCTCCGCACGAGAAGCCCCGCGCCTTGCGGCAACGCGACAATGTCGTCGAGCACCCGGCGCTGGTTGATCCAGACGGAACGCGACTCCAGACTGGAGGAAAGCAGGAGCATCTGCTCATCGGTCAGGCCGCACTCCGCGTCGAGGCCGACGTTCCGCACCTCCCAAGACCGCAGCAGCTTTCCCGTGCGATCGTAGAGAAAGATCCCCGGCTCGACTCCGGGAACGACGAGGAAGGTGCCGTCGCCGAGGAAGCGGACCGCGCCGGTTTCGAAGGCGCCACAGGCATCCATCGGCCGCGCGCCCGGTCCCGAGGCCGAGAAATACACTGGCTTGAGGTCCGCGAGATCCTTGCTGAGCGAGCCGACCCAGGCGATGGCTCCATCGGGAGCAAACCTCTGGCGTTCGTCTTTGCGCGCACCCAGCACCACGAGCCGGTCATCGAAGACGTCGAGGTCGACGACGGTGTCCAGCAGGATCGCCTTGAGGTCGCCCGCGGGCAGCTTTTTCCAGGCCACGGTGTGAGCCGGTGCCCCCATCGCGACGTATCCGGAGGAGGCTCCGGCACGGGCAGCCGCCCACAGGCGCGACCCCACGGGAAAGACGACCTCCGGCTTGCCCCAATCCGGCTCGATTCGGATTCGCAGCCCGCCGCTTCTCCCCGCCGCCAGATAGAGTGAGTCGGCGCCGGCCCAGCGGAGGTCCGACACGATTTCGAGCGCCGCGGGAAACGGACGGTCGGAGAGAATCTTCATCCCAGGGGTCGAGGCGGACCCGAACCCCGCGACCAGGACGAGAGCGATGCTTGTGGTGAACCGGCGCATCGGCGTAGACATTACACCGCCACCGGTTTCCTGTTCCCGGGCGCGTATTTCACGATCCGAACCTTCTCCATCGTGACCAGCCCTTCCGTGACCATTTCATCCAGGATCTTGAGGAGATCCTCGGCTACTTCTCTCCCCCGGAAGAACCGCCTTGGCCCTGGGGATTAGACTGTGGGCGTGGGGTCGTCGGAGGAGAATTGTGGCCTCCCTTGAATACGTCACCTTGCGTGATGGGCACGACGGTGTTAAGCGGCCTATCTCCTTTAGGCTGAGATTCTGGGGGCATTGCGGTCTCCTTTTATGGATAGGTTTTCTGATTCTCTTACGTCAAGCGCGTAGAATTCAATGGTAACATCCTTGGGATCCTGAGATAGATACGCGCCGGGGATCGTATAGAGGAACTCTGCTGATGTGTTCTTGAAGGTCTTTACTTCCCGGATGAATAGCTCGCACGCGGCGTTCGTGTCAGAGAACGCTTCTACCCACCCTTCGTAACAAAGGTCGTGGCGATGATCTCTGACCCGCACCCACTTGAGGCTATCCAACGGGCTATTGCACACGTAGCCCCACACGTCAAGGCTGCCGAACTTCTTGGTTACGCCCAGTCGCCGGCCAAGTCGGTTCAGGTAATTTCTGTTAATGCAGGCGCTCAATAGAAAACCATTGACGATCGATATCGTGCATACAGCAAGTACTTCGGCCAAGACCAAGGGTTGGCTTGAGTCTGCAAGCGTCGCAAGAAAATGCACGTCTGCTCGTGCCGAGCCATGCGCAAGAAAGCTCCAGATTGACAAAAGTATACCGTATTCAGCGTAAGCAAGCACGCCAGAAACGAACGCATGAAGGAAAAAGTACAGTTGGCTTCGGTCATGCGGCACAGTGAGGCGCTCAATCATCAATCGAGTAATGATTCCAGGTAGAAATAGGAAAAGCAACTTAACAGTGAGTTCGGATATATCCACGCTTACCGTCTCCCCGGACACGTCTTCGGGCGGCTATATGCCCGCTTGAACGATTACCCTGTATCTTCTAAGTAATGCGACAAGTCTTCTTTCGGCCACGGTGTCAATAGGTTTGCCTCCCGGCGACGCGGATGGCTCCATCCGGGTCGGTCGAGAGAGGAATCGGCTCCAAGGCCGCGACGCTCGCCATGCGGTCAGTCTACCATTGAGCCTGCCTCTCCGGCATTACCCCGCCACCGGTTTCCTGTTCCCGGGTGCGTATTTCACGATCCGGACCTTTTCCATCGTGACCAGCCCTTCCGTGACCATCTCATCCAGGATCGTGAGGAGCGCTTCGATCTTGTCGTTGGCCTCCACGACCTCGATCAAGACGGGAAGATCCTCCGAGAGCCGCAGGATCTGGGTGGTGTGGAGCACGGAGCGGGCGCCGAAGCCGGCGGTGCCCCGGAAGACGGTCGCCCCCGAGTAGCCTTCCCGGCGGAGCCGCTCCACGAGGGAGACGGCCAGCGGCTTGTGATGCCAGAGATCGCCTTCGCCGATGAACACCCGGACCAGGGTTGCTTCGCCATCCAGCACTCTCATCGCCTCTCCTCCCTGGAGCCTTAACCGCCGGTGAAAAGCCGGCCGCTCAGGAGCCCCAGCACGCCCGCCACCAGGCAGACGGCGACCGTGGCCCCGAGGTTGAGAAAGCCGAGCAGCCAGGCGTCGTCCTGGAACAAGCGCAGCGTCTCGTAGTTGAAAGTGGAGTAGGTGGTGAATCCTCCCATGACACCCGTGCTCAGCGTCACGCGGGTGGCGGGAGGAATCAGATCGGTCGTCAGGGAGACGTGCATGAGAAATCCCAGGAGGAACGATCCGATCGTGTTGACCGCCAGCGTCCCCCAGGGAAAGCCCGGCCCGGTCCACTTCGCCAGCCAGCCCGAGAGGAGATATCGGGCTCCGGTGCCGACCGCTCCGCCAAGACAGATCCAGAGTAGACGCGCCATGCCACCTCCGCGCGGATCATACCGCCGGTCCACTCGTGTCAGGGGCTTCCCGCGCCCCCGACACGTTTTCTCCTCCCCCCACGGGGGGCTCTCCTCCCCCCGACACGTTTTCTTCTCCCCCCGCGGGGGGCTCCCATCCCCCCGACACGTTTTCTCCTCCCCCCGCGGGGGGCTCCCATCCCCCCGACACGTTTTCTTCTCCCCCCACGGGGGGCTCCCATCCCCCCGACACATTTTCTCCTCCCCCCGCGGGGGGCTCTCATCCCCCCGACACATTTTCTCCTCCCCCCGCGGGGGGCTCCCACGCCCCCGACACGTTTTCTCCGCCCCCCGACGGGGCCGGAGAGGCGGTGACGGGGGGCGGAGCCGCTGTCGTGGGGGCGGCGGTCAGGCAAAGCCCGGCGTGAAGCGGAGCCACGGCTGGTGCTCCAGCCGCCGCAGGAACGTGACGACGCCCTCCAGGAACGCCGCGGTCACCAGCTCCGACCGTAGCGCTTCCGCCAGCAACGAGAGCGCCTTGCGCGCCTCCGGCTCGATCTCCAGGGTCCGGTAGGTGGCCAGCGCCTGCTCCGCCTCGGCCCGCCCCTCGGCCGTCCGCCCCTGCTGCATGAGGAGCGCGGCGAGGTCCAGGGCAAGAATCCCTGCATGTGCGGGGTCCCCGGCCTCCAGGAGCTGAAGCTTGCCCTGCCGGAACGCGTCCTCGGCCATGTCGAAGTGTTTCAGGCCGGCGTAGATCCGGCCCTCGATCCCGATGAGCTTTCCACCGCCCACCTCCGAGATCACCTCGCGATGCGCAAGCAGCAGGGTGAGGGCGGCCTGGAACCGGCCACAGTCGGCGAGGAAGTACAGCCGATTGTGAAGAACGATCCCCACCAACTGGGGCTCCCGGTTTCCGTCGATCATCGAGGTGCCCTTGTCCAGCAGGGCCAGGGCTTGCTCCGGAAAGCCGCCCAGGCCGCTCGCCCGCCCCATCTGGATCAGCATCTTGCCGGCGAGGTGCCGGTCGCCCAGGCTCGTGTAGCGGTTGTGGGCCTGCTCGAGCACCGCCAGCGCTTCCTCATACTTGTACCGGGACACTTCCAAGGAGCCCAGCAGGTCGAGGAGCCGGGCGTCGAGCCAGGGGTCCCCCGTGCCGTTCCGGGCGTGCTCGAACGCCTTGCCCAGCCACCTCTCCGCGTCCAGCGGCCGGTGGATGATGCGCAGCGAGTTCGCGAGCTCGCCGGCCGCGCGCGCCTGGAAGTCGGCCACCTGCGCGGCGGAATACCCTTCCTTCACCAGGTCGTGGGCGGTCATGGCGGCAAGCCCCAGAAGCAAGGCCGCCTGGGACGGATCGGACCGGCGCAGCTCCCGCGCCCGCTCCAGGGCCGCCTCCAGCAGGCCGGCGCGGCTCCCGGCCGCTGGGATGCCCTTCAGGCCTTTCTTGCGCAGGCCTTCCAGGGCCCTGGCCTTGTCCCGCTTCACCCGCGGCGCGCGAACGCCGTGGAGCCGCACCGCCGCGAAGGCCCTTTCGACGGCGCCGTGGTAGCTCTCCTCCAGCTCCGGCCCCCCGACCAGGGGAGCGCGGTCCGGATGGAGCACCACCGCCGCGAGAGGAGCCATCCCGCGGGCGCACTCCTCGCAGCCACCGAGGAGGTGCTCCACCACCTGCCGCCGTTCCGCGGTCTCCAGCCCACCGCGCAGGAACCTCTCCAACACCTCTCTCGACGGGTGCTCGCCCACACGCGCCTCCGGATTTGTGGAACTGCGTTCATCCATATTCTCTGTCAACACCTCCCCGGCCTGTCAAGGGGGAACGGCACAGGGGCGCGGCGAGCCGCGCCCCTGCACCGGCGACTAACCGTTGGGGTCGATCGTCAGGCTGATATCCCCGGCCGGCCGCGGCTCGGGCTCGCCCGCACGCTGGACGGTGGAGCCGTCGGGGTCGATCATCCAACTGACATCCCCGGCCGTCGGTGGCGCGGGCACGCCCGTGCTCTGAACGGGGGAGCCGTCAGGGTCGATCGTCAGGCTGATCGCCTCGACGGCGCGGGTCCAGACCCCCGCGAGCCAGACGGCGAGGCTGCAGACTTCCAGCCGGCCGGGCTCGCGCCCGGCGGCGGACGCCGGGGCGGGGAACAGGGTGAGGGCCGCCATGAGGGCGGCTCCGGCGACAACGGCCAAAGCTTTGCGGCGCATCGTATCCTCCTCCTGCCGCGGAGCCGGCTCCGGAGCCTCCACGGCCCCGGACGTCCGCGGCGGAGGCTCTAGTGTCCGCCATCTGTCGCCGGAAAGGATGCCCGGAGGGTTCCCCTACAGCGGCAGCTTCACCCGGAACGTCGAGCCCTTGCCGATGCGGCTCTCGACTTCCACCTGGCCGCCGTGGGCCTGGGCCACGTGCTTCACGATGGCGAGGCCCAGACCGGTGCCGCCCTCTTCGCGGGAGCGGCCTTTGTCCACCCGGTAGAAACGCTCGAAGATGCGGGCGAGCGCGTCCTGCGGGATGCCGATCCCCGTGTCGGCCACCTCGATCACAGCGGTCGCCGCGGGACTGTCCGACTCGAAGAGGCGGAGCTTCACGGTGCCGTCCGGACGGTTGTACTTGACGGCGTTGTCCGCCAGGTTCAGCACCAGCCGCTCCAGGCCGTCGGGATCGCCGTGGACGGGCGGCACGCCGTCCGGGGCGTCCAGCTCGATCGTCACCCGGCGCTCGCGGGCGGCGGCGGAGAGCATCTCGGCGGCGCGGACGAGGATCGCTTTCAAGTCCACGGGCTCTCTCTCCGCGGCCGGGCTCGCCACGCTTTCCAGGCGCGAGAGAGTCAGCAGGTCGTCGAGCAGCGCCTGGAGCCGCCGGCACTGCATCAGGATGCGGTCGGTGAAGCGGCGGGCGGTGGGCGGCTCGTCCAGGGCGCCGTCGCGGAGAGTCTCGGCATAGCCGCGGATGGCGGCGAGCGGCGTCTTGAGCTCGTGCGAGACGTTGGCCACGAAATCGCGCCGCATGTCGGCCACGCGGGTCAGCTCCGTGGTATCGCGGGCCACCACCACCGCGCCGCGCTCGCCGCCGGCCAGCGCGGCGCTGGCCAGGAGAAGGGTCCGCCGCTCCGGCGACAGCAGCTCGATCTGGCCGCTCTGGCCTTCGCCTGAGTGCAGCGTGTCGTCTACCAGCCGGCTCAGGCCGGGATGGCGGATCAGCTCCAGCACCATGCGGCCGGTGACCTCCAGCTCGTCCTCGTGCAGGTCGAAGAGGCGCCGGAAGGCCGGGTTGAGCAGCCGGGCCCGGCCGTCGGCGCCCACCACCAGCACCCCCTCGGACATGCTGGAGAGGATGGCTTTCAGATGGTCGCGCTCGTTGCGCACCGCCGCGAACTGGGCTTCCGCGGTCTCGGCCAGGCGGTTCAGCGCCAGGCCCAGGGCGGCCAGCTCGTCCTCGTCCGGCACCTGGACGCGGCGGACCGTACCATTCACCAGGCCGCGCGACTGGACGATCAGCCGGTCCAGGGGCTTGAAGAGCCGGCGGTCGATCCACAGCGAGGTGAGCAGGATCGCCACGCCCGCCGCCAGCGCCGCCAGAAGCATGGCGGCGGCCAGCCGCCCGCGCAGCGCCTGAAGCTCCGAGAGCGGCTGGGCCAGCCGGAGGACGAACAGCTCCCCCTTGGCGTCGCTCAGCGTACGGGCGGCGTAGACGTAGGTCTGGCCCGTGGTGTCGCTGCGCCGCACGGCCACCCCCTGGCCGTGCGCCAGGGCCTCCTGGACCTCCGGCCGGCCGGCGTGGTTCTCCATCCGGTGCAGCTCCTGATCGGTGCGGGCGCTGTCCGCGATGACGCTGCCGTCGCCGCGGATCAGCGTGATCCTCAGGCCCGAGTCGGCGCCGATCTCGTGGAC
Source organism: uncultured Holophagales bacterium (assembly GCA_963844885.1). Classification (GTDB taxonomy): domain Bacteria; phylum Acidobacteriota; class Thermoanaerobaculia; order Multivoradales; family UBA5704; genus DATMER01. The sequence continues at coordinate 12,023 of CAWJQA010000012.1, read as the reverse complement.
CCATGGCTGGAGGTCGCCACCCTGCCGGCCTTGCCGGACGGCCCGGTCCGCCACGATCGGGGAGAGGATGCGCAGCGTGTCGAGGAGCTGCGTCGAGGCGCTGCTCTGGAACAGGCCGGGCATCAGGTACCAGAGGAGCAGGCTGGCGGTGAGCACCGCGGCCAGGGCCGGCCAGAGCGGCGCGAGCCGCAGCTTGGGAGAGAAGCCAAGGAGACGCACGGCGCGTCAGGGCCTCATCCGGTAGCCGACGCCGATCACGGTCTCGATCCGGTCCGCCTCGGGGCCCAGCTTGCGCCGCAGCCGCCGGATGTGGGTGTCGACCGTCCGGCTGTCGATGTCCTCCGCATAGCCCCAGACGTCGGAGAGGAGCTGGCCGCGGGTCTGCACCCGGCCGCTGCGCTCCATCAGGAGTCGGAGCAGGCGGAACTCCGTGGCCGTGAGCGGCATCTCTTTGCCCTGCACCCGGAGCTGGTGGCCGGAGATGTCCAGCTCGATCCCGCCCAGCTCCAGCCGCTCCGCCGCCGTCTCCTCGTGCTGGAGCCGGCGCAGGACCGCCTTGATCCGCAGGATCAACTCCCGCGGGCTGAACGGCTTGCTGATGTAATCGTCGGCCCCCAGCTCCAGGCCGACGATGCGGTCGACCTCCTCGCCGCGGGCGGTGAGCATCATGATAGGCAGGTGGGCCGTGGCCGGGTCCCGCTTCAGCAGGCGCGTCACCTCCAGCCCGTCCACCCCCGGCAGCATCAAGTCGAGGAGGATCAGGTCCGGGTGCTCCTTGCGGACCATCTCCAGCCCCGTGTCACCCCGGCGGGCGAGATCGACCTGGAAGCCCTCCTTCTCGAGGTTGTACTGCAGCACCTCGGCGATGTCGGGCTCGTCTTCGATGAGGAGGATGCGTTCGCGTGCCATTTGAAGAAGGCTAACACGGAGTTCTCCACAGGTTCTGAGGAAAACCCTGCGGAAAAGGCCCCGGAAAGGCCCCTCCGAACGAGGTTTCACGGCCCTTTCCACGCTTTGACCAAGCCTCTGTGCAATCCAGTCAAGTGACTGAAAAGAAGGGGTTTATAGTAGTCATTCCCGCTTTGGTAAAGCGCTGCCGGGCGAGGCGTGGAGAGATTTCCACAACAGTCGTGTAACTTCCCCGTGAGAGGTCTGTTAACTCTCTGTGACGGCGTCATTTACCCGTCGAGTACACAAACGTGCATGGGTTCGCCGGGAACAGAGTTTTTTGCAAAGCCGAAAGTGAGGCGTAGTCAGGACAGCGTCAGGAAGGTACGGTTTCCAGCCCTTGGCGGAGGCGGAGGCGGCAGTCGAAGACCTTCTCGAAATAGCCGCCGGCCTCCCGTGCGGCCTCCAGCTCGAGCTCGACGTCGTAGCGGGAGACGACCTCCAGCGTGACCCGGCCCTTGCGGATGGAGCCGTAGATCTCCTCGACCCGCGAGGCGTGGGTGCGGTCGAGGGAGTCGCCGACGCGCAGGATCGCGGTGAGCTGGCGGATCGTCTTCTGCTGCCAGGGTTTGAGGGCGGCGAGCTCGGGATGGCTGCGATGGCTGCGCTTCGGGGCCGGTCCGCGGTGGTAGCGGGCGAGGTGGGCGAGGATCTCCACCTCGCGCGGGTCGAACGCGTCGAGGTTGGCGTTCAGAATCAAGTAGTACGAGTGCTTGTGATGGTTGCGGTAGTGGATGGAGTAGCCGATGTCGTGCAGCAGGGCGGCGTACTCCAGCCATTCGCGCTCGCGGGCTCCCAGGCCGTGGACGGAGGCGGTGACGTCGAACAGCCGCACGGCCAGGCGGGCGCTCTGGAGGCTGTGGCGGTAGACGCTCTCGGTGCGCTCGGCCAGGCGGAGGATCTGCCGGCGCCGGAGGTCTTCCGGCTCGCGGGCCGCCGGGATGGGCTGGCCGAGCGCGGCCAGCACCAGCCCTTCCCGCAACGCCCGGTCGCTGACCAGGAAGCGGTCGATGCCGGCGTGGGCCACCAGCTCGTGGACGAGGATCGCACCGGCGAGCAGGCTGTCCGACCGCGGGCCGCCGACCGGAGGGAGCGCGGCGATCTCCCGGCGCTCCAGCGGCCGCAGGCGCTCGACGAGCTGGGCCAGATCCTTGAGGCGGACCTCCCGCAGGACGGTGCCGGCCTCTTTCCAGTCGCGGCCGGCGAAGAAGTCGATCAGATCGGCACAGGTCACCGCGGTGCCCGAGGTGGCGACCACGCGCTCGACCGGATCGCGCGGCACCTCGTCCCGGAGCCGCTTCTGGACCTTCCGGCGCAGGCGCTCGACCGAGGCGGCCGAGGGGGGATCTCCCCGGAGGTCGTTGGCGCAGCGCAGGGAGCCCAGGGCGAGGCTCGTGACCTGCCCGAGCTCGCCGGCCCGGGTGGCGATCCACTCCGTGCTGCCGCCGCCGACGTCCACGATGGCGGCCGTCCCCTGGCCGAGGTCCACGACCTCGCGCACGGCCCGGTAGATGAGCTGCCCCTCCTCGATGCCGGTGAGGAGCTGGACGTCGAGGCCGGTCTGGGCCTTGACGCGGGTGAGGAAGTCGTCGCCGTTCGACGCCTCGCGCACCGCGCTGGTGGCCACGGCCACCACCCGCTCCGCACCCTTGAGGCTGGCGAGGGTGGTCATCCGGACCAGCGTCTCCAGGCCGTCGCGCATGGCGGACTCGGAGAGGGCGCCACGGCCGTGGGCGGACTTGCCGAGGCGGACCATCTCCTTCTCGCGCCCGAGCACGCGGTAGCCGCCGCCGGGCTCCGGTGCGACCACGATCATGTGGACCGAGTTCGAGCCGATGTCGATGGCCGCCAGCCGGCCCGGGGTTCCCGGCCGGGGCGCCGGACCGGGCACGGGAGGCGCGGCGGGGCCGGGAAAGGTCAGGGGTTGCACGAGGATCGCGGTCGTCACGCGGCGATTGTACGCCCGGAACCGGATGTGGCCTGCGGCCCTCACCCCCGACCCCTCTCCCGGTCCTCCCGAGTCCACTCGCCCCGGGAGAGGGGCGCCCCCGCACACCCCAAAAGCCAAGAAAATACGCTGCAAGTCTCCCCCTCTCCCGGGGCGGGTGGATTCGGGAGGACCGGGAGAGGGGGCCGGGGGGTGAGGGCTCTCGACCTGTCACACGCCCGTCATGGAACCCGGACCCTGCTTTGTGTCAAACTGATATCCTCATTCCGGCTCATTTCGGGCCTGTTTCCCCCTCCCCATGGCCGAACCGAAAACGCTTACCGCCCCGATGACCGCTCTCGAGCCACCGGTCGAAACCCTCGATCCGGCGACGCTCTATCTGAACCGCGAGCTCTCCTGGCTGGAGTTCAACCTGCGCGTGCTTCACGAGGCCGAGGACTCCTCCAACCCGCTGCTGGAGCGCCTGAAGTTCATGGCGATCTTCGACAGCAACCTGGACGAGTTCTTCATGAAGAGGATCGGCGGCCTCAAGCAGCAGCTCGCCAGCAACCTCCGCGAGCTGCCGCCCGACAGCCGGACGCCGCGTCAACAGCTCGCCGAGATCCACGCCGCCGTGCGCCCGCTCCTCGACCGCGAGCGCCGCCTGCTCGACCAGGAGCTGCTGCCGGCCCTGCGCCAGCACGGCCTGGAAATCCTCCGCTGGGACGACCTGCGGATCAGCGAGCGGCGCCACCTCTCGGACGAGTTCAACAAGAAGCTCTTCCCGATCCTCACGCCGCTGGCCTTCGATCCGGCCCATCCGTTCCCCTTCATCTCCAACCTGAGCCTGTCGCTCGCGGTCTCCGTCAAGGAGCCGGGCGATGCGGAGCTGCGCTTCGCCCGCATCAAGGCGCCGCACAGCCTGCCGCGGTGGCTCCAGGTGCCGGGCACGCTGCGCTACGTGCCGCTCGAAGAGGTCATCTCCCACAACCTGGAGCGCCTCTTCCCGGGCATGGAGATCGTCGAGTCCTACCCCTTCCGGGTGACCCGCAACGCCGACGTCCAGCGCAACGAAGAGGAGGCCGACGACCTGCTGGAGGCCATCCAGGAGGAGCTGCGGGAGCGCCGCTTCGCCACCGTCGTCCGCCTGGAAGTGGCGGCGGGCATGCCGTCCTGGATGCTCGAGCTGCTCTTCGAAGAGCTGGAAGTGGGGGAGCAGGAGGTCTTCGAGATCGACGGTCTCCTCGCGCTCAAGGATCTCATGCAGCTCACCGGCGCGCCGCTGCCGTCGGTGCGCTACCGGCCCTGGTCGCCGGTGACCCACCCGCGGCTCCAGTCGCCGGAGCTGGGCGAGGAGGTCGACATCTTCGGCGCCATCGCCGGAGGCGACATCCTGGTCCATCACCCCTACGACTCGTTCGCCACCAGCGTCCAGCGCTTCATCGAGACCGCGGCGCTGGACCCGGCGGTCCTCGCGCTCAAGCAGACCCTCTACCGCACCTCGGCCGACTCGCCGAACATGCGCGCCCTCATCCGCGCCGCCGAGGACCGCAAGCAGGTCGCCGTCACCGTGGAGATCAAGGCGCGCTTCGACGAAGCCGCCAACATCGAATGGGCCGAGCGCCTGGAAAAGGTCGGCGCGCACGTGGCCTATGGCGTCGTCGGCCTCAAGACCCACGCCAAGGTCGCCCTGGTCGTGCGCCAGGAGAAGGACGTCCTGCGCTGCTACACCCACATCGCCACCGGCAACTACAACCCGGAGACGGCCAAGCTCTACACCGACCTCGGCCTCCTCACCAGCCGGGAGGACATCGCCGACGACGTGGTGCAGCTCTTCAACCTGCTGACCGGCTACGTCCACAAGCCCCGCTTCAAGAAGCTCCTGGTGGCGCCGATCAACATGCGGCAGCGCTTCCTGGAGCTGATCCAGCGCGAGGTGGACCACCAGAAGGCCGGCCGCGGCGGCCACATCGTCGCCAAGATGAACGCCCTGGAAGACAAGCCGATCTGCGAGGCCCTCTACGCCGCTTCGGCCGCCGGGGTCGAGATGGACCTCGTCGTGCGCGGCATCTGCCGCCTGCGCCCGGGCCTCCCCGGACGCAGCGAGACCATCCGGGTGACCAGCATCATCGGCCGTTTCCTGGAGCACGCCCGCATCTTCTACTTCGCCAACGGCGGCAAGCCCGAGTACTTCCTCGGCTCGGCCGACTGGATGTCGCGCAACCTGGACTACCGGGTGGAGGCCATCGTGCCGGTCGAGGATCCCCGTGCCCAGGAGGAGCTCAAGGCGATCCTGGACATCCAGCTCGCCGACAACGTAAAGGCCTGGGACATGCAGGCGGACGGCGGCTACGTCCAGCGCCGGCCGGCCAAGGGAGACGACGCCCGCTCCAGCCAGGATCTCCTCATGCAGCGCGCCCTGGAAAGAGCCGGCCGCGGACCCCTGTCCTCGGCGCCGTCTTGAAGCGGTCAACCACGCCTGGCACTTCGACGCCCACCTCGTGGCCGACTTCCTCCGGCGGTTCGCGACAGCCGGCGGACCGCCGCCCGCCGGCTTCGGGGCGGACGGCGTTGCCCTGTTGACACCGCGTGTCTGATGCGTGATGCTGCTTGATGCTATGAGAACCACGCTCACCCTTGACGACGACGTGTTGGCCTTGGCCCGCGCTTTGGCCGCTCAACGAGGCGTGTCCATCGGTACCATCGTCTCTGACCTCGCACGCCGCGGCTTCGCCCCCTCCCAGCCTGCCGCCATCCGCAACGGCATCCGCCTCTTCCCCGTGCGGCCGGATGCCGGTCCCGTTACCCCCGAGTTGGTCAAGATCCTGGCCGAGGACGTGGATTGAGCCGCTACCTGCTCGACCTCAACACGCTGCTCGCCTTGCTCGATCCTCAGCACGTGTTTCATGATGCGGCGCACCGCTGGGTCGAGACCAGGCCGGGCTTGCGCTTTCTCACCTGCCCGCTTGTTCAAAACGGCGTCGTCCGTATCGCCAGCCAGAGCGCCTACCCCAATGCGCTCGGCACCACCGCCGAGGTGCATGCGGTCGTGGCGGAGTTTTGCGCCGACCCGCGCCACGAGTTTTGCCCCGACGACATCTCTCTGCTCGATCCCGCCCATCTCGTCCGACCCGCGCTCCTCACGCCCTCGCGCGTGACCGACCTCTACCTCCTCGCCCTGGCTCGCCGCCATGGCGCCAGCCTCGCCACCTTCGACCGCCGCATCCCCGCCGAGGCCGTGTCCGACGGCTTCCACCACCTCACGGTGATCGACGCCTGAGTTTCCCCGGCCGTCTTGAAGTGTCCCGTTTTCCTCTCCTCTCCGCACTCTAAGGGGGCGACTCCGCTCTGTCCGGGACGGCGGCGGGGTCGTATTCAATCCAATGCAGGTCTGATTTCAGGAGGGAGTAGACATGGACAAGAGCGCTAGCTCTCCGCAGGACAATCTCATCAAGCGAATCGTGATCCTCGGCGGTGGTACGGCCGGCTGGATGACGGCGTCATACCTCTCGAAGGCCCTCCACGGCACCGTACACGTCACCTTGATGGAGGCCAAGGCCATCCCCCGCATCGGCGTCGGCGAGGCTTCCGTGCCGAACCTTCAGCGCGTCTTTTTCGACTTCCTCGGGATCCCCGAAGACGAGTGGATGAAGGAGTGCAACGCCGCCTTCAAAACCGCCATCCGGTTCGTCAACTGGCAGGCTCCGGCCGAGAACGGCCAGAGCAACCATTTTTATCATCCGTTCGGGCTGCTCCCGAGCTGCGACGACATCCCCCTCTCGCACTACTGGCTGCTCCGCCGGGGCGCCGGCGACGGCGAGCCGTACGACTACGCCTGTTTCAAAGAGCCGCCGGTCATGGACGCGAAGCTCTCGCCGCGCTACCTCGACGGCCGGCGGGCGGTCAACCACGCCTGGCACTTCGACGCCCACCTCGTGGCCGACTTCCTCCGGCGGTTCGCGACCGGCAAGCTGGGAGTCCACCACATCTACGACGAGCTCGAAGGCGTGACCAAGGACGCCGACGGCTTCCTCACGGCGCTCAAGACCAAGGGCGGGCTCACGATCGAAGGCGATCTCTTCATCGACTGCTCGGGTTTCCGCTCCCTGCTCGTCAACGAGGCGATGCAAGAGCCGTTCCTCGACATGAGCGACTATCTCCTCTGCGACAGCGCCGTGGCCTCCGCGGTGCCGAACGACGACGAGAAGAACGGCATCGAGCCCTACACCTCGTCCATCGCCATGGACTCGGGTTGGACCTGGAAGATCCCGATGCTCGGCCGATTCGGCTCCGGTTACGTCTATTCGAGCCGCTTCGCGAGCGTCGACGAAGCGGCCCGCGACTTCTGCAAGCTCTGGAACCTGGACCCGGAAAAGACCCCGCTCAACAAGATCCGTTTCCGGGTGGGCCGCAACCGCCGCGCCTGGGTCAAGAACGTGGTAGGCATCGGCCTCTCCTCCTGCTTCGTCGAGCCGCTGGAGTCGACCGGAATCTTCTTCATCTACGCCGCGAACTACTTCCTGGCGAAGTATTTCCCGGACAAGAGCTTCGACCCGGTCCTCTCCGATCGGTTCAACACGGAGATCGAAACCATGTTCGACGACTGCCGGGACTTCATCCAGGCGCACTACGTGATTTCGCCGCGCATGGATACGCCCTTCTGGCGGGCGAACAAGGAGATTCACCTCTCCGACAACATCAAGGAGAAAATCGCCACCTACAAGGCCGGTCTGCCGGTGAGCCTGGCCAGCTCCGATGAATCGAGCTACTACGGCAACCCCGAGTCGGAGTTCCGGAACTTCTGGACGAACGGCAGCTACTACTCGATTTTCGGCGGCCTGGGCCTGGTCCCGGAAAAGCCGATGCCGGCCTTGCGGCACCGGGCGAACGCGCAGCAGCGGGCCGAGCCGATCTTCGCCGAAGTCAAGCGCAAGCAGCGCGAGCTGCTCTCCACGCTGCCCACGACCTACCAATACCTGAAACAGCTCCACGCGAACTGAGGCGAGAGGTCTACGAAGCCAGCCGGCGGGCCGCCACCCGCCGGCTTGTCAGGAGGCCGGGCCCTAGTGGGCTCGATAGAGCTCGATGAACGACCGAGGGGAAAGCACTTCGATTCCACTCCGCGCTTCGGCGGGGTAATGCTTGATGTTCCCCGTGACAAGATACTGAGCCCCACCTGCCAGAGCGACCTCCAGGAACGGCTCGTCATCGGAGTCGGGCAGCCTTATCGCGAGAGGACGGGCCGCGACCGGAATGCCGTCTGCTTTGATTTCCTCCAGCAGGGCATCGACGCGCTCGGGATCGAAGCGGAATTTCTTGCGCAGCAGGACTTCCTGGTACTCGACCAGAATCCTCGGGTCATGACAAAGGACCAGGTCGCCGGAAGCCACCAAGCGCACGATCTGGCCAGAAGGGCCGAGAGGTTGAAGCAGGCCGGACACGAGGACGTTCGTGTCCAGGACGATCTTCATTGCGGGGAATGACCCTGCTGTCGGCGGGCTCGCCGGACGGCCGTAATCTCAGCATCGATCTCGGCAGGGGTGAAGGCGTCTGTACCCCGCTGCGCCGATCGCCGCTGGATCTCCGACACCGCTGCGACCGCCCTCGACCTGCGGATCGCGGCCAAGGTTTCCTCAAGAGTGTCTTCTGTTACCGCCGAAAGGATGGCGATGGGCCGGCCATTGGAAGTCACCACCAGCTCCCGCTCCGCTGTGAGGCCCTTCCACACCTCGGCCGACTTGCTTTTCAGATCTCCGACGGAAAGGAACTTCATCGTGCTCCTCCTGTGCATCTCAAAGTGTACACGCCTGTCACTCGCCGGTCCAGTCTGGGCCCCGGCCGTGCCAGGATGCTGCCAGGGTTCCAGAGGTCGCTTCCAGCCTGCTCCGGGGAGGACGATCAACTCACGTTCTACGGGAGTGGCGTGCCACGTACTGCCGAAGCACGCCATCCATTCGGGATTGCCAGCCTTCACCGGTAGACTTGAAGTAGGCAACGACCTCGGGACTGTAGCGCACTGACACGAGCAGCTTCTTGTTCTCAGATTTCGGACGGCCACGCAGCGCCCGCATTGGAACCATAGCCTTTAGCTGCTTTGGTGTGAGCGGTTGCGCGTCAGGGTCGTTCTTGGCCGCCGCAGTAATGACCCTATCCTCTTCGAGGGTAGGCATGACAATGGCAGGTCGCCTAGAAATTTTCGACATAGTGCTTCACCTCGCGACGATTGGCGCGGCGCAGGCTTATGATCCTGCGCACCTCGCCACGGTCTACAAACGCTACGTAGTACAACATCTCGGTCCTCGGCGCGAGCGCGATCATGCGCGTCTCGTTGTACTCGAACCGGTCATCGACCCATACCAGCGCAGCTTCCCAGTCGAGCCCGACTGCCAAGGCCAGCGATACGCCGTGCTTCGTCTGGTTTGCTGCGCTCTTGGCGGGATCGAACTCAATCCGCATGCTTTACTGTAGCTACACTAAAGGCGTCTGTCAAGCAGACGGGTGCGCGGGGGCGAGTCTGCCAGGAATGGGTGGCCAGGAGTGGGTGCAGAGTGGAGTGGGTGGAGTGGAGTGGGTGCCACCCGCCCATGCCAGCGAATGGCCCGGCGTCCACAGCGTCCGGGAGATCCTCGCCGGGGAGCCGATCCGGGGACTCTGGTTCAACCGCACCGGTGCCGCTGTACTACGCGGCGACCAAAGCCGTGCGCAAGGCCTTCTGGGAAGCCTATGCCACGTTCGTGGCTGCGTTCCGGGATGCCGCCGACCGCTGGCGCGAAGGCGATCGATCGGCAAGATTCCCGATCGGCTCGTTTCCGCCAGGCTTGCCCTTCGTGAAAGCCGAGGCCACCGACCCTCCGTGATCGCGGGCGGCGCAACTCGAACCACAGCCGGCGTTGTCGATGCGCTTTCGCGGAGCGGAAGGAAGAGGTGCGTCTGCGGACGCCCTTGAAGGACGGAGAGGAGGCTAATCTTCTCCGGATCAGCCAAATCTACGCCACCTTTCAGGTCGCTTCAGCTAAGCTGTGCCGACGAACCACCGTGCAAAGGCCGATTCTTGATCTCTCGCAGCCACCAGAGGTTCCCTCCGTCTCTTCTTCTCAAAAAGCGGGTGGCAGTGCGACACGAAGGGAGGTCTGATGTGAGCTGAGTTTCCAGATTACAGAGAGACCTCCTGGGTCTCAAAGGCCAGCGGGTGCAAGTCCCGTCCGGGGAATTGTCGGTTCGCCCGGTAGCCACTGGAGCAGCCGAGATCGAGTAATCGTCCGGCTGAAGCCTCTGGGGGAGTCCTCGGTGCAACCGAGGTGCAAATGCGCAGGCCGAAAAGCACGTGAACCCTGAGCAGGCCTCGATAGTTTCTCGCTGGAGCCGACCCTCCTGTCACAAGGGGAAGGCCGTTGGGGGGCGGGGGAGCAACCGACCGAAGAACCTGTCCTCTCCAGCCGGGGTAGTGGGGTCAGCATGCGCAGAAGGTCTTTGAGGCAACGTGTGAGATCCACATAGGTGGTGGGTCGCGGCCACCAACCGGGGTGATCTGAAAGGGTCAGCCTCGGGCCCGTGTGGAAGTCGGAGGGGCTCATAGTACCGATGAAGCCGGGTAACGCCGGTGGAGGGAGGGAGCCCTGGTTCGGGCACGCTTCAGAACGAGAAGGAGACCGGGATTGACAAAAAGTCTAGAACCCGATCAAGTCGAGCGACTCCGGAAGAAGCTCTATGAGAAGGCCAAGCGGGAGCCGGACTTTCGGTTTTACACGCTGTATGACAAGGTGTGCTGGGCGGAAACCCTGGAGCGGTCCTACCGGCAGGCGAAAGCCAATGCCGGAGTGGCCGGAGTCGACGGGGTTCGGTTCGAGGACATCAAAGCCTATGGCGTTGACCGTTGGCTGGCTGAGCTTCGGCAGGAACTGGTGGAAGAGACCTACCGCCCCCAACCGGTGCGGCGGGTGATGATCCCAAAGCCCGGCGGTGGCGAGCGCCCACTCGGAATCCCGACCATAAGGGATCGGGTGGTACAGACCGCCGTCGTGCTGATCCTTGGGCCGATCTTCGAGGCCGACTTCGAGGACAACGTCTATGCCTACCGACCGGAGCGCAGTGCGCACGACGCACTGGCCAAGGTTAAGGAGCGGTTGTATGGAGGCCAGGAGCACGTCGTTGATGCGGACGTGACGAAGTACTTCGACACCATCCCCCACGCCGAGCTGTTGCAGAGCGTGGCGCGGCGGGTGGCCGACGGGAAGATCCTGCGGCTGCTCAAGCTGTGGCTGAAATCGCCGGTGGAGGAGAGGGATGAGAGGGGAAACCGGCGGATGACGGGCGGCAAGAAGAGCAAACAGGGGACTCCCCAAGGCGGGGTTGTTTCACCTCTGCTGGCCAATATCTACATCAACCGCCTTCTACGCCATTGGCGGAAGACCGGGGCGTCGGAAAGGCTGGGACAGATCGTTTCCTACGCCGATGATTTTGTCATCCTTTGCGCGAGTCGCCGCCAGGCTGAAGAAAGCCTGGCGTTAGTGTCGCACTGGCTGGCAAAACTCGGCCTAACGATCCATCCCACCAAAACGCGCCTCTGTTACGCCCGAGAAGAGCCGTTCGACTTTTTGGGTTACACCTTTGGACCGGCCCGGCACTGGCTAACCGGGAAGAGATTTATCTCGGCTTGGCCATCGAAGAAGGCCCAGAAGAGGCTCAAGGAAAAGGTCAACACTCTACTGCTCCGGGGAAACCCGACACCCTGGCCCAAGCTGCAAGAACGGCTCAACCGACTCCTGTCGGGGTGGGCTGAGTACTTCAGCTTTGGGTTCACGCACCAAGCCTACAATACTGTCGGCTGGCACGTGCGGATGCGGGTTCGACGGTTCCTCTGTCGGCGGCACAAGCTGCGCGTCAGAGGGACCAGCCGATTCGGATACTGGGACCAGCCGATTCGGATACTCCGAAATCCATGGCAAGGCGGGAGTGATCGACATCCGCCAGAGGCGCCTGCAAGGGAGTCCCGTGCATGCCCTCTCGTGAAGCCCGTCCGAGAGCCGGATGCGAGAGATCCGCAAGTCCGGTTCGATGAGCGGCGGCGGGAAACGGAGCCATGGTCAGGACTGAGGCACCGGCAAATGGCGAAAGCCGCCGGAAAACAACAAACCCCTCGGCCTACAGC
>CAWJQA010000011.1:0-375278 GCA_963844885.1 uncultured Holophagales bacterium | reverse complement strand
CTATCGCCAGACATGGCCCTGTGCTTCCCAGGACTCAAACAACCAGGTCCAGAACTCCCGGGTTTTGCCCAGGTAGCGCTCCAAGCGCGGCCAGAGCTCCCGGATCTCTCGGGGTGAAACGAAGATGAACACGTCATCTGGCTTGGCCTGCCGCATCAGCTTGCCGGTCAAGTAGGCTCGAATCTCCGGTTCCGGATTCCGGAGGCCCTCCCTGAGCTCGTCCAGAGTCATGTCGCAGTCCCAAAGGAAATAAGGGTGGCCCCCCTGGTCAACCATGCGATCGGCGGGAGTTGGGTTCAACATGGATAGAGATTACCAGACCCGACACCTGATCCGGGAGAACACCGAGCAGGTCGGGTGCGAGGGACTTCCCGCCCCGAGCCCCTGGGACCGCCGCCACCCCGACAACGGTCCCCGGTCCCAGGAGGAGGGCGGGCCGGCGGGCTCCGGCTTGTCTGGGAGGGGACTTGGACGTCTCTGGCGCCAGGGAAACTTATCTGCGGCAAAAGAACCTTCCCGGGCCGCAGGGAAGTTGACTTTGCGGCAAAGGAGTTGACTCTGCGACAGAGGAGTCGACTCTGCGGCAGAGGAGTTGACTTTGCGGCAGAGGAGTCGACTCTGCGACAAAGGAAGTTGACTTTGCGACAGGGAAGTTGACTCTGCGACAGAGGAGCCGACTCTGCGACAGAGAAGTTGGCTTCGCGACAGAGGAGTTGACTCTGCGACAGAGAAGTTGACTCTGCGACAGAGGAGTTGACTCTGCGACAGAGGAGTTGACTCTGCGACAGAGGAGTCTGACTCTGCGACAGAGGAGTTGACTCTGCGACAGAGGAGTTGACTTCGCGACAGGGAAGTTGACTCTGCGACAGAGGAGTCGACTCTGCGACGGGGAAGGTGACTTCGCGCCAGCGAAAGCTTCGCGACAGGGAAGGTGACTGCGCCTCACCCTCGCGTGTTGGCTCCGGCCCTCGCGCGTTTGCGCCCGTTCCGCCAAGGGGCGCTCAACACCGAGGCGGTGGGAATCAAACCACCTCCACCCACTCCAGCGGCGGCAGCGCCGAATCTCCCAGAATGCGACCCGCCAGGCGGTAGAAGCTTTCGCCCGCGTCGGTGACGCACAGGTGGTGCTCGGGCGGTTTCCCGGCCGCTTCGATCCCCTGCTCGGCCAGCCCCAGCGCCACCACCTCGGCCACGGCTTCGGCGGAATCCACCAGGGTCACGCCCGGGCCGGCCACCCGCGCCAGGACCGATTTCAGCAGCGGATAGTGGGTGCAGCCGAGCACCAGCGTGTCGATGCCGGCCGCGAGGAGCGGCTCCAGATAGCGCCTCGCCACCTCCTCGGTCACCGGATCGTCGTGCCAGCCTTCCTCTACCAGCGGGACGAGCAGCGGACAGGCCTGGCTGCGGATCTCGAGCTCCGGCCGCAGGAGGCGCAGGGCTTTCGGGTAGGCGTCCGAGCGCACCGTCGCCTCCGTGGCGATGACGCCGACCCGGCCGCGGCTGACTTCGGCCGGCCTTGCGGGCGCCGGGCTCGATCACGCCCCAGGTCGGGACGTGGGGGTCCAGGTTGGGCAGGGCCAGCGCCGAGGCCGTGTTGCAGGCCACCACCACCGCCTTGACTCCGCGCTCGGTGAGGAACTCGATGTTGCGCCGGGTGTAGCGCGTCACCGTGTCCGGCGACTTGCTGCCGTAGGGGAGGCGGGCCGTGTCCCCCAGGTAGAGGATCGACTCGCGCGGCAGCCTCCGGCGCAGGGCGCTGACCACGGTCAGCCCGCCGACCCCGGAATCGAAGACCCCGATGGCGTCCAGCATCGTCAGCGTACCACCAGGCTGCGGTCCGCCCGCAGCGGCCGGCTGAGATCGACGTGACCCGCGAAGGTGTCGCGCTGGAAGCCGTTCCAGAGGAGAACCACGCCCTGCGCCTCGGGGACGTTCAGGCAGACCGAATCGACGAGACTGAAGACCCTCTGGATCTCCTCGGTCGAGCCCGACGTGGGCGGCTCCTCGTGCCCCGGCCCCTCCCAGATCAGGTCCAGGTAGAGGACGTTGTCGGCCAGGAGGACCGAGCCGAGCGTCACCCCGTCGGGGAAGGGACGGTAGAGGCCGCCGGCCTTGGGACCGGCGAACAGCGCCTGCACGATCTTGCGCGCCCGGTCGCGGGGCGACTCGGTGACCTTGAGCTCGCGCCGCTCGCTGCCGAGCGCTCCGCCGTCCGCCGGGAAGTAGAGGGTGAACATCACCGGCTCGCCCGGCCCGGCGGCCTCCTCCGGAACCGGCTTGACGCCGGGCGCCCCCTCCCTCCCTGCCAGCAGCCACCAGGTGAGGCCGCCGACCAGGAGAAGGAGCGCGAGGCCGAGGACCACCCCCGCCGCGCGCCGGCTCATGGTGTCCGGTTCCCCCCGGGGTGGGCGCCGGAGTCGCCGTCTCCCCCGGTGCGGGAGCACTCTGGGGCGCCGGCTCTCCGGGTTCGGGCCGGTTCTCCACCTGAGCCTTGTAGCGTTGGACGGACCGCACCAGGGACTCGATCAGGCCGTTCCGGTATTCCGGCGACTGCAGCTTCTTTTCCTCGTCCGGGTTGCTGATGAAGCCCAGCTCGACCAGGACGGCCGGCATGTTCGCCCCCATCAGCACCCGGAACGGGGCCTGCTTGACGCCCCGGTCCCGGAGCTGGAGGGTCTGGTTGAGCTCCCCCTGGACCAGGTTGGCGAAGCGCTGGCTCTCGGCGAGATGGTGGCTCTGCGCCAGGTCCCACAGGATGAGCTGGAGATCCTCCATGGCCTGCGGATCCGCCTGGGCCGCGGTGCCGACCCCGGCGTTCTCATCGAGCGCGGAGCGGGCGGCGCGCGGGTCCGTGGCCTCGGTGCTGAGGAAATAGGTCTCCGTGCCGTAGGCGCCGGAGCCGAGGGAGGAGTTCAGGTGGATGGAGATGAACAGGTCTCCCTTGTTCTGGTTCGCGATCGCCGTCCGGGTGTCCAGCGGCAGGTTCGCGTCCTCGTTGCGGGTGAGGACCACGCGGATGCCGGTCTGCTCCAGCCGCGCCTCGAGGTCGCGCGCCAGGGCCAGCGTCAGCTCTTTCTCTTGGATGCCGCTCGGCCCGATGGCGCCCGTCTCGGTGCCGCCGTGGCCGGGGTCGATCACGATCGTCCGGATGCCGGGCGGCCGTTCCGGCGCCGCCGCGGTGGCTCTCGGCGTCACCACCGAGGACGGCTGGTGGACGTCGAAGACGATGCGGAACGGGTTTTCGAGCACGTAGCTCTGCGCCTCGGCACCGGGCGCGAGCAGCACGCGGACCTGCTGCGCCGAGACCGCGAGATCCTGGACGAGGGGGTCGCTGACCTTCTGCTGCTGGAGCGGCACGGCCAGCCGGTCCGCGGTCATCTGCACCGTCAGCGACCCCGGCTGGCGCTCAATGCGGTAGCGCGGCATCTCCGTGAACTGGAGGACGACCGTGGTGATCCCCTGCTGGTGGACCACGTCGGTGACGATCGACAGCTCGCGGGCGCCGCGGCGGGTGATGAGCAGGCGGGAGGCCTCGGGCCGCCAATCGAACGCGTAGCCCTGGAGATCGCCCCAGGTCTTTCGCAGGAAGTCGGCGGGAACCAGGATTCCGCCCTCGCCGCGCACCGGCGGCTGGGTGAGGGAGACGATGGCCTCTCCGATCGTGATGATGGCGCTGCCGACCCCGAGCACCACCTCGGTCTGGTCGATGGTGAGGCTGAGCCCCTCGCCCGAATCGTCCTGGGTGATCTCGCCGCCGAGGCTGCGGGCGAGCGCCTCCAGGCCGAAGAGGGGTCCGGCCGGGGTGATCGAGACCGGCACGGGGAGGCTCTGGCCGTCGAGGGTGACGGACGGCAGGCGCTCGCCGCCGCCGGGACTCGGCGGTGAGGCCGGGGGGGCCTGGAAGGCGGTGACCAGGACGGCGGCGAGGACGATGCCGGCCAGTGCCGGCGCTCCGCGGAAACGGCTCTCCATCACGCGGGAGAGGATACCACCCCGCCGGGCTTTGAAAGTGGCTCTCCGAGTGTGGTAATCCTTTGGGTCGCCGGAGGAGCCTTGTCCGCCTCTGGATTCAAGGGGAGAGACCGAGATGGAGATCCGGCAGTTCCGCGTCGTGATCCGTGCGAAGAGCTTCGACCGCACGTGCCGCTTCTATGGCGAGTCGCTGGCCCTGCCGCGGCTCCAGAACTGGGACCGGGAGGACGGCCGGGGCGCCCTGTTCCAGGCCGGCTCCGGCATCGTCGAGATCCAGGGCCGCCCCGCCGGCCAGGACCGCGGTTTCGACGAGACCTTCGAGTACCTGGGCCCGCAGCACAAGATGTCGCTGGTGATGGCGGTCGAGTCGGCCGAGCAGGCCTACGCCGAGTGCCACTTCCGCGACAAGAACATCCCCGGCGGCCTGCGCAAGGACGAGGAGGGCAACTTCCTGTTCGAGACCCACGACCCGGACGGGGTGCGGATCATCTTCCTCCAGAAGGAGGGGTGAGGCCGGGGTTGCCCTCGGCCCGGGCACTCGGCGAGTTGCACGCCGAGAGAAGCTTTATGGTAAAGTCCCAGACGAAAAGTCATGGGACAGCACGATCTCAGTTACCGACTCTTCTTCGCCCACCGGCGCATGATCCAGGATCTCCTGCGGGACATCGTGGGCGAACGCTGGGTGGATCTCATCGACCTCGACTCCGGCGAGCAGGTCAATACCTCATTCGTCTCTCCCCGGCACGAGAACCGCGAGAGCGACGTTATCTGGAAGTTCCGGCGCAAGGACGGAAAGGCACCCGTCTACGTCTATATCCTGATGGAGTTCCAGTCGCGTCCGGACCCCTCGATGCCGTTCCGGCTCATGGGGTACGTGAGCCAATTCTACCTGACCCTGAAGGCCAACCAGCCCAGGGGTGGCTGGAAAAATCTGCCACTGGTCATACCCGTGGTGGTCTACAATGGATTGGAGCCGTGGAACGTGTCGACGGACCTCGGCTCCTTGATCGGCATTCTGGACGCGTCGGCGGAGATCTACCGGCCGCAGTTGCGCTACCGGCTCGTGGATGAAGTCTCTTTCTCCCGGGAGGAGCTGGCGGCGCTGAGCAGTCCAGTGGCCGACCTGTTCTGGCTCGAAAGGAGCCGGGGCTGGCTGGATGTCCGCACGAGTGTCGAACGGCTGCGGAGATCCATCCCGCCAACCGAGGACTCTTTGAGGCGTGCCTTTGAGACGTGGCTGAGGAAGGTAGTCCTGCCACGCCTCGGCCTCCCCGAGGAGGAGATCCCCGTCACGCCGACTCTGGAGGAGTTTGAAACCATGCTGGCTGAAAGCATCGACCGTTGGAACCGTGAGCTGCGGAAAGAGGGTGTCCAGGAAGGCCTTCAAAAGGGCCTTCAAAAGGGCCGCAAAAAGGGTCTCCAGGAGGGCCTCCAAAAGGGCCTCCAAAAGGGCCTCCAAAAGGGCCTCCAAAAGGGCCTCCAAAAGGGCCTCCAGGAGGGCCTCCAGGAGGGCGAAGCCCGGATCTTGCTCAGGCAGCTCCGCGTGAAATTCGGGCCGTTGGAGTCCAAAGTCGAGGAGCGGGTGCGCTCCGCGGATGCCGACCGTCTTGTGGAATGGAGCGAGCGCGTTCTGGGCGCCGAACGCGCCGAGGACGTTTTCCGGGATTGAGGGCCGGGGTGCGGATCATCTTCCTCCAGAAGGAGGGGTGAGGCCGGGGTTGCCCTCGACGACCCGGAAGCAGTAGGGCGTGGCGGTGTGGATCTTGCCGTCCAGGCCGGTGAACGTGGCCGTCAGGCACGGCGCCGCGCCCGGCTGGGCATCGACTCTCGCCGTGACCTGCACGTCCACGGTTCCGCAGCCCGGAAGCGTGCCGTCCCAGTAGAGGCTTTCCGTGGGATCCCCGGAGGGCTTGGGATTGGTGCTGAGCGTCCCTCCTCCGGTGAGGATCTCCCCCTTCAGGAGCCGCAGGCCCGGTGGAAGCGGATGATCCAGCTCGTGCCCGGAGCGGTCGGGCAGGAGGCTGGGGCTGTCGTTCACCAGCCGCAGGTGGTAGACGAGGTGTTCTCCCGTGTGGACGTCTCGCCCGTCGCCCTCGACCGTCCCCCGGATTTCGTGCAAGACCCGCGTCGTCTTCCGGTCCAGGGAACAGGCGACGCCGTCGACGGTGGCGGCGGGAGTGATCTCAGCAGGAGCCGCGCAGCCCTGTGGCAACTGGAAGGTTACGTCGCGCCTTCGGGTTTCTCCCACCCCCACTCTTTTGATGAGACAGGGGTTTACCGCCGTGCATGTCGTGGTGGCGGGAGAGGTGACAATCACCTTCGCGTTTGCCGCCGCGGCCTTGCCGTCGTTGGTGACCGCGAGGTGGTAGGTCACCAGACTGCCGGCCGGCGCGGACTCCGGCGAGCCCTCGAATCTGCATGTCAGGTGAGGCGGCGGCGTGGGGATCTTGAAACAGCCTTTGACGCCCGAAGCCTCGCCGAGGAAAACTTCGTGGTCCTCGCCGCGGGTCCATAGCGCGACGGACCGGCCGAAATGGCCGCCGCAGCCGCATTCCCCTGCCGGAGCGCCGCCCAGCGTGAAGAGGTACGCCGCGCCGTCGCCGATAGCGCCGGCCGCGATCCTGCTCCCATCGATCGCGACGGAGATGCCGAGCTGCCGTCCCGGGCTTGGAGAGGAATCCGGGGGCACGAGATCGGTCTTCGACCAGACACCCTGGCTCAGAGTGAAAAGATAGGCCGAGCCCGCGGACTCCTGGCCCGGCAGGTCGTCTCCGGGAGCCCCGACGACGATCCGGCCGTCGCGAATCGCCACCGACGTGCCGAACTGGATGTCACCCGGGCGGAATGTCGTCGGCGGCCCGAAGCTTCGCCGTCTGGGCTCCACTCCCGGCGTCGAACACGTAGACCGCCCCGAAGTTGTAGAAAACCTTGAGGTCGTCCGCGTACGGAGCACCCACGACGACCGTGTTTTCGTCCACCGCCACGGCGGTACCGAACCGGTCGTTGAGGCGGCCGTCGGCGGGATGGAGCGTTTTTTCCAACTCCCAGGTATGGGTTGAAAAGACATAAGCGGCTCCCTCGCGAGCGGCACCATCCTCGGGAGCTCCCACGACCAGCCAGTTTTTCCCGAGAGCGACGGAGGCGCCGAACCGGGCGCCCGGCCTCAGGCCCGGAGGCGGCAAAGGGCGTTTCATACCCTTGGAATCGACCAAGTAGACCGCGCCGACGCCACCTTCCTCCGGGGCGCCGACCGCCATCCAGCCGCCGTTGACGGAGACTGAGGCCCCGAAGCCGCCGCTGCCTTTGAGAGGAGAACCATCCGGCTCAGCAAAGGGATCCTTGAACACCGAGACCTTGTTCTCGGACGGCGAGCCGGCGACGAGCCGGGAGTCGTCCGCGCTCAGCGCCAGGCCAGGCGGTGAGGTCGAAGAGGCGTTGTAGGGCACCGGTTTGCACGTCTCCTGCGCCGGAGCCGCAAGCGGAACCAGGACCAGCAGGCCGAGCATGGCGCAATGTCTTCTCATCAACATGGCGGCCTCGGCGGGTCCGTGGTGAAATCGCGGAGGACCGGTACGAAGGGGGGCTCATCGGGGTGGGCGAGATCCGGCTCAGTCCAGTCAGGTCCGGTGGGGGTCGTCGTCGAGAGGATGTGCCCGACCGGCGTCAGGCCGTGGGTCTCAATGGCGATCACGACGCCGTTCATGACCTCGCTCGCCTCCGGGTCGCGGCCTGTGGCGAGGTAGCCCCATGCCAGCTCGAAGTAGGTACGGGGGTCGAAGGGCGGATCGCTTCCCGGCGGCCCCGTGACGTCGTCGAGATGGATGGCCTGTTCGAGCTGGAAGATGCCGGAGGTCGGGCATCCGCAGTCGGCCCACTTCTCGAGCGAGGCGTAGTGGAGGCCGAGGTCGTGCCGGTATCGATAGAGATCGGTGCGCGAGGGAGCTCCCCCCTTCCGCAGGGTTTTCTCGTTCCAGGAGGCCAGCCGGTCGAGGGTCTCCACATCCTCCGAAGCGGAAGGGAGATCCAGCATGCGCCGAAAGGAGACGAGGTCCGGCTCCGCGGAGGAGAGGAGAACGGCGAGCTGGTAATAATCCTGGGCGGACGCGAGGCGTCCCGCCTGCCGCTGGCTGTCGCCGAAGGATCGGGCCAGGCTCCGGAAGGCCTGCCTCGCGCCGGGACGCTCCCCCCACCAGGAGAAGCTCGCCGGGTTGAAATCGCCACCCTCGCGCAGGAGCAGGAGCTGGCGCGCGCCGTCTCCCAATCGGGGATGGGCGGTCAGGTCTTGGAGGACGTCGATGTCCTCCTGGGGTAGGAGCTGGTCCGGCGCGGTCGTCTGCCCGGCCCGGGCCTCCGCCAGAAGGAACAGGTACTCTTCCGACGGCGCCGCGCGGAGCCGTGAGAGGACGACCTCTTCGGCCCAGGTCCACTGGCTGCGGTCAAGGAGGAAACGGACGTACTCGGGGATGGCGTCCGGACGGTGCCGGGAGAGGACGGCGGCCAGGCTTTCATGGGCTTGCCGGTCGGAAGGCTGCTCCTCCAGGGAGCGGCGGTACTGTTGGATGGCTCGGTCCCACTGGCCGCGGGCGGTGAGGAAGTCTCCGAAATTTCGGTGATAGAACGGACGCAGGGGAGCATCCAGAGCCACGGCACGCTCGAACAGACGCTCGGCGTCGGTGTCATGTCCGAGGTCGGCCTCGACCTGGGCGAGATTGTTGAGCGCCGCTCCCCGGACGGGATCGAGCGCGAGAGCCTGCTGGAAGGCGGACTCGGCATCCTCCAGAAGAGCTTTCTTCCTGGCGGCGTCCGCTTCGATCTCGGCGCCGAAGGCGCTCGCCAGACCCTTGGCGAGCCAGCAATCGACCGCGCCGTCGCCGGCGCAGGTTCCCGGGACCGGCTGAAGCCAGAGCAGGAGGAGGAGAGGAACGGCGGTCATGGGTGTGCTCCCGGCGCTTCGTACCGGCCGCAGACCTCCGGCGGTTTCCAGACGAAGCTCCTCAGGAAAGCCCCGGTGCTTCCGGGTATTCGATTGGCAAGGCTGGACGAGAGATCGGGCCAGTCCGCGCTCTTGCCGTGCCCGATCGCGGCGGCATCCCGGTCGAGCGCAAGCTGGAGCCGGTCCTGCCACTCCCTCGCGCCGAGCAGGCAGGAGTTTACCCAGAGTGCCTGCGTGACCCTCGGCTCCTCCGGCGTCCGCAGACGGAAGTCGAGATCCACCTCGGTCCCGGGGCCGGCCGGCAGGCGGCCGGGGCTCACCGGCAGGCCGATCGCCTTGGCGGTCTGCGAAACCAGGAGATCCTCGCTCCGGACCAGGGGGACGAAACCGAATGCCCTGACCATCTCCTGGACAAAACCCTGGTTGCGGGCGAGCTCGAAGAAACGCCTCTCCAGCCGTCCGCGCCAAAGCTCACCGGTCTGGCCCGGTGCGTGCGGGTCCTGGGCTCCCAGAAGGATGCCGTCCGCGCCCAGCCTCAGCACCTCGCGCTGGCGTCCCGCCTCGCGCGACTCGAAGACGAGCTCGACCGGGGCGGGGAGCGGCCCGGCCAGAACCATGGAGACGTGGATCACGTCCTTTCCCGAGGCCGGCGGCGCGTCCGCGGACCATTCCAGGAACTTGAAGCCGGCCTCGCAGCGCAGGGCCGCGGCGAGGGACCTGGACATCTCCTGCTCGAATTTTGCCGCTGCCGGCAGTTTGTTGCGCAAGGCCTGGCTCCCGATCTCGAACCGCGTCACGATCACGGGCTGCTCCTTCCGGATGGCGCAGTCAGCCCGGAGCGGACCGGCCAGGCCAACGGTCAGCGCGAGAAAAAAGAGGGCGTCACGGCTGGATCGGATCACAGGCTGCCATCCTCCTCGAAAACTCGTCGTCATCCTCGGGTTTCAATGGAAAGCGTTCCACGAGAGCCGGCTCCCCGGAGACGCGGGTCTGGCCATGAAAGAGCTCCGTCCCCGACTTGCGGCAGAGGACCAGGACCGTGACCAGGCCGCCCGCGCGAAGGTGCGCCGTGCCGAGGAAGCTCCTCTTCGGCGCATCCTTGCTCTCAGGCTCACGGGCCGCTCTCCATCTCAGGACGCTCTCACTCGCTCCGATGTCGATGGTCCCGTCGTCCCGGGGATGGAAACGTTCCACCTCGGTCCCGTCCCTCACCGCCACCTGGATCTCGAACGTCTTCTCCGGCGGCTTGGCCGCCTGGCCGGCATCCTCCAGGTAATAGGCGAATACGCCGCCGGGCTCGATCCGGAGAACCGGACAACGAGCGCTCCTCTGGCGGTGCCAACCCACCAAAGGTGCTACGGCCAACGCCAACAGGGCCAGCCCGAGCGCGGCCCCGGGCTTCCCGAACGCGCCGGAAACCTTCTGCATGAGCTCCTCTATGAGCTTGGAGTTCGGGGCCCACTTGAGGAGGCGGCTCACCAGAGGCCACATGGCCAGGAGGCCTGCTCCGGCGCCGGCCGTTCCGAGAACGAGAAGCTGTGATACGGACGGGGCGTAGATCTGGAGCAGAAAACTCGCAGAGATCAGGAGAACGATGATGGCGACGCCGCTCACGCCGCGAAACCAGACTGCCCGCGGATCGTCTTTGCCGCCCATCTGGGGAGCCGGGGTCCCTTCTTCAGGCGAGGTCGTTGCGCGGCGGGTTCGGGCCATCGCTACCTCCCGAAACACTGGAAGTGAGGGAGACAGTATAGACTGTTCGTCCACGAGATCATGAAAAGCTCGATCCTTGGCCTTGCGCTACTCCTTCTGGGAGCCGTGAGCGTTTCCGCCGCGCCCGCCGTGGATGCCACCCCTTTCGACATCACCTTTGCCGAGGGGGTCTGGGCGTTCAGCCAGGGCGACGCTCCGGAGGCGATCGTCCACTTCCGGAAGGCTCTCAAGCTGCGGCCGGGCGACGGGTTCACCCACTACCTGCTCGGCCTGAGCCTGCTGCGGACCGGTGACGCCGAGGAGGCCGCGAAGGAGATCGCCGCCAGCCTCGAAGCCGATCCGCCCCCGCCGGTGGACCGCGACCGCGTCCTCGCCGACCTCCGGAACGCCCGGCTCGCCGCCGGCCAGAAGCTCGATTCCAAGGATCTGACGGTCGAGCTGCCCGAAGTCTCGGCCGGCGCGGCCAGAAAACGGACGCCGCGTTGGAGCGGCTTCGTCTCGCTCGCCACCGAGCGCGACTCCAATCCCAACCTGCTGGCGGACGACCTCACTCTGCCCGTCGTCCCCGGCCAGTTGGTCAGCGGACGCAGCGACGACATGTCCGCCCTCGCCGACGTCCAGGCCCGGCACCGGCCCATCTCCATCCCGGGAGGATGGAAACTGGGGATCGACCTGACCGCCGGAGGCTCCTTCCACGACAAGCTCGACTACCTGGACCAGGCCCGGGCCGGAGGCTCCTTCCAGCTCTCCCGCAAACTCGGCCGAGACTGGATGCTGTTCGTCCGGACCGGCGCCGAGGACGTCTTCCTCGACGGCTCCGACTATCTGCGGACCGCGAACGCCGGAGTGTCCCTGGCCTACTCACCCACCGTGACGGACAGGACCCGGCTCGACCTCGGCTACGTCGACCGGAGCTTCGCGGACCATCCGCTGGCCGATCGCCGCCGGAGTGGCGGCGCGACCTCGATCGCCCTCCACCAGACCCGCTACTTCGGCCGCCGCGACCGCTCCGTCACCCTCGGAATCAAGGCGGTGGATCGCCGGGCCGAGCCCGAGTTCCGGCGCGGACTGCTGGGCGGATCGATCGACGCGGCGCTTCCACTCGTCCAGGGTCTGGCGCTCTCGATCTCGGGTTGGCTCGACCAGGAGAGCTACGGCGACAACGCCTCGAACCTGCTCGATCCCCAGGGGCCTCCGCGGGAGGACCGCACCTGGGGAGCCTCGACGACGCTCATCCTCTCCATGACGAGCCGTCTGCAGGCCCGGCTCCGCGGAGCCTACAGCCGCCGGAGCTCCAACATCGAGGTCGGGAACGGGGTGGACCTCGGCTATAAGCAGACCGTGGTAGGTGCCGGAATGACCTGGAAGTTTTGATCCCGTCCCCCCTCTCCCCCCTACCGAGGGAGAGGGAGCCATGCGGGACGCTCAGCGGTCCGGCGCCGCCACTTCCCGGGTGTCCGTGTCCGCCCATTCGATCCGGTAGACCGGGACGGATCGCGCCTTGCCCTTGAGCGTCAGAGGCTCCAGGACCGTGAGAGACGGCGGGCTGGCGAGGGCCTGCCGCAGCGATTCGGACACCAGGATCTCCCCCGGCCCCGCCTCCGAGCAGAGCCGGGCCGCGACGTTGACCGTGTCGCCGATGACCGTGTACTCCAGGCGGCGGTCGCTTCCGATGTTTCCCGCGAACACGTCTCCCACACAGATCCCCATCCCGGCGGACACGACCGGCTTCCTGCGTTGCCGCCAGTCGTCGTTGAGCCGGCGGATGGCGCGCTGCATGGCCACCGCCGCCCGGGTGGCGCGGTCGGCGTCGTCCTCGTGGGAGAGGGGGGCTCCCCAAAGCGCCATGAGGGCGTCGCCCATGAACTTGTCGAGCGTGCCGCCGTGCTCGAACACGATCTCCACCATGACGGTGAAGTACTCGGTCAGCAGGCGCGCGACGTCGTCCGGGCTCATGGTCTCGGCGAGCGAGGTGAAGCCGCGGATGTCGGAGAACAGGACGGCCACCTGGCGGCGCGAGCCTCCCAGGCGGACCGAACCCTCCTGGCCGGCGATCTGCTCGGCGAGGTCGGGAGCGAAATAGCGCTGGAAGTTCGAGAGCACGACCGCCTCGCGGCGCGCCCGGTCGATGAGCCGGCTGTTCTCCAGCGCCACCGCCGCCATGCCCGAAAACGCGGCGAGGAACTCCAGGTCCTCCTCGCTGAAGGAGTGGGTGGCGCCCAGGTTGTCCAGGTAGATCAATCCGAGCAGGGTGCCCTGGCCTCCCAGGAGCGGCGCGCACAGAGCGCTCTGCACCCGGTGACGGAGGATCGTGCCGTCTCCGGCCAGGTCGACCGGCACGTTCTCCAGGAGGATGGCGACCCGCTCCTGCACCGTTTTGCGGGCGATGGCGCTGGGCACCCGCCAGCCGCCGGGCGCCGACACGCCGCCGCGCTGGCGGGAGATCCGGGACACCAGCTCGCCCTCGTCGCCGGTCAGGAGGAGGGCAACCCGGTCCACGCTCATCACCTGGAAGGTGAGGTCGACGATCTGCTCGAGGAGGCGGTCCACGTCGGTCTGGCCCGAAAGCTCCTTGGCGATGTCGATCAGCAGGCCGAGCTTCTTCTCCTGGCGGTCGGCGGGGGACTGGCCGCCGATGCGCAGCCGGGAGGTGCCCTGGGGCGCCTCGGAGAGGCGGGAGGCGATGTTCGCGACCCCCTGGACCGGCATCTTGCGGAGGATGGTCGAGTCGAGAGGCGTGTCCCTGCCTTCGTTCGGCGTGAGGATGGCGGTGGGATCCTCCTCCCGCACCTCGAACGGCACCTTGCCGAAGGCGATGCGGGAGCCGGGGGGGGCAACCACGTCCGAGATCCGTTCCCCGTTGAGGAACGTGCCGTTGGTGGAAGCCAGGTCGCGCACCCGCACCCCGCTGCCCCCGGCCGCGATCTCGACCTCGGCATGCTGGCGTGAGACGGTGGCGTCCTGAATGGAGAGCTCGCAGGCCACGGAGCGGCCCACGACGATCGGCCGGCCCCCTACGGGCACCGATCGCTGTCCATCGGTGGAGACCAGCTTCCAGGGCACGTCAATAAGTCCTCGGCGCCGAAGAGCGCAAAGGGCTACGGTACTACAAGCGGGAGGCGGAGGCGCGAAATAAGCCGGGGTTGAACGGCGTTTGGAGACTGTGCTACCCTTCGCGCGGTCGTTGGGTGGCTTCGCAGTCACCTGCCGCTTCCGTGGCGCATTCGTCTAGGGGTCCAGGACGCCGGCCTCTCACGCCGGTAACACGGGTTCGAATCCCGTATGCGCTACCAACCCCTCCAAATTGATCGTTTCCGGGCCTAACATACTGAAAAGTAAGGCGGTTACGGGGGTTCCAAGTGCCTCTCCGTCGAAGGTTACGCCTTCGGGGAAGATCAGCTTCTGGAGACGGCGCTTCTGGTCTGGATCGGCGGCTTCCCAGAGTTGGTAGGTCTTGGTCATGATGACCCTTGCGTAGCCTAGCGAGGCCTCCATGTCGAAGTCCTCCATGGCGGCGTCCCGTAGCTCCAGGTGGGTAAAGGTCAGGGCCTCTTCCAGGCCGGCAAGCTCCTCGTCGTAGGTGGCCCGGTCTATGGCCTGGTCGTAGATGTAGGCTCGGACGAGGCGCTTCTTCTTCTGCTCCAGGTCGGTCATGCGGCGCTTCACCGCGGCGGCTTCCTGGACGGAGCCACGCCGCAGCTCCTGCCAGAGGTCGAGCAGGGCGGCTTCTACCAGGCGCACCATTCCAGGGGCTAGCTGGACCCGGCGGAGGAGGTCCCCGAAGAGCTCTTCGAGGCGCTCGGCGCGCGTCTGAATGGCGCCGCAGTCCTTCAGCCAGCAGCGGTAGTAACCATAGCGCCGGCCCATCTTGCCTCGGCTCAGGGAGGCGGTGAGGGGCTTCCCGCAGGCCGCGCAACGGACGAAGCCCCGTAGGGGAAATTCGGGGTGCTCTTTCGTCCTTTGCAGGGTTCCCGGTGCCGCAGGGCGGCCGGTGAGCTGGACCTGGACCTGTGCCCAGATGGTGGGGTCCACCAGGGCCTCGTGCTGGCCCTGGGTCTCGATCCCCCAATGGGTGGAGCGCACGATTCCCCGGTAGAAGGGGTTGCGCAGCATCGGGCGAAACTCCTGGAGGCGGAGAGAGCGGCCTTTCTTCGTGGTGAGCCCAAGGGCTGTCACTCGCCGGAGGACCGCCGCAGGGGCCTCTCCGGCGGCGACGCCCTCGAAGGCTTTCCGCACCAGCCGGGCCTGCTCGTCGGGGACTACGATCTTCCGGCCGTCCGGGCTGCGGTCGTTCCGGTAGCCGATGGGCGCCTTCCAGGGCCACCGGCCTCGCGCCACCGTCTCCTTCATCCCGGCCTCGATCTTCTCGGCGCGCAGCTCGTTGTCGAGCTGGTTGAAGACGGCGAAGACGCCTTCGATGGCCCGGCCCGCGGCGGTGTCCTCGAGCGGCTGCGTGGCGGCGCGGAGCTGGGCTCCTGCCTTCATCAGGAGCTGCTTGAGGGAGGTGTGGACGTAGACGTCTCGGGCGAATCGGCTGGTGTCGTACACGACGACGAAGTCCACGGGGCGGGTCCGCAAGGCGGCCAGCATGCGGCGGAGCTCGGTCCGGTCCGCCGTCTTCGCGCTCTCCCCTTCTTCCCGGTAGACGGTCACGACCGTCCAACCGTTCCGGGCGCAGTACTCTCGGCAGGTCTTTTCCTGGACGTCGAGGGACAGGTTGGAGACCTGCTCCTCGGAGGAGACGCGGGTGTAGATGATGGCTCTCATGAATTCTCCTCCCCACCTCCTGCACGTTCTTCGGAGGTATAGACTTCGATGTACGCTTTTTATATCATGATTGGGGGTCTCCCGGCAAGCTTGGCGGTGGACTTTTCGGATCCTCGTTGCGGAGCATTTCGATCAGGAGACGGGCGAGACGGTAGGCGTCTTCGCGCTGCTTTTCGAGCTGGTGCTCGTCGGCCGGCGCGTCCTCGCCGAGGATCTTCCGGCATGCTTCCAGGGACAGCATCTATCCGGCGCTCACGAGGTTTTGGGGGAGGAATTCGCTCCTCCTGCGTGGGCGGCGCGCCTTGCGGTAACGATCGAGGACTTTGCGGACGGCGTCGGAGGTGAGTGGCCGGCTTCGGGTGCCCCGGAACACCGGCACGGCTTCGGCCCAGAGACGGCACTCCGACAGCCAGGATAGCAGCCGGGCTCCGAGGTCGATGGGGAGGGCCGCGGACCAGGTGACGCCATGACGGCGGACGGAGACCACGACACGGCCGCCGTGCAGGGTGACGGCCGAGGCCTTCAGAGCGGCGATCTCGACGGCGCTCAGGCCCGCGGCGACGAGGGCCAGGAGGGCTCCGTCGCGCAGCCCCACGGCCCAGCCGAAGCGGAGGCGGCCTGGATCGACCTGGGGGAGGAGCGCGTGCGCTTGCTCGGGACGGAGGCGCATCAGAAGGGCTCCGGGTTGCGGAAGTCTTCGCCGCACCGGCTGCAGGTCCAATGGGTCATGACACCTCCGCATCGGCGATGATTTCGAGAGCCTGCTGCCAGCGGATCTCGTCGGCACCTGCGGCCCACAGGAGGTCGCGGCCGGCTCGGGCGTCGAGTGGCCTCCTCGGCTCGGGTCTGGCGGCATGCTCCATGACGACGCGATGGACGTAGGCGATGGGCTGGCGTTTGTTAGCCAAGCCTGCCTGGACGAGGCGGCCGAGGAGATCGAGGAGGGGCTCGATGCCTCCGAGGGTCTTCGACCACAGGCCGATCTGGGCAGGGCTGGGTAAAGGGGCTCCCGCTTCTTCGAGGAGCAGGTTGATCCGAAAGACCGCGCTTTGCGGCTCCGTGAGGGGGCGAAGACCGAAGATCTGCTTCGTCTTTTCTGCTTCGACCAGCAGCCGGAAGGTCGAGAGCTTGCCGCGGCCGTGGTGGGATACGACTGCGAGCTCGCCGGCGGCCTCCAACTCGTCGAGGATCTGCTGGACTCTCCGGCGGCCGAGCCGGGCGCGGCGCTGCAAGGTGGCCTGATCGACGGTCCACTCGCCCCGCGGGTCGGAGTAGAAGGCCACGATGAGCAAAACGATGAGACGGGCCCCTCGCTGGGCCGAATGTTCCAGGACGGCTGTCAGGTGATCCAAGGCCATGGGAAGAGGCTCCGCGAATCGTGGCGACCCATTCGCCGGGCGCAGCACGTTCGGGAGCAGGTTGCTCCAATGAGCACAAGACTCCGAATCGGCAGAGCATCCGGACCAGGAGTAACTAACAGATTCCAATGGAGATAGAGGATTTCTGAGGCGTGGGAGTATGGCCGGATCATCCGGCCATACTCGGTAGATGCACCTCCCGGACCTCGCCCTATCCCCGAAGTCCTTGTTCGGCAGCGTCCTTCAGATTGATCCGGAAGAGCGCGCCTGCGGTCCCGCCAGGGGCCGAGACCGAAGGTCTCCTGTTTTTGGGGGATAAAGGGGGATTAGGGGGTCTGGGGGAAAAGGGGGAGAAAGGGGGGTGGGAAAGGCGCACTCGGCTTCACCTTTTCGAGCCGGAAAGGCGCACTGGGCTTCGCCTTTCGGACGGGTCCCGAGCTGGAAAGCTCGCTGGACAAAGCCCCGCTTATGTCTAGGCGCAGCCCGGAGGCGGGGGTGGCGCGCCAGGGCGGGGTCGGGTCGACGCCGCGTTACCGGACCCCGCCCTGCGGTCGGGCGGGTGGCGCCGACCCCGCCGGAGCCAGGGGCGGGCAGCTCCCGGGCCGGAGGGCGGGGGAAGGCTCCGGAATGCCACGGCACGTTGCGGGGCCCGAGGGTGGGGGAAATGGAAGAGGGCGGGCGGAAGGGAGATTGGGTGGGCGCGCCGGAGGAACGGAGGACGGCACGGCCGCAGTCTCCGGCGCGTCCCACCCGGCCTTGTGGATTGAAGATTGCCGTCCGAGATGAGGATCGATCTCGAGAGGGTGGAGCAGTTCGGCGGAGCGCAGCCGGAGCCGATCTGCGGGGGGACGTTGCCGTCCACCACCGTGTCTGAGACGACGGAGGAGCTCCGGGCGGGTGTGGCGGGTGCGGGAGCTGCTCCGGCGTGACCGCGAGGGCTTGCAGGAGAGGGGGCGTTTGCGTCAGCGAAGGCGGGGGGAGGTGGCCGTTCGCCCCGGAGGGTTGGAACCCGAGGAGGGAAGTTGCGTCAGCGACTGATCCTCGGTTCTGCCGATGGTAGACTCATTTCACTGATGAGGATTACGCTGTCGCTTGCGTCTGACCCACCCCGAAGCTCCGGGAGCGCGGCACATACGCCGCGCGAACTGGGAACTCGTTGAGTTCGACCCGGGGCTTCGCGAGCGAAAATAATGGCCCGACCACATTAAGAGAGAAACAGATGAATAAATGCTACCACTGGGGGCCTTACCTGCACCACACCCGAGTCCCCGCTCGCCTGTGCCGCGACATCTTAGCACGAGGAAGAAACTCGTATCTCAACCACGGTCAAAACCTCGCAGGAGTCATCGAGAGAGAGTTTCTACTGGGAGAAGACGACCGAGTATATGTTGAAACCCTCATGCAGAACTATCTATGGGAATACGTTCGCGAGAGGGCCTGCTACCACTCCATGAAACCGAACGTAGCATCGATGAAGTTGGATGAGGTCTGGATCAACTTCATGCAACCTGGCGATTTCAATCCGCCTCATAACCACTTTGGAGGCGATGTCTCCTTCGTATTGTATCTCCAAATCCCGGATGGTCTCAAGGAGGAATACGGTCGAAACAAGAAGAACAACTCTGGCCCGGGCACCATCGAGTTCAGCTATGGTCAGCCCGATGAGTGGGTCATCACCAGCCACGTGATTCTTCCAGCGCAAGGAGATTTACTGATCTTTCCGGCCCAGTTGATCCATTTTGTTCAGCCCTACAAAACCCCGGGTGAGCGAATCTCCCTCGCCGGAAACGTGATCTCGCTTCGTGAACACAGCGTGCGTCGATGAGTGTGTCTTTGCGCGTATTCTGGAGACCTCGATCCTCCGTGGGCGCGGATAGGCGCATATGCGGTCGAGGCATCTGATGAATGATCTTAACAGCGGAGATTACCGTGTCTGAACCCAGGAAAACGATTACTGCGCCGAGTGCTGGATCCGAAGGTGGGTCCGCGCAGCAGCACGCAGCGGGAACGAGTCTCGTGGAGCTTATTCAGGAGCAGGCGGTGCTGAGGCCCCAGGCTATCGCACTCAGCCATCGAGGAGCACAGCTGACCTATGGGGATCTCGATCGTCGCACCAACCAGTTGGCGCATTACCTGCGGGCTCAAGGTGTGGGCCCCGGCGTCCTTGTGGGGATCTGTATGGAGCGTTCGTTGGACCTGGTCGTCGGGCTCCTGGGCATCTGGAAGGCGGGCGGGGCCTACGTGCCTCTGGATCCGGCCTACCCCACTGGGCGGCTGCGATTGATGCAGCAGGACTCCGGGATGACCATGGTTCTGACCCAACGGAATCTGATGTTGGATTGGGTTGATGCAGATGTCCGTTGCATTCAATTGGATACCGCGAAGTTCAACAACCAGCCCTCAGACAGGATTCTCATGCCGAGAAGCGCAGAGGACCTGGCCTACCTGATCTTCACGTCGGGCTCCACGGGTCGGCCCAAGGGCGTCCAGGTCGAGCAAGGGGGTCTGCTCAACGTCCTCCTGTCCATGAGGGAAAGGCCGGGCCTGGATTTACAGGACGTGCTGCTCGCTGTGACGACCCTGTCGTTTGACATCGCCGGTTTGGAGCTCTGGCTGCCGTTGCTGGCGGGGGGGCAGGTGGAATTGGCGGGGCGACACGAGGCAGGGGACGGTTTGGGCCTGCTCGAACTCATGAGGCGGTCCCGGGCCACGGTCATGCAGGCCACGCCGGCGACCTGGCGAATGCTTCTCGCGGCCGGCTGGTCGGGAGAGCCCAGGATCAAGGTGCTTTGCGGAGGCGAGGCGATGACGCCGGCCCTGGCACGGAGCCTGCTGCGCTGCGGAGAATCCGTCTGGAACCTGTACGGCCCCACCGAAACGACGATCTGGTCGAGCGTGTCGCGTGTGACAGAGGACTCAATCCGCGAGGCGGGCGTCAGCCTGGGCTTCCCGGTCGCCAATACCCAATTCTACATTCTCGACGACGAGCGAACACCGGTCCCTCCTGGGGTCTCCGGCGAACTCTACATCGGCGGAGCCGGAGTGGCGCGCGGGTATTGGCGACAGCCGGAATTGACCGATCAGAAGTTCATCCCCAATCCCTTCGGCCCCGGAAGGCTCTACCAGACCGGAGACCGGTGTCGGTTCGCCAGCGACGGGTCCGTGGATTACCTGGGACGCGTTGACCGTCAGGTCAAGCTACGCGGATTTCGAATCGAGCTGGGAGAAATCGAATCCGCGCTGAGCCGGCTTCCGAGCGTAGGGGAAGCGGTGGTTGAGCTCCAGTCGGCTTCGGAGGACGGAGACAAGAGGCTCGTTGGGTATGTGGTACCGGCTCCAGGAATGGCGGTACCTGAGAGGCAGGCACTTTCGCAACACCTGCGCTCCATGCTCCCGGAGCACATGATTCCGGTGGAGTACCAGTTTCTGGAGCAACTGCCACTGACACCGAACGGAAAGGTCGACCGCAAGGCGCTTCCCGTCGCTGGGACAAGGAACCGTGCGGACGCATACGAAGCGCCGCGAACTCCGATCGAGGAGGCCCTATCGCTCTTTTGGGCCGAGCTGTTCGGCTTGGATCAGATCGGGCGGCGCGATCGGTTCTTCGAGCTCGGTGGACATTCGCTTCTGGCCACCCAGCTCATCGCGCGCGTGCGGCAAGCCCTGGGCGTGGAGCTACTATTGCACGACCTGTTTGAGCACTCGGAGCTTCAGGATTTGGGCCGACGGATCGACGCTCTGAGGCTGCTGGGGATGTCGTCGATCGCAAGCATCAATCCCGATAACCCGACGGACGAATTGCCCGCGTCCCCCGCTCAGCAGAGGCTGTGGTTCATCGACGACCTACATGGGGCGACCCCCGAGTACAACCTTGCCCTCGCATTTCGGCTGCGTGGCCCCCTGAGGGGCGACGCGCTCGCGTCCTCGCTCGACCATGTGGTGCAGCGGCACAGCACGCTACGCACCGTGTTCCGGAGCAGTGGCGGGATGGTTCGACAGTATGTCGGACATCGTGTACCGGTGGCCTGCAGGCTCGCGACGATCGAGGCCGCCGGCCTTGACGACACACCCGGAGGTCTTGAGCGCCGCCTGAGCGATGATGCCTCACGGCCGTTCTCCCTGGCGGGAGGACCTCTGTTTCGCGCGACGTTGTATCGGCTGGCTGACCAGGACCATGCTCTGCTGCTGAGCGTGCATCACATCATCGCCGACGGATGGTCCCTGGACCTTCTGTGGAAGGAGATCACGGAACTCTATCCCTCCGCGCTGAGAGGCGAACCGCCGACCCTGCCACCCCTGCGCTGCCAGTTTGGCCACTTCGTGTTGTGGCAGCAAGCCTGGCTCCAGGAGGAGCGGGTCCGGGGGCAGATGGGCTACTGGAAGACGCAACTAGAGGGGGCGCCGGCCGTACTCGCATTGCCCACTGACCACCCGGCTCGTGGGGTGTCGGGACCCGCACCGGGAGCGCGGATACCTTTTCGCATCGATCGTGAGCTGGCAGGGGCGCTGCAACAGATGAGCCTCGAGCGACATGCAACGCTGTTCATGACCTTCTACAGCGCGTTCGCGATCCTGCTCGGTCGCCACTGTGGACAGGAGGACGTGGTAATCGGCGTCCCGGTGACCAATCGCTACCTTCGTGAGACCGAGAAGTTGATCGGCCTGTTCGTCAACACCTTGCCAATGCGGCTGAGGCTTTCGGGAAGCCCATCATACGACGAACTGCTGGTGCAGGCTCGCGAGATGATACTCGACGCCCATGACCACCAGGACGTTCCTTTCGATCGAATCGTGAGCGAGCTTCGCGTAGAGCGCAGCATCGACCAAACGCCGCTGTGTCAGGCCATGCTGGCATTCGACAACGTGGTTTCGACGGTCTCCCCTCTGGAGGGGCTGGAGGTGCGCGGACTAGACCTGGAGCCCCGCGCCGTCCAATGTGACCTGCTCCTGCGGGTCAATCGTCATGAAGACGAAATCAGGGCCGCCTTCGAGTATCGAAGCGATCGATTCGATCCCGCGACCATCGAGCAGATGTCAGCGCACTACCTGACGCTGTTATCAAGCATCGTCCAGGGGCCTCACCGCGCGATCACTGACCTGCCGCTGATGACCATGGGGGAGAGGCAGAGACTTCTGTCGGCTTGGAACGACACACATGTCCCCAACCCCCAGGGCACTTGCATCCACCATCTGTTCGAGGTGGAGGCGAAAACGCACGCAGACCGAGTTGCGGTTGCGTTCGAGAACGAGTTGGTATCCTATGACGAGCTCAACGGGCGGGCCAATCGGCTGGCTCACCACCTCCGATCCCTCGGTGTGGGCCCTGAGGTCCTGGTGGGCCTCTGCCTCTGGCGTTCCGTTCAGATGATCGTCGGACTGCTGGGAATCCTCAAGGCCGGGGGCGCGTACGTTCCAATCGACCCCAGCCTTCCGTCCGATCGACTCGAGTTCATGCTCTCGGATGCCGGGATCAGTGTAGTGATCAGCGAGGGAGAGCTTCTCGCGGTCTTGGAGGCGTGTCCTTCCGCTGAGGGTCGGATCATCGTTTGCCTCGACCGCGACTCTGAGCAGATCGACGCGCAGCCAACAAGGGATCCGGAGCACGATGCTACTCCGGCAAACCTTGCTTACGTGATCTACACTTCGGGATCCACCGGGAGGCCGAAGGGCGCGATGATCGAGCACCAGAGCATCTACAATCGATTGCTCTGGATGCAGGCGGCCCATCCCCTGACCGCCGATGATCGAGTGCTGCAGAAGACTCCATTTTCTTTCGACGTGTCCGTTTGGGAGTTCTTCTGGCCCCTGATGTTCGGTGCCCGGCTCGTGGTTGCGCGCCCCGCGGGCGAGCAGGATCCCGACTACTTGATCGAGCTCATTCGAAGGTGTGAGATCTCTCACCTGCATTTCGTGCCCTCAATGCTACAGATCTTTTTGAGTGCTCAGGATGTCGCGAAGTGCTTAAGCGTTACCAGGGTGTTCTGCAGCGGCGAGACCCTGGGCGCAAGCTTGATGAACCGTTTCTTCGAGGTTTTCCAATGTGAGCTGCACAATCTGTATGGTCCAACCGAGGCCGCGGTTGATGTGTGCGGCTGGCGTTGCCGGCCCGACAGCAGCACCCTCGACAGTGTCCCTATCGGCCGTCCCATCGCTAACGTGCGGTTGTATGTCCTGGACCCTGGCCTGGAGCCTGTGCCGATCGGAATCGCTGGCGAACTGCACATCGCTGGGGTGCAGGTGGGAAGAGGCTATCTCAACCGGCCGGATCTGACCCGAGAGAGGTTCGTTGACAATCCGTTCGGCCCTGGACGTCTCTACAAGACGGGGGACCGCGTCCGGTATCGGGCCGATGGGAATCTGGAGTTCCTGGGCCGATATGACGACCAAGTCAAGATCAGGGGGTTTAGGGTCGAGCTGGGCGAAATTGAGACCGTGTTGTCGCAGCACCCCGCCGTCCGCGAGGCCGCGGTCGTGGCGCGGATGCAGCCTTCAGGACACCTGCGCCTGGTGGCCTACGTCGCGGGAGGGGATCAGCAACTCGGGCGACGCCTCCTCTCAGAGGTACGCGCGTACCTGCGTGCTCGGTTGCCGGACTACATGGTGCCGGGCGTCATCGTAGTGCTTGGGCAGCTTCCCCTGAGCTCTCACGGAAAGGTTGACCGCCAAGCGTTGCCTGAACCCGATCTGCACGCGCTTGAAGACTCTGATGCGGGGGGAATGCCACGGACTGTGGTGGAGCGGGTGCTGGCCGAGATCTGGTCCAAGTTGTTGGATCTGGGCTCGGTCGGACGGCGCGCAAACTTTTTCCAGCTGGGAGGCGACTCCATCACCAACCTTCAGGCCATCAGCCTGGCGCGGTCAAAGGGGGTGCAATTACTGCGCGTCAGGTGTTCGAGGAGCAGACCCTCGACCGTATTGCCCTGAGAGCCACTCTCAGCACCAGCACGGTTGACGAGCAGGATGCCACCGACGGCTTGGTGCCTTTGACCCCTATTCAACACTGGTTCTTTGAGCACCACATCGTTGCGCCCAACCACTTCAACCAGTCCGTCGTTATAGAGCTGCCACAGAGGATCGAGGCGGCCTCGCTTCACGGTGCGCTGGCTTGCTTGGCGGATCACCATCATTCGCTTCGGCTGCGCTTCGAGCGGACCGATGCGGGGTGGACTCAGCAGCTCACGGGAGCCTCGGCCACTTCCGTGAGCCTGCGTGAGGTCAGCCTAGTCGGCCTGTCTCCTCTAGACGCCCGGAGCCTCGTGGAATCCGTCGAGAGGGAACTCCAGACCGGCCTGGACCTCGGAAGCGGACCGCTGGTGAACGCTGCGCTCCTGGATCGAGGCTCCGGCGAGGCGCAGCAGGTGCTTCTCGTGGTTCACCACCTCGCGACGGATTGGGTCTCTTGGAGAATCCTAGTTCCTGATCTCCTCACGGCATGTCAGCAGGATGCCAATCGAGCGTCCCGGCTCCCTCCGCCGACCAGCTCGTTTCGGCGGTGGGCGGAGTGGTTGGTTGAATACTCTCAGCAGGAGCTTGTCGAGGCCGAAGTCGGGTACTGGCAGGGCGTGCTGAATCATCCGGCCCCCCTGTTTCCCACTGATTTTCCCAAGCGACCGGGGAGTAACCTCGTCGAGCACAGTGAAGTCGTGGAAGTGAGCCTGGGAAGCGTCTTGACACGGGCCCTCTTGAAAGACGTTCCCGGCGTCTACCACACCCACATCAATGACATCCTGTTGCTCGCCCTCCTGAGGACGCTCGCGCCATGGATGAAAGCCGACTCTCTCCTTCTCGACGTAGAGGGTCACGGACGTGAGTCCGAGTCGTTGGACCTTGCGCGAACCGTGGGCTGGTTCACTTCTCTGTTTCCAGTCGTATTAATCCTTGGGCGAAGTGACACCGGCGAGGCCATCAAGTCCGTGAAGGAGCAGCTTCGCAGGATCCCCAATCGAGGAATCGGGTACGGAGTGCTTCGCTACCTGAACCCTGTCACCCGAGGAAAGCTCGAGCATCTGCGGCGCCCCGAGGTTCGCTTCAACTATGGCGGGCAATTCGCATCTCTGGACGTGCGCTCGCGGGCTGGCGACTGTGCGCCAAACGAGCAGCTCTCCCACATGTTGAGCATCGACGGCGCGGTGATTGGCGACGAGCTGTCGTTCTCTTGGACCTACAGCACTGGACTGTTTCGCCGGGAGACGATCCAGCGCTTGGCAGATCAATTCTCCCGGGTCCTTCAGGAGCTCGTGTCCCATTGCGGCCAACCACAGGTAGGGGGCTACACCCCGAGCGACTTTCCGCTCGCGTCTCTGACTGCGGCGCAACTGGACAGCCTGGCTGGCGACGGTCGGAACATCGAGGACATCTATCCTCTCAGCCCCGTGCAGGCTGGAATGCTCTTCCACTCCCTGCTGGCGCCGACCTCCGGCGTGTACTATGTACAGACGACTATTCGGCTTGGAGGGGCGCTGGACGAGCGCCGTTTGAAGCGCGCTTGGCAGAGCGTGGTCGACAGACACGCCGCCCTGCGCACGGGCTTTGCTTGGTTACAGATTCCTCAGCCACTGCAGATCGTCTACCGGACGTTGCCATTGATTTGGCAGGCAAGGGACTGGCGAGAGCTGTCAGTGGCGGACCAACAGGTCGCGCTTAGCCAGTTGCTCGAAGAGGGGCGGCGAAGCTCCGCCCAAGTGTCGAGGCCTCCATTGAGCGGCTGTATGCTCATCAAGCTGGGCGACGATGATCATTTCTTCGTGTGGCAATGTCACCACCTGCTTCTTGATGGCTGGAGCAGCTCGATCGTCCTTGATGAGTTGTTCCGTCTCTATGAGTACCCTGCTCTCGAGCTACCCACTCCCAGGCCGTATAGGGATTACATTTCATGGTGCGCCCAGCAGGATCCTGCCTCTGTGAAGCGGTTCTGGGACGACAGACTGTCCGGGTTCACCAAGCCGACTCGATTCAGTCAGGTGACGCAGTCTGCCCAGACGTTCCGGCGCTACGAGATTCATCGCCGTGCCCTGTCGACGGATCTCACGAACCTGCTATCGGGCTTTGCACAAGCTCATCAGTTGACGACGAATACGCTTGTCCAAGGCGCCTACGCGCTTTTACTGGCCTGCTATAGCGGCGACGATGACGTCGTTTTCGGCGTGACGGTCTCCGGACGCTCCGGTGACCTGGTAGGAGCCGAGGATATCGTCGGACTATTGATCAATACTCTCCCATTAAGAGTGAAGCTCCCGAGCGATTCGGAGGTGGTCCCATGGTTGCAGGAGCTGCAGCTCGAGAGCGCCCAGCTCTGCGAACTCGCGGGCTCTTCGCTGGCCGAGATCCGGCGATCGAGTCACGTACCCACCGGTGCGCCTCTCTTTGACAGCATCCTGGTCTTCGAGAACTACCCGACAGATCGTCAGCGCGTCGGCTTCTCTCGGAGCCTCGAGATTGGCGAGCCCATGACCGACGAGCGCACGCACTACCCGCTCACCGTCATCGTGGAGCCCGGAGTCCAGATTTCCCTGTCATTGAGCCATTCACTGGAGGAGCTCGACGCGGACCAGGTGTCCCGCATGGTGGGACACCTGGAGGCTCTTCTGGAATCCATGGTTTCCAACCCACGCCAGACGCTCGCCATGGTCTCTCCTATGACGGAATCGGAACGGCGCCGGGTGCTCTGGGAATTGCATCCTTTCTCAACGGTCCATGCGTCCTCACCGAGCCTTCACGAGGGCTTCGAGAGGCAGGTATCGCGTTCCCCCTGCCAAGTGGCGCTGACGTTCGGGGGCGAGACGCTGACATACGGCGCGCTGAACCAGGCTGCGAATCGGCTCGCGCGCCACCTGGGCTCCCTAGGCGTTCAGCCCGGTAGTCTCGTAGGCATCTTTGCGGCGCGTTCGTTCGATCTCATCATCGGAATTCTGGCCGTTCTCAAGGCAGGCGCCGCATACGTCCCTCTGGAGCCCGACTACCCGGAGGCCAGACTATCCTTCATGCTAAGGGATGCTAACGTCTCGATCCTGCTGAGCCACACCCTCGTCAGGAGCCGGCTACCGCATACGGAGGTGCGCGTGGTCTGGATGGATGACATGGCCGCAGCCTTGGATGTTTATTCGAGTGGGGACCTGTGCCTACCGTCGGTAGGCGATGCCCGTGCCTACGTCATGTATACCTCGGGCTCGACCGGACATCCCAAGGGGGTGGAAGTCAGCCATTCCAATGTCATGAGACTTTTCGCCGCCACGGATGCGCTTTTTTCGTTTAGCTCGCGGGACGTTTGGACCCTCTTCCACTCCCCGAGCTTCGACTTTTCGGTCTGGGAGATCTGGGGTGCGCTGCTGCATGGCGGACGCTTGGTCATCGTCGATCACCTGACGGCCCGCTCGCCCGATGAGTTTCTCGACCTTCTGGTCAGAGAGCGTGTCTCGATACTGAACCAGACCCCGTCCGCGTTCCTCCACCTCATGGCGGCCGAGGCAAAGACCCCCGACCCCGAGTTGCTTTGTCTTCGGCTGGTCATCTTCGGCGGAGAACGTCTGGTAGCGCCTCGTCTCAGGGCGTGGTTCGAGCGTCCTCGATCGAAGCCCCCCAAATTGGTCAACATGTACGGCATCACGGAGACCACCGTCCATGTCACCTATCGAGAGGTCACGAGCGCCGACGCATTGGGAGCGGAGGGAAGCTTCATCGGCATGCCTATTGCCGATCTCCGCGTCTTTGTGCTCGACCAGCGACTTCGTCTTGTGCCGATTGGAGTGCCCGGAGAGATGTACGTCGCGGGCCCGGGCGTGGCGCTCGGATACCTTAACGGGCCCCAGTTGACACAGGAACGCTTCGTCCGTCGGGATTCCATTCCCGCGCTAGCCGACTTGGTCGGGTTTTCGCGTCTCTACCGAACGGGTGACGTCGCGCGCTTCCTACCAGATGGGAGCTTGGAATTCTTGGGCCGATGTGACGACCAGGTCAAGGTTCGGGGGTTCCGGATTGAGCCTGGCGAGGTTGAAGGCGTGCTCGCCAGGCACCCATTGGTGCGTGATGTCGTGGTCGTGGCAGGAGACGACGGCGCGGGCCAGTCCCGGCTAATCGCCTACGTCGTGTGCCACGCTGAGCCAAAAGAGCGC
Organism: uncultured Holophagales bacterium; assembly: GCA_963844885.1. GTDB lineage: Bacteria > Acidobacteriota > Thermoanaerobaculia > Multivoradales > UBA5704 > DATMER01. Next base: position 347,427 of record CAWJQA010000011.1, on the reverse strand, counting down.
GACAGGCTGATCGCGGAGATGCGCGATTGCGCCAGGCACGCCCTCCCCGATTACATGGTGCCGAGTGTGTTCCAAGTACTGGACCAGCTTCCACTTACGCTGAACGGCAAGATTGATCGGCTCGGGTTGCCCGGGATCGACTTCGAGAGCCTCCAGCGGACCTCCGATGCCGTCCCGCTGCAGTCCCCGACGGAGCAGATCCTGTGTGAGGTCTGGTCGGAGGTGTTGCGAGTGCGGTGCATAGGCCGGCACGATGACTTCTTCGAGCTCGGTGGGCATTCCCTGAATGCCACTCAGGTGGTTGGCCGTCTCCAGGCGATCCTGGGTGTGACGCTACCAGTGCGGCTCCTCTTCGAGCATCCTATCCTCGCGGCCTTCGGGACTGAGGTAGATTCGTTGGTGCGGCTTCGAAATGCCTGGCCCGCCCTTCCGGAGTTCGGGAACGCGGATCGCGGCGGGGAATTGCCGCTGTCGTTCTCCCAGCAGCGGCTGTGGTTCATCGATCAGTTCGAAGGCGCCAATCCGGCCTACCATGTCTCCTTGGCGGTGCGGTTGCGCGGTCCCCTCCAGGCGCCCGCGATGGAAGGGGCCCTGAGCGAGATCGTCCGCCGCCACGAGATTCTCCGCACGACCTTTCCGGACCAGGAAGGGGTCGCGCGGCAGAGGATCGCGTCTACACAGAGTCTCGAGCTGGCCATGATCGACCTGGAACCTCTGGGGGTGGAGAGCGCGGGTCAGGAACTCGAACGGCGGCTGACCGAGGATTGCCGTGCCCCCTTCGAGCTTCGGACCGGCCCCCTGTTTCGTGCCTCGCTTTATCGGCTCGGCGAACGGGACCATATGCTCCTGCTCGCCATGCACCACATCGTCAGCGACGGCTGGTCCTTGGGGGTGCTCTGGCGGGAACTGGCGGTGCTCTACCCGGCCCACGCCCTCGGCGAGCCCTCGCACCTGCCTGCCCTGCGCTACCAGTACGCCGACTTCGCGGTCTGGCAGAGGGCTTGGCTCAAGGGCGAGGTCCTGGCGGCCCAACTCCAGTATTGGAAAACCCATCTTGCTGGCGCCCCCACGCTCCTAGACTTGCCGACTGATCGTCCTCGCCCTCAGTTGCAGAGATCAGGGGGGGGAACGGTCATCCGCGTAATCGAGGCCGCGGTGACTGGGCGTCTCGGACAGATCGGCCGGGAGCAGGGCGCGAGCCTCTTCATGGTCTGCCACGCGGCATTTGCCGCGCTGCTTTACCGCTACACGGGCCAGGACGACATCGTTGTCGGAGTACCGGTCGCGGGGCGTCGGCACCGAGCGACCGAGGATCTGGTGGGTCTCTTCGTGAATACGCTTCCCTTACGTATCCAACTCGCTGGAAGCACGGGATTTGATTCAGTGCTGGCCGGGACACGTCAAGTCACGCTTGATGCCTTTGCGCATCAGGACATGCCGTTCGAGCTCCTAGTGTCCGCTTTGCAGATCGAGCGCAGCACCAGCTACACCCCTCTGTTCCAGGTCATGTTGGCCTTTGAGAGTTTCGGCGGCACAGCGCAGCCGCTCGGCGATTTGTCGTCCCAGCCCATCGAACTGCTGCCAGGAGCGGTCCAATACGACTTGGCCTTGAACCTGTCTGTCGTCGACGCCACGATCCGGGCGGGCTTCGAGTACAACGAGGATCTGTTCAATGCGAGCACGATTGAACGGATGGCCGATCATTTCCAACTGCTCCTGAAGGGAATCGTCGAGAACCCGAGATGCGGCATCGCGCGATTGCCGATATTGACCGAGCCGGAACGGCAAGCGCTCCTCGTCGAATGGGACAATACCGCAACCGGGTACTGCTCCGATCGGTGTGTCCACGAGATCTTCGAAGCGCAGGCCATGCGTACCCCTTTGGAGATCGCCGTCAGATACGAGATCGAGTCCCTGACCTACAAGGAGCTGAACGAGCGGAGCAATCGAGCTGCTCGCGGGATTCTCCGGGCGGGCTTCGAGCCTGGTGGTCCCATTGCGATCCTATCCGGCGACGGACCGGACCAGGTGATCGCATTGCTAGCGACCCTCAAGGCGGGCGGGGTGATCGTGGGCCTGCCGCCAGACGTTCCCAAGGAGCGCATGGCCCATATCCTGGCGGAGGTGTCGCCTGGGTGTATCGTCACCGATCATGCGAACCGAGCGCGAGTGTCAGGGGTGGCGACCCCGGTCTTTGTCATTGATCGAGAGTGCGAAGATCACCCGGTCGGTGACATCGAGCGCTCTGCCTCGCCCAGCGGGCCCATCTATGTGGTTTACACCTCTGGGTCGACAGGTAGGCCGAAGGGGATCGTTCAGTCCCACGCCAGCTTCGGTCAGTTCATCGATTGGTTCGCAAGGCAGTATAAGCTCAGACCGGGCAAGCGAGTCGCCCAGTGGGCATCCATCGGCTACGATGGCAGTTATCTGGAGATCTTCGCGACGCTCTGCGCCGGCGCGACCTTGTGCATGCTGCCGTGGCCCTCGAGGATGGATCCCCTGGCGGTGCTGGCCTGGATCAAACGTGAGAGGGTTAGCCTGCTGAACGTGGTGCCGAGTTTCTTCCGGCCCATCATGGCATGCCTCGAAGCGGAGCGTGCCGGCGATGTCGAGCAACCATTGCCCGACCTTGAGTTCCTGCTGCTCGACGGCGAGGTTCTGCCTGTGGAGCTTGCGCGAAGGTGGCTGACGGAATTTCCGAGGACTCCGCGACTCTTCAACCAATACGGACCTACCGAGTGCGTGCTGGCAACGTTTTGTCCGGTAGAGCACGTTTCACCGGTCCAACGCTCTGTTCCTGTCGGAAGGGCTATCGAGGGCAGGCAAATTCTCATCCTGGACCGTTGCGAGCAGCTCGCCCCCATCGGCGTGGCCGGGGAGATCTACGTTCGCAGTCGATTTCTGACGAATGGTTACTTCGAGCAGCCTCAGCTCACCAACGCCGCGTTCCTTCCCAATCCGCTGGGGGGTGATCCGGAGGATCTGGTCTATCGAACCGGCGACATGGGACGGTGGCTGTCCGATGGAAACCTTCGAGTTCTTGGGCCGGGTTGACCGACAGGTGAAGATGCGGGCTGTTCGCCTGGAACTGGGGGAGATTGAGGAGGTCATCTCCCACCATCCAGCGATAGCATCCTGCGTGGTCGCCGTCCATGGATCGGACGATGATCTGCGGTTTAGGGCATACCTCGTCACGCAAGGTCCGGTAGCTCTAGCCGAGCTTCGGGAGTTCTTGCTGGACCGCCTTCCGTCTGCTGCGGTTCCGACGGAGTTCATCCAGCTCTCGAGCCTGCCACGTACGATCAGCGGCAAGGTGGATCACCTTTCTCTGGCACAAATGGACGGTGTTCGCCTCCAAGGGTCTACCGAGAACGTAGGACCGCGCACGCCCAAGGAGGTCATCGTCGGAGAGGTTTGGGATGCCGTGCTGGGCAGCGGCCGTACGAGCGTGCATGACGACTTCTTCGCACTGGGGGGCCACTCACTCCTGGCCACTCAAGTGGTCTCCAGACTGCGCGGTAGATTCGGCGTAGACCTGATGGTTCGAACTCTGTTCGAGGCGCCGACAGTTGCGATGCTCGCCAGAGAGATTGACTCCCTCCTCGCAGTGGGAACCGACCGTCGGGAAGCCGTACAGATGTCGGTGGTCGATCGCGGCGGAGATTTACCGCTATCGTTCTCCCAGCAGCGGCTGTGGTTCATTGATCAGTTCGAAGGTGACAACCCGGCCTACCATGTTTCGTTAGCGGTTCGGCTGCGCGGTGCCCTCCACGCGGCAACGATGGAAGAGGCCCTGAACGAGATCGTCGCCCGCCATGAGATTCTCCGCACGACCTTTCCTGACCAGGATGGGGTCGCGCGGCAGCGGATCGCGCCGACGCGGAGGCTCGTGCTGAGCGTGGTGGACCTGGAGTCTTGGGGGGAGGGCGCGGATCAGGAGCTTGAACGCCGGCTGCACGAGGACTGCCGTGCCCCGTTCGACCTGACGACGGGTCCGCTGTTTCGCGCCTCGCTGTATCGGCTCGGCGAACGGGACCATGTGCTGCTGCTTGGCATGCATCACATTGTCAGCGACGGCTGGTCCCTAGGAGTACTCTGGCGGGAACTGGCGGTCCTCTACCCGGCACACGTCCACGGCGAACTCTCGCCCCTGGCGGCCCTCCGCTATCAGTACGTCGACTTCGCGGTCTGGCAGAGAACCTGGCTGCGGGGCGAGGTCCTGGCCGCCCAGGTCCAGTACTGGAAGGCCCACCTCGCTGACGCCCCCACGCTGCTCAACCTACCGACTGATCGCCCGCGGCCGCGGATGTTGACTTCGCGGGGAGAGATCGAGATCTTCGAGCTCGACTCTTCCGTAGCATCCGCGCTGAAAGACCTGGGTAGAGAGCAGGGGGCGAGCCTGTTCATGACGTTCTACTCGGCCTTCGTGAGCCTGCTCGCCCGGTACACCAATGATGAGGACATCGTGATCGGCACGCCAGTGGCCAATCGCTATCATCACGCGACCGAGGATCTGATCGGGTTTTTTATTAACACGCTGCCCCTTCGGATCAGGCTTTCCGATGACCCCACCTTCCTGGAGGTGTTGTCGCGCGCACGCCAGGTGGTCCTGGACGCCTTCGCGTACCAGGACATCCCGTTCGAGCAACTGATCCTGGAGCTCAAGCCGGAGCGCAGCTTGAGCCACGCTCCGTTGTTCCAGGTCATGTTGGCGTTCGACAATACAGGCGCCAGGTTCGATTCCTTCTCGGACCTCGAAACGACAGTCCTGGAGGTAAGGGACAGCGCCGTTCAGTACGATCTGACGCTGAGCGTCAGCCAGTCGACCGAACTCCTGGTCCTGGGCTTCGAGTATAATTCCGAGCTGTTCGACGCCGCCACGATCAGGCGTATGCGCAATTATTTTAGGACAATGCTGGCGGGCATTGTGCATGCTCCGGGCAGCCGCCTGTCGGAGCTGCCGTTGCTGACTGAGCAGGAGCGCCACCTGCTGCTTCATTCCTGGAGCAATGCCGAGACACCTTTCGCGGAAGCTGCAGACGTCATCAGATTGTTCGAGATACAAGCCGAGCGAACCCCACAGGGTATTGCGATAGCCTGTGATGGAGAGGCGTTGAGTTACGGCGATTTGCATCGGCGAACGGTTCGTATCGCCGATATGCTCGAGCTTCATGGTGCCGGGCCCGGGGTCCACGTGGGGATTTGCATGGCGAGAGGGATGGGGTCGATCATCCTGCTGCTGGCCACGTTGAAGGCTGGCGGAGTGTACGTGCCGTTGGATCCGGCCAATCCAAGAGAGCGTCTGCAGTACATGGTCGCTGATGCCGAACTCGGTTTGCTTGTCACGGAGAGCCAGCTCCTGGATCGCTTTACCGACGCGTCAGTGAAGATGTTGCTCTGGGAGATGGAGTCTCTGGTAGTTGCCAACGATCAACCCGGCGTCCCTTCACATCCGGCGCATCTGCGAGACGCCTACATCATCTATACCTCCGGCTCGACCGGTCATCCCAAAGGGGTGGTCGTCCCGGCCGCCGCGCTTGCGACTCATCTCACCTCCGCGGTGCAGGAGTACGGAATCACCAGCCGCGACGCCATTTTGCAGTTTGCCTCCCTGGGTGTGGACGTTGCTCTCGAGCAGGTATTTTCCGCGCTGATTTCGGGGGCGACGCTTGTGGTTCGTGGCGACCAGGTCTGGTCCATCGATGACTTCTCTCGCAATGTTGAAGCGTATCGGATCACCGTGGCCGACATCACACCGGGATATCTCCACGAGCTTCTCCGGAACTGGGTGGACCGTCGGACGTCATTGTCGAAGCTTGGACTTCGGCTCCTCATCGTCGGAGGCGAGCAGATCGGCGCCTCCACGCTGGCTCTCTGGCGGCAGCTTCAGCCCCATCACGTTCGGCTTCTGAACGCCTACGGACCGACGGAAGCGACGATCGGAGTGACGGCGTTCGACATGACGGAGCCTGACGCCACGCGTCGCACGCCGGTCATTCCAATTGGCCGGCCTTTAAAGGGAAGGACGGTCTACATCCTCGATCGATTTGGGAGACCGGTTCCTCCCGGCGTTGTGGGAGAACTACATATCGGTGGGATGGGATTGGCCCGCGGATATTGGAATCGCTCGCAGCTGACGGCCGAGAGGTTCATCCAAAATCCGTTTAGTCCGGGGAGGCTCTACAAGACTGGTGACCTCGCTCGATGGCTTTCTGACAGCAGCATCGTGGTACTGGGAAGGATCGATGCCCAAGTAAAGATCAGAGGGCATCGGGTCGAAGTCGGGGAGGTGGAAGAGGCGCTTCGGCGACACCCTTCCGTGAAAGAGGCCGTCGTGCAGTTGGTGCGGGAGGACGAGTCCGCGGACGACCTGCTAGCATGTTTGAGCCAGTTCAGCAGCGATGAGGCCCGGCTCATGCTGGAGCAGGTGATGGCGCCCGCCCGAGTGCGTCCGAATCTCTTCACCCGCGAGTTGCCCGAGGTGACTGTTTCTCTGAAGGTTGCTGAACGCTTCGTCAATCCACCGACGCCTTCCCAGCGAAACTGGCTTCTGCAAAGGAGCTTGGACGAGTTCGTCGATGACGTCGTCCACTTGGACCAGGTCAGCCGAAGATTCAGGACGGGATCCGAGCGGGCTCCAATCTCAGGCGAGTGGCAGCAGAGCCATGCGGTCTACAGCTCTTCGGAGTTGATCGTCGAGGGACAGCAGGTGATGCAGGACTGGAGCGGCCGTTGATGAGGGAGATGGCCGATATCGTGACGGCGTCGCACGGACACGTGCTCGAGATTGGCTTCGGCATGGGGATCTCAGCTACCTACATCCAGGAGATGGGCGTGGCGTCGCACACCATCGTCGAGAGCAACGAGGATATTAGGCGCGCGCTTCTAGAGTGGCGCAGAGGCTATCCTGAGCGTGACATCAAGATCATGCAGGGGCGGTGGCAGGATCTCGTCGATCAATTCGGAACGTTCGACTCCGTTTTGTTCGATGCCTATCCGATGAGCGAGGAGGAGTTCACGGAGCACGTCGTCGAGAGGATGACATTCGCGGAGGCCTTCTTCCCCGTGGCCTCCGGCTGTCTCAGGTCCGGAGGTGTATTTACCTACTATTCCAATGAGATCGACTCCTTCAGCCGCAGGCATCAGCGCGCGCTGCTCAGGTACTTCGACTCAATTACCTTGAAGGTCGTTGGTTCGCTCCGTCCTCCGCAGACCAGTCACTACTGGTGGGCGGACTCGATGGTTGCGATCCGAGCCAGGAAGGCATAGGCGAACAGGTATGCATGAGCATTTGCGACAGGCGGTGCAGCAGTTGTCAGAGGAGCAGAGACATGCGCTGTACAGGAAAATCAGCGCCGCAGGCAGGACGATGCCATTCGCGGGGAGTTCGGGACAGGCTCTGAGCGCCTGGATCGTTCCGCACGAGCCTGGTCTCGACGTCGCACAACTCCGAGCGTTTCTATCCGGTATGCTGCCGGATCACATGATCCCGGAGGCGTTCGTCATACTGGAGGAGCTGCCACTTACCGCAGGCGGGAAGATCGATCGGCGGGCACTGCTTCGCGCAGGAGGGACCAGGATGCTTGTCGAGCGCGATGGGCCCGACCTGCGGACACCCATGGAGGTCCTCATCGGGGGGATCTGGCGCGAGGTGCTAGGGAGAGAACGAATTGGCCGCGACGACAATTTCTTCGATCTGGGTGGGCACTCGCTGCTGGCGTTGCGGCTGATCGCCAGGATCTCCAAGACGGTTCGACAGAGTCTTTCTGTAAAGTTCCTGTTTGTAAACCCCACGGTCGCCGACCAAGCGAGGGAACTCGAGCGCCAGGGGCCCTCCTCTGCGCCAGCCACCTCGCTTCGGAACACGACGTCAGGTGACCCTCGAACCCAGTCGTTGGTCATCAGGGAGCGTCCGGACCTCGATGGTACTTTCGGCGGCGACAATCAAGCCGTCGACGCCGTGGCGCTGGGCTACCTCAGCTCCGAGATGGCACGAGCCTTGGGCTGGACCCTCGACGGCATGATGTCCCGGTGGTTCGATTCCGGGCGCCCCGTGCTCGACGGTGTGATCGAAACCCGATGGGGGCGGATTGGCGGAATATCCCTTCCATACTCGGACGGCATGCTCTACGACGACGGCGAGGGACTCGTCAAGAACATCGTGCTGGCTCTGCGGATGGCGAGGCGGCTCGGCGCAAAGATGGTGACGATGACCGGCCTCATCCCTTCCGCTACCGATTCGGGCAGCGCCGTCCTCCGGGCGATGACGGCTGAGAGAATTGCGGGGCTGCCAGCGTTGTCCACTGGCCACGCCACGACGAGCGCAGGGGTGGTGCTCAACATCCAAAGGGTTGCCCTCATGTGCGGACGGGACCTTTCTGCCGAACGAGTTGCGTTTGTCGGGCTGGGATCGATCGGGCTGACCACCCTGCGCTTGATGCTCGCGTGTGCGCCCCATCCGCGGGAGATCATCCTATGCGATGTCTATTCCCAATTGGAGCGGCTCGGGGCGATTCGCGACGAGCTTCGGATGGTGTTCCAATTCCGAGGATCCATACATGTGGCATGGGCGCGAGGCGAGATTCCCGCGGAGGCATACGAGGCTTCGTTGATTGTCGGGGCGACCAACGTTCCCGAGGTGCTCGACATTAAGCGTGTAAGGCCAGGAACCGTGATTGTCGACGATTCCGCTCCTCACTGTTTTTCAACGGCATCCGCGATTGCGCGCTTCGAGGAGAGTGCAGACATTATCTTTACCGAGGGTGGTGTGCTTGGCCTACCGGAGCCGCTCCGGGAGACTGCGTACCATCCACCGAATCTCAAGGATCCAACCGATCTCGGGCGCTTTGCCGAGTTTCTGGGCCACGATTCTACCAGCATCACCGGCTGCGTTTTCTCCGGTCTGCTTTCCGGTACCTTTGGCCTCCGGCCCACGATTGGCCCTGTCGCGGCCGAAGAGGCGCTTGCTCACTATTCAGCGCTCGTGGTGCTCGGATTCACCGGAGGCCGGCTGCAATGCGACTCGTATGTCCTTCGACAGGATCTAGTGGAGAGATTTCGCCGTGCGTTTGGAGGGTTCTGAGGATTCTCCTCTCGGGGCCAGAGATGGTGAATGCCACCCTCGCTTCCTTTGCCGCGAGTCAACTTGTAAGCTGTGTCCCGTTCCACGCGAGCCAGTTTGGCTGCACGGCCAGTGTGTAGCTGAGTGTGAAAACATTCTGTCGATCGACATGAGGCAACTGGATTCGAGTGCTGGTCCGATCGGCGTGCTCGATGGAAATAGCCTTGCGGGAGGTCATCAAGGCGGTCGAGTACGTGATCGAGTCGGACAGTGAGCCGGTGTAGGTTCGGTGGGGGACTGCCTCGCTACACAGGCAGCTCCGGGAGGAGCAATGGCCGCGTCCCAGGATCTGCATAGCCGCATGCGAACTTGTGAGCAGGTCTGCGTGCGACTCCGCCACAGCCGCCTGCGGACCTGCGTGCGGCTTGCGCGGCGGGATCCTGCGGCCCCCTTCGCCTCCTTAGTATCAGCTCTCTTGCGGATAGGATTTGGGGAGCGGAACGAAACGTGAGAGGATCTCCGTGTGGAGACGACCGACTTCGACCGTCAGCCCAGCACCAGCATTCGGTGCCGGGTGGCGCCTAGCTCGCTGCCTTGGCGGTCTGACCCCAGGCCCGGACCTCCCGCAGCCAACCGATGACGGAGTTCCAGTTCACACGCAGTTGGTCTACCAAACCCCCGCCTATGGATTATTTTCGGCCTTAAAGCACGTTCGGGGTGCTCTTTCGTCCTTTGCAGGGTCCGAGCCCAAGGTGTTATCGTCTTGGCATGCAACAACGAGGGCAGGCGATCGACCGGCATGGCAGAACCTGGACGGCGACGGTCGTCACCGAGGCCGAAGCCGAGGAGGCGGATTTCCGCTTCTGGTATGAAGGGCTCACTCCGGCAGAGCGTGTCAACGCGGTTCAGGACTGCCTGCTCTCCGCTCTGAAGGCGAAGGGAATCCGTGAGATCCCGCGACTACGAAGAGTTCATCGAGTTCTTGAATCGACTTGAGGCCCGATACCTCGTCGTCGGAGCCCACGCCGTCGCCTTTCACGCCCGCCCGCGTGAGCGTCAGCTCGACGGACGTGAATACCATCACGTCTCATCACGTCAGAGCGGGGTTGCCGCTCGCGGTCGATGCTGCCCGACTGGGGGAAGTCCTATCTGCCTCGTCGGGTGCGGTCAAGTGGCGCGCGAAGCCGGGGCGGAGGGGGTCGATGCCCGGCCTCCGCCCCGTGGCGCGTACACCTATGGCAGGAGGACGGACCCCCGGCTTGGGCCCGTCCCGCTTTTGGAAGATAGTACTTCAATTGTCAATGAACATCCGGCCTGCCCTGGAGGGCTCCCCGGCTCGGGGATGGCACGATACACGATCGCAGGCGCTAGTCAAGAGGTCAATTCTCTGAAATCGACACTAAGCATTCCATCTGTTCTCTAGTGAGGACGAAAACGGAGTGCAGAAAAGATTTAGGGCAAGATAGTATCCGATAACCGTAGACAAGGCCGTCAACCGCCTGTAGACTCTCCCTGAAGTGAAGGGAGACGAACAAGGACGCCAGTCGCGGGTCCCCACGACCGATGGCCGTTCGTGCCCATCACCTTGAAGAGGGGACGCAGTCGGGTCCCCCCTTCCGCTCATTGACAATTTGGAGGGATGACGGCTGCCGAGTCCAAGGCCGCCGCCGTTCCGCAGGGGTCCGCCTTTTCAGGGAGGGAGGGCGGGGCCATCGCCGGAGGTGTGGGGAGGGGCTCGTGGGTGAGCACCGACGGCAGCCTCTTGATTCGTGAACCTCCTCGCGCTGTCCGTTCTCCCCGGGACCGTCGGCGGTCCCGGGGCTCGGAGCGGCCGGCAGCGGCGATCCCTCAACGCTTCGGCGCCTCGCCGACACACTTCGGCGTCATGCGGAGGCCCTTCGGCGTCATGCAGAAGCCCTTCGGCGTCTCCCGAGGCTCTTCGGCGTCATGACCGAGGCCCTTCGGCGTCATGCCGAGGAGCTTCGGCATCTCCCGAGACCTCTCGGCGTCATGCCGAAGGCATTCGCCGGTCGCCTCAACGCTTCGGCGCTTCGTCGAAGCCCTTCGGCCATCTGCCGAAGCCTTTCGGCAACCCGCCGAGACGCGTCGACGACCGCCCGAAGCCCTTTGGCAGTCGACTTCGACTTTCAGCACCTCGCCGACGCCTGTCGGCGGGTCGCCGCAGGGTGTGACCGCGACGGGAACAACCGTGGCAAGGCGGCCATGTCATGCCGGTGTTATGGAGAGTGCCCAGTTATGCGGAGTTGGCGGCCTCGGCCCAACGGGTTTGCGGGCAACGGAGGCGGCTTCTGCGCATAACGTGGTGGCCGGCCGAGGGCGTTGAGCCAGGTGAGAAGATCGCCCTGAGGGAACTCGCCCTGGGTCAATTCGGGCAACGTGGCTGTCGCGGCAACCGCCGCCTGCTTCATCCGCAAGTTGACCTCGACATAGCCATGGGTGGTGGCGAGTTGGGCGTGACCCAGCCAAGCGGCGATAGTGGTGATGTCGACCCCGGCTTCGAGAAGATGCATGGCTGTTGTATGCCGGATGACATGAGGCGAAATGCGCGCCGCGTGCCGTGGAGAGAGCCCGGCACATGCCGCGAGCTTTCGTAGGATGTAGGCGATCCCCGAACGGCTGAGGCGGCGGCCCTGGGTGTTCAGGAAGAGCGGCCCATCGACGGCGCCGCGCTCAGCGAGCCATGCCTTGAGGGCGTCAACGGTTCTCGCCCACAGGGGACAGGTACGCTGCTTGCGACCTTTGCCCTCGAGCGTGACCACAGGAACGGGGTCCAGACGAAGGTCGCAGACATCGAGGTCAACGATCTCTTGGACGCGAGCGCCGGTGTTGTAAAGTAGCAGCAAGAGCGCACTATTGCGGCGTCCCTCAGCAGGGGCGATGGCCCTCATGAGTTCCAGGATCTCTTCGTCCTCGAGGTATTGGACTTCTGGGTGCTCGAAACGGGCTGGCGGCAGCTCGCGGATCCTGCGACACCGCTCAAGGTGCTCGGGAGCGACAGAGGCGACGTAGCGCACGAATGCTTTGATCGAGGCAAGCCGATGGTTGCGGGTGCATGCACCGCACTGGCGCTGTTTTTCCAGCCAGACAAGAAAAGAACAAACCACCTCGACGTCGAGGATCTCGTAGTTAAGCCGGTCGGCGGTGCATCCGGCCCTCTCCGCGGCGTAGCGGAGGAATAGTTTGAGGCTGTCTCGGTAGGCCAACACTGTATGGCGGCTGGCGTGGCGTTCCATGGTCAGGTGCTTCTCGAAGAATTCCTGGACAAGCGTTTGGAGGGTGGCGAAGGTGGGCTTCGAGGGCTTCACAACCGCACCTCGTCGAGCGCGCCGGTGTGGTGCTCGAAACGTGCCGCCGCTTGTTCCAGAAGCGTGCCATTGGCGATCAGATAGAGCCGCGTGTTTTCGACGGAAACATGCCCCAGGAACGTGCTCAACGTAGGAAGCAGAGCATTGACATCACGCCCCTGTGCGTACCACGCCTCTACGCGGCCAATGGCAAAGGTGTGCCGAAAGTCGTGCGGTCGTGGCAAGGGCTTGGAGATCCCTGCTGCCAGGCACGCCTTGCAGAAGGACTCGCACAGAGCAGGGTAAGATAAACGCCGGCGACGGCAGGAAACAAAGAGAGCTGCAGCCGCATCCGTTCCTATCGGACGCAAAGGATGGTGCAGGTAGCGAACCAGCGCTTCGACGGTCGACTCCCGCAAGGGAAGAGCTCGGCTTTTGCCGAATTTACCTTTCCTGACGGTCAAAATCCGGTCGCCACAGTCCAGGTCGCCGACATCGAGTGCGAGGGCCTCGCCGATCCGCATGCCGGTGGTGTATAGCAGGCCGAGCAGTGTCGCAGTCGTTGCCGGCCGCAGGCTGTCCGCCGGTGGCAACCGGCGCGCAGCTGCCAGGATGCTTCTGACCTCCGTGGCGGAGAGGATGCGCGGCTGGCGCTGGCGCCAGTATGCTTCCGGCTTGGGCGGGCGTGTGGGCAGCATTTCGACGCAGGCACCATGGCGCAAGGCGTAGGTCACGGCGGGCCATACGACGCTGACGACGTTGTTCAATCCCCGGGGAGTCAAGCGGTCGAGCGACGCCAGGTATTGGAGTAGTGTTTCCCGGAGCAAAGGAGGCTCCGGAGCGTATGTGCCCACGTACCGATCGAAAGCTAGCAACAAGTCTCTCTGTGAGACGTAGCCCGCTCCGCTCGCACGCCTGAGGGCGACGAAGCTTTCGAATTGGGGTGCGAGCCAACTGGTGAACGTGCGCAGCCGAGTCATGACGCCACCTCCGGCCATTCGACTGCATTCTTCGAGCAGGCGAGCATAGTCCACCTTCGCATAGACGGCGACGGCGTCGAGTGACCGGTGGCCGAGCAGGTCCGCGATCGACTTGATAGGCTGACCAGCCCGAAGCAGTCGAGTAGCGAACGCGTGCCGGAGTGCATGGGGACCTCGTGGAGGTAGCCCGCAGCGCACCATCCGTGCTCTCATCAGAGAAGAGATCGCCAACGGACCGAGCTGCAGGTGTGGAGAGTTCTGGCGTAGGAAGATGTAAGCGCAATCGCTGGCCGGTCGCTCATGGCGCAGGTAGCAGGCCAGTGCTTCCGCCACAGCTTGAGTCAGGATGTGGCGAACCGCCTTACCGCCTTTGTGCGCTGCGAAGTCGATCGTCTTCTCGCGCCAGTCAATGTCTGTCAGCTGTAAGGCAGACACCTGGGCACGTCGCACGCCGTAGGTTGCCAGTAGATACACAACGGCCCGATCCCGGTGGGGGCACCTGCCTCCCTCCCACGACGAACCGAGCAGCACCGACAGCTGCTCCTCGCTCAGACCGCGCGGCAGACCGCTGAGCCGCCGACTCAGAAGGCTCGGTACCGCCTCTGCCAACTCTCGGCCCACCCAGCCCTGCTCGGCGGCAAAACTCAGGAACGACCGCATCGCCGACTGCATGCTGCGCCGCGAGGCCATGCCGTGGTCTTTGCCGTGCTGAACGAAGAAGTCCTCGACACCCTCAGCCGTCAGAGATTGGAACGCCCGGGCACAGATCTCTCCTGCGCGAGCCGTCACCGCGTCGACGAAGGAGCATGCGGACGCAATCCGAACCGTGATCGTCCCTGCCTGAAGGCCGCGAGTCTCCGCGAGCCACTCGGCGAACTCTCTCAGCGTGGGCTGATTCGCTGCACATGCTCTCTCGATCGTCCGAAGCATGTACATGTGCTCCGAAGCCGGCGACCAGACCACCCTCTCGGTTTGTATTTTCACCATGATGACCTCCTTTCAGGAGATCATCGGTTATGTGCAGTGCAGGACCGCCAGCCGCGCTTCCTATCTGGCCTCCGGCCGCCAACTCCGCATAACTAGGCACTCGCCATAACACTTCTTATGTGCAGCTCCACATAAGATGTGGTTGCCGTATGGGGCCGGGTGGGGCCACGGATCAGGGGGTGAGGTTTCTCACCCCTACCCGCACCCGCCGCCCGGCCTCCGAGTCGTCGAGCGCTCTGCACCTCGATTTCGGGCTGGAAGGAATCCTCACCCCCCAACCCCCTTCCATTTCCCGGGCCACAACCCGGCTCGCCACGCGGAAGGCGTCGAGCGCGTCGGCGTCCTCAATGAGGCCGGCGATGGCGCGCTCGATCCGGTGGGCAGCGAGACCCGCGGAGCGGAGGAGCTCCTCGGGGGTTTAACGCCGCGTGCTCGTGAGCCGCCTGAAAACGGCGGTCCGCTCCTCGATCCATTGCCGGTACGCGACGACGAGCGGCCGCAAGGCCGCCCCGGCCGCCGCGCCATCGGCGAGGGCACCGAGGGTCTCCATCGCCAGCTCCACGGCCGCGATGGGCACGGTCGCGATCTTCTCCACCTCGGCGCCGACGGTCCAGCCCGTGCGCATCAAGTCCAAAGGGGGCGGACGCGGGTGAATAGGGTGCGGAAGGAACCAGTTTGACATCCAGGGAGCAATACTGTAAGTTTAGTTAAACTTAACTCCAGGGTCCCCGTTGCCAGGGGTAAACCCGGGGGAGGAAGATGTCGAAGGCGGTCAGCCAGGCGCTTGCTACAGGTCTACCGGCCTACCCAACACAAGCCCTGGCCCCAGGAGCGACTAGAGGGCATCACATCGTTATCGAGTGACATGCTTCACCGTGGCCACACAATTCTTTCGCCGGGCGAGAAACCATGTACATCCGACGACTCACAATTCGAAACTTTCGAGCGTTCCGTCACTTCGATGCTGAGTTACAGCCAGGGCTGACGTGCCTCATCGGAGAGAACAATACAGGGAAGACGACTATTTTGCACGCGCTTCGCATGGTGCTTGACGCCAATCTGCCGAGCAGCTATCGCCAGCTTTCCCGGGAAGACTTCGCCAGCGGCATCGACATCACAAAGCCCGAACAAATCGTTATCGCTGTCGAGCTTACCGGATTCAAGAATCGGGTTGAGGCTGAAGCCCTCGTGTCTGACTGGACGATTGACGACGACGTCGCGGCACTTTGCTATCGATTTCGGCCTAGCCGGACTGCTCGCGACGATCTGAAGGACGGAACGAGAAAGGCTGGATCTCTGAACATCGAGGACTACGAATGGCAGCTTGCTGGTACGGGGGGCTTGGACCCGGCGGCACTCACGTGGAACGATGATCTCGCAGCTGCGGCGCAGTTCAACCGGCTATCGGCCTTTCATGTCACCTTTCTTCAGGCGCTGCGAGACGTCGAGGACGACCTTCGTCGAGCGCGCTTCTCGCCTCTCACTAAGTTGCTTGATGTCGCCAATCTCACGGAGGCTCAAAAGGAAGCTCTTCTCGCACAAGTTCGAGCCGCGAATGCGGAAATTAAAAAAGACGAGGTGATCAAGACGCTTGGCGGCTCCATACAGAGTTCCTTAAGGAAGACGCTGGGGGCCACCTTCACGTTGGGTGTGGATGTCGGCGTTTCTGACCCGACTTTCGCTGCATTAACTCGCTCACTGGTGCTACTTTTGACCTCGAAGGGAATGGTAGACGCGGATCCCTCGCGGAATGGGCTTGGCCTGAACAATGCGCTCTATATCAGCATGCTTCTGGAAGTCTTTCGGCAGCGGTCGGCTCGCCCAAACGTTGCAGGACAACTCTTGCTTGTCGAGGAGCCGGAGGCGCACCTCCATCCTGAACTGCAGCGAGTCATTTTCCGAGGTATTCAAGAGAGTGGCTGCCAAACCATCGCAACGACGCACAGCACCCACGTAACATCGCTGGCCCCATTGAAGAACGTCATCGTGCTTACTAGCAATGATACCCCCGCGACTTCGTTCGTTGTGCCTTGTACGGCTTGCAAACTTACAAGTGATGAGGAGAAAGACCTAGAGCGCTACCTCGATGCAACTCGCTCGACACTGCTATTCTCCCGCCGTGTCATCTTGGTTGAGGGGATGTCCGAGGTTTTTCTTATCCCACCGCTCGTGAAGAAGTTGATGGATGTAGACTTACAAGAGGAAGGTATCTCCGTGATAGCAATTCACGGCACGCACTTCCTCGCGTACGCGAAACTCTTTCAGGAAAAAGGCATCGAGAAGAAGTGTGTCGTCATCACTGACGGTGACTTCAAGCCGAGCGACGGATTCGATGCTACGGCCGACGATGATGACAGCGAAGACGAGGACGGCACAACCAATTTGGGAAACCCTGCCCTGGCCGACCTCAAGAAAATGGAAAATGTCTATTTCAAGGTCTTCTCCTGCGATACGACTTTCGAGCTAGAGCTTGCAACCAAGGGAAATCTCAAGATGTTCGCCCGGGCCGCCCGGCACCTCGGCGCGGAGCGAGTGGCAGTAAGCCTGGACAACGCAGCAGGCAACGAGTCTTGGTCAGCCGCAGATGCCGCGAAGGCTTCCAGGAGGGTGCTTAACAGTGCCCGCAGGTTCGGTAAGGCGCGATTCGCACAGGTCGCTTCCGAATACGCCGTGATCGCGGCTGACCTGCCGTCGTACATCCGCGACGGGGTGACCTGGGTGCGGCAATGAAGCTGAGCAGAAACCAGCGTGAGGCCGTCAAGCACAGGGGCCACCTCGCCCTCGTTTCGTGCCCTGGAAGCGGCAAAACTCGGACGCTCGTTGCAAAGCTGCTGGAGGTCCTCGACGAAGCTCAGGATAGCACGCGGCTCGTTGCGTGCATTACCTACACCAATGCGGCCGTTTACGAGATTGAGTCGAGACTCTCCCGGCTGAGCCCAGCGGCATCAACCCTGGGTGAGGTGGAGACTATCCACTCGTTCTGCCTGAAGCACATAGTGGCGCCACACTCGTGGCGCCTCGCCAGCTTTGCGAACGGGTTCACGCTTCTCGTCCCAGGGGACCCCTTGTTCGACGCTCTCGTCGATGACGTGGTAACAGGATTTCGCCTTTCCAACAGTGCCCGGGGGGAATTCGAGCAACTGGGCCGCGGCACGGGCGCCCTTCCCGAGAACATCACCGAGGAGGCTGCTGAGGCCTACTGGGCGGAGCTTGATCGACGTTGCCTGATGGATTTCAGCAGCATCATCTTTTGGGCGGCACAACTCGTTCAACGTGTCCCATATATTGCGCGCGGTCTGGCGAGTCGTTACCGTTGGATTCTGGTAGACGAGTTCCAGGATACCTCATCTCTCCAGGTCGATATCTTACGGGCCGTGCATCGCCACGACAGGACAAAATTCTTCATCGTTGGAGACCCGTTCCAGTCGATCATGTCTTTTGCTGGTGCACGGCCCGAGCTTCTGGATCGATTTGGCTCGGAGATCGGTGCGCGGTCGGACCTCCAACTTCTCGACAACTATCGGTCATCGCGCAATGTCCTTGCGGTGGCAGACATGCTGTGCCCGCGCAATTCCCCGATGGTCGCTATCGGTGACAACCGCGACTACTCCCACGTTCCGATCTGGCATGCTGTACCAACCATGCTCAGCGGAGTAGCGGAGGTCTTCATACCAGAAGTGAAAAGGCGGGGAATTAGGCTGGCCAATGTCGCGATCCTTGCCAACAGGTGGACGAGCCTCCTCCCGCTATCGCGCGGCCTTCGCGAACTAAGGATCCCAGCGATTGGTCCGGGCGCTCGGCCGTACAAGCGCTCGGGGCATGTCATCGCGCCACTTGTTGAAGAGGTTGCTGCTCACGTGGCCGACGCTGGTCACCAGGGTGTCGGGCAGGTGCGGCGAGAGGTGCGACGCCTTGTTCAGACGCTCACCAAAGCGGCGAGATCCGAGCTTGGATTCGCTGGCGACGTAGCTGCTGCCCGACTCGTGCGCGCAGTTAAGGAAGTAAATCTCACAGACTCAGCAATCGACTTCCTTCGGTGGTTTGCCAGAGCCCTGGCCGAGGAGATGACGGAGTCTGGATTTCTTTCTGCTGAAGAGGGCAAGATCATCCAGCAGTCCGGAATGGCCATGGTTGACGACATTACCAGCCAGGAGGTGCGGCACAAAGTTCGAACTACCACCGTCCGAGACCTTGGTCTTTTCGCCCGGGGAAGCGAGAGCATTCGACTCTTGACGATGCACGGTTCAAAGGGGCGCGAGTTTGAAGCGGTTGCACTGATCGATGTCTTCGATGGCCACGTACCCTTCTTTAAGGCCATAGCAGGCGACGACATTGAGGCCGAAGGGCGGCGACTCCTTTACGTTTCGCTTACACGGGCGAAAAAGCTCCTGATGATCTTCACGCTACAAACGCCTACCGCCAAGACGCTGCCTTCCAGATTTCTGCTTGAGCTGTTCCCGCAAGGCGCGCAGGGTGGCTGAAGCCGACAGCGATCAAGGATCGAGATTCATTGGCGGCGATGAACTTCTCCCAGGCCCAGTTTCACGGCGGAGTTTGCGGCATTCTACCCGCCCCCCAGGAAATCGACTGGAGCGCCTGAATGGCGATCGTACAGGGCAGCACAGCAGGCGCAGCAACCAACAGGTTCGAGAGTGACTCCCATGGAAGGGAGGTTATGCCGACGAAGTAGAGAGATCACGGTTTACCACTGAGGACCCATCCGAGAAGGTCGCCGCCGTGTCCTCGGTGAGCACGCCCGGCGTCCTCGAAGACGACCGGCCGGATCGGTGCCTCGCGGCGCCAGTCGGCGAGCTTCTGGTTCTGCTTGCGGGGCGCGCGGAGCGTGTCGAGGGTGGCGGCCCAGCTCGGGTCGGTCTCGGCGCGCCGGTCGAGCGGCGGGAAGGTCCAGACCGCGGCGGCCGTCCTCGTCCGTCGCTCTCGGCGAGCGGCTCGGCGCCCAGCAGCTCGAGGGAGCAGGAGAGCGCGTCGCGGAACGGCGCCGCCTCGAAGCCGACCCAGGCGCGCGACGCTCTCGAGCAGGGTCTGGCAGCGCTCGATCTGCGCCTTCAGGTCCTCCTGGCGCTCGCGCGCGGCCTCGAGCTCCTCCTCGGTGACGCGCTTGCTTCTCCGCGTCGAGGTCCGCCTGCTCGATCTCGCGCGCCAGCCGCTCGGCGTCGCGGTGGCGGATGCCCTGGCCGAGGCGGCGCTCGATGTCGTCGTCGATCACCTTCGAGAGGCTGCCGAGCTCCTTCTTGATCGTCTCGGTCTTCCGGACGAGCACCTCGAGCACGCGGTCCTCGACGCGCTGCGGCAGCACGAAGTAGTGGCAGCGGACCTCGGCGGCCGGCTGGAGCTTGCGGTCGATGCGGCCGTTGCGCTGCTCGATGCGGCCGGGGTTCCAGGGCAGGTCGAAGTGGAAGAGGTCGGCGCAGTGCGCCTGGAAGTTCAGGCCCTCGCGGGCGGCGTCGGTGGCGAGCAGGATGCGCAGCGGGTCCTTGGCGGGGTCGGTGTTGAACCGGCGCTGGATCTCCTTGCGCCGGGCGCCGCTGGTGAGGCCGTCGATCACCTCGATGCGCTCGTCGGCGCGGTCGGTGCCCTCGATGGCCTGCTCGAGGATCGTCCTTCAGGTAGCGCTTCGTGCCCTCGCGGTTCTCGGTGAAGATCAGGACGCGGCGGTTGTTCCACTTCGGCGGCTGCGCCCTTCGGACGCTTGCCGAAGGGCGGCAGTCCGGGCAGAGGTTCTCGCGGATCCAGTCGATGAGCCGCCGGGTCTTGGCGTCGGGCAGGTGCCGCGTCTTCTCGGCGATCTCCTGCATCTGGTCGAGCAGCGCCTGCTCGCGGCGCCAGAGCGCTTCGGCGGCGGCGTCCCGCGGCGACTCGGCCTCCGCGGCCGCGGTGACGGCCTCGATCTGGGCCGTCTCCTCGGCCTCGAGCTCCTCGCCGGTCCACTCGCCGCGCTCGTCGTCGGCGTCGGGCGCGGTGGTGAAGAGCTCCGCCTCGCTCGATCGCCGGCGTCGCGGCCTCGGCGGCGGCCGCGCTGCCCTTCTCCCACTGCCGCTCGACCGTCGCCCGGTGGACCTTGAGGCTGCGCGCGAACGCCTCGATCGAGGAGAGGAGGCGCTGCTGCAGGCCGACGACGAGCAGGCCCGGCGGCGGCCTGCGCCCGGCGCGTGGTGCTCGGCGAAGCGCTCCTCGCGCGCGGTGCGGTACTCGTCGAGCAGGCGGGAGAGCACGAGCTCGGGCGCGTCGTCGGGCAGGCCGTCGATGGCGACGCGCACGACGATCGCGCCTGGGGAAGCCGCCCTGGACCTCGCGGATGTCCTCCTTGAGCCGGCGCACCATCACCTCTTCGAGCGCCTTCTTGCCGCGCACCTTGACGCCGCGGGTGAAGCGGTAGGGGTCGAGCAGCTCGAGCAGCGTCGAGAAGCTGTTCGAGTGGCCGTTGTGCGGCGTCGCCGAGAGGAAGAGGCGGTGCTCGAAGCGGCCGGCGAGGTCGCGGACGGCGCGCGTGAACTTGCGTCTCGATGCCGTAGCGCCCGCCGCTCGCGGGCGCGGCGTGGTGCGCCTCGTCGAGGATCAGGAGGCTGCCCGGGCAGCAGCGGCCCGAGCCACTCGCGCAGCGGGTCGGCGTAGGTCGGGTCGATCAGGAGGTTGTGCGAGACCAGGAAGCGGCTGTGGGTGCGCCACGGGTTCACGCCGAAGCCGCGCTCGCGCCGCATCCGCGTCAGGTAGGCGCGGTCGAGGATCTCGAAGACGAGGCCGAAGCGCTCCTCGAGCTCGGCCTTCCACTGCTCGAGGACCGACGGCGGCGTGGCGACGACGATCGTCTTGGCCTTCTTGCGCAGGAGCAGCTCGCGGGCGATCAGGCCCGCCTCGATCGTCTTGCCGAGGCCGGTGTCGTCGGCGATGAAGAGGTTGACGCGCGGCAGGCGGAGCGCCTTGCGCAGCGGCTCCATCTGGTAGGCGTCGATCTTGATGCCGGCGCGGAACGGCGCCTGGAAGAGGTTCGGGTCGGTGGCCGTGACGCAGTTCCAGCGCAGCGTGTGGAGGAAGGCGGCGAACTGGCGCGGAGCGTCGAAGCCCTTGGCGGCGAGATCCTGCCAGCCCTCCTCCTCGAGGATCCGGCGGTCGAGCTCGTAGTCCCAGAAGACGTCGAGCGACTGGCCCTGGGCGTCGTCGTCGGCGCAGGCCAGGCGGACCAGCGGCGGACTGGCCCGGGAGTCGGGGCGGCTACGACCTCCTCGACCAGCCAGCGCCGGGAGCGGACCTGGACCAGCTCGCCGACCTCGGGCAGGCGGTCGGGCAGGAGGCGGGTGGGCGCGGCGGTGGTCACGGGTGCGTCCTTCGGGGGGTGGGGTTCACCCTTCAACTCTAACCCAACGGGACCCCAGCTTCCTTGGGCCTCCTTCACGCGCACTCACGCCCACCTGGGAGGAGGGGGCTTGCGCAATCGGAGATCGCGATCTTCTTCGCCCTGCGGTATCATTCGCCTTCAGGCATGCCGAGCGAGCCGAACAAAAGACCGCCTTCCGATTCTTTGTCTGCGATCCTGCGTCAGGAGGCTCGATGCCCTCCCTGAGGGGCGAGCTTCTGGCGGAGCTGGCCCGTGGGGAAGCCCGTCTGGCCGAGCTTGAGCGGCAACGCGAGGCAGTGGGCTCCCGAATGGAGGCCCTGCGCGTAGAGCTTACGGGTCTATCAGCGGATGAGCCGATCCCGAGCGTCTTGCCGCTCACTGCGGGCTCCCCGGCTCCGGCGACACCGGCTGAAAAGGTCGGGCTCTTTCGGGCTCTGTTCAGGGGTCGCGAAGACATCTTCCCTACGAGGTTCACCAGCAAGCGGACCGGGAAGGCCGGCTATGCGCCCGCGTGCGCGAACAAGTTCGTGCGCGGGGTTTGCGACCTTCCGAAGGTCAAATGCAGTGAGTGCCCGAACCAGGCCTTCACAACAGTGGACGAGCGGGTGGTCCTCGACCATCTGCGCGGTCGCCACGTGATGGGGGTCTACCCGCTGCTCGAGGATGAGACCTGCTGGTTTCTCGCCATCGACTTCGACAAGTCCTCCTGGCAGGACGACGCCGGGGCGTTTGCCGAGACCTGCCGAGCCCTGGAGGTTCCGGTGGCCGTCGAGCGATCGCGGTCCGGCAATGGCGCTCACCTCTGGTTCTTCTTCGCGGCTCCAGTGGCAGCGAGCGTCGTCCGGAAGATGGGCTGTTCTCTCCTCACGGAGACGATGTCCCGGCGGCATGAGCTCAGCATGGGGTCGTACGACCGGCTCTTCCCCAACCAGGACACCATGCCGCGCGGTGGTTTCGGGAACCTTATCGCGTTGCCGCTACAGTATGAGCCGCGCCAGCAGGGGAACAGCGTCTTCGTGGACGCGTCGTTCCAGGCCTACTACGACCAGTGGAGCTATCTCGCCTCCCTGCCGCGGATCGCTCCTTCGTTTGTGGAAGGCCTCGCGGCCGAGGCCACGCGGCGAGGGCTCGTGGTCGGCGTTCGTCTCGCCGAACCGTCCGACGAGGAGGAATCGACGCCGTGGCGGCGCCGGCCTTCGGGCCGTCCTCGGCAGATACCGATCTCGGAGCCTCTGCCGCGAGAGGTGCGCGCGGTGCTCGCACAACGACTCTTCGTGGAGAAGGCGAATCTCCCTTCCCCGCTTCTGAACGAGATCAAGCGCCTCGCCGCGTTTCAGAATCCCGAGTTCTACAAGAAGCAGAGCCTGCGGCTTTCGACGGCGATGACGCCTCGGGTGATCGCCTGTGCCGAGGATCTTGTGCAACATGTCGCGCTGCCGAGGGGGTGCCTCGGGGACCTGGAAGAGCTTCTCCATGCACATGGAGCCGCGCTGAAAGTCGAAGACCAGCGGCAGGAAGGTGAGGCTCTCGATGTCGAGCTCGTGGGCGAGCTCACGGCGGTCCAGCAGGAGGCCGCGGAGGCTCTCCTCCGACACGACATCGGCGTGTTTGTCGCGCCTCCCGGCGTTGGCAAGACGGTGCTGGGCACGTTCCTCGTGGCGAAGCGGGGGCGAAGCACGCTCGTGCTCGTCCATCGTCAGCCCCTGCTGGATCAATGGGTGGCTCAGCTCTCAATGTTTCTCGGCATCGAGGAGAAGGAGATCGGGCAGATCGGCGGTGGCAAGCGCAAGCCAAACGGGCGCCTCGACGTGGCCATGATCCAGAGCGTGGTGCGGCAAGGCCGGGTCGATGACCTGGTCGCGACGTATGGCCATGTCATCGTGGACGAGTGCCACCATGTCCCGGCGGTTTCGTTCGAGCGCGTGCTCTCGGAGGTCAAAGCCCGTTATGTGTTGGGCCTGACCGCCACACCGCATCGCCGGGATGGGCACCATCCCATTCTGGAGATGCAACTGGGGCCCGTTCGTTTCGCCGTCGATCCCAGGAGCCAGGCGGTACGGCGGCCGTTCGACCACCGGCTCATCGTCCGTGAGACCGCTTTCCGGCTGGACGGTGGCCGCGCCGACGCCGGCATCCAGAGCATCTATGCGGTGCTTGCCGGGGACGAAGCGCGCAACCGCCTGATTCTGGACGACGTTCTCCATGCGCTGGAGGAAGGTCGCTCCCCCATCCTTCTGACGGAGCGAAGGGACCACCTCGAATATTTCGCGGAGCAGCTTCGCGGGTTCGTCCGCCATCTGGTCGTCTTGCAAGGCGGTATGACGGCCAAGGAGCGGCGAGAGCTCGGTGCCCGGCTTGCGGCTGTCCCCGATGGGGAGGAGCGGCTTGTCCTCGCGACGGGCCGCTACGTCGGCGAAGGGTTCGACGACCGGCGGCTGGATACGCTGGTGCTGGCGATGCCGGTGTCCTGGAAGGGGACGCTGGTGCAATACACGGGGAGGCTGCACCGGCTTCACCCGCGGAAGTCCGAGGTGCGGATCTTCGACTATGTCGACCGGGAGGTGCCTGTGCTGGCGCGGATGTTCGAGAGGCGGCTGCGGACCTACCGGGCGATCGGGTATGTCCGGGGCGAGGCGCCGGTCAGCGGGGCGGAGGCGATCCGGGAGCGGACGGTGGAGTATGACGAGGAGGCTGTTCGGTATTTTGCGGATGGGGAGTGAGGTGCTCCTGCTCTTCTTTCGCCGAGTAACCAAAAGCGTCCTTCTGGACACCGGTTTGCCCGGTCCGGCCGGTTCGCGGAAACGCCCGGCTGGCGGGTGTTTGGTGAGGGGAGTCCGTCGTTTTTTCTCTCTCTTCGGCGGCAGACAGGCCGAAAACGAAACCGGGTTTCGTTTTTTCGGGCGAGCAAAGGCCCGCCGGGCTTGCGTTTGGTCGATTCGGGCGGGGTCGGTTTCCTGGTCCAAACCTGCGTGGGCTGAAGACTCTGCGAAGGGGGTTTGGACGGGGCTGGGCGGGGGGGCGCCGCGGCTGGCGCGGACGAGCACGAGACGCCGAAGGCGGCTCGCGCGCAGCGCGCCAAGACGCGGCGCCGAGGGGTGGGTGGGTCCGGGGCGGGCGGTGGGGGCGGGTGGGGGCGGGCGGGTGGTGGGCATCGAGATGGATTCGGCAGTTTGGCGGAGCGCAGCGGAGCCAAGCTGCCGGGCCAGGGAAGCGGGGGCGGGTTCCGCACGGTGCAGGCGAAACCTTTGGGGACGCGTGTCTTTGGGAGGCCCGGGTTGTTGCCCGCCCCTGGTTCTACATAAAGAACTTTATGTAAAGGCGAAGCCCGGAGGCGGGGAGTGGCGCGCAGGGCGGGGTTACGGTCAACGGCCGTTACCGGAATCCCCGCCCTGCGTTTGCGCCGCCCCCGCCGGAGCCAGGGGCGGGCAGCTCCCGGGCCGGAGGGCGGGGGAAAGCCTCGGAATGCCACGGCACGGTGCGGGACCCGAGGGTGGGGGAAATGGAAGAGGGCGGGTGGGCGGGAGATTGGGTGGGCGCGCCGGAGGAACGGAGGACGGCTTGCCGGCCGCAGCTCCGGCGCGGACACCCGGCCTTGTAGATCCAACGGTGCCGTCGGCGTCGAGGCTGAGCGGAGAGAGGAAGGGGGCAGTTCGGCGGAGCGCCCTGCGCGGAGCCGATCTGCGGGGGGAAGGTGATGTCGCCACGGACGGTGCGAAGCCGGAGTTGCTCGGGGCGGGGGGTGGGCGCACGAGTAGCTCCGGCGCGGCACGAGGGCTCGCAGGCGAGGGGGGAGTTTGCGTCAGCGTCTTGGTGGGGGAGGCTGCCGTCCAGGTGGACGGTGGAGCTTGAGCGGGTGGTCGGGAGGGTTGGTCGTCGGTGTCCACACGGGAGGTGGGCGTAGAGCGGGGGCGTTTGCGTCAGCGAGAGGGGGGACGTTGCCGTCCTGCACGGAGGGTGGAGCTTGAGAGGGTGGCGGTTGGGTTGGTCGTTTTGTCCAGGATCGAGGCTGGCCGGAGAGCGGTGGAGTGTGCGTCAGCGCCTTGGTGGGGGCGTTGCCGTCCACGACGACCTGGTGATCGAGCGCGGGGGAGTTTGCGTCAGCGTGTGGTGGGGAGCTTGCCGTCCAGGGTGGCGGGTGGAGCTTGAGCGGTTGGGTGGTTGGGTTGGTCGTCCCGTCCAGGATGAGGCCGGCCGGAGAGAGGTGGCGTGTGCGTCAGCGAGTTGGTGGGGTCGTTGCCGTCCAGGACGACGGGCGGAGCTTGAGAGGGCGGGTGGTTGGGTTGTTGTCCCCTCGGTCTTATCGCCGGCCTGTCCAGTAGCCTTCTCGCTTCTTGTCGTGAGCAACTGCCAGAACTCTCACCACTTCTCCGACGACGCGATAGAACAAGCTGTATGGATATCGGTTGAAGACGTACCGGCGGGTTTCGGCTTTGTAGAAGGGCCATCGATTGGGCGCGATAGATACCTGCTCGACGGCATGCTTCAGCTCATCGAGAAATCCGTCTTCCGCGGCAGGACTTCGTTCGCGGTACCAGACGGCAGCTTTTCTGATCTCCCTGCGGGCGCTGGAGTGGAATTCTACCGAGCTACGAGCCACCGCGCTCACGCTGGAGCTCTGCCCACAGCTCCTCCCAGGGGATGCCTCTCACCGTGCCTGCTTCCATCTCAGCCGCTCGGCGATCGAGCTCAGCAGCAAAGACAGCCTCTTCCTCGAGATCCTCGACTTCAAGGCTTTTAAGAAGCGCTTCGACGACCTGGGCGCGACTGTGCTCGTCGAGCTTGAGGGCCTTCTCCACGACTTCCTTCACAGGTGCTCTCATGGCGTCGGGCATTCTCGTCCGCGTCTCCTCGCGCTTCAGGATACTCGACTCGGATGCAGAGGAAAAGGTCCCCATCCTCGACCTCACCTCGACCTCTCCCCTACTCCACCCGTTGGGGCGGGGGGACGCGGATGCCGGCATCCGCGGATCTCGATGCATAGAGAAGTAGCTAGGCATCTATTGTTTCTTCCTCCCCCCTTCCATCGCTCGCCGAGGCTGTGTGTAGCTGTGGAAATCCCGGGGGATGGCGGAAGGCCGGGATTTCCAACGGGTGTGGGAAGGTCCGGAGGCGGTCGGTCGGTGGTCCGGAGCTTTCCATGCCCGGTCAGATTCCACAGCCTGGGTGGGGGGCTGCTTCGCCTGCCTGGCCAGCTCCATGGAATCGTCCAGGGCCGCATCCAGGTCTGCGTGCGGCTTTGCGCGGTCAATCCTGCGGCCCCCACCCCCTCCTCCCCCTTCGGATTCGCTCTCTCGCGCGGAGTAGGATTTGGGGGGAACGGAACGAAACCCTGAGAGCATCTCCGTGTGGAGACGGCCGTCTTCGACTGCCAGCCCGGCAACGGCGCCCGATGGCGGGCGCCTAACTAACTCGCCACCCCGGCTGGCTGGCCCCAGGCAAGGACTTCCCGCAGCCACGAGAGGAGGGAGTTCCAACTCGGCCGCAGTTGCTCTACCAAACCCTCCATACCGGTAGTTTCCACCCTTAAAGCACTGAAAATCAAGGCAGTTACTGGAGCCCTCGGGAGACTCTTGCGAGGAATCGGGCCATCCTCCATAATGGAGGTGTTTAGGAGGAATGTGCGATGGCGACTCTCAACATCAAGAGCTTCCCGGACCCGCTTTACGAGACGCTTCAGCGGCTGGCGGCGGAGGAGCACCGGTCGGTGGCCCAGGAGGTCATCCATCTGCTGGAGCATGCGACGAGCCAGCCGGCTCCCCTCTCGATTCTGGAGCTCCGCGGGCTGGGGAAGGCTCTCTGGGAGGGCGTCGACGCCGGGGATCACGTGCGCGCGGAACGCGAGTCGTGGGACTCCTAAGCGACCTGGGAGAGGGGCCGGTCGGCCTCGACACGGCGGTCTTCATCTATTTCGTCGAGGAGCATCCGCTGTACCTCCCTCTGGTGGAGCCGGTCTTCCAGGCCATCGACCGGAGAGAGATCCAGGGAGTGACGTCGGCCCTCACGGTGCTGGAAACGATCGTCGTACCGTTGCGGTCCGGCGACGAGGTGCTCGCCCGGCGCTATGAGGCGCTTCTGACGCAAAGCCGCGGCCTGACGCTCGTCCACCTCGACCTCGGCCTGCTGCGGGCAGCAGCCCATCTCCGGGCGGTCACGCGCCTCAAGACTCCGGACGCGATTCAGCTCGCCGCGGCGCTCTCGGAAGGGTGCATGACGTTCCTCGCGAACGACCACAGGTATCCTCAACTGCCGGGAGTGCGGATTCTTCAGGTTGACGATTACCTGGCAAGGGGCTCGTGAATGTGAGTTGGGGGCGGGGGACGCGGGATTGTGCAGTGCCTGCTCAGGGCCGAGCTCGGACAATCCTGCCGAGATTCGTCTAGAGTAGGGTGCGCCGGTGGGGGGGAATATGGACAGGTCCGTCAAAGACACCGTCCGGAAGCAGCGCAGGACCGCGGAGAAGCTGCGGCTCGACCGGATCGAGCGCCACATCTTTCTGTGCTGCGACCCGACCAAGGCCCGCTGCGCCAGCCGCAAGAGCACCCTGAAGGCCTGGAAGTACCTCCAGAAGCGGCTGCGCGAGCTGGGGCTGTCGAAGAAGGGTGGCGTCTACGCCACCCGCGCCAACTGCCTGGACCTCTGCGCCGGCGGCCCCATCGCGGTCATCTATCCCGAGGGGGTCTGGTACGGGCACTGCGATCCGCCGGTCCTGGAGCGCATTCTCCGGGAGCACCTGATCGGCGGCCAGGTCGTCCGCGAATTCCGGATCCTGGAGCATCCGCTCCCGGACCGCCCCCTCACCCCCCTCTCCGATGACGAGCTTGAAGAAGAAGAGGACTGATCCCATGAGCCGAAGGCTTTTCGCCACCGCCGCCCTGCTCCTGCTGGGCGCCTGCGTTTCGACCGGCCCGCAGTCTCCTCGGCAGGCGCGGCAGGCCGCCCCGGGAACGCGCACCGCCGTCCTGATGGCGATCAACGACGTCTACCGCATCGAGGGGTTGGAGGAAGGCCGGGTGGCGGGGCTGGCGCGCGTCCGCTCTCTGCGCAAGGAGCTGGAGCGCGACCATCCCGACATGCTCCTGCTCCACGGCGGAGATTTTCTTTTCCCGTCCTTCGCGAGCCGCATGTACAACGGCGAGCAGATGGTGGCCGTTCTGAACGATCTGGACGGCGACACCTCGGCGTTCGACGATCGGATGATCGCGGTCTTCGGCAACCACGAGCTCGAGAAGGGGAAGATGAAGGACGCGCCGATGCTTGCCAAGCGGATCGGCGAGTCGCAGTTCCGCTGGCTCGACAGCAATATTATTTTCAAGTCCGGGGAGGACGGCAGGCCGCTGGTGGACTCCCCCAACCTGATCAAATCCGCGCTGGTGCATAGCGGCGGCATCGCGATCGGCATCTTCGGCTTGACGATCCCCATCGAAGGGATCCAGTACGCCGACTTCGCCGGCCCCGTCGGGGTGGCGCGGGATCTCACCGCGCAGCTCCGCGCCCAGGGCGCCGAGGTGGTGATCGCGCTCACGCATCTGAACGCCGCGGACGACCGCGAGCTTCTGGAGACGCTGGGCGACGCCGGGCCGGACCTGATCGTCGGCGGCCACGACCACGAGAAGATGGCCATCCAGGTCGGCCGCCGCCTCATCCTCAAGGCCGACGCCGACGCCC
Organism: uncultured Holophagales bacterium; assembly: GCA_963844885.1. GTDB lineage: Bacteria > Acidobacteriota > Thermoanaerobaculia > Multivoradales > UBA5704 > DATMER01. The sequence goes on along the minus strand of CAWJQA010000011.1, from coordinate 318,075 downwards.
GCACGGCGACGGTGATCCACCTCTCTCTCGCCGCGGACGGCAAGCTGGACGTCGCGCACGAATTCCGGCCTCTCTCCGACGCCACACCAGCGCCCGACCCGGACACGCTCTCCCTGGTCGCGGACTGGCAGGCGAGGCACGCGCAGGCGTTCTGCGCCAAGGCGAACGCCTCGCCCGGCTGCCTGGAGGAGCTGTACGGCAGCACGCGGACCCCCCTGGAGGCCGAGGAGACCAAGATCCGCAATCAGGAAACCTCGGCGGGAGACTGGGTGGCGGACCTGATGAAGAAGGAGATGGAGCCCTGCGGCGCGCAGGTAGCCTTCATCAACTCGGGCTCGCTGCGCCTGAACCAGGATCTGCCGGCCGGCACGAAGATCACCCGGCGGCACGTCGAGGAGCTGTTCGGCTACGAGACGCCGCTGCGGCTGGTGCGGATCGACGGAGCCATCCTCCAGCAGGTGATCGAGCAGGCCGTCCGGGGCTGGCCGGGGAGCGGCACCTGGCTGCAGATCTCGGGCTTCGCCTGGGTCCACGACACGGCCGGGAAGAAGACGACGGGCCTGACCCTGCTCACACCGCAGGGTCCGCGGCTGGTGCGTCCGGACGAGGAGATCCTGGCCGCGGTGGACGACTACCTGGTCAACCCGGAGATCGGGGACCAGGACGGCTACGTCATGCTGGATCCTTCCCGCATCGTGCGGAGCTGCGCCGCGGACGGCCGCGACCTCAAGCAGGTGGTCGTGGACGCCCTGCGCGCCGCCAATCCGGAAGGCATCGCGCCCAAGGCCGAAGGCCGCATCTGCCAGCCGGGGCGGCCGGGGCAGCCCGCGGACCGGCCCTGCCTGGTTTGGGACAAGGAGAGGTAGACTACCCTCATGAGAGTTCTTACAGCCAAGGTGGTCGATGGGCGGTTGGATTTGCCGGAGGGTGGCTTTATAGAGGGCGCAACCGTCACCCTTCTGGTGCCCGAGGCGGAAGAAGGGTTTTGGCTCTCTTCCAGCGGAGCAGGCGCTGCTCCTCGAAGCCGTCGCCCAGGCTGACCGAGGAGAAGTGGTCGACGGCTGGCAGCTTCTCGACGAGCTCAAGGACTAGGCTTGCGACTTCGCCTGCTGGTCGTCCAAGAGGCCCGCCTCCGCCCCATCTGGCGCTTTTCCTGGACACCTCTCGCCGTCCTTCTCTTCGGCCTGGCCTGTGCGCCCTCGCCCGCCCCCCAACCCCGGGGCGGCAACGAGCCGGCGCCGCGCACGCCCGCCCAGGTGCTGAGCTGGAAGAGCGCCGACTGGCTGGAGCGCCCAGGGAGGGCCGACATGGAGAAACCGGAAGTGACCCTCGGAGAGATGAACCTTCACGACGGCGACATGGTGGCCGACATCGGCGCCGGTACCGGCTTCTACTCCCGGCGCCTCGCGCGCGCCGTGGCCCCGTCCGGCAAGGTCTATGCGAACGACATCCAGCCCGAGATGCTGGCGCGGCTCGAGGAGCTGGCGGCCAAGGAAGGGATCTCGAACGTCGTCACCGTGCTCGGCACGGAATCCGACCTGAACCTCCCTCCCAGGACGTTCGACTGGGTGCTGCTCGTGGATGTCTACCACGAGTTCCAGGAGCCCGCGGTGATGCTGGCGAAGATCCGCGAGGCGCTCAAGCCCAACGGCCGGGTGGCGCTGGTGGAGTACCGCCGGGAGGGAGAGACCGCGAGCCACATTCCCCTGGAGCACCGGATGACGGTGGAGCAGGTGACGGACGAGTGGACCGCCGCCGGGTTCCTGCTGGAGAGGACGGTCGAGGATCTGCCGTCACAGCACCTGTTCATCCTGACCACCCGGAGGGGTGTGAGGGCTCTGCCGTAGAAAAGACACTTCGCCCGTGTTATCGTCCGCAGCCCTGTAGGCAAGAAAGGAGTCTCCGCACGAGATGGCCACTGCTCCCTTGACGAGGCGTTGGACCCCGGCCGACTCGATCGACCTCTATAACATCCGGGGCTGGGGGAACGACTTCTTCGCGGTCGGCGCCGACGGCCACATGCTGGTCCACCCGGCCGGCAAGGGAACGACCGCCCTCGACCTCAAGGAGCTGGTCGACGAGGTGCCGGCGCGCGCGGCATCGGCCTGCCGCTCCTGATCCGCTTCTCGGAGATCCTCGCGGTCGCGCGTGGTGCGAGCTCAACGAGGCCTTCCGCCGCGCCATCGACGAGTACGGCTACAAGGGCAGCTACCGCGGCGTCTACCCGATCAAGGTCAACCAGGACCGCTACGTGGTCGAGCGACTCGTCGAGTACGGCCGGCCCTACCACTACGGGCTCGAGGCCGGCTCCAAGCCGGAGCTGCTCGCGGTCATGGCCCTGCTCGACGACGAGGAGGCGCTGATCATCTGCAACGGCTACAAGGACGAGGAGTACATCGAGACGGCCCTCCTGGCCTCGCAAGCTCGGCCGCCACGTCATCCTCGTGGTGGAGAAGCTCTCCGAGCTGCCGCTGATCCGCGACATCGCCAAGCGCACTGGGCATCCGGCCGCGGCTCGGCATCCGCGTCAAGCCTGTCCACGCGCGGCTCCGGCCGCTGGGAGGCCTCGGGCGGCGACCGCTCCAAGTTCGGCCTGTCCGGCGCGCGACATGCTGGAGGCGGTCGACTTCCTGCGCGAGCACGACATGCTCGACTCGCTTCGAGCTGCTCCATTTCCACCTCGGCAGCCAGATCTCCTCCATCCGCTCGGTCAAGGACGGCCTGCGCGAGGCGGCCCGCGTCTACGTCGACCTGGTCAAGCTCGGCGCCCCGCTCGGCTACCTCGACGTCGGCGGCGGCCTGGGCGTCGACTACGACGGCTCGCAGACGAACTTCGCCTCGTCGATCAACTACTCCATGCAGGAGTACGCCAACGACATCGTCTTCGGCGTGATGGAGGTCTGCGACTCGCGACGACGTGCCGCATCCGACCATCGTCTCGGAGTCCGGCCGCGCCACGGTCGCCCACCACGCGGTGCTGGTCTTCGACGTGCTGGGCGTCTCGCGAGTTCGACGTCGGCAAGCTGCCCAAGGAGCTGCCCGGGGACGCCGAGCCGCCGCTGCGCCACCTGTTCGACACCTATCGCGAGGTGTCGCGCAAGAACGTCCTGGAGTCCTACCACGACGCCATCGCGTACAGCGACGAGGCGCTGGCGCTGTTCAGCCTCGGCCATCTGTCCCTCGAGGACCGCGGCCTCGCCGAGGAGCTCTTCTGGGCGATCTGCCAGAAGATTCTGCAGATCGTCCCGCGACCCTGCAGCGAGATGCCCGGAGGAGCTCGAGGGGCTCGAGCGTGCGCTGGCGGACACCTACTTCTGCAACTTCTCGGTCTTCCAGTCGCTGCCCGACTCCTGGGCGATCGACCAGCTCTTCCCGATCATGCCGATCCACCGGCTCAACGAGGAGCCGGTCCGCCGCGCCGTGCTCGCCGACATCACCTGCGACTCCGACGGCAAGATCGACCACTTCATCGACCGCCGCGACGTCAAGGACGTGCTCGAGCTGCACGCACTGTCCGGAACGAGCCCTACTACCTCGGCGTGTTCCTGGTCGGCGCCTACCAGGAGATCCTGGGCGACCTGCACAACCTGTTCGGCGACACGAACACGGTCCACGTCTCCCTCAACGACGAGGGGCGGCTACCGGATCGACGGCGTGGTGGCCGGCGACACGGTGACCGACGTGCTGCGCTACGTGCGCTACAGCCGCGACCACCTGGTGGCCAAGGTGCGGCAGGCGGCGGAGGCCGCCCTGCGCGCCAAGCGGATGACGATCGAGGAATCGCGCCACCTTCTGCGCCGTTACGAGGATGGGCTGTCGGGCTACACTTACCTCGAGCACGATTGATTTGGGATGAGAAGGAGGTTCACGCATGCTGGCTGAAACCGTGGTCGATCCCCTCATCGAGCAGCTCCGGGAGGCCGTGCGGCTGAAAGAGGTGCCCGCCATCACCGAGAAGATCAAGCAGACGCTGGAGTCGTTCATTCCCGCCGAGGGCCTGATCTTTCCGGAGCGTTTCCGGCAGGTGAAGCCGGACGGCTACTCCCGGCGGCTCCTGTATCGCGACCCGGACCTCGGTTTCACCGCGCTGGTGATGGCCTGGGCGCCGGGACAGAAGACGGCCCTGCACGACCACGCCGGGATCTGGTGCGTCGAGGGGGTGCTCGAGGGGGACATGGCGGTGCAGCGCTTCGAGCTGATGGACGAGCCCGCGCCCGGCGTCTACCGCTTCGAAAGCCGGGAGTATCTCGGCGCCGCGGCCGGCTCGGCCGGCGCCCTCATCCCGCCGCTGGAGCATCACATCCTCTCCAATCCCGGCACGGACCGGGTCGCCCTGACGCTTCACGTCTACGGCGGAGAGATGGACCACTGTACGGTGTTCGAGCCGGTCGACGCGGAGGCCGGCATCTACAAGGCTCAGGTCAAGTCCCTCTGCTACGACGAATGAGTACCTTCGGCAAGCATCCCGACATCCTGGTGCGCCAGGAGCGCCCGCTGAACGCCGGGCCTCCGCCGGAGCACCTGCGGCGGGGCTTCATCACGCCGAACGAATCATTTTTTGTGCGCAACCATGGCGACGTGCCCGAGGTGGACCGGGAGTCCTACCGCCTGGTGCTCAACGGGTTCGTGAAAAAGCCGTTGAAGATCTCGCTCGACGAGCTGCACCGCCTCCCGAAAACCTCCCTGAAGGCCACGCTCCAGTGCGCGGGCAACCGGCGGGAGGAGATGATGGAGGTGAAGCCGATCCCGAACGAGCTGGGCTGGGGCAACGAGGCGGTCAGCACGGCGGAGTGGAAGGGGGTCCCGCTGCGCGAGATCCTCGCCGCGGTGGAGCCGCTCCCGGCGGCGAAGCACGTCGCCTTCTCCGGCCTGGACGAGACCGAGCGCCACGGCCACCGCTTCACCTTCGGCGGCTCGATCCCGCTCGACAAGGCGCTGGCCTCGGAGGTTCTCCTGGCTTATGAGATGAACGGCGAGCCGCTGCCGCCGGTCCACGGCGCCCCGCTACGGGTGGTGGTGCCGGGCTACATCGGCGCGCGCAGCGTGAAGTGGCTGAGCACGATCACCCTTCAGGCGGAGCCCTCGGACAATTATTTCCAGGCCGTGGCCTACCGCCTGTTCCCGCAGAGCGTGGACCACACCAACGTGGACTGGGACAGCGGCCTGATGCTCGGTCCCTTCAACGTCAATTCGCTCATCCTGGCACCGGACGAGGGGGAGACGCTCACCGCCGGTCCGGTGACGGTCCGCGGCTTCGCCTTCGGCGGCGAGCGCGAGATCGCCCGCGCGGAGGTTTCCGCGGACGGCGGCAAGACCTGGACGGCGGCGGTTCTGGGGTCCGAGCACGCCCGCTGGGCCTGGCGCCTGTGGGAGGCGAAGCTCGACCTGCCCGCCGGAAATCATGAGATCGTCTGCCGCGCCTGGGACACGGCGGCCAACACCCAGCCCGAACATCCGGCCCAGGTCTGGAACTTCAAAGGCTACATGAACAACGCCTGGCACCGGGTGCGGGTGAACGTCCCCTCGTAGGGGCAGGCCTTGTGCCTGCCCCTTGGGGGGGCAACCACAAGGGTTGCCCCTACAGTGCGGAGCCGCCTCCCTCTTTATATCGGCCTTCTCCTGGCCCTCGTCACCCTGGTGACCTTCCTGCCGGTCACCGGTCACGATTTCGTCCGCTTCGACGACCCCCTCTACGTCACGAAGAATTCGGAAGTGCAGGCGGGGCTGACCGGCGAAAGCCTCCTCTGGGCGCTGACGGCGAACGTCGCCAGCAACTGGCATCCGCTGACGCTCCTCTCCCACATGCTGGACTGCCAGCTCTACGGGATGAACCCGCGCGGGCACCATCTGACAAGCCTGCTTCTCCACGTCCTGAACACGGTGCTCCTCTTCGAAGTACTGCGGCGGATGACCGGCTCGACTTTCAAGAGCGCGGCCGTAGCGGCACTGTTCGGCCTTCATCCCACGCACGTCGAGTCGGTGGCCTGGGTGGCCGAGCGCAAGGACGTGCTCTCCGGCCTCTTCTGGATTCTCACGATGGGAGCCTGGCACCGCTATGTAAAGGAGCCATCCCGGGGACGCTACGGGATGACAATGATATTTCTCGCCCTGGGCCTGCTGTCCAAGCCCATGGTCGTGACACTGCCGTTCGTCCTGCTCCTCCTGGACATCTGGCCCTTTCGGAGAGGTATCCGGCGGGAGCGGATCCGCGAGAAAATCCCACTCTTCGCCCTGTCGATCGCGTCGAGCGTGGTCACCGTCATCGCCCAGTCCACCAGCCTGGCCTCGACCGAGGCATTCCCGTTGTCGCACCGGCTGGCGAACGCCATCCTTTCCTATGTGAAATACGTGGAGATGACGATCGTTCCCCGCGGCCTCGCGGTTTTCTATCCCATCCCGCCGGCGTTCTCCGCCTGGAAGGTGGCGCTCGCCGCCGTGCTGTTGTCGACCGTGACCGCGGCGGCTCTCCTGGCCGTGCGGCGGGCGCCGTACGTCACCGTGGGCTGGCTTTGGTATCTGGGCACGTTGGTGCCGGTGATCGGACTGATCCAGGTGGGCGCGCAGTCGATGGCCGACCGCTACACCTATCTGCCCACGATCGGCCTGTTCCTGATCGCCGCCTGGGGCCTGCCCGACCTGCTGCCACCGAGGCGGGCCGCCCTGGCAGCCGTCGCCGTCGCCGCGATCCTGGCGCTGGCGGTGGGGACCCGCCTTCAGCTCCGGTACTGGGTGGACAGCGAAGCTCTCTTCCGGCACGCCGCGGCCGTGACGGAGAGGAACTACCTCGCGCACCTGAACCTGGCGCAGATCCTGGCCGAGCGGGACGGTCCCGGAGACCGGGCGGAGGCCATGGACCACTTCCGGCAGGCGAGGGCCATCCGGCCGAGTATGTGGCAGATCCACGCCAGCCTCGGCAACACCCTGCGCCGGTGGGGCCGGCCTGCCGAGGCGCTCCCTCACCTGCGCAAGGCCATCCAGCTCCGCCCGAAAGACGGCAAGCACCACCACTCCCTGGCCATGGCGCTCGAAGACCTGGGCCGGACGGAAGAGGCGCTCGCCGAGCTGCGCAAAGCCGTCGAGCTGAGCCCACGCCTGGCCGACGCCCAATACGGTCTCGGGCTCCTTCTCCAGAAAAAAGGCGATGCCGCCGGAGCCCTCCAGCACTACGAGGCCGCGCTGGAGATCGATCCCGGCCGCGTCGAGCTGTACTCGCCGGTAGGCTCGCTCCTGGCCCGCCAGGGAAAGCTGGCCCAGGCCGCGGAGGTATTCGAGGAAGGCGTCCGCCGCCAGCCCGAGTCCGCCGCGGCCCACTACAATCTGGCGGTCACCCTCCGGAGCCTCGGCCGCGAGGAGGAGGCCCGCCGCCACCTGGAGCGGGCGAGAGAGCTCGGCCTGCCGTGACCCGTCCCTGGGAGACGCTCGACGCCGTCGACACCGAGGAAGGCCGGCTGGAGCTTCGGCGCCGGGGTGGGGACTACGTCATCACCGTGGCCGGCCGGGTCCTGATGAGCAGCATGGCCCACCTGACCGAGGTCGCGGTCGCCGAGATGGCCTGCCGCGAGGTGGCCCGTCGCGAACATCCGAAGGTGCTGATCGGCGGCCTGGGCATGGGTTTCACTCTGCGCGCGGCCCTCGACACGCTGCCGCGAAACGCCCGCGTCGTGGTCGCCGAGATCAACGAGGCCGTCGTCCCCTGGTGCCGCGGCCCCCTCGCCGGCCTCACCGGCAACGCCTTGAAGGACCCCCGGGCGTCCGTCGTGATGGCGGACGTGGCGCTGGTCATCGCAAGAGGCGGCTTCGACGCCATCATCCTCGACCTCTACGAAGGACCGCGGGAAGCGGCGCGGGCCGAAGGCGACCCCTTCTATGGCCGGGAGGCCCTGCGTCGCACCCGCGAGGCCCTCAATCCCAAAGGCATCTTCGCGGTTTGGTCAGAAGACCCGGACGCCGCCTTCGAGAAGCGGCTGCGGGCGGCGGGGTTCGACGTCGAGCGGCGCAAGCCGGGCAAGGGCGGGCCGCGGCATGTGGTTTACCTGGCGCGGCGCCAGGCCCCGCGTGGCCGGTGAGCGCGAGTCAGTCGCTCTCCCGTGGTGTAGCGGCCGACCTTCCAAGGTGACACCTTCCAAGGTGACTGAGGAAGCGAAAGGCAGCGCTGAAGTGGCTCCGCCTACGCATTCGGGCCGTTGATCTTCCCGGGAAGATCGGATGTCTTCCGGAGAAGATGGCTCTGCTTCTCTGCCCGGTGAGCCGGCTTCTCAGGAAGTCGAGGCTGCTTCCGGTCCCATCGAGCCATCTTCTCGGGAAGATGAGCCTGCTTCCGGAGAAGACGAGGCTGCTTCCCGGACCTTCGAGGCATCTTCCCTGGCCGGTGAGGCTGCTACCGGAGAAGATAGGCTTACTTCTCGGGAAGATGCGCCATCTTCCCGAAACGATGAGTTGTCTTCCGGGGAAGCTGGTGCTGCTTCCGCGTCCGGTACGACGCCTTCCCGGGAAGACGAGGCGTCTTCCGGCCCTGGGCTCCGGTTCGACCTCGTAGCCGTACAACACTTGGCCCCGCTCCGCGGTCTAGACGGAGTCGTCACGGGCTCCGTAGACTCTCTGAAGTGAAGGGCGACGAGCGAGGAAGTCGAGGTCGCTTCACCCCACGGTACAATCCCGAACCATGAGCCGGAAGATCGACATCATGGACGATGAGATGGCCCGCATCCTGCGTGGCATGACGGGCGCGGAGCGCCTCCAGATCGCGGACCGGATGTTCACCTCCGCCCGCCGGATGATCGCGAGCCACCTGGCTGCCGAGCATCCGGACTGGGACCAGGAGCGGATCGAGCGGGAGACGTCGAGAAGGATCTCCCATGGATCCGTCTGAGCTTCTCCGCCTCGTCCGACAAACATCTGCGCGACATCGCGGGAGTCTTCAAGGTCAGCGGAGATCGGATCGATCGCGCCTATCTGGAGGAGTGGGTCTCCAGGCTCGGACTGGAGGAAGTCTGGCAGGAGGCTCTGAGCCGGCTCGATACTCCGGCAGACACCTGACCGGGCTGTCTTTCCGTCCAAGGTGACAGAGGAAGTGCGCCAGGGTAAGCCTGGGAAAGGGGGAAGCGATGTAGACGGCAGTCGACAGAGCGGAAACCTCTCATAGGAGACCCGGCAGGTACGAATCCTGCCCGGCAAAGGCTGGCCACCAGCCGGAAGCGAGTCTTGCGTGGGCTCATCCCGTAAGGGCGCCTGCGAAGCGTAGACAGCGAGACCGAAGGCCGTGTGATTGAGCCACGAAAGGCACATGTCGTTGGGGTTGTCCTAGTTTCCTCAAGGGGCGACAGCACTCTTCCGCTGCTATGGCCTGGCGAGAGGAGCCCGACCGGGGTCCGAGAGCACGGCATACGGTTACTGGGGTCTCCCCAGGAACCTGGGAGATCCCGCCACTTCCGCCGAAGAAAGAGCCGGTGAGGGTCCCGGCTGACCAAAGGTCCAGGCTTGCGGCAGGGGGGCGTCCACAACCCGCAAGAGCGAAACCGGGCGGGCGCACAGGCGGTACGGCCGGGACAAGGGCAACCGAGCCTGGCCGGAAGAATGGCGGGAAGTCAGAGAGCCTCATTGTACTGATGAAGCCGGGGAACCGACCCGTGGGACCCGGTGGAGGGAAGGGGGCTCCGTGGCACGGAACCGAACGGAGGGAAAGATGTCGGGATCGCCGAATCTCGGGAGCATCTCAACGCGACTTCGCCGGATAGCGAAATTGGCGCAGGAAGATCCAGAGCGGTCGTTTTTGAGCCTGGCTCACTATATCGATGAGTACTGGCTCCAGGAAGCCTATTCCCGAACTCGTAAGGACGGGGCGGTGGGCGTGGACGGTATGACAGCCGAGCAGTACGCGGAGCATCTGGGGGACAACCTCCGGTCGCTTCTCGACCGCTTCAAGTCGGGCCGCTACCAAGCGCCGCCAGTCAAGCGGGTCCACATCCCGAAAGGCACCGGGTCTGAGACTCGCCCGATCGGGATTCCCGGCTTCGAGGACAAGGTGCTACAGCGTGCCGTAGCGATGGTGCTTGAAGCCATCTACGAGGAGGACTTCTTGTCCTGCTCGTACGGCTTTCGGCCGGGTCGCTCGGCTCACGAGGCGCTGCGTGATCTCTGGCGGGAGCTGATGGGGATGGGTGGTGGGTGGGTGCTAGAGGTGGACATCCGGAGCTTCTTCGATGAGCTGGACCGTGGCCATCTGGGATCCTTCCTGGACCGCAGGGTGCGCGACGGCGTGATCCGTCGGGCAATCGGCAAATGGCTGCAGGCGGGTGTGTTGGAAGAGGGGCGCCTGAGCCATCCAGCGGCGGGGACCCCGCAAGGCGGTGTCATCTCGCCCCTGCTGGCCAACGTTTACCTGCACGAAGTGCTGGACCGGTGGTTTGAGAAAGAGGTCAAGCCTCGTCTTGGAGGACGGGCCGTCCTGATCCGGTACGCGGACGATCTGTTGATCGTCTTCGCCGAGGAGAAGGATGCTCGTCGAGTGGCGGAAGTCCTACCGAAGCGAGTTGCTCGCTACGGCCTACGACTTCATCCCGAAAAGACGCGATTGATTCCATTTCAAGTACCACGAGGTAAGGACAAGACGTCGCGGTCTCAAGGCCCGGCCGCCTTCACTTTCCTCGGGTTTACGCACTACTGGGGCAGGAGCCGCAAGGGCAACTGGGTGGTCAAACGCAAGACGGCCGCGAGTCGCTTGACTCGGTCGTTGTCCAGAGTCCGTCAGTGGTGTCGCCGCTGGCGACACGAGCCTGTACCGTGGCAACAGCACCGGTTGTCGTTGAGCCTGTGCGGGCACTACGCCTACTACGGGATCACAGGCAACTACAAGGCGCTGGACAACTTCCATCGACAGGTCACGCGAGAATGGCGCAAATGGCTGAACCGGCGGTCGCAGAAGGCCCGGATGACCTGGGAGCGGTTCAACCGCCTCCTTGTCACCTATCCGCTGCCACACCCTCGGATCGTCCATGGCGTCGGAGTCGCGTAGCGAAGCCATGTCACGAAGAGCCGGATGCGGGAAACCCGCAAGTCCGGATCTGTGGGGGGCCCGGTCGGGCAACCGGCCGGGTCTACCCGATGCGAAGAAACAGCCTGAAACCCTAGACGAAGTTGTCAGGCGCTCCGTAGACTCTCTCTGAAGTGAAGGGAGACGGACGACGATGCCAGACGCGGGTCCCCACGACCGACCGGCCGTTCGTACCCTTCACCTTGAAGGGAGACCGCAGTCGGCTCCCCCTTCAGCTCTTTGACAATTTGGAGGGATGACGGCCGCCGAGTCCAAGGCCTCCGTCGTTCCGCAGAGGTCCGCCTTTCAGGGAGGGGAGGCGGGGCCATCGCCGGAGGTGTGTGGGAGCGGCTCGTGGGTGAGCGGCGGTGGCGGCCTCTTGATTGGAAAACCTCCTCCTGGGACCGCCGGCTGGGCACCGGCGGTCCCAGGGACTTGGGGGCGGCCTCAACTCCTGCCTTTCTCACACAATTCGGCCGAAGCGGTGAGGGAATCCGACATGTGCGCGCACGCCGAGCATCCAAACCACCCGGAGGAGCCGGGAGACTTATGCGTCAAACGCTATCATGTTGACGTGCCTAAGCGAACGGCGTAGCATCGTCGTAACGTGCAGAGGAGAAGGAACCTTGCGGCTTTGATGTTCCAGCAGCAGGTTGTCATATTGGGTACTCGCCAAAGCGCGTGCGGGTTCCCGGTGAGTCTGAGGTTATGCGTTCTTTCGGAGAGGAAGATGAGTGAGCCAACTGAAGCGGGAAGAGGCGCGGGGAACCCCAGGAGATGGTCTTCTTCCTGGAAAGAAATCTCAGCATTCACTTGGCTCAATCGCTTTCGTGGCTCCGCGGCCCTGCCGGGGTCCATCTCTGTTATGGCTATCTTTGTCATCATCTTCTTCTTGGGCCCGCCGTCAACTGGCGCCAGCCAAAATAACGTCCTCCGAATGTTTGGCCTTCTCCGAGAGAACTTGCCCCTTACTCTGCCGATTCTAAGCGCTTCCTTGTCCATCATGCTTAACATTCGGCAGCTCCTAGAGCCTCATGGCTGGATCAAGCTACCTACGCCGATCTCGCTCGGTCTAGTCAGCTTCGCCATTTGGTACGTGGTGGCGGCGCAGACAGCTCCCGACCAGTACATACCAATCGGCACTAAGCAAGTGCTGGATCGCGGCTTTGCAGTGATCCTTGTCGTGGTGGCGTTTATCTGGTCTGCATTCACTGCGGTATGCCGGGGTATAGCCGAGGGCATTGAGGTAGAGCGCCGAGGCTGGGGATGGTACGGCGGGCAGGCCCTACTGCTGTTCGTTTCGATAGTCGCGCTTTTCGTACCGTTTTTTCTCTTCGAGTCCAAAGCCGCGGTTGAAGCTCGCTTGAATCGCTCTCTCGACGAAAGGCCCTTTACTGTCAGCATCCCATATCGCGATCCGAGCATAACCATACACCTTGCTCGAACGGCAGATCCAGTTACACAGGTGGTCGTCTATCCTCAAATTCTGGCTCGTACCGCTACCGACGCTATAGCCGCCGCGCGGCGGCGCTTCGATTCTTCCCCCAGAATCGGCTTCAGTACCCAAAGGAGGCGCCGACTGGTGCCGCTGTTGAGGTCAGCGTGGCTTTGATTGTTGCAGAACAGGAGGCGCGATGACAAATCGCAACCCCTGCACCGGAGAGGCACGCCGGGATCTGTGCGGGGGGCGCTTCGGCGTCCCTACCGCGACTGGGCGGCCCTTCCAACTCGGACGGCAACCCATGATGGAGGTGACGCAATGGCGGACCTTGACGGGAAGATCCACACCGCCTGCGGGCCGATTAGCCCCGATGATGCCGAATGCACACTAATGCACCAACACATCCTCTTCGTTCACTCGGCTGCGTATCGGCTAGAGTCCGAGCCCGACGCACTCGAAGAAGTGTCCTACTTCTATCAATGCGGCGGTCGCACTATCGTTGAACTCTCCTCAGTAGGGCTCCGGCGCCCTAACTTCATGCCTGCCCTTCGCAGGATCTCGCACCAGTCACGAGTCCACATCGTTCTTCCGGCAGGCTACTACAAGCGAGCGTGGGTAGACTCGAAGATGGCTTCTTACTCGGCGGATGAGATCTGTGAGCAAGCCCTCAAAGAGCTTCGCTACGGGATCGACGGCAGATCTGAAAACCCGACCGCAGGGATCCTCGGCGAACTTGGCGTCTCCAATTCCGGTTCTGATAGCATACTCGACCCGTTCGAGCGGAACAACCTCCTTGGCGCAGCAAGGGCTCACATGGAGACGGGCGCTCCCATCAACGTCCACTTCGAGATCGGCACGCCCCTCCGGACAATCCAAACAGCCCTGTCCGTATTCGATGAGGTCGGCGTCAATCCTGACCGCATCGTCGTGAGTCACAGGCAGGCACACGACACAGAGCAGCAGATCGCCGATGATCTTGCTCTCGCGTCTCGTGGTTTCAACGTTGAGTATGATCTGTTTGCCTACGAATGGCCATCCATGCATTTCGAGAGAGAAGCACGTCATATCCAGCGGGTAGCTGCAGTCCATAGTTCGAAAGTCCTTATCTCTCCCGATATTCTCGATCCGAGCCGATACCACAAGAACACTTTAACACCGGCATGGGACGGCTACGCCTATACCCTCAACATCGCAAAGGAGATGGTGCAGCATCAGGGTTTCCCCGACACGCTTGTTGAACGAATCCTTATAGAGAACCCCCGCCGGATTCTCCCCTGGACGCTCAATGGCTGGACCGCCTAACCCCCCGATAAGGTGACAGAGGAAGTGAAAAGAGTCAGGGCGTAACTTCAGCGGAATAGCGGCCAGCCAGGCAGGCTTCATCTCTTTGGAGGACGACTACCGCTGTAGTTTTTCGGTGCGGGATCTCGAATCGACCCTTTCCGCGGGTGCCTGAACGAGGCTCGCTGACCGATAAATCAGCTCAGAAAGCAGGCTTCGCCCTATCCGGCGCGTGGGGTCGGTAAAACTTCCGATCGAGTTGAGGGTCGGTGAGTCGATTCCTGCCTACGGTGGCAGGGCTCGGACAAACGGCAGGCCGGGCGGAAACGATCCCAATGGGAACTTCGCGGATCGATCTCCGGCTTTGAGTTGCTCGGCGGCGTCCCGGAAGGCCGCCAGAAAGAGGCCGTACATTTCGCGCAGCGCGTTGCGGGCTGCTTTGCTGGCGGCGTGGAAGCGAGGGGCGGGTGACTTCTTGGTCCGGTTCGGCTCGGTGTGAGGGTTTTGCTGGAGTACGGCTCTGACGCCGAGGACCGGAATCCCCTTCTCACGCCGGATTGCTTCGGCCTCGGCTTCGATCTCGGCGACCAGGGCGGCCACCCGTTCCCGGTATTGCTCCGGCGAGAGGTGCGCCCAGCAGGGTAGAGGGCTCAGGAAGAACGTCTCCTCGGTGGCGTAGGTCAGCCGGCCGAATTCTTCGCCGCGGTTCCTGGCGGCGTACTCCGCCTTGCGGTCGAACCAATAGCCAGTGAGCGGCTTGCCATCCAGGATGGCCTTGACGCCATGGACCCCCGGCCAGTCCGCGGCGCGCTCCACCAGCCGATCGAGCGGACGTCTGAAGCAGATCACCGACTACCACTAAGGACGAGGGGTAATATGAGTATTCCAAATACCAGCGAGCGGAAGCTCCGGCCCACTCATCCGGGCGAGATGCTCCGCGAGGACTTCCTCCCGGATTCCGGGCTCACCGTCGCCAGCCTCGCCGAGGCACTAGGCGTCTCTCGCCAGACCATGAACGAGCTACTGCGGGAGCGGCGCGCTGTGAGCCCGGAAATGGCGCTTCGGCTCTCGCGGCTGTTCAGCAATTCGCCGGAGTTTTGGCTCAACGCGCAACGCGCGGTGGATCTCTGGGACGCAGCCAAAACCCTCAAGGCACAGGTTGAACACATCAAGCCGCTCAAGGTTGCCTGACCAAGCCTGATGGGCGGCGTCCGGAAGTCTGCAGCGTCGGGGCGTAACTTCAGCGGCATAGCCCCAGCCAAGCGGTCATCATCTCTTCGCGGACCGACTAGCGCTGTAGTTTTGGGGAGAGGGAGCTCGAATCCAGCTTTCCGCGGCTTGCCTGAACGAGGCTTGCTGACCGATAAATCAGCTCAGAAAGCAGGCTTCGCCCTATCCGGCGCGTGGAGTCGGTAAAACTTCCGATCGAGTTGAGGGTCGGTGAGTCGATTCCTGCTCGGCACGTCAGGCATGCCTGACAGGCAAATGATACTGCACGACAAATACCCACCACTATGGAATCCGTTCATCCTTTGCGACGGCGAGTGCTGAGGCCGCGCCTCGTGACTGTTCGCCACGCGCGAATGACGAAGGCTGAGAAGTGCGGAGACCGGGCCTGAGCCGCCAATCTCGATGATGTGTACAGGCCGGAAAGGTGTCGTCGTGACACGGACCGATTGGATTCGATCGAGTCGATAGCCACGAAGCTCTCTGGTCTGACACTTGATGGCAAAAAGCAGAAGATGTCCTGCCTTGGTGCGCCGCAATGAATAGGGCTCGATCAGTCGAGCCGTCCCCTTGTACCCCAGCTCGACGCAGAGATGGTTCGAGGCCGCGAACCGGACGGATTCCACGGGCACCCCCATCCCCCAACTCCAGAGGGTCGCAGGAGGCTGCCAGACTTCGTCAAGCTCTTCAGCCGGTGCAACAGGTTCGAGCTCGTCCTCACCAACGTCTCCGTTGAGCCACGCGAACAGCGTTGGCAACTCGGACCAGAAGCCCTCGAATGATGGCAGCTCCGGGAGTTGGTGTGCGAGCATGTTGCCCCATTCGGCCTCGAGGTCCCCACGCTGGGGCGATTCCGTAAGCAATTGGAGAGACGGAATCGGAATCCCTTTGTGTGCGCACTTCTCTGCCAGAACTTCCCGCACGATATTGGAGTGGTGCCGGAGGTCTCGGCGGCGGAAGAGATGAACGATGTCGTAGAGGTCGCGCGGGCGACTGCGTTCTCCCATGGCGCGGACCTTCTCGGCGAAGACTTCCTCGAAGCCATAGCACCGCACCGTCGCGGGCTCCGGCAAAGCATCCGGATACGCGTGCGCAATCGGCCGCAGCACCGTCGGCCGAACCACGGCTTCAGACGCCATGAGATCAACGCGAATGCTCGCCACCATTCGAGCGTTTCGCGGTCCTCGGTAGTAGATCCGGCCCTCGGTGTAGTTCCCGGAAGGGTGCGTCGTAAGACGCGGCGCCTGGCCGTCAAACGCAATGCCGCTCTCGTTGTGAACGCGTTGGAGCAGCCGGTCGAGATAAGGTCGTACCTCTTCGCTCAGTACCGGTCCGCCCGGGAGCACGCTGAAGTCGAGGTCTTCGGAAAAGCGAAAGGTCTCCAGGTAGCACTTCTTGAGGCAGGTTCCACCCTTGAAGGCCCAGAGCGTAGAGAGAATCTCGTCCGATCCGATGCCCCAGAGAACCCAACCAAGCACGTAGTCCTTTTCGACGACGTCCTCGCGCAGCCCCCATTCGCGGACCCGCTGATCGAGATCGAAGCGCGAGATCAAGAGGCCTCTGGCCGCGGCGTCACATTGATTCGCAGGTTCCAGCGCTGGAGCACCGGACCCCTGGCGCCGGCGCCCGGGTCGAGAAGGGAGATCCCGGTGCTCAAACCCTCCCGGCAGGCTTCGGTCAGCTCGGGCGCGTCGATCATCAGACTCTTCGAGCAGGTAGCCGAGACGCTTCCAGACCGTCCGGTTGCCCAGTCGGCCCGCATAGTCTTGGAGACGACGATCGTCGCGGTGCTCGCTCCTGAAGTAGGTCGCTACGATCTCGGCGACGTGCCGGATGCCTCCTCCGAGAGCCGGGTCATCGAGAAGATCGACCACCGTACGAGACGGGTCGGAGACATCGATCCGGCTCTGTCCTCGCCAAACGGCCTGCGTGCCAAACAGCCGATCCGGAGCCACCGTTTTGGCCTGGAACCGGGTACCCTGGATCTCCTGGGCTCGATGACGCAGGTGCCTTGTGGTGACCACCTGGACATCGCGAAAGATCTGCTCGGTAAGCCCCCAGTGCTCGCACGCGGTCCATCCCGCCAGGTAGCCCGGCGCGAAGAGCCGTGCGGCGACCACCCAGGGATCTTCGCGCCAGTCGGTGGGCCGCTCCGCTCCCAGAGGCACCGTGATGTAAGCGTCCCGGCGTACCCTGCTGAGCCATCCCCGGGATGCCAGATGCGCGAGGAGCCGCCGCTCTTTGGTCCGGTCGGTCCCGAACATCTCGGCGGCCTCAGCAACCGAGAAGGGACCCTGGAACCGTCGATGAAGCTCGTCCACTCGCCTGCGATGGGCCTCGGAGATTCCACCTGTAGCAGCCATGATAGGGACAATGATAGCGCAGAAAGTTCGTCTTGAATGAATCTTCTGCGCTGCGGTCAGCATCTCTTCGCGAACCCACACCCGCCGTCACCCTCGCGGCAACGTCAGCTCCGCGATCGCTCCTTTCTCGGGCTCTGGGCGATTGCCGACGCGGATGGTCCCGCCGTGGGACTTCGCGACTTCCTGCACGAAGTTCAGGCCCAGGCCGGTGCTCTTCTTGCCGGTGTCGGGACGGCCGAGCGAGTAGAAGCGGTCGAAGATCCTGTCGAGAGCATAGTCGGGGATGCCCGGACCCTCGTCGGTGACGGTGATCGTCACCTTGTCGCGATCGTCGGCCACCGCCACTCTCACCGTGCCGCCGGCAGGGCTGAACTCGATGGCGTTCTGGACGAGGTTTTCCAGCGCCTGGTGGAGGAGGAACGGGTTGCCGTCCATCATCAGCCGCTCGGGGACGGCGATCTCCAGATGAATGTCCTTGCCGGCCAGCAGCGGCTCGTGGCTTTCGGCCACCGTGCGCACCATCGCGCTCAGCTCGACCGGCTCCATCTCCGGCTTTTCACGGCGATTCTCCAGCCGGGCCAGCTCCAGCATCCGTTCCACGATGATCGAGATGCGCTCGGCTTCGTGGCGGATGTTGGCGATGAAACGGGCATGCGCCTGGGGAGGCATCTCCTCCTGGAGCAGCTCGGCGGCGCCGCGGATGGCGGAGAGCGGGCTCTTCAGCTCGTGGGTGAGCGTCTGGACGTACTCCTCCGCGTACTGCCGGCCTTCCAACGCCTCCTGCATGCGGCGCAGGGCCAGGCCGAGGCCGGCGATCTCGGTGCTGCCGAGCTCGGGAAAGGCCGGATGCTCTCCCATGCCGATGCCGTCCACGTAGCGTTCGAGACGGTCGAGCGGACGGGTCAACAAAGAAGAGACGGCGAAACCGAGCAGGGCCACAACGCCGAGCGTCAGCAGCGCGGCGCGCACGAAGGCGGGACGGGCGAGCGCCAGAAAGGTTTCAATGTTGATCGTCGGCTTGACCACGGAGAGGACCCCCACGATCTGCCCGTCCTGATAGATCGGCGCGCCGATGTGGAGCGCCGTCGAGAACGGATCGGCCGGGTCCCGGCGGCTCGCCCGGGCGCCGTAGCGGCCTTCCAGGGTCAGTTTGACGTCGTGATACCGGCTGTAATCCTCGCCGACCGCCCCGGGCCGCCGCGTGTCGAGCACGATCGTCCCGGACGCGTCGGTGATGTAAAGGTCGAGGTTCACGTCCGTCTTCTTGTAATCGTAGATGCGGGCCTCCAGCTTGCGGGCATGAGCGCGGGCCAGCGGCGCTTCCAGGCCGGCGAGCGCGAAATCCGGACGCGCCATGTCCTGCTCGATCAGGCTCGCGAGGACGTTGGCGGAATCGACGAGCGGCTCTTCCATGCTTTCCAGATAACGCGTGCGCAGCGTCGTCCAGATCCAATCGGTCGTGAAATACAGGCATGCCGCGAAGATCGCGAGATAGGCGAGGAAGATCCGGAGTCCCAGCTTCATAAGCCTTCCTTCAGGGAGTAGCCCATGCCGCGATGAGTCGCGATCGGGTCCAGGTCCGGCCGGATCTCCCGGAGCTTGGCGCGGAGGTTCTTGACATGGGCGTCGACCGTGCGGTCCAGGCTGGCTTCGGGCTCGTCCCAGACGAGGTCGAGCAGCTCGTCGCGGCTGTAGACGCGGCCCGGACGCTTGAGGAGGACCGCCAGCAGCCGGTACTCGTAGCGGGACAGCTCGAGCGGCTTGCCGTGGTAGGAGATCTGCCGCCGCTCCTCGTCGAGCGCGAAGGAAGTGGTGGTCGTGGTGGTGGTGGCCGGACCGCCGCCGTGCCGGGCGCGCCGCAACACCGCCTTCGTCCGCGCCGCGAGCTCGCGCGGGCTGAACGGCTTGGTCACGTAATCGTCCGCCCCCAGCTCCAGTCCGACGACGCGGTCGATCTCGCTGGCCCGCGCCGTCAGGAAGATGACCGGAACGTCATGGCGCTGCCGGATCCGGCGGCACACCTCGATGCCGCTCATGTCCGGCAGACCGATGTCGAGCACCACCAGCGCCACCGGCTGCCGGTCCAGCAACTCGGCCACGCCCGCGCCCACCTCCAGCCGCTGGCAGCGAAAACCTTCCGATTCGAGAGCGTACACGATCGTGTCGGCGATGGCCGGCTCGTCTTCGACCACCAGGATCGTCGGTTTTTCGGTCACGTCGTTTCCCGCCTCCTTCCGCCTCGCCACACGATGAGAGCCGTCGAGACCAGCGTGACGAGCACGACCATCATGGCATGCTCAGCGTATCGGCTGCCCGGCTCCCGGAAGCCGCCGGTCAGCAGCGGCACCACCACGGTCATCCCGAGATAGGCACCCGGCACCAGAACGGCCGCGGCGAGAGGGAACCGGGAGCCGTCGCGCCGCGGCGCGGTGAGACTGTCGAGCGCTCCGAACAGGAGCCACAGCGCGCCCAGATACAGAAGAGTACCCAGAAGCCGGTGCGCCTGCTCCGGCGTGAGCCCGGCGACCGGACCGAAGCGGTACAGCTCCACGGCGGCCAGGATGCGCAGCGTGTTGACGGCGATGGTTACAACCCAGGCCCCGGCCAGCGACCCCAGCCACCAGGCGAGCCGCCGGCCGGGAGAGCGCAGGCGATGAGCGAAACCGAGCACGGAGACGGTCAGCACCAGGATCAGGAAATTCACCCCGGCGCAGGCCGGAGCGATGACGTACGAGCCGTCCACGCCGGCAGACACCGCCCAGCCGGCGCCGCCCGGAGTGAGCGTCTCGCCGCGCAGCCATCCCACGGCTCGGGCCGTGGGCGCGAGGATCCACGCGAGATCCTCGACCGAGGCCCGGCTGTAGAACCGCTTCAGGCCGTACGCCGCGAGCATCACCGCCGCCCACGACATCCAAGGCAACCCTTTCCATCGACCGTCTCCGAGCCGTCTCATCGCCGTCTCCTCAGCGCTTCCGCAGGACGAAGAGCAGGAGGAGGAGCGTCGACAGTATCGCCAGCAAGGCCAGCTCCGGCTCCGGTACGCTGTTCCCTACCGCGAGGTCCGAAACGCCTTGCGGCAGGGGCAGCGGCTGATCGACCGTCTTCGCCGCACCGCCCGGATTTCTCACCACCTCGTGGACCGCGACGAACGACGTGTACGCGGTCAACAGCTCGTAGGTCAGACCGAGGTTGGTGACCGCGAGGCGCGTCTCGTCGCTCTCTCCACCGTAGTCCGAAAGGCGCTTCACCCGCGTCCGCGCCCACAGGTAGCGCAGCGCCCGGTTGTCCTCCGAGGACTCCGCGGCGGATACGTCGAAATCCTTTTCATAGGGGCCTTCGCCACCGATGCCATGCACCCGGATCGTGCCGGCCGCCTTGCCGCGCCACTTGCCGAAGACCACCAGCGGACGGTCCGCGAACAGGTCCGGGATCGACACCGGCTCGACGTCGTACGTCTGGAAACCTTCCGTCGCGACCGAGATGTCGGTGAGCACCGGCGACTGCACGTAGGCCTTGAACCGCTTCGCGACCTCCACCGCCTCCACGGGATCGATCGCGACGAACGGCTCGCCCTGACCCGCGTGCGCCATGCCTTCGATCAGATGGCGGTTCACCGAGCTGCCGATGCCGAAGGCGAACAGGTTCGAGCGGTTCAGCCGCGTGCGGATGCGCTCGAAAACGTCGGCCTCGGCCGAGATGAAACCGTCCGTCACCACGATCGTCGAGCGCGAAACCCCTTCGTTGCCGGGCAGCGCCAGCGCGCGGTCCAAGGCCTCGCCGAGCTCCGTCCCGCCGCCGCCCTGCTCGCGCTCGATCTCCACGATGGCCTGCTTCACATTTTCCGGCGTGGCCGCCAGCGAGGCCGGCGAGAGCAGCCGCGAGCCGCCCGAGAACAAAATGACGTTGAATCGATCGGTCGGGCGCAGGCCGCCGATGAGCTCGCGCATCAGCGTTTTCGCCGTGTCGAGCGGAAAACCGTACATCGAGCCTGAAACGTCGAGAACGAAGATGTATTCGCGCGGCGGGATCTGTTCGGGAGCCACCCGCTGCGGCGGCTGCATCATCAACAGGAAGAAGCCTTCCTCCTTGCCCGGGTAGAGCAGCAGGCCGGTCTGCACCTGCTTGCCTTGCAGGCGGTAGCGCAGGATGTAATCGCGATTGCCGCCGTCCGACTCGCCGGGGTCGAGCGTGACCCGCGCCGAGCTGGTGTCCTGCCACTCCACGTGCGTCTTGTGGGTCGGGCAGAGAACCTCTTCGATCGGCATGCCCGCGGCGATGCGCGTCTCGATCTCCAGCTTGTAGGACGGCGCCTCGCCCTGGTGAAGATAAGGGCTCTTCACCCACCGGTCCTCCTTCTTGTTCTCCTCGGCGTCCTCGCCTTCCGCCGTCCCCTCCGGCGCGTTCGAGTAGCGCGGGCCGACCACGGTGGGATAGACGAACTCGTAGGTGCCGTCCGTCGGCACCAGGAGCTCGCTGTAGTGAAGCTCGACGCGGATCTCGTCCTGCGGCAGGATGTTCGCCACGCTCATGCTGAACACGTTCGGGCGCTGCTGCTGGAGCAGTGCCGCGCTCTTGCCGGCCTTTTTCGCGGCGTCGAACTCCTTCTGCGCCCTCTGCTTTTCGCGGATCTTCGCCTGGATGCGCTGGTCGCCGACCTGCATCGTCATGCCATGCACCGCGGCGCGGGTCGACGCCGGGAACACGTACCGCGCATTCAAAGGCCGGGTGCCTTCGTTGCGGTACACCTGGGTGACCACCACGTCGGCGATGACGCCCGCGATGTGGACGTCGACCCGGGTCTCCTCGAGCGGCAGCCGGTCGACCGCGGGATCGCCGTCCTCCACGAAGAAGTACGGCGAAAGCGTTTCGTTCGCATCCGCATCGGCCGCGGAAGCCGGGCGCGCCATCAGGAGCGCCAGCCCGAACACCAGGCCGGGAACCAGGAAAACCACTGCCTTACCTGACCGTTTCATCGGAATCCTCCTTGGCGGGCTTGTGCCTCGCCAAGGACAGATTGCCGTTCACACAAGGAGGCCGTATGAACCGGCCGTGAAGTCGCGAAGAAGCAGTGATTGACTTGCGCGGAGTGGGTGGCATAGATTCGGCCATCCAGGTTCCGTTGGGTAAACACGCCAGGAGGAGATTCTCATGCTCCAATGTCTTTTGCCTCGATCCCGCCCGGAGCAAGTTGCCCCGGCCTTGCGAATCGTCGCTTTCGCCTTGGTTGCGCTGATCGCCTTCTCCGTGGCGGGCAGCGCGCAGAGTCCGGCGCCCAAGCTTGCCGCGAGCGCCGTCCAGCAGATGACCGTGCTCCGGGGTCTCAAGACATCGAGAACAGTGCAGCAGAACAAAATCGATTCCCGGCTATATCTCGGCCTGCTTCACCAGCGCAACGACGCGCGGCTCGCGCCTTTGACCAACTTCCGCTTCGTCGTGCCCGAGGCCGACGGCAAGGTCCCGGTCGACATCGTGGTCGTCTCGGCCGCCGGGATCAAGCCGGTCGTCGAGAAGCTGGCATCGCTCGGCGCGGGTGTCAGCGCGATGAGCTACAACTTCCGTCGGATCAGCGCCCGCGTGCATCTCGACGACCTCGAGCCGATCGCCGCCATGTCGCAGGTGCGCAAGATCCGCCAGAGGATTCCGCCTCTGTTCAGCGCGATCAACGTCTCCGAGGGTGACCAGACCCACGGCGCGCAGGAAGCGCGGGGCTTCTACGGGGTGACGGGAAGCGGGACGAAAATCTGCGTGCTCTCCGACGGCGTCGATTCCCTGGCGACGCTGCAAGCGTCGGGCGATCTGCCGCCGACCGTCGACGTGCTGTCCGGCCAGGCCGGAAGCGGCGACGAGGGCTCGGCGATGCTCGAGATCGTCCACGACCTCGCACCCGGCGCGGCGCTCGGGTTCGCGACCGCCTTCAACGGCGAGGCGTCCTTCGCGCAGAACATCCTCGACCTCGCCACCGCCGGCTGCAACGTCATCGTCGACGACGTCATCTACCTCGACGAGTCGCCGTTCCAGGACGGGCCCGTCGCCCAGGCGGTCAACACGGTCACCTCGTCCGGCGTCCTCTACTTCTCTTCCGCCGGCAACGAAGGGAACTCGGACGACCTGACCGCGGGCACCTGGGAAGGCGACTTCATGGCCAGCGCCGCCGCGGATCCGGGTCCTCTGGCCGGCGCCAATCTGCACGACTTCGGCGACGGCGGCAACTCCATCCTGGTCGAGTTCGGCGGCGGCAATCCGCCGCTGCTGATCTGGGCGGAGCATTACGACCTCAGCACCGGTACAGCTTCGACCGACTTCGACCTCTACGACATGGACGGTGCCCTGACCACCATCTTCGACGCCAGCTTCGACACTCAGGACGGTGCCGGCGGCGACGACTTCCCCATCGAGTTCATCGGCGGCGGCACGTTCGGCGGCGAGCGTCTGCTGATCGACAAGTTCGCCGACGGCACGACCTCCAGCGTCCCGATGTTCAACCTCATCGTCTTCCGGGGCGAGCTCGACGACAACCTCGTGACAGGCGGCGCCACGCGCGGCCATAGCGCCGCCGCCGACGCCTACAGCGTCGCGGCGACGCCGGCCGCCGCCTCGTTCGACGGCGTGACGCCGGACGGACCGTACCCCGGCCTGTTCACCTCCGCGAACGCGAGCGAGAGCTTCACGTCCGACGGCCCGCGGCGGATCATCCTCACCCCGGCCGGTGCCGAGATCACGGCGGGCAACCGGACGAGCACCGGCGGGACGGTCCGCCAGAAACCCGACATCACGGCCGCCGACGGCGTCTCCACGGCCGCTCCGGGCTTCTCGACCTTCTACGGCACCTCGGCCGCCGCGCCGCATGCCGCCGCCATCGCCGGACTGATGAAGGCGGCGGTTCCGGCCGCGACGCCGGCGCAGATCCGCACGGCCTTGATCGGCTCGGCGATCGACGTCGAAGCCGCCGGAGTCGACCGCGACACGGGCGCCGGCATCGTCATGGCCCACGCGGCCCTGAACCTGCTCGGCGCACCGGTCCAGGCTTTTCTCGATGCCGGCGCACCGGCCCTTTCCCAGATCGGCGGCGACGGCGACGCGTTCGTCGAGATCGGCGAGGATTGGTCGGTGACGGTCCCGCTCACCAACATCGGCGGTGCCGGCGCCTCGGGCATCTCCGCCGTACTGACCTCCTCGACGCCCGGCGTGGTGATCCTGCAGGGCGCTTCGACCTATCCCGACCTGGCGAGCGCCGCCTCCGCCAACAACAACACACCCTACGCCTTCACCACCAGCGGCGCCGTCGCGTGCGGCTCTGTGCTCAACTTCACTCTGACCGTCACCTATACCGGCGGGCCGAGCCCGCTGTCGTTCAACTTCTCGGTCACCACGGGCGCTCCGGGGACTCCGGTCACCTTCAGCTACACCGGCCCGGCGGTCCCGATTCCGGACGCCGCCGACCTGTCCGGCGCCAATCCCGGCGCTGCGGTCAACGCCACGCTGGCCGTCGCCGGAGTCGTCGGCAACGTCAACGACGTCAACGTCAGCATCGACGGCGCGACCTGCAGCACCACCGCCGGCTCGACCACGGTCGGTATCGACCACACCTTCGTCAACGACCTCCAGATCCTGCTGCGCTCGCCCGGTGGCGCCACCGTCATGGTGATCAGAAACACCGACGGCTCGGGCAACAACTTCTGCCAGACCGTTCTCAACGACGAAGGCGGCGGCCCCAGCATCCAGGGCGTGGTCAGCGGGCAGGCTCCGTTCACCGGCAACTTCACGCCCAACGCGCCGCTCTCCAGCTTCCGCGGCACGGCCCCGAACGGCAACTGGCAGCTTCAGGCGCAGGACTTCTTCAACCAGGACACCGGCAACATCCGCGCCTTCTCGGTGACCATCACCCCGGCGGTGTGCGACGCCGCGGCGGTGACTCCCAACGTCACGGCCACCAAGGCGGTTACCGGCGGTGACCTGCAGGCCGGCGGCACCGTGGTCTACACCATCACCCTCACCAACAGCGGTACCGGCACTCAGCCGGACAACGCGGGCAACGAATTCACCGACACCCTGCCGGCTCAGCTCACCGTGGGCACTCCCACGGCCAACTCCGGCACCGTCTCCGGTCCGGGCGTCAACCCGGTGACCTGGAACGGCGCCATCCTCCCCGGCCAGTCCGTGATCATCACCATCCCGGCCACCATTCAGGCGGGTGCCGGAGGCCAGACGATCTCGAACCAGGGAACCGTCTTCTTCGACGCCAACCGCGACTTCACCAACGAAGCCTCGGCTCCCACCGACAACCCGGGCGGCGGCCCCAATGAGACCACCCAGTTCACCGCCGGCGGAGCCGTCAACCCGATCGAGGTGCCGACCCTCTCCGAGATGGCGCTTGCCATCCTGGCGATGATGCTGTCCCTGACCGCGCTGTTCGCGCTGCGCAAACAGGGCTAGACAGACCCGGCGCGGACGCGCCTCGATCTACGGAAACGCCCCGCGACCTGCGAGCCGCGGGGCGTTTTTCTTTCATCCTACCGGTGCCGGCTCCTCCTCCTTGCCTCGCCCGAACATCCGGGCCACCGCGTTGCCGGCCCGGGAGAAGACGCGGGATTCCACCACGTCGTCGAACAGGCTGTAGGCCACGGGCGTTCCGATCAGGGTGAGCATCAGGGCCAGGGTCTGGCCGCCGATGATCACCGAGGCGATGGCGCGGTTCGTCCCCGAGCCGGTGCCCGAGGACGCCACGAGCGGGATCATGCCGGCCACGAACGCCAGGGTCGTCATGAGAATGGGGCGCAGCCGGTCGCGGTTGGCGAGCCGGATGGCCTGGTCGCGCGGCAGGCCTTTCGCCCGCAGGCCGATGGTGTGATCGATCTGCAGGATGCTGTTCTTTTTCACGATTCCGAACAGCACCAGGATGCCGAGCGACGAGAAGATGTTCACCGACTGGTTGAGCACCAGGATCGAGAACAGGGCAAAAGGTATCGTCATCGGCAGCGCCAGGAGGATGGTCACCGGGTGCAGCCAGCTTTCGAACTGCGCGGCGAGCACGAGGTACATGAAGATGATCGAGAGCAGGAAGGCGATCAGGAAGTTCTTCGCCGCCTTGCCCTGCTCACGCGAACGGCCGGTGAAGCCGGAAGAGTAGGCCGCCGGCATGTTCAGATCCTTGGCGGTCTGGGTGAGGGCGTCGAGAACCGCCTGGGCCGAGTGGCCGGGCAGCATGTTGGCGTAGAGCAGCACCTGCCGGCGCCGCGCGATGCGATTGATCAGCGACGGGCCTTCGCCCTCCTCCAGCTTCACGAGATCGCTGAGAGCTACGGTCCGGCCCAGGCGCATGGACGGCACTTCGGCCTGCGCGATGCCTTGCGGGTCGCGCCGGTCGCCGGCTTCGGCGCGCACGTGGACTTCGTACTGCTCGCCGCCTTCCATGTAGGAGGTGACCTCCTGGCCGCCGACCAGCACGTTCAGCGTGGAGGCGATGTCCTGGACGTTGACGCCCAGGTCCGCCGCCTTGGCGCGGTCGATATGCACGCCGAGCTCGGGCTTGCCTACGATCAGGTTCGTGTCGGCGTCCACCACGCCCGGGATGGACTTGAGCTTCTTCATCAGGACGGTCGAGTATTTCGAAAGCTGGTCGAGGTCGGGGCCGCCGATCCAGAACTGGATCTCGGCGTTGTTGCCGCTGCCGAAAGCCGAGACCTGGGCCACCTGGCTGCGCAGGTTGAGGGCGGCGTACTGTGGCAGAACCTCCTTGCGGATCTGGTCCATGATCTCGAACTGGTTCTTCTCACGCTTCTTCACGTCCGTCAGCGCGACATAGATCACGGCCAGGTTTTTGGTCTGCTGCGGATCGTCGCCGATCGTGATCAGCGTCCGGTCCACGCCGGGTATCTTCTGAATGCGGGTCGAGATCGATTCGGCAATCGTTTCGGTGGACCTCAGGCTCGACCCTTCGGGAGCGCGGACCTGGACCTCGAACTGCGATTCGTCGTCCGACGGCAGGAAGTTCTTGTTGACCGCCTTGCCCAGCGGGATTGTCGAGACGAACACGCCGAACATGATCAGAACGATGACCCAGCGGTGGCGCATCGACCAGTCGAGAAGGCCGAGATAGGTCCGTTCGATGACGCCGTAGAAGCCGCGGCGGCTGCCCTCATCCTCGTCGTGGTGCTCGCTCTCCGCGAGTTTCTTCAGCCAGCGCGAGGACATCATCGGCGTCAGCGTGAAGCTCACGAGCAGCGACACCGCGATGGCGAAGGCCATGGTGACGCCGAAGGAGTTCATGAACCTGCCGACGATGCCGCCCATGAAGGCCACGGGCAGGAACACGGCGATCAGCGAGAGGCTGGTGGCGAGCACGGCGAGCGCGATCTCGGAGGTGCCCTGGAGCGCCGCCTCCTTGGGCGTGAGCTTCTTTTCCTCCAGGAAACGGAAGATGTTTTCCAGCACCACCACGGCGTCGTCGATCACGATTCCCACCACCAGGGCGAGGGCGAGAAGGGTGATGACGTTGAGCGTGAAGCCCATGTATCGCATGGCTCCGAACGTGGCGATGAGCGACGTCGGGATCGCGACCGCCGAGATCACGGTCAGGCGGAGCTTTTTGAGGAAGAGCAGTACGATCAGCGCCGCGAGCAGCGAGCCGAGCACGAGGTGCTCCTGCACCGCGTGGACGGATGCCAGGATGTAGTTCGACTGGTCGCGGACGATGTCCATCTTCCAGCCGTTCGGGAGTTGGGACTTGAGGGTCTCCAGCCGCTCCTTGACCCGGTCGATGACCGCCACCGTGTTGGTGCCGGACTGCTTGCGGATCTGAAGCACGACGGCCGGCTGGCCGTTGACGCGCGCCACGCTGGCGGGCTCGGCGGTGCCGTCCTCGACACGGGCCACGTCTTTCACTTTGACGGAGTAGCCGGGCCGGCTGGAGATGGCGATCTCGCCGAATTCGTCCGGCGCGCCGACGCGGCCGTAGGTGCGCAGGGTGAGGTCGCGCAGACCCTGCTCGACCTGGCCGCCGGGAAGCTGAATGTTCTGCGACTGGAGCGCGTGTACCAGGTCGGCGACGGTGAGATCGAGGGCCGCGAGCTTGGCGGTGTTGGCGACGACGTTGATCTGACGCGGCTGGCCGCCGATGATGCGCGCCTGGCCG
Source organism: uncultured Holophagales bacterium (assembly GCA_963844885.1). Taxonomy (GTDB): domain Bacteria; phylum Acidobacteriota; class Thermoanaerobaculia; order Multivoradales; family UBA5704; genus DATMER01. The sequence continues at coordinate 289,603 of CAWJQA010000011.1, read as the reverse complement.
ACGCCGTTGGTCGATTCGATCTGGCGCTTCAGGGTCTTGTCCGCGAACTCGGTGATGTCGCGGATCGGCGCGGCGGCCGAGAGCGCGATGGAGATCACCGGCGAGGCGTCGGCATCGATCTTCTGGATGACCGGCGGATCGGCCTCTTTCGGGAGCTGGGCGAGCACGGCGCTGACGCGGTCGCGGACTTCCTGGGCCGCGACGTCTCCGTCCTTTTCCAGGTCGAACATGACGTTGACGACCGACACGCCTTCGGAAGAGGTGGAGATCAACTGATCGATACCGCTGATCGTGTTGACCGCCTCCTCGATCTTGTCGGTGACCTCGGTCTCCATCTCCTCGGGGCCGGCGCCGACCAGGCGGGTCGACACCGTGACCATGGGAAAGTCGACCTTCGGAAAGCGGTCGACGCCGAGGCTCATGTACGCGAACAGCCCCACGACCACGAGGGAGAGGATGAGCACCGTCGCGAAGACCGGGCGCTCGATGCAGATCTGAGCAAGCCTTTTCATCTGGAGCTCCTCTCCTTTCAGCCTTCCACGGCAGGTCCGAGGTCGATCTCCACGCGGGCGAACAGCCCGGGCGAGAGACGGCCGTCGGCATTCGGGAACTCGGTCTCCACGGCGACGGTGCGGGTCTGCGGATCGACGACTCCGCCGATGACGGAGACCCGGCCGGTGAACGTCTTTCCCGGATAGGGATCGACCGTCGCCCGCACCGTCTGGCCGCGGCGGACCCGGGCCAGGTAGCGTTCCGGGAGTTGGAACCGCAGCTTGAGCGGCGAGGTCTGAACGAGCACGAAGGCGACGGTGTTGTCGCCCAGGCGCTCGCCCGCGGCGGTCCTGCGCTCGGCCACGACGCCGGTGATCGGCGACTGGAGCACCGCGTCCGCCAGCTTCTGGCGGGCGAGGTCCCGTGTCGCTTCGGCGGATTCGACGCCCGCCTGAGCCGCCTGGTAGTTGGACTGCGAGCGGTCGAAAGCCGCGTGCGCCACGGAGCCCTTGGCGACGAGGTCTTCCTTGCGCTTGTAATCGCGTTCCGCGTCGGCGGCCATGGCCTTGGCGCGCGCCACCTCGGCCTCGGCGCGCTTGAGGTCGAGCGCCAGGTACTCGGTCTCCAGCGCCAGCAGCGGCTGGCCGCGGCGGACCCGGTCGCCTTCGTCCACGAAAACCTTTCCAACGCGGCCGGGAGTGCGCACGGCGACCTCGGAGGTCACCGGGGACACGAGCTCGCCGGTGGCGTTGACGGTGCCGCTGGCGGAGGCGTCTTCGGTCACGTCGACCTCGGCGGGGCCGCCGGCAACGGTCGTGGCGGGAGTGGCGGCCACGGAGGCGACGCCCTGGACGTCGGCCGGCAGCTCGGGCGTTGGAGTCGTCTCGGCCGTATCGGCAGCCTTCTTCTTCTCGGACGAGGATCCGCACCCGCCGACGGCGATCAAAACCAGGGAAAACATCAGAAACCATATTGCACGCTTCATCGGGCATCCTCCGGGACAAGGGTCTGCTTCAGGAGGCCGGCGGCGGACCAGACCCGCAGCTCGGCGACGGCGCGGTCGAGCTCACCCGTGGCCACGGCGCGGCGGGCGTCCGCCAGCGACGTTTCGGCGGCCTCCGATTCGAGCGCGGTGATCTCCTGGGCCTGGTAGAGCTCGGACGCCTGCTGGTATTCGGCCTCGGCCGCGGCAAGCTGCTCGCGGGCGAGGCGCAGGTTCGCATCCGACGTCTGAAGGTCGAGCAGGGCCAGCCGCACCTGCTCACGCACCTGTTGGCGCACCTGTTCCAGGCCCATTTCGGCCTGGCGCTGGCGCTCCTGGGCGGTGGCGGTCCGAGCTTTCACCTCGCCGCCCTGATAGAGGGGCACGTTGACACGCAGCGTCAGGTAGCCGTACCGGTCGGAAGGGAATGTCGAGCGCTGATTGATCCAGCCGCCCTCGGCCGAAACGATCGGCAGCAGGGCGCCTTTCTGCTTCATGACCTCCAGCCGGGCGATCTCCACGGCCGCCGTCGCCCGGGAGATCTCCGGCCGGAGCCGTTCCGCCTCGGTGTAGAGTGCCGCCTCCGGCGGCAGCTCGGGGAACAGCGGGCCCGGTTCGGACACCTGGATCGGCGCCGCCGGGCCCGCGATGGACAGGTCGAGCCGCAGCCGGCTCTCCGCCGCGTCGCGAAGCTGCTGAGCGGAGGCGATCCGCCGCTCGGCCGCCTTGATGTCGGACTCGGCGCGCAGCACCTCGACCCGGGTGGTCTCCCCGGCCTCGAAAAGATCCTTCGCCTGCTTCTGGCGGTTGCGGGCGAGGTCCAGGTTTTTCCGCTCGACGCCCAGGAGCGACTCGCCTTCCAGGACCGAAAGATAGTCCGCGACCACGCCGGTGAGGATCTGGTCCTCGGCCGAGGCCACGCCCTGCCGGGCGACGTCGACGTTCAGCCGCGCCTGCTGCAACGCCCGCCTTTCGCGAGAGCCGGCATAGATCGGCTGTGTGAACGTCAGCCGGTAGTTCCAGTCGGTCCCGGGGAGGATGGTGCGCTGGTCGGATCCCGACCCGAAGCTCACCTCCTCGCTGTTCTGGGTGGTCGCCCCCGTGAGGTTGACCTTGGGAAGGACGGACGCCAGGAGCGTCCGCCGTTGCAGGTCGGCGGCCGAGACCTCGATCCGCGAGCCCTGCAGGGTCAGGTTGGATTCGAGGGCTTTCCGCACCGCCTCTTTGAGGCTCAGCACCTGTGCGGGCGGGCCGGCGGGGGAAGGCTGCTGCCCCCACGCCGGCGTTGAAACCGCCGCCAGGCTCAAAAGCAAGGGAAGGATCGTTCTCAAGTCTGTGCTCCTCGCTCTCTCAGTTCGCTGGGGTTCTGGAAGCGGCCCGCAGACCCGCCGCCAGGAAGGGCACCATCTGCCGTAATGCCTCGTCCGGGTCGGAAGCCGTGCAGCTTCCGCCGGAGTAGCGCTCCAACATCTGAGTACACGCAATCGTGTGCGACATCACGCCAGCCATGAAGTGAAATCGCCACATCCTCTCCTTCTCGTCGAGATGGGGGAGGATCGTCCGGAAGGCTTCGAGGAAACGGTCGATGCTCTCCCGAAATTCCTCGATGACCATCCTCCGCACCTCCTCGCTCGGCTCGGAGAAGGCCCGGCCCATCAGCCGACCGAAGCCGCGCACCCCTTCCGGAGCCTCCCGCAGCATCTGGAGGATCGGCGTCAGGAACGCGTTCAGAACCTGCTCGACGGCGTCGGCTGCTTCCAGGTCGGCCTCGCCGAGCAGCCGGATGCGCTCTTCGGTCAGGGGACGGAGCCGCCGGGCGAAGACCGCCCGCACCAGCCCGTCCTTGGACCCGAAGTGATAGTTGACCGCGGCGAGGTTCGCGCCCGCGTGGTGGGTGATCTGCCGCAGGGAGGCCGCCTCGATGCCGTGCGCCGAGAACAGGGTCTCGGCGGCGTCGAGCAGGCTTTCCCGTGTGTCGACGTGGTCCATGGTTGATTGCCTCTGCGTTTTAAACGACCGTTTGAATCATACGCCCGTTTAAAACGCCGTCAACCCCCTTACGCTCCACGTTGAAATGTTGTGGCGGACAGGGTAGGGTCCGCCGCGGGAGGACGGATCCGATGAGACGGATGCTCCGGGTGCTCGGTGTTCTGGCCGGTCTGGCTGTGGCGGGGATCCTCGCGATGGCGGGGTACATGATGTACCGCATGGGTCCGCGGGACTTCTTCGGGATGCTGCGCTACGACCAGCGCAAGGAGGGGGACCTGGCGGTGGGGCATGCCGCGCCGGACGTGGCCGTCCACGCGTTGGACGGCAGCGAGGTCCATCTGAAGGACCGCTTCGGCGGCCGGCCGATGGTTCTGATCTTCGGCAGCTACACCTGACCGCCCTTCCGGCGCTCGGTCGAGCGCCTGGTGGAGATGCAGAGGAAATACGGGGACCGGGCCGGGTTCGTCACGGTCTACGTGAAGGAGGCGCACCCCGAGGACGAGTGGCAGCAGGACTCGAACGTGGCGGAGGGGGTCTGCTACAAGCAGCCGAAGACGACGCGGCAGCGCCTGGCCATCGCCAACGACTTCGTGAAGCGCTTCAAGTTCCCGATCCCCCTGCTGGTGGACCCGATCGAGAATCCCGCGAACGCGGTCTACGCCGGCTGGCCGGAGCGCCTCTACGTAATTGACGAGCGGGGCACGATCGTCTACAAGGGCGAGCCGGGCCCCTTCGGCTTCCACCCCGAAGAGGTGGAAGCCTGGCTCGCGAAGCGCTTCCCGGCGTGACGCGTTGAGCCGGGCAAGATCTGGAATCGGCCCTCCATGCGACGCTCTCTCCTGCCGGTCGCGATCGTGCTCGCCTACGTGCTGGTGAGCACCCTGATCCTCTGGGATCTCACGCCGGTCGACGATGCGTTCATCACCTACCGCTACTCGCACCACCTGGCGGCGGGCGAAGGGCTCACGTTCAACCCCGGAGAGCGGGTGGAGGGATACAGCAGCCTCTCCTGGGCGCTGGCGCTGGCCGCGGGAGACGCCCTCGGCCTGCCGCTGCCCACGCTCTCGAAGCTCCTGGGAATCGGCCTCGGCGCGGCCACCCTCCTTCTGGTGGCCGGCCGCGGGTCGCCCTTCCGGCTCCTGGCGGCGGGGCTCCTGGCGGTCTGGCTGCCGGCGGTCTACCACTTCGAGAACGGTCTCGAGACCGCCCTGGCCGCGTTCCTGGTGACCGCTCTCGTTGCCGTCCCGGGCGATTCGCGCGGGGGGCGGCGGGCGCATCATGCAGCCGCGGCGCTGCTCGTCCTCACCCGACCGGAGGGCCTCCTGGCAGTCCTTCTCTGGGGTGTCTCCTTGTGGTTGACCGACCGGCGCCGTCAGGAGTGGGCCGTGTCGGCCACCGCGGCCGTGGCGTTCGCGGGCCAGCTCGCCTTCCGCCAGATCTACTACGGCGAGTGGATCGCCAACTCGGCCCGCGCGAAGCTCCTGCCGCTCGGCGCCGCCCTGCCGCACGGGCTGGTGGACCTGGGGAGGTTCGCTTTCCAGGGGAGCGCCTACGGCCTCCTCGCCGCCCTGATCGTGGCGGGACTCCTCGTGAGCCGGCGGGCGGCCGGCGGCGAAGCCCGGTCTCTGCGGTTCGAGACCCTGTTCCTGGCTCTCCTCGGAGGCGCGCTGGCCGCGAGCGGCGGCGACTCCTTTCCGCTCTGGCGCTTCTACATCCCCCTGGCGCCGGTCTTCTTCCTGGCCGCGGCCCGGGGGCTCGACCTCCTCCTGGCGCTCCTGGCGGCCTTGCAACCGCGGCGCATCTCCCTGGTCCTACCCGGCCTGGCGCTGCTCGCCGCCCTGTGGGCGCCCGCCCCGGGATTCCTGCGCCAGATCGCGGTCGAGGCCTCGTGGCGCGAGCTGTGGACGGACATCGGCCGCAGCCTCGGCCGCTCCGTGCCGCCGGCAACTTCGATCGCCCTCTGCCCGGTCGGCGCCCTGCCCTACGCGTCGGACCTGCCGGTCGTCGACATGCTGGGTTTGACCGATGCGCACATCGCCCGCGTGGCCCCGGACGGCCGCTACTTCTACCCCGGCCACCAGCGGCACGACGGCGCCTACGTCCTGTCCCGGAGGCCCGACCTGATCCTGCTCGCGAACGGCCCGGTGGTGGACGCGCCCGGTCCGTTCCCCTGGGAGCGGATCCGGCCCTATGAAAGAGACCTCGTCGCCGACCCCGCGTTCCGCTCCGGCTATCGGCTCGCGCATCTGCCGATCGGGCCGCGCGCGTACGTCCAGATCTTCGTCCGCGCGGGTTTCCTGGCCGAGCAGGCTATTCGGCCGCGCGCCGCCGCAGGCTCCGGGCGCGGTACATCTCCCAGAGCGCCGGCACCAGAGACAGGGCGATGATCGCCAGCACTACGAGAGAGAAGTTGTGCTGGACGAACGGCACGTTGCCGAAGAGGTAGCCGGCGACCGTACAGATCAGCACCCAGGCGACGCCGCCGATCACGTTGTAGCTCATGAACCGGCCGTAGCTCATCGTGCCCATGCCGGCGACGAACGGGGCGAAGGTGCGGACGATGGGGACGAAGCGGGCGAGGATGATCGTCTTGCCGCCGTATTTCTCGAAGAACTCGTGGGTGCAGTCGAGATGCTTCTTGTTGCAGCAGCCGGATGTCTTCGCGGCGCAGACCGGCGAGCGCCCAGATAAGTGGCCCATCCAGTAGTTGACCGTGTCGCCCAGGATGGCGGCGCCCGCCAGCAGCACGAGCAGCATCGGGAGCGTCGAGCGAGCCCAGGGCCGCGAAGGCGCCGGCGGCGAAGAGCAGGGAGTCGCCGGGCAGGAACGGCGTCACCACCAGGCCCGTCTCGCAGAAGACGATCAGGAAGAGGATCAGGTAGGTCCAGGTGCCATACTGCTCCAAAATCCGGCGCAGATGCACATCCAGATGTAGGAAGATGTCGATCAACTGGCTCGGGTCCATGGCCGAAGCCTACCATGAGGGTAATCTCCGGGAATCTGGGAGCTCCGATGACTCTGTCGATCTTTCTCGTCCTCTCTCTGCTGGCCGCTGTGGTGCTGGTGTTCTCGTTCGAATGGGTGTCGGTCGACCTGGCGACGCTGCTGCTGCTGGCCGTCCTGGTTCTCACCCGCACCCTGACCGTGGAGGAGGCGTTCTCCGGCTTCTCCAACGAGATCATCGTCATCCTGGCCGCCATCTTCGTGCTTTCGGGGGCTCTCATGAAAGGCGGCGTCCTCGACCATCTGAGCGACGCCATCCACCGCTTCGCCGGCGGCAGCCGCAACAAGGTGCTGCTCGGCGTGATGCCGGTGACGGCCTTCATCTCTTCCTTCATGAACAACACCACGACCACGGCGGTGATGATGCCGGCCGTGCTCGGCCTCTGCCGCAAGAGCCGACTGAGCCCCGGCAAGGTGCTGATCCCGCTCGCCTACGCCTCGATGCTCGGCGGCACCTGCACGCTGATCGGCACCTCCACGAACGTGGCGGCGAGCGGCTTCCTGCGCTCCGCCGGCCTGGCGCCGTTCTCGATGTTCGAGTTCCTGCCGGTCGGCGTGGCGATCTGCGTGATGGGCACCCTGTACGTCATGCTGGTGGGTCACCGCCTGCTGCCCGAAACCAAGGAGGCCGGGTACGAGGAGCAGTATTCGATCCGGGCCTACCTGTCGGAGGTGGTCATCACCGCCGGCTCGCCGCTCGCCGGCCGGGCGCTGCGCGACAGCCGGCTTGGGGAGATGGGCCTCCAGGTGCGCGCCGTCCTGCGCGGCGGCCGGCGCCTGGATGCCGAGCCCGCCCTGACCCTGGAGGAGGGCAACCTGCTCCTCGTCCAGACCACCCGCGAGGGGCTGCTCCAGGTCAAGGACACCGCGGGGATCGAGATCAAGCCCGACCTCAAGCTGGGAGAGATGGATCTCGCCACGGACACGATGACGATTGCCGAGGCGATCCTCATGCCGCAGTCGGCGCTGATCGGCCGCACGATCAAGGAGGTCGATTTCCGCCGCCGCTTCGGGGTGACGGTGATCGCCATCTATCGCAGCGGCCACGCCCTGGCGACCCGCATCGGCGGGCTGCCGCTGAGGGTCGGCGACGTGCTGCTGATCCAAGGCCGGCCCGAGCGCTTCGGCGCGCTCACGACAGCCCGGACCTCCTGATCCTCCAGGAGACCGAGCACCAGCCGGCGCGCCGCCGCAAGGGCCTCTACGCGGTGGGGATCTTCCTGCTGGCGGTGATCGCCTCGTCGTTCCAGTGGGTGCCGCTCCCCGTCGCCTTCCTGCTCGCGGCGCTGGCGGTGGTCGGCACGCGGCTGATCACCATGGAGGAGGCCTACGATCTGATCGACTGGCGACTCCTGATCCTCATCGCCGGCATGACCTCCTTCGGCCTGGCCATGAAGAAGACCGGCGCCGCCGAGTACCTGGCCGGCCTGATCGTGAATCTGACCGGCCCCTCCCGGTGAGCATGCTGCTGCTCGCCTTCGGAATCCTGACGATCCTGCTCACCCAGCCGATGTCGAACGCCGCCGCCGCTCTCGTGGTGCTGCCGGTGGCGATCCACACCGCCGCCAAGCTGGGCCACGACCCACGCTCCTTCGCGGTGATGGTGACGCTGTCGGCTTCGCTGTCCTTCATCACCCCCTTCGAGCCGTCCTGCCTGATCGTCTACGGCCCCGGCCGCTACCGCTTCCGCGACTTCATGATCTGCGGCCTGCCGCTCACCGCGCTGGTGGTGGTGGTCCTGATGTTTCTGGTGCCGATCCTCTGGCCGCTGGGGTGAAAGGACATAAAGGACATAAAGGACCCAAAGGACGTAAAGGATCGGGGACACCTTTATGTCCGCCCCACAATCCAGCACCCGCCCAGCACCCGCGTCCCCTGGTAGAAGACCGCGGCCTGGCCGGGCGTCATCCCCCGCTGCGGCGCCGCGAACCGACCTCCGCCCGCCCACCGGGAAGGGACCGGATGCGCGCCGCCACCCCGGGGTGGCGCGAACGGATCTTCACCGCCGCCTCCACCTCACCGCCTGGGGCCGGGCCGATCCAGTGGAGACGCTCGCCGGTCAGCCCGGGGCGAGCAGCTCGGCCTCTTCTCCGACCACGACGCGGTTCTCCTCCGGCTCGATGCCAGGACGAACAGCGGGCTCTTCGCGGCCAGCCCGAGGCCACGGCGCTGGCCCACGGTGTAGCGGTAGTAGGGCTGGCCCGTGCCCAGCTCCCGGCCTCCGGTGTCCACCAGGGCCGCCGGCTCCGAAAGCCTCGCCGTGATCTCTTCGGGAAAGCGCTCCGGATGCTCCGCCACCTGGGCTTCCACGAACTCGCGGATGCCCCCGGCTACGAAGCAGACTTCCATGCTCTCTCCCTTCTCGGCGACGACGAGGCCGGCCTCCCGCGCCAGCTCCCGGACCTGCGGCTTGGTCAACTCTCCCAGAGGAAAGAGAGACGCGGCGAGCTGCTCCCGGGTCAGCTCGAAGAGGTAGTAGCTCTGGTCCTTGTCCAGATCCACCGCCGTGTGCAGCTCGGGGCCGTCCGGACCCTCCAGGATGCGCGCGTAGTGGCCGGTCGCCACCCGCTCCGCGCCCAGGCGGCGCGCCCGGTCGAGCAGCAGGTCGAACTTGATCCAGGTGTTGCAGCGCACGCACGGGCTCGGGGTGCGGCCCGAGAGGTAGTCCTCCACGAAGGGGTCGACGACCTTCTGGCGGAACTCCTCGTCGAGGCGCAGCGTGTAGTGCGGGATGCCCGCCTGCTGCGCCACCCGCTTCGCGTCCCCGAGGTCGAGCGCGCCGCAGCAGCGGCCGTTCGCCTCCACGCCCGAGTGGTCCCAGAGCAGCATGGACAGACCGACCACGGGCCGGCCCTCCCGGGCCAACAGCCAGGCGGTGACGGAGGAGTCCAAGCCTCCGCTCATGGCGACCGCGGTCATTCCATCGGGACCATCCATCTTCATACTCCTCACCGGCGCCACCCGGCGCAGCTCGGCCACCTCGCGCGCAGGGCGTCAGGAAGGCATCAACCTCTTCGGCGCCGGTTGGTCATTCCGAAGCTGATCCGGAGCGAGGACAACGCCTCGTCCCGGGAGAGCCCGATGGCCAGCAGCGTCTTGCTCGGCTCGACCGTCCCCGACGAGCAGGCCGAGCCGGTCGAGACCGCGAACCCGGCCAGGTCGAGGCGGATCAGCAGCGACTCTCCCTCCACCCCGGGAAAGGCCATGTGCGAGGTGTTGGGCAGCCGCGGCGAGGCCTGGCAGTGGACGATCGCACCGGGTAGCTCTCCGGCAGCAAAGCCTCGAAGCGGTCACGGAGGCCGGCGAGATGGGACCGCCGCTCGGGCAGCTCGGACAGCGCGGCCGCCGCGGCGGCTCCGAAGCCGGCGAGCGCCGGCACGTTCTCCGTGCTCGCCCGGCGGCGGCGCTCCTGGCTGCCGCCCACGAGCAGGCCGCCAAACTCGCGCCCCTTCCGCACCCAGACCGCCGCGGCTCCGAGCGGACCGTGGAACTTGTGCGCGCCCACCACCAGCCAGTCGACCCCCAGCGCCGCCGACGTCCACCGGGATTTTTCCCACGGCCTGGACGGCGTCGCAGAGCACCGGCACCCCGCGCTCCCGGCAGATCGCCGCCACCTCGGCCACCGGCTGGAGGGTGCCCAGCTCGTTGTTGGCGAGCATCAGGCAGACCAGGCGCGTGTCCGGGCGGAGAGCATCGGCGATCCCGGAGACGGGAACCACGCCGTCCGGTCCGGGGGACACCCGGGTGACAGCCATCCCCTCCCTTTCCAGCCGCGCCGCGGCCTCGCGCACGGAAGGGTGCTCGATCGAGGAGATCACCAAGTGTCCCCCGGAGCCCCCTCTCCGGAATTCTCCGAAGATCACGGCGTTGTTCCCTTCCGTACCCGAGGCGGTGAACACGACCTCGGGCGGCCGGGCGCCGATCAGCGCCGCCACCCGCTCCCGCGCCTCTTCCACGGCGTTGCGCGCCGCCTGCCCGAAGGCGTGGATCGACGAGGGGTTGCCGTGGCGCTCGCCGAGCCAGGGCAGCATGGCCTCCCGGACTTGCGGATGGAGCGGCGTGGTGGCGTTGTGGTCCAGGTATACGGGATGCATAAGGCGGTTTATTGTACGCCTGCGGCGAGGCCCGAGATCGTCGATCGCCCGCGCGCGCCAGTCTTTGATTCGAGAGGTAGAACGATGTCTGTGTCCTCTTTTCGCCGCTCGCCGTCCCTTTTCGGAGACGTGCTGCTCGCCGCCGCTCTCTTCACCGTGCTTCTCCCCGGGATCTGCGGAGCGGGCCAGAAACCGACCCGGGCGGAGCGCAAGGAGATTCAGAAGGCCGAGAAGGAGGCCATCTCGAAGCTCCCCCAGAAGTACCAGGAGTGGCTCGAAGAGATCCAGCTCCTGATGACCGACGACGAGCGGGCCGCCTTCCTCGCCCTGGACAAGGACTATCAGCGGGACGCGTTCATCGACCGCTTCTGGGAGTCGCGCGACAAGTACAAGGCCACGGCGCGCAACGAGTTCCGCGACCGCTGGGAGGCCCGCATCCAGCAGGCGCGCGCGCAGTGGGGCGGCAACCTCAACGACGAACGGGTCAAGATCTTCCTCCTCAACGGCCCCCCGGTCGCGATGTTCGTCTCGACCTGCACCACGGTCCTCTGGCCGCTGGAGGTCTGGTACTACGCCGGCAGCGACCAGGTGGGCCAGGAGTTCGTGGTGGTCTTCTACAAGCGCTGGGGCGCCGGGCTCTTCCGGCTCTGGAACCCCCTGGAAGGCCTCGACGTGCTGTTCACCGAAGGCGGCGCCGCGACCGGCGGCCGGGGCGGGCACTCGGTCGTCGAGATCGCCCAAGGCTGTCCGCGCGACGGCGACAAGATCGCCGCGGGCGTCGGCTGGGTGGCGTCCCAGCACATGGACTACACCATCCTCCAGAACCGCCTCGAATCGCGGCCCCAGGGTCCCGGCGGCGAATGGGTGGCCACCTTCGGCTCCTACTCGACCGACATCCCCGACGGCGCCGCCCTGCTCCCGGCGAAGATGGAGCTCGACTTCCCCGGCCGCTATCAGAACCGGACGGTGCTCCAGGGAGTGGTCTCCGTAGCCACCGCCGACGCCGGCATGGCGAAGCTCGCCGATCACCGCTCCTACAACTTCGTGGTCACCGGCGAGCTGCTCCAGGGCGGCCGGCTCTTCGACCGCTTCCGCTACAAGTTCGACTTCCCGGCCTCCGAGTCGGTGACCGGCCCCGAGGCGGAGACGCAGCTCCCGCTCCTGTTCCAGCGCTACCTGCGCCCCGGCGACTACCTCATGGTGGTGAAGGTGGAGGATCTGAACTCCTCCAAGCTCGCCCGCATCGAGCGCACCATCACCGTGCCGCCGGTGGACAAGCTCGCGCCGCCGCCGCCGCCCTCGGACCCCGAGACCGCCCGCATCCTCGCCGAGGCCAACGCCGCGATCAGCAACGGCGAGACCACGGTCAAGATCGTGCCGCCGCCGGGCGAGCTGCAGACCGGAATGATCCGCTTCGATACGCTGACCACCGGCCGACATCGCCCAGGTCACGTTCTCCCTCGACGGCAAGGCGGTGCTCACCAAGCGCAAGCCGCCGTTCAGCGTCGAGCTGGACCTCGGCTCGCTGCCGCGGCCCCGGCACCTCGTGGTCACCGCCGTCGACGCGGCCGGCAACCCGATCGCGAGCGACGAGACGCCGATCAACGCCGTGGTCAACCGCTTCAAGGTCAAGCTGCTGGAGCCGCGCCGCGGCCAGAAGTACGAGAGCAGCCTGCTCGCCGACGCCCAGGTCGACGTGCCGGACGGCGAGGCGCTCGAGCGCGTCGAATATTACCTCGACGAGACGCGCGTGGCCACGCTCTACCAGCCGCCCTGGACGCAGCCGATCGTCCTGCCCAAGGGCGAGCCTCTGGCCTACGTGCGCGCCGTGGCGTTCCTGACCGACGGCAACTCCACCGAGGATCTGGTCTTCGTCAACTCCCCGGACACCCTGGCGGAGATGGACATCCAGTTCGTGGAGCTCTATACCTCGGTGCTCGACCGCCAGGGCCGGCCGGTGCCCGGCATGACGCAAAAGGATTTCTCGGTCTCCGAGGACGGCGTCAAGCAGGAGATCGCCCGCTTCGAGCAGGTTTCGGACCTGCCGATCCACGCCGCCGTGGCCCTGGACATCTCGGCGTCGATGGCCGCCAACCTCGACGAGAGCCGGGAGGCCGCCTTGCGTTTCCTGGAGCAGACGATCCAGCCCAAGGACCGCGCCTCGATCATCACCTTCAACGACCGGCCCAACCTGGCGGTGAAGTTCACCAAGGATCTCACCACCCTGGCCGGCGGCCTGGCCGGGCTCAAGGCCGAGCGCGGCACGGCGCTGTACGACACGATCATTTTCTCGCTCTTCTATTTCAACGGGGTCAAAGGGCAGCGCGCCCTGCTCCTGCTCTCCGACGGCAAGGACGAGGGGAGCCGCTTCAGTTTCGAGGACGCCCAGGACTACGCCCGCCGGGCCGGCGTCACCATCTATGCCATCGGCCTCGGCGACGACGTGGACCGCAAGAAGCTGGAGAAGATCTCCGAGGACACCGGCGGCCGGGCGTTCTTCGTCCAGCGCGCCGCGGAGCTCGACGCGATCTACAAGGGCATCGAAGAAGAGATGCGCTCGAAATACCTGATCGCCTACCAGTCGAGCAACACCGGCGGCGGCGAGGAGTTCCGCGCCGTCGATCTCAAGGTCAACAAGCCGGGAGTGGAGGCCAAGACGCTGCGCGGGTATTACCCGTGAGCCCGCGCGCCCGCTGCCTCGCGCTTCTGCTGCTCGTGTCGCTTCCCGCGGTCGCCGCGGTCAAGCCGGCGAAGCCCGACCTCGAAGCCCGCCGGCTTGCCGTCGCGGCTCTCCCGGACAAGTACCGGGCCTGGGTCGAGACGATCGACATCCTTTTGACGGACGAGGAGTGGGCCTCCTTCCTCGCTCTCGCCAAGGATTACGAGCGCGACGCCTTCATCGAGCGCTTCTGGCAGGTCCGCGACGAGAATCCCAGGACTCCGCGCAACGAGTTTCGCGAGGGCTGGGAATTCCGCACCGAGGAGGCCCGCAAGCGCTACGGCGATCTGACCGACGTGCGCTCCCGCATCCTCCGCCTCAACGGCATCCCCGACGAGATCGTGCTCTCCGAGTGCTCCATGGTTCTCTGGCCGCTGGAGGTCTGGTCGTTCGTCCGCAGCGAGCGCACCAAGGGCGAGCTCGTTCTCATCCTCTACCAGAAGTGGGGCGCCGGGGGGTACCGGCTCTGGGACCCCGCCGACGGCGTCGACATCCTCCTGGCCGACGGCGCCGCCACGAACACCGAGCCGGTCGATCGCGACTGGCGGTCGGCCATGGCCGGGAATTCTTCATCCAAAGGCGTGGCCCGGGTGCGCAAGTGCGGGAACGACGACAAGGGCGCCCTCCTCGTCGCCGCCATCGGCTGGATCTGGGAGCACGCCCGGGACTGGCCTCTCCTGATGCAAAAGGTCGAATCGCCGCCGCCGGCTCCGGCGGGCGAATGGGTGCCCACCTTCGAATCCTATCTGACCGGCGTGCCGGCCGGCGCACCGGCGCTGGAGGCCCGCCTGGAGGTGGATTTCCCCGGCCGGCAGCGGAGCCGGACCGTCCTCCAAGGGCTCGTCGGCGTGTCTGCCGCAGAGGCCGGAATCGTGCAGCTTGCCGGCAGCCGGTCCTATGACTTCCTCCTCACCGGCGAAGTCCTGACCCGGACCGGCGAAAATCCCGGCCTCTTCGACCGCTTCCGCTTCCGCTTCGACGTCCCCGCCTCGGACGTCGCCGCCGGCTCCACCATCCCCCTGGTTTTCCAGCGCCCCCTGCGGCCCGGCGAATACACCCTGGTCGTCAAGGTCGAGGATCTCAACTCGGGCCGCTTCTTCCATGCCGAGCGCCCGCTGACGGTGCCGGTCGTCGAAACCGCCATGCCGCCGCCTCCACCTTCGGATCCAGACACGGCCCGCATCCTCGCGGCGGCCAACGCGGCGCTGGCCAACGGCGACACGGTGGTCCAGATCCTCCCGCCGCCCGGCGAGCTGCCGACCGGCATGAACCGCTTCGACACCCTGACCAGCGCCGACATCGCGCAGGTCACCTTCGCCCTCGACGGCAAGCCGGTGCTCACCAAGAGGAGCCCGCCGTTCAGCGTCGAGCTGGACCTGGGATCGCTCCCGCGTCCCCGCACGCTCACCGTCACCGGGTACGACGCCTCCGGCCGCGAGCTGGCCCGCGACGAGCGACTGGTCAACGCCGCCGCCAACCGCTTCCGGGTACGCCTCGCCGAGCCGCGCCGCGGCCAGCATTCCGACTTCAGCCTGCTCGCCCGCGCCGAGGTCGAGGCGCCGGACGGCGAAACCGTCGAACGCGTCGAAATCTTTCTGAACGAGACGCGGGTGGCGACCCTGTACCAGCCGCCCTACTCGCAGCCGGTGATCCTTTCGAAAGACCAGCCGCTGGCCTACGTCCGCGCCGTGGCCTATCTCACGGACGGCAGCTCGACCGAGGACACCGTCTTCGTCAACGCGCCCGACTACATGGAAGAGCTGGACGTCGCCTTCGTCGAGCTCTACACCGCGGTGCTCAACCGCCAGGGGAGGCCGGTCGAAGGGCTCACGGCCAAGGATTTCAAGGTCACGGAGGACGGCGTGCCGCAGACGGTCGCCCGTTTCGAAAAGGTGACCGATCTGCCCATCCACGCCGCCGTGGTCCTCGACGTCTCCGCCTCCATGGAGGACAGCCTGGATCAGACCCGGGCCGCCGCCCTGCAATTCCTCGAGCAGTCGGTCCGGCCGAAGGACCGCGCCGCGGTGATCACTTTCAACGATCACCCTCAACTGGCGGTGAAATTCACCAAGGATGTGAACACCCTGGCCGCCGGCCTGGCCGGCCTCAAGGCCGAGCGCGGCACGGCTCTCTACGACACGATCGTCTTCGCCCTCTTCTACTTCAACGGCGTGAAAGGGCAGCGGGCGATCCTCCTGCTCTCCGACGGCAAGGACGAAGGCAGCCGCTTCGGCTGGGAGGAAGCGCTCGACTACGCCCGCCGCGCCGGAGTGGCCATCTATCCGATCGGTCTCGGACCCCAGGTCGAGAAGTCGAAGCTGAAGAAGCTCGCCGACGAAACCGGCGGCCGGGCCTTCTTCCTGGAAGACGCCGCCGGGCTCACCCCGGTCTACGCCGCCATCGAGGAAGAGCTGCGCTCGAAGTACCTGATCGCCTACCAGTCCACGAATACCGGCGGTGGAGACACCTTCCGAGTGGTCGACCTCAAGGTGGCGAAGCCGGGCGTGGAGGTCAAGACGATGCGTGGGTACTACCCGTGATCTCCCGCCTCAGCGCCACCAAAGCCATGGCGATGTGCTGGAAGGGTGCCAGTCCGGCACGTTGAGTCGAACGCCACGCTTCAGCGATAGACCTCGCGCCGATGGCCAATCCGAACGACCAGGACGGTAATCTTCTCGTGGATCACTGCGTAGACGACTCGGTAGACACCTACCCGAAGTCGGCGGAGTCCCGAAAACTCTCCCTTGAGCACGCCTCCGGCGAGAGGTTCTTCGCGGAGCCGGTCGATGGCTCCGATCAAACGCACTCGGTCCGGCTTGGGAATCCGGCTCAGGAACCGAGCAACTCCCGGAAGGGAGAGGTGTCGAGAGTTGACAAGGGGCCTTCTAATGGGTCACTTGCTCTGAAACCTGAACCTGGGTTCGATGAGCGGCGGTGGGAAACGGAGCCAGGGTCGAGACTGAGGCACCGGCGTTGGGGCGAAAGCCGCCGGCAACAGTTACTCCCTCGACCTACAGCCACCGCGCCCGCCGCCGACCCTACCCTTCTCCGCGGATGATCTTGTGCTTTAAATCTTAGGTGTGCTAGTCTTTGGTCAATTCGTGCGCCTCTCGGAAGCCTAGGCCAGGGTAGCGTCCTAGCCGACATTGGCGAGCGATCTTTCCGCACGGGACACTAGTGGTAAGACGTGCGGGTGGCGAATCCATGCAGCGCGTACATAGGAGACACGTCCATGAGATACACCTGTGTCTTAGCCATGACCCTGATGCTCGCAGCGAACCACACGAGCTTTGCTGGCGAAGCATCCCCTGTCGGTAACTTTGACAGCTCGGGCACCCCGGATAGGGATGCACAGATCCAGCTCATCAATCCGGGACCGGAGCCGGAATCTCGCTCCACCGGTATTCCCTCGTCCGGTGTGGCCTACCGCCGCCTCCCGAGCGACCCCGCCGCCGCACAGGAGCCGGTGCCCCTGGCCTCGGTCAACAGCCTCGAAAGGCTTGTGCGTTGCCCGGCAGGAGACCCCACAACAATCTAGATTGCAACGACATATTAAGGTAGGTGCGACTCGAGTCGGCCACTGCGTATTACCGTGACGTGATCATCGCTGCCGTCACAAACGTCACTAACGCCACCGACGGCGAGACTTGGAGCGTCAAGTTCACCCAGCCGAATGGGAACACGATCGACATTGGTCCCGTCAGGTTTAGCGCGACTAACAACTGCTTCTTCTTCCCCACCTTTACCCTTTGCGGCTCGAACGGCGCACAGATTTTTTGGTACTTTAACAGTCAATGCACCGAGACCGGTACATGGACGGTGGATGCTTCAAACAACGGCAGTATCTTCGCGTCAGAAAACTTTGTTGTCAGACCGCAGCTCGGAACTCCGGCCGAGATCAGCGCTAAGCTGATTCCTTACGCGCAGAGCAACTATCCACACGATAACTTTGACTCCGTCTGTCATAATCCAAGCGACCCGGACATCTTTAACTTCAACAACTGTAGCGCCAACATACCCGGTCAGGTTCCCGTGACCATAAACGAGCTGGGTTGCGGCATAACCACTTTCGCCTCCATGCTGAGTTACTTCGGCGTGGCGACCGACCCAGCCACCCTTAATCAGTGGCTGGTCACGAACGGACAATACACTAGCGGGGCCGACTTAAAAAGTCCGCGAGCAATCGTAGAATACGCCCGCAGCCAGGGAGTTGACGTATCGTTTGTCGGCTTCGGCAGCAATGATCCCAATAGCCTCTCCACCAACATCTGCACCTATGGTCCGGTGCCAATTCGTGTTCAAAAGGAACCTGCGCTCCGGTACGGCAGGCACCAAGTCACAGCCACTGGCCGCGACGACCAACTCACCACCTTTACCATCCTCGACGCGGGCGATGGCCTTACGAAAGAGCTGGCCGCGTCTCCCAATAATAATCAGTTCATCGCGCAGTATGTCTTTTCTGGACCTGAGCACCACTTTACTGACCCGACCGGCCTCAACTTCACCTTCCATTCTCCGGTTGAAGCCTTTGTCATCGACCCTCTCGGTCGCCGCGAGGGTGTTGACCCCCGGACTGGCGCCACCTATAACGAGATCCCCAACGCCTACTATGGCAGCTTTGAAACGCTGGGACCCGATCTGCCGTCATCTTACGAGTCGCCTAAGGTGCTCGACATCAACCCGGTTGTTGCAAAACGACAGAATCTGGACGGTAGTCAGGCGGCCTTCTTCTCGAGCTGCGCTCGGTAATGCAACAACTCTTCTTTGACGGCAGGGTTCGTGCTCATCGTCAGGGTGAGCCTGCCTTGAGGCTGATTGAGGCGCCCTGCTCTGTTGATCAGCTTGAGGCGCACGGTTTCGAGTCGTTCGAACCGCCAGAGAGGCGAGCGTTGGGGCGTGGTGTCTCGACTGGGTTCATGGGCAATCATTTGCAGGTCGCGATTGAGGTTATGAGCGAGGACGGCCGACAGCAGGAAGATCTGATTGCCCACGAGGGTTTGCGTGGGAACGTAGTCGAGCTGGCCCTGAGATTTCAACTCGGCAAAAACACCTTCTTGGGCACCTCGGCCATTGTGGTATTGGATGACCTCACGTACCCGGATCTTCTTGTTGGTAACGACGACCTTGAACTCATATCCACGGACTTGCGGGACGAAAAGATCGAGCTGGATGGGTTCCTTGTCACGGATGACCGAGCGAGTCCGGACGAAGAGGAAACGATAACTGCGGCTCCATGCCTTGGGTTTCCATCTGACCTCGAAGTATCCGAGATCCTCATTGAGCCTGTGCCACGAACGACGGCCTTCAATCTTTCCCTTGAGCTCGACGAAACGCTCGAAAGGAACCGAGATGGTGAACTCCACACGGAGATCCGTAAGCAGGGTAACCAGGGCATCGCTGAAGAAGGCGCCGTCCATCCTGACTTCTATCTGAATGCCAGGCAGTGCCGCTCGAACTGTGTTGATACAATCAAGGATGAACTCCCGCGCTCCGTTGGAGTCATGCACATTTCCTGGCCGGTGCAAGACGTCGAACACTTGGCCGGCTTGAGCTATAGTGCAGAACAGGGGATAGTAGCTTCGTTGTCCTTTTTTCTTGCGATTGAAGCCCACGGCGGTGCCCTCGGCAGAACGGCCGGTGCCGATGACCGAGCCGTCAAAGTCGAGGGTCAATCGACGCAGGCCGAGCGGGATCAATCTTTGCAGCACCATCTGTCTGAGGAGTTGTCGCAGAGAGGCCACGCTCTCGGCGTCAGCGCTGGCCAGCAGGCGGCTGACAGTGGCCACGTCTGGCAGCCGATTCAAGCCAAGAACGCGCTGCACCATAGGGTCGTCGCAGTAGTAACGTAAATCACGGAGCTGCCGAAAGCCAATCAAGAGGTGGATGATGAGACCAAGGACGGCCACGGTATGATCGTAAGCTCGGTTGGAACGCAGGTGGCGGAAGCAGTTGCGCAGCCGATTCTTGAGATCCAGCCTCTGGAACAAAAGCTGGAACACGAAAAGACCGGCAAAGGAGGTGAGCTTCTGGTCTTCGAATCGCAGCTCTGAAATGGCGTGGGTCTTGCTTTGGACCTCGTTTCTGCTAAGCTTCATGGCGAGCGGCCTCCTTGGGTTGGGCTTGGTGCCTTGACAACACCATTGTACCAGCCCTGAGGTCGCTTTTTCCATGAAAAGAAGCCTTTTCTGGACGTCACTCCCGGTGAGATCCAGTGGTAGAGGGGAAAGCAGCCTCGGAGTCCCTAGATCTGGACCTTTGGGGGGCTTCGACGGGGAAACTTATGCAACTGGCGGGTCAACAGGCCAGTGGCGGGAGACTACACGTTGAACGTCATCGGAACTGATACTGGCACATACAGTGCAGACTTCATGGCATGGGACAGCAATTTCAGCCGCTCCCAAGCAGGCGTGAGCGACGTGCCCACAGCGCCAAGTGTGGCAAACGTATATCAGATAACCTTCGACAAAACAGCCGGGTCACAGATCCAAGTGGCGGGGGGCTTCGACGGCGGCGGGCAGCGGCCCCGTGATGTCAACCGCTTCCTGACCTATACCAGTCCAACCCAGACCAGCACTTCGTTGCCATTCGGCACCAGTAGCTACCTCCTACAGATTGTTTACGGATCAGCGATAATTCCGTCTTCGTTCAACGCCACACTGAATGGAATGGATGTCAGAGCGTTGTTCCATCCAACGCTAGGGAGCGGGGAGACAGTGCCGATCAGCTTGCAGCAGGGTCGGAACGTGCTCTTGCTCTCGATTGACGGCAACCTGCCAAACCGCGTAGCGACCGACACAGATCGGCTAGTTTTCAACGTCCAGTGAGAACCGCCAGCCGACCAAAAGACTACTAACTGAAGCTAAGCCCGCAGAGGAACCGTCGAACCCGCATCCGCACGTGCCAGCCGACAGTATTGTAGGCTTGGTGCGTGAACCCAAAGCTGAAGTACTCAGCCCACCCCGACAGGAGTTGGTTGAGCCGTTCTTGCAGCTTGGGCCAGGGTGTCGGGTTTCCCCGGAACAGTAGAGTGTTGACCTTTTCCTTGAGCCTCTTCTGGGCCTTCTTCGATGGCCAAACCGAGATGAATCTCTTCCCGGTCAGCCAGTGCCGGGCCGGTCCAAAGGTGTAACCCAAAAAGTCGAACGGCTCTTCTCGGGCGTAACAGAGGCGCGTTTTGGTGGGATGAATCGTTAAGCCGAGTTTCGCCAGCCAGTGCGTCACCGCCGCCAGGCTATCTTCGGCCTGGCGGCGGCTCGCGCAAAGGATGACAAAGTCATCGGCGTAGGAAACGATCTGTCCCAGCCGTTCCGACGCCCCGGTCTTCCTCCAATGGCGTAGAAGGCGGTTGATGTAGATATTGGCCAGCAGAGGTGAAACAACCCCGCCTTGGGGAGTCCCCTGTTTGCTCTTCTTGCCGCCTGTCATCCGCCGGTTTCCCCTCTCATCCCGCTCCTCCACCGACGATTTCAGCCACAGCTTGAGCAGCCGCAGGATCTTCCCGTCGGCCACCCGCCGCGCCACGCTCTGCAACAGCTCGGCGTGGGGGATGGTGTCGAAGTACTTCGTCACGTCCGCATCAACGACGTGCTCCTGGCCTCCATACAACCGCTCCTTGACCTCGGCCAGTGCGTCATGCGCACTGCGCTCCGGTCGGTAGGCATAGACGTTGTCCTCGAAGTCGGCCTCGAAGATCGGCCCAAGGATCAGCACGACGGCGGTCAGCACCACCCGATCCCTTATGGTCGGGATTCCAAGTGGGCGCCTCCCAAGCGCTATCCCGCTGAGCCGCTTCCGGGGCGCCGCGTCCCTGGTTATTGCGCCGCCTGGCAGCTCGGATGACGCCGGGGTCGCCTTGAAGGGTGCTGGAAGTACCGGGGGTTCGCGCCGTGACAGGCAAAGGAGGATACGGATGCGGCCCGGCTGTTGTATCCTTCCTTCATGGCCAGCCCGCACCCTGAGAGCCGATTCCTGCGCGACGAACCCCGGGAAGCCGCATGGGGTCAGTACTTGCGCAGCCTTGCGGAGCCGTCGGGGCCTATCGCCGCCGGATGCGTCCAGGAAATCGAGCGCCTCTGGGAGTGCCTCCGGCGGCAGGTGCCGGACCGGCTGGGCTTTCCTCATGCAACGGCAACCGAGTCCGGGGAGGTCGTCATGACCTGGGACCGCGGCTCGCACCATTTCGAGATCGAGGTCTTCCGCGATGGCAAGTACGACTGGTTCTACCTGGACCGCGACTCCGGCGAGCGGGTCGGGCAAGAGGACCACCCTCTCGGAACCTGCTCTCCCGAGATGATTTCCCGCCTCCGCCAGACAACCGCCTGAGCCCTCCATGGAAGAGCTTACGACCGGCGTGGTGTTCCGCCTCGCGACGATCAAGCACACATTTCCGCCCGATTCCGAGAGGCTGCACGTTGTTCATCTCGATCTCAGCGAGAACGACAAGGCTCACGCCGCCGAGTGCGGTATTGCGCCTCTGCTCTCTGTCTTCGACGGAAGCAGGACGACCGTGAGCCAGGCGGAAGCGATCCGCGGTGTGCCGCTGCCTTCCCTCGCGTTCGGCCTGCGGGTCCCGGAGATCCGATCCGTCGAGGTGCCTGGCATGCGACAAAAGCTTCGGACGCTGCGCGACCCTCTCGATCCTCCCTTGGGGCAACTTCCCGGAGCGGACGGCCATTGCGGGATCGAAGGGCTCGACCGGCTCCCCGGTGAGGATCGGAAGGTCTACAAGGAGCTCAGAGTCCGGCTGGCCGACCTGAGCTTCCGGTACGAGGGTTGACTTGTGGCTGCTGAGACGGGTGGTGGCGCCCTCTCCCGCGAAGCGGGGGAGGGTCGGGGAGGGGGTCTTTAATCGGGGTACAGACCGGGAGGATGGGTAACACTGAGTTGTGTGAGAAAGGCAGGAGCTGAAGCCGCCCCCAAGTCCCTGGGACCGCCGGTGGCCAGACGGCGGTCCCAGGAGGAGGTTCCCAATCAAGAGGCCGCCACCGCCGCTCACCCACGAGCCCCACCCACGCACCTCCGGCGATGGCCCCGCCTTCCCTCCCTGAAAGGCGGACCTCTGCGGAACGACGGCGGCCTTGGACTCGGCGGCCGTCATCCCTCCAAATTGTCAAAGAGCTGAAGGGGGACCCGATCCGTCCCCCTTCAAGGTGAAGGGCACCAACGGCCAGTCGGTCGTGGGGCCCCGCGTTTGGCTTCCTCGTTCGCCAGCTTGCCCGCCAAGCTCTCCGAGTTGGGTGAGAAAGGCAGGAGCTGAGGCCGCCCCCAAGTCCCTGGAACCCCGGCCTGAGACATCCTCCATCCGATGCTAACTGACCGTATACGTTCCAGGCCGTCCTTCCGTTGCCTGAGAGGCTGTGAAAAAATCGCGCCGTCGATCCCAGATCCTGGCGAAGGCCACTGCCGGTGCTGTAGAGACGCCCCAGTCCGTTACCGAGAAACTCACCGGGTCCCGGAACGTCGAGGCGTCTCTTTCTCCGTCACCACGGCAAAGTCGACTCCTCTGTTGCAGAGTCAACTCCCCAGTTGCAGAGTCAACTCCCCGGTTGCAGAGTCGACTCCCCAGTTGCAGAGTCGACTCCCCAGTTGCAGAGTCGACTCCCCGGTTGCAGAGTCGACTCCCCAGTTGCAGAGTCGACTCCCCAGTTGCAGAGTCGACTCCCCGGTTGCAGAGTCGACTCCCCAGTTGCAGAGTCGACTCCCCAGTTGCAGAGTCGACTCCCCGGTTGCAGAGTCGACTCCCCGGTTGCAGAGTCGACTCCCCGGTTGCAGAGTCGACTCCCCGGTTGCAGAGTCGACTCCCCAGTTGCAGAGTCGACTCCCCAGTTGCAGAGTCGACTCCCCGGTTGCAGAGTCGACTCCCCGGTTGCAGAGTCGACTCCCCGGTTGCAGAGTCGACTCCCCAGTTGCAGAGTCGACTCCCCAGTTGCAGAGTCGACTCCCCAGTTGCAGAGTCGACTCCCCAGTTGCAGAGTCGACTCCCCAGTTGCAGAGTCGACTCCCCAGTTGCAGAGTCGACTTCTCTGGTGCAGAGTCAACTCCCCTGCGGCAAAGTCACCTTCCTCTGCGGCAAAGTCAACTCCCCTACGGCAAAGTCAACTTCTCGCAGTGAGTCGCGGAACCTGAGCGCGCCGAGTGGTATCGCTCCTTGGTCGATAGTGCGCGACGCCTCCCGGCGGTCGATGGGAATGAGGAAGAAAGCCGGCGTTCCGCCGATTGATCCGGACAAGCCGGCGAGGACGCCAGCGCTCCCAGGGAAAGAAGAAAAAACTGCCGAGATGGGTTGTCATCCTTGGCGGGTGTCACGCGGCGTCACGCCCCGAGCCACCCAACCCGAGTCCCGCCGGCCTGGCACGTATCCGGGGATTGCCAAAGAGGACAAATGTCTATACACTCTGGCCAGTGCGGTACGAATGGGACCCCGCCAAGGCGGCGGCAAACCTCGCGGGGCACCAGGTGAGCTTCTCCGAGGCCGCAACGGTTCTTTCCGATGCCTTCGCTCTTACGCGAGAAGATCCCCAAGCCGCGGGCGAGCAGCGATTCGTGACCCTCGGCCTCAGCGACACGGGGAATCTCCTCGTCGTCGTCTGCACGCATCGCGAGCCGGACACCCTCCGGGTCATATCGGCCTGGAAGGCTAACCGCCGGCAAAGGTTGGACTATGAGAAAAACCGCCCCTGAGCCTTATCGGGACATCGATTTCTCCCAGGCGAAGCGAGGGCCTGTGGTCAAGGCCGAGCCCGGCAAGACCAAGATCTCCATTCGACTGGACAACTCCGTGATCGAGGCCTTCCGCGCGATGGCCGACCAGGCCGGCGGCGGCAACTATCAGACGTTGATCAACGATGCGCTCGCCGCCTATCTGCATCAGAGCACCGTGCTGGAGGCAGTACGGCAGGTTGTGCGCGAGGAGCTGGGAACCGCAAAGGCGGCGCCCGGCCGGCCCAGGAGCCGGAGCGCAGCGTCTCCAGCCTCGCAGTGAGCCGAACCCTGCCGAGGTGGCGCCTACGGCTGAAGTATACCTCAATCCCACGCTTTCCGCGCCTTGGGATATCATCCCCCCATGTCCATCACCGTCGCCACGTGGAACGTCAACGGCATCCGCGCCCGGGAGGCGCAGTTCCTGGAATGGGTCGGGCGCGACCGGCCCGATGTGATCTGCCTCCAGGAGATCAAGGCCTCCCCGGACAAGCTCTCCGAAACCGTCTGCAACTTGGAAGGGTACTGGTGCTACTGGCACGGCACCGGCGGCTATTCCGGTGTCGGGCTCAGCCTCCGGCGGGAGACGTTTCCCGAGGAGCCGCGCTACGAGCATCCCGCGTTCGACCATGAGACGCGCATCGTCACCGCGTCGGTCCGGGATCTCACGTTCGCGTCCGTCTACGTGCCCAACGGCGGCAAGGATTACGAGGCCAAGCTGCGGTTTCTCGACGCCATGGCGGGCTACGCCGCGGATCTCGACGCCGCCGGGCGCGCCCTGGTTCTGTCCGGCGACCTGAACGTCACCCTGACCGACCGCGACGTCCATCCCAAGGAGCGCAAGCCGGGGGTCATCGGCCAGCGGCCGGAGGAGCGCGAGCGGCTGGCGGCCGTCATCGGGCACGGCCTGGTGGACGTCGGCCGCGCCCTCGATCCGGACAACGACGGCCTTTTCACCTGGTGGGCGCCGTGGCGCAACATGCGGCAGCGCAACATCGGCTGGCGTATCGACTACGTCCTTGCCAGCCGGGCGCTGGCCGAGCGCGCCACGGACTCCCGAGTCCTTGCGGACGTGGGCACCAGCGACCACGCGCCGGTGGTGGCCAGCTTTGGTTGATTCCAGGCTCCCTCTCCCCCGGCACGGGGGAGAGGGCCGGGGAGAGGGGGAACGGGATCAACAAGAGGGGGAACGGGATCAAACTATCAGGCGGATGCCGCTCGAACGCCGGTCGGCGGGCGGGGCTTCGCCTTCCACGGGCGCGGAGACCTGGTTGCGGCCGGCGGTCTTCGCCCGGTAGAGAGCCCGGTCGGCCTGCTCGATCAGATCCTCCAGGCGCTGGCCGGAAGCGGGCACCAGGGAGGCGACGCCGAGGCTGGCGGTGAGCCGTCCCGAAGGCGCCGCCGGATGGGGCAGCGCCAGATCCTCGATCCCCTGGCGCAGGGTCTCGGCCAGCTCGAGGACGCCGTCCAGGTCCGTGTCCGGCAGGAGCACCGCGAGCTCTTCCCCACCGTAGCGCGCCACCAGGTCGCCCGGCCGATGCACGGCTCCGGCCAGGTACCGGGACACGGCCTGGAGATAACGGTCTCCTTCCCGGTGGCCGCGGGTGTCGTTGAGGAGCTTGAAGTGGTCCAGGTCGAGGAGCACGAAGGCGAGCGGCTTGCGGGAGCGCCGGGCGCGGGTCCACTCCTCCTCCAGAACCTCCTGCAGGTGGCGGCGGTTGGCGACGTTGGTGAGGGCGTCCTTGCGGGACAGCTCTTCGAGGCGCTCGTTCGCCAGCTCGAGCTCGTCGTGGGCGATCTGGAGCTCGTCCACGGTGCGCCGCAGCTCGCGGGTCTGCGCGGCGATGCGGGTCTCCAGGAGCGCCGCGCGGCGGCTCAGGGTGCGGCTGCGCAGCCCGGCATAGCCCAGGACTCCGGCCATGGCGAGCGCGATCCAGAGCGCGAAGGCCCAGGGGGATGCGTACCAGGGCGGCGGCACCGAGAAGCTCCAGGCCGTCTCCGGCCCCACTTCCCGGTTCGGACCCACGGTGCGCACGCGCAGGGTGTACTCCCCGGCGGGCAGGCGGGTGAGCTCGGCGAACGGCTCGGAGACAGGGCTCCCCCAGGCGGGGTCGACGGGGTCGAGCCGGGTCTGGTAGCGCAGGCCGGCGCGGAAGGAGAGGGGGGCGAATTCGATGCGCAGCCGCCGCACCTCGGCGGGCAGCTCCAGGGGTGCCGAGCCCGCCGCGGGCCGGGTGGGCGGCGCCAGGTACTGGAGCGCCTTTCCTCCCAGGGTCACGCCGGCAATCCGTGTCGCCGGCAGAGGCGGCCCGGCCCGGCGCAGGCTGCCTTCGAAGCGGTAGAGGCCGTTCTCGCCGCCCAGCCACACCACGCCGTCCGGTTCGGCGACGATCGTCTCCACGTCCCGCGCCGTGATCTGGACGAGCGGGATCGGCTGGCCGGCCCAGCCGTCGCCCCGCCGCAACGCGACGGTGGGCGGACGGGTGTCCATCCACAGGTTCCCTTCCGCGTCGGTGGCGAGCCGCGTGGCGTCGGCGGCTCCTTCGATCGGGGAGAGGCCGGGGTCCTCGACCAGCTTCCCCTGCGCCTCGTCGAGAACCATCATCCGCTCTCCACCCGAGACCAGGATGCGCCCACCGATGCGCCCATCTATGCGATAGACATGGGCGGCTGTGCTGTCCTTGCCGGGCCGGATCCGCCGCACCCGCGGCGTCTTTCCCGCCGCGCCGGAGGCGGAAGGCCATCCCGGCGGGATCTCCACGCGCAGGAGGCCGTCGAGCGCCGTGCCGCACCAGACGACGCCGTTCGCGCCCTGGACGATCGACCGGACTTCGGAATCGACTCCCTGCACCTTGCCTTCGAGCCGCCACTCCCCGCCGTGCCGGCGCAGGGCGGCCAGCCCCTGCTCGTAGCCGACCCAGACCCTTCCGGGGTCGGATGAGGGCGCGAGCACGTACACCGTGGTCGACTGCCAGGGCACCGGCCGGGCGCCTCCGGGGCCGACGACCTGGACTCCGTAGACCGTGCCGGCGAGCAGGTCGCCGGCGGCGGACAGGAGGCTCCAGGCCGAGGGGGGGATTCCCGGCACGGCGCGCATCCGCATCAGGCCGGCTCCGCCGCCGGCGCCCTCGTTCGTGAACAGGCCTGCCGAGGTCGCCACCCAGAGGTGGCCGCGATGGCGCGCCACCGCGTAGGGGCTCCCCTTGAGACCGGACCGGCCGTCCACGAGCGACAGCGGGGAGGCGACCTCCACCCGCGCGAGGCCGTTGTTGAGGGCGACCCAGAGCGAGCCTTCGCGGTCGACGGCCAGGCCGGAGACCATGTCGTCGGGGAGGCCGACGGTGGTGTCGACGATCTCGTCGACAGCGCCGTCCGGCCGGAGGAGAAGGAGGCCGCCGAGGAGCGAGCCCAGGACCCAGCGGCCGTCGGGGAGGAGGATGCCCTCCATGACCTTGTTCTCGACGGCCCAGCGCGAGGCCTCGGGCGCGAAGGGGGTGGAGACGCCGTCGCGCAGCAGGAAGAGGCCCTCTCCGCGCACCGAGACGAGCAGGCCGCCCGGATCGGCGGGGAGGATCTGGTCGATCCGCCGGCCCGCGAAGGCGTCGCCGCCGGGCACCGGCGCGAGGCGTTCTCCCTGGAGGCGGGTCAGGCCCTGGCGCGTCCAGACGTAGAGCTCGCCCCGCACGGCGTAGGTCACCGCGTAGGGCCGGTCCCCGGGGAAGGTCGCGGCCGTGCGCAGCGCTTTGCCGTCCCAGAGGAGAAGCCGGGTCGTGGTCAGGAAGGAGAACCCCTGCCCGATGGAACGGACCTGCAAGACCTGGCCGAACCGCCGTTCCCCCGGAGGCAGCAGGCCGGCGAGGGACACGAACCGGAGCGAGCCGTCCGCCTCCGGCTCCAGGTAGCCGAAGTCATCGACCCCTCCGACGGCGACGCGGCCGTTCGCATCCGCCGTAATCGCGAAGGCGCTCCTCGCCTTGCCGATCTCCACCAGCCGCCACCAGGCGCCGTCGTAGGCCAGGAGGCCGCCGAGGTTGGCGACGTAGAGCACCCCCTTGGGGTCGCGGGCAACGTCGAAGTTCTGGGCTTCGGCCTGCGGGTGGGACGGGACGTACGTCTGGATCAGCGGATAGCCGCGTTCCACGGCAGGCGAAAGCGCCGCGGAACAGGCCGCGGTCGAGGCCAGCAGGAGCAGTCCGGCCAGGGCGCCGGCAAGGGGGCGTGCGGACATCGGGGTTGGAGACCGTCTCCGTTCGAGAGTGTAAGCCCTGGCCGGAGCATTTCACCCTCCCGTCCCAAAAAAGAGGCCGCACCGGATCCGGGCCGGCGCGGCACAGGGAGGTTCTACGCTTGCTGTTCTCTACCGGCGTGTGCCGGTGTTCGTCCGTCGCTTCCAAGGTAGCGCGTTGCGCGGGCCGGCGCTGTGATCCAAGTCACTGGCGCCAAGCGGACCGGGTCACACGCGGCGGGATGCCGTAATGTCCTGGAACGGATATACTTGCCCTTCGCGATCCCCGTTCCGCTCCATGGAGGGTTTGGGCTCGAATGCGCGCGCTGCTTCTGAAGGATGCCGCCCTGTGCCAGGACTCCCTGGAAAGCGTGTTGCGCGCGCGCGGGTACGATCTCTCGACGACGTCCGAGCCGGCGGAGGCCTGGGAGTGGCTGCGCCTGGAGATCCTGCCGGTCCTGATCGTCCGCCGAGCGGACATGGACGAGGTTCTCGATCTCTGCCGGGAGGTCCGCAGGCTGCCCGGCGGCGGGCCGGGCCTCCTCCTGGTCGTGACCGCGGACAGCCGCCCGGAGCGGCTGCGGCTCCTGGTGGAGGCCGGGGCCGACGAGTGGCTGGCCGAGCCGTTCGACCCGGTCCTCCTCGATCTGCGGCTGGCCGCCGCCGAGCACCGGCTGGCCGAGAGGAAGAAATCCGAGGAGCGCTACCGCAGCCTGTTCGACGGCGTGCCGATCGGCCTCTACCGCACCACCCCGGCGGGCCGGATGCTCGACGGCAACGAGTCGCTGGTGCGGATCCTGGGCTACCCCGACCGGGAGACGCTGCTCGGAGCCAACGTCAGCGACATCTACTTCGATCCGGACGACCGGCTGCGCTGGCAGCGCCTCGTGGAGGCCGAGTCGGGCTCCGGTGTGAGCGCGTTCGAGGCCCGGGTACGGCGCTACGACGGCACGGTGATCTGGGTGCGCTTCAGCCTGCGGGCGTACCGGGACGATCAGGGCAAGATCCTCCGCTACGAAGGCGCGCTGGAAGACGTGACCGGCCGCCGGGTGGCCGAAGAGGCGCTGCGGGCCAGCGAGGAGCGCTTCCGCGCCCTGGTCCAGAACGCCTCGGACATGATCTCCATCCTCGAGCTGGACGGCACCCTGCGCTACGCGAGCCCGTCGCACCAGCGGCTCCTCGGCCATTCGGCCGGCGACCTGATCGGCGGCAACCTCCTCGACCTTGTCCATTGCGAGGACCGCCCGCTGCTGGCGAACGCGTTGCATTGCCTGGTCGACCTGCCGGACGAAAACCTCACCATCGAATACCGGTGCCGGCACCGCGACGGGACCTGGCTGACGCTCGAATCGACGGCCTCGAACCTCCTGGACCATCCCGCGGTCACCGGGCTGGTCCTCAACTCGCACGACATCACCGATCGCAAGCGCGCCGAAGAGCGGCTCCTCCACGACGCCCTGCACGACGAGCTGACCGGCCTGCCGAACCGCGCCCTGTTCATGGACCGCCTCTGGCAGGCGATGGAGCGCGCCCGGCGCGACCTCGAGCGCCTCACCGCCGTCCTCTTCCTGGACGTCGACCAGTTCAAGATCGTCAACGACAGCCTCGGCCATCTCGTCGGCGACGAGCTGCTGATCCAGATCGCGCGCGCGCTCTCCTCGGTGCTGCGGCCCATGGACACGATCGCCCGCATCGGCGGCGACGAGTTCGCCATCCTCGTCGAAGGAGGGAGGGACGTCGACGACGCGGTCGCCGTGGCCAGCCGCATCCACGAGCGTTTGGCGGCGCCGATCAACCTCGGCGGCCACGAGGTCTTCATTACGGCCAGCATCGGCATCGCCGTCCACACTCCGGACTACGACAAGCCCGAGGATCTCCTGCGCGACGCCGACACCGCCATGTACCGGGCCAAGAGCTCCGGCCGCGCCTGCCACGTGGTGTTCAACCGCGGCATGCACCAGTTCGTCATGGCCCGCCTGCAGCTCGAAAGCGACCTGCGGCGCGCCATCGAGCGCGGCCAGATCGAGGTCCACTACCAGCCGTTCGTGGACCTCGCCACCGGCACGGTGATCGGCCTGGAGGCGCTGATGCGGTGGAGCCACCCGCGGCGCGGGCTGATCCTCCCGGAGGATTTCCTCAACGTGGCCGAAGAGACCGGGCTGATCGTCCCGATCGGCGAGCACGTCATCCTCCAGGCCTGCCAGCGCGTGCGCGAGCTGCAGCTCAAATATCCCGAGCACCGCGACCTGCGCGTGAGTGTGAACCTCTCCAACAAGCAGTTCTTCCAGTCCGATCTGGACGACCAGATCGCCGCCGCGCTGGCCGCCTCGGGGCTCGCCCCCGAGCATCTGGGCCTGGAGATCACCGAAGGGGTGATCATCTGCCACGCCGAGTCGGCGGCCGGCCGCTTCTCCCGCCTCAAGGCGCTGGGCGTACAGATCTACTTGGACGACTTCGGCAAGGGCTACTCGTCCCTCAACTACCTCCACCGCTACCCGATGGACATCCTCAAGATCGACCGCTCCTTCGTCTCCCGCATCGACGAGGAGGGGAGCAACCAATCCATCGTGGCGGCGATCGTGACGCTGGGCCACCAGCTCGGCATGAAGGTGGTGGCCGAAGGGATCCAGAGCGTGGAGCACGTGGCCAAGCTGCGCGGCCTCAAGTGCGAGTACGGGCAGGGCTTCTTCTTCTCCCATCCGGTCGACGGCGACGAGGTGGAGACTCTGATCACCCGCGACGTCCGCGACTGGCCGAGCCCGGTGCCCTTCGCGGGCCGTTCGAGCTCGGTGTCGTAGCACCTACGCCCGCAGCTCGTCCGCCTGCCAGCTCCGGACGGCTTTCTTGATGTCGTCCGGCTTCGCCAGCTTCCCTTCCAGCACCTGGCGGGTCAGCTCCGGCAGCTCGGCGTCAGCCGCGAAGCGCAGGGCGATCAACTGGCCTGTCCCGAGCTCCGCGATGCGCCCCTGCAAGTCCGCCGGCAGCACCGTGGAGAGCCGCGCCCGCATCTCGTTGCGGATCACGCGGTCCTGCACGGTCAGCGCGAAGCTCCGCATGTAGTAGAAGAGGCCGAGCAGCGCCCACGCCACCAGAACCCCGAGCAGGCGGTCGAACACCGGCGTCTCCGGCACGGCCGGACGGAAGAGCCGGTACAGCGACCAGACGAAGTTGACGGCGAGGATCCCGAAGGTCACAACGTGAAAGCCGAGGATGAACCTGCGGTGATTGCTATAGTTCTGTTCCGCCATGATCTGGTAATTCTACTCCTGCCCGTCCGTTCCGGCACCGGGTTCCGTTAAACTTCTGCGCCATGGACGCGGAAGCCAAGGGTCTCCCCTGCCTGGATGTGTCGGCGACCGTCCCCGCCTGGGACCGGTTCGCCGGATCGTTCCTCGACGGCTACTTCGAGAGGAATCCCACCTTCGCCTCTTCGTCGGGCCGGCACGAGCACGACGGCCGGCTGCCGGACTGGAGCCGGGAGGCGATGGAAGAGAAGACCTCCTGGCTGCGCGGCGAGCGGGAGCGGGCCCTGGCGTTCGACCCGGCCTGCCTGGACGAGCGCCGGCAGGTGGAGCGCGAGGGGGTGATCGCCCAGATCGACCACGACCTGTTCTGGGTCGAGGACGCCGCGTGGCACCGGCGCAACCCGATCTACTACGCCGGAGCGCTCGACCCCGCCCTCTACCTGACCCGCGAGTACGCCCCCCTGGCGGACCGCATGCGGGCCTATGTGGCCTATGCCCGGGAGGTGCCGCGGGCCGCCGTCCAGATCCGGGAGAATCTGGGGTCCCTCCAGATGCCCAGGAGCTTCGCCGAGCTGGGTGAGATGTCCTTCGCCGGCCTGGCCGGCTACTACGAGAGCGACGTGCCGCCGGTCTTCGCGGCCGTGGAAGATCCGGGCCTCCAGGCCGAGATGCGGGAGGCGAACGCTACGGCGGCGGCGGCCATGCGCGAGCTGGGGGCCTGGTTTCACGGCCAGATCGCGACGGCGCCGGTCGACGGTTTCGCCATGGGGGCCGGCCTCTTCCGGGTGATGCTGCGGGAGACGGAGCGGGTGGACGTCTCGCTGGAGGAGCTCGAGGCGGCGGGCCGGCGCGAGCTGGAGCGCAACCTCGCGGCCTTGCGGGAGGCCTGCCGGGAGTGGGCGCCGGGCGTCCCGGTCGAGGAGTGCCTGGCGCGGTTGCAGGCGGAGAAGCCGGCCGAGGGTCCCGTGGAGGGGGCGCGCCGCCAGCTTTCCGGCCTGCGCCGCTTCGTGGAGGACGCGGGTCTGGTGAGCATCCCGGGCGAGGAGGAGGCCCAGGTGCGGGAGTCGCCTCCCTACCAGCGGTGGAACTCGGCCTACATCGACATCCCCGGTCCTTATGACCGGCACCTGCCGGCCATCTACTACATCTCGCCGCCGGATCCGTCGTGGTCGCCGGACGAGCGCGTCGCCTATCTTCCCGGTGAGGCCGACCTGTTGTTCATCACGGCGCACGAGGTCTGGCCCGGGCACTTCCTCCAATTCCTGCACTCGAATCGCGCCGAGTCGCTGGTCGGCCGGCTCTTCGTCGGCTACGGCTTCGCGGAGGGGTGGGCGCACTACTCGGAAGAGCTGATCTGGGAGGCCGGCTTCGGCGCGGGCGACCCGCGGACCCGCATCGGCCAGATCCAGAACGCGCTGCTGCGCAACGTCCGCTACCTGGTGGCGATCGGGCTCCACGCCGGCAGCCTGACGGTCGCCGAGGCCGAGCGGATGTTCCGCGAGCAGGGGTTCCAGGACGCGGCGAACGCCCGCCAGCAGGCGGCCCGGGGGACGTTCGATCCGGCCTTCCTGAACTACACGCTGGGCAAGCTGATGGTGCGCCGGCTGCGCGAGGACTGGACCGCCTCCAGGGGAGGCCGCGCCGCCTGGCGCGAGTTCCACGACCGCTTCCTCTCCTTCGGCGGCCCCCCGATCCCCGTGGTCCGCGCCGCCATGCTCGGCGGAGCGGACGGGCCCCTGTTCTGACCTAGCGCCCCGTCAGGACGGCCGTGGCCCGGTCGATCTCCCGGGCCGCGGTCTGGATTGTCGCGGCCACGGTGGCGATCTGGGTGTCGACCTCCTTCCACCGGCGCTGCTCGATCGACTCGCGCACCGACGGCAGCGTCTTGACGCCGTAGCCCGTGTAGAAGCCGGGGGCGTAGATGTCGTGCTGGAACCAGGGGCGGCCGGGCAGGCCGTCCTTGCGCATCAGGGAGCGCTCGCTCTTCATCAGGATGGCGTCGAGCTGCGCACGCACGTCCGCGGGCAGCGGCTGGCCCGAGCCGGCGGCCTTCGACCACGCCTCGTCATAGGCATGGGCGCTCCGGCGTAGCGCGTCGACCGCGTCCTGAAGCGGCGCGAAGTTGAAGTGCGGCACCGGCGCCAGGCGCGGCGGCACCACCCAGGTCTTCTTCGGGTCGTCGAAATTCCGATAGAGGTTCTCGTCGATCAACTGGTTGCGCGTGCCGGTCTCTTCGCGCATCGTGTCGGCGAGCTTCGCGACTTCGTCCGCGTAGCCGCCGACGGCTTCGGCGAGGCGGGTGAATTCGAAGGGGAGGACGTCGGCCTCGGCGAGGCGCAGAACCAGCCGGCCGCCGATCTGCGCAAGGGTCACGCCGTAGGCGAAGTCGGGGTCCTCGAAGCGGACGTAGTGGTCGAACGAGTCGTAGATCGAATGATACTGGCCGTATTCGTCCTCGTCGCCGTAACCGAAGTTGATCGCGGCGATGCCCAGGTGCTGGAGGAAGGGCGTGTAGTCCGACCCCGAGCCCAGGGGGTAGAGGTGGAAGGGGTGGTTCGCCAGGGCGTCCTTCTTTTCTTCGGGTGAGCCGAAGACGGCCGCGGCAGCGCGCATCCGCTCGGCGACGCTGACCCCCTTCTGCGGATCGGTCACGTCGCGGGCCACCTGGTTGGCGAGCACCTCCAGGGTCGAGGAGCCGCCGATCGAGAGGAAGCCGCGCGAATTGCTGTCCGTATTGATGTAGGCCACGGCGTGCTCACGCAGCTCGCCGGCGTGGGTCTCGACCCACTCGGTCGAGCCGAGCAGGCCGGGCTCCTCGCCGTCCCAGCCGGCATAGATGATGGTCCGCTTCGGACGCCAGCCGCCCTTGGCCAGCACACCCAGGGCGCGCGCCTCCTCCAGCACTCCGACCATGCCGCTCACCGGATCGTTGGCGCCGTTCACCCAGGCGTCGTGATGGTTGCCGCGGACGATCCACTGCTCGGGATGCTCGGAGCCTTCCATCCGGGCGATGACGTCGTAGACCGGCTGAAGCTTCCAGTCGAACGCGAGCTGGAGATGAACCCGGGCCGGGCCGGGGCCGATGTGATACGGGATCGGCAGCGCGCCGCGCCACTCCTCGGGTGCCATCGGGCCGGCCAGCGCCCGGAGCAGCGGCAGGGCGTCGGCGTAGGAGATGGGCATCACCGGGATCTTCGTGAGCGTGTCGGCCTTGTCCAGCGGCAGGCGCTGCGCGTCCTTGGTGGCGCCGACCGAGGGGGTGAGCGGATCTCCCGGGTGGAGCGGCATGTCGGCGACGGAGCCGCGTTGCGCGCCCTGCTCGGGCCGCCAGCCGCCCTTGGGATAGACGTCGCCCTGGAAGTAGCCGTCGTCGCGGGGGTCGGAGTAGATCAGGCAGCCGACGGCGCCGTGCTCGGCGGCCACCTTGGGCTTGATGCCGCGCCAGGAGCCGCCGTAGCGCGCAATGACGACCTTCCCCTTGACGTCCACCCCCCGCCGCTCCAGCTCCTCGTAGTCGCGGGGGACGCCGTAGTTGACGTAGACCAGCTCGGCGGTGACGTCGCCGTCGATCGAGTAGGCGTTGTAGATCGGGAGCTGCTCGTCCTTCTGGCCCGAGGTGGCGTCTCCCGCGACCGGCGTCTCGGTGAGGCTGGCGGTGAAGCGCGTCGGGAGCGAGCATCTCCAGCTTGCGGAGCTTCGGCGTCGGGAAGAGCACCTGGAACTCCTCGATGTGGGTGTCGAAGCCCCAGGAACGGAAAAGCCCGGCCATGAATTCGGCGTTGTCGTGGTCCCAGGGCGAGCCCACGTGATGCGGGCGGGACGACAGGCGTTTCGACCACTCGCGGAGGTTGGCGGCCTGGAGCTGGGAGTCGAAGCGCGCTTCGAGCTCGCGCTGGGCGGCGGCCTTCTCCGCGCTGAAGCCGAGCAGGGGGGCGGCCCCGGAACCCTGGGCTGCCGACGGCGCGGCGACCAGGAGAACAAGGAGGGGGAGGGACAGGGCGGTTCGTCTCGGGGCTCGTCTCCGCATGGGGCGGTCTCCTCTGCGCGCGCGGCGCCGGGTCAGATGGATCCCGGCATTCTAATCAGAGTCCGGTCTCCATGCACTGCCGGATTCGAGCACCGGAGGCTCTCCCGGGCGGAGCACGAGCCGCGCCGGCCCTTCGATCCCCAGCCTCTCCACCAGCGCCCGGGCCACCAGACCGAACGTCATCCGGGCGTTGATCTCGCCGAGCGGATGGAAGGCGACTCCGCCTTCCGGCTTCTTGTACTCCCAGGCGTCGATCCCGAAAGGCCCCACGTACCCGGCGCGCTGCAAGGCGCCGCCGACCCCCTCCACAACCTCCGTCATCCGTTCATCGGCCGGCAGCTCGATCCCGGCGAACTGGCCTTTCCGGTCCACGGACTGCCGGTGAAAGCCGAGGATCCGGAGACCGGATGAAGTCAGGAGCGCCGAGCACCCGAAGTCGGCCGTCCGCTCCATCCACGGCTCGAAGAGAAGGGGACCGTGGAGATCGAAAAGCCGCTCCACCGTGCGGCGGGCCTTGGGATCGGTGACGGCCGATCCCTCCCGGTGGATGTACCGCGACCGGCCGGAGGCGGAGTACGGCGCCTTCACGACCCACGGGCCCGGGACGCGGTCGAGATCCGCCAGGCTCTCGACCATCCGGGCACCGGGCAGAGCGCAGCCCAGCTCTTCGGCGACCTGGAGATGGAAACCCCGGTGATTCACCGCCGCCACGACCTCCGGAGAGGCCGTGGGCAGGTGCCAGAGCAGCTCGTGGAGGGGAGCGTCCTCGTCAAAAACCTGGCGCGGCCTCTTGCGTAGCGCGACGGCCTCGGGCGTCTCACACCAGGCGAGCACCTCGTCGGCCGGCTCGGCGCGCCCGCTGTCCGGAGCCCAGAGCCGGTCCCCCTCCCGGCCGAAGGCGCGAAACAGCAGGACCGCGAGCCCGGAAACCGTCCGGAGCGTTTCGCGGGAAGGCGTCCGGGGGCGGCCAACTTTTCCGCGATTGGCGAGCCTGGCGAGATCGTCCTCGGCCAGGAAGTTGGCGAGGATGAGCCTCACGCCTCGCTCTCTTCCAGCCTCCGGATGAACTCCGCATCCAGCCCGGCCGCCTCGCGGCCTTCGCGGTTGAACACCCTGCCCTTCGCCCGGAACGGGCGGAGCGGCCAGGTGAGGTTGGCGCGGAAGGCGTCCCAGGCGGACTCGTCCTCCTTCTTGAAGACCTGCAGCCAGGTCCACCCGAAATGGACGTGCTCGACCTCGTCCTTCTGGATCTGATCGATCACCGCCGCCGTCCTGGGATCGCCCGCCCGCCGCGCCGCCTCGGCATATTCGACCGTGTGGTCGAGGTTCGCGTTCTCGAACGTGAGCGACATGGCGCAGAGAAACTGAAGAGGAGTGGTGATGTCCGGCACCTTGCTCCAAAAGTAGCCGCTGACCGGATAGTCTCCGAAGCGCGCTCCGGCCGCCTCCACCCGCGCGATGTACATCCGCGTGTGCCGCTGCTCGTCCTGGAGGATGCGGAACAGCCCGCGCCGGAATTCCGGAGGCGTATCGGGAAACGCCAACAGCGCCCAGGCGAACAGCTCGGCGGCCTGAAGCTCGTGGTTTGCCAGCGCGTGGAGGATGCGCGGACGCTGCGCCGGATCGGGCATCCCCTCGATGTCCGGCACCGCCACCTTCGCGAACCGCAGGCGCGGCGGCCGGCCGGGCTCCTCGAAGCGGACCGCCGGCCCGGGAGAGCCGTCCGGGAGATCTCCCGGCGGCGGAGTGAGCTTGACCTCCAGATCTTCCGTCCGGAGTACGGTCAGGGCGAAATCGCGGATCTCCATCGTGGTAACCTTATTGAACCTTATGAATACAAAAGCGCGTTGCCTCGCCGGAGCCGCAATCGTCCTGTTCGCCGCCGCCGTCCAGGCCCAGCCTGGCGGTCCCCTGCCCGGTCCGCTGCCACTGTTTCCCTCGGACAACTGGTGGAACGTCGATGTCAGCCAGGCGCCCGTGGACCCACACAGCAACACCTTCCTCGACTTCATCGGCCGCGGGACGCGTCTGCATCCCGACTTCGGCGGGTTCGCGGACACGCCGCCGGAGACCTACGGCATCCTCTATCTCAGCGTTCCCGGCAGCCAGCCGCTCGTCCCGGTGACCTTCGTCGAGTTCGGAGACGAGAGCGACGCGGGCGCACCTGGACGACCTGGAGGTTATCCCATCCCCGACGCAGCGAAGACACAACCAGGCTACATCGAGGGAGGGCTTCCCGGGAACGCGGACGTCTCGGGCGACCGGCACATGCTGATCGTCGACCGGGACCACCGTCTCCTCTTCGAGCTCTACCACACCGCCTGGAACGCCTCGGCGGGCCGCTGGGAGGCGGGCTCGGGCGCGGCCTTTGCGCTGGACTCGAACGCCCGCCGGCCGGAAGGCTGGACCAGCGCCGACGCCGCCGGCCTCGCCATCCTCCCCGGCCTGGTCCGGTACGACGAGGCGTTCGGCTCCGACCCCATCCGCCACGCCTTCCGCTTCACGGTGAGAGCGACCGACGGCCACGTCTTCCCGGCCTCCCACACGGCCGGCGGCACCGGCAACGCGCCGCCGATGGGAGCCCGCCTGCGCCTCAAGGCGGGCAAGGACATTTCGGGCTATCCGTCCGCGGTGCGAAGGATCTTCCAGGCGATGAAGACCTACGGCCTGATCCTGGCCGACAACGGCTCCGACATGTACATCTCGGGAACGCACGACCCGCGCTGGGACAACGACGTGCTCAACCCCGCCTTCGCCGACCTGACCGCGGACGATTTCGAGGTCGTGCAACTCGGCTGGAAGCCGTCCACCTCGGCGGTCTGCACCGCGGGCGACACCCGTCTCTGCCTGAACGGCTCGCGCTTCCAGGTGGACGTCGAATGGACGGCCCGCGACGGCTCGACCGGCGCCGGCCACGCCGTTCCGCTGACCCCGGAGACCGGTTATTTCTGGTTCTTCAACAGCACCAACGTCGAGATGGTGATCAAGGTTCTGGACGGCTGTGGCGTGAACAACCGCTACTGGGTGTTCGCGGGCGGCCTGACCGACACCCGCGTCAGGATCACGGTGACCGACACCTTGCGGAACGTCACCAAGCCGTATACGAATCCCCAGGGGACGGCTTTCAAGCCGATCCAGGATACGGGAGCGTTCGCGACCTGCCCATGACGTCCCGTCGCGCCTGCCTGGCCTGGAAGGTTCTGAAGCCGGTACCGCCCTGATCTACCCCAGGTAGGGCCGCACCGCCGCCTCGAAGGTGCCGTAGTCGCGGGCGCCGATGAACATCTCCCGGATCGTGCCGTCCCGGTCGACGACCACGCTCAACGGGCGGCCCGGCACGTCCAGCCAGCCGAGCGACTCCGCGAAGACGTTCGTGGTCGAGAACGGCTGCTTGGCGGCGAAGCCCTGGATCGTCTCCCGGGGCTCGTCCGAGACCGTGACCACGGCCAGGCCGCGCTTCTGATAATCCCGCTGGAGCCGGTTCAGGTCCGGCATCTCGGCGCGGCAGGGCGGGCACCACGTCGCCCACAGGTTCACCACCACCACCTGGCCGCGGAAGTCCCGTAGCCGGCGCGGTGCGCCGTCCGCGACCTGCTGGAAGGCGAGGTCGCCGACCGGCTGGCCGACCAGCGACTGCAGCCGCCGGACCTCGGCGAGCATCGGCCGCATCGGGCCGTTCAGAAGGAAGAGGCCGAAGCCGAAGGCGAGCGCCAGGACGATCAGCGCGATGGACGAGAAGCGGCCGGCCCACGTCGCCGGCACGAAAAAACGCCGGCCCCGCCCCAGGCGCCAGATTCCGATCAGGGTTGCCACGAGAAGAAGCCCGGCGGCGATCGTCCCCCACTGCGCCACCAGAACCAGGTTCCGTTCGAGTGCTTGCATCATGATCCACACCTCCTTGAAGCCTTCCGAACGACACTACGCCGGAGGTCCGCGGAAGGTTACAGAGGTGTGACAGCCCATTGGGTGAAGGTTCCACCTGCGCGAGTCTTCACCTGTTGCGGTACCCCGTCGGGAGAGAGGGAACCCCCACCCCCTCTGTTTTCAGGGTTTTGGGTGGTGGCGCCCCCTCTCCCGGGGTCGAAGAGCGTCAAGCTGATCGAGCTCGGAATGCGCCCGTACGCCCCGGCGCGTAGCGACCCTTCGCGTTGGGGAACGGCTCCCCAACGTCAACGAGCGATGCCCGCGCAGGCTGGCAGCCCGCGCACGGCGATTCTCCCTGGCCAGTCGCGGGGCGACCCTTCCCCCACGGGGCGGGCACAATTGCGCGGGCCAGCCCGCCGCGGTAGCGTACGTCGCCATGAAAACGCTCACCCTCGCCGCCCTGCTCGCGCTCCTGCCTCTCGCGGCTTCGGCCCAGACCGCCCCGACGGCTCCGCCGGACGTGGCCGCGCCGCCCGCCGACGCCGAGACGACCCCGTCCGGCCTGGCCTCCAAGGTGCTCACGCCCGGGACCGGCACCGAGCACCCGCGGGCCGGCGACATGGTGAAGGTCCACTACTCGGGATGGACCTCCGACGGCCAGATGTTCGACTCCTCCGTGGCGCGCGGCAAGCCGATCGTGTTCGGGCTCGACAAGGTCATCCCCGGTTGGAGCGAGGGGGTGCAGCTCATGGTCGAGGGCGAGACGCGGCGCCTCTGGATTCCGGCGAAGCTGGCTTATGACGGCGTCGCGGGGAAGCCGCAGGGGATGCTGGTCTTCGACGTCGAGCTGATGGACATCCTGCGTGTGCCGCCGCCGCCGCCGGATGTGGCCGCGCCTCCCGCCGATGCCCAGACCTCCCAGTCCGGCCTGGCCTGGAAGGTTCTGAAGCCCGGCACCGGCACGGTCCACGTTTCGAAGAAGGGCGCCGTCCGCGTCCACTACACCGGCTGGACCACGGACGGCAAAATGTTCGACTCCTCGCTGGCCAAGGGGGCTCCGGCCTTCTTCGAGCTTCTGAAGGTCATCCCCGGCTGGACCGAAGGATTGCAACTCATGACCGTGGGCGAGAGCCGGCGGTTCTGGATCCCCAAGAAGCTCGCCTACCGCGGCCTCCCGGACAAACCCGAGGGGATGCTCGTGTTCGACATCGAGCTGCTCGAGATCGTCCGGCCCTGACCCGCGGGATCGCCGGGAGTGGTTACAGGGGTGTGACACCGCATGGTATTCTCGCCGCCTGCCATTGGTTCAGCGTTCCTTTCAGGAGAGGAGATTCATCATGCGTTCGAGGCTCAGCCCCATTCTCTGGCTCATGCTTCTCCTTTTGGCCGGCGCGGCCTTCGCGCAACAGACGGGCTCGGTATCCGGCGCCGTGCGCGACGCGGAAGGCCAGCCTCTGCCTGGCGCGACCGTCACCATCAAGGGCCCCCTGCTGCCCACCGGCGCCGTGGAGGTCACGCGGGACAACGGCTCCTACGACTTCGCACGCCTGCCCGCGGGCGAATACGAGCTCACCGCCGAGCTCTCCGGCATGGGCTCGGCGCAGCGGGCGGTCATCGTGGCCGTAGACCGCGACACCCAGGTGAACCTCGACCTCGGCGCCGCCGCGGTGTCCGAGGAGATCACCGTCAGCGCCGTGGCGCCGGTGATCGACGTCCGGTCCACCGAGGTGCAGGTCAACTTCACCCAGGAGGCCATCGAGAACCTGCCGATCCCCCGCAGCTACAAGGGCCTGTTCCAACTCGCGCCCGGCGTCAGCGAGAACAACCGCCTGGCACCGAACGCGGGCGGCGCACGCATGGACAACACCTTCCTGGTGGACGGCATCAACATCACCAACCCGCACTATGGCGACCTTCTGCCGAACATCACCGAGCTGGACATCGACGAGGTCAACATCAAGCGCGGCGGCGTCACCGCCGAGTTCGGCCGCACCGGCGGTATGGTGGTCAACGCGGTGACGAAGTCGGGCACCAACGACCTCGCCGGCCGCCTGCGGCTGGAATATCAGCCTTCGAATTTCGTCAGCGATTCCAAGGACAAAACCCTTCAGAACACCGTCGACAAGAACAGCGTGGCCGGCGCGCTGGGCGGCCCCATCATCCACGACCGGCTCTGGTATTACGGCTCCGCGAGCTTCCCGAACGAGACCACCACGGACCGCGTCAACAACCTGGGTCCCGTGCCGGACCGCGATCAGAAAACCGAGGAGTACTTTCTCAAGCTGAACTCCAACCCGGCGTCGGCCCACAGCCTTTTCGCCGCGTTGCGGTCCCGCGACACCACCACGGACCGGGCCAACGTCGGCGCGAGCACCCACCCCTCGGCGGCGACCGACGACAGCACCGATTATCTCCTCGGCACCCTCGGCTGGACCTGGGTGCTGACGCAGAACAGCTTCGTCGAGGCCAAATACAACCACAACAAGGAAGAAAATTCGATCGATCCCATCACCCGTCTCGGCTACCGGCCGGCGTTCGACGCGGCGCACCCCGAGACGATGGGCAGCTTCACCACGACCGCCGACCGCATCGTGGGCGGCGCCAACGCCGCCGGCCAGACCGTGGGCGGCAACAGCCTGGCGGTGAACAATCAGGACTTCACGCGCGACGAGGCGCGGGCCGTGTTCCAGACCCTCCAGGGCTGGTGGGGCGCGGACCACGACCTGCGCGCCGGCATCAGCTACGACAAGAGCTCCGAACGGCTGGAGCGCCTGGCCAACGGCTGGGGTACCCTCACCTGGAATCCCACCACGAAGCTGTTCACCGCGAGCTACGTCTCGCAGCAGCCGCCCCACACCGGCCGCGGCGAGGCCTACGGCGTCTTCCTCCAGGACGAGATCACCTTCGGCGAGCGCACGACCGTGAGCGCCGGCCTCCTCCTCGACAAGGACGTCTACTACGGCGAAGGCCTGGGCAGCACACCGGGCACCAAGACGAAGCGCAAGATCCTGACCTTCGACTGGGACCAGCAGATCCAGCCGCGCCTGGGCATCTCGTTCGTGCCGAACGTGGAACGGGGCGACAAGCTCTACGGTTTCTATGGCCGCTACAACAATACCGAAAACAAGTCGATCGTCCGCGCGGCTTCGCCCACCCGCATCTTCACCACCCGCGCCACTATCGACGCCACCGGCAAGCTGATCAGCGACGTGCCGGCGGCCAACACCCAGAGCAAGACGATCG
The DNA here is from genome assembly GCA_963844885.1 of uncultured Holophagales bacterium. Taxonomy (GTDB): domain Bacteria; phylum Acidobacteriota; class Thermoanaerobaculia; order Multivoradales; family UBA5704; genus DATMER01. The sequence goes on along the minus strand of CAWJQA010000011.1, from coordinate 247,022 downwards.
ACCGCGGCCTCGATCCGCAGTACACGGACGAGCTCGTGGCCGGCTACGCCCGCCCGCTGAGCCGCACCTGGTCCGCGGAGGTCTTCGGCATCTACCGCGAGGTCGGGGACATCATGGAGGACGTGAGCGCCGACGGGCTCGGCAACGGTCCCTTCCACGTCGCCCAGCTCCCGGACGCCTACCGCAAGTACACGGCCGCGACCGTGCTGCTCAACCGGCTGCCGATCGACGACCGGCTCCTGCATCTCTCGGTCAACGCGAGCTACACCTGGAGCCGCCTCAAGGGGAACTGGGACATCGACTACGCCGAGTCGCTCTTCTACAACTCGTCCTTCCTCCAGGACGGCCCTGGCGTGCTGATCACCGACAACCGCGACGGTCTGCTGCGCGGCGACCGCACCCACGTCCTGAAAGTCTTCGCCACGGTCCAGCCCTGGGAGCACGGCCGCGTCGGCGGCTATCTCCGCTACCAGAGCGGCGGCGCCTGGGAGGCCCGCGGCCTGCCCGACGCGAACGTCTCGAGCTCGTCCTACGTGCGCTACCTGGAGAAGGCCGGCTCGCGGCGGATGGAGGACTGGACCAACCTCGACCTGCTCGTCTCGCACTCCTTCGACTTCGGGGTGATCGGCCTGGAGGTGGAAGGCCGGATCCTGAACGTCTTCGACGAGCAGGTGGCGACGGCCGTGGACGACCGGCTGATCCTCGGCCGCGCCACGGCGCCGAACAACCCGAATTTCGGCAAGGCGACCGAGTACTCGGCACCGCGGGCGTTCGTGGCGTCGGCGATCGTGAGCTTCTGACCGACTGAACAAGAGGCCGGCGCGTCACGCGCCGGCCTCTTTGACTTTACATCGGTGGCGGTGGCGGCGGTGGCGGCGGGATCGCGCCCGCCGTGCCCGCCGATACCGGCTGCACCCTCTTCTTCCGGTTCGCGGAGATCAGCCAGTACGCGGCTCCGGCGGCGAGGACCAGGAGGGTGATCCCGAGAAGCGGCCGGACCGTGATCCAGGCGATGGCGATCGTGATGAACGACAGGACCGCCGAAACCAGGAACGAGAAGAGGCCGACGCCGACGCCAAGGAGGCTGCCGAAGAGCGGCACCACGTCGCCGAGCACGGCGATCGGGCGGAAGATCATGAACAGGCCCAGGAACATGGCGAGGAAGCCGCCGCCACGGATGAGCCAGGTCATGACCTTGTTGGCGTCCTGAGCCGCTTTGAACATCTCGGCGGCAGTGTGGGTCCCCTCCTCCACCAGGAGGACCGTGTCTCCAGCCTTGGCCTGGTACGCCGAGAAGCTGCTGCCGGTCTGCACACCCACCAGGCTCACCTGCGACGGAGCGACCACCTGGAAGGAGATCCGCACGTCGCCGAGGGCCGGCGCTCCCGGATTGCTCCCGACGTAGATCACGCCTTTGTCGATGCGGGCGTTGGCCTGCATCGCCTCCGGGAGAGTCACCTCCGCGTTGGGATCCAGAGGGAGATCCTTGCCGTCGTTGAGCTGATCGAGTTGCTCCCCCGACAGGGTGAAGGCGCCGACCCGGACGGGGTCCGCCACGAACGTGCTGGAGTCGATCGGGAAGGCGCCGGGATTCTCGTGCCCATCCGGCGTGTTGAAGGACGAGGAGTCGACCGGCTCGGACTTCCAGTCCTTCTTGTACTCGTAGGTGGTTACGGTCTCCTCGCCGCCGCCGAGCTTCTTCCTCGTCTCCGACTTTTGCTCCTCGATCCACTGGTACATCTCGACCTTGCGCAGCAGCTTGATGCCGTCCGCCTGAACGCCGATCTCCGCGTCGGCCACCGGGCCGTCGGTGGTGACCGCGCCCGACAGGTGGACGAGCTTGCCCTCGTTCGCCTGGACCACGGAGTCGGCGGCGACCGACACGGTGGCGCCGGCCCCCTCTTCCAGGCTGCGGGCGGTCTTCACCGCCCGGCCCTCGTTCCAGAACAGGAGTGGGAAGGACACGACAAACAGGATCAGGCCGAACAACACGCTTTTGATCGACTCGGCAATGCGCGAGAACCACGACTTGCTCGTCGTCACGGTGACGCGGTCGGACATGGGGAGGGTCTCCGTCAGGGCGGCTCCACCCGGAGCGGAATGCTTCGGGGGCGCGGTATGCTTCAAGATAGTGTCAGAGAACGTTACTCCGACCGCATCGAGGCGTCAACCAGGCGGCCCTCGGTATAGGATTCCTCCTCGCGGAGATGACCGCGCGTTGGGAGAGGAGCCTGCATGAAGACGCTGAGAAGCTACATAGCCGGACGCTGGCACGAGGCCACGTCCGGATTCGCGACGCTGGTGAATCCTTCGACCGAGGAGGAGATCGCCCGCGCCTCCAGCCAGGGGATCGACTTCGGCGAGATCCTGGCCTTCGCCCGCGACAAGGGCGGCCCGGCTCTGCGGAGCCTGACCTTCGCGCAGCGCTCCGGGCTGCTCAAGGAGATGTCCCGGGTTCTGCGCGACCACCGGGACGAGCTGCTGGACCTCTCGCGCCGGAACAACGGCACGACCGCGCCGGACGGCGAATTCGACCTCGACGGCGCCACCGGCACCCTGGCCGGTACTACGTCGGTCGGGCAAGCGGCTCGGCGACCGGACCTTCCTGACCGAGGGCGACGGGATCCAGCTCGGGAAGACCGAGGCGCTACTGGGGCCAACACATCCTGGTGCCCCGCCGGGGCGTGGCGGTGCACGTCAACGCCTTCAACTTCCCGGCCTGGGGCTTCGCCGAGAAGGCGGCCTGTGCGCTCCTCGCCGGCATGCCGGTGATCACCAAGCCGGCCACGGCCACGGCGCTGACCACCGAGCGCTGCATCGAGCTGATCGTCGAGGCCGGTATCCTGCCCGAAGGGCGCGCTCCAGCTCATCATCGGCTCCACGGGCGATCTCCTGGACCGCCTGGGAGCCGCAGGACGTGCTCGCCTTCACCGGCTCGGCCGACACCGCGCAGAAGCTCCGCGCCGGCGACAATCTCCTGACGACCTGCGTCCGGGTGAACGTCGAGGCCGACAGCCTGAACGCCGCCGTCCTCGGCCCGGACGTCGGCGGCTCGCGCTGCGATCTCTTCGTGCAGGACGTGGCCCGCGAGATGACGCAGAAAGCCGGCCAGAAGTGCACCGCCGTGCGCCGCATCCTGGTGCCGCGCGACGCGGCCGATGAGGTCCAGGCGGCGCTGATCGCGAGGCTGGAGAAGGTGGTCGTCGGCAACCCCGAGGATCCGTCGGTGCGGATGGGACCGCTCGCCACGGCCAACCAGCTCGAGGACGCGCTGCGCGGCCTCGCCGAGCTCCAGAAGACGGCGCGGATCGTCCATGGCGGGACCGGCAGGATCGACGGCGTGGGCGCGCCCGCGGGCAAGGGCTTCTTCCTCTCGCCGACCCTGCTGCGGAGTCGACGACGCGGCGACCGCCGGTCCGGTTCATACCCGGGAGGTCTTCGGCCCCGTGGCCACACTCCTGCCCTACGATGGGTCGGCGGCGTCCGCGGGGGTGGCTGCGGACATCGTGGCGATGGGCGGCGGCACGCTGGTGACGTCGGTCTACAGTACCGACGCCGGCTGGATCGGCGAGTTTCTGGCCGGCAGCGGCAGCTCGACCGGTCGCGTGTACATCGGCTCCGACCTCACCGCGGCAGAATCGCCCGGCTCGGGCGCGGTCCTGCCGCAGCCGCTCCACGGCGGCCCCGGCCGTGCCGGCGGCGGCGAGGAGCTGGGCGGCCTCGTGGGATTGAAGCTCTATATGCAACGGGTGGCGATTCAGGGCAACCGGCCCCTGGTGGACAATATCTCCAACATTGCAGGAGTGACTCCATGAGCGATCAGAGTCTGCGCGACCATCTCCTGGAGCTGCTGCGCGGCGGCGGCGCCCATCTCAAGCTCGACAAAGCGCTCCGCGGGCTGCCCGCGGATCTCCGCGGCGCCCGCGCCCAGGGCCTGCCGCACACGCCGTGGCAACTCCTGGAGCACCTGCGCATCGCGCAGTGGGACATCCTGGAGTTCAGCCGGAACGCCGACCACGTCTCCCCGAAGTTTCCCGACGGCTACTGGCCGGAGACCGCCGCGCCGCCCGACAGCCAGGCATGGGACCGGAGCGTGGAGGCCTTCCACCGCGATCTGAAGGCGATGGAGGATCTCGTGGCCGATCCGGGCACGGATCTCTACGCGAAAATCCCCTGGGGAGACGGCCAGACCGTCCTGCGGGAGGCGATGCTGACCGCGGACCACAACGCCTACCACATCGGGCAGCTCGTGACGCTCCGCCAGGCGCTCGGCGCCTGGTAGCCGGCGGCTCTAATCTCAGCGGCGTTGACCCGGGATCAATACTCCTTCCAGTTCCTTTCGATGATCCCGACCGGGATCGTCGCGTAGCGCTCGTAGCCCGTGTCCGACCGGATGCCGCTCACGCTGATCCAGTAGTTCGCGAACTTCGTTCCGGGCGGATAGAACTTCTTGAGATCCTGCATGATCGCCTTCTGCGTCGCGTCGAGCTGCTCCGAGCTCGGCGTGCCGCCGTTGCTCGGGTTCTTCGTCGAGCCCTGCTCCACGTACGGGTTCGTCACGAATTCGGGCACCGTCCGGTAGCGGCTCGCCGAGCCGTCCACCGTCATGATCGAGCTCGCGTTGTTCGCCAGCACCACGAAGATCCGGCTGTCGCCGCCGCGGGCGCAGATGGCGCTGCCTCCTCCTCCTCCTCCTCCGCTCACCACCACCTGCGGCTGGAAGCCCGAGAAGATGATGACGCCCGAGAGGCCGAAGGCCTGCGTGATGACCCGCTCGTCGGGCTCCAGGCGCAGGAACCAGCCGCGCTCCTTGCCCGCCGACGGCGACAGGACATAGTCCGTCCCCGCCGGCGCGTTGAGGGAATCGGCGAGGACTTCCTGATAGTCGGTCTCGTCTTTCGGAAGCTGGCCGGCCGAGAGCATGGTGCTGGTGAAGTCGTCGTCCAGGAAGACGTAGAACCGGCCCTCCTGGCCGTTGAAGCTCCAGAGATCCTCACGGTCGCCCGTGCCGAAGGCGAGGGCGAAGCGCTGGGCCTTGGCCACGTAGAACAGCGTCGGCGCGAAATAGATCGGCCGGCCGAACGTGCTGAAGATCGGGAACGGCGCCCAGCGCGCGTCGGTGATCCGCTTCTCCGTCTGGTCGGCCGCCAGCGGGGGCAGCGCCAGCGCCTTGCGGATCGTGACGTCCGCGAGCGTGGGGATGGAGCGCAGGTCAACCTTGTACATCAGGCCCGAGGTCGTGCCGATGTAGATCGTGTCGAGGAAGCCGTCCAGATCGATGTCGAGAGCGGCGGGGTCGGCCACGGCCGAGCCGGTGAGCTGGCGCTTGTAGATCGCCTTGCCGGTTTCCAGATCCACCATGTAGAGCCAGTTGCCCCGGCGCGGCGTGGCCTTCGAGTCCGCGTCCATGCCGCCGCCGAAGATGGCCACGAACTTGTCCACGACGTTGCCGGCCTCCACCACCCGGATGCGGCCGATGGTGGGCACCGACCAGGTCTGGCCGAGGTCGACATCGCCGTTGCCGTCCGCGATGCCGTCACCGTTGACGTCGTCCTCGTCGAGTTGCGAGGACCCCAGCGCGTCGTGGAACTCCCAGAGCAGCGACGGGAACGGCAGTGTGCCGCAGCCGGATACCGTCTGGTTGGTCGCGCTCAGGCAGCTCGGCACGACCCGGCGGTCGATGGGCTGGCCGTTGACATCGAGCTGGTCGGGTTGCGTGATGTCCAGAGCGTAGTAACCGCTGACGAAGTCCACCATCCGGACGCCGCCGTCCTTCGAGCCTCCCTCGCGGTAGCCGCCGACCAGGACCGTCCGCCACTCCCGCTGGCTCGGGTCGGGCGTGCCGTTGTGGCGCGGATCGAGGAAGACGTCGTCGATGCGCGGCGTGGCGTCCACGCCGAAGATCTGCTTCGAGCCCTCGGCCAGGTCGCGCAACACGGGGAGCATCGGGCGCGGGATGAACGAGAAGAGCTCCTTGCCCGTGCCGTCGTTGAACACCTTTCGGGTGGAGTCCCATACCCCGGCGTCGAAGACGTGGAGCTGGCCGTCGTTGCTCCCCACCACCAGCATCTTGCGGCGCCGGGCGTGGCGCTCGGCGAAGCAGCGGTAACCGGGGTCCGTGGTGCAGGCGGCTCCCGTACCCTTGAGGTCGGTCGAGAAGAATCCGAAGTCGTTGGGCCGGTCCACGATGAGCGGGTCGGAGTGGAAGATGTCGCCCAGCAGATAGCGGATCGGCACGGTGACGCCGCCCGGCTTCTCGATGGAGCTGTCTTTGACCCCCAGCGTCTGAACGATGATGTCCTCCGTACGGTCCTTGGCCGCGGCGCGGTCGGCGTAGCTGATCTTGAGACCGCTCCAGAGGTCCACCCATTCAGGGTCGGTATTCGGATCGCCGGCCGGCGGGCTGAGCAGGCGCAGCGTGCGCGGCAGCATGCCGCTCAGGCCGCCCCTGCCGTAGAAGACCCGGCGCTGGTCGGCCGCCGTGCCGAGGCGCAGGGTCGGCTCGTCGAGCACCGAGGCGGCGGTGAGGGCGCCGAGATCGGCCGCCTGGGTGATGAGCACCTCGCCGGCATCCCAGAGGTGGCACGAGCTGCGCGGCTGCGAGCTGCCGACCGCCGGGCAGGCACGCCCGCGGTCCGGCTTGCTGTCGCTGGTCAGCGGCAGCGGCTTGAGATAGGCGTCGAGATGCCCGTCCCAGACCGACTGCGCGTTGAGCGGCGTGAAGCTCGACAGGTAGATACGGTCCGCGACCTCGGCCTGGACCGAGGGCACGGCGGCGGACGCGAAGGCGCTCGCCTCCTCGCGGATCTGGCCGAAGATGTCCGTCAGCGCCTTGACCAGATCGTCCTTGTTCTGAGGATAGATCGGCTTGCCGCTGCCGCCGTTGGCGGCCATGCAGGTGAGCTTGTTGCCCGGCTGGTTCTGCAAGCCGAACGCCACCACATAGGTCTTGATGCCCTCCTGGGCGAACAGCGAGGCCGTGGCCGAGCACGGGTCCGCACCGCCGCACGTATCGTCGCCGTCGGTGAGGATGAGCAGGAACTTGCGGCGGCAGCTCCAGTCGGGGTCCTGGGCCGAAGCCACGCTCTTCCAGCCGGTCCCCTTCGGACAGGTCCCCTGCGGGCAGCCGGCCCACCACGTGCGGAAGGCGCGCACCGAGTTGCCCAGCGGCGTCGAGCCCGACGCCACCAGCGGCCGGGCGGCCTCGTTTTTGAGGCGCAGGAAGTCTTCGCCCGCCCGCCGCTGATCGGCGAAGTAGACCGAAGTCCGGAAATCCGGCGTGGCCGACGGGTCGAGGGCGGTGTTCGGGGCCAGGCGGCGCAGAATGTCCGTCTTGTGGCTCGCCTGCCAGTCGAGCGGGATGACGTCGCCGAGCAGGAAAGCGGACCCGCGAGGATCGGCGGTGCCGTTGGGCCAGCGGGTGCTGTAGCCGGTGTGCTTGTCGCTGTTGCCGTCGTCGTTCGGATCCCAGCCCGAGCACGTGTTGGTCGTTCTCGGGTCGGCCGCGGAGCCCTGGTCGAAATAGCCCTTCTGGTCCGGGCCGCGCCCGGCGCCGATGTCCCAGGAGGCGAATTCGCCCACCACCGAGAAGACCACGTTGCGGTCGCCCGTCGTCTCCCGGCTGGTGCAACCCGTGTTCTTGCAGCGCTCGACCAGCACGCGGACGGTCAGGCCCGCGCCGTACGAGCCGCTCTGCGGCTCATAGCGCACCCGGTACATCTCGCCGGCATGGCGGACGTAGAACGTCACGATGTCCATGAACGACAGACCGCCCTTGGCCAGGCGCTGCACGCGCTCGCGCTCCCAGGTGTCCGACAGGTCGGCCGGCTGGTTCGTGTTGCAGCCGACCTCGTCGTCGCCGTTGCCGTTGTCGCAGGTCCAGACCCGGCCGAACACATCGGGCGCACCCAGGGCCGGAAACGCGCCCCACCCCGGAATGGACGGGCCGTCCGCCGTGGCCTGGTAGAGCCAGTGCTTGGAGGTGACGTTGAGGTCGTCCTGGTTGTACGTGGCGAAGCCGAACTGGATGTCGTCGGTGCCCTTGAGGACCTCGTAGAGAGCCTCTTTGGCCTGGAAGAACTTCGAGCTCGCATCGTCGCTCTGCAGGTCGGCATAACAGTCGCCGGTAGGGCAGGGGCGCCGGCAGGAGCCGGCGGCCACTTCCGCCGCGGTGCAAGCGGGCGTCCAATGCATCGACCCCGACGTGTCCAGAAGGATGAAGACGTAGGGATCACCGACCGAATCGCGCAGGAGATCCCGGTCGTCGCCGGACGCCGCGCGTCCGAAGCCGAGCAGGGTCAGCACCACGGCAACCGCGGCCGAGATCCACCGGTGGGAACGATTGTTCTGCGACATGACCGCCTCCCCGAACAAGAGAAAGAGAGATCCTCCCCGCCACTTCCTCAGAATTTGATCTTGGCCAGCTCGGCCGCGTCCGCGATCGACTCGACCGGCGGCGTGGGCCAGGGCTGGAATTCGAACATCACGCTGACCGTCTTCTGGGCGAGCACCTGTGCGCCGGCCGGAGGGATCGCCGTGCTGCCGTCCCAGGAGACCCTCTGGGCCGTGGCCGTGGCGGCGTGGTGGACCTTCCAGAACTCGGGCACGCCGTCGTCGTTGGCCGGGCACCAGTCGCAGCGCACGGTCAGGATCGGGGCGAGCTGCGAGATTTCGACGCGCTCGGCCACGTGGACCGTCCCCGTAACCTGATCGTTCAGCACCACTGTCGTCGGCGTGTACTTGCCGCGGGCCAGCGCCTCGGCGGCGGCCACGCCCAGGCCGGAATCGGCGGCGTAGAAGGTGCGGTTGACCATCCGCTCATGGGCCCCCACGCGGACCTCCGTCTGGGTGACGAAGGCCAGGGCCAGCGCCAGGATCGTCAGGACGACGAGCGCCAGGAGCGCCGTGATGTAGGCGCTGCCGCGCTCGCCGCGCCGGGCGCACCCGGCAGGGTGAGTTTGCCGTTCGGTGTTCATCCCAGGTTCCTCACGTCGATGATCGTCTCGAGGACCCGGCGGCGGTACATCCGCTCGGTCCTCAGGTTGTGCCGGCTCGCGGTCTGATCGTGGTTCTCGATCCAGGTGAGCAGAGGCGCCTGATAATTGGGGTCGCGGCGGTCGGTGCGGGCGAGGATCGAGAAGCGGACGAAGTAGAGCGGAGGCCCGTTCCAGGCCGCCGCATTGAAAGGATCGGTGTCGTTGTAGAGCCAGTCGTCGTTCTTGCCGTCGGCCGCCTCGAAGATCCGGTCGTCGTCGCCGGTGCCGTTTTCATCGTCCGCCATGGCGCCGCCGCCCTGGGGGGTGTCGAATCCCAGCGCGATCTGCATGTCGAGGATGTTGTCGGCGATGTCCTGGCTCCAGTTCGGGTGGGAGTCGTTCGGGACGGCCGGATCCGAATCGGCGCGCCAGGGCAACTGGGTGCCGGGGAAGACCTGGGCGCGGGAGAGCCGGGGCGAGATGTCCGAGTTGGCGTTGCCGGGCACGTCGCGCTCGTCACGAATGTAAAAACGATACTCCTCCAGCAGCGCGACGAAGGCCGCGTTGGTCAGCGCGCTGGGCCAGCCGCCGCCGCTGGAGAGCGGCAGATATTGGGCCGTGTGCTGGCCGCCGGCAATCACGAACCCGATCGTGTAGAGGTTCGGGTTCGTGGTCACGTCCGAGGCGGCGGGGTCGAGCTCGACCACGGCGTACACCGCCGCGTCGCGCGGGCTGACCATCACCAGGGCCTCGGGAACGCCGGCCAGGACCGCGGTACGCAACGCGGACAGGTCCTGTGGGATGCCCGTGGGCGTGGCCGTGGCGATCCGGACCGTGCCGCGGACCGGCGCTCCGGCAACGCTGGTGAGATTGAAGCTCGCCGGATCGGCCGAGTTGACCTGCCAGATGGGATTGCGGAACACACCGCGCACCGTGATGACGTCGGTGCCCTCGACGACCAGCGGAGTGGCGCCGCCGCCGATCCGCGTGCCGGCGGGCACGTTGTCGCGCAACGCCAGGGCGGTCCCGGCCGGGACCGTGCCCAGCGGGAGCCCGCCGCGGCCGGCCATCCGGACCATCTTGACCGTGTCCATGAGCGAAACCCGCAGCGACTGCTGCATGTCGCTGACGTTGGTCTGGACGCGCGCGAGGCGGTTGCTGAAGTCGAAGAGGGCCAGGACGCCCAGGATCAGGACCGTCGTGACCAGCAGCGACACCGTCAGCTCGACGATGGTGAACCCTTTCTGGTGGCGGAGAGCTCCTCGATGCATGGCGCGGTCTCCTCGGCTCAGAAGGGTTTGATCATCCGGAAGGTGACGACGCGCCCGCCGCCCAGGGGGTTTCCCGGCTGGCGCTCGCTCTCCAGACGGACCTCGACCTCCTTGAGATGGACGAAGACCGGCTCCGTGCCGCCCGGAAGCGGGTCGCTGAGCGTGCCGTCGTCGAGGTCCGTGATCCCGTACTGCCGGATCACGGTCTGGCGCGACCAGAGGAGCGAGCCGTGGCCGGAGGGCGCGTCCGGCCACCACCCCTCGTCGGCGTCGCCGACCTGGGTCACGTTGCCTTGAGCCCAGGACTCGTCGACAGCCGTCTGGGTGGAGGCCGGCGCCAGGGAGAGCGACTGGTTGTTGAAGGGGATCTGTTGAAATTCCTCCAATCGGGCTCGGCCGTGGTTGCTGGCCTGGGTCGAGTCGTTGCCCGCCATGTTGTCGCGCAGAGACCTGGCGAACAGCGGGATGAGGCCCAGCGCGATGAAGAGCAGGATGAGCCCGGCAATCAGCGCCTCGACGAGCGAAAATCCCGCCTCCGGCGTACGCTTCTCTAGCCGCGGTTTCATGACTTCCTCCCCCGAAACCCGTCGACGACGGGGATGCTCCATTGCGGACAGCACTGCTGGGGGAGCTTGTACGCAAGAAACGAGCCAAAAACGCCCGGACAGCCAACCCGCTATTCCGCAATGGAAGCAAGCACAAACAGCGTGCTATGTATATCTCAGCATGACAGAGTTTGTCAATATCTCTGACAAGGCTTGTCGCCTTGGCCGGGCGGATGAGCCTTCGGCAAAGGCGCTACCTTCGGTAACTCACCGGCGCCGCGCCGGGCGCCGCCTCCGCGTCTCGGCCAGGGCATCAAGGTGCTTGTTTGCCGCCGTTTACGACCGCCGCCCGGCCCTTTGCCGGACATGGCATCAACGTTGCTCTTGACGGGGCGCATGACCATGGAAAGACGCCGCGAGCGGGGCTTCACGCTCATCGAGATGCTGGTGGTTCTCGCCATCCTGGGCGTGGCGATGATGTTGGCGGCTCCGTACCTGATCGCGCAGATCCAGCGCAGCAAGCTGCTCGGCACCGTGTCGCAGGTGAGCGGGCTGATGCGCCTGGCGCGGCTCGACGCGGTCAAGAACTCCCGCTGCGCGATGGTAGGAATCACCCTGTCGACGCGCAAGGTCAACGCCTACACCGACCGCAACGACAACTGCCTGCCCGATGCCGGCGAGGAGATCGGCGAGGTGATCCTGCCGAACAGCGTGACCTTCGAAGCGCCCACCGGCGACAAGGGGGCGGCTTCGGTCCAGGGTTTCTCGACCTGGGCCGGGAATCCGAACGCGGCGGTGTTCCGCAACGACGGCTCGGTCGACGCGATCGGCGCCTTCCGCTTCAAGGCGGCGCCGCTCGGCAGCGGGAGCCCCAATTATCTCGAGGTCAACGTGGCACCGAAGGCGACGGCGCGCGTCGCACTGCGGAAGTGGGAGGCGAGCGCCTGGATCGAGAATGACGGCACGGGAGCATGGAAATGGAATTGAAGAGGAGACAGCAGGGTTTCTCGGTCGTCGAGGTTCTGATCGCGAGCCTGATCTTCCTGGTCATCGCGGTCGGCATCCTGCCGCTGTTCGCGGCTTCGACGCGCAACAACGCCGACGGCCGCGAGGCGACCGAGGTGGCCAACTTCGGCCGCTCGGCGGTCGAGGATCTGATGCAGGCGGGGTTCAACGACCCGCGCCTGACGGTGCCCACGTCCGGAACGGTGCTGACCACCACCGAGTACTATGGACAGGTGAGCCAGACGTGGAAGACCGGCACGGCCAGCTCCGCCGATCCGGCGCTCTGGCAGCGGCGTGTCCGGGTGCGGCAGTTCAACATCAACGACATGGCGGACGGCGTCCTGAACACGCCGCTCGCCGGCTCCTCCGACCCCGGCCAGGTCCACCTCAAGGAGATCGAGGCCGAGATCTGGCACGCCCGCGACGTGGGCTCTTTCGCCCTCGGAGCGCCGAATCATTTCACCGTCCGGATGCTCAAGACCAAATGAGACCCGCCATGCGCCCGAAAACCGGCTATCCATCCTCTTCCCGCGACGCGGGCTTCACCTTGGCGGAGCTCCTGGTCAGCCTGGCGGTGACCGCGGTCCTGATCCTCGGCGTGCTCGCGACCTTCGATCTGAGCAGCCGCGTCAACCGGGTCCAGATGAGCGTGGCGGACCTCCAGCAGTCGATGCGCGTGGCGCAGAACGAAATCGTGAAGCTGGCGCGCATGTCCGGCCGCGGCGGCCTGCCCGCGAACCAGGCGCTCTCCCTGACCAACAATGTCGCTTCCGGAGCGAAGCTGGTCACCACCGAGGCGTCGACCGAAATCCTGGAAGGCACCGACGTGGTGAAGGTGCGCGGTGTGATCAGCGGCTCGCTCTTCCAGGTCGATTACCTGGACGGCTCGGTGTTCACGGCTCCGGATGCGAGCGGCAACGGCAGCGTCGTCGTCATCGACCACGCCGCCGGAGTGCCGCAGGATATCGACGCTTTGAAGACGGCCGCCAAGGCCGGCAAGACGCTGGTCCTGGTCACCCCTTTCGACACCTATTTCGTGGTCGCCGCCGATACGACCGCGACGCTCACGGATTTCCGAGGCAGTTACGACGCCCTGCGCATCAATTTCAAGGCCAACCCGGTCAATGCCGGCCTGGGCGGCGTCGCCATCGCGAGCCAGACGGCGGTGGCCTATCTCGGAGTGCTGGAGGAGTACGCCTTCTATGTCCGCAAGGCCGGCAACGGCGACTCGCCGAAGCTGGCCAAGGCCCGCCTGATTCCCGGCACGGCGCTGGCCTATGACAGCAATCTCGACAACGTCACCATGGACATCGCCGACAACATCATGGATCTGCAGGCGGTGAGCGGCTTCGTCACCGCCGGGCTGGGGCTGCCCGAGCTGCGCGTCAGCATCCTCGCCCGCTCCGACCGGCGCGACCCCGGCAAGTATCTGGGACCGCTCCTGCCGGCGACGATCGAAGACCACGCCTATTCGACGTCCCATTCTTACAATTCCGATTCGCAGCGCCGCTACCGCTGGCGGGTGGTCCGCAGCAACATCGATCTGAGGAACCTGTGATGAATCGTTCACGAGCCCGGGGAGAATCCGGCAGCGCCTACATCGTCGTCCTGCTGGTCCTGGTCGTCCTCGCGATCTTCGGGATCGCCCTGACTCTGATCACGCAGACCGAGATGCAGATCGGCTCCAACGAGCGCACTCTCGACCGGGTGTTCTACGCCGCCGACGCCGGGATCGAGCTGGCCATCGCCCGCGCCGTGGTCACGGCCGACCACACTCCGCTCACCTTTACCTACACCGACACCGGCGCCGCCCTGTCCAACGGCCAGTTGGGTCTCGGTACCCAAGTCGAGATCACGGCTTTCCACCCGATCCAGGTATCCGCCTGCAACCTGTGCGAGATCAACAACGTCGGCACCTACCAGGACAAGGCGTTCTACAAAGTCAATCACGCGGTGACGGTGCGGGCAACCCGTTTCGCCTCCCTGACCGCGGGCGCTCAACGTACACCGCTCGCTCTCAAGACCGTCAGCGCGATGGTCGAGATCCAGCCTTTCCGGCCGTCGGTCGATTCGCTGGCGAGCTCCAACGATCCGGTACAGTTGGCAAAGATCAAGTTCTGACCAAGGAGGGTCCGTCATGGCCCGTCAACGTCCACCGCTGCGTGGTGTAGCCGCCGCTGTCTTCGTCCTCGCCGTCTTCGCTCTGCTCGTCGTGGGCGCGACACCCGGCTTTTCCGACGACGTCGACCTGCTGCGTTTCACCACGGCCAAGCCGTACGTCTTTTTCATCGTCGACAACTCGGCGACGATGTCGCTCACCACGGACGGCAAGTGGGTTCACGCCAACGGCGACGACCCGCGCTCGAAGATCTACCAGGCGAAGAAGGTCATCTACGACGTCTTCAAGAGCGTCGACGACGTTCATTTCGGATTCGCCTCCTTCAACCAGGACTACGCGCGGGCCACGGCCAAGCACTGGCTCTACTATTGGATCGACACGCCGAGCAACACGCTGCCGAGCGGCTGGCCGCTCGCGTACCCGGTGGGCGACGCCAACGGCCCCATCGCCACCGCCGCGGACGGCACGGTCTCGGACGATATTCAAGGCGATCTGATGACCTTCGGCGCCCACCTGGACGCCACCGGCATCCTGGGCACCTGCAACGCCCCCAAGACCTTCGGCGCGGTCGGCGCCGACGACCGCGAGGCGATCAACCGCTATGCGAAGCTGGGCTCGGCGGGCAACGGCCCCACCTATCTCTGGCTCAAGGGCGGCACCGGTAACAAGACCTATCGCTTGAAGGTCGAGCGGCCGAGCAAGAAGGCTGACGGCATCACCGACAACCCCGGGCTCGGCAAGGACGGCATGAACGTCAAGCTGACGATGGAGAAGGTAACGGCCTGCCTCACCGATCAGACCTTCACCGTCGCGCAGACTTGGACGGCGACGATCGAGCTCGAGCGGTGGACCGAATTCCTGATGTACGACGAGAACAACGGCCGCACCGCGCCCACGACCAGCAAAGCGGGCGGCATCGATTACGTCGGCGGGTTCTATGACGCCAAGGATCTTCAGGACGTCGCGACCTGCGACTCGGCCGCCCCGTTCTCCGGCAAGGGCTGGGAGGGGAACTACGACACCACCCCGGCGGTCGCCGGCGCGCCCACAGACCCCTACTGCAAGTCAGTGGGCCAATGCTACAGCCTGAAGCGCCCGACCGTGTCCGACCCCGACTTCGGACTGCCTCTCGACAAGGGCGACATGCTCCCCCTCGACTGGCGCAACGAGCAAAAGGCGGCGTTTCTGCAGCGCTTCGTCCCCAACTACGGCTCCGCCTCGCCGGACTTCGGCATCGCCAGCTATTTCAAGGACAGTCCCGAGTCCAGCACGGGCGTCCTGGAGCTCGAGGAGGACGACAAGATCCCCATGTTCGCCACCGGGCCCAGCCCTCTGGGCAAGGCGATTTCCGACTTCCGCTGCTGGTATCAGGGCGAAGGGAACAAGTGCAACCTGGGCGCCTACGGCACGGGCTGGGCGGCCATCGCCGCTACCAAGGATTCCGAGTGGGGCTGCCGCCGGCCGTACCTGATCGTGCTGAGCGACGGCGGTGACTCCTGTGCCGGTGAAAACCCTTGCGCCGACACCGCCAACCTCAACTCGAAGGCCGACATCAAGACGTGGGTCCTCGCCTACGGCGCCAACTGCAACGCGATCGGCAACCCGCTCAAGTGTATGGCCCAGAACGGCAAGGGCCAACTGCTCTGCCCGCAGACCGCAAGCCAGCTCAAGGCCGAGCTCGAGCGCATCCTGGGATTGATCCGCCAGGAGTCGAGAGCTTTCGCCTCGGCGGCCGTGCCATCCGTACAGGCCATCGTGGAAGACAAGATCTTCCTCACCAACTTCACGCCGCTCAACGGCAAGGCGGTCTGGGACGGCCACGTCCACTCGTTCATCAAGCCGCTCCCCTTGAATCCGATCGACCAGAAGCCGGACACCACTCACCCGAACCACGTCTGGGACGCCGCCGAATCCATCAAGACGCAGGTCAACGCCACCGACCCCGCCGGCCCGAACGCCGACCAGCGGCGGGTCTACTACACGCAGGAAAACAAGACGTCGAACATACCGGCGAGCCGCAGGCTTTTCGAGGCCACCACCGGCTCCGACACGCTCCCGGTCAAATACGACTTCTGGCGCGCCCTGGGATATACCTTCACCGAAGGGGATGCAAGCTCCGAGAGCACCACCCAGACCAGCGCCAATACCGTGGTCGCCAAGACCTACGAGAAAAAGACCGCCACCCTCACGGTGACGAACCCGTTGACCGGCGCGACCTCGACCGTGACGATCGAATATTACCTGGGTGACATCTTCCACTCGAACCCGCTGGTCGTGGGCAGCCCGCCGAACACCCAGTACTACACCCTGAACCTGAACTCCTATCAGGATTTCGCGGCGAAGCACCGGCTGCGCCGCAAGATGCTCCTCGTGGGTGCCAACGACGGCATGGTGCATGCGTTCGACGCCGGCCAGTACAGCTCCTCGACCAACAAGTTCGACAACGGCACCGGCAAGGAGGTCTTCGCCTTCATGCCGCGCGCGGTCATGCCCACGGTGCGCCTGCTCGCCGATCCCTTGACGACCACCCACAAGTGGAGCGTGGACGGCACCATAACCGTGGCCGACGCCTACATCGACCCGAGCCACAACGGAACTCCCACGGCCGCGGACCGCCAGTGGCGTACACTTGCCATCGCCGGCCTGCGCCAGGGCGGCGCGAGCTACTACGCCATCGACATCACCCAGCCCGACACGTTGACCACGGGCAACGACCCGGGCGAGGATTTCGTGCCGCAGCCTGTCAACGGCTACGTCCCCTCCTGCCTGGGTGAAGGATCGTTCAACACCACCTCGTGCGGACCGATCCCCTTCCCCTCGGTGCTCTGGGAGTTCGACGACAGCGTCGTCGACGGGTCGGGCAACCGCGTCCACCTCGACGAGGAGGACACCGGCTTCCCCACCACCAGCAACGGCACCCCGGACGGCAACGTCAAATCCGACCTGGGACAGACCTGGTCGATCCCCAACATCGGACGCATCCGGGTCGCCGAGTCCACGGGCTCGGAGACCACCCGCGACGTCTACGTCGCCGTCTTCGGCGGAGGACTCGATCCCCTGAGCAAGACGGCCTCGACGCAGGGCACCTGGATCTACATGGTGGACATCGAGACCGGCAAGGCCATCTACAAGCGGCAGCTCGAAGGCTCCATGCCGAGCGAGCCCGCCGCCGTGGACACCAACGGCGACGGCTACCTCGACCGGATCTACCTCGGCACCACCCAGGGCTACATCTACCGTATCGATATAACCACCGACGTCACGAGCGGGACCAAGAAGGTCTACCCGGCCCTGACGAGCCAGTCCGTCCGCGGCGTCGACGGCAATACGTACACCGCGCTGCGGATTCCCACCACCTCTTGGGTTCCGAGAAAGATCTTCGACGCCAACATCGACGCCCTCACCGGCCTGCCGGTCCTGGTGGCGCGGCCGATCTTCTTCCGGCCGTCGGTCGTCTTCGACTCGAAGCTCGGCGGCTATCTTCTGACGTTCGGCACCGGCGACCGCGACGACCTCTGGAACAACGACGGCCAGAACGGCCGGTTCTATGTCTTCGTCGACGATACCGACAGCTCCTCCGTGAGCCTGCCAATGAAGGAATCCAACTTCCGGCGCGTCACCGTCGCCGAGCCGGCCACCGGCGGCACCCTGGAGACCGCGGCGGCGGGCCAGCGCGGCTGGTATCTCGTCCTCGACCCCAACGAGCGGGTCGTCAACGACGCCTTCGCGCTGTCCGGAGTGACCTTCTTCTCGACCTTCAAGCCCGCTGTGAACGTCACCACGTCGAAGGACGGGGCGCTGTGCGCGAAGACCGGCGTCAGCCGCGTCTTCATCGTCTCCACCTTGAACGCCGACCCGTTCGTCCAGCCGCCGTCGGGCGTGACAGCCGACGCGACCCGCGAGTTCGAGGTCCCGAACTTCGTCACCAACCCGTTCGCCGAGCAGGGACAGACGAAGAACGCCTCCACCGGCGTCGATGAGATTTGTGACGATCCCACGAAGATGGCTATCATGGAGTCGATGAAGAGCCTCTTCCCATCCACCTGCAAGTTCAGCAACTACCGGGTGGACATCAAGACCATCTCGGCGGACACCAGCCTGGTCTGCATCGCACCGGTCCCGGTCTGCCTCATCGAAAAGAGCTGGAAGGAGTACTAGAGATGACAGTACGGCATCCGTTCGCGGCCCTGATCCTGGCGGCTCTCGTGGGAACCGCCGGGCCGGCGGCTGCCGACTGGCTGGTCACCAAGGAAGGGGCGAAGGTCGAGACTCAGGGAGCCTGGACCGTCAAGGGGAAGCTTGTCGTCTTCAAGACCACGGACGGCAAGCTCTCCTCCCTCCGCCTCACCGACGTAGACCTGGATGCGAGCCGCAACGCGACCGAGGAGGCCGTCGCGGCCAGCGCCCAGGCCAGCGCCGAGCCGGAAAAACCCGTAGAGCGCAAGAAGTCGGTCCGCGTGATCACCGACAAGGACGTGCGACAAGCCCCGCCTCCGGCGTCGCCGGGGGCCGCCGAGACCGGCCAGGCGGGCGCCGCCACCGGTCCCGGCGTGGTGGTCGACACCTGGAAGCAGGACCGGGATTCCGAGGACGGGCACGTGGTGATCAACGGCTCGCTCCAGAACTCCTCGGGCGCCACCGCGACCGAGCTGCAGCTCCAGGTCATGCTCTACGATGAATCGAATACCCTCATCGCCACGAGCCAGGCGGCCTTGGGAGCCGCGGCCCTGCCTCCCGGAGAGAAGGTCACCTTCCGTGCCGACTTCCCGGGCTACTTCTCGTTTGCCACCCTGAAGTTCGAGCCCACGAGCAAGCGCCTGGTCACAAGGGCGCCAAACCAACCGATACCGCCTCCGCCGCCCGCCGAACCGGACAACGGCGGCTAGAGCCGGCCGCTCCGAGCCCCTGGGACCGCCGACGCCCCGGCGGCGGTCCCAGGGGGAGGTTTCCCAATCAAGAGGCCGCCACCGCCGCTCACCCACGAGCCGCTCCCACACACCTCCGGCGATGGCCCCGCCTCCCCTCCCTGAAAGGCGGACCCCTGCGGAACGACGGCGGCCTTGGACTCGGCGGCCGTCATCCCTCCAAATTGTCAAAGAGCCCGGGGGGACCGGACGGCATACCCCCGTCAAAGTGATGGTCACGAACGGCCGGTCAGTCGTGGGGACCCGCGTCAGGCATCGTCGTTCGTCGCCCTTCACTCTACAGGGAGGTCTACGGACAACCTGGCAGCTCCGTCTAGCCTGGTCGACAACCAGACCGTGCGGCAGCAGGACCCCACTGCACTTCCGTAAGTACCCCAGAGGAATCGAAGTAGAAGCTCATGTCAATGGACTCGATCCACATTGCAGTCTGGTCCAGTGATTCCATCGTCCAAGTCTCGGCGCTGTCCAATTCGTGCTGCGGCAGGTGTCTTTCCAGGCGTCAGCCATTCGCGCTCTCAACAAGTCTTCGAGCCTCAGCTATAATGGCGTCAGTGAAGAACTGCCTATCTTCGGGTCGATCTTCATACTCGCTAGCACAGTAGATAAATGGGTCTGCTGCCAACGGGCGTTCCACGTCGCCCGCCAGCGAAATCATCCATATGATCTTCGCTCCCGTATATGCATCTAGAGTATGCTCGGCAATTCGGACGGCCAGGTCGCGAAGCAGCCACGTTGCGGCGTCGTTCGCCGTAGCAAACTCCTGTCCGCCGAGAGCCCGATTGGCCTCGTGGAACAAGCGCACGAGGTCGACATTACCGCCAGGTTCTTCTACTGCAAGCCTCCTCAAAGACTTGGCGTCATAATCTCTCACCAGCAAAGCTTCAGCAAAAGAGGGCAGTCGGCTTGGCTCTATTAGCTCAAGCGTTAGTAAGGCTGCCGCCTCAGATGGACAGGCTATATCAAAGGCCGCTATGTCTCTGTGGGCGGCCATAGGATCTCACCCTGTGGACCAGGAAACGGTCCCCACTGAAAGCTCTGAAGTGATCCGGACTCATCGAAGTAGAAGGTTCCGCCGAGAGAAGGGGCCGAGAGAGCTCTCTCACCAACTACCTCCAGAGACTCCAATTCTAGTTTTTCCAGGTGTTCCCCTGAGAGATGGCGACTCAACAAATCTCGCACGGTCTCCGAATTTGCCGGGAACAGCGGCGCGCCGAACAATGTTACTCCCAGTGTCGATTGAACCTCAATGTTGGTAAGGCGAAGGTCGTGGGCTTCGTCGAAGAACAAGAATAGACCTTGTGGCCTGTAAGCCAACATCCCATAGGAATAGGGGCCATCCGCCTCAAACGTCGATTCCGGTGCCTTTCCCACGATCCTCTCGGCGTCGAAGGAGGTCATACCAAACCGCAATGCACCAAGCCCCACGCCAGGAATAATTCTAAGCGTCTTCAACAAGAACACTATCTCCTCCAGTGAGTCTCGGACGGTTTTAACTGCAACCTAAGGTGCTTCAACAACTTTGTGAACTGCTCTCGCTGATTGCTTGGTGCTTGATCGCGGGCTCTTTCCGTTTCCTTGATCTGCTCTCTCAGATGTTCTTCGCGTTTTTGATTGATCTTTCTTCCCGTCTTCCCTCCGCCCTTCCGGCTGGCCTCCATCAAGTGGACAGAACCAAGCGCGGAGGCAGTTGCACCTTGGACGGTCATGAAGACGGAGACGGCCTGGATTGGGACGCCTACAAGCGCTCCCGCGCCTGTCAGATCAAAGGCGGTTCCAACGGCAACGCCACCGGTTCCTGAGACAGCTTCAGCCGCACCTGCGGCAACCGAAGCTCCATCTCCAACTAGCTGACCTGCCTGAAAATCTGGATCACTGAATGAATGGCGTCCAAGGCCGAAGAAAAAATTCGACATCGTTGCATCGACCACTCCGGCAGTGAAGTTGGCACTTGACCAGAGAAAGCTCAAAAATCCTGATGGGTCCCAGGACGCCGATACGGTAATCTCTCCGCCGCAGATCGTGCCGACACAAAAGTCAATCGCGGACATCCCATCGACATCAATATATTTCAGCGGATTGCCGATGGTGTAAGCGTACCGGTTCCATGTCTGCGGAGTGTGCAGACTACCCCCGATCGGGTCAACGCTCAAGAATCTTGCCGTCATTGGGGAGAAGTGCCGCGCATGCATGTAGTCCAGGTCGTCCCCGGTGCCTGTCAAGTTCGCGAGATCGCGTTCATGGCCGGTGAACTTTGAGCGTTCCGCGTCCTGGTTGAAGGCTGTCGCTTCCTCGGCGAAGGGGTAATAGACGTGGTAGGCTACCTGATTGCCGGCCGAGTCCGTGATCAGCCGTGGAGTCCCCAGATGATCGAGGTGGAAATGCCGACGTCCGGCGGTCGTTTCCGCCGCGAATTGGAGGCCGCCTCGATAGAGGTAGTCCTCCGCCAGAGTCCAAGTACCCGCGTTGTTGTCATATTCACGCAGTATATTGCCGGAGAGATCTTGCAGCGTCCAGCGTGAAAACGTCGACCCTACCTTGAACGACCAGATGCGTTCGTTGTCGGCCGTATATACGTAGAGCCACTCCTCCGCGCCCGACTTCATCCGCCACATCTGGTTGAAAGCGTCGTAGTTGTAGGTGGCCGCCCCGTTCCAGGCGGTCAGGTTGCCGGCGGAGTCGTACGTCGTCAGGGTCGCGGGATCGGTGCTGGTCACCAGCCGGTTCGTCGCCGCATCAATCGGGATGTTGCGGCCTGGAGAGCCGCCTACCGCGGTCAGGTTGCCGAAGGCGTCGAAGGTGTAGGTCTGCTGCTTCTGAGTGCCTCCTCCGGTGGTGCCGATGAAGACCGTTCCCGTGGTCAGCCGGCTCACCTTGTCGTAGGTGAACCAGGAGGTCCCCATCTTCGTGATGTTGCCGGCGCCGTCGTAGTTGTAGGTGCCCGTCGTCCAGCGGGCCGCCGCGCCGAAGGTCGAGGTGATCGAGCCGGGGCGCCGGATGCCCGAGGCGTCTACGGCTTGGGTGTCCGTGATGCCGTTGGCGTGTACTACCTGGTTGACCATCCCATTGAGCTGGTAGCTGATCGTTGCGTAGGTCAACCCGCCGCTCGCCACGGAGGTCAGGTACCCGTTGGAATAGCCGTTCGTCACCGTGCGCGAGGTGGTCGCCGGACAGCGGCCCACGATGCAGGCCGGATAGCTGAGCGTGTCTACGTCCCCCATCACCGACCAGGTGAAGGACTGGGTGAACGCTTCCGCCGGAGCGCCGTCGAAGGTCATCGCGGTGTCACGTTTGGAGGCTCGGCCGTCGAGGCCGCTGTAGGTGTAGGTTTCCGAAATCTGAACGGTGTGGGGCGTCGTCCCCAGGACCGGATAGTTGTAGCGGATCGCCTGCGCCACTTTGCCGGCGCCCCAGCCGGGGGCGGTGTCGTAGTCGAAGTGCTTCAGGTTGCGTTGCAGACCTGTCGTCTCCTTCACGTCTTTCAACCGCTCGGCTTTGTCATAGACGTAGGTGAGATCGTTCGGACCGTCTGTCATGCGGCTCGGGTGGCCCATGGCGTCATACGTGAAATATTGGACCTTGCCGTTGCCCGTGGCTCCCTTTTCCGGATGGTCTTCGGAGGTCAGGAAGCCCCGGCCGTCGTAGTTGAACCAGCGGTTCTGGGTCACGCCGGAAACGGTTTTTACATTGATCAGCCGGTCGGCGGCATCATAGGCGTATGTGGTCGTCACGTCCGCACCGCCGGCACCGGAGGGTTCGGCCACCTTGTAGAGGCGGCCGTGGTGATCGTAGGTTTCGGTGGTCTTCGCCGCGGCCTCGGTCACCGTCCCGGTCGCGGCGTTGTAGGTGGTGCCGACGTTGACTGTCCGCTCGATGATGCGCACGCCGTAGTAGTTGAAGGTGACGTCATGCGCTTGGCCGTCGGGCGGACGCACCGTCCCGGGCCGGCCGAACGGGTCGTAGCTCAGGTATTTCGTCCAGGCCGTGGGCGTACCGTTGAGCGGGTAGATTTCCGAAACCTGAGACTTCCAGCCCGCTCCGTTGTACTGCGTCTCGCGCACTCCCCAGACACTTCCCGGCAGGAAGGTCTGCTCCTTCCAGATACGCCCGAGGCCGTCGAAATGGAGTTGCGTCGGCAGAATCACTCCGGCGGTCTTGCTGCCGTTGCCTCTGCGGCGGATGATCACTTTGGCCGGAGTCGTGGATGTGGCCGTCTGGTAGACGTACTCCGTCCAGGCTCCGTGTCCGACCGGCGGCATGGACCAGGCGAGCCGGCCCATGGGGTCGTACTCGTAATCGGTCTGCAGGCCCGCGGTATCCCGGCTGGACGAGGCGAGGCCGGTGCTCGCGTCGATCGTGCGGTCGAGCGACTTGAAGGAGACTCCCGCGTATTGCGAAGTTGCTCGGGCGCCGTACTGATAGGCGTGGTTGATCGTGTATTGCGAGGCCGAAGGCGTGAACGAGCAGGTATCCGTGATGCTCAGGTTGGCGCCCTGGTCGGCACCATAGTAGTCTTCGCTCGCCACGTTGCCGGCCGAGTCGTACGTGTAGACCACGAGCACGTCGGTGGCTCCGAGGCTGGGCGAGCTCTTGAGCACCCGCTTGCGCTTGAGGAAGCCTTTCGCGCTGTCGAAGCAGTAGAGCGCGTGATCGATCGAGGTTCCTTCGGTTACCGTCTGCTCGGTGAACGTCTCCAGGAGCCAGGGCGTGGCGGACGGCAGCATGGTGAAGCCCGGCAGCGGGTTTCCGTTGACGTCGAGCTGATAGGTACCCGCGCCCGGGTTGTAGTTGACGAAGGTGGTTTTCGAGTCGGCGCTGGCGAAGTTGCCGCCGGTCTGGCTCGTGCGGTAGTGGCCCAGGCCGTCGAACCCGGAACGGTTGACTTCGGTGTAGCGGTTGCCGTCGTCCCAATAAACCGTGCGGGAGGTTTCCTCGCGGCGATTGATATTGAGCTGATCCTGGAATTCGATGGAGTTGCTCAGCTTGTCCCGCTGGTAGCGCACATAGGCGGAGCGCTCGAGCGTGTTGACCGAGTCGTAGAAGCGCATCGAGAGGAAGCGGCCCGCGCCGTCGCCGTCATACCGGGTGAACGGAAGGCTGTAGTCCTCCTTCTGAAAGTCCGTGGTGCCGGAGCCCGAGACGTAAATCGAAAAATAATGCTCGCGCCGGTTGCCCAGGGGGTCGGTCACGGTGTTGACCAACTGCTCATAGATCGGTCCCGGGTTCGGCGGAAGGTTCGACGGTGTCCGGGTGGTGGAGTAGGTCCATTGGCCCAGCGTCGTGCCGGAGCTGTCCAGCGTCTTGCGTGTCCCCACGCCGGGCCGAGTCTGGCGGTACGGCTTGCTGCTGGACTGGCTTGGAAAGATATATTCCATGTAGATCCACTCGACCTTGCCCAGCGTCGGCAGCTTGAGGCCGAGAATCGAGCCCGAGGTGCGGCACGCCGGGCCGCTGTCGGGGGCATTGACGACGTAATCACTGCTCGGCATGGAGTAGGAAGAGCCGTCCGGGAGGGCCACGCTCGTCAGGAGCTGCACCTGAACGGTCAGGGGCAACACGAGTGGATCCTCGTTGTGCGGGCATGGGCGGCGGATCGTCGCGGGGGTGTAGCCGAATGTATAAGTGGCCGTTGACGTTCCGCCGAAAGCCGTCAGCTCCACACGGTCCACCACATCGACGTTTCCATTATCCTGCGGCAGAGTCTTGAAGTAGATTTTTTGAATCCGGCCGTGGTTGTCGCTGATCGTCCAGGGTTGCCCGTAGACGATCGTGACGAGGTCGATGTCGTTCGCGGGCACGGGATCGTCGACCGTGAACCGGTTGCGGATCTGCGTCAGCTTCCCGCTGCTGTCGAAACGGTGGATGGTGCCGTCCGGAAATTCGACCTCCCGCGACGAGCCCACCACCTTCATCCTCAGGTAGCTGCCGTCGCGGGTGTAGCTGACGCCGGTGGCCGCGGAGTCGCCCTCGTGCAGCGTGTTGTAGAAGACGTGCTCGTTGCCGTCCGGTCCCTGATAGATCCAGTAATTCGAGTTGTTGACGGGCAGGCCGTTGACCGTCTGCCCGGGCGCGAAAAGCCGTCCGAGGGCGACCTGCCAGCCCAGGCCGGCGTTCGAGCGCGGTTCCGGGTACGCCTGGTTGTAGGTGATTCCGGAGATCGGATCCGTTCTCTGCTGGAAGATCCAGGGGGTCGAGTTGTAGACCAGAGACAGGCCGTAACTCATGCCGCCGCCGACGGGATAGGCGTTCCCGATGGGGATCGTCAGGACCAGATTGCCGTTGAACAGGTTGACGTTGTCGATCTCTCCGACCTGAAAAGCTTTTTCGGACGCGAAGCCGCTCTCCGAGTTCGGATGAACGTCCGCGGAGGCGAGGACCGGGATGACGAGCAGAAAGGCGGCGGCGGCCAGGGTGCGGTTGTGGGTCATGGTCGGCTCTCGGTCAGGGCGTGGGCGGCGCGAGGGTTTCGACGTAGAACTGCATCCGGTTCGGATCGACGACGGCGACAACGTCGCGCGGGCTGAACAGGCCGGGAGCGGCAGGGCTGCTTCCCAAGCTTCTCATGCGGGCGAGAGCGGCCGTGATGGACCCGTCGGCGGCGCCGTCCTCGTCGGCTCCCCCGCCGTCGCCCACGGTCAGGGCCCAGGCTCCCAGGCCGGGACGGACGACGGCGAGCTCGAGGTATTGCCGTTGCACCTCGACCCATGCGGGCTTGCCGGCCCCACCGCGGTCGCGGTTGCGGGCGGCAAGAGGCAGCTCGGCGGCGAGGGAACCCTCGGGCACGGCCACCGCGAAGGCGCCGCTGGCGAGGTCCACGGCGAGCCAGACCGATTGAAGCGGAACCGGCGTGCCGATCTCCAAGCGGACCTTGCCGTCGCCGTCCTCGTCTTCCACGACCTGATCGCGGCGCACGACGGTGGCCGCGAAGTCCGCGATCTCGCGTGCCACGCTGAACCACACCACCTTGCCTTTCGGGGTGACTCCCGACGCCACCACCGCCGCGGGCTCGAAGGTCAGAGACGGCGCCGGGGCCGTCTGGGCAAGAAGAGCTCCGGGGACCAGGAGGACCACCATCGACAACCAGACCGTGCGGCACAGGGGCATCGGATCTCCTTCTCTTGAACAGCGCAGCCATCAAGCATACGGCCGAGGCGCTCCTCGCGTCCATGTACGCCGGATAGAAGAAGGGGGCAGGGGGAGGCGTGCTCGTCACCAGCGGGTGGAGAAAGAAGTGCCAGGGGCGGAATCCCTCAGGCCTTCGCTTTCTTCGAGGGTTTCGACCTGGCAGAGTTGTTGAGGGCGACCGCTTGGCGAACGAGTGCCTTGAAGGCGGACTCGTCAACTTCTTCTCCTTCGTGGATGTCGATCGCGCGGCGTACGTTTCCGTCGAGACTCGAGTTGAAGAGACGGGCCGGATCCTTCAGAGACGCACCCTTGGAGAAGGTGAGCTTCACGACATTCTTGTAGGATTCGCCAGTGCAGATGATGCCGTCGTGCGACCAGATCGGAGTGCCCATCCACTTCCACTCCTCGACGACGTCCGGGTCTGCTTCCTTGATGAGCTGGCGCATTCTGCTGAGGGTTTCCCCGCGCCAGTCCCCGAGCTCGGCGATTCTTTTCGAGATGAGCTCCGATGCCGGCTGATCTTGGCTCGCGTCCGACTTTTTCATGTTCTCATCCTAGAGGTCCGGTGCCCGGCGCTGCGGCCGCGGTACCTGGTAGCGGTCTGACCTGAAGATCGTACGAGAACGGGACCTCCACGACCTCTCGCAACTCGACCCAAGGCTTGTGTGCCGCGATCAGGTGGGCGATGGTCGCCCGCAGGTCCGCACCCGCCCGCGTGCCGAAAATCACCGCCTTCAGCGCCTTTTTGGGAATCGGCCATTGTGCGGGGCCACCCGAGAAGACAACGCATCGCCACTCTTCTTCGTCTTTCCAGAGTTCCGACTTGGTCAGAAGGAACGTTCGAAGACACTTATCGGGAGTGGCGTTGATGTCCAGCTTCGGGTAGTCCCTCGTATATCTCACCCGGTATGCATAAGAGAAGGGCTTTACATTTGTATCGAACTCGAGGCAGAAGCCGCGATGCCCATCCGCGTAGTGAGCCCACAGTCTTGGATTGGTCTGGCTCTCGCACAGGCATAGGACCCGCGCTTTATCGAGGGACTCCTGCGTCAGGCGTCCCATGTTAGCCTGGACAGCGAGATCGTTGTACTTGGCCTCCTTCTTCATTTCCGCCCCAAGAGCCTTCAGCTCCTCTTCACGCTGGGGCGGCAACTTGCCCGCAGCCCTGAGATATCCGGCCAGCGCGCCGACGATCCCCTGGTCAACTCGCTTCTCCCATTCTTCAGGCGAGGCTGCAAAGTCGTATGTCTGGCGGCAATCATAGGGATCGTTGAATTGCGTCGGGTTTGATGCCCATACCTGATCTGTAGTAAGGAACTGCTCAAACCGACTGGGGCCACCGTCCTTGCCCGGCTCAAGATCACTAGGGGCTCGATAGCGATAGAGCACGGGCGGACACGGCAGTGGCCCTCCCCTCTCGGCCAGGTAGTCCTCGAAGCGTATGGAGCAGTCCGAGCACATCGAAACCTTCCGATCAACGATATTGACGGAGGCATCGGTCGCCTTACCGCAGCTAACGCAAGGCCGGGCCGGCTGGCGGGTGAGGTCGAGATCGCGGCTCATGGTTTGTCTCTCGTTAAGGACCGGGGGCGTATCGTAAAGCTGAATCCTAACAGCAGCCAAGGCTTCGTGTGAAGCTGCTTGAGTCTGTGCCGCCCAACGCCTTAGAAGCTCCCCGCGCGGCAAGCGTGCATAGCACGGTTGCCGTCCGGTGCAGCGTAGTGACAGCGTAGTGTTACATGCCCCAATACCTCACGGCGCTAATACATTGCATACAGCCTCCAGTGCCCCTAGGGCTAGCGTTGCCTCCGCCTCTGTACAAGGATACTTTGCTCGGAGCTCTATATTGAACCATGACCTATTTCACCCATATAACCGTAGCCTCAATCGTTTCTCCGTCCTCTCCGTCATCCTTCGCATCAATCGGGAAGAGGCGAAGCACTCCCGTGCCTGCGTCGCGACACGGCGCAAGTTTCTTGAATCCTGAGACTTAGCAAGTCTAGACCTCCGGAAGTCTGGATGTCAATCCTCCTCCTTGGAGGCTGTATAAGCCTCAATATGAGCATAGAATGTTCACTAGCGATTGTCGAGGCGGCTTAAATGTCCAGAGGGCTCTATCTTCCAGGATCTTTGGGCACCGGTGGAGTCCTAGAGCCAGGGCCAGTTTCCAGGCGGAGGGACGTAGGCATACCGCCGCCCGCCCTCGCGGGGTTGCAACCCCGCGGCAATGCCTGCGCCCTTTCAGGGCTTGGTGTTTTCTGGGGGGATCTGAACCTGGGGCTGAAGCCCCAGGCTTTATTCCTGCGTCCCCTTCGGGGACTTCCCCCTGACGGCGCCTGGCTGGCGAGAGATTCGCTTTCTCGGGACGCCTCAGATCAGCCGGCCCGATCATCCTCAACGCCGGCCGAAGCCACCGCCGCAGGGAAGTTGACTTTGCCCCAGAGGAGTTGACTTTGCCCCAGAGGAAGGTGACTCTGCAACTGGGGAGTTGACTCTGCAACGGGGGAGTCGACTCTGCAACTGAGGAGTCGACTCTGCAACTGAGGAGTCGACTCTGCAACTGAGGAGTCGACTCTGCAACTGAGGAGTCGACTCTGCAACGGGGGAGCTGACTCTGCAACGGGGGAGTCGACTCTGCAACTGGAGAGCCGACTCTGCAACTGAGGAGTCGACTCTGCAACTGGGGAGCCGACTCTGCAACTGGGGAGCCGACTCTGCAACTGGGGAGCCGACTCTGCAACTGGGGAGCCGACTCTGCAACTGGGGAGCCGACTTTGCAACTGGGGAGTTGACTCTGCAACTGGGGAGTCGACTCTGCAACTGGGGAGCCGACTCTGCAACTGAGGAGCCGACTCTGCAACGGGGGAGTTTGCTTGCAACCGGGAAGGTTACTTACGGCATTAGAGAGGGATGCGGCTCTCCGCTTCCGCGGAGAAGGGGTCTCCGGACTCGCCGCGACGATGGCGCAGGAGGGCGGCGTGGGCGATCATCGCGGCGTTGTCTCCGGACCAGACCAGGGGGACGAGCCTGAGATCCACGCCGTGTTCCGCCGCCCAGGCGGGCAGCTCCCGGCGCAGGAGTCGGTTGGCCGCCACGCCTCCCGAGACGGCCAGGATGCGGATGGGGCTCCGGCGATGGAGGCGGTCCAGGCGGTCGATCACCTGGCCCACGGCTGCCGCGCGGAAGCCGGCGAGCAGGTCCAATACCTCCCGCGGCGGCTCTCTTCCATCGCCCAGGTCGATCGGCCCGAGCTTGCGCTCGAGCTTTTCGATCTCCAACAGCGTCCGGCTTTTGAGGCCCGAGTAGGAGAAGAAGAGGTCGTCTCCGGGGAACGGGACGGTCAGCCGCCGGGCTGTGGCGTCTCCCGTCTCGGCCAGCTCGTCCACCTTCGGACCCTGGGGATAGGGCAGCCCCAGGCGCTTGCCGACTTTGTCGAAGACTTCGCCGATGGCGTCGTCGCGCGTCTCCGCCAGGGTCGAGATCTCTCCTCTTTCCACCTGGAACAGGGAGGTGTGACCGCCGGAGACGACGAGCCCCACGAAGGATTCGGGCGGCGGCCCGGCCGGCCCCGACTCCGCGGGTGGCGGCAGGAACGGGGAGTAGAGATGGCCTTCGAGATGGTGGACTCCGTGAAACGGCCGGCCCAGGGCGAAGGCCACGGCCTTGCCGATCGAGAGCCCCACCAGGAGCGCGCCCACCAGGCCGGGACCGCGGGTCGCGGCGACGAGCTCGATCTCGTCCATCCTCACCCCGGCCCGCTCCAGCGCCTCCTCACTGACCAGCGGCCAGTTGGACAGGTGCTCCCGGGAGGCGATCTCCGGCACGACGCCGCCGTAAGGCCGGTGCGCCGCGAGCTGGCTCGACACCACGGACGCGAGGACCCGCCCTTCGCCGTCGAGGACGGCGCAGGCGGTGTCGTCGCAGGAGGTCTCGATGCCGAGGACGATGGGAGGGGTGCGGCTCATGTCATCCCGTAGGGGCAACCCTTGTGGTTGCCCTTGTGGCGGTTGCCTCCGTGGCGGCAAAGGGGCAGGCACAAGGCCTGCCCCTACAGTTGTGACGGCGCTGGTGGGCATGTCATGCCGGCGGCCCGCCCCCTCAGCCGTTCCCGACCCCGGTCCCCTCGGCGCCGCTCGCCACCGGGATGTTGATCGGCTCGTAGACCGGAATCTCGAAGCCGAGCGGCCCGTGGCAGTACTCCTTCCACTCGTCCGTGACGTTGTCGAAGATGATGTTCTGGTCCTTGAAGATGTCGGCCGTGACGACGTAGTTCTCCTGGAGATAGAGGATGCTGTCGTCCGTGAGCTCCAGGAGGGTCTCGACCTCCTTGCCGTCGACCTCCTTCTTCTCCTTGCGGGCGTTCTCCTTCTTCTCGGTCCAGTGCGGGTACTCCCGGAGCTGCTTCGCCAGGTATGCCTTGCAGTACTTGCCCATTTCCATCGGTCGGTCCTCCTGCAGATTCGTTGCGCTGTCGGACAGCGGTGTCGTTCGCTGGGGCGTCTATTATCGTCCAATCTCTCTAGTGCGGCGAATCCCCCAGACGTGACACTGCTATAAACTACACCTCTCGCCGGCGCCGTCGCTCACCCGGAAGAGGAAGAGATGCCCTTGCGCTTTGGAATCAACGGTTTCGGCCGCATCGGCCGCGCCCTGCTCCGCGTCGTGCTGACGCGGGAGGATCTCCGGTCGTACCTGGAGCCGGTGGCGGTCAACGACGTGGTGCCGGTCCCGGTCCTCGCCCGGCTTCTGGCCCGGGACACGGTCCAGGGCCGGTTTTCCCTCCCCGTGGAGGCTGAGGACGGAGCCCTGCGCATCGGGGATCTCCGGATTCCGGTCTTCCAGGAGCCCGATCCCGCCCGCATCCCGTGGGGAGAGGCCGGAGCCGAGGCGGTGGTCGAGGCGACGGGCCGCTTCCTGCCGCGGAGCCGCGCCGCGGGCCACCTGCGCGGCGGCGTCCGGACGGTGGTGCTTTCCGCCAACGGCGATCCCGGCGACCCGGCCGACGCCACGCTCTGCCTGGGGGTTTCCGAGGGGCGGGAGGGATGGGAGGGTTGGGATCCCGGGCGCCAGCCGGTGATCAGCAACGCGTCCTGCACTACGTACGCGCTGGCCCTGATGGCGAAGGTGTTGCACGACCGCTTCGGGGTGCGCCGGGCGCTGATGAATACGGTCCACAGCTATACGGAGAATCAGCGGCTGCTCGATCTGCCGCACCCGGACCCGCGGCGGTCGCGCGCGGCGGCGTTGAACATCATCCCCATCTCGACGACCGCGGCCGGCGCCGCCGGGCTGCTGATCCCGGGGCTCGCCGGACGGATCGACGGCTTCGCCGTGCGCGTGCCGACGCCGGTGGTGGCCATGCTCGATCTGGTGGCGGATCTGGAGCGGCCGGCCGCGCCTGGGATGGTCGGCGCGGTGCGGCAGGCCTATGAAGAGGCCGCGGCCGGACCGCTCGCCGGGCTTCTGGGAGTGACCACGGACGAGCCGGTGTCGTCCGACTTCGTGGGCGATCCGCGCTCGGTGGTGATCGACCTGCCGCTGATCCAGGCGGTGGACGGCCTGGTGCGGGTGGTGGGCTGGTACGACAACGAATGGGGTTACGCGAACCGCCTGGCCGAGCTGCTGGCCCGGCTGTCAAGACGATTCGAAAGAGGAGGGAGCGATCCTCATGCCTGAGCTTTTCACTCTGGACGATCTGGACCTGGCCGGCCTGAACGGCCGGCGCGTCTTTGTCCGTGTCGATTTCAACGTGCCGATGACCGAGTCCGGCGAGGTGGCGGACGCCACGCGGCTGGAGGAGGCGATCCCGACGATCCGCGAGCTGACCGCGGCCGGCTGCAAGGTGCTGCTGGCCTCGCACGCCGGCCGGCCCAAGGGGAAGCGCGATCTCCGCTACACGCTCCGGCCGGTGGCCGCGAAGCTGTCCGGGCTGCTGGGCGGCCAGGCGGTGGCTTTCGCCGCCGACTGCGTGGGTGAGGAGGCCGAGACGGCCGCCCGCGGGATGAATCCCGGGGAGATCCTGCTGCTCGAGAACCTGCGTTTTTACGACGGCGAGGAGAAGAACGACCCGGCGTTCGCCGGTCAGCTCGCGGCGCTCGCGGAGGCCTATGTGGATGACGCGTTCGGCAGCGCGCACCGGGCGCACGCTTCGGTGGTGGGTGTGCCCGAGAGGCTGCCGCGGAAGGCGGCGGGCCGGCTCATGGCGCGCGAGGTCGCGGCGCTCGGCCGGCTCCTGGGCGAGCCCGAGCGGCCGTTCGCGGCGCTGCTCGGCGGCGCCAAGATCGAGGGGAAGATCGACACGCTGCTCAACCTGCTGCCGCGGCTCGACGTCCTCCTCCTCGGCGGCGGCATGGCGAACACGTTCCTCGCCGCGCAGGGGTTCGGGGTGGGCGCCTCCCTGTACGAGCCGGACCGGCTGGAGATGGCCCGGGATATCCTCAACCAGGCGCGGAGCCGCGGGATCGAGGTGCTGCTGCCGGCCGACGTGGTGGTGACCGAGAGCCTGGACGATCCGAGCGGCGCGCAGACCGTGCCCGTGAACGGCATTCCGCCGAAGGGCAAGGCGGTGGACATCGGTCCCGAGACGCGCAAGGCGTTCGCGGAGGCGATCGGCCGCGCGAGGACGCTGTTCTGGAACGGCCCGCTGGGCGTGTTCGAGAAGCCGCCGTTCGACGCCGGCACCCGCGCGGTGGCCGAGGCGCTGGCGAGCTGCCCGGGGTTCTCGGTGATCGGCGGCGGCGAGACGGTGGCCGCGGTCCACCAGGCCGGCGTCACCGGCCGCATCGGCCACGTCTCGACCGGCGGCGGCGCCTCGCTGGAGCTGCTGGCCGGCAAGGAGCTGCCCGGCGTGGCCATCCTGAGGAAGTCGCTGGAGACGGGCCGGTGAGGGGGCGGATCGTCGCCGCGAACTGGAAGATGAACCTGCTGAGCGCGGAGGCGGCCGGCAACGTCCGCCGCGTGCGCGCCGGGCTGGCCGAGCTGGACACCAGGCCGGCTGAGCGGACGCGGGTGGTGATCTTCCCGTCCTTCCCGCTGATTCCCGCCGTGGCCGGGGAGCTGGCCGGGATCGGGACCGGGATCGGGATCGGGGGGCAGGATCTCCATCCGGAGGACAAGGGGGCGCACACCGGCGACGTGTCCGGAGCGCAGCTCGCGGACGCCGGCTGCACCTGGGCGCTCTGCGGCCACAGCGAGCGCCGGCAGAATCACGGGGAGGACGACGGGCTGGTGGCGCGCAAGGTGGCGGCGGCGCTCCGGCACGGCCTGGCGCCGATGGTGTGCGTGGGCGAGACGCGGGACGAGCGGCTGGCGGGGAGGACGTTCGAGGTTCTGGAGCGCCAGGCGCGGGCGGTATTTGGGGGCGGGCGCCGCTCGCGGCCGGGGATGCCCGGGACGCGGCGCTCGCCTACGAGCCGGTCTGGGCGATCGGCACCGGCGAGACGGCGACGCCCGAGACCGCCCAGGAGACCCACCGCTTCCTTCGCGGCCTGCTCGGTGATATCTTCGGGACGGAGCGGGCGGAGGCCTTTCCCATCCTCTATGGAGGGTCGGCCACGCCCGACAGCGCCCCCGGCCTGATCGCCCAGCCGGACGTCGACGGCTTCCTGGTTGGCGGTGCGAGTCTTGACCCGGAGAAATTCCTGAGTATCATTCGTGCTTCCGGCTGACTCGCGTCAGCCTGTGTGGGTGGAGTACACGCGTCTTTCGGAGGTTCTGACCTGTGATCTATCTGCTGTATACGATTCACGTCATCGTCTGCATCTTCCTGATCCTCGTCGTCCTGCTTCAGCAGGGCAAGGGCGCCGATCTTTCGGTGTTCGGGGGCGGGACCACGCAGGCCGCCTTCGGAGCGCGCGGTGCGACGACCCTGCTGCACAAGCTGACGGTGGTCTCGTTCGTGGTTTTCATTCTCACCACCTTGCTGATCGGCATCCCTCAGGCTCGCCGCGGCACGGTGATGAGCGGCGTCGCGCCCAGCGGAAGCCCGGCTTCAACCCCGGCCCCCGCGGCGCCGGCGCCGGCAACTCCGGCTCCGCAGGGCGGTCAGCAGCCTCGCTGACCTTGCTGGGAATCCCGGGACATTCCGGGGTGTTTGACAGATGGTCTGTGCGCCGAAGTGGCGGAATTGGTAGACGCGCACGTTTGAGGGGCGTGTGGGGCAACCCGTACCGGTTCGAGTCCGGTCTTCGGCACCATCCCTCCCAGCATCAGACCCGAGACAGAAACGCGGACACGGCGCGGTTGAACGCCTCCGCCTGTTCCAGGTTGGACAGGTGGCCGGCCCCCGGCACGACCACCAGCTCCGCGCCGGGGATGGCGGACGCCATGATCCGCGACTCCGCGGGAGGCGTCAGCTCGTCCTCCTCTCCGACGATCACCAGGGTCGGCACCGCGATCTTGGGTATCACGCTCGTGCGGTCAGGCCGCATGGCCATGCCGCGCTGAGCCGCGGCTACGCCTGCCGGCGGGGCCTCCGCGACCCACTGCCGGACCTGCGCCACCAGGCCGGGGTTCGAGGCGCGCGTGGACGCTCCGAGGAGCTTCGGGACCAGCGCGTCCGGTAGGAAGCCCGAGCCCTTCTCCAGAACCTCCTGGGCGCCGGCGAGCCGGCGTTCGCGGGCTTCGGGAGAGTCCGCGCCGGCCCGGGTGTCGGCCAGGACGAGCCCGCGCAGCCGCTCGGAGAAGGCTTCGGCAAAGGCGAGCGCGGCGTAGCCGCCCATGGACAGCCCCATCAGGACGGCGCGCTCGATGCCCAGATGGTCGAGGAGCGCCACGGCATCGCGGGCGAAGCTCGACATCCGGTTGACCGCGGCCGGCTCGGAGGCGCCGAAGCCGGAGAGGTCGGGGATGAGGCAGCGCCAGGGTCCGAGCTTGCCGATCTGGCCGTCCCACATCCGGCCGGAGAGGGGGAAGGCGTGGAGGAGGAGCAGGGGGTCGCCCTGGCCCGCATCCCGATAGTTGAGTCGAAGTCCACGGCTCTCGTACGTTTGGGTCTCCATGCGTATAGACTACCGCGATCTTTCTCGGAGGAGACATGAGTGAATCGACCGATGTGACCACCCCGGCGCCCGCCGCCGCCCCAACCCCCGCCAAGGCCGCCGCCCCCGCCGTGCCTCCGAGAGCCCTGCCGTCCGACGAGGACATCGCGGCGTGGATCCGCGGCGCCGACGTGCCCGTCGTCGGAGCCGTGTTCGAAGGGATCGACGTCAAGCGCTTCGACGCCCTGGTCATGCAGGTGCGGAAGGAGGAGTTGCTGCCGCAGCACTGGCAGGCGCTGACGAGTCACACCCCTCCGGACGACGAGGTGTTCAACCGGCTCCCCGAGGTGGGCGCTCTGCGGGTGCGCTACAAGGACCAGGAGCTTTCACGCCGGCTGCTGAGCCAACTGCGCTACGGCTGGATGGAGCTGGGCGGGCGCCGGCCGGCGCTGTGGACCGTGTCCGACCTGCTGGCGGCGATGCGGCGAATCTACGACAAGAAGCACCCGGTCAACTGGACCGACTTCCTGACCTCGGTGCGCGACATCTGGCGGAGCTCCGACCTGCCCTTCGGCCGCGAGCAGCTCAAGATCCTCTGGGCCTGCCTGGTGTTGATCCGGAAGAACACGAAGAAGTAGCCCATCCTCCTCCTCTCTTTCTCCCTCTCCCCCGGTATCTGGAGGGGAGAGGGGGAAAGGGATCAAATTCAATTCTGGACGGTGGCCTTCTTGATGGTGATCGGCTCGACCGGCACGTCGCTGAACTGGCCCTTGGTGGTGGTCTTGACGGCGACGATCGCATCGGCGACGTCCATGCCCTCGACGACCTTGCCGAAGACGGCATAGCCCCAGCCCTGCACCGTCTTGGCCTTGAAGTCCAGGGAGCGGTTGTCGGCCACGTTGATGAACCACTGGGCCGAGGCGCTGTTGGGGTCGTTGGTGCGGGCCATGGCAATGGTGCCGCGCTCGTTGCGGAGGCCGTTGTCGGCCTCGTTCGGGATCGATGCCTTGGTCGGCTTCTGGGTCATGTCCGCGGTGAAGCCGCCGCCCTGGATCATGAAGCCGGGGATGACGCGGTGGAAGATGACGCCGTCGTAGAAGCCCGAGCGGACGTACTGAAGGAAGTTCTCCACGGACTTCGGGGCCTTGTCCGGATAGAGCTCCAGGACGATCTTGCCCTTGGAGGTCTCCAGGGTCACCCGGGGGTTGGCTTTCGGGGTTGCGGTTGGGGCGGCGTCGGCGGAGCCCACGCCGACGGCGGCGAGGACGAGGACGGCTACAGCTATGCTCAGGTTCATGTCGATTCCTCCTTTTACCAAATCGTCGCGCATGCTACCACGGCGGTCGGGGGTGGTTCTTGCAGGCGGCGCCTCTCGCCGGATGGGGCGGGACAAGGCTCTCCTGGAGATCGAAGGAGAGACCCTCGTCGCCCGGGCGGTCCGGCGGCTGGAAGCGGTCTGCGAAGAGGTGGTGACCGCGGATGCCGGCCGCGGGCTTGGACCCGCCTCCGTTCCGGACGGCCCGGGGCGGGGTCCGGTGGCGGGCCTGCTGGGCGCGGCGCGCGCGCGGCCCGGCCGGGCGTTGGTGGTTCTGGCGGTGGATCTGCCGTGGGTGCCCGTCGCCCTCCTGGAGGAGCTGGCCCGGTCGGACGCCGACCTGGCGATCCCGCGCTGGGGGGAAGGTGTCGAGCCGCTCTGCGCGCTCTACGGACCGGCGGCCCTGGCCGTCCTGGAGGAGAGGGTCGGGCAGGGCCGGCTGGATCTGTGGACCCTTCCGGACACACCGGACCTGCGGGTCCGCTGGCTCGGCGACGAGGAGATTCGGAGGTTCGGGGAGCCGGCGAGGGTGTTTCTCAACCTGAACCGGCCGGAAGACCTGGGGTAGAGGCCCAGCTCACAGCTCCTGAGGCACCCCGCCGCACTTCGGACACGGGCAGATCTCGCGCAGGAAGTCGAAGCGGTAGATGCCGGTGCCGTGGCCGTCCGAGAAGGCCAGCGAGATGGCGTAGTTGCCGACCGGCTGGATCGACTCCACCGTCACCGGCGAGGCCGGCGGCTGGTAGCGGATCTTCAGGAAGGTATGGCCCTGGCAGCCGGCACAGGGGCACCAGCCGCGCAGGTAGTCGTAGCCGTACTCGGCGGAGTGGCCGTCGGTGAAGGTCAGGCGCAGGCTCCGCTCGTCCGGCAGCCGGCGCACCTCGGTCAGGGCTATAGAGGTCTCTTGGGTGCTCATCCGGTCCATGATACAACCGGGGTCGAGGCCCCGCCTGCCGGCTGGGCGCTTTCATGGAGAAACTCATCATGCGTAGAGCGATGTTTGTCCTTTGTCTGTTACTCCTTCCGGCCGCCACCGCCATGGCCCAGTCGCGCCGCTTCGAGCTCACCCCGATGGTCGGCTACCGCTTCAAGGGCGAGTTTACGGCGAACAGCGACCTGTTCAACCACAACCTGGACGTCCGCATCGACGACAGCGAGACCTATGGCGTCGTCTTCGACGTGCCGCTCACCGAGAACTGGCAGCTCGAGATCCTGGCCAACCGCCAGAACAGCTCGTTCATCGTCGACGAGGGCCTGTTCGCGCCCGAGCGGAACCTCGGCGACGTGACCATCGACTACATCAATGCCGGGTTCCTCTTCCAGTGGGGACCGGGCCAGGTTGTCGGCTTCGTCTCCGGCGGCGCCGGCCTGGCGCGGGTCGACCCGGACTTCCCGGAGGTGGCGGCGGAGAACCGCTTCTCCGGCAACCTGGGCGGCGGCGTGAAGATCCTGTTCTCGCCCAACGTCGGCCTCCGACTGGAAGGGCGCGGCTACTGGGTCGATCTCAACACCGGCTTCGAAGGGCGGTACGACCGCTTCAACTCGGACGAGGGGCTGTACCAGGGAGAGGCATCGGCCGGGCTCATCATTGCTTTTTGAAGCGGCTTTTTGAAGCGGCCTTTTGAAGCGGCCTTCCGACCCGGCTCGCTTCGGCCTCCCGGCGGCACTTCTACGGTAGGATCAGCGACTCTCGATCCGAGGAAGGGACCAGCATGCCACGACACCCCCGTTTTTCGCCCACGGTCCAGGACATCGCCGGGAACGTCTACTCGGCCCTGGCCCACAAGCTCGCCAACTACAAGGGCGAGGTCTATCCGCTGCACGTCGGGGACACCTGGATGGAGCCGGCGGAAGGGTGTCGCATGGAGGACATCCTCGTCTCGGAGCACCCCGGAATGCACCGTTACGCCGCGCCCCAGGGGATGCCGGCGCTGATCGACGCCATCGTCGAGCGGACCCGGCAGCGCACCGGGGTGCCGACCGAGCGCGAGAACGTGCTCGTGACGACCGGCGCCACCGGCGGCCTGGGCGCGGTGGCCGGCGCCATCCTCTCGCCCGGCGACGAGGTGCTCCAGCTCGCGCCCCACTGGCCGCTCATCACCGGAATCATCCGCTCGTTCCACGGCGTGCCGGTGGACGTGCCTTTCTTCGGCGCGGTGGACTCGCCCGAGACCGCGGTCGAGGCGGTGCGCGCGAAGCAGACCCATCGCACGGTGGCCCTCTACATCAACACGCCGAGCAACCCGGCCGGCCGGACCATTCCGCGGCCCTGGATCGAGGCGCTGGTCGCCTGGGCGCAGCGCGAGGATCTGTGGATCATCGCCGACGAGGTCTACGAGGACTACGTCTTCGAAGGCGAGCACACCTACATCCGGCCGCTGGCGCCGGAGCGCACCTTCGCCGCCCACTCCTTCTCCAAGGCGTACGGCATGGCCGGCAACCGCTGCGGCCACATCGTCGGCCCCGCCCGGGCGGTGGACGAGCTCAGGAAGATCGGCATGCACAGCTTCTACAGCACGCCGACCGCCGCCCAGATCGCCGCCCTGCGGGTCCTGAACGGACGCGGCGAGGCCTGGATCGCGAACGCGCGCAAGGTCTACAAGGAGGCCGGCGACCGCGCCGCCGCGCGCCTGGGCATCGAGCCGCCGCAGGGGAGCACGTTCCTGTTCCTCGACGTGGCGGACCGTTTGGATGAGCGTGGCCTCAACGGGTTCCTGGAGGACTGCGTGGACCGCGGCCTGTTCGCGGCGCCCGGCCCGAGCTTCGGACCCTACCCCACGCACATCCGCGTCTGCTTCACGGCCGCGGCGCCGGACGTGGTCGGCCGCGGCGTCGAGGTTCTGGCTTCCCTCCTTGGGCGGTAGAATGGCTCAATGCCCGCCATCCAGGATCCCCGTGCCCTGGGAGAGCTGGAGCTCTTCCAGGGGCTCTCGACCGAAGACCTGACCCACCTCAACGGGCTTCTGCGCGCCTCGGCCGTACCGGCGGGCACGAACTTCATCACGGTGGAGCAGCCGGGAGAGGTGGTCTACGTCATCCTGGAGGGGACGGTGAAGATCTACGTCTCCCACGAAGACGGCCGCGAGGTCATCCTGGCCTTCCTGGGTCGCGGCGACACCGTGGGAGAGATGAGCCTGGTCGACAGCTCAGGCCGTTCCGCAAACGTGGTGACGACGGAGAAATCGCGCCTCCTCTGGATGGACCGGGCCACCTTCCAGACCTGCCTGCGCACGCTGACGCCGCTCGCGAACAACCTGGTCCGGCTGCTCTCGCACCGGCTGCGTTTCGCGAACGAGCAGATCCAGGCCCTCTGCACGTTGGACGTGGCGGGCCGGGTGGCCCGGCAGATCCTCGCCCTGGCCGAGCGCTACGGCAGCCGCGAAGCCGGCGGCCAGGTGACCATCCCGCTGCGCCTCACCCAGAGCGACCTGGGAGAGATCGTGGGAGCCTCGCGGGAGCGGGTCAACCAGGTGATCGTCGAGCTGAAGCAGCGCGGGACGATCGCGGTGCAGCCGGACCACCGCATCCGGGTGGTGAACCGGAAGGAGCTGGCCCGGTATTGCCGGTGAGCGTGGCCGCCGGGCCGACGGTGGTGACCCATGGAACACGTCTTACGCCCTTGGTAAGATGGCGCTCATGAAGCCCGCAACCCGTGTGACCAGCAAGGGAATGCGTTTGATGCCGCTCGAGGCTGAGGACCCCATCGACGCCCTCTATGGCTGCCTGAAGGATCTCCCACGGAATCCCCTCGCGGATCTCGAAGCCGAGCACCGAGCGGAAATCGAAGCCGACCGTGCCGGATCGCGAATCCGGCCGGTGTCTCCTTTCCGCGATCAGAGACACGGAATCCCGGAAGGCCAGGACCCCCAATGTGGGCGGACGGCGGCGGCCTTGGACTCGGCGGCCGTCCGTCTTTTTCAGTCTTCAAAGAACCGCGCGACCGGGACTCCCAGACTGCAAAACCCCCGCCGTTCCTCGTTTTGAGCCTCTCGATGAGCTCGACGAGCCTCTCATCGGACTTCACGAGCCTCTCGACGGCCTCGACGAGCCTCCCATCGAACCGTACAAGCCTCTCGTCGAGGTCAACGAGCCTCTCATCGAGGACGTTGAGCCTCTCGTCAAGGTCGTCGAGCCTCTCATCGACCTCTTGAGCCTCTCGTCAAACTCGTTGAGCCTCTCATCGAGCTCGTCGAGCCTCTCATCGAGGTCATCGAGCCTCTCGTTGAGCTCGTTGGGCCTCTCGTCGAGTCCGTCGAGCCTCTCATCGATGTCGACGAGCCTCTCGTGATGTCGACGAACCTCTCATCGAGCTCGACGAGGCTCTCATCGAGGACGTTGAGCCTCTCGTCAAGGTCGTCGAGCCTCTAGTGAGTCCCCCGTCGAGGCCTCTCAAGGCGACTGCGGAAGGGAACAGCCTGAATCCTTGTTTACGCGCCTGTCAATGGATCTGTGCGCGACTCGATTCCAGGCTGATTGAGGCTGATGACTGGCCGGTGGGCCTTCTCGAGGCGGTCAAGCAACCGCTCCCGCCGGGCGGCGAGCCGGCGCAGCGGCGCGGCAACCCGGCTGGCGCGCTCGATGGATGGTGCTTGCTGCATGACCTGCAGTCCGGTACCGCAGGCCGAGGGTTTGACCAGCGGCGTCTTCTTGAGCCAAGCAACGCCGATCCGCGGGAGGGCGAGGAGAAAGTCCACCCTGCCCTTCCCGCAGAGCTTTGCGGCGAGGCCCGAGCTCAGCCGGCCTACTTCGTAGAGCTTCGCGGCAAGGAGGAAGCGGGCCTCTTCGTCGAAAGCTCCGCGCGTCAGGCCGCTACTGAAGAGGATGTCGTCGCCGTAATCGATGGTCAAGCGGTGTTGCATGGCGGCCTCGCGGCCCTAGACTAACACGACCGGAGCGCCGGCAACTCGGCGTGCCCGCTGGTGACCGGAAGCCCCGCGGAGCCGTTCTCAAGCAACCCCCGGTGGAGCACCCGGGCGGCTCGATGCTGAACCTCCCGCCCCGGCGGCGAACGAGGATGCGCTTCACCGGCGGGCGGCGAAGCCGGCCGCCCGAGTGCAGGCGCCGTGTTCGGCGACCCCTCGTAAAACGCAAACTTCATGACTCCGAGCCCCAGAGTTGTCCGAGCGAAACAACAAACTTCGCATCACGCAAGAGTAGCGGCCCACGCAGTTTGCCCAGCGCCTCTGCGGCGCTACCAAGTTTAGCGGCAATACTCTTTGCCCGCCTAGCTCGTTTGAACTTGGGGAGACCCAGGACCACCGCCGCTCTGTGGCTGCGTCCAACCTGATACTTATTCACTGCCAATATACGCGCGGGCGGCGACACCAAGACTGAGCCGCGTCTCGCTTCTGTACACATAACCACGCGCTGGCCGAAGCTAAGCTTATCGACAAATTGCTTGCCAGACCAAACAAATTCGTCGAGGGACTGAGCCGCGAGATCGGCAACACTCCTTGCAGCCGCCCGAGCTTTGGACATATTTGCCTTATCTTCGGGATCGTACTTTGTTGGCGCCAAGGGCACGGCCCAAATCAAAGAGTGCTGCGGCAGTAGTTGCTTGGAGCCATTCCGTAGGGGGCGTGGCACCCCGATCGGAGGCCTATAAACCTTCTTGAGTTCGGTTAGATATTCCGTCGATAGTTGATCACCACAAAGACTGAGAACAAAGGCCCGACATGCCTGCACAACTGTCGGGTCAGAGGTCCGAATGCCTGCTTCGAAAAGCCTCATAGCCGAACTGGTCGAGACATTCGCTGAGCCAACGACGGCGCTGCGACCGAAGACATACACCTTTGCATGAAGATTGGTGCAGTTATGAATCTGAACTCCGCGATTTGCAAGCCGCAGCAGCTCCGAAGGATCAACTAGACCTGAGCGAACACAAGCCTCAGTACAACTCACGACCAATACACTGCCCTCCCGAAGGGGCAAGAGCTTGGCTCCTCCCGAAGCGAGATACGGAACAGCCACTACGCCGCGATGCTTGCTGGCCATTATGGTGAGGTCGCGCCAAATCGCGTTGGTTAGTAGTTCAGATTGCATCAACCTTCCTTGCCGCCGAAAACTCTGGCGCTCAACCGCGAGCGGCGCGAGAGCCAGCCATGCTCAGCCGCCACCCGACGCACTGCTCGTCGGCCTGCAGCGCCTTGTTCGGCGGCTAGTCGCTACGGCGCGCCCAGATACTCGGCGAGGCGTTCCGTCAAGACATATCGTTTAGCCTTGTTGTACGTGATGTCTTGCACCAACCGTTCGTTCTCAAGGATGCGCAGTTTGTCATCGAGGTCAGGATGATCATCGTAGTAGTACACGAGTTCATTGCCCTTCGCCAAATACACCCAATTCCGTTTAATGACCACGAACTCACGCGCCAATGGATGGGCACTCACATCTTGACGCATTTCAGCGAGAAGGGCAGGCATAAGTCGTTCCATACGCTCGAGGACCGCGGCAGAATCCGGGTAACGCCGGAGTCGTTGTTCAAGTTCACGTGAAGCCGCCTCCTCGGCTCGAGCTTTCCAGCCTTTTAGACCATCCACCGTGTATCGGCCAAGGTCGTTATCTACTAACTTGCCATCGGTTTGGCACACCCAGATGCCATTCTCTGCCGAGCTGCGCAGTTCAGGCGTTAGACCTGGATCATAGCGGGGTCCCTCTGGCGATGCCGCGGTAATGTGAGCTGCGACGCCGATGTTGACGCTCCCATTAGGATCGGCCTGGGGGCCACTCGTAGATTGACGACATCCAGGGTTTGAACACTTGAAACCAACACGCCTCGCGAGCAAGTCTTTCGTCGCGTTGCTAAAGTCATCTCGCATTCAGGAAGCGCTCCTCTTCGTCGCGTCCGCAGAACGTGATCGTGCTTCAGCGACAGACGGCGAAGCCGGCTGTTCGCTGCAAGCATTGGTTCTGCGCTATCACCTCAAGTAGCATCGTTGTCACGCACGACCTCAGCACTCAAGTGCGCGGCACGGAAAATCTCGCCGTAGCCAGCAGCCTCGCGATAAACTTGCCTGAACAAGAAAAGAGCATGCAGACAAAGGAGCACGCCAATAGCACCCAAGAGTATCGGCACCAACTTGCCAGTCCGAAGAAGCATATAGAGGCTAAAGATCGCGATGACTATATAGACGCCGGTGAGTCCCAAGATGTGTCGCCAGTGGCTCAAAACCCTCTTCCAGCTACTTCCCTCTATCTCATGGCGCCAGACTGAGAGATGCGATTCCCACGCCAAACCCTTGACGTTCGGTTCGATCATGTATTGAATGTAGGCTCCAATTCTCACGCGGGCGCGCTCCCGACTCACAGTGTGCCAGTGAAGCGGCACAGCCGCGAAGATCAAAAGAACCAACAGACTAGGGTCGTTCATGCTGTCCAAGGCCGCTCCAACACCTCCAGCGATAGCAACGTAAGTAAGCGTGCCCCATAGGCGCGCATTGATGGTGTCCCTCATCTCCTCGCGCAGTGCCTGGAACTCTTGAAGCACCGCCGCGTGTCCGAGATTGTTATGGTTCCGCAATTCAGTCATGGCCACACGCAGACACAGCCCGTCGGATCTTCATGCGCAGAACCTCAGACTCGCCGGGAACCCGCACGCGTTTTAGCGAGTACCAAATACGACAACCTGCTGCCGGGGCGCCGAAGCCGCAAGGTTCCTTCTCCTCTGCACTTGGGTACGATGCTACGTCGTTCGCTTAGGCACGTCAACGT
This sequence comes from uncultured Holophagales bacterium, assembly GCA_963844885.1. Taxonomy (GTDB): domain Bacteria; phylum Acidobacteriota; class Thermoanaerobaculia; order Multivoradales; family UBA5704; genus DATMER01. Next base: position 203,060 of record CAWJQA010000011.1, on the reverse strand, counting down.
GATAGAGCCTGTCGCATAAGCCTACATGTTCCGCCAGGAGGTGGCGACGCTCGGCTCTGTCGGCTAAGCGGCCTTATCCCGGGAGGGCCTGGAGGCTTATGCGACAGAACCGGCCTTGAAGCCTTCCCCCGGGACCGGGCGGCACCGCGGTGCTTAGCCGACAGGACCGTGACGGATAAGTGTCCAGCCCGGCTCAGAGTCCCGCGCGTGTCGCGACACAGCCAGGTTGCGGCGAGACGCCGAAAGATGTGGCCGGCCGGCGACAAGTCTTGCCGGCTGGATCACTCCCGCGCCCGGCACGCGCTCGGTCCCTCCTGGGGAGGGGTGGCGGCGGCGGCGAGGATCGGCCCGTTCCTCGACGCGCTGGAGGAGCGCCTTGCGCGGGCCAAGGCCCTCGGCAACCAACGGGCCCGGCCCGCGCCGAAAACGGAGACCGCGGACAAACTGGCGCGAAATAGCGCCCCGGGCATCCAAATCTACGGGGCAGCGGCTGCCCCATGAAATTCTCCGTCCGGCGCTCGGTTCCGGGCTTCAAATTCGCGGGGCAGCGACTGCCCCATGAATTTGGGCTTCAAATTCGCGGGGCAGCGACTGCCCCATGAATTTGGGCTTCAAATTCGCGGGGCAACGGCTGCCCCATGAATTTGGGCTTCAAATTCGCGGGGCAACGGCTGCCCCATGAATTTGAGCTTCAAATTCGCGGGGCAACGGCTGCCCCACGGATTTTGGCTCCAATTTCGCGGGGCAGCGACTGCCCCGTGAAATTCTCCGTCCGGCGCTCGGCTCCTGCGTCGCGACACGGCGCAAGTGGTTGTTCCCGTCGCGGTCACACCCTTCGGCGACCCGCCGAACCAAGGTCGAACCGCATGCCGGCCCACAGGCTGTGGTCGGTGAGCGAACCGAGTTGCGCTACGTCTTCGCTCCCGCCGCCACGCTCTCGGCGTGGAGCTTGGTCAGGTACATGGCCGTGGCGGCGTGGGTGGCGAGGAGGTTGAACATCTCGAAGTCCACCGGCTCGAAGCCGTTCTTCTGCGGCAGCAGGCGGAAGACCGCCAGCGCGCCCACGACCTTGTCCTCCAGGCGGAGGGGAATGCAGACGGTGAGGTTCGACTCCCGCGGCGTGGGCTGCATGTCCATCCCTTTGCCCGGCAGCCAGATGTCGCCGGTGACGGCGGTCTTGCCGATGATGCCGGAGCCCACCGGCACCGTGGCGTAGGTGACCGGATCGATGCCGAAGTGGCCCACCAGGCGCAGCGCGGAGGCGTCCGTGCTCATCTCGTAGATCGCCAGCTCCTCCGAACCGATGAGGTTGATGACGATCTCCTTGATGGCCGAGACGACCTCCGCCCGGTCCAGGGTGCTGTGGAGCTGGTAGCTCGCCACGTAAAGATTGGCCAGGTTGTTGTTCTGACTCTCGACCTCGATGTACTGGTACGAGTACTTCTGGTTGGCGGCCTCGACGTCGGCGAGCTGGCGGCGCAGCTCGTTCTGGTCGTGGTAGATGCGCTCCAGCTCCTCGCGCAGCGTGAGGATCTTCTCCTGGAGCGACATCTTCTCGCTCAGGAGACGGCCCTTCTCGCTCTCCAGGGCGGCGCCCAGCCGGCGCAGCCGGTCGTTCTCGTTGAGCAGATCCTGGACGTAGCGCCGGGTGTCCTCGCGGACCCGGAAGACGTAGTTGCCCTGTTGACCCTCACCGTCTTTCTTCATGGTCATGCCGGCCGCCTCCTGGAGATTTCCCTCAAGGCTAGCACTGCTCGCCTCCAGAGCTCAATCGTCGGCCCCGGTTCCAGAGGTCGTCGTCGAGAACGCCGCCCCCTGCTTCTGCCAGAAGAACGGCTCGTGCTTCTTCGGGTGGTTGCCCACCTCGTCGAGGGTGATGCCGTCGTAGAGCCGGCCGTTGAGCATCACGAAGCGGATGGACTCCGAGTTGCGGAGGTTCTCGAGCGGGTTGGCGTCGAGCACCACGAGGTCGGCGAGCTTGCCGGCTTCGAGCGAGCCGATGTCCTTGTCCATCCCGAGGTAGCGGGCGCCGTCGAGGGTGGCGGCGCGCAGCGCCTCCAGCGGCGTCATGCCGCCCTGGCCGAACATCCAGAGCTCCCAGTGCGCGCCGAGGCCCTCGCGCTGGCCGTGGGCGCCGAGCTGGACCTCGACGCCGCGGCTCGTGCAGCTCGGCCGCGACGCGGGCGTTGTTGAAGTGGTTCCACTCCTCGTCCGGCGCGTCGACCGGCCGGCGGGCGCGCGCGTCGATGACCTCGCGCGGCACGAAGCTCAGCAGGCGCTTGTCGTCCCAGACCCTGGTCTTGGCGTACCAGTAGTTCTCGCCCCAGATGCCGCCGTAGCCGACGATCAGCGTCGGCGTGTAGCCGACCTTGGTCGCGCTCCAGAGCTGCTTGACGTCCTCGTAGATGCGGGCGACCGGGATCGAGTGCTCGATGCCGGTGTGGCCGTCGACGACCATGGTCATGTTGTGCTGGAAGAGCGAGCCGCCCTCGGGCACCACCATCATCCCGAGCTCCCGCGCCGCCGCGAGGATCTGCTGGCGCTGGTCGCGGCGCGGCTGGTTGTAGCTCTTGACGCTGAACGCGCCGACCGCCTTCATGCGGCGGAGGTGGACGCGGGCGTCGTCGAGCGCTGTCGACCTCGGCCGTGAACGGAGCCGTGGCGCCGTAGAGGATCGTGCCGGTCGAGAAGATGCGCGGCCCGGTGATCAGCCCGGCCGCGCGCATCTCGGCCGCCGCGAAGACGGTGGCGGTGTCGTTCGACGGGTCGTGGAGGGTGGTCACGCCGAAGGCCGAGGTTGGCGTAGGTGACCCAGTTCTCCTGCGGGATGATGTCGTCGGTGCCGAAGGCGCCGTGCCAGTGGACGTCGACGAGGCCGGGGATGATGGTCTTGCCCGCGACGTCGACGACCTTCGCGCCGGCCGGCACCGGGACCTGGCCGCGTCGGCCCGACGGCGCGATGCGGTTGCCCTCGACCACGACCGTGCCGTCCTCGATGACCTCGTCGCCCTTCATGGTGATGACCGCGCCGCCGACCAGCGCGACCGTGCCGGTCGGGCCGTCGGCGTCGGCCTTGAAGCCGATGTTGACGCCGTGCGCGGGCGGCTCGGGCAGCTTCTCCGGCGCGCCGTCGAGGAACGCGAAGGCGTCCTTCAGGTCGCGCGTGTACAGCTCGGGGCCGAGCGACCAGTGGAGCTGCTTCGAGTCGCCGGACCAGTGCAGGTACGTTCCGGCCTCGCGGGTGACCTTGGTCACCGGGATCGCGCTCGGTCGGGCCGATGTCGATCGCCTTGCCGGTCTGGGCGAACGGCGCCACGTAGGCGTTGAAGCGCTCGGCGAACGCGACCCAGCTGCCGTCGGGCGAGACCCGGAACTCGGTGGCGTTCTCGCTGCTGAGGTGGGCGCGCTCGTCGCTGCCCGTCGAGGCCGATCGAGACGAGCTGCGCGCTTGCCCTCGTCGCTCGTCGGCGCAGCGAACGTAGACGCGGTCGTTCGCGGCGCCGAACTGCGGCTGGTAGCCGTCCTTGCGTGACGCAGCGTCGGCTCGCCGCCCGCGGCCGGCACGCGGTAGATGCCCGGTGTCGTGCGACCAGGCGTCGGCTGCGGATGAAGCCGCCGCCGCCGCGGCGGTAGACGATCGTGCGTGCCGTCGGGCGAGAACGCCGGCTCGACGTAGTGGCCCGGGTTCGGCGTCGACCACGCGGCCCTCGCCGCCGCTCGCCGGACACCACGCGCACGCTGCCGAGCTGGTCGTCGTTCCAGGTCGTGTAGACGATCCACTCGCCGTCGCGCGAGAAGGACGGGTAGAACTCGAAGTGGTCGTTCTGCGCGGTCAGCCGCTCGGGCGTGCCGTCCGGCAGGTCGCGGATCCAGAGGTGGCCGAGCGCCTGGTAGACCACCCGGTCGCCCTCGGGCGACGACCTGCGACCCAGCGGAGCATCTTCGCGTCGAACTCGTCCGGCGCGACCTCGACCGGGAAGCGCACGGCCTCGGTGATCCGCTGCGTGGCCTCGACGTGGAACGGGATGTCGGTGACCGCCTTGCTGGCCGACGTCGATGCGGCTGGAGCCTGCCGCCGGCCCAGAACACGATCGACTTCGACGTCGGGCGTCCAGGCCATGCCGGGGTAGACGCCGTGGATCGCCCAGGTCTCCTGCATGTCGCGCTCGAGCCCGTCGTACACCGGCGCGCTCGCGCCGGACTCGAGGTCGGCGACGAAGAGCACGCTCTTGTCGCGCACGCGGCGGACGAACGCGAGGACTTGCCGTCGGGCGACGGCGTCGGCCGGACGGCGCCGCCGGGGCCGGTGACGAAGCGCGTCGATCTCGCCGGTCTGCGCGGTCGAGGCGCTGGATGGCGTAGATCTCGGCGTTGGGGTCCTTGTTGTACTCGAAGAACGGCGCCCGGCGGTGATGTCCTCGCTGTAGTAGAGGTAGCGGCCGTCGGGCGAGAAGGCCGGCTCGCCGTCGTCCTTCTGGTCGTTCGGCTTCTTGGTCATCTGCACGCCGTCGCCGCCGGTGCGGTGGTAGAGCCACATCTCGCCGGCGCCCAGCGAGCGCTGCGAGGTGAAGTGCTTGCGGGCCGACGATGTACTGCGCCGTCCGGGCGTCCAGGCCGGGCTGTTGAGCAGGCGGAAGCTCTCCTTCGTGACCTGCTTGCGGATTCGAGCCGTCGCGGTTCGATCACCCAGATGTTGTCGCCGCCGCCGCGGTCGCTGGTGAAGGCGATGCGCTTCCCGTCGGGGCTGAAGCGCGGCTGCATGTCCCACGCGACGCCGGTGGTGAGCGCGCTTCGCCTCGCCGCCGCCGATCGGCATCGTGTAGATGTCGCCGAGCAGGTCGAAGACGATCTCCTTGCCGTCGGGGCTGACGTCGACGGCTCATCCACGTGCCCTTCGGTCGACGTCGATCGCCACGTCGTGTTTCGGGCCCGGGCGGGTTGTTGACGTCCCACTTCTCGTCCTTCTTCTCCGCCGCCGCCCCCTCCTTGGTGGCGATCTTGCCGGGAGCCTTGGTTTTTCCAGGAGCCTGCCGGCCGGCCAGCGGGAATCCCGTGAGCATGACGGCGAGCGCGAGGAGCGCGGCGAGGGGGAGAACCGGTCTCTTCATGTCCTGTCCTTTATGTTGGTGGCGTTCTTATACGCACAGCCGCCCGCCCGGGTTTTGGCCCGAGGCGGGCGGAGGCACACTAGGCCGGATCGGGACGGGCGTCAAGGCATGGCCGTCTGTGTGGCGAGCGCCTCTCCGGCCGCGTCGAGCAGAGCCTGGGCGGAGATCGGGCCGCCCACGGCGCCGCGCATCCAGCCGTCCGGCGTCACCCGGCCCTGGCGGGCCATGCGCTCGAGCTCGGCGCCGAAGTCGCCCCCTCCAGCCTGCGCGCCGACCTGGAAGGCGATGATGTGGCCGATGGGGTAGTCGGGCAGGTACAGCGCGGTTGGACGATCATGTGGGAGTAGATGGCCAGGATGCTCGAGTCCGGCACGCCGAAGACCGGCGCGTACTAGCGGTTCCAGACCTCCCGGGCGTGGCGAGCATCGCCTCGCGCAGCTCGGCCGGGGTGGCCTCGGGGTGGGCGTACATCCACCGCCACACCCGCATGTCCACCAGCGCCACGCCGCCGATCTCGTAGGTGTCCCAGAGGTCGTCGAGCGCCTCGGCCGCGACCGGTCTCCGCGCTCGGCGTCGGCCAGGCCGAGCAGCTCGAGGTCCCGGCTCTGGAAGACGAACGCCAACGCCTCGGTGAAGGCGGTGTTCGGCACGCCGGAGAGCGACCAGCGGTCGATCCCGTTGAGCGAGAACACCTGCTCCACGTTGTGGCCCAGCTCGTGGAGCGCGATGTTGTACCCCTTGTAGTCCATGCCGCCGCGCGGCACGCGGGTGCGCAGGTGGGCCTTGTCCTCCCGCCGCACCGCGCCCATGGCGTGGCCGGCGCCGCGGGACGGGTCGACGGCGATGCGGCCGGCGAGCCAGCTCGGCCTTCTCCGGCGTGAAGCCGAGATGCTCGAGGATGCCGCGGCAGGTCCGGCCCGGAACGCCTGCGCGGTCGGGTACTTCGCCCGGACGATCGCGGTCGAGATCCTCCTCGCTGTGGCGACCCCGGGCTTGAAGCCGGAGTACCAGATGTCGAACGGCTCCAGCGGCCGGCCCAGGCGTTCTCGATGGCGCGCGCCGAGGCCGCGGACCTCCGGCGACGCCAGAACCGAGATCAGCAGCGCCTCGGTCTCGGTCTCGGGGATCTGCCGCTCCAGGTTGAAGCGCCGGTCCATGAAGGTGGGCGCGCCCGGGCTGAACGGATCGACCTTGCGCACGGCGCGGAAGACGCCGAGCAGGCTGGCGTAGCGGGTGTCCGGCTCGCGGGCCGCCATCGGCCATGACGCCCTCCCGGGCCGGGCGGACCGTGTTGGACTCCGGCTCCCAGAGGAGGTCGGCGTTGTCCACCACCGCGGCGGGGATCTCCTGGCGGACGATCCGCTCCATGATCTTCAGGATGACGCGCTGACGGGCGAGGCCGGCCGGGGTGGGTCGGCGTAGTGGGACGCGAGCTCGTCGCGGAGCCCCCAGTGGCTGATCAGCCGGCGGCCTTCCGGAAAGAGGCGCTCGCCCGTGACGCTCACAACCCGGTCCAGGCGGATGTTGTAGGCGGAGCTGTAGCGCTCCGCGCGGATCATGGCCTCGGTGATCTCCTGGTGGAGAGCGGCGGGCACCCGCAGCACGAAGCGGTCCATCATCCGCGACCGCGCCCAGGTCTCGCGGTCCCAGCCGGCGCCCTGTTCGAGCCGCTCGCGCAGGGAATGGACCGGAAAGTTGAGCAGGGCGAGGAACGCCACCTTCGTCCGGAACAGATCCTCGCTGACGTGGGACCCCAGGTCCAGATTGGCGAGGAAGTGGTCGGCGAGCGAGACCGGCTCGCCGGTGTCCACGTCGATCGGCGTGGTCAGCTCGCGGCGGATCTCATAGAGGTGGCCGTCCATCTGCTCGAAGACCCGCTCCAGCCGCTCGAACATCTGGACGAGCGCCGCCGGATCGGCGAGAAAGCTCTCCTCGCAGAAGGAGGAGAACGCAGCGGCGTCGCCGTCCTCCTCCCACCAGCGCTGGGCGACCTGCTCGACGCCGCGGCGGATGCGCTCCGAATGCTGCGCGCCGTGCTTCTCGACGAGGCGTCCGACGGTCTGGCAGGCGGCCTGCTCCAGGCTCCCGAGGCTCATGCGGTCGTCTCCTCCTCCATGGAATCAGATGGGTGGCTTGAGGGCCGTGGCGACGAGCTTCTCGTCGATGAGCAGCTTGTGCATGTCGCCGCCGTTCTTCTGGACCTCCTCCCGGGAGAAGGGGTCGAACTCGAAAGGCTTGATGATCTTACCGTAGACCGACTTCAAAGCCCGCGCGCCGATGCGGCTGCTCTTGGACGCCTCCTCGGCGATGGCCTTGACGGCAGGGTCGGTGATCTCCAGCTCGATGCCGTACTTGCGGAAGAACCCCTGGGACGCACGGAACACGCCGTCCTGCGGCTCGGTGAAGATCCGCGCCAGGGTGTCGGAGGTGAGGTCTTCGAGGATGACGGCGTTGTCGAAGCGCGAGAGGAACTGGGGCTGCATCCCGTACTCGAAGAGATCCTCCGGGCGGAAGTGATGGCGGAGGGTGAAGTACTCGCGGATCTGGATCTTGCCGTTCACGTAGGTCGTCGTGGTCGGCAGCTTGACCCCGCTCTTGGACGAGGTGACCCGGGCGAAAATCTGGTCGTAGAGGGACTCGAAGGCGCCGGCGCAGAGGAACAGCATCTTGCCGGTGTCGACCCAGACGCCGTTGGTGTCGGCGACGCCGTCGCGCAGGACGGTCATCGGGTGGAAGACCCGCTCGCCCTCGATCAGGGTGAGGACCGCCTGCTGGATGTTGATGCCGGTGACGTACGGCTTGCCGCCGAGGAGGCCGGAGACCTTGTCGATCTCGTCGAGGCAGACGGTGGCGCGCTCCATGGCGCGGCCGATCTCTTCCGCCGAAGCTCCCGGGCCGAGCACCTGCCGGGCGCGCTCCTCCAGGCGGGTGAAGAGCCGGCCCGTGTCCACGGCCCCCTCCTCGGTCGCCAGGGTGTTGGCGTTCATGATGAGCACCACCCGGTGCTCGCGGAACTCCTCCCGCGAGTTGTACAGCGACTCGATCCCGCGCATGATCGTGGTCTTGCCGGTGCCGGAGTTGCCGATGAGGAGGAGGTTGCCGTACTTCTCCCCCTGGAGATGCTTGAAGATGGCCACGGACACGAACCGGAGGGTCTCCTCCTGGCCGATGACGTGCTGCGAAAGAAAGTCGAAGATCTCTACCGGCTTCATGGCTGCTGGGCTCCTTGTACCTCTATATACGTGCGCGGGAGGCGGTTTACCGGGTCAGACCGCCATGGCACACCACCAAGCCAGGAAACCCGGAAGGCCGGGCGGGGATTCCGGGTCGCGGAAAAAACGGGCAACCTTGGTATCCTGCCGGCGTGCGACGGACCCTCGACCTCGAAAAGCAGCTCAACCCGGACCAGATCGCCGCGGTGACCCACGGCGACGGGCCGCAGCTCGTCCTTGCCGGCGCGGGCTCCGGCAAGACCCGCGTCATCACCTATCGTATCTCCTGGCTGGTCGAGGAGAGGGGGATCGACCCCGGCCACATCGCCGCCATGACGTTCACCAACAAGGCGGCGGCCGAGATGCGCGAGCGGGTCGAGGAGCTCCTCGGCCTCCACCCGCTGAGCACTTCGGTGGGGACGTTTCACCGCTTCGGCCTGGTTCTCCTCCGGCGCTATGGCGAGCGGGTCGGCCTGCGGCGCGACTTCGCCATTCTCGACACGTCCGACCAGCTCAGTCTGGTCAAGGCGGCGCTGGCCTCCGAGGGGCTGTCCGAGACCGCCTTCTCTCCCCGCTCCGTTCTCTCCCAGATCAGCGGCGGAAGAACAAGCTCATCGAGGCGCCCGCCTACGAGTCGGCGGCCACCAACTTCTTCGAGAAGAAGGTCGCCTCGCTCTACCGGCGCTACCAGGGGCTCCTCACCCAGGCCTCCGGCGTCGACTTCGACGACCTCATCAGCCTCTCGGTCAAGCTCCTCTCCCACGACGCCGACGTCCGGGAGAGGGTCCGCAACCGCACCCGCTACCTGCTGGTGGACGAATACCAGGACACCAACCATGCCCAGCTCCGCCTCATCCAGGAGCTGGTCGGCGACGCCGGCAACCTCACCGCGGTCGGCGACGAGGACCAGGGCATCTACCGCTGGCGCGGCGCGAACCTCGACAACATTCTGGAGTTCGAGAGCGACCTTCCCGGGCGCCGCAATTCACAAGCTGGAGCGCAACTACCGCTCGACGCAGACGATCCTGGACGTCTCCGGCGCCCTGATCGCCAACAACGTCCACCGCCGCGGCAAGCGCCTGTGGACCGAGCTCGGCGCCGGTCCCAAGGCCGAGCTCTACAAGGCCACCGACGAGGGCGACGAGGCCGCTGGATCGTCGGCAAGTCCAGAAGCTCCGCCACCAGTACAAGCTGGGCGACATGGCGGTCCTCGTCCGCACCAACGCGCAGACCCGGGCGATCGAAGACGAGATGCTCAAGCGCGAGATCCCCTACTCGCTGGTCGGGGGAGTGCGCTTCTACGACCGCGCCGAGATCAAGGATCTGGTCGCCTACCTGCGCGTGCTGCGCAATCCGCGCGACAACTTCTCCCTGGCACGGATCTTCAACCAGCCGCCGCGCGGCATCGGCAAGTCGACCCAGGAGCTTTTGCGGGACCGCGCGGTGCAGCTCGGCCAGCCGGTCTGGGACGTCCTGTACCTCGACGACCTCGGTACCCTCCCGGCCCGCAGCGCTACGTCATTGCGCAAGTTCCGGAACCTGATCGTCGGCCTCCAGGACGCCGCGAAGGAGCTGCCGCTGCCGGCCCTGCTCGACCGTCTCCTCAAGGACACCGGCTACGCCGACCTCTACGACAGGACGACCCGGAGGATCTCGCCCGGCTGGAAAACATCGAGGAGTTCCTCTCCGCGGCCCAGGAGTTCACCGAGGCGAACAGCTACAACCGGGGCGACGAGGATCTCCTGACCGCCTTCCTCGACCACGTGGCGCTGGTGACCGACCTGGACTCACTCCAGGAGGAGAAGGGGGTCTCCCTGATGACCCTGCACAGCGCCAAGGGGCTGGAGTTCAAGGCCGTGGTCGTCGCGGGCCTGGAGGACGGCCTCCTCCCGCACTTCAACTCGCAGGGCGGCCGGGACGACATCGAGGAGGAGCGCCGCCTGCTCTATGTCGGGATGACCCGGGCGCGCGAGCGGCTGTACCTGACCTGCTGTCGGCGGCGGCGGATCGCGGGCCGCTACCAGGACCAGATGGAGTCGCCGTTCCTCCAGGAGCTGCCGGGCGAGCTCGTGGACGTCAACCACAGCCCCGACCTCTTTCTAGGTGACCGGCTGCCGGAGCGGTCGCAGAGCATCTACTCCTATTTCGGCCAGGCCGCGCCGCCGCGCGCGGCTCCACCGGCTGTGCGTCCGGGCTCCGCGGTACCGTCATCCTTCGTACCGGCCCGGCCCCAGCCGGCGGCACGGACCGCGCCGGCCGCGCCAAGAGGCCGCGTGGTCGTCCCCGAGCCCGACGAAAGCGCCGTTCCCCGCCGTCCGATCAAGCGCGGCAGCCGTGTCCGCCACCCCACTCTCGGCCCCGGCGTCATCCTGGAGCTGGAAGGCCAGGGCGAGGACATGCGGCTGACGGTCTACTTCGAGAAGGCCGGAAAGCGGAAGCTGGTGGCGCGGTTCGCGAACCTGGAGGTTCTGTAGCTACCGTCCTCCCCGCCGCCAAGCCAGGTAGTCGTCCCGGAGCAGGGCATAAAGATAGTTGTCGATGCGGCGGCCGCGGAGCTTGAAGTAGCCCCTGAGTTGGCCTTCGCGGAGGAAGCCGTTCTTCTCCAGGACGCGCTGGGAGCCGAGGTTGTCGATGGCGCAGCGGGCCTCGACCCGTTCCAGGAGAGTGTTCAGGAAGAGGTCGTCGAGCAGGGTCTGCAGGGCGTCGGTCATCACCCCCTGCCCCTGGTAGGAGGTCGAGAGGGCATAGCCGACCTCGGACAGGCCGTGCTCCCAGTTGCTCACCACCAGGGTGATCCAGCCGGCCGGATCGCCGCCCACCTGCACGATCCACTGGAATTTCTCGCCCCGGCCGCGGTAGAGGTCGGGGATGCGCTGGCTCGCCACGTCGGCCCGGAGCTGCGCGGTCGGCAGCTCGTTGAGCGGCTGGAAGCGCCTGACGCTCGGCTCCGCGCGCCACTGCCGCAGCAGCTCGGCGTCCCGCGGCACCGCCGGCCGCAGGGTCACTTCCTGGGGAGAGTAGCGCTCCATGAAGGCCATGGATGGATTCTAGCTCTCTCAGAGAAACGTCAAAAGCATGAAACGGCTCCCGAACCGCGCGGGCGGTCCTTCACCTCTCTTGGACGGGCCGGACCGCCGCTCGGTTCCCGGAAACGGTGAAAGATGTCTCCGGTATCAGCTTGACAACCCCCCTGAGAGCACCTATGCTTTTAACCAATGCGGGGGCTTGCCCGCAGTTGGATAGCTCGTAAGGGCTAGCGGTGAACAGGGCTCCGGAAGGAGCCCTTTCATTTTCTCCTCTACTCCAGCCAGACTGCGCCGTGACCTGAGACCTGCCCGCCGACCGGGCAGCGGTGGATCTTGGGGCGTGCGGCATCCAAGACAGAGGTGCTGAAGTCTTTCGGCGATTCCAAGCCGCTCCTCTCCGCCACCATCTCTCGCTTGAAGGGATAGGCCAGTAGATCCGCAAGCTGCAACCCCGCGATATCGTGCTCCTTCTTCTTGAGCTTGAGCTTTGCGCTTGTCAGGGAACGCTGAAATATCTCCGCCGAAAAGCGGTGGGTGCCGCTCGCCAGAGTGCGCTGGAATTCCTGTTGAAGCTGCTGGTCCTCCTTCGACCCTCGGGATTCCGCCATCACATCCCCCTTGAGTCCCTGAGAATCGAGCCAGCCGGCATATCTCTCCAGCAAGCCGGCCAGACAATAGTGGTAGGGATGGGAAAGCTCACGAAGAATCCTGGCTCCGTGCTCCAGCTTGTCCAGAACGACGCAGGAGACGCTAAACCTGGCTCTCTCGACGAGGTCGATCAGACCGCGCTCGAAGCGCGCGTTCAACTCCCGGTTTCTGAGCCGGCCGAAGACGCCTCGCCGTTCAACAATGTCCTTCCGGTGGAGACAGATCGGGTCGTCGTCCGGATGAGGGCCGAAGATCTCCTCCTTCAGAGCCTCAAGCTCCCGGGCGAAGCACCGGTAAGGCTCTCCGGATTCGAACCAGAGGCCCAGCAGCCCAAGGTATCGGTGGTTGTCGTTGTCGGCGAGCTGAAGGGAGTGGTCCCCAGACTCGTCCACGTAGAGACGAAAATGTCGCTCCAGTGCCAGCCTCCCTCAAGAACTTTTCCTGCTGCGGGGCGAAGGATGGCACCGGGAGGCGCTATCGTCAAATCCCGGCCGCACCGGCCCGGCTGCAGGGCGTCGGTCATGACTCCCGGCCGAAACGCACGGAAACCGTCTCCACCCGCCCCGCCCCCCATCCCTTGCTATACTCCAGGCGTCATGGAAGCTCCGACGCTGACGGCGCCAGCGGATTTGCGCCCCGAAACGTTCCCGGCTCCTCTTCAGGAGATGGCCGCCAAGGTGCGCGACGGCGTCCGCCTCGACGAGGCCGACGCGCTCACGTGCTTCACCACCCCCCACGTCCTCCACCTGGGCCGGCTCGCCGACACCGTCCGGCGGCGGCTGCATGGCGAACACCACCTACTTCAACGTCAACCGGCACATCAACCCGACCAACGTCTGCGTCTACACCTACAACTGCAAGTTCTGCAGCTTCGCGGCCCTGCCCGGCGAAGAGCACGCCTGGCAGATGAGCCACGAGGACGTGTACAAGCATGCGGCCGACCAGGGCGGCAACCGGGTGACCGAGTTCCATATCGTCGGCGGGCTCCACCCGGACCTCCCCATGTCCTGGTACGAGGAGATGCTCGCGCGGCCTGCGCGAGCGCTTCCCGAACGCCCACCTCAAGGCCTTCACCGCGATCGAGATCGGCTGGTTCGCCAAGCGCGAGAAGATCTCGATCGAGGAGGTGCTGACGCCGCCTGCGCGCGGCCGGCCTCGGATCGCTCCCCGGCGGCGGCGCCGAGATCTTCCACCCCGAGGTGCGCGAGATCATCTGCGACGGCAAGCTCGACGCGGACGAGTGGATCGAGGTCCACCGCGCCGCCCACCGGCATGGGCCTCAAGTGCAACTGCACCATGCTCTACGGCCACGTCGAGAAGCCCGAGCACAAGGTCGACCACCTGCTGCGGCTGCGCGCCCTCCAGGACGAGACCGGCGGCTTCAACGCCTTCATCCCGCTCGCCTACCACCCCGAGAACAACTACATGGGCCTCAAGTACCACACCACCGGGATCGAGGACCTGCGCCACATCGCCGCCGCCCGCCTGGTGCTCGACAACATTCCGCACATCAAGGCCTACTGGGTCATGATCACGCCCAAGCTCGCCCAGGTGGCCCTGCGCTTCGGCGCCGACGACCTCGACGGCACGGTGGTCGAGGAGACGATCTACCACATGGCCGGCGCCGAGCACCGCGCAGCAGCTGCCGCCGGCGCCGAGCTCGAGCGGATCGTCCGCGAGGCCGGCTTCGTGCCGGTCGAACGCGACACCCTCTACAACCCGGTCACTCACCACCGGCGGCGATGGCCGGCCGGCACGCGGCGCCTCTTGAAGCCGAGCGGCGAGGCCGCGAACGTTGTCCACCCTACCTGGCGGTCGACGGCCCGATCGGGGTGGGCAAGACCACTCTGGTCGAGATGCTCACGCGTCGCTTCGAGGGCGTGAAGATCCTGGAGGACGTCAACAACCCCTTCCTCGCCGACTTCTACCAGGACCGCCCCGGCGCCGCCTTCCAGACCGAGCTCTACTTCCTCCTCTCCCGGTTCAAGCAGCAGCAGGAGCATCGCCCAGCGCGAGCTCTTCGAGCGGCTGCTGATCTCCGACTACACTTCCAGAAGAACCGGATCTTCGCCTACCTGAACCTGTCCGACGACGAGCTTATGCTCTTCGACAAGCTCTACGCCCTGCTGGAGCCGCAGATCCCGGTGCCCGACCTGGTCATCCACCTGGTCGCCGACGTGGACACCTGCATGGAGCGGATCCGGAGCGGGCACGCAGCGTCGAGAAGACGCTTTCGGAGGAATACCTCGCGGAGTTGATCGACGCCTACAACCACTACTATCATTACTACGACCGGTCTCCCCTGCTGGTGGTGGACACGAGCCATCTCAACTTCCCCCAGCGGCCGGAGGACTTCGACGAGCTGCTCAACCAGCTCGCCAGCCCATCAAGGGGACCGAGTACTTCCAACCGCTTGGATCCCGGTAGGTTCCGGGACCGAGACGGGAGCACAGCGCCCCCACTACGGCGCGCCGCGCGGGTGGCGAGGGCCTGATCCTCCGGAGGAGGACGAGTTAGCCTCGCGAGAGCCCTGCGAAGCGTGAAACCGTCGGCCCGCCCAGGCCCTTTCCGTCCCGGCCAAGCGGAAGGTCTATTTCGTTGACGTCTGAAACGAAAGGAGCCTTTCATGGGCACAGCGGGCGAAGCGAAGAAGTGTCACCGTCCCCTGGGTCGCGGCGGCACCCGAACGGGGCGACACCCTGGTCATGGTCACCGCCTACGACTTCCCGCAAGGCCGCGCGGCCGACGCCGGCGGGAGTCGACATCGTTCTGGTCGGCGACTCGCTGGCCATGGTGGTCCTCGGCCATCCCGACACCCTGTCGGTGACCATGGACGAGATGATCCACCACACCAAGGCGGTGCGGCGGGGGGTCAAGCGCGCCCTGCTGGTGGCCGACATGCCCTACGGCTCGTTCCACCTCGTCCCGAGCAGGCGGTCGCCAACGCCGATCCGCTTCGTCAAGGAGGCCGGCGCGCAGGCGGTGAAGATCGAAGGCGGCGCCGGCGCCGAGACCGTGGCGCGCGCTCATCGCCGCCGAGGTGCCGGTCATGGCCCACCTCGGCCTCACGCCGCAGTCGGTCCACCGCCTGGGCGGCTTCAAGGTCCAGGGCCGGGACGACCGGGCGCGCGCCGCATCCTGGCCGCCGCGCTGGAGCTGGAGGAGGCCGGCGCCTTCTCGCTCGTCCTCGAATGCGTGCCGACCGATCTGGCCGCCGAGATCACGGAGCGGCTGGCGATCCCGACCATCGGCATCGGCGCCGGCGCCGCACTGCGACGGCCAGGTGCTGGTCTACCACGACCTCCTCGGGATGGAGGAGCGGATCGCGCCGCGCTTCGTCCGGCGTTACGCGGAGCTGGGCAAGACCTCGCGCGAGGCCATCGCCCGCTACGCCGACGACGTCCGCGCGGGCCGCTTCCCGGCTCCCGATGAGAGCTACGGTGCCGCCCGTCCGGTCGAAGAGCCGCTGGGCAAGGTCGTACGGCTAGGCCATGCTCCAGGCCCGGACCGCCGAAGAGCTCCGCGGCGCCGTCAACCGCTGGCGGCAAGCCGGAGACGCGCATCGGGTTCGTCCCGACCATGGGCGCGCTCCACGAGGGACACCTGTCGCTCGTGACTCGCCCGGGGCCGGTGGGCCGGGCGGACCGCGTCGTGGCCTCCGTCTTCGTCAACCCGGCCCAGTTCGGGCCGAACGAGGACTTCGCCCGCTACCCGCGCCAGCCCGAGAAGGACGGCGCGATGCTGGCCGAAGCCGGCTGCGACCTCCTCTTCCTGCCCGAGGTCGACGACGATGTACCCGCCGGGCCACACGTCTATGTGGATCTCGGCGCGCCGTCCGAAGGGCTGGAGGGTCGACTTCCGGCCGGGCCACTTCCGCGGCGTGGCCACGGTGGTGGCGGTGCTCTTCAACCTGGTGCAGCCGGACGTGGCCGTGTTCGGCGAGAAGGACGCCCAGCAGCTCGCGGTGGTCGAGGCGGCTGGTGCGCGACCTGCGGTTTCCCGTCGAGATCGTACCCGGGCCGACGATCCGCGAGGCGGACGGCCTGGCCATGTCTTCGCGCAACGCCTATCTCTCGCCCGAGGAGAGGCAGGCCGCGGCGGTGCTCCACCGGGCGCTGCGCGCCGCCGAGGCCGCCATCGCGGCGGGCGAGCGGTGTGGGGACAGGATCCGGAAGATTCTTTCCGAGATGTTGAATTCCGAGCCCCTCGCGCGTGTTGAATATGCCGAGGTGGTGGATGCGGAGAGCTTCCAGCCCTTGGAGACGCTCCGCGGACGGCTGGTGCTCCCCCTGGCCGTGCGGGTCGGGGGGACACGACTGATCGACAACCTGCAACTGGCGGTCGAAGGCTGACCGCCGTTTCGACGAGGGTGACATGCAACGGACCCTTTTGAAGTCCAAGATCCACCGCGCGACCGTGACCGACGGCAACCTCGACTACCAGGGGTCGGTGACTATCGACCCGCTGCTGATGGAGGCCGCCGACCTGCTCCAGTTCGAGCGGGTGGAGATCTACAACGTGACCAACGGCGAGCGCTTCGCGACCTACGCCATCCCGGGCACCCCGGGCAAGGGCGAGATCGTGATCAACGGCGCCGCCGCCCACAAGGCGCGCAAGGGCGACCTCGTGATCCTCGCCACCTACGCGGTGTACGAGAACGAGGAGATCCGCGGCCACAAGCCGTCGCTCGTCTTCGTGGACGAGCGCAACCGGATGCTGCCCACCGCACCGCCGGTGCCGGGCGGAGCGTACGAGGAGCAGGAAGCGATCCTGATGGCGGAGGCGTCGTGAGACGGGCGGTGGGGCTCCTCGTCCTCGGGGGCCTCGCGTGTCTGCTGACGGCCGCTTCCTGCGACGGCGGAAAGTCCCCCACCGCCCCTGTTCCAGCTTCGGAGGCGCCTGCCATGACCTTGGAGACGCTCGTCCAGCAATCCATACCCGGCCAGGGCGGGGGGACCGTGCGCGAGGTGGTGCGCGATCAAGCCGCCTGGGCCGCGCTCTGGGCGAAGCTGCGGGAGGGAAGCGCGCTGCCCGAGACGCCCCCGGCCGTGGACTTCAGCCGCGACATGGTGATCGCCGCGGCCATGGAGACGCAGTCGTGCGTCTCGCGGGTGACGATCCGCTCGGCCACCCCGCCGATAGCGCCGGGCGGAGAGCTGGTGATCGACGTCCTGGAGGCGCCGCCGGCCCCGAACTGCATCTGCATCACCTCGGAGCGGCCGATCCACGCCGTCCGCCTGCGCAAGGTGGACGCGCCGGTTCGGTTCCATGTCGAGCAGGGGCTGACCCACTGCTAGAATCCCCGGGTCTGGAGGTACACATGACCACGACGTTCGCCCCTATCGCTACTCCCGCGCTCACCGTCGAGCCGCTCACGATTGCGGACCGCACATTCCGTTCGCGCCTGTTTCTCGGGACCGGCAAGTACCCTGACTTCGAAACCATGGCCGCGGCCCTGGACGTCTCGGGCACCGAGGTCGTCACCGTAGCCTTGCGCCGGGTCAACCTGGACGAGCGGGGGAAGGGCTCGCTGCTCGACTTCGTGGACCAGGACCGCTACCTCCTCCTGCCCAACACGGCCGGCTGCTACACCGCCGACGAGGCCATCCGCACCGCCCGCCTCGCCCGCGAGCTGGGCGGCTGGAACTGGGTGAAGCTGGAGGTCATCGGCGACAAGAAGACGCTCTTCCCGGACAACGTGGAGCTGCTCGAGGCCACGAAAGTCCTGGTGAAGGAGGGCTTCATCGTCCTCCCCTACACGAACGACGATCCGGTCGTCTGCCGCAAGCTGGAGGATCTGGGCGCCGCGGCCGTGATGCCGCTCGGCGCGCCGATCGGCTCCGGCATGGGCATCCGCAACCCCGCGAACCTGCGCATCATTCTGGAGCAGTCGAAGGTCCCGGTGATCGTGGACGCGGGAGTCGGCACCGCCAGCGACGCGGCGCTCGCCATGGAGCTGGGAGCCGACGGAGTCCTCATGAACACCGCGGTCGCCGAGGCGAAAGACCCGCTCCGGATGGCCCGTGCCATGCGCCTCGCCGTGGAAGCCGGCTGGCTCGCCGCGCACGCCGGACGCATCCCGAGGAAGCTCTACGCCTCGGCGTCGTCGCCCATGACGGGGCTGATCGAATAGGTGGCGAGGAGCCCTCACCCCCCGGCCCCCTCTCCCGGTCCCCCCGAGTCCACCCGCCCCGGGAGAGGGGGAGACTTGCTCGAAAAACTCGACGAGCCCTCCCTTCCTTTCGAGGAAGCCGAGCGCTCGCTGCGCGACCTCGGGTGGATCAACCGGCTCCTGCTGGGGGCGCTGCCGCTGAAGCGGACCATCCTGCCGCGGCTGGGCCGCTGGTCCGAGCCGCGCCGGGTGCTCGATCTCGGCACGGGCACGGGCGCGGTGGCCGAGGATCTCGCCCGGGCCGCGGCGCGGCGCGGCGCTCCGCTGAAAGTCGTCGGGCTCGACCTGAAGCTTCGCCACCTGGTGATCGGCCGGCGCTCCGGCTCGGACCAACTCCGGGTCGTCGCGGACGCCACAGCCCTGCCGTTCCGCGACGGCGCTTTCGAGTGGTCCTTCTCGACACTCTTCTTCCACCACTTCGAGGCCGAGGCGAACCTCCGGGTGCTCGCCGAGATGAGTCGGGTCTCCCGCGCGGGCGCCGCCGTGGTGGATCTGAGGCCCAGCCGGCTCGCGCCGCCCCTCCTGCTCGCCTTCCAGCGCCTTCATGGGCGCCAGCGAGGTCACCCGCCACGACGGTCAGGTCTCCTTCGAGAACAGTTGGTCCGTCAGGGACGTCGCCCAACTGACCGCCGGGCTGCCGGTGCGCGAGCTGCGGCGGCGGTTTCCCTTCCGCTGGTCGCTGGTGTTGGATGGAATGGCGGATCGGTGGCGCTGACCTACCGGTGCGCCGCCACCCATTCTTTCAGCGCCTCGTCCATAGCGATGACGCCCCACGGCAGGGGGTTGCGCTCGGTCGCGGCCTGCCTTACAATCCGGCTTCCGCACGGCGGCCTCCGCCGGCAGCGGCTGTGCAGCCATAGCTCAACTGGATAGAGCGACAGACTACGGATCTGTAGGTTGGGGGTTCGACTCCTCCTGGCTGCACCACTTAATCCCCATAAAATCAAGTAGTTACAGCCAGGGCTCGAAGGCGGCTCCAGAGCGCTCTACTGCTCAAGGACCACTGGAGGA
Organism: uncultured Holophagales bacterium; assembly: GCA_963844885.1. Lineage (GTDB taxonomy): Bacteria > Acidobacteriota > Thermoanaerobaculia > Multivoradales > UBA5704 > DATMER01. Next base: position 183,883 of record CAWJQA010000011.1, on the reverse strand, counting down.
CCACTGGCGCAGGTGCTTCCCCCTGCTTCCGGCTAGCCGTCCGGCTCCGGGGGCTTTCTCGTTTCGATTCATCCCAAAAGACGACCGGAGCCATTGCGGCTCCGGGTTTCAACCTCCGTCTCCCCATACGGGGGAGCGGACCAACCAGACGGCCCGACGGAGTGACGCTAACCACCCCGCCGAGCCTAGCCAAGCACAGGAGACCTACTCCCATGCCCGACCGCCCGCAGTCTACACCTGCCCCCGTTGCCGTCCCGCCCGTCATCGATCCGGCCCGATTCGAGGACTTCCCCGCCTTCCGGGAATCGTTCCTCGCGGTCTTCACCACGCCGGAGCACAACGCCGCCCTCCGAGAGGTGGGCAACATCGTCTTTGAGATGGCCCTGGAGTTCCGCGGCTACTGGCCTGACCAGCCGGAAGGAGCGATCCGCTCCGAGCTACGCGCCGCCGTGGCGGATCTCCGCTTCGTCCAGGGCCATCTCGCCTCTCTGGGCAACCCGGAGATGACAAGCCCGAACACCCCACAGGAGGAGAGCCATACCAGCGTCTCCGCCCGGCTGGCCGTGGCCGTGGGGGATATCGCCGATACCCTGGAATCCGAGCTAGGCCCATGGCGGGGGGAGGCGTAGGACATGGCCTCACACCTGACACCCCGGCTCACCCGGGAGACGTTCGACACTGCCGCCGGATTCCGGGAGACCCTGCTCGTTCTCTTCGCCGCTCCCGGTGACTCGGCGGCCCTCCGGCAGGTCGGGAACCTGCTTCAGTTGGTGGGCAATGAATGCCGCCAATACTGGCCTGACGACACGGAGAAATACCCCCGCCCGCAGCTCCGGGCGGCCCTGGCAGACCTGCGCTACCTGGAAGGCTACCTCGGCCGCTACCTCGGAGACGTTGCCCCCTTCGCCGCCGAGCTGGCGGAGGATCTCCGGCCGATCGCCGACCGGCTGGACGCTGCCCTGCGGACCCGCAGGAGGTTCCAGAGATGAGCCGCATACCTACTCCCCTGACCTGGAAACGCCAGTCCTTCGCCGTTCTACAGGCGTCCTGGCTCGATCGGCACCAGACGCAGCGCCGTGGCCGTCTCCGGCCTGGTGGCGGGTCCTTTCGCTATCTACCGCATCCCCGACCGCACGACGTTCTACCTCATCCATCTGCCCACTCAGGCGAAGCTCACCGATCAGGAGATGTTGCTCTCCTCCAGGATCTCCGCGGAACGCTCCGCGGCCCTCGACCTCAACTGGTGGACCTGCAGCTTCCCCGAGGGGGAGTTCATCGGCCCGGACATCCAGGCCATGCGGAATTGTACGCCTCGACCTTCAGCCGCGCACCTGGGTGTCCGGCGCCGTTCCGATCCGAAGGAAGAGGACACCCTCTAAAAGACGGCCACCATGGGCGGTCCTCTCGGGGGCCGCCCTCCTTGTCCGTCTCTCACCTAGTCCCGAGAGTCGCATTTCGGCCGCCGCCTTCAAATCACGCGCGTTCCGGTTGCGCTTCCGTCAAGTCCTCTGCACTTGGCCGGCTGTCTGTAGTGAAAGGCCGGCGTTGGCTACTCTCCGGCGCAAAGTAGCCAAGCTTCACGGCATCGGCAAGCCCTGACAAGGTGGGGTTGGACTCAGAGGAGAGCGTCAAGTGGAGAGAGCGCGATGACTGAAGGTTTTGGAGCGGGTCCAGTGTCAGGGGAAGGTTGCAAAGGGCAGAGAGCCCCGTCCAGACGTCACGGGAGCCCTGATCTCAATGCCGGCCGTGCTCTCCCTGCCGCTCCCTGCCCTGCGTGGCTCAGAGAGGCGCTGAGAGGGGCGATTTTCCCGGCGGGGGGCCGGGGGCGCAAGTTGCTATTTCGGCCTTTGCCAGGGAGGCGCCACCTTGACCCAATCGGCGCGGTCATGATCGACGTAGAGAATCTCCCCAGTCCATCGGTCTGCCCGGTACATTCCCTCTCCGGCGCCCACGTACCAATACCGCGTCATCTTTACCTGCCAAAGACAAAAGAGAAGGATGAGCAGACCGACCAGGACCAGGGGGCGCTTCCATGTCTGGGGTTCCATGGGCGCAAATTCTACTCCCGGATAGCCCCAAGGGGGGGGCGCTGAGGGGGCGATTTACCGGGGGGGCGTGTCCGGTTGGGGGGCCGGGGCCGAGGGGAGGAGGTAGCGCCTCTTCATACCGACCCGCCGCAAAGTGCCGTCCTCCAAAGGAGGGCAGTAGTTCTCCCCATGTCGTGGCGTATCATTGTGGCTCATGAGAGAAGAACCTGCCGCCATTCGCTCTCGTTTGTCGAAAGACCCTATTTGGCCGCGCGCCCTTTGGCACCTCGAACAGGCGGACCGCGCGAGACTCGAACAGGCAGAAGACCACTCGCGGGGGTATTACCCAGACGGCGATTCTGACGCTGTTACCCTGCTCGTCAAAGAAAATCTGCTACTGACGTTCCCCAGCGGAGACTCCCCGGGAACCCGGCCCGGCCACTTCATCACGGACTTGGGTATACGGGTCGTACAGAGCATCGGGTAGCGGCCTGAAACTTTAAGAAGGAAGAAGCTTCTTTATCCGTTCCTCAACTTCACGCTCAACCCATTCTCGGCTAAGGTTGGACAGCTCGACGCTGCTCTCGTCGCTGTCGTTGGTGGCCACTGTGACTATTTCACGCCCGTAGTCACCCGCGAAGGAAATCTGGTTGTGCATATGGTTGGCCGACACTTGCAGTTGTGCAGAGCTTCCACCGCCCCAGGCAGAAAACTGAACAGCATTGTTCAAGCTTCCCTCCAGTTCCTTAAGTACCGGAAGAATGTGGCGCTCGTTCGCAACGCGGAACTTCGACAAAAACGCTTGCTCGTCTTCCGTTTGCCGCCGTTTTGCCTCTTCCTCCACGCGCAGCTTTGCTGCGAACTCTGACGCGATACCGTCAATCCGGTCTCTAAACTCGCGAGGCATGAGCCTTCCTTTCTCCCTGCTATTCGAGGAACCTTCGTAGCTGACGTTGACGCTAATAGACCACATTCTGTGTCGAATGGTAACACAGCACCCCGAGCAACACACTAAGGCAAGACAGACGGGCATCCTTCCGGGGGTCTTAGGCCGGCTGCTGCGGAAACCCGGGTCGGTCCCGCTCCTCTCCCCGATCGAACCTTGCTATCCGCCTTGCCCATTTGAACCAGGACGTCGCCCGTTGCTTTGGAGGTCCGAGTACCTCCCGTTGCCTGGCACACCCGCGGCGGCGCGGGCTCGGGTTCGGGATTGCAGCCACACCATGCCGACCTGATACAAGGCGTCAGGCCGCGTCCACGCCTTCAACGACCGCCCCAGACTCCCGGGAGCTGTCGAGGTCCTACCCCTTGTCTGACTGCCTTCTGTCTGCGGGGAGGGGCTCTAGGTGCCGCTACCCTGTTCCGCCCGACGCCCACGGGGCGCGGCGGCGATGAAGGATGCAAGGTCCTCCTCCCGCCAGCCGCTGGTATTCGGGCCGAGAATCACCCGCGGTGCCAGCCGGCCGGAGGACTCCCACCGGTACAGGGTCGCTCGAGAGATTCCGAGCAGGCGGGCTGCTTGTGCCGGGCGAATGATCGGGGAAACGGCCATTGCAACGCCTCCGTAGGTGGCGCGCCGAGACGTTCCGGCGCTCCAGACTTCGAGATTAGACGCCGTGAACGGGCTTGAATAGCTAGCAGAGCAGGGCGGATCGATTTGCTACCAATTACCGGAGCGGTATCACTTCGAGCCTTGGCCGGGTTTTTTACCTGGCGACGCTTCGCGGATCTGATCGAGCCTCAGTTCAAGGCAATCGGCTGCGGAGCGAAGGCCCCGGCGGATAGTATCAATCGAGTACCGGTCTTTGTAGCGCTCTCTCATCTTCGCGAGAGAAACGTGCGGGCAAGCCTGCTTGATTGCGAGCCATAGAATGTTACGGACATGCTTTCTGTCTCGCCTCAACATTGTCCGCAGATTTCCCTGGGCGCTCTCAAGGTCACTCCATGCTTCGACGTGCTGTCTCAGAACGCTTTCAAACTCGGCGCGCAAGCGAGACTCCGCTCCTTCAATAGTCTCCTGCGCAGGTGTCCACCCGCGACCTTGGAACTCAAATGCATGACTCTTGAGAGCTACCACCTCAGGTGGTTCGGCGCCGTCCTTGCTCATCGCGATGAGGAACTCTCGGAATGCGTCCAACCAAAACACGGGGCGATCGATTGAAACCGAAAGTATTAGAGTTGCTTCTCCTATCATTTCAGGGGTTTCCGGTAGCCTGAAGTCCCGGACCCAGCCCCATAGGGCTGTGTGGAAAGCTTCTTTCTCACCTTCGCTTGCCTGGCTCCCCATGCTGAGCAGACGATAGTAGGGAGGACCGACTCGGGACCTAAGCTCACGGACTATCTCGGGCCTGAGCCGCTGATAGAACCGGAGAAACAAGCGGAGCGAGGCCAGCCGAAAGTTATACTCATCAGGAAAAGGTAGGTCAGGAGGGGGTAGGGCGGTGCTGAGAGTCATAGCTGTCCCTACCCGATCCGCAAGACGTTCGACCGCTCTTCGCCCGCGAGAGCGCCGTCCACGAGATCACCGAGCACGATCACTGCTTGCCGCTTCTCCGCGTCATATCCGGCGCGGTTGTACGTTCGGGAGATACGCCCGGCCGCGTGGTTCAGGAGCTGGTCGATCGTGTCGGGCCGGACCCCGGACCGGCCGAGCCACGTTGCGGCAGTCCGGCGGAGATCATGGGGTGTGAAGTGGTCCAGGCCGGACCATTCCCGCAGGCGGGCCGAGCTATGGGAGAGCCAGGTCAGCCGCTTGCCATCGGCGCGGGAGGCGAGCACCCATTCCGTGGAGCCGGTGAGGGGGCGGAGAGCCTCGACTACCGCGAGAGCCTGCGGGGAGAGCGGTACGCGGTGCGCGCGGTTGGTCTTCGTCAGCTCCGCCGGCAGGTTCCACCACCAGCCCCGCGAGTCGCGCTCAAGATCCCGCCAGCGCATGGAGAGCACCTCTCCGGGCCGTTGCGCCGTCAACAGAACCAGACGCCAAGCTGCGGCGACGGTTGGCTGTAGGCGGTCAAAGAGCGGCCATAGGGCGCCTATCTCTTCCTCGGCAAGCACCCGCTCCCTCGGCTTCTCTACATAGAGCCGCTTGAAGCCGTAGACGGGATTCGACTCGGCCCGCTCTTTCTCGATTCCGAATGTGAAGACCCTGGACACCAGGGCGCGGGTGCGGTTGGCACAGACGCCCCCTCGCTCTCCCGCGATCCTTTCGAGCAACTCGCGGACATCGGCCCGGCGGATCTCTGCGGCCGGTCGGGAGCCCCATACGGGGAGCACCTCGACCCGTAGCTTCCGCTCGTCTTCCTGCCAACCCCGGAGCCGCTTGTGCCGCTTCGCGTGCTCTTCGATGTAGCAGGCGGCGAGAGCCTCGAAAGTCGCCGTGTCTGCCTTCCTGCGGGCGGTCCGTTCGGCCTTCCGTTCGGCCATGGGGTCCCGGCCGCTGATCTTGACGCCCGCCACGAGCTCGCGCGCCTTGTTCCGGGCCGCGTCCAGGGATAGGGCGGGGTAGGGGCCGAGGGCGATCCGCTGCCGGGCCTCCCGGGGGCCGTAGCGGAGAAACCAGCTCTTGCTCCCGGCGGGGAAGACACGGAGGGCGAGCCCGGAGACGGCCCCGTCCGTCACTTCGTACTGCCGTTCCTCCGGCTTGAGGGAGCGGATACGGCGGTCGGTCAGATAGTCCGTGTTGCGCCTCATAGCGGCCTCCTGGTGGGGTAGGTGCCGCCGCGGGCGCACGCGAAAAGGACCACTGAAGGACCACTGGCGCATGCGCTTGCGTGTGACGGCATGATGCCTTATGATACAGGCCATGCCGCTAAATGTCCATGGCTTCAGTGGTTTACTGGGACATCCCGAGATGCCCCGAAACCACCCTGCTACAGACTACGGATCTGTAGGTTGGGGGTTCGACTCCTCCTGGCTGCACCATCTCTCTACCTCTCTGCCGTACGCTCTTCCCATGAGAAACACCATCTCCTCCAAGGGTCAGGTCACCGTGCCGATCGAGGTGCGGGAGCAATTGGGCCTGACTCCCGGGACGGCGGTTGAGTTCGAGATCAGGGAGGAGGGTGTTCTCCTCCGGAAGAAAATCGCCGGCAGCCACCCTGTGGACAAGGTGTGGGGGACGCTTTCCCTTGGGTGTCCGGTTGACGAGATCCTCGATGAGATGAGGGAACCTCGGAGGTTGGGGGAGGCGCCCCTTGCGGGCGCGGGCCCATAGACCCGGGTTTCAACCCGGGGTTGCGGCGTCCCACCCATCCCACACGCCCCTTCAGGGGCGACGGCGGGGGCGGGGCGACCCAACCCGCCACCGGGAGCGCCACGGTGTGCCGGGCGGCATTCCTTCCTACGCCCGTGCCCTCGCCCCTGAAGGGGCGCGACAACCAGATCGGACCCCCACACCCCGGGTTGAAAACCCGGGGCTACGGGCCGACGCCCGTAAGGGGCGCTTCCCCCAGCCCCCAAGTGTCACAGAGAAACATCGAAATCCTCGGCAAACGGGTTGGGTCTCCCTTGCTGCTCCCGGCTCGGTGCTTCCAGGGTGTAGCCCTCTTCCGCGCAGATCCGGCTCAGCTCCCGGATGGAATCGGCCAGGGATCCCTTCCGCTGCCGCTCCTGCCATGCCAGGAACTCCTTGATTTCCGCTGCGCCCACGACAGCGGCAACCAGCTCGTTCCGATTGTAGATCCTTTGAGGCTCATCCGCAGCGGCCCGGACGACCTCCGAAAATCTCTGCTTGGCTTCCGCGATCTTCCAGTCCATGGCCCACCTCCTGAACTTGTCCATCTTGCTAGATCAACCTGTCCAGGTCGATCGAGTATGCCCGCTGACCTGAATCGGACTCGAATCACCGGTCAGACGGCCAGACCTCTGCCTTGAGGTCTTCCCAGTCTCTCCCCTCTTCGCTCTCGCTACTGGCAAGGCGCTCGTCGAGGAGATCTCTCTGCCAGTGCGGCAGCGGAAGAGCATCCTGATTGTCCAAGCTGGCCCAGATCGCCTCCGCGACCTTGAGCCGCTCCTCTTCGGGCAGGTCCAGCACCTGCCGTTGAATCTCTGCCTTGGTCATGGGCAACAGGACCCTCCGAGAGGCAACCCCTCTGTGGGGGGCGCCCTTGCAACGCGGAGCAAACGGATATATACTTGTTCCGTGCCCGATTCCGGCGAGAGCAGCCTCACAGAGCATCAACGGCGCTTCTTCGAACTGCTCCTGGATTTCAAGCGTCGCGAGGGAGTTTTCCCCTCAACTCGCGAGTTGCAGCAGTTGGGCGGTTTCCGCTCCCCCCGAAGCGTTGCGCAGTACCTCGGTGCATTGGAGAGGGAGGGATGCATTCAGCGGCTTCCCGGCGCACGGAACATCCGCATACTCCGGCAACCAGATGATGTCCTCGCAGATCGCTCCGAGACCGTCCCGGTTCCGGTCATCGGTCGCGTTGCTGCGGGCCTTCCGATCCTAGCGCAGGAGAATATCCACGACTTTCGGCAGGTCTCACGGAAACTCCTTCGCGGAGGGGGGCCTTTTTCTTCCTCGAAGTCGTTGGCGACTCGATGAACGCTGCGGGTATCGAAGAGGGCGATCTCGTCCTCGTTCGGCAGCAGGTCATGGCCGATCCGGGTGCGAAGGTCGTGGCGCTCATCGATGATGAGGCGACTGTAAAGATATTTCGGCCATCTAGCGATGTAATTTTGCTCGAGCCACGCTCCACGAACCCGAAGCATAAGGCGATTATCGTAGAGCGCGAATTCCGTATCCAAGGAGTCGTCGTCGCGACGATCCGGCCTAACGACAGGAAGGAGTAGCTGTGGCCGATTCCACGTCGCTCTCTGACGGCGCGCGTCGCAAGACATTCAGGATCCTCTCTCTGGATGGCGGTGGCTACAAGGGGCTCTACACCGCATGCGTCCTAACCGAAGTTGAGGCATTCAATAAGCCGCTCGCGCAGCACTTTGATTTGCTCTGCGGAACATCAATCGGAGGGCTTATTGCGCTGGCACTCGCAGCAGGGAAGCCTGCCGCCGAGATCAAGCAATTCTTCCTCGAGTGGGGTGCATGTATTTTCCCGCAGGGCTCACGCTGGCAACGCCTCCGCCGGAGTTTCGGACAGCTTGCGTGGGGTGGTAAGTACGGTGATGTGGATCTCCGCGTAGCGCTGAACAGCGTACTCGGCGCCGCGCGCATGCGTGACTCGAACTCATACCTCTGCATCCCGACACTGAACCTCCCTACCCTCTCTCCTTGGGTGTTCAAGACAGATCACGACCCAGAACTCACGAGGGATAGCAACTGGTTCATGCGGGACGTTGCTCGCGCGACATCAGCCGCGCCGACGTTTTTCCCGATAGCCGAAATCGAAGGTCTACCCGGTCGGCAGTTTTGTGACGGCGGCTTATGGGCGAACAACCCTACGCTTGTCGGACTTATCGAGGCGTTCCGGTTCTTTGTGGGACCGAAACGGGCGTACGATTCTGTTCGAGTTCTGTCTTTAGGTACTGTTGACGACTGCAAGCCCCGCTCAGTAACCAGGCCAAAAGCACTTTCGATCCTCTCTGGCGGCCGCGAGATACTCACCGCGGCCCTCGCAGCACAGGAGAAGGCAGTTGCGCGGCAAGTAGAGCTACTCCGCGATGCATTCAAGGTTCCGGTCGAAATCGTCCGCATCCCTTCACCATTTATTTCACCGGACCAACTTCCTGACATCGGGCTTGATGTAGTTACCGATGCCTCTAAGAAGACTTTGCTCATGCACGGCGAACACGCAGGTCATGAGTGGAACCGCGCGTCGTCTATAACCGCCTTCTTCGACGAGGTGGCTGCGGCCCCTCAATTCCGTTTAACAACCTAACAGCAGGGACGCCGATGGCCAATTGTGACGACCTTTTTCAGATGTTCGACGAGGTGATTTACGTTTCAACATCCCGCAAGGAGCAGCTCCGTAGGTCCAGGAACGCAGTACGCGAACGTATCCGGCAGTATTTCAAGGCGCAGCAGCAGGTGGTCCCAAAGTTCCACGGCCAAGGTTCGTACAACATGGGCACTCTTGTAAACCCCCTCGAAGGTTGCGACTACGATATTGATGATGGTGTCTACCTGCAGCATCTCGGCAACGACCCTACAAAGTGGCCAACGGCAGTCACGGTACATAAATGGATTGTCGCCGCAACGACTGGCTACACGGACGAAGCTCCGCAGGACCGCAACCGGTGCGTCCGCGTCGTCTACAAGGGTGATCCGCCTTATCACGTCGATCTACCGTGCTACGTCATGTCCATGTATGACGTGCCACTCATCTTCGATAAGAGCCGAGAAAAAGCAGCGACCCCGCCCGTGAGCCCTTACGAGAGCGATCCCAGCGCGATGACGGAGTGGTTCGCTGAACGTGTAGATGAAGGCGGCCAGCTCCGCCGGATCGTTCGTTACCTTAAAGCCTGGAAAGACTACCAGCGGGATCGCGGGGCGGGCGTGGCGAAAGGCTTGGCGCTGACCATTCTGGCGGCCGAAATTTTCGTAACCGATGCAAGGGATGATGTGGCGTTCACAAAAACCGTTGGCGCTGCATACACGCGCCTGAGCGCCAATCTCATAATCAGGAAGCCGGTGACACCATTTGAGGATCTGGTGTCATCTTGGACTCAGAAGCAACGCGAGAACTTCCTCGAACGTCTTGTGCAACTCCGCGACCGCGGTAATGATGCGCTCGCAGAAGAGGATAGGGAAACAGCGGCAAAAATCTGGCAGAAGGTGCTCGGCAACCGCTTCCCAGACGTCGAGCCAATGAAGGAAAAGGCCCTGCAAACGTCTGCGCCGGCGATCCTCGGGAGCGATGGCCGATCAGCATAAAGCGGCATCTATTCTCGAGGCAGCGTATGTTGCTGCAACGGATAGGGCTCGGCGCACCGTCGCTGCGGCATTCGACCTCGAAGAGTTGCCAGTCGGTGTTCTCCCAATCGACGCGCAGAATCGGCATCGCGTCGTGTGGCGAGTTCGGATTGATGAACCCACGCTGCCGCTACCTTGCCTCCTGCTTGCGATTCCGTGGACGTTTCCTGACGAACTGCCGAATGTGTACTTACCCGAGGGGATAACACGCGAGGGCGCGCGCATTCCTCACCTTGATGGAAGGGGTCAACTATGCACGTTCGATGACACAGCGGCCTATCCGAATGCCGAACTCGCTGGTGAGGCCGTCTGCAAAGTCATTCAACGCGCCGTGCAACTAGTTCGTGAAGGTGTGTCAGGTTCGAACGCTGGTGACTATACGGATGAGTTCGAGTCCTATTGGCTCGACAGTGCCCCGAAAGCTGGCTCAGCGCTTTCCGATGTCCGGCCCGATGGACCACATCGGCGCGTGGTCTCGGTGCGACTTTCAGAACCGCTCGGCCCCTACACGTGGCTATTCGCCGAGACTACCGATGCAGCGCTAGAATTTCTCGAAGCAATCGGACGCGCACCGCAGAAGCCAGAAATGACACCTGCGCTCTACCTTCACCTCGATGACTTCGGAGGGACGCCGAACCTCGTCACCAACGTCGACGTTTACCGACGCGTGAGCGGCAGTCCTTCAGCGCGCGACGCACTTCTAGCTTTTCTGGCCGACACCAAGCGCCCGACGACAGTCCTCTTCTCAATTCCGGTCCGAAGTGAGCGCATATTTGCCGCTTGGGTCCATCCTCAATATTGGACCGATGTCCATCGTGCCAAAAAAACCTCTCGGGTTATGGATCAGGTGCCAGGCTTCCGAGTTGGTCACTTGCCCGCTGAAGTTGAACTGACTAGCGCATGCGCTGGCCGTGTGGTCAACCGTATCAACGTTCGCCGAGCCGATGACGCAAGGCTTACCTTACGTACGGCTGGCTACGCGGCAGAGGCGGCTGGCGGAATCACAATCATCGGCTGTGGATCGGTAGGTGGATTCATCGCTGACACGGTGCGCTACGCTCGACCATCACTCATACGCCTTGTCGACCCGCAAGATCTGGACGTTCACAATGTACCTCGGCACTTCTGCGATATGACCTCTGTTGGTATGAATAAGGCGCATGCGGTACGCTCTACCTTGCGACGGTACGATCCGCACCTGATCGTCGAAGCCTACGATCGCGACATCCTCGATATCCTACGTCTCACTGTCAGCGCTCTCACACCCGCGGAGCAAACGTTTGTTGCCGTCGCGAACGTCGCCATTGAGCGACGCGTGAATGCGCTTTCACGGCAACTCGATCTCGGCGTGGTCATCTATGTATGGATCGAACCTAATGCGATTGCCGGTCATGCCATTGTAGTGCCACCGTTAGCTCGCGGCTGCTTCGAGTGCTTGCTCGACTCCAACCGGCGGACGACTATTAGCGTTCTCCAGAACCCAGAACAGTTTGAGCGCACAGATAACGGCTGCCGTGGAACGTACCTACCATACAGTGGCTTGGATGTGCAGGCGTTTGCGCGCACGATTACCCGTGCGGTACTGGCACGTGCGAGAGCTACTGAAAGTACCGTTGTGACTGGATCGGCGATATAGATCGCGCATACCGCGAGGGATGGAAGATCCATAGTGACTGGGAAAACTCGATTGCGTTTTCCATCTCGGCGCAACCCATTTCAGCCCGACCCGACTGTCCAATTTGTGGGCATGCCGGATGACCGTCTACGTCATTGATGGAGTTCGGCGGCTCCGATTTCAGCCCGAGGTGAATGCAACCTTCAATCATTACCGAGTCGGCCGAGGTGCCGAAGCGGGCGGCATCTTGCTCGGACGTGTATACCCTTCCGAAGTAGTCATAGAGGCCGTAACTGCGCCCAGCAGCGCTGACAGAGCCGGTCGCTTTTTCTTCAATCGGTCACGCGAAGTGGCCCAGAGGTCGATCAATGAGGCGTGGAGCGCAAGTACCGGAGAACGGATTTACCTCGGCGAGTGGCACTCGCATCCAGCAGATGTCGCCGAGCCATCGGGTCGTGATCGCCAAATGATTCTCAACATGCTCCGCGAGTCGAATATGCACATTGATTTTCTGGCCCTTGTCGTATTGGGCAGGAAGAAGGATTGGGTCGGACTCGCGCAGAACGGCGCGCTTCGATCGCTTGTGCTTAGTCTCCAGAGAGAACCGTCCTGCCTGCGGTCGTGAAGGAGCTGCCCACCGCGTTTCTAAATCTCCACTTCTGCGATTCTCGGCATCGTGGTTCATACCTACGAAAGGCAATGAATACGCAGTGGCCCGCTAGGGGTTAAACTGCTCCTACCGCCGGTTCCGGTTCCTCATCGCCTGGTCGTGATCTTCCCGTGAATAGCCCGTCTGCTTGAGCCAGAGATCCTGCGGGCTTGGCAGGTCGAGGAGATCCAGGCTTGCCGAGGCTTCGGTACCGGCGTCTCCAATCTCGTCGAGCAAGGCATCGACCCGGGCGGTGCTCTCCTGGACCCCATCCTCCAGCCGGCCCCAGCAGAGCGCGCACAGGGGATACTCGAGCTCACTCTGGCTGGCGTCCAACTCGAAGCTCTCGCCGCACTCCGAGCACTTGGCGAAGGTCATGGCGCACCGCCTTTCCTGACGAGGATAGGGTACCGCACGGTTCTCTTTGGCCGGGCGAGTCGTTGGCTTCGACGCACCGGTTGCCGCCGCCGCCGTCCCTCCAGCGCCTGTTGACTCAGCGACCCCGGGGACCTAGAATTCATGTCGTGAAAGTTGATACCACGGTCGCACTTTCCGAAGACTTGGTGGCAGCTCTGGAGCGCCGAGTGGCCCAGGATCCAGGGGGCCTCTCCTCGATCATCGAGGCTGCTTTGAGAGCTTACCTCGCGCGGCCGAGGCGAGGGGATGATGCCGGCGATCTCGATATCATCAACGCCCATGCAGCCGAGCTCAACGAAGAGGCGGCAGACGTGCTCGAGTATCAGGTCATCCCGTGAGGAGGGGCGACCTCTACCGAGTCAGGCATCCCTCGGCGCTCGATCCTCGGAGATCGAGGGTCTTCGTCGTCGTTAGTCGCCAGCTTGTCCTGGACTCCAGCTTCTCGAGCGCTGTTTGCGCCCCGGTTTATAGCCGGCATGATGGCCTCCACAGCCAGGTTCCCGTGGACTTGGCCCGAGGAGGATTTCGAGCGGCCAACCCGCGGTGAATGGACGTTCCCTTCAGCCGCGCCGTAAACCCTCAGGGCCGGCAAGCCAGCCGGCCACCCCTTCGAGAAAGGACAGCGGCTCATGCACAACGCATCGTTCGGCAATCACATGGCGAGTTGGAACCGTCTTGGCATGGCAGTGGCGAACAACGCCTCGGAGCTGCCCCACCTGCAGCGCGAACGGGAGGCGCTGGCGCGAGCCTGGCGGGCGGCCGAGGAGGCGAGCCGGCGCCAGGCTGCGGCGCGTGCCGCCGCCCAGCAGGCCACCCGCGATCTCGAAGCCGCGATGGCCAGCGCGCACGAGGCCGCGACGCGCCTGCGCTCCGGGCTCTGGGGATACTACGGGAGGAAGAGCAACAAGCTGATCGAGTTCGGAATGCGCCCGTACGCCCCGGCGCGCCAGCGTGAGATCGCTCCGCCGCGTTGGGGAGCGCTTCCCCAACGTGAACCGGTGCCGCCATCGCCGCGCGCAACGCCCGAGCACGATGGGGAGACGTTCCCCAAGACTCGGACGAGACCCGTTCCCGTTGGGGAGACGTTCCCCAACGATGCGCGGACTCGCGATGCCGGCGCACAGCGACCCTTCGCGTTGGGGAACGGCTCCCCAACGTCACCGAACGATGCCCGCGCAGGTTGGCAGCCCGCGCACGGCGATTCTCCCTGGCCAGGCGCGGGACGACCCTTCCCCCACGGGGCAGGCACAACCCCCACGTCCTGAAAGGACGCAGCAATGCCGCTGGAGGCCATCACCGGCCCGTCCTCGCGTGTTGGCCGCCTTCCTCACGTGTTGGCGGCTCTTCCCGAGCCTTTCTCGGCCGCGGCGGCCGCAACCTGGTAGCGCATCATGAATCGGCGGTCGATCCGATCCTTGAGCCGCCAGGCCCAGCGGCTGTGGGCGACGAGGCCCTTGTAGCGCAGCAGCGCCTTGCCGTCTCCGGTATTGAGGAGCGAGAGGAAGCCGGCCTGCGGCTCGTAGTGCGGCGGTTGCCCTCCTTCGATCCCCGCGAGGAGGCTCTCCCAGAGGATGGGCGCCTCGCGGACGGCGTAGACCCCGGCCTTCGGGGTCTCGGGGTGGCGCGCGAGCGTCACGCAATCCCCGGCTCCGAAGACCCGCGGATCGGCGATGGAGCGCAGCGAATCGTCCACCAGAAGGAACCCCTTTCCATCCACCGGAAGGCCGGACGGGGCGAACAGCGGCCAGGCGGCGGCACCGGTCAGCCAGACCGTCAGGCCGGACATCAAGCGGGAGCCGTCCTGGAGCAGGACCGCGCCGCGCTCGACGTTCTCGACTCTCGCGCCGGTCCGAATCTCGACGCCTCGCCCGGCCAGGACGGTCGCCGCGCGCAGCCGGAAGCGCTTCGAGTATTCCGAGAGGATCGCATCGGAGCCTTCCAGGATCGTCACCCGACCCCGGCCCGGGCCCCCGCCCAGGAAGACCGCGGCGATCGCGCAGGCGACCTCGACGCCGGCCGCGCCTCCGCCGACGACCACCGCCCGGCGCTCCCCTCCCGCCACTCCCGCCAATTCCGTGAGCCGCCGCCGGAGCTCGACCGCCCGCGAGATCGGCTTGACCAGCGCCGCATGGCGCCGGACGTCCTCCTCTTCGTCCCCCGCCGATCGCGAGCCCACGTTGAAGGAGACGAGGTCGTACCCCAGGACGCCGCCGCCTTCGAGGTGGACCTCCCGCGCATTGGGATCGATCGCGGTCGCCCGCGCCTGGACGAACCGGGCTCCGGCCCGTGCGGCGAGCCGCGGCAGATCGAAAGTGATCTCCCTCTCCTCGTATTGCCCTTGGAGAAAGCCCGGGACCATCCCCGAGTAGTGGTGGCAATCCGCCGCCGAGATCAGCGTCGCCTCCATCCCGGCCGACGGATGAAGCTCCAGCCGGCGCAGAACCTCCAGGTGGGCGTGACCGGCGCCCACCAGCAGCAGGCGCGTGCGGCGATTCTGGTTTTTCATCAGCGGAGACCCGCGAAGAACCGCTCCCCCCACAGCAAGGCCCCCAGGCCCACCAGAGCGTTGGCCGCGCAGGCTCCGGCGAAGATGCCTGGCAATCCCCAGAAGTGCGCTCCCAGATAGGCCAGCGGCACGTAGAGCACGAACATCCTCAGCAGAGTGATGGCGGTCGAGTAGAGGGCGCGGTTGACGGCATTGAAGGCCGAGCTGACGAGGGTGGACATCCCCTGCAAACCCAGGCTCCAGCAGACGATCCGCAAGTAGCTCACGGTCGGCGCCACAACTTCCGGATCCTTGGCGAAGATCCGGGCGATCCAGGGCGCTCCGAAGAAGAGGCCGAGGCTCACGGCCAGGCCCCAGACGAACGAGAAGCGGAGGCTCGCTCTCAATCCTTGCAGGGAGCGCTCCGGCTTGCCCGCACCCCAGTTCTGGCCGACGAAGGGGACCAGCGACGCCGAGAGCGCCACGACCACGATCATCACCAGGGTCTCGATCCGCCCGGCCACGGCGAGCGCTCCCACCGATTTCGAGCCGTAGCCGGCGACGAGCCCGGTGATGAGCAGCATGGAGACGGGGAAGACGATGCGCGTCATGGCCGCGGGCACGGCCACCGAACCGATACGCCGGGCGGATTCGACCAGCTCCGCGAGCTTCGGACGCACGAAATCGAGCATCCCTTCGCGCCAGCGCAGAACCAACAGCACGGCGGCGAGCGTCAACCCCTGCGACACCACCGAGGCCCAGGCGGCGCCGGCGAGCCCCAGCCGGGGAAAGATGCCCCAGCCGAAGATGAACAGGGGGTCGAACAGGGCGTTGAGGCCCGCCGCGGTCAGCAGGAGCAACGAGGGAGTGCGCGTGTCGCCGGTCGCGCGGATCGCGTTGTTGCCGATCATCGGCAGCAGGATGAGCGGCAGTCCGGCGTACCAGACGGTCATGTATCGGCCGACGAGCGGCAGAACGTCCGCGTCGGCGCCGAGCAGGCGAAACAACGGCAGGAGGGTCAGGACGCCGAGGCCGGCGAGCCCCAGCGCCACGATCAATCCCATCCAGAACGCGTGCGTCGTGACCTGGCGCACGCGCTCCGGCCGGCCCTCCCCGATGGTGCGCGCCACCACCGAGGCCGTACCGATGCCCAGCCCCATGATCAGGCTGTTCAGCACCAGGCCCACCGGAAAGGAGAAGCCGTAGGCCCCCAACTCCCGGCTGCCGAGCCGGCCGATGAAAAAGGCGTCGATGGCGCCCGAGAACGACGACGAGCTGATGCCCAGGATCATGGGCACGGTCAGCCTGGCCAACACCGGGCCGACCGGCCCCTCGAGGATCTCGCTCCTCGGTACCCTCCTGGGCTGGCTTCGCTCGGGGAGCGCCTTCGCCGCGATCACTTTTTCCGTGGCACGAGGTTGAAGCGCGCCTCCAGCGGATCGCGGTCCGAAGCCTTGATCGGCGTGCTCCCGTCCCACCGCAACTGGTCGGGGAAACCCGTGTTGAAATGCAGGATGTCCGCGGCCACGAAATATTTCAAAAGGGCCGGGCTGACCAGGGTGTGGGAGACCAGGACGCCGCCGCCCTGGAAAATGTAATCGTACCGCTCGGCCTCCTCTTCCCGGGCCGACAGGTTCGTCAGCGGCACCTCGCCCTTGTTCATCCCCTTGAGAATGGCGAGCGGATAATCCTCCCCCTCTCCCGGCTCGGCGAAATCGTAGTCGGCGAGGTCGCCGGTGACCGCCACCAGGGCGTTCGGATCCTTCGCGAAAAGATCGTTCAGATATTGCCGGATGATCCGCATCTGCGCCTTGCGCTGGATCTCGGTGAAGCGGAACGGCGGCATGAGGCTGAACGGCGAGTCCTCCATCCGCTTCGTCTTGATCTTGTTCGCGATGACGGTGATCGTCGGCAGGCCCTCGCCGACCGAGAAGACGCCGACCAGCGGCTCGCGGTTCCCGATGGCGGACTTCTGGCCGAACGCGCCGCCCACGCCCGCGCTGGAGATCTGCGAGAGGCTCTCCAGCTTCACCCGGTCCGAATCGTAGATGAAACCCATCGAGAGGTTGCGCCAGTCGCTCGTCGCCTCCCAGGCCGTCTTGTAGTGGGTGCCGGCGAGCGCGTTGAGGCGGTCGGCGACCTTGTCCATGGCCGTGCCTTCCACCTCGTTGACGGCGACGATCTGCGGCAGCTTCAGCTCCTGGATGAAGGACTGCGCCATCTTGTCGTTCCGCACCGCCACCTGTTCCGGCTTGTAGATGTAGGGCTCGTTCTTGCCTTTGGGGATGCTGTCGAAATAATCCCAGAAGTTGTAGGTGGTGATCACGAAGTTGCCCGCCGGGCCGGTGCGGACGCTGACCGGGGACTTCGGGATTTCATGGGTTTCGACCTTGATGCTCTCCGGCTCCGGCTGGATCTTGTAATAGTTGAAGGTGTAGTCCACGACGCCCACGACCGAGACGAGACGATCGCCCGCGCTGACGAGGGTCGGCTTGGTGATGGTGGCGTCGCCGATCATGATCCGCTCGGGGTTGTAGTCCACCTGATCGCCGCCCAGGCTGCGCACCAGCAGGCGGCCCGACTTCGGGTAGAAGCCCGACCCGGCGACGGCGTTGCCGGGCGCCAGGACGTTGAGCTCCCGGAAGCGGTTGGTGGGCGAGATGATCGGGCCGTTCTCGACGCTGACCCGCATCCCTTCGAGGGCCTCCCAGAAAGCGATCCCCTCGGCGATCGAGACGTCCGGCAGCTTGGTCAGGGAGACCGGGGCCGGCAGGGCGTTGCCCTGCGACAGGATCTCGGGGCTCTGCACGGCGTACAGCCTCGTCCGCGGCAGCTCGTTGCCCTTCTGCTCCTCTTCCACCCGTCCCAGGATGCGGATCGAATCGCCGACGGCCGGCGTGACGACGCCCGGAATCCCGGTGACGTAGAGGCCGTCGGAGGTCGCGGGATCCCCGTCTCCCACGGGGTCCTGAATCCAGAAGCCGTCCTTCTTCGCGTTCACCAGCGTCACGACGCCGGTGGTTTCGACGAAATGGAGCTTCAGGGGGGAAAACTGCTCCTTCCCCTGGATCTGCATGATCGATACGGAATGGAGCGGCGGCGGAAGCATCGCCTCTCCGCCCGGGTTCTGCAGGGCGAGCAGCGACAGCAGAAGGATCTTCATATCTTTGTCTTCCTCACTACGAGAGCGTGCCAGGCCCGAAAGTCGGGGGTCTCCTCATTCCTGTACCATAGGGTGCCGCCAAGCTTGAAATCCGAGTCACCTTTCCTGATACGGCCGAGCGGGCGCCGGAGTTTGCCCGCTCGGAGAACTGTGAGGCTATCGAATGCGGGCGTTGAAGTCCGGACTGTTGCTGATCCTTCTCGCGGCCCTCGCGCTCCCGTCCCCCGCCGGAGCGTGGTCGCGCAAGGGCCACATCCTGATCACCCGTTCGGCCGTGAAGCTGCTGGCCGACGACCCCGCCACTCCGGCGGCGCTGCGCGCCCTCCTCCTGGAAGGGCTCGGCGACCCGGCCAAGATCGAGTCGATCGAGGCGTTCGTGCTCGCCGAGCCCTACGCCAAGGTGGCCGGGAACCTCGATCCCGGGCTGGAGGCTTTCTCCTACCGGCCCGACGACCTGGCGCCCAAGCGCTCCCCGGTGCCGATCTTCGGCAGCACCGAGGACAAGATGCACTACCTCAACCTCGAGCGGTTCCAGGCCGATCCGGAGCGCCGCAAGTACGCGCTCGACGGCTCGAACAAGCCGGACCTGTCCGCTCTGCCGAAGGACCCGAAGGACGAGCGCTACGCCGCGGGCGGGTTCGTCACCTTCCGCGTCGAGCAGGTCTACGACAGCCTGGTGAAAAGCCTGGCGACGGACCCCTCGAACGAGCAGATCTTTCTCTGGATGGGCTTCCTCTCGCACTATGCGAGCGACGCCTACCAGCCCTACCACTCGACGCTCAACTTCGCCGGCCTCCTGTGCCCGGCCAACCAGCGCCGGGAGAAGCCGGACCGGTACCTGACCCATGCCGAGCTCGAGGAGACGATCTTTAGCGACGAGAGCCCGGCCGTCAAACCGGAGATGCTGAACGCCTTCTGGAACCAGTACAAGACGACGCTGGCCGCCGGCGCCGCCCGGCCGGCCCAGCACCTCGACCCCTACGTCTCGACCCAGGAGGCGCTCCTCGACAGCTACGACGCGCTGCCGTTCCTCTGCGACGCCCAGGAAGAGGCGCTCGAGGCACCCACCGGGTTCGACCGGCACGCCTGGTTCGCCTACACCGGAGAGATCGGCGGCCGCAGGCTCTCGACCGCGCAGCTCCAGGGAGACCGCATGGCGCTGGCCACGCTCGCCGTGCGCACCCTGATCCGCCAGGCCTGGGACGAGGCGTCGAAGATCGGCAATCCGCCGCCGGTCCCGCCCGCTCCCGGACCGCCGCCGCCGCCCATGCCCACTCCCGTCCCGGCGCCGGTACCGGCGCCGGTACCGGACAAACCGCCCGGAGGCTAGACCGGGTCCGCCAGCACGGAGAACACCCGGTCGAGGATCTCGCGGGAGGCCGGTTCCCGAACCCTTCCTTCGAGGCTCGACCGGAGCTCTCCGAGGTCGCCGCCGCGGGCGATCACGTGCTGATTGATCCAGTAGACCAGCCGCAGCCCCATGCCCTGCACGTCGCGGTCGAGCCGGCTGTCGAGATACTCCAAGGTTTCGGCGGCCGGCCGATAGCCGCGGGCCAGGAACTGCAGGATGCGGAAGGACATACGATAGCTGCCCGCGAGCACGGCGGGGTGGGCGATCAGCCGCAGGGTGCGCGTCCGCAGGTCGTCGAGGCCGCAGTCGAGCGGATCGAGCAGCTCGCCCGACCGGCAGTCGTAATAGAAGGCGTTGATCGAAAAATCGCGCGTGCGGCAGTCCGCCTCGATGTCGCTCCGCGATACGAACGTGGTCGTCCACATGTCTCCGTTCTGGATGTCCCGGTGGTCGCGGAGGATGTTGAGGTCGACCTCGCCGAGGTCCGGGTCGCCCCAGCGCAGCATGCCGAAGCGGTCCAGGTGGAGGATGACCGGATCGATGTCCGGGTACGCCTGCCGCAGCAGGCCATGGACGGACGCAAGGTCACGGTCGAGCGAGAGGTCGACGTCCTGGGACACCTGGCCGCAGAGCCAGTCGCGCGGGGCGCCGCCGACCACCCAGGCCCGGATGCCCGCCTCCTGGAGCACCGCGATGACGTCGCGGGCGCGGATCTCCCCTTCCGGCCGGCGGAAGACCGTCCGGTCCAGGGTCGCGTCCACGACCCCGCGGTCGACAGGATGGGTGCCCGGCACGGGTCCTACCAGGGGAACTCTTCGTGGTCCCGGAAGAACTTGCCGGTGGGGATGGAGTCTTCCATCGTCGCCAGCCAGACGGTGCCGTCCGCTCCCTCCTCGACGGACCTCGGCGCGCGGGCGCCGCCGAGGTGGGTCCGCACCCAGCCGGGCGTCACGGCGTTGACGTGGATGCCCGACTCGCGCAACTCGTCGGCCAGGCAGACCGTCAGCGCGTTGAGCGCGGTCTTCGACACCCGGTAGGCCGGGTGGTCGGCGGCGAGCTTGAAGAACGACCCCTTGCCGCTGGAGATCATGATGATCTGGCCGCCGCCGGACTTCTGGAGGAGCGGGACGAAGGCGAGGCTCAGGGCCCACGGCGCGAACAGGTTCGCCTCGATGATCTCGCGGACCATCGCCATGTCCACCTGGGTGGGCGGCTTGCCCATCTCCGGCGAGATCGCGGCGTTGTTGATCAACACGTCCAGGCGGCCGACCTCGCGCTCGACCCACTCGCGGAGGGCCTCGATGTCCTCGGTGCGGGTCACGTCCAGACGGTGGAAGAGCACGTCGCCGCCCTGGGCGCGCAGCCGCTCGCACGCGGACCGACCCTTCTCCTCGCTGCGCGCCGTGAGCAGAACCTTCCAGCCCTTGCCGGCGAGCTGGCGGCAGATTTCAAAGCCGATTCCCCGGTTGCCGCCGGTCACCAGCACCACCTTCGGATCAGACATGCGATTCCTCCTGGACGACGACGTCGAACTCCGGGAACAGGTCGAAAAGGAGCCGTTCGCGGGTGCGGATGTCCTTCTGGATCTCCGGCGTATAGTAGCTCTGCCAGCGGTCTCCCGGCGCCCGCCCGCCCTCGACGGGGAAGATCTTGTCCGCCGTGCGGATGAAATCCACCGCCTCGGGCGCGTGCCCGAGCTCGACCAGGAGCTCGTAGAGCGCCTCGTTCAGGCGCTCCGTGGGCAGGAAGCGGACCGGATACATGTCCTTCCGGAACCCGCCGCTCTCCAGGGCCGCTTCGTCGAGGCGGGCGTAGGCGTCCTGCGGCTCGCGGAAGTAGTAGCGGACGAACTGCTCGGTGTGCCACCCCAGCTCGCGGCCCGGCGGGAAGCGCCGGTTGACGAAGCCCGTCGGCTTCATTTCGTAACAGTTGAGGAACAGGGTGTTGGCCATGTGGACGAACTCGGCGAACGAGATGTCCGGCCAGTGCGGATAGAGCCGCCGCATCTCGTCGGCCCCGCAGTAGAGGTGCGGGTGCATCCTCCACCAGCCGAAGCGGTACTGGGAGACGTAGCGTTCATAAGGATTGCGCAGATTCGAAATGATCGGCCTGCCCTGGTGCTCCGCGGGGATCTCGAAGCAGGCGGCATGCTTTTCCGTGTCGGTGAACGCGCCTTCCCGGCCGCCGTAGACGCGGGAGAGCACCTCCGTGACGAAGGTGCCTCCCGTCTTCGGCTGGTGGATGTAGACGAAGTCGGGGGTCAGGATCATTCGGTTCCAGTCTCCGATCTGGTTAGGGGCCCCGGGGCCGCCTGGGCCCGCGGTCCGAGCACCGTGGTGAGCGGCGCCTCGAAGATCCACGCCGTGTTGTGAGACGGGTTCTTGGCGGCGTCGTAGCCGCCGAAGTATACGGCCCCGTCGCTGAACGGCGACATGGCGATAGTGCGGGCCGCGAGCAGATCGCGCCCGGGATTCCGGGAGGCGTCGACGATCTGCCTCAGCTCGTACCGCGTCTCGCTGTAACGGATCAGGTACCAGGCGCCGGGCTCCCAGCCGTCCTTGGGCAGCTCGTCTCCGGTCGGAGCGAAGCTGGCCGAGAGCCCGATCAGCAGGGCTTTCCTGCCGGTCCGGGGGTCGGTCACCGGCGCGATGTCGTTGTAGGCGGCGATCACCCAGGTCGGCCGCCGGCCCCATTCGCGGCCGAGGAAATCCAGCAGGTCGAGCTCGACGGTCTCCTTGAAGCCGTCCGCGGGATCGATGCGCACGATGCGCGAAGGGTGGCCTTCGAGGGCCGCGAGCAGGGCCTGGCCGCGCCCGTCCGGCTTGTCGATCGTGGTCAGGCCGCGCAGGCCGCTGCTCTCCTTCGCGAATTCGCCGGGGATCGTGTGGACCTTCTCCCACCGCGGATGCTCGCCGTCGATCCGCCGGTAGAGGTTGGGCTTGATGGCGACATACAGGTCTCCGCCGCACTCCGCGAACCCCATGGCCCGCGCCTGGTAGCCGGAGAGCTCGGGCGTCCCGTCCCAGCGCACCCGGCCGGGCACCGCGGGATCGTAGACGCCGCTGAAGAGCCCGGCAGGCAGGGTGCCGGCGAAGACGCGGTCCACGCCGGTCACACGGTCGTGGTGAAGCGAAAGGCTGCGGACCTTCGCCGTCCCGCTCACCTTCGCGAGGGTCATCGCCGTCCAGGCTCCCGTGGCGTCGTCACGGCTGTGAACGGTCACCCCCCCTTCGGTGTCCGAAGCCGCGGCCACCAGCATGGGGACCGGCCGCTCCAGCTTTCCCCCCCGGCCATCCGTCGTGAAGGTGACGGACTTGAGGCTCGCGCGCCACGCGCTCTTCTTCAGCTCGTAGTCCAGCCGCCAACTGCTGTCCGGCCGGTCCAGGACCAGGATCTGCGCGCCGGGAGCGGGATCCTCTCCAGGCTGGTCCCAGGTGAACCCGTTCACTGCGTACAACTTGCCGCCATGCGGCACGAGGGCGGCCATGATGGTTCCGCCCATGAAGCTCCCTTTCGCGTCCCGGGTTCCGGCCTGGAAGACCTGGTGGAAACCCGCCGGCCTTTCCCCCACCTCGGGTGACGGGTGCCGCTGCCCCGCAAGCACGGCGCCTCCCGCCAGCAGAGCGATCGCCGTTCCCAGGGCCCGTCTGGAGTACATCTTCAGCATCATCGATCCTCCTGTGCAAGCAGGGCGCAATATAACAAAAGCGCGATTGCCTGCACAGGCTCCCCGGAGTTGGAGGCCCGAGATGGGAGGAATGGGTTAGGATTTCCTTCATGCCGGCGGCGAAAGCGCTCGCGGCGGGGTTGGCCCTGGCCCTCTCCGCAACCCTGGCCCTGCCTGCTCCCGCCGGGGCCTGGTCGCGCAAGGGACACGTCCTGATCATCCGCTCGGCGGTGAAGCTGCTGGTCGATGACGCCGCTACGCCGGCCGCCCTGCGCAGCCTTCTCCTGGAGGGGATCGGCGACCCTGCCCGGCTCGACTCGCTCGACGCGTTCGTGCTCACAGAACCGTACAGCGCGATGAACGAACCTCTCGAACCCGGGCTGGAGCTCTTCTCCTTCCGGCCCGACGCCCTCGGGTCCAGGCACTCTCCGGTGCCGATCTTCAACAGCACCGAAGACCGGATGCACTACCTCAGCCTGGAGCGGTTCCATCCCGACCCGGAGCGCCGCAGGTACGAACCCGACGGCTCGAACAAGCCGGGCCTGGCCGACCTGCCACGGGATTGGCGCGACGAGCGCTATGCCGCCGCCGGCCTGCTCACCTTCCGCGTCGAGCAGTCGTACGGCAGCCTGGTCCGGAGCCTGGCCGCCGGCGAATCCAACGAGCAGGCCTTCCTCTGGATGGGATTCCTTTCCCACTATGCGAGCGACGCCTTCCAGCCCTTCCACGCGACGCTCAACTTCGACGGCCTGCTGTGCCCGGCCAACCAGAGCCGGGAGCGGGACGCCCGGCACAATCTCCACTTCGAGCTCAAGGACAGGATCTTCAGCGACCCGGCGGTCCAACCGCAGGTCGCGGGCTTCTGGAAGCAGTACAAGGACACGCTGAGCGCGGGCGGCGCCCGGCCCGCGGCCCGCCTCGACCCCTACGTCTCGACGCAGGAGGCGCTGCTCGCCGGCTATGACCTCCTCCCCGTCCTCTGCCGCGCCGCGGCGGCTGCCTTGAAGGGTCCGGATTTCGACCGCCCGGCCTGGTTCGCCCATGCGGAGGACGTCGGGGGCCGCAGGCTTTCGGTGGCGCAGCTCCAGGGCGAGCGCATGGCGCTCTCGGCTCTTGCCGTGCGCAACCTGATCCGCCAGGCATGGGAGGACGCGGTGAAGGCCCGGCAGCCCGCCCCGCCGGACTCGAAGCCTTCACGCAGTTGACGGTTTTCCTCCCTGAACTGCGCATAAGACGGTAAGAGGGTGGCTTCAGGCATCGGGGATGCCTGAAGCCACGCGGCATGAGTTTGCACCGGACCGGGAGGGGATCCGAGCGGCGGCGCCCTTTTTTCCCGCGGCTCGCTTTTCGGCGCTCCCGGCACCTACAGCCTTTAGACCGCGGTGTTACAGGCTGGTAACGACCACGTGAAAACTATTTTAGCTGTCGGTACGTAGAAGAGCGCTGGAGGATTTACACAGATGGACCGGGTATCCCGCCTCACCGTCGTCAAGGTCGGAGGAAGCCTTCTGGGCGGTCCGGAAGACCTGCGCCGGGCCGCCTCGGCGCTCGCGGAGCGGCGGCGTGACGGCAGGCTGCTCCTGGTCGTCGCTTCGGCTCTCCAGGGCGTGACCGACCTTCTGGACCTCGCGGCGCTGGCGAGCGGCCGTCCGGAGGAGCTCGGCCCGATCCTCGACCAGATCCGCCGGCGCCATCTCGCGCTGGCGAGCGGCCCCACCCTGGACAAAGTCCACGAGATCCTCGCCGAGATGGAGGCTCTGGCCGGCTCCCTTCCCGCCGGCGAGACGGTCCCGGACGCCGTCTACGCCCGGCTGCTGTCCTTCGGCGAGCGGCTGAGCGTCGTCCTCCTCGCGGACGCCGTCCAGGCGGCCGGCCAGGACGCGCAGGCGGTCGCCTCGGAAGAGGCCGGCCTGCGCGCGGAGGGCCCGCCGCGCTCCGGCTCGTGCGACATCCCGGCGAGCGCCGAGGGCCTGGAACGGATGCGGCGCGGCCTCCGGGAACGGATCCTGGTCCTGACCGGCTTCTACGGCCTGGACAACCGCCGCGACGTGGTGCTCTTCGGCCGCGGAGGCAGCGACAACACCGCGTGTGCCGTCGCCGCGGGGCTCGACGCCGAACGCCTGGAGCTGTGGAAGGACGTGCCGGGGTTCATGTCCGCCGATCCGCGGGAGGTCCGCGGCGCGCGGCTCATCGACCGGATCTCCTTCGAGGAGGTGGCCCAGATGGGAGCCTACGGCTCGAAGGTGGTCAACTACGGCTGCCTCGAGCCGCTGCACGGCCGGCCCACGCGGATCGTCATCTCCTCGATCCCCGAGGCCGGCTCCGGCACCGGCACGCTGCTGGTGGAACGACTGCGGCGCGACTCCACCCGGGTGGTGGCCCTGGCGTCGCGGCGCAACAACGGC
Source organism: uncultured Holophagales bacterium (assembly GCA_963844885.1). Lineage (GTDB taxonomy): Bacteria > Acidobacteriota > Thermoanaerobaculia > Multivoradales > UBA5704 > DATMER01. Next base: position 158,237 of record CAWJQA010000011.1, on the reverse strand, counting down.
CATCCCGCCCTGATCGGCGCGGTCGGCGAAGGGGTCGCCGGCGACGCGGAGATCCGCGCGCGAATCCTCGCCTGCCTGTCCGAGGCGGGCGTCCGCTGCGACCAGGCGGCCCGGCCGTCCGGGCGCTCCGGCTTGAGCTGCACCGTGCATCCCGACGACCTGCCCAAGGCCCTGAGCGGCCTGCACGACCACTTTTTCCAGTTTTAAGGAAGACGACGATGCAACTGGCACGGACTACGTCCCCCGCAACGCAATTGATCAGCTTCTGGAACGAGGCGCGCCTCGACGCCAGCCTGGCGAAGGGCGCCTCCGTCCGGGCGGCCTCGGGCTCGGTAACCTGGCGCGCCGCCCTCGAAGACCTCCTGAAGGTCGGATACGGGGTCGAGACCCAGTGCCGCTACGTGGGCGGCGCGTGGGAGCGGGTCCGCTGGCGGACGGTGCCCTCGGCCGGAGCGCTCTACCCGTTCGAGGTGATCGCGTGCGTGGTGGATGAAGGCACCTCTCTCTGGGATATCGAGCAGGGCCGCCTCGTCCCCTGCGGCCTGCCGCCCCTGAGCCGCGAGGATCTGGCGGACGCCGGCCTCCTCACCACGCCCGGGCACCACCTGGATGCCCTGCTCGTCCTCGTCGCCCGGCCGTGGCTGAGCATGAGGAAGTACCAGCTCCGCGGCTATGGCTATTGCCATCTCGACCTGGGCCACCTGGCCACCAACCTGGCGGTCTACACCAACGCGCTGGGCCTGAGCCCCATGCTCCACCTGCGGTTCTCGCGCGCGTTCCTGGCCGACCGCCTGCAGCTCGGCGGCCTCTGCCGGGAGCCCCTCGCCGTCGTGTCGTTCTTGAGCCCGACGCCCGGGCTCACCACCGGCCAGGAGACCGACACGGGCGCCCAGCCCGTCAGCCTCGAGCGGCCCGGGCCGGCCGAGGTCGCGAACTGGGAGTCGATCCGCGGCGTGCTCTCGTTCGATTCGGTGCTCGAGCCCCCCTCGCCGCCGGCCGGCGCCCCGCTGCTGCTGGAGCCGGACGGGCTGGAGGACGACTCCATCCTGCCGCTCCCCCTGGGCCGCACCCTGCCGTCGAACGCGAAGGAATGGCGCTCGGCGATCCTGGGCCGGCGCTCGGCCAAGGGCTTCCGCCGCGAGCCGCTGAATCTGGCGCAGCTCGGCGAGCTGCTCGGCGCGCTGCGCGCGGACAGCCTCCCGGAGGACTGCCTCGCGGACGTCTCCGCGCGGCTGGGGGTGCGGTTGATCGCCCGCAACGTCGAGGGGATCGCCGGTGTCTACGCCTACGATCCCCGAAACCACGGCCTGCAGCTCGTCTCGCCGCAGACGGAGGATCCGCGGCCGGCCTGCATGCAGCAGGAGCTGGCCGGCAACGCCGCGGCCCTGTTGATCTTCCACGCGCCGGTCTTCCGCCTGATCGACCAGATCGGGTACTCGGCGTTCACCGAGCTGCACTTCCACGCGGCGCAGCTCGGACAGCGGCTTCACCTGGCGGCCTCGCGGCTCGACGCCGTGGGCATGACGTGCATCGGCGGCTTCGACGGCCTGCGGTGCGCCAACCTCGCCCGCCTGGATCGCGAGGAGGAGACGGTCTACGTCGCCCTGCTCGGCATCCCGGACGACTCCGCCTTCAAGCACGACCGGCTGAGCATCGCGTTCAGCCACGGCCACACCACGCTCCTGGGCGAGTCATGAGCGCTTCCGTCCTCGACCGTCCCGAGCTGGCGGAGCTGCTCACCCCGGAGCACCGTCGCCTGCGCGAGCACGCCCTGGAGTACTTCCAGGCCTCCCGCCTGCCCGGATGGGTGAGCGCGGTGACCCCGTCGGGCGCGTCGGGCGGCCGTCCGAGCTATCTCAGAAAGGAGCAGTGGGAGGAGCTCGGCCGCATGGGCTTCGTCGGCGTCTCGCTGCCGCGCGCGGTGGGCGGCCAGGGCCTCGGCCTGCTCGGCGCCCTCATCCTGAGCGAGGCGGCGGCCCGGCTCGGCGACCTCGGCATCTCCCTGGGGATGCACTGCCAGACCGAGATCACCGGCCACTGGCTGGCCACCGCCCACGAGCCCGAGGTCCGAGACCGGTTTCTGCCCGGCATGATCGCCGGCCGCCTCGTCGGCTGCGCCTGCGACACGGAGCCGGGCCGCGAGATGGAGTCCACCGCCGTGCGCGACGGCGATGAGCTGGTGGTCAACGCCCGCAAGATCTACGTGGTCAACGGCGCCAACGCCGATCTCTGCTTCGTCACCCTCAAGCTCGACGGCGAGATGTCCACCGTGCTGGTGGAGAAGGACCGGCCGGGCGTCCAGGTGCTCGAGGTGTTCGACAAGCTCGGCACCCGTTCGATCGACCAGGCGCTGATCGACTTCCACGAGGTCCGGGTGCCGGCCGCGCACCTGTCGGCCAAGCGCGGCGTGCGCCAGCTCATGCATTGGAACAAGGTGATGACCCTGGCCCGCTACCTCATGTGCGCCGACGCCGCCTTCCTGCACCGGCGGCTCCTGGACGGCATGCTGGCCTTCGGCGGGACGAGGCTCATCGACGGCCGCCCGCTGTCGAGCTGGCCGGTCAACCGCCACGCCCTCGCCCGCGCCGCGGCCGACCAGGCGCTGATGGACACCGGCGTCATCGACCGCTTCGAGCGGCTGGAGCAGGGCGGCAACGTGGTGGCCGAGGTCGCGGCCCTCAAGTGGTTCTGTGTCGACCGGACCGCGCGCTTCGCGGCCCTCTGCGCCGAGATGCATGGCGGCGCGGGCTACATGTGGGACAGCGAGTTCCTGCTCGGGCAGGCCCAGGTCGCCGGCCTCAAGATGGCCGGCGGCAGTCTCACGACCATGAAGGCCATCGCCGGCCAGGCGTACGCCTATCGCGAAGAGCTGGACGCGCTGGCATGAGTGAGACCCTGGCCCGCGGGCCCATCCAGGACGCTCTGTCCGGCAGTTTCGACCGTTGGGCCGGACGCACGGCCGTCTGCGGCTCCGAGCCGCTCACCTACGGCGCGCTCCGCGACCGGATCCACACCGCCGCAAGGGCCCTGCGCGAGATTCTCCCCAGGGACGCGAGCCATGTGGGGTTCTGCCTCGGCAACCGGCCCGGATACGTGATTCTCTACTTCGCGACGCTCTATGCCGGCCATCTGCCGCTGCTGCTCGACGCCAACTTCAACACCGGCGAGATCGAGGCCATCCGCAACGACTGCGGGCTCGACGCGCTGGTGGTCGAGCCGGGCAAGGCCGGGGCGACCGCCTTCGGCGACGACGTCGCCCTTCTGCCGCTCGAGCCGGGAGAGCCAGCCTTCCGGCCGCGCCCCGACACCCGGGTCTGCCGCTTCACCTCGGGCACCACGGGCCGTCCGAAGTGCCTGGAGTTCAGCGGCCACGCCGTGGTCTCGGCGGCGCGCAACTGGGTCCTGGGCACGGGCATGACCGGCGACGACCGCACCCTCGCCCTGGCCGCGCTCTCGAACGGCCTCGCCTTCAACACGTCGCTGCTCTCGACCTTCCTGGCCGGCGGCGAGATCCATTTCCTCAAGGGGCTGCCGCTGACCCGGCCCGTGGCGCGGCGGATCGCGGAGTCCGGCATCACCCGGCTGGTCGCCTTCCCGACGCTCTACCGCAACTTCGTGGCGCCCGGCGGCCCGGAGGCCTCGGAGATGGCGAGCCTGAAGCACGCCATCTCGGCCGGCGCGCCGCTGTGGCCGGACGTGCGTGAGGAGTTCCGCAACCGGTTCGGCCTCGACATCTCCGACTACTACGGCATCGCCGAGACCGGCCCGGTCACGTTCGAGCGCGACCCGGGCCACCACGCCGGGCTCGGCGAGCCGCTGCCGGGAGTCGAGCTCCGGATCTCTGCCGACGCCGGGGACGAGGAGGAGGCCGGCGAGGTGCTGGTGCGCACCGAGTCGATGGCGAGCGGCTATCTGAATCATCCCGGCCTGTTCGAGCAGCGGGTGGACGCCGAGGGTTTCTACCACTCTGGAGACCGCGGCCGGATCGCCGAGCGGCGGCTGCACCTCGTGGGCCGGACCCAGGACCACATCAACGTCGCCGGCCGCAAGATCGATCCCACGGAGATCGTCGCCCTGGTCACGGCCCTGGACGGGGTGGCGGACGCCGTCGCCTTCCCCGACGAGGATCTCAACCGCGAGGCGCTCGTCCATCTGGTCGTGGTGGCGTCCTCCCCGGACCTGACGAAGGCGGCGGTGGCGGAGGCCTGCCGCTCCCGGCTCGCGCCGTGGAAGGTGCCCGGCCGTATCAGCTTCGTCGGCGAGATCCCGCGCACCGGGATCGGTAAACCGCGCCTCGCCGTGCTTCGCGAGCAGCTCTTGCAGAGAAAGGAACTTGTGGCATGAACGACGACGATCTCCTCTCCACGAAGAAGCGCGTCCAGCGCCTGATCTATCTCGCCGCGGGAGGCAAGATCAGCGAGGAGGAGCTGTCCCGGCACGACGTCGATCTGAGGACGATCGGCCTCGATTCGCTCGGTTATCTGAACCTTCTGGAAGGCTTGGAGCGGGCGTTCGGGGTCGCCATCGACCTCGACGAGGAGCCGGACCACACCTTCCTCCACACGATCGACAACATCGCCCGCTATCTGGGCGAGCGGCGGGGCGCGGCGGCGTGATCCAGGATCTCGACCTGTCGGTGCTGCCGATCCTCGCGTCGTTCGCCGCCGTCGAGAACGGCTACGGCGTGCGGCCGCTCGTCGAAGCTTTCTTCGACGGGCTCCGTACGGGATACGGGACGCTCGGCCTGTTCACGCCCACGCCCGGCATGACGTTCGAGGCCGCCGCGGTCGCCGGAGAGCGCTCCGGCCGGGACGTCCTCCTGCGCGGCGAGGTTCGCGTCCCGAACCCGCGCGCCGTCGGCGCCGTCGTGCTCGTGCGCCTGGAGGAGACTCCAGAATACCGCCTGGCCTGGGTGGAGTCGGTCCTCCCGGAGGACGGCCGGCTCCAGCTCGACGGCTTCGCGGTGGGTCCGGAGCACCTCTCGAAGCCCGTATCGCTAGAGCCCGGCTCCGCCTTCCTGCAATGGTTCGAAGCCTATGCCGGAACCTGGGCGATCACCGCCTCGATCTACGCCGGCAACGAAGTCCGCAACCTGCGGCGCGCCGCCCGCAACACGGCCCACCAGGGAAAGGCTTTCAGCAGCTCGCAGTGGGTGAGCCTGGAGATCACCGGCATCGAGATCGAGGCCGAGCTGACGTCGCTGCTCTGCTTCGACGGCCGCGGCGGTCTCGCGTCGGCGGCGGCGGCCGCCCGGACCCTCCACGCCCTCGCCGCCAAGGAGGTCGAGCTGCGCGACCAGGCGGGACTGGCGATCGACGGCCACCCCCAGGAGACCGTCCACGCCCTGACCGCGTTCCTCGGCGGGCCGCTACGGATCGAGAGCGAGCTCGCCCGCGCGCTCGGCATCGAGGTGTCCGCATGAAGATCGCCCTGGTCGGCTACGGCAACATGGGCCGCGTCGTCGACGAGGTGGCGGCGGCCCGGGGCGTGGAGGTCGTCGACCGCTTCACGCGGGAGCGGCCCCTGCATGCCGCGGCCGGTCTCGCCGGGGTCACGGTGATCGACTTCTCCGTGCCCGAAGCCGTGCCGGAGACCGCCCGCGCCGCCGCGGCGCTGTCGCTCCCGCTCGTGATCGGCACCACCGGCTGGCACGACCGGCTCGACGAGGTCCGCGGCATCGTCGAAAGCTCCGGCATCGGCGCCGTACAGGCCGCGAACTTCTCGCTCGGCGTCAACGTCTTCTACCGGCTCGCCGAGCAGGCGGCGAAGATGCTCGCCGCCTTCGAGTACGACCCGTTCATCCAGGACTGGCACCACCGGTTCAAGAAAGACAGTCCGTCGGGCACGGCGCTGGAGATCCGCCGCCGGATGGCACTGCATTATGGGGATCGCGGGGTGCCGATCTCCTGCCAGCGCGCCGGCTACGTCCCGTCGGAGCACTCCGCCGGATTCGATTCGCAAGCCGACACCATCCATCTTCAGCACCGCGCCCGGAACCGTCAGGGGTTCGCCGAAGGCGCCCTGCTGGCCGCCGGCTGGATCGCCGGCCGCGGCGGTTTTCACGACTTCGAGGAAGTGCTCGACGACGTCCTGCCCGCCGCTTGAGGACTCCGGACTCAGAGCCCATCCCAAGGAAAGGAAGAATCATGCTCGACAGCGTACAGAACCCACCACAGCCGTCCCCCGACCCGGAGCCCGCGATCACCGGCACCCGGCCGGAGCTTTCGAGGAAGGGGTTCATCACCACCTATCCGATGTTCCGCTACTGGAACAAGGAAGCGGTCGAGGAGGGCTCGGGGCCGCGGCCGTTGAACGTCTACGTCCACATGCCGTACTGCATCCAGCGCTGCGCCTACTGCTGGTTCAAGACGACGACGCTCAAGGAGAACCGCCTCGCGGAGATCGACCGGTACGTGTCCTCCGTGTGCCGCGAGATCGAGCTCGCCTCCGAGCACTTCGACCTCAAGAAACGGCCGGTCGTGTCCGTGTACTTCGGCGGCGGCACGCCGTCGCTCATGACCGAGGACAACATCGACCGCCTCTTCGATACGCTGCGCGCGAACTTCACGTTCGCCGAGCCGCAGATCACGTTCGAGGGCGAGCCGGTCACGCTGTCGGCGCGCAAGGCGGCCTGCCTCCAGCGCAACAAGGTCAACCGCATCAGCCTCGGCATCCAGTCGTTCAAGGAGGAGATCGTCTTCCAGACCGGACGCCAGGACACGGAGCAGGACGCCTTCCGCGCCATCGAGCTCGCCAAGAGCACCGGCGCCGACGTCAACATCGACCTGATCAGCGGCCTGGCCGGCGAAACGATGGAGAGTTGGGCCTACTCGGTGAAGCGGGCGATCGAGTCCGGCGCGCACAACATCACCGTCTACAAGCTCGAGCTTTACGCCAACACGCCGTACTACACCGCCGAGAAGAGCCAGGAGATCTCGCTCCCCAGCGAAGAGCAGGAGCTGGAGTTCATGCAGTACGCCCTCGCCGAGCTCAAGAAGCACGACTACCAGCCGTGCAACTCGTTCACCTTCACCAAGGGCGGCGCCTACGACCAGAAGCACACCCGCAGCAAGTGGATGGGCAACGACAACTGCGCCGTCGGCGTCTCGGCGTTCGGCTCCATCGGCCGCTACAACTATCAGAACCTGAACGACATCCCCACCTACACCGAGACCGTCGAAAGCGGCCGGCTGCCGGCCTTCCGGGGTTACAACTGCACCACTTTCGACCTCATGCTGCGCGAGGTGGTGATGGGGATGAAACTGGTGCATCTCAATCACGTCCGCTTCCGGGAGAAGCACGGCCTCGACCTGCGCAAGGCCTGCGGCACCACGCTGTCCCGGCTCGTGGACGACGGGTTCGTCACCGTCGACGACGAGACCATTTCTCTCACCGAATACGGGATCCTGTACGCCGACTACGTGGGGCGGGCGCTCGAAAGCTCTTTGAAAAGCTACAGCGGCGCGAGCTCCGGCAGCCGGGCGCGGGTTCTCTTCTAGGAAAGGATTGCAGGTCATGACCGAACAAGTTCTGGAAAGCGTCAAGCGCATCATTCTCGACGATCTCGACGTGAACCTCACCTACGAGGATCTCGACGAGACGGCGCCGCTCTTCGAGGAGGGCCTGGCCCTCGACTCCGTCATCCTCGTCGAGCTGATCAGCTTCATCGAGAAGCGCTTCAACATCGAGCTGCGGGACGAGACGCTCAACATGGAAACGTTCAAGAACCTTCAGTCCCTTGCGAAGGTGATCCAGGAACAGATCGCGGAACAGCGAGCCTGAGGGAGACCGGCATGCGCAGGCCCAATTTCTTCATCGTCGGGGCACCGCGGTCCGGAACCGCCTCGATGTATTCCTATCTGAAGCAGCACCCGGAGATCTATTGCTCGATCGACAAGGAGCCGCATTTTTTCGGCAGCGACCTGTCGCTCATGCCGGGCACGATCCGCGAGGAAAACGTCTACCTCCAACTGTTCGCCGGCGCGGGCGACCGCAAGCGCCTCGGCGAGGCTTCGGTGTGGTATCTCTCCTCCCCGAAGGCCCCGCACGAGATCCGCGCCTTCTCGCCGGATGCGAAGATCATCGTCATGCTGCGCGAGCCCGCGCAGATGGCCTATTCCCTCTATTCACTCTACTCGCGCACCGGCAACGAGGATCTGCCGACCTTCGAAGAGGCCCTCGCCGCCGAGCCCGAGCGCCGGCAGGGCCGGGGCCTGCCGCCCGGTGTCTATTTCCCCGAAGGGCTGCTCTACACCGACGCGGCGCGCAACGCCGCCAAGGTCGAGCGCTACTTCGAGGTCTTCGGCCGTAGCAATGTTTTCTACGTCCTGTTCGACGACTTCGTGCGCGACACCGCCGCGGTCTACCGGCGGGCGCTGGAATTCCTCGGCGTCGATCCGAAGTTCGAGGCCGAGCTCGATCCGGCGAAGGCGAGCGGAAAGGTCCGGATGATGGCCATCCGGCAGCTCCGCGACGCTCCGCCGGAGGTCAAGCAGCGCATGCAGTTCAAGGAGATGAAGCAGCACGACGGCCCGCCAATATCGGCGATATCGCCGCTCTCCCCGGAGACCGCGGCCGGGCTGCGGGAGGTCTTTGCCGACGAGGTGGCCCGCCTGGGCAAGGCGATCGGCCGCGACCTCTCCGCCTGGACGCGCGGCGAATCCGTTCCGGCGATGCGCTCCGGCCTCCGCCTGCGCGAGGTTCTCGACAGCGTCAAGGTTCTCAAGAAGATCCCGGCCGACATCCGGGCCAAGCACGAGCGCGACGAGACGCTGGCGCGCAAGTTCGCCCGCTGGCAGAAGGTGCGGGTGCCGAACCTGCCGCTCAAGCAGGTGCCGAGCAACCCCGAGTGGGCCGACTGGTTCGCGGCCCAGAGAGCGGCGATCCTCGCGGCGCTCGACCGTCCCGCGGCGGTCTGCGAGCACTTCGGCAGCACCTCGGTGCCCGGCCTGCCGTCGAAGAACATGATCGACATCTTCGTCACCCTGGACACGCCTCCCGACAGCGCCGCCGAGGAGGCGCTCAAAGCGGCCGGCTACGAGAGCTGGGGCAACAGCCCGGTGGATCCGGAGACGGTCTGGCTCTGGAAGATCGAAGGCGACCGCTCCTACGTCATCCACCTCTGCGAGCAGACCCGTCCCTGGATCGCCGAGCAGCGCGCTCTCCGCGAGTTCCTGCGCTCCCACCCCGAGGAGAGGGACCGCTACGCGCGGCTCAAGCAGAAGCTCGCCGAGGAGATCGACCAGAGCTTCCTGCAGTACACGATCAGCAAGATGTCGATGTCGATCGAGATGATCGATCGCGCCAAGGCCTGGCGGGCGGGTTTGGAGACCGGTCAGGATCTCGCGAGCCTGGAGCGGTCGACGACGAGCCTCTGATGCGTGCCCGTGCTGATGACGCCGCCTGGAGCCGCGACCTCCACGTCGAAGCTGAGCAGGCGGCGTTGCGTAACCTTTTCGAGGCGGATGCGGACGGTCACCTCCTCGCCCGCCCAGGCGGTGCCGACGTGGGTGACGTCGACGCGGGTGCCCACCGTGGTCCGGCCCTCCGCCAGGAACGGCTGGACCGCGTCCAGACAGGTGTCCTCCATCAGTGCGATCATGCGCGAGGTCGAGAGGATGCCTTCGACGTGCGGAGGGCGCATGTCGGGAGTGACCGTGTAGGTCGCCACCCGGGTCAGGCCGGCCTCGAGCGACACGGAAGACTGTGATTCGGAGGACATGATGGCAAGTCTAGCGTACCGGGCTCCGCTCGCGCCCGGCGGACCCGAGCTCATCCAATGGCTGGCGAGCGAGCCCGGCGTCCGCGCCAACGGCCTCTCCGACGGCCGCCAGTCCGTCCCCTACTCGGAGATGCCCGGCGTCTTCGAACGGCTGGACCGCCTCTTCGCCCGCCACGGCGTGACGAAGCGTTACCCGCTGGCGCTCGAGGTCTCGCAGTGCGTCGCCGGAGCCCTGAGCATTCTCTACATGTACAGCCGGGAGTACGACGTGGTCGTGCTGCCCGAGCTGAGCGGAGCCTCGGTGGAGGCCGGCACGGCGCGCTTCATCCCCGGCTTCTGCTCCCACGTAATTACCACTCTCCCGGTCGGCGACTCGCCGGAGGACGGCTTCACGGTCACCGTCAACGAAGCGTTCGCCGAGGATCCGGTGGTCGCGGCCTTTCAGGGTCCTGACGTCTACATGCGCTCGTCGGGCACCACCGGGATCCCGAAGCTCATCCGCAAGTCGCACCAGAAGTGGCTGAACAATTCCTTCGCCTGCACCGAGCAGTGGCGGCACACGCCGGACGACCGGATCGCGATCCCGGTGCCGATCTTCCACAGCTACGGGTTCGGGGCCGGCTTCTCGGCGAGCGTGCTGTCCGGGGCGTCGATCGACGTCGGCGGCGGCAGCAACATCGTCCGCTATCTCGAAAGCGAGGAGCGCTTCCAGCCGACCGTCGGAATCTTCGCGCCCGCCCTGTGCGACGGTTTCGTCGGCGTGCGCAAGTCGTCGCGGCCCTATCGCGTCGCGGTGGCCGCCGGCGACCGGCTCAAGCAGGAGACGGTCGCCGCCTACGAGCCGCGCTTCGGGGTGTTGATCAACCTCTACGGCATCACCGAGATGGGCGCCGTCTGCTCGGCGGCGCCGGACGATCCGTTCGAGCTGCGCCTTCCCACGGCCGGCTATGCGCACGTCGGGGTCGAGGTGCGGGTCGACGAGAGCGGAGCGGACGCCGGAGCCGGCGAGGGCGCCGGCCTGCTCCAGTGCCGGCAGAACAACGGATTTTCCGGCTACCTGATCCCGGAAGGGGAGAGGTGGCGGTTCGCCCCCCAAGGCGACGACGACTGGTTCGAGACGGGCGACATGGCGCGGATCCGCGACGACGGCTACATCGAGATCGTCGGCCGCTCGAAGCACAGCGTCAAGCGGGACGGCCTGCTGGTGGTCTTCGTCGAGGTCGAGGCGGCGGTGGAGCAGGTCGAGGGGGTCCAGCGCGCCGTCGTGGTCACCGCCGGGGAGACCCGCCGCGGCCCCCGGCTGGTCGCCGTCTGCCAGGGCGGCCCGGAGGCCGGCGGTCTCCAACCCGACGACGTCCGCCGGCGGTGCTCGGCGCTGCTGCCGCGCTACGCCGTACCCGACGAGGTGGTGGTCGTCGATTCCCTGCCGCACCTGCCGAGCGGCAAGGTCGACCGCCGCGCCATCCAGGATCTGGTCGTCAGCCGCTAGAAGAGGAGCGCCGAGCGATGCCGCAACGACTGGCCGTCCGCATGACGATCAACGGGAAACCGTTCGAGGGAACCGTGTCGCCGCGCATGCTGCTGTCGGATTTCCTGCGCGAGAACGCCGGCCTCACCGGCGTGCGCGTGGGCTGCGAGCAGGGGATCTGCGGCGCCTGCACGATTCTCGTGGACGGCCGGACGGCGCGGGCCTGCCTGCTGCTGGCGGTCCAGGCCGACGGCGCCGAAATCCTCACGGTCGAGAGCCTGTCGCGGGACGGCAAGCTTCACCCGGTGCAGCAGGCTTTCTGGGACAACCACGGCCTGCAGTGCGGCTACTGCACTCCGGGCATGCTGATCACCGCCTGTGAGCTGCTGCGGCAGAACCCCGATCCGTCCGAGGCCGAGGTGCGCCAGGCGATCTCCGGCAACGTCTGCCGCTGCACGGGCTACGTCCACATCGTGTCCTCGATCCTGGCCGCGGCCCGGACGATGCGGGAAGAGGGCGGCCGATGAGCCTGGGGGCGACCAAGTACATCGGCCAGCGCATCGCCCGCCGCGAGGATGCCCGCTTCCTCACCGGGCACACGCGGTACGTGGACGACATCCGGCTCGCCGGCATGGTCCATGCCGCCTTCGTGCGCACCCCCTACGCGCACGCCGAGGTGCAGGCCGTCCGCACCGGCCACGCCATGGCCCTCGACGGCGTGTTCGGGATCCTTACCGGCGAGGAGGCCGGACGCCTCAGCCGCCCGATCCGCTGCGACTCGGAGTGGCCCGGCTGGAAGGGGACGGATTTCGGAGCCCTCGCCTGGCCCCGCGTCCATTTCGCGGGCGAGGCCGTGGCGGTCGTGGCGGCCGTCGACCGCTATGTCGCCGAGGACGCCGCGGAGCTGGTCGAGGTCGATTACCACCCGCTCCCGGTGGTGATCGACGCGGAGCGCGCCGTCGAGCCCGGCAGCCCCCTGGTGTACGAGGACTGGGGCGACAACCTCTTCCTCGACCGCCAGGGGACCTTCGGCGATGTCGACGGCGCCTTCGAGCGCGCGGACCTCGTCTGGGAGCGCACCTACCGCACCCACCGCCATACGGGTTTTCCGCTGGAGGGCCGCGCCTGCCTGGCGGACTGGGACCCCGGCACCGGCATCCTGACGCTGTACTCCGCCACCCAGATCCCGCACCTCCTGCGCACCGGGCTCGCCGACGTGCTCGGCCTCGGCGAGCACAACGTGCGGGTGATCGCTCCCGACGTCGGCGGCGGTTTCGGGATCAAGGGCCACCTGTTCCCGGAAGAAATCGCCGTCTGCCTGCTGTCGATGCGCCTGGGCCGTCCGGTCAAGTGGATCGAGGACACCTTCGAGCACCTCGCGTCGAGCATTCATGCCCGCGAGCACGTACATCGGGTGAAGGTGGCCGTCCAGCGCGACGGCACGATCCTCGGCCTCGAGGCGGACATCCTGGTCGATTCCGGCGCCTACTCGATCTGGCCCTGGACCGCGGCCATGGAAGTGGGCATGGCCGTCAACATGATCCCGGGGCCCTACCGCATCCGCGCCTACCGGTGCCGGGCGCGGACGGTGGCGACGAACAAGTGCCCGCTCGGACCCTACCGCGGTGTGGCCCGGTCCTCGGCCGCGTTCACCATCGAACGGGTGATGGACGAAGTGGCCAAGGAGCTGGGGCTCGACCCGGTGGAGATCCGCCTGAAGAATTACGTCCCGGACGGCGGCTATCCCTACACGAGCGTCACCGGCCTCGTCTTCGACAGCGCCAGCCTCCAGGCCTCCCTGAACAAGCTGACCGACGCGATCGGATACGCCGGCTTCCGCCGCGAGCAGGAGGCCGCCCGCGAGCAGGGGCGCTACCTGGGCATCGGGTTCGGCACGTTCATCGAGCAGACGGCGCACGGCACGAGCGAGTTCGTGAAACGCCGCACCCCGGTGGTGTTCGGCTACGACACGGTCAGCCTTTCGGTCGATCCCTCCGGCAAGGTCACGGTCGCCTCCGGCCTCCACTCGCACGGCCAGGGCCACGAAACCACCCTGGCCCAGGTCGTGGCGGAGCGCCTCGGCGTGCCGCTGGCGGACATCCGGGTGCGCTGCGGGGATACCGATTCCTCGCCCTACGGGATGGGCACCTTCGCCAGCCGCAGCGCCGTCGTCGGCGGCGGCGCCGCCTGGAAGGCCGCGGACGCCGTGCGGCAAAACCTTCTCGAGATGGCCGCGCACATGCTGGAGGCGCATCCCGACGATCTGGAGCTCAGCGAGGGCGTCGTGCAGGTGAAGGGCAGCCCGAAGTCCCGGATGACCGTGGCCGAGGTCGCCCGCAACGCCTACCACCGCCCGGAGCGGCTGCCGCCCGGGATGACGCCGGCCGACCTCTCCACGACGCAGAACTACGACGCCGCGCCCGGCACCGGCACGTGGACCAACTCCGCGCACGCGGCGATCGTCGAAGTGGACGTCGAGACCGGCTTCCTGAAGATCCTGCGTTACGTCGTGGTCGAGGACTGCGGGGTCATGATCAATCCGCTCATCGTCGACGGCCAGATCCACGGCGGCACCGTGCAGGGGATCGGCGGCGCCCTCATGGAGCACCTGGTCTACGACGAGAACGGCCAGCTCCTCTCGCAGACCCTCATGGACTACCTGCTGCCCACGGCCCTGGACGCGCCGCACATCGAGGTCCATCATCTCCAGACGCCCTCCCCCTTCACGCTCGGCGGCTTCAAGGGCATGGGCGAGGGGGGCGCGATCGCACCGCTTCCGGCCCTGGCGAACGCGGTCTCCGACGCGCTGGCCCCGCTGGAGATTTCGATCGATTCGCTGCCGCTCTCCCCGGAGAGGATCTATCGCCTGATCGAGGAGCGGGAGGCCCGAGCGAAGCCATGAAGACGCCAGCTTTCGACTATTACCGGGCCGCCACGGTGGAGGAAGCCGTCGCGCTGCTCAGCCAGCACGGGCCGGAGGCCAAGATCCTGGCCGGCGGCCAGAGCCTGCTGCCGATGCTGAAGTTCCGCCTGGCCCGGCCGGAGGTGCTGGTGGATCTGGGCGGCGTGCGCGAGCTGGCCTACGTCCGCCAGACCGGCGAGACCGTGAGCTTCGGCGCGATGGCCCGCCTGGCCGAGCTCGAATCCGGCCCGGTCCGCGCGCTCTGTCCCATCCTGGCGGACGCGGCCGAAAAGATCGCCCATCCGGCGATCCGGCATCGCGGCACGGTCTGCGGCAGCCTCGCCCACGCCGACCCGGCGGCCGAGCTGCCGATGCTGGCACTGGCGCTCGACGCCGAGATGGTGGTCACGGGACCGGCCGGAGTCCGCGTCATCCCCGCGGCGGACTTTTTCGTCACCATGCTGACGACGAGCCTGGATCCCACCGAGATCCTGACCGAAGCCCGCTTCCCGGTCCTCCCGCCGGGGAGGGGCTGGGGTTTCACCGAGCTGAGCCGGCGCCCGGGCGACTTCGCCCTCGTGGCCGCGGCCACCACCGTGGAAGCCGATGCAGACGGCAGGATCACCCACGCCCGGATCGTCCTCGGCGCCGTGGCCGACCAGGCGGTCCGCGGCTCGGAGGCCGAGGCCGCGTTGCTCGGGCAGACAGGCGGGAAGAAGGCTTTCGCAGAGGCCGCGAAGCTGGCGACGGCGTCGCTCGCCCCGCCCGCGGATCTGCACGCCTCGAGCAGCTACCGGCGCCATCTCGCCAAAGTGCTGGTCGAGCGTACTCTCGCGCAAGCCTGGCAGCGGCTCGGAGCTAGCCGTTCGGATCCCAGCCCAGCCTGACGTCCGTTGATGGGCTGGTGCCCGGCGCCGGCGTGGCTTCGCTCCAGTCGAGGCTCACCAGAAGCATATTCAGAAGGGACATCAAAACTTCAGACATGAACACCTCCTCGGGGGCTGAGAGGCCGGGGCAAAGATTGGCCCGGCGGCTTCGCTAGAAAGACGGCGGCTCGCTGGCCGGGATTCTCCAATGCGCCTTGATGTAGTTCCTCAGCACCGTCGTGGCGCTCAGCCCGACGGTGCCTCTCTTCACCCCCTCCTCCAGCCTGCGCCATACCGTCCGCATCTGCTCGCGTGCAGTCTCGCCACTTCCTTCCTCGTCTTCCACGAGGGAGAGCTCCTGACTGGCGCGGCGGCAGACGGCGATCGCCGCAGACGTTTCTCCCCGCCGGAGGTGAAAGCCGAAAAGGTAGACGAGGTCCAGGAAGAAATCCTTCACAAACCCATGCTCGAGGTCGCCAGCGATAACTTCTTGAAAGAGGCTCTCCGCCCGCTGAGGTCGCCCAAGGTGCTCCAGAATACGAGCCGCGGTGAACCGCCGTCTAAGCTGGGTGAATGGTTCGGTGGATTGTTCATACAACTCCCTCATGGCTTTGAACCTCAGAAGAGCCTCGTGTGGCGCTCCCAAAGCTATGAGGCAGTCAATCTTGATTCCCTCTGCGAACATAACAAGACGGGTATTCTTGGCCGCAACCAGCGGTAGCGCTTGCTCTATGAGGCGGAGGCTTTCAACGGGGTCAGTTTCTAGCAGGATGTAGGCGAGTTTAGCAAGCGTTTTGCTCTTGAGAAACGTCTGTGATGCCGTCTCGAAGAGCCCTGCTGCCCGCCGGAGAAGTCTTCCGGCTTCCGCGACATTGCCTAGGTCTGCTTCAAGTGCTCCCGCTACGCACAACACCTTCCCCTCGACAACACCTTTCCTCGAGCCCCTCTCAGCGTATTCAGTGCCCTTCCTCAGCGTCTCCCGGGCCGCAGGCCACTTAGCCAGCCGCCGCCGAGCGTTGGCAATCTCAGCACAACACTCGGCGCAGAGGTCGTTCTTCAGTTCGGAGGGAAACTTGGAGGACGGTAGCTGCCCGGCTACCAGCAGGGCAAGATAGAAGATCTCCTCGCTTTCTGCAGGAACAGCCGTTTCTCTCCCTTCTGCGAGCAGCTCTTCCAGAAAGCCCAACGTGTGGAGCGAGCGAGTGAGACGTACTCTGTCCCTCCTGGCCTTGATACCCAGTGACCGAATTTCCGCCCACGTTGCTTGTGCTTCCAGCCACTCCTCCGCTCTCGCTTGCAGCATCTCGTGCAAGTCAACAAGTGGCCCGATCGGACCTTGGACCGCGATCACGCCGCTTGCCTTCTGAGCGGCAATAGCGCGGACAGCAAGCAGCCAGCATTCGCGGCAGCCCGTCAGGTGAGCCGCAACCCGTTCAGCCTCAACCGGCGAAGCCTGACCGGCGAACAGCCGGCGCAATTCCTCGAAATCCTCGTGTGTCTCTTCAAACATTTCAGCGATCCCTTCATGAAAGAGAAAGTAAGCCGGAAGTTAGCGACGCATGAAATGCGGCGTTCCTAGTATAGCCGGAACGAGCGGAGCCGCAATCGCTGCGGCTCCGTTTCGAACAACTAGCCCCATGGGTCCCAGCCACTGCCTCTATCAGGCTCAGGTGGCGGGGGCGAGTCTAGGCCCAGAGGGTCCAAGCCCCCGCCTCCGTCAACTTGGGGGGTAGGTGCGTTGAGCCCCAAGGGGTCCCAGCCGCTGCCGCGCTGTGCGGTTGTTGAGGAGAACGACGCGACGAGATAGAGCACGAGCAGAACGAGACGAAGCATAGCTTCTCCCTTTAGGGACAGGTAACCGCACGAGCGCCGTTGCCCGCGAGAGAGGTGTCCCTATGGCCGGAAGTGTCCGCCTCTCCTGGACCCAGGGCAAGCACAGGTATCGCTAAAGAGGAGCTCAAGGATGATTTCGCTTGAAATTCCGACACTGCTTACGGAACGGTTGCGACTGCGAGCGTTCCGCAAAAGCGACCTCGATGATTACGCCGCGATGAAGGCGGACCCCGAAGTACAGCGCTACCTTGTCGGTGCCGGCGGACCCTGGGACCACGGCCGCTCCTCGCGGCACATGGCCTTCCTCATGGGGCGCTGGCAACTCGCGGACACCGGCATGTGGGCGGTCGAGCACCGAGAGACCGGCGCGTTCCTCGGGGTGATCGGCTTCACCGGGCCGGACGACTGGCCCGGCTTCGAGCTCGGCTGGACCCTGGCGCGGCGCTGGTGGGGGAACGGCTATGCCACCGAAGGCGCACGGGCTGCTCTCGACCATGCCTTCAACGACCTGGAGAAGGACCGCGTCATCAGCCTCGTCCATCCGGAGAATCGCGCCTCCATCCGCGTCGCCGAGCGGATCGGCGAGAGGGTGCAGGGCCGAGTCGAGCACCTCGGCAACGAGATGCTGTGCTACGGCATCGACCGGGAGAGCTACGAGGCACAGCGATGAAAAAAGGCGAAAGGGAGGTCGCCGGGGTAGGGTTATATAGAGGACTGCTCGGCGCCGAGCCGTGTGGAGCGCCCCCGCCTCCGCACACCTCGGACACCGACCCACCCCCTCCCCGGCAGGTGGGCCTCCAGGTTCGGAACGGCGGAGGCCTTGGACACGGCGGCCGCCATCCCTCTCAATTGTCAATGAGCCACGAGCCACGTCATGCGACAGACTCTTCTACGTTCCAGGCTGCCGATTCGTCGCCTGCTTGACAGAGACGCCTGCGTCATCCGGAGGATTCAAAGAAATCGTCAACCGCTCCGGTGAGCTCGTCCACCCGAAGAAAGTTTACCAGCTTGCTCGCTGCAAGCTCCAGGATCTTGCGCATCGCCGCCGTGTTGCGGATGCGAAAACGGTCCGAAGTCATCGCGGACCACGAAGGCCTCGACCAGCGTCGTCCATATTCGCGGCGAGCGTCGCTGGAGGTCAAGACCGTCTCGTAGCTGCCGAAGTACCATTCATCTCGTTCCATGAGTCTCCGTGACAGCTCTTCCTCGCGCGCGATAGCGTCGTCCGGAGCGTCGAGTCCGCGCTTCCGTCAAAGAGAGTGTCAGCAGAAGATATCGTTGCGCCCCGCCAGCGAGTCTACTCTCGCGTCTCTCTCCTCCAGGTCTAACGAGTAGCTGCCAGTCTCATAGATCTCTCATACCTGTTCCGCGTTTACCAGCTCCCTTGAGTAACAGTCCTTCCTCTCTCAATCGCTGCACCTCCTCTAAGAACAATCTCCCTACTCTTGCCCTACTCCACTTCCCCTCATTCAGCCAGTAAAGCTGTCCAGCGATAGAGCCACTCTCTCATCCAGAGTTCCTCTCATCCGGGTGCGCCCCCAAGCCGAAATCTCAGGGGATGGCCTCGGGGTCTGAGATTTTGGGCCGAAATCTCAGGGGACGGCCCCGGGGTCTGAGATTTTGAGCCGAAATCTCAGGGGACGGCCCTGGGGTCTGAGATTTTGAGCCGAAATCTCAGGGGATGGCCCTGGGGTCTGAGATTTTGAGCCGAAATCTCAGGGGACGGCCTTGGGGCCCGAGATTTTGAGCCAAAATCTCAGGGGATGACCTTGGGGCCCGAGATTTTGAGCCAAAATCTCAGGGGACGGCCTTGGGGCCCGAGATTTTGAGCCATCCCCTGAGATTTCGGCGCGCCCCCTCCCCGGCACCTCCCCGCGACCGGCCGGAGCCGTCAGGCGCTGAGGAACAGCCCTTGGAGCGTCCCCTGAACCTGCATGGCGGCTTCGTAGGGGTCCGGGGCGTTGCGGATGGGACGGCCGACGACGATGTAGTCGGCGCCGTTGCGGATGGCCTCTTCTACCGTGACCACGCGCTTCTGGTCGTCCATGGGACGGTTCTCCACCGGGCGGATGCCGGGGGTCACGATGACCAGGGCTTCGCCGAAGGCGTCTTTGAGCGCGCGGGCTTCCAGGCCGGAGGAGACCACGCCGGCGCAGCCGATCTCCAGGGCGCGGCGGGCGCGGGAGAGGACCAGCCGGTGGACGTCGACCTCGAAACCGAGATCGTTCAGGTCCCCCCGGTCCAGGCTGGTCAGGACGGTCACCGCCAGAATGCCGAGATCCCCCTTCTCGCGGCAGGCGGCCTCGAGGATGCCGTCGTTGCCGTGGACGGTCGTGAAGGTGATCCGGCGCTTCCGGAGCTGGCGCACGGCCGAGCCCACGGTCTCGGGAACGTCGAAGAGCTTGAGGTCGGCGAAGACCTTCTTCCCCTGGTCCACCAGCCAGTCGATCAGCTCGAAGTAGCCGCCGGATGCGAACAGCTCCAGGCCGACCTTGTAGAACTGGACCGATTCGCGCAGGCTCGTCACCAGCTTCTTCGCCTCGTCGGCGCTGGGCACGTCGAGCGCGAAGATCAGCCGCTCTTCAGGCGGGATCTCTTTGGTCGAGATGCGCTGCTCCAGGTTGGGGACGTCGGTCATCGTGCGCTCCTCCGGTATGCCTTCCGGCGCAGGCTAGCACAGCCTACTGAAGAAGGCGGCGGAGCTTGACCGGATCGACCGGCTTGGTCAGGTGGAGCTCGAAGCCGGCCTCCTTGGACCGGCGCCGGTCCTCTTCGCGGCCATAGCCGGTGACGGCGATCAGCCGGGCCGAGGCGGTGCCGGGGTCCCGCTTGAGCGCTTTGGCCACCTGGTAGCCGTCCATCCCCGGCAACCCCAGGTCGCACAGGACGATCTCCGGATGGAACTCGCGGGCCGCGGCGACGCCGTCCGTTCCCGAGGTGGCCAGCTCGACCTCGTGACCCGAGAGCTCCAGAAAGTCGCGCATCGTGGCGGCGGCGTCCGGGTTGTCCTCGACGACGAGGATCTTCCGCGCCGCGGCGTGCTCCTCGGCCCCTTCCGGAAAGCGGGTCGCGCTGGCGCTCTCCTCGGGCGGCAGCAGGAGAGTGATCTCGGCCTGGGTGAACATCTCGCAAGCCGCGAGAAGACCGTCGACCAGAAGAGCCTCGTGCAGCACCTCGCGCTCGGCCGTGTCGATCGCCCGCCGCCAGGTTTCGTCCTTCTCACCCGTGAGCCGGAGAACCTGGATCGCATTGCTGATCGTGCCCAGGGGGTTGCGCAACTCGTGCGCGAGCCGGGCCAGGAGCTCTTCCCTCAGCACCGGATCCTCCTTCTCGCCGCCGTCCGTCTGCTCTTGCTTGTCCAACACGAAAACCTCCTGCCCTCCGGGTGCGTCCGCGATCCGGAAGAGGGAGAGGTGCAAGATCCATGCACAAAAGGCGAAGCCCCGCCCTCGGCATGCCGAGGGCGGGATTTCGGGCGGGGGTCTCGTCCCAACCGGCCTGGGGTCAGGTCGGTTGGTCTTCCGCCTCGGGCTCTGCTGGGAGAGCTTGCGAGACGGTGTCGTGGAAGTAACGGACGAGTTTGTGGAAGCCCTGCAGCATTTCGCCGAGGGCTTGCTCCTCGACCGGCGGGATTGCGCGGTTGATACCCAGGACCTGATAGACATCCGGGCCAGACCTCTCGCCCGCAAACATGTCCTGTGAATCCCGGCGACCTGGCACCCAGCCCCCGTCACGCCCGGTCATGCGACGAATCGCCTCCGGACGCTCGTTGACGATCTGGAGCGAGTTGTGCAAGTCGTTGAGATTGCAGTCGAGAGCATCGAGGATCTTCTTCGAGCGTGTCGAGCGAAGGCTTCTGCTTGCCCGTCTCATAGGCGGAAAGCATGGCCTTCGTGATCCCCGCTGCGTCTGCGACCTGGTACTGCCGCTTGCCCTGCCTGTCACGGAGCCAACGAAGGGCTCTACCTAGACCTTGGAAGGTGGACATGCGCGGAAATGTACCCTCTCCGAGGCTTTCTGGCAAGCACAAACTTTTTCAGGGCAATGATTTAGATCGATAAAGGGGGTTTTCGCAGTGAGCCCTTTTGTGCTGGACTCGAATACATTTTCCCGGCAATCGTTTGCTTTAGAAGAAAGATGTACCTAGAATCCGTCCCGAAAATCACGTTGCGGGTTCTGAACTCAACTACTCTTGAGCCGATCTTCCACCTCCTCCGCAAGGATCGGAAGACCCGAACGGCAGGACGGGGGGACCGGGCCGGCCGATGAGAAAAGACGGGCGAAGTCACGGTGAGAGGGTATCACCGGCAGACCGGCGTGCCTCCCCCGGCGCTCCCCGGGAATAGTAGACTGAGGCCGTGACGACGCATCCCGATTCCGTCCTCTCCGAAGCGACCGCCCAGGCGCTGGAGCTTCCCGGCCTGCTGGCCGTGATCTCCCGCCTCGCGGCGAGCGACCTCGGCAGCGACCGCGTGCTCGGCCTCGCGCCGTTCACGGACGAGGAGGAGCTGCGCCTGCAACGCCGCCGTTTCGAGGAGGCGGCCCGGCTCATCGCCGAGCGCGCGCTCGTCCCCGGCTTCGACGTACCGCTCGGAGCCCTTCTGGACCGCCTGTCCAGCGGCAGGCCGCCCATGGAAGGCATCGACCTCGTGCGCCTGGCCGACCTCGGCCGGGCCACCCGCGGCGCCGCGGACCGCATCCGTGAAGCCGTTCCGCCCTGTCCCGAGCTGGCCCGGATGGCGGCGGAGCTGCCGGACGTCGAGCCGCTGCTGCGGCGCATCGACCGCACCCTCGACCGCCGCGGCGAGGTGAGAGAGGACGCCAGCCCCCGCCTTTCCGCCCTGCGCCAGCAGATCCGCCGGGTGCGCGACCAACTCTATCGCGATCTCGGCGACTTCGTCTCGGGTCACAAGGACGAGCTGTCCGAGGAGACCATCCCGATGCGCGGCGGCCGGCTGGTGGTCGTCCTCCAGGCCGGCGCCCGCGGGCGCAGCGGCGGCCTCGTCCACGGCCGCTCGGCCACCGGCAAGAGCTTCTACTTCGAGCCGCTCCAGGTGGTGGAGACGAACAACACGCTCCAGCAGTCCTCCGAGGACGAGGAGGCCGAGCGCCGCCGTATCCTCCTGGAGCTGCTCACCGAGGCGCGCGCCGCGCTGCCGGCCCTGCACCGGCACGCCGGCTTCCTGGCCGATCTGGACCTTCTCCAGGTCTCGGTGCGCTTCGGTCAGCGCTGCGGCGGCCACCTGCCCGAGATCGGCCCGCGCCACGACCTGCGGCTCCACGGCGCCCGCCATCCGCTGCTCGACTCGTCGCTGGCCGATCTGCGGGAAGAGGCCCTGGGACAGGCCGGCCACTCCGGCGACGTCGTGCCGCTGGAGGTCGAGCTGAGCCAAGGCCGGCGCATCCTGGTGGTGACGGGTCCGAACGCGGGCGGCAAGACCGTCGCGCTCAAGACCGTCGGCCTGCTGACGCTGCTGGCGCAGTGCGGCCTGCCGATCCCGGCGGCGGCCGGCAGCCGGGTGCCGCTCCTCCGGCGGCTGGTGGCCACGGTCGGCGACGAGCAGGATCTGCTCGCCGACCGCTCCACGTTCAGCGGCCGGCTGCTGCGCCTCAAGGAGGCGTGGGAGGCGGCCGGCCCGGACAGCCTGGTGCTGGTCGACGAGCTGGGCTCGGGCACCGATCCCGAGGAAGGCGCGGCGCTCGCGGTAGCCCTCCTCGAAGGGCTGATCGAAAAGGGGAGCCTGTCGGTCATCACCACCCACCTGACGCAGCTCGCCGCCGCGGCGCTGGAGATGGACGGCGCCTCCTGCGCCGCCATGGAGTTCGACTCGAACACCGGCCGGCCCACCTTCCGGCTCGTGCCCGGCCCGCCGGGAGGCAGCGAGGCGCTGGCGCTCGGCCGCCGGCTCGGGCTCCCGGCCGAGTGGCTCGACCGCGCCGAGGCCCGGCTCGGCTCCGAGCACCGCGACCTGCGCCGGCTGATCGCCGAGGTGGAGCGGGTGCGCCAGGAGCTGGCCGAGACGCGCGACCAATTGAAGGTGGAGGCCGCCGACGCCGAAAAGCTCCGGCGCCGCCTCGAAGCCGAGCGCAACGCCCTGGAGGACGAACGCCGGAACGTGGCGAGGAAGCTCAAGGTCGAGCTCGACACCTTCCGCCGGGAGACCACGGACCGCCTGCGCCGCGAGGTCGAGAAGATGCAGGAGCGCTTCGAAGAAGGCCGGCGCCGCGGCCTCGCCGCCGAGGCGGTGGAGTCGCTCTTCTCCGCGGCGCCCCGGTTCGAAGAAGAGGAGCCGGAGGCCGAGGGGCCGCTGGTGGCCGGCGGCACGGTGCGGCACGTGGGGCTCGGCTGGCAGGGGGTCCTGGAGAAGCTCGAGGGGGGCCGGGCGGAAGTCCTGGTGCGCGGCAAGCGGGTGCGCTGCCGGCCCGAAGAGCTGGCGCCGGCGGGACCGGCGCCCCTGTCGAAAGCCGCCAGAATCGAGGCGGAGTCGGAAACCCGGTCGAGGCGCAACGTCCGCGATGCGGAAGAGTCCGTGTCCGTGCCGCCCGAGCTGAACCTCATCGGGCAGCGCGTCGAGCCGGCCCTGGAGGAGCTGGAGGCCTACATCGACCGCGCCCTCCTGGCCTCCCGCAAGGAGGTACGGGTCGTGCATGGACACGGCTCGGGCCGGCTGCGGCAGGCCGTGCGCGAGCATCTTCGCAGCCACCGCGGCGTCGGTGCCATCCGTCCCGGGGCGCCCAACGAGGGCGGCGACGGCGCCACCGTGGTGATGCTTCGCGCCTGACCTCTTCAATCAACCCGCGAATGGCTCTCGGCAACATCCACATCACCCCCCAGCTCGTGCAGGCGGTGCGCGACGCGGCGGACGTCGTCGCCATCGCCTCCGAGCACACCAAGCTGCGCAAGGCCGGCCGGCGCTACCAGGGGCTGTGCCCGATCCACAAGGAGAAGACCCCCTCCTTCAGCGTCGATCCGGTGCAGGGCCTCTTCTACTGCTTCGGCTGCGGAGCGGGCGGCGACGCCATCAAGCTCCACATGCTGTCCACGGGGGACGACTTCCCGGCCGCCATCGAGTCGCTGGCCACGCGCTACGGCATCCCGCTGCCGAGCCGGGAGACGAAGGCCGGCGCGCGCACCGAGCGCGACCTCGAAGGCGCCCTCCAGGCCGCCGCCGCCTTCTTCACGGACCAGCTCCGCAAATCGTCCTTCGCCCGGGAATACCTGGAAAAGCGGCGCATCCCGCCGGAGCTGGTCGAGCGCTTCGGCCTCGGCTACGCGCCGGACTCCTGGCGCACCCTGATTCCCGCTCTCCAGGCGCGGATCGGCCTCGCGGACCTGGAGGCGGCCGGCCTGGCCGCCCGGTCCGAGAAGGGGGGGAGCCCTACGACCGCTTCCGCAACCGCCTCATGTTCCCCATCCACAACGCTTCCGGGCGCCTGGTCGGCTTCGGCGGCCGTACCCTGGGCGACGACAAGGCGAAATATATCAACACCAATGAAACAGACCGCTTCCACAAGGGTCTACTCCTGTATGGCATACACCTCGCCAAGAAAGAGATCCGGGAGAGCGGCCGGGCGGTGCTCTGCGAGGGGTACTTCGACGTGATCGGCGCCGTCGCCTGCGGCCTGGAAGGGGCGGTGGCCGGCATGGGCACGGCGCTGACCCCGGAGCAGGCGAAGCAACTCGCCCGCTTCGCCGAGGAGGTGGTCGTCGCCTACGACGGCGACAACGCCGGCGAGAACGCCGTCCGCCGCGCGCTCCCCCTGCTTCTCGGCGAAGGGCTGGCCGTCCGCCGCGCCCGCTTCCCCGAAGGGCACGATCCCGACTCGCTGCGGCTGGAAGCGGGAATCGAAGCGGTGGCCGCCGCGGTTCAGGATGCGGGAGACGCCGTGGTCGCCGAGATCGAGCGGCTGGTGCCGCCGGGGACCGGCCGGGAGCCGCAGCTCCAGGCCAAGGCCGCCGCCGCCGTGACCGAGCTGCTGCGGCCGATCCCGGACCCGATCCTGCGCTACAGCTACGCCCGGATCGCGGCCGATCGGCTGGGGGTCCCGGTCGAGATGCTGTCGCGGCGGGTCGGGGGAGCAGCGGGCCCACGAACGGAGTCCCAAGGCTCTCCGGCGGAGAAGCGGCCGGAGAGAATCCTCTGGAACACCGAGAAGGCAGTCCTCGAGCTGCTGCTGGATGCGGATCGGACCGAGCGGATCCCTCCTCTCGAAGAGCTGCCGCCGCCAGAGGCGTTCCAAGACCCGGGATGCAGGAATATTTACCAGGCGTTCCGCGCTCTATATGCGAGAGGGGGAAGCCCTCCCGACAGCCGAGGCGTACAGGCCGAGGTTGGATCCGAGGACGCCTTGATTGACCTGCTGGCCAGAATTATGCTAGAAAGAAATTTCGCGCCGGCAAACTCGAGTTTGGCTACGTCTATTGAACATCTGGTCGAACATTGGCGGAACAAGCGGAGACACGAACTGGGCGCCATGATCCGAGAGGCGGAGCTCCGGAAGGACTCGGCAGGCATCCAGAGCCTGGTTGACGAGAAGAGGCGCCTCGACCGCGCCTCTCATCGGGGATTCCGCTGGAGTCGTGAGGGTGTCTGATCCTTTGTGACGCGCTCAAGCCCATAGGAGAGCACTTTGACCATTACCAGCCTCACACCCGTCGAAGAGAAGTACAGCTCCGTCAAGCAGCTCATCGAGCTTGGCAAGGAGAAGGGCTATCTCCTGTACGACGAGATCTATGAAATGCTGCCCGAGGAGGTCGTCAGCCTCCCCGACGAGCTGGACGAGATCTATCTCCGGTTCGCGGACCTGGGCGTTGACGTCATCGATCGGCCCGAGCGCTATCAGAACCGGGACGACTTCGAGTCCGGCAGTACGAGCGACTTCGACAAGAAGGAAGACGAGACCACCGAGTTCGGCCTCGGCACGCACGAGAAGACCAACGACCCCGTCCGCATGTACCTGCGCGAGATGGGCACCGTCCCGCTGCTCGACCGGGAGGGCGAGGTGGAGATCGCCCAGCGCATCGAGCAGGGCGAGTGGCTCATCTACGAGGCGCTGTGCGAGAACCCGGTCGTCCTGCGCGAGCTGCTGCGCCTCAACGAGATGGCGACCCGCGACAAGCGCATCCTGCGCGAGCTGATCAACGCCGACCCCGACGAGCCGCTCGACGCCAAGGCCGCCGACCGCATCAAGAGCAACCTGCGGATCTTCGAGCAGATCGCGGTCAACGACCACGAGATCCAGGAGCTGCGCAAGCGCCAGAAGCGCTGCAAGCCCGACGGCGACAAGTTCCTGGAGATCGAGCGCGAGATCGACCGCCTGGTGGCCAAGATCGCCAAGGACATCCGGACGATCGACTTCAGCGTCCAGACGCGCAACCGCCTGGTCGACTTCCTCAAGGACATCGACCGGCAGTTCTCCCGCTTCGAGCAGGACATCAAGCGGGCGCAGACGGCGCTCAAGAAGGAGACCAGCGAGGAGCTCAAGGCCCTCCACCGCCGCCGCATCGAGAAGTACCGCGGCGCCCTGCGCGAGCTGGAGGAGCGCTACGGCACCACGCACGCCGAGATCGCCGCCACGATCGGCAAGATCCGCCAGGGCGAGGGCGTCTGCGAGCGCGCCAAGGAGGAGCTGATCGTCGCCAACCTCCGGCTCGTGGTCTCCATCGCCAAGAAGTACACCAACCGCGGCCTGCAGTTCCTCGACCTGATCCAGGAGGGGAACATCGGCCTCATGAAGGCGGTGGAGAAGTTCGAGTACCGGCGCGGCTACAAGTTCTCCACGTATGCCACGTGGTGGATCCGGCAGGCCATCACGCGGGCCATCGCGGACCAGGCGCGGACGATCCGCATTCCGGTCCACATGATCGAGACCATCAACAAGCTGACCCGCACCAGCCGTTCGCTGGTGCAGGAGCTCGGCCGCGAGCCCACCGCCGAGGAGATCGGCGAGCGGATGGACCTGCCGGCCTCCAAGGTGCGCAAGATCATGAAGATCGCCCAGGAGCCGATCTCGCTGGAGACCCCCATCGGCGAGGAGGAGGATTCGCACCTCGGCGACTTCATCGAGGACAAGAACGCGGTGTCGCCGATCGACTCCGTGATCTTCGCGAACCTCAAGGACCAGACCCGCAAGGTGCTCAAGACCCTCACCCCGCGGGAGGAGCTGGTCCTCAAGATGCGCTTCGGCGTCGGCGACGGCTCCGAGCACACCCTCGAAGAGGTGGGCCGGTCCTTTAACGTCACCCGCGAGCGCATCCGGCAGATCGAGTCCAAGGCCCTGCGCAAGCTCCGGCACCCCAGCCGGGCGCTCAAGCTGAAGCCGTTCCTGGACACCGCGTAGGGGGTTTGCGGAGAAAGCGGTTGGGTGGGGTTCCCTCTCCCCCAGGTGACTGGGGGAGAGGGGCAGGGAGAGGGGGAACGAGATCATTGACACGGCGCGCGGGTTCGCCCTAACATTCCGCCTCCCGGGAAACCGGCAAGTCGGCCATCGGAACACGATTCCTCGGTAGCTCAACGGTAGAGCGTTCGGCTGTTAACCGAAATGTTGGGGGTTCGAATCCCTCCCGAGGAGCCATTCTTCCTTACGCCTCCGACAGAATCCTCCGCAACAGGATCAGCAGCCAGATCGTCGCCACGGTGACGGCCAGCGGCATGACCCAGCGGCCCCACCAGCGCGGCTCCGGCGATTCGCCCGCGCTGCGGATCTCGGCCGGCTCCCAGGCGTGACCGAGCAGGGCCGGACCGAGCGCCTCCAGATCGTAGCGCGGCGCCTCCAGCGCGGCGGCACCGGCGAACAGCCTCACCTCTTCCCCCTTCCCCGCCTTCGGCCAGACGAACAGCAGCACGTCCCGCCGCCGCCAGACCGCGGCGTCCACCGAGCGCAGCCGCGGGTTGTCGCCGTCCCGGAAGCGGACTGTCAGGAGCCGCGGCGCCGTGCCGCGCAGGGACAGTCGCAGCAGGCAAGGGAGCGGAGCCTGGGGGTCGCAAATCCACGTCGCGCGCGCGGCCGGCTCCCGCGCCGCCCGGCCGCTGCGGCGGGAGCGGCGGTCCGGATCCACGAAGAGCACCGTCACCGGCCGGCGCAGAGACGAACCGGGCACCGTCAGCTCCATCTGGGTCAGCGGCAGGTTCTCCGACGGCAACGACATCACCACCCGGCTCTCCCCCGGCCGCTCGGACTCGGAGGGGTGCAGACCCTTCGCTCCGGCGGCGAGGACGGGGGCCGGCGGAGACCAGCGGAAGTAGGGGATCTGCCGCCCGGCCGACGTCAGCCGCAGGTCGCCCAGATCCTCCCGCGCCGCCGCGTAGACCTCCGGCGGCAGCTCGAGACGGACCAGCGTTCCAGGCTCGATCGCCTCGGTGCCGGGAGCGGTGATCTTCCAAGAGTCGGAGAAGCGGATGCGGTCGAGCGGCGCGCCCGGCTCCTGCGGGAGTGGCGGCGGCGGGCTCTCCTGCTCCGGTTCGGGCTCCACCCAGATGACCCCGTTCGCAGCCGACGCCGGTGCTCCGTTGACCGACCGCTCCGCAGTCCCGCCGCCGATCCCTCCATACGCCAACACGTACCGGCCCGGCTGAGCGGCCTGGAAATGGATCGTCGGCACGGCGAGGTCGAGCACGTAGCCGGTCAGGGCCGGCGCCTCCTCCGGAGCGTAGAGCTCCAGCCGGAGGAAAGAGCCCTCGACCGGCCGCGGTCCGCCGTCGATCACATGCCGGTGCCGCTCTCCTCCGGGTCCGGGCTGCCAGACGCCCTCGGAAATCACCTCCCAGCGGGCCTCGCGGGGCTCGTACAGCCGGTAACCCACCGGCCCCGCTCCCTCCAGCTCCAGGGTAATCCGGCGGACGATCTGCCCGGCCGGAAGCTCCAGCGCGCAGACCGCGCCCGAGGTGGTGTCGTCGCACCGGGCGCCCCGCGAGGCAAGGGCGAGCGTCGGACCGTTGACCGTCTCCACCTCGGCCGACGTGACGGCCGGAGGGCCGGCGGCTCCCGCGGGCCAGCGAATCCGAAGGAAACGGTCCAGGCTCGACGGATAGGAAAGGGCCAGCCGCTGCAATCCCTCCACGGTGTCGAGCCGGGCCGGCACGCCGAAGGCGAGAGGCTGCCAGCCGATGCCGTCGGGGCTGCCCTCCAGCCGCAGCACGGGAATCGGACCGGCCAGGCCGAGTGCCAGGATCAGGCGCTCGTGCGGGGCCGGCGGGGTGCCCGCGACGCCGGGATCCAGCTCGAGAACTTGCGTCCAGCCCGCGCCGCCCTCCTCCGGACGGGGGCTGCGGACCACCAACGGCCGCCTTCCGCTCGGCGGCAGCGCCACGCTGAGCCGGAACGGGGTCACCTGGCCGCCCGGGGACAGCACCCGAATGTCCGCGCCGCCGGCCGCCATGTGCCGGAGCGCCGGCTGGTCGAGAGGCACCCGCACCCAGCCGGCGGCGGGGACGTTCAGGTCCCGGACGTAGGCAAACCCCGGGAGGGCCGGGAGTGGACGGGAGAGGAGGAGCGCGCAGAGCGCCGGCAGAACTACTCGGGAAAGGCGCCGGGAAAAACGCCGAGCAGGCGCGGACCGCGGACGGACTTGGTGTCACCATCGGGAAGCCGAACGCTCGTTCAGGCCGCACGGCGCCTGTCAGGCGCTTCGGCACCAACCGGAGAGAGGGGCCTCGACCAAGTAACGCTGACACAAGTCTAGCACGAACCTGCCCCCTTTTTGTAAAGCCCCCTTGTTATACGGACCGGCGGCGGTGATCGTCTACCAATTTTTCCACGACCGAGGGGTCGGCGAGGGTGGTGATGTCGCCCAGCTCCTCGTACTCGCCGGCGGCGATCTTGCGCAGGATGCGGCGCATGATCTTGCCCGAGCGGGTCTTGGGCAGGCCGGCGACGACCTGGATGCGGTCCGGCGTGGCGATCGGCCCGATGGCGTGCCGCACCTGCTCCTTGAGCGCGCCGACCAGCTCCTCCTCGTCCCAGCTCTCGTAGTCGGGCGTCACGTGGACGTAGGCGTAGATACCGGTGCCCTTGATGTCGTGCGGGAAGCCGACCACGGCGGCCTCGGCCACCGCGTCGTGGGCGACCAGCGCGCTCTCCACCTCGGCCGTGCCCAGGCGGTGGCCGGAGACGTTCAGCACGTCGTCCACCCGGCCGGTGATCCAATAGTAGCCGTCGGCGTCGCGCCGGCAGCCGTCGCCGGTGAAGTAGAGGCCGGGGAACTGGGAGAAGTAGGTCTCCTTGAACCGCCGGTGGTCGCCGTAGATCGTCCGCGCCTGCCCGGGCCAGGTGCCGCGCAGGCAGAGGTTGCCGGACACGTCGTTGCCCGGCAGCTCCTTGCCCTGCTCGTCCACGATCACCGGCCGGACGCCGAAGAACGGCAGCGTCGCCGAGCCCGGCTTGCACGGCGTGGCGCCGGGCAGCGGCGTGATGAGGATGCCGCCGGTCTCGGTCTGCCACCAGGTGTCCACCACCGCGCACCGCCCCTCGCCTACCACGTCGTGGTACCACATCCAGACCTCGGGGTTGATCGGCTCGCCGACCGAGCCCAGAATGCGCAGCGACTTCCGGCTGTAGCGCTTGACCCACTCGTCGCCGGCCCGCGCGATGGCCCGGATCGCGGTCGGCGCCGTATAGAAGATGTTGACCCCGAGGTCGTCCACGATCCGCCAGTAGCGTCCGGCGTCCGGGTAGGTGGGGATCGACTCGAACATCACCGTGGTGGCGCCGTTGGCCAGCGGCCCGTACACGATGTAGCTGTGGCCGGTGACCCACCCCATGTCCGCGGCGCAGAAGTAGATGTCGCCCGGGTGGTAGTCGAAAACGTACTTGTGGGTCATGGCGGCGTAGACCAGATAGCCGGCGGTCGTGTGGAGCACGCCCTTGGGCTTGCCGGTGGATCCGGACGTATAGAGGATGTAGAGCGGATCCTCGGCGGCCATCCATTCGAGCGGACAGGTGGAGCGCTGCTTGAGCGTCTCCTCCTCCATCCAGAGATCGCGCCCGTTCTTCATGGGCACGTCCTTGTCGGTGCGGCGCACCACCAGCACCCTCTCGACCATGCCGAGGCCTTCGATCGCCTGGTCGACCGTGTGCTTGAGTGGCATGTGCTTGCCGCCGCGCAGCCCCTCGTTGGCGGTGATCACCACCTTGCAGCCCGGCGTCGAGGATGCGGCCGCGCAGCGACTCGGCGGAGAACCCGGCGAAGACCACGGAGTGGACGGCGCCGATCCGCGCGCAGGCGAGCATCGAGTAAGCCAGCTCGGGGATCATCGGCAGGTAGATGCATACCCGGTCGCCCTTGCGCACCCCATGGGCGAGGAGCACGTTGGCGATGCGCGCCACGTTGTGCTTCAGCTCGCGGTAGGTGATGTACCGGTACTCGCCCGGCTCGTCCTCGGCCCAGATGATGGCCGTCTTGTCGCCGCGCTCGGCAAGGTGGCGGTCGACGCAGTTGTAGCAGGCATTGAGCCGTCCGCCGGAGAACCAGGAGAAGTCGACCTCCTCCATGTCGGCGTCCATGACCCCCCGCGGCGGATAGAACCAGTCGAGGATCCCCGCCTGCTCGCGCCAGAACTCCTCGGGCTCCTCGATGGAGCGCCGGTACATTTCCTGGTACTGGTCCAGGCTCTTGATGTGGGCTCTTTCGGCGATGTCGCGCTTGACGGGGATCATGGGGTGGTCTCCTCAGAATGGGCTCGGGATGGAATCTTATAGAAGATCGTCCAGCGAAGCCCCGCTCTTCCGCTCCTCGGGCTCGCGCTCCTGGCGGAAGATCCGGGCGCCGTTGGCTCCTCCGAGGACCGCCCGGTTTCCTTCGACCCGGATCCAGGCGCCTTCCCGGAGGCCGACCACCGGGATCGCGTTCTCTTCGTGGAACTCCCGCAGGCGCTGCTCCCGGGTCTCGCCCATGTGGGTGGAGCCGGGATCGGGGTCGATGTAGTGGGGATTGATCTGGAAAGGGACCAGCCCCAGGGCGTCGAACGACGCCGGCTGGACGATCGGCATGTCGTTGGTCGTCCGGATCGTCGGCGTCGCGACGTTCGTGCCCGCGCTGCTGCCGATGTAGGGGATGCCGGCCAAGGCGCGCTCCCGGATCGCCGGCAGGAGCCCGGTCTCCTGGAGGATCTTCAAGAGCCGGAAGGTGTTGCCGCCGCCGATGAAGACCGCCTCCGCCTCCTTCACCATCCGCAGACCCGCCTCGTCCGCGGTCAGGGTCGTCACCCCGACCCCGATGTCCGCGAGCCGCTCGGCCGCCTTGGCGCCGTAGCCCTCCCGGTCCTTCAGCGCGAACGGGACGAACACCAGGCGCCGGACCGGACCCAGGAAAGCATCGATCTCGGCCAGGCAGTGGTCGAGGAACCCCTCGCCGTGGTTCGTGGAGTTGCTGATGAGCAGCAGGCGTCGTGGCATCGGCGGCATGTTCGTCCCTCTCCGGAGGCGGAATCCTATGCCAGGAGAGGCCGGGGTGTCAGTATCTCGAAGATGATGGTTGCGACTGCCAACTAGTTGGTGTACTCTCTCTCCGTGGACGCGGCAACCCTCCTCCCCGTGCTGGCAGTTGACCCCGAGCTCGAACGGGATTCGGCGGACCTGTATGACGCCCTCTCGAATCTGGTCCGGGTCTACCAGTTCCGGGACCGGGATCGGATCTGCTGCTACGACATCTCGGTCACCCAGTGCTACGCGCTGGAGGGACTGGCACGGCTGGGCGGGATGACGCTGAACGACCTGGCCGCCCACCTCTACCTCGACAAGAGCACGGCGAGCCGGGTGGTGGACGCGCTGGAGCGGAAGGGCTACGTCGCCCGCACCCCCCATCCCGATGACCGCCGCGCCGTGCTCCTGGAGGCGACCGAAACCGGGCGCGCCCTGGAGACCAGGATCCGGGACGAGATCCTGGTCGAGGAGCAGAAGCTTCTCGCCGACTTCTCCCACGACGTGCGCCAATCCATGGCGCAGCTCCTCTCCCGCCTCTCCCGCGCCGCCGCCGGCCGCATCGAGACCGGAGGAGGAAGCTGCTGCCGGATCCCCTGACCCCTTTTTTTGGATCGATAGTTGTTACTGACAACGACAGAAAGGACGACAACCATGGACCTTCAGATCCCCGTTTCGAATCCTGAGACTCTCCGCGAAGTGGTGCAGGCGAAGTACGGCCAGGCGGCGCGGACAGCGCGAGATGGCGCGGCCTCCTCCTGTGGCTGCGGCTGCGGCACCGGAGCAACCGCGAAAGACCCGATCACCTCCGATCTCTACGGCACCCACGAGACCGCCGGCCTCCCGGAGGCGGCCGTGCTCGCCTCGCTCGGCTGCGGCAACCCCACGGCGCTCGCCGAGCTGCGGGAGGGAGAGGTGGTGCTCGACCTGGGCTCCGGCGGAGGGATCGACGTCCTCCTCTCCGCCCGCCGGGTGGGCGCCACCGGCAAGGCCTACGGCCTGGACATGACGGACGACATGCTGGCCCTGGCGCGGGAGAACCAGCGCAAGGCCGGCGTGGAGAACGTCGAGTTCCTGAAGGGGGAGATCGAAGCGATCCCCCTGCCCGACGCGGCGGTGGACGTGATCATCTCCAACTGTGTGATCAACCTCTCGGCCGACAAGCGCAAGGTGCTCTCGGAAGCCTTCCGCGTGCTCAAGCCGGGCGGCCGTTTCGCGGTCTCGGACGTGGTCATGCGTGGTGAGATGCCGGAAGCCCTGCGCCGCAACGTGGAGCTCTGGATCGGCTGCGTGGCCGGAGCTCTCCAGGAGAGCGACTACCGGAGCCTCCTCGCCGCCGCCGGCTTCGAGCAGATCGACGTCGAGCCCACCCGCATCTATCGCGTCGAAGACGCCCGCGACTTCCTGAAGGAGGCCGGGATCGACCCCGAAACCGTGGCGCCCGAAGTCGACGGCAAGGTCATGAGCGCCTTCGTGAGAGCCCGCAAGCCTCTGTCGTGAGCCGGCTCAGGGGGTACTCCAGATCAAGGGCAAAAGAAGGATGGGAACACCTGCCCGCTTCCACGAGATCCGCTCCTGACCCGCCCGCGGGCGCCGATTGCAGGTAAAATCGACCGGCTAGCGATGCCTGCCACCGAACGCACCATCGCCGTCCTCGCCGAAAAACCGTCCGTGGCCCGCGACATCGCGCGCGTGCTCGGCGCGGAACGGCGCGGCGACGGCTTTCTGCACGGCAACGGCTACGTCGTCACCTGGGCCATCGGCCACCTGGTGGCGCCTGGCCCAGCCGCACGAGATCCGGCCCGACTGGAAGCAATGGCGGCGCGACCAGCTCCCCATGCTGCCGCGCGAGTGGCCGCTCGTGGTCTTCAAGAAGACCCGCGACCAGTTCGAGGTGGTCCGCAAGATCCTCAACTCGCCCCAAGTCGTCGAGCGTGGTCTGCGCCACCGACGCCGGCCGCGAAGGCGAGCTGATCTTCCGCTACATCTACGAGGCCGCCGGGTGCCGCAAGCCGGTCGAGCCGGCTGTGGATCTCCTCGCTCACCCCCGACGCCATCCGCAAGGGCTTCGCGCAGCTCCGCGACGGCCGCGACTACGACCCGCTGGCCGACGCCGCCCGCGGCCGCAGCCGCGCCGACTGGCTCGTGGGCATGAACCTCTCCCGCGCCTACACGCTCGCCTTCGACGAGGATCTGTCCGTCGGCCGGGTCCAGACCCCCACCCTGGCCATGCTGGTGGAGCGCGAGCTGGCCATCCGCGCCTTCGTGCCCGAGGACTACCTGGAGGTCGTCGCCACCTTCTCGCCCGGGCGAGCCCGGGCGACCGCCTATCGCGGCACCTGGTTCCGGCGACCGGCTCGCCGAGGCCAGGCCGCATCGAGGCGGACAAGCCGCCGCCGGCGCGCCGACGTGGAGGAGGCCAGCACGCATCGTCGAGCGGGCGCAGACCGGCCGGGCGCGCGATCGAATCGGTCGAGCGCCGAGACGCAGCGCATGCCGCCGCCGCTGCTCTACGACCTGACCGAGCTGCAGCGCCACGCCAACCGCCTCTTCGGCTTCAGCGCCCAGAAGACCCTCGACCTCGCGCAGGCGCTCTACGAGCAGCACAAGCTGCTCAGCTATCCGCGCACCGACAGCCGCCACCTCTCGAGGACGTGGCCGCGACCCTGCCGCGCGATCGTGCAGGCGATCGCAGGGCCCTACCGGGAGCAGCTCGCCCCGGGCACCGGCGAGCGCCCGCTCGGCCGCCGCTTCGTGGACGACGCCAAGGTCACCGACCACCACGCCATCATCCCCACCGCCACGCCGCGCCGGAGCGGGTCGCCCTGCAGCCCGACGAGCAGAAGATCTACGACCTGGTCTGCCGCCGCCTGCTCAGCGCCTGGCACGACGATCACGTCTGGTCGGTGACCACGGTCATCACCGCGCATCACCGACGCCGGCGCGATCGTCGACCGCTACCACACCTCCGGCACCGCGGTGGAGCAGGTCGGCTGGAAGGTGCTCGATCTCGGCGGCGAAAAAGAAGGACGACAAGGGCGAAGGACAACGAGGAGGAAGAGACGACGCCGACCAGGCGCTGCCGCCGGGCTCGCCGCGGGCCAGCCGCAGGAGGTGCTCGACGCCGAGGCCGTCGCCAAGCAGACCCGGCCGCCGAAGCGCTTCACCGAGGCCACCCTGCTGACCGCCATGGAGACCGCCGGCAAGACGCTCGACGACAAGGAGCTCTCCGACGCCATGAAGGAGACCGGCCTCGGCACGCCGGCCACCCGCGCCGCGATCATCGAGACCCTGCTCAAGCGCGAGTACATCGTGCGCGAGGGCAAGGCCTGGAGGCCACCGACAAGGGCATCCGCCTGATCGAGGTCGTGCACCCGGAGGTGAAGAGCCCGGCCATGACCGGCCAGTGGGAGGCCGACCTCAAGCGCATCGAACGCGGGGAGGCGGCAGCTGGCCGAGCTTTCTCGGGGGAATCGAGGACTACGTGAGGGAGGTGGTGGGGGGCGGGTTGATCCGCAGTCCCCGGCTCCCCGACCCCTCGCCCCGTACCGGTCGAGAGCGCGCCAGCACGCCCTTCGCCCCGCGAGCGTTGAACGGAGCGGCCTCCAGTGGAGGAGCGCCGATCGTCACCTCGCCCCCCTCTCCCGGGGGTCCGGGAGTGCGGCCGGGCGAGGGGCCGGGGCAGGCTCCTCCGAGATCGGCGTCCTTCTGAAGACGCCTTCCGCTTCCCCTCCTTCCGCCCCTATCAGGAAGCGGTCTGCCGGGCCGTGGTCGAGGGCAAGGACGTGCTGCTGGTCATGCCCACCGGCGCGGGCAAGTCGCTGTGCTACCAGCTGCCCGGCCTCGCGCGCGGCGGCACGACCCTGGTCGTATCAGCCCGCTCATCGCGCTGATGGAGGATCAGGTCGCCAAGCTGCGGGAGCTGGGGCTTCGCGGCGGAGCGCATCCATTCGGGCCGCGACCGCGCCGGCCTCGCGGCAGGTCTGCATCGACTACCTGGCCGGCCACCTCGACTTTCTCTTCATCGCCCCCGAGCGGCTCGCGCGTGCCCGGCTTCCCCGAGATGCTCGCCAAGCGCAAGCCGGCCCTGATCGCCGTCGACGAGGCCCACTGCATCTCGCAATGGGGCCACGACTTCCGCCCCGATTACCGGATGCTCGGCCAGCGTCTGCCCATGCTGCGGCCGGCGCCGGTCATCGGCCCTCACCGCCACCGCGACGCCGCTCGTCCAGGACGACATCGCCGACCAGCTCGGGCTCGTGGCCGCGGGCCGGTTCATCCACGGCTTCCGGCGCGACCAACATCGGCGATCGAGGTGGCGGAGATGCGCCCGGCCGAGCGCGCGGGATGCCGTGCGCCGCATCCTGTCCGACCCGGCGCACCGGCCGGCCATCGTCTACGCGCCGACGCGCAAGGAGGCCGATGCGCTGGCGTGACGAGCTTGCGCTCCGAGATGCCCGCCGCCGCCTACCACGCCGGCATGCCCGGCTCCGAGCGCGACCGCGTCCAGGCCGCCTTCCTCGGCGGCCGGCTGGAGGTCATCGTCGCCACCATCGCCTTCGGCATGGGCATCGACAAGGCGGACGTCCGCACCGTCATCCACACCGGTCTGCCCGGGAGCCTGGAGGGGTACTACCAGGAGATCGGCCGCGCCGGCCGCGACGGCAAGCCCTCCCGCGCTCTCCTCCTGCTATTCCTAGGCCGACCGCCGCAGCCACGAGTTCTTCCATAACCGCGACTACCCGGACGTGGGCGTCCTGCGGGAGATCCACAAGGCCCTGACCGCCGAGAGCCAGACCGGCGACCGCGTCCGCGCCCGGGTCAAGATGGAGGAAGAGCCGTTCGAGAAGGCGCTGGAGAAGCTCTGGATCCACCACGGCGCCCTGGTCGATGCGGACGGCAACGTGACGCGCGGCACCGACGCCTGGGAGCGCCCCTACCTGGCGCAGCGCGACCACAAGCTCTCCCAGCTCGACCAGATGGTGCGCTGCGCCGAGGCCCACGGCTGCCGCATGCTCCACCTGGTCCGGCACTTCGGCGACCAGGAGGACTCGGGCAAACCCTGCGGCGTCTGCGACGTCTGCGATCCCGAGTCCTGCCTCGTCCGCCGCTTCCGGCCGCCCGGCCCCGCCGAGGCCCGGGCGCTCGCGGAGATCCTCCGCGCCCTGCACCAGCGGGACGGCTTGAGCACCGGCCAGCTTTTCAAGAACGTCGGCGCGGACCCGGATCTGTTGCCGCCCGGTTTTGACCGCAAAGCCTTCGAGCGTCTGGTCGGAGGGCTCAACCGGGCCGGCCTGCTGCGCGTGACTGAAGACGAGTTCGAGAAGGACGGCAAGTTGATCCGCTTCCAGCGCGCCAGCCTCACCTCCGACGGTCTGCGCACTCCGCCCGACCCGGCGTCCCTGGCCGCCTTCGTCCAGCTCGTGCAAGAGCCGGCGGCCGCGGCTCCGAAGCCGCGCGACCGGAAAAAGGCCACGAAGGAGCCGTCGCTCCCGGCGAAGATCCGCGACCGAATTCTCGGCCGGCGCAAGGAGGTCCAGGAGGTGCTCCCGGGAGCGGCGGACGAGCCGCTCCCCGGCCTGGTGGCGGCGCTCAAGGCCTGGCGGCGGACCGAGGCGCAGCGCCGGCGGGTGCCGGCGTTCCGCATCCTGACCGACCGGGCTTTGAACGAGCTGGCCGCCGCCCGCCCCCAGGACGAGGTCGA
This sequence comes from uncultured Holophagales bacterium, assembly GCA_963844885.1. Lineage (GTDB taxonomy): Bacteria > Acidobacteriota > Thermoanaerobaculia > Multivoradales > UBA5704 > DATMER01. The sequence goes on along the minus strand of CAWJQA010000011.1, from coordinate 120,326 downwards.
GCTGCTCGGCGTGAAAGGCATCGGCCCGACCCTGGTCAGCAAGTACGGCAAGGAGATCCTGGGGATCCTCTCCGGCCGGGCCGGCGGCGCCTGACCCGGCCGGAATGGAGCACGGCGCTACGGACTGCAGGTCAGCGTCGCCATCTGGGCCTCCGAGAGCTCCATGACCGCGCCGCCGAGGAAGGTGCTGGCCGTGGTCGTCAAACCGGAGATCTTGCCGTTGCCCGAGCTTGACAGCTTCAAGCCGTTGGGATTCCCGGCGAACGTGCTGCCGGTGAGGCTCACTCCGCTGATGGCCGCCGTGCCGCCGGCTTCGAGGACGAGGCCGTACCCGCCTTGCGGTTCGACGAAGCGGCTGCCGGAGATCGACAGCGGGCTCAGGATGCCCTCGGTGTTGGCGATGCGGACGTCGTGATGACCCGAGCCGGTGACCTCGGTGCCGGCGATCGAGACCGCTCCGGAAAGGTTTTCGAAGTTGAGACCGTAGGCGTTGCCGGAGATCTTGCAGCCGGTCAGGCTCAGGCCGCTGACTCCGGCGCCCTGGATCCCGTCGCCGCCGTTGTTCTGGATGTTCATGTACGAGAGGCTGACCCCGGCCGTACCGGCCAGTGTGATGCCGGCTCCTCCCAGGCCCTGGAGGGTGCCGCCGCTGCCGGCCGTGCCGGTGCCGGTCACGGTGAGACCACCGGCCGTGCCGGTGCCTTCGAGGCGGATGCCGGCTTCGGCGCCACCGTCCACGGAAAGGCTCTGGAAGGTGAGGCCCGCGGCTCCGATCTCCGTTCCCCGGACCACCAGCGCCTGGCCGCCGCCGCTGGTGATCACCGTGTTCGCCGCTCCGGTCACGGTCACCGAGCCGCCTCCCTCGGCCACGAATCCGCTCGCGCCCGAAGCCGGCCGGAGCGTTAGCCCGCCCGAGAAGGTGACCTCTCCGTCTCCCCCTTCGACGTGGACGGCGTCCCCGGCGCTCCCTTCGATGCGCCCGGTCCCCGCCGAGAACCGTCCGAAGGCTTCCACGAGGTTGATCCCCGTCGAGAGGCTGCCGAGGCTCTCCAGCCGCACGAGTTGGATGTCGACCGCCGCTCCCTCGATGTCGACCGCCGGCCCTCCCTGCGCGGAGATCGCGGCGCCGGCCACGGCCACTCCGGTGTCGAGCGGACCACTGCCGCCGCCGGTCACCCGCAGCCCCGTGCCGCCGTCGGCGCGGATCTCGAGGTTATGGAGGCGGACCGAGCCGGTTCCGCCCCCTGCCGCGAGGCGGACACCGTCCGTCGAGCCCTCGAGGATCAGGCCCGCGATCTCGGCCGGTATCGCGCCGGCGACGACCGCGGCGCCACCGGTGTTCTCCACGTGCGGCGTGGCCACGGCGGCACGCACCACGACCGAGCTGGAGCCATAGGGCATCACGAGATCCTGGCCGGCGCCGATCAGACGCTGGCCCGCCTTGAGCTCGATCCCCGCGTTCAGGCCGGCGCTGGTCCCGTCGCCTTCGAAGACATAGATCGTGTCACCGGGCTGCGAGGCGGTCTCGGCCTCCTTCAGCGTGCGGAACGGCTGGGTGGAGATACCGATCGGAGCGGCTCCGGTGTAATCGTTCTTCACATACCAGACGCGGCCGGTGCGGTCGAGCGTCACCGTGGCGGCCACTTTGTCGATACCGTCGGAGACCTCGTACTGGAAACTGTCGCTCGGCGAAAGATCACCGGGGTTGTCGGGCGTGACGACAAAGGTGCCGCTCGCCTGCAGCGCGATCCCGTTGCCGTTGGCGGTCTTGCACCAGAACGGTGCTTCGGTGTCGGTGCAGCCCACGATGCCGACGATCTGGAGAGACTGGTTTTCGGCGGGGTCGGCATCGTTGTCGAGCAGACCCTTGCCACCCGGGGTCTTCGCCCGGATCGAGACGTCGCCCTGGTTCATGTCCACCTGGAGCAACGTGTTGCCCACCATGGCGAAGCGGTCGTCGCCGGCCACCGGCGGATCGTTGACCGAGATCACGTTGACCGCCCGGGTCACCCGGTTGCTCTCGTACCCGAGGTCGCGCACCATGAACTCGACGTGGCGCTGGGCGCTGTCGTTCGGGGCCTGTGATTCATTGCGGTAGGTGACGCTGCGCAACACCTTCTGATAGTTGGCGAGCGTATCCGTCCCTTCCAACGTGAGCTGCGGAGGCGTCCAGCCCATGTTGATCGAGGTCCCCTCCGTGCTCGCCGAAAGGCTCTCGCGGCCGGCGTCGCGGACGTCGGTGATCGTCACCGTGGCCACGAGGATGGTCGGCTCGTCGTTTTCGACCGTGATGGCGGGATCGACCGGCACGCCGGGCTGATCCTCGGTGAAAGTGGTGACGGCGCCGGAGATCAGCTTCGGCGGGATCGACGTCACCTTCCCGGCGCTGCCGGCCTGGAAGATGCCGGCGATCTCCTGGGCGGACAGGGCTCGGCTGTAGACCGCCGGCTCGTCGATGTAGCCCTTGAAGGTGCTGTTCGAGCCGCATGTGAGCCTCCGGCCGATGTAATCCGCGGTGTTCAGCGCGAGCGCTCCCGTCGTAGGGTCGGCAACGGTAGCAGCCAGCGCGCCGTCCACGTAGAGCTTCAACACCTTTCCGGCGCCCGTGACCTCTCGCACCCCCGCGATGTGATGCCAGGCGTTCTTCGAAACCGATGCTCCGGAGACAGCCGCGATGGTGGTTCCGTTCATATCGGTGATCACAAAGACCGCCTTGTCGTCGGCGCCACGAATGTTCAAGCCTTGATACGTGGGGGCATCGGGCCTGCAACCGTAGTTCAAAAGCATGATCGTCTGGCCGTCGTTGGGATCGGTCGCGCCGACGCTGTCGATCCAGGCTTCCATCGTGAAGGAGGCGGACGGAGTGAAATCGAATGCCGGCACGTTGCCCAGATTGACTCCGTTGCCCAACTGCTGGCCGTTGAACGAGAACGCCTGGCCGACCTTCCCCGGCGCGAACGTCACGCCGGATTCGACCGTGCCGTGATTGGCGCCGGCGGCGTCTCGCGCACCTCCCTCGCCGGGCCACCAACTGATCACCCCGGAAGGAAGGACGTAGCTTTGCGCGAAGACCGGGCCGGCGAGCACCAGGCCACCAGGGTCCAGACGAAGAGATGCGGTTTCCTGATCGTCATGTCTTTCAACCTCTTTGCCACGGGAGAGGAGGCCCCGGAATGGGGCCGCTGCCAGGGATCGATCCCAGCACGGAAGGAAATGTGTAGTGTGGTAAGATTCAGCCCTCCATGCCCGCGAACCCGGCGCCCCCTCCGGCTGAAGCCAGGGCTTTCCTGGCCTCCGTGCCGCTCCTCCGCGACCTCGACGAGGCCACCCTCGACGAGGTGATGAGCCATCTCGAATGGTTTCTCGTCCCCGGCGGCCATGCCGTCTGCCGGCAGGGCGACGCGAACGACGGCCTCTACCTGGTGGCGAGCGGCCGGCTCTCCGTCATCCGCGAAGGGCCGGGCGGCGAGGAGACCGTGCTCAGCCACGCCGGGCGGGGAGACAGCGTGGGCGAGGTCGCGGCCCTGACCGGCAACCTCCGCTCGGCCACCGTCCGCGCCTTGCGCGACTCTCTCCTCGCGCGCCTCGACCGGACCGGGCTCGACCGCCTCCTGGAGAGCCACCCGAAGCTCATCCTGGCCCTCACCCGCCGCCTCGCGACCTGGATCGGCCCGGAGACGTCGCGCTCGGCGCGGGGCCAGGGCTGTGTCGCCGTAGCCCTGACCGCCACCCGCGAAGGCCTGCCGCTGGCGGAGATGGCCGCGCGCCTCGCCGCGTCCCTCTCCGCCCTGGGACCGACCCTCCACCTGAGCTCGGCGCGCATCGACAGTGATGGCCTCGGGGGTGGAGCCGACCCGGGCCGGCTGGGCGCCTGGATCGACGAGCAGGAGGCAGGCCACGCCTTCCTCGTCTACGAGGCCGACTCCGGCCCCGGTGCTTCCGGCACCCCCGGAATCACCGCCTGGACCCGGCGCTGCCTGCGGCAGGCGGACCGCGTCCTCGTCGTGGCCGACGGCGACGACGAGCCGTCCCTGGGAGAGCTGGGCGCCGAGCTGGTCCGCTACGAAGGCCGGCCGCGGGAGGAGCTCGTGCTCCTCCACACGCGTCGCAAGGAGCGGCCCCACGGCACCGCGCGCTGGCTCGGCCTCCACTCCTTCCTCCGGCACCACCACATCCGGATGGAGCTGCCGAAAGACTTCGACCGCCTCGCCCGCTTCGTCAACGGCACGCCGGTGGGCCTGGTCCTGGGAGGAGGAGGTGCCCGCGGCTTCGCGCACATCGGCGTCATCCGGGCGCTCGAAGAGGCCGGCATCCCCATCGACCGGGTCGGCGGCACCAGCATGGGCGCCGCGATGGCCGGTCTCTACGCCCGCGGTTTCGACTGGAAGGACATGATCCGCCTCAACCGCTGGGGGTGGGTCAAGTACAAGCCGCACAAGCTCTATACGTTCCCCATCATCTCCCTCCTCTCGACGCGGAAGGTCGAGCGGATGCTGGACATGATGTTCGGCGACGACCTGATCGAGGATCTCTGGCTGCCCTTCTTCTGCGTCTCCACGAATCTGACCCGGGCCGAGGTGGTGGTCCATCGCCAGGGAGACATGGAGCGCCTGGTGGGTGCAAGCATGCGTCTGCCGGGCGTCGTCCCGCCGATGGTGGAGAATGGCGACCTGCTGGTGGACGGCGGCGTGCTGAACAACCTGCCCATCGACGTGATGCGCCGCCAGGGCCGCGGACCGATCATCGCTTCGGACGTCTCCACCAAGATCGACGTCCGCGCCGATCCGAGCTACCGCGAGGCGCCGAGCCCGTGGCAGCTCGTCGTCGGCCAGTGGCGGCACACGGCGAAGCCGTTCCCCAACATCCTCCAGCTTCTCCACCGTTCCGCCGTCCTGGCCAGCGACATCTACGCCCGGCAGGCCCGCCACGAGGTGGATCTCTACATCGACCTCCCCACGGAAGATTTCGACCTTTTCAACGTTGACGCCCTGCCCGAGATCGTGGAGGTGGGCTACCAGTTCACCCGCGAGCTGTTGGCCCGGACGCCCTGGAAGCCGGACGCCGCGCGGACCTAGGGAGAAAGCCCGCCGGACGCGCCGGACGGAATGGTGGGGAGCGCGGACGCCGCCGGACGGGAAGGCGCCGACGCTGTGGTACTGGTGAGTAGCCAGCCGCCAACACGCGAGGGCCAGCCGCTACACGCGAGGGCCAGCCGCCAACACGCGAGGAACAGCCGCTACACGCGAGGGCCGGCCGCCAACACGCGAGGAACCGCCGCTGCACGTGAGGGCCGGATGCCAACACGCGAGGGCCGTCTCCGGCTCTCTCGGCTATGTTCTACGGGCGAGCCACTGAAACCGGGCAGCGAACATCCGGCAGGCGAGCCTGCGGAGCCAGACCCAGGAGACCTCGCGCGAAATCGAAGGGTTCGTCGGGAGGGGCCGGGATCTGGCGACCCGTCTGCGCGACGGCATCCGGTCTTCCTACGGCCGGAGCGCCGAGCAGCTCGTCGCATTCCGGATGCAGCCCCGCCGGTCGAGGGGGAAGGTGAAGACGGCGCCGCCGCCGGAAGACGAAAAGCCGTCCGAGTTGGGCTCCACCCCCGCTCGGACGGCCGCTCCCGAGACCGATGCCTCGACCCAGGAAGTAACGGCAGCATAGCTTGAACCGGCGCGGCGGGGGCGTGACGACGCCCCCGCCCGTCCGGCCCCTCAACCCACCTGCCATCTGCGATAGCAAGCGCCGCGTCTCCGCGCTATACTTCTGCACGGAGAAAGATGCCATGAGTATCGAGGAAGTCGAACGGGAAGCCCTGAACCTGGCGCCGGACGCCCGCGCGAAGCTGGCTCATGACCTGGTCCTCAGCCTGTCTCAGATGGACGAGCAGGAGATCGAAGCATTGTGGCTCGCTGAGGCGGCAAGGCGGGATCAGGAGATGGATGAGGGCCGGGTGAGAGGAACCTCCGGCAGTGAGGTCTTTGCCAGGATTCGTGCGCGCTTCTCCTGATGCTGGCCCATACGTTCAATCCCTTCGCGGAGGTCGAGCTTGAGGCCGCGGTAGAGGACTACGAAAGGCGACAGGCTGGGTTGGGGTTGCGTTTGACGCCCCCGCCCGTCCGGCCCCTCAACCCCACCTGCCATGCGATACTCTCGGACGGCCATGGAAACGACCGCCCCCGCCGCGCCTCCCGCCTCCACCACCCGGCCGCTCGACGAGAGGACGCTCGACGCCTACCGCCGGCTGGGGTATCTCATGCCGATCTCGACCCCCTGCACCGCCTGGCTCCGGAGCCGGACGAGCTGCTCGGCGAGACCGACCCCACCACCGCCGAGCAGGCCCGCCGCTGGTACTGCGGCCCGATCGGCGTCGAGTTCATGCACATCCCCGACCCCGCGCGCCGCCGCTGGATCCAGGAGCGGATGGAGCGCGACGCGCCCGCCGGTCGACCGCGCGCGCATCCTCGAGCGGCTGATCCGCGGCCGAGTCGTTCGAGCAGATGCTCCAGGCGCGCTACCTCGGCACCAAGCGCTTTTCCCTCGAAGGGATCGACGTCGCTTCTCCCGCTCCTCGACGAGATGCTCGACGCGGCCGCCGAGCGCGAGCGCGCGGCAGGTCGTCCTGGCGATGAGCCACCGCGGGCGGCTGAACGTCATGGTCCACACCGCCGGCGCCAGAACCTGCCGAGATCTTCGCCGGCTTCGAGGACGTGGACCCGCGCAGCGTCCTGGGCGGCGGCGACGTCAAATACCACATGGGCGCGACCGGCGAGCACACCGGCCGCTGCGGGCGCACGATCGGCATCCATCTGGTCTCCAACCCGAGCCACCTCGAGGCCGTGGACCCGTGGCCGCCGGCCGCGTGCGCGCCAAGCAGACCCGCTTCGCCTGGCCGGCGGACCGCGACCCGCGCAGCGTCGTGCCCATCATCTTGCACGGCGACGCCGCCTTCGCCGGCCAGGGCATCCTCGCCGAGACGCTCAACTTCGCCGGCCTCCCGGGCTACGACGTCGGCGGCACCGTCCACGTCATCGTCAACAACCTCATCGGCTTCACCACCGAGCCGCGCAGCCTGCACGCCTCGCGCTTCGCGACCTCGATCGCCAAACGGCTGCCGGTGCCGATCTTCCACGTCAACGGCGAGGAGCCCGAGGCCGTGGCGCGCGTCGCCCGGCTGGCGGCCGAGTATCGCGACGAGTTCAAGAGCGACGTCGTGGTCGACCTCATCGGCTACCGCCGCCACGGCCACAGCGAGGTGGACGACCCCACCATCACCCAGCCGGTTCTCTACAGGAAGATCGCGGTCCACCCGCCCATCTGGAAGATCTACGCCGCGGCCCTCGGCATCGCTCAGGACGAGCTGGACCGCCGGGCGGCGGCGGTGCGCGCCGAGCTTCAGGCCGCGCACCAGGAGGCGTCGGCCATCGAGAAGAAGCCGTCGCTCCGCACCCTGCCCGCCTACTGGAGCGCCTTCGAAGGCGGGAAGCACAAACCCGCGCACGAGGTGGCCACCGGGGTGCCGCCGGAAAAGATCGCCGAGCTGACGAAGCCGCTCACCTCGTGGCCGGAGGGGTTCCACATCCACGACAAGATCCGGAAGCTTCTGGAGCAGCGGGCGGAGATGGGACAGGGGAAGCGGCCGCTCGACTACGGCATGGCCGAGGCGCTGGCCTTCGCGTCGCTGCTCGACCAGGGCGTCCCGGTCCGCTTCACCGGTCAGGACAGCCGCCGCGGCACCTTCAACCAGCGCCACTCGGTGCTGATCGACGTCGAAAACGGCCAGGAACACGTGCCGCTGGCGCAGGTGGCGCCCGGGAAGGCCTGGATCGAGATCTACGACTCCTTCCTGTCGGAGGCGGCGGTGCTCGGCTTCGAATACGGCTTCAGCCGCGACTTCCCGGAGGCGCTGGTCCTCTGGGAGGCGCAGTTCGGCGACTTCGCGAACGGCGCGCAGATCATCATCGATCAATTCGTAACCGCGGGCGAGGACAAGTGGGGGCTGCTCTCCGGCGTGGTCATGCTGCTCCCGCACGGCTACGAAGGCCAGGGGCCGGAGCATTCGAGCGCGCGCATGGAGCGCTACCTGCAGCTCTGCGGCGAGGACAACATCCAGGTCTGCCAGCCGTCCACCGCGGCGCAGTACTTCCACCTGCTGCGGCGGCAGGCGCTGCGGCGCTGGAGGAAGCCGCTCATCGTGCTGACTCCGAAAAGCATGCTGCGCCACAAGGATTCCGCGTCGCCGGCCGCCGAGCTGTCGCGCGACCGTTTCCTCAACGTGGTCCCCGACGCGCAGGTCCAGGACGCCCAGCGGCTCATCCTCTGTACCGGCAAGATCGGCCACGAGCTGAAGCGCGAGCGGGAGAAGAGGAAGGACACCTCGACGGCGGTGGTCTTCCTCGATCAGCTCTATCCGTTCCCGGAGGACGAGCTCAAGCAGGTGCTGGAGGGCTATCCCAACCTGCGCGACATCCTCTGGGTGCAGGAAGAGCCGGCGAACATGGGAGCCCTCTTCTTCGTGCAGCCGCGCATCGAGCGCCTCGCCGGCCGGCCGATCCGGTCGCTCAAGCGCTCGGCCAGCGGCAGCCCCGCCACCGGCTCGGCCAAGGCGCACACCCTGGAGCAGCAGACGCTGGTGACGCTGGCGTTTTCGATCGGGGGGTGAGAAAGGCAGGTCAGGTCAGCGTGATGTCGCCGGCCACGACGCCGTCGAACTGGAGCACGTAGTCCTTGCCGAACGCCTTCGACGGTGTCCAGGCTCCCGGGGAGATCTCGCCGCGGGCCACGCGCTCGGCGCTTTCCACGGCGGTCATGGCCGTGAGCTGATAGGCCTCCGGCGTCACCAGCGTCGAAGTGGCGGATCGGCCCGCCGCGTTGCTCACCTCGCCCCAGAGCTCGACCCGGGCCGTGCGCCGGACCTCTTCGGACGGGCCGGTCACCCGCTTCTCGACCTGCCGCTGGAGGAACCGCTTCAGCGGACCCCAGCCCAGCAGCGGCAGGAACGGGTTCAGCCGGCGCATCCGGCGGATCGTCCGCGGCGGTGTGCCGGTATAGACGCGGATGTCCGGGATGCCGGTCGACCACCAGGCGGTCGAGACGTCGCCCCAGGGGATGGTCATGGCCCAGCGCCGGCCGCCCGGGAAGTCGATCTCCCGAGCGTCGAAAGCGACCGGGACCGGCACGATCTTCCCTCCCCGGCGAACGGCGCCGGCCGCGGGGAAGCTCTCGATCATGGTCTTCATCGTGCCGCGGCTGATCGCGCCTTTCGTGGACGCGAAGGCGAGCGTCAGCTCGGTGGCGTCCGGCAGGGCGGCGGCCAGGCGGGCGGCCAGGCAGTCGGAGGGGACCACGTCGAAGCCCACACCGGGCAGCAGCGCAACGCCCGCCGCCTTCGCCTTCGCGTCCAGGGCGAGCACCTTCTCGAAGACGGAGATCTCGCCGGTGATGTCCAGATAGGAGACCTTCGCGGCCAGGCAGGCCTCCACCATCGGCCGGCTGGTCCGGACGAACGGACCCGCGCAGTGCAGCACGGCGGAGACGCCTTCCAGTCGGGCATCCTCCAGGGAGAAAACCCGATGCGGGAGGCCCAGCTCGGAGGCCAGCTTGCCGACGGCTTCGGCGTTGCGGCCGGCGAGGATGGGTTGAAGCCCGCGGCGCGCCGCCTCCCGGGCGGCCAGCTCGCCGGTGTAGCCGTTCGCGCCGTAGATCATCCAGGGTTTGATCCCGTCCCCCTTCTCCCCAACCCTCTCCCCCGTGCCGGGGGAGAGGGAGCTTTCATTCGCCATGGAGCGCCTCCCTTGCCGCCAGCACGATACGCCGCGCCTCTTCCGGCGTCGAGGCCAACGCGGTGAGGTGACCCATCTTGCGGCCCGGCCTTGCCGCGGCCTTGCCATAGAGGTGCAGCTTGACCTCGGGAAACCGGCACGCCGCCGCCCAGTCCGGCTCGCCCGTATCGCCGATATTCCAGAGGTCGCCGAGGAGATTGGCCATGGCCGCCGGCCGCATCAGCTCGGTCGAGCCGAGCGGCAGGCCGCAGATGGCCCGGAGCTGCTGCTCGAACTGGCTGGTCACGCAGGCGTCGAACGTCAGATGGCCGGAGTTGTGGGGGCGCGGCGCGAGCTCGTTGACGAGCAGCCGGCCGTCCCGGGTCAGGAACATCTCCACGCACAGGACCCCTACCACCTCCAACCCCTCCAAAATACCGCGGGCGATCTCCACCGCCTCCCTCTCCAGCGCGGCGGATACCGGCGCCGGGGCCACGGTGACGTCCAGGATGTGATTGCGGTGATCGTTCGCGAGCACGCCGAAGGACGCGAAAGAGCCGTCGAGGCCTCGCGCCGCCACCACGGAGACCTCGCGCTCGAAGTCCACAAACGCCTCCAGGACGGCCTCATCCGTGGCGAGAGCCGTCCAGGCGGAGCTCGCCTCCTCCGGCCGGCCGATCTTCGCCTGGCCCTTCCCGTCATAGCCCCACCCCGCGGTCTTGAGGACGGCCGGACAGCCGACCTCTTTCACAGCGGTTTTCAGCTCCTCCGCGGAGCGGACCGGCGCGAAGCGCGGCACCGGGAACCCGGAGCGGGTGAGAAACGCCTTCTCCCGCAGCCGGTTCTGGGTGGTGTGGAGGACGGCTCCGGCCGGCCGCACCTCGGCGTGCTCCGCGGCGGCCTCGGCCGTGGCCGTGGGGACGTTCTCGAACTCGAACGTCACCACCGCCACGCCGCGCGCGAAATCGCGGACGGCGTCGAGGTCGTCGTAAGGAGCGGCGATCTCCCGGTCGGCCACCTGGCCGGTGGGGGTGTCGTAGTCCGGAGAGAACGTGTGGACCCGGTAGCCCATGCGGCGGGCGGCGATGGCGAACATCCGGCCGAGCTGCCCGCTGCCCAGCACGCCGACAGTGGCGCCGGGCAGAACGACCTTCTTCACAGCAGGCTCTCTTCCCGGACGCGGCGGGTCTGTTCCTCGACGAACACCCGGAGCTTCTCCCGCAGCTCGGGCCGGGTGCGGGCGAGGAAGCGGATCGCCAGAAGCGCGGCGTTGGCGGCGCCGGCCTTGCCGATCGCCAGCGTCCCGACCGGCACGCCGGAGGGCATCTGGACGATGGACAGCAGCGAGTCGAGGCCGTTCAGGGCGTGGCTCTGGACGGGGACGCCGAGCACCGGCAGCAGCGTCTGGGAGGCGACCATGCCGGGCAGGTGCGCGGCGCCGCCGGCGCCCGCGATGATCACCTCGATGCCGCGCTCCTCGGCGGTGCCGGCAAACTCGGCCATCCAGCCGGGGGTGCGGTGGGCGGAGACCACGAGGCACTCGTGGGGGACGCCGAAGCGGGAGAGCATCTCGTCCGCGTGGCGCATCGTCTCCCAGTCGGACCTGCTCCCCATGATGACGCTCACGAGGGGTTCTGCGGAGGCGGCCATGATTCCGGAAGGTTCTGGGATGACAGGAATGGGTCCCGGGGTATAATCCCCCCGCTTCAGGACTGTTTTCGGGGGCGGAGCTTAGCACAGCGTGTGCGGGACCCGTCCGGCAGGCAAGTTGCCACGGGTCTGTCACAGAGAGCTCACAACACCGGCTCTGTGGCGCTCCGCCCTCCTCGCATAGCATTCGTTCGATCGAAACCGACGCATTCAAAGGAGGATCTTTCTATGGTGCGTGTCTCTTCTGTCTTCAGGACGCATCGCGGCTGGGCGGGCGTGCTGGCCTTCCTGGCCCTGTTTGTGGGTCTGGCGCCCTTCGCCGCGGCCCAGACCGACGTGACCACCAGCCGTATCTCCGGCACGGTGGAGGACAACGCCGGCTCGCCGCTCCCCGGCGTGACCGTGACGGCGACCAACACGGAGACCGGGCTCCAGGTGACGGGCGTCACCGACGAGCGCGGCTTCTACCGGCTGCTCAACCTCCCCACCGGCACCTACAAGATCGAAGCGTCGCTGGACGGCTTCGCCACCGCCACGGCGGAGAACGTCCGCCTGCTGCTCGGCTCGACGCCGACGGTCAACTTCACCCTGCAGAGCGCGTCGGTGTCCGAGACCATCACGGTCACCAGCGAGGTGCCGGTGGTCGAGGTGACCAATACGGCGACCGGAACGACGATGCAGGAGGAGCAGATCGAGGCGCTGCCGGTCAACGGCCGCGACTTCAAGGGCCTCGTGCTGCTGACGCCCCAGACCCGCCTCGACTCCGAGCGCGGCAACCTGTCGATCTCGGGCCAGCGCGGCATCAACACCAACGTCACCATCGACGGCGTGGACTACAACAACGCCTTCTTCGGCGGCACCGTGGGCGGCGCCGAGGGCCGCGCCCCGCTGTCCATCTCCCAGGAGTCGATCAAGGAGTTCACCGTCATCACGAACGGCGCCTCGGTCGAGTTCGGCCGCTCGGGCGGCGGCTTCGTGAACGTCATCACGAAGAGCGGCACCAACAACCTGCACGGCTCGCTCTTCTACTACAACCAGCCGAAGGATCTCACCTCCGACTTCGCCAACGGCCAGAAGCCGGCGGACCAGAAGAAGGAGCAGTACGGCGGCTCCCTCGGCGGCTCCCTGGTCAAGGACAAGCTCTTCTACTTCGCCTCCTACGACAAACAGGCTCAAAACCTGACGGTACCGATCAGCGCCCAGGTGCGCGACCCCGACATCTTCGCCAAATACCCGGTCCTCTCCTCGCCGGACAACTATGTCCAGACCCGGGACGGCGACGTGACGTTCGGACGCCTCGACTACCAGATCAACTCGGCGAACCGCTTCATGGTGCGCGGCAACTTCACCAAGTACGAAGGCATCAACGGCACCTCGGATGCGCAGACGCGCACCGACGCCAACAACGGCATCGAGGGCTTGACCTCCGACTCCTACGTCGGCTCCTGGTCCAGCCAGTTCGGGTCCAACGTGCTGAACGACCTCAACCTGAACTACGTCAACGAAGACACCCCCCGCAAGGACAAGGGCCTCAACCTGCCCGAGATCCAGCTCAGCGGCAGCCAGTTCCGATGGGGCGAGGTCTCCTTCCTTCCGATCGACCCCACGACCACGAAGCGCAAGGCTGCCGGCGACACCCTGACCTTTCTCACCGGCGACCACGTCATCAAGGGCGGCTTCGAGTACAACGACACCTCGATCGACCAGGTCTTCCGCGGCAACTGGCGCGGCGTCTTCGTCTTCAACAACAAGGCCGACTTCCTGGCCGGCAAGTGGAGCCAGTACCGCCAGTTCGGCGGCCTCGGCGGCCTGACCTCGACCGAGGCCGGGCGCGCGAGCTTCGGCCAGAAGGAGCAGGCGCTGTTCTTCCAGGACCAGTGGTTCGTCCGCTCGAACCTCACGGTCTCGGCGGGCGTCCGCTTCGAGGCCCTGGACAACCCGAACGACCCCGTCCTGAACGAGGGCGACGTCAACGCCAACGGCTCGTTCAAGCTGAACGGCTCGATCCCGGACATGGATCTGACCGACCAGATCTCACCCCGCCTGGGCATCTCCTGGGCTCCGGACGAAAAGACGGCCGTCCGCTTCTCCGCCGGCCGCTTCTGGAGCCGGACCCCCGCCATCCTCCTGGCGCAGCTCTACACGTCGAACGGCCTGCGCGGCACGCAGTACATCATCAATGCCGGGCGCGACGCCGCCGGCAACGTGATCGCGCCGACCGATCCGCTCACTCCCTCGGTGGGCTGGGGCAACACCTGGAAGCCCGAAGGCGTCGAGCGCATCGACTTCACCAAGATTCCGACCCCTTCGGGGCTCGGCGTGTTCACGATCGACCCCAACTTCGAGAACCCCTACACCGACCGCGTCACCCTCGGCGCCGAGCGCGAGATCTTCGCCAAGACCGTCTTCGCCCTCGACTTCACCTACGCCGAAGGCCATCAGCTTCAGCGCCTGCGCGACGCCAACCGGGTCTATGACGGCACCACGGCACCCAACGGGCTGCCGAAGTACAGCTCGACCCGGCCGAACAAGTTCTACGGCCGCATCACCGAGAGCCTCTCGGACGGCAAGTCCAAGTACACCGGCCTCACCGCCACCCTGCGCCGCCGGTATGCCGACAGCTTCAGCCTCTACGGCTCGGTGACCTGGTCGAAGGACAAGGACAACGACTCCAACGAGCGCAACTTCGCCGGCATCCAGGCCGAGGACTACAACAACCTCGACCTCAACTGGGGTTACTCCAACCGCGACCAGGAGTGGAAGAGCGTCCTCAACGCCGTCTGGGACACTCCCTGGTGGGGCCTCGGCCTCTCTGGCACCTTCCGCTACATCACGGGCTCTCCCTACAACGCCACCACCGGCGCCGACATCAACAACGACGCCGAACCCGGCACGGACCGGCCCACCGTCAACGGCGTCCACTTCGACCGCAACAGCTTCCGCCAGCCGGACTTCTACAGCCTCGACATGCGGCTTTCGAAGAGCTTCGGCTTCGGACCCGGCGACCTCTCCCTGTTCGCCGAGTGCTTCAACTGCTCGAACGCGGCCAACCGCTTCGTGACCAACACCGTCTGGGGCACGGGCCAGACCCCCAACGCCACCTTCGGCAAGACCACCGGCGTCGGCACGCCGCGCACCTTCCAGCTCGCAGTCCGCTACGACTTCTGACCTGGACTCTCGAATCGGAAGGAAGAAGGGGGGGCGGAAACGCCCCCCTTTTTTGATTTGGGCTCGAAAAAGCTCCGGACGCGCACCTCTATGTTGTAGTAGTACCGGCTTTTCCTCTGGCCGGAGGTAGCCATCCCTAAACTGAGACCTACTTGGATGGGGGATTTTATGCAGAGAGCCGCCTCCCGTCTTGTCGTTCCATTCCTGGCGTTTCTGGCCTTCGCCCTTTCAAGGCCGCTCATGGCAGACCAAGCCTGCGAGGACCAGTGTTGGCTCACCTGGGATTCCTGTTACTGCGGAGACTATTGGAGCTGTGCCGCTTGCGACGACCAGCGGGACCAATGCCTCCAAGCCTGTGCCTTGTGCCCGTCCACCCGCGACTACTCCACGACCACTGTCCTCAGCCGGTCGTACACCAACCGCAACGGCTGCTTCCAGGACCATCTCTACCTGGGCGGCGGGCGCCGCTACTACGAGTACTACACAAGGGAGCGGACGAACATCTACCGCGAAACGACGCAGTGCAACGGCACCAAGTCAACCCAGCTCCTCTCGTCCAGCATCCTACAACTACTACTGCTGGGCCCGCGGCAACACTCCTGAGCGACGCTTGCAGCAACCCGGCCCCGAACTACCTCTTCCTCTGCTACTGATCTAGGCTCGACGGCACCCAAGCCCGACGCGGGCGTGTTCATCGACCCTTGGGGCACGCCCACGCCGGACGAGGGGGGATGATCGCCGAGGACGACACGATCTTCGTGGCCACGAACAACGTCTACGACACCCGGCTTCTGCTCCAGCGCCTGAGAAGGATCATGGGGACGTAGGGTCCCGGCGACAGGAGTCGCCCATAGGTTCTGCCGGACCGGCGTAGACTATGCGGCAGGCGGCCTGCACGGCGCGGAGCCCCGACCATGAAGACCTTCGCCACAAAGCCGGCGTCCGCATCGGCGACTCCCCAGAACCTATTCTCGTTTGGCCGGAATCTATAGCCGACTCCTCTGAGCCTATCGCCGTTCGGCCGGAACCTATCGGCTCCCCCCTCTCCCCCCCCGATTGCCGAACCTATCCCTGTTTGGCCGGAACCTATCGGTGACTCGCCGGAACCTCTCGGCGTCTGGCCTGAGTCTATCGGCGATTCGCTGGAATCTTTCCTCGTCTGGCCGGAGCCTATCGGTGTTTGGCCGGAGCCTATCGGCGTTCCGCCTATAGGTTGGGGGATCTCGACTTGACCTCCCTTTCTTCCGCCGATAATTCCGGGAGCAACGGCTCGGCCTCTCCGGAACAGCTTGGAAGAGTCCTGGGAGAGCCGGAGAGCCCTGGTCGAAAGGAGAAGGAAGGGAGGGGAGCGGCGATCCACGTACGCCCTCTTCGGGTCTCACCCCTGCGGCTGGTGCCGCGTAGCCAGTCGAGGGCGCTTCCGGAGCGACTCCGGCACCGGCCGAGGTCGCCGTTCCGGCGGGTGCAGAGGCTGAACCCACGGGTACAGAGGCTTTACCGGCGCCGGATTTGGCGCCGGGAGGGAATTCAGCCCGATTTTTCTTCCTCCTCTATATAGTTGCCGCTGGCCCCTTTTTTTTGACACTCCGGTCGAAATTCGTCTGAAGTCGTCTCGTCTCCCCTCCGCAGCCGGATCTTCAGATGCCGGGTGAGCGCGCTCTCTCCTCCCGCGCTGCCGGACGACCCTGACGGCGTGGGAAGTGAGCGCGCGGCTGCTGGTGCTGTCTGTCGCGCTGTTCAGCGCGGAGGCGAGTAACCCGGTTCCAGCGAGCGACTGCCCAAGGATAGCGAACTCAGGTTTCTTGCTGATCCTCAGGGAAACTCTGCTCAACCGGACTGACATGTTGTTGTTTCGAAAGAATCGCTGCGCCCTCGACTCTCGGCAGGATGTCAGTGTATCTAATTTTCGCATCCACCGGCTGCCAGTCGAAGTCGATTCGCCCCTGTAGCAGGAACTCGCTGAAAGCGTCAAGGAGAAGCAGATCGGTGTACTTCTCAACAAATTAGAACTGCCCCATCTCATTGATCTCCAGGAAGACACACTCGCCAGCAGGTGTGACTATGAAGTCGAGGCAACCGAAGACGAGCCCTAGTCGCTGGAGCAGTTTATGGCAAAGCTCTGCGACTGCGGCGGGAAGCGAGAAGGGTTGCATCTGAAGCTCAGTATACGCCTTGCGCCAGTCCACCTTGCCGTAGCGGATGAACGCTCAGATCTCCTTCGAATCGTTTGAATACAGCGTATCCGGCAACTTGAATCCCACTTCAAGCGCCACTTGATGTTGGACGAGTTTCCTGGAGGCGAAGCTCGCCGAATCCGGGGGATTGACCCAGAACGCATCCCGTGCGATGATACTCAAGAGTGACCGACGAAAGACGGTACACTCCATCTCAGCGAACTGGACGTCAGCGGGATGGAGGCTTGAGGGATCTACAGCGAAAGCTGGCCTGCGGTGCCAGATAGTGACTGTTGAAGGGTTGGCAAACCGGCAGGGGATAGCCTCCTCGCATTTCAAGAAAGCCAGCGTATAAATGCGCAAGTGCGGCGTATCACGCGGGTGGTGGATTTATCTACTGGCGATCCTTCTGTGGGCGCCTGCCAGCGGCGCTGTCAACAGCGGCTTACCTGCACGCCTTCTGGGTCCCTGGCAACTCCAGAAAGGCGAGGAAATCGTGCTTATTGAGGCCGACCGCGTGGTCATCTGGCGGCAAGGCCGGGTCCGGGCTGTCGGACTGCTTGGGTACGAGAAGGAGCACCTGACAGTCCGCAACTCGGGCCTTGTGGAGCGATGGGGCGCCGTTGTCGATGACGGCAGGCTCATCCTTGAACAGCCCGATAGGGTCCAGGTCTTCCTCCGCCTAGACGCGGTTCCCGATGCCGTCCGGCTGGACCCGATGCCTCTGGGCAGTACAGCTTCACTTGCCCCGGAGAGAGTCTCGGCCATCCAGGTGGATCTCGCCGACCGGCTGCGGAAAGACCAGGAAGCGATCAAGAGCAAGACGCTCAAGCAGGAGGAGGTTGACGGCGTGGTTGCCGAGAACATCCGCCATCTCCGGTCGCTCGTGCAGGAGGTAGGCTGGATCGACACTGCTCGCTTCGGGTCCAAGACCTCCTATGCGGCAGTGATTCTTGCGAAACATGGAGGCGACCTGCGCCTGCTGCTTGCGGCTCTTCCTTTCATCGAGAGGGATTTCAAGAAAGCAGGAGATGACGCCCAAGCGTTTGCGATCGTCTACGACGCCGTCCAACTCGATCTCGGCCGGAAGCAGCGCTTTGGCACTCAGATCCGGGGAGTCGGAGATGGCAAACCCTTTGTAGTGCCGCTGGAGGACCCTGGCCACGTCGATGAGCTCCGGAAGGAGATCGGGCTCCCTCCGCTTGCAGAGTACCTTTCGGTCGCCGGCAAGGTTCTTCAGATGGAAATCTCGATGCCGCCGGCCGACGACGCCCAGGGCACTCCGCAAAGCCCCCGGAATTGAGCGATGGTTCCGGTGGCCGGCGAAAAAAAGAGGGGCGTGTACTCAGTGCGCGGTTCAGTCACTCTCCCGTAGAGTAGCCTCACACACCTGATCCTGTCTCCGCCAGCCAGGCAGCCGAAGCTGATATCAGCTCCGAAGCTTCTGACACGAGGGCACTCAGCGGCAAACCTGTCGCGTCGATCCTGACCCAACTGCCATCGCTGAGGCACCGCAACTGTTGAAGAACTTTCTCTTGATAGCAGACAAAATCCTCGGCACCACCGCCTGTATGACCATCCATCCTCCCCGACTCCGTCGCTGAGAACTTCGCTCTCCTCGTCACAGCAATTCGTGGATCCACATCGACGAAGATCACCAGATTCGGGACGCTCAAGTGGCCGAAACTCGCCAGGACAGAGTGGCGATCAAAATTACTCTTGAGAAGAAAGCGCGCTGCAAACTTAAAGTACCAGTTGTCGATGATTACAAGTTTTCCTTCGTCCAAAAGCGGCTGCACTTTGCAGTGGTCCAGAATACTGAACCAAGAGACGATCAGGTGGAACCAGTGGTGGTCACCCCATTCCCAAAGCGGAGCCTCTGGAGGATAGTCCCAGAGCACTCGGCGCAGATCCTTCAGTCGCTCAACAAGATAAGGTTCCTGGAATCCTTCCACGCTCTTCTTGTCAATCAAAACGAAGTCCATGCCGCGCCGCCGAAGCTCTTCCGCGACCGAGAGGGCCAGGGTGGTCTTTCCGGCGGCATCGCCGCCCTCGAAGCAAACGAGAGCTCCTTTGCTACTTCTCTTTTGCTTCATTTTTGCCAGCTCCCTCCTGGTCGGCATTCAAGTTCTTCCGAAGCCAACCAAGCCCGCTTTGTCCGCAGCAAGCTCACAGTCGCGGCGTCCTCGTCCAGGCTAGGAAGGGCACCATGGCGCAACAGAAAGTCGAATACGACCAGCCCGCAGTTGAATTTAAAAGCATCATCTGTCAGCGCGAGGTGCTCCGCCTCAAGGGGAGGAACCAAGAAGAATCGATCCACCGATCCGTCGCGGTTCTCAGGTCGAAACGATGCGGATACCTCTAGGTCGAAAATTTCCATCTCCCCATCTACCAACCCCTCTTTCGTGTCCATGCAGTAGGATAGCCGGCCAGCCGGCCGCGCCGCTGCAAGTGTCAACGCGTCGATGCCAGCCTCCTCTTCCGCCTCCCGCCGTAGCGTCTCCCGGAAAGAGCTGGCAGCCGGAAGGCCTCCAGCGACCAAGTTGTCGAACTGGCCGGGAAAGTGCCGATGTGTCATCTTTCTTCGGGCCAGCCACATGTCAATACCACCGTCGCGGCCTGTCGTGTATACATTGAGGTGAACTCCTTGTGTGCGAAAGCCGAATACTACCGCCGCGGAGCGATCTATTGTACCGAGCTTCGTGCCGTCGGTCAGGCTCCGGATCCAGTAGCGTTCACCTCTCAAAGGCGGAATCAATCCATCTTCCGCAAGCCGCGAAGACACGACATCAAGCGACCTCGAAGCGTTTTGCTTTCCACGGGAGGCCATCCACCAGACCTCTCCATGCCTCTCGATAAGCCCAGCCGCAGTGCGAGTCAAGCGTTCTTCAAACGAGCGTGGAATCCGCCCTGCTATCGAATCTGAAATATATAGCGGCAAATATAGACTGGGCTCATGCCTCCAGCACCTGGAGACGTACTCGGACCAAGTGGCAGAACGGCGCATTAGAACATCCGTAGGTACGCTTCCGTATCCAGTGAGTTTCGGCCACAATCGCGATAGAACGGCCGTGAAAACGAAGCTTGCGAAAAGGTTGTCTGTAGGCTTCTCCCCATTTCTAGTATTTGCCCAGCGGACGGAGCACGATGCCCATAAAGAGGAGTTTCCGGGTCCGGGTGAAAGACATTGATCACAGGAATCACACCCATCTCAGCCAGTTTTGACATGCCCCTGCTGAGTGAGTCTTGGCCTTCAAGCCCCCCAACGAGAATGGAGAAAACCTTACCCGCGCCTAAGACGTCAACCGCCCCTAGATAGAGCCGCGAAGATATGCCACTGCCCAAGGGCCGAATCCTTGCCAGGACAAAAGCGCTGAAAAAGAATAGGATCGAATACTCTCCATGTTCATTGCTACCGAAAGATCTAGACCGGCTAGCTCCCGCAAGAGTTCCAAATTGGCAGGCGGATAGACAATTAAATGCAGCTCAACCTTCCGCTGCGATTCCTCGATGGCACGCCGGGCTACCGCACACATCTTGGCGTAGTAAAGAAAGCTTCGATTTGGATCGTGGAAATTCCCGCCGTTTAGCATCACTTGGGACACAGGGCATGCGCCATCTGCCAGCGCTATCTTCAGAGCAGCCAAGAGCAACTCCTCCGATACGATCAAGGGAAACTCGGTTTCCCTTGTCCGATTGGGCGATATTGAGCAGTACTGACACGCTTTCCCCATGTCCACTAGAGAGCAGTTGCCGTGGATGAGACACACCCAGAGAGCCCCCGCCATACAGGGTTACCAAGCTTTGAACGAGACGACCATCGGGAAGTCGCTCGGCGTAGAAGGAGGGCGTGAGGGGAAAAGATAACGGAAACACCAAATCGCCACATCGGACCGTGAACTCGTATTCGGGTGACCAATCAAGCTCCCACCTAGAACCTCTGCGCGCGTTCACGGCGCAAACCAAGCCCTCGCGGCCAAGATACATCTCCTGAGGCAAAGGTTGCTCAAGGAAAGCGAGGTCATCCGGGTTGCCGTAGGCTCGTCGCTTCGCGAGATATGGTGGGCCATACGCTGAGATGAATGATGGCGTCGGCCTCACCCCGCTCGCCAGCAGTTCTGTCTTTAGGGTCGCGGAAGTGATTGTTCTATCGGTCACTGCAGAAATCCTCTCACTCACTGATTTATGAGTGTCCACGAGCGTTTTCGGCTCCATATCTGGAATTCCTTTGAGAGGATTGACCACCTGGGTGCCTGCAGTACTTCCCCTATAGATTCCAGGTAATTAGCCGTGGATGAGACAAGATCATGGAAATGGAAATCCATCACCTCAATGAGGCGCAGGGACCAAACATCAATCGCGGATGGCGACAACCCCTCCGCCCGGGCTAAGCTCTCAAGAAATCTCCCCAGCAAGCGATAGGAGTAGTCCTTAAGAAGAAAACGCGCTCGCCGCAGGGCCATTCTCTCTGGCCCTGCTGTAATCTTCTCCAGACTCTTCAGAAGGTAATCGAAGCTGAAGTTGCGATCGACCCACTTCTGGGCACACGCGCTCATTAGGCCAATGAGTGGCTCTCTGAAGAGAGCGTTTCTCCTGCCCATCGCGGGTACTTCTTCGAGGGCCAGCTCCGCATCTTCTACCCGCTTCAGGTAGGGCGATCCGATAAGGCATTCCATCGAGACCAGCATATAGCTAATTGCCGAGTAAAACGGAATTTCCTGGGAATGAGTGGCGGCAAAATGCATCGTCTTGCACCGCCTCAAATAGCTCTTCAAAGCCAAGCGTTGGCTGTGGAGCTAGTAGGAGATCCTTCCTGCCTTGGAAAGAGTAAGATTCTGTGAGCTCTAAATGATTCATGAGAGGATCGAATGTGATATACGTACAGCGAATGGGTATTCCGCATGCCGAGAGAAGTCGAATTGCAATAATGTTCTGGCGCGCCGTAGTTTTCTTATTGAACCGCCGCAACACACTGTCAACTCCCGATTCGATGCCAAACAAGCACCGATCGAGACCCTGCCTGCGGAGCTGGGTCCAGAACTTCAACCTTCCGACATGCCATGCCGTGTCCTTATCAGGTCTGTAAATCTGATCAACCCGCGAGCTTGTCTCCCACCGAAATTGATGGGCCCACAAGTCATTCGAAACCTGGAGTGCTCTTGTGATTCCCTCACCTTCTCTATCATTCCCAACGAATTCCTCATCGACCAAGAAAATCTTCCGAGCGATTCCATGCCTCTGGTCAAAGACCTCACCTACTGCCTCAAGAAGAAAGGTCAAGTGGCCCGGCTTCCCTCCAGCCCATATTCCCTTGTGCTCGCGAGGACAGAAGGAGCAGGCGTGGGTGCAACCGCGACTTGACTCCAGTTGCAGGACACCGTAAGAGTCCAAAGTCTCTTCGAGAAGATCGAGCTCGGGTAAGAAATCCGAGAAAACAGTATGGACAGGTTCCCTTGAGGCGTTCAGCGTATCATGGAAGGTTGATTGCACACCTCGAACATCGGCGATGCTGCGGTCGCCGTGCCAGTACTCGACGAGATCTTGCATCGGAAGTTACGCCCGGTCCGTGCGCGACAAGCGCTGTCGGATAGCGGTCTAGCAATCGAGCAGCGTTCAGCGCACAGAGACTACCACCGAATATTAGAAGGGGGCTTTTTTCCAAGTTTGCCAGAGTATCAGCCAAACACTCAAGTAGATCGTACTGTCCGAAAGTCGCGGAGATGCCTACGATATCCGGTTCATTTACGGCAATTTGCGATAGGATGTCGTGAATTGTGGCGCCAAGTTGCATGTCAGACAGCGCCACCTCTCCCTGGTAACGCAAACGGATTGCGCGGGCGAGATCGGAGATTCCCAGAGGGAAGCGAGGCAGCGGAAACGTCTCGGGATGGCATAGCGCCACGAGTTGTATACGGGGTCGCGTCAGCCTGAAGAGCGCTCGGGAAGAAAGCTCACCGGCCGAGACACAGTCGTCCGGATTTAAAAGCGAAAGCCCCCCGGAGATGGGCGCGGGCCACGTGATTTCCTTTAGAGGGCGCGCACCCAGATCAGCAATGATCCAACCCGCTGTGGCTGATTCCAGAAACAGTACCCGATTCTCTAGAACACCGGCAACGACGGCATGCCGGAGGAGTGGGCCAAAGTCTGAGAGTAATTGTGCTTGGAGGGCCTGTGGCCGAAGGAGGAAATCGCCAAGTCGTTTCAGGGCTAGCGGATTTGGATGGAGGGACACATGCTCCAGACTCCTCCCAAGGACAGCGAGCGCCGTGGTCTTCCGCCCAGAGAGACTTCGAGAACTATTCAGACTTGTAGCCACGTCGTGGCCGCTGCCCGGGGCCGCCTTTAGAGGGTTCCTCTTAATCTGTATACTCAAGAGAACCGCCCTGTTCACCGGGCTAGAGAATCGGCGAGAGCTGCACGCCGCCAAGCATTTTGGGAATGAAATCGCCCCAGTCGTGGCCTCTTTGGGTACCCGTATTGAGAGGGCATAGCGAGCCGAGGAACTCCTCAGGTACCTTCCCCTCAAGAAGCTCTGAGATGTGCCAGAACACGTAATACAGCGCCGGGTGAAGCTTATATTTGTTGGCGATGTACAAAATTCTAGTCCAATCGATTTTATCGTTATTGCGGAGTATCACCAGCAAGACGTCGATGAAAGACCGCATGACATGCGCGTAGTTTAGATGCAATTCGTGATAAAATCGAACAGCCAGGTACCACGCTATATCAGTGAAGCTCTGCGCGAGGCATTCGCCGACCTCTGGAAAGTTGATTGTGCGGAGGTTGGACCAAGCATCGGTCAGGTCGAAATCGAGAGATAGATGAATATGAACGTCATAGCCGATGACCAGATGATAGGCACTGGGCAAGGGCGTCATGCGCCAATAGGACAAGCCTTCATCAATGGCATCCCTGAAAGGGAGCAAATCTGGGACGAGGACCAGTTTGGAAAATTCAGCGAGCTCAATAGAGTCCTCCTCGATCTCGGCCCGTTCCAGGTCGGAAAGCGGAACTATCTCAAAACGGTCGTTTTCTAGCTTGCCTTGAACGAAGCCTTGGCGCTGGAAGACGTTTACTACCGTTGGCACATCGGAAGGTCGTACGAGGATGTCGATGTCGCCCATGGTACGGGGGAACATCTGCTGATAGACCGCGAGATCCAGATCCGCACCTTTTATCAGGACGACCGAAACACCGCTGCGTGCAAGCGAATCGACAACAGGCCTGAGGTGCTTGTAGTGCTCGCCGGATATTATCCGGAAAACCTCCGATAGCTTTGAGGGCAGATCGCCCAGGCCGAGATCATGGGAGCGCGAGAATACGTCGAGCATTGGCAACATCTTCTCGCGGATGGCCCTTTTCATCAGAGCTTCGCGAAACTGGTCAGGGCTAGACTGGGGAATTCCGGCTTTGGCAATTGCGAAGAATTTGCCGGTGGCGGCCCACAAGCCAGCTTGCAGTAGAGTACTTGCCACTTCGGGGCTGGCCTGTGAAAAATTGTGGCTGGTCAAAGGAACTCCAGCGTTCAAAGTAGTTGGCCCAGCGCGCCCTTGTCTTGCGAGGGCGCTCTGGGTGGGAAATCCCGGGATCACACAGTCAGCGAGGCCGGATGGAATCCAACGAATCGGGCCGGTGTTTATCGGCTGCTCCAGGCGTAACCCGTTAGGATCTAGTGTTGAACCTGCCCCGCCGCGAGCCTCCCGTAGCTCATTTGGCACGATGGCGATGAGCGGCTTGGAATCACCACAAAGACCGAATCGAATCTTTTTTTTCATTTCTCGCCTTCCTCGTTAGCTGCGAAGTTGTAGCGCGAAGCGCGAAGTGCCTATGTTCCTGGTGTCAGCGTCGAGAGACTCCAGGTAGCAGCGGAAATGCGATTTATACTCTTTTCACGTATCGACTATGCTTTTGAGCACGCTGGCATAGTATCCCTCACAGTTGGCTGCGAGTCAAGCAGGCCGCGATGGTTGCCCGGCTAGGGGTTGAGGCAAGGGGGGCAGAGGGAGGGCTTGTCTGGGGTTGGTTGGCTGGGGGGCTGGTCCTGGGCAAAAAAGAGGGGCGTGCCAGGCACGCCCCGATCCTTCCAGCCAGATGTGATCTTGTGGCTACTCGTTGGTGGGGGCCGCCGTCTCGACCGGCGGCGGGGGCGGGGTGGGGTTTTCCGGCTGCTTCCGGCCTGACCGGCCGCGGAAGGGGTTGAGCCCGAATTCCGTCAGCTTCTCGGACCGGATGCCGTAGAACTGCTTGAGGCCCTGGCGCAGCATCGTGGCCAGACGCTGGCCGTCTCCGATCTTGCTCCGGACATCCTGGGAGGACTGCTGCTTTTCGGCGGCCAGCGCCGCCTGCCGCCGGATCAGCGCTTGGGTGGGTCTCGTCCAGGTGAGCCGCGAGGATCGCGCGGCTCGCCTCCAGGTGCGGGATCTCGTCCGTGTTGGCCGCCAGCGACGCCAGCAGGCGCTGCCACTCGGAGCCTATCGCCGTTCGGCCGGAACCTATCGGCGGCTCCCCGGAATCTATCGCCGTTCGGCCGGCGCCTATCGGCGATTGCCGGAACCTATCCCTGTTCGGCCGGAACCTATCGCTGTTCGGCCGGAACCTATCGGCGACTCCCCGGAGCCTATCGCCGTTCGGCCGGCGCCTATCGGCGATTGCCGGAACCTATCCCTGTTTGGCCGGAACCTATCGGTGACTCGCCGGAACCTCTCGGCGTCTGGCCTGAGTCTATCGGCGATTCGCTGGAATCTTTCCTCGTCTGGCCGGAGCCTATCGGTGTTTGGCCGGAGCCTATCGGCGTTCCGCCTATAGGTTGGGGGATCTCGACTTGACCTCCCTTTCTTCCGCCGATAGATCCGGGAGCAACGGCTCGGCCTCTCCGGAACAGCTCGGAAGAGTCCTGGGAGAGCCGGAGAGCCCTGGTCGAGAGGAGAAGGAAGGGAGGGGAGCGGCGATCCACGTACGCCCTCTTCCAGGGTCTCACCCCTGCGGGGCCTTATCGAAGTTTCCGGCACCGGTGGCAGAGTAGCCCTCAAGAAAGATCCTGACCCGCCGGTCTCCCGAGCCCGGAGCCGTGACCCGGCTCCGGCCCCTCAACTTCACCCCTCGAACCGCAGCTCCTCATTGTGCCGCGCCAGGAAGAGGTAGCCCAGGATGCGCCGGGCGAGGTCGGCCGTCGCTTCTTCTTGCTTCACGGCTTCCTGGAAGAGCTTCAGGGCGGCCAGGGCCTCCGGGTGGATCTGCTCGGATTCGAAAACCTTGACGAGGCCGGCGGCCAGCGCCTTCACTTCCCTGGTCCGCCTTTCCTGGAGCAGCAGGACCGCGATCTCCAGCAGGGCGAGGGCCACGTCGTAACCCATGCCCCGGCTCTCGAATTCCCGGCGTGCCTGATCCAGCAGGCTCAAGGCCAGCGCGGTCTGGCCCAGCCCGGCCGCGATCCTCCCACGGAGCCAAAGAACACGGCTGGTTTCGTGCTGGTCTCCGCGCTCGGTGGCCGCGGCAAAGACCTGATCCGCGAGAGCCGCGGCTTCGGCATGGCGCCCGGTGTGGGTATAGTTGACCGCGAGATTGAAGCGTTGCATGTAAAGCAGCCGCGAGTCACCCCCCTGCTCAACGAGTGGCTTCGCCTTCAGCAAGGCCGTGATCGCCTCCTCGTACCTCCCCATGACCTCCAGGGTGAAGCCCTTCTTGATCAGGTAGCGTTCCGGGCAGCGCCCTACGATGAGGGCCTTCTCCAGCCGGGCCAGCGCTTCGTCGAACCGGCGCTGATCTCTGAGCAGGGAGGCTTCGAGAACCAGGAGCCGACCCGGGTCCAGGATTTTGCCCGGGTCGGAGCCGGCCTGCCAGAGGCGGCGGGCCTCCTCGAGCCCTTCCTCGGCCGCCTTGAGGCTGCCGGCGATTCGCTCGACATTCGGCGGGTGAGCGGCGGCGAAGCCCTTGAGCCGATTGCACCACAGCTCGTCCCCCCGGACCCTCTCGGCGATGGCGACCGCGAGGCGCGCCCGGGACGCGGCGCGATCGAGGTCGCGGGAAGCCTCGACGATCGAATCGTCGGCGGCGAGCTCGACCAGGGACCAGGTCTGGTGCTCTCTCGACACGCTCACCACCGCCAACTGGTGGTCCTCGGGAAGCTCCTTGAGCTCCAGCCACAGGGGGAGGTCCCGCCAGCGGTCCTCGGGGCGGGGCTCGTCGGCGGGAGCCGGGAGCCGCAAGAGGCGCTGATAGGAGTCGGCGACGAGCACGCTCAGCCGCTCGCCCGCCTCGGCCAGGAGGTCGTCCGCCCCTCCGCCGGCCCGCTCCCTCCGGCGCTGGAGCGTCTCGCCGAAGCGCACGATCCGCTCGCCGTCCGCGACCGTCATGCGGGCCTGCCTCGCCATCGGAGGCAGCTCCTCGGCAGGCGGCTCGGCATCGTCCATTTCGTACTTGGCGATTTGGGAGTGGGGGATACCCGCGCCCTCGGCGAACTGCCGTTGCGTTTTACCCGAGAACGCCCGGAGCACAAGAACCAACTGGCTGCTGAAGCTCATCCGCACCCCTGCTTCCGGAAATGGGGATTTTTCGTCAAACTGACGGCACCCTAGTATAGAGCGCGCGGTGCGGGCGGGCCATGAAGGTCCAGCGCCGACACCGCGCGGGAGATGAATCGATGCGACGCGCCCTCATCACCTTTGTCCTCTCCGGGTTCCTCGCGGGCTCCTTGGCCACCCAGCCCAACCTCCTCGACCAGATCTGGAGCCTCGTCCTCTCCTGGTCCTCGCCGGATGCCGGCTGTGGCATGGACCCCAATGGCAACTGCCAGCCGGCGCTCCCAGCTCAAACCGATGAGGGCTGTGGCATGGACCCCAGCGGCGGCTGCCGGCCGGCCCCTCAGGTCGATGCCGGCTGCGGCATGGATCCCGACGGATGCCCACAAGGCTCATGACTTGAACCGGAGGTCCTGGTTGTGCCGGGCTCTGAAGAGGTAACCCAGGATGCGGCAAGCCTCGGCGGCTGTCATCGCCTCCAGGTCCGCCGCTTCCTTGAAGAGCTTCAGGGCGGCCAGGGCCTCCACGTGAACCTTTTCGGACGCGAAGGCTTGCGCGAGGCCGCCGACCAGAGCTTTGACCGCGGCCGTCCGCCCCTCGGCCAGCAGCAGAACCGCCATCTCCAACAGGGCCAGGGCCACGTCATACCACATCTTCCGCTCCGCGAATTCCGCCCGCGCCTGTTCCAGCAGCTCGAGGGCTTCGGCATGCCGGCCCAGGCCGGCGGCGATCCGGCCCTCGATCCATTTTACGCGGCTGGCCTCGTTCTTGTCCCCCCTGGCCAAGGTGGAAGCCCGCACCCGCCTCGCCAGGTCGGCGGCTTCGGTGAAACGGCCGACATGGGTATAATTAACTGCCAAATTAAATTGCAGCATGTACAAGAGCCGCGCGTCGTTCCCTCGCTCGACCAGCGGCCTGGCTGCCAGCAGCGCCGCTATCGCTTGCTCGTAATTTCCCATGGCCTCCAGGGTGAAGGCCCTCTTGATCATGTAGCGTTCCGGCCGACGCCCCACCTTCATGGCTTTCGCGAGGTGGGCCAAGGCTTCCTCAAACCGGCGCTGATCTCTGCGTAGCGACGCTTCCAGCTCGAGGAGCCTGCCCGGGTCCAGGATTTTGTCGGGATCGGACCCGGCCTGCCAGAGCCGGCCGGCCTCCGCGAGCCCCACGTCCGCGGCCTCCAGCCGGCCGAAGACCCGCTCGATGTTCGGTACGTGCGCGAGGGCGTAACCCTTCACGCGATCACACCAGCCCTCCGGCCCCCGGACCTTCTCGGCGACCGCCACCGCGAGGCGTGCCAGGCTGGCCGCTTGCGTGAGATCGCGGGAGGCCTCGTCGATCGACGCTTCGGCGACCACCTCCATGAGCGCCCAACTCTGGTAGCCGCGAGACACCCGCACGACGGCCAGTTGCTCGTCCTCGGAGAGATCCTTGAGCTGGGGCCAGAGCTGGCGGGCGTGCCACCGGGCCGGCTCGACCTCGTCGGGCTTCGGGTAGCCGTCCAGCCTTGGGGCCACCCTGGAGATGCGGACGGCTTCGGCCAGGACGCCCCGCATCACCCTCTGGCCCTCCAGCAGATCCATCTCGATCACCTCCCGCTCGGCCTCGGTCTGCCCCGTCTCCCGTTGCAGGGCGTCCAGCGCCTCCAGGCAGGCGGTCACGACGGCCACCTCGGCCGGCCGGCCCCGGACCCCCTTCAGCAGGCGGTGGTACCAGCCGTCCTCCAGCTTCTCGCCCAGGAGCAGGCGGGACACCTGCTTGGGCTCCAGGCCGGCGTTGGCGCTGAGCTGCTTCTGGGAAAGGCCCTTCCAGACCGCCAGCATCTGAATGAGCAGGGCACGGAAGCTTCGGGGCATGGGGATCTCCTCCTGGATGCGTTCTCCTCTCTATATAAGTTGCCGCTGGGGCCAAAATTTTGACAAGCCTACCGAGAAAAGTCCGGCCGCCTTCGCGCCGGGGGCTTCCCGCCGACCGCGAACTTTCCCCAAATCGGGAAGCAGTTGCTTCAGCGGCGGGATCTTGCCCCATCATCCGGGCGACTTGAACGACGCTCTGGAGGAGAGGCGACGCATGAATAGATCCGGGCCGCTCACCCTGTCGGCCATGACGACGCTGACGGCGACGGTCACCTCCTTCTGGGAGGTCTACGGTGAGGAGCACCCGGAGAACATGGCGTTTCGCCGCGTCCATTGGCAGAAAGTCCTGGATCTCGATGCGGAGGTCCGCCGGGAGCACTACTCCAAGGTGGACCTCTCGCGGACCGACGCCGACATGGAGGCGCTGCTCTATGGCTGCGTGGTGCTGGACCACTTCACGCCACGCCCGCTGGCCGAGCCGGGCATGGTCGCAACGCCGCCGCTCTACACGCCGGCCCAGGCGGGGCTCCGCGTCGTCTTCGAGCGCGGCTCCTGGTTCGCCACCTGGATCAGGCTCGAAGAGCCGACCTTTCAACCCGATTCCGTCCGGCGGCAACTGCTCGCGATCACGCGGAACGCGGACGGGACGTTGCGCTACCGCGATCTGGCCGCCGTATGAAAGAGGAGCGGCCCCATCCGAGCCACGGCGCCCTCCAGCGCTTCGCCCGTGGCGAGGTTTCGCCGGCGGAAAGAAAAGCGATCGTGGCTCATCTCCTCCGCCGGTGCGCGGCGTGCGCGGCCACGGTCCGGGAGGAAGCCGAGATGTCGAATACTTTTCATACTGAAAAAAGCTGCGCGATTGGGGAGCGAAGGTCATGAAAGGCCAGGAAGAGCAGGATTTGCCGGGTGAAGCCGGGGAGAAGATTCTGGCGCCGAAAGTGCGGTCGTGGCGCGCGCCAACGGAAACCGACCTCCGGGAGGCCGTCGAACGGCGCATCCGCAGAAGGCTTGGAGCGGAGGCCGCGGCCCAGGTCCGGCCCTTGCTGGACGATCTGGCTCCCGAGCGCTTGCGCACCGCGGTGGCCCGGCTGCCGTATGTCGAAGTCGTCTCGGCGCTCATCGATCCGGACTGGAAATTGGAGGCCGAGCCGATCGGAGTGGCCAAGCTTGCGAATCATGCCTTCGGGTGGCCTCTGGCAGCCGGGGTGCTGCTGGAGCTTCGCAAGGGTCGCCGGCCGTCCAACACGGCGGAGCTCTTTGCCGAGATCCCCTGGCTCGGGCACTTGCGCGAGGTGAGGGTGGTTTTGAAATCCCTGACCGAGTCGGGTTGGGCGGTTCTGAAGTGCGGCAGCCTGGCGGTGGCGGACAATCTGAGCAAGGCCGTCGATTCGAAGATCGTTCGGGCGACGCGCTTCGGCCGGGCTCGCTGACGTTCGAGATCCACAAATCGGAGGACGGATGCACAATGACCACCGAACGCTCAACACTTGCAAAGCCTGCCGCCGCTGAGTCCCGCGAGTTGCTGCGACAGACGAACCGCGCGCTTCGGGAGATTGAGACCGAAATCAACCGCCTGTTGACCAGGAAGCGGCTCCTCTTGGCCCTTCGGCACTACCTCGCCGGGCTTCGGCCTGGGACGCCGGTTCCTCTGTGACCTCGTGGCCGGCGGCCCGATGGCCACCCGAGATTTGTGCGAAGCCGCGCCGGTTCCCTTCTGGAGCCGGATCTCCAGATGCCCGGGAAGTATACGGCGCTCGACCCGCGCATGCTCGGCTTCACGAAGGCTCCACGGCGCTTCGCCCGCGGCGAGGTGACGAAAGATCTGCTGGAGATGCTCCTCGAAGGAGACATGAACCGGCCGGAGGCGCTGACCCGTGAGTTGCTCTTGATCGAAACCGATGATGACGGCCGGCTTCACGTAACGACAGTTTGATCGGTAGGAGGTTTACCGCTTGCCCGCCAAAGTCCTTGTACCCCAAGTACCCGTCTGGTATGAGAAGGAGAAGAAGGAGCGGGAGCAATTCACCCGTGACGTCGAGCGATTCCTAGGCGGCACTGTCGCCGAAGAGGTCCGTCCGTTCATCGACTGCGCACCTCTCGACTTCATGACCGAGGCGAGGCCCCGAATTCCCTTTGTCGAATCCTTCGAGAAGCTGCTCGATCCGCATTGGCGCCTCAAGCTCAACCTCATTTCCACGGGGGATCTCCTCAACTACGCCTTCTTCGGCGGGCCGATCCGGTGGGGGATCGTGTTGCAGATTCGTCGTCGCAAGCCAAGCGGCCCAATTCGGGCGGTCCTCTTGGCGGATGCGCCCTGGCTTGCGCTGTTGCATAGCGGCGACAGCATTCTGAGAGCCGCAATGCGGAAGGGCGCCTGTAATCTCAGAGGATCTTCAGGAAGATCGCCTTGCCGTCGCCCGGCGCGTAGAAGTCGGTGAGCTCGGCGGCCAGTCCATACCCGCAGGCGAGGTAGAAGCGGCGCGTGGGCTCGTACTGCGCCCGGGTGGAGGTTTCGACGTAGACGCGCGCGCGGCCGGTGGCGGCCATCCATTCCTCGGAAGCCCCGAGAAGAGCGGCGCCGATCCCCCGGCCCTGACGCTTCGGATCGACCACGATCCAGTAGAGATCGGCGGACGCGACGGTGCCCGGGATCGGTCCCCAGCAGGAATAGCCGGCTACGGCGCCGTCCAAGTCGGCCACCACGAACCGGTAGTGGCTTGCGTCTCCCTTGGCCAGGCCGTCGTCGATCAGCTCCAGCGCCACCTCGATTTCATCGGCATTGAAAAACGCGGTGTCGCGGATGAGCCGCGCCAGCGGCTCCCGGTCCGCGGCTTTGAGGCCTCGGCGAAGGATCATGTTTTCGTCCTCCGAGCCGCCGCCAGGATGCGGCGCACCACGTCCGCGTGCGAGAGGCCGGCCCGTGCCGCCGCCGCCATGAATCCGGCGTCGGCCGACAGGCAGGGGTTCACGTTGATCTCCAGAACGTTCGGCACTCCCTGGCCGTCGAGCCGGAGGTCGACCCGCGCGTACCCGGACAATCCGCAAAGGCGCCAGCAGTCCGAGGCGATCTCTCTCACCCTGCGGAGCAGATCCGAATCCTCCGGCCCTTCAGGAAAGTGGCGTACGGTGTGGATGCAGGCGAAGGACTCCTCATCCCACTTGGCCTCGTAGCCGATCACGCGCGACATCCCCTCGGGAAAGTCTTCGAAAAGGATTTCGGCCACGGGCAGAACCCCGGCCCGGCCGTCTTCCCGGGCGAGCATCGAGACGTTCAGCTCGCGGCCGGGAAGAAAGGCTTCGATGAGCACCGGCTGGTCCGGAAAACGCCGGGCGAGGGCGGCACCGCGGTCGAGCGCGGCCTCGCGGGTGTGGCAGACCGGGTCGCCTTCCAGGCCGATCGAGGCGTCCTCGAAAGCCGGTTTGAGAATCCATGGCGGCGGCACCCGATCGAGGACACAGGGACGATCGAGGTCCAGCCGGCCGCCCGGAGCCACGGACACGCCCTCCGAGGCGAGCAGGGCGCGTGTGGCCAGCTTGTCGGTAGTCAGAGCGAGTGCCGCTGGAGAAGAACCGGTGAACGCCAGCCCGGCCAGCTCGAGGACGGCGGCGCAGTCCGTGTGGAGCCAAGGCCGGCCCGGCGGCGATTCGATCAGATTGAAGACGAGGCCCTGCCGGCGCGTCTCCTCCAGGAAGATCTCCAGGGCTCGATCGGGCTCGACCGCAAACCGGCGCGACGGCAGCCCGAGCTCGGCGAGCGCCTCCTCGACCATCTCGACCTGGTCCAGGACGTCCGAGGTGGACGGGTCGTCGCCTTCGCCGACAGGGTTGTGGGCGATGACGATCTCCGGATGCCTCAGTTCCACAGCGCCCACCGGCGGCCGGCGGCCTCCACGATCGACCCGAGCAGCTCGCCGTACGAGATCCCGGCCAGCCCGGAGAGGATCGGCAGGTCCGAGCGCACCGGGTGCAGGCCCGGCAGCGGATTCACTTCGAGGAAGCAGGGCTCGCCGTCGCCGTCGCAGCGCAGGTCGACCCGGGCCGCATCCCGGCACGCCAGGGCGCGATAGGCGCCGAGCGCCACCTCGCGGGCGCGGCGCGCGACGGGCTCGCCGTCGAGGAGGCGGTACTCGACCCGTTCGACGTACTCGTCCTTGTTGAGCGCGGTGTAGGCGGCGTCCGTCCGTTCCGGAAGACCACCTCCATCACCCCCACCACCCGGGCCTCGGCGCCGTTGCCGACCATCCCCACCGTCATCTCCCGCCCGGGCAGATAGCGCTCCACGAGCACCGGCTGGCGGAACAGCCGGATCAGCTCGCGCGCAGCATTCGCGCAGCTCGCCGCGCCCGGAAACCCGGGAGCGGTCCGTGACCCCCTTCGAGCTCCCCTCGGCGATGGGCTTGACGAAAAACGGCGGCTCCAGGGAGATCGCCTCGGCCTCCGCCGGTCGGTTTCGACCACCTCGAACGGCGGCGTGGGCAGGCCGCTGTCGCGCACCACGCGCTTGGCCAGCGCCTTGTCCAGCGTCACCGCGCAGGTGAGCGGGTCGGAGAACGTGTACGGCTGGTCGAACATTTCGCAGAGCGCCGGCACCTGCGCCTC
This sequence comes from uncultured Holophagales bacterium, assembly GCA_963844885.1. Taxonomy (GTDB): domain Bacteria; phylum Acidobacteriota; class Thermoanaerobaculia; order Multivoradales; family UBA5704; genus DATMER01. The sequence continues at coordinate 86,607 of CAWJQA010000011.1, read as the reverse complement.
CCGGGAGCGTCCGCGCACCCCCTCGGCGAGGTTGAAGACGAGGTCCCAGCGCTCGCCCGCGGCGAGGCGCCGGGCGAGCTCCGTGCCGCGGCCGATCCGGTCCACCGAGTGGCCGAGGCCCGCGAGGGCTCCGGCGATCTCGGCGACCGTATCCTCCTCGTCGAACTCCATCACGTCGTGCGGCGCGAACCCCGCGGCCAGATAGTCCGCCTTGAGGTCGTAGCAGAGACCGATGCGCAAGGCGTTCATCGGCGGCTTTCGACCGGGATCGGCGTAGGAGTACGTCTGCCCGGCCCAGTTGCGCAGCCGGGCCACTCCGTCCGAGTAGTCGAGGATCGTCTCGGCTCTGGAGCGGCACCTTGCCGCCGCCGCCCGGTGCGTCGACCACGTAGGTGGGCACGGCGTAGCCGGAGGTGTGGCCGCGCAGCTGAGCCATCAGCTCCAGGCCTTTCTCGATCGTGGTCCGCAGATGGCCGGTGCCGACCACCGGGTCGGCCTGGTAGAGATAGTACGGCCGCACGCGCAGCTTGAGCAGACCGTGGAAGAGGTCGCTTGCAGCGTCTCCACCGTCGTCGTTGACGCCGCGCAGCAGCACGGTCTGGCTGCCGAGCGGGATGCCGCCGTCGGCGAGGCGGTCGCAGGCTTCGGCCACTTCGGGCGTCAGCTCGCGCTGCGTGGCAGAAGTGGACGAGAGCCAGACCCGGTGCTTGCGCAGCACCTGCACCAGCTCGGGCGTGATGCGCTGCGGCAGGAAGCCGGGGATGCGCGTGCCGAGCGCACGAACTCGATGTGCGGGATCGCGCGCAGCCGGCCCAGGAGCTGATCGAGGCTGGTCGTCGGACATGAGCAGCGGATCGCCGCCCGAGATCAGCACGTCGCGGACCTCGGTGTGCTCGCGGAGATAGGCGACGCGCGCCTCCACGCGGCGGCCGAGCGGCTCCAGCTCACCCTGGCTGACCAGGCGGCGAGCGGGTGCAGTAGCGGCAGTAGGCCGCGCACGTGTCGAGCACGAGGAAAAGAACGCGGTCGGGATAGCGATGCACGAGCCCTTCGACGACTGTGTCATGGTCCTCGCCGCACGGATCGGCCATGTCGTCCGGCCCCACGAGCAGCTCGGCGTCGCGAGGCACGACCTGCAGGCGCAGCGGGCACCAGGGATCCTCCGGATCGATCAACGCGGCGAAGTGCGGCGTCACGGCGACGGAGAACTTCTCGCTCGCCAGGATCAGGCCGCGGCGCTCCTCGTCGGTGAGCCGGATCAGCTTCTCGAACTGGTCGAGCCGGGTGAGCCGGTGGCGCATCTGCCAGTGCCAGTCGTTCCAGTGTGATGGCTCGAAGCTCTGTCCGAACAGAGAGCAGATCTCGTCACGGCGCTGAGCTTCGGTTTCGATCGAGGCGACAGCCTCTCGCTTCATCTCGGGTTTCCTCCGTAGAAACGGCGAAGAACGGGGGTAAACGGTTTTCTGGATGGAGCGACCCGCGGGCATGCCGCCCTGATGGCGACAACCCGCCCGGATCGATCACCCGGCAGGAAAGCCCCGTGGGGCTCGGGGATCATGATCGTCAGTACGCTAGGCCGTGATTCCGGCGCCGCTCACGAGGACCGTACGCGAGCGCCAGGGCCGAGGTTGGATGGGGAAGGACGCCAAACGGCAAAACGCTGACCGGCGACCAGCGCCGGACAGCCGTAGCAGCCGCGATGTCGGGGGTACTGGGAGGTTCTGGCGGAGGTTGGTCGGGAGCCACGTGTACGTCCACGATCTTTACGATAGCGGACTTGGCCCCCATGTCAAGAGGAAATTTTCTTGCGCCTGCCGGGCGCCGGCCAGGGCGGGTAGAATAGGGCCATGAGCGACCATCAGCCCACCATCTTCGACAAGATCCTGTCGGGGGAGATCCCCTGCTACAAGGTGTACGAGGACGACCACGTCCTGGCGTTCCTGGACATCGGTCCGCTTTCGGACGGCCACACGCTGCTGATTCCCAAGGAGCGCAAGGCCGGGCTCCACCAGCTTTCGGACGAGTCGGCCGCGGCGATCGGCCGCGCGCTGCCCCGGCTCTGCCGCGCGGTGATGCAGGCGACCGGCGCCACGGCCTACAACGTCCTCCAGAACAACGGCTCGGAGGCGCACCAGGTCGTGATGCACGTCCACTTCCACATCATCCCGAAGTTCGGGCACGAGGGCCTGGGCCTCCGGTGGCCCGCCAGGCAGCTCTCCGAGTCCGACCGCCCGCGAGCTGCTGGCGAAGATGCGGACGGCTCTGGAGACTTGAGGCGGGGCTCAAACCCTCCTGTTGCCGGAGCTACTCGATCGTGATCGGAGCCTGCTCCGAGAGCAGGCCGATCCCCGAGTCCTGCACCTGCTTGCGGAAGGCGGCGACGTCCTCCGCGAAGAGCTGGTTGACGTCGGCGAGCGTTTTTTTCGCCGCCGCTTCGGCCTGTTCCAGGTAGGTCCGGGCCGTTGCGGTCGGTGCGCCCCAGCTCGTCATCACCGGGGCCCCGGCGTCGTCGATCCGCGACAGCAGGGTTCTGTCCTCGACGATTCCCTTCACATCGGGGCTTATCCAGAGGCGCCGGTCCAGATCGGTCAGCTTCTTCCGCAGGCCGCGCGCCGAGTCCTGGAGGGCCTTGTTCGGGTTCTCCTTGCTGTCGGAATCGGCCTTCTTCTTGTCTTTCGGCTGGAAGCTTCTGCATCACCACGTCCACGTCCTTGCGTGCCGAGGCGATCCGTTCGATCGCTTCCACCGCTGCGTTCTGGAGCTTGCCGATGCGCACGATCGCCGCCTCGCGCGCCTGCCAGTCGCTGTCGCTCATCTGGAGCGAAGGCGCGGCCGTCACCTGCACCGTTCCCTTGGCTTCCTGGTCGCCATGGCGCACGGTGATCGCGTAGGTGCCGGGAAGCACCTCCGGTCCGGATTCCTCATCCCGGGGAAAACCCCGGTTGTCGGTGGGTGGGTGGCGGAAGGGGTCGCGCCCGAGATCCCAGACGGCGCGGTTGAGGCCGAGCCTGGCCGGTCCGTCCATCGTCCGCACGACCTTGCCGGTGGCGTTGGCGATCTCGATCTTGACCGTGGGCTCCTTGCTCTTCTCGTCCTTGCCGTCAGAGGTTGATTCCGGTTTTTCGGGTTTCGCGCCGCGCGCTTCGGCCCGTTCCTTTTCCTTGCGCTCGCGTTCCTTCTGATCGTCCGGCAGCGGCAGGCCGGGCGCGTTCAGCGAGTAGGTGAGCAAAATGCCGGACGGGCGGCTCGCGGCGACGAATTCCCCGGCGCCGCTGCGCGAGTTGCCGCTGCCCCCGGTCGCGCCGTGGATCAGGCCGGCCGAGGCGGGATAGAGATGAAGGGGCTCGCGCATCGTCGCCGCCGAGAGCTCGCGCAGCGGACGAGATGTCGTCCAGCACGTAAAGCGAGCGGCCGTGGGTGGCCGACGACGAGATCGCTGTCCCGCGGATGGATGGCGAGGTCCATGACCGACACGGTTTCGGGCAGGCCCCGCTTCCACCGGAGCCAGCTCCCGCCGCCGTCGACTGGAGACATAAAGGCCGACTCGGTGCCGAGGAAGAGCAGATCCTTGTCCACGGTGTCCTGCTCGATGGCGAGCGCGTAGCCGCGCACGGTCTTGCGTCACCAGATTCGTCCAGGTCTTGCCGCAGTCGTCGGTCCGGAAGACGTAGGGAGTCCAGTTCGGAGCGCCGGTGGTTGTCGAGGACGACGAAGGCCGTCGCCGGCGTCGAAGCGCGATGGCCGGATGTGCGGGCATCCAGGTGTTGGCCGGGACGCCCTTGAGATTGCTTCTCGACGCTCGTCCAGGTCTTGCCGCCGTCGCGGGTGACGTGGACGCGGCCGTCGTCGGTGCCCACCCAGATCACGCCGCGCTGCGACCGGGCTCGGGGCGATGGCGAGGATGCGTGGTGAAGTTCTCGGCGCCGGTGACGTCGGGGGTGAGGCCGCCGGTCGTGGCCTGCTGCTGCCACTCCGGGTTGTTGGTGGTCAGGTCGGGGCTGATGACCGTCCAGCTGTCGCCGCGGTCGGTCGAGCGGTGGACGTACTGGCTGCCGTAGTAGATCGTGCCCGGCTCGAAGGGATCGATGGCGAGGCCGGTGTTCCAGTTGAAGCGCAGGCGTTCGCCGGACCGTCGGGATCGGTCGCGGCGGCTGGATGTGCGCGCAGCTCGCCGGTGCGGAGGTCCCAGCGCATGAGATTGCCGTCCTGGCATATCGGAGTAGCCGGCATCGAGTCCCCGGGGTCGGGCATAGATGTCGAAGCCGTCGCCGCCGCCGACCTCGATTGCCACTGGTGGTTGCGGATGCCGCCCTCCTCCCAGACCGCGCTGGGGCCGCGCCATGAGCCGTTGTCCTGCAGGCCGCCGTAGACGTTGTACGGCACGTCCATGTCGACGGCGACGTGGTAGAACTGGGCGAGCGGCAGGTTGGCCACGAACCGGAAGGTCTCGGCCGCGGTCGCGGCTGACGCCGACGCCGCCGTCGTCGCCGACGACCATGTGGCGCGGGTCGCGGGGTCGATCCACAGGGCGTGGAAGTCGCCGTGGATCGCTCCGCGCGCCCGGCAGGCCGCTTGAAGCGTCTTGCCGCCGTCGTCCGAGACCGCAGACGCGAGTCGAGGCTGTAGACCCGGTTCGGCCAGGCCGGGATCGACGCGGATGTCGGCGTAGTAGAACGGCCGGTTGGCGATGTCGCTGGTCGTCGTTGACGGTCTTCCAGGTGCGGCCGCCGTCCTCGGAGCGCAGCAGCGCGCTCTGTCTCGGCCTCGACGAGCGCGTAGACGACCTCGGGGTTCGACGCGCGAGATGGCGATGCCGATGCGGCCGAGGTCGCCCTTCGGGCAGGCCGTCCTCCTCCGTGAGCCGCTTCCAGGTAGTCGCCGCCGTCATAGGTGACGTACAGCCCGGAGCCCGGGCCGCCGGAGCGGAAGAACCACGGCCAGCGCCGGTACTCCCACATCGCGGCGAACAGCTTGTTCGGGTTCGACGGATCGATGACGAGGTCGGCGGCGCCGGTGCGCTCGTCGACGTAGAGCACCCGCTTCCAGGTCTTGCCGCCGTCGGCGGTCTTGAAGATGCCGCGCTCGGGGTTCTCGCCCCAGAGCCTGCCCATCGCGGCTACCCAGGCGACGTCCGGATTGGTGGGGTGGAGGACGATGCGGTGGATGCGCTCGGTCTTCTCGAGACCCAGGTGCTGCCAGGTGTTGCCACCGTCGAGCGACCGGTAGACGCCGTTGCCGACGATGGCGCTGTTGCGCGGGTTGCCCTCGCCCGTGCCCACCCAGACGATGTCGGGGTTGGGCTGGAAGACCGCGACGGACGCCGATCGAAGCCACCGGCTGATCGTCGAAGACCGGCTTCCAGGTGAGGCCGCCGTTGACGGACTTCCAGACGCCGCCGGCGGCCGTGCCCGACGTAGAGGATGCCGGGGTTGGACTCGACACCGGTCACGTCGGCGACCCGGCCGCTCATGGCGGCGGGACCGATGGACCGGGCCGAGATCCCTGCCAGGAGATCGGGATCCACCTGGGCTGTCAGGGGGAACGCGGCGATTGCGGTGAGCACGAGGAGAGAGATGGGTCTGCGCATCCCTGCTTGATAGCGCAGCTTCGCCGGCGGGTCAACTGCGTTGGCCCAAAAGTCACGCATGGTCATGCTCTATCCGAGGCCTCGCCGCCGGGTTACTCTCTCTTCAGGTCGGGCGGGGGAGGCTCCCCGGGGGTGCCTGGGGGCGATTCGGAGGGAGTTTGAAGGAAGCAGGCTTTTGTTTCACCGGTAATGTGGCTGGGTAGGGACTGAAAATCAGGAGTCTGCTGGGACAGGGGAGCCGCCATGCGGCTCCCCTGCCCTTTGGGCCCCTGGGATTCCCGCCTCGGGATAAGATCCGGCGGCAGCCCAAAGGAGAAACGGCCCATGCAACTCGCCTCGCACACAGTCCTCGTCACCGGCGGCGCCTCCGGCATCGGTTTCGCGCTCGCCGAGCGCTTTCTCCGGGCGGGCAGCAATGTGGCGATCTGCGGCCGCCGGGCCGACAAGCTGGCGGCGGCGGCCGGGCATCCCGGGATGAAGACGTTCGTCTGCGATGTCGGGAAGGCCGCGGACCGCACTGCGCTTCTCGACTGGGCGACGCGGGAGCTTCCCGGCATGGACGTGCTGGTCAACAACGCCGGCATCCAGCGCCGGGTCCAGCTCGCTCAGCCCGGGGACTGGGAGGCGGTCCGAGAGGAGATCGCGATCAACCTGGAAGCGCCGATCCATCTCTCCTCGCTGTTCATTCCGCACCTGCTCCGGCAGGCGCGGCCGGCGATCGTCAACGTCACCTCCGGGTTGTCGTTCGTGCCGCTGGCGGGAGTGCCGATCTACTGCGCCACGAAGGCGGCCCTGCACTCGTTCACGCTCTCTCTCCGCAAGCAGCTCGCCGGCACGCCGATCGAGGTGGTGGAGATCATCCCGCCGGCGGTCGACACGGACCTGGGAGGCCCCGGCCTCCACACCTTCGGAGTGCCGCTCGGCGAATTTGCCGACGCCGTGGCGGTCCGGCTGGACCGCGGGGACATCGAGATCCCCTACGGCATGTCCGAGGGGGCGAGCCAGGCGTCCCGTGACGAGCTCGACGCGATTTTCAAGCGGATGAACCCCTGAGCGGGTCCGCGCTTCCATGCCGCGACCAAAGCGGTCCGGGATGGCCTTCGGGAGATTTGCAGCCTCTTCCGGCCGGCTTCCGAGGGGCGGTCTAGCGGGCAGGCTTGGAACGCTTTCGACCCCTGCGTCGCCGGGGCTCGCTCGACTGGTCCGGAGTACACCGCCCGCAACCGCGGCGAGGAGCCCGGCCGGCTGACGTCTGGAGAGGGGGATTCCGGTCCTGGGGGCGCCGAGGCGAGCGGAGCGAGGCTACGCCTCATGGCTTTCGACGGGACCTTCCGCGAGCCCTCGGCTTGCCAGCCGGATCGGTTTGGCCGGGAGGCGGTTTTCCCCGTCCGGCTCGGGAGTCCAGGCAATCGTAGAGAAACAGCCAAAGCGCTCTCTCGCTCTCCTGGTGCCTATCGAGAAGCTCCTTGAAAAGACTCCGATTCGATTCCGAGGCTTCATCCGGCGAGTGGCTTTCAGTCCCCTCTGCCTCCTGGATCAACTGCTCCGCAGAGGTATTCAGACCCTTGCAGAGCTGCACGATCGTCTTGAGCCTGGTGCCCCGTCGCCCGATTTCGGCAGCGCTGACCGTGCTTTCGGACAAGCCGCACTTCTTGGCGAGCTCGTACTGGGTCATGCCGGTCTGGAGCCTCAACGATCGGAGGTGCCAAGCAATCGATTTGGAAGTCGAAGTCATCGAACGCCATCGTAAGCTCTTGGACCAAACGGATCAAAGACCAAAAAGACGATATCTGTGCTTCCGAGCTGCAATTAAAGAGAGCAAACGCACAGTTGTCTCTCACTTGAGGGCTCATGATCCCGATCTTTCGTAACCAGTACACACAGTTTCCATGATCTTTATGCCAGGGAGAGAATTGACGCGCAGAGGGGTCCTGAGGTAGTGGATTCCGGAACACTCGGGTGGCAGGCCATACTCCTTCTCCGGAAGTTGAGATGGCTCAGACAAACCTGGTACGGCTGACTGACCTACTCCACGAGGAGACGCTCGGCCTGAGCCGCCTGCCCTGCTGGGAGCACCTCTCGCCGCAGCAATACCGTGAGCGGGTGGCCGCGCTCATCGAGGAGATCGAGATCGCGGCGAGGCTGGCGCGTCTGGAGAGAGGAGTTCCGGTCCTGGGTCTGGAAGCGGTCCTCCGGCAGAATCCCCTCACCCGACCCAACCCGGCCCTCAGCTCCATCCAAATTGACGTGCAGGCGAACCGCGAAATCAAACCTGGTCCAGCAGAAGGGTAAAATGCTTGCCTCGGGCCGAGCGAAAGACATTAAAGCCGCGCCGGTCAAATGTCAGAAGCTCGAACAGGCCGAGGCGCTCGGCCAGAAGCACAAGCGTGGCATCGGCGTAATCCATCGGCACATTGCGGTACTTCTCCATTCTCCGGGCAGCCTCGGCCAGATGGGCCGCATCGCTGAAGTCCAGAACCTGGAGACCGCTCTGCGCGACGAACTCTGCAAGGAGGGCAGGCCCCCGCCGGTCCTCGGCCACGAAGTGCATCGCCTCGGTAATGACCGCGCTGGTTGTAAAAAGCTGACCGGTGAAGGCGTCGAGGTGGGTGGCAACAGCCTCATGGTCATCCTCTGACGCGTCGAGGTAAGCGACAAGAGGGCCGGTATCCAAAAGCCACGCTCTCAAGGCCGCCAGTTCCGATCCTTGAGCCGCTGCCGCCAGGGGTCGGAGATCTTCGCTGAAAGGTCGAGTTGGCCGCGCAAATGCCCGATCCTTTCAGACAGAGGTCTCTCCTCGACGGCCTCGCTCAGAATCTCGCGGGCCACCTCGGAGACGGACTTCCCCTGGATCGCCGCGCGCTTCTGGAGGGCGTTGCGGAGCTTTTCGTCGGTCCGGATCGTCAGCGTCGCACGCATGAATACAGTGTACTACAACGGCCTGCTCCACCCTACGGCCTCTTCCTGGCCGCCTTCCGGGATGCGGCCGAGCAGCTCAAAGCCGGCGACCGGTCGGCCAGGTTCCCCCTGGGCTCATTCCTGCCCGGGTTGCCGTTCGTCCGAGCCCTGCCTGCCATGCCGCCGTGAGGCGGCCAACGCCGCAACCCGGCCCTCAGCTCCATCCCCAATTGACGGCCTCCCCGGCCGTGGCGGGAGAGGTCTGCCTTCCCGAGGCAATCGAGGCTCGGCGAGGGGCGATCTGTTCACGAAGACCTTCGCCGATCTTCCTAGCCACCACCCAACATCGCCTGTTGTGCAGCGTGGGCCAGGAATCCGCTTCGGGTCATGCGATGCTCGGCTGCATAGCGGTCGATCCGGCCGACCAGATCTGCCGGCAGCGAGATGTTGAGACGCACGCTCTTGGTCTTCACCTTGGAGAGATCGACGTCGAGCAGGATCCAAAACCCGCCTTCGTAGTTGGGATCAGCCGCCAGTTTCTCCATCGGCGTAGGAGGCGGGATCTCCATGTCCTCACCTTCGAAATGCACCTCGACCGCTTCCTGCGCCAGGCGTGAGACCGACCCGAGGTCGTCAGCCGCCGAGAAACACCCGGGAAAATCCGGGAAGGTCACGCCATATGCGCTGTCAGGGTCCTTGTGGACATACACCGGATACACCATCGCTCAGCTCCATTCCCAGCCGGCCTGCCGAAAGATGTTGCGCAATGTGCCGATCGCCACCGATGGTTGGCGTCAAGGCTGCGAACGACGCTCGACCGGACCCAGACCTCCTGGTTCAGGACATCCGCGGCATTGAGCCTGTCGCCGGAACAAGGCCTAGTGTCATAGAATGACATCATGCATCTGCACAGCGGCCATCGCAGGACTCTGCAGCTCATCTTCGAAGACCCAGCCCGACCGGATGTGCCGTGGCGGGACATCGAAAGGCTGCTGAAGGCTATAGGCGCGGAGATTTCCGAGGGACGGGGCTCTCGAGTCCGGGTGGCGCTTGCAGGTGTCCGGGCTGTCTTCCATCGACCTCATCCAGCCCGGGTCACCGATCGTGGGGCTCTCCGATCGGTGAGGCGCTTCCTTAGAGAAGCAGGAATCGAACCTGAGCAGGAGTGAAACGATGCTGACGTACAAAGGCTATACCGGGAACGTCGAGTTCGATGAAGAGGCGGCTGTCTTTCATGGCGAGGTGCTGGATACGCGAGATGTCGTCACCTTTCAGGGAACCAGTGTGGAGGAACTGATCCAGGCTTTTCACGACTCGATCGACGATTACCTCGACTACTGCCAAGAGCGTGGCGAGCAGCCGGACAAGCCGTTCTCCGGCCGGCTGATGCTCCGAGTCTCGCCGGACCTGCACAGAAAGGTGTCCGTACAGGCCACACGGGAGGGAAAGAGTCTCAACCAATGGATCGTGGAGAGGCTCAAGCAGGCGAGTTGAGCGCCGTTCTGGTCGCCTCGACACCGTCTCTGACGCCTTGGTTGTGGCTGAATCCCCTCAGCCGGCCCAACAAGACCAAGAAGTCGCCGGCCCCGCGCTTCCATGCCGCGACCAAAGCGGTCCGCGATGGCCTTCGGGAGATCCACGGCCTCTTCCTGGCCGCCTTCCGGGATGCGGCCGAGGCGGGCGCGCATGCTATCCTTACCTTCATGTTCGAGTGGGACGACGCCAAGGCCGCCCACAACCTCGCCAAGCATGGGGTGTTGTTTCACGAGGCATACGAAGAAGGATGACGAGGAAGCCGAGCTCCTGCCGGAATACGACTTCGCGCAGATGACAGGTGGAGTGCCGGGAAAGTATGTCGCCGCCTATCGGCGGAGCCACAACCTTGTGCGCCTCGATCCGGATGTCGCCAAGGCCTTCACGACGGATGCGGCGGTCAACGAGGCCCTGCGAGGGGTTCTAAGAGCCGCGGCAGCCACCGGTCCTGATACAAGGGCGAGCCAAAATGGGCGGACGGGGTAGAGACCGCCCGGGGCCCGAGGAGACGCTGGTCCTGAGCCGCCTTCCCTGCTGAGAGCACCTCTCGCCGGAGCAGTACCGTGACCGGGTGGCCGCGCTGGTGGAAGAGGTCGAGGCCGAAGCAAGGCTGGCGCGCCTGGAGAGAGGGATTCCGGTCCTGGGCCTCGCCGCGATCCTCCGGCAGAATCCCCTCACCCGGCCCAACAAGACCAAGAAGTCGCCGGCCCCGCGCTTCCATGCCGCGACCAAAGCAGTCCGCGATGGCCTTCGGGAGACCTACGGCCTCTTCCTGGCCGTCTTCCGGGACGCGACCGAGCAGCTCAAAGCCGGCGACCGATCGGCGAAATTCCCTCTGGGCTCATTCCCGCCAGGGTTGCCGTTCGTCCGAGCCCTGCCTGCCATGCCGCCGTGAGGCGGCCAACGCCGCAATCCGACCCTCAGCTCCATCCCCAAACGTCCTCCTCGGTCGTGACCGGGAGAGGTTTGCCTTCCCGAGGCAATCGAGGCTCGGCGAGGGGCGATTTCAACGGCCGAGAGGGCTCCGAGAGCGCGATTTTGCCCAGCCGAACCGGCAACTACCTCTGTAGTCATCGCCTCGATACCGTCTCTGACGCCTTGGTTGCGCCTCTGGCTGCCCCAAGACTTCTTGAAGACTCTGACACCTTCTCAGCCCGCCCCGAGACTTCTCGAAGCCTCTGACACCTTTTCCGGGCTTTGAGCGGCGCCCATATTCCAAGCCTCCGGCTCTGCCGGGGGTATCTGAATTAAGGACTGCGCTCCTTAAGCCAAACTCTCAGAGCTTCGCTCTGCAGCCGTACAAGTCTTCCTTCCCCAGCCTTGTTCATGGTCACCGCAAGATAGACGTCCTCAAGCTGGCGCAGGCCTGCCCCGGCCCGCCTCCTATCTCTCCCAAATGCGGCAAGTAACTCCTCCTCTCCGATCTCCAAATTCTGGTGCTCAACAAGCGCCCCGAGCAACTTCATGCACATGCTATTGCCAGCGATCGACCTCAACCTAGGCGCAAAGAAGACTGTGCCGATCTGATCAAGTGCCCGCCCCGGGCCAAAGGCTCCCTTCTGAACATCCGCGTCATCTATTAGGTTATCGTCATTGACAGAAAATGCTTCTTTGCCAATAGCCTGGAGAAAATATGGATGCCCCCCTGAAAGCCGTGCTATCCACTCCGCAGCAGACACAGAAATCTCGATAGGCACCTTATTGCTCTCGCGCGCCCGAGAAAGGGCTCGACGGATAGCATCTACAGATTCATCGGTATCTAAGTGCTTCAGATGAACCGGACGGAACATTCGGGGTGCAGATAGATTAGCTTCGCCAAGCTTATGGAGAACCGTCGATTCCCCAGCAGCACCCATAGAAACATTGTTCTCGCAATCTGCCACCTGAAGAGAGGCTGCCAATTGACCTTGTATATATCGCAGGAGATCACCCAAGCGAGCATCGCTGCTCGGTCGATGAGCCTCATCAATAAGAATCAAAATTCCATCCACTCCGCGAAACTCGCGGCTAAATTGCTCGACCGTGGATGATAGCGCTGTTACAAAGTTGTCAACTAAATCCGTCTCCCCAGAATCGCCTTTTCGAGAATACTCCACTCCCATAATCTTCCATCTGCTAAGAAACTCCCAAACCTCCTTCAGGACAGTCCGAGCTCTCTGTACCTGAGAAAGAGCCTTCTCGACTCCGCTCGCAATTCGAATGGCTATGTTTCCATAATCATCATGTGACTCCAACTGTATACGAGCTACCACGAAGCGAAAGCGCTCTCCTCCCGCCTGCTGTATATCACCTCGACCGAGCGCCGAAATGTAGTGCAGTAGGGATGTCTTTCCGATTCCTGGCTCTCCAAAGATTAGGAAATTCTCAGGGTTTCCCGCCTTGACCTGAGATAGGATGCCCTCAATGATCCTGATTTCATCAATCCGCCCGGCCAGCATAGCTGGCTTAACTATACTATTCGGAACAAACGGGTTTAACATCTTTTGCATGAGGCTACTCCTGGCGGGATCGAAATTCCTTTATGCGGCGATTGATGACAGAGGTAGCTTCATACTCCCTCTGCGCCACCCTGTCTAGGACAGAAAATGTCAATTGCGCGAAATGAGGTACGGTCATACGTGCTGCCAGCAATAGAAGTGACATTATCGGCGCTGGCGGGCGCTCTCGAAGAACAAAAAAGACGACTGCCGATGGAGACACTTCCGTTGGCTGCTTTCGGAAATCACGCACAAGCACTGGGAACTCAAAAAGAAAATTTCCACGGACCCGACTAGCCACTCGGTGTACACAGCGATCTTCCATGGAGGCAGCTCTTCCAAGAGCACCATTTATCCCGGGTGTTGATATAGCATCCCTCCACAAGCGGTCAGCGAACAGGTTGCGCGACCACAACGGATAGCGCCAACTGGTAACAAAAGCGACTAGGCCACGCCTACTTTCGCTTCCAAACTCCGTTCTCTCTAGAATTTTACGGATGGAATCTGTATCTCGAAGCCCAACTCTGTTTTCGATCTGCCCCAATTGAGGCCTCGTAAGAAGGTAGCCGTAGCCCGCACTCGGCCTCGAAAGAAGCCGAGCTTTATCCAGGATTATGCTGAAGGAGAATGCATGAGCGACATGGTTCCTTGAGCCCCATGCTCCTCCAAGTGTGTTCCACACCAAGCCAAAATACTGCTCAAGGCCCTGAGGGCCAAACATACCGAAGCTGGCACGAAAAGCACGAGCGAAAGACTCAGTCGCGACCTCAATCGCAACGCCCACGTCATGCTCAAGTTCAAGTCGCGATCTAACTTCCTCAACACTTTGCGTGGACAAGCCTAACGGCAGTAATGCGAGGTCAGGCATATCCATGCCTAACAGGCTACAGCCTCCTCTAGATACCAACGGCCGTCTCCCTGCTAGCTCTTCCGGCTCTTGTACAAACGCTGCTACATGTTGAATACAGCTCTCGCAGATTCTCTTTCTCGGGTTATCGGTTTTTACACCCACAACGATTCTTAAACCTTCAGACGTAATCGTCCGAACCCACAGAAATCCCTCGGCCTGCATATTTGGAATTCGAATTCGTGAGCTAAAGTCGCTAATTTGAACCCAGCCCGAGTCATTAGGGTTCTGTACAACGGACGATATGCGCTCACGGCGCTCCTCGCTGCCATTTTCTGATTCCCAAAATACAACGTTGGAGAAATACTTAGTTGACTTCCGATCTTCAAGTATTAAAATATCGGCGTCCAAGCACCCAGCCAGCAACTCGTAAAGAACATGCAATCTCTCATGTTGCTCCGCATAATAGAGCGGGCCTATCAAATTTAAATAGGAATACAGCCATGGCAGCCAAGCCTCGGGTAATGCCGTTACGCAGCACTGGCGCCGAAGATTATATGAGTGCGAGCTACTGTCATTTCGTTTCCTTACCATATAAAACAGTCCTCTCAATAGTTTAAGGGTCGAGACCAAGCCGAAGCAGAGCCGTCAATCTCGGCTATTCAACGCCATAGCGTGCTGCGACACTCTTACGCAAAAATAATCCAAGCACACTCAACGAAGAAAGTCCGACCGTTACACTTATCACGGCCGAAGCTCCAACAGTTGGATCCATACCATAGTTCAAGCCTGTCCAAAGCCTCATAGGAAGGGTAATAGTGTTCGGCCCCGCAAGAATCAACGCAAAATCGACGTCGTTGAAACTAGTTAGCCAACTCAGGATAAACGCTATTACCACGCTCGGCAGAAAGTTCGGCGCCATAGCCCGACACCATAAAACGACTCTGTTCGCACTTAATAACCATGCCGCCTGCAACCGCACAGGCTCTGTGCTCTGGGAAGCCAAAAAGAGCGGCATGATAGAATAAGGCAAAGCCTTGAAAAGCTGTCCTGCTATTAAACGAACCATCTGATCTGATAGCCCTAGCCCGAGAAGTCCCCTATACATTCCAACTGCCATAGCGATCGGAGGGCAGAAGACAGGTACGGCCGCCAGAGCAACAACCATCAGTTGCGCGTGCCGCCGACCTGCACTCACGATCGCTAAACCAATCGCCAGCATACAGGAAAGCAACGCGACGATCGTGCTTATCAATACCGACAGTTTCCACGAGCCACTCCAACTTTGATCCAAAAGGGACTTGGAGTACCAAGAAAGAGTGAAGCCGCGAGGGGGAAACTCCAGACTCCGCGAGGCACCGACGGACGCGATGGCGACAGGCACTAAAGGGGCAAGGCACAACAGGGATAGAGCAAACTCAAATGCAGCCCTTCTAACATGCGACGGCCTTGACAGCTCGCCTCTTGGCACTGCGTCAAATCCGCTCAATGGTTCGAACCGTCTGGTTATATACACGTACACAATCATCAATGGAAGGCTGAGGATGACCAAGACACTAGAGAGTGCGATTGCGTTGGACCAGTCTAAAAAGAGATTAACTCTGTCGTTTATCAGTCCCACAACCGTAAGCCCTGCGTCCCCACCGAGCATCCGGGGGGTCACAAAGAAACCCAAAGCTGCCGCGAATACGAAGCAGGTACTTATGGCGACCCCAGGAGCAATAAGAGGTACTAGTACTTTTCTAAACGTAAACCAGCGATCAGCACCAAGTAACCCGGCAACACTGCCGACTCGTCGATCAACACTGAGCGCAGAGAGCAACATAGGGATCATTGCCAAGGGAAACAACCCTTGTACCATAGCAATCGCCACAGCCTCAAAGCGATAGAGAAGTTGGAGTGGTGCATCTATAAGAGCCCAACTCTGAAATATCCAGTTTATGATTCCATTCCGGCGCAAGAGAAAATACCACCCAAAATTTCTAGACAACTGATCTCCTACGACGGGAACAAGGATCAGCGGCAGAGCGAATGTCAGAAACTTGGGATATCGCTTACACTCCCTCGCGAGCCCCCCCCCCACGATTACACAGCAAATTGACACTAACAGAGCTAAAGAGATGTTGGCCCGGATAATACGCCAAGTACTTCCTCGCAAGACAAGTGACTCCGAGCCAATTCCAAAATCAGCCATCCCTCCCAGCAGCGCTACAAGCGGGGTAAGCACTAGCACCGCTGCCGCCAGAGCTAACAACGGGCTCAACGCGAGTTTCCAAAGTCTAAGCATGTTCTAGATTCCAGTGCGCCAATCATTCCATCTCGCTTGCACCCTGTCCAAGTTGCTCGCCCACCAATCGGTTCCGAATACGATTTGCTGGGACAAATTCGCTTCGTAGGTCGGTAGGTTCCTCGCGACCTTAGCATCTAGTAGACCGAAAGCTTGCCTGTTGACAGGGCCATAGGGTATAAGCTTCACAATCTCCGCCTGCGCACTGGCTTGGGATGCATACCCTATAAATTGCATCGCTTGATCCTTTTTGGTCGTTCCTTTGGGGACTACCCACCAGTCCAAGTCGACAATTCCGTTCGCCCAAGCGAAGCCTAAAGGAGCTCCTTCCTTCATCGCATCAGCCACTCTGCCGTTTGCTGCGGGAGTTAGAACTACTTCACCATCCCGCAAGAGCGCAGGAGGCTTAGAATATTCATCCCACCAGACAATTGGGAATCCACCACGCTTCATGTCATCCCGAAATTTGGTAAGAGTCTTGAAGGCTCTCTCCACGTTCAAAGGATAAAGCTTTTGTGGAGCTACCCCATCAGCCATTAAAGCTATTTCCAAGTTTCGCCTCGGATCGTTCCGCATTCCCCTCGCACCAGGTACAGCTTTTACATCAAAGTACGTCTTCCAGGGATTCGAAAGCTGTTGCTCGGTTAAGGTCCCCGCTCGGAACGCCAGAACCCAGGACCATGCCACAATGCCTATGCCATATTCGTGCATGGAGCCCTCGATCAATTGATCTCGCGGGATTACCTTATAGTCGATCGGCTCTAGCAATCCCTCCTTGCCCCCAAGGAGTACCATGTTCCCCTCTACATCGACGACGTCCCACTCCACAGCTTTCCTGCTGACCATCTCCCTAAGCTTCGCAAATTGGCCGTCATAGACAACATCATTCACTGTTACGCCCGCAGAACGAGCAAAGGGTTCAAACATTGCGGCTTTCTGTGCATCCTGCCACGCCCCGCCATAAGACGCTACTACTAGACTCGTGGAGTCGACCTGTTTCGACTGATCACCGTTCTCGGCTCGGTTCAGCCAAAAGTAGAGTGCTGTTACTACTACAGCCAAAAAGACGCCGAGCAGAAGTAATCTTCCCTTGCGCATGACTTTCCTCCTTAAGATTGACTTAGCCAGTGGACCTGCTGCCAACTCACATCGCAAGCGACAACCTCACCTATCTTGGGTAAGCATTCCACAGATAGCGTCTGCACATGCACCTCTATAGGAGAATCGATAAAGTCGACCACCATCCGTACAATCCAATTGGAACCTGCATCCCTAAGAGTGGTCACATTACCAAGCCATCCTAGGCACTGAGTTCGGTCGGTGCTTGCGAACTCTGAATACCTAGACTTAATCCTTATGCTCTGGGGGCGAACGAGCAGAGTTCCGCCTCCCCGGGCTTCCGGAAGGACTACCGTCGGTAATTCGAATTGATACTCACCGATGCTTGCAATTCGCGTATGCCCTTCACTCTCGATATTGATCCTGATTTGATTACAGGGCCCCAGAAGGCTGGCAACATAGGTACTCGGAGCTTGCCAATAGAGCTCGCTTCCCGATCCAGATCCCACAATTTTTCCATCGGCTAACACAACAATTTGCTCTCCAACATGAGTTGCCTCAATCGGGTCATGCGTCACCATAATAAGGGTGAATAGCTCGGTCTTATGTGCGTCTAGCAGCATCTCACGAAGGCGGCGGCGCAGCGGAAAATCTAGACTGGAAAATGGCTCGTCCAATAGGAGTATTGCAGGACGATAGGAAAATGCACGGGCAAGAGCAACCCGTTGCCGCTCCCCTCCCGACAGAGATCCGGGCTTCGAACTCCGGAGGGCGCTGACGCCAACTGTACCCAGAAGTTCCTCGACTCGCATCTCCGCTTGCTTTTTGTCCCAGTTGCGTGCCAAGAGAGGAAAAGCCACGTTCTCGAATACGGTCATATGAGGGAATAGGCCATCTGTTTGAAAAACATAACCGATAGAATTCGGAGATGATAAATCGTCCGCAAATTTGAGATGGCCACTTGTATGAGGGAGCAAGCCAGCGATTATATTAAGCAAAGTGCTTTTTCCTGCCCCACTTTCACCTAGAAGTACCAAGCGCTGGCGACGAGGCACGGACAGACTCACAGAATTGACAATCAGCCGTCCTGCGCGCACACATGACACTTCCTCTAGGGTAAGTATCGGGGGTGACGACCGTAAAGTTTCTACTGTTGGATGCATTCGAATATGCCGCGGAGGGATTCAAGCACTTTGTCGATTTGTCCTTCGTCGATTATGTACGGCGGGCAGAACGTCAGAAAACGGCCCTCCGGAAGTTCATAGATTCCTGTTTCTCTCATGCCGCGCGCAATCGACTCTGCGATTGCAGAGTTAGGCACCTCGAGTGAGATCATGAGGCCCCGCCCACGAACAGGCCCTACCCAGGTGTAGGTAGAACGAAGATCCGTGAGGCCAGCCACTAGCTGGACACTCCTCTCGCACACATTCGCAAGAAGCGTCGGGGCAGCTACCCGATCCAAAACCGACCTAGCTATTGCGCACCCTATAGGGTGGCCCGATGTTGAATGACCGTAATGAAAATCTTCCCTTAAGACCTCTTCGGAAACTGCCCTGCCAACTACAGCGGCGGACATGGGGAAGTATCCCGCCGCCATTTTTTTGCCCAACACCAATATATCCGGATGGACTCCATTGTGTTCAAATGCAAAAAGTCTGCCGGTAGCCCCAAACCCCGTGGAAATTTCGTCGCTTATCCAAATGATTCCCAACTCATCGCACACCTTCCGCAGCTCAACAAAGAACTCATCTGGAGGAACGAACATGCCTCCAACACCTTGAACTGGTTCCGTCACAACTATGGAAGGTCTGTTGATCTGAATGTATTGAATGACATCCAAAGAACTCGAAGGACAGATCGGGGCATTCACTTGCGTGATGTACTTAGGCTCCAAGCGGAGGTTGCTTGGCCAGTCATTCCAGAGAGAAGGGGAGAGCTGCTGTGCCAAGAATGTGCTGCCGTGATATGATCTATCAAGATGCGCAATGCGCGGGATTTTCCCTCTTCGATTTACGGATGCGCAGGCAACGCGAAGCGCAATCTCCATGGCGCCGGAGCCCGTGTTCGCAAAAAGTATTTTGCCTAAAAGCCTCTCCGGTAAAAGAGAAAATATCCGCTCGGCGTACTCCAGGGCATCAACGTGTGCCGTCCCGTATTGATGCCAAAACGATAAGCGCCTGCTAGACTGTGCCAATACATTAGAGAGAATCGGGTCTCCATATCCCAGACAAGCCAGCCAGTAACCTGACATTACATCAAGATATCTCCGGCCTGCCGGGTCGTACAGATAGACACCCTCGGCTCTTTCGACAACTAATGGATCAGAACCAAACGTGCCCAACTGGCTCTGGAGCCCAGCCAAACCAGTATTCATTGAAAAGGTCACTCCTGCTAATCTAAAGGACCCTACTTACGCTCCAGCACAAGACTTCCGAACATAGCCAAGTCGCCAGAGGGGGTCTGATTTGCGCATAATGGCATACACGCTGATTCGTCAATGCACGCATTGGCACATATGTTGGCCTCAGCTCCCTAAGATGCGGTTGTTATCCCTTCTCCGGGGGTAACGAAATGGCCGTCATAAATACCCTCCGTAGCTCATGGCTGCAATTATGATCGCCGCCAATAGAACCATCAGAGTGACGATCGCTGCATAGCGACGGTAGTTCAAGCACCTTCTCCTTTGCACCCGGCCAGTGCCCCAATCAGTATTACTGGATTGAGAGGAGATTTCAAGTCTTAGTAGCACCCCTCTCCCCGGTTACGACCCAAGAAGGGGTGTGCGTGAATGGGTGTAGGCTTTGAGAGAAGAGGAGCGGCGAAGCCAAGCCGGTAGAGGTTTCCTCCCTCTCCTCGGAGGATTGACTACAGCGGTAGTTTTCGGGGAAGCAGCGACAAACCGGCCATCCGAAGGCCGATCAGATGGTCGGAACCGGCTCGCAGACCCTCAACCGCCCTCAGCGGACCGGCGGACCGGGTAAAGTTCCCCCCAGAAGAGAAGGGTGCCACCCGATTTTCCCAGTATAGTGGTCGCGTGCCTCTATGTAGCTACAGGCGGCCAGTTCAAAGCAGTGAAAGCATGTGCCATGCCAGCGCAGTGGAGGTTCCTAAACCCTTGATCCTAGGACTAGCATCACCCCCCCAACTGTGGCAGCGGTGCGCCCTCGTCCTCTTCTGAGGACGCCCGAAAAAGGGGCGGGGAAAAAGGTGTCTGAGGTTTCCGGGAGGGTTTCGGGAGGAGGAGAGGCAGAACCGAGGCGACAGATGTCGCCTTTCTCCCCCTTCGCAGTCGCCGGAGCCCGACTACAGCGGTAGTTTTCGGGGAAGCCGCGGAAACCGGCCCTCCGAAGGCCGATCAGATGGTCGAAAACTCGGCCCGCAGACCCTCAACCGCCCTCTGCGGACAGGTTTCTCCCGATCACGACCCGGGGATGACGTCAGCTTGAACTGCGCTGAGGGTCGGGTTGCGGCGCTCGCCGCCTACGGTGGCAGCGCTCGCCACGAACGGCAGGCCGGGCGGAAACGATCCCAGCGGGAACTGCGCCAGGCGGTCTCCAGCCTTGAGTTGCTCGGCGGCATCCCGGAAGGCCGCCAGAAACAGGGCGTAGTGGCAACTCGACGTTTCAACCCACCAGGTCGACCGGGTCCAACCGGGTTATCTCAGGGAGATCGTCGAAGTGACGATCGGTGGTCAGGATGCCTTTGATGCCTCGGCGCAGAGCGGTCGCGGCATGAAGCGCGTCCCGGACGCTGATCGACCCGTGCGCCTGCAAAATCTTGTGTGCATGGTCGAGATCTTCCTCGGTCACCGACAAGATCTCCTCACAGAGATCTTTGGTAGCCCGGTAAACCGTGGTTGCAAGATCTGGCCGGCCGAGAGACCGATAGCGGTGGAGGAGCTCCTGGAGCACTTCCACGCTGGTCACCACGATCAGGTCGTCAGCCTCGATCCGGCGAAGGATCTCGCGACACGGTTCTCGGTTGGGATGGTCTTTCCCAACGGCGTACATCAGGATGTTGGCGTCGAGGAAGAGGGGAAGTCCCCCGTGTCCCTCAGCCATGAGTCTCGACCCGCTGGTCGAGGTACCGGCGCTCCCACTCCTGGTAGTCCTTGGGGACATCGGTGCCGGGCAGGGCAAGGAGCTCGCGGGCCGCTCGGGCTTTTTGCCCGCGTTGCTTCTCCTGGAAGTACACCTCTTCGGCCGCCTCCCGAAGCAGGACGCCCAAGGGCTTCTCCTCGGCTTCGGCCAGAGTCTGGAGGCTCCGGTATTGAGCCTCGGTCAGGAGAACCTGAGCCCGCCGAGTGTATCGCGCCATCGTCTCGCTCCTTCCTTGGTCGATAGTACACTATCGGATGTCGGCACGCGAAGCTGGCACCCACGCGCCGCCGGGAACGACTCGAGAGGGAAACGAGGCGCCCCTTGAGAAAAAAACCGCCGGCGGGGCGCCGGCGGTCCCAGGATGAACGGACGGCGCGGGGAGGTTTCCAAACAAGAGGCTGCCACCCGCCGCTCACCCACGAGCCCCTTCCCACACACCTCCGGCGGTGGCCCCGCCTACCCTCCCCGGCAGGCGGACCTCTGCGGAACGACGGAGGCCTTGGACTCGGCGGCCGTCATTCCTCCAAATTGTCAATGAGCGGAAGGGGGACCCGACTGCGTTCCCCCTTCAAGGTGAAGGTCACGAGCGGCCGGTCGGTCGTGGGGACCCGCGTCTGGCATCGTCGTTCGTCGCCCTTCACTTCAGGGAGAGTCTACGGAACGCCTGACGGCTTCGTCTAGGGCTTTCAGGCTATTTCTTCGGACCAAAAAGAATCGAACTTGTACTTTTTGTCCTCTTATGAGGACAGGGTCTGGTCCGCGGCGTCGGCGAGACGCTGACGCTTTCCACCTCGCACGCACGCCTCGCCCACGGTATGCTACTATGGCGCATACGAATGGCGGCTTCCCTTATGCGAACCACAATCCACATCGAAGATGGCCTGTTTGCTGACCTCATGCGATTTACCCACGCGACGACGAAGACTCAGGCCGTACGGGACGCGCTCAAGGAGTTCATTCGACTGCGCCGTAAGGAAGAGCTTCTGGCACTCCGGGGTCGGCTAGAGATCGAGGACAACTGGCGCCAGCTTCGCGAGAGCGAGCTCGAAGAAGCCTGAGTCGATGGCTAACGTCATTATCGACACGTCTGCCTGGATCCAGTTCTTTCGGTACGGCACTGATGCAGTCAGTCAGCTTGTCGCGGAGCTTGTAGGGAAAGACCAGGCCGTGGTGACCGGGGTTGTGCTGACGGAGCTTCTTCAGGGCATCAAGACTGACAAGGAGCGGCGGCATCTGACCACTTTGTTCTCTAGCCTGCCATTCATTGAGACTGTGCGGGAGGACTGGCAGGACGCTGGTGAGGATCTCCAAGCGCTTCGGCGGCGCGGAATCACAGTTCCACTGACCGACGCGGTCATCGCGACCGTCGCCCATCGGCGAGGGCTGTCCGTGCTGACCACCGATCCACATTTCAAAAGCTTCACGGTGAATCGGGTCGGTCCCGAGCTTTGAGGACGAGTTGCTCAAGAGGTGATCGCGATGCTTCTTGAGGATGGCGAACGTCTGGCCGAGATGGCGGCCCGCGGTCTGGTCACACTGCCACGGCGGACCTCGCACAGGGCGTTTCAGAGCCCGGCGCTTCCAAACCGAGGCAAGCTGGCCTCTGAGATGGTGATCGAGGATCGGCGTTGACGGCGAGCTCGCCCGCCTGGTGGGCCTTTTCGATCGCCTCCCTGGCCTCGACTCCCAATCGCGGGTCCGCGCTGTCGAGCCAGATCAGGACGTGGGTGTCAAGGAGCGTCAACGCTCGGCATCCCAGGTTTCATCAATCGGAGCCACAATGTCGCCGCGAATCGTCAGGGAGTCACGGTGGCGTCCGTAAAGAGAGGAGGAGCGGCTGGGATAGGGAGACAGAACGGAAAAGGGCTTGCCGCGCTTGGTGATCACCAGCGACTCACCGCTCTCGGTGACCTCTTCCATCAACTGAAGACACCTGTCTTTGAACTCCGAAGCTTTGATGGTGCGCATGGACATCCTCCTGTGCCATCCTTCTCCACGGTCGGCACCATAGTCAAGTCAAGAGGTTACCACGCCCAACCAAGAGGCTGCCACCCGCCGCTCACCCACGAACCCCCTCCCACACACCAAGCACAATAGGGCGGCCAGCCGGAGTTGCCGCCATTCTGCCGAGAGGTGTAGCCGTCTCGCCAGAGTTGTTCCCGGGCCGGCTCCAAGTTTCGGCGCCTCGGCGAAGCTTTCGGCGGAGCGCCGAAAGGTGGAGCCGGTCGCCGAAAGGTCTCGGCGGCATGCCGAAGGTCGCGGCGGCTGGCCGAAGGCTGTGGCCGCTCCCCGAGACGGCTCGGCGTGGGGCCGAGAGGTGGCGCCGGCCGGCGAAGGGTCTCGGGGTTCGCCGACAACCTTCGGCGACTCGCCGAGAGGTGCTGCCGGACCGGCGAGAGCCCGCGGGAGACGCCGAAAGGTTGTGGGAGACGCCGAAAGGCTTCGGCAGAACGTCGACAGGTCTCGGCGAGGCGCCCCACCGCGACAAACAAGCCCGCAGGGGTGCGAGCCTCGGAGAAACCCTTGAAAAACGGCAGGCACCTCCGCGGACGTTCTGGTGTAGGCTATATCCTAGCTGTATCCCCCTTTAGGAGGCCTGTACCCCTATGTCCACCGACCGTCCGTCTCTCCGGGACCGGATCGTGCCCCGTCTGCGCTCGCTGTTCGTCAGGAAGTGGTCCGGGAAGGATATCGTCCTCATCCTGCTCGGCCTTTCCCTGGTGTCCGTGTCCGCCTATGCCTTCAAGAACCCCATCACCGCCGCCCTCGCCCGGCTTCGGGCCGGCAATGCGGAGACGGTGTCCGTGTTCGACGTCGTGGTCGATCGCGAGAACCGCCAGTACTTCGACATTGTCTTTGACAAGGCGCTCGGCGACGGCAAGGTGAACACGGTGCTCGATCCGCCTCCGGCGACGATCGAGCCGGCCCTCGGCGGGTCGTGGACCTGGCGCGATACCAACGCTCTCCGGTTCCAGCCGAGCGGCGGTCTGCCGGTGGCTTCCGAGTACACGGTCAAGCTCGAACCCGAGCACTTCCTCAAGGAAGGGATGGTCTTTGTCGGCGACCGGGAGCTGACCGTGCGCACCGACCAGTTCCTCGTCGAAGGGGTGGACGTCACCGAAGAGCCGGCCATCGAAGGCAAGGCGCGCATCCTGTTCCGCGGCCAGATGCGGTTCAACTACCCGGTGGACCCCAAAGTCCTCATCACCAAGGTCAAGCTCGAAGACCCGGCCGGGGGCGAGCCCCTGACGCTGGAGCTGGAGACGGACTGGGATTCGCCGACGATCTCGTTCGTCACCCCCACGATCCAGAAGAACAAGGAAGAGCGCAAGCTCCGCCTCGTCATCGACCAGAGCCTGACGCCTTCCAACGGCAACGTGCCGCTCAAGGAAGATTACGTCCAGGAGATCCCGGTCGGCTCCTCCACGAAGCTCGCCGTCTGGGGCTTCGAGGTCGCTCCGGGCGACCGCGAATCGACGGTCACCGTCAAATTCTCGTCCCCCATCTCCGCCGCCGTGGCCGAGAAGTACCTCAAGATCGAGCCGGCCGTCCGCATGCGCCTGTCGGCCAACCGCAACGAGCTCGCCATCACCGGCGACATGAAGCCGGGCTCGACCTACACGCTCATGGTCGCCAAGGGGATGCCGGCCACGGACGACGCCGTCCTCACCGACGACTACTCGGCCGACGTCGAGGTTCCGGACCTGGACCCGAGCGTCGCCTTCCAGAGCGAAGGGACGTTCCTCTCGGCCTCCGGCAACCACACGGTCAACCTGGAGAGCGTCAACGTGCCCAAGGTGCGGATGACGATCGACCGGGTCTACCGCAACAACCTGTTCTTCCTGTTCAACTACGGCGGCTTCTACGACGAAGAGACCGGCTACTTCGACGAGCTGCCGCACGCCCTCGGCGACCGCCTCAAGGAAGAGACGATCGACGTCGGCGGCCGGCGGAACCAGAAAAAGATCACGCCGATCACCCTCGACAAGTGGGTGGATGTCGATGATGTCGGTCTCTACCGCATCTCGGTCGGTCAGCCGGACGACTACGAGGCCCAGCAGCGCTGGGTCCTGCTCACCGACATGGGCCTCGTCGTCAAGAAGAGCGGGAACGGCGAGCTGATGGTCTGGGTGGCGTCCGTCCGCGACCTGTCGCCGGTGAGCGACGCCAAGGTGACGCTGGTCTCCGACCAGAACCAGACGCTCGGCGAAGGGCGCACGGACGGCTCCGGCGTCTGGCGCCTCCAGGACTCCCCCGGGCTGGAAGACAAGACCCCCTATCTGATTACCGTGGAGAAGGGGGACGACTTCACCTTCCTCCTCCTGGACCGGATGTCGATCGACACCACGGGTCTCGACGTGGGCGGCGACGAGGTGCCGAGCGGCGGCTACACGGCCTTCCTCTATGGCCAGCGCGACCTCTACCGCCCCGGCGAGACGGCCCGGGGGATGATCGTGGTGCGCGACTCGACGCTCAAGGTGCCGCCGGCGATGCCGGCGCTGCTGCGCCACCGCGATCCGCAGGGGCGCGAGCTGGAGACGCAGCGGGTGCAGATCGACGGCCGCGGCCTCGCCGAGTACAAGCTCGACCTGCCGGCCTACTCCCTCACCGGCCACCACACGCTGGAGCTGGAAGTGGCCGAGGAGATCATCGGCACCTACCAGTTCCAGGTGGAAGAGTTCGTCCCCGACCGCATCTCGGTCGAAATCCAGCCGCCCAAGACCAAGGTCGGGCCGGGCCAGGAGCTGGTCTACAACGTCCAGGGCGACTACCTGTTCGGCGCTCCGGCGGCCAATCTGCCGGTCGAGACCCGGGTCCGGCTCAAGGACTCGACGTTCACGGCCAAGGGCTTCGAGGGGTACACCTTCCGCAACGGCGAGCGCAAGCTGGAGGACCGCGAGGTCTTCGAGAACACCGGCCAGCTCAGCGAGGAGGGGCGGAGCGAATTCAAGGTGACGATGCCGGAGAAGTCGCCGGTGCCGTCGTCGCTGGAGGCGGTGATCACGGCGCGCGTCCAGGAGCAGGGCGGGCGCGGCGTGGCCGCTCTCACCCGGCTGCAGGTCGATCCCTATCCTTATTACATAGGGCTGCGCCAGCTCGGCGCGGACGCCGGGTGGCCGGAGCCGAAGAAACCGGTGGACTTCGAGTACGTGGCGGTGTCGCCGGACGGGAAGCCCGCGGCCTCGGGTCCGCTGCGCGCCGACTTCTTCGAGGACCGGTACAACACGGTGCTGCGGCGGATCCCCGGCGGCGGGTATCGCTATGAATCGACGCGGGAGGCGGTGCTGCTCGACAGCCGGCCGATCGCGGCCGGGCCGGCGAAGGGGACGTTCCGCTTCGTGCCGCCGCGCTACGGCAGCTTCCGGGTGGTGGTCACGGACACCGACAGCCAGGCGTCCACGCAGGTGGAGTTCTACGCCGCCGGCTGGGGGACCTCGCCGTGGGCGATCAAGAACCCGGCGCGGCTGGAGCTCGACCTGGACAAGGCGGAGTACGCGCCGGGCGAAACGGCGGTCATCCAGGTGCGGGCGCCGTTCCCGGGCAAGCTGCTGGTGACGGTGGAGCGGGATACGGTGCTCGACACCCAGGTCTACACCCTGACCGGCAACACGGCCACGGTGCAGGTGCCGATCCGCGGCGATTATCGTCCGAACGCGTTCGTCACGGCCACGCTGGTGCGGCGGGCGCAGGATCTGGAGCCCGGCTCGGCCGGCCGCGCCTTCGGTGCGGTGGCGCTGCCGGTGGACCGCGAGGCGAACAAGCTGGCGCCGGAGATCGTCCAGCCCAAGGAGATCCGGCCGAACACGAAGCTCGACCTGGCGGTCAAGACGGCGCCGGGCGCTGTGGTCACGGTGGCCGCCGTGGACGAGGGCATCCTGCAGCTCATCGCCCAGAAGACGCCGCAGCCGTTCGACTGGTTCTACCGCCGGCTCGGCCTGTCGGTGACCTCGTACGACACGTTCAGCCTGCTGCTGCCGGAGGTCAAGCCGCAAGGCAAGTCGCCGGCCGGCGGCGGCGAGGGTGAGGAGGGGATGTCGCAGTACGTGCGCACGGAGGGCATCCGGCGCGTGCAGCCGGTGGCGTTCTGGTCCGGGCCGCTGACGGCGGACGGCGACGGCAACGTCAAGGTCAGCTTCCAGGTGCCCGAATTCCAGGGCGCGCTGCGTGTCATGGCGGTGGCGATCGACGGCCCGAAGTTCGGTTCGGCCGAAGGCAAGACGCGGGTGCGCGATCCGCTCGTGCTGCTGCCGACGCTGCCGCGCATCCTGTCCTTCCAAGAGACGCTGCAGGTGCCGATCACGGTGCGCAACGACACCGGCAAGACCGGTCCGATCCAGGTCGGGCTGGTGGCGCAGGGCTCTCCCAATATCGCCGGCATTGTCAGCATCGACGGCCCGGCCACGCAGTCGGTCGACATCCCGGTCGGCCGTGAGAAGACGGTGTACTTCACGGTCAAGACCGGCAACGCCTCGGGCGAGGTGACCTTCGTCGCCACCGCCGCAGGCAATGGCGAGAAGAGCCGGTCCACGACGGTGGTGGGCATCCGGCCCGACCTGCCCGAGATCTCGGTGGAGGAGGCGGGCGGGGTCGCGAAGACGATGAGCATGGCTCTCGCCGACGCGGGCCGGTTCCGGCCGGAGACGCTGCGGCGGAAGGTGCGGATCGCGCCGCTGCCGCTGGTGCAGTTCGCGGGCAAGCTGGAGGATCTGCTCCACTACCCCTACGGCTGCCTGGAGCAGACGGTGTCGTCGTCCTTCCCGCTGATCTACATGGGCGACCTGGCGAAGGCGTTCGAGCCCGAGCTGTTCGATCCCAAGAAAGGCCATGGCGATCCGGCCGCCATCGTGCAGGCCGGCATCCGGCGGGTGTCCGCGATGCAGCTTCCGGGCGGCGGCTTCTCGCTGTGGCCGGGCGGCACGGAGGTCCATCCGTGGGCGAGCACGTACGCGGCCCACTTCCTGGTGGAGGCGCGCAAGGCCGGCCATCCGGTGGCGGACAACCTGTATCAGAGCACGCTCGACTGGCTGGCCGGCACGGTGAAGGCCAAGCAGGCGTACGGCTGGGAGGAGATGCAGCGCACGGTCTACGGCCTCTACATCCTGGCCCGCGCCGGCAAGGCCGACCTGGGCACGATGGACCACATCCGGACGAAGCACGACAAGGAGCTGCGGCCCGAGTCGCGCGCGCTGCTGGCGGCGGCCTACGCCTCGGCCGGCAATCCGCGCGCCGTGCAGGACCTGGTGTCCCGCATCGGCGAGCTGGAGCAGGTGGAGCGCCAGACGGGCGGCAACTTCAACTCGACGATCCGCAACCGGGCGCTGCTTCTCCTCGCGCTGATGGACGCCGCGCCGACCAGCGCGCGCATCCCGCAGCTCGCGGACCGGCTCGGCCGCGACGCCCGGGAGACCGGCTGGTGGACGACCCAGGAAGAGGCCTTCACGCTGCTCGCCCTGGGCCAGCTCGCGCAGCGGCAGTCGAAATTCCCACCCTACTCCGGCTCGGTGATCGTCGGCGGGAAGAAGATCGGGACGTTCACCAACAAGGCGGTAACCTTCACGGTGCGGGGGGCTGATCCGGTCACCATCCAGATGGACAACGGGTATCAGCCGGGCGCGGCCTTCTACAGCGTGGTCTCCCGCGGGGTGCCCACCGACGACGCGTACAAGGCGCAGAACGCCGGCCTGGAGATCGAGCGGGAGATCCTGGACCGGGACGGCAACGCGGTGGACCTCGAAAACGTAAAACAGGGGGATCTGATCGTCCTCAAGACGCGGCTGCGCAGCGTCTCGGGTCCGGTCCAGAACGTGGCGGTGGTGAGCCTGCTGCCATCCGGCCTGGAGGTCGAGAACCCGCGGCTGCAGTCCACGGAGCAGCTCCCGTGGGTGAACGACGCGCAGTTCTCCCTGGCCTACCTGGACCTGCGGGACGACCGCATCCTGGTGTTCGCCGATCTGCTGCCGCCGAATTCGTGGCAGACCTACTACACGCTGGTCCGGGCGGTGGCGCCGGGCCGGTTCCGGCTGCCGCCGGTCCACGCGGAAGCGATGTACAACCCGGCGCTGCGGGCGGAGGGGGAGAAGGGGACGATGGAGGTCAAGGCGTTGACGGTGAAGTAGTGGCCTGCGGCCCTCACCCCCGGCCCCCTCTCCCGGAACGGGAGAGGGGGAGACTTACAGAAGCACAGATGAAGATGGACAGCAGCGAATCGACGATGTCTAAGGATCCCGAGTCAGTCTCCCCCTCTCCCGGGGCGGGTGGACTCGGGCGGACCGGGAGAGGGGGCCGGGGGGTGAGGGCTCTCCGGGCCCGCCGCCTGTTCGCGGTCGGTGCGGCCGTGAAGATTCTCACGTTCGCGCCGATCCTCTGGTTCTTCGTCTTGAGCTGGGTCTTCCCGTTCCCGTGGGAGAACCTCCAGCGGCCGCCGGCCGTGATCGTGTCGGACCGGACGGGGGAGCCGCTGCGGTTCTTCCTGCCGGCGGACGAGCGGTGGCGGTTCCCGGTCAAGCTTTCCGAGCTGCCGCCGGAGCTGCCGCGGGCGCTGGTGGCGTCCGAGGACCGGCGGTTCTACCACCACTTCGGAGTCGACCCGATGGCGGTCTTCCGGGCGGCGTGGTCGAACGTGGTCGCCGGGGAGGTGGTGTCGGGCGCTTCGACGATCCCGATGCAGATCGCCCGCATGGCCGATCCCGGTCCGCGGACGTTCGTGTCGAAAGTCCGGGAGAGCTTCCGGGCGTTCCAGCTCGAACGGCGGTACTCGAAGGACGAGCTGCTGGAGATCTACCTCAACCTCACCCCCTACGGCGGCAACCTGGAAGGGATCGGCACGGCGGCCTGGTTCTACTTCGGCAAGGCGCCGGACCAGCTCTCGCTCGGCGAGATCGCGCTGCTCACCGCGCTGCCCCGCTCGCCGGTGCGCTACGACCCGGTGCTCCATCCGGCGGCGGCGCGGACGGCGCGCGACCGGGTGCTGCGCCAGCTCGCCGAGCGCGGCGCGTTCCCGCGCGGCGAGATCGAGAACGCCATGCGCCAGCCGGTGCCGCGGACGCGGCACAAGATCCCGATGGCGGCTCCCCACTTCTCCGAGCAGGTGGTGGCGCTGTTCCCGGGCGCTTTTTCGGGACAATCCAGGATCCGCACCACCCTCGACCGGCGACTCCAGTCGGTCGCCGAGGAGAACGTGGCGAACCGCATCCGCGAGCTGCGCAACCAGGGGATCGGCAACGCCGCGGTGGTGGTGATCGAGAACGAGACCCGCGCCGTGCGCGCGCTCGTCGGCTCGGCCGGCTTCCAGGAGAGCTACTTCAAGGGCCAGGTGAACGGCGCCATCGCCCGGCGCTCGCCGGGCTCGACGCTCAAGCCGTTCCTCTACGCCCTGGCGCTCGACCAGGGCCGGATCATCCCCGAGTCCTATCTCCTGGACATCCCGACCGACTTCTCCGGCTACGTGGCGGAGAACTACGACGACCGCTACCGCGGCCGGGTGACGGTGCGGGAGGCGCTCATCCAGTCGCTCAACGCCTGCGCGGTCCGGCTGCTCTCCGAGGTCGGGCTGGAGGACTTCCACCGCCTGCTCGAGGACGGCGGCCTCGCCACCCTCGACCGGCCGGCGTACCGCTACGGCCTGCCGCTGGTGCTCGGCGCGGGCGAGGTGACGCTGCTCGACCTGACCAACCTCTATGCGACGCTGGCCGAGCAGGGGGAGTATGAGGACTACCGGCTGATCGAGGCCGGGCGCGAGGAGACGCCGCCACCTCCCCGCCACCTCGTCTCCCCCGAAGCCGCCGCGCTCATCACCGACATCCTCACCGACGTGCGCCGGCCCGACCTGCCCGAGTCGTGGGACCTGGCGGTGGGGGCGCCTTCCGTAGCCTGGAAGACCGGCACGTCCTACGGCCACCGCGACGCCTGGGCGGTCGGCTACTCGCGGCGCTACACCATCGGGGTGTGGGTCGGCAACTTCGACGGCCGGCCGCGCAAGGGGATCTCCGGCAGCCAGCACGCCGGCCCGCTCCTCTTCGACCTGTTCCGCTCGATCGACCCGGCCGGCGGATCGGGCAACCGGCCGCGGCCGGACGAATGGACGCGGCGCGTCCACGACCTCGACAAGATCGAGCTCTGCGCCGAAAGCCACGAGCTGCCGGGGCCGTTCTGCACCCTGCGCATCCAGGCCACCTACATCCCCGGCCGCACCCATCTCCACGAGTGTACTTACCACCGGCGGGTGCTGGTGGACGCGGAGACCGGCGACCTGCTCTCCGGCGACTGCGTGGGCGAACGGCCGCACGAATTCCGGAGGCTCACCGTCTTCCCGGCGGAGCTGGTCGCCTGGTGGCGGGCGCAGGGGAGCGCCATTACGGAGCCGCCGCGGATCTCGG
The DNA here is from genome assembly GCA_963844885.1 of uncultured Holophagales bacterium. Taxonomy (GTDB): domain Bacteria; phylum Acidobacteriota; class Thermoanaerobaculia; order Multivoradales; family UBA5704; genus DATMER01. Next base: position 55,443 of record CAWJQA010000011.1, on the reverse strand, counting down.
CCTCGTGCCGCGGCGTCCCGTCCGGCGAGGCGCCCCGGATCGTCTCGCCCGCGGCGGCGACGCCCTACCGCATCCGGCGGGATACGCCGGCCGAATACCAGCGCATCCCGCTCATCGCGCAGGCCAGCGCCGAGGCTTCGCGCCTGTTCTGGTACCAGGACGGCCTGCTCGTCGCCACGACCGGGACGGGCGGCCCGGGAGAGAGCCACTTCCTCCCGAGCGAACCCGGCGAGCACCGGCTGGTGGTCACCGACGATCTCGGGCGTTCCGACGGCGTCACTTATAGAGTAGAGTAGGGGCTGGGATCGTACTTGGGGGCGCCGGACTTGAGTCCGGCTTGATTTGCGCTCAACCGGGGGGCAGGAACCGTGGCCGGGAGACCTTGTCTCACATTGACAGGGGTCTGCTCGAAGCGTACAGTTCGATCTCTGGTGGGGATAGGCAGATGAAGAACGCCCACAACACCTTCCTTCTTCTGGCGCTGACCCTCCTGGCCGGCGCTACAGGCGTCGTTGCCGAGGAGCATCCGGGAGCCCGGCCTGCCGGAGTCGCCGGCCGTGTCCTCGGCGAGACCTCCTCGCCTCTCGGCGCCGCCGGGGTCTACGCCTACCAGCTCGCCGACCTCAGCTTCCGCAAGGTATTGACGGACGGGCAGGGGAATTTCCTCTTCCAGGAGCTTCCGGCCGGCCTCTACAAGATCATCGCCCACAAGCCGGGTTTCAGCCCCGTGGTCGTGATGTTGACCCGCACCGCGGCCGGCGCCTACCAGTTCCTCGATCTGCAGCTCGCTCCGCAGCCGAAGGGGCCCCCGGCGAAGACCGGCGAGGACTTCTGGTCGATCCGCGCGCGCATCCCCTCGGACGTCCTGCGTGAGATCGACGACTCCGAGGCCCGGCTCGCCCAGCTCTCCCCGGTCCCCTCCGGCGACCTTGCCCTCTCCCGCTTCACCACCGACTTCCAGGCCATGACCGGCGTCGACCAGATCGCCGAGGCCGGCGAGGGCCAGGTGTCGAGCGGCGGGGTCGGCATCGCGGGCCAGTTCGGGGACGTGCAGGTGGGATTGCGCGGACGTTTCCAGCAGCTCAGCCCGAGCCCCTTCTCCCAGGGCGGCGCGTCGGCCAGCGGCGAGACGAGCACGCTGTCGCTCGACGTGACCGGCGACGACAGCCGCATCAGCCTCACGTCGCTCAGCAACCGGATGGTCACCCGCGGTGCCGGAGATATCGGCGGCATCGGCGACGCCCGCGGCGGGGGGCTCGGCAACCCGGTGGCCTTCGAGCACTACCAGGTGAACTGGACGCAGGAGCTCGGCGACAAGGGCCGCTCCGACTTCGCCGCCCAGTACACCGAAGAGGCCAACTTCCACCGCCAGGCCGCGATCGATCCGATCGACATCCCGGCGGAATCGCGCACCTGGCGCGTCGAAGGCGCCTACACGCGGTCGCTCGGCGAAGGCAACACGCTTCAGGCCGGCCTCCGTTACCGTGAGCGCCAGTTCGGGTTGAGCGCCGCCAACCGCCGCGAGGACCTCCCCGGCCAGGCCAGCGTCGACCTCTTCTCCCAGGGCGGCATCACGGTGCGGCCGGCGGTCCTGGTCGAGTACGGGCTCTACAGCACGCTCTCCGACGGCAGCCTCTCGCTCACGCCCAAGGGCGGCCTCGTCCTCCAGCTCAACCACAACTGGCAGCTCGAAGCGAACGCCAGCCGGCGGATCTACCAGGACGCCCCGCTCACGCCGAGCTTCTCCCCGTCGCTGTTCGAAGAGGCCGACCTCTGCGAGCAGGGCACCGAGTCCTGCTACCAGGCCCACTTCGTCCGCAAGACCGACGACGACAACCTGCTCTCCCTCGGCGCGATCGACCGGACGGTCGGCGAGACCCTGCGGCTCTACTTCAGCGACGACTTCTTCGACCGCCTGGAGAGCCTCTACCTCGTCCCCGGCGACAACCTGCCCGAAGTGCAGGTGATGGTCAACCGGCGGCTCAGCCCGCGGATCCTGACCAGCCTGCAGTCGAGCGTCGCCATGGGCGGCGGCGGCACCTTCGTGGCCGCGGACGGCAAGCCGTATGAGAACAAGGTCCGCTACTTCGTGACCTCGCTCGACACCCAGTTCCAGGGCACCGCGACGGGCGTGTTCGTCGCCCTCCACCACCTCTCCCAAGGGCTGGAGCCGCTCGCCTCCGGACAGACCTCTCCTCCGGACATGGAGCTGGACCGGGTGCGGGTCATGCTGACCCAGGATCTGAACATCCTCTTCGACCTCGCCAACACCTGGGCCGTCCAGCTCAACATGGAAGTGAGCCGCGGACCGGCCGCCACCGACGAGATCCGCCGCCGGCTGATGGGCGGGATCGCGGTCAAGTTTTAAGAGACCTCACCCCCTGTCCCCCTCTCCCATCTCCCTCCCGACCGCCGGGAGAGGGGGGACCCGTCTGAAGCGATATCACTACGATCGTGCTGGTCGGCATCAATAACGTTCCCCCTCTCCCGGTCGGGTGGGTGTGCGATGGGAGAGGGGGACAGGGGGTGAGGTCTCTCCGAACCCTTGAATCCATTATTATGGATTCCGTCCGATCGCTTGGACGAACCGGCCGGAAGATCCGTAAAAACTATCAGTTACGGGGCATTCAAACTTCTGAGCCCGTGGCATAGAAAGTGCTATCCGAGGTTGGGACCCGGATGTCTCCCCCAATGACGCGCCATCGCACCCTTCGACTGGTCTTTGCCCTGACGCTCGCGCTCGTGGTCGTTGCGCTCGGCGCGACGAGCGTTTTGCGCAAGGTGCAGTCGTTCCAGACCCTCGGGTTCCGGATGGCCGCCCCCGACTGGGCGAGCGGCGGGGTTCTGGTCGAGTCGGTGCAGAACCCCGGCCTGGGCCTCGAGCAGGGCGACCAGATCCTCCTCGTCAACGGCGGCGACGTGGGCGGCCCCGCCACCCTGGCCGAGCACCTCCGGAAGGAGTCTCACACCGGTCTCCTGGTCATGCGGGACAACCGGCTCATCCAGATCGTCTACGACCGGCCGGCCCTCAGGGTCGACGTCTCCTACCTGATCCTGTCGCTGATCGGCGTGGTCTACCTGCTGATCGGCCTCTATACGCTGCTGCGCCAGCATCGCCAATCTCGCGGGCATGCGTTCCTCTTCTTCCTCTGGTGCCTGGCCTCGGCGGCGGCCTACCTGCTGTCGGCGGTGCCGCCGGCCGACCTCGCGTTCGTCCTGGTCACCCTGGGAGACGAGGCCGCCCGGCTGCTGTTGCCCGCGTTGACGCTCCACCTGTTCCTGGTCTTCCCGTTCTCCCTGGGCGGACGGACGGGACGGCGGCTGATCCCGTTCCTCTACCTGCCCGGCGCGGCCCTGCTCGCGCTCCAGCTCGACCTCGGGCTGACCAACGGGCGGTGGATCTTCGGTACGCCCACGGATGCCCGGCTGCAGCTCCTGGACCGGGTGGAGATCGCGCAGCTCGCGCTGTTCGCGCTGGCCTCCGTGGCGCTCCTGGTCCGGCGGCTGATCGTGCGCCGGGGATGGGAGCACCAGCGCCAGACGCAGTGGGTGGCGGTCGGGCTGGCCGGCGGCTACCTCCCGTTCCTGGCCCTGTACGGCATCCCGTTCCTGCTCGGCTTCCACACGCCCGAGGTGCTGCGGGCGGCGTCGGTGCTGCCGCTCGCGCTGGTGCCGGTGGCCTTCGCCTGGGCCATCCTGCGCTACAAGCTGTGGGACATCGAGGTCATCGTCCGCGACACGATCTCGCTGACGCTGACGCTGATGCTCGGGCTGATCGGCTTCTCGATGGTCAACCTGGCGATCAACCACGGGATCTCCCAGGAGCTGTCGCTGGCGCGCAACCTGCTCTCGTTCGCCGCCGGCCTGGGCATCGCCGGCCTGCTGGTGCCCACCCGGACCGGCATCGCGTCGGCGCTGGAGCGGTTCCAGTACCGGGGGGTCTGGGGCCGGCGCCGCGCTCTGAACGACCTCGGCCGCGAGCTGCTCCACGAGCGCGACCTCGGTCGCCTCTGCGACGCCCTGCTCCGCGAGATGGAAGAAGGGGTCGACCTCGAGCGCGTCAACCTCTATCTGTGCCAGGGGGACGGGCTCGTGCCGATCCGGCCGGATGCGGGCCTGCCGGCCTGTCTGGACTTCGACGCGCTTGGTGAAAGCTTCTGGCGCAAGGACGTGCTGGAGATCTCCGGCCTGGCCTTGCCGCTGGAGAGCCTGACGCCGGCGCAGCAGTTGTTCATCGCCGGCTACCGCTACGCCTTCCCGCTGACCGTGCGCGGGCGCGGCATCGGCATCGCCCTGGCCGGTTACCGGCGCGACCAGACGCCGCTCAACAGCGACGACACGGAGCTGATCCGGCAGCTTCTCAACCAGGCGTCGCTCGCCATCGAGAACGCCCAGCTCGTCGGCCAGCTCCACCTGCGGCTCCAGGAAGTGCAAAGCCTTCAGCGCTACAGCGACGGCATCTTCGAATCCTCGCCCGCGGGCATCGCGGTGCTCGAAGACGTGGACGGCGCCGGCCGCCTGGTCTCGGCCAACGCGGCGTTCATCACGATCTCGGGCCTGGAGCGCGACCATCTGATCGGCCGCCCGCTGGCCGAGGTGCTGCCGGTTTCTCCTCTCCCGGAGACGGGGAGGGGCCGGTCGAGGTGAGCTTCCGCGACGCGGCCGGCCGTGAGCGCCATCTCCAGATCAGCCTCGCGCGGTACGATGGAGAGCTGGCGGGCGACGGCGGGCTGCCCGGCCGGCCGCTTCACGTTCTGGTCGTCCACGACGTCTCGGAGCGGGTGGCCATGGAAAACGCGCTCAAGGAGCAGGACCGGCTGGCGGCTCTCGGCATGCTCGCCGCGGGCGTGGCGCACGAGGTCAACACGCCCATCACCGGCATCTCCAGCTACGCCCAGATGCTCCTCTCGGACACCCCGGAAGGCCATCCGCACCACGAGCTTCTCAAAAAGGTGGAGCGCCAGACCTTCCGCGCGGCGCGCATCGTCAACAACCTCCTGGAGTTTGCGCGCGACCGCCAGAAGGAACAGCGGCCGGTCGCGCTCGCGCCGCTGCTCGCGGAGTGCGTCGATCTCCTCGGCGAGCGCCTGGAGAAGAAGCGCATCGAGCTGGTCTGGGACCTCCCGGCCGAGAGCGTCGTGGTGATGGGCTGCGACGGCGAGCTTCAGCAGGTGTTCACGAACCTGATCGTCAACGCGTTCGACGCCATGAGCGGCCAGCCCGGATGCACCCGCGGCGGACGGCTCACGATCCGCGTGGAGGCTGATCCCGAGGGCGAACCGGCCATGGCGCGGGTACACATCCAGGACACCGGACCGGGCATCCCGCCCGAGAAGCTCGAGGCGATCTTCCAGCCCTTCTACTCAACGAAGCTGAACCGCGGTGGCACGGGCCTCGGCCTGTCCATCAGCTCCGAGATCGTGCGCCGCCACGGCGGCCGGCTGGCGGCCGAAAGCCGGCCCGGCGAGGGCGCCCGCTTCCTCGTCGAGCTCCCCACGGCATGAACATCCTGATCATCGACGACGAGGAGGTTCTCCAGGACGTCCTGACCGTCCTCCTCAGGAAAGAGGGGCACCTGACCTGGTCCGCCTTCTCGGGCGAAGAGGGGTTGGAGATGCTCGACCGCGAGGAGGTGGACCTCGTCCTCCTCGACCTCATGCTCCCGGGCATGCACGGCATGCAGGTGCTGCGCGAGATGCGGCGCAAGCACCCGGACGTGGTGGTGGTCGTGATCACCGCCTTCTCGTCGATCGAGAGCGCCATCGAGGCGATGCGCGAAGGGGCCTTCCACTACATCCCGAAACCGTTCAAGAACGAAGAGGTTCTGCTCACGCTGCGCAAGGGATTGGAGCAGCGCCGGCTGACCACCGAGAACCGGTCTCTGCGTGAGCAGCTCCGCCAGCGCTTCGGCTTCGACAACATCCTGGGCAAAAGCAAGCCGATGCAGCAGGTGTACGACCTGATCCAGCTCGCCGCGCCGGCCAAGAGCAACATTCTGATCCTCGGCGAGAGCGGCACCGGCAAGGAGCTGGTGGCGAAAGCCATCCACCACCACTCCCGGCGCGCGCAGGGGCCGTTCGTTACGGTCAACTCCGGCTCCATGCCGGCCGACCTGCTGGAGAGCAACCTTTTCGGCCATCTGCGCGGCGCCTTCACCGGCGCCGTGGCCACCAAAAAGGGACTGTTCGAGATGGCGAGCGGCGGCTCGATCTTCTTCGACGAGATCGGGAACATCCCGATCGACACGCAGTCGAAGCTGCTGCGGGTCGTCCAGGAGCGCGAGTTCATGCGCCTGGGCGGGGTCGAGACGATCAAGGTGGACGTGCGGATCGTCGCCGCCACCAACGCCGACCTCGACTTCATGGTGCAGCAGGGGTCGTTCCGCGAGGATCTCTTCTACCGCCTGAACGTGATCACGCTCACCCTGCCGCCGCTGCGCAAGCGGACGGAGGACATCCCGCTGCTGGCCCAGCACTTCCTCGGCCACTACGCGCGCGAGAACGAGAAGGCTCTCCGGGAGATCTCGCCGCAGGCCATGGAGGCGCTGCTCGACTATCACTGGCCGGGCAACGTCCGCGAGTTGGAGAACGTGATCGAACGGGCGGTGGTGCTGTCCACCGGCGAGTCGCTGGGAGTGGACCTGCTCTCGCCGTCGGTCCGCCATCCCGAGTCGGCCGGGCTGCCGCCGCCCGCGCTGCCGGCCAACGGCGTCGCCTTCAAGGACGCGGTGAGCGAGTACGAGCGCCAGATCATCATCAAGGCGCTCCAGGCCTCCGGCGGCGTGCAGAAGCGGGCCGCGGAGCTGCTGCAGGTCAAGCCGACGACGCTTCATGAGATGATGAAGCGGCTCAACATATCCTCCGAGAGCCTCGTCGCCACTTGAGCACGTTTTGATCAGAGGGCAATAACGTCATGTTTCGCAGAATCGTGGTTATCGCCGCGGTGGCCGCGCTGGTTCAGCTCACGCTGTGGACCGGCCCCGGTTTTTCTCAACAAGCGTCGCAAAATCTGATCGCTCCACTGTCGGCCGGCGAGGTTCTGGACTTCCCGCAGACCGACGAAAAGATGCCGCGGCCCGACGCCGTCCTGGGCTATCCGCTCGGCACCCGGTTCACGCACTGGGACCGGATCGTCGACTATCTCCACCAGCTCGCCGCCGCGTCGCCGCGAGTGAAGATGATCGAGTACGGCCGCACCTACGAAGGCCGGCCGCTCGTGCTGCTCGCCGTCAGCAGCCCGGCGAACATGCAGCGGCTGGACGAGATCCAGCGGGACCACCAGCGCCTGGCCGACACCACCGCGCTGACCGAATCCGACCGGGACCGCCTCACCCGGCAGACGCCGCTGGTGGTCTGGCTGGCCTACGGCGTCCACGGCAACGAGTCCTCCTCGGCGGAGGCGGCCATGGGCGTCTCCTATCTGCTGGCCGCGGGCCAGGGCGATTTCGCCAAAATGCTCGACAACATGGTCGTCCTGATCGATCCGCTGGAAAATCCCGACGGCCGCGAGCGTTACGTGAGCGGCTTCGAGCAGCGCCGGGGTGCCGCGCCGAACCCGGACCGGTCCGCCGCCGAGCACTCCGAAGCCTGGCCGGGCGGGCGACAGAACCATTATGTGATCGACCTCAACCGCGACTGGGCCTGGGCGTCGCAGCAGGAGACCCGCTTCCGCATCGCGGCCTACCGCTCCTGGGAGCCGCAGGTCTGCGTGGACTTCCACGAGATGGGAAGCGATTCGAGCTACTTCTTCCCGCCGGCCGCCGAGCCGATCCATCCGCAGATCGACCGCCGGGTGGTCTCCTGGCTGGAGACCTTCGGCCGCGGTAACGCCGAGGTCTTCGACAAGCTGGGCTGGGTCTACTTCAAGGGCGAGAGCTACGACCTCTTCTACCCCGGCTACGGCGACTCCTACCCGAGCCTGCGCGGCGCCGTGGGCATGACGTACGAGATGGCCGGCGGCGGCCGAGGCGGTCTGGCCCTGACCCTGCCGGACGGCACGCGGCTCACCCTGGCCGACCGCGTGGCGCGCCATCTGACCACCTCCCTGTCCACGCTCCGCACGGCGTCGGTGAACAACCGGCGTCTGATGGAGGACTTCGTCGCCAACCGGCTCAAGGCCGCCGCCGACCCGCGCGTCTACGTCTGGTCCGGCGAGCAGCCGGAGGCCCGCGCCCTGGCCGACCTTCTGCTCCTGCACGGCATCCGGGTTCACCAGACCTCGGAGGCGGCGGACATCCCGGTCCGCAACCTGGCCGGCGAGGGCACGGAGTCGCCGCGCCGCTTCCCGGCCGGGACCTATGTGGTCTCGACCACGCAACCGCTGGGCAACCTGATCGAGGCGCTGCTCGAACGCGAATCACCGATGAACGAGGGTTTCGTCGAGCGGCAGCGCCGCCGGCTCGAACAGAACATGAATCAGCAGTTCTACGACGTCACGGCGTGGTCGCTCCCCTACGCCTTCAACGTCGAGACGTGGGTGGCGTCGAGCTCTCCGGGCAACCTGCGCCCGGTCCCGGAGGCGTCCGGCGAGGGCATTCGCGGAGGAGGCGAGAACGATCTCGGCTACCTCGTGCCGCCGCAGGGGATCGCATCGTACCGCTTCGCGGCCGAGCTTCAGAAGCGCCGGATCGTCCACCGGCTGGCGATGGGCAGCCTCTCGGCCGGCAACGACCTGCCGGCCGGCACGCTGTTCATCCCGCGCCGCGGCAATTCAGCGGAGCTGCGCACGGCCCTCCAGAGCCTCCTGAAGGAGGACGGCCTCGACGCACAGGCGGTCACCTCGTCGTTCGCCATGAAGGGGGTCTCTCTCGGCTCGAACGACGTGGAGGCGATCAAGCCGGTGCGTACCGGGTTGCTGAGCGGCACGGGCGTGGATGCCACCTCGTTCGGGTATCTGTGGCACCTCTTCGACCAGGAGATCGGGCTCGCCCACGACCGCATCGACCTGGCCCAGCTCGGGCAGATGGACCTCTCGGAGCTGGACGCACTGGTGATGCCGAGCGGCGACTACGAAGACGCCTTGAGCCCGCGCGCCCGCGAGGCTCTCGACGCCTGGGTGAAGGCGGGCGGCGTGCTCGTCGCGATCGGCGACGCGGTGGAGTGGCTCCAGAAGCACGAGATGACCACCATCAAGAGCTGGCAGGCGCCGAAGAAGGACGAGAGCTCCGAGGACCCGGAAGGTGGCGAGACCGCGGCCGAGAAGAGCCTCGCGTCGCGGCCGATCTTCACTCCGGGAGCGATCCTCGCCACCGAGATGCAGCCGAGCCACCCTCTGACGCTCGGGCTGCGCTCGTCGCCGATGGTGCTCTTCGAAGGCTCGACGGTGCTCAAGGCGACCGGCGATCCGCGCAAGGACGTGCTGGTGGCAAAGAGCCCGTCGCCCGTGGTCGCCGGCTTCGCCTGGCCCGAAGCCGAAGAGCGCCTCGCCGGCGCGCTGCTGGTCGGGATGGAGACCCGCGGCAAAGGCGGCGTGGTGGTCTTCGCGCAGGACCCCGCCTTCCGTCTCTTCTGGCGGGCCACGACCCCGATCCTGCTCAACGCCGTGCTCTACGGCCCGAGCACCGGGGTAGGAGGGCGGTTCTAGCCGGCGTGAAACGGCTGTCACTCCTTCGGTGTTAAAGTATCCGCCGTGCCGAAGGCGTTGCCAAACCCTGTCGATCCGGAGATTTCGGTCGTGTTGCCCTGCTTTCGCGGCGCCGGCCACGCCCGGCGCTCGGCCGACCGGCTGGCAGAGCTTCTGGGGGAGACGTTCGGGTCGTACGAGGTGGTGGTGGTGGACGACGGCGGCGGCGACTTCGATGCGTCGTGGCCGGAGGAGGGTCCGGTCCGCCTCATCCGCCTGCCGGTGAACCGCGGCAAGGGCGCCGCGGTGCGCGCCGGGATGCTCGCGAGCCACGGCCGGGTGCGCGTGTTCACGGACGTGGACCTGCCGTTCGGCCTGGAGCCGATCGTCGCGTCGGCGCGCTTCATCACGGAGCGCGGCTTCCACCTCGCCATCGGCGACCGCACGCTGCCGGGATCGAGCTACTCGGCGGACGTCGGCTGGCGGCGCCGGATCGCATCGGGGATGTTTTCGAAGCTGGTCGGGGTGTTCGTGACCGGCGGATTTTTCGATACGCAGTGCGGCTTCAAGGCGCTGCGCGGCGACGTGGCGCAGGCGATTTTCCGGATGTCGCGGATCGACCGCTATGCCTTCGACGTCGAGCTGCTCTACCTGGCGCTCGTGTACCGCACGGATATCAAACGCGTCCCGGTCCAGCTCCGTAACAACGAGACTTCGGTGGTGCGCCTGCTGCGGGACTCGCTCCGCATGCTGGCCGACATCGCGCGCATCCGCCTGCTGGCCTTCCGCGGCGCCTACCGCTGCCCGGAGTTGGCGAAGATCGTGGCCGACGACTTCGCACAGGTCGCCGTCAGGCACCGGAGCTGAGCATCTTGGGGTTCGCGGAGAAACTTTCGGCGCCTGTCCTCTATGCCGCCTTCGCCGCGGCCTTGCTGGCGCTCGCGCACCGGCTGGTCACGAAGCTGTCCGGGCGCGCGGCGCTGGCGCTCGCTCTGCTGCCGCTCTGCTTCACGGGCTGGGCGCTCGTCTCCGGGCAGATCTACGCGCCGGTCGATCTCGCGTACGGCGGCGAGCCGCTGGCGCCGCACGCGGCGGAGTACGGGATCGGGGATGACCGGCACAGCGTCCTGAGCGACATCTACGACGGCATCATGCCCTGGCGGCAGTCGGTGCGCTACGCGCTGAGCCAGGGCGAATGGCCGCTCTGGAACCCGTTCATCTTCTGCGGCGATCCGCTGGCGGGCACGGCGCAGCCGGCGCCGTACCATCCGATCAACGCGCTGTCTCTCCTGCTGCCGGTCGCGTTGGCGTTCACGTTCGGCGCGGCGGCGCAGCTCCTGGCGTCGGCGCTCGCGGCCTTCCTTTACTTCCGCGAGTTGGACTGCCGCGAGTCCGCGGCGTTCTTCGGTGCGGTGGGATGGGCCTTCTCTTCGTTCCTCGCCGGCTGGCTGGAGTGGCCGCTGGGCGCCGCGGTGGCGATGGCTCCGCTCGTGGCCCTGGGCGCCCGCCGCGTGGTCCGGCAGCCGGGCTGGCCGTCGGCGCTGCTGCTCACGATCGGGCTGACGCTGACGATCTTCGCCGGACATCCGGAGAGCGTGATCCACGTCATCGCCCTGGGTGCGGCGCTCGGGATCTTCGAAACGCTGGAGATGCCGCGGCGGGAGTGGCCACGGATCGCCGGCTGGACCGCCGCGGCCGGCGGGCTCGCCCTGGCGGTGTCGGCGTTCTACCTTCTGCCGGTCGTCGAGGTGCTTCGGCAGACCTTGCAGTGGCTGCTCCGGCAGAGCTCGCCGCATCTCGCGGAGGCGTTGCCGTGGGGAGAAGCCTGGCGCCGGCTGGTGTCGGAGGTGGTGCCTTCGATGAGCGAGGTGCCGGGGCCGGACGGCTCTCCATATCTGCTGATGCCTCTGTGGTCGGCCTACGCCGGCAGCGCTCTGTGGGGGCCGGCGATCCATGGGCTGGTCCGCGGACGGTGGCGAGGGCGGTATCTCCTCGGCGCGCTCGGCCTCGTGGGGACGCTGGCGGGAGCCAGGATGCCGTGGGTCTATCCGCTGATCGGCCGCCTGCCGCTGCTCTCGATGGCGCTCAACGAGCGGCTGGTGTTCGCCGGAGCGTTCGCCACCGCGGGGCTCGCGGCGCTCGGCGTCGAGGTCTGGCTGCGGGAGCCGCGGGAATCCGAGGAGGGCAACCAGAGCTCCCGGGAGTTCGCCTGGGCCTGCGCGGCGGCGGCCGTCGCACACGCTGTTGTTTTGGTGACGCTGGTGCCAAAGATGATGGATGCCGGGTTTCCCGGTGGAGCGGTCGAAAGCTGGGTGGCCTGGAGCCTCGTGCCGCTCCTGGCCGTGACGCTCATCGCCGGTCTCTCCACGGTGCCTCGTTTCTCCCGGTGCGCATTCGGCCTGGGAGCGGTGGCCTTGATCGCCGTCCTCACCGTCCAGCGCACCGGCGAGATGGGCTCGTTCTATCCGACGATCCCGGCGCGCGCGTTCTATCCGTGGGTGGCGCCGCTCCGCGCCCTGCCCACGGGCGGCGACGAGCCGTGGCGTTTCGTCGGCCAGGACTTCCAGTTGATCCCCAACCAGGGCACTCATTACGGGATCGAGGACGTGCGCGGCTACCAGGCGCTCCTCCATCGCCGCTTCGCCGAGCTGATGCCGCTGTGGGCACACCAGATGCCGAGCTGGTATGTGGCGGTGCGGAAGATCAACAAGCCGCTCCTCTCGATGATGAACGTGCGCTACGCCCTGACGGCGGGATCGCGCCGCATCCCGGGATGGCGGCCGGTGGCGCGCGGCCGCAGCTCGCGGCTCTGGGAGAATCCTCAGGTGCTGCCGCGCGCCTTCGTGCCGCGGCGGGTGCGGCTCGGGGTGCCTCCGGGTCAGGTGGTCGAGCAGATGAAGGGGGAGACGGACTTCCTCCGCCTCGGCTGGATCGAGCCAGCGGGTGCTCCGGAAGGGGTCTCGCCGCGCGAGCAGCGGAACGGTCCCGGCCGGGTGGACATCCGCCGCCGCGGCCTGGGGTTCGAGCTGACGGCGAAGATGCGGCGGCGGCCGGGGTGGGTGGTGATCACCGAGACGGCGTGGACCGGCTGGCGGGCGCGGATCGACGGCCAGGGGGAGATCCCGGTGGGGATCGGCAATCACGCGTTCCTGGCCTTGCAGATCCCCAAGGGTGCGCACAAGGTGGAGCTGTTCTACCGGCCGCGCTCGTTCGAGCTGGGTTTGGGAATCAGCGCGGCGGCGCTGCTGCTCATCGTGGCCGTATCGCTGCGGCGGGCCCTCAGGCCGCGGCTTTTGCCAGGATCTCCCGCTCTTCACGCAGTTGACGGTTCTCCCGCCTCAAGCGGCGCCGCAAAGTAAACTCCTCTGTCGCAAAGTCGACCTCCCTGCGGCGAAGTCACCTTCCCTGTCGCAAAGTCAACCGGAACTCCTCTGTCGCAGAGTCAACTCCTCTGTCGCAGAGTCAACTCCTCTGCCGCAAAGTCGACTCCTCTGCCGCAAAGTCGACTCCCCTGAGCCAAAGTCAACTTCCCTGCGCCAAAGCAACCTTCTCTACGGCGATGTAACGTTCCCAGAGCCAAAGTAACCTTCCCCTGCGGCAAAGCAACCTTCCCTGGCTCCGGGAGCCTTACTTTGGCTCCGGGAAGGTTATTTTGCCGCAGGGAAGTTTCCCTGACGCCAGAGACGTCCAAGTCCCCTCCCAGACAGCCGGGAGCCCGCCGGCCTGAGCGGGCTCCCGGCAATACGGTGAATCGATTTTCAATGAACCCCCGGTCGGCCCTGGAAGGCTCCCCGGCTTGCGGGCGGCACGATACACGATCGCGAGCGCCAGTCAAGAGGCCAATCCGCTGATCTGACCTGAAACCCTAGACGAAGTTGTCAGCCGCTCCGTAGACTCTCTCTGAAGTGAAGGGAGACGGACGACGAGCCAGACGCGGGTCCCCACGACCGACCGGCCGTTCGTGCCCTTCACCTTGAAGGGAGACCGCAGTCGGCTCCCCCTTCAGCTCTTTGACAATTTGGAGGGATGACGGCCGCCGAGTCCAAGGCCGCCGTCGTTCCGCAGGGGTCCGCCTTTCAGGGAGGGGAGGCGGGGCCATCGCCGGAGGTGTGCGGGAGGGGGCTCGTGGGTGAGCGGCGGTGGCAGCCTCTTGATGTGAACCTCCCCGCGCCGTCCGTACTTCCTGGGACCGCCGGCGCCCCGCCGGCGGTTGTTTTCGCGACTACCGCCAGCGGGACGCCAGCGGTCCCGGGGGCTCGGGGCGGCCGGCAGTGCGGGATACCGCATTCCCATTTCATCCTCCCAGAATCTCCCACGGGCAGCGAGAGACTGGCCAACGTTCCGTTCGACCAGCTACACTTTTCGGGTGCGGGCCCGCAGCAAGCGCAGCCGGGGGACTACTTGAGCTACCGGGCTGGCTTGTGGTCATGGTTCCGTACGACCATGAGACGGAGGAGACGATGACTCCCGTCACCGTGCATTCCACGACTCGGCAGCAGATCACCTTCCGCGTGCGGACAGGGAGATTCAAACCATGAAGCCGAAGATGACCTATTTCCCCCCCGAAGACGTGCTGCACCTCATGATTTCCGAGGAGAAAGAGGCGAGCAGCATCGAGTTGAGCCCCAACATCACCGCGGAGCTGAATGAGCGGGGAGAGCTGATCGGCATCGAGATCCTACAAGTCAGCACTTTCGTTAGAGACTCGATTCTGGAAGGGGTGCAGGCGAAGGTTCTCCATCTCGCTTCTGCAAGTGGCCTCTGATGGCCGAAGGTCCGCCGGGCCTTCGCAACCCTCTGTGAGCACTGTGGCCGAGGTCACCTGCAGTGGGTCAAGAAGCTGGAACCGCTGCTGACCGGGGGACGATCACCGCCATGAGGGCCGGTCCTCTGACGCCATCCCGTTGCTCGCGTCTTTCCCTTCTTCGAGGGGTCGGGAGAGGTTTACTCTTTTTCGACTCCGCGGTACTATTAGACAAACGAAGCTGCTGTGGGAGGGTCCCATGGAGACGGTGAACCGCTGGAGGGGGCGTCAATGAAGCGGGGAAGTCTCGTCCCGCGGCGCCTGAGGAACGGTCGGCGGTCTGCCCGCTGCCTTCTCCTTCGGATTGAATCTGCATAGGGTAACCGGCTCGGACTCCCCCGTGGTCTCGTTCAACCTGGTCTATCCAACATCCTCCCGGCGGCGCCGGAGGCATTTGGGAGGTTGACCTGGGAGGATGTCGGATAGACCCTTAAACGTTGGCGGGCAGAGTAGATAGATACGTAATAGCTTGTCGATGATATAAATCGTTGACGTAGGCTGGGTCAATTAAATGCGAGTACCATGTCCCAACGGCATGAATTGCCCTGGAAGTACGCCAAGGACAATTTCGGATTGTTTTCTGGCGAGTACCACACGCCAAATACCTCGGCGAGTTTACCGGGGTGTCTATGGAGACATCCAAGGCGTCTGGGCCAACCTAGCGGTGAATCTGGCAAATGCGGTAAACGACCGATATGAAGTATACCAGTGTTCTGCTTGTGGAGCAGAAGTTGTGTTCGCACAGTGGCAGAATCGCGAAGGGGAGACCTGTCGTCGCCGGATCTGGGACAGTGTTCGTGGAGCACAGAAGTAAGAGCAACCAGCGTTGCCGCCACTCACCTTTGAGCTTTGACCGTCAGAGGAAAGGGGATAGTTAAACATTATACTGGCGTGGCCTCCCTGAAGTATGCGGCCCGCTCCTCGTGGCACTCTCTTTACGGCATCCGGCTGCGAGTTGTGGCCGCCAACCATTCGGTCGAGCGGACGGATACCGCACTGACGTGCGGCCCCGCCGCTCACCTTTGAACGTTAGCCGTCTGCCGTCTTGAGCGTTTCTGGCTGCAGCAACTCGAAAGATGCGCAAAGGTAAGTTAATGTCTGACCTTACAGCTGAGGAACGAGACCGTCTTTGGCAGCATGCTCTTCACGAGGATACTCGCTTCAACGAGCGCCTGAACTTTTTCGTCACGCTTCAGTCGGTTTTGTTGGCTTTGGCAGCTCTCGTAGTCTCTACTAACCCGAGTGGAGGTCAGAAACTCCTGCGCGCGCTTGGAGTTGCGGGACTTTTAACCTGCGTCATCTCTTGGTATGTGCAGGCGAAGCACGTACATATAGTGGCTCTGCTCACAGCACGATGCCGCGAAGTTATGCCAGAGTTCCGGGAAACCTGTGCTCGCTTGGAAGCCCAAAGGTGGCGAGGCATCTCATCCAAAAAGCTGCTTGCCCACTTCCTACCAGTGGTCTTTGCAATCGCTTGGCTCGTCTTTTTTTTCCAGATCTTTGAGCGACCGTGGTGAACACGTAGCGCGAGTCCCAGGCCCTAGTCCTGGAAGAGGCGCCAGAGCAAGTGAAAAGAGTCGGGCCGCAACTTCAGTGGCGGAGCGCTCGATTTGATGGCCGTGATCTCTTCGCGGACCGACTACCGCTGTAGTTTTGGGGATCGGGAGCTCGAATCCAGCTTTCCGCGGGTGGCTGAACGAGGCTCGCTGACCGTTAAATCAGCTCAGAAAGCAGGCTTCGCCCTATCCGGCGTGTTGGGTCGGAAAAGCTTCCGATCGAGTTGAGGGTTGGCGAGGCGATTTCGACCTACGGCGGCAAGGCTCGGACAAACGGCAGGCCGGGCGGAAACGATCCCAATGGGAATTGCGCTGATCGGTCTCCGGCCTTGAGTTGCTCGGCGGCATCCCGGAAGGCCGCCAGAAAGAGGCCGTACATTTCGCGTAGCGCGTTGCGGACCGCTTTGCTGGCGGCGTGAAAGCGTGGAGCCGGCGACCTCTTGGTCCGGTTCGGCTCGGTGTGGGGATTCTGCTGGAGTACGGCCTTGCACTCCACCTCCCGCCCCCGCCGCCCATACCCCGTCTCCTCCACAGAGAGGGGGCCAGGGGGGTGAGGGCTAGCGCGACGCCGCGATGACGTCGGCCCAGTGGTGGCCGACCTGGAGCGGAGCGCCGGAGCCGTTGCCGAGATACCAGAGCACGGACGGGGTCGGACGTAGCGAGCCCATCCGGAACTGGCCCTCGCGCGGGCCGGTGAGGGCCATGGCGATGGCGAGGGACTGGGCGTCCACGGCCAGCTCGGTCACCGTGGCGATCCCGATCACTCCCGGCGCCGGCAGGCCCGTGCGCTGGTTGAGATAGGGGAGGAGGATCTGGTCGGCGATCCGCATCGACTCGTCGCCCGTCCACAACACGGTCGAGGCGCGGTCGCGGAGCAGGTAGAAGCCCGCCGGCCGGTCCAGGCCGATGAACTGCGGCAGGACGATCTTCCAGCCCTTGCCGTCCACACCCTTGCCGAAGGCTCTCAGCACCGGCCCGAGTTGGACGAACCCGTTGGCGACACCGTTGCGCCGGAGCACCTCGACGGCCCGGTCCACCGCGTGCCCTTCGGCGAAGCCACTGAGATCGAGGCGGCTGCCGGCGGCCAGCTCGGCGGTCCCCTTGGCGATGCTCAGCGTCAGGCGCTCGCAGTTGGCCGCGGCCGTGGCTTCATCGAGGCTGCGCGGCTCGGGCGGGATGGTGGGCGCCGGGGTGGCGCCGTCCGCGGCGGGCTCCGGCTTCGGCCCGCGCAGACCCCAGACCTCGTAGAGATTCCAACCGAGGGGGCCGTGGGTGCCTTCCGACCAGAAGCAGAATTCCTGGGCACGGACGAGGAGCGGCATCAGCGCCGGATCGACCGGCTGCGGTCCGCGGCCCGCCGAAGCGTTCAGACTGCCGACGCCTCCCGGGGGTTCCGTCGAGTCGGGGCGCAGGAGGCGCTCGGCCGCCGACACCTCGTCCAGCGCCGCCTGGATGGCCCCCTTGGCGGTCTCGCGCGGCAGGTCGCGGACCTCGATCTCCAGCCGCCGGCCGAACGCGGTGGAGGCGATGCGCACCGGCCGGACATCCTGGGCGGAAGGCTGGATCCGGACCTCGGGCGGAGGAGCGGCGGCGGCCTGGGCGGTGGCCTGGAGGAACAGGGCGAGGAGCAGACCTGCGTACGGCATGAGGGGATGATAGCGCGCCATCCTGCTAAGATCCTGTCCCGAACCGAAGGAGGGTCCTTTCCATGCTGCGCGCCCTGCTGCAAATCGTGCTCAACGGCGTCGCCCTGCTGATCGCGGCCCGGCTCGTGCCGGGCATCCATTATCACGGCGACCTTCTCTACCTGCTCCTCGCGGGCCTGGTCCTCGGCCTGATCAACCTGTTTGTCAAGCCGATCGTCACCCTCTTCTCGTTCCCGCTGATCCTGGTCACGCTCGGCCTTTTCTACCTGGTGATCAACGGGCTCGTTCTCTATCTGGCCGCGTACCTCCTTCATGGCCTCCAGGTCGACGGCTGTCTTCCGGCCATCCTGGGAGGCACGATCATCGCCGCGTTCAACTGGATCGTGCGCGCGTTCATGGCGGACGAAAAATGACGGAGTCGGGAAAGGCCCGCCGTGCCCGGACCGGGGAGATCCTCTCGCGCCTCCGGAAGGAGTACCCGGACAGCCGTTGCTCCCTGGATTTCGAGAGCCCGCTCCAGCTCCTCGTCGCCACGGTGCTCGCCGCCCAGTGTACGGACGAGCGGGTCAACCTCGCCACGCCGGCCCTGTTCCGGCGCTGTCCCACCGCCCGGCATTACGCGGAGATCCCGATCGAGGAGCTGGAGGAGCTGGTGCGGACCACCGGCTTCTACCGCAACAAGGCCCGCTCGCTCCAGAACCTGGGCCGGACGCTGGTCGCCGAGCACGGCGGGAAGGTCCCCGAGACGATGGACGAGCTCAAGGCCCTGCCCGGCGTCGGCCGCAAAACGGCCAACGTCGTGCTCGGCAACGCGTTCGGCCGGAACGAAGGGGTGGTCGTTGACACCCACGTTCAGCGTCTCTCCGGGCGGCTCGGGTTGACCGCCGAGACCGGCCCGGAGAAGATCGAGCGCGACCTGATCCCGCTGATCCCACGCGAGGATTGGACCCTCTGGTCCCATCTTCTGATCGACCACGGGCGCAAGGTCTGCAAGGCGCGCAAGCCGGAGTGCCCGGCCTGCGTCGTCGCCGATCTCTGCCCGTCGGCCGAGGTCTGAAGACAACCACCCAGGAGAGATGCGCATGACCAAGACCGCCGTCGTCACCGGCGCCAGCTCCGGCTTCGGAGCCGCCACTGCCCGCGCCCTGGCCGCGGCCGGCTGGGAGGTGTTCCTCGGCGCCCGGCGCCTGGACCGCCTCCAGGAAGTCGCCGCGTCGATCCTCCAGGCCGGAGGCAAGGCCACCGCCATGGCCTTGGACATCACCGATACGGCCAGCGTCGACGCCTTCGCCGGGCGGCTCCCGGGCGCGCTCCACCTGCTGGTCAACAATGCCGGTGGCGCCCAGGGGGTGGAGAAGATCGAGGCCGCGGTGGACGACAAGTGGCGCTGGATGTGGGAGACCAACGTCCTCGGCACGATGCGGATGATCCGCGCGCTCCTGCCGCGGCTGCGGGCCTCCGGCGACGGTCACGTCGTCAACGTCGGATCGATCGCCGGGTTCGAGACCTACGTGGGCGGAGCCGGCTACACCGGCGCCAAACACGCGGAGCGCGCCCTGACCCGCACCCTGCGGATCGAGCTGCTGGGCGAGCCGGTCCGCGTGACCGACGTCGCTCCCGGCCTGGCCGAGACCGAGTCTCCCTCGTCCGCTTCGGCGGCGACGCCGAGCGGGCGAAGTCGGTCTACAAGGGGATGGAGCCGCTGACCGCGGACGACGTCGCCGACTGCATCGTCTGGGCCGCCACCCGGCCGTCCCGGGTCAACATCGACGAGATCGTGGTCCGGCCGCGCGACCAGGCGACGGCCACGATGGTCCACCGGAGGGAAGAGACAAAATGAGACGCCCGATCGTCGCCTTCACCCTGATCCTCACCGCCGCGGTCACCCTCGCGGGCTGCGACATCCTGCTCCGGCGCTCCGCCGGAGAGAAAATCTGGCGCAAGCACTGCGCCGAGTGTCACGGCCTCGACGGCGCCGGCAACACGCCCGGATACATGGGCGAGACCTACGCCGACCTCACGGACGACCTCTGGCGGACCGCCGGCAACGACGGCGCCATGGAGTCGGTCATCCGCAGCGGTGTCTTCAGCAAGATGCCGCCGGCGAACCTCACCGAGGGCGAGCTCAAGACCGTGGTGGCCTACATCCACGAGCTGCGCGGAGAGAGAGGCCCGGGGACGTCGAATTGAGAGCGGCGGCTTGAGAATCATCCTGGCGCTCGTTTTGACCGTGCTGCCTGTGGTCTGGCTGTCCTGCGCCCGGGACCGCAGCGGCCCCGGCCTGTACCGGTCCTACTGCCGGCGCTGCCACGGCGCGGAAGGCCAGGGTCCGGGCCGGGAGGTGAAGCTCTATCCCTATCTGAACCTTCGCAAATCCCCGATGGTGCTCCGCGACGACCGCGCCGCCGTGCGGCAGCGGATTGCCGAAGGGCTCGGGCCGATGCCGGGCTTCAGGAGACGGCTGAATCCGGAGGAGCTGGAGCGGTTGATCGATTTCACGCTGCGGCTCCCAAGTTCCTTCGAACCAGCGCTTCGAACCAGCGCCAGACAAAGCAAGGGAGTGACATGGACGCTCAGAGACTCAAGGACGCCTACCAGAAGCTGCAGCTCCTCGACGAGCGGCTGACCTACAAGGTCCGGCCGAAGTCCAGCGGCTCGCTCAACCGCCCCACCGTCGAGCAGCTCGAGCAGAGCCTGCGCGACCTCTCGACGTATACGATCGAGCTCAAGGAGGTCGTCCAGGAGCTCTTCCTGGCGATCGCCGGCAAACCCCGGGCCGAGCCGGGCTAGCCTTCCTCGCAGCGGTGTGGACAAGGGAGCCGGCCGGCCGCAAACGGGCGGTTTTTCCGCCTCTTCTCCGCCTTTTCGACAGGGGTCTGGAGGGGGGAGGCCACGAAGTGAAATCTTTTTTCACCTCCCCACCTCCGGGGGCTCGCATCTCCGATATAGTTGTCGCGGAGATGAGCTACGGAAGAGAAAGACCCGACCTTGCCGCCGGCGGATGGGCGGCGCTCGCCGAGTGGACGGGCGGGCTGCCACCCGAGCAGATCGAAGTGCTCGCCGCCGTCCGGCCCCTTGAGGCTGTCCATTCCCTGTTACGCGGCCTGACCGGCCGCAATCCCCGGGAGCTGTTGGCCCGAGCCGCCGTACTGGAGACGCTGGCTTCCCAGCCTGTATCAGGAACCGGCGGTGGACCCGGTCCAGACGAGATCCTTTCCTGGCTGGCCGAGCCGGCCCGTGGCGAGACCCTGAGCGCGCTCCGCCAGGCCGGCTGGCTCGAAGACGGGCCCGCCGACACCGAGGAAACCGGGCAAACCGCCGTCCTGACCGCGGCCGGCCTGCGGGTCTGGGGTGTGCTTCGCCGCGCCGCCTTTCCCGAAGCCGGGCCGGTGCCGCTGCTGCCGGCCGGCATCACGCCCGAGCAGATCGTCCGCGCGCTCCTGACGCGGGACCTGGAGGAGCTTGCCGCGGCCGGCCGGCAGGCGCTGGTAGCCGTCCTCCCCGCCCCCCCCCTCCTGGCCACCGGCGCCGTCGCCCGTGCGGCCGAGGCGCTGACCCTGACGGGAGACGCCAGCCCGGCCAAACCCGGAAACCGCCTCGGGCACAAGCCGGGTGGAGGCCGGCAGCCATGAACGAAGCCATCCGCATCTGCGCCCGCCTGCTCCGCGCCGGGGCCATCCCCCGCGCCGACATGCCCGGCCTCGAAGTGCCGCCGGTCCTCCGCGACGTGGAGCGCCGGCTCCGGGAAGTGGGCCTGGTCCTCGCCACCAGCCGCTACTCGGACCACGTGGGCATCCGGCTTGCCCCCGAAGTGGCCGCCGACCCGGCCTTCGAAGCGGCTTCCAACCTCGGCCTCCGGGCCGACGCCTGTGCCCTGATCGTCGTCCTCTGGGTGCGGCTCGTCCTGGCTCGCCATCAGACGCCCTCCCGGCCGGAGCCCCGGCTGCAGGTCCGCCTCGACATCCTCGCCCGTGAGCTGAGGCCGCTCCTGGGCGACCGGCGGCGCATTCGCTCCCTGGTCACCCAGCTCCGGCGCCTCAACTTCCTGGCCGGACAGGGGGAGGTGATCGAAGCCGGACCTTTCCTGGAGCTGGGGATCGACGGCGACCGCATGATCGCCTTCCTGCGCGGCGGCGTCCTGGCCGGCCTCCTGGAGGAGCGGAAGCGAGGTCCGCGGCGGAGCGCGGCGGACGAGTCGGGCATGAACGTCTTCGACGCGCAGGTGCTGGAGGTGCTCCGTGGCCTGGGCGGCTCGGCCGGCATGACCGAGCTGGTGCGGGAGACCGGCGCACCGGCCTCCCGCCTGCGCATCGCCCTGCGCTCGCTGGCCGGCTCCGGGCTGGTGCGGCGGACCGGCGAGCGCCGCTCCACCCGCTACCATCTGAGCCGGTGAGCTTCACCCTCCCGGCCCCGTTCCGCCGTGTTACGATCACCGGGCCGCGTCCGGTCCCGCGCACCGCGGCGGGGCTCAGAAGGAGGCGGCCAATGATCTTCCTCGCATCCATCCTCGACCGGCCCGTCCAAGGCAAGAGCGGAGAGGTCATCGGCAAGCTCGACGACCTCATCGTCCGGATGGATGCCCAATACCCGCTCGTGGCGGGCCTCATCGTCCGGGACGGCCGGCGGCGCTTCTTCGTTCCCGCCCGGCTCCTTCAGGACTTCAATGGTGCGGCCAGGCTGGCCTCCTCCACCGTCGATCTCCAGCAGTTCTCCCGCCGCGACGGCGAGGTTCTCCTGCGCCAGGACGTGCTCGACCACCAGCTCATCGACATCACCGGCCGGCGCATCGTGCGGGTGAACGACGTGCAGCTCGCCCGGGTCGAAGGCGGGTTCCGGGTGATCGGCATCGACATCAGCCCGCAGGCGCTGCTGCGCCGCCTGGGGCCGCGCGCCCTCGCCGGCCGCATCGTCGGCCGCCAGATCGTCGACTGGAACGGCGCCCAGTACCTCGCCAGCGCCGCGCCCGTCCAGCTCAAGGTTTCCTACGACCGCCTGGCCGACTTGAACCCGGTCGACCTCGCGCGCATCGTCGACGCCCTCTCCTACCGCGAGAGTGCCGAGATCGTCGCCGCCCTCGACAACGAGACCGCGGCCGAGACCCTCGAGGAGGTCAGCGACGAGCGCGTGGCCGACCTGCTCGAAGGCATGGACCAGGAGAGGGCCGCCGACATCCTGGAGGAGATGACCCCCGCCGCCGCCGCGGACGCCCTCGACGACCTCGAAGACGAGGTGGCCGAGCAGCTCCTCGCCCGCATGGAGCCGGAGGAGGCCGCCGACGTCCAGGTCCACCTCGCCTACGACGAGGACAGCGTCGGCCGCCTCATGACCACCGACTTCGTGACCGTCCTGTCCGCCTCCACGGTCGGCGACGCCCTCGCCGCCGTGCGCTCCATGGAGGAGGTTCCCGATCCTCTGCTCGCCGTCTACGTGATCGATCCGGACGCCTCCGCGTCGCTGCTCGGCCTCGTGCGCCTGCGCAACCTGATCCTCGCCGACCCGGCCACGCCGGTGACCGAGGTCATGGACGGCGACCTCCCCACCGTCCGCCCCGAAGACCGCGCCGAGGACGCCGCCCGGGTGCTCGCCGAATACAACCTGCTCGCCGTGCCCGTCCTCGGCGGCGACGGCCGGATGCTCGGCGTGCTCACCGTCGACGACGCCCTGGCCGTGCTCCTCCCCGAGATCTGGCAGCGCCGCGGCGCCCGGTCCTTCGCCGCATGAAGACCGAGGCGCCGATTCCGGGGCCGCGGCGTCCGCGCCGCCGGCTCCTCCCGTACCTGCTGGCCCTCGGCCCCGGCCTGCTCGCGGCGAGCGCCGGCAACGACGCGGGCGGCATCGCCACCTACGCCTCCGCCGGAGCCTCCTACGGCTACGGCCTGCTCTGGGCCATGATCCTGGTGACGGTCGGCGTCGGCGTCGTCCAGGAGATGAGCGCGCGCATGGGCGCCGTCACCGGCAAGGGCTTCTCCGACCTGGTGCGGGAAAACTTTTCTCTGCGAACCACGGCGACCATCCTGCTCACCCTGTTCGTAGCCAACGCCGGCATCATCGTCTCGGAGTTCATCGGCATCGCCGCCGCGGCCGAGCTGTTCGGGGTCAGCCGCTACATCGCCGTGCCCTTGTCGGCGGGGCTGGTCTGGCTGCTCATCACCCGCGGCTCCTACGAACGGGTCGAGAAAGTGTTTCTATTCCTCTCCCTGGCCTTCCTCGCCTACGTCGGCGCCGCCTTCCTCGCCCGGCCCGACTGGAGCGCGGTGCTGATGCAGATGGTGCGGCCGGAGCCGCGGATGGAGCTGGGCTACGTCCACCTGCTCATCGCGCTCATCGGCACGACGATCTCCCCCTACATGCAGCTTTACATTCAATCGTCGGTGGTCGAAAAGGGAGTCAAGCCGGAGGAGTACGCCTACACCCGCTTCGACGTGATCGTGGGCACCGTGTTCGCCGGCGTGATCGCCATGTTCATCATCATCGCCACGGCGGCGACGCTCCACCCGCGGGGAATCGTGATCGAAACGGCCGAGGACGCCGCGCAGGCCCTCCAGCCGATCGCCGGCCACTATGCCGGCGCGCTGTTCGGCCTCGGCCTGCTCGGCGCCTCGCTGCTGGCGGCCGGGGTCCTGCCGCTGGCCACGACCTACATGATGAGCGAGGCGCTCGGCTTCGAGCGCGGCGTATCGCGGACGTGGTCCGAGGCGCCGATCTTCATGGGCCTGTTCACCGGCCTGATCCTCCTCGGCGCCGTGCTGGCGCTGATCCCGGGCCTGCCGCTCATCCGCGTGCTGGTCGGCGTCTACGTTTTGAACGGCCTCCTCCTGCCGGTGGAGCTGTTCGCCATGCTGCGCCTGATCAATCAAAAAGAGATCATGGGGGAATACGTCAACCGCGGCCTTTACAGCCTCCTGGCGTGGGGCATCGCCGGGATCGTGAGCCTGCTCTCGCTCGTCCTGATCGTCCTCACCGTCCTGGGCTGGCTCGGCGTGCCGACCGGCGCATGAGCCATCGGATGGGGACCCCGCTTCCCATCGACGCCATCCTGCCCGAGCTGCTCGCGGCCCTGCGCGAGAGCCCGGCCGCCGTGCTGATCGCCCCTACCGGCGCCGGCAAGACCACGCGCGTGCCACCGGCCCTGTTGGCAACCATTTCAGGACGGATCGTGATGCTGGAGCCGCGCCGCATCGCCGCCCGGGCCGCGGCGCGGCGCATGGCCGAGGAGGGAGGCTGGAGAGTCGGCGAGGAGGTCGGCTACCAGGTGCGGTTCGACCGCCGCTTCGACCAGAAGACGGGACTCTCGACGCGCATCCTCGTCGTCACCGAAGGCATCCTCGTCCAGATGCTCCAGGCCGATCCGTTCCTGGAGGGGATCGGAGCCGTGATCTTCGACGAGATCCACGAAAGGAGCCTCCACACCGATCTCTCCCTCGCCATGGCCCGGCGCGTCCAGCGCGAGGTCCGGCCGGACCTGCGCCTCGTCGCCATGTCGGCCACGATCGATCCGGGTCCGATCCAGGCTTACCTCAACGCTCCGGTGATCGTGAGCGAAGGCCGTCTCCATCCCGTCGAGATCCGCCATCTGGACCGGGAGACGCCCGTCGCCGTAGCCGTCCGCCGGGCGCTGGCGGAAACAACCGGAGACGTCCTCGTCTTCCTCCCGGGAGTCGGAGAGATCGAGCGCGCCTCCCAGGCGCTCGCCGGAGAGAGAGACCTCGCCGTCCTTCCTCTCTATGGAGATCTCCCGGCCGAGCGGCAGGATGAAGTCCTCCGGCCGCTCGATCGCCGGAAGGTCGTGCTCGCCACGAACGTGGCCGAGACCTCGGTCACCGTCGAAGGCGTGACCGCCGTGGTGGACACCGGTTTCGTCCGCCGCATGCGCTACGATCCGTCGACCGGCCTGGACCGTCTGGAGCTCGGGAAGATCAGCCGCGCCTCGGCCGATCAGCGGGCCGGGCGGGCCGGCCGCCAGCAACCCGGCCTCTGCCTGCGCCTCTGGCCCGCCTGGGAGCATCCGACGCTGGCGGAAAGGGAGACGCCGGAGATCCTGCGCGTCGATCTGGCGGCGCCCGCACTCCAGCTCCTGGCCTGGGGAGAGTCGGACCTGACCGCCTTCGGCTGGCTGGAGCCTCCCGACCCCGCCGCCCTGGCCGCGGCCCTCCACCTCCTCCGCCGCCTGGGAGCCACGGACGGCCAAGGCGTCACCGGAGTCGGCCGTCTCCTGGCCCGCATGCCCATCCATCCCCGTCTCGGCCGCCTCCTGCTGGAAGGCCACCGCCTCGGGCATCCCAAGGAAGCCGCCCTGCTTGCCGCGCTCCTCTCCGAGAGAGACCCCTTTCTCCGAGCTCCCCGCGGCTCCGGCCCGCGGCGAGCCTCCCGCTCCGACCTCCTCGACCGGCTGGACGCCCTGGAATCTTTCGAAAGGCGAGACCGGAGCGAGGAAAACCGCCTGAACGCCGGAGCCGCCCGCTTCGTTCTCAAAGCGAGAGATCAGCTCCTGGAGATGACCCGGAAAGAGCTGGGCCCGGCATCAGGACGGGAATCTCGGGATGAATCTCTCCTCCGAGCCCTCCTCGCCGCCTACCCCGACCGCCTCGCCCGGCGGCGAGAGCCGCGAAGCCCGCGAGCCGTCATGGTCGGAGGCCGGGGAGTCCGCCTCGCCGAAGAGAGCACCGTGCTGGACCCCGACCTCTTCCTCTGCATCGACCTCGACGACCGCGCCGGAGAAGCCCTCGTCCGCCTCGCCTCCGAAGTCCGCCCGGAGTGGCTCCCGCCGGACCGCCTGAGCACCACGATCGACGTGGTTTTCGACGAAGAGAAAGAAAGAGTCATCGCCTGGAAGCGGACCCGCTACGACGACCTGATCCTCTCCGAAAACGAGGCTTCGGCCACTGGAGAGACAGCGGAGCAGATCCTCGCCGAAGCCGCCGCCGGCCATCTGGATCGTGCGCTGGCCCTGGACGCCCCCGAAGTCGCCGGCTTCCTCGCCCGCGTCCGGTCCCTGCGAGAGTGGATGCCCGAGCTGAGCCTCCCCGCCTTCGAAGACGGCCAGATCCGGGACCTGCTCCCGGCCCTCGTCGCCGGCCGCAAGTCCTTCGCCGAGATGAAACGAGCGCCGCTCCTGTCCATCCTCCAGGGAGCGCTGCCCCACGATCAGCTCCGGGCCGTGGAGCGCGAGGCTCCCGAGCGCCTGGAAGTGCCGAGCGGCAGCCACATCCGTCTCCTCTACGAGCCAGGCCGCCCACCCGTCCTGGCCGCCCGCATTCAGGAGCTGTTCGGTCTCGCGGAAACCCCGCGAGTGGCGGCCGGGAGGGTGGCGGTCCTCCTCCACCTCCTCGCCCCCAACCAGCGCCCCCAGCAGGTCACCCACGACCTGCGAAGCTTCTGGGAGAACACCTACCCGCAGGTCCGCAAGGAGCTGCAGGGGCGGTATCCGAAGCACGCGTGGCCGGTGGATCCTTGGAACGCCTCGCCGGAGCGGCGGCCTCGGAGGAAGGGGTAGAGGGCCGGATTCACTCAAGCGCCCCCAGGTTGCACAAAACTAAACCCTGGGTTAATGTTTGTGCGCGATGGGCACCGCCGCCTCGACTCACGGAAGCTCTCCGGACTGGGATGCGCTCTTCGGCGTCGCGCAGGCCCAGAGTGGCTACTTCACGACCGGGCAGGCCGCGGCGGCGGGCTACTCGCCGCAACTGCTTCGCAAGTACCTAGGCAGCGGAAAGGTCACGCGAATGCGGCGGCGGATCTATCGCCTCGTGTACTTCCCGGCCAGCGAGCATGAGGATCTGGTCGCGCTCTGGCTCTGGGCCGAACAGGCCGGCGTTTTCTCCCATGAGACCGCGCTCGCGCTGCACGATCTCTCCGATGTGCTGCCCTCCAAGATCCACATGACGATCCCTTCGAGCTGGCGGCGCCGGCGGCTGCGGATACCCACCGGCCTCGTCCTGCACTACGCCGACATCAGCGACATCGACCGGGCGGGTTTCTCGGCCGTGCCAATCACGTCGCCGCGAAGAACCCTGCGTGATTGCGTCGAGGCGAACGTCTCTCCCGAGCTCGTGCGCCAGGCCGTGCTCCAGGCTCGACGGCGCGGGCTCATCTCAGAGAAGGATGGCGCAGAGCTCAATGCCTCGCTCGACCGTGCATCGAAGAGCGCCCGATGATTCGGAGATACCCGACGCCACTCGCGTTCAAGCAGGCGCTCGAGCAGCGGCTCAAGTCCTCGTCGACCACCGGCGTCGACTTCGCGCGACGTCGCCAGTTGCTCGTTTTCGACCGGTTTCTTGCCCGCGTCGCCGCGGTCGTTGGCGACGCGGTGACGCTCAAAGGCGGCCTGGTTCTCGAAATGCGCCTCACGCGGGCTCGGACCACCAAGGACATCGATCTGCGCATGATGGGTTCGTCCGACAGCGTCCTCGACCGGCTGCAAACCGCCGGCCGTCTCGATCTCGGCGACTACATGATCTTCGAGGTCCAGCCGGACGCGGATCATCCCGAGATCCGGAACGAGGGGATGCAGTACGACGGCTATCGCTATCGTGCCGAATGCCGGCTCGCGGGCGCGATCTACAGCCGCCCGTTCGGAGTTGATGTGGCATTTGGTGACCCTCTCATCGGCGAGCCCGATCTGCTGGTGGCGGACGACCTCCTCAGCTTCGCGGGCATCGCCTCTCCGACGTTGCGCTTGTACCCAGTCGTCTCCCATGTCGCCGAGAAGCTGCATGCCCTCACGATGCCGAGGAGTCGGCCGAACTCTCGGGTAAGAGATCTTCCCGACATTGCCTTGCTCGCCACAACCGGCCCAATCGAAGGAAGGGAGCTTCGCTTGGCGCTCGAAAGGACGTTCGGCTTTCGCGGAACTCACTCCCTGCCGACGTCCGTTCCACCTCCGCCGTCGTTCTGGGAAGCCCCCTACGCTGTGATGGCTGCGAGCGATGAGCTGACCTGGAGAACGCTCACCGAGGTTACAGAAGCCGTTTCGGCCTTTCTGAACCCCGTGCTCGTGTCAGCCGACTGCGGGACGTGGGAACCGTCCGGCTGGCTCTGGAAAATGCGTTCCTGACAGCACCCCCTGGCGCTCATCCCGGTTTCTGACATTTACTGTACCTCGTGGGATTCATCTCGATTCCTGGTCGCATCCGTACCGGAATTTGGTACACTATAGTCGTCAAAGGCGAATCGAGAAACGAGGGAAAGGAGGCGCGGCATGAACGAGGACACCAAACAGGCCGTGATCTCCTATCCGTCCGGATTACCGCAGCTCCTCAAGTTGTCCGATGGAGAGTTCGCCCGGGAGCTCCGCTTCCTTGCGGCAGCCAAACTCTTTGAGCTGGGGCGCTTGTCCTCAGGCAAAGCGGCTCGGCTTGCGGAGATGAGCCGCGTTTCGTTTCTCCACGAGCTGGACCGGATTGGAGTTCCGGCCATCAATCTCCGCGGGGAGGAGATCGATGCCGAGATCCAGGCGGCTCGCGAGTTGGCCTGATGAGTCTGTGGGTCGTCGATACAAGCCCTCTGATCTTCCTGGCCAAGCTTGATCGTCTCAACCTTCTGGAGAAGGGTGCCGGCCAGGTCGTCGCTCCCCGAGCCGTCCTCAGCGAGGTCAGCGAATATCCGGATAGTGCCGCCTAACTGCCACCGCAGTAGAGGGTCGGACGTAAAGCTCCTTCGCTCCTGAAAATAGGAACTGCTTCGCCGTTCGTCGATACTAGGCGACAGCATCATCTATGCTTGCGCAGTGAACCTCACGCCCGGCGACCTGGTCTACGTACTCAATGAAATCGCCAAGACTGCCAGTGCCTCCGCTCGTCGGCGCGGGCTCATCTCAGAGAAGGATGGCGCGGAGATCTGAGCCGGAAGACGCCTCGTCTTCCCGGGAAGTCGTGGTACTGGACACGGAAGCAGTGCCATCTTCTCCGGAAGACAGCCCATCTTCTCGGGAAGATGGCGCATCTTCCCGAGAAGTCAGTCCGGCTTCCCGGGTAGCAGCCTCACCGGACCGGGAAGTCGTTTCGATGGTCCGGGAAGATACCTCGCCTTCTCCGAAGGCAGCCTCGTCTTCTCCGGAAGCAGGCTCATCTTCCCGGGAAGACTGTTCGATGGAGCCGGAAGCACCCTCGTCTTCCTGAGAAGATGGCTCATCGGACAGAGAAGCCGCGCCGACTTCTCCGGAAGACATCCGATCTTCCCGAGAAGATCAACGGCGCGAACGCGAAGCCGGGCTCTTGCGCGGTTCGTGGCTCCCGAAGGGGACAGCCACAAACCGGCTCACCGCTTGGAGATCGTGAACTTGCCGAAACTCACTCCGAGCTCCACGCCCGTTCCCTTGCCGGTCAGGGCCAGGGAGACCTCTCCCTTGGTGAGAGCCTGTGCCTCGGCCGACTTAACGGCGCCCGCGGCGGCGGTCGCATTGACGTAGCTGCCGAACAGCTCCCGGATGTCGGCGACCTCGGAGAACTTCCCGTGGCCGTCCCGAATCTCGGACTTGCCGGCCGTCAGGCCGCCACCCTTGGCGGAGATCTTCACCTTCGCCGTCTGTCCGTTGTCGCAGGTGATTGTTCCCGATCCGTGAGCCGTTTTGTAGAAAGCCGACCAACCCTTGAGGGTGTAGTCCATCCGGCAGACCGTCGTCGTACCTGCGGCGCCGGCCGGCGCCGCCGCGATCAGAGAGAGCAGGAGGGCCGAAAAACCCAGAACCATGCATCGTTTCATAAGCGATCCTTCCAGTAGGTGGGAACCCGAATGTGAAGCCGAGGGGCTTCATCTCGAGGGCATTGCATGAAGTGCGCCAGGTTGAGCAGGTCGGAGGGTGGACGCCGAAGGAGCCGCGCGGATGGTAAGCTGAGAGGGATCCAGACTGGAGGTCGTCATGAGAATACTGGTGCGACTCGGCATGGCGTTGTTGCTGCTCACGGTTGTGGCGGCTCCGGCCGCCGCCCGGAAGGCGAAGGCGGGTTCCACAGCTCCCGGCCTGTACGTGGACTGGAAGGACGAGATCGACGAGCTCGAGAATCCTCGAGACGTTCAAGCTGTCTGACTATGAGACCGTGTCGGTGGAGGCGTTCGACACCAAGAACACCCCGCTGCCCGATGCGGACGACAACACCTACGCTCCGGTCAAGGAAGTGCTGGCGGACCCCGCCGGGCCCTTCCTCCAGGGTCTGGCCAGGGCCCTCGGAGACCGGATCGACATCTCCCGCGAAGGGGGCGGAAGCAAGGCGATCGTCCTACGGGCGCGCGTGGAGAGCATGGACCCGGGCTCGCAGGCGGCGCGCTACTGGGCCGGGTTCGGCGCCGGCGCGGCTCGCACCCGGCTTGCGGGTGAAGCGGTTGACGTCGAGACCGGCAAGGTGCTCTTCCGCTTCAAACAGGAGAGGCGCTCCGGCGTCGGCGCCTACGGCGGCACCTATGTCGAATTGCTGGACCGCAACCTGGCCGCCATCGGCGAGGACGTGGCGCTCATCCTCAGCGCCTTCTGACGCCTACGGCACCTTTCAGGAGTCCACCTCGAGGTACAGCTCGTCGATCCGCCGCTGTACCTCGATCGTCCACCCGAGAGCCGTGGCCGCCCGGATGAACGCCTGGATCTCCTGCCAGGTGAGCGGGCGCCCGGCACGGTCCTGGAGCCAGCGGTCCAGCACCCGGTAGCCGCCGATGCGGTAGTGCCAGACCCGCGGTGAAATGCCTTCGAACCACTGGCTTTCGTTGACGTACAGGCGCCGCTCATCCTCCCGGTAGTCGCGGAGAGCCCGTCTGGACCGGCTGAGCCGGCCGTTTCCAGCTCCGAGGAATTGGACGGCCGGCTCCAACATTTTTCCCGGCAGGTGGAGATCCACCAGCTCCGCGCCGAGCTGGGCCAGCAGCTTGAACAGGCGGAGGCTCCGCGGAAAAGGGATGCGTGGGAAGCCCTCGGCCAGGAAGGAGCCGTACCGCTCACGATACTCTTCGCTGTAGAGCACCGCGTAGACATAGCAGAAGATCGCCTCCGGTGTGACCGGTTCGCCGAAGGTGCTCTCCAGGGATTGGAAAAGCGCCGGTGCCACGTTCGGCTCGCGGCGGACCTCGCCGAGCCGGCCTTCCCCGGACAGCAGGTACAGCGGAAAGACGGAATTGATGTCGTACGCGCTGACCGCCTTGTGCGCCGCGATCCCGTTTGTAACCAGGGCTCCCGAACCGTCCTTGCTCAGCCGCGGCACCACCAGGGCGCGGTTGTTCCCGCCGAGCAGATGGCGCATCACTTTCTCGCGCGGCCTCTCCACCAGATAATCGGCGTAGAAGATCGGCCGGTAGTCGAACGGCCGATAGAGGATCGCCGTGAACCGCGACTCCCACGCTCCGTCGGCCGCCGCCTTCCGCACGGCTTCGGCGCGCGTCCAGGTGCCGGTGTCCGGCAGGATGTCGATCTCTTCCTCGGACACTCCATTGCGGAAGCGTACGATGCGCTTGCGGAGCACATCGGAATCAAAATCGAAATCGGTCACGAAACGGTCCCGGGCCGTCAGCACTCCGGGTGAATATTCCGGGAAGATCTCCGGCAGCGGGATGAACCGCCCGTAGGCCTCCTCGCGCCCGGCGTCCCTCCCCACGAAGAGATAGGATGGCGGCCGGGGGCTGAGGTCCGTCCACGGGGTCGAGCTCACGTCGCGGGCCGCGAGCCAGCGGAGTTTCTTGAGCCGGTTCCCCCAAAGGTCGTGGCGCACGATCTTCCGCGGGGCTTCCGGAGACGTGCCCGGCGCCTTCACCATCAGCAGGATCGACACCCCCTGCCCGACGTCTTCGAAAACGTTTTCATCAATCCCGCCGTCCGGGGCGGTCTCTTTCTTGCGCCGGTTGCCGTGGAGGTCCAGGAGGTGGATTTCGTCGAAGCTGTTCATCAGCGAACGCCGGAGGCCGCGGAACGTCGGATTGTCCAGGTAGCTGTGGTTGAGGACGAGCCCGACGACTCCCTGGCCGCTCTCGTCGATCTTGCGCTGCGCGAAGCGGAGGAATTTCACGTAGTCGTCCTGGAGCCACTTGGCGTTTTTCTCACCCAGCGGCCGGCCGTCCACGCGGTAGTACCCCTCATCGCCCGGCGCGTGCGATTCGCGGAGCATCCGGTCCGCCGCTTTCGTGCGGTTGGCTGACCGGCCGGAGTATGGAGGATTGCCGATCACCACGCAGATACGGCGGTCCGCTTTGACCTCCGCGGCCAGGCGAACCTCCCTTGCGAGCGACGGGAACCCCGGCAGCGACGGCTGATCGAGGTCTTCCCGCTCCAGTGCGTTCGTGAGGAGAAGGTTGACCCGGTCCTCCTCCCGCACCGTGTACCCCTGCTCGGAGAGGAACAGGCTCATCTTCAGATGGCCGATGGCGTAAGGCGCCATCATCAGCTCGAAACCGAAGCCGTGCGGGAGCAGGTGGTCCCGGACGAGCGCCGGCACTCCCGCGCGGCCGTACTTCGCGCTGCAGGTGTCGATGGCCTGCCGGAACGCCTCGACCACGAAGGTCATCGTGCCGGCGGCGGGGTCGAGGAGCCAGACCCGCGGATCGGCGAGGCCGTCCGGCCGGTCCAGGCGGGTGCGCAGGAGATAATCGACCGAGCGCACGACGTAGGAGACGACGGCCGGCGGCGTGTAGTAGACCCCGCGGCGGGTGCGCAGCTCGGAATCGTAGTGCTGGAGGAAGGTCTCGTAGAAGTGGAGGATCGGATCCCGGTCTCCGCGGTCGGCGAACTCCCGCTGGAGCGACCGTTTCAGGTCGGCTGGACGCAGGAGATCGACCAGGCCGTCGACGACCGGCTCGATCTCCGGCGGCGGCGAGAGGCAGACGTAGCGGAAGACGTCCCGGAGAATGCCGCTCGCGGGCGGGATCCGTTCGTAGAGTGTGCGCCGGTCGAGGTCGCCGTCCTCCCAGCAGCGGGCGGCCAGCATCCCGTAGGCGACCGTCTGGGCGTACAGGTCGGCGAAGGCCCGCTCGCTCAGGCTCTGGAACAGGTGGGACGAGAGGGTCCTGTAGAAGCCGGTCAGCTCCGAGGGCTCCTCCCGTCCCTTGTCCCTCTCCAGCAGATCCTCGATGCGGGCTTCGAGAAGGCGAGCCTGCCGGGCGAGAGCCTGGGCGAGCGAGGCCGCAGACCTCCGAAGAGAAGATTGTAGCGCCATCAGGAAAAGCATAACTGATTTCGGCGTTACATGGGAGGCCCGAGACACTGGAAGAGGTCAGTTCTCCCCGGGACCGGCACCTCCTTCCTCATCCTCTTCGTCTTCTTCTCCCTTTTGCCCTGCGACCAGCGCCCGGAGCAGCTCCGGAGTCAGCCCCGGCAGAGCCGGCGCCGCCGCGCAGCAATCTCCATACGGCCGGCCCGACCCGCAAGAGCACGGATCCTGAGCGCGCGGCCGGGGGAGCGGCTTTGGCTGAGAGCCGTTGGCCGGCAGCGGTGTGGCGTCCCAGATCTGCCTGCCCAGCTCCAGAGCGACAGCCCGCGCCACCCGCTCGTCCAGTCCGGAAAACAGCTCCGGGAACCGCTCCGGCGCCTGCGACTTCATCCAGGAGAGAAACGCGTCCCCGTCCCGCAGACGCAGAAGCTCTCCGACCGCGCTCTTCAGCAGCTCGAGGAGCGCGTCCAACTCGATCTGATTCCATTCCTTGTCCATGACACCCGGTCCCTCCGTTCGGTATCGACTGCGGCGTCGATGTTGCTGGACCAAGGTATACCGGGAATGGCTGGAAGGGAATGAGGTTGTGTCTTGTCCGCTTCCTTACCGCCCCGACGAGAGGCGGGAGAATTCCTTGACAAGCTGTGCGGCGCGGTCGGCGGACAGCTTGTCTCCCGCGGCGAGGCGGCAGCACAGCTTGAGGATCGCCGCGGCCTCGCGGTTCAGTCCGGAGCCCTCGATGAGCCGCGGCATCGGCTCCGCCAGGCTTTTCAGCTCGGCGGTGCGCCCCTCCCGGACATGGAGCGCGGCAACCTCCAGGAAGAGCAGGGCGAAGTCGGCGATCGCACGGCGGTGAAGCTCGGCCGGATCCCGCCGGAGGACCGCTTCGGCGTCCTTCACGCGGCCCAGGCCCGCGGCGACCCGGCCGTCGAGACAGACGAGGCGGGACCGCTCGAGGTCGAGGCCTTGGGCCTCCTTGCGCGCCTTGGCGGAGAGCGTCTTCACCTCGCCGTGGCGGCCGGCGTCGCAGAGGGCGGCTCCGAGCTCGATCGCGACGCGCAGGGCGAGGCGGGGATTGGCGTTCCGTGACGCGATCTCATCGGCCCGGGTGAGCTCCCGGACGGCTGCCTCGACGTCGCCGAACCGCCGATGCAGGCGGCCCTTTTCGAGGAGGAGGGGAAGCTGTTTCTCGCCTCCGTCGTCGACCGATCCGGCCAGCCGGAGCGAGAAGTCGATCTTCTCCATCGCCTCGACGAGCTTCCCCTGTGCGCACAGGAGCCGGCAGGACAGCGGCGCCATGCGTTCGCGACGGAGCTGGCTGGGCCAGATCCCCGCCATCGCGCCGGCGAAGAACTCGGTGCCACGGCGGAAAGCCTCCGCGGCTCCCGCCACGTCACCGCGCGCCAGGCAGGCGTTCCCCAGATGCTTCCAGGCATACTCCTGAAGGCCGTTGACCAGGGTGGCCTCGCCGACCGTCTTCGGCGCCAGCGTCACCGCCAGCGCCGCCAGCTCCTCGGCGGCGCCGGGATCGCCTTCCGCCAGCTCCGCGCTCTCGTCGCAGAGCTTCTCGCAGAAGGCCCAACCCTGGAGCGCGGGGTCTTCCAAAACACGGTGTTTCCAATCTTTCGGTGCGCCGGACGCCTGAAGCTGCCGCCAGAGCTTGCCGGCCTCCTCGCGGTCTTTCTTGGCCTCGGCGGTACGGCGGTTACGGACGACGGCATAGTCTTCGAGTGGATCGGTGGGCTCTTGTTTGCGCATGGGAAGTACCTGAACAGGGGAACTATAACACGGAGGGCGGCGCTGGCGTCGTCCAGCCCCAATGGCACCCTCACTCCGCCAGCCGCCGGTGCAGCGCCCGGACCGAGATGGCCATGAGCAGCGCACCGGCGGCGCCCAGGCCGATCAGGAGCGGCAGCCGGCGGTCCAGAAAGCTGGCC
Source organism: uncultured Holophagales bacterium (assembly GCA_963844885.1). Lineage (GTDB taxonomy): Bacteria > Acidobacteriota > Thermoanaerobaculia > Multivoradales > UBA5704 > DATMER01. Next base: position 19,821 of record CAWJQA010000011.1, on the reverse strand, counting down.
CCGAGATAGACCGTCCCCACCGCATAGGGGGCTTCCGCGATCGCGAGAGCCGCCAGGTAGCGACGGAACGGCAGGCGCAACAGGCCGAGCAGGTAGCCCGGCACCTCCGACGGCATCGCCAGTTGCAGGAGGACGAGAAACCCGAACGGCGGATTCTCCGGAATCCGGCGCTCGTACCGCCCCAGCGTTCCGGCCGGCAGGAGCGCTTCGACCACCGGCCGGCCCAGGTAGCGGCCGATGGTATACGTCGCCATCCCCCCCAGCGTCCAACCCACCCACAACAGCAGCATGCACGCCACCTTCCCCCACGCATAGAGCGCCACCGGCACCAGCACCGAGCTGCTGAAGAACGCCAGCATGGCCGACAGACCCGAGAGGAGGACGAAAAACGCCGCCCCCGCGACCGGCCGCTCGTCGATCAGCTTCGCCGAGACGTCCAGCATCCGAACGAGAGCGGCGTACAGGTTGTCGGACGATGCCAGCAGCGCCAGACCCGCGCACAGGAGCACCAGAACGACGCTGCGCAGCAAGGTCCGATGCGCCGTCACCTCCCGGCCAGCTCCGCCAGCGTCTCCGTCAGCAGCCGGTAGAACGGAGCCACCGTGTCGATCTTCACCCGCTCGTCCGGCGAGTGCGCGCCTTCGATCTGCGGCCCGAACGAAATCATGTCCATCCCGGGGAACTTCTCGCCGATCACGCCGCATTCCAGCCCGGCATGGACGGCCACCAGCTCCGCCTCCTTGCCGGTCAGCCGCCGGTGGACGCCCTGGAACCGCGCGAGCAGCGCGGACTCCGGATTGGGTCTCCAGGCCGGATAGCCTTCGTTCTCTTCCACCTGCGCGCCCACGAGCTCGGCCGCCGCGCGCAGGCGTCGCCGGTGCGCGCGCAGAGCCGACGCCACCGAGCTGCGCACGCTCAGCAAAACCACCACGCCCGCCGGTTCTTCCGACACCGCCGCCAGGTTGACGCTCGTCTCCACCAGGCCTTCCAGGTCGTGGCTCATGGCCATCACGCCATGCGGCAGGGTATTCAAGAGAAGCAGGAGACGGCGGCCCAGGCCCGCGCTCCAGACCGGTCCGGAAACGCTCCCGCTCGAAGTCTCGAACTTCAACTCGGGCTCCGTGTGCCGATATTCCGCCCGGATGCCCTCGGCCTCCCGTTCGAAAGCCTCCACGAACGCCGCGCGGTTCGGAACGACCACCCGCGCCACGGCCTCGCGCGCCAGCGCGTTCTGCTTGTTCCCGCCGTGGAACGACGCGAGGTGAACCGGCCCGCCCTGTGCCACGGAATAGATCGCCCGCGCCAAAAGCTGCACGGCGCTGCCGCGCTGGAGATGGATCTCCAGGCCGGAATGCCCGCCCTTCAGGCCGGCAAGCCGGAGGTCCACCACCTCGCCGGAAGGCGCCGGCCCGGTCTCCGGCGCCAGCACGAGACGCGTCACGGCGCCGCCGGCACAGCCGATCGTCACCGTCCCCACCTCCTCCGAGTCCAGATTGAGGAGCAGGCGTCCGCGTAGCGCGATGGCGGCCGGGTCGAGAGCGACCGCGCCGGTGAGGCCGGTCTCCTCGTCCGCCGTGAACAGCAGATCGAGGGGTCCGTGGACGAGATCGTCGGCCATCATCACCGCCAGGACGGCGGCGACGCCGATGCCGTTGTCCGAGCCGAGGGTCGTGCCGGTGGCCTTGACCCAGCCGTCGTCCCGGCGGGGGACGATCGGATCGTGGTCGAAATCGTGGACCACGCCCGCGTTCTTCTCGGTCACCATGTCGAGGTGGCCCTGGAGGACGACCCCGGGCGCGCCCTCCTTGCCGGGCGAGGCGGGTTTCTCGACCACGAGGTTGCCGGTCGCGTCCTGCCGGTGGCGCAGGCCCTTCCTGCCGGCGAGGCCGAGCACGTACCGCCGCATCGCCTCCTCCTTCGTGGACGGCCGGGGGATGGCGAGGATCTCGTCGAAGCGCTGCCAGAGCGCGGTGGGTTCCAAATCGGAGACAAAGGTCATGAGGGCTCCCTTCCTGGTTTTCTGGTCGAAGGATACATACAATCGGGGGTCATGCGGGCGAAGAAAGTGAACGTCGAGAGTCTCGGCCGGCTTCCGGCCTTCTGCCATGCGGTCGTGGCCGGGGATTTCATCTACGTCTCCGGCACCCTCGCCACCGCGCCGGGCGGCTTCGACCTCATCGCGGGCGGCACCCGCGAGCAGACCGCACAGACCCTGCGCAACATCGAGACCATCCTCGCCGAGTGCGGCGCCGCGCTGGCCGACCTCGTGAAGGTCAACGTCTTCCTCGCCGACATGCGGACGTTCCCGGAGATGAACGCCGCCTATCTCGAAATCATCGGCTCCGATCCGCCGGCCCGCATCACCGTCGGCCGCGCGGACCTCGCCCTGGGCGCCGCCGTCGAGATCGACGCCGTCGCCTACAAACCCCGAACCTGATCCCGGAACCCGACATGCTCAACGCATCCCTGTCCCTGATGGTCCTCCTCCTGGCGGGAGCCCAGCCGGCCACTCCGGCCGGCGACCTTCACAAGACCGACTTCCGCAGCTTCACCTACCGCCCGGCCTGCGCGGACTTCGAGTCGAACGAGCCGAACGTGCCGCTCCAGGTGGCCGCCGGCAAGTTCGAGGGCAAAGCCGGCACCGACCTGGAAGGGACCTATTTCGAGGTCCAGGAAGTCCTCTTCGGAGACCTCAACGGCGACGGCAAGGACGAGGCCGTGGTGCGGACGATCTGCAACACCGGCGGCACCGGCCAGTTCGACGAGGGTTTCGTGTACGGGACGAAAGACGGCAAACCGTCTCTCCTCGGCCGCATCCCGGGAGGCGACCGCGCCTCGGGTGGCGTCCGTTGCGTCCGTTTCGAAGACGGCGCCTTGAAAGTCGAGCGCGTCGGCAACGATTCCGGAGCGGCCCGGGGCATCGACTTCGTGGACACCGAAACCTGGAAGCTCCAGAACGGCCACCTCGCCGAGTCCGGCCCGGCCGTCCACCGCCGTCTCGCCACCGACAAGCCCGCGAAACCCATCCGTTTCGCGAAGGGAAAATCCTCCGGCACGGTCACCGGCAAGACGGCTGGCATCGAAGAGTGGTCGCTGGGAGCCCGGGAAGGCCAGACGATGACGATGCACCTCACCTCGCCGGACAAGAACGCCGTCTTCGAAATCATGATCGACGACTACACTGTGACCTGCCGTACCACCGACTGGACCGGAGAGCTTCCCGCCACCGGCGCCTACCGGGTCTTCGTGCTCGCCACGAAAGGAACGGCGAGCTACACGCTGGAGACGGCGATCAAGTAGGCTTCAACCATGATCGAGATCGAGGACATCTGGGAGCCGGAGTGGGTCGATTGTCGGGACGACGGGCTTACGAAGCGTAATGAAGGGAGGCAAACTTGAGTTTGAACCTGGATCAGATCGAGGCCGAAGCCCTCAAACTGCCGGAGACTTCGCGGGCCGAGCTGTTGGAACGCCTGATGATGAGCTTTCAGCAGAGCCCCCATTGGGATGACCAGGTCGCCTGCCTTTGGGCCGAGGAAGCAGAGCGGCGAGATCGAGCGATGTCGGAGGCCGGGGACGAGGGAGTGGCAGCGGAGGAGGTCTTCCGGCAACTGCGCTCGCGGCACCAATACCCTCTGGAGGCGGCGATCAAGTAGGCTTCAACCATCCAGCCGGGCCGCGTCAAGCGGCGAGATCAGAGGCAACAGCGCCGGATGCCGGGCCGCCAACCTGGACCGCCTCGGCGCCGGCTCCGGGCCCTGGAGGATCGCTCGCATGGCGGAGCCCCCATGGTACTATGCTGAAGAGCGCTGCCGGGCCCGTTAGCGGGAGCCAGTCGGGAACCTGTCGGCTTCCAAGGTTCACCGATGGACGGCAAGGCTTTGAGCGCTATAGGAGAAACTCGATGGCTACGCCGCTGAGCCGCATCACGATCGACCCGGAAATCTGCCACGGAAAGCCCACCATTCGCGGTTTGCGCTATCCGGTCGAGACGATCCTGGAACTGCTCAGCTCCGGGATGACGACCGAGGAGATTCTCGCCGACTATGAGGATCTTGAGCGGGAAGACATTCTCGCCGTCCTGGCCTTTGCCGCGCGTCTGAGCCAAGTCAAGCGTCTGGAAACTGCCGCCGCGTGAACTTCCTGGTGGATGCCCAACTGCCACGTCGCCTCGCCCGACACTAGTCATTACGAAGGATGCCGACTTCGTCAACACTTTTCTCCTTCTCGGCCAGCCCGACAAGCTCCTCTTGATATCCACCGGAAACATCACGAACGCCGACCTGGACAGCCTGCTTGTTCCAAAGATCCCGGCGATCGTCGCGGCGCTACAAGAGCACCGCTATCTCGAGTTGACTCGCACCAGCCTGATTGTCCATCGGTAAAACGCTCGATCTCCTTCCTCAAAAGGGATGGCCCGTTCTCGACCTGGATCGAGAACGTTTGGAGGGCCTCTTGACCGCGATGACAGAGCGGCTGGCAGCGCCGTCGCTTCCAGATCCTGGCGAAGGCCACTGTCGGTGCTGTAGAGACGCCCCAGTCCGTTACCGAGAACCTCACCGAGTCCCGGAACGTCGGGGCGTCTCTTTCTCCGTCACCACAGCAGAGTCGACTCCCCTAAGACAAAGTCAACTCCCCTGTCGCAGAGTCGACTCCTCAGTTGCAGAGTCAACTCCCCAGTCGCAGAGTCGACTCCTCAGTTGCAGAGTCAACTCCCCAGTCGCAGAGTCGACTCCTCAGTTGCAGAGTCGACTCCCCAGTCGCAGAGTCGACTCCTCAGTTGCAGAGTCGACTCCTCAGTTGCAGAGTCAACTCCTCAGTTGCAGAGTCAACTCCTCAGTTGCAGAGTCAACTCCCCAGTTGCAGAGTCAACTTCCCAGTTGCAGAGTCAACTGCCCCTGCGGCGAAGTCAACTCCCCTGCGGCGAAGTCAACTTCCTCTGGGGCCAAGTCAACTCCCCTGGGGCCAAGTCAACTCCCCTGCGGCAAAGCCAACTTCCCTTGCAACAGAGATCCCGCATCGGACGGGGAGCGGGTTCCCCGTCCGTGCAGGATCGTTGCTCAGCTCCGCTCGCCCGGCGGCTGGCCGGCGACCACGAAGCGGGTGGTGGCGGTGCCGGCTTTGCCCGAGGCGCCGGTGACGGTCACCTTGAGGAGATACTCGCCGGGCTGGAGCGCGGCGGGCTTGAAGGTCAGCTCCAGGCGCTCCGCTCCGGTCGGGTCGGACTGGCGGCCGGTCAGCGTCAGGCTTCCCTGGCTGGCGGGACGGCCGTCGGCGGTCCGCACCTCGGAACGGACCTGGAGGTCGCCTTCCTCGAAGTTGTAGCCGAGCATGGAGAAGCGCGTCTCCTGGCCGTCGTCCAGCGTCGGCATGGAGGCGGGGAGGAAAGGCTTGTCGCCGAGGCGGAACGGGAGCGGCACGTCGCGCCGGCCCTGTCGCGGGGCTTCGCGGGTGAGGATCCACGGGCCTGGCGGCTGGGGGAAGAACGGCGGCAGCAGCACCGGACCGGCGGCCTGGGTGAGCGGCGGCACTTCCAGCGGCACAACCTTGAGGCCGTACTCGCCGGTGCGGCCGTTGCGCACCAGCAGGCGGGCCTTGTAGCTGCCCGGCGGCAGTTGCAGATGGCCGTAGAACTTGAGGCCGCCCTGGCGTAGCGTCGCCTCGACTTTGCTCATGTCCAGGACGAGCGTCTGGGCGATGTAGTCGCGGACGGAGCCCTGGGCGTCCATGGCGTAGACGTAGATCTCGGCGGGGAGATCCGGGCCCTGGTGATCCTTGAGGAGACCGGCGCCTTCCACTTCGACCACCAGCGGCACGTCCGCTTCGTCGTCGAAGCCCGAGGGCATGGGCGCGGCGAGCAGCGAGGCGTGGACGGCGCCTCCCTCCTCGCCGACCAGCACCTGGCCGGCGGTGATGAACATCTTCTCGTAGCGGCTGCGCTGCGCGAACGGCTTGGGCGCGAACCAGCCGGGCCGGTGGACGACCCGGGCGCCGCGCGGCACGCCGTTCACCTCGACGCGGAGCGCGTGGAACGGATCGGCGTCCGGGGCGTTCGCCACCATTTCGGGCTGGATCGTGAGCACGTAGGTCACACCGGTGCGCTCGAGCATCTTGCCCATGGCGGCGGACAGGTCGTTGAAATTCTCGTAAAGGTCGCCGCCGGTGTCGTGGGCCATCTGGAAGAGGCTGTCCCGGCCGCCTTTGCGCTCGACGCCGAGGTCGCCGCCGCCTCCGGACGCGGCGCGCAGGCCGCCGATGTCCACGGCCTGGATGGCGCAGTCGGCGCGGCGGAATTCCTGGAGCATGGCGTCGATCTCGTTGGTGGCGGTGGCGTCGCCGTACTGCTCTTCGGCGCTGACCTTCCAGATCTCGCCCCTGTCCGAAGACCGGCGGTTCTCGTCCGTCTCCTTCTTGTCGGTGGTGCCGAGGAGGAGCGAGCTGTCGTAGCCTTCGGAGAGGTAGACCACGTATTTGCGGCCGTCGACGCTGCGCATGAGCTTGGCGAGGTCGGTGAAGGAGCGGGCGAGGGCCGTGATCTTGTCCTTCTGGACCTCGATACCGGCGCGCTCGGATTCGCGGGCGAAGGACTCCAGGCGGTCGGTCACGCGGTCGCTGAGCTCTTGATTGCGGGCGTCGTTCGCGTCGGCGCGCGCCTGCGCGCCGGGACGGCCGGCATCCCCGCCGCCTCGCCGGCCGGCGTCCCCGAGGAGCATGACGCCTCCTTGGAGGTCGCTGACCACGAGCTTCAAGGGGTCGCTTGAGCGGTCGACCAGCTCGGGGAGTCCGAGCGTGGCGATGGCGGCGCGCACCTGGCCGCGGTCCGGAGTGAAGCCGACGATCAGCTCGGGGCCGCGCGAGGTGGTGTAGGTGGCCACGGCGACGAGGTCGGAGGCGTGCAGCTCGTCGAGCAGGCCGGTGGCGGCTTCGCGCGCCTTGACGATCGACTTGGGCTCGGAGAACGAGAGGTCGAACAGGAGCAGGAAGTGCCGGCGCGCCGGGGAGGGGACCTCGGCGGCACTGCCGGAGACACCGCCGGGGATGGCGTAGAGGTCGACCGTCTCGAAGCCGGTGACGGCTTCCTTCTTCTTGTCCTGGTAGACGGTGAAATTCGCGGCGGTGAGGCCGCGGACGGGCTTGCCGTCGAGGACGACCTGAACCGGGATCTCCACGGCCGTGACCTCGGCCATGTCGGTGAAGGTCGGCTCGCGCGGCGGCTCCGCGCCGGCCAGGGCCAGCGCGGGAACGGCGATCAGGCACAGGCCGGCGAACGGTCTCCAGATTGCTTTCATCAACTCCCCCTTTCGCCCTCGTTTGATTGTCATCCCTCGCAAAAAGATTCATCGACCTCAAGGGTTCTGTGGCGGTATCGCCGGCATCGGCATCTCCCGCCGGCCGGGCCGCGGCGCTTCGCGCACCACCAGCCACGAGCCGCCGCCTGCGGTATCTGGAGCGAATGGAGCGAAGGCCGCCGGAAGAGCCCCGGCCTGGACGGTCGCCGGCACCTCCACGGGGACGATCTTCGAGCCCGTACAGGCCGGTCCTGCCGTTGCGCACCAGCACCCGCAGCTTGTAGCTTCCGGGCGGCAGCTCCAGGTGGCCGTAGTAGCGCAGGCCGGACTCCAGCAGACGGCTCTCCACCTTGAACAGGTCGAGCACCAGCGTCTGCGCCAGGAAATCGCGGACCTGGCCCTTCCCGTCCATCGCGTAGACGTAGATCTCGGCCGGCAGATCCTCTCCCTGGTGCAGATGGAGGAGCGACGAGCCGTCGATCTCGATGCGGACGGGGACGTCGGCCGTAGCGCTCCCCGGCGGGCCTGACGCGGGAGCGGCCAGGGCGGTCAGCCGCACCGGGCCGCCTTCGGCGCCGAGCAGAACCTCGCCCGCCGTCGCCAGCATCTTCTCGTAGCGGCTGCGCTGGGCGTACGGCACCGGCGAGTAGTAGCCCGGCCGGTGGACCACCCGCGCTCCGCGCGGGCCGTGCTTCAGCTCGACGCGCAGGTTGTGCCAGGCGCCGTCCGCGACCGTGCCCGGCTCGATGGTGAGGACGTAGGTGACGCCGGTGCGTTCCAGCATCTTGCTCATGGCGGCGCCCAGGTCGTTGAAGTTCTCGTAGAGATCGCCGCCGGTGTCGTTGGCCATCTGGAAGAGGCTTTCGCGTCCGCCCTTGCGCTCGTATCCCAGGCTTCCGGCGCTCCCGCCGGCGGCGCGCAGGCCGCCGATGTCCACGGCCTGGACCACGCAGTCGGCGCGGCGCAGCTCCTGGAGCATGGCGTCGACCTGGGCGCCGACGGCCGAGCTGCCGAAGCGCTTCTCGGTGTCGACCTTCCAGATCTCGCCGCGGTTGATCGAGTCGCGGGCCTCGCTCTCGGCCTTGGTATCGCTGGTGTTGCCGGTCACGATGGCGCTGTCGAAGCCTTCGGAGAAGTAGACCACGTACTTGCGTCCGCTGACGCTGCGCATCAGGCGGGCGAGGTCGGTGAGCGAGCGGGTCAGAGAGGAGATCTTGTCCTTCTCGACCTCCATGGTGGCGCGCTCCGAGTCCACGAGGAACCCCTGGAGCTGGTTGAGCAGGATCTCCTGCATGACCTGGCGGCGGCCGTCCGCGGCGGCCGCCGCGTCCGTGCCGCCGGCCCCCTGCGCGATGTCGCGCTGGAGGTCTTCCACCACGATGCGCAGGGGGTCGGTCTGGGTGCGGTCGATCAGCTCGGGCAGCCCGAGCGTGTCGATGGCGGCGCGGGCCTGGGCGCGGTCGGGCGTGAAACCCAGCACGAGCTCGGGGCCGCGCGAGGCGGCGTAGGTGGCGACGGCCACGAGGTCGGACGGGTGCAGGTCGGCGATCAGCCCCTTGGCCGCTTCGCGCGCCTGCACGACGGCCTTGGGCTCGGAGAACGAGAGATCGAAGAGAAGAAGGAAGTGGCGGCGGGCGGGCTCCACCACTCTCTGTTCCGGCGCTGCCGGCGCCTCCGTGGGCGCGCTGTAGAGGTCGACGACGTCGAAGCCGGTGATGTCCTGCTTCGCCTTCTCCTGGTAGACGGCGAAGTCGCCGGCCGTGAGGCCGCGGACCGGCTTGCCGTCGAGCAGCACCTGGACCGGGATCTCGACGGCCGTGACCTCGGTGACGTCCACGTAGGCGGGCGGGGTCGGCGGTGCGGCGGGCGCGGCCGGTGTGGCTGCCGACAGGCAAAGCCCGGCCGAGACGGCCGCGAGCAACGTTCGTGCGGCTCTCATGTTGTTTCCTCCTAGGGTCCGCCGGGGGCGGCCTCGATGGTGAAGCTCGCGGTGCCGGCGCGCTCGGCGGCGCCTTCACCGTTGACGGTGACGCGCAGCAGGTACTCTCCGGGCGCCAGCTTCGACGGCCGGAAGGCGGCGCGCAGCCGGTCGGCGCCGCCCGGCCCGCCTTCGCGGCCGAGCACCCGCAGGCCGCCCGACGCCACCTCGCGGCCGTCGGGGGTGAGCACGGCGGTACGGATGCGCAGGTCGCCGGCCGGCAGGTGGTAGCCCACGAGCGCCACCGGCGCCTCCTCGCCGGCCCGCAGCACCGGCCGCGGGTCGGGCAGGTAGGCGATCGGGCCCTGTGTGAACGGGAAGGGGATCTCCTTGCCGTCGACCGTGGCCTCCCGAGTCACCACGCCGTGGCCGGGGGTCCGCGGGAAGAGCGGCAGCAGGACCGCCTGGCCGGCGCCCATCTCCGGCACCTCGACCTTGGCGACGCGCAGGCCGTAGGCGCCGGTGCGGCCGTTGAGGGCGAGGACGCGCAGGCTGTAGCTCCCGGGCGGCAGCTCCAGGTGGCCGAGGAAGCGGAGCCCGCCCGCGCGCAGCTCGGCTTCGACTTTGGACAGCTCCAGCGAGAGCGCCTGCGCCACGTAGCCGCGCACGGCGCCGTCCTTGTCGAGGGCGTAGACGTAGATCTCGGCCAGCAGGTCGCCCGGACCGTTGCCGGCCAGCAGGGCGGGTCCGTCCGCCTCGACGAGCACCGGCACCCACGCCAGGGACGTCCCGGGTGTGGGGTCGTCCGCCGGGTAGGGAGCGGCGAGCACCGCCATGGGCACCGGGCCGGGCTCGTCGCCGGTCAGCAGGCGCGAGCTGGTGAGCATCTCGCGGTCCGCCTTGCCGCGCTCGGCGAACGGGCGGGGCGAGAAATAGCCCGGACGGTGAACGACCCGCGCGCCCCGCGGCGCCTTTCCGGGGCCGCCTCGGCGCAGCTCGACCCGCAGCGGGTGGTACGAGCCGTCGGCCGCGAGATCCTCCGGCTGGATGGTCAGCACATAGGTGACGCCGGTGCTCTCCAGCATCTTGCCCATGGCCGCCGACAGGTCGTTGAACTTCTCGTACAGCTCGCCGCCGGTGTCGCGGGCGATCTGGAACAGGCTGTCGCGGCCGCCCCGGCTGCCGGTCTCGGCGAGGGCGTTGACGGCGCGCAGGCCGCTCAGGTCGATGGTGTGGACCCGGCAGTCGGACCGGCGCAGCTCCTCCAGCATGCGCTTGAGGTCGGCGGCGGCCTCGGTGCTGCCGAAGCGCTTCTCCGAGTCCACCCGCCAGATGGCGCCGGTCTCGGTCCCTTCCTCGTAGACCCGCCCCTGCTCGTCCGCCTCCGTGTTGCCCTGGATGAGAGCGCTGTCGAAGCCTTCGGAGAAGAAGAGCACCTCCTTGCGGCCGGAGACGCTGCGCATCAGCCGCGCCAGCTCGGAGAACGACTCGGCCAGGGCGTCGATCGCGTCCTTCTGGCTCTCGCGGTTCGCCGCCTCCTCCTCCTGCTTGGCCCGGAACATGGGGTCCATCAGGTTCGAGAAGGGGTTCGAGGTCTTTACGATGCTGGGATCGGGATTGGGATCGGGAGGCCGCGGCGGCGGGATGCGGTGGGGATCGTGGCCGACCGGGCCGGCGCCGCCGGCATCCACGAGCTCGCCGAAGTCGTACGGGTCGTGGTCGATGACGATGAGCTTCAGCGGGTCGGAGGCGCGGTCGAGCATCTCCGGGAGGCCGAGGCTGTCGAGCGCCACGCGGGCCTGGCCGCGGTCCGAGGTGAAGCCGAGAACCATGTCGATCCCGTTCGAGCGCCGGTAGGTGGCCACGGCCACCAGGTCGGTGGGGTGGAGCTTGGGGAGCATCTCGATGGCCGCCAGCCGGGCGCGCGCGATGCCGGCGGGCTGGGAGAAGGCCATGTCGAAGAGCATCAGGAAGTAGCGCCGCGCCGCGCCGGGGATCTCGACGCCGCCCGGCAGCGTCCGCAGGTCGACGGCGTCGAAGCCGGTGACGGCCCTCGCCGTGCGCCCCTCATAGACGGCGAAGTCGGCGGCGGTGAGGCCGCGCACCGGCTGGCCGCCGGCGACGACCTGAACGGGGATCTGGACGGCGGTGACGCGCGTCGTGTCGCTGAAGGTCTGGCCCGCCGCGCTCTTGCTGGAGACAAGCGCGGCCAGAACCAAAGCCGAGGCAAAAAGCGCCCGGCTCGCTCTCATCGGTCCTCCCTGCTCAGCCCCCTTGCTACGAAGCGTCTCCCAATCATCAGAGCTACAAGGACACCATCTTACCGCTGAACGACCTGGAACGGCAGGGAGCTCAGCTCCTGGTTGCCGGTCGCCGGGTCGGTCACGGCGACCCGGAGCACGTAGTCGCCGGCCGCGAGCCCGGTGGGCTCGAAGGTGGCGAGCAGCTTGTCGACCCCGGCGATGCCCGTCGCTGTGCGCTCGACGAGGTCGATCCGGCCGCCGGGGAGAGCGGTGCCGTCGGAGCCGGTGACCTGCGCGTTGAGCGCTACCGTGCCGGAGCCGAGGTTGTAGGCCACCAGGCACAGCCTGGCCAGGCCGGACGGATGGAGCACCGGCCGCGCCGAGGGGACGTAGGGCTCGCCGTTGACCGTGAAGGGGTAGACGACGGTCTGGCGGCCGTTGACCTCGGAGCTCTCCCGGACGAGCACCCAGCTCCGCTGCTCCTCCATGAAGAAGGGGGAGCAGCACAGGGTCGGCCGTGGTGTAGACCGGCACCTGGACGGGGATCATCGAGACCACGGTGCGGCCGGTGTCGGCGTTGCGTACCAGCACGCGCACGCGGTAGTCGCCCGGCGTCAGGTCGAAGTGGCCGTAGTACTTGATGCCGCCCTCCTCCAGCCCCTGGCGCCCCTTGCCCATGTCGAGGGTCACCACCTCGGAAAAGAAGTCGCGCATCTGCCCGAGGCGGTCGTTGACGTAGGCGTAGAACTCCACGTTGAGCTTGCCGCCGGTATGGCCGTCGAGCAGCTTGCGGCCGGGCACCTCGATGATCACCGGCACGTAGGCCATGCTCCCGTTGGAGCGGAACGGCGCCACCAGGAGGTTGAGGTCGAGGTCGCGGCGGGGCGCGGCGTCGATGATGCCGCCGGAGGCGAGGAGGGTCTTCTCCAGCGGATCGAGATCCTTGAACGGCCGCGGCACGTAATAGCCGGCGCGGTGCGACAGGCGGGCTCCGGCGGGAACCTTCGCGCGCACCTTGATCCGGTGGTAGGAGCCGTCGAGCTTCAGGTCCGAGCGCTCGAAGGTCAGCAGGTAGGTGACGCTGGTGCGGTCGAGCACGCTGTCGAGCTGGACGCCGAGGTTGTTGGTATCCTTGAACAGCTCGCCGCCGGTCTCGTTGGCCATGTAGAAGAGCCCTTCCTGGCCGTTGCCGCGCGCCTTGCCGCCGGCGGCTTCCGCGGTGCTCCGCAGGCCGCCGATGTCCACGGCCTGGATCACGCAGTCGGCGCGGCGGAACTCCTCCAGCATCCGGTTGAGGGCGTTCTGCAGCTCGGTGTTGCCGAAGCGCTGGTCGCTGTCCGTCATCCAGACCCGGCCGCTCATGGCGTTGGTGTTGTCGTCCAGCGCCTCGTCCGAGCCGGTCTCGCTGCGGCCGAGCAGGAGCTTGCTGTCGAACCCCTCGGAGAAGAGGACCACCTGCTTGCGGCCCTGGACCGCGTCGAGGGTCCTCGCCATGGCGCCGAGGGCCTTGGAGAAGGTCGTGATGCGGCTGCGCTCGTAGATGCGCTCGTCGCGCTCCGCCAGGTTGGTGATGGCGCCGATGAAGTCCGAGGCCGCCTGGTCCTGCTGGGCCTGGAGCTCCTGGCCGCGGGCGGTGCTGGAGGAGCGGGGCGACGAGAGGTCCACCGTGTTCACCGTCGGCGGCGCGATCATGAAGCGCAGCGGGTCGGTCTTGAACGCCCCCTCGCGGAGAGAGCTCAGGCCGAGGGTGTCGATGGCGCGGGCGAGCTGCGCGCGGTCGGGCGTGAAGGTGACCACGAGGCGCGGGCCCTGCTCGATCGAGTAGGTCGCCACCGCCGCGAGGTCGGTCGGGTGGAGCGACTGCAGGAGGAAGTCGCGCGCCGCCAGCCGGGCCTTGAGGATGGCCGTCGGCGTCGAGAAGGAGAGGTCGAAGAGCAGCAGGAAGTGGCGGCGGGCGGGCGCCTGGATCTCCTCGGGCTCCGGTATCGGGGCGGTCGGGGATTCCGAGTGAGACGCCTCGCGGCTGCCCAGGTCCACCACCTCGAAGCCGGTGACGACCTGCTTGTCGCCGGCATCGTAGACCTCGAAGTCGGCGGCGGTCAGACCGCGGACCGGCCGGCCGTCGCGGTCGACCACGTTGACGGGCACCTCGACGGCGACGACCTGCGAAGTGTCCTCGAACTTCTGCTCGGCGATCGGGGTCTTGCCGGGTGGAGCCGCGGCGGCGATCACCGGCAGCGCCGACAGGGCCGGCAGGGCGAAGAGGATCAGGAGGGTTCCCGGGAGAGTCGGCTCATTGCGGCCTCCGTGATCGCCGGCCTTTACTGGCCGAGCAGCCTTGCGTATTGGAGAGCGTCCTGGTTGGTCGCGTCCAGCTTCAACGCCCGTTCCAGGTGATGCCGGGCCTTCTCCAGATCGCCCAGCGCGACGTAGACCTTGACGAAGCCGACGTGGACCTCGGGGACCTCGCTGTCCTGGCGCATGGCGCGCACCATGTAGTCGAGCGCCTTGCCGGTCTCGCCGCGGCGAGCGCCATCTCCCCCTGGTAGATGAAGAAGAAGGGGTTGGAGGCGTTGCTCTCCTCCAGCTTCGCGAGGAGCTGGTCGGCCTCGGCGCCGCGGCCCGTCTGCTGGTACAGGCGGGTCAGGTTGGTCAGGATCATGGGGTTGTCGGGGTCGATCTCGAGCCCCTTCTGATACAGCTCTAGGGCGCGGCCGGGCTCGCCGCCGCGGGACAGGCAGACCCCCATGTTGTTGATCGCCTTCTCGAAGCGGGGGGAGATGCCGGTGGCGATCTCCAGGAGCGGGCGGGCCTTCTCCAGGTCGCCGGCGATGAGCGCCTCGGCGCCGAGGTTGTTGTAGTAGTGGGCGGCGGCACGTAGGTCGTCGATCGGGCTGAACTTCTTGTAGGCCTTGGGCCGGAAGGGGAGGAAGTCGTAGGTCTCGAGCTCCCCCTCCAGGTACATGCCGGCGACGATGTGCCCCTGGCTCACGACCATGCCTTCGCGGTGGTTCCACTTCTGGTAGTCGGTGACCTCGACGTAGAAGGGGTTGAGCCCCTGCTCGCGCGCCACGCCGACGAACAGGTTCACGAACGAGAGGCAGTTGCCCTGCTTCGTCCGAAACGTCTCCACGGCGTTGCGCGTCGGCGTCAGGGAGTAGTGCAGGTCGAGATCCTCGAGACGAAGCGCAGAACCTCGTTGATCTTGCTGCGCTCCGAGGGGGCCTGGCGCAGGCGCTGCTGGAGGGCCTGGCGCAGCTCCGGAGTGACCTCGAAAGGCACCCGATCCGCGCGGCGAGCTGGGCGCCGACCCGCTGCGCATACTCCTGGCGGAGATGGCCGGCCGAGTCGAACTCCTGGTACTGGTTGCAGGAGGCGAGCGCAACTCCTGCCAGGAAGGCCGCGAGGAGGAGGGCGGTGGACGGATACGGCGTACGGCGAGTCCTGAGCCTCATGGGACCTGAAACTATACCAGGCAAGCGCGGCGCCGGGACAAGGGCCGCGGCGCCTTCAGAAATTTGGATCAGGGTCGTTCAAGGGCTGGATGCGGCGTGGGCAGAGGGGCCTCGACAGACTTTGCCTCGTCTTTCAAGACGTTGCCGGGAAACGAGTTGGCGTCGGAACCGGAGGTCTGCCGCCGTGGCAAGCCACTTGCTTGACCCGGCATTGCGATGTTGGCTACAGTTCCCCCTTCAATCGGCTTCGACAGACCTCGATTGAGGATTGGAAAGGAGGTGTTGCCTGGAGAGAGCGACAGCTTTCTTTCTCAACGTCTTTTCAAGGCCTCGCGCGTGCGGCGCTGGGCTCACCGACCACACATGGGAGGGTCAACTGAAATGAAGAGCATCAATCTTTGGGGACGGTCGGTTGCCGTCGCCGCGTTGCTGCTCCTGATCGGGGTTCCCGGAAGTTTTGCGCAGTCGCAGACCGGATCCTGTACGGCACTGTCGTCGACGATCAGGGCGCTGCGCTCCGGTGTCACCGTGACTCTTTCGGGTCAGGGTGCCCCGGCCGTGCAGGTGACGGACGTCAGGGCAAGGACCGATTCATCAACCTGGCGCCGGGTTCCTACAAGCTGGAAGCCCAGCTCGAAGGCTTCTCCAGCGTCGAGTACCGTCCGTGACATCGGCGTCGGTCGCGACACCGAAATCGAGGTGACGATGATCGCGGCGGTCGAGGACGTGATCACGGTCACGGCCGAGTCCCCGCTGCTCGACGAGCGCCGGATCTCCACCGGTGCGCCGTCAACTCGACGGAGCTCGAGAAGATCCCGACGGCTCGTGACCCCTGGGCCATCCTGCAGACGACCCCGGCGTTCTCACCGGCCGCGTCAACGTGGGCGGCAACGAGCGCGGTCAGCAGCTCGGGTTCGTCGGCCCCGGCTCCGGCGGCGACCAGTCGGTTTGGGCGGTGGACGGCGTGGTGATCACCGACATGGCGACCCTCGGCTCCACCCCGGCGTACTCGACTTCGATACCTTCGAGGAGATGCAGGTTTCGACCGGCGGCTCCGACACGACGACGCCACCCCCGGCGTCACGCTGAACATCGTGACCAAGCGCGGCACGACGAGTGGCGCGGCTCGGGCCGGTACTACAAGGCCGACGAGTCCTGGAAGTCCAACCTCGACATCGGCACCGTCAAGCTCGGCAAGGACATCCCGGGCTCGGCGGCGACGAGACCCAGGCCTCCTTCAAGCAGGGCAACCGATCGTGTCCGTCCAGGACTACGGCGCGGAGGTGGGCGGCCCGATCATCAAGGACCGCCTGTGGATCTGGGGCTCGATGGGCCGGCAGAAGATCGACCTTTGACGATCGCCGACGTGGCCGACAAGACCGACCTCAAGGCCGCCGACCTGAAGTTCGACGCCCAGATCGCGCCGAGCAACCGGCGACCCTCTTCGCGCTGAACAGCGACAAGGTGAAGATCGGCCGCAACGCGGTCCGACCCGTCCCCAGGCGACCACCTGGGACCAGGCGAAGTACGGTGATGATCGACGGCGTGGAAGCTATAGGACACTCACATCTTCTCGTCCGCCTTCTACCTCACCGGCATGTACTCGATCGTCAACGGCGGCTTCGAGCTCGTCCCCGAGGCCGCGCGGGCCCGACCGGCCCGAACGCGGCGCGCTCGACGCCAACTTCATCTGGCAGAACAACTTCCTTCTCTATCAGACCAAGCGGCCGCAGGAGCAGTTCAAGGCCGACGCGTCCTCCTTCTTCTTCAACACCGGCAACCTGAGCCACGAGCTCAAGTTCGGCGCCGGCTACCGCGAAGCGCAGGTCGACACGCTGTCCGCCCGGCCCGGGTTCGGCCTCGAGCTGAACTACTACATCGCTTCCGGCTACAACTACAACGTCATCGGCCTGACCCGCGCGGCCTTCCCGTCCATCAAGCAGAAGTACACCAGCGCGTACGCCCAGGACACGATGACGGTCGGCAACCTCACCCTGAACGCCTGCCTGCGCTACGACAAGCAGGGCGGAACGAACCTGGCCCGCACGGTGGCGGCGAACGACAAGTTCCCCGGCATCCTGCCGGCCGTTTCGTACAATGGCGGTGACATCGGCTTCGACGTGGGAGACCCTCGCTCCCCGGCTCGGCCTGACCTACGCCCTCGGCGAGAGCCGTCAGACCCTGCTGCGCGCCAGCTACTCGCGGTTCGCCGACCAGCTCGGCACCGCGAACAGCATCGCGACCAACCCGCTGTACGCCTCCACCTACGTCTACTTCTACTACGACGACAAGAATCACAACGGCAAAGCCGATCCGAGCGAGGTCATCACCCAGGGCGGTCCGCTGTTCGTCAGCGGCAACTGGGACCCGCGCAACGGCGGCCTGCTGGTTTCCAACCAGTTCGACCCCGACTTCAGCGCGCCGATCACCGACGAGCTTCTGCTCGGCGTGGAGCACGCGCTCCGTCCGGAGTTCGTGCTCGGCCTGAACCTGACCTACCGCAAGTACACCAACCTGGTCGAGACCGAGCGGCTCGTCTTCGACGGCGACGCCTACTCGGCCTCCAACCTCGACAAGCGCGGCCGGGTCCACACCGCGAACGACTACCGCACCAAGGTCGTCACGGCCACTCTCCCGAGCGGCGAAAAGCGCTCCGTGACGGTCTACGAGCTGAAGCCGGGCATCACCACCCGGAACGGCTTCGACGACACCAACGGCGACCGCGAGCAGGAGTACCTGGGCGCTTCGCTGACCTTCAACAAGCGTCTCTCGATCCGCTGGATGCTCCGCGGCAACGTCTCCTGGCAGGATTGGTCCTGGAACGTTCCGAACAGCGAGTCGAGGACGCCACCCCGCTCCTCGGCATCGGCCACGACGGCGACCCCGTGCTTCAGGGCTCGGGCACCGGCTCCGGCTCCAAGGGCGGCGTCTACATGAACTCCGACTGGTCCTACAGCGTGAACGGCATGTACCAGATCGCTCCGGACCGGCCGTGGGGCTTCAACGTCGCGGGCAACCTGACCGGGCGCCAGGGATATCCGATCCCCTACTACACCCGTGTCGTCCGCAACGGCATCCCGGGCCAGACGAGCGTCCAGATTTCTGGCGCCGACGAGTTCCTGCAACTCGACATCCACGTGCTCGACGCCCGCGTCGAGAAGGAGTTCACCTTCTCCGACTTCGGCCTGACCTTGGGTGTGGACGTCTTCAACGCGCTGAACGAGGCCTACGTGCTGCAGCGTCAGCACCGGCTCGGCAACTCGAAGACGGACAACGTCACCGAAATCCTCAGCCCGCGCATCTTCCGTCTCGGCGCGCGCCTGAGCTTCCGGTAAACACAACCTAGCTGTATCAAAGACGCCGGAGGGTTCGTCCCTCCGGCGTTTTTGTTTGGGGCCTCTGGTATGCTCCCGAGCCGCAATAAACCGGGGGGTGCCTCTGTTGACGAACACGGATCGGTGCGCCCAAGGAGAGACGATGCGCTAGGGCACCTGGTTTTTTGCTGTCTATGCTTCTGCTGCTGCTCGCGGGGGCGGGCCTGCCGGTGTTCGCCCAGTCGTGGGCCGGACGGGGCCGCCTGCAGGGGGAGATCAAGAATGAGCAGGGCAAGCCCGTCGAGGGTGCCCAGGTCTGGTTCCGCATGGGCGAGAGCCCGATCGATCCCCAGAACCCCGGGGACGGTCCCAAGGTGGTCATCACCACCAAGTACGGCAAGTGGTCGATCCTCGGCCTCGCCCAGGGCACCTGGCGAGTGCTGATCATCAAGGAGGGCTACCTCCCCTCCGAAGGCCAGGTCAAGGTGCTCGAAGGGGGCGCGCCGCCGCCGCCCATCGTCACCACCCTCAAGGTGATTCCCAAAGGAGGCCCAGCAGGCCGCCAAGGGCAACGAGGCGCTTCGAGGCCCTTGAGCGTGGCAACAAGCTCCTGGCCGAGGAGAAGTACGCCGAGGCCCGCGCCGAGTACGAGAAGGCCATGGCCCACTTCCAGCTGGTCAACCACCCGCCGATCCTGCGCGGCATCGCCCGCACGTACTACCAGGAGAAGCAGCCGGAGAAGGCCGTCGACACCCTCAAGCAGGCCCTGGCCCTCAAGCCGGACGACGTCGAGAGCCTGCGCCTGATCGTCAACCTTCTCGTCGCCACCAACCGGGAGCCCGAGGCCCAGGAGTACATGGCCAGGCTTCCCGCGGGCGCCACGGTCGATCCGGCGACGCTGTTGAACATCGGCATCAAGTCCTACAACGAAGGCAAGATGCCCGAGGCCCTGGCCGAGTTCGACCGCGTGGTGAAGGAGAATCCGACGCTGCCGGACGCCTACTACTACCGCGGCCTCGTCTATCTCGCCACGGGCAAGACCGCCGAGGCCAAGGCCGACTTCCAGAAGCTTCTTCTTCGAGCTTGATCCGAACCACCCGAACGCCAAGGACGCTCAGGACTTCCTGAAGTCGCTGTAATCCCCGATCGTTCCGCGCATGCGCCGTCCGCTCGCCGCCGTCCTCGCCCTCACCGCTCTGCCTGTCCTCGTAGCCGCCTGCGGGCGGCTGCGGGAGGGCGGTGGTGGCGGGACGACGGGCGGCGAGCCGGCGGCGAGCCGTCCCCAAACGCGGTCGACGTCGTCCTCGTCACGATCGACACGTGGCGCGCCGACGCGCTCGGCGCCGCGGGCAGCCCGGACGCTTCCCCACTCCGGTTCTGGACCGCCTGGCCGCCGCCGGGCGGCTCTACGTCAACGCGCACGCCCACAACGTCCTCACCCTCCCCTCGCACGTCAACATCCTGACCGGACGCTACCCGTACCAGCACGGGTCCGGTAGCAGCGGCTTCACGGTGCCGGAGGCGGTGCCGACGCTGGCCACGTTCTCTTGGGGAAGGCGGGCTACGCCACCGGTGCCTTCGTCGGCGCCTACCCGCTCGACG
>CAWJQA010000010.1:0-443239 GCA_963844885.1 uncultured Holophagales bacterium | reverse complement strand
GCAGAAAAATGCCTAAAATGCCTAAAGTGCGCTAAAGTGCCTAAAATTGAAAAACAACCGCAACAGAAAGGACTGAACTTGAATTCTCTGAAATCGAAATTGAAAACTCCCCAAACTAAAAAGAAACCCAAGAGCGATTCTTCGGCGGCGGCACTTGTTTCCGTCTGCCCCCAGGGGCAATCCTTCTCCCTGCCGCGGGAGAAGGACTACGCAGGCGAGTACAAGCGGCTTGAGCGCATCGTGGCCGCGGAACGTAAAAAAGGCCGCGAGATCGTGGTGGTCATGGGGGTGGGCTTCGTCGGCGCGGTCATGGCCGGTGTCGTGGCCGATTCGGTCGACCGCAAGACCGGAGCCCCCGGCAAGTTCGTCATCGGCATGCAGCGGCCCTCGCCGCGCTCGTTCTGGAAGATCGCCTACCTCAACCAGGGGGTGGCGCCGGTGGATGCCGACGACCCGGAGGTGGCGCGGATGATCAAGCGCTGCGTCAAGGACAAGAAGACCCTGATCGCCACCTACACCTACGACGTGCTCAAGCTCGCCGACGTGGTGGTCGTGGACGTGCAGTGCGACTACCACAAGGACACCTTCGGTAACGTGCGCCAGGGCCGCGCCGACATCCAGGCGCTCGAGGAGTGCCTCAAGATCATCGGCGAGAAGATCGAGCCCCACTGCATGGTGCTGATCGAAACCACGGTGCCGCCCGGCACCACCGAGTACGTGGCCTACCCCATCGTCAAGAAGGAGTTCGAGCGCCGCGGCATCACCGGGAAAACCCCGCTGCTAACCCACTCCTTCGAGCGGGTCATGCCCGGCAAGAATTACGTCGCCTCGGTGCGGGATTTCTGGCGGGTCTGCAGCGGCATCAACCCCGAGGCCCGCGAGCGGGTGGTGAAGTTCCTCTCGGAAGTGCTGAATGTCGAGAAGTTCCCGCTCACGGTGCTCGACCGGCCCATCGAAAGCGAAACCTGCAAGATCGTGGAAAACTCCTACCGGGCGGCGATCCTGGCGTTCAACCACGAGTGGAGCCTCTTTGCCGAGCGAAACGGGGTGGATCTCGTCAAGGTGCTCAAGGCCATCAAGGTGCGGCCGACCCACTCCAACATCATGATGGCCGGCCCCGGCATCGGCGGCTACTGCCTGCCCAAGGACGGGGGGCTCGGGTTCTGGTCCTACCACACCCTGATGGGCTTCAACGACGACATCTTCAAGATCACCCCGGCGGCGATCGACATCAACGACACCCGGGGCATCCATGCGGCCCAGCTCGTGCGCGACGCCCTGCGCAACATGGGCAAGATCGTGGCCGCCTCCAAAGTGGCGCTGCTCGGGGCCTCCTACCGCGAGGACGTGGGCGACACGCGCTACTCCGGCTCGGAGGTCGTCGTGCGCAAGCTGACCGAAATGGGCGCGGAGCTCGAGGTGCACGACCCGTACCTGAAGCACTGGTGGGAGCTCGAGAAGCAGGAGAGCTACCCCGCCCCCGGGCACTCGCTGGCGCGCTTCTTCCGCAACCAGGAGCGCCTTGGCGAGCTGCACATGCAGGAAAACATGGCCGACGCGCTCAAGGGGGCCGACGCCGTGGTCTTCGCGGTGCGGCACGAGGCCTACCTGAAGCTTGCACCCGATGCAGTGGTCAAGATGACCGGCCGGCCGGTCGCCGTGGTCGACTGCTTCGGCATCCTCGATGATGCCCAGATCCGCCGCTACTTCGAGCTCGGCTGCGAGGTCAAGGGCCTCGGCCGCGGGCACGTGAAACGGATCAAAGACGAGGTGCACAAGAAGAATGCCTAAAATGCGCTATAATGCCTATAATTGGAAATTGAATTTAACCGCTGACGGATGCCGACGGACGCCGACATTTGTCCGGCCGACCCGGCCGGCTAAATCAACGTCTGCGCAAGTCTGCGTGTGTCTGCGGTAATAAATAATCAGTTGGTCTTCTTAATTTTAGGCACTTTAGGCAATTTAGCGCACTTTAGGCACTCGTTTCACCTTAGACTCTTGCCATCTTGCACCCACCACCCCCTGTTTGACAACCGGCTTCGTAATTGGTATGCCTTTTATGAATAAAACGTATACCATGCAGGAGAGATCGAAAAATCATGTCCAAAGTCACTGATAAATACCAGATCACGCTGCCGAAGGGGGTTCGCCAGGAGCTGGGGATTGTCCCGGGCACCGATGTGGACATTGTCAAGGAAGGCAAGCGGTTCCTGCTGGTGGTCAATCCCGCTGATGGCATCAAAAAGAAATGGCGCGGGCGGTTCAGGGGCGGCTCCACCACCGCGGACTACTTGGACCAGGTGCGGGGGCCGATCCATTGAGAATATGTGTCGACACCACCATTCTGATCGACGTTCTAAAGGATGAGTTCCGCCCCTTCCAGGAAAAACTCTACGAGGCCCTTGCGCACAAAGAGCAGCTGGTGTCCCCGGCGGTGGTTTTCGGTGAGCTCATGCCCCAGTTCAAGGGGAATGAAAAGCAGGTGGCCGAGTTTTTGTCGGATCACAAGATTGCCATCGAGCCGCTGGACACCGCCAGCGTTTCTTCCGCATCCAGAAGTTGGCTGAAATATCTGCGGCGGAAGGAGAAGATCGTCTGCCCGAACTGCGGCCAATCCCTTCTGCCCCGTGTGCATTTCCTGTCGGATTTCTACATCGGCGGTTTCGCTTCAGCCAAGTGCGACGCTATCCTCACCCGGGACCGGGGCATCTACAGAAAATACTTTCCCGACCTGGCCGGCTATGCGGGTTGCTTATCGTGATAGGTGCACGGTGGAAAATAGTCTATGGAGTCTATTGAGTTCATTGGGTCTATTGAGTCGAGAGCAGAAGAGTGCGGATAATGCCTATAATGAGCTATAATGCCTATAATTGGAAATTGAATTTAACCGCTGACGGACGCCGACGGACGCCGACATTTTGTCCGGCCGACCCGGCTGGCTAAATCAACGTCTGCGCAAGTCGGCGTGTGTCTACGATGAAAAGGAAGCTTGATGAGAAGGCAGTTGACAGCAATCATCGAACGCGAAGGGGATGGATACGTTTCGCTTTGCCCGGAGCTGGATGTTGCGAGTCAGGGCAACACGATTGAAGCGGCACGGGACAACCTTCGGGAGGCACTGGAGCTTTTTTTCGAAACAGCCCACCCGAGGAGGTAAAGCAACGTTTCCACGGGGAGATTTTTGTAACCAGCGTCGAGGTTGCAGTTGGGTAGGCTGGGGATTTTTTCCGGAAAAGAAGTCTGCGCTATACTATCTCGGCATGGAACCGTTTATCAACCGACTGGCAAAATGAAATGAATAAGGCCAACCTCAACATCCCGCACGAAAAAATAGCCGAATTTTGCAAGGCCAACCGAATACGCCGCTTGGCGCTGTTCGGCTCCGTTCTTCGAGAGGATTTCAGCCCGTATAGTGACGTGGATGTTCTGATCGAATTCGAGGCCGATGCCCGGGTTGGGATGATCCGCTTATCGGCAATGGAGATGGAACTCGGCCAAATCTTGGGGCGTAAAGTGGATCTAAACACACGCGGATTTTTAAGTAAGTATTATCGCGAACGCATTCTATCCGAGGCCGAAGTGCAGTATGACGCAGCATGACACCACCGTGCGAATACGGCACATGCTCGATCATGCCAAAGAGGCAGTGGACCTGCTATCCGGCAAAGAAAAAACAGACCTTTTGAACTGGGTATGCTCATAAAACGGGTGGCTAATGGTTCACACTCCGCTCATGCCGAAATCATCGTGGGTATCTTGAAAAAGAATCTCCCGGATTTTGAAGCCTTCAAAACTGCTGCCCTGTCCGTTCTGGAACCGGAAAAATGAGCCAGCATTTCAACTGCTGTCTGCGGCAGTCTGTGTGTGTCTGCGGTAAAAAAATCAGTTCGGCATTTTTATTTTTTCTTTGCACCGTGCGCCCTGCGCCGGGAACCGGTTTTTAACTTTAGGCACTTTAGGCCCTCTCATCCTATACCCCCCAGCCGTTATCGTCTAATATGCAATTCAAATGCATTTTGGACGGTAGCTTGGCGAATGGGCAAGTATCGGCTTCGGACGTTGGAGTATTTTTGATTTTTGAAGTCGAAATTTTCGACTTCAATTGAGCTGAACTTTGCGGTTTTGAAATTCAAGCACACGATAAAGGAAGAAGAAAAAATGAGAAATATCTTTCCCCGATCTGTCCGAAACGAGTTGAAATTTCTGCAGATGGACTTTGCCGAACGGCTTTTGAAAAGGATCGAGTTTCTCATCACAAATGTGAGGCCCGCCGGCAGCAAGAAACTCTGCGGCAAAAAATATTCAGTTGGTCCTTCTCAATTTTAGGCATTTTAGGCACTTTAGCGCATTTTAGGCACTCGCTTCACCTTGAACCGTTCTTTCAATTTTAGGCATTTTAGGCACTTTAGCGCACTTTAGGCACTCCTGATTGTAGGCCCTCTTGACCATCTCCATCATCAATCCGATCGAACACCCCCACTGGGACGAACTGCTCCTCACCGCCGACCGGGCCACGTTTTTCCACACCACGGCCTGGGCGCGGGTGCTGAGCGAGTCCTACGGCTACAAGCCGCTCTACTTCGCCACAATTGATAACGGCAAGCTCGCGGGCCTGATCCCGGTCATGGAAATCGAAAGCTTCCTCACCGGCAAGCGCGGGGTGTCGCTGCCGTTCACGGATTTTTGCCCGCTGGTGGCCGACAGCATGGATATCTTTCAGGTTTTGCTGGATGCCGTGCGTGAACACAGCCGGAAGTCCGGGTGGAAATGCATCGAATTTAGAGGGGGGGGCGACTATTTCGGGGATGCTCCGAGCTCCGCTGAGCACTACACCCATACACTTACGCTCGACTCCGATGAGGACAAGGTTTTTGCGACCTTCAAGAGCAATACCCGGCGCAATATTCGCCGGGCCGGGGCAGAAGGGGTGGAGGTTAAGCTCCTGAACAGCCGGGAGGCTGTGGCAGATTTTTTTCAGTTGAACTGCATCACGCGTCGCGACCACGGTCTTCCACCCCAACCGTGGAACTTCTTTCAAAAGATCTTCGATCACATCATCGCCGCGCGGAAGGGGTTTGTGGCGCTGGTTTTTCACCAAGGAAAGCCAATCGCTGGTGCAGTGTTTTTTTACTTCCGTGACGAAGGGGTATACAAATACGGTGCTTCAGATAAAGATCACCAGCACCTGCGGGCGAATAACTTAATCATGTGGGAAGCCATGCGGTGGTGCTGCCGCAACGGTGTACGGACCTTCAGTTTCGGCCGAACCGAGCCGGAGAACGAGGGGCTATTGCAGTTCAAGCGCGGCTGGGGTGCGGAGGAAAGCAGGGTCGGCTACTACAGGCTGAATTTAAGGGAGAATGTGTTTTCAGCCGAAATAAATGGCACCAGGTCATCCTACCCGATCTTCAAAATGTTGCCGATGCCAATGCTCAGACTGGCCGGAAGGATTTTGTACAGGCATGTGGGGTGAGGGCAAGGTATAAGGTGCAGGGCACAGGGGGAAGAATAGTTTTTTGAGTCTATTGAGTTCATTGAGTCTGTTGAGTTGAAGGCTGGTGCAGGGCACAGGGCGCAGGGTCCATGGTTAAAGACTGAAAAGCCATCAGGCAGGATAAGAAGGGCAATGCCTAAAGTGCCTATAGTGCGCTAAAATGCCTAAAATTGAAAAAAATAAAATATGGCGCAAGATTCAAGGCATACGGTCCAAGGCGTGGATTTATTTTTTTTCACGCCCTGTTGTCTTTTCAATTTTAGGCACTTTAGGCATTTTAGCTCATTTTAGGCACTCGTTTCACCTTAGGCACTCGCTTCACCCTGTCTGCGTGTGTCTGCGGCAAAAAAATCAGTTCGGAATCCTCATTTTAACTGTGGTATAGTGATTTATCATGGTTCAGCGAACGTCCCAATACTTGCTGGAAGTGCGCCGTATTCTTCTCAACCGTCTGCAAAGGTACGACGTCAAGATCTACCTTTTCGGATCTATGGCCAGAGGCGAGCTCCGGAAGGCTTCCGATATCGATGTGGCCGTTCTACCTATTGGTAGTCTGCCGGATAGTGTTTTTAGCGAAATCCGGGAAGAACTTGAAAACAGCAGGGTCCCTTATCGCGTTGAGTTGATTGACCTTGGTAAGGCATCCCCTGGGTTTGCTTCTCATGTTCAGAGGGCGGGAATCCTGTGGAACGACTGAAGGAAAGATTAGATGTAGCTCAAAAAGCCCTGACGACTCTTCAGGAAGTCCTCGCAGAAACGAACCCCACGGTGATTGTGAGGGATGCCGCCATACAGCGTTTTGAGTATACGTTTGAGGCGGTTTGGAAAGCGGGGCAGGAATTTCTGAGGAGCCACGAGGGGCTGGACGTCGGATCTCCCAAGGGGACCGTCCGCGGTCTTTTCCAAACCGGGTTTTTGAATGCAAGGCAAGCTGAATTAGGGCTCAAGATGGTCGATGACCGGAATTTAACCTCTCATACCTACAGCGAGGGGCTATCGGAGCAGATTTTCAAAGAGCTTCCGAAGTACGCCGCGTTCATGCAATCTTGCTTGTCGATGATTAAGAAATCACGCAAGAAAAAATGATAATGAAAGAATCCGCGAGAACCGGTCTCGGGCCCGTCTGCTTCCGTTGGGATAATCGGGTGCAGCGATCACACCAGGCATGCCAGCCAATTCAACCAATTGATCCAACGCATCCAATTCATCGCAAACGCGAGGCCCGCCGGCAGCAAGAAACTCGGAGGCAAAAAATGAATTTAACCGCCGACGGCCGCCGATATTTAAGGACCCTGTATCAACCAATGGTTTGATGCTGCGATGAAAAACTATCGATTTTCAGTCATCATCGAAAAAGACAAAGACGGATACTGCGCCTTTGTTCCAGACCTTCAAGGGTGCTACTCGCAGGGCGACTCCTTTGAAGAGGTAATGGGCAACATCCGCGACGCTATCCGCTTGCACGTAGAAGATCGTCTGGAGAGTGGTGACGGGATCGATACGCCTGAGAGCGTCAGTCTCACATCTCTTGAGATCGCCATATGAGCAAACTGCCCAGGGTGACAGCTCAAGACATCATTCGAGTAATTGAGCGCAAAGGTTTTGCATTGATCCGACAAAGCGGAAGCCACAAGATATACAAAAACTCCCAAGGTGTCCGGATAACAGTGCCTTTTCATTCGGGGAAAATATTGCATCCAAAACTTCTGAAGGCAATCATGCAGGATGCCGATTTAACAGAATCGGAATTGAATTAAGCCCGATCAAGTTTACACCATGAAAATCGCCTATAGGGGGGTAGTCGGTTAGTTCCTCCTCACAGGCGACGCACAATGGCTCAACCAGTCGTACCCATCTGTGACATCAGCATCAGTGACGGTCTTCGTAACAACCGCTTGTTCGAGAAGCCTTCGGAAAATGAGGCCGCGGCTCCGGGAAGTGCGGCGGTTAAACCGAAATGTAAACTCCTCCAGATAGGATTGAAGATGGGCCGGAACAACGCACCCCTGATGAGTTCCGAGAATCCACCTTTTCAACAAGCTGGCGACTCGATGGACCCCCGGCATGGAGACGTGCGCGGGATCGCCGGAGGAGGACAGCACGGTTGCCTTTCTTGTATATCCGTATTCCGGCAGGCCGTTGTAACCGTTCCAGCCATCCGTGTGCACCACCGCGCCCGGAGCCACGACATCACGGACGAACGGCAGCAAACTGGCGCTGGAAGCGTCTGGAACATGGCGCATCCGCACCCGGCCGAACCCTTTGGGTTGTTTGATCTCTACGGCAATCACCACCACGCTTTTGCCCACGCCACGGCCACGTTTGCCGCCCTTTTGTACGCCACCCACCAGTGTTTCATCCACTTCGACCTCGCCCGACAACGGTTTGCGTTCGGCGTTCACCATCGCCACTCGAAAACGCTGCAACATCGTCCATGCCACACGATAACGGGCGCCCAGTGTGCGCTCCAGGGTTTTAGCCGACATGCCATTCTTGGCCGTCGTCACATGCCAGGCAGCCTCAAACCAAGTCGTCAGTGGGGTTCGCGTTTTGTCGAAGATCGTAGCCGCAGTGACCGTGGTCTGTTGGCGGCAGGCTGGACATACAAGGCGGTGACGGCTTTGATTCCACGGGGTAGAAACCACTCCGCAGGATGGGCAGATGAACCCTTCCGGCCAGCGTATCCGCGTCAAATAGGCCGTACACGCCTGAACATCAGGAAACATGCCCACGAATTCTCGGTAGGTGTTCGGGTAATCGACATTCGAAAAATTCTGTAAAATCGACGGAACGTCCTAGAATCATCATTCGCTCATAGCTTGATAGCCACTCGTCCCCTCTACTCTTATCATGATTCAAATCATCCTAGTCGTCGAGGGGCCGACGATCTATGGGCGACGATTGGAGAAGTCGAGTGACGAGGAAAGTAGTTTGCGCGCATTTCGTCGCAGTATGGGTGAGACGCCGTCAATGAGCTCTTTTGAAGGCCATTCACGGGTGGTGAACATCTCATGCTCCCAGTGGCCACCGAAAATGAGCTGCCCCTTTTCGCTCCGTCGCAACCTGTTCCTTCACCTTATTCGTGATGACTGCCGGATCAGTGACATACCTGAGTTCAATGATAGTCCGGGTCAACGGGCCCGAAATGGGCATGAGCGTCGTTGAAGCCGGGGATAACACGTTCTTCCATCCTGCGTCGATTACACTCGTCAGTCGTCAGCGGTCAATGTACTTGCTCAATGCACATATTACCTCTCCGACCGCCAAAATCATGCCATTTCCCCTACGGCCAGTAGCCGCGGCATAAGGCGCCTGAGCACTGTCTGCGGTGAAAGACTCCTGGCATTGACAACGGCCAGGTCAGCCTTTTCGGTCTCTCCGCAGCCGGCCACTGAGGTAAGCAGCGCAGCTATCATAATGTTAAGAATGGCGTCTTTTCATGTTAATGACTTTAGTAAAACCCGACGCAATTTAAAAAAAATGAGCATTACTTTAGGTCCCAGTAAACCCATGAATGTAAACTCCAACAAGTGAAATCAATGAAAAGCAAGACAATCCCACCGGGGTATCTCTTTACCAGGAGCTACTCCAATTATGTGTTCATTCTGCTGTTCCTCCTATATCTTTTTGATTATGCAGACGGAATCGTTGTCAATTCCATGTTCTCATATATTCAGAAGGACCTTGGCATAAACGATTTCCAATCAGGCTGGCTTGTTTCGGTCATATAGCAATACGTTTTACTCACTTCGTTCAGCATTGCTTTCAACAGTCTATATATCATCTTCAACTTTCTTCTTGAATTTTTATTCTTTGAAATATTTCCTTGATTTCCAAATGATTTAGTAATTCAATAACCTGAATATTGACATTTGAAACATATGATACACATTTATGTCCATTCTATGTCCAACATCTACATGCATAGAAGGTTATGAAAAGTTCATTTCGATATATTAAAGCCTATCTTTTCCTCAGTCGATGATAAATCATTGTTAAACATTTGAGAGATTACCTATCTCAAATTATTTTATGAATGGATCATAATCTTTAAAAAAAGTCTAATGAAAAAGTTGTCTTATAAATTATATTCAATTAGATTTTCTATTTTCCTCGAACTTGAAGGAAATTGGGTTGATATATAGTGCTGAAGGTTATTTCACTGCCTAGAATAGGGAAAAAATAACATGGCAGTCTTCTATTAAATTATGTATTCATAATCCGGATGTTCGTAAAATCTGATCTTCTATTTTCTTAATTTAAAGTTTGAGACTGAATTCCAATTTAAATGTACGTAAATATTCTGTCATTTTTCATGCCTTAAATTTTAAATATTTAGTAGTATATTATATGAATGTTAATAGAGCTATCAATATTCCTAAAAATTTGAACCAAAATTGCATCATTTTAGCAGTTTATAGGAAATTTCAAGAGGTTTACATGATAATTAAATATGTATATTCGATAAAAATCTAACTGATATATATATGTAGGAATTAACTGATGTATTCTCTATATTTATTGACAGTATACAGTGTATTTACAATGAACATACAGCTTTTGTACACCTATTTTAAATTGAATGTGCTCATTTTCTTCGATTTATTTGAAATTATTGTTACTGTAGATTTCGTAAGCAAGTTTGGCAAAATTGCTTGTCGAGCATTCGGCAAAGACGACGCAGAATGCTAAAGTCAGACTTTGAACCTTTGGCCATTATTGGCAGAGGTGCATTTGGTGAAGTCCGATTAGTCAGGAAGCGTGACACCAGGGAAATATTTGCTGTCAAAGCTATGTTAAAAGAACACATGATCTTAAAAAATCAAATTAATCACGTAAAAGCTGAACGTGATGTAATGGCAGAAGCTGATAATCCTTGGATTGTAGGTTTGCAGTATTCACTTTCAAGACGATATAAATCTGTATATGGTAATGGAGTACTTGCCAGGGTGGTGATTTGATGGGCTTATTAATGAAACATGACACATCTACTGAAGCGGCTACTAGGCTGTATATGGCAGAAACTGCAATGGCAATTGCCCACGTGCATACTATTGGTTACATTCATCGAAATCTTAAACCGGATAATATTCTAATCGACTGGTTTGGTCATGTCAAGCTCACTGATCTCGGTTTATGCACTCGCATTGATAAAGATCCAATGTTGAATGTGTTTGATGTGAATAAGCATGGAATGGAGATTGAAGAGCCTGGAATGGGTGCTAAGGAGGCAAAAACCCCTGAAGGAGCTAGTTCGGCTATACAGGGAAAGGGTATCTGGGCCAAGGGAAATACCCCTCCTCCCCCCACGCATCGAGACCGAGCCTTGGTGTATTCCACTGTTGGCACTCCAGATTATATTGCTCCGGAAGTATTACTTCAAAAAGGTTTAATTTTTCTTCTTCCATATATATCTACATCTCTTTCAATCAATATTTACAAATATTGTGATCTAATTCTAATATACATGAGATCATTTGAAATACAGCTGGAAGCCAATATTGTTACCCATACTTTCAATCCGAATTTTGAATTTTGGACATTGAATTCATTCCATCTACATTATTCTCGATGAACGATCATACCCTGATGATCGATTTAAGAAATGGAAATTTTCACATGAAATAATAGTTCTTGATTGAAAATTTTATTTCTGGTAAAATTGTGTATGATTGATATCGGTAGTCAGTATATATGTATTGATTGCCAGTGTTCTGGTTGATTGACAAAAGGTAAATTAGAGCTCCACCAATCAATTTTTACTCTTTACTGTTAAAATTTGTTTATTTGATTGCATATTTTTTTCATCTGTACAGTGCTTTGATGATTTTGTTGAGACTGCCATCTATGATATGATGCAAATTTTTTCTAATGTAGGGTATGGTAAAGAATGTGACTGGTGGAGCCTCGGGGTTATCATGTTGCGAATGTCTAGTCGGATATACCCCTTTCTATGCTGATGATCCGGTAACAACTTGCCGAAAGATCTTAAATTGGAGAAGGTTTTTAGAGGTACCTAGAGAGGCTGCCTCTGTAGTTAGCTCACTGTGTCTTGACTTTTTACTGGCATTAGTGACTGATGCTGATGTTAGACTAGGTAGGTCTGGTATGGGGGATATTATGGCACATGCATGGTTTCAAGACTGGGCAGGTATAAGAAAATAAATTAGCCTAATAAAACTCATGCATTTTGGTTGATTTTGATTTTAGAATTTTACTTTGACTGACTTTTGTTAACTGGTAGTGGATGATAATGAACTGCCAATGAATCATGAAAATGCGATGCTCAATCTTATAAATTCGATCATGAATACGTAAAATCCTGCGATTGATGTCAAAAATATGCATTCATACTGTCGAATTCGCACTTAATTACTATGAATTTCTCGAAATTATATATACCAACGTTTTATATTCGAATACAAATTGGCCATAGTTGAATGCGTTCTAGCTTCCCGTAGCTGATAGCACTTGTTTATGATTATCTGCCACACTTTTCCATTTATTTTAATGCCGAAGGCCGAGAAGAACGGCATCATGAAGAAATACAGGAGCCAGCTCATGAGACCACGGGAGGAGAGTGCCGCCAGCGAGAAAACGCCGATCACGAGCGCGAAGATGATGCCGGTGAGCGCCTTCTCGCCGGGCGCCCTCTCCTCCTGGCTACCGACGTCGGCAGGCGTGACCTCCTGGCCCTGGAGAGAGGCGAGGATGGCGTCCACCCCGTGCTCGATGCCACCGCCGAAGTCACCATTGCGGAAATACGGGGCGACTACGTCGGAGAGAATACGGCCGCTCTCCAGATCGGTGAGGTCGCCCTCCAGGCCGTAGCCGACCTCGATCCGCATCCTCCGGTCCTGCTTGGAGATGAGGAAGAGAACGCCGTTGTCCTTCCCCTTCTTGCCGAGCTTCCAGGCTTCGACCACGCGCAGCGAGAAATCCTCGACCGGCTCCCCTTCCAGGCTCGGAATGGTCAGCACCGCGACCTGGGCTCCGGTCTGCTGCTCGAACGCGGCGAGCTTCTGCTCGATCCTCAACTTCGCGTCGGCCGGAATCATGTTCGCGTTGTCGTTCACGCGGCCCGAGAGGAACGGCACGGCCAGCTCGGCGGCGAGGGGGACCGCCAGGGCGAGAAGGCAGACCAGAAGCCTCGGCACGCGGCGGAGCCTCGGGAAGATCGGGAAGATCGGGAACATCAGCGGTCTCCCCGCCGGAGGTCGTCGGCAAGCTCGTTCGTGTCGCCGGGTTGCTGGGCTACGCCGAAGCGTTCGAGAAGCTCTCCGCATTGGCGGATCGCCAGGATCAGGGCCTCGCCCGGCCGTCCGGCGCGGATGCCGGCCACGACGCTCTGGATGATGCCGTCCCAATGGCGCTGCTCGACCTGCCGGTTGATCCCGGAGTCGCCCAGCACCACCACCCGGTGCTCGAAGAGCGAGAGGAAGAGAAGGATGCCGGTCCGGTCGCGGGTGCGGAAGACCTCCTCCTCCAGGAAAGCCCGCTGGGCGCGCTGCCGCGTGCGCAGGTCCAGGAGATCGCCGCCGGCAAGCCAGCGCTTGACCGCGGGGACGAACGTGGCGAGGAGGAACCCGACGGCGCCGCCGGCCGCGGCGGGCAGAGCGATCCAGAGTGGTGTGGTGCCGCCCCAGAACCGTCCGAGCAGGTAGAGCGCCTCGGCCGCGAGAGGCCCGGCGATGGCGCCGAGAGCGGTCCCCTTCCAGACAGAGTTGGAATAGCCATCGCTCGCGGCGACCACGTAGGGGACGATCTCGCCCGAGGTCTTGCCTTCGGCCTCGGCGACGGCGGCCCGGATGGATTCGAGATCCTTATCGCGGAAGAAACGCTGGAAGGCTTCCATGGTCACCCCACCCCCTCCCGCATCCTACATCAATCCGAGGGGATGCCCGCCGAGCGGTCACGCTTGCGCTGGCTCTGGCGCCGCTTCTCGTCCAGCCGCCGGCGCTTCGCGGCTTTGGGGACGCGGGTCGGCTTGCGCGGCGCCTCCTCGCGCAAGGCCTCGGCCATCAGCTCGGCGAAGCGGGCGACGGCGGCCTCCTTGTTCTCGGCCTGCGTGCGGTGCTTCTGGGAGGTCACGTGGAAGACGCCCGCCCGGGTGATCCGGGTCGCGAGCCGCTCCCGCAGGCGCTCCCTCTGCTCCTCGCTCAGGGACGGCGAGCCGTTCACGTCGAACCGGACGGTCACGCGGGTCTCCAGCTTGTTCACGTTCTGCCCGCCGGGCCCGCCGCTGCGAGAGGTCGCAAAGGACACCTCCTCGTCCGGAATCGCCAGCTCGTCGTTGATCGGGATCATGCCTCACCCTCCTCCTCCGCTAGAAGTAGTACACCGAGAAGATGTGGAAGGCAAGGAAGACCAGCAATGCCACCACCGCCAACAGGTGGGCCGGCAACCAGACGGCCCGCGCTTTGCCGGCCCCCCCGGTGCCCTTCTCCATGTGCCGATTCTCCAAGAGCTTGCCCGTCAAGGCGATGAAGATGGAAAGCTGCAGGCTTGCCAGCAGCAGGCCGTTGAGATGCGCTCCCCACTTCCCGCCGGTGTGGAGCAGGATGACCAGGAGCAGCACCAGACCGACGACGATGTGAACGGCACGGGAGCTCCGGCGCGGAAACGGCAGGCGCACCTTGCCGGGCCGCACCGAGATGCTCAGGGCTACCAGGACCAGGCCGAGGCCTACATAGCCGGTGACCTCTCGGTAACGGTGGATCCCGAGCAACTCGTCGAGCGGAGTCACCGTCCCGCGCAGCAGCTCCCTGCCCAGGAGTGACGAGAGGTGAGGTATCGCGAGCAGCACCCCGATCGCCAGGAGCACTTGGAGAGTCGTCCAGCGGTTCTCCCACCTCATGTCGGCACTCTACTTTGTGAGCGGAATGGAGATGACGACGCCGCCCATCACGTCTCCCTCGCGGAAGTCGTGGCGGGGCGATTCCGGGTGCTGGTTGTGGCACTTGACACAAGCCGATGAGACCGCCAGATCGGGATAGACAGCCATGAAATAGCGCACGCCATTGACCTCCTGATACTCCGTGAAGGGCTGAGCGGGCTGTGCCACGATCGCCTCGAGGCCGCGGTGCTCGAAGTCGGTCCGCGGCAGGTTCGTCTTGTTGATGGCCCACTTGCTGATCAGCGAGTAGCGCAGCCCGCCGCCCGAGGAAACACGCTGAGCCCCCATCCTGAGCATCTGGGCAGGCAGGGGCAATGCTTTGTCCTCCTTGAAATTCTCGCTTGCATGAATAACCTTCTCTTCGTCCTGCAGGCGCTGCACGACCTGGGTCGCGTACGTCGCCCGGTCGGCCTCGATGACGGTGTGGATGTAATCCGCCGCGAGCCGGGCCGAGACCATCTCCTCTTCCGTGGAGCTCCCGCCCGTGCGCTGGCAGCCAACCGCTCCCAGCAGGCTCAGGATGGAGCCGACAATCCATGCTGTCTTTCGGTTCATGTCAGAGGCACCTTTCATTTTTTCAAGAGAGCCAACATTTCAAACGACTTCAACCGCCCGCGCGGGCGACCCGCAAAGTTGTTGTCGACCAGGCTCCGGTCGAGGAGGGCGGCCAGCGAAAACTCCAGGCCATGGCAAGAGCCGCAGACCGTGGCCGCCATGCGGTCCGGCGGCGCGAGCGTCAAGGAATTGTTGTGGTTCACGGCCACCCGCGTGCCGCCGCGTCCTTCGACCTCCACCCGCGGCAGGTGGCAGGTGGCGCAGGTGACCTCTTGCGTGCCCGGCCGGCCGCCACCCGCCGGCACGATCCGCGCGTGGGGGGAAACCGCGAAGCTCCGCGAATGCCGGTCGTCGTGGCAGCCCAGGCAGGCCCGGGTTGCGGCCGGACGGGTGTCGACACTGTGCGGATCGTGGCAGGCGGTACAGTCGAGCCGATGCGGACCGGCCATCGCCTCCGGCTTCATGGGCAGTCTGGCGTCGCGCGGCCGGAGCGCAGGCAGGCCGAGCCGGGCGCGCAGCCCGTGCTTGCCACTCAGGAAGGTATCGACCTCGAAAGCGTGGCAACCTTGACAGAATTCTCGTCCAGGACGCAGGACGAGCCGGCCCGAACGCTCATGGCAGGAGGCGCATCCGACGTCGAGGCCCGCATGGGCACTCCGGCGCCAGGCGGCCACCAGGCCGGTGGGGGCCGCCAGGCCCGCTGGAAGATGCGCCGCCCCGGGAGCTGGGCGACCGGCCGCCGGCAGCACCCGGGCCAGGACGGCCGGACGGTCAAGAAGGTCGGGGTCTCCCTGGTGCGCAAGCAGGTGCTCCTTTCTGAGCACGGAGCCGTCGTGATAATTGTGGCAGCCGGCATCACCACAAGTCGTCGGCGCGAGACCCCGGTGGCTCGCGCGCTGCGTCACCTCGCTGTGGCAGGTAAAGCAGAAGTCGCGGCGGACGCTGACGCTGCCCTCGGCGGCATGGTGCTCGGCATGGCAGGCCGCACAGGACACGGCGTTGACCTTCTCCAGGTCGGCGGTCCAGCGTGGGTCGTCGAACAGCGACGGAGGGTGAGTGTCGTGGGCGAGCTCGGCCCGATGGCAGGCGGAGCACCGTTCATTGGACACTCCTTCGAAGGGCGAGTGGCACGAACCGCAGGAGGCTTCCATGAGGTGATGGCCATCCGAGGTCGTGCCCGGGAGGAAGAGCCCTCGCCGCTCGAGCAGGAAGGCCGCGCCGAAGGAACCCAGCAACACGAGCGAGAGACCAAGGAGCCATGCCGAGAGGCGTATCGACCTCATGCCCATACAAATGAAGTGCGGCTCACCGCTGAAGCGTGACGAACCGGCCGGCCACGGTCCGGCCCGGTGCGGGGGTCCTCAGCCACCTTGCCTCCTGTCGTGTCGCCGTTGTAGGATTTGCCTGTTCCTGATTGCACGTCGAAGACCCTCTTCGAGTGTTCAGGTAACCTCCGTAGGAGGCACCTTGGTCTTCATGGGAGCCCTGGCTTCGGATGGACTCCAGGAGGAATAGGATAGTGGAAAAATTCTGGCGCGACTTTCGCTTCAGCGCACGCAGCCTGAGCAAGAGGCCAGGGTTCACACTCGTAGCCATCCTCACGCTCGCCCTCGGCATCGGTGCCAACGTGGCGATCTTCTCCACGGTCTACGGCGTCCTGCTGCGCCCCCTCCCCTACCCGCAGCCGGACCGCCTCACCGTCCTCTGGGCGCAGTGGCCCAACCAGGAGATCCCCAGAGTCAGCCACACCGGCGGCGACGTTCTCGAGTACCAGCGGCTAGCCCGGCAGTTCGAGGGCATCGCGGCCGTGGGCTCGGTGCGGCAGAACCTGACCGGCGGCGATGAGCCGGCGCAGGTCCAGGTCGGATGGGTGTCGCGCAACTTCTTTACGGTGCTCGGCACCAAGCCGATTCTCGGCCGCGGCTTCACTCTCGACGAGCCGTCCAGCTCCCTCATCCTCGGAGACGAGTTCTGGCGTAGCCAACTCGGCGCCGACCCCGGGGTGATCGGCCGCACCGTGCTGCTCGACGGGCAGCCGTTCACGATCGTCGGCGTGCTGCCGCGCGGCTTCAAGCTCTACATGTCGGCAGATGTCGGGATTTCGACCGACATCGATGTTTGGAAGCCGCCGGACGAGGTCAAGTCGCCGGACCGCTGGGTCGTTTCCGAGCTCAAGCTCTCGACCTTGCGGGTCATCGGACGGCTCAAGCCCGGCGTGACGGTGGCGCAGGCTCAGTCCGAGATGGACCGCATCTCCGAACAGCTTCGGACCCAGTTCCCGGACCATGCCGAAGCGGGCTTCCGCGTCGATGTGCAGCCGCTCCATCGCGAGGTCGTCGGCCACGTCGAGCCGGCGCTGATCGCGGTCCAGGGCGCCGTGGGGCTCGTGCTGCTCATCGCCTGCCTCAACGTGGCCAACCTGCTCCTGGCCCGCGCCTATGGCCGGCAGCGAGAAATCGCCATCCGCCTCTCTTTCGGCAGCGGCCTCGGCGGCATCGCCCGGCAGATGCTGACGGAGGCCCTGGTGCTCGCTCTGGCCGGGGGTGCCCTGGGCATGCTGCTGGCCTATGGGGGAATCCACCTCCTGCTGGCGCTCAAGCCGGCGAGCTTCCCCCGCATCGAGAGCATCACCCTCGACGCTCCGGTGCTCGCCTTCGCCGCCGGGGTCATGTTGATCGCCACCTTGCTGTCCGGCCTGCTGCCCGCCCTCCGTATCCGGCGCTGGAACCTGAGCGGCGTCCTCAAGGAGAACAGCCTGCAGGCCCGGAGCGGAGATTCCCGGCTGAGCAAGATGCTGATTATCTTCGAGGTGGCGATGTCGCTCGTTTTGCTCCTGGGCACGGGGCTGCTCATCCGCAGCTTCGTCCGTTTGCAGGACGTGCGCCCGGGGTTCGATACGGAGAACCTGCTGACCTTCTCGATCAGCCTTCCCGGCGTGCGCTACAAGGCCCCCCTCGACAGTGCCGTGTTCCTCGAACGGCTCGAAGAAGAGCATTCTGGCGCTGCCCGGCGTGACCTCCGCGGCGACCGTCTGGCCGCTGCCTCTCGAAGGGCAGATCTTTTACGGACCCTACGTGTCTCCCGACCAACCGGCGCAGAACGTCCAACTGCTGGCCGACTACCGCATCATCTCCCCCAATTATCCGAAGACGATCGGGGCCCGCCTGATCGAAGGGCGCTATCTCCGAGACACCGACACGCACGCCATCCTGGTCGACCAACGCTTCGCGGAGCGGAACTGGCCCGGCCGCAGTGCCCTCGGCCGTACGATCCACGCCGCACCCGTGAGTGAGCTGGAAGCCTTCCAGGTCGTGGGGGTGATCGAGAACATCCGGCACAAGGATCTGCGCTCGGAGGGCCGGGAGACTCTGTACCTGCCGGCCAGGGGGTGGTCGTGGACCGATTGGGAGCTTTGCCTCGTCGTGCGCACCGCGACCGATCCACGCGCCCTGGCCGGCCCGATCCGGGAGGAGCTGCGTCGCCTCGATCCGCAGATCCCGATGGCCAAGGTCCGCCTGATGGACAGCTACGTCGCCGACGCGCTGGCCGCGAACCGTTTCGCGCTCGCCCTGATGCTCGTCTTCTCCATCACCGCCCTGATCCTCGCGGCTGTGGGCCTGTACGGCGTGGTCGCCTACTCCCTGGGCCGCAGGACGCGGGAGATCGGCATCCGAATGGCTCTTGGAGCCTCACGCTCGCGGATCTTCGCCCGCGCGATCCGCGAGGGCATGACCCCGGTCCTCCTGGGAATCGGCCTCGGCCTCCTCGGGTCGTTCATCCTGGCGAAGGCCATCTCGGGGCTGCTGTTCGGTGTCGGGCCGAGCGACCCCCTGACCTACACGGTCATGGCCGGTCTGCTCGTCCTGATCGCGCTCTTCGCCTGCTTCGTTCCGGCACGGCGGGCGGTGTACCTCAACCCTGTGAACGCGATCTATCAGGATTGACCGATCGGGATTGACAGGGGCCGGTGGAGGGTACCCACGAAACACCCTCCACCGGCCGGAGGCTCAGCCGTCGGCGTTCGCCACCAGGCGTTCTCCGAAACGCCGCTCGTAGACGCCCTGGCCGCGGTAGAGCAGCATGGCCTCGATGTATTCAGGATTGAACCAACCGCGTACAAAATCTTCGACCCCGGTCCTGTCAAACTCCTTGCAGGAATAGACGTCGATGCTGATGAACTGGTTATGGGCGGATGTATGGATCTGAATGCCGCTCTCGATGATCGGAACCCAGCCGCTGTAGCCGGGCTTGCCGGGGAACGTGGACTCACAGGTCTTGAAAATATAGGGCTGCGTCTGTTTAGTCATTTTCAGAAACACGCAGATCTTGTCCAGGAACTCGTAGCCCTTGTCGAGATCGCAGCACACGTCGAAATCACAACCAAAGCAGTCGATGATCAATTGAAAGCCCCAGGGAACATCAGCCGACTTACCTTCGGGCCGCAGTTGTACGCTGTTCATGAGAACCTCCTCTTCTGATCAATTCTGATCAACAGGCGTTGTCGAGATAACCGAAACCGATCCACCAGCCTTCTTTCTCGGGTAGTGGGCAAGGCCCACTGGACTGACTCGTGAGCTTCATTCGCTCCTTCCTCCTTTCTCTCCGCAGAGAGCTTGCCAGAGCTCCAGAGCACTCTGGAAACGTTCCGTTACTTTCAGTTGCAGTGCCCGGGCAACAACCGGGCCATAGCCCGAATCGAGCTTTTCGGCATTCTTTGCCGGCAGTCCCGTCGAGATTTCCTCGAACGAGTAACGCAGGACGCGGCCTTGGAGAACACAGAGCAACAACAGGCCAGCCTGGTAGATGTCCATCCGGTGATCCATCGGCCCGAGCTCAGACGGATTCAGGTACTCGGGTGGGACCAGCCAGCGTGGCAGCTTCGTGTTGAGCACGTCCAGGTTGCCGAGCAGGACGTTGGTCTCGTGATCACCCACCTTGATACTTCCAGTAAAGAGCGCATCCGGGTGGAAACGCTTGAGGGGAACTGTGCAAAAGATGTTCTGCGGGTGGAGATTCCGGTGAGTGTAGCCAGCGGCGTGAACGTGATCGAGCGCACAGAGCAGCGGGCGGGCGACGGCCTTGAGCCAGCGCACGCCATCCCAGGCCGGCGACAGGATGTAGTGGTCCAGCCGGTAGTCGCAGCGCTCGAGCACCAGATGGAAAACTCCTTCGTGCTCGAAGCTGTCCAGCAGGGACACGATGTCGGGATGCCGCGCCCGCTGCAGCTCGGCAGCCTGCTGAGCCCACTTCTCCCGCACGTTCTCGTACGGCCGGGCGAACGGCCAGAGGACCCGCAGGATGCGGGGGTAACCCCAGGCGTCCCGGCAGGCGAAGACGTGGCCGAACTTGCCGCGTGCGATCCTTTCCTCGACGACGTAGACCCCTCTGCCGTTGCGGATCACCTCGCCGGGAGCATACTCACGGAACTGAACCTTTCCCATCAGGCCTCCACCCAATCCGGGAGCTCGTCCTCCAACCCCTGGAGGCGGTGTGAACGGTATGCGATGGCGCCGGCGCCCAGAGCACAGATCCCGAGCAGGACGTAAAGCAGGCCGATACCGCGGCCCCCGCCGACACCGAAAATACTTCCCAGGTTCCCCGCGAGCGCCCCGCCCTCGAGGAGAAGCGGCCGAAAAACCTTGTCGGCCAGCGGTCCGGCCAACAGGAAAGCCAGCGGCACCGTACCCTGCGCGATCATGCGGCGCACCGCGAAAACCCGGCCTTGCAGCTCCGGCGGCACCTTGGTCTGCCAGATCACCTGGCTGCAGCCGTTGATCAGCGGCACGCTGAACATGAGCAGGAAGGATGCGGCGGCGATCGCCGGCACAGCGGTGCCGAACCCGATGAGCAGGAAGCTGAAGCCATAGAGAAGGCCGAAACCCAGCACCCCCTTCATGCGGCGCGCCGGACCGCCGTGGAGACTCATGGCGAGCCCCCCCGCGAGCAGGCCGGCGCTGGACACCGACAGCACGATGCCCAGGCCGGCCGGCGAGGCCATCGACAGCACCAGCGGAGTGAGCAGGGCCATGTTGAAACCCGCCAGCAGGTTGATCATGGCGAAATACAGCAAGAGATTGCGCAGGTTTGGCCGATCGGCGAGAAACCGCCAGCCGATCCGCACCTGGTTGCGGAGAGAGGGCTCCGCCGCGCCGGCGGCATCGTCTCGAACGATCGGCCTCGGCACCCGCACCCACATCAGAGTCACCAGGGCCAGGAAGAAGGTGGTCAAGTCGATCGTCATCACTCCCGAAAGCCCGACGGCCAGCAAGAGGGATGCGGCCGTCACCGGCGCCAGGAGCTGGCTCGCGGCCTGGCCGAACTGGTCCAGCCCGTTGATGCGCCCGAGTTGATCCCTGGAGACCAGGAGGGTCGTCATCGCCGACCAGGCCGGCCATTGGAAGGAGTTGAACAGCGATGCGACCACCATCGCGGCATAGAGATAGCCGAGCTTCAGACTGCCGCCGAGGAAAAGCGCGATCAGGACAACCGTGACCAACGCCGCGCCACCGTCGCTCAGGATCATCGCCCAGCGGCGGTCCCAGCGGTCGACGAGGGCGCCCGCGACAGGGGCAAAGAGGAGCGAGGGCAGTGAAGAGAAAAAGCCCATGAGCGCAAACTGCGTCGCAAGCCCCGTCTGCTCATACACCCAGACTCCCAGGGCGAAGCTCGTGAGGCTCGACCCGAAGATGGAGACCACCTGCCCCGCCCAGATCACCAGATAGGTACGTAGCGGCGGAGCCACGAGCCGGCTCATGGCTGGAGAGTCATTCATGCAGGGCTCTCGCGGCGAAAGGGGCCATCAAGGATAATGGTGCCTCGACTCCCGGCAAAAGAGACAAGACGAAAATCCAACGGGGGCTCGCGGCCCCCCCGAGAAGAATCATCGAGAAGATGCCTCCTGTGGCGCTCTTGAGTGGCCTGGCGCGCTTTTGGCCCGCCGCGGCACACTATAGTATAGTAAGCCATCCCGCCCCGGGAGGAGAGACTTGCTACCCCGGGAGGTAGGGGGGTCTTTCTTCGCGGGTAGGCTGTTACCTTTGGGTAGTACCTGCAGGCAGGTTGATTGTCAGCTTGCGTGCAGATTTTTAACAACCTCATTTTGGAGGTAAGGAAAAATGGCTGAGACCCGGAACAACGTCGAAGACATCGCGATCCTGGAAGAGTCCGTCGCCACCGTGGTCGGTGTGGTCGGCACTCCCAAGTTCGAGGACATCGCGATCCTCGAAGAGTCGGTCGCCACGGTCGTCGGCGTGGTCGGCACCCCGAAGTAAGCAGTCGAAGTTTTATCGTGGTTCTGAAATGAGCCGGCGGCGTGTAGCCATGGTGGGGATCGACGGGTTCTCTCCCGTCTGGATGGACCGCTTTCTGCGCCAGGGGAAGCTTCCCTCGCTCGGAGCGGTCGCCGCCAGCGGGGTATCCGTCGCTCTTCGCTCAAC
Source organism: uncultured Holophagales bacterium (assembly GCA_963844885.1). Taxonomy (GTDB): domain Bacteria; phylum Acidobacteriota; class Thermoanaerobaculia; order Multivoradales; family UBA5704; genus DATMER01. The sequence continues at coordinate 420,855 of CAWJQA010000010.1, read as the reverse complement.
GCTGCCGGCCACGACCCCCGTGGCGTGGGCAACCGTGGCTACCGGTTGCTCACCCGCTGTTACAGGAATCGATGCCAATCTGATCCACCGGCCGGGCGATCGACTCGACCGGCGGCTGGGATGTTATGCGCACCGGTGCAAGGCCGAGCCTCTCTGGGAGACGGCCAGCCGTGCCGGGAAGCGCTCCTACGTGGTCAAATTCCCCGTCTCCTACCCCTCCTCGACGGCAAGCTTTCGCCTCGACGGCGCGGCTGGATGGGCGGGGCTCAAATGCCTGCATGAGCTCGCCTCCCCCGCGGTAGGCGACAACCTCGCCCCGTCGGTTCGGCAGTGAGTTCGCAGGCAGCAGACGAGAGTTGGCGGTCGGACCAGAACAATGGCGGCTTCTTCTGTGGCGAGGCCGGTGGCTCCTGCGCTCTCTCTCGGGGGGCCCCCCCGTCGTGCTCTACGTTTCGGTCCAGCGGACCGCGGACGGTGCCACCACCGTGACGGTCGCTTCGGCGCCGGACTGGGGGTACACCCTGGCCCGTCTGCGGCCCGGCGAATGGAGCGAGCCGCTCACGGTGCATGCCGTGGGCCGGCGCGGCGAGGGCGATTTCTCGTTCCGGGTCAAGGTGCTCGAGTGCGCGGGCGAGCCGCTCCATCTGCGTCTGCACAATACGGTGCTGCACGAGCGCACCGGTCACTCGGAGCCGCCAGAGATCTGGGAACGTCACCTGGAGACCGTGGGTCCGATCGAGGAGCAGACCGACCCTTTCCTCTTCTTCCGGGGCGGCATCGACCTCGAGACCCAGTTGGAGGTCTTCCGGCTCAATGCGAATGGCTGCAGCGCGCCTCGACCGCGCTGCTCACCGGCGAGCCGTGGGACCTGTTCATGATCCAGGTGCATTTCACCGACTGGGCTCACCACATGCTGGAAGGCGCTCTCGATCCCCGGCATCCGGACTTCCGTCCCGAGCACGCCTGCCAGGTATGAACAGGCTCTCCTCGCCAGCTACCGCATGGCGGACGATCTGCTCGGCTCGGTACGGCGGTCCCTCGAGCCGGACACAGACCTCGTGGTTCTCGGCGACCATGGCCAGGATCTCCATCACACGACCATGCATGTCAACGAGCTGGCTCGCCGGCCAAGGGTTCCTGGCCTGGCAAGACGACGGTGACGAGGTCGACTGGGAGCGCACCCGGGCTTCCGCCGCCGGCGACTTTGTATATTTGAATCTGGAGGGGCGCGAGCCGACCGGGATCGTGCCGCCAGCAGCGGCGGCGGACCTCACGGCGCGGCTCGTGGACGGCCTGCTCTCCATCGAGGATCCGGTGCGTCGCAGCCGGCCGATCCTGATCGCGGGCGTCAAGGAGGATTTCGAGGCGATGGGAGCCCACGGGGCCGGCGTCGGCGACATCGTCTTCCTGTGCCGTTCCGGCTACCAGTCGCGCAACAGCCGGGGCGAGCTGTTCGTACCCACCCGGCTGTTCCACGAGTTCACCAGCGGCCACGACCATTTCTGGCCACTGGATCCGAAGATCCAGACGCGGCTCTTCGCCGCAGGCCCGAGCTTCCGCGAAGGGTACTGCCATCCGCGTTCGGAGCACCTGATGGACGTGGCCCCGACCTGTGCTCCGTGCTCGGGATCGAGCCTTCCGCCCAGTGCGAAGGCCGAGCGCTCCCAAGCCTCCTGCGCAATGGCGCCAGGCAGATCTCCGAGACGTCGATCGTAACCCTCGAGGGCTTCCAGCCGGCGCGGCCTGAGCAGCCCCGCTCCGTCCCACGCAACACACGCAGCAATTACCCCTGGCGAGGTTTGATGGAGGTTTCCCATGCTGGTCCCCTACAAGGCTGAGCACATTCCGTCGCTGCCGGACAAATGCCGCCCGGTTCTCCGTTACCGTCGAGAAGAGTTCGGCTTCCTCGCCGCCTTCCCCAACGGGAGGGTCGGCATGTTCGAGCCCTCGGTCGAGCCCCTGCTCAAAGAAGGGTCCTCCTACGACGAATGCAAACCTCACCTGGTGACCCGGCTCCAGGTTCCGACGGAGTTCCACTTCTCCGCCCCCCTCATGGCCTGGGTCGAGCTGACGCGCGCCTGCAACCTGCGCTGCCCGCACTGCTTCGTCGAAGCCGGTGCGCCGCGCGAGGTCGAAATGCCCACCGAGCGCATCCTCCGGCTGCTCGATGAGTGGGCCGAGATGGGCGTCTTTTCGGTCGTGCTCACCGGCGGCGAGCCGTCGATCCATCCCGACTTCATGAAGATCGTGCATCACGCGCACCGTCTCGGCTTCACGGTCGCCATCGCCTCGAACGGCATGCCGCTGAGCGAGAATACGCTCGAGCAGATCCCGCAGGATGACGTGATCATCAGCGTCAGCCTCGACGGCATCCACGGCGCCGGCGCCGCGACCGGCGAGGACGACTTCGAGGCCGTGACCCGCAAGCTGTTGCAGATCCGCAGCTTCGGTTTCAACACGAGCATCATGTCCACGACCACCCACGACAACCTGGACGATCTGCAAAACTTCATCAATTTTGCTATCGACAACGAGATAAGCCTGCGCAGCGTACCTTTCGTCCCGATGGGGCGCGGCAAGCTCTACACCGAGCTGCAGAACCAGGTGGGCGACGTCGAGAAGGCGGCGCGGTTCTGGGTTACCGAGGAGAAATGGGAGCGCATCAAGGACCGCGAGCTCGGGCTCTGCTCCGGCAAGGTCTTCAACTTCCTCATCACCATGGTCTACACGATGCGGCGCTGCATGAGCGGGCGCGGTGTATGCTATGTCACCTCGGACGGCACGGTCTTTCCGTGCAGCAACTGCTCCGGCGGCAAGATCCTCGCCGGCGGCAACCTGCTCGAGAATCCTTCGCCGAGATCTGGAACGACGACACCTGGGGAATCCGCGGCATCACGTGGAAGAACTTCCTCAGCAAGACCTGCGAGGGGTGCTCGATCAACAGCGACGAGTATTTCTGCACCGGCCGCTGCCCCGGCAGCTCCTACGCCCTCAACGGAGTCATCGATGGTTGCGGCGTCTCCGAGTTCCAGCGCCAGAGCCTCCTGCGCCGCGAAGAGCTTTTCCGGCTGGAGGTCAATGAGCACCCGCGCATCTATGCCGAGCAGGTCAAGATGGAAGCGATCGAAGCCCTTCAAAAGCAGCAGGAGATGAACCTGAACCACCTGATTCCTCCACCGACGGACAAGCTCGTCAATATCGGCGGCCGGTCCAAGACATAGAAATCCGGATCCTGTTCCAAAAGGGGAAGCGATGAAGATCTCTCTGTCCTCAAGTCTCCATTTGCACCATGGCGGTATGTCTCCGGACATGGGCGAAGGTGACCCGTTTCAGATGATGAGCTTCGTTCCGGTCGGGCTGCTGTCGCTCAAGGCCTACGCCGACAAGCTCAACCTCGGCGCGGACATCCGGGTGACCGAGGTCAACGGCCTCATCAACGCCGGCAAGATTCCGAACGACGACGAGTTCTATGAGCATCTCGTGGACACGATCCTGGACCAGGACGACGATTTCGTCGGACTGATGACGGATGCCGATTCGCTCCATCACACCGTCATCACCGCCCAGCGGGTGAAGAGCCGCCGGCCGGGCGTCAAGGTCTGCCTCGGCGGGCCGGCTTCGACCCCCATGGCGTCGCTGCTGCTCGAGACCTTCCCGTTCATCGACTACATCGTACGCAGCGAGGGCGAGCAGGCTTTCGGGGAGCTGATCGAGCACCTGCAGGGAAAGCGGAAGGCGTCCGACATTCTGAGCCTCACCTGGCGCGACGGCGGCAAGGTGGTCGAGAACCCCGCCCGCGCCATGGAGGACAACCTCGACCTGCTCCCCATTCCGGCCTTCGAGGCCTACGACATGGCGGCCGGCGCCCCGCTCTACCTCGACGTGGGCCGCGGCTGTCCGTTCAAGTGCGCCTTCTGCGCCACGGCACCGTTCTGGAAGCGCCAGTACCGCATGAAGTCGACCGAGCGCATCGTCGAGGAGGCGGTGCTGATGCGTGACGTCTACGGGCGTAACCAGGTCAACTTCTCGCACGACATCTTCACCTGCGACCGCTCCTGGACCCTGCAGTTCTGCGACCACCTGATCAAGAACCCGCTCCACATGCAGTGGACCTGCAGCACCCGCACCGACATCATCGACCCTGAGATTCTGGAAAAGCTCGCCGAGGCCGGCTGTGTCGAGATCTACTACGGGATCGAGACCGGCTCGCAGGAGTTGCAGAAGACGATCGACAAGGATCTCGACCTCGAGTGGAGCCGTACCATCGTGCAGAAGACCGCCGAAGTCGGCATCCGGCCGGTGACCGGCTTCATCCTGGGCTACCCCTTCGAGACGAAGAGAACCCTGGGCGATACCCTGAAGCGCTACTTCGAGTACCTCGAGGTGGGCGGCTTCCGCGCCCACCTGTTCTCGCTCTCGCCGTTCCCCGAGTCGCCGATGTACAAACGTTTCGGCGTGCCGCATCTCGACCGCCCCGCCGAATACTACGACCTGCCGCTCACGGAGGCCGCCATGGCGCCCGGGCTCGATCTCAAGAAAGACAACCCGAACGTCTTTGCCAGCACCTACCGCTACAAGAGCCCGGAGCTGCCCGCGCGTTACGTCGACGCGAGCGAAGAAGTCTCGGCCCGCCTCTCCATGCTGCGCTCGCTGTGGCCCCACCTCCTCAAGCACTACGAGGAGCCGCTCAGCTTCTATGAGCGCTGGGTGGACTGGATCGAGGACTACAACGAGAAGCGCCGGCCCGGCACCTTCTTCCGCCATCAGGCCGAAGCCGACGACCTGCTCGAGTTCGTCACCCTGGAGATGGAGCGCCTCGGGATCAAGACCGGTGCGCTCGTGGATCTGGTGCGCTACGAGAAGATGAAGCTCGACGGCCGCTACCTCTCCGCCCCCAAAAACGTCGGAGTACCCATGGCCGAGGAGGTCGCGGCGATCGGGCCCGGCGCCATGGTGCAGCAGAACGCCGACTTCCTCGCCTCCGAGTTCGAGCACGACATCCAGGCGCTCCTCGCCCGGCGGTCGCCCGACGAAGCGTTGGCGAAGGACCGCCGTTGGGTTCTGGTGTACAAGACGGCGGACGACCAGCTCACCACGCTGCAGGTCGGCGACCGGACCAAGCACCTGATCGAGCGCGCCAAGAGCCCGGTCACCGTGCAGAGTTTGATCAGCGGCCTCACCGAGTCTCCGGAAGAGTCGGCCATCGCAGTCCATCTTCCGGCAATCCAGACGCTCGCCCGCGTCGGGTTGCTGAGCGAGGTGCGTTCCTCTTGACCTCCATGCGATGCCCCTGCAGGCAGGCCCGCCTGCCTGCAGGGGGCCGCGGGTAAGATCTCATGGTCCAGTCTTCCGCGGTTCACGCCCGCACAGACGGGCACGGGGAGATCCGCCGCCTGGAGAGGAGCCGCCTCCTCTACGTGACGGTCGACTCCTCACGTCCCGGGCACGCTGACGCCCAGACCTGCTCGTTCGAAGGCGGCCGGGTGGTCGGCGAAGATGGCGCCACCTTCGTCTTCAGCGGCCCTCCGCCGCCCACCTGGGGCTTCCGTCTGCCGGAGCCGGTCGAGCCGGCGGACTCCGGGGAGGCGCAGCGGGCCGCCCTCGCGCTCGTGCGGAGCTGGAGCGGTCGCTGCCGGGTGCAGTACCTCACCAAGAGCTCGGTGAAAATCGTCCTCGCCGACGGCCAGCCGGGCCAACCTGGAATCTTGGCCGAATCCCGGGTCTGGGCCCTGCTGGGCAACGCCGTGACGCCCAACGGCCACGTCGTCCCCGTGGGCCTGAGCGGGTGCGGCTCGGGGGTCTCCGACCTGGAGCACGAAACCGCGACCGGGGACTTCGCGCGGATGCTCGACTGCATCAACCGCTCGCAGCCGCTCCCCGGCGGGATTGTCTCCGCCGTTCTGGCCCCGCCGGCGGCAGCCGTCCTCGTCCACGAGGCTGTAGGCCACTTCACCGAGGCGGCTCCGGAGGGCCGGGCCAACCTGAGCCACCGCCTCGGCTTTCGCATCGCGACGGAGATCTTCAGCCTGCGCGACGACCCTCTGGCCGAAGGCGGGGCCGCCCATTACGCGGTCGACGACGACGGCGTGCTCGTCCAGGGAGCCACTGAGTTGGTGCGCGACGGCCGCATGCTCCAGCTCTTGCACTCGATCGCCAGCGCGCGCGCCATGGGCGTCGCGCCGACCGGCAACGCGCGCGCCGACTCGATGTGGAGCCCCCCATTCCCCCGCATGTCGAACCTGGTCTGCGATCCGGGGGAGGCAAGCGAGCCGGAGATGCTCGAACGCATGGGCGACGGCCTCTACATCCATTCCCTCGCCTACGGCTATGGCTTCGGCTTCCGCCTGGAGGCACAGGTGAGGCTCGCCGAGGAAGTCCTTTCAGGGCGGCGGACCGGCCGCTATTTCAGCGGCGGAGTCCTCGACGAGGACCGGGTCGTTCTCACCCGCGCCTCCGAGTTGGGCGATGTCGCGGTCTACAATCGCAACGCCATGTGCGGCAAGGAAGGACAGCTCCTCTACGATGTCGGCACGCGGGCGCCCGCGATCCGCATGGACGCGCTGAGGACACACCCGTGACCGGACTCTGGACGGTGCGCGCGCTCGCCCTGGCACGGGCGATGACCTCGGCTCCCCTCGCAAGCTCCAGCGTCGAGGTGGCCGTCGAGACGGGCAGCGGGCTCGATGTCCGCTTCGCGTCCGCGCGCCAGCAGCCGGCCGACCTGGAGCGGAGCGCCGTCGCGTGTCTGCAAGAGACCGCCGCACGCCTGCCCGAGCCCCTGCGCGGCCACCTCGCGGTCGAAGCCGGAGAGGTGCGCTCGCTGTTGCGCCGCAACGGCGAGGAGATCCCTCTCTTCGCGCGCGGCTACCGCATGGCAAGCTGCCGCGGCGTCATCCTGGGGGTGCATGAGAACGGCGGAGCCGCGGCACCCTTCGACTCCCCGTGGACCGGTGTCCGAGCCGCCGAGGAGATCGACTCTGCGCTGCCGGTCGTGCTGGCACCATCGGCGGTGCTGTCCCTGGTCTCCTATGCCCTGGAGGTGACCGGCAGCCACGTAGCCGCCCAGAGCCAGACCGAGGCCCCCGGGATCACGGTCCTCGACACCGCCGCCTCGCCCTATCCCCCGCAGCACCACCCCTTCGAGGGCGACGGCACTGCGTCGCCGGACCGCACGTTGATCGAGGACGGCCGCTGGTGCAACCGCGAGGAGCACGCCGGAGACGACGTGGACCTCCTTTTCTTCCTGCTCACCCGGCCGGAGCGGGCGCTGCGCCCGCTCGCCGCGGCCACCCATTTCAACCGCAGAAACCTCGCCGTGAGGTGCAGCCGAACGGCGCTGTCGCCTGTGCCCGCGGTTCTCGTCGACTCCTGGCGCGTGCGGGTGGGGCCCCGCAGCGGGCCGGTCCCCTTCCATGCTGACCTCTCCTGTCTCGGGCCGCACGGCGAGCGCCTGGCCGTCACGGCCACCGTGGCGCTTCAGCTCGATCCCTGGGAAGTCCTCGCACACATCCGGGGAGCGAGCGGTCCCGCCGCCGCCGCGGTCGACGAGGATCCGATCGAGGGCGACGGCTACGGCCATGCCCCCACCCTGGTGACCGGCCTCACCTTCGGCGACGTCGCCGGGGTCCAGCAAGGCTCATGACCGATTCCCACCGAGGTAAACCGTGAGCGACCTCCCACCGGCGCCGGCGCGTACGGCCACGACGTTGTACTCCTATGCCGAGCGGCTCGCGACGGAACAGGCCCCGCGAGCGGCGACCCTCCTGCTCGGCCTGCGCTGGTCGTTCGGCCTGCCGTCCTTGAGTCTCCTCAAGCTCTGCGAGCTCAGCCTGCCGCTCAACCCCACACCGATCCTCACCGCCCTGGAGCAGAGGGGAGGCCTGCGCATCGCACGGCACGAGGGCGACGCCGAGGTCTCTCTCTACGATCACCTCGCGAGCGGCAGGCCGGCGATCGCCGGCATCGACGCCTACTTCTTCCACTTCCGGCCCGCCTACCGGAAGATCCGCAGCGTCCGTTCGGCGCTCCTGCGCCCCGGCCCCGATGCGGACCACATCAGCGTCCTCGACGGCTGGCGGCCGAGCGCCGAAGGACTCGTTCCCAGGGCGGAGTTGGAGCTCTCCCGTTATTCGGACGCGCCGCTCGACGTCAACCGCGAACCGCTCTTCGCCGGCAACCCGGTGCGCGGCGTCTGGTTCAGCGTCGAGGTCGACCCGCCGCAGGTGGACGACGCGGCGGCCTGGGCGCGCGAGCGGCTCGGCTGGCTCCGGGACGAGATGGCCACCCCACGTTCCGACACACGCGGGGAGTACGGCATCCAGGCGCTACGGAAGTTCCAGCAATGGCTTGAAGGCAAACTGGCAGCACCGCTGACCAACGAAGAGACGGTCGAAGTACGCCGGGGGGCCAGCCTGCTGCTGCGCCCGGAGCTCAGCTCACGGCTCTACCTCGGGGTCTTCCTGCGCAACGCCGCGCACCTCACCGGCGACGCCGAGCTCCAGGCAGAGGTCGCGACCTATCGCACGAAGCTGGGCCACATGCAGGCGGCGATGGATGTCCTGGCCAAGACCATCCGCGTGCGGCGGCCCGAATACGACGCGTTCATCCGCGATCAGCTCGCTCGGGCCTGCGCCAACGAGGAGCGCCTGCTCGCAGCGCTCTCCCGCTATCAGACACCCGAGCCGGATCATTCGCCGTAAAGCTGGCGCAGGCGGTGGGTCAACTGCCGTTCGATGTCGGGGTCCCAGACCTCGGGCTGCTCGTGGAGCAGGTGGCGACCGCCCTGGGGTGGCATCCCTCCAGCCAAGGAGATCCAGGTGGTTTGGAGGTCCAGGAGTGTGCAGGGTGAGACGGCTCCCAGGGCCGGCAGGCTACGGCCATAGAGCACGGCCATCGGCTTGCCGGTGCCATCACCCAGGAGGAGACAGACCGCGGCGCGCTCCCCCATCCGTACCAGGTCGGCTGCGGCGGCTTCGGCGCCGAGCAGGGTGAGCCCTCCCTGGCCGGCAGGCAGCGAGGCGGGATCGGCCGAATCGGTGAGGGCAAGGCCGGCTTCCGCGGCTGCTGCACGGGCGGCGGCGAAGATCTCCGTCATGCCCGCCGACTCCACCGTGCAGTGAGAGCCACCATTCACGAGGAGACCCAGAGTGGCGTGCGACGCCCCCTGGCGCTTCACCTCTTCCAGATCGGGAACGGTCAGGCTGGCGATGACGACTTCCATGGCAACGGCTCCTCTCTGATCAGGCGGTGTGCGCTGAGCCGAGCAGGCTCGATCCGGTGAGGTCTCCCGGCGCTTCCAGTCCCAGGACGTCAAGCAGGGTCGGCGCAATGTCCAGGATCGAGGCGCGGCGGTGGCCAGCGGGCACGCCCGCACCATGAAGAAGATACATGCCGTCCTGGGCGTGATTGGCTTCGTCGACCCCGGTGTCGTTGCCCACCAGCCAGAGCCGCCCGTGGCCGACCGTGCCGAGGCTGCGCCAGCTCAGGTCCGCGAACAGGACGATGAGATCGGGAGCGAGCCCCCGCACCGCGCGGAAGGCATGCTCCGGCCAGACCACGCGGTTGGTCAGCGTGGGGCCGTCCGGCAGCGGGATCGAGCGGAGCAGCTCGGTGAGCTCGCGGCGCGCCTCGTCCCGCTGTTCGAAGGGGACGATCCCCTGCGGCTCGCGGCCCTGCACATTGAGGAAGATGCGGGCGTAATACCCACCCTCGCCCCAAGCCCGCGTGCGGCTCCAGTCCACATCCCGGGGCCGCAGGGGTCCGGGCTCCTTGGGCTCTTCCTTGAGCGTCAGCCAACCCGCCTGGCGCAGCACCTCGTTGATGCATACCCCACCGTCCATGGCCTTGGCGCCGTGGTCGGAGACCACCAGGAAGGTGCAGCCGGACGGCATCTGCTCCAGCAGCCGGCCGATCCATTCGTCCACGAAACGGTAGTAGTCGCGGATCGCGGTGCGGTACGGCGAGCCGGACTGGTGGCGGCGGTGCTTCGGATCGTGATCGCTCCAGAAGCAGTGATGCAGGCGGTCCGGCGCGATCTCGCACAGCATGGCGAAATCCCACGGCCGCGTCCGGAGCAGATGCACCATGAGGCGACAGCGCACCTCCGTCATTCGGTACGCTTTGTCGAGCACCTCCTGGCGCGGGATGTTGCGGAAGTTGTCGACGTCGAAGAGGTAGTCGCCGACCACCGAACGGATCTCGGCGGCGATCTCCGGCGGGCGCGCGAAGGCGGCCCCGTCCGCGAGATCGACGCCTTCGGATTCGAAACCGGAGATCAGCACGCCCTGGACGGGTGGCGGCGGCGAGGTCTGGGGCACGCCGATGACGATCGACTGCCCGCCGGCCTGGCCTACGAAATCCCACACGCGCGGGAAGCGGACCATGCCGGAAGTCGCAAAGAGGAGATCGCCATAGTCGTAACTCCGGCGGTTCTTGAAGCCGTATACCCCCAGCTCACCCGGATCCCGGCCGGACATCATCGAGCTCCAGGCGGGCACCGTGATCGGCGGCAGGGTGCTCTCCAGTGGTCCGGAGAGGCCCTCGGCCACGAGGCGTCGCAGGTTGGGCAACTCCGTAAGCGACTCGGGAGCGATCACCTCCGGCCCCAGGCAGTCGAGGCCCAGAACGAAACAACGGCTCTTCACGCGCGCCTCCTCCGGAGTGGCAGTCCCTCCGTCTCTTCTGGATCAATACGCGCGATTCTATGAGACAACGGAGGAACTGTCCACCGCCGGAGGCTTGCGGACGGGGTGAAGAGCAGGCTACTTCGGCGTTCCGACCGCGCTGATGACCGTGGCGACCCGCTCTTCCAATAGCACGACGTCCTCGAGCGACCGGCCGGCCGAGGGGGAGTTGTGGAGATGCGTCACGTTGAGAGCGCCTTTGTCGTTCTTGTGGAGAACCAGCGACGAGCGCAGGTCGAACGACTTGCTGTCGAGTTGAATCCGGTTGTGATAGGTCACCAGTGCCGTATCACCGAAGATCTGGATCTCCGGCGAGAGAATCTGCGACACTCGCTTGCTGTCCCGCGTCAGATGCGGCGCGAACCCTTTTTTGAACTTGTCGCGACCGTCGATGAGTGTCGGCGACGAAACGGTGAACACGCTCGCATTGGGAGCAAAGAGATCGAAGAAGCCGTCGTCCGCCTTCTCATAGAGGCTGGAAAAGCGGTCGAGAAACACCTTCACTTCATCTTCGGCAATCTTCCGGTTCGTCTCTTCGGGCCTGGCCATATGCTTCCCTTCTGATGCCGGCAAAGTGCGAGGCGCCTCGATGCACCCTGCCGCCGGCACCTATCACCTGCCGCACCTCTAGCATTCTTGACGCTATGTTGTCAAGCACGAAACCGCTGGAACCGCGGATCGCTCAGCGCGAGGCCGCCGTCCGGCTGATATCCGGCGACCTCGGCGAGGATCGCCAGGAGCTCGCGGATGCCGGGAAGGGAGCGGCTCGCCCGGACGGCGGCCTCGAAGCCGTCGCGGACGCTCTCCAACTCCTTCCGCGACAGCGCCAGGAGCAAGCCGTGTGGCGGCAATTTGGAGCGCCCATCCCAGATCGGCACGATCCTGAGCAGGCGGTCGGCGTAGCCGCGCAGCCGGTCTTCCTCGCGCACCTCGATACCGAAGGTCGCCTTGCGCTTGAGGATCTGCTCGGGAAAGAAGCTGCCGGGGCCGTTGCGGGTTCGCATGTGGAAGCCGCGGCGCCCCAAACGCTGCACCCGCGAATGGATCCGCCCCAACCGCACGATGACGTCGTGACCCGCCGCGGCGAAGTGCTCGACGTTGGCCTCGATGAGATCTTCGCGCAGCGTGGCGAGCTCCTCGTCGACCTTTACCAAGGCGAGGTACTGCTCGTACGTGGGACGCTTGAAAAACGCCAGATCGGCCACCTGCGCCGCCTCGTGGAGGCCGGCATACCGGTCGTCCAACTCCGCGGTGGGTCTCGACTCGACGTTGAAGCTCCGGCCGCCGGCCGCCTCGACCGCGCGTGAGAAGACGAGAGCGGTGACCTCGTAGCGCGTAGAGAAGCTCGGAAAGATACGCTGTGCGGGCACCGGCTCCCGCCGCTGCGAAGGCGTGCTGTGCTCGAAGAGATGGATCGTCCGGTCGCTGAGCGGGAAGACAAGGGCACGGGGCCGCCGATGGCGGTCAGGCCGGAAGAAGCGGCCACCCAGGTAGTGGTCGCCAGGGCCGTGGCGACCCAAGAGAAGCTGGATGGCGCTCATCGGTGTGCTAAGCTTTCCGGCCTCACCGGAAGGAATGGGAATTCTGGCTGCGGCACAGCGGGAAGTCAAGAATGGAGAACACGGCCGAGGCAAGGGTGCAGCAGGTGCTCGACACGATTGACGGCTGCTGGGCTGCATACGAGGCAAACTCCCAGGAGTTTTTCGACTTCTTTACGGAAGACGCCTCCATCTTCTCGGCCTCGCTCCCGACCCGGCTCCAGGGACGGGAAGCCTACCGCAAGGTCTTCGGCCCGCAACTGGGGCTGCAGAAGCGCGCTTCGCACATCTTCGACCCCGAGGTCCGCCTGCTCGGAGATGGCGCCCTGGCCAGCTATCACAGCCGGATCCGGACCAAGTACAACTCGCTCGACAGCCGGATCACTCTTCTGCTGGTACCGGACGGCGAAGGTCTGAAGATCGCGCACATGCACCTCTCTCCCCTCGCGACTCCGCCGGCGACCGAGACGAGCGGGCTCGTCGAAGACATCGCGGAGCTTGCTCCGGCGAAAAGCTGACAGGAGACCTGAATGAGCTTCGTGACGTTGTCTCTGGAACCGTTCCTCAACAGCATCGGAGCCACGTACAACACACAGCGCGCCGCCGGGCTGCTCAACGCCTGGGGAAACTCGTTCCCCGCCGAAGAGCTTCCTTTCGGCTCGACACTGACGGTGGGAGGCATCCCCTTCCAACTCCCCGACAAGGCCCGGACGAATTACGACATCGTCGAGCCCCTCGGGCAGACGATCGCGCTCCCGGACAGCGGGCCGGTCGCGGTCCTGGCTCTCCTCGGCTGCGGCGAGATGGGGGACCAGTTCCTCAACGTGCGTGCGATCCGGACCGGCGACGGAGCTCCGCTCGAGCTGAGGGCCATGGCGAAAGGCTTCACCGTCGTGCCCGCCGACGACCTCGGGCCGGACGCCTGGCGATTCACCCATCTCCACTATCCGGGCGACTACGACCTCGGCATTCTGACCGGCGCCCTTTGGTGTTTCGAGCACCGTTTCGAGGAACCCGTCCGCCTCACCCGCCTCGAGCTGGGCACGAACCCGCTGTTTCGGATCGCCGCTCTCACCCTGGTCCATCCGGACCAGGCCGAGGGATGAATCCCTCTCGCGCCAGAGCGTCGAGATAGAGCGCCAGCAACCGCCGGTCCATGGCCGGGCACCTCAGGCGTCCCGGAGCGAGAGCCTCCCGAGTCCTGGCTGAATCGAAGCGCCAGGGTATCCAGGGCGACTCACCGTGGGGGCCGGATTCGAGCTGCCCGAGGAAGCTCCCGAGCGGCGCCAGAAGCTCGTCGCCGGCACTCGCCACGAGCTCCGCCAGATCGGCGGCCCAGCGGCGCAGGGGTGCCGTCCGCAAGGGATAACCGAGCTCGCGGGCCAGCTCGACGAGACGATCGAACGCCACCGGCTGCGGGTTGATGAGGTGGTAGACCGCGTCCGCAGGCTGGCCAGGCTGGTGATGCCGCGAGAGCCAGACGATGGCCTCGCTCACGTAGTCGACCGGTGTCGGGCAGAACTCGGCGGTTTCCAAGTCCGGAGCCGCGCCGAGCCGCAACGAACCCGCGACCAGCCGGACGAGGAAGTCCGAGGTGCTGCCGATCCCGGTGGTGCTGTGGCCGGTGATCCAGCCGGGGCGATAGATCACCGCCGGCACGCCACGCCGGCGAGCGGTCTCCACGAGACGTTCCGCCACCCACTTGCTCTGGCGGTAGCCGCCCTCGAGACCGTCCCCGTCCTCGTCCAGCGGTGCTTCCGGGGCGGCGCTCGGCGGCGGCGGAGCCGTCCTCTCCAGCACGGAGAGGGTGGAGACGTGATGCACCGTCTTGACCCGGCCCTGGACGGCGAAGCGCAGAACCTCCAACGTGCCGCCGACGTTGGCCGCTCGCAGGGCCTCGTACGGGTAGAGGAGGTTGACCTGCGCGCCGCAGTGATACACCGCGTCGACGGTGGCCGCCAGCTCGCCAAACGAGCTTTCACCAAGCCCCAGGAACGGCAGGGCCAGGTCACCGGTGATGGCGGTGATCCGCCGCGCCCGGTCTTCGCGCCAGAGACCATAGCGCTCCATGGCCCGGCGCAGCGACCTTTCCGCCGCCGCCGCGTCCGCGGCGCGCACGAGGCAGAACACCCGCGCCCAGGTCTGAGCGAGCAGTTGGTCGAGGAGATGAGCGCCGAGGAAACCGGTCGCCCCGGTCAGGAGCACCGCCCTGACAGGCGCCGCGGCGGCCTCATGGCTTGCGGAGGGCCGGATCTCCGCCGGGAGCCTGGCCTCGGCCGCGAGCTGCTCGGCGGTGATCTCGGCGCCGGGAACCCCCGCCGCGATGAAACGGGCGAGAGCCCCCACCGAGGGATTGCGCATGACGTCGGCCAGCTCCAACTCGACGCCCAACTCGTTCTGCAGCCGGGTCTGCAGCCGCACGATCAGCAGGGAATGAACGCCGCGATCGAGCAGGCTTTCGTCGACGCCGATCCCGGAAACCTCCAGCAGTTCCTCGAAGAATCCGGCCAGGGTGGCTTCCAGGCCGCTCCGCGGCGCGGCTGCAGAAGCCGCCGCAACGGGGCCGCGGGTGGCGAACGCACGCAGGGCGGCACGGTCGATCTTGCCGCTGAGAGTGTGGGGCATCTCCGCCAGCGGCACGAAGGCGGCGGGGATCATGTAGCTCGCCAGCCGGTCGCCCAGGAAACGCCGCAGCTCCCCGCTGTCGAGTGGCGTCCCGTCCATGGACACCACGCAGGCCACCAGGCGGCAGGAGCCGGTCGCCGCCTCCTCCAGCGGGACGACCGCCGCCTCGCGCACCCGCGGGTGTTCGACCAGGACCAGCTCTATCTCTTCGATCTCGACGCGATAGCCGCGGACCTTGACCTGATAATCCACCCGTCCCAGAAAGTCCACGGCGCCCTCGGGCCGCCACAGCGCCCGGTCGCCCGTCCGGTAGAGGCGCCCACCGGCATCGCCGCCGAAGGGATCGGGGAGGAATCTCTCGGCCGTCAGGTCGGGTCGCCCCAGATAGCCGCGGGCCACGCCCGGACCGCCGAGATAGAGCTCTCCCGGGACCATGGCCGGCACCGGCTGCAACTCCTCATCCAGGACGTAGACCCGGGTGCGGGCCGTCCCCCGTCCGATCGGCACGGTCTCACCGTGGCCTTCGGGTCTGCAAGCCCCGCTCATGCACGAGATCGTGGTCTCGGTAGGACCATAACGGTTGTAGACGTTGGTTGCCGGCAGCAACCGCAGGGCGAAGCGCGGCAGATCGGGTGGCACCGTCTCCCCGCCGGTGATCAGGACGCGCAGGCTGCGTAGCTTCTCCGCCGAACCGGGAACCTCGAGCAGGAGCCGCAACAGGGGCGGCGGGAAGCTCGCGTGGGTGATCCGTTCCCGCTGGATCAAGTCCGCCAGGTAGGCGGGATCGCGCTGTCCGCCGGGCCGTACCAGCACGCACCGGCCGCCCGCCGCCAGAGGCGTCCAGATCTCGGACAGTGAGATGTCGAACGTCAGTGTGGTCTTCTGCAGATAGGCGTCCGAGGATCCGAACTCGGTGCCGCAGGCCCAGCAGATGCGATTGGCCAGCGAGCGGTGCGAGATCACGATTCCCTTCGGCCGGCCGGTCGAGCCCGACGTATAGATCACGTAGGCCGGATTTTCCGGCAGGAGGGGCAGCCTGCCCGCGCCGTCACCTTCCCCGGGAGGCTCGCCCAGATCCTCTACCAGGGCGAGATCGACCCCGGCCGCGGCGGGAATGCGGCCGGCCAGATCCCGCTGGGTCAAGACCAGCCGCGGTCCGGACCCGCGCAACCCGTCCTGCAGGAGCCAGCCCATGCGCTCCCCGGGCAGCTCGGGATCGAGCGGCAGGTAGGCACCGCCACACTTCCAGATGGCGAGGATGGTGGGCACCATATCCGGCGAGCGCTCCAGCAACACGCCCACGATGACCTCGGGGCCGACGCCGAATCGCCGCAGGCTGCGGGCCAGACTGTCGGCGCGCGCCTCGAGCTCCCCGTATCGCACCCGCTGTTCGCCGCAGACGATCGCGACCGCCTCGGGCCGCCGCGCCACCTGCTCCGCGACGAGATCGGGCATCAACCTGCCGCGGGGATACTCCGGCGGCTCGTTCCACTCCACCAGGAGCTGGTGCCGCTCGGCCGCGGTCAGAGTCCGGGATTCGTCGGAAACCTTCTTCGGCATTGAGGGTTATTTTACACGACGGCGCGGCGAAGCCACAGGCGATGGTAGGCCGGAGGTCTCGCCATCTCCTCGTAGCCGGCCCCCTTGAAGAGGGCCGGAACACCGGTCGAGGCGAAGGCGGCCGGCACCCGGTCCGGCGAGCTCTTGGGCACCACCGGATAGCCTTCGACTTCTGACGCCCCCAGCTCGAACGCGCGCTCGGTGGCCGCGGCGAGCAGCCGGCGTGCGATCCCCTGCCGCCGCCGGCCGGCCGGGATGTAGAAACAGACGATCGACCACGTGCGCTCGGAAGAGTCGCGAGCCAGGGCCTTGACCCGCGCGACCCGGGCGAAATCCCCGCGCGGCCCGAAAGAGCACCACCCCACCGGCTCGTCGCCGGCAAAGGCGAGCACCGCATGCACCCGCCCCTCGGCGAAGAGGTTCTGGAAGCTGGCGCGGTTCGCCTCTCCCTTGATCTTTGCCCACTCCTTCGGGCTCGCCGCAACCCGCCACCACATACACCAGCAGCCGCCGCACGCGCCCTGCTTGCCGAAGAGCCGCTCGACGACCGGCCAGTTGCCCGGCTGGAGCGGCTGCGTAGTCACCTTGGGGGCTTTCATCAGGGCTAGCTGGATTTGGACACATGGATGTGGACGATCTTCCACTTTCCATTTTTCTTGACGAGGACGTCGGTCTCCTTGAGATAGGCCACTTTGGCCTCCCCTTCCGGCCCGTAGGCGCCGCGGGAATAATAGGTGACCACCGCCGTGTCGCCGAAGACCTGGACCAGCGGCTGCAGCTCCTGGAAGTAGCCGATCCGGGTCCAGCCGGCCTTGAGGCTGAACTCGAACTCTTCGCGATCGTCCGGGAGCCCTTCGATGCGGTAGGGGCTCGAGGGGATGATGACCACGATGTCATCATCGATGAAAGTGAAGTAGCGTTCGGGGTCGTTGGCGGCGAAGGCGCGGTTGAACGCCTCGATCACACTCCAAACCTCGCGCTCGGCATCGTTCATGCGGATCGTCTTCATGGGTCTCCGAGTCTCCTGTGTGGTTGCGGGAGAAGGCAACAGCAGGCCGCCAAGGACGATCAGGGCGGCGCACACGCGGGAGGGTAGCATAGGTCTCTCCTTGAGAAGGTGTGGTGCATTGCAGGCCGAGCCCGCCCATCAGGCGCAAGAGTCGGCCCGCCCTTTCGAGGCGAAAGAGGCCGGCATGGATATGGCCGTAGGAGGGGGGTCCGTATCCGGCGGCAGTATACAATGGCCGGGAAGGAGCGTTGGCAGGAGCCCCGACGTGGGTCTCCCCTACTATTGTTCGCCGGGAGGAATCAATGGCTCAAGACATGCCGTCGTCGCACGTCCGCGCTGCCCTGTTCGTGGACTTCGACAACATCTACCTGGGATTGCAGAGGGAAGACCCGAATGCCGCGGAGCAGTTCGCGACCGACCCAGGACACTGGCTGCGCTGGCTCCAGGAGAAGCTCTCTCTGGACCATGTCGGCAACGGCACGGAAGCGCCGGTGCGCCGCCGGATCCTGTTCCGGCGCTGCTACCTGAACCCTTCCCAGTTCGGGCGGTTCCGGCCCTACTTCACCCGCTCGGCCTTCGAGGTGGTGGACTGCCCGCCGCTGACCAGCGGCGGCAAGACGAGCGCGGACATCCAGATGGTCATGGACATCCTGGACGCCCTCGGCCACGCCACCTATTTCGAGGAGTTCATCATCCTGTCCGGCGACGCCGACTTCACGCCGGTGCTGCTGCGCCTCTCGAAGCACGACCGGCGCAGCACGGTGCTGGCCATCGGCCCGGCTTCGGTGGCCTACAAGGCCGCCTGCGACCTCCTGATCGACCAGGACACGTTCCTGGAGGATGCGATGGGAGTGACGGTGACGCCGGCGAGCGGCTCCGAGGGGCCGCGCACGACCGTCATGCAGGAGCTGCTGCGCGCCATCGCCGACAAGGTCTACGAGAAGGCGAGCGCCATCGGCGAGCTGGTGGCGACGGACCTGCCGGGAATCTACCGCGAGTTCTCGGAGTTCACCTCCAGCACCAACTGGCTCGGCTTCAACAGCCTGCGCGGCATGACGGGCGCGGTGATCCAGGCGCGGCGCGACTTGGAGATGCTGGAGGGCGACCCCTGGCGGGTGCGGGTCGGCGAGGCGCCCATGGAGGGCGAGGAGAACGGCGACCGCCCGGTGGCGGCGGTCTCCCGGGAGCGTCCGATGCCCGCGGCCTTCACTGCGCTCACGGAGGAGATCCTCGACTATGTGCGCATGCTGGTGGCTGAGTCGGAGGTGGCCGTGCCCATGGCGCGCGCGGCCCAGATGGTCATCAGCCGCTTCGGCGAGGAGGTGCTCGACTCGCGCTGGGCCGGGGCGGGCACGTTCCGCGACCTGCTCGAAGGGAGCGAGGGCGACGGCTTCGAGGTTTCGGCCCTGAAACCAGGCTACCTCTACGACCCCCAGCGGCACCAGCTTCCGGCGAACGGCCGGCCCGACGAGCTCCCCTCGACCGATCCCAAGCTGAGCTCGCTCGCCTGGCGGGTCCACCAGCTCACGGACACGCCCTACCTCACCCCAGGCGAGTACTCACTGATCTTCCGCCACATCTCCGAGGAGGTGGGCAAGAACGGGTACTTCCTCACCCGCACCTCGAAAGCGGTCCGCGACCGCTGCATCGAGGAGGGGGCGACCGTGGCGCGGGCGAGCGTCAACTTCATCCTGCGCGGCATCACCTTCGGCGGCCACCGCTTCGGCCAGAACGGCGGAGACGATGGAGTGACGATTGCCCAGTCCTTCTTCAAGAACGTGCTCGGCCTCTGCGACAGCGCCGGCCTCACACTGACCCCTGATGAGCGGGAAACCCTCGGCGAGTGGATCCTGGGCGAGATCCAGAGGAACCCGCCGAGCCCACCGACCTTGCAGGACACAGCCGAGCCGGTCGAAACGGTCGCCCAGACAGCTCCGGAGGCCCCGGCAAGCCCACAGGCCGAGCCGGAGCCGCAGGAGATCCGCACATGATCCGCCAGCTCGCGGCCCTGGTCCTTGCCATGACCCTCGGCACAGGCTTCTGCGCCTGCGCCTCTCCTCCCGGCCGCGAGGTCGAGAGCACCCCCGGGACGCCACCCGCCCTCCAGGACGAGCCGCGCATGCACCCGCCCGCTCTCCCCGCTCCCGTCGGCCTCCCTTCCGCGCCCGGCGAGGCCGGCCTGCGGGAGTTCCTCGCCGAGTTCCTGCAGGCCCGGGTGGCCGGCAATGCGACGCGGGCCCACGACTTCCTCTCCCCCGCCGCCCTCGACCAGTTCGATCGTCACGAGAAGGGGCTCAACCTCGTCGCCATCTCGTTCACGGGCTGGGAGCTGCTCTCCGTGAAGCCCATGGACGCCGAGTCCTGGGAGATCCGGGTGCGGATGCGCCGGGAGGACGAGCCGACCGAAGAACTGCTGTTCGTCGGCCCCGGCGTCGACACGAGCGGCACAGAGCGCACCTGGATCGTGCGGGGGACCGGCCGGCCATGAGCGGCCACGAGCATTCCGGCGACGAGCAGGAAGCTCCCTGGGAGCTGAGCGACGACGAGCGCCGCCAGGTGCTCGCGCTGCCGCCTCGCGAGCGCTACGGCCTGTTCCTCCAGGTCGCCGCGGACTGGGAGGAGGTCTGGGGCCTGTACACCGAAGACGGCTGGGTCCTCTCCAGCGTCGAGGACGGTCAGGATATCCTCCCTCTCTGGCCCCATCCCGCGTTCGCCCAGGTCTGTGCGCACGGGAGCTGGGAAGGGACCGAGCCCGCGCCGATCGCCCTCGACGAGCTGCTGGAGGATCTCCTCGCCATCCTGGAGGAGGACGCCATCCGCATCGCGGTCTTCCTCAGCCCCGACGGCGAAGGCGTCGTCGTCACCCCCGGCGAGCTGAGGCGCGACCTGCGGGCAGAGATGGAGCTGGGAGAGTAGCGCTGCACCCCGTTTCGATCAGGAGATCCCGATGATGACACAACCTGTCCAGGGCCGTTCCTGGCAGCTTTTGATGCTGTCCGCCGAAACCCCCGCCGCGCTGGAGGCGGCCACGGACGCCCTCGCCGCCCGGCTGGAGAGCAATCATAGCCCGGCACCGCTGGCCGACGTGGCGTTCACGCTCGCCGGCCGCCCCGCCCTCCCCCTCCGCCGTGCTCTCGTGGCGAGCAGCCGGGAGGATGCCCTCGCCGCTCTGCGCACCCGGGACGTCCGCCGGCTGCTGGGGAACGCCCAGCCGGTGTCCGGAGACGCTCCGAAATCGGTGGCCATGATGTTCTCCGGCCTCGGCGACCACTATCTGGACATGGGGCTCGCCCTCTATCAGGGCGAGCCCACCTTCCGCGCCGCGCTCGATCACTGCGCACAAGCTCTCCAGCCGCACCTCGGGCTGGACATCCGCACGGTGATCTACCCGAAAGGGACGGCCGGAACACCGGGCGGCGGCGCGCCGGGCGGCAAGCTCGACCTCAAGGCCATGCTCGGCCGCGGTCCGGGAGCCGCCGCTCCGGCCGCTCCCGATCCGGCCGCCCAGAAGCTCAACCGCACCCGCTATACCCAGCCGGCCCTCTTCGCGGTGGAGTATGCCCTGGCGCAGCTCCTCCTGGAGTGGGGGCTCAAACCCGCGGCGCTGGTCGGCTACAGCCTGGGCGAGTACGTGGCCGCCTGCGTGGCCGGCGTCTTCTCCCTGGAGGACGCCCTGGCCCTGGTGGCGCGGCGCGCCCTGCTCATCGACGAGCTGGAGGCCGGCGCCATGCTCGCCGTCCCCTTGCCCGAGGCCGAAGCCCGGGCTGTCCTGGGACCCCGGCTCTCGATGGCCGCGGTGAACGGCCCGAACCTCTCCGTGGTCTCCGGTCCGGTGGGCGCGGTCGCGGCCCTGGAGCAGCAGCTCGGGACGAAAGGCGTGGCGGTCCGCCGCCTCCCCACCACACACGCCTTCCATTCGACCATGATGGAGCCCATCCGGGACCGGGTCGTGGAGATGGCCCGCGGCCTGAAGCCGAGCCCGCCGGCCATCCCTTATCTCTCCAATGTGACGGGCACCTGGATGACGGCGGCCGAAGCCACCGATCCCGGCTACTGGGGCCGGCACCTCTGCCAGGCCGTGCGCTTCGGACAGGCGCTCTCCGAGCTGCGCAACGATCCGGGCCGGGTGCTGCTCGAAGTCGGGCCGGGGCTGAGCCTCTCGACGCTGGCGCTCCAGACCGCGGCCGGACCGCAGGCGCCGAACCAGGTCGTCCTGCCCACGCTGCGGCCGTCCTACGACCGCCAGCCCGACCTGGCCTATCTTTTCGGAAGCGTCGCGAAGCTCTGGCTCGCCGGCGTCCCCCTGGACCGTGGCGGGTTCTTCCGGCACGAACATCGCAAGGAGTTGCCGCTATGAAGACATCCGCCCCGCCCGAGATCCTCTCCTTCGCCGACCTGGAGCTTTCCGAGCCCGTCGCCCGCGCCGTCGCCGAGATGGGCTTCGAGGCGCCGACGCCGATCCAGTCCCGGGCCGTGCCGCTGCTCATGGCCGGCCGCGATCTCATCGGCCAGGCGCAGACCGGCACGGGCAAGACCGCGGCCTTCGCCCTGCCGCTGATCGCGAAGATCGATCCGAAGCGGCCCGAGACCCAGGCGCTGGTCATGGCACCCACCCGGGAGCTGGCGGTGCAGGTGGCGGGCGGCATCCACGACCTCGCCAAATACACCGGCGTGCGGATCGTGCCCGTCTACGGCGGCCAGCCTATCGACCGCCAGTTCCGGGCGCTGCGCGGCGGCGCCCAGGTGGTGGTGGGCACGCCGGGCCGCCTGCTCGATCATCTTCGGCGCGGCACGCTCACCCTTCAGAACGTGACCTTCTGCGTGCTCGACGAGGCCGACGAGATGCTCGCCCTCGGCTTCCTGGAGGACATGGAGACCATCCTGGCCGAGCTGCCCGCCGAGCGCCAGCTCGCGTTCTTCTCGGCCACCATGCCGCCGCGCATCGCCGACCTGATGAAACGCTTCCTGCGCAACCCGGCGCAGGTCTCCATCGAGATGAAGAAGCGGACGGTCGAGGCGACCAACCAGACCTACTACGAGGTCCCGCCCGGCAAGAAACTGGAGGCGCTGGCGCGCGTGCTGGACATGGAGAGCCCCGGCCCGACCATCATCTTCTGTCGCACGCGCAAGGAGACCGCGGACCTGGCCGAGGCCCTGCGCCTGCGCGGCTACGGCGCCGAGGCCCTGCACGGCGAGATGGGCCAGGCGGACCGGGACCGGGTTCTGCGCCGCTTCCGCGACGGCCAGGCCGACCTCCTGATCGCCACCGACGTGGCGGCGCGGGGGCTGGACATCGAGACCGTGACGCACGTCATCAACTACGACATCCCCTGGGATGTCGAGCAGTACATTCATCGGATCGGGCGCACCGGCCGCGCCGGCCGCTCGGGCGACGCCCTGACCCTGGTCGAGCCGCGGGAGAGGCGGCAGCTCAAAGCCATCGAGCGGCTGATCGGTGCGCCGATCAAGCCGGCGCGCATCCCGACCCTGGCGGACATCACGGCCCGGAGGCGGGACGTCTTCCGGGAGTCGCTGCGCGAAGCGCTGGAAGCCGGAGACTACGAGGGCCAGTCGGCCACGGTCGAAGAGCTGGCCGGGGAGTACGATCCGGCGGCCATCGCCGCCGCCGCGCTCCAGATGCTCTGGAAGGTCCAGCACGGCGGCGAGCAGGCCGAGGCGGCCGAGGAGTTCGCGGCCGACGCGCTCCAGCCCGAGCCGGGCATGACCCGCATCTTCATCGGCCTGGGGAGGCAGCAGGGCCTCCGCCCGGCCGACCTGGTAGGAGCCATCGCGAACGAAGCCGGCGTCCAGGGGCGCGCGATCGGCTCGATCGACATCCTGGACCACACCGCCTTCGTGGAGGTTCCCAAGGCCGAAGCGACCAACGTGGTCCAGGCCCTGCGCCGCACGAAGCTGCGCGGGCGCAAGGTCAAGGTGCAGGTCGCGCGGCCGTATGAAGAGAGGTTGTGAGGCCCGGGGCTCTGGCTCGCACCACGTGCTAGACTGATGACGACGGAGGAATCATGGCAGAGCAACTCATTGGCCGGCACATTGTTACCGATCCCGGGATCTGCCACGGCAAGCCTACCTTCCGCCGCACTCGCATCCTCGTCTCTGACGTCCTCGAGCAGATCGCCGACGGCATGGCCTGGGAAACTGTGATCCAGGAGTGGCACGGAAGCATCTCGCGAGAAGCCATCGCCGAGGCTCTGCTGCTGGCGACGCGAGCGCTTCTTCGAGCACGTCGACGACTACGTCCTGCAACCCAACCAAGCCTAACGTTCCGACGGATCTGTGATCATCCTGGATGAGAACATCCCGGAAAGCCAGGGCCAACTGCTGCGCAGTTGGCGAATCAGGGCTCTTCTGATCGGCCAGGACATCAGCGAGAAGGGCATCAAGGACGACCGCCTCGCCAAGTTTTTGCTCAAACAAAACCGTCCTACCTTCTTTACCCGTGACGCAGGCTTCTACGACAGAAAGTTGTGCCACGCCAGCTATTGTCTGGTCTACCTCGCGGTCAGGCCCAACGAATCAGCCTTCTTCGTACGCCGGGTTTTGCGCTCTCCGCACTTTAATGTTCGAGCCAAGAGACTTGGAACCGTGATCCGGGTTTCCAGCGCCGGCTTGCAGATGTGGCGTCTTCGCCAAGCGCGGGAAATTTTCCTGTCCTGGAGCGGCGCATAGCCCGGCGTCGATATGCTAGAATCCGGAGGTCCGGCAGATTTCTTCATTACGGTCATGCAGCGAGCTTACGGAGCCTGTACCCTCGCCCTCTTTCTCGCGGCCTCTTTCGGCTGTGCGGGAAAGCCTCAGCCCAAGGTCAAGATCAGCTACAGCGACATCCCTGTGGCGACTCCGGCGCCGCCCGGCCCGGCCGCGGCTCCCGCCGAGCCGGCGGCGGTTCCGGCCGTCGAGCCGGAGAAGGTCGAAAGCGCCGCTCTCGGCGCTCCCCTCTCCACCCGTGAAGCCATGGAGAAGGCCGTGTCCTGGACCGTCGAAGGGCTGGCCGCCTACGAGCGCGGCGATTGGGACGCGGCCGGCAAGAACCTCAACGACGCGCGCCTCATCCTGCTCGAAGCCGACCTCCCGGACTTCTGGAAGCAGCAGGGGCTCGCGGCCATCCAGTCCGGCCTTCCCGAGAGCCTCCGGCACTACAATCTGGAGGCCATCGCCAAGGAGGTTGAGCGCAAGGACCGGCCCGACGCCGCGGAGCTCGCCGAGCGCGCCGCCATCGAGCGCGAGGTGCGCAGGATTCTGGGTCAGTTCGGCGACACCTCGCCCGACGAGCGCTACTTCAACGTGCTCGTCTACGAGACCCAGCGCTACATCCAGTTCTACCGCGGCAAGTACCGCGAGTTCTTCGAGCGCTCCTTCCTGCGCAAGCACAAGTACTGGCCGACCATCCAGGAGGTTCTCGCCGAGCGCAAGCTCCCGGGCGAGCTCGGCTACATCGCCTTCGTCGAAAGCGGCTTCAGCCCCAAGGCCCAGAGCCACGCCAACGCGCTCGGCCTCTGGCAGTTCATCCCCGAGACCGGCAAGCGCTACGGCCTCGTCCAGCGCGAGGACTTCTACGACGTCCGCAAGTCGACCGAGGCCGCGGCCGGCTACCTCCTCGACCTGCTCAACATCTTCGGCTCCCCCTCGTTCCTCCTCGCCACGGCGGCCTACAACGCCGGTGAAGGCAAGATCATGGGCTGCCTGCGCCAGCTCGACACTCTCGAGAAACGCAACTTCTGGGAGATCCGGAGCTGCCTGGCCGTCGAAACCCAGGAATACGTGCCCAAGATGATGGGCGCCGCGGTCATCAGCTCCGACCCGGTCCGCTTCGGCTTCAACCTTCCCACCGAAGACGAGATGAAGCAGCGTTACGAGATCGCGGTCGTGCCGCAGGTGATGGCGGTCGCCCGCATCGCCGAGATGGCCGGCATGGATCTCGTCGACCTGCGGCTCGCCAACACCGACCTCGATCCGGCGTCGAGCTTTACGCCGGGCCGCAACTTTCCCCTGTACCTGCCGGTGGGAGCCGGAGCCCAGCTTCAGGCCGCGCTCGCCGCCATGCCGCCCGACCCCGAGGTCGTCCTGGCCTCCAGAACGGTCCCCGAGCTCGGCGTGCGCGAAGCGAGGACCGAACGCCGCCCGGCCCCGAGCCGCAGCTACGTGGTCAAACGGGGCGACACTCTCAGCTCCATCGCCCGGCGGTACGACCTCGATATCACCGCGCTGGCGAAGCCCAACGGCATTCGCAGCCCCTACACCCTGAGCGTCGGCCAGCGCCTGATGATTCCCGCCGACAAGAACACGGCGCGGATCGTCTACACCGTGAAGGCCGGCAACTCCCTCGCGGACATCGCCGAGGTCTTCTCGGTGCGCGACGACGACATCGTGGACTGGAACGATCTGCGCAGCCGCAAGGTGAAGGCCGGTCAGAAGCTGCACATCTTCCCGAGCCAGGACTACGAGCTGCGCACCTACAAGGTCCGCAGCGGCGACAATCTGGCGGCCATCGCCCGGCGGCTCGGAGTGAGCCTCGACCACATCCTCACCGCCAACGGGCTGAGCACCAAGAAGATCCTGCGGCCGGGGCAGCGGCTCGTCGCCTACGTCCCGGACTGAGGGTCGGCTGGCTACGTGCCGCAGGGCGCTCCCGATTCGACCTGAGCCACTCCGGAAGGGAGGGCAGTGATTCCCCTAGTGAGGGCAATGACTCCCCGGATGAGGGCAGCGACTGCCCTCGTGGAGGCGACAGCTCCCCTTGCGAGGGCAACTACTGCCTCCAAAGGGGCAGCCATTGCCACCACCAGGGCAACGACTGCCCCAGTGAGGGCAACCGTCCCCATCATCAGGGTAAGGACTGCCCTTACGAGGGCCACGACTACCCTGGTGGGGGCAAGGGCTCCTCTCGCGAGGGCAACCGCTCCCCTCGACTCCGAATCCGCTCAAAGACCCGGCGGCAGCTTCGGCTTCGGCGGCATGATCGGCCGCGGTGCGTCCGCTCCGCCGCCTTCCTTGAAGTAGATCGTCAGCACGGCGCGGCGCTCGCGGTCTCCCCGGTTCTCGAAGGCCGTGGCCACGGTGGTCGTTCCGGCACCGTCTCTCCTCAGGACGGGATCCAGGGGCCAGCGTCCACCGGCCGGGCAGTCCTTGCCGGCCAGGCAGTCGGAGCCCTGGCCGCCGTCCTGCACCTCGTAGCGGTAGCCGATGAAGCGCGCGTTCCTCGGGAGATCGATCTTCAGCAGATGGCAGCCCTCCCCCATGGCGGCAATCGCCGATGGATCGAGGCGGGTGAGACTGTCGCGCAGGCCGTCGCCGCAGCCGGCCGCCGACGGAGCCGCCAGGAGCTCGACGGAGAGAGACGACTCTCCGGGCCGGCACTCCATGCAGGTGCGGTCCTGGAACGAACGCCGGAGCACCGGGGAGGCCGGCGTGGGAACAGGAGCGGGAGAGGGCGGAGGCACCGGCGTCGCCGGGCGAGCCGCCGGCGGAGCCTGGACCGGCGCCGGAACTGGAGCCGGCGTGGGGGTGGGTTTCGGCTGAGGCGACGGAGCCGGAGCCGGACGCTCCTGGACGACCGGCGGAGTTGCCGGAGCCACCACGGGCGGGGCCGGCGCCGGACGCTCCGGCTCGGGTTCAGGAGCCGGCCGCGGCTGCGGGGGCGCCGGACGCTCGGGCGCGGGCTCCGGCCTCGGGGTCGTCGGGACCGGAGCGGGACGGAGCGGCTCCGCGGCGGCGACGGGAACCGACTGCGGTGGCGGGGTCTCGGCCGCCATCCGCGGCGGAGGCGCGGCTCCACCTCGGCCGCGGGAGAGCTTGACCTCCATCATGGAGATGGCCCCCGGTACGTTGTGCTGGACGGCGTCGATGACATCGGGCTTGCCGTCTCGCCGCACCAGGATCTCGGCGCGGTAGGTCATGGCGCCCTCCCGGCTCACCTCGACCCGCCAGCGGCCCTCCGCCAGCGAGCCCACCACGGCGCGGCCACGGCTGTCGAGCTTGACCGGGGCCGGACCGGCGGGCGGCTCCATGTCCAGGAACTCGAGCCTCACCTCGCCTCCCACGGCCGGCTTCCCCTTGTCCTCGGCCCGGACCTCGATCGCCGCCGGACCACGCCAGAGCTGCGCCTGCGCCGTCTGCGACAACGCCAGGAGAAGCGGAACGAACAGCAGTGTCTTTCCCTTCGAAGCACCCATCGAATCCGTCCTTTCCACGGCCACCCGCGGGCCCGTGGCCCTCATTCTAGGACCGAATCGCCTCTCCCGGCCGGCGGAACCCCGGCGGAACCCAAGCGGAACGCGCCTTGACTGCGAAGCTCTACACCAGTAGGATGAGTAGCTTGGGCACGCATACCAGTCACTCAATGAGAAATCTGATCATCCGCAACATCCCGCAGGACGTCCTCGCAGCCATCGAACAAGAGAAGGACCGCGCCGGGCCGCTCCATCAACCGGACGATCGTCGAGCTGCTGCGCCGCGGCCTCGGGATGCCGAAGGGATGCCGGAAACCCGGGTGGAAGCCGCGATCTCCAGCTCCATCGCCATCTCCATTGCCGATACCGCGTCCGGTCGCGGTTCCGCCGCTGGCGCCCCGGCGCAAATCACGCCCAAACCCGCCCCGATCGCGGCAAAACCGTCCACTCCCGCTCCCGCTCCCGTGGCGGCCGTTCCCGTGACGGTCAAACCGGTCCCCGCACCCGAGCCCGCACCGCCCGTCCGTCCGAGGAGGCACTCGGACGACGAGCTGTCGAAGGACGCGCTCCTGCCGGTGGCGATCCCCCAGCACCCGGTCGAACGACCGACAAGTCCTTCGAGGCGCTCGGCCTCAGCGAGCCGATCCTGCGCATCGCGAACGGCTCGGTTTCGAGATCCGACGCCGATTCAGGCCGCGGTGATCCCGATCGCTCTGACGGGCCGCGACCTGATCGGCCTCGCCGAGACCGTCTCCGGCAAGACGGCGGCCTTCGTGCCGCCGATCGCCCAGCGGCTCACCCACGGCGAAGGCGTCCGCGCCCTGATCCTCTCCCCCACCCGCGAGATCGCGCTCCAGACCAAGGCGTTCCTGAACCTGTTCGGCCCGGAGCCAGCCTCGACACGGTCTGCCGATCGGCGGCGTGAAGATGGCGCCGCAGGTCCGCGGGCTCAGACGCAAGCCGGACATCATGGTCGCCACGCCGGGCCGGCTCCTCGACCACGTGGAGCGCGGCACGCTGCGGCTCGACCGCATCTCGGAGCTGGTGATCGACGAGGCCGACCACATGCTCGACATGGGGTTCCTGCCCCAGGTCCGCGCATCCTGGACGAGCTGCCGCGCGAGCGGCACACGATGATGTTCTCGGCCACCATGCCGCCTCCCATCGAGCGGCTGACGCGAGCGCTTCCTCAAAGATCCGCTGCGGATCAACATCCTCCCCGAAGGCGGCGCCGCCGAAGGGATCGACCACCGGGTCTACCTGGTGGACGAGGACAACAAGAAGGCCTGTCTGCTCGCCCTCCTGCGCCAGGAGCTGGGCAGCACGCTGGTGTTCATCCGCCGCAAGACGGATGCCGAGTGGCTGTGCCGCATTCTGGAACGCGAGGGGCATCCGGTGGAGCGCATCCATTCGGATCTCTCCCAGGGCCAACGGGTCGAAGCGCTGCGCGGCTTCCGCGAGGGCGAGCACCGCATCCTGGTGGCCACGGACATCGCCGCCCGCGGCATCGACATTCCGGCCATCCGCCACATCATCAACTTCGAGATGCCCGACACCGTGGACGACTACATCCACCGCGCCGGCCGCACCGCCCGCGGCTCCGCCCTGGGGATCGTCTCCACAATCGGTACCTGGCAGGACAAACCGGTGATCAAGGAGATCGAGGACGCCCTCGGCGAGGAGATCCCGCGCTGCACGGTGCCCGGAGTCGAGCCCTACGTGGAGCTCAAGCCGCGGGTTTCCCTCGGCGGCAGGCGGCGGACGCTCAAGGTCAAGCGGCGGTAGGAAGAGTAATCACCACCTCCAGCCCCCGCCCGCTCCGGTTGCGGGCGAGCGAGCGTGCCGCCGTGCTCCTCCGCGATCCGCCGGGCGATCGGCAGGCCGAGGCCGGTGCCGCCGGCGTGGGTCGAGAAATAGGGCTCGAAGATGCGCGGCAGCTTCTCCGGCGGCACTCCCGGGCCCTGGTCTGGCCACCGCGATCCGCGCCTGTCCGTCGCCGCGGCTCCACGCTCGACCGTGACCCGGCCGCTCCCGCCGCTGGCGCGCAGGGCGTTCTCGATCAGGTTGCGCACCGCGCCGGCCGAGGAGCTGGGCGTCGAAGCGGGCCGAAATCGCCGGCCGTCCGTCTCCAGCTCGACGCTGCACCCCTTCGGGCGGCGCGGCCGCGGTAGCCCTCGACCAGCTCCGCGATGGCCTGGGCGAGGTCGCCCGGCTGCCGCGATCGAGCCGCAGGATGGCGGCTGTAGGTGGAGAACTCCGAGGCGATCGTGCCGCAGCTCCTCCACCTGGCTGCAGGATGTTGACCGTGCAGCGCTCGAACACCTCGGTCGAAGTGCTCGCGGTCGCGCGTGCCAGACCTCGCGCAGGTGCTCGGTGGAGAGCCGGATCGGCGTCAGCGGGTTCTTGATCTCGTGCGCGATGATGCGCGCCATCTCGGCCCAGGCCAGCGAGCCGCTGGCCGCGCAGCACCTCGGTCGCGTCCTCCACCACCAGCAGCGCCGCGGGCTCGCCGGCGCCGGCAGCGGCACCCAGACCAGGCGCCACTCGCGCTCGCCGCTCCCGGGCCGGCGAGCCGGACGGTCTCGCGCGCCATCTCCCCCGGCCGCTCGACGGCCCGGCGCAAGAAGTCGGCGACCGGCGCGAGCCTCGCGGCGACCACCGCCACCCGGTCGAGCGCCTCGCCGGGCGCGACGCCGAGCAGCTCGCGGCCACGCGGTTGTGCAGCAGCACCCGGCGCTCCGCGGTCGAGCGACACCACGCCGGAGGTGACGTTCTCGACGATCCGCTCGACCACCTGCTTCTCCCGCACGAGACGTTCGCGGCCTTCGGCGATGCGTCGCGCCATCTGTCCATCGCCTCGACCAGGGCGCCGCCAGCTCGAGCTCGGCGGGGCGGAGCTCGAGCGACGGCGCGCCGGCGGCGATCGCGCGTGCCCTCGACCAGCTCGTCAGCGGCCGGGTGAAGTTGCGCGCCAGCCGGGTGCCGACGGCCACCGAGAGCAGGAAGAGCGCCACCGTCACCAGGCAAGCGCGCGGCGGCGCAGGTTGCCCAGCTCGGTCGCCGCCTCCTCCTGCTGCGCGAGCAGCGGCATGGAGAGGAAGAGGCGGCTCCGCGCCCGGCGGCGACCCGGCAGGCGCAGCGGCGCGTAGAGCTCGAGGTAGGGCGCGTCGCCGATCCGGCTCGTGCGCGCCGAGCAGGCCGTCGCCGCAGAAGGCGAGCCGGGCGTAGATCTCGCCGGGGATGCGCCGCGGCAGCAGGCCGGCGGTGAACAGCTCGTGCTTGCTCGAGGCGTAGACCTCGCTCCCCCAGTACAGGTTGACCTCGTGCTGGACGACGCGGAGAGCCAGGCGAGCAGCCGTCGCCGAGCGCGGTGTCGAGGCCGAAGCCGGGCTCGAGCTGCAGCAGACGCTCGCCGAGGACCCGCTGCGCCGAGCCGAGCGCCGCCTCGCCCGCCGCCCGCTGCTGCGCGGCTCAGCCGCTCCGCCATGGAGCGCGCCAGGACGGCGTAGAGCGAGCAGCAGCGGCACGAGCAGAAGGAGCGTGTAGACGATCATCAGCCGCTTCGAATACGAGCGCAGCACCCGGCCCAGGAGCGCACGGAAGGAGGCGCGGGGCAGGGACAGCAAAAGGACCGGCGGCGCGGCCAGGGTCAGGATGAGGAGGACGCCCAGCACCGAGTTCGAGGTCCGCTCCACCGCGGACAGCGGCGGCAGGAACGGCAGGTAGATGACCTCCCAGACACCCAGCGTCATATGGCTGTAGGCGCGGGCGCGGCCCACCGGCGTGTCGACGATGGCCGAGCCCCGGCCGCCGCTCGGCCGCAGTCGCTCCGCCAGGCGCGGCGTCTCGTCCCAGGGAGACAGGGACGGGCTGCCGCTCTGGGTGTAGAGCGCGTAGACCGCCGGCTCCAGCAGCTCCTGGACCGGGTCCGCGGCCGGCCCGCCTTTGAGCAGGCCGACTTCGGCTTCCCCGAGCCGGCGGCGGTCGCGCAGCTCGAATCCGGGCCGGGGCATCAGCCAGAAGCGGGCCTTTCCCCAGGGTTTTCCCGCCAGCTTCAGACCGATCTCGCCGGAGACCGGGCTCTCCTCCCAAAGCGGCAGGCCGAGGCCGCGCCAGCGCTCCGGGCTCCAATCGACCTTCCCCTGCGTGAGGGGCATGCCGAACGAAAAGAAGGACGGCTCGCCTTCCAGCGGCATCACCACGAGCGCGGACAAGGAATAAGGCCGCGCGAGCGGCGAGCTCCGCCACAGCGCGTAGGCGAGATCCTGGCGCTCCAGGCCGGCCGGAGCACGCGGGACGAGCGCCGCCAGGTCGATCCGCGCAAAATGGCCTTGAATCTCCTTGCCCAGCGCCTCCATCTCACCCCGGGACGGAGGGGTGACCTTGTTGAGCAGCACGGTCTCCGACCAGCGCCGCAACGCCAGGCGATAGGCGGTCTCCCAGATCCCGGCCGCGGCAAGCACGGCCAGCAGCGCCACCGCGGCCACCGCGAGGCCCTCCCCCATCCGCCGCCGGTCGGCGTAGAGCGCGGCTGCCGCGGTGCCGGCGGCGATCAGCGGCAGGGCGGCCAGCGGGGTGTCGCAGAGCGCGGCTCCCAGCAGCAGCAGAGCCGAGCCGGCCCAGGCCCAGCGGTCACGCGGAGGCGACGGCGGGCCGACGGAGTACCTGCCGGCCAGCAGATGAGGCCGAAGGCCGCCGCCGCGAACGCGAGCCGGTAGCCGAACGCCTCGGCGCCCAGGAAGACGGCGGAGCCCAGATCGATCGGCTCGCCGTTGCGCTGAAGAGCCCAGGCGGCGCCGAACAGCAGAAGCGCGGCCAAGGCACCGCGGCCCGCGACCCACGGTGGAGCGCTCCGCCACCAGGAGGGGGCGGAGATTCCGGCCAGGCCGGCCATCGCCAGGGCGAGGCCCGCGCCGGACAGGGCGATCACCGTCCACGAGAATCCGGCGGCCATTCCGGCCGCGAAGGCCCCGACGAAGACGAGGACGGCGAGCCGCCCCGGCCCTCCCCCGCCGCTCCGGGTCCGGCCGCCGTCAAGCCCGGGCTCCGCATGACGGCGAGCGCGAGCAGCGAAAACGCGATGGCGCCCCAGACCACCCGGCGGGTCCAGGGGAACGGCGGCTGCATGCGTCCGGCCGCCCGCTCGACCACCATGTAGGGAGGGGATTGGGACGGCACCAGGAGCATCCCCGCCAGCGCCTCGCCGCGATTCTGGACGAGGGACCAGCGCAGCGCCCTGGGCAGGCCCGGGAACGGCAGCCGGTCGGACGGGAAGCTCGCGCCGGCCACGACCCGCCACGGCCGCCGCGCCTGCCGGTCGGACGGCAGCGGCTCGACGGCCAGGAAGGTGACGGCGGTGAAGCTCGCCTTGAACGCCCGGCCGCTGCGCGGCACCTCCTCCGGCGCCGGCTCGTGCAGCAGTCCTTCTCCCGACCAGGCCGCGGGCGCGCCGTCCGGATCGAGGAGGAGCAGCGCTCGCCGGCCGCGTCCCCGGTCGGGCACCACCGCCGAGAGGCGCCGGAAGGCGTTCAGGCGCTCTTCGGCGCTCTGCGGCGGCCGGCCCAGGGCTTTCGCGGCGGCGTCCGCCTCGGACTGGAGACTCTTGCCAGAGAGCGGCGTACTCCTCCGACGCGTCCTGGGCCCACCGATCGGGCGGCTTGTTCGCCTCGCGGTCCCCCACCCATTCGAACGTCAGGGCGCCGAGAGCCACGAAGACCGTGAGGAGAGCCACGACCTTCTCGCGGCGGGGCGGCCCGTACGGCAGCCACGCGAGGGTCGCCCCCAGGAGGAGCAGAGCCGCCCAGGGCAAGGGAAGGAGGGGCGCCGACAGCGAGGCGGCGAGCAGCAGGAGGCGGAACAGCAGCGAGCCCAGGGCTCGTCGGTCAGGCAACCTCAACGCACCATCGGCAGGTCGACCCCGTTGCGGCGGGCGCAGTCGACCGCCTCGGAGTAGCCGGCGTCGGCGTGGCGGACGACGCCCATGCCGGGGTCGGTGGTCAGCACGCGCTCGAGGCGCGCGCGCCGCGGCCTCGGTGCCGTCGGCGACGATCACCATGCCGGCGTGGATCGAGTAGCCGATGCCGACGCCGCCGCCGTGGTGGACCGAGACCCAGGTGGCGCCGTTGACCGCGTTGACCAGCGCGTTGAGGATCGGCCAGTCGGCGATGGCGTCGGAGCCGTCGCGCATCCCTTCGGTCTCGCGGTTGGGCGAGGCGACCGAGCCGCAGTCGAGGTGGTCGCGGCCGATGACGATCGGCGCCTTGACCTTGCCGCTCGCCACCAGCTCGTTGAACACCCGGCCCGCCTTCGCCCGCTCGCCGTAGCCCGAGCCAGCAGATGCGCGCCGGCAGCCCCTGGAACGCGACCCGCTCGCGGCGCCAGGCGGATCCAGCGCGCCAGCGCCTCGTCGTCGGGGAAGGTCTCGAGGATCGCCTCGTCGGTCGCCGCGATGTCCTCCGGATCGCCCGACAGCGCCGCCCAGCGGAACGGCCCCTTGCCCTCGCAGAACAGCGGCCGGATGAACAGCGGCACGAAGCCGCCGATGTCGAAGGCGTCGTCGACCCCGGCGTCGCGCGCCTGGCCGCGCAGGTTGTTGCCGTAGTCGAAGGTCACCGCGCCGCGCTCCTGCAGCTCGAGCATGGCGCGCACGTGCGCGGCCATCGTGCGCCATGGCGCGGTCGATGTACGCCTGCGGGATCGTCCGGCGCGCAGTCGCAGCGCCTCGCCGTAGGGCATGCCGTGCGGGCACGTAGCCGTTCGAGCGCGTCGTGGGCCGAGGTCTGGTCGGTCAGCACGTCGGGCACGATGCCGCGCGCGAGCAGATGCTCCAGGCAGATCGGCGGCGTTGCACTCGACGCCGATCGAGACCGCCTCGCGGCGGTCGCGGGCGGCCAGGGCGCGCTCGATGCCGGCCGTCGAGCGTCGGCGCGACCGTGTCGAGGTAGCGGGTCTCGAGCCGGCGCTCGATGCGCGCGCGGTCGACCTCGGCCACCAGGCAGACGCCCTCGTTCATGGTCGCCGCCAGCGGCTGGGCGCCGCCCATGCCGCCGAGGCCGGCGGTCACCACCAGCCGCCCGGCGAGCGTGCCGCCGAAGTGCTGGCGGGCGCACTCGGCGAAGGTCTCGTAGGTCCCCTGCAGGATCCCCTGGGTGCCGATGTAGATCCACGAGCCGGCGGTCATCTGGCCGTACATCGTCAGGCCCAGCCCCTCGAGCCGGCGGAACTCGTCCGCGGTGGCCCAGTGCGGCACCAGGATCGAGTTGGCGATCAGCACCCGCGGCGCGTCGGCGTGGGTGCTGAAGACCGCCACCGGCTTGCCCGACTGGACGAGCAGCGTCTCGTCGTCGCCCAGCCGCCGCAGCGTGGCGACGATCGCGTCGAAGCACTCCCAGTTGCGCGCCGCCTTGCCCGAGCCGCCGTAGACGACCAGGTCCTCGGGCCGCTCGGCGACCTCGGGGTCGAGGTTGTTCATCAGCATCCGCAGCGCGGCCTCCTGCTGCCAGCCGCGGCAGGAGAGCTCGGTCCCGCGCGGGGCGCGGACGGTGCGGGGGCCGGAAGGCCCGGCGGAGACGGTCGGGGAAGGCGGGGTCGCGATGGTCATGGGGGTATTCTAGCGCGTGAAACCCTCACCCCCGACCTCTCTCCCGGCCGCACACCCGGACCACCGGGAGAGGGGCCGGGGGTGAGGGCCGCAGGCCACTGATGTCGCCCCTCTGCTACAGTTCTCCGTCATGAACCTCCGAGCCGCCGTGCTTCTCCTGGCCCTCGCGCCCCCCGCCCAGGCCGTGACCCTCGACCAGGAGGTCGAAGCCTTCCTCCAGGTTCCCGCGGTCGTCGGCCGGGAGGAGCCCGCGGCCGAGCTGGTCGCGGGCCGGCTCGCGGGGCTGCCGGTACAGCGCGACGCGCTCGGCAATGTCAGCGTCACGGTCGGTTCCGGCTCGCCGCGGCGGCTCGTGGCCTGTCCCCTGGGCGAGCCGGGGTACGTGGTCAGCCGTATCCGGGACGACGGCTATCTCCGGCTCGTGCCCGCCAGCGGCGTCTCGCCCGGCGCACTCTGGGACCAGTCCCACCAGGGCCAGACTGTCGTCATCGGCGGCAGCCGGGGATGGGTCCCGGGCGCGATCGTCCTCCCTTCGGTCCATTTGATGCAGGGGAGGTCCGGGCCACCGGAGAAACCTTTCGCGATCGACGACGCCTGGGTGGACGTGGGCGCCGAGAGCGCCGCCGAGGCGCAGGCGATGGGCATCCGGCTCCTCGACGCCGTCGCCCTGATCCGGCGCCCGTCCCACATGGCGGGCGGGTTGATTGCCGGCCCCTCCTCCCGCCTCAAAGGCGCCTGTGCGGCCCTGGCCGAGACGGCCCGGCGCCTCCACGCCATACCAGGAACAGGGACCACGGTCTTCGCCTGGACCACCCTCGACTACCTCAACGGCAAGGGCCTCGAATACCTGGTGAGGAAGACCGGTCCCTTCGACGAGGCGCTCCTCGTGAGCATCGGCTTCGGCTGGAAGATCGACGGCCAGTCCGCCGTCCCGGTCCCGCTCCCCCGTCCCGGATCCGGCCTTCTCGGCGCGGGCGACCTTCCGGCCGGTTTCCCCGCCCAGGCAGCCGATCACCTGGCGCCCACCATGAACGATTCCTATGGCCGGCCCCCCTGGGACAAGGCGCGGGTCGGCTACGTCGGCCTCCCGGCCCTCTACCCGGGTACCCCGGTCGAGACGATCGCCCTGGCCGACCCCGGACGCCTCGCCGACGCCCTGGAAACGTGGCTCGCCGGCCGCAAGCCCACGGCCAGCACCCCGCCGGCCCTGCCTCCCCCGCCCCCGATCGTCGAGACCACCGCCGGCCATGAAGAAGCGGCCGGTCTTCTCTCGACCCTCGTCTCCCGCTACGGCGTGAGCGGCGCCGAGGGACCGGTGCGGGAGGAGATCCTCCGCCAGCTCCCGGCCTGGGTGAAGCCGGAGGTGGACGACAAAGGAAATATCGTGGTGACCATCGGCCAGGGGAAGGAACATGTCCTCCTCGTCGCCCACATGGACGAGGTCGGCTTCCGGGTCAAAGAGATCCTGCCGGACGGCCGCCTGAGCCTGGAGCCCCAGGGCGGCCTCCTTCGGCCCGTCTGGGAAGCCCAGGCCGCGTTCGTGCATGGGGAGCGCGGTCCCGTCCCGGCCGTGTTCGAGCCGCGCGAAGGATGGGCCACCGCGGAAAAGTATGCTGCGGACGGCCCCCTCACCGTCTTCCTCGGCGTCGCCTCCGCCAAGGAGCTGGAACCGCTCGGCATCCGCGTGGGCAGCACCGTGACCATGCCGAAGCGCATGTTCCGGATCGGCCCGCACCGGGTCCTCGCCCGCGGCTTCGACGACCGGGTCGGCTGCACCGCCCTGATCCTCGCGCTGCGACGGATCGACCCGGCGAAGCTCACCCGGCGAATCACCTTCTCGTGGGCGGTCCAGGAAGAGGTCGGCCTGGTGGGCTCCGCGGCGATGGCGCAGCGCTTCCCGGACCTCGACCGCGTCCATCCGGTGGACACCTTCGTCTCCTCCGATTCGCCGATCGAGACCGGCCGCTTCGCCTGGGCGCCGCTCGGCAGGGGCGCCGTGCTCCGGGCCATGGACAACTCCGACCAGACGCCGCGGGCGATGATCGACCGTTTCCTGGACCTGGGGACCCGGCTCGGCATCCCTCTCCAGGTCGGCATGACCGGCGGCGCCTCGGACGGACTGGCCTTCACCGGCAACGGCCCGGAGATGCTGCCGTTCTCCTGGCCCGGCCGCTACTCCCATTCGCCCATCGAGGTCGCCGACCTCCGGGACGTCGAGTCGCTCGTCCGGCTCATCATTGCGGCGATCCAGGAGTGACCATGGGAGCCCTGACCCAGCTCTACCGGCCGTCCCTGGCCCTGCTGACCGACCTGTACGAGCTCACCATGGCCTACGGCTACTGGCGGTCGGGCACCTACACCAAGGAAGCGGTCTTCCACCTCCACTTCCGGAACCAGCCGTTCGGCGGCGGCTTCACCGTGGCCTGCGGCCTCGCGCCGGCGATCGAGCTCCTCGAGCACTTCCACTTCGACGACGACGACCTCGCCTACCTGGCCGGACTCCAGGGCAACGACGGCAAGCCGCTGTTCGACGGCGAGTTCCTCGACCACCTGCGCGGCCTCCGGTTCGAGTGCGACGTCGACGCCGTGCCCGAAGGGACCGTGGTCTTCCCGCACGAGCCGCTCATCCGGGTGCGCGGCCCGATCCTCCAGGCGCAGATCCTCGAAACCTGCCTCCTCAACGTCATCAACTTCCAGACCCTGATCGCCACCAAGGCCGCCCGCGTCTGCCTGGCCGCCCAGGGCGACACGGTCCTCGAGTTCGGCCTGCGCCGCGCCCAGGGAATCGACGGCGGCCTCTCCGCCAGCCGCGCCGCCTATGTCGGCGGCTGCCACGGCACCTCGAACGTCCTCGCCGGCAAGCTCTACGGCATCCCGGTCGGCGGCACCCACGCCCATAGCTGGGTCATGTCCTTCGGCACCGAGCTGGAGTCGTTCGAGGTCTACGCCCGGGCGCTCCCGAACAACTGCGTCTTCCTGGTCGACACCTACAACACCCTGCAAGGCGTGCGCAACGCCGTCGAGGTCGGCCGCTGGCTCCGCGAGCAGGGCCGGGAGATGGTGGGCGTCCGCCTCGACTCGGGCGACCTCGCCTACCTGAGCAAGGAGTCGCGCAAGATCCTGGACGAGGGTGGCTTCCCCGGCGCCAAGGTCTACGCCAGCAACGAGCTCGACGAGCACCTGATCGAGAGCCTCAAGCTCCAGGGAGCGAAGATCGACGTCTGGGGCGTGGGCACGAAGCTCGTCACCGCCGAGGACGATCCCGCCCTCGGCGGCGTCTACAAGCTGACCGCCGTCCGCAGTATCGGCGATATTGACGGCCCCTGGCAGTACAAGGTCAAGCTCTCGGAGCAGGCGGTCAAGATCACCACCCCGGGTATCCAGCAGGTGCGGCGCTTCTCCGCCGGCGGCGAGTTCATCGCCGACATGGTCTTCGACGAGGAGCTGGGCGCCCCCGCCGCGCCCACCATCATCGACCCGGCCGACCTGACCCGGCGCAAGGAGATCCCCGCCGGCACCGAGCACACGGATCTCCTCGTGCCCGTCTTCCGGCAGGGCAAGCGGGTCTACGACCCCCCGCCGCTCAAGGAGGTCCGCAAGCGGACCGCCGAGCAGCTCGCCGGCTTCCACGGTGGCATCAAGCGTTTCGCCAACCCGCACCTCTACCCCGCCGGCCTGGAGCACGGCCTGTTCGACCTGAAAACCCATCTGATCCTCCACGCGCGCGGGCTCGAACCGGTGCCTGTGGAAGAGACCGCGAAACCATGAGCCGAGAGCTGCCCGTTCCCCCTTTCTACGATCCGGCGCACGCCTGCGACTGGTTCTACGCGCCCGATCAGCAGGCGCTCTTCGCCGCTGCCCAGGCCTGGCGCCGCGAGCACGGCATCCGTCCCTCTTCCGGAGACCGCAAGCGCATCCATCTCCTCCTGATCGACGCGCAGAAAGACTTCTGCTTTCCGCGCGGCAGCCTCTACGTCGGCGGCCGGAGCGGCACCGGCGCCATGGACGACAGCGACCGCATCGCCCGGTTCCTCTACAAGAACCTGGAGGCGATCACCGACGTCACCTGCACGCTCGATACCCACTTCCCGTTCCAGATTTTCTTCCCCTCGTTCTGGATCGGCGAGGACGGCCTGCCGCCGGCGGCCCACCAGGAGATCACCACCGGCATGATCCGCGACGGCCACGTGCGGCCGAACCCGGACATCGCCGGCTGGCTCTGGAACGGCGACCTGAAGGCCCTGAATTCTCAGGTCGAGTTCTACTGCCAGGAGCTGGAGAGGGCCGGCAAGTACAAGCTCTATCTCTGGCCCCTCCACTGCCTGCTCGGCAGCGACGGCCATCCGCTGGTGGGAGTGATCCACGAGGCCCGGCTGTTTCACGCCTGGTGCCGCGGCTCGCGCTCGTGGATCGAAAGCAAAGGCGAAAACCCCCTGACCGAGAACTACTCCATCCTCGCCCCCGAGGTTCTGCTGTGCTTCGACGGCAGCCAGCTCGCCGAGCGGAACCATCACTTCATCGAGACCCTGCTCAATGCCGACGCCGTCATCATCGCCGGCCAGGCGGCGAGCCACTGCGTGAAGAGCTCGATCGACGACCTCCTGATCGAAATCGCAGGCCGGGACGAGGAACTGGCGCGGAAGGTCTACATTCTAGGGGACTGCATGTCCTCGGTCGCCGTCCCCGACCCGGCGCGGCCGGGCGAGTTTCTCTTCGACTTCACTCCGCAGGCCGAAGAAGCTCTCTCGCGCTGGTCTGGCGCCGGCATGGGAGTGGTCCGCTCGACCGACCCGATCGCGTCGTGGCCCGGGATCGGCCTTTAATACGGCAGGTCCGGAGCCCCCGCCATCCCTCCCAGGATCAGCGCCTTGTCCGTGACGGCGGCGTAGTGCTCGGCCGTGGTGGCGGCGCTCACGATGATGTCGCCGCCACACACTTCGAGGGCGTCCCGCGGGCTCCCCGGACCGGGCACGACCAGCACGGTGTCCAGGCCGCCGGATGGGCGGCCTGCAAAGTTGCCGAGGAAGACCGGCCGGCCCTTCCAGTGGAAGAGGCCGCGCACGATTCCGGAGACGTACCACTGCTCGGTGCCGGTGCCCACGTCGGCGCCGCGGGCGGTGGTGGGGTGGATCGAGACCTCCTTGAGCACGCCGGCATCGGACTCGGTCCAGGCTCCCTGGCCGTCCACTTGGAAGACTTTGTGCCGGCCGTAGTCCCAGGCGAAGACGCCGCCTCCGGCATCCCGCTCCAGCCGGACCTTGGAGCAGCTCAGCTCCGAAGAATCCACCGGCTCGTCCGGGTCCGGAGCCGGCCGCTCGGCGACCG
This sequence comes from uncultured Holophagales bacterium, assembly GCA_963844885.1. GTDB lineage: Bacteria > Acidobacteriota > Thermoanaerobaculia > Multivoradales > UBA5704 > DATMER01. Next base: position 380,329 of record CAWJQA010000010.1, on the reverse strand, counting down.
GAAACGCCGAGCCGAGGATGTTCCCCTGCCGGTCCAGGCGCCAGACCGCGTCCTGCGCGCAGACCGGCGTGGCGTAGATGGCGTCCCGGGCGACCCGGATGCCGTCGAACCCGCCGTCGCCGCCCACCTTCCGGATCTCCACCTTCTCACTCTGCCAGCCGGGCGTGATGTGGCGCAGCACGAACTGGTCCGTGGCAATCCAGACCGAGCCGTCGACCGGGTCGAGGTCGAGGGAGATCCACAGCTCCTTGCCCCGGTTGAGCGCCATCTCAGGCTCGACCTGGTCTCCCTCCAAAGGCAACCGGACGATGCGCGCCGGAAAGAGCAGGTAGGCATAGGTGGAGTCGAGAGCCACCTCGACCGGCCGCTCGTCGGAAGGGATGCCCATCGTCTCGAAAAGAACCTTGCGCGACGGCGACGCGCAGAACAGCGACACCCGGGCGATCCGGCCGGCGCCGGAGGCTTTGTCCGGCGCCGCCGGCTGTGGAGACTGTGAGCAGGCGGCCAGCAGAAGGAGAAGCGGGACGGCGAGGAGGCGGTTGGGCCGATTCATGTTCATGGGAATCTTAGATGGGATCATCACCGTTCCGGTTCCCTACCCCTTCAACCCGTACCGCTCCATCTTGATCGCCAGCCCGTTGCGCGACAGACCGAGCACCCGCGCGGCCTGCGATTTGTTGCCGTGGGTGCGGCGCATGGCTTCGCGGATGGCCGACTGCTCGCACGATCCTACCAGCTTCTCCAGATCCAGATCCGACGAGGTGTCCACCCGCGTCGAGGAGACGCTGCCGCTCCGCACCCGGTCCGGCAGGAGGTTCACGTCCACCGGCTTGCCCGCCGGGCTCAGGTAGACGAGCTGGCGCGCGACGTTTTCCAGCTCCGCCAGGTTGCCCGGATAGTCGTAGTTCAGCAGCGCCGACATCGCCTTGACGGTGATGCCCTGCATCCGCTTCCCGGTCTCGTGGCAGAAGCGGTTGATGTAGGACTGGATCAGCAGCGGCAGATCCTCGCGGCGGTCGCGCAGCGGCGGCACCTCGACCGTGAACTGCGACAGCCGGTAGGCCAGATCGACCCGGAACAGGTCGCGCGCCGCCACCGACTCCAGCGGCACCCGGCTGCCGGCCACCACCCGCACCTCGACCGGATGCGCGTCCTGGCTCCCCGACGGCTCCACCGCGCCCGTCCGGAGGAAGCGCACCAGCCGCGCCTGCACCTCCATGGGAAGCTGCTCCACGTCGTCCAGGAAGATCGTGCCGCCGTTGGCCAGCAGGAGCTTCCCTTCCCGGCGCACCGGCCCGGTCTTGCCCGGCACCTCGGCGCCGAACAGGTCCGCCTCGATCTGCACCGGACGCGCGCCGCTGCAGGAGGCCATGATGAAGGGGCCGTGCCGCCGCGGGCCGGAGAGGTGCAGCGAGCGCGCGAGCAGCTCCTTGCCCACGCCGGGCTCGCCCAGCAGCAGCACGTGGACCGCCGGGTCCACCGCCGCCCGCATCTGCTCCACGACCTGCTTCATGGCCTGGGACTCGCCCACGATCAGCGCCGGATCGAGCGTGAGATCCTGCTGGCCGGGCCGGCCCGGCAGGATCGGCTCGTACCAACCCACGTGATGCACGAGGCCGAGCACCAGCAGATGGCCCAGGGTGCGGAACGACACCACCGGCGACCACTCCTCCGGAGTGAAAGCCGGACACGCCGCGATCAGCGAATAGGTCCGGTCCAGGGCCACGAACGAGTGGTAGCAGACCCACGCCGAGAGCCCGGCAAGCTCGCCCTGGAACGCGCCGCCGTGCTGGAGGCTGTTGCCGGCGCCGCGATGCGTGAGAAGCTGGTCCATGAGCCCTTCGCCGCTGGCGAGCCAGCTCGGATCGCTGCTCACCACCAGCTTGAGGCCCGCCCTCTCCACCTCTCCCTGGAGCAGGAAGAGGACGCCGCCGCCGAAGTCGGCCAGCACCTCGCTCACCAACGCCTCGGAGGTGGTGCGGCTCTCCGCATCGCCGAGCACCCACTCGCTGATGCGGGCGAGGTGCTCGATCATCCGCTCCGGCGTGATGCACGGTCCGGGGGGAGGCCCGAGGGGCTCGGGAGACTGCGCCACGGGCCTCTCCGGACCGGGAATCACGTCTTCCACCAGGAGGGTCACGCCGCCGACCCGGATCTCGTCGAGCACCGCCAGGGCGGTCTCGCGGACCTTCTTGCCGCTGACCAGGAGGCCCTTGCGGCTCCCGAGATCCTCGATCCGCAGCTCGTTGCCGTCGAAGCGCAGAATGGCGTGCTTCTGGGCTACACCCGTATACGGGAGATAGACGTCGCACTCGGGGCGGCTGCCGATGACCATCTCGCTCCGGTGGACGGGAAAGCGACGGACTCCGTCCGGCGCGTAGGCGACAAGTCTAAGCATAGGACTGGCTATTCTATCTCACGCCACCTGCCCCGGCGAGTCTGGTATTCTCGCCGCGCCATGAACGATCTATTCCTCCGTGCCTGCCGTGGCGAAGAGGTGGAGCGCCTTCCTGTCTGGCTCATGCGCCAGGCCGGCCGCTACCTCCCCGAATACCGCGCGATCCGCGAGAAAGCGGACTTCCTCACCCTGTGCAAGACCCCCGAGCTGGCCGCCGAGGTCACCCTCCAGCCGGTCCGCATCCTCGGCGTCGACGCCGCCATCCTCTTCGCCGACATCCTCCTCCCCCTGGAAGCCATGGGCGCGGAGCTGCGGTTCGTGAAGGGTGACGGCCCGAGCTTCCCGAATCCCGTCCGGACCCGGGAGGACATCGCCCGCCTCCACGCCCCGGACGTGAATTCGACCCTCGGCTACGTTTTCGACGCCATGCGCCTCGTCCGCCGCGAGCTCGACGGCCGGGTGCCCGCCATCGGCTTCGGCGGCACGCCCTGGACGCTTGCCGCCTATCTCATCGAAGGCGGCGGCTCGAAGCATTTCGACAAGCTCCTGGCCTGGAGCTACTCCGATCCGGAAGGGCTCGCGCTCCTCCTCGACCGGATCGCCGACACGTCCATCGCCTATCTCCGCGGCCAGATCGAAGCCGGAGCCCAGGCGCTCCAGCTCTTCGACACCTGGGGCGGCCTCCTCGACCTGGAACGCTGGCGCACCCTCGCCCTCCCCCCGCTCCTGAAGATCGTCGAGGGAATCGCCGGGCGCGCTGGCCAGAAGATACCGTTGATCTACTACGTCAACGGCGGCGGCCATCTCCTCGAAGGGATGCGCGAGCTGCCGGTGGACGTTCTCTCGGTGGACTGGCGGCAGCCGCTGAGCAAGGTGAGGCAGGTGGTGGGAGACCGGACCCTTCAAGGCAACTTCGATCCGGCCGCCCTGCTCGGACCCATCCCGGAGATCGAGCGCCGCGTGGGCCTCCTCATCGAGGAGGGCAAGGGAGGCGGCCACGTGGTGAACCTGGGCCACGGGATTCTCCCGATGACCCCGGTGGAAAACGCCAAGGCGTTTGTGTCGGCGGTGCAGCGGATGTCGGCCGGCCGGCGGTGGGTGTAGAAAGGCAAAGGACATCAAGGACTGCAAAGACCGCAAGGACGTTTCTTGGATCCTTTGATGTCCTTGCAGTCCTTGATGTCCTTTGAGTCCTTTCTCCCGCTCAATCCTTCCTCATCAGATAATCGTTGCCCACGACCTTGAGACAGACCCGGCCGACCGCCGGATGCGTCCGCTCCTGCAGGGGCTTGGCGACGCATCCCTCCCGGCAGTGGTCCGCTCCGGGCACCAGGGACGGGCCTTCCGCGAGCTGAAAGACGCCATCGAGGTCAAAAGGAAAGGCTTCGGCGATCGTCGGCACCCAGGGGAGCATCGGCGCGAGATCTCTCGCTTCCAAGGGGTCCAGCCAACGTCCGCGCAGCAACAGGTCGAATACGGCGAGCCGGATCTCTCCACGCTTCGCGCCATACTTCAGATCCTGGACCTGGCCGTAGACCTCGCCGTAGACGGTGATGTCCGGGTTTTGGGTGAGGAATTCCTTCAGCGCCGGATTGGCGTGCAGGGCGCGCCACCAGATGAGATCTTCGCTCTCCCGCTTCCACTCCGTGCGGCTGCCGCAGTGAAAGCCGCCCTCCTCCGTCCAGCAAAACCGGCTGTTGGCGCCGTGAACCTTTTCGGTTACGAAAAGGGGCTCGCTCGGTTCGAACACCACGGCTCCATACCGGCGGGCGCTCTCCAGATCGTAGGCCGGCCGGTAGCCGCTCGGCGGACGCTCCACCTCGCCCCCGGTGGAGACCGGCATCGGCGGTTCGTAGTGGGTCACACCAAGGATCTCGGCGACGTCATCCCCGATCTGCGCGCCTGCCGGCGCCGGCACGAGCAACCCCTGGGAGATCTCCCCCCGGAGCCGCCTCACTTTGATGCGGCGGTGATCGCCCAGGAACGCAAAGTCCGGAGTATCCGGACAGATGGAGTCCGGAGGAATATAGGCGCCGATCGACACACCCTGCCAGTCCGCCGTGCGGACACAGGCCTGGTAGCCGAAGACATGCACGATGCTCAAGGTGTCGGCGTTCGGATGAGGCTGCAACTCAACCGGCACGACCTCCACTCGATGGGTACTGTTGCTCAATCGTCCTCCCCCTCAAATCGCGGTGACATCTATCGGCGCAATTAATACCCCCGCCAAGCGCAGATGTCAATCCGGATCTTCCGCCAACGCCCTCCGCGCACCCGCGTGGTTGGGATCGATCTCCAACGCGCGCCGATAGCTCGCCAGAGACTCCTCTTTCCGGCCCTGCGCCGCCTGGACCTCGCCGAGCCGGAACCAGCCGGCGGCCAGGTTCGGACGCAAGGATACCGCCTTCCTCAGGTGCTCTTCCGCTTCCGGGTTCAGCCCCTTCGACGCGAGCAGGCGGCCGAGGTTGTATTCCGCTTCGACGCGGTTCGAGCCGGTCGCCAGGGATCGCCGGGTCAGCTCGATGGCGTCGTCGACCTTCCCCTGGGCGGCGCGGGCCAACGCGAGCCACTCCATGGCCAGGAGATCGTCCGGCCGGCGTTGCAAGAGACCGGACAGGGTGGCCTCCGCGTCCTTGAATCGCCCCAGCCGGATCTGTCCCTGGGTCAGGTCGAACCAGGGCTCCGGCTCCGCCGGCTTCACTTCGGCGAGCTTCCTCTCCAGGTAGGACACCGCCTCGGCGCCGCCGCCGGAGCGCACCGCGGCCGAGGCCCGGTAGACTTCCGCCAAGGGCCCGGGATTCACACCGGCCAGGATCTTCACGCCGATGAGAACCGGATTGCGCTCGAACCGCGGCGCCAGCAGCTTCGGGCTCGCCGGTCCCTGGTCGCCCCACTGGATGCGGTGGTCGGTCATCACCACCTGGACCACGTCCTGCGTGCGGCGCTTCGGCATGTGGCAGGAGGCGCAATCGTCCTTGGCGGCGTGGCCCGTCCCCGCCGCGATCATCTTCGTGTGGCAGCCGAGGCAGACCCCCCTCACCCGCGCCTTCATCCTCGCGGCGGGCACGACGCGGTGCGGGTCGTGGCAATTCAGGCAACCCACCCCTCCCCGCTCTCCAGGTAGCAGCGGCTCTGCCGCAGCCGCCAGGCGTGATGATTGATCTCGAAACGCTCATCCGGCCGCTGCCCGTCCTCTTCCACATCGACCTGGACCAGGTAGCCGTCCAGCGGCTCGCCCGCGCGGTAGGAGAAGTCACCGCGACCGAACCGGCGCAGGCCCGGGAGGCTCACCGACGGCTGGAAGTGGCACGTGAGGCAGACCTCGTCCTGCCGCTTCGCAGGCAGCCGGCCCGGATTGAAGATGACCGCCCGGATCTCCGGCGCTGGGGCCATGCCGCCCGACGCGAGCCAGACGTGCTCGGCGCCGGGGCCGTGGCAGCGCTGGCATCCCAGTCCCTCCGGCAGCGACACGGGAAAAAGATGCGGCGCATTGTGCGCGTCGCTCCCCGCCGGCACCTCGGGATAGGCGTCGTGGCAGAACAGGCACTCCCGGCGCACCTGGCGCAGGACGCCGTCGTGGTCCGGCCGGTCGTAGCCGGGAGCCATCCCCCACTTCCGCGTCTGGCTGTACCACGCCAGCGGAAGCTGGAACATCTCGCCGCCGGGCGCGCGGTAGAGATAGGTCCGCGAATGGCCGCCCGAGCCCAGGACCCAATCCACCTCCGTCTCGAACACGTGAACGGGCCGGCCCGCCTCATCCGTCTGCCACCGGCGGAACACCAGCCTCTCTCCGTTACGAACGATCTGGAAGGACTGGCGGGACGCCGCATGGTAGAAGGGCGCCGAGAAGTCCTCGATGTCGGTCTCCGGCCGGGGTCGGAAGAACGCCCGGGCCATCCCCTTCCTCTTGTACGTCCTGGCGATATCCGTATGGCAGGAGGCACAGGCGTGATCGTCCACGTATCCCGGCGCGGCACCGGCCGTGACCGGGATACCGAGAGCGGCCAGATCCGACGGGATCGAATCCGGCGGATCGGCCCGGGCCAGTGCCAGCGTCAGCAGGAGCCCGGCGGGGATGAGAAGCCGGCGAATTCCGACACCAGACAAGGCCTTTCTACGACCGCGCCGACTTGGAGGGACGCCGTGCATAGAGGGCCTCGTGATGCGCCCGGCCTTCGCGAACGACCTTGACGAGGCCTTCCGCGGCCATGCGGCCCAGAGCCACCGAGACGGACCGGATGTTGACCGGCTGGCGTAGCCGGTTGGCGAAGCGAGCGCTGATCTCCCGCACCACGTCCGTAGCGCCGAAGCTGCTCCCGGCGGTCCGGCCCGCCACCACCCAGGAGATCAGCGTAGTCGTCGGCACTGGAGAGCCGGCGTCCTTGGCCGCCCCCGTCTTCCGCGCCGGGCTGGCGGCGGCTTTGCCCTTCACCACCTCGCCGGCCGAGGCCGAAGCCTTCTTGAACGCTTCGTAGCGCTCCCGGAGCTTTCCGAGCTCGCTTTCGCAGCGCTCCCTCTCCGCCCGGTGGAAGGCTTCCTGCCGAGCGTGGAACGGCCCTTGAGCCTCGAAATGCGCGATCTGGGCCTCCAGACCGGCGAGAATCTGCGCGACAGAGAATTTCGTGCCCATCCAGGTCTCCTCCAGAGCGGACTGTAACTCATCCGGCACCGCCTCTCCCTCCGGGCCTGCAACATCGCCCGAAAGATCGCAGCACACGGAGCCCAGTTGCAACACTACCCCGAACGCGCCCCCGGGTCCACACTTCGCAACAGAGGAGTTGACTCTGCAACTGGGGAGTTGACTCTGCAACTGGGAAGGCGACTCTGCAACCGGGAAGGTTCTGTTGCGACAGAGGAGCTTACAAGCCCGCGCAGCGCCATCTATTCCGTTGACACATCTTTGTAGGGGGAGCTAAGCTAAGTGCATATCAGGAGGAGGTGATCCTTGCGATTCAAGACGAAAAAGTCGGATGGATACCAGGTCTTCGCGGTGGCCGGAGTCAACACCGTGTCCTTCGGCATCGTCGCCGGCACGGCAGCGCGCAAAGGGCTGCTGGGCTTTGCCGTGGAGCGCTTCGATCCCAAGGAGAACGAGCGCTACCTCATGCCGGGATTCAAGGTGTTCCGCTCGGTGGTCCCCAACCCGGGCCCGGAGACGCGTTGCACGACCTGGGAGCACCCGGTGCAGAGCTTTGTCTGGGACGACTTCACCGCCAAGCCCGACCGCGACTACGAATACGCCTTCTACCCCATCAAGGGAGCGCCCAAGAACCTCGACCGCGGCACGCCGCCGGTCAAGATCCGGATCCACACGGAGCCCCTGTTCAGCCTGCACGAGCACGACGTCTTCTTCAACCGGGGCGTCGCCAGCAGCCAGGCGTACACGGTCAAATACGGCAACCTAAAACCGGACGAGCTCCCTCCGGACAAACGGGAGGAAGCCCTCCAATGGCTCAGCCGCGATCTCGACGAGGCCCTGCTGAAGTTCATCCGACAGGCCAAGAAGGGAGACGCCCTGCGCTGCTGCTTCTATGAATTCCGCTACGCTCCGGTGGCGGAAGAGCTCAAGAAGGCGATCGACAAGGGGGTCGACGTCCGCATCATCGTGGACGCCAAGGTCAACGAGACGACCGACAAGAAGACGGGCAAGGTCACTCCCAGCTTCCCGCGGGAGGACAACTTGAAGATGATCAAGGCCGCCCGTCTTCCCGAGACCGCCATCATCCTGCGCGAAGCCCGGCCGGACGCGATCTCCCACAACAAGTTCATGGTGTACCTCAAAGGAAAGAAGAGGGTCCCGTCGCAGGTCTGGACCGGCTCGACCAACATTTCCATGGGCGGGATCCACGGCCAGACCAACGTCGGGCACTGGCTGCGGAACCCGGACGTGGCGGCGCGCTTCCTCGCCTACTGGACCGTGCTCAGCGGCGACCCCGGCGCGCAAGGCCGGAGACGACAAGGCCGCGGCGAAAACGAAGAACGCGGACTTGAAGGCCGCGATCGATGCCCTGAATCAGGTTCCGGTCTCGGCCGACGCGGTCCCCCACGGCGTCACACCCGTGTTCAGCCCGATGAAAGGCGCGAAGGCTCTGGATTTGTACGTCGGCATGGTGGATTCAGCCGTCATGTCAGCCTGCATCACGCTCGCCTTCGGCATCAGCGCGCCTTTCAAGGAGCAGCTCAAGGACAACACCCCGCAAAGTCACATCGTCTTCATGCTGCTGGAAAAAGAGGACGTCCCCCGGAAGGACAGCAAGACTCCGTTCATCGCCATCAACGCCTCGAACAACGTCTACAAGGCCTGGGGCGCCTTCCTCGACGATCCCGTGTACCAGTGGGCCAAGGAGACCAATGCGAGGTTTCTCGAGCTCAACTCCCACGTCGCCTACATCCATTCCAAGTTCCTGCTCAGGGACCCCCTCGGCAGCGATCCCCTCGTCGTCACCGGCTCCGCCAACTTCAGCGAGCCTTCGACCACGGACAACGACGAGAACATGCTGATCATCCGGGGCAACATCCGCGCCGCGGACATCTACTTCACGGAGTTCAACCGCCTCTTCAACCATTACTACTTCCGGGCGGTCCACGAGGCAACGTCGAAGAAGGACGCCGGCAGCGGCGAGGCCAACCTCTTCCTGGCGGAAGACGACTCGTGGATCAAAAACTATCAACCCGGCAAGCTGCGGCAGAAGCGGCTGGATCTGTTCGCCAAGATGAAGGGGACGACGGCCGGGTGAGGGGCGGCCCGGAAGCTTCCGGCATGGACCTGGAAGCTTCCGGCGTCAACCCGGAAGCTTCCGTGCGCCCGCCGGATGCGTCCCTGTGAAGGCCGGAAACTTCCGGCTCACGATTCTTCCCAGTCGCGATTGCTTTTGGTTCCTCACCCAACTCTTGATAGCCCTTGCCAGGCGATTTGGGATGCTTGACTAACGAGTACCGCAGCCGTTCGGCCAGTGGTCTGGGCAGCAGCTACCGCAGCGCTACGTACCTGTTCGATTGTGCTGGTCGTATCCACGTAATACTCAGCCCAAGGAAGGTGATACGTAACGCCATCACTACCTCGGATCGTGCGCGTGAAGCCAGCGCGCGCCATCGCGGCGTGCAACTGTTCATAATCGTCGCCTGTGCCCTTGTGCAGCTCTACTCTCGTAATGAATTGACTCATTGGTGACCTCGCATTTCTGTTGATGGAGCTATCGCCGACCTCCCCGATAGCCCGTTTTTGATGGAGCCATGAAGGCGTCTCGTGTCCATTCTACTAGTCCGCGTCTAATCCAAAAGTGGCTCCTGCATCCGGTGATCCGCGCGACCGATGGTGTAAGGCTGATGGTCGAGTCCCAGTGCTCCTTGACCCGCCAACACGGACGCTCCTCCGGGAGCAGATTCAGCTCGATGGGAGATCCGCAGCCACAGGGACAAAGGAGGGATGCGGCCCATGGTCTCTGGTTCAAGCCCAGGAGATATAACACCCCGCTTTGAAGAGAGTCCGGCAGCTCGTCCACCACGGCCGTGCGAAGCGGCGGGGGTTGCTTGCGTACCTGCCGGTAGGACCGGCGTATCCAGTAGAGTGGTTTCATGTCGTGCTGATACTCAGGGCAGGCAGATCGAGTAACGGCGTGACATCTCCACGGCCCACATGCCGAACCAGAAGCGCGCACGGTTCGCTCTCTTCTTCCGGAGCGAGAAACACTTCCATAAAATTCATCCGAATCACAGCGCTATCGTTGTTGGACCGGGAACGGTAGGGATGGAGCCGGGCGAGGAACTCATTCACTGCCAGGCTGGCGGCTTGGGCATTGATGCTTACGACCGCCGGACGGTCCTCCTCTACGCCCTCGATATAGCCGGCGGCACGCTCTTTCGCATAGGCTGCCGGATCGGTACGGCGCAGGTTCTCGGCGCGTACTCGCGCTAGCGTATATGCCCCGCGGCTGAGGAGACTCGACCGACCAGGCTGCAAGTAGTGGATAGCCGCGCTTGCCTCATCGATCCCGCTCTGACCATCCGCGGCGAGGTGTACGCCCAAGTCGAAATAGGGCAGGATATAAAAGGTCGCGAGGCGATTCAGAAGATGGCGGCCCTCTACCGTGTCCATGCATCCAAAGACTGCATCGCACCCCGCGACCGCGCGAACTGCCTCTAGGCCGAAGAGGTTAAGCTTCACGGGCAAGGCTTCGGTCTCCAAGCCCATCGCGCGCACGGCGTCAGCCAGCACCTCCACCTTCGGCCGGCCAACATCACTCCGCTTCGAGTTCAGAATGCGGTTGAGATTCCGGTCCTCGATGTAGTCGTCGTCCACAAGAACCAGGGTGCCGACGCCAAGCCGCGCGAGCAACTCCACTGCAACGCTGCCGGTTCCCGAGCAGCCGACGACCGCCACGCGGAGACCCCTGAGCCGTTCCGTCGTGCCGGCGCCAAAAAGTTGGGTTTGGCGTTCGAAGAAAGAAGCGCTTGCCGGAGTTCCAGACTGCGGGCGCCAGTAGTGAAGGTCATCGCCTGCCACGGTAATGCAGGAGAAAGGCATCCAGCCATCCGGGACGATAGCGCGGCCAAACATCGTGCCGTCCGGTAGCATCACCGCACTCCCGTGCGGTTCGAGGCCGTCGAGCCAATTCGCGATCGAGGCAAGGGTATCCCGATCTGACTCGTCGTCTTGGAGAGAGAATCTCTCATAAGACGACGGGTGCGAGTGGATCTTTACGACTGCCATTTCCTTGCGCTTCACCTCATCCAGTAAGGACGCCAGAATCGCGGTCGGCCAGGTGATGCGATCCGCGGCCCGGTCGCAGAGCTCGTGTGGCACGGCAACGATCCTATTCACCGTAAGCGCCTGCGAGTCGGCTTGGCGAAGGCGCCCGCAGAGCGCGAACGCTACCGCTTCAAGCCCATCGCCAGGGAAGAGGTGGTGATGTAGTTCCTCGTGGTGAATACCAGTGATCCGTAAGCTCATGTTCATGGCTAGTGTTGTAATTCTGCCTCCAACCAGGCGGTTACGTATAGGAGGTGGGTTTCCATGTTATCTGTGCCAGGACGCCAAGCGTCCTCACCGACGCGATGGCGCGACCATTGTTGCCAGGCTTTCCCGTCAAGCGGTTGGGGTGTAAGTCTGTTTATGATTTTCCCGTCCGCGCGCGCAAGAGCCGGGAAGAAATACGCCATGTCAATCTGGACATCCGGGTAGGAGGCCGGCAGACGCAGTGCGACAGATACAACGGAATGGTTGTAGCCGACTGGAAGCTCGAACCCCTCGATGAGCACCCATTGGCTACTCTCAACGATGGTTTCCCAGGGCTTTTCCCGCGAGTCGAGGAACTCCCGATCGACCGCGAGCAGGTCGAATGCGCGTCTCATATTATCGGGTAGCCTGTTCGCCTTCGGTGTTCTCGATCTTCATCGTGGTGAAGCGCTCCACACCCCTTGCCGTGAGATCCACCACTTGGTCGGGTTGGACAACCTTGGTTTGTCCGCGATGGAAATGCTGATAGAGGCGATACTTGTCAGGAGTTTTGTGGACCAGCTCAAGAATCGCCCGTCCAGTAATCTCATGGTGATGTAGTACGAAGTGGTCTTTATCCACGCGGATGCGGTACTTCTTGTCCTTATGGACTGGCTTTCCTGCCTTAGCGTACTCCTCGATATCGATGATCTCCTCAACGATCTCAACGATTTCTTCGATGAGTCTCTCTTCTTCTCTATTGTGCTGAGTCATGATTCTTTCTCCTATGGTTATACGACCTTTACTATCGTTCTCTTCAGCGGCGTCCGTAAGCAGACGTTGCGGACAGTATAGGCAAAAAAATTTAGAGTGTCAACTGGCCTCCCGCAGGAAAGAGTTTAGAGAGACGGTGCTTGGCAACTATAGGGTTAAGGTCGAAGGTGTCCGCGACGAGGCGGATCGCAGCCTCTCGGTGAAGGTCGGGCAGAGCGAGGATGCCGAGGGCACCTTGTGGCTGGAGGTGCTGCTTCACACATTCAAGGACCAGCGCCTTCGGGAGTACCAAGGCGGCCATCGCCATATTAGCCTGCACCTCCCACCACCTGCCGTCATAGCCGGAACGCGGGCGGGTATCCTCATCTCGGCAAAGGATCTTGGTTGCGGTCACGTTACTGTCCTGACCGAAAAGGGCAAGGTTGTTGTCGGCTTCAAACGCGAAGAGGTGGGCATGAAGAAGGCCATGGCCTCCCTCATGGGCCAGCGTGGTTGTCACCCTTCTCCTTCCCGGCTCTGTCTCGTCCTCAAAGAGCAGACGCGAAACATAAATCGCCTGGACTCCTTTGGCCCCGAAGGCGGTGTAGCCGAGGATGCTTGCGGGAAGGTCATCCGCCGGCTCGGGCGTCACTCCGAAACGCTTCTCAATGAAGCGGTCGATGTTGATCGGCTGCGGCGAGGAGGGATAGAGACCGAGTTTCCGCAGCTCCTCTGAGCAGATCCGTTCCACGTCGGCGTCGGGGTAGAAGGGACGCTCCCGGACTGGCCCGGCGCTCGCTCGGTAGGTCTTCATGGCTTGGAGTCCTTGTCCGATTTCTTGATTAGCTTTAGAGCATCTTCAGTGGACACCTTCCCGTCGGCGATGCTACGGAGCAGGACCCCTAGGGTCGGGTTCTCGGCAGCGCGGCGGCGGAGTTCATCGACGGGAGGACGGGTGTCGTACTGGCGGAGTTCCTCGGTGCTAGTTCGTAAGAGCTTGGCGATGCTCGCGAGCACCTTGTCCGACGGATGGCGTCGGCCGAGTTCTATGTCGGAGAGGAAGGCGGGCGAGATCTCAAGCCGGGCGGCACATTCGCGAAGGGAAAGATCCGCGGTGTCCCTGAGTTCCCGGATACGCTGGCCGAGGGTCTTTACCATGAGTGTAAGCTTACGCTAGCCGAGAGAGCCTGTCAAGGCCAGCGGCCAGTCCCTAAAAACGCACTAAGCGGGGTAACCCAACGTGCCTCCGCGGTAAGCCGCATAGAATCTACGGTTATGCGTTCCCTGCGGACGCACTTCCGACCCGGATGGGTGCGATAAAAACGCGCTAAGCGTTGGAGAGTCAAGGGCTTGGGTTCCTTAGCGCGGAAATAGGGCCAGTCTTGGCGCGTGCTGCTGAGAAGGGGGCCAGAGGTCGCTTCCAGCCTTCAGTCCCGACCGACCAGAGTGTGATACGCTCCGCGCCGCTCCTTCCTTCCACCCCACGGCCTCAGTCTTTCATGTTACGCTTGATGACATTCGCGGGTCGTTTCTCGTCTCTATATAGGCATGGCCCAAGTGTGCGCTTTGTGCCCCAAGGGGGCGCCCTGGTGGAGGTCACGGTCCGGACGAAGGAGGCCACGGCCCCCACCCTTCCTCCTAGCACGCCATCCGTACTACCGTGTTATGGTGATCCGCTCGTTCAAAGACCCGGGCACCGATGACATCTTCTACGGCCGAAACACCAAGGCCGCCCGCCGCTCCTGCCCCCAGGGCATCTGGGCCGTGGCGGCTCGCAAGCTCGATCAGCTCGACTCCGCGAAGAGCGAGGCCCCTATGATTCGAGTCCCCACCCACCGCGAGCCCACCCATCCCGGAGAGATGCTCCTCGAGGAGTTCCTCAAGCCGATGGCTCTGTCCCAGAAGGACTTGGCCGACGGCATCCACGTCCCCTATCAGCGCATCAACGAGCTCGTGAACAAGAAGCGCGGCATGACGCCGAGCACCGCCCTGCGTCTCTCGAAGTTCCTCGGCACCTCGGCCGATTACTGGATGAGCCTCCAGCTCCGCTGGGACCTCTATCAGGCCAACCGCGCCGAGGCGGCCGAGCTGAAGCTTATCAAGAGGATCACGCCGGCCGGATGAACGACGGGGACGCGGCTCGCGACGCCCCTTTTCAGCGAACCAGTTCCGCCAACTGGATCGGGCTTCCTGTCAACGTGGCGTAGAGCACGTCAGGATCAAGATCGGCCCCGTTCTCCCAGCAAACTGTGCCGAGGTCACTGTCAACCCAGACCTTCGCCACTTCCGTGGGATCCTCAAGGGGCTCGAACACACCCTTGAAGTCGAGGAGCGACCGAAGGTCGATTTCGCCGTCGACACCATCTTCGAAACGAAGGTAGAGCCGGTGTCCACCCGTTGAACGCGCTTCAATAATGTCTTTCAACATGGTCGTTACTCCAGTGGAACGACATGCGGAAGCCTCCTTGAAACCCGGTCCAGTCCAGATGAATCGTACCATCACAACCGTAGGGGCAGGCCTTGTGCCTGCCCCCGTGCCACCACGGGGGCAACCACGAGGGTTGCCCCCTACGATCGGGAAACCTACTCCACCACCCCGCCGCCCGGCGACGCCGGGCTTTCCAGCGCGTTTCGCCCGCGGCGGGAGAGGTACTCCTCGACGTACAGCAGCCGGTCCTGGCCGGCGCGGCGGATGACGGCCAGGAGGTCGTTCATGGTCGTCACCTCTTCGAGCTGCTCCTCCACGAACCAGTCGAGGAAGCGGACGCCCACGTAGTTCTTGTCCTCCTTCGCCACCTCCACCAGGTCGTAGATCTGGCGGGTAACCTCCTCTTCCCACAAGAGCGCTTTGGCGACCGCGTCCTCGGCCGAGGCGAACTCGGCCTGCGGCGCCGGGAGGGCCGGAATCACCACCCGGCCGCCGACGTCGTTGATGAACTTCACGAAGCGCATCGCGTGCGTGCGCTCCTCCTCCGACTGCAGGTAGAAAAACTTCGCCAGCTCCGGCAGGGTCTCGGAGTCGAAGTAGGAAGCGATGGCGATGTATTGCATCGAGGCGCCCATCTCGTTGCCGATCTGCTGGTTGAACGCCTGGATCAGTTTCTGGTTGGCCAACATGTGCCGCTCCTCCCCTTGGTTGTAGGTCCAAACACTGCGAGGCGCAGTCTATCCCACCCGCTCAGCACTCGATCACGTTGATGGCGAGGCCGCCGCGGGAGGTCTCCTTGTACTTGGTTTTCATGTCCGCACCGGTCTCGCGCATGGTCTTGATGACCCGGTCGAGGGAGACCTTGTGCGAGCCGTTGCCGCGCAGCGCGATGCGGGAGGCGTTGATGGCCTTCACCGATCCCATGGCGTTGCGCTCGATGCAGGGGATCTGCACCAGGCCGCCCACCGGGTCGCAGGTCAGCCCCAGGTTGTGCTCCATGCCGATCTCGGCCGCGTTCTCGACCTGCTCGTTCGTCCCGCCGAGCGCCGCCACCAGGCCGGCCGCGGCCATGGAGCAGGCCACGCCGACCTCCCCTTGGCAGCCGACCTCGGCGCCGGAGATCGAGGCGTTCTCTTTATAGAGGATGCCGATCGCCGCCGCCGTGAGCAGGAAGCGGAGGACCCCCTCCTCGTTGGCACCCGGGGTGAACTTGCGGTAGTAGTGGAGCACCGACGGCACGATGCCGGCCGCGCCGTTCGTCGGCGCCGTGACCACCCGGCCGCCGGCCGCGTTCTCCTCGTTGACGGCCAGCGCGAAGAGGTTCACCCAATCGAGGACGGTCAACGGGTCCTTGAGCGCGTCTTCCGGGCGGGTGGTCAGCTCGCGGAAAAGCTGCGGCGCGCGCCGCTGGACCTTGAGGCCGCCGGGGAGGACGCCTTCCTCCCAGCAGCCGCGCTCGACGCAGCGCTGCATGGCGTCCCAGATGCGCAGGAGCCCGGCCCGGATCTCGGCTTCGGAGCGCCAGACGGTCTCGTTCTCCAGCATGAGCTGGCCGATGTTCTTGCCTGTGGTCTCGCAGAGCTCGAGGAGATGCTCGCCGCTGACGAACGGGTGCGGTAGGGGCGTGGCGTCCTCGACGAGGCGGTCCTCGCCGGCCGCGTCCTCGCTCACCACAAAGCCGCCGCCGATCGAGTAATAGACGCGCTCCTCCAGCGTCTTACCAGAGGCGTCCGACGCGGTGAAGCGCATGCCGTTCGAGTGCAGAGGGAGGAGGTCGCGGCGGTTGAAGACGAGGTCGGTCTTCTCGTCGAACGGGATCTCCTTGCGAGGATGCCGGTCCAGGAGACGGAGGAGACCGGTGCCGCGGATCTCGGAGACGCGGGCGGGCATCCAGGCCGGATCGACGGTCTCCGGAGTCTCGCCTTCGAGGCCGATGAGCACGGCCCGGTCGGTGCCGTGCCCTCGGCCGGTCTCGGCGAGCGAGCCGTAGAGCTCGACCTTGACCCGCGACGTGATCCCGAGAATGCCTGCGGACTCCAGGGTCTGGACAAAACGCCGGGCCGCGCGCATGGGGCCGACGGTATGGGAGCTGGATGGGCCGATCCCGATGGTGAAGAGGTCGAAGACGCTGATGGCCATGGCCGGGATTCTATCCGACGGAATCCTTCTCCCCCTCACCGCTGTTGTACTACTGGACCCGCTGTCCCGGCGGTTCGATATACTGGCAGCACAAATCACCCTTGGAGGAGAGCCTTCTTGTCCACCCCGTCTGCCTCGTCTACCTCGGAAGCACAGCACCCATACCACCGGGTCATCATTCTCGGCTCGGGTCCCGCCGGCCTCACGGCCGCGCTGTATGCCGCCCGCGCCGATCTGGCTCCGCTCGTCCTCGAAGGGCTCCAGCCCGGCGGACAGCTCACCATCACCACCGAAGTCGAGAACTTCCCGGGCTTTCCCGAGGGCATCCTCGGACCCGAGCTGATGGACAAGATGCGCGAGCAGGCCCGGCGCTTCGGCGCCCAGGTCAAATTCGCAGGCCGCCGTCGAGGTCGATCTGAGCCACCGGCCGTTCACCGTCAGCACCGACGAGGAGACCTTCCGCACCGACGCGCTGATCATCTCCACCGGCGCCACCGCCAAGCTGCTGGGCCTGCCCTCCGAGCGCGAGCTGATGGGCTACGGCGTCTCGGCCTGCGCCACCTGCGACGGATTCTTCTTCCGCAACAAGGAAGTGGTGGTCGTGGGCGGCGGCGACTCGGCCATGGAAGAGGCCACCTTCCTGACCAAATTCGCGAGCAAGGTGACCGTCATCCACCGCCGCCGCGAGCTGCGGGCCTCCAAGATCATGCAGGACCGTGCCTTCGCCAACCCCAAGATCGCCTGGATCTGGGACAGCGCCATCACCGACATCGTGGGCAGTCAGCAGGAGGGTGTGAAGGCCGTCAAGCTGCACAACACGCAGACCGGCCTCGACTCCGAGTACCCCACGCAGGGCGTGTTCTTTGCCATCGGCCACAAGCCGAACACCGAGATCTTCAAGGGGCAGCTCGACATGAACGACGTGGGCTACATCAAGGTGGCCGATCCCTCCACCAGGACCAGCGTCCCCGGCGTCTTCGCCTGCGGCGACGCCATGGATCCGACCTACCGCCAGGCCATCACCGCCGCCGGCACCGGCTGCCGCGCGGCGATCGACGCCGGGCACTGGCTCGCGGAGTTGCAGGACTGATGCGCCGCCCCACCACCCTTGGCGAGCTCAAGGCCTCCGGCTACCGGCCGCGTTCGGTCAAGCAGGAGGTCCGCGACAACCTGCGCGCCCGCCTCAAAAGCGGCGCGCCGCTCTTTCCGGGCATCCTGGGCTACGACCGCACGGTCATCCCGTCCGTGGTCAACGCGCTGCTCGCCGGGCACGACTTCATCCTGCTCGGCCTGCGCGGCCAGGCCAAGACCCGCATCCTGCGCGCGCTCGTCACCCTGCTCGATCCGGAAGTTCCGGTCCTCGCCGGCACCGAGCTCAACGACGACCCGCTGGCGCCGATCTCCACCCGCGGCATCCGCCTCGTCGAAGAGGCCGGCGACGACGCACCGGTCGAGTGGATGACCGCCGAGCAGCGCTACAACGAGAAGCTCGCGACACCCGACGTGTCCATCGCCGACCTGCTCGGTGACATCGACCCGATCAAGGCCGCCACGCGCAAGCTCACCTTCGCCGATCCCGAGGTCATCCACTTCGGGATCATCCCGCGCACGAACCGGGGCATCTTCGCGATCAACGAGCTGCCCGACCTCGCGCCGCGCATCCAGGTGGGCCTGTTCAACATCCTGGAGGAGCGCGACCTCCAGATCCGCGGCTTCCCCGTGCGCATCCCGCTCGACGTCATGATGGTCTTCTCCGCCAACCCGGAGGACTACACGAACCGCGGCAGCATCATCACGCCGCTCAAGGATCGCATCTCGTCCCAGATCTTCACCCACTACCCGCCCGACGTCCATATCGCCGCGGACATCACCCGCCAGGAGGCGTGGACCGAACGCGATGTATCCAATATTGTGGTGCCGGACGACGTGCGCATCCTCGTCGAGGAGATCAGCTTCGCGGCCCGCGAGAGCGACCTCGTCGACCAGTCGTCGGGCGTCAGCGCCCGCGTCGCCATCGCCGCTCTGGAGCTGCTGGTCTCGAACCTGGAGCGCCGCGCGCTCTCGACCGGCGACGATCCGGTCTACCCGCGGCTTTGCGACCTGCACATGCTGCTGCCGGCCATCACCGGCAAGGTGGAAATGGTTTACGAAGGCGAGCAGCAGGGCGCCGAGGTCGTGGCGCGCCGGCTCCTCGGCCAGGCGGTGAAAAAGGTTTTCGAAGAGCGCTTCCCCGAAGTCGGCAAGGAGCTGGGCAGCGGCGGCGAGGACGACCGCGGCCCCTACGTCGGCATCGTGCGGTGGTTCGCGGAAGGCAACACCGTCACCCTCTCGGACGAGCAGACGTTCGCCGACTACGAGGCCGAGCTGGGCCGGGTGCCCGGCCTGAAAGAGATGACCGCCAAAATGGGCCGCACGCCGCAGGAGCGGGCGCTCGCCGCGGAGATGATCCTCGAAGGCCTGCACCAACACCTCAAGCTCGCGCGCAACGACATGGACAGCCAGGTGAGCTACAAGGAGATGGTGAAGTTCCAGCTCCTGAAGCCGCGCAAGGGAGCCGGCGGCGGACGCGGCAGCCGGGGCGACGTCAACTGAGACCGGGATTCCCCGATGCGCCATCAGTACCTCTACCTCGACCCTGAGCTGATCCGGGCCATCCTCGCCGGGATGGACCTCCTGCGCCTGTTCAACCAGCTCGTGCTGGCCACGGGCGGCGACGTCGAGGAAGCCATGGAGTGGATGCGCTACCTCCAGCGCGAGGGCCACATCTCCTCGGAGATCGACCTCGAAGCCTTCTTCGCGAGCCTGGAGGACCAGCAGCTCATCAGCCGGGACGGTCGGGACGGTGAGGGGGGCATGCAGCTCACCACCGGCGGCGAGCGGCGCATCCGGCGGAGCGCGTTCGAAGAGATTTTCTCCAACATGGACCGCTCCGGCCCGGGCTATCACCCGATCCAGGCGGCCGGCGAGGGGATCGAGCGCCAACCCGAGACCCGGCCCTACAAGTTCGGCGACGACATCCACCTCCTCGATTCGGCGCGCTCGCTTCAGAATTCCATGCGCCGGAACAAGGGAGAATTCAACCTGGCCGAGGAGGATCTCGAGGTCTTCGAGACCGAGCATCTGACTTCCTGTGCCACGGTGGTGGCGATCGACATCAGCCACTCGATGATCCTCTACGGCGAGGACCGCATCACTCCGGCCAAGAAAGTGGCGCTGGCCCTGACCGAGCTGATCACGACCAAATATCCGAAAGATCACCTTTCCGTGATCCTCTTCGGGGACCGGGCCGAGCAGGTGTCGTTGACCGACCTCCCCTACATCAACGCCGGCCCTTTCCACACCAACACGAGAGAGGGCCTGCAGCTCGCGCGCGGCCTGCTCGCCCGGCAGAAGCAGCCCAACAAGCAGATCTTCCTGATCACGGACGGCAAGCCCTCCGCGATCACCGAAGGCGGCCACATCTACAAGAACCCCTTCGGCCTCGACATGAAGATCGTGAATCTGACCCTGGAGGAGGCGGACGTCTGCCGCCGCCAGAAGGTCGTCATCACCACCTTCATGCTGGCGACCGACCCGATGCTCACCCAGTTCGTGGAAAAGCTCACCCAGATCAACCGCGGCCGGGCCTACTTCGCCTCGCCCTACAACCTCGGCGAGTTCATCCTGGCGGACTACATCCGCAACCGCCGGCGGCGGGTGCGGTAGCCGCACGAAGAGCTGTGCTTGAGCAACTTGGCGTGCGCGGACCGCTGATAGATCGAGCCCCGGGGATTGGAAACCAGTCCCGGGTCTCGAAAATCCCGCTGAAGCTCTCTATCGTGCGTGCAGAGGGTCCGTGCTCCGCTGGCGCAGGCCAGTCCGAGGACATGAGGATCGTTGGACCGGCACAGGCCCGTCGACTCCACCTCCTCCTGGTGCCGGGTCACCTCCTCGTCGGGAACTTGCCGCGCTCGGCCGGCTCTCAAGAGAGTCACGACGAAGCGCCGTGCCACGTACAACCGGCCCAACTCCCGGGCAAGTTGCCCGCCTACGACCAAACAGCCATCCTTGCCCTGGAGCCAGTCCAGGACCGGCAGGAAGTCAGGGTGAGGCGGGCTGGAGAACACCGTCGAAGCCAGGTTCGCGTCAATGATCACGCACAAGCGCGTCAGCCTCCCAGGAAACGCCGTTCCTCTTCCAGGAAGAAGCTACGGTACCCGGGAGGTACGTTGACGATGTTTCCCCGTTCATCCAACTCGAGGCGATGGATTCGGGCCTTGCCGTTCGGGCGCTCGAAATAGAGCAGCGACACGTCTTCCGGTCTAAGGCCGCCCTTGCCATCCCGGATGTCCATCCGGATCCGGTCCACCAGGTGATCACTGTGCGTTTCAACGATGAAGCGCTTGTCCTGGCGCTTCGCGAGAGTGCCCAGGAACGAGCCCAACTCCGCCTGCGCTCGGGGATGAAGATGAACCTCCGGCTGCTGGAGCAGGAACATCCCTCCCCTTTGGCCCCGCAGGCTGTCCACCACGATCGGAAGGATCTGGCTCACTCCGTAGCCGACATCCACGAGGTTGACCGCCTTGCCGCCGACATGGACCCGGATCTGGAACGGGTCGCTCTCGCTCGCACCGAGCCTCCTGACCTCGACCTGCCTGAATAGACCTGAATGGCGACCGAAGGAAGCCAAAGCGGCGACCACCTCCTGCCACTCTCCGGGCTCGCTCAGGATCGTGCTCGCCAGGATCGAGGGGACATGGCTGCCCTCCGGGCTCTCCAAGCCCTGGACCGGATCGTAGGTTCTGAGGGGCCGGGTCCGGATCGGTGCGAACGCGTAAGGCCGTTCCGTCAACCCCTCCTGGATGTCGGCGAGGCTCCTCTCGATGCGACGCAGGATTTCGCGGTCCCTGATGCTCAACTGCAAAGCCGTTGGCAGACCCCGCACGCTTCGCATCAGGACCAAACCCGCCTCGATCCGCACCGACGGCCCCTCCACCGTCAAGCCGGTGATCAGGTCGTCTTTCTCGAAGAGCACCGTCACATGGTAGGGCGGGAGATCCAGGAGAAGCTCGGACAGCGCCGGCTGGCCGCGCCGCGCCTCGAACCTCGCCGTGACAACGGAAACCTCGCCGGTCTCCCGGGATGAAAACTCGGCACCGATGACGACCGGTTCCTCCGAGTCGCTCCCGGCCCACGAGATCTGATCGTAGGCTCCGAGCAGGAACGGCTCTTCGTTGAAGTCAGGCGTCCTCGCCGACGCGGCCACGTCCCAGACGAGCCGGACCAGGGCCAGGAGCGTCGACTTTCCGGAGCTGTTCTCTCCCACCAGCACGGTCAGGGGGGCCAGGTCGGCGGCCTGCCGATTCGGGAAGCAGCGGACGTTTTCGAAGAAGACTCGGTTCATGGCGTTGGCTTCCACGGCGCCCGCATTGCGCTCACCGCCGCAGGCCAGAGGCGATTCCAGTGTCATCATCGGCTCTATCATGCCCCGGACCATAACACAGCTTCCCCCCGAAGGCAATCCTGTCTCCTGGAAGCGTGCTCACACGGCCTTGAGGACCACCACCGTCCGGTCGTCGGCGCGGCCCTTGGTGGAGAACTGGCGGCAGGCGTCCAGGAGGCCCTTGGCGATGTCGCACGGCGCTTCGGCGATCAGGCCGAGGAGAACCTCCTTGGCCCGCTCGCTGCCGAAGGCTTCGTCGCCGGCGTCGCGGCTCTCCTCCACTCCGTCGGAGCAGAGGGCCAGGACGTCGCCCGGCTCCAGCGTCAGCTTCATTTCGGCGTAGGTCTGCCCGGCCATCAGGCCCAGGGGGAGGCCCGACAGCTCGAGCTGCCTCACCTCGCCGCCCCGCACAAGGTAGGGCTGCGGCAGGCCGGAGCTGGCGACGGTCAGCGTCCGGTCCGCGCTGTCCACCACCGCGAAGATCATCGCGAGGAAACGGCGGTCCACGCGGACGTGCAGCAGCTTGCAGTTCATGTCCTCCAGCACCTGCGCCGGCCGGAACTCGCCGTGCGCCGCGTACTCCCGGAGCAGGCCGATGGCGAACGAGCCGTAGAGCGCCGCGGGCAGCGACTTGCCGGCCACGTCTCCGACCGCGACCGCCAGGCGGCCCTCACCGTAGGGCAGGAAGTCATAGAAATCGCCGCCGAGATCGCGGGCCGGCTCGTAGGCCACTCCCACCTGCAGCCCCGGCAGCCAGGGCGTCGACCGGGGCAGCAGCGCCTCCTGGATGCGCTGCGCCATGGCCACGTCGTTCTTGAGCCGCTGCTCGTCGTGCCGCACCTGCTCGTAGAGGCGGGCGTTCTCCAGCGCGATGGTGAGCGACGAGGCCAGGGTCGAGAGAAGCTGCTCGTGCCGGGCGGTGAAGGCGTCGTACTCCTGGCTCTCCAGGTCGAGCACCCCCAGCAGGTGATCCTTCAAGATGAGGGGGACCACCAGCTCGGAGCTCACCTCGATGCCGTCCACGCACGCGATGTAACGCGGGTCGAGGTGGACGTTGGGCACCCGCAGCGACTGCCGCAGCGCCGCCGCCGTGCCGGTCAGGCCGCTGCCCAGCGCCACCGGTTTCATGCCGGCGATTTCGCGGCCGTCCCGCCGGAACGCCATCCAGGGCTCCAGAAGCTGCCCCTCCTCGTTCCACAGCATGACGCTGAAGATGTCGTAATCGATGAGCCGCCGGACCATCTCGGCCACCCGTTCCATGAGCCGGCGGCGGTCGAGGATCGAGTTGAGCTCGCGGCTGACCTCGTGCAGAAGGGACAGGGTGCGCGCCTGCTCCCGCATGTTCTCGTAGAGCTGCGCGCTCTCGATCGCTCCGGCCAGGAATCCGGCCACCGAGGTCAGGAGGGTCTCGTGCTCCGCCGTGAAGTGATGCGGCTCGAAGCTGCCGGCATCCAGCACCCCGATCGTCCGCCCCTTGGAAGCCAGCGGCACCACCATCTCGGAACGGAGCTGGTCCACGGCCCGGATGTAGCGCGGATCGGCGAGCACGTCGCCCACCCGGACCGGCACGCCGGACTTGGCGACGGTCCCCACCAGCCCCTGCCCCATCCCGAAACGCCAGTGCTCGGCGATCTCGGGTGAAACGCCCTCGGCCATCGCGAAGCGCAGCTCGCGGCCGAGATCGTCGAGAAGCAGGACACAGAAGATGTCGTGCCGGAGGATACCGCGCAGGATGGCCGCCACGCGGGTCAGCCCGGAGCGCAGATCGGAGGCCGCATTGATCTCCTGAATCGTGGCCAGCACGCAGGCGGTCAGGTCCGCATCCGGCAGGGGGCAGGGGGGGCCGGCTTCGACCGCCTCGCCTCTTTCCGCCGGTAAAATCTTCGAGCTCGTCCATGACAGGTTCCCCTGAAACTTTACCAGACCTGGAGCGCGGGACGACCAGCAACCCGGCCGGAGCGTGATCGACCGCGCCCCGGCCGGGCCTTGATCGATCCGACTACTCGGTCTGCTGCTCAGGCGGGGTCACCTCGACCGGCGGAGGGGGCTCCGGCGGACGGGTGTGGGAGCGGCTCCGCAGGGGCATCACCTGGAACTGCACCAGGCGCTCGGTCCTGGTGCCGAGCAGGCCCTTGGCCATGCCGCGCAGGCGGCGTGCCTGCTCCCGGCCGACCTGGATCGTCTCCAGCAGGTTCTGCGTGGCCTGCTGGCGCTGCGCCGCCGCGGAATCCTGGCCGGCCTTGAGGCTCCGGACCTCCGCAAGGGACTGCGCCAGCGCATCCCGCAGGCTCTGCGCCGGCAGCATCACCGCCGAATTGTCGTCGAACGCCTGGAGCAGAAGCTCCCAATCGAGAATCTGGTCTGCAAACGAGCTCACGTTACGCATGATCTTCTTCCTTTCGTGTGGTTCATGACCACGGTTTCAGTTTTCAAGGAACAGTTACCGGCTTACGAGCCGGATTGAGACTTCACGGATAGTTCAGCATCGGCTTCGGCTCAACTTGTGTCCATCAGCTTCCTCCTTTTCGTCTGTACCTGTTCAACTGCCTTCCGTGTACGCTTCATCCAGCAACGGTCCAAAGCATAAACGCGCCCGTTACGGATGTCAATAGGGAAGTTTGAAGAATCTTTCTTCCCTTTCCGTCTTGACTTGGTGCATAATCCCCCCGCCTTCGGAGCTGTCACCTCACGGGCGTGACGGTTTCACCCTTGGGGCTGGCGGCCTTTCCCCGGCTTGGAGCGGGCTCTCCCCTGGGAGAGGTGGCTCAACCCCCGGGGCCGGCCACCCGGTTCCCTGGAGGGATCGGCCGCACCTCGGGCGCAGCCGCCTCCCCCAAGGTCTCGATCGCTCGCCCCCCGGGGTTGGCGGTCGCGGGCCGGGGAGAGACGGTCCGCGAGCCGCTCGCGGCGGTCCCGAAGGCGCGCGTTCCTTGACAACTGAATCGCAGTATCGAAGGCCCCACCGGGATACCGGTCCGGTCCGGGGTCCGGGTGAGGCATGCCCGGACCCCGGTCACGGCGGTATAGAATACCGGCGAGGAGGGAGGGCGACCCATGACTCTCTTGAAGACAGCGTTCCCCGCTCTGGTTCTCGCGGCGGTTCTGGCGGCCTGCGGCTCGGGCCCCAAGACGCCGGAAGGTCCGATCTTCGACGCGTCCACCATCGACGCGTGCCAGCTCTTCCCTCTCGAGGAGGCGCTGGGCTACGCCGGCGGGTCCGTGTCCACCATGAGCAGCATGCTGGAGGACAACGGCAGCCGCGACAAGCTCGTCTGCGGCTACAACGCCGGCAGTGCCAGCCGGCCGCGGCTCCTGAAGATCGAGGTGCGGCCGGCGGCCTCGCCGCATGCGGCGGCCGGACAGATGGAGGCGAGCCGCGGTTTCCTCAAGCGGCTCGCAGGAGGCGAAATCCAGGAGGTGCCCGGCCTCGGCGAGCGGGCTATCTTTGCCGGCGGCGACCTCCATCAGCTCAACGTGCTGCACGGCAACCTGGTGCTCCTGATCACCGCCCAGACGAACAACACGCCCAAATCGCTCTACATCGCCAAGTTGATCGCCCAGAAGGCTCTCTCCCGGCTCGAGCCGGCGGAGCCGAAACCGGTCACTTGACGTAGAATCTTCCGCAATGTCCGACATCGAGCGGGAGCCCTGTCCCCGCTGCGGAGAGTTCGCGGCCGTCTCGGACGGCGGGCTATCCGCTCTCCCGGCTGACCAGGTAGTCCAGCGCCACCGCCACACCCTTGCGTAGCGGCAGCGAGAGCCCCATCAGCACCAGCGCCGCCGCCATCACGACGGCCTGGCCGACCCACAGAACCCGCGGGCGGATCAGGAACATGATCACCACGAGCACGCCGGTCAGACCGGCGGTGCTCATGTACATGAAGAACCAGGTGTCCCCGGTGTGGGGCTCGTAGCGCAGGCCGCAGACGGGGCAGGACTCCCGCAGGTGATTCCACCCCTGGAACAGCCCGCCCTCGCCGCAGCGGGGACAGCGCCGGCGCAGGCCGCGGGCGACGGCGGTGCGGAGGGTGGGCTGCGGCGGGCTCATCGCGTGCCGCGAAGCATAACGCGCAGGAGCGCGTATAGACTCCGCCGCATGCGAATGTGGTCGGACCGGCCCTCCCGGCGGACAAGGACGCGGCTCGCCGAGCGGCTGCGGGCGGCCCTGCCCGCGCCCACCTCCGGCTGCCGCGGCTCGAAGACGCCGTTGAGGAGTGGAAGGAGAACTGCCACAGGCCCGAGCCCGGAGGCGGTCGCCGCCGAGCTGCGGCAGAGGCCCGGTCTGGCCTGGCTCGACGGCGGACCGGGAGCGCACCGGCTCTACGCGGACCCGCTCGTCACGCTCACCGTGAAGGCGGGCCGGGCCACGGTGATCGGCGGGATCGGCGGGAGCGGCGGGAGCGGCGAGAACGGCCCGGTTTCGTTCCGGACGCGGGCCTTCGACCTGCTGGATGCCGCGTTCGAGGTCTGGGGCGGCGCGACCGGTGCCGTTCTCGTGGGGTTTTTCGGCTATGAGCTGGGGGGGGAGCTGGAGCCTCTCCCCTCTCCTCCCTCCGACGATCTCGGCCTGCCCGACCTCCACCTCGCACTCTACGACTCCGGGCTCCTTTGGGATGGACGGAGCTGGACCCTGGAAGCCGCGGACGCGTGGCACGGACCGGCCTCGTCCGTCGTCGACGCCGAACGCGTCCTCGGCGAGGCCTGGCGCCGCCCCCAGGATGAGGCCGCGGCGGGACCGCTCACCAGGGGGCCGGTCGTGAGCCATCCCAACCGCGGCGGGTTCGAGGCCGCGGTGGAGCGCATCCGGGAGCGCATCGCGCGCGGCGAGATCTTCCAGGCGAACCTCTGCCGGCGGCTGGAGGCGCCTGTCCCTCGCGAGTCGGTCTGGCCGCTCTACCTGCGCCTCCGCCAGGCGAGCCCGGCCGATCACGGGGCTTTCCTCGACCTGGGGCACGGCCGGACGCTGCTGTCCGTGAGCCCGGAGCTGTACCTGTCCGCGCACGGCAGGGAGGTCGAGACCCGTCCGATCAAAGGCACCCGGCCGCGCGGTGCCGGTCCGCGCGAGGACCGCGCCCTCGCCCGCGAGCTGATGGAGAGCGGGAAGGATCGCGCCGAGCTGACCATGATCGTGGACGTGGCCCGCAACGACCTCGGACGGGTGTGCGAGCCCGGCTCGGTCGAGGTGCCTGTCCACGCCGAGCTCGTGAGCCTGCCGACCGTGCATCACACCGTCTCCACGGTCCGCGGACGCCTGCTTCCCGGAACCGGCCCGGCCGAGCTCCTCCGGGCGACGTTCCCGCCGGCCTCGATCACGGGCGCGCCCAAGATCCGGGCCATGTCGATCCTCGCCGCCGAGGAGGAGCGCCGCCGCGGTCCGGCCATGGGCGCCTTCGGCTGGATCTCCATGGCGGGCGACCTGGAGCTGGCGGTGGCGATCCGCACGGCGGTATGGGCCGGCGGCCGGGCGCTCTATCACGCCGGCTGCGGGATCGTCGCGGATTCCGACCCGGAGCAGGAATTCGAAGAGAGCGCGGTCAAAGCGAAGGCCTTCCTCACCGCCCTGGGAGCGGCCGAGCCGGCATGAGCCTCGCGTGGTGGAACGGCCGCCTGGTGCCGCTCGGCGAGGTGCGGATCGACCCCGCCGACCCGGGATTTCTGCTGGGCGACGGCCTCTTCGAGACTCTGCGCGCCGACGGCGGCCGGCCGCTCGATGTGGACGCGCACCTCGACCGCCTCCTGGCCGGCCTGATCCGGATCGGGATCGACCTGCCCGAGGATCGCACGATCCTCTCCCAAGCCGTCGCATCCGTGGCGGAGGCGGCCCCGGGGCCTGTCGCCCGGATGCGGATCACCGTCACGCGGGGTCACACGAGGCTCATCACCGCCACCCCGTACACGCCGCCGGCCGGCAGCGTCGCCGCGATCCTCCTGCCGGAGCCGTGGATCGACTCGCGCTCCCCGCTCGCCGGGCTGAAGAGCCTCTCGTACCAGGCCAACCGGCTCGCCCTCGCCCGCGCCGAGGCGGCCGGAGCTTTCGAGGCGCTTCTCCTCAACCAGCATGGGCGGCTCGCCGAGGGCTCGCGGAGCAACGTCATCGTCAGGCTCCCCGGGGGACTCTTCACCCCGCCGGCCGAGGACGGCTGCCTCCCCGGCACCGTGCGCCGCCGGCTGCTCGAGCTGGGGCTCGTGACCGAGCTGCCACTAGGGCCGGAGGAGCTACTCGCCGCCAGCGAGATCCTGCTCACGAACAGCCTGATCGGAGCTCTTCCCGTGGGACGGATCGACGGACGGGAGATGAGGGAGGGAACGTCGGCCGCAGAGCTGCGCCGCCGGCTGGGAATGCAGACGCCGGCCGCCGCACCCGGTGCGGACAGCCGGCCAAGAAAAAACGAAATCAACGACAACCCAGACCGATAAACCAGAAAAAGAACAACAGAACAGCAAATCCCTCCTCAGGACGACAGCAAAACAACAAGACGACAGATCAAACGTAGCAAGAGGGGAGCCCGGACCCCGGTGCGGCCGGGGGCGCGGCCCGGACCCCCTCCCCCCTCTTTTGCCTACCCTCCCTGCCTGGACCGAAGCGGTCCCGGCAGGGCCAGACGGAGCGCTACGAGACGCTTCATGGTCATCGCAGCCAATCCCAGACCGAACGACATCAGGCGCTGCATATCAAACCTCCTCCTTCAACCGAGAACTTCAAACGTCCGCATCCAGCATCCGGTGCGGCTCTCAAAAGAAACCAACGGCTTTTCTCCTAGAGCAACTTCGATGCCAGAAGGTGAAGTGAATCCTCGTGTCCATTGTTTTCAATGACTTGACCGAGAACCCTTCAAACGGGGACTCAAGGGAGGGTCAAGATGAGACCCTTTTCCCGGTTTTCTACCGGGTCAGAAGTTGTCCTGGGTCAGATTTGAATCCAGTCAGGCGTGGAACCTTTTCGCCCGCCCATTCGTAGGGCTTGTCAGATCCGCCCGCAAGGCGGCATCTCACGAACCGGAGGAAGCTCGATTGAAGGCCGGCTTGCGCTCTCTTCATGTCGTTCTGGTCGAGCCGGAGATCCACTGGAACACCGGCAACGTCGGTCGCACCTGTCTCGCGGCCGGCGCGCAGCTCCACCTCGTCGAGCCTCTCGGCTTCTCGCTCGGCGATCGGGAGGTCCGCCGCTCCGGCCTGGACTACTGGCCACGGGTCGATCCCCGGGTCTGGCCTTCCTGGGCCGCCTTCGAAGAACGGCTCCCGGATCTCGGGGAGTCGTTCTTCTTCAGCGCCGAAGCCGAGCGGGACTACTGGAGCGCCGCCTACCCGGAGCGGGCGGTGCTGGTCTTCGGACGGGAGAGCGTCGGGCTGCCGCCGGAGATCCGCGAGCGCTACCGCGACCGGCTGCTGAAGATCCCGATGCGGGACCCGGGGCTCCGCTCGCTGAATCTCTCGACGAGCGTGGCGGTGGTGGTATATGAGGCGCTACGGCAGCAGAGGCCTTAAAAACCCCAACCACCCCCGCCGGGAGTCTCCAGCACGAGCCGGTCGCCCGGCCCCACCTCCCGGCCGTCCACGGGAGCCAGCTCCTCCACCTCGCCAGAGGCGCGGACCAGCGTCTGCCTGCCGGGCTGGCCGGGGCTCCCGCCCGCCATGCCGTAGGGCGCTTCCACCCGGTGCTGGCTCAGGAGAGAGAGCGACATCGGCTCCAGGAAAGTCAGCTCGCGCACGGCGCCGTCGCCGCCATGCCAGCACCCGGACCCGCCCGAGCCCCGGCGGATGCCGAAGCGCTCCACGCGCACCGGATAGCGGTGCTCCACCACCTCGGGATCGGTGATCCGCGTGTTCGTCATATGGGTGTGGACCGCGCTCGCCCCCGCGAAGCCGGGGCCGGCTCCGGCGCCGCCGCAGACGGTCTCGTAATAGCCGAAGCGCGCGTTGCCGAAGAGGAGATTGTTCATCGTCCCCTGGCTGCACGCCGCCAGCCCGAGCGCCTTGATCAGGGTGTCCACCAGCCTCTGGCTCGTCTCCACGTTGCCGCCGACCACGGCCGGCGCCGCCGCGGGATCGTCCGGGAACGGCGGGTTCAGCATGCCGGGCGGGATGCGGATGTCCACCGGCCGCAGGATGCCCTCGTTGAGCGGCAGCGGCTCGGCGATGAGCAGGCGGAGGACATAGAGCACCGCGCTGCGCACCACGGCGGGAGGCGCGTTGAGGTTCCCCGGATGGACCCCGGCCGAGCCCGCGAAGTCGACCACCGCCCCATCCCCGACCTCGATCCGCACCGCGAGAGGCGAGCCGTCGTCCAGATGCTCCAGCGCCTCGTAGGTCCGGGCCGGCAGCTTCGCCAGAGCCTCGCGCAGCCTGGACTCGGCCCGCGCCTTGAGGGCGTCCATGTAGCGGGCCACCACCTCGCGGCCGTGCTCGCGGGCCAGGGCCTGGAGCGCCTCGGCGCCCCGGTGGTTGGCGGCCACGGCGGCGCGCAGATCGGCCAGGTTCTCCTCCACCGCCCGGGTCGGATACGGCGCTTCCAGGAGGAGACGGCGGAGCCCCTCCCAGTCCGCCTCGCCGCCGCGGGCCAGATAGGTGGGTGGGATCACCACCCCCTCCTCCACCAGCCGGCGCGCCCCCGGCGGCATCGAGCCCGGCCGGATGCCGCCGATCTCCGCGTGATGCGCCCGGCTGGCGACGAATCCCAGGAGGTCCGATCCTTCATGGACCGGAGTCACGACCGTCACATCCGGCAGGTGCGAGCCGCCGAAGCCCGGATGATTCGTCACCACCACGTCGCCCGGTTCCAGCGCCATGACCTCGCGCAGCCGCCGGACGCACAGCCCCAGCGCCCCGAGGTGGACGGGGATGTGCGGCGCGTTGACCACCAGCTCGCCTGCCGGGTCCAGGAGCGCACACGAGAAGTCGAGCCGCTCCTTGACGTTCGTGGACACGGCCGTGCGCCGCAGCCGCTCCCCCATCTGCCGCGCCACGGCGGCGAAGCGGTGGGTGAACAGCTCCAGCTCGACGGCTTCCGGTCTTCTCGGTATCTTCAGAAAGCCCCCGTGTCCGCCACGCTGGCGAGCCGGCCGGCCGGGTTCTTGTAGGTGTTGATCTCGCCCGTCTGGGTGTCGGTGACCGTGACCGTGTACTCCACGTTCGACAGCGCGCCGTAGAACACCCAGTGGTGGCCGTTGACCGGCGTGCCGTCGAGCACCTTGAGCACCACCTCGACGTTCGACTCGTTGAAGAACCAGAAGTAGCCGGTGTCGCCGCCGTCCAGCTCCACCGCCTTGCCCGTGCCGGTGTTTCCCTGGAAGTCCTTCCAGGCGATCTCGACGGCGAACCGGTCGCCGTTCAGGCAGAGCCGGGTCGAGCTGGGGGCGCAGGCGGCCGTGACCGCGGAGGGGACCACCTTCCGCTCCACAAGCGCGAGAGGCGACGCGGACGCGACCGATTCCGCTGTGGCGCCGAGAGGTCCGAACGCCTTGGTGTCGGCCACGCTCGCGAGCTGTCCCGAAGGGTTGAGATACCGGTGCGAGAGGCCGGTCTGGGTATCCGTGACGGTCAGCGTGTACTCGACGTTCGAGAGGGCGCCGTAGAACACCCAGACGTGGTCGTTGACGCCGCGGCCGTCAAGCACCTTGAGCACGACCTCCACGTTCGACGGATCGAAGAACCAGAACGTGCCGGTGTCGGCCGTGAGCGGCGCGGCATGGCCGGCACCCCGGTTGCCCTGGAAGTCGCGCCACACCGCCTCGACCGCGTACCGGCCGCCCAGGCAGAGCCGAGTCGGCGAGGGTTGGCACGAGGAGGGACCGGAGAGCGGCAGCACCCAGACCTCGCGTCCGGTGATGCCGTCGTCGGCCGTGAAGAACAGCTCGTCGCCGACCGGCGTGAGCTCCTCCGGGCTCGACGATCCGGCCTGTGGCGCGATGTCCTGGACCAGCCGGGTCCCGGCCTCAGTGCCGTCGCTCTGCCACAGCTCGATCCCGTGGAGGTCGTCGCCGGCCGTGAAGAAGAGCCGGCCGCCTGCCACGGTCAGCCTGTTCGGGGACGAGGAGATCGGTCCCGGCATCAGGTCGCGGACCAGCGCGGTGCCGGCGGGCGTCCCGTCCGTGGCCCAGAGCTCGGTGCCGTGGATTCCGTCGTCGGCGGCGAAGAAGAGCTTCCCGCCGGACGGCGTGAGGTTGAAAAACGTCTCCTGCAAGCCCTGAAGAGAAAAACGGGCGATCAGGTGGGCGGTCGTATCGTCCGTGCGCCAGAGCTGATAGCCGTCCAACGGGCCCAGGGAGACGAAGTACAGCGTTCCCTGGTAGGCGGCCAGCTCCTGAGGATTGGCGAATTCGGGCAGTCCTTCCACCGCGGTCGTGCCCCCGGGAGTGCCGTCCGTCCTCCACAGGCCTCCGAAGGTGAAATACATCCAGGGTCCGACCGCCGTAAGCCTGGGGTCTCCTCCGCTCAGGTTCTGGTCAAAGAACCGGTGTGCGGCTCCGGGAGCGCCATCCATCAGCCAGAGCTCGGTCCTGGAGAAGCTCGTCCTGATCTTGAAGTAGAGCCCGTTCGGCCCGGGGATCGCGGTCTGCACCTCGGCAGCCGGGTCCGGGAGATCCCCGACCTTGACCGTGCCGGCCGCGGTTCCGTCCGACCGCCAGACCTCCCGGCCGCTGAAGACATGGAGCATGCCCTGGAAGGGCACCAGGGTCGCCGGACCGGGCAGATCGAGCAGCCTGACCGTGCCCTGAGCCGTGCCATCCGTCCTCCAGAGACTCGGCTCCCCATGGATGTCACGCACCTGGAAAAAGGTCAGACCCGCGACACGGACGAAGCCCGAAGGATCGGTCCCCTCGAGGCCTGGCACGATCAAGGGGACGGTGCTCTCCTGCGTGCCGCCGCTCGACCAGAAACCGGCGGCCTGATCGCCCTGCGCGACGAACAGCAGCTTTCCTCCGGACTCCACGAGGTTGTGGGGGTAGGAGCTCGGCCCCGTAGCAGGGAGGAGGAACACCGGCCTGGTCTTGCCCGCGCGGTCACGGACCCACAGGCCCGGTCGATCTCCGCCGGCCAGGAGGTAGAGGTCGCCGCCGATTTCCTCCACGCCCGGCAAGGCCTCGGCTTGCATGAAATTCGTGAAGCGCCGGGTCCCCGCGGCCGTGCCGTCACTGATCCAGAGATCCTTGACGGAGCTGCTGAAGAAGAGCACGCCGTCCTTCCAGGGCATGAGAGCGCCTTGGCTGCAGGAATAGCAGAGGTTGCCCAACCGGCGGGTGCCCGGGGATGTGCCGTCCGTGAGCCAGAGATCGATCCGGGGGGTGAAGTCCTGCTGGACGAGGAAGAACGCTTTGCCCCCGGACTCGGTCAGGCTGTACGGATAGAGCTGGTGGCAATCCTCGCAGGGCAATGGAGCCGTCGATCCCGGGGTGCCCCGCGTCATCCAAAGCCGGGGCTGCGCAGGGTCCTCGCCGCCCAAGGTCACGAAGACCACGACGCCGCCCACCTCCGCCAGGATCGAGGGGTCGTCACCCGGAAACGGAAAGGCCGGCGCCAGGTCGGTCAGGCGCGCCGTGCCTGTCGGGGTGCCATCGGAACGCCAGATCTCAAGCCCGTGGGTCCCGTCGTCCGCCAGGAAGTACACCCGGCTCCCAACCGGCTTGAGCCATCTCAGCTCCGACGAGGAATACGGCCGGTCCTTGGGGAGGCTCGACACGGGCCGGGTTCCGGATGCCGTGCCGTCGCTCGTCCAGACCTGGAGGCCGCCGCCGTCCAGGGCCACGAAGAAAAGACGGTTGCCGGCCGAGGTGGCCACCTCCGGTTGAGCGAAGACCCCTTCGAACCGGTGCAACAGGACGGTGCCGGCCGGCGTGCCATCCGTGACCCACAGGTCCGAGCGCGGGGTCTGATCGTCCGCCGCCAGGAAGTAGAGGCGGTCGCCCGCCACCTCGAGCCAGCGGAACGTCTTCGACGCCTCGTGGAAGAGGCCGGTCCCCGCGGCGGTACCGTCCGTCCGCCACAGATCGCAGTCCTGCTCCGTGAAATGCCCGGTGCAGGCGGAGAAATAGAACCAGCGTCCCAGGGTGGCGTAGAGGGAGAACCGCTCGTTCCGCGGCGCCAGCTCCAAACCCGGCTCCGTCAGGGCAAAGGTACCGGGGCGGGTTCCGTCGGACCGCCACAACCCCTTGCCGTCGGACCAGAGCATCAGCTTTCCGAACGCTCCCAGCAGCTCCGGAGCGGTGGAACACGGTCCCGGACAGAGGTCGCGGACGACCTCCGTGCCCGCCGAGGTGCCGTCGCTGACCCAGAGCTCGTCGCCTGTCGAGCCGCCGCCCCCGAAGTAGAGCCGGTCTCCGGCTTTCTGGAGGTGGCGCACCCCACCTGTGTCCGGGCTCGGCACCAGGCTGATCGTTCTGAGATCGGCAACCAGCGACGCCGGCTGGGCCGCGGCCAGAGCCGGAAGGAAAAGGGCCAGACAGAGCAGGATCCTGAGCGCGTGGCCGCTGGTCATTGCGAGCAACCTCCTGTAGGAGCAGTCTATCGCGTCCCTCTTCCAGTTGTTCCTGGAACGCGATCCGTTTCGCCTGTCCCGGCCGATCGGCTATGCTCCCGCCCTATGCAGCCGGCCGTTCCCATCCCCATCCTCCCCTGGGACCGCAAGGCGCCCGAGCGTTCGGGGCCGCCTTCGGCGTGGTCGATGCTGCCCGAGGACCTCGCGGCCGGCG
Organism: uncultured Holophagales bacterium; assembly: GCA_963844885.1. GTDB lineage: Bacteria > Acidobacteriota > Thermoanaerobaculia > Multivoradales > UBA5704 > DATMER01. Next base: position 345,568 of record CAWJQA010000010.1, on the reverse strand, counting down.
GCTGCCCGGGACGGCCCGCGCATGTCTTCGCGCGCCTCCAGCGCGTCCGCACCTGGCTGCCGGACCGGCTGTTCCTGGCGCGCGAGATCCGCGCCTGGATCGACGCCAACGCCGACCTCTCCCTGCCCGAGATCGTCGAACGCCACCCGTCGGCCGACGGCGCCACGAAGCTCGTCCTGCGGCTCGTGGACGGCCACCGCATCGAGGCCGTGCATATGCCGCGGCCCCGGGACGGGGGCGATCCGCGGATCACCTTCTGTGTGTCGAGCCAGGTCGGGCTGCGCCCTGGGCTGCACCTTCTGCGCGACCGGCGCCATGGGGATCGTGCGCAACCTGACGGCCGGCGAGATCGTCGGCCAGGTGCTCGCCATCATGCGCGAACTCGGCTCCGAGCGGGTGAGTACCTCAACCTGGTCTTCATGGGCATGGGCGAGCCGCTGCACAACCTCGACCACGTCCACCGGGCGATCCGCGTGCTCTGCCACCCGGAAGGCATGCTTCTCGTCACCCGGCGCATCACCGTGAGCACGGCCGGGCTCGTCTCGGGCATCGAGAGAGCTGGCGCGGATGGACCCACGCCCGCAGCTCGCGGTCTCGCTCAACGCCACCACGGACGAGGAGCGCTCCGCCACCATGCCGGTCAACCGCGCCTGGAACCTGGCCCGGCTGCGGCAGGCCCTGGACGATTGGCAGCTCGAAGCGCCACGAGCGCTTCATCTTCGAGTACGTGCTCCTGGCCGACGTCAACGACAGCGTGGAGGATGCCGACCGGCTCGCCGCCTGGCTGGGCGACCTCAAGCGCCGCCACAACGTCAACCTCATCCCGATGAACGAGCATGCCCAGGCCGTGTTCCGGGAGCCCGAAGAGGACCGCGTCCAGGCTTTCGCACGGCGGCTCCACGAGCACGGCTGCTTCATCACCGTCCGCCGCAGCCGCGGCCGGGATGTCCTGGGCGCCTGCGGCCAGCTCGCGCGGCGGGCCCAGGCAGACTGATGAGGGAGACCATGGATCGCCGCACCGGCCTGCCCGGCTTCCTGGAGCTGTTCGGAAGGGAGCCCACCGTCACCGCCGAGGCCCCGGGCCGGGTCAATCTGATCGGCGAGCACACGGACTACAACGGCGGCTATGTGCTGCCCATCGCGATCCCGCTTCGGACGCAGGTGGAGATCGGCTCGCGGATCGGCACGCTGGTTCGGGTCTGGAGCGCCAACGTGCGGGAGCCGCGGATCGAAGAGTACCGGCTGGAGGACGAAGCTCCGGGCCGCGGCTGGCTCGACTATGTGCAGGGGGTGACGCAGGTGCTGCGGCTCGCCGGCCACCGGCTGCGCGGCTTCGACCTGCGGATCGAGTCCGACATCCCACTCGGCGGCGGGCTCTCTTCCAGCGCCTCTCTGGAGGTGGCCGTGCTCCGCGGTCTGCGGGAGGCGTTCGGCCTGGAGATCGACGACGTGGATCTCGCCCTGGCCGGCCAGAAGGCCGAGAACGATTTCGTGGGCGCGCCGGTGGGGGTCATGGATCTGTTGGCCGCCAGCCTTGCCGGCGCCGGGAAGGCGCTCTTCCTGGACACCCGGACTCTGCGCTTCGACCGCGTGCCGCTACCGGCCGCGGCGGAGCTCTTGGTGATCGATTCCGGTGTGTCTCACCGGCATGCCGGCGAAGCTGGCGGAGGATACAGCGTCCGCCGGCAGGAGTGCGAGCAGGCGGCGGAGCTACTCGGTTTCAAGCAGCTCCGTGATCTGGACAATCAGGATCTCTGGCGGCTGGCCGCCCTGCCCGAGCCTCTGGACCGCCGGGCTCGCCACGTGATCACGGAGAACGCCCGGGTGCGGGCCGCGGTGGCGGCCATGCGCGACGGCGATCTGGAACGCCTGGGCAAGCTCCTCAACCTCTCCCATCAGTCGCTGCGGGACGACTTCGAGGTCTCCACCCCCGAGATCGACCTCCTGGTGGAGCTGGCGCTGGGACAGCGCGATGTCTACGGTGCCCGCATCACCGGCGGCGGGTTCGGCGGCTCGATCGTCGCCGTGGCCCGCGCCGGCACCGGCCGGCAGGTTGGGCAGAGGATCGTCAAAGCCTACGCGAAGCAGGCCCGCGGCAAGGCCACGGTGCTCGTGCCGGCGTCTTGACTTCCAGCTCCGCCAGGATCTGGTGTATCATGGACCAGCGACCATGAGGGGGAGACGGCATGGCTGAGCCCATGAAAGTACCGCGGCAGGAGACAGCGGAAAGCTATGTGACTCGGGTACGGGATCTCATTGATGGAGACCGTATAGGAGGAGCCCGGAAGCTGATCGCCGAGGCCTGGGAAAAGGTTTCCCGACCATCCGGCCCTCATCCCTTGGAGAAAGGCTCTGTCCCGCGGGGAGGTGGTGAAGGTCGGAGGGCCTCTCGACGTTGACCGGACGCCGGAGTTCCGCTGGCTGGACACTCACGGTCCCGAATACAAGGGCGAGTGGGTTGCTGTCCTGGGAGACAGACTGATCGCGCATGCCGCCCGCCTCAAAGACCTCGATGCTCGGCTCGACGAACAACAGCCGATGCGCATCTCGCCGCTCGTGGTGAGAATTCAGGACTGCTGATCTTTGTTGCACTTTACGAGCCAAGGTCGCTCCAGGTTCTCCGATCACGCTCCGGGAGTCCACGAGAGCACTGCGAAAATCTACGTTACCGTGCGGTTCGGCGGCGGCAGGTCGATTTTGGCCCAACTCGACACAGGCGCTGCCTGGTCGGTCCTGGACCCTGAAGTAGCCGCACTGATCGCCTCGTCGCTGGATCTCCTGGGCTCCGCGCGGATGAGCACTCGGTTCGGGCATCTGTCGGGCCAGCTTGCCCGCGCCCCCATCACGTTCCAGGCCGAAGAGGGGGAATCCTTGACCATCATGGGCACCTTCTTCATCTCCGAGGATTGGCCGGCCGGCATGACCTTCCTCGGCTACTCCGGGCTTCTGGACGCGATACGCTTTGCCGTCGATCCTCAGGCAAACGATTTCTACTTCGGGCTGCCTGTAGAGAGCTGGTAGATCAGGGCGACACCCGGCCGCGGGCCAGGCGGTCGACCTCTTCGGCCCTGGGCCAGCGCACGAGCATCGACAGGAAGCTCGCCAGGCAGATCACCAGCCCGTAGAAAGACGACCCTGAAAGCAGGGCCACGAGGAGCCCGAGCAGGGCGGAGGACTCCAGGATCGCGAAGCTGACCAGGGTGGCCCGCTGATAGGCGGGGACGAGGCTGCCCAGGTCCACCGGGACATGCCGGCTCAAAGGGCCGGACGGCAGGCCGCTACGCAGAAGCGCCGTGCGGATGCGCGAGCCCACGAGGATGAGCACCGCCGCCAGGAAGGTCAGGGAGATGGGTAGAGCGTCGGGGAGCTTGCCGAAGGGGTGGAGCTGAAAGCCCTCGACCAGAAACCAGCCCAGGATGCCATAGACCAGCACGGCGCCGGCCAGGGCCATGCAGACCATGCGGGTCCCGTGCAGTTGATCGGAGATCAGCCGCTCGCGTTGGGAAAAGTCGAGCATCAGGGAGAATCTATCGTGGAGCGCACCGTGAGCACCAGATTTCCGGCGCCGTCCACCTTCCCCCGCCACCCTTCGGCGACGACCGTGGCGCTGTGGCTCTCGAACACCAGCGCCGGACCCCGGAAGACGTCTCCCGGCCGCAGGCCGCCACGGTCGAACACCGGTACCTCCCTCCAGGTGCCCGCGAGTCGGCTCCGGCGCGTTCCGGAAGGCTCGGCGTCCCGTTCTTCGGCCGGGCCGACTTCCCCATCCGGCATCTCGTCCGGCGTCGAGGAGGCGACCACGCGGATCGATTCCAGCTCGATGGCCCGGCCTTCGGGCGCGTAGCCGTAGATCTCCCGGTAGGCGGCCGCGAAGGCCTCGATGATCTCCGCCAGCGGCTCGCCCTCGATCGGCAGCGCCTCGTCCTGGCCCACGAAACGCAGGTTCAGGATGCGGCGGCGGACGGCGATCCGGTCTTCCTGGATCCCCTCGGACCGCACGGCCTCCGCCGCCTCCCGGCCGAGCTCATCGAGCCAGACGGCAACGCGATCCTTCACGCGGGCCAGCGGCTCCAGCACCTGGCGATGCGCGAATCTCTCGACCACCGCGGCTCCGAGCCCCAGGGCCGAGAGCAGCCCGGCATCGCGTGGCACCACGAAGCTGCCGATCCCCAGGAGATCCGCCAGCGCGCAGGCGTGCTGGGCGCCGGCCCCGCCGAACGCCACGAGGGCGTAGTCGGCCGGATCGTACCCCCGGCGCAGCGAGATGCTCCGGATGGCCTCGGCCATGCGCTCGTTGGCGATATCCAGGAATCCCTCCAGCAGCGAGTCCCTTCCGGGGGCGCCTTCGCCCATCCGCCCATGCAGCGATTCGAGGGCGCTCTCGGCGGCTACCGGATCCAGAGGAATCTCGAAGCGCGCCGGGTCGAGCCGGCCGAGGAGAAGGTTGACATCCGTGAGAGTGAGCGGCCCCCCCGCGCCATAGCAGGCCGGGCCGGGCCAGGCGCCGGCACTCTCGGGGCCCACGCTGAAGCTGGACACCGTCGAAGCCGCAGATCGATCCCCCTCCGGCCGCCACGCTCTCGACCGCGAGCGCCGGAGCGACCAGATGCGCGTCCCCCACCCGGTGCTCGAAGAGGTACTCGAAGTCGCCGCCGTAGCGCGCCACGTCCGTGCTCGTGCCGCCCATGTCGAAGGCGATCACCCGCGAAAAACCGGAGCGTCTTCCGGAGAGCGCGGCCCCCACCACGCCTCCCGCGGGACCGGAAAGCAGGCTGTCCTTGGCATGGAAGGCGCCCGCCCGCACCAGACCGCCCGCGCTGGTCATCACATGAAGCGAGCCCCGGGACAACGCGCGCCCCACCCCTTCCAGGTAGCCTTTCAGGACCGGCGAGAGATAGGCGTCCACGACGGCGGTCTCGGCGCGCGGCAGGATTTTGATCAGGGGCGCCAGCCGGGACGAGAGCGAGACGTGGCGGAAGCCGGCTGCGCGAAGCATCTCCCCCAGCTCCTCCTCGTGCCGGGGATCGCGGTAGGAGTGCAGGAGCGCCACCGCCGCCGCCTCGAAACCGGCGGCGAGCAGACGCTCGGCTTCGCCGCGGAGCTCACCTGCCTCCAGAGGCACGAGCACGGAGCCGTCCGCGGCCAACCGCTCGGACACCTCCACCGCCTCGGCGAAGAGCGGCACGGGGCTTCTCGATGTTCAGGGCGAAGAGGTCGGGGCGCTGCTGGGTGCCGATGAGGAGGAGATCGGCGAAGCCGCGGGTGATGAACAGCGCCGTGGCCGCACCTTTCCTCTCCAGAAGAGCGTTCGTGCCGCGGGTGGTCGCGAGGCGCAGGGCGATCTCCGGCAGCTCGCGGCCGAGCGGCGTGCCGGTGACCAGCCGGGCGGCGAGGACGGGCGGCTCCTCCGGCGAACGCAGCTCGAAGGCCGCTCCTTCCACCCCCTCGAGCGGGCCGTCCAGCTCGAGGAAATCGCCGCGGATCCCGTCACCGCGCGCTCCTCGCCGGTCCCGAGCAACCTCAGGCCATAGCCGCGGAAGAAGCCGTCCGGAACGCGCCACCCGGCCTCCACTCGCAGGCCTTGAGCGACGCGCGCCACAACCCGGCCGCGCAAGGCGCTCGTCGAAAGCACCTTGGCGCGGTGAAGCCTGCCTTCGGGATCGACAGCTAGGCAGTCGGTGAACGTGCCGCCGGTGTCGATCCAGATCCGCCAGACGTCATCCACGCCCTCCTCCGAGGCGGGCGATGAGCAGCTTGACCCGCAGGTTCTCCTGGTCGATGGCCACCGCCTTGCGCAGCCAGCGCTCGGCCTCCAACGAGTCGCCGCCGGCCAGGGAGGCCAATCCCATGGCGGCGTAGGGCTCGGCGCTGTCGCGATAGAGGCGGAGGGCCCTCTTGTAGAACCGCCGCGCCTCGTCGATGCGTCCGTGGGCCATGCTGACGTCGCCCAGGGCGAGATAGATGAACGGGTTCCGGCTGCCCAGCCGGGACGAGATGGCGAGCAGGTCGTCGGCCTCCTGGTTGTTGCCCTGATGGCGAAGCAGCGCGGCCAGGTTCTGGTACGCCGACACCGACTCGGGGTCCACTTCCAGGGCCGTGCGGTACGCCTTCTCCGCTCCGGCCAGGTTGCCGTTGCGGCGCAGGGCGACGCCGTAGTTGATCCAGGCGCTGGAGAGGTCGGGATCGATCGCCACGGCTTTCGTCAGCCAGGGGAGCGCCTCCTCGTGCCGGCCGGTTCGCAGCAGCTCGCCGCCGCGGTTCGAGTGAAAGAGGGCGATGGCCCTCATGTCGGAGATCTGGCGCACCCGCCGGTAGTTGGGCTGGGCATTGACCGAGAAGTCGAGGATCTTCACGCCGGGGCCGCTGCCGAAGGCGGCGCTCACATGGCCCGAGACCACCACGAGGTCTCCCTCCTTTTCGAATTTCTCGATGTCGTCCACTTCCAGGAAAAACGCCGGTACGCCGACCTCCCTCGCCATGCCCACGAAGAGGCTGGTGAAGGCCAGGCAGTTGGCCCGCCGGGTGCGGAACACCTCCTCGGCCGTGGCGGTGTAGCGCGCCTCGTACTCGATTTTGAGCTTCCCGGGATCGAGCAGGCCGTTGAGAAGCACCTCCAGCCGCTTCTCCAGGGGGGTCTGCTCCGGCACAACCTGGTGGACCCACAACCGCATCTCGTCCGTGAGCTGGTAGGGGATGACGACCGTGGCGGGATCGAGCCCGCGGGAGCGCAGCTCGCGGGCGATCTGCGCCGGATTCAGGGTCCCTGACGTCGAGGCGCAGCCGGAGCCCAAGACCAGGAGGGCTCCGGCCGCCGCGAGAAGAGCGAGATTGCGCTGGACGTTCGGCATGGCCTCATCAGACGGCCCGCACGGGGCGCCGGAAGAGCAGCCGCTTCACCGCGAAGTACAGGAGCCCGGCGATGAGCAGCACCGCCACGACCGGCATGAGGATCGCGAGCACCGACAGAAACGCCGAGCTGCCCGCCTCCATCGTGGCCAGCACCGGGTTGCCCAGGCCGCCGGTGGTGAGCGACGAGACGTGCCGCGCCGTGGCGGTCATCCCCTGGAACACCGCGGCCGTGCCGCCGCCGCCCACGATGGCCAGCGTCCAGCGGAAGAAGGGATCCATGTCCGTGACCACGGACGCCGTCACCATCATGCCCGCGACCACGGCCGTGGGCGTGGCGATCGCATCGAGCAGGTTGTCCACCCACGGGATGTAGTAGCCGGCGATCTCCAGCAGCGTGGCCACCGAGAAGGCGACGAGGGCCGCGGTCGAGCCGATCCAGGTGAAGCCGTGGCCCAGCTCCAGGTAGCCCGCGCCGGCCCGTGAGGCGATACTCATGATGAGCAGCGGGACGAACACACGGAACCCGCACGCCGCCGCCAGCCCCAGGCCGAGGAGGATGCTGAGAAGGGTTTCCATCGCGCGGGCTCCTTTTCGTCAGAGGGTGGCATGTCCACCCTGCGACAAGGATAACGCAGGACAGGCCGCCGGCCTTCCGCCCTCTTCCCGAGTCAGCCGCTCCACTCGTTGCGCTGGACGACAGGGAGCTGGAGGGCCCGCTCGCGGTCCAGGTCCAAGGAGCCCACGTGCAGCGAAAGAGGGGACTGGACCCACTTGTAGATCGAGCGCGAGAACAGGGCGGCGAAATGCTTCGCCCAGCCGTCGAGGCGGTCGGGGTCGAGATCCGGGAAGAGGGAGGCCAGAGCGCGGGCGACCTCGCCGGGAGCGAGCTTCTCTCCGGCGTAGAGGTGGAGGCAGGCGTCGAGCACGGGGAACGGCATCAGCTCCTCCTCCGCCACCTGGGCCTCGGCCAGCTCCGGTCCGGGGGCGGTAGCCAGGGCGAGGGCCACCCCCTGGAGGTTGTAGAGCCGGTGGAAGCGCTCCAGGAGCGCGATCACGACCGTCTTGGGCACGTTCGCGATGACGGACAGGGCGCCTTCCAGGTCGCCGCCGATCGTCGTGTACCCCACCGCCTTCTCGCTCATGTCGCCGGTCTGAAGGAAGAGCCCGCCCGCGGTATTGGCCCAGTTCCACATCCGGGCGGAGCGCAGCCGGGCCTGGATGTTCTGCAAGGTGATCGCCGTGGGCTCGGTGCCGCCGAGCATCTGGCGGGCGGCCTCCACCTCGCGCTCGAATGCGTCCTCGATGGGCACCACGCGCAGCGGAATGCCCAGCTCCTCGCAGAGGGTGGCGGCGGCGCCGCGCGTCCCCTCCCCCGAGAAGCGGGTGGGCATGTAAAAGGCCTGGACCGTCTCCCCCACGTTCGCCTCCAGGAGCACGGCCGCCCGCCAGGCGAGCAGGAGGGTGAGCATGGAGTCCCGGCCGCCGGACAGGGCCACGCCGACGCAGCGGAAGGCGCCGATCTTTTGATAATAATCCCGGATGCCCATCGACAGCGCCGCGATCAGATCGTCGAGCACTTCGTCGCGGGGGTCGCGGAGATCGGAGCTGGCCGCTCCGGGAGCTGGAAGGAAGAAGCTGTCGCCGGGAGGCGGCGGATAGCGGAGGCCGGAGCGGTCGGCGGTCTTTCCCTTCGCGGTTCCTTTCGCGGCGAGCACCGGCACGGAGGCGTCGCGGCCCTGAAAGGCTTCGAGGTCGGTGCGCCAGGTGGTGTTCTCCTGGCGCATGCGGCGGGTGCGGTCGAGGTCGACCACGCAGCCGGCCCAGCCCTCGCGGAAACGGGGAGCGTCGAGCGCAAGCCGGCCATTCTGAAACACGTAGCCGCCGCCGTCGAAAAGGAGGCCGTCCTGAGCGCCGACCGTATTGCCGTAGACGAGGGTGACCTGGTTGTCCGCCGAGCGGGTGGCGAGCATCTCGCGGCGGGTGGAGACCACGCCGACCCGGTACGGGGAGGAGGAGACGTTGACCACGACCTCGGCCCCCGAGTAGGAGCGGCGGCGCATGGGGCCGTCCGGGGACCAGGCGTCCTCGCAGACCTCGACGGCGACGGTGCCGAAGTCGAACGAGAAGAGATGGTCGCCGAGCGGGACGCCGTCCGCGTCCAGGGCGAGGCCGGCCCGGCCGCGGGAGAACGTCCGCGCCTCGTAGAAGACGTTGTAGGTAGGGAGCTTCTCCTTGGGCACGAAGCCGAGGATGGCCCCGCCATGGACCACGGCCGCGGAGTTGAAGATCTGGCCGCCCACCGCCACCGCGATCCCGGCCACGAACACGGTGCCCAGATCCGCGGTCTCGCGGGCGAACCGCTCCAGCTCGGCCCGCTGGCAGTCGACATAGGACCGCCACTGGATCAGATCCTCCGGCGGGTAGCCGCCCACGACCTGCTCCGAGTAGCACGCCAGGGTCACGTCCGCCGCCGCCATCTCCCGCGCCAGGACGAGCATGCGGTCGACGTTCGACCGGACCGCCCCGACAGTAGGGTCGACGCTGGCGACGGCGATGCGAATCAGTCTCATGAGGGCAAATCCTATGCTATATGTGCGGCACATGCCTTCCCACACCGTCCACCTGATCGACGCCAGCCCCTACATCTTTCGAGCCTACTACTCGCTGCCCTCCACGATCCGGACTCCGGACGGTATGAAGATCGGCGCGGTCTACGGCTTTGCGAGCTTCCTCCTCAAACTGATCGCGGACGAGAAAGTCACCCACCTCGGCGTGGCCTTCGACCGCAATCTCGTCGGCAGCTTCCGCAATCGGTTCTACCCCCCCTACAAGGAGCAACGGCAGCCTCCCCCGGCGGATCTGGTGGCGCAGATCGACCCGTGCCTGGAGGTCACCTCGGCTCTTGGTGCGGCCACCTTCATCGACGACGAGTACGAAGCGGACGACCTGATCGCCACGCTCGCGGCCCCGCTCGTCGCGGAGGGGCACCGGGTGGTGATCGTCACCTCGGACAAGGATCTCGCGCAGCTCGTGAGCGGCCAGGTCACCCTCTACGACTTCGGCAAGGGTGAGCGCTACGGCCCCGAGGACGTGGCCGCGAAGTTCGGCGTCCGGCCGGACCAGATCGTGGACCTCCTGGCGCTCGCCGGGGACCCGGTGGACAACATCCCCGGGGTGGCCGGGATCGGCCGCAAGTCGGCCGCCGACCTCCTGTCGGTCTTCGACCACGTGGAGGATCTCTACGAGAAGCTGGACGCCGTCCGCTTCGCGAAGATCCGCGGCGCCAAGAGCCTCTACTTCCGCCTCGCCGAGTCGCAGGACAAAGCCCTGCTCTCGAAAGTCCTGGCCACAGTCGCCGCCGACGCTCCGGTCAAGGGGGATCTCGACTCCCTGGCCTACCGGGGAGCCGACCCGGCGCGGGTCGACGAGGTGTTCGAGAAGATGGGCTTCAAGGGGATCCGCGACCGGGTTCGTTTCTCAGCCTGACGACCTTCCCAGCCATGCCTCCACGCGGGCTCGCAGCGCGCGGGTTCGAGGGGCGCTCTGGAACGGGCTTGCTGTCCTTTATGTTCTGTCTTTTCTACCCTCTCGGCGAAGGCGGCCGTCAACAAACAGATACAGGACCAGGCTGTTCATCACGGTGCCGATCGTGATCGCCATGTTCTCCACGGGCACCGCGAAAAGGCTTACACCGAGCAGGCGGGGGAAGTCCCACCACCCCCGGTGCTCGGCCACGGAGTCGAAGACCAACAGGAACACCGAGGCGAAGAGCAGGGTGCGGATCACAGGACGCCATCGATGCCGCCCGGTCCTCGTGACGACGATCAGGAGAACCAGGTTCAGCCCGAGGTACAGGAAGGAAAAGTCAGTCCAGCTCATCGCGGAGGAACGCTTCCAGCAGGGCTATGGTCGACAGATGGATGAGGGCGAAGGCGCAATACTCTTCGAACGGCACACCGAACAGGTAGAGCCCGGTGATCTTGTCGGGATTGAAGGCCCACCAATCGTGGGTCAGAGCGTACTTCTCCAGCACGGCCCAGAGACAGCAGAATACGGCTCCAGAGAGCCAGAAGGATCTCCGGCGCAGGACGATGCGAATCTGTCTTTGGAGAAGTGTGTAAATGAGAAAGGTGAAGATCGAAGCCAGCGCAAGGTACTCCAGCCGCGAGGGAGGCATGACGGCGGCGACAATAGCATGCTCGCGACTGACGGGAGGCGTGCAACCGGGCGCCAGTTCCGCTACGATCCCGCCCGTGAGTGAGACCATCGTCCCCTTGGGGGAACCCTTCGAGCGTTTCCGCGAGATCCTGGACGAGGCGACCGCCACGGGCATGGAGGATGTCAACGCCATGGTGGTCTCGACGGTGGACGCCGCCGGGCAGCCGTCGTCGCGAGTGGTCCTCCTCAAGGGGTGGGATGAGCGGGGCTTCGTCTTCTTCACCAACTTCGAGAGCCGCAAGGGGCGGGAGATCCTGGCCAATCCGCGGGTCAGCCTGAATTTTTGGTGGCGCGAACTGGGCAAGCAGGTGGTGGTGCTAGGGACCGCCGAACGGGTGAGCGACGAGGAGGCCGACGCCTACTTCGCCAGCCGGCACCGCACGAGCCAACTCGGAGCCTGGGCCTCCCGGCAGAGCCGGCCCATGTCCGGCCGGCCGCAGCTCCTGGCCGACGTCGCCTTGCTCGAAGCCCGCTGGCTGGGCCGTTCCGTACCCCGCCCCGCCCGCTGGTCCGGGTTCCGCGTCGCGCCGTCCTGGATCGAGATCTGGATCTCCGGCGCCTTCCGCCTCCACGACCGTACCGCCTACGAGCGCGTCCCCGCGGGATGGCGTGCTACGACGCTCTACCCGTAGGGGACCCTCATCCCCGCCGCCCGAACCGGCGCTCCAGGTCCGAGTCGGTCATCTGCAAAACGATCGGCCTGCCATGCGGACAGGCGTAGGGCTGCTCGGCGGCGAAGAGCTCGGCGACGAGGGCTTCCATCTCGGGGGCGGAGAGGGGGTGGTGCATCTTGACGGCGGCCTTGCAGGCCATGCTCGCGGCCAGCGACTCCAGCACGCTCCGACGGAGGTCCGCCGAGGCGCCGAGGCCGTCGCCACTCTCCGAGGCCAGCGAACGGAGGAGGGCTTCGGACTCGCCGGCAGTGAGTACGGCCGGAGTGGCGGTCAGGGCCAGGGTGTTGCCGGAGAGCGGCGCGAGGCCGAAACCGCAGTCGTCGAGGCCGGGAGCCAGCTCCAAGAGACGGAGACGCTCGGCCGGCGCCAGCTCGAGCAGGACCGGGGTCAGGAGGTGCTGAACGGGCATCCCTTCTCCGGTCATCGACCGCCTCAGCCTCTCGTAGAGGATGCGCTCGTGCGCCACGTGCTGGTCGATGAGATAGAGGCCGTCCGGACCTTCCAGAAGGATGAGCGTCCCCTTGTACTGGCCCAGGAGGCGGAACGGCCTCGCCTCGCCGCTGCGGCCGGAGAGCGGGACGATCGGCCGCTGGATCGGCGCGTAGGAGGGCAGCGCGAGGCGCTCGTTCGGCTCCGGCCGGGTTTCCAGCCGCGCCGGCCCGGGCTCCGCGAAATCGACGCGCACCGTCTCGGGAGCCGTCTCGGGAGCACAACCGCCTCCGAGGCCCTGCCAGGCGAAGGAAACGTAGGGCTGGGAGGCCGGGGGGCGCAGCGGCGCCGCCTCCTCTCCCCTCGCCCGCTCCAGCCCGCGGCGCAGGGCGTATTGGATGCGGTCGAGCAGCGCCGGATCGCGGAAGCGGACCTCCGCCTTCTGGGGATGGACGTTCACGTCCACCTCCTCGGGCGGGACGTCCAGGAAGAGGAAGAGCGCCGGGAAGTCCTCGCTCCTCCACTCTTCCCGCACGGCGCGGTAGAAGACGGCGAGCACCGCCCGGTCCCGGATCAGGCGGCCGTTGACGAACACGAACTGCCGCCGGCCGCGCGCCGTGTCGGGCGTCCCGAGGAAGCCGTGGATCCTCTCCTCGCCTCTCTCCTCCGTGGGAATCGCGGCGAGCTGGCCGGCCAGCTCCTTGCCGAAGATCTGCGAAACCCTCTCCAGCGAGCCCTCCACCTCAGAACCCGCGGCCAGGGCGTCGAGCAGCTCGCGGCCTTCGTGGAGGACGCGGAAGCGCACGTCCGGACGTGCCAGCGCGTAAGCCTGGACGACTTCCAGCGAGCGGCGCAGCTCGGTCTGGGGTGCCTTGAGGAACTTCCGCCTCGCGGGGACGTTGAAAAACAGGGAACGGACGTCGATCGTCGTGCCGCGCGGCCGGGAGAACGGCTCGGCCACGCGAATCCTCCCGCCTTCGATGAAGACGTGATGGCCGTCGCCCGGCCGGTCGGCCGTGGTCAGGTCGACGCGGGCGACCGAGGCGATGGAGGCCAGCGCCTCGCCCCGGAAGCCGAGCGTGGCGACCCGCTCCAGATCCTCGAAGCTCTCGATCTTGCTGGTGGCGTGGCGGTCGAAGGCGAGAAGGGCGTCGTCGCGGCCCATGCCGCAGCCGTCGTCGGTGACCGAGATGCGCTGCCGGCCGCCGCTTTCGAGCTGGATCTCGAGCTCCCCGGCTCCGGCGTCCAGAGCGTTCTCGACCAGCTCTTTGACGACGGAGGCGGGGCGCTCGACCACTTCGCCGGCGGCGATCTGGCTGACCAGCGGATCGGGGAGGAGTCGGATGCGGCCCATGCGGTGGATTGTACAGGCGGAACGAGTCGCCCCTCCGAATGTCGCCGATACGGCCGGTGCGGTCAGCCCCCCACGCCCGCCGGAGCCGCCTGCAGACTCCTCGCCTTCGGCTGCGCCTCGACGGCGGCCGGAGCCGCCTTGGCGCGGCGGCTGAGGCTGGCGCGCGCCGCAGCCAGCCTGGCGATCGGGACCCGGTAGGGCGAGCAGGAGACGTAGTCGAGACCCACCCGCTCGAAGAAGTCGATCGACTGCGGATCGCCGCCGTGCTCGCCGCAGATGCCCAGGTGCAGGTGCTTGTTCGCCGCGCGTCCGCACTCGCAGGACATCCGGACGAGCTGCCCCACCCCCTCCTCGTCGATGCTCTGGAAGGGGTCGTGCGCGAGCACGCCGGACTCGATGTATTGCGGCAGGAAGCGGCCGGCGTCGTCGCGGGAGTAGCCGTAGGTCATCTGGGTGAGGTCGTTTGTGCCGAAGGAGAAGAAGTCCGCGTGGCGGGCGATCTGGTCGGCCACCAGCGCCGCCCGCGGCACCTCGATCATGGTGCCGATCGGGATCTCGATCGCCAGTTTCTCCTCGGCCAGCACCCTCTCGATGGTGGAGGCGATCATCTCGCGCAGCCGCACCATCTCCTCGTCGGTGCCCACCAGCGGCACCATGATCTCGGGCTGCACGTCGTCCCCCGCCCGCTTGCGCACACAGGCGGCGCGCACGATGGCCTCGACCTGCATCTGGTAGATCTCGGGCGCGGTCATGCCGAGGCGGCAGCCGCGGTGGCCGAGCATCGGGTTGGACTCGGCCAGGGCCTCGGCCCGCGCCTTGACGGTGTCGAAATCGACCCCCATCTCGTCCGCCAGGCGCTGAAGGGCCTTCTCGCCGTGCGGCAGGAACTCGTGGAGCGGCGGGTCGAGCAGGCGGACGGTGATCGGCAGGCCGGCCAGCGCCGCGAAGATCCCCTCGAAGTCCTTCTGCTGCATGGGCAGGAGCTTCGCGAGCGGCTCTTCGCGCTCCGCCGCGGTCTCGGCCAGGATCATCCGCCGCACCCAGGGGAGCCGGTCGTCGGCGAAGAACATGTGCTCGGTCCGGCAGAGGCCGATGCCTTCGGCTCCCAGCGCCGCCGCGACATGGGCGTCGCGCGGCGTGTCGGCGTTGGCACGTATCCTCAGCCGGCGCTCGGCGTCGGCCGCGGCGAGGAGTTGGTAGACCGCGTCGACGAGCGTCGAGTTGTCCCGCCCGCGGGTGTCCAGCATGGCTTTGAGGACGATCGAGGGCTTCGGCGACAGCGCGCCCGCGATGACCTCGCCGAGGGTGCCGTCGATGGAGAGCTGGTCGCCCTCGCGGAAGACCTTGCCGTCGACCCGAACCTCGCCGGCGCGCTCGTCGACGTCCAGGTCGCTGGCGCCCACGACACACGGCTTGCCCATGCCGCGGGCGACCACGGCCGCGTGCGAGGTCATGCCGCCGCGGGACGTCAGGATGCCCGCCGAGACGTGCATCCCCACGATGTCTTCGGGGGAGGTCTCGGCGCGCACGAGCAGGACGGGGCCGGCGGGAGCCATCTCGGCGGCGCGCTCGGCGGTCAGGGCGATGCGGCCGCAGCCGGCGCCGGGCCCGGCCGGCAGGCCGCGGGCCAGCAACCGGCCTTCGGCGATGGCCTTCGCCCGCTCCTTCGGATCGAACCCGGGAGCCAGCACCTGGAGCAGGTGCAGCGGCTCGACACGGTCGAGGGCCTCGCGCCAGTCGATCAGTCCCTCCTCGACCATGTCCGCCGCGACGTGGATCGCGGCCGGACCGGTGCGCTTGCCGGTCCGGGTCTGGAGCATGTAGAGCTTGCCGTGCTGGATCGTGAACTCCACGTCCTGCATGTCCTTGAAGTGCGTCTCCAGGCGCGCGCAAACCTCCTCGAGCTCGCTGCAGGCCTCGGGGAAATCCCTGGCGAGACCGCCGCCGGCCGAGTGGATGGCCTCGGGCGTGCGGATGCCCGCCACCACGTCCTCGCCCTGAGCGTTGATCAGGTATTCGCCGAAGACGCGGGCCTCGCCGGTGGCCGGATTGCGGGTGAAGGCCACACCGGTGGCGCAGTCGGTGCCGCGGTTGCCGTAGACCATGGCCTGGACGTTGACCGCGGTTCCCAGCAGGCCGGTGATCTTGTTGAGGCGCCGGTAGTCGATCGCGCGGCGGTTGTTCCAGCTCTCGAACACCGCCTTGATGGCGCCGCGAAGCTGGTCCAGGGGGTCCTGGGGAAAACACTTGCCGTGGCGCTCGATCAGCGCGAGGTAGCCGGAGGCGACCTTGCGCAGGGACGCCGCGTCGAGCTCGGCGTCGGTGGCAGCTCCCTGGTCCTTGCGGGCGGCGGCGAGGATCTTCTCGAACTCTTCGTGGGGGACGCCGAGGACGACGTCGCCGTACATGGTGAGGAGACGGCGCCAGGCGTCGAGGACGAAGCGCTCGTCCGCGCCGGCCGCGATCCAGGATTCGAGGTTGGTCTCGTTGAGCCCCAGGTTGAGGACGGTGTCCATCATGCCGGGCATGGAGCGGGCACCGCCGGAGCGCACCGAGACGAGCAGGGGGTCCGCGGAGTCGCCGAAGCGCTGGCCGAGCTCCTGCTCCATCTTCCGCAGGTGCTCGTCGATCTCGAATTCCAGGCCCTCCGGATACGAACCTTTGTAATCCTGGTAGTATTTGCACACTTCGGTGGTGATGGTGAACCCCGGCGGTACCGGGATTCCGAGCCGGCTCATCTCGGCGAGGCCGGCTCCCTTGCCACCCAGCAGGTCTTTCTGGCTGCCATCCCCTTCCGCCGTGCCGCCGCCGAAGGCGTAGATGTATTTTGGCATCTGCTCATCCTCCCGGATCGCGTGCCCGGATGGGGCGGCGCGCAGCAAGAGTGTAGACCGGACTGGCGGGTGTCCGGACTACCTGAAAAGCAGAAGAGCTGCCAGCCCGGCGGGGTGGGGTGAGGGCCGCAGGCCGCGGACGCTCCCGCCCTCGGATGCATTCACCCCACCGGCGCGGCCACCACCCGGAAGCCGATGAACTCGTTCCAGCCGCTGCCCTGGGCGCGTCCGCGGTAGCAGCAGCGGGTGTGGCGGGTGCCGACCAGGAAGGGGCCTCCGCGGAGAACGCGGAAGACGTCGGGCGGCGCGCCCGGGTCTTCTCGTCCGTCCGACGGGTCGTAGGGATAGAGGAAGGAGGGCTCGGCCGCGGCCCGGCCCCAGAGGCTCAGGGTCCACTCCCAGACGTTGCCGCTCATCTCTTCGCAGCCGAACGGGCTCGCGCCTCCCGGGAAACAACCGACCGCGCTCGCCTCTCCGATGCCCGCCTCGGCGCTGTTGGCCCGGTCGGAATCCGGTTCGTCTCCCCACGGGTAGATGCGCTGGTCGGCATCCCCTCGCGCGGCTCTCTCCCACTCGGCTTCGGAGGGCAGGCGGACCTCCCAGCCCTCGGCCAGGGTTCCGCTCTCCCGCCAGCGCCGGGTGAGCCAGTCGCAGAACGCCCGCGTGTCGTTCCAGCTCACTCTCACGACCGGCCAGTTGGCGAAGCCGAGGAGGCAGCCGCCGTCGGCGGGCCGGTATCCGGACGCCGACACGAAGCTGCGGAACTGGGCCACGGTCACCGGGAAGCGGGCGATCCGGTAAGGGTATGGAATCCGGCAGCGATGGAGCGGCCGGGCGTACTCGCGCACCAGATCCGCGCCCTCGCCGTTGCCCATCCAGAACTCTCCCGCCGCCACCGGAAACAGCTCGATGGCGTCGACGCCGGTCACTTCGGGACGGGGATCGCCGATCTCGGCCAGAGCGCGCCCGGCAGCAGCGCGGCGCAGCGAGTCGACCCGGCCGGCCGCCCGCATGGTCTCCAGCAGCGCCTCGATCACCCGGTGCCGAGACGCCGCCGAGACGCCGTCGGGACCCGCGTCGGCCACGACCTCGCCGGCCAGGACCACCGCCTCGCCGGCCGGACCGGAGGTGCTCCACATCAACTCCTCGAGCACCGCTCCGGCCGCCTCGTCCCGCTGCTGGATGATTCCCAGATATTTGACCGTGAACAGACAGACGTCGCGCCAGAAGGGCTCTTCGAGATAGGGTTCGAGCGCCCGGACGATCGGCCCGACGCCCTGCTGGCCGCGCCGCGCCAGCGCCACCGCGGCCAGGTACTCCTGGAACACGGGATGGATGAAGCCGAAACGGCCGCCGCCCCAGTCGAACAGCAGGGCGGGATGGTTGCGCGCGTCGTCCACCATCTGGCGCGCGGCCAGGGCCGGATCCTGGTGGCCCCGTTGGCGGTAGATCGCTTCGAGATCCCGCACCAGCACGTCCTCGTTGGTCCGGTGGACGTCGGGCGCGGTGTCGTACATCTGGAGCGCGACCTCGGCCAGGATCTTGATCGTCTCCAGGACGTCCGGATCCCGGCCCAGCCGGTGAGCGAGCCCGCGGTCCAGGTTCCACTGCTTGAGGAGGCTTTCCGTGAACCCTTGATAGAGCTCGACGCGGCGCCGGGGAAGCGGGGATCCCTGAAGGCGCAGCCGGGCCAGAAGGGTGAGGAGAAGCGGATTGCACGCGAGCTCGCGGACCGCCGGGTCCCGCTGCAGGGCGGTGAGCAGCTCGCCGTTGACGTTGACGCCCACCATCTCGGGTGTCCGAGCGGCCGCCCGCGTCCACTTGTCCACGAAGGCCCTGATCTGCTCGTCGCCGAGGCCGGGAATGGAGCACTCCAGAAGCCCTTCGGCCTCGAAGTGAAGCTCCCGGTAGCCCACCAGACGGCTGGTGAGGATGAACTGGTTGCCCGCGGCCCGGTGGCGGGCGTGGAAGCGCTCGACCTCCTCGATGATCCGGCGCCGCCTCGCCAGCCCGCCCACCTCATCCAGCCCGTCGAGCAGGAACAGCGCGCCGCCGGCGCGGAGCGCGCACTCCAGAACCTCGCCGATCTCCTGGCCCCGCTCCTCGCGATAGTAGCGGACGAGAAACGACTCCAGCGGCTCGTCGCCCGCGTCGAGAGCCTCGGCGTACACCGAGAGCTGCAGCGGCACGGGCAGCAGCGTGCGCAGGCCCAGCGCCCCCTCCTGCCCCGAGGCGAGCACCAGCGCCAGGAACTTGGTGAAGGTGGTCTTGCCGGACCCCGGACCGCCGAGAACCACGAGCGCGCCGCTCTCCTGGAGCAGCTCGATCAACGGCCGCGCTTCGCTGAGGCGGCGGCCCAGAGCCTCGGCCTCGGCGTCGGTCGGCTGCCATCCGGCCCGGCGCAAGCGCCGGGTCCAGCTCTCGCCCTGGATCGTCTCCACCCGGCCTTCCAGCTCCACATAGACGTCCAGCAGCGGAAGCTGCGGCGGCAGGCCTCCCAGAAGGGACATCGCCCGGATGTGCAGCAGGCGATAGCGGTCGATCAGGTACTGGAGATACCGGCGGGTGTCGCAGGCCAGCGTCTCCGACGGGGTGTGGCCCGCGATCCGGGTCCACAGCCGGCGAGGCTCCACCGCCTCGGCCCGGCTGGAAAGGACGATCGGATGACCACCGGAATCCAGGCCGACAACCACACCCCCGATCCCGGCGAGAATGTCTGGCCGGCTCGAATCCAGATAATTGTCCATTTGTTCCGTTCCGCGCTCAAATTGAGAATCCATCCGGCAACTCCTCCTGCCGATGCATACCGTAGCCGGCAGCTTTCAAACCCCTACTTCATTATAGCTGCAGGAAGGTCGAGCGGGACATCACGCTCCTCCTTCCTGCATCCCGGCCCGGGCCCGGGCTTCAGCCTTGTCCACGACCACCTCGGTGAGGCGTGCCGTGCGGGAGACGGTGCGATGGATCGCCTGGAGCAGCGCGATCCGGTTGCTCCGGATGCGCGGGTCCGGGTCCATGACGAGAACCTCGACGAAGAACCGGTCGAGGACGGGTGCGAGGCCGGCGATGCGGCGCAGGCAGCGCTCGTAGTCGCCGGCCGCCGCGGCCTCCTCCACTTCCGAACGGAGCCCCTGGAAGGCGGCGTGGAGATCCTTCTCGGCCGGCTCGGTGAGGAACCGCTCGTCGAGCGGCTCCTCGGGAGCGTCCTTGAGGATGTTGACGATCCGCTTGGCGGCCAGGACGACGGTGAGGAAGCCCGGCTCTTCGCGGACGCGGTGCAGAGCGTCCACCCGCGCCCGGAGGTCGGGCAGGTTGGCGCCGCCCATGGCGAGCGCCGCCTCGATCTCGTCGTAGGCATAGCCGGCGAGGCCGAGCACGTAGCGCACGCGGTCGTGGAGGAAGGGTCGCAGATCGTCGAGGATCTGCTCGGAGCCGCGGGTCAGGCGGTCGCCGTAGAGGACCGCCGCCCGCGCCGCCGCCTCCTCCAGGTCGATCGGGAGGCCGCCTTCGAGCGCGATCCGCACCACGCCCTGGGCCGCCCGGCGCAGGCCGAACGGGTCGCGGCTGCCGGTGGGGATCAGGCCGAGGCCGAAGATCCCGGCCAGGGTGTCGAGCCGGTCGGCGAGGCCGACGACCTGGCCGATCCGGCCGCGCGGGATGCGGTCTTCGGTGGACGCGGGCATGTACTGGTCGTACACCGCTTGCCAGACCTCCTCCGGCTGTCCTTCCTCACGGGCGTAGATGCCGCCCATGACACCTTGGAGTGACGTAAATTCCTTAACCATTTCCGTGGCGAGGTCCACCTTGAGCAGGCGGGCAGCCGCCGCGGCCGTCGGGGCGTCCTCATTCCAGCCCAGCATCTCGCACAGGCTCGCGGCCAGGCTCACCAGACGGGAGGTCTTGTCCGCGTAGCTCCCGAGCCGCTCCTGGAAGGTGAGGCGCTCGAGCTGGCCGGCGCGGTGCGCGAGCCCGGCCCGGCGGTCCTCGCCGTAGAAGAAGCGGGCGTCCGCGAGGCGCGCCGCCACCACCCACTCGTTGCCGGAGCGCGTGCGGCCGATCGGATCGTCCGGCCGGTCCATGACGGTCAGGAAGAAGGGCAGCAGTTGTCCGGAACCAGCGCCGGAACCAGCGCCGGAACCAGCGCCATCCCGCGGCTCGACCGTGAGGGCGCTCTGATGATCGCGGAGGCTGGTGGCGAGCACCTCGCCCGGCAGCTCCAGGAAGCCGGCATCGAAGCCGCCTTCCATCACGCCCGGGATCTCGCACAGCGACGACAGCTTGTCGAGCAGCGGCTCGTCCTCGACGAGCCTGCCGCCCAGCGCCTCCGCCCGGCCGCGCATGGTCTCCAGCAGCACCCGGTGGCGCTCGGCGGGGTTCACCTCGATCGCGCGCGCCGCCAGCTCCTTGCGGTAGCTCTCGGCGCCCGCGACCCGGAACGCCGCGGGCGACAGAGTGGGATGGCCGACCGTCTCGCCGCCGGCCGCGATGCCGAAGAGGTCGAACGGGACGACCTCGCCGTCGAGCAGCGAGACGATCCCATGGATCGGCCGCACCCACGGACCCTCGCCGCTCCCCCACCGCATGGTCTTGGCCCAGGAGATCCCGGCCAGGATGCGCGGTACGATCTCCGCCAGGATCTCGCGCGTCGGCCGGCCTTCGGTTTTCCTGGTCGCCGCCAGGTACTCGCCCTTGTCGGTCTGCACCCGGGCGAGCTGATCGGGCTCGACGCCGGTGCGTTTGGCGAAACCGGTCAGGGCCGGCGTGGGTGAGCCGTCCGCCGCGAACGCGGCGCGGACCGGCGGCCCCATCACCTGCTCCTCGCGGTCGGGCTCGCGGTCCGGCAGGCCGTTGAGGACCAGCAGCAGCCGGCGTGGCGTGTAGCCGGTCTCGACCTCGCGCGGCCCGAGACCGCGCGCCATCAGCTCCTCGAACACCCGCGTGGCCAGCTCGCGCACGCCGGGCTCCAGCATCCGCGCCGGGATCTCCTCGCTGCGCACCTCCAACAGATACTCACCGGTCGGCATGAGCCACCTCCGTCGCCGAGGCCGGGGTCTTGGCCAGGAGCGGGAATCCGAGCGCCTCGCGGCTCTCGACATAGGCCCGGGCGCAGCCCACCGCGAGGTCGCGCACCCGCTTCATCAGCGCGACCCGCTCGGTGACCGAGACGGCGCCGCGCGCATCCAGAACGTTGAACATGTGCGAGCACTTGAGCGCACACTCGTAACCCGGCAGCACGAGCCCGGCCTCCAGGCAGCGCCCGGCCTCGCGTTCCCAGCCCTCGAACTGCTGCTGGAGGAAGGTCACGTCGGCCACCTCGAAGTAGTACTTCGAGAGCTCGACCTCCTCCTGGTGCCGGACCTGGCCGTAGGAGAGCCCCTCGACCCAGTCGATCTCGTAGATGCTGCGCGACAGGGAGAGGAACATGGTCAGGCGCTCCAGGCCGTAGGTGATCTCGGCGCTGACCGGTTTGAGCTCCAGTCCGCCGGCCTGCTGGAAATAGGTGAACTGGGTGATCTCCATGCCGTCGAGCATGACCTGCCACCCGACGCCCCAGGCGCCGAGCGTGGGGGCCTCCCAGTTGTCTTCCTCGAAGCGGAGGTCGTGCTGGGTCAGGTCGAGCCCGATCGCCTCCAGGCTGCGCACGTAGAGGTTCTGCACGTCGTGCGGCGAAGGCTTGAGGACGACCTGGAACTGGTGATGCTTGCCGAGGCGGAACGGGTTGTCGCCATAGCGCCCGTCGGCCGGCCGGCGGGACGGCTGCACATAGGCCACCCGCCACGGCTCCGGGCCGAGCACCCGGAGAAACGTGTCCGGATGCATGGTGCCGGCGCCCACCTCGAGGTCCAGGGGTTGCTGGAGAACACAGCCCTCCCGCGCCCAGAACTCGGATAGCTTGAGGATCAGCTCCTGAAGTGTCTTCTGCATAGAGATTCCATGTAGGGGGAACCAGCGGTCCCGGATTGGAGCGGTAGTGTATCTCAGGGGGAGGGTAAAAGACGTAAAGGACCCAAAGGACATAAAGGGTTTGATCCCATCCCCCCTCTCCCCAGCCCTCTCCCCCGTACCGGGGGAGAGGGAGCCGCCGCCCTCGTGCTTCCGGTTTGTGTAAGCCTCCCCCTCTCCCGGGGCGGGTGGACTCGGGCGGACCGGGAGAGGGGGCCGGGGGGTGAGGGCTGCTTTACGTCCTCGTCTGTTGGATGACCTCGTAGCTCCGCAGCTCTCTCTGGAGAAAGTTCCGCCGCACCCGGCCGCAGATCTCCTCCACCTCGCGCAGAGTCCTCGCCGAAGGCGGGTTCCCCGCGACGTCCGTCAGGCTCTCCCGGCCGAACCGCCGCAGCAGCTCCAGGGTCTCCGGCCGGGCAATGAACCCGCTCCGGCCGCCGCAGTCGAAGCAGAGCAGCGTCTCGCCGCTCGGCGGCACCACGGCGCCCTCTTCCCCGTCCTCCGTGACGAACGGCCGGCCGCAGGACGGGCAGGCCTTCGGCGACGGGAACACCCCGGCCAGCCGCAGCACCCAGGTCTCGAAGTAGCGGGCGGCGAGGTCGCGGTCCACCCCGGCGAGCAGGGCTTCGGTCGTCGAGTCCAGGAGGCGGTAGAGAGGATCCGACGGGTCTCCCTCCTGGGCGAATTCCAGGACGTGGTCGGTGAGGTAGCTGCCGAGGAGGATGCCGTCGAGATCCTCCTGGAGCTGGCGCGCGGTGCGGATCAGCTCCACGGTCGAGATCCGGACCAGCTCCTTCCCTTCCTTCTCGTACCAGGTGACATGGATCTTCGCGAGCGGCTGAAGCTGGCCGCCGAAGCGGCTGTGCCGGGTGCGGGCGCCCTTCGCCACCCCCGACTTCTTGCCGATGTCGCGGGCGAGAAACGTGATGATCCGGTCGCGGTCCTGGAGGTCCCGGACGTCGAGCAGAATCGCCTCCGCGGTGACCAGCGCCATGGCCGGATGCTAGCATCCCGGCGTGGCCGCCAACGATCAGAAGCCGGGGAAGGACGATCTCAACCGCGACCTCGGCTTCGGCTCCGTCGTCGCCCAGCAGAGCGGCAAACGCCTGCTCAACCGCGACGGCAGCTTCAACGTGCTGCGGGAGGGGCTCAACCCGATCACTTCGCTGAGCCTCTACCACTCTCTGCTGACCATGTCCTGGCCACACTTCATGGGGCTGATCGTCCTGCTCTACCTTCTGATGAACGGCACCTTCGCGGCGGCCTACCTCGCCTGCGGCCCGGGAGCCCTGGCCGGCGCCACCGCCGTGACCCCGGCGGCCCGCTTCCTGGAAGCCTTTTTCTTCAGCGTCCAGACTTTCGCCACCATCGGCTACGGCGCCATGAGCCCGAAGAGCCTGCCGGCGCACGTCATCGTCACCCTGGAGTCGCTGATCGGCCTGCTGGGCTTCGCGCTGGCGACCGGCATCCTCTTCGCGCGCTTCTCACGGCCGACGGCGAAGATCCTGTTCAGCGACGTGGCGCTCATCGCGCCCTATCGGGGGATCACGGCGTTCGAGTTCCGCCTGGCGAACGCGCGCAGCAGCGAGCTGGTCCAGGTGGAGGCGAAGGTGACCTTCTCACGCCTCAAGCCCGGCGGCGGCGGTCGCGACTTCATTCCCCTCACCCTGGAGCGCGACCGCGTGCTCTTCTTCCCTCTCGCCTGGACGGTGGTCCATCCCATCGACGAGACCAGCCCGCTCCACGGCATGGGACCCGACGAGCTGATCGCCGCGGGCGCCGAATTCCTGGTCTTCCTGACCGCCTTCGACGAAACCTTTTCCCAGACCGTCCACACCCGCTCGTCCTACGTGGCCGAGGGCGTGGTCTGGGGAGCGAGCTTCGTGAGCGTCTTCAAACCGCAGCGGGACGACGGCGTGGTCTCGATCGACATCGGACATCTGAACGACGTCAAGCGGACCTGACCTGACCAGCGCACACAGCGAAGTGGAGATTATTTGACTCCCACCGCGCCCTGTGAAAGCCTGTAGAACAATGCGGGCTCAGGTTCGATCCCGGGAGGTGACGAGATGCGCCTGTCGCTGTGGGCAATTACCCTTGCAGTGATCACCGCCGGACCGGCCTTCGGCCAAGGTGCGGACTTCTACACCGTCGCACCCTGCCGGCTCTACGACAGCCGAGATGGAGACGGACCTTTCCTGCCCGGCGAGCAGCGTGAGCTTCAGGTGGCTACCGACTGCGGCGTCCCCCAGGACGCCGTGGCCGTGACCGCCAATGTCACCGCGGTCGATGCCACATCGGCCGGGAGCTTCATCATCTTTCCCGATTCGACCGCTTCCACGGCCACTAACGCCCTGAGCTACCGGCCCGGCATCAATATCGCTGCCAACGGCATCTATCCCCTGACCGCCAACGGCCTGGGAACCCTGTCTGTCCTGGCCGATCTGCCAGGCGGCCAAGTCGATTTGGCATTCGATGTCACAGGCTACTTCATCAAGGCTCCCGGCGCGCCAAGCCCTTCGACCGTGACGGCCTGCAAGACAGGCACGTCCGTCCAAGCGATCGATTGTTGGGAGGGCAGCGTCAATCTCAGCGGATCGATCCCTACCAATTCGAAGGATTTCTACCTGAAGCTCTATCGAGAGACCCGGATCAAGGTCACCTTCACTCGGGACCTTCCGACTCATCTGGAGCACAACACCTACGCCTTCTGGGACGGCGGCCTCACGTTCATCTTCCGCACCTCCTTCCCCTACCAGGGTGCGTGGACCTGGAAGGCCCAGTGCGAGCAAGGCTGCCAGGGCCGTACGCTGAGCCAGACGCAGGGCAGTGTCAGCGTGACCGCACGCCGCCAGAGCCCCCTCCTCTACTCACGCGGCCCGCTCAAGACTCACGATTCCGGGCGCTACCTCGTCCACCAGAACGGAATCAAGTTCTTCTGGCTCGGAGACACCGCCTGGGGCGCCCCGATGCGCACGGTCTACGTGCCCAACTCCGGCGCCACCTGGACAACCTACCTGAGCGACCGGACGGCGACTCCGGCTCTCAACCCGCCGCCATCCAGCGCACCGGCGGCAGGCAAGTATTCGGTGGTTCAGGTCTCTCTGGCGTTTCACGCCGCCGCGGGTGGCTACACCGCCTGTACCAACGGCCTGGAATGCCTGGGCTCAGCGAGGAACAAAGCCTTTACCACCGTCAACAAGAAAGCGCAGATCCCTGGCGCCAATTCCTACTGGAATCCGGAGTACTGGCGCAACCTCGACCGCCTCGTGTATCAGGCCAATGAAACAGGCATGGTCGTCGTGCTCACCGGGGTCATGGATCCCTTCGGTGGCGGCAAGAACTATCTGGCAAACGATGCCGACCTGCAGATCTTTGCCCGCAACCTCGTCGCACGGATGGCCGGCTTCTTCGTCATCTACTCGGTAGGCTGGGACAACCGCGTCGAGGATGCAACCTACGCCTGCGGCAACGACGACAACCCGAGCTCGGTCGTGAACGGTTTTCAATTGCTCCCGGCGATCGTCACCAAGATGAAAGCGGTCGGAGCAGCCTTGAACGAGGAGGTGCGCCGACAGCCTGTCCATCAGCTCGTCACCACCCACCTCGGCGGAGCCACGCCCTTCCTCGGGCGGGATCAGTACTTCCACGATCCAGGCGCTGACGGCATGAACACTCCTCTCGCGTCGCCCTATTCGACCTTCCACCGCGAATCCTGGCTCGACTTCCACCTCTTCCAGAGCGGCCAATGCAACACACTCAAGGCCTCCCCGTTCGACAACGGCAGTTGCGTCCAACTGGTCCCAGAGTCCCAACTCGCCTGTGTGATGCGCCGGGCCCGCACCATGCCGGCCAAGTTCCTCTCCCTCAAGTCCGACGACACCCCGATCGGCAGCGCGGCCCTGGTCAAGCCCGTCGCCAACGGTGAGGCGCGGTACGAGCGGACCGTGCTCACGGGAAATCCCGAAGTGGCCGACATCGCCTATCAGTCACGCCACGCCGGCCACCTGACGACGCTTTCCGGCGCCTTCGGCTTCACCGGCGGCGTCTACAATGTCGGGGAGTGGCGGTGGCCCGGCGACGGCATGGGGATCACCGGAGCCAAAGCCGGGAAATCCCCGGGGCAGCTCAAGTACCTGAGCATCCTGCAAGAGGGCTATGTCATGGAGTGGGAACGCCTCCGCAGGAAGGAGGCGATGTTGCGCAACCCAGGTACCGATGAGAACGAACGCAGTGTGGTTGCGGTGAGCGAGAGCAACAAGGCGATTGTGGCCTATCTGCCTGAGAGAAGCTCATCGGCCCAAAGAAACCTGCAGTTGGCGATCGATCAGCAAGTCTACGTGGACTTCGACACTTGCCGGTGGTCCAAGCAGTGGTGGAACCCGGTCAATGGACAAACGACCCCTGCGACGCCGCAGAAATTAGACAACCTCGTCTTCCAGTTTTCACCTCCCCCTTGCTCACGTGGAGGTGACAAATGCGACTGGGCCCTGCTCCTGAACGACCTCGGCGCCTGCCCTACGGCTTCCGGGCAGACACAGATCTGGAGTGGTCTCGACGACTCCACGGGCCAGTGGGGAGTTTTTGCGCAGCAGTGGCTTCCAACCGGAGAACCCACCGGCTCAGCCATGCCCATCGGAGATCTGAGTGCCAGCGTTCAGGCTGTCCCCCAGGTTGGCCGGGACACCGGGCAGGAGGCACTCGTAGCCTGGGTTGCCGAGGACTCTGACGGCGAGGGGTATGGCATCGTGGCCCGAAAGCTGGACGCATTCGGCCTTCCGGTGGGCGACATCATCCGTGTCAGCGATCCTTCGCAGGGAGACCAGGTTTCTCCCAGCGTCGCTGCAATGGGTCAGTCAGGATACGTTGTCACCTGGACCGCCTATACCGAGGACAACGACCACGGCGAGGTCTATGCACGCTACCTGGACTCCGATGGAAATCCGCTGGCCTCCCCCTTCCGAGTCAACGTCACCACCGCAGGTGAACAGGGCCACTCGATGGTGGCGTCGGACCCGCGGGGCAACGTTGTCATCGCGTGGGAAAGCTGGGCGCAGGATGGGGACGGCAACGGTGTCTTTGCGCGCCGGTTCGACCCCTCTCATATTGAGTCCGATGAGTTCCAGATTTACCGCGCTGGGGCCGGCTGGCAGTACCTCGCCGGGCTTTCGGCAAGGCCGGCTGGAGGGTTCGAAGTCCGATGGCAGGTGTACACTCCACACGGGCATGACCTGGGGATCTGGGGGCAGCGGCTAAAGGTGACCGGGTCGCCGCGGGACGGTGACGAGTTTTCCGTCGCTGGCCCCGAAGGAGGAGAATGACCACGCGCCGAGCTACAAGGCTCTTTCTGCTGCCCTTAACACTGCTAGTCGTCGGGAGACCAGTGCAGGCTCAAACGCCCGATGGACTGTCTGTCAGGGTGAACACAGTAACCGCCACCTGGCAACAAGCCCCATCCGTCAGTATGGATGGGGCGGGAAGATGTGTGGTTCTTTGGACTGATGCCAATCAGGAGCCCAGTTCTCTGATCCACCCACGGATTGCAGGCCAACGCTTCGACCCCCAGGGAGGAAGAATTGCTTCGGAATTCATCTGCAACGTCTCCGAAGCTTATTCCGCTTATGGAGCGTTCATGCAGGGAGGAGGCGAGCTCATCAGCCTGTGGAACGAAGGCGGAGGTTTCCAGTACTATGCCCGCCACTATCTTTCAACGGGCAAACCCAGCGGCGAACCTGTGCGCCTCGATGACGGAGGCTTCGGGAGTGACCACCTCGATTATCTAATGGGATACGGCGTGCGAGCCGGTGGTGAGTTTGTGGGGGTGTGGCAGAAGATCAATACAGTTGGAGGTTCCCAGTACGCCGGCACCTATGCACGCTGGTTCGACCGCTATGGCCAGCCCTTGACTGGCGAAATTCTTCTCCCGGATGCGTTCGAAGAAGACGGCAGCCCGATCGGCCGCCCACTGGTCGACGTTCTGGCAGGTCCCGACCGCTCCGTAGTCATCGGCTGGACCATCCCTGGCTTCAACGAGGCTTACTGGGATTTGCACATCCAGGGTTATTCCGCCACCGGCCAGAAGCTGGGACCGGAGTTTCTGTTCCCTCACAATATCGGCCGGCCCCATGCCGGCATGGCCTGGAATCCTCTCACTCGAAACTATGTGGTCGCTTGGCGGTCGTGGCTGGAGTCTCCGACCGGATTCACCGAGCGCATCCTCTTCCAGCGGCTCTCTCTTCAGGGCCAGCCACTGACCGAGGAGCCCACCGTCATCTCCGAGACCGGCGGCATTCCTGTCGCCATCGCCTGCAACAACAAGGGTTTCTGCGCCGCCACCTGGTTCCGCGAACAGGTCGGCATCGTCGTCCGCATCATCCGGCCCGACGGCACCGTGCTCCCCTCCGAGATCCTGGTCGCCGCGGTGCCCGCCTACCCCAACTGGATCGCCTACGGCGGCAACGGCGCCCTGATGGTGGTCTGGACCGACGACTACAGCTCGGCCACCGATCCCGCCGACATCGCGGCCCGCCGGCTCATCGCCTCGCCCGGCGACGAGGTCTGTCAGCGCATCGGCAACGAGGTGCGCTGCGACTCGGGCCGCACCGGCTCGCTTCCCGAGTTGAGACTGGCGAGCTTCGGCCTGGACCGCCGCGACACCTTGCTCTTCGGCGATGTCGACGGCGACGGACGGGCCGAGCCCTGCCGCGTGAGGAACGGCCTCTGGCGCTGCGACACCGACCACGAAGGCGGCACCACCGAAACCGTGCTCGGTTTCACCGGCGCCGCTTCGGGCACGCCGCTCCTGGGTGACCTCGACGGCGACGGACGGGCGGACGCCTGCTCCTGGTCGGCCGGTATCCTCCGTTGTGATACCGCGCACAATGGCGGGGCTCCCGAGCTTTCGATCTCGTACGGACGAAGCAGAGAGACTCCCCTGCTCGGCGACCTCGACGGCGACAGCCGCGACGACCTCTGCCTGGGCTCGCGAGGCTCCCTCCGCTGCGACGTCGGCCACACCGGCGGACGCACCGAGACACGCCTCGCCTTCGGCCAGCCTGGCGACCCGTTCGTGCTCGGCGACTTTGACGGCAATGGTACCGACGACCCCTGCCTCGTGCGGGCCGGTAAGCTGCTCTGCGACACGGCCCATGACGGCGGCGAGCCCGAGGGCGAGCTGGTGCTCGGCACGCCGGGAGCTTCCGTCTTGCTCGGCAATCTCGACGGGGTGTAGTATGTCGGAAACCGGTTATTCATGCCGGAAGACGACAATATAGGACGCTGTCTGCCGTGTGGAGGGGGTCTGGCCGATGCGACTGCCGGAAATGATTTGGCGCAATGCATTACCTCTTACCCTTGGCTTGTTGCTCCTGGGAACCACGGCGGTTTCACAGGCTCAAACCCCCGATGGCCGCTCTTTCTGGGTCAATTCCACGGCCAGAGGGTACTCGATGTACCCCGCAGTGGGGATGGCTGACGATGGGAGCACGGTTATCGCGTGGCTGCAGACTCGCGCGCCGCGCCGTGTACTGGTGCAACGATTCGATCCCCAAGGGATACCAGTCGCAGGCGAGTTTGTATCAAGCGGCCGGCTTCGCGGAGACTTCCCTTACGGACTCGTCATGCAAGGTTCGGCGGGCTTTCTCACTTTGTGGGCGAGTGGCCTCGAAGACTACGCTCGTCTCCATCTTCCACCGGGCGTCCCCGTTGGCGACCCGGTGCTGATCAACCGGCAACCCTGTTCAGTTGAAGCGTGTTTCGACATCTTGGAGGGGCTCGGTGTGACCTCGGGTGGGGGATTCGTTGGTGTGTGGTATCGACAGACCGAAGATGAGCGTTTTTTCTTCGCTCGCTGGTTCGATCGCGATGCCACTTTCGCCAAAGAGATACCTCTTTCCGATGAACACCTGGTGGCGGGCAACGACTCGCCTTTCGGTGTAGCTGCCGGGCCGGAGCAAACTGTTACTTTTGGTTGGACTTCGGTGAAAGATAACTATGCCGAGACCCTGCATGTCCAGACCTATTCGGCGAGCGGCGAGAAGATAGGCAACGGGTTCGTCCAAGATGTTCCAGGCCTTCCTATCTATGCCAGCCTCACATGGAACCCTCTGACGCTGAATCTCGTCGTCGCATGGACCGCAGAAGAATCTTTTCCCGGAGGTTGCTGCAAATCCAAAGTCTACATGCAGCGGCTCTTGCCCGACGGACGAGCGCTCGGTCAGCAGCCGCTCCTACTGTCCGAGCCCGGATGGGGTCCAGTAAACATCGCCTGCAATGTAAAGGGCTACTGCGTGATTGGATGGTGGGCTGGCAGCGCTACTACTGGAGTTGGCATTGTAACGAGAGTCATGCGACCCGACGGCACTCTGACATCGGCGGTATTGGTAGGTCCGGAAGGGGAGAACGTCGATTTCTCTTTTGAGACCTTCGCCTACGGAGGCAACGGCGCGCTGACGATAGCCGGCACTGACTTCCACTGCCTCGACGACTATTGCGGCTCTTACCGGGCCAACGTCGCTGTTCGCCGGCTCATCGCCTCCCCTGGCGACGAGGTCTGCCAGCGCGTCGGCAACGAGGTGCGCTGCGACTCGGGCCGCACCGGCTCTCTGCCCGAGCTGCGCCTCGCGCGGTTTGGCCTGGACCGCCGCGACACCTTGCTGTTCGGCGATGTCGACGGCGACGGACGGGCCGAGCCCTGCCGCGTGAGGAACGGCCTCTGGCGCTGCGACACCGACCACGAAGGCGGCACCACCGAAACCGTGCTCGGTTTCACCGGCGCCGCCTCGGGTACGCCGTTGCTGGGTGACCTCGACGGCGACGGCCGGGCGGACGCCTGCTCCTGGTCGGCCGGTATCCTCCGCTGTGATACCGCGCACAACGGCGGGGCTCCCGAGCTTTCCATCCCGTACGGACGAAGCAGAGAGACTCCCCTGCTCGGCGACCTCGACGGCGACGGACGCGACGACCTCTGCATGGCTTCCCGCGGCTCGCTCCGCTGCGATGTCGACCACAACGGCGGGCGCACGGAAACACAACTCTCCTTCGGCCAGCCCGGAGACCTGTTCGTGCTCGGCGACTTCGACGGCAATGGTACCGACGACCCCTGCCTCGTGCGGGCCGGCAAGCTGCTCTGCGACACCGCGCACGACGGCGGCGAGCCAGAGGCCGAGCTGCTCCTCGGCACGCCGGGCTCTCCCGTCCTGCTCGGCAACCTCGACGGGGTATAGGATCGTCGCGCCGCGTCTCTCTGGATCCGGCGGCTCCCGAAATTCGGCGTCGTCCCTTTACCGCAACAGGCTCCACGTCCGCCTCCCCCCTCCCCCGCCCGTGGCTTCGAGCGCCACTCCAACCGCGGCGAGGCTTTCGAGGAGCTTCTCCGCCTGCTCCGTCTGCACGCCCTTGAATCGGCCGGTGACATCGGCGACGCTCGCCTCTCCCAGCTCCGCCAGGAGATCGCGCACGGCCACCACCCGCGCCGGCAGATCCTTCGGCCAGGCGAGCTTGACAGCCTTTTTTCCCTTGGCGGCCTTGGCCGGCTCCACGGTTTCGAGGCCCGCTTCGGCAAGGGAAACCTGGGTCGCGGCCTTGGCACCCTCCGGGTTCTGAAACTCCGGGCGCAGCCAGCGCACGAGGCCGCGCTTTTCCTCCTCGGCGCGCTCGTGGTTGAGGGCGACCAGGCGCTCGAGGATCTCTTCGTCGGAGAGACTCGGCGGCCAGCCGTAGGCCTCGAAGACGGCCGCGTCGAGATCGTCGTGGATCTGCTTCAGGATCGAGACGAGGCCCTGCTCGTGGATCACCCGCTCCTTGTCGGTGAGCGGCTCGCCGCTGCGGAGCTTTTCGAGCACGTTGTACATGCCGGTGATCGTGAGGCTGGGGTGGAGAGATTGCTGGCGCTTGCGGTGCGCGTCGAGGGCTTCGCCGAAGGTGCGGATGCGTCGCTTCTGGTCTTCGGTGCAGGCGGGGAAGGCGAAGGGATCGAAGCAACGTGTCTTGTTGTAGCGAGGCCGATCCTCAAGCGTGCCGCCCGCAGCCAGGCTCCAAGCCACGTGAATGCGACTGGACAATACTCCCAAGTAGCAGGCGTCATCTAATGCGATATTTACTAGCATATTGTCTGGTAGAATTTCTTTAGGCAGAAAGACAAAGACCCGATGCTTGGCTGTCTCCACTGTAGCTATGAACCGGCGGAGACCAGCGATAGCTCTGCGCAGCTCGGCACGCGGCTTACCAAATAGCCACCACTTGGCGGCATACTCTTGGGAATCCTTCGTACCGCCCGTTGCCTTCGTCAAGCGCTCGTGTTTCACGTGATCCACAAGCCTCTGATAGAGCTCTGGCGCGCGCTGGCGAGCCTTCCCCTCACTAAGTCCGAAGAAATCAATCACATATGCACCCCTCGGAGCTGCAGTTAGATCCTTACCATTCATGTAGGGCCGCACCAGACCTTCATTCCCCTCAAATGCCCCGTGCCCTAGTGCTATAGCTTCTTCAGCACTCAGAATGAAACCGGCCCCATGGAGTGATACTCCACGGCTACTGAGTCCATCGGTCGCCCGGAGCGGTGTAGCAGAAGCGACATCGAC
Organism: uncultured Holophagales bacterium; assembly: GCA_963844885.1. GTDB lineage: Bacteria > Acidobacteriota > Thermoanaerobaculia > Multivoradales > UBA5704 > DATMER01. The sequence continues at coordinate 312,687 of CAWJQA010000010.1, read as the reverse complement.
ACCGATCGTCAGGTTAGCGTGAATGCGACCACGGCGCTCTGTCAACGAAACGTGGGCGTACTCATCGTCGGCTGGAATCTCTTCCACAACCTCGAATAATTGCCCGCTGCTCTCGCCCTTCTGGCCGACAGTCATTGCCACTCTTACCGCAGCGCCGTCCTCTGAGTCACCCACGGGTGGTCTGGAATGGCGAAAACGATTGCTCCACTCTTATCCAGCAAGCTTCTCTCCACCACCCTTCGGCCGAACGCCTGCGAGATGCTGTTGGTGGTGATCAATCCGAACCGACGCGCACCGCCCGCGCAGACCTGTTCGGCAGCTTGGTGCCACCAGTAGAGGACGTAGCTCACTTGATTGGGGAACTTCCGGGTAGGTCGAGCGCAAGCTCTCGGCGTAGCCATCGCCAAGCGCCAGGCGCATCCTCCTGTTCCCGATGTACGGCGGATTCCCGATGATGAAGTCCGCCTTGGGCCACTCCGCCCGCCGCGGGTTCACATACCGGTAGACCGGCACGCGTGCCGCCTCGTCGGGAATCTTCTCGCCGGTCACGGGTGAATCCTTCATCGTCTCCCCGTCCCACGCGTGACCGGCTTGCCCTTTCGTCGAGCAGCAGCTCGTCGCGGTCATAGGCCAGCACCGCGTCCCGGCACTCGATGTTGCCGTAGTCCCGCAGCACCGGCTGCGGCACGGTCATGGCGTCCGCCGGGCTGGCGCAACTGCCACTGGAGGTAGCCGATCCAGAGCACCAGCTCCGCGATCTCCTTCGCCCAGGGCTTGACCTCGATGCCCAGGAACTGCTCCGGCGTCACCCGGTAGCGCCTCGCAGCTCGAGACGCGATCTGCGCCGTCGCCGAGCTCGGCCAGGAGGCCAGCACCTCGGTCTCCAGCCGCTTGAAAGGTCGAGCGTCACGTAGAGGAAATTGCCGGTGCCGCACGCCGGGTCGAGCACCCGCGATGTGGCACAGCTGCGTGGAACGCGTGCACCCGCTTGCTGCGCCTCCTCGCGACCTTCGCCTCGGTCCCTGCTCGACGAGCTGCCGCGACCTCCGCCCGGACCAGGTCCCAGTCGGCGCGCAGCGGCTCCTCGATCGTCGGCTTCACCAGCCGCTCGACGTAGGCGCGCGGCGTGTAGTGCGCGCCGAGCCGGTGGCGCTCCTTCGGGTTCGAGGGCGCGCTCCAGCAGCGTGCCGAAGATGGCGGGCTCGACCTCCGACCCAGTCGCTCTCCGCCGCCAGGAAAGCAGCATGAGCTGCTCCTTCGTGAGCGGCAGGGCCTCGTGGTCGCGAAACAGCCCGCCGTTGAAGCGGAGAGCTTCCCGGCACGAAAGTCGCCGCCCGTCGTTCATCGCCTTCCAGAGCGCCTGCGACGCCGCTGGGGAACGCGGTCGGGTTCGGCAGCCACCAGTGCTTTCGAGCGCGTGCGAGAAGAGGTCGCTCGGGCAGCAGGCCCGACATCCTCCGCGAACATCGTGAACAGGCAGCGCATCAGGAACGTCGCGACGCGCTCGGGATCGCGTGCCCCGCCGCTTCGAGAGCGCGCGCGAGCGCCGCGATCTGCGCGGCGATGTCGCGCGTGACGGCGGCCGTCCGCTTCGACGGATCGAGAGAGTGAGGGTCGGTCCAGATGGCGCGCAGCAGCTCGGCGTGCGCGGCGAGGTCGCGCAGGAAGATGCGCTTGCGATGACCGTCGGGAAACGCACGATAGACGCCGGTGCCGTCGAACGAGGCGTAGACGTCGAAGCAGTAGCCGATGTCGCAGACCAGGAGGAACGGCGGCGGGGCGTCGAGGTGCGCGGCATAGCCCAGCGCCTGGCCGTGCGCGGCGCTCATCAACTGGTTCCAGGCCGGCGAATCGCGCCGCTTGGGACCGGTGGCGGCCCCCTGCTTGGCTTCGAGCAGGAAGCACCCATGCTTGTAAAGGTCCACGCGGCCGATCGAAACGCCGCCGGCCCGGGCGCGGTGGACGTCCTTCTCGAAGACGTAGACATCCCGCTCCGCGGCGCCGGTCTTGGGATGAGGCCGCTCGACGCCGAGCACGTCGCACAGCTCGTTGAGGAAAGAGTCCTTGTTGGCGCGCTCCGCGTCGCCGCTCGCGGACCAGCGGTCGATGAAAGAATCGATCTGCATAGAGAGCTGAAGTCTATCCTACGGGCGGTGCCGGCGAGACCTCGGCAGGCATCGGCGTTCTGGTGGCACCTGATCCAGCGACAACTTCCGCCTTTCGAGCCTCATCTCCGCGATGCAGGCACATCCGACGCTTCGGCCCTCACCCCCTGGTTCCTCTCCCGGGGGTCCGGGCGTGCGGCCGGGAGAGGGGACGGGGGTGAGGGCCTCTCATTGCGGGCGGTCCTCCCTCTCCTTTCGGGTAGGAAGGCCCGGCCGGTCCCGGCCGTATGCTCCCCGTGCCGGCCACCCCGGCCACGACCACGAGGAGAGAACCGTGAGGACCATCATCGAGCCGTTCCGCATCAAGACCGTCGAGCCGTTGCGCATGACCACCCGCGAGGAGCGCCGCGAAATCCTCCGCAACGGCCGAATGGAACCTTTTCCGCATCCCCGCCGACGACATCCTGATCGACCTGCTCACCGACTCCGGCACCGGCGCCATGTCCGCCGAGCAGTGGGCCGCCATCCAGCGCGGCGACGAGTCCTATGCCGGCAGCCGGTCCTGGTTCCGCTTCGAGGCCCGGGTCCACGAGCTCACCGGGTTCCGGCACATCATCCCCACCCATCAGGGCCGCGCCGCCGAGCGCATCCTTTTCTCCTGCCTCGGCGTGGCCGGCAAGATCGTGATCAACAACACCCACTTCGACACCACCCGCGCCAACGTCGAGGCGCTGGGCGGCCGGGCCGTGGACATCCCCGTCCCCGAGGCCCGCATTCCGTCGGATGAAAGCCCGTTCAAGGGCAACATCGATCTCGAAGCGCTGGAGCGGCTGCTCCGCGACCGAAGGCAGCCACATCGCCTGCGTCATGCTCACGATCACCAACAACTCCGGCGGCGGCCAGCCCGCCTCGCTCGCCAACATCCGGGCCGCGAGCGAGCTCTGCCGCCGGTACGGCGCGCCGTTTTTCCTCGACGCCTGCCGCTTCGCCGAGAACGCCTGGTTCATCAAGACCCGCGAGGAAGGCCAGGCGGACCGCACCGTGGAATCGATCGCGCGCGAAGTCTTTTCGCTGGCCGACGGCGCCACCTTCAGCGCCAAGAAGGACGGCCTCGCCAACATCGGCGGTTTCCTGGCGGCCAACAACGACCGCCTCGCCCGCCAGGAAGAAGAGCTGCTCATCCTGACCGAGGGCTTCCCCACCTACGGCGGCCTCGCCGGCCGCGACCTCGAAGCCATCGCCGTGGGCCTCACCGAGGTGGTGAACGAGGATTATCTGCGCTACCGCGCCGCCTCCACCGCATTACCTCGGCGAGGGCCTGATGGCCGTGGGCATGCCGATCGTGCGGCCGACCGGCGGCCACGCGGTTTATATCGACGCGGGAGCCTTCCTGCCCCACATCCCGAAGACGGAGTTTCCGGCCCAGGCGCTGGCCTGCGCCTTCTTCGAGGACGGCGGCGTGCGCGGCGTCGAGATCGGCACGCTCATGTTCGGCGGCAAGGACCCGGAGACCGGCACGGAGCGGCTGGCGCCGCTGGAGCTGCTGCGCCTGGCCATCCCGCGCCGGGTTTACACCCAGAGCCACATCGACTACCTGATCGAAGTCGCCGAGCTGGTCGCCGACCGCCGGCACCGGCTGCGCGGCTTCCGCATCGTCGAGGAACCGAAACACCTGCGGCATTTCACGGCCCGGCTCGCGCCGGTGTGACTGTTGTCAAGGGGACTCCAAGCGCAAACGCACCGTGGCACGCCTGGCGGCCTTGTCCAAGCTCAGAACGTCGAGGTGATAGGTGCCGTTCTGGCTCGGAAAATCGAGGGTTCCGGTGCTCATCACCGGAGGGTGTTCCAACATTCCCGCGTCCTGTGGCGCGATCGAGAAACGGGCAAAGGAGTAGCCGTCCCGCTCGAAGAAACGCGCTCCCACCTCGGCTTCGAGCCCGGGGATGAAGACCGGGTTGCCTTCGCTGAGCTCGTAGGAAGAGTTGGAGCGAGCAGGGGGTACCACGGAATGTGACTCTGGTTCGGCATCCACTTTAGGCTTGACGGTATGAGGCTTTGGCGGCGCAGGTGTTTCGGCAGGTGGCGGCGTCGGGGTCGGCGTTTCGAACGGCGTTACAGCCGGCGTCGGCTCGCGGGTCGGGCCCACAGCGGTTTCTCCTTCGAAAGGCCAGCGCGCGGCGGCAATGCCGAGGCCCGTCGCGACCAGAAGACCGAGAAGCGCAAGTCGGCGTGATCCAATCGGGCTGGATGGCGAACCGGTGGCGGCCCCGGATAGAACAGCCGCGGCCGGAACGGGGTGCGTTTCAGTAGGCTCCGCCGCGAAAATCCGGCCGTCTTCCGCTCGCGAGAACAGGACAGGGGTCCCCCATTCGAGCAGCGATCCATGATCACGTGCGATAGCGAGGCGTCCCTCCGTCATGGCGGCGTCGATCGGATCGCCCGCGGCCAGCCTTCGGTACACGGTGCGGCTGAGCTCCAAAGCCGCATCGTCGCCGATGGGCCGCTGCATCGCGATCACAGCCGGCAGACCGGCCCGGAGGAGCGCCGTGGCCACTCCGGCAAACGGCGCGACCGCGCTGGACCGCGCCGTTTCACAAGCGTTGATGAAGACGAGACGCAGGGAGTCCATCCCGGCCAGGTGGCTCGCCAGGAGAGACCCGCTCACCGTTACCGAGGCTCCGTCGGCGTCGGTGAAGTAGAGGGCTCCCTGGCCCGAGTGCTCATCGAACCCGCCATGGCCCATGAAATGAAGGATCTGGAACTCCTGCTGAAGCAGGGTCTCTCTGAGAGTTTCGATCGTAGGGTTGTGGAGCGGCACCACCTCGACTCCCGGCAAGGCTCCCAGGGTTGAGGCGATCTTCTCGCCCTCGGCTTCGAGAGAAAGCTGAGTCATCGCCTTGGGTTGGGACAAGACGGTGAGCAGACGGATCGGCCGCGCCGGCAAGGGCCGGCTCCCGGGCAGGGGGAGGCGCATGTGGCGCAGGATGGGGGTCCTGCGCTGCAGCGCCAGAAATCCACCATGCTCGGGAGAGAAAAGGAGCTCCCACGGCAGATCCGCGAGGCTCGCGATCTGCGGGTCTCCGAGGTTCAACTGCAGCTTGAGCCGAAGGCCCCCCTCCGGATGCCGGGTCGCCTCGGAAAAGCTTCGCACCCAGCAACTGCGAACCGCGCCACGGAACAGCGCCCGAAAAAGCCGGTCACCGATCTCTTCGAGCACGCTCTCGGTGACCGGGTTCAGGAGCCTCGCCGAGACATCTCTGGACCCGCGGGCCGCCAGCCGGGCACGGAGCGCCGTCTGCCAGAGGTTGTCGAGCTCGGCCCGGGAGATCGGGTTGACAAACGGGGCCTCCGCTTCGCCGGCCGGCGAATGGAGGACCCGCGTCACAAAGCCTGGCTGCCCCGCGGCGCAGTCGAGTTGCAGGGCGAAGTCCTTGTAGTCCATGGCAGTCACTCGACCGGAGGTTTATCCTCGCCGGAAAGCTCCGAGGCCTTTTTGTCGATCATCTTCTCCACCGTCGAGGCGGCCGTGTCGAGAATCTTGTCGGTGAGTCGGCCCAGGATGCCGCCGGAGCCCTTTTTCTTCGAGCCCAGGGCAGCCGCTCCTGCAACCCACTGCCGCGGGCTGCTTTCTTTACAGACGAAAAGTCGGTGTCACCGGAGAGAGCAATCTTCTCGAAATCCAAGGAGCGATAGTAATAACAACCTTCTTCTTCCTTCCAAGCCAAACGAAACCGCTCCACGATTGAGCCATCACTTCCGAACTCCGGAAATGTCAACGTCAGGCTCGTCGGAACGTCTCGCAAAATCTCCTTCTTCATGCAATACTCATCGGACTGAGAGTTGGAGATCATGAGGGCTTCGCTTTGAACTCTTCCCCTGCCTCGTTCCAAGCACGCGATTCACGGCCGATGATTAGCCATCGGTCGCGGCCCTCACTGGTAACTGTCAGGGCACACGTCATCGCATCCCCGCTAAGGGAACATCCGTCGAGCTCGAAGAGAAATCCCTGGTCGCGGCGACTCCGTGTCGGGGCCCGCGGCGCCGTCTTCGCCGAGGCCGCTCTGACGGGAGTCTCGGCTTCGGAATCATCTTCAGCCGATGCGGCCCCTTCCTCTTCCTTCTCAACTTCCTTCGCCAGCCGGTCGACGAGGCCGATACGGGTCGGACTGGCGGTACCCGCCGCGATCACTTTCGCGGTCTGTAGATCGACCGCACTGACATCGAGGCGGACCGACATGGAGGAAACCATCACGGTGCCATAGATGAGAACCTCGGTACCCGTCACCTTTCCAAGCTCCCTGGCTGTGGCGGGATCAATCAGGCCCTCGCTCAGCTTCTCCATCTGGTCGAAGAGCTCAGCGAGGTGGCTTTGATCGACCACCACGAGGTCACGGTCGGGCTCGGCCAGGGCGGCTTGAAGCTTGTAGGTCAGCAATTTGGTCAGCTTGTTCGGCTTCTTTTCGAGATCCAGGAAGTCCACGACCGTCACGCGCTCGTGCTTCATGGTATGGATTTTCGTCGCGAGATCGGTCGCCAACTTGGTGAGATCCTGGGCGTGTATTTGCGCGCTGCTCCAAAGCAACAACACCAGCAGGATCCAGGCGGTTCTGAAGCCCTTCTGAAGGATCGTCCTCTCCATGATTACCCTCCTTGAGTGCGAGATAAGTCGGGCTGCCCGGCTTTGCCGCATGGCCGGTGGAACCCGGGTGACCGGGTCCTGCGGAAATCGGGCAATCCGTTGGCCGGGGAGTAGGACACCGGACCGGCGATCAATGTTTAGGGCACCCGGAAAACTTCCGCCGCCCGCTTGCGTACCGACCGGTCTGTAGGCCGGACCTCCAAGAAAGGGTGGATGCCATGAAGAAGCACCTGGGTATATATAAAACTCTGCTGCTCCTGGGCTTGCTCGCGGTGCCCCTTGCCCGCGCCGAGGCCCAGCCTCCGCAGAGCAAGGAGGATCACGACAAGCTCTTCCAGACCATCGCGGCGCTGGACGCGGAGCTCTTCGACGCCTACAACCGGTGCGACCTGGAGAAGCTGGGATCGTTCTTCACGGAAGACCTGGAGTTCTACCACGACCAGACCGGGCTCAGCCGGTCACGGCAGGCGCTGGTCGACGCCGTCAAGCAGAACATCTGCGGCAAGGTGCATCGCGATCTGGTCGAAGGCTCTCTCGAAGTGTATCCCCTCAAGAACTACGGTGCGGTCGAGATCGGCGTCCATCGGTTCTGCGACCCGAAGACGAACGTGAAGTGCGGCGAGGCCAGCGGCGTGGCGAAGTTCGTCATGCTCTGGCAGAACACCGACGGCGCCTGGAAGGTCACGCGGGTGATCAGCTACGACCACGTGTCTCACTGAGCAGGTAGAAGGGAGGAGATCAATCCCAAGGGTCCGGCATCGAGCAGGACGATCATTCAGAAGGAGAACAGCTTGCGGTTGGAAGGAGGGTTCTGATCCAGAGATTCCTTCAGAAAAGCGAACGTCTCCTGCTGCTCCGCCTCGTCGCCCTCCAGGAGAGCGTCCAACGCACGGAGGGTTCGTTCCCGTTCGTCGGCGCCCAGGAGGCTCTCTACAGTGTCCTCGGGTCGGCGGGCCTGTGCTGTCGCTCTCATGCTCATGTAGGTCACCTCTCTGGAGAAGGATACCATAAGGCGCGGGTTCCGGTGCCACGCCATCTCTCCGCCCGCCATCCGCCTTGTACGGCCCTCACCCCCGGCCCCTCTCCCGGCCGCACACCCGGACCACCGGGAGAGGGGAGCTACAAAACGGACGGCTGTCCTCCCGTCGCTCGCCGCCGCTTCGTTTTCCCGTGACCGAGACGGATGGGGAAGACTTTGGTCGTAGCCACGCTCCCCTCTCCCGGGGGTCTGGGCGTGCGGCCGGGAGAGGGGCCGGGGGTGAGGGCCAAAGGCCACGGACGCTTCAAAAGCCCTGAGCCGAGCGCCGGACGGAGAATTTCACGGGGCAGTCGCTGCCCCATGAATTTGGAGCCGCCGGGCGCGGTTGGGGAGGAAAATTTCAGGGGGCAGCCGCTGCCCCGTGAATTTGAGGCCCGAAACCGAGCGCCGGACGGAAAATTTCGCGGGGCAGTCGCTGCCCCATGAATTCGGGGACGCGGGACGCGGTTGGGGACGGAAAATTTCGCGGGGCAGCCGCTGCCCCGTGAATTTGGATGCCGCGCGGGGCGCTATTGCGCGCCGTTGTCCGCGGTCTCCGTTTTCGGCGCGCGGCGGTAGCGCCGCGGACGCGGACGCATGCCGAGCTCCGTCAGGCGGACGCTCTGCCGGCCGAGGGTGCCCTTGAGGAAGTCGCGCACCCGAACCATGAGAGCGTCCCCCTCCACGCGGGTCTCGAACAGCTCCCGCGTGACCCGCTGCTGCTCAGCCTGCAGCCGGGCTCGTTCGCGGTCGAGGGTCGTGGCCCGCGCCAAGCGCTCCTCCAGCGCGTCGAGGAGCGGGCCGATCTCCGGCGCCTCCGCCACCTGCTCTCTCCCCGAGAGGATCAGCTTTGTCCAGGCCAGGAGCGTCGCCGCCAGGGACACCTTGCGCATCCTGTCTCCTCCAGATCGTGTCCATCCTATCGCCTCCCGGGGAAGAAGGCTACCGACCGCCGGCCACCCAACAGGCGCTTCAGCGCTGGTTGGCGGGCCGTGCCGGAGGCAATCCGGTTCCATGCCATCGGGCATTCAAAACCAAAAGGTGTCAAACCAGCTCGGCCAGCTTCGCGAGCGCCGTCATCAGGTCGGGCTGGACGCTCAGCACCGGCAGCAGGGGATCTTCCGCGAGCGTTTCCAGGCGCTTCGGCACGGTGCGCAGGTTGTGGCTTCGAACGTCGAGCTCCGAGCTCACCTCGCTCCAGGCTAGCGGCGTCGAGACCGGCGCTCCCGGATGCGGCCGGACGCTGTACGGCGCCGCGAGCAGCTTGCCGCGGCCGTTCTGCAAGGCGTCTACGTAGACGCGGCCTTTGCGCGCGGGAATTGACCGCAGGGTGGTGGCGATCGCCGGCAGGCGGTCGACCAGGATGCGCGCCAGCAGCTCCGCGATCTGCCGCGACTGATCGTGCTCGCACTGCCCTCCCAGCGGAATGAGGATGTGCAGCCCGCTGCCGCCGCTCGTCTTGATGAACGACGGCAGCTCGATCTCGTCGCACAGGTCGCCCAGCGCCAGGGCGATCCGCGCCACGTCCCGGAACGGCGCGCCTTTGGGATCGAGATCCAGAATGCACCAGTCCGGCCGGTCGAGCGATCCTACGCGGCTCGACCAGATGTGCAGCGGGATGGCTCCCAGGTTGGCGAGATAAAGGAGCGATTCTTCGTTGTCACAGAGGAAATACTCGATCGCCCGGGATTCGCCGCCCTGGATGGTCACCGTCCGCAGAGGGCCGGCGGACTCGCCGGCGTTCTTCTGGTAGAAAGATTTTCCCGTGATCCCGTTCGGGTAACGGTCGAGCACCAGCGGGCGGTCTTTGAGATACGGCAGCATCCAGGGGGCAACGGCTCGGTAGTAGTTGATCAGATCGCCCTTGGTGTAGCCCTCGGCGGGCCAGAAAACCTTGTCGAGATTCGTGAAGCGCTCCAGGTCCGGCGCCTCGTCTCCATCCGGCGCATCGGGCGGCTTGCGGCACTCGTCGATCCCCTTGTCCTCCCGCAGGCGGAGAAACACGGGATGCCGCAGGTGGCCGCCGCGGGTCCACTCCTTGTAGCGCACCTCGCACACCAGCTCGGGCTCGACCCAGACGATTCCCCGATCTTTCGGCGCCCGGGTGACGGCCGGTGTGGGCCGCCGCGCCGGTTCGAGATGGGCGCGCAGCTCTTTCATCCCCTGCGTGTCCAGGCCCGAACCGACGGTTCCCGCATAGACGAAGTCCGCGCCTTCGGTGAAGGCGAGATGAAGGTTACGGACGCCGCCGGGCCCCGGCTCGTAGCCCACGACGGCGAAGTCGGTGGATTGGTCGACCCGGAACTTGAGCCAGTGCCGCGAGTAGCCGCCCTTGTACGGCGAGTCCTCGCGCTTGGCCACCACGCCTTCGAGACCGAGGCTCGACACGGCCGCGAAAAGGTCTTCGCCGCGCTCGGGAACCTCTTCGACGTAGCGAAGCGGGCCTCCAACTCCCCCCGCGGACAGGATGCGGCGCAGGATCGACTTCCTCGCCGACAATGGCAGAGGGCGCAGGTCGTAGCCTTCGAAGGCCAGGAGGTCGAAGACGAAGAGGACGGCCGGGCTCTCGACCGCGGCGCGCTCGAGGTCGATCGTCCGCGTGCGATGGGCGCGGCGCTGGAGGAGCTGGAAATCGGGTTTTCCCGCGCCGTCGAGGATGACGGCTTCTCCATCCAGCAAAAGTGAGTGAAAGGGAAGACCGATCACGGCACGCGTAATCTCCGGGAAGATCCGCGTCGCGTCGCGCCCGCTGCGATAGGCGAGGCGGGCCTGTGCGTCCGCGAATTTTTCGGCGAGGATCCGGAAGCCGTCGTACTTGAGCTCGAAGATCCAATTTTTTCTTGTAAAAGGCCGATCGGAAACTTCGGGTTTCATGACTTCGGCATCCGTGGCCGAAACCGCTGCGCGCGGCGCCCCGAGGCTCTTCAGCTCTTTCAGAATTGTACGGGAGAGTTTCGACGGATCGGATTTACCGGGAGCTTGCGCGGGCATTGCAGATTGATGGTACATTACGAGTATGACCGCACGCTCGTTCGCCTCCGGCACCATCTCGTTTGGACTCGTCACCATCCCGATCAAGCTGTACTCGACGGGTGAGAGCTCGTCCGGGATTCAACTCAACATGCTGCACCGGAAATGCGGTTCCCGTCTGAAGCAACAGTACATCTGCCCTACCGACGACGAGGTCGTCGGCCGCGACGAAATGGTGAAAGGTTACGAATACGCCAAGGGGCAATATGTCCTGTTTTCGGACGAGGAGCTCAAGGCGCTGACTCCGGAGCCGACGAACGCGGTGGAGATCACGGAGTTCGTGCCGGCCGACCAGGTCGATCCGGTCTACTTTGAAAAATCGACCTACGTGGGTCCCGACAAGGGCGGCGACCGTCCGTACCGGCTGCTTTCGCAGGCGATGCGGCAGACGGGCCGCGCGGCGCTGGCGCGCTATGCCGCGCGCGGCAAGGACTACCTGGTGCTGCTGCGGCCGTATCAGGACGGTCTCATCATGCAGCAGCTCCGCTACCAGGACGAGATCCGGAAGTTCGACGAGGTGCCGGTCGCGCCGGCCGAGGTCAAGGAGCCGGAGCTGCGGCTCGCGATCCAGCTCATCGAGCAGATCGCGGCCGACGAGTTCCACCCCGAAGCCTACGAGGACAACGTGCGCAAGCGCACGCGCGAGCTGATCGAAAGCAAGGTCCAGGGCCAGGAGATCAAGGCCACGCCGCCGGAGGCGCCGCGGGCGCAGATCATCGATCTCATGGAAGCGCTCAAGGCGAGCCTGTCGGCGGCCCAGCCGAAGGGACAGGTGAAGGAGCCGATCCCGATCGCGTCGCGCAAGCCGCCCAAGGCGGCGCCGCGGACGGCGGCCGCGGACGGCACCGGCGAGGCGAAGAAGAAGTCGTCGAAGCGGTAATTTCGTGCCGCCGCGAAGCGCTGTCGGAGATCCTGTTGGGAGTACAATGGGGCCGATGAACCGCCCCGCCTCCCTCAGCTCGCCGGGCGAGGCTGGAGCGGGCGGCTACTCGACGCGCGACGTCGCCGCCCTGCTCGGCATCCCGGTCTCCCAGGTCCGCTCCTACGTCCGCTCGGGTTTTCTCGTGCCCGCCCAGGGTCCGCGCGGCGAGCACCGCTTCACGTTTCAGGACCTGATCCTGCTGCGCACCGCCAAGGGGCTGGTGGAGGCGCGGGTGCCGCAGCGCCGCATCGTCCTGGCTCTGCGCAACCTGCGCGAGCAGCTCCCGGAAGGGCGTCCGCTCACCGGCGTCCGCATTTCGGCGCAGGGCCATCACGTGGTGGTGCGCGACGGCGGCGAGGTCTGGAATCCCGAGTCGGGCCAGGCGCTGCTCGACTTCGAGGTTTCGGAGCTGGCGCGCGAAGCCGCGTCGCTGGAGCAGCGGCGCCAGTCCGCCCGCTTGTCCGAGAAGGTCGAAGAGCTCCAGGAGGACGATTTCGATTCCGCCGAAGCGTGGTTCGAGCGCGGCGCCGAGTTGGAGCCGGACGATCCGGCCGCGGCCGAGGAGGCCTATCGCCAGGCGCTGGAGATCGATCCCGCGATGGCCGACGCCCGTCTGAACCTCGGCCGGCTCCTGCACGAAGCCGGGCGGACGGTCGAAGCCGAAGGCCACTATCGCCGCGCGCTGGAATCGCGGCCGAACGACGCCACGGCACTGTTCAACCTCGGCGTCGCGCTCCAGGATCTCGGCCGGCCCGCCGAAGCCGCCGAGGTCTATGAAAGAGCGCTGGAGACCGATCCGGCGCTCGCGGACGCCCACTACAACCTGGCGGTCGTCTACGAAGAGCTGGGCAGCAAAGGGCCGGCGATCGGGCACCTCAAGAGCTACAAGCGGCTGATCGGGTAGGGGAAAGCCTGCTGCGCTACACTGTGCGGCCATGAAACGGCGGTATCTCTTTGTGCTCGTTCTTTCCCTGCTCGCGTCCCTGCTCTCGCTCCCGGCCTTCGCACTCGAAGGGAAATGGACTCCGCAGCAGGTGCTGGAGCTCGATCCCCACTGGCTGCGGCAGATCGGGCTGGAGATCCCGCCGGAAACGTTGTGGAACCGCGACGGCGCCGGCCTGCTCGAAGCGGCGGTCCTGGTCAACGGCTGCTCGGCGGGCTTCGTCTCGGCGGACGGGCTGCTGATCACGAACCACCACTGCGCCTTCGGCATCCTGCAGCAGCACTCGACTCCCGAGCGCGACCTGATGGCCGCCGGCTACCTGGCCCGCAACCGCGGCGAAGAGCTGGCCGGACAGGGCGCCCGCGCCACGGTGCCGCACAAGAGCACGGACGTCACCGCCCGGATCGAAGCCGCGGTGCCGGCCGGGGCGGATGACCTTGCCCGGTTCCACGCCATCCAGCGCAAGACGAAAGAGATGATCGCCGCCTGCGAGGCGCAGCCGAACCGGCGCTGCCAGCTCGAGGCGTTCGACGACGGCGTCCAGTACGTGCTGTACGAAAGCCTGGAATTCAAGGACGTGCGCCTCGTCTATGCGCCGCCGCGCGCGGTGGGCGAGTTCGGCGGCGAGATCGACAACTGGAGCTGGCCGCGGCACGACGGCGACTTCGCGCTGCTCCGGGTCTATGCGGGGCCGGACGGCCAGCCGGCCGCGTCCACACCGGAGAACAGGCCTTACAGGCCGCGTCATTTCTTTCCGATCGCCACCCAGGGGATCGAGCCGGGCGGCTTCGTGATGGTCGCCGGCTATCCCGGCACGACCTTCCGCTCGCTGATCGAGCCGGAGATGCGGGAGCGCGGCGAGCTCTACCATCCGCGGCGCGCCGAGCTCTACCGCGCCTGGATCGACATCCTGGAGGCGGCCTCGGCCAAGGACGGGGAGGAGGCGCGCATCGCGCTGGCCGACCGCATCAAGGGGCTGGCCAACCGGGAGAAAAACTCGCGCGGCCAGGTGGACGGGTTCCGGCGCGGCCATATCCTGGAGAGGAAGGCGGAGTCGGAGCGGGAGGTTCTCGCGTGGGCCGCGGCACGGCCCGGCTATTCCGCCGCAATCTCGGCACAGCGGGAGCTCTCGGCGCTCGTGGAAGCGAGCCTGCGGACCTGGGAGCGCGACTTCCTGCTCGAGCAGGCGGCCCAGGGGTCCAAGCCGCTGCAGATGGCCCTGACGATCGTGCGCTGGGCCGGCGAGAAGGCCAAGCCCGATCTGGAGCGCGAGCCCGACTACATGGACCGCAGCCGCGACCGCATCGTGGAGAGACTGAAGCTCGACCAGCATCGCATGTTCCCGGCCGCCGAGCAGGAGTTGTTGATCGATCTCCTGGCGCGCTTCGCGGCGCTTCCTGACGGCCCCGAGGGCTCCCGGTCTCCCGCCGTCGACGAATTCCTCGCGGGTGACCGCACGCCGGCGGGGATTCGCGCGCGGGTGGCCGAGCTCTTCGCACACACCCGGGTGGCCAGCCTGGACGACCGGATGCGGATGTTCGACGAGTCCGCGGTGCGGCTCCGCGACCGCCACGACCCGCTCCTCGTCCTCGCCTTCGGGCTGGACCGCGAGCTGCTGGACCGCAAGGAGCGGGAGGACCGCTTCCACGGCGCCACCTCCCGCCTGCGGCCGGTCTGGATGCGCGCCGTCATCGACCACGCAGGCCGACGGGTGGCGATGGACGCCAACGGCACGCTGCGGGTCTCCTTCGCCCACGTGCAGGGCTACCGCCCGCGCGACGCGGTGTCGATGGAGCCGCGGACGACGCTCTCCGGCGTGGTCGAAAAGCATACCGGCGTGGAGCCGTTCGACGCGCCCGACGACCTGCTGGCCGCGGCGCGGTCCGCCGCCCGGAGCCGCTGGGCCGATCCCGAGCTCCACGACGTGCCGGTGGATTTCCTCGCGGACGCGGACACGACCGGCGGCAGCTCGGGCAGCCCGGTGCTCAACGGCCGGGGCGAGCTGGTGGGCGTGAACTTCGACCGCGTCTGGGAAAACGTCGCCAACGACTTCGGCTACGTCCCCGAAGTGGCGAGGAACGTCAGCGTGGACGTGCGCTACCTCCTCTGGATGCTCGACACGCTGTACGGCGAGGATGCGCGGGCGCTGCTCAACGAGCTGGGGGTGGACCGGCCGGCGGCAGGCCGCTGACGCCCAGCGCGTCCTGGAGCCGGGCGCCGGTGCGCGCGACGAGGTCGAAGAGATCCTGCTCGCGACCCACCACGGCCAGAGACGCCAGGGTTTCGCCGCTCTTCACCTGGACCGCCCGCACGTCGAGGCGGATCCGTCTCTCCGGCGGCTCTCCCAGGGCGACGAACGAGCCCGCCACGACGAGGTCGGCGCCCACGGCGCCGTGGACCCGTGCCAGAGCCTGCCCGTCCAGGGTCTCGCCGAGGGTCTCCGGCCGGAGGCGGACGAGGGCTTCGCTGGGGATCACCCGCAACCGATTCGTCTTGGCCAGCTCGGTGGTCAGCATCTCGGGCAGAGCCGAGGCGAGCCACTCCGCGCCCCTCTGCCCTGAAAGGTTGCGGAACCCCAGGACGGCGAGGGTCTGGCGGCGCACCGGTACGACGGCGTCCGGCTTCACGGCCGCCGGCATGGGGGCCTCCCGCGCGAGGGCGGCCCAGGCCACGAGACCGGCGGCGAACAGGAGGACGGCGAGCGCTTCGAACAGGCGGCGTTTCATCCGGTATCCGGAGGATGGGACGGCGGACCTCTCGTTCCCGGCCGCCTCGCGGGCGGGAGGCGGCGCCTCCGCCACGACGTCGACCCCGAAGCTGTAACCCCGGCCGGGAACGGTGACCACGTAGCGGCGGTCTCCGGCGCTCTCTCCCAGGGCCTTGCGCAGGGCGGAGATGCACTGGGTCAGACTGGCTTCGGCGCCGCCGTGCGGCCAGAGCCTGTGGAGCAATTCGTCCTTCGCCACCACCTGGCCCGGCTGCTCGAGGAGGACGAGGAGGACCGAAAAAGCCCTGGGCGTCAAAGGCACGGGCTCGCGTCCGCGCCAGAGGACGCGCGCCGACGGGTCGACCCGGAAGCCGTCGAAGCACAGAAGCCCGGGCTCCGTGCTTTCAATTCTCAGAACGCCGCTTGCCGTCCTTTCGTCCATCCCGCGAATCCTCTGACCTCAGCCTCCCTGGGGACGTCCAGGAGCGCTGCCGGCCGTCTCCCCTACCCGTATTCGTGCGCGCCCGGCCGCTCGGCGAGCCTCTCCGAGGCCGGCGAGCAACGACATGGCGTCCGCCTCCCCGTCGGCAATGCCGCGCTCGCGATACCATGCGGCCACGGCGTCGGCCTGCCGGGCGGCCTCGTCGAAGCGGCCTTCGGCGAGGGTCAGGCGGGCCAGTTCGAGGCGGACGTCCGCGGCCACGAGGCTCTCTCCCGCCCCGGAGCCGGGTCCGAAGCCGAGAACCGCGAGCGCCCGCTCCAGCGTGAGCCGGGCTTCGGCCAGGTGGCCTTCGGCCTGATCCAGGCGGCCCGCGAGGCGCAGGGCTTCGGCGAGCGACAGCCGGGCGCCGGATTCCCTGGCGATCTGGGCGGCTCGGGCGGCCAGGCGCCGGGACGCGGCCAGATCCCCCTTCCGGTACTGGAGGTCGGCCATCCCTTCGAGGATCTCGGCGACGCCGAGCCGGTTTCCGAGGCGGCGGCTGGTCTGAAGGGCCTTCTCGAAACGCTTCCGCGCCGTTTCGAGGTTGCCGGGCCCGCCGAGACGGACGAGCACGGCCGCCGACCGCGCCAGGGCCTCGGAGGCTCGCCGCGGGTCGCCGAGTTGGCGGAACCGGGCGAAGGCCTGCTCGTGCCGGAGCCGGGCCTCGTCCAGGTTCCCCTGCCGCTCCAGGATGAGGCCGAGGTGGTCGATGGCGGCGGCCTCGGTGGCGCGGTCGCCGGTCCCGCGGCTCAGGGCCAGGGCCTGCTCCAGGTCGTCGCGGGCGCCGGCGAGATCCCCCTGGGCCCAGCGAGTCAAGCCGATCGAGCTCAGGACGCGGCCTTGAACCGCGGGGTCGCCGAGCCCCTTGTACAGGGCGAGCGCCCGGCCGAGGAAGTCCAGGGCCTCGGCGAGGTCTCCCCTCGACCGGTGCAGGCCGCCCAGGATCTTGAGCTGCGCGGAGATGCCCACCGCCGTGCCGATCCGCTCGGCGATGGCGAGGGCCTCGCGGCTGGCCTCCTCGGCCTCGGCAAGGTCGCCCCGGCTCTGCAGGGCGAAGCCGAGGTTGGCGTAGGCCATGCCAAGGATCATCGGGCTCTCGGTTGTCTCCGCCAACGCCAGGGCCTGGTGGAAGATGTCGATCGCCGGGTCGACCGATCCCAGGGTCAGGAGCGCATCGCCCTGGAAGACGAGGCCGGGGACCACGATCAGCGTCTCTCCGGAGCGCCGCCCCTTGGTCACGGCGGCTTCCGCGGCGCGCAGCGTCATGGCCGGGTCGCCGAGGCGGCGCGCGATGCGCGCCTCCAGCAAGTCGGCGCGGGGGTCCTGGCCGTTGGGTGGCGGCAGCCGGCGCACGGCCGCGATCGCCTCCAGGGCCTCGGTGAGACGCCCGCCGCGCATGAGGGAGTTGGCGAGCTTCAGTCCGTACTCCAGGTTGTCCGGATAGAAGGTCCACAGGGAGCGATAGGTTTCGCTCGCGCCGCTCCAGTCGCGGCTCAGCTCGTGGAAGCGCGCCTGGATGCCGAGCCGCTGCTCCCGGGGCAGCGTGCCGGCCAGCGCCACCGCCCGTTTCTGCTCCTCCAGGGCCCGGTCGTCGTAGCCGAGCAGGCCGTACGCCTCGGAGAGGGCGGAGCGGATCACGGCCGAGCGGGGCTCGGATTCGACGGCGCTCTCCAACAGCTCCTGGGCGCGCGGCGCGTCGGAGGCCCGCAGCCGCTCCAGGCCCTGGGCGTAGAGCCGCATCGCGTCGCGATCGAGCGGCTGGAGGGCGCGCGCCGCCCGGGCCTGCCCCGGGGAGAGCTCGGTGAGCCCCAGCTTCTGGCGCAGGAGCGCACCGGTGCGGGACACCAGCTCGAACAGCCCGGACTCCGTCCCCACCTCGCCCACGGAAGCCACGATGTCCCCGCCGGGAACCTCCAAAACCCGGACGTCGAGCCGGATGCGCCGCTCGCCGTCCTCGTCCAGAGTCACATAGGTGCCGATCACCAGCAGGTCGGAGCCGACGATGGAGCGGATCTTCTCCAGGGCGGCTTCGTCGAGGGTGCCGGACTCCGGGATGTTCAGGTACCGGCGGGCGCGGGCCACGTTTTCGCGCGAGACCACCCGCACCCGGGGCCCGGCGGAAAGCTCGGTGGTGAGCATCTCGGACAGGGCGGAGGCGAGCCACTCCGTGCCCGGCCGCGCGGAAAGGTCGCGGAAGCCGAGCACCGCCACGGAGGGCCGCCGCGGCTGCGCGAGCGCCGTGGGCAGGGCGAGAGGTCCGCGGTCCAGGCGCGCGAGGTAGAAGGAGAGGGCGACGAGGGCGGCCGCGCAGGCGAGCCCCAGGCCGATCCTCACCAGATCCTGCCGCGGGGGCCGGCGGCCGGCCGGGAGCGGTCCAGCTTTCTCCGCCTCGCGGAAGACCGGGAACGTCCCGGACGAGGGATGGCTTCCGGGGGCCGGCCGGAACGCCGGCAGCTCATCGACGGCTGGAGTGTCCCCGGCGACGTCGATATCCGCCTGGGGCTCCGCGGACACCGGCGCGGCGAAGGTATATCCCTGGCCCGGGACGGTGACCACGTAGCGCCGCTCGCCGGTGCGGTCGCCGAGCGCCTTGCGCAGGGACGAGATGTTCTGGGTGAGGTTCGCGTCGGAGACGTAGGCGCTGGCCCAGACCTGGCGGATGAGCTCGTCCTTGGACACCACCTCGCCCCGGTTCTCCAGCAGCACGAGGAGGATGGCGAAGGCTTTCGGCGTGACCGGGACGGGCTCGCCGCCGCGCAGCAGGACGCGCCGCATGGGATCGGCGCAGAGCTCGTCGAAGCGATAGACGCGCCTCTCCGACCTCTTGTCCGTGCGCTTGTCCGTGCGCTTGTCCATGGTTGTTGCCGTAGAGCTCATGACCAAAGAACGTCAAATCCGCGGCAGGGGTTGCCCACGGGGCGAGAGCGCCTCGTCCGCCTGCCGCACCAGGAGCCCGAACCCCCGCGTCCGAGCCTCTTCGCGGACCTCCTCGATCCGCCGGCGCCCGGTCTCCGGCTCGCCCCGCGACATCTCGATCCGCCCCTGGACCAGCCGGGCTTCCAGGGATGCTGTCACGAACCCGAGGCGGCGCGCTTCCTCGGCCGCTCGCGCCACGCCGGCGAGGGCCTCCTCGCCGCCGCCGGAGCCGCCGTCCATCAGCGCCGCCGCCAGCGCCAGGCGGGGGGCGACGGCGAGAACCAGCGAACGGTCCTCTCTCCCCTCGGTCAGAGCGCGGACCCGTTCCGCGGCAGCCAGGGCCTCGGCCCGCCGGCCCTGCATGGCGAGGGCCTGAGCCTGAATCGCGGAGGCCTGGGCCTCTCCCCACGCGATCCCCTTCTCCCGCCACCACGCCGCCGCCTTGCCGGCCATCCCGGCGGCGTCCGCCGCGCCGCCCTCGGCGAGCGCCAGAGCCGCCAGGTCGTTGCGGAGCAGCATCGTCCGGAGAGCCTCGCCGAGCGCGGCGCTTTCGCCGAGGGCCTGCTCCAGCGACCGCCGGGCCTCGCGCAGGGAGCCGGCCGCCGCCTGCGTGCGCGCCAGCTCCTGGAGGCTCCAAGAGTGAAGGGTCCGGGAGCCGGTTTCGCGCGCCATCCGGAGCTGCTCTTCGCCGGCCGCCTTCGCGCCGGCGAGGTCGCCTTGCCGGTACAGAAGGCCGGCCAGGGAGCCGAGGATCTGGCCGGCGCCGATCCTCTCTCCAGCCTGCCGCTTGATCGCTAGCGCCTCCTCGTATCGCGCCCGCGCGGCCGGGAGGTCGCCGAGCCGGGCCGAGGCGTCCGCCCAGGCGGACAGCGACGAGCCGGCCTGGACCGGGTCCCGCCTGTCCTTCACCAGGCTGTACGCCCGTTCCGCCATGCGGTCGGCCTCGCGGATCTGCCCCTTCCAGACCAGGAGCGACGCCAGATTGTGGAGTGCCCGGGCCTCGTCGCTCCGGCTGCCCATCCTGCGGCCGAGGGCGAGGGCCTCCTCGAGGCGCGACTGCGCGCCCGCCAGGTCTCCCTGGACAAGGAAGATCGTCCCGCTGGCGATGAGCACCCGCGACTCCAGGAACGGATCCTCGATCTCCGCGAACTCGGCGCGCGAGCTCTCCAGGTACGACAGTGCCTGCTGAAGGTCCCCCCTGCTCTGGTACAGCAGACCCAGATTTCCGAGCTCGGCCGCGAGGCCGGTCACATTGCCGACCTGCTTGACGAGCGCCAGGGCCTGGCGGTGGAGCCTCTCGGACCCGGCCAGGTCGCCCTGCCAGTAAAGGAGGATCCCGTGGTTGGCCAGGGCGGTGGTGACACCCCACAAGTACCCCGCACGTTCGAACAGGGCACGGGCCTGCTCGAACGCCTGGACAGCCTCTGCCATCTTGCCCTCGACGGTGAGCGCCTGTCCGGCGACGATGAGAGCCTGCCCCTCCATCAGGAGCTCGCCGGAGGAGCGCGCCTTCGCCTCGGCCGCCCGGGCGGCCCTCACGGCGCCCGGCAGGTCGGAAAGACGGAAACGCGCTCGGGCCTCGCAGTAGTCGATCCGCGTGTCGAGGCCGCTCGGAGGCGGCAGCTTCCGGAGCTCGGCGATCGTCGCCAGAGCTTCGGAGCCCTTCCCGCTCGTGTAGAGGCTGATCGCGAGCTGCAGGCCGTACTCCAAGTCGTCCGGGAAGAAGGTCCAGAGAGATCGATAGATCTCGCTCGCCTTGCTCCACTGGTGGCTGGACTCGTAGAACCGCGCCTGGACGGCGAGGCGCTCCGGCCGCGGCAGGCCGCCGGACAGCTCGACGGCCCGCCGCGCCTCCGCCACCGCCCTGGCGTCGTAGCCGAGCCCCGCCCAGGCCTGCGACAGCGCCGCATGGATCGAGGCCGACCGCGGATCGGCCTCGGCCGCCTTGCGCAGCAGGCTCACCGCGTGGAGGTGGTCGTAGGCGTGGAGATCCTCCAGGCCCTGGGCGTAGAGCCGCGCCGCCTCCGGGCTCGCCGGCTGGAGGGAGCGCGCCTCCCTCTCCTGCTCGGGCGACAGACTTTTCAGACCGAGCCTTTCGCGCAGCTCCGAGCCGGTCCGGCCGACGAGCTCGAACAGACCCGGTCCGGTCCCGGCTTCCGTCAGGGAGGCCACCGTCTCGCCGCCGGGCAGATGGAGGACGTGGACGTCGAGCCGGACCTGGCCGTTCGGCCGTCCGGGGGGCACCCGGTAGGACCCCGTCACGAGAAGATCGCAGCCGAGGATGCTGTGGAGGCGGTGCAGGGTCTCGGCGGCGAGGGCTCCGGCAGCCAGGGTCTTCCGCGCCCTCGCCACGGTCTCGCCCGAGACCACGCGCACCCGGCCGCCCGCGGACAGCTCGGTGGTCAGCATCTCCGCCAGAGCGGGAGCGAGCCAGGCCGAGCCGGGCTCTCCGGACAGGTTCTTGAACCCCAGGACGGCGATGGATGGCCGGCTTGTCCCGGCCGGAGCCGGCGCCCGCCGGTCTTCGGACTTCAGGAGGAACAGGGCCACGGCGGCGATGGCGCCGATGCTGGCGATCGCCGTGATCACGGCGACCGCCGCGGACGCAGACCTCACGGGCGGCACGGGAAGGCGCTGGAGCACCGGCTCTTCAGACAGCGGCTCGGCCTCCCTGGGAGTTCCCGGTGCGGCCGGCGGCTCGGCGTCCTCGCCCACCTCCACCACGTCCGCCACGAAGGAGTAGCCGTGGCCCGGCACGGTCACCACATACCGGTGGTCGTTCGCCCGCTCTCCGAGCACCTTGCGCAGGGCCGAGACGTTCTGGGTGAGGTTGGCTTCGGTGACGAAGGTCTCCGGCCAGATCCGGCGGATCAGCTCGTCCTTGTCCACAACCTCGCCCCGCCTCTCCAGCAGAATCAACAGGATGGAGATCGCCTTCGGCGTGACGGGCACCGGCACACCGTCACGGAGCAGCCTGCGCTGCACCGGATCGACGAGAAACCCGTCGAACCCGAGGAGACGTGTCTCCTCGCTGAAAGGAGCTGTTACAGCCATTCTTCAAACACCCGAGAGTTACGCTGTTGCGGTCGATTCTACCCCCGTTTTGAGATTTTTTGAGGAAGTTTTAGCGGAGAGCTGAGGACTCTCGAGATCTACCGGGATTACTCTACAGGTCAAGGCACTCGCGGGAGTTTCCGCGGTTCTTTCTTTTTGTTGTTCTGTACGTCTAAAAGAGCCCGGGGCAACCCGGGCTTCTCCTTGCAGGGAACCAGCCTGGCGGGACCGGCTAAGGGGCGGGGACTTCCTTCAGCCCCGCCCTGACCTCCGCCAACGCCGGGAGATCGGAGTCGGCCTGGCTCCAGACTTCGGCCAGAGCGGCGTAGCTCCGGCGGGCGGCCCCGGCATCGCCCATCCGGGCGGCGGCGCGGGCGGCGCCCAGGAGAGAGGCGGCCCGGTTCGGCATGCGCAGCAGCGAGGCTTCGAACTGCCGTGACGCCTCGGCCGCCTGCCCCGACTCCAGGAGCACCTCCCCGTACAGCTCGAGCGCCGGCTTCTGCGGCGAAGGCGGACCCGACGGCGGCGGCATCGCCGCTTCCAGGCCGGCGGCTTCCTGGAGGAGCGCCAGGGCTTCGGCCGTCTTCCCCTGGGCTTGGAGGGTCAACGCCTGAGCCTCCTTCTCCAGGATCGGCCGCGCCGAGTCGCCATGGGCGTGGCCGGCTTCCGGGGGCGCGGCGAGCAGCGCGGCGAGAGCCTCCGTGCGGCGCCCGGTCTCGACGAGCTGCCGCGCCTCCATCCCTGCCAGGGCGGAGGCCACGCGCGGAGCCTGGGTCTCCCGCGCGGCCTGGCGGGCGATCTCCAGAACCTCCTCCGCCTTCTTCACGCGGCCTTGCTGGAGGTACGCGTACTGGAGCCAGGAGAGGCTGTGGAAGTCGCGCTTCTCCACCGGCAGCCCCTCGCGCTTCACCCAGTCGACCGAGGCCGCCCAGGAGGCTTCGTTGGACGCGGCGGCCTCCGGCCACCGGCCGAGTTGGACGAAGATGTGCGACGGCATGTGGAGGGCATGGTGGGCGGCCGGGGCCACCTGCGCGTACATCCGCGCGGCGCGCAGCCCGAGCGGCGCGTGGACCGGATCGTCGTAGGCGTGGATCAGGTAGTGCAGCACTCCGGGATGGCGGGGATTCCGGTCGGCCAGCTCCTCCAGGATCGCCGCGGCCTTCATGAGGTCGCGCTCGCGCGCGTCGCCGGTGGAGCCGTTGGTGAGCGCCGGGCCGATCAGCGACAGGGCGTAGAAGCTCGCGGCTTCCAGGTCGTCCGGCCAGCGCTCGTGGATTCGCCGCATCGACTCGGCGTAGGCGCGGTCGCGATCCGCCTTCTCGCCCTCTCCATAGAGGGTCTCCACCGCCGCGAGCCAGGTCTTCTCCCGCTCCGTGGGCGCCTTCGCCGCCCGCTCTTCGGGCGTGGCGCCGAGGCGCGCCAACACGGCGCGGGCCGCGTTCGCGTCCTGCTCGGACCAGATCGGATGGTTGTACGTCATGGCCTCTCCCCAATAGGCCAGGGCGAAGCCGGGGTCCGCCTTCTGCGCCGCGCGGAAAGCGTCCGCCGCCTCCTCGTACCAGAAGCTGTGGAGGGCGGCCACGCCGCGCACGAACGCCTCCTGCGCCGCGGGCGGCGCCGAGGACGGGAAATCGACCTGGCCCAGGTCGGAGGCGGAGAGGGCCGGGGACAGCAGGAGGGTCGAGAGCGAGGCAGCGGAAGAGGCTTCGAGGATGATTCATACCCTGGATTCTAATCGATGCTGTGCTGATGGAAGAGTCGGCCGTCGTCCAGGCGGAGCGCGGTCAGCTCCCGTCCCCAGGCGCAGCCGCTGTCGAGGCCCGCGAGGCCGCCCCGCATCCAGAGGCCCAGGGCGGCCCAGTGGCCGAAGACGACCGTGACCTCACGGCTGCGACGGTCCGGGTCCTCGAACCAGGGCCGGCACCCTTCGGGCGCCTGCTCGGGAGGGCCGCTGAAGGAGGAGCACATCCGGCCTTCGCCGTCGACGGTCCGGATCTTCGCGAAGCCGGCCAGGGCGATGCGGAGTCTCGTCTCCGGCACCAGCCCGTCATCCCAGCCTTCGTCGAGCTTGCGGTCGTTGCTGGCGAGGAGATCCTGGTCCCCTCCCCGCAGGGCGGCTTCGGTCTCCCGCGCCAGCTCTTCGGCGCGCTCGGGGGTCCAGCCGGGAAACAGGCCGGCGTGGACCAGGAGATGCTCGCCTTCCCGGTGGAGCAGCGGCCGGCGCAGCAGCCAGGCCAGCAGCTCGTCGCGGTCGGGCGCCTCCAGCACCTCGGCGAGGCTGTCGCGGCGCTTCGGCGCCGAGGCGTGGGCGGCCCGGGCCAGGAGATGGAGGTCGTGATTGCCGAGGACGGACACGATCCGGTCCCCCTGCTCCGCCGCCCAGCGCAGGACCGCGAGCGAACGCGGACCGCGGTTGACCAGGTCGCCCACGAACCAGAGACGGTCGTGCCGGGGGTCGTGCTGGATCCTCCCGAGGAGCTTCTGGAGGGTCTTGAAACAGCCGTGTACGTCGCCGATCGCATAGGTCGCCATCGGCGGGAGGATGTCGCGGAGGGGAGGGCGGGCGCAAGGGGATGCCGAGGGCCCTGAACGCTGCTGCCGTGTCGCACTGTAGGGGCAACCCTTGTGGTTGCCCCGGGGGGGGCAGGCACGAGGCCTGCCCCTACAGGTGTGACAGCGTTGGTGGGCTACCTGCCCACCTCCCGCGCCTTGCCGGTGCGCAGCGCGTCGTCGACCAGGCCGCGGAATTTCGTCTCCGCCTCGTTGCCGAGGCGCTCCTGCTGACGGCCCAGCTCCTCCTGCTGGCGGCCGAGCTCTTCCTGTTGCCGCCCCAGCTCTTCCTGCTGGCGGCCGAGCTCTTCAATCTCTTTGTCCAGGGCCGCAACCGCGGCGTCGCCGGGCTCCAGCCGAGCCCCGCTTCGCGGCGAGGGCGCCCTGCTTCGCGCCCAGCTCACCCTGACGGCTGCCGAGCTCGCCCTGCCGGTACCCCAGCTCTCCCTGCTGTTCCCCCAGCTCCGGCTGAGCGCGGAACAGCTCCCCGGCCGCCTTGACGGTGACGGCGTCGCGGATCACATACTCCTTCCCGTTCCGGCGGAAGTACAGGAGCGGCTCGTCTCCCTGCTGGAGATCCTTCGCCTTCCGGACGTCGCTCATGGAGCCGTTCATCACCGTACGGCTGTCGCCGAGGAGCAGGACGTAGGACTCTCCCTTGGGCAGGCTCATCGGCCGGGGAGGCACCGGCGGGATCGGCGGCACGGGCGGGACCGGCGGGACCGGCGGCACGGCGCCGGCATGGGCCACCGGGGCGACCGCGGGGATCCCCGGAGCGGCAGGCGGAGCCGGTGGCGCGGGCACGGCATGGGGGGCACGGGCCGGCGGAGCGGGAGGCCGCCGCGGGAGCCGCCGGAGCCGCAGGAGCCGCCGGCGCCTCCTGGGCGATGATGCGGAACGGCACCACGGCGAGGCCGGCGACGACGACGATCAGGCCCACCCATCCGAGGGGGAGCCGACGGTTTGCGGAGGACTGTTCGAGCATCTGCAATCTCCTTTTCAAGGTCTGGACGGACGGCGCGGCCCCCGCGGCGGCCAGGCTCGTGGCCCGCGGGGCGATCCCCAGGCGCAGCAGCAGACGGCCGTAGGCCCGGGGCTCGGGATCGAGGACGCGGAGGACTTCCGCGTCGCAGGCCGCCTCCCGGGCGAGCGCATACTCGCGGGCGGCCAGGCGGACCAGGGGGTGGAACCAGAAGAGCCGCTGCGCCAGCGCCGGCCCCCACCCCCACCACAGGTCGGCGCGGCGGACGTGGATCAGCTCGTGGCACAGCGCCATGGAGAGATCGGCGCCCGACAGCGGCCGGGAGGCCGGCAGCAGCACCACCGGCCGGAGCAGGCCCAGCACCTGCGGCGCCTCGACCTCGGCCGACGCCCTCAGCTCGGGCCAATCGCCCAGGCCCAGCTCGCGGCGCAGCTCCTCGAAGCGCGCCGCCACCCAGGGCTCACCGGGCGGCACGGCCCGCCGCACGAGCCCCCGCGCGTGACGGAGCTGGCGGGCCGTGGCACCGAGCTGGGCCAGGACGCCCGCCAGCCAGACACCGGCCAGGGTGGCGGCCCAGGGGAAGCGGTAGGGCGCCTCCAGCAAGTCTCCCCCTCTCCCGGGGAGGGGGACTCGGGAGGACCGGGAGAGGGGGCTGGGGGGTG
The DNA here is from genome assembly GCA_963844885.1 of uncultured Holophagales bacterium. Taxonomy (GTDB): domain Bacteria; phylum Acidobacteriota; class Thermoanaerobaculia; order Multivoradales; family UBA5704; genus DATMER01. The sequence goes on along the minus strand of CAWJQA010000010.1, from coordinate 286,678 downwards.
AGGGCCTCATGGCAGGGACTCCCTCTCCCCCGGCACGGGGGAGAGGGCTGGGGAGAGGGGGAATGGGATCAACCGTCGGTAGCCAGGGCAGCTCGACCGGCGACGCCAGCCCGGTCACGATCTTCAGGCAGGCCAGCCACCAGAGGACGCACCGCACCGACGCCGGCAGGCCGGGAAGGAGGCGGCAGGTCGCCCAGACCGCGCCCACGAACAGAGCGCCGTGGAGGGAAGCCCGCAGCAGCGCATCGAGCAGTGGCCCGCTCACGGCTCCTTCCTCCGCGACTTCAGGCGATCGACGAGATGCTCCAGCTCCGCCAGCTCCTCGTCCGAAACCTCGGAGCGCTCCGTCAGGTAGCTCACGAACGGCGAGACCGAGCCGGCCAGCGTCTTCTCGACGAACGTCCGGACCGCTCCCTGGAGCAGCTCGCCCGGAGTGCTGGCCGCCCGATAGTGGAACACGCCCTCGACCGGCTCCCGCGCCAGGTATCCCTTCTGGCGCAGGCGCTCCATCATCGTCAGCACCGTGGAGCGCGCCAGCCCCCGCGGAGCACCGTAGCCCTCGGCCACCTGCCCCACCGAGACCGGCCCCGCCGCCGCCACGTGCCGGAGCAGCGCCAGCTCCTGATCCCCGATCGACTTCCCGCTCAATCCACTCATCGAGCCCTCCTTGACGACAACTGTAGTCAGATTACTCGTGACTACATCTGTCGTCAAGCCCCTTTACGGGGCCGGAGGGGGAGAAGTTTCAGCGCAGAGAGTGGAAGGTGATTTCGGGAGCGGGGCCGTCAGGACGGCACGGGGCCTTGGACGCAGGTGGTGAAAGAGAAAGTATAGGCCCGGGTGCCCGGGGTGAGGAAGACCAGGCGCACGCGGCGGCGCCGGAATTCGGCCGAAGCGAGAAGGGAGACCATCCGCGGGCGCTCCCAAACCGCCAGGGTGCGGCCGTCGCGTTCGGCCAGATCCGGCCCCCGCTCCTCCGGCGGGACAAGCCGTCCATCCACCTCGATCTCCAGCTCCCCGCCGCCCCGGTCTTCCTTGCCCACCACCAGGTTCACACCCGCGGCGTCGCACACCAGCTCCAGCTCCGCGCCGGCCTCGGCCACTTCCAGGTATTCGGCCTCGTGCCGCCAGAGGCCCCGGACCGAGAACGTCCCGGGCTCCGGCGGCTCCGCTCTCCCCCGGTGGCTCACCTCCTCGCCCGGGCGGTAGCCCTCGTCGGCCTGGAGCCGGCCGCGCAGGTAGCCGATGTAGGTCTCGCGGGTGGCCGGATGGCAGACGGCGCCCGGCCGGTCCTCGTCGCGCAGAGGGGAGAGGATCGGCGGTATGGGCTGACCGTCGCCGGTCTCGATCAGGAGGCGCTGGATCCACTCCTCGGTATAGCCGTACGCTCCCTCGCCGAAGTGCTCGTAGCGCAGATAGCCCCGGCCGTCCGCGAGATACTTCGCCGGCCAGTAGTGGTTGGCGTAGAGGCGCCACGTCTCCCGCGAGTCGTCGAGCAGCACGGAATACGGGATCTCCAGGTCGCGCACCGCCGCGGCCACGACCGCCGGATCGCCGGTGAATTCGAACTCCGGGGTGTGGACGCCCACGATCACCAGCCCGCGCGCGGCGTAGCGCTCGTGCCACGCCCGCAGGTAGGGCAGCGTGCGCAGGCAGTTGATGCAGGTGAAGTCCCAGAAGTCGACCAGGACGACCGATCCCCGCAACGACGCCATCACGACCTCCGGCCCCTGGATCCAAGGGCCGGGGCCGAAAGGGGGAGCGTGCAACGGGACGGTGATCGGCGGCACGGAGAAAGTATATCCGCCGAGTCCTTTGGGTCCTTTGGGTCCTTTATGTCCCTTGTGTCCTTTCCACCCCTTCCTGCCCTATTATTACCCCGCCCCATGACTGAGCCGGTCTCCACCGCCGCCCTGCCCGAGGAGGCGCCGCCGCGCAGGCCGCGCTGGCGCCGGCTGATCCTCGTTTTTCTCGGCCTCTTCGCCGTCTGGCTCGCCGTCGAGGCTCTCACCTGGCCGGACGTGGCCGGCCTCGCCAAGAACAATCCGAAGACCACCGCCTTCATCGACCGCTACCGCCAGGGACCCTGGATGGGCCTCGGAGCGGACCGCAAGGTCCAATGGCAGTGGGTCTCCGGCTCGCGGATCTCCTCGAACCTCAAGCGGGCGGTGATCGTCTCGGAGGACATCGAGTTCTTCTCCCACAACGGCTTCTCCAGCCGCGAGCAGCGCGCCGCCCTGGAGGACGCCTGGGAGGACAAGAAGCTTCCCCGCGGCGCCTCGACCCTGACCCAGCAGCTCGCCAAGAACCTCTGGCTCTCCCCCTCCTACAATCCGATGCGCAAGGTCAAGGAGGCGCTCCTCACCTGGCATCTGGAGCGCGTCCTCTCCAAGCGCCGCATCCTGGAGCTCTACCTGAACGTAGTGGAGTTCGGAGAGGGGATCTACGGCGCCGAGGCCGCCGCCCGCCACTACTACGGCAAGTCCGCCGCCAGCCTCACCGAACGCCAGGCCGCCGAGCTGGCCGCGAGCCTCCCCCGCCCCAAGTCCTGGCACCCCGGAGCCAAGAGCAAAAGCTACGAGAGGAAGATCCGCTCCATCCAGCGCCGGATGGCCAAGGCGGGATGGCTGCGGCGGCGGGTGTAGAGGCACGCCCGGCAGCATCCGCGGCCTGCGGCCCTGGATTGGAAGCCGCTCAGGCGGCGACGACGGTGACGGCTGGTAAAGATGGCCTGCCGATCGCCGCGGAACCCTATCTGACGCAGCGCAAGGACACGTTGCGACAGAATCTCCGCCTCTGTCACAAGGTGGGCTGCTTTGTCGCAACGTGGGTTCACTTTGCGCCAACTTCGGTTGCTTTGTCGCAACGTAAACTCCTTTGGCGCAAAGTAAGCTTCCCAGTCGCAAAGTCGACTCCTTTGGCGCAAAGTGGGGTGACTTTGCGCCAGATGAGTTTGCCTTGTGACAACGTTGCGCCACCTTGCGCCAGAGGAACTCACTTTGCGACAAAGGAGTCCAGATTGTCGCAAAGTAAGCTCCTGTGTCGCAAAGTCAACTTCTCTGTCGCAAAGTGAGTTGACTTTGGCGCAAAGTCGATTCCTTTGGCGCAAGGTCGACTCCTTTGGCGCAAAGTGACCTCAACTCGGGTCAGAGGGCTTCGGCGTGAGCGCATGGCGTTCGCTCGCCGAGAGGGCGTCGATCTCGTGGCACAGAGGAGGCCCCCGCCCGTCAGCGCCGAACTCCCGCGTCGGCCTGGCTCCAGGCCTTGTCTCTACGCTCTCTCACCTTGGCGGCTTCGGCTTCCTTCTTCTGGAGGCGCAGCGACTCGGCCAGACCCGACAGCGCCCAGCCGTTCTCCGGATGGCGGCGCAACGCCTCCTCCCAGACGGTCTGCGCTTCGGCCCCCTTGCCGGCGGCGTTCAGCACCGTTCCGAGCGCATGGCGTGCCGGGAAGTACCAGTCCGGCGGCTCGTTGTAGCGCAGGCCGTCCTCCTCCCGGACCGCCGCCTCCAGCTTCCCTACAGCCTCGTCCAGGCTCCCGCGCCGGGCGGCCATCTCGCCGTCGAGCAGCCCTTCGGCGATCCGGAGGAGCGCGTGAGCGGAGTTGAGCCCTTCGGCGGCCTCGGCGGGCAGGGCCGCGTCCGCCTCTCCCAGCAGCGCGCGCTCGCGGGCGGCCTCCTCCAGGCGGCCGAGATGGGTGAGCGCCAGACCTCTCGCGGCGTGCCAGACTCCTTTCGCGTAAGGGAAACCCTCGGGCGGACCCGGCTCCGCGAGAGCCTCCTCCCACTGGCCGAACCAGATCCGGCTCCAGACCGGATACCCCAGCGCGAAGTCGAAGCCCGGCATCTGCTGGAGCATCTCGAGCGGTGTCTGCGCCACCACGGCGCGGGCGTTCTCCAGCGCCTCGGCGCTCCGGCCTTCCATGGCCGCGGTCTGCCAGAGGAACTGGTAGTTGTGGGCCGCGTACATGAAGTAGAAGCCCAGCCCCTGCGCCTTGGCCAGGTACTCCTGATCCACCGCGATCGCCTTGCGGTTCGCCTCCGAGGCGTCGGACCACCTCCCCACCCGGGCGTAGACGTGGGAGGGCATGTGGACCATGTGGGCGACGCCCGGCACCAGGCCCGCGATCCGCCCGGCGGCGGCCAGCGCCTTCTCCGGATGCGCCGAGGCTTCCACCGCGTGGATGTAATAGTGGTTCGCCCCGGGATGCCCGGGGTCCTTCTCCAGCACCCCTTCGAGGAGCGCCACGATCTCACCCGTCCAGGGCCGCGGCTTCTCGTCGACGGTCCACAGATCCCAGGGGTGCAGATCCATCAACGCCTCAGCCGTGAGCGCGGCGGCGTCGAGGTCGTCCGGGAAACGGCGGTGGACGTCGCGCATCGCCTCGGCGTACGCCGTGTCCAGGGCCGTCTGCGCGTCCGGGGTGTAGGCGGGGGGATCGGAGTAGCGCCTGGTGAGCGCCTCGATCAGCGCCTTCTCCACCGGCGTAGCCCCTTCCACCAGCGACAGGGCCTTGTGGGCGGCTTCGTTCGCGGGCTTCGTCCGGTCCGGCATCCCCGGCAGGTTGATGTGGGGCCCCAGGCTCATCCCCACGCCCCAGAAGCACATCGCGCACTCCGGATCGAGCCGCGCGGCCTGCTCGAACGAGCGCTGCGATTCCTCCAGGTTGAACGAGTAGAGCAGCCGCAGCCCCTGGTCGAACCAGCGTGGGCCTCCGGCGAGCGGGTGGTGATCCCGCGATGGTAGGACCCCAGGTTGTCGAACAGAACCGCCGCGGGCATCGCGGCCGGCGTACCCGGATCGCCATGATCGTGCTGGCCGGCCGCTCCTTGCGCACCCAGCAGGAGAACACCACAAGCAAAGAGACCACCCCACGGAAGACGCATTCCTCCTCCTTTCTCGTTCGGGAAACCGTTCCCCCTCCTCCAGTACAATACGGCCGGTTCGACAAAACGGCTTTCTCCGGAGGAGATCTCGATGCGCCTCTTTGCTTTTGAAGGGATCCGATATACGCCGAAAGCTGGTGACGGCGGCGAGCTGGCGGCTCCGCCGTACGACCAGATCAACGACTCCCTGCGCGACCGCTTCCACAGCCAGTTGCCCCACCAGTTCGTCCACCTGACCCGTCCCGTCGCGCCCGAGGGGGGCGACCCCTACCGCTTCGCCGCGGCTCTCCACCACCGCTGGACCGCGGAGGGCGTCATCGCCCGCGAGAGCCGCCCCGCGCTCTATCCGTACGTCATCGATCTGGCCGGCGGCGGCCGCCGGCTCGGCGTGCTCGGCCTCGCCGGATTGGAGGACGCCAAGACGATCCGCCCGCACGAGCAGACCCTGGACAAGCCGCTCGCCGACCGGCTCGCCCTGCTTTCCGCCATGCACGTGGATCTCGAACCCGTCTTCCTCCTCTCCGAGGACGGCGGCAAGCTCGACGCGCTCGTTGCCCAGGACGTGGAGGGTGCCGCGGCGCTCGTCCGCTACCGGGACGCGGAAGGCAACGTCCACGTCCTCTACAAGGTGGACGATCCCGGACGCATCCGGCTCTACCAGGAGGCCGTGGCCGGCCCCGCCGCCATCGCCGACGGCCACCACCGTTACAAAGTGGCCCAGCGCTTCGCCAAGGAGCACGGCATCCCCCCGGGCACCGCGGGCGCGGCCAAGCTCGCCGTGGTGACCAGCATCGCCGCGCCGGCCCTGACGATCGAGCCCATCCACCGCGCGCTGCGCGAGGAGATCGACCGCGCCGCGCTGGCGCGCGTGGCCACACTCGTTGGAGGCGGCGATCTCGGAGGCGGCGGCACCGCCTTCGCCCAGGCCGTCGCCGCCGCCGACCGGCCCGGGCATGCGGCGGTCGGCATCTGGCAGGCCGGCCACGCTCCCGAGATCTGGCGGATCGACTCGCCGAAGCTGGCCGTGGAGCTTCTCCACGACACCCTCCTCGCCGCGCTCGGCTACGCTCCCGAGACGGCCACGGACGGCACGATCGTCTACCGCTCCAACCCGGACGAGCTCTGGCAGCAGGTCGCGAGCGGCGAGCTGAAGACCGGTATCTGGCTGCCGCCGATGCTCCCCGCGGCGTTCGCCGCCGCCATCGCCGGCGGCCAGATGCTGCCGCCGAAGTCGACCCGCTTCATGCCCAAGGTCATGTCCGGCCTCGCCTGGGCCGACCACGACTCCAAACTCCTGTAGGCGGGAGAGAGAGGCAGAGGACGGGCGGGTTCCCTCTCCCCCAGTCCCGGGGGAGAGGGGGGATGGGATCAAACCGGCTCGGCAGGAGCGGGAGCCGGACCGGTGGGCGGCGGCGGGGTGTTGATCGCCCCGCTCTCGAACTCGGCCCGGCGCTGCTCCTGCACCTCGCGCATCTGGCTGACAACCTCCTGTCCACTGACGAACAGGGGGCCGAGCTCGTTGCCGGGCTCGGCGAGCTCCTCCCGGTCCGTCTCCGCCGTCGCCAGGCCGCGAGGGGTGAGGACGAAGAAGCGGACCCTGCCGGGTCCGGGAAGCGGCTGGGCGGTGGCCCGGCTCATCTTCGGGAGGGCCTTCTCGGCGAGGGCGATGAGATCCTTGACGGCCTTGCGGACCGACTCGTGCGCGATCCCGCCCTTCATGCCGCCACCCGTCTGGTAGTAGACGCCGGCATCGCCGTTGGCGAAGCAGGCCAGCATCACCGCGGAGTTCGCGATCCCCATCTCCATCACCAGCCCGTAGGGCTCCATACGCTTCGCTTCGGCGGCTTCGCCGGGCAGCCCCAGGCTCTCGCGGGAGGTCTCCAGGATCTTCTTCCGGATGTTCATGTAGACCGCCTCGGGCGGCTCCTGGACCTTCACGGGTTTCGGGACGGCCGGCGGCGCGCCGGCCACTCTGGGGCCGGCCTTGGCGGCCGCCTCCTGCTTCTTTTTGCGCCGCATGTACCAGTAGACGATGATGAGGATGACGGTCGCGATGAACTCGTACGGATTGACGTGCATGATCTTCTCCGGGCTCCTGCAACACATCCGCCTCGCGGTGCCTGGCGGCACACCGGCGGACTTTTTCAATGGCTCTGTTGGGTTGATGTTAGCGGAGATGGCCCGATGGTGCCAGGGCCTGCCATTTTCCTTCTACCTTCCCCGCGCCATGCGCTGGACGTGGCGCACCACGAGATACTGCGCCAGGCCGGCGGCGCACAGAAGATTCTCGGCAAGACCGCGGAAGACTTCGTGCAGCGGAAAGCCCACCGGTCCGAGCCCAGCCCCGACACCGGCCGCGACGTCGTAGAGAATCCAGGAGATCTGGCTGGCGGTGAGCAGCCCCCACGGCAAGGAGAAGCTGCCGCCGCGCAACGCCACCGCCGTCAGCAGCAGGGGCATGATCAGGCAGAGGGTGATGATGTCCACGAGCGCGGAGACCAGGAAGATCAGGGAGCTCCAGTTCCCCTCGGCGACCGCCTGCGCCTCCCGGAGAGCTCCGGGGCCAGCGACCAGGAGCGCGACGACCGCCGTGGCCAGCGCGATGGTTGCGACCCCGGGCCGGCCGCCCGGCAGCTCGATGGCGACCAGCCTCCAGGCCCGGGCGAGCATCAGAATGCCGGCCAGCAGAGCCAGGTTCGAGGCGATCCCCAGCCCGGTCAGAGTCGCCTGGGCCCCCGGACCCGCCGTGGATGCGAACGCAGGAAACAGGCGCAGGATGTCCCGGGTCAGGATGAGGATCGTGCCCGAGCCCAGGCAGAGCCAGGCGCGCCGCAGGCGGTCACCTGGCTCGAAGACCGAGACGGCCGCGAAGCACCCCCAGACCGCCAGGATGCGCGTCAGGATGCGCTGGGCGGTCACGAACGGCACCATCTCGCCGCCGGAGTCGATGAGCCCGGCGGCAACCGCCGTGAACGCCGCGGCATAGAGGAGGGGGTAGAGCACAAGCAAACGCAAGCGCATCAGCGTACCTCTCGCCCGATCTGCGACAGGAGGTCTTCGGCCGTGCTCCTCCCCATCAACGTCTGGAGGAACGGCCGCAGGCCGTCCAGCAGCTTGGGGACATGCATCTCGGTCAGCTCCTCGGCCGAAACCCCGATGCTGCGCCGCGCCACCGACCGGATCCACATCTGGGCGTTGAACGCCCCGATGTAGGGTGCCAGCCGCGTGCCAACCTGCTCAGCGACGGACGAGAGGCTCGTCACAAGGGGGGCTCCTCCGATCGGCAAACACGCACAGTCGATCCGTGGATGACGAGAATATAACGGACCATCCGGTAGTACCATCCCTCCATGCCGACCCGCTACCTGGACGACGAGACCCCGGTGGTCCAGTTCGATCCGCTGCTCGAAGTCTCGCCGTTCGTCCTCTTCCGCCGCCTGAAGGAGAACCAGGCGCCCGTCCTGATCGACGTGCGGCCCATCGCCCACATACCGGGACGGCTGACACTCCAGGGCGCCATCCCCTATCCCGGCCCCGAATGGTCGCCGCCCGGCGGTCAGGACGTAGTGCTCTTCGACGACGACGGCGCCGCCGCGATCGACGGCGCCCGCCACATGCAGGCCGCCGGCTATCCGCGTGTCAAGGCGCTCTTCGGCGGCCTCGACCTCTACGAGTTCTCCCTCGACCCCGACGTGGTGGGCCAGGAGACGTTTCTGGTCCGGCGCTAGTCCTTCGCCGCACCGCAGCCGAGCTCGGCGACGTTGGACCAGAGGCCGCGGCCGTCGCGGTCGCGCACCTTGAAAGAGATCTTCTGGCCCGGCACACAGCTCACCGCCTGGGTGAACGGGCCTTCTCCCGGTCCGGCGGTGGGCTGCCAGGCATCGCCGTCCACACCCCAGGAAGGGAGATAGGAGAGCTTACCCCGCCGCGCCGAGCCCGTGCAGGTGCCGGTGCAGCCCGGCGTCTTCCCTCCGGTACCGCCGTCGCACTCCCACCGGCAGTCCACGATCTCCGCGATCGGAGCGCAGGAGACCTCGAAGGTCTGCTTGACGTAGGTGGACCGGTTCAGGCAGTGGACCTGGCTGGCGCCGTCCTGGACATAGGGGACGGCGGTGACCCGCAGCGTGAGCTTGCCGCAGCCGTAGCCGGCGAGATCCTGGGTGATGTGCCAGGTGCCGGACGGGCCGGCCTGATTCTCGGACTGCAGCCGGTCGCTGTCGAACCGGTACTCCAGGACCACTCCGGGGCGCTCCCTCCGGCCTGCCACGTACCCTTGGCCGCGATCACGCTCTCCTTCACCGTCAGCTCGGTGATCGTGGCGGAGGCGGTGGCGGTAGGACAAAGATTCTCGGCGGCTGCCGAACGGGCAGCCAAGCCGGAGAGGGAGAGAGCGAGGAGGATCGCCGCCGAGCGCGTCATGTCGTCTTCCTTGATTCAGAGGGTCACGGTCCTGGGGGTCTCGCGGATCATCCGCGCGAAGCTCTGCCATCCCAGGAGGGCATCCACCGAGGCCTGGACCCGGGCCATGTCGAGGCCGAGCAGCCGCGCGGTGGCACTGCAAGCATAGACCCGGATGAGCCCCTCCTCGCGCCCGGCCTGGAGCATCTGCGACAGCGGCGGCAGATCCAGCGCCTCGAGGCGCTCCGCAGAGAGGGGCGGCTGCGGATCGAGATCGTCCCACCGACCCTCCGCCCAGGCCGCCAGCGCACCGAAAAACAGCGCCACGTCGACCCGCTCCCCCGCCGCCGCAACGCTCCCCGCGAGCGAGGAGATCTGGAACCGCATGTCCCACGTGCCTCCATGGGCGAGGATCAGGAGGTCGGCCATGGGGCGGGTCGAGGGCTACATCAGGGTCACGCCGGGGCGACGGCTGAAGAACGGCTTGAAGGCGAGAAGCCAGAGGCCCGAGTAGTCGCGCATCAGTCTCATCCTCAGAACCTCGATCTGCCGCGACTCGGCCGCGTCGCCGCCGAGGATGGCCCGGCCGAGGATGTGGCTGAAGCGCCACAGATACTCGTCGGCGGTGCGGGCGGTGACGCGGGCACGGGCGTAGATGGGCGAGTCGCCGGTGATGGAGGTCTCGTCCATGATGCCGGTGATCTCGTGGGCCTCCTCGTTGACCCGCACGCGGAGGGCGGCGGCCTCCAGGAGGAACTGCTCGAGCTCGCGGTCGTGCTCATGGCGGCCGTAGAGGCGGCGGAAGGCCACCACCTCGCGCGGCTCGAGGCGCAGCGGGAAGATCTCCGGCAGGAGGACCACCCGCTCCGGCTGCAGCTCCTGGCTCGTGTCGTGGAGAGTCTTGACCAGCCGGCGGTAGGATTCGCCGAGGATCTCCTCCTTGTCCCCCAGGTTGGCCTTGGAGGCAGCCGCCGAGCTGCTCAGCACGTATTCGCCGGTCTCCATCTCGGAGACGATGCGCACCGATCCGCTGGGGCTCTCCTCGGGCGCGGGGCGGCTCGCGGTCAGGCGCGGCAGGATCTCGCGCACGCGCTGGCGGATGAGGGCGATGTCCTCCAGCTTGAACTCCTCGCGCTGGAGCTGCCGCTCGAACTTCTCGATGGCCTCGCGGAACTCGGCCAGCTCCAGGTCGAGCTCACGGTCGACCGGCACCTCGCGCTCCAGCTCGAAGACCCGCTGGTACTCGGCGACGAACCGCTGCTCCTCCTGGCGGTACAGCTTGCTGACCCGGTTCTTGATCGCCAGGTTCGTGTCCTGGATGGACAGCAGCAGGTCCGGATGGAAGTAGAGGCTCCCCAGGCCGTGCTTGACCTCGCGGAAGCGGCGGATCAGGACCGACTCGTTGAGCCGGTCGAGCGTCTCCATGCGGCCGACCTCGGTGCGGAGCGCCTCGATGGCCGCCTTCTGCTCCTTCAGAGCATCGTCCCCGGGGGACGGGATGTTCAGGAGCGCCCAGAGACCCTGGAAGATCTCCGACAGGTGGCGGTAGTCGCCGAGCCGGGGGTCTCCGCCCTGATCGTCGCCCTCCTCGCTCAGGCGAGCCAGGAGGAAATCGACCTTGTCGAGGCGGTCCGAGTCCCAGGCGTCGCGCTGCTGTATGTATAGATAGAACTTGACGAGCTGGGTCAGGATCTTCTCGTCGTACGAGCGCACACGCCGGAAGAACTGCCGGAGCAAGTCGGGAGTGACTCTGGTATCCTCCGCCTCGAGCGCCTCCATGAGCTCGGAGAGACGGCGGTCGATGCCATCCAGGCGGCTCCGCATCCGGTCGCTCTCGGCGGCGTTCAGGCTCTGCGAGATCTCCTTCAGCCCGGTGTAGAGATCCTGGAAATCGGTAGAGTAGGGGTCATCCGTCCGCTGGAGGAGGCTTTTGTTCAGGCTCTGGAGAAACTGGTGGAACGTCCACCCTGACCGAAACCGGTGCGAGATGTCGGCGTAACGGCGGTGAAGGGTGCTCAGCTCCTGGACAGTGGCCATAGAGTTCATTCCATTCGCGGGAAATTTTGAGGATATTACGCCATGACGACGGGAAAGGAAAATGTGCGGGTCCTGATCGCACAGGAGATCCTGGAGCGGCGGGTCGCGGAGCTGGCCGGGGAGATCAACCGCGACTATGCCGGTAAAGCGGCCGGCAAAGCGGCCGGCAACGCGGCCGAGAGCGAGGATCTGGTCTGCATCGGCGTGCTCAAGGGGTCGGTGTTTTTCATGATGGACCTCCTGAAGCGGGTCACGGTCCCCGTCAAGATCGACTTCTTCCAGACGTCCAGCTACGGCAGCGGCATGACGTCGGACGAGGTCCGCATCCGCAAGGACGTGGATCTGGCTCTGCGCGGCAAGGACGTCCTCCTCATCGAGGACATCGTCGACACCGGCCACACGCTGCGCACGGTGCTCGCTCTGCTCAAGTTTCGAGGTGCCCGGAGCGTCCGCCTCTGCGCGCTGCTCGACAAGTCGTCCCGGCGCGAGGTCGAGGTGCCCATCGACTACAAAGGCTTCGAGATCGAGAACCTGTTCGTGGTGGGCTACGGTCTGGACTTCGACGAGCGCTACCGGAACCTGCCCTACATCGGCGTGATCGAGGCGGCCGAGGCCGCTGATGACCATCCCGATCCGAAATCCCCTTCCTGACCGCTTTTCCGAGGAGAGACAAGAACCGATGCGATTCCTTCACACCGACAGCGCTCCCAAGGCCATCGGCCCCTATTCGCAGGCCGTGGCTCTCGACGGCTGGCTCTACACGTCCGGCCAGGCCGCGATCGACCCCGCCACCGGCGATCTGGTGCCGGGCGGCTTCGAGGCCCAGGCCCGCCGGGTGTTCGAGAACCTCAGACAAGTCCTGGCCAGCGCCGGCTGCACCTTCTCGGACGTGGTCAAGGCCACGGTCTACGTGGTGGACCTCGGCGACTTCCCGAAGCTGAACGCGATCTACGCCGAGGCCATGGGCGACCACCGGCCGGCCCGATCGACCGTCCAGGTGGCGGCGCTGCCCAAGGCGACGCTGGTGGAGATCGACCTGGTGGCGAAAATCCCGGCGGTTTGAAAGTTGATCCCCATCCCCCCTCTCCCCGGCCCCCTCCCCCGGGCCGGGGGAGGGGGAGATTACTTACGCCCGCCGGATGCGCTCGATCGCCTCGTCGATTTGAGGCCCGGTCACGTCGAGGTGGGTCACGAAGCGGATCTGGTCGGCGGAGACCTGGCTGGCCAGGACGCCGTTCGCCTTCAGCCGCGCCAGGAAGCCGGCCGAACGGCCCTGCCCGTCACCGATGCGGCAGACCAGGATGTTCGTCTGCACCGAGGCCGGGTCGATCTCCACGCCCGGCACTTCGGCCAGGGCCAGGGCGAGGCGCCGGGCGTTCTCATGATCCTCGGCGAGGCGCCCGGGGCCCTTGCGTAGCGCGATGAGGCCGGCGGCGGCGATGATGCCGGCCTGGCGCATGCCGCCGCCGAACATCTTGCGGGTCCGGCGCGCCTCGTGGATGAAAGGCCGCGAGCCGCAGAGCATCGAGCCGACCGGCGCGCCGAGGCCCTTCGAGAGGCAGAACATCACCGAGTCGAACCCTTCGGCCAGGGCCGCCGCCGAAGCGCCGAGCGCGGCGGCGGCGTTGAAGATGCGGGCACCGTCCAGGTGGACCGGCAGCCCGTTCCGCTTCGCCACGTCGAGGAGGCTCTCCAGGCGGGGCCGGTCGTAGACCACGCCGCCGGCGATGTTGTGGGTGTTTTCCACCGAGAGCAGGCCGGTGCGGGCGTGGAAGGTCGGATCGCGGTCGATCACCGCCTCGACCGCCGCCGGGTCCAGCAGACCGCGCGGGGAGGCCAGGGTGCGCGGCATCAGACCGGAGAGCGCGGCCATGGCGCCCATCTCGAAGCGGAAGATGTGGCTCAGAGCGTCGCAGACGACCTCGTCTCCCGGCCGGCCGTGGAGGCGGAGCGCGATCTGGTTGCCCATGGTGCCGGAGGGGACGAAGACCGACGCCTCGAAGCCGAGCGCCGCGGCGGCCTCCTCCTCCAGCTTCGCGACGGTGGGATCCTCACCGTAGACGTCGTCGCCGACCTCGGCCTCGGCCATGGCGCGGCGCATCTCGGGGTCGGGCCGGGTGACGGTGTCGGAGCGCAGATCGATCATCGGGTCCCTTCTCCTTCCAGCCCCTGCGGGGCCGTGTATTCGGCCAGTAATTCGGCAAGCAGCTCCGACTCCCCCGTCTCCACCACCTCCGCCACCACGGCCAGGCTCCGCTCGTCGAACGCCTTGATCACGGCGAGGTTCCCTTCGTGGGCGAGCGCGTCGAGGTCGTAGGTGGTCTCGTCCACCCAGCGCGCCGCGCGGTAGAAGGCCTGCCCCTGCTCCACCGTGCGGTCCAGCCGCAGGCAGAGCTCGGCGATCAGGGCGAGCACCTCGCCGATCCGCCGGTTTTCGCGCCCCACGATCGGCGCGCGCGGCAGGGGGCGCGCCAGGAACGGGTCGAGACCGTGGCGGTGGGCGGCGCGGGCAAAGTCGCGCTCCGGCGGCGGCTCGCGGTGGAACAGGGCGTCGAACAGCTCGTCGCGGCTCTCCAACTCGTCGAGGATGCGGTGGCGGTCCTGCGGCGTCAGCGCCGGAGCCAGGGCCTGGGCGCAGCGGGCTCCGGACAGCGCGAGCCGGCGGCAGCCCTCGTCCCAGAGCGACGGGTCGTCGGTGAGCCCCGGGATGAGCGGCCAGACCGCGGAGGCTCCCGTGGGGAGCCGGTCCAGCTTGCCGAGATCACCGTCCATCAGGACCGACAGGAGGTCGAACACGAAGGTCACTCCCTGGACGGACGGGATCTTCGGCTCCTCACCGGGGAAGAGCTGGACCACCAGCGGCGTGCCGTCCATGAGCCGCGCCGTGGCCAGCTCGTCGCGGGCCGGGCCGCGCTTCGCCGGTACGGGCGGAATGTAGAGGACATCGTCGAGCGGGTTCGGCGCCAGGGTCTCCATCGGCCGGGGAGAGCCGCGGCGGACCCACTCGCCCAGCCGCGCGCCGCCGAGATGAACCCACGGCCGGTCCGGCATCTCCCAGGCCCGCGGCACGTAGCGCACCCAGAACCGGCCCGGCTCGGGGAGCTGCGCGGCCGGCTTGCTCGGGCGGGCCACCTCCTGGGTGTCGGCGGACGGTGTCAAGGCGCCTCCGGCGCTATCGGTGACGTCGGCACAAGACCGCGGGCGGCGAGGATCCGCTGGACGTACTTGCCGATCACGTCGGCTTCGAGGTTGACGCGGTCGCCCGGGCTCAGCCGCGAGAGGGTGGTCACCTCCAGCGTGTGCGGGATCAGGGCCACCTCGAAGCGGTCGGACAGGAGAGCCGGTATCGCCGATATTGTCAGGCTCACGCCGTCGACCGTGACAGACCCCTTCTCCACCAGAAACGGAGCCAGCTCGGGAGGGATCGAAAAGGCGAGCTCCCGGTGGTCGGAGAGATCGCGCCGGTCCACCACCCGGGCCGTGCCGTCCACGTGGCCCTGGACCATGTGGCCACCGAGCGCGTCGCCCATGCGCAGAGCCGGCTCCAGATTGACCTCGCTCCCGCTCTTCAATCCACCCAGATTGGTGCGCGAAATCGTCTCGGGAGAGAGCTCCACGGTCGAGCGGACCGGCGGCTCTCCCGCCAGCTCCGTGATGGTCAGGCAGACGCCGGACACGGCCAGGCTCGCGCCGATCTCCAGGCGCCGGCCCAGCTCCGGACTGTGCTCCAGGACCAGGCGAACCCCACCCTGACCCGATGGCTCCGGGTCCCGGATCAGACGCCCACGCTCGACGATAATTCCTGTAAACACCCTGTGCGATACCCCGTGAGGATGAGGTCGCCGCCACGCCGGCGCACCTCCAAGCCTTCCAGCCGTGCCGCGCCCGCCAGCGAGGCGAAACCCGCGCCGCCCAGCGGCCCGGGAGCGGCGCGGCCGCCGATCAGGAGGGGCGCGCAATCGACGCCGACGCGGTCGAAGAGGCCCGCCGCGACGAAGCTCGCATGGACCTCACCGCCGCCTTCGACAAGAACGCTCCGCACCCCTCGCCCGTACAGATCGGCGAGCACCGCGGCGGGCTCGACCGAGGGCAGACCGGCGATCTCGGATCCACGCTCTTCCAGGGCCGTCCCGCGCTCCCGGTCGGTCGACTCAGTGTATATCAGCACCGGACCCTCGGTCCGGAAGAGGCGTGCGCCGGGCGGAGTGCGGAGCCGCCGGTCCAGCACCACCCGCAGGTTGGGACGGCCTGAGAACCCGAGCCGCCGGTCGAGGCGGGGGTCGTCGGCCAGGACGGTGCCGATGCCGGCGAGGATGGCGTCGTGCTCCTCCCGCAGCGCCAGCCCCCAGCGCCGGCCGGCCGGCGAGGAGATCCACTGGCTCTCGCCCGTGGCGGTGGCGATCCGGCCATCCAGGCTCATCGCCCACTTGAGCGTCACCTCGGGCCGGCCGAGCACGGCCGGGATCAGGAAGCGGAGGTTCAGGCGGACAGCCTCCGAGGACAGGAGGCCGCAATCGATCTCCACCCCGGCGGCGCGGAGGCGCTCGAAGCCTCCGGCAGCCTCCCGGTTCGGATCTCGGTGGCAGGCGACCACCCGGGCGATGCCGGCCGCCAGGACCGCGTCCACGCACGGCGGCGTCCGCCCATGGTGGTTGCACGGCTCCAGGGTCACGTAGAGGGTGGCGCCGGCCGCCTTCGTTCCGGCGGCGCGGAGCGCCTCGACCTCGGCGTGGGGTCCGCCCACCCGGCGATGCCAGCCGCGGCCGACGATCTCTCCATCGCGCACCACGACCGCGCCGACCATCGGGTTCGGCGAGGTGCGGTACCGGCCGCGGGCCGCAAGAAGGAGAGCGCGCCGGAGGAAGTCAGCCGAGGAGGGCAGAGGCGAACTCCCGCGGACGGAAATCCACCAGGTCGTCGGCCTTCTCTCCCACCCCGAGATAGAGGACGGGGAGGCGCAGCTCCTTGGCGATGGCCACCACCATGCCGCCCTTGGCCGTGCCGTCGAGCTTGGCGAGGAGCACGCCATCGATGGGCACCACCTGCTTGAAGGTGCGCGCCTGGGCGAGGGCGTTCTGGCCGGTCGTGGCGTCGAGCACGAGGATGGTCTGCTTCTGCCAGTCGGGAGCCTCGCGGTCGATCACCCGGCGCACCTTGCTCAGCTCGGCCATGAGGTGGTCCTTGGTGTGGAGCCGGCCGGCGGTGTCGACGATCAGGTTGTCGATCCGGCGCGCCTTGGCCGCGTGGATGGCGTCATAAACCACGGCGCCCGGGTCGGCGCCCTGGCCCTGGCGGATGACCTCGACGCCGAGGCGCTCACCCCAGAGGGCGAGCTGCTCGATGGCGGCGGCGCGGAAGGTGTCGCCGGCCGCGAGCATCACCCGTTGACCCTGCTGCTGGGCGCGCTTGGCGAGCTTGGCGATGGAGGTCGTCTTCCCCACCCCGTTGACCCCGACCACGAGAGTCAGGACCGGCCCCTTTCCCAGGAGCCGCGGGCGCGGCGTCTCGAACAGCAGGTCGCCGATCTCGTCGGACAGGATCTTGCGCAGCCGGGAGGCGCTGGTGGTCTGCTCCTTGAGAGCGTTCCGGCGCACGCGCTGCACCAGGTCGAGGGAGGTCTCCACGCCGAGGTCGGCACCGATGAGAACCTCCTCCAGGTATTCGAGGATCGACTCGTCGAGGACCGTCTCGCCCTTCACGGCGGACGACACCTTGTCGAGGATCTCGGTATGGGTCATGAAGAGGCCGCGTTTGAGCTTCCCCCAGAAGCCCTTCTGCTCCTCCTCTTCCTCCTCCGGCGCCCGGGTCTCCGGCGCCAGCTCCAGAAGGTCGTTCTTCTTCGGTTCTTCCGCCATCCTTCCCCCTACCCGAACAGCTCGTGCTTGAGTTGTTCGACCGCTTCGGCGAGGCTGGCGCGGGCCTGGGCCACCAGCGCGGGGTGCCTCTGGACGAGCGCCAGGCAGTACTCGTCCGGCAGGGGGACTATATAGATGTGGATGCCGCGCTTCTCGATGTGGACGATCCGCAGGTCTCCGAGGTCGTTTCCGGCGAGGAGCTTTTCGAAGCGCCGCAGGTAGATGCCCAGGTAGGCGCCGATGATCTTCATGTCGTATTGGCTGAAGTCGGCGCAGGCGAGGTCCACCGTCTCGCCGCTCCCGTCGAGGAAGAGGGCGCCGAGGGCGTCCTTGTTGTTGGCCAGCAGGTTGGCTAAGACGTAGTGGAACATCCGGGCGTGATCTTATCTCGAATCGATCTCGAAGCTATCTCGCCGCTGCCGCGCGGACAGGCGCGGCCTGCGTCTCGGTGCGGGCCGGCCGCGGCCGGATCTCGCCGGCCTCGAAAGCGCGCAGGAACGCGGTCACGATCTTGGCGTCGAACCGGCTGCCGGTGAGCTTCGTGATGGTCTCGACCGCATACTCCAGGCTGTAGGCCTGCTGGTACGGCCGGTTCGTGGTGATGGCGTCGAACGTGTCGGCCACGCCGATGATGCGGCCGAAGAGGGGGATCTGCTCTCCCTTGAGGCCGTCCGGATAGCCGCGGCCGTTCCAGGCCTCGTGGTGCGAACGGATGCCGGGCACCATCTCCCGGAGCTGCTCGATCGGCGTCATGATGTCGTGGCCGATCACCGTGTGCATCTTCATCTGCTCGAACTCTTCCGCGGTGAGCTTGCCCTCTTTGCGGAGAACCTGGTCCTCGACGCCGATCTTGCCGACGTCGTGGAGAAGCCCGCTGATCCAGACCTTGTGCTGGACCTCCTCGGGGAGCTGCAGGAAACGCGCGATGGTGCGGCTGTACTGGGCGACCCGCTCGGAGTGGCCGCGGGTATAGGGATCCTTGGCGTCGATGGCGGCCACGAAGGCCCTCATGTTGCCGATGAACAGCTCGCGGTTCGCCTGCGCGGCCTGGCGGAGCTGCTGCACGTAGCGCTCGACGTGGCCGCTCATCTGGTTGAAGTCTTCGGCCAGATCGGCGAACTCGAAGGTCAGCCCCTTGGTGTCGAGCTGGCCGCCGAACTTGCCGGCGGCGATCTGGTGCGTGGTCTCGGCCAGCTTCTGGATCGGACTGGAGACCCAGCGCGCCGTCAGGTAGGCGAAGCTGAGGGCCAGCGCGGCCAGGAGCATCGTCGACAGGACGGTCTGGAAGATCATCCGGTCGACGGCCGCGAACGCCTCGGAGAGCGGCTTCTGGACGATCACGCCCCAGCCGCTCGCCTCGACGGCGCTGACCTGGGCCAGAACCTCCTTGACGCCGTTCTCCGACTTGACCTCGTACTCCTGCGTCAGGCTCGCGGGCCGCTGCACGAAGAGCGGCAGGACCGTCCTCTTCATGGACTCCAGCATCGCCGGATCCCCACCCTCCGACCACAGGATGCGCCCCTGCCGGTCGACCAGGAAAACGCCCACGCCCTTGTTCGCCTCGCCCCGGAGTCCCTCCTCCAGGGGCCGGAACCGCAGCAGGGCCTCCACAACCAGCTTCTGGCCGTCCGCGCCAACGAGCGGGACCGCCAGCAGGACGGCCAGGGTTTCCTCTCCATTGCCATCCTTGCCCATATCCACGAAGCGGTAGAGAGGATCGGAGGAGCGCTGGCGCAGCACCTCCTGGAACGCCCGGTCGAGGGCTTCGCGGGCCGGCTTGCCCAGGTTGCCCGGCGCGAGCAGCGGACCGGCGCCGTTGCCGTCCACGACCCGCAACGCCATGACCTCGCTCTCCCGTACGAACCGCTGGAGGTGGTCGCTCACCCACGGCTTGCGCAGGCGGTCCGCCAGGAGCGGCGCGCCCGGAGCCACGAGAATGCCGTTACCCAGCTCCTTCAGGGGCTGCTGGACGACCAGCAGGTAGGCGCTGACCTCCTTCGCGAGCGCTCCGGCCTTGCGGATGAGATAGTCGCGCTCGGCGTCCCGCAGCACCTGCTGGTTCTTCTGGATGAGGAGGAAGCTGCTGATCGCCAGCGGAATGATGCCGGAGAAAAGCAGTGCCAGAAGGAGCGCATGCCGCAGCTTCAGACGGCGGAGGAGGCTTCGGCGTGGCGTCATCGAGTGCGAACCGGTTTTTCTTGTTCGAAACAGCCCGACGAATTATACCCGAAGCTTGATGTCAAGCGCAGGTCGAGCTTGAAAGTCCCGGCGAACGGCTCCCGCAGGAACGGGATCAGCTCGTCGCGCACCGTCTCCATCCCGATCCCATCCACGATCCTGCCGTCGCCCGGGCCGACGGGAAGGACCCAGGACAGTCCAGACTCCCGGGCCTTCTTGTCGCGCGCCATCAGGGAGATCAGCCCGTCCGCGTCGAGCCCGGGAAGCGGCGGCAGGCCGAGCCGGCCGAGGAGGGACAGGAGCCGCTCGGGGAGGAAGCGGTCGAGCCCCAGGCGGACCGCCAGACGATCGGCGAAGAGGATGCCGTAGGCCACCGCCTCGCCATGCCGCAGCCCGGCATAGGAGCCGGCCGTCTCGATCGCATGCCCGAGCGTGTGGCCGAAGTTGAGCAGCTTGCGGTCGCCCTGCTCGACCGGGTCGCGCTCGACCACCGCGATCTTGGCGGCGGCGGCGGCGGCCACCACGGGCCCCAGCTCGGCGCGGGTCGCCGGCCAGCAGGCCGTCGAGCCGTCCCTCCACCCGGCCGAGCAGCTCCGGATCGAGCAGCGCCGCCATCTTGATCACCTCCACCAGGCCGGAGCGCAGCTCCGCTCGCGGCAGCGTCGGGAGGACCGAGGTGTCGCCGACGACGAACGCCGGATGGTGGAAGACGCCGACCGTGTTCTTGCCGCCGGGAAGATCCACACCGGTCTTGCCGCCGATCGCCGCGTCCACCTGGGCCAGCAGCGTGGTGGGGATCTGCGCGAATTCGACGCCGCGCAGGAAGCAGGCGGCCGCGAACCCGGCGAGGTCGCCGACGCTGCCGCCGCCGAAGGCCAGGACCCGGCTGTCGCGCTTGCCGCCGGCCTCCAGCATGGCGCTCCAGAGGCGCTCCGCGGAGGCCACCGTCTTGGCCGGCTCCCCCTCCTCCACCTCCAGGACCGTCCACCGGGCCGCCTCGCGCCGGAGCGCCTCCAGGCGGTGCCCATGCAGGCCGAGCACCCGCGGCGTGCTGACCAGGAAAACCGTCCGCCCCGAAAGCCACTCCGCGAGCCGGTCATGAGCGGAAACCAGAGCGTCCTCTCCCACCAGCACGGGGGTGACGCCGGACGGGTGGCGGAGGGTCAGGGTCTCAAGCATCTCCCTTCACCACCGCCGCTTTTACCTGAATGCCCAGCTCCTCGAGCTGCCGCAGGTCGACCTCCGAGGGCGCGTCGGTCATGAGATCCGTGGCCGAGGTGGTCTTCGGGAACGCGATCACGTCGCGGATCGTGCCCAGCGCCGGCGAGGAGCATGACGAGGCGGTCGAGCCCCAGCGCGATACCGCCGTGGGGCGGCGCGCCGTAGCGCAGCGCCTCCAGGAAGAAGCCGAATCGCGCCTGCGCCTCCTCCGGTCCGATTCCCAGAAGCTGGAAGACCCGGCTCTGCACCTCCGGGTCGTGGATGCGGATCGAGCCGCCGCCCAGCTCGGTGCCGTTGAGCACCACGTCATAGGCCCGCGCGCGGACCGAGCCGGGATCGCTCTCCAGCCTGTCCATGTCCCGAGGGTCCGGGCTGGTGAACGGGTGATGCGTCGCGAACCAGCGCCCCTCCTCCTCGTTCCACTCCAGCAGCGGGAACTCGGTGACCCAGAGGAACTCGTGCCGGCCTTGCGGGATCAGGCCGTAGTGCTTCGCCAGCTCCAGGCGGAGCGTGCCGAGCGCGTTGGCCGCGACCGGCTCCGGCGCGGCCACCAGCAGCGCGAGCCCGCCCTCCTCCAGGCCGAGAGCCTCGGCCGCCCCTTCCAGCTCCGCCTGCCCGAGCGCGTTCTTCACCTGGAAGACCAGCTCGCCGTTCTTGCGGCGGAGGGTCAATACCCCGGCCGCGCCGCAGCGGCGGGCGATCTCGACCCAGCCGTCCACCTCCTTGCGGCTGGCCTCGGCGGCTGCCGCGGCACCCGGGACGGCGAACCCGCGGATGACGCCGCCCTTGGCGGCCGTCTCCTGAAAGCCCCGGAAGCCGCTGCCGCGCAGTCGCTCCGTGAGGTCCGCGATCTCCAATCCGAAGCGCAGGTCCGGCCGGTCGCTGCCGAAGCGCGCCATCGCCTCCGCGTAGGTCATGCGCGGGAAGGTCGACGGCGGCTGGATGCCTCCGAGCGGGAAGATGCGCTGGAACAACCCTTCGATCAGCTCGAAGACGTCTTCCTCCGTGGGGAACGACATCTCCACGTCGATCTGCGTGAACTCGAGCTGGCGGTCGGCGCGCAGGGCCTCGTCGCGGAAGCAGCGCGCGATCTGGATGTAGCGCTCGAAGCCGGCGACCATGAGGATCTGCTTGAAGAGCTGCGGCGACTGCGGCAGGGCGTAGAAGCTTCCCTTGTGTACCCGCGACGGCACCAGGAAGTCCCGCGCCCCCTCCGGCGTGGACTTGGTGAGGATCGGCGTCTCCACGTCCACGAAGCCCTGCTCGTGGAAGTACCGGCGGATCTCCATCGTCGCCTTGTCGCGAAGCAGGAAGTTGCGCTGCAGCTCGGGCCGGCGGAGGTCCAGGTAGCGGTAGCGCAGGCGCAGCTCCTCCGACGCCTCGGTCTTGCCGTCCAGCACGAACGGCAGCGGCTCGGAGCGGGTCAGCACCGCGGCGCGACGCGCCAGGATCTCGACCTCGCCGGTCGGCATGTCCTTGTTCACGTTCTCCGGCGAACGGCGGACCACCTCGCCCTCCACCTCCACCACCCACTCGTTGCGCACCGGGCTGAGCGCCTGCGCCGCCTCGGGCTGATACTCGGGCGTCACCACCACCTGGATCACGCCGCTCCTGTCGCGCAGGTTCAGGAAGATGACCGCGCCATGATCGCGCCGCCGCTGTACCCAGGCCTTGAGCAGCACGCGGCTGCCCACGTCGGCCGCCGTAATCGTGCCCGCGCCCCGCCTCTTCAGAGTCTCCTCTCCAGCCATGACCCTCTCATCCCTCGAAATCATTCCTGCGGGAACATCCCGCCGATTTGTTGGCGATACGTTTCCTTGAGCTCGGCGTAGCGGTCGACCGTCTCCGCGATCCGCCGCGTCTCCTCTTCGGTCAGCGGGCGGACCGGCCGCGCCGGGATGCCCAGTGCGAGCTGCCCGGCCGGGATCCGGTGCCCCGGCGCCACCACCGCGCCGGCGCCGACCATGGCGCCCCGCTCGACCACCGCCCCGTCCAGAACCCGCGCGCCGATGCCGATCAGCGCGCCGTCCTCCACCGTGCAGCCATGGACCACAGCGCTGTGCCCGACCACGACCCCCGCGCCGATGACCAGCGGGAACCGCCCGTGCCCCACGTGCAGGACGGTGCCGTCCTGGATGTTCGTGCGTGCGCCGATGCGGATGAAGTTCACGTCGCCCCGCGCCACCGTGTGAAACCAGAACGACACGTCGTCCCCGAGTTCTACGTCACCGGCGACGTGCGCTCCCGGAGCCAGGAAGACCCGGGCCCCGAGCCTGGGCAGAACGCCCTGGAACGGATGGATCGGCATCGGCTTTGCGGTCCTTGTGGTGAAATGGAGCGCCGGCCCTCGGGGGCCGGCTTCGCAAGCATGCCATAGAATCCGCCGGTGTCCAAAGCCGACCCAGCCGGAACCGTCGACGTCGTCATCCCCGCCTTCAACGAGGAGCGCTCCCTCCCGTTGGTGCTCGCGGCGCTCCCCCGTCCGCCGGTGCGCCGGGTCGTGGTGACCGACAACGCCTCGACGGATGCCACCTCCCGGGTGGCCCGCGAAGGCGGCGCCGAGGTGGTCCTGGAGACCCGCCGCGGCTACGGCAGCGCCTGCCTGGCGGCGCTCGCCCATCTGCGGTGGACCGGACCGCCGGACGTCGTCGTCTTCGTGGACGCCGATTTCTCGGACCATCCCGAGGAGCTGCCGTCGCTGATCGCCCCGATCCTCCGTGGAGAGGCCGATCTGGTGATCGGCTCGCGCATCCTGGGCATCCGCGAGCCCGGCGCCCTGCTTCCGCAGGCGCGGGCCGGCAACTTCATCGCCTGCTGGATGATCCGCCTCCTCTACGGCCACCGTTTCACGGATCTCGGACCGTTCCGGGCGGCGCGCTGGGAGGCGCTGGAGCGGCTGAGGATGTCCGACCCGAACTTCGGCTGGACGGCCGAGATGCAAGTCAAGGCCGTGCGCCAGGGCCTGCGCTGCGTCGAGGTTCCGGTCTCCTACCGCCGCCGCGTCGGGGTGTCCAAGATCACCGGCACCGTCTCCGGCACCATCCGGGCCGGCTACAAGATTCTATGGACCGTGCTGCGCTACAGCTTCGGGAAGAAAGGATGACGATGCCCGAGACGCCCGAGCCCGTCCGCTGCGAGACCGAAATCGAGGTGCGCTACGCCGAGACCGACCAGATGGGCGTCGTCCACCACGCCAACTACGTCGTCTGGTTCGAGCTGGCCCGCACCCGCCTCTGCGCCTTGTCCGGCTTCCACTACGCCGACGTGGAGAAGCTCGGCTACTTCCTCATGGTGACCGGCGTCCAGCTCTCCTACCGCAAGCCGGCCCGCTACGGCGACACGGTGCGCGTCGTCTGCTGGGGAGACCGCCTCGGCAGCCGCGGCATGCGCTTCGCCTACGAGGTCCGCAAAAGCGGAGATCTTCTCGTCACCGGCGCCACCGAGCACATCTGGGTGGAGCAGGCCACCGGCCGGCCTTGCCGCACGCCCGAGGCGTTGCGCGAGCCGTTCCGAAGGCTGGCCGGGCTCATGGCCTCATCATAGCCAACACCGATCTGGGATATCGTCCTCCTCGACGAGGAACGCCATGGCATTCAAGGACCACTTCTCCGGACACGCCCGGGATTACGCCACCTTCCGGCCGGGCTATCCGGACGAGCTGATCGACTTCGCCGCCGCCCTCCCCCGCCGCCGCGGGACGGCCTGGGATGCCGGCACCGGCAGCGGGCAGGCGGCCAAAGTGCTCGCCGAGCGCTTCGAACGGGTGATCGGCACCGACCCGAGCGCGCAGCAGGTCGAAAACGCCGATCCCCACCCCCGTGTCGAATACCGGGTGGCCCCGGCCGAAGCCTCGGGATTGCCGGACGCCTCCATCGACCTGGTGACCGTCGCGCAGGCCTTCCACTGGTTCGACTTCGACCGCTTCTTCGCCGAGGTCCGGCGCGTCCTCGCGCCCGGCGGCGCCGTGGCTCTCTGGAGCTACAACCTGGCCCGGGTCGACCCCGCGGTGGACACCTGGATCGACCATCTCGCCCACGGCGTCCTCGGCTCCTGGTGGC
This sequence comes from uncultured Holophagales bacterium, assembly GCA_963844885.1. Classification (GTDB taxonomy): domain Bacteria; phylum Acidobacteriota; class Thermoanaerobaculia; order Multivoradales; family UBA5704; genus DATMER01. Next base: position 262,046 of record CAWJQA010000010.1, on the reverse strand, counting down.
CGCCCGAACGCCGTTGGGTCGACGAGGAATACCGCACGATCCCCTTCCCGTTCCCCGAGGCGCCGGCCCCGGCCTTCCACCTTCGGGAGGAATGGGATCTCGAACGCTACCTTCTCTTTATCCGGACCTGGTCCGCCTTGAAACGCTACGCGTCCGCCACAGGCCGCGACCCGGTCGAAGAGACCCGGCCGCAAATCGAAACCGCCTGGGGCGACCCGGCGACCGTCCGTCCGGTCACCTGGCCGATCTTCGTGAGGGCGAGCCAGCCGATCGGCACCTGATTCACCATGATTCACCATGATCACCGCGCTGGTTAGCCGGAAAGGCGGCGTGGGAAAGACGACGACCGCGGTAAACCTCTCAGCCGCCCTGGCCGAGAAGGGGAAACGTGTGCTCCTGGTGGACCTGGACCCCCAGGCTTCGGCCTCGCTGTCGCTGGGCGTGCCGCGGGACCGGCTTTCGCCCTCCGCCGCCGACGTGCTGCTCGGCGGGACGCCTCTCGCCGACGTGATCCGGCCCACCACCACCGCGGGGCTCTCGGTGGTCACCGGGTCGATCGACCTCCAGCGCGCGGACGCGGAGCTCGGCGTCTTCAGCAAGAAGGAGTCGCGCCTCCGGTCGGCCCTGGCCCCGGTCACCGAGCGCTTCGACCACATCCTGCTCGACTGCCCGGCGTCGCTGTCGATCCTGCCGGTGAACGCCATCGTCGCCTCGAGCTCCTTCATCGTTCCGACCACGCCGCAGTACCTGGCCGCGGCCGGCGTGGCGAACCTGATCGCCGCGGCGGAGCGCCTGGGCTGGACGGCCGGTGCGCGCACGATCCCACTGGGGCTCCTCCTCACCATGGTGGACTACCGCACGAAGGCGACCCGGCGCACGGTGGACCGCCTCCGCTCCGAGCACGGCCCCCTCGTCTTCGCCATCGAGGTGCGGATCAACATCCGGCTCGCCGAGGCCCCCGAGGCGGGCCAGACGATCTTTCAGTACGACCCCACCGCCACGGGAGCCGAGGCCTACCGACTCCTCGCGGACGAGTTCCTGCTGCGCACGGCGTCGTCGAGCGGGCGGGCCGCCCCCCATCAGCCTGGTGAGGGCACGGAGTTCGTCCTGGTCCTAATCTAATGCCCGCGAACAGCGCCGGCCATTTGGAGAAAACCCGAATCGATCACAATACTCCGATCAGCAACCAAGCCTTGCGCTTCCTTCTCAGGAATCCACCTTAACCTCCAGGTCTCACCTCCATTTGCTTCTATACTGGCAACACGAATAGCCCCCAGAATTGAGCTTCTGACGCCTTCGAGCGTTGAAAAATCACGAAACACGCGCGACGAAACTCCAAACGGCAACCCAAGCTGCCGGACTTCGCCGACAAACGGATAGAATGTTGCAGCAAACAGCTCCGTTATACTTTTCCCAAGCATTCGATCTTGCCTGAAGTCCACCTTCTCCAGTGAAAGACGCCGGAGAAACGGGAGAGCAAAACCCGCCAAATCCCGTTCTCCCGAGCAAAGAGCTGCGTCAACAACAACCTGGAAATGATGATTTGCATCCGATGACATCGCAACTACAAGAGCCATTTCATTCGGAAATTTTACAGCCCGTTCACGGGGAAACACAGGAAGCCTCAGTAAATACTCTGCCGTCAAGTATTCCTGTATCGATCTGTGAGAAAAATCAAACTTCTCATAATCCACCTCAAGAATTAGGCCGTTGTGCGACTCAATTTCTCTCACAACTCTTCGGCAATCCGATTCCGGGAGGGCAAAGGATCTGCAGACTGCTCTATAAGCCCTATCCAGCTGCGCGTGCTCAAAACCTCCTCTGTTTCCACGCACTGTCAACTCTGCTGCGATTGCTCGCAGAAACTCTTCCTTGCGGTCAATCTCAAAGTTTGAATAGGCGGACGTTCTCTGTACCGAACGCTGCTCATCCCACTCTTCAAGTAAAAGACGCACGATCTTCCTGTATATTGTCTTCGGCTTTTCAGGTTCAGATCCAGTCCGCTGATAAATCGCGCATAGATGTGCAAGCGTGAGAGGCAAAACTTCTGTGCCTCCATAAGGCGCTTCCCGTATCCTTAGAAGGAGGTCTTTCGCCTTCTCCTCTCCAATCCACTTCTGGGCAAATAGCTCAATTTGAGTGTCAGAAAGAGGTTCGATTACGTAGCGGATAGCCCTTTCAAAATGCTGGGCGTATTCCGCCGTTCTACATGTAATCAATATGCGATATCGCGCGCTGAGAAACAGCAGATTCCTCAACTCTCCTATTATCCGTGCTTTTGCGCGTGGGTGCAGCTCGTCGAGACCATCTATCAGCAGGCAGGCCCGGAGGCTGGAAAGAATTTCCGCCACCGCATTCTCTCGAAACCGTGCCCTAGCGCCCGCTGCAAGCTTTTCGTCGTACTCAAGCTCAACCCCAGTTACCTCCAGTACATTCTGCACCAACGATTCATCTGCGTGCAGTGCTTGCAATCTGATAAGAATTGGGATTCCGATCTGACTCTCTTCGTCAAATTTCTTCAGGAAACCAATTGCAAGTCGTTTTAGGGAGGTCGTCTTTCCTGCACCCGGATCACCGAGCAGTATCACGTTGTCGGTATTCCTGAGGAGGTCTGAGACGCGCTGCTTTCTCTTCTCTCGCCGACGCTCCCTGCCCGGATACCGGTCCAACTCAAGATCTAGATCGACAAAACTCTGCTGAAGAGGTCGCGGTTGCTTGGACTCCATGATCGATATGTCACTTGCCCAATTTTTTACAAACGTTAAATGACGTTCCAGTGCTTCACGCGTCTGATCTGGACGTATCTCGCTCCTGCCCATGTTGGCCAGTGCGATACGCCTCGCCAACACCTCGGCGCCAGATTTAGCAAGCGTTGCAATGATGGTCTGAGTGATAGCGTCGAACATTCTCCCTCGCTTTAGGAACACTCCGCGCCGGGAATACTCCGGTTGCCCGCACTCGCCCCCCGGCCAGAGGTTCATCTTCTTGTGCATGACGGACGGATGGGAATTATAGACCAACATCAACCACAGGAGCCTAGACTTACTCACTTTGATTAGCTCAGGTCGATCGCGACTCGCTCCTTTGCGCTACTAGAAACTCGGAACTGGAACCCTGTCTCCTTCAAGCACTACAATGAAGAGTGGCGGCGTGGCTCCAAGAAGCTCCCCTTGGCCGTCGACGGTTCCGACGATCAACTCGACCAGCAACGAATGGCCCCTCCTGTGGTACCCTATCCTCACATAGAAGTTTCTCAATCGACTTCATTGAGGAGACAACGATGCGCCCATGGCGTCTCTGGATGGCTCTGTCGTCCCTCTCCTTGGCGGTAGCCGCTACGCTCCCCGCCCAGATCCAGCGCGGCGACGGGCTGCCTCAACCCCTCCCCCTGCTCTCCCCGGACCACTGGTGGAATGTGGACATCAGCGCCGCGCCAGTGGATACCAACAGCGCCAACTTCATCAATTTCATCGGGGGCACCACCGGGCTCCACCCGGATTTCGGCGGTGACGCCGACTACCCCGAGGTCTATGGGATGATCTACATCACGGTGCCGGCCGGCCAGCCGCTGGTGCCGGTCACCTGGGTGGAGTTCGGCGACCAGAGCGACGACGCGGCGCCCGGCCTGCCTGGCGGCTATCCCATCCCGGTCGAGGCCCGCACCCAGGATCGATGGATCGAAGGGGGCTGGGCGGCGAACATCGATCCCGGCGGCGACCGTCACATGCTGCTCGTGGACCGGGACAACCGCATCCTCTACGAGTTGTACCACACCTTCTGGAACGCCAGCCTCGGACGATGGGAAGCCGGCTCCGGGGCGATCTTCCCGCTCGACTCGAACGCCCGGCGGCCGGACACCTGGACGAGCGCCGACGCCGCCGGCCTCGCGATCCTGCCCGGCCTCGTCCGCTACGACGAAGCGTTCGGCACGGCTCCTATCAAGCACGCCTTCCGCTTCACGGTGCGGGCAACGAACGGCTACGTCTTCCCAGCATCCCACACCGCGGGCGGCACGAACGGCGCCCTGCCGATGGGAGCCCGGCTGCGGCTCAAAGCGAGCAAGAACATCACGGGCTACACGCCGGAGGTTCAACGCATCTTCCAGGCCATGAAGACCTACGGTCTGATCGTAGCGGACAACGGCACCGACATGTATATCTCCGGTACCTACGACACGCGCTGGAACAACGACGTCCTCAACCCGGCCTTCTCCAGCCTCAAGGCGAGCGATTTCGAAGTCATCCAACTCGGCTGGAAGCCGGCCGCCGCGACCAGTACCGGCCCGCTGGATTTCTACACTCTCACTCCGTGCCGGCTGCTCGACACCCGCAACGCCTACGGCCCGTACGGCGGCCCGGCCGTGCTGCCCGGCCAGCGCATCTTACAGAAGGTTACAAGCCAGTGCGGAATTCCGACGGCGGCAAAAGCGCTCGCCGTGAACGTCACGGTGGTGGACCCGACCGTCTCGGGAAACCTGCGCTTTTTTCCGGGCAACGCGGACCCCGGCAACACCAGCGCGATCAACTTCCAGGCCGGCTTGACCCGGGCCAACAACGCGATCGTAATGCTGGCCTCCTCCGGCAGCGGCGCCCTCGGCCTCTACAACTCCGCCGGTACCCCGGTTCACGCAGTGGTGGATGTGTTCGGTTACTTCCAGTAAGAGGGCGTTTGAAAAGTTGGTGGGACTGTCACTTGTGGCTGCTGAGGCGGGTGGGGGCGCCCTCTCCCGCGCAGCGGGGGAGGGTCGGGGAGGGGGTCCTCTTCCGTGTACATCTGGCAAATCCCGACGTTCGGCCGCAAGCGGCGCGCCTTCGGCCAGCTTCGGCGCACGAGTGGCCAGGAGATGCCGGGCGTTGGGAAGCCCGGCGGGCTTCCGGCTGGAGCCGGCGCGGCTTCCGCGAAGCTTCGGGAGGGGCTGGCCGGGGTCGGCGGGCCGCTCGCCGGACCTGGCCGATGGTTGGGAAGACCGGCGGACGGCTCGCCGGAGCCGGCCGAAGACCGGCTGGAGATCTGGAACGCGCGCCGGTACTCGCGGAAGGCGCGCCGGTGTTGGGGAAGCGCGGGCCGGAGCCGGCCGAAGATCGGCTGGAGGTCTGGAAAGGCTCGCCGGCGCCGGCGGAAGGCCCGCCTACTCCTGTCGCAAGGCCACCATCGGGCTGATCCGCGTGGCGCGGCGGGCCGGCAGGTAGCAGGCGGCCAGGGAGACGGCCGAGAGCACCACGATCACGCTGGCGAAGATCGTCGGATCGGTCGGGGCCACGCCGAACAGCATGCCGGCCAGGATCTGGCGCAAGGCGAGCGCTCCCACGATCCCCAGCACCAGACCGACCGCCACCAGCCTCGCTCCCTGCCCGAGAACCATCCCCAGCACCTGCCGCGCCTGCGCTCCCAGCGCCATGCGGACGCCGATCTCCTGGGTCCTCTGCTCCACCGAGTAGGAGAGGACGCCGTAGGTTCCCACCCCCGCCAGCGCCAGGGCCACCAGCGCGAAGAGCAGCGCCATGCGGGTCATGAAGCGCGGCTGGGCCACCGATTCGAAAACCACCCTCTCCAGGCTGCGGATCTGCGCCACGGGAAGACTCGGATCGAGCGCGCGCACCTTCTCGCGCACCGCGCCCACCAGCGCCAGCGGATCTCCAGCGGTCCTGACGACGATATACATGTCGTCCGTGGTGCTGCCCGCGGGCATCTGGGAGTGGAGGAAGTAGACTTCGGTGCCGGTTTTCACTTCCAGGCCTCCCTGCTTCACATCCTTGACCACACCCACCACGGTCAGCCACGGTAGCGGTTGATCCGGCGCGGCCAGCGGCCGAAGCCTCCGGCCGATCGGGTCCTGGCCGGGCCAGAAAAGCTTCGCCGTGGTCTCGTTGACCAGCACCACTCCGGGCGTTTTCGGTCCGTCCGACGGCAGGAACCCACGGCCGGACACCACCGGGATCTTCATCGTGTCGAGGTATCCGGCGGTCACGAACTGCCAGTAGTCCACATTGTGGATCGGGCCGACCGGCGGCTGCGGTACGCCTTCGAATTCCGTGTCGTTCGCCAGGATGTCGCGCTTCGGCGGCAGACCCCAGGCCGCCGAGGCGGATTCCACTCCGGGCAGGCCTTTCAACTGGTCCAGAAGCCGCTCGTAGAACGCGACCACCTGATGGTCGTCCGGATAGCGCGCGTCGGGCAGGGCGATCTGGAAGGTCAGCACGCCTTTCGGATCGAACCCGGGATCGACCTGGAGCAGAAGCCAGAAGCTGCGGATCAGCAAGCCGCCGACCAGCACCAGGGTGGCGGCGAGGGCGACTTCCGCCATCACCAGGATCTGGCGGAGGAGCTGGCGGCGGGCGCCGGCCGTGGCCCGCTGCCCGCCCTCCTTGAGCGCTTCGAAGAGGACCGCGGCCCGCGAGTGCAGCGCCGGAGCCAGGCCGAAGAGCACGCCGGTGAGGATGGACACCACGAGGGTGAAAAGAAGCACCCGGCCGTCCACGCCGATCTCGGCGGCCCGCGGGATGGCGTCCGGGTTCGTGGCCACGATGGCTTTGACGCCCCAGACCGCCAGCAGCAGGCCGAACGCGCCGCCGATCAGCGACAGGAGCACGCTCTCGGTGAGGAACTGTCGGATCAGCCGCGAGCGGGCGGCACCCAGGGCGGTGCGCACCGCGATCTCCTTCTGCCGCGCCTCGGCCCGGGCCAGGAGAAGGTTGGCGACGTTGGCGCAGGCGATGAGCAGCACCAACCCCACCGCTCCCATGAGAAGCCACATCTTCGGCCGCACGCTGCCCACGAGGTCGTCCAGGAGCGCGGCCATCTTCAGAGGATGTCCGTCCGGAGTCGGCACGTGGGTGTTCGGGATCTCGTCCTTCCAGCGACTGACGAGGCCGGCCAGCTCGGAGCGCGCCGCCACCAGGCTGACGCCGGGCTTGAGCCTTCCGATCAGGTAGAGATAGTGGTTCGCCCGGCCGCCGGGACTGGCGGGATCGAGACCCAGAGGGACCCACGCCTCGACATGCTCGTTGGCGACGTCGAACCCGGGCGGCATCGACGCCGAGGACGGTCCGGTCGACCCCATCCACCTGAACCCGCCGGCCGACCACGCCGCGGTCGCCGCCGAACGCGGTCTGCCAGAGCTCGTGGCTGAGGACCAGAACCGGCTCGGTGTTGGGAAGATCCTCTTTGGCCGTGAAGACGTATCCCAGCTCGGGTTGGATCCCGAGAACGTCGAAAAGCCCCGCGGAGACCCGCGCCGCCTTGACGCGTACCGGCTGATCGCCCGTGATGTTGACCGCTCCCGTGGTGTACGCGCCCAGCTCCTCGAAGCTCCTGGACTTCCGCCGCAGCTCCAGGAATTCGGGCGCCGAGGTCCAGAAGCGGTCGAAGCTCATGCTCGGGAACTGGCTGTAGACGGAGACGAGCCGCTCCGGCTGGCCGTACGGCAGCGGCCGGAGCAGGACGGCGTCGAGAACGCTGAAGATCGCCGCGTTCGCCCCGATGCCCAGCGCCAGCGTGAGCGCGGCCAGCAGGGTGAAGCCGGGGGTCCGCAGCAGAAGGCGCACGGCGTAACGGAGATCCTGGAGGAGGGTCGTCATGGGGCTGACTACGACCCTGGCATGGCAAGGTTTCAGCCGGGCCCGTCAAGAACCCAGGATCACCGCCTCGAGATCTTGAAAGAGTCGATCGCAGTGCCTTGCCCGAGCCCGGACCCTGGATGGGACCATCATCTTGAGCAAAGCCGCGCAGTGATCGATCTTATGGTACTTCCCCTTTTTCGTTTCCCTGGTGGCACGCTCCAGGGCTGGCAGCAGGCGATCCTTCCCGATCGACTCAACGTCCTCCGTGCGAGGAATCGCACCAGCTTGAAGCTCGCGAACGCCTCGCTGCGCGGCCCGCATACGACCACCTGCCAGCCGAGTCTTCTCTCCCGGGCCAGGTCGCGGAGCGGGTTGAGGAATGCACTGAAACCACTCCGCATCTTTCGTCTGGAGGTACTGTTGTTCCCGCCGCCCTCCACGTAGACCCGGATCTCGCTCACCATCGATTTCCGCCGATCTCCCCCATGCTCCAGAGCTCGCCCAGCCGGTATCGTTCCAACCACGCACTCATCTTGTCCGGTTCCAACCGGCGGAGATCGGTACCCGCATTCGTACGCTCACAAACGACTATGCTCTCCGGAACCTCGGAGAGAGCGCCGACCAGCGTCTCGGAGTGCGTCGTCACGATGAGCTGCGTCCTTTGTGCCGCGTCCTTCAGAAGGTCGGCGATCGTCGGCAGGATATCTGGGTGAAGCCCCAGCTCCGGCTCCTCGATACAGACCAGCGGAGGCGGATCGGGGTGACACAGGATCGTCAGAAGTGCGAGGTAGTGGAGGGTACCATCAGAGAGGCGAGTCGAGGGGACCGCCAACTCCAGACCCTTCTCGTGCAGAAAAAGCTGGACTGTACCCGCCTCGACTTTGACCTGAAAATCTTCAACGTCCTCATAAAAGAGGCGCAGCTTCTCCAGCAACAACCTCTTGACCGAAGGCCGGTTCTGCAGGCTGTTCAAGACCAGCCCCAGGTTGGCTGCATCCTCCAGCAGAAAGTCGTTGGGAAGGTCGGCTGGCTGCGCCCCTCGGACGCGGCTTCCCCGCCCGAGATGCCAGTCTCGAAACAGGGCGATCCTCTGGAACTGGTCTCCCAGAAAGGTCAGCTCCGGGTAGGAAATCGGGTCCCTGATCTGCGACAGGGCCGACTGCTCAGGTTTCAGGGAGCCGGATTTGGCTCCCAAGGGACCGATGTCGATCTTCGCCGAGCTCCGACGAAAGAAGTAGGCCTCCGCCTGAAGGAGATTCTCGAGCGACTCGAACAGAACCGCCGGTCGATACTCCTCTGCCGCGAGAGCGAGCTTGTACCCGAGAGGAATAACTCCCTTGCCGGAGGGGAAATCGAGCGATACTTCCAACTCGGCGCTCGCCCCGCGCTTCGAGCCCTTCCAGATCCAGTCCGTAAAGAGCCCTCCGCCACTCCGAAAGGGAGCCATGAGGTCCCGCGGCGCAGCCGCAAGCAGACTGATCGCCTCGATCAGATTGGACTTTCCGGAGGCGTTCGGTCCGATCAGGACGTTCAGGGGCTGAAGGTCGAGACTCACCCCTTCCGGCCCAAACGAGAGCAGGTTCCTCAGCCGGATGGAGTGAAGGAGCCTCTTGCCGTCCATGGTCCCGGCATTCTACGGGATTCGGACCCGGAGCGGCCTGCCTCCCTTTCAGCCGGGCCGGCGGAGACGTTCCAGGACGTCCAGGAAGTCGTCGGGAAGGGGTTCCTCGAATCGCATCGGCTTCTTGCTCCGGGGATGGAGGAAGCCGAGGACCGCGGCGTGGAGCATGGGACGGGGCGCCGGAATGAGCGGCCCCCGGTAGTCGCGGATGTAGACCGTCTCCCCCACCAGCGGATGGCCGGCCTCGGCGAGGTGGATGCGGATCTGATGCTGGCGCCCGGTCTCCAGCTCGCAGGCGGCCAGGGTCGCGCCCCACAGCCGCTCCACGACCTGCACGCGGGTGACCGCCTCGCGCGCTGTCGGCGGAGGCGCGCCCCGCTCGCGTCGAAACCGGCCCCAGGAGCCGCGCAGACCGTCGCCGCGGTCGGGGACGAACAGGCTTTCGTGGACCCCGTTCTCGACCTCGCCATGGGCGATGGCCAGGTAGCGCCGGGTGACGGTGTGCGCCGAGAGCTGCTCCTGGAGATGGCGCTGGGCGTTGATCGTGCGGGCGAAGACGACCAGGCCGGAGGTGTCCTTGTCCAGGCGCTGGACGGCCCGGAGCGTGGCGTGGTGAGGCACCTCGCGGGGGCCCCGCACAGCCTCCATCCGGCGGACCGCCACCCGCGCGAGCGCGAGAAGGGTGTCGCGGTCCTCACGCTCGAACGGGACGGTGAGGATGCCGGCCGGCTTGCGCACGACCACGATCTCCGAGTCCAGGTGGACGATCAGCTCGGAGGGGCTCCCGGCGTTCCGGGCCGGCCCGGAGCGGATCTCTATCCTTTCGCCGCCGTCCAGGCGCCGCGCCGGATCGGTGGCGGCCCGGTCTCCGATCCACACCCGGCCGGTGCGGCAGAGGTCTTTCGCCTGGCTCCAGGAGGTGCCGGGGACGAGCTCGCGCACCACGGCGGCGAGCGTCAGGCCCGCCTGTTCCTTCGCCACTGTGAGAGTCCCGTCCGCCGTTCCCATCTGTAGTAGGTTATCCCGCTCAGCGCCATGACGACCAACTCCCCTTCCATTCCGCTCGCTCCTCCCCTGACTTTTCAGGGGGAGCTCGGCGCCGCGATCCGCCTGGCCGCGCCGGTGGTCTTCGTGCAGCTCGGCACGATGCTCATGGGCGTGGTCGACACCATCATGCTGGGCCACCTCTCGGCCGAAGCGCTGGCGGCGGGCGCCCTGGGCCACACTTCGAACATCGTGCTCCTCCTTTTCGGAGGCGGGATCCTGGCGGCTCTCGATCCGCTGGTATCCCAGGCCTACGGCGCGCACGAACCGGACGCGGTGGCGGCCCACCTGCAGCGGGGCATCCTTCTGGCGGTGTTCATCTCCTTCCCCATCGGCGTTCTGCTCTGGGATATCACACCGCTGCTGCGCGCCCTCGGCCAGCCCGAGGCGGTGGTCGGCAACGCCGGCGCCTACGCCCGCGGTATCCTCTGGGGCCTTCCCGCCTACTTCCTGTTCGCGGTGGTGCGGCAGACCCTCCAGGCCATGAGCGTCGTACGGCCCGCGGCCACGGCGATCGTGGTGGGCAACGTTTTCAACATCCTGGGGGACTGGGCGCTGATCTTCGGCCATCTCGGCTTCCCGGCCCTGGGCGTGGCGGGCTCGGCCTACGCCACCTCGGCCTGCCGCTGGGGGATGCTCGCCTGGCTGGTGTGGGCGTCACGCCGGCAACTCGCTCCCTACTGGCGCGGCTTCAACGCCGAAGCGGTGCGGTGGCTGAGCTACGCGCGGCTGCTGCGGATCGGCATGCCTATCGGGCTCCACCACGCGATCGAGATCCTTCTCTTCACCACCGCGGCTCTGCTCATGGGCCACATGGGGGTGGCCCAGCTCGCCGGGCATCAGATCACCCTCAATCTGGCGAGCCTCTCGTTCATGGTCCCCATGGGGATCTCCGGCGCCGCCACCACCCGGGTAGGAAACGCCGTCGGGCGGCAGGACATGCCGGGGGCGCGCCGCGCCGCTTCGGCCTGCCTGCTGCTGGGCGGCGCGGTCATGGTGCTTTTCGCCGTCCTGTTCGCGGTCTTTCCAGAAGGCCTGGCCCGAATCTATACCCGGGATGCGGCCACCATCGCCATGGCGTCGCTGCTGCTGCCGATCGCGGCCATGTTCCAGGTGTTCGATGGGTTGCAGGTGGTGAGCGTGGGAGTTCTCCGAGGCGCGGCGGACACCGCCGTCCCCGCGGTCCTGGCTTTTCTGGGCTTCTGGGCCGTGGGCCTTCCTTCGGGCTTGCTCCTGGCCTTCCGGCTGGGCCACGGGCCGGCCGGCATCTGGTGGGGCCTCACCCTCGGCATCGCCGCTGTGGCCGGCTTTTTGCTGCTGCGGATTGTTTCGCGGTTCCGGCGCCACATCGCGCGGGCGATCGGGTGAAGGAATCTACTTCAGCATCGTCGCGGGCTTCTGGACGTCGATGAAAAAGATGCCGTCATAAAGCCGGCTCCATTCGAGGATCGCGGTCTGGTCCGCCTTGTTGAAGTAGAAGGCTCCGGTAAACGCCATGCGGCGGAACCAGTGGTCGGTGGGCAGGTGGGAATAGTCCAGGAAAAACCACGGCCGGCCCACGCTGTGGAGCACGGTCTCCAGGGCGCCGGGCTCCACGGGGACCTCCTTGCCCTCCTCCATTTCCAGGGAGGCCCCCTGGTAGGAGGTGAAACCGACGGTGTAGAGGTCGGACCCGAGCGCAGCCTTGAGGAACCTCCCCATCGGCCCGCGGTCGGACTTCCGCATCTCGTCAGGGACCTCGGTCGCCATGAAGTCGTTCATGACGTGGTAGTTGTGAGCCCAGATGATCACTTTCCGGTCCTCGAGGGGGCCGTTCAGCCACCACAGCAGGTTCTCGGCCATGGCGGTGTCCCGGGTGTAGCTCTCGAACATCGGCTTGTCGCCGGGGCCGAGGGCGCGGTCCATGGCCATCAGGCTCACCAGGGTCTGGCGGACGTAGTCGATCTCCCGCGGCGAATCGCGGATCAGAAGCTCGTCGCGGCGGCGGTCGATCGTCTCGATCAGGCGCTTCGGCAGCTCCCGGTTGTAATTCCGGACGCCCGGTTTGTTGTAGTACTCCGCGGGCACCAGGCCGACCGACATCGCGGTGAATTCCTCGCGCTCTTTCTTGGAGATCAGGGCCGGATCGAGCCGGTCGAAAAAGGCGAAGATCCGCTCCGGAAAGAGCCTGGCGCGGACGTCCGGCCGGGAGACGCGGCAGTCGAAGCCGACGATGGTGACGGGCCGGTCCGTCCCCTCGGTCGCCCGTACGTAGTCGAGCGTCGCCATGACCTCCCGGTTCTGCCAGGCGTTGTACAGCCCGCGGCCCGCCGCCTCGGCCGAGGGCAGGCCGGCGCGCAAGGCCTCATCCACCCTTCGGACGTCGACGATTCCCGCCTCCCAGGCCAGGGTGTCGAAGCCCATGACCTGATGGAGGAAGCGGATCAGCCGCGCCTTGGCGAGGAAGGTCGCACCGTCGCCGTGCGTGGCCTCGCCGAGTTGCACCACCCGGGCCTTGCCGATCACCTGGATGAGCGGCATGAGATCGGAGAAGTCTTCGTCTGCAGGATCGATCGAGCGGACGGCCACCGAATGATCGGTGATCCATTGGGTCATCTCGGGCCCCTGCGCCCGGACCGGCAGACACACGAGAAGCGAGGCGAGGAGGAAAGCCTTCGTTTTCGGGCTCATGGAGAACGATTGTAGGCCCTCACCCGGTCCAGCTCCCAGACGGCGATCTGGCCATCCGCGAAGTCGGGTGCCCCCCAGGCGCGCCGGAGGAGCCGCGGCAACCTCCGGCCTTCGCTCTGGAAGGTCTCGCGAAAGCGCCGGCCCACGCCCAGCCGCGGCGGCCAGAGGGTGTCGGGGATGGCCTCCTCCTCGGCGCTCAGGTCGCGGTGGACCACCAGCCAGCGGGCGCGGCTGGCGAGAAAAGCCTCGGGGGTGGCCGCCACCAGATTCCGGAAGTCGAGGCGCGGATCGGCGAGGAACGCCTCCGGCGAGCCCGCCACCACCTCGTGGCCGTGGGTCTCCTGGTAGAGGGCGACCGCGCGGGAGACCCGCCAGACCGGGATCCACGGCGCCTCCAGGATGACTCCCGGTCCGAGCTTCCCGTAGGCGGCCGGAAGCGGTGCCGCGGGCCGGGAGACATAGAAGGCCAACCGGTCGTCGTGGTGCGGGAAGGAGCTGCGCCACCAGGTGTGGTCCGCGAACGGGCCGGCCAGGAGCAAAAGGAGAATGGGGAGGCCCTTCCACCACCGCAGCCGGCCGAGGGCCACGGCCACCCAAAGCAGCACCCAGGGCAGCGCCACCAGGGCATAGCGGTTGAAGATGAGCGGCTCGTCCAGGCCCAGCGGAGAGATCCAGAGCAGGCCCGCGAGTTGCGCCGCCACCAGGACTCCGGTAAACGCGCCGAGGTGGCGCTCCTCTTTCAGCAGCCGTAGAAGCCCGAACGCCGCTCCCATCCAGAACAAGCCGGCCAGGAACGGCACCGCCGTCCCGGCCTGCAGCTCCCCCACCGCCCCCCACACACGCGATGTCAGGTCCACGTCCTGGTGCTTGGCCCGGATGACCTCCAGGAACGAGGCCCGGGCCGGCAGTAAGAAAACCAGGAAGGCCAGCAGGGCCCCCGCCGCCACCGCTGCCAGGGCCGGGAGCCGTCCCCGGTCCCAAATCAGGAGGATGCCGCCGAAAATCAGCGGCGCCAGAACGAGCGGCGCGGCCACGGGATGGAACCAGAACGCGAGCGCCGCCAGCGCCGCATAGGCCGCTCCCCACCTCCACCCTCCGATCCGCCACCAGGTTTCAAACGCTACGGCCGCACTGAAAGCCAGGAGGACGATGGGCATGTATGGGCGGGCGATCCTCGAATAAAGAACGAGCCCCGGCGACACCGCCAGGAGCCACGCATACGCAACCGCCGTGGCGCGGCCGAGCCGCCGGTCCGCCCAGAGCGGCGCCAGCACCAGGAGGAGCAGGCCCGAAAGCAGCTCCGGCAGGCGGACTCCCAGCTCGGTCAGACGTACTCCGGCGCGCACCAGTGCCGCGTAGAGCGCGCTCAGCGGAATGCAGGCGTCGACCTTCTGATAAGTGACGAGGATCGTCCCCACCGGCTGGGTGAGCGCGGTGCGGACAACGTGCAGCTCGTCGTCACCCAGGACTTGAGCGCGCACGTTCCAGAGCCGGAGAAGCGCTCCGGCGAGGGCAGGCGGGGCGAGCCAGTACGGGGCTTTCACCTCTTTCCCCGCACCCGGTCCAGGTCCCATGCCGCGATCCGGCGATCGAAATAATCCGGTTTTCCCCAGTCGTGCGTGAGCTGCGCGGTCATGCGGGAGCCGAAGACGCGGAAGAGCTTCCGGAGCCTCGGGTCGATCTCCATCGGAGGCGGAATATCCAGCTCTTCCTTGGCGAGGTTGCGGTGGACCACCAGCCAGCGGGCACGGCTCGCGAGAAACCCTTCGGACGTGCCGGGTACCATGTTACGGAAGGCCAGGCGATCGTCCGCCAGCAGCGCGCGGGCCGGCGCCACCACCACCTGCCGCCCATGGATCTCCTGACAGAGGTAGAAGACCCGGTTCATCCGCCACACCGGCACCCAGGGATACTCGAGCACCGCGCCCGGCTCGGGCGAGGACGCCAGCGTCCCGTAAAACCCGGGCACCTGCTCGGGGCGCAACACCGGCCGCGGCCACATGAACGTCATGGAATCGTTGTGATGAGCGAAAGGGCTCCGCCACAGTCGCGGATTCACAAACGGCCCGGCCCAGACCAGGATGGCAAGGAAGAGGATGGGGATGGCGAACGTCAGCGGCCTGTGGCCCTCACCCCCGAGGGCCACCGCCACCCACAGCAGCACCCAAGGCAACACCACCAGGAGATACCGGAACGAGATCAACGGATGCTCGTGTCCCTGCGGCGCCAGATAGAGCAGACCTGCTACATGTCCAAACGCAGCCGTACCGGTGAACAGCACGAGCCGGCGATCGATCCGGAAAAGCTTCGCAAACCCGAACGCCGCCACGATCCAGAACAGCACGGCCACCCATGCATGACCGCTCCCGGCGGTGAGAAGAAGCACGTCCTTCACCAGCGGCCAGGTGAGATGAAGCTCGCCTTGCTTCTCCTGGACGAGCGCTGTCAAGCTTTCCCAGGCCGGCACGAGAAAGGTGAGAAATCCGATCGTCGTAGCCGCTCCCAGTGCGAGGAGAAACGCGAACCGGCGGCGGTCCTTGCGAATGACAGCGTCACCGGCCGCGAACAGGAAGGGGCTCACCACGAACGGCGCCGCACCCAGATGGAACCAGGCGGCCAGGGCGGCGAGGAACACGTAGCCCGCGCCCGGCCGCCAATCCTCCGGCGTCCGCCACCAGGCCTCGAAGCAGGCCAGCGCGCCGAAACCCAGAAGGACGATCGGCGCGTACGAACGGGCGATCCGGCTGTAAAAGACGAGCCCCGGCGAAACCGCCAGGAGAAAGGCGAACACCACCGCCGTCCGCCATCCGAGCCGCCGCGCCGCCCAGAGGGGAGCTACCGCGAGCAGCAGGAGCCCCGAAATCACCGCCGGCAGCCGCACCCTCCACTCCGTCAGCTTCACCCCGCAGTCCAGCAGAACGCGGTAGATCGCCGTCAGCGGGATCGTGTTGTCCGTCCTCTGATAGGTGACCAGGATGCTCGAGACCGGGTTGCCCAGGGCGGCGCGGACGGTGTGCAGCTCGTCGTCGCTCATCACCTGCGGCCCCAGGTTCCAGAGCCGGAGGAGGGCTCCCAAAAGGAAGGCGCAGAGGACGAGAAGCGCGCGCCGTTTCACTTCCCCGGCTCGCTTCCCCGATGGCGGATCCGCTCCAGATCCCAGGCGCGCACGAAGTTGTCCGAATAGTCGGCCGGCCCCCACTCCGCGTCGAGCCGGGCGGCGAATTTCTCACCGATCCGCCGGTAGACACGGCGCAGCCCGGAGGGCATCGGTCGCGTGAACGGCCGGCCCGGGATGACGACCCGGTCCTCCTCCCAGGGGATCCTCATGTGGACGATCAGCGTCCGCGCCGGGCTCGCCAGGATCGCCGCCGGCTCGGGCTCCACCTCGTTGCGGAAGTCGATCCCCGGCTGGCGTGGCGGGCGTGGCACGTCGAACGGCGCCGCGACGATCACCCGCTGCCGATGCGTCCGCTGATAGATGTAAAAGGTCCGGTTCTGCTCCCAGACCGTGGACCACGGCAGCTCGACGACCGGCCCGTCCGGCAGCTTCGAATAGATCGCGGGCACCACCTCGGCCGGAATCGTGGACAAAGGATTGTAAAAACCCACGAAATCGTTGTGATGCATGAACGAGCTGTCGCGGTAGCCCGGCGTCAGGAACGGCCCCGTCCAGAACAGGAACAAAATGAAGAATCGCGACGCGCTGCGCTGCAACCCCATCCCGAGAAGGCCGCTACGCGGAATCCAGATCCGCCCCAGCGCCACGGCCACCCAGAGCAGGACGAACGGCAGCACGGGTAACAGATAGCGGTTGAGCACGATCGGCAGATTGAGCCCGAGCGGCGAGAGCAGCAGCATGCCGGCGACGTGCCCCAGCGTCACGGTCAGGGTGAAGAGGCCGATCCGGGGATGGCGCCGCAGCAGGAGCACGAGGCCGGCCAGCGCCGCGGCCCAAAAGAGCGCGGTCAAAATCCACGACGGCGTCCCAGCCTCCAGGCGGAGGACGTTGCCGGCCGTGCGCAGCGGAATGTCGATCTCCCGGTGTTTGTTGCCCACCAGCCGCAACAGCGACGGGCCGGCGGGGACCAGGTAAAGCGCCATGGCCGCCACGATCGCCAGCCCGAGCAGGGTCAGCTCCCGCAGCCGCCGCCAGGCCCGAGTCCGGATCAGGTCTCCGAGGGCGAACAGGAACGGTGAAGCCACGATCGGCCCCGCCCCCAGGTGAACCCAGACGGCGAGCGCCCCGAAAATCACATACAGGGCGCCGTCCCGCCGCGATCCGCCGCTCCACCACCGCTCGAACGCCATGACCGCGGCGAACGCGAGCAGAACCATGGGCATGTAGGACCGCGCGATGCGGCTGTAGAGCACGAACAAGGGCGAGAACGCCACCAGCCAGCCGTAAAGCTCCGCCGGGAAGCGCTCCACCCGGCCGCGGAACGCCCAGGGCAGCACCACCAGGGCGAGCAGGCCGCAGAGGATCGCCGGCAGACGGAAGGCCATCTCCGAAAGGGATACCCCCCAGTCGAGCAGCAGCCGGTGGAACGCCGTGATCGGCAGCGAGTAGTCGACCATCGAGTACCGGGTGAGGATCTGGGACGCCGACCGCTCGGCCACGGCACGGACAGCGTGGAGCTCGTCGCCGCCCATGACCTGGTCGCGGAGGTTCCACAGGCGCAAGCCGGCCCCGGCCAGCACGAAGCCAACCATGGCGAGCCACGGAAGCGGGCGCGGAGCGGGAGGAGATCCGTCCAAAGCGCCGGGTAGCATATACGGGCTCGCGCGGCGAGGCTTCAGAGGGGGTGCTGCTGGCGGATTTACTGGGCGAGGTATTGCCGAGCCGCCTCGGTCGGGTACCGTCCTTCCTCGCGTAGTGCCTGCCGTTCCAACAAGCGCTCAGCTCGATTCAGACCGAGCATACGCACCGTTGCTTCTCCGATTTGTGTCAAGGCGGAGATGGTGACGCCGTCCTCGGAAATCCGGAAGTGGTCCGGCCAGCGGTCCGTGCGCGGGTTGAAGAGCCGGACCAGTTCCCCGGTTTTCGGTGAACGAGAGGCGATATCGCTACCCTTGAGACGATTGCAAGCCAGGCAGGCCAAGGCCAGGTTGTCCTCTTCCGTTGGTCCGCCGTGCTTCTGGCTGATGATGTGGTCTACCCCGAGGCCGAAGAAGGTGTCCTCCTCGTGAATCAGGCAGTACTCACAAAGGCGGCCAGCACGAGCGACGACCCGCCGCCGGAGGTCGGCTCCGATATAGGCGCTGGACACTCGATCAGTCGCCGGAGGAGAGATGCTTCCTGGCTCGGGCCTTCGCGAGCCTCATGATGTGCTCGAGCTGGAGATAGTACTCGAGCTCCGAAGTCTCTTCAGGAGTGAGGGCACCGTTCTTCTCGCGAGAGACGAGATCCGCGGCACGCTTCTTGGCCACATCAGATGGACGAAAGGCGACGACCTTGCTCGGGCTGCTGCCCGCGGCAATGAAGTCGATCACCTCTTCGTAAGCTCGGCTGGCGCCCATGGCTCTCCTCCTTCAAGTGAAGTATAACCGGAAAAATTCGCCTCCTCGCGAGGTGGTACTTGCGCTATGGTCACGGATATGATCGAGGATCTCCCCCGTCCCCTCTTCGAGCGGGCCGTCCAGCTTCTCCGCGATCTGACCGCCATCTCGTCGCCCAGCGGAGATCTGGCCGGGCTGCGGCGGATGACCGAGCGGCTCGCCCTGGAGCTGGCGGCAAGAGGGTTGACTCCGGAGATCCTGGAGGAGACGGGCGAGGGGGGTGTCCTTCAGCCGGTGCTGGTGGCTCGGGGAGCGGACACCTCCAGGGGTCACCTGCTCCTGATCGGCCACATGGACACTGTGCTACCTGCCGCCGAGCCTCGGATCGAGGATGGCCGGCTGGTCGCCACGGGGGCGATCGACATGAAAGGAGGTCTCGCCGCCTTCCTCGGAGCGCTCGACCTCCTCGCCCACCGCGGCGCCGAGCCGCCGAAAGACCTCTTTCTCGTCGTGGTCCCGGACGAGGAGGTGGGAGGCCCGATCTCCCACTCAGCCATGAAGCGCTGGGGAGCCGGAGCGAGAGCGCTTTGGGTCCTGGAGCCCGGCGAGCCTTCAGGCGACGCCGAGACCATGGTCGCCGGCCGCCGAGGGATGTTCGACTGGCATCTCACCGTAAAAGGCCAGGCATCGCACTCGGGCCTCCACTACTGGGAAGGCCGCTCGGCCCTCGCCGCCGCCGCCCGCTGGTGTACCGAAGCCCAGGCGCTCTCCGCCCGGAACGGCGGACCGACCGTGAACGTCGGGCGTATGGTGGCCGGAGATGCCAGCTTTGTGGAAAACCTTGCCACGGCCCACATCCTCGTCGGCACCGAGCGGCAACTCAACGTCGTGCCCGACCGCGCGGTCGCCGAAGGCGAAGCCCGCTTCCTGCGCCGGTCCGAAGAGCCCGAGATGGAGACCCGTCTCCGCTCTCTTGCCGGGCAGATCGCCGCCGACACCGGCACCGAGATGGAATTCACGAGGCAGCCGCTGATCCCGCCCGTCGATCCCGACGGTCCGCACCGTGCCATCTGCGAGCGGGCCGCCGCTCTGGCCGCCGCCCGCGGCTGGACCCTGGAGATCGAGCGCGAGCGCGGTGGCATCTCCTTCCCCAACTTCCTCCCCGATCCAGGACGCCTCCCCGTCCTCGACGGCCTCGGCCCGGTCGGCGGCGGAATGCATACTCGGGAGGAATACGTGGAGCTACGGTCGCTTCAGAGGCGGGTGGTGCTGCTGGCGGATTTATTGGGTCTGGCCCCGTGACCGATCTCCAGCACGTCGCGAAACGGCTGGATGGAATCTGACTCTCATCCCTTGAGCTTGGCGCTCAAGCGGGCGAACACCGTCTCCGCCGGGATCCCTTCGACTTTGCCCGTCAGCAACTCCTGGCGGCGGCGCTCAGCCTCCTCGAACCACGCCTGCTCCACCTCAGAGTCCGGAGCGTCGACGAGAGTCGACATCAGACGCTCGACCAACTCGGCGCGCGACTCATGAGGCAGGTTCAATGCCTCGGCATGACCTGCGAGGATCGAACCGTGATGCGGACACATGCTCTCCCCATCCTGCTCCTGTCTGTGCTGACCGCCTGCGCGCCGGACGCTCCCGGCAGGCCTGTGTTCCCGCCGGGGCCGGCTCTCCAGGTGCCGATCCACTTCGAGTTTGCCCTCTTCTATCCGAAGGCACCCCAGGAGGAGCCGGGAGCCGCGCTCGACGCCCTGCTCTCTTCCGAATTCTCCGAGATTGCTCGCATGGACAAGATCCCGGACAAGGATCTGCTCGATCGCCGGCTCCTCGGCACGACCTGGATCACCGACGGGTCCTATCTCGCGCCGGACGTCGAAGCCCTCCACGACTTCGCCGGCCGCGGGCTCGACGACGCCCAGGCCGAAGCCCTGCAGCAGCCCGCGGCCGTCCTGCTCCTCGACTTCCGCCACGGCAGGGAGCAAGTGAGTCGAGGTCAGCGCGGCGGACGTGTTCGACTACGTCCACCGGCACGCCGACGGCTCGGCCGATGGCAACGAGACGGCGAAGTACTTGTACCCCGAGGGGTAGCTTTCGCTCGTGAGCATATCTCGACAACCACCCTTCCGGACGGGCCTTCCACGTCAAGACTGAGCCCTCTCCCTACCCTCGCACACGGCGCATATAATAACTGTGACAGGAGGGTCGGGCGGTGGCGTCCTCTCCCGCGCAGCGGGGGAGGATCGAGGAGGGGGCGTTTTCGGGCGAGCGTCTCAAGGTTGAGGGCCTGCCCTACGCCGAAGTCGCGCCAGGCTCTGGAGATGTTGCCGCAGATCCCTGGATCGAGCGATGGGTTCCCGGGATGTCGCCGTGGATTCCCCGGATGCCGTCCCGAGGTGAGGAGACGTCGCGATGGAATCCGGAGACGCCGTCGCGGATCCCTGGATCGAGCGATGGGTTCTCGGGATGTCGCCGTGGATTCCCCGGATGCCGTCCCGAGGTGAGGAGACGTCGCGATGGAATCCGGAGACGTCGTCGTAGATCCCTGGATCGAGCGATGGGTTCTCGGGATGTCGCCGTGGATTCCCCGGATGCCGTCCCGAGGTGAGGAGACGTCGCGATGGAATCCGGAGACGTCGTCGTAGATCCCTGGGTCGAGCGATGGGTTCTCGGGATGTCGCCGTGGATTCTCCGGATACCGTCCCGGGATGAGGCGAAGTCGTGACGAGATCTGGAGATGCCGCTGCAACTTCCCACGCCCCCCCTCGATCCTCCCCCCGCTTCGCGGGAGAGGATGCCACCGCCCCGCTTTGCTGCCGAGGTTATTCCGTGACGGGCCCTTACCCTTTCCCCCGCTCCTCCACCCCCACCCCATCCTTGATGTCGCCACTCGGGTGGACGATCACCTTCTCTCCCTCTTTCAGGCCGGAAAGAACCGTAGCGGCCTGGTCGTTCTGCGGGCCGACCTCCAGCCTCCGGCGCACGGCCTTGCCGCCTTCCAGCACGTAGGTGGCCCAGCCCTGCTCGTCGCGGAAGAGCGCGCTGGTCGGCATCTGGAGGGCGTCCTTCGAATCCCAGACCACTACCCGCACCTCCACCCGGAAGCCGTCGCCCAGGCCGGGACGCTGTTCCGGCGGATCGACGAGGTCGACGATCACGTTCACCCGCTGCTCTTCCACGCCCAGGGCCGAAATCTTGAGGAAGCCCGAGGGCTCGATCCGTTTCACCCGGCCCGCCAGCGCCTTGCCGCCTCCCCACTGCTCGATCTCCACCGGCTGGCCCGGACGGAGCCGCGCCGCGTCCGTGGACAGCAGATCGGCCACGATCTCCAGGTTTTTCGGGTCACCGATCTCCACCAGCGGCTCGCCGGCCGGCACCACGGACTCGCTCTCCCGCAGCCGCCGCAGCACCGCGCCGTCCACGGGTGACCGCACCTCGTACTCGGCGCCTCTCGCCGTATCGCCGGCTTCCAGCAGGCTCGCCCGCGCCGCGTTCAGCTCGCTCTGCGCCACCTGGATCTCGTACTCGGCGGCCTTGAGTGTCTCGCGGCGGGTCTCGACGGCGAGCTGCGCCGATTCCACCCTCTCCTTGGAGACGATCCCCTGCTGGCCGAGCGCCGAGGCGCGGCCGAAATCCGACTCGGCGAAGCGCAGCTCGGCTCTCGCCCGCTCGCGGTCGGCACGGGCCCGGCCCAGCGCGGCCTCGGCCGTGCTCACCCGCGCTTCCGACGCCGCGCGGCTGCGCGCGTCGAGCAGGTTCACATCCGCCGGACGCATCACGGCCAGCACGTCGCCGGTCCGCACCGGATCTCCAGGCTCCAGCTCGACGCGCAGGATGCGGCCGGTGAACGGCGCCGAAACCACGAAGCGGTCGCGGACCCGGGTCTCTCCCTCCTCGTCGAGGGTCACCCGGAGAGGGCCGTGCGACACGGCCGCCGTATCCACGGGGAGCGGGCTGGGACGCATACCGAGGGCAAACGCGACGACCAGCGCCGCGGGGATCGAGTACATGAGGATTTTTCTCGTCACGGGCTTCATGGGATCACTCTGGCGTCTTGAGCACGGCGATCAGATCGAGCCGGTCGAGCTGACGGCGCACGGCCAGCCCCGAAACCAGCGCGGAGACGACGACGGTCATCCCCGCCGCGGCGAACGCCTGGCGGGTGAGGATCATCGGAAAACGGTACAGCTCGGTCGAAAAGGTTTTGAGCACCAGCGTGGACAGGCCCCAGCCCAGCGCGAAGCCGGCGGGCAGGGCGATCAGCGTCACGATGGCCAGCTCGCCCAGGAAGATGAACGAGATCTCCGAGCGCCGGAAGCCCAGCACGCGCAGGCTCGCCAGCTCCCGGCTGCGCTCCGACAGCGAGATCCGGGCGCTGTTGTAGACCACTCCAAAGGCGATGATCGTCGCGAACAGGGAAAAGAAAAACACCAGCACGTTCAGGTTCTTGGCGAAGGTCTGCCGGAAGCTGTCCACTCCCGCCTGCTTGCGGCTCACCGCGAACACCCGCGGCGTCTCCTTGAGGCGGCTGTAAAGCTCGCCGGCCTGCGACGGCTCCACCTGGAGGAACGCGCCGGACAGGCCGGAGTCGCCCATCATCCTCTGCAGCTCGCCGATGCGCAGATAGGCCCAGGTGCCCAGGTGCTGGTTCACGACCTGGACGACGCGCATCCGCCGCACCGGCCGGCGGCCCTCCAGCACCTGTACGGTCAGCTCGTCGCCGGGTTTCGCGTCCAGCAGGTCGGCCAGGGAGAGCGAGAGCACGAGCCCGCTCTCCGGCAGCCGCACCGGGCCGGAATCGGCGTCCACCACCCGGTTCAGCCGCGCCTCGGGCAACAGGCCTTGCAGGGCGATCCGGCGCGAGCGCTGGCCGTGATAGACCCGCGCCAGCACGGCGCGGAGCGGTTCAACGTAGGTCACCCCGGGCAAGCGGGAAAGCTCGTGCAGCGCCCGCTCCGAGGCCGGCTCGGTAAAGGTGACCGTGAGGTCCTGCAGCTCCACGACCTGGAACTGCTCGTCCATCAGGCCGACCACCGCGTCGCGGAGCGAGTTGCCCATGATGACCAGCGCGCAGCCGGCCGCGATGCCGCCGACGGCGATCAGCGTCCGCACCGGCCGGCGGGAGAGGTTGCGCAGGATCATCCGCGCCGGCGGTGACAGATAGCGGCCGAGCCCGATGCGCTCCAGCAGCGTCTCGCGGTAGCCGGCCGGCGCCTCGGGCCGCAGCGCCTCGGCCGGCGGCAGAGCCACCACCCGGCGCACGGCGCCGATCACACCCAGGAGCGCCGCCCCCAGCGCCACGCCCGCGGCCTGGACGATGCGCACCGGCCGCACCGAGTAGCGGAGCACCGGAAAGTTGAAGACCGCCGTATACATCCGGGTCACGTCGAGCCCCATGAAGTAGCCGCCGATCGAGCCGATCACGATGCCCACCAGGGCCACCAGAAAGCCGAGCTTGGCGTAGTGGAGTCCGAGCGTGCGGTTGGAGTAGCCGTTCGCCTTGAGCGCCGCGATCTGCTCGCGCTGCACGGTCACGATCCGCGCCAGCACCACGTTGAGGAGGAACGCCGCCACGAACAGAAACAGCAGCGGCAGCGTGTTGCCCATGTTCTGGAGGCTCCGCAGCTCGTTCGAAAGATACCAGTGGGAGACCTGGAGCGAGCGCGGCACCGCTCCCAGGCCGCCATAGGGCTCCAGAAGATGGTCGAGCCCGGCCATCACATCCTCTTCGTGCGCGCCCGGAACGAGCTTCAGCGACACGTCGTTGAAGCTCCCTTCCAAGTCAAAGGCGGCGGCCAGCGCCTTGCGGTCCATCCACAGGATGCCGAAGCGCTTGGGATCGGGCATCAGGTCGCCCTGCCGGATGCTGTAGACGTGCTCCGGCGACAGTCCGATGCCCACGATGCGGAGCTTGCGCCGGGTGCCGTTGAGCACCGCGGTCAGCGTATCCCCCGGCTCCAGGCCGTTGCGGACGGCGAAGGAGTCGCTGACCACGACCTCGTCCGGCCGCTCCGGCGAGACCCACCGGCCGCGGCGGAGATAGACGTCGTTGAGCAGCGGCCGGCCGCGCGACGGCACGGACACGAGCCGCGCCATGGCGGGCTCGCCCATGCCCGGCATGTCGAGGGTGACGCCGGTCACCACCCGGGTCTCGGCGCGGGCGACACCCGGCAGCGCCGAGATGCGCGCCGCCAGGCTCTGCGGCGCCCGCTTGGCCACGGCGAAAACGTCGCCGAAACGCTGGTCGTCGTAGTAGGACCGCAGCGTGAAGCTCAGCGAATCGAACGTGCTGCGGTACATCACGAACATGCATACGCCCGAGCCGATCACCAGCGCGATGGCCAGCGCCTGGCCCCTGATGCGCCAGAGGTCGCGCAGCAGCTTGCGGTCGATCGAGGAGATCATGCGCTGTTACCGGGGACCATTACCAGACCAACCCGCGCGGGCTGAGGCGTTTCGCGATGCGCCGCTCATCGGCGATGCGGCCGTCGGCCATGGACACCACCCGGTCGGCCATCTCGGCGATGGCGGCGTTGTGGGTGATGACGACCACGGAGGTGCCCAGCTCGCGGCTCACCGTCTCGATCGCCTCCAGCACCACGATGCCGGTCGAGATGTCGAGCGCGCCGGTGGGCTCGTCGCAGAGCAGCACGTCCGGCCGTTTGGCGATGGCGCGGGCGATGGCCACGCGCTGCTGCTGGCCGCCGGAAAGCTGCGCCGGGAAGTGGTCCATGCGGTCGCCGAGACCCACCAGGCCCAGCGCCTCCTCCGGCTTCATGGGATCGTCGGTGATCTCGGTGACCAGCGAGACGTTCTCCCGCGCGGTGAGGCTCGGGATCAGGTTGTAGAACTGAAAGACGAAGCCCACATGATGCCGGCGATACGTCGTGAGCCGGTTTTCATCCGCCGTGGTCAGCTCCTCGCCGCGGTAGCGGACCCGCCCCGCGGTCGGCACGTCGAGGCCACCCAGGATGTTGAGCAGCGTGGACTTGCCGCTGCCGGACGGGCCGAGGAGCACCAGCAGCTCCCCTTCCTGGAGCCGCAGGTCGACGCCGCGCAGCGCGTGGACCTCGACCTCGCCCATGCGGTAGACCTTGGTGATCCCCTCGGCTTCAAAGACGCCGGAGGCGGCGGGAGCTTCGCGGGCCTCCGGGGTTCCCTGGACGGTGGATGTCATATCGCGTGGCGTCCGTGGCCGCGCCGGATCGAGATCCTCGTGACAGCGCCTGGCGTTAGCTTATACGAGCTTTACGTCCGGCAGAAGATCTTCCCAAGGGACGCAGACCTTCCCTCCGCCGCCGGGTAGTCAGGACAGGATCGCCGCCGACGCGCCGGCACCGGTGAGGCCGGCCTGCGGCGGCACGGCGGCCATGAACTGATCCACCATCCCGCGCACCTCCGGAGTGTCGAGCTTCTGACGGATGTCCGGGATGGCCAGGAGCTGGTCCACCAGAGTGCGCTGCTCGCGACCCAGACGCTGGGCCTCGGCGTAGGGGACGTTCGTGAAGGAGATCAGCGAGTACAGGGGCGCGTAGCGGTCCGGGTAAAGATCGCCGACCCAGCGCTCCAGCTCCTTGCGCAGCAGGAACTCGGGGGCTCCCACGAAATCCCGCAGCTCGTGGAAGTGCTCCAGCGCCAGGTCGGCGATGGCGTCCGAATTCGGCTTGCGGCTCGTCTCGTAGTCCTTGAAGGTCCGGGCGAAATCGCCCTCCGCGGCTTTCAGGATGTCGTAGAAGACCGAGCAGTCCTCGAAGCCGCAGTTGGCACCCTGGCCGTAGGAGGGGACGATGGCGTGCGCGGCGTCGCCGATCAGGGCCACCCGGCCGCCGTAGGTCCACGGGAAGCAGCGCACCGTGATCATCTTGCTCTCCGGCCGGCCGAAGTAGTCCTCCACCAGGTTCGGGACATAGGGCAGCGCGTCCGGGAAGGAGCGCCGGAAAAGCTCCAGGAGCGCCTCCGGCGTCCGGATCGAGGCGTACGAGGGCTCGCCCTCGAACGGCATGTGGAGCGCGAAGGTGAAAGTGAAGTCCCGGTTCGGGAAGCCGATCAGCATGTAGTGGCGGCGCGGCCAGATGTGGATCGCGTCGGCCGGCAGCGCCCACTCGCCGGAGGGCGACGGCGGCACCGAGATCTCCTTGTAGGCCTGCTCGAAGAACTCCTGCTTCTGCCGGAAGCCGGGCACGGACTGCATGGCGCCCCGAATCTTCGAGTTCGCGCCATCCGCGCCGATCACGCGGTCCGCCCGGGCATGTGTGATCTCATTGGTGCGCAGACTCTGGAAGATCACCTCCGGAGCATCCAGGTCCACCTCCAGGCACTTCTCTTCGAAGTGCAGGTGGATCCCCGTCTGCTCCAGGGCGACGTCCAGCAGAAGGTCGTTGAGCTCGTTGCGCGACACCGAGTGGATGGCCTCGCGGTGGTTGCCGTAGGGCTGATAATCGACCGTCCCGTCCAGCGAGTGGATGTAGCGGCCATAGCAGGGCACGGTGATCTCCCGTACCCGGTCGCCGATCCCCAACCGGTCGAGGGATGCGAAGCCGCGCTCGCAGATGGTCAGGTTGATCGACCGCCCCGTGCTTCGGCGGCCGATGCGGGGGTCCTGCTGGCGGTCGTAGAGATCGACCTCGTACCCTTCCCGGGCGAGGTAGGTGGACAGAAGCGAGCCGACCAGGCCGGCACCGACGACAAGGATCTTTTCCACAGTGAGGCCCCTCCAAATGAACACAGGATTCAATGCCGGGCGCTCGCCCGGCCTCCCTCTAAGTGCCGGGACGGCCGGTAAAGGGTGACAACTCGTAGACATCGGCCCTGGAATCCGAGTAGATCCGGCGGAAGCGCCGGTCCCACTCCGGCCCCCTCGGCAGCCGGACGCCCCTCCCCCGATCGAGCAGGAAGTAGTCGGCACCGAGCCGCCGCAGGTGCCGGTGGAGGTCTTCCGGGGCCGCCATGACCGCTTCCACTCCGGAGAAGCGTGCCAGGCCGCTCCAGTCCCCGAGCAGGGTGCCTTCGGCATAGTAGACCATGTTCTCCGTGTAGAGCCCGTACACGGAATAGCTCCGGCCGCGCAGGTGGTTCAGATGAGCCAGCGCGGCATAGACCGGCAGCTTCGCGGCCAGATAGTCGCGCCGTTCCAAGGTGGTGACCGGCAGAGGTCCCTCCCGCCCGTGCCGGTACACGCCGTAGGCCCATCCCGGCAGGAAGGCGAGAACGGCCAGCGCCGGCAGCGCCCAGGTTCGCATCCTCCAACGGGACAGGGTGCCCGCCAGCGCCAGGCTGACCGCCGGGAGGAGCGCGGTCATGTAGCGGGAGTCCGGCGGCAGGAGGATGAAAACGAAGGAGTACGCCAGGGACATTCCGAGCAGCCAGCGAACCCGCCGGTCGCGGAGGGCGCCCAGGGCGAGCAGCGGCGACGCGAGCAGGTAGGCCGGAGAGTAAGGCGGCTGGCGTCCGACCGCGTCGCGGTCGAAGAGCACGTCCAGGGGGAAGGAGGCATAGGCTTCAACCCTCTCCTCAGGGGTGCGGAACCCGGGCTCCGGCGCCCAGGGGCTCGTGCCGAAGAGGTTCGGATAGAAGGGGAACAGGGGGTTGCCCGTGTACGCGAGGATGCGGCCGTAGGTCGGAGCGAGCAGCGCCAGGCACAGGGCGGCGGCGGCGAGCAAATCGCGCATCCGGTGCTCGCGGAAGGCGGTGGGGAGCGCCACGGCGAGCACCGCGGCGACGAAAAACAGCCCCAGGTACTTGATCCCCGCCGCCGAGGCCGCGAACACCGCCGCGAGCGCCAGCCAGCTCCGGGCTCCCTGCCGCCAGCGGTCCAGGGAATACAACGCCGCCGCCACGCACAGGTTCAGCTCCGGCTCGACATAGCCCGAGCCGGCGAGGTGGACGAGGATCGGATTGCCCAGGAAGAGGCCGGCCGCAAGCCAGCCCGCTTTCGAGGAGAAATCCCTGCGCCCCCAGGCCACCAGGAGCGCAGCGGTGAGCAGGGTCGCGAGGAGCCGGATCAGGTGGGTGGCCACGTCGCCGGCCAGCAGCATCATCTCCGTCGAAAGCAGCTCGTCGAGCTGGGGGAAGACCGGGTTGCGCAGCTCGGGAAGGAACGGCATCGAGCCGGTGCGGACGAAGGCCCGGGCGAACGGCAGGTGGTACATCGTCTCGTCGAAGCCCGCGGGCGGATAGAGGGCGAGGACGAACAAAGGCGCCGCCGCCAGGGCGAGGCCCAGGCCGGGCAGGAGGAGACGCCGGCTCCACCGTATCTCTCCGATCATCTCCCGCCAGACCGGCAGGCCCGCCAGGTGGACGGCCGCGAGCACGGCGATCACCGGACCGCGGGAGAGGAGGCCGAAGCTTCCCAGGGCGAAGCCGAGATGGGCCAGAAGGGCAAGCCCGAAGGCTGACGAAACCGCAAACCGCTCCAGCCCTTCGGTCTCGATCCAGCGCCGCAGGGCCAGACGGCCGGCCACGTACGCGGTGGCGGCCAGGACGGCGAACGCCAGCAGATGGGATCCCAGAAACAGTATGAGCACGATGCCTCAGCCGCCCACCGCCTGGAGCGCTTCCTCCAGAAAGGAGAGCTGCAGGCGCATCTGATCCCGGAGCGGCATGCCTCGCACGCCGGCCTTCGCCATCTCGCCGGGGATTTCGTCAGGCCCGGCGAGCGCGGTCCGCTCCAGCCAGGCGCGGAAGATCGGGTCGCCGGGCCGGCCGGTGTCTCCCGGCGGCAAAGGCCGCAGGAAGAGCGGCATCTCGGAGACGAACGTGAACGGATCTCCACCCAGGGAGCGGACATACTCCATCGAGCTCGGCCGGAACTTCGACGCCGTCTCGAGATCCCCCCGGCTTTCGAAGTAGGAGATCATCGAGCGCGAATCGGGCCGGGTGGAGAACCCTTCGTCGACGCGGCGGAAGCCCTTCTCCCCTCCCCGGTCCACGTCGAAAAGCCCGTAGCCCATGGAACGCACGCGCCCGCGCAACGCATCGCGCAGGCGGCCGGTCCGGTCCACCCAGGCGGGCTCGATCAGGAACCAGGGGCCGGAGGCGAAAGCGATGCCGTGGAAGCTGCCGTGGAGGTCGAACGGCGCACCCGCGGCCAGGAAATCGGCCACGGCCCGGTTCTCGGGCCGCGCACCGGCGTCGGAGGGTCCGCGGGGGAATCCGAACTCCATGTCGTCCCCCGGCTTCTCCCGCATGACGTTCCGGAGGTAGAGGTGGAGGTCGAAGACCCGGTCCTCCTCTCCGAGGTGATCGACGGCCGGGAGGGTGTGGCTGCTCATATCGCTCCATACTGCGTTGCGCGCCTCGCCGTCCGGGTTGACGTGCGGCACCACGTACCAGGTCCAGCCGGCAAGGAGAGGGTCGTCCTCCGCCCGGGATCCGAGATACGCTACGAGCCGGCGGAGCATCGCCGGCCCCACCGGCTCGTCGGAGTGGCAGCCGCCGATCAGCGACAGCCGGCGCGGCCCGCGTCCGAGCACGGCGCCGAGGATCCCGCGGCCCTCCCGCGAACGTCCGATCGGTCGCAGGGGAGGAGGGGCTTGCGAGGTGAGAATCGAGTCGATGGGCAGCGACACGCCCGAGCTTACCACCAGCCGCGGGGTGACCCTGTCCACAACCCCCTCCTTTGAGGTAGGGTAAAAACACCCGGAAGGATGAGCAGCCCTGCTCGGCAACACCGTTACCATGAAATCCACTGAACGGAGGCAACCGCATGAGATCCCGAACGTTGTTGGCGTCCGCCCTGCCCACCCTGCCCGCCGCCGTGTTCGCTGGCGCCGCCATGCTCCTGGGTGGAGCCCCGGCCCAAGCTCAGGGAGGCCGGGTGCTGGTGACTGAGATGTTCATCGAGAGCTGCGAGGAGATGGGAAACTGTGAGCTGCGGCTGACCTGCCAGACAGGCACCGACAAAAGCCCCACCGACATGATCCCCTCGGCGGTCGCTACGAACCCCCAGACTCTCAAGATCAACAAGCAGCTCAGGCCTCTCTCGTTCCCCACCAAGGTGACCTGCACCCTCTACGAGGATGACGGTTGGTTCGGCACCACCTGGGACGAGGCGGCCACCGGCTCGCTCGACCTGGAAGGGGGTGGCGACTACAAGCTCAAGCTGGAGAACCCGAAGCAGGCCACGGTGGAGATCGGCATCATCGTGGACAGCTTCAACGTCGCGCCCCCCGCGCCGCCGGCGGCTCCGGCTCCCGGCGCCCCCGCCGGGAAACCGGCCAGGCCCGCGCCCGCCGGGCCCCAGGCCCGGTTCCTGGGAATCTTCGACAAAGAGGCCAAGCCGAGCGGGCACGCCGTGCTGCTCGGCCTGGAGGAGCCCGCCTTCCTCGCCGAAGCCAAGAAGCTCGCCGACAAGGGCGTCCACCCCACCGACATCGAAACCTGGATGGACGGTGGCAAGCGTCTCTGGGGCGGCATCTTCCGCAGCGGTCCGGACTCCAGCCTCATCGTCACCGGCATGGAAGGTACCGCCTTCCTCAAGCGCTGGGAAAAGCTCAACAACGACGAGGAGATGCGGCTGGTCGACCTCGAGGTCTACACCGACAAGGGCAAGCTGATGTTCGCGGGCGCCTTCCGCAACGGCACCGAGGAGTCCTCGCTCTGGGTCGGCCAGGACCGCGATCCCTTCCGCATCAAGTGGCAGCAGCTCGTCAACTCCGGTGTCCGGCTGGTCGACCTCGAGGTCTACAAGGGCACCAGCGGCAAGAACGTCTATGCCGGCGTCTTCCTCGACGCGCCGGGCGGCTACGGCATGTGGACGGCGGTTCCGTGGGACAAGTTCATGGAGCGCTGGAAGAACTCGGGCAGCGGCGGCCTGGCGGACATCGAGTCCTACACCGAGGGCGGCAAGCGGCTCTACGACGGTGTGATCCTCGGCGGCGGCATCCCCGAGGAGGTCACGGCGCCGGCCGACCTCGCGGCCTTCCAGGAGAAGTGGCGCGAGCTGATGGCCAAGGGCTACCGCCTCACCCACCTGGAGGTCGAACAGTAGGGGGTCGTCAACCTGGAAATGGCGGAGGTTCGTAGGGGCGGTCCTCGTGGCCGCCCGGAGCGGACCAGGGGCGGCCACAAGGGCCGCCCCTACAGTACGGACACGTCAGGATCCAGCCCCAGGATCCGGGCGTCGATCCGATCCAGGAGCCCGGGCTCCCGATCCATCTCGAACTTGCGGGCGAAGTCGAAACGGCCTGCCGCGAGCCGCGGCAGGTCGTTTTCGTTCAGGGTTCTGGGGCGGCCGTCGCGGCTCCCGGCAAAGTCCACGTAGCGCCGGTTGTCCGGGTGGATGTCGAAGCGCCCGCTGTTGACCAGGACGGTGGGGACCATGGCCTCGCACGGCGCGATGGTCTTCCGGAACCACTGGACGAGCCGGTCGTTCGAGGCGACCGCCGCCCACAGATACTCTACCGCGGGCCGCGCCAGGGTCCACCACTGCCAGCCGCCGTAGCATCGGACCGGGCCTTTGAAGGGGGTCTGCCGCGGCTCCCATCCCACGAACGGGCCATAGTGGAGATGGAAGCGCAGCGGCGAGGCCTTGCCCAGAAAGCGCGCCGCCTCGAGCGGACCGAGAGTCCAGTCCGGCAGGCGGCGATACTGCGCAAAGTAGCGGGTCCGCGCCTGCCGGGGACGCCAGGGGGTGCCCGGCGCCTCGACGTCCCACCAGGTCAGGAATCCCTGATGAGGCGTCGAGGCCAGCGACGCCTCGAAGTCCGGCAGAGGCCGCACCGGGTAGTCCTGGCCCGAGAGGTAGACCAGCCAGTCGAAGTTCCACCGCGGCCGGCCACCCTTCCCGCCCAGCAGCTCCTCCAGTCCGGCCAGGAGCGGCGACAGCACCGAGAACTCCCCCCGCTCCACCCGCTCGCGCCGGACCAGCACCTCCACCCCCGGCCATTTGCGGAACGGCTCGGGGTCCAGCGGGACCCGCCGCGCATCGTGGACCACCAGCACCAGCGACCCGGGCGAGGAGCGCTTGATCGTGCCCACCAGGCGAAGGAGCTGGCCGGGGTCGCCGTGGCTCTGGATGAGGTAGCAGCAGGTCACCCGGGGATTGTAAGGCACCCTCCCTGGACAACCCCGGCTCCAGCTTCGGTGGATCTTCCCTCCCTCTCACACCCGGCGTCAGTGCGAATGCGGCCGGCTGTCCAG
This sequence comes from uncultured Holophagales bacterium, assembly GCA_963844885.1. Lineage (GTDB taxonomy): Bacteria > Acidobacteriota > Thermoanaerobaculia > Multivoradales > UBA5704 > DATMER01. Next base: position 229,517 of record CAWJQA010000010.1, on the reverse strand, counting down.
GAACCGCCGCAGCACGCGGTAGATACGGTTCGGGTCACCGGACATCTCGGCGTCGAAGGCGATGCCCACCGTGGCGTCTTCCTTCCAGGTGACGGTGCCGGTGACGTCGAGGATCGGCGGCTCGTCCGGGAGCGCCAGGGCGAAACGCACCTCGCGGCGGATCTCCCAGCGCGCCGGCACCGGACCCGAGAGGCCGATGCCGCCGATCGACAGGTTCTCCAGCGTCACCGGTGTCCGCTCTCCGTCGCTCAGGAGGATCTCCGCATCCACCCCCACGCGGATGCGGACGTCCCGCTGCCCGGCCAGGGAGAGCAGCGCCGAAACGTTCATGCCGTGACGGCGGATGACCTCGGCGCGGAATTTCAGCTCCAGGATCGGGATCTCGGCCAGCAGGTGGACCAGGTCGGGCTTCTCGATCCGCAACAGGACCGACGGCAGGGTCGTGCGCGCGGATGCGAAGCGGCGGGACTTGTCGTTGAGCAGCCCCATCTCCCCGAAATAGCCGCCGCGCTCCAGGCGTGCCAGCACCTGGAGCGGCTTCCCCTTCTCCTCCCGGTAGACCGTCACCAAGCCGTCCTGGACGATGTAGAAAGCGTCCACCGGATCTCCCTCGCGGAAGATCACGCGCTTGGCAGGGCTGTTCTCCTCCCGGATCATCCCCTCGAGCTGCCGGAACTGGCCGTCTTCCAGGTCCGTGAACAGCGGGATCCGGTGCAGGAAATCTCTCAACAAGTGTCCTCCGTGCCTCGGCAAGCTCCTCCCCGAGGGGGTGCATCCCGAGCGGTTTCTTGAGCAAGACCGCCGTATTGTGTTTCGGATCGGGCAATCCGGCAAGCCCGAAGTGTACTCGCAAGGGCCAGAGCGGCGTAGAATCTACCGGAAACCAGCCCAGCGCTGAAGCGATCGGCGAAACGGAATCGGGTCCGCCGACAACTCGTGATGGAAGGCTCTGACGAGGAAGGGGTCCGAATGAACGCAGATCTCCGCTTCTCCGCCGTCCCGTTTCTGCTCACCGTGCTCGCAGGGCTCGCAGGGCTCGCAGGGCTCGCAGAGGATACCGCCGCCGCCCAGGTCGCCCGCGATCCCGGCGATCCCCTGGACGCCCTGGTGACCGTTGACGCCCGGCTGCAGGCGTCCCCCTCCGGCGTCCCCTTCGACACGGCGGCGGCCAGCCTGCCGCCGCGGGTGCGCACCGGCTGGGAGTCGTTCCTGGACTCGGCCGGCGGCCCCTGGAAGGCCTACGTCGACCGCCGCACCGGTCTCGTCGACTTCGCCGAGGGAGCCGGCATCCCCTTCATCCCGGGAGCGGGCAACACGCTCGCCACCCTCGCCGGTCCTTCCGATACGGCGCCGCCGGACCTCCCGGCGCTGGAAAAGATCGCCCGCTCATTCCTGCCGCGGGTCGCCGTCCCTCTCGGGATCGACTCCGCCGCGCTCGCGCTCTCCCCGGGGCGTTCCGGCCACCCGGACGTCCACCTCTGGTACGTGGATTTCGACGTGATCGTGGACGACCTGCCGGTCGAAGGCGCCCGGGTCGTGCTGCGGATCAACAACGGCAACCTGATCCAGCTCGGGACCGAGAACCTGCCGGCGCCCGGCGCCCGCGTGCCGCCGGAGACGGTGAGCCGCAAGGAGGCGCTGGCGACGCTGGCCGACTACGTGGGCGGGATCGGAGCCGGCGACGTCTTCCTCGACGGCGGCACGGTCAAGTTGCTGCCCGCGCTGATCAGCGGCGACACCCGTGGCCTGGTCCGTGTGTGGGAGATCACCTTCCGGCGCCGCGGCTCCCAGGGCACCTGGCGCGCGCGCATCGACGCCGAGAGCGGCCGACTCCTGGATTTCCGCGACGTCAACGCCTACGCCCATGCCACCGGCGGCGTCTACCCCAGATCCTACGTCTTCAACGACGAGACCGTCCTGCCCATGCCGTTCGCCGACCTCTCCACCGGCGGCTTCACCGACTCGGCGGGCTACTTCGCCGAGGGCAGCGGCGCCGTGGCCTCCACGCTGACCGGCAAGTACGTGGACGTCAACGATGTCTGCGGCGCCATCTCCCTGAGCTCCAACGCCTCGGGCAACCTCGCCTTTGGCGCCTCCGCCGGCACCGACTGCGCGACCCCCGGATCCGGCGGCGCCGGCAACACCCACGCCTCCCGCAACCAGTTCTATCACATCAACCGGGCCAAGGAGGTCGGCCGCGGCTGGCTGCCGTCCAACGCCTGGCTGACCGCCAGCTCCCGGTCAACGTCAACATTGGAGACTCTGCAACGCCTACTGGGACTGGACCTCGCTCAATTTTTTCCGCTCCGGCGGTGGCTGCGGCAACACCGGCGAGATCGCCGCGGTCTCCCTCCACGAGTACGGCCACGGCCTCGACACCAACGACGGCAACGGATTCTCCCCGACAATGGCACCGGCGAGGCGTACGCCGACATCACGGCAGCCCTCCTGCTCCACGACTCCTGCATGGGCGCGGGCTTCTTCCAGTCAGGCAACTGCGGCGCCTATGGCGACCCCTGCACTCTCGTGCTCCGGCGTGCGCGACGTGGACTGGGCCAGCCACGCCTCAAACACGCCGCCACACCGTGGACAACTTCACCCGCGTCCGCTGCTACGCGAGCGGCTACAGCGGACCCTGCGGCCAGGAGGGGCACTGCGATCGTACGTCATCTCCGAGGCGGTGTGGGACCTCGCCAACCGCGACCTGCCCGACCCGGGAGCGCCGGTCCTGGGCGGTCACCGAGCGCCTCTGGTACGTGAGCCGGCCCACGGCCTCGGCGGCCTTCGTCTGCCACACCGCCACCGTTCCCTGGACCTCGGACGGCTGCGCCGCCGGCTCCCTGTTCCGCACCCTGCGCGCCGCGGACGACGACGACGGCAACCTCGCCAACGGCACCCCGCACTCGTGCCAGATCTTCGCCGCTCTCAACCGGCACGGCCTCGCCTGCGCGGGCGACGCCGGAGCGAACATCTGCTTCTCCGGCTGTACGCCTCCGGCACCTCCCACCCTGGCCTTGCCGCCGGCAACCGCCAGGTCGACCTCGACTGGTCTTCCGCTCCGGACGCGCAGCTCGACGTGTTCCGCTCCGAATCAGGCTGCGACGCCGGGTTCGTGCGCATCGCGAGCGGCCTGACCGGTTCCTCCTACTCCGATACCGCCGTGGCCAACGACCGGACCTACTCCTACCGGGTCGTGGCCCATGGCACGGACAACGCCGCCTGCTCCGCTCCGCCCACCGAGTGCCAGTCGGCCACGCCGCGGTTGCGTGGCTGCACCGGCCCGCCGACGATCGGCGCGGCGGCCACGCCCGCCGACCACCAGGTCCAGGTCTCCTGGAGCAACGGCACGCCGGCCTCCACCTCGTTCAACGTCTACCGCGCCGTCGGCACCTGCGCCGCGCCCGGTCCGTTCACCCGCGCCGCCTCGCACGTGTCCGGCTCCACCTACCTGGACAGCCCGGTCTCCGGCGGCGTCACCTGGGCCTACGTGGTGGCCGGCCTCGACGACACCGGCACCTGCGAGTCCTACCTCTCGGGCTGCGTGGAGGCCAGTCCGTCCGGCGCCTGCACCCTGGCGCCGAGCTTCGCGGGCGTGGCCGCGGTCGGCGACCCGTCCGTCTCGACCTGCACACTCGCCGTCTCCTGGGAGGCGGCCACCGCCCACTGCGGCGGCCCCGCCACCTACGACGTGTTCCGCTCCACCTCGCCGGATTTCGTCCCCACGGCCGCGAACCGGATCGCCACCGGCGTGACGGGCACCTCCTTCCAAGATACCGGCGTGCTGCAGTACGGGACCACCTACTACTACGCGGTGCGCGCCGTCGACTCCGCGATCGGCCAGTCGGAGGCCAACACCGTGCGCCTCTCCGGCACGCCCACGGGTCCGCTCATCCTACCGGTCACCCTCGTCGACACGTTCGAAGCGACGGACGGCTTCGACCTCGACGGCTGGACCCACTCCGTCCTGAGCGGCTCGACAGACTGGAACTGGTCGCCGGCCGTGGCCCAGAGCGGCACCCACTCCTGGCACGCCGGAGGCTCCGGCTTCACCTCGGACCGCGCCCTCGTCTCCCCCACCATCGAACCCGGGGCGGACACCGTCCTCTCTTTCTGGCACACCTACGCTTTCGAGAGCTGCTTCGACGGCGGCGTCCTCGACGTCTCGTCCGACGGCGGCGCCTGGACCCCGGTGCCGGCCGGCGCCTTCCTCGCGGGCGGCTACGACGGCACGATCTTCAACAGCGGCAACCCGCTCGGAGGCCGCCCGGCCTGGTGCGGCGGCTCGGTCGGCACCATGACCCAGGTCCGGGTCAGCCTGGGCTCCTGGGCCGGCCACGCCATCCGCGTGCGCTGGCACATGGGCGAGGACTCCAGCACCGCCTATGAAGGCTGGTACGTCGACTCCGCCACCTTCGAGAACGCCCAGGTCGACAACGCCTGCCGGCCGTCCCCGCCGGCCGCCCTCGACTTCCACACCGCCGTCCCCTGCCGGCTCGTGGACACCCGCGGCGCCGCCGGACCGAACGGCGGACCGGCCCTCCAGCCCGGCCAGAGCCGGAGCTTCCTCCTCGCCGGCTCGTGCGGCATTCCGGCCACGGCCAGGGCCGTGTCGGTCAACCTCACCGTGGTCGACCCCGGCGCGGGCGGAAACCTGGGCCTGTTCCCGGCCGACCAGGTGTACACCGGCTCCAGCTCGATCAACTTCCAGGCCGGCCTGACCCGGGCGAACAACGCCGTGATCCCCCTCTCCGCCGGGGGCGCGATCCAGGTCCGGGCGAACACCGGCGCACCGGCCCACTTCGTGCTCGACGTCAACGGCTGGTTCGAAGAATAGGGCCACCAACTCGGCGGGCATCTAGAGCTACAGGCGGTTGGTCGAAGCCATCCAAAGCGAGGCGCGCGCCGAGCTCGCCAGGACGGCCACGGCTCGTTTTGCGATCCCTACGGCACCAGTCCTTGGCAAGGATCCCATCCCGGCGCGGCCGGGTTCTCACTGCAACCGATATCAAGGAGACGCGCATGAGCGGTTTCACTCGAAGTGTAGGTGCCGGTGTTCTCACGTGGCTATGCACCGTCGCCGCAGCGACAGCGGCGGTAGCCCCCACCCTGACCCATCCCGCGTCGCCGGACATTCATGGCGAGTCGTGGATCGCGCTCTTCCCGGCCGACCAGGAAACGGCTCTCCGCGAGGCCGGGGTGCCCATCTGGGATCGCGAGGAAGACATCGTCATCGCCGGGCCTTCCGACAGCCAGTTTGAAGCCGTGCGCGCGCAGGGGGTCTCTGCGCTCTTCAGCATCCCGGACAACGGCGAGGGCATCCACATCCTCAGCTACGACCGCTTCTTCACACCACCGAACCTCCCTGGCCTGCGCTACCGGATCAACGGACAGTCAATCCTCTATCTCCTCCCCGCCGGTACGGAGATGAGGTTGCCGCGCCTCAAGCTGCACGGGCTGTTCCACGGCGTGCCCCGCATCCCGCTCGCACCGGTCCGCCTGCACGCCGCCGACGTCGCCGCGGCGACCTCCCAGCAGCCGATTCCGATAACGGCCCAAGCGGCCCTACCGCTCGTGCAGCAGATCGTCAATGCCACCAGCCAGACGAGCTGGTTCCAGTTCGTGCGCGACCTGTCCGGCGACGCCGACGTCACCATCCCCGGCTTCTGCACCGCCTGCCGCATCCGCACCCGCGCCTCGAACTACATGTTTCCGCCCAACAACACCGGCAACCCGCTCGGCAACCCGTTCGCCAGCGAGTATCTGGAGATGAAGGCGTCAGGCTGGGGCTTCACCAGCCCGAACGCGGTGCGCGAGAGCTACACTTCGACCAACTCGGGCTGCACCGCCGCGCAGGGTTCGCAGACCTGGCAGAACCTGGTTTTCACCCTTCCCGCCCAGGTGGACTACGCGCAGAACCAACAGATCATCTTCCTCGTCCACTACGACACCATCTCGGAGAGCGCGGCCAACGACGCCAACAAGGCGCCCGGAGCCGACGACGCGATCTCCGGCGGCGCCGCGCTCTTGGAGGCGATGCGCCTCTTCAAAGGCTATGCCTGGCGCTACCCGGTGAAGTTCCTGTTCGTCAGCGGCGAAGAGGTCGGGCTGTGCGGCTCGACGGCCTACACCCGCATGCACCCCACCGCGCCCATGTGGCGCGTGCTGAACATGGATCAGACCGCCTTCGACGGCAACAAGAACGGCTTGATGAACCTGTACAACTGGAGCACGGCGAGCTGCCCTAGCTGCGTCGCCTTCGGTGACGCCTTCGTGCAGGCCAACTCCGACTACGGCAACATCATCGCCCCTGCGAAGATCGTGCGCAACACGACCAAGATGTGCCAGACCGACCACTGCCCGTTCTGGAACGCCGGCGTCACCGCGATCGACCTGAACGAAGACCTCACCAACAACGACATCTGCCCCTGCTTCGACCAATCCCAGACCTCGACCTGCCGCGACACCGTCACCCAGGTCTATCCGTTAGGCGGCACGACGCTCATGTTCGACCAGAGCTACTCCTGGCCGACCGAGAAGGCGGCGGTCGCCTTGATCGCCCACACCGCCGAGCCGCTCTACGTCTGCCCGGCGAGCGGCGCGACGCTCAGCGCCACCGCGGGCACCAACCAGGTGCAGCTCAGTTGGCCGAGCGTGTCGGGGGTGACCAACTACGTGGTGGAGCGGGCGGCCGGCGGCTGCGGCGGCACGTTCGCCGGTATCGCGTCAACCACCACCGGAAGTTACACCGACACCGCGGTGACCTCCGGAACGACCTACGGATACCGGATCCGCACCTGCCCCTTCCAGGTGAGCAACTGCGTGGCCGCGACCCCGACCTCCGGCCCCGATTTCACGATCGCGGCCTCGCCGACGTCGTTGACGGTGGTGCGCGGCAACGCCGGCACCTCGACGATCACCACCGCCGTCTCGGGCGGCTTCAACAACGCGGTCGCCCTCTCGGCAACCGGCCAGCCTACCGGCGTCACCGTCGCCTTCAGCCCCGCGTCGATCGCCGCGCCGGGCGCCGGCACCTCGACGATGACGATGACGGTCGCTTCCTCGACGGCGACGGGCACCTACCCCATCACCGTCACCGGCACCGGCGGCACCACCACCCACACCACGACGGTCACCCTCACCGTCTCCAGCGGTTCCTCACAACTGCTCGGCAACCCGGGCTTCGAGACCGGCACCGCAGCCCCCTGGGTGGCCTCCTCGGGCGTCATCAGCAACTCGGCCAGCCAGCCGGCGCACGGCGGCTCCTGGAAGGCCTGGCTCGACGGCTACGGCACGAGCCACACGGACACCCTCTACCAGGACGTGACCATCCCCTCGACCGCGACCTCTGCGACGCTCACCTTCTGGCTGCACATCGACACCGCCGAGACCACCACGACCAGCGCGTTCGACACCCTCAAGGTGCAGGTGCGCAACACCTCGAACACGGTGCTCGCGACGCTCGCCACCTACTCGAACCTCAACAAGGCGGCCGGCTACTCGCAGAAGAGCTTCGACCTGACCTCCTACAAGGGGCAGACCATCCGCGTTTACTTCCTGGGCGTTGAAGACAGCTCCCTGCAGACCTCCTTCGTCATCGACGATACGGCCCTCACCGTGCAGTAAGCAGAGACCGAGCCCCGCAACACACCGTCGCCGCCCACCGAGAAGAATTCCCGGACGGGCGGCGGCGGGGGGGGCTGGCAAATTGCATGTGGTAGCATGGAGCCATGCCAGCCGTCCAGATTCGAGAGGTCTCACCCGAGGTGATTGCGGCGCTCAAGCGGAGAGCAGCCCGAAACGAGCGGTCGTTGGAGGGAGAGCTCCGCCATATTCTGGCTGTGATCGCACGGGAGGAGCCACCGCCTCCACCCTTACCCCCTGTCGAGCTGAAGCTTTCCAGCGCATCACCTGCCACCACTTGGCGGCGCGAAGAGATTTACGGCGATGATGGACGATAAGGTGGTCTTTCTCGACACCAACGTCCTTCTTTCTGCTACGGCTCCTCACCGCCCCCTGCATCAGGCAGCGTTGGTGGTCCTGAACGAGTGGCCCAATCAAGCGATCCCCCTCGCTGCCAGCGCTCAGGTGTTCCGCGAGTATCTCGTGGTCGCGACCCGCCCGGTTAAGGTCAATTCTGGGATTCCGAGATTGGTGACAGCCAACGTCGAAGACTTCAGGCGGTTCACTCCGGAAGTAGAGATCGTCGACCTCGGCGGGCTGTGAGTCGGCCGGGGATCTGGCGGAAGAGCCGGTCCTCGGCGTCAGAGCCGTACTCCAGCAAAACCCTCACACCGAGCCGAACCGGACCAAGAAGTCACCGGCTCCCCGCTTTCACGCCGCCAGCAAGGCGGTCCGCAACGCGCTACGCGAAATGTATGGTCTGTTTCTGGCGGCCTTCCGGGATGCCGCCGAGCAACTCAACTCGTCCTGGCACTGGTGGAAAGACGGATTCGAGCTCCCGATTCCCAAAACTACAGCGGTAGTCTGTCCGTCAAGAGATGAAGACCGCTTGGTCGGGCGCTCTGCCGCCGAATTTACGCCTTGACTCTTTTCACTTGCTGCAGCGACTGCCATACAGTGGCCGCGAGGTGGCCGGCGCATATCGCGCAGCGATCTCGCGAGCAGCATCCTCTCAGCTAGAACGGCTTGATGGGTTGGTCCTGCTGCCCTGGGATCAAGGGGTTCGGGCCGATCCGCTTGGTGTTGGGGTGTTTCGAGGCAAACACCGCGACCAGGTTGAACGGCCTACTCCCAGCGTTGATGAACGTATGCGGCACTCCGGCCGGCACTCTTGCTACGTAAGGCGCTTGGACGGTGAATGTCTTATCACCGATCCGGTATTCAGCTGTGCCCTCGAGCAGTACATGTGCTTCTTCGGTGTCATGCACGTGGAGTCCGGGGCCACCGCCCGGGTGAGTCTCGGTGATGATGAACGAAAGAGCTTCGAAGCCGTACTGGTCACCGGTAAGCCGGTGTGTGAACTCGCCGGGCACGCGATAGTAGTGATCTAGCTGGTCGAAGGTGAAATAGAGGGCACCTGGGTCGTGCGGCTTCGCCGGCGGGCGGGTGAATTCTTCGCTAGGCAGCGCCTCGGGCTGGTGAGCTGGCGCGCCGTCACTCGAGTGCGCAGGAGCAGCAGAACAGCCGACGGTTGCGAGGGCAATCGGAAGCGTCAAGACGACAAGGCTGGATAGAAGTATTCGAGTTGGCGCGCTCATGTCAGGCAGTCTCCTTGTTGCTGACGTGTGCCTTCGTCACGAGATACCAAGACTACCTCGGGCGTGGGGTGACGAGTGCGCCCACGGCGCGCGAGCGGGACATTCTCTGCGAATCCCTTCCAATACACCGCTGCGGATCACCCACTGGCTCATGGCCGCCTAACGGTTGTGCTGCTCAGCGGCCGGAAAGCGGAGCTTTTCGGTCCGCTGGAGCAGCCGGGCCCTCACCGGACTTCCCCACCTTTACGCGACTCCGGCACGAGAAACCTGCGGCTCGTGCTCCCCGAGAAAGTATTCAAGAATCTCGTCCCCCGCAGCGTCAAACGTGCCGGTGGAGCGCCAGCCGAGATGGCGATAGAAGCCGTACGAGCGCGTCGAAGGGTCTGGAGAGCAGCCAAGAAACAGCCTATTGAAGCCGAACGCCTTGAGTTCTTGAACTACTCGATTCAGGAGAGACCTGCCGATGCCTTGATTCTCGAACCCTGGTAGAAGCGCCAGTACGGCGACTTCCCCAGACTCTCTGAGCCCAAAGCAGAATCCGATAATCTTGCCGTCCGTAAGACACACATAACCTGGGAGCACGCCTTGGCGAATGTCTTCCGCCCAAGACTGCAGGGTGATGCCCCTGGCCCTGAGACCCTCCGCAGATATCGCGTTCTCGCGCGTTCTGCCGCGTACGTCGAGGCACTCGGCCACATCGTCTGGGAGAGCTGCTCTGTACTCAAGCGCCATAGTAGTTTCCGTCGTGGGCCTAACCTATAAGGGTCTATCTGAGGTCCTCCCGAGCGGATGCCCCGGAGCGTGATCGCCCCAGGGGAGGACTTCAGATAGACGCAGGTTGAACGAAACCGCGGGGGAGTCCGACCTGCCGCCTATGGAAATTCAACCCCCAGAGGAGAGGCTCGGCGGTGCCAACAACGCTGCCCGAAGGGCTCCACGGCGTTGCGGCTGGGCTTGCCGGACGACTTCCTGAAGGGTCTGCGGCCTGCATGGGCTCCTCCGCCATCGATTTCGCTTGTTCCAGTATACCGCAGATCGCACAAGAGACGCACCCCTCCCAGGACTCCGTCAAGCGGAGCACAGCGGCAACACGACGGGCACAGGCCCGTCAAGGAGGAGACCTCCCCGGTCGCTGGGCCCACGCCCAGAGGCGTGCCAGAGGTCGCTTCCAGCACCGTGATCGGAATCTACACCGCCGACCTGTCCAGCGAGCAAGCAGTCGCCGACGAGTGCGGCGGCGGCAACAGCCATCGCTTCAACGTCCAGCTCCCAGCCTGGACCCGGGGCTACGATGTCCAAGCCTACTCGGTGGACCTGACATCGGGAAACATCCTCATCCCCTGGCTCTGCTCGGACCCCTGGACCGATTACTGGTCCTGCACCTGGTAGCTTGAGCTGATCGGGCGCTCGAACTGCTGGGAGCCCTCCCGAGGGCTCCCCGCAGTCTTTCCCGCCCTATTCACTGAGGGGCAGCCCGATCTTCTCTTTCTCTACACCTTATCAGTGCCACTACACCCGCACCTCATGTACCTTAATTCGAGATCAGTCCGGCGCAGGTGCCGGCCGGCACCGTGCCCTTCGCCGTGAGGTTCGAGATCGTGAACGAGCAGTCGGTAGCTGTTGAGCCCCCGGCGGTGTCCATCACGAAGAAGTACCCGGCGCCCGTTGACAAGGTGGTCGTCCCGACGTTTTGGTTGACTGAGTTGCTGACGCTCGCATTGACCGTGCCGCCTGCGCCCGAAGTGAAGGTGGCGGTGATGCTGCCTTTCCAGCCGGTTGTCCCTGCATTGAAGATGATTACCTGAGTCCCGACTCCCGCGAAGTTCGTGTTCAGTCCCGCCCCGGGGCCGTATTTGCTTTCAATGAAGTCCACTTCGACCTGATTAGTCCACGGAACGTGATACATCCAAAAAGCAAGCCACTCGGTCCCACTTGCACCGTGGCAGCTGTCGGCCACCGTGAAGTCGAAGCTGATCTCCGTAATGCCGCCGGTGCCGAGATTGAACAGGCACTGGTCATACGTGTTGACGGTTCGGCAGTCGTTGGAGCCTGCCGTCATGGTGATGCTGCTAGGGGTGGTTGAGAAGTACGTATTCCAGTTCGGGTTACACGACGGATTCGTCGGCTGTTGCGTGCAACCCAGGACACCGTAGCCGGCCGGACATGCAGATCCCGTGAAAAGCTGGCCGAAGGATGCACCGCTTGAGTCGGCGACGTCTTCGGCACCGGCCGCTGCGCCACCGAAGAGAATGCTGCAGATTACAAGAAAACACAGATCCAATAAGAGCCATCTCCGTTCCAGATTTCCGGTCACTCGCATCACTTGCTCCTTTCGATGAGCTGATTGTGGACCATCCCAGGGGACATCGGAGAACAACTCCCTCATGAGGGAGCGGCATCAAGCCACCGAACGTGTTTGCCGATGAGGGCGGCTTGCCGTCCGCTCGATCGGCCGGTGTTAGGTGGTAGGTCGCCATGGTACCGGAAGAAGGCCCTTGGCCTTCAGACTGTCTTGGGCGCGCTGCCAGTAGCGCAGCCCAGAGTCCTCCAACGCATTTGGAAGCATAACATGTGGTGGTAGTGCCGGAAGAGAGCACCACTCAGCGAGCAGTGGCCTAGGAACGATGAAAGTAGCCAGGTGCAAATGGGATAAGAGTCCAAGGTTTGTCATCGCATCCACGGCTCGAACACACCATGCTTGTTGAATGTGAGGTCGTAGCCACTCCGATGATTTGAGGCGGAGGTCGAAAGCAGTAGCCGCACCACCTGCCAGCGGATACGCGAGAGCGTAGATGTACCCCACTGAGTCGTCCCGACCAGGCGGGTCGGTTGGGGAACGGTGGTAGGCAAACCAGGCAGCAGTCTGCACATTGTCCACCACGTCCAGCCAGCGAGTTGGGAGGCCGTAGTGCTGGGCGAGAGCTTCGCGCTCGTCCGGGGTGCCCCTGGGGTCGAAGAGGCTCTCGATTTCCATGAGAGCCGACGCAAGCCAAGTGAGCCGCGCCGAGATCTCGCGTTTCGTATTGGCGTCGCGAAGGAGAGACGGTCGCAACTGCCAGTCTCGGCATTGTCCACGGTAAAGCACGCCGCTGGCGTGGGAGCGCAGTGTGTAGCGCAACACACCTGCGACCAAGAAAAGACCGCGAATGTCCAATATATAGAGCCGAAGTCCGCCTCCCGGTGAAGCGCCCTTGGCGAGGGTGCCCCAATGGCGCTTCTCGATTTCCATCGACGCGGTCTTCTTAAGCCGTTCAACGACCTGGGTTCGTGCGGTTCTATCTAGCCAGGGAAGTGCCGTGGTCACGAGAGTTACCTCTGACACCTACGGCTTCGGGCTTCAGCGGGGCCGCCAGGCATCCGCTGAAAGCCCCGGTTGGGCGGCGCCGCATCTAGCGTTTCGAGGGCGGCCGCTTCGGAAGGCGAGTCGTAGCCGAAACGCGAACGATGATGACGCAGAAACGTGGGCTCTGGTGCGTGATCGCGCGGTGCCTTGAACATGAGCGGGGCAGCCAGGAGCCCCTCGACCGTCTTGCTGGTGGTTTGTAGCCTGAGGACTGAGAGATCGTCGGTCAGCGACCAGAAGCCGCGCTCGAACAGCACGTCATGAAAACAGCAGAGACAAATAACGTTTGCTAAAGCGCCTCTGTGCTGAGATGCGACCGCCCAAGGAATGATGTGGCTGGCCACTAGCATGCGCGGGTCGGCGATGTCGCAAAGCGCGCAAGCGGAGTTGTAGTTGAGCAGTGTGAGACGGCGAATGCGATCTTGCCCCCGGCGTTGCCGTACGAAGGCGAGTTCGCTATCGGTCGGCACTGAGTCGACGCGAAGCGGGCTTGGCTTGACTGCACTGATGGGGCCGACCGTTGGCTCGACGAGAGCCCCCGGTGGGGCGGCGTTGACGAACGACCAGAGGATCAGTTCGAAGGCGAAAGGGAGCTGATCGGCCGTCGCAATCTGGAAGATAGAAGGGAAGCGGTCGCGCCAGCTCTTGGTGGAAGGTGCCGGAAAAAGTTGGAGGTGTTCAGTCGGAGGAAGTTGCAGGAAGAGTCTAATGCTCCTCTTCGACGGGTTGAGGTATGCAATGGCTCTACCGGAGGACCGGTCTCTGAATGAGGCCCAGTAGGTGGCCTCACGATAGTCAAGGTCGCGCAGTTGACCGCGGAGATCCTCAAGCCACGACATGGTAACGGGGCTTGCCTGCCGAAGAGTCTCGCGGGAGGTCATTGGTTATCTTCTACCAAGCGACTGGGTGACGTAAGTCTTTCCGAGTGTCGCCCAACATTTAAGGGTCTATCTGACATCCTCCCAGGTCAACCTCCCAAAAACCTCCGACGCCGCCGGGAGGATGTTGGATAGACCAGGTTGAACGAAACCGCGGGGGAGTCGGAGCCGGTTACCCTATGCACTTTCAATCCGGAGGAGAAGGAGACGGGCAGACCGCCGACCCTTTCTCAGGCGCCGCGGGACGAGATTTCCCCGCTTCATTGACGCCCCCTCCAGCGGTTCACCGTCTCCATGGGTCCCTCCCACAGTAGCTTCGCTTGTCTGATAGTACCGCGGAGTCGAAAAAGAGTAAACTTCTCCCGGCCCCCTCGAAGAAGGGTATGACGCGGGCAACGGGATGGCGCAGGGACCGCCCCTCATGGCGGCGCCCGTCCCCCGGTCAGCGGCGGCAGTTCCTTGACCCACTGCAGGTGAACTCGGCCGCAGTGCTCACAGAGTTGGGTCCTTGCCGGTGACCCGAAGGTAGAGGGTTTGCCAGTCCTCCCGTTCTTCAGAGCGTAGTGGCGGAGGCTCTACGCCGAGCGGCTCCCGGCATCGGTCCCCCCCAGAGGGTGCCAGAGGTCGCTTCCAGCCTGCTCCCCGCTTTCACGCCGCCAGCAAGGCAGCCCGCAACGCACTACGCGAAATGTATGGTCTGTTTCTGGCGGCCTTCCGGGATGCCGCCGAGCAACTCAAGGCCGGAGACCGATCGGCGCAGTTTCCGTTGGGATCGTTCCCGCCTGGCTTACCGTTCGTCCGAGCCCTGCCGCTGTAGCCGAGATCGTCTCACCAACCCTCACCTCGATCGGATGTTTTGCCGACCTCAAGCGCCGGATAGGGCGAAGCCTGCTCTCCGAGCAGATTTATCGATCAGCGCGCCTCGGCCTGGCACTGGTGGAAAGACGGATTCGAGCTCCCGATTCCCAAAACTACAGCGGTAGTCGGTCCGTCAAGAGATGAAGACCGCTTGGTCGGGCGCTCTGCCGCCGAATTTACGCCCTGACTCTTTTCACTTGCTCTGGCACTTGTAGGGCTGTAGGGCTGGGTCTCCTATGAGAGGTTTCCGCTCTGTGGACTGCCGTCTACATCGCTTCCCCCTTTCCCAGGCTTACCCTGGCGCACTTGCTCTGGCACTTGTAGGGCCGGGTCCACAATCGCCTACCTTGGCCACCAAGGCCCCCGCTAGGTTCCACAAGTTTTCTGACCCCTCACGAGCCGAGAAGTTGACCGAGTGCAGGCATAAAAGGAGCTAACACCGACATGTGATCAGCCGCTAGCGATATGAACTCGCTGTACCTTTTCGCGAAGTCCTTAGAGCCCTGACTACGCTCCATTACTTCGATGCGCTCGACTAATAGTTGACGCTGCTCACTGTCCTGAATTCCCGCCACCGCATCGCGCATCTTCACGAACAGTTCAGTCGAGTTGACATTTGTTATGTTGGTTGAGGAGTCGGTAGAGTTTACATTTACTCTCGCATTAGGGCCAGTAAGATTATAGACGACAGAGGAACTGCCCCGATCGTCGCGAAGCGCCGACTCCTTGCGCACCTTCATGTGATAAAAAGCGGGAACTGGGCTGAGGCCCGGGCTGAAGCCTGTGTCAAGCACCAAATATGACTCGACACGCCCGTTGGGCAGACGCCTCTCTATTCTGTCTCCCTCCTCCACATTCAGAGACGCATCATAGATCGTGATCTCATTCGACTGCACCACTGCCTTCACGCTTTCCGTGCGAGCACCATCTTGCTTCACCAAGGCGACGATATCGTTCGCCACGCTGTTCAGTACGTCCTTCAAATTCACCTTACCTCCTTTATGCCTTGTCTGTTCTGACGGCCAACGCTGCTGGGCTTCAGAGACGGCGTAGCCGTTCGCTGCAAGCCCCGGGTTGGCCGAACTCAATGTTCCTGACCGCCTCCAAGGCCGCAGTGTAGCGGACGCAAAAGCCGCACGTTGGAACGGAGCTGAGCCGTCTTTAATTTTCTCCTGGTACCTCTCTTCTGGCAGCTAACACTTTGTTTCGTTATGAGCCTTACTTTCGAGGCGGTGTCTCGCGGGAGATGATCTTCTCCCAGACCGACTCGGGCCATTCATCGGGGTATGGGGCCCTACCGATCTCGCGATAGCCGACCAAGTCTCCGACCACGAGCGTCGGATCTATCTGAACGTGGAACTCCTCCGGCATGACCGCCGGGATCGTTTCGCCTGCGAAGTACGGCCTCTCCCAGTAGCTAACCCCTTCGAGCATCTCGACGGCGATCCACCGGCCTGTCCCCGTGAGCGGTCCGAGCGGCTCTGCGTAGCCAACCTCGACCACGCGACCGATCCCAATATAACGTCCGTGACGAAACGGCCCGGTCACGTAGAAGCACGAGACAGGCTCTTTCTCGACTGCGCCCAGGGCAACCTCCAGCGGTGGCTGCCGGCGGAGCGCTTCCGCCCCGGCCGGGCTCAGAACCCACTGCACCTCGGCCCCGGAAGCTTCCGCATTTGCCAGGCCGGTCTGGACCAGGATGTCCAGCTCCTCGGTATGAGGCAGGAGGCGCATGTTCACGGGGCGCCCCGGCGAGAGCACCGCTAGGATCTCTTCCACTTTGAGCGCCGTGTATGTGTCATAGGAGTTCAGGCCGCGGGCAAGGGCCAGCTCTTCTGCGCGTCCAACCAAAGTGGCCGCCTCCTCCTTGCGCACGCGGCACCGCTCGATGTAAGGCTCGATCTGGGACACTTCAGTGAGCCCCTGCTCGCGGAGCAGAACGGGCCACAGCGTCCGCTGGTAGGCGGCTCCGGCCTCGAAAATGGAGCTGACTTCCGATACGAGCGGCGGGAAGTACCTCTCGGGAGGAGCGACGCAGAAACGCCGGAAGAAGATCGACCGCGCCTCTTTATCGGCAGCCTCGATGAAGTCCATTGTACCGGCAAGGGACGGGATCCAGCCGTCCCGAGCGTCGCGGAGATACTCCCGGCGCTGCTGCTCCGCCATAACTTCCCAAGCGACGGAGGTCCACATGGCGTCGAAATAATGGACCAGCTCTTCCTGGTCGGTAATCCTGTCCTTGTTTTCCAGCAGGCGCTCGACGTAGCGCTGCGCCAACTTCTCGGCGTCAGGCTGGCTTCCCCCACAGGCGATCGCGGCGACCGATAGGATTACTACGAGACACAGTCTCGCCACTTCACGGCCCTTCGTCAGGATTCTGAACGATTCACACGAGAGAAGCGGTCTCGACATCGGCGTTACCTCCGGAGCGACTGACGCTGACGACCCCGTGCGGCCAAGCCGGCAGGTTCCTCTGCGCGTAGGCGCATACGAAGCCCACGGGCAACCTTCAGGATCGTCGCAAAGCTCCGGTTTTCCGTTGCCTTGATGTCCTTCGCGGCCGGTGGAGCCGTAGCGCCCTTCATGGAGGGTAAACACAAACAATTGGCCAACGCTGCTGCTGCTCAGCGGCCAGGAAGCGGAGCTTTCTGGTCCGCTGGAGCAGCCGGGTTGGCCGGAGTACGTCTTCGCCTGCTATGTCGTTTTCCCGCAACCACACTCTGGAATTGCTCTTCCACATCGGTGCAATTTTGTACTTGAACCTGCCGCTTCGAGTCTTGGAGGTAAGACTCATCTAACTCACGTCGCAGTTTGGCGATTTCAAGCTCCTTTTGCTGCAACTCTATCTGGAATAAATTGGCATCTCGCCTATCCTTGCGCCAAGAGATTATGGTAGTCGAGATTATCCCCACTAGCGAAAATACCGACGCCAAAAATGCGAGCAGAGCAGCCAAGCCTGCGAAGGTGGGCAACTCGGGCGCCATAATGTGGCCTGGTTCATTAGCAAACCGAATCCAGTCGGCCAGTACCGAGAGAAAAACAAACGGGGCAACAAACAGCGTCACCCCAAAGAGAAGTTGAAGAACTCTTAGAACAGTTTGAGATCTCATCCGTTTAGCCCCACCTATGAGATTACACCTCTACTCCAACCGGCTTTCTTGGCTGACGGCTAACGGCCCTACCCCTCACCGGCGGACGGCGAAGTCGGCCGTCCGGTGCAGGGGTCGTGTTCGGCGATGTCTTGGTTCTCTTGAGCCTCAAGAATTTCCATAACTCTCTTCCAACGCGTAACTCGGTTGTTTTCGCTCAACTCTGCTTCAAGTTCATCGAGTTTCTTCATTCGCTTCTCATACTCAAGGAAATCCCCCATTGCTTCCCGCAACTTTACGCTGAAGAGGGGAAGATAAGCTCCTTGGAACCGTGTAACAATTATAGATAGTGCCACTAGAGAAAACATAAGGAAACAAATTAAGAGCGACAGTAGTGCGAATGGGATGGCTGATAGGCCGGCCATCCAAGCTATACAACGTTGTGCCAGTGTTGGACTGTCAGATCTCACAAGCAGATTCACTGCCAAGAGAACTGACACCGCAATGGCAAGCTCCTGAACTTCGAGTTGGCTAGAGCGATCTTCCTTTTGATGCCTGTATTCCTCATAGGCTACGGAATTATTTGAAACTATCGAAAAGGCCAAGAACTCTTCCTCGCGCACTCCAATGCGATCATGACTACGAGGCAAGAATCTCCTGATCAGGTACTCTGTACCGAACAAGAAGGGCAATCCTATAAAGAATCTAAGCCATGGCAAAAGCCACACTCTAGAGAGAGCATAGGCTGTAAAAACGAGCAAGATAGCTCCAACGCTCAGATTAGCTTTAGTCCACTCTAGGTCAAGAGACAGAAGGTCGCTATGGAACCAGTAAGCCAAGGCCGAATCTAAGGCTAAAGATAAGGCGGCGAAATTGAGCAGCACTTTAACGGAGATACTGGCAGACAATCCCTCCAGCCTGCCATCTAGAAGTTCTTGTGGGTTAACCATGCCGAGCTACCTTTAAGTTTCATGGCACAATCTCATGACGCCGATGATTCGCCGACCCGCCGCCTGCCCCCTCCGGCGGCCATTGCGTCACGCCCCGCCCTCCGGAAGCAGTCACAGGTAGCGGTCGGCATCGGGCTAATCTCCTTGGTTTCTTGCACTTGGAAGAAGCCTACTCTATCTCAGAATTCCCGTCAATGCAATTCGCTGTGTCGTATAAGCATCCCGTCGGCGGGGTGATTCGAGAGCCTCGGCCTCCAATAGATGCCGACTCAAACCTCTTCTGTCGTATAAGCATACCGCAATCATGGTCTATGGAGTCATTCCCGACAACAGGAAGACCCCAAGCGATCTTCCAGGCGGCGGGCCTTTCCGGTGGAAAGGCTCACTCCACCCTTGACGGCCAGGTGCGTCAGGAAGGCGTTGATCTCGGCTTCCGCCATCTCCTGCGGATGACGCTTGCCGTGAAAGCATTGTAGGACCGTGGCGAGATCACCAGATCCCTCCCGGTGACCGAGATCTCCACCGGCGAATCTTCGTTGAGCCCGAGATCCTGGGCGAAGGCCTTCGGGATCCTCAAAGCCAGGCTGTTTCCCCATCGCTGAACCTTGCTTTGCGTCGGAATCCTCCTGTGTCTACATCGAGCCCCGGGACCGCTGGCGACCCGCGGGCGGTATTCGTGGAAAAAACCGCCGGCGGGGCGCCGGCGGTCCCAGGAGGCGCGCGATCGAACCGGTTGTGGCGTGACCGTAGGCTGACCGCCCCGAGCCCCTGGGACCGCCGGTGCCCCGGCCGGCAGTCCCAGGAGGAGGTTCTTCAATCAAGAGGCTGCCATCGCCGCTCACCCACGAGCCCCTTCCCGCACACCTCCGGCGATGGCCCCGCCCCCCCTCCCGGAAAAGGCGGACCCCTGCGGAACGACGGCGGCCTTGGACTCGGCAGCCGTCATCCCTCCAAATTGTCAAAGAGTTGAAGGGGGAACCGACTGCGTCCTCCTTCAGGGTGAAGGGCACGAACGGCCGGTCGGTCGTGGGGACCCGCGTTCGGCGTCGTCGTTCGTCTCCCTTCACTTCAAGGAGAGTCTACGGAGCGGCTGACAATTTCGTCTAGGGACTCTTGACTGGCCCTCGCGGGCGTGGATCGTGCCGACCGCAAGCCGGGGAGCCGTCTACGGCCGCCCGGAGGTTCTCTGAGAGCCGATTCAACGCATTGCCAGGCGCTCGCTCGGACCGGCGGGCTCCCGGCTGTCCGGAAGGGGACTTGGACGTCTCGGGCGCCAGGGAAACTTCCCCGCGACAAAGTAAACTTCCTGGAACCAAAGTAAGGTTCTCTGAACCAAGGGAAGGTTACTCTGGCTTCGGGAAGGTTACTCTGGCTTCGGGAAGGTTACCCGCCAGTTGCATAAGTTTCCCCGTCGAAGCCCCCCAAAGGTCCAGATCTAGGGACTCCGAGGCTGCTTTCCCCTCTACCACTGGATCTCACCGGGAGTGACGTCCAGAAAAAGGCTTCTTTTCATGGAAAAAGCGACCTCAGGGCTGGTACAATGGTGTTGTCAAGGCACCAAGCCCAACCCAAGGAGGCCGCTCGCCATGAAGCTTAGCAGAAACGAGGTCCAAAGCAAGACCCACGCCATTCCAGAGCTGCGATTCGAAGACCAGAAGCTCACCTCCTTTGCCGGTCTTTTCGTGTTCCAGCTTTTGTTCCAGAGGCTGGATCTCAAGAATCGGCTGCGCAACTGCTTCCGCCACCTGCGTTCCAACCGAGCTTACGATCATACCGTGGCCGTCCTTGGTCTCATCATCCACCTCTTGATTGGCTTTCGGCAGCTCCGTGATTTACGTTACTACTGCGACGACCCTATGGTGCAGCGCGTTCTTGGCTTGAATCGGCTGCCAGACGTGGCCACTGTCAGCCGCCTGCTGGCCAGCGCTGACGCCGAGAGCGTGGCCTCTCTGCGACAACTCCTCAGACAGATGGTGCTGCAAAGATTGATCCCGCTCGGCCTGCGTCGATTGACCCTCGACTTTGACGGCTCGGTCATCGGCACCGGCCGTTCTGCCGAGGGCACCGCCGTGGGCTTCAATCGCAAGAAAAAAGGACAACGAAGCTACTATCCCCTGTTCTGCACTATAGCTCAAGCCGGCCAAGTGTTCGACGTCTTGCACCGGCCAGGAAATGTGCATGACTCCAACGGAGCGCGGGAGTTCATCCTTGATTGTATCAACACAGTTCGAGCGGCACTGCCTGGCATTCAGATAGAAGTCAGGATGGACGGCGCCTTCTTCAGCGATGCCCTGGTTACCCTGCTTACGGATCTCCGTGTGGAGTTCACCATCTCGGTTCCTTTCGAGCGTTTCGTCGAGCTCAAGGGAAAGATTGAAGGCCGTCGTTCGTGGCACAGGCTCAATGAGGATCTCGGATACTTCGAGGTCAGATGGAAACCCAAGGCATGGAGCCGCAGTTATCGTTTCCTCTTCGTCCGGACTCGCTCGGTCATCCGTGACAAGGAACCCATCCAGCTCGATCTTTTCGTCCCGCAAGTCCGTGGATATGAGTTCAAGGTCGTCGTTACCAACAAGAAGATCCGGGTACGTGAGGTCATCCAATACCACAATGGCCGAGGTGCCCAAGAAGGTGTTTTTGCCGAGTTGAAATCTCAGGGCCAGCTCGACTACGTTCCCACGCAAACCCTCGTGGGCAATCAGATCTTCCTGCTGTCGGCCGTCCTCGCTCATAACCTCAATCGCGACCTGCAAATGATTGCCCATGAACCCAGTCGAGACACCACGCCCCAACGCTCGCCTCTCTGGCGGTTCGAACGACTCGAAACCGTGCGCCTCAAGCTGATCAACAGAGCAGGGCGCCTCAATCAGCCTCAAGGCAGGCTCACCCTGACGATGAGCACGAACCCTGCCGTCAAAGAAGAGTTGTTGCATTACCGAGCGCAGCTCGAGAAGAAGGCCGCCTGACTACCGTCCAGATTCTGTCGTTTTGCAACAACCGGGGTTACTCTGGCTCCAGGAAGGTTACTCTGGCTCCGGGAAGGTTACTTTGCCGTAGCAGTTTCAGGTTTCTTGTACCGGCTCCTCAATGAGCTCGATGCCATGCTGGCCTCCCAGACGGGGTAGCGAGTCCTCGAAGGAGAACCACGAGACGTGTTGCCCGTAGTGGATGTGGGCGATAGGAATGATGTCCACCTTGGCATGAAGGCTCGCCCGTGCCACATGCACCTCGTCCGGCCATCTCGTGGACATGAAGAGGAGGGGGGTGCCGCAGTTCCCGCAGAACCCTCGTTTGGAGTCCTCGGAGCAGATATACCACTTCAGGTGCTTCCGCCCGGCGAGCCTGAAATTCTCCCAGGCGACCCCACACCAGGTCACGATCGCCGCACTGTGCTGGCGCCGGCAGGCTCGGCAGTGGCAATGCGTACACCATAGAACAGGCAGAGTCACCACGAACTTGACCGATCCACAGACACAGCTCCCCAGGGCCCTGGATTCATCGCTCATCACCAACCTCCTGCAGAAGATCGGGGGAGGTCAACTGGGAGAGGCTCGCCACGGCCAACATCCCGAGCCTGTCCTCGTCCGGAATACCCGAGGCCGTGGCGAAGCTGCCAAGCGTCGACACAAGCCCGGGATTGGCCCCCGAGGCACCTTCGATCGCTCTGCGGAGAATGTGACCGAGATAGGCCTCCTCCGCGCCCATCAGACCCATCCGGTTCAAAGTCATGTGGAGCTGACTGCTCACGATCTGCCACCGGACCGGACCGGAAGCACCTCGAATGCACCACCCCAAGGCGCGCGCGGCATCAGCCAGCAGATATTCAGTGAGCTGCGCATGGGCAACGGGTTCATGGAATCTCTCAACCTCTTCACACACGAGCGCAATATAGTCTTCCCGGCGCCGCTCGAATTCCCGATCCGCTCGCTCGGTCAGCAGTGAGCTGGCCGGATTGTTGCCCAGCGCCGCATAGGCCACCAGGCGGCACAACTCGTCCGAGTCCGCCGTGAACCCCAAAGCCTGGCGTAGGAGGGCAAGCATGGCGTGGGAAAGCCGGCTCGCTCTGGGCTGGTTCTCGTATTGCTCGAGCAAGCTCAGGACGTAGGAGCTCGAAACACAGAAGAAATCCAGGGAGTGGGCGAGCAGGCCGGGGCCGCCGTAGCGCTCCACCTCGGGCTGGAACGGCAGCTCGACCAGGCTGTTGTCCGGATAGACACTGTCGATCCGAGAGGCCGAGTCACCCATTGCAAAATGCCGGTTCCGCGCGAGGATTTCCTCGTCGGCAAGGTGTGTTTCCGAAGGCCAGCGCCGGAAGAGCTCGGCAGCGGCTTTGCGGAGGGCCTCATCGAGCTCCGCCCTATGTGCGGGTGTACAAAGCAGACGCAGACGTACGTGTGGTCCGCCCAAACCGTAGTGGAGGAAGAAGAAACCGGCGATCTGCCGGCGGCTCCAGGCATCGCACACAACAGGGAGCACGAGCCGGGACAGAACCCGGTCGCCGGAGCCGTGATAGAAGATGTGGTAAGAGGCCCACTCGCACTCTGCTTGCTGACTCATGTTCCCAATCCATGCTGCATGAGCTGAACAGCCCCGCCCTACCCGTTTCGGGTAGGGCGGGGTCTGCACAGTGCTGCATGCTGTGCGTTACTAGGCTTCGCTGTCCCAGCAGTAGATCACGGTGGAGTTGCAATCACAGAACCAGATGTCTGACAGAGCCGCGGCACCCCGAACGTCGGTGAGCGCCTTCAGATCCTCATCGGAGATCGGCTGAACATCCAACTTCTTGATCGTAACCGGGTTCTTCTTCATAACCGCTCCTTTTGTCATGCCTGTCGAGCAGGCTGTGGTTGTTTCCTCTCGTATGCTACGAGAGGCAAAGACTCATGACGGAAAACAAAGCTCTCGAGTTGGACCTCGGCGGCCCAGCGGGGCCCACGTGCCGGAAACTGTTCAGGCACAGGGAGCGCCTCTTCCAGGGTCAAAGTCCGCATTCCCACTTTCAGGATCGATCTGAGTATCTGGATGAACGACGGTGACGAGAAGTCGATGTACTGCGGCTTCTGGCGGTAGACCGAACCCGTCAGCAAGATGGGTTCCTGCACGAAGACCCGATCGGGGATGCCCCTGCCGAGGCGCCAGCGGTTCAAGATCGCATAGGCGGCAACTTCGCTGCGGCCCTCCAACGCCGAGAGCAGTTGCCGTGGCTCGAGCTTCCACTTCTTGCGCGTGTAGACGATTTCACCCACGAGGTGGCGGTCGAGCACCTGGACCCCGTCCTCTGCCCGTGGGGCTTTCGTAGGAAGCGGCTGCCGGAGCTCTGTGGGCCCGAAGAGCGCCAGGAACTTCAACAACGTGGGCCTGCCGCCCGCGGCCAGGCTGCCAAGCGGAACAGGGAGGAGGCGCCGGCCAGCCGAATCCGTGAGCACGGGGGGCGACTCCGCACCGCGCAGGCGGACCCGCAGATCTCCCAGGTGAAGCAGCCGCTCCGGGGCGACGGAAAAGGGTTCTCCCGGCATTTTCAGCACACGGCAGGTCTGCTGCACATGAACGTTGATCGTGCGGCTACCCGGGCAAGCCATGTCTATCAGCTCGACCTGCTCCCCATCGAGGTCGAGAAAAGAAAACGGGGTGAACGAGGCGGTCCAGTAAGCCCGGGTGTCCTCATCCATGCCCGAGGTGAAGCGACTGCCGAGACGTCCGAATCCCTCGTTGACGGAATTCAGGATCCACGTGTTGCCCTCGGGGTCCAGGGGTTGTACGAAGGCGCAAAAGGCGCACGAACGCGCAGGAGCGGCAGGAATCTGGTCCAGCAGGGCTCCCAGCGCTCGCGAGCACAGCCTCTGCACCGAACCGGCATCGTGAAAACAGTTCCTCAGCCCTTTTCCGGCGTGCTCTCTCCAGCGCCGGAGGTTCCCAACCGACTCCAGCTCCAGTGGATTGAATCCGGGCGCCAGCGGTGCGGGCCTGGCAATATGGCTGGCGCGATACCGAAGGTATTCGTGGAAGAGGGGCTGAGCGGCGCCGAAAAAGTCGAGCAGGCCCACTTCCCGCGCACCGTGCCAGCGGCGATCACCGAAGGCTGCAAGGGTTTGGAGCAGATCGTGAGCGCTGTTTTGCAGATTGATCAATCTGGCGAGGGGATCCAGATCCTCCAGCAGGCGATCTATGCGGCTCCGCGAGAGATGGGCGATCTCGTGCGTTCCGGTGCGGTCGGGCGCGGGCAGCAAAAAGACGTTCTCTTCGAGAGTTCTGTCGTATGCCTTGAATTCGACCTGGGGATCGATACCGGCCGAAGGCGCAAGGGCCTGGAACAGACTTTCCGCTCCGCGCCTGGCGTGTCCCAGGTGTTGGGCAGGAGCGACGGCCTCCGCATAGCTGTCGAAGAGTCCGGTCAACTCTCCGAGGCGATTCCGAAAGTCGTCCAGCCCCGCATCGGGCCGTGCGTCGAGATGATCCAGAATCCGATGCTCCAGGTCCGGTTCGCTGAAGCTCCAGGGGAGGACGAAGGTCAGGAATCCGATGCCGACCAACTCGGTAATCCCCTGCACGATCAGCTCGTGATCTTCGGCATCGAAGGCGGTCCGCGCCCGCTCGACCAGGTGCCGATACATCCGGGGCTCCTCGTGCAACTCGGCGACGAGCCAGGGAACCAGGGGACCTTCCAGGCTGACTTTCACGGACGACGGGTCGCAGTAGCGGAACGCCTTGCTCTCGTCATCGAATTCCCAGCGGCCTGGCCGAAAAAACGTACATTCGTCGTCCTGGCGGGCCAGGGTTTCGTTGATCGCGACCCGCAGGCCTTCCGTGAAAGTGGGGCACCGCAACAGGAGGGAGGAGCATTGTTCCAGCAGCTCACGGCGAAGAGAGACGGTCGATCTCTCTCTCCAGGTGTCTCCCGGCAGAAACGCGAAATCCGTGGCTGCGTCGTCCGTCGCCAGGACGATCCCCGTGCGCGTGAACGTAGAGAAAGGAGACAGCTTGAGCGCTGCGCGGCTCGCATAACGCAGGAGAGTCAGGCAGAGCTTCTTCTCCCGCCGCCCGAAGCGGTCCTGCTCGCATCTGGTCAGGCGATCGAGGTTCTGTCCGACGTCCGGGCTGGAAAGCGCGACTCCGCGTCGAAAGGCCTGGCTCCCGAGAAGCCGGATGACCTCCTCTTGTTCCTGGCGGAGCGCGCGGCCATACAACTCGTCGAGCCTGGTCTCGAACTCCTCGACAGCTTCTTCGAGAGCGACGATCTCCTCGACCAGCCTGCTCGCGATGCTGGCGAGGAGGGGCCATCGCGGGTGCTGCCGGAACTCCCTCAGATTGCCGGCGTTGAAACAGGACCGCTTGACGGACAACAGGAATCCCCGCTCCTCCCTGGCCGCTACCCGGATGGCACCATGGAGGCAGTCCACCAAGGTCGCCCGCGTCTCGGCGAGCCGTTCACGCAGCCGCTCTCCCTGGGCGAGCCTCTCGAGGAGTGAAGCATGCGAGAACGGTTCGACGGCATGGGCGGGCAGGCCCGCGACCCTCACGATCAGCGGCGGGGTCATCGTGCCACCTCCAAGGACAGCACACAGGGCAGGAGCGACGGTTGCGCAAGGCGCGACAGCGTGTAGCCGACGCCGGCCGCGCCGGTGAAAAACGCAGGGAAGAAGCGCTCGTCACCGGGACCGGTCCAGCGGTAGTGGTTGCGCTCACGGCTTTGTAGCACGACGCAGGAGGCGGTTGTCTCGGCGGCCTCGAGCAGATGCCGTTCCCCGAGCACCTGGTAGGCTCGGAGCAAAACCTCGGACCTGCCCATGCTCCCGCAGCACACCGAATCCACCGCCGGCTTCGAGCAGGCCGCGGTGGTGTCCAGAGCCGCACGGAGATCCTGCCGTACCGGCTCGATCCCAAGCTCCAGCATTTCGAGATACCCGAGAGAGACGCCGGGCGCACCCGCGCACCAACTGGTGATGAACCGCCGGCCGGAAGCAACCGGGAGCGGCCAGTCGCCGTGCTCCGGGTCGTAGTGAAGGTGCTCGAAGGCGGCGCCTTCCTCAGCGGCTTCCCGGAATCTCACCTCGCCGGTGTGCGTAAAGAGCCGCGTGAGGCAGGCGGCGATCCCGGCGGCACCGTGGGCGAAACCGCACCGCGGGGGGAGGCCCTTGGCGGGCCATGCCCTGGGCTCGCCGTCGACAGAGACACGGCAGCTCAGAAGGTGCTCGCCACACGCGACGGCGCGCTCGATCGGAGTCGCCCGGCCCTGGACGGAGCCTGGAGACACCCGGTCGAGGGCGAGGAGCGCCAACGCGGCTCCAGCACAGCCGCTCATGACGTCGAGAGCGCCGTCGGCCGCAATCCGGTCCGGGGTGACGAGGGTCGCGAGCTCAGCGGCCTCGTCGATCAGATCCGGCTCGCCGAGCCACCGGCCGATAAGCAGGAAAGCGTAGATGTAGCCGCCCAGTCCGACGAATCCCCCCAGGTCGAGGTGCTGCTCATGCACCGCTTTCGGATGCGCGGCGAGCTCCCGGAGTTGGCGCCGCAGAGATGCGAGCGCGGAAAGGATGCAGTCTCGCCGCCCCTCGCGAGCCTCGACGTGTTCCATGGCCGCGAGGAACAGGGCCACCCCTGTCAGCCCGTCATAGAGGTGCGGCCCCAGACGGGCCGGCTGGGCTCCCTCATCACGGAAAGACCGGGGATGTAGCCAGATCACCTCGCCGCCCGGTGTCCTGCGGGCATGCTCCAGGATCTGGTCTTCCAAGGCACCGGCCTCTTCCAGCCACCGGATTGGAGTTGCGCGGCCATGGTCCGAGATGGGGGCCTCCTCGACGAGGCTTGAAAGCTCAACTGAGCATCCTCATCAACCATAGTGCCGCCCACGTACCAAACGTGACAACAACTACTGAGAACTACCGGCAGCGCGTGGCCGAGCTGGCCGAAGCCTGCCGCGCCGGGTGCCGATTCACCCGGGCAAGCGTATTGGGGGCAAAGCTTGTCCTCTCCTGAGGACAGAAGAGCCGCCCTGAATCCTCAGACACCCTCTGAGCCCCTTCCCCGAACGGTAGCCTCCCGGCCGCAGGCGGATCCCGCTACGCCGGGAACGCCTGGTTTTACCGTACCCTCCACAGCTTGTGCTGCTGCACCGACAGCCGCCACGGCGGGTTCTCCTTGCAGAGGCGGATGCACCAGTCGAGGGTGCGGGGGTCCACCTGGTCGCCGTCGAAGGCGGGGGAGATCAGATGTGATCGGCCTCGACCACGGTGCGGGGGATGGCCTGGCCGTAGCCCCGGACGTATTTCACCTCGTCGGCCTTGCGCTGGCGGATGGCGTGCTCGGCGACTTTGGGGCTGACCGTGATCCAGTCGATCCCCGGCGGCAGCTCGATGCTGCCGTTGGTCTCGATCGCCAGCCGGTAGCCCGCGGCGTGGAGGGCGTCGATCATCTCCCGGTCCACCTGGAGGGCCGGCTCGCCGCCGGTCAGGATCACCCAATCGCAGCTCCCGGAGAGCTGGCGCATCTCCTCCACGATCTCTTCCAGCGTCAGGCGCCGGCCGGACTCGAACTCGGTGTCGCAGTCGAAGCCGTGGGTCTCGACCGCGCAGGCGAGGTTGCAGCGCGACAGGCGGAGGAAGAGGTTCGCCGTGCCGGCGCGGACCCCTTCGCCCTGCAGGCTGTAGAAGATCTCGTTGACGAGGTAGCGGTTCACGGCGTGATCCGTGGCTCCACCCGGACCACGAGGCCGTCGCGGATCAGGCCGGAGGCGTCCGAGGGGTTCAGGTCCGCCTCCACGAAGACCATCTGCGCGGCGGAATCGACCTGCTGCGCCACCCGGGCCACCACCGCCGGGTAGGAGCCCTCGCCGGCATCGGGGTGCCAGCGGATCGGGGTGCCGGCCGGCCAGCGTTCGGCTTCGGCGGGGGGGACGGCGAAGCGCAGGAGATACCGGTCGCCGCGCTTCAGGCGGACGATCGGCTCGCCGGCTTCGACGAGCGCTCCGGGGTCGAGGAGCCGGGCGGCGACCCAGCCGTCGGCGGGCGCCCGCAGCACGCGCCGGGCCGACTGGCCGCGCAGGCGCTTGAGCTCCACTTCGGCCTGCACGAGGTGGGCCCTGGCCGAGTCCAGCTCCTTTTCACTCGTTTCGCGGTTGCCCAGGGCCACCGAGCGCTGCTCGGCCGAGAACATGTCCGGCGCGGCCTCGGTGCGGGAGGCCCGCTCGCGCGCGAGCCGCAAAGCCGTCTCGGCCTGGGAGACCCCGGAGCGGGCCATCTGAACGGCCGCGTCCGCGCTCACGATCTGCTCCGGCAGGTTGAGCGGCTGGATCTCCGCGAGCACCATGCCGCGGCTCACCCGCTCACCGGGCCGGACGGTGACACTCTCGAGCCGGCCGCGCAGCTCGGCGGAGAGGTTGACGGTTTCCGAGGCTACGATCACGCCTACGTACGTGGCAGACTCGGCTTCCGCGGGAGGCTGGGAGGCCGGCCGCGCCACGGCGGCGGTCTCCTCTCCCGGAGCGGAGGTTCCGGCGGGCCGGGCGTCGCCGCAGCCGGAGGCCAGGAGCCATCCCAGGAGGACGAGAGGAAACGGAAAAAGTCGGGTAGACATATTCGTAGGATCACACGTATACGGTTGGCGAGCGATCAGATCGCGGGACAACAGCCCGTCGTAAGATAGCGTCTTGGAAACGTCAAAGCGAGAGCTCACCACGATGGCCCCGATAGCTCCGATGGCACTGGATGCCGCTCTGGACAGCCCGCGCCCGGTCCCGGCGCTCTGGATCGGTTCGGAGCCGCCTCCCCGCCGCCTGCGGGAGCTGCTGGCCGGCCATGGGCTCACCCTGTCGGTGGAGACCCTCCCGGGGCTGGTGGCCCGGGCGGCGGCGGCTCCCGTCGCCGCCGTCGCCTGCTTCGGTCCCGGCTGCTCCGCGGACGAGGTGCGGGCGGCGCTGGACGGCCTCGACCAGACGAAGGCCGCGTATCTCGGCGTCGTGCTCACCGGTACGTCCAGCCTGGCCGGGTTCCAGGATCTGGTCGACGGTGACCGGATCTTCTACCTCTCGCGCGGCACCCTGTCCGACCGCGATCTGGCGGGGCTGATCACGAGCGCCGTCGACGCCCTGCTGCGCCGGATGAACCGGCCGGACAGCCAGAGCGCCGAGCGCTCCCTGTCCATCGAAACGCTGCGGCGGCTCGCCCTCGCCCGGTCGCTGCCCGAGCTCGCGGAGGCGGCCGGCGCGGCCATCCTGGAGGCGGCGTCCGCCCAGCGCGGCCGATGTCTGGTCTTCGATCCGCAACGGCAGGCCCTGTGGAGCCCCACGACCGAGGACGCCGAAAACGAGTCGGACGCGGGCGAGAGCCCGGCCGTGGGCCTGGCGAGTTTCATCCTGCGGACCGGCCTGACCCTCTGCCTTCCCCGTGCCGGCGACGATCCCCGTTTCGATCCCGATCTCGACAATCCCGAAGGCGACCCGGCGGAACGCTTCCTGGGTGTAGCCGTGCGCGGCGCGGAAGGCGAGGTCACCGCGGTGCTGGTCGCTCTCCGCCAGGCGCAGGAGCCGCCGTTCGAGCCGCGGGAGATCGCGGCGCTGGAGGCTGTCGCCGCGCACCTCGCCCCCTATCTGGCGGCCCTGGCTCCGGCCGGGGACGGTCCGCGACGCGGCCTCTTCCGCGAGAGGGCGTTGCGCGAGCGCGAGCTCTCCGCGCTGCCGCTGGAGCCGCTGCGGCTCGCGCCGGGTTGGACGCGCTGGACCTGGTGGCTCTTGATGGGCGCGCTCGCGGCGGCGCTGCTGGCGCTGGTGCTGGTGCGGGTGCCGGAGTACGCTTCGGGCGTGGCGGTGATCCGCGCCGGTGGACGGGTCGAAGTGACCGCGACCACGGGCGGCACGGTCTCCGCGCTGGCCGTCGAGCCGCGCGCCCGGGTAAGGAAGGGACAGCTTCTCCTCACGCTCTACAGCGCGGAGGAGGCGGCCAACCTGCGGCGCCTGGACCGGGAGGTTGAAAGCAAGCTCGTCCAGCGCTTGCAATCGCCGTCCGATCCGGGCATCGCCCAGGATCTCGTGGCGCTCCGCGGCGAGCGCGAGCTGGCCTGGTCGCGGCTGGCCGAGCGCGAGCTGCGCGCACCCGCCGACGGCGAGGTGACCGACGTCCGGGTGGCCGCCGGCCAGCTCGTGCAGGCCGGGCAGCCGGTGCTGGCGATCCTGGAACGGCGGGCCGGCCGCGAGCTGCCCTCGGTCATCGCCCTCTTGCCCGGCAGCTATCTGCCGCAGCTCCAGCGCGGCATGAAGCTGCGGCTCAAGCTGCCCGGCCATCCCTATGCCTACCGCTGGCTGACCCTCGATACGGTGGCCGGCGAGGTCATCGGTCCGGCCGAGGCCCGGCGCCTGCTCGGGCCGGTCGCCGGTGACGCGGTGCCGCTCGAAGGTGCGCTGGCCGTGGTCACCGCTGCGCTCCCCTCCTCTACGTTCGCGGTGGACGGCCAGACGTACTCCTTCGGGGACGGCATGCCCACCCGGGCCGAGATCCGGATCAAGTCGGAGCGGCTGCTGTTCGCGCTGCTGCCCTCGCTCAAGAGCCTTCGGGGGACGAATGGCTGACCCGTCGGCGAGCGACCTCCACGAGCGCTTTCCGGCGCTGGCCGCGCTGATCCCCGGGCGCCGCCGCCTGCGGTTCATCCCGCAGACCGCGGCCACCGACTGCGGTCCGGCCTGCCTGGCGATGACGCTCGGCTGGCACGGCAAGACCGTTTCGCTCGAAGGACGTGCGCCAGGTCACGGGCGTCTCGATGCATGGCACCGACGCGACCACGCTGGTGCGGGCCGCCGAGCACTTCGGCCTGCGCGGGCGCGGCGTTCAGATCAACGATCCCGAAGATCTGAAATACCTGGAGCCGGGCAGCATCCTGCACTGGCAGTTCACCCACTTCGTGGTGCTGGAGCGGCTCGAACGCAAGGGCGCCTGGATCGTCGATCCCGGGGCCGGCCGCCGCTTCGTGCCGCGCGCCGCGCTCGACCGTGCCCTGACCGGGGTGGCGTTGACGTTCGAGCCCGGCCCGGACTTCGAAAGCGGCGGCGAGAAGAAACCGCTGCTCGGCCGCTATCTCGCCCGCGTGCTGCGCCACGACTCGGTGATCCTGCGCATCCTGTTCACCTCGATCCTGATCCAGCTCTTCGCGCTGGCGCTGCCGCTCGTCACCGGCATGCTCGTGGACCGCGTCATCCCGCGCGGCGACCTGCAATTCTTCCAGGTGCTCGCCGCCGGCGCGGCGGTGCTCGTCGGCTTCACGCTCGTCGGCGCGATGATCCGCGGCCATCTGCTGCTCGCCTTGCGCACGCGGCTCGACGCCCAGCTCACGCTGGACTTCCTGGATCACATGATCCACCTGCCGTTCCGCTTCTTCCAGCACCGGTCGAGCGGCGACCTGCTGATGCGGCTGAGCAGCAACGCGACCATCCGCGAAATCCTGACCTCGACGGTGCTCTCCGGCGCGCTCGACGGGATGATGGTGATGTTCTACCTCGCCCTCCTCCTGATCGCGGACTTCCGCCTCGGTTTCCTCGTCGCCGGCCTGGCCCTGATCCGGATCGCCGTCCTGGCCGGCGCGCTGCGCCGCCGCCGCCGGCTCATGTCGGAAGCTCTGGAGGCGCAGGCGGCCTCGTCGAGCTACCAGGTCCAGATGCTCGCCGGCATCGAAGCGCTCAAAGCCTGCGGCGCCGAGCAACGGGCGGTGGACACCTGGTCGCACCTGTTCGTGCGCGAGCTCAACGTATCGCTCTCGCGCGGCCGGCTCGACGTGCTCGTCAACTCGCTGCTCGACGCCATCGCGCTCGGCTCACCGCTCGCCATCCTGCTCTATGGCGGCTCGCGGGTGATGTCGGGTGGCCTGACGCTCGGCACCATGCTGTCGCTGGCCGCGCTGGCGGGCGGCTTCCTGGCGCCGCTCTCGACGCTGGTGGGCAACGCGGCGCAGTTCCAGCTCCTGGGCAGCTACCTGGAGCGGCTGGAGGACGTGCTCTCCACCCCCACCGAGCACCAGGGCCGCGACCGTCCGCGGCCGGCCACCTTCTCCGGCGGGATCTCGCTGCAGAACGTCTCGTTCCGCTACGGCCCGCTGGTGCCTCCCGCCGTGGAGGATGCCGCGGTCGATGTGGAGCCCGGGGAGCTCATCGCCGTGGTCGGGACGTCCGGCTCGGGCAAGTCGACGCTCGCCGGTCTGATCGCGGGGCTGCTGGTAGCGGACACCGGGCGGGTCCTCTACGACGGCCGGCCGCTGGACCAGCTCCCGCGCGAGTGGCTGCGCCGGCACCTGGCCTACGTGCCGCAGTATTCGTATCTCTTCGGCACGAGCATCCGGTCGAACATCGCGCTCTCGGACCCCACCCTGCCACTCTCCCGCGTGGTGGAGGCCGCGAAGCTGGCGGAGATCCACGAGGACATCTCGGCGATGCCGATGGGCTACGACAGCGTGCTCGCCGACGGCGGCGCGTCGCTCTCCGGCGGCCAGAAGCAGCGCATCGCCCTGGCCCGCGCCCTGGTGCGCAAGCCGCGGGTGCTGATCCTCGACGAGGCGACCAGCGCGCTCGACGCGATCACCGAGCAGCGCGTGCAGCAGAACCTCCAGCGCCTGCGGACGACGCGGATCGTGGCCGCGCACCGGCTGAGCACCATCCGCCACGCCGACCGCATCCTGGTGCTGGAGCACGGCCGCATCGTGGACTCCGGCACGCACGAGGCGCTCCTGGCACGGCCCGGCGTCTACCGCCGGCTCGTCGCCGCACAGCTCGAAGGATCTCCGCAAGCCGCCGAGCCCAGGGAGGCGCTGCGGTGACCTCCGCCGCCACGCCGGCTAGTATATCCGCGGCGCAACCGGCGGATCCGCCGCGTAGATCCGGAACGGCACCCCCGGCCACTCCATGAGGACCGGCCGGTCGAACACCCGTTTGGTCAGCACCGGCATCGTCCCGAGCCGCTCCCCGGGCTTCCTTCCCACCACCACCTGATCGACGTGGTCGGCGATCACCCGGTAGGCCAGGGCGTTCGCCGCCGCCTCCTGGCCGGTGTCCCGCAGGTAGTCCGGATAGTCCACGTACAGCCCCTTGGCGAAAGGCTCCGGATGCGCCGAGACGTAGTCGGAGATCAGCGAGCCGTAGACCGCCGAGCCCGTCGAGTTGACCGACGCCTCGCGCACGGCGAAGGAGAAGTTGAGGACGGTCAGGAGCACCAGCGCGCCTCCCGCCGCGCGCCGCGGCCATCCCCGATCGGTGAGCCCCCAGACCAGCAGGGCGGCCAGGACCGGCGCGAGCCAGCGGCTCCAGGTTCCGGCCTCCCCCACCAGCCGCAGGAGCCAGGCGATGCCCAGGCTGTTCGGCGCTACCTGATTGTTCAGCGAGGCGGTGAAAAACGAGACGGGGACGAACAGGAGCAGGAGCGTGTTGAGGACCAGCGCGGCCAGGCTGAGCGCCGCCCGCTCTCTTGCCGATGCCTGCCGGCGCACGGCGGCGATCACTCCGAACGCAACGACGAGAAGCGGAATCGCGAAGTACTCAACGTACCGGCCGTAGAGGTCGAAGCGCGGCAGGTAGGAGAGGAAGTGGGCGAACCACATGAACAGGGCCGCGAGGCCGCTCGCCAGCACCAGGAAGGTGAGGAGGTTGAGCAGGAAGAGCCGCCGCACCCGCGTGCGCTCCCCCGCCTCCCCCGCCTCGGAACCGTCACTCCGCCCGGCCAGGCCCCACAACGCCGCCGGCAGCGCGAAGCCGTAGGTTGACAATGACACGTAGCCGATCTCCGCCACTAGGCGCCGCGCCGTGCCGAGGACCAATTCCAGCGGGAAATTCACCACGATGGCCAGCATGAACAGAGGCGACTGCGTGGTCTCCGGCCGCAGTTGAGTCCCCAGCGTCCGCCACAGCAGGGCCGTGACGAGCGGCGGCACCAGGGCGGCGAGGTGGAGCTTCAGGCTGCGCCGGTCCCTCCGGAACGCGAAGTCCGCGACGGCGCCCAGAGCCAGGCACCCGGCCGCCAGGTAGCCCGCGAAACGGGTCAGGACGAGCCCGGCGAGCAGAAAGCCGGCCATCCAGGCGTCCCGCGCGCGCCGGTCCTGGATCGCGCGCACCCAGAGGTACAGAAACCAGGTATAGACGGAGACGAACACCGGTTCCGACATCAGGGCCAGGGCCGTGTAGGCGGGCGGCCCGAAGAGCAGCACGCACGGCAGGAGGCGCGAGCTTTCGCCGAAGAGCCGGCGCATCAACAGCCAGGCCGCGACGGCCGAGGAGGTCAGGAGGGCGTGGAAGAGCAGCAGGCCCAGGTGGTAGGCGAGAGGAGGCTTGAAGCCGACCACCAGGAACGGCGTGAGCAGCGCCGAGGTCAGGGGCGGATAGAACAGGAAGTCCGGATGGGGCACGCCCGGAGCCCCCCAATGGCCGAGATCCCAGGCGGTCACCAGGTAGAACAGCTCGTCCAGGAAGAGCCAGATCCGCGGTAGCCGGGTGACGACCACAAAGGCCTTGAAGGCGAGCCCCGCCACCAGCAGCGCCGCGAGCCAGCCGAACCCCGCGGCGCGCGCGGAGAGCTTTCGGCGCACAGGCGCCGCCGCGCTCTGCCAGCGGGCCTCATCAGGCTCGTCCTCTCCCATGGGCCCCACGAGCCCCACGGCCAGCCCGAGCCGCAGGCAGATTCCCGCCACCACCGCCGGGAAGACCTGGAGATACAGGCGGTCGAGCGAGCCCTCGATGTGCCACATCTGGCCGTAAGGGGTGACGGCGAAGATCGGCACCCACGACCCCACCACCGCCGCCACACCCGCGGCCCAGAACGAGGCCCACGGCCGCCGCCGTCGCAGATGGACCCAGGCCGCCAGAAGAGCCCCGGCCAGCACCGCCGGCCACGCCACGGACCACCCGATCCCGGCCGCCACGGGGAGCAGGCGTTTCAGGATCTCCCGAACCGGCACGAACCAGCGCTCCAGGGACAGAATCCGGTCGAGCGGATGCCCCTGCAAGAAGGTCTCGAGCCCGCTTTCCGGCGCCCACCGCGACTTGAACAGGAACACGGCCGCGAGACCGGGCACGGCACCGGCCACCAGCGTCACCGCATCGCGCCAGACCTCCCTTTGGCCCCGGGCGTGCAACCAGGCCCAGAGTCCGTAAAGCCCGAGCAGGATCATCACCGTCAGCGTCCCCTCGTTCTTCGACCAGGCGAGCAGGCCGAGGAAGACGCCGCCGAGGAGCGGCGGCAGGCCGCTCCCCTCCCTCCCCGGCAGCCGCGACGACATCACCGCCAGCGAAGCGAGGAAGCAGTACCCCACGGCCAGATCCGCCCCCTGGGCTCCTCCCCACTTGAGGACCATCGGGTTGATCCAGACGACGGCGGCAGCCACCGCGCCGAAGGCGGGCAGCCCCGAATCGGCGGCCACCGCCAGCACCATCAGCCCGAGTCCCGCCAGGAACGCCAGCCCGGTGAGCGGCGCGGTCCACGGATCTTCGCCGCCCGCCATCGACCACTGCGCCGCCACGGCGCCGGGCACGAGCAGCGGGTAGTTCGGATGGGAGCTCGGATCGACCCGCTTCAGGAGGTCCGTGGCCTCGCCATAGCCCCGGAACAGGAAGCGGGCCTTGACGTTCCAGATCGCCACCGCGTCCCAGGAGCCCAGCGGCCACGCGTGGCTGATCACCCAGAACGAGACCACGACGGCCGCCGCGCTGGCGCCGAAAGCGAGCCAGGCACCCCAGCGAACCCCGCGCACGAGAGGCCGCAAGGGGATCTGCGGAGGAGGGACCGGTTCGGCCGGCCGCCCGAAGCGAGCTCCCAAGAGCTGAATGCCCAAACCGAGAACGGCCGCCGTCACGAGGTACGCCGCCAGCCCCGGCCGCGCCGATCCTCCTCCGCCGAGGGTGCGCCAGAAGAACAGCAGCAGCGAGGCCAGGCCGAGCCCCAGCCCCGGAGCGCAGGCGGCGGTGTACCGGGCGAGCCTGCCCCCTCTCAGTCCGCCGGCCCGCAACGCGAGAAAGGCGAGCCCGCCGCCGGTGAGAATCACCGCGAGGGCGACGAGCCAGCCGAGGGTCGGCGGCGGCACGTCAGAGCACCTGCACCAGGAGAAGGCCCGGCGCCAGCTCGCGCTGCCGGACCACCGCCTCCTGCCGGGCCGCCTCGGTCCGCAGCTCGCGCAGGAAAGACTCCAGAGCGGCGGGGTCGTCGATGTCGACGATCAGCGTGGTTCCGGTGAGCGTCCGGCGGTCGAGGCCGAGCCATTCCATCCGCCAGCGGACCAGAGGCCGGGGAGTGGCTTCGTACTGCGCGCAGAAGAACCGCTCGGCGGAGGCGGGGTCCGTCGCGTTGGTCAGAAAGCCGATCTGGGAGAATCCGGGCCTGTCCGGAGGCAGGCCGCGGGCCAGGGACGCATACCGCTCGAGGCCCTTGCACATCACGCCCGCGGAGGATTTCGTCCAGAGGATCGTTTCCTTGCTCTGCCAGAAACAGGCCGCCCAGACCGGCACGAGCAGGCCGAGCCAGACAAAGATCCACGAGCGCGGCTTTGGGCCGGGGGGTCGCAAGGGCATCTACGCGAGCACAAGCGGAAATGGAAAGAACCTCCCGCGACCGGATACGGTCGAGGGAGGCCATCCGTCAGAGCATCGCGCCTTCGCCAGGAACAGCCGCAGGCTGCCTCAGGGCGCCGGCGTGGCGAAATAGCCCGTCACGTCGAGCACGACGTGGGTCGCTGCCGGACTGGGAAGCACCAGGAACGCGTAGACCGACAGGTCGTTCGCGTTGGTCGACAGCGGCACGATCGCGCCGTTGGCGAGAGCGGTCTCGCCGCCCGCGAAGTTGATGGTCGAGATGGTCGGCAGCGCCGTCCCGGAGGGGAAGAGCCGCAGATGCCCTCTCGCGCCCGGCGTGATCACGGTCACGTTCAGGGCGACGGCCTTGGCGCCGACGGGCACGCCGCAGAGGCCCTGGATCTGGAAGTCGCGGGTGACGGTGGTGGTCAGGGAGCCTCCAAAACCGGTCCGGGTATCCGCGACGCGGCAGGGGGTCAGTGCGTAGAAGCGGAACGGGCCGTCGGCCAGGGCCGGAACGGCGCAAAGAAGCAAGAGCGCGATGGCGAAGAGGCGAGGCTTGCGGTCAATCATCCGTGTGACCTCCATGAAAGGTGACCTCTGACGAGGCGGATTCTACCATGCCTGGCGTGTTTGACGCTGGACGTATTCTCCTTCGTTTCCGCGTCCATAGTCAACTATTCATGACCTCGGTGCCGTTTCCATTTCAAGGATGGGGATCAGCTCAGCAAGCGCGAGCGCCAGATCCCCTTCTTGTCGAGCTTGTAGACCACCAGCACCTTCACCACCGACAGCCCGTACTGGACGCTGCGCCAGAAGCCGATCATGCGACGCCTCCGGGAAATACCGGGTGCGGATCGGGATCTCCTTGATCCGCATCCCCTGCTTCACCCCCTGGGCGATGATCTCGGTGTCGAAGACGAAGTCGTCGGAGTTGCGCTCGACGTCGACCGCTTCCAGGTAGCGCCGGCTGTAGGCGCGCAGGCCGGAGTGGTACTCCGACAGGAAGACGTAGAAGGTGGCGTTGGCGAGCATGGTCAGGAAGAGGTTGGCC
The DNA here is from genome assembly GCA_963844885.1 of uncultured Holophagales bacterium. Classification (GTDB taxonomy): domain Bacteria; phylum Acidobacteriota; class Thermoanaerobaculia; order Multivoradales; family UBA5704; genus DATMER01. The sequence goes on along the minus strand of CAWJQA010000010.1, from coordinate 191,607 downwards.
AGGTACTTCCACTTCGGCATGCCGCCTTCCATCGGGCGCCCGCCCAGCATGCGGCTGCCGAAGACGGCGTCGGCCTCGCCGCGCAGGATCGGAGCGATGAGCTCGGGCACGTATGGCCGGGTCGTACTGGTGGTCGGGATGGACCATGACCACGATGTCGGCGCCCCGCGCGAGCGCCTCGCGGTAGCAGGTCTTCTGGTTGCCGCCGTAGCCCCGGTTACGCGGGTGGACGACCGTGTGCAGCCCGAGGCCGCGGGCCACCTCCACGGTGCGGTCCCGGCTCGCGTCGTCCACCACCACGATGTCGTCCACGGAGTCCATGGGCAGGTCGCGCAGGGTCCGCTCCAGCGTCTTCTCGGCATTGTAGGCCGGCATGATGACGCAGACTTTCGCCGCTCGCGCCGGGCGCTGCACCGGGAGGGTGGATACCGCGGGAATGGGGTTCGGGTCGGGCATCGGCGGACTAGTGTAGCCTACCACCCTGAGATGAAGGTCATCGTCCAGATCCCCTGCTTCAACGAGGCCGCCACGCTCCCCCGGGTTCTCGCCGACATCCCGCGGCGCATCGACGGGGTCGACGAGGTCGAGATCCTGGTGATCGACGACGGCAGCACCGACGGCACCGCCGAGGTCGCCCGCCGCTGCGGCGCCGACCACCTGGTGCGCCACGTCGGCAACCAGGGGCTCGCCCGCGCCTTCCGCAGCGGCCTCGACGCCGCGCTCCTGCTGGGTGCCGACGTCGTCGTCAACACCGACGCCGACCACCAGTACGCCGGCAGCGCCATCCCCGACCTCATCCGTCCCATCCTCGAAGGCCGGGCCGACGTGGTGGTGGGCGACCGGCGCACGGACCTCATCCCCCACTTCTCTCCCCTCAAACGGCGCCTCCAGAAGCTTGGCAGCTTCTTCGTCCGCCGCCTGTCGGGTACCCGGGTGCCCGATGCCGTGAGCGGCTTCCGCGCGCTGTCCCGGAACGCCGCCCTGCGCATCAACATCCTGTCCTCCTTCAGCTACACGATCGAGATGCTGATCCAGGCCGGCAAGGAACGCATGACCGTGGTGTCGGTGCCGGTGCCGGTCAACCCTCAGACCCGCGAGTCACGGCTCTTCCGCAGCGTGCCCCAGTTCCTCGCCCAGTCGCTGGTCACCGCCGTGCGCAGCTACACCATGTACAAGCCGCTGCGGGTCTTCTCCTACCTGGGCGGCGCCCTGGTGGCGCTCGGTTTCCTGCCCGTGGCCCGCTTCCTTTATTTCTACGTACAGGGGCAGGGAAACGGCCATGTCCAGTCGCTCATCCTGGGCGGAGTCGTCCTCGTCTTCGGCTTCGTCTCCCTGCTGGTGGGAGTCGTCGCCGATCTGATCGCGTCCAACCGGATGCTGCTGGAGATCCTCCTGACCAAGGTCCGGGTCCTGGAGTCGGAACGGCGGCCTCCCGGGCAGAAGGAGGGGTGATGGAGCGCCACCCGGTCTACGGCATCGCGGTCCCCGAGCGGGGCTGGGTCCCGGCGCTGCGCTACGCCCTGCGCCGCAACCGCGTGCTCCGCCTCGCCGCGGGCCTGCCTCCCGGTACGGACCGGCGCGCTCTCGAAGTCGGCTGTGGCGCCGGCGCCCTGCTCCCCGACCTCGCCGCGCTCGGCTTCGCCTGCGACGCGCTGGAGAGCTCGGAAAGCGCTCTCGAGCTCGCCGCCTACATCAACCGCGACCTCCTCCAGGTGAGGATCCACCGCGAGCCACAGCCGGACTGGGAGGGGCGTTTCGACCTGCTGCTCGCCTTCGAGGTTCTGGAGCACATCGAGGACGACGAAGGCACCCTGGCGCGGTGGCGGAGCTGGCTCAAGCCCGGCGGCCGGATGCTCCTCTCCGTGCCGGCGCGCAGGGCCCGCTGGAGCCCGAGCGACGTCTGGGCCGGCCACTTCCGCCGCTACGAGCGCCAGGGGCTTCTCGACCTCTTCCGGCGCCAAGGCTTCGAGGTCGAGCACCACGAATGCTACGGCTTCCCCCTGAGCAACCTGACCGAGTGGGTACGCGGCTGGGTCCACGGCCGCGACCTGCGGCGCACGGTGCGCGACGGGGACGGCGGGCAGCCCGACCTCGCCGCCAACACGGCGCGCAGCGGCACCCAGCGCGGCATCGAGAGCCGGCTCTACCCGCTCCAGGCGAGCTGGCCCGGCACCCAGGCCTTCCGCGCCGCCTGCTGGGTGCAGGAGCGCTTCCTCGACCGCGAGGCCGGCACCGGCTACCTCGTCCTGGCGCGGCGGACCGACGGGGACGCGACTCCATGAGAACGACCTTATGAGACAGGCCGCGCGATGGCTCGGCGCCACCCTGGCGGTCCTGGGCCTCGCCTACCTGGCCGCCTTCGGGATGCGCCACGCCTCGGCCCTCCCCGAGATCCGGTGGGACGCCCGGCGCGTGGCCGGGCTCGCCCTGGCCGTGGGGCTGTACGAGCTCACCCTGCTCTCCGGCGCCTCGGCCTGGCACCTCCTCCTGCGCGCTGCCGGCGAGAAGCCGCGCTTCGCCGCCGGGCTTGGCATCCTGGCGGTCTCCCAGGCGGCCAAATACCTGCCCGGCAACGTCGGCCACTATGTCGGCCGGGTGGCCCTGGCGCGGGACGCCGGGCTCGGCACCGGCCCGGTCGTCCTGACGCTCGGCCTGGAGACCGCCTGCGCGGTCCTGGCCGGGCTGGCGGTGGCCGCGGCGGGTCTGCAGCTCGGCGGCGGCGCCCTGGAGCCGTGGCGGATCATCGCCACCGCGGTGGCCGCCGCGTCCGCCCTCGTCCTGGCCACGGTGCTGGTCCGGCGGGAGAGCGTGCGGCGCCGACTGCGGCTGCCGGAGATCCCGCCCGGCTCCTCCGGAATCTCAGGCCAGCTCGGCATCGGCCTTGCCTGCCTGGGGCTCTACGGCTTCAACTTTCTGGTCTTCGGCGCCTGCGCGGCCGTGCTGTCGCGCACGGTGCTCGGCGCGCCGGCGGCACCGCTGCCGGCCCTGACCGCCCTGTTCGCCGCCGCCTGGGTGGCCGGCTTCGTCACCCCCGGCGCGCCGGCCGGGCTCGGCGTGCGGGAGGCGGTCCTGGTCGGCGGCCTGCGCCCGCTCGTCGGACCCGGAGCGGCGTTCGGCCTGCCGATCCTGTTCCGGCTCGTCACCACCGTGGGCGACGGCGCCGGGTTCGGGCTGGGATGGCTGCTGCGGAGGAGGAGAGGACATGGCTAGATGCCTGGTCACCGGCGGCGCCGGCTTCATCGGCTCCCATCTCGCCGACGAGCTCCTGGCGCGCGGCGGCCACGAGGTCGTGGTTCTGGACGACCTGAGCGGCGGCTACCGCGACAACGTCCCCGGGCGCGCCCTCTTCGAGCACGGCTCGATCGAGGACGTCCCCTTTCTCGAGCGGCTGTTCGACCGCCACGGCTTCGAATACGTGTTCCACCTGGCGGCCTACGCCGCCGAGGGGCTCTCCCACTTCATCCGGCGCTTCAACTACCGCAACAACCTCATCGGGTCGGTCAATCTGATCAACCTGGCGGTCCTGCACGGCGTGAAGCGCTTCGTCTTCACCTCCAGCATCGCCGTCTACGGGCGCGGCGGCCACGGCCAGCTTCCCATGACCGAGGAGACGGAGCCCCGTCCGGAGGACCCCTACGGCATCGCGAAGTACGCGGTCGAGCTCGACCTGCGGGCGGCGCACGAGATGTTCGGCCTCGACTTCGTGGTCTTCCGGCCGCACAACGTCTACGGCGAGCGGCAGAACCTGGGGGACCGCTACCGTAACGTCATCGGGATCTTCCTCAACCAGATGATGCAGGGCGAGCCCCTCACCGTGTTCGGCGACGGCACCCAGACCCGGGCCTTCAGCCACATCGCGGACGTGGCCCCGGTCCTCGCCCGCTCGATCGAGGTCGACGAGGCCCGCAACCAGGTCTTCAACGTGGGAGCGGACCGCCCCTACTCCATCAACGAGCTGGCGGAGGTAGTCGGCCGGGTGCTGGGGGTGGAGCCCAGAATCAGCCACCAGCCGGCCCGCAACGAGGTCCACGACGCCTGGGCTTCCCACGACAAGGCGCGCCGCATCCTGGGAGAAGGACCGGGGATCGGCCTGGAAGAGGGGGTCCGCCGCATGGCCGAATGGGCGAAGCTGGCCGGCGTGCGCAAGACCCCGAAGCTCGCCCATATCGAGATCGCGCAGGGCCTCCCCCCGGTCTGGACCCGCGACTAACGGTGGCCCGCCGCCAGCCGCTCCAGGACCGGCAGCAGCGGCTCCACGTCGACCTCGGGCCGCAGGCGCGTCCGATAGAGCTCGTAGGCATTGGCGGCCAGCCGCTCGCCGAGCGCGGGATCGGCCACCAGCCGGGCCACGGCGCCGGCCAGCGACTCGGCCGAGCCCATGCGGCACAGGAGGGCGCTCTCGCCGTCGGCGAACAGCTCGCGGACGGCCGGGCTGTCCCCGATCACCACGGGCTTACGCATGGCGATCAGCTCGTAGACCTTGCCCGCGATCACCTGCGCGGCCTTGGGCACCGTCGAATAGTGGCCGCCCAGCCCGATGTCGGCCGCCGCCACCTCCTCCACCACCTGGCGCCGCGGGAGATTCCCGAGAAAGACCAGGTTGCGCACCCCCTCCTCCTCGGCCCGGCGCCGGAGCCGGTCGAGGATGCCGCTCGTCCCGGCGAGGCGCAGCAAGGCGTTCACACCCCGTTCCTCGAGAAGCTTGAACGCCTCGTAGATCACGTCCAGGCCCTGGAGCGGAATGCCGCTGCCGGACCAGAAGACGACGGCCGGCATGCCTGCCACCCTGGGCCGCACCGGGCGCGGGAAGAAAAGGTGATCCTCACACGAGATATAGACGACTGAGATCTTCTCCCGCGGTATGCCGAAGGTGCGGACGAAGTAGTTCTTGTGCGCCTCCGTGTCGATCAGCACGTGATCCGCGATCCGGCAGTTGAACCGGTCCAGGAAGAACAGCAGCCGGCCCGGAATGGATCTCTCACCGAACCACCGCCGCTCCTCGCAGGCGCTCTGCCAGAAGGAAATGTGAGCGTCGTAAAGGATCGGCTTGCGGGTGAGGAGCCGCAGCAGCCAGAGGATCTCGAAGCTGCGGAAGTTGGCCAGGACCACGTCGCAGCCTCGGACCGAGCGCAAGAGTTTCCAGAGGGCGAGCGGATAGCGCAACGGCCCCGGGCGGTTCACCTGGCAGGTGGCCACGGGCACCCCGTGAGCGCGCAGGCCGGCGAGCAGGGTCTCGGTGCGGATGTACTCCCGGTTGTAGGCCTGGAAGAAACAGACGGCCGGGCTCACTGGATGTAGCCCAGATTCTTGAGGCTCTTGATCATCTCCGCATCCGAAGGCGAAGCCAGGATCGGCCCCACGGCCCGCGGGCCGTAGCTCGGCACCGTCTTGAACGGCAGCGAGCGCACGAAACCCTCGTCGAAAGCCTCGGTCAAGGGATGGCCCGCCAGCTCCTGCGACAGGGGGAGGCCCAGAAGCCAGGCCATCGTGGGCATGATATCGTAGGGGTTCCCTTTTTGGAGACGGTATCCGGCCTTCACCCCGGGGCCGGAGAGGAAGAAGATCCCCTTCGCCGCCGTGCTGTGCTCGCCCGGCCGCTTCAGCACCGCGGGATTCATGGCGTCGGGCGACGGCTCGGCGCCGTGGTCGGAAGCCACGATCAGCCACGAGCCTTCGGGCCGGGCGTCCAGCAGCTCGCTCAGGAACGTGTCCAGGTAGCGGTACACCCCCTCCACCAGCCCGCGGTCCCGGCTCAGGTCGTTGATCGGCTTCGCGAAGCGCTCGGGCTCGACCATGTCCCAGCCATAGTGCTGGACGGCGTCGGGACCCCGGAGATAAAGCATCCAGAGATCGGTGGGCCGCTCCTTCATCAGATCCATGCCGATGCGGAACAGCGGCCGGTCGATGCGGTAAAAGGTCTTGAGCCAGGGGTAGACCGCCCGGTCGTTCCAGGGCGCGGCGCGGAGAGCGTCCATCTGCGCCCGGGTGAACCCGCCGCGCCTCTGGAGATCGTCATAGGGGAACTGCTCGCGGGTCATCCAGTGGCGGGCGAGGATGGGGCCGATGTCCAGCGGGAAGAAATCGCGCTTGAGCCGGACCAGGTCGTCGCGGCTGGCGGTCCAGTAATTCCTGTCCTGGATGAGGAGGTCCGAGAAGGCCGGATTGGCGTGATCGGAGATGTCGTAACCCTTGACCTCCTCGGCCGGCCAGCTCGCCCACCAGCCCGTGACGCCGACGCTGACACCCCGCCGCGACGCGACCTCCCAGATCGCCCGCGCCTTGCGCACGCTGCTGGTCACCGGGATGCGCTGGCCGTTGGGCAGGTCCGACGTGAAGCTGGTGACGCCGTGGTCTTCCGGCGTGCGGCCGGTGGCGATGGAGGTCCAGACCACGGGCGAGAAGGTCGAAGAGATGGTCTCGAACTCGGGCATGGCCGCGCCCTGTTCCAGGAGCCGCTTGAACGCCGGCAGCTCGCCGCGCTCGATCATCGGCCCCATGACCTTCCACGTTGCGCCGTCGAGCCCCAGCAGGAGAACCTTGGGCTTGGGGACCGGGGGCGGTATCGCCGGCGTCTGCCGGCAGCCGGCGAGGCTCAGGGCGAGGGCGCAGGCCAGGGCGAGAGACAGGCGAAGCGGACGGTTCGGCATGGCAGGCCGGGATTGTAGCAGCCGGCCGTCCCGCAACACGGGTTTGACGCACAACGCCGGACTCATTACAGTACCCGTCACCGCGCCCCGGAGGGCCGATCGAGGGAACCAAAAGAGAGGAGAGTCATGTCCTACGTCATCACCGACAAGTGCCTTGGCGAGCGGTACGCCACCTGCGTTTCCGTCTGCCCCGTGGACTGCATCAAGCCCGGCGACTACCAGGGCGAAGAATTCATGATCATCGACCCGGAGGTCTGCATCGACTGCGGCCTGTGCCTGCCGGAATGCCCCATCGGCGCCATCGTCGACAACGAGGACGAGTCGCCGGAGTGGTCTCGGATCAACCGCGAGCTGGCGCCCGAGTTCAACGAGAACCCCCCCGTCGCGGAGCGTCCCCGCAACGACCCTCCCAGGAAGCCGGGCAACACGATCGTCAACCCATAGCCGCCCATCTGCCGAGGCGATCGCGCTTGCCGGCACTTACGGTGGGGAGGCGCGCGGAGGCTGCGCGCCTCGCGCGCCGACCTCCCTACCTGATCCCTACCCATCCGGATAGATCCAAGCCCGTTCCTGCAGACTGCCCGGGACCTACCCCGCGGTGACCCCGGAACCTGACCGTTGTCATGTCGCGGAAATTTCGAATGGCCGTAGGCTCGCGGCATCATGACTGTCTCCGCTCGACTTCCCGACTTGGAGCACTGGAAGGCGCAGGTGAAGTGCCAGACCGGTTGCCCGGTGGCCACCGACGCCGGCCGCTATGTTCAGCTCATCGCCGAGGGTCGCGGGGAGGAGGCCTATCTCGTCGCCCGCGCCCCCAACCCGTTCGCCTCGGTGTGCGGCCGGGTGTGCGCGGCTCCCTGTGAGGATGCCTGCCGGCGCGGCGCCATCGATGCTCCGGTCTCCATCCGCGCCCTGAAGCGCACCGTCTGCGAGGGTTATGGCGTCGAGTCGGTCCGCCCGCACACCCAGGACCGCCTGCGCACGGCGCCGGTCGAGGAAGGAAACCGCTACGCCGGCCACTACCTGCTTTCCGTGCTGCGGGAGGATCGGGCCGGCGCAAGCAGGCCGTCCGAGGTGACCAAGGTGGCGGTGATCGGCGCCGGTCCGGCGGGACTCGCCACGGCTCACGATCTCGCTCTCCTGGGCTACCGGGTGACCGTGTTCGAAGCCGCCGAGGAGCCGGGCGGCATGATGCGTTTCGGCATCCCCGAGTACCGCCTCCCCCGCACGCTGCTGCGCGCCGAGATCGAGAAGATCCTCGGCCTCGGCGTCGAGCTGCGGCTGCGCACCCCGCTCACCTCCGCCCTCGGTCTGCGCGAGCTCAAGGCGGAGGGGTTCGAAGCGGTCTTCCTCTCCGTCGGCGTGTCCCAGGGACGAGACCTCCAACTGCCCGGCGTCGAGCTCGACGGCGTGGTCAAGGCGGTCGACTTCCTGCTCAACGTCAACCGCGGCTACCGCCTCGACCTCGGACGACGGGTGGTGGTCATCGGCGGCGGCTTCGTGGCCTTCGACGCCGCCCGGACGGCGCTACGGCTCGGCCGGGAGGAGATGGACCACGAGGAGATGGGACGGGAAGAGGACGCGCGACTCAAGGAGGCGCTGGACTCCGCCCGCGCGGCGCTGCGCGGCGGCGCGGCCGAGGTGACGGTGGTCTCGCTCGAAACGTTCGACGAGATGCCGGTGCTGCGCACGACGCAGGGCCACGAGGAATTCGAGGAGGCGCGGAAAGAGGGGGTGAGCTTCCTCGCCCGCCGCGGCCCGGCACGCTTCGTGGGAGACGGCCGGCTGAAGACGATCGAGTTGCGCAAGGTGCTGTCGGTTTTCGACGCCCAGGGACGGTTTGCGCCGGCTTACGACGACGGCGATGTTCTCGAGCTCGAAGCCGACTCCTGCATCCTGGCGATCGGCCAGCGTCCCGATCTTTCCTTTCTGCGGCCGGAGGACGGCGTCGGGCTCAACCCCGGCGGCACGATCCGGGTCGATCCGCGGACCCTGGCCACCTCGGCGCCCGGGATCTTCGCGGGCGGCGACGTGGCTTTCGGACCGCGCAATCTCATCGAGGCGGTGGCCAACGGCAAGCTCGCGGCGCGCTCGATCCACGAGCATCTCTCCCGGCGGCGGCCGCGCCTGGAAACCGTTCTCGACGTCGAAAAAATCCCCACCTCGCAATACCGCATGGCCGCCGGTTTCGAGATCCTCGACCGCGCGGCGCCGCCGACGCTCGACATCGGCCGCCGCACCGGCATCGCCGAGGTGGAGACCGGCTACGACCCGGACGAGGCCTTACGCCAGGCGGCCCGCTGCCTGGTCTGCCACGTCCAGACGATCTACGACCCCGAAGCCTGCGTGCTGTGCGGGCGCTGCGTCGACATCTGTCCCGAATATTGCCTCGCCCTGGTGCCGTTCGAGGAGCTCGACCTGCCGGCGGACGAGCGCGCCGCCCTGATGGCGCGGATGGAAGCGGACGGCCTGCCGCTCTCCGCCATGGTCAAGGACGACGCGCGCTGCATCCGCTGCGGCCTGTGCGCCGTGCGCTGCCCCACCGACGCCATGACGATGGAACGCTTTTCGATCACCGAACGCTGGCAGGCGCAAGAGGAGATCCTATGAAGGAAGGGAGCAACCGCCGCGAGTTTCTGCTCAGACTGGGCACCGGCGCGGGGGTGGCGGCGTTGACCGGCCAGGCGGTGGCGTCGCTGCGCTCGCTGGTGCCGAACGTTTCGTACGACGCGCCGACCACGGTGAAGATCGGCCCGCCCGCCGAGTTCCCGGACGGTCTCAAATTCCTGCCCGACCAGCGGCTGTTCGTCTTCCGCGAGGGCAATACGTTCCACGCCATCTCGGCGGTCTGCACCCATCTGGGCTGCACGGTGCGCGCCGAGGCGCTGTCGCGGCCGGAGGAGACGACGGTGGACGGCAAGCCGCTGCGGCTCACGCACCGCTTCCTCTGTCCCTGCCACGGCTCGAAATACAGCGGCGACGGCAAGAACGTCTCCGGGCCGGCGCCCCGGCCGCTCACCTGGTACCACCTGTCGGTGGCGGTGGACGACGGCCAGCTCGTCGCCGACCTGGCCGCGCCGGTGGAGCCCGACTTCCGGCTCACGATCGCTTAGGAGCGCCCAGCCATGGCCATCCCCGACAAGACCGAACCCTCCGGCATCTCCGGCGTTCCCGGCGTGCATCCGCGGCGCCTCTGGAGCTTCCGCCCGCGGTCGGACCGCGAGTCCGGCGACGCGGTGGTCTCCAATTTCCTCCTTCACTGGTTCCCGGCCAAGGTCACGCGGGAGTCGCTCGCCTGGAGCTATTCCTTCTGGCTGGGAACCGCCTCGGCGGCCCTGCTCCTTTTGCTGGTCCTCTCGGGGATGCCGCTGCTTTTCCTTTACATCCCGTCGGTGGAGCGCGCCTACGCCTCGGTGAAAGACATCGAGCACGTGGTGGCCTTCGGCTCGTGGATCCGCGCCGTCCACCGCCTGTCGGCTCATCTCATGGTGGTGGCGGTGGTCCTCCATCTCGCCCGGGTGTTCCTCACCGGCGCTTATAAAAATGGAGCGGGCGGCCTTGAGCGCGGCCAGCGGCGGCCGGTCAACTGGGTGCTCGGCGTGGGCATGCTGCTGCTCACCTTGTTTCTCTCCTTCACCGGCTACCTGCTGCCCTGGGACCAGCTCGCCTACTGGGCGGTGACGGTGGGCACCAACATCGCGAGCTCCGTGCCGCTGGTGGGCGAAAAGCTCCGCGAGCTGCTGCTGGGCGGACGCACGATCGATCAGCCGACGCTGATCCGTTTCTATGTCCTGCACGTCATCGCCCTGCCCGGTCTGCTGGGCGTGCTGTTCGTCTATCACATGTGGCGCGTGCGCAAGGACGGCGGCCTCGCCCGCGCCGACCGCGCGGGATTGTTGGAAACCAAAACCGCCCAATCGCCAGCGTCGTCGGCATCGGCCAAAACCTACACGCTCCTGGGGATCGCCCGCGGCACGGCGCCGACGGTGCGCGCCGCGTCGCTGGAGGCGGCGGACACCACGGTCAACGCGGTGCCCGACCTGGTGCGGCGCACGGCCATCGTCGTGCTCGGCACCATCGCGCTCGTCGGCATGCTGGCTCTCTTCCTCCCTTCACCGCTGGAAGAGCCGGCCAATCCGCTGGTGACACCCAACCCGGCCAAAGCCCCCTGGTATTTCCTCTGGCTGCAGGAGATCGTCACCGACACCACTTTCCACATCGGCTCGTTCACCGTCAACGGCGCGCTCGTGGGCGGCGTGATCCTTCCCGGCGTGCTGCTCCTGGTCCTCACCCTCTGGCCGTGGTGGGACAAAAGCCCGGCGGCAGCCGCGGGGGTGTGGTTTCCCAAAAGCCGCCGCGTCCAGATCTGGGTTTTCCTCGCTCTCGCCGCCGTGGTGATCCTGCTGACTCTGATCGGCACCTTCTGCCGCGGCCCCTACTGGCAGCTCTACTGGCCGTGGCAGGCGTGGCCGGAAATCCCGGGGAGGATCTGACATGGAAAAGCGCACCGACTCCCCCTATCCGCGGCGCGACCGGCCGGTCCTCGCGCTCGTGGGCGTGGCCCTGGTCCTCGGCACCGTGCTGTTCGCCTGGGCCGACCGCCAGCACGACTGGCGATATTATCAGTACGAGTTTCGGCGGCAGGTGGCGGAAAAGCTCGGCGAGGACAAGGCGCGGAGCATCCCCGCCGGCATCCAGCAGAACTGGATCGCCGGCCTCGGCCGCGCCGACCGCTGCATCACCTGCCATCAGGCCACCGCCTGGAAAGGTTTCGAACAGGCCGAGGAGCCGTGGCGCACCCATCCGCCCGAGCCGCTCAAAAACCATCCGCCGGAGAAGTTCGGCTGCACCGTCTGCCACGGCGGCCAGGGGTGGGCCATCGACGTGGACGCGGCCCACGGCCAGGTGGCGCACTGGGAAGAGCCGCTCCTCGGCCGCGAGCTCGGGGAGGCCTACTCGCTGGCGGCGGACAAGGGCGCGCTCCTCCAGATGAATTGTAACCATTGCCACCGCTACGACCGCGAGACGCCGGGGATGGACGAGATCAACCTTGCCAAGAAGCTGGTCGAAGAAAAGGGCTGCCGCGCCTGCCACGCCGTCAACGGCCGCGGCGGCACGATCGGCCCGGACCTGACCGCGGTGGGCGACAAGGCGCCGGAGCAGTACGAGTACGGCCGCCTCTCCGGCCAGAAGACCGCCTTCGCCTGGCACGTGGCCCACTTCAAAGACCCGCGGGCGCTGGTGGAAGACACGGTGATGCCCAACTTCCACTTGACCACCCGCGACGCCCAGGCGCTCGCCATGCTGGTCCTCTCCTGGCGCAAGACGGACCTGCCGGCGCGCTTCCTGGCCGGCGCGCCGCGCACCGATCCGCAGACCGCGGCGGAGGCCGAGATGGATCGCCAGCGCGAGACCGGACCCGGCGCCTGGTTCGTCAAGACCGGCTGCTTCGTCTGCCACTCCATCGCGTCGCTGGGAGTCAAGAGCCCGGCACAGATCGGACCCGATCTCTCGACCGCGGTAGAGGACACACAGAGCCGCTTCGGACGCACCGTCGACGATTTCCTGCGCGAGCCCACCGGCACGATGGCGGTGGTGTTGTCGCGGCAGATCATCCTGACCCCCGAACAGAAAGCCGTCGCGGTGCAGAAGCTCCACGAGGCTTTCGAGGCGCACCAGCGCCAGAAGACGGCGGGGGCCGAGACATCCACCACAACCGTATCCCCGGAGGGAGAACCTCATGATTAGCCCGTCGAAGCAGTGGCTCCTCGGAGGGATCGCCGCCGTGGCGCTCCTTTCCATTCTGTCCCACAGTTGCGCACCCAGCGCGCCCAAGGACCGCAAGGGGGCCGGAGGCGGCACCTCGGACATCGCCGTCGCCGCCCAGAAAACCTATGTGGCGCCGGGCGATCTGGATGAATATTACCTGTTCTCCTCCGGCGGCCACTCGGGTCAGATCTACGTCTACGGCGTTCCCTCGATGCGGCACCTCTCCACCATCCCGGTGTTCACCCCCTATCCGGCCACCGGCTACGGATTCGACGACGACAGCAAGAAGATGCTGGGCGGCTTCACCTGGGGCGACGTCCACCATCCGGCGCTGTCGGAAACCAAGGGCGATTACGACGGCCGCTGGCTCTTCGTCAACGAAATGAACGGCCGCGTGGCCCGGGTCGACCTGCGGGATTTCAAAACCAAGCAGATCTTCGGACCGGTGCCCAACATCTCGGGCAACCACGCCTCGGCTTTCGTCACGCCCAACACCGAATACAGCATGATGGCCAGCCGCTTCTCGATCCCCATCCCGAAGGGGACCGTGGCACCGCTGGACAAATACGCCACCGATTACAAGGGGGTCGTGGCGGCGATCAAGATCGATCCCAAGAGCGGCGAGATGTCGCTGGGCTGGGAGATCGTCATGCCCCCCTTCAACTATGACCTCGGCGACGCCGGCAAGCTCGCCTCGGACGGCTGGATGTTCTGGACCTCCTACAACGCCGAGCGCGCCACGGGCCAGCTCGAGGTGAGCTCCACCCAGCGCGACCGCGACTACATCGCCGCGATCAACTGGCGGGACGCGGAAAAAGCGATCAATGAAGGCAAGGGCGACGTCATCGGCGGCGTCAAGGTGCTCGACCCCAAGAAGGTCCCCGGCATCGTCTACCTGCTGCCCTGCGGCAAGTCGCCGCACGGCGTGGACGTCTCGCCGGACGGCAAGTACATCGTCGGCTCCGGCAAGCTGCAAGGCGTCACCACGGTGTTCAACTTCGAAAAGATCCAGACCGCCATCCGCAACAAGGATTTCACCGGCGACGAGGACGGCATCCCGGTTCTCAAGTACGAATCGATCAAGGACGCCGAGGTGCCGGTGGGCCTGGGGCCGCTGCACACGCAGTTCGGCCCGGACGGCTACGCCTACACCTCGCTGTTCGTGGACAGCGCCATCGCCAAGTGGAAGCTCGGCACCTGGGAGGTGGTCGACAAGGTTCCCATGTCCTATTCGATCGGCCATCTGAGCGCCGCCGAAGGGGACACCGTGAGCCCCGACGGCAAGTACCTGGTGGGCCTCAACAAGCTCTCGCACGGCCGGCATCTGTCGGTGGGACCGTCGCAGCCCGAGTCGTCGCAGCTCGTGGACATCTCCGAGGAGAAGATGAAAATCCTCTATGACGCCTTCACCGAGCCCGAGCCGCACTACGCGCAGATGATCAAGGCCGACAAGCTCCACCCGATCGAGGTCTATCCCAAGGAAGAGAACCACCATCCGCTGGCGGTGTGGGATGTGAAGGACGCGGGCGTCACCCGCAACGGCAGCAACGTGACCGCCAAGGTGGTCGCCGTGCGCTCCACGCTGTGGCCCACCTCGATCACGGTCAAGAGGGGCGACACGGTGACGGTGGCGATCACCAACATCGAGCAGACCACGGACGAGCTGCACGGCTTCGGCCTGCTGGACTACAACGTCAACGTCGTGGTCGACCCGGGTGAAACCAAGACGTTCACCTTCAAGGCCGACAAGGCCGGCGTCTTCCCTTACTACTGCACGAATTTCTGTTCGGCCCTCCATCAGGAGATGCAGGGTTATCTGGTGGTCGACCTCCAATAGGAAGACTACCGTTCCAGGGAAGAGAAAGGGAGCACATCATGGCCAACCCGAAACGACCGCTCGCTCACCGGCTCGAAGCGCCGATCGGCGCCCTGCCCCGAGGGCTTCTCATCGTCGCCGCCCTGCTTCTCGTGCCGACCTTTCTCTTCCCGCTGTGGAACATGACGATGTTCGCGCCGCAGTACCCCGACGGGCTGCGGCTGCACATCTACAGCTACCGCCTGGACAGCGGCAACGCGGGCCAGGATCTCAAGGAGATCAATCTCCTCAACCACTACATCGGGATGCGAGACCTCCAGGCCGCGGACTTCACCGAGTTCAAATGGATGCCTTTCGTCCTCGGCGCGCTGGCCTTGCTGTTCCTGCGCGCCGCGGTCCACGGCCATTTCGCCGAGCTTCTGGACGTGTCCGTGCTCACCGTCTATTTCACTCTCTTTTCGCTGTGGTCGTTCGGTTACAAGCTGTACCGCTACGGCCACGACCTCGCACCCACGGCGGCGGTGACGGTGCCCGGTTTCATGCCGCCGATGTTCGGTTTCAAACAGCTCGCCAATTTCCAGGTCTACTCGTACCCGGCCGCCGCGTCCTATGCCATGGGTGCGGCGGTAGCCGTTCTCCTCGCCGCCCTGGTGATCGGCTGGCGGCAGAGCGGCGTCCCGGAAGGGACCCCGGAGGCGAGCCCGGCATGATGCTCGCGCTCTGGACGGTCCTGGCTCTAGGCACTTCACCTCTCCAGGCGCGGATCGACACCGCACCGGCTGGCGCAATCTTGGAGGTGGAACCGGGGACTTACGAAGGCGATCTGCTCATCGACCGTTCCCTCCGCCTGGTGGGCCGAGGCCGGCCGCTCCTGCGCGGCTCGGGGGAAGGGAGCGTGGTGCGCATCCGTGCCGCCAACGTCACTTTGGAAGGTTTTGACATCGACGGCAAAGGCGGCGGCGACCTCGGCCGCGACGCCTCCGGCGTCCACGTCGCGGCGCACGGCGCGGTGCTGCGCGATCTGCGGATCACCAACTCTCTGTTCGGCATCTACCTGCGCGAGGCCGACGGCGCGGTGGTGGAAGGGTGCAGCGTCCGCGGCATCCCGGGCAAGGAGCCGGGAGAAAAAGGATCGGGCATCCACGTCTGGAACACCCACGGCTTCCGCCTGCTGCGCAACGAAGTGATCGACGCCCGGGACGGTTTTTACATCCAGAGCTCCACGGACGGCACGGTGCGCGGCAACACCGCGCGCGACCTGCGCTACGGCCTGCACTACATGTTTTCCGACAACAACCTTTTCGAGGACAACACCTTCGAGAACGGCGCGGCCGGCGCGGCGTTGATGTATTCCAATCACATCACCTTCCGCCGCAACCGTTTCCTGCGCAACCGCGGCTTCGCCTCCGTGGGCCTCCTCCTCAAGGCCTGCGACGACGTGCTGGCGGAGGACAACCTGATCGCCGACAACGCCCGCGGCATCTTCCTCGAGGGCTCCTACCACAACGTGTTCCGCCGTAATGTCGTGGCCGCGTCGGATGCCGGCATCGTGCTTTACGATTCGTGCGCCGAAAACCGTTTCGAGGGCGGCTCCTTCATCGGCAACCTCGCCCCTCTCGACCTGGTCGGCCGGCGGACGGACACGGTCTTTCTCGGCAACTACTGGTCGGACAACGATCAGCCCGACCTGGACGGCGACGGGCGCAGCGACCGGCCGTACCGGCTGTCCAGCGTCTTCGATCACCTGCGGGGAAATCTGACCGCAGCCGATCTGCTGGCGCAAGGTCTCGCCGCATCCGCCTTGGCGGTGGCGGAGCGTTCGTTCCCCGTCCTGGAAGCGGTCCCGGTCGAAGACCCCTCACCGCTTGCCCGGCCGCCGGTGCTGCCCGCCGTGCCGCCGCCGGTTTTCGCCGGAGACCGGCCGCGAGGTGTGGACTGGCGCGCCATGGCCGTCTCCGTAGCGGTCCTGGCCTTGGGCGCCGCCGTGCTCGTACACGGCGGGAGGAGAGCGTGGGCATGATTTCGTTTCGCGGCTTCACCAAGCGTTTCGGTGCCCAGACGGCCGTGGAAAACCTCGATCTGGAGATCGGCGCTGGAGAGGTGGTGGCCCTTCTCGGCCCCAACGGCTCGGGCAAGACCACCAGCCTCAAGGCGGCGGCGGGATTGTTGCGTCCCAGCGGCGGCCAGGTTCTTCTGGGCACACCGGGGCGCGACGCCTCCGAGCCGGAAGCCCGGCGCATCCTCTCCTACCTGCCGCAAAGGGTTTCTTTTCCCGACGCCCTGACCGGCCGCGAGGTGCTGGAATTCTACCGCGCCCTGCGCGGCGCCGCGCCGGAGCGGACCGCCGAGGTACTGCGTTTCGCCTCGCTCAACGGCGCCGGAGCGCGGGCGGTGGGAACCTACTCCGGCGGCATGGTGCAGCGCCTGGGCCTCGCCGTGGCCATCCTTCCGGAAGCCCCGGTTCTCCTCCTCGACGAGCCCACCGCCGCGCTCGATCCCGACGGCTTGCGCGCCTTTTACAACCTGATCGAGCTGCGCAAGGAAGCGGGCCGCAAAGAGAAGGGGAAAACCGTTCTTTTCACCTCCCACCACCTGGGCGACGCCGAGCGTCTGGCCGACCGTTTCGCCATTCTGGTCCAGGGCCGCCTCGCCGCCTGCCTGACGCAGCGCGAGCTCGCCGACCGCCTGGCCGAACGCGGCGTGCTGCGCCTGCGTTTCGACGCCCGGCGCCCGGGCCTCCTCGAAGCCGTGCTCCCCCTGGCGCCCGAGGCGAGCTGGTCCGGAGGCGAAATGGTCATCCCCGGCCCCGCCGCCGGCCGGCCCGCCGTGCTCGACGCGGTCCGCGCCGCCGGCGGCGAGATCCGCGGCCTCACCGCCGAGGAGGGACGCCTCGATCAGCTCTACCTGGAGCTGGTGGGAGACCGGTCATGAAAAGGTTGACATCCCTCCTCCTCTTGCTCTTCCTGCTCACGGCCTGCGGCGGCGCCGCTCCCGTCGACATCGACACGAAAAACGACGCCTGCGCCTGGTGCCGCATGACGATCTCCGACATCCACACCGCCGCGCAGCTTTTGGACCCGGCCGAGGAGCCGAAGCTTTTCGACGACGTCGGGTGCCTGCGCGACTACCTGGCCGCCAACCCGAAGGTTTCCAAGGAAACCCTTGTCTATGTTGCGGACCACCGCACCGGCGCCTGGATCGCCGCCGGCCAGGCCGTCTACACCCGGGTGCCGGAGCTCGCGACCGCCATGAGCTCCCACCTCATCGCCCACACCGACGCCGCGGCCCGCGCCGCCGACCCCGCCGCGGCCGGAGGCGAGCCGCTGACCGCCGCCGAAGTGTTCGGACCCGAGGCCCTGCCGGGACTGACGCAAGGAGGATGATCGAATGAAATGGAACGATCCGCTCATCCTCTGTGCCCGCCAGGAGCTTCTCCTCGCGCTGCGCTCGCGCTGGACGCAGGTTTTCGCGCTGGTTTTCGCGGTGTTGTCGCTCGCCGTGGCCGGCTCGGGCTACATCCTGTCCGGAGGGAGCGGCATGCAGGACTTCGCGCGCACCGCGGCATCTCTGGTGCAACTCGTTCTGCTGCTGGTGCCGTTGACGGCGCTCCTCATCGGTGTCCTTTCCTTGTCGCCCGACCGTGGCGCGGCGGAGCTTCTCTTCGCCCAGCCCATCGCCCGCGGCACGGTTCTCTTCGGCAAGCTCCTGGGCCTTTTCGTGGCCCTGGCCGCCGCGCAGGCCGTGGGTTTCGGAGCCGCGGGAGCCGTCATCTCCGCGCAAGCGGGAGACGAAGGCTGGAGCGGCTTCCTCCTCCTCGTCGCCGGCTCGCTCGTCTTGACAGCCGTTTTTCTAGGCCTCGCCGCGCTTCTGGCCGCGGGCGCCGTAGGGCGCAAGCGGACCCGGGCCCTGGCGCTCGCCCTGGTCGTCTGGTTCGTCGCCGTGGTGCTTCTCGACGTGGCGGCCCTGGGTCTCGCCTCACTCCTCCACTCCGGCCCCGCCTCCCGCGTCCTCATCCTCACCGTCCTGACCAACCCGGTGGACGCCGTGCGCACCGGCACCCTGCTGGGAATCGAAGGCACCGCCGCCTTCGGCGCCGCCTCTCTAGCCTTCCTCCGCTTCACCCGCGGCCCCCTCGGCGCCGCGCTCTGCCTGAGCGGCTCACTCCTGCTCTGGATCGCCGTACCGCCGCTCCTGGCGGCGGCGCGACTACGGCGGATGGATCTGTAGAGGCCGACCGTTGCCTGCGTGCTATCATGAAGCCATGAGTCACGATTCTGCTCGGCCCGACGACGAGGCGATCCTTGGCACCGAGCCAGATGCCCTGGAGCCACACGTCTGGGAAGGGGACGATGACCACGTCATCTTCTGGATGCTCAGCCTCACCCCCACCCAGCGCGTCGAAGTGGCGCAAGGGTTTGTCGATGGCGTCGTGATGCTCCGGAATGGCCTCCGCTCCTAAATTCATCGAGATCCCAACGACACGCGGGTTTCCGAGGTCGCGGGCGTCCATGTGCGGGTTCTGGGGCTGGAGACGATCATCCTGTCGAAGGAACAGGCCAACCGGGACAAGGATCGGGCGACTCTTCACATTCTCCGCCAGACTCTTCGCCTGAAACAGGGAAGCCGCGAGTGAGTGGTCACCAAGCTCCCTGCCTCCGAGCCAACAACACCAGCGCCTTCCTGCCGCTTTTTCGCCACTTTATCGGGTAGGGTTACCCCCACCTACATAGGTAGTTAACCAGACGGCTTCGGCAGTCTCAAGGACGAGAAACACAATCGCCGGTTGGCCCGGCTCGCTTTTCTTTCCGCGAAGCACCTCCATTCTTAGAGGCACATCTTTGAAAGGAGGAGGTCTTATGTTTGACAGGCTCTTCGTACAAGGAACCCTTGCCGGCCTTCTGGCCTTGTCCCTCCCGTTCACTCTCGCCGCCCAGCAGCAGACGAACGGGAACGTCCACTGCCCGCCACAGTCCGGAGAAAACGCCCAGCCCGCCGGGGATGTCGATGGCGACGGCACGGCCGACTGGGTGTTCCCGGACTTGACCCAGAAGGACGCGGCAGGCAACACCGTCGAGGTCTACTGCCTCGGGGGGAGCAGCCAGCACGGCGCGCAGTTCGAGAGCTATTACACCGACAAGGCGACCGGCCAGAAGTACCTCGTCGGGGGCTGCTACTTCACGAACGGCCAGAACACCCGCTCGAAGGAGAAGTTCACCGACGGTCCGAACATCGGCAACTGGAAGCTGCTCGACTGGGACAATGTGGATCCCGCCAGCACCAACGATTGGCACTTCGAGTTCGATCCCATCACCAAAAAGTTGACGAAGACCAAGACGACCCACACGGTCGCCGTCGAGACCCGCAATAACATCTGGTATGCCAACACCCGATCCGTGGCGATCGCCGTCGAGGTTCAGGCCGGAACCGGCAATCCCTGGGAGATCACTTTCGGTGGAGTGCCGCTGATGAACAACTGCGTGGCGAACGACTGCGGCGGCATTTCCGTGCCGAACCTGGCGGTTTCCAGCACGCTCGTCCGGCTGGGTCAGTGGAGGATTTCCTTCACGGTTCCAGCCTTCGGCGGCACCGGGACCGAGGATGATCCCATCACCGGCTCACCCGCACAGATCGCCATCGGGGACAAGCTGACGGTCGCCGGCGTGAGCCTCACACGGGCCTTTGTGAGAGCGCCCGCAGCCGATCCCGCCAACGGCGGTTGGACGGTCGAATCGTTCACTCCCAGTCTGGTGACCTTCGTCGCGACCCACGACGCGGAAGTCTGGCCCGGGCTGCCTGTCGGCGGCCTGTTCATCGAGAGCAGTTACACCGGCGTCGGCCGTGTGCAGTGGAGCGCCATTGGAGATGACATCCGCTACGATGGGTTCGTAGACGGTCCCGGCCCGGTAACTCCAGTTCCGGTCGAGAAGTAGCGGCGCCACGCAGCACAGAGATACTCAGAAGGGCCGGCGCCTTGCCGGCCCTTTCCTTTCTCGACCTTGCGAAGTTTTCGCCGCCCTCAGATCCGGCCCGCCCGCACTTCAATCCTCCTCTTCCTTCTCTTCCCTCTCGCCATTTTCATGGTGGCTTCCTTCCCTCTCCTTTTCACCCTCACTTCCGCTACGGTGACACCTGGCACAGTTGTCAAGGTTGCGGATGCCTTCCTCGCGGTGTTCCCCGGCGATGTTGGCGGGGGTGTGGGCGTGGCAGCCATAGCAGGAGTAGGTCTTGAAGTTGCCCGCATCCGCGTGGCAGGTGCGGCAGTCCGAGGGATGATTGGCATCGAAGCGGAACCAGCGGGCGTGATCGAAACTTGCGGGCCGCCACCGCTCGGTGCTGTGACATTGGCCACAGCCATCCTGAACACCGCGGTGCAGGTCGTCACCGGGCTTGTCCTTCTGATGGCAGGTGATGCACGTCAGCCCGGCCGTGATCCGAGAGTGATTGAAGGTCACGGCGCGCCAGCCGTCCACAACGTGACAGGAGGCGCAACCGGTTTTCAAGCTGCGATGCAGGGCGTTTGCCGGCTTCCGGTCTCCGTGGCAGCTCTGGCATTCGTTTCGTACCGACGGCGCCAGAAAATCGTGCTTGAAGCCGATGGTCCTCCTGTGCCTCTCGCTGGCGTGAAGCATGTGGCAGCCTGTGCAGTCGGTCTCGGCGAGACCCTGGTGAAAACCGGCCTTGGACGCGATGGCCGAGGTGCGCGGCGCGCCGCCCACCGTCCGGAGCCCGATATCGGCGAGCTTGTGGCAACTCCGGCAGCTCTCGCCGGTAGCGCCCTTCATCGGCGTGTGGCAGCGGAGGCAATCGCTTTCGAGATTCCGGTGCCCGTCGGAAAGCCTGCCGGGCTGGATCAACCGGTCAGGGTACTCGACCATGAGGATCAGAGAGAAGACCAGCGTGCCGGCGAGCGCGATGAGCATCCGCACGTCACCACCTCCAGAAAATCACGATGGAAAGGATGTGCAGAAGGGCAAGGACCGCGAAGACGACCGTGATCGGCAGATGAACGGACCGCCACCTCTTCATCACACCCACGGTGAGCGAATCGAGGAAGATCGTGGCCTCCCGCTTCTCGTCCTGCCCGCCCTCCCCCAGGCCGGCCTGCCGCGGCCTCAGCCTCTCCAGGGCATCCTTCAGCAGGTATTTTCCCGTGAAGCCGCTGGCCACGGCGATGAGCATCAGGACGAGGGCGGCCCAGGGCAGCAGGGCATTGAAATGAGCGCCTGCATGCACCAGGATCATCAGCGCCCCGGCCCAGCTCATGGCCTCGTGGATGTCGAGCAGGCGCTTCGGAGAGCCGTGCCGGAGGATGCCGCGTTTGCGCAGCGAATAGGCGAAGGAACCGACGATGAGCGCCGAGCCCGGGATGCCCAGATAGCGTCCGATCCAATACACACCGATCCGGTGCAACAGAAAGTCCGCTCCGATCGCGGTGGCGATCAGAACGGCGTACCAGAAGAGAAACGGGAAGATCTGCCTGACGAGCAGGGACTTGCGCATTGGTCCTGTCTCCACGCGCAGCCTAACGGACGCCAAAACGCCCCGCGCCGGTCCTGCGGGTGGGTTTCCCCGGCGCCGAAGGCCACTCGCCCCTACCCCGCGGTACGGCGCTCCAAACGGACGACTTCCAGACGGCGATGGTGTCGCGGATCTGCTGGTCGAGGTGCGGCGGTACCTGTCATTACTGGCAGCAGAAGTAAGCCAGCCTTCGGACCGCAGCCGCTCTGCCGCAAGGTCGATTTGCGCAGGTGTGAACTGGCGCTTTCTGGGCGACCAAGCGTAGGTTGTCCGCAGGATGTCCTCAGGCTTCTGTGCTTTCTCCTGGGTGGCGACCCAATGAACCGTCGTCAGAAGCTCCAGACCGAATGGTGTTTCGAAACCCTCGACCAGTCGTGCTACCCGGTCGAAGCGTTGGTGAGTGTCGGGGTGTGATTCCAGAAAGGCCTCCGCATCCCGCACGGCGCCAGGCAGCAGCGTCAATTCCTTGTCCGGAGCATCCCCGCCATCGGCGTAGCCCGAAATCAGGTGTCCCTCGATCTCACGAAACACGAATCGCAGATTTTTTGCATATGGACCAAATCGCTCCTTCACATACTGCAGACGTAGCCGCTCACCGCTTTCCTGCAGAAAGTACATCAACTTATGCACCTCCAGGAGCGAAATGGAGGTGTCCATTAACGCGGAGAGATAGCGATTCATTAGAACGAGCAGGGCTGCGCGCCCGGCCGTCATCTTCGGCACGTCACTGGACCGATTAGCACGTGAGTCCGTAGCGCCTCCTCCCGCTCGAACACCACCGCGTCCACGTCCGGGACTGCTGCCAGTGCAGTCGATGAGCGGCCGAACCTTCATCCAGTCGAGGCCTCCCAATCCGCTGCCCAAGGGAGGAACCGCGATAGAACGAATGCCGCGCTCCCGAATTACCGCTACGAGATCCACCAATCCTGACTCGATGTCCTCAATTCGGCTCTTGCCTCTCCAGTCGCGCTTGGTCGGAAAGTTGATCACGTAGCGCGGCCAGGTGAGCTCGCCTGTGTCGAACACGAACATGCGCCCAGGCTGAACCGCGCCCAGCTTACACGCCGCAGCGTAGGCTTTGAAGTTCTCTGGGAACGTGTTCTTGAACTGGAGGGCAATACCCCGCCCCATCACGCCCACGCAGTTGACGGTATTGACGAGAGCTTCAGCGTCGGCCTTCAGGATGTCACCCTGCACGAGTCGGATCATCATACCCTCCAGCCTCAATAACTGTCGCCTCCACCGCGGCCCAGCTCACCTCGCCGAGCTGGTCCAGCCGGTTGCGGAACTCGGCGTAGGTAGCCCCGGCATTCGACAGGCTGAAGGCCCAACGGCACCCTCCTCCTGAGCCCAGGCCACCGTTTCTCTGCCAGGGCAGCAGCTCGCCACCGGTCGACAGTGCGGGCACGGCTTCGGCAGACAGCGTCTGCCAAATCTGGCCGGATGCACCGGATTCGCCAGACGCGTCTGGCGAATGTCCGCCAAGCCCCTCAGGGGCGGCAATGGCCGGGGTGCATGGAATCACCAGCCTCCCCTCCGGAACTCCAGGTCTGGGTTCCTGCAAGTGGGAGCCGGCCTGAGTTTGTGGCTCATCGCGCCTCTCTCTTCCTGCGCGCAGGAACGAGCCTTTCCCGACGCTTCTTCCGCCACCTTGTTCTGCTCCAGGCTCCGGCGAGCGCGGACGACAGCTTCGTGGAGGCGCCGCTCCAGCAGCTCCCGCGGCGGAAGCTCGGTCAGGTACTCGGCGACGTGAATGCCGCGGGGTTCCAACCCGAGCACTTCCACGGTCTCGCGCTTCTTGCCGGCGCACAGGATGATGCCGATAGGCTTCTCCTCGCCCTTCTGCCGCTCGTGGCGGTCGAGCCAGCGCAGATAGAGCTCCATCTGCCCCGCGTCCGCGGGCTTGAAGTCGCCGATCTTCAATTCGATGACCACCAGCCGCCGGAGGCGCCGGTGGTAAAAGAGCAGGTCCAGGTAGTAATCGTCACCATCCAGGGTGATCCGCTTCTGGCGCTCGACGAAAGCGAAGCCGGTGCCGAGCTCCAGGAGAAACGACTCGATCTCCCGCAGCAAGGCGCCTTCCAGATCCTGCTCGCTGTAGGTGTCGCGAAGGCCCAGGAAGTCGAGCACGTAGGGGTCGCGGAAGACCAGGTCGGGGGTGAGCCGGTCTTCCTCACGAAGCGCCTTGAGCTCCTGCTCGATGAGCCTGGCGGGCTTCTTCGAGAGGGCGGTGCGCTCGTAAAGCATTGACTGAATGCGCGCTTGCAGCGTTCGCGTGCTCCAGCGCTCGATCCGGCACATCTCGGCATAGAAATCTCGCTTCAGTGGGTCTTCGAGAGTAAATAAGTGCCTTGAAGTGGGTCCAGGACAATTGTCTCCGCAGTGCGGAGACAATCTCGATAGTCGGGGAAGGCTTCGGCAAAACGGATCATGTGGTGAAGGATTTCTCAGAGAAGCCGCAGCCAAACTCCTCTTCCAATTGTCTCCCCAGTGCGGAGACAATCTCGACGCCATACTCCGCCCGCTTCTCTTCGAGGATCTCGCGGCGCACACGGTCCCCGACCTGCCAGTAGAGGAGAGTCAGGCCGGCATTGACCATCCGGGCGGTCTGTTGCCGGGCCTCGAGGATGAGGCCGCGCACCTCGGCCAGCACAGCGCCGGACAGCGCAGTGGCTGCCGGAGCAGGGCCGGCTTTGGCCATGGCACGCTTCGCGCTCATGCCCCACCACCCCCGATGATCTCCGCCAGCAACCCCTCCGTCTCCACCTGCTCGGTGTCGCGCAGGTCGGAGTCCGGCTCGTACTCGACGATAGCCGGCTTGCCGTGAACCTTCGCTGCGAACAGGCCGCGCAACGGGTCGGGCTCGAACTCGTGCGACGGGAAGGCGTCGTTCGCGAGCGTCGAATGCTCGGGACCGCCGACGATGTTGTCCGCGGCGTCGCCCTCACCCTTGACCAGGAGGTCAGCCTTGCAGATGGCATAGGTTTCGGCGTTGATCTCCTGGCCGTAGAGATGGGTGGCAACCTGTTTGCCGTGCCGCGCGGCCAGCTCCTTGAGCGTCTCTTCCGCCACGGTCAGCATGCCGCCCGTGCCCATGGCGTGATTGTCGAGGCCGGGGTGCTTGACCGAGCCGTCGCCGTGGAAGACGGGCCTGGGGCTGAGGTTGATGTCCGGCGAGAGGAGCTTCTCGATGAGCGTGCCGAGCGCGTCGGCCTTGGACAGGCGCGGGATCTGGTTGCGAAACTCGAAATTCTCCAGGATCTCCTGAACGTTCGGGGAAAAGCCGTCCAGC
Organism: uncultured Holophagales bacterium; assembly: GCA_963844885.1. GTDB lineage: Bacteria > Acidobacteriota > Thermoanaerobaculia > Multivoradales > UBA5704 > DATMER01. Next base: position 166,565 of record CAWJQA010000010.1, on the reverse strand, counting down.
CAGGCTTCGAAGTCCGCCTTGAGCTTCTGCTGGCTGGCGCGGGCCTTGAGCTCGCGCAGGGTGAAGCCCGACGTGTTGTAGAAGGCCTGGCCGGCGGCCTGGCGCAGGGCCTGGTCCTGGTGGGCGACGCCGGCCTTGTCGAGAGAGGCCTTCATGCCGAGCACGGCCTCCTTGGTCCCTTCGAGGAGGGAGTCGAGCCGGCGCATTCCCGCAGCACGTCGTCCGCGATGCCCCAGATGAAGTTGACGATCCAGTTGAGTTGAACCTGTTCCATTCCTTCCTCTAGACTCTCCGGGAGGCGGTCACGCCACGGGTCTGTCAGCGGTCCCTCGGCATTATAGTGGAGGGTCGATCCCGTCCCCCCCTCTCCCGACGGGTGGGAGGCCTTCGCGAAGGGCTTCGGCGAGGCGGCGAGACGCTTCGCCGAGATGCCGACAGGTTTCGGCGCCTCCCGCAAGTCTTCGGCGAGACGCCGAAAGGCTTCGGCGAGGCGGCGAAGGGTTTCGGCGACCGCCGAAGGGCTTCGGCGAGACGACGAAGGGTCTCGGCGACCGCCGAAAGGCTTCGGCGAGACGACGAAGGGTCTCGGCGACCGCCGAAAGGCTTCGGCGAGACGGCGAAGGGTCTCGGCGACCGCCGAAGGGCTTCGGCGAGACGGCGAAGGGCCTCGGCGACCGCCGAAAGGCTTCGGCGAGACGGCGAAGGGCCTCGGCGACCGCCGAAAGGCTTCGGCGAGACGACGAAAGGCGTAGGTGGTGCCGCTCAAAGACGGCGCCATCCGCCTCCGCTCCGTAGCCGGCGGGGACGCCGCCGCTCCCAGGGAAAGAAAAGGCAAAGCCCCCCTCCCCGACCCTTCCCCGCTTCGCGGGAGAGGGGGGCCGGGGGGTGAGGGCCTACCGCACCACCGCCAGCCGCGGAGCCTCCGCCACGGACCGGCGCTCCCCCACCTGCTGGCGCCACATGGCGTAGTAGAGGCCTTTCTTGTCCAGGAGATCCTCGTGGCGGCCGGACTCCACGATATGGCCGCGTTCCAGGACGTGGATGGTGTCGGCATGCATCACGGTCGAGAGGCGGTGCGCGATCAGGATCGTGATCACCTGGCTCGACGCCACCTCGCGGATGGTCTCCGTGATCTCCTCCTCGGTCAGCGAGTCGAGCGACGAGGTCGCCTCGTCGAAGACCAGCAGGCGCGGCCGGCGCAGCAGGGCCCGGGCGATCGAAAGCCTTTGCTTCTCGCCTCCCGAGACCTTCACGCCGCCTTCGCCGATCACCGTGTCGAGCCCTTTGTCGGCCCGCGCCAGGAGGCTGTCGCAGGCGGCTTTGCTCAGCACCTCCAGGCACTCGTCGTCCGTAGCGTTCGGGTTCACGAAGAGGAGGTTTTCGCGGATCGAGCCCGAGAAGAGCTGCGTGTCCTGCGTCACGAAGCCGATCTGCGCCCGCAGCTCGTCGAGGTCGATGGCCGCGGCCGGCTTGCCGTTGTAGAGGACGCGCCCGCTCTGCGGACCGTACAGGCCGACGAGCAGCTTGACGAGCGTCGTCTTGCCCGAGCCGGAGGGGCCGACGAAGGCGAGCGTCTCGCCTCGCTCGGCCTCGAAGGAGACTCCGGAGAGGGCCGGCGCGATACCGGTCTGGTGGGTGAAGGCCACGTCCTCGAAGGCGAGGGAGCCGAGCTCGCCGAGCGGCTGGGGGTTCGCCGGCTTCGCTTCGGCCGGGACCGCGAGGATGGCCTGGAAGGTTTCCAGCGACGCCTCGGTCTCGCGGTAGGTGTTGATCACCGTTCCCCAGCTCCTGCAGCGGGCCGAAGATGAAAAACGAGTAGATCCACAGCGAGAAGAACTGGCCGACGGTGATCTGCTGCGTGAAGATGAGGTAGAGCATCAGGAACAGGATCGACGTGCGTAGCGCGTTGACCGCCGTGCCCTGGATGAAGGAGAGCAGGCGTAGCGAGCGGACCTTCCGCAGCTCCAGCTTCAGGATCTTGCCGGTGATGGAGTTGAGCCGCCCGATCTCCTGGCGGGCGAGGCCCAGACTCTTGACCAGCTCGATGTTGCGCAGCGATTCGGTGGTCGAGCCGGCGAGCGCGGTGGTCTCGGCGACGATGACGCGCTGGATCTTCTTGATCCGCTTCGAGAGCACGGAGCTCAGGACGCCGAGCAGCGGCACGGTGAGGAGGAAGACCGGCGCGATGAGCCAGTGGACCGTGAAGGCGTAGATCATCACGAAGATGACGCCCACCAGCGTCGTGAACAGGGTGTTGACGGCGGTGGTGATCAGCTTCTCGACGTCGGAGCGCACCTTCTGGAGCTTGCCGAGCGTCTCGCCGCTGCGCTGGTCCTCGAACAGGGCATAGGGCAGCTCCAGCGAATGGCGCACGCCGTCCGAGTAGAGCTCCGCTCCCAGCCGCTGGGTGATGACGTTGACGAAATAGTCCTGGAAGTTCTTGGCCACCCGGGAGACGAACGCGACACCCACGGCGGCGGCGAGCAGCAGGCTCACGCCGCGGAAGAATTCGCTGGTCGTGTACTCCTTGTAGCGGGTCGCGTATTCGTCGATGACGTGGCGAAAGATCAGCGGGTCGAGCAGCGAGAAGATCTGGTTGATCGCCGCCAGGAGGAGGGCCACGAGCCCGAGCTGCCAGTAGCGCCGGAGATAGGAATAGAGGATCTGCATGGTCCCCTATCGTATCCCGTATCCCGGGTTACTTCGTCAGGATCTTCACCACCGCCTCGAGCACCTCCAGGGCTCCGGACAGAACCTCCCCCGACCCCGACCTGCGCCTCTCCAGCGTCCCTTCGCCGCTCGGTGACAGGGGCGCCGCGAGGTCCAGGTATTCGGCCAGCGGCAGAGCTTCGTGGTGGGTTCCGCTGCGCGGCTGACCCGCCTGCACCCAGACGACGAAGGGCTCCATCTCGCCGTCGTCGAACCAGACTCCGTGCTCGCCGCAGACATCCACCGTCACGCCGCCGCAGACCTTCCAAGTCATCAGGGCGCCGCAGACCGGACAGGGCCGGTACGCTTCCGGCGCCGACGGCTCGATCCCGCGCACCGAGGCGGGCAGACCCACGGCGGACGGCGGACGGCTCGACTCCACCGTCTCGCCCAGCCTCTCGATCAGCTCGCGGTCCACCCAGATACCGTGGCAGTCCGGGCACTCGTGGACGGTGCCGTCCGCGCGCTCCAGCGCGATGGGGATGAGAGATCCGCCGTCGTCCGGACAAACGTTGTCACTCATATCTCAGGGCCTCCAGAGGATCGACTTTCGTCGCCCGCATCGCCGGCAGCAGGTTGGCGGCCAGCGCCACCAGCAGGAGGACGATGGGGACGACCAGGAAGGTCATCGGATCGGTGGCGGTGACGCCGTAAACCTGGCCGCCGAGGTACCGCGTGGCCCATCCTGCCAGGGCGAGGCCGAGGGCGGTACCGAGGAGGACGATCCGCATGCCTTGCACGACCACGAGGCGCACGACCTGGTCGCGCCGCGCACCGAGCGCCATGCGGATGCCGATCTCGTGCGTGCGCTGCGCCACCGAGTAGCTGACCACGCCGTAGACCCCGACCGCCGCGAGGACGAGGGCGAGCCCGGCGAAGAGGCCGAGGAGGAAGGTCTTGAGGCGGTTCGGAGCCAGCGACTCCGCCATCACCTCCGGCATCGGACGGATGCGGTCGACCGCCTGGTCCTTGTCCAGCTCGCGGACGGCCGCGCGCAGGGAGGCGGTCAGGCGGTTCGGATCTCCCCGGGTGCGCAGCACCATGTAGGTTTCCGGCGACGGCGACTGGGCCTGCGGCCAGTAGGCTTCGGCGGTCTTCTGCTCGTCGAGCGTGCCGTGCCGGACGTCGCCCACGATGCCCACGACGGTGAGCCAGCGGGCGTCCGGCTGCGTGGCGTCCTCGAAGGTGAAGCGTTTGCCGATCGGGTCCTGGCCCGGCCATTCGCGGGCGGCCAGCGTCTGGTTGATGATCACCACCGGCTGACCGCCAGGGTTGTCGTGAGAATCGAAGGGCCGGCCGCGGACGACGGGGATGCTCATCGCCCGGAAGTAGTCCGGACTGATCATCCGCACGTAGGCGCTGGGCTGCTCGCTCGGAGGCGGCGCCGGTCGGCCGTCCACCTGGTAGGTGAGCACCATGTTCGAGCCGCCCAGCGGCAGCGGGAAAATCGTGGCCGCCTGCTCCACCCCGGGGATCGCCGCGAGCCGTTCCACGAGCTGCTGGAAGAAGATCGACTGCTGCTCCTCCTTCGGGTACTTGAGCTCGGGGATCGAAACGCGGGCCGTCAGCACGCCTTCGGGCTTGAACCCGGGATCGACGCCGCTCAGCCGGGCAAAGCTACGGATCAGGAGCCCGGCCACGACGAGGAGCGCCAGGGCGATCCCCACCTCCAGCGCCACGAGGACGTTGCGGACCAGCCGGCCCTGCCGGCCGCCGGCCACGGCGCGCCCCCCTTCCTTGAGCGCGCCGTAGAGCCGCGATCCCGTGGCCGACAGCGCCGGCACCAGGCCGAACGCGAGGCCGGTCGCCAGCGAGACCAGGAGCGTGAAGCCGAGGACTCGGGTATCGATGCCGATCTCCTGCGTCCGCGGGATGAACGCCGGATCGCCCGCGAGGAGCGCCTTCACTCCGAAATACGCCAGCCCCAGGCCGAGGAGGCCGCCCGCCACGAACAGGACCACGGTCTCGGCGAGCATCTGCCGCACCAGGCGTACGCGCGTGGCGCCGAGCGCGGCGCGCACCGCGATCTCCCGCTCCCGCGCCGCCACCCGCGCCAGCAGCAGGTTCGCCACGTTCGCGCAGGCGATGAGGAGCACGAAGCCCACCACCAGGAGAAGGAGGATCAGGGCCGGGCGGATGCCTTCGACCATGAAGTCCTGCAGCCGCGCCACGGTGACGGTCCAGTCGGTGTTGGTGTCCGGGTACTGCTTCGCGAGGCGGGCGGCGATGCCGGCCATCTCGGTGTTCGCCTTCTCCAGGCTGACGCCGTCCTTGAGGCGGCCCATGGTGCCGAGGTAGTGGCCGCCGCGGCTCTCGGCGGCGAAATCGAGGGCCAGAGGCACCCAGATCTCGTTCTTGCGCGGCAGCTCGAAGCCGCGCGGCGCCACACCCACAACGAGGTAGCTCTCGCCGTTCAGGATGACCGGCCGGCCGAGGATCCCCTTGTCGCCGCCGAAGCGGCGCTGCCACAGGTCGTAGGAGAGGACGGCCACGCGGTCCTGCCCGGGCTTCCCCTCGTCCTCCCCGAAGCCCCGCCCGGCCACGAGCGTCACCCCGAGCATGCTGAAGAAGTCGGGGGAGACGGCGGCCCCCTGGAGCACCTCGGGCTGGTCGGAGCCGGTCAGGTTCAAGCGGCTGCGCCTGTACGCCACCAGGTGGTCGAAGGATCGGCTCTGCTTCTTCCAGTCGGCGAAGTTCGGCGGCGCCACGCTGAAGCGGGGGAAGCCGAGCTTGGGCGCGCTCTCCGAAACCATCACCAGATCGTCCGGCTGCGGGTACGGCAGCGGCTTGAGCAGCACGCCGTCGACGATGCTGAAGATGGCCGAGTTCGCCCCGATGCCCAAGGCCAGGGTCAGCAGCGCCACCAGGGTGGTGGCCGGGCTGCGGACCAGGGTGCGAAGACCGAAGCGGATGTCCTTCCAGAGGTTCTCCAAGAGGCCTCCTGTACGGGAGAGACCGGGAGAGATTACACGAAGACGAGGGCGCCGGTGGCGGACCGGAAATGGACAGTTCCGGATGTTTACTCGACAGCCATCGATGTGGTCTAATTCGGCGCCTTCCAAAGCCTATGCCCTATGCGTGAGATCGACAATCTTATCGAGCTCCTTCGTAATCGCGCCTCCAATGTGGCGGCCGAACACGGTTACACCTTTCTCGCCGACGGGGGGGCCGAGGAGCGGCTCTCCTTCACCGGGCTCGACGAGCGGGCGCGCGGCATCGCGGCCCGGCTCCAGGAGCATGTGCGGCCGGGCGATCCGGTGCTGCTGCTCTACCCGCCAGGGCTCGACTTCATCGCCGCCTTCTTCGGTTGTATCTACGCCGGTACGGTGGCGGTGCCGGCCTATCCGCCGCAGTCCAGCCGGACGTTTCCACGGCTGGTGGCGATCGTCCGGGATACGCGGTCTGCCGTCGCCCTGACCACGTCGACCCTGCTGCGGCGCCTGGACGCGGCGCGGGCCGAGGTGCCGGAGCTGGCGGCCTTGCGCTGCCTGGCGACCGACGAAATCAATCCCGCGGACGCGGCCGGCGCCTGGCGTGAGCCGAGGATCGACGGCGGGAGCCTGGCGTTCCTCCAGTACACCTCCGGCTCGACAGCCTCCCCCAAGGGGGTGATGATCACGCACGGCAACCTCCTCCACAACGAGGAGATGATCCGGCAGGCTTTCGGCATGAGCCGCGACTCCGTGGTGGTGGGGTGGCTGCCGCTCTACCACGACATGGGGCTGATCGGCAACGTGCTCCAGCCTCTGGCCGTGGGCGCGCCGTGCGTGCTGATGTCGCCGATGTCGTTCCTGCAGCAGCCGTTCGTCTGGTTGGAGGCGATCTCGCGCTTCCACGGCACGACCAGCGGCGGCCCCAACTTCGCCTATGAGCTGTGCGCCCGCAAGGTCCGTCCCGAGCAGCGGGAGCGGCTCGATCTGAGTACCTGGACGGTGGCGTTCAACGGCGCCGAGCCGGTGCGCGCCGAGACGCAGGAGCGCTTCGCGCACGTGTTCGCGCCGTGCGGCTTCCGGCGCGAGGCGTTCTACCCCTGCTATGGCCTGGCCGAGGCGACGCTGTTCGTCACCGGCGGCACGCCGGGGCGGCCGGCGGCGGTGGCGCGGCTCGACGGCCGCGAGCTGGTGGGTTGCGGCACGGCCTGGATGGGTCAGCAGGTGCTGATCGTCGATCCGGAGACGGCCCGCGTCGTCCCCGAGGGGCAGGTCGGAGAGATCTGGGTGTCCGGCCCCAGCGTGGCGCGCGGGTACTGGCGGCAGCCGGAGCTCACGCGGCAGGAGTTCGAGGCCCGGACGGACGGCGGCCCCGAGGGGCCGTTCCTGCGCACCGGCGACCTCGGTTTCCTGCTCGAGGGGGAACTGTTCGTCGCCGGCCGGCTGAAGGATCTGATCATCCTGCGCGGGCGCAATCTCTATCCCCAGGACGTGGAGCTGACGGCCGAGCGGAGCCACCCGGCGCTGCGCCCGGGCTGCGCCGCCGCCTTCTCGATCGACGCGGACGACGAGGAGCGGCTGGCGGTGGTCCTGGAGGTCGACCGCGGCTTCCAGGGCGATCCCGGGGAGCTGGCCGCGGCCGTCCGCCGGGCGGTAACCGAGGCTCATGAAGCCGCGGTCCACACGGTGGCCCTGATCAAGGCCGGCACGATCCCCAAGACCTCCAGCGGCAAGATCCAGCGCCGGCTCTGCCGCACTCTGCTGCTGAAGGGGGATCTGGACCTGATCGCCGCCTTGCCGGCGGACGCGCCGGCAGCCCGGCTTGATCCCGCGGGCGAGACCCTCGCCTTCCTGCGCGGCCAGGTGGCGCAGCTCGCCGGCCTCCCCCTGGCCGCGGTGGACGCCGCGCAGCCGGTCACCGCCCTGGGTCTCGACTCCTTGGGCGCGGTGGAGCTGAGCCACCGCATCGACGAGCGCTTCGGCGTGTCCGTCCCCCTGGCCTCTCTCCTGGAAGGGCCGCTCCTCGCCGAGGTGGCGGACTGGATCGGCGCCGCCGTCGCCGCCGGGAAGGGCGCGGAAGGCCGCATCGAAAGCGCGGGTGAGGAAGAGGGAGAACAGCCGCTGTCCCACGGCCAGCAGGCGCTCTGGTTCCTCCAGCGGCTCGATCCGGCGAGCGCGGCCTACAACGTCTCGGCGGCGTTGCGGGTCTACGGCCCCCTGGAGCCGGACGTCCTGGAAGAGGCCGCCTCCCTGATCACCCGGCGCCACTCCTCGCTGCGCAGCTCGTTCCATCCGGGGCAGGACGGCCCGGTGCGGCGCCTCCACCGGCGGCGCGGTCCCGCGGTCCGGCAGGAGGACGCCTCGGCCTGGAACGAAGACGAGCTGCGCGAGCGGCTGCACCAGGAGGCCTGGCGCCCGTTCGACCTGGAGCAGGATCCGCTGCTGCGCCTGGCGGTCTTCCGCCGCGGCCCGGAGGAACACGTCCTGCTCATCACCGTGCATCACATCGTCTCCGACCTCTGGTCGCTGGCGGTGCTCAAGCGCGATCTGGACGCGGCCTACCGGGCGCTGCGCGGCGGCGCGGCCGAGATCCCGGCGCCGCCGCGGCTGCGCTACGCCGACTACGTCCGCTGGCAGGCGCGGCGCCTCGCCGGAGACGAGGGAGAGCGGCTCTGGGAATTCTGGCGGGAGCGCCTGGCCGGCGAGCTGCCGGAGACCACGCTGCTGCCCGACCGGCCGCGCACCCCCCGAACGGGCGACGGCGGCGGCTCTCTCCCCGCCCGCCTGGATACGGAGACCGCCGGCCGCCTCCGCCGACTGGCCCGCGGCCAGGGCACCACGCTCTCGACCGCCCTGATGACCGGGTTCCTGGCCCTCCTGCACCGCTATACCGGACAGGACGACCTGCTGGTCGGGGTGCCCACCGATGGCCGCGACCGGCCGGAGCTGTCCGGCCTGGTGGGCTACCTGGTCAACCCGGTGGTGGTGCGGGCCGGCCTGGCGGGAGATCCCGCGTTCGAGACCCTGCTCGGCGCGGTGCGCGGTGCGGCCCTCGCCGCCTACGAGCACCGGGAGATGCCGTTCCCCGTGCTGGTCGAGCGGCTGCAGCCGGAGCGCGACGCCAGCCGTCCGCCCCTGTTTCAGACCCTGTTCGTCTTCCAGCGCTCTCCGGCCGGCGCCGCCCTGGACCTGGGCCCCTTCGCCCTGGGCGCGGCGGGGGCCACGACCGATCTGGCCGGTCTGCGGGCGGAATCGGTGGAGCTGGAGAGCCGGGCGGTGCGCTTCGACCTGGAGCTGGTCGCGGCCGAGGTGGGGCACGAGGTGGGGCTCTCCGTGCGCTGGGACAGCCGGCTCTTCGAGCGCGCCACCCTGGAAAGGCTGCTCGGGCACCTCCTGCACCTCCTGGAGGGGGCGGCCGCCGATCCGGTGCGGCCTCTCTCGGCCCTGCCCCTCTGGCGCGAGGCGGACCTTCTCCAGATGCTCGCCGATTCGAGCGGCACAGGGAAAGTGCGGGACGACGGCGCCACGCTCCACGGCCTCGTCCAGATCCAGGCCCAGCGCACGCCCGACGCCGTGGCCGTGGTGGACGCCGAGGAGAGCGCCACCTACCGCGAGCTGCTCGCCCAGGCCTCCGGCCTGGCCCGCCACCTGGCCGCCCTGGGGGTCGCGCCCGAGGAGCCGGTGGCGGTCTGCCTGGACCGGCGGATCCCGCTGGCCGCGTCGCTGTTGGCGGTGCTCCAGTCGGGCGGCGCCTACGTACCGGTCGACCCCACCTACCCGCGGGAGCGCCAGAGCTGGCTGATGGAGGACTCCGGGGCACGGGTGCTGATCACCCGGACCGGGCTCGGTACGGATCTCGGTGCCGAGCGCACTCTTTTCCTGGATGCTCTGGATGCCCTGGATACTCTGGACGGGGGCGCGGAGGCGGAGCCGGCGCGCGACCTCCCGCCGGGCCTGGCCTACCTCATTTATACGTCGGGCTCGACCGGCCGGCCCAAGGGTGTGGCCATCGAGCACCGCAGCGCCGTGGCGATGGTCCGGTGGGCCCTGGAAGCCTTCCCGCCCGAATCCCTGGCGCGCACGGTGGCCGCCACGTCGGTGTGCTTCGACCTCTCCGTCTTCGAGCTGTTCGTCCCGCTGGCCTGCGGCGGCACGGTCCTGCTGGTGGACGATGCCCTGGCGCTCCCGGCCGTGGCGGACCGGGAGCCCACGCTGCTGAACACCGTGCCGTCGGCGCTGGCGGAGCTGCTCCACCTGGGAGCGCTCCCGCCTTCGGTGCGGACGGTCAACCTGGCCGGAGAGCCGCTGCGCCGCCCGCTGGTGGAGGAGGCTTACGGCACCGGCACCGTCGAACGCGTCTTCAATCTCTATGGTCCGTCCGAGGACACGACCTATTCGACCTGGACGCTGGTGCCGGTGGGCGCCGGCCGGCCGGTGACGATCGGCCGGCCGGTGACGGGCACGCAGGCCCGCGTGCTGGACGCCCGGATGCAACCGGTGCCGGCCGGCGCTCCCGGCGAGCTCTACCTGGGGGGCGCCGGCCTGGCGCGCGGCTACTTCCGCCGGCCCGGGCTGACCGCCGAGCGCTTCGTGCCCGATCCGTTCGGCCCGGCGCCGGGCGGGCACCGTCTCTATCGCACGGGCGACCGGGTGCGCGTCCGGCTGGTGGACGGCGAGCTCGAGTTCCTGGGCCGCATCGACCACCAGGTCAAGGTGCGCGGGTTCCGGGTCGAGCCCGGCGAGGTCGAGGCGCTCCTGACGAGCCACCCGGGGGTGCGGGAGGCCCTGGTCACCACCTTCGAGCCGCGGCCGGGAGATCTCCGGCTGGTCGCCTACGTGGCGGCCTCCGAGCCCACCGAATCCCTGCGGACCTTCCTCGCCGGGCGACTGCCGGCGTTCATGGTGCCCGGCGCCTGGGTCGCGCTGCCGGCCCTCCCCCGCACCCCGAACGGCAAGGTGGACCGCAAGCTCCTGCCCGCCGCCGGACGCGTCCTCCGGTCCGGCCGTCTCCGTCGCGCCGCGCAACGCCACGGAGACGCTGCTCGCCGACCTCTGGCGCGACGTGCTCCAGGCGCCGCGGGTGGGCGTCCACGACGACTTCTTCGCGCTGGGCGGCCACTCGATCCTGGCGGCGCGGCTCGTGTCGCGGATCAACGCGGCCTTCCAGGTCGAGCTGTCGCTGCGCGCGCTGTTCGAGCACCGCAGCGTCGCGGCCCTGGCCGCCGCCGTCGAAGAGCTGCGCCGCGGCGTGCCGGCCCGCCCGCTGCCGCCGCTCACGCCGGTCCGGCGGGAGGGGAACCTCCCGCTCTCCTTCGCCCAGGAACGGCTGTGGATCATGGACCAGCTCGTCCCGGGCAGCCCGGTCTACAACGTGTTCCAGGCTCTGCGACTGTCCGGCCCGCTGGACGTACAGAGCCTGGAGCGCGCGTTCTCCGGGGTGTTGCGCCGGCACGAGGTGCTGCGCACCGTGTTCCCGGCGGTCTCCGGCGAGCCCGTGCAGAAGATTCTGCCGGAGGCGGTGACCGTTCTGCCGGTGGAGAGCCTGATCCACCTTCCCGCCGGCGAGCGGGAGGCGGAAGCGCGCCGGCTCGCCACCGCCGAGGCGCGGACTCCGTTCGACCTGGCGTCCGGACCGCTGCTGCGGTTGCGGCTCCTGCGTCTGGACACCGAGGAGCACGTCCTCCTCCTGACCCTGCATCACATCGTCTGCGACGACTGGTCGCTCGGGGTGTTGGCACGCGAGGTCCAGGAGATCTACCGGGCCGGCCGCGAGGGGCGCCCCTCCCACCTCCCCGAGCTACCCGTGCAGTACGGCGACTTCGCGGTCTGGCAGCGGGAGTGGCTCACCGCCGAGGCGCTGGAGGAAAAGCTGGCGTACTGGACCGCCCATCTGGGCACCAACCCGCCCGTGCTCGCCCTGCCCACGGACCGTCCGCGCCCCGCGGTGCAGACCTTCCGCGGCGCCGTGCGGCGGGCGCGGGTGCCGGCCGCGCTGGCCGACAGCCTGCGCGGCCTCGCCCGCGCCGAAGGCGCGAGCCTCTTCATGACCCTCCTCGCCGGCTATGCCGCCCTGCTCTCCCGCGCCGCCGGACAGCCGGAGGTGGTGGTGGGCTGCGCCTCGGCCGGACGCGACCGGGTGGAGATCGAAGGGCTCATCGGCTTCTTCGTGAACATCCTGCCCGTCCGCCTCGACGTCTCCGGTACCCCCACCTGGCGGGAGCTCCTGGGGCGTGTGCGCACCGCGGCCCTCGGCGCCTACGACCACCCCGACCTGCCCTTCGAGAAGCTGGTGGCGGCGCTGCAACCGCGGCGCGACCTGGGCCACGCGGCGCTACGGCAGGTAGGCTTCGCCTTCGAGAACCACTCCGGCGGCACTCTGGAGCTGGCCGGCCTGACCAGCCGCCCGCTGGAAGTGGAGACCGGCGTCGCCCGCCTCGATCTCACCCTCTTCCTCTGGGAAGAGGAGGATGGCGGCCTGGCCGGCGTGTGCGAGTACAACTCCGACCTGTTCGATGCCGCGACGGTCGACCGCCTCCTGGAGCGCTTCGAGGGTGAGCTGGCCGCGATGGCCGGCGGCGCGGACGGGCACCTCCCCGCGCTGGTGGCCCGCACCGCCCTGCCGGCTTCGTCGATGCCGGAGTCGAACCTCACCTCCAGCCAGCTCCTGTTCTGGTTCGCCAACGCGCTCAACCCGGACGTGCAGCTCTACTTCGATCTGGCCATCACCACCTTCGAGGTCGAAGGGGCGCTGGAGCCTGAGCCCTTCCGCCAGGCCTTCCAGCGGCTGGTCGACCACTGCGATGCGCTGCGCAGCACGGTCCGGACCGAGGGGGGCGTCCCGATGCGGATCGTCGCGGACCGGCTCGTGGCACCGCTGGAGGTGGTGGACCTGTCGGCCGCGGCCGATCCGCGCGCCGCCTGTAAAGACTGGCTCGCCGAGCGCAGCCGCCGCCGGCTGGCACTGGAAGAGCGCCTCTTCGACAGCGCCCTGGTGCGCCTGGCGCCGGACCGCTGGATCTGGTACTGGACCGTCCACCACATCATCGCGGATGCCTGGTCGCTGTCCCACATCGCCCGCGTGCTGTCGAGCTACTACACACTGGCGCGCGCCGGGCGCCTCGACGAGGCACAGCCCCTCCCCTCGTACCAGCTCTACGTGGACTACGAGCGGGAGCTGCGCGGCAGCCGGCGCTGGGAGCGGGCGCGGGAGCACTGGGAGCGCAAGCTCTCGGCCCCCTGGTCGCGCAATCAGTTCTACCGCCGCGATCCCAACCTGGGCACGACCCGGGCCGAGCGCCACACCGTGGCCCTCGGCGAAGCGGGGAGCCAGGCGGTGCAGGCGGCGGCCGCCCGGCACGAGCTCTTCTCGCCGGCGGTCGTCTTCATCACCGTGCTCTTCTCCTTGCTCCACCGCCTGTCGGGCGAGCGGACACTGCGCATCGGAACGCCGTTCGCCAACCGCAGCGAGCAGTTCTCTGACATCGTGGGCCTCCAGATGAACGCCTGCCCGCTGCAGATCCAAGTGGATGAGGGGGACACGTTCGTCTCCCTCGCCCAGAAGATCCAACAGGAGACGATCGAGACCGCCCGCTGGCAGTTCTACCCGGTGCGCAACCCGGTGGAGGCCCCGGTCTACGACGTCTACTACAACCACCAGAACGTGGCCTTCCGCGAGCTGTGCGGCCTGCCGGTGACCTTCGACCTCATCAACTCGGGGCATACCCACGACCTGATCGACCTGCAGGTGCGGGATTTCCGCGGCGACGGCACCTTCACCGTCGACCTTGACCTGAATGAAGCGGCCTTCGACCCGGCCCAGGCGCGGCGGACCGTGGGCCACTTCTTCCGCCTCCTGGAGGCCTTCGAGGCCGATGGGCACCAGCCGGTTTCCGGCGTGGAGATGCTGTCGCCCGAGGAGCGCCGGCAGGTTGTCGAGGAGCTCAACGCGACGGCCATCCCATACCCGCCGAGCCGCCTTCTCCACGGGCTCCTCCACGAGCTCGTCGAGGCCCAGGCCGAGCGCACGCCGGACGCCGAGGCCGTGGTGTTCGAGGAGGAGAGGATCTCCTACCGTGAGCTCGACCGGCGCGCCAACCGCCTGGCCTGGCGCCTGCTGGAGCTGGGTGTCGGGCCCGACGTGCGGGTCGGCGTCTACGCCGAGCGCTCGCTCGAGATGGTGGTCGCCCTGCTCGGCACGCTCAAGGCCGGCGGCGCCTATGTCCCGCTCGACCCCGGCTATCCGGCGGAGCGCGTGGTGTTCATGGCCCGCGACGCGAGGATGCCGGTGATCCTCACCCAGAGCCCCCTGGTGGAGGCCCTCTCCGGGACCGGCGCCGCGGTCCTCCGCCTCGACGGCCCCTGCGACGAGATCGACCGGCAGCCGGACCACCCGCCGCGGGTGGAGCTCGACCCGTCGAACCTGGCCTACGTGATCTTCACCTCCGGCTCCACCGGACGACCCAAGGGGGCCATGCTGCCGCACGCCGGCATCTGCAACCGCCTCCTCTGGATGCAGGACGCCTACGGCCTCGGCCCCGGCGACCGGGTGCTCCAGAAGACACCGTTCAGCTTCGACGTGTCGGTCTGGGAATTCTTCTGGCCGCTGCTGACCGGCGCGGCGCTGGTCATGGCGCGCCCGGGCGGCCACCAGGATCCGGCCTACCTCTCCGCCATCCTCGAGAGCGAGAGAATCACCACGCTCCACTTCGTCCCCTCCATGCTCCAGGTCTTCCTGGCGCGTCCGGAGATCGGGCCGTGCTCCTCCCTGCGTCGGGTCGTGATGAGCGGCGAGGCGCTGCCCGAGGATCTGCGGCAGCGCTTCTACGACCGGCTGCCCGCCGTGGACCTGCACAACCTGTACGGCCCGACCGAGGCCTCGGTCGACGTGACCTTCTGGGCATGCCCGCGGGAGAACCCGCTCGGCACGGTGCCGATCGGCCGGCCGATCGCCAACACCCGGATCCATCTCCTGGACCGCGCCGCGAATCCGGTGCCGTTCGGCATCCCGGGCGAGCTGGCGATCGGCGGCGTGAGCCTCGCCCGCGGCTACCTGAACCGGCCGGACCTGACGGCGGAGCGGTTCGTCCCCGACCCCTTCGCGCCGTCACCCGGCGGCCGCCTCTACCGTACCGGCGACCTGGCGCGCTTCCTGCCGGACGGCGCCATCGAGTACCTGGGCCGGCTCGACCACCAGGTGAAGCTGCGCGGTGTCCGCATCGAGCTCGGGGAGATCGAAGCCGCGGTGGCGCGCCACCCGAGCGTACGCGAGGCGGCCGTGGTGCTGCGCGAGGACCGCCCCGGCGACCGGCGGATCGTGGCCTACGTGGTGGGCGGCGAAGGCGCCGCTCCGGGTGTGGCCGAGTTGCGGACGTTCCTCAAGGACTCCCTGCCGGAGCCCATGGTCCCGGCCGCCGTGGTACGGCTGGAAGCCCTCCCGCTGACGCCCAGCGGCAAGGTCGACCGCCGCGCCCTGCCCGTCCCCGATCAGGGGGCCCTGCAGACGGGCGAGCACGTGGCTCCGCGCTCGCCGCTCGAGGCGCTGCTCGCCAGCATCTGGACTGAAGTCCTGGGGATCGAGCAGATGAGCGTCCACGACAGCTTCTTCGACCTCGGCGGCAACTCGCTCGCCGCCACCCGGGTCACCACCCTGGTGCAGGAGGTTCTGCCGATCGAGCTGCGCCTGCGCGACATCTTCGAATCCCCCACCGTGGCCCGGGTCGCCGCCCGCCTGGAGGAGGCGATCCGCGGTCTGGGAGAGGCCGAGCGGCTGGCCACGGCCGAGGTACTGGCCGAGTTCGAGCTGCTCATGCAGGGAGAACAGGAGAGCGCGCTCGCCGCCTCGTGAGACAAACCAGGCTCGCCATCGCGCCCATCAATCACCTATAGAAACAGAAGGGAGAAATCCATGGAACCACAGACGGCCGTACCGGCAGCGAAAAACATCTCATCCGTGCTCGCCCGCATCAACGAAATGTCGGTTGAGACGTATTACAACCCCTACAAGATGTTCCAGTGGCCCGAGACTCTGCCGGAAGAGCAGTGGTGGATGTCACCCGACCTGATGACCGTGTCCGGCACCCGCTTCGCGAGCGAGCTGTCCGAGCCGCAGCGGATGCTGATCAGCAAGTGGGAGAGCATCCATTTCTACAGCCTGAACGTGCATGGCATCCGGGAGCTCCTCCTGGAAGTGATCAAGCGCGTCCATGCGCCGGGCTTCGAGGAGGAGTCGGAGTTCTTCCACCACTTCGTGGGCGAGGAGAACGAGCACATGTGGTTCTTCGCCACGTTCTGCCTGAAGTACGGCAAGAAGCTCTATCCCAACAAGAAGATTTCCTTCGCTATCGAGGACGCGCACCCCGATATCGAGAGCTTCCTGGTGTTCTCGCGGGTTCTGATCTTCGAGGAGATCGTCGACTATTTCAACCTGCGCATGGGCAAGGACGAGTCGCTCCACCCCATCATCCAGCAGGTCAACAGCATCCACCACATGGATGAATCGCGGCACATCGCCTTCGGCCGCGAGGTCGTCAAGAAGCTCTTTCAGCACATCGTGAACACCCAGCCGGAGGAAGCGGTGCGGCAGGCCCGGGATTACGTTGCCCGCTACCTCGCGGCCAGCGTGCAGTCGCTCTACAGCCCCTCGGTCTACCGCGACGCCGGCGTCGCCGATCCGTACGGCCTGCGCACCGCGCTGCTTTCCGACCCCGCCCGCCTGGAGGCGGACCAGCGGACGATCAAGCGCACTCTCGACTACATGACCGCCAACGGCATCCTGGACGGCGAGGTGGCCCTGCGATGAACGCCAGCACCCCGAGCATCGACGCCCAGCTCGAATCTCTCAAGGCCTGGCTGCTCAAAAGGAAGCCGGAGATCGGCGACATCGGCATGGATCTGGACCTGATCGAAAACCGGGTGATCGATTCCCTGGGGTTCCTCGACTTCGTCTTCTTCCTCGAACAGCTCACCGACCGTGAGCTGCAAGCGGACGCCAAGGCGGTCACGGCGTTCCGCACACTGCGCAACATCCGCGACATGATTCTGGCGGTCGGCAGCCATGGCTGAGCCTACAGCGACCGCAGCTCTGTACACGGTGCGCCGCGGGCTGGCCACCTTCGGCCCCGCCATGGTCGCCCTGAAGGCCGCCCTGGACCGGCGCTTCGTCGCCTGGGCGGACGAGATCGGCGCCGTGTCCATGCTCTATCCGACGCTGATGCCGGTGGCCGAGCTGGAGCCGCTCGACTACTTCCGCAACTTCCCGCACCTGGCGGTGGCGGCGAGCGGCGTCCGGGCCGAGCGCCTGGAGGCCGGCTTCGGCCAGAACGCGATGGAGACAATCCCGGGCGCGGACCTGGCCGACGCCCGTTACGTGCTGCCGTCGGCGGCCTGTTACAACGTCTACGTCCACCTGAAGGACGAGATGCTCGACGGTCCCCGCTACATCACTACGGTCGCCAACTGCTACCGCAACGAGAACGAGTACACCGAGCTGCAGCGGCTGTGGAGCTTCACCATGCGGGAGATCGTCTGCCTGGGCTCGGCCGAGGCGGTGCAGGATCACCTGCGCGCCTTCAAAGCGCGCATCCTCGCGCTCACCGAAAGGCTCGGTCTGAATCTGACGGTCGCCGCCGCTACGGACCCGTTCTACCAGCCGGGCAGCTCGGTGGCCGTGATGCAGAAGCTCTTTCCGCAGAAGGAAGAGTTTCAGTACAAAGGCGAGCTCGCCATCGCCTCCGTCAACTTCCACCGCAATTTCTTCGGCGAGCGCTGCCGCATCCGCACTCGCGACGGTGAGCCGGTGTTCACAGGCTGCGTGGCCTTCGGCATCGAGCGCTGGCTGCACGCCCTCCTCGACAATTTCGCGGGCGACGCAGGCGCCGCACTGGCCGCCGTGGAAGCCACCGTAAAAGCGAGTTGACTCCCCATGGCCGAAGCGCAGAACCGGCGCCAGCTCCTGTTCCAGCGCCTCAAGGAGAAGAAGGAGGCCACCCTGGGGGCCGTCCCGGGATCCGCCATCCCGCGCCTCGGGCGGACCTCCGCCGATCTCTCCTATGCGCAGCAGAGGCTCTGGGTCCTGGAGCAGCTCGATCCGGGCAATCCGCGGTTCTGCGTCCTCACCGCGCTGCGACTGCGCGGCGGCGTCCACCTGGGCGCCCTCGCCGCCGCCTTGTGGGAGATCACGCGGCGTCACGGGGTTCTGCGCACGGTTTTCTCCGGCGACTCCGGCGGCCCTGGCGGCCCCGACGGCGAGACTCCGCCGCGGCAGGTCGTTGCCCCCCCACCGGAGCCGGAGGCCCTGCCGGTGGCCGATCTCTCCGGCCTGCCCGAGGATCGCCGGCAGGCCCTGCTCTCCCGGCTCCTCACTGCCGAAGCCCAGCGCCCTTTTCGACCTGGCCCGCGGCCCGCTGCTGCGGACCTTCCTGCTTCGGCTCGGCCCCGCGGAGCACATCCTGGTTCTCGCGCAGCACCAGATCACGATTGACCGCTGGTCCCGCGGCCTGACCGTGCGGGAGCTGACCGCCCTCTATACGGCGTTCGCCACCGGCCGGCCGTCGCCGCTGCCGGAGCCGACGCTTCAGTACATCGACTTCTCCGAGTGGCAGCGCGAGCGCCTCCAGGGGAAACTTCTGGACGACCTGCTCGGCTTCTGGCGCCGGGGACTCGCCGGCAGTCCGCGGCTCGAGATGCCGACCGACCGACCCCGGCCGCCGGTGCAGCGCTTCAACGGCGCACTACGCTACTCGGTGATCCCCCGGCCGCTACTGGACCGCCTCCAGGCCTTCAGCCAGGCCGAGGAGGTCTCGCTGTTCATGACCCTCCTCGCCGCCTTCGACGCCCTGCTCCACCGCTGGACCGGGCAGGAGGACGTGGTGGTGGGCTCGCCCATCGCGAACCGCAACCAGAAGCAGGTCGAGGAGCTGATGGGATTTTTCGTGAACATGCTGGCTCTCCGCCTGCGCCTGGACGGAAGCCTCACGTTCCGCGAGCTGGTGGGGAGGGCCCGCGAGGTGACCATGGAGGCCTTCGCGCACCAGGATCTCCCGTTCGAGCTGCTCGTGCGGGAGCTCAGCGTCCCTCGCGACATGTCGCTCCATCCGCTGTTCCAGGTCTCGCTGGTCCTCCAGAACTCCCCGCTGCCGCCGCTCGAGCTGCCCGGGTTGTCGGTGAGCCTGGTAGAGGTGGACTGGGGTACCACGGCTTACGACCTGGCCTTCTTCTTCTGGGAGACGGCGCTCTGGGAAAACCTGGAGGAGGGGCTGAGCCTCATCGTCTCCTACAGCACGGACCTCTACGACACGGCCACGGTCGCACGCCTCACCGGTCACCTGGAGCACCTCCTCGCCGCCGCCATGGACGACCCGGACGCCCGCCTGCGCGACCTGGAGATCCTGGCGCCCGCCGAGCGCCACCAACTCCTCGTGGAGTGGAGCGGGGCGCCGGACGTGCCAGCCATGCCAGTACCGGCGGAGCCGCTGCACCGGCTGGTGGAAGCCCGGGCCGCGCGGCATCCCGGCGCGCCGGCCGCCGACTTCGCCGGGGAGACCGTCACCGCGGCCGAGCTCTGCCGCCTGGCGCATCGGATGGCGCACCGGCTCCGCCGCCTCGGCGTCTCTCCGGAGGTTCCGGTCGCGGTGATTCTCCCGCCTTCGCTCGACCTGATCGTCGCCTCCCTGGCCGTCCTGGAGGCCGGCGGCGTCTGTGTGCCGGTCGATCCGGAGCTGCCGCCCGAGAGAATCGAGCGGCTCCTGGAGGTGTCCCACGCCACGGCCGTGGTGACCCGCGAAACCCTTGAAGCCGCCGCCGGAGAGAGCGCCGAGCCCCTGCGGCTTCCGGTCGATCCGGATTCCCTGGCGTACCTGCTCTTCACCTCCGGCTCCACGGGCGTCCCCAAGGCGGTGGGGCTCACCCACCGGGCGGTCGCCCGCATGGCGTCCGCGGACCCCGCGGGTCCGGCGAGCCTCTCGCCGGAGGACCGGGTGGCCCTCGCCGCCAACCCGTCGTTCGACGCGTCGCTCTGGGAGATCTGGGCGCCGCTCCTGGCCGGCGCCTGCCTCGTCGGGTTGGAACGCGAAGCCCTGCTCACACCGCGCAGCCTCGGCAGCGCGCTGGCACAGCGGCGCCTCAGCGCTCTGTTCGTGCCGACCGCCCTGCTGCACACGGTCGCCGGGGAGGCTCCGGCGGCGTTCTGTAATCTGCGACTCCTCCTCTTCGGCGGCGAGATGGCCGATCCGGCCGCCCTGCGGGCGGTTCTGGCGCACGGCCGGCCGGAGCGGCTGGTCCACCTCTACGGTCCGGCGGAGGCCACCACCTACGCGACCCTGCAGGAGGTCACGCACCTGCCGCCGCGCGCCGCCGCGGTCCCGGTCGGCCGGCCCGCCCCGGGCCGGCGGATCCATCTGCTGGATGCCGCCCTCGCGCCGGTCCCGCTCGGCGTCGAGGGCGAGGTCTGGATCGGCGGCGAGGGGCTCGCCCGCGGTTATTGCGGGACGGCGGACGCCCCGGGCCTGACTGCGGAGCGCTTCCTCCCCGATCCGTTCTCCGGGACTCCGGGCGCCCGTCTGTACCGGACCGGCGACCGCGCGCGCCTCCAGGCCGATGGCGCCTTGGAGATCCGCGGCCGAACCGACGAGCAGATCAAGGTGCGGGGCTTCCGCATCGAGCCGGCCGAGGTGCGGGCGGCCATGACCCGCCATCCCGGCGTACGCGAGGCGGCGGTGGCGGACCGGGAGGGACGCCTGGAAGCCTACGCCGTACCCCGGCCCGGCACCCGCCTGGAACCCGGCGAGCTGCTCGCGGACCTGCGCCGCCGGCTTCCCCCCTGGATGGTTCCCTCCCGCCTCGCCGTCGTCGCCGCCCTCCCCCGTACCGCCGCAGGCAAGGTGGATCTCGGGTCCCTGCCGGAGATCCCGGCCCGGCCGACCGCGGGACCGGCGCCGCGCACCCCCGTGGAGCAGACTCTGGCCGGCATCTGGCAAGACGTTCTGGGGTGCAGCGTGACGAACGTTCAGGACGACTTTTTCGATCTCGGCGGACAGTCCCTCGACGCTGTACGGGTCACCTCCCGCGCGGCTGGCATTTTTGGCGTGGACCTCACGGTGCGGACGCTCTACGAGGCGCCGACCGTCGAGGCCTTCGCCGCGCGGCTGGGAGCGAAATGAACGGACGAGACCCGCTTCCGCGAAACGTTCTTACCGCGGCCCTCCGGAAATCAGTCTTGCGGATGGCTCAACGGAGAATCCTGTAATGAGCGATCTCAGCACCTCCAAGGAGAAGGGCACGCCGCCGCGCCTCAGCACGGTGCTCGACCGGCTGCGGGAAAAGCGCAAGACCGTGGCGCCCGGCATCGGGCGCCGGCCCCGCGACCCCGCGGGAGTCCCCTTGTCGTTCGCCCAGCAGCGGATCTGGTTCATGGAGCAGCTCGAGCCGGGCACAGCGATCTACAACATCCCGGTCGCGATGACCCTCACCGGCCGCCTGGACGTGGCGGCCCTCGCCCGGTCGCTCGGTGAGAGCGTCCGCCGCCACGAGGCGCTCTGCACGGTCTTTCGGACCGTGGAGGGCCAGCCCGTGCAGGTGATCGGTCCTCCCGCTCCGGTCGCAGTGCCGGTCGTCGACCTGACCGGCCCCTCTCTGGCCGGACGCGCGGTGTCGCCGCTGATGCTGGCCGATGCCCGCCGGACCTTCGACCTGGAGAACGGGCCGCTCCTGCGTGCCACGCTCCTGCGGCTCGGCCCGGAGCATCACGTGCTTCTGGTGAGTCTCCACCATCTGGTGGGCGACGCCTGGTCGGTCGCGGTGCTGCTCCAGGAGCTCATCGCCCACTACTCCGCCGCGCTGGCGGGGAAGGCCGCGATCCTTCCCGAGCTCCCTCTCCAGTACCCGGATTTCGCGCTCTGGCAGCGCGACTGGCTGCAGGGCGAGGTGCTGGAGAGGTATCTCACCACTTGGCGTCGGCGCCTGGCGGACAGCCCACCGGTGCTCGACCTCCCCACCGACCGTCCGCGACCGGCCCGGCGCTCGAACGCCGGAAGGCGGATCCCCCTCCACCTCTCCGCCGCTCTGGTCCACCGGCTGGAAAAGGTGGCCCGCGGCGCCGGCACCACGCTCTTTACCGTGGTCCTCGCCGCCTTCCAGGTGCTCCTCTACCGCTGGAGCGGCGCGGGCGATCTGGTGGTGGGGACCCCGGTGGCAAACCGCCGGCGCAGTGAAGTTCAGGGACTGGTGGGCCTCTTCGTGAACATGTTGGCGATGCGCGGCAGCCTCCGCGGCCGGCCCACCTTCCGTGCCTTCCTGCAGCACACCCACGAGCGGGTCGTGGAAGCCCAGGACCACCAGGAGCTTCCCTTCGAAAAGCTGGTGGAGGAACTGCAGCCCGAGCGCACCACGAGCCACGCGCCGCTCTTCCAGGTCATCCTCGCTTTCCAAAACGTACCCATGCCGCGGGTGGCTCTGCCCGGCTGCACGATCGAGACTCAGGCGGTCGATCCGGGAACGTCCATGTTCGACCTCACCCTCAACCTGGAGGACCGCGGGGACGGCCTGGGGGGATGGTGGGAGTACAGCACCGCCCTCTTCGACGCGACAACCCTGGCGCGCCTCGACGCCCGCTTTCACCTCCTGATGGCAGGGTTGGAGGAGGGAATCGACCTCCCCTTGGAGGAGTTGCCGTTCTTGACCGGGCCCGAGCGCCACCAGGCCGAGCGAGAGTGGAACGACACCGCGGTGTTCCGGCCGCGGGAGCTTCTGCTCCACCGGCTGGTGGCCGCCCAGGTGGAGCGCACACCGGATGCCGAAGCCGTGGCCGCCGAAGGCGCAGGGATCACCGAACGGGTCACCTACCGTGAGCTCGGCCGGCGGGCGGATCGCCTGGCCCACCGCCTGCGCGAGCTCGGCGTGGGACCGGACGTGCCGGTGGGCGTCTTCGCCGAACGCTCCGTCGCGATGGTGGTCGCTCTCCTCGGCATCCTCGAGGCCGGCGGTGCCTATGCCCCACTCGATCCCGGCTATCCGGCCGAGCGCCTCGCCTTCATGGCACGCACCGCCCGGATGCCGGTGATCCTAACCCAGAGCCATCTGTCGGCCTCCGTGCCGGAGGTCGGCGCCGCGGTCGTCCTTGTGGACGGAGAGCCAGAGGAAACCGGCGCGCCCAGGCGCGCGCCGTGGGCGGAGCTCACCGGCGAGAGCCTGGCCTACGTGATCTTCACCTCCGGCTCCACCGGCCAGCCCAAAGGGGCGATGCTCCCCCATGCCGGCATCTGCAACCGTCTCCTCTGGATGCAGGAGACCTACGGCCTGGGACCCGGCGACCGGGTGCTCCAGAAGACCCCTTTCAGCTTCGACGTCTCGGTGTGGGAATTCTTCTGGCCGCTCCTCTCCGGCGCGACCCTAGTCATGGCGCGCCCGGGGGGGCACCAGGATCCGGCGTATCTCTCCGCCACCATCGCGAGCGAAAAAATCACCACGCTCCACTTCGTCCCCTCCATGCTCCAGGTCTTCCTGGCGCAGGAAGACATCGGGCCTTGCGCCTCCTTGCGGCACGTGATGGTGAGCGGCGAGGCGCTGCCGGAGGAGCTGCGGCGGCGGTTCTACGACCGCCTGCCCGGCGTCGCGCTGCACAACCTCTATGGTCCGACCGAGGCTTCGGTGGACGTGACCTTCTGGGCCTGCCCGCGGGAGAACGAGCGGGGCCTGGTACCGATCGGCCAACCGATCGCCAACACCCGGATCTACGTGGTGGACCCGGCGTTCCATCCGGTACCGCCCGGCGCGCCGGGAGAGCTGCTGATCGGCGGCGTCAGTCTGGCGCGAGGGTATCTCGGCCGGCCGGATTTGACCGGCGAGCGGTTCGTTCCCGATCCCTTCGCGCCGCGGCCGGGCGAGCGCCTTTACCGCACGGGCGACCTGGTTCGCCACCTGCCGGACGGCGCCATCGACTACCTGGGCCGGATCGACCACCAGGTGAAGCTACGCGGCATCCGCATCGAGCTGGGGGAGATCGAAGCGGCGCTCTCCGCCCTCACCGGGGTGAGCCAGGCCGTGGTCATCGTGCGTGAGGATCGATCCGAAAAGGGGACCGGCGACCGGCGGCTGGTGGCTTATGTGGCCGGTGACGCCGACGCCGAGACGCTGCGCCGGTCGTTGCGCGAGAGGCTGCCGGACTCCATGGTGCCGGCCGCCTTCGTGATCCTCGCAGCCCTGCCTCTCTCCCCGAACGGCAAGGTGGACCGCAAGGCGCTGCCGGCTCCGGAGTGGCAACGCCCCGCCGAAAGCCATGAGGAACCGCGGACGCCGGTCGAAGAGGTTCTCGCCGGCATCTGGGCCGAGCTCCTCGGTCTCGATCGAATCGGGAGGAC
Source organism: uncultured Holophagales bacterium (assembly GCA_963844885.1). Lineage (GTDB taxonomy): Bacteria > Acidobacteriota > Thermoanaerobaculia > Multivoradales > UBA5704 > DATMER01. The sequence continues at coordinate 142,576 of CAWJQA010000010.1, read as the reverse complement.
CGACCATTTCTTCGACCTCGGCGGCCATTCTCTGCTGGCGACGCAGGTGATGTCGCGCCTGCGGGGCGCCTTCGGCATCGAGATGCCACTGCACGATCTCTTGGAAGCCCCGCGACTGGCCGACCTCGCCACTCGGGTCGAGGCGGCACGACTGACCGGCACGGACCGGCTGCTCGCCCCGCCCCTGGTCCCCATCGCTCCGGCAGCGCGCAAGGGACCCCTGCCGTTGTCGTTCGCGCAGCAGCGCCTCTGGTTCATCGACCAACTCGAGCCGGGCAGCCCACTCTATAGCATACCGGTGGCGCTGCGCGTCGAGGGGCCGCTGGACCCCGCGGTGCTGGCGCTTTGCCTGGGAGAAATCGTGCGCCGTCACGAGGCCTTGCGCACGGTCTTCGCCATGCTGGAGGGCGAGCCGGTGCAGGTGATCCAACCGGCGGCCTCCTTCGTGCTGCCCGTGGTGGACCTGTCGGGACTGCCGGAGAGCCCGCGCGAGGCGCTATCCCTCGCCCTGGCTGGTAGGGAGGCCGTCCGGCCGTTCGACCTCACCTGCGATCCGCTGTTGCGCGGCGTGCTGTTGCGGCTGGCCGAGGAGGACCATCTCGCCTCGTTGACCATGCATCACATCGTCAGCGACGGCTGGTCGTTGGGTATCCTGATCCGCGAGGTGGCCGCGCTCTATCCGAGGTTTGCCGCGGGCCGGCCATCGCCTTTGCCGGAGCTTGCGATGCAGTATGTGGATTTCGCGGCTTGGCAAAGCTCCTGGCTGAAGGGCGAGATCCTGGAGAGAGAGATCTCCTTCTGGCGCCGGCAGCTCGCGGGCCTGCCGCCACGATTGGAGCTGCCCACCGACCGGCCGCGGCCGGCGGTGCAGAGCTACCGCGGCGCGTCACGGCCGGTGTATCTGCCGGCCGAGCTCATCCGGCAGATCCAAGCTCTCAGCCGGCGCGAAGGAGCGACGCTCTTCATGGTGCTCCTGGCTGCATTCCAAACCCTTCTGGCGCGCTACAGCGGCCAGCAGGATCTCGCGGTGGGCACGCCGGTGGCCGGCCGCAACCGGCTGGAGATCGAGGGGCTGATCGGATTCTTCATCAACACGCTGGTGCTGCGCGGCGACATGGCGGGCGAGCCCTCGTTTCGTGAGCTCCTCGGCAGGGTCCGCGAAACCTCGTTGGCCGCGCACACGCATCAGGACATGCCGTTCGAAAAACTGGTCCAGGAGCTGTCGCCGGAGAGGAGCCTCGCGCAAACACCCTTGTTCCAGGTGGTGTTTGTGCTGCACAACGCTCCTGTCAAGAACCTGGAGATCCAGGGCCTGCGTCTGCGGCCGTTGGACACAGCGACAACGACCTCGAAGTTCGATCTCACGCTCAACCTCGCGGATCAAAACGGCGGGCTCGGCGGTACGGTCAAATACGCCACCGATCTGTTCGACGCCACCACTATCGACCGTCTGATTCTTCATTACGAGAAACTGCTCACCGCGGCCCTGGCAGCACCGGGCCTGTTGGCCTCGGAGCTACCCTTGCTCAACGGAGCCGAGAGGCATCAGATTATCTTGGAGTGGGGGGGGAAGGGAGAGCAACCTCATGCGGCGCTGACACTCCATGGCCGCTTCGCGGCACAGGCCCGGCAGATGCCCGCGGCCACGGCTCTCATCTGTGGAGACGAGAGCATGAGCTACGGCGAGCTGGACAGCCGGTCCAATCAACTCGCCCGCCGGCTGCGCCAGCAGGGAGCCGACCTCGAGAGCCGGGTGGGACTGTGCCTGGAACGGTCCCTGGATCTGGTGGTGGGGATCCTGGGTATCCTCAAAGCCGGAGCGCGCCTATGTGCCGCTCGATCCCGGCTACCCGCGGGAGCGGCTGGCCTACATGATCGAGGACGCGGGCATCCAGATCGTGGTGGGGACGAAGGAGTCCGTCACCGTGCTTCCGGACACGGCCCGGCAGATTCTCCTCGACACCCACCGCGAGATGCTGGAGGCTCTCCCTGCCGGGGATCTCGAACCCCTGGCGGGTGGGGCGAGCCTGGCCTATGTGATCTACACTTCGGGCTCCACCGGCCATCCCAAGGGCGCTCTGGTCACCCACGGCAACGTCGTCCGGCTCTTCGACGCCACCGAGGCGTGGTTCGGCTTCGGAGAACGGGATGTCTGGACTCTGTTCCACTCGTATGCCTTCGACTTTTCGGTCTGGGAGATCTGGGGAGCGCTGCTCTACGGTGGCCGATTGGTGACCGTCCCCTGGGAAGTGAGCCGTTCGCCCGAGCTGTTCCTGGATCTGCTGCACCACGAGCGGGTCACCGTGCTCAATCAAACCCCCTCGGCCTTCGCCCACCTCGCGCAGGCGGACGCGAGGCGTAGCGGCGACGCGACGGATCTGCGGCTGGTGATCTTTGGCGGCGAGGCTCTGGATCCGGCCAGCCTGGCCCCGTGGTTTGCGCGTCACGGTGACGCGAAGCCGTTGCTGGTCAATATGTATGGGATCACCGAGACGACGGTGCATGTCACTTACCGGCCGCTGCGCGCGGCGGACGCCCGGGGTGAACGGCGCAGCGTCATCGGTGTCCCCATCCCCGATCTGTCGCTCGCGGTGGTCGACCCCTGGCTGCAACCGGCGCCCATCGGAGTGCCGGGCGAGCTCGTGGTCGGTGGCGCGGGACTGGCGCGGGGCTATCTGGGCCGGCCGGCGCTGACCGCGGAACGCTTCGTCCCGGACCCGGCCGGCGGCGGCTCAGGAGCACGGCTGTACCGGTCGGGCGACCTGGGGCGTTTCCTGCCCCAGGGCGAGGTGGAGTATCTGGGACGGATCGATCATCAGGTCAAGATCCGCGGCTTCCGCATCGAGCTGGGAGAAATCGAAGCGGCGCTCTCCGTTCTCCCCGGGGTGAGCCAGGCCGTGGTTCTCGTGTGCGAGGATCGATCCGAAAAGGGGCCCGGCGACCGGCGGTTGGCCGCCTATGTGGCCGGTGACGTCTCCGCCATGACAGCCGATGGGCTGCGCCACTCCTTGCGAGAGCGGCTGCCGGACTACATGGTGCCAGCCACGTTCGTGACGCTCGCGGCACTGCCTCTCACGGCCAACGGCAAGGTGGATCGCAAGGCTCTGACGACTCTGGAGTGGCAAGGCGCGGAAGAGACCCATCTGGCGCCACGTACGCCGGAAGAGGCGGCTCTGGCCGCGATCTGGGCCGAAGTGCTGAAAGTGGACCGGGTGGGCGTCCACGACAACTTCTTCGCTCTGGGCGGGGACTCGATCAGCAGCGTCCGTGTGCTGTCGCTGGCCAGGGCGCAGGGGCTGCGCTTCTCCCTGCCGCAGCTCTTCCAGCACCAGACCATCGCGCAGCTCATACCGCACCGGCTCGCCACGATGGAGGAGACCGCGGTACCCTCGGGGCCGTTTTCGCTCGTGACGGCCGCGGAGCGCACCGCCCTGCCCCAGGACGTGGAGGACGCCTATCCCGTCTCCGCCCTCCAGCTCGGCATGCTCTTCCACAGCAGCTACGTCGAGAGCACCACCTTCTACCACAACGTATCCACCGTGCGGCTCTCCCGCACCTTCGACACGGTGGCCCTGCGGGCCGCTGCCGCACAACTGGCCCGGCGTCACCCGGTGCTGCGCACCTCGTTCGATCTGGGTGGCTTCAGCCGGCCGCTGCAGCTCGTGCATCGCACTGTCGAGCTGCCGGTGACCGAGGAGGATCTCAGCAGTCTGGGTCCCGCAGAGCAAGAGGCCGCCATCGCGCGACGCTTCGCGGAGGAGACGGCACTTCGCTTCGCCTTGGACAGGCCGCCCCTGCTGCGCTTCCATGTCCAGCATCTGGCCGGAGGCGAGACCCAGCTCTTCTGGACCGACCACCACGCCATCCTCGACGGCTGGAGCGTGGCCACTTTGCTGTCGGAGCTGTTCCAGCTCTACCAGGCGGTGCTCGCGCAGACGGACCCACCGCCCGCTCCGGTCAGTACCTTCCGCGACTTCATCGCGCTGGAGCGCGCGGTGCTGGAGTCCGGCGAGGCGCGGGATTTCTGGTCACAGCGGCTGCGCGATACCGAGCCCGCACGCCTGCTGGCATGGCATCCCACGGAAGTGAAAGACCGCACGCCTGTCAATGTGACGCTGCCGGAGGCCGTGCTCGCGGGCCTGCGCGAGCTGGCAGGCGCCGCGGGTGGGCGCCTGAAGAACGTCCTTCTCGCCGCCCACGTCTGGGTCCTGGGACGGATCACCGGCACGCGCGATGTCGTCACCGGCCTGGTGACGAACGGCCGTCCGGAGGCCGACGACGGGGATCGCGTGCTGGGACTGTTCTTGAACACGGTGCCGCTGCGCACCATGCTCACCGGCGGTACCTGGAGCGATCTCGTGCGCCAGATGTTCGCGGCCGAGAACGAGCTCCTGCCGTTCCGCCGCTATCCGCTGCCGGAGATCCAGCGCGAGCTGGGCGCCGCGCAGCTCTTCGAGACGAGCTTCAACTTCATCAATTTCTACGTCCTGTCCGAGGCCGCGCAGGCGATCGGCGTGAAACTCGAAGGCGCCCGGGCGATGAACGAGACCAACATTCCCCTGGCCCTCGATTTCATTCAGGATTCGGCGCGCGACACCGTGCGGTTGAATCTGCAGAGCGACTCCGGGGTGGTGAGCCAGGACCATTTGCGCGCGATCGTCAACCTCTACCTGCGGGTGCTCGCCGCGATGGCCACGGAGCCCGAGAGCCGCTACGACACGGCCGACCTGCTGTCGCCCGCGGAGCGCCAGCAGATCCTCCAGGAGTGGAACGACACGGCGCTTGTGTCGCACCTCGAGTCGGATCTCGTGCATGAGGTCTTTGAGCGTTGGGCGGCGGCGGCTCCGGACGCACCCGCCCTGCTGTCGTCGCAGGGCGAGCTCAGCTATCGCGAATTGAACCGCCGGGCCAACCGGATCGCGCGCCGACTGCGGGCGGAGGGTGCGGGACCGGAGGTGGCGGTGGGTCTCTACGCCGAGCGCTCACCGGAGATGATCGCCGGCCTGCTCGGCATTCTCAAGGCGGGGGCGGCCTACGTGCCGCTCGATCCGGCCTATCCGCGCGAGCGTCTGCTGTTGATGATCGAGGACGTGCAAATGCCGTTGGCGCTGGCCCAGGAGCGGTTGGCCGGGGGCCTGGCCGGGCTCGTCGGACAGGTGATCGCGATCGATGGCGAACCGGGGGAGACCGGTCCACAAGACGACGCCAATCCGCGCAGCGGTGTGGCGGGGGACAATCTCGCCTACGCCATCTTCACCTCGGGCTCGACGGGCCGACCGAAGCCGGTGGGAGTGTCGCACCGCGCCCTGACCTGGCACATGGCCGGCACGCGTGAAGTGCTGCACATGGCAGAGCACCGCGACGACCGTGTGCTGCAGTTTTCGACGCTCAACTTCGACGGCTCGGTGGACCAGGTGTTCATCGCCCTGGTCAACGGCGGTTGCCTCGCTTTGCGCGAGGAAGAGATGTGGAGCGCCGAGGAGCTGGAAGAGCGGATCGGGGAGATGGGCCTGACGATCATCGACTTGCCGACGGGCTACTGGAGCGAGTGGGTACGGGCGCGCAGCTCGGCACCGGCGCGCGAGGACAGTCTGCGGGTGGTCTACGTGGGCGGCGAGGCGATGATGAGCGAGGAGCTGGCGGTGTGGTGGCGCAGCCCGAGGAATCGCAACGTGCGCCTGCTCAATGCCTACGGCCCGACGGAGACGGTGGTGGCGGCGTCGTTCCTGGAGGCGACGAGCCGGGAGTCCACCGGTCCGCTGTTCGAGCGGGTGGCGATCGGCCATCCGCTGCGCGGCCGGGCGTTGCACGTGGTGGACCCGGACGGCCGCCTGGCGCCGGTGGGGGTGCCGGGCGAGCTGCTGATCGCCGGCGAGCCGATCCTGGCTCGGGGCTATCTGGGACGGCCGGACCTAACGGCGGAGCGCTTCCTGCCCGATCCGTTCTCACCCATCCCGGGCGCGCGCCTCTACCGCACCGGCGACCTGGGGCGTATCTGCCGGACGGCCGGCGGGAGTTCCTGGGGCGCGTCGACGATCAGGTGAAAGTGCGCGGCTTCCGCATCGAGCTGGGCGAGGTCGAGGCGGCGCTGGCGGAGCACCCGGCGGTGCATCGGGCGGCGGCGGTGGTGCATGGCAAAGGCCAGAGCCAGCGCCGCCTGGTGGCCTACGCCACCCCAAAGCCGGGCGAGGCTCCCACGGCGGCGGATCTGCGGACCTTCCTGCGCGGCAAGCTGCCGGAGCCGATGGTGCCGTCGGACATCGTGCTCCTCGACCGGCTGCCGTTGACGCCCAACGGCAAGGTCGACCGCCGGGCGTTGCCGGCGCCGGAGCTGTCGGCGCGCCGGAGCGCCGGTCCCGTCCAGGCACCGCGCAACGACGTCGAGCTGCGGCTCGCGGGCATCTGGGAGGAGCTGCTGGACATCGCTCCGATCGGGGTGACGGACGACTTCCTCGAGCTCGGCGGCCACTCGCTGCTGGCGGTGCGGCTGATGGCGCGGGTCGAGCACGTCTTCGGGATCAAGCTGCCGATCTCGGTCTTGTTCGAGGCGCCGACGGTGGAGCGGCTCGCCGGCGTGCTCAACCACGGCGAAGCGCCGGCCCAGCGCTCGCCGCTGGTGCGGCTGCACGCCGGAGGGACGGGCCGGCCGCTGTTCGTGGTTCATCCGGTGGGGGGAGACGTCTTCGCTTACGTGGAGCTGGCGCGCAAGCTCGGGGCCGACCGGCCGGTCTACGGCCTGCAGGCGTTCCCGGCGGGTAACGGCCACCCTCCCACCATGGAGGAGCTGGCGGCGCAATATCTGACCGCGGTGCGCGAGGTGCAGGCCGCGGGTCCCTGGCTTCTGGCCGGCTGGTCGCTCGGCGCGGTGATCGCCTACGAGATGGCGCAACAGATCGAGAGCTCCGGCGGCAGCGTGGCGCTGCTGGCGATGATCGATCCCTCCTCCCCGGAGTCCGGCCGGCGCGAAGGGATCGACGATGCTTCGCTCGTGGCCGGGTTTGCCGCCGACCTGGTGCGGCTGTCGGGCCGCCCGGTGGCGTTCGGCCAGGAGGTGCTGGAGGGTCTGGACTTCGACGCGGCGCTCGACCGCCTGGTCGAGCTGGGACGGAGTGAGGGGGTGTTGCCACCGGACGTGGACAAACCGCGGCTGCGGGAACGATTCGACCTCTTCAGCCGCCACGTCAAGGCCCTGCAGGGCTACCTGCCGCGTCCCTATGGTGGACGGGTCTCCCTGTTCCGCGCCAGCGCCTCGCTGGCTCCGGGAGCCTCGGACCCCGCACTGGGCTGGAACGCGCTCGCCAATACCGAGGCCTACCTCTTCGACGCCGATCACTACTCCGTGCTCCAAAGGCCGGTCCTCGATCGCCTGGTGGAGCACCTGCAGAACGACCTCGCGATGGCTGAGGGCGGGCCTTGGCGCTGAGCAACCTTGGGCATGGTCATCGCTTTACGAATTGAACATTCAAGGAGGATGTAATGAACACCCCATCCGATTCCGCGCAGGGAATCTCCCTCACCTCACTGCTCGCTCTGGGAGCGGGACGCCTGACCAGCGGTTTCCTCGAGGTCGCGGTCCGCAGGAACCTTTTCGGCCGGCTCCGAGGAAGAACGGTCCCCCTCACCGAGCTGGCGGCGGCCTGGGAGATGCCCGCACCCTCCGCACGGCTCCTGGCGCAGTTCCTGACCAATATGGGCCTCACCCGTCTGCGTGAGGGCGCCCTCTCCAATACGCCGTTGGTCGAGGCCGCTCTGACAGTGGAAGACTCGGAGCTGCGCAACTCGCTGATCCTCCTCTTCAGGTACGACCTCTCTGCCGCCGAGATGGAGAGCCGGCTTCTCGATCCGCCCCCCCTCCACTGGTATCAGCTCCGCGACTCCGGCGAGATCACCGACCGGCGCTCCCTCATCCGGCAGGACCGCGACAACTGGCTCCAGGAGCTTGTCGGCACCCGCCATCCCGACCGAATCAAATGGGGCAAGACCCTGGCCGCACGCTACGACTTCAGCAACCACCGGGTTCTCGCCGACATCGGCGGCGCCTCCGGCGGGTTCGGCATCGGTATCCGCAAAACCAATCCCCATTTGCGCTGCATCGTCTTCGACGTGCCGGAGGTCGTCACCGTGGCGCAGGCAAAGCTGGAGGAAGAGGGAGAGACGGAGCACTTCGAGACGGTCGGCGACAACTACTTCACCGCCGAAAAACTCCCCGAGACCGACGTGGTGCTCCTGGCCAACAACCTCCACATGTGGTCGCCGGACGAAGACCGGCTCATTTTGCGCAAGGTCCACTCGGCGCTGGAGCCGGGAGGCACCATCCTGATCTGGGAGACCTTCTTCGAAGACGACTGGACGGGCTCGCCGGAGCCCATCTTCGACGCCTTCCTGATGTTGGGCAAGGAGGGCCAGAGCGGCTGGCAGCCCAGCTATGCCGAGATCGAGGAGCTGTTGCGGGACACCGGTTTCGAGCAGGTCGAGCGCCGCCAGGGATTGGTGTTGGGCAAAAAACCCCGTAGCTGACTCAAAAACCCCTCTCCCCCGGCACAGGGGAGAGGGGGATGGGATCAACCCGCGTGCAACCTCAAGCCGGCAGTGCCGATGGCTCGATCGACACGGGCGCCGCCGGCACTTCGAACCGATGGCTGCCCAGCATGGCTTCCGCGAGCTCGCGCCAGGCCATCGCCAGCAGGTTGAAGAGGTTCAGCGACACCAGCATGAACAGCACGCCGAACGCCGACACCAGGAGCGCCTCGCCCAGCGTGTCCACGACCCAGAAGCCGATGAAGAGGTCGTTCCACGGGTAGAGCAGCGGCGCGGCCAGCAGCCCGAGCGACAGCGACATCAGGCTGATCGTCAAGGCGAAGGTGAACACGCCCAGGGGGAGCTTGACGAAGAGGAAGCCCATGCCCTTCCAGGTGACCGGATTGGCCAGAAACTCCTGCACCATCTTCCAGACGTTCTCGGGGGCGCCGGTGCGCTGCGGAGCCATGGGGGGCACCTTGGCGCCGAGGAGGTGGATCGCCAGCCGCCTCTCCAGCGCCGACATGCCGAAGCTGGATGCGAACACCACGGCGAGGATCGGCAGACCGATCCAGATGATCGTCAGCGCGAAACCGGTGGTCAGACCGGTGACCAGGAAGATGAAGTAGAGCAGGCCCATGGGAAACGCCAGGGCCAGGTAGAGCAGGTTCGTATAGGTGCGGACCTCGATCGGCGCGGTGAAAAAGCGGACGATTAGGTTCAGTCGCTCTTCGGCAGGCTCCGTCGGATATGTCCGGATCTCGTTGTCCATGATCTCCTCCAATCTGGAGGACACTACGGAGGAACCGGCCGCCGGGTTTCGAGCCCGGTTTCGAGCACAACTTCGCCGGCCGGCTCCCGCATGTTGTAGGAGGAGCTCATCACCCGGCCGTAGGCGCCGCAGCTCGCCACCAGGACGACGTCCCCTTCGTCCGCAGGCGCCAGCCGGCGGGAGCGGCCGAGGACGTCACCGGTCTCGCAGATGGGGCCGACGACGTGCGCCAGCATCGTGGCCGGCTCGCCCAGCTTCGTCAGGTTGACGATCGGATGATAGGCGCCATAGAGCGCCGGGCGGATCAGGGAGTTCATCCCGGTCTCCAGGCCGACGTAGATCACGTCCCCCTTGTGCTTGAGCTGCACCACCTTGGCCAGGAGCACGCCGGCCCGCGCCACCAGGAAACGGCCGGGCTCGATCCAGAGCTCGAAGCGCGGGCTCGCCTCCCGGAACCGCCCCAGCGACACGGCCAGCGCCTCCAGATCGAGCGGCGCCTGGCCCGGCCGCTCCGGCACTCCGAGGCCGCCCCCGGCGTTCAGGATCCGGACATCGGGGAAGCGCTCGGCCTCCCGGGCGAGAAACCGGGCGGTCCCGCTCCAGCTCCCGGCCTGGCGGATGCCGCTGCCCGCGTGGGCGTGGAGGCCGACGATGCGGACGCCGGCCCGGCCGGCCAGCTCGCGCAGCTCGTCCAGGGACTCGGGGTCCACCCCGAACTTGGACTGCGCCCCGGCGGTGCGCACATGGGCGTGATGGCCCTGGCCCTTCCCCGGATCGAGCCGCGCCAGAATCTCCCGACCGCGAAAGACATCGGGCCAGGCGCGCAGCGGATGGAGGCTGTCGACCGTCACCCAGGCGCCCAGCTCGTAGGCGCGCCGGTATTCGGAGGCCGGAGCGAAGTTCGGCGTGAACAGCAGGCGCGCGCCCTCGATCCCCGGGAACAGCTTCGCCACGCGCTCCAGCTCCGGCGCCGACACGCACTCGAAGCCGATCCCCAGGGCCTCGAAGCGGGACAGCACGCCGGGGCAGGCGTTGGCCTTGATCGAGTAGAAGACCCGGTCGAAGACGCCGAGCGACCGGACCGAGCGGGCCGCATCGTCCAGAGTTGCGGCGTCGTAGACGTAGAGCGGACTCCGCTCGGACGCCAGGGCGAGCAGGTCGGAGCGGCGGTCGCGCCACCACTCCCCCTCGCCCGCCTCGACGGCGATGTCCGCCCTCTTCTTCACCCCTTCGCGGCTTTGACCGCCTCGGTGAGGGCCGGCAGAATCTCGTGCATGTCGCCGACGATGCCGTAGTGGGCGACATTGAAGATCGGCGCGCCCGGATCCTTGTTGATGGCGACGATCACCGACGAGCCCTTCATCCCCACCAGGTGCTGGATGGCGCCGGAGATGCCCGCAGCGAGGTAGAGCTTCGGCGCCACGGTCTGCCCGGACGAGCCGATCTGGCGGTCGCGCGGCAGCCAGCCGTTGTCGATCACCGGCCGGCTGGCGCCGATCTCGGCGCCGAGCGGCTTTGGCCAGATCCTCGATCATGCCGATCTTGTCGCGCGCCGCCGACGCCGCGGCCGACGGCCACGATGACGTCCGCCTTGGTCAGGTCCACCTGGTCACCGCCGACCTCCTCGATAGCCGAGGATCTCGCGGTCCGCCTTGATCCCGATCAGGTCCGGCCTCCGAGCGGCTGGACTTCGCCGACTGCCCCTTGACCACGCTGTCGGCCGGGAACGAGCCCGCCTGGACGGAGACGAAGACCGTGCCCTTCGCCCTTGACCCGCACGCGCGCCTGGAGCTTGCCGCCGAGCATCGGGCCGCTTCCAGACGAGCCCACTATCGCCGCCATCACCCGGCTCGAATCCGGTGGCGTCGGTGATCAGCCCGGCGTCCACGGCCTGGGCCAGCCGCGGCACATAGTCCACCGACTGGTAGGTGTGGGGAAAGATCACGTAGTCGGGCTTCGCGGCCTGGATCGCGGGCGCCAGCGCGCCGACGTACGCGCCCGGCGTGTAGCCGCGCAGCGCCGCGTGGTCGATCGACATGGACGGCGCCGAGATCGTTCTGCGCCACCTCGCCAGCCACCGCGCCGATGCCGGAGCCGAGAACGACCGCCTCGGCCTTGCCGCCGCCGAGCGCCGCAGCCAGCTTCTGCGCCGGCGGCGAGGGCCTCGAGGGAGGCGCGCGGCACCTGGCCGTCCTCCGCGGAGCTGCAGAACGTCACCCAGATCTTCGCCATCAGAGCACCCTCGCTTCCTTCTGCAGTTTGTCGACCAGCTTCGCCGCCACGGCCTTGGCGTCGCCCTCCAGCATCTGCGCGCCCGCTCCGGCTTCGGGGAAGGCGACCGAGACGATTTCGAGCCGCGAGCCCGGCGCGCCCACCCGGCCTCGGACCGAGCCCGAGGTCCGCGGACCGACCTCTGGGCGATCTCTTTCTTCTTCGCCGCCATGATCCCCTTGAGCGAGGCGTAGCGCGGGTGGTTGATGCCCGCCTGGATCTCCAGGACGGCGGGCACGGGATGCGGGAGATCTCGTTGACGCCGCTCTCCATTTCGCGGGTCACCTTGGCGGTCTTGCCGCCCTCCTCGAGCTCCACGCCCATGACCAGCCAGACGTGCGGCCAGCCGAGATGGCCGGCGATGATCGAGCCGGTGCCGCCGCAGCCGCACGTCGTCCGGACTGCGAGCCGGTGAGCACGAGGTCGAACGATTCGCGGGCCGGATCGCGGCGGCGAGGGCGCGGCCGGTGGCCAGCGCGTCGCCGCCCGCAAACGCCGGATCGTTGAGATGGACGGCGCGGGCGGCGCCGACGGCGAGAGTCTTGCGCAGGGCCTCCTTCGACCCGTTCGGGTCCGAGGCAGAAGACGACGACCTCGCCGCCGGTCTCTCTCGGCCAGCTTGAAGCCCTCTTCCAGAGCGTACTCGTCGCTCTCGTTGATGACGAACGGCAGATCCTCCTCCTCGATCCAGCGCCGTCCTTGGCGAGCCGCAGCCGGGCCTCGGTGTTGGGGACCTGCTTGATGCAGACCGCTATCCTCATGGGAAATTCTCCTCGGTCGGATTGGTGTGGCAGCCGGCCCTGGGGGCCTACGCTAGACCCTGCCGGCCAGCGTGCCGTTGAGCAGCCGGCGCAGCAGGGGAGGGTCAGGGTTGAACGCCCAGACCCGGTCGTCGAAGCGCAGCGTGGGCACGACACGGCGGCCGCCGCTGCGTTCCAGGATCATGGCTTCGGCCTGACCGTCCTGATCGAGGTCGACCTCTTCGAACGGAGCGCCGGCCTCCTCCAGCACCCGCTTGGTACGGCGGCAGTCGGGGCACCAGGAGGAGCTGTAGACGCGCAGCCTCTCCGTGGGCAGGCCCGTGCCTCCGGCCAGTTGGGAGGTCTCCTCGGCCGTGAGGCGCAGGCCGAGAATCCGGATCTTGCCGCCCGGCTCGGTGAGCAGGACGGCGGGCAGGTCGTTGCGCGTCGAAAGGCCCAGCCTCATCAGCCGCTGGCCCGCGGCCTGATCGCTGGAGATATCGACCCGGCCGGCGCAGTCGGCAGGCGGCTGCTCGTGGCGGGTCGAGTCGTAATACACGTGGCACTCGAGAACATGGCTCATAGATAGACTATCTCCTCGTACAGGCATAAGGGTGCCTGAACAGAGGGAGAACGAGCCTATCACGGCTCCCCCGGTGTCGCAGCCTGCCCCTCCGGCACCACGGGAGCAACCACAAGGGGTGCTCCTACAGTGCGGGAGGGCCGGGAAGAGGGGGGGACGGGATCAAACGATGGGCCCGCTACAACCCTCGCACCTTGACGGCGATCAGGAGGACGGCGTAGCCCACGATCCAGGACCAGGATGCGATCTTCGGGTCCAGATGGATCACGCCGAACCAGTTGAGAGCCGCGATCAGGTAGAGGACGAGACAGATCACCCAAGTGATGTTCTTCGGAGCATTGTTGCCTCGCGCCATCGCTCACCTCCTCGTTGTTGTTGGGAACGGCGGCGCCATCCTATCAGACTACGAGGGGTTGCCCCGCGCCGGAGCCGGCGGGAGGCGTGACGGGCCCTTACCGTAACCACCCCGGGGGGGAGCGAAACCCGGACGACCCCCTTCCCGGGTTGCCGAAAGTCTACCTGCTGAAGTGTGGGAGACCCGGCCCGAAGTCCCTAAACTCAATCAAACGAGAGAGGGGTTACCCGTATGCCCTCGAGTCCTGGCAACGATCCCACCATCCTGCAGCGGTCGCCGCACGACGAGGAACCTTGGGACGGTGCGGAGGCCGGGCTCCAGGAAACGGATGCCGCACCTCTCCGTTACAAGCCGTCCCGGTACAACATCCGGGCTGTCACCCGGAACGGCCGCCTCGTCCTGTGGAACTCCTTCCGGCGGAGCCTGAGCGTGTTCGATGCCGCGCAACGTCCCGGGATCGAGGCCCTGCTCGGCAGGAAAGAGATGGAGATGCGCCCGGCCGGGCTGGCCAAGTACCTCGTCGACCGGGGATTCCTGATCACGGAAGACGCCGACGAGTACCGCCGCATCCAACTCGCCTTCGGCCAGTATCACTATCGGTCGGACACGCTGCAGCTCACTCTCCTCGCCTCCGAGGACTGCAACTTCCGCTGCCGGTACTGCTACGAGGAGTTCGCGCACGGCACGATGCAGCCCTGGGTGAGGTCCGCGGTCAGGAAGCTCGTGGAAAGGCGCGCGGCCCAGGGGCTGAGCCACCTCGCCGTCAACTGGTTCGGAGGCGAGCCGCTCTACGGCCTGCGCGCCATCGAGGAGCTGGCTCCGTTCTTCGTCGACATCGCCGCGGAGAAGTCGTTGGACTTCGCCAGCGCCATGACCACCAACGGCTATCTCCTGACGCCCGAAGTCGCGGAGAAGCTGCTCGCCTGGAAGATCGACAGGTTCCAGATCACCATGGACGGGCCGCCGGACTGCCATGACCGCAACCGCCCGGCCCGCGACGGGCAGAGCACGTTCTGGACGATCTTCAACAACCTGAAAGCCCTGCGCCGGCGCCCCGACGACTATGAGGTGAGCATCCGGGTCAACTGGGACAACGCGAACTACCCGCGAATCAACGAGCTCCTCGACCTCGTCGAGCAGGAATTCCGGGGCGACTCCCGGTTCAAGGTCCGGTTCCACACCGTGTTTTCCTCGGACGTCCACAAAAAACAGCTCGCGATCTGCGGCCTCGACGAGGCGATCCGGATGCAGTGGGAGTTGGAGAAAGAGGCGCGCCGAAGAGGGCTCGATGTGGGCGACGACCTCCGCCACGTCAAGCCGATCGGCTCAGGCCCCTGCTACGCGGCCCGGCCGTTCCACTTCGTGATCGGAGCCGGCGGCAAGGTCATGAAATGCACGGTCGAGCTCGACATGACCGACCGCAACGTGGTCGGCCGGCTGACCCGTGACGGGGAGCTCGACCTCGACTCCGAGAAGCTCGCCCTCTGGTGCGAGCCGGCCTTCGAACGGGATGCCAAGTGTCAGAAGTGTGTCGTGCTTCCTCTGTGCCTCGGCATGTCCTGCCCATCGGCCCGGTTCGTGAAGCACACTTCCCCTTGCATACCTTTGCGACGAAACTTGAAGGAACCGCTCCGAGCGGTCGTTGAAGGCTTCGGCGATACGGCCCGCAAGGTCCGGATCGACCCCCCTTCCGGCCCTCCGCGGCAGGCAGCCTTGGCCGGTCAACGGCAGGCCTGATGTCAATGAGTCACCGGACTCGAACGAACAGGAGATACCGCAATGTACGACGAGAAGCCCAAAGAGATCCCCATCGAGACCCCGGAACCCACCGAAGTGGTGGAGCTGGAGGACAAGGAGTTGGAGGAGGTCGCGGGTGGTCTGAAACAGCCCACTGAGGACGTGAACTGCCACAACACGCAGTGCTGCTGATCTGTCACAAAGCCGGGTGCCGCTACCCGGCGGCCGGCGGCTTGGAAAGGGTGCGGCCCAGGGCCGCACCCTTTCTGCTTCAGCGAAAGCGATCCGGCGCGAGAAGCTTCTGGTTCTGGGCGTAAGATCAGACCCTGACGCCCAGCGACTGCTGGAGGAAGCTCTCGATGCCCGCGGCCGGACGGGCTCCCATCGTGCGGGCCACCTCCCG
This sequence comes from uncultured Holophagales bacterium, assembly GCA_963844885.1. GTDB lineage: Bacteria > Acidobacteriota > Thermoanaerobaculia > Multivoradales > UBA5704 > DATMER01. The sequence goes on along the minus strand of CAWJQA010000010.1, from coordinate 127,198 downwards.
GCCGCCCGCGAACAGCGCCATCGTGGGGATGGACTGGATGCGATGCGTCGCCCCCACCTCCGGATCGACGTCGGTGTTGACCTTCACGACCAGGATCTGGCCCGCGTTGCGCTCGGCGACCTTGGCGATCTCCGGCGCCACCATGCGGCAGGGGCCGCACCACGGAGCCCAGAAGTCCACCAGCACCGGCAGGGACGACTCCCGCAGCAACGCGTCGAGCGGAGCGGCCTCGTCCACGGCGACCGGTTCGGCGATCGGCGCCAGGACGGTTCCGCAGGCCCCGCAGCGCGCCTCCCGGTCCAGGCGCGACCAGTGTACCCGGTTCTTCCGCCCGCAGGACGGACAGCTTCGCACGATACCCTGACTCATCGGACAGCCCTCCTTTCCTTCGTACGGAACAACAGCCCGGGGCGTCGCCTGGATTCCGCCTGTGGTAGTTTTCCGCCATGAGGATGAAGAGAATCAAGGAATACCGTGTGGAACCGGGCTCGCGGGTCGACCTCTCGCGCCTCGACGCCGGAGACACCTCGGCCTTCAAAGGCGGCAAGGATGACACCGCCGAGCTGTTCAGCCGGATGAACGACCGCCTGGAGGAGCTCCAGGAGATGCTCTGGGCCGAGGGCCGCCACAAGCTGCTCGTCGTGCTCCAGGGGATGGACACCAGCGGCAAGGACGGCACGATCCGCCATGTCTTCGACGGCGTGAACCCCCTGGGCGTGCGGGTGGCCTCCTTCAAGGCGCCGACCGCGGAGGAGCTGGCCCACGACTTCCTCTGGCGGGTCCATCCGGTGGTGCCGAGCCAGGGCGAGATGGTCATCTTCAACCGCAGCCACTACGAGGACGTGCTGGCGGCGCGCGTCCGCGGCTTCGTCCCGCCCGCGGTGTGGAAGCGCCGGTACGGCCAGATCAACGATTTCGAGAAGATGCTCGCCGAGACCGGCACCATCATCCTCAAGTTCTTCCTCCACATCGACGCCGACGAGCAGAAGGAGCGCCTCCAGGATCGCCTGGACGATCCCACCAAGCGGTGGAAGTTCCGCAAGGGGGACCTGGAGGACCGCCGGCTCTGGCAGGACTACATGGAGGCCTATGAGGACGCCCTCTCCCGCACCAGCACGAAGCACGCCCCCTGGTACGTCGTGCCGTCGAACAGGAACTGGTACCGCAACCTGGTGGTCGCCTCGGTGATCGTCGACGCCCTGGAACGGCTCCACATGAAGTTCCCCGAGCCCGAGGAGGATCTCCAGGGCGTCGTCATCGAATAGCGATCGAATCGCGATCGAATCGCGCGGCTCGCCTTGCCGGGTCTCCGGCACCTTACTTTTCGAGTCTGCTTCCGTGCGCCCGCCCCCCTCCAGCCTCCGGACGTCTTCCGGGGTCTGGCACGGCGGACGCCGTCAACCGACGGACCGAAAGGAGAGTACCTTGTCCAACCGACGCAAGCCGTTGATTCTATTGACACTGTCGATGATGCTCGCCCTCCCCGCCCTGTCGTTCGCCATCGTCCCGCGCGAGACATCGCCGGACACCGCCGAGGATACGGCCCTTCTCCGGGCGGCGATCTTCTCGCCGGACTTCTCCACCGCGGCTCTGGACGTCCAGCCCTCCCTGGTGACGATCCGCAACGTCAACGGTGTCTCCGGGGGTGAGATCGGCCGCGCCACGGCCCTCGGCCGGTTCTTCGCCGAGAACACGGCCGCTTGGGAGGTCCGCTGGGACACCCGCTCCGACCGGCCGAACCTGATTCAGGGTGCCGGCGTCGCCGTGCTCCCCGGCCGCGGCAACAATCTCACCCCGGCGCGGGCCGGGCTCGCCGGCTCCACCCCTCGCGTCGCGGAGGTCGAGCGCATCGTGCGCGGTTTCATGGGCCGGTACCCGGAGCTTTTCCGGGTCTCCCAGGAGGAGCTGCGGCTCAACCCGAAGAGCACGGTCAACGTCGGCCCCGAGAAGCAGCTCTGGATGGTCGAGTTTCAGCAGGTCCACAACGGCGTGCCGGTCGAAGGCGCGAGCGTGTTCTTCCGCATCAACAACGGCAACATCGTCCAGTTCGGCACCGACAAGGTCGCCGAGGTCCGGACCGGCACGGCGCCGCGCGTCAGCCGCGAGGCGGCGTTCGCCGCCGCTCTCCAGGCGATCCGCTCCGACATCTCCGAAGTGGGCGAGATCCTGAATCCCGGCACCCTGAAGCTCCTGCCCATGCTCACCACCGGTGAGCGCCCGGCCGAGGCATACCAGGGCAGCATGGGCAAGGGCTATCAGCACGCCCTGGCCTGGGAGATCACCTTCCGCCGCACCGGCGAGCCCACCACCTACCAGGCCTGGATCAACGCGAAGACCGGCAGGGTCATGCAGCTCGTCGACGCCAACGCCTACGCGCAGGTCACCGGCGGCGTCTATCCCACCACCAACACCGACCCGGAGACGGTGGTCGGCTTCCCCTACACCAACGTCACCAACGGCTCGGCCCTGGTCACGGACGCGGCCGGCAACTATACCTACGGCGGCGGCACCGCCACCGCGACGCTCAACGGCAAGTACATCAAGATGGCCGACAACTGCGGCGCCATCTCGCTGTCGGACAGCTCGACCGGCAACCTCGCCTTCGGCACCAGCGCCGGCACCGACTGCACCACCCCGGGCGTCGGCGGCGCCGGCAACACCCACTCGTCCCGCTCCGGCTACTATCACCTGACCAACATCAACCGGAAGGCGGCGGCGTTCTTCCCGTCCAACACCTGGCTGGCCGGCACGCTGACCGCCAACATGAACATCAACAGCACCTGCAACGCCTTCTGGAACGGCACCACGGTGAACTTCTACCGCTCCGGCGGCGGCTGCTCCAACACCGGTGAGATCGCGGCCGTGTTCCTCCACGAGTGGGGCCACGGGATGGACACCAACTCCGGCGGCGCCGCCAGCGACGCGGGCTCCGGCGAGGCGGTCGGCGATACCTTCGCCTTCCTCGAGACCAAGGATCCCTGCATCGGCCAGAACTTCCAGCCGGGCGTGAACTGCTACAACTGCACCGCCTGCACCGGCGTGCGCGACGTGGCTGACTTCGCGGTCGGCGGCAGCGCCGTCATCGCCACGCCGGCGAACGTGACCAACAACTCCAGCCTCAACTGCGACCGCTACTCCTGCCCCTACTACCAGTTCTTCATCATCGGCGCCTACCAGGGCCCGATGGGCTACGAGGGGCACTGCGAGAGCGTGATCGCCAGCTCGGCCAACTGGGACCTCGCCCAGAACCTGATCTCCCGCTGGGGCACCACCACCGGCTGGAGCACGATGGACTCGATCTGGTACAAGAGCCTCACCCCCAGCAAAAGCGCCTACCAGGTGGCGTCGGGCGGCAAGTGCAACCCGGCCGCCGTGGTGAACGGCTGCGCCGCCACCAACTGGTACACGGTCTACCTGTCGGCGGACGACGACGACGGCAACCTGGCCAACGGCACGCCGAATGCCTGCCGCATCTGGGACGCCTTCAACGCCCACGGCATCGCCTGCGGCACCCGCCCCACCTGCACGCAGTAGCGTCCTTCCTCGCTGTCCAAGGGGGGCCGGATCCCGTCCGGCCCCCCTTTTCAGCTCCAAGACGTCCTTTCCTGAACGTGGACGGCTCGCTTCGGGGCGGTTCGAGCACCGGTATCTTTAGAGTCTCTTTTGGACCGCGATCCCATGCATGACGACGAAACAAACCGGGTCTGCCACGGACCCACCCTTTCAAACTTTGACCACCCCTTCCGGGGTGTTTCGGGTCAAGGGCTGACCCAACGTCGTGAGGGTGCTTGCCAAACCCTTCTTTTCTCAGCCGTTTGCGGCCTCGGCCAACCCGGCACGGGGCTTGCTACGTCACCTGGTTCAGATTCTCGCACCCGAGTCCGAGTGTTCGGACATTTTCCAGGCCCTCGGCCAGGGTGCATCTCGAACCGTACCAGTAGTCAAACTGAAAGGAGAGCCACATCGTGTCCAATCGTAGGAAGCTGTTCGGTCTGACCCTGTCGGCCCTGCTTCTCGTCCCGGCGCTGTCGTTCGCCATCGTTCCCCATGAGGATGCGGCAGGCGAGGATCTCTCGGTCCTCCATTCGGCCATCTTCTCCCACAAATTCGTCGCGCCGGAGCTCAACGCCCAGCCCTCGCTGGAAACCGTGCGCAACATCGCCGGGGGCGTCGCCGACATCAGCCGGACGACCGCTCTCAGCCGCTTCTTCGCCGAGAACTCGAACCAGTGGGAGGTCCGCTGGGACACCCGCTCCAACCGTGCGAACCTGATCCAGGGCGTCGGCGTCCCGGTGCTGCCGGGCCGCGGCAACAGCCTGACCGCGGTCCGCGCCGGCCTGTCCTCCGACGGCACGGTGCGGGTGTCTGACGTGGAGCGCATCCTGCGCGCCTTCATGGCCAAGTACCCCGAGATCTTCCGCGTCTCCCAGGAAGAGCTGCGGCTCAACCCGGAGAGCACGGTCAACGTCGGCGAGAACCATGAGATCTGGATGGTCGAGTTCCAGCAGATCCACCGCGGCGTGCCGGTCGAGGGCGCCAACGCGTACTTCCGTATCAACAACGGCAACATCATTCAGTTCGGCACCGAGAAGGTCGCCGAGGTGAAAACCGCCACCACGCCGAAGGTGACCCGCGAGGCGGCGTTCGCTGCCGTCCTGGGCGCGCTCGGCTCGAGCGTCTCCCAGATCTCCGAATTCGTGAACGCCGGCCAGCTCAAGCTCATCCCCACCCTCGCCACCGGCGAGCGTCAGGGCGAGCTCTACAAGGGCGCCGCGGGCACCGGCTACCAGCACGCGCTGGTGTGGGATCTCAGCTTCCGCCGCGTCGACGACGCCACCACGTATCAGGCGTTCGTCAACGCCCGCAACGGCAAGATCCTTCAGCTCATCGACGCCAACGACTACGCCACGGTCACGGGCGGCGTCTACCCGAGGACCAACACCGACACGGAGACCGTGGTCGGCTTCCCCTTCACCAACGTGACCAACGGCACCGCCAAGGTCACGGACGCGACCGGCACCTACACCTACGGCAGCGGCACGGCCACGGCCACGCTGAACGGCAAGTACATCAAGATGAGCGACAAGTGCGGCGCCATCTCGCTGTCGGCCTCCTCGCCGGGCGACCTCGCCTTCGGCACCAGCAGCGGCACCGACTGCACCACCCCCGGCGTCGGCGGCGTGGGCAACACCCACGCCAGCCGCTCCGGCTTCTATCACCTGACCAACATCAACCGGAAGGCGGCCGGCTTCTTCCCGACCAACACCTGGCTGTCCGGCACGCTGACCGCCAACATGAACATCAACGCCACCTGCAACGCGTTCTGGAACGGCACGACGGTCAACTTCTACCGCTCCGGCGGCGGCTGCTCCAACACGGGTGAGATCGCGGCCGTGTTCCTCCACGAATGGGGCCACGGGATGGACACCAAGTCCGGCGGCGCCGCCAGCGACCAGGGCTCCGGTGAGGCCGTGGGTGACACCTTCGCCTTCCTGGAGACCAAGGATCCCTGCATCGGCCCGAACTTCAGGCCGGGTGTGAACTGCTACAACTGCACCGCCTGCACCGGTGTCCGCGACGTTGAGGACTTCGGCGTCGGTGGCGCCAGCGGCGGCGCCAGCACGATCGCCAAGCCGGCGAACGTGACCGCCAACTCCGGTATCAACTGCGACCGCTACGCCTGCCCGTACACCGGCTATGCCGGCCCGATGGGCTATGAAGGCCACTGCGAGAGCATCATCGCCAGCTCGGCCAACTGGGACCTCGCCGACAACCTGGTCGCCTACTGGGGCACCACCACCGGCTGGAGCAAGATGGACTCCATCTGGTACAAGAGCCTGACCCCCAGCAAGAGCGCCTACCGCGTCGCCTCGGGCGGCACCTGCAACATTTCCGCCTCGGTGGACGGCTGCGGCTCGACCAACTGGTACACGGTCTTCCTCGCGGCCGACGATGACGACGGCAACGTCGCCAACGGCACGCCGAACGCCTGCCGGATCTGGGACGCCTTCTCCGCCCACGGCATCGCCTGCGGCACGCGTCCGACCTGCACGCAGTAGACCTTTCGATTCCAGGGGCCGGGCTTGTCCCGGCCCCTGTCTTCTCTGCTATCCTCCCCGCTCTCGTGAGTCAGCGAAGCCAAAGCCGCGCCCAACGCCGGGCCGCCGAAAGAACGGGCCGCAAGGCGGTATCGGCAACTCGGCGACAGCGACGTCCACGGCCTCCGACCTGCTCATCGCCGCCGGGATCACCCTGCTGGCCTGGGTGCAGAGGCTGGTCTTCCTGCGCTCGAACCGGGACTTCTCCTGGCCCTATACGTTTTTCTACGAAGGGGACTCGGAAACCTTTTACAGCTATGCCCGGGATCTCCTCTCCGGCCGGCTCTACGATCACGGCATCCCCTTCCATCCGCCCGGCTTCGCCTGGTTCCTGGCCGTGGTCCACACCCTGCTCGGCGCCGGGTCGCCCACCGCGCAGGTGCCGCACGTGGGGGTCAAGTCGGCCATGGCGCTGGTCGGCAGCCTGACGCTCGGCTTGCTCTATCTTCTGGCGAAGCCGTATCTGGGCCGGACGGTGGCGCTGCTCGGATCGTTTCTCGGGATCTATCACTTCGGCCTGTACATCCTTGCGATCGCTCCCGTGACGGAGAGCTTCTATCTGCTCCTCCTGCTCCTGACCCTGCTGGTCTGGACGCGGCGGTTCGATCATCCGCTCGCGGTGCCCCCAGAAGAACGGAAACCCGGCGGACCGGCGTGGTCCGTGATCCTCGGCCTGCTGCTGGGAGCGCTGGCGCTGACCCGCGCGGAGGCCGCGCTCGTGGCGGTGCTCCTGGTGGGGATCGGATTGCTCGGCTCCGGTTGGAAATGGGCCGGCCTCCGTCCGTGGGTGCTCGTGGCGCTGGGTTGGCTCGCGATCGTCACGCCGTGGACCATCCGCAACGCCATCCGCCTGAGCGCGGTCAACGCGGAGTATGCCGGCCAGACCACCGAGCCGCTGCCGACCTTCGTGCCGCTGACGCTCTACGGTCCGATCAATCTCGCGCTGGCGAACAACCCCATGGCGAAAGGCGGTTTCTCGCGCGACTTCATGACGTCACAGGCGCAGAACCCCGGCCTCGATCTGAAAGACCCGCAGCACGTGGAGTTCATCCTCCACGGCGACCTGATGGCCTGGACGTGGATCCGCACGAATCCCGGAGCTTTTGTCAGTCTCGTCGGAAAGAAATGGGAGCTCGTCGCCGAGGCCTGGACGCTCGGCTGGACGCAGTGGGACTGGCCGGGAGGCTTGAACGGCCACCGCCGCCCGGTGGACATGTTCGTGCCCGATTCGAAAACCGGATCTTGGATCGCCGTCCCGTTGTCCCTGCTGGGCCTGATCCTCTGCCTGATCACACCCGGGCCTTCCCGGCGCTGGACCGGCGTCAGCCTCGTCGTCACCGCGGCCGTCCTGATCGCGACCGGTCTGTTTTTCGGCTACGTCCGCCTCGGCCTGATGATCTTTCTCTTCTGGCTCCCCTTTTGCGGAGCGGCCCTCGCCTGGCTCGCGAGCCTCCCGTTTCGGGGAAAAGACGGCTGGAGCCCACGCCTTCCCCCGCCCGCCGATCCGCCGCGCCGTCTCTGGCTGGGCCTCGCCGCGGTGGCCGTCCTCCTCTTCAGCCTGGAGCTCTGGGGGGTTTCTCTCCAGAGGAACTTCAAAGCCACCGGCGTCAACGTGCCCGGCCGTAGCTATTTGGACCGGGACGCGGAGATCCGCTTCGAGCTGTTGCGCTGATCACATCCTCACGACGGCCCTCAGCGCGATCAGGGCCAGGGCGACGGCGAGCACCAACAGGGCGAGCGGCGAGAGTGTGGGGATCTCGGTCACACCCAGCGTCTCGAAGGACGCCGCCCCGCTGAACGGGGTCCAATTGGTGTCCCTACGAAAGATTCCCACTCCCCCCGCGCCCCCATCCGCATAGTTCGCGGCCGTTTGCGTGTTCCAATACACCGTATCCGGAAACGGATTGCTCCCAATCGAGGGCGGCTGGGTGGCCAGACCGAAATTCAGCGAGACGTACGGCCCCGGCGTCCCGATCGGGTTGTACCCCCAGGTCTGCGTGTTGTATGCCACGCCATAGATGATCTGGTTCGGCACGGGTATCCCCGTGAAATCGAACACGACCGTGAACGCCAGCCCGTTGTAGCAGTTCCCGTCGCTGGCCCGCCACGCCGTCCCCCCGGGACACGTCGGGTCCGCGGGCGGCCGCCACGGGATGGCGAACGTCTGCGTCCGGGTGGCGATCAGCGTGCCCGGAGCCGGATTCGCCCCGCTGTTGTCCACGTTGTAAAGGTTGAGGGTGAGCGGGTGGTTCCACGTCGGGCCGGTGGACCCGGGGAATGCCGGGTAGTCCGAGGCCAAGGCCCAATCGCTCATCACCAGCGTCACCCGCTTTAGCAGGCGATTCGCACCGGCGAACTGGATCAGATCACCGAACTCGGACGATTGGGTCGCCTGGTACCCCAGGCTCGGCACATTCGGAGGAAGCGGGCCGGGGATGCTGTCGTAGATGACCGCGGCGCCCGCGGCCAGGGGCGAACAGACGACCAGGAGAAGGGCCGTGAGCGCGATGCGCGCGCCACGGCGTGCCAGGCGGGCCGGTTCGGTTGACATGACGGCTCCTTGTAGGTGGGAATGACTCCGGAGGGAGCGAGAATTCCTTCTCGCTGGTCCACCATACCGCGACCGTGGCCAATGAGCAAGGACGCTCGAGGGCTGCTCTACGCCTTCGGGAGCTTTCTGCGCAGCCGAGAGCGCTTCGTGTTGCCGTAGTTCCACGCATCGACTCCTCCGGCCTCGCCGCCCCTACCGGGGCTTGAGGGAAAATGGGGACTCGTTACCCGGGGTCACCGCGCCTGCGGCGCTCATCCGGGTAGAAAGCCGCCAGGCGATAGGGCGCGCGACGCAAGTCGAGCGAAATGACATGTGTCTGCAGGAAATGGGCTCCCAGGACACCGTCGTAGTTGATGTCATCGACGACCAGCGAAAGAGACTCCCCTCGACGGGACCCGACGCGCAACTGTGCCGCAGAGCTCGAATCCAAATGGATCGAACCGTCTTCCACCAGATGCCGAGCTATGAGCGTTCCTTTTATGTCTCCAGAGTCGAGGAGGAACCACATCTGATCTCCTTCGCCATGGACGGGGACCAGTACGGATAAGGCGGCGCCATTCTCACCGGTTGCAAAGCGTACGGGTATTCCATGTCTGCCAAGGGCGCTACCGGCGTCGGCGGCAGAGTGGAGGATCAGCCGGTTCCTCGCCCAGTCGAGTGTGACGACCTGCCCACGAAAGCTGTCGAGAGAGATCACGCCGTCAATTCGCGGTAGCTCCGAGGGGAGCAGGCTGTTGACGTTGAACACGGCAACAGGCGCCACTTGGACTGTGAATGAAGATACGGACGCTCGCAAGCGATCGCAGCTCTGAAAAATCACCGGTTCACCGTTCATCCGGTAGCCTACGTCTCGCCCCCGTGGTTTGCAGCCGAGCTTTGCGGCAAGCTCTGGCGCTACGAGAGTCCGCCCGCCACCTGTGTCGAACAGGAACGAGTACTCCGCACCACCGATGCTCATCTTCACCGTTCTCAGTCCACGAAAGTAGGGCCAGAGTGGAATGGAAATCGCAGTCGCCGGTTGTGCCGGATTGGCCTCAGGTGTTTGAGATGGGCGGGCGGTGTCCGTCGAGCAGGCGGCCACGAGAAGCAGGCCCACGACTCCGGCGACCCGGCGCTGTTTTCTCCAGAAGGTTGCAGATGGGCCTGTTTCCCGTCGGCGGAACGCGCTAATCGTAGTCTTCCTCCTCCTCATCTTCATCTTCGTCCTCAGCGTCATCCTCGTCGTTATCCTCGTCTTCATCGGGCCCATCGATGACCTGGACCTTCACCTGCTCACCCCACTTGGACCAGGACACGGAGAGCGTGGCCTCGCAGGAGCCGCACTCCACTTCCTCCTCGCCGCTCTCCTCGGTGATGTCGAGGCTCGAAGAATCGCCGCAGGGGCAGTCGTACTCGACCGTCGCGCCGATGACTTCGGCCCCGGTCTCGCGGCCCCAGCTCGACCAGGATACGGAGAGCGTGGCGCCACAGCCGCATTCCTGCTCCTCGTCGCCGCTTTCCTCGGTGATCTCCAGACTGTCGGAGGCGCCGCACCGCGGGCACTCGAGCTCGGCCTCCACTCCCCCGGTGACCTCGATACCGTCCACCTCGACGCTCACCGAATAGGAAACGTCAAAGGAAGCGCCGCAGCCGCACTCGTACGTCTGCGAGCCGGCGTCGGGATCGTCAATGTCGAAGGAAAACCGCACCTCGCAGACCGGGCATTCACCTTCCAGCTCCATGATGGTTCCCTCCAGGCGGCATCACTGCCAGGATGAGAGCACGCTGGCGCGGCCGTCAACCTCCGTACGGGTGGCTTGGCCCTACACCAAAGGAAGAGGCGCCTGGCTGCCTTGCCGGCCGCGCGTTGCTTCGAGCGATCGAGCGCGAACCCGAAACGATGCGCCGATTGTTGTCGCAGGCCGCCTGACAGGGAAAGGGACCCGCCCCGAGCCCCCGGGACCGCTGGCGACCCGCTGGCGGTATTCACGGAAACACCGCCGGCGAGGCGCCGGCGGTCCCAGGGAGTATGGACGGCGCGGGGAGATTTCTTCATCAAGAGGCTGCCACCGCCGCTCACCCACGAGCCCCTCCCACACACCTCCGGCGATGGCCCCGCCTCCCCTCCCTGAAGAGGCGGACCCCTGCGGAACGACGGAGGCCTTGGACTCGGCGGCCGTCATCCCTCCAAATTGTCAAAGAGTGAAGGGGACCCGACCGCGTTCACCTTCAAAGTGAAAGCCACGAACGGCCGGTCGGTCGTGGGGACCCGCGTCTGGCTTCCTCGTTCGTCGCCCTTCACTTCAGAGAGTCTACGGAGCCCGTGACGACTCCGTCTAGGCGGCGGGCTCCCAGCCTGCCTGGCCGGCGGTCCGTGGTCGACCTCAAGGTGGCGAAGCCGGTCGTGGAGGCCAAGACGATGCGCGGGTACTACCCCTCGCTTCCTGCCGGCTCGCTTCCCACGCGGCGGACAGGGCGAAGCCTGCTTTCTGAGCAGGTTTATCGGCCAGCGAGGCTCGTCCAGGCACTGGCGGAAGGTGAATTCGAGCTCCCGATGTCCAAAACTACAGCGGTAGTCGTCCCGCAAAGAGATGAAAGCCGCTTGGCCGGGCGCTCTGCCGCTGAAGTTACGCCCCGACTCTTTTCAACTGCTCTGATGATCCTCCAGAAGGCCCCTCCTCTGACGAGCGAGTTAAGCTCGTCGGGAGACGAATCCACGAAAGGAGGAGCCAGATGTCACTATACTGCGACTTGCACTCCAACAACTGCTACCTCGCCGTTCTCGATGAGCAACTCCGGCCGATCCTCGGTCGCCGAGTCGCCAACTCCCTCAAGATGATCGAGGCCACGCTCTCACCCCACCAGGAGCAAATCGCGGCCGTCGCTGTGGAATCCACCTTCAACTGGTACTGGCTGGTGGACGGGCTCATGGAGGCCGGCTACCACGTTGAGCTCGTCAACACCTCGGCTGTGCGGCAGTACGAGGGTCTCAAGTACGTCGACGATCGCCATGACGCCCGCTGGCTGGCTCGCCTGCTCCAGCTTGGCATCCTCCCGACGGGTTACATCTACCCGAAAGAACAGCGCGCCTTGCGTGACCTCCTGCGCCGCCGCTCTTTCCTGGTGCGCCAGCGCACTGCCAACCTGCTCAGTATCAAGAATCTGTACTCCCGCCAGACAGGAGCTCAGGTGCCCACCAAGGATCTCAAGCGGCTGACCGCAGAGCAGGTCGCCGATCAGTTCACCGATCCCTTGATCGCTCAGGCGATCACGTGCGGCGTCAATGTCTCTCACGCCCTGAAGACCGAGATCGAGAGCCTTGAAAAAACCATCCTCGCGCAAGCGAGGCAACGCCCGGAGTACGCCCTTCTGGAAAGCATTCCCGGCATCGGGCAGACTCTCGCCATGACGATCCTGTATGAGACGGGATCGCTCTCTCGGTTTCCCGATGCGGGGCACTACTGCTCCTACTGTCGCTGCGTTCCCAGCCAACATATCAGCAATGGTAAGACGAAGGGAAAGGGCAACACCCGTAATGGGAATCCATACCTGTCCTGGGCTTTTGTTGAGGCCGCACACTTCGCCATTCGCTTCGAGCCACTGGCCAAGAAGTACTACGAACGAAAAGAAGGCTCGCACCAACCCCCTCGTCGCCCTGCGGGCGGTAGCCCACAAACTAGCCCGAGCCTGCTTCTACGTGATGCGCGACCAAGTGTCGTTCCAAGCGTCGCAAGCCTTTGGTTGATTCGGCGGGAACAGGGAGCTCGGAAAGGTGTCTGGATCAAACCATCACTCTGATTGAGCCCCTGTTCTCCGCCGTTATGCTCTTTGCAGGAGATGCGCCCAGGTCGCGAGCCACGACGTGCTGGCACCCCGTTCTTCGGGGTAGCTCACTACGGCTGTCCCTCAGCCTTGGACACGACCTGGAACCGAAGATTTTCTGGGGGCACAAAACTGTGCCAGGGGTGCTGGAGCCGGTTCCCGGCTCCAGCACCTTGATCCCGATGGGTGACTGGTGCGGATCTCCGTACCGAACATGCGAGACAACGGGTGCGCAGTCCCCCGCAATGAGCTTGTACTGACCCGAGCCCGACCGTCCGGAACCCAGCAACTCCCGGAAGGGAGAGGTGTGGGGAGTTGACAAGGGCCTTCTAATGGGTGACACCTTTCTCTGGTGGCCTTCTCCATGGTGAGCAACCCGGCCGCGGGGATGACCGATGCGGTCATCGATCACAACGACGTATTGGCCGCGGCGCAGGTGGCCGCGGCCAATCTCCAGCGGTTGCTGATGGAACTGCTCAGGAGCCCGGAGCTGGTGTAGCGCCGCTTACACGCACTTGTTCTCGCAGTAGCAGGACGCGCCGAGGCAGTAGCACAGCGCACAGGAGCCAAAGCGCTGGTAGCACTGCTGCCAGACGGAAGCCGAGCAGGCCGCGTTCGTGATGGGGCGGCCCAGGCCCACATTGGCGGGATTGGCGGGATTGGCGGGCAGGGATACGGCGGGCGCTGCCGGGCAGAACGGAGCCGGCTGAACGCTGTTCAACACGGCCCCCTCAGGAGCGGGCACCGGCTCCGCGGACAACACGGTACCGGCGAACAGGGCAAACAGCAGGACGAGGAAACAACACAGGCGCAGAATCGTTCTCACTCGCATCGGTTCTCCTTTCCCAGAGAAGAGCTGCATCTGCTCAAGAGGGTGCCTGAGACCCGCCAGAGCGAGCCATGCACCTGTTTCAAGCCCTCGCCCTCTCTTCCCACTTCGGCACGTTCACGCCCTTCACGAGGAGCCACAGGCAAAGTGACGATTCCGCAAGGAAGGCAGGTATCAGGATGCCGGGGAACAGCCTTGCTGCGAATGCGGGGGCCGAGGGCCGAACCGGGTGCAGGTCGCTTCCTGCCGGCTCCGCTTCCCGTTCGGCGCGGTTCCCATTGGGATCGTTCCGCCCGGCCTGCCGTTTGTCCGAGCCTTGCCACCGTAAGCAGAGATCGTCTCACTGACCCTCAGCTCGATCGGAAGTTTTACCGACCTCACGCGCCGGACAGGGCGAAGCTTGTTTTCTGAGCAGGTTTATCGACCAGCGAGGCTCGTCCAGGCACTGGCGGAAGGTGAATTCGAGCTCCCGATGTCCAAAACTACAGCGGTAGTCGTCCCGCAAAGAGATGACAGCCGCCTGGCCGGGCGCTCTGCCGCTGAAGTTACGCCCAGTTACGCCCCGACTCTTTTCAACTGCTCTGGCACTTTATCTGGTTGAACCTTATCGGAACCTTATCGGGCTATCTCCATCTCCTTGAGCAGCTCGCCTTCATACTCGTACCCCGAGGCCGTCGTGCGAGAGATTGCCGCGGGGCGCAGGTCGCTGCCGCCCTCGTGGTCTTCGTCTCTTCGCGCAGACCGTTGCGGACCGCCGCCGTTCTCCAGCAAGCCACTCTTCAGAAGGCTCTCGACGACCTACGGCACCACCTCTTTGACGATCAAGACTCGCCGCGGTTCGACAGACCAAGCAATACCATCCGCAAACAGTTGAATGAGCATCTGGACGTCGTGTGCCCCAGCGGCAACCGGTGTTAGCCATGTTCCCGAGAAAGTCTGGTTTGTATTGCCCCCAAAATAGCCGAAGAAATAGTTTTTGTTCGGCACCTGCATTCCGTCAAGGAGAAGGAAGAAGCGAAGTTGGCCTACTTGGTTCAGGGAGATCCTGCTGACTTCCACACTAAAAGCGACCTCTAGCAGGCCCGAAGCCGTGGTCGTCGTGATGAGAACATTGTCAGGATAGGCCATAAACCCCGGCCCCGGGCCCAGACTTACTGCGCTGCCGCTACCTTCCGCGTATTTGACCTGGACTACCGCGCCGGATGGGCCAACCGGACCTTGTGGCCCCTGTGGTCCGACTGGTCCACTCGGTCCAGTTGCACCGGTCGCGCCAGTTTGTCCCTGTGGTCCTGTGGGACCGACCGGACCTTGTGGTCCTGTGGGGCCGGTTGCACCGGTCGCACCGGTCGGTCCCTGCGGGCCGTCCGCCCCTTGGGGCCCAGTTGCACCTTGAAGCCCCTGCGGTCCCGCCGCACCAGTGGAACCGGCTGGCCCTTGCGGGCCGACGGGGCCGACCGCGCCGGCAACACCCGGCGAACCCTGCGGCCCGGGGGACCCTCTGGCCCCACGGGGGTCACTTCCAACTCGGGCGCATGGCTCGTGCCCGTGCTCTCCTTGCTATCGAGCGTTATACGAACCGGATCGGTGGTGGTGGGTAGCAGAGCAATGCCGAAGTCCGTGATCGATCCATCGAGCCAGCCCTGAGCCAGGGTCGTGACGTCAACGGTCACGAAGCGGCCCTGATCGGTAGTCGAAATGCTCAGAGAGCCGATTGCCAAGCCCAAAGGCGGCGTGACAGAAGCCGAGAGTGTGACCTCGTCCCATGGACCCAGGACGGGAAGAACATCGATCGGCCCCGCATCGTTCACGGCGCCCACCCATGACGCAAGGTGGCGCGGCTTATCGGCACGCCCGGCGGCAGCGTCGCCAGATCGAAACGGAGGAAAGTGTTTCGCTCACCCCCTGCTCCCGAGTTGCGAACGAAGAGCGAGGTTGCGCCGCCGTTGATTTGGTCTGGAGCCGCAAGGTTGATGTTCGTGTCCGCCGTGACGTGAAGGGTGTTAGCGTGCGCCGCCCGAGGCAGAGCAGCCGAGCAGGGTGGCGCCGACGGTTTTCGCCCAGGTCGTTCGCTGCGCTTTGATCATCGTGGTTCCTTTTTTGGTCTATCCATAGGCCTATATAGACACTTTCATCCGCGGCGGCTACCGGGGCGCCAACAAGGGGCAAAAGGACAAGCGCCCGGCTCTCCTCGACCTCGCGCTACCTACGCGGCCTAAACACTACGCCCTTCGCGGGGCGAGCGTCAAGAAATCGAACCTCAACGATGTATTATGCTATATGGTGGGGCGTTGGCGGTCCTAGAAAGGACGGACGGCGCGGGGAGGTTTCACAAACAAAGAGGCCGCCACCACCGTATACCTCCGGCAATGGCACCACCCCCTCCCCCGGCAGGCGGACCTCTGCGGAACGATGCGTTTCGCGAACTTTTGACCCTTTTGACAGTCGCTCGCCTGCGTAAGGATCATCGACCCGAAAGACGCCGCATATCGCCATGAAGGAGCCCCCGTCTTCGCACACCTCCGGCGTCGGCCCGTAAGACGTGACCCCTACGGAGTGTTGACAGAGCTACCGGTAACCAGTAGTCTCACCGGCGGTGGACTACAGGTGGGATGTCACGGAGAGGCTGCCGAGAATCGCCGCGGCGCGGCATGGATTTTGCGGATTCCATCTCGGCGATTGAGGACGCGGATGACCGTGAAGCCTGGTGAGGCGCCGCCTCGCGGCGAGACCGACTGGGCGCGAGTACACGCGATGACGGAGGAAGAGGTGCTGGCGGCGGCCCTCTCCGATCCCGATGCCCAGCCGCTCGACCCGGAGGCGTTGGCCAAGATGCGCCGGATCTCCCGGTGAAGGCGTTGCGGCAGCGGCTCGGCATGACACAGGTCAAGTTCGCCGAAGCCTTCGGACTGCCCATCAGCACCCTGCGGGATTGGGAACAGCGCCGCAGCACTCCCGACGCACGGGCCCGCGCGCTGCTTCGAGCGATCGAGCGCGAACCCGAGACGATGCGCCGATTGTTGTCGCAGGCCGCCTGACAGGGAAAGGACCGCTGCCGGAGCGGTGTCCCGCGCTGCTGGCCGCCCCGAGCCCCTGGGCAGCAGGGGAAGGTGACTCTGCAACTGGGAAGGTCGACTCTGCAACTGGAGGAGTCAGTTGACTCTGCAACTGGGGAGTCGACTCTGCAACTGGGGAAGGTGACTCTGCAACTGGGGAGTCGACTCTGCAACTGGGGAGTTGACTCTGCAACTGGGGAGTTGACTCTGCAACTGGGGAGTTGACTCTGCAACTGGGGAGTCGACTCTGCGACTGGGGAGGTGACTCTGCAACTGGGGAGTTGACTCTGCAACTGGGGAGTTGACTCTGCGACTGGGGAGTCGGCTCTGCGACTGGGGAGTCGACTCTGCGACTGGGGAGTCGACTCTGCGACTGGGGAGTCGACTCTGCGACTGGGGAGTCGACTCTGCGACTGGGGAGTCGACTCTGCGACTGGGGAGTCGACTCTGCAACTGGGGAGTCGACTCTGCGACTGGGGAGTCGACTCTGCAACTGAGAAGGTTCCATCGCGACATCGGCCACGATCGGCCTTGCCGGGGGCGTTGACGCCACCCAGGTAAGACGATACCTTCCGCCCGCATGGCCACGGCAAGCAAGCTGCGTTTCGGGGTGATCGGGGCGGGGGCTTTCGCGGAAGCCTGCCATGTTCCCGGGCTGCTTAGCCATCCCGGGGCCGAGGTGGTGGCGATCGCCGGACGGCGGCCCGAACGGGCGCGGGCGCTCGCCGGACGCTTCGGGATTCCCGAGGTCTGTTCCGACCCGGGCGAGCTGTGCGCCCGGGACGATCTCGACGGGATCACGATCTGCACTCCCAACGCCGCGCACCGCGAGCAGGCCCTGCTCGCCTTCGCCCACGGCAAGCACGTGTTCTGCGAGAAGCCGCTGGGGCTCTCCGTGGCCGAGGCCGAGGAGATGCTGCGCGCCGCCGAGGCGAGCGGCCGGGTGCATCAGGTTGCCTTCACCTACCGCTATCTCTACGGCGTCGAGGAGCTGCGCCGCCGCGTCGGGCCGGCGACATCGGCGAGCCTTACCTGTTTCGGGCTCATCACGAGTACTGGGACGGGCTGCGCCCCGGCGCCGCCATCGGCTGGCGGGAGATGCAAGGCGCCCGCGGGCGGCGGAGCTCTCTACGATTCCGGCTCGCACTTCTTTGATCTCGCTCGGTTCATCCTCGGGAATCCCATCGCGGAGGTCAAGGCCGACCTCCAGATCCTGCCGCGCCCGGGGGTCGAGACCGACGATCTCGCGGCGGCCTGGTTCCGCTTCGTCTCCGGCGTGCGCGGCCAGTGGTTCGCGAGCCGGATCACCCCGCCGCGCGCCGAGAATTCATCCAGGTGGTGGGAACCGAGGGAGCCCTCGAGGCGCTCCTCTCCCGGGGCCGCCTCGACGCTCTCCGGGTGGCGCGCCCGGGGATGGCGGGATGGGAGGAGCTGCCGCTGCCCGAGGAAGCACGCGACGGCCAATCGCACGCCCTCGGCCGCATGATGCGGAGCTTCGTGGACGCCTGTCTGCGTCGGCGGCTCGGCGAAGAGGACGCCTCCTTCCACGACGGCCTGGCCGCGCAGCGCGCGATCACCGCCGCCGAGACCTCAGCCGGGGAGGGTTGGGTGCGGGTGTAGGGGCACCCCGGCGTGCGGGGGGGAGCCGATCCGGGTGCATGCTCAGGTGCCAAGGATCTTCCGGTCCGGCGATCCTTCAGCTGCAGGCCGGGCCGCCACGAGGGCCGTCCCTACGGCCCATCCCCAGCAGGCGCTCGACCTCTCGCAGCACCGGCTCTTCGGTCAGGCCGTTCTGCTCCTCCAGATAGGCCTGGCTGCCCACGCGGGGGGCGAAGGCCGAGGGCAGACCGATGCGCTTGAAGTGTACTTCGCGGCCGGGCTCCTCGGCGAGCACCTCGGCCACGGCGCCGCCGAGGCCGCCGATCACGCTGTGCTGCTCGAGGGTGACGACGCGCGCCGGTCTCGCGGGCCGCGGCGAGCACCGCCTCGGCGTCCAGCGGCTTGAGCGTGTGCATGCTCAGCACCCGGGCCTCGACGCCGCGCTCGGCCAGGCGGCTCGCCACGCCGCATGGCGGTCTTGCAGCATGCCGCCGGTGGAGATCAGGGTGAGGTCGCCGCCCGTCGCGCACCAGGAGGGCCCTGCCGAGCCGGAAGTCGATGGGTCCCGGGTGGACGTCGGGCTCGCCGGCCTTGCCGAGCCGGAGGTAGCACGGGCCGGGGTGGGCGACGAGGGCCGCGCGTGGCCGCCCGCGCCTCGACCGGGATCGGCCGGGGCCACGACGGTCATGCCCGGCATCATGCGCATCACGCCCAGCTCCTCGGTGGCGTGGTGGGAGGCGCCCAGCGCGCCGTAGGCGAAGCCGCCGCCGACGGCGACGATCTTCACGTTCGCGTCGTGGTAGCAGACGTCGTTGCGGATCTGCTCCAGGCAGCGCAGCGTGGGGAAATTGGCGATCGAATAGGTGAAGACGATCTTGCCCGACGAGGGCCATGCCCGCCGCCACGCCGGTCATGTTCTGCTCGGCCACGCCGGCGTTGACGTACTGCGTCGGGGAGCTCGTCGCGTGAAGCGCTCGAGCACCGCAGAAGCCGAGGTCGCCGGTCAGCAGCACGATGCGGTCGTCCTGCCTGGCCAGCTCGAAGAGCGTCTCGACGAAGGCGGTCCTCATGCGCGGCTCCTCCGAGCTCGGCGCAGCGCCTGTCGCAGCATGCTCGCCGCGCGGCGCGCGGTAGTGCCAGAGCAGCTGGTCCTCCATGAAGCTCACGCCCTTGCCCTTGACCGTGTGGGCGATGATGCAGCTCGGCCGGCCGGGCTCGAACGGCACGCGCGGCGAGCGCCTGCTCGATGCGCGGCGAGGTCGTGGCCGTCGATCTCGCGCACGCCCCAGCCGAAGGCGCGCCACTTGTCGGCGAGCGGCTCCAGGTCGAGCACCTCGCTCGACCGCTCCGAAGCTCTGGATCTTGTTGTAGTCGACGATCGCCACCAGGTTGTCCAGCCGGTGGTGGGGGGCGAACAGGGCCGCCTCCCAGATCGAGCCCTCGTCGCACTCGCCGTCGCTGAGCAGCGCGACCAGACGCGGCGGTCCGCGCCGTCGCGCTTCGCCGCCAGGGCCATGCCGGCGCCGAGCGACAGGCCGTGGCCGAGCGAGCCGGTCGAGACCTCGACGCCCGGCACGTCCTTGTGGGTGGCGTGGCCGGCCAGCGGCGAGCCGTCCTGGTAGAAGGTCTCCAGCCGCTCCACGGGAAAGAAGCCGCGCTCGGCGAGCACGGCGTAGAGCGCGGCGCAGCCGTGGCCCTTGCTCAGGATGAAGCGGTCGCGGTCCGGCCAGTCGGGGCGTTGCGGATCGAAGCGCAGGAACCTGCCGTAGAGCACGGCGAGGAGATCGGCCATCGAAAGCGAGGAGCCGATGTGCGAGGCGTTGGCCCGGCTGGTCATCAGCACGCAGTGGCGGCGGATCTTTCTGGCGAGCTCGGCGGCCGGGTGAGGCACAACCTGGCCGGCCGCGGCCAGGACGTCCGCCTCGACGATGCGCCCTCCCGGCCCGGAGCCGGTGAGGCCGGCGAGATCGACCCCCTTCTCCGCCGCCAGCCGGCGGGCGGCCGGGCTCGCCTTGAGGGTGGGCGCCTGCGGAACGCGATCTGTAGGGGCGGGGCTTGTCCCCGCCCGGGTGGAGGCGTCCACGACCGCCTCGTCGCCCGGCAGGGCCTCGCCCTCGGCGAGAATCCAGCCGATCAACCCCTCGACCGTGAGGGGCTGGCCTTCCGCGGCCGTGGGATGGAGAATGCCGGCGGCCGGCGCTTCGACCTCGTAACTCGCCTTCTCCGCTTCGATCTCGACGATCGAGTCGCCCGCTTGGACGCGGGTACCGGCGGGCACGAGCCAGCGGCTGAGGGTCGCCTCGGCGGTGTACATGCCGAAGGTCGGCATCACGACGCGGTGAGCCATGGCTAGCCGATCAGCTCCCGCACCGCGGCGATCACCCGGCCGGCGTCGGGCGCGTAGAGGTTTTCGAGGACGGCGGCGAACGGCACCGGACAGTCGGGCGAGGTGACGGTCTTGATCGGCGCGTCGAGCCAGTCGAACCCCTGGTCGGCGACCCGCGCCGCGATGTCGCGCGCCATGGAGGCGGTCGGCGTGTCCTCGTCCACCACCACCAGGCGGTGGGTGCGCGAGACCGACTCCAGAATCGTGGCCTCGTCCAGGGGCGCGAGGGTCAGCACGTCCACCACCTCGGCGCTCGTCCCCGCGGCGGCGAGGGCCTCGGCCGCCTCCAGGCAGACGTGCGTCATGCGGCCGATGCCGCACAGGGTGATATCGGTACCCTTGCGGACCACCTCGGCGCGGCCGATGGGCACGGTGTAAGCCTCCTCCGGCACCGGCCCCTTGGCCGCCGTGCCCAGGAACTTGTGCTCCATGACGATCACCGGCCCGGGATCGCGGATGGCGGCAAGGGTGAGCCCCTTGGCATTGTAGGCGGTGGTGGGCACCACCACCTTGAGCCCGGGGATGTGGGCGAGCACGGAGTAGAGCGTCTGCGAGTGCTGGGCGGCGGCGCCGCCGCCGTAGGTGCGCTTGAAGCCGTGGGTGCCGTAGGCGGTGCGGATCACCAGCGGCAGGTCGAACTGGCCGCCCATCATGTAATGCATCTTGGCCGCCTGGTTTATGATCTGGTCGTAGCAGCAGCCGATCAGATCCACGAACATGATCTCGACGACCGGGCGCAGGCCGGTCATGGCCGCGCCCACGGCGGCGCCGACGAACCCCATCTCCGAGATGGGCGTGTCGAGCACCCGCTGCGGCCCGAACTCGCCGATGAGGCCGCGGGTGGCCCGCATGGGACCTCCCCAGGCGTCCTCGAGACCGAGATGGGCACGGCCGGCGGCCCCGGCCACGTCCTCGCCCATCACGATCACCGTGGGATCGCGCCGCATCTCCAGCCGGAGCGCCTCGTTGATCGCCTGGCTGAAGGTCAGCTCGCGGCTCGCCGCCGGTATCCCCGACGTGGTCAAGCGGAGACCTCCCCGGCATAGACGTCGGTCAGCAGCTCTTCCGGCCCGGGGAGCGGGCTCGCCTCGGCGAAGGCGATGGCCTCGTCCAGCCGCTCCCGGTTGCGCGGCGTCGGCAGCGTCCAGCAAATCAGCCGCGAAGCCCCGGGCAAGGAGAGCCTCCCGATGGCGCCGGAGACAGTCGCGCTCGCGCGCGGCCTGCTCCTCCTCGGCCAGCCGGTAGCGGAGAGTCTCGTCCCCCTGGTGATGGCCGTAGTAGCGGTAGGTCGTGACACTCGACGAGGCTCGGCCCGCCACCCGAGCGGGCGCGGCGCACCGCCGCCTCCGCCGCTCCCCAGACCGCAAGCACGTCCTGGCCGTCCACGGTCACGCCCGGCATCCGGTAGGCCGCCGCGCGGTCGGCGATGCGGTCCGCGGCCACCGCGTACTCCACCGGGGTCGCCTGCGCGTAGCCGTTGTTCTCGCACACGAAGATCACAGGCAAAGCTCCAGATCGAGGCGAGATTCATGGCCTCGTGGACCACGCCCATGCTGGTCGCGCCCTCGCCGAAAAACGTGACCGCCACCTCGTCCGTGCCGCGGACGCGCGCCGAGAGGGCGGCACCCACCGCATGCGGCGCCCCCATGCCGACGATCGGATTGACCCCGAGCATGCCCACCGCACGTCGGTGATGTGCATGGAGCCGCCCTTGCCGCGGTTCGTGCCGGTGACCTTGCCGTACAGCTCGGCCATCATGGCCCGCACCTCGACCCCCTTGGCGATGCAGTGGCCGTGTCCGCGATGGGTGGAAGCGATCCAGTCCGAAGGCCGGAGCGCCGCGCAGACCCCCACCGCCACCGCCTCCTGGCCGGTGTAGAAATGGACGGGGCCGACCGGAACCCCCCGCTGTACCAGGACCCGCAGGCGCTCCTCGAACTCGCGCACCAGTCCCATGCGCTCATACATCCAGAGCAGCAGCTCGCGGTCGGGAGGGGGAGGGGGCGGCGCGGGCGTCATGAAGCCGCGGGATCATAGCACGTCGATCCCGGAGAGCGCCGCGGCCTCCGGCTCATCGGCTCTCACCTTCGGCAGTTTCACTGTAAAGGTTGCCCCCTGGCCCGGGCCGTCGCTCGCGGCTTCGATGCTCCCCCCATGGAGCTCGATCAGGTCGCGGGCGATGGCGAGCCCCAGGCCCAGACCGGACTTCCTCTCGCTCCCGGCCCCCTGGCCCTGTCGGAAGCGGTCGAAGATGTAGGGGAGAAGCGCGGGGTCGATCCCTTCCCCGGTATCCTGGATGCGGATCGCCACGGCATCCCCCTCCTCGCCAAGCCGCACTTCGACGCGGCCACCTGCCGGCGTGAACTTCACGGCGTTTGCCACCAGATTGCTGAGCGCCTGCTCCAGCCGCGCCGGATCGGCCAACAGAAGGAGCTCGGAGCCATCGGTCACGACGCGCTCGAGGGACACCCCCTTGGCCTCGGCGGCCGGCCTCGCCGTCTCCAGGATGGACTCGATCACCTTCGCCGGGGCGACCGGCCGCGGGTCGAACCGCAGCCTGCCGGCCTGGGCACGGGCCAGATCGAGCAGGTCTTCGACCAGGCTCGCTTGGATCTCGGCGTTGCGCTGGATGCTCTCGGCGGCACGGACCACCTGTTCCTCGCCGAGATGGCCGCCCGCGAGGAGGCGGCTCCAGGCGAGGATCGCGGTGAGCGGCTGACGCAGGTCGTGGGAGACCATGGCCAGAATGTCGTCTTTCCTGCGGTTCGCCGTCTCCGCCTCGGCGCGTGCCTGTTGCTCGCTCGCGAGCAGCCGCTCGTGCTCCCGCTCGGCCCGCTGGGCACGGGCGAGCGCCTGGCCGCGCTCCCGCGCCATCAAGGTCAGCTCATTGTTGAGGGCGAGCCACTTGCCATGGAGCGGCTCGCTGCCGGAGAAGCTCCTTTCGCCGACCAGGACGAACCCACCCGGCCGCAGGTCGACGTGGCACTCGAAGGTGTGGACCCCATGGGATGGGTCGCAGACGTTGAGGCGCAGCGGCTCCTCCGGCCGGCGTTCCGCCGCCGCGATACGCACTCTCAAGCGCTCGGCGTCTGGCTCGGTCAGATGGTCCCAGAGGAGCCGGCCCACCAGGCCTGGGCCGAGCAGAGCGCCGGCCGCCGGATTGCAGTCCAGGATCGTGCCGTCAGCCGCGCAGCACAGCAGCAGTATCCCGCGGGCCTGCTCGAAAAAAGCGGCGAGCAGGGAACCCAGGTCGGCGATCCGGTGTGAGATTGCCACCTCGGTTCTACCTGGAGTCCCGGTCGCTACAGAAGATCTCGATCGCCTGCTTCAGGTCGAGGCCGCAAGCGTCCGCGCCGATCTCCCTGAAAGCTCCGGGGGCCGCCCGGAATGCGGCGCCCCCGACCACGATCCGGGGTGGCGGCGAACCGGGCAGCGCCCGGATGGCTTCGATGAGATCCCGCACCTTGGGCAGGTTGAACAGCATCGCCGCCGAGATCCCCACCGCGGCCGGCTGTTGCTCCTCGACAATGCGCAGGATGCCCGCGTGCGGCATGTTCGTGCCGAGGAACCGGACCTCCCAGCCGTGGGCCTCCAGCACGTCCGCCACCATATGGCATCCGAGCTGATGCAGCTCGCCCTGGACGCCGGTGAGGACGAGGCGGCCATGGCAGGGCTGCTGCTGCCGCGGCAGCAAAGGGTAGAGCTGGGCCATGACCGACTGGGTGACGGCGGTGGCCATGTGCTCCTCGGCCACGGTGATCGTATTGTTCTCCCACAGCCGGCCGACCTCGTACTGGGCCGGCTGTAGAATCTCGAGGTAGAGATCCAGCAGCGGGCGCCCGGCGCGGTAGCTCGCGAGGACGATCCCCAGGGCGGCGTCGCGCTGCCCGTGCAAGATGGCTTGCAGGTAGAGCCGCTGCTCCGCCACGAGCTCGTCCTCCGGTTTTATAGAAGAGAATACCACAGCCCCATCTCAGCGGCTCATGTGCTTTGACATCTCCCGAGACTCTTCGATCAGCAGGCCGGCATCGAGCAGGGCGTGGGCGGCGGCGCGGATCGCCGGGAACGATATGCCCGACCGCTCCGCGATGTCCAGGAGGCCGTGCTCACCGTCGGAGAGGTTGAGCACCCAGAGCAGGGCAAGCTCCCGCTGGCGGTCTTCATCATCGCCGCCGATCATCCGGTAGAGACCGCGCCGGCCGAGCTGCGGCTCGCACTTGGGGTTGAGGTTCAGAAAGCGGCGGTCCGACTCCAGGATCTCCATCACCGCCCGGCAGGTCTGGAGCGACCCGGCCAGGCTCTCCGGCCTCACGAGGTCGAGGTTGTCCGCCGAGGTGTGGTACTCGGGATAGCGGCCGTAGGGGGTGCGGGTCAGCGAGCCGACCGGCAGATTGAACCCCGGTGAGCAGTACTGGCGCTCGTCGTAGCCGAAGGGGACGAAGTTCTCGACACCGTGCTCCTCACCCGAATCGTGCAGCACCTGGAGCACGGCCCGGTCGATGGTGGCGAATCCACGCCGGCTCTTCTTGTAGTGGAAGCGCCCCGGGTCGCCCAGGTTCGCGGCCACCAGCCCGGCGACGATCTTCCCCACCTTGTCCTCGTTGAGGGCCAGCCAGGTGATCGAGCCGATCGTACCCGGGATGAAAAGAAAACGGTAAGACAGGCGCCGGGATTCCCTGGCGAGCGCCTCCGCCAGGAAGGTGCAGACCGCCAGGCCGGAGAGGTTGTCGTTGCAGAGCGACGGATGGCAGATGTGGCAGGAGATCAGAACCTCCTGCTCGGTTGATCCCCCTTGGCCGGGGAGGAAGATCTCGCCGTAGGTCAGCGAGCCGTCCGCGAGCGTCGAGTCGATGTAGACCTCGTACTCGCCGTCCTGAAGGCTGAGGAGCTGGTGGTGGGCGAGGCAGAAGCCCCAGGCCTCCTTGTAGTAGGAGGTCCGGTACGGCACCAGGCCGGGCTGCTCCGGCAGGGTGAACAGGTGGGTTTTCAGCTCGGCGAGCGGGAGCTTCGCGTGGACCGGCACGCTGTAGTTGAGCACGTGGAGGTTCAGGTGCTGGAAGTCCACCACCTTCTCGCCGTGCGGGTCCTTGATCCAGGCGTCGCGGATGTTCCACTCTTTCGGGACGGTCCAGTCGAAGACCGGCGTGCCGGTCGGCACCTCGTGGATCACCAGCGGCAGGGACGGGATGCGCTCGTGGACCATGGCGAGCGTCTCGCGCACGCCCTGGCCCGTGATGCTGCGGCAGATCGGATAGAGCTCGGCGATGAACCGGTACATCTCCTCGCCGAGCGGAGCGGGTGTCTTCTTGCTCATGAGAAAAGAGGGAGGTTGCGGTCTCGCTCGGAAATCACCGTGGCCGGCTCCGGCCAGGGGATGGCGAACGTCGGGTCGTCCCAGCGGTAGCCGCGGGTGTGCTCGGCGGAGTACGGCGCGGAAATCTGATAGAAAACCTCGGCCGCGTCCTCCAGAGTGATGAAGCCGTGGGCCATCCCCTTGGGGATGTAAAGCGCATTGCGCGCCTCGGCCGAAAGCACCACGGCGAAATGCCGGCCGCGCGTGGGCGAGCCGGGGCGGACGTCCACGATCACGTCCCAGATCGAGCCGCGGGTGCAGCGCACGAGCTTGGCCTCCTCGAACGGCGCGGCCTGGAAGTGCAGGCCGCGCAGGGTGCCGCGCCGGTGGTTGAAGGAGACGCTGCACTGGGCGATCTCCGGGTCGAGGCCGCGGTCCGCGAGCTCGCCGCGGCTGTACGTGCGGGCGAAAAAACCGCGTTCGTCCGCGATGCGCTCGGCTTCGAGGATGAAGGCGCCCACGAGCGGAGTCTCCCGGAAAATCATGCGAAAACCCGGACCTCCGGGACCGCCACGACGAACCGGCCGCCCCAGTCACGGACGTCCGCCATCTGCTCCATGATCTCCTCCTTGAGGTTCCACGGCAGGATGAGCACGTAGTCCGGCCGGGTCTCGCGGATGCGGTCGGGGAGCTGGATCGGAATGCGCGTCCCGGGCAGATAGCGGCCCTGCTTGTGCGGGCTGCGGTCCACGGTGTAGTCGAGGAAGTCGGTGCGCACGCCGCAGTAGTTGAGGAGCGTGTTGCCCTTGGCCGGCGCGCCGTAGCCGGCGATCGATCTTGCCCTCTTCCTTGGCCTGCGATCAGGAAGCGGAGGAAGCCGCGCTTGAGCCTCTTCGACCTGGGGGCCGAAGGAGCGGTAGGCGTCCAGGCTCCCGAGGCCGGCGGCCTGCTCGCGCGCCAGCAGCTCCGCCACGCGCTCGCCGCCAGCCACGACGTCTCCGGAGTGCCGCGCGTAGATGCGGAGCGAGCCGCCGTGGGTGGGCAGCTCCTCGACGTCGAAGAGCGTCAGGCCGTGGGCGGCGAAAACCTTTTGCACGGCGAGGAAGGAAAAGTAGGAGTAGTGCTCGTGGTAGATGGTGTCGAACTGGTTCTCCTCCATCAGCCGCAGGAGGTGCGGAAACTCCATCGTGATGCACGCCCTGCGGCGCGAGCAGGATCTTCAGGCCCGCGACGAAGTCGTTCAGGTCCGGCACGTGGGCGAGCACGTTGTTGCCGACCAGCAGATCGGCCCGCGTCCCCTCGGTCGCCAGACTCGCGGGCGGTCTGCGTCGCCGAAGAAACGCGACCAGGGTCGGGATGCCCGCCGCCTCGGCGGCCTCGGCGACGTTGCGCCGCCGGCTCGATGCCGAGCACGGGGACGCCCGCGGTCCTCGAACTAGCTGCAGGAGATAGCCGTCGTTGCTGGCGATCTCGACCACCTGGCTGCTCCGGCCCGAGCCGAAGCGCTCGATCATGGCTTCCGCGTAGGCCGCGCGTGCTCGAGCCAGCTCTCGGAGTAGGAGGAGAAATAGGCGTAGTCGCGTGAAGATGGCCTCGGGCCGCTCACTCCTCCGGGAGCTGGACGAGCAGGCACTCGCCGCAGACGTAGACGTGCAGCGGATAGAACGGCTCGGGGCGGCGCAGGTGCTCCGGCTCGCAGATAGGAGTTGGCGAGCGGCTGGGCGCCGAGGTCCACGAACACGTGGTTGAGCGGCGCGCCGCAGAAGCGGCAGGGGATCGTCACCAAGGCATCACCAGATCTTCCAGGGCGGGTCTCCCTGCTTCCACACCTGGTTCAAATGGAGATAGATCGCGGTAGGTGTCCATCGGATGCCAGAAGCCCTTGTGCTGGTAGACCGAGAGCTGGCCGTCCCGGGCCAGTTGCCGGAGCGGCTGCTGCTCCAGGAAGAGCTGCGGGTCGTCGTCCAGGTAGTCGAAGACCTCGCGCTGGAAGACGAAGAACCCGCCGCTCACCACGCCTTCCGCGAGTCGGCTTCTCGTTGAACTCGACCACTCTGCCCATGTCCTGGGCGTCGACATGCATCTCGCCGTAGCGGGAGGTCGGGTAGACACCGGTGACCGTTGCGACGCGGCCGTGAGACCAGTGGAAATCGAGCAGGGCGTCGATGTCGACGTTGCCGACCGCGTCGCCGTAGGTGAAGCAGAAAGTGTCGGCGCGTCGACGTATTTCTGGACGAGCTTGAGGCGCGCGCCCGTAGCTGTCTCCGGGCCGGTCTCGGCGCAGGTCACCTGCCACGGCTCGTAGCCGTCACGGTTGTGGAATTCGACCGGCCGGCCGGCGTCCATCGCGACGGTGAAGTCGCAGAGCATCTCGCGGTAGCGGAGGAAGTACTGCTTGATCTCCCACCCCTTGTAGCCCAGGCACAGGACGAAGCGGTCGAGGCCGTACGCGCCGTAGATCTTCATGATGTGCCAGAGGATCGGCCGGGTGCCGATCTCGACCATCGGCTTCGGCCGGTACTCGGTCTCCTCGCGCAGCCGCGTGCCCTGGCCGCCGCAGAGGATCACCACGGGCACATCTTTCTTGTCGGGCCTCGGCATCTGTCTTTCCTCGGGTCTTTCCTCGGGTCTCCTCCGGGCGCGCGGATTCTACCGCAGGGCTAGTGGATGTAGCCCAGCGCGCGGAGCTTGTCGAGCTCCCGCTCGTCCTGCCCGCTCTCGTGGCGGCCGCCCGGGAGCCCTTCGGCCGGGCCGAGCGTCTCATAGGTGGGGATCGTCCGCACCGGGTGCAGGCGGACGAACTCGGGGTCGAGCGCGTCGAGGAGGATCTTGCCGGTCACGTCCGCGGGCACGGGCAGGCCCAGGAGATAGAGCATCGTCGGGTAGAGATCCAGGATGTGCGCGCCCTGGATCACCGTGCCGGGCCTCACCGGGCCGCCGGTCATCAGGATGATTCCCGGCGGGCCGTGCCGGTGCTGGGTGAAGAAGTCGTGATGGAGGATCGTCGGCGCGTGGCCGTGGTCCGAGGCGACGATGAGCACCGTGCCCGGCTCCAGCCGCTGGAGGAGCTTGCCGAGGAACGCGTCGAAGCCGCGATACATGGCCGGAATGCGGTCCCCCTTCTCTCGGACGTCCACCTCCTTCACGCCCAGGAAGAACCAGGGCTGGTACCACTTCCAGAACAGGTGCTGGACCGTGTCGGGCTCGTGGGTGTAGACGTTCAGGAGCTTCGGCTGGGGTCTCTCGCCGAGGAGTTGGAGCGCCGCCGCGGACTGCCACTCGAAGTCGGGGCGGTCCAGGAGAGGGCGCACCTCGCGGAACAGGCTCGGCGGCTGGACGAACAGCGCGGCCTCCTCCGTCTTCTTGCCGCCCGGGTCCTGAGCGTAGCCGTCGAGGCCGTAGGAGAGGACGAAGCTCTCCGGCCGCGACGGAACGATGGCCGGGAAGGAGTAGAAGTAGCCGTCCACGATCCCGAGCGTCATGCCGGCGTGGTCGACGATCTCCCAGATGGGCAGCGCGTGGACCGAGTACCGGTTGATCATCCGCTGCCGGCTCAGCCCGACCTTGCCCAGGATTTCGGTGATCTCCTTGAAGAAGGTCCGGTGAACGGGATACAGACCTTCGGATCCCAGCCCGGCAAGCTCGATCCGATAGAAGTCCTGGACGCCATGCACGGCCGGCAGGGTGCCGGTATAGATCGAGGTCCAGATCACGGCCGAGTTCGAGTCCTGGAAGGTGGCGAGGCTGCCCGAGGCGCCCTCTTTCATGATTCTGGAGAAGGCCGGCAGCTCGCCCTTGTCCACCATGGGACGGAGGACCCGCCAGTCAGCGCCGTCCAGCCCGACGAGGGCCACCTTGACGCCGGTCTCCTCGACCGGGATCACGGTCTTCGTCTTCGACGGCGGGGGCACGGCTTGCACGGGCGCATAGAGAGGAGCCGCCAGGTGGACGATCAGGCCCAGGACGTAGGTGGCCACCGCCGCCTTGGGCAGCCAGCCGCGCCGCCAGATCCCCCGCAGCAGCCGGAACAGCAGCCAGGAGACGAGGCTCACGCCGGCGGCGATGATCACCGCGAGCACGGCCACGAAGGCGACCATGCCGCCCGCGCCGGAGAGGCGGCCGAAGGGGTACTGGTCGTAGGTCAGGCCGTAGAGCCAGAACAGTTCCCAGAAGCCCAGGTTGAACAGGAACAGGCCGATCCCGGCGCCTCGCGAGACGGCGTCACCGGCGGTACGCAGGCGGGCCAACCCGTAGCCCACGAGGAAGACCGCC
Organism: uncultured Holophagales bacterium; assembly: GCA_963844885.1. Taxonomy (GTDB): domain Bacteria; phylum Acidobacteriota; class Thermoanaerobaculia; order Multivoradales; family UBA5704; genus DATMER01. The sequence continues at coordinate 97,316 of CAWJQA010000010.1, read as the reverse complement.
GCCCCGCCGAGCCCGTAGAGAATCGCGCAGTAGAGCCAGGTCACCGCCGCGCCCCGCGGCACGCCGAGGTGGTTGTGAACCACGTGGATCAGCGACAGGGCGAGCCCGTAGACGAGCGAGCCGTAGAGGAAGCCGCCGGTCGAGACGGCACGGAGGGGTCGGAAGCTCATAAGGCGCGAGAAGCTAGCAGATGTCATCCTGTATACGGAAGAGGCGGCGGAAGCGTCTGCCTCACTCCATGAGGCGGTGATAGTCGCGGGTGGTCTGCGGCAGCGGCTCCACCCCCAGCTCATCCAGCAGCAGGCCGCACAGGCGGTCGTACTGGCGGCGCACGAGGTCGCGGCGGCCCTGGCTGGCGTAGAGCCGCATCAGGGCCAGGTGGACCCGCTCCTGAAGCGGGTCCTCGAGGAGCACGGAGCGGTAAGCGTCCATGGCCTGCTCGGGCCGTTCCAGACGGATGTAGAGGTCGCCCAGGTCGCGCAGCAGCTCCAGGTACAGGCGCTGGAATCTCTCGCGGCGCTCCGTGGCCCAGGCTTCGTAGTGGCCCTGGAGGAACTGCCCGCGGTAGAGGCGCCAGGCGCCTTCCCAGATCTCGGCCGTGGCGGCCGCATCGCCGTGCGCGAGCCGCTCCCGGCCCTCTTCGAAGCGGCGGTCGAACTCCAGGGCGTCCACCTCCCAGGCGAGGTCGGGGTTCAGCCGGTAGACCCCCTTGCGGTGGAGCAGCGGCGGGATCGCGTCCTCCCGTCCGACCTCCAGCGCGCGCCGCAGGTGGCTCAGCGTGGGATGGAAATTGCGCTCGATCGTGCGCTCCCCCTCGGTGGGCCAGACGGCTTCCATGATCTCCTCGCGCCCGGATTCCAGCCCCGGCGAGGAGGCGAGAAAAGCGAGCACCTGGAACGCGCGGCGGAGACGGCAGTCCAGCTCGATCTCGGTCCCGTCGCGATTGCGGCGCCGCGCGAACGGGCTGCCCAGCAGGCCCAGGGAGTAGACCGGGACGATCGCGCGCGGTATCCCTGGGGCGTCGGGGTCGACCCCGCGCGGCCTTCGGCCTTCCGGCCGCGCCTGGCGCCGCTGCCGCTCGCGGTCCAGGAAGGCGGCGAGCAGCTTCGGCAGCCGGTCGCGCCTCCCACCCTCCACCCACAGCCCGCGCTCGTCGACGGCGCGCCAGCCCTCCCCTCCCCCGTCGCCGGGAGCGGGGCGCTCGGCCGGCAGGTCGTCGAACAGCGGGCGCTCATCGTCCCACAAGGTGTCGAAAACCTCGTGCCGCAGGAAGAAACGGACCGGCGCGATGTCCAGGAGATCCTCGGGCGAGGCGCCGTCCAGGCCGCCTCCTCCGGTGGCTTCGATCGCGAGCCGGAGCGGGCGGTACCAGCCGTCACCGGCCGCCCAGAGCGCTTCCGCCGTCTCGGGTGCAGGAGTCTCACCCGCGAGGAGCTGCCAGAGCACCGGCACCTCACCCGCGCCGAGCAGCATCTCCTGTGGCGACAGAACGGACACGGAGAGAGGCTTCCCGCGGTCGTTCCCGCTCAGGCGGCGCTCGCTCGCGAACACCAGGCGCTCGCCCGGATGGAGCCAGCGCGCCGCCTCGGCGAGGCGCTCTTCCGAGGCGCCCGAGGCGATCAGCCAGCGTACCCCTTGCCCGCGCGCCTCTTCGATCGACCTCCGCAGCCCGGCCCGGTCCTCCACTTCTCCAAGGCTCAGGCCCCGGGCTTCGGACCGGTTCCGTTCGAGCAGTGCCTGGAGGAGAGCCGACTTGCCGCTGCCGGGCCATCCCCAGACCTGGACCAGCGGGGTCTCCATGGATTCGATCCGGCGGAGGAGGCGCTCCCGGTGGGGAAGAAGGTACGACATATCCGTCACTTCGGCAGCAGGTCCCGCCCCGCGGCAGGAGAGAGTCTACCCCCGATCGAGGGCCCTCAAGGCGGCTTCGGGCTCGGCGCCGCTCAGCCCGGCTGCCAGCAACTCGCGGCTCAAGGCCGCGAGGCAGCGGGTCGTGAGCTTGCCGATGCTCGACGCCTGGTAACCGAGGCGCCGCGCCACCTCCATCGACTCGTACCCCATCCGGAAACGGAGTTTCAACAGCGACCGGCAGCGTTCCGGCAGGCGGTCCAGCAGGTTCTCCAGATCGCAGAGCAGGTCGGTCCTCTCCTGGCTCGGTGCGACCGGCTCCGAAAGCCACTCCAGCACGGTCGAGTCCACCGCCGAGTAAATGCGGCGGCGATTGTGGCGCCAGTACATCAGGCAGTGCCGTTTCAAGGTACCGAGCAGCCAGCACTCCGGATCCCGGACCCGTTCCCACTGGTAGAGCAGTGCCAGCAGCGTCTGCTGCAAGACATCCTCCGCATCCTCGGCGGGGATGCGATAGGTTGCCAGCAGCCGCTTCAGACGGGGTTCCATCTCCTTGAGGAACTCGTCGAACGACGGCGGAGGGTCAGGGATTTCGTCAGGGGTTGCCATGCGACGACCCAAAAAAAGCTTGTGTCTTGAGGCAAGTTAACACCTTTTTCAAGCGCCTGTCCAGTCCGCAGCTCCTTCGCAATCGTGCGGAGGCGTGCGGAGGCGTGCCGAAACAGGCATATCGGGCCGGACAAAGATCATTTCAGAGGCGCTCCGCGTCGCGGAGCCGGTCACGGACCTGCTGCATGTCTTCCCACGTCGGCCGCTTCAAAGCCGGGTTCCGCAGGAGGGCTGCGGGGTGGTAGGTGATCATGGTGGGGATGCCCCGAACCTGGTACCACTTCCCCCGCATCTGGCCGATCGGGAGCTCGTTGCCGAGCAGGGTCTGGGCCGCGATCCGGCCGAGGATGACGATCAGGCGCGGCTCGACCAGCTCGATCTGCCGCTCCAGGTAGCCCCGGCAGGCCGCGACCTCGTCCGGCTGGGGATCGCGGTTGCCGGGCGGCCGGCACTTCACGACGTTGGCGATATAGACGTCTTCCCGCCGCAGATCCATAGCCTGGATGATCTTGGTCAGCAGCTCGCCGGCCGGACCGACGAACGGCAGGCCCTGGCGGTCCTCTTCGGCTCCTGGAGCCTCGCCGATGAACAGCAGGTCGGCATCCGGGTTGCCGCTGCCGAACACGACCCTGGTCCGCCCCTGCGCCAGACGGCAGCGCGTGCAGCCTTCGACCGCCGCCGCCAGGGCGTCGAGATCGGCGTTGCCGGAGGCCTGGGGCGCACTACGCTCCGCTGAAGGTTCTCCGCTTTTCTCCTTCAAATACACATCTCCGTAGCCGATGTCCTTCAGGTATCCGAGGAGGTCGGCGAGGGCGGGCTGCAGCGGCGGTCTCACCCGCCGAGTCTACCCGCGAAGAGGTCCAGAAGCGAAGCCGCCAGCTCCGCCTTGGGGCGCCGCGAGAGGAACACCGGCTCGCCCTCGCGCCGGAAGACCGTCACCTCGTTGGCGTCGCTGTCGAAGGCGATGTCCTTGCGCGAGACGTCGTTGGCGACCAGGAAGTCGGCGCGCTTGCGCTCCAGCTTGGTGCGGCTGTTACGCTCCACGTCGTGCGTCTCGGCCGCGAAGCCGGCGATCACCGCGCCCGGCGCCACGTCGCGCAGCCCGGCCAGGATGTCCGGGTTCTCCTCCAACTCGACCGGCGCCGGAGGGCCGTCCTCCTTCTTGATCTTGGTGCCTGCCGGGTACCGCGGCCGGTAGTCGGCCACCGCCGCCGCCATGACCACCAGGTCGGCCGCCGGTGCCTGCCCGCGCACCGCGGCTTCCATCTCCCGCGCCGTGGTCACGTCGATCCGCTCCACTCCCGAGGGTGTCGCGAGGTGGACCGGGCCGGCGATCAAGACCACCCGCGCTCCCCGCTTCGCCGCCTCGGCGGCGATCGCGAAGCCCATCTTCCCGCTCGACCGGTTGCCCAGGAAGCGCACCGGGTCCAGCGGCTCGAAGGTCGGGCCGGCGGTGACGAGGACCGTGCGGCCGGCCAGAGGCCCGGCTCCGGCCGCCGCCTCGACCGCGGCGACGATCTCCTCGGGATCGGACATCCGTCCCATCCCCACCTCGCCCGAGGCGAGCGGCCCTTCGACCGGACCGACGATCCAGACGCCCCGGCGCCGCAGCGTGGCCAGGTGCTCCTGCACGGCCGGCTTCCGCCACATGGCGGAGTGCATGGCCGGCGCGACCACCAGTGGTCCGGCGAACGCGAGGGCGGTGGTGGTCAGAAAATCGTCGGCAAGGCCCAGGGCCAGACGGGCGAGAGTGTGCGCGGTGGCCGGCGCGATACAGAGCACCTCGGCCCAGGCCGCGACGGTGATGTGCATCTCGTCGCCCATGCCCGTAGGCGTGAGGTACTCCTCCTGGTGGACCGGCTGGCCGGACAGCACCTCCAGCGTCAGGGGGGAGACGAACGCAGCGGCGCCGCGGGTGAGGGCGCAGCGCACCTCATGCCCGTGATCGCCGCGAGCCCGGAAGCGCCGGACCAGCTCCGCTGATTTGTACGCGGCGATCCCCCCGCTGACGCCGAGCAGGACTCGAAGGGAGCGGCTCATGAGGAAGGAAGGATCGCTAATGTACCTCGGCCGGCTGGGGCTGCTGCTCGGGCGCGGCGTCTCCCGCCGCCGGTCCCGCCGGCGCCGCGGCCGCGGGCGGCTCGGGCTCGGGCTGAGGAGCCGGACCGTAACCCCACTCCACCAGGCTGTGGTCGATCTCCTCCATCGCCACCCGGGTGGGCTTGCGTTTGCCGGCCTCGACCTTGGCCCGGGCACCCCGCATGAGCTGCTCGGCACGGTTGGCCGCGACCAGGACGCGACGGAACTTGCTATCGATGGCAGGCGCTTTGTTGTCCATCTTTCGACAAATCTCCTCGGCAGTATTGGCCGATACGGCGGTACTGGCCAATCGGGCCGCCGCCAAAAATCTAGGGCTGAGGGAATACTCCCTGTTGCTGGAAGTCCTTGAGGATCTCCTGGATCCGGCCGCGCATCCGCTCCGTCCGATGCCGCCTCTCCAGGATGATACCGGCCAAGGCTTCGCCGGCCTTGCGGGCATCGTCATTGATGATAACATAGTGGTACTGATCGTAACGCGGCATCTCCCGCAGGGCGCCGGCAAGGCGCCGGGCGATGGCCGGCTCGTCGTCCAGGGCCCGCCCCCGGAGCCGGGCGACGAGCGCGTCGTAGCTCGGCGGCATGACGAAGATACCGCGCGCGGGCGGATAGCGCTCCATCACGCGGCCGGCTCCCTGGACGTCGATGTCCAGAAGCACGTCGATCCCCTTCTCCAGCCGTGGGAAGACCTCGTCGTTCGCGGTGCCGTAGTAGTTGCCGTGGACCTCGGCCCACTCCAGGAAGCGGTCCTCGGCGATCATCCGCTGAAACGTGGCCACGTCGGCGAAGTGGTAGTCCCTGCCGTCCACCTCCCCGCTGGCGCGGCTTGCGGGTGGTGTAGCTCACCGAAAACGCCAGCCCGCCGCCGGTCAGCAGGCCGCCGGTCAGCAGGCTCTGGATGAGCGTGGTCTTGCCCGCGCCGGAGGGGGCGGACAGGATGAACAGCTCGCCTGGGTGCATGGGCTCGCTCAAGGGGAGCTGATTCTACTCGACGTTCTGCACCTGCTCGCGGATCTGCTCGCAAAGAACCTTCGCGTCGAGGACGGCGCGGGTCATCTCGGCGTTGCGGCATTTGGCGCCGAGGGTGTTGAGCTCGCGGAAGACCTCCTGGGTGAGGAAGTCGAGGCGCTTGCCGGCGGGACCCGTGTCGCGCAGGATGGAGCGGAAGTGGTCCAGGTGGGAGCGCAGGCGGTCGATCTCCTCGCTCACGTCGCTACGGTCCACGAGGAGGGCGACCTCCTGGTTGAGCCGTACCTCGTCGAGGTTCTGGCCGCCGAGCAGCTCTTCCACGCGCCGCCGCAGCGCCGCGCCGAGCTCTTCCCGGACCGGCCCGCGCAGGACGTCGAGGCGCGCCACGATGGTATCGAGGGCTCGGGTGCGCTCCTCGAGCACCGCCGCCAGGTTTCCACCCTCCGTCTCGCGGCCGGTCACGAGCTGCGCCATGGCCTCGCCGGCCACGCGCAGGAGAAGCTCCTGGTCCTCGGAGCTCCACTCCTCGGAGGCGACCTCGACCCGGAACGCCTCGGGGATGCGCAGCAGGTCGCCGGCCGAGAGGCCGCGCTCGACCAGCCCCCCCTCCACGAGCTGATGGACGGCGGCATGAGCCTCGCGGATCACGCCCATATGCACCTGGACGGTGGCCTTGCGCTCGGCCACGGGCCGGACGTCGACCCGCGCCTCCACCCGTCCGCGCGAGATCTCCTTCCCGAGCAGGTCGCGCAGCGCCTGCTCGCTCGGCCGCAGCTCGTCTCCGAGCCGCAGCACCAAGTCGAAGAACCGGTGGTTGACCGCCTTGAGGCTGACCGTCACCCCCTGCCGCGCGTTCTCTCCCGACGCCTCGCCGTACCCTGTCATGCTCCGCATGGTCACCTCTTGAGCCTTCCGATCACACCACCGGATTCCCGAGAAAACGGGTTCGCGGTCATCGTAGCATGGCCTTTCGCCAGGCTCTCCGGCATAGGCCGCCGTCCCGCCGATGACTTCCGGGGAGCTGTCCATCCATCATGGCCGCGCTGACCTGGCTGCACCTCTCCGATCTCCACGCCTGCCGCCCCCGCTCCGGCTGGGATGCGGGACGGATCACCGAGACGCTGGTCCAAGATCTCGCCGGGCTCGCGAGCGATCACGTCTTGCGGCCGTCCTGCTAAGATCCTCGAATGCCTTCCCTCTTCATCAGCTACAGCCACAAGGACGAACTGTGGAAGGACCGGCTCGCGAAGCAGTTGGGCGTCCTGGAGAGAGAAGGACTGCTCGATGTCTGGGACGACCGGCGGATCAGGGCCGGGGTCGAGTGGCTGAAGGAGATTGAAGCCGCCATCGACCGGGCCAGTGTGGCGGTCTTCCTCGTCTCAGCCGATTTCCTGACCTCCGAGTTCATCCTCGGGAAGGAAGTCCCGCGGTTTCTCGAAGGGCGGGCCAAGGACAAGTTGCGGGTCTTCCCTGTGATCGTCCGCCCATGCATGTGGAGGAAAGTCGCCTGGCTCTCCCGGCTTCAGGCCCGGCCTCTCGACGGCACACCCCTGGACAGCTTTGGGGAAAAGTGGGAAGGAGAGCTGGTCAAGATCGCGGAAGAGATTGTCGAGCGCCTCGAGCTCCTGGAACGGGACCGGCCGGGCTGGAATGCAGGGCGGATCACCGCGCCGGAAGATCCGGATCTGGCTCACTACCTGGAACGGCTGCGCGCCGCCCACCGGGATCTTCCCATCGCCGGTTTCGCCACGCGGGTGCGGCTGCCGATCCGGCTGGAAGAGCGTCTTCGTGCCGCTGCGGGCGCGGGTCATGCACCATGCGATGGAGAGCGAGCACAAGAAAGGCGGGACGTTGCGCGATCCGGCTTTCGCGGAGTGTGAGGATCGCGAGGTGCCGTTCGATGAGGCGCTGGCTCTCGCCGAAAAGCACGGCCTGCGCGGCGCCGTCGTGCTCGGCGATCCGGGGACGGGCAAGACCACGCTGCTCAAGCACTTCGTTCTCGCGGGTCCGGCCCGCCTCGGCCTGCCGGCGGAAACCGTGCCGGTGCTCCTCGAGCTGCGGCGTCTGGCGGATCCCGGCGCCGGTTTGCTGCCTGCCTTGACCGGCGCGATCGAGCGGATCGCCCCAGGCCTCGACGCCGCGGCTTTCGCGAAGCGCCTGTTGCGGCGCGATCACCTCCTCGTCCTGGTCGACGGTTTGGACGAGATCGCCGATGCGACGCAGCGCGCCGAGGTCTCCCGCTGGCTGGAAGAGGCGGCGATGACAAGCCTCAAGGACAGCGTCTTCGTGGTGACCAGCCGCTATGCCGGCTACAAAGGGGATGCGCGGCTCACCGGCCGTTTCCTGGAGCTTCACGTCCGCGACTTGACCGAGGCGGAAGCGCGGCGCTTTCTCCAGGACTGGTATGGAGCGGTGGAGGCGCAGGCCGAGTTGGGCCGAGCGCCCGAGGTGGCCGAGCGGCTGGCGACGGAAGCGGCGGACGATCTCGCCCTGCGGATCTTCACCGCGGACGATCCGCGCACGGTGAGCCTGCGGGAGCTGGCGACCAATCCGTTGCTGCTCCAGATCCTCTGCCTCGTCCACCGCGACCGCAAGCACCTGCCCGAACGGCGGGTGGATCTCTACGGCGAGTGCTGCGCCGTCCTCCTCGAGCTCTGGCGCCGGGCGAAAGGGATGCCTGTCGTCCTCACCGCCTCGCAGTCGCTCAAGCTCCTCCAGCCGTTGGCGTACTGGCTCCATACCGAAGGCCGCAAGGAGGCGGGCGGCGCGGAGATCCTCCCGCTTCTCGCCGCGCCGTTGCGCGAGCTGGGGCGCGGAGCCGACGAGGGAGAGGCTCTCCTGGAGGCGATCCGCGACCAGTCCGGCCTTCTGGTCAACGTCGGCCCGGCCTACGCCTTTCTCCACCTGAGCTTCCAGGAATACCTGAGCGCCCGCCACGTGCAGGATCAGATCGTCCGGGCCCCGGAGCTTCTCGCCGGTCTCGCCGGGCATTTCGGCGAGACCTGGTGGCGGGAAGTGATCCTCCTCGCCGTGGGGCTCGACAATCCGAGCCTCTTCGAGCCGCTGCTGAGCACCCTGCTGCGGCAGGAGACTCTCCAGCGCGACGTCCGCCTCGCCGACGATCTTCTGCGCGACGCTTCGGCGGTGACCCCGAGGCCGCTCCTCACGGCGCTGGCCGGGGGGATCGCGAGCGCACAGGAGCGCTACCACGCCTTGCGCCTCCTGCGCGCGCTCCCTGGCTGGGACGCGGAGCCGCTGCCGGACGGAGCCATGGGGACAGCCGTCGTCAGCCGGCTGCTGACTGATCCGGATCCACAGGCAGCCGGCATGGCCGCCGAGTTGCTGGGCATCGAGCGGCCGGCTCCACGAAGGACCGGCCGCCAGGAGCCGGCGGCAGGTGAGGAGCGGCGGAACGAGGTGGACGGGACGGTGCTGCTGTACGTGCCGGGCGGGGAGTACACCCTGGGGTCTGATGACATCAGTGGGGAGGAGAAACCGGTCCATCGCGTCGTTCTCAGCCCGTTCTGGATCGCCAAGTACCCGGTGACGAACGAACAATACGCCCTTTTCCTGGCAGCGAATCCAGGCACCCGCGAGCCCGCGTACTGGGCTGACAAGCAGCTCAATCAGCCCGAGCAGCCGGTGGTGGGGGTGAGTTGGGAAGAGGCACAGGCCTACTGCCGTTGGGCGGGCCTGCGTCTGCCGAGCGAAGCGCAGTGGGAGGCCGCGGCGCGGGGGCCGGATGGACGGCGCTACCCCTGGGGGAACGACGAGCCGACGCCGGAGCACGCCAACTTCGGGAACCGGGAAGGCCGGACGACGCCCGTAGGATCCTACCCTAAAGGTGCGGGGCCATTTGGCGCGTTGGACCAGGCCGGCAACGTCTGGGAGTGGTGCGAGGATGTCTGGGATGCGGCGGCTTATCGGGAGCGTGATGGGCAATGCGATCCCGTCACCACTACCGGCGAGCCCGCTGTTCGTTGTTTGCGCGGCGGGTCGTGGGTCTACGATGCCAGGTATCTGGCTGTGGCGTACCGCCTCAGGGACACGGCTTCGAGCCGGGACAGGTACGTTGGCTTTCGTTGCCTGCTGCCGGCCGGTCCCGAGCCTTGATTCTTGGCAGTGTGGTTCTTGTGCCTCTCGGGGGTCCAGGGGGCGAAGCCCCCTGGTGAAGTTGCTGGCGGTTTTGTCGACACGATGTCGACATTTTTTAGATTCAGAAGGTCATGGCGCCGCGCCAGGAAACCAGCGATTGCCGGAAGCGGCGCCGGTCCCCCAGAGCCAGGTCAGGCAGGCGTTTCCGGAACCGGCGTACCGCCTTGGTGCCGAGGTCGAATCCCTGGCGCGTGACCCGGTGCCCGAGATAACTCTGCGGTAGCTCCGTCGGGCGGATGTGGCCCTTTTTCAGATTCAAGGCCAGTCGCCGGGATGAGGCCTCCGATGGCGGGCAGCAGCATCACCTCGAAGCGGTCGATCAGGCCGCGGCTTGCCTCGGTGTCTTCGAGAAGCAAGGCCATCACCGCCCGGCTCGCTTGTTCCCGGGCGCGCGAGTAGAACGCCGCCTTCTCCCGCGCCTGGAATTCGTGGCAGCCACAGGCGAGGAGCATCAGGGCCTCGCGCAGCAGAGCCGCCGCGGGATGATCCGGCCCGGCGGCCCCGGCCAACTCGCGGTAGAGAGGTGCCCCCTCCTGATAGGCGCGCAGGTCGCGCACTGAGTAGCGCCTTGCCGAGCCCTGCTGCTCTTCTCGCGGCTGGAGAACCTCCATGGCCAGCCGGGCCGCGCGTTCGGCTTTGTGCTGTGCGGCGGCTTCCTGGCGTTCGCTGACGGGAAGATCCTCCCGCCGGATTCGCCAGTGCCCGGCTTTCTTCTGTGCCTCCAGGTCACCCGTCTTGATGAGATAGCGCACCTGGCGCTCGCTCCTACCCAGGAGGCGCGCCGCCTCGGCCAGCGATAGATCCATGGCATCCATTGTCGCCATGAGTGTTACCAAAAGTCAACACTGCGCCGTGGCGTCACCAGGGTCCCGTTAAAATCTCTTGAACCGATCAGCCACCTCCCGTAGGGAGGGCAGCCGCACGTCTCCGTGCTCCCCACTACCGGCACCGGGAACTACAGGAAAGGATTCTCGATCCTGAGGCTTCCGATCCGTTGGCCGTGCTGCATGTCCTCAGAGAAAAGTAGCGTACAGCCGGATTTCAGGGCCGCTTGCAGGATGAGGGTGTCCCAGAAGGACAGTCGAAACTGCTGGCCAAGCTCGATCGCCAAGAAAATCATGTCGACACTCACCCGGACGACGGCCAGACTGCCAAGGTTTCTTGTCGCGAGAAGAACCTGCTCGTGGGTAAGCTGCGTGGCGAACTTGCGGGTCATCGTCACGTAAAATTCTTGGAGCACCTGCGTGCTGATGAACATCGTACCCGACGAGCTGAGACTTGCAAGCAAAGCTCTCGCCTTCGCCTGTTTGGCGGGATTGTCCGAATCGTAGAGATAGACGAAAACGTTGGTGTCGAGGAAGACTCTATCGGGCATGGAGCTCGTCCCGGGTCCACCGGCGTCCGCCGCTTCCGCTCTTCGCGTTTCGAGAGAGATCCAGCAAGTTTCTGATCGCCTTCGTTCCGCTCCCGTCGTCCCCTGCGTACGTTTCGAGATAGCTCTGGATCAGGGCATCCAGGGATGTGCCTTGCTGTGAGGCCTTGCCTTGCGCGCGCTCCAGGACGGCTTCATCCAAGGTGATGGTGAGCTCGGTCATTTCGTCTCCAGATTCCCGGGAAAGGAGCTTGGTATTCCGGGTTCAAGAGATTCTACCACAAGCGGGCCGGGCGTAGGAACGAGCCCGTCTGTACTCTTCACTCTTCCCGATCTCGTTGGCGGCGCCTGCCGTCCGCGCCCGACGGAAGATAGGGACCGCGCTCCCCCCTCGTCGTCCTCTCACGACATCTTTGACGGCGCTCAAGAGACTCGCCTATACTCGGAGCATGGCCGAGCCTGCCAGGAAGATGCCGGCGCTCGAGAGCCTACGGTCCCCGCCGAGGAGCCGGAGATGACTGTCCTGCGCTGGGTCGAACGCCCTGGCGGCAGGTTGGAGCAGGTGGAGCTTCCGTTGACAGTGGAGCGTTTTCTCAATCCGCAGGTCGGGGACCAGATGAGCCAGGGACGACGGCATGGCGAGACGGCGGCGGATCTAGCAGCGCTCTTGCGGGACCACTTCCGCCTGGCTCCGGACGTCCTGGTTCTCTTCGACGTCAAGCACAGGTTCGGTCCAGCGCTTCCGGAGCCCGGCCCCGACGTGTCGGTCATCCGCGGGGTCCGCGACAAAGAGGCCGACCGCGAGAGCTTCGACGCCCGACAGGAAGGCGTTCTCCCCTCCCTGATCATCGAGGTCGTGTCACCTCGCGATACCCGCATCCGGCGGGCCGACGTGGAAGACAAGGTCGAGATCTATGAGCGTGCCCGGATTCAGGAGTACGTGATCGTCGACTCGACCCGCCGGGATCGGAGGTACCGGCTTCTGGGATATCGGCTGGGCCAGGCCGGCCGGTATCTTCCGATCGAGTTGGACGCCGACGGCCGCATCCTCTCGACGACCACGGATCTCTGGTTCCAGGTCGCCCCCGGCGGAAAGAGGGTCCTGGTCTTCGAGCACCCCGGGGGCCGGCAACTCCTGAACCTGCAAGAGACCGGAGAGAAAGCCAGGCGAGAGGTGAAGGCCCGCGAGGAAGCCGACGAGAGAGCCACGCGAGAGGCGAAGGCCCGCGAGGAGGCCGACGAGAGAGCCAGGCATGCCGAAGAGAGGGCCGAGCGGGAAGCAGAGGCCCGGTTGCGGGCCGAGGCCGAGACCGCCCGGTTACAGGCCGAGCTCGAACGCCTTCGCCGGAAGCCGGGTGGATGACCGGCTCAGGGAGCGCCGGCCCACCTCTCCGCCTCTAACTCTACCGCATCCAGCCGCCGCTTCAGCTCCGCGGCGGCCTCGGCCGGGTCGGCCCGGCGCGCCACCGAGAACGGCTCTCCGTAGACGAAGTGTACGCGCGCGAGCGGAAGAGGGACGAGGAAACGGTCCCACGACCGCAAGAGCTTCGCGCGGGTCGCGGCCACCGCCACCGGCAGGATCGGCCAACCTGTCGCAGCCGCCGCCAGGATCACCCCCGGCTGCACCTCCCTCGCCGGACCGCGCGGACCGTCCGGTGTGAAAGCCAGATCGTAGCCCTCTCCGGCCTTGCGCAGCAGCGTGCGCATCCCCGCCACCCCGCCCCGGCTGCTCGAGCCGCGGCTCGAATCGATGCCGAGCCGGGCCACCGTCCGCGCGATCAGCTCGCCGTCCCCACTCTGGCTCACCAGCACCGAGATCCGGCGCCCGCGGTAGGCGTAGGGCATCAGCAGCAGGTGGCGGTGCCAGAAGGCCAGGATGAAGCGCTCGTCCCGCCGCTCCCGCTCCCGCTGCGGCCCGTCGCCGTGATGCCGGAGCCGGACGCTCGCCCGCAGCGCACGGATGAAACCGGCGGCGATGAAGGAGAGCACCGGCCGTCTTCCAGTCCCCCCCGTCCTCTGAGCTCATACCCGGAACTGGAGATCGTACAGCCGGCGGTAGGTGCCGCCCAGGGCCATCAGCTCGCTGTGCGAGCCCTCCTCCACGATCTGGCCGTTGTCCACCACCACGATGCGGTCGGCCCGCATCACGGTCGAGAGGCGGTGCGCGATGACCAGTGTCGTCCGGCCCTGCATCAGGTTCGAGAGCGCCTTCTGGACCAGCGACTCGGACTCCGTGTCCAGGTGGGAGGTGGCTTCGTCGAGGATCAGGATCGGCGCGTTCTTGAGCAGGGCGCGGGCGATGGCCAGCCGCTGCCGCTGGCCGCCCGACAGCCGCACGCCGGACTCCCCGATCACGCGTACCGTAGCCGCTCGGGAGCTGCATGATGAACTCGTCCGCGTACGCCGCCGCCGCCGCCTCCCGCACCCGCTCCAGCGGCAGGTCCAGCCGGCCGTAGGCGATGTTGTTGCGGATCGAATCGTTGAACAGCACCGTGTCCTGCGTCACGATGCCGATCAGCGCGCGCAGGCTCTTGAGCTTGAGATCCCGGATGTCCAGGCCGTCGATCGCGACCCGCCCGCCGTCCGGATCGAAGAAGCGCGGCAGAAGGTTCACCAGCGTCGACTTGCCCGCCCCCGACGGCCCGACCAGGGCCACGATCTCGCCGGCCCGGATGCGGATGGTCACGTCGTGCAGCACCTGCCGCTCCTCGTAGCCGAACGTCACCCGCTCGTAGGCGATCCCCTCGCGCACGGTCGCGACCTCGCGCGCGCCGGGCTTCTCCACGATGTCGTTCGGAATCGCGGTCAGCCGCGCCACCCGCTGGCCGGCGGCCATGGCCTCCTGGAGGATGAGGTTGACCTTGTTCAGCTTGCGGATCGGGTCGTACATCATCAGCAGCGTGGTCAGGAACTGGATCAGCTCCGGCGCCGACAGCTCGCCGCTGCGGATCGCCCGGCCGGCGTAGATCAGCAGGCCCGCGGCCCCCACCACCGCCAGCGACTCCACCACCGGCCCGGAGGAGTTGGCGAGCATCTGCGCCCAGAGGTTCACCCGCAGGTGGCGCCGCGTGGCTTCGCGGAACTTGCCGATCTCGAAGTCCTCCATCCCGAACGCCTTGACCACGCGGTGGCCGCGCACCCCCTCCGTCATCAGGCTGGCGAGGTCGGCCATGCGCTCCTGGCTGCGATGGCTGGTGCGGCGCATGCCCTTGCCGAAACGCACGATCGGATAGACCAGCACCGGCGCCACCACGAGCGCGATCACCGCCAGGCGAAAGTGGGTCGAGAGCAGCAGCGAGAGCAGGAAGAGCAGCGTGATCGACTGCTGAAACAGGTCGAGCAGTCGGTTCGACACCGCGTTCTGCATCATGGCCACGTCGTTGATCACGCGCGCCACCAGCTCGCCCGACGTGTGCTCCGCGTGGAAGCGGCTCGACTGGCCCAGGATGGACCGGTAGAGGTCGTTGCGGATGTCCGTCGTCACCCCCAGCCCGATGTGCTGGAACGCATACCCCGAGACGAAGTCGGCGAGCGAGCGCAGGAGAAACACGAGCACGAACAGCAGCGGCACGAAGTAGACGACCTCGGCCGGGCCGACGCCCAGCCGGCGCTTCAGCGACTGGTAGCCGCGGTCGATCTGGTGGGCGACGTCGAGACGCCGCTTGAGGTTGGCCAGGAACCCGGTGTCCGCCGGACCCTTGTGCTCCGCGACGGGAGCGTTGGTGATCGTGCCGACCGGGCCCGGCACCTGGTCGCCCGCCAGGAGGACCTCGCCGAAGATCGGTTTGATCAGAGCGACGGTCGCACCGGTGGCCGCCGCGAAGACCAGGATTCCCGCGGAGGCGAGCACCGCCCAGGCGGTGTAGCGCCGGACGTAGTGCAGGAAGAAGCTGAAGGTGCTCACGCCGCCGCCTCCCGCGCCTGCAAGAGAACCTCCGCCACCTCTTTCGCCGCCCGCCTGCTCGCGCCGCCCTCACCCAGCCGCGCGCGCAGCTCGGCGAGCCCGGCCCGCATCTCGGCCCGGACATGCATGTCGAGGAGGATGCTCTCGGCCTCGGCGGCGATGCGGTCCGGATTCGCGTCTCGCTGAAACAGCTCGGGTACCACCCCCCGCCCGAGCACCAGATTGACCAGGCTGATGTGCGGCAGCCGGACGAGCAGGCGGGCCAGGACCCAGGTCCAGAAGCCGAGGCGGTAGAGGACGATCATGGGCGTACCGAGCAACCCGACTTCCAGCGTCGCCGTACCCGAGGCGCAGAGCGCGAGATGGGAGTCGGCCACGGCGGTGAAGCGATCCTCGTCCACGATCCGGACCGGGAGGCCGCAGAGCTGGACCTGCTCCTCCAGTACCTCCCGCGGCACGGTCGGCGCCCTGATCAGCAGCGCCTCGATCGGCAGCTCGGAGGCCATGCGCCGCACCGCCGCCAGCATGGTCGGCAAGAGGGACTCGACCTCGCTCAGCCGCGACCCGGGGAGGAGCGCCACGCGAAACGGACCGTCCGGCTCGCCCCCCTTATCCAATCGGTCCCAGATGTTGGGCAGCACCGGCACCTCGTCCACCAGGGGGTGGCCGACGTGGATCACGTCCACGTGGTGGCGGCGGTAGAAGTCCACTTCGAACGGGAACAACACCAGCATGCGGTCCACCAGCCGGGAGATGGTGCGCACCCGCCCCTTGCGCCAGGCCCAGACCTGCGGGCTGATGTAGTAGACGACGCGCAGCCCGCGCTTCTCCAGCTCCCGGGCCAGGCGCAGGTTGAAATCGGGAAAATCGATGAGCACGGCCGCATCCGGCCGGCGGCGGTCGACCTCCGCGAGCAGAGACGCGAAGACCTCGCGGATGCGGGGAAGGACGCGGAACACTTCCGTGATCCCGACCACCGACACCTCCGAGCTGTGCGCCACGGGCTCGAGGCCGGCCGCCTTGAGCTCGTCGCCGCCGAGGCCGAACGTCTCCAGCCCGGGCACCAGCCGGCGCAGCTCGGAGACCAGGCGCGCGCCGTGCAGGTCTCCCGAGGCTTCTCCCGCGACCACCAGGAGCTCTTTGTTCCGGCTCATGGAATCGGCGCGGGCGGTCCCTGAGGGAACGGATACATGAGCCAGGCGACGAGCAGTCCGCCGCCGACCATGCCCAGGAAGAGCTGCAGGAAGAGCTTCACCTGCTCCTTGCGGTTGCGCTTCCAGAGCAGGCTGAAGAACAGGCTCACCACCAGCGAGTAGAGAACCATCAGAAAGAAGTGGCTCAGCATGTCCTCACTCCTTCTTGCCGCGGGAGATGTCGCCCGCGTCGAGCACCAGAAGCCAGTTCATGAGTCCCGCCGTCAGCAGGAACGCGGTGCCGTACTCGTAACCGGCGCCGACGATGTCGCCCGCGTAGTCGAGGCCGAAGCGGAGGATGAAATACGGCAGGCCCATCCCCAGGGCGCCGCCGGTCGCGAGAACGGTGAGCGGCTGGCCGGCGACGGGTTGGTACAGGTTGCCCTGGAGCGCACAGCCCACCCACAGGCAGACGAGCGACAGCGCGAAGAACACGATACCCCGCATCGTACGGCGGACGTAGAGATGGCCGAGCCCGGGCACGAGCCAGGCCAGGAGCATGGCGAGGTAGGGGTTCCCGACCGGCTCCGAAGGGTGCGCCGATATCGCAGGTGTCACCGGTGTCGATATCGCCGAAGGCTGGGGTTGCGGATCATCAGGTTGAGCCAATCAGTCCTCCTCCCGGATGAAGAGCGCCTTGAGGCGCTCGCGAGACTGGCGCAGGTCCTCCGGGACGAGACGGACCTCCGCCAGGACGGTCATGAAATTCGTATCCCCGGTCCAGCGCGGGACCAGGTGGAAATGAAAATGCCCCGGCACCCCCGCGCCGGCCGGCTTGCCCACGTTCATCCCGAGGTTGAAACCGTGCGGCGAGTAGGCCTCCTGGAGGACCCGCTGGCAACGGAGCACCAGCGGCCAGAACTCGGCGACCGCCTCCTCTCCGCTCTCCACCGGCGAGCTCCTGTGTTCGAGCGGCGCGACCATGATGTGCCCGTTCGAGTACGGATGGAGGTTGAGCATGACGAGGTGATGGCGCGTGGTATGGACCACCAGCCCGTCGGGATCGCCGGGGTTGCGGGCCGCGGCACAGAAGAAGCATCCGGTATCCAAGCCGGGCGCGCTCGACGAGGTGTTGACGATGTACGAATACCTCCAGGGCGTAAAAAGGCGTTCCATCCGCTCAACACTCGTCGTTGAGCAGCTCTCGCAGCTCCTTGCCGGGCTTGAAGTAGGGGATCCGCTTCGGCGGGACGCTGACTTTGTCGCCCGTCTTGGGGTTCCGTCCGGTGCGGGCACCGCGGTGGCGGATGCGGAAGCTGCCGAAGCCCCGAAGCTCGATCTTCTCCCCGTCTTTGAGGGAGTGGACGATGCTGTCGAAGACCGTATTGACGATGATCTCCGCATGCTTCTTGGTGAGCTGAGTGGTCCGGGCGACCTCCTCGACCAATTCGGCCTTGGTCATCCCGTCGTTCTTGTAGGCTACCGACATCTCCCACCTCTTTCTGAAACCCGCGGCTGGTCCCGGCTCCTGCAGGAGCCGGGACCAGCCGCCGTTCTGGCGTCAATACGGCCTACTCCTCCTCCTCCTCGTTCACCTCGTCGGACGTCACGCCGCTCCCCTCGTGGGCGGCTTGAAGCTCGGCGATCTCCTCGTCGGTGGGCTGCGCCACACCGCGAAGCGACAGGCCGACCTTCTTCTCGTCCTCCTCGATGCGCAGGATTCGGGTCCGCACCCAGTCGCCGACCTTGAAGAAGTCCTCGAGCTTGCCGCCGCCCGGAACCTCGATCTCGCTCACGTGGGCGAGCCCTTCGAGGCCATTGTAGATGTCGATGAACAGCCCGAAGTCGGTCACGTTGACGACGCGTCCTTCCAGGGTGTCGCCGACGCGGTGGCCGTTGGCGAAGTCGTCCCACTCGTTGGGCATGAACTCCTTGATCGACAGCGAGACCCGCTGGTTCTCGATGTCGATGTTGGTGATCCGCGCCCGCACCGTGTCGCCCTTCTTGAGCACCTCGCTGGGGTGCTTGACCCGCTTCGTCCAGCTCATGTCGGAGACATGGATCAGGCCGTCGATGCCCTCCGTGATCTCGACGAAGGCGCCGAACTCGGTCAGGTTGCGGACCTTGCCCTCGATGACCGTCCCCTCGGGGTGCGTATCCTTCAGCTCTTCCCACGGGTTGCGCTCGGTCTGGCGCAGCGACAGGCTGATGCGCCGCTGGTCCATGTCGAGCTCGGAGACGATCGCCTCGACCTCGTGGCCGACCTCGAGGATCTTGGCGGGGTTCATGACCTTCTTGGTCCACGACATCTCGCTGACGTGGATGAGGCCCTCGACACCCTCCTCGATCTCGACGAAAGCGCCGTAGTCCACCAGCGACACCACCTTGCCGTGGACGCGGGAGCCGATGGGTACTTCTTGTCGACCAGCGTCCAGGGGTCCTCGAACTTCTGCTTGTAGCCGAGGGAGACGCGCTCCTTGTCGGGATCGAACTTGAGGACGACCACCTCGACCTCGTCCCCCACCGAGAAGTGCTCGGAGGGGTGGTCGACCCGGCCCCAGGAGATGTCGGTGATGTGGAGCAGGCCGTCGATGCCGCCCAGGTCGATGAAGACGCCGTAGTCGGTGATGTTCTTGACCACGCCCTTGAGGCGGGCACCCTCTTCCAGCCGGGTGAGCGTCTCGGCCTTCTTCTTGGCGAGCTCGGTCTCGAGGACAGCCTTGCGGGAAAGGACGATGTTGTTGCGCCGGCGGTCGAGGCTGATGACCTTGAACTCCAGCTCCTGTCCGCGCAGCGACTCCAGGTTCTTGACCGGCTTGATGTCGACGAGGGAACCGGGCAGGAAGGCGCGCAGCCCGACGTCGACCGTGAGTCCGCCCTTGATGCGGTCGGTGACGCGGCCCTTGATGATGCGGCCGTCCTTGTAGGCCCTCTCGACCTCGGTCCAGCGGCGCATGCGCTGGGCCTTCGTCCGGGACAGGAGGATGTGGCCTTCCAGATCCTCGGTCTTCTCCAGGAGGACGTCGACCTCCTCCCCCTCCTCGACGGTGAGGTTGCCCTCGCGGTCGAGGAACTCGTCGATGGGGACGAGGCCCTCGGACTTGTATCCCACGTCGATGATCACCGAGTTCGAGGTGATCCCGATGACTCGACCGGGCACGATCTCACCCTCGGTGAGATTCCGCATGCTGTCGTCGTACATTTCGAGGAGCTTCTGGTACTCCTCCCGTGAAAGCTCCTCGTCGGACTCGGCCGTCATCGTCGGCTGGTCCAGTTGCTCAGTCGCCATAAAAGACGTTCCTCCTTGGGCGTGGATTCAGGCTCGCGGGCCTGTGCCCCCGCGAACGGGGGGCTTCGAGTCCCAACTAAGTATTTGAGAACTCGGGCC
This sequence comes from uncultured Holophagales bacterium, assembly GCA_963844885.1. GTDB lineage: Bacteria > Acidobacteriota > Thermoanaerobaculia > Multivoradales > UBA5704 > DATMER01. The sequence goes on along the minus strand of CAWJQA010000010.1, from coordinate 77,841 downwards.
TTCGAGTATAGGGCCGCGGGGGTGAGGTGTCAATCGCTTCCAGCCGCTCCTAGCGGGACCGGCCCCGGTTCCCCATGGCGGCCGCCGCGTTCCTCTGGAGCCCCTTCCAGCCGGGCTCTCTTCATGGGACTGCCGCGGAAGCGCTCGACGTATTCCTCCCGGGAGAGCCGCAGCAGGCCGGCTAGGTCGAGGTCGCGCCTCCCGTCCGGAAGCCGCAGCTCGGGATGATCGGCTCCCACCGGAGCGCTGTTCCAGGGGCAGACCTCCTGGCAGATGTCGCAGCCGAAGACCCAGTCCCCCACCATCTCCCGGACCGGGTCGGGGAACGGTCCCCGGTGCTCGATGGTCCAGTAGCTGATACAGCGGTTGCTGTCGAGCCGGTACGGCTCGGCGAGCGCGCCGGTCGGGCAGGCTTCCAGGCAGCGGGTGCAGGTGCCACAGAGATCGGCCAGGGGGATCTCCGGCGCCAGGTCCAGAGAGAGGAAGAGCTCGCCCAGGAGGAACCACGACCCGCCCTCGGGATGAAGGAGCATCGTGTTCTTCCCCACCGCGCCGAGCCCGGCCCGCTCGGCCAGCTCCCGTTCCAGGACCGGTCCGGTGTCCACATAGCGCCGGGAGACGACCCCGGGGAACGCCGTGGCGATGCGCGCCTCCAGGCTCTTCAGGCGGTCCTGGATCACGTCGTGATAGTCGCGTCCCCGGGCATAGCGGGCGACCCGCGGCCAGAGGTCGTTCTCCGGCACGTCGTCGCCGTCGAGGGGGTAATACTGGAGGGCGACGCAGAGGGCGCTCCGGGTCCCCGGCAAGACCTTCGCCGGCTCCAGCCGGGCCTCGACCCGGCGCTCGAACCACCCCATCCCCGCCTGGTCGCCCCGGGCGAGCCAGCGCAGGAACGCCTCGCCATGCGCGGACGGCTCCAGCCCGGCCACCCCGGCACGGTCGAAGCCGGCTTCAAGAGCCCAGGACTTGAGGAGGTTGGCCAGCTCGCGGGGGGTTCGGGAGGTCATGAGGCTAGGATAAAGCCGCTTCTCCTTCTCTGGTCCGGAGGTGTAAGATGACCAACATGACCACTTCGGCTTCGGGAGGACAAAATATGAGCCAGCCAGCCCGCGCCTGGACTCTCGCCGATGCAAAGGCGCATCTGAGCGAGGTCGTGGACAGCGCCTTGAAGAAGGGGCCCCAGGTGATTACCCGGCGTGGCCACAAAGCGGTTGTCGTCGTTGCGGTTGAGGAATGGGAGCGCAAGACGCAGCGCCAGGGGACCCTTGCCGACTTCTTCGCAGCCTCGCCTTTGCGGGAATCGGGCCTGGAGATCGAGCGCCCCCGGGGCGGCTCCCGAGACCTCGATCTGTGAGCTTCCTGCTGGATACGAACGTCATCTCCGAGTGGGTGAAGCCGGAGCCGAATCCACACGTGGTGGCGTGGCTGGTCGAGGTCGCCGAAGAGCATGTCTTTTTGAGTGTCGCTTCCCTTGCGGAGATTCGCCAGGGGATCGAGCTGATGCCGGCAGGCAAGCGCCGCGACCGCCTGGCTGCCTGGCTGGCCGCGGAGCTGCCGGCGCGCTTCGAAGGCCGCATCTTTGATGTCGACGTGAGGATCGCCGAGACCTGGGGGATCGTCATGGCCCGCGGGCGAAAGGCTGGAACGACGATCAGCGTCTGGGACGCTTTGTTTGCCGCTACGGCGGAAGTCCACGGCCTGACACTGGTGACTCGAAATGTTCAGGACTTCGTCAAACTGGGCATACCCTTGCTGAATCCCTGGCCCGGCGCACCGGATTCCGGGAGCCAGGGTCCGGGAGATTAAGGCGAAGCTATGCACGTACAAAAGCTCCGGATAGAAAACATCCGCGGGTTCAAGTCGGTCGACCTCGACCTTGGACGGCCCGGTGCGGGCCTGGCCGGATGGACAGTCCTTGCCGGGCGGAACGGGTCCGGCAAGTCGACGCTGCTCAAGGCCCTCTGCCTCGCCCTTGCCGGCCCGGATGCCGCGTGGGCTCTCCAGAGCTATTCAGCCTGGATCCGGATGGGGAGGCAGGAGGCCAGCGTGCTCGCCTGGCTCGACGTCTCCAACGAGCACGGATACGACACGCTGGACTATCCCGACACCCGGTCCATCGCCTGGGGGTTGTCCTGGAAGCAAGCCGGCGGCCGGGAGCCCAAGCTCGCCGGCCTGGTCAACCCGGCGATCGCGGACCTGGAATTCGGCGGACCTTGGGCCGACCACTCGCAAGGCTGGTTCGTATCCGCCTATGGCCCTTACCGCCGGCTTTCGGGCCATGCGGCCGATGCTCAACGCCTGATGGCCGACTTCTCCCATCTTGCCAGATTCGTGAGCCTCTTCCGGGAAGACGCTTCTCTCATCGAAGGCACGCTCTGGTTGCGCGAGATGTATCTCCAACGCCTGGAAGGCGACTCCACCGCCGCCGCTTTGGAGCAGGGAGTCCTCCGCCTACTCAACGACGGCCTCCTTCCTGGCAACGTCCGTGTCGATGGAATCGACTCCTCGGGCCTCAAGATCAGCACTCCCGGCGCGCAACTCCCTCTCGCGGAGCTGAGCGACGGCTACAGGACCGTCGCGGCCCTCGTCATCGACATCGTTCGGCACCTCTCCCTTTCGTTCGATGAGCTGCGCATCGAAGATACTCCTGACTCAGAGGGAACCTGCCCGAAGATCCTCAACGAGGGCGTCATCCTCATCGACGAGGTCGAGCTCCACCTCCACATCTCCTGGCAGCAGCGGATCGGCTTCTGGCTCAAGCGGCACTTCCCGAACATCCAGTTCATCGTGACAACCCACAGCCCCTTCGTCTGCCAAGCGGCCGATCCCCGCGGCCTCATCCGGCTGCCGGCTCCAGGGGAGGACCGGCCTGTCGAGCACGTGTCGGAGGAGCTCTATTACACCGTGGTGAACGGCAGCGCCGACGACGCCGTGTTGACCGAGTTGTTCGGGCTGGAGTCAGCCTACTCTGATGAGTCCGAAAAGCTTCGGGGCGAGGTTGCCCAGCTCGAAGCGCGCCTCCAGGCCGGAAAGGCCACGGAGACGGAGGAGAAGGAGCTCGAAGAGCTCCGCACCCAACTCCCCCAGACGCCGACCGGCAGTATCGAACAACTCCTGCGCAAGCTCACCGTCGACGCATGAGACGCATCCGCAGGCTCCCTCTGAGCCAGGACGCCCTCGACTTCCTCCAGCAACGAACGGAGGCAGTCGAGGGAAAACCGGAGGCCGAACGCGCCGGGGAGGCCGCCCGCCTGTGGAAGCTCCAAGGCAAAGCCATCAAAGAAGCCCGCGAAGTCCTCGGCCAGATGGCAAGCGGAATCAAGCGCTGCATGTACTGCGAAGACAGCAAGGGCATCGCCATCGAACACTTCCGGCCCAAGAAGGACTATCCTCTCCAAGCCTTCGTCTGGCTGAACTATCTCCTCGCCTGTACGGAGTGCAACAGCAACTACAAGCGGACACAATTTCCTCTTGACGAGCACGGAAACCCGCTCCTCCTCGATCCAACCGATCCTGCGGACGACCCTCTGGATCACCTGACCTTCTCGCCCAGCACCGGCCTGTTCGATCCACAGACCGACAGAGGGCGGGCCAGCAGCAAGGTCTGCGGTCTGGACAGGGATGATCTCGCAAGGGCTCGGCGCAATGCCTGGACCCTCCTCATGGAGGTCTTGCCTCGCTACTCACAGCACAAGGCTGCCAGCCGGCACGCAAAGGCGGCCGTCCTGGAAACTGCCGTCCGGCAACAGCCCTTCTCCGGGGTCTTCGCCGCCTTCCTGCGGATAGCCAAGGGGCCGGCAGCCAGGGTGCTCATCGGCGAGGAATGCCTTCAGATCCTCAGAGACCACCCGGAAATCGAAGGCTGGCTGTGACTCTCGGCCGCATGCCGCCCCCCTTGCAGTCGCGACGCCGAAAGGTTGAGTCGCGACACTCGGCCTTTAGTCGCGACTCCGAAGGGTTGAGTCGCGACGCCGAAGGATTGAGTCGCGACGCCGAAGGGTTGGGTCGCGACACGAAAGTCTTTGTTGCGACGCAGAAACCTCTAGTCGCGACGCCGAAACGTTGAGTCGCGATGGTCTTGGCTTAAGTCGCGACGCGAAAGGTCCTCGGCGTCGCGACTTCACCCTTCGGCGTCGCAGAGTATCGCGAGGTCGCGACAGCTCAGATCGTCGTCGCGACGGTCAAAAGGGTGCCGGCAACGGCTACGACCTCCCCGCGACATCCTCTAAGATATCCCCGTGCCGCCTCCCGCCTTCCCGACCCCGCCCGCGATCCTCTCCCGCCTGGATCAGATCGAGAACGACGAGATCCACGCCGTCCTGAAGGAGCTGATCAACGGCGATGCCTCGGCGCCCGTCAGCCTCGCGCGGCTCATCCTCGCCACGGACACCCTGGAAGAGGTGGAGACGATTCTCACCTCCCTCGTCGACGGGGAGGAGATGGACGACAATCCGGTCTCCGAGATGCTGCGGCTGCTGCGCGACCACCGGCCGGGGTGCGAGGACGCGGCGGTCATCCTGCACGAGCATCCGGACCTCCAGGGACGTCCGCAGCCTCCCAAAGAGGCGATCTCCTCGTGCCGCAAGTTCTTCGACCGCGCCGCCGTGCTCAACGAAGAGGCCGCCGTCGCCGCCTACTGCCTCGGCGACACCGCGATCCTCGACGCTTGCACCCGGGAGACGCTGGAGCTGCTCGAACGCTGGGAGGTGCTCGGCCCGGACCGCTCCGCGCTCGACCTCGGCTGCGGCATCGGCCGGTTCTCGGCCGCGCTCGCCCCCCGCCTGGGCCTGATCTACGGGATCGACATCTCTCCGAAGATGATCGCCGCCGCCCGGCGGCGCTGCGCCCATCTGCCGAACGTCCGCTTCACCCGCGCTTCGGGCTACGACCTCTTCCGGTTCAAGGACGGCTCGTTCGACCTCGTCCTCGCCGCCGACTCCTTCCCCTACATCTTCCAGGGCGGGCCGGACCTCGTGTCCATCCACTTCATGGAGATCGCCCGCGTGCTCAAGCCCGGCGGCGACTTCGTGCTGCTCAACTTCTCCTACCGCGCCAGCCGGCAGGCCGACCGCCGCGACGTCCAGCACCTGTGCCGGACGTTCGGCCTCGACCTGGGTGTGTCCGGATCCAGGCCGTTCCGGCTCTGGGACGCCGAGGCATACCACATCCGCCGCCCGCCTTTGAGGTAGACTCCGCCGGGCTCAGCGCCGACTTATCTCTTCAGGAGGAAACAACATGACCGATTGGATCCAGGAGGGCGATACCGCGCCCGACTTCACTCTCAAGGCCGACGACGGCCGCGACGTCCGCCTTTCCGGCTTCCGGGGCAGGCCGGTCGTCCTCTACTTCTATCCCAAGGACGACACCCCGGGCTGCACCAAGGAGGCCTGCGCCTTCCGCGACCGCCGCAAGGAGATGGAGGAGCGTGGCGCCGTCGTGCTCGGCGTCTCTCCCGACACCGTGGCCAGCCACGGCCAGTTCCGCGACAAGTACAGCCTCAACTTCCCGCTCCTCGCCGACCCGGACCACACGGTGGCCGAGAGCTACGGCGCCTGGGGCGAGAAGACCTTCATGGGCCGCAAGTCGATCGGTATCCGGCGCTCCACCTTCGTGATCGACCGGGAGGGTAAAGTCGCCAAGGCCTGGCACAAGGTGAGCGTCGACGGCCACGACGAGCAGGTTCTGGCGGCGCTGGCGAAGCTCTGAGCCCCTCCCTTCGGTTATGCTTGCGCGGTTTGCGGCCTCCCCGGGCGGCCTCCCCGGGGAAAGCCGCCCTGGTTTCCGTACGATTTCTTCCCAGACAGAGAGGAATTGAGATGGAGCTCTTCCAGCAGATGGCGGAGATGGGACACGAGCGGGTGCTCTTCTGCTCCAGCCCCGAGGGGGGACTGCAGGCCATCATCGCCGTCCATTCGACGATTCTCGGACCCGGCCTCGGCGGCGTCCGCATGTATCCCTACAACAGCACGGAGGAGGCGCTGACGGATGTCCTGCGCCTCTCGCGCGGCATGACCTACAAGGCCGCCGCCGCCGGCCTCAACCTCGGCGGCGGCAAGGCCGTCATCCTCGGCGACCCCAAGAAGGACAAGAGCGAGGCGCTGTTCCGCAGCTTCGGCAAGTACGTCGAGTCGCTCAACGGCCTCTACATCACCGCCGAGGACGTCGGCACCAACATGGACGACATGGAGGCGATCCTCTCCGAGACCCGCTGGGTCACCGGCGTCTCCCCGTCCCACGGCGGCAGCGGCGACCCGTCGTCGGTGACGGCGTTCGGCGTGCTCCAGGGGATGAAGGCCGCGGTCGAGCACTGCTTCGGGAACGGAGCTTCCCTGGCCGGCCGGTCCGTGGCGATCCAGGGGCTCGGCAATGTCGGCCGGCACCTGGCGGGCTACCTCCAGAAGGAGAAGGCCAAGGTCTTCGCCGCCGACATCGACCCCGACCGCACCGGGCGCGCCAGCGACGAGCTGGGCGTCGAGGTGGTGCCGGTCGGCGAGATCCTCGCGGTCGACTGCGACGTCGTCGCCCCCTGCGCCCTCGGAGCGGTCCTCAACGAGCGCACGATCCCCGCGATGCGCTGCAAGATCGTGGCGGGGGCGGCCAACAACCAGCTCGCCGACGAGGAGCGCGACGGCCGGGCGCTCCACGAGCGGGGAATCCTCTACGCGCCCGATTTCGTGGGCAACGCCGGCGGCCTGATCAACGTCTACAACGAGCTCACCGGCTACAACCGCGACCGCGCCATGCAGATGGCCCGCGGCATCTACGCCAACATGGCGCGCGTGTTCCAGATCTCCCGCGCCGAATCGATCCCCACCTATCGCGCCGCCGACCGGGTGGCCGAGGAGAGGATCCGCCGCATCCAGGGGCTGCGCGCCCAGCACTGGACGCGGGCGATCCGGCAGACGCGCAACCACTCCTGAAGGAGAGCCGAGATGACCGGCCAACGCCTGCTCCTCGCCTTGCTCGGCTGCCTGGCCACCGCGCTGCCCGTGGCAGCGCAAGGGCCGGCCTGCGGCAGCAACAACCCCCTCACCCTCATCGGCATCGACACCACCTCCGGGACGATGCTCTTCTCCGCCGCCCCGGGCTCCGGCGCTCCCTGGCTGATCGAGCTGAGCGGCGGCGGCGACCGGGCGCGGATTTTGCCGGACAACGCCAAGGGCCGTTTCGGCGGCTCGGTCGGTCCCGGCCCGGTGCTCGCCGTCACCCCTTGCGGTGAGAGCTGCCTCCAGCCGGTGAGCTGGACCGGCTCCGGCTGGGCTCCCCTCGGCGAGCCGCTCCGCGTGCCGGCCGCGACCACGGTCAGCTCCACCTACGACCGGTCCGGCGCGGCCTGGATCCTGGTCCAGCTCCCCGCGCAGGCGGACGGCGGTGTCCAGGTGGAGGCCTTTCACCTGAAAGGCCGGGACTGGGAAAGACGCGGCGCCCTGACGGTCACGGCCATGGGTGAGCCCACGGCCCTGCCCGCCCCCCAGCGCAGGGACGGCGTGCTGGCGGGGACCGGCCTGTTCTCCGCCTCCGGTCCGCCCGAAACCTGGGTGGTGGGCATCCCGAGCCTGCCGGCGGCGAGGCGCGGCCAGCTCATCGCGCTCACCGGCACCGCCGCCGCCTACCTTTCGGCCGACGGCGTGGTCTATCTCTCGGACGACTCCGGCAAGACCTGGCGGCGCTCCACCTGGACCCCCTGGGAGAGCCAGGAGGGGGCGGTCGGGGTGTGGCGCCAGGGAAAGGACTGGTGGGTCGACGTTCCATACGGAGACCACGAAGGCGCGCTCAAGCTCGCCTGGTTCGACCGGCGGGACCCCAAGGAGGAGAAGATCCTCCTGACCCGGCTGACGCAGAGCGGCCAATGGGTCCGCCTGGGCGAGGCGCGAAGCGAGGTCAGCACCCGCAACGAGTCGCTGCCGCTGTCCCAGATCCTGGTGCCCAAGGGAGACTCGTGGGTCCTTCTCACCGGCTGCGTCGCGACCGCCGGCAGTACCGGCAGCTCCTCCCTGGTGCTGCGGGTGCTGCGGGACGGCAAGCTCTCCGAGCCGAAGCTGGTGAAGCTCGATCCAGAGTGACCGAAGGATAGCCGGGGCCGTATACTTTTTGGTATGCGCACGACTCGTCCGGCGTTATGTTGCTTGTAAGGTTGCTGTCGCATCCTAGAGCCTGATGATGCTCCGTACGCGCCTTCTGACCAATACCGGGCAGCTCGCCAAGGACTACGCTCACAAGGGCGATTTCAAACGGGCCATCGACGCCTATGCCAAGGGCGGCGAGTGGCAGAAGGCGGCGCAGCTCTGCGCCGAGGTGAAAGACGAGGAGGGGCTGGTCCGCTGCTCCCTGATGGCCGGGGTTGGCCGGATCCCCGAAGGCTACGAGGGCTCCGGCGCCGGACCGGCCGCGGAGCTGTTGACCTCGCGCAAGCGCTACGATCTCGCCATCCCGCTGTTCGAGTCGGCGTGGGAGCTCCACCGGGCGGCGGAGTGCGCCCTCGCCCTGAACGACCCGCTGCGGGCCGCCCGGTTCTACGAGCGTAGCGGCGACCGGCTCGAAGCGGCGCGTTGCTACAAGCGCGCCGGCAAGCTACGGGAGGCGCTACACCTCCTGGAGGAGGGCTCCAAGACGACGCCGGGCTCCCTGTCCGCCGCCCCGGGACGGCAGGAGGAGATGACCGTCTTGCGGCTCGACCTTTTGCGCCAGCTCGGCCGCGACGGCGCCGCCGCGACCCTGCTCTCCTCGATCCCGCCGAGCCCCCGCGTCGCCGTCCTGCTGGAGGAGGCCGGGCGCCCGGAGGAGGCCATCCAGTGCTATCTCGCCCTCGGCGACAGCGCGGGCGCCGCCCGCGTGGCGGCGAAATGCCCCGACCGGGACCGCCAGATGGCCCGGATCCACCTGAAGTCCGGCCGCGCCGTCGAAGCCGGAAACCTGTTCGCGCAGCTCGGGTTGAGCCGCGAGGCGGCCGAAGCCTACGAGGCCGGCCTCGACTGGGCCCGCGCCGCCTACCGCTGGGAGGCCGCCGGCAATCCGGCGCGCGCCGCCGAGGCTTACGAAAAAGCGGGACGGCTGCGCGATGCGGAGCGCTGTTTCACGGCGGCAGGCCTCCCCCTGCTCGCCGCCGAGCTCGCCGGCCGCAAGCAGGTGCGGGCCGCCGCGCCCTCCCCGTCCCCGGTCCGGCAGAGCAAGGCCCTGAAGAGTGCCGCGCAGCTCCTCGCGGCCGGCGAGAAGTCCCGGGCCGCGTCCGTCCTCCTGCAGCTCGAGCCGGACGATCACGACTTCGCCAAGGGGGTCCTCATCCTGGCGCCGCTGCTCGTCGAGGAGGGGTTCCACGACGAGGCCCTGAGCCGGCTGAGCCTGATCCCGCTCAGCTCCGACCGCCTCTACTGGGAAGGGCGGACCCGCGAAGCCATGGGCGATGCGGACGGCGCGAGGCGCGGCTACGAGCAGGCCCTGGCCCTCGACTCCGGCCACCCGGACGCCCGCTCGCGCCTCCGCCTCCTCGACGAGCCTCCGGCGCCGATGACCACGACCGACGCCTTCTTCACCGAGCTCACGGCCGCCCCCCCGAGCGGAACGACCTCTGTGCAACTCTTCCCGGGGCACCGCCTCGCCGGACGCTACGACATCCTGTCCCAGCTCGGCCGCGGCGGCATGGGCCGGGTCTACAAGGCCCACGACCTCGAGCTGGGCGAGACCGTCGCCATCAAGACGCTGCTGCGGCCTTCCGAAGGCGGCCCGGAGGAGACGCGGCTCCTGCGCGAAGTCCAGATCTGCCGCCGCATCAGCCATCCGAACGTGGTGCGGGTCTACGACCTCGGCCGGTTCCCAGGCGGCCTCTTCGTCACCATGGAATACCTGGAGGGGCGCAGCCTGGACCGCGTCATCGCCCAGGACTCCCCGATCCCGTTCGACCGCGTCCGCGCCATCCTCTCGGAGGTCGCGGAGGGGCTCGGCGAGGCGCACGCGCTCGGCGTCGTCCACCGCGACCTCAAGCCCGCCAACATCATGGCCACAGCGTTTCGGGTCAAGATCCTGGACTTCGGGATCGCCCGCATCATCGCCGAGGAACACGACCCGCGCATGACCCAGGCAGGGTTCGTGCTCGGATCGCCGTCGTACATGTCTCCGGATCAGCTCCAGGGGATGGACCTGGACGGCCGCTCCGACCTCTACTCGCTCGGCATCCTGGCATACACCCTCATCGCCGGACGGGAGCCGTTCGAAAGCCCGGACCCCACGGTGCTCGCGCTCAAGCAGCTCCGCGAGGCGCCGCCCGACATCCGCGGCTTCCGGCCGGAGACCCCGGAACACCTGGATCGCTTTCCTGGACAAGCTGGTCGCCAAGGACCGCGAGAACCGCTTCCAGTCCGCCGCCGAGGTTCTCGGCGTCTTGCGGACGCTGCCGGAAGCCGATGGCGCAGACATCGCGACGCAGTTGGCCTCCGCCTCTCTTCTCCACTGAGATAGACTTCGTCCGCGACCTGCTCTTGCGCGGATCATCCGCTTTCAATCCCTGAACTTCTTTCAGTCATAGCTGGAGGATTCGCATGCCTCGTGCCTTGACGGCCATCGCCGCCCTCGTGATCCTCGCGCTTGTCGCGTCCCAGGCGGGAGCCCAGCCGCTGGCCAAGTCCGCCATCCAGGTCGACCCCGGCAGCACCAAGCAGACCGGGCAGACCTTCGGATATCGCCTGACCTACAACTGCAGCAGCACCTCCGGCCCCTGCCTCAACGCCGAGGTCGTGGACCTGCTGCCGATCGAGGTCCAGTACCTCTCGACGGTGCCGGCAAGCCCGACGGGCGACGTAGCGGCCATCAACGTGACGGCGAACTACATGGGGAGCGGCCGGACCCGGGTGCAGTTCGTAATGGTCACCCCGCTGACCGCCGGCAACAGCGGCGACCTGATCGTCAACGTGCGCTTTCCGAACGGCACGACGCCGAACGGGACGGTGGCGACCAACACGGCCGACGGCATCAACCTCGGGGCCTCTCCCGGGACCTTCACCACGCCGCCGGTCAACGTGACCGCCGTGGCCACGGTCCAGGTCGCGCTCCAGAAGACGCTGACCGCCTCGCCGGCCAACCTCGACCTGCCCGAGACCTACCGGCTCCGCATCTCCGTGCCGAACAACGCCGGCGCCCTGGGCCTCACCGCCATCGGGCCGGTGACGGACACCCTGCCGCCCGGCACGGTGTTCAACGGCGCCGCTCCGGCGGCCGACTGCCAGCCCGGGTGCGTGGGCACCACGCCGGCCACGGTCACCTGGACGAGCCCCTGCTCCGTGCCGCTCAACCCGGGCGGCAACTGCGACGTCGCTCGTGAACGTCGTCTTCCCCTCGGGGACCTTTCCGTCCGGCACGAACGTCACGAACAGCTTCGTGACCGACGCCACGCCGCTCGGCCAGCCGTCCCAGAGCTTCGGCCCCGGCACTGTCACCCATCCGGTGACCACGTTCGTACCGAACGCGAGCGCCGGCTTCTCCAAAAACATGACGGGCGGCACCCCCGAACCCGCCAACCCTGAACCAGACTTTCAGCTACGACTTCGTACCGAGCAACAACGGCAACGTGCCGCTCGACAACATGGTGGTGATCGACACCCTGCCCGTCGAGATGCAGGTGGCGAGCGTCACCACCGGCTCCTACACGGGCTTGGCCGACTTCGCGGCCGGCGTGGGCGTGCGGGTGAGCTACGAGAAAAACACCGCGCCCGGCGTCTTCACCCTCTGGGGTAGCTCGCCGAACACGACGACGAACACGACGCTGACGGCCCCGCCGCCCGGCCTCGGCGCCGGTGAATACATCACCCGCATCCGCTGGGAGTACGGCCAGGCGCAGCCCGGCATGTCGCCCTCGACCCGACCCCTGATCACCGGCCAGATCGTCAACCCCGACAACGCCGGCGGCCCCGTCGCGTTCGGCGACACGATCCAGAACTGCGCCGACCTCTCGGCCGTCTACACGGCCGGTCCCACGAACGTCAACCGCAACGCCTGCCGTAGCTTCGTCCTCAGCGGTCCGTTCGCCCAGCTCAACCCGGCCAAGGACAACCTCTCCGGCGGCGGCCCCTTCAACCCCGGCCAGACCGTGAGCTGGCGCCTGCGGGTGCGCAGCGCCGCGCAGTCGAGCGACCCGGTGCCGCTGGAGAATGTCGTCGCCACCGACCTGCTGCCGGTCAACCTGCTGCCGGGCACCTGGAGCTTCGACGACCGGAGCACCGGCCTGCCCGCTCCCCAGGTCTTCGACCAGATCCCGAACTTCGCCGGCACCGGCCGCACGCTGCTGCGCTGGCGGTGGAACGCCGGCAGCGGCAGCCTGGGCGTCAACCAGGAGGTGTGGATCAACATCACGACCACGGTCCGCAACGGCGCGCCGTTCGGCAGCCTGTCGAACGACCTGACGCTCGACAGCGACGCGCCGGGCCTCTGCTCTGCGCTGCTCCGGCAGCTCGCAGGCCGACCCGCTCGATCTCGACGAGGACGCCGACACGGCCGAGACGCTCTGCCGCTCGACCGGCACGATCACCGTCGCGGGCATCGCCCAGCTCATCTCCAGCAAGACCATCCAGGGCACCTGCGACGGCGGCTCCGTCCCGACCTCCGCCGGCACGCTCACCGGCGGCGCCCTGGAGTATCTGCTCCGGGTCCAGAACGTCGGGCACGGTGGCGATGCAGAGCTTCGTGCTCGTCGACATCCTGCCGTTCGTCGGCGACACCGGCGTGCGCGACACGAACCCCCGCGGCTCGCAGTGGACGCCGCTCCTGGCCGCGCCGATCACGCCGCCGGCCGGGACGGTCATCTACTACTCCACCTCGGGCAACCCCTGCCGCGGCGAGGTCGGCGGACCGACCTCCTCGTGCGATCCGCCGGGGTGGACCACCGTGCCGCCCGACCCGATCACCTCCGTGCGCTCGTTCAAGATCGAGTTCGGCAGCCTGGTCGTGCAGCCGTTCGACTTCCTGGAGTTCACCTTCTCGATGGTGACGCCGGGCGACATCCCGCCCGGATCGCCGGCCTACAACTCCTTCGCCTACCAGGCGGACCGGGCCGACGGCCTGGGCTCGCTCGCCGCCGAGCCGCAGAAGGTCGGGATCTCGCTCGGGACCTGCGACGCCGCGAGCCTCGGCGACTTCGTCTGGGCCGACGCCAACGCCGATGGCGTCCAGAACGACGGCCCCACCGGCCTCAACGGCGTCTACGTCCGGCTCTTCCAGCCGGGTCCGGACGGCCTGCCCGGCACCGTGGACGACGTCCCGCTCTCCGCGGTCGTCACCGGCAACGGTCCAGACAGTGCCCCGGGCTGGTACAGCTTCCCCGGCCTCGCCCCGGGCAACTACCTGGTCTGCTTCACGCCGCCGCCGACCTTCGTGGCCACCACTCCGGACCAGGGTGCCGACACGGCCGACTCCGACATCAGCCCGGCCACGCACTGCACGCCGGTGACGAACCTCACGGCGAACGAGAACGACCCGACGCTCGACGCCGGCCTCGTCGCCACCCAGCTCGCCGCGCTCGGCAACTACGTCTGGTTCGACCGCAACAGCGACGGCCTCCAGAACGAGTCGCCGTTCGACGGCGCCAACGGCGTGACCGTCCGCCTCTGGGTCGACGACGGCGACGCCACACCCGAGCCTGGAACCGGCGACGCCCTGGCCGCCACCACGGTGACCACGGACGACGTCTACGGCCAGCCCGGCTACTACCTCTTCGACGGCCTGATCCCGGGCATCCGCTACTTCGTGCAGCTCATCCTGCCGGCCTCGGCCACGAGCTTCACATCGCGCGATACGGGCGGCGACGACACGATCGATTCCGACGCCCTGGTCTCGAACGGCACCACGGCGACCGTGATCCTGGCGCCGAGCGAGGTCAACCGCACGCTCGACGCCGGCCTGGTCACGGCCACGGGCACGCTCGCCCTCGGCGACCAGGTGTGGAGCGAGACGGACAACGACGGCCTGTTCGAGCCGCAGAACGGCGAGGCCGGGATCGACGGCGTCCGCCTCAACCTCTACCTCGACGCCAACGCCGACGGCGAGCCGACGCTCGACGAGTACATCGGCACCACCACGACCGCGACCGCCAGCGGCTTCCCCGGCCGCTACCGCTTCTCGAACCTGGCGCCGGGCACCTACGTCGTGGTCGTCGCGCCGCAGAGCTTCGCGGGCGGCGGCGCGCTCTCCGGCCTGGTCACCAGCACCGGCAACGACCCGGCCCCCGACCCGGACGACGACGTCAACGGCGACGACAACGGTACCGACGTGGGCGCGCTCACCGCCAGCCACGCGGTGACCCTCACCGACAACGGCGAGCCGACCTCGGAGGACGGCGACAACGACACGAACCTGACCGTGGACTTCGGGTTCATCCCCGCCGCGGTCTCGCCCGTGCCCGAGTACGACTACGGCGACGCGCCCGACGTGGCCGTCGGCACCTCCCAGAGCGACTACAACACGACCGCGCTCGACACCGGCGCCTATCACCGGGTCGGGGTGGCGAACGCCCCCTATCTCGGCGCCTGCGTCGACGCCGACGCCGGCTTCAACCAGGATCTGTCCGCGAGCCAGGACGACGCGGCCGGCGCCTGCGCCGACGACGAGGACGGTGTCGCCTTCACCAACCCGCTCACGCCGGGCACGACGGCCGCTTTCGCCGTCACCGCCGGTACCGCCGCCTGCTCTCTCGACGCCTGGGTGGACTGGAACCGCGACGGCGTCTTCGGCGATTCGCCCGGCGAGCAGATCGCGGCATCCCTCAACGTGCCCACCGGCCCGCCGACGGTCCTCAGCCCCTCCGTGCCCGCCGCGGCCGTGCCGGGCCTCACCTACGCCCGCTTCCGCTGCTCCAGTGGCGGCGGCCTCGCTCCCACCGGACCGGCGCCGGACGGCGAGGTCGAGGACTATCTCGTGTCCGTCACCGGAACCGACCTGGCCGACGCTCCCGCCTCCTACGGCACGCAGGGAGCAGGAGCGGCGAGCCACACGATCGATCCCCTCGCGGCCCTGCGCCTCGGCTCCTGCGTGGACACCGAAACCGACGGCCAGCCCAACGCCGGCGCCACCGGTGATGACGCCACGGCCGGCACCAGCCGGGTGGGCAACTGCTTCGACGACGAGGACGGCGTGATCTTCTCCTCCGTGCTCACCGCCTGTCAGCCGGCCCAGGTCGCCGTCACCGCCTCCGGGGCCGGTCTGCTGGACGCCTGGATCGACTTCAACGCCAACGGCAACTTCGGGGACACCGGCGAGCAGATCTTCACCGGCCAGCCCCTTATCGCCGGAGCCAACCCGCTCTCCTTCAACGTCCCCTGCACGGCGGTGGAGAGCCCGACCTACGCCCGCTTCCGTCTCTCCACCTCCGGCGGCCTCACCCCCACCGGCTCCGCCGCCGACGGCGAGGTCGAGGACTACGCGGTCAACGTGGGCAACGTCGACTTCGGCGACGCGCCCGATACCTACGGCACCACCACCGGCGCCAACGGTCCGAACCACGGCACGGTCACCGGCTTCACCCTCGGCGCCACCGAGGACAGCGAGGTCAACGGCCAGCCGTCGGCCGGCGCCACCGGCGACGGCGCGGACGAGGACGGCGTCACTCTGCCGGCCGGCGGCTTCACCGCCTGCTCCACGGCGAACGTCTCCGTCAGCCTGACCAACACCGCCGCCATCGCGACGCCCCGGCTGGACGCCTGGATCGACTTCGACGGCGACGGCGTGTTCAACGATCCGCGCGACCGCATCGCCACCGCGCTCGCCCTGTCCTCGGGCGCCAACGCGGTATCGGTGAACGTCCCCTGCGACGCGAAGTCCGCCTTCACCTACTCGCGCTTCCGCCTCACCTCCACGGGAGTTGCCGATCCCGGCGGCCCGGTGTCGGACGGCGAGGTCGAGGATTGGGCCACGACGGTCCGCGGCCTCGACTTCGGTGACGCGCCCGATCCCGCCTATCCGACGCTCCTGGCCTCGAACGGCGCCCGCCACGAGGTGCTGCCCGCGGCCAACCCGACCCTGGGCACCAACGTGGACACCGAGGCCGACGGCCAGCCCAATTCCAACGCCACCGGCGACGACGCCGCCGGCTCGGACGACGAGGACGGCGTGGTCTTCCCCGCCGAGCTCATCCCCGGCACCGACGGCACCGTCCAGCTCACCACGGGCGCCACGGGCGGTACCATTAGCTGCTGGGTCGACTTCGAGCGCGACGGCGACTGGTCCGGACCGGGCGAGCAGATCGTCACGGACGTGGTCCTCGCCGCGAGCACGGTCGCCTCCCGCACCTTCTTCGTACCGGTGGGCTCGCCGCAGGGCAACGCGCCGGTCCGCTGCCGCATCAGCTCGCAGCCCGGCCTGGGCGTCACCGGCTCCGCGCCCGACGGCGAGATCGAGGACCACCTCGCCGGTGTGGGCGTCGAGGATCCCAGCATCGGCGTGGCCAAGCGCCTGGTGGGAATCGACCGCCAGGGCGGCACGATCTACGACGTCGTCTTCGAGATCCAGGTCGCCAACCTGGGCAACGTGCCGCTCTCGAACGTCCAGATCACCGAGAACCTCGCCCTGACCTTCGTCGACGCGGGCTCGTTCAGCGTCCTCTCGCTCACCAGCGCCGACCTGACCGTGAACCCCGGCTTCAACGGCGGCGGCGACACCAGCCTGCTGGCGGCCGGCAGCACGCTCGCGGTCGGCGCGAGCGGCACGCTCACGCTCACCGTCCAGGTGGACAGCGGCGGCGAGCAGGGCCCCTACACCAACCAGGTGATCGCGACCGGCACCAGCCCGGGCACCCAGACCGTGACCGACAACTCGCAGGACGGCGACGAGATCGATCCGGACGACAACGGCGATCCGACCGACAACGACATCCCGACGGTGTTCGACCTGCCGCTCAACGTCATCGAGGTTCCGACGCTGGGCGAGTGGGGCCTGCTCGCGCTGATGTCGCTGCTGGCCCTGGCGGCGGTACGGCGGCTGCGGCCGGCGAGGGTGTAAAGGACATAAAGGACCGCAGGGACTGGACGGAGCTGAAACACCGTCCTTGCGGTCCTTGTCGTCCTTGAAGTCCTTTTCGTCCTTTCCCTCTTTGGGATACGCTCGGTCCGCCATGCGCAAGCTCCTTCTGCTGCCGGTTCTCGCCACGCTCCTGATCGCCGCCGGCCGCCGGACTCCGCCGCCCCCGCCGGACACCCTCTACACCAACGCCACCATCTGGACCGGCGTTCCCGGCGCCCCCCGCGCCGAGGCGACCGAGGCGATGGCAGTCCGCGACGGCAAGATCCTCGCCGTCGGCTCCGCAGCCCAGATGGCGAAGCTCGCCGGGCCGTCCACGCGGACGGTCGACCTCGGCGGCGCCTTTGTGGTGCCGGGGCTGATCGACACCCACACCCATTTCCTCCCGGGCGGCTTCCAGCTCGCCAGCGTGGACCTGCGCGGCGCCGCCTCGAAGGAGGAATTCGTCCGCCGCCTGGGCGATTTCGCCGCGAAGCTGCCCAAGGGGAGGTGGATCACCGGCGGCGACTGGGACCACGAAGCCTGGGGAGGCGAGCTGCCGCGCCGCGACTGGATCGACGCTGTCACCCCGGACAACCCGGTCTTCGTGAACCGCCTCGACGGCCACATGGCGCTCGCCAACAGCCGCGCCCTGGAGCTGGCGGGCGTCACGAAGTCAACGAAGGACCCGGACGGCGGGTTGATCGTCCGTGATTCCGGAGCGGGTGACTCGGGCGAGCCGACGGGCATCCTCAAGGATGAAGCCCTGGCGCTCGTCGCCCGGGTGCAGCCGCCGCCGAGTGACGCGGAACGCGACGAAGCGCTCGCCCGCGCCATGGCCCACGCCGCCTCTCTCGGCGTCACCCAGATCCACGGCATGGGAACGTGGGACGACCTGGCCACCTACCGCCGCGCCGCCTCCCGCGGTGCCCTCACGCTCCGGGTCTACGCCTTCGTCCCGCTCGACACCTGGCCGCGCCTGGCCGAGTTCGTCCACAAGGAGGGCCGCGGCGACGACTGGTTGCGCTGGGGTGGGCTCAAGGGCTTCGTGGACGGCTCGCTCGGCTCAACCACGGCCTGGTTCCACGAGCCCTACACGGACGCGCCGAACACCAGCGGCCTCGTGGTGACCGACACGGCACGGCTGGCCTCGGACATCCGCAAGGCCGACGCCGCGGGCCTCCAGGTGGCCGTGCATGCCATCGGCGACCGGGCCAACGACTGGCTCCTGGACACCTTCGCCCACGTGGAGACCGCGAACGGTCCGCGCGACCGGCGCTTCCGCATCGAGCACGCCCAGCACCTCAGCCGCGCGGCCATCCCCCGCTTCGCGTCGCTTCAGGTGATCCCCTCGATGCAGCCCTACCATGCCATCGACGACGGCCGCTGGGCCGAGAAGCGGATCGGGCCGGAGCGCATCAAGACGACCTACGCCTTCCGCTCCCTCCTCGACAGTGGAGCGAAGCTCGCGTTCGGCTCGGACTGGACCGTGGCGCCGATCTCGCCGATCGAAGGGATCTACGCCGCCGTCACCCGCCGCACCCTGGACGGGAAGAACCCGGGCGGCTGGATGCCCGACCAGAAGGTCACGGTCGAGGAGGCGCTCCGCGCCTACACCGCCGGAGGAGCCTGGGCCGGCTTCCAGGAGGGCCGCCTGGGCACCCTGGAGCGCGGCAAGCTCGCGGACTTCGTGGTTCTGTCGGCCGACCTCTTCCAGGTCGACCCGAACGAGATCCAGAAGGTCCGCGTGCTGCGGACGGTCATCGGCGGGCGCGAGGTCTACGACTCCGGGAAGCCCACGAGCTCAGCGCGCTGACGAGATCCCGAGATCTGGAGACGTCGCCATGGATCCCTGGATCTTGCGGCGACGTCCCAGGTCGCCGCCGCGGATTCCATGGATCTCGCCCCGGGATGAGCCGGCGGTGCGACGAGATCCGAAGATGCCGCCACGGATCCCTGGATTCCGAGACGAGGTTCCGGGACGTCGGCCCGGATTCTCCGGACCCCGTCCCGAGGTGAGCCGTGTCACGATGAGATCCGGCGACATCGTCACAGATCCCTGGATCCTGGAACGATGTCCCGGGACGCCGCCGCGGATCCCCGGATCTCGCGCCGGTGTCCCGGAATGCCGCCGTGGAGTCCCCCGATCCCGTCCCGGGATGCGTCGACGTCGCGGCGGAACCCGGAGATGTCGCTGCGGATTCCCTGGACCTCGTGACGAGGTTGCGGGACGTCGCCGCGGATCCCCGGACGGCGCCATGAGGTGAGCTGATGCCGCGACGGAATCCCGAAATGTCATCGCGTTTTCGAGGGAGAAAAAGAGGGGGACGCGCCGTGGCGCGTCCCCCGGAGCGAACGGCGGTGCGGCTAATTGACGGAGGGCGACGGCGTGGACGTCTCCACCGCCTGAGGGGGTGTCTCGGGAGCCGTCTCTTTCTTGCGCGGCCGGCCCCGGAACGGCTGCATTCCGAACTCGGTGAGCTTCTCCGCCCGAATGCCATAGTGCTGCTTCACCGCCAGGCGCAGCACGTTCGCCAGCCTCAGACTCTCCACCAGGGAGTCGTTGAGCTGCTTCGTCGCCTCCTGCTTGATGGCGGTGTGGACAGCCTGGCGGCCGGCAGCCTCCAGGGCCTGCGCCACCAGCGCCTCGAGCTGCTCGCGGCTCACCTCCAGATGCGGCAGCTCTCCGCTGTTGGCGCTCAGCGTGGCCAACAGCCGCTGCAGACTGCCCAATTGCCCTTTGAACGTGGTCTCCTTCGGCACGATCCTTCCCCTTTCTGAGCCCCGAGGGCCCGGTTGAATGTGCATACGCTAGTATCACTCCCAGCTCATGTCAAGGATGTACTTGAAAGAATCCGGCTGGAGGTCTAGAATATCCACATCTGAGAGAGGAGAACGGCATGCCGTCCGATCGCAATGCACGGGAGAGGCGCCAGCAGGCGATCCTCGAGATCTTCTCCGGGGAGGAGCCGGTGGAGCAGCAGAAGGATCTGGTCGATCTGCTGCGGAAAAGGGGAATTCCGGCCACGCAGTCGAGCATCAGCCGGGACCTGCGGGATCTCGGGATCGTGCGGCTCGGAGACCAGTACGTGCTGCCGGACAGCTTCGGGATCGTCTCTCCCTTCCGCAAGGTCGCCGCGTTCGTCAAGGAGGTCAAACCCGCCGGCCCCTACCTGACGCTGCTCGTGACCGAGCCGGCGGCAGGCCACGTCGTGGCGCAGGCCATCGATTCGTCCGGATGGGATGACGTGGTGGGCACGATGGCCGGGCCCAACTCGGTCCTAGTCCTCACCGACGGAGCCTTCGATCAGAAGCTCTTGTTCGCGCGGCTCAGGAGGTACCTGGAAGAGGAGTGAGGCGCCTATGTGGCCGCCCTTGCCCTGCCCCGGGCGGCCACAAGGGCCGCCCCTACAGACATTTGCCATTCCCAGGTTGACTGCCTACTACATCGAGATCGAGCCCTTCCGGAGCTCGGTCCGGGCGAGGTGGACGTTGATCAGCACCGGGGTGCCGGCACGGGCCGTGCGCACTGCTTCGTCGAGCACCGCCGGAATGTCTTCCGAGCGGGTCAGGAGCAGCCCGCGGCCGCCGTAGCCTTCGGCGACCTTGTGGTAGTCCGTGCGTGCCAAGACGGTGCCCACGTCATCCTTGAGAACCTCGATCTGCTCGCGGGCGATCTGGGTCCAGCCCGCGTCGTTGCCCACCACCGCGATGACCGGGATGCCGTGCCGGGCGAAGGTGTCGAATTCCGCCAGGCTGTAGGCCACCGAGCCGTCACCGTAGAGAATCCACACGTCCGCGTCCGGCCGGCAGAGCTTGGCTCCGAGCGCGAAGCCGCCGCCTACGCCCAGGGTCCCGAAGACGCCGGGGTCGAGCCAGGAGAGCGGCCGGCGCGGGCCGACGATGTAGGAGGCCGTGGCCACGAAGTCGCCTCCGTCAACCACCAGGACGCTGTCGTCCGCCAGGATGCGCTCGAGCTCGCGGAAGAGCTGGATCGGATTCACCAGATCCTGAGACGTGGCCGCGGCCTGGGCGTCGATCTCCTTCTCCCGCTCCCGGTCGCGCGCACGCAGTGCCTCCAGCCAGTCCGTGAAACGGCCCGAGATCGTGCCGGCCTCCTCCGCCATGGCCTTGAGCAGCAGCCCCGGATCGCCATGGACGGCGAGGTCCGGCTTGCGGTTCTTCGTCAGGTCTTCCTCGCTCCGGTTGACCGAGATGAAGAAGGCTTTCCGATTGAGATGACGGCCGTAGTCGAGCCGGAAGTCGCACGGGATGCCGGCGAGGAGGACCAGGTCGGCTTCGCGCAGGGCCTCTTTCCTCTTGTGGCGCATCTGCAGCGGATGCCCGGCGCCGAGGAGGCCGCGCGCGCCGCCGGCAAGGTAGACCGGCGCTCCCAGAGCATCTACGGCCCGGCTCAATTCATCGACTGCTTCGGTGTCGAGCACCACCTGGCTGCCCAGGACGAGCACCGGCCGCTTCGCCTTGAGAAGCCGGGCGGCGGCCTTGCGCACGAGCCCGCTCTCCACCGGCGGCGGTGAGATCCGGGGCGGCGGTTGCGGAGTCCGCGGCGCGCCGCTCCCTTCCCCGAAAAGGCGCGTGAGATGGCGACCGAGATAAGCCCTCATCGCCGCGCCGGCAAGCCCGCCACCCTTGCCCGCGGCCGTGTACCAGCTCCGGACCAGCTCCTCATCATAGAGGAGATCGACCGGCAGCTCGACGAAGACCGGCCCGGGCACACCCGTGCGCGCCTCCAGGAAAGCGCGCTCCAGGACGGGCACCACGTCCCGCACCCGCGCCACGGAGGAGGACCACTTCACGTGCGGCGCGAACAGGGCCATCTGGTCGATGTCCTGGAGTGCGCCGCGGCCTTTGAGCAGGGTGGCCGCCGCGCCGCCCAGGACGACCACGGCCGACTGCGCGAGCTGCGCGTTCTTGACCGCCGTGATCGTGTTCGTCACACCCGGACCGGCGGTGACCGCGGCCACGCCAGGTACGCCGGTCATCCGGAACACGGCGTCGGCCGCGAACACGGCGTCCACCTCGTGGCGGGTGTCCACCACCCGGATGCCGAGCCGCTTGGCGCCGACCAGGATGGGCGAGATGTGGCCGCCGCAAAGGGTGAAGAGGAACCGCACTCCCTGCGCCTTTAGCACCGCGGCGACCCGATCGCCTCCGTTCATGCTCCCTCCGATCTGGGTTCGGGAATTCATGCGGGGGGATTATAGAGTTGATCTCTCATGACCTGGACCGGCGATCCTCATGCCCTGGAGTCCAGCCTCCGCCGCGCCGTCCGCGGCGAGGTGAGGTTCGACGCGGGGAGCCGTGCGCTCTACTCCACCGACGCCTCCAACTACCGCCAGATCCCCATCGGCGTCGTCGCTCCGCGCGATACGGACGACGTCGCCGCTGCCCTGGAGGTCTGCCGCCGGTACGGCGCGCCCGTGCTCGGACGCGGTGCCGGCACGAGCCTCGCCGGACAGGCGTGCAACGTGGCCGTGGTGTTGGATATTTCCCGCCATCTGAACCGCATCCTGGAGATCGACCCCGAGCGCCGCCTCGCCCGGGTCGAGCCGGGGGTCGTCCTCGATTCCTTGAGGAAGGAGGCGGGACGCCACAGCCTCACCTTCGGCCCCGATCCCGCCACCCATGCCTGCTGCACCCTCGGCGGGATGATCGGCAACAACTCCTGCGGCGCTCATTCTCTGACCACCGGCCGGACCTCGGACAACGTCGAGGAGCTGGACATCCTCACCTATGGCGGCCTGCGTCTGCGGGTGGGCGCGACGCCCGAAGCGGAGATCGACCGCATCGTCCGTGCCGGTGGCCGGCGGGGGGAGATCTACGCCGGGCTGCGCGGTCTCCGGGACCGGTTCGCCGGCCGGATCCGCGAGCGCTTCCCGGCCATCCCGCGCCGCGTGTCCGGCTACAACCTGGACGAGCTGCTGCCGGAACGGGGCTTCCACGTGGCCCGCGCGCTCACGGGCACGGAGGGGACCTGCGCGATGATCCTGGAGGCGACGGTCCGCCTCGTGGCCGCGCCGCGCAGCCGCGTCCTGCTCGTGCTCGGCTACGAGGACGTGTTCGCCGCCGCCGATCACGTGATGGAGATCCTCGAGGCCGGCCCGATCGGCCTCGAAGGGATGGACCGCTTCCTCGTCGAGAACGACTTCACCCGCCGCGCCTTCCGGGACGTCCTCTCCGGCCTGCCGCCCGGAGGCGCCTGGCTGCTCGCCGAATTCGACGGCGATGACCGGGAGAAGGCCCGGCGGCTGGCGAGGACGCTAGACGGGCTGCTCCTCGAAGAGCCCGCCGCCCAGGCCGCGGTATGGTCCGTGCGCGAGTCTGCGGTGGGGACAACCTCCCGGGATGCGCGCCTCGGCGACGCCTGGCCGGGATGGGAAGACGCCGCGGTGCCGCCGGCCCGCCTTTCCAGCTATCTGCGCGATTTCAAGGCGCTGCTCAATCGCTTCGGTTACGGCGCGGCTCTCTACGGCCACTTCGGAGAAGGCTGCCTCCACGCCCGTATCAACTTCGATCTCGCCACCGCCGACGGAGTGAAGAAATACCGCGCCTTCCTCGAAGAGGGTGCAGACCTCGTCCTCTCTCACGGCGGCTCGCTCTCCGGCGAGCACGGCGACGGCCAGTGCCGCGGCGAGCTGCTCTCCCGGATGTTCGGCGACGAGCTCTGCGGCGCCTTCCGCGAATTCAAGGCGCTTTGGGATCCCGATAACCGGATGAACCCCGGCAAGGTGATCGATCCGCTGCCGCTCGACGCCGATCTGCGCCTGCGCACGCCGCTCGCCGAGTTGGAGACCGCCTTCGGCTTCCCCGCGGACGACGGCCGCTTTTCCCGCGCCGTGCTGCGTTGCGTGGGAGTCGGCCGCTGCCGCCGCGATGGCCCAGGCAGCAGCGGCGTCATGTGCCCGAGTTGGAACGCCACGCGGGAGGAGAAGTATTCCACTCGCGGACGCGCCCGGCTCCTCTTCGAGATGCTGAGCGGCGAGGTCATTCCGGACGGCTGGCGCAGCGAGGAGGTCCGCGAGTCGCTCGACCTCTGCCTCTCCTGCAAGGGGTGC
This sequence comes from uncultured Holophagales bacterium, assembly GCA_963844885.1. Lineage (GTDB taxonomy): Bacteria > Acidobacteriota > Thermoanaerobaculia > Multivoradales > UBA5704 > DATMER01. The sequence goes on along the minus strand of CAWJQA010000010.1, from coordinate 53,794 downwards.
AAGAGCGACTGTCCGGCCGGGGTGGACATGGCCCTGTACAAGGCGGAGTTTCTCCATCACCACTATCAGACCCGCCGCCGGCCGCTGCGCACCTGGGGGGTCGGGCTGATCGATCGCTGGGCGCGCCTGGCTTCGATCGTTCCCGGCTTCGCCAACGCCCTGGCCCGAACCCGCCTCGTCAAAAGCCTTGCCGGAGTCGATCCCCGCCGGAGTCTCCCGGCGCTCGCACCCCGGACCTTCCGCGCCGGGTCCAAGCTCCGCCAAAACGACGGCCCGCGCGTGGTTCTCTGGCCCGACACCTTCACGAATTATTTTCAGCCGGAGATCGCCCACGCCGCGGTAGCCGTCCTCGAAGGCGCCGGCTTTCAGGTCTCCCTCCCCCGCGCCGGCCTCTGCTGCGGCCGTCCGCTCTACGACGCCGGCCTCCTGGACGTGGCCCGGCAACGCCTGCGGGAGATCCTCGAAGCGCTACGCTCCGAAATCGACGCGGGAGTCCCGGTCGTCGGCCTGGAGCCGAGCTGCATCGCCGTGTTCCGCGACGAGCTTCTTCAGCTTTTTCCGGATGATCCCGTGGCCCGCCGGCTCTCCGAGCAGACTTTCACCCTGGCTGAATTCCTGACACGAACCGGCGCATCCCTCCCCCACCGCAAAGGCCGAGTGCTGGTTCACGCCCACTGCCACCACCACGCCGTCCTGGGTCTCCAGGCCGACCGTGAGCTCCTGAGTCGCATCGGCCTGGAAGCCCGGTTCCTCGACGCCGGCTGCTGCGGCATGGCCGGAGCTTTCGGCTTCGAGAAAGGGCACTACGAAATCTCGATGGCCTGCGCCGAGAGAGCTCTCCTCCCGGCCGTGCGCGAAGCGCGGCCGGGCGAGACCGTGCTCGCCGACGGCTTCAGTTGTCGCGAGCAGATCCGCCAGGCCACGGGTCGGCGGGCGCTTCATCTGGCCGAGCTGCTGGCTCCCGCCCGGCCCAAGAAAAGGACATAAAAGACCGCAAAGACTGCAAGGACAAAAGCGTCTCCCGGTCCTTGCAGTCTTTGCAGTCCTTTATGTCCTTTGAGTCCTTTGAGTCCTTCCCCCCTACTCCTCCGCCCATGAACGGATAGCGGAAGTCCGCCGGCGGCACGAACGTCTCCTTGATCGCCCGCTGCGAGGTCCAGCGCAGCAGGTTCGCGCATCGAGCCCGCCTTGTCGTTGGTGCCCGAGGCGCGCGCGCCGCCGAACGGCTGCTGGCCGACCACCGCGCCGGTCGGCTTGTCGTTGATGTAGAAGTTGCCCGCGGCGTGGCGCAGCGCTTCGGCCAGATGCGCCGATCGACGCGCGCGGTCCTGCGCGAAGATCGCCCCGGTCAAGCGCGTAGGGGCTCGTCGTGTCGCACAGCTCGAGCGTCTCGTCGAGCTTCGCGTCGTCGTAGACGAAGACCGTCAGGCACCGGGCCGAAGATCTCCTCGCTCATCAGCTTGAACTTCGGGTCGGTGGTCACGACGACCGTCGGCTCGATGAAGTAGCCCATCGAGTCGTCGCACGTTGCCGCCGGCGATCGATCTCGGCTTCGCTCGAGTTCTTCGCGTAGTCGATGTAGTCCTTGATCCGATCGAACGACGGCTCGTCGATGACCGCGGCAGATGAAGTTGCGGAAGTCCAGCGGCGAGCCCATCTTCACGCTCGAGTCGAGCTGCGCCAGCGAGCCGCTCCCGCACCGCCGGCCAGAGCGAGTTCGGGATGTAGGCGCGCGAGCCGGCCGAGCACTTCTGGCCCTGGTACTCGAAGGCGCCGCGGACCAGCGCCGTGACGCAGCGCCGGCACGTCCGCCGACGGGTGCGCGAAGACGAAGTCCTTGCCGCCGGTCTCGCCGACGATGCGCGGATAGGTGCTGGTAGTTGGCGATGTTGCCGCCGATCGTCTTCCACATGTTCTGGAACACCGGCGGTCGAGCCGGTGAAGTGGATGCCGGCGAAGTCGCGGGTGCGCGAGCACCGGGTCGCCCACCTGGCTCGCCTTGCCGGGGAGGAAGTTGATGACGCCGGGCGGCAGGCCCGCGGCCTCGAGGATCTTCGCGATGTAACTAACTCGACAGCACCGACGTCGAAGCCGGCTTCCACAGCACCGTGTTGCCCATCAGCGCGGGCGCGGTCGGCAGGTTGCCGCCGATCGAGGTGAAGTTGAACGGCGTCACCGCGAAGACGAACCCTTCGAGCGGCGCGGTACTCGACCCGGTTCCAGATGCCCGGCGAGGAGATCGGGCTGGTCCGTCGTAGAGGTGGCTGCATGAAGTAGGGGTTGAAGCGCCAGAAGTCGATCAGCTCGCACGCCGAGTCGATCTCGGCCTGGAAGACCGTTCTTCGACTGGTTGAGCATCGTCGCGGCGTTGCAGGGTGTCGCGCCACGGGCCGGCGAGCAGATCGGCGGCCTTGAGGAGGACCGCCGCGCGCGCCTCCCAGCTCGTCTCCGACCAGTCGTGCCAGGCCTTTTTCGCGGCCTCGGCCGCGGCGCTGCACCTCGGCGGCGCCGGCCTGGTGATAGCGGGCGAGGACACGCTGGTGGTCGTGGGGGCAGACGGCCGTACCCGATCTTGCCGGTTCGCACTTCGCGCCCGCCGATGATCACCGGGATCTCGACCTCCTCGGACATCATCTCGTCCAGGCGCTTCTTCAGGGACTTCTTCTCCGCCGAGCCGGGAGCGTACGCGCGGACCGGCTCGTTTCCCGGGGCGGGGATCGAAAAGATCGCATTCGACATGCGGAGGCTCCTCAAGGATGAGCCTCCCGCGGCCGCGGGAGGCTCGTCGATGCTATCAGCGGAGGGCGGCCCAGGCGAAGAGGAGGAAGCCCACGATCATCAGCGTGCCGCCGATCGGGGTGACGGCCCCGAGCAGCCGCGGCCCGCCCAGGGCCAGCGCGCCGACCGTGCCGCTGAAGATCAGCGTCCCGGCCAGCAGGCACCAGCCCGCGGCATCCACCCGGTTGCTCCCGGGTTGGGCCCCGGACTGGCCGTAGAGGCCGGCCAGCACCAGGGCGAGCGAGCCATACATGAGATACCGCGACGCCGTCTCCCAGAGCTGCAGCGAGTGGGCGTCGAGCCGCGCCGCCAGCGCGTGCGCCCCGAACGCCCCCGAAACCACGGCCAGGGCGCCGCCGAGGGCGCCGAGGAAGATCCAGTTCACCCGACCTCCCCCAGCCGCCGCACCGAGGCGATCTTCTCCTTGGGGATCAGCAGGGCGTCGTACTTCTTCCAGACCCCCAGCATGGCCGCCCGCTTCACGTAGTCGTCCTTCGAGCGGCCGCCGTCGCCGTCGCGGTGGACGTCCGCGTCGTGAAGGATGATGCCGCGGTCGTCCATGTCGTCGCAGCGGCCGACGAACACCTCCGGACCGGTGGTGTCCACGACCACGGTGATCCCATGGAGCTCGCCCTTGTTCTGGTGGAAGGTACCCATCCGGCTAGCCCGCGGGGACGGCGCAGAACTCGTTGAACACCGCGACGAGGTCGCCGGCCACGGCTTCGGCCGTCCGGCTCTCGATCCGGTGGCGCGGGATGAAGTGGACCAGCTCGCCGTCCTTGAAGAAGGCGATGGACGGGCTGGACGGCGGAATGTCGGCGATGTGGGCCCGGGCGCGCGCCGTGGCTTCCATATCCTGGCCCGCGAAGACCGTGGCGATGCGGTCGGGCCGGCGGTCGTGCTGAAGCGCCAGCCGGACACCGGGGCGCGCCATGCCCGCGGCGCAGCCGCAGACCGAGTTGACCACCAGCATGGCCGTCCCTTCCTTCTCGGCCATCCACGCATCCACGTCCTGGGCCGTCGTCAGCTCCTTGACACCGGCGCTCGTGAGCTCCTCGCGCATCGGCTTGACCAGCAATGGGCTATACACGTTGATCCTCCTTGGCCGCCGCTCCGGGGCGGCCGTGTTGTCCCTATTCTATGCCAGGCTCTGCCAGAAGACCGCGGGCCTCCGGCTGGCTCCCTGCCCACGCTACAACCATCCGCGGGGCATCCGCCTTCCCACCGCCCTGGTGCTGGCCGCGCTGGTCGTCGCGCCGTGGGCGCTTCGCCCCGAGAGCCCCCTATCGGGACAACAACTCGTCCAGGTCCGTCTCAGCGGGCGGATTCTCCGCTGCCCAGGCCAATCCCCTCTCGATCGCCGACCGGTGAGGTTCCTGGACCAGGCCGAGTTTCTGAAGTGGGCTCGGAAGTCCTTGGCCGCCACAGCGCGCATGAAGGCCTCCAAGAAGAGACGATGACCGGAAGCCACCTCCACCTTGTCACGTAGGCGGCACATCTCCGGGGGAGCCTTCCTGAACCGGCGGGCCATCCGCGACATCGACAAACGCCGTCGCGAACGCGATGAGTGCCGGCAGGAGGGCGTCCGGAGGCAAGGAGCTGTTCGGGCCTTCGCAGGCGACCCACACGGAGACGGCACCAGACACGGCGCCAAAGAGGGCGCGGGAAAGGCTCAGCGCACCATTGCGGCTGAGCGCCTCCGGTGCCGGAGGTGCGCTGAGCAGCGACGCGATCAATTCCACGTGGCTCTGGAGAGTGACGCGCAACGACTGCCACTCCGGCTGCTCGAATTTCAGCATCCCCCGGAGCTGATGGAGGATGCGCATCGAGGCAGGCTCCTCGGCGAAAAGGCGCAGATGGGTGCGGGCGATCGCCGAGACCCGTTCTGGCCAGGTGCTCTCCGAGGCGCAGGCACGCTCGCAGGCCTGGCCGAGCTCGCGGAGCGTCTCGTCGGCGATGGCCTGGATCAGGCGCTCCTTGCTCTCGAAATACAGATAGAAGGTGCCCTTGGCAACGCCGGCGAGATCGGTGATCTCCTCGACACGGGTCGCGTAGAGCCCGCTCTGGCCAAAAGCAGTCCGTCCTGCCGCCATGAGACGCGCCACGACCGCACGTTCCCGTTCTGTGCGGCGGGCATCGTCCTTGGGAGTCGGAGGTACCATAATACTGACCGGTCAGTCATAATTTAACAGGAGGATCTCCGGAGATCAATCCGGTCTCCCGGTACGACGGCGGAAAGGATCTTGCAATGGCACCTGAGGGAAAGAGCGCGGACGGCGCGGGGGCCGAGGCCGCCAACGTCACCCCGGACGACGTCCGCCGCGAGATCCGGGACTTCACGCGCCGCCGAGAGCGCCGGCGCCGGCTGGCTCCGCGGGCCGCCGTGGTCGGGCTTCTCGCCGGCCTGATTGCCGCCGCCTTCCGGCGGACCCTGGAGGCCTGCGACAGAGGCCGTGACGCCCTGTTCGCGCTCGCCCACACACTTCCCGGTCCGTGGGGGTTCCTCTTCGCCATCGCCGCCTGCGGACTCAGTGCGGGCACGGCTCTCTGGCTGGTGAAACGCTTCGCGCCGGAGACGGCGGGGAGCGGCATTCCCCAACTCGAGACGGTGCTTCATCACCTGCGCGGAATGAATTGGCGGCGCGTGCTCGTCGTCAAGTTCGCGAGCGGTACGTTGGGGATCGGCGCCGGCCTTGCGCTCGGTCGCGAGGGGCCGACGGTCCAGATGGGAGGAGCGATCGGCGACATGGTCAGCCGCTGGTTGCGTTCCGGAGCACAGGAACGCCACAGCCTGATCGCAGCCGGCGCCGGAGCGGGGCTCGCCGCGGCGTTCAACGCTCCCCTGGCGGGTGTCATTTTCGTGCTCGAAGAGTTGCGCCGCGACTTCGCTCCGGGCGCGCTGACCGCCGGATTCATCGCTTCGGTGACGGCTGACGTGGTGGCCAGGCTGCTGATGGGGCAGTCGCCGATTTTTCACGTGGCGAATTCCCCGGTCCCCCCTTTGTCGAGCCTGCCTCTCTTCCTGGTGCTCGGTTTGCTGGCCGGCGCTCTCGGTGTCATCTTCAACCGTGCCCTCCTGGCCAGCCTGCGCCTCTTCGATCGCGCAGCGTGCTGGCCGCTCGGGCTTCCGGCCGCCCTGGTGGGGCTTGTGATCGGGGCCATCGGCTGGTTTGCGCCCGGAGTGTTGGGAGGCGGAGGAGGCCTCGTAGAGGCCACACTGTCGGGTCGCGTGGCGATCGGGGCTCTCGCCGGGCTGCTTCTTCTCCGCTTCGGCATGACAATGTTGAGCTACGGGACCGGAACGGCCGGGGGAATCTTTGCCCCACTGCTCGTGATCGGCGCGCAGGCGGGCCTTCTTGTCGGACTCCTGGGGGGACCGTTCTTCCCGGCGGCTCACAGTTATCCCGCCGCCTTTGCTGTCGTCGGAATGGCCGCTCTCTTCGCGGCGATCGTCCGCGCGCCCCTCACCGGCATCGTTCTCATCCTGGAGATGACCGAAAACTATTCGCTGATGCTGCCGCTGCTCATCGCCTGCTACACCGCCTACGCTCTCGCCGATCTGCTGCGGGAGGAGCCGATCTATGAGGCTCTCCTGCAACGCGACCTGCTGCGCGGGAACCGCCGGACCGTCTCCAGCGAGACGATCCTCATCGATCGTTGAGAGGGCCAGCCGCAAACACGTGAGGAACGCCGCCAACGCGCGAGGGCGGGCCGCCGACACGCTGGGGATGAAGCCCCCGACTCTCCTTCGCTTCGCGCCCTCCCTCGGCGTTGCGGAACCCGCCCTGCGGGGCGGCGCATCCTTCTCCTTCTTCTCGCTATCCTGACGCTACGGAGCAGGGTGCTCCAGCCCGGTCAATCGATCTCGATTCCGGTGCTCTCGCCCGGCGGATCGACTTTCTCGTCACGCAGAACGACCGCTGCCGAGCGATTCCGCTCGCCGCACAGCGGTCCAGGAGTACGAATCATGGGCAAATGGGTCATGAAAACCACGCTTCCGGGGGCGCTCGCGGCCCTTGTGCTCGCCGCCGCGCCGGCGCTCGCCGCCGGCCCCGGTGTCATCAAGTTCGACCAGACCGGCTACAGCACGACCGAAGGGGCCACGGTGCAGGTGGTCGTGGAGCGCTCGGAAGGGGAGGACGGCGCGGCGTCGGTCCGCGTCGTCTCCTCGGGCGGCTCGGCACTCTCCGGCAGCGACTACACGGCGGTCGACGTCACGCTCAATTGGGCGGCCGGCGACGGCACCAACCGCACCGTCTCCGTCACCATCCTCGACGACGCCACCTCCGAGGGTGCCGAAACGTTCAACCTCACTCTGATGGACGCCACCGGCGCCGCCATCGACCTCACTCGCAGTCAGACGACCCTCACCATCGCCGCCAGCGATGGGGGCAGCGGTGGATCGGGCGGTAGCGGCGGATCGGGTGGATCGGGTGGCAGCGGCGGCTCCGGCGGCAGCGGCGGCAGCGGCGGCTCGGGTGGTAGTGGTGGTTCGGGTGGCTCGGGTGGCAGCGGCGGCTCGGGCAACGGGACGTTCAAGTTCGACGAGAGCAGCTACCTCGTCGATGAAGGGGTCGCGACGGCCATCATCACCGTCGAGCGCTCCAATGGCGAGGATGGCGCGGTCAGCGTCGACTACACCACCAGCGCCGGCACCGCCACCTCCGGCGTCGACTACACCGACGTCTCCGGCACCCTCACCTGGGGGAACGGCGACGACAGCATCCGTTCCTTCACCGTGCCGATCATCAAGAACCCCGCCGAGGAGCCGAACGAGACGGTTGAGCTGATGCTGACCAACCCGACCGGCGGCGGCGTACTCGACGCGGTGCGCAGCAGCGCCGTGCTCACCATTCTCGACGACGGCGGCCCGGCCGACGACGGCGGCACCGGAGGGGGCAACCACGGCGCCCAGGGAGTGATCAAGTTCGACGAGCCGTCCTTCCAGGTTATCGAGGGGGACGTCAACGCGGTCATCCGCGTCGAGCGTTCGCAAGGCGAGAGCGGCGCGGTCTCGGTGACCTTTGCGACCAGCGCGGGCAGCGCGACCGAAGGGCTCGACTATCACGAGACCTCGGGCACCCTCTCCTGGGCGAGCGGCGACGGCTCGACCAAGCTCGTCAACGTTCCGATCCTCGGCGATTCCATCGACGAGGCGAACGAGACCGTCAACCTGAGGCTGTCGAATCCGACCGGCGGCGCGGTGCTCGACACCGACCGCGACACCTCGGTCTTGACCATCCTCGACGACGATGGCTCGACCAATCCCTGCTCGACGAGCAACTCCACAGGGTGCGCCCAGGGAAGCCGCTTCTCCTTCGAGGCGACCTTCCGCACCTCCACCGGACTGACCGGCCGCGGAACGGTGGTGCCCCTGTCCGGCGGCAACTCGGCGATCATCTGGTTCTTCAACCCGGACAACGCCGAGGTTCTGGTCAAGGTGCTCGACGCCTGCAGCTTCACCGCGGGGCCGGCCTACTGGGTCTTCTTCGCGGCTACGACCAACGTCGACTTCACCGTGCATGTGACCGACACCCACACCGGCCTGACCAAGGAGTACAAGAACCTGCTCGGCCAGGCAGCCCTGCCCGTGCAGGACACCACGACGTTCAGAACCTGCGGACAGTAGGCTTCACCGCTTGGCCCCCTCTCCTGTCCCTTTCGAGAGCCTCGGGAGAGGGGGCGTTTCCTTTCCAACCGAATACGGCGAGAATCCCCCCGAACACCAGGACCGTCGCGAGAGAGATCAATGTGTATTGCTCGTCGCGCCAGGTCGGCATCCCCGGTATCTTCAGAAGGGGGCCGAGCGACACCCACTGCGAAAAGGCCGCCAGTGCGAGCAGAGCGATGCCCACCGACCGCTTCTCCACCCACAGGAGCGCCGGCAGCAGCACAAACGCGTAGTAATAAGAGGTGAGCTCGACCGCGAAGGCGATCCAGAGCACTGCGAGCGCCGCCGCGATCCACGGCTCCGGCCGGCGCCGCGCCGCGCGGCCGAGGACGACGAGCGCCGCGGCGGCGAGAAGCGCCGCGAGCGGCCACGCCCGGCGCCAGGCCGCCAACCGCGCCTCCTTCCAACTCAGCCAGGGATCCGCGGCCGTTTCGTCGACCAGGTGCCGGCCAACCTCGCCCGGCCGCCAATCCACCACCGTGCGCAATCCCATGTGATTGGTCAGCGGCGTCGCCTGGTGCTTGCGGGTATTGGCGATGAACGCCCGATAGGCGTCCGGACCACCCCCGCCGATCACGGCGACGCTCACGGGAACGAGGATTGCCACCGCCAGGGCGGCCCCGGCCAGGAAGCGCAGGTGCGCCTGAACTTCCGGCCGGCGCAGGCCGGCACGCAGACCCTTCAGGCCGTCCTGAGTCACCAGGGCGATCACGGCCACCGCCGGCCCGATCGCGAGCAGGCCGGGAAAGACGCGGAGCATCGCGGCATAGCCGAGGGCCAGGCCGCCGAGCCAGGGCCGCCCCTTCTTGAGGCACGCCACGGCGGCGGCCATGTAGAAGAGCCAATCCCAACGCAGGAACGCACCGCCGGTCCAGAAGAAGCGACAGGGGAAAAACGTGGCGAACACGAGGAGCGCCACGGCGAGAGGGCGCAGACCGAAAGCCCAGCCGATCACCGCCACAAGAGCGATAAAATAGAGCGGATCGAGCGCCGTCAAGGCATAGATCTGGCCGTCGCTCGCCGGAGCGAGATTGGCGAGCAGCGAGCCGGCGATCAGCCAGACCGGGGTGCCGTTGAAACCGTGATCGGTCGAGATCTCCTCCCAGCGCTGCGGCGCCTCCCGGCCGCGGAACCAGGCCACGTCGGCGCGGAACCGGCGCCAGCGGTCCGCGGAAAAGTGATCGGTGCAGCGCTCCGGGTGCGCGAGGATCTCCGCCGTCGACTCCAGCACGTTGGTGCGAAGGTTGGTGATCTCGCGCCGCTCCACGCGCGGCACCAGGCGCGGTTCCGCGGCATCGGCCACCGCGATGCATTCATACAGCCGGTCGTAGGAAAGCTCACGGAAGTACTTGGCACCCAGGTAATAGTGCAGCGTGTCCCAGGTGTGGACGAACCTGCCGAAGTGGAAGGCACCGAAGTTGAAGTAGGTGAGCGCCGCCACCACCGCGGCCGTTCCGAAGAGACCGAAGAGGCCCCGTCGCGCATGCCGCGCGCGCCGCGCATCGACGGCGAGCAGGACGATCCCCAGGAGAGCCAGCAGAAGCTCCCACCAGCGGCTGGTGAGATCGTTCCAATACGTGAACAGATTCGGCCCGGGAGAAGCAGCCGGAGCGACCGTCTAGGGCAAAGACCGGCGGCCAGGGCTTCGGCAGCGCGCACCAGGCGGCGACCTCGGCCACCGAGGCGAAGCCGTCGCCCTCGGGTGGATCGAGCCGGAGAAAGCGCACCACCGGCGCGTTGGGAAAAATCTCGGTGCGGGTCCGCAGGCCGGCGACGTCGGAGAGCGCGGCGATCGCACCGAGCGGCGCGAACGTGAGCCCGTCGAGAGAGCCCGAGACGGGGAAGCGATCGTTGGCATCCCCCTGCAACAAGAGGCCCTTCACGGCGCGCGGCGCGCCCAGATCCCAGATGAAACTCTCTTCGCCATGGAGCACCACCGCCGGCGGCGAGCTCCAAGGAGCCCCTTCCGGCGCGACGCGGCCATCGGTCGCCCGTTCCACCCCGGCCACCACGCGGGCCGCCGCCGGCTGCCGGAAAGCGAGGAGGTCGCCAGGGGGGCACTCCAGCCCCTCCGGCTTCTGGGCGAGGGCCGGAGCGGCGAGGAACGCCCAGAGAACCAGGGCGGCAGTGCAACGGAACCGGTTCACCGAGTCGCTCGGCCGCGTCACGGCCCGCCCTTGACAACCGGGGCTAGATGGAAGAAAAGATGGTGACGGCCATGGAGCGTTTCGACGCCCGACCAAACTCAAGGAGACAGGAATGCTGAACCTCGAGCGCGTCAATGGACGGATCGTCAACCGCGTGTTGCCCAACGTGACGGTGCCTGTGACTCTCATGGGAGGCCAGTATCACCTGTTCTCCGCTACAGGGTTGGGTGTGAAAGGGCTTGTGGACCGGGCGGGCAAGCTCGTCTTCCGTTGGGGCAAGAGCGCAACCGACGAGGTCTGTCCGGGAACGGTGGCCGATGCCCCCGATGCTCGATACCAGTACTGGTCGAGTTGGATCGAGCTCTTCAACAGTATGGCCGCCAACGGCTGCAACCTGCTTCGCCTCTTCCTGACCAACGGCACGGCCATGAGCAACGGCAAGCCCACCGATATCTTCCCGTACCGCCGCGCCGGCAACGGCAAGCTGGACGTGCGCTCCGCCGTCGAGGCGCCGCCCGGCGTCGACGCTTACAATACCACCTATTTCAAGATCCTGAAGGACTTCGCTCTCCATGCGGACGAGCGGGATATCGCCCTGCAGGTCTGCCTGTTCAACCACTTCGACCTCGACGGCGCGGACAACGACCCGGACCCATACTATCAGGGCTGAAGACAGAGCATCTGGAATCCGGCCGCCACCACCGATCCGGCCTGGGGCGCCACCTGGCTCGTCAACGTTCAAAACGGCGATGGAAAATCCCGCAACGCCTGTTTCATGGATACCGGCAAGACCAACCTGCTTCTGGTTCAACAGCGATTCGTGGCGCGCGTGGCCAAGGCCCTGCAAGGCCGCGGCAACGTCATCTACGAGATCATGAACGAGCCTCGGGGCACGACCAACGAAAGCATGGCCCGCTGGTCCTCGGAGGCGGTGAGCTGGATCGAAGGAGCAGCCGGGCAGCAGCGATTGATCTCGGTCAACGCTTCCAGAGGGACGGACAGCAAACCCGCTCTCGACTTCGACATCGATACGTGGAAGAGCGTCCAACCGCCCATTCCCAACTACGACGCCGTGGATCTGATCAGCTACCACGGCCTGACCGGTTACAGCGAGGCCGTGCTCGACACCTGCGGCCATTCCATTTCGATGCCTTTCGTGGACAAGCCCAGCGTCACCGCGCGCATCACGGCCCATCAGGGCAACCATGGGTCAAAGGCCATCGTCTTCTCCACCGATGGCGTCCACCAGCTTTCTCACCGCTTCAACAACCTCGATGCGCCGGGAACGCCGCCGATCGAAATGGGGAGACGGGACGGGCAGATCACGACGCTGCTGCCGAGCGGCACCACCGCCGATCAGAACAGGCAGCGGAGGCTCTCGGACCTCGACAACTGGGCAACCTGGTGCCTGAGCCGGGCCTTGAAGCCCGAGACCGCTGTCGGCACCATCCATTTCCAGAACCTCAGCTCTTTCCTGTCCTCCTTCCAGGAGATCAAGAAGGCGCGTTCGGAGGCTGCCGGCAGTTGAAAACCGGGCCGTGCGCAAGACGCACGGCCCGGTTTTTACGAGGAGGTTGTGGAGCGATCAGAAGGTGTGCTTGGCGAGGAGATACCCGATCGTCGCCTTGTACGCCGGGTCTCTGTACCAACCGCTCAGATAGCTCGCGGTCGCCTGCGCGGGACCGACCAGCGGGATCGCGGGCAGGATGTAGCTGTAGGGGTCGAACTGGATGTCGTCGAACGTCACGTCCTCGTACGCGAGGCCGGCGGTGAGATCCCAACTGCCGGTGATCTGGTAGGTGCCGTTCAGGTTCAACGCCAACCGCTCGTTGTTGCCGTAGTTCGTGATGTTGATCAGGGTCGTCGGCAGCGCCGTGGCGCCGGCCAGGCCGTTGAAGTCCACGGCGCCCTTGCTGCGGTTCCACGAGGCGGCGCCGGTGACCAGCAGGCGCTCCTGCGCCGGCCAGTCGAAGCCGAGGCCGAAGGCTTCGAACTTGTCGTCGATGCCTGTGAAAACCGTGTAGTTGGTGGCGCCCGTCGTGCTGTTGCGGTTGACGAGGCGGGCGTCGGTCGTGGCCTTCTCATAGTCGAAGTACGCCTTCACGCGGAAGCCGTCCTGGGCGCCGAACACCGAGCTCAGGTAGACCTCTCCGCGATCGTCCGCCCTGCGGCCGGACGGCGAGTCGTTGTACTTGCTCTTCTTGTAGTAGTACTCGAAGCTGAAGTCGGCTTTCGCGGTCGGCGTGTAGTCGAGGCCGGCCTTGTAGACTTCCCTGTCCATGTTCGCGGTGTCGAAGCTCCACACCGTGTTCGGCAGTGCCGGAGCGAGGAAGTTGGAGCGCCGCTCGATGAACTGGAACTTGAGGCTCGCGACGAGTGTGTCGAGCGAGGTGTTGCGCCACTCGAGCGAGTAGCGGCGATCCTTGGTCGAGTCGGAGTCGGGATGGAACTCGCGGTCCGTCTTGATCTCCTCGTAGCCGCCGCTGACGCGGTTCGCCTTGGTCGGACGCCAGGCCAGCTCGGCACCGTAGTTTCGCCGATCGAAACCGAACGGTTCGTTTTCACAGACGCGCGGGCCGGTCGCCGAGCCGACCGGGCCGGTGCCGCCGACGACACCCACGCAGCCGAGGCTGTTGGTCGCCGTGGTGAAGCCCGAGAACAGGACGTCAGACGATTTGTTCTCACGCTTCAGGTCGTACACGTAAAGCCGGAAGTCGAACCCTTCCACCGGCGCCGCCGACCAGGTCACCGCCCAGGTGTCGTAGTCGATCTTGCCCTTGAAAACCCCCGGCGACGCGAGGAACGGCGTCGTCGATTTGGTGCTCGCGGTGCCGATCAACTGCGACGTGCCCAGCGTCACGTCGCTGGTCGACTCGCTCTGCGTGTAGCGGATCGCGAGGCTCGAATCCATCGGAAGCTGGACGAGGCCGTTGAGGCTCCAGCGCTTCAACTGGTTGTCGACCGGCAGGTAGCTGGTGTCGATGCCGAGATTCGCGCCGGTCGCCGTGTCGTTGCCGAAATAGCCGTTCGTCCAGTGGAGGATCTGGTTGTCGTTCTGGAACTTGCTGTCGAGGTACGCCAGCGCGAAGTGCAGCTTGCGGGACGAGTAGCCGCCCTCGAAGTTGAGGTTGCGCGTCGAGTAGTCCACCGGCACGGCGAGGTCGACGAAGCCGTTGCCCGAACCGGTGCCTTGCGCGTATGCCTGCAGCTTGTTGCCGTCGAAGCTGACCTCCCCGAGGTCGGCGCGCACGTACCAGGGTGAGTTGAAGGAGAATTCGAACATGGCGCCGTCGTTGCGGCGCTTGTAGGCGAGATCGTAGACGTTCCACGTCGACGGGTCGAGGCTCGGCAGCACAGCCGTCTGGTTCGCGGTGCCGGCGCCGCTGTACGGCGTGCGGGCGTCGGTCGTGAAGAAGTGCTGCATGCTGTCACTGAAAAGCCTGTACTTGAACGAGCCGTACGAGCCGCCGCTCAGGTCCAGGAACATGTCCTTGCGGCCGAGGTTTTCGCCGTAGAAGTCGAGGTAGTAGGTGGAGCTCCGGCCGGTGAGGTCGAAAGCCGACAGCACGCCGTTCGTCAAGTCGCGGTATTCCCGCATCTTGCCTTCGTCGACGGTGTCCTTGGTATCCACAACCTGGCCGCCGAGCGTGACGGAGCCGGTCAGGGTGAAACCGCCATCGGCTGCGTACGCCGCCGGCACGGCGAGGAGGAAGAGGCACGCGATCAGGACGGCAGAAGTCTTGCGTTGCATGGTGTCCATGATGTTCCCCTTAGCGCAGCAGGAATTGACCGCGAGACGCCGGTGCGTTGCTGCCGTGGATCTGTTGGTGGCAATTGACACAGGCGCGGGCGTCGAAACGGGTAGCCCGGTCCTGGTTGGCGCCACCGATGGCGAAACTGGAGCCGTAGGCGAGTTGCCCGTGGCCGCTGCCGTGGCAGTCCTGGCAGAGTTGGGGCGCCTTCACCGTGAGCAGCTTGGGAACGTTCGAGCCGTGCGAGTTGTGGCACGTCAGGCAGTTCTCTTCGACCGGCAGGTGCGACCAGACGAAGGGACCGCGCTTGTCGGCATGGCAGCCCGCGCAGAGCTGGTTGACCGACTCGTTCTTCACCATCGCGTGCGAGAGCGCCCCGTGCGGGTTGTGGCAGTCGGAGCACGCGACCTTGCCCTCGAGGATCGGATGGTGCGAGTTCTTGTTGAGCTGCGCGCGGATCGATTTGTGGCACTGGCCACAGACCTCGTACTGCAGCTTGCGCTGGGTCGTCAGGTACGGCTTGGTCGACGGATCGCCGTGCTTACCATGAACGCTGTGGCAATCGGTGCAGGAGACGTCGTTTTTCTTGTGCTTGCCGGAGTCCCAGAAGGCCAACTGCCGGTTGCCTTCGTGGCAGGACAGGCAGACTTCGCTTTTCTCCGCCGGGGTCAATCCCCCCCGGCTGAAGGTGCGGGCCGGCTTGTTCGTCGGATCCTCCAGGTGGGCGGCGACGTCACCATGGCACGACTGGCACAGGGTCGTGGTGGCGTCGAGCTTGGCGCCGTGCTTCGTCGGTGCGATGCCTTGTACGGCTTCCTCGTGACAGTCCGCACAGACGGGCTGCCCGCCACCTTGCGCGCCGGCTGCCGGTGCCGGCAGCAGAAGCGACAAGGTGCCGAAAGCGCTCGCGATCCCGACTGCCCAAAACAATCGGTGGCGCATTCTTTTCTCCTTTCCTCAGACGAGTTGTAGTCTTGCAACGGGTGAACGGCCGTGGAGCCCTCACGAGTAGGTCGGAACGTTGGGTTGTTCTTGTCTGATCGTCGTGAGCTTCCACAAGATATGCAGAAAATATCGGGCGCCGGTCCGCGGCACACCCACCACATGGGCGGAAAGCTCACGCGCTCAAGGGTAGGAACCTCCCCACCCCAACGGGTGGGGAGACCTTTTTTTCCTCGCTCCGTCTGCTATAGTCCCGGGCGGTGACATGAACGAGACTGCCTTCAACCTCCTCCCATGACCCGCGGCCTGCTCTTCCTCTGTGTCGCCAACTCGGCGCGCAGCCAGATGGCGGAAGGCATCGCACGCCGGCTGGCCGGCGACCGCGTGCGGGTGCAGAGCGCGGGCTCGGAGCCTTCGCGCCTGAATCCGCTGGCCGCCGAAGCGCTCGCCGAGATCGGCATCGACAGCACGGCTCAGCGCTCCAAGCCGGTCGCCGAGATCGACCCGGCGACCGTCGACACCGTGATCACCCTCTGTGCCGAGCAGGTCTGCCCGGTCTTCCTCGGGAAGGCGCGCCGTCTCCACTGGCCGCTGCCCGATCCTGCCGCGCCGGCCCCGGAGGCCGAACAGCGCGCGCGGTTCGCCGCGGTGCGCGACGAGCTGATCGAGCGAATCCGCTCCTTTCTGATGGAAGAAGGGCTCGACGCTGAAAAGGCGGGAGGATCCGGCGATGGCCGTTGAACGAAGGCTGACCAGAAAGCTCTCGTTTCTCGACCGCTACCTGACGCTGTGGATTTTCGCGGCGATGGCGGTCGGGGTGGGTATCGGCTTTTTGTTTCCCGAGGGGGTCCAACGTTTCAATACGGCGGTCTCGGTGGGGACGACCAACATCCCGATCGCGATCGGACTGATCCTGATGATGTACCCGCCGTTCACCAAGGTGAGGTATGAGGAATTGGGGGATGTATTCCGCAATAAAAAAGTGCTGGCGCTCTCGCTGCTTCAGAACTGGGTGATCGGTCCTGTGCTGATGTTTGTGCTCGCCGTCGTTCTCCTGCGCGGCTACCCGGAATACATCGCCGGACTCGATCATGATCGGCCTGGCGCGCTGTATCGCGATGGTGATCGTCTGGAACGAGCTGGCGCACGGAGACACCGAGTACGCCGCCGGGCTGGTGGCATTCAACAGCGTCTTTCAGGTGCTGTTCTACAGTGTCTATGCCTATGTCTTTCTCACGGTTTTGCCCACCTGGTTTGGCTTGAGCGGCGTGGTGGTGAACGTCACCATGGGGCAGATTGCCAAGAGCGTGTTCATCTACCTGGGCATCCCGTTCCTTGCCGGATTCCTGACCCGCCTGGCGCTGGTGCGGATGAAGGGCAAGGACTGGTATTACAGGGAATTCGTCCCCAAGGTCAGTCCGCTGACTCTGATCGCCCTGCTTTTCACGATCGTGGTCATGTTCAGCCTGAAGGGCAATCTGATCGTACAGATTCCGCTCGACGTGGTACGGATCGCCATCCCGCTCCTGATTTATTTCGTGGTCATGTTCCTGATCAGCTTTTGGATGGGGCATCGCCTGGGCGCGGACTATTCGAAGACCACCACGCTCGCGTTCACGGCCGCCAGCAACAACTTTGAGCTGGCCATTGCGGTGGCGGTGGCGGTCTTTGGCATCAATAGCGGCGCGGCGTTTGCCGCGGTGATCGGTCCGCTGGTGGAAGTGCCCGCTATGATCGGGCTGGTGAACGTGGCATTCTACTTTCAGAAGCGCATGTTCAGCGGCGCGGCCTGGCCGGCGTGAACGACGGCGCCGCGCCGTGCTGCGCAGCGCCGCCCGCTCGCCGGCCGTCCTCACGAATACATCGACTTGATCAGCTTGATGTCGTACGGCGACAGCTTTGTGTTGTTGTTGGTCGGCCCCTTGCCGTCGGAGAACAGGGCGCCGTCGAAAGAGTAGAGCATGATCGATTTGGGGTCGAACTGGGTGGCCGTGATGCCGTTCGGGGAGTACTTGGAGAGCACGTTGCTGTCGATGTCGGCGGGCGACCAGTAGTTGGGCGGTCCCTGGAAGTATTTCAGGACCGCCTTCCGGTTCCAGACGCGGTTGAAGTTGGGCTGCTGGTGCTCGTGGATGCAGCCGAGGGCGTGCCCGAACTCGTGCAGGACGACCCGGGAGTACTCCTGGGCCGGCGTCGAGTCGCGCAGCCAGCCGTAGTTCATCGTCGGCTGATAGGGCGGAAAGTACGAGGTGTTCAGGGCGTCGCGCCCGACGGCGGACCACGAGCCCGCGTCGGCGAAGAACGAGATGCGGATCTCCGCCGATCCCGAGGTCACGAACTTGAACTGGAGCTTGGCGTACTGCTCCCACTGGTGCGCGACCGCTTCGACGCCCTTCCGCATCTTCAGACTGCCGTCGAGGAACCGGCACTTGAGGACGGCGCCGGTGGACCACTTCTTGGAGTTGATGATGGCGATCCGGGCGACGTTCGCCTGCTCGTCGGCATTGAGCGTCTTGCCCTCGCGGGCAATCATCAGGCCGCGCAGGTTCCGCCGCGGGACGGCCTCGGGATCGAGCTCATCCGGGATGATCCGCTCGAAGCAGATCTGGACGGGCTGGTCGCCGCCGGCTTTCTTCTGGGCAACTTTCTTTGGGGCCATGGTCGGTTCTCCTATGGGTCTGGACAGTGGAGGCTCGACGCGGAAGGCTGTTTCAGCAGATGATAGCATGACGCTGTCCATCTCCGGCAGGGTATGCCAGCGCCTCGTCCAGCAGGCGGCCGAACGTCCGCCCGATCGCCTGCCACCGGAACCGGGGATCCGTGGCTCTGGCGTAAGCGGCCTCGCCCATGAGCCGCCGGTATCGGGCATCGCCATGCAGCCGGGCGAGCGCCCGGGCCACGTCGTCCGGCGAGACCACGAACATGTCGGAAAACTCGTAGAAGACATGCTCCCGCCCGACCGGCGGCAGCAGCTCCGCGGCGCCCTGCCAGTTCTCACCGAAGCTCGTGTGCTCCGGGGGGCACGGCATCGCCGCATTGATCTATTCCAAATTGAACAAGCCCCGTCCTGTACGATGAGGCACCATGGAGGTCATCATGTCAAACTACGAGCAGACCAAGATGCAGCTCGACGTCTACCTGGCCGAGTACAGGATGCTAAAGTATGAGCAGACGGTAAGAATAGGGGTCCGAGACAATATCGTCTATGTCGCGCTAGTCACAGCGGCAGCCGTTTTTGCCTTCGCCCTCGAATACGGATATCCAATCGTGCTGATGGGTCTTGCTCCGGCAACTTTCGTCCTTGGTTGGATCCACACAAACAACGACGCTAAAAGTGCCGCCATTGGCTGTTATCTGCGTTACAAATTCGGGGATCGCATCTGCGTGCTGTCAGGGTCTGACTACCCGGTCTTTGGCTGGGAGTTTGAAAATCGTTCTGGAACGCAGAGACGCTGGCGGAAACTAACGGATTTTCTGTCAAATATCATCACATTCGTATCGCCCGGCGTGCTCGCTTTGTTGATCTACTGGTTCAAGTACCATGACGGCAACCATCTCTGGATCCTCGTTCCGGCAACGATAGCAGAGAGCCTTCTTCTGGTGGTGCTCCTCATCTGGATCTTCGTGAAGGCCGATCTTTGCTGGTCTGGCGCCGACACCCGGCGCCAATGAGAAGACCGGATCGCTCACGTCCTGCTGTGCCTACGGAATCTTTGCGGTCTTCACCCTCTTGAGATATTTCTCTACATTTTGGCGCATCGGTCCTGTCATCTCTATCGCCTTTTTGACTTCAGGTGCCGGCAGGTCGAACTTCTGCGCAAGATAACGCACCTCATAGTCTTCCTTTGCTGAGACCCGGTCGCGGTCGGGCTTGCCGATTTCCATCTTGTTGTCAGGCATGATTTACCTCCGTGAATGGCGCTCTCGTTGAGCGTGGTGCCTTCCTTTTCAAAGGGTATCAGGGTAGTTCCCTGCCTCGACTACCTTGGGAGATGACCGTACCATCCCCGAGAGGTGGGAGGGAGCAGCCTGATAAGGTGGGTCGCTTCAGCCGGTGGCCAGCGAATCTTCGACCGGTCCGCAACGCTGACCCGAAGGAGACATGCGTCTTCGCGTTGCGCGTCAGGCTTCCTTCCGGCCGAAGGAAAAGAGGCCCGACACGTCAACCCAAATCCCCTGCGCCGTGGCCAGAGCAGAGACCTCCGCGAGATGCTCGGTCCGGACCTGATCTCGCTGCTCGGGAGGAAGTTGCAGGAGCGGCTGTCCTTCCATGCCCGCATCGATGTCCGCCCAACGATCCTCCGCCGTCGGGAGATGATAGCCGAGCTGCTCGATCCGGGACTCGACCTGCGCGAAGCCGGCATCCGTCAACAGCGCCTGGCAGATCGCAGGGTCGGCCAGCCGATGAGTCGGCAGCGCCGCGGCCGTCAAGCCATAGCGGCGCAAGCGCGCCTCCCAGAGATCCCGCAGGGGCTGCAGGAAACCCGGACCAAAACTGGAAATACCGACGAAGCCGCCCGGGACCAGCACCCGCCGCCACTCGCGCAGAGCGGCCAGCATGTCCGGCACCAAAAAGAGGGAGGATGCACACAGGACGACGTCGAAGCTCTCGTCCGGGAATTCGAGATGCTCGGCCTCTCCTTCCCGCAGCTCGACCTGGGTCAATCCTGCCAGCGAGACCTTCTGGCGGGCGCGGTCCAGCATGTCCGGCGAGAGATCCACCCCGACCACAGACCCGGTAGGGCCGACACGGTCGGCAGCAGCCAGCGCGATTACACCCGTGCCGGTTGCGACATCCAACACCCGTGCCCCGGCAGCAAGCGGCGACAGCTCGATCAGTCGCCCGGCACAGACCTGCAGAAAGTGGAGTTGATCATAGGTAGCGGCAAGGGCCTTGAAGCTGGCCTTGAGCTGGCTTTTCCGCGAATCGATGGGGTTGAGGTCGGCCATAGGGAGATTCTACACCGGCACCGAGCCGCTGGGGGGCCGGCGACTACAGCTCATCCTCAGGTTCCGGAGGGACATCCGGAACCTTGGCGAGGACCGCGAGAAACTTCTCCCGGCTCCCGCGTCTTGCTCTCTCCTCGAGGTACTCGACCGTCATGAGGGCCGATAGCTTCTCCGCCACCGCGGTACTGATGAACTGGTTGATTGAGATGCCGTCCTGCTGGGCGAGCTCGCGAACGCGCTTATGCAGCGAATCCGGCAGCCTGAGGCTCAAGGTGCTCATGGCGTCTCCTCAAGGCCCGAGATAAATAGAGAGCCGCGCCGCCACCCAGGTGACAGGGAACGCGCACCTGACAGGCACGGACAAAGTCGAGGACGAAGTCCGGGACTGCCCGCCGGTCAAAGGTCTTACGCATGACCGGCCCGGATCTCGCTCAGCGGCGGCCACTCCGGCGGCGGGAGCTTCAGCAGCCAGGCCCACATGTCCCGGGAGCGTCCCAGGTAACGGATCAGACGCGGCCAGAGCGCACGGATCTCATCGGACGTGACGAAGAGCCAGACGTCCCGGGTGTTGGCCTCTCGAAGGAGGGCGCCCATCCAGTAGGCGCGCTCTTCGGGATCGGAGGAGGCGAGGTGCTCCTTGAACCGGCCGACCGTGGCGTCCGTCCACCAAAGGAAGTAGGGCCGCTCGTTGTCGTCGAGGAGAGCGTCCGTGGTCGGTGGCAGGCGTGGCACCGGGTTGTGGTCTGTGCTGTTCATCGCCTCGCCGATCCTCCCGGCACAACTTTACCATGAACTCCGGAGTCAGCTATAGGAGGGGCGCCTCCTCTTTGTAGCGTTCGGAGAAATCTGGAGACGCCTCGCCACGAGGCTTCCGGCGGCCCGGATTACCCGTCCGGCGAGGCGCCGGATGCGTACGGCGGTCGGTAGTGGGGTATTAGCGTGTTGCTGGCCCCGCCCGCCCCTTGACAGCCCCGCCCGCCCGGTCCACCCATGCGCGCCCGGCTATAACCTTGGCGGGCCGGCCGGAGGAAGGATAGGCTACCGACAATGCCAAGTCACTGGACAAGGTGGGCTGTGGTGACCGGCGGAGCAGTGCTCACCGCGTTGGCGCTTTGGAACACGCTGCCCGATCGTGTCCATTCCGTCTTGGCTGTGCGGGAATGGTTGAATCCTTGGGGGCAATGGGGGCTGTTCGCGTTCGGCGTCCTTATGGTGCTCTTCGGCATCCTGCCGATACCTTACCGACTGCGAGTCAAGATAGTTCCCGGTGACACGACTTCGCCGCAGGCGCGGATAGAGGTAATCAACACGGGAGACTCGCGCGCTTTCTTCGCTAGGTCGGAGACGCTTCAGGTAGACAACGCCGCTCAGTTTCGGAAGGGTTCCTATCAACTTCCATGGATTGAAGTTGACTCCAGGGAAATCACAATCCCGCAGGGCGGGAGCGCTCATCTTCTATTAGCCACAACGGATACAAGTCAACGCTCCAAGGATGACCTCGTTGATATGCTGCTCTGGCAGACAACGGCCACAGGAAGGGAGCAATGGGACCGTCTGCGTTGGGATGTACGAGCGGATGGCGGTCGGAAGCCTGCGCCGGCAAGGGCTTTGATTCGGGTAACCATTGGAGCCAGCGAAGCTGGTAAGACCTATAGGTTTAGACCGCTCACCAGACTGTTTGCATTAGAAGGTAGTCTCTATGGCGGTTGCTCTGTTAGGGCAGCAACCGCCGAAGAAATCAGGCACGTTATCAATCAGTAGCCTGCGCAGCCGTCAAAAGGTCGGAGAGGCTCCAGGGCCGGCGGGCGATCCCGGCTTTCATGGCCGGCGTCATGCGGATGCTCTTGTGCATCCGGCAGAAGTTGTAATAGGCGAAGTAGAGCGCCAGCGCCGCCCGCAGGTTTTCCTTCTTCCGGCTGAAGCCGTTGGAAAGCCGCGTGAACCGCCGCAGGTGTCCGCGCAAGGTCCAGTTGCCGCGCTCGACATGTGACGTGCAAACCCGGTCCTCATCCGGCGTTCCCGAGATGGTGATTTTCTCCTGTCCTATCAGGCGGGGAGGAGCATACCGTCTGCCTTCCTCCCCGCCCACGTTCCCGAAGTCCTTCACCACCTGTGCATAGTCTACCCGGTCGCCAAGGGCGTACTCGACCGCGTTCGGGTAGCCGTTTTACGTGTCCGGCGAGGCGCCGGATGCGTCCGGCGGTCCGGTTTACGGGTTCGGCGAGGCGCTGAAGGCTTCCGGCGGCCGGGTTACGCGTCCGGCGAGGCGCCGGATGCGTACGGCGGTCCGGTTTACGGGTTCGGCGCGGCGCTGGAGGCTTCCGGCGGCCGGCCGGGTTACGCGTCCAGCGAGGCGCTGGATGCGTACGGCGGTCCGGTTTACGTGTTCGGCGCGGCGCTGGAGGCTTCCGGCGGCCGGGTTACGCGTCCGGCGAGGCGCCGGATGCGTACAGCGGTCCGGTTTACGTGTTTGGCGCGGCGCTGAAGGCTTCCGGCGGCCGGGTTACGCGTCCGGCGAGGCGCCGGATGCGTACAGCGGTCCGGTTTACGTGTTTGGCGCGGCGCTGAAGGCTTCCGGCGGCCGGGTTACGCGTCCGGCGAGGCGCCGGATGCGTACAGCGGTCCGGTTTACGGGTTCGGCACGGCGCTGAAGGCCTCCGGCGGCCGGGTTACGCGTCCAGCGAGGCGCCGGATGCGTCCGGCGGCCCGGTTTACGTGTCCGGCGCGGCGGCGGAGCGGTACCGCCACGGCGGCGGACCAAGAGGTGACGATCAGCGCTGGCGTCGTCCTTCTCCGCTCCTCAGCCGGCGGGACGCCGGCGCTCCCAGGGAAAGAAGGGCCGGGCGTTGTTGCGCGCCTACCGAGCTACCCTCGGCAACCACTAAGGATTCCTTAGTAGTTCGACGAGACGCCGGCCAGAACACCGGTCTCATGGGCGTGACAAAGGGCCAGGTGAGGTCTCGCATAAAGGCTGGAGCCCCCCCACAGACCATGGGCCTTTGGGGGGGTGGCTGGAAACGGCTTTCAGGGCTCCGCCTGCCCTCCGAAATACTTGCAGGCCGCGATCACTCCCTGCTGGATGAGCTTGCACTTGCGCTCCTGGGAAAGGTTGAAGTCGGTCGTCCTCACCCCCAGGTTGTCGATGATGATCGTCCGCTTCTGATCGTCCGGACTGTTTTTGAAGGCGTTGACCTGGACGTTCAGCAGCGCCTCGAACAGGTTGCGGGCGTACTCCGGGAAGCTGTCGATCGTGTAGTCCGGGTTCACGGGCGATTCCAGGTTGGACAGAAAGAGACCGATCGTCCGCGGATTGACTCCGTCCTGATCGAACAGCTCGATCGGGTAGTTGTCGAAGACGCCACCGTCTACGAACAGATCCTGCTTCTGCCCGGTCTCGCCGAACCGCCTGTCGTCGATGTAGAAGCTTTCGAAGAAGAGCGGGATCGACATCGAAGCCCGCACCGCCTGCGCGATCGGCAGGTTGGGCGAGGTTTCGTAGGAGAAGACCTGGGAGCGCCGCCGCGAGAGGTCGGACGAGAGCACGAAAAGATCGCGGAATTTCGAACGGTCCTTGTGCAGCTCGGCGAAGGTGGCGTCAGGCTTGCCGGTCTTCTCCTTCACCCGGCACTGCATCCATTCGAGGAAATAGTCACCCTTGAACCAGCCGAACCTGTGGAAGAAGCGCGCGGGGCCGCCGAGCGAGCTGCCGTCCTCGAACTGCTTGAAGTCGAGGTCGAGCATCAGCGACTGCAGATCCGTCGGCGAATAGCCGAGGGCGATCAGAGCCGCCGCGATCGAGCCCGCGGAAGTGCCGGCGACCTTGTCGATCTTCGGCAGAACGCCCTGTGCCTGCAGAACCTGGAGCGCACCCGGATAGGCCACGCCCTTCACTCCACCCCCCTCGAGCACCAGGTTCGTAAGATCGCCCGCCGGCTGGCCCGGGCCGGCGGGTTTGCAAAGCGGGAGCGGACAGGCCGCCGGCTTCGGCGGTGCGCATACGTACTTCGGGTTCGCATGACAACCCGACAAGGCAACAGCGGCGAGCACGCCGAGCAGGGCTTTGCGCATTCGAGTCTCCTTGGTTCCCGGTATTCTACACGGCTCCCTCGTAGGCCTGCCGAATCCAGGCGATGAGGTCCGGATCGACCTCGGCGGCGTCCGTGACGTGTACCTTACTGGCACACCCATCGCACGGATGAGCGCAGCGATGATCGCTTCGGACAGCTCGATTGGCGAGGCCATGGGGGCGTCTCCGCCTCTCAGGCGCCACGCGCCCTCAGGTGAGGCTCCCTCAGAGCCCGAGATCGCTCAAGAAGGCAGCGGCCAGGAGCCGCTTCCCGAGCTTCTTGAGCTCATCGAGATCCTGGGTCTCCTCGACTCGGCGGCGAATCGACTCAGGCACCGGGCCGAAGCGCTCTGCCATCTCGGAAAGAAGGAAATCCTGAAAGGCGCGGGCGCCTTCCTGCAAGCCCTTCTGCCGGCCTTCCTGCAGCCCCTTCTGCCGGCCCTTCTGCAAACCTTCCTTCCGGCCCTCTTGCAGACCCTCCTGCTTCCACTCCCGGGTCCATTCCTTGACGCGCTCCGCAAGCATCGTTTGTGCCTCCTCCAGACTTCGGGCCTCCGCCGGCGACCACTCCGGAAACCTGGCCGGCAGTAGAACCTGCGTCAACCAAGTGTACACCGAGGCCCGGACTCCCGGATCAAGATCGGGATCGGCAGCCATCCGGCCGACCTCCCGCCGAAACCTCTCCACGTCGCGGCTCTTTTCCAATCGGAAGAGAGCCGCCGCCACATTGCGCTCCGACTCCTCCAGGTCCGGCACCTGCATCTCATCCAAAAGGGCATAGCGCAGATGGGGACGGTAGACTTCCAGCCCCCCGGGCACGTCTTCGATCAGGTCCGCCACGTCCAAAGCGGCCCGCCAGGGCCTGAGACCATTGTACAGAACCAGGATGAAGACCGGCGGCAGCTTGCCCGACGGGGTGAAGGCCTTATGTTTGATCAGATGCTGGTAGATCAGACCCAGATAGGTCATGTTCCGAAATGCCATGAAGCGGTCCACCTTGGACTGGAACTCCAGCAGGATGTAGACGTAGATCGTGCGGCCCCGCACCTTGACCTTCCAGAGCATGTCGGTCTCTCTGGAGCGGAGGTCGTCGCTGACGTAGGAGCCTTCGACGCGCTCCAGGGTCTCGAAATCGACGTCCTTCACCCAGTCCTCCTTGATGAAGCCACGGAGGACATCCGCCACGACGGAGGCGTGGGAAAAGAGGAGCTTGTAGCCGTTATCGTGATTCGCCATCACTCCTCCCGGAACCAGGAACAGGGTCTCTTCCGGTAGGGTGGACGGTATCACAAACCGGGAGTTTTGCGGAGGCAGGAAAGACCCTTCCCTTCCCCCTTCCCCCTGCCCCGACCAGGCTACGGACACTTGGAAAAGTTCAAGACGCCCGGTCAGGTGTAAACGTCCAGCGCCACGTCGAGCGCCGGTGAGCTGTGGGTGAGCCAGCCGACGGAGATCATGTCGACGCCGGTGGCGGCGACCGCGGGCGCGGTCTGGGGGGTGATGCCGCCGGAGGCTTCGGTCAGGGCCTTGCCTTTGGCGAGGATCACGGCCTCTTTCAGGGTTTCGAGGGACATGTTGTCCAGGAGGACGACGTCGACTCCCAGGTCCAGAGCCTCCCGGAGGTGGTCCAGGGTGTCCACCTCGAGCTCGATTTTCACGAGATGGCCGACGTAGGCGCGGGCGCGCTCCACGGCGGGGCGGATGCCTCCGGCCAGGGCCACGTGGTTGTCCTTGATCAGGACGGCGTCGTCCAGGCCGAACCGGTGATTGCTGCCGCCTCCGGCCTTGACGGCGTATTTCTCCAGGGCGCGCAGGCCGGGGGTGGTCTTGCGGGTGCAGACGATGCGCGTATGGTACGGGGCCACCAGCGCGACGAGGTCGCGGGTGGCCGTGGCCACGCCGCAGAGCCGGCCGAGGAGGTTCAGGGCCGTGCGCTCGGCCGAGAGGAGCGCGCGCGCCGGCCCTCGCACCACGGCCAGGGTCTCGCCGGCCGCGGCGTCGCGGCCGTCTTTCGTGCGCAGCTCGACGTCCATGGCGGGATCGAGGAGGCGAAAAGCGGAGGTCGAGGCCACAAGACCCGCGATGCGGCCGGCCTGGCGGGCCACGAGCACGGCTTCGGCGCGCTGTTCCGGCGGCAGGATCGCGTCGCTGGTCAGGTCGCCGGCCCGGCCGAGATCCTCTTCCAGCGCCCGCCTCACGATCGGCTCGTAGAGGAGGGGTGGGAGGGAGGCCAGGCGCGGCCCGCCGGAAATCAGGCCGCTCATCGGGCGACCGCCACGGCCATCAGCTCCTCCGAGGCTCCGGCAGCCTCGGTGTCCTCGAACGTGGCCGAGCCGTCAGGGGCGGCGGTCAGGAAGAGGCGGCGCTGCCATTCGGGGTCGGGCTGCGGGAAGTCGGAGCGGTAGTGGCCGCCCCGGCTTTCGCGCCGGGCCAGGGCCGCCGCCGCGACCAGGCGCGCCACGCCGAGGAGGTTCCTCGCCTCCCCCGCCGCCTGCGGGTTGATCTCGGCGAGCGCATCCAGCTCGGAGAGGGCGGCCGTCAGGCCTTTTTCATCCCTCACGACTCCGACCTTCTCCCACATCAGCCGGCGGACGTTGTGCTTCAGCTCGGCGTCGTGAGAAGTGCCGGCCGGCGCCGAGGGGATGCGGCGGACGGACGGAAGGCTTCGGTTCGATGCCTCTCGCAGATCCTCCGCGACGCGGGCGCCAAAGACCAGGGCTTCCAGGAGCGAGTTGCTGGCCAGCCGGTTGGCGCCGTGGACGCCGGTCGAGGAGACCTCGCCGCAGGCCCAGAGGCCCGGCAGCGACGAGCGGCCACGGCCGTCCACGGCGATGCCTCCCATGTGGTAGTGCGCGGCCGGCGCGACCGGCATCGGCTCGGTGCGCGGGTCGAGGCCGTGCTGGCGGCAGAGCTCGAAGACGGTCGGGAAGCGCTCGGGAAATTCGTCGCCGATGGCTTCGCGGGCGTCCAGGAAGATCTTTCGCCCGGCCATCAGCCGGCGCCAGATCGCCCGCGCCACCACGTCGCGCGGCGCCAGCTCGAGGTCGGGGTGCTCGTCGCGCATGAAGCGGTAGCCCCGGTCGTCGATCAGGATCGCACCCTCGCCGCGCAGGGCCTCGGTCAGGAGCGGCATGGGCTCGCTGTCCGTCTCGACCGCCAGGGCCGTGGGGTGGAACTGGACGAATTCCAGGTCGACGAGCCGCGCGCCGGCCCGCGCCGCCATGGCGAGGCCGTCGCCCGTGGCTTCGCGCGGGTTGGTGGTGTGGAGGTAGAGCTGGCCCGGCGCCGCCCGTGGCGAGCACGACGGCGCTCGCCAGATGGAAGATCCGGCGGCCGTCCTGGTGAACGGCGTGTACACCCGCCACCCGGCCGTCCTCGATCACGAGGTCGACGGCGAAGGCGCGCTCCACCACCCGCACCTCCGGGGCGTGGTGGACCGCTTCGGCCAGGGTGCGGACGATCTCGGAGCCGGTGGCATCCTTGGCGTGCAGGATGCGGCGGCGGCTGTGCGCGGCCTCGCGGCCGAGGGAGAGATCGCCGGCCGTGTCGCGGTCGAAGCGCGCTCCCAGGGCCGAGCAGGGCCTGAACCCGCTCGGGACCCTCGCCCGTGAGCAGGCCCACGGCGCGCGGATCGCAGAGGCCGGCGCCGGCCGAGAGGGTGTCCGCGGCGTGGAGCTTGGGCGTGTCGTCGGTGCCGACGGCGGCGGCCACGCCGCCCTGCGCCCAGGGGCTGGAGCCGCTGACCAGCGTGGTTTTGGTGAGGACGCTCACCCGCAGCGGCGCGCAGCCGAGGGCCGCGGTCAGGCCGGCCGCGCCGCTGCCGACGACGAGGACGTCCGAGCTCGAAATGCCGTCGGGAGCGTTCATCACTTCCCCTCCCGGCGGCCGACGGCGAGCATCCGCTCCAGGGCCAGCTTCCCCCGCGCGCCGACCTCGGGGTCGACGTGGACCTCGTGCCGCATCGTCTGCAGGGAGTGGAGGATCTTGGGCAGGGTGATCTTTTTCATGTGCGGGCAGAGCTGGCACGGGCGGACGAATTCCACGTCCGGAAACTCCACGGCCACGTTGTCGCTCATGGAGCACTCGGTGATCAGGACGACCCGCCGCGGCCGGGCGGTGTCCACGTGGCGGATCATCGCCGCGGTGGAGCCGACGAAGTCGGCCGCGGCCAGGACGTCCGGCGGGCACTCGGGGTGCGCCAGGATCTGGATGTCTTCGTCGCCTTGCCGGAAGCTCCGCAGGTCGGCGCCCGTGAAGCGCTCGTGGACCTCGCAGTGGCCTTTCCAGAGGATGACCTGGACGTCCGTCTGCGAGGCCACCCACTTGCCCAGGAACTCGTCAGGCAGGAAGATGACCCGGTCGACGCCCAGCGACTCGACGATGGCCACCGCGTTGGCCGAGGTGCAGCAGATGTCCGACTCGGCCTTCACCTCGGCCGAGGTGTTGACGTAGGTCACGACCGGCACGCCCGGGTAGCGCTGCCGGAGCAGGCGGACGTCCGCGCCCGTGATGGAGGCGGCGAGCGAGCAGCCGGCCTCCGGGTCGGGGATCAGGACGGTCTTCTCCGGCGACAGGATCTTGGCGGTCTCCGCCATGAAGTGGACACCCGCCAGGACGATGACGTCGGCGTCGGTCTTCGCCCCCTGCTGTGCGAGAGCGAGGGAGTCGCCCCGGAAGTCGGCGACGCCGTGGAAGATCTCGGGCGTCTGGTAGTTGTGGGCGAGGATGACGGCGTTGCGCTGCCGCTTCAGCTCATTGATGGCCGCGATGTACGGGGCGAACAACGGCCACTCGAGATCCGGGATGACCGACTTCACGCGCTCGTGGAGCGCCGCGGTGGCGCGGGCGACGCCGGGGGTGTACTCCAGGACGGAGGAGGGGCTCGAAGATTCCAGCAGGCTCATCCTTTATTCCTCCTGTGCTCATCCTGAGCATATCTACGGCATGAAGAAAAGGCCGGGAGTCCCGGCCCTTGGGTTATGCTACTCGTGAGTATTAGGGTTGTCAAGGCCCTCACCCCCCGGCCCCCTCTCCCGGTCCGCCCGAGTCCTCCCGCCCCGGGAGAGGGGGAGACTTGCTTTGTGTTTTCTTGGCTTTTGGGGTGGGCGGGGGCGCCCCTCTCCCGGGGCGGGTGGACTCGGGCGGACCGGGAGAGGGGACGGGGGTGAGGGCCCTCACCGCCGCACGCCCGGCAGCCCTACTCCTGGCGCCGGTCGCTCGCGGAGAACCTCTCTCCGGAAGCGGAACAGCTCGGCCGGGCGGCCGCCGGTCTGGACGTCCTGGCCGGTGCCTTCGACGAGGCCGCCGTGCTCGACGAGGCGGCGGAAGTTCTGCTTGTGGAGGGGGAAGCCGGTGAGGGCCTCGACCACCTTCTGGAGCAGCAGGAGGGTGAAGGTCGGCGGGAGCAGCTCGAAGACCACCGGCCGGTAGCGGATCTTCCCGCGCAGGCGGCCGAGCGCGGTGGCCAGGATGCGGCGGTGGTCCAGGGCCATGGGCCGGCCGGGCAGGAGCACGCCGTCCGAGAGAGGCCCCCTCTCCGCGCTCGGCGCGCTCCCGGCGATCCCGCCGGGCCTCGTGTACGAGCAGGGCCTCGTAGAGCAGCTCGTAGCGTTCGAGGACGCGGTCGGGGTCCCAATGCACGCCGCCGAGGCCGAAGGCGATGTCGGCGCGCTCGCGGCGTTCCTCGGGCGCTCCATCGATCCAGGCCTCCAGGGCCGGCGCGATGTCGCGGTCGAGGATCTCGGGCCGGCCCTGGCGCCAGTCTTCCCACGGGAAGAATTCGTACCAGCCGCGCCAGCTCGCTTCGCCCTTGACCGAGGCCTCCCGCACCAGCGCGAGGTACGCCACGGAGACGAGCCGCGGGCCGCCGTGGCTCTCGGCCGGGTCGCGGTTGCGGTCGCCGAAGGTGTAGAGCTGCTCGACGTAGCCCAGCGGCAGCCCGGTCTGGTCGGCGACCCAGCGCCGCAGGCCGCGGTCGAGGGTGCGGTCGAGGTCCGGGTCCAGCGGGCCGAACGGGAGCGCGTCCTCGGGCGGGCCGCCGGACGGGGGCTTCCGCCGGATCGTGAGGATCCGGGGAACCTCCTCCGTGACCGCCACGATTACGGCGTTGAGGCGGAGGTCGACGCGAGAAGGCATGGAGACCAGTCCGGATAGAGGTCGGAGACCGGCTCGCGCCCGAGGATCTCCGCGAGATGGCGCGCGCAGGCGGCGGCGACGTCGGGCAGCGCCGGAGCCGTCCCCGTGAGCCGCTCGATCGAGGTCATCTCCACCTGGTTCAGCCCGCAGGGGATGATCCCCGAGAAATACGAGAGGTCGGTCGAGACGTTGAGGGCGAAGCCGTGGGTGGTGATCCAGCGGGAGAGGTGGACGCCGATCGAGGCGATCTTCCTCTCCCCCACCCAGACGCCGATGAAGGCCGCCTCCTCGCCGGGCCGGGCCGCGATGCCGTAGCCGGCCAGGGTGCGGATCAGCGCCTCCTGCAAGTCGCGCACGTAGCGGCGGATGTCGCGGCGGTCCGGGCTGAGGTTGACGATGGGATAGCCCACGAGCTGCCCCGGTCCGTGGTAGGTGACCTGGCCGCCGCGGTCGCAATCGACGACCTCGACTCCGCGGTCGCGCAGCCAGTCCGGACCGGCGAGCACGTCCGAGCCGTCGGCGTTGCGGCCGAGGGTGTAGACGTGCGGGTGCTCCAGCAGGAGGAAACGCTCCGGGCTGTCTCCGCGCTTGAGCGCGTCGCGC
The DNA here is from genome assembly GCA_963844885.1 of uncultured Holophagales bacterium. Taxonomy (GTDB): domain Bacteria; phylum Acidobacteriota; class Thermoanaerobaculia; order Multivoradales; family UBA5704; genus DATMER01. The sequence goes on along the minus strand of CAWJQA010000010.1, from coordinate 22,750 downwards.
ACGGCGAGTTGCAGCTCCACGGCTTCGCCGTAGGGGACGCGGCCGAGGTAGCTCCAGTGGAGGGCACGCGGTATCGACGGTATCGACGGTATCGACGGTGTCGACGGCATGGCGCCCGCATTGTACGGCAGTGCTATAAGATACGCTCTCACTCTGGGGGGGGCGGCCATGGAGAAGGTGGTCACAGCGATCCTCGGTGGTGGTCAAGGGAGCCGTCTGTGGCCCCTGACCCGGCACCGCGCCAAGCCGGCGGTGCCGATCGGCGGCAAGTTCCGCCTGATCGACATCCCGATCAGCAACAGCCTTCACGCCGGCATCGACCGGATCTTCGTCATCACGCAGTTCAACAGCGCCAGCCTGCACCGCCACATCGCGCAAACCTATCGCTTCAGCGCGTTCTCGCTCGGCTTCGTGAACATCCTGGCCGCGGAGCTGACCGCGGAGCGGAAGGACTGGTTCCAGGGCACGGCCGACGCCGTCCGCCAGTGCCTGCCGCGGCTCCTGGAATCGTACCCGCCCGAGGTGCTGATCCTCTCGGGCGACCAGCTCTACATGATGAACATCGGCGAGCTCCTCCAAACCCATCGCACCCGGCAGGCCGACCTGACGATCGCGGTCAAGCCGGTGAGCCGGGAAGAGGCGCCGGGGCTGGGCATCCTGAAGCTCGACGCGTCCGGCCGCGTGATCGAGTTCGTGGAAAAACCCAAAGATCCCGCGCTGCTCGACGAGCTGGCCCTCGACGCGCAGACGCAGGCCGCGCTCGGCTTCCCGGCGCCGCAGGGGTCGTACCTGGCGAGCATGGGCATCTATGTTTTCAAGTCCGGCGTGCTGACCGAGCTGCTGGTCGGCAGCTCGACCGTCGACTTCGGCAGTGAGGTGATCCCGCAGTCGCTCCGCAGCTACAAGGTCTGCGCCTATCCCTACCAGGGCTACTGGACGGATATCGGCACCATCCCGAGCTTTCACAAGGCGAACCTGGACCTCACGCTGCCGCTGCCGCCGCTCAACATGTACGATCCGGAGCTGCGGATTTTCACCCACCCGCGTTTCCTGCCCGGCACGAAGGTCAACGAGTGTTTCGTGCGCTGCTCGATCCTGAGTGAAGGGAGCATCCTGTCCGGCAGCCGCGTGGAGGATTCGATCATCGGCGTCCGCGCGGTGGTGCGGGAAGGCGCGGTGATCGAGCGCACGGTGGTGATGGGAGCCAACTCCTGGGAGAGCCTGCCGCCCGGCAGCACGCAGATCCCGATCGGGATCGGCCGCGACTGCCACATCCGCAACGCCATCCTGGATTTCAACGTGCGCATCGGCGACGGCTGCCGGCTGGTCAACGAGGCCAAGGTTCAGAACGCCGATCACGAGCAGTATGCGATCCGCGAAGGTATCATCGTGGTGATGAAAAACGCCGTCCTGCCGCCGGGCACGGTGATCTGATGCGCATCTGCCAGATCGCGGCGGAAGTCGCCCCGTTCGCCAAGACGGGCGGCCTGGGCGACGTGGCCGGCGGCCTGTCCGCGTATCTCGGGCGTGCCGGGCACGACGTGCGCGTGATCATGCCGTTTTACGGTCAGCTCGCACGGCGGCCGGAGCGGTTCGTGCCGGTGGATTTCATCCAGAACGTGCCGCTCGCCATGGGCGGACGGCACTTCTCCATCTCGGCGCTCACCTGCAAGCTGCCCGGCACCGACGTGGACGTCTACTTCGTCTCGTGCCCGTCGCTGTACGCGGACGAAGGGATCTACCAGGGCGACTGGGCGGACGGCATCCGCTTCGGCCTGCTGACCCGCGCGGCCTTCGAGATCTGCCAGCGGATGGGATGGGGACCGGACATCGTCCATTGCCACGACTGGCATACCGCGCTCGCGCCGGTCTATCTCAAGGCGCTGTACGATTGGGACCACCTTTTCGACCGCACCCGCACCATCCTGACGATCCACAACATGGCCTTCCAGGGCTGCTTCCCCGCCGGCTACGTACAGGAGCTCGGCCTCGGGAACCACACCTGGATGCTGGACGGCTCCGACCTGGCGGCCGGGCGTTTCAACATGCTCAAGACCGGATTGATCCATGCCGACGCGCTCACGGCGGTAAGCCGCACCTACGCGCGGGAGATCCAGGGTCCGGACCAGGGTTACGGGCTCGATTGGCTGCTGCGGGCGCGCGCGGACCGGCTGTTCGGAATCGTGAACGGCGTCGACTATGGCGAGTGGGACCCGGTGCGCGACCCGCACCTGCCGTTCCACTACTGCGCGGACGATCTGTCGGGCAAGCGGGAGATGAAGCGGACGCTCCTTCAGGAGACCGGGATCGGCGAGGGCGACCTCGACACGCCGGTCGTGGGCATCGTCTCTCGCCTGACGGCACAGAAAGGTTTCGAGCTGGGTTTCGATGCGCTGCCGGCGCTGCTGGCCCGGCGGAATTTCCGCCTGATCGCGCTCGGCAGCGGCGAATCGAAATACGAGGATTTCTTCCAATGGCTGCAGTGGCGTTTCGCGGGCCGGGCCTGGTTCTACCGCGGCTTCAACAACCCGCTGGCGCACTGGATCGAGGCCGGGGCCGACCTCTTCCTGATGCCGTCCCGTTTCGAGCCGTGCGGCCTCAATCAGATGTACAGCCTGCGCTACGGCACGCCGCCGGTCGTGAGGAAGACCGGCGGACTGGCGGACACGGTGGAGCCCTGGAACGCGCACACCGGCCACGGCACCGGCTTCGTCTTCGATCACTTCGACGCCGAAGGGCTGCGCTGGGCCCTGGACACGGCCCTCGACGCCTATGAAGACCGCGCCTCCTGGGGCCGGCTGATGCGCAACGGCATGGCGAAGGACTATTCCTGGGACGTGCAGGGACAGGAGTACGTCGAGCTGTACCAGCGGTTTACGGGATAGGGCTCCGGGTGGCGGTGTGCCCACGCTCACTCACGTTCAAAGCTTCCCAAAGACAACGCCTTTGTACACCCACCCACAGGCGATCACCGCTTCCTGAATCGGTTTTTTGATCTCGTCGGTCTTGAAAAAGTATTTGTACTGTTGCCCGATAGTGAGATCTTCCGTGAAGCCATAGGAGGCCCCAAACTCAATGGACTTGGTCTGGCCCTTGAATGAGCTGGCGGCGAGGGACATGGTAGGCACGCCGGCCCTCCACGATACCTCGTACTCCCGATCCTGAGCCCTGACCTGTTTCGCCGCCTCATCCAGCTTCAGATAGATTCTGAATACCTTGGTGAGGCCTGCCTTTGCAAAAATCTCATACCAGCGGGCATCCACGATCTTCCACTCCGCGATGAGATCAACGCCTTCTGCCTTGCCGTCCACGACGCCCCATGGAGCTGTCGGGCGATTGAGGGATTTCAACCGCTCAAGAACCTGCTGAGCGGGAAGTACCGGCGTGCCCGACGCCGGGCGTTTGGTTGATGTCAAAAAATCGAACATTTCGTTGTGCCCTCTTTCCGGTACCTGACCGTGAACTTCACCAAGTCTAGACCTCCGGAAACCAGGATGTCAATTCTTCTCTGCGGCGACTGTAGGGGGTGGCCTCGAGGATAGGGTCTTCCCACCTTCTTTCCCTCATGCGATCCTCGGTGGCACGGGGCCTGCAAGTCCTCATTCCATGGACGAGAAGGCAACGAAGGCGACCGGAGGTGGTCGCGGATCGTACGCCTGATCGGCCGCATCCACCCAAGCAGACGGCCCACGGCCGCCGGAGGCCCTCGATGAACTGGCTCACCCTTCTGTGGCTCGTCGCCATCGCCATCGCTCTCGTCGCCGTCGTCGGCATCAAGCCCAAGGGCACCCGCCACGTCTCCCACACCCACCTGATGACCGCCGCCCGCGTCGCGCTGGGAATCATCCTCGTCTGCCTCGCGCTCGTCGCGCTCCACGTCCTCAGCCGACATCAAGTCGGCAGACAGGCTCGCGCCGGGTGGAGCGCGCTGCCCTGAGGGTGCCAGCGCCTCGCTTTCACGCCGCCAGCAAGGCGGCTCGCAACGCGCTACGCGAAATGTACGGTCTGTTTCTGGCGGCCTTCCGGGATGCCGCTGAGCAGCTCAAGGCCGGAGACCGATCAGCGCAATTCCCATTGGGATCGTTCCCACCTGGCCTGCCGTTTGTCCGGGCCCTGCCACCGTAAGCAGAGATCGTCTCGCCGACCCCCAACTCGATCGGAAGCTTAACCGGCCTGGCACACACGCTGCTGCTGCTAAGCGGCGCCGTCAGGCATCCGCTTGAGCATCTGGATTAACTGCCGATGCCACAGAAGCCGTGCTGGAGTTGGGAAAGGCTACCCTGCCGGAAAATTCTCGCTCGGCTCGATGGACAATTGAAGTTTCGTAGCGCGAGTGCCACCACCATGTGGCCATTGCAACGAACAATCCAAGTGCAATGGAGAGGAATCCGATCCAGCCACGATAAGGTCCTGACTGGAGCGATTCGAGAGCAAGCAAGCTAAGATCTGCACCAAGGATTCCCGCATACAAACAGTTCAAGATCGCCACGAGATCACGGAGGTCGGCCACCCCAAGTGTCTTGCCGCCAAAAGCAGGCATATTGTCGCAGGACGGCCACGGAAGGTACTGGTGTAACTCTGGAGATCGATCAACGAAATACCGATTGATCCGATTTACGGCACGTAGATACTCTGTGGCTCTTATGCGCCTTTCAATTAAGCGTTGGAAGGTCAAGATGCCTTCAACTGCCATCAAGAGGACAATCCGCCGACCGTATTGGTTGACTCCCATCAGTTCAATCCCATGAGCTGCGGAAGACTCAAGAGGAGAGTGCCACCTCCCGCGACGAACAATAGATGATAGAAACTCGCCGTTCTCCCATCGCAGCATTGTGCAGATAAAGGTTAGACACGCGTTGGTGCTCAGCGAGCATGACCGACGCCGGAAGACTAAAGTCGCTAAGTTCGAGGGACTCGGGCATCTTCGGTGCTCTCCTTAACTACCCTTAGTCAGTTAACGTTTAAGGGTTTATCCGATATCCTCCCAGGTCAACCTCCCAAAACCTCCGGCGAGGCGCCGCGGGACGAGATTTCCCCGCTTCATTGACGCCCCCTCCAGCGGTTCACCGTCTCCATGGGACCCTCCCACAGTAGCTTCGTTTGTCTGATAGTACCGCGAAGCCGAGAACAAGTAAACCTCTCCCGACCCCTCGAAGAAGGGTAAGACGCGAGCAACGAGATGACGCCTCTTGATCGAGACGGTGCAAAGTCCCGGAGGGACGGAGGCATAAAGACAGGGGTTTCAACCCCTGGACGACGCCCCCCCATTCTCCAAGTCCCGAGGGGACGTAGGCATACCGCCGCCCGCCCTCGCGGGGTTACAACCCCGCGGCAATGCCTGCGCCCTTTCAGGGCTTGGTGTTTTCTGGGGAAATCTGGACCTGGGGCTGAAGCCCCAGGCTTTATTCCTGCGTCCCCTTTTGGGGGACTTCCTCTGACAGCGATTGGCTGGCGAGAAATTCGGTTCGCTCGATCGCTCGGAGAGGTGGTGTCGCCTTGACGACAACGTTCGGCGGCTCCACCACAGGTGTCGCCGCCTCGCCACGGTTGTTCCCGTCGCCGGCACACCCTTCGGCGACCCGCCGACAGGCATCGGCGAGGCGCCGAAGGGTAAAGTCGACCGCCGAAAGGTCTCGACGGTCGGCGACGCGCCTCGGCGGGTTGCCGAAAGGTTTCGGCGGACGCCGAACACCTCCGACGAAGCGCCGAAGCGTTGAGGCGACCGGCGAAGGCCTTCGGCGTGACGCCGAGAGGTCTCGGAAGACGCCGAAACTCCTCGGCATGACGCCGAAAGGTCTCGGGAGACGCCGAACGTGCTGGCGAGGCGCCGAAGGGTTTCGGCGGAACGCCGAAGCGTTGCGGGATCCGCTCGCGGAGGGCACCGGCAGCGGCGCCTCCGTCAAGGCCGCGGCGAGGTCAGCAGCAGCCGCCGCCGTCGTAGAACCAGGTCGACTCCGAGATGTCGAGGTCGTCGCGGCCGAGCGCCGCGAGAGCGGCGGCGGTTTTGTCGCAGACCGCGAGCGGCTGGTTCTGGGCGAGCACGTGCCCCCGGCCGTCGTCGAAGAAGGCGTCCTTGCCGAAATAGATCGCGGTCCTGCCGGTGAACACGCACGGCCCGTCGGCCGGCATCGGATCCTTGATGGCGCAGATCTCCACGCTCTCGATGCGGATGAGCTCGGGGGTGGCGAAATGGCCGGGCGCGAGCACGCGGTACGGCCGGCGGGCGCGGACCTCCAGCGTGCCGAAGCCGATGTCCGTGAGCCGCCGGACGTAGTCCGCGAGCGGGATCGCCCCGGTCAGGCAGAGGGCGCGCAGCCGTTCGTCCTGCCGCAGCTCCTCCGGGATCGGCTGCTGGCAGACGGGGTCCGAAAGGATCAGCCGGCCCCGCGGCTCGAGGACCCGGTACATCTCCGCGAGCGCCTGCCGCAGATCGGCGTCGTGAAAGATGTTGAAGAGGCAGTTCTGAGCCGCCACGTCCACCGAGGCGTCCGCGATCGGCAGGCGGAGCGCGTCGCCCTTGCGCAGGTCGACGAAGTCCGAACGGAACCAGGGGTTCCGGCGCTCGGCCTCCTCCAGGTTCTCCCGGCAGACGCCCAGCATCTCGTCCACCGTGTCCAGGCCGATCACCGCGCCGGGCCGGCGGCTGAAGTAGGCGAACTGGAGCAGCTCCATGCCGCCGCCGACTCCCACGTACAGGACCGCCGGGCTGCCGGCCAGGTCGCGCGGGTGTACCGTGCTGCCGCAGCCGTAGTTCATCTCCAGCATCCGCGGCGGGATGCTCAATTCGGGGAGCTGCCAGACCGGGGTCGTGGTGCAGCAGAGTCCCTGCGCCGGTTGCAGGGCGGCCTCCCGGTAGAGGTCGCGGGCCGTGGCGAGATAGCTCTGGTCCAAGGCTTCAATCATGACGCGGGAGTATCTGACAGTCGGGAACAGGGCGCAAGGCAGCCCGGCCGGCTTTCACGTACCATCGCGCGTACCATCGCGCGTAACTTCGCGCGTAACATGGCAAGGGCATCGAGCGCCGGATTGAGGAATCGGCGCCCGCCGTTCGTCTAGATCTCTCGGAGGCCGGATGAACAACCAGAAGACACCGTGGCTTTTCGGGTTCGTAGCCGTCGCGATCGCGGCGATGATGTCGCGCGGCATGCTGCCGGCCGGCGGTACCGGCGGCACCGTCGGGAGCCCGGCCGCGCCGGCGAAGCAGGACGAGAAGAAGAAGGACGACGAGTCGAAGAAGGGCAAGCCGGAGGAGGCGACGTGGAAGGATTTCTGCCCGCCGGACTGCCTCTTCGAGGAATTCTTCGGCCTGCCGTTGACGGCTCCGGATGCCGACTGGAGCCAGACCGCACAGACGATCGCGGGCGCGGCGACGGCGGAAGGGTACGATCTCGAATTCCTCGTGGCTCTCGTCCCCGATCCGGTGGATTCGCACCTGGCGTACCGGTTCGACGAGGCGCTCGACGGCTTGCAGCGCGGCGCCGCGCAGTCGGGCTATCTGTTCGACCGGGTGTCGCTCCCCTGGGACGGCGAGCCCGCGAAGGCCGCCATCTACCGCTGGATGCCGGGGAGCATGCTGTTCCGCAAAGCCGGAGAGACGGCCGGAGAGAAGGGCGGCCGGGCGCGGCTGCTCGCCGTGTTCCTGGTCGGCGAGAGCCCCAAGGGGGGAGTCCAGAAAAAGGCGCTCTACACCGCGCTCAATCTGGTGACCGGTCTGCGGAAGGAAACTCCCAACGCCTCCTCCACCGTCCGCATCCTGGGTCCGACGTTCTCGGGCTCGGCCGAGTCGGTGCGGATCGCCCTCGACACGTGGGACCGGAAGCGGAACGCCGAGCCGCTCGAAGTCGAAATGGTTTCGGGATCGGCGACCGCGAGCGGGCTGGAGGAGGCGTTCCGCGGCATCCGGCCCAACGTCCACTTTTCGCGCGCCGTCGTCGACGACGGCGTGCTCCAGGAAAAAGCGTTCGACTTTCTGGAGAAGCGGCTCGGCTGGGAGCGGCAGGACATCGCGCTGCTCACCGAATTCGACACGGCCTACGGACAGAGCGCGGGCAGGAACAAGGGGCCGCTCGTCATCAAGTTTCCGAGCCACCTGGCGCACATCCGGACGGCGCGCGAGAAGCTCGGACTGGACAGCGACCCGAAATCGCAGCAGACCGTCGCGGAAGGGCGCAAGAGCCTCGACCTGAATCTCGCGGACCTGGACAAGCCGGTCGATCTGGTGCCGCAGATGAGCGACCTCGCCACGCCGACGAACGACCTCGCCCTGGCCGGAATGCTGCGGGAGATCTCCCGCCGGGGCTCCCGCTACGTGGGCATTCTGGCGACCGACATCCAGGATCGCCTGTTCCTCGCCGACCAGATCCACGCCAACTGCCCGGACGCGGTGGTGTTCACGTTCGACAACCATCTGCTGGACACCCATCCGAAGGTGGCGCAGTCCATGAACGGCACGCTCGTTCTGACGAGCTTCCCGCTTCGGCTGTCCGGCGACCGCGTCGTCAGCCAGCTCACCAGCGAGGTGCAGGAGGGAGTCTACCTCTCGACTCTCCGGCTGCTGGGTACCACCAACGGAGAGGACGTCCGCCCGGCGGTGTGGGTGGTGGCGGTCGGCAACGGCGAGCTGTGGCCGGTCGCCCGCCTGCGGATCGCCACCGAGTGGCCGGAGGAGCCGCCGGGGCTGCGCGGGCCGGAGATGCTGGGAGGGCCGAGCTGGCAGCGGACCAGATCGGACAACGCGCCCTTCAAGTGGCTGCTCGCGGGGCTCGGCATCGCTCTCCTCGCCGCCTGGCTGTGGCGGCTCGCACGGCCGCTGCGGGCGGCGGCGGCCGGCCTGCCCAAGGAGGAGGCGCGCGCGGTGGGCGCGGGCTTCCTGCCGGCCCTCGGCATCGGCACCCTCGGCCTGGCGGCCGGCGTGCTGCTCGTCTTCTCCACCCTGCCGCTGTGGAATTCGCCCGCGCCCCGGTGGCGGGCCGATCTCGGCACGAACGCGGCGCTGGCGCTGGTCTACGCGGGCGTCGTTTTTCTGCTGACGCGGCTCGTCCACGGCTGGCGGCGCGCCGCGGCGATCGCCCTCGGGCTATCGGGACCGGTGCTTCTCGCCTTCGCCATGCATGAGCTCTGGCTGTTCCCGGAGGGGGCGAATTTCTTCTACCGCCGGGCGGGGACGTTCGGGAGCGGCCTCTCTCCCCTGCTCTCCCTGGCTCTCCTGGCAGCCGCCGTCTTCGCGTGGTCGATCGTCGAGCTGAAGCGGCGTCAGCTCATCGTGGTTCACGACCTGCGCTGGCCGCTGCGGGGCTCGCGCGATCCGGAGCTTGCCGCCGCCGCGTCCCGGTCCGAAAGGTTGCGGAGCGCTCTCCTGGCGCACCTCCCGGGCGCGGGCTTCTGGCTCGGGCTGGGGCTCTTCTTCCTTCTCCCCCTGAAACGCCTCTGCCGGGCCATCCAGCCGATCGCCGAGACGAAGGCCTACGGCGTCTTCTTCGTGGGCGCGGTGATGCTCGTCTTCCTGCTCGCCGCCCTTTCCTTCTACCGGTTCTTCCGCACCTGGTACCTGCTGGAGCGCCTGCTCGAGCCGCTCGGCCACTCGTGGCTGCTGCCGGCGCTCTCCCGGACGTCGGACGTCATCGACTGGAAACCCTTGAAATCCTTCGGCCTGCGCATGCCCCGCATCAAGATGACGCTGACCGTGGCCCACCAGCTCCGGACGCTCGCCAGGCTCGGGCTGCTCGGACCGGACGGCGCGGTGCTCGGCGGCGGCGGCGGCGGCTCCGGCGAGACCCCGGGCGTGATCGACGAGGACGTGGAGCGCAGCCTCCAGGCGGACGTCAAGGACGACATCGTCGCTCTCGGGAGGATCCGGCGGGATCTGCGCCCGTGGCTCGACCGCTGCACCGCGCTCACCGGCTGGCTTCATCGGTCCGGCGGCGCGGGCGACCCGCTTCCCAAAGACAAGGACGGCAAGCCCGTCCTGCGCGAAAGGGAGGTGGAGATGCGGGAGATCGAGACCTTTCTCGCGCTGCGCACCGCGGCCTGGCTGCGCTACGTCTTCGCCCATCTGCGCTACGCGCTGGCCTCGGCGACGATCTGCGGTCTGCTGCTCCTCGTCGCGGTGAGCTGCTACGCCTTCCAGCCGAAGCGTTTCCTCTCGCTGGGCATCTGGGGCGGGCTGCTGCTCGCGTCGCTGATGGCTCTGCGGGCCTTCATGCACATGGACCGCAACGGCGTCCTGAGCGCCATCGGCGGCACGGACGCCGGAAAAGTGACGCTGGACCATACGTTCTTTTCGAACCTGTTCACCTATTTCGGCATCCCGGTGATGGGAGTGCTGCTCACCCAGTTCCCCTCCATCGGACATCTCTTCGGCGACTGGCTGGAGCCCCTGCTGCGCATCGTGGGAGGGAATTAGAGCGCCGGCTTGACAGCTCCGCGGGCCGGTCCTAGACTCGCCCACTCCCTGCGTTCCGCAAAACCTTTGCGAGGCTGACGAGTGGCGAAACGAAAGCGCGGCCGGTCGGACACAAAGCCCCTGCTCCGCGAAGCTCCCGTGCGGGAGGCGGGGACTCGAGCCGGGAATCATCGCTGGGTGGGCATCCTCGCCGCCGCCGCGGTGGCCATCGGGTATTTCACCCTGTTGCGCCTGCTGGCTCCCAACCCCTGGGACTACGACGAATATTTCCACGTGGGGCTTGCCCGCGAGCTTCACAACGGCATGCCGGCTTCGTTCCACTGGACCCCGTTCTCCCTGGCGTTCGAGCACTTCGCCGACAAAGAGCTGCTGTTCCACGTCCTTCTGATGCCGTTTACGGGCCTCCCGATCGAGCGGGCGGCGCTGGCCGGAGCGCTGCTCGGGCAGCTCCTGGTGGTGGGCGCCTTCGCCTGGGTGCTCTGGCGTCTGCGGGTCGCCTATGCACCGGTCTATCTGCTCGCGCTCACCGCCATGGGGGTGACTTTCGTCTCCCGCATGGCCATGTGCCGCCCGCACCACGGAGAGATCGGGTTCACCATCCTCTTTCTCGGATTGTTGCTTTTGGAAGCCCCGCCTCTCGCGCTCGCCGCGGTGGCGGCCGTCTTCGGCCTGTTCCACGCCAGCGGCTGGCTTCCGATCGCGTTTTCGCTGCTCTGGCTCCTGGCCGCGCGCTTCGACACCGCCGCACCGACTGCACCGACCTCACCGACCTCACCGACCTCACCGACCTCAATACCGCGCCGGAGGTGGCTGGACGTCGCCGCCACCAGCCTGGGCTGGACCCTGGGCCAGTGCCTGCATCCGGCTTTCCCTTACAACCTGCGCCTGCTGTGGATCCAGAACGTCACCGTGCTCACCAAGGCGGCGGCGGGCGGACAGGCGCTGCGCTCGCAGATCGGGTCGGAGCTGCGTCCCATGGAAAGTCGGCTGATGCCCGACCAGTGGCCGGCCCTGTTGGCCGCCGCCGTGCTCCTGATTCTCTTGGCAACCCGGCCGGCGTGGCGACGGCCGCAGGTGCTGCTCATCGCGGGGCTCGCCATGCTCGCGCTGTTCACCGGCCTCTTCCTGTGGCTGCGATTCTTCGAGCTGGGCGCGCCGCTGACCCTGCTCGCCATCGCGGTGGGCAGCCGGCTGCCTGAGAGTCCGCCGCGGCGGCAGCCGGCAAGGGCAAACGTGGTGGTCGTCGTCGTGCTGATCCTCGCGGGCAGCCTGTTCACGTTCAGCCGGCTGCGCAACCATTATCACACCGGCGAGCTCGCCCTGCCGCGCGGGATGGCGGAGTGGTTCGCCGAGCACGGCCGGCCGGGAGAACGCGTCTTCACCGCGAACTGGGCGGACTCGGCACCGCTCTTTTACTATGCGCCGCAACTGCAATCGCTCGTAGCGCTCGATCCCACCTTCTTTTTGATCGCCGACCCGGAGCGGTTCCGCCTTTACGCGGACATCGTGCAGGGGCGCGAGGCCGATTCCGTGCGCGCCATTCGGGAGCAATTCGGCGCCCGCTGGGTAACGGTCTGGAGGTTTCCCGCGCACAAGGCGCTCGCCACCCGTCTCTTGCGATCCGGTCAGGCCACGGTCGCCTTCGCCGATCCGTACTACCTCGTGATCGACCTCGGCGAGCCTGCCGGCAGCCGAGCTCCCTGAGACTCCTACAGCAAGGCGTGGCGGCGATAAAACCACGTTTTGACGGCCTGCACCAGCAGGAGGTACGTTACCGCGAGACCGGCGATCGCGGCCAGCAGCGCGGGCGGGAGCGGAACGAACCGCAGCAGGACCCCGAGCTGCGTGTACGGCAGCACCGCGGCGATCGCCACGATGGCCAGCACGCTGATCAGCAAGGTTCGGCTGGGACGGCTCTTGAAAGGGTTGCCCGCCGTCCGGATCACGAACACCACCAGCGTCTGCGTGGCCAGCGATTCGACGAACCAGCCGGTGTGGAACAGCGACGCATTGGTGGACGCGTGGAACCCCCAGAACAAGATCCCGAACGTGAGAAAGTCGTAGATCGAGCTGATCGGACCGATGATCATCATGAAGCGGAGAATGAACCCGATCTGCCAGCGCTTCGGCCGGCGCAGCAAGGCTGAATCGACGTTGTCGCCGGGAATGCTGATCTGCGAGCTGTCATAAAGAAAATTGTTCAGAAGAATCTGGGTCGGCAGCATCGGCAGGAAGGGCAGGAAGAGCGAGGCCGCGGCCATGCTGAACATATTGCCGAAGTTCGAGCTCGTCCCCATGATGATATATTTCATGATGTTGGCGAAGCAGCGGCGCCCCTCGACGACCCCGTCGTTCAGAACCGCGAGATCCTTCTCGAGCAGGATGATCTTGGCCGCGTCCTTCGCCACCGCCACCCCGTTCACCACCGAGATGCCGACATCCGCGGTGTGCAGCGACGGAGCATCGTTGATACCGTCGCCCAGATACCCGACGACGTGCCCACGGGCCTTGAGAGCCAGGATGATCCGGTTCTTCTGCTCCGGAGACACGCGCGCGAAAATGGCGCCGTTCTCCGCCTGGTAGGCCAGGGCGGCGTCGTCCATGGTATCGACGCCGCTGCCGGTGACGATGCGGTCGGTCGCCAGTCCGACGTCCTGGGCGATCTTTCGCGTCACGTACTGGTTGTCGCCGGTCATGATGACCACCGAAACGCCGTTTTGTTTCAGCGCCTCGAGCACGACTCCGATTCCCTCCTTGGGCGGGTCCAGGAAGGCCGCGAAGCCGGCCAGCGTCATCTCGCGCTCGGCCGCCACCGTGTAAACATCCTGCTGCTCCTCCACCTTCAGCACGGCGACCCCGAGCGTGCGAAAGCCGTCGGCGCTCAGCTTCTGGAAGGTTGCCTCCGCCAGCGCCCGCCGGCTGTCGTCGAACGGCTGGGGCGCGCCGTCGACCTGGACCGTCCGGCAGATGGAAAAGATACTCTCGACTTCGCCCTTGGTGATGAGCAGGTGAGCGTCCCCATGCCGCACCACCACCGAGAGGCGCTTGCGGGTGAAGTCGAACGGGATCTCGTCCACCTTCTCGTACTCCACGATGGACGGCGGCTCGTGTTTGAGAATCGCGGCGTCCAGAGGGCTCTTGATGCCGGCCTCGAAATAACTGTTCAGATAGACGAGCCGCAGCACGCTCTCGTCGTCCGTGCCTTGAATGTCGACGTGACGGTCGAGCACGATCTCGCCTTCCGTGAGCGTCCCCGTCTTGTCGCTGCAGAGAATCTCGATGCTGCCGAAGTCCTCGATCGCCGCCAACTGCTTGACGAGGACTTTCTTCCTGGTCATCCGCCGCGCACCCCGGGCGAGCGTGACCGTGATGATCATCGGCATCATCTCCGGCGTCATCCCGACAGCCAGCGCGACGGAGAAGAGAAACGATTCCAGCAACGGCCGGTGAAGCACGATGTTGACCAGCAGGACGAAGAGCACGAGCAGCATGATCACCCGCGTGATCATCAGCCCGAAGTGGCGTATGCCGCGGCCGAGCTCGGTCTCCGGTGGCCGCGCGGCCAGGTGCTCGGCGATCGCGCCGAAGGCGGTGTCTTTCCCCGTACACACGATGACCGCGCTGGCCATTCCGGCCTGGACGGCGGTGCCCAGGAAGACGCTGTTGACCGCATCGCCGACCGGATGTTTTCCCGCGGGGAGATCGGCGGCGGATTTCTCGACGGGCAGCGACTCACCGGTGAGCGCCGACTCGCGCACGTGCAGATCCTTCACCTCCAGCAGACGGGCGTCGGCCGGCACCAGGTCTCCGGCGTTCAGCCGGACGACGTCGCCGGGGACCAGTTCGGCGACCGGCAGCTCCTGCTCCCGTCCATCGCGTAGAACGGCGGCCGTCGTCGCCACCTGCTTGCGAATCTCCTCCACCGCATGGCGGGCCTGGAACTCCATGAAGAAGCTCAGCAGGACGCTCAGCAGGACCATCGCGATGATGATCAGTCCGCCGACCTGGTCCCCCAGCGAGAGAGACACCACACTGGCCACCACGAGGATGATGACGAGCGGATTGGCGAAAAAACGGACAAAGTCCAGGAGCGCCGCGAAGCGCCGCTCCTGGACGAGGCTGTTCGGGCCATGGAGACGAAGTCGCCGCTTCGCCTCGCCGGACGTCAGGCCGGCCGGAGTTGCTTGCAACAGTCCGAGAAGCTCCTCCTGCGGCCGATCCCAGAAACCCGCCAGAGGCGTCTCGCGTGTCCCCATGAGCCTCGCTCCCTCGTGGATTCGCCCGCTCTACTTCTTGATCGCCTCGGCAACGTCGGTGACCATCTCACCGACCTTCCGGCGGGCCTTGCCGAGACTCTCCTGAACCGCGCCCCCGGCCCGCTGCTGCGAGCCCTTCTGCTCCAACTCGCGGTCGGCCGTGATGATGCCCGCGGCTTCCTTCACCCGCCCTTTCAGCTCGTTCACCTTGCCGTGCGTTTCTTGCTTGTTCATGGCGTCTCCTTTGCGTCTTCGTTGTCGCGGCTTCAGGCCGGAGGCGGCGGTTCCGGCTGGTTGCCCTGACCGCTCCCCTTTTCCTTCTTCTGCTGCTGGCCCTTCCCCTTCTTCTTCTCCTGCTGCTGATCGGCAGACTTTCTTTCGTCCTGCTGGTTCGCCGGCGGCTTCGCCTGCGCGGCCTCGCGCCGGGCCTTTTGTCTCGCCTCTAGCTGTTGCGCGGCGTTGCGCTGCTCCTGCTGCAGCTCCTCGTGCTCGGCTTTCTGGCGCTGCTCGATCTGGCTGCGCTCGGCTTGCGCGCGCGCCTTGGCGATCTCCTGTTGGTGGAGCTTGTCGAGCTTTCGTTTCTCCTCCGCCTGGTAGCGCTCGAGCTCCTGCTGCGCGCGGCGCTCCTGCTTCTCAAACTGCCGAACATCGGCCTGCGGCGCCGGCTTGGGCCGTGGCGCGACTTTGTATTCGGGCACGTCGCGACCTTCCGCCGAAGGCTGGTTCCGGTCTCGGACCGCGGGCGGCGTTTCGCCGCGCAGCCCCGCGTTGTCGCGCGGACCGACGCGGACCGTGTCGAGCTTCTGTCTCTCGGGCCGGTAGATCCGCACCTCGCGCTGTGCCACCTCGGTACGCGCCTTCGACCTCGCGTCGGCGACGCGGAGCGGCTGCACGCGGCGGCCGGTCACCTGCTCGATGCGTCGAACCTCGACGCCGCGGTTCACCACCCGGTTGTCGATGTACGTGTAATTCGTGATGTTGGTCGTGCTATGGATGATGGTGACGTTGCGCGCCGTCGGCATCAGATAGCCGGAGAGGCGAGGCTCGAGGAAGGAGCGCTCCGGCACGAAGCTGTAAGCGTCGGGCCGGATACCGATCCTCAAGTCGAATCCGCCGAGCCGGATGCCGATGCCGACCTCGAAGCCGACGGAAGGCGGCAGCGGCGCCCAGCCGACGTAGCCTCCGCCGTGCTCCCAGGAGACCCAGGCCGGCCCCCAGACCGTGCCGGGGATCCAGAGCCAACCGAAACGCGGCTCCCACGCCCAACGGCCGTAGTGGTAGGTCGCCCAGCCAAACGGCTCATTCGAGGCCCAGGTCCAGCCGTATTCGGTGTCCACCCAGCGGCCGTCGGTGTACGGCCGCCAGTAGGGACGCACATCGCGCGGGAACCAGGCCCAACCGTAAGCGCGGGTCAGCACCCAGTCGCCGTAGGGCGACAGCTCGTCGTAGAAAAAGCCGACCTCCTCCCGCGGCGTGGGTGAGTCGTAATATCCACGATCGTAAGCCTGGTCCGGCCCCGAATCCGGGGGTCTGCCGTAACCGGGAGATTGACCGTGTACCGCGAAATTGGCGGCGAAGAGTCCAAACGCGAGAGCTATGATTGCCAGTCGGATCGGTTTCATGAATTGCCGTCCTTTCTCGAACGTACCTCGAACTTAGTCCTTGGATTCCCCACCGGGAAGAGCACTTACTACCCGGAAACAGGACCGCGGCGTAGGTAGAAACCACCTCCCAACGCGCCCAAGCAGACAGAAAACCTCTTCGTGGCCAACCCGATGGGCTCGGGATTGCCACCTCCAAATTTTATTTTGAAACGAAATCGGAGGCTGGTACACACGCCGAGGGGTGGGCATCAGCCCACCTCTTTGTCAGAGGCTCAAGACGGCCCGGCGGCGCGGGTTCGGCGCATCCATGCACCGAGAACCGGAAGATCGCCGGCCATCTGCCGCCAGTCCGGCACGCGCGGCTGAAAGGGCGAAAGCATCAGGAAAAGAGACAGCCAGAGGATGTTCTGGGGAAAGCCGACTCCCAGGGTCAGATGCGAGGCGAGGTGGAAGAGGGCGAGCCCCAGCCCCCAAGCCCGGTGCAGAGAGGGGCGAGCGACCACCCAGAGGGCGAAGAGCTCGAGATAAATCACCGCGATCCCCGGCAGCCAGCCGGCCCAGGGATGCTCGACCAGCCACGGCCCGAGAAGACTCGCGGAGTCGTCCTCGATCATCTTCCCGGCGATCTGATAGGCGAGACCCTGCGGGTGGAGATAGGTGACGAATTCTCCCCGAAGCCACTGCTCGAGAATCCCGCCGGCCTTCCACACCCCCGCCATGCTGTAGGTCAGCAGGATCAAGGCCTGCACGCCCGAAAAAACCAGCAGGGTCGCCGAGCGCACCGCACGGTCGGCCGGGCCACGAGTGTGCCAGCCGGCTGGCAAGAAAATCAACACGAAGGCGATGAGAACGCCGAGATGGTCGCCGTGGTTGACCGCCCCGAACGAGAACTTGAGCGCCATGTGCTCCAGCAGGGAGATAAAAACCACGACGCGGACCCATCGATACTGGGAGAGCGTCACACCGAGAAGCCCGCCGAGGAGATGAAACCACAGGATCGCGGGGATACCCCATCCGCCCGCCCCTCCAATACCGGCGAAGCGCAGCCAGAAGACCGGCCAGCGAAGCGCCATCTCGCCCGCGTTCAGATATTCCTGCCAGGAGAAAAGCTCCCCCACCGCGAAGAAGCACAAAACCGCGTAGCAGGCCGCGATCAGGGTCTGGGCGACGGTGAAGCGCTCACGCGACAGCAAGAGAGAGGCGGAGCCACCGCGCGCCGGGCGGAAGAAAGCCACCAGCGCCTCGATGCGGCTGCGCCGTCTCATCGCCCGCCCCCGCTCGTGAACCGCCCGAGGCTGCGCTCTTCGAGGTTGACGCCGGTCCGCCACTTCTCCATCGGGTTGTAGCGCTCGAAGATCAACTCGTACTGCACACGCCCGCTCAGGTAGCTCTGTTCGAGGAGCCGCCGCAAGTCCTCGACCCGAGCCGTTTCACCCCGCTCGACCGCCTTGCCGAGCCGTTGGATGACCTTGCGGCCGACGTAGCGGTTGCCGATGACGATCGTGTCCGGAGCGTGCAGGAAGGAGACCGGCGGGTCGAAGACCTGCTTCTTGTGGCGATGGATGAGGAGCGTGTACCGGCTGTCCTCGTTCGGCACCTTCGAGAACAGCGACCAACCGTAGAAAGGGATGATCTCGTCCACGCCCGGTATCAGCTTCTGGCTCGCCGCGCCGGCGAAGCAGTAAACCAGGACAAGGATGGCCAGTCGCCGGCGGAGCCGGCGCAATTCAGGAGCTCGCATGCTTGACGGCATTCTCTCCCAAACGGTCCGGAGGTGGAAGGGGGTGCCGCGGAGGTGGCGTCAGCCGAACCGTGGCGACCCAGGATGACGACCCGGTGAGGGCGTGCGGCGAGAACGCCGGGGCCCTCGCAGGCCCCGGCGTCTGGAGAGGGGCTTACTGGCACTTCTGAACGCAGGACTTCCAATCGGTGCCGTAATCGGCGGGGTCCAGGCACCAGGTGCTCCCTGACACGGCCTGCCCGCTGCAGCAAGACGTAATGGAGAGCGTGTCGTCCCAGCCTCCGGACGGGATGCAACCATTCACCGGCGCCGTGCCGCACACGTGGCGGCAACTGGTCCAGGTCGTCCCATAGTGGGAAGGAATGGTGCAGACCGTGCTGCCACTCACGGCATATCCGCTGCAACAGGACCACATGCCGAGCGTATCGTCCACACTGCCATCCGGGATGCAACAGGTCACCGCCGCGGCCGTTGCCACCTCGAAGTAGCCCGCGTCCAACAGTTCCTGATCCACGCTGAGCGCCCGAGTCCCTTCCCCCGCCCTTGCCGGCGAACCGGTCAGGCAAAGGAGCGTCGCGACGGCAAAGACCAGGGTGAATTGGAAAATCCGAGTCATGAGCGTTTCTCCTCTCAGTTCCGGGCTCTCGAAGAGCCTCTTGGTTGAATGGATGCCGGACATCGAGGAAGCTCTCCTGAGCTCCAACTGCCTCCTCTTCCGACAGTCACGCAAGTGATACTTTGGGCTCTGCGCGCATGAGAAAGGACCATCCGGCGGGGTGGCTCCGGACTCGCCAAGACCCGGGCCGCGCGCCGAAGCACCCTACCCGTCGAAGGGAGTCGGCCTACCCGTCCGGCCGGGAATCCGGCAGCGCCGCCGTTGAGCATCTCGCCATCCCACCCGTTGCAGATCTTCCGGAGCGCCGGTACGATAGGGAGACCCGGGAAGGAGATCAAGTTGAAAGTCTTTTCGGACGAGACGGGAAAAATCGTCGAGCGCAGGAAATCAAAATCAGGGAGCGCCATGACCAACGAGAGCATCCAGAGCCAGGCCATGGGGATCGACGTATCCCATTTTCAGGGCAGCGTGAATTGGACGGAGGTTGCCGGCGCGGGGATCGTCTTCGCGTTCGTCAAGGCGACGGAGGGGATCACCTACGTGGATCCGGAGTTCGCCGTGAACTGGGCGGCGATGCAGTCGGCCGGCCTCCTGCGCGGCGCCTATCACTTCTACGAGCCCACGGACGATCCGGCCAGCCAGGCTCAGAACTTCCTGTCCACCGTCAGCCTCGCCTCCGGCGACCTGCCACCGGTCCTCGACGTCGAGACCAACGGCGGCGTCAGCTCCGAGCAGCTCTGGAACGGAGTCGCCGCGTGGCTCCAGGCCGTGCAGCAGGCGACGGGCAAACAGCCGATCCTCTACACCGCTCCGGACTTCTGGAACAGCAACTCGCCGGACCTCGCGCTCACCAGTCATCCCTTGTGGCTCGCCGACTACGCCTCGCAACCGACCTTGCCGGACGGCTGGAGCACCTGGCAGTTCTGGCAGCACTCGGAGACCGGCACCGTGCCGGGCGTCTCCACCTCGGTGGACCTGAACCTTTTCAACGGCACGCTGCCGCAGCTCCGCCAGTGGATCGGCCTGGCATGACGCGTCACCGGCTAGGGCGCAGCTCATATCGAGAGGGACTCGCCCGTGATGATGTGGATTGCGATCTCGCCGGCGCGACCGCGAGGAGGACGGGCGGGAGTAGCAAATCTGTCACGTTTAACCTTAAAATCAAGGGAGACATTTAATGGTTCGTATCATTAGTGCGGCTTTTCTCGTCCTCATGACAGCCACGGCAGCGGTCCAAGCCGGCACGTTTTCTGGCCCCACTCCGGCAGAGCAGTGTCTGTCGACAAGGGCTACCGAGCCAAGCGTCGGCAAGTCTCCTGAGTTTATGGCTTCCATGCCGCCCCAGGAGGCAGCAGATCCTAAGACACTCGCCATCCAATGGGGGGTCTGCTTCAAGGCCTGCGAAGTCATTTGCTATGTCAACACGGATTGTCAGTGGGGCGGTAAATATTACGGGCCATGCACCACGGCCTGTCCCTGAATCTCTTCCGAAAGCGTAGGCTACCGCCGCGCGTCAGGTGGGAGCATTGAGAACCACCCAGGGAGGAGCACCGTGCCGCCCGGGGCCCGAACCGAGGCCCGGCGGCGGAGCGCTGGCGATCCCAGGAGGAACGAGCAGTCTTCTGAATGTTGTAGTCGAACCCACTGATCACGGTGCCACCAGTGGATGCCGATCTGAAAAATGGCTTCCTCTTGTACAGAGGTTATACAGAAAGGCCGTGGCGATCAAGAGGCTGCAGAGACTTGGAGCCCTGGAGCAGGCCGGACGCCAAGGGATGGGCTTACCAAGGCCGGGTCATTACGACTTCCATCGAGGAGGCGAAGAAGTTCCTCGGAGAGCCCAGCCAATCCAAGGATCTGCCCGACGGTGAGGCGGAATACGTCTGGGAGAAGCCCGACGTCGGTGAAGGCGCCTCCGCTGTGGCCGCTGTTGTTGCCCGCGTAGACGCGGAAGAAGATAAATAAAGACTCCCGGCTGCGGCTCTCCGGCCGCGTCGAGGAGAACGGCGGTGATGGTCTGTACCGAGCCCACCGGGCCGGACAGCGTTTTGGGTTTTACGATCAGCTTCCCGGCTTCGCCCGCTCCGCTCGCGCCGACCGGCCGCCATTGCATGGATTCGCCTTTCTGGCAGCGCAGGCTCCGCGAAGACCTGGGATGGAACGACCTCGACTGCTAGCCAGGAAAGGAAATAGGCAGGGAAATTTATCGTTTCAGAGCAATCGGTCATTAACGCTGGCCGTCACGACGCGCCCGTTGTGTATGATAAATACCGCCTCTTGTTTGCGCCGCTGATGACTTACGGTGACGTGAACGCCGGCGTCGAAGCCCGATGCGCGGTCGAGCAAGAGTTCGTACCGCCACTCTTCGGAACCGTCGGCGCGAATAGAACGCTCGATCGGCTGGCCAAGTGCAGCGACCAGCGCCTCCGTGGTGGTTCCAGCGCGGATTGTAGAGGCACGCTCGTAATCAAAGTCGCGGCCTCCGGCGGCCTTGTACTCGCCGTCCCAACACGCCATCACAAAGACGACAGACGCGAGGGTTAGAAGGCGTAGCACGAGTCGTTTCACTTACAGAGACCCTCCTCGATGCAGCGTTTCTCAAGGGCGGGAGCGCTATTTGTCCCGCCGAGGATGTCATATGGAAGATCAGTTAGTACATAAAGATGACTGATTTCGTGTAGCAGCGTGGCCGCGAGACATGGGCCACATTTCTTCATGTTGAATGCCTTAGGTCCAATCTCAATTTCAGGCGTGAGCCAGATCGGATTTGTCCAACCGCACGGTTTCAAGGTTGGCACGTATGTAATGACGAGATCGGAGCTCTCGACCATTGCCAGAGTAGCGGTACCGAGATTCCCAGTGCAGCAGGGTTTTTTCGTCAAAAAATTATGCAACTTCACCATCGCCTCATTGATCGCCTTGGCGTCTGGAGCTGGAAAGTTCACGAGCACGTAGAGACCATAGGGATCCAAGTGATTAATTGGGCCGGCATCGGCATAGGCGAAAAGCGCGCCTTCACGACCTTCCTGCGCAAGCGGATCCGCCTGCGTATACCGCCCCCACCCTGCCCGATACCACCGATGCAGGTTATAGCTCCGTTCCGTCACTCCATTCGCCCCGGTGCCGAGCTGCTCGGCTTCCTGGCCCGGGAAACGCAAGGGTTGGTGCCGATCATAGGAGCGCAACGCGTAGATAGAACCATACGGCTCGTGCTCAGCACGCCAGACGATTCCCTGAAGCGAGCTGGTCTGTAGCAGCGGCGTACCGAGATGATCCGTAAAGGTCCAGAAAACGGTGCCGGTCCCGTCCACCTGCGCCAGCGGACGGCCGTCGAACCAGATGTATTCATAGAGGATGGCTGGGCGCGCGGCGGCTGTGAGCTCGGTTTCTGCCATCAGGCTCATCTCGGGCGAATAGAGAGAGATGCGGCGTGTCGACGTTGCGGCCTGCGCGGACATCGCTGAGACGACGGAGGAAGCGAAAACCTCGGCGCCATCTTCCAGAACGCCGATAACCGTGCCATAGCCAGAATGCCCGGGGTCCGGACCGTAGGCGGTAGATTTATCCACCTGGAGCACCACAGTCGCCGCGATGTTGCCGTAGATGGTCGAGCCATTCTTCGCGATGCTCGTCGCGACAATCACCTGAATATAATTTCCAAGTTTCGCGGGCGGGTTGCTATTGCCCGGCTTCGAGGTCCAACACGATGCATCAAGCTTCGGCGTGCCGGTCGTATGAGCATTCGGCTGGCAGAGGCGCGGCGGCAGTGGCGCGGTGGACCAGCCCTTGAAATCAGCCTGGGCGGCGTAGTCGCCTCCTTGAACCTGCCGGCTCCATTGCGCTCCCCAGAATTGCACCCGGTCGCCGAGGCGCAGGCCTGGTGTGTTGCCTCCCCAGACCACGAAAGAAGTCGGCTGTGCCACGAGCACCGTCGCGGCGGCTGAAGAGGAGCGATACCAAGCGTCCCCCGCAAACGTGGCTTCGAGCCGGGCGGTGCCGGTCGAGAGGCTCGGGACGGAAAGTGAGACTGTGGCCGTGCCGTCCGCCCCGGTGGTGGCTTCAGCCGTGGCGGTGCCGAGGCGGAAGGTCACGGTTCGTCCGGCGAGCGGCTGGCCGTCATCATCCACGAGG
>CAWJQA010000009.1:0-206605 GCA_963844885.1 uncultured Holophagales bacterium | reverse complement strand
TGCGGGCGTGGAAATCGTCCTCCACTCCGGCGGCGGCGAGGATCCGCACGTCCTCGGGCAGATGCGCGTTGACGCCGTGGACCAGGGCGCGCGTCGGCAGCGGCCTCTCCAGGTCGAGATGGGCCACCTGCCCGCGGGCGTGGACCCCGGCATCGGTCCGGCTCGCGCCGGTGATGCGGACGGGGCTTCCGGTCAGCCTGGCGACGGCCTCTTCCACCACCTGCTGGACGGAGAGCGCGTTGTCCTGGCGCTGCCAGCCGGCGTAGCGGGCGCCGCGGTAGGAGATGGTCAGGCGGAAGCGCATGGGCGGCGGAAGAGAAGGATCGCGAACGGCACCCAGATCGCCAGGTACACCCACGGCATCAGGGGGATGGGCAGGTACGAAAGCAGGGTATCAGGCCCGAAAGCGTCAGCCAGGCCGGATGCCGGGTCAGGGCGGCCCAGGGCAGCACCCATAAGAGATACCAGGGATAGACCGTGGCGGACAGGAGCAGCAGCGTGCCGAAAAGGCGCCGGGTGCCGGCGACCGTGTCGGTTTCGCGGAGGGAGAGCAGCACGGCCAGGCCCATCCCCGCGGCCAGCAGGAGCTTCGCCAGAAACTGCGGATAGAGATAGGGGTAGATCCAGTCCCAGGCGTACCACATCTCGGTCCGGCGTTCGAGCGCCGCCAGCGTCCTGGAGAGGAACGGGGCGATACCGGCCGCGTCGATCAGACGCCAGAGCGGCTCGTAGACCGGGCCGTTGAACTCCCAGGAGACGCCGTAGGTCACCAGCCCCGGCGGCACCCCGCCGGTGGCGGCCACCACCGGCAGGACCGCGGCGGCCACGAGCACCGCCGCCGTGCCGAGCAGCCGGAGAGGCCGCCCGCTCTGCCGCGCCCACATGGGGAGGGCGGCGGCCGGCACCAGCTTCGCCAGCACTCCGGCCGCGGCCCAGGTCCCGGCGGTCATCGCCGACAGCTCCTTCCGGGCGGTCAGCGCGAGCGCCGCGCCCACCGTGGCGGCCACGCCGAGGGCATCCACATGGCCCATGCCCGCCACCTCCAGGGCCACGAGCGGGCTCCAGGCGTACCAGGCGGTCCGCCCTTCGGGAATGCCGCGGCGGCGGGCGAGCTCGAGGAGGAGGAAGCAGGTCGCCAGGTCGGCGGCGGTGGCGAGGGTCTTCCAGGCGAGGATCGGGAGCGGCAGGCGGCTCGCTATACTGAAGGCCGCGACCGCGAGCGGCGGATAGACGGTCGGGACTTCGGCATGGGGCAGGCGTTTCCAGAGACCCCCGAGATCCTCCCGGAGCGGAGCCAGCGCGGGGTCGGAAGGCGGGAGGGCATAGGGATTGAAGCCCGCGAGGGCCACCCGGCCGTCCCAGAGGTAGCGCAGCGCGTCGTCGGACAGGGTCAGAGGCAGCGCCAGCAGCGGGATCCTCAAGAGCAGCGCACCGAGCAGGATCGTCTTTCCGGAGGCGGAGCGTTCGAGCCGCCGGGCCGCGAAGGCGAGCCACAGGAACGCGGTACCGAGAAGACAGAGAGTGAGAGGCACATGACGGGCGAGATCGCCGACCAGGACCAGGGCCGCGCCGAGGCCCACGAGCGGGAGGGCGAGCAGCAGGGATGAGCGTTCCGGGGGCACCAGTCTTGTTGGCAGTACTTCTGGCAATCTATTACCTCGTCCTGGGGGTGCTCGCCCTGTACGGCCTGCACCGCCTGGCGCTGGTCGTCCTCTACCTGCGGACCCGCGACCGGGTGCCGGTCCGCCCTGCCGATCCCGAAGACTGGCCCGTGGTCACGGTTCAGCTCCCACTCTACAACGAGATGTACGTCGCCCGGAGGCTGATCGAAGCCGCCTGCCGTCTCGACTACCCCGCGGGCCGGCTGGAGATCCAGGTGCTGGACGATTCCACGGACGAGACCTCGGAGATCGTCGCCCGGGTCGTCGAGGAGCAGCGCGGGCTGGGCGCTCGACGTCCACCACCTCCGCCGGGCGGACCGGCACGGTTTCAAGGCGGGAGCCCTGGCGGCAGGGCTGAGCCGAGCCCGGGGCGAGCTGATCGCGGTCTTCGACGCCGACTTCGTGCCGCAGGCCGATTTCCTCCGCCGGACCGTGCCGTACTTCGCGGACGAGGGTCTGGGCATGGTCCAGGGGAGCTGGGCGCACATCAACCGCGGCTATTCGCTGCTGACCCGGGCGCAGGCGGTCCTGCTGGACGGCCATTTCCTGATCGAGCACACGGCCCGCAACCGGAGCGGCTGCTTTTTCAACTTCAACGGCACGGCGGGGATCTGGCGCCGGCAGGCGATCGAGACGCTCGGGAGGCTGGCAGCACGACACCCTGACCGAGGATCTGGACCTCTCCTACCGCGCGCAGCTCGCCGGCTGGCGGTTCCTCTACCTGCCGGACCTGGCCGTCCCCTCGGAGCTGCCGGTGGACGTCAACGGCTTCAAGGGCCAGCAGTACCGCTGGGCCAAGGGGTCGATCCAGACCGGCCGCAAGCTCCTCGGCAGGATTCTGCGGCGCCGCTGCCGTGGCGGGTCAAGCTGGAGGCCGTGGTCCACCTGACGAACAACGTCAGCTACGCCCTGATGGTGGTCCTGGCCGTCCTGATCTTCCCGGCCATGCTGATCCGCCGGGGGGCCCCGGTGTTGAACCTCCTGCTCACGGACCTGCCGCTCTTCCTGGCGGCGACCGTCTCGGTCGTGACTTTTTACATGGTGAGCCAGAAGGCGGCCGGCCTGGACTGGCGGCGGCAGATCCGGTACCTACCGGCGGTCCTCGGGGTGGGGATCGGCCTCTCGGTCAACAACGCGAGGGCGGTGCTCTCCGGGCTGTTTCGGCGAGGAGGCACCTTCCACCGCACACCCAAGTACCGCATCGAGCATCGCGGAGAGGACTGGCTGGGCAAGCGCTACCGCCCGGGCCGCAACCTGTCGATGCTGGTCGAGCTGGCCCTGGCGCTGTACTTCGCCGGCTGCCTGGCTTACGCGGTCAAGGAGAGGATGTGGGCTTCGCTGCCGTTCCTCTACCTCTTTGTCCAGGGCTACCTGTACATGGCGGTGCTGGCGGTGGCGCCGCTGGTGCGGCGGAAAAGGACATAAAGGACTGCAAGGACTTCAAGGACATAAGGAAGCTGGACCTCTTCGTCCTTTGAAGTCCTTGCAGTCGTTGCAGTCCTTTATGTCCTTTTCCTACCTCTAGACATCCTCCGCCAGCAGCGCCCACCGCTCGTGATCGCGCCACCGTCCCCCGATCTTGAGGTACCGCCGCGACAGCCCCTCCTTCCGGAACCCGAGCGCCCGGACGAGCGCCAGTGAGCTCCGGTTTTCGGGCTGTACGTTCGCTTCGAGCCGGTGAAGCTTCAGCTTTCCGGAAAGCATGGCGGCAAAGGAGCCCGACTCCCTCGCGGACCAGACCCTGGCCTGAGTAGCCGGCGTGCCCGTAGAAGCCGAGGTAGGCGCTGAGAAACACGCCGCGGACGATCTCGCTGACGTTGACGACGCCCACGAGGGCGTCCGTCTCGCGGAGGCCGATCAAGCAGGGGAAGAACCGGTCCGGCGCGACCCGCTCGACATACCGCCGGAAACCCTCCGCCGTGCTCGGGGGATAGACCCAGGGACGGAGATAGTCCCGGCTCGCCCGCACCAGCGAGGCGAGCTCACCCGCATCGCCGCGGGCGGGGTGGCGGAGGTAGACGCGCTCCCCGGTCGCCAGCCTTTCCAAGGGGTCTTTCTTCGAGGAAGCCATCGGCAAATTTCAGATCAATGAAAAGCCTAGAACGGAGGCCCGAGGAACGTCAACCGCTGACTCCCACGAGGGCGATGGTCCTCTCCTCCGACCTCGATCCGCCTGGGATCGAGTCGCGCGAGGGTCTGTCGACAGGCGCGTAAAGAAGGAATCAGACGGTTCCCCTCCGCAGTCGCCTCGGGAGGCCTTTTCGAGGGGCTCCCGAGAGGCTCGACGAGTCTGACGAGCCTCTCAACGTCCTCGACGAGCCTCTCATCGAGCTCAACGAGAGGCTCATCGACCTCACGAGAGGCTCGAAGGGTTCGACGGGAGGCTCGTCGACCTCGATGAGAGGCTCAACGGACTCGATGAGAGGCTCATTGAGCTCAACGAGAGGCTCGACGACCTCGATGGGAGGCTCGTCAAGGTCGATGAGAGGCTCATCGATATCAACGAGAGGCTCAGGAGGTCGATGAGAGGCTCGACGAGCTCGACGAGAGGCCCGTCGATCTCGATGAGAGGCTCGACGACCTTGATGAGAGGTCCGAAATGAGCAAAGACGGGGGTTTGGCAGCTTTGAAGGCTTGCTCGCGGAATCCTCTGAAAGCTGAAAAGACCGGCCCGCCGCCGAGTCCCTCGCCCCAGGAGAGTTTTGTGAGGCCACGCCGTTCGCTAGTGTGACCCACTACACTAAGATCTCTCCGAGGACGCCCCGTTGCCGCTCAAACGCTCTCTCCCCGACTGGCTGGGCTGGATCGCGCTGCTGGCGCTCGTCGTGCCGCTGGCGGCCCGGCCCCTGTCCCACGACGACCTGTTCTGGCATCTCCAAAGCGGTGCCTGGATGGTGGAGCACGGGGCGGTTCCTCACGTGGACCCCTTCTCCTTTACCCGGGCGGGCGCTCCCTGGGTCACCCACGAATGGGGGTTCTCGCTCCTGGCGTACGGGATCTGGCTGGCCGGCGGCTACCTTGCCCTGATCGCGGCCCGCGTCCTCGTCATCCTCCTGATCGGTTGGACTCTGGCCCGGACCATAAGGACGGAAGGGCCGGCGGACCCGCCGCCGTATCTTTTGACGGGCCTCCTGGCGGTCGGCCTCTGGACCGTCTCGGCGGAGGTTATCTTCCGGGCCGCCCTCCTGAGCGAGCTTTTCCTCGCCTTGACCCTTCTCCTGCTCGCCCGCTACCGGCAGACCGGCCGCAGCCTGGAGCTTGTCCTCGTGGCCGGGCTTTTCTGGGTTTGGGCCAACCTCCATTCGGGAGTGATCTTCGGCCTGTTCGTTCTGGGCCTCTTCACGCTGGAGGCGGTTCTCCGGCGGAAGGCCCGTCCGTACCTCCTCACCCTGGCTGCGTCCGCCGGCCTCTCCCTGGTCAACCCGAACGGGATCGAGGCGCTTCTCTATCCCTTCCGGCTGAGCCGCATCCTCTTTGCCAGCGGCATCCCCTGGGAGCTGGGCCACTTCGCGGCCTCGTCCCCGGCGGCCAACTCGGGGCTGCTGATCCTGGCCGTCCTTCTCCTGGGCGGTCTCCTGCCGTTGCGGCGGGTGCCGGTCTCCCTGGCCGAGATCGTGGGAATCGCGGTCTTCGTCTGCCTCATCTACCGGTCTCCCCGGTTTGTCTTCCACGCCGCGATCCTGGCCGTGCCGGTGATCCACCGGCTCTGGGCGGAGCGGAAGCCGTCCAGCCTGGCCGCCTTCGGAGTGGCGGCGCTGACCGCGGTGTCAGCGTTGGTGGCGTGGACCGGTTTCGAGACCCGGCTTCTGGCGCTCGGCGTGCCGGAGCCGGCGGCGCGGTTCGTCCTGGCCCAGGGCATCCGCGGGCGGATGTTCAACCACCAGAACATCGGCGGCTATCTTCTCTGGCGTCTGAAAGAGCCGGTTTTCTGGGACGGCCGCAACGACGTTTTCGCGCCGCTGGTGAAGGAGTATGTCTCGACGCCGTTCCCGGAGCTGATGGACCGCTACCGGGTGGATTGGGCTCTGATCACCGAGCACGAATGGGACGCGGACTTCCAGAGCGACCGTTGGGGCCTGGTGTATTGGGACGACTTCCGGGCGGTCTACCTGCGGCGCATCCCCCGTTTCGAGCCGCTGCTCGCCAGGTTGGAGCTGCGGGTCATTCCTCCTTTCGGAGGCTGGCCGGGCGACCGCGACCCCGCCCTGGCCTCAGCCGCCCGGTCCGAGCTCGACCGGGTCCTGGCCGCCGATCCCGAGAGCCAGCGCGCCCTCTACTTCCGCGCCCTGATCAGCGCGAGACAGGGGAAGATCGAGGAGGCCCGCCGGGATCTGAGAACCGCGCTGGCCGTCCGGCCGAACGAGCAGGTGAGCCGGCTGCTGGAGGCGCTGCCGAAGTAGGCCTACTTGAGCCCGAGGCGGCGCCAGCCTTCGCGGCCCAGCGCCCGGAGCGTCTCCATGTTGGATTCGTAGATCTTCTCCGTCTCGGGGAAGGCTTCCACCGCCCGGTCGACGCTCTCCTCACGCAACAGGTGGAGCATCGGGTAGGGTGAGCGGTTGGTGTAGTTCTCGATGTCGTCCGGATCGGAGCCGGCGAACTGGTAGAGCGGATGGAAGCTGGCGATCTGGATCTCGCCGGTCAGGTCGAGCTCGTCCAAGGCGTCGTCGGCGACGTCGAGGAAGTCGTTGTAGTCGGCGAAGTCCGTGAGCACCCGGGGGTGGATCAGCAGCGTGGTTTCGACCTCCTCGGGGTCGGCGTCCGCCAGAGTCCGAAGCTCCACCAGAAGGTCGGCCAACAACTCCCCGGGAGTCTCCGCCTGACTGACGGCGTACCGGATGCGGTTCCCGATGTGGACCGCCTTGGCGAAGGGGCACAGGTTGAGGCCGATGACGGCCTTCTTGAGCCAGGCTTGGGTCTCCTGGAGGACGGGGTCTTCGA
The DNA here is from genome assembly GCA_963844885.1 of uncultured Holophagales bacterium. GTDB lineage: Bacteria > Acidobacteriota > Thermoanaerobaculia > Multivoradales > UBA5704 > DATMER01. The sequence continues at coordinate 200,006 of CAWJQA010000009.1, read as the reverse complement.
AGTAGCGCCATTACGCCCCGAAAAACTCCCGCACCCCCGCGCAGACCCGCTCGTGCTCCTCGTCGGTCAGCTCGGGGAAGATCGGCAGGCAGAGCACTTCCTTCGCCGCGGCCGTGGAGACCGGGAGGCCTCCGGGATCGGCTCCCAGCTTCCGCATGACGGGCTGGTGGTGGATCGGCACCGGGTAGTGGACGGCCGAAGCGATGCCCCGGGACTTCAGATGCTCCATCAGCTCGTCCCGGCGCGAGGTCCGGACCGTGTACTGGTGGTAGACCGACAGCGCGCCGGGCGGGTCCGGGATCAGCCGCAGGTCGCCGACCCCGTTGAAGGCGCCGTGGTAGCGGCAGGCCAGCTCGCGGCGGCGAGTGTTGTCCTCTTCCAGGAGCGCGAGGCGGCAGTTGAGGACGGCCGCCTGCAGGCTGTCGAGGCGGCTGTTCGTGCCGACCTCGACATGATGGTAGCGGCTGGTCTGGCCGTGGTTCGCCAGCCGGTGAACGGCGGCCACCAGATCCTTGTCGTTGCCCGTGACGGCGCCGCCATCCCCGAAGCAGCCGAGGTTCTTGGTCGGGTAGAAGCTCCAGGCGGCAAGGCGGCCGAAGCCGCCCACCCGCTTGCCCTTCCAGGCCGCGCCCTGCGCCTGGGCCGCGTCTTCGAGCATCCAAAGGCCGTGCTTGTCGCAGACGGCCAGGGTGGCGTCTACGTCGATCGGCCGGCCATAGAGATGGACGGGGATGAGACCCACGGTCCGCTCCGTCACCCGGCGCGCGGCATCCGCGGGGTCGAGGTTCAGCGTTTCGGGATCGACGTCCGCGAAGACCGGCATGCCTCCCAGGAGGAGGACGGCCTCGGCCGTGGCGAAGAAGGAGAAGGACGGGACGATCACCTCGTCGCCGGGCCGGAGCCCCAAGGCGCGGAGCGCGAGCACCAGCGCGTCGGTGCCGTTGGCGAGGCCGGTGCAGGCCTCGACTCCCAGGTAGGCGGCGAAGGCGGTCTCGAATTCCCGGACCTCCGGGCCCAGGATGAACGAGCTTTCGGACAGGGTGCGCCGCCAGCGCTCCTCCAGCGGGGTCGCGATGCGGCGATGGACTCGGGTCAGGTCGAGGATGGGGACGTTCACGGTGCGCATTCTATCAGCGGGAAGCTCCCTCTCCCCCGGCACGGGGGAGAGGGTTGGGGAGAGGGGGAACGGGATCAATCAATGGATACCGGGTCCAGGCCGTCGCGTAGACCACGATCTCGTCTCCCCCCATCGTGATGTTGTCCGGGATCTTGAGCCGATAGAGCGGCAGGAAGCGGGGGTCGCCGTCCAGCCCCGTCAACCACTTGGGGAAGACCACCACGTAGTCCGGCCGGCGGCGGGCGATCGCCTCGGCCATGGCGGACTGCCACGGCAGGCCGGAGGCCTCGAGCTGCGACACCTCGCCCCGGATCTCCGGGTTCGCGATCCCGGCCAGGTCCAGGACCGGGTTCGGGAGGAGGAACTTGATGGCGCCGATGTCGTTGACCGCCAGCAGGGCCTGCGGCGGCAAGCGCTCGCCGAGCCAGCGGGCGATGCGCACGTCGCTGTCCTCGACATTGGCGACGTTGCGCGCGTACCGCACAGCTCCTTGCGCGAATCCCCAAAGAGCCGTGGCCAGGATCACGCCGGCCAGCAGCGCTCCGAGCGGGATCCGGACCCCTCGTCCGCCCTCTTCCTGCGGCCGCGGGGCGAGCGCGCGCGCCGCCGGCTCCAGACCCAGGGCGCCGAGGAGGATCACCACCGGGATCAGCGGGAAATAGTAGCGGCCGAAGTTGCCCATCAGCTTCGTGGGCGAGGCCGCCATCATCGAGTAGGCCAGCGGCAGGCCCACCACCCACAGGGCCGGCAGGAGACCCCGGTCCCGCCGCGTCCCGAGACGGGCGAGGAGCGCCACCACCCCGGCGCCGGCCACCAGGGACAGGAAAGGCTGCGACCGGAACCAGACGCCGAGCACGGTGTATACGTATGAGAGGTTGGGCACCAGTTGCCGCAGGCCGCCCCCCTTGGCGCCGAAGGTGGTCGGGAGGAACGAGCCGCCGGCCCAACGGTAGAAGAGGAGAGGACCGGCGAGGGCCAGGACCGCCAGCAGCGCGCCCGCGATCACGGGCCGGAGCGACCGGAGGGGGGGCCGGCGCCAGAGGAGCGGACCGTCTTCCCCACTGCGTTCGAACACCAGCAGCCGGTCGATCAGGGCGAGCACCAGCAGCATCAGCCCTTCCGGCCGGGCCAGGGCCGCCACCGCCAGCACCGGCGCGGCCAGCGGGGGGCGTTCCGGCTGCTCCCGTTCCCGGAGATGGAGGCGGATGCCCGAGAGGGACAGAAAGATGAAGAGCGGCACCTCCATCCCGGACAGGGCCGACCAGACCAGCCAGGAAGTGGTCAGCATCAGCACGGCGGCGAGGCCGGCCAGACCGCGGCCGAGCCCCAGCTCCCGGCCGAGGCGCCAGGTGGCCGATACCCCGGCGAGGTGAAAGGCGATCCCGAGCAGCTTGGTCCACGCGACGACAATTCCGGGCGGCCCGGGCAAGAGGAAGAGGACCGAGAGCAGGGCCGTCCAGAGCGGCGCGGTCGAGCCGGTGACCAGCTCGCCGGGGTTGTACGAGAGACCCTTTCCCGCGGCCAGGTTGCGCGCGAACTGGAGGTGGATCCAGGAGTCGTCCAGCGGAAAGCCGAGGCCTCCGACCAGGAAGAGCTCGGCGCCGAGATAGGCGAGGCACGCCACGGCCGCGGCCGGGAACAGCCAGCGGGGTATCTGGTCCGGGCGGTCCGGGCGGTCCGGAGGCGTGGTTTCGGGGATCGCGTTCAAGATGAGGTTCGTCCGCCGGTGAGCATACACAACCTGATTGACCTAGTATCATCCCCGCTCATGTCGAAGAAGACCTGGACCCCCTTTCAGCGCCGACGGCGGATGGCCGCACGCGCCGCCCTCTACGGGAGCCTCCTCCTCATCGGAGGGATCGCCTGGGTGCTCGTCACCTTCCTGAACCGGCCGCTGCGGTCCGGCGTCCTGGACCGCTGGGCCAAGGTGGACTACCTGAGCCTGCCGGAGGTCCAGCTCCTGCGCGAGTACGTGCGGATCGACACCAGCGAAGCCACGGGCGACGAGGTGGCCGGCGCCCGGTTCCTCGCCGCCCGGCTGGAGAAGGCGGGCATCCCCACCCGCATCGAGATCGTAGGCAAGCGCAAGGCCAACCTCTACGCCCTCCTCGCAGGGAAGGACCCTCACCCGCTCGTCCTCCACAACCACATCGACGTGGAGAAGGTCGACCCGGCCGAGTGGTTCCATCCGCCGTTCGAAGCCTTTGTCGAATCGCCCTGGATCTATGGCCGCGGCGTGTTCGACATGAAGAGCGTGGCCGTGGCCCAGCTCCTGGCCATGGCCGACCTCAAGGCGAGCGGCAAACCCCTCGCGCGCTCCGTCCTCTTCCTGGCGACCAGCAGCGAGGAGAGGGGGAGCCGCCTGGGGGTGCGCCGCATCCTGCGCGAGCACCCGGAGATGGTCCGGGACTTCTGGGCCGTCCTCACCGAAGGCGGCGTGGTCGAGGCGCGGGCCCGGGACGACATCAAGTTCTGGGGCACCGAGGTCGCCCAGAAGCGCTACGTCGACCTCCTCGTCTGCAGCGAGACCCGCGAGCCGCTCGACCAGCTCCGCAGCACCTTGAAAGAGACCGGCTTCACCGAAACCGACCTCCGCGTCATCCCCGAAGTAAGGGAAGCCCTGAAGGTCTACGGCCCCACCCGTGACCGCCAGGAGCTGCGTGACCTTCTCGCCGATCCGGACGCCACGATTGCGAGCCAGGCGTCGTTCCACAAGCTGCCGGACTACCTGCGCTCGATGTTCCGCAACGAAGCGGTGCCGTTCAGGCCCGAGGAGGCCCCGGGCGGCGGCTGGCAGCTCCTGATCAAGATCCACCTCCTGCCGGGTGCGAAGCTGGAGGAGGAGCTGCCGAAGCTGGTGCCGGCCTGGATGCTCCACGGCCTCTCCTGGACCATCGACGCGCCGCCCGCCGTCAACCACGGCAGCCCCGTCGACCACCCGGTGTTCCGGCAGATCACCGCGACGCTCAAGGACCACTACCCCGAGGCGCCCTCCGGCCCCTACTTCCTGCCGTGGACCGCGACCGACTCCCGCTTCTTCCGCGCGGCCGGGATCCCGTCCTATGGCTTCTCCCCCTTCCTCATCATGAACACCGACACCCTGCAGGTCGACAAGGCGAACGAGCGCTTCGCCCTGCCGGGGTTCGTGGAGGGGGTCGAGGTCTACCGCGATCTGGTCCGCAGGCTGATTCTCGGCGAGAAAACAACGGGCTGACAACCGGTGTCACCCACGCCGAGCCGGCGCTGACACTTTGTGTCCGGCCGTGAAGAGAAAAACCCGTATATTCAATGGTTTACGGGTTGGCATCGGGCCTGCTATTCAAGGAACCGAACGAGCGACGGTCCCCTAGGACGGGGCCAGAACATTGGAAACCAGGGAGGAGAACCCTATGTTGAGCAGAATCCGGAACCGTCAGAAGGGCTTCACGCTGATCGAGCTGCTGATCGTGGTGGCCATCATCGGCATCATCGCGGCGCTGCTGATCCCCAACTTCCTCGACGCCCTTCAGAAGGCGAAGCAGAAGCGGACCGTGGCCGACATTCGGAATACCGGCACCGCGATGTTTTCGTGGCTGACCGACCAGGTCGGCGCCGCCGCGGCCGGCGCCGCGGCTTCGGACGTCGTCCTCAGCTCCTACGGCACCGCCCTGACGGCGGCGCAGGTGGGCAGCGTGCTGGTGCCGCAGTACATGCAGGACGTCCCGGGCGCCGACGGCTGGAAGACGCCCTACGATTTCTACCTGAATACGGCGAACCCGCTGGCCGCGAACGTCATGGCCATCCGCAGCCTGGGCCGCAACAAGACGGCCGAGGGTTCGGGCACCTATTCGGTGACCTCGTTCGATCCGACGAACTACGACCAGGACATCGTCTGGGCCGACGGCTTCTTCGTCCGCTGGCCGCAGAAGAACTAACAGCACAACGCAGTAGACCAACACTCCCTCCTCAGTCGGGGCGCCTCCGGTTGGTGGCGCCTCTTTTTTTGTTCCGGCTGCTTCTTTCCGCCAAGCCTCGAGTGTCCCTGATCGAGGACGGCCGGGGTGGCAACCGATGTCATCCGGTTCTGGAGCCACTGGCAATTTTTGTCGGGTTCAAAAAATACTGATCCAATGGAATCAGATACTTGCGGCCGTCGGTACCATGGCATCGACCCTGCTGTATAAAACCGGCAACCGTAAGACCCCAAGGGGTAAATTCAACCAGGGCAAGTCCTGGAGGAGATGCAAGTCATGTTGAGCCGAATCCGGAACCGTCAGAAGGGCTTCACGCTGATCGAGCTGCTGATCGTGGTGGCCATCATCGGCATCATCGCGGCGCTGTTGATCCCGAACTTCCTGGATGCCCTGCAGAAGGCGAAGCAGAAGCGGACCGTGGCCGACATCCGCAACACCGGTACGGCGATGTTCTCCTGGCTGACCGACCAGGTCGGCGCGGCCGCGGCCGGCGCCGCAGCCTCGGACGTCGTTCTTGCCTCCTACGGCACGTCCCTGACGGCGGCGCAGGTGGGCAGCGTGCTGGTGCCGCAGTACATGCAGGACGTCCCGGGCGCCGACGGCTGGAAGACGCCCTACGACTTCTACCTGAACACGGCGAACCCGCTCGCCGCGACCGTCATGGCGATCCGCAGCCTGGGCCGCAACAAGACGGCCGAGGGCTCGGGCACCTACTCGGTGACCTCGTTCGATCCGACGAACTACGACCAGGACATCGTCTGGGCCGACGGCTTCTTCGTCCGCTGGCCGCAGAAGAACTAGCAGCACAACGCAGCAAGCCAACACTCCCTCCTCAGATGGGGCGCCTCCGGTTGGTGGCGCCCCCTTTTTTGTCCTCGAATCAGGTCAATCGTTATGACAGCCGTTGTCAGCCGTTGAGGGTCAATTTGACACTGGTTGTCGAGTTTGACGAACCCTGTAGAGGGGGACAGGCCTGGCATCCGCCGTGCAGTACCCTGTAAATCAACATCCTTGAGCTCATTGGGCGAATTTGGCCGGAAGGCCGGAGGAGACGTTACATGTTGAGCAGAATGCGGAACCGTCAGAAGGGCTTTACGCTGATTGAGCTGCTGATCGTGGTGGCCATCATCGGCATCATTGCGGCGCTGTTGATCCCGAACTTCCTCGACGCCCTTCAGAAGGCGAAGCAGAAGCGGACCGTAGCGGACATCCGGAATACCGGCACGGCGATGTTTTCCTGGCTGACCGACCAGGTCGGCGCGGCCGCGGCCGGCGCCGCGGCCTCGGACGTGGTCCTTGCCTCCTACGGCACGTCCCTGACGGCGGCGCAGGTGGGCAGCGTGCTGGTGCCGCAGTACATGCAGGACGTTCCGGGCGCCGACGGCTGGAAGACGCCTTACGACTTCTACCTGAACACGGCGAACCCGCTCGCCGCGACCGTCATGGCGATCCGCAGCCTGGGCCGCAACAAGACGGCCGAGGGCTCGGGCACCTACTCGGTGACCTCGTTCGATCCGACGAACTACGACCAGGACATCGTCTGGGCCGACGGTTTCTTTGTTCGCTGGCCGCAGAAGAACTAGCGGTACGCCGCAGCGAACCGGTATTTCCTCGTCGATAGGGGCGCCTCCGGTTGGTGGCGCCCTCTTTTTTTGTTTTAAACTTGGATACACGTCCCGATGCTTCGAAGAACCCTGGTCCTCGCTTCGCTGGCCGCCTTCCTGCTGGCCGCCGGCAATCCCCCGGAGCTGTCCGAGGCCGGCCTCTGGCTGCAGGGCTATTTGCGCATCGACACCACCAATCCGCCCGGCCGGGAGCATCTGTCCGCCGCGTACCTGGCGCAGATCCTCCGGCGCGAGGGGATCCCGGTTCACGTGGCCCGCACGGCGAACGGCCGAGCCAGCCTCTGGGCCCGCCTCTCCTCGCCCCGCAGCGACAAGCGGGCGCTCGTCCTTCTCCACCACATGGACGTGGTGAGCCCCGGGCCCGGCTGGACCGCGCCGCCGTTCTCCGGCGAGGTCCGCGAGGGGCGCCTCTGGGGCCGCGGCGCTCTCGACGACAAGAGCCTCGGCATCGCCGAGCTGGCGGCGTTCGTCGACCTGAAGCGGCGCCGGGTCCCCATCGAGCACGACGTGGTCTACCTGGCCGTGGCCGACGAGGAGAACGGCGGCATCGAAGGCACCGGGTGGCTCCTCGAGCACCGGCCGGAGATGTTCGCGGGAGCGGAGGCGGTGCTGGGCGAAGGCGGGCGCGCGCAGACCGCCAACGGCCGGCTGCTCTGGTGGGGGATCGAAGTGGCCCAGAAGCGTCCGCTCTGGCTGGAGGTCGCGGCCTCGGGACGCGGCGGCCACGCTTCGGGCCTCAACCCCGAGAGCGCCACCCACCAGCTCGTCGAGGGGCTCGCGCGGCTGCTCCAGCGGCCGGAGCGCTGGCGGGTCAGCCCCGCCGCGCGCCAGTACGTGCAGGCCATCGCGCCGCTGCACAACGACTACTGGAAGCGCATCCTGGGTCACATCGACGACGTCGTGAAGCCCGAAGGGCCGAGCGAGTTCCTGCTCCCCGGCATGGCCAACCTGTTCCTCGACACCGTCCAGGTGACGGTCCTGCGCGGTGGCGAGAGGATCAATGTCGTCCCCGAGCGCGCCACGGCCTTGGTCGACATCCGGCTGCTCCCCGACACCGATACCCAGGCCTTCCTCGCCGGGATCAAAGAGGCGCTCGGCAAAGGCTTCGAGGTGAAGGTTCTGGTGACCTCGCCGCCGGTGCCGCCGTCCCCGGTCACCGGCCGGCTCTACGGCGCTTTCCAGCAGGTTCTGACCGCCGACGCGCCGGTCGTCCCGACCTTCGTGCCGGGCTTCACCGACTCCCGGTACTTTCGGGAACGGGGCATACCGGCCTATGGCGTCGCTCCCTTCGCCGTGGGCGGCGACGACCTCAAGGGCATCCACGGACCGGACGAGCGCATCCCCCTCGACGAGCTCGACCGGGGGGTGGAACGGCTGCGGCGGATCGTCGCAGCCTGGGCCGGACCGGCGGGCAGGTGACATCCCGTGTCCCAAGCTGACGTTTTTTGTCGATCCATCGCCGACCGGCTATGACCCAAGTAATTGAAAACATTGGTACTACGCCATTGCCCGCTCTGGCACGTGTCTTGCCCTATGAACTGAACATTCCTGGAGGTGAATTGAAATGCGCAGGGAGACGTGCGGACAAAAAGGATTTACGCTCATCGAGCTGCTCATCGTCATCGCGATCATCGGACTCATCGCGGCCATGCTGATCCCGAACCTGCTGGATGCGATGCAGAAGACCAAGCAGAAGCGGACGATGGCGGACATGCGGATCACCGGCACGGCGCTGTTTTCATGGTTGACCGACGAGGTCGGCGCCGCCGCGGCCGGCCAGACCAACTCGAACGTGTCTCTGGCTTCCTACGGCAGCCAGAAGTCGCTGGCGGTGATGGAGAGCATCCTGGTGCCGACGTACCTTCAGGTCGTACCGCCCCGGGACGGCTGGAAGTTCCCGTACGAGTACTATGTGAAGATCGAGGACGTACACGCCCGGCAGGTGATGCTGATCCTCAGCCGCGGGCGGGACAACGTGGCCTCGGGCAGCGACTACACGGTGACTTCGTTCGACCCCACGGACTATAACCAGGACATCGTCTGGGCGGACGGCTTCATGGTGCGCTGGCCGCAGAAGGGTTGAGGAGGGATTGCGCCGCCGGATCGCCTGGATCGCTCCCCCCGCGCTGCTCGGATCGGCCTGGCTGCTGAGCTTCTTCGCCCCGCTCCTGTCGCCGGAGCGGGTCCTGGCGAACCGGGACATCCCTCTGTTCCACCTGCCCCTCCGGGCCACCTTCCGGCTGCTGGTAGAGAGCGGCTCGCCGCTGTGGAGCCCCTGGCTCAACGGTGGCCAGCCGGTGCTTTCCAATCCGAGTTACGCGGCCTTCTACCCGCCGGGCTGGCTCGTCTTCGTGGTGCCTCCGGCCTACGCCTTGAGCCTCCTGGTGGTGCTGCACTCGGCCGTGGCCTTCGCGGGCGCCTGGTGGCTGGCGCGGCGGCTGGGCGCCGGCCGGGGGGCCGCGGCCCTGGCCGCGCTGGGCTACACCGGCAGCGGCGCGTCGCTCTCCCTGATCAGCGCGTTGACCCTGTTTTGCAGCATGGCCTGGTTTCCCTGGGTGATCGGCCAGGCCGATGCGGCGCTCCGCGCCGAGCCCGGACGGTGGCGGCGGCCGGCGCTCCTGGCCGGCCTGGCCCTTGCCCTCCAACTCCTCAACGGCGAGCCGGCCACGGTCGTCATCACCGGCCTCGGTGTGCTGGCGATGACCGCGGCGGCAGTATTCGGGAGGGGACTCGGGGCGGGCCCGGCCGCTTCCGCGCCCTGCCCAGGATCCTCGTGCCGCTGGCTCTGGCCGTCCTCCTGGCCGCGGTCCAATGGCTCCCCACCGCGGCGCGGCTGGCGGGCTCGCCCCGGGCCGGCGGCCTGGAGGCGCGACGGGCCACGGTCTGGTCGGCGCCGCCGGCCCGGCTCCTGGAGCTCGTCTTTCCCCGCTTCTTCGGCGACCCCACCCGCGACCACGAGAAGCTGTTCTTCGGCTGGAACCTCCACGACCGGGACTACCCGTACGTGCCGTCGATCTACCCGGGGCTGCTCCTGGCCGTTCTCGCCGCCGCCGCCCTGGCGCAGTGGCCGGTGCCGCGCCGGGCCGCCTGGGGGCTGGCCTTCGCCACCGGCGGGTTTCTCGCCCTGGGCCGGCACAACCCTCTCTATGAGCCGCTGCGCGAGGCGGTGCCGGTGCTCGCGGTGCTCCGCTTCCCGGAGAAGTTCGCGATCCTCGCGGTGGCGGCCCTCGTGTTCGCGGGCGCCCTGGGCTGGGGGTGGCTGATCCGCGAGCGCGGCGAGGGGAGGCCCGAGCGGGCCGATTTCCCGCTGGCGCTCGCGCTGGTGCTGGCGGCTCTGGCCGGGACGCTCACCGGCCTGCTCTATCGGGTCCCGCGGCTCGGCGAGTGGTTCGTGCGTACCCACGGCGGCCCGGGCATGACGCCGGAGAAGATCCAGCACGGCCTTGTCTATCTGCGCGGTGAGGGGTGGGCGGCCATTGCCACGGCGCTGCTGGTCGCGGCGCTCCTGGCTCTCTGCCGTTGGCGCCGGCCGCCGGCCCGCCTCCTCACGGGGCTGGCGCTGGCGCTGCTGGCCGCGGATCTCTGGCACTACGGCCACGGCCTGGTACTGGTCGCGCCCGCGAGCCTGTACGGCGGGGCGCCGCCCGTGGTGATTCAGCCGGAGACGCGGCTGTACGTCCAGGAGACCACCGGCGGCGAGCCGGACTTCGTGCCTCGCCGCGGCGATCCCGCCCTGGCCCCGGTCCGCGCCGCGCTCGGCCGGATGGAGCCCTACAGCGCTCTCCTCTGGCACATCCCCTACGCCCTGAACGAGGATTTCGACCTCATGCTCACGCGGTGGGCCGCGCGGGGGGTCGACACCCTTCATCAGGACTGGGGGAGCCGCGCGTCGCTGAACGCCCTTCACTACCTCGGAGCCTGGAACGTGGGCACCCTGATGCTCCGCAAGGACCCCGCCGGCTGGGCGGCCGAGGCGAAGCGGAACCCGCGGGCGCCGCTGATGCGGGTGTTGAAGAATCCGTACGTCCTGCCCGTCCACCGCTTCGTGCCGCGGGCGGTGTTCCATCCCGACCTGGACTCGGCCCTCGCCGCGGCCCGGTCCGAGGGCTACGACCTGATGCGGCGGGAGCACGCCGTCCGCCCGGGCGGGCCGGGAGGGGAGGCGGTCTACCGGCGGCTGCCGGAGCCGCTCGAGCTGACCGACCGCGGCGGCTGGCTGCGGCTGCGCTACCGCTCGGCCTCGCCGGCCTTCTTCGTGGTCGCGTCCACCTTCGATGAAGGCTGGAAGGCCGAGGTGGACGGCAGGCCGGTGCCCGTCCTCCTCACCGCCGCCTGTCAGATCGGCCTGGAGCTGCCCGAGGGCGAGCATGTCCTGGAGCTGCGCTATCGCGACCCCCTGGTACCCATCGGCGCCGGGATCAGCCTGCTCACCCTGGCGGCGACGGCGCTGCTCCTGATCCGCGACAGGCGCCACGAGCCCGGACGCGGTTAGAATCGCGCCACTGTGTCGCTCCAACTCCTGATCGCGCTCTACGTGGCGGTGCTCGGGCTGCTCGTCGGCAGCTATCTGAACGTCGTGATCTACCGCATCCCGCTGGGCCTCTCGACGGTCCTGCCGCGGTCGCGGTGCCCGGCTTGCGGGGCGCCGATCCGCGCGCTCGACAACCTGCCGGTCCTCTCTTTCCTGCTGCTCGGCGGACGCTGCCGGAGCTGCGGCGCGGGGATCTCCTGGCGCTATCCGCTGATCGAGGCGTGTACCTCGCTGGTGATGGTGGGGTGCTACGTCGCCTTCGGGCTGAGGCCGCAGGCGCTGGTCGCGGCCGTCTTCGCCTGCCTGATGATCGTGCTGGCGATGATCGACGCCGACCACATGATCCTGCCCGACCGGATCACCTGGCCGGGGATCGCGCTGGGTTTCCTAGGGCACGCGATGCTGGTCGTCCTCCTCCATCTGCCTTGGAGTCACATGACGGAGCCGCTGGTGGGCGCCGCGGCGGGAGGCGGCATCACGCTCGCCATCTACGGCTCGTGGTGGCTGATCCGCCGGGAGGAGGGGATGGGGCTCGGAGACGCCAAGATGCTGGCCCTGATCGGCGCCTTTCTGGGTTGGAAGGCGATGCTCGTGGCGTTCTTCTTCGCCGTGCTCAGCGGCTCGATCGTGGGGATCGTCCTGATGCGCCGCTCCGGCGAAGGGATGCGCACGCGCCTGCCGTTCGGCACCTTCCTGGCTTTCGGCGGGCTGGTCGCGCTGTTCGCCGCGCCGGCCATCATCAACTACTACCTTCAGTTCCTATGAGCGGCCGTCTCGGGCTGCGCCGCGAGGTGCTGATCCTCCTGCCGGTGGCGCTGTTGTTGCTGGTCGTCCTCTCCACCTTCACCCTGTTCTCGTACCGCAGCGCCCTGGGCCTCCTGGTGGAGGAGCGCCAGGAGGAGGCCGCCCGGCTGGCGGCCGGCGTGGCCGGAAGGCTTCGGGACCAGGGCCGCTTCGGGGTCGCCACGGCGGCGGAGCTCCAGGCTCTCGCACCGCAGGCGCGCAGCGTGGCCGTGATGGACGAGGAGGGGAACGCCTTGGTGGCCTCGGGAGACCTTCCGGACGGCGGGCTCCGGGCGCCGGACGGCCTGGACCTGCGGAAGCCCGTGGGCGCCGGTCCCGGCGACGCCCTGCCGGACGGCGTCGCCGGCTTCGCCCCCCTGGAGCCGCGGCGATGGGTGCGCGTCGAGCTGCCGGCCGGGGTCCTGGCAGGCCAGCGGCGCGCCTTGACCGTGCTGTCGGTGGTCGTCCTGGGCCTCAACGCGGCGCTGCTCCTGCTGGTCTTCTCCTTTCTCCGGCACCTGATGACACCCTGGGAGACTCTTCTGGAGCGCGCCCGGCAGATGGGGGCCGAGCAGGAGGCGGGAGAGGGGGAGGTCGAGTTCCTGGTCTCGACGTTCGAGCGCGCCATGGTTTCCCTTACCGGTGATTCGCGCCGCGCCGAAGACGACATCGCCGCCCTGGAGCGGACGCTGTCCTCCAGCCTCCAGAGCGGTCTCCTCCTGCTGGACCGGGCCGGCCGTGTCCTCGCCCTCAACCCGGTGGCCGCCGGGCTGCTCGGAATCGAGCCGCCGCCCTCCGGGACCCCTCTCGCCGACGCCCTGGCAGGGCAGCCCGAGCTGCGCGACCTCCTGGCCTCGGCCGTGGCCGAGCAGACCGCGCCGCGGAGGGAAGAGTGCGCCATCCGGGCCGGCGGCGAAGCGCGCACCGTCGGTCTCACCGTCCACCCCTTGCGTCGCGACGACGGCGGCGTCCGCGGCTGGCTGGTCCTGTTCGCCGACCTCACGGAGGTGCGGCGCCGGGCCGAGGAGAGCCGGATCGCCGACAGCCTGGCCCGCCTCGGAGAGATGGCCGGCGGCGTGGCGCACGAGCTGCGCAACAGCCTGGCCACCCTGCGCGGCTACCTCACCTTGATCGAGCGCCGGCCCGACGAGGAGTCGATCGCCGACTACCTGGCCGAGATCCGGCGCGAGGCCGACCACCTGGAGCGGGTGCTCCAGGACTTCCTCTCCTTCGCCCGCCCCGGCACCGCGCGCCTGGAGGAGGTCGATCTGGCCGAGCTGGCGCGGCGGGCGGCGGCCGATCCCGCTCTCGCCGGTGGCCCGCCGGTGCGGGTCCGCGTCGCGCCGGCCGCGGAGGGGGTTCGCCTGCGCGGCGACTCCCAGCTCCTGGAGAGGGCCGTGCGCAACCTCCTCCATAATTCCCTACAAGCGTCGGTACGAGCCGAGCCGGTGGATCTGTCGATCGACCTGGTGGATGACGGAGTGGAGCTGGCCGTGGAGGACCGGGGGCCCGGCCTGTCCGCGGAGATGCGGGAGCGGCTCTTCCACCCCTTCGCGACCGGCCGCAGGGGCGGGGTGGGTCTGGGGCTGGCGCTGGCCCACCGGATCATGACTCTGCACGGTGGCCGCATCCGCCTGGAGGACCGGCCGGGCGGTGGAACGCGGGCGCTGCTGTTTTTTCCCCGCGATGGAGGCCAGCCCGAAGGAACAGCCCGCGCCGCCGCCTCCCGTTGACCAGGGGGCGGCGGCCAGGCCGGCATCTCTCAGCTCTAGTCCCGGATCCGCGGCGGGTGGCGGCGAGTCTTTGCGCCCGGCTTCGGCGGTTTCATCTCCGCCCTCTTCCGCTCGCGCTCCTGCTCGAGCTGCCGCAGGAGCCGGTGAGAGGAGAGCAGGGCATCCAGGAATTCAACCAGGTTGTTGCGCTGGGGCTCTGGTAGCTGCTCCAGAGCCTCCAGCCGCTCCCGGAGCCGGAAATCCCGCTGCGGCTCGCCGAAGGAGCGCCCGGTCAGCAGGTAGTCGCTGCTCACCCCGAGCACCTCCGACAGCCGCCTCAGAAGATCGGCCCGCGGTACGAGGCTGCCGCGTTCGCACTTGCTGACCTGGGCGGCCTTCATGCCCAGGTGCCTGCCGAAATCCTTCTGGTTCCATCCCTTCGCCCGCCGCAGCCGGGCGATCCTGTCTCCAAGTTTCTCGGTATCGTCATCTGTCGTGCCCAAGGCTCCTCCTTTGCTGTGGTTACGCCACTCAAAAGGCGCGAAGTCCATTCTTCTGATCGACCGACCACTTGTCAACAGGTTGTGGGCAATTTCCCCAATTTTCAAGGAGAATGCCTACCTGTACCCCGGAAATCGTCGTCGTCCGAGAGCCCCGCCTTCTGTGGTAGGGTGTCCGGCCAAACTAGGAGGAGACCTCTCTATGTCCAAGTGGCCATTGCTTCTCCTGCTCGGTATCGCGTTTTCCTCGGCGTTTTCCTCGGCGTTTCCCGCGGGCGCCTTCGCCGCGGAAGCCCCCGCGTGGCCGTCGCTCGACGAGCAACTCCACCGCGACGCCGTGCGTCCTCACAGCGCCCTCGAAGCGCTGATCGCCGCCAACCAGGACTTCTCCTTGCTCAACCCGGAGGAGGTCAAGGACACGATCAAGGTCCCTCTCTGGTTGCGCGTGCTCTGGCGCCGCGCCCATCCGGAGATGACCTACTCCGCGGCCGACCCCACCGGCGGCTACCCGTTCGTCCTCAAGGAGGTCCATGAGTGGATGGTGTCCCACCAGGATCTCATCCCGGGCGTGCCGGAGAAGGACTCCGGGCCGGACCCGGACCGGGCCGCGACGGTTTCCGGCGAGAGGCGGATCTCGGGCGCCCAGACCGCGCCGCGCAGCGAGTCCGACATCCGCGTCAACTTCTGGGACCCGATGAAGATCATCGGCGCGTCCAACAACATCTCCGGCAGCGGCATGCAGGCGCAGTTCTACTCGCTCGACGGCGGCGCCACCTGGAGCCAGACGAGCCTCGCCCTCGAGACCGGCGACGCCTTCCACTCCGACCCGACCGTCGACTGGACCTCGGACGGCACCGCCTGGTCGACCACGATCGGCATCAACGCCAGCGTTACGGCCCTGAAGATGCGCGCCTACAAGTCGGTGGACAACGGCGCCACCTGGACGTTCGACGCCACGTTCTCCGGTGCGCAGACCAGCGCCGACAAGCAGATCATGTGGGTGGACCACAGCGCGGCGTCGCCGTACAAGGACAACATCTACGTCATCTGGCACAACGGCAACCCGGCCTTCATGAACCGCCGGACAGGCCCCGCCGGCTCCTGGCAGACGGCGATCCAGGTGAGCGGCGCCGAGTCCACCGGCACGGCCATCGGTGCCGACGTCAAGACCAACGCCTTCGGCGACGTCTTCGGCTTCTGGCCCACCACGACGAACCGCAAGATCTTCGTCGTCAAGTCGACGAACGGCGGCGTCTCCTATGGCACGCCCGTGCAGATCGCCTCCACCTTCGACAGCTACGATATCGGCGTGCCGTCGTTCAACGGCCGCCGGGCCCTCATCTACGTCACCGCCGGCGCCTACCGCACGGCGACCAAGGACGTCGTCCATGCCGCGTGGACCGACCTCACCGGCGCCACGGGCTGTACGTCGTCCGCCAATGAGCCCGGCTCCAACGCGGCGTCCACCTGCAAGACCCGCATCTGGTACTCGCGGTCCACCAACGGCGGCACGACGTGGTCGGCGCCGGTCATGCTCAACAACCAGGCGTCCGCCAACGACCAGTTCAACCCCTGGATGGCCGTCGACGAGACGACCGGGGCGCTGGCGATCATGTATTACGACACCGTCAACGACGCCACGCGCAAGAAGGTGGACGTCTGGTACCAGTCCTCGTTCGACGACGGCGCCACCTGGTTCCCGGCGGTGAAGGTGACCACGGCGCAGACGGACGAGACCACGGCCGGCGCCGACTCGGGCAACCAGTTCGGCGACTACAACGGCCTGTCCGGCTACGCGGGCATCTTCTTCCCCTCCTGGACCGACCGCCGGAGCAACAGCTTCGAGGAGATCTGGACGGCGAAGGTGACGGACACCGCCTGCACGGCACCCGGCGCTCCCGCCATCGGCACGGCGACGGCCACGGCCCCGAACCAGATCCAGGTGACCTGGGCCAACGGCGCTCCCGCCGCGACGGCGTTCAACGTCTACCGCGCGCCCGGAACGTGCGCTTCGCCCGGCACGTTCGCCCGCATCGCGAGCTCCGTCGCGGGCTCGCCCTACAACGACAACTCGGTCTCGGGGGGCTCCACCTACGCCTACCGGGTACACGGCCTCGACGCGACCGGCAACTGCGAGTCCGCCGCGTCGGCCTGCGTCCAGGCCACGGCGACCGGCACCTGCACGCTGCCGCCGTCGTTCGCGGGCCTCGCGACCGTCACGAACAACGCCGCCGCCACCTGCGGGCTTGCGCTGTCGTGGGCGGCCGCCACCCCCGGCTGCGCCGGGCCGGTCACCTACACCGTGTACCGCTCGACCTCGTCCAGCTTCACGCCCGGCCCCGCCAACCAGATCGCCACCGGCGTGGCCGGCACGAGCTACGGCGACAGCTCGGCGGCTCTGACGAGCGGCACCACCTACTATTACGTCGTGCGCGCGGTCGACACCTCGAATGCGGTCGCCGACGGCAACACGGTCCGCCGGAGCTCCACGCCGACCGGTCCGGTCTCCACCTCCACCCTCACCGAGACCTTCGAGGGTGCCGGCGGCTTCGACAACCCCGGCTGGACGCACGCGGCGCTCGCGGGCGCCTCGGACTGGGCGCTCTCGACGGCCCAGTCGCAGACTCCCACCCACTCCTGGTTCTCCGACAGCCTGCCCGCCACCTCCGAGCGGGTCCTGGTCTCTCCGCAGTTCGTTCCGCTGGCCGGCTCGACGCTGTCCTTCTGGCACACCTACGCCTTCGAGAGCACCACTTCGTGCTTCGACGCCGGCACGCTGGAGATCTCCACGGATGGAGGCGCCAACTGGACGGTCGTGCCCGACGCCGCCTTCACCGCCGG
Organism: uncultured Holophagales bacterium; assembly: GCA_963844885.1. Lineage (GTDB taxonomy): Bacteria > Acidobacteriota > Thermoanaerobaculia > Multivoradales > UBA5704 > DATMER01. The sequence goes on along the minus strand of CAWJQA010000009.1, from coordinate 182,944 downwards.
CGGCTTCACCGGGACGGTGAGCGCCAGCTTCGGAAATCCGCTCGGCGGCAAGCACGCCTGGTGCAACGGCACCATCGGGGCCATGACGCAGGTCACGGCCAACCTCGGCTCGTTCACCGGCGCGGCCGGTGCCCGCCTGCGCTGGCACGAAGGGGATGACGAATCTATCGCTCAGACCGACTGGGGCTGGTACGTCGATTCCGTGACGCTCGGCAACGTGGGAACGGCTGGAACCTGTACCTCGGGGACGGTCGACGCCGGACTGGACTTCTACACCGTCTCGCCCTGCCGCCTGGTGGATACGCGTAACGCGGACGGGCCGCTCGGCGGACCGATCCTGGCGGGGTCGTCGACCCGTACCTTCGTGATGACCGGCGGCACCTGCGGCATACCGTCCACCGCGAAGGCGTTGGCGCTCACCATCATCGTCATCTCGCCGGCCACCGTGGGCAATCTGAACCTGTACCCGGCGAACCAGGCCGCACCGTTGTCCAGCACGATCAACTTCGCGGCGGGCGCGACCCTGGCGAACAACGCCATCATCCAGCTCGCCACGGATGCCAGCGGCGGGATCGCGGTGAAGAACAACTCGGTGGGAACGGTCCACCTGATCGTGGACGTGAGCGGGTACTTCCAGTAGCGGACGAAACTCGCCGTCAAGCCGGCGGTGCCGCGTCCGCCGGCTCGGCCCCGCTCCGCAGCTCCAGCGCCAGGAGCGCCGGCAGGCCCAGACCGAGGATGCTCAGGTAGTGGAGGCCCCGGTACAGAAGCGTTCCCGCCGCCGCGTCCACGCGGTCCATCCCCATGGCGGCGAAGGAGGCGACCATGGCCGCCTCGGTGGTGCCCACGCCGCCGGGGGTCCCCGTCAGCATCCCCGCCGCGTTGCCCAGGGCGACTCCGGCCAGGATCACCACGGGGTTCACGTCCATCCCCAGGGAACGGAAGACGCACCACTGGGCGAGGATGTTCGTGGCGAAGAAGCCCGCTCCCAGCAGGGCGGCCTGGCCGTGGAGCCGCCTGTAGCCGAGCAGACGGACGAAGACTCCGACCGCCTCGTGGCCGTGGGCGTAGAGGCGCTGCGTCCGGCCCTCCGCCTTCGCGGCCCGCCGCGCCAGGAAGAGCACCAGCGGGTTCTCCTCGAACGTCCGGCTCCGCCGGCTCCAGAGCAGCAGGCCGGCGATCACCGCGACCAGCGCCACCGCGGCCAGCACCCCGAACCAGGCCTGGCCGAAGAGCGGCGCCGCCACGATCACCGCGATCCAGGTACAGGTGCTCATCACCACGTGGTGCGCCACCTGGTCGTAGAGCACCACCCCGTAGACCTGGCCGAACGGCAGAGCCAGGTTGCGGGCGAAGTAGCGCGCCCGCACCAGCCCGCCGATCAACCGCGCCGACGGCGTGATCAGGTTGAGCGCCGCCGAAGCCAGCAGCACCCAGAACACCAGCCCGCCCCGCGGGACGCGCTGGACCGCCAGAAAAGACGCCCGCCGCAGCCGGGCTTCCCACAGCACGTAGCGCCCGGTCATGAACAGCAATCCCGGGATGAGGAAGTACCAGTTCGCTTCCTCCAGCCGCTCCTCCAGGAGCGACCACTCGATGTCCTGGAGCAGCCGCCAGGTCAGCCACAGCGCCAGCACCGTGAGACCCGCCTTGAGCAGGCGGATACCCCACGTCCTGAGGAAGGAGGCTTCGGAAGGCTCGCCGGGTTGCATGAGGCCGCTTAGGATAGCGCACCAAGGAGGAGCGCATGGGCAGACGATCGGGCCGGGGTTGACGGCCGGAGCATCCTGAGAAACTCTTGGACGGGAGCCGGATGCTCTGGCTCCAGGATTGGGAGGAGGACGTCATGAAGGTGACCGTGATGAAGAACGGACCCCTGCGCGTGGAGGGGGACGGCATCCAGCTCCAGGACCCGGCCGGCAACGCCTACGGGCTGGGAGGCCGGACGGTGGTCTCCCTGTGCCGCTGCGGGATGTCGGCGAACAAGCCTTTCTGTGACGGCAGTCACAAGCATCACGGGTTCGAGGACGACCCGCAGGCCCGCGATCTGCCGCCGAAGGCCTCCTGAGCCGGTCTCCGGACCGCCCGCAAGCCAAAATCTCAGGGGAAGAGCCCGGGGTCTGAGATTTTGAGCCGAAATCTCAGGGGAAGAGCCCGGGGTCTGAGATTTTGAGCCAAAATCTCAGGGGAAGGGCCCGGGGTCTGAGATTTTGAGGCAAAATCTCAGGGGATGAGCCCGGGGTCTGAGATTTTGAGCCATTCCGTGAGATTTTGGCTTGCGCGCTGAGATTTTGAGGTCAGGGGCGGCCCTCGCCCTCCTCCTGGCCCTGCCCGCCGCCGCCCAGGGTCCGTCCGCCGACTGGCGGACGCTGGAGACGGCCCACTTCCGCGTCCACCATCCCGCCGCTTCCGAGGCCTGGGCGCGGCGGGCGGCGGAGCGTTTGGAGTCGATCCGCGAGCGGGTCGCGGCGGAGGTCGGATACGACGCCGCCGGAGACGGTGGACGTGCTCGTCTCCGATCCGGTCGCGATGCCAACGGCATGGCCCTGCCCATCCTGGGCTGGCCACGGCTCGTGGTGTGGACCAGCCCGCCGGGCCCGGAATCGGTCATCGGCCACTATACGGAGTGGTCCGAATTGCTTCTCGTCCATGAGGAGACCCATCTCGTCCATCTGCTCCGGCCGTCGCGGAACCCCTGGCGGCAGCTCCTCTCCCGCATCGCGCCCGTCGGCCCGATCCCGCTCGGCGCTCCGCGGTGGGTCGTGGAAGGTTACGCGACGGTCGTCGAGGGCCGGCTCACCGGCTCGGGGCGCCCCAACAGCGACCTGCGCGCCGCGATCCTGCGGCGCTGGGCCGAGGCCGGCAAGCTGCCGGGCTACGGCCGGCTCGCCTCGGACTCCCAGAGTTGGGAGGGCATGAGCATGGCCTACCTGGTGGGCTCGGCCTACCTCGAATGGCTGGTGGAGCGCGCCGGCCCGGGCAGTCTGCGCAAGCTCTGGGCGCGCTATGGCCGCGCGCCGCGTCCGCGACTTCGACGACGCCTTCCAGGGGGTCTTCGGCGACTCTCCCGCCAACCTCTACGGGCGCTTCTGCGCCGAGATGGCCTGGCGCTCTCTGGAGGCCGAGCGCCGCCTCGCCGCTCCACTCGCGGGAAGGGGAGCTCTGGCAGGATCTCTCCTGGTCCACCGGCGATCCGGCCGTCTCCCCGGACGGCAAGACGCCTCGCGATCGTCCTCGGCTCCCGCGATCAACCCGGCCGCCTCGTGGTCTGGTCGACCGAGCCCGACGAAAAAGCAGAGAAGGACTGGGAGGAGCAGCGCCGCAAGCTGCTGGAGCGCGACCCCGAGGACGTCCCCGCCGAGCGCACGAAGCCGTTTCCCCGGAAGCCGCTTCATAGCTCGGCGCCTCGGACGGCGTCGAGCCGACCATGCCGCGCTGGATGCCGGACGGGCGGTCGATCCTCTTCGTCCGCTTCGAGCCCGACCGCGAAGGCTTCCTGCATCCCGATCTGTTCTTCTGGACACCTCGAGTCCGGCGCGGTCCGGCGGATCACCCGGCAGGCCGATCTGCGCGATCCCGACCCGGCCCCGGACGGCGCCTGGGCGGTGGCCGTCCGCCAACGAAACGGCGCCTCGCAGCTCGTCCGGGCCGACCTCGGGACGGGCGTGGTGACGGAGATCACGCCGCCGTCCCCGCCGTCGATTGAGGAGGTCTACGACCGGCCGCGGATCTCTCCCGACGGCAGCCGCATCGCCTTCGCCCGCCACCGGGAAGGCGTCTGGCGGCTGGTGATCCGGGAGCTGGCGTCGGGTGAGGAGCGGACGCTCGCGCCGCCACAGGACGGGACCGTTGCGGCTCCCTCCTGGAGCCCGGACGGCCGTACCGTCTATGCCGTGGCCGGTGACCACGGGTTCATCGACGTCTGGGCGTTTCCTCTCGACGGCGAGCCGTTCGCGGTTACCCGCACCGGCGGCGCCGCGTTCTCTCCCGCCCCTGCCCCGGACGGCCTCTTCTATCTCGCGCTCGAACCGGACGGCCTCGACCTCCGGCGGCTCGATCTCCCCCAGGAGGCCGTTGCCGCGCTCCCGGATCTTCCGTCCGGCCTGGCGCCGGTCGTCCGGCCTTCTGAGCCGGAGAGGCCCGCGTCGTTCGTGCCGTTCGCGATAACCGAGCCGGGCGCGTCCCGGCCGTACGGCCTGGGGAAGCAGGAGCTTCTGCCGTTGATCGGCGGCTCCGGCTCCTCCTCCGGCGGCGCGGCCGAGGTGGGAGTGCGGGGCGGCGACGTGGTCGGCCGGCTCGACTGGCTCGTCCTGGGCTCGCTCTCCGGCGGCGGCGGGGTGGAGGGCGGAGCGGTCTCCGCCGCGTGGCGCGGCTGGCCGATCGAGATCGGGCTCCATCTCTTCCAGGCCGGAGAGCGCCCGTCCGAGCAGGCCGCGCTCGACGTGGACCGCCGCGGCGCCGTGGTGTCCGCGCGCTGGAACCACGCCTGGAGCGGCGGCTCGGTTCAGATCGACGGCCGGACTCTGTTCGGGCAGGTGGAGCCGGAGGCCGGACCGGCGCTCGACCAGCGGATCGCCGCGCTCTCCGCCGGGTTCTCTCTCTTCCGCCGGTATGGCCCGTGGCGCCTGAGCGCCGGGCTCGCCGCCCGCCACGAGGCCGGCTGGACGGACGGCGACGCCTGGTCGCGCTCCAGCGGCCGGGCGCGGCTCGGAATCGGCCAGGGCGACACCCGTCTCGTCCTGGACTGGCGGCGCGGCATCTCGTCGGACGTCCTCCACCCCTTCGACCGGTTCCAACTCGGCGGCGCGGACAGCAGCCTCCTCCCGGAGCCGCTCCTCTCGGGCCGGATCGTCTCGCCGGCCCTCCCGGTGGGGACACTTCTCGGGACCGGCTTCGAGACGCAGCGGGCGGAGCTGGACCTCGGCTTCCTGCCGGCGCCGGCCTTCTTCGAGCGCCACCGCGTCCGGTCCGGCGGCTCCCCGCGGGGGGAGTGGCTGACGCTGGCCGGACTGGAGTGGCGCTGGTCCACCGATCCCATCCCCCTCGGCCGGGTTCCGGCCCTGGACGTCCGCCTCGGAGTCGCCCGGGTGCTGGACGATCCGACTCCCGGCTCGCCCCTGGAAGACGCCTTCCGCTGGTGGGCGGTCACGGTCTGGCGGCCGTAGCTCACGGAGAGACTACTCCGCTACAATGCGCGGGTGATCGGAAGTGTCACGTCCAGAAACGGCCTTCCTGACCCGCCGCGTCCGCTCTCTCGATCGGAGGACACAACTATGGCCGTAGCCGACATCCGAGAGTTCCTGAAGCTCGTCCCGGCGGTCCAACAGACTCCCGACGACTATCTTTGGGTGTCTTACGACCGGGAAGCCGACGTGGTCTACGTCAATTTCAAGAAGCCGAGTTACGCCACGGACAGCGAATTGACGGACGAGGACGTCATCCTCCGCTATGAAGGAGACGATCTCGTCGGCCTGACGATCCTGCACGCAAGCCAGCGCTAGGAGCCGACTGGCCGTCCCTTCCCGGGCTCCAGGTGCGCCATGTCCGATCCTCTCCTCATCCTCCGCCTGGCCGGCGACTTCTACACGAAGGCGCGAAACACCCGTATCCGCTTCCAGCGCCGCCTGGCCCACAACGTGCGCAACGCCCTGACCTCGCACGGCATTCCGCACCGCCTCGAAACGACGTGGAGCCGGTTCTACCTGGAAACTCCGGTGCCCCTGGTGGCCCTGGACGTCCTGCCGCGCGTCTTCGGCATCCAGTCCGTCTCCCTGGTGGAGCGCCGCCCGTGGACGGATCTGGAGGACATCACCCGGACGGGCGTCGAGATCTTCGCCGAAGGGGTCCGCGGCCGGACCTTCGCGGCGCGGGCCAGCCGCCGCGGCGGACGCGAGGAGATCCCCTTCGACTCCATGGCGTTGGAGCGCGCGCTCGGCGCCGCCCTCCTCCAGAACGCGCCCGGCTCCAAGGTGAACCTGCGCGAGCCGGAGGTGACCGCCTACGTCGAGCTGGAGCCCGGATCGGGCCACTACTTCCACGACAAGACGCGCGGCTTCGGCGGCCTGCCCGTGGGCGTGGAAGGGCGCGGCCTGGCCCTGGTCTCCGGCGGCTTCGACTCGGCCGTGGCGAGCTGGCTGATGCTCAAGCGGGGGGTCCAGCTCGACTATCTCTTCTGCAACCTGGGCGGCGCCGCGCACCGGCTCGGCGTGCTCAAGGTCATGAAAGTGGTGGCCGACCTCTGGAGCTACGGCTACAAGCCGCGCCTGTTCGAGGTGGACCTCCAGCCGCTCATCCCGGAGCTTCAGGAGAGGAACCGGCCCCGCAACTGGCAGATCGTCCTCAAACGCCTGATGCTCAAGGCCGGGGAGAGCGTCGCCCGCAAGACGCGCAACCTGGGCCTGATCACCGGCGAGGCCATGGGCCAGGTCTCCTCCCAGACCCTCCAGAACCTGGCGGTCATCTCCCAGGCCGTCTCGCCGTCCATGCCCGTGCTGCGCCCGCTCATCGGCTTCAACAAGGACGAGATCCTCGCCGTGGCCCGGAAGATGGGCATCTACGACCTGTCCGCGGCGGTCGGCGAGTACTGCGACCTCGTCCCGAAGCGGCCCTCCACGAAGGCATCCCTCTCCGAAGTCCAGCGCGACGAGGCCACCATGACCCGCGGCCGGCTGGAGGAGCTCGTCGAGGCCCGGACCGTCTACGACCTGCGCAACCTGGACGAGGCGGCGCTCGGCGGTATCGGAGGGGGGGGCTTCGAGACCGACGGCATCCCCGAGGGCGCCACCGTCCTCGACCTGCGGTCGCGGTCGGCGTTCCAGGCCTGGCACTACCCGGGAGCAATCCACCTCGACTTCCGGCACGCGCTCGAAACCTGGCCCTCGTTCAGCCGCGACCGGGAGTACGTCCTGATCTGCGAGGTCGGGCTCAAGAGCGCCCACCTGGCCGAGGTCATGCGGCAGGGCGGCTTCCGCTCCTGGCACTTCCGGGGCGGCCTCAAGGAGCTGATGGCCCTGGCGGAGAACAATCGCCTCGCCGATCCCGCCCTCGCCCTCCTCCTCGCCCCCGCCGTCCGGGGTTGATTTCCTGCTCCCTCTCCCCCGGCACGGGGGAGAGGGCCGGGGAGAGGGGGATCGGGATCAAGCGCGGGCTTGTCTCTTGCATGAGTTTTCCGGCGACGTTAACCTGTGGTCACTTGAGGCGCATGAGTCAACCCTTCGCCACTCCCGCCCACGGTCCGGCGATCCAGACGGACCGGTGGTTTCGAACTCTCGCCGAGTCCACGGCCACGGCCATCCTCGTCTACCGGGAGGATGAGGTGCTCTACGTCAACCCGGCGATCGAGAGGCTGACCGGATACACCGCCGGGGAGGTGGTGGGCCTTCCCGCCTGGCACATGGTGCATCCGGATTTCCAGTCGCTGATCCGCGAGCGCGTCCGGGCGCGCTTCCGGGGAGAGCCCGTGCCCTCGCGCTACGAATTCAAGATCGTGACCAAGGACGGCCGGGAGCGCTGGGTCGACGCCACTTCCACTCTTCTCCCTCCCGAAGCCGGCATGCCGGAAGGCCTGGCGCTGGCCTCGGCGGTGGACATCACCGAGCGCAAGCTGGCCGAGCAGAGCCTGATCGAGACCAACACCCGGCTGGAGCAGGCCCGGCAGGTCGCCCGCGACGGCGAAGAGCGGCTGCGCACCATGGTCGAGGCCCTCGCCCAGGAGAAAGAGCTCGCGCAGATCACCCTCGCCTCGATCGGCGACGGTGTCATCCGCACCGACGCCGCCGGCATCGTCGACTACCTGAACCCGGTGGCCGAGCGCCTGACCGGCTGGACCTCGGCCGAGGCGTGCGGCCTGCCGGTGGGAAAGATTTTCATCGTCATGGACGAGGCCACGGGCAAGCCGCTCGCCAACCCGGTCGAGCGCTGCCTCCAGGAAGAGGACGTGATCGAGCTGCCCGGCTACTCCCTGCTCACCCGGCGCGACGGCCGCGACTTCGCCGTCCGCGATTCGGCGGGTCCGATCCGCGACCGCCTCGGGCGCGTCGCCGGCTGCGTGCTCGTCTTCAAGGACGTCACCCAGATCCGCGGCATGGAACGGGAGATGATGTTCCTCGCCCGGCACGACCCTCTCACCGGCCTCATCAACCGCCGCGAGTTCGAGAAGCGCCTCCAGCACTGCCTGAACACCGCCCGCGAGGACGGGCGCCTGCACGCCCTGTTCTACCTCGACCTCGACGAGTTCAAGGTGGTCAACGACACCTGCGGCCATCTGGCCGGCGACGAGATGCTCAAGCAGGTGACCGCCCTGCTCAAGACCCGGCTACGCAAGACCGACACCCTGGCCCGCCTCGGCGGCGACGAGTTCGGCGTGATCCTGGAGGACACCGAGCTCGACGGCGCCCGCAAGGTGGGAGACGCCCTGCGCACCGAGGTCCGGAGCTTCCGGTTCGGCTGGCAGGAGCGGATCTTCGAGATCGGCGTCAGCATCGGCCTCGTCCCCATCACCGGCGAGAGCCTCGACATGGCCCAGGTGCTCTCGGCCGCGGACGCCGCCTGCTACGTCGCCAAGGAGACCGGCCGCAACCGGATGCACGAGTACCAGCCGGACGACAGCGCCCTCGCCGAGCGCTACGGCGAGATGCAGTGGATCCACCGCATCCACAAGGCCTTCGCCGAGCACCGCTTCTTCCTCTACCGGCAGAGCATCGAGCCGCTGCGGCCGAACGGCCATGAGCCGCCTCTCTGCGAGATCTTCATCCGCATGATCGACGAGGAAGGGCGCATCGCCTCGCCCGGCGCCTTCATCCCGGCCGCCGAGCGCTACCACCTCATCGCCAGCATCGACCGCTGGGTCATCCACGCCGCCTTCGTCTCGCTGGCCTGCCGCACCCTCTCCCACGGCGACGAGACCTGCTTCGCGATCAATCTCTCGGGCCAGTCGATCGGCGACGAGTATTTCCTCGAATACGTCCTGGAGGAGATGGAGCTGACCGGCGTCGAGCCGACCCGGATCTGCTTCGAGATCACCGAGACCGCGGCGGTGGGCAACCTGACGCAGGCCATGCGGTTCATCGACATCCTCAAGAAGTTCGGCTGCCGCTTCGTCCTCGACGACTTCGGCAGCGGCCTGTCGTCCTTCGCCTACCTGAAGAACCTGTCGGTCGATTTCCTGAAGATCGACGGCACCTTCGTGCGCGACATGGTGGGCAGCCCGGTGCAGAGGGCGCTGGTCGAGTCGATCCACCAGATCGGCCAGGTCATGGGCATCCGCACGATCGCCGAGTCGGTGGAAAACCGCCAGACGCTCGACATCCTGCGCGAGATCGGCGTGGATTACGTGCAGGGCTATGGGATCTCGCTGCCCGAGCCGCTCGGGTGAAAACCCACCACCCCCGCCGCCCGCAGGCCGGCGATCTCGTCCGGCGCGAAACCCCAGTCCGCCAGCACCGCTTCGGTGCGATGCGCCGGGCGGCTCCGGCGGACCCTGGATGGCGCCGGGGGTGCGGCTGAAGCGGGGCGCGGGCGCCGGCTGCATGACGCCGTCGACCTCCACGAACGTCTTCCGCGCCGCCATGTGGGGATGGTCCGGAGCCTCGGAGAGCGAGAGGACCGGCGCCACGCAGGCCTCCGTACCTTCCAGGATCTCGCACCACTCGTCCCGCGTCCGGCGGCGGAAGACCTCCGCGAAGCGCTGCCGCAGCTCCGGCCAGCGGAAGACGTCCACCTGCATCGGCAGATCCTCGCCGTCGAGCCCGGTGAGGCGCAGCAGCTCGGCGTAGAACCGGGGCTCCAGGGCGCCCACGGCGAGGTGCTTGCCGTCGGCGGTTTCGTAGACGTCATAGAAGGGCGCGCCGCCGTCCAGGAGGTTCGTGCCGCGGTCGTCGCTCCAGAACCCGGCGGCGGCCATGCCGCAGAACATCGTCATGAGCGAGGCGGCGCCGTCCACCATGGCGGCGTCCACCACCTGGCCCCTGCCCGGAGCGCGACGCCTCCAGCAGCGCGCTCAGCACCCCGACGGCGAGATACAGCGCGCCGCCGCCGAAGTCGCCCACCAGGTTGAGCGGCGGCACCGGGCGCTCGCCGGCCCGGCCGATGGCATGCAGCGCGCCGCTCAGCGCGATGTAGTCGATGTCGTGCCCGACGGCGGCGGCCAGCGGACCCTCCTGGCCCCAGCCGGTCATGCGTCCGTAGACCAGCCGCGGGTTGCGCGCGAGGCAGGCTTCGGGGCCGATCCCGAGCCGCTCCGCCACCCCCGGCCGGAAACCCTCGATCAGCGCGTCGGCCCGCTCCACCAGGCGGAGGACCGTCTCCGCGCCGCGCGCGTGCTTGAGGTCCACCGCCACCGAGCGGCGGCCCCGCTGGAGCAGGTCCAGACGGGGGTCGGTGGCGAGCACACCGCGGTCGGGCGGCCCGGGACGGTCGATGCGCACCACCTCCGCGCCCAGGTCGCTCAGCAGCATGGCGCAGAACGGTGCCGGGCCGAGGCCCGCGATCTCGAGAATCCGGAAACCGGAAAGAGGTCCCATGTCAGCTCCTGGCGCGCATCGGCCGGTTCATCGCACTATCTCTGGTTGATAGAGTCCGGGTCAAGACAGAAGGAGGAGGAGACGGGCGCCCAGCCCTCCATCACACCTATGGATCTGCAAGAGATCGCCAAGACCTGCCGCATCTTCCTGAGCATGCCCTGGCTCGAAGGGCTGACGCCGCGCGTGCTGCGCACGGCCCCCGGCACCGAGACCGCCACCCCGGGGACGGCCGAGCCTCTCGAACGCCGCCACGGCATCTTCCGGCCCGACGAGGTCGGCCTCTCCGTCTTCGACCACGGCGCCCTCTACGGCGACTCGGTGTTCGAAGGGCTCCTGGTCGTCCAGGGCCGCCTCTTCACCTGGCGCGAGCACCTGGCCCGCCTCCAGAGCGGCGCCCGCAGCCTGAGCATCCCCGTCCCGTACGATCCGGTCGACCTCACCCTGCAGATTCTCCGGACCATCGCCGAGGCCGACCTCGACCGCCTCGAACGGGCCTACGTGCGCCTCGTCCTCACCCGCGGCCTGGGCGACCTGGGAATCTATCCGCCGCGCTGCATCGGCAGCACCGTCCTCGCCATCGCCGCGCGCCTCCAGCTCTACCCGGAAGCCCTCTACGAGCGCGGCATCGAGCTTTCCGTGGCCCGGCAGGTGCGCCGGCCCGGCGCGGACGTCCTCGATCCGAACGTCAAGGCCAGCAACTACCTGAACAACATCCGGGCGCTCCTGGAGACCCTGGCCGAGAAGCGCCCCGAGACCCTCATGCTGACCCAGCAGGGGTTCGTGTCCGAAGCCAGCGCCGACAACCTCTTCCTGGTGATCCGGAACGAGGGCTGGGAGAGCGATCCGGGCCGCGTCACCGTCCTGACCCCGCCGGCCGAATACTGCCTGGAAGGGATCACCCGCGGCCTGATCATGAAGGCCGCCCGCGCCGCCGGCCATACGGTCGAAGAGACATCGGCCATGCTCCCGAGCGACCTCACCGGCGCGGACCGGGAAGTTTTCCTCACCGGTACCGGCGCCGGCCTCATCCCGGTCGTCAAGGTGGGCCACCAGGACGTCGGCGACGGCAAGCCCGGCCCCGTCACCCGCGAGCTGCGCAAGAGCCTGCTCGCCGCGATGGCCGATCCCCGCCTGAGCATCTCCGTGCGGGCCACGCGCGGCGACGTGGAACAATACCTGGCCGGATAGGCCGTTCTCAGGGAGGCAAACCGTGAACCAGCAGTTCATCCGCGACATGTTCCACAAGATCGACACCCGGGACTTCGACGGCCTGCGCGCCTTTTTCACGGACGACGTCGTCTACGAGCGTCCCGGCTACGAGCCCATCCGCGGCATCGACGAGCTGCTGCACTTCTACCGCGAGGTGCGGGTCATCGCCGCGGGCGAGCACGGCCTCACCCGCGTCGTGGTGGACGAGGAGAGCGGCGCGAGCTGGGGCCGTTTCACGGGGGTGCATCGCAACGGCAAGGCCCTGGACGTGCGCTTCGCCGACGTCTACACCTTCGAGAACGGCCGCATCAAGACACGGGCTTCCTACTTTTTCGAACCCTCTGTTTGAAGTAAGGTTCCCTTCGAGCCGGCTCGTGGGGAAACGCGCTATCATGCCGTATAGCTCATGAGCCCAACCGAACGTCGTGCGCTCGTGATCGCGATCAGCCTCCTTGCCTTCCTGCTCGCGACCGGAGCCTCGGCCGCGGAGTGGAAGGTCCGGGCAGGCGATGATCCTGCCTGGGCAAGCCCCGGCTTCGACGACTCCGCCTGGAAGGCGGTCCCCCTGCCGGCCACCTGGCAAGAACAGGGCCTGCAGGATCTCGACGGCCTCGCCTGGTTCCGAGGGGTGATCCCCCTCGACGACGAAGCCCGCCTCGCGGCCGACCGCGACCGTCTGGGCCTGCTCCTGGGAGCCCCCAACGTCGGCGGCTACGAAGTCTACGCGGACGGCCGGCTGCTCGGCCGTTCGCGCGGCTGGTCCTCCGATCTGCCGTTCGCGGAGCCCACGGTCTTGCGCGTGCCTCGCGACGCCGTCGGGCCGACCGGGACCCTGAGCCTCGCGATCCGCGTGCGGCGGGTGGACTGGGCCTCGGACCGGGACCCTGACGCGGGACCGGTCGGTCACGAGCTGATCCTCGGCTTCGATCGGGCTCTGAACGACCGCACGCGCGCCGCCTGGACGGGCGCCCTGCTCAACGAGGTGCCGCTCCTCGTGCTGGCCGCGTTCTTCATCGCCGCGGCCCTCTACCACCTTCTCCTCTTCGGGCGCCGCCGCACCCAGGTCGCGCACCTCTGGTTCGGCCTGCTCTCTCTGGCTTTCGCGGTCAACACCTTCGCCAGCACCTACTGGATCTACCAGCTCACCGCCGGGCTCGGCATCGCCGTCCGGACGAGCGACCTGACCGGCCATCTCGCCGCGGCGGTGGCGATCCAGTTTCTCTGGAGTTTCTTCGCCCGGCCCATCCGTCCCCTGCTTCGCGCCTATCAGGTTTCCCACGTGGCCATCGCCGCCTTCATCGGGCTCTGGCCCAGCGTCCAGCCGGTGATCACCAGCTCGCTCGCCCGCATGCTGTGGCTCTTGCCGCTGCTCGTCCTGGCGGCGGTGCTGATCGTCCTGGAAGCCTGGCGGGGCGAAGCGGAGGCGCGGAAGATCGCCGTCGGCGGGCTCGTCATGATCGGCGTCCAGGCCCTGGAGCTGGCGCGGCAGCTCATCCCCCTGCCGATCCCCCTCTCCCTGACGGGCTTCGGCTTCGCGGCGGTTCTGATGACGATGGGCATGGCCCTCGCCGACCGCTTCCGGCGCGTTCATGACGAGCTCGACCGGCTCCGCCTCCGGCTGGAGGAACAGGTGCGCGACCGCACCCGGGCCCTGGAGGTCGCCATGGAAAAAGCTCTCGCCGCGAGCCGCGCCAAGAGCGAGTTCCTCGCCAACATCAGCCACGAGATCCGCACTCCGCTCAACGGCGTCATCGGCATGACCGAAGTGCTCGCCACCACCGACCTCCAACCGCGCCAGCGCGAATACCTCCAAGCCATCCAGCTCAGCGGCAACTCTCTCCTCGCGCTGATCGACGACGTCCTCGACTTCTCCCGGATGGAATCGAGAAAACTGATCGTCGAGCGCGCACCCTTCGTCCTGAAAGATCTCGTCGCCGAATGCCTGGAGGCCATCGCGCCGATGGCCGCCCGCCAGGGTCTCGCGGTCCGCTCCACCATCGCCGAAGGCACGCCGGAAGCCCTGATCGGCGACCGCGCACGCACCCGCCAGATCCTCCTCAATCTTCTGGACAACGCCGTGAAGTTCACACCCAGAGGCGAGGTGCGCATAACCCTCTCCGCGCGCCCTCTCGAAGCCAAACTCGTCGAAATCCGTTTCGCGGTCAGCGACACCGGCATCGGCATTGCCGCCGCCGACCTGGAGAAGCTTTTCATCCCCTTCCAGCAGCTCGACGGCTCGCCGAGCCGCCACTACAGCGGCGCCGGCCTGGGCCTTGCGATGAGCAAGCGGCTGGCCGAGCTTCTGGGAGGAGAGATCCGGGTGGAGAGCGTTCCGGGCGATGGCTCGACCTTCGTCTTTATTCTTCGCGGCGAAGTGGCTCCGGCGGCCTGATTCTCAGCATGCCCTTCACCCTTCATCCCACGCTGGCCCGCGATACCGTCGAGGTGGCTCGACTGCCGCTCTGCCATGTGCTGCTGATGAAGGACCGCCGTTTTCCCTGGCTGATCCTGGTGCCGGAGCGGGAAGCGGTGCGAGAGATTCACGAGCTGGCGCCTGACGATCGGACGCAGCTCATCGAGGAAATCACTCTCGTGAGCCGGGCGTTGGAACGGCTTTTCGAGCCGGCCAAGCTGAACGTCGGCGCCCTGGGCAACATCGTACCTCAGCTCCATATCCACGTTGTCGCCCGATTCGAAACCGATCCAGCCTGGCCCGGTCCCGTCTGGGGCTCCGGCGCGGCCGTGCCTTATGCGGCCGAGGAGATCGAAAAGATTCGCGACCGGCTCGCGGCGGCGCTTCAGCGGCTCTGAGACGTCGACAGAGTGCCGTATCAAGCAAGACGCGCCGGAACATGGTCAGGAGTACTTCTTCAGAAGGTGCCAGGGGCGCTCATGGACATTCAGGCTTACCTTGACCGGATCGACTACCACGGCCCGCTGGCCCCCACAGCGGAGACCTTGCGGGCCTTGCAGGTGGCCCATCTCCAGACGGTTCCCTTCGAGAACCTCAGCATCCACGCCGGCCAGCCGATCGTCCTCAACGACGCGTCCCTTTTCGAAAAGGTGGTGGCGCGCCGGCGCGGCGGCTTCTGCTACGAGCTCAACGGGCTGTTCGCGGCTCTGTTGCGCGGCCTCGGATTCCGGGTCGATAGACTCTCGGCCGGCGTGGCAAGGGCGGACGGCACCTTTGGCCCCGAGTTTGATCACATGGCGCTCCGGGTCACCCTGGACAAACCCTGGCTCGCGGACGTCGGCTTCGGAGATTCGTTCCGCGACCCGCTGCGGCTGGACGAGCGCGGAGAGCAGCCGGAGGGTGAGCGCGCCTTCCGGATCGACGAGGCCGGCAGTCATCTCCTCCTCCTGCGTCGGGACGGCGCCGAGGACCCCTGGCAGCCGCAGTACCGCTTCACTCTCCAGCCGTACGAGTACGCGGACTACGCCGGTATGTGCCACTACCACCAGACTTCTCCGGACTCGCACTTCACCCGGCAGACCCTCTGCTCCCTCGCGACGCTGGACGGGCGCATCACCCTGAGCGGGATGAAGCTGATCACCACCCGCGGTGGCGAGAGGCACGAGAGAATCCTGGACAGCGAAGAGGAGCGCACGACTCTTCTCCTCGAGCTGTTCGGCGCGGCGATCTGAGGCTATCTCCCTCCTGGCTTCGCGCGAAGCGCCTCTCGCTCGGCAGGTGGCCATCGAGTCGCCAGTTGGGGCGCACATCAGGATGAGGTAAGATGAGCGCGAAAATGAGGCACGACGCTGTCCGCATGGAGTACTCCGAATCAGCCAGCCCGCTGAAGGCCGTGGCTCCGCTACCCACTGCCGTTCAGGCGCCCATCGAACTCCCTAAAATAGTAAGCTTGTTCTCAGGCGCCGGCGGACTGGACCTTGGATTCAAGGACGCAGGCTTCCAGATTGTGGTCGCCATCGACTCTTCGGAAGCCGCCTTTCGCACGCATAGACGGAATTTTCCTGAGACCCAAAGCGCCGCCGCTGATCTGATTGAGTTAAAACCTGTAGGCGTGACTGCCTTGGTTGCGAAATCGATTCGCGCTGGCGAACGAATCGGCGTAATCGGCGGACCTCCCTGCCAAGGCTTCTCGCGGGCAAACACGAGCGCCCAAGCCGACGACCCGCGCAACAGACTTCCTGATGTCTACCGCGAAATCATCGCTGAGCTGCAGAAAACTTACAGCGTTGAGTTCTGCGTCTTTGAAAACGTGCTCGGCATCCGCGACAAAAAGCACGCGCCCACCTACCAGGCGCTTGTCAATGGGATTTCCGACCTTGGCTTCGCTACCAGGGAAGAAGAAGTCTGTGCCTTAGACTTCGGTGTGCCGCAGAATCGCCGCAGGATTGTGCTGTCAGGCATGCGCAGGGGCAAAGGATATACTGAGGTGCGGCCAAGAAAACGAAAGGGCAAGTCGACAGTTCGCGAAGCTATCGGTGGATTGAAGCCGCCGGCGTTCTACAGGCGCGGCCTTTCTCCATTGGAAATTCCTGTACATCCTAACCATTGGACCATGACACCAAAATCACAGCGCTTTGGTGCTCCAGACGCAGCGAGAGTGGACGGACGCAGCTTCAAGCGGCTAGACTGGCAGAAAGCGAGTCCAACGATCGCGTTTGGCCACCGGGAGATTTATATCCATCCTAATGGAAGCCGCAGGATCAGTATCTACGAGGCATTGCGCCTGCAGGGCTTCCCACATAAGTTCGTTTTGGAAGGCAACTTGTCGGAGCAGGTAGAGCAAGTGTCCAATGCCGTCCCACCGCCGCTCGCGCGCAGCATTGCGAAGGCTGTAAAGAGAGCGCTCCTCGGCCAATGAGTTCCACGCCGCCCGAACGCCAAGCGAACGAAGTCCATGAGGAACACGAGCTCGCTGCTTCTATCCGCAGTAGCGAAAGCGGCGACAACCTTGTCCGCACTACGCTAAAGACTGATCAGCGTGTAATCGCGCGGATAACTGACGGCATTTACCGGCAGCCCGGATCAGCGCTGCGCGAACTAGTCTCAAATGCATACGACGCTGACGCGACCTGTGTCGTTATTAAGACCGACGCCCCGCGCTTTGATCGTATCATGGTTGAGGACAATGGGCACGGCATGACTCCGGAAGCGCTAGCTCACATGCTATTCCACATTGGCGGCAGCGCAAAGCGAAGCGAGGCCGGCCCGCTCCTGGAGATCACGGGTGCTGATCCGCTTCGGAGTCCGGGCGGCCGGTTTCTGATTGGCAAGATTGGCATCGGCCTATTTTCTGTCTCCCAGCTCACATATTCGTTTCAGATTATAACCAAGACTAAGGGTGACAGATTCCGCACAGTCGCCACCGTCGCGCTGCGGCAGTACTCTGATGACGGTATCGCTGTTGCTCGCGGCGGCGATGATAAGTTCGAGTCTGGCAAGGTCAACATTTGGCGCGAGAAGGCGGCCGACCTTGAATCACATGGAACCACGATCGTGCTGACGAGCATCCGGCCCCAAGCCCGCGACACATTGCGGAGTCGCGAAATTTGGGAGGCAATCCAGCAGAACGAGGGCTCTCAGGGACCTGAGGATCAACAGATCATCAAGCCACCCAAGTTCCACATCGGGCGCGTCGATAGCTCCGACAGTTCGGCCCAACTTCTCAAGAAAACGTCGAATCAGTTCGCGTCGCTGCCGTGGGATGAGAACGACTCTCCTGCCGGTGCTTTCGGCAAACTTGTGCAGTGCGTGTGGGATAGAGACGCGGATCAAACTAGCCCCAATCCCCAATTAGACCGCATCTTCGATTATTATCTCCGCATGGTTTGGCAGTTGAGCCTTGCTGTGCCGCTACCCTACGTCGAAGGACACCTGTTCGACATGGACCTGGGCGGCTGGGCCGAGGCGTTCCTGCTCTCAAATCAGCCAAAAAGAACCGCCCAGGATCTCGATTCGAGAAAACCTGGGACGACGCTCCGCGAGAAGCTAGGACTCTCTGATCCTGTGGGCCAGCCTGAAAAGTTTGAGATCTATCTCGACGATCTACAGCTTTTTCGCCCGATCAAGTTTAAAGGCCTGCCTACGACAGGCCATGCCTTGAAGAAGCCGCTCGTGTTCCTTGGCAAGTGCCGCGAGGAATTTCCAAAGATTCAGCGGGAGCTCAGCGGCGGCCCACTTGCTTTCGAGGCATACCTTTTCTGGACACCCAAGGTGGCACCAACCGAGCATCAGGGTTCGCTGATTCGTATTCATGGCTCAAGCGGCACCCTGTTTGACCCTACTTTCATGCGCTACCAGGTAGCGGAACAGACGAGGCTTCGCCAGATTACATGCGAGATTTTTGTTAGCGAAGGACTGGACAGCGCCCTCAACATCGACCGCGAATCTTTCAATAACGCGCATCCGCATGCAGTCTACATCACGAGGTGGCTGCACAGCGCGCTTCGGCAATTAGCCACCGCGCAGAAGCGCCTTGCCAGTGGGGTACGGGAACAGACACTTGAGGAGGGCACGCAAGGCAGATTGTCGGCCATTCAGCGGGTCGCGAACGACGTTTGGACACAGGAGGCTGGCGATCCCGCCGCGCGGCCACCTGCGATCGAGTTTTCGGAATCTGGCCAGACCCCCTCCTCATCCGGCGATGCCTTCGTCTTCAAGAAATCGGCCATCGTGCCTGCTCGGCAGGGAAGGAAGACGGGGCAAGCGGAAGCACGCTCAGCGATACTCGAAGCGAAGCTAAAGTCGATTGCGCAGGTGCTGGCATCGTTCGGCCTGCTGGACGCCGTTTCCGAGCACAAGCAGGAAAGACTACTTAAGGCAATCTACGAAATTCTCGCCGCTCCTGAAGAATGATGAACGACGAACAGCCCGACAGCCACGCAGACGACATTGTTTCACCTGGTGCCTATGAGGCACCCGAGCCGGCGAAGAGAAACTTCCTGCGGTGGCACCTGCCGCGCAAGCAGTTCGTGCGCCACCATCAGTGGTGTGAACAGATTGGCCGAATGCTCGATGATTCGCCACTCGCAGACGGCACACTGAAGTACCTTGGCCTGCCCGGTGTCGATTTGCTCGACCTGCGCTATTTCCACGCACAGGTGTGCGAGGCACGCAATATAAAACTGCGCTTTCTTGGCTTCAATAACGCTGCCCAGCCAAGGAGCCCGGAGCAAACTGAGCTGAACATTTCGCTCGACGAGGTGCGCCGTATGCCGCGTGTCGACCAGAGCTCCGATGTCATACCCGACGATTTTGTCCTCGTCGCCAATGATGCTTCCATTGCCTGGAAAAAGGCGCGCACACTCGGTCCATTTGATGTCATCAACCTCGACTTATGCGATGGATTTGGCCAGCATGCCCCTGATACGTTTGAACACACGCACTACGACGCCGTGAACAAGCTTATGGCGTTGCAGGCACGCAATTGGAGTCCATGGCTGCTCCTGCTTACGACTCGCGTGGGCCAACAGCACGTGCATCCCGAAGCACTGGCGAAGCTTATCGAAAAATATCTAGCCAACCTCGTTAGCTGCCCAGACTTTAAGGCTAGGTCGCGGGAATACTTTGCAATAGAGGATCAGGCCGCGCTGAATGCGGCAGTGGCAGACCCGGCGGGCCTGTTGCCAGTTTTTCTGTGCGGCCTATGCAAGTGGCTTGCTGTAATCTCTCTGAGGCATCGCCCTCCGACGATAGTCGAGGTCAAAAGCGTCATCGGCTACCGCGTTGAACCGGGCGTCAAGCACGAGGATCTTTTTTCGCTAGCCTTACGCTTCACGCCGACCTTCGAGCCCGCCGGAGATCCGGTCGGCTTGGCGAAACCATCAAATACTTCGCTGGACGAATGTGCGCTGGCCGTGAAGGCCATGAACCGCATCGCGAGACGCAAAGATGCGGATGGCATCCTCAGGGAAGACGCAGCACTGAACACCGAAATGATCGATGAGGCCGCCAGGTTGCTAGAGCTCGCACGCTACGACCCCACAGCCTACCGCAAGTGGGCTCAGCTGTGAGCATCTCTAGCGACGCGTTGGCACTGTTTTCCTTGTGACAGTTAGAAACCGCTGCAACTTGCGGGCGAGCGAAGTGAGGTCGGCTCGGCGAGTCTCACATTCCCATACCACCATCACATGCCAGCCTAGCTTTCGGAGCAGGCGGCGGTTCCGGGTATCGCGTGCCATGTTAGCGGCGATCTTTTCCTCCCAATAGGCGCTGTTTGACTTTGGCTTCGAAGAAAGACCGCACCCATGGCGGTGCCAGAAGCACCCATGCACCAGCACAATGCACTTGCGCCCCGCAAAGACGAGGTCAGGCTTCCCAGGGAGGTGCCTTTGATGGAGCCGGAAGCGAAACCCCATCCGGTGCATGAGGCGTCGTACGACAAGCTCAGGAGCCGTATCCGTGGAACGGATCCGTGCCATGAGCGCGCTTCTTTCCTCGGGAGCCATGGAATCCATCGAAGACAGTTCCGTAAGGCTGTGCGCCTAATCCGAAGACTCACCGAGCATACTTCTTCAGGAGGTACTCGGTATATTCGTTCTTGGGATCTCCGATATCCGCCCCATTCAACGCACCTGCCAACTCGGCCACGATATTTTTCGGCCTCTCCCGCCCACTTCGCTCCGCATGGCGGCGGGCATATCGGGAGCCGACCTGCACCATCCAGACGTGCGCGTCGGGGTGCCGGGCGAGGAGTCGGTCCGAGGCGGCGACTTCATCACGATCCAACTCATAGTTCCCGCTCTTGATGTCGATGAGGACAAACTTCCCCTCGTCTTCCGAACCAAGATGCGGCCGAACCCTGGTTCCGTAGATCTCGTCGCCTCGGCGGGCGATCTCCTCTCGTTCCCTATCCGACCGGGGTACCGTTGCCATGCGACTTGTCCTCCCCTTGGGTACGAGGCCTGAGTTGGTCGCCCGCTTCGGCTATCATAACCTCCATGAGCGAGAGCGAGCCCCCACGGAAGCTCAAGCCTCACGAGGTCCCCTACCGGACCCTCTATCCGGACACCGATCCTGAAGCGGAGCGGATCCAGTTGGAGATCTACAGGCGGATGCCGCCATGGAGGAAGATCCGACTGGTCATGGAGGCCAACGATGCTTCCCGGGCGCTCGTGCTTGCCGGCATCCGTTCCCGTTACCCCGACGCGAGCCCGGAGGAGGTCCGCCGGCGATTTCTCGGGATCTGGCTGGGAGAGGAGCTCGCCACCGAGGTCTACGGCCCTCTCGACGCCGCCGTCAAGCTGCTGCCGTCTTGAAGCGTGGTCCAAAGCGGCGGGCATATCGAGAGCCGACCTGCATCGTCCAGACCTGCGCGTCGGGGTGCCGCGCGAGGAGTCGATCCGAGGCGGCGAGGTAACGCCAGTAGCTCAGGACGTAGTCTGGGATGACACAAAGGTTCGCCAGGAGAGCCCTTCGATGTTGCCGAAGTGCGGATCGGAGGACAGGAGGTCCGCGCCTTTTTCTATTGCGTGCGCCGCGATCCAGATGTCGTTGGTGGGGATGGGTCTTCCCCTTCTGCGCAGTTCGGCGGAAATACGACCGAAGAGATCTGCCGTATCCCAGGTGATTGGCAGCAGGTGAACAGTCGGATCTTCAAGGAAGTCCCCGAGCGCACGAGCGTTTTCCTCGTATCGGGAGCCGTTCCGAAAACCGAACAGCAGCTCTCCGGCCACGACGGCCGAGAAGAGAACCCGTTCCGACTGCATTATCAGTTCGGCTACACCCTCGTGGCCACGCCGAAGGGCGGAATAGGCGTTCGTATCGAGGAGTATCTTCACTGCCAGAAGGATTCGTCGACCTGCCCGAAAATCTCGACAGCCTTGAGGACTTCGGCTTCCTGCTCGGCCGTCCACGTGCCGATGAAGCGGTCTAGAGCATGTCCGACCGTCTTCGGGACTTGGCTCTCCCTGCCTTCTTGAGGAACGGGCACGAGCCGCACTGCCTGGCCGGCGGCGCTCGCAATGACGACCTCTTCGCCGGCGGCGACCTCCTGCATCAGATGCCCGAGACGGCCCTCGGCTTCCTTGAGACTGACCCTGATCACGGGATTCCTCAGCTTCCTGCCGCAACCAGCGGCTTCATGGAGAATACCTTATCGAACAACGAACCCGCCTCGGGCTGAGGGCATGATCCCCAGACGGCGAGCACCATTCGACCGGGGTACTGCTGCCTACGACTTGTCCTCCCCTTGAGCAATTATACCACCTGGCGACTGGGCCGCCACACTACCCCGTTGACGCCCAACCCGCCCCGCCGGTACATTTCCGTGAACGACCCTCGTGGAGGAAGCATGGCCCGGGATACTCACGGAAACACTGTCCAGGGGTGGAGGCGGCTGCTCGACTCGCTTGCCGGCAAGGAGGACATTCCGATCCTCGACGACTACCGCCAGCGGCTCCAGGCCATGTACCAGGAAGCCCTCGAGCTCGCCGCCAAGCGCGATGCCCACCGGGCTGCGAAGCAGGCCGCCAGCGAGGCCCTCAAGGAAACCCTGGAGAGCGGACGCAAGACGGCCACGGCGATGCGCGCTTGGATCAAGGACCACTACGGGCACCAGAGCGAACAGCTCGTCGAGTTCGGGCTGCGGCCTCGTCGGCGGTCCAGCCGAAAGCGTAAGCCTCCCGAATGACGGGGAATGGGTCGTTCCCTCCTTGACGAGCCTCTCGATCAATGGGGAACGGGTCGTTCCCCCCTTGATGAGCCTCTCGATGAACGGGGAACGGGTCGTTCCCTCCTCGACGAGCCTCTCGATGAGCGGGGAACGGGTCGTTCCCTCCTTGATGAGCCTCTCGATGAACGGGGAACGGGTCGTTCCCTCCTTGACGAGCCTCTCGATGAACGGGGAACGGTTCGTTCCCTCCTCGATGAGCCTCTCGATGAACGGGGAACGGGGCGTTCCCTCCTCGATGAGCCTCTCGATGAGCGGGGAACGGTTCGTTCCCTCCTTGACGAGCCTCTCGATGAGTGGGGAACGAGTCGTTCCCTCCACTCGCCGCGGCTCCGAATCCTTCCGGACCATGCCATGCTCTCCGGATGCGTCCTGAGCCGCGGAAGGAGACCTCGAAGAGCGCCATGGCGGCGCGCGCCAAGATGTTGCAGGCGGCCAATCTGGGATGGCTCGAAGGCTTTCCCGTCGAGGCCGCGGCGGACGGCGTGCGCTGGATCACCGTGCCTGTGCAGGCGCCCGCGGAAGAAGTCACCCTCGACGGCCGGCATCTCAGCCGCGCGACGTACGCGCTCAACAAGCTGCGGACGGAGCTGGCGCCGGCTCTGCCGCGGCTCGCGGACGAACCGGACCGGTGGATGGAGTCGATCGAGCGGCGCCTGGAGCTGCTCAAGGGTGCGATCCATCACGGCGGTCCGCTCCCGCCTCGCGCCTTCGAGGATCTTTTCGAGCCGCGGTCACTCCGCGACCGGGCGGCGCGGATGGCCGAGGCCGAGCCCCGCCTGCGGCCTCTTCTCGACGCCCTCGCCTGGGTCCAGGCCGGCGATCCGCGAAGGGGACGGGCGATGCTCGAAGCGGCCGTCGGCTGGGCCGGCGGTTTCGAGCTGCTCACGGAGCGCCTGGGCCGGGATCGGGCGCTGGTGACCGCCCTGCGGCTCCTGCAGCTCGCGGCGGAGCATGGCCGGGAGCCGGTCGAGCCGCTGGCGTCCTGCCTCTTCGACCCGCGTATCTACGAGGTGGCAACGTGCTCTGAAGAGATCTGCGCCCAGATTCTCGGTGCGATCGCGAAGCGGCCCACGGCGCCGCTGCCGGAGACCTTGCCTTCCGGCAATCTGGGTTCTCATCTCGTTCTGTGGTGCGAGGATGTGATCCGGCAGGGCCGCCGCACCCAGCGCCTGTGCCTCCGCCTGTTCGCGCTGGCCACGCCGCTCCCGTCGGTCGAGCGGTGGGCTTCCTGGTGGGAGACGACCCGCCGGCTGCTCCGCGAGGCGCGCGGCGTCACGGTCCAACACTACGAGAGAAGGTCGCGCCACGCGCTCCGCAGGCGAGTGGAGATACATCAGAAGGCGGCTCCATCCGCGTTCCGGGCCGCCGAGTTGCTGGAGAGGCTGCGCCGGACGTCGAAGCCGGAGGCGTCGGCCTGGACGGAGCCGCTGGCCCGAGCTCTGGAGCTCATCCCCGCCGAGGCCGGCAATTCCGGCCGGACGCCCGGCCGGACACAGCTCCTCCTGTATTGGAGCACTCTGGCCGGCGAGCCCGAGTCTTCCGTTCCCAAGATGCTCGCGGGCTTCGAGCGTTACCTGAAGCGGAGGCCCGTCGCCGATCCGAAGGCGCTGCTACGTCCCTGGGCCGAGGCCGGCTTGAGTATGCGGCACGTTTTCGTCGAAGATGAAATCGAGATAGAGGGGGACCAGGCCCGTAAGCAGATCCTGGACGTCTACGATCATCTCGCCGCGGTGGCGGAGATCCGCGGCGGGCTCGGGCGGGATGAGGCGACGAGGGTGGTGGAGTTGTTCTTCCAGGCCGGCGATCCGGGCCTCGCCCGCGATCCCGCGCTGGTGGCGGCGCTCCTGGACTCGCTGATCAAAGCCGGCCGCCTTCACGATTACGATTCGAGCGATGCGGTCCGGCTGGCCGTCCGGCTCTGCCGGAGCCGGCCCGAGAGCTTCGCGGACGTGCTGAAAGCCCTCACAGACCCGGATCAGCACTTCGGGCTCCTCTTGAGCGAATGGCCGGAGGCCGTTCTCGAACCGCTCAGCTCCGGCGATCTCGTCCACTTCATCCGGGAGTCGGTGCTGACCCGGCAACTGTCGCGGTTGCTGGCCTGCGTCGTGAAGTCGATCATCCTCGGCGCGGCGGGGGTCCGGCCTCTGCCTCTCCCTGTCCTCGGCGAGCCTGCCGCCGGCATGCCGGCCTGGATGGAAGGCTATCCGGACGAGCTTCATCCGCAGCTCCGCCGGCTGGCCGGCGTGCTGGAGGATGCCGAAGCCCGGGTCGGCCGCTGGCTGGCGGAGGATCTTCCCACCGCGGGGCGGCTGGAGAGGGAGATCGAAGCGATCCAGGGTCGGCTCGAACAGGCCGAAGAGGACCGCAAGCCGGCTCTCAACACTCGGCTTGCGAACCTTCGGGCTCGGCTCGAACGGCCGGCGACTCTGAGCGCCGCCCGGATCGAGCGGCTGCGCACGAAGCTCGACCGCGCCCGCGGCCGGACGATCCTGGAGCGTTGGG
Organism: uncultured Holophagales bacterium; assembly: GCA_963844885.1. Classification (GTDB taxonomy): domain Bacteria; phylum Acidobacteriota; class Thermoanaerobaculia; order Multivoradales; family UBA5704; genus DATMER01. The sequence goes on along the minus strand of CAWJQA010000009.1, from coordinate 158,070 downwards.
AGCGCGATCTGGACACGCATCTGCCGGAGGCGCTCCGCAGCCTGATCGGCATCGAGGAGGTCCCCGCCTGGATGGTGGGGACGGAGAATCTCACGCTGGTGGCGACCGCGGCCCGGCTGAAGCCCCGCCATCGCACGCTGGCCTGGCGGCTCTTCTGCGAGCGGTGCGGCCCGCCGCCCTGGGATTTCCGCGACGCGCCGCAAAACCTTTCGTTCCGCGAGCGCCTGGCGCATCTGGACTGGACACCGTGGCTCGACGGGGTTGGAACGCGCACCGTGTCCGCCGAAGGCCAGGCGGGAGAGCTGCGGCTGCACCTGAAGCTGGAGGACGATCCGCTCGAAGTGTTCCGGATGGGTGGGCATTTCCAGACCTGTCTCAGCCCCGGGTCGTTCAATTATTTTTCCGTGTTCACCAACGCCGCGGACATCAACAAACGCGTGATCTACGCGCGCGACGACGCGGGCCGGGTGGTGGGCCGCTGCCTGCTGGCGCTGACGGGCGACGGCTGGCTGCTCGTGTTTCAGGCCTACTGCCACGACGGCACGCTGGGATTTGAAACGATCTGTTCAGACTTCGCGGACGACCTCGCCGAACGCATGGGAACGCGCCGGGTTCCGGATGGGGAGGTGCCGGCGCTGGTCGCCTCCGACTGGTACGACGACGGACCATTGGATCTCGGACACCGGTTCGCCTGCCTGGAGGAGGGTTCGGAGCTGCGCCGGAAGCTTGCACGGGTCCACCCGGCCGACCTGATCGCCGAGCTTCGGCGGGGGCTCAAGCCGGCCGACCTGAACGAGGTGACGATCCCGCTGGTATTGGACCTGCCCGAGCTGGCTCAGAGACCCGAGTTGGCGGTGCCGCTGCTGAGGCCGGCGGCCGAGTGCCGCACGCTGCCGGACCAGGTATTGATCACTGCGGCCACCCTCGGCGTCCAGGCCGGTGCGGACGACCTCGTCCGCCGCCTGTTCGTGCCGCGCCTGGCCGATCACCTGTGGCGTAGCTTCAGATCCCGGCGGCGCGATCCGCGTGCTGTCGAAATTCTCGTTCGGCTCGACCCGGTCCGTCTGATGGATGTCCTGCGCCGGATCCGCGCGAAGACGGCGCGCGGCTGGCTGGAGGTTCACAGCGGTTTTCTGCTCGAAGCCGCGGCCACGGCGCTCGAAGCCCTTCATCGTCCCCGGCAGGCCCGCGAGCTCTGGGAGCGCCTCGCCACCAACATGGCGGTGATCGCCAACGGCGAGCAGCGGGAGAGGGCGCGGCGGGTTTTGGAAAGATTATAAGCCTTCCGGCACCTCCATCACCCCTTCCGAGACCATCACCGAGGCGCCGCCCACCCGCACGGCGGTGATTTCGCCGGCTTGCTTGTCCACTTCCAGGTGGAGAAGGCTCGGGCGGCCCATCTCGAAGCCCTGTTCGACGACCCGGCTCACGGTGCCATCCGCCTCCCGGGCACGGAGGCCGACGTAGCCTCCGAAGGCGGAGACGGCGGCTCCGGTGGCGGGGTCCTCACCGATGCCGAGCGCCGGAGAGAACATCCTCGCCCGATAGTGCGAGCCGGGCAGCTCGGGCTCCTTGCAGAAGAGATAGAGCTTCGAGGCCCAGGTGTCGGCGAGGAGCTTGTCCCAGAGATCGATCCTCAAACGGGCGCGGCGCAAGGCGTCCCGGCTGCTCAATGGAACGAAAAGAAAGGCGTTGCCACAGGAAAAGGGTTGAGGAAAATCCTCGCCGTCGCTGATCACGTCGCCAGAATCGAGAGAGAGCATCTCGGCCAGAAGCTCCGGCGCCAGCGGCGGCGGTGGGCCGATCTCGGGAAGCTGCGCCACGGAAAGTTGGGTAAACACAGGCCGGCCGGCCTCGCAGAGGATCCGGACCGGCACAGGGCCCACGGCCTCCTCGAACACGATGCGGGTATCGTCTCCGGTCAGCGGAATTTCACCCAGGGCGGCCAGCACGTAGGCGGTGCCTACCGTCGGATGGCCGGCGAACGGGAGCTCGGTCTTGGGCGTGAAGATTCGCAGCTTGCGGGTGTGGGCCGGATCGTCCGGAGGAAATACGAAGACCGTCTCCGAGAGATTGAATTCCCGGGCGATCCGTTGCATGAGGCCGTCGGAGAGGCCCCGGACGTCCGGAAAGACGGCCAGGGGATTGCCCTCCAGGGGACGGCTGGTGAAGACGTCGGCGGTGATGAATCGGCAGCGCATGGGACGAATTCTACCGCGGAGCCCGCGGCCCCGTCACGGTGAGGGGAGCGGCCGAATGTTCTCCAGCTTCGAGGCGGGCACCGTCAGGATCTCTTCGGCCGTGAGAACGCCGTAGGTCACCTCGCCGCCGGGGCCGGCCTCCGCCTGGAGAATCACCGCCGGCGACGGCTGCTCGGTGAACCGGCCGGCCAGCAGCGTGGCCAGGGCCGGCAGCTTCATGTCCACCGGCCGGGCCTGGCCGTCGAGGTGAAAGATCGCTTTTCCCTGCTCCACGTCGGCCGCGGTGGCGGCGCGGCCCAGCGGCTGGATGCCGGGCATGAAATGCGGATTGGCCGGATCGGCCCCGAAGTATCCGGCGAGCCAGGGGCTTGCGCGCTCGAAGCGGTACCGGTCGAGCGTCGATTTCAGCAGGGCGAGCCGCTTGTCCGGGGCGTCGAAAAAGGGCAGGGCGCGCGGCGCGCCGAAAACGAGGTCGGCGAGCTGCAGCGCCGCGGCGTCGCGGGTGAGCTCCGGGATCTCCCGATGGGGGCTGTGCAACGCGGCGAGAAAGTCGGGCGCGGTGCCGCCGAAGCCGTGCTCACCCCGGCGCGCGAAGCTTGCACCTTCGAGAACCTGGGTCAGGCCCGTGGGCGAGGTGTCGTCGAGAAGCCGGCGCAGGATGCGCAGGCAGTACGGGTGTTGAAACCAAAGGTTGTTTTCGTAAGCCAGCACGGTGGACCGGCCGAGGATCAGCCGGACGATCGCCACGTGGGCAGGGTGTCCCGGCTCGGCCAGCGCATCGAGCGCGCGCGAAGCTTCCGGCGTGCCGGCCCGGCTGAGCGCGGCGACGGCCGCCTCCAGCCAGCCTTCCTTCCCGTCCTGGCCGGGAGGATACGGGAGCCGGCCGGCGCGGAAATCCTCGGCGAAAGCCGCGAAAGGTTTCGGATCGCCGAGAAAGTGCGCGGCAAGCGCCCAGCCCCTGCGGTCGTCCGCGGCGGCCGTCGCAGCCGCGGCGCGCCGGGCCAGCTCCGGCGCGATGCGGGAGTCTCCCAGGCCGATCAGCGCCGACAGATAGGTCTCCGCGATGCTCCGGCGCTCATAAAAGTAGTAGCCTTCGCCCTGACTCCGCGGCCCGGCTTCGTAGGCGGCGAGCTCGGCGTCCATCGCGGCCAGGATCGCTTCCGCCGCCGTCGGATCGGAAAACCTTGCGATTACCGGGTTCGGTGGGTTCGGCGGGTTCGGCTTGGGCACCCCGGCGGGATTCACAAGGTTTTTCACAGCCTCGCGCTTCGCCTTGAAATCCACGTTCGGATCGGTCAGCGCCTTCATCTGCCGCCCGTCGAGGGACTGCGACTTGTTCTCGGCCCAGTAGGCGCGCAGGCGCCGCACCGTCTCGGGAAGCTGGGGAATTTCCACGAAAACCGCACCGTTGAACATGTCCCCGAGATGGAGGATCGACGTGATCGCGTCCAGCTCGGTTTCGCGGACGGTCATGATGTCCCGGTCGGGAACGAAATCGCGCCAGGCATAGACATAGCGCGTCAACCGTCCGTCCGTCTCCAAGGCATCGAGGAGGTCGGGGACGGCGGCCTCCCCGAGCTGAACGAGGGCGCCGATGCGGACGTCCAGATAGGGTTTCAGTCCGCCGGGTGCGCCTTCCAGCGGCATGCCGGCCTCATCCAGCGAATCGATCAGCCAAGCCGTCTTTTTCTTTGTATCCCACGTCTCGAAATCGGCGGGCCAGGGCGGCGGCGCCTGTCCGAGGGTGCCGTTCCGTTGCCGGCGCTTGAGATCCTCGATTAGCGCTGAACCTTTTTCGACGGCGGGGTGAGACTCCGCGGTCTCCTCGCCGCGCAGCCGCAACAGGGTCTCGCCATGAGCCAGCGCCTCCGCATCCGCGCGCACCATGTAGGCATGGACCATGGCGTCGAAAGCCCACCAGAGAAAATCGCTCCGCAGATACAGGCGTGGGTCCTGCTCCGAATCGGGCTTGGGATAAACGTCGTTCACGGCGTTCCGGGCCGCGGCGAGGGCGCGCGCGGCCAGGTCTTCGTTGCCGAGACGATAGAGCCAGGCGGCATGCGCCAGCTCATTGCTCCCCCGATTCGGCAGCGCCTGATCGGAAACCCGGCCGCGAGCCGCATCGGCCGCACTGTCATAGAGAGCCCGGTTGTAGATGAAACGGCAATCCGCGACGAAGTTGACCCGGGTGAGCTTCAGCTCGGGACTGACGGGAATCGAATCGCCGTCCGCGAAATAGACGCGGTCCGGCTCTGCGTCCTTGCCATGCACCAGCCAGCCGGCCCGATACGCGTCGGCGAAATCTCTCGACATCGTGCGCATCCTGGTGATGACGGAGACACTCTCGGCACCTTGCGGTGGATCGTAGAGAAGATCGTGCAAAACACCTTCGAGATATTCCTGATCCTTGGTGCCGAGCCGCCTCTGGGCCTGCGCCGTCCCGGCCAGCAGCAGGCTCGCGATGACGGCCACGACAGAGACGAGACGGGCGTTCACGATTTGGCTTCTCACAGCGTACCGCCGGCGGGTAGCTCGACCACCTCAGTGCCCACGGCCGCCAGCACCTGATCGCCGTCCGTGACCGCCAGGGCCGACGCGTGCTTCACCTCGCCCAGAAGCTTGCCGTCCGCCGTGTAGTGGAGGAGCCGGCCCTCGGACACGGCGTAAAGCGTGCCGCCGCGTTCGACGGCGCGGCCGGTCCGGAGCGCCTCGCTCATCGGCCCCGGTCCGGTCTTTTCGGCCGGTTTCCAAAGCGCCCCCCAGAAATCCTCGCCGGCCGGCGAGGACACAAGAGCCAAGGCGGACAGGATTCTCTTCATGACGGGCTCCTCCCTCCGATCAGACACGTGCTGCTTCGGGAAGACAACCGGCTATAGCCGAATGCGCGGCACCCGGAGTTTCTGCGCGAGCTGCGTGTAGTACCGCACCTGCTCGGCGGACCGGTCCTGGATGACAACGACCACGGCGTACGGCTCGTGAGTGGCCAGACCTGTTGCCCAGGGAGGAACCGTGCGGGTGACGACCAGGAACAAGCTCTTTTCCTGCCATCGCGAGTTCGACCTGCCGGATATTCCACGTCCCAGCCTGAGCGGTTCCCTTGCTCCTGCTTTGTGCGGTAGGCCGGAACTTTCCAGCCTCTGGAATCATCTCCTCCCGCTGATCTGGAGGGGTCCGACGGAAAACATTGATGACTTCTTGCAGGCTCCCGTAGCGCACTACGCGAAACTGAAAGCTGCCGGCTCGGTACCCGAGTCTGGTCCTTCGCACCAGCGGAGTATGGGCAAGAGCCACCGTGATCCTGCGACCTCTGCGGGTTGGCTTTCGGAGGAAGTCTTCCGGAAGAGGGATCTCATAGAAGTGATGCTCGTTCTCACCAAGGCTGTCCTCGCGAAGGAGCGTCACATTCCGCTCGCTGGAAAGGATCGCCGCTTCCCCATCCGGCCGTCCGTAGCCCAGCAAATGGTAGATCTTCTTCTCGTCCCTTTCCAGGAGATCCAACGCTGCTTCGGGATGACTGCTGTGGGCGACGATCAAAGCACGCAGCAGATCCGGAGAGGCGTCGGGGTACTCGGTCAGCAGGCGGCCAGCAAGGTGCGTCACTTTCGGAGCCGCGAAGCTCGTCCCTGAATCAATACAGAAGAGTTTGCCAGCGGCGAACCCCCGGAAAGGCCAAGCTCTCCGAGCTCGTTCAGTCCCCGAGCATCGCGCTGTCCGGTGCGAAGATCCACGTAGAGGTTTCCGCCATATTCGGCCACGTCCGGCTTGATGGCTCCGTTCGGCCCCGGGCCGGATCGAGAAAAGGGAGAGGGCTGGTCCCTCCGCGCGATCACCTGATAGGCAGGATCATTCGGGAATCGCTGGGCCATCCTTGGAACCTCGTAGCGCGCAAGGCTACCTACCGTCAGCACGTTGAGAGCCGGCGCAGGATCGAGGAGTCGAGCCTCGCCATTGAACAAGTAATGGGGGTACTCCTTACCCCAATTTTCGGGAGAACCTTCGCTGCCCGCAAAATTCCCTGCCGATACTACGAACAGGACTCTGTATTGCCGCGCCAGCGAATCGAGAACCGCGGCGAGACCACGAACATGTCCTTCCACGAAGGGCCGCCGAGCATCGCCCAGCGAAAGGTTGAACACCTTGCAGCCATAGAGCGTGACAAAATAGTTGACCGCCTCCTCGATATAACGCTCGATAAAATCCGTGCTGTTCTCATTGTCACTGTCGGTGATCCGCCCGCTGAAGAGGCGCAAGACTGGTGAGAATGCTCCACTGGCAGCGGCTTCTTCGAGATCGCCGTAGAGAGCGATCCCTCCAACCATCGTGCCGTGGCCGTGCTCATCCTCGGCCCCGAACCCTGGCACGAAGCTCTGAGCATCGCCCACCGCAGGCGCGACGAGGGGATGATTCGTGGCCAGGCCGCTGTCCAGGACGACAATTCTGGGGGCATCGTCTCCTGGCGGAAGAACCTCTGGAATGGATTGCAGGTCCAGGCTCAACAAGCTAAAATCGAGCTGGTAACGAGGAGGAAGATCCACCTCCCGGACATCCCGGTGCTCGAGGAGATTTTCAAACCCGTGGGAGGTCAGCTTGATCCGGCATAGGACGATGGTTTCCTGGTCCAGCAAGTCCAGGATCGAAATGCTTCGGCCTCCGCACCACTGACGAAACGACTCGATCATCCTCTTGCGGTCGGGCTGGCGCTCAAGAGGCCAGAGCTCAACGTTGACAACGAAGGATTCGACCCACGGTAAACCTTCGCGCCGAAGTGCGGGGCCCCGCCGATCCTCCCGACTCCAACCCTCGATTCCCTTGATCGCGAAGAGGACGTTCCTGCCGGACGGCTTTTCGTCCGGCAGCAATCTGGTCGAGGCGGCTCCGGAACTCGATCAGACCACGTTCATCCGCGAAAAGCACCAACAGGGATTTACCCTCCTGGCTGACCAACTGCAGACCGGGGATCGCTTCGAGATCTTCAGGTTGAATGCCTTCAACTTCGAGTTTCAACAGGAGGCGCGGATCGAACGCACCCGTTTCTCTCCCGGCAGCCTCCACCCTTTGATCCAGCTCCTTCCTCAGCTTGCGGGCGTGAGCGCGCGGGTCATCCGGTACAGAGCGTCGAGGGCCAGAACCTTTGGTCCGGCGTTCGTTGACCGGCTCAAGGCGCGGCAAGGGAAGGTGATGGAGCGGGTCTGGCATTCGACGGAATCATCCCGTTTACAGCTTGGTCAGGAGGGTGGTACGGCGCTCTTCTCGTTCCCGGGCCTCGGAAACGAGATCAATGGTCAGGAACTGCCGGCCTTTGAGCGCCATCGCCTTGATGGCACGAATCAGCACCCTTTCGATCGCTGCCTGGGTGAACCCCGTCAAGTGATTGAGAAAACCCGGGTCTGCGAGAGGCAGATCGTAGCGCACACCACGGAGCTTCACCTGCAAGAGCTGGCGGATCTGCTCCAGGTTGGGTTTGTCGAAAAAGAGAACCTCGTCAAATCGTCGCCAGATGGCCCTGTCGAGCACACGTTCATGGTTCGTCGCCGCGACGAGAAGGCTCGGACCACGGTAGGCATCCACCATCTGAAGAAATGAATTCACAACTCTCTTCAACTCGCCGTGTTCCGTCGGATCCTCGCGCTCTTTTCCAATGGCGTCGAACTCATCGAAAAGCGCAACGACCTTCTGGGTCGCGAGAGAATCGAAGACCTTACGCAAATTGGAAGCTGTCTCACCCAGAAAGGAGGACACGACCGCGTCGAACCTGACCGTCGCTAGCTGGAGGCCCAATTCGCTCGCCAAGACCTCGGCAGCGAGCGTTTTCCCACAACCCGGCGGACCGCAGAAGAGAAGGCGCGAGATGGGTCTCAGGCCGTAGCTCGCCAAAAGCTCGCCCCTGTTCTGCTCCATGAGAGTCTGGCAGAACAGACCGGTTCTCGTCCGAGAGGACGATGTCGGTCTGATCGCGCACAGGTTCCCGAAATTCGAGCAGAGCGAGGCCGCGCTCCCGATCCTTGGGAGATGTCTGGCCCCCTCTGGGTATCGGGCGCGACGACGACGAGCGCTCCCCGTAGAGGATGCGCTCCAGGTCGTTGGCTAGCAGATGATGCTTTTTCTCCCGCTCCAGCCGAATCAGCTCCTCGGCGGCAGTACGGAAATCCTCAGTAGCAGCCTGGCTACCGGCCTTGATGAGCTTCCGAAGCAGACGTCCTTCAGCCATGACAGACTCCTCATCAATACGCCGGAGCTTCCTTCAGGTCTCCGGAGGGCTCCTTCGGCCTGATTCTACTCCAGTACCGCCGTCGTCTATGCCGATGGATTACCGATAAATTGCCGATAAATTGCCGATAACGCGTAGGAGCGGGTCCGGCGGGCGGCGTCTGCCACCTCGAGCCAGCCTTCATCCGCCCATTGCCGGAGCAGGAGGCGCGCCATGCGGTCCGAAAGACCGAGCGCCGCGGCCACATGCCGGGCGGTGATTCTCTCGTGGATCGAGAACAGGCCGAGCACCGTCCGTGCGCGCGGGTCCAACCGGCGCAACTCTTGCGGCTCCAGGGAGATCCCGGTCTCCGCGGCGTGCAGCGCCTCGATTTTCGCGGCCGTGAACACATCGGCCAGCGTGTCGAGAAAATACTCCAGCCAGGGAGTCAGATCGGCCTCGGCCCGGCCTTCGTAGTAGTTGTGGTGGGGGTGGACCATGAGGGAGCCGTAGTAGGCAGCAAGATCCCGGGCATGGTGCTCTTCCAGAGAGAAGAGTCCTTGCAGCCCATGACCTCCGCGCTGGAGAAGGAAGGTGGCGAGCAGCCGGGCCGTGCGGCCGTTCCCGTCGTAATACGGATGGATCGTCACGAACTGGTAGTGGGCCAGGCCGGCGATGATAGGCACCGGAATCAGCTCCTCCTCCGCCTGCCGTACCCATGCGACCAGCCCGGACATCAGGAGAGGCACGTCCTTCGCCTCGGGCGGCAGGTAGACGAGGGCTCCGGACTCCGAGTCGCGGATCACGTTCTGCCCGTCGCGCCAGGAGCTCGGTTTCGAGCGGGCTCCCCTCTCCACGAGCGCGTGAATGCGCTGGATGAGATCCTCGTCCAAGGGCCGCCCGCCCGCCGCCCACTCCTCAACTTTGAGGAGGGCGTTCCAGTAGTTCCGGACCTCGGTCACATCCCGTTCACGCCCGTGGAATCGGACACGGCTATCGCCGCCACCGCCGACCACCTCCTCCGCCTCGGCCAGCGTGAGACGGTTGCCCTCGATGCGGGTCGAGAAGTGCGTCGAGCGTACCCGGGCCCGGCGCCGAAGCTCCTCGCGGACACCCGGAGGGATGGCCAGGTGCTCCACGACCGCGCTGGCCGCTCCCACTTCCATGAGAGACCGGGCCATGGCCGGTGTGAGACGGTAGCGGGGTTCCCACGGCGGGCAGCTCATGGGAAGAGATTGTACCTACTCGTGCCGCGGTCTCTACTCGTGCCGCAGCGCCTCGATCGGGTTCAGCCGGGCGGCCCGGCGGGCAGGCAGGATGCCGAAGATCACGCCCACGGCCGCCGAGAAGAGGAAGGCGACCACCACGATCTGGGGCACGACCAGGAACGGTACCTCCAGGGCGCGGGCCGCGAACCAGCCTCCGCCGAGCCCCGAGAGGATGCCGAGCGCGCCGCCGAGGCTCGACAGGACGACCGCCTCGACGAGGAACTGCAACAAAACCTCGCGCGGCAGCGCTCCGATCGACAGGCGGATGCCGATCTCCCGGGTGCGCTCGGTCACGGAGACGAGCATGATGTTCATGATGCCGATGCCGCCCACCAGCAGGCTCACGCCGGCGATGGCGCCGAGCAGCGCCGTCAGTGCTCCGGTGGCGCTCGCCATGGTGGCCGCGATCTCCGCCATGTCGCGCACGTTGAAGTCGTCCTCGCCGGCCGGGCGCCGCCGCTGGCGCAGCAGCGCCTCGATCTGGGTCTGAACGAGGGTGGTCGAACGGCCCTTGGCCGCCGAAACGTAGATGGAGGAGATGTCGGTGTTGCCCGCGATGCGGCGCTGGTAGGTGACGAGCGGCATCACGACGACGTCGTCCTGATCCATTCCCATGGCCGCCTGGCCCTTGGAGGCGAGGACGCCGATCACCTCGGCCGGCATGCGGGCAGACACGGACCTGTTGACCGATCGGGTCTTGCGATCCGAACAGCTCCTTGCGTACGGTCTGGCCCAGGATCACCACGGCGCGCCCGGACGCGGCCTCGGAGTCGGTGAACGACCGGCCCGTACCGACCTGATAGCCGCGTACTTCCAGATAGGTGGCGGTCGTGCCGACGACCGAGGTGCTCCAGTTGCGGTTGCCGGAGATCACCGGCGTCTGCTTTTGAGAGGCCGGCGCGACGGCGGCGATGCCGGTGACCTCGCGCTCGATGGCGGCGACGTCGCCACGCTCGAGCGGCCGGGCGGTGCTGAAGGAGGAGCCCCGCCGGCTGGCGCCCGGCGAAACGATGAGCAGGTTGTTGCCGAGCTTGGCGATGTCGGACTCCACCTTGGCGCTCGCCCCTTTGCCAAGGGTGACGAGGACCACGACCGCGCCGACGCCGATGATCACGCCGAGCATCGTCAACAGCGAGCGCAGGGAGTTGCGGCGGATCTCCCGCAACGACATGAGGAGCGTCGTCCAGAGCATCAGCCCACCTCCTCGTCGACGATCAGGCCGTCGCGGAAGTGGATGCGCCGCTCGGCCCAGCCGGCGATGTCCGCCTCGTGGGTCACCATCACGATCGTCACCCCGCGGTCGCGGTTGAGGTTGACCAGGAGCTGCATGATGTCGCCGCTGGTGACGGTGTCGAGGTTGCCGGTCGGCTCGTCGGCGAGCAGGAGCGCCGGATCGGTGACCAGGGCGCGGGCGATGGCCACGCGCTGCTGCTGGCCGCCGGAGAGCTCTGACGGCGTATGCCGCTCGCGGCCGGCGAGACCGACCGCGGCCAGCGCCTCGCCGGCGAGCCGGCGGCGCTCGGAGGCGCGGATGTGCTTGTAGACCAGCGGCAGCTCGACGTTCTCCAGGGCCGACGTGCGCGGCAGCAGGTTGAAGCCCTGGAACACGAAGCCGATGAAGTGCCGGCGGATCAGGGAGCGCTGGTTGCGGTCGAGCCCGCCCACGTCCACACCCCGGAAGAGGTACCGGCCCGAGGTGGGGACGTCGAGGCAACCGAGGATGTTCATGCAGGTGGACTTGCCGGAGCCGCTCGCTCCCATGACCGCCACGAACTCGCCTTCGCGGATCGTCAGGTCGATGCCGCGCAGAGCCTCGACCGCGGCCTGTCCTTCGCCGTAGACCTTGCGGATGCCGCGCAGCTCCAGCAGCGGCTTCGCCGTCGAGACGGCGGGGGCCGCCGCTGCGACCGGCACAGCCTCAAGGACGGCGCTCATGACGCCTTGTCCTCCTGGACCGCGATGTCGACGATGACCTCGTCGCCCGCTTCGAGCTGTGCGGAGCTCACCACCGTATCGCGGCCGTCCGTGGCTCCGGACGTCACCGGGACGGCGACCGGCTTGCCGTCGCGCAGGACCCAGACGGTGGCGTTCCCGGCCGCCTGCCGATCCGCCGGCCGCGCCCCGTTCCCGGTATTTCCGTTGGACTGCTGCTGCCGCTGCCGGGACCCGCCCGGAGGCCCGCCGCGGCTGATGCCGGGCAGGAACAGGCCCGTCCTCCGCGACTGGCCGGCGGCGGTCACCTCGGGAGGCGTGAACCGGAGCGCGGCGTTCGGCACCAGGAGGACGCCTTCTTTCCTGGAGGTGACGATCGTGGCGGTCGCGGTCATCCCCGGACGGAGCCGCAGATCGGAGTTGTCCACGGAGAGCACGGCTTCATAGGTGACGACGTTCTGCGCCGTGACCGCCACGTTGCGTAGCGAGACGAGCTGGGCGTCGAACCGGCGGTCCGGGTAGGCGTCCACGGTGAAGGTGGAGCGCTGGCCTTCTTTCACCTTGCCGACGTCGGCCTCGTCCACCTGGACGTGCAGCGACATGGCGGTGAGGTCGCGGGCGATCGTGAACAGCACGGGCGTCTGGAAGGACGCCGCCACCGTCTGGCCCGGCTCGACCGCGCGGGAGAGGACGATGCCCGAGATGGGCGAGCGGACCGAGGTGCGCCCCAGGTTCGTGCGCGCTTCGGCGAGCGAGGCCTGGGCGACCGTGACCTGGGCGCGCGCCGAAGCGACGTCGGCCTGGGAGCGCTGCGCCGTCGCCTGCGCGGTGTCGAAGTCCTGCTCCGAGATCAGACCGGAGGCGCGGAGGCTCCGCAGCCGGGCCAGGTTCTGGGCGGACTCCGCCACGGTCGCCTGGGCGCGGGCCAGAGAGGCGCGGGCGGCCTGGAGCTGGGCGGCGGCCTCGTCGGCGCGCGCCCGGGCTTGCTCGGGGTCGATCGTGGCGAGCACCTGTCCCTTCTGGACCTGGTCGTTGAAGTCGACCAGCACCTCCAGGATCCGGCCCGAGGTCTCGGAGCCCACCTGGACGGTGTCGAGCGCCGCGAGCGTACCGGTGGCGGAGACGGTCTCCACGAGGTCGCCGATCCGCGCCGGGTTGGTGACGTAGCGCGGCCCGCTCTCCTTTCCCCCGCGGCCCCAAACGACGTAGGCGGCCACGGCGATCACCGCGGCCACGACCAGGATCCAGACGATCCTGCGCTTCCACGTCCGGCTCCGGCCGTTCTCGTCCATGCCGAGCGTGGCCAGGATGTCGGCCGATTTTTGTCCCTGTTCGATCTGGCTCATCTCACCCCCTCCTCGTCACCCGGTCCAACAACGCCGGCCAAGGCGTTGATTTCCAGAGAGGAGGAGGCTTTACATCTCTTACATCATCTTTCTTACCTGGGCATGCGGCTTCAGCCCGCCTTGACCTTGCGGGGGCCGGCGGCCTTGACGCCGTCCCTCACGTGGTCTTCGTACTTCTCGAAGTTGTCGGCGAACATCTCGGCGAGCTGGCTCGCCTTGGCGTCGTAGTCCGCGGGGCTCTTCCAGGTCTCCCGGGGGTGCAGCACCGGGTCGGGCACGCCCTCGATCTTCACCGGCACGGCCAGGCCGAAGTGCGGATCGGTCCAGGTGTCCACGCCGTCCAGCTCACCCGAGAGCGCCGCGGTGACCATGCGGCGGGTGTAGGCGAGCTTGATCCGCTGGCCCACACCGACCGGGCCGCCGGTCCAGCCGGTGTTGAGCAGCCAGACCTTGGCGCCGTGTTTCTTGAGCTTCTCGCCCAGCATGCCGGCGTAGACGGCCGGATGGAGCGGCAGGAAGGGCGCGCCGAAGCAGGTGCTGAAGGTGACCTTCGGCTCCGTGACCCCCTTCTCCGTGCCCGCCACCTTCGCGGTGTAGCCGGAGAGGAAGTGGTACATCGCCTGCTCGTCGGTCAGCCGCGCGATCGGCGGCAGCACTCCGAAGGCGTCGCAGGTGAGAAAGACAATGTTTTTCGGATGGCCGGCCATGCCGCCCAGGTCCACGTTCTGGAGCTGGGTGAGCGGATAGCTGGCGCGGGTGTTCTCGGTGTAGCGCTCGGAGTCGAGGTCGAGCTCCCGGGTCTCGGGATCGCAGACCACGTTTTCCAGCACCGTGCCGAAGGTGCGGGTCGTGGTGTAGATCTCGGGCTCGCCCTCGGGGCTCAGGCGGATCACTTTCGCGTAGCAGCCGCCTTCGATGTTGAACACCCCCTGGTCGCTCCAGCCGTGCTCGTCGTCGCCGATCAGCGTGCGGTGCGGATCGGCCGAGAGGGTCGTCTTGCCGGTGCCGGAGAGGCCGAAGAAGAGGGAAACGTCGTCCTTGGTGGCGCCGTAGTTGGCGCTGCAATGCATGGAGAGGACGCCCTTCTTGGGCAGGTAATAATTCATGACGCTGAAGATGCTTTTCTTGATCTCACCGGCGTACTGGGTGCCGCCGATCAAGACCATGCGCCGCGCCAGGTCGAGCAGGATGAAGGTGCCGCCGCGGGTGCCGTCGGTGGCCGGGTCGGCCTGCAGCGAGGCGACGTTCCAGACCACGAACTCGGGCTCGAAAGCGGCCAGCTTCCGCGGATCCTCCTCGCGCACGAACATGTTGCGCGCGAAGTGGCTGTGCCAGGCGTTCTCGGTGACGATCCGCACGGCCATCCGGTGGGCGGGATCGGCGTCCGCCGCGCCGGCCCAGCCGTCGAAAACGAAAAGGTCGCGGCTCTTCACGTGCTCCCGCGCCTTGGCGAGGAGGCCTTCGAACTTTTCGCGGTCGAACTTGCGGTTGACATTACCCCACCAGATGTCGCCGTCGATCGACGGGTCGGAGATCACGAACTTGTCGTCGGGCGACCGGCCGGTGTGCGGACCGGTGAGGCAGACGATCGGCCCGCCGGCGGCGGTCACGCCCTCGCCGCGCTGGACGGCCATCTCGTGCAGGCGGGCCGGCGGCAGGTTCCAGTACACCGTCCCGGCTTCCGTGATGCCGTGGTTTTCAATCCCAAAGCTGCTTTTGAACGGCCCTTCGTTTTGCATTCCGTCACCTCGGAACCAGAAATCGATGAATGATTAGCGCCCCTCGCGCAGGGTGTCCACCAGCAGCCGCGACATGGCTTTGATCCCGACGGCGATCGAGCTGTCGTCGCCGCGGAAGGTCGGGGTGTGGAGGCCGCCCGAGCTGGTCCCCGGCGCGAGGACGCCCAGCCGGAAGTAGAACCCGGGGATCTCGTCGGCGAAGTAGGCGAAGTCCTCGCCGGCCATGGACGGCTCGACGACCTTGACGTTGCCGGCCCCCAGCGAGCGCTCCAGGAGCGCCGCCGAGGTCCGGGTCAGCGCCGGGTCGTTGACCGTGGCCGGCGCGTTTTTCCTGTACTCCATCTCGAACGAGCCGCCGCCCGCCTTCGTGATCCCGTCCACGATCTCGCGCATGCGGCGCTCGACTTCCGAGCGAATCTCTTCGTTGTAGGTGCGCACGGTCCCTTCGAGGTGGACCTCGCCGGGGATGATGTTGAAACGCTCCCCGCCGCGGAAGATGCCCACGGTCAGGACGCTGGGCTCCATGGCGGGAAGGTTGCGCGACCGGATGGTCTGCAGCGCCAGCACGACCTGCGAGGCGATGACGATCGGGTCCACGCTCAGGTGGGGATAGGCCCCGTGCGCCTGCTTGCCGATGATCTTGATGACGAACTGGTCCACCGCCGCCATGGTCGGCCCGGAGTTGTAGCCCACCTGCCCGACCGGGAGGTCGGGGAAGGAGTGCAGGGCGAAGATGGCCTTGGGCTTGGCGTCCTGGAAGACCCCTTCGGCGAGCATCAGCGGCGCACCCGCCTCCTCGCCCGGCGGCGGACCCTCCTCGGCCGGCTGGAAGATGAAGATCACCGTCCCGGGGAGGTCTTTCCGGATCGACGCGAGGACCGACGCCACGCCGAGCTGCACGGAGGTGTGGATGTCGTGCCCGCAGGCATGGGCCACCCCGACCTCCTGGCCGAGGAAGGTGTCGCGCTTCGTGGACTCGAACGGGAAGTCGGTCTGCTCGGTGACCGGGAGGGCGTCCATGTCGGCGCGGACGGCGATCACCGGTCCGGGCTTGCCGCCCTTGAGCACCGCGACGACGCCGGTCTTGGCGATGCCGGTCCGCGGCTCCAGGCCGATCTTCCTGAGATAGTCGGCCACGAGCGCGGCCGTCGCCGTCTCCCGGTTGCTCAGCTCGGGGTTCTGGTGGAGGCGGTGGCGGATCTCGACGGCCTCCGGAGCGACCGCCTGGGCGGCCTGGTCGATCCGGGCGGAGAGATCCCCGGCCGCGGTGGCCGCGGTGGCCGCGGCGAGCACGACCGGCAACGAGAAAGCGAAAGCGAAGGCGCACGTCGACGCCCGGCGAGGAACCATGGTTCGGACCTCCGAGTCCAATGCGAGGCTTCCGGGCACGGGCTGGCCGAGCCCGGGGAAACCGGGGAACCCGGGGAGTGTACACTGTCCGCGGGATCTTCTCATCCCATGGTCCGCAGGCCTTGTCCCGGGGCGCCCGGCTTGCGGATAGAATCACCGGACCGCGGCAAGCCCGCGACACGTCCGAGGCATCATTTCATCTCGAAGGAGAGAGGGTTTGAACATCGAGAATCGGAAGATCCTTGTCCTGGGAGGGGCCGGCATGGTCGGCCTGGCCATGTGCCGGGAGCTGCTGGAGCGCCGCCCACGCGAGATCCAGATCCATAGCCTCTACATGTCGGAGTCGGAGGAGGCCTGCCGCGAGCTGGCTCCGCTGGCGGGCCATACGACGCTCACCCCTTCGGCGGGCGACATCTTCGGCCTGATCCAGGCCGGTACGCACCGGGAGAAGATCCGCGCCCAGCTCAACCGGCTGACAGGCGACGACCTGCAGGGCTTCGTGCTCTACGACCTGCTCATGGGCACCCGCCCGGACATCGTGATCGACGCCGTCAACACGGCGACCGGCATCGCCTACAGCGACATCTTCCGAGCGGCCGAGACGGTGCTGGCGCAGCTCGACGCCGGGCAGCTCGACGCGGACGCGGTCGAGATCCTGCTCGAAAGCCTCTACATGCCACGCCTGATCCGCCACATCCAGATCATGTACAACGGCATGCGCGACGCCGGGGCCAAGGTCTACGTGAAGATCGGCACCACCGGCACGGGCGGCATGGGCCTGAACATCCCCTACACCCACTCGGAAGAGAAGCCGAGCCGGACCCTGCTGTCGAAGACGGCCATGGCCGGCGCGCACTCGATGCTCCTCTTCCTCATGGCCCGCACGCCCGGCGGCCCCATCGTCAAGGAGATCAAGCCGGCGGCGGCCATCGCCTGGAAGCGGATCGGCTACGGGCCGATCCATCGCAAGCGCCAGCCGATCCGCCTGGTGGATGCCCGGCCGCGGCCTCTCGGGTCCACTTTCTCCAGCGAGGACCCGGACGCCGCCCGGGTGCGTGAGGATGTCTACGAAAGCGTGTTCATCGACACCGGCGAGAACGGGGTCTTCAGCCTGGAGGAGTTCGTCACCATCACCAGCGGCGAGCAGATGGAGTTCGTGACGCCGGAGGAGATCGCGAAGTACACGGTATTCGAGGTCGAGGGCGGCAACACGGGCTACGACATCATGAGCGCGCTCGACAGCGCGGTGCTCGGACCCACCTACCGCGCCGGCATCCTGCGCCATTGGGCGATCGAGAAGATGACCGCCCTGGAGAAGGAAAAGGGGGTGCGCAGCGTAGCCTTCGAGCTGCTCGGCCCACCCAAGAACTCGAAGCTGCTGTTCGAGGCCCATCTCCTGCGCGCCGAATTCAAAGCCATGAAGGCGGTGCGCGAGTCGACTCCCGAGGAGGTCTGCGAGCGGCTCAACCGTCTGGTCCGGGAGCAGCCCGAAGAGGCCAACCGGATCGTCTCGATCGGCATGCCGATCCTCCTGGAGTCGGGCGAGATCCTGCGCGGTCCGAAGGCGATCGTCCCCGGCGACGCAGTGAATGAGCCGGTCACCCCCGAGAAGCTGGAGGGTTGGGTGCGGGACGGCTGGGTGGACCTCCGCCTGGCCAACTGCGGCAAGTGGGTGGAGCGTTTCCGCCGCATCCACGACGAGGTGGAGGCCCTGCCCGAAGGTGACACCTCCAGCCGCCACCTCCGCGACCGCCACTTCTGGAATGAAGCCCAGGGCATCCAGCCCGGCAAGACCGTGGCCTGGATCCTGTCGAGCGAGGAGAACGGGTGGAGGTGGAAGCGGTAGAGATTGATCCCATTCTCCCCTCCCCGACCCTCCCCTCGCGCGGCGAGGGGAGGGCGCCGCCACCCTTTTTCTCCGTAAGTCTCCCCCTCTCCCGGGGCGGGTGGACTCGGGCGGACCGGGAGAGGGGGCCGGGGGGTGAGGGCTCCTACTTCGGCGGCCACTCCTGCTTCGGCGGTGCCGGTACCGTGATCTTGTGCGGCGGGTTCTTCTTCAGCTCCTCCAGCAGCACCTCGACCGCCTTTTCCAGCGACGGGTCCTGGCCTTTCGCCACCAGCTCGGGCCGGTCGATCACTTCGATGTCGGGCGCTACGCCTTCGTTTTCCACCGCCCACTTGCCGTCGGTGCCGAGGAAGCGGAACGTCGGCGCCGAGACCGAGCCGCCGTCCAGCAGGCTCGGCGTGCCCGACAGGCCGATCAGGCCGCCCCAGGTCCGCGTGCCGATCAGCGGTCCCAGGCCCAGCTTTTTGAAGTAGTACGGGAAGGCGTCGCCGCCCGAGCCCGCCTGGCCGTTGATCAGCGTCACCTTCGGTCCGGTGTGGACGAAGATCGGCGTGGAGGCGGGCAGCACGTCCCGCGACGCCCAGTAATTGAGCAGCGGCCGGCTGACCAGCTCGATCATCACGTCGGGGATGAACCCGCCGCCGTTGAAGCGGTCGTCGAGGATCAGGGCGTCGGTCCGAGTCTGGGGGTAGAAGTACTTGAAGAGCTCCCGGTTGCCCTCCACCGCCGTGTTCGGCAGGTGGATGTATCCGATCCGGCCGCCGGACAGCTTCGCCACCTTTTCCCGGTTGGAGATCACCCAGTCCAGATAGCGGAGGTTCTGCTCGTTGGTGACCGGCCGCACCCGCTCCGTCCGCGCGCCCTGGGCCGTGGGCTTGTCGTTGACGAGCAGCGCCACCGCCCTCCCGGCCTTGTTCTGGAGGAGTTGGAAGAAGTTCGGAGCGTTGGACGTGGAAGCGGCCTCGCCGTCCACGGCCAGGATGTAGTCGCCCACCTTCACGTGGACGCCGGGCTCGGTGAGCGGCGAGCGGAAGTCTTCGTGCCAGTTCTCGCCGGGGTAGATTTTCGTGACCTTGTAGTAGCCGTCCGCCGCCTCGACGTCGGCGCCGAGGAGGCCGTTTTCCACCCTCTGCGCGCCGGGCTCGTCGCCGGGGGCCACGTAGACGTGGCCGGCCGACAGCTCGCCGCCCAGCTCGCCGAAGATGAAATCGAGGTCGGCCCGGTTCGCGACGTAGGGGACCAGCGCGCCGTAGCGGTCGTGCAGCGCTTTCCAATCGACGCCATGCATGGCCGGGTCGTAGAACCAGTCGCGCAGGATGCGCCAGGCGTCGGTGTACATCTGCGCCCATTCGGCCTTGGGATCGATCCGAAGCTCGAGCTTCTCCAGGCCGAGCTTGCCGTCGCCGGCCTTCTGCCCGGGCTTGGCGTCGACGATGCCGTAGGTGTCTCCCTTGCGGTACAGGATCTTCTTGCCGTCGGCCGACAGCTCGAAGGCGGCGACCCCGTCCAGGATCACCTCTTCCTTCTCGGCCTTGAGGTCGTACATGCGGAGCGAGCCGAAAGGCCCGTCGCCCGTGAGGTAGAAGACGCCGTCGGCGTTCGCGGCCACGTTGCGGTAGTTGCCGGGGCCTCCGGGGATGGCGCGGACCCGCTGCTCGAAGCCGTCGGCGTCGATCTTGACCTCGACGGTCTTGGCGGGGGTGGCGGCGGCGGCGGCGGCGGCGGCGCTGTCGGCGGCGGGCGGTTTCTCGAGCTTCTTGTCCGGCCCTTTCTCCGCCGCGACCGCCTCGTCGTCGCTCTGCGGGAGGAACAGCGCCGGGCCGTCCTTGGACAGAACCGCGACGTAGACGCGGGTGGGATTCGTATAGAGATAGTTGAACTCGAAGCCGCTGAAGGTGAGGTTGAAGTCCCGGTTCGACAGGAAGTAGAGATACCGGCCCTGGGGATCGAAGACCGGCTCGCTCTCGGCCGTGAAATCGCTGGTCAGGCGCATGGCCTTTTTCGTTTCCAGCGAGTAGACCCAGACGGACGGCAGGAGCGTCTCGCCGACCTTCGTGTAGGTGAGCCAGCGGCTGTCCGGGGACCAGCGGTAGTCCAGGGTGTCACCCCGGTCGTTGCGGTCGACGTCCGTCACCTTGCCGGTCGCCACGTCGGCCCAGAGCAGCCGCCGCGTCTTGTCGGCGAAGGCGATCTTTTTCGAGTCGGGCGACCACAGCGGCGGGAAGCGCCAGACCTTGCCGTCCTGGGTGACGCGGCGCTCCTCGCCGGAGCCGTCGCTCGGACGCACGTAGAATTCATATTCGCCGGTCTTGTCGGATTGATAGACGACCCAGCGGCCGTCGGGCGACCAGGACGGGTCCATCTCGCGCACGCCGGGCGTATCGGTCAGGTTGCGGATCTCCCCCTTGTCGGCCGGGACGGTGAAGACGTCGCCGCGGGCGCCGAGGACGGCCCGCTTGCCGGTCGGCGAGATGCCCATGGCCTGGATGTCGCCGGTCACGTTCTTGAAGTAGGGGACGGTGCCGCGGAAGTCGCCCGAGACCTGCACGGGCACCTGCCGGCTCTGGCCCGAGGCCGGGTCGAAGAGATAGACGTAGCCGCCGTTCTCATAGACGATGCGGCGGTCGTCGCCGCTCGGCCAGAGCACGTCGAAGGTGTCGTGGTTCGTGACCTGGCGGACCTGGCGGGAGGCCAGGTCGTAGGCGAACAGGTTGAGCTGCCAGCCGCCGCGGTCCGAGGTGAAGTAGATCGTATTGCCGATCCAGACCGGCTGGTTGTCGGAGCCCGCGAAGTCGGTGATCTGCTGCGAGGTGTCGTTTTTCAGGTCGTAGATCCAGACGTCCTGCGCGCGTCCGCCCTTGTAGCGCTTCCAGGTCCGGAACTCGCGCATGATGGGCGTGTAGGCGTAGCGGGTGCCGTCCGGCGAAAGGGTGCCGCCGGCGCCTTCCGGCATCGGGAGCGGGTGCTCCATGCCGCCCATGGCCGGCACGAGGTAGGGCCGGCTGTTGCGGTCGCTGTACGGCGTCCGGTGGGCGTTGAAAAGAACTTCCTTGCCGTCCGGAGTCCAGCCGAGCACCTGGTTGTCAATGCCGCCGCGCGGCGGCAGCGCGCCGACGTCGTTGCGGAAGGTGAGCTGCCGGGGAGCGGCGCTGCCGTCCACCGGGAGGACGTGGACCTGGCTGGTGCCGCTGTACTGGCCGGTGAAGGCGACCCACTTGCCGTCCGGCGACAGCTTGGGAAAGACCTCGAGGCCGGGATCGGAGGTCAGCCGGCGGGCCGTACCGCCGTCGGCACCGACCGTCCAGAGATCGCCGGCATAGGAGAAGACCACGGTGTCGCCCGCGATGTCCGGATAACGCAGGAGGCGGGTGCCGGCGCCCTGCGCCAGGGCCAGGCCGGGAAGCAAGCACAACAGAAGGAAGGTGCAGAAGAGTCTGCGCACGAAAGCTCCTTTCTCGGAACGGCGGCAGGCCGCCCCCAGGAGTCTACGAAGAAACCGGCGGCAGGTTCACGGCGCCGTCAGGAAGCTCAGGAAGCCGGCATGAAGCTCTGCAACCGGACCGGCAGCCGCCGGGCGCCCCAGTGGCCGGGCTGGCCTTCGAAACGGCCGGCGCAAAGGGTACCGCAGGAGGCGCAACACCCGTCCTCGGTCAGGTTCCACCCGGTCAGCACGTACCCGTCGCGGCCGATGAGCGCCTCGCCGCAGGCGTGGCAGAAGGTGGTCCCGCCTTCCTCGTCGCGGACGTTGCCGGTGTAGGCGTAGCGGACGCCGTTCGCCATGGCGATCTGCCGCGCCCGGGTGAGCGTGGACGCCGGGGTCGGCGGGTACTCCATCATCTTCCAGTCCGGATGGAAGGCGGTGAAGTGCATGGGCACGTCCGGTCCCAGCTTGTCGACGACCCAGCGGGTCATCTCGTCGATCTCCGCGCTGGAGTCGTTCTCGCCGGGGATGAGGAGGGTGGTCAGCTCGAACCAGACGTCGGTCTCGTGCTTGAGGTAGACCAGCGTCTCCTTGACCGCCTCCAGGGAGCCGCCGCAGATCTTGCGGTAGAAGCGCTCGGTGAAGGCCTTGAGGTCGACGTTGGCGGCGTCCATGTGGCGGTAGAATTCCGCCCGCGGCTCGGCGCAGATCTCACCGGCGGTGACGGCTACGCTCTTGATCCCCCGCTCGTGGCAGGCCTGGGCCACGTCGACGGCGTACTCCATGAAGACGACCGGGTCGTTGTAGGTGAACGCCACGCTCTTGCAGCCGAGCCGTTCGGCGGCCTCGGCGATGACCCCGGGGGTGGCCCGGTCGGCGAGGGTGTCGGTATCGCGGGACTTACTGATGTCCCAGTTCTGGCAGAACTTGCAGGCCAGGTTGCAGCCGGCCGTGCCGAAGGAGAGGACCGGCGTCCCGGGGAGGAAGTGGTTCAGGGGCTTCTTTTCGATCGGATCGACGCAGAAGCCGCTCGACCGACCCCAGGTCTTGAGCACGATCTGGTCGTTCTCCCGGGCGCGCACGAAGCAGAGCCCGCGCTGTCCCTCCAGCAGCTTGCAGAACCGGGGGCAGACGTCGCACTGGACCCGCCCGTTGTCGAGGGCGTGCCAGTACTTGGTGGGAACGGTGTCGGAAAAAGGCTGCATGGCAGGGTACTCCACTCGGAAAAACGGGGCGCGGGGGTGGGGAATTCCCCAAGGCGTGGTAGCTTCCGCGGCTGAAGATGGCTCTCCCCGACCTCTACAAAGCCCTGAACGCCTTCCACCGCTGGCTCGCCGGATTGCCGGCGCGGGGCGGCCCGGTGTCGCCGGAGGTCGGGAACGATCTTTTCCTGGCTCATCTGGCGGTATACGAGTTTGCGGCCGGGCTTGCCAAGGACGTGCGGGTGCTCGACCTGGGCTGTGGCACCGGCTACGGCTCCGACCGCCTGGCCGAGGAGGGTGAGGTGGTCGGGATCGACCCGGACGAGCGCAGCCTCGCCTACGGCCGAAAGCACTTTCCCGACGTCCGTTTCGTCACCGGCACGGCCGAGTCCCTGCCGGCCGACCTGGGCCTCTTCGGCCTGATCGTGGCCGCCAACGTCCTCCCCCACCTGGACTCTCCGAAAGCCGCGCTCGACGCCGCCGTGCGGCGGCTGACTCCGGAGGGCGCGCTGGTCGCCTCGGTCCCCCCGATCGTGGATGAAGGGACCATGGAGGCGCACAAGGCGAGCGGCCTTCACCGCTCCAACCTCTATCTTTGGGACTGGGAGTCGCTCTTCCGCAAGCGCTTCCAGGAGATCCGCCTCTACCGCCTGACCCCGCCGGCCGGCCTCGACCTGTCCAGCCCCGCGCCGTCCCGGTTCCAGGTGGAGGACTTCAAGACCGAGGAGATCTCTCCCGCCCAACTCGGCGACGCCGGCAGCCTCGCCGCGATCTTCATCGGCCGCGGACCTCGGGGCTGATCTACCCGGCGCGGCTTCGACTGTGGTATCTTCTTGTGGATCTGGGAGATGCAATGCGCCTGAAGGAAGATATCAAGTCCCTTGCCTATCTGGAGACCCGCGCTGGGGATCTCCTGAAGCAGGTGACTGAATCCCGCCGGCCTGTCGTCATCACCGAGGAAGGGGAGGCGAAAGCGGTGCTCCTCGATGTAGACAGCTATCAGGCTCTGAGGGATGCGGTCCTGCTGCTTCAGTTCGCCGCCCAGGGAGAAGCCGACATCCGAGCCGGCCGTGCTCTTCCGCAGGAGGAAGCCTTCGCCCGCGTCCGGTCCCGCCTGCGCCAGGGATGAGCTCCCGCTTTGAGGTGGTCTGGGCCGAAGTCGCCATCCGCGATCTCGAAGAGATCGTCGACTTCGTCGAACGGGAGGCGCCAATGGCTGCTGGTAAGCTGTTCGACCGGATCGTCGAGCACTCCAGAGCCCTCGAAACCTTCCCTTTGCGGGGTCGAGTGATTCCGGAGCTGGCTCGGTTCGAGGTCGAGAGTTACCGCGAGTTGATTCTCCCTCCCTACCGGCTGATGTTCCGAATCGAAGCGCAGAAGGTCTTCGTGATTGGAGTCTTCGACGGTCGCCGAAATCTCGAGGATGTCGTCCTCAGCCGCTTGGCGTTTCAGTCCGGCTCGTAGCCGCGCAACGGATTGTCGAACCCGTGGCAGCCGTCCCGGAGGAGGACGGTTTCGGTCTCGAAGATTCGCGGACGCTCCACGGGCTGGCCGTCGGGACCCGGGATCAGCTCCACGATTTTCTGCCGGCGGATCTTGTAATGGTCCCGGCTGGAGTAGTGGACCACGAAGCTGTGCCGGGTGCTGGACGGGTCCTCCACCATCGTGCCGCCGTGCAGCAGGGAGTGGTGCCAGATCAGCACGTCGCCCCGCTTGCAGGTGAAGGTCTCGGTTGGCAGACCGTGCTCCCCGGCCTGGCGGCGGTCGAACTCCGCCATGGCCTGGGCTTCCCTCTCGCCGTGGCGGGAGTGGTCGAAGAGGAACTGACCGGGCTCGAACTGGTAGTACGGGAGCCGGTGCGATCCCGGCACGTACATCAGGGGACCGCACTTCGGCCCGATGTCCTCCAGAGCGACCCAGGCGGCCACGAGATGGCTCGGCGGTTTCGTCTGGACGAAGACCGGGTCGCGGTGGAGCCCCTGCTGGCTGCCGAATTCGAAGTAGAGCGACTGGGTCGCCACCGCCGGCCGGCCCAGGAGACGCTCGACGTAGTCGAAGATGGCCCGGCTGAGATAGACCTCCAGCGCCGCCTCGCTGTGGGAGTGGAAGTCGGCGATGCGGTAGGACGGCTTGCGCTCCACCGCCTCGTCGGCCAGGGCGAAGGAGCGCATCGCACCCAGCCGCGCCCAGGCCAGATCCGCCGGCTTCTCCTTCCAGGCCCGCTCCACGTCCTCCTGGAGACGGTCGCAGAGGCTCTGGGTGAGACCCGAGGAGAGCTTGAGATAGCCGCGGTCCACGAAGCCGCGGAGGTTCTCGGCCATCTCCGCGCCGATCTCCCCCTTGCGGGCCAGGGCATCGATCCGCTCGTGGGCATCCGGCTGATCCACCCAGAGATCGCTCGCCAGCAGCCCGGTGCCCGTGAGCGGGCCGGACGGCGGGGCGGGGCGCTTCTTGAAGAGCTCGGTCAGTCGCATGGGCGTAGCATATCGCCCCCCGGCTCCATCCTCTGTGTACACAAGCCAAAATCTCAGGGGATGGGCTCAAAATCTCAGACCCCGAGGTCATCCCCTGAGATTTCAGCTCAAAATCTCAGACCCCGAGGTCATCCCCTGAGATTTCGGCTCAAAATCTCAGACCCCGGGGCCGTCCCCTGAGATTTCGGCTCGAAATCTCAGACCCCAGGGCCGTCCCCTGAGATTTCGGCTCAAAATCTCAGACCCCAAGGCCATCCCCTGAGATTTTGGCTCGAAATCTCAGACCCCAGGGCCATCCCCTGAGATTTTGGCTTGCGGGCGCTCCGGATGACCATCTCCCCTGCGGCACGCACGCAGGTACTACTGTCCTACAAGCTCCGCAAGGCGTTTTGAAAGCGGGTGGTCCAGAACCTTGGGCCGGGCGTGCTCGTCGCTCAGCATCCTCTTGAGAAGGTACTCTCCCCACTCGTTCTTCTTCGTCTTCAGGTCGCCACCGATGAGCCGGTGAGCCTGAAGCTTCGGCCTTACCCGGGATATCGCCCGGATCGCGGGGGCGAGGATGTTCTCGTCGGGCCGCCTCTCGCGCAGGTCTCCCCAACCCTGGCCCGGCCAATCCGGAACGTTCCGGCCCTGGATGCCGAAAGCCCGCCTGGCCGCGGACTCGTCCTGGACAAGGACCGACTCGAACATCGGTTCCATGCAGACCGGAAGAACCATCCCCGGCAGAGGTACCAACGGTTGCCGCCGGTCGCCAGGAGCTCTGCGCCGGGACATCTCTTGATGGCGCCTTGACGCCTGCTCCTTCCAGTCCTCCGGCAGAACCTTCGATCCGGCGAGGAACCGGTAGAGCTTCAGCGTCTCCTCCCACCTGCAGAACGAGCCTTCCGGGTTCCAGGCCGGCACCAGGTCCCAGGCCACGACGGCGACGTCAAAGGAGCGAAGCCTGAGCATTCTGGCAATCAGGACATCCAGAGCTTCCCCCGCTCCGCTCATCGGGGGATTGTCGGGGTCCATGGCGACCAGATGGGTCTTGCTGATCGGGACGATGGGATCGAACCGGTGGAGGCCCAGGGCTTCTGCGAAGCAGTTGTTCCAGATTCCGGCAAGCGGCTCCTGCTTGTGCTTCGGGAGAGGCGCAGTGCTCCCTTCGACGAAGAGCGCCACCTTCAGGCCGGGCATCACTCGGCCTCGTTGACGTACCGGGTTCCGGCGGGCACGGATGGATCGTAGGCCTGCACCTCCGGCCGGCTGGCGAAGTGCTCGTACCGGGTGTCCCCCTCGACACGGCGGACCTGGAGGATCGAGTCCATCGGCACGTCGTCCAGCACCCAGGGCGAGTGGGTGGTGAGGATGACTTGGGTCCGGTCGGCCGCTGACTGGAGGTGGCGGAGGATCTCGCGGACGGTCCAGGGGTCCAGGCCGTTCTCGATCTCCTCGATACAGAGGAGGGAGGGGGCCGGCTCACGCACCAGCAAGGCCAGGATGGCGGTGATTCTCCGGGTCCCTTCCGACAGCATCCAGGACGGGATCGGGAAGGTGTTGCCCCCATCCCTACCCTGGTAGGACATTCTTTCCAACAGCTCATAGTGGACCCGTGCGTCCCTCTCCGCCCTTGAGACCCGGACGTCCTGGATCCCCGGCAGAACCTCCTGGATCGCATGAACCAGGTCGATCCGCTGCTCCGGAGTGAGCTCGTTGAGCAGCGCCGGGAGGGTCTGCCCTTCCTCGTCCAGCAGCGGCTCGAACGACTTGCGGGTGGCGAGGGAGCCTTGGGCCAGCCGGTTCGGGCTCAGCCGCAGAAAGACCGCCCGGGACCAGAACTCCTCCAACGTCGAAGCCAGGTCTCCGAGTTGACCGGAGCCCAGCACGGCCAGTGCGAGACGGTCCGGCTCCCGGACCGCGATCCCCGAGCCGAGCGCGACCCGCTCTCCCCGGCCGCGCGTCCCGAGCAGGTAGTCCCTGGGGTCTCCATCCAGGCCCACGGTGAACAGCTCTTCCTTGGTGATGACCGGAGTGCCTTGCTCCCCCTCGACCTCGACCCTGTAGCGCAAGGGTTCCCGCGCGGCCCAGGTCAACGTAAGAGCAAAGTGAGGGACGGCCGCATCGGCACGAAGGTTGATGAGGTCCCGAATGCCGAAATACCGGTCACACGCCTCGCGGGCATCCCGGCGGAGAGTGGTATCGAGCCACTGCAGAGCCTCCAGGAGGGTGCTCTTGCCGCTCCCGTTGCGGCCGATGACGACATTGAACGGCCGGAGGTGGATGGGAGCCGGCTCGAACGCCGCCTTGAAGTGCGCCAACTGCACCTCGCTCAAAAAAGGGGTGGGCTCTTCCATTGGGCTCTCCGGCACGCGAGCCGGATAGTAACACTGCCTTGAAAAACGTAAGATCCCGCCATGCGCAACGGCTACCCCCTGGTCGAGCTGCACCGCCACCTCGACGGCAACGTCCGTCTCGAAACCGTCCTGGACCTCGGCCGGAAGCACGGCGTCGATCTCCCGGCCCGGACGCTGGAGGAGCTCCGTCCGTACGTCCAGGTCGTCGAGCGCGAGCCGAGCCTGGCGGCCTTTCTCGCCCGCTTCGAGGTGCTCTGCCGCGTCATGGTGGACTACGACGCGGTGCGGCGGATCGTCCGGGAGAACGTAGAGGACGCGGCGCGGGAGGGGATCGACTGCATCGAGCTGCGCTTCAGCCCGCGCTTCATGGCCGAGCGCTACGGGCTCGACGTGCTGGGCGTGGCCGAGGCCGCCTGCGACGGTCTGGAAGAGGCCGGCGGCCTGCCGGTCAAGGCGAAGCTGATCGGGATCATCTCCCGCCACTATGGTCCGGAGCTGGCCTGGGGCGAGCTCGACGCCGCGATCCGGCTGCGCGGCCGGGGGATCGTGGCGCTCGACCTGGCCGGCGACGAGGCGGGCTTCCCGGGAGAGCTGTTCGTGGACCACTTCCGGAAGGCGCGGGAGGCCGGGCTCCATTTGATCGCTCACGCCGGAGAGGCGGCCGGGCCGGAGAGCGTCCGGCAGGCGGTGCTCGGCCTGGGAGCGGAGCGCATCGGCCACGGCATCCGGTCCGTCGAGGACCCCGCGGTGCTCGACCTGCTGCTCGAGAGAGGCATCCCGCTGGAGGTCTGCCCGACCAGCAACGTCCAGACGAGCACCGTGCCGGACATGGCGTCGCATCCGCTCCCCGCGCTGCTCGCGCGCGGCATCGCCGTCACCCTGAGCACGGACGACCCGAGCATCAGCGGCATCGACCTCGCCCACGAGTACCGCGTCGCGGCGGAGGAGCTGGGCCTCGGCGAGGCCGACCTGCGGCGGCTCCAGGAGAACGCGGTGGCCGCCGCTTTCCTGACACCCGAGGAACGCACGGAACTCCTCGGTATACTTCCCCCCTGTTGAACTTTCAGGAGGAGACCTTTTTCATGGCGAAGATCGATTTGTCCAAGCTTTCAATCGAAGAGATGCAGACCCTGGCCCGCGAGCTCGAGCAGGAGATCGTCACGCGGCGGGAACAGGAAAAGGAGCGCGTGCTCAATCAGATGCGCGAGCTCGCCGGCAGCATCGGCATGTCGCTGGAGGATCTGTTGAAGAAAGAGCGCGGGCGCGCCCCGCGCGCGGCCGGCGCCGATGCCGGCTCCGCGAAGTACCGGCACCCGGACAACCCCGGCCTGACCTGGGCCGGCCGGGGCAAGCGTCCGCAGTGGATCACCGACTGGCTGGCCGAGGGCAAGTCGCTGGCGGAGCTGGAAACGGGAGGGTAGGCCGACGGAGGGTCTCCCTCTCCCCCGGCACGGGGGAGAGGGCCGGGGAGAGGGGGGATGGGATCAATACACGTCGTCCTGCTCGATCTTCGAGAGGACCCAGTCGAAGTCGCCGCGGGTGATCTTGGCGCCGCAGTGTCCACACTCGCCGGCCATGTTCACTTGATCGACCGGAGCGCCGCAGTTCGGGCAGCTCCGGTCGGCCCGCGGCGCGGCGTGGACTCCGGCGGCGCGGATCAGGGTCCAATATTCCGTATAGACCCGGTCGCGCTTCGGGTCGCCGGAGACGACCGCGTTGTCCGCCTGCTTCACGGTGGAATCCCGGCCGCTCCCCCAGACCCGGCAGGTGACCGAGTCGTAGCGCGCGTCGCGGACGACCTTGGCGATGGTCCACTCGGTGATCCGCATCCCTTCGAGCACGTTGCGCAGGCCCTGGCTCCGGTAGGCGGAGATCCAGTACTGGAGATAGTCGAAGAGGCCGTCCGAGACGAAGGCGCGGGCCGGCGTCAGGTCGAGAGAGGTCCAGGCCGAGTTGAGCTGGCTGTAGATCAGTCCGAGGCGGGCGCCGAGCGCCTCGTCCGTGGTGGCCGGGTCGTCCCGCAGCAGCTCGGCACGGCGCGCCCGCACCTCCGGGTGGTAGACCGTGGGCCAGGTGGTGCCCACCTCCTGCACCGTGCTGACCAGGGCCGGCGGCCGGGCCTCCACCTTGAGCAGCTCGACGGCCTGCGCGGTCCAGTCGAAGCGACCGCCGGAGACGACCTCGCCGCAATACCCGCAGCGGTCGCCCGCCGCGGCTCCGGCGGGGTCGAAGGGGGCGCCGCACTTCGGGCACTTGAAGCTCTTCACCTGGTCCGGCGGCTTGCTCGTCGCCGACGCGCTCCGCACCAGGGTCCAGCGCTCCCGTACGTACTGCGCCGAGCTGTTGGCCAGGGTGATGTTGGACTCGATCTCGAGCACCACCTGGACCCAGCCCACCGGCTGCGCCGGAAGCGCCAGGCGGATCACCCGCATCGAGCCCACGACGACGTTCGTCACCGGCACGCCCAGCGGGGGCCGTTGCTGGAGGTGGTCGCGGACCGGTGGGCTCAGGTAAGGAGCCAGGCCGTCGAGACTCCGGCGGTCGGCGCGCGCCTGGTGGGCGCGGGCGTAGAGGGCGTAGGCGAAGTCTTCGAACAGGACGGCCGAGAACTCCGGATCGAGCCCGCGGACCGGGTCCAGGTCGCAGGCTCGCGGACGCTGCGGAGGCGCCGCCGCCGCCGGCGCGAGGTCCCAGTTCTGCGCTCCGGCCGTGCCCTTCTTCCGGTTCCAGGCCATGAAGACCAGGATGCCGACGATCGTCATGGGGATGCCGATCGCCGGGTAGTGGATCACGAATTCGAACCACAACCGGATCAGCAGGAAGACGAACCCGCCGCCGTCACCACCACCTCCGCCGTCGCCTCCGCCTCCGGAAAAGCCTTCACCGCCGCCGGGCCGGGCGAGCGCCAGGGCCGGCGCCAGGAGGAGGGCGAGGGCTCCGAGGAAAACGAGCCTGCGCTTCACTCGCAGACCTCGTTGGCCAGCTCGTCGACGTCGTCGGTAGCGCGCGGGAGCGCGGGAGCGAGCAGAGACGCCAGCACCCCCACCCGCCGGGCTACCTGGGCGCCGTCCTCCCGGTCGCGGACCGCCGTCTCGATCGCGGCGACCGTCTCCTTCCACGACTCGGTGGCGGCCAGGGCCTCCAGGCCGACGTCGTATACCAGCACGGTCTCCCGCTCCAGGATGGAGATGTAGAGAAGCATGCCGGTACGGCCGGCGGTGCCGTGTACGCGCTTTTCCACGAACAGGGCGCGGGCCGCGGTCTCCGCCTGGTGGCGTCGGTCGGCCGGACCGGTGAGCGCCCGCCGCAGGCCCGGCGAACGGGAGGAGATCCAACCGGTCAGGAGCCCGACCAGGAGCGGATCGAGAACGAACCAGGCGAGCCCGAACTCCCAATGGGAGAACAGGAGGACGGCGAGCACGCCGACGCCCGCCAGGATGCCGGCCGTCAGGTCGGCGTGCAGGTAGGAGCCCGAGCGCGCCCGGACCGCCACCACCAGCTCGGCGCTCGTGACAGCTTCCACGTCGCGGACGGCGTCGGTGAACGCCCGCTTGCCTTCGTCGGTGAGAAACGGCTTCGCCATGGGTGGAGTTGAGTCTATCGTATGGAAGATGACCGTGGCGCCTCCGATCCCCCGCTGGACCGTCCCCCGCCGGCCCGGGTCCGGAAGTTGGGACGAGGTGCCGCCGTTATCGCCCCTGGTTCTCGCGGACGGAAGCGGAGTACCGGTTCAGGGCACGGCCGTGCGCGTCTGTCAGGACGAGGAGGCGCTCCACGTCCGCTTCGACTGCGAGGACCGGGACGCCTGGGGCACCTTCCGGAAGCGGGACGAGCCGCTCTGGCAGGAGGAGGTGGTGGAGGTCTTCCTGGCTCCCGGCGAGGACGACCCGGTGCGCTATGCCGAATTCGAGGTGAGCCCGCTCGGCGTGGTCTTCGACGCCTGGGTCCACAACCCGACCTCTATAAGGAAGGACATGACCGCGGACGTGGCCTGGGACTGTCCCGGGTTGCGCTGGGCGGCCGGGCGGGGTGATCACCTGGAGGACTGGTGGGCCGAGCTGGCGATCCCGTGGCAGGGTGTGGCTACCGAGCGGCCGCGGCTCTGGCGGGCCAACTTCTACCGGATCGACCGCCCGCGGGACGGCGGCTATATCGTCGATACCGAATTCAGCGCCTGGTCGCCGACCCTCGCCCGCCCGGCCGACTTCCACAAACCGGGCCGATTCGGGGTGCTTCAGCTTTGAGCCGGTAGACCCGCGCCTCGCCGGAGACGTGGACCAGCTCCACACGGCTGCCGAGGAACTGCCGCTCCCAGCGCCGGAGCATCCCCATCCGGCCTTTGAAGGCCTTCGTGTGGACCACCAGGTGCGTGACCCACATGTCGGATAAAAGGTCCAGCCCCGCCTCGTCCGGGAGGAGCCGCATCCGGTCTGTCAGGGTCACGAAGCTCTTGGGGTAGTAGCCGCTGTAGCCGTTCGCGATCGGCTTCCAGTGCAGGGTCGAGTAGTACATGTAGACGATCTCGGCGGAGGTCGGCCGCACCGGCAGCTCGACCAGGGCTCGGACGTCTTGCCGCGCCGCGATCCAGTGGTAGACCTCGGGAAAGTTCTCCTCCCGCTCCAGGACCGCCCAGCGGACCGGCCGCGGCGCCAGCTCGGCGGCCAGGAGCAGCGCCAGGGCCGCGGTCAGCGCCAGCCGGGCCTGCCGCGTCTTCAGCCGCGCCAGGAGAAAGTCGATCCCCTTGGCCGCGAACAGGACGGCGGCCAGGCCGACGAAGATCGCGAACCGGGCCGGCACCCGCATGCCGTTCAGTCCCGGGAGGATGCGCATCATGGGGACATAGGCGATCGGGTGGGCGAGCACGAAGCAGGCGGCTGCCGAAAGCGTGAGCCCCCGCACCCAGGGATCCATCTCTCCCCAGCGCAGCACCGGACCGCGGCCCCACCGGCGCCGCAGCCAGGCCCAGGAGGCGAGCGCGGCGGCGGCGAAGAAAAAGAGACCGGACCAGGCCGGGATCATCCAGGGCGGAATCCTCTCCTTGCCTTCTCCGAGGAGCGTCAAGGCGTCGCCGGCGATCCAGGCCGCCGCCGCCAGCGCGAGCAGCATCCCCAGAACCGTCTTCCGGACGGGGCTCAAGGGGATCGCGGGATTGCGGTGCCTTCGCCACGCCGCCCACAGCCCCACCCCGGCCAGGAGCGTCGGGAGGATGCCGGCGAACAGGGAGTTTTCCGAGCGGAAAAACGGCTCCGCGGCCGGCCCGAGGCGGCGCTTCACGAACGACTTCGCAACCGGACCGAACCAGAGGGAATTCCGCGCCGGGCTCAGCCAGCTCAGAGTCGTCGCCCCGAACGTGCCGGCCTCCTCCGGGCCACGGGAGAGCCCCAGCTCCTTCCCGATCCGGACGTAGGGGAGGAACACCGCGGCCAGCGCCGCCGCCGCGATCAACCCCGCGGGCAGCAGCACCCGTAGCGAACGGGCGTCCACCAAGGTACGACCGTGAATCACGAGCCGGTTGAGGAGGAGCACCAGCATCGGGATGTGGACCATGTAGGCCAGGTAGGCGCCGCCGCTCACGTTGAGCAGGTAGAACACGAGAAAGAGGACCGCGTGCCGGGGTGTCTTCCTCTCGGGCCTCTCGGCCAGCAGCCGGTCCCAGAACCAGAGCGTGAGCGGCACCCACTGCGCCAGGAGGATCTGCAAGTGGTTGAGCTGGCTGATCCGGAACGGCGAGAAGGCGTACATCGCCCCGGCCAGAACCGCCGCCGTCCAGGAGACTCCGCCGCGGCGCAGCACCCAACAGACCGCCAGCCCGGTGAGCACGAACGAGGTGAAGAAGAGCGCGTTGTAGCCGGCGATCGCGTTCGGGACCACGCACTCGAAAAGGACGAGCTGGAGCGCCGGACCGAGCAGGTGGTCCGAGAGCGCCAGCGTGCCGTGGGTGGGCCAGTAGACGTTGGCGTTCCACAGATCGGGGAGCCCGAGGCGGATCTGGTGCGCGCTCCACTTCAGGACCCAGAGGTTGAAGAGGGGGTCCTCGGTGTTGGGCGCGATGCGGTCCTGCCACACCTGCCCGACCGGCCACAGATAGAGCAGCGCCATCGCCGTATACAGGACGGCCGCCAGCGCCAGGCGGCGCCCCGGATGAACCTCCTCCTTCCTCTCCATGGAGCCGCAGAGTATCCTTGCCCGCTATCCGCGGGCTAGCTCATGGATCTCCAATACCTCCGATATCTCTCCGACCGCACCGCCTCCCGCCTCGTCGGGGCATTTTTCCTCGTCGGCCTGGCGATCTCGATCGCCATGGTCGTCCGCAGCCAGGTGGGCGGCGACCAGCTCAACCTGCTCGCCCGCGGCTGGCTCCTGGCCGACCAGGGGCGCTGGATCTCCTACGGCAACCCGATGTCCACCGGCGGCAAAGCACCGGGCGGCATCACGAGCGTCCTGGTCGGGGTCCCCCTGATGGTCTGGCGGGACCACCGGGCGCCCACAACCCTCATCCTCCTCTTCCACGTCCTGGCGTACTGGCTCCTGGACCGGACGCTGCGGCGGATCGTCAGCCCGGCCGAGCGCGTGCTGTTCGCGCTCCTCTACTGGCTCAACCCGTGGCGGATGTACTTCTCGGCCTTCCTCTGGAACCCGAACTACCTCTTCCTGGCCGGTGCCGTCCACCTCTGGGCCTGCCTCGCGCAACGCGAGCGCGCCCGGTTCGGGCCGTCTCTCCTCCTGGGCGCGACGCTCGTGCTGGCGCTCCAGATCCACGCCTCGTTCCTGCTGCTGGCCTTCGCCTCGCTGCTGCTCTGGCTGCGCGGATACTTTCGGCCGTACTGGACCGCCGGCATCTTGGGCGCCGCGGTGGCCGCCCTGCCGCTCGTGCCTTGGGTCCGCGACCTCCTGGCACAGCCGGCGATCCTGACCGCCGCGGACAAGGGTTTCCTCGGCCGCGGCCTTCTTTACGTCTTCCCGCTGGTGCGCGGCCTCCTCTACTGGCTACGCTACTCGTCGCTCTCGCTGTCGGAAAAGATGGCGCGCTTCGACTTCGGTGATTTCCTGGCGCCGGAGCCGGGTGCCAGGATCGGCCGCGGGGTCTCTCTCGTGCTGGGCGCGATCCTCCCCCTCACGGCGATCCTCCCTTTCCTGGCCAACCTCCGCCTCTGGCGCCGATGGAAGACACTCCGCCGGTTGCCTGCCTCCGCCTCCGGCCGGACCTGGCTCAAGGGGTATGCGCTCTGGACGTTCCTCGCGGCGGCCGGCGTGTTCGCCCTGTCGCCGACGACCATCATGATGTGGCAGGCGCTGATCGTCCTGCACGCCGCGGTGCTGCCGCTGGTGCTCTGGACGGGCGCGCTCCTGCGCAGCCGGTGCCCGGCGAAAGCCGGGCTCGTGGTCCGCGGGTTCTGGATCTACACCGCGGCCTCGCTCGTCCTCCTGATCCTGATCCCCCTGGGCAGCACACACTACCGCTGCGCCGGCCACGACGGGTCGGACAGCTTCGGGCTGGCTCTCCGCCACGACCATCCCATGCTCCACGAGCTGCACGTCCAAGCCACCTGCCCCCTGCCGTTGAACGACCCGAAAGGCTGGTGGCCGGACGTGCTGCCCGAGAAGTAGGGGGAGCCGGCGGCTATCCGGCGGCTAGCGCTTGCCCTTGTGCTCCTCGAAGACCATCTTGTAGAGCAGTCCCGCGGCCACGCCGCCCAGGATCGGACCCACGAAGTAGACCCAGAGGTTGGCGAAGTTCCCCGAAGCCACGGCGGGGCCGAGACTCCGCGCCGGGTTCAGGCTGCCGCCGGTGAGCGGTCCGCCCATCAGGATGGCGAGGGTCAGGGTGAGGCCGATGGCGGCGCCGGCCATGTTGCCGGCCTTGCCGCTGACCGCCGCGTTCAGGACGGTGTTGACCAGGAAGAAGGTCAGGATCGCCTCCAGCACGACACCGACCGCCGGGGTGACCCCGGGGGCCAGAAGCGTGGCGCCGAGGTTGCCCTGCTGGCTCCCCAGAACCCAGGAGAGGGTGAACGCCGCCACCACGCCGCCCAGGAGCTGGAAGAAGATGTAGGAGAACGCCCGGGCCGTGTCCATCTTGCCGGCCGTCCAGACGCCGATCGTCACCGCCGGGTTGATGTGCGTCCCGGAGATGTGGCCGTAGGCATAGGCGAACGCGAGCACCACCAGCCCGTGGGCGAACGCGACTCCCACCAGCGTGGCCTGACCCAACGCGCCGGCACCCGCCCCGATGAAGATCAGGGCGAAGGTGCCGATGAACTCCGCAAGCAAAGCTGTCGAAAGCTTGTCGTACATTCAGGCTCTCCCTTGAATTCAAGCGAAAATGATTCTGCCGCCCTCGGGGACGGCTCACTGCTTCCGGATCACGACCTCGACGCGCCGGTTCCTCTGCCGGCCGGCCTCGTCGCCGTTGGAGGCTACAGGGCGGCTCTCCCCATGACCCTGAGGGGTCAGACGCGCCGCCTCGATTCCCTCCTTTTCGACCAGCCAGCGCTCGACCGCTTCGGCCCGGCGCTCCGAGAGGCGCTGATTGTAGTCGTCGTCGCCCTTGGAATCGGTGTAGCCTTCGAGCGTGGCGCTGCCGGACGGGTAGGCGCGGATCAGGGTGGCGACCTGGGCCAGGGCCCGCGAGGCGTCGGCGCGGATGACGGCCTTGTCGAAATCGAAAAGCACGTCTGCCGGGAGCTCGACCCGGACTTCGAGGTCGGTCTCCTTCGCGCCCAGATCCCGCATGGCCTGCCGGACGTCCTGGACCGTGGCCACGAGGCCGGACTCGAGACCGCGGATCTCCAGCACGAGAGGGTTCACCGCCAAAGCCCGTTTCGCTCCGAGCCGGGCCACGGCGGCCTCGGCCGCCGACTCGGTGGACGGATCCCAGGGATCGGAGTACACGGGATCGGAGGCGGCGGCGAGAACCGGGACACCGAGGAGCACCGCGGCCATGGCGAGCCGTCGCAGAACCATCTCAGGAGTCCTGGATCGCCAGATCCTCGAACGGCGGCATGCCGGGGATCTGCAGGGTCACCGCCCGGACCTCGGCGGGTGGCGCCGGGAATTTCATCCACAGGAGCTGGCTCTGCCCCGGCTTGAGAGTGTTGTACCAGCGGTCCTTCCAGCCGGAGCGTAGCGCGGCGATGTAGGAGCCGGCTTCGTCCTGGAGCGTCGTGTACTTCTTGCCGGCGGCCAGATCCATGACGTAGACCTCTTCGTACCGGATCTCGGGCTGGATTTCGGCGCCGCCCTGGTTGCGCAGGCGGATCTTGGCGGTGAGCGTGTTGCCCTTGCGCCGGAATTCGGTCACCTCCGCCACCACTCCGTTCCAGTTGGTCTCCTGGCTGGCGAGGACGCTCTCCTGAGCCGGGGAAGCGGGGAGAGTGGCGGGTGCGGCTCCGGAAGGCTCGGCCGCGGCCGGGGACACCGCCGGAGCAGCAGCGGCTGCGGGACCGGCCCCGCCGGCCGCCGGCTGCGAAGCCGCGGGCGAAGTCTCCGGCGGGGTCTCCTTGCAGGCGGTCGAAAGGAGCAGCAGAGCTACCGAACCCAGAAGGAAGACCTTGGCTCGCATGAATCGTTTCTCCTTCTCCTGAAATTCACCTTCGTGTGCGCTCCGGGCAAGAATACACGCCGACCCGTGAAGGGTAAAGGCTCGGCGCGAAACCCGGATACAATGCGCCGCCATGGCACTGTTCCGGCGGAAATTCCGCCTCACGGCCTGCGCCACCACCGGTGGCTGAGCGGCCAAGATAGGTCCGGGGGACCTTTCCGACATGATCGGCCCGCTCGTCCGGCTCGCCGGACGGGATGAGAGGATCCTCGTC
Source organism: uncultured Holophagales bacterium (assembly GCA_963844885.1). Lineage (GTDB taxonomy): Bacteria > Acidobacteriota > Thermoanaerobaculia > Multivoradales > UBA5704 > DATMER01. Next base: position 120,953 of record CAWJQA010000009.1, on the reverse strand, counting down.
GGTCCGGAGACCGCCGACGACGCCGGGGTCTACCTCCTCGACGAGATCGCCCTGGTGGCGACGGCGGACTTCATCACCCCGGTCTGCGACGACCCGCGCCGCTTCGGCCGGGTGGCGGCGGCCAACTCGCTCTCCGACGTCTACGCCATGGGCGGCCGGCCGCTGTTCGCGCTGAACCTCTGCTGCTTCCCGCCGCTCGACGAGGCGGACGCCCCGGCGCTCCAGGGCATCCTCGAAGGCGCGGCCGGCGCCCTGGCCGACGCCGGGGCGGTGCTGCTCGGCGGGCATTCGGTGCGCGACGCGGAGCTCAAGTTCGGCCTCGCCGTGGTCGGCCAGGCGGACCGCCACCGCCTGCTCACCAACGCCAAGGCCCGGCCGGGAGACCGGCTGGTCCTCACCAAGCCGCTCGGCACCGGCGTCCTGGTCAACGCCTTCAAGGTGGACCGGATCGACGAAGCGGGCCTCGAGCCGGCGTTGAAGGAGATGGAGAGGCTCAACGCCGAGGCGGGCCGCATGGCGCTTCTCCACGGCGTCCACGCCGCCACGGACATCACCGGTTTCGGGCTCGCCGGCCATGCCCTCGGCATGGCGAAGGCGTCCGGAGTGAGCCTGCGGATCGCCTTCGAGAGCCTGCCGGTCCACGACGGCTTCTACCGCCTGGTCGAGAAGGGGATCTCCACCGGCTGCACGGACGCCAACGAGGCCGACGCGGCGCCCTTCTTCACCGACCGGACGCGGCTGGACCGGGTCCACCGCGAGATCCTCTTCGACCCCCAGACCTCGGGCGGCCTGCTGCTCTCGACGCCGCCGGACCAGGCCGGCCTGTTGGTGAGCTCTCTCCAGTCTTCCGGCCACACGGTGGCCGAGATCGGCGAGGTGCTGGAGGGGCCGGTGGGGATCGAGGTGGTCTGAAAGGACCCAAAGGACATAAGGGACATAAAGGACTCAAAGGACCAGGAAGACTCTCCCCGCCGTCCTTTATGTCCTTTGGGTCCCTTGGGTCCTTTATGTCCTTCAGCTCAGGAGCTGCTTCGAGCTCCTCAACCTCCTCCGCCAGCTTCGCCACCACCGCCTCCAGGCGCTCCACCCTGGCGGAGAGCGCGCTCGCCGGGGGCCTCTCCGGCACCTCGGCCACGGCCGGCTCAGCCGGTTCGACGACCTCTCCTACCAGGTGGATCCAGCGGTTCTCCTTCTGGCCGGGCCGGCGGGGCAGCTCGCGGACCAGCGCCTCGTCGATGCCTGCCATGCGCTGCAGGGCGGCCTCCACGTCCTGGACCGAGGCGAACGGGTTCATGCGCTCACTGCGGGTGCGGAGCTCGCCGGGAGTCTGGGCGCCGCGGAGCAGCAGGAGCGTCATCAGCGCCTTTCCCGCCCGGTCCAGGCCCCAGCGGCGCACCACGCTCTGCTGCCACTTCTCGCTGCGCGCACCCTCGGTCCGCCAGACCAGCACCTCCTGGCGCAGCCGCTCCAGCGCCTCGACCACCTGTCCCTCGGTGAGGTCCATCACCGGCTCGCGGTTCGTCTTCTGGTTGCTCCCGGTGACCACGGAGCTCACCGTGAGCGGGCAGGCTTCCGGCGTCGTCTGCTCCTTCTCCAGCAGGACGCCGAGAACCCGGATCTCTATGGAATCGAGCTGTCTGGGAACGCGTGTCGAGGCCAAGCCGTCCCTCCTTCAAAGCCCGATTGTATCGCCCGGCCGGGTTGCCGTCCGCCACCTCTTGATTTTTCCCTCCTTCGATGCCACCATGGAGCCAACGAATGATTCCAAGTTTGGACGTATGGTTTAGGACATAAGCGCCAGCCTGGCCTCCATCTTCCCTTTCCCGTAGCTCTGCACCCCATCGCAATCTCCGAGATACGGAAGTAGCTTCATGAGAACCGAAACGTCTGGAAGAGAGAGCGCCGGCTCCCAAGTGGCAGCACCGGATGGCGTGTGCCCATCCGTGGGTAGAGTTGAAGGATTGTCGTCCTTGTTTTCTTGTCCCTCTTTTGAGGGGCGGAGGTTGCCGCGGTGACGCGGCGAAACGGAAACATTTGTTTCAAGGAGCAGAGAGTATGGCCGAAGAAGGTGTCGTGAAGTGGTTCAATGATGCGAAGGGCTACGGGTTCATCGTGCGGAAGCAGGGGCCGGATGTCTTCGTCCACCACGCCTCGATCATCGCCGAGGGGTTCCGCACCTTGAGCGAGGGGGACAAGGTGACGTTCGAGGTGGTCGAAGGGCCGAAGGGCCTCCAGGCCAAGAACGTCATGAAGATCGCCTGAGCTGCACTTCGTGCCGCGATAGCACGCGGCGCCCCGGCGGGACTCTTCCCGCCGGGGCGCCGCCGTTTTCAGGCCGGATCAGTTTGGAGCCGGGCGGCGGGCGGCGGGAGCCGGGGTGGCGGCCGGCAGCTCGACGATGACGTCTCCCGGGCGGACCATACCGAGGTCTTCCCGGGCGAGGCGCTCCAGGGTGCCGGGGTCGCTGCGCAGGCGCTCGATCCGGCCGTGCAGCTCCTCGATGCGGCCCCGGGTCTCCCGGATCCGCGTTTCGAGGAGCTGCTCGCGCTGGCGGGCGGCGGAGAGGTCGTGATAGCTCCGCCAGGCCGCGATCGCCAGCACCGCGACGAATAGGATGACGCTCAGGCCCAGCACCGGGCGGAAAGAATCGGACCGGGTGGGCGAGGGGGTCTCGATCACGGGGACCAGCGTGGGAACGCCGCGGCTCCGGGGAAGGAGGCCACGTTGTCCAGCTCCTCTTCAATGCGCAACAGGCGGTTGTACTTGGCGACCCGGTCGCTACGGCAGGGGGCGCCGGTCTTGATCTGGCCGCAGCGGATGGCGACGGCCAGGTCGGCGATGGTGGTGTCCTCGGTCTCGCCGGAGCGGTGGCTCAGGATGTTGGCGTAGGCGTGGGTCTTGGCCATCTCCACCGCCTCCAGCGTCTCGGTCAGCGTGCCGATCTGATTGACCTTGACCAGAAGGGCATTGGCGAGCCCGTCGCGGATGCCCTTGGCCAGGATGGCCGGGTTGGTGACGAAGAGGTCGTCGCCGATGATCTGCACGCGCGAGCCGAGCTCGGCGGTGAGCGCCTTCCAGCCGGCATGGTCGTTCTCCGCCAGGCCGTCCTCGATCGAGACCAGCGGATAGGCGTCGATCCACTCCTTGTAGAGGCCGATCAGGTCGGCGCTGGAGAGGCCCGAGCGCCCTTCGCCGGCCAGCGCGTAGGTGACCTCTCCCTTCTTCCCGCCGGCCGTCTTGTCCACCAGCTCGCTGGCGGCCACGTCCACGGCGAGCGCGATCTGCCGGCCCGGCTCGTAGCCGGCCGCCTCGATGGCCTTGATCAGCAGGTCGAGCGCATCCCGGTTGCTCTTGAGGTTCGGCGCGAAGCCCCCTTCGTCGCCCACGGCGGTGACCATCTTCTCCTTCTTCAGAACCTGCTTGAGTGTGTGGTAGACCTCGACGCCGGCCCGCAGCGCCTCGGAGAAGCGCGGGAAGCCGATGGGCACCAGCATGAACTCCTGGACGTCCACGGAGTTGTCGGCGTGGGCGCCGCCGTTGAGCACGTTGAGCAGCGGCACCGGCAGCACCGTGGCCGCCGGGCCGCCCAGGTATGCGTAGAGCGGCAGGCCGCTCGCCTCGGCCGCGGCGCGGGCCACGGCGAGCGAGGCGCCCAGGGTCGCGTTGGCGCCGAGCCGGCGCTTGTCCGGCGTGCCGTCGAGGTCGATCAGCAGCCGGTCGATGCGCGCCTGATCGCGCGCGTCCATGCCTCTCAGCCGCGGCGCGATCTCCGTCAGAACGTTCTCGACCGCCTTGGTCACGCCCTTGCCGCCGTAGCGCTTGCCGCCGTCGCGCAGCTCCAGGGCCTCGCGCTCGCCGGTCGACGCGCCGGACGGCACCGCCGCCCTCCCCCCGACGCCGCCGTCGAGGATGCAATCCGCCTCCAGGGTCGGGTTCCCCCGCGAATCGAGGATCTCCCGAGCCACGATCTCTTCGATGATGAACATTCCCCCTCCTCCGAGAAACTGAAACCAACAGGGCAAGATTATCCCGTAAACCCCCATCGGCTCAAGCACTTTCGCGGACAGAACGCGGACCGGGACAAGCGCGGTGCCCGAAATGCTAGACTCCCGCGTTCCCGCGAGGCCGAAAGCCCCCCCATGACCACCCCTCCCACCCCCCTCCGCCTCCACGTCGGGAGCGGCACGGCCCGCCTCGAAGGCTGGGTCAACCTGGACTACCAGGATCTGCCCGGGGTGGACGTGGTCTGCGACGTGACGAAGGGGCTCGGGTTCCCGGACGCCGCCGCCGAGGCGGTCTTCGCCGAGCACTTCCTCGAGCACCTGGGTCTTTTCGATGCCGTCAATTTCCTGGAGGAGTGCCACCGCGTCCTGATCCCCGGCGGCTGGGCGCGGCTGTCGACCCCGAACCTGGAGTGGGTCTGGAACACGCACTACCGCCTGGACATGACCCCCGAGGAGAAACGCCATGCCGCCGTCCGCCTCAACCGGGCCTTCCACGGCTGGCGCCACCAGTTCCTCTGGAACCGCGACCTCCTCACGGAGGCGCTCACCGTCTGCGGCTTCGACCTCGTGCGCTGGTGCCGCTACGGCGAGAGCGAGTTGCCGGTCTTCCAGGGGATCGAGCACCACGAGATCTACTCCGACAGCTCGGACCTGCCGCATGTCATCATCGTGGAGGCGAGGAAGGGCGGGCCGCGGGCCGACCTCCTCGTCCGCTTCCGCGACCGCATCGACCGCGACTATCTCATCCACCTGGAGGATTGATTGATGCGGCGACTCAGCCTGATCCTGATCCTCGCGGCGCTGCTCGCCGCCTGCTCGAAGCCCGAGCCGGCCCGGCCGCGCAACGTGATCCTCGTCCTCGTGGACACCCTGCGCGCGGACCACCTGAGCACGTACGGCTACTCCCGGCCGACGAGCCCGAACGTCGACGCCTTCGCCAAGGAGTCGATCAAGTTCGAGAACGCCCGCAGCCAGGCGTCCTGCACCTTCCCCTCGGCGAACTCGATCCTGACCTCGCGCTACCCCTCCGCCTTCCTCGGCCAGCCGCCCGCGCACCCCCTGGGCATCCCGGCCGACATCCCGTCCATCGCCGAGATCCTCAAGAAGCGGGGCTTCCGCACCGCCGCGGTCTCGGCCAGCCCGGTGGTGCGCGGCACCCCCGGCCGCTTCAACCCCGGCGCCGGCTTCGGGAGGGGGTTCGACAGCTTCCACGAGGACTGCGTGTGGAAGCCGGCCGGCTGCGTGAACCGGGCCGCGCTCCCGCTCCTCGCCTCCCAGGACGAGCGCCCGTTCTTCCTCTACCTCCACTATCTGGACCCCCACGGCCCCTACTCGCCTCCGAAGTCCCGCCGGCAGCGCTGGGCCCTGGGCCAGCCGGACAAGAAGTTCATCCGCGACGGCAATCCCAACCCGATCGGCGACATGATCTACAAAGGCGCGCCCGACCCGGGCGTCACGCCGGCGGACATCCAGTACCTGATCGGCCTGTACGACGAGGAGATCGCCTCGTTCGACGGCCATTTCGCCAACCTGCTCGAGGCGCTGCGGAAGTCCGGCCGACTCGACGACACGATCGTGGTCTTCACCTCCGACCACGGCGAGGAGTTCCTGGAGCACGGCCACATCAAGCACTGCCGCACCCTCTTCGACTCCTCCATCAAGATCCCCATGTTCCTCCACATCCCCGGCGTCGAGGCGAAAGTCGTGAAGCATCCCGCCCAGAACCTCGACCTGGTGCCCACGATCCTCGACTACCTGGGGGTCGACACGAAGGGCCTCCGGTTCGAAGGCGAGAGCCTGCGGCCGGTCATCGAGGGGACCGGAGAGCCGGACCCGTTCCAGTACGGCATGCAGGGCACGCTACGCAGCGCCGCCGACGGCCGGCACAAGCTGATCCACGACCTGGGCGACGGCAGCTTCCAGCTCTTCGACCTCCAGGCGGACCCCCGCGAGAAGACGGACCGTCTGCGTCAGGACCGCCGCGCCTTCCACGACCTCCGCGAGCTGCTCACCGCCTGGCTCTCCCGCACCGAGGGCAAGGGGAAGGCCGCGGAGAGCCTGGAGGCCGAGCGCAAGCTGCGGTCGCTCGGGTACCTGGAATGAATCCGGCGGACACCCGCGACATAACGGCCTTAACCCGTTGTCTGGACAAGGCGCTCTGAGATCCACCGCACAAGCGCCGACCGGTCCAGGCCTCCTGCGGCCAGCGTCAGCATGAGATGTTCCTGCTCATCTATTGTTGCGTTCAGCTCGAAGCCGTTCAAGACCAGAAAGGTCTCCAGTGCTGCATGTCCGACTCTCTTGTTGCCGTCCACGAAAGGGTGATTCTTAACCAGCGAGAAGCACAGCGCAGCAGCTTTCTCGACAACACCGGGATAGAGCTCATCGCCCCCGAAGCTCATCCGGGGTTGCGCAACGGCGGACTCGATAGCGCCCAAATCACGCACTCCGTGAGAACCCCCAGAGACTTCGATGACGCGGCGGTGGAGCTCCACAACCTCAGCCAGGCTGATGTACCTCATCAACTGAGGCGCTTGTAGAGCTCTCGGTTCTTTCGAACAACATAATCAGCCGCTAGTTCGAAGTCCGGGGCCTCTCGGTTCAGCAAATCGATAACAGCCGCCGCAGCCAGTGCTTGCGGCTCGACACCTAGCCGGTGCGCTTGGTCGCGAAGTTTCTCCGCCTGCGATTCGGAAAGCTCGATCGGTATCGTCATGATCATCCTCTCACCCCAAAAGCCCCCCTCGCCACTCTCGGCACGCCTTTCGGAAATTATACGCGAGCTCGCGACTCGGACGCAACAGAGCCAGCAGCGGCATCCAGCTCACTTCAGCCGTCTCCACGAACCGGCCACGGTCTGTGAGTGGTGGCCTGGGCGGGCGCAGGCACCAGGGGGACGGGATCTACAGCCGGCTCTTCACCAGCGACTGAGGGGCTGGAATGAATCCGCCCCCCGCCCGGTTGTTCATCCTGCAAGGGACGTTGACAGCCTCGGCCAGTTGTGCGAGGATGTCCCTCCGCTTCCGGATAGAAGCGGGACGAAGCAACGGTGACGCGGGGTGGAGCAGTCTGGTAGCTCGTTGGGCTCATAACCCAAAGGTCGCAGGTTCAAATCCTGCCCCCGCAACCAATCTTCGATCCGCAGGAAGGCAGGCCGAGCCTGCCTTTTTCCTTTTTCTGGCGCGGGCCTTTCGACCTTCTTTAGAGTCATGAGCCAATCCACGCTCGACGCCAACGGCGGCGAGTCTCTTGCGCAGCGGATCAAGCGCGCGCTCCTGGGCGCCCGGCGGGATGTCAGCGACACGTCCCAGATCCACAAGATGTCGCTGGTCGCCTTCCTGGCCTGGGTCGGGTTGGGCGCGGACGGCCTGTCCTCGTCGGCGTACGGCCCGGAAGAGGCGTTTCTGGCGCTGGGCGAGCACGTCTACCTGGCCGGCTTCCTGGCGATCGCGACCGCGGTCACCGTCCTCATCATCTCCACCTCGTACAGCAGCATCATCGAGCAGTTCCCCACCGGCGGCGGCGGCTACGTGGTGGCCTCCCACCTGCTGGGTCCGAAGACCGGCGTGGTCTCGGGCTGCGCGCTGATCGTCGACTACATCCTGACCATCACGGTGTCCGTGGCGTCGGGCGGCAACGCGGTGTTCAGCTTCCTGCCGCACGACCTCCACGCCTGGAAGCTGCCGGCCGAGTTCCTGGCCATCGCGCTCCTCATCACCCTGAACCTGCGCGGGGTCAAGGAGTCGGTCCAGGCGCTGCTGCCGGTCTTCCTGGTCTTCCTCGGCACCCACGCCCTGCTGATCGGCTGGAGCATCTTCAGCCACGTGGACAACCTGCCGGAGGTTTCGGCCCGGATGTCCCACGGTTTCTCGACCGGGCTGAGCACGATCGGAATGGGCGGGATGGCGCTGATCTTCCTGCGCGCCTACGCCATGGGCGGCGGTACCTACACCGGCATCGAGGCGGTCTCGAACGGCCTGCAGATCATGCGCGAGCCGCGGGTGGAGACCGGCAAGCGGACCATGGTCTACATGTCGATCTCCCTCGCCTTGACCGCGGGCGGCATCCTGTTCGGGTACCTGCTGCTGCGCGTGACGCCGGCTCTCGGCAAGACCATGAACGCGGTGCTGGCCGAGCGCGCCTTCGGCACCTGGCACCTCGGCGCCCTGCCGGTGGGCTACTGGCTCGTCCTGGTGACGCTGATCTCGGAGGGCCTGCTCCTCCTCGTCGCCGCCCAGGCCGGCTTCATCGACGGCCCGCGGGTGATGGCGAACATGGCGGTGGACTCCTACCTCCCCCACCGCTTCGGCTCCCTCTCCGAGCAGCTCACGATGAGCAACGGCGTGCTGCTGATGGGCGGCGCGGCCATGGCGATGCTCTTCTACACCCAGGGGAACGTCACCACGCTGGTCTACATGTACTCGATCAACGTGTTCCTCACCTTCACGCTGTCGCAGCTCGGCATGACCCGCTTCTGGCGCAAGCACCCGAAGGCGGTGGGCCGGCGCCGGCATCTCGGGATGCACGTCGTGGCGCTCGTCCTCTGCGCGAGCATCCTGGTGATCACGGTCCTGGAGCGCTTCACCCACGGCGGCTGGGTGACGGTGGTCCTCACCTCGATCTTCGTGCTGATCTGCTTCGCCATCCACCGCCACTACGACCACGCGAAGCAGGGGCTGCGGCAGCTCGACGAGATCCTGGAGGCGCTGCCCAAGGGGGCGCCCACGGAGGCGCCGCTCGACCCGAAAGCGCCGACGGCGGTGCTGCTCGTGGGCTCCTACAGCGGCCTCGGCATCCACACGCTGCTGACGATCCTCCGTTTCTTCCCCGGCCTCTACAAGCAGTTCATCTTCGTCTCGGTGGCGGTGGTGGACTCCGGCAGCTTCAAGGGAAAGGAAGAGATCGAAGACCTCCAGAAGAGCACGGACGAGGCCCTGGCGCAGTACGTGGGGGTCGCCCGCCGGATGGGGTTCCCGGCGGACAGCGCCTCCAGCCTCGGAGTGGAGGTGGTCTCGGAGGCGACGGCGATCTGCGAGCAGGTCTCGAAGATCTACCCGCGGGCGACGATCTTCACGGGCAAGCTGGTGTTCCGCCACGAGGGCTTCTTCCAGCGCCTCCTGCACAACGAGACCCCGATGATCATCCAGCGCCGCCTGCAGTGGATCGGCGTCCCCATGGTCGTGTTGCCGGTCCGGGTGCGGGTGTGAGGGGACGCCGAGCCCCGGTCAATAGAGCCGCAAGGCGATGAGCTTCGGGTCCAGCGTGTTGATCGCGCGGTAGAGGGTCCCCACGATGTAGTACTCGTAGCGGTTGAAGTCGATCGCCTGGGTGAAGTTGCAGGTGTTGCAGGTGTTCGTGGCGAAGTCGGGGCTGGCGACGAAGCACAGTTGGAGGACGGTGCCGTCGCACTTGTCGAGGCGGTACAGGGCAGCCGTGACCTGGCTCGGGACGGCGTTGTCGAAGTAGCTGAGCTGGAGCGTGGACCAGCCCGGGAAGCCGGTGCCCGACGTGTCGGTGACGTTGAAGTAGGCGGTGATCAAGCCGACACTGTTGGCATTGAAGCCGAGGTACGGCGGGGTCAGGGCGTACAGGGGGACCGAGGTCTCGTCGATCACGGCGGTCGTTCCGGCGGCCGTCCACGGAATGGTAGCGGCCATGGAAGGAACGGCGAGGAGCACGGCGAACAGCACGAACAGGCTTCTGCGGATCATGGTCTCTCCTTTTGTCGGGGCGAACGTCTCATCTTCCATAGAAGATGGTGCATTGGACGGGGAAGATGAGCCATCTTCTCCGGAAGCCGCCTCATCTTCCCGGGAAAACGGCCCGCCGGTCGGAGAAGCAGGCGCATCTTCCCGGGAAGATGTTTCACCGGACCGGGAAGATCACTCGATGGGCAGGGAAGATGGCCCGAAGGGTAGAGAAGCGGCCTGATCTTCCCTGGAAGATGCTTCACCGGACCGGGAAGATCGCTCGGCTACCGCGGAAGATGTCTCGCCGGACCTGTCCCTTGGCGCGGCTTCCCGGGAAGCAGAGCCATCTTCCCGGGAAGATGAAAGACCGGAGAGGAAGATCCCTACGCCTCGGCCTCGGCATATACTTGGCTGATGGAAGCTCAGAAGGCCCCAGCCAGCGACCTTGCCCTCTACCACCAGCGAGCCAAGCCTGGGGAGCCCAAACCATGAAGCGCGACGAAGTGATCGGCTTCCTGTCCTCACACCGGCAGGAGTTGGAGGAGCGCTTTGGCGTCTGCTCCCTCGATCTCTTTGGATCGACGGCCCGAAACGAAGCCAGACCGGAAAGCGATGTAGACATCCTGGTCGAGTTCCGGGAAACACCGGGCTTGACCGAGTACATGCGCGTCAAGTTCTGGCTGGAGGACAACCTGGGACGGCCGGTGGATCTCGTCATGAAGAAGGCTCTTAAGTCTTGGGCAAGGCCTCTGGTCGAGGCAGAGTCGATCCGTGTCACGTAGCTGGGAATTGTTCTTCCGTGACATGCTGGAAGCAGCTCAGAAGGTCATCGGCTCCTATCCAGAATTGTTTTTTCCTTCGGCTTTCCGGTGAGCAAACTCCCGGTTTGAAGCGTTCCTTCACGCTGAGCCCCCAAGAGGGCGTAACCGGGAAGGCCCCGATGGGGCCGAAGGAAGAAAGGATTTCACCATGAAGCCGATCTGCAACATCGCCGCGCTGTTCCTCCTCTCCCTCACGCTTCGCGCCGGCGCCGCCGTGGCCCAGCCGCCCGCGGGTCCGGGGAACCTTACCGCCAAGGACTCCTTCACGCTCACCCAGGTCCCCACCGGGTCCAACGTGGTGACGGTCTTTCTCGAAGACGATCCCGACCCTGACCCCAACAAGATGTGGAAGGTCTCGGCTGGGAGCGCCGAGCAGGCCGCCAAGCGCACGTGGAAGGTCGACGCCCGCTGCGCGATGCGGCTGAAGAGCCTGACGGTGAAGCAGGCTGACGGCACGGTTCACGATTTCAAACCGGGCGACGGCGTCAAGAACCTGCAGAAGGAGGCGATCCTCACGACTTTCTCCCCTCAGATCTTCAAGCAGCTCTGCCTCGACATCGCGAACGGGACATCCGTCTCCGCGAACCAGGGCCTCATTCCTCCGAACGAGCTCGATAATCTGCAAGGCCAGTTCGGAATGAACCAGCTCGCTGACGCGTGGTGGGTGAACGGGGAGATCCTCCTGTCCGGCCGATGCACCTCCCCGGACGGCATGAGCACCGTGACGAACGTCGTCGACAAGAAGTTCCCGGCAACGATCAAGCTCCAGTGCTCCGGCCTGTGACCCCAAGCTCCAGACCGGCCTGAAAGAGGGCTCCCGCGGGCGCATGCCCCCGGGGGCTCTTGAGCTGGAAACGCGACGATGATGCGGTCTGCCGGGTCTTCGTGGAGATCACCGGGCCTTTATGCACGATGCCCAAACTCGGGGCCCGCGCCACCCCGGTGGGCAGTAGGCCCGCCGGCACCCGCCCGGTGGGGCGTGGCAATCCCAAGCTCTCCTGCGCACAATGGAAAAAGAAGCCATCAAGGAGGTGGATCATGGCCGCTTCTTCTCCTTTCTTCCCCTTCCCATCCCGGCCCTGGCTGCATTCCGGTTTCCGCTGGCTCGCCTGGCGAGCCTCCCTCTTCGCCTGGCGCCTCCGGTCCTTCCGCCGCGCGCTGCCGGCGGCAGCCGCCGTGCTGATCGCTTTGACCGTCCTCGCGGGCTGGTGGCTGTACAGCGTTGCAGGCTCCGACGGCGCGAAGGAGGTTACGATCTGCCTGATCTCCATCCTGCTCCTCTGGTCCGTCCTGTTCCTGCGTGTCCGGGCTCGCAAACGGCTCTTCGTGGCCGATTTCACCAACTATTCGAAGATCGGGAAGGAGGACTGCGGCAAGGCCATCGCCGCCCGGCTCCGCAACGAGCTGAGCAGCATCGCAGCCCTCTACCAGGACATCGACGAGGCCCTGCCACCATCCCAGAGCGACAAGAGGACTGAGCTGACCGTCAGCGTCCAGGACGCGGGCGCGGACTTCAAGGAGGTGCTGGGCTCGAACTTCACCGTCCCCGTTTTCGGCTTCCCGCTTCCGGTCGGCGCCATCGTCTCGGCGCTCGGCGGCCGGTCCTGGGGCCCGCGCCTGACCGGCAGCCTGCACGAGGAGGGAGACAAGCTCGTCCTCATCGCCGAGATCGCCGGCGGCGGGAAGGAAGGAAGCTGGCGCGTGAGCACCGGCGACCTGGCCGAGGAAGACCGCCAGCTAACCGAGATGGCCGCCGTCTACAACCTCGTGGAGCAGATGGCCTACCGGGTGCTCACCAGCCAAATGGACATCGGATCGCCCAGGTGGGAGGCGGTGCGCGCCTTCACCGAGGGCCTTCGCGCGTATCGCCGGACCCGGAGAACCGAAAAGGACAAGCTGATCTACCTGCGCAAGGCCGAACGCGCGTTCATCCGCTCCCGCAACGAAGACAACCGGTTCGCGCAGTGCCACTACGACCTCGGAGTCGTGTACAAGGAGCTCAATCAGCTCGACTCCGCGGAGGCCGCTTTCCGTCAGGCCATTGAAGAGGATCCCGAGTGGTTCGATCCCTACCTCGGCCTGGCCACGCTCCATTTCGACAGGAGCGACGTCAAAAAGGGCGACCTCCGGAACGCCCGGCTCAACGCCGAGAAAGCGCTGCGAATCCGGCCCCGGGATACCGGGGCCTGGAACCTCATGGGCCTGGCCACCGTGATGGAGGAGGGCGATCCGAAGTCGGAGGAAACCTGGCGCAGGATCTTGGAGAGCTTCGGGATAGCCTCCGGCCTCGCTTGGAGATCGCTGTGCCGGGAGATCGTACGGAGCGGCCCTGACTCGCCGGATGCCCAGGCGCGAACGCGCCTGGCCCAGATTTGCACGGGCAACCTTGCCGAGGCCCTGACTCACCGCGCAAGATGCCTGAAACTCGGAGATGACGAGTGCCGCAAGAGCGCCAGCCTTTTCCGGCATGCTCTCTGCCTGCAGCCTCAAAACCCCAACCTCCATTTTGGCCTCGGCCAGACGCTGTTCCAGGCCCGGGACTGGGCCGGTGCGAAAGAGGCCTTCTACGAGGCATTCGGCGACACCCTGGAACCGGGCTGCGCGCCCTGCGCTGGGCCTACCTGGCTGCGATACACGCCAACCTGAACAACCCCGAGGGCGTCCAATCCGCCTACCGTAACTTCCTGGATTTCGCCGTCCCTCACGAAGAGACGGTCCTCACGGCCGAATGTCTGAGGGATCTCCTCAAGGACGACTCCTACGTGAACCGTCTGAGCGAGCTCTCCGAGGATCTCGACCGCATTGAGCAGCATTCCCAAGGTCGGCGGGAGCAGGGATTATCTCCAAGCCATGAAACGGGTCGTGGCCTTCCTCCAAGCGCTGGAAACCGGAAAACCCGACGAGAGGCGCTTCCACAAGGAGCGCAGGTTGCTGGACAAGGCCGATCGAGAATGGGCGCACGCCCAGGTTTCCATCCGGCTCGCGAGGGAGAAGCTGGAGGACCGCGACCAGCCGACCAGCCTCTCGAGGCACTCCAGCTCCTCTGCAAGGCCAAGGCGATACTCGACGAGAAGCACCACCGGCAGGTGGAGAAGCAGGGGCTACAAACGCTCATCGCCCGGGCATGGCTCTTACTTGCCGAGCACCGGAAGGAGAATGAGATGCTGATCCCGGCGCTGGCCGCCGCGGAAGAGAGCTCGCAGCAGGAGCCGGCCAGCGCGGTCAGACGGTGGACTTTGAGCGAGACCTACTCCGCTCTCCGGGACTTCGAGCAGGTTTCCCAGGAGAGCGACACCTCGCTGGCCCTCGGCACGGCCGCGCACCTCTTGACGGACCCGCAGGCCCTCAACCACCTGGCCGAAAACTGGCTGCGGCAGGTCTCCAACCTCCACTCGCCGGAGCTATGGAAGCGGGAGCTCAAAAGAGGCCTCGAGTTTCTCAACCACATCCGGGAGATCATGGAAAGCCAGATTCTCACTCCCCAGCAGATGGCCGTCCATGCGCTCCTCCACCACTGGCTGGGGAGGTTTCATTGCGAGTTGAGGGAGTGCGACGCGGGCATTTCGCAATTGGAGATCGCCGTCCGGATGGGGGCGCGGCCCGTGGAGAGCCTGCTCATCCTCGGACGGGCCTATGCCGAGGCGGGAGCCTTTCCAGAGGCCGAACGGGCCTACTGGAGAGCCTTCCGCGGGACGATCCGGCCGAAGAAGGAGCCACCCGTGAGGCTGGTGCCGGACCTGGAGCCGGCGCTCAAGGACGAGCGGCCGCCGGACGACATGCAGATCGAGATCCTGCTCCGCCTCGCCCTTCTTTATGCCAGCAAGGGTTCCAACCTGCGGCGGGCGGATCTCCTGGCCGACCTGTACCGGTGGAAAATAGCAAAGGTGAATCCGGTCAACTCCCGCCGCGAGTACCAGGCGCTCCATCACGAGATCCTCGGACGGCTCTTCCTGCTGCGCGGAAAGGCCGACGCGAGCATCACCGAGCTGGAAAACGCCAGAGCGCTCTGGAGCTCGGCCAGCAACTGCTATCACCTCGCCGAAGCCTACGAATTGAAAGCCCGGAAGGGCCGCGACGAGGAAGGTGCGCTGGAGAAGGCCGGCGTCGTGTGCGACCAGGCGGACCGGCTGGACATGCCGCGGAGATATCACCAGAGGCTGGACGAGCTCCGGGAACGTTTGAAAGGCACCAGGAAACCCGAGAGAGAGATGGTACCGGTGCCCTTCCCCTCGGCTTGGCTGAAGGAGGTTGGGAAGGATGCAAGGAAGGGTGCGGAGGTAAACTGAGCCAGCTCAGCCGTTGCGGCGCCTGGACGCGGCTACCGCCCCCAATCCCCTGGGACCGCCGGCCCGGCGGTCCCAGGAGGAGGATTCACTACCAAGAGGCCGCCACCGCCGCTCACCCACGAGCCCCTCCCGCACACCTCCGGCGATGGCCCCGCCTCCCCTCCCTGAAAGGCGGACCTCTGCGGAACGACGGCGGCCTTGGACTCGGCGGCCGTCATCCCTCCAAATTGTCAAAGAGCTGAAGGGGGGACCCGACTGCGGTCGCCCTTCAAGGTGAAGGGCACGAACGGCCGGTCGGTCGTGGGGACCCGCGTCTGGCTCGTCGTCCGTCTCCCTTCACTTCAGAGAGAGTCTACGGAGCGCCTGACAACTTCGTCTAGGGTTTCAGGTCAGATCCGGCCCGGCCCGGCCCGGGGGCCACCCGATTTTCGAGAGGGATCGGAAGGGGCGCGCACCCGGCCGACCACCAGGTCCTCCACCAAGTAGGCCGTCTGCGCTGCGAGCGGAGCGGACACCAGGGCCGGGATCAGGAGGCAAAGCCGGAGGCGTGACTTCAAGGACATCAGAAGGCTCCCGTATCGCCGTTGCTGGCCAGCCGGCCGGCGGGGTTCTTGTAGGTGCGGATCTCACCGGTCTCCATGTCGGTCACCCTCAGGCTGTACTCCACATTCGAGAGGGCGCCATAGAAGACCCAGAAGTGGCCGTTGACCGGCCGGCCGTCGAGAACCTTGACCACCAGCTCGATGTTGGAGGCGTTGAAGAACCAGAGGTAGCCGGTGTCTCCCGTCAGGCTGACCGCCTGGCCCTTGCCGGTCTTGCCGGCGAAGTCCTTCCAGTCTGCCTCCACCGCGAAGCGGCCTCCCCGGAGGCAGAGGCGCGTGGCCGTGGGCTGGCAGACGGCCGAAACAGGCTCGAAGCTTCGCACCGCCGGAGCCGGTCGGGCCGGACGGACGGTCGAGTAGGCCCCCTGTGGGCCGAAGCCCGAGGTGTCGGCCACGCTCGCGAACTGCCCGAGCGGGTTGAAGTAGCGCCGGGTGAGGCCGGTCTGCGTGTCGGTCACGGTGAGGGTGTACTCGACGTTCGAGAGCGCGCCGTAGAACACCCACTGGTGGCCGTTGACGGCCTGGCCGTCCAGCACCTTGACCACCACCTCGACGTTGGCCGGGTCGAAGAACCAGAAGGAGCCCGTGTCGGCGGTCAGGGATGCGGCCTTGCCGGCGCCGGTGTGGCCCTGGAAGTCGCGCCAGGCCACCTCGACCTTGTAGCGCCCCTGGCCGAGACAGAGGACGGCGGCCGACGCCTGGCAGCCCCCGGCTCCCAGCGGCAGCACCCAGAGCTCCCGCCCGGTGAGGCCGTCGTCGGCCACGAAGAAGAGCTTGTCTCCCGATGCCGTGAGGTGATCGGGGTGGGAGGACTCCGCCAGAGGAGCGATGTCCTGGACCAGGCGCGTCCCGGCCTGCGTTCCATCCGTCTGCCAGAGCTCGTCGCCGTGGACCGGATCGAGGGCGGTGAAGAAGAGGCGGCCCCCCGCCGCGGTCAGGTTGCCGGTGCGCGACCCGGCCGCTCCGGGATTGAGGTCGCGCACCAGCATGGTCCCTTCCGGAGTGCCGTCGCTGCTCCACAGCTCGCGTCCGTGGACCCCGTCGTCGACGGCGAAGTAGAGACGGCCGTTGAAGGAGACGGGGCCGGGAACGGGGTCCTTCTGCTCGGGAAACGCGAGCTCCCTGACCAGATGGGTCCCCGCACTGGTCCCGTCGGATCGCCACAGGCCCCAGGTACCGAGGTCGCCGGAGCTGAGCACTCCGAAGAAGTAGAGCGCGCCCTGGTGCTCCACGAAGCCCACGGGGATCGTGGCCTCATACCACCGGAGGCCGACCACCCGGGAGGTGCCCGCGGGGGTGCCGTCCGTCTTCCAGAGCGACTGCTCGCCGTCGTAGACCAGGAAGTAGTCCCAGCCGCCGACCCGGACCTGCGGGACGAGGGCGATGCCGTCGGGCACGGGCAGGGGCACCGGAGATGGGCCGCCGTCGCTCACCCAGAGATGGGATCCGCCGTCCGGGTTGTAGGTCACGAAGTACAGGCGATCTCCCAGGGTCCCGATGGACGGGAAGTTGACGACGTCCTCGGAGATGTCGAAGGCTTTCCTGGTCCCGGCTGGTCCGGCCTGCCAGACTTCGCGGACGCCCAGGCGTTCAAAGACGGTGTAGACGTTCCCGTGGAAGGGGACCAGGGGGGCTCTCGACGAAAAGTCCACGAAGGAGCTGACCTGGCGGGTCCCGCCGGGGCTGCCGTCCGTGGCCCAGATCTGGTAGGGCGGGTTCTGCGCCCCCGACGCCGGCCGCCACCAGTAGAAGACCTCGTTTCCGGAGGAGGTCAGCCACGCGGGCGTCGTCAGGGAGTGGCAGTCGCCGTCCAAGGTGAGACGGACCACATCCTCCGGGGAACCCGCGCTGCGGAGGAGGTCCGGACAGCCGCCGATTGTCGCCCGGAAGACCGCGCCGCCGCCGAACGGTGTGATCTCGCTCGGGAACGAGCCCACGGCACCGCGGAGGAGGTCGGCCAGCATCCGGGTGCCCGGGAGGGTGCCGTCGTTGACCCATAGCTCCCGGCCGTGGACCTCGTCGTCCGCGGCGAAGACCAGGCGTTTGCCGAGGGCCGCGGGCTGTCCCGGCGAGAAGCCCGGCCGGGCCGCGGTGATCCGCCGGGTCCCGGCCGGCGTGCCGTCGGTCTGCCAGAGAGAGCCTCCCTGGGAGAAGACGGCGCCGCCGAGGAGCGGCCAGGGGCCCTGGAGGTTGACCGCGTCGCAGACGCCGGAGCAGATGTCCTTGACCGGGAGGGTGCCGGCGGCCGTGCCGTCCGTGCTCCACAGCTCCTGGCCGTAGGTCTCGTTCCGGCCGAGGAAGAGCACGCGGTCGCCGACCCGGAGCAGCTTCGTGGACGCCTCCACGGTCGGGCAGCCGCCGGGGCACCCCTGCTCCAGCGGGACGGTGGTTTCGGGAGAAGCGCCGGCCGTCCAGACCCGGTATCCGTGCAGGCCGTCCGTGGCCACGAAGACCAGCCGCGCTCCGGCCAGCTCCACCTGCTCCAGCCCGCCGGGGAACGGCGCCTGATAGCCGATCTCGGTGGCGCGCCGGATCCCCTGGAGCGTGCCGTCGCTGCTCCAGAGCTCGACTCCGTGGGTGCGGTCGTCGGCGAGGAAGTAGGACCGCGATCCCAGCGGCTTGATCCACCTCGTCGGTTCGAAGGGGCCGTCGGTCTCGAACTGCGACACCTGCCGGGTCCCCGCCGGCGAACCGTCGCTGACCCAAAGCTCGGCACCGTCCCCGTCGCGGTACAGAGTGAAAAACACCCGGTTCGCCGCAGCGGTGAGCAGGCCCGGGAGGTCATCCAGGACGCGGGTAGTGCCGCCGGCCGTGCCGTCGCTGACCCAGAGCCCCTCCTCCGGGGACTGGGCGATGTAGAAAACCCGGTTACCCGCGGCGGTCAACTGGGCGGGATAGTTGTCATGGTCGGGAGCCCCCACCGGCCTGGTCCCCTGGGGAGTGCCGTCGGAGGTCCAGAGGCCGGAGACCTGCTCGTCGTCCTCGCCCCGGAAGAACGCCCGGCCGCCGGCCATGACGACCTCGTCTCCGCGGACCTCCGCCAGCGGAAGGGTCCCGCTCCGGGTGCCGTCCGAGCTCCAGAGGACGGGATAGAAGGAATCCCAGATCTTGGCAGTCAGGAAGACCCGGCCGTTCGCGCTCCCCACGAGGGTCGCGCTTTCGCATCTCCCGTCGCAGAGGTCCGACAGGAGGCGCGTCCCTTCCGGGGAGCCGTCGGTGGCCCAGAGCGCCCGGCTCGAGCTGGAATCCGCGAGAAAGAAGACCCGGCTGCCCAGGGTCAGGAACGCCTGCGGGTCCGAGGACGCCACGGATGTGGCCGGCACCAGATCCTGAACGAGATAGGCGGTCTGCCCGTTCATCCGGGCGGGCAGGAGCGCCGCGAGCACTGTAAGGAAGATCCATCTCCGCATCGTCCCTCCCGGGAAAAACTGAAGCCACTGTTCAGTGTTTCCCGGGAGGATAACATTTCAGTCCTGCCCGACGGCCCGACGCGGGGGCCGCCCGACGCGGGGGCCACCCGATTTTCGAGAGGGATCCACGGGCTCCGACAGGGGGCGCAACTTCAAAAAACGGGTGACACCCTTTCTTGGGTGAACCGGATGCGAGAGATCCGCAAGGGCCGGGCTTTCTTGGGTGAACCGGATGCGAGAGATCCGCAAGGGCCGGGCAGGGCTCGCGAATGGCAAGCCGGGAGGGAACGACCCCGGGGGAACTTCGTCCGGAGAAGGACGCCAAACGGCCATCCCGTCCGCCTGTGTCCTCAAGCGACCGACACGGATACGAGGAGGCCGCTTTCACCAGATCGTCTTGAGATGGGGGTAATCCCTGATCTTGGAATCCCTGGAAACGAGAGGAGCCCCCAGCGTCAGGGCTGTCGCGACGATGATGCGGTCTGCTGGGTCTTCATGGAGATCACCGGGCAGATCGTTGGAGCGAAAGGCGATCCGATTGTCGAGCGGGACGAACTGGATGAAGGGCAGTGCCTCGCTCTTGGCGATCCAGTCGTCGACTGGAATCGTCAGTTCCAACCTTCCCTTGCGGACCAGAAGGGCGATCTCCCAGGAGCTGATCGAGGAGATGCAGATCTCCCCTCGCTCCATCGCCTGGTCGATCACCTCCCGGGCCGGAGCGGAGAGCTGCTCGGGGACCGCGACCCACCAGACCCATACGTGGGTGTCGAGCACGATCAACGGAGAGACTCCCAGTCCTCGAGCCCCACCGGCT
Source organism: uncultured Holophagales bacterium (assembly GCA_963844885.1). Taxonomy (GTDB): domain Bacteria; phylum Acidobacteriota; class Thermoanaerobaculia; order Multivoradales; family UBA5704; genus DATMER01. The sequence continues at coordinate 101,326 of CAWJQA010000009.1, read as the reverse complement.
CCAGCGGATCGGTATAGCGAAGGACGGTGCCTCGAAGCGACCGCAAAGACTCCGCCGGATCGTGCGCATACGGCACGATCTTCAGGACAGGCTTGCCGTGGTCGGTGATCACGAGCTCTTTGCCCGTGCTTTCAACCTCACGGAAGTATTCAAGGGCCTTGGCTTTGAATACAGACTTGGACACGGACTGCCCCATGATCCACCTCCTCTGACCCTGGTCACTGTACCATGGTCACGATAAGACGCGAGGACGCGGCTCACCGCAGATCAGATCAGCGGATTGGCCTCTTGACTGGCGCTCGCGATCGTGTATCGTGCCGCCCGCAAGCCGGGGAGCCTTCCAGGGCCGACCGGGGGTTCATTGAAAATCGATTCACCGTATTGCCGGGAGCCCGCTCGGGCCGGCGGGCTCCCGGCTGTCTGGGAGGGGACTTGGACGTCTCTGGCGCCAGGGAAACTTCCCTGCGGCAAAAGAACCTTCCCGGAGCCAAAGTAAGGCTCCCGGAGCCAGGGAAGGTTGCTTTGCCGCAGGGTAAGGTTACTTTGGCGTAGGGAACGTTACATCGCCGTAGAGAAGGTTGCTTTGGCTCTGGGAAGTTGACTTTGGCTCTGGGGAGTCGACTTTGCGACAGAGGAGTTGACTTTGCGACAGGGGAGTCGACTCTGCGGCAGAGAAGTCGACTTTGCGACAGGGGAGTCGACTCTGCGGCAGAGAAGTCGACTTTGCGGCAGAGAAGTTTACTTCGCCGCAGGGAGGTCGACTTTGCGACAGAGGAGTTTACTTTGTGGCGGGGAAGGTTCCCGGGCCGGATGGAGACCTGCCACCTCGCCTGGGTCACCCACCTGGCGGTCTCTATGCGATCATGCGGCATGCGTCCCCGGTTGACCGGAATCGTCGTCCACTGGCGAAACGAGGAGCCTCTGGCCGAGCTGACCGCCGCCTGGCCGGCCGATCCGCGTTTCGAGCTGATCGTGGTGGACAACGGCTCGTCGGCCCCGTTGGCTCTCGGTCCGGCCCGGCTGGTTCAACCGGGGAGGAATCTCGGCTTCGCGGGCGGAGCCAACGCGGGCGCCGCCTTGGCGCAGGGAGAGATCCTGCTGATCCTCAATCCCGATGCCGTGCCCGAGGCGGGCGCGCTCGACCGGCTGCTCGACGGCTTCGAGGCTCACCCCGAGGCGGCCGGGCTCGCGCCCCGGCTGGTTGGGGCGGACGGCCGGTCCCAGGCCGGATGGCAGCTCCGCCGGCTGCCGTCGCCGTGGCGGCTCCTCCTCCAGGCGTTTCCGTTCGGCGGCGCTTCCGAGGCCGGACCGGAGCCGCCGGCCGGATCGCCGGTCGAGCAGCCGGCCGCCGCCGCGCTCGCCTTGCGTCGGAGCGTTTTCGAGACCGTCGGCGGGTTCGACGCCGGGTTTCATCCGGCCTGGTTCGAGGACGTGGACCTCGCCGCCCGCCTGAAGGAGGCCGGGCTCGTCCTTCTCTATTGGCCGGCGGCCGGGTTCCGTCATGGGCTGGGCAGCACCGTGCCGCGCCTCGGCTATGGACGCTTCCTCTGGATCTACTACCGCAACCTGACGCGCTATCTCGATCGGCATCACGGCAGACTCTGGTCCCTGGCCGCCCGGGTCGCCCTGGTTCCGGGGATGGCGGTCCGGCTGATCCTCCTTCCTCTATACCGACCCCGGAGGGCTTTCTCCCGGTCCGAAGCCTTGCGCGGCCTCCTTTCGGTTCTCGCCGGAACGCTCACCGATTGGAAACGGCCGCGCCGGATGGAGACTGCCTGATGGACAACACCCCTCCTGGGACCGCCGGCGCCTCGCCGGCGGTTTTCAAGGAAGCAACCGCCGGCGAGGCGCCGGCGGTCCCAGGGTTGCCTGTCGCCGTCTGCATCGTGACCTTCAACTCCGCGGCCGATCTGCCCGGCTGCCTGGAGTCGGTGGCCTCCGTGGAAGTGGTCGTCGTGGACTGCGCCAGTACGGACGGCAGCGCCGAGATGGCCCGTAGATATCCAGCCAAAGTCATCGAGCTCAAGGAGAATCTGGGCTTCGCCGGGGGGATGAACGTGGCCCTCTCCCACACCTCCGCGCCGTTCGTCCTCACCCTGAACGCCGACGCCCGGCCGGCTCCGGACTTCGTGAGCCGGCTGCTCGCCCGGATGGACCAACCGGGGATGAAAGTCGGCGCGGTCACCGGCCGGCTGGTCAGACCGGATGGGCGGCTCGACGCCTGCGGCATGCGGCTGACTCCCGCCTGGCGCCACCTGGACCGGGGCTCCGGCGAGGAGGACCGCGGCCAGCTCGCCGTGCCGGAGCGGGTGTTCGGCGCCACCGGCGCGGCCACTCTCTTCCGCCGTGAGGCTCTCGACGACATCGCCGTGGACGGCGAGATCTTCGATCCCCGCTTCCACTCCTTCCGGGAGGACGCCGAGCTCGCCTTCCGGCTGCGCGAGCGCGGCTGGGAGATCCTCTACGAGCCCGCCGCCCTGTGCGAACACCGGCGGTTCAACCTCCCCGAGCGCCGCTCCGCCATGCCGCCGATGGTCAACTACCACTCCCTGAAGAACCGGTACCTGCTCCGGATCTATCATCAGACGGCGGGCAACCTGGTCCGGACTTTCGTCCCGGCGCTGGTCCGCGACCTCCAGGCGCTGGGCTACGTCCTGCTGCGGGAACACACCTCCATCCCCGCCTATGCCTGGCTGTGGAAGAACCGCCGCGACCTTCTGCGGCGGCGGCGGCTCATCCAAGATCGGCGGACCGTACCCGCGGCGGAGATCGACCGCTGGTTCAGGGTCCAGGGACTACCGCTGGGCGCTACTGCCCCGACTGGCCGAAATCCATGCTGAAGCCGACGAACGTGTACCAGCGCTCAGCGGCCTGGTCCAGCATCAGGTTGTAGCCGATGCCGGTCGCAAGCCCGAAGCCGCTGTCTTCTCCCAGCCGCTTGAATTTGAACAGCAGCCCAAAGCCGAGACCGACTTCGAAATCGATATTCGGATCGCTGTCCAACACCGACACGTTGCCGATGAGGCTCACATGGTTGTTCTTCAGGTTCGAGACCGAGTAGTAGACGCCGGCACCCCCGTTCGCCCGGGATCCATGCTTGACTTTGTTGCCGTCCGCGTCCGTCTCCTTCCAGCGGTCCACCAGGGTGAGGGCGATACCGATGTTGTCGCCGGCGTCCAGCGAATTCTTGGACGGTATTTTGAACTCGGCGACCTTTCCGTCGGCTTGAATCTCGACATCGACACTGTGCAGAATGAATCCTGGGCAGTTGATGTCGGACAGGTCGATAACCAGCTCATTGTCGCTGCTGGGCGCCATGGAGTCGCATTCATCGACCCGATTTTTGCCCGTTTTGTCCAGTTTCCAGACCTGGGCGCTGAGAGGTGTTTCCACCGGCGCGGTGAAGGTTGTGGGCTTGTTGTTGGGCAGGCTCCTCTTGGCCTCGGCAGCGGCCTTGAGATTATCAGGCCCGTGCATGACAACCGGAATCGGCAGCCCGTCACCGATCTTCATCTGAACCTGGGCCACGGCCGGAGCCGGAGCCAGCAGCCAGGCAAGCACCGCCAAGAGAAGCAGGCATTTCGCAGGCGATTTCATCGCGTGTCTCCTTTCGATCCGATGGCGGAAGGCTTCCGCCGGACGGCGACAGAGGAATGGACGGACACCGTTCCGCGATTTCCCATGGCGGCCTGCTGCGTATAACCTTCCCGCGCATGCATCCACCTCCCCCGAGAATCGCCCTGATCGGCAGCCGCGGCATCCCGAACCGCTACGGCGGCTACGAGACCCTGATGGAGGAGCTGGCGGCGCGGCTCGTGGCCCGCGGGTTCCGGGTCACCGTCTACTGCCGGTCCCACTCGACGCCGCGCTCCTTGAAGGAGTATCGCGGCGCCGAGCTGGTCGTCCTGCCCACGATCCGGAGCAAGTATCTGGACACGCCGGTCCATACCTTTCTCTCCTGCCTGCATGCGGCGCGGACGGGGTTCGACGCGGCGCTGGTGGTCAACTCCGCGAACGCGGTCTTCGTGCCGCTGCTGCGGCTCGGCGGCATCCCGGTGGCGCTCCACGTGGACGGGATCGAGAAGCGGCGCGCCAAGTGGGGGCCGGTCGGCCGCTTCGTGTACGCGCTGTCCGAACGGCTCGCCTGCGTGCTGCCGGACGTCCTGGTGACCGACGCGGAGGTCATCCGCCGGCACTATCTGGACCGCTACGGTGCGGAGTCGGTCTCGATCTCCTATGGGGTCGAGCCGCATCCGCCCGCGGAGCGTCCTCCCACCGAGGAAACTGTCCTGAAGCGGCTGGGCCTGACCCACCGCGGCTACTTCCTCTATGTCAGCCGGTTCGAGCCGGAGAACAACCCGCACCGGGTGGCCGAGGCGTACCGCCTGGCCGGCGGCGACCTGCCGCTGGTGATGGTCGGCGGCGCCCCGTACGCCGGTTCGTTCATCCGCGGCTTCACGGAGGGGGCGGACCCGCGCATCCTCTTCCCCGGACCCATCTACGGCGAGGGCTACCGGGAGCTTCTTTTGCATGCACGGGCCTATATCCATGCGACCGAGGTGGGCGGGACCCATCCGGCGCTGGTCGAAGCCATGGGCTACGGCAACTGCGTGATCGTCAACGACACGCCGGAGAACCGGGAGGTGGCCGGCGGCGTGGGCCTCTATTTCAAGGCCGCGGCCCCTGCCTCGCTCGCCGAGCAGGTCGAGCGGGTGCGCCTCCAGCCGGGCCGGGCCGCGGCCCGCGGGCGGGCGGCGGCCCGCCGGGCGGCCCTCCTCTACTCCTGGGAAAGGGTCGCCGACCGGTATGCCGATCTCTTCCAAAGTATGATTCACCATGAAAATAACGGGGAACCCTAGATGCAACTCGCCTGTCGCACGTTAGAATAGCGAGCGGCATGATGAAACCGCTCCGGAGAGAACTCCCTATTCCATGCTGAAAGAACGAGCCCGGATCCTCGCGGTTGGTATCTTCCTGCTGGATCTCGCTCTTGTCGCCGCCGCGTTTCTCACGGCGTTCGCGGTGCGGAGCTGGTTCCTGCCCTGGCTGGCCCCGGGAACGTTCCCGAGCCGCCTGTACCCGTTGTCCGAGTACCTGCCGCTGCTGCCGCTGGCGCTGGCGATCTGGGGCGGGCTGCTGCTGTCGTCCGGCCGCTACCGCTCGCACCGGACGGTGCCGATCCTCGACGAGGCCTGGGCCATCCTCCGGGTCTGCCTGTCGGGCGCGGTGATCTTCACGCTGATCCTCTACATCGCCCGGGTGGACGAGCACCTGCTCGGGAACGACCGGATCAGCCGCTTCTGGGTGTTCCTGTTCGCCGGGTTCGCCTGCCTGTTCCTGCTGACGGAGAAGCTGGCGGTGCGCACGACCGCCCGCTATGTCCGGGCGCACGGATACAACTACCGGGCGGTGCTGATCGTGGGCACGGGCCCGACAGCCCACCGCATCGCGGAGTCGATCCGCGTCCACCGCTTCTGGGGCTTCCGGGTGCTCGGGTTCATCGACACGGGTACCGGGAGCGGGGGCAACGGTCATCTTCCTGGCGAGCCGTGGACGGGGCGCTATCCGCTGCTCGGCCAGGTGGAGGACATCCCGCGCATCGTCGAGAGCAACGTGGTGGACGACGTGATCTTCGCGGTTCATCGCCGCGAGCTCGACCGGCTGGAGGATCTCTTCCTCAGCCTCCAGGAGCAGGGGATCCGCACCCGCTTCGCGCTCGATCTCTTCCCCCACACGCTGGCGCGGGTCGAGATGGAGGATCTGGACGGCATGCCGCTCTTGTCTTTCGCCACGACGCCGACGAGCCAGCTCCAGCTCATGGCGAAGCGGGCGCTGGACGTGGCGCTCGCCTCGTTCCTGCTGCTGATCGGCCTGCCGGTGGTGACGATGATCGGGCTGTTGATCAAGGTCACCTCGGGCGGCACGGTGCTCTTCCGCCAGACCCGCTGCGGTCTCAACGGCCGCTTCTTCACGCTGTACAAGTTCCGCACGATGGTGGAGGACGCCGAGGAGCGGCGCCGCGAGCTGATGCACCTCAACGAGATGAAGGGGCCGGTGTTCAAGCTGAAGAGCGATCCGCGGGTGACGCTCCTGGGCCGGTTCCTCCGCCGCTTCAGCCTGGACGAGCTGCCGCAGCTCTGGAACGTGCTGCGCGGCGACATGAGCCTGGTCGGCCCCCGTCCGCCGATCCCCGAGGAGGTCGCCCAGTATCAGCGCTGGCAGCGCCGCCGCCTCGCCATGAAGCCCGGGCTCACCTGCCTGTGGCAGATCAGCGGCCGGAACAACATCGACTTCGACCGCTGGATGCAGCTCGACCTGGAGTACATCGACTCCTGGTCGCCGATGCTGGACCTGAAGATCCTGCTGAAGACGATCCCGGTGGTGATCACGGGTCGGGGAGCGTCGTAGGCCCTCACCCCCCCTGACCCCCCTCTCCCGGTCCACCCGAGTCCCCCGCCCCGGGCGAGGGGGGAGTAACCCTTAAAGCAAGTCTCCCCCTCTCCCGGGGCGGGTGTGCTTGGGCGGACCGGGAGAGGGGGCCGGGGGGTGAGGGCGCTTCCTAGGCAGCCGGCCCGCGATCAGCCCCAGGGTCGTCTCCACCACCTCCGCCAGCGGTTTTTCATCGGCGACTCCCTTGCCGGCCAGGGCGAAGGCGGTGCCGTGGTCGACCGAGGTTCTGAGGAAGGGCAGGCCCAGGGTCCAGTTCGTGGCCAGCCCGAAGGAGGAGGTCTTCACCGCGATCAGCCCTTGATCGTGGTAGAGGGCGAGGACCCAGTCGAATTCACCGCGGCGGGCGCGAGCGAAGAGCGAATCGGCGCTCTCGGGACCATGGACGTCGATGCCCCTCGCCCTTGCCGCGGCCACGGCGGGCGCCAGGATGCGGCCGTCCTCCTCGCCGAGCAGGCCGCCCTCTCCGGCGTGCGGGTTCAGGCCGGCCAGGGCGATCTTCCCTCCCGCATGGCGGTGGAGACAGTCGAGCGCCTCGGCGATCGTGTCGCCGCGAACCTCGTCCAGCGCCTCCCGCAGCGGCAGGTGGACGGTGAGGAGCGCCACCTGGAGCTCCGGCGCCAGGAAGGCCATCAAGTAGTCGCGGCCGTAGCGCTCCAGGCCGCAGGCCTCGGCCAGATAATCGGTATGCCCCTTGAAGCCGGGCAGCACGTGGCGGGCGATCGACTCCTTGCTCACCGGCGCGGTGACCAGGGCATCGGCCGCGCCGGATCGAACCAGCGCGATGCCGGCGTCCAGCGCGGCCATGGCGCCGGCCGCGTCCGCCGGACCGGACGTGCCGAGCGAGATCGTGCGCCGGTCGCCGACCGGATCGAGCACGGGAATCGCTATCGGGGATGAAATCGCCTTCCTCGATCTCGGGTCCGGTGAAATACCGCAGGCGGTCCCAGGGGAAGCCGGGGAGGGACGGGCGGAGCGCCTCCAGCGCCGCCCGCTCGGCGACCAGGAGAGGCCGCCAGTCTTCAGGAGTCGAAGCCAGGAGCTTGAGCAGGATCTCGGGGCCGATCCCGGCCGGATCGCCCTGGGTGAGCGCGAGGCGGGGACGAGCCATGACCCGGGTCAGTCGCGGTCGACGTCGCTCTCCACCACCCGCTTGCCACGCCGCCGCTTGACGCTCCTCCTCCTTGAACATATAGCGGATGAAGTGCTTCTGGATCAGCAGGTTGGGGCCGACATGGCGGTTCAGCTTGATGCGCCCCCTTGTCGTACCACTCGATCCACCCGCGCAGCTCCTCGCCGTCGGTCAGGACCACCACCATCGGAGTCTTCGACGCCATCTGCTTGAGGTAGTAGAACTCCTCGGCGTTGGTCTGCTCGGGCGGGCTCTGCTTGCGGCGCACGCTACGCGCGGGGAGCTCCTTCTTGAGCTCGTTCATATCGGGCCGGATCAGCTTTCGGTTCGCCATGTTTGGGTCCATCGGATCAGCCTCAAGCGGGAGACGGTGACGCCGCCCGGTCCTGGCCCTTGTTGCTTTTGTAGTTGTCGTCCTCGTAGGCCAGGCAGCAGAGGAGCCGCCCGCACTGACCCGAGATCTTGGACGGGTTCAGGCTCAGGTTCTGCCGCTTGGCCATCTGGATCGAGATCGGCCGGAAATCCTTGAGCCAGCTCGAGCAGCAGAGGGTGCGACCGCAGACGCCGAGGCCGCCGACCAGGCCGGCTTCGTCCCGCGCTCCGACCTGCACCATCTTCACCCGCACCGAGAAACGGCTCGACAGGTCGCGCACGAGCTGCCGGAAGTCCACCCGGCCGTCCGACGTGAAGTAGAAGGTGGCCTTCTTGCCGCTCAGGGAGAAGTCGACCAGCGAGATCTTCATGTCCAGGCCGAGGGAGCGCGCCCGCTCCTGCGCGAAGAGCTTGCCGGCCATCTCGCTCTGGCGCTGCCGGTCGTAGGCGGCCATGTCGGCGTCGTCGGCGCGCGCGCAGCACCGGCCGCGCGCTCGACTTCTGGCACGGCTTGAAGACCGGCATCGGCGACTGCTCGACGTGGCCGAGCGCCGGGCCCGCTTCCAGGTCCACGACCACCCGCGCGCCGCGGGCGAAGATCGTCCCGCCCGTCCTGCACAGCGTCAGGTTCGTCTCCTCCCGGAACCGGACGCCGACGAAGGCCTCTTCGACAGCCGTCGACATCCCCTTGAACGCGCAACCGTTACAGCCACTCATGGTTCCCTTCCAAGCCTTGCGGCAGTGTTGCAGCCTGATGCACGATGGATACCAGATCCCCGGGGGAAATCGGGAGTGACGTTATCACGATCCCGCTGTGCGCGCTCTCTCCACCGTCTCCAGTACCCGGTGCCCGATGTCGCGCCGGTAGACCTTTCCGGGCCAGTCGATCTGGTCGGCGGCGGCATAGGCTTTGTGCAGGGCCGCCGCCAGGTCGGGGCCGGTGGCGCAGACGGTGAGCACCCGGCCGCCCGCGCTGACCAGCTCTCCCGCCTCCGACATCGCTGTGCCCGAATGGAAGATCTCCACCCCTTCCGCCGCCGCGGCGCGCTCCAGGTTCCGGATCGGCTCGCCGGTGCACCGGCCGGCCCGGATACCCGGGGCTCGCCAGGACGATGCAGGCCGACGCCTCCTTGCGGAACGAGAGGCGGCGGACCCCGAATTCGCCCGCGGGCGCCCGCCGCAAGCACGTCGAGGAGGTCGTCCTCCAGGCGCAGCAGGATCGCCTGGCCTCGGGGTCGCCGAAGCGGGCGTTGAACTCGAGGACGCGCGGACCGTCCGGCGGTCAGCATCAGGCCGGCGTAGAGCACGCCGATGAACGGCCGGCCCTCGGCGGCCATCGCCGCCGACCGCCGGGTGGATGACCGTCTTCCAGCACCTCGGCCGCGGCCTCGGCGGACATCACCCCGGCCGGGCTGTGGGCGCCCATGCCGCCGGTGTTCGGACCGGTGTCGCCGTCGCCGATCCGCTTGTAGTCCTTGCGCGGTCGCCAGGGGCAGGACGCGCTCGCCGTCCGAGAGCGCCATGAACGAGACCTCCTCGCCCTCCAGGAACGCCTCGACGACAGCCCGGTCGCCGCTCGTGCCGAATCGACGGTCCTCGAACAGGTCGCGCACCGCCGCGTCGACTCAGCCGCGTCCGCGCGCGATGACCACCCCCTTGCCGGCGGCGAGCCCGTCGGCCTTGAGGACGACCGGCAACCGAACCGCGCCGCGGGCCTCGCGGGCTTGCGCGGCGTCGTGGACCACGGCGAACGGCGCGGTCGGGATGCCGTGCCGCACCATGAGCTCCTTGGAGAAGGTCTTGCTTCCCTCCAGCTCCGCGGCGCGCGCGGTCGGGCCGAACGCCGGCAAGCCGCGCGCCGTCAGCTCGTCCACGAGGCCGAGCGTGAGCGGCAGCTCGGGGCCGACCACGGTCAAATCGATCTTCATCTCGGTGGCGAAGTCGGCCAGGCGCTGGACCTCGTCGACGGAGATGGGCACCAGGTCGGCCACCTGCGCGATGCCGGGGTTGCCCGGCGCGCAGTACAGCTCGGTCAGGAGCGGGCTCTGCCGCAGCTTCCAGCAGAGGGCGTGCTCGCGTCCGCCGCCGCCTACCACCAGCACCTTCACGGCGCCTGCCTTTCGAGCGTCGCGAGATTGGAGAGACTGGAGAGAGCCGTCACCGCCATCGCGTCCATGATGTCCTCCACCGAGCACCCCCGCGAAAGATCGTTGATCGGACGGTCGAGGCCTTGCAGGAGCGGACCCACCGCCCGCGCGCCGGCCAGCCGTTCGGTCAGCTTGTAGGAAATATTGCCGGCGTCCAGATCCGGAAAGACGAGGACGTTCGCGCGTCCGGCCACCGGGCTGCCGGGCGCCTTGCGCCGCGCCACGTCCGGCACCAGGGCGGCGTCGGCCTGCAGCTCGCCGTCCACCTCGAAATCGACGCCGCGCCGCCGCAGCACCTCCAGGGCCAGCCGGACCTTCTCGGCCCGGGGGTGGCGCGCGCTGCCGTGCGTCGAGAACGAGAGCAGCGCCACCCGCGGCTCCTCGTCGAGAAGCGTGCGGCAGCTCGCCGCGGCGGCCTCCGCGATGTCGGCCAGCTCCTCGGGATTCGGATCCGGGACGACGCCGCAGTCGCTGTAGACGAGCGCTCGGCCACCGCGGTCGTCCGGCAGCACCATGAGGAAGCAGGAGGAGACGATCTTGAGGCCGGGCCGCGGGCCGATCACCCGTAAGGCGGCGCGCATCGTCTCGGCCGTCGTCGCCACCGCGCCCATGACCGCGCCGTCGGCGCGCCGGGAGGCGACCCGCAACGCCGCGTAATAGAGCGGATCGAGCGCCAGGCTGCCGGCCTCGGCCGGGTCGAGCCCGCGGGCCGCGAGGCGCTCGGCCAGGCGCAAGGCCAGATGGGGAAGGTCGGGCTCCGCGATCGGCTCGAGCACCGGGACCGTCAGCGTGAGGCCGGCGGCGGCGGCGACCCGCGCCACCTCCTCGCGCCGGCCCACGACATTCACCCGGCAGAGACCCGAGGCCGCGGCGCGCTCGGCGGCGGCCAGAACGCGCGGGTCCTCGCCCTCGGCGAGCACGATCGTGGCCGCGACCCGGCTTGCCCGTTCCCGCAGGCGGTCGAGGAGGCTGCCGGGGCCGGTGGTGGAAGCCGTCATCGGGTCGGGGATTCTAGCAGAGCGCGTCTCTTCCTCTCGGATGAGCGGAACCGCACTAGAATGCGCGCATGACTGAAACACCCCTCACCGCCCGCCGCCCCGACGGCCGCTCCGCCGACTCCCTCCGGCCCGTCCGCCTCCAGACCGGAGCCCTCAAGTTCGCCGAAGGATCGGTGCTGATCGAGATCGGGGATACCCGGGTCCTGGTCGCGGCCAGCGTGGAAAACCGCGTGCCGCCGTTCCTCAAGGACAAAGGCCAGGGCTGGGTCACCGCCGAATACTCGATGCTGCCGCGGGCCACCCACACCCGCAGCGCCCGCGAGGTCTCGCAGGGCCGGCCGTCCGGCCGCACGGCCGAGATCCAGCGCCTGATCGGCCGCAGCCTGCGCGCCGTCATCGACACGACCAAGATGCCCGACCGCACCCTGACCCTCGACTGCGACGTGCTCCAGGCCGACGGCGGCACCCGCACCGCCGCCGTCACCGGCGCCTTCGTGGCCGCAAGCCTGGCGCTCGGACGCCTCCTGCTCACCGGCGACATCTCCGAGTGGCCCATCACCGACCAGCTCGCCGCCGTGTCCGTGGGCATCGTGCGCGGAGTGCCCCTGCTCGACCTGGAGTACGTGGAGGATCAGGTGGCGGAAGTTGACATGAACGTGGTCGCCACCGCCGGCGGCTCGCTCGTCGAAATCCAGGGCACGGGAGAAAAACGCAGCTTCCGAAGAGAAGAGATGGACGCGCTGGTCGACCTTGCCTTCAAGGGCATCCGCGAGCTGGCCCTGGCCCAGGACGCCGCCCTGGCCCCCACGGCGGAAGAAGTCCGGGAGATCCTCGCGCGAGGCCGGCGCCGCCAGGCGCCGGCCAAGTCGGAGAAAGACCTCTGGGGGCGGCCGTAGGGGGCCCTTAAATCGCCGTACCTTTCAGCACGACCTCGATACGCGGAAGCTTCGGGCTGTCGGTCGTCAAGGAGAGCTTGCCGTTGAACTGGCCCTTGGCGATCTCCGGCTTCAGCGTCACCCGGACCTCGTACTCACGGCCATCCCGAATGGCCTCGACCTGGGCCTCGATGCCCTGGACGCTGCTCTCCACGCCCGTGATCTTGATCGGCTCCGTCGCGAAATTCTGCACGTTGAGCGACTTGCGGATGGGGTCCGACACCGTGACCTGGCCGAAGTCGGCCACCTGCGGCGTGACAGCCACCATCGGGCGGACGAACCCCGAGACCGGCACCTGCACCAGCTTCTGCTTGGCGCTGTCGGTGTAGATCTTCACGGACTCCGTGAGCGGACCGACCGGCGCGTCGTTCGACAGGTGCATCTCGACCTTCCACTGCGGCTGGTCGGCGATCTCCTTGAGCCGCTCCTCCGGCTTCGCCTCGTGGAACTCCACCTTCAGGTAGGGGTACGGCGAGTCGACCTTGACGATCTTCATCGGCGAGCCGTCCGGCGTCCAGAGAGTCTGGACGATGGTGCCCTCCTTGTCCTCGCCCTGCACCGTGATGTAGCGCGCATAGCCGGGCTTGACCTTGATGAACGGCTCGACCTGCGCCTTGATGGTCAGCTCCATCTGCGGCGTCGCCGGATCGTTCGTGAAGACGGTCACGCCCTTGGCGATGGCGCCGCTGAACGTGGACGTGTCGACGGAGACGCGGACCTTGCCGCTCTGGCCGGGAGCGATCACGTTGTCGTAGTCCGCCACGGTGCAGCCGCAGGCGGCACGGACCTCCTGGATCAGCAGAGGGGCGTCCCCTTCGTTGCGGATCTCGAAGTCGTGGACGGCCTTCTCACCCTTCGCCACGACCCCGATGTCCTTGATGGGCTCGGCCGCGACGGCCTTGGGCTTGCCGGCGGCTCCCTGGGCGAAGAGACTCGCCGCGACCAGCAGGGCGCAGCCAAGTGCCAGATTGGCGGTCTTGAGGTGACGTTTCATGCGGACAGCTCCTTTGAAATACGTTGGATTCGGCTCCGGCAATGCTACACTCTGGCGCCCCAAAACACGAGAAAGACCACGAGAAAAAGCCCTGTGAAGCTCACTCCACTCGACATCTACTGCATGGCCATCGGTGGCACCGGCATGGCGCCTCTCGCCTGCCTGCTGCAAGAGCAGGGCCATCGGGTGAGGGGGACCGACGGTCCCCTCTACCCCCCCATGAGCACCCTCCTCGAGCGGGCCGGCATCCGGCCCGAGGTGGGGTACGACCCCGCCCACCTCGAGCCCCGGCCCGACCTCGTCATCGTCGGCAACGCCATCCGCCGCGACAATCCGGAGGCGGTCGAAGCCGAGCGGCTGGGCCTGTCCATCGCCTCCATGCCGCAGGCGCTGGCCCGTTTCTTCCTCTCCCGCCACCGGCCTCTCGTGGTCGCCGGCACGCACGGCAAGACCACGACCACCGCGATGGCGGCCTGGGTCTATGCCGACTGCGGCGCCGACCCCGGCTACCTGATCGGCGGCGCTCCCTGCGACCTGCCCGCGAGCTTCCACGACGGCCTCGGCGAGCGCTTCGTGATCGAAGGCGACGAGTACAACGCCGCCTACTTCGACCGCGGGCCCAAGTTCCTCCACTACATGCCCGAGACGCTCATCCTCACCAGCGTCGAGTACGACCACGCCGACCTCTACCCGAGCCCCGAGGTTCTCTGGGAGGCCTACTCGCAGCTCCTCCGCCTCCTGCCCGAGGACGGTCTGCTGGTGGCCTGCGGCGACGACTCCAAGATCCGCGAGCTGGCCGGCCTCGCCCGGTGCCGCGTCCTCTTCTATGGCCTGGACCCGTCCAACGAGCTTCATCCGGAGTCGATCGAGGCGACGCCCGAAGGGAGCCGCTTCCGCGTCCGCGATGTCGAAGGGGGGGAGGCCGGGATGGTGGAAGTCTCGCTCAACCTGGCCGGCGGCCACAACGTCTCGAACGCTCTCGCCGTCTGGGCCGCGGCCCGGCGCGACGGCCTCGCCGCCGCGGACGTGGCCGCCGCCTTCGCCCGCTTCCACGGCGTCAAGCGCCGCCTGGAAGAGCTGGGCACCGCCCGCGGCGTCAGCGTGGTCGACGACTTCGCCCACCACCCGACGGCCGTGGAGAAGACCCTCGGCGCGCTGCGCCAGCGCTACCCCGGCCGGCGCCTGGTCGTCCTTTTCGAGCCCCGCAGCCTCACCGCCGGCCGCCGCTTCTTCCACGAACCCTACCGCCAGGCCTTCGCCTGCGCCGACCGCGTCCTCCTCGCACCCACCTTCCACGCGGGACGGCTGAGCGACGAGGAGCGTCTCGACTTCGGAGCCCTCGCCGAGGAGCTCACCGCCGCCGGCACCCCCGTCACCCTCTGCGCCGGCACCGCCGACATCCTGCGCCGGGCCACCGAAGAGGCGCGGGCCGGCGACGTAGTCGTGACGATGTCGTCCGGCTCCTTCGAGGGGATGCCGTATCGGGTGCTGGAGACGTTAAAGGGGTGAAGATCACCGTAAAATTTGCGATGCTGGAGGAAATCGGCTAGGATTAGATGAGAAAGGTCGACAGCTATGCAAAGGACAATTCCAGCAGACGAGCTCGCGTACAACATGCGCTCCGTGCTCCGCGAGGTCGCTGAGAGTCACATCTCCTGCGTAGTGACCGAACGAGATGAGCCTGAGGCTGTGCTCGTTCCCTATGACGAGTACTTGCGATTCCAGCGGCTTCAGAGGGAGGGCATCTGGGAACGGATCGAACGCCTCCGGGCGCGCATGGCGGAACAGAACGCCGGCTACAGTGACGAAGAGATCGCCGATGATGTTGAGGAGGCGCGGAGGGAAATAGCCGGATGATTCGTGCCGTCATTGACACGAGTATCCTCATCCGTTCGATCTTGAAGCCCAAAGGCTCGACAGGTTTTATCCTGGAACAACTGAAGGCCCACCGATTTCAGATCGTCTATTCTGAACCTCTCCTGGCGGAGCTTGCTGACGTCCTGACCCGCCCGCGATTCCGAGATAAATATGGCATCTCGGCTGAAGATGTCTCCAATGTTGTTACCCTGTTTGCCTCTGAAGGAGAAGCAGTCCGTTCGTCTGTTACGGTTGAGGCGTGCCGCGATCCAAAGGACAACAAAGTATTGGAGGCCGCTCTCGCCGGCCGGGCACATGTGATCGTAACTGGGGACGATGATCTTTTTGTCCTTCACCCCTTCGAGGGAATTCAGATAATCGGTCCGGCCGCATTCCTTGCCCGATTAGAGCACGAAAACGCTCCAAGTGACTGATCGGAGCATCGATCCCTTTGCGCAAGGCTTGGGCGAGAACAGTAGCCTCATCCTCACCACTTCGGGCAACGAGAAAGTCGAGGTGCTCCGAGAGAGTGTCCATGCTCAAAGTTTACCACCCTCCGGGAAGGTGGCTCTCGAGCACCTTCCCCCGCGCGAAGCCTGGTATCTGCAATGCCTCCCGCATCACTCCCGTCGCCGCCTCTTCCGGCATCAGGCCGATGAGCTCGCTCTCCACCACCCGCGCGCCCAGAGCCTCGGCTTCCTGCCGGACGCGGTTCAGCGCGGTCAGCACCGAGGTTCTCCGAAAATCCACCAGGTTCATGCTGACCTGGGCGTGGCCCCGGCTCGCCAGGAAGACGCCCATGGCCCGCACCGCGGGGAGTCCTCCCCCGGACTCCCGCACCTTCTTCGCCACGGCTCTCGCGATGGCCACGTCCGGGGTGTCGAGCACGGCGTTGAAGGCGATCAGAAAGAAACGGGCGCCGATCACGGTCGCTCCGGCGGTGGGGTGGACCCGGTTCGGGCCGAAGTCGGGCGACCAGGCGGGGTCGGCCATCTTCGCCGGCAAGCCCTCGAAGCCGCCGCGGCGGATGTCGGCCAGCAGGCGCCTCTCCGGACGGCGCGCGGCCTTCTCATAGAGATAGACCGGGAGGTCGAAGCGCTCCGCCACCTCCGCCGCCAGGGCCTCGGCGGCGGCCACGGCCTCTTCCATGGGAGTGTCTCCCAGCGGAACGAACGGAGCCACGTCGACCGCGCCGACCCGGGGATGGACCCCCTGGTGACGGGTGAGGTCGATCTCCCGCAGCGCTGTCTCGTACAGCGCCAGGAGCGACGCGCGAAGGTCTCCGGCCGTCCCGGCGAGGGTGAACACCGTACGGTTGTGGTCGGGATCGGAGGAGACGTCGAGCAGCCGGACGCCCGGCACCGAGGTCACGGCGGCGGCAAGCCGGGCCACCACCTCCGGCCGGCGGCCTTCACTCACGTTGGGAACGCACTCCAGCGGCGGCATGGGGGCGGAAGTATAGCAATGGGGAAGGCTCGTTTCGTTGTACGCCAAGGAGTCCTCTGGTAGGATAGCTGCGACTTTCAACCTGAAACCTCATCTTACCTTCCGATATGCCCTACGCCGGGAATCCGTCGCTCTCCTCCGACATCCAGAAACGGGTCCTTGGGACCTTCGAGCAGACCCTTGGGCTCGCCGCCGAAGGGAACCGCCAGGAGGCCCTCCTCGGCTGTGATTTCGTTCTCCGGATGGACTCCCAGTTCGAGCCCGCCCGGCGGCTCCAGGAGCGGCTGCGCGACAGCACCGGCCCGGTGCGGGTCGACGACCTCCTTCCGGCCCCGGCCACCGGTGCGCCCGCTCCGGCCGCCGGCCCGGGCGACCTGCGGAGCAGCTTCCAGTCTCTGCTTGCGGCCCGCCGCTTCCAGGAGCTGCTGGGGCTCGCCCATCAGCAACAGGAGGCCGTCGGCCGCGATCCCGAGCTGATGCGGATGGCCACCGCGGCGCAGGAGCGGATGGAGGCCGAGCCTTACGTCAACAAGTTCCTGAAGGCCGCTCAGGAGGCCTCCCGCCTCGGCCAGCACGACGAGGTGGCGCGCCTCGCCGAAAAGATTCGCGCGCTCGACGATTCCCATCCGGCTCTCGCGGCCCTCGCCTCGATGGCTGGCGCTCCGGCTCCCGCGGCTCCGGCCCCCCCCGCCATGTACGGTCAGCCGGAGGCCGCCGCCACGGACATGGGGTTCGAGATGAGCTTCGATGATCCGGCCGGCAGCCTCGACCTGCCCGACCTGAGCTTCGACGCGCCGCCCCTGGATCTCTCCTTCGACGAGCCGGCCGCGGCTCCGTCCCTGGACCCGGAGCTCGTCTCCGCCGCCGACTTCGAAGCCAGCATGAGCAGCGGCGATTCGGAGTCCGACCGCCGCATCCGCGAGCTTCTGGCCGAGGGCCAGAACGCCTATGACAGCGGTGACCTCCAAGGGGCGATCGACGCCTGGTCGCGCATCTTCCTGATCGACATCGACAATCAGGAGGCCGCGCGCCGGATCGATCAGGCGCGCAAGCTCAAGGCCGAGAGCGAACGCCAGGCCGAGGAGGTCTTCCACGAGGGCACTTCGAAAATCGAGGCCGGCGATCTCCAGGGCGCCAAGCTGGCTTTCGAGCGCGTGCTGGAGATCCAGCCGGGCCACTTCGCGGCCCGCGAATACCTGCAGCAGATCGAGGCCGGCACCGTTCCGACAGTCAAGCACAAGCCGCGGGAGACCACGGCGTCCGCCTTGCCGATGCCTTCCGAGATCGGCCTCGACAGCGGCGAGCTCAAGGAAGAGATCCTCATCCCGCCGGACCCCAGCGAGGTCGCCGCGGCCGAGCGCGCGCGCGCGAAGCAGAAGCCGAAGCCGATCGGCGCCCCGGCCCGCGAAGGGCGGGCACGGAAAACGTTCGTCCTCGTCGGCAGCGCCGTGCTGGTGCTCGCCCTGGCGGGTGGCGGGTTCGTCTATCTGAACCGGGACAAGCTTTTCCCCAATTCACAGACCGACGAATCCGAGCTGGGCGGCCCGGCGATCACCGACCCGATCGGCCGGGCGACCGACCTCCAGAAGTCCGGCAAGACGCAGAGCGCCCTCGCGCAGCTCAAGCGGGTCCCGCCGAGCGATCCGGCCTACCAGCGTGCCCAGGAGCTGATCAAGCAGTGGTCGACCAACGCTCCAGGCACTCCGGAGACCCCGTCCGCCACGCCCGCGCCCGCCGCGACTCCGCCGCCCATCTCGCCGGAGAGGCTCGCCATCCTCACCGCCGCCCGCGACGCGTACCAGGGTGGGAACTACCTCGAAGTCATCCGGCGGCTCGATCAGGCCGCCGCGCAGGGGCCGCTCGAACCGGCGGACGCCGAAATGCTGGCCAGCGCGAAGCGCCAGACCGAGCCGCTCGCGGCCCAGCTCGATCTTTTTCGCCAGCACGAGTGGGAGCATGCCTTGCGCGATCTCTGGCGGATGCACGAGGCCGAACCCGCCAACCGCGACGTGACGCGCCTGATGGTCGACTCGTACTACAACTTGGGGTTGCGCGACCTCCAGCGCATGGACTCCGACAAGGCGGTCGACAACTTCCACGAGGCGGTCGGCCTCGATCCGAACGACAAGGGGTTGCAACGACAGCTCGCCTTCGCGCAGACCTACAAGGACCGGCCCAAGGATCTGCTCTACCGGATCTACGTCAAGCACCTCCCCCTGCGCTGATGCGACGCCAGGATCAGGAACCGCCGGACGAGCCCTTTCTCTTCGACCTTCCTCTCGAACAGGAGCGGGACCGGCCGGCGGTGGAGCGCAAGCGCTCTCCGCGCCCCCCGTCCCCCGCGCCGATGCCGTCGATACCGCCCCCGGAACCAGAGCCCGACCTCGGCTCCATCCTCGACGAGACGGGCGCCGGAGTGGCGCCCGTCGGCGGCCCCCTGCGCGCCGGGGTGGGCAGCCGCCTCGCCGCCGGAGCCGCGGACCTGCTCGTCCATGCCGCCGTGGGCGTGGGCCTGCTGCTCGGCTGCCGCTCGCTGGGCGTGCGGCCGGCGCTCTCCGACTGGCCGGCGATCGGCCTGTTCCTTCTCGCGTTCTCGTTCCTTTACACGGTGGTGCCGCTGGCCTTCTGGGGCCACACCCCGGGCATGGCCTGGGCCGGGCTCGACGCCCGCAGCCGCGACGGCGAGCCGCTGGCCTTCGATCAGACGGCCCGGCGCTGGCTCGGCGGAGTCGTCACCTCGGTGCTCCTGGGACTGCCGCTCCTCCTGGCGCTCGGTGGCCGCTCCCTGAGTGATTTCCTGAGCGGCTCCGAGACCCTCTCCCACCGTCCGGTGGCCTGAGCCCTCGCGCAAATCGCGCGTAGTGGATACACTTGTCCACACCAATGGGTGAACCCGACATGGCCCCGCCCGCCCGAGCCCGCAACCGGCAGCTCGAGGCGCTCAACGACATCGCGCGCATCGCGACGCTCGACCTTGAGCTGCGCCCGATGCTCCAGCGCATCACCGACACGCTGATGCAGAGCTTCGGCTGGCAGTTCGTCTCCTGCGTATCGGTGGATCTCGAACAGGGCGCCTTCGTCTGCGAGGCGCTCTCCACGCTCCTCCCGTCGGCGGTCAACATCGGCTACACCCGCCCACTGGGGACCGGGATCGTCGGCCTGGTTGCACTGAGCGGCGAGTCGATCCTCCTCGACGACGTGCGCACCTCGTCCGACTACGTGGACACCATGCCCGACACCCGCTCCGAGCTTTGCGTGCCGGTGCGCCACGGCGGCCGGATCGTGGCCATCCTGAACCTGGAGAGCACGGAGGTCGGAGCGTTTCACGACCAGCTCCCGCTCCTGCAGACGGTGGCCGAACAGATCGCGGGCGCCATCGCCAGCGCCCGATTGTATCAGGAGGTCCAGCGCCGCGCCCGGCTCCTCGAA
The DNA here is from genome assembly GCA_963844885.1 of uncultured Holophagales bacterium. Lineage (GTDB taxonomy): Bacteria > Acidobacteriota > Thermoanaerobaculia > Multivoradales > UBA5704 > DATMER01. The sequence goes on along the minus strand of CAWJQA010000009.1, from coordinate 81,569 downwards.
ATGGTCAGCGAGGTCTCCAAGACGGCCCTCGAAGCGGGCGAGCTCCATTCACTCCTCGACCGCATCGTCCACTACGTACAGGAACATTTTTCCCTGTCGGTGGTCACGATCCTGCTGGTCAACGAGGAAGAGACGGAGTTCGAGCTTGCCGCCCGCGCCGGCACGCTGGAGCTGCGGGTGGACCAGGGACAACGCTGGCCGCTGCGGACCGGCGTGGTCGGCCGCGCGCTCAGCCTGGGCGAGGCGCAACTCGTGCTCGACGTGCGCGGCGATCCCGACTACGTGCCGCTCCACGACGCCGTGACCTCCGAGCTTGTCGTGCCGATCCGCTTCCGCGACTGGATCCTGGGGGTCTTCGACCTGGAGAGCACCAATCCCGAAGCGTTCTCGGCCGAGAACCTGGTCGTCTTCAAGACCTTTGCCGATCAACTCGCCGGCGCCATCCGCATGGCGACGATCAACCGCCAGCTCGAAGAGGCAAACCAGCGGCTCCAGCACCTCTCGTCCATCGACGGCCTGACGGGAATCGCCAACCGGCGGCATTTCGACGAAGCCCTCGAAAGCGAGTGGCGGCGCGCCTACCGGAACGACACCTCCCTCGCGCTGGTCATGCTCGACCTCGACGAGTTCAAGCTCTTCAACGACACGTACGGTCACCAGGGCGGGGACGAATGCCTGCGGCAGGTCGCCGCCATTCTCCGGGACGGCCTGCGCAGGGCGGGCGACCTGGTGGCCCGCTATGGCGGCGAGGAGTTCGTGGCGATCCTGCCCGACTGCGACATCACGGGTGCGCTGCGCTACGCGGAGTCGGTCCGCGCCGCCGTCCAGGAGCTGGCGATCCCCCACGAGAGCTCACCGGTGGGCCGGATCATGACGCTGAGCGCCGGAGTCGCCGCCGCCTCACCCCGGCGCGGCACCTATCCGGACGAGCTGATCGCCAGGGCCGACCAGGCGCTATACACCGCGAAAGGAACCGGAAAGAACCGGGTCGAGTTCGCAGAGGATTGATCCCATTCCCCCCTCCCCGGCCCTCCCCCCGCGCGGGCGGGGGGGAGGGAGAAAAGCTCGCACGATAGGAAAGATCAATCCTTCTCCCGCCAGATCGAGATCCCCATCCAGAGATTCCCGGCCAACGTCGCCAGCGCGAAGGCGAGGAGAGGGAGGCCGCCCGGCCAGAGAGACGCGAGCCCGCCGACCTGATAGATCAGGCCACAGGTCCGGAACGGCGGAAACGCGAGCCCGCCCAGCATGTAAAACGAGTGTCCGAGGAGGAGCAGCCAGAGCCCGGGGAGCGCCCAGGCCATGTCTCCCCACACCAGCAAAGCGGAAAGCAGAAGCGCCACCAGCGAGATGTTGCCCTGCACGCTCAGCACCCAGGAGGCCAGCGTGGAGGCGCCGCTGCCGAACCCACCACCGGCGCGGCGGATGCCGACAATCTCCACCGCACCGCCGACCAGGATCACCACCGACCACAGGAAAAGAACCGCCGCCGGGCCGCTCATCCGGAAAGCCAGAGGCGTGGCAAAAGCGCCGGCCGGCAGAAACACGGCCCAGGTGAACCACGACCACGGGTTGCGCAGGAACGGCCGGCTCGCCCGGTGAAAATGATCCCGCACCGGCTCGAGGTCATCCTCGCCGGTGCGGGCCGGTGTGAAGAGAGGGTCGTATTCGGCCATCTCAGCCACGAGCCGGGACAGTGCCTGTCAACTGCCGGGTCAGGTGATCGGCCAACCGGATCGAAAACGTCGGATTCGAAATTCCGGCTGACGCCCAGAGGTTCAGTTCGAGGCGCCCGTCTGTCGACAGCTTGTCGAGATCAATCGCGGGAATCGCCATGAGCTCATTATGCCACAGGCTGAGGAAGTTGACTCTGCCGCAGGGGAGGTGGGGGATCGTGCGGCCCAATTCGGGCGGTCCTCTTGGCGGATGCGCCCTGGCTTGCGCTGTTGCATAGCGGCGACAGCATTCTGAACGCCCTGATCAGGCAACGCCTGCTGGCGTTCCCTGTCCCAGTGGGTAGGCTCGGTTCAGGGTTTCCGACCAACACACCTTGTCGTACAGAGAGCGGCCTGAAGCTGACCATTTCAGATCACTCCCGTTGGTGGCTGCGTCCCACCACCGCCATGTCCATCCTCCGACGGCCTTCCCCTTGAGAAAGCAGGGTCGGCTCCAGCGAGAAACTATCGAGGCCTGCTCAGGGTTCACTCAGTTCACGTCGGACCTCCTTTCGTGTCGCACTTTCCCAATCGAGAGGCCGCCACCGCCGCTCACCCACGAGCCCCTCCCACACACCTCCGGCGATGGCACCGCCTCCCCTCCCTGAAAGGCGGACCCCTGCGGAACGACGGTGGCCTTGGACTCGGCGGCCGTCGTCCCTCCAAATTGTCAAAGCGCTCGCGATCGTGTATCGTGCCGCCCGCAAGCCGGGGAGCCGTCCAGGGCCGACCGGAGGTTCATTGAAAATCGATTCACCGTATTGCCGGGAGCCCGCTCAGGCCGGCGGGCTCCCGGCTGTCTGGGAGGGGACTTGGACGTCTCTGGCGCCAGGGAAACTTCCCTGCGGCAAAAGAACCTTCCCGGAGCCAAAGTAAGGCTCCCGGAGCCAGGGAAGGTTGCTTTGCCGCAGGGTAAGGTTACTTTGGCGTAGGGAACGTTACATCGCCGTAGAGAAGGTTGCTTTGGCTCAGGGAAGTTGACTTTGCGACAGAGGAGTTGACTTTGCGACAGAGGAGTCGACTTTGCGACAGAGGAGTCGACTTTGCGACAGGGGAGTCGACTCTGCGACAGAGGAGTTGACTTTGCGACAGAGGAGTTGACTTTGCGACAGGGGAGTTTACTTTGCGGCAGAGAAGGTGACTTCGCCGTGGATAAGCTCTAAGGATCAGGGAGGATCGCCTCGCGCAGCCGGGCCGCGACGGTTTCGACCTGGGGACGGACGAGCAGGGTGACGTGGTCGCCGGGGACGTGGATGACGCGGACCGGCCGCGGCGACAGCTCGCCCCAGCCCATCGCGGGATCCTGGAAGGCGCGGCGCAGGTGCTCGCTCGCCTCCGACGGATGCAGCTCCTCCGAGCGCAGGAGCGTGATCCGGCCGGGATAGGGACCCGCCGGACGGTAGCGGACATAGGCGTGGTACTGGGCGCGGCTCACCCGCACGAGCCGCCTCATCAAGGCGGCGTCGGCGTCGGCCGGCAGAACCTCGGCCTGGGCCAGGATCCCGGCGACGCGCCGCAGCCGCTCCTCTTCCTGGTCCTTTTCCTGGTTCTCTTCCTTCAGGGGCTCCAACCCGCCGAGCCCCAGATCGAGATCCAGAAAACGCTCGCGCATGTGGACGATCTGCCGCAGCCAGAAGAGGTCGTCCTTCTCTTCGGCCTCTTCCGGGAGCGCCTCCGAGGGCGCCGGCGTGTCCAGGATCGCGAGCAGCGCGATCTCATCGCCCTGCTCGTACATCTGCCGTGCCATCTCGAACGCCACCACTCCGCCGAACGAGTAGCCGCCGAGGCGGTAGGGACCCCGCGGCTGGCGCCGGCGCACGGCCTCTACATAGAGCGCGGCGATGTCCTCCAGCCGGTCCAGGGGCTCCTGCCTGCCGTCGGCCCCAGGCGCCTGGAGGGCGTAGAACGGCTGGTCTTCGCCCATTGCCGCCGCCAGGTCGAGGAAGGCGATCACGTTGCCGGCGAGCGGATGCACGCAGAAGAACGCCGGCCTCTTCTGGCCCGCCTGGCCCGTCTGAATGGCTACGAGCGGAGACCAGGGCAGCTCGGCCGCTCCCGCGCGCAGCCACTCGGCCAGCCCGGCGACGGTCGGCCTTTCGAAGAGGATCGCGAAGGGGAGATCCCGGCCCAGCTCCTCGCCGAGCCGCCGCGCCAGGCGGACGAGCCGCACCGAGTCGAGGCCGCATTCGAAGAGGTTGGCGGTGACTCCGGGCGGCCGATGCTCCAAGACCTCCTCGGCGATCTGCGCCAGGCGCAGCTCCAGGAGGTCCCGGGGGAGCACGGCCGGGCGATCCGGACGCTCAACGGCGGTGGCCCGGCGGGTCGACTCGGTCCGGGGCAGAAGGATGCTCGCGGGTGTCGGCGCCGGCAGCGCGGCAAGGTCCGCGGCTTCGGGCAGAGCCAGGAAGATGGCGCAGACGTCGTCGAGCATCCGCCGCGCGGCCTCGCCGGGGACCCGGTCGACGTGGTGGACGAGCCGCAGCTCGATCCGTTCGCCTGGAATCACCACCAGGGTCAAGGGGTGGCGGGTCTCGAGCTGCGACGAGACCCGCTCCAGACGGAGATCCCCGAGGCCGGACCAAGCCGCGTCACCCGTGGGCAGGTTCTCGACCACGACCAGCGTCTCGTAGAGGCGGCGCGACGGCGAAACCGCGCTCAGGCCCTGCAGCTCCGCCTCCGGAATCGGGACCAGGCGGGACGTCTCCGCCACCTGGGCCTGCAGCTCCTGGAGCCCGGCGAGGAGCGGACCGCCGGCATCAAGACGGAGGCGGACCGGGAGATTGTGGATGAACAGGCCCAGCATCTCCTCCACGCCCGGCAGGTCCGCCGGCCGGCCGGAGACGGTGAGGCCGAAGACGACGTCTTCGCGCCCGAACGCGCGCCCCAGCCAGAGACCCCAGGCAGCCTGCGCCAGCGTGCCCGGGGTGAGCCCGCGCCGCCTCGCGAAACGGATCAGCCCCGCGCTCTCGTCTTCCGTAAGCAGCCGGCGCCTCTCCTCGGAGCGCTCGGAATCGGCGTGCTCGGCCGGTGGTATCTCGACGGGGTCCGTGAAGGAGCCGAGCAGGGCGCGGAAGGGCTCGCGGGCCGCTCCGGGGTCCTGGCGTTGCAGCCAGGCGACGTAGTCGCGGTAGGGCCGGCCCGGCTCGAAGACCGGGATCGCACCGGAACGCAACGCCTGGAAACCCTGGAGAACCTCGCGGTCCAGCCGCTCCAGGCTCCAGCCGTCGAGAAGGGCGTGGTGGAAGCTGAAGACCACGTAGGCGCGGTCGCCGGCGACCCGCGCGACCGCCAGGCGCAGCAGGGGAGCGGTGTCCAGTTGGAAGCCCCGGCTGCGGTCCCGTTCCAGGAACCGTGCGAGACGGCGTTCCTGCTTCTGGGGATCGAGCTGCCGCCAGTCGAGGAGCCGGAAGGGCAGGAGGACGTTCCGCCGGACAACCTGGAGAGGCCGCGCCAGGCCCCGCCAGAGGAAGGCGGTGCGCAGGATGGCGTGGCGCTCCAGGGCCAGCTCCCAGGCGCGCATGAAGGCGGCGGCATCGAAGGCGCCCTCGACGAGATAGCAGAGCTGCTCGAAGTTGATCCCGGAGCGCGGCAGGCCCAGGCTGTAGGCCAGCATGCTCTCCTGCAGCGGCGTCAGCGGGTAGAGAGTCTTCGACGTCACGGTCCGCCCCCAGGAGCCGGTCGAGCCCGTCCCGGTCCAGCCCGGCGAGCGGGAAGTCGGAGGCCGTGTAGCCGGCGCTCGGCGCCTGGAGGCAGTGCTCGGTGAGGGCCATGATCTCGCTCGCATGGTCCCGCATGGGCCTCGAGCACAGAGCGGGTGGAAGAGGTTGGCGTCGTCTTCTAGATCCACTCGACCCTCAGCCGTTCCTCCACCACCGCCGCCGCGACGCCGATCACGTCGTGTGCCTCGCGGACGGCCCCGGTATCGCCGCGGGTGCCATGGTAGGCGAAGAGCAGCTCCGGGAGCGGCCCGGCTGCCAGCCGCCTCGGCTCCTTCGCGGCGGCGAGGCAAGCATCGGGATTGTCGAGGTCGGACAGATCGGAGGAGGAGGGAGGAGGCGCCCCGGGCGTGGCGTGCCCGCCTTCGATCACCTCGACGAGCAGGCTGGTGGCGCCGAGCCCAGCGGGCGAGAGGTCGGGCCGGGCCGCGAGCACCAGCTCCGCCGGGGTGATGCGGTAGCGGGCCGGGACCCGTTCGAGGACGGTTCCAGTATGGCCCGGCGTGAAGTAAAAGGGCGAAGGCTGCGGTCCAGGCGGTTCGGCGCGGCCCGGCGGACGGCGTCGTCCACGAGACGGGCCCGGCGCGAAGAACCGGTCCTGATGTCCTCATCCTTCCAGGTCTCGTCCGGTCTCGGCGGTATCGCCGGCATTAAGGTGCGCTCCGCGGCCGGTCTTCGACGCCGTCCACTTCCAGGGCGGCGGCCAGGCCGGCGACCGTCTGCACCTCGAACAGCAGCGCGGGCGAGATCTCCAGCCCTTGCTGGCGCGCCCGCGCCACGAGCCGGATGCTCAGCGACGAATCGCCCCCGATCTGAAAGAAGTTGTTAGTGGATGCAGACCGCGGGCCGCTGAGCACCTCCTTCCAGACCTCCACCAGCGCCCGCTCCACGGGGGTGCGGGGGGCGGCTTCTTCCGTCGTTCTCGGCGATGGAGGCTTCCGGCCGCGGCAATGCGGCCCGGTCGAGCTTGCCGTTGGCGTTGAGCGGCAGCGCCGGCACCACGAAGGCGCGGGCAGCAGACCGGCAGCTCGCCGGCCAGCGACCTCGCGCCAGCGGGCGGATCGGCCACCGTCGCCGGCACCGCGTAGGCCACCAGCCGCGGGCCCGTGCCGTCATCGCGCGCGACGACCGCGCAGGCGCGCACGCCGGGCAGGGCGACAGGCGGCCTCGACCTCGCCTGGCTCGATGCGGATGACCGCGGATCTTCACCTGGTGGTCGATGCGGCCGAGGAACTCCAGCGCGCCGTCCGGCGCGCCAGCGCACGAGGTCGCCGGTGCGGTACAGGCGCCCCCGCGGGCGCGACGGGTCGGCGACGAACCGTTCGGCGGTCAGCGCTCGGGCTGGCCGAGGTAGCCGCGCGCGAGGCCGCGCCCGCCGATGATGCAGCTCGCCCGGCTCGCCCGATCCCGGCCTGCCACCGGCCGCGTCGAGCACTCAGGCCTCGGTGTCGGCGATCGGCCGGCCGATCGGCACCGACGTCGCGTCCGCCGGCACGTCGTCGCGGGATCTCGTGGGTGCACGCGAACGTCGTGCTCTCGGTCGGGCCGTAGCCGTTGAGCAGAGCGGGCTGCGGGCATGCGCGGCCAGCGCGCGACGCACATGCGGCACCGACAGCGCCTCGCCGCCGGTCAGCAGTGGTCGCAGGCCGGCGAAGCGCGCCGGGTCCTGGTCGACCATCGGTCGAACAGCGCCGCGGTCAGCCAGAGCGGGTGACGCGAGGGCGGCGATCGCGGCGCGCGAGCTCGCCGCGGCGACGGCAGCGGCTCGCGGCAGCATGGACGCAGGCAGCCGCCGTTGAGCAGCGGCGCCCCAGATCTCCAGCGTCGAGGCGTCGAAGCCCAGCGGCGCGGCATGCAGCGAAGCACCCGGTTTCCGGGCCCAGCGCCATGCACGTAGTCGCTGCCGCCACCAGGCGGCAGATCGCGCGGTGCGGCACCGCCACGCCCTTCGGCGCTCCGGTCGAGCCCGAGGTGTACATGACGTAGGCCAGCGACTCGGGCGCGCAGGGGGCGGAGACGGGGGCCGGGCTGGCCGAGGCGATCCGCTGCCCGTCGAGCCCGTCGAGGAACACCGGCTCGCCAGGCTCCGGCGGGCCCGGCAGGCCCGGCAGGCAATACCGCCGCCAGGTCCGTCAAAGTCACGACCCGGCGCACGCCCGCGTCCCGGATCAGGGTCGCGAGGCGGGCCGTGGGGAGCCCCGGGTCCAGGGGCAGGTAGACGCCGCCCGCCTTGAGCACCGCGAGAACCGCGATCAGGAAATCGGCCGAGAGCGTCAGGCAGACCCCGACCGGCGATTCGGTACCAGCGTCGCCGCCGACACCCAGGCCGGCGAGGACGCGTGCGAGTTGGTTGCTGCGCGCTTCGAGCTCGCCATAACTCAGGGTGACGTCGCCTTCGAAGGCCGGGGCGTCCGGAGAGATCTCGGCGCGGCGCCGGAAGACCTCATGCACGGGACAGGGGGCGGGCCGGGCCGCTGGACGCCGCTCCACTCGTGGAGCACCTGCCGCCGCTCCTCCTCGTCCATCATCGGCAGCTCCGCGCACGGCCGGCCGGGGTCGGCCGCGAGGCCCGCGAGCAGGTTGCCGTAGCCGCGCAGCAGGCACCGGACCGTGCCCCTGTCATAAAGATCGACGGCGTACTTGAGCCAGGCGCCGAGACCCTCCTTGCCGGTGTCCAGGACCAGGGAGAGGTCGCCCTTGGCGCTCTCGTCCGCGTCCATCTCGACCAGCCGCGCCTCGATCCCGGCGGCCCGCATCCCGGTATCCCCGGGCTTCCCGCTCTCCTCGGTCTCCTCGGCGAGGCCGAACAGCACCTGGAGGAACGGCTGATGATCGAGCCGGCGCTCGAGGCGCAGGTCGTCCACCACCAGGTCGAGAGGAACCTCCTGGTGGGCGATGGCGTCGAGCACCGCTTCGCGCGTCCGGCGCAGCAGCTCCGCGAAGGACGTCCGGCCCTCCACGCCGACGCGGATCACCACCACGTCGACGAAGAAGCCGACGGCGTCCGCCAGCTCCGGCCGGTCGCGGTTCGTGACCGGAATCCCGACCAGGAGGTCGGTGCGCCACGACCAGCGGTAGAGAAGCACCAGCCAGGTGGCGAGCAGGGTCATGAAGGCGGTGGCCCCCTCGCGCCGGCCCACATCGGCAAGGGCCGAGGCATACACGGCCGGCACGTCCAGGCGCTCCACGGCCCCCCGGAACGACGGCCGGCGCGGGCGCGCCCGGTCGGTCGGGAGCTGTTGCAGGGACGGGGCGCCTGCCAGACGCTCGCGCCACCAGGCGAGGCCGGGCTCCAGGGCCTCGCGCGTCCGGGCCTCGGCCTGCCAGGCGGCGAAGGAGGAGAGCTGCCCGGCCGGCGGGAGAGACGGCGAGCCGGCGTAGAAGGCCAGGAGATCGCGCGCGAAAACGCGCAGGGAGCGGCCGTCGGCGACGATGTGGTGGATCTCCACCAGCAGCGAATGGTGGGAGGCGGAGAGCCGGAGCAGCCGCAGGCGCAGCAGCGGACCCTGCACCAGATCGAAGGCGAACGCCTCGCCGGCCAGCGCGCGGGCAGTCTCCTCTCGCCGGTCCGCCGCCAGGCCGGAAAGGTCGATCACCGGCAGCGTCAGGTCCAGCCAGGGCAGCCAAGGGAGCACCACCTGCCAGAGGGCGTCGTCGAGCTCGGTGAAGAAGGTGCGCAGGGCGTCGTGGCGCCGCACGACCGCGCTCACGGCGGCGCGGAGCCGGGCCGGGTCGAGCGGTCCCTGGAGATCGAGGGCGTTGAGCAGGTTGTAGGCGGTGAGGCCGGGCTGGAGGAGATCGAGGAACCAGAGCCTGCGTTGCGCGGAGGTGGCCGGGTAGAGATCGGCCTCCGTCTCTTCGGATGACGTCGCGGATGGATCCAAGGACGGATCGATGGATTGCGGCTCGATGAGCATCGGCCGCTACGTCCCCGTTCCGCGCTTGCCCAGCTCGGAGAGACGGACCCGCCGGGGAGCGGCGGTGCCGGCGGTGCCGGCGAGCGGCATGCTCTCCACCAGGTCCCGCGGACGCGACTCCAGGATGGCGGCGAGGCCGGCGACCGTGGGGGCCTCGAAGAGCTGGCGGATCTGCAACGACACGCCGAACGCGGACTTCACCCCGGCGATCAACTGCATGGCCGCCAGGGAGTTGCCGCCCAGCTCGAAGAAATCGTCGGACCGGCCCACGGGCCGGGGCTGGAAGACGTCGGACCAGATCCGGCACAGTCTCTCCTCGGTCTCGCCGACCGGCGGCTCGGCCGCGACCGCGCCGAAGTCCGGCCGCGGCAGGGCGCGGCGGTCCAGCTTGCCGCTGGCGGGGCGCGGCAGTGCGGGCAGCGCCACGAACAGGTCCGGGATCAGCCAGGCCGGCAGGCGCCCCGCCAGGAAGCTCCGCAGCTCGGACTCGGGAGGCGGGGTCCGGCCGGCCGGCGCGGCGACGTAGGCCACCAGCCGGAGCGGCGCTCCCGGCTCGGTCCAGGGCAGGACCGCCGCCTCGCGCAGCCCGGGATGCGTGACGAGGACCCGCTCGACCTCTCCGGGTTCGGCGCGGTGGCCGCGGATCTTGATCTGGTCGTCGGTCCGGCCGAGCAGCTCGACGGCTCCGTCATCCCGAAACCGGGCCAGGTCGCCCGTCCGGTACATGCGGGCGCCCAGCTCGCCGGCGAACGGATCGGGCACGAAGCGCTCCGCCGTCACCGCGGGCTGGCCGAGGTAGCCGACGGCCACGATTCCATCGATCCCGTCGATCCCGCCACCGATGGCGACCTCGCCCGCCGCGCCGGGCGGCACCGGGCGCAGCAGGCCGTCGAGCACGTAGAGGCGCGAGCGCGGGATCGGCCGGCCGATCGGCACGATCTCATCCCGCGCCGATCCCGGCTCCAGGCGGTGCCAGGAGGACCAGACCGTGGCCTCCGTCGGGCCGTACTCGTTGATCAGCTCGGCCCGCGGCAGCAGCTCGAAGTGCCGCCTCACCAGGTCGGGCGGGCAGGGCTCGGCCGCGACCAGGCAGAACCTCATCGTGGCGAGCGACTCCGGGCCGCGCTCGAGGAGCAGCGAGTACAGGGCCGGAAGAAACGCCATGTGGGTGATCCGGCCGGCCGCGATCTCCTGGAGAATCCGGGCGGGGTCCTGCTCGGTGCCCGGCGGCGGCAGGCGGAGGACGCCGCCGTTGACCAGCACGTCCGACATCGTGGTGAACGAGCCGTCGAAGTGGAACGGCATCAGCAGCATCCAGCGCGGCTCCGGCCGCCCGTGGACCTCCAGGCGCGCGGCCATGAAGGTCGCCAGGCTGCGGTGCGTCACCATCACCCCCTTCGGCCGCCCGGTCGAGCCGGAGGTGAAGATCACGTACGCCAGATCCTCGGGACCGGTGCGCTTCAATCCCCGGGGCAGGGGGTCCGCGGAGGCGGCCCGGATGCGGCCGGCGTTCTCGTCGAGATCGAACCACGTCATCCCGGGAACCCGGACGGGTGATCCCTCTGGCACCGATCCCCGCCGTCGGCCGATCAGCAGCCGCAGGCCCGCATCCACAGCCTGCATCTCCATCCGCGCGGTGGGCTGCGAGGGGTCGAGCGGGATGTAGGTGGCTCCGATCTGAAAGAGGGCCAGGGGCGCGATGACCGCCTCCGGCGAGCGCTCCAGGCAGACGCCGACCCGCGCGCCCGGGCCCGCGCCGCTCTCCAGCAGCACGCGTGCGAGCTGGCGGACCCGGCGCGCCAGCTCGCCGTAGGTCATCTCGTTTTCATCGTAGCTGAGAGCGGGCCTCTCCGGCTCGCGCTCCGCCCAGCGCTCCAGCCACTCGTGCATCAGCAGCTCCACCGGGCCGCCGCCGGTGTCGTTCCACTCGGCGAGGATCTGGTGCCTCTCCGCGGCGCCGAGGAGGTCCGGCTGCTCCAGTCCCGCCGCGGCCTCGGCCAGCCAGTTCCGAAGCTGGTTCAGCAGGCGCAACACGGCCGTTTCGTCGAAGCGCCGGGCGTCGTAGAACACGCGCAGGTCCAGCCCCGCGTCGCCGCGCTCCGCGCCGAAGCTCAGTGGCAGGTGCGGCAGGCTGCGGTCGAAGACGTCCAGAACCTCGATCCCGCCGGGAAGGCTGTCCAGCGCGCCGCGGAGCGGATAGTTCTGGAAGATCAGGACGCTCTCGAACAGCGCGTCTCCCGGGGCCAACCCCGCCCATTCGGTGAGCGACGCCACGTTGCCCGGGACGTGCGCCTGCAGGTCCAGCGCGCGGCGCTGGAGCTCGCGCAGCCAGGGCACCAGCGGACGCTCTCCCCGCGGCTCGACCCGCAGCGGCAGCGTGCTGATCATGAGACCGATCAGGCCCTCGCTCTCCGCCAGCTCGGGAGGCCGCCCGGAGTTGATGACGCCGAACACCGCTTCGCCGCCGCCCTGGGTGCGTTCCAGCCAGGCGGCCCAGGCCCCCTGGACGACCGTGTTGAGGGTCAGCTCCGCCGAGCGGGCGAAACGGCTCAGGGCCTCGGTCGTCCCAGGAGGCAGCACCGAATTGCGCTTGATCATCCGCCGCGGACCGTCCCCAGTATTTCCCAGGCCCAGCCGCCGCGGCGGCTCGAAGCCGGCCAGCTCGCGGCGCCAGAAGGCGGCGATGCGCTCCTCGTCCCGCCGGCGCATCCATTCGACGAAAACGCGATAGGGCGGCGCCGCGGCCAGCCCCGGCGCGCGGCCGGCCAGCCGGGCGGCGTAGAGCTCCCAGACCTCGCGCATCAGGATCGACAGCGACCAGCCGTCGACGGCGAGGTGATGGCGCGTCAGGACGAACAGGTGCCGGTCGTCCTCCAGCCGCAGCAGGGCGAGGCGGACCAGCGGCGGCTTGCGGAAGTCGAAGCCGCGCGCGAAGTCCGCCGCCAGGTACTCGGCGACCGCCTTCTCCCGCTCGTCCGGACTGGCCTGACGCAGGTCGCGCTGCTCCACGAGGATCGCGGCGTGGCGCAGCACGAACTGGAAGGGCTCGGCGCGGTGCTCCCAGTCGAACCCCGTCCGCAGGGCCGTGTGGCGGTCGACCGCCGCCTGCCAGGCGGCGGCGAACGCCGCCGGATCCAGGAGCCCGCGCAGCGTGCAGCGCCACTGCCCGACGTAGGCCTGGTCGTCGCGCAGGCTCTCGTAGAGGACGCCGACCTGCATCGGCACAAGAGGATAGATGTCCGCGACAGGATGCTCTGCCATGTCGATCGCCGGAATCTGCGGCCCGGCTCAGGAACGGGACCAGAGCACGGGAAACAGGTCGGAGCTGGAGCTCAACGGGTCGCCGGGTTTGAGGTTGTGCGAAAAGCCGTGCTGGCGCAGCGCCTCCAGGGTGCTCGCCGCGTGCGTCGCGACCACCGCGTCCTCTCCGGTCCAGCGGGTGACGAACCGGCGGGCGGCCTGCTCATGAGAGGCATTGCCGGGGGCGCCGTGCAGGGTCAGCGCGTTGAAGACGATGCAGTCGCCCGGCTCGAGATCCCAGGAGAGGATCTCGTAGGCCTCGCGCTCGGCGTCGACGTCGGGCGTCAGCGCGTAGACTTCGCGCCCCCCCTCCGCGCCGCCGTGGAAATCCTGATAGTACTTTTCCACCGGGCTGAGGCCGCTGGCGTCCTTTTCGAAGTAGGCCTTGGGCATGAAAAGCTTGCCCCAGAGATGGGAGCCGCGGACGAGCTCCAGCGACGTGCCGACCGGGTGCGGGTCGAGCGGCATCCAGACCGAGCAGAAGTTGCCGCGCACCACGTGGTCGTGGTGCCACGGCGTCCTGTCCTGGGTGCCGGGCAGCTTCACGAACCAGGTGTCCTGCAGCAGGCGGACCTCGCGCGCTCCCATCGCCTCGCCGGCGATCGCGGCGGCCGGCGACTCGAAGGCGAAGCGCCGGAACTCCTCGATCTCGAACCAGCTCCAGGAGTCGGAGTAGAAACCGCCGTCGCCTTCACCCGACAGCTTCCTGTAAAAGCGGCCCGGCGACGCCATGTTCCTGGCGATACCCTGGCGCAACGCCTCGATCCACTCCCGGTCGAACGCGCCGCGAAGACAGACGGCTCCGTCCCGACGATAACTTTCGACTGCTTCCGAAGGGACGATCATTCTTTTACTCCATGTATTGAGTATTGAAAAGGACTGGGCGGAGTATAGTATGGCCCCACCGAACGGACAAGCCGCTGAGCGGCTTCCATCATGACCCCCGGCGACGTCAAGATCTTCTTTCATCATGCGCCCCGCACGCCGAACGGCGGCGCGCCGCATTTCGCCAACGCCCTCCTCGAAGACGCCTTCCGCGAGCTCGGATGGAGCCTCGACACGCATTATGCCGACGAGCGGATCTCGTGGCCCGACCTCTTTTTTCCGCTGCGCGAGATGCGGCGCATCTCCGCGATCGACGCCGCGCCCGCCGACCTCGCCTTCTACTGCGACGGCGGCGTGCTCCTGCGGCCCCCGAGCCGCCGGGTCGCGCGCCGGTCGGCGGTCTTCTTCCACGGCGTCGGACGGGGAGCCGCGGTCTGGGCGGCCAACCCGGAGGTCGACCTCTACATCGCCAACTCCACCTATCTCCAGCGCGTGCTGCGATCGATGATGTCGCTGCCGGACTGGCGCCGGCGGCGCTGCCTGGACCCGCGCGTGTTCCACAACATCGCGCGGCTGCGGCTCGCGCTCCCCTGCGTCGAGTCGCCCGGCGGAGACCCGGCCGTCGGCGCCGGGCGCAACCCGGAGCTGCCGGATCGCGTGAGAGCGGCCATCGAGAAGGGTGGGCTGCTGGGCCACGCCGTCCAGCCGGGGAAGCCGGACCTCGTCGCGCAGACGGAGATCCTGGTGGCGCTCAATTCGCTGGCGCTCGCCGGCGGTGACAGCAAGCCGGCTCGGCTCCTGGTCGGCGAGCGCGACGTGCCCCGGTATCTGGAGACGGTGGAGACGCTGGAAACGCTGGCGCGGCTCGGCCTGAAGGCGGAAGACCTGTTCCTCGGAGTCCCGCCGCTGCCGCAGACGACGCTGTTCGAGCTGTTCGAGTCCTGCGACTTCGGCCTCTCCTTCAACGTCGTGCCGGAGTCCTTCGGGTTCTACGTGCTGGAGTCGGTCTTCCACCTCTGCCCGGTCTACACCAACGGCTGCGGCAACATGAGATCGATGCCGGAGGGGCACGGCGTCGAGGTCTGCGAGACCGTCGAGATGGCCTTCGGCGAGAGGTCCGGGTTCGAGACCGTCGCGGCCCGCATCCTGCACGGCGCGGGGCCCGGCCGCGAAGAGTCGAAGCGCCGCTGCGAGCTCGGCCGGGATCTCATCGCCCGCAACCACAACCGCGAAACGATGCTCCACGACCTCGCGAGCTGCCTCGAACGTCTTGAAGAGGCCGAGCCCGCCGAGCCGATCTTCGACGACCTCGTCTTCGGCGCCGGCCCCGGCGTCCGGCTCTGGGACCGCGAGTCCGGCCGGGTGGTCTCCGACCTCCGCAACGTCCAGCTCACCCGGGAGGAGAACGCGCTCGCGGGCGGTCTGATCGGCTGCCGCGCCGCCGAGACCCGCGGCTTCTCCGAGGACCGGCTCGCGATGCTGGACCGCCTGTTCGACGCAGGCGTCCTCTCCCTGGAGACAACGAGCCCGTGATCCCTCTGTTCGTGCTCTCTCCGCACCTCGACGACGCGGCCTACTCCGTCGGAGGTCAGCTCGCGGCACAGGTCCGCGCGGGTGGGACGGCGGTAGTCCTGAACCTCTTTGCCGGCCATCCCGGAGGCATGCTGTCACCGCTGGCGCAGGCGTTTCACGATCGCCTGGGGATCGACGACCTGGTCTCGCACCGCATCGGGCTCGACCGGGCGGCGGCCGGCCGCCTCGGCGCGAACCCGGTCTACCTTCCGTTCCTCGACTGCCTCTACCGCGGCCGTCCCGGCGGCAGTACTGGCGGCAGTACTGGTGGCAGTACCGGAGGCGATACCGGTGTCTGGTACTACACCGATCCGTCCCTGGTCTTCGGCCAGCCGCATCCGGCCGAGGCACACCTGGCCGAGGAGCTTGCCGGGGCCGTCGTTCCGCTCCTGCCCGCCGACCGGCAGGTCCGGGTGCTCGCGCCGCTGGCCGTCGGAGGGCATGTGGATCACCGGATCGTCCGTGATGCCGGCCTGCTGCTGGCGCGCGACGGCTGGCCGGTCCGGTTCTACGAGGACGTCCCCTACGTGATGCGCGAGGGTGCCGTCGACCAGGCGCGATCCGAGATCGCCGGGGACTGGCAGCTCGAGACCGTTTTCCTCGAACCCGAAGACTCCACAGCCAAGCTCGAAGCGATCGCCCTCTACCGCTCCGCCCTCCCTATCGAGACGTTCGCCGGCATCGTACAGGATGCCGGCGGCGGCCGGCCGGCCGAGCGGACCTGGCGAGCGCGGGGTAGAATCTAAAGGAACGCGACTTCAAGAGAGGAGGCTCGTTCATGGCATCCCGACGTCTGGAGGATCTGGTCCCGGAAGTCCAGGCAATGGCCAAGGAGCACATCCTGCGTTGCGCCGACGCAGGCATCGAGCTGCTGATCTACTGCACCCTGCGCGATGCTCAAGAGCAGGCTCGGCTCTATCGCCAGAGCCGCACCAAGGAGCAGGTCCAGAAGAAGATGGACCAGCTCACGGCCAAGGGCTTCCCCGCCCTGGCGAAGATCCTCAAGGACGTGGGACCGCAAAAGAGCGGTCCCAAGGTCACCAACGCGGGACCGGGCGAGTCCTTCCACCAGTACTCCCGAGCCTACGACTGTGTGCCCGTCCTCCAGGGCAAGCCGATCTGGGGCACCGGCGGTGAAGGCGCGGCCCTTTGGGACAAGGTCGGCAAGCTCGGCAAGAAGTGCGGCCTCGAATGGGCCGGCGAGTGGACCACCTTCCGCGAGTTCCCACACTTCCAATTCACAGGCGGCAAGGCTCTCTCGGACTTCATGCAGGAGCGCTACGGCGCCCCGGCTGCGATTCCCGCCGGAGTGCTGGGAATGGCGGCGCCCATGCTGGCCGCCTCGCCCGAGTCCGACGCCCTGCGTGCCGCTCTCGCCGAGGCCAACACCGTGCTCTTCGTCTTCGGCTCCCAGGCCGGCGTGGCCGACAAGGATCTCCGCAAGACCTTCGATCTGGCCACCCTCGTGGCCAAGAGCTTCTCTCCGGCCACCTGGAGGACATTCCTGGTCCAGAGCCCCGGCGGTCTCGATCCGGATCTCGGAAACCTGGTCTGGCCCGGAGGCGACACCTCGCCGGCCGTCCTCCTCGGCCTGGGCACCGGACTCAACCACCCCCGCGTCCACGGCTTCCAACTCACCGATCTGTCCGACGCCACGGCCGTCGCCCAGGCGTTCTCCCAGGGTTGAGGAGACATCATGAGCCGGCGCATCGTCCTCCTGCTCACCCTCCTGGTCCTGCCCGGGATCGTCCACGCGGACGGTCCCAAGCAGAAAGGCATCCTGTCCCGATCGATCCTTCTGGTCGAAGAGCCCGAGGAGAAGAAGGGTCCCTACCCGATGCCTTTCGGCACCACGCCCCAGGACGTGGACATCAACTCGACGATCCGTGTCCGCATTTCCATCGACGAGCTGCTGGCCGGCCTCTCCGGCAGTCCGGTCCTCACCCCGGCCGCCCAGGAGACCGTCGCCCTCCGGAAGAGCGCGGAGGAGCTGAAGAAGGCGGATGTCCTTCTCCAACGCGCCATCGCGAACGCCACGAAGCTGATGAATCTTGCCGCGGAGGGCCGGCGGGACACGCCCGAGTTCGAGCAAGCCGCCCAGGAAGACCAGGCGGACCTCTTCGCCATGTTCAACATCCTCGCGGCCCACATGGATGCGCTCCAAGCCTCGCCGCGGCCCGAATTCCGCGAGCATGCCGCCGCGGCCCGACAGCGCTCCAACGAGGCGGTCCTGAACGGCCGGCTCGCCTACGCCGCCTTCGTCGTCGAGGAGATCCGCTGGACGCTCGACCGGATCGAGGAGGCGCGGGCGCGTCTGGAGAAGGATTCTCCCAGCCTTGCCTTGATCCTCTCCGCCTCTCTCGTCCGCCCCGGCGGCACGACCGAGGTGGGGCTCCCTCACTACAACGACATCCCCATCGGCGTACCCAAGAGCGTGGACAAGCTCAGTCTCGCGCTGACGCCCGAGCAGGTCGCGCTCCAGCAGGACGCGGCGGACCTCGCCAAGATCCTCAACAACGCCGTGCAGGGGAGCGCCGAGCTTCAGGCGACCGTGCGCGCCCTTCTCACCGCCCAGGGGGTCGACGTGACCTCTCTCGAAGACGCGCTCGACCGCGTCAAGGAGGACGCGACCACCCTGCGCGATACCGACTGGCGCCAGGTCGGCGACGACCTCGAGGCCCGGCTCCGGCAGGCGCTCGTGGACGCTACGGCCGAGCAGCGCAAGCTTCTCGAAGAGAAGATCATCCCCGAAGCCGAGGCGTTGCAGTCGCGAGGCCGGGATCTCCGGTCCACCCTGGCCGGCCTCCTCGCCAGCGTGGAGACGCTCAAGGCCAGCCTTTCCGGCAGCGGCACCCAGGACCCCGCCGCGCGGGTGATCGCGCTTCTCACCGTGGCGCAGGCCGGAGCGGACCTCGCTTCCGGAGAGCTCTTCCGGACCCTCCGCGCCGAGCTCGACCTGTGGTCCAAAGCCGTGCTCTCTCTCAAGTCCGAGGTCGACTCGATCCGCGCTTCGGCAGAGGATCTTCCCGAGATACTGCGGAATCAGGTCGAGGAGATCCTGAGCCAGACCGCCGAGGGTCAGCTCGGCGCCCTGAAGACCCACCTGGTCGAGCTGCGCGACGCGGCGGTCAAGGTCGGCGGCCAGCTCAAGGCCTTCGCCGCGGGCCTCAAGGGGGCGCCGGCGCTCGCCGTGGCCCTCGACCAGCCGCCGCCCGACACGTCCTTCCGGGTGGCCTTCCGGGACATCAAGGACACCTGGCTGGACATCCGCACGCTCAACCCGCGCGCCGAGGACGACGTGGTGGTTCTGCGCGCCTGGCTGTACCGCATGGAGCCGTCCCAGGACGATCCCGCCAGGCTGGTCGAGGGCGAGGAGCTGGACAGCGACCTCCAGCAGCTCCGCCTCCTGCGCTTCGGCTGGTACTCCAACCCGGGCGTCGGGGTGGTCTACATGAGCTCCCTGAACGATCTCGCGCAGGACGAGAACGGCAAGGAAAAGCAGACCCGGGCCTTCGCGCCGCAGGTCTCGTGGCTGCTCCGCCACCGGGCCTGGCGAACCCCGTCCACGGATCCGGTCCCTTCACCCTTCCGGTTCCAGCCGCGCTGGTGGCAGTCGATGTCTCTGGGCCTGCACACGCTCTCGCTCGACCTGGACAACGACAACCAGCAGGAGCTGGGCCTGGGCGTCAGCATCAGCCTTTTCAACAACTTCCTCCAGGTCGGGGGAGGCTGGGACGTGAGCCTGGACGACGAGCCGTACGTGTTCATCGGCACGAAGCTCCTCGACCTGGCCCGGAGCCTGGGGGTGAGCAAGAAACCGGCGGCGCCGCCGGAGTAGGCAATCTAGACAGGGTGTCTACGTCTGCAGCACCCCGGTCCTGAACTCCGGCACGTGCGGGTTGGCCGCGACGCAGGCCAGCGACTCGGCGAGCACGTCGCGGGTGCGGGCCGGATCGATGATGGCGTCCACCCAGAGGCGCGCGGCGGCGTAGCGGGGGTTCATCGCGGCGTCGTAGCGCGCCTTGATCTCGGTCAGGCGCTTGGTCTTCTCCTCCTCGGAAACGTCCGCGCCGCGGTTCTTGAGCTGGATCGAGAGGAGGGTCTTGCTCGCCTGATCCCCTCCCATGACCGCGATGGCCGCCGACGGCCAGGCGTAGAGGAAACGCGCGCCGTACGCCTTGCCGCACATGGCGTAGTTGCCCGCGCCGTAGGAGTTCCCGACGAAGAGCGTGATCTTCGGGACGGTCGAGTTCGCCACCACGTTCACCATCTTGGCGCCGTCCTTGATGATGCCGCCGCGCTCGGCGCGGCTCCCCACCATGAAGCCGGTCACGTCCTGGAGGAAGAGGAGCGGGATCTTCTTCTGGTTGCACAGCTCGACGAAGCGCGCCCCCTTGTCCGCCGACTCGGAGTAGATCACGCCGCCGATCTGCAGCTCCTTGTCCGCGGCGCCGGTGCCGGTCTTGCGCGGCACGATCGAGCGCTGGTTGGCCACGATGCCCACCGCCCAGCCGCCGATCCAGCCGGTGCCGCACACCAGCGTCTGCCCGTAGGTGGCCTTGTACTCGTCGAATTCGCTGCCGTCCAGCAGCCGGGCCAGCAGCTCGTGCGTGTCGTACGGCCGGGTCCGGTCGATCGGCATGAGGCCGTAAAAATCCTCGGAGGGGTAGAGAGGATCGACCGGCTCCCGCCGCGCGAACGGCGCGCGCTCGGCCGGGGCGATCTGGGCAAACTGGCTGCGGATCTTCTGGAGGCAGGAGAGGTCGTCCGGATGCCGGTGGTCGACCACACCCGAGATGTCGCACTGGACGAGCGCGCCGCCCAGCTCCTCGTTGTCGATGCGCTCGCCGATCGCCGCCTGCACCAGGTGGGAGCCGGCCAGGAAGATGGAGCCGGTGCCTTCCACGATGTGGCACTCGTCGCTCATGATCGGCAGGTAGGCGCCGCCGGCCACGCAGGAGCCCATGATGGCGGCCATCTGGAACACCCCCTCGGCCGAGAGGCGGGCGTTGTTGTAGAACGCCCGGCCGAAGTGCTCGCGGTCCGGGAAGATCTCGTCCTGCATCGGCAGGAAGACGCCCGCCGAGTCCACCAGGTAGACGATCGGCAGCCGGTTCTCCAGCGCGATCTCCTGGGCGCGGAGCACCTTCTTGCACGTCAGCGGGAACCAGGCGCCGGCCTTCACGGTGGCGTCGTTGGCGACCACCACCACGTCGCGGCCGTGAATCCTGCCGATGCCCATCACCACGCCGGCCGCGGGCGCGCCGCCGTACTCCTCGTAGAAGCCGTGGGCCACCCAGAGCCCCAGCTCCAGGAACGGAGCGCCGGGGTCGCAGAGGATTCCGATGCGCTCGCGCGCGGTCATCTTCCCCTGGGCCCGCTGCTTGTCCTGGGCTTTGAGGCCGCCGCCCTGGCGGATGACCTCTTCCTCCTTCCGCAGTCGCTCCACTTCCCGCCGCCAGTGCTCCGACCGGCGCTCGAACGCCTCGTTCCTCTTGACCTTGCTTTCCAGGATCGCCACCGTGCCCTCCTCGTTGCCCTCCCTGAGGGCCGGGGGATTATATGGGTGTTAGCATCCGCGCCATGAAAGTCCGTCTTCTCGCCTTCGCCACCGCCGGAGACGTCCTCGGCGCGACCGAGCTGGAGATGGAGCTGCCGGACGGCAGCCGCGTCGCCGATCTGCGCGCCCGGCTCGACCGGGACCACCCCGGCCTCGCCCCGCTCTGGCCCCGCCTCGCCGTCGCCGTGGATGGCCAGATCGCCGGACCCGAGGCTCTTTTGACCGACGGCGTCGAGGTCGCTCTCCTTCCACCCGTCTCGGGAGGAAGCGGACGGACCGGCCTGGCGGACGGCCCGCTCGACGCAGACGCGGCGGTGCGGAGCGTGGAGGACCCCGGCTTCGGCGCCGTGGTGACCTTCCTCGGGACGGTGCGCGACCACCACGCCGGCCGGCCGGTCGAGAAGCTCACCTACACCGCCTACCGCCGCATGGCCGCCGACGCCCTGGCGAAGATCGCTTCCGAGCTGGAAGCCGCCGCGCCCGTCCGCGTGGCGATCGTCCACCGCCTCGGAGAGGTGCCGGTGGGCGAGCCGAGCGTCGTCATCGCCGTGGGCTCCGCCCATCGCGCCGCCGCCTACGAGGCCAGCCGCTCGGCCCTGGAGCGGTTGAAGGCCGAGGTCCCGATCTGGAAGCGAGAGCACTACGCCGAAGGCGAGGCGGTCTGGCGCGAGGAGGAGCCGCTCACGGAGATCCAGTCGCGGGGCTTCAGGAATTCCTCGTAGAGCCGCGCCTCCGGCGTGCCGGGCTCGGGCCGCCAGTTGTAGCGCCAGCGGACGAGCGGCGGCAGCGACATCAGGATCGACTCGGTCCGCCCCCCGGACTGGAGCCCGAAGAGGGTGCCGCGGTCCCACACCAGGTTGAACTCGACGTAGCGGCCCCGGCGATAGAGCTGGAAGTCCCGCTCGCGCTCGCCCCAGGGCAGGTCCCGGCGCCTCCGGACGATGGGGAGGTAGGCACCGAGAAAGCTGTCGCCGACCCGGCGCAGCATCTCGAAGCAGCGCTCGAACCCCCACTCGTTCAGGTCGTCGAAAAAGATCCCGCCGATGCCTCGCGGCTCGTTCCGGTGCTTGAGGAAGAAATATTCGTCGCACCAGCGCTTGAAGCGGGGATAGACGTCCGGCCCGAACGGCTCGCACGCCTCCAGGGCCACGGTGTGCCAGTGGACCGCGTCCTCCTCGAAGCCGTAGTAGGGGGTGAGATCGAAGCCGCCGCCGAACCACCAGACCGGATCGTGGCCCGGCTTCTCGGCCACGAAGAAGCGGACGTTCATGTGGGTGGTGGGGACGTACGGGTTGCGAGGATGAAAGACGAGCGAGACGCCGAGAGCCTCGAAGCTCCGGCCGGCCAACTCGGGCCGCTGCGCCGTGGCGGACGGCGGCAGCCCCGGGCCGTGGACGTGGGAGAACCCGACCCCGGCCTGCTCGAAGAGCGCTCCCTCCGCAAGGACCCGGGACCGCCCGCCGCCCCCCTCCGGCCGTTCCCAGACCTCCTCGGCGAAACGGCCGGAGCCGTCCTCGGCCTCGATCGCGGCGCAGATGCGATCCTGGAGACCGAGGAGCCAGGCCTTGACGGAGGCGGTACCCGGAAACGGGGGAAACGGGGGAGACGAGCTACCCGGCCTGGTCATCCACCTTCGCGTCCGGAGCGTTCTTCTTGACCGACTCGATGCCGTTTTCCATGGACGCCGCGGCGTTGTACATCTCGCTGCGTCCGATCGTCTGGCCGTTGGACGCCTTGAGCACGAAATAGAACTGCTTCCCGGACTCCTTCCGCTCGTAGCGGCCGTCCTCCGGCGCGTTGGTCCGCACGGACTCGATCCCGTCCGTAGCCCCGCGCTTCTCCTTGTACGTCTCGCTGGTGAGGATGACCTGACCGTTGCCAGCCTGCAGATTGAAGTAGAACTGCCCGTTGACGGCCTTCTTGAGAGCGAACTTGCCTGCCATGGCCTCTCCTTTCGTTCGGACCGTGAAACCAGGGGACTGCGTCCCGAAGCTTAGCAGATCGCGGTGCGGTCCTGCCCCCCCGGCGGCAAGCTGGTCCTCCACCCCCGGCCCCGGCCCGGCGATCAAGTCAGGGTTGGTTCGTTCCGCGCCGAAGGGTAGACCGACAGGGCAGAGCTACCGTTTCGGCTCTTCGTAGAGTCCGAACTCGTTGCCGACCGGATCGGTAAAGACGGCAAACGCCCCCATGTCCTGCCCGATGACCGTGCGCTGCGTGACCACTTTGCCGCCGCCCTTTTCAATTCGTTTCAGCGATTCTGTGATGCTGTCGACCATGATATAGGTCCGGGTGCGCTCATCAGGCGTCCGATCGCTCTCCGGTGTCCGGCCATGGGCAGGCGGCCGTGGACGAGGCAGTGCAAAGTCCCAAAGGGACGGAGGCGTAAAGACAGGGGTTTCAACCCCTGGACAACGGCCACCCCCATTCCCCAAGTCCCGGAGGGACGCAGGCATACCGCCGCCCGCCCTCGCGGGGTTGCAACCCCGCGGCAATGCCGCCAGCAAAGCAGCCCGCAACGCGCTACGCGAAATGTACGGCCTCTTTCTGGCGGCCTTCCGGGACGCCGCCGAGCAACTCAAAGCCGGAGACCGATCCGCGAAATTTCCTCTGGGATCGTTTCCGCCCGGCCTGCCGTTTGTCCGAGCCCTGCCACCGTAGTCCGAGATCGACTCACCGACCCTCAACTCGATCGTCAGTTTTACCGACACTACGCGCCGGATAGGGCGAAGCCTGCTTTCTGAGTCGATTTATCGGTCAGCAAGCCCCATCCCGTTCTGGCGGAAGGGTGGACGCGAGCTCCCGAGCCCCAAAACTACAGCGGTAGTCGGTCCGCCTGGCGCACTTCCTCTGTCACCTTATCCGGTCACCTTATCCGGCTTCATCCAACTTACTTCAGCTTGGACACAGCTCGCCTCCACACCGCGGGGTCTCCGAGCTGCACAGCACGGTCCGCTCCAACCTGTTCTAAAAGGGCAGCTAGCATGTGCAAGCGTTCGTCCTCGCTCGAGTAGAGCTTGCCCTTGATGAGCTCCATCCTATCGGGTGCCCCTTCCATACGCCGGTAGTATTCGGCTACCGTCCAGATCCGACCCTCGTTTCCGATCTCGAAGTCATGGTATCCCAAGGAAATCCTCCTTTATCGCTGCCGACGAACAGAGCGCTAACTCTCCGGTTCGACCAGGCCTTCATACCAACCCTCCAGCTCGCCGAAGGTTCCGAACCACCTCCCGCGGCAATGCCATCTTCGACCATCCAGGCATCTCCCGGGTGGCCACGATCGCCGGAAGGACAATTCCAGCCCTCGTCGCTCTGTCGGCGAGCGCCTGGATCAACCGCTGCTCGAGGACATCTTCCTCGCCGGGCCTGCCGTCGACCTGCCGCAGAGAGAGAAGCTCATATTGAGTTGCGTGAATCGCCGCCAAAGGCCGCCCGGCGTCATTGATGGTTCCGGCCCACATGCGTCCTACGAATGATTCGAGTCCGGCAGGGATCAAGGCGTAAACGAGTGGTGCCGACATTGGGGCAGACCGGAACGCATCGGCGCAGTGCTTGCAGTATGCGAGGTTGAATTTGTCCGGCAAGCTGGCTTCTCCTTTAGTTGCTCTTACCGGTCGTTATCGAGAGTGCCGCGGTGGAGGTGCTTTCCCGCAGGCAGACGATGGCCTCGTTTTCCAGCAAACCCGTCAGGATCAAAGCCACTTGCAGGAGAAACCGCCCGCAGGGCTCCAGGTTGCCTGCATAGGCCTTGCTGACGGCGGCCATGACGAAGAGCACAACCCCTTGCCGGTCCGGCCCTAGCTCCTTGACCTTCCCGGCCATGCTTAATATCAACTCCGCAAGCTCGGGAAAGATCTCGGCGCCCTCTTGGGCAAGCTCGATCAGCTCTCTGCGCATTGCCTCGTTTGCGGCGCACTGGCCCTGTCCGTGCCGTGCCGAAATCCTCTGCGCCTGCCGCGAAACGAAGTCTGGCACCTTGTCGAATTTTCCGTGGAACCTGGAGGGGTTGACCTTCCCATAGGTCTCCCACAATCCGTGAACCGCTTCATCCAGCTCGAAGTCGATCATGCCGGCAAGACCCAGGAAGAAGGCCTCGAAGGTGCATTCCCCCGCGCTTTCATCGCCTCATACTCCCTGAGCGGCGGCACCGGAATCTCCGCCTCCAACTCCCGAAGCTCCAACAGCAGGGCGCCAACCTTCTTCATGATATTGCCTAGCCTTCGCCTGGCTGCGCGAACGTCGAAATGGCCGTGCTCGGCTTCGGCGGCCATGTTTCAACCGCCTTCCTCTTTTGTTTCATGCTTCGATAATTGGCTCCTGCCTACTCGGGACGTTCTCGCTACAGAAGCAGCCGACAACCCGGCTCTTGCACGCAGCATGACCAGAGTTGGACCGATCTGCTCGAAGAAGTCAGTCGCTTGTGACGATTTGGCGGTCATGGCGCGTTCGTCAGGCCGGGACGCCTTCAGGACTTTCAGAACCTTCATCTTCGGGCAGTGGAACCGAAGCTCCAGGTGGGAGGCCGACAAGGAAGTTCCGGAGGACCAAGAGGAGCCGCTTCCTCATCAACAAGGAAGAGATCTCGCCCTCAACCCCCCGCAACTCCCGGTTCGTCTGCTCCAGCAGCTCGCGAATCTGCTCATGGTGGGCTGGGGTCGATGTCAGATGTTTACTCACGCTTCCGTACCTCCTTCTTAAAAATAAGCTTTTTACCCAGCCTCGGGCTCACTTGCGGCGAAGGCCCCTTCCTTGGCCCGCGCTTTGTTCGAAGCTTCGAACGAACGGCGACGTGGGACGATTGGAGAAGCTCTACCTGAAAGCCAACGAGCTCGGCCGCTTCGTAGAAAAACCTTGCCTCATCCTCTTCTTCACAGAAGACAATGGCAAAGCCACACCCCCATAGATTTTTCAAGATAGCTGCTCGGGTGTTTTTGGTAAAAAACTGGAGCACGTTGCGGAGGCGGCTGTGATCCAGCGCTTCCCAATCTTCAGGCGGCTGCAGGAGAAGATAGAATCCTCTTTGATGTTGGGCTTGCAACAGCGGAATCACTCTCATGCGGCAGCTATTTCACGGTAACAAGGCGAACCGTCCTCGCCCCGCGTGAACGCGAGAATCCGGCCGCCTTTCCTCGTTTCTGATGCCCGTCGATTCTTCAATGATCGCGCCGCAAAAGCTGCAGCCTCGCAAGAGATGAGTCAGGACGGCTTTGCGCTCTTGCTTCGAAGCCTCGGCCCGAGCGAATCGCCGGAGGAGATCCTTGGCCGGATGATTCCCGGGCGGCCTCTCGATTGGGTCGAGGATGAGATCCGCAAGCTGCCGCATATCTTCACGGTCCGGTTCCAAGGGGGCCTCCTGCCTTGCAAATCGCTCTCATGCCGCCAACAGATCGCGGTAGCACAACGTCCCGTCCGAGTCCTGCTCGATCGCGAACAGTTGGACCCGTACGCCTTTGGATTGAAAAGCCGGATCTTCCAGCCTGTTCCAGGCGGCACGCCACGAGCCGCGTTCGAAGAAGACGTAGAGCCCTGCCTGGATCGCGTTGTAACTCGGCGGCAGGGCGACCTTGCCGGGCTCGGCCAGAGGGCGCACCGTGAAGAAGTCCAGCACCACGCAGCCATAGAGCAGCGCCGCCATGGCCGCGTCGTCCCGCGAAAGGTCCACCTTGGAGAAGTGCTCCCGGCGGACCTCGGCATCGAGGTCCAGGACTTTCTGCCAGTGGACGTGGCGAAACGCCAGGTCCCCCGGATTCTCCTCGCCGTAGACCTCCCAGAAGGAGGTGGCCGCCGACGCCAGCGTCGCCATGGCCGACAGGGTGAGCGACCCGGATCTGTTCATGCGTTGTCCGCCCTCATCGCAGGTGAAGGCTAGGCGAGGTCCGGCGGGGCGTGAACGGGTAGTTTTGGATTCCTCACACGGCTGTGAGGTGGAGCTTGATCCTTTCGGCACCACGAAAGTGTGCCCGGACTGTCAAAAAAAGACCCCCAGCGGCAACTATACTTATATGAGACACCGTGGACCGCGTTCTGGAAGAACCGAAGGGAAGGAGACGGCGGGGGTAGCGGGGGGGACCCGGAAGGTCCCGACGCTGCTCGGGCTCGCCCTGGACATCCTGATGACCGGGCACGGCTGGACGGGCCGGGAGCTGGCCTCGAAGGCGGGGATCACCGACAGCCGGATCTCGGCCTACATCTGGGAAGAGGACGCTCTGAGCCGGGAGCGCCTGGAGGAGCTGGCGGACTTCATGGCGCTGGGGCCGCTGGACGTCGAGCGGGCCGTCATCGCCGCCCGCCTGGTCCTGCCTCCTCCCCTCGCCCCGTGGTCGCCGGTGGACCCGTCTCCCGAGGAGCGGCTCATCGACGAGAAGGCCGCGGCGATGGCGGCCGGCGAGCTGATCGACTTCGTCCTGGACGTCCGCCTCCGCGAGCACCGGAACAAGAACCGGAGCGACGATCTCGAAGAAGGGCGCCGGCTGGCCCGGGAGCTGTTGACGGAGTCCGCGGCCGACCGCCGCGTCCTTATAGAAGGAGCACCGGAGTACCAGCACTGGGGCTTGGCGTTCGTCCTCTGCGCCGACAGCGAGGCGGCGGCGCCGCGGAAGCCGAGCCGGGCCCTGGAGCTGGCGGAGCTGGCACTCCTGGTCGCCCGGAACGTCGCCCTGGATGTGCCGGGCAGCGAAGGCTTCCGGAATCGGTTGGAGGGCTGGTGTACGGGGTTCGTCGCGAATGCGCAGAGGGTGATCGGCAGCGACCTTCCCGGCACGGAGGGAACGTGGTCCAGTGCCTTGCGCCTCTGGCAGGCGGGCGAAGATCCGGCGGGCCTGCTCTCGGAGGCTTACCTGCTCGACATGGAAGCCTCATTCCGGCGGGACCAGGGGCGCTTCCCTCGCGCGTTGAAGCTTCATGAAGACGCCCTGAAGCTGGCTCGGCCCGAGGAGGTTGGCATCATCCTGCTGAATCAGGCTGTCTCCCGTAAGGAGAGTGGCGACCCCGAAGGCGCCCTCCGCAGCCTGGAACGGGCGGCCCAGGCCATTGACGGGGTTCGGCAGCCGCGGCTCCGATTGGTCCTACGATACAATCAAGCGTCGAGCCTCTGCGCCATGGGCCTGGCCAAGGAGGCGTTGCCGATTGTGACGGAGGTGTGGGAGCTGGCCGGGCGGCTCGGCAACGAGATCGACCTCCTCAAAACTTTATGGCTGGACGCAAACTGCCTGGCGGGCCTGGGTCAAAGGGAAGAGGCCCTGAGCAAACTGGAGCAGGTGCGGCACGAATTCGAGACGCGGAAACATCCATTTGACTACGCGTTGGTCAGCCTGGATCTGGCGCTGCACTACCGGGAGGAAGGGCGACTCCCGGAGATCAAGGCGCTGGCCGACGAGATCCTGGAGATCTTCAAGGCCCAAGAGGTTCACCGGGAGGCCATCGCCGCGGTGATCCTCTTCCGGGAGGCCGCCGAGAAAGAGCGGGTCACCGTGGCGCTGATCCGCCAGCTCCAGGATTACCTGGCAAAGGCACGCAGCAATCCCTATCTCCGATTCCAGGCATGATCCTCCGAATCTGCGAAGCACGCCCCCTCCCCCGTTGTGCGGGGGAGGGTACCACTCAAACCGGCTCAGCTCCCAGCCGTGCAGCCACCGTGAGGATCAAGATTGCAGCCCGCATCCGTCGTGGGTGGCGGCGCCGAACCAGCTCCCCGGGCCGTGGCGCAGCCACCGTGAGGGTCAATGGTGCAGCCCGCATCCGTCGCGGGAAGTTGGCCGGACCCGCAGCCGCCATGTGGGTCAGCACCACAGCCGGCCTCCGCCCAGATGGCCGACAGGGAGCTCCAGACACGTGCGAAGATGTCGAGCGGGTCGAACCCGCCGGACAGCCGGTGCGCCGCCCCCCAGGCCGGAGGTGCGGCAAGGGCGGCGACGACCAGAAGGATGACGGAAAGGCGGGCAAAATGGTTACGGGGCATGCTGGCTCCTTTCGGAGGAGGCAGCTCTGAGGTGGCCGCCATTGGCCGCGGGAGCGCCTCCCCGAGCGTACATGGTGCCCGGACACGGGTGAATTAATCCACCTCCGGCCTCACACACGTGTGAGCACCGGTTGGAGAAAGCCGATGAAAGACGCCGAGCAGGACCGGATCGAGTCGGGCAAGTTCATCACCTTCCTTCACGGCCTGGCGGGCATCGAATCACAGGCCGAGCTCTCCCGGGTGACCGGGATACCACGGACCGAGATCAACCGCCTCGAGCAGGGAAAGCAGAAGCCCATGCCGGCGACCTTCGAGCGGATCAGGGCGGGGCTTGGCCTGGCTAGCCGGCTGGTCGATTTCCTCCGGTGGTGCCACCGGCTCATCCGAAAGGCCCAGGCGACAGCCCAGTTGCTGGAGGAGACACCGCCGAGCGAGCTGAGGCTTCCGAAAGAGACCCGGGCGGCTGCGTGGGACATCGTGGAGCGTGCTCTGGCTCTGGCACAAGCGGAGCACGTGCTCTTGCGCGGCACGCGGAGTCCGGACCGAGCCAGCCCTCCCGGCCGGGTGGAGAAGTTGTTCGAGTGGCTGACCGGCCATTCCGAGGCGCAACAGCGCCTCCTGATCGAGCGCTCGCGGGCGTATCGGGACCCTCTGCTCTGCCTGCGCCTGTGCAGGGCGAGCGAGGACGCGGCGGCAGACGACCCAGGCAAGGCCTTGAAGCTGGCCGAGCTCGCCCTCTTCATCGCTCGGCGCGTTGATCTGGATGTAGCCAGCGAAGGCTTTCGGACTCGACTGGAGGGCTGGTGCATGGGGTTCGTCGCGAATACTCAGAGGGTGATCGGCAGCGACCTGCCCGCCACGGAGGGGACTTGGAACCGTGCCTTGCGTCTCTGGCGCATCGGAGAAGACCCGGTGGGTCTTCTCTCCGAGGCCTACCTGCTCGACATGGAAGCCTCATTCCGGCGAGATCAGGGGCTTTTCCCTCGCGCGCAGAAGCTTCATGAAGACGCCCTGAAGCTGGCCCGGCCCGAAGAGGTCGGCATCATCCTGCTGAATCAAGCTGTCACCCGCAAGGAGAGCGGAGACCCCGAAGGCGCTCTTCGAAGCCTGGAACAGGCAGCCCAGGTCCTGGACGGCGATCAGCAGCCGCGGCGTCGGTTGGTCCTGCGTTACAACCAAGCATCGAGCCTCCTGAAACTGGGCAGGGCCTCGGAGGCGGTGCCGCTCGTGGAAGAGGTTAAGAGATTGGCCGAACGGATCGGCAACGAGATCGACCTCATCAAAACTTCATGGCTGGACGCCAACTGTCTGGCGAGCCAGGGTCAAAAAGAAGAGGCCCTGATCAAACTGGAGCAGGTGCGGCACGAATTCGCAGCGCGGAAGCACCCCTTCGACTATGCGCTGGCAAGCCTGGACGTAGCGCAGCTCTACCGGGAGGAAGGCCGCTTCGCGGAAATCAAGGTGCTGGCCGCCGAGATCCTGGAGATCTTCAAGGCCCAGCAGGTCCACCGCGAGGCCCTCGCCGCGGTGATCCTTTTTCAGGAAGCGGCCGAGAAAGAGCGGGTTACCGTGGAGCTGGTCCGGCAACTCCAGGACTTCCTGGCGAAGGCGAAGAGCAATCCCCGGTTGCGGTTCGAGGGGTGAGCGGGCGGCCGGGAGCGCTACGGGTACAGCTATCCTTGCTGTGCAGCTCGGAGACCCCGCGGTGTGGAGGCGAGCTGTGTCCAAGCTGAAGTAAGTTGGATGAAGCCGCCCCGAGCCCCTGGGATCGCCGATGCCCGGCCGGCGGTCCCAGGAGGAGGTTTCCCAATCAAGAGGCCGCCACCGCCGCTCACCCACGATCCCCTCCCGCACACCTCCGGCGATGGCCCCGCCTCCCCTCCCGGAAAAGGCGGACCCCTGCGGAACGACGGAGGCCTTGGACTCGGCGGCCGTCATCCCTCCAAATTGTCAAAGAGCGGAAGGGGGAACCCGACGGCGCTCCCCCTTCAAAGTGAAGGTCACGAACGGCCATTCGGTCGTGGGGACCCGCGTCTGGCATCGTCGTCCGTCTCCCTTCACTTCAGGGAGAGTCTACGGATCACCGGACGACTTCGTCTAGGGTTCAGGCGGTTTCCTTCTCTACGGCAAGGTAGCCTTCCCTGCCGCGATGTAGCCTTCCCTGAACCAAAGTAACCTTCCCTGCCGCGATGTAACCTTCCCTGAGCCAAAGTAACGTTCCCTGCCGCGATGTAACCTTCCCTGAGCCAAAGTAACGTTCCCTGCCGCGATGTAACCTTCCCTGAGCCAAAGTAACGTTCCCGGCCGCGATGTAACCTTCCCTGCGCCAAAGTAACCTTCCCGGCCGCGATGTAACGTTCCCTGCGCCAAAGTAGCCTTTCCCTGCCGCAAAGTAACCTTCCCTGCCGCCGGGAACCTTACTTTGGCTCAGGGAAGGTTATTTCCCCTCAGGGAAGCTTCTCTGGCGCCAGAGACATCCAAGTCCCCTCCCGGAAGCCATGGACGGCTCCCCGGCTGCTCCCCGGCTTGCGGGCGGCACGATACAGGACCGCGAGCGCCAGTCAAGAGGTCAATCCGCTGAAATCGCCGCAAACCCGTCCATCTACAATCTGAAAACCATAGACACGGCGGTCAGCCGCTCCGTAGACTCTCCTTGAGGTGAAGGGAGACGATCGGCGATGCCAGACGCGGGGCCTCACGACCGACTGGCCGTTCGTGACCTTCACCTTGAAGAGGGACGGATCGGGCTCCCCTTCGCTCTTTGACAATTTAGAGGGATGACGGCCGCCGAGTCCAAGGCCTCCGTCGTTCCGCAGAGGTCCGCCTGCCGGGGAGGGAAGGCGGGGCCATCGCCGGAGGTGTGTGGAGGGGGATCGTGGGTGAGCGGCGGTGGCGGCCTCTTGATTGTGAAACCTCCTCCTGGGACCGCCGTCCGGGGCATCGGCGGTCCCAGGGGTTGCCGGCCCAAGAGCCGGAGCGTAGCGTCCCTGGCCTCGCCGTAGGGCGCGATGGCCGCCAGCGGTCGACAGCCTCCCGGAATCGCGGGGTCGAGCTTCGCGAGGAGATCCTTGAGCGAGTGCATCTCGCGCTCTCGCCACGGCGTCGAGCCTGGTCCTGAAGCTGCCTCGCCAAGTCGTCGGCCCAAAGCAGTCCTAATTGACAGCCACCCTGAGTGTTGTTAACCTCTCCAACATGAAGGCGAAGCCGCTTCTCCACGAGCGCCGTATCGTCGCCGAGGGAGCCTTTGCGGAGTTGGTGGTCTGGCAGGTGCCCGAGCCCGTCAGAGGAAGCGCGCACAGCTTCAAGTATCGCCTTGCCTTCGTGGTGAACGGCGTCTGCGTGCTGCGCTACGACAACGAGGCCGGAAAGGGCGATCACAAACACATCGGCGAAGAAGAGATGCCCTACTCTTTCAAGACGCCAGCACAACTGCTGGATGATTTCTGGAACGACGTGGACCACTGGAGATCCTGACATGCACACCGTTACTTTGGAGGTCTCCTCCCGACAGGAAACGAACAACCGATTCCTGCAGGCTCTCGAGGGGCAGCCGCAAGGAGAATTCATCAGCTTCGAGACGCCGGCGCTCTTGTTCAAGGTTCTGACTCAGAAACGGTGGGAGTTGCTGTCGGTGCTGACTGGTGCCGGCCCGATGACGCTGCGCGAGGCGGCGCGTAGGGTCGGGCGGGATATCAAAGCGGTGCATGGCGATGTCCATGCGTTGCTCGACACGGGAATCCTTCAGAAGACTGCAGAGGGCCGGATCGTGTTCCCATTTGACGCCGTTCGCGTCAATTTCATGCTCAAGGCGGCTTGATTTGGTGGCCCGCGGTCTGGTCACGCTGCGACCCGGTATCTTACCCTACTGCTCCAGCCGTCTGGGAGGAGCTCGGCTCTAGGAGCCTGCGCGGCTGCGGCCTTACTCCTCCAGCACGAAGCAGACAACCCTGGCGAGGCTGCGACCGCGGGGCAGCAGACCTCGGATTTTCCCATCCAGCGTTGCCAAGCGGCCTTCTCGATGCTGCGCCAAGGCTAGAAGATGAGCGTCCGTGACCTACCGATAGCCGACGAGTGGGTCAAGCGAGGGCAACCAGCATGTTGACGTCAAGAAGAAACGTCATCCACCCTCTTCAAGAGCCCTCTGAACCATCGCGAGAGTGATGGGCTTGGCTCCGGGAGAGACGGAGAACACCGGGAAACCGTCATCGGACGCGCTCGCGGTCCGCGGCGCAAGCCCGCGGCGGGCAAGCTCGGAAATCACTTCGCCCAGACTCCGCCCCTCCGCCTCCGACAGGCTGCGGGCGACATCCAGGATGTCGTCATCGATGGCCAGTGTCGTTCGCATATTTTTTACTGTGAATCACAGCCTGCCGCGATGTCAAGTTGGCCCAGCGCCTTTGTCGCACCCTACTCCACCCGCGCCGGGAAGAGCTCGGTCTGGCGGCGGTCGCCGTTGGGGACGCGGTAGTCGCCGGTCCAGCAGGCGGTGCAGTAGCTCTCGGGCGGACCGCTCACCGAGGCGAGCATGCCTTCGAGCGAGAGGTAGGCGAGGCTGTCGGCCTCGATGTACTGGCGGATCTCCTCGACGCTGTGTTGCGCGGCGATCAGCTCCTGGCGGGTCGGAGTGTCGATGCCGTAGTGGCAGGGCCATTGCGTCGGCGGCGCCGAGATCCTCAGATGGACCTCCGCGGCGCCGCCCTCGCGGATCATCCGCACGATCTTGCGCGAGGTCGTCCCCCTCACGATCGAGTCGTCCACCAGGACCACCCTCCGCCCCGCCAGCAGCTCCCGGACCGGGTTCAGCTTGATCTTCACGCCGAAGTTCCGGATCGACTGCTTCGGCTCGATGAAGGTGCGGCCCACATAGTGGTTGCGGACCATGCCGAATTCCAGCGGCAGGCCCGACTCCCGGCTGTAGCCCATGGCCGCGAAGAGGCCGCTGTCCGGCACCGGCACCACGATGTCCGCCGCGGCGGGCGCCTCCCGGGCCAGCCGCGCTCCCATCCGGAGTCGTGACTGCGAGACCGCGTCGCCGAAAACCCGGCTGTCCGGCCGGGCGAAATAGACGTGCTCGAAGATGCACCTCGCCGGCTGCACCGTTTGGGAGAGATGAAAGCTCTCCACCTTCCCCCCTTGACCACCGCGCGACACCACGACCTCCCCCGGCTCCAGCTCCCGCACCGGCTTCGCGCCCAGCAGGTCGAAGGCGCAGCTCTCCGAGGCGAAACAGGGGCAGCCGTTGAGGTCGCCCATCACCAGCGGACGGAAGCCGTGGGGGTCGCGCGCCGCGATCAGGCAGGTGTCGGTGTTGAGCAGCAGCGAGTAGGCGCCGCGCACCTCCTCCAGGGCGAGCATGAAGGACTCCACGATGTCCTTGCGCGGATTGCGCGCCATCAGGTGGAGGATCACCTCGGTGTCGCTGGTGGTCTGGAAGATCGAGCCTTCCAGCTCCAGGCGGTCGCGGATCTCGTTCGGATTCGTCAGGTTGCCGTTGTGGACGATGCCGATCGAGCCCATCGAGGTTCTCACCACGATGGGCTGGGCGTTCTCCACCACGCTGGAGCCCGAGGTCGAGTAGCGGGTGTGGCCGATGGCCCGGTGGCCCCGCAGGCGCTCCAGCGCCTCTTCCTTGAACACGTCGGAGACGTGGCCCATCCCCCGCTCCAGGTGGAGCTTCGTGCCGTCCCAGGAGACCATGCCGGTGCTCTCCTGGCCCCGGTGCTGGAGCGCGTAGAGCCCCAGGTAGGTCAGGTTGGCCGCGTCATCGCTGCCACCGCCGTCGATGCCGAAGATGCCGCACATGTTCTTAGAGTCCCAAAGCCCTGGGCAGGGCGGTCGACCAGATTTCGTGCAGGCCGCCGACCGGGGCGCACAGGGTCTCTCCACCGCTCTTCACCACCAGATCCTCGCCGCCGCACCTCGCCGACGTCCGCGGCCGGCACGCCCATCGCCTCGGCCGCCGCCAGCACCCGGTCGAGCGCCGAGGGCGGGCAGGCGACGATCGCGCGCGCCTGGGTCTCGGAGTAGAGGTCGGCCCCCACCATCGAAACAGCGACGGCGGCGCCCATCTTCCGGCCGAAGCAGGCTTCGGCGAGCGCGACCAGGAAGCCCCCCTCGGACAGGTCGTGGGCGGTGTGGATCAACGCCTGCTGGGACAGGCTCCGGAGGAGCGCCGCCAACCTCACCTCGGCGTCCAGGTCCACCGCGGGCGGCAGGCCCTGCTCGATGCCGTAGAGCAGGCGCAGATAGGCGGACCCGCCGTGCTCCGAGCCATCGCGGCCGAGAAGGACCACCCGGTCGCCCGGCTCGTGAAGGAGGCGACCGGCAGCTCGCCGAGCGTCGGGATCAACCCCACCATGCCGACGGTCGGGGTGGGATGGATGGAGCTGCCTTCGGTCTCGTTGTAGAAGGACACGTTGCCGGAGATCACCGGCACGCCGAAGGCACGGCAGGCGTCGGACATCCCGCGGATGGCCTCGCGGAACTGCCAGGAGATCTCGGGGCGCTCGGGGTTGCCGAAGTTCAGGCAGTCGGTCAGGCCGACCGGCTCGGCGCCGACGCAGGCGAGGTTGCGCACGGCCTCGGCCACGGCCTGCATGCCGCCGCGGCGCGGGTCGAGCCAGCAGTAGACCGGGTTCACGTCCGAGGTCATGGCGAGGGCCGACGGCGTCCCCTTGAGCAGCAGCACCGCGGCGTCGCCGCCCGGACCCTGGACCGTGTTGGTGCGGACCGACCAGTCGTACTGGGTCCAGATCCACTCCTTGCTGGCCAGCTCGGGGGTGGCGAGCATCCGTTCCAGACTGCCGCGCAGATCCTCGGGTTGGGGGATTTCCGGAGCGCGCTGACGGGCCGCCAGGTCGGCCGGCGGCTCGGCGGGCCGGCGATACATGGGCGCCTCCTCGGTGAGCGGGAGGATCGGCATGTCCGCCACCACGCCGCCGTGATGCTCCAGGACGGCGCGGCCGGTGTCGGTCACCTCACCGATCTCCGCGACCTCCAGGCCCCAGCGGCGGAAGACCCGCTCCAGCTCCTCCTCGCGGCCCTTGCGCGCCACCAGGACCATGCGCTCCTGCGACTCGGAGAGCATCATCTCGTACGGGGTGAGGCCGGGCTGGCGCAGCGGCACGTTGTCGAGGCGCAGCCGGATGCCCGTGCCGCCGCGGCCGGCCATCTCGAACGACGAGCTGGTCAGGCCGGCGGCGCCCATGTCCTGGATGGCCACGATGGCGCCGGTGCGCATCGCCTCCAGACAGGCCTCCAGGAGGATCTTCTCGGTGAATGGATCGCCCACCTGGACGGTCGGCCGCTTCTTTTCGCTCTCGGAATCGAAGGACTCGGAGGCCATGGAAGCGCCGTGGATGCCGTCCCGGCCGGTGCGGCTGCCGACATAGAGGAGCGGGTTGCCGGCGCCGCTCGCCCGGGCGTGGAAGATCTCATCGCGGCGGGCGACTCCCAGCGCGAAGGCGTTGACCAGGATGTTGCCGTTGTAGCAGCGGTGAAACCCGGTCTCGCCGCCGACCGTGGGGATGCCGACGCAGTTGCCATAGTCTCCGACGCCCCGGACCACGCCGTCGATCAGGAAGCGCATGCGCGGCGCGTCGATCTCCCCGAAGCGCAGGGAGTCCATGCAGGCGATCGGGCGCGCGCCCATGGTGAAGATGTCGCGCAGGATGCCGCCGACGCCGGTCATCGATCCCTGGTAGGGCTCGATGAAGCTCGGATGGTTGTGCGACTCCATCTTGAAGACCGCCACCCAGCCGTGGCCGATATCCACCACGCCGGCGTTCTCGCCCGGACCCTGGAGGACGCGCGGACCCGCGGTCGGAAACTCCTTGAGGTAGACCTTGGAGGACTTGTACGAGCAGTGCTCGGACCACAGCGCGGAGGTGATGCCGAGCTCCGTCAGGTTGGGGTTGCGGCCGAGGATCCTCTGGAGGCGCTCGAATTCCTCTCCGGTCATGCCGTGGGAGCGGGCGGTCTCGACGGTAACCTCAACCTCCTGGGCAACCGTCATTGGAAAGCTCCTACCACTCCCGCCGATACCTCGACGAGGCCCGCGAACAGGCCCAGGCCGTCGGTATTGCCCAGGATGCTCTGGGAGCAGCGCTCGGGGTGAGGCATCATGCCGAGCACGTTGCCGCGCTCGTTGCAGATGCCGGCGATGGCGCGCGCCGAGCCGTTCGGGTTCCACTGCCCATCCGTTGCCGGAGAGCCGTCGGGTGCCACGTAGCGGAAGACCACCTGCCGGGCGGCTTCCAGGTGGTCGAGCTTGTCGTGGAAGTCCTCGTAATTCCCTTCGGCGTGGGCGATCGGGATGCGCAGGATCTGGCCCACCTCATAGCCCCTGGTGAACGGTAAGTCGTTGCGCTCGACCTTGAGGAAGACGTCCCGGCACTGGAAGCGGAGGCTCTGGTTGCGCCGCATGGCACCGGGCAGCAGGCCGGCCTCCAGGAGGATCTGGAAGCCGTTGCAGATGCCGAGCACGAGGCCGCCGGCCTCGGCGTGGCGCTTGACCGCGGCCATCACCGGCGAGAGCGACGCCACGGCGCCGGCCCGCAGATAGTCGCCGTAGGAGAAGCCGCCCGGCAGCACCACGAGGTCGCACCCCTTGAGGTTCTCCTCCTGATGCCAGAGAAACTCCGTATCCTGCCGGAGCACGTGCTTGAGCACGTGGTAGACGTCGTGGTCGCAGTTGCTGCCGGGGAAGACGACGACGCCGGCCTTCACGGGAGCAGCTCCACGGCGTAGTCCTCCACCACGGTGTTGGCGAGAAGCTTTTCGCACATGTCGCGCAGCTCGCGACCGGCGCGCTCGGGGTCGTCGGTGCCGAGCCGGATCTCGAAGCTCTTGCCGGCGCGGACGTCCTCGACGCCCGCGAAGCCGACGCGGGAAAGCGCATCGCGGATCGCCTTCCCCTGGGGGTCGAGGATCTCGCGGCGCGGATAGACGGTCACTCTTGCCTTCAAAGGGTCACCTCCAGCCAGGGAGAGGGATGGTCCTGCTCGGCGACCACAAGGCGCGCGGCGCACCGCTCCCGGTCGAGAACCTCGCCCACGGCCGCGGCGGCCAGAGCGGGGAGGTTGTTGGTCTCGGAAAGGTGGTACAGAACCACGCAGCGCAGGCGGTCGGTCATCAGCTCGGGAAGGCCGTCGGCGGCGTCGCGGTTCGAAAGGTGCCCGTGCCGCCCGGCGATCCTCTGCTTGAGGCTCCAAGGATAAGGCCCGTTGCGCAGCATGTCGAGATCGTGGTTGGTCTCGAGCAGCAGAATGTCCAGATCCCTGAGCCGTCCCCAGGCGAGACCGGTGCGGCAGCCGAGGTCGGCGACCAGCCCGATCCGGCGCCCCGCCGGGTCCTGGACGACGACGCCGACCGGCTCGCGCGCGTCGTGAGGGATGGAGAACGGCTCGACCAGGAAGCCCGCCACCTCGCGCGGCTCCCCCGACCGCAGCACCTGCGCCCGGCGCGAGGCCTCTTCCCCGAGCCCCACGCTGCCGAGAGTCCCCTGGGTAGCAAGAACGGGAAGGCCAAACTTACGGGCGAAACGGTCGGCGCCGCGGCAGTGGTCGATGTGCTCATGGGTGATGACGAGCCCGCCGAGCCCGGCCGGGTCGAAGTCCAGCCTCTTCATCCGCCGCACCAGCTCACGGCAGGAGAACCCGGCGTCGATCAGCAGGCGGTGCGGCCCCGACTCGACGACCACGGCGTTGCCGCCGCTGCCTGAGCCCAGGACGCCGATGCGCAGCGGCGGACCCGGCTCCCGCGCGGGGACCGCCCGAAGCCGCGGGGTGTCGGTCACCAGGGGCGCCAGGCGCACTTCGGGCTCTCCGAAATCCAGGAGGCCTTGCTGCTCGACCGGAAAGGGCGCCACCGTCCGAGGGTACCACCCTTGGGGGCAGGCTGTCAGCAGCCTACTAGAAGCTGTACTCCCTGCCCTGCTCCAGGAAGTCGATGTCCGGGTTGCGGAGCTGCTTGACCTCCTCCTTGATGCGCTCCACGCAGGTCGGCTTGAGGTGGTGGAGGAGGATGGGGATCTTCTTCTCCAGCTTGCGCAGCTCGGCCTGCAGGGTCCGCGGCGTCAGGTGCAGGGAGACGTCCGCGATCGGCTGGAGCGAGTTGT
Organism: uncultured Holophagales bacterium; assembly: GCA_963844885.1. Lineage (GTDB taxonomy): Bacteria > Acidobacteriota > Thermoanaerobaculia > Multivoradales > UBA5704 > DATMER01. The sequence continues at coordinate 42,893 of CAWJQA010000009.1, read as the reverse complement.
CGAAGCTGGTGTCGATGCACACCGCCTTGAGGTTGGGGGTGCGGTTCGCGATCTCCCACAGCCTCTGGGTGGGACCGGTGTCGCTCGACCACAGGACCGACGAGCCGTTCTGCTCGATCAGAAAGCCGTGGGTGGGCACCAGGTGGCTCACCGGGATGGGAGTGAACGTGACGCCGTCGAGCGTGAACGGCACTTCGCTCTCCATCTCGTGGAAGCGGACGGCCGGCAGCAGATGGTTGGGCAGGCGGGTGAAGTCCGGCCAGGTCGCGTTGTTGAACAGGTACTTGCGGATCGCGTACACCGTGGCACCGGAAGCGTGGATGTCGACGGCCTTCTCGGTCTTGCCGTAGACGTTCTCGATGAAAAACGGCAGCGAGTTGGTGTGGTCCATGTGGGAGTGGCTGAGCAAGATCGAGTGGACCTCGGCCTGCTCCTCGACCGACAGAACCTGGGAGAGGGAGCCGGCGTCGAGCGCGATGCGGCCGTTGATGAGCAGGCACGTCATCCTGCAATCCCGGCTTTCGCCGCCGTAGCCGCCTAAGACGTGAATCCGCATATATAGCAAGGATTGTATCAGAGTCGGGCGAGAGGAAGGGAAGACCCCCTCTCCCCCGGTGCCGGGGGGAGAGGGGGAACGGGAACCATTCGGCTAGAAGCGTCGTCTAGAACCGGGTGCCGATCCAGAACGAGGTCCGGCTGTCCAGCTTGTCCTTGAGGTCCCACCTCCGGGCGAAGTCCCAGTTCAGATCGAGACCGAGGAAACGGACGGTCACACCCCAGCCGTAGGCGGCGATGCCGTCCTTCAGCCGGCCGGTGTCGGAGTTGTAGAAGTCGAAAGACTGGAAGTCCTTGTACCAGGCGCCGCCGACGTCGAGGAAGATCACGCCGCGGATGCCCTGGAAGGCCAGGACCGGCGTGATCACCGCGTCGATCAGCGGGAAGCGGTACTCCGCGTTGGCGAAGAACGCCCGGTCGCCGGTCAGGCTGCGGTAGTCGATGCCGCGCAGGGTGTCCATGCCGCCGATGTAGATCGGGCTCGGCCGGTTCCCTTCGTTGGCGCCGACGAAGGCGCGGAACGCCAGGTTGCTGCGCTGGCTCACGGAGAAGTACTGCCGGATGTCGATGTCGGCGCTGGACGCCAGGGTGCCGCTGTCCTTGATGTCGGGAGCGTAGAAGAGGTCGAAGCGCCAGCGCCGGCCGGCGATCGGCCCCCAGCTCGCGAACCCGGCCGAGTCGCCGATCAGCGAGGCGGTCACGAGCGGAAGGTCGTCCTGAATGGGGGTGTAGACGATGGTGCGCTCGCCCGTCTCCTGGTTCTCGTGGATCTCCGCGAAGTTGAACTTCCGGTAGATGTAGCCGGTGCCGAGCTCGGCGCGGGTATAGAAGGTGAAGGGGTAGACGAGCGAGGCGATGGCACCGGTCTGCTGGAGAGCGGTCTCGTTGCGCTGCAACTGGCCCCGGACGAGATCCTGCGCGACGTAGTACTGCCGTTCGTCAAACACGTTGACCTGCCACTGCAACCGGTTCGTGTAGTCGGCGTAGAGGAAGTTGAAGTTCTGGAAGCTCGCCACCGAGCTCAGGTCGGCGAAGATCCGCCGGTTGCCGAGGTAGTCGGAGAACGTGAGCAGCACGCGGCCGGTGTAGAGCTGGTTCTCGACGCCGGCATAGGCCTCGGCGTCCTCCAGGAAGAACTTGAAGCCGCCGTACTTGTCGCGGTTGGCGTCGTCCAGGGTGACCTGGATGTCCGGCTCGAAGCGCGGCAGATCCTGGGCCTTGGCGGGCTCCACGGGGATGGCCTCCTTCGTGGGCTCCTTGACCGGCTCGTCCACCTTGGTGACGTAGAGGTTGAAGGTCCCCTTCCAGTAGCCGGTGAACACCAGGCGCTCGCCCTCCTCGGCGTCGCGCAGGACGGTGGGCATGGAGGCGCCGGTCAGCACGTTGGTGTGCTGCCGAACCTCGCCGGAGGCCAGGTCGAGGCTGAAGATGTTGTCGCGGCCGTCGCGATCGGAGGTGAAGTAGAGGCGCTTGCCGTCCGGCGAGTAGACCGGGTCGTTCTCGTTGGAGTCGCCGCCGGTGAGCTGGTAGCGCTGGCCGGGCTTGTCCAGGTCGATGCGGAAGAGCTTGCTGTAGCCGTCGCCGACCACGGAGACGAGGACGAGCGACTTGCCGTCCGGCGAGAACGTGGGCGCGCCGTCGAAGATGTCGTCGTTGGTGAAGTTGGTGATCTCCCGGGTCTCGAGGTCGAGCAGGAAAATATCGAACCGGTTGTCGCGCCAGCCGGCGAAGGCGATCTTCTTGCCGTCCGGGCTGAAGGCGGGGGCGAGCGGCTGCTCGATGTCCGGCAGGTCGATCATCTCGCGGATGCCGCCGTTGAGGACGTCGAGGAGCAGGAGGCTGCGCGCCTTCTCGCGCTTGGCGAAGATCGCGATCGAGTTGCCGTCCGGCGAGAAGGAGAGATCGCGGCCCATCAGGCGTCCGAGATAGGTCTCCTGCGCCACCAGATACTGGTACTCGTTGGAGTAGCCCTTGGTGAGATTGCGGATCATCACCCGCTTGCGGGCGTCGAAGAGGACGACGTCCACGTCGCCGGAGGAGACGCTGATCGCCGCCACGAGGTCGCCCGACGGGGACGCCGACGGGGAGGTCTCCCGGGTCTCGTCCTGGTTCTGGATGCGGAACAGGCGGCCGAAGTCGCTCGGCTCGCCGGTCTCGACGAGCTGCGGCAGGTACTTCTTGCGCAGCCAGCGGCGGAACTCGATGTCGAACTCCTCGGGCTCCAGCTTGAAGGCGCGCTGCACCGCCTTGTCGGGCCGCGAGCCCACCGTGTTGCGAATCTCATAGAGGAAGTCGAGGAAGCCGTCGCGGCCCCAGCGCTCCTCGATGAAGTCGAACACCGCGTGGCCGAAGCGGTAGGCGAAGAAGCCCTGGAAGTCGGCCCGGCTGATCGGCGGGATGCGGTCGTTGACCACCGCGTCGCGCAGGAACATCTTGTCGCGGGCGGTCTCGTCCTTCGCCATGTAGGACGCCAAGCCTTCCATGAACCAGGTCGGCGGCGCGCTGGCCACGGCCTTGGCGAGGCTGCCCTGGAACAGCATGTGGTACTCGAAGATGTGCGTCATCTCATGAAGGAGCAGCTCCATGAGCTCGCCGTCGGGCACGTCGATCGGCAGCACCATCCGGAAGCGGGCCGGCGACGCGAACGCGCCGACACCTTCGGGGATGAAGTTGAGGATGACGTTGTTCTGCTCGAACGCCGAGTGGGTGGCGTAGAAGATGATGGGGATCGGGTCCTTGATCTGGAAGTTGAAGCCCCGGGCGAGCTGGTCGTAGGCGCTCTCCGCGAAGGAGACCACCTTCTGAAGGGACGGCTCCTCTTCCTTGTAGAAATAGACGTTGAAGTGCGGCGAGCGGTAGATCTGCCAGTTGAAGTCCCGGTACTGGATCTTGTTCTTGCCAAAGCCCTGGCCGTACCACTGCGGGGAAGCCTGGCCGGCGGCGGGGCGCATCGGCAGCAGCGCCCCGAGCAGCACCAGCCCGGCGACGGAGAGGCGGCTCATTGAACGGGTCAAGGAGAGCTCCTTTGCGGCCCTATTGGGTGAACAGGAGGCGCGTGGCCTCCACCTCTTTCTGGGTGAACACGTTGAGGATGCGGTCCTCGAGCGACAACAGGTTCTCGAACATGCCGGCCAGGGGGTCGGTGCCTTCCCCCTCGAAGCTTTGGAAATCCTTGAAGTTGTCCTGATACAGGAGGTCGCCGGTCTTGCCGTCGTACACCTGCATCAGGATGTCGTAGTCGAAGCCGGTCTGCTCGACCAGAACCTGGCGGTAGTAGGTCCGCCCGTTGAACGGCGAGATGTACTCCTGCATCTGGTAGCCGGAGCGGTCCTGGATGTCGAAGTCGAGGCCGCCCGCCAGGATGAGGTCGGCCTGGGTGCGCTCGCCCAGGGCGCGCCAGAAGTCCTGCTGCTTGGCGAGCTGGGTGAAGTCGTAAACGGGGTAGTCGACCGGGCCGGTCTCGATGATCTTGAGCTCGGTCTCGCGGCGCAGGATCTTGAGCAGGTAGCGCTCGAACTCCTTGCGCACGTCGATGTCGCGTCCCTGCAGACGGTCGGCCCCCTCTTGTTCCTGGCTCACGACCAGGAAGGGGGCGACGGCGACGGACTTGCGTCCCTGCAGGTTGAGGCGCGCCCGCTGAGGCAGCGTGAGCTTGACCTCGACGCTGCCTGCGTAGGCCGGCGGCGGGGGCAGGGCGGCCATCGCGGCCATCAACAAAAGAGCCGCCAGGGGCCAGGAGCGATGGTGCTTCATCTTCGAACCTCCAAGAGATCGGACCGGGCGATGAGCGACGCCGGGCGTCAGGCCGGAGGCGTGGCCTCGGGCTCCGGCTCGGTCGGCGGTACCGGCGGCATGGCCGGCATCGGCGGCGGCCGGCTTGCCGGAGCGGCTCCGGAGCGGCCGTGCGCGGCGCCGGCCAGGCCGGCTGGCTCCCGCTGGTCCTCTTGTCCTTGCCCTCCTTGCCCTGGAACGCTTGATAGAACTCCACGAAACGGCCGTAGTTGGCCCGTAGCTCCCGATTGTTCGGATCGATCTGCAAGGCCTGCTTGTAGTACCCGAGCGCCTTCTCGTAGTCGCCCGTGGCCTCGTAGGCGACGCCGAGGTTGTTCAGCACCCGCGGGTTCCGGGCGTCGAGCTGCTCCGCCTGGTGGAAGCGGAAGAGCGCCTCGCTCCACAGGCCGCGCTTCGCCATGTCGACGCCGAAGGCGAGCTGGGAGGCGGGTTGCCCGGATTTGCCGTAGTGGCTGCCGCAGGCAGCCAGAATGACCGCGAAGAAGAGAGAGGAGGTGGCCGCACGCTTCAGGATCGGGATGCGCATCGAAAGGCTCCGGCCCTCGCACGACGGGGTGAGCATCATCGCCCATTCACCGAGGCGCCTAGTATACATGCGGCGGGGGTGATGACATTCGCGAGGCGTTTTCCGTCTCTATATAGGGCGCGCCCGAATCTTTTGATGGAGGTGCGCCTTGACCGAGACCGATCCGACCGACCCGAAAAGCCTGCTCGTCGCCCTGAACGCCCATCCCCGCCTGTCGCGGCCGGCCATGTACCGGATCGCCCAGGAGATGAACCGCTGGCTCGGCTCCCGCGAGCCCGCCGGGGATCTCGCCCGGGCCGTGGGAGTCCCCGAAACCCAGATGGCGAAGGCCCTCGCCCTGGCCGCCCGGCCGCGGGAGGTGGCCGCCGCCGCCGCCCGCGAGCACACCGCGGCGGAGAGGCTCGGCGCCCGGCTCATCCTGGCCGGCGAGCCCGGCTACCCCGAAGCCCTGCGCCAGCTCCCCCTCCCTCCCCCGGTCCTCGCCGTCCGCGGCGAGATTCCCACCGGGCTGCCGGGGTCGGCCGTGGCCGTGGTCGGCTCGCGCAAGGCCGACCCGTACGGCAAGGAGGTGGCCGAGCTGTTCTCCCGCGCCCTCGCCGAAGCCGGGGTGACGGTGGTCTCCGGCTTCGCCAAGGGTGTGGACGCGGCGGCGCACCGCGGAGCGATCGCGGCGACCGGTGATCTCGCCGGCCGGACCGTCGCCGTCCTCGGCTGCGGCCTGGAGACCGACTACCCGGCAGGCCACACCGCGCTCGGCAAGGAGATCGCGGCGCGCGGCGCCCTGGTCTCCGAGTTCCCGTGCGACGCCGGCCCCCGGTCCTGGCATTTCCCCGTGCGCAACCGGGTGATCGCCGCGCTCGCCGCGGGCACCCTGGTCGTCCAGGCCGCTCCCCGCTCCGGGTCGCTGGTCACCGCGCGCCACTCGCTCGACCTGGGACGGGAGGTCTGGGCGGTCCCGGGCCGGATCTTCGACGAGCGCTCGCTCGGCCCGAACGCCCTCATCCGCGACGGCGCCACCCTGGTGCAGCACCCCCGGGAGATCCTGGAGGCGCTGTTCCCGGGCTCCCAGCGTCCTCTTCCTCTCCTCCCCGAGAAGGCAGAGGCGCCCACCGCGCCTCTGCCACCCCTGCCGGACCCGCCGCCCGGCTCTCCCGGCGAGATCCTGGCCGCGCTTCCAGCCGGCTCGACCCGGGCGCCGGAGGAGCTCGCGGCGGCCACCGGCCTGGCCGTGGACCAGGTTCTGGGCGGCCTCCTCGAGCTGGAGCTGCTCGGGCTGGTGCGGCGCTCGGCTGGAGGGCTGTACAGTCGCTGACGGGGGAGAGCTCGGGAATGCGCCGTTGTTGGAACCAGCGCCGAGGGGGTCCTTGCGGGGTTGAGCGACAGGGTGCTAGTGTCGCCGGCCTGCCAAGAGGAGCACCTCGGGCTGGAAATAGAGAACGCCCCGACCGGCGTTGAGACACACCGCCATGGCCAAAAACCTGCTGATCGTCGAAAGCCCAGCCAAGAGCCGCACCCTGAAGAAATTCCTGGGTCGCGACTTTACCGTCGAGGCCTCCCTCGGCCACATCCGCGACCTGGTCAAGGGGAAGAAGGACATCGGGATCGGTCCCGACTTCGAGCCCCGCTACCAGGTTCTCGCGGCCAAGAAGGACGTCGTCCAGAAGCTGCGGCAGGCGGCCAAGAAGGCGGACATGGTCTACCTCGCCCCCGACCCCGACCGCGAGGGAGAGGCCATCGCGTGGCACATCGCCGAGGTTCTGGAGAAGGACCCCGAGTCGGTCCGCCGCGTCACCTTCAACGAGATCACGCGCCGCGCCGTGCTCCACGCCCTGGCCAACCCGGGCCAGATCGACCTCCACAAGGTCGACGCCCAGCAGGCCCGCCGCGTGCTCGACCGGATGATGGGCTTCCGCCTCTCGCCGCTCCTCTGGGAGAAGGTCAAGCAGGGGCTGTCGGCCGGCCGCGTGCAGTCGGTGGCCCTCAAGATGGTCTGCGACCGCCAGGACGAGATCGAGGCCTTCGTCTCCGAGGAGTACTGGATCCTCGGCGCCGACCTCCAGGCGGACCAGCCGCCGCCGTTCAACGCCCGCCTGCTGCGTACCGGCGCGAAGAAGGCCGAGGTCGGCAACGGCGAGGACGCGGCGAAGATCGTCAGCGCCCTGGAGTCCGGCACCTTCAAGGTCGCCAAGGTCGACCGCAAGGAGTCGCGCCAGCGGCCGTCGGCGCCGTTCATCACCAGCCGCCTGCAGCAGGAGGCCGCGCGGCGCTTCGGCTTCTCGGTCAAGCGGACGATGGCGCTGGCCCAGGGCCTCTACGAAGGCCGCGAGGCCGGCGACCGCGGCGCCGATCGGCCTCATCACCTACATGCGTACCGACTCCACCCGCGTCGCCGACGAGGCCCTCGTCGCGGTGCGCGAGGTCATCGGCTCGACCTACGGCGCGGACGCGCTGCCGGAGAAGGCCAACGTCTACCCGTCGAAAAAGGGCGCGCAGGACGCCCACGAGGCCATCCGCCCCACCACCTTCGACCTGCCGCCGGACGCGGTGCGCGACTTCCTCGCGGCCGACGAGCTCAAGCTCTACAAGCTGATCTGGGACCGCTTCGTGGCCTCCCAGATGAAGCCGGCGGTGTTCGACGTCACCCAGGTGGACGTCGAGAACGGCCCCTACGTCCTCCGCGCCACCGGCCGGGTGATGAAGAGCCCCGGCTTCCTCGCCGTCTACCGCGAGACCGCCGACGAGGAGCCCCGGCCAACGGCGAGGCCGGACGACGCGGACCGCCGCCACCCTGCCGCCGCTGCGCGAAGGCCAGACGCTCGAGGCGCTCCGCGTCCTCTCGGAGCAGAAGTTCACCCAGCCGCCGGCGCAGTACAGCGAGGCGACCCTGGTCAAGGCGCTGGAGGAGAACGGCATCGGCCGGCCGTCGACCTACGCCACCATCCTCTCGACGCTCTCGGACCGCGAGTACGCCGAGAGGCTGGAGGGCCGTTTCCGGCCGTCGGCCCTGGGCCGGCTGGTCAACCAGCTCCTCCAGCAGGGGTTCAACGACATCCTCAACGAGGGGTACACGGCGGCGCTGGAAGAGCAGCTCGACGAGATCGAGGACGGCAAGGTCGAGTGGAAGCACGCCGTGGCCGAGTTCGACACGAAGTTCAGCCGGGACCTGGAAACAGCCGGCGAGACCTTCCCGAACGTGAAGCGCGACGGCCTGCCCATGGACGAGCTCTGTCCGCAGGACGGCGCGCCGCTGCGCATCCGCTTCGGCCGCTTCGGCGCCTTCGTGGCATGCAGCAACTATCCGGACTGCACCTACACCCGGAACCTGGAGGAGCCTGCCGCCGCCTCTGCCGGCGACGGGGCAACCGAAGGCGCCGAGGAGCAGATCCCGCCGTGCGAGGAATGCGGCAAGCCCATGGCGCTCAAGCGGAGCCGCTTCGGCACGTTCTACGGCTGCACCGGCTATCCGGAGTGCAAGAACATCCGCAAGACCGGCCCCAAGCCGGAGCCGCCGAAGCCGACCGGCGTCACCTGCTTCGAGTGCGGCAAGGGCGAGATGATGGAGAAGCGCTCGCGGCGCGGCAAGACCTTCTGGTCGTGCAGCCGCTATCCGGACTGCAAGGCCTCCCTCTGGAAGAAGCCGGTCCCCAAGGCCTGCCCCGAGTGCGGCGCCACCTTCCTCCTGGAGAAGGTCACCAAGAAGGCCGGCACGCAGTACATCTGCAACACCGAAGGCTGCAAGCACATCGAGGACGTCGAGCCCTAACCGCCCTCGCAAATCCCCCGCGCCACCTGCACCGCCCGCCGCTCGTTGTCGAACGTGAGCCGGGCGATCCCTTCGTCCCAGGTCATCCATTCGGCGCCGGAGACCTCCTCGGGGTCGAAGTTGGCGGCGTCGCCGCCGAGGAAGTCGAGGAGGAAGTAGGCCACGGTCTTGTGGATGCGCCGCTTCTGGCGGTCCACGAACCAGTATTCGACGCCGGGGAGGGGGGCGCGGATGCGGCCGGAGACGCCGGTCTCTTCCTGGACCTCTCGCACGGCGGCCTCCTCGGGGGTCTCCCCCTCTTCGATGTGGCCCTTGGGGAGCTGCCAACGCCGGCCCTCCATCACCGAGATGAGGAGGATGCGGGAGTCATGGACGATCAGCCCTCCCGCCGAGCGGTGGTGCTCGACGGGGGCCGCCGCGGTCACTGCGCGCTGCCGCCGGTCTCCCCCGCCGGCCCTCCGGGCTTTGCCGCGGGTCCGGGGTCGGCGTTGTCCCGTCAGTTGGTGGGCTCCTCGTCGCTCGGCTTCGTCCACGACGGAAGCGAGGACGGATCGACTCCCACCGAGCGCAGGGCGTCGGCCCAGACCTGCTCGGGGTTGGGAGCGAAGACCAGGTCGCTGCGGACCGGCGCGGTGAGCCAGTCGTTGCGGAGGATCTCCTGGATGAGCTGGCCGGAGCTCCAGCCGGCATAGCCCAGGAAGAGCCGGAAGTCGTCCGGCGGAGTTTCGGCCAGCCGCGCGAGGTCGCCGATGTGCTGGGTGATGGAGAGGCCGGGCAGCACCTCGTTGGCGGCCTCGGTCTCCGTCGAGCCGGGCGCGAACAGCACCGTGCCGAGTTGCGGCTGCACCGGACCGCCGAAGTGGGCCACGGCGGCGGCGGCGCCCTGCCAGTCCACCTCCATCCCCTGGAGAATCTCGGCCAGGCGGATCTCGGTGGGCCGGTTCACGATGAAGCCGAAGCTTCCTTCCTCTTCATGATGCAGGAGGAGGACCACGCTCTTGTGGAAGAACGGGTCCATCACCTGGGGCATGGCCAGGAGAAGGACCGGGGTGGTGAGGTCGGAAGCGATCGCCGACATGGTGAGCATCTTACCCTGCCGGAGAGCCGCTGGCAGCCGGCGGTCTCAAGCTGGTATCGTTGAGCCCCCCCGGGTCCCGCCCGGGGTTCGAGGAGAGACCCATGAACGATAGCTTTGGCAGTCGCGCGGCCCTGAAAGTCGGGGACCGCGAGATCCGTATCGCCCGGCTCGATGCGCTGGAGAAGCGCGGCTGGAATCTCACCCGCCTGCCGTACGCCCTGCGCATCCTGCTCGAAAACCTCCTGCGCCTGGAGGACGGCCGGATGGTCACCGCCGGCGACATCGAGGCGCTCGCCACCTGGGACCCCCAGGCCGTGCCGTCGCGCGAGATCGCCTTCATGCCGGCGCGCGTGCTCCTGCAGGACTTTACGGGCGTGCCGGCCGTGGTCGACCTGGCCGCGATGCGCGACGCCATGGCCGCCATGGGCGGCGATCCGACGAAGATCAACCCGCTCCAGCCCGTCGAGCTGGTCATCGACCACTCCGTGCAGGTGGACGAGTTCGGCACCGCCGCGGCCTTCCTCATCAACGCGGAAAGAGAATTCGAGCGCAACCGCGAGCGCTACGCCTTCCTGCGCTGGGGCCAGACGGCGTTCAACAACTTCAAGGTCGTGCCGCCGGACACGGGCATCGTCCACCAGGTCAACCTGGAGTATCTGGCCCGGGTGGTGATGGAAGGCGAGGTCGACGGCCAGCTCTACGCCTATCCGGATACGCTGGTCGGCACCGACTCCCACACGACGATGATCAACGGCCTGGGCGTCCTGGGCTGGGGCGTGGGCGGCATCGAGGCCGAGGCCGCCATGCTCGGCCAGCCGGTCTCGATGCTGATCCCGCAGGTGGTCGGCTTCCGGCTCGCGGGCAGCCTGCCGGAGGGGGCCACGGCCACCGACCTCGTCCTGAGGGTCACCGAGATGCTGCGCAAGAAGGGGGTGGTGGGCAAGTTCGTGGAGTTCTTCGGCCCGGGCCTGTCGAGCCTGCCGCTGGCCGACCGCGCGACCATCGCCAACATGGCGCCCGAGTACGGCGCCACGTGCGGCATCTTCCCGGTCGACCAGGTGACGCTCGACTACCTCGGTTCTCCGGCCGGCCGGCGGAGCGGATCGCGCTGGTCGAGGCCTACATGAAGGAGCAGGGCCTCTTCCATACGGCGGACACGCCGGATGCGGTCTACACCGACACGCTGGAGCTCGATCTCGGCACGGTCGAGCCCAGCCTGGCCGGTCCGCGCCGGCCGCAGGACCGGGTGCGGCTCGGCGACGTGAAGAGCTCGTTCCTCGAGGAGCTGAAGACGATGACCGCGGCCGGTACGACCGGTGGTGCCGCGGCCACCGCGGCCACCGCGGTGGCTACGGCCGCGGGCGAGCTGCGGCACGGCTCCGTGGTCATCGCGGCCATCACGAGCTGCACCAACACCTCCAACCCGTCGGTGATGGTGGCGGCGGGCCTGGTCGCCAAGAAAGCGGTGGAGAAAGGCCTGTCGGTCAAGCCGTGGGTCAAGACCAGCCTGGCGCCGGGCTCCAAGGTCGTCACCGAATACCTGCGCGAGGCCGGGCTCACGCCGTATCTGGACCAGCTCCGTTTCAACCTCGTGGGCTACGGCTGCACGACCTGCATCGGCAACAGCGGCCCGCTGCCCGAGGCGATCTCGAAGGCGATCGACGAGCGCAACCTGGTGGCGGCGGCGGTGCTTTCCGGCAACCGCAACTTCGAAGGCCGGGTCAACCCCGACGTGCGGGCCAACTACCTGGCCTCGCCGCCGCTGGTGGTGGCCTACGCCCTGGCCGGCCGGATCGACCTCGACCTCCAGACCGAGCCGCTGGGCACGGGCAAGGACGGCCAGCCGGTCTATCTCAAGGACATCTGGCCGAGCCGCAAGGAAGTCGAGGAGACGATCCTGCGCGGCCTGCGCTCGGAGATGTTCCAGCGCGAGTACGCCGACGTGTTCACGGGCGACGCGCACTGGAACGGTCTCGACGTGCCGGAAGGGGCCACCTACGCCTGGGATCCGGAGTCGACCTACGTCCGCCTGCCCCCCTACTTCCAGGACATGCCGGCCGAGCCGGCGCCGGTGGTGGACGTGAAGGGCGCGCGGGTGCTGGGCCTGTTCGCGCGACAGCATCACGACCGACCACATCTCGCCGGCCGGCTCGATCAAGGCGTCGAGCCCGGCGGGCAAGTACCTCCAGGAGCACGGCGTGCCGCCGAAGGACTTCAACTCCTACGGCGCGCGGCGGGGCAACCACGAGGTGATGATGCGCGGCACCTTCGCCAACGTCCGTCTGCGCAACCGCCTGGTGCCGGAGATCGAAGGCGGCTTCACGCTCCACCTGCCGGACGGCGAGCCTCTGCCGATCTACGACGCCGCCATGAAGTACCAGGCGGAGGGGGTGCCGACGGTGATCCTGGCCGGCAAGGAATACGGTACGGGCTCGTCGCGAGACTGGGCGGCCAAGGGTCCGCGCCTCCTCGGCGTGCGCGCGGTGATCGCGGAGAGCTTCGAGCGCATCCACCGCAGCAACCTGGTCGGCATGGGCGTGCTGCCGCTGGAATTCCTGAGCGGCCAGAGCGCGGACAGCCTCGGCCTGACCGGCCGGGAGACCTTCGACATCGACGGCCTGGCCGCCGGTGTGGCGAGCGGCTTCAAGGGAGGCCGGGAGGTCGCCGTCCGGGCGACGTCGGACGACGGCAAAGTCATCGAATTCAAGGCCAGGGTGCGGCTCGACACCCCGCAGGAGATCGAGTACTACCGCCACGGGGGGATTTTGCACTACGTGCTGCGGCAGTTGCTGCGGGGGTAGGAGGCCGGCCCGTCGGGTAGAATCCCGGCATGCGTATCTACCTGACGGGTGGCACCGGCTATATCGGCAAGGCGTTGGCGCGGCGGCTGGTGGAGGCCGGCCACGAGGTTCGGGCGCTGGTCCGCGCCACGAGCAACGTCCAGCCGCTGGCGGATCTCGGGGTCGCCACGTTCGTGGGCGACCTCCACGACCGCTACTCGCTGCGGGAAGGGATGTCCGGCGCGGACTGGGTGATCCACGCCGCGGCCGACCTGGACCTCACCGGTCCGGCCGGGCGGATGCGCCAGACGAACGTTGAAGGGAGCGAGAACGTCGCGTCCCTGGCCTACAAGCTGGGGGTGGGGCGGTTTCTCTCCGTCTCCTCGATGGCGTACTTCGGCGGCAGTCCGGCCGACGGCACCCCGGCGAATGAGACTTCCTCTCCCATGGAGCCGTTCCCGACCCTCTACAGCGCAACGAAGCACGCGGGAGAGCGGACGATCCAGGAGTGGGCGAAGCGGGGACTCCGCGTCAACACCGTCTATCCGAGCCTGGTCTACGGCCCGCCGGGGAAGAAGGAGGGGGCGAACTCGCTCCTCCGGCAGTTTCTCAAAGGGCGTTTCCCCATACTGGTCGGTGCCGATCGCAAGACCTGCTGGGTCTATCTGGATGACGTGGTGGACGCCATGATGAGGATCCTCGACAAGGCCGAGCCGGGCCGCGGCTATCTCCTGACGGGAGACACCACCACCCTGCGCAGCCTCGTGGACCGGGTCTCCGCGATGGGTGGGGTGAAGCCGCCGCGGCTGACCCTTCCGGTCGGCGCCGCCCGCGTGGCGATGGCCCTGGCAGGCCCGTTCTACAAGATGAAGGGCCGCCGCCCGCCGGTGGCCCCGGACCAGCTCAACAACCTGGAGCGCCACTGGGCTTTCGATGACACCCGCGCCCGCACCGAGCTGGGTTGGACCCCCCGTACTCTGGACGAGGGGCTGCCGCCGACCGTACGGCATCTGCAGACGACGTGAGTCCAAGGAGGTTACCAGCCATGCCCGCCATCCGCCGTGCCTTGTCGATCATGCTCCTCCTGAGCACCCTCTTCGCCGGTACCGTGCTGGCACAGAAGGAGGCTCCAATCGGCCCGCCCTACCGGGTCGGCGGCGAGATCAGCCGGCCGGAGAAGGTCTCCGGCGATCCTCCGGCCTACACCGAGCTCGCCCGCCGGGCCCGGATCACCGGCGTGGTGATCGTCGAGGCGATCATCGACGAGCAGGGGAACGTCTCCAGCACAAGGGTCCTCAAGGGCCTGCCGATGGGGTTGGACCGGGCGGCCGTGGACGCCGTCGGAGCCTGGAAGTTCAAGCCGGCGATGACGTATGGGAAGCCGGTCGCGGTCTATTACACCCTGACGGTGAACTTCAAGTTGGACGCGGATCTCAGCTTCGGAGAAGGGTTCAGCGGTCTCCTTCAGAAATACCCGGAGCTGGCGGAGCTCGTTTGGGCGCAGCGCTACGAAGACGCCGCCGTGCTGCTCGGCCGCTGGGTCGCCGAACAGCCGCAGGAACCCGAGCTGCGCCTCGGTTCGACCTACGTCCTCCTGGCGCAGGGCCGGTACGACGAGGCGTGGGAGGAAGCCCAGGCCTACGACGGCCCGGACTCGTTCGAGCTGTTCTACTTCTTCGGCGTCAACGCCCAGAACCAGGCGTTCAACGCGCAGGACTCGACGGCGCGCTACGAGTTGGTGGAGGTGGGTCTCCAGGCCATCGAAAAAGCGGTCGCGGAGCGGCCGGACGACGCCGACGCGATCTCGATGAAGAGCCGGCTCCTCCAGCACAAGGCGTCGATGATGTCCGACGACGACGAGGATGCGCAGGCGGTGCGGATCGAAGCGGACCGGCTCGAAAGACAGGCCGCGGAGCTGCGGGCCAAGAAAGGTGGGGGGTGACGTTCCGGTAGAGCAGGATAAGGATCTCGCGGGGTCCCGCCCGTCCGGTGACGTTGAGGAGCCGTCCGCTTGTGGGGAAGGGCTCCCCGGGAGGGCATCAGCCCCAGGCTCGCCCCCTGTCACGAAATGGGGTCCATCCAGCACTGAGTAAAGAGGGAGACTTCTCTCCCGGAAAGGTGAAATATTATGAAAAAAGCTTCAATTCTCTTGGGAATCATCATGCTTCTGAGCGCGCTGTCGTCCCTGGCGGCTGAGCCCGTGGCACCTCCCCAGCAGCCGGCGCCCGTGACTCTCGAGCAGATCCTGGGCGGCCAGAGCTGCCCGGCCGAGGCCGCCGCCGCGAACTGGTGCTTCCCTTCGATCTACTGCAGCGTCCACGACGACTGCGACGCCTTCTGCGGCGATCCGGCCTTCGGCTACTGCGACTCGAGGAGCTGCTGTTCGTGTCTGGGTTAGCTTAGTACAAACGACACCGTACTTGCGGTGGGAAGTACTTAGCTTGGCAGGGTGCCCGCGAAGGGGGGGGCTTCTAAAGATCCCCCTCGCCGGCGTCCTCCAGGAGATGGTTCTCGCCTTTCCGGAGCGTCCGTGGCTTTTCAGTGGGTCTGCGGCTCCTGATCCTGAGTCGCGGAGGGCCAGATATACCAGTTGTCCAGCCGCTTCAGCTCATCCCGGAGCTGGTCCAGGTCGCGCGCCTGAAGATCCTGGAGAGCCTCCATGAGTTGCGACGCTTTGTCCTTCTTCCTCAACTGCGCCGCGAACTGCTGAATGTCCATCCAAGGCTCCTTTCAGAGGCCCACACCTCGCCACCCCGAGCTATTCTGCCACAAGGCGAGGTGTGCCGGAGGGCATCAGATCCGATCCTTCACCAGCCGCGCCGCCCAGCTCTTGTCGGCTCCGGGCTTGGTGAGGCGGAAGAGGTTGCGCGCCGAGCGGAACTCCAGGACCGGACGATCGTCGCGGTTCAGGTCGCGGGCTTTGGCCTGGAACCGTGCGATGGCCGCGGCGTCGAGCTGAGGCTGAGAGAGGAACGACTCCACCTGCCACGACTGGATCCCCGCGTTCTGGAGGTCCGTAATCACAGCGGTGGGGAGGTGGGCGGCGGCCGGATGCGGACTCTGGAGAGGCAGCGGTTCGTTCGAGGCGACGATCACCGCCACGGAGCCGTTCGTCCAGCCGGCGAGGTGCTTGAACTGCGTGCCGATCGTGGCCAGCGCCGTGGCGAAGTCCTCCTCCCCCAGCTCGTAGAGCGGCAGCCACTGACAGAGGAGGCCGCCGGGCCGCAGCCGCGCCCGGGCGGCGCGGTAGAACTCGGTCGTGAACAGCCCCGAAACGCCCGAGACCCAGATGTTCGGCGGCTCGCTGATGATGACGTCGAACTTGTCCGTCCCCTTTTCGATGAAGCTCCGGCCGTCGTCCACCACCAGCCGCACACGCGGATCGTCCAGCGCCTGGTGGTTGGCGTTCCCGAACCAGGTACGGGTCGCCTCCACGACCAGCGGATCGAGCTCGACCTGCACGATCTCCCGCGGCTCGGGATGGGCGGTGATCGCGCCCAGGGTGATGCCGCCTCCGAGGCCGATGTTCACCACCCGCTCCGGGTTCGGATGCAGGAGCAGCGGCACGTGCCCGAGCAGGTACTGCGCGAAGCTGTCGACCGTGTTGGTCGAGGCGTCGGTCTTGCCGTTGTGCTTGAGATAGAGGTCGGTCGGGGTGCGGGTGACCGTCACCTGGCCGTAGAAGCCTTGCTTCCGGAAGACCACGGTGTGCGCGGCGTTGAGGATCTGATACTTCGCGAACGTCCCCTGGCGCACACCGCTGTAATAGACGGCGTTCCACGGCGGCTCGTAGGCGCGCAGCGGCGGCGTGAGCAGCAGGGCCGCGAGCGCCACGGCTCCGACCGGGACCATCGCGCGGCGGCGGGCCGCCGAGGGCGCCAGACTCAGGAAAAGGACGGCGCTGCCCAGGTAGATCAGGGTTACGGCGGCGAGCAGGCCGTCGAACCCGAGGCGCGGCAGGATGAGGAACTCGCCGGCCAGCGCACCGGCGACCGCTCCGGCGGTGTTGATGAAGTAGACACGGCCGAGGGTGCGCGCCTCCTCGTCCCGCCGCGGCGCGACGAGGCGCACGACAGCCGGAAAGTTCGCGCCCATCGCCAGCGTGGCCAGCGCCACCAACGCGAAGACGGCGAGGTAGATCTTGAGCTGGAATGCCGCGTGGCTCGTGGTCGCCTCGTAGAGCGCCAGGTAGGTGCGCTCGAAAAGCTCGCGGGCGCGGAAGACGAGCAACCCGCCCAGGGCCACCGTGGCCTGAAGGAAGGCGACCAGGATCGACACGTCGCCGCCGCGCTCCAGCCGGCGGCGCACGAGGGCGCTTCCGAGCCCGATGCCGGTGAGGAACCCGGCCAGGACGGTGCTGAGGGAGAAGATGCTCGTGCCGTTCAGCAGGTAGAAGAATCGGTTCCAGCCCGTCTCCAGGAGGAGCGCGGCGCCGCCGGTCAGGAAGAAGGAGGCCAGGACGGCGCGCCGGGCGCCGGAGCCCAGCTCCACCGGCGCCGGAGCGGGCGCCGGAGCCTTTCCTTTCGCGTCTTTCTTCTTCCGCGCGACGGGCAGCGGCGCGGCCGCGGCTGTCTTGACGGGAAGCGGCGGCAGCGCGCTCCGCGTCAGCATCACAGCGAGCCCCACCGCGCCCGCTCCGAGGAGCCAGGTCGAGGCGTTGAGGCCGAGATGGGGTATCAGAAGAAAGCCGCCGATCAGGGCGCCACCCGCGGCGCCGAGCGTGTCCGCGGCGTAGAGCGCCGCGACCGCTCCCCGCGACACCCGGCTGTAGAGATGGGTGGCGAGCGGCAGGATGGCGCCGATCGCGAACGTCGGCGGCAGCAGCACGAGCGCCACGACCGGGATACGCACCGCGGCGCGGGCCACGGGCGCCAGGCCTTCCGGCGCCAGCGTCAGGAAGAGCGAGCGCGCCGCGTCGAGCAGAGGCAGGCTCGCGGCACAGAGCGCGCCGAGCGCCACCAGCAGGATGGCGAGCAGCCTCTCCGGCCGCGCTTCGGAAGCGGCTCGCCGGCCGCCCCAGGCGGCGCCGCAGGCGAGGCCGGCGAGCACCACCGCCAGCACGCTGGCGAACACTCCGGCCGTGGCGCCGAAAAGGACGTTGATCTTGCGCACCCAGATCACCTGCGCCGCCAGCGACACCAGGTTGGCGTAAGCGACGGCGGCGATCAGCGGTCCGCGGCCGGAAACCTGCGGTCGTGCCATGGTTCTCCTCTCACAGGGCGGGGAGTATAAACGAACGCCCGACGCCCGCGATCGGGTAAGCTCCGGCGTCATGACGGCCCTGACCGCTCCCTCCCTCGACGAGATCCTCGCCGCCCGGCAACGGCTGGCCGGCCCTGAAGAGCTCCGGGAGGGCGTCTGATTGCTTAAATGACCTGCAGTTCGGTACCATTCTGAGTGTCAGAAGGAGTACCAGATGCCAGCCCTCTCTAAAGATTGTCAGGTCAGCGTTCGCGACCCCGCCCGTCCTCCTACTCTGCATACCCTCATCCGCCAAATCACTGCCTACCACCTCTATCCGTAAAAAAATTTTGCATCCCGCGCGATACGGATGCCCTGGCTGGAGCGTCGTGCCGGCAGCGGCAAGAACAAGGCCGGATTCATTCGGCATCTCATCGAACGAGAGAGGGCCCGCGAGCGGGAGCGGGAGCTGCTGGTAATGTTCAACGAAGCCGCGGCGCACGTGACGAAGGAAGACCTCGAGGGAGCGAGAGGTTCTTCTCGGTGGCTTCGCCGGCAATCCTGAGGATTGAGGTTCCGGATGGAACGTCCGAAGCCGCTGCGCGGCGAGATCTGGATGTTCGACCTCAACCCGAAGAAGGGACGCGAGCAGAAGGGTGTGCGTCCCTGTCTGGTCGTTTCCACGGATGCGCTGAACCGATCGGAGTTCGGCACCGTCATCGTCTGTCCGATCACCACGACCGAGCGACCCCACTTCAAGTGGCGGATTTCGGTCATGCCT
The DNA here is from genome assembly GCA_963844885.1 of uncultured Holophagales bacterium. Taxonomy (GTDB): domain Bacteria; phylum Acidobacteriota; class Thermoanaerobaculia; order Multivoradales; family UBA5704; genus DATMER01. Next base: position 24,437 of record CAWJQA010000009.1, on the reverse strand, counting down.
GACGACTTGCGGCTGACGGACCAAGCCTGGCAGCCCCAGCCGCATTGGGTTGAGACGGACCAGATCGTCACCGTGGATACCCAATATCGAGCGCTGAGGCATCCGCGACCTTGTTCTTCTATTTTTAGCTCCATTTTTTTTTTTTTCTTCTTCTCTAATTAATTATATAAAATTCGCGACCGTGGTCGTCGAGGGGAAGCTCCAGGCGGTCGACGAGTCCCTCCGCATGATGCTGAGTGTATAGACCCCTACTCGGGCAGCTCCCAAACCTCGCGGCCATGCACGCCGTCGTTGGCCGAGAAGTAGAGGCCGTCCGCGGCCGGAGTCAGCTCCTGGGGCATCGACCATGAGGCGCCCGGCGAGATGTCCTGGACCTGCCGGGTGCCATCGGCCGTGCCGTCGCTCGTCCACAGCTCCATCCCGTAGAGGCGGGTGTGGGCGCGGAAGTAGAGCTGATCGTTCCAGACCACCAGGTTGCGGGGATGGGAGCCCAGAGGGCCGGGGACGATGTCACGCACCAGCGCGGTGCCTTCAGGGGTACCGTCGGTGGACCACAGCTCGTCGCCGAGCGCCGGATCGGCGGCGGCGAAGTACGCGCGGTCCCCGAGCTCGACGAAGGGAGACGGGAAATCGACGGGTGCGAAGAGATCCTCACCCATCGCGATATCGGCCAGCAGGTGGGTTCCGCCGTCGGTGCCGTTCGAAACCCAGGGCAGGAAACGGCCGGAAGGATCGTCCTGCCGGCGGGCGGTGAAGTAGAGCTGCCCCTGGATGGCGGTGAGCGTTCTCGGCGCCAGGATGCCCGCCGCCGCGGTCACGGCGGGACCGGTGCCGGCCGGCGTCCCGTCCGTGCTCCAGATCTCGGGCTCGTCCGGCTCGCCGGAGCCGAGAGAGAAGAGGAAGAAGATCCTCCCGGCGGCCTCGACGAACCGGTCATCCCACGGCCTGCCGCGCACGCCGGTCAAGGGGTGGGTACCGGCCGGCGTCCCGTCGCTGACCCAGGGCCGCGTGAGCGTGTCGCCTTCCGGTTGTTCGACGGCGAAGAAGTAAAGCTTGCCGCCGGCGGAGGAGAGGGAGTACATCCAGGTTCCGTCCGGGAGGTCGACGGCCTTGTGGGTGCCGGCCGGCGTGCCGTCCGTGAGCCAGATCTGGGAGTGAAAGCTGTTCCCAGGGGCGGGGACGACGAGCCAGAAGGCCGCGACGTCGCCGAAGCGGACGACCGACTCCGGCTCTTCCGGACCCGCCGCCGGGACGATCGCCACCGTTCCCGCGGATGTGCCGTCGGTGGCGCGCAGCGCGATCCCGTCGTCGCCGACCATCAGGAAGACGGCCGCCTTGGGCAGCTCGACCGGCAGCGGGCCGAGGGACTGGCAGATCCCCGACGGCTGCGTCAGGAGCCGGGTGGCATCACCGGCATCGCCGCCGCGGAGGTACCACATCTCCTGCGCCGTGCCGGAGCAGCTCTGCGCCAGCAGGCCGTCGCGGAACGGTGCGAGCTGCCGGGGAAAGGAGCTCTGTCCGGTCTCGGCCGGGCTGATCGGCCGTGAGCCGGCGAGGGTGCCGTCGCTCGTCCACAAGGCACTGTGCGCGCTGTCTTCCAGGAACCCCGGAAAAACCAGGTGGGTGGCGGTCGAGCCGGCGAGCAGCGGGCCGCCCCAGCCGTAGTAATGAGACCACTGAGGGCCGCCATGGGTGACGAAAAAAGTCCCTTGCGCGGTGCCGTCCGTAACCCACAGATCGCCGGCCTGGTACTCCTCCGTCAGCTCGAACAGCGCGCGGCCGCCGGTGGCCTTCACTTGGACGAGGGACTGCCGGCGGCCCGTCTTGCGCAGCAGATGGGTGCCCGCACCGGTGCCGTTGGTGACCCAGATCGCGTCTTCGTTCCGGGCCGCGCCGCCAAAGCCCTTGAAGACGAAGCGGCCCGGACGCAGCTCGGCCAGCTCGCTGTCGACGGCCGGGCACCCGCCAGGACAGCCGGCGACCGGCGCGGTCGAGCCGAGGTCTCCCCGGCTGCTCCAAAGCTGCGCGCCCGGCCGCTGATTCACCGTGAACACGATCCGTTTCCCCGCGCTTTCAGGGCTGGAGACCACGGCCTGCCGGTCCTTGAAGCCGGTGAGCCGGCGCAGGGTCGACTCCGGACCGGCGCTGCTCCAGAGCTCGAGGCCGTGGGCGCCGTCGTTGGCGACGAAGTAGACGCGTTCGCCGATCGCTTTCAGGAACCAGGTACGGCCGAAGGGACCCTGGGAAGCGAAGTGCGTCGCCGGCCGGGTGCCCGCGACAGTGCCGTCGCTCGTCCAGACTTCGAGGCCGTCGGCGCCGTCCTCGGCGAGGAAGAAAGCGCGGCTGCCGGTGGTTGTGAGCAGGCGGCCTTTCGGCGCCGAGGCGAGGCGCACCGCGGTATGGTTGCCGCCGTCCACGAGCCAGAGGGCCACGTTCGGATCGGAGTCGCCGGCCAGCACGAAAACCCTGTCGCCGATGGCCTTGATCTCACGCAGGAAGCCCGGCTCCGGACCGGGCGCGATCTCGGCGGCGAGGCCGGTCTCCGAGGGCACGCCGGTGGTCGACCAGAGCTCGCATCCCAGCTCGGGCGTGCAGGCGGTGAAGAAAAGCCGGGGGCCACTCACCAGGCTCAGGAACGGCAGGGCTCTGCCGCCGGGAGTGAAGGTCGGTATCCGGAAGCCGCCGGTGGCCGGGAAGGTGCCGGCCGGCTCGCTGTCGGTGCGCCAGATCCGGGTCTCGAAGGTGGGAGCGTCCTGGCTCACCCGGTAGAAGGCGATGTTCCCCGTCGAGGCCAGGAATTGCGCATCGCCGCAGGGAGGGCAGAGGACGCCGAGCGCGTGCGTGCCTTCCGGCCTGCCGTCGGTGATCCAGAGCGCCGGGTAGAGCTGGTTGTCGGCGTCCAGAAAGGACGCCCGGCCGTTGACGCCGGCAAACCCGGAGGGATACACCGGCGCGTCCACCCGGCCCGGCGCCAGGTCGGCGGCCAGCCGGGCGGGGCCGTCGGCAAAGGCTGCGGGGAGGATGCAGAGAGAGGCGAACAGGCTGAGGCAGGGTCGGTTCATGGCAAGCCCTCTTGACTCCGGGTCTTTGACGCGCACACGATGGGAGCCGTCCATGTATACGATTTTCAAGGATTTCACGTTTGCCGCCGCCCATGCCATCCGCGGCCACACCCGCGGGTGCCAGAACATGCACGGCCACAACTACCGCGTCCGGGTCCACCTCCGCGCCGAGCGGCTCGACGGGCTCGGCATGGTCCTCGACTTCGCCGACTTGAAGGAGATGATGCAGGAGATCCTCGGCCCTTTCGACCACCGGGTGATCAACGACATCCCACCCTTCGACGAGCGGAACACCACGGCCGAGCTGTTCAGCGAGTACGTCTTCCAGGAGGTCGCCCGCCGGCTGGCCCTACGGCAGGAAGACCGGGACCGGGTCGGCATCGCCCGCGTCGAGGTCTGGGAGAACGACACCGCTTGCGCCGTCTTCGAGCCCTGAATCCACGATAGAATCCCGCTTCACGCTTGCCCGATCGTCCCGGACTCGCCGGGCAAACTTTTGCCGCACCGGGACGTAAACACTTGCCTGAGGATGGAGTCATGACCGAAAAACCTTCTCTCGACGGGCTGCGCATCGACCGCAGCGGGGCTGAGGAGCGCGGCGGCCCCGGCTGGAAGCTGTGGCTGGCGCTCGCCGTCGTCATTCTCGCCGCCGGCGGCGGAGCCTGGGCCTGGCTCAAGGCGCCGCGCGCCGTCGAGGTGCGCACCGCCGCCGCCCGCGCCGTGGCCGGAGGATCGGCGGCCGGTGCCGTGCTCGACGCCTCGGGCTACGTCACCGCCCGCCGCCAGGCCACCGTCTCCTCCAAGGTCACCGGCAAGGTTGTCGAGATCCTGTCGAGGAAGGCATGAAGGTCGAGGAGGGGCCAGGTGCTCGCCCGGCTCGACGACACCAACGTCCGCGCGGCAGCTCGCGCTGGCCGAGGCGCAGACCGCCGCGTCGCGCCGCGCTCTCCAGAGACCGAGGTCCGGCTCGAGGAGGCCGAGCCAACCAGAAGCGCATGCGCGACCTGCTCGCGGCAAGGCGTCGCGACCCAGTCCCAGCTCGACGCGCGCGGACGCCGAGGCCGACTCCCTCGCGGCACGCCTGGAAGTCCAGCGCCAGGACATCGAGGTGGCCGAGCGCCAGGTCGCGCTCTGCCGCCAGCAGCCTGGACGACCTGGTGATCCGCGCGCCGTTCACCGGCATCGTCGACCTCCAAGAACGCCCAGCCCGGCGAGATGATCTCCCCGATCTCGGCCGGCGGCGGCTTCACCCGCACCGGCATCTGCACCATCGTGGACATGGCTCGCTGGAGATCGAGGTCGACGTCAACGAGAGCTACATCAACCGCGTCCGGCCGGGCCAGCCGGTCGAGGCCACCCTCGACGCCTATCCCGACTGGAAGATCCCGGCCAAGGTCATCGCCATCATCCCGACCGCCGACCGCCAGAAGGCCACCGTCAAGGTCCGCGTCGGCTTCGACCGAGCTCGACCCGCGCATCCTGCCGGACATGGGGGTGAAGGTCGCCTTCCTGAGCGCGCGCCGGAGCGCCGGCGGCGACGGGCCGGCGCGACGGTGCTCGTGCCGAAGGCGCGCCGTGCGCGAGCGACGGCGGGCCAGCGTGGTCGTCTGGGTCGTCGAGCGAGGAGCCGGCTCGAGCGCCGCGCGGTCACGACCGGCGGCACCGCGCGGGCCAGGACGTGGCCGTGATCGTCCGGGCTCGATCGGGCGGCGAGCGCGGTCGTGGTCGAAGGCCCGGCCGCAGCTCGCGGACGGCGACGCGCGTGTCGGGACGAAGGAATCAGAGCGGCCACGCGCTGCCAGCTGAGCACCGCATGGCCGCGACGCTGGTCGAGGTCGAGGACGTCGAGAAGGTCTTCCGCCGCGGCAGCGAGGAGATCCACGTGCTGCAGCGGCTTGAACCTGCGAGGTCCCGCAGGGCGAGTTCCTGGCGCTGATGGGGCCGTCCGGCTCCGGCAAGAGCACGCTGCTCAACCTGATCGGCGGCCTCGACCGCCCGACCGCGCGGCTCGGTCGTGGTCGGCCGGCGAGCGCATCGACCGGCTGTCCGGACCGCAGCCTGGCCGCGTGGCGCGCCGCGCCACGTCGGCTTCGTCTTCCAGTTCTACAACCTGCTGCCGGTGCTGACCGCGGAGCGGAACGTCGAGCTGCCGCTGCTGCTGACCCACCTGTCCAAGGCGCGAGCGGCGGCGGCACGTGGCGACCGCGCTGGCGGTCGTCGGCCTTTCCGCACCGGGCGCAGCACTACCCGCGGCAGCTCTCCGGCGGCGAGCAGCAGCGCGTCGGCATCGCCCGCGCCATCGTCACCGACCCGACGCTGCTGCTCTGCGACGAGCCGACCGGCGACCTCGACCGCAAGTCGGGCGACGAGATCCTCGACCTGCTCCAGGCGCTCAACCGCGAGCACGGCAAGACCATCATCATGGTCACGCACGACCCGCACGCCTCGGCGCGCGCGACGCGCACGGTCCACCTCGACAAGGGCCAGCTCGGCGACGGAGGAGGCGGCATGAAGTTCTTCCCGCTCGTCTGGAGCAACCTGAAGCGGCGCAAGGTGCGCACCGCCTTCACGCTGCTGTCGATCCTGGTCGCGTTCCTGCTCTTCGGCTACCTGTCGGCCATCCGCGCGGCGTTCCGGATGGGCGTGGACGTCGCCGGCGCGGACCGGCTGTCGGTGCGCCACAAGGTCGTCGATCATCATGCCGCTGCCGCATCGCCTACAAGGACCGCATCGCCACCGATCCCCGGCGTGGAGGCCGCGACGCACCTCAACTGGTTCGGCGGCATCTACCAGGACCCGCAAGAATTTCTTCGCCGCAGATGGCGGTCGACCCCGAGACCTTCCTGGAGATGTACCCCGAGTTCCTTGCTTCCGAAGGAGCAGATGGCAGGCCTGGCTGGCGGACCGGACCGGCGCCATCGTCGGCCGGGCCACGGCCGAGCGTTTCGGCTGGAAGGTCGGCGACCGCATGCCCATCCAGGCCACCATCTGGCGCAAGATGGACGGCTCCGCGCTGTGGGAGTTCGACATCGTCGGCATCTACGACGGCAAGGACAAGGGCGTGGACACGACGTCACTTCTTCTTCCGCTACGACTACCTCGACGAGGCGGCGCGCAACGGCAACCTAGGGATCGGTCGGCTGGTACGTGGTCCGGGTCGACGACCCGAGCACGCGGCCGAAATCGCGCAGCAGATCGACGCCGATCTTCGCCAACTCGCCGTCCGAGACCAAGACCGAGACCGAGAAGGCGCTTCGCGCAGTCGTTCGCCAAGCAGGTGGGCGACATCGGCGCGATCCTGACCGGCCATCCTGCTGCGCGGTCTTCTTCACCATCCTGCTGGTCGCGGGCAACACCATGGCCCAGGCCGTGCGCGAGCGGACGGACGAGCTCGGCGTGCTCAAGACGATGGGCTTCACCAACGGGCAGGTGCTCGGGCTCGTGCTGGCCGAGTCGTGCCTGATCGCGGTCATCGGCGGCCTGCTCGGTCTCGGGCTCGCCTGGCTGGCCATCGCGGCGGGCGATCCGACGAGGCGCCAGCTTCCGATCTTCTATCTGCCCGGGCGGGATGCCATCGCTGGGCGTCGTCCTCGCGGTCCTGCTCGGTATCGTCACGGGCTTCCTGCCGGCCATGCAGGCGATGCGGCTGCGCATCGCCGAAGCACTGCGGCGCTGAGGAGGGGTTTCGACATGTTCCGCTGGCTCTCTCAGATCAGGTGTTGTGACCTGGCTCAACCTGCGCACGATCGGCCAGCGCCTCGGCGCGTCCGCGGCCACGGTCGTCGGTGTCGCGGGCGTGGTCGGCGTGCTCGTGGCGGTGCTCTCGATCGGCGAAGGGTTCCGCCACGCCTGCTGGCTTCGGCGGGCTCGCCGGACACCGCGATCGTGCTGCGCAGCGGCAGCGACAGCGAGATGACGAGCGGCCTCACCCGCGACGTGACGCGCATCATCGCCGACGCGCCGGGAGTGCTGCGCGTCGGCCGCGGGCCCGCTGGCTTCGGCCGAGCTCTTCGTGGTCATCGACCTGCCCAAGCGCTCCACCGGCACCGATGCCAACGTGCCGCTGCGCGGCGTGCAGCCGGCCGCGTTCCAGGTGCGCGACGAGGTGAAGATCGTCGAGGGCCGCAACTTCGAGCCCGGCCGCAACGAGATCATCGTCGGCGAGGCCGCGTCCGCGCGAGTTCGCCGGCCTCGAGGTCGGCGACGAGAAGCGCTGGAGCGGCAACGAGTGGACCGTGGTCGGCATCTTCTCCGCCAACGGCGCGCCTGGCCGAGTCGGAAATCTGGACCGACGTGGCGGTGCTCCAGCCGGCCTACCGCCGCGGCAGCACGTTCCAGTCCGTCTACGCCAAGCTCGAATCGCCCGCGGTGTTCGACCGCTTCAAAGACGCCCTCACGACCGACCCTCGGCTCGACGTGAAGGTGATCCGGCAGACCGAGTACTACGAGGCGCAGTCGCGCGCCTTGCGCAGCATCATCACCGGCCTGGGCGTGTCCATCGCCGTGGTGATGGCGATCGGCGCAATCTTCGGCGCGCTCAATACGATGTACTCGGCGGTGGCGTCGCGCACCCGCGAGGTCGCCACGCTGCGGGCGCTGGGCTACGGCTCGGGCCCGGTCGTCATCTCGGTGATGGCGGAGTCGCTCTTCCTGGCCCTGCTCGGCGGTGTCCTGGGCGGCGTGCTGGCCTATCTTGCGTTCAACGGCTACCAGGCCGCGACCATGAACTGGTCGACGTTCAGCCAGGTGTCGTTCGCGTTCGCGGTGACGCCGCCGCTGCTCGTGCTGGGCATCGGGTTCGCGCTGGTGATCGGTCTCTTCGGCGGCCTGTTCCCCGCGATTCGCGCCGCGCGCATGCCGGTGGCGTCGGCGCTGCGGGAGCTGTGAGGCTTTTGGGATAGAATCGCCGCGGCGCTCCAGGCCCCCGGGGGGCGTCGAGCGACCTCTTAGGAGACCCGAAATGTCTCAGCAGACGACTGTGGAAGCCCCCTCGACCCTGGCAACAGGGCCGAATCCGGCGACGCCCGGGAGCCCCGAGGCCACCGCCCGCATCAGTGTGGGGGGCAAAGAATTGGAGCTGCCCGTCGTGGCCGGCTCCGAGGGCGAAGTGGGTATCGACATCTCCCAGCTCCGGGCCAGGACCGGAGCGATCACGATCGATCCCGGCTACGGCAACACCGGCGCGTGCGAAAGCTCGATCACGTTCATCGACGGTGAGGTCGGAATCCTGCGCTACCGCGGCTATCCCATCGAGGAGCTGGCGGGGCAGGCCCGGTTCACCGAAGTGTCCTACCTCCTGATCTACGGCAAGCTGCCGGACGCGCAGGAGCTGAAGGTTTTCGAGGAGCGGCTCACGTATCACACGCTGCTCCACGAGGACATGAAGAAGTTCTTCGAAGGGTTCCCGACGAGCGCCCACCCGATGGCCATGCTGTCCTCGATGGTGGCCTCGCTCTCGGCGTACTACCCGGACGACGGCGACATGGACCTCAACATCGCCCGTCTCCTGGCCAAGGCCGCGACCATCGCGGCGTTCTCCTACAAGAAGAGCGTCGGCCAGCCGTTCATCTACCCGCGCAACGACCTCTCCTACTGCGCGAACTTCCTGCACATGATGTTCGCCGTGCCGGCCGAGCCCTACAAGGTCCGCCCGGTGGTCGAGAGGGCGCTCGACCTGCTGCTCATCCTGCACGCCGACCACGAGCAGAACTGCAGCACCTCGACGGTGCGCATGGTGGGGAGCAGCCAGGCCAACCTGTACGCTTCGATCTCGGCCGGCATCTGCGCGCTCTGGGGTCCGCTCCACGGCGGCGCCAACCAGGCGGTCATCGAGATGCTGGAGCACATCCGCAACGACGGCGGCGACTACAAGAAGTACGTGGACATGGCGAAGGACAAGACCTCGGGCTTCCGCCTCATGGGCTTCGGCCACCGGGTCTACAAGAACTTCGATCCCCGCGCCACGATCATCAAGAAGATGGCCGACGACGTGCTGGAGGAGCTCGGGGTCGTCGACCCGCTGCTCGACATCGCCAAGGACCTGGAGGAGGTCGCCCTCCACGACGACTACTTCATCTCGCGCAAGCTCTACCCGAACGTGGACTTCTACAGCGGCATCATCTACCGCGCCATGGGCATCCCCACGAACATGTTCACGGTGATGTTCGCCCTCGGCCGGATGCCCGGCTGGATCGCCCACTGGCGGGAGATGCTGCACGACCCGGCCACGCGCATCAACCGGCCGCGCCAGATCTACACCGGCGCGACCGAGCGGCCGTACGTGCCGGTCGAGAAGCGGTAGGCCTCAGCCGTTTCGGTGCGCCCAGTTGTGCAACCGGTCGTGGAGGCGTTCGCGGAACGCCTCCACGCGGTCCCAGATGGAGGGCCAGCGGCGGAGGGATTTCCGGGTCACCTCGTAGGCCGCCTCGCTCACCACCGACAGGATCGCCGCGCCGACGATGATGGTCGGGATCCCCGGGCCGGGCAACACCAGGCCCGCGATACCCACCAGCACGACCACCCAACCCACCAGGAGAACCGCCACCCGCAGCCAGAGCGGAAGGGGGCGCCGCAACCGGCGGAGGCGGATTCGGGTGTCGTCGAGCGACTCGGGCAACTTCTTGAACATACTCATCACCAACTCTTCATCCGGAAGACCTTGCATCTTCCGTACCTACGCCAGGATACACCCAATCGCTTCCCCGTGTGCGACAGGCGCGTGCGACAGGAGCGACAGGAGGTTGACAAACCGTACCAATTCCGTCCAGAATGCTTCTCGTCTATTGAGACTTGATCTCAAGAGTTGAGACGGCAAGGAACGAACGGTATGTTCAACGCCCGCGAACGGGAGAAATTCCTCCACTTCCTCCGCAGCCGGGGCCACCGGGTCACCCAGGAGCGGCTCGTGCTGTTCGAGGAGATCTTCGTCCAGCACAAGCACATCGACGCCGAGGAGCTGCTGGCGGCGATGAAGGCGCGCGGCCTCAAGATCTCCCGGGCGACGGTCTACCGCAACCTCGACCTCCTCGTCGAGTGCGGGATGGTGCGCAAACAGCGTCTGGGCCAGGACCGGTTCCTTTACGAGCACGTCCACACCGGACAGAGCCACGACCATCTCGTCTGCACCGGCTGCGGCCGGGTGGTGGAGTTCGTGAGCCCGGGGATCGCCGCGCTCCAGTCGGAGATCTGCCGGGCGCACGGTTTCGTGCCGTCACGCCACACGCTCCAGATCAGCGGGCTCTGTATCGGGTGCGCGGGGTGCGCGGAGTGCGCGGGCGCGCAAGCCGTCCCGGAAGCGGCTCCCGCGAAGGGAGGATCGGCCCATGTTTGAAGCCCTGGTGGTCACGCTGCGCGAAGGCGTCGAGGCCGCGCTGGTCGTCGGGATCATCGTCGCCTTTCTCCGCCGCGAAGGGTACGAGCGCCATCTCGGCGCGGTCTGGACCGGGATCGGCACGGCCACGCTGGCCAGCCTGGCCGGCGCCTGGGTGCTCTACCGCTGGGCGGTGAACGAGGAGGTCTTCGAAGGCCTCCTCTATCTCGGCTCCGCGCTGATCGTGGGCAGCATGATGGTCTGGATGTGGCGGCACTCCCACAGCCTCTCGGGGGAGATGAAGGGATCGCTCGCGAAGATCCTCGCCCGGGAGAACGCGCGTTCCGTCGCCCTCGGCCTGTTCCTGTTCACGTTCCTGATGGTCTTCCGCGAAGGGGTGGAAACGGTTTTCTTCCTCTCCGCACTGTCGTTGACGACGAACGGCCTGCTCGCCATCCTCGGCGTGCTCATCGGGCTCTCGCTGGCGGTGGTCTTCGGCGTGCTCTTCGTACGCGGCAGCCTGCGGGTGGATCTCGGACGATTCTTCAAGATCACCGGCATCGCGCTCGGAATCTTCGTCCTCCAGCTCCTGATCAACGGATACCACGAGCTTTCCGAGGCGGGCTGGCTGCCGGCCACCCCCACGACGATGGCCACGGTCGGTCCGCTCGTCCAGAACGAATTCTTTTTCATCGCCGCGGTGCTCGCGCTGCCGCTCCTGATGCTGCTGATCCCGGGAAAGAGCGGTAACACGGCGCCGGCCGCCGAGGAAGGTGCGTCCGCGCGCCTCGCCCGCGCGCAGAGCCAGCGGCAGGCGCGGGCGCGGACGGTCGGCGCGGTGCTCGGCCTGGTCATTCTGGCCGTGCTCGGCTTCGGGTTCGTCTACGCCCGGCCGCCGGTCGCCCTGTCGCCGGCCACGCCGGTCCAGGTCGGGGCGGACGGCGCCGTGCGCATCCCGCTCGCCGCGTTCCAGGACATGCGGCTGCACCGCTTCCAGGTGACGGTCCACGGCCAGCCGGTGCGGTTCATCGCCGTGCCGATCGACGGCAGCGAGATCGCCACGGCGTTCGACGCCTGCCTGATCTGCGGTCCGAAGGGCTACTACCAGGAAGGCAGCACGGTGACCTGCCTCCATTGCGGCTCGGCCATCTATCCGCCGTCGATCGGCCAGTCGGGCGGCTGCAATCCGGTGCCGCTCGAGTCGCGGGTCGAGGCGGGCCAACTCGTGCTGGCGGCGTCCGACCTGGCGTCGGGAGCCGGCCTGTTCCAGGCGCGCCGGATCGCACTCCGGCCACAGCAGGGGAACAGGAAACTAGGCCGTGTATTTCCGCCTGCTCGCCGAATCGCTGCGCCGCGGCACGCGCCGGAAGCTGCTGGCCGTGACGGCCGTGGCCCTGGGCACGCTCGGCGCCACCGCGCTCGCCGAGGTGATCCTCGCCTCCGGCGACCGCCTGGCCGCGGAGATGAGCTCCTACGGCGCCAACCTCGAGCTCGTGCCGGCGCCGGGGCGCGACACCCTGCCGGTGGCGAGCCTCGAGCAGGTGCGCCGGATCTTCTGGCGCAACAACATCGTCGCCCTGAGCCCGTTCTGGCCGCTGCGGGTGAAGATGAACGGGGTGAAGATGGATGGGAAGACGGTCGCGCCGCTCGTCGGTACCTGGTTCGACCACGAGCTGGAGCCCGGCTGGCGCACCGGACTGCCGCGGACCCGCCCGACGCTTCAGATCGACGGCCGCTGGCCCCACGACGGCGAGGATGAAGTCGCGGTCGGCCGCCGGCTGGCGTCCCGCCTCGGTGTCCGGCCCGGAGACGAGATGGATGCGGCGCTCGGCGACCGCTCGCTCCGGCTGGCCGTCACCGGCATCCTGACCAGCGGCGGCGACGAGGAGGACGAGGCCTGGGCGCCGCTCACCGCCGTCCAGAGGATCGCCGGACGGGCGGACGGTTACCGGCGGGCCGAGATCTTCGCCCTCACCAACCCCGAGGCCAAAAACGCCGCCGATCCCCGGCGCATGAACCCGAAAGAGTACGAGGCCTGGTACTGCACGGCCTACCCGTCGTCGGTGGCCTGGCAGATCAACGAGATCCTGCCGCAGGGCCGGGCCACGGTCGTCTACGGAGTGGCCGGAGCCACCGCGGACGTCCTCGGCCGGCTGCGCGGCGTGCTGGCCGCCCTGGCGGCGGTCGCGCTGGCCGGCGCCGCGGTCGGCGTGACGGCGGCGATGACCGCCACGGTCCTGGAGCGCCGGCTGGAGGCCGGCCTGATGATCGCGATCGGCGCCGCGCGCGGGCGGGTGGTCTTCTTCTTCCTGAGCGAGGCGGCGCTGCTCGGCGTCCTCGGCGGTCTCCTCGGCGGCGCGGCCGGGCTCGTGGCCGGCCGGCTGCTCGGCGGCGCCGTCCTGGGAGTCGAGGTGCCCTGGGTGCCTCTCCTGCTGCCGTTCTCCGCCCTGGCCGGGCTGCTGCTCGCGGTGATCGCCAGCCTGCTGCCGGTGATGCGCGCGCTGGAGCGCTACCCGGCCGCCATCCTCAAGAGGGCGACGGCCTGACATGATCCTCCGCGTCGTCTTCGCCAGCCTGCGGCGCCGCTCCCGGCAGCTCGCGCTCATCGCCGTCTCGGTGCTCGTGGCCGCGGCGACCGTGGCCACGCTGGCGGGTTTCTCCGCCCGCACCCACGACCGCGTCGGGTCGAGCCTCGCCGCCTTCGGCCCCAACCTCACCGTCCGGCCGCAGGTGGGCGGACCGGCCGCGATTCCGCGGGACGCGGCGGCGCTCGTCCAGGGGATTACCGGGATCCAGACCGTGGCCGTGAAGACAGACCGCCTCGACGTCCGCGCCGATCCCGCCCGCCTCGACGAGGTGGCGCGCGAGATTGAGAGCCGCGTCGAGGGCGTCGAAGCCCGGCCGCTGCTCAAGGTCAGCGCCTCGGACGCCCGGCTCACCCGCCGCCTCACGCTGGTGCTCGCCGCCGTCAGCGCGGTCTCCTTCCTGCTGGCGCTGATCTCCGTGGGCGCGGCCACCACCGCGCTCCTCGGCGAACGGCGCGCCGAGGTCGGCCTCATGCTCGCCCTCGGCTACACCGGCCGGCGCATCGGCGGATTCCTGGCCGCGGAGCTGCTGGCCGCCGCCGTCCTTGCCGGAGTGGGAGGCCAGCTCCTCGGCAGCCTCGCCGCCGGGGCGCTCGCCGGCCGGCTCCTCGGTGTCGGCGGCGGCGGCTCCCGGGTTTCCTGGAGCAACCTCCTCTCCACCTCGGCCGCCTCCGCCGCCGTTGCCGCGCTGGTGGTCGGCTCCGCCCTGGTCCTGGCCCTGTACCGGATCCAGAAGCTCGACGCCGCGAGGGTTCTGCGTGGGGAATAACGAGCCCCTGGTCCGGATTGAAGGCCTGAGCCGGCGCTTCGGCGCGCTCCGGGCCGTGGACGACCTCACGCTGTCGATCGAGCCGGGGGAGTGGGTGGCCGTCACCGGACCGTCCGGCTCCGGCAAGACCACCCTGCTCAACATCCTCTCCGGGCTCGACCGGCCGAGCGCCGGGAGGGTGAGGGTCGGAGGCGTGGACCTCGGAGACCTCCCCGCCCGCGAGCTGGCCCGCTATCGCCAGCGGACGGTCGGCCTCGTCTTTCAGCAGTTCCACCTGATCCCCTATCTCACGGCGCTCGAAAACGTCATGCTGGCGCAATACGTCCACAGCATGACCGACAAGGCCGAGGCCGAGGAGGCGCTCTGCCGCGTCGGTCTGGGCGAGCGGCTCGACCATCTGCCGAGCCAGCTCTCCGGCGGCGAGCAGCAGCGCGTCTGCATCGCCCGCGCGCTGATCAACCAGCCGCCGCTGATCCTCGCCGACGAACCCACCGGCAACCTCGACGCGGTCAACGAGGCCGTGGTCATGTCGATTCTCGGCGACCTCCACCAGCGAGGCCACACGCTCATCCTGGTCACCCACGATCCCTCCATCGCGGCGCGCGCCGGCCGCGAGATCCGCCTGGAGCACGGCCGCCTCGCCTCCGCCGGAGAGCCCGGCACCGCCGAGCTGCAGACCGCGCTGGTGGATCTCTGGCGCCGCCTGGAGGAGGACGCCGAAGGCGTCTCCGTGGCGCGCCGCGGCGTCGCCGACCTGATCGCCCAGGGCGTCCTGACCTATATAGAAGGACGCATCGCCTTCACCGAGACCGGCCGCGCCCAGGCCGCGGCGGTGGTCCGCCGGGTCCGCCTCGCCGAGGTGCTGCTGGACCGCACCCTCCACTCCGCCGAGGACTGCGGCCGGCCCATGCCCGTCGCCGCCGGTTTCGAGGACCAGGTCTGCGCCTTCCTCAACCACCCCTCCGCCTGCCCGCACGGCCGGCCGATCCCACGCGGAGGGTCCTGCTGCGCGCCGGAGGGGGTACCCGAGCAGCTCACGCTGGGGGTGGGCCGGTGAAAGGCATCGTGGCCTGTGAACCACGCCGTTCCGTAGAGACGCCCCAGTCCGTTATCCGAAACTGGACCGGGTCCCGAAACTTCGGGGCGTCTCTGGCCCCCGTCACCACAAACCTCCCAAACCGGCGGCAAACGGTTTGCCTGCCCGTTTTCCGGTCCATGGTCGGTGACGGGGAGGTTGGAGACGCCCCGAAATTTCGGGACCCGGTGAGGTTTCGGGTAACGGACTGGGGCGTCTCTACCACCCTCTTTCTTCTTTTTCTCCTCGCCGCCTGCGCCACCCGCCCCTCCGCCCCCCCCGGCACCGTCGAGCGTCACCTCACCCTCATGGGCACCACGCTGGAGATCCGCGTCGAGGCCTCCGGCCGCGAGCAGGCGCTCCAGGCCAGCGAGCGGGCGGTGAAAAGCCTGGAAGCGGCGGAGGCCCGGCTTTCGACCTGGCGAGACGGCACCGAGCTGGCCCGCCTCAACGCCGCTCCGGCCGGACAGCCGGTGCCGATCTCGCCCGAGCTGGCGCGCGACCTCGGCGCCGCGCGGCGCTGCTGGGAGGAGACCGGCGGCGCCTTCGATCCGTCCGTCGACAAGCTGGTCCGGGTCTGGGGCCTGCGCACCGGAGGTCGCCGGCCCGCGCCCGCCGAGCTCGAAGACGCCGTCGCCGCCGTCGGTTTCGACGCCCTCGAGCTGCGTGATCACACGGCGGTCCGCGAACGCGACAGCCTGACCCTGGAGGAAGGCGCCTTCGGCAAGGGCGCCGGCCTCGCCGACGCGCTGGCGGCCCTCGCCTCCGACCCCACCGTGAGCCGCGCCCTGCTCGACCTCGGCGGCCAGGTCGCGATGGTGGGCCGCGAAGACGACCGCTGGGCCATCCCCGTGGCCGACCCGCGCCGCCGCGACCGGCCGGTCGTCGCCCTGGTCGTCGCCGGCGGCTCGGTCTCCACCTCCGGCAACAGCGAGCGCGGGATCGTCGTGGACGGCAAGCATCTCGGCCACATCCTCGACCCGCGCACGGGGGAGCCCGCGCCCGACTTCGGCAGCCTCACCGTCTGGACGGCCGACCCGCTGCGCGCCGACTGCCTGTCCACCGGCCTCTACGTCATGGGACCCGAAGCGGCGCTCGCCTGGACCGCCCGGCATCCCGGCGTCGAGGTGCTGGTGCTCCGGCCGCGCGGCAAACGATTGCAGGCGCTGGCGAGCCCCGGCCTGAAGGACCGGCTGGAAATCCTGGCGGAGGACGTAGACGCCACCTTTTCGAGCACCCTCTGAGGAGACCCCCACATGCGTTGCAAATATCTGATTCTGCTCGCCCTTTTCCTCTTGCCCATGGCGGCCCTGGCCCAGGACGACCGGGTGGGCAAGCTCGAGCAGGAGATCGAGAAGCTCAAGGCCGAGATTGCCGAGATGAAGAAAGAGCATTCGGATGATTTTCGAGCCGAAGAGCTCGAACGCCGGCTCGACGTGATCGCCGAAGAGATCGAACGCCTGAAGATCGGTGAGGCCGCCAATACCGTCAGCGCCGATACCAGCGAGCACGGCCTCGGACCGGCGGCCTCCAAGATCTACCACGCCGAGCGCGGCATCTCCGTCGGCGGCTACGGCGAGCTGCGCTACCAGGACTTCGACGGCGGCGAGTCCGAATTCGACCTCCTGCGCGCCGTTCTCTACTTCGGCTACAAGTTCAACGACCGCTTCGTCTTCAACAGCGAGATCGAATACGAGCACGCGGGCGACGAGGTCGGCGTCGAATTCGCCTACCTCGACTATCTCTGGCGTCCGCAGGCCAATTTCCGGGCCGGCCTGCTGCTCCTCCCCATGGGCTTCCTCAACGAGCTGCACGAGCCCACCACCTTCCTCGGCGCCAACCGTCCGAACGCCGAAAGGCTGATCCTCCCGAGCACCTGGAGCGAGAACGGCTTCGGAATCTTCGGCGAGGCCGGCCCGTTCTCCTATCGCACCTACGTGGTCGCGGGCCTGGACGCCTCCGGCTTCACCGCCGAAGGTCTCCGTGAGGGCCGCCAGGAAGGCAAGGAGTCGAAGGCCGAAGACCTCGCCTGGGCCGGACGCCTCGATTTCACCGGCGTTCCTGGACTGCTCGCCGGAGCCTCGGCTATCTCGGCGACTCCGGCCAGGGTCTGAAATCCACCCGCGGCGAGACCCTGGGCGTCCGCACACAGATCCTCGAAGGCCACCTGGAGTGGAGATACCGCGGCCTGGAGCTGCGCGCCCTCGCCGTCCAGGCGGATCTCGACGACGTCGCCGAGCTCGACCGGACGCTCGGCCTCCACGGCGACCAGTCGGTCGGCGAGCGTCTCACCGGCCGCTATGTCCAGCTCGGCTATGACGTTCTGGCCGGCCGGCAAGGCGGACAGGCGCTGATCCCCTACGGCCGCTGGGAGACCTACAACACCCAGGACCGGGTGCCGACCGGCTTCGCCGCGAACCCGGCCAACGACGTGGAGGTACTGACGCTCGGCCTCTCCTACAAGCCGATCGATCAGATCGTCCTCAAGGTCGATCACCAGAATTTCGACAACGAGGCTGGTACCGGAATCGATCAATTCAACGTCCTCCTCGGCTGGATCTTCTAGGATGCGACGGTCCGCCGCCCTCCTCGCGCTCTTCCTGGGCACCGTCCCGATGGCCGCGGCCAAGGTCTTCGTGACCACGGACGAGGCCCTGCGCCTCGCCTTTCCCGGCTGCGAGGTGGCGCGGCGGACCGCCTATCTCACTCCCCAGCAGATCAAAAAGGCGAAAGAGCTGTCGGGAGCCGACGTCCCCGGCGCGCTCGTCGCCTGGCACGAGGCCCGCTGCAACGGCCAACCCGCCGGCACGGCCTTCTTCGACACCCACCGCGTGCGCACGCTGCCCGAAACCCTGCTGGTCGTGGTCGATCCGCAAGGCCGGGTGGCGCGCCTCGAGGTCATCTCCTTCCGGGAGCCCCAGGAGTACATGCCGAGGGCCGCCTGGTACGCCCAGTTCCAGGGCCACGAGCTCGACCGCGAGCTGCAGCTCACCACCGGCATCCACCCGGTGAGCGGCGCCACCCTCACCGCCCGAGCCACCACCTCGGCCGTGCGCCGGGTTCTCGCATTGCGCGAAGTGATTCTCGAAGGAGAAAAACCCCGGTGAGCCGCTTCGAAGCCTGGGTGATGCACCTCGCGAGCGTCCTCGTGGGCGGCACCGGACTTGTCTACGTTTGGATGCTCTATCTTCGTCCATCCGGCCGACCCGTACGCCGTCGTCAACCATCCCTGGCAGCCGCACGTCCAGCACCTCCACATCCTGGTCGCCCCGCTCCTGGTCTTCGCGGTCGGCCTGGTCTGGCAGCGCCACATCTGGTCCCACTGGCGCAACGGCGTCCGCAAGGGGAAGAGGACCGGCCTCTCCCTGGCCCTCACCCTGGTGCCGATGGTGGTCTCCGGCTACCTCATCCAGACCGCGGTCGACGAAGGCTGGCGCAAGGACTGGGTCGCCGTCCACCTCGTGGCGTCGGGCCTCTGGCTGGCGGGCTATCTGGCGCACCAATTCGGACCCGGACCCGGACCCGGACCCGGGGGTTCCGTCCTCCCCGATGACCTCCTCCAGCGCAAAGTCGACTCCTCCAACGCAAAGTCGACTCCTCCGCCGCGAAGTCAACTCCTCCACTGCAAAGTCGACTCCTCCGCCACAAAGTCGACTCCTCCGCTGCAAAGTCGACTCCTCCGCCGCAAAGTCGACTCCTCCGCTGCAAAGTCAACTCCTCCGTCGCAACGTCAACTCCTCCGTCGCAACGCCAACTCCTCCGTCGCAACGCCAACTCCTCCGACGCAACGCAAACTCACTTTGCAGTGGAGAACCTTACTTTGCGGTGGAGAAGTTGACTTTGCGCCCGGGAAGTTGACGTTGCATCCGGGAACCTTACTTTGCGCTGGAGAACCTATCCGGCCGCCAGCTCGGCTTCGAGGCGGGCGAAGCGGCGGGAATCGAGGCGCGACTCCGGGTCCAGGCCCGCATCCCAGAGATTCCGCGCCTCGGGAACCATCCGGCGGGCCGCGTCGGTCTCTCCCGCGGCGTGGCGCGCTTTCGCGAGGTGGAGCGTCGCGAAACCGAGGAGACGGCTGCGCCAGCCGTCCGAGACCTTCACGCGGCGCGCGATCTCCACCGCCAGCCCGGCGAGACCCACGGCGAGGCTCGATTCCAGGCTCTCGCCACAGAGTAGCTCCACCATCGCCCAGGTCTGGAAATCCCGCCCCACCCGCGCCACCACGGCCATGTCCTCCACCGTCTCGAGCCGGCTCAGATCCTGCCACGCCCGCCGTGCCCGCTCCCGGTCCGCGGCGCAAACCGCAGCGCGGTCCCGACGGGCCGCGAAACGCGCATCCCATCTCTCCACGATCGCCTCGATCGTCCACTCCGTGCGGTCCCGGACCACCGGAGCCTCCGGCACCGGAACGCTCTCCCGGCCCGCGTTCGCGGCCGACCGCGTCTCGTAGAAACGCAACATCTCCTCGCAGTTCTCCGGCGTAAGGTTTAAGCTGGAGCACATCCGTGCGATCTGCCCGGCATCGGGATTGCGCAGGCCGTGCTCCATGTGGGCGACGTGCTCCACCCCCGCCGCGCGCTCGAACTCCTCCTGAGTGAGCCCCGAGAGCCCCCGGAGCATCCGTACCTTGAGCTGGGCTCGCGTCATCTTCGGCATGCCGGGCCTCCCGGGCTGTCGTACCGCATCATCAGGTTTGCTCCCGGCGCTCGGCCGTCAAGGAGACGGCTGGAGACGCCGGACATGGAGATACGTCATGCACCGCGCCATCATTCTCATCCTCCTCGCCGCCTCCCTCCTCGCCGCCGCCTGGTCCGCTCCGTCGCCGACGACCGACGAAGGCTGCATCCTCGATCCCGACGGCAGGCCGGCGTGCGCCCACCCGTCGCCCACGATCGACGAGGGCTGCATCCTCGATCCCGACGGCAGGCCGGCCTGCGTCCACGTCCTGAAACGGAACTCATGAGCAAGCGGCCGGGTCGAAAACCAGACCCGTATCGTGCTGCGCGCGGAAGAGCCAGGCCAGCAGGCCGCGGGCGAGCCCCGCCGTGGCCGCCTGCCGCGCCACCGCCTCCTTGAAGAGCCGCAGGGCGTTCAACGCCTCGTCATGGACGCCCTGCTGCTCGAAGATCGGGGCCAGATCGCCGGTCAACACCCGCACCTCGGCGAGCCGGCCGAGGCCGAGGAGGATCGCCGCCATTTCGACGAGCGCCAGCGCGGCGTCGTAGTGCATGCCGCGCCGCGCGAAGCAGAGCGGGCCTCGTCGAGCGCCGCCAGCGCCCTGCCGTTCCGCCCCAGGCCGGCGGATATGCGCCCTTCGAGCCACCGGGACCGGACGCGGTCGAGGTTGTCCGCCTCGGCCATCCGGCGGATGGAGGGAAGGAGTAGGCCGCCTCCCGATGGCGCCCGACGTGGGACAGCGCGACCGCGAGATTGAACCGCTGGATCGTCAGCAGGCGGCGGTCCGGATGGCGCTCGACGCGGGGGGCCACCCCAATCAATACCTCGATCGCCTGGTTGTACTCCCCCATCATCGCCAGGGTGGAAGCCGCCTTGAGCGCGACGTGCTCGGGCCGCCGGGTCACGGCGGCGGCCTCCTTCAACAGCCGCAGCGCCTCGCCGAACCGCCGCTGAGCGCGCCGGAGCGAGGCCTCCAGGTCGGGAAGCCGGCCCGGGTCGAGGAGCCGGTCCGGGTCCGCGCCCTTCTCCCAGAGCCGGCGGGCGGCGGCAAAGGTCCGTCCGGCCGCGTCGAGCTTGCTCGCCACCCGCAAGGCGTTGCCCAGGTGGGCCACGGCGTACGCCAGGAGGCAGAGGCGCCACCACTCCGGCACCGGCAGGTGGCGCGCGATCCGCACCGCGATCACGGCGAGGTCGCGGGCGCGCCCGGCGTCCTTCGCCGCCGCGCGGGCGCTCTCGTCGCAGAGAATCTCCACGGCGGACCACCGGTGAAGCTCGCGGACCATGCGCGCGGCGAGGGCCATCTCCCGGAACGCGGAGACCGGCAGCAGCCGCTCCCAGGCTTCGCGCGCCTCGTCCCGGTGCGCGGCCACCTCCTGGGGGGCCGGATATCGTTCATGGGCGGCGTCCGCCTCCCCGGGCGTGCGCAGCCGCTCGCGGAGCCGCCAGCCCGCCAGCGCCACGGACTCCTCGACGTCCGCGGCGTCGCCCGGGTCGGCGTAAGGGTCCAACTCCGCGAGGCCCGCGATGCAGGCCGACACGATCACGGCCTCCGCCGGCTCGCACTCCAGGGTCCTCAGAACCTTGCCGGCCTCCTCGGCGGCGACGCGCTTGACCGTGCCGCGCTCGATCCCGCCGAGCCGCTTGTGGAGCACGCCGGCCTGGTCGGCGACGTCGTTCATGAACCTGCCTCGGATGACCCCGCCGCCGTCGCCGCGCGAGCTCGCCTTCATGAGGAGCGGCGCCAGGCCGCTGAGCCGGGCCGCCTACCTGCTCGGCCGGCTGCAACGGGCCATGGTCGTGGTCGAGAACGTCGCGGCCGACCTCCCGCTGATCGAGGCGGCGGAGACGTCCGCCGCCACATCTAATTACCAGAATCAGGCCGATTCAGCATTTTACGTCCTGATCATAGGTAGCTGCTTGGTAAAATCACGATTTTTCGCGAACGAATTCGTCCGAAAAACCATAGACGCGCCGCAACGTTGCCCCGTAGACTCTCACTGTAGAGCGAAGGACGGCGGGCGATGTCGAAACCGTCAACCCATCTCTGGCGCCATGAAGGCCTGGAGGTTTTCTGTAAGGAGAAGAGCCATGAGCAACGAAAGCAGTGTGCAGGACGTCGAGTTGGTGGTGCAGGTTGAGCCCACCGCGCCGCCGACCGAGCCGGTCGCGCCGGACCTGAAGTCCGAGCGGGTGCAGGTGGAGATGTCGGAGCCCGGTACGGAGTTGACGCAGGCCGGTTGAAGAGTTCCCCGGCGCCATGAAGGCGCCGGATTTCAAAAGAGCCTCGAAAGGGCTCAGAAAGGGGCAGGACCATGCGTGAGAAGACGAGATCGGGGAAGTTGGGGGAATGGCAGCGCCTGTTGACGGCGCTGCACGAGAACGAGGCGGATCTGCCGTCGCTGTCGCTGGCGAGCGCCCAGCTCGGGACCCTGGTGGGCCAGGCGGGGGATCTGTTCCAGCAGCAGGCCGCGCTGTCGGCGAGCCGGCAGGCGGTGTCACAGCAGCTCATCGACCTGATGTCGGAATGCGATCGTCTGTCGACGGTGGTGCGCTTCACGCTGAAGCAGCACTACGGTCCGCGGTCGGAGAAGCTGGTGGAGTTCGGCATCCAGCCCTTCCGTCCCCGGGTCCGCAAGCCCGGCCCGCCGCCTCCGCCGCCGCTGGAGTCGCCCGAGCCGGCGACCGGGACCGTCCCGGCGGTCGACTAGCGTCATCTGAAGGTCTTCGAGGGGGCAAGCCGTTTTCCGCCCCCTCGTTTTTTTCCCACGGACCCCGAGAAAAGGAGAAAGACCATGCCGACAAGGAAGACCTCCTACGCGGACCTGCTGAACGACTGGGAGATCCTGCTGCAAGCCTGTAGCGCGAATGAAGACCGTCTGCCCTGCCTGAAGCAGACCCTGGCCCCGCTGGAGGCGTTGCTGAAGGAAGTGAAGGAGCTCCGGACGATGAGGGCCGGCCTCGACGGATCGAGCAAGCTGGTCACGCGCCACCTGCGGGACATGCGGGAAGCGGGCCGGGAGTCGGCGCGCCGGGTGAGAAGCCTGGTGAAAGCGCATCTGGGCACGAAGAGCGAGGAGCTCGAACAGTTCGGAATCGCGCCGCAGCGTCCGCGCCGGAAAGCGAAGTGAGAAGGAGAGGTGGCGGGCGTCCGCGCCGGCCACCCGACAGCTCTTTGACAATCAGGAGGGATGACGGCCGCCGAGTCCAAGGCCGCCGCCATTCCGAAAGAGGTCCGCCTGCCGGGGAGGGGGCGGGGCCGGCGCCGGAGGTGTGGGTGGGGGGCGGGACGGCGCTGATGCGGCCTCTTGGTTTGGAGACCTCCCCGTTTTTTTGTTGTGTGGGGGGCGTTTGCCGCTAATAGTGGTAACGGCACTGAAGAAACAGGACCCGGTCCTCGACTACGAGATCAGACGAGCCGGTATTCCTGATTGAGGCGGCGCGACCAGGTCTCCTGCCGACGTGCTTGAGCGGCTCTGGTTTGCCGAGCCCGGAAAGGGGTCTCCGGAGGCTGGCCTCGACGAGCTCGAGCTACCTTGAGAGCGATCTTGCGGTGGTCTCCAACGATCCGTCGTCCCGAACTGGGGCTGAAAGACAGCGACGCGCTCCTTCCTCAGGGGTGCGGTCACACTTTGGGACCGCCCATCTCGTGCCGCAGATCCTCGACGGTAGCTCCCGCTGGCCGGGCTCCTCAAGGCCACAGCAAACGCTGGACTGCAACAGCTGGGTCTCGAGGGCCCCGACAGCTCCGAGGCGGAGATCAAGGCCACATCCGCCGCCGCGACGCTGAGATGGCCGTTCTGGTCTGTCACTCGCCAGGAGCTTTGCCAGACCCGAGCGCTGGTCTAGGTCGCGAATCGCCGGAATCTCCCGTTTCAGGCCCCAGACGGGCCATTGCGACTGCCTCAGGCACGTGTTGCGCCATTTTTTGAGGGGCACGAGGAGAATGTGTGTAGTCTGGAGAAATGGACCCCCATTTCGATGCGCAGCCGGTTCCCGCGGCCACCTTGGCCACCTTGAGCCGCCGGCGTTTCGAGGAGGATTACTTGCGCTCCGCGTTCGATGCCGAGGTGCTCGCCGCGAACGAACGCAGCTACGAGCAGCGTCTTGCCGCGACCAAGATGATCCTCGCGGTCGATGAGCCGACACCGACCGTCGCCGGCATTCTTGTCCTCGGCACCCGTCCGCGGGACTTCATCCCGAGCGCTTACGTGCAATTCCTCCGCGTGGCCGGCCGGGAATGGGGCGATCCCGTCCACGACGAAGCCGTGCTGGAGGGACCGATCGAGGACATGATCCGGCGCGTTGACGAGAAGCTCGCCGCGCACAACCGCACGGCCGTCGACTTCACCTCCGGGCCGGTCGAGACCCGCTCCTCTACCTACCCTATGGCGGCCCTTCAGCAGCTCGTCCGCAATGCCGTCATGCATCGAACCTACGAAGGGACCAATTCGCCGGTCCGTCTCTACTGGTTCGACGATCACATCGAGATCATCAGTCCTGGCGGACCTTACGGCATCGTCACGGCGGAGACGTTCGGGCAGCCCGGAGTGGTCGACTACCGCAATCCGATTCTCGCCGAAGCCATGCGCGTGCTTGGGCTCGTGCAACGCTTCGGGTTCGGAATCGCCACGGCGCGCCGCGAGTTGCGGGCAAACAACCATCCCGAACCGGAGTTCGTGGTCGAACCGACGCGCGTTCACTGTACGGTGCGGGCCCGGCGATGAGCCTGAAGGCACGCCGTCCGGTGCCTGTCCCCGCTGTTTTCCCTGGGAACGCCGGCGTCCTCACCGGCTCGTTCGGTTAGAATCAAGTCTCATGAGAGGAGCCAGCATGCCCACGTCCGTCGGGATTCGGGAGCTCAAGGCGAATCTGAGCAGCTATGTCGATCAGGTCAAGGCCGGAGCCACGGTGACGATCACGGAAGGCGGCAAGCCCGTAGGCCGGATCGTGCCGATGAAGC
>CAWJQA010000008.1:0-317146 GCA_963844885.1 uncultured Holophagales bacterium | reverse complement strand
GATGATGGCGCGGGGAGCCCAGCTTGGCGCTGTGAAGAGGTCGTCGGCCTCGTCCGAGGTCGTCCAGAAGCCGTCGTACGCCATGACCCGCACCTTTGCCACGTTGCTGCCCGGGAGACGATCGGGCAGCCGGTAGCTGTTGCCCGTCAGGTCCATCGCCAGGAGCCGCCAGGTCTTGCCGGCGTCGTGGCTGTAGAAGACGCTGAATGTGAGCGGATCTCCATCCGGATCCGACGCCTGCCAGGAGACCAGGGTGCCTGGCAGGAGCGCGAGGCCGCGCTTGGGATTTACGACGCGGATGTCGGGCCTTCTGCTGCTGGCGAGTTTCTGGGTCAGAACCTTGCCGTCGAGCCAGATCTGGATTCCGATCACCCCTGGCTGCGCGGGCACCGCCTCGAAGAAGGAACGGATCCCGGGCAGGCCGTCGAGTGCCTGGGGCTGGAACGTCAGAAGGTCGATCGCCCCGTCGTTCCCGAGCTGCACCAAGTCGAGGACCGGTCCGTCATCCTCTCCCGCCTCCGCTTCGGTCGGCTCCCCGATCCTGTTCTGGCGCACGTTTTCGGAGGGTTGAGTGATCCAATGGACGTCAAGATCGGAAAGGTTTTCGCTGCTCACCTCGAGCGCCCCGCTGACCAGGAGGTATTCGTTGGGCGGGTTCGGCTGGGGAATCATCCTTCCGGGCATCTGCCGGTATCCGGAAGGAGGCGCGAAAACAGGAGCATCGAGGGACGCGAAAACGCCTGCCTTGCGGGAGTCCGGGAACGTGTCCGAGATGAGAAGCGGGTTGCAGAAGATGCCGTTGCTCAGGAGCAGGCGGCAATAGGCGAACGGATCGGTCCAGCCCGGGTTCTTGTAGCCCATGAGCGGGAACGCCCGGTTCTCTTGCGGCAAGTTGGGATCGGGATCGTTGCCGATCACGGCCGGCTCGCTCAGCCCCCAGAGCGCGCCGTACACGTCGAGCCCGTAGTAGCCGTCCAGGCCCTTGGCCATCCGGCAATTCGGGTATGGGTACGGATAGAGAGGCGAGAGCGGAAAGCCTTCGTTTCCCGAGCACTTGGCGTGGAAGAGCCCCAGGTTGTGCGCCAACTCGTGCGCCAGCGTCTCGCCGCCCTTCATGGACCAGGAGGGGCCGCCCGAGGTATTCTGCATCTTCACCCATGAGCTGCGGCCGAACGGGATGGCGATACCCAGTGTCGAGTCGCCTCCCGTGCTGGTGCTGATGTCTGGATGCACCAGGCCGACCCAGTGCATGTCCGCAGGGCCACAACTGGTGAGCGCCCGCACCAGGCTCACCCTGGACAGCAGCAGTGCCTGATCGAGCCCCGTCTCGAGATTCCACTCCCGCCCGAAGAAGTCGTGGCCTGCCGGCTTCTGGGTCTCGACGTTGCAGTCCCAGTACTTCAGCCTCGAAACGGGGTGATATCGCAGCAGATTGCCGAGGATCGGCCAGAAAGTCGAGTGCGAATCGGTGTACGTGAGGGCCGTCTTCGAACTGACGCCGCCGGGATGGAGGTGCAGCGGTACGGAGGTCACGTCGATGTCCGTAGGAGGCTCGAACCAGACCGTGGTGTCGCCGTGGTTGTTGTTCTCGTTGTCTTCCAAGACGAGGTTTTGAGGATCGACCGCGAGGTCGAGATCGGTAAGACCTTGCGCCGTCCATGCTGGTGGGAAGACGAAAAGAAAGCTCTCATTGATCTGCAGCCGGTCGCCTCCGCTGATCTGGCCGGGGATGTCGGTTTCAGGCAGGAGCGGCGAGTCGGGAAACTCGATCCCGTTATGATAGCCGTGCAGTTCCGCGCGGACCCCTCCCACGTTGTTGAGATCGCTCTGAATGTACCCGCGGACCATCGTTCTGCGCCCCGCGACCAGGGGCATTTGGTTGCCAAAGTTCTGGATCCCCTGGGTGACCTCCAGCGTGCGCACCGAGAGATCGGTCCTGCTGTTCTTGGCCCAGAACTGAGGGCCGTTGACGCCGCTTCCGTTCGGATCCTGGAGGAACATGCCCGTCAGGAGAGGCGCGTCCGGGGGCGTTTTGTCGGTGATCGTGGCCGAATACTTCGTGATCTTGGCGGTGCCGGGAATCCCGGTGCCGGAGCCGGGAACGGTGTCGATGTCGTCCAGGTGTTGATAGTCACCTGGAGCGAGCGTAAAGGGGCCGACATTCTTGGACTTCTTCCACGGCTGGACCGTGGCGCATTTGGCATAAATCTCGTGATAGGCCTCATAGGAGCCTCCCGTCACAAATCGCTTGCCGCACACGCGCACCGTGGAGGTCAGGCATTTCGTGCTGGCGTCAAGACTGTAGGATGCCGATCCGCCATCCGCAGAGATGACGCTGTTCATCACCACCCCGTAGCCGGGCCCTCCCTTGCCGAAACCCCGCGAAACATAGAATGGTCGCGTTTCGTTGGTCGAATAGGTCCGGCTGAAGTCGATGTCACAGTCCGGGGGCAGGCAGACTGTCCGGGTGGCCTGGGTGCAATCGTTGCGGCTGCCGATGCGGAGATTCGGAAAGTCGTCCGGGAACTTGTTGTTCTCCGTAACGCTCTTGGTCTTTTCGGTACCTTCCTTCGTGAGTGTGGCCCTGAAGGTCACCTGGGCCTGGGCCGTGGTGGCGGCTATCAGTGCGCACAGGAGAGCAAACAATGATGCTTTCCAGCTTGTTGCGTTCCGTCGTTGCATCTCGATCTCTCCTCGGGAGTGGGCGAAGCGGACATTCCGCATCGTCGCTGGTAGGAAAACGAAGCGGCGGGGAAAATCCCTCAGTGAAGCTGAGGGCTCCGGGATAAGGTGCCTGAGGTTTAGAGAGAGGGGGAGGCGCAACCAAGGTGGCCGACCGCCTTTCCTCCTTCTTCGGAGGCTGACTACATCTGTGGTTTTCTGGGGAGAGGAGGAAGATCGGCTCTCCGGAGGCCGATCAGGTGGCCGAAATCTCCGGTCACCCTCCCGTGATCGCCGCCTGAAGGCAGTCCTCTTCCGACCACGACCGAGATGGACGTCAATTTGGTTGGAGCTGAGGGTCGAGTTTCGGCGGTCGCCGCCCGCCTACTGCGGCATGGCGGGCAGGGCTCTCACGAACGGCAACCCTGGCGGGAACGATCCCAGAGGAAACTTAGCCGACCGGTCGCAGGCCTTGAGCTGCTGATCGCAAAGCTCTCGGACTGCTCCGAAACCCAGAACCGGAATCCCTCTCTCCAGTCGCGCCTCTCTTCAAACCTCAGGCACCTTTTCCGGCCACAAGATGGCGGGAGATCTATCGCTTGCGCAGTACCCAGGTGCTCATTGACCTCTGATTCTGGACGACCGTCGTCTTGAGCGGCTCGATCCACGTCGCGCCGCGCCGTTCGGCGGCTTGGAGGAGCATCGCCTCGTCCACGAGGAAGCGCTCTGAGCCGTCCGGGAGCAGGTAGCGCCTTCCTTGGAGATTGCGGATGAGACCTTCGATGCCGATCGTCGAAGCCAGGCGCGCAAAGAAGAGGCCCCCGGGCCGGAGAACTCGCCACATCTCGGCAAGCATGCGGTCAAACTGCGCCTCGTCCCGGGCGAAGTGGAGGACCGCGCTGCACCCCCAGGTCTGCCAACGTCTCCTTGGCGTGGACGGTAACGCGCTCTAACCGACTTGCGAAGCCTTCCGTGGCCACGTGACCGGCCTCCCGACACCGTCGCCGTATTCCGCGCCAGGGCGATGCATGAGCCATGCCCACAGCATCTCTTCGATTTCCGCGGCGGATGCCTCCGGATGCCGGCGCCGGAGGTTCTGGCGCATCATCCGTTCGCCCGCAGTGAAGAGGTCGAAGGCGGTTCTCAGCCGTACGGACGCGATCTCTTCCTGGGTCATCCAGTCAAGCGTATCACGCAGGCTGCCCCCTGGGAAAAGGGGAGCAGCGCGGGCCCCGGAAAAGGTTCCTGAGGTTTACGGCGATCGCCGTTCGCCTACGGCGGCATGGCGGGCAGGGCTCTCACGAACGGCAAGCCGGGCGGAAACGATCCCAAAGGAAACTTTGCCGACCGGTCGCCGGCCTTGAGCTGCTCAGCGGCATCCCGGAAGGCGGCCAGGAAGAGGCTCAGCAGGGCAAGCGGCTCAGGAAGAACGTCTCTTCCGTGGCATAGGTCAGACGGCCGAATTCCTCTCCGCGATTCCTTGCGGCGTACTCCTGGGTCCGGTCGAGCCAATATCCCTTGAGCGGCTTGTCTTCCAGGATCGCCCGCGCCGCGTGGACTCCTGGCCAGTCCAGCACCCGCTCCACCAGGAACTCCTTAACCCCGTGAGCCGAGTCCCCCGGCTCTGCCGGGGTGCAGTAAGAGTTTTCGGAACCTGGTCGGCAAGATTCGTCGCGAATGCGAGGCCCACACTTCGTCCCGGGTCTACAATGATTCCCATGAGAACCTCGCTATCCACCGCCCTCCTCCTGACAGCCCTCCTTCCCCTGGCCGCGGTCCCGGTCCGGGCCGCCATCCAGAACCCCGATCGCGAAGACATCGACTACGTCACCGAGCACCTGCCCGAGAGCGGCATGGATGCCCGTTTCACAGCTTTGCCCTGGCCGGCGGAGCGCCTCCGCCAGGGCGAGTGGCAGACCGCGGTCGAAGGTGGCTATGTCGATACCGCCGCCAGCTTCCTGACCCTCGACGGACCGATGATCGCGGCCTCCGCCGCCTACTCCTTCCGTGACGGCTGGGCGCTGGCGGGCATGGGCTTCTACGACGCCCTGACGATCTCCGGCAGCCGAGGCCGGGAGATCCTGAACCCCACCTTCGCGCGGCCGCCGCTCGACCTTCCCGAATCCGCGGACTTCTCGCATCCGCGAGGCGACTACCTCTACACCGGCGCGGGCATCGGCCTGCTCTGGGATCGTCCCGGCCCCACCCCGGACCGCTGGTTGACCTTCACGGCCGGCGTGCTCTGGACCCGTCTCGAGCTGACCGGCTTCCAGATGGACTACGTGGTGGCGACCGGACAGAGCGCAGGGGCGAAGGGCATCCTGGACCACAGCAGCACGAACGACTACGCCACTCCCTTCGTCGGCCTGCAGCAGACCCGGTTGATCGGGGAGAGATTCTCGATCGCGCCGCGCGTCCTCGCCGCCGCACCGCTACCCAAGGGCGACTTCACCGGTCGAATCACCGGCCCCGGGTTCGACCTGGGCGGCAAGAACGCCACGAGCGGGCGGGGCACGAACATCGGAGATCCCTTCGTGGCCCTCGGCCTGGAGATCCTGCACCGGCCCTCCGGCCTCGGGGTGGATCTCGGCGGCGCCGCCTACTTCGCCGGCGGAGAGGGCATCGTCCACAAGGGAGTGAGCCGCGCGCTGACGCTCCAGATCGTCTGGCATCACTAGCGCAAAGGCATCACTAGCGCAAGGCCGAAAAACGACCCTTTCGGGTGGGGAAACCGACCACCCGGGGTGGGTCGACAACCATCCTTCCGAGCGTGGCGGCGTCCCGGCCGGTCTTGGAGAATCTCCCCCGCATTCAGGCTGTTGCAGGCTGGTCACGACAGCCGCCCCGGTGGGCGGCGGGGGAGAGGCCTTGGACGAGACGGCAACCATCACGAAACCCAGGGGAGGCATGGCGCTCGCCGTGGCTCTCACGTTCGGGTTCCTGGCGCTCGGAGGCGTGGCGCTCGGCACCCGCTCCTGGATTCCCGCTCTGGCCTCCCGCCACGGCGCCGGGATCGATCACATGCTGATCTATCTGCTGACCACGACCGGAGCGCTGTTCCTCGCCGGGCACGTGGTTCTTGTCTATTCGATCCTGCGCTTCGGACGGCAGCCCCGGATCACCTGGCGCCTCGGCGGGCCGAGGATCGAGCGGCGCCTCTCCCTCGCGCTCGGGCTGCTGATGACCGCCGTGGCGGAGGGGGGCGTGCTCGCTATCGGGCTGCCGGTGTTCAACGAATATTTCATGACCCAGCCGCCCGCGGACGCGATCCAGATCGAGGTGACGGCCCAGCAGTTCGCCTGGAACGTCCGCTATCCCGGGCCGGACGGCGTCTTCGGCCGCACCGATCCTGCCCGCGTCGAAACCGCCAATCCGCTGGGGATCGACCCCGCCGACCCGGCCGGCCGGGACGATCTGGTCGACCTGAACAATTTTTACTTCGCCAAGGACCGCCCGGTGAAGGTGCGGCTGCGGGCGCGCGACGTGATCCACAGTTTTTTCCTGCCCAACTTCCGGGTGAAGCAGGATGCGGTTCCGGGCATGGCGATCGACATCTGGTTCATCCCCACGCAGGAGGGAGAATTCGAGCTGGCCTGCGCCGAGCTGTGCGGGCTGGGGCATTACCAGATGAAAGGGTTGGTTCACGTGGTCTTCGAGCGCGGAGCTCGAGCGCATCCTGGCGGACAAGGCCCGCCAGAAGAGTTGAAAGGCGAGGAGATCCATGTCCGAAGAGCGGCTCGGCTTCTGGCGGCGTTACATTTTCAGCTTCGATCACAAGGTGATCGGCATCCAGTACATGCTCACCGGGTTCCTCATGGCGCTCGCCGGAGGCGCGCTGGCGATGATCATCCGCTTGCAACTCGCGTGGCCCGGGCATGCCTGGCCGTTGCTGGAAAAAATCTTTCCCCAGGGGATGCAGGGCGGGATCATGGCGCCCGAGTTCTACATCTCTCTGGTGACCATGCACGGCACCATCATGGTGTTTTTTTTCATCTCCTACGTGCTGGTCAGCGGCTTCGGCAACTATCTCGTGCCGCTCCAGGTCGGCGCCCGCGACATGGCGTTCCCCTTCCTCAACATGCTCTCGGTGTGGATCGCGATCACGAGCGCGCTGGTGGCGCTGTCGTCCTTCCTCGTGGAGGGCGGCGCGGCGGCGGCGGGGTGGACCGCCTATCCGCCGCTCAGCGCGCTCAAGGCGGCGGTGCCCGGCTCCGGCATGGGGCAGACGCTGTGGCTCCTGGCCATGGCGTTGTTCATCGCTTCTTTCACCCTGAGCGGGCTCAACGTGATCGCTACGGTGCTCTGCCTGCGGGCGCCCGGCATGAGCCTCTTGCGCATGCCGCTCACGGTATGGTCCTATTTCATCTCCGCGGTGGTGGGAGTGCTGGCCTTTCCGCCGCTCACGGCGGCCGCGATCATGCTCCTGTTCGACCGCCACGGCGGCACGAGCTTCTTCCTGCCCGTCCGGGCTGATTGTCGGCGGCCAGCTCGTCACGAATCATCAAGGCGGCACGCCGCTGCTCTGGCAGCACCTGTTCTGGTTCCTGGGCCATCCGGAGGTGTACGTCCTGATTCTGCCGGCGCTCGGCATCGTGTTCGAGATCCTGTCGGCCTTCACGCGCAAGCCGGTGTTCGGCTACAAGCTGACCGTCTACAGCTACCTCACGATCGCGTCCTTGAGCATGATCGTCTGGGGCCATCACATGTTCGTCAGCGGCATGAGCCCTTACTCGGGCGAGTACTTCACGCTGGTGACGCTGATGATTACGATCCCGTCGGCGATCATCGGGGTGAACATGCTGGCGAGCCTGTGGGGCGGGAGCCTGCGTTTCGACACGCCGATGCTGTTCGCCCTGGGCCTGATCTCGCTGTTCGGCACGGGCGGCTTCGGCGGCATCTTCCTGGGCAACGCCACGGCGGACATCCAGCTCCACGACACCTACTTCGTGGTCGGCCACTTCCACTTCGTGATCGGCGGCGTCACGCTGTTCGCCACCTTCGCGGCGATCTACTTCTGGTTCCCGAAGATGTTCGGCCGCAAGATGAACGAGGGGCTCGGGCGGCTCCACTTCTGGTTGACGCTCGTCCCGTTCTACGGCGTGTTCCTGACCCAACACTTCATCGGCCTGGCCGGGATGCCACGGCGCTACTACATGTTTCAGACCTATCAGTACCTGGAGCCGGTCCGGAACCTGAACATCGTGGTCACCTGGTTCGCTTTCGCGCTCGGCGCGGCGCAGCTCATATTCCTGGTGAACTTCGTCTGGAGCCTCGCGCGGGGCAGAAAACCGGCGGAGAACCCCTGGCGCGCCACCACTCTGGAGTGGACGACCGTGTCTCCGCCGCCGCACGGCAACTGGGTGGGCGAGTTGCCCGTGGTGGAGCGCTGGGCCTATGAGTACAGCCCGGACAACACGGACGTGGACTTCGCACCGCAGACCGTGGGCGCGGCTCAATTGCCGGTGACGTTCTGAGGAGTCGGCCATCATGCAAGCATCGATCTCCGACCGCCGTCCCGCCTTGGACCCCGGAGCCCTGGCTCTGTGGATCTTCCTTTCAACGGTGGTGATGCTCTTCGCCGCCTTCGCGAGCGCCTATCTGATCCGCCGCACGGCCGTCGATTGGGCGCCGGTATCCTTGCCTGCCGTGCTCTGGGTGAACACCGGCGTGCTCGTGGCGAGCAGCGTCTTCCTGGAGCTGGCGCGGAGCCGCGAAGGGAGGCGCGGCGCGTCATGGGTGGGCATGGCGCTGCTGTCGGGCCTGCTTTTTCTGATCGGTCAGGGCGCGGCGTGGCTGGAGCTGGCGCGGCGCGGGATCCTGGTGCGGACCGGCCCGTACAGCTCGTTCCTCTACATCCTGAGCGGGCTGCACGGGATTCATCTCCTGGGCGGCATCCTGTTCCTGTCCGCGACGTTATGGGCACTGATCCGGCGCGACTCCGCGCAGGCCTGGCGGCGCCTGCGGCTGTGTACGACGTATTGGCACTTCCTGGGTGTTCTCTGGATTTTCCTTTTCCTTCTCCTGCTGGGCGGTTGAGAAAGGAGCCTGCATGTCCGAAGCGACTCATCCGGCCCTGACGCCGTTCGACATGGGCTGGCGCAAGATGATGATGTGGACCTTCATCATCACCGACGGCCTGCTGTTCGCCGGGTTTCTGGCGAGCTACGGTTTTGCCCGGATTGTCCAACCCGGGCTGGCCCGATCAGGGAGCGGTCTTCCACCTCTCTTTCATCGCGGCCATGACCTTCCTCCTGATCTCGAGCAGCGCCACGATGGCCGCGGCAGTGCAGGCGTCGCGGGACGGCGACCGGCCGAAAGCCGGGACTTTCCTGATGCTGACGGCCTTGGGCGGCCTGGGGTTCCTCGGCATGCAGGCCTACGAGTGGAACACCCTGATCGGGGAGGGAATGCGCCTGGGCTCGAACCCCTGGGGCGCGGCGCTCTTCGGTGCCTATTTCTTTCTGATCACCGGCTTCCACGGCACGCATGTGCTCACGGGGGTGCTGGTGCTCCTCATCACCGCGCTGCGGTGGCGGGCGGGGAAGACGAAGCCGGAAGGCGTTGAGATGGCCGGCCTCTACTGGCACTTCGTCGACCTCGTCTGGGTCTTCATCTTCACCTTTTTCTATCTGATCTGAACGGAGGCGGGCATGAGCACAGCGCCGGGCTACCGGACCTACATCCGCATCTGGCTGGTCCTGCTGTCCCTCACGGTGGTGATGCTGTTCCTGGACACGGCGCCGATTCCGCGCGGCCTGCTGATCGGAGTGCTGGTGGTGGCCATGCTGGCGAAAGCGGGGCTGATCAGTGGCTGGTTCATGCATCTGCGCTTCGAGCGGATGGTGCTGGGACTGGCCGTCTTCTTCGGCCTTCTCCTCAACGGCGCCATTCTTTTCCTTTTGATCGCACCCGACGGCCTGCGCATCTTCCGGATGGTCTCGCCGTGAAGCGATGGCTGATCCTCGCGCTCCTGCTGCTGCCCGAAGCGGCGGCAGCCCAGTGCCCGATGTGCCGCACGGCCTTGCAGTCACCCCAGGCCGCTGCTCTGGCCGAGGGGTTCCGCCACGGCATTCTCCTGCTCCTCGCGGCCCCGTTCCTCTCGATCGGGTGCGTCGCCTGGCTCGTCGTGCGCGCTCAGCGCCGCGGGCCCCAATGTCCCCCAGCCTCCCCCGGGAGGCTGACGTCCTCTGTGGGATTCGGGACGAGGTCCGGAGGAGGTGCATCCTCCGGCTCGTCCTGATTTTTTGGCCGCCGATCTCCCTCGAGGCTTCCCGCTTCCCAAGGTAGAGCGGCTTATGCTACGCTATGGTTCTTCGAATCGTATCGACGCAGTTCAATAATTCAGAATCCAGATTCCGTTCCTGGAGAGGCGGTAGAGACCATGCTCGACCGGATCGCGTTCCCTCGCAGAAACCTGCTCTGCGGCCTGACCCTGGCCGCGGCGCTATTGTTCGGCCAGTCGCCGGCCTTCGCCGTCGCCAGCCTCTCCATCAGCCCGATCACCTGGAACGTCATCGGGCTGGACAGCAACGACGTCAACGCCGGGCCGAACCACTTCCCCGTAGGCGCCCGCGTCTGCAACACCGGCGACGCCGCCGCCACCAACGTCACCTCGGCGTTCGTCTGGGACTCGGCCAACGCCCTGGTCAACCTGCGGCCCGGGACGCTCTCCGACTTCAACGCCAGCCCGGTGCCGAGCCTCGCGCCCGCTGCCTGCCACGACTTCTACTACGAGGTCGAGGTGACGCGGAACCCGGCCGCGTACGACACGACCCGCCGCTACCACATCACTACCACCGCCGACACGCTCGGGACCGTGAGCACGCCGGCCCCGCGGGACCTTTACGTCGAGCACCTCATCTCCCAGTCGCGCAACCACATCCTCGACGTCAAGCTCAACGGCACCTCGATCCCCAACGCGCGGGACGATGACGCTCCTGGTCGGTCAGACCTACACCATCGACCTCGTCGGCTCGACGGCCACCAACGGCTACGAGCAGCTCGAAAGCTTCATCAACTTTCCCAACACGATCTTCCAGGTGCAGTCGGTGTCCACCACATACACCGCCGACACGTCGGTGTACGTGAGCAATCCGAACGACAAGCTGTACGGCGATGCCTGCAAGTGGGACAACGATCCGAACAGCCCCTACTACCGCTCCTGCCGGGACGTGGGCAAGGTCGGCGGCGGTGTCGTCGTCACCTACGTTGTCAAGATCCTGCAGGTCCCGGGCGCGCCGCTGGTCAATCCCGAGCCGCTCAGCAGCCTGCTGTACGACTTCTCGGGCAGCAGCTATCACTACAACGACGACTTCGGTACCTCGACGCGCTTCGCGGTGGTCGTCGATCCCACGACGCTCACGATCGCCAAGAATTTCAGCCCCGATCCCACCAACGTCAACGGCGTCTCCGCGCTCACGTTCACGATCACCAATCCCAATGCGGCGGCGGTCTCGGGAGTGAGCTTCTCGGACGTGTTCCCGACCTCGCCGGGAGCGATGGTGGTCGCCAGTGCGCCGGGCGCCACCACCAACGGCTGTGGCGCCGCGACGTTCGCGCCGGTGGCGGGGGCGGGCTCGATCTCGTTTTCGAACGGCACGGTGGCGGCCAACAGCAGTTGCACGGTGAAGGTGAACGTGACCGTGCCCGCGACCGGCACCTACACCAACACTTCGAACCATCTTTTCGCCGCCGGCATCGATACGGGGAAGTTCGCGACCGATACGCTGACCGTCAACAGCGCGCCGCCGCCGCCGCCGCTGGTCTGCGGTTTCACCCTGGCGCAGTGGACCTTCCCGACCGGCTTTACGGTCGCCTCGCCGGCGCCGGCCGTGGACAACGTGACCGGTACGCCGTCGGCCAAACCGGGTGACGGCATCAGTGCCGCCGCTTTCACCGCCGGTACCGACTCCTGGGGCTCGAACGGCAGCATCACTACGGGCGCCACGCTGGTCTCCGCCAACGAGGATTACCTCGAGTTTGCCGTCGACATGACGGGCTATACCGGCCTCGAGGTCGCCTTCGACGCGGCGCGCAAGAATACGCCCAACAGTCCGCAGGGCATCGCCGTCTACGCGGCGACGAGCTCCCTGGCCACCGACGCCACCGCGGGCAATGGGCCCGCCACCGATCCGGGCACCGTCGTCTACGCCGCGAACTCCACGGCGCTGCCGCTCTCGACGACCGCCTTCAGCTCGTTCGGTCCTCTCGCGCTCCCGAATGGCACCACGCATGTTCGCGTCTATATGTTCAATTCGGGGAATACCAACTCCGGATCCGACAGCTTCATCGACAACGTAACGTTCACCGGCTGCGTGACGCCGAGCCCGCCGACGATCAGCAAGAGTTTCTCGCCCAGCCCGGTGGCGGTGGGCGACACTTCGACGCTCACGTTCACGGTCACCAATCCCAACACCGGAGTCGCCCTCTCGGGCATCGCCTTCAACGACACGCTGCCGTCCGGCGTCACGGTGACCTCCGGCAGCTCGGCCCAGTGCGGTGGCACGCTCACCCGCACCGCGCCGAGCACCCTCACTTTCACCGGCGGCACTCTCGCCGCCGGCGGCTCGTGCAATATCACCGCGACGGTGACGGTGACCGCCTCGGGGCCGCACGACAACGTGAGCGGCTTCGTCAGCTCTATCGAGGGCGGCACCAACACCGGACCCACCGGCATCGCCACGGCCTCGATCACCGGCATCCTGCCGCCGGCCATCGCCAAGCAGTTCGCGCCGAACCCGGTGCTCGCCGGCACGGCCACGACCCTGACCTTCACGATCACCAACCCGAACGCGAGCCTGGTGCAGTCGGGCGTGGCCTTCTCGGACACGTTCCCGGTCGCGCCGGGAGCGATGGTGGTGGCGCCGGCGCCGGCCGCGACGACGAGCGGCTGCGGCTCGCCGACGTTTTCGCCGTCGGCCGGAAGCGGTTCGATCAGCTTCAGCGGCGGCACGATCGCCGCGGGCGGCACCTGCATCGTGACCGTCAACGTCGTGGCTCCGGTCGCCGGCAGCTATGCCAATACCAGTGGCGCGGTGTCGCACCTCGTCAACGGCGTTCCGGTCAACGGCAACACGGCCTCCGACACCCTGACCGTCACTCCGGCGACTCCGGCGATCGCCCTGCTCAAGCAGGTCGGTCCGACCGCGTCCGGTCCGTGGAGCTCGTTCCTGGCGGCATCGGTGGGCGGCAACGTGTTCTATCGTTTCACGGTCGAAAATATCGGCAACGTACCGCTGAATTCCGTCGGCGTGAGCGATCCGCAGGTGAGCACGGCCTCCTGCACCTGGCCGGCACCGCTGCCGGTCGCCTCGCCGACCGACGATCCGACCGCCACCTGCGTCGTGGGGCCGATCACCGCGTTGTCCGGCACCCACCCGAACACGGCGACCGCCTCGGGCACCAACGGCACGACGGTGATGGACAGCTCGACCGCGACCTACGCGACCACCGGACTGACGATCGTCAAGAGCGTCACCGAGACCAGCTTCCTGATGGCCGGCGAGGTGTTGCACTACAGCTTCCTGGTGACCAACAGCGGATTCGCGGCGCTGGCCGGGCCGGTCACGGTCTCCGACAACAAGGCCACCGACGAGAGTTGCCCGGCGGTCAGCACGGTCGGCGACCTCGACAATTTTCTCGATCCCGGAGAAAGCATCACCTGCACGGCGACCTATACGGTCACCCCCGCGGACGTGTCGGCGGGCTTCGTAACCAACCTGGCCTCGGCCACGGCGGATGGGGTTACCTCCAACACCGACTCCAAGACCGTCCCAAGCGCGGTCGTGGTTTCACCGCCGAGCATCTCGAAGGCGTTCTCTCCGAATCCGATCGCGGTCGGCGGAGTGAGCACGCTGACCTTTACGATCACGAATCCGAATGCGGGGACGGCGCTGACCGGCGTCGCGTTCACGGACTCGTTCCCGGCCGGCCTCGAGGTGGCTGCGACTCCGAGCGCTTCGACGTCGGGTTGCGGCTCGCCGACGTTCGCACCGGCGGCTGGTAATACATCGGTGAGCTTCTCGGGCGGCACGATCGCGGCGAGCGGCACCTGCACGGTGACGGTCAACGTTACGGCGACGACCGGCGGCTCGAAGGTGAATACGACGGGTAACGTGACCTCGACCAACGGCGGAACCGGCAATACGGGTACGGATACGTTGTCGGTGGTTTCACCGCCGAGCCTCGCGAAGGCGTTCTCTCCGAATCCGATCGCGGTCGGCGGAGTGAGCACGCTGACCTTTACGATCACGAATTCGAACGCGGGGACGGCGCTGACCGGTGTCGCGTTCACGGACTCGTTCCCGGCGGGCCTCGAGGTGGCGGCGACTCCGAGCGCTTCGACGTCGGGTTGCGGCTCGCCGACGTTCTCTCCGGCCTCTGGCAATACGTCGGTGAGCTTCTCGGGCGGCACGATCGCGGCGAGCGGCACCTGCACGGTGACGGTCAACGTCACGGCGACGACCGGCGGCTCGAAGGTGAATACGACGGGTAGCGTGACCTCGACCAACGGCGGCACGGGCAATACGGGTACGGATACGTTGTCGGTGGTTTCACCGCCGAGCCTCGCGAAGGCGTTCTCTCCGAATCCGATCGCGGTCGGCGGGGTGAGCACGCTGACCTTTACGATCACGAATCCGAATGCGGGCACGGCGCTGACCGGCGTCGCGTTCACGGACTCGTTCCCGGCCGGCCTCGAGGTGGCGGCGACTCCGAGCGCTTCGACCTCGGGCTGCGGCTCTCCGACGTTCGCACCGGCGGCTGGTAACACATCGGTGAGCTTCTCGGGCGGCACGATCGCGGCGAGCGGCACCTGTACGGTGACGGTCAACGTGACGGCGACGACCAGCGGCTCGAAGGTGAACACGACGGGTAGCGTGACCTCGACCAACGGTGGGACCGGCAACACGGGTACCGATACGTTGTCGGTGGTTTCACCGCCGAGCCTCGCGAAGGCGTTCTCTCCGAATCCGATCGCGGTCGGCGGAGTGAGCACTCTGACCTTTACGATCACGAATCCGAATGCGGGGACGGCGCTGACCGGCGTCGCGTTCACGGACTCGTTCCCGGCCGGCCTCGAGGTGGCGGCGACTCCGAGCGCTTCGACGACGGGTTGCGGCTCTCCGACGTTCGCACCGGCGGCCGGCAATACATCGGTGAGCTTCTCGGGCGGCACGATCGCGGCGAGCGGCACCTGCACGGTGACGGTCAACGTCACGGCGACGACCGGCGGCTCGAAGGTGAATACGACGGGTAACGTGACCTCGACCAACGGCGGAACCGGCAATACGGGTACGGATACGTTGTCGGTGGTTTCGCCGCCGAGCCTCGCGAAGGCGTTCTCTCCGAATCCGATCGCGGTCGGCGGAGTGAGCACGCTGACCTTTACGATCACGAATCCGAACGCGGGGACGGCGCTGACCGGCGTCGCGTTCACGGACTCGTTCCCGGCCGGCCTCGAGGTGGCGGCGACTCCGAGCGCTTCGACGTCGGGTTGCGGCTCGCCGACGTTCGCACCGGCGGCCGGCAATACGTCGGTGAGCTTCTCGGGCGGCACGATCGCGGCGAGCGGCACCTGCACGGTGACGGTCAACGTCACGGCCACGACCAGCGGCTCGAAGGTGAATACGACGGGTAACGTGACCTCGACCAACGGCGGAACCGGCAATACGGGTACGGATACGTTGTCGGTGGTTTCGCCGCCGAGCATCGCGAAGGCGTTTTCGCCGAATCCGATCGCGGTCGGCGGGGTGAGCACGCTGACCTTTACGATCACGAATCCGAACGCGGGCACGGCGCTGACCGGTGTCGCGTTCACGGACTCGTTCCCGGCCGGCCTTGAAGTGGCTGCGACTCCGAGCGCTTCGACGTCGGGTTGCGGCTCGCCGACGTTCGCACCGGCGGCCGGCAACACGTCGGTGAGCTTCTCGGGCGGCACGATCGCGGCGAGCGGCACCTGTACGGTGACGGTCGACGTCACGGCGACGACCAGCGGCTCGAAGGCGAACACGACGGGTAACGTGACCTCGACCAACGGCGGAACCGGCAATACGGGCAGCGATACGCTCACGGTCGGCACCGCGCCGGGCATCAGCAAGGCGTTCTCTCCCAACCCCATCGTCGTCGGTGGCGTGAGCACGCTTACGTTCATCGTGACGAATCCCAACTCCGGCTTTGCCCTTACGGGCGTCGCTTTCACCGACACGTTCCCGGCAGGCATGGCGGTGGCGGCGACTCCGAACGTCACCACGACCGGCTGCGGCTCTCCGACGTTCGCACCGGCCGCTGGCAATACGTCGGTGAGCTTCTCGGGCGGTACGGTCGCGGCGAGCGGCACCTGCACGGTGACTGTCGATGTCACCGCCACGACCGCTGGGGCCAAGGTGAACACCACGGGCAACGTCACTTCGACCACCGGCGGAACCGGCGGCACCGGCACTTCCACTCTGACGGTGGTCTCACCGCCAAGCATCGCCAAGGCGTTCTCTCCGAATCCGATCGCGGTCGGAGGAGTGAGCACGCTGACCTTTACGATCACGAACCCGAACACGGGTACGGCACTGACCGGTGTCGCGTTCACGGACTCGTTCCCGGCGGGCTTGCAGGTGGCAGCGACTCCGAACGTCTCGACCTCGGGCTGCGGCTCGCCGACGTTCGCACCGGCGGCCGGAAACACATCCGTGAGCTTCTCGGGCGGCACGGTCGCGGCGAGCGGCACCTGCACGGTGACGGTCGACGTCACGGCGACGACCAGCGGCTCGAAGGCGAACACGACGGGTAACGTGACCTCGACCAACGGCGGAACCGGCAATACGGGCAGCGATACGCTGACGGTCGGCACCGCGCCGGGCATCAGCAAGGCGTTCTCTCCCAACCCCATCGTCGTCGGTGGCGTGAGCACGCTTACGTTCACGGTGACGAATCCCAACTCCGGCTTCGCCCTCACGGGCGTGGCCTTCACCGACTCGTTCCCGGCAGGCATGGCGGTGGCGGCGACTCCGAACGTCACCACGACCGGCTGCGGTTCTCCGACCTTCGCACCGGCCGCTGGCAATACGTCGGTGAGCTTCTCGGGCGGTACGGTCGCGGCGAGCGGCACCTGCACGGTGACTGTCGATATCACCGCCACGACCGCTGGTGCCAAGGTGAACACGACGGGCAACGTCACCTCGACCAACGGCGGCACCGGCAACACGGGTACCGATACGTTGACGGTGATTTCACCGCCGAGCATCGCGAAGGCGTTCTCTCCGAATCCGATCGCGGTCGGCGGAGTGAGCACGCTGACCTTTACGATCACGAATCCGAACACGGGCACGGCGCTGACCGGTGTCGCGTTCACGGACTCGTTCCCGGCGGGCTTGCAGGTGGCAGCGACTCCGAACGTCTCGACCTCGGGTTGCGGCTCGCCGACGTTCGCACCGGCGGCCGGCAACACGTCCGTGAGCTTCTCGGGCGGCACGGTCGCGGCGAGCGGCACTTGCACGGTGACGGTCGACGTCACGGCGACGACCAGCGGCTCGAAGGCGAACACGACGGGTAACGTGACCTCGACCAACGGCGGAACCGGCAATACGGGCAGCGATACGTTGACGGTCAATCAGACGGCACCGCTGGTGAAGGCGGTCAAGTCGAGCAGCTTCGTGGTGACCACCAACGACCTCGACGGGAACGGCGTTCTCTCGCCGGGTGACACGCTCGCTTACTCGATCCACATCGCCAACACCGGCAACGCCGATGCCCTGGCTGTGATCCTGACCGATACGCCGGGAGCCCACTCCACCCTGGTCGCCGGCTCGGTGACCACCACGCAGGGTACGGTGACCGTCGGCAACCTGCCGGGGGCGACCAGCGTCGCGGTCAACCTCGGTACCCTGGTGGCCACGACGGGGCAGGCGACGGTGAACTTCACCGTCAAGCTCGACAACCCCTTCCCGTCCGGCGTCACCACGGTCGTCAACCAGGCGACCGTCACCGGGAGCAACTTCCCGGACGTGGTGTCCGACAACCCCGCAACCACTCCGTCGGACGATCCCACGGTGGACGTAGTGACGGTGATCGGAGTGCCCGACATCCCGACGGTTTCCGAGTGGGGCGCCATGCTCCTGGCGCTGCTGCTCGCCGCCGCCGCGGCCTGGCGCTTCCGGACTGGCGAACGGCGGGTCTGAGGGCCTGGATTTCTGAGCGAAAACTCGGAGGGGGCGTCGCGGGTGCGCGATGTTCCCTCCGAGGTTTGTGTCTAAGGCCACGTTGCGGCAAAGTCATTCGCGATTCTTTCACGCCCTCTGAGGGGGAGGTGGGCGCCGCGAGCTCCCACCTTCGCCGCCGCACCTCGCCCGGCTGGCCGGGTAACGGGATTTCGCGCTAGAATGTCGAGGCAGCGTTGCCACGAGGACTCTTCAGAAGGTGTAGGCACGCCCATCGAGGAACGAAGTCATGGGACAAACAGCCGCTCTCGACATCGCACGACTGAGCAGTGACGAAAAGCTTGACCTTCTTGACCGGCTTTGGGCGAGTCTGGGCCAGGATCCTGATGCATTGCCCATGACGAACGCCCAGAGAGAGGAGCTGGACCGCCGGCTCGACGAGTTGGAGGTCGAGGGCCCGACGGGGCTTTCCTGGACGAGGTCACCGCCCAGGCGCGGGCGCATGCCCGGTGAAGGTCATCTATCGGCCTGCAGCCGCGGCGGATATCGATCGTGCCTATGGGTGGTACGAAAAGGAACGGAAAGGGCTCGGTGAGGAGTTTCTGGCCGAAGTGAGGGCGACCGCGCAATCCGTCCAGGATATGCCTGCGACGTACCCGATCGTCTTGCGCCAGACACGGAGAGCTCTCGTTCGGCGGTTTTCGTACGGCCTGTTTTATGAATCGTCAAGGACACGGTTGTCTTCGTGGCGTGTTTTCATACAAGCCGAGATCCGGCTTTGTGGAAACGGCGCCACTGAAGTCCAAATAGGATCGGGAGGGTAGTCTTCGGTCCTACCTACCGGCCAGCGCTCCTCAGGGCTTCAAGACTTCCATGTGTTCCCGCGACCGGCGGCTCCCCGGAAGGAGGGAAAGCCTCTTTCCCCCGATCCGGCGGCTCCCCGGAAGGAGGGAAAGCCTCTTTCCCCCGATCCGGCGGCTCCCGGAAAGGAGGGAAAGCCTCTTTCCCTCGATCCGGCGGCATCCCGGAAGGAGGGAAAGCCTCTTTCCCCCGATCCGGCGGCTCCCGGAAAGGAGGGAAAGCCTCTTTCCCCCGATCCGGCGGCTCCCGGAAAGGAGGGAAAGCCTCTTTCCCCCGATCCGGCGGCTCCCCGGAAGGAGGGAAAGCCTCTTTCCCTCGATCCGGCGGCTTCCCGGAAGGAGGGAAAGCCTCTTTCCCTCCTTCCGGCGACTTCCCGGAAGGAGGGAAAGGCTCTTTCCCCCGATCCGGCGGCTCGCCGAATGGAGGGAAAGCCACGTTCCCTCGATCCGGTGGCCGCGTGTGTCTTCTGAAGACGATCGCCTACGGACGCCGCACCACCCGGAACGGACAGGCCGCGACGGCAGACCCTTTGCCGCCGCTTTGCGCGCCTTCGATCGTCAACCGGTAGACGCCGGGCTGAAGCATGCTAGCCGGCAGAAGGAGGACCAGCGTGTCCCGGCTGTCCGGATGCAGGCCGCCCGTCCGCCAGATCTCTTTGCCGTCCGCGCTGAGCAGGGAGGCGTGGTAGGCGGGGTAGTCGATCGTGGCGAGCTCGAAGGTGAGGATGACCGAGCCGGTTGTGGCGGCGAGCGGGATCTGGTTCACCGGCTCTCTGTCGGCTCCCTCCCCGCCGCGCACCGCGGCGAGCAGGAAGATCGGGACGTTCACCTCCGGATGGGCGGCGGCCGTCTTTTCGCGCGCCTGGCGCATCTGATCCAACTCCTCGGTGAGCCGACGGCGATCGGCGGCCCCGGCCTGCTCCACGGTGTGGAGCCGGGCCGCGAGAGCGGCGCGCTCGCGCTCGGCCCCGGTGGAGACGGTGGCCAGTTGCCGTTCGAGGCCGCGGTTGCGGCCGGCCAGCCAGAAGGCGGGGAGCGCCGCGAGCAGCAGAAGGGCGCCCGCCAGCGCAAGCCGATGCCGGCGCGACAACGCGGCAATGCCGGCGATACGGGCGAGCAGGCCGACTCGGACGCGCACCGCGGCGGCGGCGGCGACGTCCTCGGCCGCGGCCTGGAGCATCCCCTCCCGGAAACCTTCCGCGGTCTCCAGGTGCTCGAGGCACGTCTCACAGGCGAAATAGTGGGCCTCGAACGCGTCCCGCTCGCTCTCGCTCAGCCGGCCGGCGAGGTAGGATTCGACAAGGTCGTGCTCTTCGGCGTAGCTATGATCCATGGCGGTCACCCTGCCGTCTTTCAAACAGCTCCTTGTAGCGCTGGCGGGCACGGAACAGCACGCGGTTGAAGTGCAGGTCGGAGAGCCCGAGGTCGTGGCAGATGGCCTCTTTGTCTTCGCCCGCGATGTAGTAGCGCGAGAGGATCTCGCGGTCGCGGTCGTTCTTGAGCTCCGCCAGCACGTGCCGGACGGCCGCCGCCCGTTCCTGGGTGAGAAGCTTTGCGAGCTGCCCGGGGGCGGGATCGGGTGCGGTCTCGATCGCCTCGAAGTCGCCGTGCCACTGTTGGCGCCGGCCGCCGCGCCGGGCCG
This sequence comes from uncultured Holophagales bacterium, assembly GCA_963844885.1. GTDB lineage: Bacteria > Acidobacteriota > Thermoanaerobaculia > Multivoradales > UBA5704 > DATMER01. The sequence continues at coordinate 296,837 of CAWJQA010000008.1, read as the reverse complement.
AGCCGAGGAACAGGTTGCGCGCCAGACTGCTCACGAAGCCCGGCAGCCTCTCCGGCTCGCGCAGCTCCCCTCGCCGCACTTTCTCGATCACCAGCCGGAAGGTCTCCTGATACAGATCCTCCGCCGCGGCCTCGTCCCGCGTCAGCCGCCGCAACAGAAACGACAGAGCCCGGCTGAAGCGCTGGACCAGCTCCGCCTCCGCCGCCGGCTCCCCGGAGACGATGCGGCGGACCAGGTCCACGATCGGATCGGGCTCCCCTTGAGACACGCCGGCTTCGTTCATGCTCCCTCGGATTGCAGAGGGAGCATGATACCGCAAGACCGCCGTCACTCCCGCGTCGAGACAAGCTCCAACTCCTCAGCCCGGGTTCGCTTCGACGGCCTGTCCGCTCGCGGTGGGTTCGCGTCGGCAACGAAGGTGCCGGTGTTGCCGTCGCCCAAGACCACGGTGAACACACCTGTGAGCACATCGTCCTCGAGAGAGAGCGTCGCGATACAAGGGACGATCACTCCCCCGAAGCTCACCCGCACGCTGCCATTCAGCTTGTTGTCGAGGAAAGGGAGGTTGGTCATGGAGCACTGCTTGCTCTCTGAATTCAGCCAGGCGAGATCGCAGGCCGGGGATTGATTCGCTGAGACCCCAATCAGCAGAGTCCCCCCCACGGCGAAGCCATCCGACGGGATTGGACCCAAGGGCTCGGAGGGGACATCCCAACTTATGATTTTCCACCCCTCGGGAATGGCGAACTGGTCAATGGTTGTCATTTTGGATCTCCTCTCCTGCGAAGACGCGGCGGGATGCCGGCGTCACCCACTCAAGTGCCGCGGAGGCCACGTCTATCTCAGGCCGCCTTCGAAGCCGGCCCACTCGCCTTGCAGCACGAATCCGCTCCAATAGTAGGGGGACCGCCATCGCCGGTCGTCCCGGATGGCGAGCTGGGCCAGCCGCAGGGCCGCGGCCGGCGGCCGGCCCTCGACCAGGAGGCCGCGGTAGAAGCGCGACATCAGCTCCGCCGTGGTCCGGTCCTCGATCCGCCAGAGGCTCGCCACCACCTGCCTGGCGCCGGCGTAGAGGAAGCCCTGCGTCAACCCCACCAGGCCTTCGCCCCGCACCTCCTTGCCCAGCGCCGTTTCGCATCCGGAGAGCACCACCAGATCGGCCCCGAGCCGCAGGTTGTAGATGTCGCGCAGTCCCAGAAAGCCGTCCAGCGGCTCGCCGTGCTCGCCGACGCGCGAGAGCATCAACCCGGACAGGGCGGGGGTTTGGGCATCGATGATGCCATGGGTCGCGAAGTGGACGATGCGGTAACCGGCCAGGTCCGGCGACAGGGCGGTCGCGCGGCTGGCCTTGAAGTCGAGCGCCAGGAGAGGCCGGCCCGCGGGCCCGATCGCGGCGACCTCGGCGACCGCGGCGATCGCTTCGGCCTCGCGACGGGTCCAGGGCAGCCGGAGGAAGGAAGAGGAAGGATAGGGCACCGCGGACCGTGACCCCGAGCCGGCCGCGGCCCTCGCCCCGGCTCCCGGGGTCACCCGGGGATCGTCGGGCGCGAAGACCGGATCGGCCAACACGGCTACGTCTCCGGTCACCGATGTCTTTCGGGTAAGCCGTCTCTGCAAGGCGATGGCGGAGGCCGAGGGAGCGTCGACGATCTCGTGCCGAGTGAGCAGGGGAGTGAAGCCGCCGGCATCCGGGACCGGCAGCGCTCCGAAGGGTATGTACTGCAGAGCGCCGTCGGGTACGATGATCAGGCGCCGCGTCCCGAGCCTCCCGGCGACCGGTCCGAGCAGCATCCGGCTCAGCGTTTCGGCGGCCGGCTCGAGCTGATCGTCTCCCGGCGCGAGGACGGCCAGGCGGCCGGAGACCGCGCGGGCAGCCGCTTCGATCCGCGCGCGCGACGGTAGCTCGAAGCCCGTCACGGAGCCCGCATCGACCGCCCAGAGGAAGCTCCGCTCCTCGCCGAGCGAGTATTCGAGGAGCAGGCTTTCGCCGTCGAGCAGGCCCCGGATCTCGGCGCTCGTGGCCGGGGACGGCCGGGTGAGCGCGGCGTATCGCGGGCTGCTCTTGCGGATCTCGGCTTCGGCCTCGGCGAGCTCGTCGAGCACCGCCCGGATCTCGCCTTCGGCCGCCCGCCGGCGCTCCGCGGTCACGGGGCGGCTCAGCAGCTCGGCCTGCTGGCCGGCCTTGGCATTCAGACGCGCGAGGAGGCCGCGCTCGCGGTCGCGCAGCCGTGGATCGACCCCTTCGCGGATGTCGGCGCGCGCCTCCTGCAACAGGTCGAGGAGAGAGCGGGCATGGGCGCGCTCGCTGACCTCGAGCGCGGCCTCCGCATGTCCCTGACCGGGCTGCCGCCGGTCGAGCCCCATCAGCAGGTCGATCTCGAGCTCGAACGCGGCCCGCTGCGCCGCCAGGAAGGAAGCCCGCAGGTCCGGGTCCGTCTCCAGGGTGCGCAGGGTCTCGACCAGGAGGAGGGCCTCTTCGACCCGCGAGCGGGCTTCCTCCGGCTTGTCCAGCCTTCTCTCGGCGCGGGCGAGGGCCGTCAGCGCTTCGATGATCAGGGGTGGAGACTCGACGGCGCGGGCGAGGTCGACCGCCTCGCCCAGCACCTGGGCGGCCTTTTCCGGTTGCCGTGAAGCCAGGTATGCCTCTCCCGTGAGCCGCAGGATCGAGGCTTCGCCGACCCGGTCCTCCAGGAGGCGGGCGAGGCCGAGAGCCGGGACCAGCTCGGCGAGAGCCGCCTCCGGCGCGTCGGCGGCGACGTCCGCCTGGGCCACCAGCAGGCGCGCGAACATCTCCCCCCGGCGGTTGGCGGCGGCGGCGGCCATACTGGCGGCCCGGCGGCCGAAGTCGAGAGCCTGGGCGATCTGCCCGGAGCGAAGGCGCGTGTGGCCGATGCTGATCTCGGTCATCACCTCACCCCTCTGGTCGCCCGCCTCGCGGCGGATCGCCAATGCCTGCTCCAGGTCGGCGAGCGCGCGCTCGAAGTCACCCAACCCGTAGTAGGCCACACCCCGGCTGTGCAGGAGCGCGGCTTCCCACAGCCGGTCGCCGGACTGGCGGAAGAGCGCGAGGGCCGGCGTGTAGGCCGCGAGAGCCTGGCCGAACTCGCCGAGGTTGCCGTAGAGGACCCCCAGATTGTGGAGCGTCCGCGCCTCGCCTCTCCGGTCGCCCAGCGCACGCTGCAGCTCGAGAACCTGCCGGTGGCTCGCCAGCGCCGCGTCGGGCTCGCCCAGGCCGATGTAGACCCCCGCCAGGTTGTGCAGCACGTTCGCCTTCCAGAACCCCTGTTCCCCGGCCCTTTCGAAGGCATCGAGCGCCTGCTGGTAGAACCCCAGGGCCGGGCGCAGGTCGCCCTGCATGTGCAGGGCGAAGCCGAGGTTGTTGAGCGCCTTGGCCTCCTCGGTGAGGCGTCCGAGGCGCCGTTCGAGAGCGAGCGCCCGGCGCTGCGCCTCGGCGGCGCCGGCCGTATCCCCCGAGGCGGTCCGGGCGAGACCGATGCCGCTCCAGGCCGCCGCCTGCCCCGGCTCGTCGGCCAGCTCCACGAGCTGATCGAGCGCCTGTTGATAGTGCTCCAGCGCCGGTTTCGGCTGGCCGAGGGCGGTGTCGATCCCGCCCAGCGCGAGCCGGCACCGGGCCTCATCGCGCCCGCGGCCCAGCGCGCGCCAGTGGAGGAGAGCCTCCTCGTAACGGACGGCGGCGAGCCGCTTGCCCTCCGAGCCGCCCTCGCGGTTGCGCGCCGCCGCTTCGGTCATCAGCCGCTCGGCCTCGACGCGCTCGCGCTCGGCGGGAGTCGTCTCCGCGAGCTCGTCCAGGCGGATCTCATAGGTTCCCGGCGCGACTCCCGGGCTCGGCGACAGCACTCGGATCTCCAGCGCACCCGATGCCTCTTCAGGGAGCAAGGCGGATTCCGGACCTTCGCTGTCCGTCGGGCTGTCCACCGCGATCAGAGTCTTGCCGTCCGGCTGCCGCACCTCCAAGACGACATCGATACCTCGCTGGTCGACCGTCACCAGCAGCCGGGCACCGGGCTTTACCTCGATGCGCTCGATGCGCTCGATGCGCTCGATGCGATAGACGTGCCTCTCTCCTCCCGCCAGCGGTCGCTCGACCGCGGCTCCGGTCCCGAGGACTTGCGGAGGCATGGCGACCGCGCCGGGGGTGAGAAGGGCGACCGCCTGCCATGCGATGCAGAGGCTCCGAGTGCGCATTCCGGCTCCCGCGGTTGAGTGTGCTGAGGATAGCACTGACCCGGGAAAAGGACGGACGGAAAAACTCGGGTGAGATAAACCGGCGGGCCGGGGCACATCTCCTTTGCACACAGATCCGGGGGCGCTCCAGCCCTCTCCCGGCGGATCGGAGCGACCGGTCCGTCAAACACAATCCAAGTGCTTCGACCAAGGAGACTGCAAATGAAGAAAACCGTCATGCTGTTGGCCGTGCTGATGCTCGTCGCCTTCGCCAATGCCGGGCTCGCGCAAGGGAAGTCTTGTGTCGTCGATGCCGGGCCGATCTGGAACCAGCACGACGCCGAGGTCAAGTGTCCGAAGACGTGCGGCGCCGGCTGGGGCTCGTGGGACGGCCAGTGGTGGACCACCGTGTGGGGAAAGATGTCGGTCTGCGAATGCCTCGCTCCCGCCTATGCCATCGATGCCGGGCCGCTCTGGAACCAGCAGGATGCCGAAGCCAAGTGCCCGGGCGTCTGCCAGACCGCCAACGGCACCTGGGATGGCCAGTGGTGGACGACCGTGCCGAACAAGATGTCGGTCTGCGAGTGCCTGATCTGCAAGGCCAAACCGCAGTCGTAAGAGTCTGAACCGGGGGGCGGAGCAGCGCCCCCCGGGTTGGTCCGGTATCCTCCTTGACATTGATTCACTACGCAGGAGATCAAGATCATGGCCGCGCAGAATGTGGGAATCTACGCCCTCGGTCCCTTCGATACCGCAAACCCGACACCCGCCCAGCAACAGACGATTGCCGCGACAGGCAAGCTCTTGGGAGCGGCGGGTTTTGACACCGTCATCCTCGCCTCGCTGCATATCAGCGCCGACGGCGGCATCAACTACAACGACACCACCATGGCCTCGGGAGGTGTGATCTCGACGGATCTCGATCCGAACCTGGCGGCTGTCCTTCGACAGATGAAAACCGGCACGGTGAAGAATATCCTCCTCTCTTTCGGTGGCGGCGGGTGTTTCAGCGGCCAGGCCATCGGCTATTGGGACTTCCTGCATCTGAAAAACTTGATCGCGCAGTACCCGAGTCCGGCAGACAACCCGTTCTTTCAGAACCTGTCCGCCATTTTCGCGGCCTACCCGGTCAACGGTGTCGACATCGACCTGGAGGTCTATGCGGACGCCGGTTTGTGCCAGGGAGGGTTCTCGGCATCCTATTCCGAGTTCATGGACACGTTGACCACCCTCGCGGGCTGGATGCAAAGCCACGGTGGATTGACGACGATCGCGCCGTACGAGAGCTACGGTTTCTGGGCGGACCTGCTCGAAAAGACGTATGCCGGCGGCACGCAGCAGGTAGCCTGGGTGAATCTGCAAGGAGGCGGGCTCTATCCGGCGGACAACGCCGGCTTCGTGCAAGCCCTCACGGGCAAGGCGATCGGCGTGTCGAACCTCGCCGGGTTCGTGTCGTCCGGCATGCAGATCTCCCAGGGCGATTCCGCCGATCAGGTCCAATCTGCCTATGCGCCGTTCGGCCAGGCGAACCCGAACGCCGGGGGCGGATGGCTCTGGAACTTCTCATCCTTCAGTCCGGACCAGTCGCAGGCCTTCGCCACGGCCGTCCGGAAGGGCCTGCAAGGCGTCAGCCCATCCTGAGAGGGCGTTTGAAAAGGTGGTGAGGCCGTACACTGGCGATCAGGCGGCGTGGCGCGCCTTGGCGTCGCGGATCGCCGCGAAGACCGCCGGGGGAACGCGGAGACGGACGCGGCCATCGAGCTCGTAGCACTCTCGCCCGCGATGCGCCCACGGGCGCCCGACCTCCCTCACCCGCACCGTCCGAGCGGATAGGGGAGGAGGGGGCGCCAGGTTCGGCGCCTCTTGGCTTATAATGAGTCGGGTGGAGCTCGAGTGGGATGACCTGAAGGCCGCTGCCAATCGAAGGAAGCATGGAGTCACCTTCGAGGAAGCGACGACGGTTTTCGATGACCCGCTCGCCAGGATCTTCGAAGACGAAGACAGTCCGGAGGGGGAGCGCCGAGAGATCCTGATCGGCCATTCCAGCGAGTCCAACCTGCTTCTCGTATGCTTTACGGAGCGAGGAGAAGTAGTCCGGATCATCAGCGCACGTCAGGCAACCCGGCAAGAGCGGCAAGATTATGAAGAAAACATCCCCTGATCCGGTCCCAGCTTCCGACGGCATGCGTCCTGAGTACCACTTCGACTACGGAAAAGCGCGACCGAACCGCTTCGCTGATCCGGAACGGAGGCAGCGCCGGGCCATTGTCCTCGACGAGGACATTGCCGAGGTCTTTACCACCTCCGAGGCGGTCAATAGAGCCCTTCGGGCTCTGCTGGACGCAGTGCCTGTCGCGGCGCGCCGCGGCGGCTGATCAGGACACGCTCCAATCCGTCAAAGAAAAGCCCGGCCGGAGCCGGGCTTCCTGAAGTCCGAGAAGATGGAGAAGGGGAGCGGCCTCAAACCCCGACCGGCACCCTGTCCTCCACCGCCGCCTCCTTCGGGTTCTCGATCGCCACCGCGAGGTGGCCTTCCCGCGCGTCCACCTTCACCAGCGAGCCGTCGTGGACCTCTCCGGCCACCAGGGCGCGGCCGATGCGGCTCTCCAGCTCGTGCTGGAGGTACCGCTTGAGCGGACGGGCGCCGTAGACCGGGTCGAAGCCCTGGCGGGCGACGTGCTCCCGGGCGGCTTCGGTCAGCTCCAGGCGCACGCCGCGGTCGGCGAGACGGTGGCGCAGATCCTCGGTCTGAAGATCGACGATCTGCTCGATCTCCTCCAGGCGCAGCGGCCGGAAGAGCACGATGTCGTCCACCCGGTTCAGGAACTCCGGCCGGAAGTGCGTGCGCAGCTCCCGCATGACCGCGTTCCGGGCGGCTTCGGTGATTTCGCCGTTCGGCTCACCCCCTCCAGCAGGTGGGGCGAGCCGATGTTCGAGGTCATGATGATGACGGTGTTCTTGAAGTCCACCGTGCGGCCCTGCGCGTCGGTGACGCGGCCGTCGTCGAGGATCTGCAGGAGCACGTTGAACACGTCGTGGTGCGCCTTTTCGATCTCGTCGAAGAGCAGCACGGAGTAGGGCTTGCGCCGCACCGCCTCGGTGAGCTGGCCGCCCTCCTCGTAGCCCACGTAGCCCGGAGGCGCGCCGATCAGCCGCGAGACGGTGTGCTTCTCCATGTACTCGCTCATGTCGATGCGGACGATGTTGTCCTCGCTGTCGAAGAGCGCCTCGGCGAGCGTCTTCGCCAGCTCGGTCTTGCCCACGCCGGTCGGGCCCAGGAAGATGAAGGAGCCGATCGGCCGCCGTGGGTCCTTGATGCCGGACGCGGGCGCGGATGACCGCGTCCGCGACGAGCTTCACGGCTTCGTCCTGGCCGATCACGCGCTCGTGCAGGATCTCGTCCAGGCGCAGCAGCTTCTCCCGCTCGCCCTCGACCAGCCGCGTCACCGGAATGCCCGTCCAGCGCGAGACGATCTCGGCGATCTCGTCCTCGGTCACCTCTTCGCGCAGGAGCTGGCCGCCGCTCTTCTGCTTGTCGCCGAGCTCGGTCTCCTTCTGCTTGAGCTGCGGTTTCGAGCTGGGGCAGCTTGCCGTGGCGCAGCTCGGCGGCGCGGTTGAGGTCGTACTCGCGCTCGGCCTCCTCGATCTCGCGCCGCACCTGCTCGATCTCCTCGCGCAGCCCGCGGACCAGCTCGATGGACGCCTTTTCGGCCTCCCACTGCGCGCGCATGGCGTCGGCCTTGGCTTTCAAGTCCGCCAGCTCGCGGCGCAGCTCCTCCAGCCGCTCCTGGCTCGCCTTGTCCTTCTCCTTCTTGAGCGCGGCCTCCTCGATTTCGAGCTGCATCACGCGCCGCGTGACCTCGTCGAGCTCCTGCGGCATCGAGTCGATCTCGGTGCGGATCATGGCGCAGGCCTCGTCGATGAGGTCGATCGCCTTGTCCGGCAGGAAGCGGTCGGAGATGTAGCGGTTCGAAAGCGTCGCCGCGCCGACCAGGGCGTTGTCCTGGATGCGCACGCCGTGGTGGACCTCGAAGCGCTCCCGCAGGCCGCGCAGGATCGACATCGTGTCCTCGACGGTCGGCGGGTCGACCATGCACGGGCTGGAAGCGCCGCTCCAGCGCCGCGTCCTTCTCGATGTGCTTGCGGTACTCGTCGAGCGTGGTGGCGCCGATGCAGTGCAGCTCGCCGCGGGCCAGCATGGGCTTGAGCATGTTGCCGGCGTCCGTCGAGCCCTCGGTCTTGCCGGCGCCGACGATGTTGTGCAGCTCGTCGATGAAGAGCAGGATGCGCCCCTCGCTCTGCTTGACTTCGTTGAGCACGGCCTTGAGGCGCTCCTCGAACTCGCCGCGGAACTTGGCGCCGGCGAGCAGCGCGCCCATGTCGAGCGAGAACACCGCGCGGTCCTTGAGCCCCTCGGGCACGTCGCCGCGCACGATGCGCTGCGCCAGGCCTTCGACGATGGCCGTCTTGCCCACGCCGGGCTCGCCGATGAGCACCGGGTTGTTCTTCGTCTTGCGCGACAGGATGCGGATCACGCGGCGGATCTCGGCGTCGCGGCCGATGACCGGGTCGAGCTTGCCGCGCCGCGCCTGGGCGACGAGGTCGACGCCGTACTTTTCCAGCGCCTCGTAGGCGACCTCCGGCTTGGCGCTGGTCACCCGCTGGTTGCCGCGCACCGCCGTCAAGGCGGAGAGGAGGGCGTCGCGGGTGACGTTGAACTGGGCGAGGATACGGCCGGCCGGTCCGGCCTGCCCGTCCTCGATGAGGCCGAGGAGCAGGTGCTCGACGGAGACGTACTCGTCCTTGAGGCGCTTGGCCTCGTCCTCGGCGCGCAGGAAGACCTGCTGCAGCCGGTTGGTCACGTAGATCTTGCCGGCCTCGGCGCCCGGCCCGGACACCCGGGGCTTGCGGCCGAGCTCGCGCTCGACCTCGGCCTTGAGCGGCTCGACGGGAACGTCCATCCGCGCGAGGAGGCGCGGCACGAGCCCCTCCGGCTGCTCCAGGAGAGCCGCCAGCAGATGCTCGGCGTCCGTCTCCTGGTGGCCGAAGCGCAACGCCCTCGTCTGCGCGGCCTGGAGCGCCTCCTGCGATTTCTGGGTGAGCTTGTTGAGATCCATCTGTCTGCCCTCCTGACCTTGCCTTGCGAACGTCTAGGCACGAGCCCGGAAGCTGGAGGCCTCCGCGAGCTCTTCGAACAGCTCGCGTTCGCGGTCCGACAGCCTCTCCGGAACCATGATGCGGATCTCCGCGAGGAGATCTCCCTTCTCGCCGCCCGGCTGGGGGAGCCCCCGGCCGCGCAGGCGGATCTTCCGGCCCGACGAGGAGCCGGCCGGGATCTTCACCCGCACCGCTCCGTCGAGCGTCTGGACCTCGGCGTCGCCGCCGAGAGCGGCCTCCCAGGGGGCGACCGCCACCGCCGTATGGAGATCCGCGCCTTCGACGCGGAACCTCGGATCCGGCTCGACCTCGATCTTCAGATAGAGATCGCCGGCCGGTCCGCCGCCCATGCCGGGCTGGCCCTGACCCGCAAGGCGGATCCTCTGGCCGGCCCGCACCCCTTCAGGGATCTTGACCGACAGCGTCTTGCGCTGCCCGGAGTAGGGATCGGAGAGGGTGATCTCCCGCTTGCCGCCGCGGACAGCCTCTTCGAGGCTGAGCGAGATCACGGCCTCGGAGTCGCCGCCCGCGTCGCGCGCGTCGCGGACACCGCCCTGGCCGCCGAAGCCACCGAACCCGGCCCCGCCCCGCCCGCGACGTCCCGCGCCGCCCCCGAACAGCATGTCGAAGAATGAGCTGAACTCGCCGTCCCCGAAATCGAAGCCGCCGCCCCCGCCCCCTCCGCCCCGGCCGAAGTCGAAGTGGACACCCTCCCAGCCCGGAGGAGGCGTGCCGGACTGCTGCGCCCGTTTCCACGCCGAGCCATACTGGTCGTACTTCTGGCGCTTGTCCGCGTCCTTGAGAACCTCGTACGCCTCGCCGACCTCCTTGAACTTGACCTCGGCCTCGGGAGCCTTGTTGACGTCCGGGTGAAACTTGCGCGCCAACTTCCGGTACGCCTTCTGGATGTCATCCTGCGAGGCGTCCTTCTTGACTCCGAGGATCGCGTAATAGTCCTTGTATTCCAACGGATCTCCTCCCGTCCCGGGTTCCCTGCGATGCGTACCTCGTGCCTCCGGAAGTAGCTTTGAGTCCTCGGCACTCACATTGTAGAACGGACGGTGCGGTTCGTCCATTCCCCTGATCTGGGGAAAGTTTAGCGGAAGAGACGCAAGGCATGGCTACCCGGGGGGGTGGGGTGGCGTCGCGTTCCGTAGGCATGGACCGCCGCCTTCCGCGTCTGAAAGAATGGCGGTATGGGGGAAACCACCGTCACCAAGCAGAGAGGCGCGCCCGGGAAGCTCCTTCCCGATGGATTCGAACCGTCCGACAGGGCGACCTCGACCGGAGCGCGGTCCGGGGATGCGGTCAACCGCGATTGGTCCTGGCTGTCGCGGTTCCCAGAGGAGAGGGAGACTCAATTCGCCTTGCGCCGGTTGCTCGACCGTTCGGACCTGGGAGCGCGGTCGGGGGAAGCGATCGACCGTGGCCTGTCCTGGCTGTCGCGATTCCCGGACGACAAGGACGCCTGCTTCGTGCTCGGGCCCCTGCTCGGCCGTTCGGATCTGGGAGCGCGGTCGGGGGAAGCGATCGAGCGCGGCCTGGCTTGGCTGGAGCGGTTCCAGGAGGAGATGGAGGCCGGCTTCGTGCTTGCGCCCCTGCTCGGCCGTTCGGACCTGGGAGCGCGGTCCAGGGAAGTGATCGACCGCGGTTTGGAGTGGCTGTCGCGGTTCCCGGAGGAGATGCAGGCCGGTTTCGTGCTGCCGCCTCTGCTCGGCCGTTCGAACCTGGGGAAGAGGTCGGGGGAGGCGATCGGGCGCGGTTTGAAGTGGCTGTCGCGGTTCCCCTTGGAGAGAGATGCCGGCTTCGTGCTGCCCGTGCTGCTCGAACGCGCGGAGCTGGGGAAATGGCAGCGGGAAGAGACGGTTTCCCGGGCACTCGATTGGCTCGACCGCTATCATGCGCTCAGGGAGCCGGACTTCATCTTCAAGAATCTATTCAAATCCAAGCTCGAAGCGCCGGTTCACGACCGATGTGTTCGCCTGGCTCTGCGGCGAGCGGAGGCGCTTCCCTTCGATTTCAGTGAATTGAGCTACTTGCTGCGATGGGTCCTCGAGTCCAAAGGACTGACGCAGGAGGAGGAAGCGCGCGCGGTCCAGCTCGGCCTGGCCTGGTGCGAGCGGCATCCATTCAGCCCGGAAGCCTCGTTTCTCATGAAGCCGATTCTCCGGCGCAAGGGCCTTTCCGACGATGAGTGGTCGCGGGCCCTCCGCCTCGCCCTCGCCTGGCTTCGAAAGACTCCGCATGCACCAACTCGGGACTATCTTTTTCTGTCCTGCCTCGTCCGTCCTTCCTTGTTGACAGAGGCCGACCTGAGTTTCTTGAAGCAGGATATCTACGCATGGTGCCGGGATCTGTCCATCGATGGGAGCGTTGTCGAGACGCTTCGGCGCGTCTTGCGCCGTGCGGAGCGTGAGAAAGCCAGGGGAGCCGGTCCTTCGGATCTGTCGGCTGGACCGATCGATGAGCTGTTCGGGTTGGAGCGCGCTCCGCGAAGTCCCTCCGTGACCGTCGACGATCTATTCCGTTGGTTCAAGCGGCGAGCGGCGGGACCACCTGTCGAGATCCTGGAAGCGGGGATTGCCGAGGCCAAAAGCCGGCTCCAGGAAGGTCGCCCCGGCAGCGCCAGGTATTACCTGGCGCCGCTCCTGCCGCTGACGGCTCGCTGGGGGAGCGAGGCGCAGGCGGCCGAAGTCCGCGAGCTGACGCGAAGCCTGTTGAGCCACCCCAGGCTGCAGGACGCCCAGCGCGCGGGCTTCATCAAGGGCTCCCTGGTGCTGCTCGAAGGAGGTGCCTGGGCCGACAGGGCCGAGGCGGGCCGCCAGATCCTGCGCGAGCTCGGCGTGACCGAGGAGGCGTCGGGCTCGGACGGGGACACCGCCGGCTCCCCACCGTAGAGGGGAAATCGTCTCAGGCTGCTAGAATAGGGCGAACGCGGGTCTGCGGAGGTCGAACGATGTACAAGATCACTCTGGAAATCGAGCAACTACCCGAGGGCCCCTACCTCGGCACGAGCATGGACCTCCCCGGGCTCGTCGTGCAGGGCGACAGCGTCCAAGAGGTTCTCGGACTGGCGCCCGACATCGCCCGCGACCTGATCGCGGTGATGGTCGAAACCCACCAGCAACTGCCGCCGGGCGTCGAGACGGTCACCGCTCCGGGGCGTGTTTCGGTCCTCGTTCCCGCTTGACCTATCGCGAGCTGACCCGCCAGCTTCGTCGGCTCGGCTGCGATTTGCAGCGTCAGAGCAAGGGGAGCCATGAAATCTGGCACAACCCACGCCAGAATCGATCGGCTGTCATTCCAAAACATCCAGGCGACATTCCCGCCGGGACACTGCGGGCAATCCTCAAGGGCCTTGGCATTTCCCAAGATGATTTGAGCTCACGGTAGTTTGCCCGGCCACTGAGGATCTGGCGGATCCCCTCTTCCCCCCTGCCGTTTCCCCAACTCCGGGCGTTCGAGCAATACGGGCAGCACATGGCGAACCTGACCATCACTCTCGACGCGGACGCGAGCCCTCCGACCCGGGGGTAGAGGTGAGTTGGAGCGATGCCGGGCCGTCTTACCCGGCGGTTGAGGCATTTTACCCGGCTCGCGACTCACCATACCCGCGGGTTGAATGAGTCAACCCCCGGGTCGAACGATTCAACCGCGCGGTGAAATGAGTCAACCCACGGGTAAAATGCATCCGATCGCGGGTTGAATGAGTCAACCCGCGGGTTGACTCATTGTTTATGCACCCCGAATGCTTCAACCCGCGGGTAAAACGTTCCCGGTCCCGGGTTTTGTGCCTCAGAAACCGGGTCGAAGAGCTCGCGGGTGTGCGCGAACGAGTCCGGAGCCGGCAACCGGGACGTTACCCGCTCCGGCAATCTCTCGCGAGCTTCCGCCCCTCGCCCCGGGAGGCGGCGCGGAGCTTCCCGTCCCGGGCGAGCCGGTTGAGGATGCGGTAGGGAACGGTGCGGTCCGGTTTGTAGCCGAGCGCGCGGGAGTCCGGAAGCTGCGCGATCCGCGCCTCCTCTTCCCGGATCATGGTTTGTGCATCCTTGTGCGTCGTTGTGTTGCTTGCAGCACAACGTAGCGTGACACACAAGCCGCTATCCCATCCTTATTATCTGGCCCCGCTCTTGCCGCTGACATCTCGGTGGGGGAGCGAGGCTCAGGCATGACTGAAGAGGCTCCTCCTTCTGCTAAAGCAGGGCCCCCGGTCAACGGAGGATCTCTCCATGCCCTGCCGGGGATGCCGACCAAGGATTGACCAAGACAACGCCGCATCCCTCGAAGTGGCGGACATTGCGCGTCGCCAGAGTCGCCTTGCGTGCCTTCGTGATCCCGGCGATCTGGACATCGCGAACTTCTACGGTGCGACCGGCGCGGCGACGTTCGGCGGCGATGCGGCCTGCGGCCTCCGCGGCAGGCTGATCGAAGGGCAGAACTCGGCTCTCGAAGTCGTCTTCGAGAGCCTTCGCAAAAGCCTCTTCGAGCTGGCTCCGCCGACGGCCTGCGGGAAGGATCTCCAGTCCCATTCGAACCTCGAAGACGGTGACGGCGGTCGTCCAGATGGACTCGGCCGGCAAACCGTCGAGCCACGCCACCACAACAGGGTCGGGCTCGCGCAACATCAGGGCTGAGATGATGTTGGTGTCGAGGACGATCACGGCTCGAACTCGGCTGGCTGTGCCAACTCGCCGCGCAGCTCGGGGATCTCCTCATCGAGGCCTATGCCGGCAAAACGGGCGGCGAGCCGTGTACCGAGCGGTGGCCGGAGACCGCCTTCTTCGCGCACAGCATTGCTGAGGATCTGGCGGACTTCCTCTTCGGTGCTGAGACCATGACGGCGCGCACGGATCTGAAGCTTGGCCTTCACGTCATTATCGAGATGGCGGACCACGAGTTGAGCCATGAAAATGATGATATCACGATATCGGAAGCCCCCCACAACGGCAAAGGCGCGGACGAGCCGCGCCTTGAATCACCCGGAAGGAGGGGGGAGACTCGCCGTCAGCTCACGGAGGGGTGAAGCCGAAGTGCTCGTAGTTCTTGGCGATGTAGGACTTCCACTTGTCCGGAGTCTCCTCCAGGGGGTAGATGGCCTCCACGGGGCACGCGTCGACGCACAGCCCACAGTCGATGCACTCCTCCGGATGGATGTAGAGCATCTCCCAGTCCTCGTTCTTCCCGTAGATGCAATCCACCGGACAGACGTCGACGCAGGCCGTGTCCTTCACGCCGACGCAGGGTTCACAGATGATGTGAGTCATACCGGGGCCCCTCCTATAAGGCCTCTAGATCGGTTGTGGCTGCGGCATTATACAGAAGGCCCGCCCGGGCTCAATGGGCCGGCCGCGTCCTGCCGGAGGAATCTCGCCGGCGAGAACGGACCCGCTCCATTGAGGTCGCCGATGCCGCCGATGTCGCCCATGCCGCCAATATCGCCTTCGGCCACGATCCTCGCGATCTCCCGGGCTGTCCAGGGGGCCAGGAGGATGCCGTTGCGATAGTGGCCCGTGGCCGCGATCACGGGCCAGCCGGGGACGGGTCCGAGGATCGGAAAGCCGTCCGGCGTGGCCGGCCGGAGCCCGGCCCAGGTGGTTTCCAGGCGCGCGTTCTCCAGGCCGGGCAGGGTCTGGAGGGCGAAGCGCAGCAGGCGGTCCACGCCGCCCGCGGTGTTGTGGGAGGCGAAGCCCACCTCTTCGCTGGTGGCCCCCACCAGCAGACCGGTCGCGCCGCGCCGCACCACGTAGCCGTGGGGACCGCGGAGGCTTCCGTTCCACGGCCAGTCCACTCCGCCCAGCATGAGCATCTGGCCGCGCACGGGCCGGACCGGCAGGGGAGGGAGGCCCGGAATGTGGCCGCTCCAGGAGCCCGCGGCCATGACCAGCAGCCCCGCTTCCCAGTCCCGGTCCCGGCCGACGAGCCGGACGCCGTCTCCCGCGCGCTCGATCCGCTCGACCTCGGCACCGTGGGTGACCACGGCTCCGGCCTTCTGGGCCGCGATGGAGACCACGCTCGTGGCCTGGACGTTGTCCACCCGGTGCTCGCCGGTGAGGAGCAGAGAGCGCCGGATGCCCGGCGAGGCGTCCGGAATCCAGCGCGAGAGCACGGAGCCGTCGATCTCCTCGACCGGCTCGCCGCAGTCGCGGGCGGAGCTTGCCACGCGGTCGAGCCAGATCTCCTCCCGGTCGTCGAGGGCGACCAGGATCGCGCCGCTGGCGTCGTGCTCGATGGTGAGGCCGGTCTCCTCGGTGAGCGCCGGCACCCAGGAGAGCCAGAGGTCCCGGGAGGCGCGGCAGGCGTCGAGGAGCGGCCCGGGCACGGCTTCGGCCATGGGAGACAGAAGGCCGGCGGCGGCGAGGGACGCCTCGGCGCCGGCCGAGCGCCGTTCGAGAACCTCGACTTTCAGCCCCGCCAGGGCAAGCTCCCTGGCGCAGGCGAGGCCGATGATGCCGCCGCCGATGATCAGGACGTCGGGGACATCGGAGATTGCCATCACCCTTCCTCGGAGAGCGCCCGGTCGAAAGCCTTGATCGTGGCGTCGATCTCCGTGTCGCCATGCGCCGTCGAGAGAAAGAGCGCCTCGTACGCCGACGGCGGGAAGTGGATCCCCTGGCCGAGCAGGCGATGGAAGACCCGCGTGAAGCGCTGCCGGTCCGTGGCGTGAACGTCCTGCAGGTTTTTCACCGGAGCGTCGATGAAGAAGAGGCCCATCATCGAGCCCTGGCGCTGGATGCGGAGCGGGATGCCGTGCCGGCGGGCCGCCTCCTCGAAGCCGGACTGGAGCTGCGCACCGGTGGCTTCCAATCGCTCATACGCGCAGTCCACGTCCACCGACAGCTCGGAGAGGGCGGCGTGGCCGGCGGCCATGGCGAGCGGGTTTCCCGAGAGGGTGCCCGCCTGGTAGACGGGGCCGGCCGGGGCGATCTGCCGCATGAGGTCGCGCCGGCCCGCCGTAGGCCGCGAGCGGCAGGCCGCCGCCGATGACCTTGCCCAGGGTGGTCAGGTCGGGCCGTATGCCGAACAGGCTCTGCGCGCCGCCGCAGGCCACGCGGAAGCCGGTCATCACCTCGTCGAAGATCAGCAGCGCGCCGTGGCGGTCGCAGAGCCGCCGCAGTCCCTGCGAGGAAACCCGGGCTCGGGCGGCACGACACTCATGTTGCCGGCGACCGGCTCGACGATCACCGCGGCGATCCTCGGCCGCCGGGTCGCCGCGAAGAGCGCCTCGACGGCGGCGCAGGTCGTTGTAGGGAGCCACCAGGGTGTCGGCGAGGCACGGCGGCGGGCACGCCCGGGGACGAGGGCACGCCGATCGTCGCGGCGCCGGAGCCGGCGCGCGACCAGGAACGGGTCGGCGTGGCCGTGGTAGCAGCCCTCGAACTTGACGAACTTGTCGCGTCCGGTCGCGGCCCGGGCCAGCCGCAGGGCGGACATCGTGGCCTCGGTGCCCGAATTGACGAGCCGGACCATCTCCACGGACGGCAGCGCGGCGGCGATCATCCTCGGCCAGCTCGACCTCCGGCAGCGTGGGAGCGCCGAACGCGGTGCCGCGGCCGAGCGGCCTCGTGGATGGCCGCGATCACGGCCGGATGGCGTGGCCGAGGATGTGCGGGCCCCAGCGAGCCGATGTAGTCGATGTAGCGGCGGCCGTCGTCACCTTCGAGCCAGGCCCCCTGCGGCGGAGCGGACGAACACCGGGTCGCCGCCCACCCCGCGGAACGCGCGCACCGGGGAATTGACCCCGCCGGGCAGCGATTCCGCTCGCGAACACGCTCGAGCAGGCTCATTCCACCCACCCCTCCGCCAGCAGCCGCGCCGCCTCGCGGGCCGCAGTAGGTGATGATCAGGTCGGCGCCGGCCCGGCGGATCGCGATCAGCGATCTCCATCATGACCCGGTTGCAGTCGATCCAGCCGCGCTCGGCGGCGGCCTTGATCATGGCGTACTCGCCGCTCACGTGGTAGGCGGCGAGCGGGAGGTCGAAGCGCTCGCCGCAGTCCGGCGAGGATGTCCAGGTAGGGGAGGGCGGGCTTGACCATCAGCATGTCGGCCCCCTCCTCGACGTCCAGAGCGGCCTCGCGCATGCGCCTCCCGGCCGTTGGCGGGGTCCATCTGGTAGCCGCGGCGGTCGCCGAAGGCCGGCGCGGACTCGGCCGCCTCCCGGAACGGGCCGTAGAACCCGCTGGCGAACTTGACCGCATAGGAGAGGATCGGCGTGTCCGCGAAGCCGCCGCGTCGAGCGCCTTGCGGATGGCGCCCGACCCGGCCGTCCATCATGTCCGAAGGCGCGATGATGTCGGCGCCCGACTCGGCCAGGGAGACCGCCTGCCGCGCGAGGTTCTCCAGCGTGCGTCGTTGTCGACCGTATCGCCGCGGAGCACACCGCAGTGGCCGTGGCTCGGTGTACTCGCAGAAGCAGACGTCGGCGATCTTGATCAGGCCGGGCACCTCGGCGGAGAGCGCGCGCATCGCCCGCTGGACGATGCCGTCCGGCGACCAGGCGGCGCTGCCCACCTCGTCCTTGTGCTCGGGCAGGCCGAACAGGAGCACCGACCGGATGCCTTCGGCGAACGCCAGCCGGCAGGTCTCCACGATCCGGTCGACCGACTGCTGGGCCACCCCGGGCATGGAGCCCACGGGCTTTTCGATCCCGGTGCCCGGGCAGACGAAGAGCGGCAATACGAGATGGTCAGGGGAGAGACGCGTCTCCCGCACCAGTCGGCGCAGGGAGGGCGAGCGGCGGAAGCGGCGGAGTCTGGTTTCTGGGAATGACATGGCACTGCGGTTGTATCGCGGCGGGGGGGGGGAATGCAACGCCCCGGAAGGGTAGGAGATGGAGGCTACCCCGAGGGCTGGACCTCACCCCCTGTCCCCCTCTCCCATCGCTCTCCCATCCCCCGGGAGAGGGGGCACCCCCTCCCAAAGACAAAACAGAAGCCGCATTGGAGTCTTGGGTGGTGGCGCCCCCTCTCCCGGTCGGGGGGTGAGCGATGGGAGAGGGGGAAGGGGGGTGAGGCCGGGCGGGGGGAGACATCGGGCGCGGTCTCGGTATAGAGTTAGCCGCATCGCGGCATCGACGGCATCGCACGGAGACCCTCATGAGCCTTCTCGAACCCCTCACCCGCCGGCAGCTCATCGTCGTCACCGGCAAGGGTGGCGTCGGCAAGACCACGGTGGCGGCCCTGCTGGGGCGCGCGCTGTCGCAGGCCGGCCGCCGCACCCTGGTCGTGGAGGTCGATCCCCGCGAGAACCTCCACCAGATGTTCAGCTTGCCCCCTTCGGGCGGCAGCATCGAAATGGCCGGCTCCCGGCTCTGGGTCCAGAACCTCAAGCCCAGGCAGGTGTTGGACGAGGTCGTCCGCGAGCGCCTCAAGCTGGAGCTTCTCGCCCGTCGGGTGCTGGACAGCACCATCTACCAGCACTTCACCGCGGGCGCGCCCGGGCTCAAGGAGATCGCCGTCCTCGGCCACGCCTTCCGGCTCCTCAACGGCCTGGGCGGAAAGGACGCGCCGGAGCTGGACACGGTCGTGCTCGACGCCCCCGCCACCGGCCACGGCGTCGCTCTCCTGGCGGCGCCGCTCCTGGTGACGGACGTCATCCGCCGCGGACCCTTCTCCGAGATGGCCGGAGATCTGGCCTCCCTGGTGTCGGACCCGGAGCGGTGCGGTATCGTCGTGGTGACCCAGGCGGAGGAGATGCCGGTCCAGGAAGTCATCGAGCTGCGCCAGGCGCTGCGGGAGAAAGTCAAGCGCGACCCCGAGCTGCTGATCGTCAACGGCCTGTATCCGCCGGCGCCTCCCAAAGCCGGCCGGAAGCCGGACAACGACTTCGTCTCCCTCTGGCGGCGCCGCCGCAAGCTCAACGAGGACGAGATGGCCCGCCTGATCTCCGCATGGGAAGGGCCGCGGGCGGACCTGCCGCTCCTCGCCATGAGCCGCGGACCGGCCCTGATCAAGGCGCTCCATACCTGCCTGGAGCGGGGAGGGAGACATGGAGCTGATCTCGGACCGGCATCCGCTGGTCGTCGTCGTGGGCTCGGGAGGCGTGGGGAAGACCACGCTCGCCGCCGCCATGGGAGTCCTGTCGGCGCGCCAGGGCCGCGATACCCTGGTGATGACGTTCGATCCGTCGCTCCGCCTCAAGGACGCCTTGGGAGTGGGGGAAGAAGCGAAGCTCCACGAGATCCCCGTGCCGCTGGACGCGCCCGGCCGGCTGAGCGCGAGCCTTCTCGACGCCCGCCAGACCTTCGACCGGCTCATCGAGCGCTACGCCCAGACCGGAGATCAGGCGGGCCGGATCCTCGGCAACCGTTTTTATCAGCATCTCTCCGGGAGCCTGGGCGGCATCCTGGAATACATGGCGGTCGAGCGCCTTTTCGAAGTGGAAGCGGAAGGCGGCTACTCCCAAATCATCCTGGACACACCGCCGACGCGGCAGGCCCTGGACTTTCTGGAGGCGCCGGCGCGAATCATCGGTTTTCTGGAGAGCGGCGCCATCCGCGTGGCGTTGAAGCCCTGGTTCGACGAAGAGGGGAGGCTCAAGGGAGCGAGCCGCTGGGGTCCGCTGGGCCGCCGTGCCGAGCGCTTCCTGGACGACGTGGTCGGCCTCGACCTCCTGCGCGACATGGCCGAGTTTTTCCAGGCCTTCGGCCCGCTCTTCGAAGGATTCCGGGAGCGGGCGCAGGCCGTGGAGAAGCTCCTGCGCTCGCCGAAAACCCGCTTCATCCTCGTCTCCGGTCCCGGGGAAGAGCGCATTCCGGATACCCTTTTCTTCGCCCGCCGTCTGGAGCAGGCCGGTTTCCATCTGGGTCCGGTCATCGTCAACCGGGTGCATCCGCACTACCAGGTCCAGAACGCCCCGCCGAGCAAGGACATCTGCCAGCCGAACGGCTGGGAGCTCCTGACCTGGCTCGGCGAGCGGGACCACTACGGGCTGATCGAGCTCCAGAAGCTCCTCGACCGCGAGCAGCCTCTGATCGATATCCCTCTCCTCCCGGAAGAGCCCACCGACCTGGCGTCACTCGAAAGCCTTGGCCGGACGGTCCAGGAACGACTGGCGCAGTGGGCGGGGTATGTCGGGCGCAGCTCGTGAGGGGCTGAGCCTCGATTTAGAAAAGGTCCGCCGTCCTCTCCGCCCCGGCAGCAGGGTCTTCGAGGTATGTCTTTCTCCTACACGCGGCCCGAAGTCGCTCAGTTTCGCAAGGCCGTGGACCAGTTCAAGGCCGACCTCGCCGCCGTGCTCGATGCGCTTCGCGACCGGATCGAAGCGGCTCACAAGGCCGGCGCCGAGTTTCGCCGGGCGGCCGAGAGCTTCCTCGTCCGCGCCCAGGAGACCATCAACCCCAGCCTCACCGCGGCGGACGTGCGGGAGATGCTCATCCAGCACATCCTCACGGAGGAGATCTTCGTCGCGGTGTTCCCGGGCACCCGGCTCCACCAGGACAGAGCCCTACTACGCAGCCATCCGCTCCGCCGCCGCCCAGATCGCCACGCACCACGAGAAGCAGAGCTTCCTCAAGGTGATCTACGAAGGTTTCTACAAGGCCTACAACCCCAAGGCAGCGGACCGGCTCGGTGTGGTCTACACCCCGAACGAGATCGTGCGCTTCATGATCGAAAGCGCCGACTGGCTTTGCGAGGAGCACTTCGGGCGCAGCCTCATCGCAGGATCAGCGTGATCATCGGCAATCCGCCCTACAACGCGAACCAGCTCAACGAGAATGAGAACAACAAGAACCGCGGCGCTTTGCAACGCGCCCTTGCTTGGAGGTCATGCCGCGGCCGGAGGAGGTCACCCACGGTGAGATCCAGAAGCAGAGGTATGGAAAGCTCCGAACGCTTGTTTGACGGGGCTTTGATGCGGTTCAAGTGGTTTTCCCTATGCAACTGGCGGGTGAAGCTCAATCTCGACGACAGCGCTATTGTGACTTCACTATATCGGCCCTTCGTTCGCAAGTGGCTCTACTTCGCCCCGAGCCTGGTCGAGATGCCAAACCAGATGCCTGCGTTCTTTCCACCCAACGCCCCTAATCTTGCCATCTTCTTTAATGACCGCGGTTCACGTTCGCCCTTCAGTCCCTTGGCATCACGCGATCTCGCGGAATACCATTTGGCGGCAAGCTCGGATGGATTCCAAGGCGTCGGCTTATACCGCTATGATCAAGAGGGTAGGCGGCACGACAACATCACAGACTGGGCCCTCGACCAGTTCCAGCAGCACTACAAGCCGGGCCGAGGCAAGAAGGATCGGCTGATCACCAAGGAGGCGATCTTCCATTACGTCTACGGCGTGCTGCACGACCCGGTGTACCGCGAGAAGTATGCCTTGAACCTCAAGCGTGAGTTTCCGCGCATCCCCTTCTACCCGGACTTCTGGCAGTGGGCGGATTGGGGCCGGACCCTGATGGGTGACTCCGAAACATAGGGAATGGCTCCTTACAACCCGAAATTACAGAGGTCGTCCGCCCGGATCGCCTGGTGGGAGACCGAGAAGCGGCCTTCGGCGGTCATCACGACTCCTACCCAGCCTTGCGCGTGGGTGGCGTCGGGGTGCCAGAGATCGATCATCATCCAGCCGAAGTTGTCGCCTACGGACAGGCTGTCGCTCCCGACGTGGACCTTCTGCGTGGTCAGGGGGAAGGCCCGGCTGTGTGGAATCTCCTCGGGGTTTTCCTCTTCGTCGAAGGCCACGAGCTGGAACTCCCCGAGCGGCGCCCATTCCGGGCTGCCGCCGCAGCTCCGGGCACTGGTGACGGACGAGCGGTTGTCGCGCCAGACCACCAGGTCCGTGCCGCCCGAGAACGGTCCGCCGTTCAGGTAGCGGACGTAATAGAGGCTGGACAGCGGCGCGCGGTCGTCCCGCGAGTCGAAGCCGACGTAGCGGCCGTAGAAAGTGTAGTCGCCGGCCGAGAAGGCGTCGGGGTCCGCGACGATGTGGACCGCGGTCTGGCTGTCCGAAGAATTCCGGCTCGGGTCGACGTAGAAGTACTCGCCCCAGAGCACGTTGTTGTCCGCGGCCAGGCCGGTGCCGCCGGCCTTGAAATAGGCCGGATCGGCGGGGGTGTTTTGGGTGCCGCCGGTCGTGGTGGGAGAGCAGCGGTTGGCCACGTCGACGGTGACGTAGCCGGTGGCGATCCGGGATCCCCGCGAGCCGCTGCTCAGGCACTGCGCCGGAGCCGTACCGGGCAGGGGCCGGCCGGTGTGGGCCGCCTGCAGATAGTCGCGATCCAGACCGGAGGCGGCATGCTGGGTGGCGCCGCAGCCGGGAAAGACGGTGCCGGTGTCCGACAGCGGCCCGTTCGGGCTGATCCCCGGGCCGGTGCCCGGGATCAGGCCGTGCATCACGTCGCGCAGGTTGAGGCTCTGGATGTCGTAGCCGGTCAGGTAGAGGTCGAAGGCGAGCGTCGGCACGCCCCAGTCCGTCCACAGGACGACGCGGGTGAGGGTCGGCCGCGAAGAGGCGTTGTTGATCGAGATCAGGGTGGTGGTGCCGTCGCTGCGATCGAGGTCGGTCTCGAAGTAAGGGTAGAGCAGGGTGGCCGCGGGCTGGTCGGCGATCCGGCAGTTGCCCGAAAGGATACCGGCAAAGGCCGCCGGGCCCGGCGCCAGGAGGGCGCAGGCGGCGGCAAGCCGGAGAAGGGTGCGGTTCATGGCTGAGACCCGGGATACACTAGCGCCCATGAGCGAGACTCTAATCCAGATCGGTGGCCGTGCGAACCGGCCTGCCCGCCCCGCTCGAGAGCCGCGGCCCGACTGGCTGCGCATTCGCCTGGCGACCCCGGCCTCCTATCACAAGGTCCGCGGCCTCGTGGACCGTTTGAGCCTCCACACCGTCTGCCAGGAGGCCCGCTGCCCCAACATCTATGAGTGCTGGGGCGAGCACGGCACGGCCACTTTCATGATTCTCGGCGACGTCTGCACCCGCCGCTGTGGCTTCTGCGCCGTGACCTCCGGCCGGCCGCAGGCCGGCGTCGACCCCGGCGAGCCCGAGCACGTGGCCGAGGCCGTGGAGGTCATGGGCCTGCGCCACGCCGTCATCACCTCGGTGGACCGCGACGACCTTCCCGACGGCGGCGCCGGCCACTTCGCCCAGGTCATCCGCGCGATCCACCGGCGCAGTCCGGAGGCCGCGGTGGAGGTGCTGACGCCCGACTTCCGCGGCGTGCCCGGTGCCCTCGACGTGGTCCTCGGCGCCGCGCCGGAGGTCTTCTCGCACAACATGGAGACGGTCCCGAGGATGTACCGCCAGGCGCGGCCGGGCAGCCGCTACGATCGCAGCCTCGCCCTGCTGGCCGAGGCCTCCCGGCGTCGCGGCGAAGGGGAGTACGCCGGCCGGGTGAAGACCGGGATCATGGTCGGCCTGGGAGAGACCCCGGACGAGGTCCGTTCGACGATCCGCGACATCCGCGGTGCCGGGGTCGAGATTTTGACCCTCGGCCAGTACCTCCAGCCCACCCCCAAGCATCTGCCGGTGGACCGCTGGGTGCATCCGGACGAGTTCGGAGGCTACCGCGTATACGCCTTGTCGCTGGGGTTCGCCCACTGCGAGGCCGGCCCCCTGGTGAGGAGCAGCTACCACGCCCACGAGCACGTCGCCGGGGCCGCGGCGGCGGCCGGCGAGAGAGTCAAACCGACCGGGGAGATACTGGTGACACGGTAGGAGCTTCCGAAAAGCCGGGCCTTCCTCCAGACTGGACGCGGCCCGGTTGCGGTGTTTTCGTGGAAATAGGGTACAATTACGATCATGCCACCGATCTTGCATGACGTTGGGGCCAGGCCCGATCTCCATCCCAAGCGGGCGGATCTCGAGGATTTCATGCTGGGCCGGCTGTCCCAGCGGGAGTCCCGGCGGGTGATCCTGCACCTGCTGCCCGGCTGCCCGCGCTGCCAGGAAGTCACCACCACGTTCTGGAATGCGGGGGTCGAGGACGGCGGCGAGCTGTCGGAGCGGTTCCGCTACGACAGCACCCTGAACCGCGTCGTCGAACGGGTACGCAACGCCCGCGCCGGCCTGGAGGCGGAGCGCGCCGAGGCCCGCCGGCTCATGGTGGAGCTGGAGGCCCGGCCGCGCGAAGAGTGGCCGGCGGTGCTCAAATCCGATCCGCGCTTCCACACCTGGGGCGCCTGTGAGCTCCTTCTGGACCGCGCGCGGACCGTGCGCGATCTGAGGGAGTCCGCGCTTTGCGCGGGGCTGGCCATCAGCCTGGCAGGCCGGATCGACACCGCGGTCCATCCCCAGGCCCTGGTCCAGGAGCTGACCGCCCGCGCCTGGACGTCTCTCGCCGACGTCCGGCGCCTGGTCCGCGACCTGCGCGGCGCCGAGGAGGCCCTGCGCCGAGCCGAGGCTCACCTGCTGCGCGGCACCGGCGACCGGCTCGAAAGGGCCCGGGTTCTGGAGGGCAAGGCCGCGCTGCGCACCGCCCAGGAGCGGCCCGAGGAGGCGGCCCGCCTGCTCAGCCGGGCCATCCTGCTGTACCGCCGCATGGGGCAGTGGGACCGGGTGGGCCGGATCTTCCTGGAGCTGGGCTGCATCCGCGGTAATTTCCAACAAGCGTTCCAACAAACGTATGCAGAGGCCCGGCTGCGGCAGATTCGCCGCAGTGTGCTCAGCCTCTGGCTCGAGCGGCTTCGCCGGCGCCTCCTGCGTTGACCTGCCAGAGCCCGGCCACGATCAGCGCGAAGCCCGCGCCTTCGGTCCAGCCCAAGGTCTCTCCCAGGAACGCCGCGGCGAGCGTCGCCGTCACCACGGGCTGCAGCATGCCGTAGGCCGCCACCAGGGCCGGCGAGGAGCGCCGCACGGCCCAGGTGTTCAGGGCGTACGCCGCCACCGTCCCGAACAGCGCGATGTAGAGGATTCCGAGCCAGGTGGTCACGGGCACCGCCCGGAAGTCGAGCGCGGCGAGCGCCGGCAGGCTGGTCAGGAAGACCGCGGAGCCGCCGAACACGAACGAGCCGGCGATGACCGTGCGCCAGGGGAGGCGCCGCAGGATCGGCCGCTGGAACACGAGGAACAGCGCGTAGGAAAGACAGTTGCCCAGGATCAGCAGGTTGCCCAGACCCATCCTGCCGGACGACGAGAAGCGCATCGGATTGACCATGACCAGGGCGCCGGCGACGGCGAGAGCGATGCCCAGGGCCCGCCGCGGGCCGATGGTCTCGATGCCGAGGAGAGCGCCGGCAGCCACGGCGAACACCGGCAGGCAGGTCATCAGAATGGAGGCGTTGTTGGCCGTGGTGTGCTGGAGCCCGAGGATGAAGAGAATCTGGTTGGCGGCGACGCCCAGGGCGCCCAGGAAGGCGAGCTGGAGGAGGTCGCGGCCGGAGGGTAGGGTCCGGTGCGGGCGGTCGTGGCGCCAGGCGATGGCGACCAGGATGGGGGTGGCGATGGCGACCCGCAGCCCGACCACGGCGAGAGGGGCCAGGCCGGAGAGGAGGCTCTTGGCCACGACGTGGAAGCCGCCGAAGCAGACCTGGACGAAAAGCAGGCCGAGATGGACCGCCGGCCCGGGGCGGGTCCCGGACACGGATGGAGAGGAGGCGGCAGCAGGGCTTTCCATGGCGGCGCAAGGATAAGGTAGAATCGCGGTGATCGCAGCGGTCCGGCCGGCCAGCCCGCCGTCCCCGGCTCCTCGCAGAGAAAAGGTTCTAAGAAATGGCTGAAACGGCAACCGAGGTCCGCGTCCGCCCCGTCGACGAGCTCGACATCAGCGCCATCGTCGGCATCGATGAAAAGATCACCGGCCAGTACAGGCCGGAAGTCTGGGAGCGCCGCGTCGGTTATTACCTGCGGCGGGACCCCGAGGCGTCGGTGATCGCCGAGGTGGACGGCCGGGCCGTCGGCTTCATGCTGGGCGAGGTCCGGTCCGGAGAGTTCGGCATCGAGGAGCCGACCGGCTGGATCGAGCACCTGGGCGTCGATCCCGGCGCCCGGGGCAAGGCGGTCGGCCGGCGTCTGGCCGACGTCATGATGAACTACTTCCGGCGGCAGGGTGTCCGCAGCGTCCGGACCCTGGTGGACGAGGACATGGGGGAGATCCGCGGCTTCTTCAGCGCCCTCGGTTTCCAGCCATCGACCCTGAGGCCGTTCGTGCGGACCCTTTGAGGAGAGAGAAGAGAGGATGAGCGTCAAAACGACCACCCTGCCCAAGAATTTCCACGATGCGGTTCTCAAGTGGAAGGACGCCTATCTCCCCGATTACGAGTTCCTCCTGGAGAATTGGGAGAAGCACTTTCCGCGGGAGCCCCGCTTCGAGCTGTGCGCCTACCGCGAGCACGGCATGTGTACCGAGATCGAGTGCGGCGATCTGAAGGGCAAGCCCAAGTTCACCCGTGCGGGCGACATGAACCCCGAGCAGGCCCATCACCTCCATGGCGCGATCCGCGCCCAGGCCTCCACCGAATTCGGCTCCATCCAGCAGCACCGCCTGACCCTGGCCCGCGCCCAGGACGAGGAGGAGCAGTTCTGGATCCTCCGCATGATGGCCGAGGAGCTGCGCCACGGCTACCAGATGCTCCACCTCCTGGTCGAGGACGACTGGACGTCGGTCGCCAAGGATTCGGCCTCGGACATGATCGAGGACATCCTGTCGATGAACACGGGCTCCCACCTGCTGGGCGCCTTCAACATCGACTTCGACTCGTTCGTGGACAACGTGGTGTTCTGCGCCCTGATCGACCGGGTGGGCAAGTACCAGCTTGCCATGCAGAAGATCAGCGCCTACCAGCCGATGGCCGAGAGCATGCCGCAGATGCTGCGCGAGGAGGCGTTCCACCTGGCCTCGGGCGTGGTGCCGATGCGGCGCTGGGTCATGCAGGCCGCCAAGGGCGAGGGGCTGATCAGCATCGACATGATCCAGAAGGCGATCAACAAGTGGCTGCCGCGCGGCCTGGAGATGTTCGGCGACGAGCGCGGCGGCGGCACGAACGTCCGCTTCGGCCTCAAGCCGATGAAGAACGCCGAGGCGCAGAGCCAGTACTACGACGAGGTCGCGAAGCTGGTCCGCGACCTGAACCTCCGCTATCTGCGCGCCCGGGTGCCGGCGCTCGCCAACGAGGAGGCCGAGACCGTCCTGGACCGCATCCTGGCGGGTGAGGTGGCGGAGGGGGTGAAACGGGAAGATCTCCTGCACATGCCCCATGCCGAATTCTTCCGGCGGCGCGGCATGCCGGCCTTCCGGATGACGGGCTTCGCGGGCGAGCGCTTCGACGATTTCCAGGCCTGGCTGCGCCACCTGGAGGCGCACCTGCCCGACGCCTACCGCGCCGGCCGCGACTACAAGGACTTCGTGGACGCCATGGCGCAGGTCGCCCGCGGCGAGATGCAGCCCGAGCAGGCGGCCGGGCGCATGCCCGCGCTGCGGCGGGTCGGCGGCTCGTGCCCGTGCTCCAAGTCCGTGCGCTGGGTGGTCGACGAGCCAGTTCCGGCCGTCGCGGCCTTCTGACCGGGATCGGATCGACGATATGAGCGTGTTCAATCGCTTGTTGGTCACCGGTCTGCCCATCGTGCCCAAGCCGATCGTCGGCCGGGTCGCCTCCCGCTACGTGGCGGGGGAGACCCTGGCCGACGCCGTGCGCACCGTCCGCAACCTCAACCAGGAAGGGGCCATGGCCACCCTCGACGTGCTCGGCGAGGAGGTCAAGGAGAAGGAGAAAGCCCTGGCCGCGGTGGAGGAGTACCTGCGGGTCTTCGAGGCGATCGACCGTGAGCGCCTGGACGCCAACGTCTCCATCAAGCTGACCCTCCTGGGTCTCAAGATCGACGAATCGTTCTGCCGCGACAACGTCGACCGGATCGTGGCCACGGCGAAGAAGTACGGCAACTTCGTCCGCATCGACATGGAGGACAACACCACCACCGATGCGACCCTGCGCATCTATCACGAGCTGCACGCCAAGCACGGCAACGTCGGGGTGGTGCTCCAGGCCTACATGCGGCGCACCCTGGCGGACATCGCGGCGCTGCCGAAGCAGGGCGCGAGCGTGCGGATCTGCAAGGGGATCTACGTCGAGCCCCGGACGATCGCCTGGAAGGGCGCCGAGACCATTCGGGCAAACTACGTCCGCGCGCTCGAGAAGCTGATCGAGAACGGGGTCTACCCGGGCATCGCCACGCACGACGAGCACCTGGTCTGCCGGGCGGTGGGGCTGATCGACCGCCACGGCCTGAACCGCGAGCAGTACGAGTTCCAGATGCTCCTCGGGGTGGACGAAGAGATGCGGCGCATCCTGATCGCCGGCGGCCACCGGCTGCGGGTCTATGTCCCCTACGGCCGGGACTGGTATCCTTATTCCATGCGCCGGCTCCGCGAAAACCCCGAAGTGGCCCGCCACGTCCTGCGCGCCATGTTGTCCGGGCGCTGACCTTCGGCCGCGCGCAGCGGCGTGATACAATTCAAATCTGCCACGTCAGGAAGAGATGAGATCGCGTCAAATCATGGACGAGCGCCAGCGTTCGGATTCGTACCAGCAACTCGAGCGTGGCGAGAGCGACACGGACGGCATCGACTCGTCCTCTCTCCAGGAGAGCGGCCTCACCCAGACCTTCCAGACCGCTACCCGGGAGCGGGTGGTGCGCGGCGGTCTGGCGGTGGCGGGGGAGTCCGAGGCGGACATCATCCTGATCGCCCACCCCGAGGGTCAGCGGCTCGGCTCGCGCTTCCGCCTCTCCTCGGGGACGACCCTGGAGATCGGCCGGTCGAGCTCGGTGGCGATCAGCCTGCCCGAGGTCATGTCGATCTCGCGCAAGCACGCCCGGCTGCGCTACGTCGGTTCGTTGGTGACTCTGGAGGATCTCGGGAGCACCAACGGCACCTACGTCAACGGCCAGGCCATCCATGGCCGGACGGTGCTGAAGACCGGCGACCGCTTCCAGACCGCCGCGGTCCACTTCAAGTTCCTCCACGAGCAGGACGTCGAGAGCGCCTACCACATGGCGATCTACGAGCTCGTGTCGCTGGACGGGTTGACCGAGATCTACAACAAGCGGAAGTTCGAGGAGGAGGTGCAGCGCGAGTTCGCGCGCGCCGTCCGCCACTCGCGGCCGTTGTCGCTGATGATCTTCGACCTCGACGAGTTCAAGCGCATCAACGATACCTACGGCCATCTCTGCGGCGACTTCGCCCTCAAGCAGGTGGCCGCGCTGGCGAAGGATCTGGTGAGGCCGGAGCAGACCCTGGCCCGCGTCGGCGGTGACGAGTTCGTGATCCTGTCGCCCGAGACCACGGCCGCCCAGGCGGAGAACCTGGCGCTCAAGCTGCGCGACCGGGTCCTGGATCTCGACCACCGCTACGGCGACCTCAAGATCTCCCTGAGCTGCAGCTTCGGCGTGGCGCAGCTCTCCGACCGGATGCCGGCGCCGCAGGATCTCTATCACGCCGCCGATCACGCCCTGCTCCTCTCGAAGCGGAGCGGGCGCAACCGCGTCGCGATCTACTCGCCGGAGGCGTAGCCTCCCTCAGCCAGGCCCCAGCAGGAACTCCTCGATGAACCGCACCACCACGGCGCGCTGGTAGTCGGTGTTGCTCTTCTTCTGGAAGCCGTGGCCCTCGTCCTTGGCGACGAGGTACCAGACCGGTACGCCGCGCCCTTCGAGAGCGGCGACGATCCGGTCCGACTCGGAGATCGGTACGCGCGGATCGTTGGCCCCCTGGGTGACCAGCAGCGGCCGTTTCATCTTCTCGACGTTGCGGGCCGGCGCGATCTTGAGGAGGTACTCGCGCATCTCGGGATCCCGCTCGTCGCCGTACTCGACGCGCCGCAGGTCGCGGCGGTAGTCGCTCGTGCTCTCCAGGAAGGTCACGAAGTCGCTGATCCCCACGGAGTCGAAGGCGCAGCGCAGCCGGTCGCTGTAGTGGACGAGCGAGGCGAGCACCATGTAGCCGCCGTAAGAGCCGCCGGACACCATGACGCGGGAGGCGTCGAGGCCGGGCTGGGTGGCGATCCAGTCGAGAAGCGCGCCGATGTCCTTGACCGAATCCTCGCGCTTCTCGCCGTTGTCGAGCTTCAGGTAGCTCTTGCCGTAGCCCGTGGAGCCGCGCACGTTGGGCACTACGAGCGCGATGCCCATCTCGTTGATGAAATAGTTGTTGCTGCCGAGGAAGCCGGGCCGGGCCTGATCTTCGGGACCGCCGTGGATGTCGATGTAGACCGGCCGTTTGCCGGGGAAGCGATCGGCGGGCGGACGGTAGACGAACGCCGGGATGGGGAGACCGTCGAAGCTCTTGACGTGGACCAGCTCGGGGAGGACGAAGGCGGAGGTGTTGAGGCCGCCGGCCTCGCTGGCGGTCCAGCGCTCCAGGCGACGGGAGTCGGCGTCGTAGCTGAAGACATCGCGCGGCGAGCGCGCCCAGTTCAGCGAGAACGCCACCTCGTGCGAGCCCGGCCGGAACCGCGGCCGCGTCGCGACGCCCTCGGGCATCTCGGGCGCCGGCAGCTCCTTGCCGGTCCGCAGGTCGAGGAAGTGCAGCCGGCTGACGCCGTCCTCGTTGACCAGGAAGGCGAGGAGGCTGCCGTCGTCCGAGAGGCCGAACGACTCCACGTTCCAGCGCAGGCCGGCTGTAGCGGGCAGGGGGATCGGCTTGCCTCCCGCGAGGTCGATGCGCACGAGGCGGAGAACCTCGCTGTCCAGATCGCTGGCCGCGAGGACCGAGAGCCCGTCGCCGGACCATAGGGCGTCCTGCCAGGAGACGGGCTCGCCGCCCGGGGCGCCCGGAGATTGCCGTGGGGTCAGGGCGTGGACCTCGCCGCTCGCCAGGTCGACCCAGTGCAGGTAGGTCTCATTGGCGGAGATCTCCTCCCGCAGCAGGATGCGCCGGTCGTCCGGGCTCCAATCGAGGATCGACCAGGTGCCCGGAAGCTCGGCGACCCGGCGCTCGCCGCCGCCGCCGCTGCCGGCGGACATTCCGGGATCGATCGTGTAGAGGTCGAAGTCGCGGCCGTTGCGGGAGTTGTTGAGGTAGGCGAGGAGCTTGCCGTCGTGGGACCAGGACAGGTCCGTATTGCGGCTCTTGCCGTCGGTGAAGCGCCGGGCCTTGCCGGTGCCGGTGTCGAGGAGCAGGAGCTGGTAGTTCTCGGCGCCGCCCTCGTTGATCGAAAACACGATCTGTTGCGGGCGTCCCGGGCGGTATGCGCCTTCGTTGACGGTGTCCTTGTAGAACGTGAGCTGCGTACGGGCGCCCATGGGCATGGCGACCTCGTGGAGCTGCACGCTCTCGCCGAAGCGGGTGCGGATGAGGAGGCGGCGCTCGCTCGGATGCCAGTCCGCGAACCAGGCGGCGCGCAGGTTTTCGTAAGGCAGGAGCCCCTCGGTGGCGGCGCGTGGGATGGGCGGCACGTGGCGCGCGACGATGCTGTCCGGGACGGACACCATGTCGCCGCCCGCATCCGCTGCCCCCCCGGTGATACCGGGGCCGGCCAGGGCGAGGAACAGCGCGAAGGCAACCTGGAAGAGAGACTTCGAGCGCATGAAAGGGCCTCCCGAGGGTAGAATGCGGACCGTGGGCCTGACGATCTTCTACAACTGCAACCGCTGTCCCGCCTACTGCTGTTCCTATCCGAGGATCCCACTCCAGCCGGCGGACGTCGAGCGTCTGGCGCAGCACTTCGGCCTGAGCGTGGAGTCGGCCGCGCGGAAGTTTACCAAGAAAGGCGAGGATCCCGGGGAAGTGGTGATGCGCCACCAGCCGGACACGGTCTACGGCACGGTCTGCCGCTTCCTGGACACGGAGACCCGGCGCTGCACCATCTACGAGGCGCGGCCCGACATCTGCCGCCTCTACCCGGCCACCGTGCGCTGCGGCTACTACGACTTCCTGAGCTTCGAGCGCCGCGCCCAGGAGGACCCCGAGTTCGTGCCGTCCTGCTGGAACGGGCCGAAACCCCAGCTCTGATATTCTCCGCCTCCGTGCTGCGCGAAATCCACGTCCGCAACCTGGCCGTCATGGCCGAAGCCTCCGTCGAGCTGGGGGCCGGCCTGAATATTCTCTCGGGCGAGACGGGGGCGGGCAAGTCGATCATCGTCGACTCGCTGTCGCTTCTTTCCGGCTCCCGCGCCAGCACGGAGATGATCCGCAGCGACGCCGACGCGCTCACCGTGAGCGGCGTGTTCGAGCTGGAAGGCGACGCCTGGCGCACGGTCTTCGACGAAGCTGGATTGGAGACCGAGGGCCGTGAGGTGCTCGTGCGGCGCGAGATCGCCCGCAGCGGGCGCAACCGGGTCTTCGTCAACGATCAGCCCACCACCCTGCGCCTGCTCTCGGATCTCGCCCCCTACCTGCTGCGCATCCACGGCCAGCGCGACGAGATGGGCCTGGTCGAGCCCGAGCTTCAGAAGCGGATGCTCGACCGCAGCGGAGGCTCGGAGGGTGAGCCTCTGCGGGGCCGGGTGGAGTCCGCCTTCGACCAGTACTCCCGGCTCGCCGAACGGCTGGAGCGTCTCACCGGCGACGCCCGCGCCCGCCGCGAGCGCATCGACCTTCTCCGGTTCCAGGCGTCCGAGATCGACGGCGCCCGGATCCGCGCCGGTGAGGAGACCGAGCTGCGCACCGAACGCGAGGTGCTCCGCCACGCCGAGGCCATCACCCGCGCCCTCGGCACCGCGTTCTCCCTGATCTCCGAGGAGGAAGGCTCGGCTCTGGAGCGGGTCGGCAAGAGCCAGAGTTTGCTCGCCGACGTCGAATCCTGGGAGCCGCAGGCCGCGGCCTGGAACGCCGAGCTGGAGGAGGTGCGCATCCGGCTCGCCGAGCTGTCCACCTCGCTCAGCCACCGCCTCGACGGCCTGGAGGCCGATCCGGCGCGGCTCGACTTCATCGAGGAGCGGCTCGCGTTGCTCGAACGGCTCTGCCGTAAGCACGGTGGAGACACCGCTGCCGTCCTCGCCCGGCGCGCCGAGATCGAGACCGAGCTGGCCGAGCTGGAAGGCGACGCCCTGAACCGCGACGAGCTGGAGGCCCGCGTGGCCGCCGCTCTCGAAGAGTACCGCGCGGCGGCCGTCGCCCTCTCCCAGGCCCGCGAGCGCTGGGGCAAGGCGCTGGTCGAGCGCATCGAGGCCGAGCTCGAGGATCTCGGGCTCGCCCGCGCCCGTCTCGGCGTGGCGCTGGAGCGCCGCCGCCGGGCCGGCAGCCCGCTCGTTCTCGACGAGGTGCCAACCGACTTCGGCCGCGACGGCATCGACCAGGTGGTCTTCCTCTTCGCGCCGAACCCCGGCGAGGAGCCCCGGCCGATGGCGCGCATCGCGTCCGGCGGCGAGCTCTCGCGCATCCACCTCGCCCTCCAGCTCGCCGCCCACGGCGAGACCACGGCCGCGGATGCCGCGGATACGGCGCGGCCCAGCCTGGTGTTCGACGAGGTGGACACCGGCATCGGCGGCGCCGAGGCCGCGGCGCTCGGCCGCAAGCTCCAGCGGCTGGCCGAAGGCGGGCAGATCCTCGCCGTCACCCACCTGCCGCAGGTCGCCTGCTTCGCCGACGTCCACTTCAAGGTGAGCAAGACGGTGGACAAGGGGCGCACCCGGGTCCAGGTGGAGGAGCTGGCGGCCGGCGCGCGGGTCGAGGAGGTGGCGCGCATGCTCGCCGGCTCCCAGGTGACTCCACTGTCGCTCTCCCACGCCCGCGAGCTGATCGAAGGGAGCGCCCGTCGAGCCAAGGCGGCTCCGAAGCCGAAGCGCCGATGAAGACTCCCGCCCCGCTCTGGCACCCGGGCGATCCGGTCGAGCCGCTGCGGGCGCTCCTCCGGCGGGGCGGCGTCCTGGCCATTCCGACGGAGTCAAGCTACGGCCTGGGAGCCGATCCGCGGAACCGGACCGGCGTGGAGGCGATCTATCGTATCAAGGGCCGCGAGCCGCGCAAGCCGTTGCCCGCGGTGGTGGCGGGGCCGGAGCAGCTCGCGGATTTGGGGATCGATCCAGACCTTTCTATACTGATCCCCCTCTCCGCCTGCTGGCCGGGGCCTCTCACCGTGATCCTGCCCGCCGCGCGCGCGCTTCCGGCTTCGGGAGGAGAGGCGGCGCTCGCGGTGCGGATCCCGGGCCACGAGGGCCTGCGGCACCTGCTGTCCGAGCTGGGGCACGGGCTGACGGCGACCAGTGCCAACCCGAGCGGCGGGGAGCCGGTCCTGGATCCCGCGGGCGCGGCGGAGCTGCTGGCCGGCGAGGATGCGGTGGTGGTGGACGGCGGCGTGTTGCCCGGCGGGCTGCCGTCGACCGTGGTGGCAATAGAGGAGGGCGGACCCGTGGTTCTACGGACAGGGAGATTTCCCGTCGATCGGCTGCTCGAGGCGCTCCGGCAATCCGGCGTGACGCTTCAGACGGCCCAGGGAGAGGAAGTATGATGCGATCACCCCGCCTCCACCGGCGAGCCCTCGCGGGCCTGCTCCTCCTCGCGTCCGTCTCGTCTGCCGCCCGGGCCGGCCAGCCGCAGCCGCCCGGACCGCCCCAGCCGCCCGCGCCGGTTCAGCCGCCCGCACCGATCCAGCCGATCGAACGGCAGTCCGGACCCAAGGAGCTGCCCATCATCCCGGTCGATGAAGTCAAGGCCGGCCAGAAGGGCTACGGTCTCACGGTGTTCTCCGGCAGCGAGCCGGAGCGCTTCGAGGTCGAGGTGGTCGGCGTCATGCGCAACCAGGGCGCCGTCGACATGAGCTACATCCTGGCCCGTCTGACCGGCAAGGGGCTGGAGAAGAGCGGCGTGGCCGCCGGCATGAGCGGCAGCCCGGTCTTCCTGGACGGCCGTCTTGCCGGGGCGGTCGCCTTCAGTTGGCCCTTCTCGCACGAGGCCATCGCCGGCATCACCCCGATCGAGTCCATGCGGCGGCTCTCGGGGCTCAAGGGCGTGGCGCCGATGCCGCCGACACCGCCGATGCCGGCGGTCCCCATGGCTCGGATGCTGAGCCTCGCCGACCTGCTCTCGGGGAAGATCCCGCCGGATCTCCTGCAGCGGGAGCTGGCGAAGCTCCGCCCCCGCATGGCCAACGACGCCGTGGCCAGCGTGCAGTGGGCCACCTCCGGGTTCGGCGTACAGTCGCAGGGCATCCTGGCGCAGGCGCTCGGCTCGGTCGGCTCGGCGGGCAAGGCGTTGCCCGGCGACACGGACGAGGATCTCAAGCTCGGCAGCGCCGTCGGCGCGGTGCTCGTGGACGGCGACTTCCGGCTCGCCGCCATCGGCACGGTGACCGACCGCTACGGCGATCAGGTGCTCGCCTTCGGCCACCCCTTCCTGGGCCTCGGCCCGATCACGGTGCCCATGGCGAGCGCCGAGGTGGTGATGGTGCTGTCGAACCAGAACACCTCCTTCAAGATCTCCAACCTGGGCGAGGAGGTCGGCGCTTTCGAGCAGGACCGCAAGGCCGGCATCCAGGGGCGGCTCGGCGTCAAGGCGCCCACCGTGCCCATGGTGCTGCGCATCTCGGGCGGCGGCACTGGCGGCGGTGACAAGCCGCGCGAGTTCCGGATGCGGCTCGCGGACGTGACCGTCTACACCCCCATGCTGGTGAGCAGCGCCATGGTGGCGGGACTGGAGTCCGCCTCGTACACCTCGGGCTCGCAGGGGCTCGACGTGACCGCGCGCTTCCGGCTCGAGAAGTACGGCGACCTGGAGGTGCGGCAGAGCTTCGACGGCGACAGCGCCACCGGTGAGGCCGCATCGTTTCTGCTGGCGGTGGCCTCCTTCGTGAGCCAGAGCGCGATCGAGCAGGTCGGCTTCGAGGACATCCAGGTCGACGTCGTCCAGGCGACCCAGCCGCGCGCGGCGACCCTCGAGGGCGCCCACGCCGACCGCACCGTGGTGCGGCCGGGCGACCGCGTCGGGATCACCCTCGACCTCGCCGCCTACCGCGGCGAGCGCTTCCGGCGCTCGGTCGCGCTCGACCTGCCGGAGGATCTGCCGGCCGGCCGCTACTCGCTGCTGATCGGCGACGGCGCGAGCGCCGACGGTGCCCGCCTCGCCCTGGAGCCCGCCGACCCCGTGAATTTTCCCCAGCTCCTGGAGCTGCTGCGCTCGCTGCACTCCCGGCGCGACCTCGTCGTGCTCGGTTTCTACGGCGGCGCGGGCCTCTCGGTGGCCGGGGAGGTGATGCCGCGCCTGCCCGGCTCGATGCGCTCGCTTTGGGGTGCCGCCGCGTCCGGCAGCGCCGTGCCGCTGCGCGCCACCATCGCCCAGGAATACCACGAGACCATGCCGGTCCCGATCTCCGGGCTCGTGCGGGTCGA
Source organism: uncultured Holophagales bacterium (assembly GCA_963844885.1). Classification (GTDB taxonomy): domain Bacteria; phylum Acidobacteriota; class Thermoanaerobaculia; order Multivoradales; family UBA5704; genus DATMER01. The sequence continues at coordinate 260,301 of CAWJQA010000008.1, read as the reverse complement.
CTTGGAAGTGAAACGCCGCGATCCCATTTCGGGCGGCGGAGAGACCGTCGGAGGTGATCGTTGAAGCAGCGCGCTGCAGGTGTCGGACTCGCACTGGCTTTTCTCCTGGTTCTTCTCGTGCCGGCGGCGGCGTCGGCCACGCAGGTCCACATCTTCCAGACTCAGAGCCAGGCCGGCTTCCTCGCCGGTACGCTGGAAGGGGTGAGCGTCGATTCGCTCGGCCGGATGTCGCTCGCACCCCGCGCCGAGCGGGTCGCTTCGATCGGCGAACCCTTCCTGCTTTCAGTTGCAAGCGGGAGTGACGGGAGCGGCGGCTGGATCGCCGGCACCGGCAACGCCGGCAAGGTGCTCGGGATCGACCGCCAGGGCAAGATCACCGAGCTGTTCGCGGCGCCCGAGCCCGAGGTCTTCGCCGTCTGGGTGGACCCCGACGGCACCGTGTTCGCGGGCACCTCGCCGCGCGGCAAGGTCTACCGCATCCCCAAGGGAACCCAGGGAAAGGCGGATGTCTTCTTCGATCCTGGCGAGACCTACATCTGGGCGCTGACCCGGGCCAGGGACGGCAGCCTCCTGGTCGCCACCGGCACCCAGGGCAAGCTCTTCAAGGTGGCTGCGAACGGCCACGGCGAGGTGCTCTACGACAGCGACGACACCCACCTGCGCTCCATGACGGTGCTGCCGGACGGCGACATTCTCCTCGGCACCGCGGGCGAGGGGCTCGTCCTGCGGCTGGGCAAGGACGGCACCGCCCGCACGCTCTATGACGCCGACGAACCCGAGATCGTGGCCCTGAGCGTGAGTCCGGACGGTACCTGCTATGCCGGCGCGGTGGCGTCGGAGTCCAGCCTCGTCGATCTCTCCCAGCCCGGTACTGGCGGGGGGGCGGGCGGGGGGGCGGCCGACGGCCAGGCCGCGGCGCCGCCTGCCGCGGCTACCGGGGGGGCTGCCGACGCCGGAGAGGTCGCGGCCGGTACCCGCCCGGCCGGTGCCACCGGACCGCGCAGCGAGCTGCTGGCGATCTCGCCCAGCGGCGTCGTCGAGAGCCTCTGGAGCTTCGCCAACGAAACCGTCTACGACGTGCTCTGGTCCAAGGGGCGCGTCTGGGTGGCCACCGGGCTGGAAGGCAAGCTCTATAGCTGGTCCGACCGCCAGCTCCTCCTCGAAAAGGACGTGGACGAGCGGCAGATCGTGACCCTGCTGCCGGGCGAGGCCGGGCCGGCCTTCGCCACCACCAACGCGGCGGCCCTCTACCGGATCACTTCGGGGACCGAAAAGACCGGCACCTACATCAGCGCCGCGCTCGACGCCGCGCAGGCCGCCCGCTTCGGCACCTTCCGGTGGCACGGCGAAACTCCGGGCGGCAGTGGAATCCGCTTCTCCTTCCGCAGCGGCATGAGCGCCGCGCCGGACCGCACCTGGTCGCCCTGGACCGCGGCGAAGAAAGGCGAGGAGATCGTTCTCGACGACCTCCCCCGCGGCCGCTACGTCCAGTGGCGGGCCGAGTTGGAGGGGAGTACCGCGGCGAGTACCGCCGCGCCTCCCGTCCTCCAGACCGCCGAGCTGTCCTACCGCCAGGAGAACCTGAGCCCGCGCATCGACGGCTTCGGCGCCCTGGAGCCGGGACAGATTCTGGTACCGGCGAACTTCAACCCCACGAACCAGGTCTACGAGCCGGCGCACCCGACCCGCGAAGGGATCTTCACCACCCTCGGCCAACCCGCGGACGAGGACGACGGCCGCACCAAGCCGCTGTGGAAGAAAGGATTCCGGACGCTCCGCTGGGCCGCTTCCGACCCCAACCAGGATGCGCTGGAGTACGAGCTCTCCTTCCGGCCGGCCGACTCGCAGGGCGACTGGATGCGGGTCGCGGACGGGCTGGAGGAGAGCTACTACGCCTTCGACGCCACGGCCCTGCCGGACGGAATCTATCGCTTCCGGCTGCGGGCGTCGGACCGGCCGTCGAACGATCCGGGAAGCGCCCTGGCCGCCGAGCGGGTGAGCGATCCCGTGGTCGTGGACAACACCACGCCGGTGCTGATCAAGGTGGACCGCCAGGGCGGCCGGCTGCGCGCCACCGTCCGCGACGCCGCGAACCCTCTGCGCGAGGCCATGGTGAGCGTGGACGCGCAGGAGTGGAAACCGGTAGCGTCCGCGGACGGGCTGATCGACGGCCAGACCGAGACGCTGCTCGTCGAGCCCCGTGACGAAAAACCGAAACCCGGCGGGTTGCTCCTGCTGCGCGTCACCGATGCCGCCTACAATATGGTCACCTTCAACCTTTCCGAGGCCCGCGACGCGAGATGACCAAACGGATCGCCGTCTATCCCGGATCGTTCGACCCGCTCCACAACGGCCACCTCGACATCATCGAGCGTTGCCGCCCGCTGTTCGATGAAGTGGTCGTGGCGGTGCTGTTCAACGACCAGAAGAAACCGCTGTTCACCGTCGACGAGCGGATCGAGATCATCCGCTCGCTCACCGACGGTCGGCAGGATTGCCGGGTGTTGAGCTTCTCCGGCCTGCTCGTCGATTTCATGGAGTCGATCGGTGCCCGCGCCGTGGTGCGGGGGCTGCGGGCCGTCTCGGACTTCGAGTACGAGTTCCAGATGGCGCTCATGAACCGCCGCCTGAACCCGCGCGTCGAGACCGTCTTCATGATGCCCAAGGAGGACTACAGCTACCTGTCGAGCCGCCTGGTCAAAGAGGTCTACTCCCTGGGCGGCGACCTCACCGGCCTGGTGCCCGAGCCGGTCTTGGAGCGCCTCCGCGTCCGCCTCCGTCCGACCGATCCGACCGACGCGGTGGTCGCGGGGCGGTGAGTCTCGAGCTCTTTCTCCGGCGGATGCCCAAGGTGGAGCTGCACGTCCACCTGGAAGGCTCCATGCGTCCCGGCGTGCTCCTGGAGCTGGCGCGGCGCAACGGCGTGGAGCTGCCGGCCGGTGACGAAGAAGGCCTCCGGCGCTGGTTCCGCTTCCGCGACTTCGAGCACTTCGTCCAGGTCTACCTCACCTGCTCGCGCGCCCTGCGCGAGCCGGAGGATTTCCAGCTCCTGGCGTTGGACTTCCTGGAGATGCAGTCCGCCCAGGCCGTGGTCTACACCGAGGCCCACTTCACCATCTCGACCCACCTGGCGAACGGCGGGAACGGGGAGGAGATCCTGGCCGCCCTCGAAGAGGCGATGAGGGAGGGGGAGCGGCGCTACGGATCGAGGCTGCGGCTCATCCCGGACATCGTCCGCAACGTGGGCGTCGAAGCGGCGGACCGCACCCTGGAGTGGGCCTTGGCCGCGCGCAGTCGTTCCGGTGATGGTGGCGTGGTGGCGCTCGGCCTCTCCGGCAGCGAGGCGCGTTTCGCGAACGATCCCTACCGGGAGCACTTCGCGGTGGCGAAGCGGGAGGGTCTCCACCGGGTGGCGCACGCCGGGGAGCACGCCGGTCCGGAAGCCATCCGCGCCGCCTTGGACGTCTGCGACGCCGAGCGCATCGGCCACGGAGTGCGGGCGGTGGACGACCGGTCGCTCGTCGCGGAGCTGCGCGACCGGCGCATCCCGCTGGAGGTCTGCCCGAGCTCCAACGTCTGTCTGGGAGTCTTCCCGGACCTGGCGAGCCACTCCTTCGACCGCCTCTACCGGGCCGGCGTCCCGGTCTCGGTCAACTCGGACGACCCCGCCTTCTTTGACACCGATCTGAGCCGCGAGTACCTCCGCCTGCACGAGACGTTCGGCTACACCCCCGCCGAGCTGGCCGGTTTTTCGCTGGCCGCCCTGCGCCAGTCCTTCCTGCCGGAAGCGGAGAAGGCCGTCCTGGAGACGGATTTCCGGGAGCGGATCGACGCTCTTGCACGGGAGCTGCTGGGAGACGCTTGACCTACCGACCCCGCGACCGCCTCACGGCGCGGGTTACGCGTTTCGACCCGAGAGTGGAGGTGATGCGGAGTGATTCCGGCCCGTCTGACCCGGCGGTTGAGGCATTTTACCCGGCTCGCGACTCACAGCACCCGCGGGCACAATGAATCCGCAGCCGGGTCGAGCGAGTCAACCCGGCGGTGAAATGAGTCAACCCGCGGGTAAAATGCATCCAGCCGCGGGTTGAGTGAGTCAACCGGCGGGTTGACTCATTTTTTATGCGTCCGCAAGGCTTCAACCCGCGGGTAAAATGTTCCCACCCCCGGGTTTTGTGTCTCCGGAGCGTTCCGCCGTGATCCGAAGGTCGGGTCGAAGGGCCCGCGGATTCCCGCGAACGAGTCCGGAGTCGGCAATTGTGCTTTTACCCGCTGTCTGCGGGCTTCGTACTCTTCGCGGGTCATGGTTTGTGCATCCTTGTGTGTCGTTGTGTTGCAGGGCAAACCGATCGCCGGACGCGTCCCCCGACCCGCCGGATGGCATCGTCTACTCCAACTCACCAGTGACCGTCGGATAGACTAAGGGAATGTCCCTCCCCGACGACGATCCCAGCCGGCGCCTTGTCGAGCTGATCCAGGCCGGGACCGGTGTCGAGGCCGACTTCGGGCGGCTGTTCGAGCTGCACGACCGCCGTGTGCGCAACTTTTTCCAGCAGAGAGGCTTCTCCCCCGAGGACGCCCGCGACCTCACACAAGACGTGTTTTTGAGGGTCTTCAGAGGTATCGCTTCGTTCCGCCTCGAATCCGGTTTCAAGACCTGGCTGTTCGAGATCGCGGATCACGTCTACCAGAACGAGCTGCGCAGGCGGGGGGCTGGCAAGCGCAAAGGATGGGAGATCTCCCTCGAGACCGGCGGGAAGGACGAGGAGGGCAAGCCGGCCGGTTACGAGCCGCCGCCCTCCGAGCCCAGAGCCCTGGACGACGTGCTGGAGCGGGAGCGCTCCATCGCCCTCAGCCAGGCCATCCAGGCGCTGCCCGACCAGATGCGCACCTGCTTCCTCCTGCGCTACGACCAGGGGCGCAAGTACAAAGAGATCGCGGTGCTGATGAAGATCTCCATCGACACCGTGAAGGCCCACCTGTTCCAGGCCAGGAAGCGGCTGAAGCTCGAGCTGGCGGAACCGGAGGACTGAGCGGGGCCAGCCTCCGCAAGGGGCGGCCATGACGGACACCCTCGCCCGCGCCCTCCGCCACTTCCATCGCGAGACCCGTCTCCGTCCCGGCGCCGGCTGGCACCCGTCTCCCGAGGAGCTGACCGCCTACCGGGACGACCGCCTCTCCGCGCGCCGCGACGCCCGGGTGTGCCTCCATCTCGGCGTCTGCTTCGACTGTCCGGACCTGCTGCTGGGGCTCGAGCGCTTCCTGGAACCCCTCCCGGAAGACGGCGGCCTGGACACCGCCGCCTCCTGGCGCGAGCTGCGACGGCAGATCTTCGGGTAGCCCCGGGCTCGGCCGGTCCGGCCGGGGAAGATGATCCTTCGTCTTCTGTATCTATGAACATTTGCCGTGCTTTCGGACCGGGGGATCGGGCGTCTACACTCTTTCTCCACTGGTCCGCGGTCCCGCGAATGAAACCATGCGCTGCTGGAGGCCTATCGGGCTCCTCCTGGGAGCCGCAACGCTCTGCCTTGTCGGGCTGAGGCTCTGGCCGCACGCCCGCGCCGCCCACGTCCATGCTTTCAACCTGAAGGAGGGCCGGCTTCTGCATCTCTCTCACGAGCAGCAAGGCGTCGACATCCAGACTCCGGACGGGTCGGGGATCGCCGGCGCCTACCGGATGTGCCAACTCGACCATCTCCGCGGCTACGCCCGGGAGGCCCTGGAGTGCTACGGCCGCGCCTACCAGGCCTGGGGGGCTCTCCACAGCCTGCACCGGCAGGCGATCGTCCGCATCGACCAGGGTACGCTCTACACCTCCCTGGGAGAGCTGAACCGGGCCCTGGAAGCCTACGCGCAGGCGCTCGCGCTTCTGCGGATCGCGGACGACCGCGCCGCCCGCGGCGCCGTTCTCACCCAGCTCGGCAACACCTACTACCGGCTCGGCGCCCCCCGTCGCGCCCTGCAACTGTTCCGGGCCGCTCTGGCGCCACCCAGGGAGTCCGGTGAGAGCGAGGCCGCGGCCTTGAACGGCATGGGGCTGGCGTGGCAGAAGGCCGGCCGGCTCGACCAGGCCTCGCGGTCGTTCCGGCGGGCGCTCGGGATCTTCCAATCCCTCGGCGACGTTCCGGGAGAGGCCACCGTGTGGAGCAACCTGGGCTGGCTTCTCCTCGCTCAGAAGGAGAACCTGCCGGCCATCGACGCCTTCCAGAAGGCCCTGGAGCTTTCCGCCGCGTCCGGCAACCGGGAGGCGCAGGCCGCGGCCTACTCCGGCATGGCCCGAGCCGAGCGCCGCCGCGGCAACCGCATCGCCGCCCGCGACCGCGTCGAGCGCGCGCTGCGCGTGGCGGAGTCCCTCCGCTCCGACACCGGCCCGGGAACCGGCGGAGGCTTCGTGGTCGATCTCCTCAAGGCGTCCTATCAGGCCTCGCGGCAGGAGGATTACGAATACCTCGTCGATCTCCTCATGGAAAGCGGTGACGGCACCGCGGCCCTGGAGGTCAGCGAACGGTCGCGCGCCCGCAGCCTGTCCGACAATCTCGGGGGAGCCGGGGCGCTCTCGCTCCCAGAGATTCAGGCTGCCGTGCTGGATGGTGAGACCGTTCTCCTGGAGTACGCGCTGGGCGAGGAGCGGAGCGTCCTCTGGTGGGTCGCGCGCGACGGCCACGGCTGCATTGTGCTGCCCGGCCGCGGTGTCCTGGAACCGGCCGTCCGCAGGCTCTACGAGGCGATGAAGCACACCCGCGGGCCGGGCGGGATCGCGGCGGCGAGGAGGATGGCCGCCGATCTCTCCGTCCGGCTTCTCGGACCCGTGGCGGACCGGATCCGGGGGAAGCGGCTGCTCCTCGTCGCGCCGGAGATCCTGCATTACGTCCCGTTCGAGGCGCTGCCCGATCCCGCCGGCATTTCGGAAGGCCGGGCGTGGTCCGAGCCGCTGATCGCCGGGCATTCCGTCAGCCGTATCCCCTCGGCCTCGGTGCTGAAGCGGCTGCGGGACCGGCGCGCCGGTCGCCGGAAGCCCGAGAGGCTGCTGACACTGATCGGCGATCCGGTCTCCAGCGACTCGGACGACCGGCTGCCGAAGGGGGCGCCGGGTTTCGGCGATGCCGACGGCCGGCTGCCGCGGCTCCCCGATGCCGGGAGGGAGGTCCGGGACATCCTGCGGCTCGTCCGGAGCGTCTTGCCCGGGGAGAAGGCCACCTCCGCCACCGGGTTCGAGGCGGCTCGAAGCCTGGTCTTGGAAGGGGTGCTCGGCAGCTCCTCGGTTGCCCACCTGGCCGCGCACGGACTGCTCGATGCGGAGCGCCCGGAGCGCTCGGCGCTTCTGCTCTCCCGCTTCGACCGCCGCGGGCGGCACCGGGAGGGGAGGCTGACCGCCGAGGACGTCCGCGGGCTCAACCTGTCGACCGACCTGATCGTCCTGAGCGCCTGCCAGACGGCGCTCGGGCGTGACTTGAGGGGGGAAGCGCCGATGGGACTGACGCACGCCTTTTTGTCGGCGGGGGCGTCGGGAGTGGTGATGAGCCTCTGGAGCGTGGACGACCGGGCTACGGCCGTCCTCATGGAGAATTTCTATCAAGGGCTTCTCGTCGCCGGCCTGCCGCCGGCGGAGGCCTTGCGGCAGGCCCAGCTCGCCCTCTGGCGCGACCCGCGCTGGAGCGCGCCTTTCTACTGGGCCGGCTTCGTGCTGGAGGGCGACGGCCTCAACAAAATCCCTGCCGGCGGGTCTCCCTGAGGCACATGCCCGCGGGGGGAGCCGCCCGGTTCTCGGGCGGCGCCCCGGCTCCGGGGTCCGTTCCTTCGCGGAGGACGCGCCGGGTTGGAGCCCGCGACCCCCCGAAGCCGCGCCGAGCCGGAGCCGACGCCGCGACTCCGAAGGCGGCGGCGAGGTCAAGCCGCTCAACCCACCGGCGGTCGGTGGCGGCGGCATCCCTTCCCAATTGCGTTTTTATCCGGGCTCGAAACCGCGCTGACGAATCTACCAAGCCCATGAAAACAATAGCTTTATGATTGCGCCTGGCGATCCGGATTGCGCCCGGATTGCGTCGGAATTGCGCCGGATTGCGTTTTGGCGCTCGCCGCCGCCGGTCATTCAGCCGCCTCCGCCGGGTACCAACGGCCGCCCTTGGTACGGCCGACGCTGCGGATCTTGTTTTCGGCTTTGAGATCCTTGAGCAACTTCTGTAGCTGACCGCGTGACAGGAACGAGAGGATCTGGTGCAGATCAGCCAGCGTGCTGCCGTTCTGCTGGTGGTCTTCAAGGTGCTTGAGCAGCAGGGCTCGATTCGCTTCCCGGTCAGGGGCCGGCTGGCGGGCGATGCCGTCTTCCCGGTCGGTGCCCTCGTAAACGCTCTCGTTCAGGAAGTAGCGGGTTCCCCGCCCGCGACCCTCGAAGTGGACAAGATCCAGCGAGCGCAGAGAATCCAACTCCGTCGCGGCACCAGCGAGGGACAGGTTGTCCCCGGCGTATATGGTCGAGCACGAGAAAGTGATGCGACGAGAACGCAATGGATCGGGCAGGCGGCAGGTTTGCCAGAAACTTCACGAACGCGGCATCCTGCATCTCTCCGTGCAGGCGCAGGAACACCTCGTGCCCGTCAGAGTGGGAGTAGTCCGGCAGTGGCTTGCTGTCGCGCACACACTCGGCCAGCATCCGGTTGGCGCCTTGCCCGGAGCGCTCGACAAGCCCACAACGCAAGAGGGATTCGGCAATCCGGCGGTTGCGTGGCGCTTGTTTGTCCAGAATGTTTTCGGGGCTGATGCCGCGCGGGAAGCCGCCGGGGCTGACGATTTCGATTCGCTTGGGGTACTGGCGGATGAAGATGGAGCCGGGGTGGCGATAGTCACGGTGACTGACCGCGTTGAGAATCGCTTCTCGAACCGAGCCTTCGCGCAAGGTTGGGACCTCGTGCATGACAAAGCGGTCTTGATAGTACTGCTTGTCGTTTCTCAGGTTGACCGTGTCCCAAAGCTTGTCGTAGAACAGCAGGAACCCCTGGCGATACTCCTCGCGCTGATTGGCGGGGCCTGACGCTTCCGTGGACCGGTATTCGAAGAGCCAGCGCGGCACAGTACTTGACCAGCTTTTCGAAGTGGAAGTTGTTCTTGGCTTCCTTGAATTCGAGGTGCTCGTCTTCCTTGGCGCTCAGCCACTCCTGCAACTGTTGGATCGATGTCATCGCGGAGATACGTCCCCTGGCCGCGAAGAGGCGCGACTTGCTTGGTTCATGGGCGGTATTTATACCATGTCTCCCAGAAAGTCTCGCCTCCCCGTTGCCCGCCTTTTTCACGGCTTTTCGCCGGCCGCCCCGGCCGATCAAGTCGGTTCGTCCAGCAGCCACTCGTAGGCAGGCTGTACGCGGATCCCGGACGCCTCGATGGGGATCGCCTGATCGCGGGTCAGCACGAGCAGGCGCCGGACCGTGCGCGGACCGGCAGGTGCGGCCTGGGTGAGCGCGCGCAGCTCGCGGTCCATCGTCGCGGGGGCCGAAGGATCGGCGCAGACTTGCACCAGCTCTTCGGCGCCGGCGAGATAGCGGACATGGAAATCCACTGGCGCAGGAAGGTGGTCTTGCCCGCCCGGCGCATGCCGATGACCGCATGTACCTTCCCCGGCATCGCCGGAAGGCTGGCGTCACGCCGGGTGAGAGGAAGGGGAGACGCCAAGCCGGCCGCGGCGTTGAGCTTCTTGAGCAGCACCGGATGGAGAGGCATGGCCGTACCTTGCCGGTAAGGTGTCCTTTTGTCAAGGACACCTTGGGAGGATTCCGGCCTCCCCGAGAGGACACCACGCTTCGCGACGGCGCCGCGCGAGACGTCCTTCTCCGCTACAAGTCGCATCAAGAGGTCTCCGGTCTGCGACGACTCAGGCGGTTGACTCAAGGGCGCCGACAGGCGCCCGGGATGAGCACGGAATCGTTCCCTCCAGGACCCTTGCTGGTGAAAAGCATCGCGACATAGCCGGTGGCGTTGTCGCCGAGATCCCACTCGACCGAGCCGCTGCCGTTGAGGCCGAGGCTGGAGGCGGGGACCAGGAAGCTTGGGAAGGTGGGGCCCGGGATGCTGACGTCGCTCGAGAATTGCCCACTTTCATTATAGGCAGTGCCTGTGGGGGCTCCGCCGTCTTGCAGGTAGAAGAGGAAGCTGGTGTTCGAGCCTGCTGGTATATCCTGCACGAAGCGAACGTCCCAGTGGCGGCAGAGCTGGCTTGATATGAGAGCCGCGCCCGATCGGCCTTCGGGGCCGACGCGTATGAAATCCCCGCTGAGGATGGCCGGAGGGGCGGCCTCCAGCGTCACGTGGCCTTGGCTGACCGCATCGAGCCCGAGCTTCTTGAGGACGTCGCGAAGATTCAACGTCTGAGTCTGGTGCCCGTCCAGAATGAAGGCTTCTGTCTTCTGTTCTTTCGACGTTCCCGCCTCCTGGAAATGAACAGCGGGTTGGACCATCACGGTTTCATCCGTCTCATTGCGGAAGGCAAGAAGGGTTGTGAGTCCGACCTCGCTGGAGCGATCCACTTCGAAGAAGGGAAGGATCAGGGTCGACGGGCGGCCCTCAACCGGGAGTCTGCGGCAGAAGCCGGGCACGGCGACCTCGTCTCCACCTCCCATTTTGTAGACAGTCGTCACATTGCCCGCGAGGCCGTCGCGAAAAGTCCACTCGATGGCACCAGAGCGGGCGAGCAACGGCAGTTTGTTGAAGGTGTCCCCCGTGGTCACGCGAAAGGCCTCTGAGTTGTTGTCGACGGTGAGTTCTTCTACGAAGGCGCCGTCCTCAGTGTAGACCCTGCCTGTTACCACTGGAACGTCGGTATCCCGGTTGCCAGGAACGAAGAAGAGTAAATCAGTGTTGGAATTCTTAGGAATGCCATGTAGGAAGCGGGTGCTCCAACTCTTGCAGAGCTCCGGCGGATTTAGGGAGGTGTCGGTCGAGACGAGGCGCTCACCGCTGACGGAGCCCGGTGCGATCCGAAGAACATCACCAGTCAAAGCATACCGCTGGTCAGCCGCGGTGTCCTCGACAGTAATTCCGACAAACCCGGTCTTGCCGGCAAACTCCGGGTGATCGCGAAGGATATCTCGAAGGTTCCAAGTCGCGGTTGCCCCACCCGCCAGTTCGGGATCGGGCGTCAGCGAGAGCAGCGAATCGGTCGAGACATAGTCGTACCGCACCTTCACCGGCGATGGTAGGGGATTCCTCACGGCAAAGAGAGTCGCCGGGCCGGAAAAAGAGCTGTCAGGAACCTCGAAGAAGGGCAGCACCAGAGGTGCGACCCGTTGAGTATTCACCACGGCTACCACCGCTTCGTTGTTGCTCGAGTTGGGATCGTTGGACTTGGCAGTCACGATGGCCTCATTGGAAAGCAGGCGCTCGGCGCTGGAACCGACCGTCACGGTCACGGTACGCGACGCCGCCTGCTCGGCACCTACCTCCAGCGTACCGATGTCGCAGGTAACGATCAGGGGATTTCCGGCATCGATACCGCAGCCTGGTCCGGAATCGAACATCACTCCCGCAGGCAGGGTATCCACGATTGTCACTTCCTGAGCCGGCGCGAACCCCCGGTTGGTGGCCGCGATCGTGTAACTGAGGAGATCTCCCTCCGTCACGACCACTTTGTCAGCCGTCATCGTCAGGGAGAGGTCGGCATCGTTGTCTCCGGCCACCGTGGTTGTCACCTCGGACTTGTTGTTGTCCGCTGGATCGCAAGGGCGGTCTTTGACCGTTGCGCTGGCCATAATCATTCCTGGCGTAGCGGGGGCAAGGGCGCAAATCATGACACTCCGCGCACCGTCTACGTCAATAATACCGAGGTCCAGGCTGCACTGTGGAAAGTCACAAACAGCGCAGTCCGGTCTCGGCTCGGAAAGCGGCAACACCGGCAGCGTGAGGTCGACCGTGACACTTGCCGCCGTAGATCGGCCGTGATTAGTGACTTCCAACGTATAGGTGAGAGATTCTCCCGGTTTCACGGGATCCGGAGAGGCGCTGAGTGTGAGCGCCAAGTCGGTGGCTGGAACGATTTCCGTGGAGACGATAGCGGAATCGGCCTTTCCGGTGTGTGGATACTCCTCATTGCCTGTCACCGACGCAGTATTCATGATCGGACCTGGCACTTCGGACGGAGCCTCCGCCACAAAGCGTATCGTGTGAGATTCATTCACGTTCCAATTCAGCAGCGGGCAGGTGATCGTTCGGACCTCGGCATCGAACGTACAGTCGTCCGCGGCCGACACGAAGGAAAGGCCGGCGGGAAAGACATCGAGAATCATGCCGCTTTTGGAGAACGAAGGGCCGCTGTTGGTCGCCTTGATGGTGTACAGGATGTTCTCACCAGCACAGATCGACGTGATGTCCGTCATGGGATCCGATGCCTTTGCGGCCGTCTTTGTAATCTCCAGGTTGGTTAGGATCCTGAAACTTGTGCTGACGCTGGTGTTATTGTTATTGGGGTCGGTATCTTCATCGAAGGCGGCGACGCTCGCATCGCTACGGAGGGGAGATGTGCGAAATGAGGGACGTGTTCTAACCGTGAGTATTATAATATGCTCGCCGCCCGAGGGGATCGATCCAACCTGGCAGGTGACGACGTTCGAGTCCGACACTTCTGGTTGTATGCAACCTTCGATCTTTCCATTCTCGAACAACAGCCCGGAAGCAAGATCTACCATCACCTTCGCGCCTGTTGAATCGGAGGTCGACACGTCGTTTTTTATGTTCTTGACGGTGATGTCATAGATGAGCTCGTCGCCAAAAGGAACCGAGTCGGCCGGTCCTTTTATGGTGATCGCGAGATCCGTCACGCGCTTAACGGGGGTCGTGACGGTGGCCGAGTTGGGTCCGCGGTTGCGAGCGGGTTCCTTTTCGTCCGCTACGACCGTAGCCTTGTTGACAAGACTGTAGCCGTCTGGTGCGGATGGTCTCACGTTCACTGTCATCGAGAGCTTGACCGTCTTACCGGGTAGAATCTTTTCGATCTGGCATGCTACCGTCCTGTCCCCGTCCGCCTCGCCTCTACTACATCCCTCCGATGCGTTGGCAAAAACTTCTTCACCGTCCAGTGTGTCGGTCACCTTCACATGGTTGGCCTCGGAGGGTCCGGCGTTCCTTACGGTGAACGTGTAGGCGAGGCTCTGACCCGCGACGACGGGGTCTTTCGGGTGATTCGATTCCAAGCTGATCGAGAGATCGCTTTCTCCAGCGATCGAAGTGGTCACTTCGTCGCGGGTTGAAAGGCCTTCGTTGGCTGTTACCTCGGCCGTGCTAGTGAGGTGGTTGCGGGTTGCCGGATCGATGTGGACCGTAACGGTCGATTTTGACCATTCACCGGCAGGCAGACTCTGAATGTCACATCGGACCGTCATTTTGTTTTCGTCGCTGACCGTGCAGTTGTCCGATGACGTGAACGTGGTACCCTGCGGGAGAGTCTGCTTGATCACGACACCGGTGGCGGTCAACGTCCCGCGGTTGGTGACCAGGAGTGTATAGGTTAGCTGCCTTCCTGCGATCGCGCGGGCAGGGGAAGCAGTCAGATCCAGAACCAGGTCCGGGACCGGATTGACGCCGGACACGGTGATTTGGTAGGGACCGCAGGCGATCTGGCCGTTTTCGTTCAGGGCCGAATCTATATACAGATAGTAAATACCGGGCTCGTACTTCGCCGCGGATATCTCTTCGTCGCCCGATCCGATGAAGTCCGTCGAGCTGGTGACGCAGGTATTGCCGTCGCCACAGGTCTTGACGAGCGCGAGCATCAGGTCGGCCGAGCCTTGGACATCGAGGAAAAAGGCGACCTCGTTCCCTGCGTTCAATCTCACTTTGTACACGACGTCGCCACCCGGGTAGTTGACCCTGGGTATGCGGCACGTTTGCGAGTCGTAGAAGCTCACGTTATTGTCCGGGAAGTCGCACGTATTACCGCTGTGACTGAAGCCGTTAGGGGCGAGCACCTCGATGGTGCCGAGCGGAGCTGAGCATGCCTCTTGTCCCCAGGCTCGCGTGGGTCCCGCCAGCATGATTGAAAGAATTCCTGCCGAGAGGATCGCAGATCTCTTCCACGTGATCATGGCGCAGTCTCCCTAGTGGCGGAAACCCGCCGAGAGCGAAAGCACGCTCACCCGTTCCGAATGATCGATGGCGGCGTCGAGTTGAATCCTCCGCAACGCCAGTCCCACGCCGGCCGTGTAGTGCATCTGGTCCGGCCGGGGCTGGAACACGGCGCGGAAGCCAACGTTTTTCCCCTCGAAGCGCAGGGTATGGTCGGACTCGTGCCAGGCGCCGGCTCGGAGGGTGAAAACCGGCCAGTGTTGAAGCAGTGCGTACTCGACGCCGAGATGGATCTCGTCTGCGTCATCGATCACAAAGCGGTCGACTTCCGCAGGCGTTCCGGGAGAAATGGTGGCGAGGTCGAAGATGTCGACGAATCCGTCTGTGAGCTGGGAATAGCGGACGCGGTCGAAGTCGAGTGCCACCCGGAAGGCATCTGTGGGCCGGTACGCAACTCCTACGCCATAAACGTCCGGTACGTGGAAGGCGGCCTGCTGCTCTCGCGGCTCGAAGTTGAGTAGAGCGCCGTCCCCCGGCTGGCTTCGCACCTGGAACGAAAAGTCGGGTCCCTGCCGATAGACGCCGCCGACGCTCCACGTCTGACTGTGGCTTTCCCAAAGGAATCCAGCGGCAATGCCCACGTCGTTGTCATCGCCTTGCTGTGTTTGGAAGTTCACCAGCCGATCCTTCGTGAAGTCGGGTGAGTTTGGGAGCTCAGGCAGGAAACGGTCGGCCCGGGAGTTGATCGCAAAATCGAAATAGGAGACCGCTACACCGACGGACAGCCCTCGACCCAGGCGGTAGGCGGCAGCGCCGCCGTACGCCGCGATGTCCACCTCCATGTGGTTGCGCAGTGCGGCGAGGCGGCCGTCGAGCGTCCCCGGGATGCCGAGGGGGTTGCGGCCTCGTGTCCTCTCCAGGTAGGCGCCGAAAGTGGAGAAGTTGGCTTCGAAGTTCACGAGCTCGTGGCGGTACAGCGCAAGCGACCAGTTCTTCCGGGGATAGACATAGGAGATGTAGGACAGCCCCGTGACCGTGTCTTCGGCCTGGCCGTCGCGGAGCCCCGCGATGGTATCCGCCCCATTGTTGCTCGGTTCCTGCCCCGCGATCCTTCCCCTGTCCGTGAACACATGCGTGTAGCTCCAGTGCCGCGCTTCGATGAGGGACTCGGGCTGCGCGATGGTCGTGAGCCCGGCGGGATTGGTGTAGGCCGCGCTGGCGTCGAAGGCGAGGGCGAGAAAGGCGCCGCCGAGAGCCATGTTGCCGGCCCCCGGAGTGGAGAAGTTGAACTGCACTCCCGCGTTCGTCTCGAGATTCGTCTGCGCGGCGAGTGGGAGCGCGAGGCTCACAAAGAGGGTCAGGGTGATGGTTGAGACGAGGATCCTTCGTTCGCTCATTGTGCCGATCCTTCCTTCAACCAGCAGCGCCAGCGTTCACAGACGAGCGAGTCACGATAGGGCTCGCGTTTCTTCCGGTCGCATATCGGCGAGAGCTCTTCGAGCCGCCGGCGCTCCTGCGCGGCTTGCGGCAGGGCCAGATCCTTGAGTTGCGACTGGTCGAGTTGCTCGCACGCCTCGCGCTCGCAGCCGAGCTTGAACAGGGCCTCGGCAAGCCGGAAGCGCGGCAGGTAGGGGTCCGGCCAGCGGCCGGCCGAGTAGGTGGTCCTGCCGTCCTCCTCCCAGACCTGGAGCGCGTTCCACATCTTCTCGGCCGCTTCCTCCCATCTCCTCTGCTCCCACTCCGAGATCCCGTCGGCGAAATCCGGGTGTTTGCTGGGGCGGCGGGGACTCGCGAGCTCATCCTTGCATTGATGGGTCAGGGAACGGAGCTCGCTCCGGAATTCCCTGTCCCGGGCCGGCTCGCCGAAGCAAGAAGAAAGGTAGAGGTTGCGCAGCGCGTTGGTCCGGTCCTCCACGCGGTAATAACACTTGCCGAGAAAGTAGAAAGGAAGATAGGGATACTCTCCGAAACCATAGACGGGAACAGACCAGGGCTCGCCGGGTTTGGGGCAGAGCCGCGCCGCGTCGGAAAGGTCGGGGATGGCTTCCTTGAACCGGCTGCGGCTGTATGCCTTCATGCCTGTTGAGAAGGCTTCCTCGGCAGGCTCTCTCTGGCAGAGCGGGCCCGGCGGCGGAGCGGCTGCGCCGTCGCGACTCAAGACACCCGCCAGAACGAAGGTGAGGGAGCACACAGCCGTCCGGATAACCCGCATGGTTTACCCTCCAAAGAACTTGATGGCGAGCGCTACAGTGGTGGCGATGGATGTCGCGAGAGTGAGGGTTTTTGTCAACAGGTCGAGGACCGGCGTCACCTTGGTGGCGGTCTTCTGGAGGCTGAGACCTTGTTCGGGACGGGGTTTGGCCTTGGGCTGCGGTATCCAGCGGCTCCGTAGCGCTTTTCCGAAAAAAGCGGCGACAGTGAAGGTTGAAGATTGCCCGAACAGAAAGACGAGCAAGGCCCACACCCAGCGGAACCGGAGATCCTCGAAGCTGCTCATGATGAACCAGGTACAGAAGAAATCCAGGGTTCCGAGCGTGATGCCGTAGGAAAGATAGGTTTTGAGGCCTCGATCCCCCCAGGTCATCCCTGCCGCCAGGCCGATGACGAGGGGCGGGAGGACGACGGCCAGGACTTTCGACAGGGCCGTCTCGGGAACGGGGGGCGCGAGGCTCAGGAAGAGATAGCCGGAAGTCAGGATGAAGCCGAGGATCGTCGAGAGGAAGGCGACGGAGGGAAACAAGGGTCCCTCGTCGGGAAGCGCAGGAGCGGGGGCGCGGCTGAAGGCTTCGAATTCCTTCTCCAGGCTGGTCAGCCTCAGGAGCAGGGGCTGGATGAAGACAAGGTCACGGCCGCAGTGGCGGCAGACCACCGCCTCATCCTTGATTTCCTCGGCACAGTAGGGACAGTTCATGGCGTGTTCCTTCGTCAAGAGGCTGGCCTCTTCGAGGTCACCATGGTTCCTGCGAATTAACTATACACCCAAAACGGGGAGTCTTCCCCACGCCGTGGGGTGGGCTATCAGCTCGGTTTGGCCAGCAGCCACTCGTAGGCAGGCTGTACGCTGACCCCGGATGCCCCGATGGAAATCGCCTGGTCGAGGGGCAGCACGAGCAGGCGCCGTGCTATGCGCGGATCGGTATTCCCGGCCTGGATGAGCGCACGCAGCTCGCGGTCCATCGTCGCGGGGGCCGAAAGATCGGCGCAGACCTGCACCAGCTCTTCGGCGCCGGTGAGGTAGCGGACGTGGAAATCCACCTCGAAGCCGTCGTCGGTAGTACTCCTCGAGCAGGAGAACGAGCTGATCCACGCCCAGCTCGGCGAGTCGGTCGTCGTCGAAGCTCACGAAGACCGCGCGCTCCGGCAGCCGGCTCTCCCGCCGCGCGGCCTGCAACTGGCGCAAGAAGGTGGTCTTGTCCGCCCAGCGCATGCCGATGACCGCATGCACCTTCCCCGGCACCGCCGGCAGGCTGGCGTCACGCCGGGTGACCGGCGGAGGAGAAGCCGGTCTGGCCGCAGCGTTGAGTTTCTCGAGCAGCACCGGATGGAGAGGCATGGACCTACCTTGCCGGCGAGGTGTCCTTTTGTCAAGGACACCTCGAAAGCTCTGGCACCCGGGTGCAGGTCCGAGGGCGAGCGGCCGCCGGACGCGTCCAACACTCCGTTGGACGCGTCACCCGGCTTCAGGCTTTCAGCGGCAGGTGCCTGGAATGAGCACGGAGCCGCTTCCGTTGCTGAAAAGGAGCGTGGCGACGAAACCAGGGACGCCGAGATTCCATTCGACCGAGCCTTTGCCGATCAGGCCGAGGTCGGACGCGGAGACCAGGAAGCTCCGGTCGTTGGTGTTGGGGGGGGTGACAGAGAGTGGATTGCCAGCCTCGTCATGCGCAGTGAGCTCTAGGTTGCCCTCGCCTTGGATGTAGACGAGGAACTGGGTCCCCTGGTCGAAATTCACATTCCACGTCTGGCAGAGTCCGGCTGGATTCTCGACGAGGGCTGAGCCGGCCAGAGCGCCGGGGCCGCCGACCCGGATGAAATCGCCGCTGAGAGCGTCGACGGTCTCCGAAGCGGTTCCGAAGGCTTGCATCTCCACGAATCCTTTCGGAATTCCCAGATCCTTGCCGCGAAGGTTTGCCGTCCATGTCCCATGGCCGGCGAGAGGGAACCTGGGAGGTTGTTGCTTGGGTTCACCGGATGCGTCGGAATAGGTGACTTGGAGTTGGACCTCGTCGTCCGTCTCATTGCGGACGGCAACGTGCGTGTTGAGCACGGAATCCACCTGGAAAAAAGGAAGGATCAGCGAGTGAGCGCCTGTGTGCCCGGACCTGCAGAAACTGGGCAAGGCAACCTCGTCCCCGGCGCGCTTGTGGATGGCGGTCACGTTGCCCACGAGGCCCTTGCTGAATGTCCACTCGATGGAGCCGGAGCCTGCGAGCAACGGCAGGCCGCCGTCGTCCTGGGCGTCGATGGAACGCCGGAACGACTTTTCACTGGATTCGACGGAGACATTCTGCACGAAGGCGCCGGACTCGGTGAAAACCCTGCCGGTGGCGACCGCGCCGCCGGGGTTGCCCGGGACGAAGAAGAGCAGGTCCGTGCTCGTGCCCGCCGGCTGTCCGCGGAGGAAGCGGACGCTCCAGCTCGCGCACAATTCGGTGTCCGTCGAGGTCTGGACGACAGGAACCTCCGCGGAGGCCTGATTGTTGTCCGGATTGGGGTCATGAACCGCTTCGGCGTCAGCCTGAAGGACATTGGCTGTATTGCTCAGAGAGCCCGTTGGTTCTACATGGACAGTCAGCGTGCGTGTCTCCGACTGGCCCGGATCGAGAGGCGGGAACGTGCAATTGACCGTGCCGCCGGTATCGGTGCATTCCGCCGAGGACTGCGACGGCTCGAAGGATGCCGCATCATCAAGTGGATCCTCCACCGTGAGGGCGGCTTCGCCGGTTCTGTGGAACCCCTGATTTGCAAGCGCGAGCGTGTAAGAGAGCAACCTGCCTGCGACCGCTGCCTCTGCGCCGGCAGTCTTCGTCAAAATGAGATCGGCATCGTCTGATGTGGCAACGGTGGTCGTGGCCTCAGCGGAGTCATTGGTATGATTCAGATCGGCCATGTCGCTCTGAACCTTTGCTGTTCTGACGACCTTTCCGCGCTCTCCAGGAGCGGAGACAGTGATTGAGTGGCTTTCCGTTGCGCCGACGGCCACGTCGTCAAACTCGGTCCGGGATTCCGCCGCATCCGCCGGCGGATGAAAGAGGTCCACGGTGACGCCAGCGGCATCCGAGGGTCCTTCGTTCTTCACTTTGAGCGTGTACGTCAGATCACCCCCTTCACCCCCTGGAAGCACGGCGTCGGGTGAATCGCTCAGCGTCACCGAGAGATCCGCTTCTTTCTCCGGCGAGGTCGAGGTATCCGCACAGTCGTTGTCCTTGTTCGAATCGTGCTCCGCGGTATTGCTTTTGATACAGATTCTGTTGTCGATCTTCTTGGCCCTCGAAGGTGGAATCCTTACCACGAATCGTCTGACGATATCCTCTTCTCCCTTCTTCCGGCCAGGCACGGGGCAGTTGATGATCTTGTCGTCCGTGGAGGAGCAGCCATCCGGAGAGGACACGAAGTCGAGGCCGACCTCGGTCAGATCGTCCTGGAGGGATCCGCCGCGGAAGTCCGATGGTCCATCATTGGCAATCCTGACGGTGTAGAGGAGATTCTCACCAGCCTTGACGTTGCCCGGAGCGGCGCCGAGCCTCCAGGGAATTCTTTCCACCGACTGGAGCTGCGCCAGCATGTCCGCCTCGATGACAACGTCAGTCGCAACCGTGAGAGCGTTGTTTTTCGTGCCGAGATCCTGGTCCTTGGCGAGGACGGTTGCCGTATTGGTCAGGGTTTGGGGGTCCGATGCGGGGCTGATGATCGCCTCGAAACTCACGGGTTCGCTTTTTTCCCCATTCTTGAGTGGATCGATCGTACAGGTCACTGTATAGGGAGCCGTCTTCAAGCAGTTCTCCGAGTCGATCATCAAGTCCGTGGACAGAATGTTCGTTACGGACGCCCCCTTGGAATTGGAAGGGCCTTTATTTTCGACTTGAAACTGATAAAGGACCCTCTCTCCTGCGGCGCGCCTTGCAGGGCTGAGGCCGGTCATGACGATGGACAGGTCAGTCTGGCGGATCGCCTTCGTCCTGACGGTCGTCGTGTTGTTGATGCCTGGGAAGGGATCACGCTCTGCAGCGGCGATCTTGACGTCGTGGGAAATCGCGCCTTCCGCTGAGGGCTTCACTCCGGCGGTTATGGACAGTGGAATGCTGGAATGAGCCTTGATGCGGTCGACCTTGCAGACGAGTTGACTGCCTTGCATCTCACAACCAGATCCGGACGCGGACGGAAGATCAGAAGGCAGAGTGTCGTTCACGACTACCTTCGTGGCGTCGGAGGGACCATTGTTTTGGAGGGTCAGGGTGTACGTGGTGGAAAGGCCCGCGACCGACGTGGCGACGGAGGTGTTCGTAATGGAGAGGTCGCTTTTTGCCTGCACCTGTGTTCTGACCGAAGCTTCGTTCGGGCTCGTCGGGTCTCCTTCGTTCGCGGTGGCTACCGCCTGGGCGGCGAACGGATTCCTCACGGAGGGATCGACCGCCACGGTGACGGTGCGCGAGGGAGGTGGAGACTCTCTGACGCCGATGTGCTCGATTTTGCAAAAGACCTGGTTTCCTTTCGGCATGCACTTATCACTGGCCCGCCTGTAGGTGACTCCGGGGGGGAGTGTCAGGATCATCTGAACGCCGGTGGCGTCGAGGCTGCCGATGTTGCCCGTTGTGAGGGTGTAGGTCATTTCGTCCCCAGCCACAACGGACGTCTGTGCCTTGAGGTCGAGCTTCAGATCGGGGACGGGGTTGATGCCCGTGACGCTGAGCGTATACGAAGGGCAGGCGTTGACGGATAGCGAATCGATGTATAGATAGTAGGTTCCTTCCGGATAGGAATAGGGCTTGATCGTCTCGACGCCGCCTCTGAGATTACCTGGAGAGTTGCGCAGGCAACTGTTGCCCGAGCCGCAGGCCTTGACCAGTGCCATCAACAGTTGGCACGTTTCGGGGAACCTCAACTCGAAGCCTACAAGGTTGCCGGGGGGGTTGTGCAGGATGACCTTGTAGACAGCTTCCGGGCCGGGGAACGAAATCCGAGGAAGAGAACAAACATTGGAGCTGTAGGATCTCACCCGATCCACGAAACCGAGAGTGCTTCCTTTGTCGACAAAGTTCAGAACCTCAATCGTCGGAGTGGAAAGCTTGGGGCAGGCATCGAAAGGCTCGGCACCCGAGGCCGGGTTGATCCAGGTCAACGCGGCCAGGAACGCTGCCGCCGAAACTGCGTGAGACCGCTTTGTTGAGGTCATTTCGAATTCCTCCCTAGTACCGAAGGCCCATGGAAAGGGAGATGACGCTGACGCGGTCGGAATGGTCGATCGCGGCGTCGAGTTGCAGACGCCGTGTGGCCAGGCCGGCGCCGAAGGTGGAATGCACGTGATCTCCACGCTGGCGGAATATTGCCTGATAGCCGGGATTGCTCCCTTCGAACCGCAAGCTGTGGTCCGGGTCGTACCAGGCTCCCGCGCGGAGGCTCAGCACCGGCCACCGCTGCAGGAATGTGTACTCCACGCCGAGATGAAGCTCGTCGGCATCGTCGATCACAAAGTGGTCGAGCTCCGGATCCTGGGCGTACGGTTCTGGCAGCGTTGCCAAGCCAAAGATGTCCGTGAAGTGGTCGGTGAGTTGGGAATAACGGACGCGGTCGTAATCGAATGCGAAGCGGAGTGAATCCTTGGGGCGAAAGGCGACGCCCAAGCCGTAGACGTCGGGCACTCGAAACGTGGCCTTCTGGTCTCTCGGATCGTATTGAGGGCTATCTTCGGACACCGGCTCGACCTGTTGGCTGCGCGCATGGAAGGTGAAGCGCGGCCCTTGTCTGTAAACACCTCCGAGACTCCATCGTTTCTGCCGGCTCTCCCAGAGAAAGCCGGCGTTGGCGCCCCAGTGTTCGTCCTCGCCGGCCTGAGTCTGAAAATTGACGAAGGTTTCCGGACTGAAATCTGGTTTGGAAAAAAGATCCGGCAGATAGCGCCGTGCTGTCGTATCGATGGAGAAGTCGAAATAAGAGATGGCCAATCCCAGGGACAAGCCGCTTCTCGCGAACCGGTGCGCCACTGCCGCACCATAGGCGGAGACGTCTACTGTCATGTGGTTTTGCAGCGGCGCGAGACGACCTTCCTGTTCCAGCGTTCCAGGAATCCCGAGCGGGTTACGCGAGAGAACCTCCTGGATGTAGGGGCCTGATGTCGAGAAGTTTGCCTCGAAGTCCACCAGTTGGTGGCGGTAGAGGGCGAAGGACCAATCGCGGCGAGGGTAGACATAAGAGAGATAGGAGAGCCCGGTGATCTGGTCCTCGGCCCTGCCGTCGAGCAGGCCCGGGTGGTCGTCGAAATCCCTGTAGGAGGGATACTGTCCCGAGATTCTCCCCCTGTCCGTGAAAACATGGGTGTAGTTCCAGTGACGGGCCTCGGCGAGCGATTCGGGCTGCACGATCGTGGTCAGCCCGGCCGGATTCGTGTAGGCCGCGCTGGCGTCGAAGGCGAGAGCCAGGAAGGCACCGCCGAGCGCCATGTTGCCGGCTCCCGGGGTGGAGAAGTTGAACTGCACGCCGGCGTTGGTCTCGAGGTTCGTCTGGGCCTGGATCGGGAACTGTCCGAGAGCGTAAATCACGACTCCGACAGCAAAGATTGGAAGCTTGTGTCTCATGGCGCAGATCTCCTGTCCTGCTGAAGCAGGCAGACCCATTGCCTGCAGATCCAGTCGCTTTCGTGCTCACTTTTTTGATTCGCCGCACACTGGGTTTCAAGCAACTCCATCTGCTTCATCTCATTCTTGTACTTTTCGGGTTGCTCTTTGGCCAAGGCCTTGAGCAGTGTGAGTTGGAGCTGTTCGCAAGCCTGCCTGTGACAGCCGAGCTCGAATAACGCTTGGGCGAGATGGAAGCGGGGCACGTAGTGCTCTGGCCACCTGCCCGCCGGCAGGGTCGTTCGTTTGTCGTCGGATCGTATCTGCAAGGAGGTCCACATCTTTTCCGCCGCAATGAGCGGGCTTGTCGGCTGAGCGGCAAGCCCCTCCCCGAAGTAGATGGGTGCCTTGTCCTGCTGCTTCAGGCGGGCAGTCTTCTGTTGGCAACTGGCGGCTAGTGTCGGCAGATTGTCCAGTTCGTCGATATCCTGTTCGACTCTTTCGAAGCAACTCGACAGGTAGAAGTACCTCAGCGCTTCGGGCGCCTCGTCGAGGTTGTCGTGAGATCTCCCGAGGTAATAGAAGGGGGCATAGGGATAGACTACGAAAGGCTCGATGCTGACGGTGAAGGGCTCTAGTGGAACGGGGCAGAGCTTCGAGGCGTTTTCCAGGTCAGGGATTGCGTTGCGCCATAAGAAGTGGTGATAGCTCCGAGCCCCGGAGGAGAATGGAATTGTGGCCTGTTCCTTTTGGCATTGTCCCCCCCCGCGGCGATGCTGCGGCGGCCGGACCGACCAGGGATAAACAGATCAGGACTGCCGTTGCTAGTTGTTTCATGATCGAACCCATCCTCATGGAAACAATTTTAGAGACCCATAGGTATGCAGAGGCAACAGTCCCCGCGAAGGTGGTCGTCGACTTGATCAGGTCGTTGACGGCCTTCATGCGCTGGTCGGCCGTGGCAATTAATCCCCATAGACTGCACCCCTTTGGTTGGGGGTCGGGGTCGGGAGAGGGGCGATTGCGAAGCGAGTTCCCGAGAAGGGTCAGGCTGGTGAAGGTGAGCGGCTGACCGAACAGGAACGTGACGATCGCCAGCAACAGATTGAACCTTCCCCCAGCACCGAGAGAAAGAAGCCGAATGAAGAAGAGATTGAGGGCCCCAAGTAAGAGCCCGGCCATGAGGTAGGCCTTGGCGTCTCGCTTGCCCGAGGCCAGCCCGGTCAGAAGCCCGAAAGTAGCTGGCGGCAGGGCGATCGCAAACACGTAAGCCCAGGCATTCGGGTTTTGCTGCGTGACGATGTTCAGAACGAAGTAGAGCCCTGAGGTCCAGATGATGGACAGCGTTACCGAGACTGCCGCCGCGAAGGCGCTGTAGTAAATGGCCGCTTCCAGATCATGGAGAGGAGGCGTGTTGGCCAGATCCTGAACCTTTCTCTCCGTCGTGATCAGCTTTGCCAACAGCGGCTTGACGAGGCCGAAGTCGTGGTTGCAGTGCCGGCAGAAGATGGCCTCGTCGTTGATCTCCTCGGCGCAGTACGGACACTTCATGAGCCCGGCCTCCTTTCGGGAATGCCTCCTGTTCGGAACCACCTTGTCTTCGCTGTTCCTAGAGACGTTTGAAGACGCAGGAGTCCCTCACGGGGATTCCAACGCGGTGAGGGAGAGGCGGATCAGGCGGGGGTTTCCGCCCGCCGCAGCTCGATCTTCGCAATCTTCTCCGGGTTCTTCCGGAGCTCCCGGGCGAGGCGGATGCCGAGCTGCTTCTGGAGGCGGCCGCGGTCGGGCCTGGCGACCTTGCTGGCGTCCACCCAGCCGCCCGCCATCATGCCGTGGCCGCCGCCCTTGCCGCGGCGGGCCAGGAGACGGCGCATCAGGGAGCCGGCGTCGGCGCGGGTGTTCGTGGTGCGGATGGAGAGGTAGAGGCGGTCGGCGAAGAAGCCGGTACACATCGACCAGGTCTTGCCTTCGAAGCGCAGGAGGAGGTCCGCGATCTCGGGCACGATGTCCGGCTGCTCGACGTCGCCCAGGTGGCTCAGGATCAGCGAGTCGACGCCGGTCAGGTTCTCCAGGGCCTCGTGGAGGTTGCTGAAGTAGGTCGTGGGCAGGCGCGGACTCTGGATGCGGGCCAGGATGCGGTGGTTGGCCTGCGGGAAGAAGTGGTCGTAGACGGCCTTGTCCGGGCCGGTGTACTCGCGGGCGAAGTCCTGGGTCTCGGAGCGGATGGCGTAGATCAGGGCGGTGGCGACGGCGTGGGTGGAGCGGACGCCGCTGTGGAGCAGGTATTCGGCCAGGATGGTGGCCGTGGCGCCGTAGCGCGGCCGGATGTCGTAGAGCGGCCCGGGATGGGAGTGAGCCCGCATCGGGTGGTGGTCGATCACGAGGTCGGGCACGATGCGCGCCGGAAGCTGGTTGTTGCCGGTCCGGGGCTGGGTGTCGACGAGGGCGAAGTGCCGGTACTTCTTCCAGCTCAGGTTGCGGACGTGGCAGAGCCGCAGACGGAGGCTGCGGACCATCTCGCGGTTCTCGGCTCGACCCACGATGCCGCCGTGGGCGATGGTGACCTTTTGCTTGAAGGCGACGCGCAGGACGTGGCTCAGGATCACGGCCGAGGCCAGGGCGTCCGGGTCAGGGTTGTCGTGGGTGAGGACCAGCCACCGGCCGCCGCCCCCGTCGGTGCTGACGCGGGCGACCAGGTCGGCGAGGGCCTTGAAGCAGTCCCGGGTGGTGTCGGGGATCATGGGGATCGTCATTGTAGTTGATCCCATCCCCCCTCTCCCTCAAAACTGGGGGAGGGAACCCCGCCCGCCCGTGCTGGGATCGCCCCGGCCATGATTCAGGAGCTCTTCCGCATCGGTTCGTTCTCGATCAGCCCCTTCGGGGTGATGCTGGTCCTCGCGTTTCTGGGCGCCTACGTCCAGCTTTTCCGGGATGCGCCGGCTGGGCATCGGCGACGACGAGGATGCCAGCGCCCTGGTCTTCGCCGCGGGCGTCGGCGGGATCGTGGGCGCCAAGGTCTACTACGCGATCCTCAACCGGAACTGGCATCTCCTCTTCGACCGCTCGGGCCTCGTCTGGTACGGCGGCTTCATCCTCGGAGCCTCGGCCGTGCTGTTCACGATGTACAAGCGCAAGCTGTTCCACTGGGGGATGGCCGACGTCGCCTCCCTCTCGCTGGCGCTGGGCTATGCCATCGGCCGCATCGGCTGCTTCCTGGTCGGCGACGACTACGGCCGGCCGACCGATCTGCCCTGGGGCGTGGCGTTCCCGGTCGGGCTGCCGCCGACGACGGCCGGAGAGCTGCGGGGGATGTTCGGGGTCGACATCCCCGCGAGCATCCCGGACGGCCAGCTCCTGCGCGTCCATCCAACTCAGATTTACGAGACGCTCTCGTGCCTGGTCATCTGGGGGATCGGCCTCTGGCTGTTCCGCCGCCAGACGGAGAGGCGCGGGAGCCGGGAGTGGCCGCCCTGACGGTGTTGGGCCTGCTCGCGGTCGAGCGCTTCCTGGTGGAGATCCTGCGCGCCAAGGACGACCGCTTCTTCGGTCCGTTTACGCTGGCCCAGGTGATCAGCGTGGTCATCGTGGCCGCGGTGCTGGCCGTCGCCTGGCTGCGCCGCCGCCGGCTCCAGCTCCGCGCGGCTTGAGGTCCGCCGATGTCCTCCCGTAGGACGCCGCCGCGGCTCCTGACGATCGCCGGGTCGGACTCCGGAGGCGGCGCCGGCATCCAGGCCGACCTCAAGACGTTCGCCGCGCTCGGCGTTTACGGCGCGAGCGCGATCACCGCGTTGACCGCGCAGAACACCCTCGGCGTCCGCGCCGTGCTGGAGACGCCTCCGGACTTCGTCGCGGCCCAGATCGACGCCGTGTTCGAGGACATCGGGGTGGACGCGGTGAAGATCGGCATGCTGGGGAGCGCTCCGGTGGCCCGCGCCGTGGCCGGTCGCCTGCGCTGGTGGCTGGAGCGGAACCCCGTTCCCGTGGTGCTCGACCCGGTGATGATCGCCAAGAGCGGCCATGCGCTGCTGCGCGACGACGCGGTCGAGGCGGTGATCGAGGATCTTCTCCCGCTCGCCACCCTGGTCACCCCGAACCTGCCGGAGCTGGAGCGGATCACCGGGGTATCCGCCGGGTTGGCCGGCTCGGAAGCCGAGCGCCTGCGTGCCGCCTCCCCCTCGCCGCCCGCGGCACGGCGGTGCTGGCCAAGGGCGGTCATGCGGAGGGAGATGCCGCCGGGAGATCGGTGGTGGACCTCCTGGTGGAGCCGGGCGGCGCCCGCACCGCTTCGAGCACCCCCGGTCGGCAACCTCCTCGACGCACGGCACAGGGTGTACGCTTTCTTCGGCCATCGCCGCCCGGCTGGCGCGCGGAGACGGCCTGGAGGCCGCCGTGGCCGGTGCCATCGATGGCTTTACGAGGCCATGAAGGCCGCCTACCCTCTCGGATCGGGTCCTGGGGGCACGGTCCGGTCGATCACCTCCACGAGCTGTTCCCGGGGAGGAAGAAGAAGACGCATGAGCAACATGAACGATATTTTGGATCTTCTCGTGGTGGGCGCCGGCCCCACCGGCATCGCCATCGGCGCCGAAGCCCGGCGCCGCGGCCTCAGCGTCCTGCTCGTGGACCGCGGACCGCTGACCGCGGCCATCCAGGGCTACCCACCTTCATGGAGTTCTTCGCCACGCGCGACCGCCTGGAGATCGCGGACATCCCGTTCACGATCCCCGACGTGAAGCCCACCCGCCAGCAGGCGCTCGCGTCTACCGCCATGGTGGTGGAA
This sequence comes from uncultured Holophagales bacterium, assembly GCA_963844885.1. Classification (GTDB taxonomy): domain Bacteria; phylum Acidobacteriota; class Thermoanaerobaculia; order Multivoradales; family UBA5704; genus DATMER01. Next base: position 232,707 of record CAWJQA010000008.1, on the reverse strand, counting down.
CGCTACGGCGTTCCGCTGGCCCTCTATGAAGAGGCCGTGGACGTGCGGGCGGAGGAGGGGTTGTTGGTGTCGACCGTGGCGCTGGACGGCGCCCGGATTCGCGCACGGGCCGTGGCTTTCGCAACGGGCTACTTCGGCAATCCGCGCCGGCTCGGCGTGCCGCGGCGAGGATCTACCCTGGGTCCACGTCCGCTACAAGGAGCCCTATCCGTTCTACAGCCGGGACGTGGTCATCGTCGGCGCCGGGCACACGGCGGCCGAGGCGGCGCTGGACCTCGGCGAGACGGCGCGCGGGTGCGCTGCGTTCACCGCGGGCCGCGCGTCAAGCCCGGAGTGAAGTACTGGGTAAACCGGACATCGAGACCGATCGAGGAGGTGGTTCGATCCGCGGCGCGGTTCAACACGCTGGTGCGGGCGTTCCGGGACGGCAAGGTGGAGGTCGAGGGGCCGCGCGGAGTCGAGCTCCTGCCTGCCCACGCCGCCTTCATCCTCGTCGGCTACACCCCGAGGTGGATCTGATGCGGCGCGCGGGTGTGCGGGTGGACGCCGGCGAGCCTCGGAGCCGACCTTCGATTGAAAGACGTGCGAGTCGAACTGCCCGGGCTGTACGTGGCGGGCACGATCCAGGCCGGACGCGCGCACGGACCGCATCTTCATCGAGACTCCCGCGACCACGGACCGCTCGATCGTGGCGCACCTGGCGGAGCGGCTGGCTCCAGATGCTCGGCGACATGAAGCGTAGCGAAGCGGCCCTGGCGCCGTGCGCTGGGAACCTCTTGGTTGGAGTCTCCCGTTGTTCAGCCATCCGGTCGAGGAAGCCGAGCATCTCCTCGCTCAGGAAGCGGCCGACCTCCCTCTCCAGCTCCGCTCGGCGCTTCTTGTCTGAGAATCCACAATACGCTCACGGGCTCATGCCTCGCGGACATGAAGGACACGTTGACCGCGGCACGGCCATCATCCGGCTCGACACACAACTCGTAGTACCCCCACCCACCGTCTTCCACACGACCGCGCATGAGCTGTATCTCGTCCTCGGTCAGAGGGATGGAAATAACGGGCTCGTTCGGTTCGTCGTAACTCATGTAGAGATCCAGGATATCCCCAGGCCGATAACTCCAGAGGAGCGTGAGCCCTTCATACATGGCGATCTTGAGGCCTCCGGGCTTTGTGACCTTGCCGTCAATTCACGGATCTCTCCTTTGAACCGCGTAATGCCATCGCGCGACAACTTGCGTTCCTGTTGCATAAAGGGGCTCCCAAGCGTGGATTTGACCGCTGGGGCCGGCAGGATGGAGAGCCGATTACGCTATCCGAGGCCGCGGGCCGTTTCATCCAACTCATGCTGTATCTTCGTTTAGGGGAGGTTGCCCTGTCAAGGAATTTACCACCGGGAGAAATGGCGAAGAATCTTCAACAAAGGGGATTGGGCGCGCTCTTCCAGGGTACCGCCCGCCGCTCGGGAGAGGGCGCCCGATCAACCCCGAAACTTTTTTCCCCTATCTCCAGTCAAAGAGAGGCAAGGAGGTGGACGTCATGCGAAAGAGCTTGGTTGCGATGGGGCTGGGCCTGGCGCTGTTCGCGGGGTTCGTATCCGCGGTCCGGGGAGACGAAGAACTGGCGCCCAGGTTCCGGTCATCGGCGAGACCATCGACGTGCGGGTGGTCAATGTCGAGGTCGTCGCCACCTCCGAAGGCCAGCTCGTCCGGGGCCTCTCGGCCGCGGACTTCCAGCTCCTGGTCGACGGCCGGGAGGTGCCCATCGAGTTCTTCACCGAGGTGGAGGAGGGGGCCGCGGCGGCGTCTCCCGCATCTCCCACATCCCCCGGAGCCCCGGCCGCGCCGGTCGCGCCGGCGGAGACCGTGAGCCGCAGCTACCTGATCTTCATCGACGAATCCTTCTCGGTCGCCAAGGCGCGCGACGTGGTGCTGCGGGGCCTGGAGCGTGACCTGGACCTGTTGAAACCGCAGGACAAGATGGCGGTCCTCGCGTTCAACGGCGCCTCCATCGAGGTGCTGTGTCCCTGGACGTCCGACCGGGCCGTCCTCGCCGAGACGTTTCGCCAGGCGCGGCTGCGGGAGTCCTTTGGGAACAAATCCCTGGCCCTGCACCGCGGCCTGCAGCGGGACCAGGACTGGGCCATCGAGATGGCGGCGGCGGGCGCGCTCGAACCCGACGAGCTCGCGGATGTCCTGGACTCGACTTCGCGGCGGGTCAGCCCCGAGGCGCGGACGCAGCTCGGCAAGACGGCGCTCGCCATGGCCGGCACCCTGCGCGGCTTCGAGGTGCCGCCGGGGCGCAAGGTGATGCTTCTCCTCTCCGGCGGCTGGTCGGTCGGCGTGGCGCCGCACCTCTACGGGCCGGTGGTGAGCGCCGCCAACCAGCTCGGCTACACGATCTACCCCGTGGACGTGGCCGACCCCAACCCCCAGACGCTCAAGATGCTGGACGCGGTCGCCGCGCAGACCGGCGGCAAGGTGGCCAACTCCGTCCGGCAGGACGTGCTCCGGACCGTCGTCGCCGACTCGGGCTCCTACTACTGGCTCGGCTTCACCCCGAGCTGGAAGGCGGACGACCGCGGCCACTCCATCCAGGTGGAGGCGCGCCGGCCCGGCGTGAAGGTCCGGGCCCGGAGCGGCTTCCCCGACCTTTCCCCGAAGACCGAGAACCTGCGGAAGGCCGAGAGCGTGCTGCTCTTCGGCGGCCGGGAGAGCGACCGCCGGCTGCGGATCGTCCTCGGCAAGGGAACACCGCTGGGCCGGCAGGAGATGGAGGTTCCGGTGACGGTCGGCGTGCCGGTCGACGCCCTGGCCCTGACTCCGTCGGGCCGAGGCTACATCGCCGAGGTGCCGCTCGCCGTGGCGGCCCTGGACCAGAAGGGCGGCCGGGCCGAGATTCCGACCTCGAAGCTGCAGGTGGCCGTCAAGGAGCCGCCGAAGGCCGGCGGCTACGCCCGCTTCCAGACGACCCTGCGCCTGCGCCGCGCTCCGCAGCTCCTGGTGTTCACCGTCCGCGACGGGGTGAACGGCGAGACGCTCTGGCAGGAGATCGCGGTCCAGCCGTAGGCCAAAGGCCGGCGATTCGCCCATCGACGCCCGCGCCCGAGTCGCCGTTCTTCAGCCGCCGTCCTGGCGAGGACGTTGCTCGTGATCCGGGAAGGCACCGTGCCCTTCCGGCGCCAGGTCGTTATCGTGCTCTTGTTGAGGTCGAGATATTGTGCGACCTGGGTGTATAGGTCGTGGAGGAGGTCTTCACGCCCCCCAACGCCCTGGGCAGTAAGCTTTCAAAGATCCTCGCTTCACCGAGCCGAGCTCTCGCGGGCCTGCGCGAGCCTTCGGCCGCCCCCGGTTCACGTTTCCCCAACACCGGCCCGCGTTTCCCCGACACTTGCCCGCGGTCCGCCGGCTCTGGCGGGCCTTCCGCCAGCGCCGGCGAGCCTTTCCAGATCTCCAGCCGGTCTTCGGCTGGCTCCGGCCCGCGCTTCCCCAACGCCGGCGCGCCTTCCGCGAGTACCGGCGCGCGTTCCAGATCTCCAGCCGGTCTTCGGCCGGCTCCGGCGAGCCGTCCGCCGGTCTTCCCAACCATCGGCCAGGTCCGGCGAGCGGCCCGCCGACCCCGGCCAGCCCCTCGCGAAGCTCGGCGGAAGCCGCGCCGGCTCCAGCCGGAAGCCCGCCGGGCTTCCCAAGACTTGGCATCTCTTGGCCACTCGTGCGCCGAAGCTGGCCGAAGGCGCGCCGCTTGCGGCCGAACGTCGGGATTTGCCAGATGTCCGGCGAAGAGGACCCCCTCCCCGACCCTCCCCCGCTTCACGGGAGAGGTCCCAGGATGGCGAGGGGCAGGCACAAGGCCTTGCCCCTACAGTAGAACCGGCATAGGGGGAACCGGTTACCCCAACGCCTCCGCCAACACCACGTTCACCATCTTGGGGTGCGGCTTGACGCCTTGCTGCCCCGCCTGCTTCATCACCTGCGCGACCAGGAAGCCGAGGACGCCGGTCTGGCCGGCGCGGTAGCGCTCGACCTCCTTCGGGTGCGCGGCGATCACTCCCTGGACGATCGGCAGGAGCTGAGGCCGAGTCCGCTCCAGCAACTCTTGCTCTTCCGGCGCGAGGGGAGCGGGGGCCTTCGCCTCCGTCTCCTTCGCCTTCTTCGGCTCTTCCTTCGGCGGTGCGGACACCGCGGGCGCCTGCTTCTTCACCTCCAGCGCCCAGGAATCCCGCAGCGGCACGATGCGGTTGAAGACGAGGTGGTCCGGTTTCGAATCGACCGGATCGTGGAAGAAGTAGCCCTGGCGCTCGAACTGCAGGCGCTCACCCAGGGCCGGGTCCGCCGCCGCCGGCTCGATCAGGCTGCCCGTCAACGTCTCGAGCGCCTGCGGGTTGAGATACTCCTCGAAGCGGCCTTCCTCCAGGTCCGGCCTCTCGACCCGGAACAGGCGGTCGTAGATCCTCACCTCGACCGGCACCGCCTGCTCCGCCGAGACCCAGTGCAGCGTGCCCGGCACCTTGCGGCCGTCCGGCGCCGCGCCGCCGCGGGTGGCGGGATCGTAGGTGCAGTGGACCTCGACGACCTTGCCGTCCGCGTCCTTGACCACGCTCTCGCAGCGGACCAGGTAGGCGTAGCGCAGCCGCACCTCGCGGCCGGGGGAGAGACGGTAGAACCCCTTCGGCGGCTCCTCCAGGAAGTCGTCCTGCTCGATGTAGACGACGCGCGAGAACGGCACCTTGCGGTCACCCTCCTTCGCCACGTCGTGCGGGTAGAGCGGCGCCACCAGCTCCTCGACCTGACCCTCGGGGTAGTTGTCGATCACCAGCTTCAGGGGCCGCAGCACGCACATCACCCGGGGCACCTGCGGGTTCAAGTCTTCCCGCTGGCAGTGCTCCAGGAGAGTCACGTCCACCGTGCTGTTCGCCTTGGCCACGCCGATGCGGTCGCAGAAGTCGCGCAGCGCCGCGGGCGTGAAGCCGCGGCGGCGCAGGCCGGCGAGCGTCGGCATGCGCGGATCGTCCCAGCCCGAGACGAGCTTGCGCTCCACCAGCTCCAGGAGCTTGCGCTTGCTCATGATCGTGTAGGTGAGGTTCAGGCGCGCGAACTCCGTCTGCCGCGGCGGGTCCGGGAAGGGCAGGGTGTCGACCAGCCAGTCGTAGATGTCGCGGTTGTTCTCGAACTCCAGCGTGCAGAGCGAGTGGGTGATGCCTTCGATCGCGTCCGAGAGCGGATGCGCGAAGTCGTACATCGGGTAGATGCACCAGGCGTCGCCGCGATGGTAGTGGGTCGCCCGCTTGATGCGATAGAGCAGCGGGTCCCGCATCTTCATGTTGGCCGCCGCCATGTCGATCTTCGCCCGCAGCACGCAGGCGCCGTCGGGAAACTCGCCGGCCCGCATGCGGCGCAGCAGGTCGAGATTCTCTTCGACGGAGCGGTCGCGGTACGGGCTGTGCCGGCCGGGCTCGGTGACGGTGCCGCGATACTCGCGGATCTCGTCCTCGTTCAGGCTGTCGACGTAGGCCTTGCCCATGCGGATCAGCGTCTCGGCGAAGTCGTAGAGCTGCTCGAAATAATCCGAGGCGTAGAAAAAGTTCTCTCCCCAGTCGAAGCCCAGCCAGCGCACGTACTCCTGGATGGCGTCGACGTACTCCTGGTCCTCGGTCTCGGGGTTGGTGTCGTCGAGCCGGAGGTGGCACTTCCCGCCGAACTCCAGCGCGATGCCGAAGTTGAGGCAGATCGACTTGGCGTGGCCGATGTGGAGGTAGCCGTTCGGCTCCGGGGGGAAGCGGGTGACCACCCGGCCGCCGTACTTGCCCGCCGCGCGGTCGCGCTCGACCATCTCGCGGATGAAGTCCCGGGGGGTGGTGTTGAGTGTGGGTTCGGACAGGGTGGACATAGGGAGATCCTCGATGGCTTCGGGCGGGAAGGTATCACAGGGGACGAGCGCGCCGTGCCTTCCCGGGCGGCCCGCGGCGTAGTAGAGTCGGGCCTCCGATCCCGGAACAGGAGCGAACGAGATGTCCGATCTGATCCCCCGCTTCAACGCGCAGGGCTATTCAACCGAGGGAGTGACCGCCCGGCGCCGCTGGATCGAGGAGCGGACCGGCCAGACGCTGGAGCAGGTGGGCGCCTTCGGCTTCGCGGCCGAGGAGATGCGCGGCAACGTCGAGAATCCGATCGGCGCGGCGCAGGTGCCGCTCGGCGTCGCCGGTCCCCTGCTCGTCCAGGGCGAACATGCGCAGGGCATCTTCTTCGTCCCCATGGCGACGACCGAGGGGGCGCTGGTGCGCTCCTACGAACGCGGCTCCGCCGCCATCACCCGCGCGGGCGGAGCGAGCGTCCGCCTCTACGTCGACGAAAACCGGATCACGCCGGTCTTCCTGTTCGAGACCGTGGCCGCGGCGGCGGTCTTCGTCCGCGAGCTGCCGGGCCACTTCGAAGCCTTGCGCGCCGAGGCCGAGGCGACCACGCGGCACGGCCGGCTGCTGCGCGTCGAACCGCTGCCGATCGGCCGCCAGGTGATGGTCCACTTCTGTTTCTCCACCGGCGATGCCGGCGGCATGAACATGATCGCCAAGGCCGCCGACCGCGCCTGCCGCTGGCTGGTGGAACACAGCGCGGCGCAGCGGTTCTATCTCTTCAGCGCCCTCGATTCCGAGAAGCATGCGAGCTCCTCGCTCTTCCTCGGCGGCAAGGGCAAGAAAGCCGTGGCGGGTGTCCGGCTGCCGGCGAACATCGTGCGCTCCTATCTGGGCACCACCCCCGCGAGCATCCTCGAGCTCTGGCACGCCAACGTGGTGTCGCAGTTCCACGCCGGTGCCACCACCTGCAACGCCCACCTCGCCAACGGCCTCGCCGCTCTGTTCATCGCCTGCGGCCAGGACGTCGCCAACATCACCAACGCCGCGGTCGGGCTCCTGCAGTTCGAGGTGACGGAGGAGGGCGACCTGTTCGCGAGCCTCACCCTGCCGTCGCTGACCGTGGGCACGGTCGGCGGGGGCACCAGCCTGGGCACGGCGCGCGAGTGCCTCGGCATGCTCGGCTGCGTGGGCACGGGCAAGGCGCCGCGCCTGGCCGAGATCACCGCCGCCTTCCTCCTGGCCGGCGAGGTCTCCCTCATGGCCGCGCTCGCCGCGGGCGAGCTGGTCGGCGCCCACGAATCCTACGGCCGCAACCGGCCGCAGACGTGAGGATGCGTCAGGGGGTGACGGTTGGATGCTGGGTGTTGTAGAGTCATGCCATGAACGCCTCCCCATATCCTCGATACAGCAAAGAAGAGTTCGCCCGGCGGGGCAACGAAATCTATGAGCGCGAGATACAACCTCGTCTCAGCGCTCAGGATGACGGCAAGTTTGTTGCCATCGATATCGAGACGGGCGCTTTCGAGACGGATACAGATGAGATTGCCGCCTCGCGCCGGTTGCTCGCCCGCCACCCGGAGGCCCAGATCTGGTTCCGGTTGGTCGGATCTCCCCATACCCGCCGCTTCGGCCCACGCAGCAGGACCGCCGCTTAGCCAATGATCGTCGGCGCCATGAATGGGTATCGCGAGGCGATCGTGCGTCTCGTGGTTGTTGGCTCTGGCGGGCAGGAGCGGCAGATCGAGGCGGTCCTGGATACAGGCTACACAGGTTCCCTCACTCTGCCGTCATCTGTGGTCTCCGATCTGGGTCTCCCCTTCCGTGGGAGGGCAAGCGCCGTGCTGGGAGATGGCAGCGAAAGCGAGTTCGATATCCACGAAGCGACCATTGCCTGGGCAGGAGAGCGGCGTTTGGCTGCGATCGACGTGGCGGAAACAGACCCGCTCCTCGGAGTGGGGCTCCTGCTGGGAAACGAGCTGACAGTGCAGGTGATTTCTGGAGGTCCGGTAGCTCTCCGGAAGCTGCGGCTGGCTTGAGCAAGTGGTCCACCGGCTCTTCCGGCCCGGCTTGCTCAGGGCTCGTTCCAGGCATAAACTCCAGCCTCATGTTCCTGCGACGCGTGCTGACCGCGGCGGCCTTTCTGGTCCTCTCTCTTGCATCCCCTGTCCGGGGACAAGAACCACCGACCCTCTCTTTCGGCACCATCGACCACCTTCATTCGAAGGTGCTCGGCGAGGATCGGAGGCTCAATGTCCTGCTTCCTCCCGGATATGAAGGCTCCTCCGAGAAATACCCGGTCCTGTACGTGCTGGACGGCTCGGCGCACGAGGATTATTTCCATGTGGCGAGCCTCGTCGACTTCCTCGCGACGTATGGCGTCATGCCCAGCACCATCGTGGTCGGCATCTCGAACGTCGACAGGAAGCGGGATTTCACTCCTCCTTCGAAGGACGAGCGCGACATCGCGGCCGCACCCACCAGCGGCGGCGCGGACCGCTTCGTGGGTTTCCTCGAATCGGAGCTCATTCCGTACGTCACCTCCCGGTACCGCACCAACGGCACCAGCACGATCGTCGGCCAGTCCCTGGCCGGCCTGCTGGTGACGAAGGTGCTCCTCGAAAAGCCGGGCCTCTTCGACAACTATGTGATCGTCAGCCCGAGCCTGTGGTGGAACTACGAGGCGTTGCTGAAGAGCGCCAAGGAGCTGATGGCCAAGAACCGGGCTCCCAACCGGAAGATCTACCTTTCGGTGGCGGACGAGCACGCCGACATGAAGGCGGAGGCCCAGACACTCGCTGAGAGACTCAAGGAGTGCTCCTGGGAGAACCTCCAGGTCCACTACGATTATCTCGCCGACGAAAACCATGCGACGTCGCTGCACATCAGCCTTTACAAGGCGATGAAATATCTCTATCAGAAGCACGGGTGACAGGGGCGGAGCTCGAAACGCGCGTGACGGTCCGACTTTCCAAGTGAGGGGATTCGCCTTGTGGGAGCGTCTCCTGCTTCATCGGCGCGGATTGCGCGCGGGCCGATGCAACACAGCCGCCTCTGGCGACCACCACTGGCTGAAGCGAAGAGGCGAAGGAAGTTGATGGAAGGGGCCATGGCTCAGATCAATAATAAATGGCAGCAGTCGCCGCACACGAACTTCGAGGACGGCGCGGGCGTGTTTCTTGTGATTGGCTTGGCCGTGCTTGCCGGATTTCTCCTTTGGTCCTTCGCGACGAGTCTCCTCGTGCCGGCACTCTCGCTGGCGGGGACACTCGCGGGCGCTGTTCTCCAAGGACCTCTCAATGGGCGCTTGGCCGATCTCGTAGTCGATTTGGTCTGGGGTGTGGGGGTGGGCCTCTTTGTTGGTTGGGTGCGATGGCAGCGGCGGAAGGCCTCTGGAGCGGTCGAAACCGTTGTCGAGGCTGTCGTCTCACCGGATGTCGTATCCAGTGCTTCGCTGGGGTGGATGTATATCCTTCTACACATCGGCGCTGGCCTCGTGGCGAGCGTCGCTGTCTGGCTTCTTGGCGTCGCTTTCCCCTTGCAGATCCTCGGGGGAGGTACAGACGCTACGCGCGCTGGGCTGGAGTACCTGCGAGTGGGCGGATGGATCGCGGGCGGTGGGGGAGGTTTGGGAGGCGATGGGGGTGAGCCAGGGCTTCTGCTCTTCCTACTCCTCTTCCTGTTTCTGGTAGCCCTTCCCCTCCTTTCAGGTCTCATAAGCGTCTTCACGGCGGTATGCTTGAAGGACGCGGCTTCTGGTGCCGTGGGGGCCGCAGGTAAGGGAGCGGGCCTCGTTTTCTTCCTCGTCCTCACGAGGATTAGAGGTAGATTCTACCTCCCTCGGCCGCCAACGCCGAAGCCGCCGCCAGCGCCGCCAGCGCCACCGCCCGTCGCCGGGCCGCTCGTTATAGACCAGATCGTAGAAGATTTCGTCGCCACGGAACCTCTTCAGCGGGAAGGCGCGGTCAAAAAGTACTTCTCATGGCTGAAACAAGAGGGAATCGAGCCCGACGCCCGAACGATTGGGGAGAACGCGCCACGCTACAAGGATCCTGTCATCTACGACCTTGCTCGGCGCGTGAACTTCGAAGCTGCTCGACGCGACCTGCATCGCGTGGCCTGCCGCCTGGAGGCCTGGAAGAGGGACACGGAGGAGGCCTGGAAGCGAGACACAGAAGAGGCTCGCTCTCACCACGAGCAGCGGCTTCGCGAGGAACTCTTTGGTCCCGGTTGGCTCAAGCGCGCAGCCCTACAGGGCTTAGGGGCGGGGGCGCTCACCGGTCTCTTGACGGGCCTCCTCGTCGCCGGAGCGCTCGCGATGCTCCGAGGGCACTGACCCGCAAGACGCAACGCGACGCTTTGCGGCGACGGGAGTGTGCCTTCAGACGATGCGGGTCTCGCGCGTCACCCGCCGGGCTTCGATCTGGGCTCCGGTGGCGCGGCCGTAGGCCAGGTTGAAAAGCGGTATGGCCGTCAAGGTCGTGAAGACGGCCATGAGCACCATCAAGGTGAACAGGGTGGGAGTGATCACTCCGCGCTCGAGGCCGATGTTGAGGATGATGAGCTCCATGAGGCCGCGGGAGTTCATCAGGGCGCCGATGGCGAAGGCTTCGCGGGAGGACTCGCCGCTCAGGCGCGCGGCCGTGCCGCAGGCGACGCCTTTACCCAGGCAGGCGGCGAGGAGAATCAACAGGGCGATGCCCCAGAGCGGCGCGCTGTTCAGCAGGCCGATCCGAGTGTTCAGTCCCGAGTTGATGAAGTACATGGGGAGCAGAAGACCGGCGGTCAGCGGCTCGACGCTGGTCTCGATGTGGCGGGCCACGGCGCCGCGCGGCATCGCGGCGCCCAGAATGAACGCTCCGAAGACGGCATAGATCCCCAACGAGTCGGTGGCCCAGGCGCACAGCATCACCAGCACAAGGGTGAAAGGAATCACCAGGCTTCGGCCTCGCCGCTGATCTTCCTCCAGGGCGGTGAACAGCCGGCCGAGCCGGGGCCGGGCCAGAACCAGCATGAAGACCACGTAGAGCAGTCCGCCGCCGATGGCGAGCACGGCGATGGCGAGCTTGCCGGTGAAGCTCGCCAGCACCAGAGCCAGCACGCACCAGGCCGCGGCGTCGTCCGACGAGCCGGCGGCCAGCGCCAGGGTACCGAGCGAGGTCGACGCCAGCCCGCGCTCGTAGATGATGCGGGCCAGCATGGGAAAGGCGGTGATCGACATGGCCGCGCCCATGAAGAGCGCCGCTTCCCAAAGCTTGACGCCGGGAGCGAACAGGGGGAAGCGGTCGCGCAGCGACCAGGCGAGCACGCAGCCCAGGGTGAAGGGGGTCAGGATTCCCGCCCAGGATACGGCCACGGCGCTCTTCACCCGCTTGCGGATGAGACCGATGTCGAACTCCAGGCCGACGAGAAACATGTACAGGGCGAGGCCCACCTGAGCGACGCAATAGATGACCGTCAGCGTCGGCTTGGGAAACAGCCGGGCGTGAAGCTCTGGCAGCAGGAGGCCGAACAGCGACGGACCCAGCAGCACTCCGGTGATCATCTCCGCCACGACCTGGGGCTGGCCGAACGGCCTTACCAGCCGTCCCACCAGCCGGCAGGCTGCCAGGATGATCGCGAGCTGAAGGAAAAAGAGTACCGATACCTCGAAGTTGGTCATCATGGCTCCGAGCCTCCCTCGCTGATTCGGCGGTAGCATATCCAGGGCGCCTCGCCCGGCCAACTGTCGAGTCCTACCCAGGGCGCTCCGTCATAGCTCTGGCGGCAGCGTGGTCGCGAAAATCTGGACTGGGAAGAGTCGGGCGCGGCAGGCCGGGGAGGTTTGACTTGAAGCCTGAGCGGGTCGGTTTGTCTCGGAGTAGGCCGGTCGCGGCACTTAGATCGGTAGAACGGAACGTACGCCACCTGTAGGGTGTCGGATCGCCGAAGGCGGGAAGGGTCTCACCTTGTTCTGTCCAAACTGTCTGGCGGAGTACGAAGAAGGCTCGGACTGGTGTGAGGAGTGCGAGGTGGAACTGGTAGAGGGCGGGGAGGCCGAAATCGAGTACTTGCCTCTCCTGGAGGTCACCGAGGTCGACTGTTTCGCCGAGGTGACGAGCTGTTTGGAGGATTCGGGGATCGCCTGGTTCGTCCAGAGCGAGGAGTCCCTCGGCCTGCTGCCGCGGGACGGCCGCGCGGACACCGGCGCTCCCGGCGATCCGGTCGCCACTATCTACGTGGACAAGGCCCGGCTCGCCAGAGCCCGGGAACTGGCCGGGATCGCGGATGCGGTCCCCGCCTACTGACGCCTACTGAAATACCGCGAGCACGAGATAGGGATTGAGCCGGCTGCCGGCGAGGTGGCGGAGGAGGGGGAGCCGGGTGCTCCAGAGGAAGGCGGCGGCGGGCATGTAGAAGAGCTGGCCGTACCAGTGGCGGCGCACCTGCCGACAGGCGAGCCGGCCGTGCGGGCTCAGCGGCCGGACCTTCCAGGCGGGGCCGACCGCGGCCACGTAGCGTCGCACGTCGCGCACCGTCGGCAGGAACCCTTCGTCGAGCGGATGGACGCGGGCGCCGCCGGCTCGCGGCCCGTGCCAGAAGTCGATCGGGAACGCGCCGTTCGGGAAGTCGAGCCAGAGCTCACCGCCGGGTGCTACCACCCGCAGCAGCTCGCCGAGAAACCGGACCCGCTGCGCGTCCCGGTCCGGCAGCGGCTTGACCGTATAGGTCTCGCCGCCGGTCTCCTCGACGCCGATGTGCTCGATGACCCCGGAGGAGAGGACGGCATGAAAAAAGCCGTCCGAAAACGGCAGCTTGCGGGCGTCGGCCACGGCGAGACGCTCCGGGTGCCGGCGCTCGCGCCACTGCCACTTGCGGAGCGCCGAAAGGTCGTTGCCCCACGCCGCGAAGCCGGCGCCGCGGAGGAGATCCACCGAAAGGCCGTTGCCGCAGCCGCAGTCGAGGACGCGAACCTCGCCGGGAGGCAGTCCGAGCCGCCGGGCCAGGCGGTGGAGCAGAGGAAGGTAGTAGCCCTCGATCCGCGACCGGGTGCCGCCCACCTCGTTCTCCAGCCCTTCCAGATGCCCGGCCGGCAGCTCCTGCCCGGCGGCGAAGCTGTCGTAGTAGGCGCCGCGGGCGAAGTCGGCGATGCCGCCCTCAACCGGATAGCCGAGGCCGCACGCAGTGCAGGACAAGGCCGAGGCCGAAGGAGACAGCGGGCCGCGGCACTCCGGGCAGACGTAGGGAAATCCGGTCTCGGTGGCCATGAGGTCCCTCACGTCAGCCGCTGCAGGCGCCGGAGGTATTGTCCCGGAACGCCGACGTTCAGGAAGTCGGGTCCGTCGAACGTGAACGGCCGGCTTTGCACGGTGCCGGTGTAGGCGCGCATCACGTCGGAAAAGACCGTGAGCAGCATCGTGCCGCCCAGGTGGGGATCGTGGCTGTCGAGCTCGACCGTGTAGGTCCCGAAGTAGGCATAGGGACTGGCGGTGGCGAACGTGGCGATCAACAGATCGTACGGCACGGTCCACGGCGCGCTGGGGTTCAGCCAGTTGGGCTGGGGGCTGCCGGAAAACGGGTCGGCCGGGATGGCCAGCGGCGGGTTCTGGGAGATCATCAGGCTGAAATGGCCGCTGCTGTCGAAAACCCAGTAGCCTGCCGAAGGGTTGCCCCAGGGATAGGTCTTCTGTGTCGGGTCGCTCGGATTGTCACCGATATCCCAGGCTTCGACCATGGCCCAGGTGCCGACGATGGAGTCAGGGCTGTCGTTCATGTTGATCTTCCTTTCATGAAGGAAATCAGGGCGCCTCAGCCGCGCGGGCGCACCTGTTGTTTTTCCCATTCCTGCCGATGCAGGTGAGCCTCCTCCCGGGACCGGAACTTGCGGACTCCGGGCTCGAATTTCCAGGGGTGTAGCGCGAAGGCCAACTCTGTCAGCTCGCACGCGATGCGCAGGTTCTCCGGATCGAGCGGGGGGGGGAGAGGCCGGACCCCTGGCATGTCGGTCACCGAGCGGTACTTGCGAACGGGCATCACTCGTCTCCCAGGTCAAAGGCCTCACGGATTCGCGCGGCATCGGCGCGGTCCTGCAACCGGACGGTATCATTATTCATGAGAAAAGATAATGAGATCACCGCCGAGGCGTTTGTGCAGCTCGCGCACTCACCCGGCCTTCGCATAGACACCCGCATCCCTCTCCGGATACTTCTCGTATACGTGCTCGAACAGCGCCGAGCACTTCTGCTCGTAGATCTCAGGCGTGTAGGCCTGCGGCAGGCCCGTGTCGAGCATCTCCTCTATGGCCAGCCGCAGTCTGCGACCGCGCCGCGGCTTTCTGGCGCCAGTTCAGCACCAGCAGCTCTTTCATCCGCGGGCAAGTGATCCCGTCGACCACCTTCTTGACCTCGGCCCGCTCCTCGGTCGACAGCTCCGGACCCGGCCTCGTCAGGATGTCGAAGACGGCCAGCTCTTCCTCGTTCATGTTTTCGCCGCAGGTGCCTCTTCTGTTCCTCGGTCGAGACAGTTGCTCAGCTGAACCTCAGGATTTCTCCGAAGTGCTCCTCGATGCTGCGGCTACCGGAGTTGTAGCTCTCGATCAGTCGCCTCGAATTTCTACCCGAAGTCGGCGCGGGTCCGGTTCAGCCGGATCATCCTTTCCAGTTGTGCGCGGATCGACGGCCTTGAGCATCTCGAGATCAGTGTTCTTGCGCGTCGACTCTCGGAAACGCTGCGCCAGCGCCTCGAAGTCGATCGTCGAAAGATCGAGGGCCGGCGGCCCTTGCGTCGCGGATCGTCATGCCCGATGATCGATTCGTCGAGCAGCGTCTCGATGCTCGCCCATCACCGGCGAGATGTCCGGCCTGGTCGGGGTTCAGTTTGGCGCGGATCGCCTCGGCCAGCTTCGACGAGACTGGCCGACACGGCTGGCGAATTCCAGCGCCGCCAGGTCGGGTTTCACCGCCCGGTGGAGACGGTACTCACCAGCCGTTCGTGGCTCGAGGAACTCCTCGCCGCAGCGGGTCGGGCGAGATCAGCGCATTCATGGCGTCGGCGATGCGGCGCAGCCGCTCCAGACTGGCGCCGGCGAGTTCCTCGATCTCCGCCAGGTCTCACGCCGTGCGCGGCGCAGAAGGCGGTCGCCTCACGACGCCTTCGCGCAGCTCCTCGACCAGCTGCTGCTTGTCCCTGCACCGGCGTTCTCGCCGCCCTCGCCCTCGCCGTAGATCGCCAGCGCCTTCTCCAGCGACGCGAAAACGTTGGCGTAGTCCACGATCAAGCCGCTGTGCTTGCCGGGAAACACCCGGTTGGCCCGCGCGATGGTCTGCATCAGGGTGTGGTTGCGCATGGGCTTGTCGAGGTAGACCGTCGAGCAGCTCGGCACGTCGAAGCCGGTCAGCCACATCGCGCAGACGAACACCAGCCGCAGCGGGTCGTTCGTCGTCCTTGAATTTCTCGTCCAGGCCCGGTTCGACTCGTTCATGCGCTTGCGGTGCGGCTCGATGTCGAGGCCCAGCTTCCGCATCTTCTCGATCTCGTTCTGCCCCGGCGAGACGATCAGCGCCATGTCGGTGGTGGTCAGCACTTCGAGCCGCTTTCCATCAGCTCGGCCGCGGCGCTCGCTTCGGGCATGCTCGGTTGCGCTCCAGTCGTCACGTAGGCGTCGCGACTCCTTCTCGACCCGTCTCGGTCTCCGCTGCCCAGTGTTCGCTCACCTTGTCGTGCATCTTGCAGCGCCGTGGCCTTGTCGATGGAGACGACCATCGCCTTGCCCTGGAAGCCGCGGCCGAGGAAATGCTGGACGATGTCCTTGGCGACCGTCTCCAGCCGGTCGTCGCGGGTGATGAGGTGGTACTGGCGGCCCAGCTCCCGTTCGAGCCTCTCCTCTTGTTCGGCGTCGAGTTCGGCCTCTTCGATCAGCCTGTAGATGTCCTCGTTGAGGTCCGGGTTGATCTAGCTGCAGCTCCGGCGTGCGGTTCTCGTAGAAGAGCGGCACCGTGGCGCCGTCCTCGACCGACTGCTGGAAGTCGTAGATTGAGACGTAGTCGCCGAAGACTTCGTTCGTGCGCTCTTCGCCCGCGATCAGCGGTGTGCCGGTGAAGGCGAGGAACATCGCCTTCGGCAGGGCGGCGCGCATGTTGAGCGCCAGCGTGTCGTACTGGCTGCGGTGCGCCTCGTCGGTGAGCACGATCACGTCAGGCCGGTCGCAGAGCACGCTCCGGCGTCTGGAACTTGTGGATCAGCGTGAACACGTAGCGGTGGTTGCCGCGTCAGCAGCTCGCGCAGGTGCGCGCCGCTGGCGGCATGGCACTCCTCGCTTTCGGCTTCGCTCACGGCGCCGGTGGCCTTGAAGGTCTTGGCGATCTGATCGTCCAGCTCGACGCGGTCGGTGACGACCACGAAGGTCCAGTTGCCGGGCAGCTTGCGCAGGACCTTCTGGGCGAAGAAGACCATCGAGAAGCTCTTGCCGCTACCCTGCGTCTGCCAGAAGACACCGCCGCGCCCGTGGCCCTGGCTGCGCGCCTCCAGCATCGAGGCGATCGCGTTGTTCACGCCGAGGTACTGGTGGTTCTGGCCGATGACCTTGACCAGTCCGGCCTTGTGCTCGGAGAAGAGGGTGAAGTTTTCCACCAGATCGAGCAGGCGGGCGCGGTCGCAGGTGCCGCGCAGCATCACTTCCAGCGAGACGCGGCGCGGCTCCTCCTCGCTTTCGACGCGCTTCCATTCGAAGAACCGGTCCCAGTCGGCCGTCAGCGAGCCCACCCGGCTGTCGGTGCCGTTGCGAGGCGATGAGCAGCGCGTTGTACCACAACAGCGCCGGGATCTGCTGCCTTGTAGTAGGTCAGGTTCTCATCGAAGGCGTTGCGCGCCGGCACGCCGGGCTTCTTCAGCTCGATCACCACCCACGGCAGGCCGTTCACGAAGCCGACCAGGTCCGGACGGCAGGTGTAGAGCAAGCCGGTGACGCTGAGCTGGCGGACGAGCAGGAAATCGTTGTTCTCCGGGCTCCTCCCAGTCGATCACGCGCAGGCGTTCGGTCTTCTGGCCGCCGTGCTCGCGGTCGGGCACCGACACCTGGATGCCATCCTTGAGCAGCCGGTAGACCTCGCGGTTGGCCGCCTCCAGGCTCATCGCCGAGCGGTCGCGGACCAACTCGTCAACGGCGGTAGCGATCGCCTCCGGCGGCAGCGTGGGATTGAGCTTCGCGAGCGCCGCGCGCAGGCGGGGCACCAGCACCACCTCGCCCCTGGTTTCGCGGCCGAGCGTGCCGCCTTCTCCGAAGGTCTCGGACCGCGCCGACACCGCCTGCCAGCCGAGTGCCTCGAACAATCCGGCGGCGGGCTCTTCGACGAGCAGCTCTTCGGTGTAGTCGCTCGGCATCGCGTCAGATCCTGGCGAACCCGTCCCTCACGACCTGGGCCATGAGGCCTCGCCGTTGCTTCAGGAAGTTTTCATACTTCATCGTTTCCCAGCGCTCGGGCAGGGCGTGCCAGTAGCGGACCGTCGGCCACTCGGCTTCGGAATAGCAGCCTTTGTACCCCGGCCAGTAGTCCGCCGGGGACTGCGCCGAGATATCGGCGTTATCCGGCCACTCGAGGAGCGCGTAGTTGGCGATCTGGTTGGTCTGGTGAATCTCCGGGTAGCCGTTTTTCTTCAGCCAGTCCTTCGGGAACAGATGGTGTCTCTCCAGCGAGTTCCGGAACGCGTCCGTAGTCGGGTCGAGCAGTGAGCTCACGGTCAGCTTGGAAAACAGAACCTTCGCGTCCAGCAGGCAGAGCGCCGCGATGTATCCCATCAGGGAAGGGCTCCGCGCCGCCGCCGAGTCGAGATCGCTCGGTAGCGTCACCCGCCAGAAGTCGTCCGTCAGTTGCGCCGCCATGTTCCTTTCGAGGCATGCGACGAATCCCGCGGCATTCTTCACCTCGCGGAGCTGAATGAGGTCGCCTTCGAGCGCGGACTCCGGCGAGTTCGTGTAACGCCCGGTGAGGCTCGCGAAGAAGAACCAGCGGGCGATGGTCCGCCGCAGGTCGCTCTGCGAGAGGCCGTATTCCGCCTTACCCAGCAGGAAGAACACGTAGCTGTAGAGCACCGTGGTCTCCGAGGTGATGACCTTGCCGCTGCGGAAGCCCGCATGCATCAGGCACTTCAGGAAATCCTTCCAGTGCTGGAGGCTCAGCGCGCAGGCCTGGGCCTCTTTCAGCCGCGCGAACTGCGCCACCCGGCGCTCCTCGCTGAATCGGCCCGTCTCCAGATCCTTTCCGCGCAGAAGGGAGTAGACATACTGCAGGCGGCCTCGTTTGAAGCCGTAGCCGATCGCCGCCCGGAGCATCTGGTCCGGTGCGGGCTGGAGGAAGTGGTTGTAGGGCGTCGGCCCCTGGGCGGGTTTCTTCGCGGCGCGCGAGAAGCGCTCCAGGTCGTGCCGCCCTTCGTCCCAATACACGGACATGAGCGTAAGGATGAAGTCCGCTTCGTTCAGTCGCTGTCCCTTGCTGTTGACGCGGACGAACACCTGGCTGACCTGCTCTTCGCTGACCGTCGCCAGCAGCTCCAGCGCCTGGAAGGGGTAGTTCAGGAGGCCCTGCAGCCTCTTGATGCTCTGCCGGCTTTTTTTCGTTTCGTCCGCGGTGACCTCTCGCGTCTGGCGCAGGGCTTCGAGATACCCGTCCACGAGGTCGAACAGGTCGGTGTCCGGCGACCAGAGCCGCGAGATGTTCGGCAGCCAGTGCTTGTCCTTGCGGATCGCGGCGTCGGCCACCTCGAACTTTTCTTCCAGCGGGTGAAACGCGATTTCGATGTGCTCCTCGCTGTAATCCTCGCGGAGGATCTTCTTTCCTTTTACCACCGCGTAGAGCGAGGTCAGCCGTTGCTGGCCGTCCACGATGAGCAGGCTCGGATGCTTCTGCTTGCCGTCCACACCGATGCCTCTGGTTCCCTCGGCTTGGGCGCTCTGCCAGAAGAGGAGGTAGCCCACGGGAAAGCCGCGATACATCGAGTCCAGGAGGTCGCGGATCTTCGCGTTCTTCCAGACGAAGGGTCGCTGGATGTCCGGCAGACCGACAATGCCCAGGTCGATCTGGTCGAGAAGCGAGCCGACGTTGTAGCCAACGACGTTGAACAGAAGATTGTTGGCGTTGGCGTTCATGGGTCAGGCGGCCTCCAGGTCGATCTGGCCGGAGAGCAAGCGGGGTAGGAGCAGGTCGCGGGTGCAGCGGAGGTTTTGGATTTGGTGAGATAACGCGAGAATCTCTGCAAACATCGGATGGGTAAGCCGGTGATATTCCGCCAGCAAGCTCTTGGGCGACGCAATAACTTCTCATTGCCTCAAACTTCCCCTTGTTGACGTTGCCCATATGTCGCGCCGTTCGCGCTTCCAGGTTTTCAAGCGCCTGCTTTGCATCCTGAAGACGGAAAAATAGAAACTCTCATGAATTCATCAGTTCCCCAAGAGCGACGGAATTGATTTGCTGATTCGTTTGGCATGCCATCCGTGGTGATTGTCGACTACGCCTAGCGTACCGATGCAGCTCACGCAAATTGAACCAAGCGGGCCATTGCCGTCTTAAGTCGATTGCGATTCAGCGCCAGCCACGGAGAGCCGTTCATTCGTAGCCGAGGATGAACATCCGGCCGTGCAGATCGGGGGTCTTCACGAATGGCATCGGTCTCCCCAAAGAAATCTGCCGTTTCGGCTTTGCTGGGAGTCTTACCCGTGATTATTGTTCCGAAGTGGCGAATTGGCCTCACCTCCCACCCCTGCGGAATCTCGCCCAGCGGCGAGGCGACGCGGGGATGCTTTCGTGGCCGGGGAAGCGGAAGTGGACGAACCACTCGCGGTAGAGGGCGCGGGCCATCGCCTCCAGAATCCGGATGCGCCGCTGGCTGTTCTCGATCAGGTCGTCGTAGGCCGACAGGATGCCCGCGATCCGCCTCTGCACTGGCAGCGGGGGAACGTGCACGCGAAATGTCGAGAATCTGCCCGCTGATGTGGGGCTACGTAACACCTGTAGTAATTGGTTTTACATAGCCTTCAAAGCCCGCGTCGCCGATGACGAAGCGGAGGAAAGTTCTGGTCGAGCTTTAGATCTGTTGCTGCGTAGTCTCGCGCAACGTTGAACCAAGACGCGCCTTTCAGGATCGCCATCTCGAATATATGCCCACTTTAAGCCGGCAGGAATCGCAGGGGCGATCCATTGCCACGATCACATCGCCTGCTGGAAAGTTGGAATTTGCTCGCATGTTTGACCAGTCGCAGTCGGGCTCAATATCTTCGATATATCCCGATAATATGCGACCTTGACTGACGTTTCGCCTTTAACGAGCGGATACGTCAACTAGGGGCATCCGTGTAATGCTGGCTCTTGAAGCGCGAATCCTTCGCCAGAAGATCAACGTAGTCCGCCAGTTTAACTTTGGCCACTCGCATCTGCCATCGTCACGCCTCCAGAATCTCCGCCACGTTCGCGGCGATGGTCTTTTCCAGCTCCTGCGCCTGGGCGTTCAGGACTTCCAATTCCTCGTTCAATGCTTCGAGCTGCTCCTTGAAATCCTCGTCGCTGACTTCCTCGCCCGGCGCGACGCCGACGTAGCGGCCGGGATTGAGGGACCAGCCCTGTGCCTCAATCTCCTTGAGCGTGGCCGCCTTGCACAGGCCGGGCACGTCGGCGTACTTCGGCTTCTTGCCGAAGACCTCCTTGAGCTTGGCTTTCGCCTCGTCGCCGCCGAGCGTGAAATCCGGGTCTTCGCCGCGATAGAGCCGGACGACGTTGGCGAGGAAGCCGATCTGCGCGGGCGTCCAGTCCCGGTGGGCGCGGTCGATCTGGCGGTAGATGTGGCGGGCGTCGACGAACAGCACGCTGTCGGCGCGCGGCGTCTTCGCCTTGCCCCGGTCGAGGAACCACAGGGTGCAGGGCAGCGTCACCGTGTAGAACATGTTCGGCCCGACGGCGACCATCGCGTCCACGGCCTTGGCCTCGATCAGCTGTCTGCCGGAGCTCCTGCTCGGAGGAGCGGGCGTCGGAGGCCGAGTTGGCCATGACGAAGCCCGGCGCGGCCCTTGGCGTTCAGCGCCGAGTAGAAGAGCTGGATCCAGAGGTAGTTCGCGTTGTCGGTGCTTGCGGCAGGCCGAAGGGAAAGCGCCGGCCGGCGCCGACCATGTCCTTCGAGCCGTTCCTTGTCCACGGCGTTGACGTTGAACGGCGGATTGGCGAGGACGAAGTCGAAGCTGCCCGCTGGCTTGTGCGGGTCGTCGTAGTAGCTGTTGATCTTGCCGCCGTGGCGGATGTCGCCCTTCGAGGCCGTGCACGGCGAGGTTCATGCGGCACAGCCGCCCGGTCTCGTCGATCTTCTCCACGCCGAAGATGGCGAGTTCGGCGGCGGGATTCTTCTGGTGCTCGGCCACGAAGCGCGCGGACTGGACGAACATGCCGCCCGAGCCGCAGGCCGGGTCGAGGATGCGGCCGTGGAAGGGTTCGATGCACTTCGACCAGCAGGCGGACGATGCTGCCGGGGTGTAGAACTCGCCGCCCTTCTGGCCTTCGGTGCGGGCGAACTCGCCGAGGAAGTATTCGTAGATGCGCCCGAAGGCGTCGTAGTCGATGGTGGCGGGAATCTCGGAGACCTTCTTGAGCAGCTCCTTGAGCAGGGTGCTGGTGAAGATCTTGTAGGTCTTGGGCAGCACGCCGGCGAGCTGCGGGTTGTGCTTCTCGATGTCCCGCATGGCCTCGTTGACGCTTGGCGCCGATGTCCGCGGCCTCGGGCAGGTTGCAGGAGGTAGTCGAAGCGGGCCTCGGGCGGCGAGGTAGAGGATGCCCTCGGCGTGGTAGGCGGCGGGGTCATCCACGCGGCTGCCGCGGCGGGACGAGGCGCCGGCCTTTTCCAGCTCGGCCCGTTGGGCGGCGAAGCGGGCCTCGGCGAAGCGCAGGAAGATCAGGCCGAGGACGGGGCCGGAGTATTCCTGCGCCTTCAGGCCGGAGTTGGCGCGGAACTGGTCCGCCGCGTCCCAGAGGCGCTTTTCCAGAGTGGTGCTGGCGGTGTCTTTTTCAGAGGGGGCGATCCAGTGCATGGTCAGAGCTATCTCCGCAGTTCCGGGCTCAGCCGGCCTCGTTGTTCACTCGTGGTGTCGAGCTTGCCGTTTCCCGGAATCTTCGGCGCCCGAAGACACGACTCGGTCAGAGGACAAGTCGTTGATCTTGATCGACTTGCACGACTCTATGCCGGTCCTTTAGTCGCGTCGATCTGGTCCCCGTCTCGCCTACACAACCTCCCCCCGAACCGTGTCTCACCCCGTGACCCCAACCACGGGAGGCGCGCCATGCAGAATCGCAGGGCCTTGATCATCGGCATCGACAAATATCCGAACCTGTCGCCGCAGGTGCAGCTCGAAGGCTGCGTCCGCGACGCCCGCGAGGTCGCGGGCCTTCTCGAAGGTCGCTTCGGCTTCCCAGGTAGCCAGATCAGGATGCTCCTCGACGGCGACGCCACCCGCGACGGCATTCTGGCGGCCATGGCCGAGCTGACGAAAGCAGTGAAGGAGAACGACGCCGTCGTCGTCCACTACAGCGGCCATGGCTCTCAGCGGACGGCGTTGGTGGAGGACGTCACCCGCGCAGGCACGATGGAGGAGACGCTCGTCGCTCACGACAGCGGGCACGACGATCCTTACCCGAACCGGGATATCGCGAGCTTCGAGCTCCGCGACTGGCTTGCGAAGCTGAGCGAGGTCACTCCCAACATTACCTTGATCCTCGATTGCTGCCACTCGGGCACGATCGCCACCATGCGGCACGACGGGGAGAAGCCCGCGCCCAAGGTCCGCAGCGTGAAACCGGACACCCGGCAACCTCCTCCGTCACAGAAAAGGCACCTCCGCGACGTCAAGGGTGGGCCGGCTTCCTTCATCCGCTACGTCGTCCTGGCAGCCTGCCGCGAAAGGGAGAGCGCACACGAGGTCGTAATCGACGACCAGGGTCACGGCGCCCTCACCTGGAACCTGTTGCGGGAGCTGGAGAGCCTGCCGCCCGGTGCCTGCCCGACCTATCTGGATATTTTCGAACCTGTACGCTCGCGGGTGAACCAGGACTACGTCAGCCAGCAGCCGCAGCTCGAAGGGGTGCGGGACCGCGAGCTGTTCGGCCTTGCCGAGCTGGTGCCGATGAGCTTCCTGCCGGTCCAGGACCGCCGGGCCGACCGGGTCCTCCTCGGCGGGGGAGCCACCACCGGCATGGCCGAACACTCCATCTGGAAGGTTTATCCGCCGCAGGCCCGGGAAGGCGCGGAGGTTCTGGGCCGCGTCGAGGTGATCGAAGTGCGGGGGATGACGGCCACGGCCAGCATCCTGGAAGAGGTCCGGCCGGGTGCGATCGGCCGCTGGTGCCGGGCGGTCGAAGAGTCCTCCGGAGCCGCCGGCCTGGACAGCCATTGGAATCCGTCCTGGAGCCAATACCGCAAGGCCCTGAAGGTCCGCAACGACTTCAGCCGCCTGAGCGGCAAGGTCGATTTCAACCTGGGCCGCCTGGAGAACGGCCGCTGGGAACGCCTCGACGACGGGGCGGAGGTCCAGGAGGGAGACAAGATCTCGTTCGGCGTGGTCAGCCACCACGACGAGCCGCTCTACATCTATGTCCTGGACTTCGGGCTCACCGGCAACGTCAGCCAGCTCTATCCGGTCCGCGGCGTGAGCGATCCGCTGACGCCGGGCCGCACGATCGAGATCGGTACGATGCGGGACGACCTGGACCTCGTGGTACCGGACGGAGCGGCGGACGGCGGAGAGGAGATCCTGAAGCTCTTCGCCGCCGTCCGGGAGCTCGACCTGTCGTCGCTGGTCCAGACGGTGCCTCAGGGGACGACGAGAGGGGAGGCCCGGACGAGGGACGCCCGGGCGACGATCGACCCGGCCCGCGGCGGCGACGATTGGATCACGATCGACCGCCGTTTCAAGCTGAAGCGGCGGTCCGGCGGCGGTGCTCAGCGCCGCGTCACTTGAGATGGGGCTCCGGCGAGCTTTTGAGCTCGGCCTCGGTGCCGACGAAGAAGCGCTCGTAGATCCGCTTGTCCGGGGCCGCCCCCTCGATCGCCACGTGCTCCTGGAGGATGTCCGCCTTCGCGTCGGTCCGCGATGCCGGGCTGCCGGAGGCGTCCACGTAATAGTACTCGTCGGCCGCCTTGCCGAAGCCCAGCGGTGAGCTCGTACAGACCCGGCCGTTGGCGGGGATCTTGACCACCGGCTTGTCGCCCTCGGCCAGCAGCGCCGGGCAGCTCGGGTCCGGCTTGAAGAACCGCACCGAGACCCAGCCCTTGTAGCCGGCCGGGATCTCGAAGATGAAGGGCTTCCGGGTCTCGTTGTTGCAGCCCAGGAGCCCCAAGGCCGAGACCAGCAGCAGTATCCAACCGACTCCGCCGACTCCGCCGCCCTGCCAACCCAGTGATACTCTCTGGCGTTCACGGTTCCTCCCCTCGAAGTGAGGCGCATTCTACCCCGATCCATTGGCGAGGCGCCCCCGGACGTGACAATCTAGGAGGCCCGCCGGGGTTGAGCCCGGGGCAGGAGGTCAAGAGAGCATGAGCGAGGAGCTCAGAACCCCGCTGAACTGGTACACGGGAGGCACGGACGACAACGTCCAGGAGACGGAGGAGTGGCTGACCGCGTTCGAGCAGGTCATCCGGATCGAGGGCCACGACCGCGCCCAGTTCCTCCTCAAGAAGCTGCTGGAGAAGGGGTACGAGAAGGACGTCACCCTCCCTTTCACCGGCAATACGCCGTACATCAACACCATCCCCCGCGCCAAAGAGCCCGAGTACACGGGCGACCGCGCCATCGAGCGCCGCATCAAGAGCCTCGTGCGCTGGAACGCCATGGCCATGGTGGTGCGCGCCAACAAGAAGTATCCGGGCCTGGGCGGGCACATCTCCACCTTCGCCTCGTCCGCCACCCTCTACCAGGTCGGCTGGCATCACTTCTTCCGCGGACGCGGGGCGAGCGGCTTCGACGGCGACGTCATCTACTTCCAGGGCCACGGCTCGCCGGGCATCTACGCCAACGCCTTCCTCGAAGGCCGGATTCCCGTGGAGAAGCTGGAGGCCTTCCGCCGCGAGCTGGAGACGGGCGGCGGCCTCGCTTCGTATCCCCATCCGTGGCTGATGCCGGACTTCTGGGAGTTCCCCACCGTCTCGATGGGGCTGGGGCCGATCTCGGCCATCTACCAGGCCAAGTTCAACCGCTACCTGCGCAACCGGGGCCTCCGCGATCCCCAGAACCGCAAGGTCTGGGCGTTCCTCGGCGACGGCGAGACCGACGAGCCCGAATCGCTCGGCGCCATCAGCCTCGCCGCCCGCGAGAAGCTCGACAACCTGATCTTCGTCGTCAACTGCAACCTCCAGCGCCTCGACGGCCCGGTGCGCGGCAACGGCAAGATCATCCAGGAGCTGGAGACGAATTTCCGCGGCGCCGGCTGGAACGTCATCAAGGTCATCTGGGGCTCCGACTGGGACCCGCTCATCGAGGCGGACAACACCGGCCTCCTCATCCAGCGCATGAACGAGACGCTCGACGGCGAGTTCCAGAAGTTCACCGTCGAGAACGGCGATTTCGTGCGGCGCGAATTCTTCGGCAGGTACCCCGAGCTGCTGGAGCTGGTCAAGGGCTACACCGATCAGCAGATCCACGAGCTGCGCCGCGGCGGCCACGACCCGGTCAAGGTCCACGCCGCCTTCAAAGCCGCGGTGGAGAACACCGGCTCGCCGACCGTGATCCTTGCCAAGACCGTCAAAGGCTACGGCCTCGGCGAGGCCGGCGAGGGGCGCAACGTCACCCACCAGCAGAAGAAGCTCAACGAGGAGGAGCTGCGGTTCTTCCGCGACCGCTTCGACATCCCGATCTCGGACAAGGATCTCACGGACATCCCGTTCTACCGGCCGGCGGAAAACAGCGAGGAGATCCAATATCTCAAGGATCGGCGCGCCGCGCTCGGCGGCCCCGTGCCCAGCCGCCGCGTCCGCAAGGAGCCGCTGCCGCAGCCGTCGGCCGCCATCTGGGAGCGCTACCACACCGGTGTGGACCGCGAGGTTTCCACCACCATGGTGTTCGTCCAGATGCTCACCCAGCTCCTCAAGGACCCGGAGATCGGCAAGAAGGTGGTCCCCATCGTGCCGGACGAGGCGCGCACCTTCGGCATGGAGTCGCTCTTCCGCCAGATCGGGATCTACTCCCACGTCGGACAGCTCTACGAGCCGGTGGACAAGGGGATGCTCCTCTACTACCACGAAGCCACGGACGGGCAGATCCTGGAAGAGGGGATCACCGAGGCGGGCTCGATGGCGTCCTTCATCGCCGCCGGCACCTCGTACGCCACCCACGGCATCGACGCCATCCCGTTCTTCATCTTCTATTCGATGTTCGGGTTCCAGCGCGTCGGCGACCTCATCTGGGCCGCCGCCGACCAGCGCACCCGCGGCTTCCTGCTCGGCGCCACCTCCGGCCGCACGACCCTGAACGGCGAAGGCCTCCAGCACGAGGACGGCCACAGCCTGGTGCTCGCGAGCGTCGTGCCGAACCTCCTGGCCTACGATCCGGCCTACGCCTACGAGATCGCCGTCATCATCCAGGACGGCATGCGGCGGATGTTCCAGGAGCGGGAGGACGTCTTCTACTACATCACCCTCACCAACGAGAACTACCCGATGCCGCCCATGCCCCCCGGCAGCCAGGAGGGGATCCTCAAGGGGCTGTACAAGTTCCGAGGTGCGCCCGAAGGGATGGACGGCCGGCCGAAGGTTCACCTCCTGGGCAGCGGCTCCCTCCACCGCGAGACAGTGCGGGCGCAGACGATCCTGGCCGAGCGCTTCGGCGTGGCGGCCGAGGTCTGGAGCGCCACCAGCTACAAAGAGCTCCGGCGCGACGCGCTGGAGGCGGAGCGCTGGAACATGCTCCACCCCGGCGAGCCACCGCGCAAGCCCTACGTCGTCTCGCTCTTCGAGGGGGACGACCGGCCGATCCTCGCCGTCACCGACTACATGAAGCTGGTCCCCGACCAGATCGCCCGCTGGCTGCCCGGGCGGTTCTATCCCCTCGGCACCGACGGCTTCGGGCGCAGCGACACCCGCGAGGCCCTGCGCCGCTTCTTCGAGGTGGACGCCGAGTGCGTGGTCATCGCCGCCCTGGCGCAGCTCGCCCGGCGGGGAGAGGTGGACGCCGCGACCGTCCGCCGGGCCATCCAGGAGCTCGGGGTCGATCCCGAGAAGCCGTATGCCTTGCTCGTCTGATAAAGTACGGCTCCCAATTCGAGGAGGATAACGATCTTGAGGCGTAAAGCACTACTTCCGGCCCTTTCCCTGGCTCTCCTGCTTCCTGCCTTTGCCATGGCCGATCCGGCCGTCTACAAGGTGGACCCGGACCACAGCGGCGTCAACTTCACCATCCGGCACTTCGTCAGCAACGTGTCCGGCCGCTTCAAGGACTTCGACGGCGTCATCAAGTACGACAAGGCCAACCCCGCGGCCTCCAGCGTCAGCTTCACCATCCAGGCGAAGTCGATCAACACCGACAACGACGACCGGGACAACCATCTGCGCTCGGCCGACTTCTTCGAGGTGGAGAAGTTCCCCACCCTGACCTTCACCAGCACCTCGGTCAAGGCCGTGGACGCCAACAAGCTGGAGGTGACGGGCGACCTGACCATCAAGGGCGTGACCAAGAAGGTGACGGTGCCGGTAGACCTCCTGGGCTCGGTCAAGGCCCCGCGCGGCGAGAAGGCCGGCTTCGAGTCCGCCTTCAAGATCGACCGCAAGGAGTACGGCATCACCTGGAACCGGATGCTCGACTCCGGCGGCGCCATCCTGGGCGACGACGTGAAGATCGACATCTCGATCGAATCGGACCGCCAGCCGGACGCCCCGGCGCCCAAGTGACATGACGGACGATCTTGTCCCGGGAGACGCCGAGGATCTCTTTCGGAGGTACCACCGTCCGGTGGTGTCCTTCTTCCAGCACAAGGGATTTTCGACGGAAGAGAGCCGGGATCTAGCCCAGGAGACATTCTTCCGGGTCTATAAGAACAGGGAGGGGTTTCGCGGGGAGAGCAGCCCGGTCACCTGGCTGTTCCAGATCGCGAACAACCTGTACAAGAACACGCTTCGGAGCCAGACGGCCCAGAAGCGGGACCGGGAGGAAGTATCGCTGGAGTCGGTGGAACCGAGGCTGGTGGACGCGGAGGCCCCCGAGGATGTATTGAGTACAATGCTGATGGAGGAGCGCTCGAAGCTTCTCCGGGAGGTTCTGGAGGAGCTGCCGCCGCAGATGAGGAAGGCCGTATTGCTGCGCGTGGCAAGCGATTTGAAGTATCGTGAGATCGCGGAGCTGATGGATGTCTCCATCGAGACGGTGAAAGCGCACTTGTATCAGGCGAGGCAGCAACTCCGGGATCGGTTGTCGGACTACTTTACGGATGATGTAACGTGAGCAACGAAAAAACATCCCTCACCGCGGCGATCCGTCACCTGGCGGAGCAGGACCGGCGAACCCCGGCCGACCATGCGACGCCGGGAGAGCTCGCCGCCTATAACGAAGGGACCCTCCCGCCCCCGGTCGAAGCGAGGGTGCGTGAGCACCTGGCCCACTGTCGCGCCTGCAGCGACCTTCTCCTCGACCTCGCCGGCTTCGCCGACCTGGCCCCGCCGCCGGGCGTCCCGGAGCTTACGGACGCCGAGGTGGAGGAGGACTGGCAGGCGTTGCGGGTGCGGTTGGGGGGGAGGAGAGAAGATTGACGAGAGGGAGCTGGCGACGGTGGTGCCTTTCCGGCAGCCGGTGACGGCGAGGCCGGGGCCATCCCGGGAGTACTCACCGTGGAAGGTGGTTGCGGCTGCGGCTCTGGCCGCGTCCGTGGGTCTGTCCATCTGGGTTGTGGCCTTGAAGCGGGAGATCGCTTCGTCCCCAAAATCGGAGGGTGGCTCCATGGCCGTCTTCGATGACGGAGGGCAGGTCCGGGGAGGGGACGAGGGCAGACTTCAGAGTATGTCCGCTTCTCAGCCTGCGACCTTCATTTTCCCTTCTATGGATAGCTACTCTAGCTATCAAGGGGAGATCGTTTCAGGCGGTACTGTAGTCTGGCAGACGACATTCGATGCCGACCAGCTTCCACGGCAGCCGGAATCCGACCTTCAGCAGATCTCTTTCTGGATTTCGGGAGGACCCTCGAACCCGGCCGGTATGAAGCGCGTCTTTTCGGGACAGGCAGCAGCGGAAGAGAGCTGATCGGGCGTCTTGACTTCGAAGTCGATGCTCCGTAGCCATCTCAGCGCTCTGGCAGTTCTCTGCCTGCTGGCGATCCCCGCAAGCGCTGTCTCACAAAAGTCGGCCGTCCGCAGTCCCGAGGCTCGAAAGCTGATCCAGGAAGGGCGGGACCACCTGACGGTCGATGTCAACGTTGGCCTCCTCTTTGATCGCGCCTTGAAACGCGCGACAGCCGACGGCGATGTTGGTGCTCAGGCCATGGCTTATGACGGGTATGGGCAAGTCGCCGCGGGCCAGGGAAGATTTCAACACGCTCTGGTCGAGTATCGAGCGGCGTTGAAGATCTGGCCTGCGGCCGGGGAACCAGCTGAGCAGGCCCGCACGCTCTGCAACATGAGCGAGCTCCTCGTGGAAGTCGGGATGACCGAAGAGGCCCTCGGTTTCTACGGGCAGGCCTTGAGAGCTTCTCCAGGAGGAAAAGCGACACGACGTTCTCTTCGAGGCGTTCGACGGCATCGGCCTCGCGCTTCAAGACCTGGGAGATCAAGAGCGGGCCATTTCCTTCTTTGAGCGTGCCTTGAAAGCAGCGCAGGGACGGGACCAGGAAGGCCGTATTCACCACCGCCTCGGGATCGCCTATCGAAACCAGGGCGACTTGGACCAGGCGTGGGAAGAACTGCAGAAATCCCGATCCCTGGCCCATCAGGATGGAGATACCCGGTGGGAGGCCTTCGCGCTGGCCGACCTTGCCCATCTCGAGGATCTACGCGGCAACGATCGGAAAGGTCTTCGCCTTTTCGACTGGGCACTTCAACGTCTCGGACCTTCCGCGGAGCCTTTTCCCAAGGCTTCTATGCTGTTCGGCCGCGCCGAGGTCTTGCGTGACCTTGGCCGCCTGGACGATGCGCTTGAGACGATCCGGGAATCGGTCAAGTGTGTGGAGCCCGTCCGGGCGGACTTGGCCGATCCCGGAATGCGGGTCGCCTTCTTCTCCTTCCGGCAGCGTTACCACGAGTTGTTCGTCACTCTTTTCATGGACAAGCATCGGCGTGACCCTGCGGGAGGCTGGATGGCCAGGGCCTTCGAGGCGAGCGATCAATCGCACTCCCGTTCACTGCTGGATGACGTCGCCGGAGAGCCGACCTCGAAGGGGCGGCGGCTGGCAGAGATTCAGAGAGATCTGCTGGATGCGAATACCACTCTTCTCTCCTACAGCCTGGGCGACCGGGGCAGTTTTCTCTGGGTCGTCAACCGCGGCGGCATTCGGGTGTTCGATCTACCGCGCCGCGAGGTTGTGGAGGACGCCGCCGCCCGGGCGTGGAACCGGTTCTCCGAAGACAGCGGCGGCCTTGAAGCCGAGAATCTGGCTCGAACGGTGCTCCCGAAGGGGATCGAACCGTTGCTGCGCCAGCGTCTCCTGGTCAGCCCCGACGGGGCTTTGCACCTCATTCCCTTCCCTTTGCTCCACCTGCCGGATGGACGCCGGTTGATCGAAAGTCACATCGTAAGCTCCTTGCCCTCGGCTTCGTTCCTGGTCGGGATGCGACAGCGGCTCGCGTCACGCCGCCCGGCGCCAAAGGATTTTGCCGTCCTGGCAGACCCTGTCTTCGATCTTGAAGACAACCGGCTTGAACGCCTCGGAAAGGCGAGGCTCCAGAGCCGCGAGGAGGCGGGAGGGCCCACGGTCGGACGCCTCGACCGACTCATCTACTCGGGAGAGGAAGCTCGGAGGATCTTCCGTCTCTTCCCACCTGGCGGTAGTGCCAAGGCGATCGGGTTTGAGGCTAGCCGGGAGGCGATCCTGGACCCGGCGCTTTCCCTCTATCGCATCATCCACATCACGACGCACTTCATCGGTGGCGATCATCCCGATTTCACAGGCCTCATGCTGTCCCGCTACAATGAACAGGGGAAGCCGGTCGAAGGGCTGGTGAGGGCGTCAGAGATCTACAACTTGCACCTCCCAGCCGATTTGGTGGTTTTGAGCGCGTGCGGGAGCGGCCTCGGGCGGCGCGTCCGCGGCGAAGGTCCGATGGGAATGACGCGTGCCTTTTTGCATGCTGGGGCAAAGCGGGTCGTGGTCAGTCTCTGGGACGTAACGGATGACGCGACCACCGAGTTGATGAGCCGCTTCTACCACCAGATGCTCGATAGAAACCTGGCTCCCGCGGATGCCCTGCGAGCCGCGCAGCTCTCGATGGCGACGGATCGGAATCCGAAGTTACGCTCTCCTCATGCCTGGGGTGCCTTCATGCTCCAGGGTGAACCCCGCTGAGCCGGCCAACAAAAAGTCGGCCTTGGTGTCTATATGGAAGGAGCCGGAGCGAGCGGATCGCCTCACGGCACACTTTCAAGGGAGACCGTATGGCCAACGAGACCAAAGCCCCCACCTCCACGCCTCCGCCGACGCCGCAGTCCGACGACAGCCAGAAGGGCCACGACGCCTACTCCATTGAGGTCGAGGCTGTGAGGGACGACAGCACCGGCGGCAGCAAGGGCAACCAGGCTTACCCCGTCGAAGGCAAGTAGCGATCGCTGGCAGGCGGGTGGCGACTCGCCTGCCGCTCTGTTTCCCTGAAGGAGAAAGTCATGCAGAAGATCGGCTTGCCGGGAAGCGTCGACGGAGTCACCGGAGAGATGGTTGAGGCTCCCGACCTGGAAAAGGTCTCGAGAGGCCTGCCAGCGCCGGGAGGGCGGCGGCGGGGCCTCCTCGACGGGGTCAAGCCCGGAGATCTCTCGCAGACAGGATGGGGCCTCGTCTTCGCCGAAGGCGACAGCAAGGCTTCCGAGATACGCGAGGCCCTGCACCCTCTCCTGGTCCGTCGGAAGAGTCAGGCAGAAGGCCGTTACCGGGAGCTACTTGGCGAAGACGGATACCGGAACGGGGAGGACAAGCTGGATTTCCTGGCCCGTCAGAAGGCTGGGCCAGGCCGGGTCGATCCGGACCGCATCCCTTACTATTTGCTCCTGGCCGGAAGCCCGGAGCAGATTCCCTATGATTTTCAATACGGCCTCGACCTTCACCACGCGGTCGGCAGGATCTATTTCGACAGCCTGGACGAGTATGCGAGCTACGCCGCCGCCGTCGTGGCTGCCGAAGAGACCGAGCCGCGTGCCCGCAAGGAGATGGCGTTCTTCGGGCCTCTCCAGGATGAGGGGACCGAGCTTTCAAACCAAGGATTGCTCGGGCCGATCGTGGCAAGCCTGGATTGCCGCCAGCATGATTGCGAGGTCCGGAAGATGCTGGGAACCAAGGCAACCAAGGCGGCGCTCGCACAGGCCCTGAAAGAGCGGCCGGACCTGTTGTTCACCGCCGGGCATGGTCTCTTCTATAAGTCGGGCCATGAGAATCAACGGACCCATCAGGGAGCGCTCGTCTGCCAGGACTGGCCCGGGCCTGGTTCGCCTCCGCAGCCCGGGCACATCTTTGCCGCGGAGGATCTGGACTCCATCGGGCGGGTTCAAGGGCTTTTGGCCTTTTTATTCGCCTGCAACAGCGCTGGAACTCCGGCCTTTGCGGATTTCGTGGCGGAGCGGCGGCCTGCGGCTCCACAGCCCTTTATCGCCAGATTGGCGCAGAAGCTCCTTTCGCAAGGCGGCGCCCAGGCCGTGGTCGGGCATGTGGAGCAGGTCTGGCGGTTCTCCTTCCTCTGGCGCGACACGGGTTTTCAGCCGCAGGTCTTCATCCAGGTTGTCCACCGGCTGCTCGACGGGGAACCTCTCGGTTGGGCCATGGAGCCGCTCGCCGACCGATTCGCAGACATTGCTGTCTCCCTTCAGGCTCTCGAGGACAAGAAGGCCCAAGGCTCCTTCGTGGACGAAGAGGCCCTCTCTGCGCTCCGCAATGCCAGCCGAGATGCCCGCAACTACATCATCCTCGGCGATCCGGCGGTGCGGCTGCGGAGAGTGGGGAAGAAGCGCGTCCTGCGAGGCTGAATGCAGAACGGCAAGAGTCATCACGTGGCCGGAATGCCCACAGGCAGGGCTCCGGATTGGGACTGCCTTCTGCAAGAGGATCCGAACCGGATCTTGAAAACCCTGCGCGAGTGGCTCGGTCCGCAGCGGGCTTCTGATCCCGAGATGGAGCACCACTACTGGGAGTCCATGGCCGCTCACGGCTCCGAAAACGAGTTGGCCGATGCCGTTCTGGAGCGGCTCGATTTCGACGGCGAGCGCCTTCTCGACCTCGAGCCGGTGGACCGTTCACGTCTCCATCACCACTTGGACCGCGCGGCCCGGGAACGTCTGTGCCATCTCGATCTTCAACCGGAGGACCGGGACCGGATCCATCGTCATTCATTCCTTCTTGCGGAGGCGGTGTTCGAGGGTACCGGTGATCTGCGTCCGGCGGCTGCTCTCTATGCCTTGGCCCACGAAAGCACGACAGGTCAGGATACCTTCTCTCTTTACGAGGCGGTGCTGCTCCGCTTCAAGCTGGGCAACACGATGCTCCTGCTGGACGGGCGGCCGGAGCGCCGTCACCGCTGTATCGGGCTGGTCCGCAAGGCCGCGGATCTGGCCGAAACCATGAAGGCCAGCGAGAGAGCGCCTCGCGATGCGCTGCGCGCGCTGATCTTGGAAATCCGCATCTGGCTGGGGTGCCGTCAAGAGGAGCTGGGCGACTTCGAGGCGGCGGCCGAGTCGTTCCGGGCTGCGATGATCTGCTCCGTCAGGACGGACGACCGGGTCGAATGCGCAGCCCGGGCGGCCTCGGCGCTGGCTGCCTGTGGAAGGAAGCAGGACGCTTGCGAGTTGCTCCTTTCGGTTGGAGACGAAGTCGCCAGCTTAGAGGACGGGATGGTCCGGGAGCTCTGGGAGGCGGTTCTCTGGAGTCTCGGAGGAGAGCGATGATCCGGAGCTATAGCAGTCTCGATGTGTGGGTGATCGAGACACCCGAGCGGGACGTATATCGGGTCCATGCGAAACATCGGGAGTTGGGGGAGGGGACAGCTACCTTCAAGCTGTCGTTCTCAGAAGAGGAGCTCGACGACCTTCGGCAATCGATTTCTGGAGAGACTAGAAGAGACGCTCGTTATTCACCTTCTCGTGAGACGAGGGCGCTGGCGAAGGATTTCGGGAAAAAGCTCTTCGAATCCGTTTTTACCGCCGAGGTGCATACCCTTTTCTCGGTCGCCGTGAGCCAGACAACGCCGGAGGCGGGTGTTCGGATTCGGCTTCACCTTAGCGGAGAGCCAGCAACTTGGCCCTGGGAGCTGCTCCATGACTCCACTGACTTTCTTGCTCTTTCGGTAAAGACTCCGATCGTCCGCTATCTCGAAGAAGCCGGGCGTGATTCAGCCACTGAGGATCTCGCTTCCCTTGCGGGTGTTGGTGGTAACCTCCAGCCCCCGCGGGTATGATCCAATTGACTCCGAAAAAGAGTGGCGGCAGATACGAGAGGCTTTGGAGCTTCTGCCAAAAGGCCAAGTCGACGTGGAGTTGGCGGATAACCCAACGCTTCCCGCCCTGAGGAAGCTGATGAAGAAGAGGCGGTTTCACGTTCTCCACTTCATTGGTCATGGAAAGTTCGATCGGCAGGAGCAGGCCGGCTGTATTCTCCTGCAGGACGAACAGGGGCGGGCCTCTCTCGTTACGGGTGATGCCCTGATCAGTATCCTGAAGAACCGAGACAGTGTCCGACTGGTTGTCCTCAATGCCTGTGAAGGTGCCTGCTGCTCATCTGACGACATGAGCTCGGGCATAGCTCAAGGACTCGTACTTGCAGGCCTCCCCGCGGTGATCGCAATGCAGTCTACTATCGAGGACCGCTCCGCGATTCTCTTTGCTCAGGATCTCTATGAGAGCCTGGCGCAGGGTGAGCCGGTGGATAGCGCACTGGCGGAGGCGCGGAACGCGATGAACTCGGGTGCGCAAGGAGAAGCGCTTGACTGGGCGTCGCCGGTTCTTTTCATGCGCTCGCCCGACGGTCGCCTATTCGAGATAGCCCCAGACAAGCCACCATGGTGGCGTTGGTTGGTATTGATGTTCAGAGGGCTCCTGTTGGGGTTGGCGGTTTGGGCCGCCTGGTTTTTCATCTCCGTTGATTCTCCCGTGCAATGTACCGCTGCTTCCAAGGGGCTACCGGACCTGGAGCTAATGCTGGTCCATGGCGAAACTTTCCGGATGGGATCCTCGGGAGGGGAGAAGGACGAAAGACCTGAGCACCGCGTCAAAATCTCTCAGGACTTTTGCCTGAGTGCCTATGAAGTGAACCAGAAGCAGTGGGCGGAGATCATGGGCGCAAACAGTGTTCGCAGTGAAATAATCGACGATGCCTTGCCAGTAACGAAGGTTTCTTACCAGGATGTTCAGGAGTTTTTCCGCAAGTTGAATGAGAAGGAAGGGCAGGAGGTGTTTCGCCTCCCATGGGAGGCGGAATGGGAACTGGCCGCTCAGTCACCCGGGGGAGGCTGGAACTGTGCCGGCGGGTCCAGAGAAGATCACTTCGACCGGCTCGCTGAAGTCGGCTCTCTGCAACCCAACCGGCTTGGCCTTTACGACATGCTCGGGAATGCCTGGGAGTGGGTAGGGGATTGGTACGCGCCATACAAAGAAGGAAAGGCCGTTGACCCGAAGGGGCCGTCGTCGGGCGAGGTACGTGTTCGGAAGGGAGGCGCCTTCGACTCCGCCCCCAAGAACTGCCGGGCCTCCCGGCGGAATCCATCGGACCCGGCTCGGCATCAGAAGAACACCGGCTTCCGCATCCTCCGCGAGATCAACGCCAGATAAAAAAAGCGCCGGGAGAGGGAGTCGGCCCCCTGACTCCCGGCGAGGCGTTGGCGCTATGCCAATCTCTATAGAACCGGGTCGGGGGGAAATGTTGAGCCAGCCCTCGAAGTTTCCGCGGCGGCTTCCAACGCCGCGCCGGACGCTTCCAGCATTACGTCCGGGTCATGTCATGGTTCCCGTGGGGGTTGTGCCCGCCCGATGTCCCCGGCCGTTCACCCCGTGGGGGAAGGGTCGCTCCGCGCCTGGCCAGGGAGAATCGCCGCCCGCGGGCTGCCAACCTGCGCGGGCATCGCTCGGTGACGTTGGGGAGCCGTTCCCCAACGCGAAGGGTCGCTGTGTGCCGGCATCGCGAGTCCGCGCATCGTTGGGGAACGTCTCCCCAACGGGAACGGGTCTCGTCCGAGTCTTGGGGAGCGTCTCCCCATCGCGTTCGGGCGTTGCGCGCGGCGATGGCGGCACCGGTTCGCGTTGGGGAAGCGCTCCCCAACGCGGCGGAGCGATCTCACGCTGGCGCGCCGGGGCGTACGGGCGCATTCCGAACTCGATCAGCTTGTTGCTCTTCCTCCCGTAGTATCCCCAGAGCCCGGAGCGCAGGCGCGTCGCGGCCTCGTGCGCGCTGGCCATCGCGGCTTCGAGATCGCGGGTGGCCTGCTGGGCGGCGGCGCGCGCCGCCGCCTGGCGCCGGCGCGCCTGCTGGGCCGCCCGCCGGGCTCGCGCCAGCGCCTCCCGATCGCGCTGCAGGTGGGACAGCTCCGAGGCGTTGTTCGCCACCGCCTTGCCAAGACGGTTCCAACTCGCCATGTGATCGCCGAACGATGCGTTGTGCATGAGCCGCTGTCCTTTCTCGAAGGGGTGGCCGGCTGGCTTGCCGGCCCTGAGGGTTTACGGCGAGGCTGGAGGGAACGTCCATTCACCGCCGCAGGGTCTGCTGGTCTCCCTTATGCACCACCCCCCGCCGGATGCGTCCAACCCCCCGCCGGACGCGTCCAGCATTACGCCCGGGTCGTGCTATGGTCTCCGAG
The DNA here is from genome assembly GCA_963844885.1 of uncultured Holophagales bacterium. Lineage (GTDB taxonomy): Bacteria > Acidobacteriota > Thermoanaerobaculia > Multivoradales > UBA5704 > DATMER01. The sequence goes on along the minus strand of CAWJQA010000008.1, from coordinate 195,911 downwards.
GGGGTTGCCGAACGTCGATGAAGCTGAGGATGACCGTGCGAGACTGCCTGTACCTGAACTGGGCTCTCCCGGCGGAGAGCCTGCCCGATCCGCCGCCGCCGCTACGCTATCAGCTCCACACCTGGGAGGGGCGGGACTGGGTGTTCGCTTCGGCTCTGCTGTTCCGCCAGGAGGCGGTCAGCCTCTCCGCCCTGCCTCTCCTCCGGGTCAGCTATCCGCAGTTCAACCTCCGGTTCCATGTATTGGATGCCGACGGGGTCCCTTCGGTGCTCTTCCGGCGGATGCTGATGCCCGGCTGGATGGCTCCGGGAGTGCGGCTGGTCTCGCATCAGCCCGCGTTCGCGGCGCGGCTGGACTTTCCCCGGCCGTCGGCCGATGCGGGAGACGGCCCCTGGCTTTGGCGGGTGGTCTGCGGGGGGACGCTGGATGTCCGCGCCTGGCGCGACAACTCGGCGGTGTCTTCGCCTCTGGCCGGTCCGCGCCTGGGCTCCTGGGATGAGACGGTGAGCTACTTCCAGGCGCGGCCGCGGGGCTACACCGCGAGCTCCGGCGGCGCGCTGCGCCGGATCGACGTGCGGCCGGCGGCGGATCCGGTCTGGCCTCTGCGGGCCGAGGTGGTGGCGGGCAGCGAGCTGCTGCCGCACCTGTTCCGGCTGCCCGCGAACGGCCTGGAATGGCCGGCGCTGCACTCGGCCTGGCTGTGCCCGGAGCTTCCCTTCGCGTTCGAGCCGGTGATGGTGCCGCGGGAGGCGACCCTCTCCCGCGGCATGCCGCAGCCGGCCGCCGGCCGGGTGGCCGGGGCCTGGCGGGCGAAGGCGGCTCTCCGGTCCGGCCGCCCGACCTCACCCCCCGTCCCCCTCTCCCATCGCTCTCCCCCCGACCGGGAGAGGGGGCGCCACCACCCAAAACCCCGGCGCGTCGGCTGTTTTGGTTTTTGGGAGGGGATGCCCCCTCTCCCGGGGGATGGGAGAGCGATGGGAGAGGGGGACAGGGGGTGAGGTTCTGGACTCGCCGCCGCCGGGCCTCGTGCTAGCATCCGCGGTATGAACTCTGTCCATCCGAAAGACCGCCGGCCGCAACGCATCGCGGTCCTGCCCGGCGACGGCACCGGCAAGGACGTGACCGCGGAAGCGGTCAAGGTCCTGGAGGCTGCCGCCGAGGCCTGGGACCTCCCTTTGGAGCTCGTCCACCTGGACTGGGACGCCGACCGCTATCTCGCCACGGGCGAGACGCTGCCCGCCGGCGCCCTCGACGACTTCCGCCAGAACTACGCTTCCATCTTCATCGGTGCCTACGGCGACCCCCGGGTGCCGGACATGAAGCATGCCGCCGATATCCTGCTGGGCATCCGCTTCGGGCTCGACCTCTACATCAACTTCCGTCCGATCAAGCTCTATGCGGATCGGATGTGCCCCTTGAAGGACCGCACCGAGAAGGACGTCGACTTCGTGGTGTTCCGCGAGAACACCGAAGGCGCCTACGTCAACGTGGGCGGCAACTTCAAGAAGGGGACGCCCGACGAGATCGCGGTGCAGGAGGAGATCCACACCCACAAGGGGGTGGAGCGGATCATCCGCGCCGCGTTCGAGTACGCGGTGTCGCACGGCCGCCACGAGGTATGCATGGCCGACAAGTCGAACGTGATGCGCTACGGCCACGACCTGTGGCAGCGCGTGTTCGCCGAGGTCGGCGCCGAGTATCCGCGGATCGCCTCGCGCCACCTGTTCGTGGACGCTCTGACCATGCAGATGGTCAAGAACCCGCAGATGTTCGACGTGATCGTCACCAACAACATGTTCGGCGACATCGTCACCGACCTGGGCGCCGCGCTCCAGGGTGGCCTCGGCGTGGCGGCGTCGGCGAACCTCCATCCCGGGCAGACCTCGATGTTCGAGCCGGTCCACGGATCTGCTCCCAAATATGCCGGCACCGGTAAGGCGAACCCCGCCGGTGCCATCCTCTCGGCCTCTCTGATGCTGGACTACCTCGGGCATGCCGGCGCGGCCAAGGCGATGGAAGATGCCATGGCCCGCGCCTTCCGCGACGGGCAGACCACGCAGGATCTGGGAGGCTCTCTCACGACCTCGCAGGTCGGCGACCTGATCGCGCGGGCGGTCGGCCGCGAGGTCGCGACGCGTTAGAGTCCGGAGGGTATCGGAGGGTACTGGAGGGGATTGGAGGTATCGATGCAACTCACCAAGTCCGACCTGATCTACGACTGGAACGAAGCCGGAGGGCCGGACCTGCGGCCTGCCCGCGGACGGGTGGAGCTCGACGACGAGACGCTTCGCGACGGTCTGCAGTCGCCGTCCGTGAAGTCTCCCGCGATCGAGGACAAGGTGCGCATGCTTCACCTGATGGTGGAGCTCGGCATCGAGTCGGCCAACATCGGCCTGCCCGGCGCCGGTCCGCACGTGGCCAAGGACGTCGAGCGCCTGGCGCGCGAGATCGCGGAGCACAAGCTGCCGATCTTTCCGAACTGCGCGGCCCGCACGGTGATCGCGGACATCCAGCCGATCGTCGACGTGATGCAGAAAACCGGCGTGGTGATCGAAGCCGCCTGCTTCCTGGGCTCGTCGCCGGTCCGCCAGTACACCGAGGGCTGGACGATGGACCGCATGCTCCGCCTGACCCGCGAAGCCGTGGAGTTCGCGGTCAAGGAGGGGTTGCCGGTGATGTACGTCACCGAGGACACCACCCGCGCCGCGCCCGAGGATCTGCGCCGCCTCTATACCGAGGCGGTGGAGGCGGGCGCGCGCCGCGTGTGCGTGGCCGATACGGTTGGCCACGCCACTCCGAACGGCGCCCGCAACGTGATCCGTTTCATCCGCGAGGTGGTGGACGCCACCGGCGAGGACGTGAAAGTCGACTGGCACGGCCACCGCGACCGCGGCCTGGCGGTGATCAACGCTCTGGCCGCGGCCGCGGCCGGTGCGGATCGGTTGCACGGCACGGCGGCGGGCATCGGCGAACGGGTCGGCAACTGCCCGATCGACCTCCTGCTGGTCAACATGCAGCTTCTGGGGTGGATCGACCGCGACCTGACGCGCCTGCGGAAGTACTGCCAACTGGTCTCCGAGAAGACCGGGGTCCCTCTGCCGGACAACTATCCGGTGGTGGGGCGGGACGCCTTCCGCACCGGCACGGGGGTCCACGCCGCCGCCATCATCAAGGCGCGCGCGCGGGGTGACGAGTGGCTCGCCGACCTGGTCTATTCCTCGGTGCCCGCGAGCCTGATCGGCGGACACCAGATCATCGAGGTCGGGCCGATGAGCGGCGAGTCGAACGTCATCTACTGGCTGAACGAGCGGGGGATCGAGGCGAAACCCGACCTGGTGAAGGCGATCTTCCAGCGTGCCAAGGGGGCGGACCGGCTCCTCGAAGAGTCGGAGATCCTGGGGATCTGCGAGGAGATGGGGAAGAGCGTCCCTGCGGCGAAATGACACCCAAAACGCCCCAGCCGCCCTGGTTGCGGGCGTTGCGCCTCTACCTGGAGAGCCTGTCGGTCGAGCGCGGGTTGTCGAAGAATACGGTCGACGGCTACCGCAACGACCTGACCCGGCTCGGCGAGGCCCTGGCGAAGAAGGGTGGGCTCGACCTTTTGACCGCGGACGCGCCGACGCTCTCGGCCCACATGCGCGAGCTCCGGCGCCAGGGGCTTTCACCCAGGTCGATCAGCCGCGCGCTCTCCGCCATCCGCGGTTTCTATATTCATCTGGTGACCCTCGGCGAGCGCGCCGACGATCCGGCGGTCAACCTGCTGCCTCCGAAGCTTTTCAAGCACCTGCCCAAGGTGCTCTCCGAGCCCGAGGTCGAGGCGCTCCTGGCGGCTCCCGACGTCACGGCTCCGCTCGGCCTCCGCGACCGGGCGATGCTCGAGCTGCTCTACGCCACCGGCCTCCGGGTGAGCGAGTTGGTCGGGCTTCAGCTCCCACAGCTCCGCCTGGATGCCGGTTTCCTCGTCGCCTTCGGCAAGGGGAGCAAGGAACGGGTCGTGCCGGTGGGGGAGCAGGCCGAGCACTGGGTGAAACGCTATCTGCGGGACGTCCGCCCGGACCTGGCGGAAGGGCGTCACCAGTCGGTGTTCGTCAACTTCCGCGGCGAGCGCATGACCCGCATGGGGTTCTGGAAGAACCTCAAGGCCTACGGCGTCAAGGTGGGCATCCGCGACCTGTCTCCCCACGTGCTGCGGCACAGCTTCGCCACCCACCTGCTGGAGCACGGAGCGGATCTCCGCGCGGTCCAGACCATGCTGGGCCACGCGGATATCTCCACGACGCAGATCTACACGCACATCCATCAGGAGCGGATCAAGACTCTCTACGACCGCTTCCATCCGCGGTCGTAGGCTGGGAAGCTGGACGTTTTCACCGCTTGTTCCGTACAATTCAATTGAGATGCCTCGCAGAACCTTCTTCTTCGTCGTGCTGTCTTCGCTGGCCTTCGCCGTGGCCGGCGCGGTTCCCGTGCGCGCCGAGCTGGTGGTTCTGACCGACGGCCGTTTCATCAAGGTCAAGTCGTACGAGGTGGGGGAGGAGCAGGCACGGCTCGACCTGTTCTACGGCGGCCGGCTCACCATGCCCATCGAACGGGTGGAGCGGATCGTGGACGACGAGGTTCTCCCCGAGCCCGATCCGCTGCCGGCCGCGGCGGTGGCCGAGGCGGCCGTGCCGCCGCCCATCCCGCTCCGCTTCGAGGAGACGCAGCCCGTCCCCGAGGGTCCCTACGGCCCCCTGATCTACGAGGCTGCCCGCAAGCACCAGGTCAACCCTCAGCTCGTGGCCGCCCTGATCCGGCAGGAGTCGGCGGGCAACGTCCGGGCTGTCTCCCACAAGGGGGCCCGCGGCCTGATGCAGCTCATGCCCGCCACCGCCAGCCGCTTCGGCGTGCGCAGAGACCAGCTCTATGACCCTCAGCACAACCTGGAGGCCGGCGTCGGCTACCTGAGCTGGCTCGTGGACCAGTTCCCGAACGACCTCGCCAAGATCCTCGCGGCCTACAACGCGGGGGAGACGGCGGTCACCCGGTACGGCGGCGTCCCGCCCTACCGCGAGACCCGCGACTACGTCCGCCGGATCTTCACCAACCTCGGCCTCACGATCGCGGACCTGTAGACCGCGCCTCCGTGAGCGCTTCGCGCACGGCTTCCAGATCGGACAGCCGGATCTCTCCCGTGAGCGCGCCGCTGGAGCGGTAGCGCATCACCACCAGCGTGCGGTCGTCCTCCGGCGGCCGGTTCTCCACGTGCCGCCCGATGGCGTTGAGAAGACGGTCGCGCACCTCGAAAGCCCCCTGGCCCGCCTGCCCACCGGCCAGCGCCTCCATCACCGCCTCGTAGCCGAAAGGCTCTCCATGTCCATCGACCGCCTCGATCAGGCCGTCCGACAGCCAGACGACGAGGTCTCCCGCCTCCAGGGAGATGGTGGCGTGGCCGTAGACGTGGCCCAGTCCGCCGAGCGGCGAGCCGGGGAGGAGGATCTCCTGCACCTGGCGGCCCCGGATCAGATAGGTGGGCGGATGGCCGGCGTTGGTCAGCCCCAGGATGCCGCGGTCGAGATCCACGATGCCGAGCGTGGCGGTGACGAAAGTGCGGTCCTTGTTGTTGCGGACCACCGAGTCGAGGCGGCGCAGGATCTCGTCCGGGTCCCGGGTCTCCTCGATGAGGATGAGCAACGCGGCCTTGATCATCGCCATGCGCAGGCCGGTGGAGAGGCCGTGGCCGGAGACGTCCGCGATGACCACCGCGATCTCCGTCTCCGACAGTCGGAGCACGTCGAAATAATCGCCGCCGATGGCGGCGCTGGGCTCGAAGAGAGTGGCGAATTCGATCCCCTCGCCGGCCGGAAGATTCGAGGGGATCAAGCTCGTCTGGACGTTGCGCGCGATCTGGATCTCTCTTTCGAGAACCTCCTTCTGGGCCGCCGCGGCCACCGACGCCTCCAGATGCGCCGCCATCTCGTTGTACGAGCGCTGAAGGTCTCCCAACTGGTCGCGCCGCCGCACCGGGATGCGGACGCTGAAGTCGCCGGACCGCACCGCCGCCGTGGACCGGCTCAGCCGGTTCACCGCCCGCGACAGGCCGACGATCATGAACACCGCCATCAGGGCCGCGATGATATAGACGTCCAGGAGGAGCGCGGCGAAGACGAGCAGCGACACCCAGACCGACGAGTCGACCTCGCCGGAGCTCAGGAAGAGCCGGCGCTGGATCGCCCGCGGCGTGGCGTTGAGCGTGACCGTCAGGTGGTCGAGAACCATGCGGCCGTTGGCGGGGTCGAACAGCGGGCCGGCGGTTTCGCCCCACCAGAGGAGCGGCCGGTCGCGCCAGCCTTCGTCGTGCGCGCCACGCGGAAGCTGCTTGAAGAACTTCTCCGCTTCGCCGGCCTGCTGCTCCTGGCGGATGCGGCGCAGGGGGATCTCGCGGCCGAAGAGATTGACCTGCACCAGGTTCGGGTCGTCCGGCCGGTTGATCTCCACCCAGAGCCCGCAGCGGCGGCTGATCTCCCGGTCGAGCCTGCCGGCCCATACGGCCACGGCTCCGGTCCCGTCCCGCGACTCGGCCGCGGCGAGCGCCGTGCCGCCGTCCGTCTGGAAGAAGCGGATCTCCCCGGTCGAGCCCTGAGCCGCCGCGGGCGACTCCATCCAGGACGGCCAGGTCTTCGGGGCGCGGGGATCGCCGGCCACCCGCCGTCCGCGCCGATAGTAGGCGAAGCGCACATCCGGCTCGCCGCGCTCCGGTGGGTGGCCCGTCCGCGCAAAGGCGGCGGCATGCTCCGAGGCCATGGTCCGGAGTCCGGTCTGGACGTCGAGGAGAGCGTCGCGGTACAGGTGCCCGAGGAAGTAACCGCTCAGGATGTAGCCCACCACGGCCAGCAGCAGGAGGACCAGGGGGATGGGCAGGACGCCGAGCAGGAAGTAGGAGAAGGCCAGGCGGCGGCCGACCTTGTAGAGGAAGACCGTGTAGGCCCGCCAGACGAGCCAGAGGAAGACCAGCAGTCCGAGGCCGGCCAACAGGAGCTGGCTGACGGCGCTGACGTAGGGGATTCCCAGCGCCGCGACCCCGGCAAGAGGGAGCGCCACGGCGAAGAGCGCGATCAGGAGGAGGGCGCGGCGTCGTCGTTTCGGGGATCTGTTCACAGGCGGCCTGAGAAAGGCGCGCAGCGGCGCCTCCGAAGGGGTCTACGCGGGAGGGCAGGCAAGGTTTCCTCGAGAAGCGCGGTTTGGAGAGCCGGCTCGACTTGCATAGAATGGCACCCTCGCCGGTGGGCCACTGCTGGCATCTTAGCGTGAACGGAGAGGAGAGGACATCGTGTCGAGGATCCCGCGTTACCAGGAGCACCTGAAGACCGGCTTCACAGCCGAGGCGGCGAGCGCCGCCCGGAGCCGGGCCTATGCCGTCCGCGCCGAGCACGACGGCCTTCCCAATCTTGCCAAGCACTGGCGGGCCCTCGCCGAGGAGAAAGACCGGCTGGCTATCGAGCTGCTGGACGCGGCCGAGCAGGTGCGCGGCATGGACGCCGATCTGGGCAATGCCATCTCGGAGGAGCGATACGAGAACGACGTCCTCTATCCGCGGATGATCCGGGACGTCGACGAGCACGTCGCGGACGTCCTGCTCAAGGTCGTGGCCGCGCAGAAGGAGCACCTGCGCCGCCTGGAAGCCCTGCGCGAGGAGTACAACGCCAGCCAGGGCGACGTGAGCTGAAGAGGCTGTCGAGGGTCAAACAAAAAGGCCGGCGGGATCGCTCCCGCCGGCCTTCCCGTTTCAGACAGGGTACCCCCTTACGGGCGGGCCAGGGTGACGACCGGCGAGGTCCAGGTCTCCCAATGAGCCGGGTTGTTCTCGTCGCCCAGCGGCTTGAGGGCCTTGATGACCAGGATGTACTGGCCGTTCGGGACCTCCTTGACCTTGTTGTGGTTGCCGTTGCTGTGCAGGCGGGTGCCGTCCCACGCGAAGGCGAAGAAGCCGGTGCTCGTCGCATTGCGCGGCAGGAACTCCTCCTTCATGGCGTAGTAGAACACCGGGTGGACCGGCTGGCCGTCGGAGGCGTTGCGGATCTCCACGTAGAACTTGGTGAGCTGATGGTCGAAGTGGGCCAGGAGGAAGGGCACGTCGTTGCCGACCAGCGTGTAGGTGCCGCCGGCGGGGCGGTTGAAGTAGCTGGTGCCGATCAGTTGGGCCAGCCAGGGGAAGCCGTTCGCCGTCGGGGTGAGGATCTGGAAGCCCTGATAGTCACCCTTGAATCCGGCGAAGGGCACGCTCAGCTCCTGGCCCCCGGCCGTCGGGGTCAGGACGACGTAGCCGCCGAAGAGGCTGCGGTCGGCGAGGCCGGTGTTCGGGGAGATCGTCACGGTGACCGTGGCGATGCCGCCGGCGGCAACGGTGACCGACGGCGCACTGAAGGTCACCGTCGACGGGGCGTTGAAGAAGGACGGCGTGAAAGTGTTCGGGCCGGTGGCCAGCGCGGGCCGGTGTGACACGTTGAAGGTCACGGGGGAAGCGCCGTTGTTTTCGATGGTCAGGACGCGGGTGGCCGGGCCGGATTCGCTCTCGCCGAGCGCGAGCTTGGCGGGGGTCACCGTGGCGGTCGTCTGGACCGCGTCGACGATCCGCAGCATGCCGGCACCCTGGCGATGGACGTTGTCCAGGAAGCCCAGGGTCGGGTTGCCGAACCACGCGTGCGGATCGGCGGTATTGAGGAGGGCCGTGCGGACTTCATCCGGAGTGAGATACGGGTGCGCCTGCAGGAGCAGGGCCACCGCGCCGGCCACGTGCGGAGACGCCATCGAGGTGCCGCTGAGGATGCCATGGCCGCCCAGCTCCAGCGGGAGGGTCGAATAGATGAAGCCGCCCGGAGCGCCGAGGTCCGGCTTGAGGTCGAGCGTCGGCGACAGGCCGTAGGAGCTGAAGGCGGAGATCAGGTTGCCGGTGGTGTTCGGCTCGCTGGTCAGCGTCGAGGTCCAAGTCATGTTGACCGGGCCGGTGGCCAGGCGGTTGTTGATCAGCACGCCGTTGGCGGCGCTGATCGAGACCACCGGGATGGTGACCGCGGGCGTGCCGGCGACCGTGATGTTCTGGATGCCGGCGACGTTGTTGTAGATCACGACGGCGACGGCGTTCGCCGCCTCGGCGTTCTTGACCTTGATGTAGAAGCTGCAGGTGCCGCGGCGGATCAGGGCGATCTTGCCGGCCAGGCTGCCTGCGGGCAGGGCCGTGCAGGCGTCGGCGGCCGAGGTGGACGTGCCGGTGCGGGCCAGCGGGAAGGTGCCGGAGGTCGGAGCGGTCGGGGCGGCGGTCGCCTGGAAATAGCCGACCGGCAGGTTGTCCGGCGAGAGGGTGAAGCTCAGGGCCTGGATGTGCGTGTTGTCGAAGGAGGCGGCGGCGATCACCTTCTCGCCCAGCCCCGGAGCGCCGTTCGAGTAGAGGCCGTTGGCGCCGTTGTTGCCGGTCGACGCCACAACCACGATGCCCTTGTCGACCAGGCGGTTGGCCGCCTGCGCCGTCGGGTACTGGGGCCACACGAAGGCCGAGCCGATGCTCATGTTGAGCACGTCCGCGCCGTCGTCCGCGATGCGCTCCATGGCGGCGACCATGATGTCGGCGCTGGTGGAGCCGTTGCAGCCGAAGACGCGGTAGGCGCCGAAGGTCACGCCGGGGGCCACGCCCGTGACGGCGCCGCTGGCGCCGATGATGCCCGCGACGTGCGTGCCGTGGCCGGCGCAGTCGTCCGGGATCGGATCAGGAGTCGGCACCGGGTTGTAGGTCGGCGACGTGCTGTCCTGGTTGTAGGCGTCGCCCACGAAGTCGTAGCCGATCTCGACGCGGCAGCCGGGGCCGAAGCAGCCGCCCAGGTCCGGGTTGTCGAAATCGATGCCGGTGTCCATCACCGCCACGCGCACGCCGGCACCGGTCAGGCCCAGCGAGCTGTGCGCGATGTCCGCCTGCGTCTGCGCGATCGCCGTGGCGAGCTCCGGGCTCGGGTTGGAATCCGTCGGCGGCAGAGGGATGGACTGGACCGGATAGACCGCCTTGACCGAATTCAGCAACTTGAGCTTGCCGACCTGGCTGGCCGGGACGGAGATCGACAGGCCGTTGAAGAGGTTGTCGTAGGTGAAGCGCTCGGTGAAGACCACTCCGGCGTCGCTCGCTTCCTTGCGGAAGCTCTGGCGCTCGTTGGCCAGCGTGGTGGCCGACCCGCCGTCGGCCTTGGGTTTGCCGTTCAGCTCGACGAACCACCGCGTCGGAGACTCGTCTGTGGGGGCGCCGGTCTCGGCCGACGGCGGCGGGGTCAAGGGGAAGACCTGCTGGGCTTGAGCCTGGGCCACGCCGGCGCCGGCGATGGCGACGAGCGCGGACATCGCAAGAAATCGTTTCATACACTCTCCTCGGACCTGAAGATCCAGATGATGGTTACCGGTTACCACGACAGGGCGGCGAAAGCACCGCTGAAAGGAGCGCAGGTGATACGGCAGCCTTCAATATTGTTAGTGCTTCGGTGGCCTGAAGACGGGACTGGCAGGGGCGTGACAGCGGCATGACGGCTTCGTCGGTTTCGCGACTCAAAGGAGACGGAGACGCTAACAAACTCTGTGGACGTTGTCCAGAGCCCCCAGACCTGGCCTCCGGGTAGCCATACCTCATGTCGAGGTGGCCCTCCGGTCTCTGGGGAAACCTCACCTCGCCGCTGAGGAACCCCACCTCGCCGCCAGAGAAGCCGACCTGCTCGCCGGGCAGGCCGGCAACTCGCCGAAGGGTGTCGGGGAACGGCCACGGCCGTCGGCAGCCGGATCTCGCCTCCAGCCGCCCGGAGGTTGTCGGAGATTGTCGGAGAGCCCGGCCCGACAGTCGGAGCTGTCGCTGACAACCGCTCGTAAGCTCTTTTCCCTCTGTGCTTTGCCGGGCACATCTCTTGCTTTTGTCCAGCCGCAGACATCACGGCGACCGCGACAGGTCAGCGGCCATCAAGCCGGCCAGTGCAAGAGCCGCGAAATAACGACAGACCCCAAAAGGAGTGCATGAAATGTCACTAGCACAAGCAGCCCCCGAAGAGACCGTTGCCGCCGTAGAAGTCCCCAAGGTGACCCTGGAATTGATCACCGGAACGAAAGAGGGCGTGGCGAGGCAGGGCGGGGTCTTCACCAAGGACGATCTGATCAACATAAAGCTATACGTGAAGAAGGGCCTCTCGCTGCCTTCGCCGATCGGTGAAGTCGAGGTTTATGTCGGCTACAAAAAGGCAGATATCGCCGGGCTGGAGCCTTTTGATATAAAGGTTCTGTTCGATCAGATCAGGGCTCATTGCCTCTGCTGGGACGGCGTCGAGCGGAATGTGATTGGCCAGAACATCAATTTGCAGAGCTCCGCAAAGAAAATTGTCAGCACAGGAGACAGTTTCCTGGCAGAAATTGACGGATGGCCTTTCGCCGAAAAATCCATGAAATTGAAGGATGCCGAGGCGCTTAAATTCAAGTTCGGCATGGAAGACAAGGTAGTCGCCATGGAGTTCGGAGAATACCTGGGTTTGTTGAGGAGAGAAATCGAATCTCAACAGGAGAAAACGCAAGAGGTGCGCAATTCAGTCCACGATTTTCGAGTCGTCCTCTCCGGTGGAGATCTGGCCGACCATACCTCCACGCCCGGCCTGGAGCCTCAGGTGAAGCAAAAGAGGGATCTGATGGAGAAGAATAATCTGCCTGCCCCCCGGCGCCCGCGTTGGAGATGCCAGGGAGGTGGATCTTACCTCCTAAACCATCAGGATCAAAGGAACTTACCGAGCTTGTGACGACGGTCACAAATGATGGTAGACTGCGCGCCCTGAGAGGAAACCAGGAATCATGAACACAGTCGGAGAGAGCTGGGTCACCACCAAATTCGAGGCGCTGGAGGACTGGGCGACGCGCAACTCCTTCTGGCCCTTCCCCTTCGGGACGGCCTGCTGCGCCATCGAGTTCATGTCCTCGTTGTCGAGCCACTACGACATGGCGCGGTTCGGCTCGGAGGTGGTGCGCTTCTCGCCCCGCCAGAGCGACGTGCTGCTCGTGGCCGGCACGATCAACGACAAGATGGCACCGGTCCTCAAGAGGATCTACGACCAGATGGCCGACCCCAAGTGGGTCATCTCCATGGGAGCCTGCGCCTGCTCGGGCGGCTTCTACCGCGCCTACCACGTCATGCAGGGGATTGACGAGATCATCCCTGTCGACGTCTACGTCCCGGGCTGCCCGCCGACCCCGGAGGGGCTCATGTACGGTCTCCTGCAGCTCAAGGAGAAGGTCATCCGCGACCGCCGGAGGGTCGCGGAGCGGCCGCAGCGGCAGTCCGAACCGGAGAAGGAGAGCTTCGAGAGTGCCGACACTCACGCCTGACATCCCGACCGCGACGACCGCGGCCTCTTCTTCAGAGACGCCGGAGACCTCCGCGATCCTTGCGAAGTTTCCCCAGGGGAGCATCGAGGTCGAGGAGGGCCTCGACCAGCCTACCTGGATCGTCCGCCGCGACGTCCTGGCCGAGGTCGCCCGGGAGCTCAAGAGCAACGCCGGGTTCGACCTGCTGATGGATCTGTGCGGCGTCGACTTCCCCGATCGGGAGAAGCGCTTCGAGGCGGTCTACCATCTCTTCTCGCTGCCGCGCCAGGCGCGCCTGCGCCTCAAGGTGCCGATGGCGGAGGACGAGATCGTCCTCCCCTCCCTGATCCACCTCTGGAAGGGGATCAACTGGTTCGAGCGCGAGGCCTTCGACATGTTCGGCTTCCGCTTCGAGGGCCACCCCAACCTGCGGCGCATCCTCTGCCACGAGGGGTTCGTGGGGCATCCGCTGCGCAAGGACTACGACCCGGCGCGGCGCTGGATCCTCACCGAGGACAAGATCTACAAGCCGCATTTCGACCTGCCCCCAGGGGAGGACAACCGGGAGGACGACCTCTTCGAGCGCATGACGATCAACATCGGCCCGTCCCACCCCGCCATGCACGGCACCTTCCGCCTCATGGCCGTGCTGGACGGCGAGACGATCATCGCCTCCGACGTCGAGATCGGCTACCTGCACCGCTGCTTCGAGAAGATGGCGGAGACCCACAACTGGCAGCAGGTGATCCCCTACACCGACCGGCTGAACTACTGCTCGTCCTTCATCAACAACGTCGGCTACTGCAAGACGGTGGAGACGATGCTGGGGATCGAGGCGCCGCCCAAGGCGGTGTGGGCGCGGACGATCCTCTCCGAGTTCTCCCGCATCATGGACCACTGCGTGTGCAACGGCACCGACGCTGGTCGACGCCGGCGCGCTGACCAACTTCTGGTACATGTTCCAGCCGCGCGAGGAGATCTACGGCCTGCTGGAGTCGGTCTGCGGCGCCCGCCTCACCGTCTCCGCCTGCCGCATCGGCGGCCTGATCCAGGATCTGCCGCCGGACTTCGTGGAGCGCTCGCGCCGGCTGCTGGAGATCATCCCCGGCTTCATCGAAGACGTCGAAAAGCTGGCGGACCACAACCGGATCTGGCTCGACCGGAGCGTCGGCATCGCGGCCATCTCCGGCGAGGAGGCGGTCAACTGGGGCTGGACCGGCCCCTGCCTGCGGGCGAGCGGCGTCGCCTACGACGTGCGCCGGGCCTATCCCTATGATCTCTATGACACGGTCGACTGGGAGGTGCCGGTGCTCTTCGGCGGTGACGTGTACGACCGCTACCGCATCCGGATGATGGAGATCCGCCAGTCCCTTTCGATCATCCGCCAGCTCCTCGACCGCGGCATGCCCGAGGGCTCGCACATCGTGGACGACCCGCACGTGGCGCTGCCCTCCAAGGAAGCCGCCTACAACCAGATGGAAGCCATGATCTACCACTTCAAGCTGATCATGGACGGCATCCAGGTACCGGCGGGGGAGCGCTACTCGATGGTCGAGGGGGCCAACGGCGAGCTCGGCTTCTACGCCATCAGCGACGGCACCGGCAGACCCTATCGTCTGCACGCCCGCGGTCCGTGCTTCCCGATCTTCTCGACCTTCCCTCGCCTGATCAACGGCGGCTCGGTCTCCGACTCGATCGTCTCGCTCGGCGGTCTGAACATCATCGCAGGAGAGCTCGAACGATGACGCAGCAGCCCAGACCCATTCTGCGGCAGCCCCACCCCACCGCGGTGAAGCCCTACCGGCCCGGGCTGGCCGAGCGCCTGTACCTGCCGCTGATCGGCGGGCTGATGGTCACCCTGAAGCACTTCGTCCGCAACCTCCTGGGCAAGAAGCTGTACACCATCGAATACCCGGAGCAGCGGCGCGACTACAGCCACCGCTTCCGCGGCCACCACATCCTCACCACCCGGCCCGACGGCTCGGTGCGCTGCGTGGCCTGCTATCTCTGCGCCCAGGCCTGCCCGGCCGAGTGCATCCACATCGAGGCCTCGGAGCACCCGGACGTCAACATCGAGAAGTACCCGGTGGTCTATGAGATCGACATGCTGCGCTGCGTCTTCTGCGGCTACTGCGTGGACGCCTGCCCGGAAGAGGCCATCATCATGAGCAACAACTACGACATGGCCTACTTCACGCGCGAGCAGTCGATCGTCGGCAAGGGCGACCTGATGAAGCCATTCACGCTCGACGAGGAGCGCCTGGGCTACCGTCCGAGCTTCCCGGAGGAGGACGCGAAGCGGGCCCGGATGCGGCGCGACGCGTTCGACCTCGTGGCCGCCGCCCGGCAGGCCCAGGGGAAGGAAGAGACCACGGCCCGCGCGCAGGGGTGAGGGAGGAGGGGGCGAGGGAGGCCGCCCAGGCCTCGGCCAGCCGTTCAACTTCCCGAGCGAGAAGGAAAGCCTCTCCATGACCGATGACACGCCTCTCCGGATCGGGAATTACCTCGAAGGGCTGGAGATCCCATTCCGCCAAATCCATCATGAGCCCACCACGACGAGCGAGGCCTCGGCTCGCGCCCGGGGCGAGAGCTTGAAGGTCGGTGGCAAGGCCATCCTCCTCAAGACGGACGACGTCTTCAGGCTGTTTGTGCTGAGCGCCGCGCTACGCCTCGACTCCGCCGCGATTCGGCGGCAGCTTCAGGCAAAGAAGACTCGCTTCGCCACCCGGGAAGAGCTTTTCGAGCTCACCGGTCTGGTGCCGGGATCGGTGCCCCCCTTCGGTCCACCGATCCTACCCTTTGAGCTGTTCGTGGACCCCTCGATCCTGGCCAATGAGAAGATCTCCTTCAACGCCGGCTCCCTCGAAGTTTCGATTGTCATGGCAATCCCGGATTACCTGCGGGCCGCCGCACCGAAGATTCTCGCCTTCTCCGAAGCACTCGACGAGTCGGTCGAGCCGAGATTTGCTTCGCCGTGACCCGGTCAAGGATACGCAGGTTAGCCTCCTGACTTTTGAGACGCCCTTTTACCAAGGCTGGCAGCGAGATCGCGGACGGTCTGGTGCCAATAGATGTCCTTGACGCTGAACTCGAGCCCTCGGTCGCGGGCGAGGCGGACGATCTGCAGGCTGCGAATCGAGTCACCGCCCAGGGCGAAGACGTTGTCGAGCACGCCCACCTGGTGGAGGCGAAGGATCTGGCCGACGACGGTCGCAAGGATTTCCTCCGTCTCGGTCTCCGGAGCCACGTAGGACTGGGCGAGGTCCGGGCGCTCGCGCTCGGTACCCGGCGCCGGGAGCGCTCCGCGGTCGATCTTGCCGTTGGAGGTCAGCGGCATCTCCTGCAGCGAGACGAAGGACGCCGGGATCATGTAGGGCGGGAGCTGGATCTTGAGCCTGGCGCGCAGTTCCGATTCCGTCACGGCCTGCGTCCTCTCTTCCGCTGGCACGTAGTAGGCCACCAGCCGCGGTTCGCCCGGCACGTCCTCGCGCAGGATTACGGCCACTTCGTGGATTCCAGAGCAAGCGGCGAGGACCACCTCGATCTCCCCCAGCTCGATGCGGTATCCGTGCAGCTTGACCTGCAGGTCGGCGCGGCCGATGAAGACGAGCTGCTCCCCTTCGCCCCAGCGGACCAGATCGCCGGTGTGGTACAGGCGCTCGCCGGGGCCGCCGAAGGGATCGGGCACGAACCGCTCGGCCGTGAGGTCCGGCCGCGCCAGGTAGCCGCGAGCGAGGCCGACCCCGGCCAGGTAGAGCTGTCCCACGAGGCCGGCGGGCACGGGACGCAGGGCCGCGTCCAGCACGTAGCACCGCATGTTGGCGATTGGCCGGCCGATGGGGACCGGACCCGACAGGGGCACACCCGGCGGTACCTCGTAGACCACGCAGCCGACCACCGTCTCGGTGGGGCCGTACTCGTTGATCAGCCGAGTCTCCGGGGCATGGGCGCGCCAGAAGGACAGGCTCTCGGCGAGCAGCGCCTCGCCGCCGATGACCAGAGCCCGTGCCCGGTCGGGCGCCTGCTCCGGCTCCAGCGACTGGGTGAGGATCTGAACATGGGCCGGCGTGAGCTTGAGCAGACCGAACCCGCCGCGGTCGCGGACGAGGGTGGAGAGCCCATCGAACCCACGCTCCTCAGGGACGAGCACGGCACGGCGGCCCGCGAGCAACGGCAAGAACAGGCTGGTGATCGTGAGGTCGAAGATGATCGGGGAATGAACGGGCGAGCCCTCGCCGGCGCCGGCCGGATACGCCCCCTCGGCCCAGAGGACATAGTTCACGAGCCCTCGATGGGTAATCATCACCCCCTTGGGCCGTCCGGTCGAGCCGGAGGTATAGAGAACATAAGCGAGATTGTCCCCGGCCAGGGGCACACCCGGGCTCGCCGGATCGAGGGATGCGAGAGCCGTGTCCGCAGCTTCGAGGTCCACGACTGCGCGAACGCCACCCGCCAGTCGGGCAGCCAGCCCCCCGCGGCTCACCAGGACGAATGGGCGTGCCTCCTCGAGGATTCCCCGCAGCCTCTCGTCGTGATGGCCGGGATCGAGCGGCAGGTAGGCCGCCCCGGATTTGTGCGACGCCAGCAGCGCCACCACCAGGTCGGGGCTCCTCTCCAGGAGCACGCCGACCAGGGCGTCCGGCGCGGCGCCCAGAGTGAGGAGGTGGCGCGCAAGCTGGTTGGCGCGAGCCTCGAGACCGGCGAAGGTCAGCTGCTCGGCTTCCTGCTCCAAGGCCACCGCGTCCGGCGTGCGCTTCGCCTGCGCCTCGAACAGGGTCGCCAGGGTGACCCCTTCCGGCAGGTCGACACGGGTGTCATTGACCTCGACCAGCAGATAGCGTCTCTCGGCCTCGCTCAGGAGGTCCAGCTCGCCCAGACAGGACTGTGGTGACTCGACCGCGCTGGCGAGCAGCGCTGCGAACCGCTCGGCCAGGCGTTCGATCTCGCGTTGGTCGTACACAGAGGCATCGCCGCGGACCTCGGCGACCAGGGTCTCGCCGTCCCGAAGGCAGGTCAGCTTCAGCTTGAACCGGTCGAGCCACGAACGGAGCCCAAGGACCGAGACGCGCAGACCGTCGGCGGCGCCCAGTGCCGGGAGGTCCGCCAGCTCGAACCCGATGGCGCCGGGGCCGGCCTCCTGCTCTTCCTCCCAGTCGCAGTACTCCTGGACGTTGGTTCCGTCCTCGAGCTCGTGGCGCACACCGTCCAGCAGCTTGGCGAACGTCGGCTCACCAGAGGTCGAGGCCATGACCGGGAGCGCGCGCGAAAAAGGGCCGAGCGCCCCGTACAGCTCCTCGTACTTGCGGCCATCCACCACCGCCCCGACGACCAGCTCCGGAGCTCCGGTGAGCCGCGCGAGCAGCGCCTGCCAGCCGGCAAGGAGCAAGACTGCGGGAGTCGCGCCGAGCGACCCGGCGGCGGCCTCGAGCCGCGACCACGGCAGGCCGTCGAGCCGGCGGCGGGCCACAGCGTACGACGGAGGCGTCACGCCAGGGCCGTTCTGCCGCTCGAACGGCAGCACGGCTGGTGGGCCCAGGCGAGCCATCTGGCGGCGCCAGTACTGGCGCCCGACCTCCGCCTCCGCATCTTCCAGCAGCTCGTGCAGCCAGGCGGAGAACTGGAGGTACTGCACTACCTCTACCTCCTCCGCGCCGGCGTAGAGGTGCAGGACCTCCGAAGCCAGGTTGCGTAGCGACCAGCCGTCCGCGCAGACCGCAGGCAGGGAGAGCAGCAAGGCGGCAGTGCCAGCGGGCAGCGCGGCCAGGATGCAGCGCAGGACCGGCCCATTCTCGAGATCGTGGCGGCCTGCTTCCTCGCCGAGCAGGAGCTCGATCTCCTCAGCCACACGCTCCGAGGAGACGCCGCTCAGGTCAGCGCTACGCCAGGCGGCAGTCCCCAGATCCGCGACCGCCTGCACCGGGATCTTGATGCCCGGTATGTGGTGGAAAGTGGTCCTGAGGATCTCATGGCGGTCCACGGCCTCCTGCACGGCCGTCCTCAGGCGCTCGGCGTTGACGCTGCCCTCGAGCAGCAACGCGCACTGGGCGTACGCGGCACCGCCAGCCTGAGAAAGAGTCCACAGGCGGCGCTGCTGGGGGGACAGCTCGAATCCCTGCACTTGGCTGGTCATTCCTGCGGCCCCTCGCTCACCCCACGTCGTCGTAGGTCTTCATGTTGCCCATGGCCACAAGAATCTTGCGCGGCCCCTCGAAGGGGTTGCGCCCGTGCGCCGCCAGCACATTGTCGACCATCATCACGTCCCCCTTCTGCCAGGGAGAGCTCACCTCCAGCTCGCGGTAGACCTCCAGGATGGCTGCCATGTGCTCGTCGGGAATCGGGGAGCCGTCTCCATAGTAGAGATTGCGCGGCAGATCCTCATCGGCGAAGAGACCCTTGAGCGACAGGCGCGTCTGCCGATCGAGACACGAGATGTGCCAATGCTGTCCCTGGTTGAACCAGCTCACGTCGCCGGTGACCGGGTGGCGGATTACCGCCGGCCGGATGCAGCGGGTGCGCAGGCGGTCGCCCGGCTTCCATTGGAGCTCCATGCGATTCTCTCGGCATAGCTCCTCGACCCTCGCAGGGTCGGAAGTCTTGAAGACTTCCTGCCAGTCGAGACCGAGACCGTCGCCGTAGTTTCGCTGGTACATGACCCCTTTCGAGACGAAGGCGTCGCGGATCTCCGCGGGGAGTCGCGCGAAGACCTTGCGGCTGTCAACGATGGGCGTCTCTCCCCCTGAGGAAGGCGGCTCGACGCAGCAGAAGAGGATCCTCGTAGGCCAGAGGTGGTTGAACGAGTTCTCGTTATGCCAGAGGAGCTGCTGGTCGGATGGATAGAACACCGGCACCGCAACATTGGCGCTCACCATCACATGCTCTCCGTTCTCGTCGTAGATCTCGTCGCAGACCTTCAAGGCGAGACCCTCGAACCTGGAGACCGAGTCGACCTGGAAGCCGCGGAAGAGCAGGGCACCATACTGGTGCAGTCGCTCGTCAACCCACGCGCGGTTGAGGCCGGTCCATTCGACCAGGTCCACGGCTTCGACGGCCGGCTCGATCACGAGCGGCAGGGTCTCCGCCTTGGAGAGGAAGGAGGTCCGGATCAACGACTCCCCCTGCGGCACGCTGACCATTTTGGGTTTGATGGTCTTGAACTTCTGGAAATCCATGCGCTGATTCTCCTTCTCGTCTCCTCGACATCGAGGTCATTTTGATCTCCCGAGCGAACCCCTGCCCAGCGCTTGATGCCGCGGCGTCATCCAGCCAGAGGAAGGATCTCCGGCTTGACAGCTTTTACGAAGGAACCGGTATCCACCGCAAAGGAGCGATCGAGCCGGCCGGCATTGAAGAACAGCTCATCGTGTTCCAACAATTGGGGATCGAAAGCCACGCGGAGGTCCGGGGCAAACGACAGTGGCGGTACCGCTCCCATCGGGCATCCCGTGAGCTCCTCGGCTTTCTGCACGGGCGCGAACATGGCATGGGTGCCACCGACATGCTTGCGGAGACGTTCGAGATCGATGCGGCTGTTGCCCGGCACCACCGCCAGGTAGTAGCAGCGGTCCTTCTTGCCGGTCTTGACCATGATCACCATGGCCTTGGCTGCTTGTTCGACGGAGTTCCCCCGCATCTGTGACACGGCCTCGCACCTCCCCTCGGGCTCGTGCTCATACTCCCGATACCTGACTCCGTTCTCCGTGAGAAAGTTCCTCAGCCGTTGATAGGCTGCCTCTGGCTGTTGTTCGCTCATGTCTGGTTTCTCCGATGGCAGGAGGCGTCGCGCCCGGTCAGGGCGGCGAGGCTGTCTGGCGGCCGGCGAGGCCGCGCGCCGCGGTCTGGTCGAAGTCTGGCGAGCGGAACTGCCCCTGATATTGCCCCGCGAAGCTGAGGAAGCCCTTGAGATCGCCGCTCATCGGTGCGAGCGCCATGACGCGCGGATCGACCGCACCTCCGTAACGCGCGAGATCGTCCGCAAGGGATTTCCCGATGATCTGCGAGAGCCACATCATGCAGAAGCCAAAGGGACTTTTCGTGGTTTGCTCGCCCCCTTCGTCGAACAGGTAGTCACCGATCGTTCTCGCGAACGTTTCGAGGGAGAACAGGTACGCCTCCACGAGCTCCCGCCAGTCCTTGAAATCGGTCATCGCACGCGCGGAGTCGACGTCGACGAACCCGCCTCCGACGACGACGTTCTGAGATTTGACGAGCTGGCCCAGGACCTCGCGCGTGGTCGCCGCCGGAACGTAACCAAGCGCGAGAATCCGAACGAACAGATCCACCCAGCGGCGGACGGTGACGATCGGGGGCTCCTTGGCCGCGAGGGCTTTGAAGCGGGCGGGGCCCCGGCCCTGGAGCTCGTCCGCAATATCGCGGACGCGAGGGAATGGCACCGCCGGGTAGTAATAGACGTAACAGCCGAGACCCTTCTCGACCTGGAGCTCGACGACTTCGCGCGGGAAGGGGTTCAGCTCCGGCCGGAGCAGATCCATGAAGCTCTTCGAGATGGCATCCGGCAAACGCATCACGGCGAGGGGGATCGGGAGGAGCGGGATCGCGTCGTAGCGCCGCGCGTAGGCCACGATCAGCTCGTTGGCGATGAGCGCCTCGCCGTGCGCCTCGCGCAGCGTTTCGGCAAGAGGAACCTTGAACTCTCGCGCAGGGTACATGTCGATGAGGCGCATCATGAGATGCGAGTACCAAGCGTTGTGGAGCCCCGAGGCAATCATCATTCCGATCTCCTCCTGGAGAAAGGGCTCGGTTCCCTTGATCGCGATGACGCCTCCCCCCTGGTCAGGAGGAATCCGCACATAGAAGGCGCGCCGGTGACGGGGGGGGCGAACGACGTCGGGCTTGTCGAACGGAACGAGCGTCGGAGCCAGCGGGAGCTGGCCAGCCGCCAACGTCGCGACGACGTCCTCGAGCACCGTTCGGAGCGGGGCTTCGAAACACGCCGGCAGCTGCTCGTTCTTCCATTCACAGGTCGCCGCGGAAAACCGCAGCCCTTCGAAGGGCTTGATCGCGCCTTGGGTCATATGCGGCGATGGTACCACAAGCCCGGCGGCCGACTTCCTGCCACGCTGCGGCCCCACTGGCTTCGCAGCACGGCCTCGTGTAGGATGCCTGTCCCTGAAACGACTGGGAGAGACGACATGGCTTTCATCAGCCTCGGTGCCCGAGACGCCGGTTTGAGGAAGAAGGTGTCAACCGAGGCGCCGCGGCAGGCCTCCGGACGGACATCCCGGCCGGCGAAGCCTTCGGCGAAGGCTCTCGACGCGGAGCTGGCACGGGTCGTCACCGCGCTCGAGGAGGGAGTCGCCCGGCGGGACCTCTCAGGTTTTTATAAGACGCTTCGCGCCACCCACCTGCCGTCGATCGTCGAGTTCTACACCCAGGATCCCAGAGGCCTCGCCCGGGCCTGTTTCAACGTCCTGCACGGCATCGGAAGCGTCTCCCCGGCAGCGGGAGTGGCGATCGAGAAC
Source organism: uncultured Holophagales bacterium (assembly GCA_963844885.1). GTDB lineage: Bacteria > Acidobacteriota > Thermoanaerobaculia > Multivoradales > UBA5704 > DATMER01. The sequence continues at coordinate 174,087 of CAWJQA010000008.1, read as the reverse complement.
CACTATTACGTGCTCGCCACGTTGACGACTCTCCCGATCCGCAACAACCCGGAGCTCGCTGCCCGTCGCCAATCCCTGCTGCAGAGGGTGATCCAGGAACGGCTGCTGCTGGCCAATACGAGCTTCCGTGTCCACGAAGACAAGGTGGCCGCCCATGGCTATGGCGCCCGGGCTCGCCTCGATGGTGATGGCTACAGGGTCAGCGGAACGGGCGCTTTCATGTCCCTGGCGAGCGAAGGAGATCTGCTCTTTTTCATCGCGGCCATCGACGGCACCGAGCCCGCGTTCTTCCTGACGCCGCTGCGCAACAATCCGGGAATCGAGGTCGGGCCGCTCCTCTTTCCGGAGGCGATGGTGGACTCCGACACCCGTCGAATCGCACTGCACGATCACTACCTTTCCGCCGACGACGTGCTGGTGAAAGGCAAGAACGAGGAGATCTCGAAGCTCACCAGCCTCCAGTTCGCCTGGCACCAGATGTTGATCCCCGCGCCGTTCCTGGGCGCTGCCGCGCGCGCCATCGAGGAAACCAGGAAGTTCCTGCGCGCCGTCAAGGCCCCCAACGGCCAGCCGCTGGCCGAGCTGGACGGGATGTTGACGGACATCGGCCGCATGGCGATCCGCTACCGCAGCGCCTGCTGCGTCGTGCATCAGGCCGGCGAGCTGCTCGAGACGCTGGTACGGCGCAACCCGAAGCTGCCCGAGATGGCGGATGCCGTCGATCTGGCGTGCGCGGCGAAGCGGAGCGCTGCGGTAGCCGTGGAGGAGATTGTGGCCGAAGCCCGCCGCATCATCGGCCCTCGTGTCTTCACCGGCGGGCATCCCCTGGAGCGGATTTCCACCGAGGTGGCGTTCTCTCCCCTGGTCGGAGAGCCGCTCGCGGTGATCGACCGGCGCTATGGCCGCCTGGTCCTCGGCGAGAACGATTTCACGGCGAGGCGCTGGTAGGGCCAGACTCGTGGTCGTCCTCCGGTGACACGCATCCCATGAGCGACACCGCCAAACCGCGCGGCGAGACGCCGACCCTCTCCGTCCTGGACCGGCTGCGCGCCAAGCGGGAGTCGGCCCTGCCGACCCGCATCCCACGCCTCGCCAGGGACGGCGGCGCCTACCCGCTCTCCGACGGCCAGGAAAGGCTCTGGTTCATCGACCGGATGCTGCCCGGCAACGCCGCCTACAACGTCGCCGCGGAGGTCGAGATGGCAGGCCCTCTCGACCTCTCGGCGTTCGCGGCCGCGATGACCGAGATCGTCCGGCGCCACGAGACCTTGCGGACGAGCTTTCCGGCGGTCGGAGACCAGCCCGTGCAGGTCATCTCGCCAGTGGCGGGCTCTCCTCTACACCTGGTCGATCTGGGCGGCCTGGCGGACGGCCGGAGGATCGCCGACCGGATCGCCGGCGAGCTGGCGGCGGCCCCTTTCGACCTCGTCGGCGGCGCGCTCCTGCGGGTGGGCCTCCTGCGGCTGGGCCCGGAGGAGCACCGGCTGGTTCTCGTCCTCCATCACATCGTGAGCGACGGCTGGTCGTTGCGCATCCTGCTCCGCGAGACGCGCCTCCTCTACCAGGCGTCCCTCGAGCGGCGCCCCTCGCCGCTGCCCGAGCTGGCCGTGCAGTACGTCGACCACGTCGACTGGCAGCGGCGCTGGCTGACCGGGGACGCCGCAGCCCGGCAGCTCGCCTGGTGGAAGCGCGAGCTGGGAGAGCGGCCACCGGTTCTGCAACTGCCGGCCGACCGGCCGCGCCCCGCCGTTCAGTCGCTGCGCGGGAGGAGCCTGCCGCTGGTCCTCCCGCCCGGCCTCTCGGCGGAGATCGGCGCGCTCACCCGGAGCGCCGAGGTGACGCCGTTCGCCACCCTTCTCGCCGCCTTCCAGGCGCTCCTTCACCGCCTCTCGGGGCAGCCGGAGGTCCTGGTCGGCTTTCCCGTCGCCAACCGCAAGCGGCCCGAGATCCAGGATCTGATCGGCTTCTTCGTCAACACCCTGGCGCTCAGGGCCCGGTTCTCCGCCGGCCTCCGCTTCCTCGATTTCCTGCGCAGCACCCACGAAGCAGCCCTGGGCGCCCAGGCCAACCAGGAGCTGCCGTTCGGGCGCCTGGTCAAGGAGCTCCAGCCGGCGCGGCAGACCAGCCACTCGCCGCTCGTCCAGGTGGCCTTCGCCTACCAGAATCTCGAGGCCGCCTCCTGGAACCTGCCCGGCCTGCGGCTGACGCCCCGGGACGTCCCGCGGGTGAGCGCGATGTTCGACCTGCAGATCACCCTCAAAGAGGAGCCCCTGGGGTTCGCCGGCGAGATCGAGTACAGCACCGACCTCTTCGACGCCGCGACCGTCTCCCGCTGGACCGGGTACCTCGAGACCCTGCTCGCGGCCGTCGTCACCGATCCGGAACGCCGGATCGGCGACCTGCCCCTGTTGAGCGCGGCCGAAGCGCAGCAGCTCCGCGAGGTCAACGACACCGCCGTGCGCTTCGCGGCCGGCGCGCGCTGCCTGCACGAGCTCATCGCGGAGCAGGCCGCGCACACCCCCGACGCCATCGCCGTCGTCGCCGAGGAGGGCGCCCTCTCCTATCGCGAGCTGGCCGAACGCTCCGCGCGGTTGGCGCGCCAGCTCGCGCACCTCGGGGTCGGTCCCGAGGTGCGGGTGGGGATCTGCCTCGAACGGTCGCTCGATCTGATGGTCGGGCTCCTCGCCGTCCTCAGGGCGGGCGGGGCTTACGTGCCGTTCGACCCGTCCTACCCCCGGGAGCGGCTGGCCTACATGCTCGCGGACTCGGGCGTGCGGGTGCTCCTCGCCCAGCCGGCGACGCTCTCGGCCCTGCCCGACCTGGAGGCCGCCGGGGTGCATGCAGTTCTCCTCGAGAACCTCAATGGCCTCGATGGCGGCCTCGATGGCGCGCCCGCCGCCGCTGCCGATCCCAGCACGGTGGGAGCGCCCGCGGTCCATCCCGGGAGCCTCGCCTACGTCATCTACACCTCGGGGTCGACCGGACGTCCCAAGGGGGTGATGAACACCCACGAGGGGATCGTCAACCGCCTGCTCTGGATGCAGGCGCAGTACGGTCTCGGTCCCGGCGACCGGGTCCTGCAGAAGACCCCGATCAGCTTCGACGTCTCGGTCTGGGAGCTGTTCTGGCCCCTCACGACCGGCGCCTGCCTGGTCATGGCCCGGCCGGGCGGGCACCAGGACGGGGCGTACCTCGTGCGCACGATCGTCGAGCAGGAGATCACCACGCTCCACTTCGTCCCCTCGATGCTCGCAGTTTTTCTGGAGACGCCCGGCCTGGAGATGCCCGGAGTCGAGCGCTCGGCCGGCCTGCGGCGCGTCATGACGAGCGGCGAGGCCCTCTCCCCGGCGCTCGCGGAGCGGTATTTCAGCCGGCTCCGGGCGCCGCTCCACAACCTGTACGGCCCCACCGAGGCCGCGGTCGACGTCACCTTCTGGCCCTGCGATCCCGCCGACCGCCGGGGTCTCGTGCCGATCGGCCGGCCGGTGGCGAACACCGCGATCCACCTCCTCGACCGCGAGCTTCACCCGGTGCCCCTGGGGGTGGCGGGAGAGCTCTACATCGGCGGCGTGCAGGTGGCGCGCGGCTATCACGGCCGGCCGGAGCTGACGGCCGAGCGGTTCGTGCCGGACCCCTGGGGCCACGGCTCGCGGCTGTACGCCACGGGCGACCTCGCGCGCCGCCTCTCCGGGGGGGAGGTCGACTACCTGGGACGCCTCGACCACCAAGTCAAGATCCGCGGCTTCCGCATCGAGCTGGGGGAGATCGAGGCCGTCCTGGGCCGCCATCCCGAGGTCGGCGAGGCGGTCGTCGTGGCCGAGCCGGGGAGGCCGGGGGAATCCGCGCGCCTCGTGGCCTACGTGGTACCGGACGCAGAGCGCGCGCCGGAGATCCGCGCGCTCGCCGGCCGGGACCGGACGGTGGGGGAGGAGGCCGGCTCCCGCCAGGAGATCGAGCGCTGGCTCGCCGGGCTGCGGCGCCGGCTCCGGGAGGAGCTGCCCGAGCACATGGTCCCCGCGGCCTTCGTCGTCCTCGGGGCCCTGCCGCTCACGCCGAGCGGCAAGGTCGACCGGCGCTCTCTCCCCGCGGCGGAGCGGGGAACGCGGGACGAGCAGGCCTTCGTGCCGCCCAGGAGCCCCACCGAAGAGATCCTGGCCGCGATCTGGAACGAGGTCCTGGGGATCGAACGCTGCGGAGTGGAGGACGATTTCTTCGCCCTGGGGGGGCACTCCCTGCTCGCCAACCAGGTGGTGTCGCGGATCCGCGGCCTGCTGGGGATCGAGCTGGCGCTCCACGCCTTCTTCGCCCAACCGACCGTCGCCGCCCTGGCCGAGCGGGTGGAGGCGGCGCGCCGGAGCGGCGCCGCGTCCGCAACCCCTGCGCTCCCTCCCCTGGTCGCCGGCGAGTCGCGCGGCAACGAGCCGCTGTCGTTCGCGCAGCAGCGCCTGTGGTTCCTGAACCAGCTCGACCCCGAGAGCGCGGCCTATCACGTCGCGGTCGCCCTCCGGCTCACCGGCGCCCTCTCCCCGCCGGCGCTCGCCGCCGCCCTCGCTTTCATGGTGGAGCGCCACGAGATGCTCCGCACCACCTTCGCCCTGCGTCCGGACGGCCCGGTGCAGGTCGTGGCGCTGCCGGCCGGATGGCGTCTTCCCGTCGTCGACCTGTCGCGCCTGGGCGAGGGGGAGCGGGAGGCGGAAATGCACCGCCTGGCCCAGGCCGAGGCGAACCGGCCGTTCGACCTGGCCCGCGGGCCGTTGCTGCGGACGCTCCTCGTCCGCCTGGGGGAGCAGGAGCACGCCTTCTCTCTCGTCCTGCACCACATCGTCTCCGACGGCTGGTCGATGGGCATCCTCTGGCAGGAAACGATGGCCCTCTACTCGACCGCCGTGGCCGGGAGGCCGCCGCGGCTTCCCCCGCTGCAGATCCAGTACCGAGACTTCGCCGCCTGGCAGCGGAGGTGGCTCACCGGGGAGACCCTGGAGCGCGAGCTCGACTTCTGGCGCCGCCAACTCGCCGGCGCTCCGGCGCTCCTGGAGCTTCCGACCGACCGGGCCCGGCCGCCGGTGCAGCGCTTCCACGGCCGCCGACTGCCGTTCGCGCTGACCGCCGTCCAGACCCAGGGCTTGAAGCAGCTCGGCCGACAGCACGGGGCGACCCTGTTCATGGCTCTCCTCGCGGCCTTCGACGCGCTGCTCCACCGGTACAGTCGGCAGAACGATCTGGTCGTCGGTTTCCCCATCGCCGGCCGCAGGCTGGAGACCGAGGGGCTGATCGGGCTCTTCCTCAACACCCTGGCCCTGCGCGTCCAGGTGGAGGGCGGCGGCTGGCTCGCGCTGCTGCGCCGGGTGAGGGACGTCGCCCTGGACGCTTTCGCCCATCAGGACCTGCCCTTCGAGAAAATGATCGCGGAGCTCGGTCTTCGAGCGCAATCTCGCCCACGCACCGCTCTTCCAGACCCTGCTGGTCTTCCAGAACATGCCGGCCGCCGCCGCCGGCCTGCCGGGCCTCGCCGTCCAGCCCCTGGACGTGGGGACCGGAACGGCCAAGTTCGATCTCGTCCTGAACGTGGAGGAGACCCCGTCCGGCCTTGCCGGCTGGCTGATCTACAACCGCGATCTCTTCGATCCTTCGACCGTGGCGCGGATGCGCGCGCATCTCGGGGAGCTCGTCACGAGCCTGCTCGCCGATCCCGGGCAGCGGGTCGACGAGCTGGTGCTGCTCGGCCCGGCCGAGCGCCATCAGCTGCTCACCGCCTGGAACGAAACGGAGACCCTGTTTCCCCCGGGGCTGCGCTTCGAAGAGCTGTTCGCGCAGCAGGTCGAGCGCTCGCCCGAGGCGCTGGCCGCCGTCTGCGGCGAGCGGCGGGCGACCTACCGCGAGCTGAGTCTCCGGGCCGGCCGCCTGGCCCAGGGGCTGCTCGCGGCGGGGCTGCGCCCGGAGGACCCGGTGGTGGTCTGGGCCGAGCGCGGGATCGACTTCCTGGCGGCGATGCTGGGCATCTTCGAGGCCGGCGGCGCCTATCTTCCGGTGGACCTGCGCCAGCCCCCGGAACGCCTCGCCCGCACCATCCAGGGCAGCAGCGCCCGCCTGATTCTCGCCGCGGAGGCCCTCGTTCCTGCCTGTGCGGCGGCCCTGGCCTCCCAGGCGGCCGGACCCCCACCGGCGATCCTGCCGCTCGAGCCGCTCCTTGATGGCCCGGGGCCGGCTGGGGAACGCGAGCGCCGCGAGCATCCCGGCCAGCTCGCGTACGTCCTCTTCACTTCGGGCTCGACCGGCGTCCCCAAAGGAGTGATGATCGAGCACCGCGGCATGATCAATCACCTGTGGGCCAAGGTGGCCGGCCTCGGCCTCACCGCCGGCGACCGCGTGGCGCAGACCGCCTCGCCGGCGTTCGACATCTCGGTCTGGCAGTTCCTGGCGGCCCTGCTCGTTGGCGGCAGCGTCGAGATCCTCCCCGACGAGGTGGTCCGCGATCCGCTCTCCCTCCTGTCGGAGATCGAGCGCCGGAGCGTCACCGTGTTCGAGACGGTCCCCTCGCTCCTCGCCGCCCTGCTGCAGGTCGAGCCCGACCGGCGGCCGGACCTGGCCACCCTGCGCTGGGTGATCCCCACCGGCGAGGCCCTCTCTCCCGAGCTCTGCCGGCAGTGGTTCGCCGGCTACCCCGCGATCCCTCTGGTCAACGCCTACGGCCCGACCGAGTGCTCCGACGACGTCACCCACCAGATCCTCCATCGGCCGCTGCCGGCCGGCGCCGCGCGGACCCCGATCGGACGCCCGGTCGCCAACACCCGCGTCTACGTCCTCGGCCCCGGCGAGGAGCCGGCCCCCATCGGCGTCCCCGGCGAGCTCGTGGTCGCAGGCGTGCAGGTCGGGCGCGGCTACCGGGGCCGGCCGGACCTGACCGCCGCCAGCTTCGTTCCCGACCCCTTCTCCGCGCTCCCCGGAGGACGCAATTCATCGGGCGGCGCGCTGGGCGCGCGCCTTTATCGCACCGGCGACCTGGCCCGCGTTCGCCCCACAGGCGAGGTCGAGTTCCTCGGCCGCATCGACCATCAGGTCAAAGTCCGCGGCTTCCGCATCGAGCTCGGGGACATCGAGGCCGCGCTCGCCGCCCACCCCGCGGTCCGCGAGGCGGTTGTGCTGGCGCGGGCGGATCGCGGCGAGCAGGACGGTGCGGTCGACCGCCGGCTCGTCGCCTATCTCGTCCCCGAGGAGGGGGACGGCATCGACCTGCCCGGGCTGCGCGAGTGGCTGAGCCGGCAGCTGCCCGAGTACATGGTGCCGTCCGCGTTCGTGATGCTCGCGGCCCTGCCCCTGACCGCCAACGGCAAGATCGACCGCAAGGCGCTGCCGGCGCCGGAGGCTGGCGAGCTCGCCGCCTCGCGGGAGCGCGTCGCGCCGCGCACGGATCTCGAGCGCCACCTGGCCGGTCTGTGGGCCGAGAGCCTCGGGCTCGCCGCCGACGATGTCGGGGTCGACGACTCCTACTTCGACCTCGGCGGCAACTCGATCCTCGGCGCCGTCCTCGTCAACCGCCTGCAGAAGACGCTGGGCGAGATCGTCCACGTCGTCGCCCTCTTCGACCATCCGACGGTCGCGGCGATGGCCTCCTACCTGGCGCGCGATTACCCCACCGCGGTGGCCCGCCTCTGGGGAGAGACGGCAGGGATCCAGGGCCCCGCCGGCACGCGGATCGACCTGGAGACTGTCGCGGCGTTCCGCGCCCTGCTTCCCGCCCTCGGCCCGGTCGAGCCTCCCGCGGAGAGGAATCCCCCCGCCGTCTTCCTCCTCTCCGCGCCACGCTCCGGCTCGACCCTCCTGCGGATCATGCTCGGCGGCCACCCCGGGATCTTCGCCCCTCCCGAGCTTGATCTGCTCTCCTTCGACACCATGGCCGAACGGCGCGACGCCCTCTCCGGACGCCATGCCTTCTGGCGCGAGGGGCTGATCCGCGCGGTCATGGAGATCCACCGCACGGGCCCCGAAGAGGCCCGCTCCGTGGTCGAGCACGACGAGGACCGGGCGCTGCCCACGCGGCTCGTCTACCGCCGGCTCCAGGAGTGGATCGGGGAGCGCATCCTGGTCGACAAGACCTCCACCTACGCGCTCGGCCAGGACGTCCTGGAGCGTGCCGAGACCGATTTCGACCGCGCCCGCTACATCCACCTGGTGCGCGACCCCAGGGCCGCCATCCGATCGTTCGAGGAGGCCAGGCTCGACCAGGTCTTCTTCCGCCATGCCCACCCCTTCACCCGGCGCGAGCTCGCCGAGCTGATCTGGGTGGTCAGCCACCAGAACATCGCGCGCTTCCTCGCCGGCATCCCTGCGGAGCGCCAGTTCTTCGTCCGCTTCGAGGACCTGGTGCATGACCCCGCCGCCGCGCTGACCCGCCTCTGCGACGTCCTCGGGCTGCCCTTCCACTCCGACATGGTCCAGCCCTACAAGGACGTCCACACCCGCATGGCCGACGGCCTCCGCGCCGAGTCCCGCATGCTGGGCGACATGAAGTTCCACCAGCACTCGCGGGTCGAGGCGAGCGTCGCCGACCGCTGGCGCGCCGATCCCGCCGTACCGCTCGGCTCACCCGCGCGCGAGCTCGCGGCAGAGCTCGGCTACGAGATCCCGCTCGCGAAGGAAGCGCTCCAGCGAGCCCTGCCGCCGCTGGTGCCGGTCGACCGGAGCCGGCCGTTGCCGCTGTCCTTCGCCCAGCAGCGGTTGTGGTTCCTCGACCAGGTCGCGCCGGGAGGCAGCGCGTACAACATCCCGGCGTCAGTCCGCCTGGTCGGACGCCTGGACGTGCCGGCGTTCGCGGCAAGCCTGGGCGAGATCGTACGGCGTCACGAGACGTTGCGGACCACGTTCGGCAAGGAAGCTGGAGAGCCCGTGCAGCGGATCGCGGCGAGCCTTCCGATCGCCCTGCCGGTGGTCGACCTCCGCGGCCTGCCGGCGCCGGTGCGCGAGCTCGAGGCCCGCTCCCTCGCCAGCGCCGAAGCGGAGCGCGCGTTCGACCTCGCCCGGGGTCCCCTCCTGCGCGCGCATCTGGTCGCGCTGTCCGGCGAGGACCAGGTGATTCTGTTGACCATGCACCACATCATCAGCGACGGCTGGTCGCAACGAGTGCTGGTCCAGGAGCTGGCAAGCCTCTATGAAGCGTTTTCGCAAGGCATGCCCTCGCCGCTGCCGGAGCTGCAGATCCAGTATGCGGACTTCGCCAGCTGGCAGCGGCAGTGGCTGGCCGGAGAGGTGCTGGACGCGGAGATCGCCTACTGGAAGGAGCGCTTGGCGGGGGCCCCGCCGCTGCTGGAGCTGCCCACCGATCAACCGCGCCCGGCCGTCCAGAGGCTCGCCGGCGCGAATTGCCCCGTGTCTTTTCCGGGGCCTGTCGTGGCAGGCCTCAAGGCAGTGGCCCGAAGCCAGGATGCGACTCTCTTCATGGCGCTGCTGGCGGCCTTCCAGGCACTGCTCTGCCGGTACAGCGGCCAGATGGACCTGTCGGTGGGCACGTCGATCGCGGGTCGCAATCACTTCGAGACCGAGAAGCTGATCGGAATCTTCGTCAACACCCTGGTGCTGCGCACGGAGCTCTCCGGGGAGGAGACCTTCAGCGAGCTGACAGCGCGTGTGCGGAGGACCGCGCTCGCGGCCTACCTGCACCAGGATCTGCCGTTCGAGATGCTGGTCGAGCAGCTGCGGCCCGAGCGGAGCTTGAGCCATACACCCTTGTTCCAGGTGATGATGGAGGTGCAGAACGCTCCCCAGGGAGCGCTCACGGCGCCCGGCCTGCAGCTTCGAGCCTTTCGCGGTGCCGGGGACGACCGCGAAGTTCGACCTGACGCTGATGCTGGTCGAGACCCCGGGCGGCTTGCAGGGAACCCTGAACTACGACCGCGACCTGTTCGAGGAGCCGACCGTGCTGCGCCTGGTGCGGTCCTGGACCCAGCTGGTTGAGTCCGCGGTGGGGGAGCCGGAGAGCCGGGTGCTGGAGGTGCCGTTGCTCGCGCCGGCGGAGCTCCACCAGCTCGTCGTGGAATGGAACGACACCGCGTTGCGCTTCCCCTCGGAGGACTGCGGCTGCATCCACCGCTGGATCGAGGCGCAGGCGGCGCGGACTCCGGAGGCGGCGGCGGTGAGGTTCGAGGGCCGGGAGCTCACCTATACCGGCCTCAACGCCCGGGCCAACCGGCTGGCCCGTCATCTCCAGGACTTCGGGGTGGGACCGGACCGGGCGGTGGGGATCTGTGTCAACCGCTCGCTGGAGATGTGCGTCGGAGTCCTGGCTGTCCTGAAGTCCGGCGGGGCATACGTGCCCCTGGACCCCTCGCTCCCCGCAGAGCGCCTGGCCTTCATGGCGCAGGACGTGGCGTCGAGCCTGGGCATGCCGGTGCTCCTGACCCAGAGCCGGCTCCTGGAGCAGGCCGCGCGCTGGGAGGTCCCAGGCACGGCTGTGGTCCTCCTGGATGATCCTCCAGGAGCGCTGGCGTCCGACGACGGAAATCTGGAGAGTGCTCCCGCCGCGGACAACCTGGCCTATGTGATCTACACATCGGGGACAACCGGGCGCCCCAAGGGAGTGATGGTGCCCCACTACGGGCTGCTCAACTATCTGCTCTGGAGCGCGGAAGCCTATGGGGCGTCGGCCGGCACGGGCTCGCTGGTCCATTCCGCCCTGGGCTTCGACCTCACGGTCACCTCGCTCTTCGTCCCCCTCTTGGCAGGACGAACGGTCGAGCTGGTGCCGGAGGGCGAAGGAGTCGTGAATCTGGCGGCGGCGCTTCTCTCGTCGCGCGATCTGACCCTCCTGAAACTGACGCCCTCCCACTTCGAGGCACTGCGCGGCTACCTGCCGGCAGAGGAGGTGGCGGGGCGGGTGCGGATGCTGGTGATCGGCGGTGAATCGCTCCGCGGCGAAAGTCTGGACTTCTGGTTCGAGCATGCGCCGGGAACGCGGCTGATGAATGAATACGGACCGACCGAGACGGTGGTCGGCTGCTCTACGTACGAGCCGCCGCTGGGCCGTTCGACCTACGGCACGGTCTCCATCGGCCGGCCGATGGCCAACGTCCACATGGTCGTGCTCGACCGCTGGCAGGAGCTGCTGCCGCTCGGCGCCATGGGGGAGCTGTACATCGGTGGCGCCTGTGTAACGCGTGGCTACCTCGGCCGCCCGGAGCTCACGGCCGAGAAGTTCGTGCCCTACGCGTTCGGTGAAACCCCCGGAGCGCGCCTCTACCGCACAGGAGATCTGGCACGGTGCCTTCCGGATGGCCGGTTCCAGTTCCTCGGCCGGACCGACCACCAGGTCAAGATCCGCGGGTTCCGCATCGAGCTGGGGGAGATCGAGGCGGCGCTCGCCGAACATCCCGGGGTGCGGCAGGCGGTGGTGCTGGCCCGCGAGGGGCCGCAGGGCGACCGGCGATTGGCCGCCTGGATCGTGACCGATGAGCCTTTGACGCCGGAAGGCGTGCGCCAGAGGCTCCGCTCCCGCCTCCCCGAGCACATGGTGCCCACGGAGCTCTGCTTCCTGGGTTCCCTGCCGCTTACGCCCACCGGCAAAGTGGACCGGCGCGCCTTGCCGGCACCCGATCCGGGCGATCGGGCGGGGAGGGCTCCGGCGGCGCCTCCGCGGGACGAGGTCGAGCACCGGCTGGTCGAGATCTGGGCGGAGATCCTGGGCCTGGAAAGCGTAGGTGTGGACGAGAGCTTCTTTGACCTCGGAGGGCACTCGTTGAGCGCCGTGCGCCTGATGGCCCGGATCGAGGACCGGTTCGGCCAGGCCCTCCCTCTCTCCGCCATCTTCAGGGCGGCGACGGTCGAGGGGATGGCGTCCCTGCTGCGGACAGGGGCTACGGCCGGCAGCTCGACCCGATCGGTCGTGGTCAAGCTCCAGGGCGGCTCGCGACGACCGTTCTTCTGCGTCCACCCGATCGGAGGGAACGTCTTCTGTTATGTATCGTTGGCCCGAGCACTGGGTCCCGAGCAGCCGTTCTACGGCCTGCAGGTGCCGGACCTCTCTCCTGTCCCGGCGGAAACGTTCGACACCATCGAGGAAATGTCGCGTCGCTATGTCGAGGCGATGGGGGAGGTGCAGCCGACCGGACCCTATCGCCTCGGGGGATGGTCGATGGGCGCGGTGGTGGCGTTCGAAATGGCTCGCCAGTTGCGGCAAGGTGGCGAGGAGGTGGAGCTCGTCGCGATGCTGGATGCTCCCATCCCGGGCGCTCACCGGCGCGCCGGGGACCTCGACCGGCCGTCCATCCTCGCCGGCTTCGCCCGCGACCTGACCGGCGCGCTCCTGCCGATCCCGGTCGAAGAGCTGCGGCGGCTCGACCACGAGGGTCAGCTCGCGCAGGTCCTGGAGTGGGCCAAAGAGACCGGCGTGCTCCCCGCCAGCGAGAGCCTCGATCGCCTGGCCGGGCTCTTCGCGGCGTTCGAGCGCAACCTCGCCGCGCTGAGCCGCTATGAGCCTGGCCCCTACCCGGGGCGGATCGAGCTGTTCCGGGCGAGCGACACGGTGGCGCGCCATCCGGATTCGGAATGGACGGGCTTCGCCCACGGGGGCTTTGCCATTCATGAGGTCCCCGGGGACCACTACTCGATCATGAGGAGCCCGGAGCTCCTGGCAGGGCGCCTCAAAACCTTCCTCGAACCACGCTAGGGAGACAAGATGCCGGAAATCGTCAAGCTCCTCTCCTACTTGTTGCGGATGTCGCGCCGCATCAGCTTCTCCCGCTGGACCATCGCAATCGCCCTCGTGACCGGCCTGATCAGCGGCATCGGCCTCACCGGGCTGCTCGCGATCATCAGCAGCCTCATCGTGGGGAAGCCCAATGTCGCGCACCCGTTCTGGGCCTTTGCCGCCTTCTGCTTCGTCGTGCCGACCAGCCGCCTGATTTCGCAGAGCCTCTTCAACGCCCTGACGACTCGGGTGTTGTTCGAGACTCGCTTGCAGTCCTGCCGGAAGATCCTCGCCGCTCCGCTGCGCAGCCTGGAGGAGATCGGTCCTCACCGCCTGCTGGCCACCCTGACCGACGACATCACCAACCTGACCACCGCCTTCATCCAGATCCCCCTGCTCTGCCTGCACGCCGGAGTCGTCATTGCCTGCCTCATCTACATGGGCTGGCTCTCCTGGCGCATGCTCCTCATCCTCCTCGGGATCATGGTCGTCGGGACGTTCACCTACAACCTGTCGATGGGACTCGCGAGGAAATACCTCACGCTGCTGCGCGAGGAGACAGACAAGATGTTCGCGCACTTCCGCAGCCTCATCCACGGCGCCAAGGAACTCAAGCTGCACCGTAGGAGAAGGGAGGCCTTCATCGCCTCGGAGCTGATCCCGACCGGCGATGCCATCCGCCGCTTCACCTTCCTGGGCAACAACATCTTTGTCGTCTCCGCGGTCTGGGGAAACCTCCTCTTCTTCATTGCCATCGGCATCCTGCTCTTCCGCTTCTCGACGGCCTCGTTCGTCAGTCCGCAGGTGATGAGCGGCTTCACCCTCTCCCTGCTCTACATCCTCACTCCCCTCGAGACCATCTTTTCGATCCTCCCCAACATGGGCCGGGCTGCTGCCGCGGTGCGGAAGCTCGATCGGCTGGGAATCGACCTGACCAGCCGCGTTGCTGAAGCCTCCCCGGAGGCTGCCGACCCTGTCGCGAGCTGGGGGCAGCTGGAATTCTCCCAGGTCCGTTACGACTACAGCGGCGATGCGGCGGCGGAGCACTTCGGCATCGGCCCTCTCAGCCTGACCTTCCGCGCCGGTGAGATCGTCTTCATCACCGGCGGCAACGGCAGTGGGAAATCGACTCTGGCCAAGGTCCTGACCGGCCTCTATGTCCCCGACGCGGGCGAGATCCGGCTCGATGGACAACCGGTCACGAACGAGAACCGGGAGAGCTATCGCCAACTGTTCTCGACCGTCTTCTCCGACTTCTACCTGTTCCAGAACCTGATGGGCATCGAGGGCGAACGGCTCGACGCGGCCGCGAGCGACTACCTCGTTCGACTGCAGCTCGACGGCAAGGTGAAGGTCGAAAACGGCGCCCTCTCCACGATCGACCTGTCGCAGGGACAGCGCAAACGGCTGGCCCTGCTCACCGCCTATATGGAGGAGCGCCCGATCTATCTATTCGACGAGTGGGCCGCGGACCAGGATCCGCAGTTCAAGGCGGTCTTCTACTTCGAGCTCCTGCCTGAGCTCAAGGCCCGCGGCGGGACGGTCTTCGTCATCAGCCACGACGACCAGTACTATGCCCTGGCCGATCGCCTGATCAAGATGAAAGACGGCCTGGTGGAGTGGGACCAAACGCCCGCCGTCTCTTCGCCGGAGCCGTCCAGGGACGCGGTCGGTCATAGTTAAAGGAGAGATGCATGGATTCCGAGCAGGTGCCTGTTCAAGACGAGAAGCTCACCCGCTTCCTGTACAACGTCCGGAGGATCGGCGCGGGCAAGATGACCAGCACCATGCTCGAGCTCGTGTTCGAACTCGAGCTGTTCCGCAAGATCCGAGGCGCGAGCGTTACGCTCGAGGAGCTCGCGGAGCGGCTGGAGTTGCCGCTCTGGTCGGCCCGGGTGATCGGCCAGTTCCTCTGCCGGGAGGGCCTGCTGCTCTACCGTGACGGGAAGCTGTCGAACGCGCCCGGCGTCGACCCGCTCCTCATCGTCGACAACAAAGAGATGTTCGATCTGAAGAACACGGTCTTCAAGTTCAACATGCCGCTCGACGCCTTACGGCAGCAGATGCTCAATCCGCCGCAAGAGCACGGCTACCAGCGGATGGGCCAGGAGAATCATCTCGGCACTGCCAACATCCGCCGCTACATGTGGGGCGAGCAGTACGCGCGATACTATTCTTTCAAGAACCACCGGGTGTTGATCGACGTGGCCAGCGCCTCGGGCGGGATCACCTTCGGCATCCTGAAGACCAATCCGCACCTCGACTGCATCCTGTTCGATCTCCCGGGCCTCGAAGAGCCCGTCAACCAGGCCATCGTGGAGGCGGGAGTGCGGGATTCCGTCCGCTTCGTCGGCGGCTCCTTCTTCGACGAGCTGCCCACCGGGGCCGATGTCGCCCTACTGACGCAAATCACCCACAATTGGCCACCGGAAGACGATCTACGAATCCTGGCGAACATCTTTCAGGCGCTCGAGCCCGGCGGATCGCTGCTCGTCCGCGAGGCTTTTTTCGAGGACGACTGGACGGGGACGATAGAGGCCATGTTTCAGGCCTACTTCATGGGACGTGAGGGCTGGCAACCAACCTACGGTGAAGTCGAGGACATGCTGCGGCAAGTGGGCTTCGTCGATATAGAGCGCAAGTTCGAGCTGGTGATCGGGAGAAAGCCGGCCGTCCGCGCGCGCCGCGGCTGAGCCGGTCGCCGGGCTCGTCGAGCGTCACCCGGCGGCGGCGCCCCCCCCTCCGCGCAGCCGGACCAGGCGCTGCGACCAGAGCTTGTCGAGCTCCGACAGGAGGGCCTCCTCGGCCGCGGCATCGCCGCTCGTCGCGAGGAGTTCGGAGAGCGCTTTCTCGCCCTCGAGCCCCATCAGCAGCTCGTACAGCGGGCGTGAGAGGGGGACGCCCGGATTGGCATCGTACGTGGTGCGGATCTGGCAGATCGCGGCCATCCGCTCCGGGCCGCGCCCAAGCCGAGGAAGGGGAGAAGGGACTGGAAGAGGCGCGTCGTCGACTTGCCGGGCGGCATCGCCACTCTCGGGCGTGTCGAGACGGGCCTCGTGAACCGGATCCAAGCCCCCCGCGAGCCCCAGCGTCAGCATGTCCTACTCCTTTTGTGTCGGCGTCTCAAGCAGACCGATGATCGAGTCGCGGCGCAGCTGCACCAGCAGGCGGACGACCGTCGGCTCGTCATAGGCCGAGATCCGCTGCTTGTAGAGGGTCTCCGCGATGGCGCGCGGCGGGACCGTTCCGTCGATCAGCACCTCTCCCTGGGCCGCCTTCATCCATTTCTCCAGGGTTTCGACGAGGAACCGCTCGTCCAGCCGCTGCACCTCCTTGGGCAGCGCCTCGAGCAGGCTCCAACCGTCGCGCTTGCCGTCGAGCAGGGCGAGGAGCGGCAGCACGTTGCTGCTCGTCACCTGCCGGGTTCGTCCCCATGGAGTCATGACGCTGAACGAGAGGAACGACGCCTGCCGCGCGGCCTCGCCACCAAGTCCGTTGTCGAGCAGCACCGATTCGCTGTAGCGCGGCGCGAGGAGGGTCGGATAGAGGTCGAGGATCGAGCGGTAGTCCGGCTGCTTGACCACCAAGCGGTCGCCCAGCACGCAGGCGTCGATCCCGGTGCTGAGGAAGCACCAGAGCGCGTCCTCGGGCGTCTCGACGATCGGCTCGCCCATGACGTTGAACGAGGTGTTGAGCACGACGGGCACCCCGGTCCGCGCGTAGAAGCGCTGGACCAGGTCGTGGAAGCGCCCGTTGGCCTCCGGGGTGACCGTCTGCAGGCGTCCGGTGCCGTCGACATGCATGACCGCGGGCACCCGCTCTTTGGCCTCTTCGCGGAAACGGATGACGCGCAACATGTAGGGGCTCTCGGCGGGAAAACCTTCGAGCTCGAACCAGTCCTTGGCCAGGTCGACCGGTATCACCGGGGCGAAGGGGCGGAACGCTTCGCGGTGCTTGACCCGTCCGTTGAGCAGCGCCTTGGCTTCCGGCGAACGCGGGTCGCAGAGGATGCTGCGCTGGCCGAGGGCGCGGGGACCGAGCTCCGACCGCCCCTGGAACCAGCCGACGATCTTGCCGTCGACGAGCAGGTCGACGGTCTGCTCCAGCACGTCGTCGCCCGGGACGGCCTGGAGCTTGGGGATTTTCGCGATGGCCTGGTCGATCTCGCCGCCCGAGTAGCAGCGGCCCACCGCGTCATGGCCGAGCGGCCGCCGGGTGTTGCGCCCGGTGAGCTGCCACAGGCCGTAATACGCGGCGCCGATCGCCGCCCCGCTGTCCTCGGCGGCAGGGATGACGTACATGTCCTTGAATTTCCGCTCGCGGAGGATGCGCTCGTTGGCGACGCTGTTGAGCGCCACCCCGCCGGCGTAGCAGAGGTTGGGGCCGGGGCAGAGGTCGTGCAGGCGCTCGGCGAGGTGGAGCAGCGCCTCCTCGAGCGCGACCTGCACCGAGGCGGAAAGGTTCTGGTACTCGGTCTGGCGCTTCGGCCAGCGGTCGTTATGGTCGAACCGCTCGGGAACGGTGTCCTTGAAGCGGAAGCAGCCGTCGACGATGTCGAAGAAGTCCTCGGCCGGGAAGGTCGGCTCGCCGTAGGGAGCGAGACCCATCACCTTGCCGGCCTCGTGGAAGTCGCCGAAGATCTGCCAGGACGCGGCGGAGAAGATCGCTCCCAGGCTGCGGAAGCGCGGCATGCGGAGGAACTGGTAGAGCAGCCACTGCCCCTTCTCCGCCACCTGCTTTTCGAGCGGCACGACCGAGGTGCCCGACGCGGCGTAGAGGGAGATCGTCTCGGAGCCCTGCTTCACGGGATTCTTGATCGCCGCCTGCTCGTCCGCAGAGAGATCCTCGGACGGCGAGCCGACACCGTCGACCACGAGGATCGCCGACTCCTCGAACCCGGAGGTCGCGAAGGCGCTCACGGCATGCGCCATGTGGTGCGAGACGGTCAGCACCGGGATGCCGTGCGTGGCGGTCTGCAGGATCGGGTTCAGGGTCACGTCCTCGACCGGCGACTTCACCCGGCCGACCACGCTGTTGACCACGAGGTCGAGGTCGCGCGGCTGGATCCCGGCATAGTCGAGGCAGTATTTGAGCGCGAGGGAGGGCAGCGAGCCGTGCGTCGCGTGCCGCTTCCTACGGCTCAGGCGCTCCTCCTGGATTGCCACCACGATCTGGTCACCCTTGAGCAGGCAGACCGAGCCGTTGTGGTTGTTCACCATCCCGAGGACCCAGGGTTCGCTTTGCGCCATCTGTGGAGCTCCGTTGCAATGAATAGGGTTGGGGTCGAGAGCTGCCGTTCACTTACGCGGCCGAGCAGCCGGCGGCGCCGAAGATGCGCAACATCTTAACGGCGGCCTTTGGGAGATGCCTGGCGCGGGCGTAGGTTACTTGAACTCAGCCGAGGACTCAAGCTCGCGGGACGTCTCGTCGTGCTCCACCAAAACTGGTACTCTATGTGGCCGAGGACATGGCGGCAGACCCTGGTCGCCGAACTGAACGAGCTTTGGCCGCAACGCCTGGTCCGGCTGCGCGGCGGGAGATGATGGATGAGCAACCTGGCGCAAGCTTTTCGATTCATCCGCAGCCACCGTGGATTTGCCATCCCGATCGTGCTCTGCCTGACCCTCGGGATAGGTCTCAACAGCGCAATCTTCAGCGCGGTCAACAGCGTCCTCCTCCGGCCTCTGCCCTATAAAGATCCGGATCGGCTCTTCAGGGTCATCGAGACCACCGTCGGAGCGAATGGAGAGACGGAGGAATACGCCGCTTCCTATCCAAACTTCCTTGCCTGGAGGAAGCAGAGCCGGTCGTTCGAGACCCTGGAGGCGATGCAGGGCATATTCCTGAACGCCACCGGCAGGCGAGAGCCGGAACGTATCAGCGGCTCTGTGGTGACGGACGGCTTCTTCAGGCTGCTGGGAGCGGAACCGCATCTCGGCCGGGTCTTTCTTGCGGAGGAACATGCGCCCGGAGCCCCTGCTGCCGTGGTGTTGAGCGATGGTTTCCGGCAAAAGTACTTTGGCACCGATGAGAACGTCATCGGCCGTTCGCTCGTGCTCGATGGGAAGAGCTATCAGATCGTCGGGGTCCTGGAACCGCGCTTCCATTTCGTCCAGGATGCCGACGTCTGGCTGCCGATGACGATCGACGAAGCGGATCCTCCCTTCCCTCCCGGGGTGCGCTACCTCGTCGTCACGGGACGCCTGAAGCCGGGCGCCGGGATCGAGCAGGCACAGGCGGAGATGGATACGATCGCCAGCCGCCTGGCGCAGGATCAGCCGGCCGCGAACACCGGCTGGGGCGTCCGGGTGAAATCCCTGCGGGACGACCTGGTCGGTGACGTGCGTCTCGCGTTGATGCTCCTGTTGGCGGCCGTCGGCCTGGTCCTGCTCATCGCGTGCGCAAACGTGGGAAACCTCCTGCTCGCCCGCGTCGTGAGCCAGCGCGACGACATGGCCATCCGCCTGACCTTGGGGGCAAGCCGTCTCCACCTGATGCGCCAGACGCTGTCGGAGAGTATGCTGCTCGCTCTGCTCGGAGGTCTTCTGGGTCTCGCCCTCGCCGCCGCTGCCGTGCGCATGATACCCTTGCTCGGCCCGGCCGACATGCCCTTGCTGCAGGACGTGCGTATGGATTTCTGGGTGCTCGGCTTCACGCTGCTGATTTCGTTGCTGACGGGCCTCTTCCCAGGCCTCCTGGCCGCAGTGAGCGGATTCGACCCTCATTTTCAGGAACGCCTCAAGGGTTTGAGCACGCGGTCTACGGACACGATCAAAGGCCGGCGGCTGCTGAGCGGCCTGGTGGTCGCGGAGGTCGCGGCTGCGCTGGTGCTCCTGGTCTGTGCCGGACTGGCGATCAGGAGCTTCGACCGCTTGAACCGGACCTCTCCCGGGTTCGATCCAGCCAACGTCTTGATGGCGCAGGTTTCGTTGCCTGGCTGGAAATACCCGGAGCCGGACCAGATACGTGGCTTCTGGATCAAGCTCCTGCCGCGAATCCAGGCTTTGCCCGGCGTCGTGGCGGCCGGCACGACTCACGCCATGCCGGTCAACAGCCTCGCCCTGACCATGGCCTTCGAGGTGGAAAACCGGGTGCCCGCCTCACCGGAAGAGAACCTCAATGCCAACTTCCGCAAGGTGAGCCCGGGCTTCTTCCGGACTCTGAAGATCCCCCTGGTCTCGGGACGGTTCTTCAATGACGGAGATGATCAAAATGCTCCAAATGTGGCCATCGTCAGCCGGTCGATGGCAAATCACTTCTGGCCCAATGAAGACCCTCTGGGGAAGCGCATCCACCGCGCAAACAAGCCGGCCAATGTGTGGATCACGATCGTCGGAGTCGTCGAAGACGTTCAAGACGGAGTGCCCGGCACGAAGTTCGGCGACACCTTCTACATTCCGTATCTACAGGATCCCAGGAGCCTGAATCCGACCGTGAACCTGGTCGTGCGGACTGCAGGCGATCCCCTGAGCATTGCCTCGGCCGTGCGCCGCGAGGTCATGGCCGTGGACCGGGATCAGCCTATCGACAAGGTCACGACCATGGACGAGTGGGTCGCTAATTCGCTGTCGAAGCGCCGGTTCAGCGTTCTCATGCTCACCCTGTTCGGAGCCCTGGGCATTACGCTCGCCATGATCGGGATCTACGGGGTCCTGTCCTATTCCGCCAGCCGGCGCGATCGCGAGATCGGCATACGGATGGCGCTCGGCGCCCAGGCTCGCGATGTGGTCCGGCTGGTCCTTTGGCAGGGCATGTCCCTGACCGCCGTCGGCCTCGCGGTCGGGTTGGCCCTGGCCCTGAGCCTGACCCGAGTCTTCGCCAGCATGCTGTACCAGGTGCAGCCTACCGATCCCGCGACCTTCCTCGGGATGACGACCGCCCTGGCCGGAATCGCCCTCCTGGCGAGCTATCTGCCGGCACGGCGCGCAGCGCGAGTCGATCCCCTCAGGTCCCTCAAGCAGGAGTGACGAGATCTCAGAAAGAAACGGCCTTACTAAACCGCCGGCGCGGTGAACGAGTCGGCCGGGCACTGGATCGAAGGGTTGAACTTCAGCGGTCTTGGAGGTAGGATTCGGGCAATTCGAGGACCGCCACACAGGTTGAGCCTTTATGCGAAAGGATTTTCGATGCTGCGAAGCACCCGAGAAGAACTTTTTCTGGATAGTGTCCGCCGCATCGCTGCCGGTGGGATGATAAGCAAGATGTTCGAGCTCGTTCTGGAGCTGGACGTGTTCGGCAAGCTCCGGGGGAAATCCGTGACTCTCGAGGAATTTTCCCAACTCTTGGAGATGCCTCTCCATTCGGCGCGCGTGCTGGCCCAATTCCTCTGTGTCGAGGGGTTGCTGGTTTATCGCGACGAAAAACTGTCCAATGCTCCCGACGCCGATCCCTTCTTGATCGACGACAATATCATGCTTTACGAGATCAAGGAACTTTTGCTGAAGTTCAACATGCCGATTGAGAAGCTGAAGCATCAGCTCTTCAATCCGGTGGCAGAGCACGGCTATCAGCGGATGAAAAGGGAAAGCCATTACATCAGCTCGAATGCGTGGCGCATCCTCTGGGGCGAGGAGCTTGCAGACCGTTATTCCTTCAAGGGGCACCGCGTTTTGATGGATGTGGCGGGGGCCTCCGGTGCCCTGTGTCTCGGGGTCCGCAAGACCAATCCTCATCTGCGCTGTATCGTGTTCGACCTGCCGGAGTCCGAGGAGTTTGCCCGGCGGTGCATTGACGAGGCACAGCAGGGTGAGCACATCAGTTTTGTCGGCGGCTCCTTCTTTGAAAGCCTCCCCAGGGGAGCCGATGTCGCCGTGCTGTCCAACGTCGTCCACAACTGGCCGCGGGAGCAGGACAAGACCATCCTCACGAACATCTACGACGCCCTCGAACCGGGTGGAACATTGGTCGTCAAGGAGTTCTTCTTCGAGGATGACTGGACCGGGCTCACCGAGGCGGTGTTCCAGGCCTTCTTCATGGGCAAGGACGGCTGGCAGCCGGCCTATCGCGAGGGCGAGGAGCTGATGAGAGAGGCAGGATTCGTCGACATCGAGCGCAAGCTGACTCTCGTAATCGGCAGAAAGCCGGTCTGAAAGGGCGCTCAGGCGATCGCCCAAGCCATAGTGTTGGTCGTCGTGGCTGATGTCCTGGTTCGCAGCCCATTCGTCGAAAAGATAGATCGGGCGTTGCTCCATATAGGCAGCCAGCAGAGCGAGCCGTTTGCGCTGCCCTTGGGATAATCGAGGGTGGAGAGGGCGCCGCCCTTCTAGCTAGTTCCTGTCCAGAAATCGACGATTTCCCGGGAACGCGCCGCTGAATTGATGAAAGTGCTGTGACAATCTGCGAGAGGCGAGGGTTCCGCAGGGCGGAAATAAAGCGGCCCATGGAATCTTGGCTCTTCCGCGGGCGGGCGAAGCCCACTCCGCTGCTACCAGCGGCCAAAATTAGAAGTGGAAGTGGCTGCAGCTCAGCTCAGCAGATGACGGGCAAAGACCAAGAGGTTGAAGCTGAGGATCGAGCCCCAGACGTAGCTCTGGAAAGACGACCATGATTTCCAGAGGCAACGATCCAAACCAAAAGTCCGCTTCAGAAACGAAATGTTCCCTTCGATCCCGGCCCGGAAGTCCCGTAGCCGCTTGTACACCCAAGTGCTTTTGACCATCTCGCCGATCTCCAAGCCCCGCCTCTTCGAAAAGGCGACATCCTGGACCCCGGCGGCCTTGATGTCGCTCAGGTTCACCTTGGAAGCAAAGCCACCGTCGAAAACGATTTGCCGGGGAGGGCGAGAGAAGATCTCAATTTGCCGATCCACCATGGTCTTGGCCAAGGTGGAGTCCGCAGGATTGCCCTCCAGCACCTTACAGTCGAGGATCATGGAGGACGCTCCGCCCGTCAAGCAGATTTTGTGGCCGTAAAGGGTTTCGCGGTTGTCCTTGCGAATGATGTCGGTGTGCTCCTCAAAGATGGAAACGATCTTCTCACCAGCCGGAACGCTCTGGCCTTCCAACACGCGACGTTGGGTTTGGTCCATCACCTGCGGTGTCAAGGGAAGGAAGCGGTCGAGGTCGTTGGCGACTCCCTTCACCACAAGCTCTTCCCACAGACTGAGACCCTTGAGGATCTCCGCGTCCCGCAAGAGCTCGCGAACTGCCAGACCATGCCCATAGACTTCGGCAGTGATCTTCAGCAAATCTCGGTAAGCCCGCTGCCGATCCTCCGCCTTCTTGGCATTGAAGATCTCCTTGCGGCGCTTCTTTGCACGCCGCGTCCTGTTCCCGAAGGAAACCTTGGTCCCGCCGAGGATCTCACGGGCCCGCCCCAGAAGCCGGGTGAGAACTCGCACACAGTCCCACAGCAACTCGGAGTCCATCGGCTCATGAATATTGGACTCCACCACGGTGCAATCGGCGCGCACGGTCCGTCCTGTTTCCACCTTCGCCTTCTGCGCGGCACCGACGAACACCCGATTGACCGCCTCCAAAGTGGCCGGCTTCAGTGCCTTGAGATTGGCATTGAGCGACGATTTCGTCGGCACCTTATCGGTGATACCCAGACGGCAGAAGGAGCGATAACTGCGCGAGTCAGAGAGATGGAAGGCCAGTTCCCGGTAGCTGAAGCCATTCATCTGTTTGACCACCAGGATGCGTAGGACTTGATCGGCGCTCAGGCCTCCGGCGCCGCGGGCCGTCGAGCCGGCGGCGCCACGCAGATCTTGCCAGACCAGTTCTGCGACTGTAGGATTGTCGTCGAGCACGCGAGACATGGCCTCCAGCTCTTTGGCGTGGTCAAGATCGAGCCAGGTCTCACGTAGGCTGTACTGGGTTTTGCGAGCTTCGCGCATTCGGGTTGGCCTCTCTTTCTGACTGAGTTTCTTCGAATCAAAGGTTTGGCGACCCCGATTCTAGACACTCCGGCCAGAAAAAGCCAGCCCGAATGCGCGTTTAAACTCTTCCCCTTCAGCTACTTGCAGGCCCCAGGACAGGAACTAGCTAAGCTAAGCTAAGCTAGCTATAGCTAGAGAGAGCCAGCGCTCATCTGTTCGTAGTCGGAGAGGATCTCGGCCAGCAGGGTCCGCTCCTGCTCGCCGAGATCGCCGCGCCGGGCCTCGATGACCGCGGCCAGCCTGGAGACGGTGGGCGCCTCGAACAGATGGCGCAGGTCGATCTCGATCGGCAGGATCTCCTGGATCTGGCCAACCACCTGGGTGGCCAGCAGCGAATTGCCGCCGAGCTCGAAGAAGTTGTCATGCACGCCGATCGACTCCACCCGCAGAACCTGAGAGCAGATGCTGGCGATCAGGGACTCCAAGGGTGAGCTCGGCATCACGGCCGCGGTTCTGCCGACATCCTGGACCGGATCGGGCGACGGCAGGGCCCGGCGGTCCACCTTGCCGTTCGGCGTCAGGGGCATGGAATCGAGCGCAACGAAAGCCGACGGCACCATATACTCGGGCAGCTTCGATGACAGGAAGCCGCGCAACTGCGCCGCGGTGGGGCCCCATCCCGGCTCCGGTACGTAGTAGGCGACGAGGCGCCGGTCGTTGGGCTGGTCTTCGCGGGCGAGCACCACGGCTTCACGCAGGCCGGGGAAGCTCATCAGCGCCGCTTCGATCTCTCCCAGCTCGATCCTGAACCCGCGCACCTTGACCTGGTGGTCGATCCGGCCGAGAAACTCGAACGTCCCATCCTCCAGCCTGCGGCCGAGGTCGCCGGTCCGGTAGAGCCGGGCTCCCGGCTCAACGGCGAAGGGATCGGGCCGGAAGGCGTCGGCCGTGCGGTCCGGCTCGCGCAGGTAGCCGCGACCGACGCAGATCCCGCCGACGCAGAGCTCGCCCGGCAACCCTGCCGGCAGCAGCACGAGCTGGCGATCCACCACGTAGATCCGGATGCCGGACAGCGGCCGGCCGATCGGCGTCGTGCCCAGATCCGCCGCGCCGGCCGGTCCGAGGATCGGGTGGTGCGTCACGTCGTCCGAGCACTCGGTCGGCCCGTAGGCGTTGAGGAGCGGCACTTCGGGATAGACGGCGAACCAGCGCCGGCACAGCTCCGCGGGCAGCGCCTCGCCGGTCGGCACCAGCCAACGCAGCCGGGGCAGCTCGACAGGCCGCCGTGCCGCGGTGTCGAGGAGCACGGCGAGCAAGGAGGGGACGATCTCGAGCACGGTCACCCCCTCCGCCGCAGTCTCCCGGAGCAGCTTCGCGGCATCGAGGGCGGTCTCCTCGTCCACGATGTGGACCCGCCCGCCGATGAGCAGGGCAGCGAGGAACTGCCAGATCGAGATGTCGAAGCTCTGGGAGGCGTTCTGGGCCACCACGTCGGCCGCCGTGAGGCCGAGCTCCGCGATCTTCGCGTGGAGGTGGTTGAGCGCTCCCGGCCAGGCCACCATGACCCCCTTGGGCGTGCCCGTCGAGCCGGAGGTGAAGAGAATGTAGGCGAGCCCGCCGGGGCGGGCGGGCGGCAACGGCGCCGCGGCCGGGTCCGCGGGAGCCTCGAGCGGCAGGATCTCGGGCCGCCGCCCGGCCGGCAGCAGGGCCAGCACCTCCCGGGCGAGCCCTTGCGATGGCTCCGAGGCCAGGAGAAGGCGCGCGCCGCTCGTCTCCAGGATCCGCACCAGGCGTTGCGGCGGATGGTGCGGATCGAGCGGCAGATAGACGCCCTCGGTGCGAAGGATGGCGAGCAGCGCCGCCAGGAAGTCGAGGTTTCTCGCGCCCAGCAGAGCGACCGGCACCTCGGGACCGGCGCCCGCCGCATGGAGCCTCCGGGCCAGACCATCCGCCCGCTCCGCGAGCTGGCGGTAGGTGATCTGCTCCCCCCGGCAGCTCGCCGCGCAGGCGTCGGGCGTTCGCTCCACCTGCGCCGCGAAGAGATCGGCGTAGGAACCGTCGGGAGCCTCCGCGGCGCGCTCGGCCGGACCGGCGATCTGTCGCAGCTCCTCCGGAGACAGCATCGGGGCGCTCGCCAAGTGGCCGTCAGGCTCATCGAGGACGGCGGCGAGCAGATTCCGGAAATGGCCGGCGGTCAGAACGCGCTCGCGCTCCGCGAAGGCGGTGAGATTGAAATCGAGATCGATGCGGAAGCTGCCGCTCGCGGTGAAATCGCTCACCTGGACGTTCAGGTGGTCGTTGGAATGGCCGGTGCCCAACAGATCGAAGCGGACGGGGAGGCCACACAGCTCCGTATAGGACTGCGTCTGGTAGTTGATATAGACGTTGTAGGCGCGCTCCCCGACCGGGTTGCGGACCGGATGACGCTGATGGCGCGCGGTTCCGACGAGCTCGCTCTGGACCCGGTACAGCAGCGACCGGAACGTCTCGCCGTCGCCGATCTCGACCTGCAGCGGGCAGGTGTTCATCATCAGCCCGACCACATCGCGGAACCGGTGGGACCGGTTGGAGAACGAGGTTCCGATGCGCAGCTGGGAATCGCCGTGAGCCCGGTAGAGCAGCACGAAAAGCGCGCTCATGAAAACGACAGCCGGCGAGAATACGCCGGCCTGCGAGGCCAGCTTCCGGACCTTGTCGCTCTCCTCTCTTCCGAGATCAAAGGAGATCCGCTCCGAGCGAGTTGTAAACGGCGTTCCGGTCCGGCGGTAGAAGAGGTTCATCCCGGCCGGCCGAGCCAGCTTGTTCTCCCAATAGCGCCGGTCCGCCTGGTAGCTCTCCGACGCGCCGTAGCGGATCTCCTCCGCGGCGTACTCGTCGTACGAGGGGAGCGGCAGACTCTCGTCGAGCCGGTCCTGCCGCGCCAGATCGTAGAGATGGGAGAGGTCCGCGGCGAGGTTCTGGAGGGAGCCTGCATCCGCCCCGACGTGGTGGATGTCGAAGAACCAGACGAACCGCTCGCGGCCCATCCGGAGGAGAGTCGAGGCGAACAACCGCTCACCGAGGTCGAATGGGCGCTGCGTGCGCTCGGCCAGCCATGCTTCCAGAGCGGCCTCCGGAACCGGCTCGCCCGAGAGATCGACGTGCTCGAGGGGATCGGGAGGGACGGCGCCGACGACCCGCTGCGGAATGCCGCCGTGTTCCTCGATCCTGGTCCGCAGGGTGTCGCGGAGCTCGACGAGCCGCCGGAAGGCGCGGTCGAAGCAGCGCTCATCGAGCTCTCCCTGGATCGAGAACGTCGTGGTCGCGCGGTCGAAGTAGAGCTGAACCCCCGGCTGCAGCTTGGGGGCGAACCAGAAGAGCAGTTGGCCGGGCGTCAGGTTGGTCTCGGGAGCCGCGGCGGTCTCCGCCACGAGGTCGGCCGTCCGCTCGATGAGGGGAGGCAGGGACAACAGTTGCCGGCCCGGGGCCACCGCCATGTCCTCCAGGGCGAGCCGCAGGAAATCGAGAAGACGGCGGACCGTCGTCCGGTCGAACAGGGCGCTGTCGTACTCGCAGTATCCGTCGAGTCCCTCGCCGGCATACCCCAGGAAGAGCGTCAGATCCAGCCGCGAGACGCCGGGATCGGCCGCGATCGGCTCGAACCGGAGCCCCTCGCCCAGGGTGATGTGCCGCATCGAGCTCTCCTGGACGGAGAGGGCGACCTGGCGGAGCGCCGGGCGGCTCGGGTCGCGGCGCGGCTGGAAGGTCTCCACCAGCTTTTCGAACGGAACCCCCTGGTGGCCATAGGCGTCGAGCGCCACCTCCCGCGCGCGGGCGATCAGCTCGCGGTACGCCGGCCGTCCCGCCAGGTCGAGGCGCAGCGGCAGCAGGTTGACGAAGAAGCCGATGAGTGGCTCGATCTCGGGGCGGATGCGGCCGGCCACCGGGGTGCCGATGACCAGGTCCGTCTGGCCGGCGCCGTGCCCGAGGACGGCCGCGAAGCCCGCCAGGAGCACCATGAAGAGGGTGGCCCCTTCGTCGCGGCCGATCTGCCGCAGGGCTTCGGCGAGCGGTGCCGGCACCGAGAACGGCTCGATCGAGCCCTCGAAGGACTGCCGCGGGGGCCGGGGCCGGTCGGTTGGCAGGTCGAGCACCGGCAGATCGGCCCCCAGCCTCCGGCCCCAGTGGCGCAGCTCGTCCTCCAGCACCTCTCCCTGCATCCAGTCGCGCTGCCACTGCGCGTAATCGGCGTACTGGCAGGAGAGCTCGGGCAGGACGGCAGGACGGCCAGCGAGCGAGGCCCGGTAGAGCTCGCCGACCTCCTGGACCAGCAGGCCGATGGACCAGTCGTCGGAGATGATGTGGTGCATCGCCAGCAGGAGCGCGTGCGCGTCGGCTCCCAGGAGCAGCAGAAGCCCTCTCACCAGCGGCTCGCGGGCGGGCCGGAACGGCCGTCCCGCCTCCGCCTGCGCCAGCCGGGCCACCTCGCTCTCCCGGACCGCGGGCGCGAGGCTGGAGAGATCGATCCGGGGCAGCACAAAGCGCGGCTCGGGGTCGATCACCTGGACCGGGTGCCCCTGGAGGGTGGTGATGCGGGTGCGCAGCGCCTCGTGCCGCCGGATCACCTCGACGAGGCTGCTCTTGAGAGTCGCCGCAGCGAGCACACCGATGATGCGCAGCGCCTGGTAGACGTTGTAGACCGCGCTGCCCGGGGCGAGCTGCTCCATCAGCCAGAGCTGTTCCTGGGCGAAGGACACCGCGAGAGGCCCGAGGGGGACATCGCGCGGAATGCGGCGCAACGGGGGCTGCTGCGGTGCCTGGCGGGCGGCCGCGATGGAGCCGGCGAGCCCCGCGACCGTCGGGGTTTCGAAGAGGCTGCGCAGGGGCAGGTCGACGGCGAACGTGGCGTTGACGCGCGACATGACCCGGGTGGCGAGGAGCGAGTGCCCGCCGAGCTCGAAGAAACTCTCGTCGGCCCTCAGCCGCTCCCGGCCCCCCTCCAGGCCAAGCACGCGCGCAAAGATTTCCGCCAGGATCTCTTCGGCCGCGCCACGGGGAGCCGCGGACGGCAATGCCGCGGACAATACTCCGTCCGTCTCTGGCCCGGGGTCCGGCAGGGCGCGGCGGTCGACCTTGCCGTTGGCGGTCTGGGGCATGGCGTCCAGGCGCACGTAGTGCGCGGGCACCATGTAGTCCGGGAGATGCCGCTTGAGCAGCTCGCGCAGCTCGCCGGGGCCGGGTGCCTCCGGCCCGGACGCGACGAGCCAGGCGACCAGGCGGCGGTCCCCCGCGGTCTCGCGCACCGCGACCACCGCCTGCTCGACCGCGGGGTGGGAGGCGAGGACCGCTTCGATTTCGGGGAGCTCGATGCGGAAGCCCCGCAGCTTGATCTGGTGATCGGCCCGTCCCAGGTACTCGATGGTGCCGTCCGGCAGGTGGCGGCAGAGGTCTCCGGTGCGGTACAGCCGCCCTCCCAGCTCGGCGCCCAGCGGATCCGGAACGAACCGCTCCGCGGTCAGCTCGGGCCGCCCGGCATACCCGCGCGCGACGCCGGCTCCTCCGATATAGAGCTCGCCGACGACACCCAGGGGGACGGGGGCCAGGCCGCGGTCCAGGATCAGGAGCGTGGTGTTGGCCACCGGTCTGCCGATCGGCACGCTGCCGTCCCGCCCGCCGACCCGGTGGAACGAGGAGAACACCGTGGTCTCGGTCGGACCGTACAGGTTCCACAGGATGCCGACCCGCGTCCGCAGCCACTCGGCGAGGTCGCGCGGCGCGGCCTCGCCCGTGGTGATGGCCGTGAGGTCCGCCTTGCCGTTCCACCCCGCCTCGGCGAGCACGCGCCAGGTCGCGGGGGTGGCCTGGAGGAGACCGGCCTGGGCGCGCTCGGCCGCGGCAGCCAGACGGGCGCCGTCGAGGACGGTCTCGCGGTCGGCGAGGACCACGCGGCCGCCGGTGGTGAGCGGCAGGAAGATCTCGACGCTGGCGATGTCGAAGGCCAGCGTGGTGACGGAAAGCATCGTGCGGCCGCCGAGCGCCATCGCCGGCTCTGCCAGCCCGGTGAGCAGGCTCACCAGCGCCCGGTGCGGCACCTGGACGCCCTTGGGCCGGCCGGTCGAGCCCGAGGTGAACAGGACGTAGGCCAGGTTGTCGGGCTGCGGCCGGGCGCCGCCCATCGGGACGTCCGGAACGTTCTGGGCATCCGGGGCGTCCGCGCCCAGAGGCACGATCCTCAGCTCCCGCGGGGGGAGCGCCGAGACCAGGTGCTCGTGGGCGAGCACCACGGCCGCCCCGGAGTCGTCGAGCAGTGCCGCCAGGCGCTCGCGGGGGTAGAGCGGATCGAGAGGCAGGTAGGCGCCGCCGGCTTCCAGGATGGCCAGGACGCCGACCACCATCTCGCAGGACCGCTCGGCGAAGATCCCGACCGGGACGTCGGGCGCGACGCCGGCGGCGCGCAGCCTCCGGGCCAGGACGCCCGACCGCCGGATCAGCTCGCGGTAGGTGAGGTCGATGCCGCCGCCGGACACCGCCACGGCGTTGGGGGTGCGCTCCGCCTGCGCCGCAACGAGGCGATGGACGAGCGCCTCCCGCGGGATCTCGACGCGGGTGTCGTTCCATTCGGTCAGCAGTTGGAAGCGGCCGCTCTCACCGAGCAGCGGCAGCTCGGAGAGCGGCGCCTCCGGGCTGGCGACGGCCGCCGCCAGCAGGTGGACGAAATGGGACCCGAACCTCTCGGCGGTGGTGCCGTCGAAAAGGTCGGTGTTGTGCTCGATCCAGCCGAGGAGGCAGTCGCCGGCCTCCTCCAGCGACAGCGTCAGCTCGAGCTTGGCCGTGCCGTTGTCCACCTCGGAGACGTCGAGGCGCAGGTCCGGCAGCTCGAGGCGCGCCGCGGGCGCGTTCTGGAGGACGAACATGGCCTGGAAGAGAGGGCTGCGGCTCAGGTCGCGCTCCGGCTGCAGCTCCTCGACCAGGCGCTCGAACGGCACGTCCTGGTGCGCGTAGGCCTCCAGGGCCGCGCGGCGCATCCGGGCGAGCAGCGTGCTGAAGGAGGGCGCGTCGTCGAAGTCGGCGCGCAGCACCAGGGTGTTGACGAAGAACCCGATCAGCCCCTCCAGCTCCGCCATCCGGCGGTTGGCCACGGGTGAGCCGACGTCGATCCGCTCCTGGCCGCTGTAGCGGTGGAGGCACGCCGCCACGAGCGAGACGAGACCCATGAACGTCGTGGCTCCCTGGCCGCGGCTCAGGCGGGCCAGCTCCAGGGCGGGACCGGCGGGGACCGCGAGCGCGCGGCGCGCCCCGCGGTCGGTCCGTCGCGGGGGGCGCGGACGGTCGAGGGGCAGCTCGAGCGCGGCGTGCTCCCCCCCGAGATGGCCGAGCTGGACGCGCCAGTAGTCGATCTGCGCGGCCACCCGCGCGCCCTGCAGCCATTCGCGCTGCCAGAGCGCGAAGTCCGCGTACTGGACCGGCAGCGGCGGCAGTATCGGCAGCGGCGGCTCCGTCCCCTGGAGGCAGGCTTCGTAGAACGCCGACATGTCCCGCACCAGGACGCCCTGGGACCAGCCGTCCGAGACGATGTGGTGCAGGGTGAACAGCAGGAGGTGATCGTCCTCGCCGAGACGGAGCAGCACGGCGCGGAAGAGCGGCCCGGCCGAGAGGTCGAACGGCCGCCGGGATTCCGCGGCCGCGAGCCGTCCGGCGAGCGGATCGCGCATCTCCTCCGGCAGGCCCGCGAGGTCGACGAGCGGCAGATGGAGCTCCATCCGCGGCAGGATCACCTGGCTCGGGACCCCCTCCGCGGAGCGGAAGACGGTGCGCAGCGCCTCGTGGCGGCCGGCGACCGCCTCCAGGCTGGCCGCGAGCGCCGCGATCCGCAGCTGCCCCTGGAGCCGCACCGCCCCGGGCATGTTGTAGGCCGGGCTCCCGGGATCGAGCTCGTGGAGGAACCAGAGGCGCTGCTGGGCGAAGGAGAGCGGCAGGCCGGAGCCGCGCGGAGCGGGCCGGAGGGGCGGCGGCGCGTCGCCCGGCTGCGCGGATTCGAGGAGGCCGCGCACGCGCACCGCCACCCCGGCGGGCGTGGGCACTTCGAACAGGGCCTGGAGCGGCAGCTCGACGCCGAGCTCCTGGCGCAGGCGCGCGGTGACCTGGGTGGCAAGCAGCGAGTGGCCGCCGAGCTCGAAGAAGTCGTCCTCGGGACCGGCCTGCTCCCGTCCGAGGACGCGGGCGAAGATGCCGGCGACCATCTCCTCGATCTCGTCGCGCACGGTCCTGGAGGAGGAAGGACGCTCCACCGATCCGGTCCAGTCGGGCTCCGGCAGGGCCCGGCGATCGATCTTGCCGCTGGAGGAGAGCGGCATGGCCGCGAGCTGGACGAACGCGGCCGGGAGCATGGCGTCGGGCAGGGTCTGCCGCAGGAGCTGCCGCAGCTCGCCGGGAGCCGTGGCCTCTCCCGGCGGGGCCTCCGGCTCGGCGGTCCAGAATGCCGCGAGCCGCTTGTCGCCGCGCGGGTCCGGATAGGCGGCGACCACGGCTTGGGCGACCCCGGGGCACGCGCGGAGCGCCGCCTCGATCTCGCCCAGCTCGATGCGGAAGCCGCGCACCTTGATCTGGTGGTCGCCGCGGCCGAGGAAATCGAGCAGGCCGTCCGGCCGGCGCAGGCCGATGTCGCCGGTCCGGTACAGGCGGCCTCCCCCGGCCGGGTCGTAGGGGTCCGGGACGAAGACCGCGGCCGTGCGCGCGGGATCGTCGAGGTAGCCGCGCCCCACCCCGGCCCCGGCCACGAACAGCTCGCCGGGGACTCCGATCGGCACCGGGGCGAAGTCGCCGTCGAGCACGTAGAGCCGCAGGTTCTCCACCGGCCGTCCGATCGGCGTCCGGGGCGTGGCCTCGGGCGGCGGCGTGCGGATCTCATGGACGCTGACGTCGTCCGCGCACTCGGTCGGGCCGTAGGCGTTGAGCAGCGGGATGCCGGGGAACCGCGCGAGCCAGCGGCGGCAGAGCTCGGGCGGCAGGGCCTCGCCCGTGGGGATGAGCCAGCGCAGGGTCGACAGGTCGGGCGCGGGGCCGGCCTCGCTCTCCTGGACCAGCGACCAGAGCAGCGACGGGACGGTCTCCAGCACCGTGATCCGCTCCCGCGCGAGCTCGGCCAGGAGCCGCGCCGGATCGCCCGCCACCTCGTCGGGCACGACATGGACGCTGCCGCCCACCAGCAGGGGCGCCAGGAACTGCCAGATCGAGATGTCAAAGGTGGCCGCGGCAGTCTGCGCCACCCGGTCGTCCGCCGCCAGCGGCGGGTGGACCGTCTTCGACCAGAGATGGTTGAGCAGGTTGCGGTGCTCGATCATCGCGGCCTTGGGCGCGCCGGTCGATCCCGAGGTGAACAGGACGTAGGCGAGCTGCCCGGGCAGCGGCCCTTCCGGCCGCCCCTCCCCGGCTTTGGCGGCCAGCCCGGCCAGCGGCAGGACCGCCGGCGATCCCGCGGGTGATCCCGCGACAGTGGCCGCGGCCGCGGCGTGCCTCTCCGCCGAGGCGAGAACCAGGCGGGCGCCGCTCGACCGGACCATCTGGACCAGGCGCTGCACCGGCTGCCGCGGATCGAGCGGCAGGTAGGCGCCGCCCGCCTTGAAGACCGCGATCATGGCGGCCAGGAGCTCGATGCCGCGCTCCGCCCAGAGGGCGACCCGGTCCTCGCGGCCGAGCCCGGCGTCGAGCAGCCCGCGCGCCATCCGGTCGGCCAGGTCGTCGAGCTGGGTGTAGGTGAGCTCCCTGCCCTGGCAGGAGACGGCCGGCGCGCCGGGCGTGCGGCGGGCCTGCTCCTCGAAGAGCGAGGGGAAGGTGCGGCCGGCCAGGGCGGCGGAGCTGTCGTTCCACTCCCGGAGGAGTTGCTGCCGCTGGGCGGGAGCGAGGAGAGGCAGGTCCGCAATCCGTCTCCCCGGGTCCTCGGCGACACCCCGCAGCAGAGTCTCGAACTGATCCAGGATGCGCTCCGCGGTCGTGGCGTCGAACAGGTCGGTGCTGTAGGAGAGCGCGAGCCCCAGGCCCGGCCGCCCCTCAGCCGCGATCAGTTCGAGATCGAACTGAGCCGCGCGGTGCTCGACGCGGCGGGACACGAGCTGCAGCCCCGGGACCTCCAGCCGCGCTCCGTCCTCGCCGAGAGCGAACGCCGCCAGGTCCCCGATGTCGGACAGGTGCGACCGCTCCAGGGCGAACATCACCTGGAAGAGCGGCGAGGCGCCGGGCAGGCGCTGCGGCTGCAGCCGCTCCACCAGGAGCGGGAACGGATAGTCCTGATGGGCGAAGGCCTCCAGCGCGGTCTGGCGGGTCGCGGCGAGGAACCGGTCGAACGCCAGCGTGGCCGAGGCGCGCGAGCGGAGCACGATGGAGTTGACGAAGAGGCCCACCAGTCCGGCCGTTCCGGCCCCCTCGCGGCCGGCCGTGGGCGAGCCCACCAGCAGGTCGTCGCGGCCGCTGAGACGATGCAGGTGCGCCTGGAACGCGGCGAGGAGGAGCGTGTAGAGCGTGGCGCGGTGGACGCCCGCCGTCTCCTGGAGACGTTCCAGGAATCCGCGGTCCAGCCATCGCGAGCGGGCACCTCCCGCGAAGCTCTGCACCGGCGGGCGCGGCCGGTCCGCCGGCAGGTCCGTCATCGGCAGCTCGCCGGCCAGCTTCTCCCGCCAGTACGCCCACAGGGCCTCGCCCCGCTCTCCGGCGAGCCGCTGCTCCTGCCAGAGCACGTAGTCGGTGAAGCGCAGGCCGGGAACCTCGGCGGACGGCTCCTCCCCCTGGAGCAGGCGGGCATAGAGGTCGCCCAGATCGCGGACCAGGAGAGCCAGCGACCACAGGTCGAGGATGACGTGATGGGCTGCCAGGAGCACGATGCAGCGCGTGCCCTGGAAGACCGTGAGGCGCAGCAGCGGATCCTGCTCGAGGTCGAACGGGCGATGGGCGGTCTCGTCGAGGCGCGCCGCGAGCCGGGCCGCGCTCCAGCCGGCCACATCCTCCTCGGCGAGCTCGACCGTCCGGTCGGGAACGACACTCTGGACGAGCTCGCCCTCAGACTCCGCGAAGCCCAGCCGCAGGGCCTCGTGGCGCTCCGCCAGCAGGTCGAGGGCGCGGCGCAGGACGGCGGTGTCGAGGGGGGGCTCGACTTCCGCCGCGGCGACGATGCTGTAGGCGGTGCTCTGCGGCTGCAGGCGCTGCAGGAACCACAGAGCCCGCTGGTTGTGGGTGAGCGGGTAGTCCGCGGACCTCTCCCTCCAAGCGTCCCTCAAAGCGTCCGACAGCGCGGCGAGCGGCGCGGCGCCCTTCGGCTCGCTGCCCGGGATCGATCTCTGCTCGAGGCTCTCCGCGAGCCGCCGCAAGCTCGGCCCTTCCAGCAACTCGGCGAGCCCGACCGAGAGGCCGAGGCCGGTCTCGAGGGCGTGCTGCAGCTCGACCGCGGCGAGCGAGTCGAGACCCAGGCGGGTCAGCGGCTGCTCGCGGTCGATGCCCGCGGCCAGCCGACCGAAGAGGCGGGAGAGCTCGCGCCCCAGGTAGCTCTCGAGCCAGCGCCGGCGCTGGCCGGGAGCCAGCTCCCGCCAGGGCGTGTCCGCTCCGCCCTCGTCCACCGCCGCCGCGTCGAGATCGCCTTCGGCACGGCTGCGATCGATCACCGCCAGCTCACCGGCGAGATAGCGCTGCCGGCAGGCGTGGCGCTGGATCTTGCCGCTCGACGTCTTGGGGATGGAATCGTGCCGCAGCAGGAGCACCTCGTAGGTCTGGACCTCGTGGTCCTCGGCGAGGGCACCTCGAATGGCGGCGGCGGCGTCCCCGGCCGCGGCCTCGGCGCCCCGCTCCAACTCGTGAACGACGATCAGCCGCTCCTCGTCGGCGACGTCGACGGAGAAGGCGGCGCCGCAGCCCGGGCGCAGGGCCGGGTGGCTGCGCTCGGCGCTCAGCTCCAGGTCCTGCGGGTAGAGGTTGCGGCCGCGCAGGATGATCAGATCCTTGGCGCGGCCGGTGACGAACAGATCGTCGCCGAGGAGGAATCCGAGATCACCGGTACGCAGCCAGGGGCCGCTGCCATCCGCCGCCGCGGCGTGGAAGGAGCGCTCCGTGTCCTCGGCCAAATTCCAGTAGCCGCGCGCCACGCTGGGACCCTGGACCCAGATCTCGCCGACCTGGCCGGGGGGGCAGGGCTGCCCGGCCTCCGCATCGACGATCCGCAGCTCGTGCATCTCCCAGATCCGGCCGCACGCGACGAGCGTCCGCGAGGAGGCACCATCGCCAGGGACGACCCGGCCCTGCTCGAGGGCCGCCCCTGCGAACCGCTCCACCCGCGGTGCGCGACCGCCCGGTCCTCCCGTGACGAAGAGGGTCGCCTCGGCGAGGCCATAGCAGGGGAAGAAGGCGCGGCGGTCGAACCCGTGCGGCTCGAAGGCGGCGGCGAAGCGGTCGAGGGTGTCCGCCCGTATGGGCTCGGCTCCGTTGAACGCCACCTGCCATCTGCCGAGGTCCAACCCCTGCCGTTCCTCCTCGCCGATCTTG
The DNA here is from genome assembly GCA_963844885.1 of uncultured Holophagales bacterium. Taxonomy (GTDB): domain Bacteria; phylum Acidobacteriota; class Thermoanaerobaculia; order Multivoradales; family UBA5704; genus DATMER01. The sequence continues at coordinate 138,091 of CAWJQA010000008.1, read as the reverse complement.
CGCACGCACAGGTCATAGGCGAAGTTCGGGCCGCCGCTGGTGGTGCCGCGGTAGCGGCTGATCGCCTCGAGCCAGCGCAGCGGGCGCTGGAGGAAGGCCAGGGGAGACATGAGGATGCAGCGGGCCCCCACGTACAGGGGCTGGAGCACGTTCCCGATCAGTCCCATGTCGTGGTAGAGCGGGAGCCAGCCGACGATGACGGAATCGGCCGACTGGCGGAAGGCCTGGCGAATGATCTCCTCGTTGTGGAGGAGGTTGCCATGGCTCACCATGACCCCCTTCGGGGTGGCGGTCGAGCCGGAAGTGTACTGCAGAAAGGCCAGGCTCTCCGGAGAGAGCGCGGGCGGGAGCCACTCGCCGGCCAGCCCGGCCGGCAGATCGTCGGTGGTCTGCCAGACCGCGGCGCGCAGCTCGGGCACGTGCTCGGCGAGGCGCTCCGCCTTCGTGCGCAGGGCCGCTGTCGTCAAAACCACCCGGGGCTGGCAATCCTGCGCGATCGAGCGCAGCCGCTCCTGAGTCTTGGCGGCCCGGGGAGGATAGGCGGGCACGGCGATGACGCCGGCATACAGGCACCCGAAGAATGCGGAGATGAACTCGATCCCCGGCGGGAAGAGCAGGAGCGCGCGATCCCCCGGGCTCGCGGCTCGCTGCAGCAGCGCACCGATGGCACGCGCGCGCTCATCCATCGCCGCGAACGTCAGATGGGTCGCCGTAGCCTCGCCGTCCGCAAGGAATGTGTAGCCGGCATCACTGCCGCCCTCCACAGCGCGTCGCCGGAGCAGGTCGACAATCGAGTAGAGGTTGACAGATTCCACCCTACCTCCTTCAGCAGCGCGATACAATGACAAACAACACCTTTGAAATTAGGCCATAAGTATAGAATGGACCCAGGACTTCCTCAACCGCCGCGGCGCCAACCCAGCGGTAGCACCTCCTCCGCGAATGCCGAGTCGAGCTCACCTGGCCTCCGGGGTTGACCAACGAGACTCCCGTCAACGTGCAGCGCCGCGAGGCGCTGGCCGGTCTTTCCCTGTGGCTTCTGCTTGCCGTGGCGCTCAACACCTCGGTGCTCTGGCGTCGTACGGCTCGGCCGACGCCCCTGGCATCGCCCGGCGACGTTGGGGAGCCGTTCCCCAACGTCGCCGGGCGCTCCGCGCCGGCACCGCGGGTCCGCGCATCGATGGGGAACGTCTCCCCAATGGGGAACGGGGGACGTCCGCTGGTGGGGAAGAGCTCCCCATCGCGCCCGGGCGTTGCGCGCGGCGGCGGCGGCTCCGGTCCGCGTTGGGGAAGCGTTCCCCATCGATGCCGAGCGATCTCACGCTGGCGCGCCGGGGCGTACGGGCGCACCTGGCGACCGGGAAGCCCCCCTCCCCGGCCCTCTCCGCCAGTCCCTCGCCATGGTACTTGCGCGAGACGTTTGTCACGCAGAGCCGGGATGGCGCACCTGGATAGGTGACAGCTCATGCCGGGGAGCCTCTGTGGGACGTGAAACCGACTCTTCTCCCAGCTTCGTGCCGGCCGAGACCCTCGCCGAGCGGTTCGCGATCCAGGCGGTGCGTTCGCCCGCGGCCGAGGCGGTGGTCTTCGGTCCGGACCGGTTCACCTATGGCGAGCTGGACCGGCGCTCCAACCGGCTGGCGCACCGCCTGCGCCAGGTTGGCGGTGTTGCTCCAGGCAGTCTCGTGGGCGTCTGCCTGGAGCGTTCGGCAGAGCTGATCGTGGCGCTGCTCGCGGTGGTCAAGGCGGGGGGAGCCTACCTGCCTCTCGATCCGGCCTGGCCGGCGGAGCGCCTGCGCTGGATGCTGGCCGACTCCGGCGCCGGGACGGTGATCGCGCGAGGCTCCGCGGACGCGTTTGGCGGCGCGGCCACCGTCCTCCTGGACCGCGGCGCCGAGGCCGGATTCGGGGATACACCGCTCCGGCTCAAGGGGAGCGCCCGGAGCCTCGCCTACGTGATGTACACCTCGGGGTCCACCGGGTTGCCGAAAGGGGTGGCCATCGCGCAGGGCGGTGTCGTGCGATTGGTGGTTGGCACCGACTATGTTTCTCTGGGGCCGGGAGACCGGATGCTCCAGGCCTCGACGCCGTCGTTCGACGCTTCCACGTTCGAGATCTGGGGCGCCCTTCTCAACGGCGCCTGCCTGGTGGGGCTGCCGCGCGAGGCCTGCCTGTCGCCACGCGACTTCGCCGCCGCGCTGCGCCGGGAGGGGATCACCGCGCTGTTTCTCACCACCGCGCTGTTCAACCAGGTGGCGCTGGAGGCGCCGGACGCCTTCCGCGGCGTCCGCGACGTTTTCTTCGGCGGCGAAGCGGCCGACCCCCGCCTCGTGCGGGAGATCCTGGCGCGGGGTGCGCCCGGCCGGCTGGTCAACGTCTACGGCCCCACCGAATGCACGGCGCTGGCCACCTGGCACGAGGTGCGGTCCGTGGCTGAAGGGGCGGCCGGCGTGCCGATCGGCCGGCCCGTCGCCGGCACCCGGGCGTTCGTGGTGGACGCGGAGCTGCGGCCTGTTTCGCCGGGGGAGCCGGGTGAGACCGGCGAGCTGCTCCTCGGCGGCGCGGGCGTGGCGTGGGGGTATGCCAACCGCCCGGACGCCACCGCCGAGAAGTTTGTCCCCGATCCGTTCGCCGGTCCGGGGGAGGCGGGGAGCCGGCTCTACCGCACGGGCGACCTGGTCCGGCGGCTGGCGGACGGAGCTCTCGACTTCGCCGGCCGCATCGATCAGCAGGTCAAGATCCGGGGTTTCCGGATCGAGCCCGGGGAGGTCGAGGCGGCGCTCTGTGCCCACCCCGCGGTCCGCCAGGCCCACGTTCAGGCCAGAAGTGACGCGGCGGGAGAGAAGCGCCTCGTCGCCTACGTGGTGACGTCCCTGTCCGAGTCTGGCGGGACCGGTGGGGGCCGGGGCGCCGAGCTGCGGCGTTTTCTGGCCGGCCGGCTCCCTCCCCACCTGGTGCCTTCCGCGGTCGTCCTCCTCGATACCCTGCCTTTGACTCCCAACGGCAAGCTCGACCGGGAGGCGCTGCCCGATCCGGACCGCGAGAGCGCCGGCCTGGACCGCGACTCGGTGGCGCCGCGCACGCCGCTGGAGGAGCGGCTCGCCGCCCTCTGGCGCGAGCTGCTGGGGGTCGAGCATCCCGGTGTCCAGGACGACTTCTTCGCCCTCGGCGGTCACTCCCTCCTGGCCGGCCGCCTGGTCTCGCGGGTGCGCGCCGAGCTGGGCGTGGAGCTGGCGCTGCGCGACGTCTACGAGCACTCCACCCTGGCCGGTGTGGCCGCCCGGATCGCGGCGGCGGGTGCGGCCGAGCTGCCGCCGATCGAGCCCGCGCCACGCGGCCGGCCGCTGCCGGTCTCCTTCCCGCAGGAGCGGGTGTGGTTCCTCAACGAGCTGTCGCCGGGCAACATCGCCTACAACGCGCAGGCGACGATCCGTTTCGCCGGGCCTCTGCGGCCGGCCGTGCTGGCGGCGGCGCTCACCGAGATCGTCCGCCGGCACGAGATCTTCCGCACCCGCTTCCCGACGGTCGACGGCGTGCCGATGCAGGAGCCGCTGCCGCCCTTCCCCGTCCCCCTGCCGGTAGTGGACCTCGGGGGCCTGCCGGCCGGCCGGGTGGACGCGGAGGCCGAGGCGCTCATCCGCCGGGAGCTGCAAGGGCCGTTCGATCTGCTGCGGGGGCCGTTGGCGCGCTGGCTGGTGATTCGGCACGGACCGGAAGACCAGACCCTGGTGCAGGTGGAGCACCACTTCGTCCACGACGGCTGGTCGTTCGCCCGGCTGCTGTTCGAAATCCGGGAGCTGTATGGGGCTTTCGCCGCGGGACGGCCGTCGCCGCTGCCGGAGCTCCCCATCCAGTACGCCGACTTCGCGGTCTGGCAGCGCCGCTGGATGCAGGGCGAGGTGCTGCGGCGCCACGTCGAGCACTGGACGGAGATCCTGGCCGGCTGCCCTCCCTCTCTCGATCTGCCCGCCGACCGGCCCCGCCCGCCGGTCCAGAGCTTCCGCGGCGCGGCTCTGCGCATCGCGCTGGACCCTGTTCTCAGCCGCCGGCTGCGCGCCTTCGCGCGCCGGCAGGGCGCCACGCTCTACACCACCATGCTGGCGGGCTTCGCCCTGCTGATGCACCGCCTGAGCGGCCAGGACGACCTCGTGGTCGGCACCGCCGCGGCCAACCGCCGCCAGGCCGAGCTGGAGTCGATGATCGGCATGGTGGTCAACACCTTGCCGCTGCGCTTCCGCTTCGCCGGGGAACCCTCTTTTGCCGCGCTCGTCGATCTGAGCAAGGCGGTGGGCCTGGACGCCCAGGCCTGGCAGGACGTGCCGCTCGAGCGGGTGGTGGAAGCGCTGGCGCCGGTGCGCGATCCGTCGCGCAATCCGCTCTTCCAGGTGATGTTCAGCTTTCACGATTCGCCGGTGCCGGACCTCGAGTTCGGCGGCTTGCGGGGTGTGCTGCTGGAACGCCACAACGGCTCGGCGAAGAACGACCTGAACGTCATCGGCATCCCGCGTGCCGAGCAGCGGGTGGGACGGGAGCGGCGGGAGGACGACGACGCCATCACGCTGATCTGGGAGTACGCCACCGATCTCTTCGACGCGTCCACCATGAGCCGCATGGTGGGGCACTATCAGAGGCTCCTCGGCGCCGCGCTCGACGAGCCGGAGCGCCGCGCGGCCGAGCTGCCGCTGCTGACCGCGGCCGAGGCGGACCAGATCCTGGTGGAGTGGAACCGGACCGGCGCCGGCCTGCCCGCCGGCCCCTGTGTCCACGAGCTGGTGGCCCGAAGGGCGCGGGAGAATCCCGGCGCGCCGGCGGTGGCGGGGGAGGGCGGGTCGCTGACCTACGGCGAGCTGGTGCGCCGGTCGCGGCGGCTCGCGGCGCGGCTGCGGAGCCTGGGCGCCGGCCCCGAGGTCCGCGTGGGCGTCCTGGCCGAGCGCTCGCCGGAGATGGTGGCCGGCCTCCTGGCCGTGCTGGAGGCCGGCGGCGCCTATCTGCCCATCGATCCCGCCTACCCGCCGGACCGCATCGCATTCGTCCTGGCGGACGCCCGGGCGCCGGTCCTGCTGACCACGGGCGCGATGCTCTCCCGGGTTCCCGCTTGCGGCGCGGAGGTGCTCCTGCTGGAGGAGACCCCGGAGACCCCGGAGAGCGGCGCGGCCGGGCCCCTGCCGCGGACGGAACCGAAGACAGATCCGAGGACGGACCCGGACCATCTCGCCTACGTCATTTATACCTCGGGCTCGACCGGCCGGCCCAAAGGGGTGGAGATCGGCCACCGGAGCCTGCTCAACCTGGTGGCATGGCACTGCCGGGAGTACGGCATCACACCGGCGGACCGGGCGACGCTGGTGGCGAGCCCGGGCTTCGACGCGTCGGTGTGGGAGATCTGGCCGTACCTGACCGCGGGCGCCAGCCTGCACGTTCCGTCCGCGGCGGTGCGCTCCGATCCGGCCGCCCTCGCCGCCTGGCTCGTCCGCGAGCGCATCACGGTCTCGTTCCTGCCGACGCCGCTGGCGGAGGCCGTGCTGGAAGAGCGGGAAAGGACCCAAGGGACTGCAAGGACTGCAAGGAAATCGAGCACAGGAGAGGATGAGAGTCCTTTGGGCGGTTTGCGCTTCCTGCTCACCGGCGGCGACGTGCTCCATCGCGGCGCTCCCGCGGCGGCGCCGTTCACTCTCGTCAACCACTACGGCCCGACCGAAAACACGGTGGTGGCGACCCGGGCGCCGCTCGCCTCACTCACCCCCGGCCGTTTGCCCCCGATTGGCCGCCCGATCGCCAACGTCCGGGCCTATGTGCTCGACTCCCGGCTCCAGCCTCTGCCTGTGGGGGTACACGGCGAGCTGCTCCTCGGTGGCGAGAGCCTCGGGCGCGGCTACCTCGGCCAGCCCGGCCCGACGGCCGAGCGGTTCGTGCCCGATCCGTTCGCGCTGGCACCGGGGGGACGCCTGTACCGCACCGGCGACCGCGTCCGGCTGCTCGCGGACGGCGCGCTCGAGTTCCTGGGCCGGATCGACCGCCAGGTCAAGGTGCGCGGCTTCCGCATCGAGCCGGGGGAGATCGAGGCCGCGCTGCTGGACCACCCCGCCGTCCGCGAGGCCGTGGTTCTGTTGAGGGAAGACCGGCCCGGGGAGCGACGCCTGGCCGCCTATGTGACGGCGGAGAGGGAGGGCTCGCCGGCCGCGGAGCTGGGCTCCTGGTTGAGCGGCCGGTTGCCGCCCTACATGGTGCCGACGGCGATCACCGTCCTCGCGGAGCTGCCCCGGGAGGCTCACGGCAAGGTCGACCGCGCCGCGCTGGGCGCCCTGCCCGCTCCCGAGGAGGGAGCTCCCGCTCGGGAGCCCGCCGCTCCGCGCACGGTATCTGAGCGGGTAGAGCGGCGCCTGGCCGACCTGTGGGCCGAGCTGCTCCCGGGCGGGCTGCCCGGCGTCCACGACAGCTTCTTCGAGCGCGGCGGGCACTCCCTGCTCGCGGCCCGCCTGATGGCGCGGGTCAACCGGGAACTCGGCGCCGAGGTTCCGCTGGGCCTCTTCCTTCAGGCACCCACGGTGGCGGAGCTGGCGCGGCGGGTGGAGGAGGCGCGCGGGAGCGGCTCGGCCGCCTTGACGCGCCGCGACCCGGAGGCCGGCCCCGGACCTCTGTCGTATCCCCAGCGGCGGCTCTGGTTCCTGGACCGGCTCGAGCCCGGCCGGGCCGTCTACAACGTCCCCCTGGCGTACCGGCTGTCCGGACCTCTCCACCTGTCAGCCCTGGAGCGGAGCCTCGCCGAGATCCAGCGCCGCCACGAGGTGCTGCGCACGGTCTTCCGCATCGTGGACGGCGAACCCCGGCAGGCCGTCCTCGCCCTCCCCGTCGAGCCTCTCCGGACGGTGGACTGCCCGGGTGGTGCCGAGGAGGCCGCCCGGCTGCGGCAGGAGGAGTCGATCCGTCCGTTCGACCTGTCGCGGGGTCCCCTCCTGCGCCCGCTCCTTCTGCGCCTCGGTCCCGAAGAGCATCACCTGCTCTTGTGCCTCCACCACATCGCGTGCGACGGTGGGTCTGCGGGGGTTCTCGCAGGCGAGCTCGAAGCTCTTTACGGTGCGTTCCGGGAGGGGCGGCCGTCGCCGCTCGCCGAGCTGCCGCTGCAGTACTCGGACTTCGCCGAGTGGCAGGTGAAGAGCCTGCAGGGCCTCGATCTGGAGCTGCTTCTCGACGTCTGGACGAAACGCCTCGCCGGGGTCGAGGAGCGGCCGGTCCTGCCCGCGGACCGGCCGCGGCCTCCGATCCGCACCTGGCAAGGCGATCATCTCGCCTTCGCGGCGGACCCGGAGATCCTGGCGCGCCTCGAAGCCCTGGCGGCGAGCCGCGGCACGACCCTGTTCACCCTTCTTCTGGCGGCGTTCCTGGTCTTTCTGGAGCGCCACACCGGCGGCGGCGAGGGGGTCGTGGGCACGCCGGCCGCGAACCGCAGCCGGACTGAGCTCGAGCCGCTGATCGGGCTGTTCGCCAACACCCTGGTGCTGCGCGCCGATCTCGGCGGCGACCCCGGCTTCCTGGAGGCCCTGGACCGGGTGCGGACGGTCGTGCTCGATGCCCTCGCCCACCAGGAGCTGCCGTTCGAGCGGCTGGTCGAGGCGCTCGAGCCGGAGCGGGATCTCGGGCGCAATCCGCTGTTCGACGTGTTCTTCAGCTATCGCGAAGGGGAGAGCGAGTCGCTCCGACTGCCCGGGCTGACCGCCGAGCCGCTGGACGCCGGCACCGGCACCGCCAAGTTCGACCTGACGCTCTCCATCTCCCGCGCGGCGGGCCGGCTGCGCCTGCGTCTGGAGTATGCCACCGACCTCTTCGACCGGGCCACGGCCGAGCGCATGGCCGGCCGGCTGCGGACGCTCCTCGCGGGGCTGGCGGAGGTGCCGGAGGCGCCGGAGCGGCGCCTCTCGGAGCTGCCCGTGCTGACGGCCGAGGAGCGCCGGCAGTTGATTGAGGAGTGGAACCGGACCACCGCGCCGCTGCCGGACTCCACGATCCACGGGCAGATCGCGGCGCAGGCCGCCCGCACGCCGGACGCCGTGGCCCTGGTCTGGCGCGGCGAGCCCTGGACCTTCGCCGAGCTCGCAGCCCGTGCCGGCCGTCTCGCCGGAGCGCTTCGGCATCTGGACGTGGGACCGGAAGTGGCCGTGGGCATCCACCTGGAGCGCTCGGCGGAGATGGTGGCCGCGGTGCTCGCGGTGTTGCAGGCCGGCGGCGCCTACCTGCCGCTCGACCCGGCTTACCCGGCGGAGCGCCGCGCCTTCATGCTGGCGGACTCCGGAGCCTCGGTCGTGATCACCACCCGCGGCCTCGCGGACGGTCTGCCGCCCGGGCCTGCCCTGCTTTTCATCGATGGTCCCGGTACCGCCGCCGCGCCGCTCGGGGTGGAGGACGGAGGGGGAGGGGACTCCGCCTACATCCTCTATACCTCGGGCTCGACCGGCCGGCCGAAGGGTGTCCAGGTGACGCATCGCAATGCGGTGAGCTTTTTCGCCGGCATGGACCGAGTGCTCGGCACCGAGCCGGGCATCTGGCTGGCGGTGACGAGCCTGTCTTTCGACATCTCGGTCCTGGAGCTGCTGTGGACGCTCGCCCGGGGCTTCCGGGTGGTGATCGGCGAGCCCGATCGCCCCCTGGCCGCGCAGATCGCCGCGAGCGGGGCCACGCACCTGCAATGCACGCCGTCGCTGGCGGGGGAGCTGGTGTCGGACCCGCAAGCGCGGGAAGCGCTACGCTCCCTCCGCTGTCTGATGCTGGGCGGCGAAACTCTGCCTCCGGCCCTGGCCGACGCCCTCGCCGGTCTTCTGGAGAGCGGGCTGGAAAGCGGGAGACTGCTCAACCTCTATGGCCCCACGGAGACGACGGTCTGGTCGGCCACCCACGAGGTGGAGGCGGGGAGTGGAGCGGTGCCGATCGGCCGGCCGATCGCCAACACCCGCATCTATCTTCTCGACCGCTTCGGCCAGCCGTCGCCGCTCGGTGTGCCGGCGGAGCTGGCGATCGGAGGCCCGGGGGTGACCCGGGGCTACCTGGGCCGTCCGGAGCTGACGGCCGAGCGCTTCGTGCCCGATCCGTTCGGTGAGCCGGGGGCCCGCCTCTACCGGACCGGCGACCTGGCGCGCTGGCGGCCGTCCGGCGATCTGGAGTTTCTGGGCCGGCTCGACCACCAGGTGAAGATCCGCGGCCACCGGATCGAGCCGGGGGAGATCGAGACCGCTCTCGCCGCTCATCCAGCGGTCCGTCAGGCCGCGGTGCTGCCGCTGGAACGCCACGGTGACCGCCGCCTGGCGGCCTTCGTGGTGCTCGATGCCGCCGATACCGGCGCGACCGCCGCGGAGCTGCGCGCTTTTGCCGAGTCCCGCCTGCCCGGTTTCATGGTGCCGGTCGAGGTGGTGTTTCTGGCGGCACTGCCGCTCACGCCCAACGGCAAGCTGGATCGCCGGGCGCTGGCGGCCCTGGAGCCGGTCGAGCCGTCCGGCGAGCCGGCGTACCAGCCTCCGCGCACACCTCTCGAAGAGGAGATGGCGGCACTGTGGTCCGAGATCCTCAGTGTGGAGCGGGTGGGGTTGCAGGACACCTTCTGGAGCCTCGGGGGGCACTCGCTGCTCGCGACCCGCCTGCTCAACCGGCTCCAGCTCGGTCTCGGGGTCGAGCTGTCCTTGCGCACGCTCTTCGAGTCGCCTGGCCTGGGTGCCTTCACCGAGCTCGTGGCGCGGGCCGTCCTGGCGGCGTCCGAAGGCGAGGGGATGCTGTCCGAGGTCGAAGGGCTGTCGGACGCTCAGGCCCGGGCGCTGCTCCTCCGGGAGACCTGCGCTTGAGCCGCCTGCCCACCCGCGGGGGTGGCGCCGGCCCACACCCCGACTCTGCTAAGATGCGCAGCACGGTCCCGGCAACGGAATTCCGGGTTTCCGCTGTTTTCCTGAAAGGGTCTGGTTCCATTCCCATCCCCCAGAAGAAAGAGGATCATGAGCACGACGGTCGCAGAAAACGAGAGACGTGACGTCGCCCTCGAAAAGCTCGACGAGGTGGTCATCCGCTTCGCCGGCGACTCGGGCGACGGCATGCAGATGACAGGAACTCAGTTCACGAACACGTCGGCGATGGTCGGCAACGACCTGTCGACCCTGCCCGACTTCCCGGCCGAGATCCGCGCGCCCGCGGGCACGCTGCCCGGAGTCTCGGCGTTCCAGGTCCGCATCGCCGACTACGACATCCACACCCCGGGCGACGCGCCCGACGTGCTGGTGGCGATGAACCCCGCGGCGCTCAAGAAGGAGCTCAAGGAGCTCAAGCCGAACGGGGTCATCATCGTCAACACCGACGAGTTCAACGACCGCAACCTCGCCCGCGCCAACATCACCTCCAATCCGCTGGAGGACGGCAGCCTGTCGAGCTACCGGGTGTTCCAGGTGCCCCTGAGCACCATGAACCGCCGCGCGCTGGAAGGGAGCGGCCTCGACTCCAAGTCGGCCGACCGCTGCAAGAACATGTTCGCCCTCGGCATGTGCTACTGGCTGTTCAGCCGGCCGCTGGACAACACCATCGCGTCGCTCAACAAGCAGTTCGCCCGGAAGCCCAACCTCGCCGAGGCCAACGTCAAGGTGCTCAAGGCGGGCTGGAACTACTGCGACATCACCGAAGCCTTCCACACCCGCTACGAGGTGCCGGCCGCGGCGCTGGAGCCCGGCCTCTACCGCAACATCACCGGCAACACCTCGCTGGCGCTCGGCCTGGTCGCGGCCAGCCGCCGCAGCGGCCTGCCGCTCTATCTCGGCGCGTACCCGATCACGCCGGCCTCGGACGTGCTGCACGAGCTGGCGAACTTCAAGAACTTCGGCGTCGTCACCTTCCAGGCCGAGGACGAGATCGCGGCCGTCTGCGCGGCGATCGGCGCCTCCTTCGGCGGTGCCCTGGGCGTGACCGCCTCGTCGGGCCCGGGCATCGCGCTCAAGTCCGAGGCCATGAACCTGGCGGTGATGACCGAGCTGCCGCTGGTCGTCTGCGACGTCCAGCGCGGCGGTCCGTCCACCGGATTGCCGACCAAGACCGAGCAGGCCGACCTGTTGCAGGTCATGTTCGGCCGCAACAGCGAGTCGCCCATTCCGATCCTGGCCCCGTCGTCCCCGAAGGACTGCTTCGACGTCGCCCTGGAAGCGGTGCGGATCGCCGTCAAGTACATGACGCCGGTGACGATCCTCTCGGACGGCTACATCGCCAACGGCTCCGAGCCGTGGAAGCTGCCGCAGGTGGAAGACCTTCCCGATCTGCGCACCGAGTTCCGCACCAACCCCGAAGGCTTCAAAGCCTACGAGCGCGACCCCGAGACCCTGGCGCGGCCGTGGGCCATCCCCGGTACGCCGGGCCTCGAGCACCGCATCGGCGGTATCGAGAAGGAAGAGGTCACGGGCAACGTCTCCTACGATCCGGTCAACCACGAGCGGATGGTCCATCTGCGGGCGGAGAAGGTGGCGCGCATCGCCAACGACATCCCGCCGGTCGAGGTGGTGGGCGACGACAGCGGCGAGCTGCTGGTCCTGGGCTGGGGTTCGACCTCCGGCGCCATCACCGGCGCGGTCAACGTCGCGCGCAAGTCGGGCCTCAAGGTCAGCCGCGCCCACCTGCGCCACCTGAACCCGTTCCCGGCCAACCTTGGCGAGGTGCTGTCGCGCTTCGACAAGGTTCTGGTCCCCGAGATGAACCTCGGCCAGCTCGCGCTGCTCCTGCGCGCCCGCTACCTGAAGGACGTGATCACGCTCTCCAAGGTCCAGGGGCAGCCCTTCCGCCGGCAGGAGATCCTCCAAAAGATTCAAGAGATTCTGGAGCTGAACGCCCATGTCCACTGAGACGCTCACCAAGAAAGATTTCCAGAGCGACCAGGAGGTGCGGTGGTGCCCGGGTTGCGGGGACTACGCCATCCTGTCGGCCGTGCAGTCGGTCTTCCCCGAGCTCGGAATCCCGAAGGAGAAGTTCGTGGTCGTGTCGGGGATCGGCTGCTCGAGCCGCTTCCCGTACTACATGAACACCTTCGGGTTCCACTCGATCCACGGCCGCGCGCCGGCGGTGGCCACGGGCCTCAAGATGGCCCGCCCCGAGCTGGAGGTCTGGATCGCCACCGGCGACGGCGACGCCATGTCGATCGGCGGCAACCATCTGATCCACACCCTGCGGCGCAACGTCGGGGTGAAGATCCTGATGTTCAACAACCGGATCTACGGCCTCACCAAGGGGCAGTACTCGCCGACCAGCGAGCTGGGCAAGAAGACCAAGTCGACCCCGGTCGGCTCGGTGGACTACCCGTTCAACCCGCTCTCCCTGGCGCTCGGGGCCGGCGCCACGTTCGTGGCCCGCAGCGTGGACATCTTCCAGTCCCACCTGCGCGAGACCCTGCACCGCGCCGCCCAGCACAAGGGGACCGCCTACGTCGAGATCTATCAGAACTGCAACATCTTCAACGACAAGGCGTTCACCTACATGACGGACAAGGACGCCAAGGACGAGAACGTCCTCTACCTCCAGCACGGCAAGCCCCTGGTCTACGGCAAGAACAAGGACAAGGGCATCCGCATGCGCGGCACCGAGATGGAGGTCATCAGTCTGGGGAACGGTCTGAGCGCGGACGACTGCCTGGTCTGGGACGAGAGCCTCGACAATCCGGCGACGGCCTTCCTCGCGGCGCAGCTCCTGCCGCCGCACTTCCCGACCGCCCTGGGCATCTTCCGCGCCGTGGACGTGCCGAGCTACGAGGAGCGGGTTTCGGACCAGATGCGGCACGAAACCGACCGCCTGGGCATCGGCAAGCTGGATGATCTCCTCAAGGCCGGCGATACGTGGGTGGTGCCGGATCAGGGCGCGGTGAGCTGAGGGGAAGCCACGACACCGATCAGGAGGTATCCAAGATGACAACAGCAATCATCTTCCACGAAGTTCAGGATGGCGCCGTCTGGGCCAAAGCCTGGAAAAAGGGACCAGGAAGCCGACATGAGCTGTTCGGGACACTTGGCATCAAGTGCCGGAACTTCCGCGACCCCAACAACCCCAATGCGACGGGCGTCATGGCGGAGATACCCGACATGGCGAAATTCCAAGAGTTACTGCAGTCCGACGAAGGGCAGAAGGCGATGCGAGAGGACGGCCTGAAGGTCGAGACGATGCGAATGCTGGTCGAGTTCACCCCATAGCCCGAGAACAAGGTGAACCGGTGGATCCCGGACCGATCCCCCTGAGAAGCCCTCTCCCCGACCCTCCCCCGCGAAGCGGGGGAGGGCGCCCCTACCTACCTCTGCGATCATAAGTTACGCATATGGGGCCGGGGGTGAGGGCCTGAGACGAGTTACGGGTTCGGAGTAGGAGTGGCCTGTTCGGTGGCCCCCTGAGTCTTTTGGCTGAGACCGGAGACCAGTTGCTCCAGGACCGCCAGCCGCTCAGCGAGGTTGGAGTTTGTCTGGCGTAGCGTCTCGATTTCCGCGTCTTTCGCCGCGAGAGCGGTGGTCATCCTGCTGTTGAGCGCCTGGATGGAAGCCAGGCTGACGCCGGCCATGTCCACAGGGGCGATACGGCGCTCGTCGTCTCCGAGCCCGAAGGCAGCGGCGAAGTCCTGAGCCATGGGGCCCAGATGCCGGGCGTCATCTCCATTGCGCACCCAGGTGGTGATAGGAAGGCTCAGCGCCCTACTGAGAATCTCATCGGGCTGAACCGCCACGATGTCGTGCTTGGTGTTGCGGTCCGAGTTTTGGGTCAGGGTTCCGGCGATGGTCAGGTTGCCGTTTCCCTGAAGCTCGAAGGCAACGGCGCCGGCGCCGGCTTTGAGGATCCTGTAGTTGCCGTTGATCAGGTTGTTTCCCCAGGTGACGCCGGTGGCGGTATTGACGTAATTAAGGCGTATGCCGCCGTTGTTCTTGAGGGTGACCAGCGTCCGTGTCCGCCGTCGTCGCGATTGGTCTCTTCGATCAGAGCCTGGGTGGTTCCGTTGGTGCCCAGGAGGTGGAGTCTCTGAGCTGGTGTCAAGGTCCCCAAGCCGATGTTGCCGTTGTTCCAGTAGGGTGAAAGTGTTGTCGGGGGCGCACGGACTGATCCTGAATGGATGGTCGCTGCCGAGCGTCCGGATCAGGAAGTCGCCATTGGGACCGTTGGGGTTGCCGGGGTCGTTCGCCTGGATCGATCCAAGTCGATTTCGGAGGGGAAGCAGCAACCCGATCGCGTCGAACTTGATCTGATAGTTGCCGAACTCCTTGATCTTCAGTGCCGCGCCGCCGGTGCCGTCGCCTGGTACGCAGTCGGCGCCAATACAAGTCTGTCCTTGGACGACGAGGCCGCCAGGAGGAAGCACCGTTTCCTGCGCCGTGACCTTGCGGATCGGAGGCTTCAGGTCTGCTGGAATCTTGTCGACGAAGCGTCCTCCCTGAACCCAGAGATGCCCCGATTGGACCGCCGAGCCCTCTGACCGCAGCTCATAAGCATAGACGCCGTCAGGCAGGCGGCCTTCCTGGGAATCGAGGGCGCTGAAGGAAGGTGCCTCCTCCGCGGGGAACTCTCGCCGGATGTAAAAGCTCTCTGGTCCGGCAACGGTGAGGACGAGATGCTTGTAGTCCGCCTGCGGGACCCAGTCGACCCGGGTGGTCGCGACGCTCATTCGGGCGAGCGGGGCCTTCGCCACGTCTGGCCCGTCCGCAGCCAACTGGACAGAGAGAACGCACAACCCCAGGGCGACCAACCACAGAATCCTTGATGTATGTTGCATTGCTTCTCCTTTCCTTGAAGTTCGAAGTATCTTCCCAAAGCAGGCCAGTGTAAACAGGGAAGGAAGCGGCACGCGACTCGACCCGGCGGCCCGGGGACTTGCCTGTCTCCAGGAAGCCGCAAGTCAGAGTCCACAAGCCGCAAATCGGGGTGTCGGGCACAAGACGTCCTCGCCGGAGGACATCCTGACCTCCAGGCGGGGCATCTCGGTTAACCTTCTCCCCGGGGACAGCCCGGCATCACTCTTGCGAGATGTCCGGTGGACCTCTTTCAGGAGGAGGCGCAATGCGATACGTGCTGACCCTCGCCGCGATGTCGAAGGAGGACTTCCGGCTGCTGGTGGACGGCCTGGAGCCGGAGCCGGATTGCCGGCGCCCTGGCCGAAGCGCGCGGACGCAAAACCTTGCGGGACGCCCTCTCCGGTGAGATGCTCTGGACCCGGCTGGAGTACAGCCTTGATAACAGTCATGAGAGGAACCCCGATGAAATCTCTTCGAGCTTTCGCCGTCCTTCCGATCCTCGCCGTCCTGGCTGCGATTCCAGCGGCAGCCCAGCAGACCGGCGAGCCCGCCAGCGCTTTCGGCGAACAGATCGACGTGCGCGTGGTCAACGTGGAAGTGGTCGTCACCGACAAGCAGGGCAACCGGGTGACCGGCCTCGGCCCGGGCGACTTCCGCCTGCGCGTGGACGGCAAGGAGGTCCCGATCCAGTACTTCACCGAGGTGCGCGGCGGCCAGGCCGTGGCGGCCGAGGAGGCCGGCTCCGGCCAGAGCGCGGCGGTCCAGGGCCTGCCGGCGCTGGCGCCGGGCAGCCCGGTGGGGACCAGCTACCTGGTGTTCATCGACGACTACTTTTCGATCCCCACCCGCCGCGACGAGGTGCTGCGCTCCCTCATGGACAGCCTCGGCCGCCTGGGGCCGGAAGACCGCATGGCGGTGGTGGCCTTCGACGGCAGCAAGATCGACATGCTGAGCAACTGGTCCGACTCCGAACGCGCCCTGACGCGCGGCTTCCAGCAGGCCCTGGGCCGGCCGGCGCTCGGGTTCCAGCGCCTGGCCGAGCTGCGCGCCTACGAGAGCTCGCACCGCATCGGCACCCTCGGCACGGTGGACGCCCGCTCGGCCTTCGTCAACCGGGTGGATCTGGAAGAGCTGTCCTACATGGAGTTGATCGCCGACCACGTGCAGCGCTCGGTGATGGCGGCGGTGAGCACGATGCGCGGCTTCGCAGCGCCTCCCGGCCGCAAGGTCATGATCCTCCTCTCCGGCGGCTGGCCCTTCTCGGTCGTGGACTACGTGGTGAACGACCCGAACCGCCCGATCCTCAGCCGCGAGGTGCCGGGCGGCGAGCAGCTCCTCGCGCCGCTCGTCGACACCGCCAACCTGCTCGGCTACACCCTCTACCCGGTGGACGTGCCCGGTGTGGAGAGCAACGGTCCGGACGCCTCCGACGGCGCGCCGCCGGAAAACGGGCTGCTCAACCTGCGCGAGCAGGAGGTCCAGGCCACCCTGGAGTACGCGGCGAAAGAGACCGGCGGCAAGGCGCTGATCAACGGCCTGCGCGTCGAGGCGATGCAGACCGCCGAGTCCGACACCCGCTCCTACTACTGGCTCGGCTTCACGCCCGAGCGCCAGCGCAACGACAAGCGCCACGTCATCAAGGTCGAGGTGGTGCGCGAAGGCCTCCAGGTGCGGTCGCGCAACGACTACTACGACCTCGCCCGCAAGACCGAGGTCTCCATGATGGTGGAGAGCGCGCTGCTGTTCGGCAACCCGCCCGGTGCGGCCTCGATGCCGATGCAGGTGGGCAAGCCCGTGGCCAAGGGGAGGCGGGAGATCGAGGTGCCGGTCAGCCTGGCGATCCCGCTGTCCTCGATGACCGTGGTGCCGATCGACGGCAAGCACGTGGCCGAGCTGGAGCTGCGCATCGCGGCCATCGACGCCAAGGGCAACCGCGCGGACATGCCCCTGGTGCCGATCCGCCTCGTCGCCGACAAGCCGCCCTCGGAGTCCCCGGGGCAGTACGTGCGCTATGACACGACCCTGCGGCTGCGCAAGATCAGCCAGCACCTCATCATCGCGATCTACGACCCGGTGGGCGGAAAGCTCACCACGGCGGAGGCGGACGTGGTCCCCGACCGCGTCCCGTAGTATCCTGCGGCCATGAAGTCATCGCAAAGAATTCTGGCGTCCTGCGTCCTGATCCTGGCCGGCCTCGCGCCGGCGGTCTCCCATGCCGCCAGTGCCGCCAGTGCCGCCAGTGCCGCCAATACCGCGAAGGCGCAGGGGAAGCCGGATCCGTCGCAGGAATCGTTCGGCGAGTCGGTCAACGTCAACGTGGTCAACGTCGACGTCTACGTCACCGACAAGAGCGGCAAGCGCGTCACCGGCCTGACCAAGGACGACTTCGAGATCACCGAGAACGGCAAGAACGTCGCGGTCACCAACTTCTACGTCGTCGAAGGCGGCCGGGCGCTCATGGCCGAAGAGGCCCCGGCGGCGCCCCAGCCGCCCGCCGTCCGCGGCCGGGTGGAGGCGCCGCAACTCCCCGAAGACCAGCGCCTGCGCCTGATCGTCTACATCGACAACTTCAACCTCCAGCCGTTCAACCGCAACCGGGTGATGCGCGAGCTGCGGGTCTTCCTGTCCCAGAAGATGAACCGGGGCGACCAGATGATGCTGGTCACCTACGACCGCTCGACCCACGTGCGGCAGACCTTCACCAGCGACGCGGATCTGATCAACGCCGCGCTGCTCGGCATCGAGAAGATCTCCGCCCAGGGCGTCCATGCCGATTCCGAACGCCGCGACGCCCTGCGCCAGATCGAGGACTCGAAGAGCGTCGGCGAGGCCTCAGGGGATCGCTCAGAACTACGCCGAGTCGACCTTCAACGACCTTTCGTTCAGCATCGACGCCCTCAAGGATCTGGTCAACTCGCTCGCCGGCATGCCCGGCCGCAAGGCGATCCTCTACGTCAGCGACGGCCTCCAGATGATCGCCGGGCAGGACGTCTTCTACGCCGTGCAGAGCAAGTACGGCGAGCAGTCCGCCGGCGGCCTGACCACGTCGATCCAGTTCGACGCCTCCCGCCGGTTCACCGAGCTGGCGTCGCAGGCCAACGCCAACCGGGTGACGTTCTACACGATCGACGCCGCGGGCCTGCGCGTCTACTCGTCGGTGTCGGCGGAGAACCAGACGGCGGGGCAGGGGGTCTACATCGATTCGATCCAGATCTCCAACCTCCAGGCGCCGCTCCAGATGCTGGCGGAGAAGACCGGCGGCGTCGCGATCATCAACCGCAACCAGATCCTGCCGGCGCTCGAGAAGGTGGCCGAGGACTTCGGCAGCTACTACTCGCTGGGCTATTCGCCCACCCATTACGGCGACGGCCGGTACTACAAGATCGACGTCAAGGTGAAGAGGAAGGGGCTGACCGTCCGCAACCGCGAGGGCTACCGCGACAAGAGCGCCGACTCGCGGATGACCGACAGCACGCTGGCGGTGCTCAACTTCCCGTTCGAGGACAACAAGTTCGGGATCGAGCTGGCCTTCGGTGAGCCCACGGCGCGCGAGGACGGCTACTTCCTGGTGCCGGTCACGGTCCGGATCCCCCTGGGCAAGCTGGTGCTGGTGCCGCGCGACCAGACCCAGGAGGCGCGGGTGAGGCTCTACATCGCCGCCATGGACAACGAGGGCGGCGTCTCGGACGTGCAGCAGGTGCCGCTGCCGATCAGCATCCCCAACGCCGACGTGCAGGCGGCGATGGGCAAGAACTATGCATATAACGTCAGCCTGCTGATGCGCAGGGGGGACCAGAGAGTCGCGGTGGGGGTGCGTGACGACGTGGCGGGTGAATCGTCGTTCGTGTCGCGTACCCTGCGGGTCGGCGGCAACGCGGCAGGACGATGATGCAGGGCTGGATCGGTCTTTTCCGCTCGCTGGGCGAGTCGCTGATCGAGGTCGTGCGCGCGGAGCTGTCCGCGTTCCAGGAAGACCTCGAGCGCTCGGGCCGGCATTTCGGCGCGGCGCTCGGGCTGTTCGGCGCCGCCGTGCTCCTGCTGTTCTGGATCCTGGGTCTGCTGGTCTTCTTCATGGTGGCCCTGCTGAACGTCTGGCTGCAGCTCTGGGCCGCGGTGCTGATCGTGCTCTTGCTGTTCATCCTCGTGGCGGGCACCCTCGTCGGGCTCGGCGTCCGCCAGCTCAAGCAGGCCGAGAACCCCATGGACAGCGCGAAGCGCCACCTCGACGATCATCTCGACTGGTGGCAGAACGGCCTGCTCGCCGGCAAGACGCTGGACATCCAGCCGGCGGATGAAGCCATCCGGGACGGCATCGACGGCATCGAGGAGGATCTGCCATGAGCCGAGTGGACGACGCCCGCCGCGAGGCCGAGCGCCGGATGTCGGAGGTGCGGAGCGCGATCGAGACCGAAGTGGGTCTCCTGCCGCAGAAAAAATACGTCCTGATGCTGCTGGCCGCCGGAGCCGGCGGGTTCGCGCTGGCCTTGCGCGGACGGCGCCGGCGGCAGAAGCCTCGGCGCCTCAAGCCTGGACGACGGGGCGCTTGAAGACCATGGCGATGTTGTCCGTCGCGCCGGTCTTGAAGTTCACGGACGTGATCGAAACCAGCTCCCATCCCTCCTCGCCCAACTGGTTGAGCTGCGTCGCGGAGTTCGGATCGAGGCGGTAGTTCTCACTTCGGATGTTGATGATCTTGTATTCCCACTTGCTCATCTCCACTCGCTCCTTCCCAAAGATCCCATTGCAGTCATCGTAACCCGGGCATTGTAGCCCGAGACGGCGGGACTGTCACCGTTTCGTCGAGTGCAAGCTCTTCTGCCTTCACGATATCGCCGGGGTGATGCGGACGGCGGCGCCGCGCTCCACGACCCAGCGGAGGGCCAGATCCTGGCCTTTGAGCGACAGCTCGACCGTGCCGAGGGAGCCGGGGATCATGGCCGGCTCTCCGTCCGGGATCTCGGCGTAGCAGCTCGCCCTCCGGCGGACCCGGTGGACCCCAACCTCGGCCAGGCAGGCCCCCTCGGGCAGCCAGGCGGCCGGGATGTCGGTGACGAGATTGCCGTAGCGGTCGAGATGGATCACCTGTCCGATCAAGAGGCCCGGCTCGCGCCGCGGTCCGTTCCAGGCGAGCCGGACCGGATCGTCGATCACCGGCCCGAGCGCCTCCGCCGGTTCTCCCCGCAACAGCCATGCCGCCGTGGGCGCGAAACGGTCGCGGCCGTGGAAGGTCTGGCCCGGACTCTCCAGGAAGAGGTCCGTCTTCTCGACGGAGCGGACGGAGACGACGTCCTCCCGGTTGAGCAGGTGGGTGAGCAGGCCGTTGTCGGGAAGGACGATCGAGGAGGTTGCGGTCTGCGCGACCAGGATGCGGCGCGCGCTGCCGACGCCGGGGTCGACGACGGCGAGGTGAACGGTGCCGCCGGGGAACCAGGGGACGGACGCGGCGAGCAGGAACGCCCCGGCGATGAGGTCGCCCGAGGGGACCTCGTGCGAGATGTCGATGAGCTGGGTGCCGGGGGCGAGCCGCAGCACGGTCCCCTTGACCGCGGCGACATAGTAGTCGCGGGTCCCGAAGTCGGTCAGGAGCGTGAGTGTTGCCATTCCGTTCCCCTTCGCACTGGTAGAATCCCGCCTCGTGCCGACCCGCCGACCCCGCCAATTACTTTTGTTCACGAAACCGGCCCGGGAAGGCCGGGTGAAGACCCGGCTCATCGGCCATCTTACCGCCGCCGAGGCCGCGGCGCTCCATGCCGCGTTCCTCGGCGATCTCCTGGACCGGTTGCGCGAGGGCGACTTCGAGCTGCGGCTGGCCTGGGCGCTCGATTCCGGCGACGCCGTGCCGGACGGCCCCGTCGCCGGCATCCGGCAGCAGGGCGAGGATCTGGGCGAGCGGCTCTACCGCGCGCTGGCGGAGGCGGCCCGGGAGGCGGACTCGGTCACCTCGGTCGCGGCGGTCGGGAGCGACCATCCGACCCTGCCGCTCGCCACGGTCCATGAGGCGTTCGAGCGGCTGGAGCGGGGTGCGCGGGTGGTGATCGGACCGGCCGAGGACGGCGGCTACTATCTGATCGCCTTGCGGCCGGACACCGTCTTCGGCCCCCTGTTCGAGCGCCTGTTCCAGGACATAGAGTGGAGCACGGACCGGGTGCTGTCCCAGACGCTGGAGCGCTGCCGCGAGCTGGGTCTGGAGCCGGAGCTGCTGGAGACGGCCACGGACGTGGACACGCCCGACGACCTGCGCCGCCTGGCCGCGCGGATGGCGGACGGCGACCTGGGGTGCCCGCGCACGCGGGAGCTGCTGCGGAGCTGGCGCCAACTGCCCGAACAACTGGTAGAGGAGACGGCATGAGGATCCTGAGCGCCGAAGCCATGCGCGAGGTCGACCGCACCGCCATCGAGGATCTGGGCATCCCCAGCCTGGTGCTGATGGAGAACGCCGCCATCGGCGTGGTGGATGCGATCGGCGAGATCTACGAGGAGGCCGAGTCCGCCGCGATCTTCTGCGGCCCCGGCAACAACGGCGGCGACGGCCTCGCCATCGCCCGCCACCTGGCTGTGCGCGGATACGAGGTGCGCATCTTCCTGATGACCTCGCACCGCGGCCTGCAGGGCGACGCCGAGGTCCAGCTCGGCATCTGCCGCCGCCAGGGGCTCCACATCCAGGACGTCGAAACCGAGGAGGACGTGGTCGAGGCGCTGGAGCACGCGCGGGAGTCGGACGTGATCGTCGACGCGCTCTTCGGCACCGGCCTCGCCCGGCCGCTCGACGGCCTCTATGCCGCGATGGTGGAGGAGCTCAACGAGCTGCCGGTGCCGCGGGTGGCGGTGGACCTGCCGAGCGGCCTCAACGGCAGCCGGACGGCGCCGTTCGGGCCGCACGTGCTGGCCGACCTCACCGTCACCTTCGCCGCGCCGAAGATCGCCCACGTCTTCCCGCCGGCCGCCGAGGCGGTGGGGGAGCTGGTGGTGGCCGACCTGGGCATCCCGCCGGACCTGGCGGACGAGGTCGAGGAGCCGGGCGGCGCCCTCTACCTGCTGTGCCGGGAGGAGCTCGCGGAGCTGCTGCCGATCCGCGATCCGGGCACGCACAAGGGCGACTACGGCCATGCGCTGATCGTGGCCGGCTCGCCGGGCAAAGGCGGCGCCGCCATCCTCGCCGCCCGCGCCGCGGTCCGGGCCGGCGCCGGCCTGGTGACGGTGGCGGTGCCCGATCCGGTGCTGCCGGTGGTCGACCTCGGCTCGATCGAATCCATGACTCTCCCTCTGCCCGCGAGCGGGACGACGGGGCAGATCGCGGCGGCGGCGGCCGGCCGCATCCTCGCCGCGGCGGAGGGCAAATCGGTCCTGGCGCTCGGCCCCGGCCTGGGCCAGGAGGAGGAGACCGCCGAAGCCATCCGCCGCATCGTCCGGGAGGCTGCTCTGCCCCTCGTGCTCGACGCGGACGGCCTCAACGCCTTCGCCGGCCGCGCGCGGGAGCTGGCGGGCCGGCAGGCGGCCACGGTGCTGACGCCCCACCCCGGCGAGCTCGGCCGTCTCCTGGGCATCCCGGCCGCCGAGGTGCAGGCCGACCGCCTCGCGGCGGCGCGCCGGGCCGCGGCCGAGACCGGAGCCGTGGTGGTGCTCAAGGGCTATCGCACGCTCGTGGCCATCCCGGAAGGCGAGGTCCACGTGAACCCCACCGGCAACCCGGGCATGGCGACCGGTGGCACGGGCGATGTCCTGACCGGCCTCATCGCCGGCCTGATCGCCCAGGGGCTGGAGGCGCTGGACGCGACGCTGCTGGGGGTTTATCTTCACGGTCTCGCCGGAGACCTGGCCGCCGAAGAAAACGGAGAGGCCGGACTGGCCGCCGGAGACCTGGTGACGCAACTCCCGGCGGCTTTCCTGGAGCTGACCGAGAGCGATGAGTGAGGGGCGCTGGCCGTGCCGGACCCGCGACGAATCCGAGACCCGCGCCCTGGGCAAGAGCCTCGCGGCGGAGCTGGCGCCGGACGGCGTCCTTCTCCTCTCAGGAGACCTGGGAGCCGGCAAGACCGTTCTGACACAAGGGCTGGCCGAGGGGCTGGGGATCGATCCGCGGGAGGTCCAGTCGCCGACGTTCACGCTGATCCGCGAGCATGAGGGGCCGGGTGGGCGGCTGATCCACGCCGACCTCTACCGGCTCGACCCCGGGGAGGCCGGGGCGCTGGGGATCGAAGAGCTGCTGGCCGGCCCCGGCGTCAAGGTGGTGGAATGGGCGGAGCGGCTGCCGTTCGAGGTCCACGGAGCGACCTGGCTCCGGCTGCTGCGGGTGGCTGACGGGCGGGAAATCAAACTCGTACAACAAGGAGATTGAGATGAGCATAAAGAAAGTAGGCGTGCTCGGCTGCGGCCTGATGGGCTCGGGCATCGCCGAGGTGGCGGCGAAGGCCGGCTTCGACACGGTCGTCCGCGAGGTCACGCAGGAGCTGGTGGACAAGGGCATGGCGCGCATCCAGGGCTCGCTGGGCAAGGCGGTGGACAAGGGCAAGCTCGACGCCGCGAAGCGCGACGAGACCCTCGGCCGGCTGCGCGGCGTGGTCGATCTCGCCGAGCTGGCCGACTGCGACCTCGTCGTCGAGGCCATCGTCGAGAACCTCGACGAGAAGCGGAAGCCCTTCGCGGCGCTCGACCAGGCGGTCAAGCCGGAGGCGATCTTCGCCAGCAACACCTCGTCGCTGACCATCACCCAGATGGCCATGTTCACCAGCCGGCCGGAGCGCTTCGTGGGGCTGCACTTCTTCAACCCGGTGCCGGTCATGAAGCTGGTCGAGGTGGTGCGCACCCTGATCACCTCCGACGAGACCTACCGGGACCGTCACGGAGACCGTCCGCGCCTTCGGCAAGGAGCCCATCGCCTGCCGCGACAACTCCGGCTTCATCGTCAACCGCCTGCTGGTGCCCTACCTGCTGGACGCCGTCCGCGCCCTGGAGGAGGGCGTCGGGAGCGTCGAGGACATCGACAAGGGCATGCAGCTCGGCTGCGGCTACCCCATGGGGCCGTTCACGCTGCTCGACTTCGTCGGCCTCGACACCACCTACTACATCGCCAACATCATGTTCGACGAGTACCGCGAGAAGCGCTTCGCGCCGCCGCCGCTCCTCAAGCAGATGGTGCAGGCCGGCCGCCTCGGCAAGAAGAGCGGCCGGGGTTTCTACGACTACTCGAAGAAGTAGCTCCCTCTCCCCCGGTATCGGGCGGGGAGAGGGGGGATGGGATCAATTCTGCTAGACTCTCCGGGAGGCCGCCGCTTGGCGGCCTCCTGTCCATCTACCAAACACCACCGTGACTCCCACTCTAGAACCCAGAATGGCCCAGGTGACCCTTCCCGAGGAGGGGCTGGATACCCTCTTCGGCACGAACGACGAGAACCTCCGGCGCGTCGAGCGCACCTTCGAGGTGACCGTGGCCGCGCGCGGCGGCGAGCTCCACATCCAGGGCGAGCCCGACCGCGTGCAGGCGGTCGCGCGCCTCTTCAACGGCCTCAACGCCGTCACCGAGAAGGGCTACCGCTTCAAGCCCGGCGAGGTGCAGACCGCCATCCGCGTCGCCGCCGAGGCGCCCGAGACTTCGCTCGTCGACTTCTTCCTGCCCGAGGGGATGCTGGCCGCGGTCAAGCGCCTGGTGTCGCCCCGCACCTTCAACCAGCAGCTCTACATGCAGGCGATGATCGACTTCGACATCGTCATCTCGATCGGGCCGGCCGGCACCGGCAAGACCTACCTGGCCGTGGCCATGGCCGCCGCCGCGCTCTTGGAGAAGAAGGTGCGGCGCATCATCCTGGCCCGCCCCGCGGTCGAGGCCGGCGAGAAGCTCGGCTTCCTGCCCGGCGACCTGGCCGAGAAGGTGAACCCCTATCTGCGGCCGCTCTACGACGCCCTGCACGACATCATCGGCTACGAGAAGGTCGGCCGCATGCTGGAGCGCGGCATCATCGAGGTGGCGCCGATCGCCTTCATGCGCGGCCGGACTCTCAACGACAGCTTCATCATCCTCGACGAGGCGCAGAACACCACGACCGAGCAGATGAAGATGTTCCTGACCCGCATCGGCTTCAACTCCAAGGCGGTGATCAACGGCGACATCACCCAGGTCGACCTCCCCCAGGGCAAGATGTCGGGCCTGCGGGAGGCGCAGGAAGTGCTCTCGCGCGTCGACGGGATCAAGCTTCTTCTCTTCGACCAGCGCGACGTGGTCCGCCATCCGCTCGTGCAGAAGATGGTCCACGCCTACGACATCTTCGACCGGCTGAGGGCCGAGCGCGACAAGCCGCAAGGGGAGCACTCCGCTCCTTCGTAGCCCGGAGTCTCCGCGCGCCCGCGGCCCGGCGCGCGCCTCCCGAGGATCGACGATCGTGGCACCGACTCCCGCTCCGCCCCTCCCGCCTTCGCCGCTCCCACCGAGCGCCAGGACGCGCCCGTTGCGGATCGAGCTCCTCAACACCGGCACGTTCCGCCTCCGGCGCCGGCTGCGGGCGAGCCAACCCTGGACTCGCGCCCTGGAGACGCCGGCCCTGTGGGTGTTCCTGTTCCTCGTCCTCGGCACCTGGGCGCTGATGCCCGGCGCGTTCCTGTTCTCCGCCCGCGCCGTGCCGGGCAGCATCGCGGCCCGCGACTACGTGGCGTCGCGCGACCTCCTGGTCTCGGACGACGACGCCACCCGCGCCAACCAGGAGCAGGCGCGGCAGTCCGTCCTGCCGGTTTACGACTACGACCCGCGCGTCAACCAGGATTTCGAGGATCGCCTCGGCCAGCTCTTCGCCGCCGGGGCGCAGGAGGGGGCCGTGGCCCGAGACCTGCTCGCGAGCGCCTCCGGCATGCAGCTCCGGCTCACCCCCGCGCAGGCCGAGCTGCTGACGCGCAAGCGGCTCGCCGCCCCGCTGAAGGAGCGGCTGCTCGCCGTGGCCGGCCGCGCCTTGCGCCGCGGCGTGGTCGGGAACAAATCGCTCCTGTTGGAGAACCGGATGCGCGGCATCTCCCTGCGCGACCTCGGCTCCGGCACCGAGACCGTCCAGCTCGACCTCTTCGATCGACCTGGGCTACCCTGGAGAAGTCCAGGACTTCCTGGAATCCGAGATCGGCGACTGGAGCGGCTACACCGCCCACGAGCGCATCCTCCTGGCCGACCTCCTGCTCCAGAACCTGCCGATCAACCTGCCTCCCAACCAGAGTGAGACGCTGGCCCGCCGCGAAGCCGCGGCGGCCGACACGCACGAGGTCTTCGGCCAGATCCGCAAAGGGCAGATGATCGTCCGCCAGGGAGACGTCATCGACGCCGCCAGCGCCCGGGTGATCGCCCAGATGCGCGGCGAGCGCCAGCTCCGGCTGCAGGTGCCGCCGCTGGTCGCGACGTTCTTCCTCCTGGCCCTCGCGGCGGTGGTGGCCTGGCTGGCGCTGTCGCGCGAAAAGGTGGCCCACCACGGCCCGCGCCGGGTGTTCGGCGAGAGTCTGCTGCTGCTGCTGGTCGCCCTTTTGGTGACCAAGTTCTGCTTCCTGGTGGCCGGCGCGCTCTCCGGCACCTTCGACGCGGGGCCGCTCAACTCGGCGCGCAGCTACGCTTACGCCATCCCGTTCGCCTCGGTGGCCCTGCTCGCGGCTCTGCTGCTCGGCCCGCAACGCCGCCATGACCCTGTCGATCCTGTTCTCGATCCTGGCCAGCCGCCTCGCCGTGGACGCCGACCCGCAGTGGGTCGTCTTCTACGGCTTCGCCGGCTCGCTCGCCGCGATCCACGCCCTCGACCTGTACCAGTTCCGGCAGCGCCTCGTCATGGTGCGCGTCGGCCTCGTGGTGGGGCTGATCAACGTGGTCATGGTGTTGATCCTCACCGCGCTCGCGCCGACGCTGGAGCGGAGCTGGCTGCAGCTCGGCTTCGACATGCTCTGCGCCTTCGCGGGCGGCCTCCTGGTGACGGCCGTGGCGAGCTTCGCGGTGCCCATCCTGGAGTCGCTGCTCGCCATCACCACCGACATCAAGCTGGTGGAGCTGTCCAACACCAACCTGCCGCTCCTGCGCCGCCTGGCGTTCGAGGCGCCCGGCACGTTCCAGCACTCGCTGATGGTGGCCAACCTGTCCAAGGAGGCGTGCGAGGCGATCGGCGCCGACCCGGTGCTCGCCTACGCCGCCGGCCTCTATCACGACGTCGGCAAGGTGCAGCGGCCCGAGTACTTCGTAGAGAACCAGCGCGGCCAGAACCGTCACGACAAGCTGCTGCCGTCGATGAGCGCGCTCATCCTGCTCAACCACGTCAAGGACGGCCTGGAGCTGGCGCGGGAGCACGGCCTGCCGCAGGTGATCCTGGACGCCGTCCAGCAGCACCACGGCACCCGGCTGATCAAGTACTTCTACCACCGGGCCATGGAGATGAAAGACGGCGATCCCGCCGAGGTGGCCGAAGAGAAATACCGCTACCCCGGTCCCAAGCCCCAGAACAAGGTCATGGGCGTGATGATGATCGCCGACGCCGTCGAGGCGGCGAGCCGCACCCTGACCGACGCCAGCCCGGTCCGCATCCGGTCGCTCATCCAGACCATCCTGGACGACATCCTCAAGGACGGGCAGCTTGAGGAGACCGACCTGACGCTGTCGGATCTGCGGGTGGTCTCGGACACCTTCCTGCGGGTGCTCGCCAACATCTTCCACCAGCGGATAGACTATCCGGGCTTCGACTTCAACGCCGGACCGCGGCGCGAGAAGCGGGGCCTGGCCGTGGTGGAGAGTCCGGCCGTCCGGGCCTCCTGACCTGTGAGCGCATGAGCGAACCTGCCATAGACATCGTCCTGCAGAACCCGAACCGCTATCCCGAGGCCGGCGCCCGCCACCTTCGCCCCTGGCTGGAGCGGCTCGCTGTCGACCTGGTCGGGCGCGAGCGCCCGTCCGTGCCGCTCGCGAGCCTGGGCGTCCGCTTCGCGAGCGACCGCGAGCTGCGCCGGGTGAACCGCGATTACCGCGGCAAGGACAGGCCCACCGACGTGCTCTCTTTTCCGGGAGAGGACGAGGGCGTCGACCCGGACGAGGGCCTCCACCTCGGTGACATCCTGATCTCCGTCCCCACCGCCCGCCGCCAGGCCGCCGAGCGCGGGCATGCTCCCGAAAAGGAGATCCGGATCCTCCTCTTGCACGGCCTCCTGCACTGCCTGGGCTACGACCACGAGGCCGACCGGGGCGAGATGGAGAAGCTGGAGCGCCGGCTGCGGCGGAGCTGGATCGGCGAGGGGACCGGCGATCATGCCTGACGGCTCGCCCCTGCCCCTGACCCTGCTCGTCTGGGCACTCGTGCTGCTGCCGCCGGTGGCGGTGCTGTCGTCCGTCCTGTCGGCGCTGCTCGAGCGCAGCGGCCCGATCCGCCTGCGGCACTGGGCGGAGGAGGCCGGAGGGCGCCTGCGCCGGCTCTACGACACGCCGATCCGCTTCGCGGTCTTCCGCTTCCTGCTGTCGCTGGTGGCGCGGCTGTCGCCGATCGGCCTCTACGTGGCCGTCGCGGAGCTTCTGGACCGCTGGCTGCTCCATCCCGGCCTCTGGTCCGTGGCGCTGGTCATCGTGGCCGTGTCCGCGACCGAGATGACGAACCGCGCGCTCGTCAGCCACGATCCGGAGCGGGCGCTGCGCGCGCTCACCCGCGTCTACCGCGCGGTCCTCCTGATCCTGTCGCCGGGGGTGGCGCTGCTGTCGCCGCTGGTGCCGGCGGTCTCCCTGGAGCGCGACCGTCGCGACGACGGCGACGAGGACGAGACCGTCACCGACGAGGAAATCGAGGCCTTCATCGACGTCGGCGACGCGCGAAGGCATCCTGGAGCCCGAGCAGGGGGAGATGCTCTGGAGCATCGTGGACTTCCGCGACAGCATGGCGCGCAGCGTCATGACGCCGCGCATCGACATGGTCTGTTCCCCGGTCGACTCTTCGATCGACGTCCTGGCCGACCGCTTCGTGGAGTCGGGCCACTCGCGCATCCCGCTGTACCAGGACTCGATCGACAACATCGTGGGCGTCCTGCACATCCGCGACGTGCTGCGCGCCTCGCGGATGCCCGATCCGCCGCCGGTCCGGGACATGATCAAGCCGCCGCTGTTCATTCCCGAGACCAAGCCGCTGGGCGAGCTGCTCAAGGAGCTGCAGGCACGCTTCCAGCAGGTGGCCATCGTGGTGGACGAGTACGGCGGCACGGCCGGCCTGGTCACGGTGGAGGATCTGATCGAGGAGATCGTCGGCGAGATCATGGACGAGCACGAGGCGCTCGCGGCCGAGCTGGAGCCGCTCGAAGGCGGCGCCTACAAGCTCGACGGCCGCGCCCACATCGAGCTGCTGGACGAGCTGTTCCAGGTCGACATTCGAGGATCCCGAGTACGAAACCGTCGCCGGCCTGATCTTCAGCGCGCTCGGCCACGTGCCGCAGGTGGGGGAGAGCGTAGACTGCTTCAGCCTGCGCTTCACCGTGGAAGCGGTAGCGGACCGCCGCATCCAGACCGTGCGCGTCGAGCGGATTCCATCCAAGAACGAAGCCGGAGAGGAGACCGGCACCTGATGCCGACAGCGGGAAAGAAATCCGGAACCGTGACCTTCGTGGGTCGCCCGAACGCGGGCAAGTCGACGCTGATGAACCGTCTCCTCGGCGAGAAGGTCGCCATCGTGTCGGACAAGCCGCAGACCACGCGGCAGCGGCTGGTGGGCATCCTCTCGGACGAGCACGGCCAGATGGTCTTCTACGACACGCCGGGCATCCACAAGCCGATGCACCGCCTGAACCGCCAGATGGTCCGCCACGCCACGGACGCGATGAGCGACGCCGACGTCCTCTGCCTGCTGGTGGATGTCTCCGAGTGCGCCGGCGGCGGCGACGCCTACATGCTCGACCTGGTGGGAAAGGCGGAGGGTCCCCGGGTGCTCATCCTCAACAAGGTGGACCGGGTGAAGAAGACGGACCTCCTGCCGCGCATCGCCCACTACGCCGAGACCGGCCTCTTCGAGGAGATCGTCCCCGTGAGCGCGCTCAAGGGGGACAACGCCGACCGCCTGCTGGAAGTCCTCTGGAGGCTGCTGCCGGAGGGCGAGCCGATCTACGATCCCGAGCTGCTGACCATCCACCCCGAGCGCTTCCTGGTGGCCGAGCGCATCCGCGAGAAAGTCCTGGAGCTGACCAGCGAAGAGCTGCCCTTCTCGACCGCCGTGGTGATCGAGCGCTGGGAGGAGGACGACGTCAAGGATCTCCTCCGCATCTATGCCACCATCCTGGTGGAGCGCGACGGCCAGAAGAAGATCGTGGTCGGCCGCCAGGGTCAGATGATCAAGAACATCGGCACCGCCGCCCGCCTCGACCTCGAAGAGTTCCTCGAGCGCCACATCTACCTGGAGCTCTTCGTGAAAGTCGAGCCCGGCTGGCGGGAAGACAAGGCGGTGCTGGCGACGCTCGACCGGGATGTGGATGTGGAGACGACGGAGTAGGGAATGGCGGAGCACGAGGCACCGATCGAGGAAGCCGGGG
Organism: uncultured Holophagales bacterium; assembly: GCA_963844885.1. GTDB lineage: Bacteria > Acidobacteriota > Thermoanaerobaculia > Multivoradales > UBA5704 > DATMER01. The sequence continues at coordinate 107,834 of CAWJQA010000008.1, read as the reverse complement.
AGGAGGATGCGCCCCTTGCGGGCGCTGGCCCGTAGCCCCGGGTTTCAACCCGGGGTTGCGGCGCCCCGCCCATCCCACACGCCCCTTCAGGGGCGACGGCGGGGGCGACCCAACCCGCCACCGGGAGCGCCACGGCACCGGCGGCATTCCTCCCTCCGCCCGTGCCCTCGCCCCTGAAGGGGCGCGACAACCAGATCGGGCCCCCACACCTCGGGTTGAAACCCGGGGCTACGTGCCAGCGCCCGCAAGGGGCGCTTCCCCCGGGCCCACCCAGTCGAGATGTGTGTAAAGGTATGGGTTGAAACCCGGGGCTACGGGCCGGCGCCCGCAAGGGCGCTTCCCCCATCCCCCAAGATGAGGGGGCTGAGATTTTGAGGTCATCCCGTCAGGAGGACTTCGCCGGGACCCTGCCACGGTTTCCCCTTCCCGTGCCGAAGTGGCAGGCTTCTACGCTATAATCCAGGAAACAGCTAGGCGCTCGTCGGTAAGGACGCCGTTCGCTGGGAGGTCGTGCCATGGTGACGGCAACGGTTGATGCCCATCACTGGACCCGAGAAGAGTATGAACGGATGGTCGAGTCGGGAGGATTCGAGGGCAGCAAGGTCGAGCTGGTCGAAGGCACCCTCTACGAAATGTCTCCCCAGACGAGCCTTCATGCGAGCGGGATCAGGAAGCTCGCCCGGGAGCTCGAGGCATGCCTCCCGGAGAGCCTCGACCTGCGCCAGCAGATGCCTCTCGCGCTCGGAACCGACTCGCTTCCCGAGGCCGATGTCGCGGTCGTCCCCGCGGACCCGGACGACTATGGCGACGCCCACCCCCGGCACGCCCTGCTCGTGGCGGAGGTCAGCCAGTCCTCGCTCCGGTACGACCGTGAAACCAAGCTGACCGTCTACGCCCTGGCCGGGATTCCGGAGTACTGGATCCTGAATCTGGTCGCCAGGCAGTTGGAGGTCTACCGGGAGCCGGCGGGCAGCACCTGCGGCAGCCGGACCGTTCTGAGGCTGACCGACGAAGTGTCTCCTCTCTTTGCGCCCGAGGAAGTGATCCGGGTAGCGCGACTCCTGCCGAAGCGTCCACGCTGACCCCTCGGGGCGCGTTCGGCCCGTGCGTCTCAGGATGGGTGGGAGGCGCCCTCTCCCGCGCGCCGAAAACGGAGATCGCGGACAAACTGTCGCGCAATCGCGCCCCGCGGCATCCAATCTACGGGGCAGCGGCGGCCCAACAGATTTTGGCCCAAAATCTACGGGGCAGCGGCTGCCCAACAGATTTTGGCCCAAAATCTACGGGGCAGCGACTGCCCAACAGATTTTGGCCTCAAATCTGCGGGGCAGCGACTGCCCCATGGATTTTGGCTTCAAATCTTCGGGGCAGCGACTGCCCCACAGATTTTGGCTTCAAATCTTCGGGGCAGCGGCTGCCCCATGGATTTCTCCGTCCGGGCTCGGCTCGGGCTTCAAATTCATGGATGGTGACGCTCAACGTCGGCGCCATCGGCGAAATCTCAGAGCGCGAGGCACGCGCAGCCTCCGCGCGCCTTAGATGGGTTTCTACAGAGACGGAACGAGCTCTGCGGTTGCCGCCTACCGGGTTTCCGCGAAGAACTCGAAGTTGTCGGCGTTGAAGACCGCGCGGCCCGGGTCCCTGGACGCCAGCCTCTTGCAGGAGCTCTGGCCGTATGTGTAGTCGTCGGTGCGCCCCACGATGTCGAAGTGGCTGGTCTCGTGAATGAGCACACCCGCCTGGGAGTCGATCCCGATCGTCGGCGATTCCCAGAAAAGCGGGCAGAGGTGGATGTTGAAGGGCTCGTCCGGGTACACGTAGGCCCATGTGTCCTCTTCGTCGCAGTCGCAGTGAAACGTGACGGTGCGGTCGCTGAAGACGGTGTAGACGTTCGCGTAAACCTGCATCACCCTGGAGTAGCGGGAGGCGACGTAGCGGCCGAACCAGGTCTTGTAGGCCGCGTTGCTCTTGCGCTTGTTCACGGGCACGCTGTAAAGATAGTTGAAGGCCTTGGCCGCCAGATACTCCCCGCCGTCAAGCGCGTCGTAGAGGTCGTTTTCCTGGCTGCCGTTGCAGCTCACGAAGTCGGGATCGAGGGATGTCCCGGTGGCGTGGCGCGGCTCCGTGGATTCCCGGGAGAGCGCTTGCAGGAGCTGTCCCTGCTCGCCGCGTTCCACGGCGAGGAACAGCACGTTCGAATCGATGCCGCTCGGCGCGTCCGAGGCGGGGAGCCGGTAGCGGATCGAATACTCGCCGGTGCGGGACATGTCGTAGTAGCGCGACAGCTCGATCTCCACGGAGACGGAGCTGCCGGCGCGGATCTGAAGATAGTCCTCGGGCCGCGGGGCGGGCCGCTTGTAGAGCCGGCCGGTGTACGCCACGGGCTTGCCGTCGAGGCGCACGTCGAAGACGTTGCCCTCGACGCCCTGCAGTGGAGTCTGCCAGCGGAGGGCCGAGAGATCGCGGGTGTCGTCGTTGCGTAGCGTGACGCGCACGGCGGCGGGGTCTGAATCACGCAGGAAGGCCTTGTCGGACTCGATCGTGACCGAGAGACCGCCGGCCGCGGCCGGCACAGCCCAGAGAGCCGCGACGATGGCACACCATGCCCCCACCCTAGCTCTGTCGAACATGCGTCCTCCTCTCAACTGGCGATCATGGACTGGAAAGCTTTCAAACATTATACGCCATCCAGACCAGCGAGGCATGGGGTTGTAGTACGATGCGGGCCGGTCCAACCAAGGAGCCGCCATGCCTACGCTCTTCGATCCGTCCGCCCGTGCGCAGATCGTCTCGCGCCTGTCCAGACTGACGCCCGACCGCCGGCCGCTGTGGGGACGGCTGGACGCCGCCCGGGTGCAGACCCATCTCGCCGACGCGCTCCGGATGGCTGTGGGCGACGTCGCCTGCCGGCCCAAGAACACGCCGTTGCGCTATCCGATCGTGCGCGAGCTGATCGTCTATGTGCTGCCCTGGCCCAAGGGAGCTCCGACCGCGCCGGAGATGCTGGCCACCCAACCCGCGGAGTTCGAGGCCGACAAGCAGACCCTGCTGCAACTCGTCGAGCGGGTGGGTACACGCAAGCCGGAGGAGCCGTTCGGGGATCACCCCGCCTTCGGCCGGCTCTCCCGCCGGGCCTGGGGCGTCCTGGCCTGGCGGCACATCGACCACCACCTGCGCCAGTTCAGCCTGTAATCGGTGCGGCGGGCCTCGGACAAAAGGAGGACAGAGCGGGAGTCAGGCCAGGAAACCCATGTCCGGAGTGTTGAACCGTCCCAGGTTGGGGAAGACCAGGGAGAGGTCGCTCGGGGCTACGCCGAACCACTTGGCCAGAGTGGCGGAATACTCGTCGACCGAGGTGGTCGGAATCCACCGGCCGTCGCCGGAGTCGTCGGGGCCGTCGATGGCGAGGGTCGGGACCGTGCCGTAGATCCGGCCTCCGGTCACGGCGCCGCCCAGGACCAGGTGGTGGCAGCCCCAGCCGTGGTCCGAGCCTTCGCCGTTGTTTTCGTAGGTGCGGCCGAAATCGGAGGCGGTGAAGGAGGTGACGCTGTTGGCGACGCCCATCTCCACGGTCGCCGCGTAGAAGGACGACAGGGCGCCGTCGAGCTCGGTGAGGAGGTCGGCGTGCGCTCCCACCTGGGCGGTCCCCCGACCTGGCCGTCGTGGGTGTCGTAGCCGCCGGTGGCGCAGAAGAAGATCTGGCGGCGCAGGCCGAGCGCCTCGCGCACGGAGATCAGCCTGGCGATCATGGCGAGCTGGTTGCCGAGGTCGGTGTCCGGGAAGACGGTGGTCAACGTCGGCGCGGCGTTCAGGGCGGCGGACAGGATGCGGTCCTGGTCGAGCGCGCGCTGGAACACGTCGCGGTAGCCGCGCTGGAAGAGGTTGCCGTAGCGCTGGGCCATCAGGCTGCGGACGGCGGTGGACGGGGGGTGGTTCCACTCGTTGCCGTCGTAGTACCAGCCGAGGCCGATGGTGCCGCCGGGGGAGACCTGGTACTGGGTCACGGCGTTGCCGACCTGGAACGTGTTCGTGCCCGCGAGCGACATGGACATGGAGATCTGCGAGCCGGTGTTGAGCGACTGCATGAGGTCGGCGACCCGGCCTCCCCAGCCGCTGCGCACGGGCTGGTCGGGGAGAGAGGTCTGCCAGTGGACGGTCTGGTCGCTGTGTGAGAAAAGCTGGGGCGGCAGGGCGGCCGTGCTCCGCGTCGTACTCGCTCTTGGTCACCGGCGCGACCAGCGGCCCGACGTTGGCGATGAGCCCTAGTGCTGCTGGCTGAAGAGGTTGCTCAGGCCGGTGAGGCTCGGGTGGAGGCCCCAGGTGCCGCCGCCCGCGCCCGACAGCGGAGTGATCGGCAGCAGCGAGGCGGAGGGGAGGGCCAGGGTGCCACGCGCCGCGGCGTAGGCGTTGTAGCCGGTGCCGCGGGGGATCAGGACGTTGTTGCTGTCGTTGCCGCCGTACAGGAAGACGCAGACCAGAGCCTTGTAGTCGCCCGCGTTCAGGCCGGCCGCCGCGGCCACGCGCGTCAGATCGAAGACGTGTTGGCGAGCGCCGCGGTGCCGACCGCCGTGCAGGCGGTGCGAAGGAAATCGCGGCGGGGAAATCTCAGCTCGGGTTTTCATCGCGCCGGCTCCTATCTCTGGATCACGAACTCGGGGGAGGTGGCGATCAGCTGGACGGCGGCCTTCACCCGCTCTTGCGTTTCGTGGGAATTCCGAGATCTCCGTGATCAGGCCTGGTCAGGATCGTGCGCATGGTCGGCGGACATGCCGCTGGCTAGAAGAGCAGGTTCGAGCCGATCGATCGATTGGGTCGGATTGCCGGCGAGCGGCAGGATCTACGAGTAGTCGGGCGTGACCCGATCGAGACCGTAGGAGACGCCGCGATAGACCGTGTCGCGGAAGAAATTCGCGTTGCCGATCGCCGTGGTCTCGGTGGTGATCTTGAACTCCGGCGCCACCAGCCCGGCCTGCGGCCATCGCGCCGGGCAGGACGTAGTTCGGCTCGAAGAAATTGAACACCGTGGGCGCGCGAGCGGCACTGGCCGAGCCCGTATTCGGCGTTGTTCTAGGTCCAGATACGGAAGCGCCCGTCGGCCGGCGGCTGGGCGTCGAAGGCGCGCAGGAGCGTCCACGAAGCGGACCATCGGCTCGCTCACCTTGCCGTAGCCCTGCGCGTCGACGAGGTCGGGGCGCGGGCCTCCCAGTCGAGGAAGATCGCGCGCACGACGGCCTTCATGTCGCCGCGGACGCCCTGGCCGTTGTTGGCGAAGGCCTGGCCGCAGCGGTAGACGTAGCCCGGGCTGGGATTGCTGGTCACCAGCCGCTGGATGAGACCGCTTGCAGAGGAACGGCCCGACGTTGGGTGCTGCGAAGATGTTGTCGAGCGCGGCCGCCAGGTCGGCCTGCGGCGACTGGTCGGGAGGCAGCACCACGCCGTTGAGCAGCAGCTTGCTGCCGGTCGAGTGGTGCTCGTTCCAGACCTCCATGGGGTGCCGCCAGTCGGGCTCGGGCCAGTAGAAGCGCCAGTCCACGGAGTGGTCCTGGTTGGCGAACGTCCAGCCGGTGAAGACCTTGGCGAAGCCCTTGATCACGTCCTGGTCGTAGGTGGCGATGGGCAGGCCCAGGGTGTCGAGCTGCGAGGGTGCCGTCGGGGTGGAGCTTGTAGAGGCCGACGGAGAAGAGCTGCGAGGACCTCGCGGGCGAAGTTCTTGTTCGGGGTTCTGGCCGGTCTCCGGATCTTCCTTGTCGTTGCCCAGCATGTCGAGGTAGACGCCCATCGACGGCGAGAGCGCGACGTCTTCGAGGAGCTGCCGGAAGTTGCCGAAGGCGTCGCGGTTGAGCACGTCCATGTAGGCGGCGACCGGCTCGGCCTGGTAGAGGTCGCTGTCCTCGGAGGAGGCCACGAGAATCTCGCTCAGGGCCAGCGCGACGCGCTGGCGGAGCTGGTCCTGCCCCTGGATGGCCTGCTTCCAGATCGACTCGCGACCCTCCCATTGGTAGAGATCCTCGCCCGGCACGTGCGGCAGCGCGTCCACGTAGGCCATGTGCGAGACGACGGGCTGCGCGAGCTGCTGCTCGACCCAGTCGGAGTAGGTCTGGGTCTGGAGGCTCGCGATCGCCGTGGTCGTGGGGCCGTAGGTGGCCTGCACGAGGAAGCGGGCGGCGTCGGCCGCGTTGGGCGGGCCGGTCGGAGCCGGCGGCGGCGCGGGCGGCGGTGTGAAGACGATGCTGCCGTCGCTGCGGCGGAAGAAGCCCTTGATCTCGCCGCTCGGGTAGCTCACCGTGTGCAGGTTCAGGTAGCACTGCCCGGCGCGCAGAGCGTCCAGGATCTGCGCCCGCGTCCAGGTACCGGCCGGACCGATGGTCCAGGTCAGCGAGCCGTCCTGGGCGGGGACGGCATTGTCGAGGTCGAAGAGGATCTGGCCGTCCGGCGCGTGGATGTGCGAGCTGGTCAGGGTGGTGGTCAGGTTGGACCAGGTGCGGCGCAGGACGGCGGTCTGCTCGTCGGCCGCCAGCAGCAGCGAGGCGCGGCCGGTCGCGAGGCTGACGGAGGAGCCCTGAGGGGTGAGCGTGGCCAGGAACAGGGTCGCCTGCCGCGTGATGTTGTATGTTCCCTGGGAGACCGGGCTGTCGGCCAGGCCGCTCTTGTAGGCGATGGCCTTCAGGGTGGTCGTGCCGGTCAGGGTGACCGGACCGGTGTAGACGGTGCCCGAGGTGGAAGTCGGCGTGGAGCCGTCGGTGGTGTAGCGGATCGTCGCGCCGGCCGTGCTGGTGACGATGTCGACGAGCTGCTCCCCGAGATAGCTTCCGGGCGGTGGATTGAAGGCGGGGGGAGCGGTCCGGGTGGCCTCGAGGGTGGAGTCGGCGAAGTAGCCGGTGACGTCGATGACGAGCCGGGTGCTGCCGGGACTGGAGGAGAAGACGGTGAGGCCGGCGGCCTGGCCCAGCGGGAGGATCGCGTTGTTGGCCCGGGTCACCCCCGGACGGAAGTTGATTGTCGAGGTCGGGGGCTTGGGCGAGCCCGCAGGAGCGAACGAAAGGTTGCCGTAGCTGGCCGGAACGACAGTGACGTTGACGGCCACGGCCTCCGCCGCGGTCGAGATGCCGCAGCGGCCACCGGCGGCGAAGGAGCGGGTGCCGTTGGCGGGGATGTCGGGTCCCCCGAGCGGTCCGGCGACGTTGACGGTGTCGACGAGCCGGCAGGGCGGCACGGTGTAGAAATCGGTCGCCCCGGCATGGACGGGAGCGGCGCCGAAGAGCGGCAGGAGCCCCAGGAGGAGCCCTCCCGCCCGTCGTGCAAGCATCACCAAGGTCTTCCTCGGCCTCTCGATGGCTGGCCTCATTCCGTTCTCCCTCCCTGGCTCGGTACTGCTCGTCTGGTAACGGAATCCTCGCGGTTCTGTTTCCTGTTGTCTGTGCCCGGGCTCACGGGTAGGGTGTGACGCGTTTCACACTCGTGAGGAAACTGTCCTCATTTCAGAGTCTGGAGCACCATCAGTAGGGGAGGACACGAGTGGAGAGGAACGAAAATGCGGTCGCCATCGTCGGAATCGCCGGACGGCTCCATGAAGATCTGGACCGGTTCGACGCCGGCTTCTTCGGCATCAGCCATCGCGAGGCGGAGATCCTGGACCCGCAACAGCGGGTGTTCCTGGAGGTCTGCTGGGAGGCGCTGGAGGATGCCGGCTACGATCCGACGGCGCCAGATACCGCCGGGATGACGGCGGTCTTCGCCGGCCAGGCCACGAGCACGTATCTGCTGTTCAACCTTCTTCCCGCGTTGTCTGGGGACATGGATCCTCTGCAACTGCTGGTGGGCAACGCGGCGGACTCGCTGGCGACGCGGGTGTCGTACAAGCTCAACCTGAAGGGTCCGAGCTTCACGGTACAGGCGGGGGAGTCGACGCTGGCGCTGGCGGTGCATCTGGCCCGGCAGAGCCTCTTGAACGGGGAGTGCGACCTGGCGCTGGCGGGAGCGGTGTCGATCGACGCCCGTTCGCTCACCGGCGAGGCGGCCGTGCTGGTGCTCAAGCGGGCGGAGGAGGCGCTGCCGGACGGCGACAACGTCCAGGCGCTGGTCCTGGATTCTTCGGCGGGCGTCGCGGAGGTCCGCCTGGTGCTGGAAGAGGCGCCGGTTCTTTCAGGGACTCGGACGGCCAGGGATCGGTACGTGCTGCCGGTATCGGCGCGGAGCGGGGAGGCGCTGGAAGCGGCCTGCCGGCGGTTGGCCGATCATCTGGAGAAGCATCCGGACCTGGACCTGGCCGACGTCGAATATACGCTGCGGGTGGGTAGGCGGACGTTCGAGCATGGAAGGGTGGTGGAGTGCAGGACGCGAGAGGAGGCCGTGGAATCTCTGCGCCTCCCTGGGACCGCCGGCGCCCCGCCGGCGGTATTCAAAGAAAAAACCGCCGGCGGGGCGCCGGCGGTCCCAGGGAGGCGCGTATCGCTGCCGTCGTACCCCTTCGAACGCCGCCGGTATTGGATAGAACCACAGCCGGGAGCCTCCTTCCACCCCCGCCCGGCGCTGTTCAACCCGTACGAGGCCCCCCGCGACGAGGCGGAGGAGAAGGTCGCGGCGATCTGGCAGGCGGTGCTCGGGGTGGCTCCGGTCGGGGCTCACGACGACTTCTTCCAGCTCGGCGGCCATTCGCTGCTGGCGCCGCAGATCCTGGCCCGGGTGCGGGAGGCGTTCGGGGTGGATTTCCCGCTCCAGCACGTGTTCTCGTTCCCGACTCCGGCCGAGCTGGCGGAGGCGATCCGGTTCCTCCAGGAGGACGGGCCGGCGCCGATCCCGCGCAGCCCGCTGCGGAGTCTTTCGGGAGAGACGGGCGGCCCCTATCCGCTGTCGTTTTCGCAGGAGCGGCTCTGGTTCGTCGACCGGCTCGACCCCGGAAATCCGATCTACAACGAGCCGCGGGCGGCGCGGGTGGCGGGAAACCTGGACGTCCCGGCGCTGGCGCGGAGCCTGCGCGAGCTGGTGCGTCGCCAGGAGACGCTGCGGACGGTTTACCGGGAGATCGGCGGCGAGCCGGTCCAAGCCGTTTCGCCGGAGGTGTCGCTGGCGCTGCCCGAGGTCGACCTCTCCGGCCTCCCGGAGCCGTCGCGCCGCGAAGAAGAACGCCGGTGCGCGTCCGAGGAGGCGCGGCGACCTTTCGATCTCGCCGTGGGGCCGCCGCTGCGCACGGTGCTGCTGCGCCTGGCGAGTGGCGGCGACGGCGAGCACGTCGTCCTCTTCACCGTCCACCACATTGCGAGCGACGGCTGGTCGCTCGACCTGCTGGTCGGGGAGGTGGCGGCGCTCTACTCGGCCTTCTCCCGCGGTCTGCCGTCGCCCCTGCCGGAGCCGTCCGTGCAGTATGCCGACTTTGCGGCCTGGCAGAGGGAGCAGTTGCGCGGCGAGGTGCTGGAGACCCAGCTCTCCTACTGGCGCGAGGAGCTCCGCGGGGCGCCGCTGACGTTGGAGCTGCCCACCGACCGGCCCCGGCCGCCGGTGCAGAGCTTCCGCGGGGCGCTGAGCGAAGCCGTCCACCTGTCTCCGGACGTTCTTGAGCGGCTCGACGAGCTGGGACGGCGGCTGGGGGCCAGCCGCTTCATGACGCTGCTGGCGCTCTTCCTCTCCCTGCTGCACCGGCTGAGCGGCCAGGACGACCTGCTGGCCGGCTCGCCCATCGCCAACCGCACGCGGCCGGAGATCGAAGGGCTCGTCGGCTTCTTCGTCAACCTGCTCGTCCTGCGCGGGCGCTTCGGAGGGCGCTTCGACGGGAAAACCACGTTCGGGGAGCTGCTGGGGCAGGTGCGGGACACCTGCCTGCGGGCGTACGCCCATCAGGATCTCCCGTTCGAGAAGCTCGTCGGAGAGCTGCGCCCGGACCGGGATCTATCCCGCTCGCCGATTTTCCAGGTTCTCTTCGTGCTCCAGAACGCGCCCCTGGACGGCGTCGAGCTGCCGGGGCTGACTTTGACCGCGAGCCCGGTGGAGGCGGGGGTGGCGCGGTACGAGCTGACGCTGGCCGCGGCCGAGGCGCCGGACGGCGGGCTCCTCCTCCGGCTGGAGTACGCCACGGACCTGTTCGACGCGGCCACGGCCGCCCGCTTCGTCCGCGGTTTCCGGAGCCTGGTGGCGGGCGCGGCGGGCGGTCCGGAGCGGCGGGTGGCGGAGCTGCCGCTGTTGAGCGGGGACGAGCGGCGGCAGGTCGTGGCGGACTGGAACCGCACCGAGCGTCCACGTCCGGCGGAAGCCACGTTCGTCGATCTGTTCGCGGCGCAGGTGGAGCGGTCTCCCGCGGCCGTGGCGGCGGTGTTCGGTGACGGAGAGAGCCTGACGTATGGCGAGCTGGACCGCCGCGCGCGGAGCTGGGCGCGGCTCCTGGCCGACCGCGGCGCCGGTCCCGAGTCGCTGGTGGCCATCCTGGCGCCGCGCGGGCTCGACTTCCTGACCGGCGTGCTGGCGGTCTTTCAGGCCGGGGCCGCCTATCTCCCTCTCGATCCGGCGCAGCCCGAGGCGCGGGCCGCCGCGGTCCTGCGGCAGAGCGGCGCGCGCTGGCTGCTTTCGGGAGGCGGGCTCGGCCGGGCGCTCGCGGAGCCGGCCGACCCGGAAATCGAGCTGCTGGAGATGGAGGAGCTGGCCGGTCTCGATTCGGAGCCGGCGGCGCCAGTGACCGCCGGACCGGAGAGCCTGGCCTACGTCATCTTCACGTCGGGCTCCACCGGGCTGCCCAAGGGCGTGATGATCCACCATCGCGGCATGCTCAACCACCTGCTGGCCAAGGTGGAGGATCTGGAGCTGACCGCGGCCGACGCGGTGGCCCAGAACGCGTCGCAGAGCTTCGACATCTCGGTCTGGCAGCTCCTCTGCGCGCTGCTGGTGGGCGGGCGCGTCCATGTCTATCCGGACGACGTGGCCCGCGACCCCGCGGCGCTGGCGGCGGCGGCGGAGCGCGACGGCCTCACCGTCCTGGAAGTCGTGCCGTCCCTCCTCGCCAGCCTGCTGGAGGCCCCGGAACCGCCGGCCCTGGAGCGGCTGCGCTGGATGATCGCGACCGGCGAGGCCCTGCCGCCCGAGGTCTGCCGGCGGTGGCTGGCGGTCCATCCCGGCATCCCTCTGCTCAACGCCTACGGGCCGACGGAGTGCTCGGACGACGTCTCCCACCACGTCCTGCGGCAGCCGCCGGGGCCGCGGGTGGTCCACACGCCCATCGGCCGGCCTTTGGCCAACACGCGGCTCTACGTCGTCAACCGGGCGCTCGAGCCGCAGCCGGTGGGGGTGCCCGGCGAGCTGTACGCCGGGGGCACCGGCGTGGGCCGCGGCTACCTGGGACGCCCGGAGCTGACGGCCGAGCGCTTCGTGCCGGACGTTTTTTCCCCGGCGCCCGGCGCGCGGCTGTACCGGACGGGCGATCTGTGCCGCAGCCGGCCGGATGGCGCGATCGAGTATCTGGGCCGGATCGACCACCAGGTCAAGGTGCGGGGGGTCCGCATCGAGCTCGGGGAGATCGAGGCCGCGATCGGCCGCCACCCCGGGGTCCGCGAGGCCGTCGTCCTGGCTCTGGGCGCGGGAGCGGACAAGCGGCTGGTGGCGTATGTGGCGCCGCCGCCCGGCGGCGACCTGCGCGCCTGGCTTCGGGAGTCACTGCCCGAGGCGATGGTGCCGTCCGGCTTCGTCTTCCTGGAGTCGATGCCGCTCACCCCGAACGGCAAGGTGGACCGCAAGGCGCTGGCACGCCTCGAACCGGAGCGGCGCGAGACGGAGTCGGCGCCGCCCCGGACGCCCACGGAGAAGGCCGTCGCCCGGATCTGGAGCGATCTGCTGAAGGTCGAGCGGATCGGGGTGGAAGACAGCTTCTTCGATCTCGGCGGGCACTCCCTGATGGGCGCCCGGGTGCTCTCGCGGGTGCGCGAGGCGCTCGGGGTGGAGGTGCCGCTGCGGGCGCTGTTCGAGGCGCCGGTGCTGGAGGCGTTCGCGGCCCGGGTGGCGGCGGCGGAGGAGGAGGAGGCCGTGCCGTCCGCGCCTCCCGCGCGCCTGAGCTCGGAGGAGCGGGCGGGCGCGCTGCCGCTCTCGTTCGCCCAGGAGCGGCTCTGGCTGCTCGACCGGCTCGATCCGGGGAACCCGTCCTACAACATCCTCGGCTTCCTGCGGCTCGCCGGCCCGCTCGACCGTCCGGCCCTGGAGCGGAGCCTCGGCGAGGTCGTCCGCCGCCAGGGGGCGCTGCGCACGAAGCTCCCCGACCTGGACGGGAAGCCGGTCCAGGTGGTGTCTCCGGCGGCCGGCTGGACCCTGCCGGTGGTGGATCTCGCGGCGCTTTCCGCGCTCGGGCGGGATCTGGAATCCCGCCGGCTCCGGCGGCAGGAGACGCTCCACCGCTTCGACCTCGCCCGCGGGCCGCTCCTGCGCACCACGCTGCTCCGCCTCGCTCCGGAGGAGGCGGTGCTGCTGGTGAACATGCACCACATCGTGAGCGACGGCTGGTCGCTGGGAGTGCTGGTGGACGAGACCGCGGCGATCTACGAGGCTTTTGTCGACGGCCTGCCGTCGCCGCTGCCCGAGCCGCCGATCCAGTACGTCGATCATGCCCTGTGGCAGCGGCGGTGGTTGGCGGGGCCGCGCCTGGAGCGCCTGGCCGCCTGGTGGCGGGAGGAGCTGGAGGGGGCTCCGGCGTTGCTGGAGCTGCCCACGGACCGGCCGCGCCCGCCGGTGCGCCGCTCGCGCGGCGCGCGCGAAAGGGTGGCCTTCGGCGAGGAGCTGACGCGCGCCGTGCATGCCCTGGCGTTGGAGCAGGGAGCCACGCCGTTCATGGTTCTCCTGGCCGCCTTCCAGACGCTCCTCTACCGCTACAGCGGCCAGCCCGACGTGCCGGTCGGCTCGCCAGTAGCGAACCGCGACTGGATGGAGGTGGAGGGGCTGATCGGATTCTTCGTCAACACGCTCGTCCTGCGCGGACGCCTGCACGGAGGTTTGGATTTCCGCGAGCTGCTGGAGCGGACGCGCGCCACGGTCCTCGGCGCCTACGCGCACCAGGGGCTGCCGTTCGAGCGCCTGGTCGAGGAGCTGCGGATCGAGCGCAGCCTGTCGCACACGCCGCTGTTCCAGGTGATGCTGGCGCTCCAGAACGTACCGGCGGCGAAGCCGCGGCTCCGGAGCCTGACCCTGGAGCCGGTCGAGGAGCCCGGAGCCACCGCCAAGTTCGATCTCAACGCCGAGCTGAACGAAGAGGACGGCGCTCTGGCGGGGACTCTCGAATACGACGCCGATCTCTTCGACGCCGGGACGGTACGGCGGATGATCGGCCACTTCCGGACCCTGCTCCAGGCGGCCGTGGAGCGTCCCGGGGAGAACGTGGACCGGCTGCCGCTCCTCACCGCCGCCGAGCGGGCGGAGCTGGCGGCTTGGAACCGGACGGCGGTGGAGTATCCGGACGTCTGCCTCCACGAGCTGATCGAGGCGCAGGTGGAACGGACTCCGGAGGCGGTGGCGGTGGTCTTCGAAGGAAAAACCCTGACCTACCGTGAGCTGGACGAGCGGGCTTCGGCATTGGCAAGGCAGTTGCCCGCTTCGCTGGTGGGGATCCGCGCCGAGCGCTCGCTGGAGATGGTGGTGGGGCTGGTGGCGATTCTCAAGGCCGGCGGCGCGTACGTGCCGCTCGACCCGGCCTACCCGGCCGAACGGCTGGCGTTCATGCTGGAGGACGCCGCGGTGCCGGTGCTGTTGACGCAGGAGCACCTGGAAGGGACGAAGGACATAAAGGACACAAAGGACGGAAAGGACGGAAAGGACGAGAGGGACCCGGGGCGGGCGGCTTATGCGATTTTTACTTCGGGGTCTACGGGACGGCCGAAGGGGACGGTGAACTCGCATCGCGGGATCGTCAACCGGTTGCTCTGGATGCAGGCGGAATACGGCCTCACGGCGGAAGACCGGGTGCTCCAGAAGACGCCGTTCAGCTTCGACGTTTCGGTGTGGGAGTTTTTCTGGCCTCTGATCGTGGGGGCTCGGCTGGTGGTGGCGCGGCCGGGCGGTCACCAGGATCCGGCTTACCTGGTGGAAACGATCGAGCGGGCGGGGATCACGACGCTTCACTTCGTGCCTTCGATGCTCCAGGTGTTCGTGGAGCAGCCCGGAGTGGAGCGGTGTACCAGCCTGCGCCGCGTCATGGCGAGCGGCGAGGCCTTGCCGGCGGACCTTGCAAAACGTTTCTTTGCCCGCCTGCCTGAAGGCGTGGAGCTGCACAATCTTTACGGTCCCACCGAGGCGGCGGTGGACGTGACGTATCACGCCTGCCGTCCGGGTGAAGAGCGGGTGCCGATCGGGCGGCCGGTGGCGAACACGCGCATCCACATCCTCGACCGGGAAGGCCAGGAAGTCCCGGTCGGGATCGCCGGGGAGCTCTACATCGGCGGCGTGCAGGTCGGCCGGGGATACCTGCACCGGCCGGATCTGACCGCCGAGCGTTTCGTGCCTGACGTTCGGCCGCGAGCGCGGGCCCGGATGTACCGCACGGGCGACCTCGCGCGCTGGTTGCGGAACGGCGAAATTGAATACCTGGGCCGGATCGACCACCAGGTCAAGATCCGCGGCTTCCGCATCGAGCTGGGCGAGATCGAGGCCGCGCTGGCGGGCCATCCGGAGGTGCGCGAGGCCGTGGTGCTGGCGCGGGATCAGAGCCTCGTGGCGTTCGTGGCGCCGCCGGCTATCGGCGATACCGCCGATCTGCGCGCCTTCCTCCAGGCCTCCCTGCCCGAGCACATGATCCCCTCGGCCTTCGTCTCCCTCGGCGCCATGCCGCTCACCCCCAACGGCAAGGTGGACCGCAAGGCGCTGGCGGGCATCGAGCCGGAAAGCCGGAGCGGCGGCGCGTTCCTCGCGCCGCGGACCGCCGCGGAGGAGATCCTGGCGGGGATCTGGCGCGACCTGCTCGGCGTGCCGCGGGTCGGGGTGAAAGACCGCTTCTTCGAGCTGGGCGGCCACTCGCTGCTCGGGATGCGGCTGGCGGCGCGCGTGCGCGACGCTTTCGGCGTGGAGCTGCCGCTGCGCACCCTCTTCGAAGCGCCGACCCTCGAAGACCTCGCGGCGCGCATCGGGGCGGCCTCGGGCGCGGCCTCGGGCATGGCGATACCGCCGCCGATCCGTCCCGTGCCCCGGGAGGGCGTGCTGCCGCTGTCGTTCGCCCAGGAGCGCCTCTGGTTTCTCGACCAGCTCCAGCCGGGCAGCCCGTTCTACAACCTCTCGGCGGCGCTGCGGCTCGCGGGAGACCTGGACGCCCGGGCGCTGGCGGCGGCCTTCGCGGAGATCGTCCGCCGCCACGAGGCCTTGCGGACGACGTTCCCCGGGACCGGCGGCGTTCCCGTGCAGCGGATCGCACCCGCAGCGGCTGCGAGCCTGCCGATCCTGGACCTCTCCGGCCTGCCGGACCCGGAGGGCGAGGCGCGGCGCCGGGTGGAGGAGCTGACCGCCCTGCCGTTCGACCTGGAAACGGGGCCGCTGCTCCGGCTCGCGCTGCTGCGCCTGGGAGAGCGGGAGCACGTCCTCCTGATCGCGATGCACCACATCGTGAGCGATGGCTGGTCGCTCGGCGTGCTGGTGGCCGAAGGGGGCGCGCTCTACCGGGCGTTCGTGGAGGGCCGCCATCGCCGCGTCGCCGCGGTCGCCGCTGCCCGCCCTGCCCGTCCAGTACGCCGACTTCGCCGCCTGGCAGCGCGGCTGGCTGCGCGGCGAGGCGCTGGACCGCCAGCTCGCCTGGTGGAAGGAGGAGCTGAGGGTGCGCCCACGCGCCTGGAGCTGCCCACCGACCGGCCGCGCCCGCGGGTGCAGACGTTCCGCGGCGCCGTGCGCCGGCTCGCGCTGGCGCCGGAGCTGATCGCGGCGCTCGCGGACCTGGCCGGCCGCGAAGGGGCCACCCTCTACATGGTGCTGCTGGCCGCCTTCCAGATCCTCCTCCAGCGCTACAGCGGCCAGGACGACCTTCTGGTGGGCTCGCCCATCGCCGGCCGCGGCCGGACGGAGCTGGAGCCGCTGATCGGCTTCTTCGTCAACACCCTGGTCTTACGCGGGCGTCTGCAGCCAGACGGCCCGTTCCGCGAGCTGCTGGCGCGGGTGCGGTCGTCCACCCTCGGCGCCTTCGCGCACGCGGACGTTCCTTTCGAGCGCCTGGTCGAAGAGCTGGAGGTGGAGCGCAGCCTGGCCTGGAATCCACTCGTGCCAGGTCACCTTCGCGCTCCAGAACGCTGCCCGGCGGACCGCCGGAGCTGCCGGGGGTGACCCTGACCCCCGTGGACGTCGAGTGGACCGCCGCCAAGTTCGACCTGAACCTGGTCCTGGCCGAGCAGGACGGAGCCCTCGCGGGCACGATCGAGTACGCGGCGGACCTCTTCGACGCCGCGGCCGTGGACCGGCTGGCCGGCCATTTCCAGACGCTGCTCGAAGGGGTCGCGGCGGGCGCCTCCGGCCCCCTCTCCGAGCTGCCGATCCTCTCCGGCGGCGAGGCCCGCCAGGCGATCGTGGACTGGAACCGCACCCGCACCGGGTTTCCGCGGGAGGCCTGTCTCCACGAGCTGTTCGACGAGCAGGCGGCCCGCACGCCCGCGGCCGTGGCCGCCGTCTTCGGCGCCGAGTCCTGTACCTACCGCGATCTCCAGGCGCGGGCCGACCGGCTGGCCTGGCACCTCATCGACCTGGGAGTCCGGCCGGGCTCGCCGGTGGGCATCCACATGGAGCGCTCGCTCGGCATGATCGTGGCCATCCTGGCCGTGCTCAAGGCGGGCGGCGCGTACGTCCCCCTCGACACCTCCTACCCCGAGGAGCGCCTGGCGTTCATGCTGGCGGACGCGGGCGTGCGCACCGTCCTGCGGAGCGCCGACTGCCCGGATTCCCTCGCCTCCCGGAGCGGCCGGAGCCCGCGGGTCTTCGCCGCGCCGGAGAGCCTCGCCTGCCTCGTGTACACGTCAGGGTCCACGGGCCGGCCCAAGGGGGTGGCCCTGCCTCACCGGGCCGTGGTGCGGCTGGCCAGGGAGACCGACTACATCCGCATCCGGCCGGACGACGTCCTCACGCAGGCCTCGAACACCTCCTTCGACGCGGCTCTCTTCGAGATCTGGGGCGCGCTCCTCAACGGCGCGCGCCTGGTGGGAGTGTCCAAGGAGACCCTGCTCTCGCCGCGCGAGCTGGCGGAGCAGATCCGGCGCGACGGCGTCACCACGCTTTTCCTGACCACGGCCGTATTCAACCAGGTAGGCCGCGAGGAGCCCGGCGCGTTCCGCCGGCTCCGGCACCTGCTGTTCGGCGGCGAGGCCGCGGACCCCGCGCGGGTACGCCAGGTGCTGGCCGAAGGCAGGCCGGAGCGGCTGCTCCACCTCTACGGCCCCACCGAGAGCACCACCTTCGCCTCGTGGCATCTCGTCGAGGCGGTTCCGGAAGGAGCCACCACCGTGCCGATCGGCATGCCGGTGGCCAACACTACCCTCCTGGTGGTGGATCGGGGGTTCCAACCTGTGCCCCCCGGAGCTCCGGGCGAGCTTTTCATCGGCGGCGACGGTCTGGCGTGGGGCTACCTGCACCGTCCGGAGCTGACGGCCGAGCGTTTCGTGCCCGACCCCTTCTCGGGAGAAGGCGGACGCCTCTACCGGACCGGCGATCTCGTCCGGCGGCGGGCTGACGGCGCCGTCGAGTTCCTGGGTCGCACCGACTTCCAGGTCAAGATGCGCGGCTTCCGCATCGAGCCCGGGGAGATCGAGGCCGCGCTGGTGGCCCACCCCGGTGTCCGCGACGCCGCGGTCCTGGTGCTCGGCGAGGGGAGCGGCATGCGGCTGGCGGCTTTCGTGGCGGGGGCGGCGGCGGTCCCGGAGCTGAAGGCGTTTCTCGGCGAGCGGCTGCCGCCCTTCATGATCCCGTCGGCCTGGGCCGTCCTGGAGAGCCTGCCGCTCACTCCCAACGGCAAGGTGGACCGCAAGGCCCTGGCGCGGATCGAGCCGGATGCGGCTTGGGAAGAGACCGCGGCCGGCGGCTTCGAGCCGCCGCGCGGTCTCACCGAGGAGCTGCTGGCCGGCGCCTGGTCGGAGGTTCTCGGAGTCGAACGGATCGGCAGGGCGGACGACTTCTTCGGGCTGGGCGGCCACTCGCTGTTGGCGACCCGCCTGGTCTCGCGGGTGCGCGGCCTCTTCCAGGCCGAGCTGCCGCTGCGCACGCTGTTCGAGGTCTCCTCGCTGTCCGGCCTGGCGGAGCGGATCGACCGCCTCCGTGAAGAGGGGGCCGGGCTACAGCCGCCGCCGATCCTGCGCGGCGGCGAACGGGAAGGTCCCCTCTCCTTCGCCCAGGAGCGGCTGTGGTTTCTGGAGAGGCTCGATCCGGGAACCGCGTTCTACAACGTCCCCTTCGCGCTACGTCTCACCGGTGCTCTGGATGTCGGCGCTCTCGCCGCGGCCCTCCAGGAGATCGTCCGCCGCCACGAGGCGCTGCGCACCACCTTCGGCCGGATCGATGGGCGCGATGGGCGTCCCTGGCAGCGGGTGTCGCCTCCCGGCGGCGTGCCGGTGCCGGAGATCGACCTCACCGGCCTGCCTGTGGAGCTGCGGGAGCCCGAGGCCGGCCGGCGGCTGCGCGTGGAAGCCTTCCGGCCGTTCGACCTGGAACGCGGGCCGCTGCTGCGCGTCCTGCTCACGCGGCTGGGAGCGGAGGAGCGCCAGGCCTTCCTCAACGTCCACCACCTGGTCGCCGACGGCTGGTCCATCGGCGTGCTCGTGCGCGGCGGCTCGGCGCCCTCTACGCTGGAGCGCGATCTGCCCGAGCTGCCGGTCCAGTACCTCGATTTCGCGGCCTGGCAACGCGGCTGGCTGGAGGGCGAGGTGCTGCGGTCGCACATCGAGTACTGGCGCGAGCGGCTGCGCGGCGCGCGCACCGTGCTCGACCTGCCGTCGGACCGGCCCCGGCCGCCGGTGCAGACCTTCCGCGGCACGGTCCGGCCGCTGGCGCTGCCGGCCGCGCTCGTCGGCACGCTCGCGGGGCTGGGCCGGCGGCAGGGCGCGACGCTGTTCATGACCCTGCTCGCCGCGTGGCAGGCCGTCCTCTACCGCTACACCGGGCAGGACGACATCCTCGTGGGCTCGCCCGTGGCCGGCCGCGACCGCCGCGAGCTGGAAGGCCTGATCGGGCTCTTCGTCAACACCGTCGTCCTGCGCGGCGAGCTGGCGGACGCCGACGGCCGGGAGGTCACCTTCGCCGGGCTGCTGGAGCGCATCCGCGCCACGGCCCTGGGCGCGTTCGCGCACCAGGATCTGCCGTTCGAGCGGCTCGTGGACGAGCTGCGCGTGGAGCGCAGCCTGGCCCGGCACCCGGTTTTTCAGACTGTCTTCGCCTTCAACAACACGCCGTGGGAGGGGCTGAGCCTGCCGGGCGTCACGCTGGAGCCGCTGACCGTCGAGAGCGGCACGACCAAGGTGGACCTGCTGCTCGCGCTGGCCGAGGGGACGGCGGGGCTGGAGGGCGGCTGGGAGTACAGCACCGACCTCTTCGACGCCGGCACCATCGACCGCATGACCGGCCACCTCCGCACCCTTTTGGAAGGCGCCGCGGTCGATCCGTCGCGCCGCCTCGGCGACCTGCCGCTCCTCAGCGACCCGGAGCGCCACCAGGCTCTCGTCGAGTGGAACGACACCGCCGAGCCGTACGATCCGGGGGGCCTCGGCGATCTCTTCGCGGCCGCGGCGGCCCGCTTCCCGGATCACGACGCCGTCGTCTTCGAAGGCCGCAGCCTCACCTACGCCGGCCTGTCCGCTCGCGCCGAGCGGCTGGCGGAGACTTTGCGCGCCCTGGGCGTGGGGCCGGAGGAGCGGGTGGCCATCTGTGCCGGAGAAGGGATCGAGCGCGTCGTCGCCGTCCTCGCGGTCTTCCGGGCCGGCGGCGCCTACCTCCCCCTCGATCCGGCCCATCCGCGCGAGCGCCTGGCCTGGATGCTGGAGGACGCTCGCGTCCGCGTCCTGCTCGTCCAGGAGGGCCTCCGCGAGGCTCTGCCGGAGACGGCGGCGATCGTCATCGACCTTGACCAGGAAGGGGGAAGGGCGGTGGCGCCCTCTCCACCGGAACGGGGGAGAGGGTCGGGGAGAGAGGGAACGGGGTCAAACCATCTGGCCTACATCATCTACACCTCCGGCTCCACCGGCCGTCCGAACGGCGTGCCGGTGCGCCACCGCGCCGCCGTCCACCTGATCCGCCAGGCCGTGCGGCAGTTCCAGGTGGACCCGGCGAGCCGCGTCCTGCAGTCGGTCTCCTTCAGCTTCGACGCCTCGGTTCTGGAGACCTGGCTCGCGCTCTCCACAGGCGCCACCCTCATCGTCTGCCCGCGCGAAACCCGGATGTCCGGTCCTGCGCTCGCCGACCTGATCGACGGCGAGCGGATCACCCACGCCGTGCTGACCCCCTCCTCCCTGGGCCTGCTGCCGGCGGACGGCCTCCCCACTCTGCGGACGGCCAGCGTCGGCGGCGACAGTTGCCCGGGCGAGCTGGCGACCCGGTGGTCGCCGCCCGAGCGGGCCATGCGTCTCCTCAACTGCTATGGCCCTACCGAGACCACCGTCTACGCCGTGGCCCAGGTGTGCCGCGGCCCGTTCCGCAGGGAGCCGCCCATCGGCCGGCCGCTGGGTAACACCCGCGCCTACGTGGTCGATCCGGCCTGTCCGGCCGGCGCGCCCGTGCCGGTGGGTGTGCCGGGCGAGCTGTGGCTCGGCGGCGAGGGCCTCGCCGACGGCTACCTGAACCGCCCCCGCCTGACCGCGGAGCGCTTCCGGCCCGACCCGTTCGCGGCCAGCCCGGGAGAGCGTCTGTACCGCACCGGCGACCTCGTGCGCCTGCTGCCGGACGGCGAGATGGAGTTCCTCGGCCGCGCGGACGGCCAGGTCAAGATCCGGGGGCTGCGCATCGAGCTGGGCGAGATCGAGGCCGCGCTGGGTCGGCACCCGGCGGTGGCGGAGAATGCCGTCCTGGCGCTCGGCCAAGGCGCGGACCGGCGCCTGGCCGCTTTCGTCGTCGCCCGGTCGGGCGGGGAGGGCTCTCTCGTGGCCCAGCTCCGCGATCACCTGCGCCTCTCCCTGCCGGACTACATGGTGCCCGCGGGCTTCCACTTCCTGGAGGCCATGCCGCTGACCCCGGTGGGCAAGGTGGATCGCCGCGGGCTCGCGGCCATGGATCTGGTTGAGGATGGGGAAGCGGGGCGCGTCGAAGCTCGCGACGTGCTGGAGCTGGAGCTGGCGCGGCTCTGGGAGGAGACCCTGGGCCGGCCCCGGGTCGGCGTGCGCGACAACTTCTTCGAGCTGGGCGGCCATTCGCTGCTCGCCGTCCGCCTGCTGGCCCGGGTGCAGGAGCGCTTCGGGCGCGACCTGCCACTGGCGACCCTCTTCCAGGAGGGGACCATCGAGCAGATGGCCGCCCTCCTGCGCGGTGACGGCGGCGGCTCCATGGACACCCCCTCGTGCCTCATCCCCATCCAGCCGGGCGGTGCGCTGGCGCCGTTCTTCTGCGTTCATCCCGCGGGCGGCGACGTCCTCTGCTACGCGCCCCTGGCGCACCACCTCGGACCGGACCAGCCTTTCTATGGCCTCCAGTCGCGGGGGCTGTCCGGCCAGGGAGAGCCGATCGAGACCCTTTCCGGGATGGCCGCGCTCTACCTGGAAGAGATCCGGCGCGTGCAGCCCGCGGGTCCGTACCGGCTCGGCGGCTGGTCGCTCGGCGGCGTGGTGGCCTTCGAGATGGCCCGCCAGCTCCGGGAGAGGGGAGAGGAGGTGGCGCTCCTCGTCCTCCTCGACAGCGCTCCCGAGCTGGCGGCGGGGGAGCCGGAGGACGACGTGGACCTTCTCCTCGACATCGTGGCTTACGTCGCGAACCTCTGGGGGAAGGAGCTGAGCCTGTCCCGGGAAGAGCTGGAGGGGCTCGAACCCGGGGCGCGTCTCGACCGGGTCCTGGACCTCCTGCGCGGCGCTGATTTCCTGCCTCCCGGCGCGGGGCTGGACCGGTTGAGCCGGACGCTGGCGGTCTACCGGGCGAACCTGGCGGCGGTCCGGTCCTACCATCCTCAGGTTTTCGGCGGGGGCGGGGGCGGCGGCGGCGCGGTGCTGTTCCGGGCGACCGAAGCGCCGGACGCGCGGATGGATCTCGCCGACCTGGGCTGGGGCCGCTTCCTGTCCGGGCCCCTGGAAATCGAAACCGTTCCAGGGCATCATCTCAACCTGTTGGCCGAGCCGAATGTCCGCATTCTGGCGGAGCGGCTCCGGCGGTGCCTGAACGAGGCCGGCGTCGTCCCCGATCTGCGTTGACTCTTCGCCGGCTCGGGCGTGCCTTTCGCGAGCGTCGGCGCGCGTTCCAGATCTCCGGCCGGTCTTCGGCCGGCTCCGGCGAGCCGTCCGCCGGTCTTCCCAGCCATCGGCCAGGTCCGGCGAGAGGCCCGCCGAGCCCGGCCGGACTCTCGCGCAACCCGGCGGACGCCGCGTCGGCTCCAGCCGGAAGCCCGCCGGGCTTCCCAATCCCCGGCACCTCTTGGCCACTCGTGCGTCGAAGCTGGCCGAAGGCGCGCCGCTTGCTGCCGAACGTCGGGAATTCGCCCGATTTCAGTCAAGAAATCCAGCCGGCGGCGGGAAGAAACCCCGACTCCGGCCGTGTTCTTGCCGCATAGCCGCTCCTGCCACGCGTCCCCCAGGGTGGCAGCACCAAGGTGATAGGCTGTCCGCCCGGGAAGCAGAAGCATGTCGAGAAACTTTGACAACATCGTCGCCGTCATCGGCCTGGCCGGGCGGTTCTCCAAAGACCTGGACCGGTTCGACGCCGGGTTCTTCGGCATCAACCCGCGGGAAGCGGAGATCCTGGACCCGCAGCAGCGGGTGTTCCTGGAGACCTGCTGGGAGGCGCTGGAGGACGCGGGCTACGACCCTGGCACGGACGGGATGACGGCGGTCTTCGCCGGCCAGCCGCTCAGCAGCTATCTGCTGTTCAACCTCCTGCCGGCGCTGTCGGCGGACATGGATCCGTTACAGCTCCTGGTGGGCAACGCGGCGGACTCGCTGGCGACGCGGGTCTCCTACAAGCTCAACCTCAAGGGTCCCAGCTTCACGGTACAGGCCGGGGAGTCGACGCTGGCGCTGACAGTGCATCTGGCGCGGCAGAGCCTCTTGAACGGGGAGTGCGACCTGGCGCTCGCGGGCTGGGTGTCGATCGACGCCCGGTCGCTCACGGGCGAGGCCGCCGTGCTGGTGCTCAAGCGGGCCGGGGAGGCGCTGCGGGACGGCGACAACATCCAGGCGCTGGTGGTGGACTCGGAGGCGGGCGAGTCCGACGTGCGCCTGGTGCTGGAGGAGGCGCCGAAGATCCCGAGGACCGTTGTGCCTCGGGATCGGTATTTCCTCCCGGTGTCGGCGCGGAGCGAGGCGGTGCTGGAGAGAGCCTGCCATCGCCTGGCCGATCATCTGGAAAGCCATCCTGATCTGGACCTGGCGGACGTCGAATACACGCTGCGGGTGGGTAGGCGGACGTTCGAGCATGGACGGGTGGTGGAGTGTAGGACGCGGGAGGAAGCCGTCGAATCTCTGCGCACCCCTGGGACCGCCGGCGCCCCGCCGGCGGTTTTTTCCCGAGGACGTCGCGTCTCCCTGCCCACCTATCCCTTCGAACGCCGCCGGTATTGGATAGAAAGCAGGGGGATCGAGCCGAAGCCGGAGGCGTCCTCCCACCACCCTCGCCCGGCCCTGTTCAACGCCTACGAGGCGCCGCGGGACGAGCGGGAGGCGACGGTCTGCCGCATCTGGCAGGAGATCCTGGGCGTCGAGCCGGTCGGGGTCCACGACGACTTCTTCCAACTCGGCGGGCACTCTCTGCTGGCGACCCAGATCCTGTCGCGGGTGCGGGAGGCGTTCGGCGTCGACTTCCCGCTCCAGCACCTGTTCTCGTTCCCTACCCCGGCGGACCTGGCCGAGGCGATCGGCTTCTTCCAGCAGGAGGAGCCCGCGTCGCTCCCCCAGAGCCGCGAGGCCGGCAGCCTCCATCCACTGTCGTTCGCGCAGGAGCGGCTGTGGTTTCTCGACAAGCTGGAGCCGGGCAACCCGGTCTATAACGAGCCGCGGGCGGCCCGCATCGAGGGTCGGGTGGACGTGGCCGCCCTGGAGGCGAGCCTGCGGGAGATCGTCCGCCGCCAGGAGGCGTTGCGGACCACGTTCCGCGAGGTGGACGGCGTGCCGGTCCAGGTGGTTGCTCCGGATGCCCTCCCGTCCCTGCCCGTGATCGATCTCGGCGCTCTGCCGGACGGGGCCCGCGCGGCGGAGAGCGGGAGGCTGTCCCGGGAGGAGGCGCGGCGGCCGTTCGACCTGGCCCGTGGGCCGCTGCTGCGGACGCTCCTGCTGCGCCTGGGCGGGCTGGAGCACGTGGCCTTGTTCACCGTCCACCACATCGCGAGCGACGGCTGGTCGCTCGACCTGCTCGTGCGCGAGCTGAGCGCTCTTTATGGAGCCTTCTCGCAGGGGCTCCCGTCGCCGCTGCCGGAGCTGCCGGTTCAGTACGCGGGCTTCGCCGCGTGGCAGCGGGAGCAGCTCCAGGGGGAGACGCTGGAGAGCCTGGCCGCCTGGTGGCGGGAGGCGCTGGCCGGGGCGCCGACGGTCCTGGAACTGCCCACGGACCGGCCGCGTCCGGCCGTGCTGAGCTACCGGGGCGGGGTGGAGAGGCTGGTTCTGCCCGGACTCACCGGAGCGTTGGACGAGTTGGGGCGCCGGGAGGGTGCGAGCCGCTTCATGACGCTGCTGGCGGCCTTCCAGACGCTGCTCTACCGGCTCTCCGGGCAGGCCGACCTCCTCGTGGGCTCGCCGGTCGCCAACCGGACGCGACCGGAGACCGAGGGGCTCGCCGGCTTCTTCGTCAACCTGCTGGTGCTGCGGGCGCGGTTTCTCGGCGAAGGGGGTGGGGAGCTGCCGTTCCGCACCCTCCTGGCGCAAGTCCGGGACATCTGCCTGGGCGCCTACGCGCACCAGGATCTGCCGTTCGAGAAGCTGGTCGAGGCGGTGGAGACGCGACGCGACCTCTCCCGCTCGCCGCTGTTCCAGGTGATGTTCGTCCTCCAGAATCCGCCGCTCGACGGTGCCGTCCTCCCCGGGCTGACGCTCACGGCGAGCGAGATCCACGCGGGCGTCGCGCGCTACGACCTCACCCTGTCCGCGCTGGAGTCGGGCGGCGAGCTGAGCGTGGCGCTGGAGTACGCCTCCAGCTTGTTCGAGGCGGCCACGGCCCGCCGCTGGCTCGGACATTTCCAGGTGCTCCTGGAGGCCGTCACGGCCGGGACCGGTGTGCCGGTCGAAGATCTGCCTCTCCTCACCCCGGCCGAGCGCCACCAGCTCGTGGCGGGCTGGAATCGAGCGGAGGTGGAGATTCCGGACGAGCCGGTCCACCGCCTGTTCGAGCGCCAGGTGGAACGGACGCCCGGCACCGTAGCCGTGATCTGTGGCCGGGAGAGCGTCACCTACGCCGAGCTGAACCGCCGGGCCGAGGCGGTGGCGTCGCACCTGCGGTCCCTGGGAGTCGGTCCGGAAGCTCGGGTCGGGCTGGCCGTGGAGCGCACGCCGGACCTGCCGGCGGCGCTGCTCGGCGTCCTGAAAGCCGGCGGCGCCTACGTGCCGCTCGACCTCAGCCACCCCCGCGAGCGGCTGGCGATGATCCTGGAGGATGCTCAGCCCGCGGTCGTGCTCACCTCGGAGACGCTGGCGGCTTTGGAGCCGGGAGAGGAGAGAGGGGTGGGCGCCGCTCCGGACAACCTCGCCTATGTCCTGTTCACCTCCGGCTCCACGGGCCGGCCGAAGGGGGTGCAGATCTCCCACCGCGCCTTCGTCAACTTTCTGCTCTCGATGCGTGGGGAGCCGGGCCTCTCCGAGCGCGACACGCTGCTCGCGGTGACGACCCTCTCCTTCGACATCGCCGGGCTGGAGCTGCTGCTGCCGCTGCTGGTGGGCGGCCGGGTGTTGCTGGCGAGCCGGGACGATGCGGCGGACGCCGAGGCCCTGGCCGGGCTTTTGGAGACATCCGGCGCCACGGTGATGCAGGCCACTCCCGCGACCTGGCGCATGCTCCTCGACGGCGGCTGGACGGGTAAGCCGGATCTCACGGTCCTGTGCGGCGGCGAGGCGCTGCCCGGCGAGTTGGCGGCGCGGCTGCTGCCGCGGGTGGCGGCGGTCTGGAATCTCTACGGCCCGACCGAGACGGCGGTATGGTCGGCTGTGGGCCGCGTCGTGGCAGTCGATCCGTCCACGGCGAGCCTGCCTCTCGGCCGGCCGGTGGCGAACACGCGGCTCTCTGTCCTGGACCCGCGCCTGGAGCCAGCCCCCCTGGGGATCCCGGGCGAGCTGTACATCGGCGGCGCGGGCCTGGCCCGGGGCTACATCGGGCGGCCGGACCTGACGGCGGAGAAATTCATCCCCGATCCCTTCTCCGGCGAGCCGGGTGAGCGGATGTACCGCACCGGCGACCTGGCACGGCGGCGGCCCGGCGGCGAGATCGACTTCCTGGGCCGGATCGACCACCAAGTCAAGGTGCGAGGTTTCCGCATCGAGCTGGGGGAGATCGAGGCGGCGCTGGCCGCGGCGCCGGGCGTCCGGCAGGTGGCGGTGGGCACGCGTGGTCACCCCGGGGATACGGCCGAGCGCCAGCTCGTAGCCTATGTGGTGCCCCAGGATGGCATCGAGGATCTTGCCGCTACGCTGCGCCCCTTCGCCCTTGAGCGGCTGCCGGAGTACATGGTGCCGTCGACATTCGCCGTGCTCGGCGAGCTCCCTCTGACGCCCAACAACAAGGTGGACCGCAAGGCTCTCGCGCGCCTCCCGATCGAGGCCGGGTCGAAGGTGGATACCGGCTTCGTGGCGCCGCGCGACGCCACCGAGGTAAGGCTGGCCGCGATCTGGCGCGATCTGCTGGGGATCGAACGGGCCGGCGTGGAGGACAACTTTTTCGTGCTGGGCGGTCACTCCCTGAAGGCCACGCAGCTCATGTCGCGGGTGCGGCAAGCGTTTGGCGTGGACTTGCCGTTGCGGGCTCTCTTCGAGTCGCCGACCCTGGGGGGACTGGCGGCGCGCCTCGGCACGGTGTCTCCAGGGGGAGGGGCGGGCGGCCGTTCGGCCGCTCCGATCCCGCGGCGTCAGGGCGAGGGGCCGGCGCCGCTGTCGTTCCCGCAGGAGCGGCTCTGGTTCCTCGACCAATTCGAGCCGGGCACGCCGGCCTTCAACATCCCGGCGGTGGTGCGCCTCCAGGGCCGGGCCGATGAATCCAAGATCCTCTGGAGCCTGGACCAGGTGGTGGCGCGGCACGAGCCGCTGCGCACCCGCTTCCCGGAAACGGCCGACGGGGCGGTGCAGGAGGTCTTGCCACCGTTCCCGGTGCCGATGCCGGTCGCCGACCTCTCGGCGCTGCCGGAGGCCGCCCGCCAGGCCGAGGAGCGGCGGCTCACCCTGGCCGAGGCGAGGCATTCGTTCCACCTGGCCACCGGGCCGCTGCTGCGCGTGCTGCTGCTGCGCCTCGCCCCCGAGGACCACCTGCTGCTCCTGGTGATCCATCACATCGTCACCGACGGCTGGTCCATGACGGTGATCCAGAGCGATTTCGCCCGCTTCTATCAGGCGGCGCTCCTGGGCCGGCCACCCGAGCTGCCCGGGCTGTCCATCCAGTACGGCGATTTCGCCGCGTGGCAGCGCGACCGGTTCACCGGCGAGGTGCTCGAAGCGCACCTCGCCTTCTGGCGCCCGCGGCTCGCCAGCGTGCCGCACCTGGAGCTGCGCGGCGACCGGCCGCGCCCCGCCGTCCAGACGTTCCGCGGCGGCTACGTCGATTTCCAGCTTTCGCCTGCCCGCGTCGCCGCTCTGGAGGAGCTCGGCCGCGGTGCGGGAGCGTCGCTGTTCATGGTTCTGATGTCGGGCTTGCAGATTCTCTTCCACCGCTACTCCGGCCAGGACGACTTCGCGGTCGGCAGCTACATCGCCAACCGCAACCGGGCGGAGGTGGAGAGGCTGGTCGGCTTCTTCGTCAACCTCCTGCCGCTGCGGGCCGATCTGTCGGGTGAGCCGACGGTGCGGGAGCTGCTGCGGCGGGTGCGCGGCATGACGCTGGGAGCCTATGAGCACCAGGACATCCCGTTCGAGAAGCTCCTGCAGGATCTGAATCCGGAGCGCGACCTGAGCCGCGGCGCGATCGTGCAGTCGCTGTTCAACCTGCTCAACTTTCCGGCCGTCCACGAGGAGCTGCCCGGCCTGACCCTGACCGGCTCGGGTGTGCGCAGCGGGCGCTCCGACTTCGACGTGAGCCTGTGGGTGACCGGGAGCCCCGAGGGGCTGCGGGGGTGGCTGGAGTACAGCACCGACCTGTTCGACTCCTCGACCATGGAGCGCATGGCCGGCTGCTTCCAGCGGCTGCTCGCCGGGATGTCCGAAGACCCGGGCCGGCGGGTCGCGGAGCTGCCGCTGCTCTCCGGGGAGGAGCGGCGCCAGATCCTCACCGGCTGGAGCATGCGCCCGGCCACCTACGACGCGGAGCTCTGCTTCCACGACCTGTTCGAGCGCCAGGCCGCCGCCACCCCGGGCGCCGAGGCCGTGGTGGCACCGGACGGGCGGATGACCTACGGCGAGCTCGACGGGCGTTCGAACCGCCTGGCCCGGCGCCTGCGCCGGCTGGGCGTGGGGCCGGAGGTACGGGTGGCCGTCTGCCTGCACAAGACGGTGGACCTGCCGGTGGCGGTCCTCGCGGTGCTCAAGGCCGGCGGCTGCTACGTGCCGCTCGACGCCACCTATGCCGGCGACCGGCTGGGCTACATGCTGGAGGCGTCCCGCGCCGCGGTCCTCCTCACCCAGGAAGGCGCGGCGGAGAAGCTGCCCAAGTTGCAGGAGGGGGCCGCCGTGGTGCGGGTGGACGCGGACTGGCCGTCCATCCAGCAGGAGGAGAGCAGCGAGCGGCTCGACCGCGCGGCGACCGGCGTGGGGCCGGGCAGCCTGGCCTACGTCATTTTCACCTCCGGCTCCACCGGCAAGCCGAAGGGGGTCATGATCTCGCATCGCAGCCTGGTCAATGCCTGCCTGGCCTGGGTGGAGGACTACGGCCTGCGCGAGCTTTCGTCGCACCTGCAGATGGCGAGCTTCTCGTTCGACGTGTTCACCGGCGACCTGGTGCGCACCCTGGCCTCCGGCGGCAAGCTCGTGCTCGTCCCCCGCGAGACGCTGCTCGATCCGGAGCGCCTGGTGGAGCTGGCCCGGGCCGAGGCCTGCGACTATCTGGAGTTCGTGCCCGCCGTGATGCGCGGTGTCATGGAGCACCTGGAGAAGACGGGCGGGCGGATCGAGTCCGCGCGGCTCGTGGTGGTGGGCTCGGACGCCTGGTACGTGGGCGAGGGCATGGTCCTGGCGCGGCTGCTCGGCCCGGGCGTGCGCCTGGTCAACTCCTACGGCATCACCGAGACCACGATCGACAACACCCTCTTCGAGCTGCGGCCGGAGGTGGAGCGGAGCCTCGCCTCTGCCGCGATGGTCCCGATCGGCCGGCCGTACGTGAGCAACGAGATCTACGTCCTCGGCCGCGGCTTCGAGCCCGTGCCGCCCGGCGTGCCGGGGGAGCTGTTCGTGGGCGGCCCCGGCGTCGGCCGCGGCTACTTCGACCAGCCCGCCCTCACGGCGGAACGCTTCGTGCCGCACCCCTTCAGCCCGGAGCCGGGAGCGCGCCTGTACCGGGCCGGCGACCTGGCGCGCTGGCTGGCCTCGGGCGACGTCGAGCTTCTGGGCCGGGCCGACAATCAGGTCAAAGTGCGCGGCTTCCGCATCGAGCCGGCGGAGATCGAGGCGGCGCTCGGCGAGCATCCGGCGGTCCGCCAGGCCCTGGTGCTGGCGCTGGTTCCGCCGAATGCCGGGCCGGGCGACCGCCGGCTGGTCGCCTACGTGATCCGCGAGGAGGGGAGCGGGAGCGAGGAGGGTCTCCCCGACGCCCTGCGCGCCCACCTGCGCGCCAGGCTGCCGGAGCACATGGTGCCCTCGGCCTTCGTGACCGTGCCGGCCTTCCCCCTGACCCCGAACGGCAAGGTGGACCGGCGGGCGCTGTCCGAGACCGCACCGCCGGACTGGAACCAGGGAGGAGAGGGTGCCGGCTTCGTGGCGCCGCGCACGGAATTCGAGGAGCGGCTGGCCGAGGTCTGGGCCGGCGTCCTGCAAACCGGGCGGATCGGCGCCTTCGACAGCTTCTTCGACCTGGGCGGCCACTCGCTGCTGGCGACCCAGCTCGTCTCGCGGGTGCGCGGCGCCTTCGGCGTCGACCTGCCGCTGCGCAGCCTGTTCGAATCGCCGACGCTCGCCGAGCAGGCGCTGATCGTGGAGGAGCTGTTGCTCCTGGGCCAAGGCGGAGGCCAGGCGGAGGAGGCGCCGTGGGAATCTCACCCCGTGCCGGCGATATCGCCCGTATCACCAATACCGCCGATACCGCCGGTGCCCGCCGCTCCGGCTCCGGCACCCCCCCCACCCCCCCCGATCCCGCGCGGCGCGTCCCGGGAGCGTCTGGCGGAGATCTGGGCCGAGGTGCTCGGCCTCGACGAGGTCGGTGTCGAGGATCCCTTCCTGGAGCTGGGCGGCCACTCGCTGCTGGCGACCCGCATCGTCTCGCGGGTGCGCGACACCTTCGGCGTGGAGCTGGCTCCGGGGGATCTGTTCGAGTCCTCCACCGTGGCCGCGCTGGCCCTCCGCATCGAAACCCTGCGGAGCCTGCCCGCGGCGTCCTCCCCGTCCTTGCCGCCCCTCGTTCCCCTGCCGCGGATGCCGGGGGGCGGCGACATGCCCCCTTCCTTCGCACAGGAGCGGCTCTGGTTCCTCGACCGGCTGGCGCCCGGAAGCCCGCTCTACAACATCGCCGGCGGCCTGCGCCTGACCGGCTTCCTGGACGTGGCGGCCTTCGCCCTCAGCCTGCGCGAAATCGTGCGGCGGCACGAGGCCCTGCGCACCACGCTGCCGGAGGCCGAAGGCCGGCCGGTGCAGCGGATCTCTCCGGCGGTGCGGCTCGACCTGCCGGTGATCGACCTCGGCGGCCTGCCGGAGGCCGTCAGGCCGGCCGAGCTGCGGCGGCTGGCCCTGGACGAGGGGAAGCGGCCGTTCGACCTGGCCCGCGGGCCGCTGCTGCGCTCGACCCTGGTGCGCCTCGGCGAGGAGGCGCACGCCGTGCTTTTCACCGTCCACCACATCGTCGCCGACGGCTGGTCGGTGGACGTGCTGGTGCGCGAGCTGGGGCGGCTCTACCGCGCCTTCGTCCAGGGCGGGAGCGGAGCCTCGCTGCCGCCGCTGCCCATCCAGTACGCCGACTTCGCGGTATGGCAGCACGCCTGGCTGCAGGGCGAGGCGCTGGAGCGCCAGCTCGCCTGGTGGCGGCGGGAGCTCGCCGGCGCTCCGGAGCTGACGGAGCTGCCGTCCGACCGCGTCCGTCCGGCCGCGCAGAGCTTCCGCGGGCGCCTGGTCTCGTCGTCCATCCCGCCCGCTCTGACCGCGGATCTGGAGTCGTTCGCCCGGCGCGAGGGGGCGAGCCTCTTCATGGTTCTGCTGGCGGGCCTGTTCTCCCTGATCCATCGAAGCAGGCCGGAAGGTCCGGGCGACGTGGTCGTGG
Source organism: uncultured Holophagales bacterium (assembly GCA_963844885.1). GTDB lineage: Bacteria > Acidobacteriota > Thermoanaerobaculia > Multivoradales > UBA5704 > DATMER01. The sequence goes on along the minus strand of CAWJQA010000008.1, from coordinate 76,217 downwards.
GCTCGCCGGTGGCGAACCGCAACCGTTCCGAGACCGAGGGGCTGATCGGCTTCTTCGCCAACACCCTGGCGCTACGCGCCCGCCCGCGGCCCGGCATGCCGTTCCGCGAGCTGCTCGCGCAGGTCAAGGCCACGGCGCTCGGCGCCTATGCCCACCAGGACGTGCCGTTCGAGCGCGTCGTTGAGGAGCTCCACGTGCCGCGGAACCTCGGCTGGAACCCGCTGTTCCAGATCCTGCTGGTGCTCCAGAACGCCTCCACCCAGACGCTCGTGCTGCCCGGGTTGGCGTTGGAGATGATGGAACCCTGGTCGGATACCGCCAAGGTCGATCTGTCCCTGTCGGTCTCCGTGGACCGGCAGGCTTTGAGGGTGGACGCGGAGTACGCCACCGGCCTGTTCGAGGAGTCGACGGTGGTCCGCCTGATGGACCATCTGCGCGCTCTGCTGGAGAGGGCGGCGGCGGCGCCCGAGGCGCCGCTCTCCGATCTTCCGCTCTTCGCCGCGCCGGAGCGCCGGCAGGTCGCCGCGGAGCAGCCCGGGCAGCGCGGGGTCTCCCTGCCGGATCGCCTCGCCGAGCGCGAACGGCGGCTCGCCGGACTGCGCGCGCGGCTGACCGACGCGCAGCGCGCCGCTCTCCCGGGCCTGCGGCCGTCGGCCGCGAAGTTGGGCGCGGGGAAGATGATCCCGCGCCGCTCCGGGACCGGTCCGTCGCCGCTCTCCTTCCCCCAGGAGCGGCTCTGGTTCCTGGACCGGCTGGAGGGCGGCGGCTCGGCCTACAGCATCCCCGCGCTGTTGCACCTGCGGGGCCGCCTGAATGCCGGCGCCCTGGCCTCCGCCCTGGCCGGCATCGTGGCGCGCCACGAGGTGCTGCGCACCACCTTCGCCGAGGAGTCCGGGACGCCGGTCCAGGTCGTCGGCCCGCCGTGGGTGCCGGCCCTGCCGCAGCTCGACCTGCGGGCGCTGCCGGCGGACCGGCGCGAGGCCGAGGCCCGGCGCCTGCTGGCCGGCGAAGCCCGCCGCCCGTTCGACCTGGGGCGCGGGCCGCTGCTGCGGGCGCTGCTCCTGCGCACGGGAGACGGCGACTGGCGGCTGTTCGTCAACATGCACCACATCGTCAGCGACGGCTGGTCGGTGGCCGTGCTGGTGCGGGAGAGCGTGGAGCTGTACACGGCGGTGTCCGAGACGCGCTCCCATCACCTGCCGGAGCTGCCGATCCAGTACGCGGACTTCGCCGTCTGGCAGCGCGATCAGATGCGGGGCGAGCTCCTCGAGCGCCAGCTCCGCTACTGGCGCGAGGAGCTCGCCGGCATCCCGGCGCTGCTGGAGCTGCCCACTGACCGGCCGCGGCCGCCGGTCCAGTCCCAGCGCGGCGCCGCGGAGCTGCTGGCCCTCCCGGCGGGCCTGGGAGCGGCGCTGAGCGCCCTCGCGAGGCGGGAGGGCGGCACCCTGTTCATGGCGGCGCTGGCCGGCATCCAGGCCGTGTTGCACCGCTACACCGGCCAGGAGGACGTGCCCGTGGGCACGCCCGTGGCCAACCGGACGCGGACCGAGTTGGAGGTGCTGATCGGCTTCTTCGTCAGCACCGTCGTGCTCCGTGGCCGCGTGTCCGGGGATCTCACCTGGCGGCAGATGCTGATCCAGGTGCGCGATACGGCCCTGGGAGCCTACGCGAACCAGGATCTCCCTTTCGAGAAGCTGGTCGAGGGCATGGGGATGGAGCGCAGTCTCGCCTACAGCCCTCTCTTCCAGGTGATGCTCGCCTGGCAGAACGCGCCCGCGGAGCCGCTCCGGCTCCCCGGCGTGACCCTGTCGCCGGAGCCCGTCCACACCGGCGCCGCGAGGTTCGACCTCACCTTCACGGTCTGGGAGAGAGAGAGCCGCCTCGAAGTCGAGCTGGAGTACGCCACGGCGCTGTTCGACGCGGAGACGGTCCGCCGGCTGTTCGGACACCTGCGCGTGCTGCTGGTGGCGGCGGCGGCCGACCCGGAGCGCCCGCTGGCCGAGCTGCCGCTGATGGACGAGGCCGAGCGCCGCCAGGTGCTGGAGACCTGGAACGACACGGCGGTGGAGGTCCCGGAGGTCTGCCTGCACGAGCTGGTCGAGGCCCAGATGAAGCGCACGCCGGACGCCGTGGCGGTGATCGGCGACCGCGGCGAACGCTGGACCTACGGCGAGCTCGACGAGCGCTCGCGGCGGATCGCGGCGCGGCTGCGGGAGCTGGGCGTCGGCCCGGAGGTATCCGTGGGAGTGGCTCTGCGCCGTACGCCGGAGTTGGTGGCGGCCCTGCTCGGAGTCCTGCGGGCCGGCGGCTGCTATGTGCCGCTCGATCCCAACTACCCGAAGGAGCGTCTGGCCTTTCTGTTGGAGGACACCGGCGCTCCGGTCGTCCTGACCGAGAGCGGGCTGATCGAGGGCATGGGCGGCGCGCGGCGGATCCTCCTCGACGGCGAGAGGCTGCCACCGGCAGGCTTGGTCGCCCCGGGTGCCGTGCCGGCAAACCTCGCCTACCTGATCTATACCTCGGGATCGACCGGCCGGCCGAAGGGGGTCGCGATCACCCATCGCAGCGCCGTGGCCTTCTCCTTCTGGTCGCGGAGCGAATTCAGCGCCGAGGAGCTGTCCGGAGTGTTCGCGGCGACGTCGGTGAATTTCGATCTCTCCGTGTTCGAGATCTTCGTGCCGCTGTGCTGGGGCGGCCGGGTGATCCTCGGCGAGAACGCCCTGGCGCTCCCCGGCCATCCGGCCGCGGGCGAGGTGCGGCTGCTCAACACCGTGCCCTCGGCCATGACGGAGCTGGTGCGGATGCGGGCGGTGCCGGCCTCGGTGAAGACGGTCAACCTGGCGGGGGAGCCACTGCGGCGCTCGCTGGCCGACTCGATCCCGCAGCGCCTGCTCAACCTGTACGGTCCGTCGGAAGACACGACCTACTCGACGTGGACGGAGGTGCCGCGGGAAAGGCGGGAGCCGACCATCGGCCGTCCTATCGCGGGCACGCGGGTCTACCTGGTCGACCGCTCGTTCCTGCCGGTGCCGGTCGGGGTGGCCGGGGAGCTGTGGCTGGGCGGCGACGGCCTGGCGCGCGGCTACCTGGGACGGCCCGAGCTGACGGCGGAGAAGTTCGTCCCCGATCCGTTCTCGGGAGAAGGCTCGCGGCTGTACCGGACCGGCGACCTCGCACGGTATCTGGCGGACGGGCGGATCGAGTATCTGGGCCGGATCGACCATCAAGTCAAGGTGCGCGGCTTCCGCATCGAGCTGGGAGAGATCGAGTCGGCGCTGCTCGCCCATCCCGAGGTCCGCGAGGCGGCGGTGCTGGCGCCGGGCGAGGGCGGGGAACGCCGGCTGGTGGCCTACGTGGCTCCGGAGTCGGTTCCGGACCTGCGGCCGTTCCTCTCCACCCGGCTCCCCGGCTACATGGTGCCGTCGGCCTTCGTCCTCCTGGATGCGCTGCCGCTGACGCCCAACGGCAAGGTGGACCGCAAGGCGCTCGCGAAGGTCGGGACGAGCGGGACGAGCGGAACGGGGCGGGGGCGGGAGAGCCGCACCGCGCCGCGCACGCCCACGGAGCAGGGTCTGGCGGAGATCTGGCGCGGTCTTCTCGATATCAAAGCGCTCGGAGTCGACCGGGTCGGCGCCGAGGACCGCTTCTTCGACCTCGGCGGCCATTCGCTCCTGGGCATGCGGGTCGTCTCGAAGGTGCAGGAGGCCTTCGGCGTGGAGCTGCCGCTGCGGGCGCTGTTCGAAGCGCCGGCGCTGGCGGACCTGGCCGCGCGCATCGACGAGCTGCGGCTCGACCCGGCGGCCGTTTCGGCGCCGCTGGTGAAGGGGGAGGGTGACCGCGGGCCGCTGTCTTTCGCGCAGGAGCGCCTCTGGTTCCTGGACCGGCTGGAGCCCGGCAGCGCCTCCTACAACATCCCGGCGGCCCTCCTCCTGACCGGCCCACTCGATCCGGCGGCGTTCGCAGCGAGCCTCGCCGGGGTCGCGCGCCGGCAGGGCTCGCTGCGCACCAGCTTCGACCAGGCGGACGGGGTCCCGTTCCAGATCGTCTCGCCGCCGGAGGCGCTCCCTCTGCCACCGCCGCTGATCCTCGACCTGCGGGCGCTGCCGGATCCCGGCGCGACGGCGGCGCGCCTGTGGCGGGAGGAGGCCGGCCGGCCGTTCGACCTGCGCCGGGCGCCACTCGTGCGGACGCTCCTCGCGCGGCTGGGCGAGGACGACTGGTCGCTGCTCGTCAACCTCCACCACATCATCAGCGACGGCTGGTCGCTGGAGGTGCTGGTGGGGGAGTGCGCGGAGCTGTATGCCGCTTCCAGGGAAGGGCGGGAGCCACGCCTGCCGGAGCTGCCGGTGCAATATCTGGACTACGCCGTCCGCGAGCGCGAGCGGCTCCAGGGCGACGCGCTGTCGGAGCTGTTCCGCTTCTGGCGCGAGGAGCTGGAGGGCGCTCCGGCGCTGCTGGAGCTGCCCTCCGACCGCCCGCGGCCGGCGATGCAGTCCTACCGCGGCGCCCTGGAGCTGCTGGAGCTGCCGGCGGAGCTGATCGCGCCGCTCGGCGCCCTGGCCCGGCGCGAGGGGACGACCCTGTTCATGGCGGTGCTGGCCGGCCTGCAGGCGCTGCTCCACCGGTACACCAGGCAGGAGGACGTGCTGGTGGGCACGCCCGTGGCGAACCGGACGCGGCCCGAGGTCGAAGGGCTGATCGGCTTCTTCGTCAACACCCTCGTGCTCCGCGGCCGGATGTCCGGCGATCCGGGCTACCGCGACCTGCTGGCCCGCGTCCGCGAAACGTCGCTGCGCGCTTACGCGCACCAGGATCTCCCCTTCGAGCGCCTGATGGAGGAGCTGGAGGTCGAGCGCAGCCTCGCCTACAGCCCGCTCTTCCAGGTGATGCTCTCCTGGCCGAACCTCTCCATGGAGCCCGTGGAGATCGCCGGCGTGACCCTGGTGCCGAAACCTCTTCACAGCGGCACGTCGAAGTTCGACCTCACCTTCACCTGCATGGAAAGGGACGACGGCCGCCTCGAGGTCGAGCTCGAGTACGCCACCGCGCTCTTCGATCCGGCGACCGTGCGGCGGATGTTCGGGCACCTGCGAGATCTTCTGGCGGCGGCGGTGGACGATCCGGCTCGCCCGCTGATCGCGCTGCCGTTCCTGGAAGAACCCGAGCGCCGCCAGGTCTCGGACGTCCGGGTGGGCCGCAAGCCGGCCAGGACCGGGTGGGACACGGGCGTGCGCACGCCGCCGCGGACGCCCGCGGAACGGGTGCTGGCGGAGATCTGGCTCAGTCTTCTGGGGATCGAAGCGCTCGGGACCGGCGAAGTCGCCGTCGAGGATCACTTCTTCGATCTGGGTGGACACTCGCTCCTGGCCACCCGGGTGGTGTCGCGGGTGCGGGAGACGCTCGGCGTGGAGCTGCCGCTGCGGGCGCTGTTCGAGGCGCCGGTGCTGGCGGACCTCGCCGCGCGCATCGAAACCCTGGGAACCACCCTGGGGGCCGGCGCCTCCCAGCCGCCTCTCGTGCGGCGGGGGCTGGACCGGGGGCCTCTCTCCTTCGCCCAGGAGAGGCTCTGGTTCCTCGACCGCCTGGAGCCCGGCAACGCCTTCTACAACCTCCCGGCGGCTCTCCGGCTGACCGGACCGCTGGTGCCCGCGGCGCTGGCCGCGAGCCTCGGCGAGATCGCGCGCCGCCAGGAGTCGCTGCGCACCACCTTCGACGAGGTGGACGGCATCCCGGTCCAGATCGTCGGCCCGCCGCGCGGGCTCCCCGTGCCGGTGATCGACCTGGGGGCGCTGCCGGAGCCGCGGCGGGAGTCGGAGGCGCTGCGGGTGATGAGGGAGGACTCCGCGCTGCCCTTCGACCTGCAACACGGCCCGCTCGTGCGGGCGCGCCTGCTGCGGCTCGGCGAAGAGAACTGGGGATTGCTCCTCGACATGCACCACATCGTCAGCGACGGCTGGTCCATGGAGGTGCTGGTGCGCGAGTGCGCGGAGCTCTACGGCGCCGTCACCGAAGGCCGGGCGCCGCGCCTGCCGGAGCTGCCGGTCCAGTACCTGGACTTCGCCGTCCGCCAGCGCGAGTGGCTGCGCGGCGAAGCTCTGGAGGCGCAGCTCCGCTACTGGCGCGAGGAGCTGGCCGGGTCTCCGGCGCTGCTCGGCCTGCCCACCGACCACCCCCGGCCGCCGGTCCAGACCTACGAGGGCGCGAGCGTCGCCACGGTTTTCCCCGCCGGGCTGACCGGGCGGCTGCGCGAGCTGGGCCGCCGGCAGGGGACGACCCTTTTCATGACCCTGCTGGCTTCGCTCCAGGTGCTGCTGCACCTCTACAGCGGCCAGGACGACGTCCTGGTCGGCTCGCCGATCGCCGGCCGCGGCCGGCCCGAGATCGAGGATCTGATCGGCTTCTTCGTCAACATGCTCGTGCTCCGCGGCCGCTTCGGAGACGGACGGTTGGACGGCCTCCGCTTCGACCGCCTCCTGGAGCAGGTGCGCGCGACCTCGCTCAACGCCTACGCGCACCAGGACGTCCCGTTCGAGCGGCTCGTCGAGGGGCTGGAGGTCGAGCGCAGCCTCGACCACAACCCGCTCTTCCAGGTTCTGTTCACGCTCCAGAACGCCCCGTTCCAGCAGATGGAGGTGTCCGGCTTACGCCTCGCCCCGATGCGGCTCGACTCGGTCACCTCCAAGTTCGACGTGAGCTTCGGGGTGGCCGAGATGGACGGCAGCCTGGCCGTGAGGTCCGAGTACGCCACGGCCCTCTTCGACGCCGCGACCGTGTGCCGGATGCTGGAGCGCTGGCAGGCGCTGCTGGAAGGGGTGGCCGCCGATCCCGGCCTGTCCGTCGAGGAGCTGCCGCTGCTCACCGGGGAGGACCGCGAGCAGCTCCTGGCGGCGTGGAGCGCCCGCCGGCCCGTCCGGCCCGCCGCGGACGCCGGCGCCGTGGAGCCTGCCGTCTCCGTGGCCCCGCGGACCGGGACCGAGGCGCGGCTGGCGACCATCTGGTCCGAGCTGCTCGGGGTCGAACGGATCGGAGCCCACGACTCGTTCTTCGACCTCGGCGGCCACTCCCTGCTGGCGGTGCGCGCCGTGTCGCGGGTGCGCGACGCGTTCGGCGTCGAGCTCCCCTTGCGCGCGCTGTTCGAGAGCCCCACCGTGGCGAAGCTCGCGGCGCGGATCGACGGCGGGCGGCCTGCCCTGAAGGCCTTGCCGTTGCGGCGGCGCGCCGGCGCCGAGCCGCCGCCGCTGACCTTCGGCCAGGAGCGCCTCTGGTTCCTGGACCAGCTCGATCCCGGCAGCCCCGCCTACAACATCCCCGGCGCCGTGCGGCTCGCGGGGCGGCTGGACGTACCCGCGCTCGCCGCGAGCCTCAACGGGATCGCCGCCCGCCACGAAGCCCTGCGGACCGTCTTCACCGCGGGTCCGGACGGGGTCGTCCAGCGGATCCTTCCCGAGCTGCCGCTCCCTCTGCCGGTGGCCGACCTGCGGGCGTTGCCGCCGGATCGCCGCGACGGCGAGGCCGGCCGGCTGGTGGAGGAGCAGGGCCGCCGGCCGTTCGACCTCGCGCGCGGGCCTCTCCTTCGCAGCCTCCTGCTGCGCCTGGCCGAAGACGAGCACGTCTGCGCGCTCACGGTGCATCACATCGTGGCCGACGGCTGGTCCCTGGGCGTGCTGGTGCGCGAGCTGGCGGCTTTCTATGCCGGCCGGCCCCTGCCGGAGCTGCCGGTGCAGTACGGCGACTTCGCGGTCTGGCAGCGGGAGACGTTGCGCGGCGCGGCCCTGGCCGCCGAGCTGGACTGGTGGAAGGGCCGCCTGGCCGGCGCGCCCGGCTTCCTCGCGCTGCCCGCCGACCGGCCCCGGCCGCCGGTGCAGCGTTTCCGTGGCGAGGCCCGGCACGAGCGCCTCCCGGCCGGCCTGGAACGGGGCGTCCAGGGTCTGGCACGCCGGACGGGGGCGACGCCGTTCATGGTGCTCCTCTCGGCCCTGGACGCGCTCCTGGCGCGCTACACCGGCCAGTCCGACCTGGTCGTGGGCACGCCCGTCGCCGGCCGCGACCGGGCCGAGACCGAAGGGCTGATCGGCCTCTTCCTGAACACCCTGGCGCTACGGGTGGACTTGTCGGGTGACCCCTCGTTCTCCGGGCTTCTGGCCCGGGTGCGGGAGGTCACGCTGGAGGCCTACACCCACGCCGGCCTCCCCTTCGAGCGTCTCGTGGAGGAGCTGGCACCGGAGCGCGACTTGAGCCACGCGCCGGTCTTCCAGGTGCTCTTCGTGCTCCAGAACACGCCGGCCGAGCCGTTCGAGCTGCCCGGTCTGACCCTGGCGCCGGTGGCGGTGGACACGGCCACGTCGAAGTTCGACCTGGTCCTCAACGCCACCGAGACCGGCGAGGGCCTGTCGCTCCTCTGGATGTTCAACCGCGACCTGTTCGATTCCACCCGCGTCGCCCGGCTGCGCGGCCACTTCGCCACGCTGCTGGAGGCGGCCGTGGCCGACCCCGGCACGCGGCTCGACGAGCTACCGCTGCTCACCGAAGCCGAGCGCCGCCAGCTCCTGGAGTGGAACGACACGGCGAACAACTGGGAGCCCGAGCCGGCGATCCACGACCTGATCAGCGCGCAGGCGGCCCGGACGCCGGACGCCGTGGCGCTGTCGTTCGAAGGCGAGACCCTCACCTACGCGGAGCTGTGGGATCGCGCCGGCCGCGTCGCGGCTCACCTCGGCCGGCGTCCGGACGAGCTGATCGGGATCTCCGCCGAGCGATCGTTGGAGCTGGTGGTGGGGCTGGTGGGCATCCTGAGAGCCGGCGCCGCCTACGTGCCGATCGACCCCGGGTATCCGGCGGACCGCATCGCCTACATGCTGGAGGACTCGGGCGTCTCCGTGCTTCTCGATGTCGCCTCGATCAAGTCGCTGCCTTCAGCGCTTCCGAAACCGGTCCCGGTCGATCCCGAATCCCTGGCCTACATGATCTACACCTCCGGCTCGACCGGCCGGCCCAAGGGCGCGATGAATTCGCACCGGGCCATCCGCAACCGGCTGCTCTGGATGCAGGAGGCCTACGGCCTCACGCCGGACGACCGGGTGCTCCAGAAGACCCCGTTCAGCTTCGACGTGTCGGTCTGGGAATTCTTCTGGCCGTTGATGGTGGGCGCCCGCCTGGTGATCGCCCGTCCCGGCGGCCACCAGGACCCGGCCTATCTGGTCGAGACGATCGCCCGCGAAGGGATCACGACGCTCCACTTCGTGCCGTCGATGCTGCGCGTCTTCCTGGAAGCGCCGGGAGCGGAGAGCTGCGTTTCGATCCGCCGGGTGATCTGCAGCGGCGAGGCGTTGCCGGCTGATCTGGCGCGGCGTTTCTCGGAAATTCTGACCGGTATCGAGCTGCACAACCTGTACGGTCCCACGGAGGCCGCCGTCGACGTGACGGCGTGGCCGTGCGGCGAAGAACATGGATCGGTGCCGATCGGCCGGCCGATCGCCAACACCGCGATCCACATCCTCGATCCGCTCTTCCACCCGGTGCCGATGGGCGTGCCCGGCGAGCTGCTGATCGGCGGCGTCCAGCCGGCCCGCGGCTATCATCGCCGGCCGGAGCTGACGGCGGAGAAGTTCGTGCCCGATCCGCTGGGTCCGGCCGGAGCCCGCCTCTACCGCACGGGCGACCTCGCGCGCTGGCGGCCGGACGGCGCGATCGAGTATCTGGGGCGGATCGATTTCCAGGTCAAGATCCGCGGCCTGCGCATCGAGCTGGGTGAGATCGAGGCGGCGCTCGCCGCCCACCCCGCGGTCAAGGACGTGGTCGTGGTGGCGAAGGATTCGCGGCTGGTGGCGTACGTGGTGGGGGAGGCGGCTCCGGAGAGCCTCCGCGAGCACCTGGCGCCGAGCCTCCCCGAGTACATGATTCCGTCCGCCTTCGTCTTCCTGGACGCCCTGCCACTCAGCCCGAACGGCAAGGTGGACCGCAAGGCGCTGCCGGAGCCCGGAGCGGTGATCGTTCCGGAAACGGAGCGGGTCGAGCCGCGCACGGCGCTGGAGCGTTTCCTCGCGGCGTTGTGGAGCGAGGCGCTGGGCGTGCCTGTAGGCGTTCACGATTCGTTCTTCGATCTGGGCGGCAATTCGATCACCGGCGCCGTGCTCGTCAACCGGCTTCAGCGCGAGCTGGGTGAAATCGTTCATGTGGTGGTGATCTTCGACGCGCCGACCGTGGCGAAGATGGCCGCCTACCTGGCGCGCGAGAATCGGTCGGCCGTCGTCCGCCTGTGGGGTGCGGAGTCGCTGATGGCGGAGGAAGGACGGCGCGACGAGATCGTTTGGGTCGACGAGACCGCGATGAGCGAGTTTCGCGGCCTCATCCATCCCCTCCCGCCGATCCCCCTGGCGGAGAAGAACCCTCCGGCGCTGTTCGTGCTGTCGCCGCCGCGCTCGGGCTCGACGCTGCTGCGCGTCATGCTCGGCGGGCATCCGGCGCTGTTCTCGCCGCCGGAGCTGGAGCTGCTGTCGTTCAACACCATGGGCGAGCGCAAGGCGGCGTTCCCCGGCCGCGACAGCTTCTGGCTCGAAGGGGTGATCCGCGCTGTCATGGAGGCCCGCGGGTGTGGCCCCGATGAAGCCAAGGCGCTGGTGGATTTAGCCGAGTCGGAGGATTGGACTACACAGCGTTTCTACGGCTGGCTCCAGGATCAGCTCCAGGGTCGCATCCTGGTGGACAAGACGCCGTCCTATGCGCTCAACCCGTCTCTCCTGATGCGGGCCGAGGAGACGTTCGACCTGCCGCTGTACATCCATCTGATCCGTCACCCGTACGGCATGATCCGCAGCTTCGAAGAAGCCAAGCTCGATCAGCTCTTCTTCCGCCAGCCGCACCGCTTCTCGCGCCGCGCCCTGGCCGAGCTGATCTGGCTGGTGAGCCACCGCAACGTGGCCGAATTCCTCGCGGATGTCCCCGCCGAACGCCAGCATTGGGTGCGCTACGAGGATCTCGTGCGCGAGCCGGAGAACGAGCTGCGGCGGCTGTGCGCCGCGCTCGGTCTCGACTACCACCCGGACATGGCCGATCCGTACAAAGAAAAGCAGGCGCGGATGACCGACGGCATCTACGCCGAAGGCCGCATGTTGGGCGACGTCAAGTTCCACCAGCACCGCAGCGTCGACGCGAGCGCCGCCGGGCGCTGGCGCGAGCTGGCCGCCGAGCACGCGCTGGGCGAGCCCACCTGGGAGACCGCGGTGGCGCTCGGCTACGAGCGCCTCGCCGGCCAGGGGCTCACGCCGATCCTGCCCGTTCCGGTCGAGCCCGGAGAACCGCTGCCGCTTTCCTTCGCCCAGGAGCGGCTGTGGTTCCTCGATCAACTGGAGCCCGGAACCGCGCTCTACAACATCCCGGTGGCCCTGCGGCTCGACGGCGATGTGGACGAGCTGGCCCTGGAGAGGACTCTGGCCGCGATCGTCCACCGCCACGCCGGGCTGCGGGCAACTTTCAGCGAGACCGCCGCCGGCCCGGTCCAGATTGTTCACGAGACGGCTCTGACCGTGCCGCGCGTGGATCTCTCCGCGCTCCCCGAGGCCCGCCGGGACGCCGAGCTGCCGCGGCTCACCGGAGACGAGGCGCGGCGGCCGTTCGACCTCGCCCGCGGACCGCTCTTCCGCGCCACCCTGGTCCGGCTCGGCGCGGGCAGCCACGCGGCATTTGCCGCGTTGGTGACGATGCACCACATCGTCTCGGACGGCTGGTCGATCGGCCTCTTGATCCGCGAAGCCGCCGCGCTCTACTCGGGCGGCTCTCTCCCGGATCTTCCGATCCAGTATCCGGACTTCGCCCGCTGGCAGCGCGAGTGGTTGCGCGGCGAGGGCCTGGAGCGGCAGCTCGCGTACTGGCGCGAGGCTCTCGCGGACGCCACCCCGCTCGACCTTCCCGCCGACCGGCCGCGGCCGGCCGTGCGCACGCCGGCCGGCGGGCTGCTGGACCTCCGGCTCCCCGCGGCCTTGCGGGAGCAGGCCGGCGCCCTGGCGCGCACGCGCGGCGCCAGTCTCTTCATGGTTCTGCTCGCGTCCTTCCAGGCGTTGCTCCATCGCCTTTCCGGCCAGGACGACCTCTCCGTCGGCACCCCCGTAGCCGGCCGCAACCGTGTCGAGGTCGAAAATCTGATCGGTTTCTTCGTCAACACCCTCGTGCTGCGCTCGGACGGCTCGGGAGACCCCGCGTTCGAAACGCTGCTGGCGCGCACGCGTGCCCGTGCCCTCGGCGCCCTGGCCCATCAGGACGTCCCGTTCGAACGTCTCGTGGAGGAGCTGGCGCCGGAGCGCGACCTCGCTCGCTCGCCGCTCTTCGAGGTCGTGTTCGCGCTGCAAAATGCCGTGGGGGGCACACGCCTGGAGCTGCCCGGCGTCACCCTCTCCGCCCTGCCGGTGGATACCGGGATCGCCAAGTTCGATCTCACCCTCACCCTGGCCGAGACCCCGGCCGGCCTCGAAGGCGCGCTGGAGTACAGCCGCGACCTCTTCGACCGGACCACCGTCTCCCGTCTGGCCGGCCACTTCGAGACGCTGCTCGCGGCGGCCCTGGCCGAGCCCGGCCGGCCGCTCTCCGAGCTGCGCCTTCTCTCCGAGGCCGAGACCCGGCAGGTGCTCGTCGAGTGGAACCTCACCGACGTGGACATTCTTTTCGAGCCGGTCCACCGCCAGGTCGAAGCCCGCGCCGTGGCCTGGCCCGGCGCACCGGCGGTGATGGGGGAGCATGGGATCCTCACCTACGGCGAGCTGAACCGCCGCGCCAACCGTCTGGCTTACCGGCTGATGAAGCAGGGCGTGGGGCCGGAGGACGTGGTGGCCCTGCGCATGCCGCGCTCGCCCGAGCTGGTGACCGCCGCGCTCGCCGTGCTCAAGGCCGGCGCCGCCTACCTGCCGATCGATCCGGCGAACCCGGAGGAGCGCGCCGCCTACATCCTGCGCGACTCGGGCGCCCGCCTGCTGCTCGAGACCGTGGACCCTGGGCTTCTCGAAGCCGAGAGCGAGACCGATCCGGAGATCCCGGTCACCTCGGATCGCCTGGCCTATGTGATCTACACCTCGGGCTCCACCGGCGAGCCCAAGGGCACCGAGCTGCTCCACGGCGGCCTCGCGAATCTCTCCGCCTGGCACCGGCGGCTCTACGAGCTGGGGCCGGACGACCGCACGGCCCTGGTCGCCGGTCCGGGCTTCGACGCTTCGGTCTGGGAGGTATGGCCCTGCCTCACGGCCGGCGCCACGCTCCACATCCCGCCGGCCGACACCGTCACCTCGCCGCCGGATCTCGCCGCCTGGCTCGCCGAGCGCCGGATCACGGTCACGTTCCTGCCCACGCCGCTCGCCGAGGCTGTCCTGAATGAGCACCTCCAGTCGCGGAGCCTGCGGGCGATCCTCACCGGCGGCGACCGGCTCCACCGCCGGCCGTCCGCGGACGCCCCGTTCGCCCTGGTCAACCACTACGGCCCCACCGAGTGTACCGTCGTGACCACGGCCGGCGTCGTGGACCCGGCAGGCGGCCGTCTGCCCACCATCGGCCACCCGATCGACAACACCCGCGTCGCGATCCTGGACCGCGCCCTGCGGCCCGTGCCCGTGGGCGTGCCCGGCGAGCTGTGCGTGGCCGGCGTGAGCCTCGCCCGCGGCTACCGCCACCGCCCGGCGCTGACCGCCGAGAGATTCGTCCCCGATCCGCACGGTCGGCCCGGCGACCGGATGTACCGCACCGGAGACCTCGCCCGCTGGCTGCCCGACGGCGAGATCGAGTTCCTGGGCCGGATCGATTACCAGGTCAAGATCCGCGGCGTCCGCATCGAGCTGGGAGAGATCGAAGCCGCGCTCGCGAAGCAGCCCGGCGTCGGCGAGGCGGCCGTGCTGGTGCGGGAGGGACAGCTCGTGGCGTATGTGACCTCACCCCCTAGCCCCCTCTCCCATCGCCCTCCCGACCACCGGGAGAGGGGGAACGCCGTCGAGGCCTCTTCCTTCGATCTCGGCAACATCGCCCCAGTCACGTCCCCCCTCTCCCGGCGGGAGGGAGGGAGATGGGAGAGGGGGACAGGGGGTGAGGTTCTCCGCGCCGCCCTCGCCACCCATCTGCCCGAAGCCATGATCCCCACCGGCTGGGTCTTCCTCGACGCCCTGCCGCTCACGCCGAACGGCAAGGTGGACCGCCGCGCCCTGGAGAAGATCGCGCCGGTCGCGAGAGGACGGGAGGAGGGGAACCGGTTCCGGACGCCCACCGAAGAGCTGCTGGCCGCCGTCTGGTCCGACCTGCTCGCTGGACCTGGGGGGATCACGGTCGGCCCCCGCGACGGCTTCTTCTCCCTGGGCGGCCACTCGCTGACGGCGACGCGCCTGGCTGCGCGTATCCGCGACCTGTTCGGTGTCGAGCTGCCGCTGCGGGCCGTCTTCGAGGAGCCTACCCTGGCCGACCTCGCCGCACGCATCGACCGTGAGCGGGGGAGCGGCCTCCAGGCGGCGCCCCGGATCGAGCCACGGCAGCAAGGCGCCCCGGTCCCTCTCTCCTTCGCCCAGGAACGCCTGTGGTTCCTCGACCGCCTGGAGCCCGGTGCGCGCGCCAGCTATGCCATCCCGCTGGCCCTGCGCATCCGCGGCGCCCTGCGGCCCGAGATCCTCCGGGAGGCCCTGAACGGCGCCGTCCAACGCCACGAGGCTCTGCGCACCACTTTCGCCGCCGGCCCGGACGGCACGCCCTGGCAGGAGATCTCCGCCGAGCTGAGCCTCTCCCTGCCCGTCGTCGATCTGGCGGGTTCCGATGAACGCAACGCCGAGGCTCTTCGCCTCTTCCGCGCCGAAGCCGCGCGTCCGTTCGACCTCCAGGCCGGGCCGCTGATTCGCGCTCTCCTCGTGCGGCTGGAGACGCCGGAAGACACCGAGCACTGGATGCTGCTCAACCTCCACCACGTCGCGGCGGACGGCTGGTCCGTGGGCGTCCTTCTGCACGACGTCGCCGGCCTCTACAAGGCGCTCGCGGAAGGCCGGCCCGCCGCTCTGCCCGAGCTGCCGGTCCAGTACGGCGACTTTGCCATCTGGCAGCGGCGCTGGCTCTCCGGCGGCGTGCTCGAAGCCGAGATCGCCTGGTGGAAGCAGGCCCTGGACGGCGCGCCCACCGTGCTGGAGTTGCCCGCCGACCGGCCCCGCCCGGCGGTCCAGAGCTTCCGCGGCGCCGTCCGCACCCTCACCCTGCCGGCCCCGCTGGCCGGCGCCCTCCGCGATCTCGCGCGGCGCCGGAACGCGACCCTCTTCATGACCCTCCTGGCCGGCTTCGACGTCCTGCTCCACCGTTATACGGGCCAGCAGGATCTCCTTGTCGGCTCGCCCATCGCGAACCGCCCGCGCGCCGAGCTGGAAGGGCTCGTGGGCCTCTTCGTCAACACCCTGGTCCTCCGCGCCCGGATGGACGGCCACCCGCCGGGACCGTCGTTCCACGATCTCCTGGACCGCGTCCGCGGCGGCGCCCTGGCCGCCTACGACCACCAGGCGCTGCCCTTCGAGCGGCTCGTCGAAGCGCTGCGCATCGAGCGCAGCCTTGCCCGCCCGCCGCTCCACCAGGTGGTCTTCGTGCTCCAGGACGGCCTCCCGCAGCCCATCACGCTCCCCGGCCTGAGCCTGGAGCCCCTGACCGTGGACAGCGGCACCTCCAAGACCGATCTCCTGCTCTCCCTGGGCGAGACCGCGGACGGCCTGGCCGGCGCCATCGAGTACAGCACCGACCTCTTCGACGCCACCACGGTCGAGCGCCTCGCCGGCCATCTGGGACGCCTCCTCGCCGCCGCCGCCGCGAACCCTGAGCGCGGCATCCGCGAGCTGCCCCTCCTCGACGAGGCCGAGACCGCCCAGATCGTCCGGCAGTGGAACGACACCAGGGGTACCGTCGAGGAAGCCTGCCTGCACGATCTCTTCGCCGCCACCGTGGCGGCGTCGCCGGACGCCGTCGCCGCCGTCTTCGAGGACCGGTCTCTCACCTACGCCGAGCTCGACCGCCGCGCCGGTCTCCTGGCCCGCCGCCTGCACGCCGAAGGGGTCGGACCGGAGACCCTGGTCGCCATCTGCGAGACGGAAGGCATGGACCGGCTCGCCGCCGTCCTCGCCACCTTCAAGGCCGGGGGAGCCTACCTGCCGCTCGATCCGACCCATCCGGCGGAGCGCCTGGCGCTCCTCCTGGAAGACTCCGGCGCCCGCGTGCTGCTCACCCGGCGCGGCCTGCTCGACCGGCTGCCGGAAACAGCGGCGCGCATCCTCTTCCTCGACGAGCCCGGGCCGTCCCTGCCGCCGCCGGCCCCCCTGGCCCCCCTGGCCATACCGCCGTCCTCGCCTGACAATCTCGCCTACGTCATCTACACGTCCGGCTCCACCGGGCGCCCGAACGGCGTGCTGGTGCCGCACCGCGCCGCGGCCGGGCTGATCCGCCACGCCGCCCGCCAGTTCCGGGCCGGGCCGGGCAGCCGCGTGCTGCAGTCGGTTTCCTTCAGCTTCGACGCCTCCGTCCTGGAGACCTGGATCGCGTTCGCCACCGGCGCCACCCTCTGCGTCGCCGGCCGGGAGAGCCGCCTCTCGGGCGACGCCCTCGCCGAGCTGATCCGCCGTGAGGAGGTCACCGCCGCCGTGCTGACGCCGGCCGTCCTGGCGGGCCTGCCGGTCGACGGCGTCCCCTCGCTCCGGACCGTCAGCGTGGGAGGAGACCGCTGCCCGGCCGAGCTGGCGAGCCGGTGGGCGCCGCCGTCCTCCGGCCTCGACGTCCTCTTCAACTGTTACGGACCCACCGAGACCACGATCTATGCCACCGCGACTCCGGTCCGCGCCTGGAGCGCGCGGCGCGAGCCGCCCATCGGCCGGCCCGTGACCGGGATGAGCGCCCGGGTCCTCGACGCGCTCGGCCAGCCGGTGCCTGTCGGGGTTGCCGGCGAGCTGCACATGGCCGGCGACAATCTCACCCGGGGCTACCTCGGCCGGCCGGCCCTCACCGCCGACCGCTTCCGCCCCGATCCGTTCTCGGACCAGCCTGGAAACCGGCTCTACCGCACCGGCGACCTAGCGCGCTGGCTGCCGGACGGCACCCTCGAATTCCTCGGCCGGACGGACGGCCAGGTCAAGATCCGCGGCGTGCGCATCGAGGTCGGAGAGATCGAGGCGGCCCTGGCCGGCCATCCCGCCGTGGCCGAGTGCGCGGTCGTCCTGCGTGAGGATGTCCGCGGCGAGAGCTTCCTGGCCGCCTGGGTCGTTCCGGAGGAATCCGGGGCAGCCGACCTCGTCCGGGACCTCCGGGATCACCTCCGCGGCCGCCTGCCCGAGGCCATGGTGCCGTCCCGGTTCGTGCTTCTCGACGCGCTCCCCGTCACCCCGACCGGCAAGGTGGATCGGGGAGCCCTGGAGCGGCGCGACCTGAGCCAGGACGATCTCTCGGACCGGATGGAGCCCCGCGACGTCATCGAGCTCGAGCTGGCGCGGATCTGGGCGGAAGTCCTCGAAGTCCCCCGCATCGGCGTGCGCGACAACTTCTTCGCCCTCGGCGGCCACTCCCTGCTCGCCGTGCGGCTCATGGCCCGGGTCCGGCAGCGGTTCGGCCGCGAGATCCCCCTGGCCGCTCTCTTCCAGGACGGGACGGTGGAGCAGATGGCCGCCCTCCTGCGCCGCGCCGCCGCCACCGAGCCGGTTTCCTGTCTCGTGCCCATCCAGCCGCAAGGCGCCGCGGCGCCCTTCTTCTGCGTCCATCCCGCGGGCGGCGACGTCCTCGCCTACGCCCCCTTGGCGCGCCACCTCGGTCCGGGCCAGCCGTTCTACGGCCTCCAGGCGCAAGGCCTCTCCGGAGCCGGAGAGCCCCTGGAGGCCCTCTCCGGCATGGCCGCCCTGTACATCGAAGAGATCCGCCGCGTCCAGCCGCGAGGCCCCTACCGCCTCGGCGGCTGGTCGCTCGGCGGCCTCATCGCCTTCGAGATGGCGCGCCAGCTCCGGGACCAGGGAGAGGACGTCGCCCTCCTCGCCCTCCTCGACAGCACGCCGGCGGTCGCCGGGGTCGCCGACGGCGAGCCCGTGGGAGACGCCGACCTGCTCCTCGACATCGCCGTCTACGCCGCCAACCTGTGGAGCCGGGACGTGCCCCTCTCGCGGGAGGATCTGGAGGGGCTCGATTCCGAGCGGCAGCTCGACCTCACCCTGGAAGCCTTCCGCACCGCCGGCATCCTGCCGCCCGGCGCGGGCCTGGACCAGGTTCGTCGCGCCCTGGCGGTCTACCGCGCCAGCACGCGCGCCGTGAAGGACTACGAGCCGCGGCCGTATGCCGGCGGCGCCGTCCTGTTCCAGACCGCCGAGGGCGCGGCCTCCACCGTGGCCTGGCAGAAGCTCCTGGGAGGGCCGCTCAAGGTCGAGCCGGTCCCCGGCCGGCATCTCACCCTGCTGAGCGAGCCCAACGTCGCGACCCTGGCCGAGCGCCTGCGGCCGCACCTGGAAGAGGCGCTCAAGCGCGAGCGGTCCCCGTCGCGGTGCGGTTGATCCGGCGGCATCTGCGGGCTTCGCCGTCCCCCAGCCGCCGGCTGGAGTCTGAACCACGGGAGGGAGCGCGACGCTCCCTACCTTTCTTGTTCCAGGAAAGGGAGGGATGGTGACGCTCCCTCCCTTTCTCGTCTCGGGAAACTGAGGGAGCATCGCGCTCCCTGGCTTTCCTGGTTTGGAAAAGGTAGGGAGCGTGACGCTCCCTCTCTTCCCCGTTCCAGGAAACGCCCCGATCCGCCACCCCCGCACCCGGATCTGACAAAGTAGAACTAGCCCACCGCCTCCAACGCCGGCCCATTCGGCACCCAGGCGTGAAAGAAGCTCACGATCTCGGCGACCGAGAGGAGGGAGTTGGCGTTACGGAACTCTCCGTCCGTCTGGGCCTTTACGAGAGTGCCGTCCGGCTCCAGGATGGCGATGGCGGGAATCCCTCTCACCACGTCCATGCCGAAGTCGGACATGATGTCGAGGTTCTGGTTGCGGTTGCCGACCGAGACCTTCACGACCACGTAGTTGGGCTCAAGGATGGGCGTCACGAGGCGGTGGGTGAGCGCCTTGTTCAGGGCATAGCAGTCCGGGCACCAGTCGGCGCCGAAGACTACGGCAACCCGTTTGCCTTCCTGGTCGGCTTGCTCACGCGCCGCTTGGATGGCAGCGTGTGGATCGGGTACATAAGCGTTGCTGCTGTCCATGGCTCTCCCTCAATTCATGCATAGGATCGGATGATGGCCAGGGCGAGGCGCCCGGCCCAGTCGAGAGACTTAGGTGTGATCTTCTCCACCGTGTCGTTCGGCGAATGATAAACCGATTCGACCCCAGTCCAAAGCCAGCCGGTCTCGATCCCATGGCTCGCGAACGGAACGGAGTCCGACACCTGGGGCGTGAAATGCTCCCGTGCCGGTACTCCCAATTCGTTCGCCAGCGACAGCAGGCGCTGGTGCATCCCCTTCTTCATGTTGATCCGCATCGTGGAAAGAACAGCGTCGCCATGGCCGATCATGTCCAGGTTCAGCATCGCCGCCAGGCTGCGGCTCTCGGCCTCGGACATCGTCTCCGTATAGTGGAGAGAGCCTGCCAGCGACAGGTGCTTCGGCCCCGGACGGCCCTCCTCGCTGCCGAACGCCACGAACATCACGGGTAGCCGCGCCGGCCGCGCGCTCAGGATTCGGGCCACCTCCAGGAGGACCGCCACGCCGGAAGCGTTGTCGTTCGCGCCGGGGCTGGTGAGGACCGTGTCGTAGTGGGCGCCCACCAGGAGGTGCCGCTGCGCGGCGGGGTCGAATCCTGCCGGGAGCGCCACCACGTTGGCGGACGCGCCACCGTCCAGCATCGGCACCGCCTGGAGATGGACTTGATAGCCCCACGACGCCAATGCCCTCTCCAGATAGGCCGCAGCCCGGGCTTCCGCCGCGGTCCCGGTCGGCCGCGGGCCGATCCCGACCGCGAGGTCGCGGATGTGGGCCATGGCCTTGCCCACGTCGATGGCCTCGCCGTGGAGCGGGACGGTTGGCCGTGGCGGAGGCGGCGGAGTGGGCTCCGGCTCAGCGCCGCAGGAGGCCAGGACGAGGGCCAGCGCGAGGATGGCGGTTCGGGACATTTCGGGAAGTGTACACGCGGCGAGCCGTTCGGCTATCCCCCGCGTCCGCAGCCTGAAGAGTCCGGGCATAGCCTCAAGCGGATCCGTCGCGTTGAGTGCTGAACACGCCCCGCTTCGAAGTACACTGTTCCCAACTCTGGATCCCCACGTTCGAAGGAGAGGACTCATGTACATTCGTACCGACCTCATCGGTCTCGCCGCTATCGCTTTGCTCGCCGCCCAGCCCGCCGCCGGCGCGGGAGCCTGGACACGCATCGGACCGGAGGGTGGTGCGGTCTGCACCCTCGTCAGCGCCCCTTCGCGGCCGGCCAAGATCTACGCCGGCCTCACCACCGGCGGCGTCTACCGTAGCGGTGACGGTGGCGTCACCTGGACTTTCGCCGGAGCCGGGCTGGGACTGGACAACCCGGCCTGTGGGCTCGCCGTGGAGCCGGAGCAACCCCGCTCGGTATGGGCGGCGACCCGCGAGGGGTTGTTCAAGAGCGAGAACGGCGGCGCCACCTGGACGTTCCGCGGGCCGAACATCGTGGAGGTCCGCCGGGACGTGGTTGCGGTGGCGATTCATCCGCTGCAGCCGTTGACCGTCTTCACGGCCTTCGGCATCGGGCCGATCTACGTCACTCACGACGGCGGCGACACCTGGGCCGACGCGGGGCCGGAAGCACCTCTCGGCGCCGTCAACCTCACGTTCGATCCGCGCCGGCCGAGCACTCTCTACGCTGGCGCCAACGGCCTCTTCTGCAGCCTCGACGGCGGCACCACCTGGGCGCGCCTCAAGGGTCTGCCCAAGACACTCGTCGACGCGTTCGCCATCGATCCACTGGACTCCCGGAGGCTTTACGCCGTGACCGCGGGCGTTCTCTACCGGAGCGTCGACGGCGGCGAGAGATGGTCCCGAGCCCAGGAAGACGCGCGCACGGTTTCGGTGGTCTCCGAGCTCTCCGGCAGCCTGAGCGCCGTCTACCTCGGAACCACCGCGGGGGTCCTCCGCAGTGGGAACGGCGGCCGGACCTGGCATTCCGCCGGGCCGGGGATCTCGCCGCCGGCGGTTCGTGCCGTGGCGGCGACGCCGCTCTCGGTGGTGGCGGCCACGGACGGCGGTGCTTTTTCCTCCTTCGACCGCGGCTCCTCGTGGAGCGCCGGTCACGGCCTGCGGGCGACGTCCCTCAGCTCTGTGGAGGCCGTCGGGCCGGCTCCGGCCCTTCTTTTCGCCAGCTCGGATCGAGGTGTCTTCCGGAGCGCGGACGGCGGGGAGACCTGGATGGGCCCGAGCCCGTTCACGCCGGCGGAGGGCATCCTGGCCGCCGCCTCGCCGCGCCGGCTCTATCTCGCTACGGCGGATGCCTTCTTCCGCACTTACAGCAGCGGCACGCGCTGGTCCCGCCTGCCCTGGCCCGGATGCCTGCTGGATCCGCGGGTGGCGGTGGAGCCCGGTGCCGAAACCACGCTCTATGTGAGCGGCGCGACGGAGGCTCTCTGCCCCTCTGACGCCTGCGATCTCTTCCGGTCCACCGACGCCGGCAGCAGTTGGACCTGTGCGGAGGCCCCCGTACCCACGCCGCTCCTCCTGGGGATCGATCCCTTCGCGCCGTCGCATGTCTACGCGGCAGGGGAGGATCTGTACCGCAGCACCGATCGCGGCGACACCTGGGCCTTCCTCGCCTCGGACATCTCCCCTCTCCGCCTGGCTTTCAGCCCGGCGCAGCCAGGGCTCGTCTTCGCCGCCCTGGGCGAAGGCGGCGTCGGCCGCAGCATCGACGGCGGCGCCACCTGGGAGAGCCGCAATGAGGGCCTCCCCGCCGACGAGTTGCTCGAGCTCGTCGCCGTCGATCCGGCCGTGCCGGACACCGTCTACGCCGCCACCGACACTCGGGTCTTTCACAGCGCCGACGGCGGTCTCACCTGGCAGCCTCTGACCGACGGCCTCGGCAGCGAGGTCATCCTCACCGATCTGAAGGTGGACCCCGCCGACCCGGCGGTACTTTATCTTGCGACGAGAGGCGGCGGCGTAATGCGGTTGCGCCGGGAGTAGGGGGCTGCCCAGTCTTCCCCTCTCCCAAGGCGGGCGGACTCGGGCGGACCGGGAGAGGGGGCAGGGGAGTGAGGGCTGGATTGGGGTAGAATCCACCCCTTCGAGCCCATCGGCTCCTTTCCGGACAGACCACGTGAACGCCATCGCCAACGCCATCGCGCCCAACCGCGCCATCTCGCCCAACGCGCTATGACCCAGAAGCCCATGGATGCGAAGACGATCTGGCGCAAGAGCGTCAAGATCGCGATCTCTTCGCCCACCAACGTCATCTCGGGCGCGGTGGCCGTCGCCGCCTCGGCCGTCTTCTGGAACCCGCTGCCGCTGATCCTCTGGGGGCTCGGGTCGACCGGTTGGACGATCTTCGCATCGACGGGCAAGTCGATCCAGAAGAAGATTGAGGACGATGAGGCGCGGGAGCGGGAGGCCAAGGTCGAAGCCGAGCGCGAGGCCCTGCGCCAGAAGGTCGAAGCCTCCATGAACGAGCCACCGGCCGGGGCCTGGGTCCGCCGCGGAATGATCCCCGACTATATGCAGTCGTACCGCCGGCTGGTCGATCTGCGCGACAAGGCCGCCCGCGTCCTCAAGGAGCGCGCCGCCGTGGACGCGTTCGCCGACGCCGGAGGCGTCCTCGGGCAGATGGACTACATGCTGACCGCCTATCTGAGCTTCGTGCGGGAGCGGCTGGTCTACGTCTACATCCTGGCGAACCTGCGGGCCAGTAGCGCCGCGGAGGATGAGGCTCCGGCCGCCGCCGGGTCCGCTGGCGCGGCCTCCAGCCCGCCGCCCCCGCCGGCCGGGTTCGCCGCGAACCGGTGGGAGCGGGTCACGAAAACCAGGACAGCGCAGATGAAGCCGGTGCAGGAGCCGGCCACGGCGGCATCCTCGGGGTTGCCGTCGGTGGAGCAGCGGCTCCAGGAGATCGACGCCAAGGTCGCGCGCCTCAAGGAGCTTGCGAAGCAGGAGCCGGCCACGGCCCGCACCCGGGAGTGGCACATCGGCATTCTCCAGAAGCAACGCGAGCTCCTCCTGGAGTGCCAGAAGCGGGACCAGTGCGTGGTCGCGCAACTCGGCGCTTTCCAGGACGTATTCGAAGTGATCCTCGGCCGAGTGAGCGCCTCGCAGTTCAGTGCCACCGAGATCGCGGCCTACATGGGCAGCGTCGTCAGCCAGATCGAGGAGACGGAACGTTTCGTGGCGTCCATGCAACCCGCGATGAACGAGCTCATCGGAGGGTTGGATCCCAGCCTGAACAGGTTGGCTTGACTAGCAACGACAGAACCCGCAAGGATTCCCTGGCGTAGCGTCTCACGGCGCGCAGCCGAAGGAGAAGAGAATATGAAGCTTACCCCATTCGGGAAGGCGGTCATCGTTTTGGCGCTGATCGTAGCCGCGTTTTTCAGCGTCCGGCGGTTCGCGCCCGGCCTCAAGTCCTGGGCGACCGGGGGCAAGGACGGAGCGAGCGAGACCGGCACCCAGACCGTGGACAAGAACGACTTCCAGGGCCTGGAGAACGCCCCGCCCGATCCGGAGCGGGGCCGCGGCTCGGAAGGGGTCGCCCCGGCGAGCAACCTGAGCGGCGGCGGCAAGCTCGGCCGCCCGCTGGTCGTGGCCATCAACACCTGGGCCGGCCACTCGCCGGGCATCGTCTTCAACAACGGCATGGAGCCCAACCCGGGCTCGGGTTATACGAAGAAGTATGGGATGGAGGTGAAGTTCGTGCTCCTGGAGGATCCGGCCGCCAAGCTCGCAGCCTTCCGCAAGGGCGACGTCGACATCATGTGGGACACGGTCGACAACTGGGCGCGCGAGGCATCGATCCTCGCCGAGCAGAACCAGAAGGCGAAGTCGATCGTCATGCAGGACTGGTCGCGGGGCGGCGACGGCATCGTCTCGCTGGCCTCGATCAAGTCGATCGAGGATCTCAAAGGCCACAAGGTCTCCTGTACGCAGTTCACCCCGTCACACTTCCTGCTCCTCTACCTGCTCGCCCAGTCCGGCCTGTCCCCCGCGGACCGCACCGCCGTCGAACAGGGGATCATCTTCACCCAGGACGCCCCGGCCGCCGCAGCCATGTTCAAGGCCAGGCAGGTCGACGCCGCCGTGACCTGGGAGCCGGACCTCTCGGCCGCCGTGGAGGCGCGCGGAAGCGAGGCGCACGTCCTGGTGTCGACCAGCGCGGCGACCAATATCATCGCCGATACGCTGGTCGCGCGGCAGGACGTCCTCGACCAAGCCCCTGGGACGGTGCGCGACTTCGTGCATGGCTGGCTCGAGGGGATCGACATGATCAAATCCGACCCGCAGGGGTCCTACGCCCTGGTCGGCAAGGCGCTCAAGCTCGACTCGGACACGGTCTCCGGCATGCTCTCGGGCCTGAAGCTCACTCCCTATGCCGACAACGCGCAGTTCTACGGCTTGGCTGGCGGTAAGGCGCACTACGAGGCCCTGTTCGACACCGCCTTTATCATCTGGCGCAAGAAGGGGCTGGTGACCCGGCCGGTCGAGGCCGCGGACTGGGCCGACACCCGCTTCCTGCAGGCTCTCGCCTCCGACTACCCCGGGCAGAAGGTCGAGGAGCCGCAACTCGCGGCCAAGGCACCCTCGGAGAAGGACCGGGCCATCATCAACAAGCAGATCCAGATCCACTTCACGCCGGGCTCCGACGAGATTATGGCCGGCTCCTTCATCGTCCTGGACGCCCTGGGGGAGACCATGACCTCCTTCGGCAACACCTACCTGAGGGTCGAGGGGAACACCGACGCGACCGGCTCTCCTCAGGGCAACATGACGCTCTCCGAGCGGCGGGCCCTGGCGGTGAAGAACTACATCCTGGAGAACTTTCCCAACATCGACGCGGCCCGCTTCCAGACCATCGGCCATGGTGCGGCGAACCCGGTAGCCGACAACGCCACGGAGTCAGGACGCCAGTTGAACCGCCGGACCGACATCAAGGTGATCCTGGCGACCCAGTAGGAGGCAGCAACCGGCCGCCGCAGTCGGCGGCCGGTTGCCACGATCGACATGGCAAGCAAGAAATCCAGCCTGTTCGCCCTGCGCCAGCCGCTGCCGCGGACGACCGCGACGGCGTTGGGGCTCTTCGCCCCGCTCCTCGTAGGCGCCGCCTGGTGCCTGCTGACCTATGGCGGCTTCGCGCCGCCCGACTTCCTCCCGTCTCCCAGCGAGACGCTACGCGGAACCCTGCAGCTCTTCCTCCAGTACGACCTCTGGGGATCGATCCTAGTCTCGACCCGGCGCATCTTCCTGGCCTTCCTGCTCGCGTCGGCGCTCGCGCTGCCCCTGGGTGTGCTGATGGGATCCTTCGAGGTGGTCAACCGCTTCTTCGAGCCCATCGTGGCGCCCCTGCGCTACATGCCGATCTCGGCCTTCATCCCGCTCCTCATCCTCTGGTTCGGGATCTACGAGAAGCAGAAGATCGCTTTCCTCTTCCTGGGGGTGTTCGTCTTTCTGCTGCCGGTCGTGGTCTCGGCGATCCGGCTGGTTCCCGAGGAGCTGGTGCAGACCTCGCTCACCCTGGGCGCTTCCCGCTGGCAGGTGATCCGCACGGTCCTCCTGCCGGCGGCTCTGCCCGAGATCTTCGACTCGTTCCGGGTGATGAACGCGATCTCCTGGACCTACGTCATCCTCGCCGAGGCGGTCAATCCGGAGCACGGGCTCGGCTACATGGTTGAGCTCGCGCGCACCCACCAGAAGGCCTCCTGGTCGTTCGCGGGCCTGCTGGTGATCGGCGGCATCGGTCTCCTCACCGACTTCTTCATCCGCCTAGCCAGCTCGCTGCTCTTCCGCTGGAGGGAAACGGCATGAGCACCCGCACCGACCCGGCCGCCCCCAAGGTGCCGGCCGCCGCGGGCGAGCCGGGGACCCTCGCTGTCACCATCTCCGAGAAGGGCGGGCGGGCCGCCACCTACAGCCACGAGCCGGCCGGGGAGATACCCAAGCTCCGGCTATCGGGGCTCTGCGTCACTTACCTCGACCGCCTGGGGCAGGCGACCGAGGCGGTGAGGGACGTCTCTTTCGACATCGCCGACAAGCCCGGCGTGGGCGAGATCGTCGTCTTCCTCGGCCCCTCGGGCTGCGGCAAGTCGACGATCCTGAAGGCCATCGCGGGGCTCCTCGTTCCCACCCGGGGGGAGATCCTGCTCGAGGGGAGGCCGGTCGAGGACGTCGGCCGTGACCGCGGCATGGTCTTCCAGGCCTACACCTCCTTTGGCTGGCTCACCGTGCGGGAGAACCTGGAGTACGGACTGCGTCTCCAAGGCGTGCCCAAAGCAGAGCGCCGGGAGCGCTCGGAGAAGTACCTCCAGTCGGTTGGGCTGGCGGATTTCGCCGACCGCTATCCCAAGGATCTCTCCGGCGGCATGAAGCAGCGGGTTGCCATCGCCCGCACCCTGATCAACCGGCCCAAGGTTGTGCTCATGGATGAGCCTTTCGGAGCCCTCGATCCCCAGATCCGCTGGGGTATGCAGAGTCTCCTCCTGGACGTCTCGCGCACCGAGGACAACACGATCCTCTTCGTCACCCACGACGTCTCCGAGGCGGTCTACCTGGCCGA
Source organism: uncultured Holophagales bacterium (assembly GCA_963844885.1). Classification (GTDB taxonomy): domain Bacteria; phylum Acidobacteriota; class Thermoanaerobaculia; order Multivoradales; family UBA5704; genus DATMER01. The sequence goes on along the minus strand of CAWJQA010000008.1, from coordinate 49,515 downwards.
CTCGATCTATGTTCTCTCCTCACGGCCGGCGCGTATCTTGCACAAGGTGAACGTTCCCTTCTTCGCTGCCCGCGACGTAGCGCTCAAGTCGGCGCCCGAGTTCCGGGATGTTGAGCAGCGGCTTCTGGATCTCCTCTACGCCCCGTCGGACCCCAAGGTTGCGTAGACCCTCACCCCCGCAGGCGTGAGAAGCAGGCGGCTTGCCGCCGCGAGGGTCAGCAAGGCCACCGCGGCGGCGAGCCACTCCGGCCACGACGACACCTCGATCACCACGCGGTGCCGGCCGGGCGGAACCTCCACGCCGAGGAGGTTCAGATCCACTGGCACCGTCCTCAGCCGCTTTCCTCCCGACTGCGCTACAAACAGCGGCTGATATGCCCGCTGTACGACGGCGAGGCCGCCGTCGCTCTCCACCTCCAGCTCGATCCTGTCCGGCTCGTTGACCAGCAGCCGTACCCGGCCTCCTGGTTTGTGAGCGACACCCTCGTTCACCACCACGTCGGTGACGGGATTGGGAATGTTGCTCACCACCCAGAGTGCCGTGGGAGGGCTGCCGGCGACCCGCACGCGCTCCGGCCACCATGCCTCCGGCGCCGGATTCTCCACCTGGTAGAGACGGCTTTCAACCCCGTAGCGCGTCGCGCGGTCCAGGAGGCGCAGGCCGGGGACATCCACGTCCTCAAACAGGACGAGGCCGTCAAGTCCGAGCACACGCAGCCAGCTCAGGCGCTGCATGCCGTTCAGCCGCGGCAGGTTGAACAGCATGAGGCTGAACAGTGGGCTCTGAAGCCCTTCAAGGTCGGGCGCGAAAGGATAGGTCAGGCCGTGGAGAAGTCCGGGCGCCGGGTCGAGGTCGAGCGCCGTGGCGCGCTCCAGCGGGATGCGGGTTCCGGCCGGCGTTTTATAGGATGGCTCCGGCGCCCAGGGCGGGAAGGCCATGACGGAGTTGAGCACGGCCGCGCCCGGTCCGAGGCGTTTTGCCCAGGGAGCCGGCTCCCGGTAGGGCGCCGTGGTGTCGGTCACCAGGAGAGGCGCGAGCTGCGCCAGGAGGAGAATCTGGAGAGCGGCCAGCGCCGCTCCGGACCAGCTCGGCTTCCGGTACATCACCCACGCCGCCACCGCCAGGGCCAGGCCGCTGGCCAGGAGCGCAACGGTCCAGGCGGAGAACTGAGTGGAGAGCAGAGCCAGTGCTTCCGTGCGTGCGGTCCCGTCGAGTCGGGTGGCGAGGCCTCTGGAGGCACCGGCGACGACCGTCGGCGTCAGCAGCCGGAGGCCGGCGGCGAGAGCCACGAACAGCACTCCGGCCGCCGCCGCCAGCCGCGCCCACAACCGGCCCCCCACAAGCACCAGCTCCAGTCCCCAGCCAGCGAGCAAAGGCACGGCCAGAGCGAACCAGAGGAGGAACTTCTCCGGGTAGCGGAACAGCCCGAAGCTCAGGCGCACCAGGAGGTCGCCGCCATGACCGGCAAAGATCGCGAGCGCCAGGCCACAGGCCGCGAGCACCGCCCATGCCGGCCTCTTCCGGGTGGCAGCCAGCGCGAGTCCGAACCCGACGATCCCGAAGTAGAGGCTCATGAACAGAGGGATCACAGGCACGATCGACGGCGCCCAGATGCCGAACCGGCCGAGCCACGTCGGGCGTCCATACGGGAAGGGGACCAGCATCTCGATCAGCCGGAAAGGATGGAGCGTGAACTGCGTCGCCTGCTCGGTGGACATCCCATGGCTGCCCCGATAGGTGAACGGCAGGATCCGCAGGAGAGCCACCACTTGCGGCAGAGCGATCAGGAAGCCGACGGCACCGATGGCCATAGCGGTGAGGAAGCCGCGGCGCCAGCCGAGGCGGCTGATTGCCATGACGAGGAGCGGCACCAGTCCGAGCGCAGCCGCGACCGGCTCGCCGCCCAGCAAGGCGAGGCCGCAGGCGATCCCGCCGAGCGCGATTCCTCTGCGCCCACCGTGGACCGCGCCCAGGAGCACGAGCGGCCACCAAGCCGCTACCGCCAGCAGATTGTAGAAGGTCAGCGCGGAGACCATCCATCCCGAGCCGGCGTAGGTGATCGCCGCCACGAGCACGGCGGCGCGGCTCATCCCGAGCCCGCGCGCCAGCGCGCCCATCGCGGCCAGGGCGATCAGCCAATGCAGCGCATAATGGAGGCCGAAGGCGCTCCAGAACGGTAGCACGAGGTAGGCCAGGTTGCCGGGGTAGAAGGGGAGGGCGTTCGGGTTGCCGCGAAACGGCTGTCCGAGCCCCCAGGCCGGATTGAACGCGGGGATCCGGCCTTCCCGGAGCTGCTCGGCGCCGAAGGCCTTGAGCGGCAGGTGGGTGGTGAATACGTCACGGATGAAAAAGGTTCTGGCACCTGTGACGACAGGGACACAGACCCAGGCCCAGAGCAGTAGCACCAAGGCGAGCACGGCGAGCACTGGGAGATCCATGGACCGCCGGCCGGCCCGGTCCGGTTCGTGCAAAAGCGGCATGCGGCTACTATAGTGGACCGGGCGAGGATCGAAGAGAGCGAATGAAACCGGGAGCCCCCCTTCAGCTCAGGGTCATCACCTACAACATCCACCGTGCGATCGGCGTTGACCGCCGTTTCCGTCCGGAGCGGGTCGCGCAAGTTCTCGAGCACTACGGCGCCGACGTGGTTCTGCTCCAGGAGGTGGACGAAGGGGTGCCGCGCTCGCGCGAGCTGAACCTGGCCAAGGAGCTCGCCGGGGCGGCCGGTTATCCGCATTTCGCCCTCGGCCACAACGTCAGCCTGCGCAAGGGGAGGTACGGCAATGCCACCTTGAGCCGGTTCCCGATCGTGCGCGAGCGCAACATCGAGCTGTCCGTGGCCCAGAGCTGGATCCGGCGTGGCTGCCAGCACACCAGCATCCACCTGGGAGATGTGTACCCGAGCCTGGAGGTCTTCAATCTCCACCTCGGCCTCTCGGCGCGCGAGCGGCAGCAGCAGATCGAGCTACTCAGCCGCTCGCAGGAGTTCAGCGGCATGGACGAGGCGACCCCCATGCTCGTGGGCGGCGACTTCAACGACTGGCGCTCGCTGCTCTGGCCGACCTTTACGAACGGTTTCGGCTTCCGCTGCGCCACCGACAGCAAGACCGGCCGGCGCGGCGCGCTCGCCACCTATCCGTCCTTCTCGCCGCAGGGCGGGCTCGACCGGATCTACTACCGCGGCCCGATCCGGCTCGTCTCGACCCGCCGCTGCCTGCTCCAGGTTTCCCGCGTGGCGAGCGACCACCTGCCCGTCATCGCCGAATTCGAGATCGAATGAGCCCCCGGCTGATCCCTCGATTGACCTCTTGAGGTCGCGCCTCACGTCGCGGTCGGGTATGCTTGTGTTGCTCATGAGCAGCGAAGCCCGCACGATCGTCATCACCGGCATCACCCGGGGTCTGGGCCGCGCCCTGGCGCTCCGCTTCGCCGGCATGGGGCACCGGATCGCGGGCTGCGGCCGTTCGCGCGTCCGCCTTGAGCAGTTGCGCGGGTTGCTGGGAGACGAGCACCGGGTCGATCTGGTCAACGTCGGGTCGAGCATCCAGGTCCAGACCTGGGCCGAGAAGGTGCTCGAAAGCCACGGTCCCCCCGACCTGGTGATCAACAACGCGGGCGTCATCAACGCCAACGCGCCGCTCTGGGAGGTGCCGGAGGAGGAGTTCGGCCTGGTGGTGGACGTGAACCTGAAAGGGACCTATTTCATCATCCGCAACTTCCTTCCCCCATGCTGAAGCAGGGAAAGGGCGTCCTGGTCAACTTCAGCTCCGGGTCGGGACGGTCGCCTGAAGCGGAGCTGGCCCCCTACTGCGCCACGAAGTGGGCGGTCGAAGGCATGACGCGGACCCTCGCCCAGGAGCTGCCGAAGGGGCTGGCGGCCATCGCGCTCAACCCCGGCGTGATCCACACCGACATGCTGGAGAGCAGCGTCGGCCAGTCCGCGAAAAGCTACCCGGGGCCGGAGAAGTGGGCCGAGCGCGCCGCGCCGTACATCCTGGCGCTCGGCCCCGAGCACAACGGCAAGAGCCTCAACGTGCCGGGGTTCTGAAGAAGTAGAGCGCCGAACTGGTGACCTCGTAGACCTCGCCTGCGCTGTCCTCGCCGAAGGCCGCCAGGCTGCTCCTTTTCTTGCCTACCCCTTTGCCGGCGGTATGTACACCACCGGTAGGTCCAGCTTCCGAGCCTGCTCGTTCAAGGCCGGCAGGTCGCCGGCTACGATCGCCTTCCACTCCGCGTCGAGCGCGTCCAGCTCCTGCTTCTGAGCGGCGAAGACGTCCTTGGCTCCCTGGGTCGGCGCGCCGTCGCCGCCCTTGGTGAAGTCGAAGAGCGGCGACAGGCGGGAGTAGAGCTTCGCGCCACCCTTCATCGCCAGGACGTCGTACGACACCTCGGCCGTGGGGTTGTGCAGCCGGGCCTCCACGTCGTCCACCTTCTTGAGCAGCACCTCGGAAACCTCGACCAGCTCCTCGGCGCGTGGGTCCTTCTTCAGCAGGTCGTTGCGCGTCTGGAGCTGCCTGCGCACGCTACGGAGCTGCTCGCCCGTGCGCGTAAGACGGGTGATGGCGTCGCGGATGTCGAGTGAGAACCGGAGCTGCTCGGCGAGCTCCTCCTGCGTCACCGTCGAGCGCGGGTCGGGAAGAAGCCTGAGCTGCGTCGTTTCGGTCTTCCCGTCCACCGTCAGCTTGAGCGTGTACGTTCCCGGGATGGCTGTGGGACCGATCAGTGGATAGCCGTTGTCCAGGATGCCACCCTGGATCATCTCGGCCCCGTCCCAGTTGAGATCCCAGATGGCGCGCTGCAGGCCCTTGCCCTTCGGCAGCGCCCAATCCTTCAGGAAATTCCGCTCTTCCTCCACGGCCTCGGTGGAGCCGGTGGGCTCGATTGCCTCGCTGCTGAGCTTGCGGACGAGCCGGCCGTCCGTATCCAGGATCTCGATCGTCACCGGCCCCTTGGGCTCCTCCTTGAGCCAGTAGAAGATCCGCGCTCCGGCCGGCGGGTTCTGGCCGCGCGGACCGGAATACCGGGCGCCGGAATGCCAGACCCACCGGGTCGCATCCGGAGCGGAGAAAAGGTGGACGTCCTTGGCCGCGACTTCCGGCGTCGCCTCCCGCACCGCGTCCAGATCGTCGAGGATCCACATCGACCGGCCGTGGGTCGCCACCACCAGGCTGCCGTCCTCGATCGCCAGGTCGTGAACCGCCACCGTGGGTAGGTTCAGCTTGAGCGACTGCCACGTGCCACCACCGTCTCGCGAGAAGGTGACGCCGCGCTCCGTGCCGAGATAGATCATCCCTTGGATCTGCGGATCCTCGCGCACCGAATGGAGATAGATATCCCGCGGTAGCCTGCCGTCCAGCCGCTTCCAGGTGTGGCCGTAATCCGAGGTCTTCCAGAGATAGGGCATCATGTCGTCCAGCCGGTGAGCGTCCACCACCAGGTACGCCGTGCCCGCGTCGAAGCGGGAAGGCTCGATCATGCTCACCATGCCCCACTCCGGCATGCCGGGGACGTTCTTCGTCACATCCTCCCAGTGTCCGCCGACATCGCGCGTGACATGGACGAGCCCGTCGTCGCTGCCCGCCCAGATCAATCCCTTTTCGAGCGGCGACTCGGCGATCACGAACACCGTGCAATAGGTTTCCACTCCGGTGTTGTCGCCTGTGATCGGTCCGCCCGACCACTGCTGCTTCGACTTGTCGTCCCGGGTCAGGTCCGGACTGATGGGAGACCACGTCTGGCCGCCGTCCGTGGTGCGGAAGATCACGTTGCCGCCGTGATAGACCGTCTTCGGATCGTGCGGCGAGACCGCGATCGGCGCCGTCCATTGGAAACGGTACCGCATGTCCTTCGCGCCCCAGCCCGACGGGTTTTCCGGCCAGGCGCTGACGTTGCGCGTGTCCTGCGTGCGATGGTCGTAGCGGGTGATGATCCCCAGATATTCGCCGGCATAGACGATGTTCGGGTCCGACGGATCGGAGACCACCCAGCCGGCCTCGCCGCCGCCCACGTTGTGCCAGTCGGAGTTCGAGATCCCGCGGCCGGACAGCGAATTGCTCGGCCCCTGCGCGGTGCCGATGTCCTGCAGCGCGCCAGCCAGGTTGAACGGCACCCGGTTGTCCACCGACACATGGTAGAACTGGCCGATCGGCAGTGCCGCGGGGTTCCAGGTGTCGCCGCCGTCCAGCGACACGTCCGCGCCGCCGTCGTCGGCGCCGATCATCCGCTTGGGATTCCTGGGATCGATCCACAGGTCGTGATGGTCGCCATGGCTCAGCCAGACCTGCTTGAACGTCTTGCCGCCGTCGATGCTCTTGAGCATCGGCACGTTGGGAGCCCAGACCTCGTCGGGATTGGCCGGGCTGACCGTGAGGGTGGAGTAGTACCAGGCGCGCTGCCGCAGCTCGCGGTTGCGCGTGGCGAGTGTCCACGTTTCGCCACCGTCGTCCGAGCGGAACAGTCCGCCCTTTTCGGCTTCGATCAGCGCGTAGACCCGCCGGCCATCCGACGGCGCCACCGCCACGCCGATCTTTCCCCAGATCCCCTCGGGCAGGGCGCCGCCGGTGAGCTGCTTCCAGGTGTCGCCGCCGTCGCGCGATACGTAGAGGCCGCTGCCCGGACCGCCGCTCGTGAGCTCCCACGGCCGGCGGCGCGCCTGCCAGAGCCCGGCGAAGACCACGTTCGGGTTCGACGGGTCGAGCGCCACGTCCGAGGCGCCGGTGTCGGCGTCCTTCTTGAGCACCTGCACCCAGGTCTTGCCGCCGTCGCGCGTGCGGTAGACGCCGCGCTCGGGGTTGGGTCCGAAGGCGTGGCCGAGCACCGCCGCGAAAGCGATGTCCGGATTCTTCGGATGGACCACCATGGTCCCGATCTGCCCTTCCTGCGTCCAGACATGCGCCCAGCTCTTGCCGGCGTCCGTGGACTTGTAGATGCCGTTGCCGGCGGCGACGTTGCCACGGATGTTCGCCTCACCCGAGCCTGCGTAGATCACGTTCGGGTCGGACGGCGCCACCGCGATCGAGCCGATCGAGGAGACCGGCTGATCATCGAAGACCGGCTGCCAGTTGAACCCGCCGTCCGCAGACTTCCAGATTCCCCCCGAAGCCGCGGCCACGTAGTAGATCCTGGGATCGCCGGGCACGCCGGTGGCGCGCGTGGCGCGCCCGCCCCAGAACGGTCCGGCCAGGCGGTACTTGAGGCCCGCGATCTCCTTGGGATCAGAGAGGCCGGCGACCTTCCCAGCCTTCTCGGGCTTCGTCGGGCTGGCGGGCTTGGCGGCACCCGCGGGCCAGGCGCCGGCGAGCAGCAGTAGGGTCAGGATCCAGGGCAGGGCCGGACGGAGGACAGGTCTGGGCATCCTCTCTCCTCGTAAGGTTATGGGTCCGGCGCGAGCTTAGCCAACGTCCAGCCGAGGAGCAAGTTTGATCCCAACGCTCCTCCTCGGGCGATTGCTGGCTAGCCCGGATTTCTCACACTGGGGCTCTCCGGGACCGTTTTCAGGTCCAAAACCGGCATGTGTGGCGCACAGCCGCGGGTAGTGAGCGTCACCTCCCGTGAATTTGAAGCCCGAGCCGAGCGGTATGCCGCGCGGACCTTGGCCCAGGCGGCGTCGGAGATTGGGCCGATGCGAGCCCGCAAGGCGGCCAGACCCACCGGTCGGAGTTGGCCAGGAGCTTCTCCGCATGACAGTCTTCCAGGGACAGGCAGTCCACCGGCGACCAGCCCGGACGGACTCCGGGGTCGAGATCGATCCGGGCTTCCCGGATGAGCTCGACCTTCAGCGGCTCGTCCCCATATTGGATGGCGAACCGGATTCCGTACTGGTCGCCCCGGATCTCGCGGGGGAAGCGGAAGCGGTCCAGGCCCTGGGGTGTGAACAGCGCGGCCGGGCCGCTCCGCGCGACGGTACACCGCAGGTCGCCGTAGCCCGCTGCGTCCGAACAGAGGAAGTCAATGTTCTGGGAGACCCGGAACTCATCCAGCACCAGGACGATCCGGGTCCCTTCGCCGAAGAGGAAACGGCAGCCGGCGAGAACGTCGGCGCGGAAGGACTCCAGCACCGTGAGCACGGCCCGGTGCTGCGGGCACTCAAACATGCAGGTAGCTTCCGAACCGCCCGATCAGGGCGCGGATGAAGGCCCACTCCTCGGGCGAGGGATCGGCCAGCACCCCGAGGTGCCGCCAGCCGGCCTCGTAGCGCCTCAGGGTGTCGATGAGCGGGAGGTCTCGATAGCGGCGGTCGGATCAGGAGAGGCTCTCCAGGAAGGGGAGATGCCGCGGCAGTGCGATATCGGGTATTTCAGCTCGGGAGCTCTCACAGCTCTATTCTACCGTGCAGACGGGAAGACGGCCGACGGCGGAGGAGCGATATCGGCGCGCCGACAATCCCTCCTCCGCTCCGGGGTGACGGGGGTCAGTTTCCGATCACCGAGCGCATACCCCAGCGGAACGCTTCCTCGTTCAGCGGGATCATGGCGCACTTGTCCTTGAGCGCCTGCCGGATGGCGGTCAAGAAGGTCTCTTCCGGGAAGAGGCCTGTAGCGGCTTGCAGCGCTCCCAGCGCGACCACGTTCTTCACCAGCACCTTGCCCAGGCCGGCCGCGATCTCCGTGAACGGCGCGCCGACCACCTTCACGCCGTCGCGCAGCACCGGGACCTCCTTGATCACCGAGCTGTCGTAGACCACCGTGCCGCCGCGCGGCACGGCCGGGCCGAACTTCGCCAGGCTCGGCGCGTTGAAGGCCACCAGCACGTGCGGGCTCGGCGAGGCGGGAGAGAGAACCTCGTCTTCCGCGATGTGGACGTCCGCGTACGAGGTGCCGCCGCGCGACTCCGGACCGTAGCTCGGGATGTGCGTCGCGTCGAACCCCTCGTTGATCGCCGCGCGGGTGATCAGCATGGCCGCGGTCTGGGCTCCGTCGCCGCCCGCGCCCGCCAGCTTCAGGGCGATGTCCTTCACAGCAGCCGGCGCGATCCGGTCCGGGAACCCTGGGCTGAAGCGCGGCACCGACTCCGCCGAGCCGCCAATCACCGAGATCATCCGCTCCGGGTCGAAGGTGGGCGGCTCGAACCGCGGCAGCTCTTCGGCCTTGACGTCCTTTTTCACGCCGAGCGGGAAGACCGGCACCATCTGCTCCTTGACCCAGCGCTCCGCCTCCTCCGGCGTCGAGCCCAGGTGCGTCGGGCACTCGGCGAGCACCTCCACGAAGGAAAAGCCCTTGTTCTCCACCTGGAGCTGCAAGGCCTTCTTGATCGCCTTCTTCGCCCGGGTCCGCTGTTTGGGATCGAAGAGCGCCACCCGTTCCACGTAGACCGGGCCGTCGAGCTGCGCGATGAGCTCGGCCATCTTGAGCGGCTGGCCCATCCAGGGCACGCGGCCCGCCGGCGAGGTCGCGGTCTTCTGACCCATGAGCGTGGTTGGGGCCATCTGGCCTCCTGTCATACCGTAAATCGCGTTGTTGACGAAGATCACCGAGATCGGCAGGCCCATCTGGGCGGTGCTCACGATCTCGGCCAAGCCGATCGAGGCGAGGTCGCCGTCGCCTTGGTAGCTGACCACGATCGAGTCGGGATTGGCGAGCTTGTGACCGATCGCCACCGCGGGCGCCCGGCCGTGCGCGGCCTGGGTGTTGCCGACGTCGAAGTAGTAGTAGAGGAAGACCGAGCAGCCCACGGGCGACACCGCCACGGTGCGGTCCTGGATGTCCAGCTCGTCGATGGCCTCGGCCAGGAACTTGTGCGCCAGCCCGTGGCCGCAGCCGGGGCAGTAGTGGGTCGACTGGCCCTTGAGCCCTTCACCGTGGGCGTGGCGTTCGAAGCGGTCGTAGAAGACGGCGGTGCTCATACTGGAACCTCCTGGAGGTCGACGATGCCGGAGACGATCTCATTGTGGGATGGCAGGACGCCGCCGTAGCGCCGGACCCGGTCGATGACCGGCAGGCGCTGGATGCCGGCGTAACTCAGGGCGAGGCGCAGCTCGTCTTCGAGCTGGCCGTCGCTGGCCTCCACCACGACGAAGCGGTCGATGTGACCCAGGTGGGGCTGGAGGAGCTTGAGCGGGAACGGCCAGAGAGTGATCGGCCGGAAGAGTCCCACCCTGCCGCCTTCGGCACGCAGCGCCTCGACGGCTCCCTTCGCCATCCGCGCAGGAGTGTTGCAGGCGACGACCACGGTTTCGGCGTCGTCCATATGGAAGAGGTCGGCCCGTTGCTCGGCCGCGGTCATCTGCTCATACTTGTCGAACAGGTGCTCGTTGTGCGCCTCGAGTTCGGCCTCGCTCAGATGAATGGAGCAGATCAGGTTGCGCCGGTGGTCGTGGTCGCCCCAGACGGCCCAAGCGGGGAGGCCGGGCTTGACCACGGTGGCGGGAAGCTTGACCTTGCCGGTCATCTGGCCCAGGTAGCCGTCGCCCAGGATGACCACGGGGTTGCGGTACTTGAAGCTCAGGTCGAAGGCGAGCCGCGTCAGGTCGAGCATCTCCTGCGGCGTGGAGGGGGCGAGGACGATCGCCTGGGTGTTGCCGTGGCCGAGGCCGCGGCAGGCGAGCTTGATGTCGGACTGCTCGGGCGCGATGTTGCCGAGGCCCGGTCCGCCGCGCATGACGTCGATGAAGACGCCGGGCACCTCGGCGCCGATCATGTAGGAGATGCCTTCGAGCATGAGGCTGAAGCCGGGCGAGGAGGTGAAGGTCATGGAGCGCAGGCCGGCGCCGCCGCAGCCGTACATGTGGTTGACCGTGGCGACCTCGCTGACCGCCTGCATGAAGACCCCGTCGAGCTTCGGCAGGAGCCTGGCCATCAGCTCGGCGCCTTCGGTCGAGGGGGTGATCGGGTAGCCGAAGAAGTGGCGGCAGCCGGCCAGCAGCGCTCCGATCGCCGCCGCGTAGTTCCCCTTGAGGACGAGCGGCTCGACCTCGGGCAGCGGCTCGACCGTGTCCGGGATGTCGACGGGCACGGGCGCGGTGGTGTGGCGCGGGCCGAGGTGGTGCTTCGGGTCTTCGAGCTCCCAGCCTTCTTCCTGCGGCTGGAGACCGTAAGGCTCGGGGCAGGCGGTGATGCAGAGCCCGCAGCCGTTGCACGCTTCCAGGTCCAGGATGATGGGGATCAGACCCGTGGCCGGGTTGATCTCGGTGCCGTGGGAGATGCAGTGCTTCGGACAGGCGTCGATACATCGCCCACAGCCCTTGCAGAATTCAGGGAAGACGAAGGGCTTGGGCCTTTCCGCAATGGTTTCGATCATGGGTTTCCTCTCCTCCGGATCGGCGCTTCTTTCGACACCCATTCTTGGATCGGGAGAAAGACCGTGCCACGCTCGGAAAGACGGCGGACCGCCGTCCAGGGGTAGGAAGGCGGCCCGCCCGATGGGGGAGGGGAGGGGCGGCTACCGGCCGGCTACCGGCCGATGGACCCGGGCCATGGAGATCCGGCCGACGTGCTGGAGGGCGAGACCTCCGGCCGCCTCCAGCAGCCAGGCGAAGTCGTGCGGCGACGCCAGCAGGAAGTCGATCACGTTGAGCGACGCGACGAGATCCTCGTCGAAGAGCTGGACGTATCCGACGGTCTCGCCGGACCGGAAGATCGGATAACCGCGGCCGGGCTCCTCGTCCGGACCGAGACGGTACTTCTTCTCGCGCCCCGTGCCCGGCAGGACGGCAGCCGCGACCTGCGCCAGCTCCAGCAAGGAGAAGATCGCGTAGGGCCGGTCGGTGTCCAGATCCTGGCCCGAGCGGAGCAGGGCGTGACCGCCGCGCGGAAGATCCTCGACGCTCCAGGGTCCGGCGTAGTCCGCCTCGCCCGCGGTGACTGGCTCGTCCCGCTCGTTGAGCAGCGCCAGGTACTCCTCGGTGAACGCGTTCACGGGCGTCGGGACAGGGGTGCTACCATTCACTCGGCTGCGCATGGAATCGTTCTCCTTGCGTGGCTGGGCCCGGGTGGGGGATGTTTCCTCGTTCGGGCCGTTTTTGTGTGTGGCGCTGTGTTGCGCCGGGTTTACGCCCCAGAGAATAAAGGAGACCGGAGCGGAAGTCAACAACTTCCGTTCCGGGACCAGAAGAAAAACAGGAGAGGGTTTCAGGCCGCTCGGCGGAGCCGGCAGGCGATCACGCTGCACAGGCGCCGGATGCCCTCGGTGATGACCTCCGGCGTGCAGTAGGAGAAGTTGAGGCGCATGCTGCGCTCGCCGCCGCCGTTCGGGTAGAAGGCGGAGCCGGGTACGTAGGCGACTTTCTCCTCGAGGGCCTCGGGGAAGATCTCCTTGGAGTCCAGCCCTTCGGGCATCGTCAGCCATAGGAAAAGGCCTCCCTGCGGGCGGGTCCAGCGCACGCTGGCCGGCGCGTGGCTCTCCAGGGCGGAGAGCATGGCGTCGCGGCGCTGGCGGTAGACTTGGCGGACGAGCTTGACGTGCCGGTCGAGGAAGCCGCCGCGGGCGGTCTCGTAGGCGATCATCTGGTTCAGGGTGCTGGTGTGGAGGTCCGCGCCCTGCTTCATCTGCACCAGCTTCTCCATGACCTCCTCGGGCGCCACCACCCAGCCGACCCGCAGGCCGGGGGCGAGGGTTTTGGACATCGTCCCGAGGTAGATCACGCCGCCGCGGAACTTGGTACCGCCGTTGCTGCCGTGGTGCTCGGCGTCGATCTGGACGAGCGGCGGCAGGTGGTCGCCCTCGTAGCGGAGCTGGCCGTACGGGTCGTCCTCGACGATCGGGGTGCCGTAGCGGGCTGCGAGCTCGACCAGTCGCCAGCGGCGCTCCAGGCTGAGGGTGACTCCGGCCGGGTTCTGGAAGTTGGGCAGGACGTAGAGGAACTTCGGCCCGGCGCGGAGAGCCTCCTCCAGCTTATCCATGTCCATGCCGTCGTCGTCGATGGGCACCGACAGGTACTGCGCCTGGTAGGCGCTGAAGGCCTGGATCGCTCCGAGGTAGGTGGGCTCCTCGGTGAGGATGCGGTCGCCTGAGTTGATGAACAGCTTGCCGATGAGGTCGAGGGCCTGCTGGGCGCCCGTGGTGATCAGGATGTTGGCCGGGGTGACATGGATGCCGTAGCGGCCCATGTGCCGGACCAGGAGCTCGCGCAGGGGAAGATACCCTTCGGTGGTGCTGTACTGCAGGGCCGCGGCCCCCTGCTGCGCGAGGACGAGGTCTGTGGCGGCCCGGATCTCGGCCAGGGGAAACACCTCCGGCGCGGGGAGGCCGCCGGCGAAGGAGATGATCTCGGGGTCGGCCGTCAGCTTGAGCAGCTCGCGGATGGCCGAGCTGGTCATCCCGCGCGTGCGGAGGGCGAAACGGTCGCGCCAGGGCGTGTCAGCGGCGGCAGGCTGGCCCGCTGGGCGTGTGACGGCTTGAACGAACGGCTCGAGGGCCGGGTCTTCAGTGGTCAGAGCCATGTGGAAGCATCCTCTTCCGGAAGAGGCCGGGCCCGACTCCGCCCGGCTCGGATTAAATACCGCACCTCCTGTTTAGCTCCCAGGGAGGGCAGGGCGCCACCTGCCAAAAGGTAGGGAGGGGTGGACCGCGGGGTGGGATCAGAGCTCGCCGATGAAGCCGATCTCGGGCTCCAGCCGGTGACCGGTCCGCTGCTCGACGACCTCCTGGATGTGGGCGATCAGGGCGTGGACGTCGGCGGCCGTGGCGCCGCCGGTATTGATGAGGATGTTGGCGTGCCGGGGGGTGACCAGGGCGCCGCCCATGCGGGTCCCTTTGAGACCGCACTCGTCGATCAGGCGGCCGGCGCCGATGCCCTGAATCTTCTTGAAGACCGAGCCGGCGCTCGGCTCCGTCTCGAGAGGTGGATGGCGCTCGCGCCGCCACTGGAGGTTCTCTTCCATGACGCGGCGCATCCTCTCCGGATCGCCGGGTTGGAGCTGGAAGGTCACCGAGAGCACCACGTCGCGCCGGTGATGGAGGATCGAGTCGTCATAGCCGAACTCGAAGTAGCCGACGCCGGCCGTCCGGCGCTCGCCTTCCTCGGTGAGGATCTCGGCGGATTGGGTGACCTCCGCGATGAACATGGTCCGCTCCCGGGCCGGCGCGGGCGCGAGGAAGTGGAGGTTCTGCCAGAGCGCTCCGCCGACGGTTGAGGGGATGCCCACGTAGTGCTCCAAGCCGGAGAGGCCGTGGGAGACGGCCAGCTCGATGAGATCGGGATGGACCACCGCGCCGCTCTCGGCCCACACCCGGTTCCCGGGGCGGACCTCCATGTGGCGGGCGAGGTTGCGGATGGCGAGCCCGCGGAAGCCACGGTCGCCGATCAGGATGTTGGCGCCGGTGCCGAGGAGGAACCAGGGGACACCGTGCTCCCGCGCCGCCTGGATGGCCCTCGCCAGCTCATCGGCGCTCGCGGGCTCATAGAAGAGGTCGGCCGGCCCGCCGATCTTGAAAGTGGTGTAGGGGGCCAGGATCTCCTGCCGCCGGACCCTCTCCGCACCGAGCGCTTCGACGAGGGCCTGGCTCACTCTTCGTCGATCATCCGGATCCGCCGGACGTGGCGTCCACCCTCGAAGGGCGTCTCGAGCCAGATCCGGACGATCTCCAGGGCGGTCTCCAGCGTCATCATGCGCTGGCCGAGGGAGATCATGTTGGCGTCGTTGTGTTGGCGGCCGAGGCGGGCCGACTCGGTGTTCCAGCAGAGGGCACAACGGACGCCGGGGACGCGGTTGGCCACCATGGCTTCGCCGTTGCCCGAGCCGCCGAGCACGATGCCGCGCTCGACCTCGCCGGCCGCGACGGCCTCGGCCACCGGCCGGATGTAGACGGGGTAGTCGCCGGACTCCTCCGAGTCCGTGCCGAAGTCCTTCACCTCGTGCCCGGCCTCCGCGAGGAAACGCCGGATCTCTTCCTTGTAGCGGAAGCCCGCGTGGTCCGACCCGATGCCGATCTTCATGGCGCGGTATTAAACCATGAGTCCGAGGAGCAAAGCCGGCGGCGGCGGACCTCGAAGAGCACCAGCGCCGCGGCCACTGTGGCGTTGAGCGACTCGACGGGCGGCTCGACGGGAATCGTCAGACGCAGGCCGGCGCGCTCCCGCAGCTCCTGCGAGAGGCCGGGTCCTTCGGCTCCTACGGCGAGAACGAGCGTGCCGTCCAGGGGGGCGTCCCAGAGGCCGGTGCCGCCGCGGGGGTCGAGCGCCATCCAGCGCGGCCGGACCGGCGCGAGGCGGTGGTCGAGGTCCGCGGCCTCCACGCCGACCGCGACGGGGAGGCGCAGCAGGCTGCCGGCCGAGGCGCGCAGGGCGCGCGGGTGGTTCGGGTGGACCGTGCCGGGAGAGAGAGCGAGCGCCGTCGCTCCCGAGGCTTCGGCGACCCGGGCGAGCGCTCCGAGGTTGCCGGGGTCCTGCAGACCGTCCAAGAAGAGATAGACTCCGCCTGCGCGGACGGGGAGCACGGCGGCTCCGGAGCGCGGGAGGCGGGCCACGGCGAGGACGCCGCGCGGAGAGTCGGAGTCGGTGAGCTCGTCGAGGAGCTCGGGCGCGACCTCCACGGGAGGCGGCAGGCTCGGGGCCAGCATCCGGCCTTCGGGCGACTTCAGCCAGGCGGGCGTCGCCAGAACGGTCTCCAACCCGATCCCGGCGGCGACGGCCTCGCCGACTAGGTGCGGTCCTTCCAGCAAGGCGTGATCGCCTTTACTTCGCCGGAGCCGGCGAATATCCTTCAACCTCGGATTCTGGCGACTGGTAATTACGGACATCACGGATACCATGAATACGGATACCAAGAGCTTCTGGCAGAAACTCCAATCGGGCGTCGAGGTGGCGGTGGCCGGGAACAACCCGGACACCCTGCTCGGCATCCGCGACGCCTTCCTCCGATTCTTTCACGAAGGGCTCGACAAGACCGTATCGGTCGTGGTCGTGCCGCAGGCCGTGGAGGGGCCGCTGCACACCGGCCTGCCGGTATCGGACGAGGAGACCCTCCAGCGCGCCCGGACCAGCGTGACCGGCCTCGCGAGCCGGCTGGGCGAAAGCTATCAGTTCTACATGGCGACGGAGGGGGGGCTCCACTCGATCGAGGTGGACGGCAAGACCTGCTACTTCGTGCGCAACTGGTCGGTGGTGCGGAGCCCGCTGGGCGAGGCGTGGGGGTCGAGCGGCTCGGTGCAGATCCCGGACCGGATCATCACGGGGCTCGACAGCGCCCAGATCCCGTTCGCCATCCCAGGCACCCGGCGGAGCGGCGGCATGACCCGCTCGCTCACCGGCGGCATCGAGACCCGGCGCAATGCCATCGCCACCTCCACCCTCCACGCCATCTCGACTCTCTTCTACGGATTCCTGGAAGGCCGCCCCTTGCGCTGAGATTGCGCCGAACCGCCGGCGTCCCGTTCGGAGGTTCGGAGGAGGTCGTGGCACCTATCTCAGCAGACCGTGGTAGCATGCATGGCCGGTTCGAACGGGAACCCCAGGCTGTCCTTGTATCCCACACCGGGCTCCCGCGCCCGAAAACCCGATAGAGCCACGCTCTGCCTGAGGAGTTGGCTAGAGGTGCGACGATGAACGAACGAGAGGCCCACCTGTTTACGTCGGAGTCTGTGACGGAAGGCCACCCGGACAAGGTGGCTGACCAGATTTCCGACGCGATCCTGGACGAAGTGCTCCGTCAGGACCCCACCGGGCGCGTAGCGTGTGAAACCACCGTGACCACCGGCATGGTGTTCCTGGCGGGTGAGATCACGACCGTCGCCTATGTCGATTTCCCCGGCATCGCGCGCCGCGTGGTGAAGGAGATCGGTTACACCCGCGCCGAGTTCGGCTTCGACAGCCAGACCTGCGCCGTGCTGTCGGCGATCGACCCGCAGTCGCCGGACATCGCCCAGGGCGTGGACACCGGCGGCGCCGGCGACCAGGGCCTGATGTTCGGCTTCGCCTGCAACGAGACGTCCGAGTTCATGCCGCTGCCGATCACCCTGGCCCACCGGCTGACCCGCCGCCTGGCCACGGCGCGGCGCTCCGGCGAGCTCCCCTGGCTGCGGCCCGACGGCAAGAGCCAGGTCACGGTCGAGTACGAAGGCTCCCGGCCGGTGCGCGTCCACACCGTGGTCATCTCCACGCAGCACGAGCCCGACGTCACCCAGGAGCAGATCGTCTCCGGGGTGATCGAGAAGATCATCAAGACCGAGATTCCGGCGAGCCTGCTGGACGAGCGGACGGTCTATCACGTGAACCCCACCGGCCGGTTCGTGGTCGGCGGCCCGCAGGGCGACTGCGGCCTGACCGGCCGCAAGATCATCGTCGACACCTACGGCGGTACGGGCCGCCACGGCGGCGGCGCCTTCTCGGGGAAGGATCCGACGAAGGTCGACCGCTCGGCCTGCTACATGGCCCGCCACGTGGCAAAGAACCTGGCCGCGGCCGGCATCGCCGAGCGCGTCGAGGTGCAGGTCGCCTACGCGATCGGCGTGGCCGAGCCGGTGTCGGTGCGCGTCGATACCTTCGGCACGGGGCTGATCGGCGACCGCGCGATCGAGAACCTGGTGCGCGAGCGCTTCAAGCTCTCGCCGCGCGCCATCATCGAGTATCTGGACCTGCGCCGGCCGATCTACCAGCAGACGGCGTCCTACGGCCACTTCGGTCGCACGGAGGAGGGCTTCTCCTGGGAGCGGACGCACCGCGCCGAGGAGCTGCGCGCCGCGGCCGGGCTCGAAGGCGTCCCCACCATGGCCTTCTCGGCCTGAACCCTGCCTGTAGGGGCAGGCCTTGTGCCTGCCCCGGGGGGCAACCATAAGGGTTGCCCCTACTTCTTCCCCCCGTTCGCCTCCTCGCTCCAGGTCTTGCCGTACTTGAGCACGTCGTGCTTGAGGAGGTCGAAGTCGCCGTGGCGCGGGCCCGGCACGGCGTCGCGGTAGACCGTGTCGCAGCGGTAGCAGACCACCGCGTCCTTGAGCCGGCGGTAGAGCCAGAGGTCCACCAGGCCGAAGGCGGGCAGCGACAGGCCGAAGGTCCACGGCACCAGCGCCGCGCCGACGGCCACGAGCAGGCAGCCGAGGGCCCGGTTGAAGTCGCGCTGGCGGTACAGGTGGCGGCAGGAGCAGAGCGGGCAGACGTCGACGGTCGACTCCGTCCACCCCTCCCGGGCCACCGGGCGCGCCACGCCGCAGCCGGGGCAGGGAAGCTCGGCCGTCTCCGGTCCAAGCACGGATGGGAAAGGGAGGCCGCAGGAGCGGCACTGCGTGCGGATTCTCATCCCGGCTAGATCGGCACGCCCGTGGTGACGCTCAGGTAGTAGGCCGTGATCTCGCCGATGAAGGCGCCGACCACGACCACGTAGAGAATCCCCGTGGCGGACTGGTTCGAGCGCTGCCGCGCGCAGTGGAGGGCCATGAGGGTGAGGGGGAGCACGATCACCAGCCCCCAGAGCACGCGGAACCAGAAGAAGATGCCCTGCCCTCCGAAGCCGGCGAGGACGCGCAGAGGGTGGGGCTCCACCAGATCGTTCACGCCCGCGGCCACCGCCAGGCTCGCCGCCACCGAGGCGATCCGCAGGACCACCGCGCCGAGGAGCACCCACGAGAACACGGTCAGGTGGCGGAACGTGAGCTTCGGCGCCACCAGGTACCAGTGCCCGAGAAGCATGGTGATCAGCGACCAGCCGAGCAGCAGCGACGAGGCCAGCAGGCTCGCCGTCAGCAGGGCGCCGCGGTGGGGGAGAGGGGTGAGGGGGGACACCACGTGAGGCCCGGCCAGGAGCAGCGCCGCCAGGCAGCCGAGCAGCGACAGGGTCAGCGGCCAGCGGCAGAGGCGCCACCGCTCGCGCCAGATCGCCGCGTAGTAGAGGAAGCCGCCCGCCAGCGCGGCCGTCAGGGCCGCGATGCCGAGGCCCGGATGCTCCTCGCCGAACGGTCGGAACGGATGGAGAAGGACCACCGCCATGGCGAGGCCCAGGAGGCCGAGGACCACCAGCGCGTTCATCTGGAAGTAGCCGCGCCCGAGGTCGTCCTCCGGGATCCAATAGAGTGTCGTGAGCGAGCCGAGGCTCACCGTCAGCAGGAACAGCAGGAAAACGCCCATTTCCCGTTCATCTTACCAGTCTTGGAGCCGGGATCGGGACCATCTTTCCCGCCCGCGCCAAGCCGTCTCCACCCGAACCGCATCTCATCTGGACTTGGGGGCACCGGGGTGTTAGCCTAGCCCCAGTCGACGTGACAACATCCTGGCGATATGGCAACACTGGATCATCCTGAACTGCGGGAATCGCTGAACAATCTGCTCAAAAGCTCCAGGCCTCGCTTGGAGAGGGTTCTCCGCAATTTCGAGATCCCGCCGGAGGACGCAGAGGACATCCTGCAGGATGCGCAGCTCACTTTGCTCTACAAGTGGGACAAGGTGCGCAGCCCGGAGAGCTGGTTGATCGGTACGGTCAAGAAGAAATGCATCATGTACTGGCGCAAACGGCGGGGGAGCCTCTGCGAAGCGGTCGATACGGCCATCCTCGACCTGCTCGCGGTGCCCCAGGCGCCGGACCAGGAGAAGACGGACCTGAGCACCGACCTGAGCCGGGTGCTCGCGAAGCTGTCGTCCCGGTGCCGCTCCCTGCTGCGCCTGCGCTACGGTCTCGGGTACGGTCCCACCGAGGTCGCCGAGCAGATGGGCTACCAGACGTCGAGCATCCGCAAGGTGACCAACCGCTGCCTGGCAGCCCTGACGCGCCAGCTCCTGGCGGTCGGCTTCCAGCGCGAGATGGTGGAGGGCGAACCGCAAGAAGATGTTTAAGCATCTCTTGCCCGCACCCGCCTCGCGACTCCGGGAATCGCTGTAGCTCACTCCCTTCACATACCATGTGGACAAAGTCGAGGAATGCTGTTACCGTCCCTTTCCAGTCAACCATAGCTACCGGTATGGAATCTTCGGGTTCACATCAAGCGGACGAACCTTCTCTCGAGGAGCTCCTGGAGAGAGTTGAGCCAAAGCTCAAACGGATTCTCTATCGCTACAAGATCCCTGCGCAGGACGCCGACGACCTGCTGCAGGAGACCTTCCTCATCATGGTCTCGAAGGCGGGGAGCATCAGGAATCCCGAGGCGTGGATCGTGGCGACGCTGTCGAACCGCTGCGTCATCTACTGGCGCAAGCAGCGCAGCCGGCTCTGGGATGTGGTCGACTCAGCCATCCTTGAGCTCCTGGCCGATGTCGAAGCGCCCTCCCAGGAAAAAGCCGACCTGCGGTACGACCTGGATGCCTTGCTGTCGCAGCTTCCGGACCGCTGCCGGTCGGTCCTCCGGCTGCGCTACGGGCTCGGCTGCAGCACGGCCGAAGCAGCGGAGAGGACCGGCTACTGCAAGTCCAGCATCCGGAAGGTGACCCGCCGCTGCCTGTCGGCGCTCACTCAGCAGCTCCTGGGGGCCGGCTTCATGCCGGGGGTCCCCAGCGCAGGCGTGAACGAAGACGCCTGATCCCCCCGCCGGTCACGGCCTGCACGGCCTGTTTCCCTCCGGTTGTCTGCAACCGGAGGGGCAGGCTCCGTGTCTTTGGAGACGCTCCTGCGGAAACTCTCTATAGAGGCCGCCTTCCGGTGGCCTCGTTCACGAGAGAAAGGAGTTTTCTCATGTTTTCCATCCGCCGCTTCTCCTTCTGGCGCTTCATGGTGAACATCTGGCAGAACGTCGGCCTCCGCATAGACGACAACGGGTGACGGATTTCCGAGACCGCGGTGGCCGGACCAGGGCGGTCCGGCCACCGTTCTACCCGCGAAGAAGCGCCGCACACTGGACATGGGCGTCCGGGCGGTGCTAGTGTATGTATTATTCAAGGAGTTTCCTTTTCAGGAGATGAGTACCCTGGACGATCCTCACGCCGATGACTCTCTCGAAGAGTTCCTGAAGAGAGTCCGGCCGCGGATCAAGACGCTCTTCCTCCGCTACCGCATCCCTCCGCAGGATACCGAGGATATCCTCCAGCAGGCGTTGCTGGCCCTCGTCTATCACCGCGAGTCGATCCGCGACGCTGAGGCGTGGCTGCTCGGCACGCTCCGCAACAAGGCTCTCCTATACTGGCGGGCTCAGCGGCGGAAGCTTTACGAAGCGGTGGACTCGACTGTGCTGGAGGTCATGGCGTCGCCTCAGGATCCTGACCAGGAAGGCGCGGACCTGCGGCGCGACTTGGCCAATGTGCTCGACCTGCTCCCGGAACGCTGCCGTTCTCTTCTCTCCATGCGGTACCGGCACGGCTACAATCCGGCCGAGTTGGCCCGCCAACTCGGATACAGCCAGGGGAGCATCAGCAAGATCACCACCCGATGCCTCGCCGCCCTCACGCGTCGGCTGGTGGCGTACGGATTGGTGCGGGACGAGAACCGGTCATGATGGACGACCATCCTGGCGGGGATGCCTACGACGAGGCCATCGACAGGGTCTTCCGGATCATTCTCGCGCACGAGACCGTGGCCGCGCGCGAGCGCTCCCGCGGACGCGAGCTGTTCGAGGAGCTGATGCGCCATCCGGCGGCCCGGCAGCAACTGCTGGTTGCAAACAGCTCCCGGTTCCGCAGCCGCCCGCTGGGCGAGATCCTCCTGGAGCAGTCGCACGAGACCGGATTTTCCGATCCGCCGCACGCCGCCGGCCTAGCGCGGCTGGCCGTAGCCATCGCAGGGCTCTTGGAGGAGCAGGGTGAGGAGGAAGGGAACGATGGGCTGCGGGCGGGATTGCTCGCGCGCGCCTGGGCGCAACTCGGCAATGCGCTCCGCATCAGTGCCGACCATGCGGGCGCCGAACAGGCGTTCGCGGCCGCGGGCTCCGTTTTGGAGCAAGGGCGGGTCAGCCCACTCGAAACCGCGCGGGTACTCGACCTCGAGGCCTCCCTGAAGCGCGACCAGCGCCGCTTTGACGAGGCCGCCTGCCTCATGGACCGCGTGATCGCGATTTACCGCAAGCTCGGCCAGAAGGCTCTTCTGGGACGATCCCTCAAACAGAAGTCGATGATCTGCGGCGAATCCGGAGACCTGGAAGGGGAGATCACGCTGCTTCGCCGCGCCCTCGAGCTTCTGACCCCTGAAGGGGAGCCGCGGACATTCCTCGCCGCACGGCACAACCTGATCTCCGCACTGTGCGAGGCGGGACGGCCGCGCGATGCTTTCGCTCTTCTCTTCCACACCCGGCCGCTCTATTTCAAGCAAGGAGACCGCCTGAATCTCCTGCGGCTCCGCTGGCTGGAAGGGACGGTGGCTCTCGGCCTCCAACGCCACGAACAGGCGGCGGTGGCCTTCGGCGAGGTGCGCGAGGCCTTTCTGGACCTCGGCCTCGACTACGACGCCGCCCTCGCCTCGCTCGATCTCGCCGAGGTGTACGCCCGCCAGGGCAGGGTTTCGGACGTCCGGCGCCTGGCCGACGAAATGCTCGAGGTCTTCCGGTCGCGGAACATTCATCGCGAGGCGCTGGGCGCGCTCTCCGTCCTGCAGCAGTCGGCCCGTTTGGAGAAGGCGGGAACCGTGCTGGTGCGGGAGGTCGCCGGCTTTCTCAAGAAGGCGAGAACCCGGCCCGATCTGCGCTTCGTCCAGCCTTCTCTCTGATCCAGATGTCTTCCTGGTGTCACGCTTTCGGGAAGTTGCGGCACTCTTCAAGAGATCCCTGCATGCCCTGACTGGGAAGACGTGTGCCGTACAAGGAGCCGTGCGATGAAGGTCAGTGCCTTCGATCCAGAGGATCTTGCAAGCCTCAGCCGCCGGGAGACAGCTCCCGAGGAGAAGCGCAGGGTGGTCAGACACCTGCTAGCGCTAGCACGGGAGGGTGTGACGGGCGTTGTGGTCCCTCCCGCTCCGTCCGGTCCGCCGCCGCTGGCACCGCTCGGCGAGTTCGGAGCCCTGCGGCTGAGCGAGCGGGTCCGCCGGCTTCAGCGGGAGCATGCCCAGGTGCCGGAGCTGATCGTTCGGCTGGAAGCCCTTTCTCCCGGCCAGCGGCAAGCCCTCGTCCGCGGCGATGCGGAATTTCAGTCCTGGGCGCTCGGCCAGCGCCTGATCGAGATCTCCCTGGACCTGGTATACGCAGAAGCGGGGAAGGCTGAGGAGCAGGCTCAGCTCGCCATCACCCTGTCGCAGGTTCTCGACGTGCGCCCGTACGGAACGGAGCTGATCAACGATCTTGGAGCGAAAGCCCGGGCCTGCATGGGAGAGGTGCTCCGCAGCCGCGCCGATTTGCGCGGTGCCGACGAGGCGTTCACCCTCGCCGAGGGCCTGCTCGCCAGCGGCACCGGCGACGTGCTCGAAGAGGCTCGCCTCCTGGAGCTCAAGGCGGCTCTGCGCCGGGACCAGCTCCGCCTGGACGAGGCGCATGGCATCCTCGACGACGTTGTCGCGGTCTACCGCCAGTTCCGGGACTTCCATCAGGTTGGCCGAGCCCTCGTCCAGAAGGGGAGTGTCTACGGCGCGGCGAACGAGCTCGAGCCGGCAATCCGCTGGCTGCGCAAGGGACTGGGGCTGATCGATCCCACCCGTGAGCGCCGCCTGGAGCTCTCCGCCCGCCACAGCCTGATGCTGTATCTCCATGAGAGCGGACGCAGTCAGGAGGCATGGTTCTTGCTAAAAGCATCCCGGCCTGAGTTCCATGAGCATGGGGGTGAGCTGTTGAAGCTGAGGCTCCGCTGGCTGGAAGGCAAGATCCATCAATCTCTGGAGCGCTTCTTGGAAGCCGAGTCGGCCCTTGTCGACGCGCGCCGCGGCTTCATTGATCAAGGGGCGGGCTTCAGGGCGGCTCTGGTCTGCCTCGACCTTGCCGCCCTGTACGCGGCTCAGAGTCGGGCGGGGGAGATGAGGCGGCTCGTTGAAGAGATGCTCCCGATCTTCCAGGCGCGAGACATCCACCGCGAGGCTATCGCCGCACTGATCGTCTTCCAGCAGGCCGTGCGGATGGAGAAGCTGACCTCGGGCCTGCTCGACGAGATCCGCACCTTCCTTCGGCGTGCCCGGACGGACCACAAGCTGCGCTTCGAATATCCGACCTGAGCCCTTTCTGGCCGAGGGATTGCAGAGCCCCGGGTACGGTGAGCCGTCCTTAGGTTCTCACGCCCAGGAACAGATAGACCGAAAGGATGCTGAACACAGCGCTCGGGCTCCAGACCGCCACGGCGGCCGGTAGGGCTCCCGCTTCGCCGAGCGTCGTGAAGAACGCAAAGATCCCCAGGAAGACCATACCCAGGACCACCGAGACCCCGAGTCCATAGAGCGCCCCCTGCTTGCCGATCCGGAAGGCGAACGGGAGGGCGACCAGCGCCATCACCAGCGACACCATTGGGAAGGCGATCTTGTTCGCCAGCTTAACCTGGAGCTCGGGGACCGGCTGCCCGCTCTCGCGCAGCTCCTGAATGTAGTCCTTGAGCTCGCCATAGCGCATCTGCTCGGGAGGCCGGATCTCCGACTCGAAGTAGTCCGGCGTCTCCGGATAGCGGACGATCCTGGACTCCGGGAAGCGCTTGTAGCCCGTGACCTCCACGCCCCGAAACGAACGCGACCAACCGTTTGAGAACTCCCAGACCTCGCCCAGGTAGCGGGCCGAGTCGGCGACGAGCCGTCGGGAGAGGCGGTGGCTCTCGTCGAAGTCGAAGACCTGAAGCCGCTGGAGGCTTTGCTGCTGAGGGTCGTAGTGGAGGTAGTTGTAGATGTATCTGCCCTGACCGAAGAGCCACTGCCGGTCCGCACGGCGATAGGTCCGGACGGTCGCGCTGCCGCGGATGCGGTCCTTGAGCTGGGCCACCTTGGCGTTCGAGGCCGGGAGCACGAACGACTCCAGGTAGCCGCAGAAGACTGTCACCATCATCGACGCCACGATGGCCGGCAGCGCCAGCCGGTAGAGGCTCATCCCGAGTGCCTTGCAGGCGGTGATCTCATTCGTCCGCGCCAGGAGGCTGAACGTCATCAGCGTCGTGACCAGCACCACGATGGGCGCGATGTCGTAGAACATCTGGAGCGAGGTGTACTTGTAGTAGTTCAGGACGAGGCTCGACGGCACCTTGTTCTTGAGGATCTCGTCGATCGTCTCGCTCAGGTCGAAGATCACGAAGATCGACACGCCTGACATTACGACCAGCCCGAATACCAATGCGAACAGGCTCCACACATACCGGTCGAGCAGGTTCGGGAAGGCCAAGCGCAGGCGGGGGAGGAGAAGCACCAGCTCGGGACGCCGCTTCTGCCGCCGCTCGGTCGGAGTTCTCTCGGGTCCCCCGGACTGGAGCCGCCCGGCGCGCCTCTCCTCCTGCCGGGCCTCCCGGCGCCTCTTGAGGAAGAGCAGGCCCCGCCACAGATCCTGGCGCACCCAGCGGTCGAGCCGGCTAAGGAGGAGGCTCTTGTCCTGGTTGCGCCGCATCAGAAAGAACAGGCCGGTGGCAGCCATCAGCACGTTAGGGGCCCACATCGCCGCCCAGCCGGGGATTCGCCCGTACCGCGCCGCCTCCTCGCCGTTACTCAGGAGAATGTAATAGATAACGATGATGAAGATCGAGAACAAGAAGCCCACAGCCTTGCCGCCCCGCCGATTGTTGATGCCAAGCGGCAAGGCGAAGATGCCAAAAACAAGGCAGGCCGAGGGAATCGAAAATTTCTTGTGGATCTCGACCCGGGCGAGATTGCGCTGCTCGCTCACCGCGCCGCGGTCGTGGACGATCTGCCGCAGCTCCTTGAGAGTCAGCTCCCGGATGCTTTTCGAGACCGAGATCTTGGCCTTCTGCTCGGAGGTGAACTGCTCTTCGAGGATCAGGTCGAGTCGCCGGTGGCGGCTGATCTCGTAGCGGTCGGGGGCGTTGAGATTCACCTTGTGGCGGACCGCATTGTAGAGGCGGAGCACGACCCGCTCGCCGTCGGGCTCCACCCGGACCTCCCCCCAGTCGGCGATGGTGATTTCGTTGTCCTCGGAGTTCGGGATCGACTCCGCCAGGAAGACCCCTTTCCAGCGGTCCTCGCCCGGCGGCGTCTCGAACACGTAGAGAACCTTTCCCTCCCACTCCTCGTAGAAGACGCGCGGCTGCACCTGCTGCGAGATGCTTTTCGTCATGATCTCCAGTCGGAGCTGCTGCAGCGCATGGTTCCCCCAGGGGAGCGCGTAGACCATGAGGAGCGTGTTGAGGACCGTGAAGATCGCCGACAGGAAGAGGATCGGCCGGTACAGGGTCAGGAGGCTGATTCCGGACGAGCGCATGGCGATGAGCTCGCTGTCGGACGACAGCCGGCCCACGGCGATGAGGATGCCGAACAGCAGCGACATGGGGAGCGTAAGCACCACGATGTTCGGCAGCGTCAGCATCAGAAGCTCGCCGACGATCGACGCGGGGAGCCCCCGCCGGATGATCATCTCGGCCGACTGGAACAGGAACCGGATGAGAAGGATGAACGTATAGACTAGGAACCCGAGGCCGAGCGGCCCCAGGATCTCACTGAGGATGTAGCGGTCGAGACGGAACGGCATACGCACGCGCCCCATTATATGGATAGGGAGACATCATGAACGTCCGACTCGAACGCCGTTACCGATTCAGTGCCTCCCACCTCTACCGGCGCTCCGGCTGGACGGAGGAGGAGAATCGGGCCCGCTTCGGCAAGTGCGCCAATCTCCCGGGCCACGGGCACAACTACCGCCTCTTTGTGACCATCCAGGGAGAGGTCGATGACGAAACGGGGTTTCTCGTCGATCTGGGAGCTCTTGACGCCCTGGTCGCCGCCCGGGTCGTCGAGCCCCTCGATCACCAGCACCTCAACGCCGCGGTCCCTGAGTTCGCCGACGGCGGGAGCATCCCATCCAGCGAGAACCTCGTCCGTTGGATCCACGCCCGGCTTCAGGACGCAATCCCCGGGGGAGCCGTGCTTGCGAAGCTTCGCCTGGAAGAGGACGAGGATCTGGCGGTCGAGTGGATCACTTCCTGAGCCTCGGTCAGCGCGTACCAATGGGTTGACATAATCTCTCTTATCAGCATCGATGCGGGCGCGGGCTCCAGGCCGGTGTGGGCGTTGGATCAAGCGGTCTCTCGCCGGAGGTCGGCGAGGATCTGCTCGAGGGCGCGGACGAGGTCGTCCTTGTCGACCTCGCTCTGGCGGAACGTCAGGGACAGGCTGTAGCTCTTGTCCGGCGACTTGAACCGAAACACGTACGGACGGCGCCGGCCGTTTTTACCGCTCTTGTCGCGTCGAAGCCGCTGCCGGAGGTCGTCCCGGTTCAGGCCGCGCCGGGCGACCTCTTCGAGCAGCTCGATCATCTCCTGCTCGTCGCCCGCTTTGAGTACCTCCAGCAGGAGCGACTTGGAGGTGATCGCGAGCGCCTGCACCGTATCCCGGACCCGTGGTGGCATTTGCAGGAGGGATAGCCCCTCGGTGATCACTGTGCGGGACTTGCCGACGGCCGACGCGATCTCCTCATGTGTGTACTGATGACGCTCGGCCAGGAGGCGGTAGCCTTCGGCCTCTTCGAAGGGCGTCAGATCCTTCCTCTGGAGGTTCTCGATCAGGGCAATCTCAAGAGCTTCCTGCTCCGAGACGTCCATCTCGATCACCGGCACCTCATACAGGCCGGCCTCCTGGGCGGCACGGTAGCGCCGCTCGCCGGAGATGATCCGGTACAGGATCCCGGCCGGTGCGGGAACGTCCCCTTCGCCTTCGGGCCGGGGGCGGACCAGGATCGGCTCCAGGACCCCCTTCTCGCGAATCGAGGCTACCAGTTCGTCGAGATCTCCCATCGCGGACCGGGGCTGGTTCGGGTCCGGCTCGATCGTCGACAGGGGGACCATCTTCCCCACTGGCGTCTCGTGGCGGGCAGTCAGCTCCTCCACGAAGTGCGGCTCGTGACGCATCTTGACCCGCACCGGGAGACCACGCTTGCGAGAGGGCTCAGACACGACTCAGAACCTCCTCGGAAAGCCGGTAGTACTCGTACGCTCCCGTGGACCGTGGAGCGAACGAGAAGATCGACTCCCGGTAGGCGGGGCTCTCTTCAAGTCGCACGCTCTTGGTGATCACCGTCTCGAACACCCGGGCGCCGAACACATGCTGGATCTGCTCGTAGATGTCCTTGGCGAGCAAAGTCCGCTTGTCGTACATGGTGATCAGGGCACCCAGGATCTGGAGCTCGGGGTTGGCCCGGACCTTGATCTTGTCGATCGTCTCCAGCAGGTCGTCCGTCCCCTCCAGAGCGAAGTAGCTGGCCTGGATGGGGATCAGGACGTGCGTCGCCGCGACCAGGGCGTTTACCGTGATGATCCCCAGGGTCGGAGGTGTGTCGATGATGATGTAGTCGTACAGCTCCTGCACGGCTTGCAGCTCGTCCTTGAGGCGGAAGTGACTGTCCAGTTCCCCGACGAGCTTGGCCTCGATCTTAGCCAGGGCGATGGTGGACGGGGCGATGAAGAGGTTCTCCACCTTCTCCGCCGGCTGGATCACGTCGACGAGGTGGATATTATCCTCGGTCAGCGCGTCATAGAGAGACAGCTTGAGCTCGTGGATGTCGAGAAAGGACATGGAGCTGTTGGCCTGGGGATCCATATCCACCACCAGGGTCCTCACTCCCTTGCTCGCCAGAGCGGCTGCCAGGTTGATGGCGGTCGTGGTTTTCCCAACGCCGCCTTTCTGATTGGTAATCGCGATGATCATGGGCGACGGGCAGTCTAGAAGAACCCCCGTACGGGGTCAAGGCGAGGGGCGGCTTGCACGGCGCGGCCGACGCGAATGTCGGCGCGCCGACATTCGCGGTAAATCGTTGTAGATCTGCGGGTTACAAGGGAATTTGCGGACGGGCCGAGGCCTACATGGTCCACTTGCCCAGCTCTTCGGGGCTGATCTCTTCCAGCCACTTCTTGAGCCGATCCTCGTCGCCTGCGTCGGTGGCCAGCTCGGCGGCCTGGGCCTTGTCCAGGACCGCACGGAGGACGTAGATCGGCGCCTCCGTGCGCAGCGCGAGCGCGATGGCGTCGCTGGGACGGGCGTCAATGCTGACGGACCGGCCGTCGTGTTTGACGTGGATCACGGCGAAGAAGGTGCTCTCCTTGAGGTCGGAGATGACGATCTTCTCGACCTGCGCCCCGAGCTGCTCCAGCAGCAGGCGCAGAAGGTCGTGGGTCATGGGGCGAGGAGGCTCGACTCCTTCGATCTTCAGCGCGATGGCGTTCGCCTCGAATACTCCGATCCAGATCGGAAGGAAGAGCTGGCTCTCGATGTCCCGGAGGATGACGATGGGAACGTTGGACGAGGGGTCCAACATCAGACCGCGGATCTCGACTTTCAGTTCCTGGCTGGGATCGCTCATGGGGCTATTCTGAGGGGGCAAACCCGGGAGGTCAAGCAGAGAGACAAACCCTCAGTATGGCGGCACGGTCTCTCCAAAGAGGCTGTACGACTGGGCGGAGGTGATGCGGAGCCGGCGGATCTGACCCAGGGCCGAGGGCTCGGCACCGGACTGGAAGTGGACGATCCGGTGGCATGCGGTTCGGCCGCTCTGCGTCCCGGCCTGCTTGCCCCAACCGGTCACGATGACGTCCATCTCCTCTCCCACCAGGCCCTGATTGATCTCCTGCTGAATCCCGTCCTGGAGCTGGAAGATCCGCTGCAGCCGCTCGGCCGCGATCTCCGGAGCCACGTCGCCGCCCAGGCGTGGCGCCGCGGTGCCGGGACGGGGCGAGTAGGTGAAGGCATACAGGGCCGAGAAACGGACTTCTTCGAGCAGATCGAGGGTCTGCCGGATGTCGGCTTCGGTTTCTCTGGGGAAGCCGGCAATGAGGTCGGTGGAGAGCGCCAGGCCGGGCCTGGCCTCCCGGAGCTGCCGGACGAGGTCGAGGTATTCGGCGCGGGTGTAGCCGCGGCCCATCCGATGCAGCACGGAGTCGGAGCCCGACTGGACCGGCAGGTGCAGGTAGGGACAGATGTTCGGATACTTCCCCACCTGCTCCACCATGCGCGGTGTGAAGTCGCGGGGGTAGGAGGTGACGAAGCGCAGGCGGCGCAGGCCGGGGAGGGACGCCACGGCGCGCAGGAGGTCCGCGAAGTCCTCATCTCCCCCGGGCTCGCACCAGTGGTTCACGGTCTGGCCGAGCAGCTCGATCTCCAGGAAGCCGTAGTCGAGGAGGTGGCGCACCTCGCGGAGGATGTCCGCCATCGGCCGGCTGCGCTCCGGGCCGCGGGTCTGGGGGACGATGCAGAAGGTACAGTTCTTGTCGCAGCCCTCGATGATCGTCACCATCCCCTTGTACTCGCCGTGCCGGGTGACGGCGTCGATGTCGTACCGGGGGTTCTCCGGGAAGCCGGTGGCGACCATTCGCTGCCCCATCCGGCGCTGCGCCACGATGTCGTTGAGCTCGGCCACGCGGCCCGGCCCGAGAACGAAGTCGAGGTCAGGGACACGGCTGAGCGCCCGTTCTCCTTCCTGCTGCGCGACGCAGCCACACAGGCCGATCAGGAGGCCGGGCTTCTCCCGCTTGAAAAGCCGGTACTCGCCGAGCCGGGAGTAGACCTTCTGCTCGGCCTTGTCCCGCACGCTGCAGGAGTTGAGGAGGATGACGTCGGCCTCCTCCGGGCGGAGGGTCGGCAGGATCCCCTGCTGCATGAGCTGGCCAAGCATGCGCTGGCTGTCCAGCTCGTTCATCTGGCAACCCCAGGTCTCGATGAAGACGCGGCGTGGGCGTGGGCTCATGATCTGTGTCCGTCCTTGCCCGGAGGGCCCACGGGCGGTGCGGGTGGCGGGTCGATCGCCTGGTGGGAGCTCGACGGCTCGGGTTCGTCCTGCGGTTCCTGGTCGACCCCCTCGCGGAGCCATCCCGGGAGGGCTCCCGCGGTGCGACCTTCTTCGAGAAGGTCGGCAAGCTCTTTCTTGGCGGTGTCCACCTCGGCCCTGGCCGTCTGCAACCGGTCCAGGACTCGGTCCCATTCCGGCTTGATACGGGCGTTGCGGACGTTCGGGTCCTTTTCGGCGTAGAAGCTTCGGCGCCACCCCGCGGCGCTGGTCTCCAGCTCCTTGGTGTCGTCCGCGGCGTGGCGCCAGCGTAGGCGGATCTCGAGCGCCCGACTGCGCCAGTACTGCTCGTCGCGGACGGGCTGCGCCGGGCCGGCCTCCGCTTCGGCGCCGGTCTTCTTTCCCGGTGCGGCCACAGTGAGCTGACCGGTGGCGTGCTGCTTGAGGTTCTTGTCGGTGATGACGGCGATCGGCGGGCCGGCATGGGCGCGCCGTTCGCGCTCGGCGCGCGCCGCTTCCACCAGGGTGTGGGGAGCAGTGGTCGCTTCCCCACCCGGATCGAGGACGATCACCCGGTCTTCCCTCTCTGTGTCCAGGGGTGCCGGTTGCGGTGTGGGCGCCGGCTCCGCGGATTCGGGAGGTGCCGTCACCGGCGGTGCGGGGGTCTCCCGGGAGGCCGGGGGCTCGGTACGGGCCGGCGGCGCCGGAGAGGCGCAACCGGCCAGGGCTGCCAGGAGCAGCCCTACCCCCGAGATGGCGGCACGGTTTTGGATCTTGAGGAGGGAGAGGGGCTTGCCTTCGAGACGGCGGTCAGGCGCGGCCGTAACGGTCTTCGAGTCGGACCACATCTTCGAGCTCCGGGGTGGACACCTCGATGATGTCGCAACCCTGTTCACCGGCGATCATCCGGTGCTTGGTGAAGGGCTGTATCCGGTAGGACTCGCCGCCGCGCAGGACGGTCTCGATCAGCTTCCCGTCCTCCTCCACCAGCAACTCCACCTCGCCATCGGAGAGGAACAGGGTCTCGTCCTTCACCTCATGGTACTGGAGGGAGAGAGCCTGGCCCGGATTGACGTGGAGGATCTTGCCTACGTAGCGGTCCGTGTGGGCGAAGATCAACTCGTACCCCCACGGCTTGTCGACTCTGCGGATCGGAAAACGCATCAAATACCCTCTCGGCTTCAGTTTAACTGCGGACCGTGCCCCGCTCCCGCTCCCCGCTCCGATACCGCGCACTCGAAATAGCTCTCCAGGTGGCGCTGGACGTCGGCGGCGGTCGAATGCGCGAGGCAGGCCTCGGCAAGGTCGGCAAGCTCGGCAGCGGAGACATCCCGGAGCCAGGTCTTGATCTCGGGGATCCGGCGCGGGCTCACGGAGAGACGCCGGAGCCCCATCCCCACCAGCAGGAGAGCGCAGCGGGGGTCCGCCGCCATCTCGCCGCAGAGGGAGACCTCGATGCCCGCGGCGCGCGCGCTGTCGATGACGAAGCGTAGCATGCGCAGAATGCCCGGATGAAGGGGTTGGTACAGGCTGGCCACGTGCTCGTTGTTGCGGTCGACGGCCATCGAATACTGGATGAGGTCGTTCGTGCCGATCGAGAAGAAGTCGACCTCGCGCGCCAGCACGTCCGCGATCATGGCGGCGGCCGGCACCTCGATCATGACTCCCAGCCGGATGTCCCGGCGGAACGGCAGCCCCTCCCGCTCCAGCTCTTCGAGGATGCCTTCCGCGAAAGATCGGAAGCTCCGCACCTCCTCGAGGGTGCTGACCATCGGCAGCATCACCCAGAGGTCGCCGTAGACGCCGGCCCGGAAGAGGGCCCGGATCTGGGTGCGGAAGATCTCCGGCCGCGCCAGGGTCAGGCGGATGCCGCGCAGCCCGAGGACCGGGTTCTCCTCCTCCGTCGCCATGACCTCGCGCGCCAGCTTGCGTCCGCCCAGGTCGTAGGTGCGGATGATCGCGGGGTGCGGGGCCGCCGCCTCGATCAGGTGACGGTAGGTCTGCAGGTGCTCTTCCTCGGTGGGAAGGTGCGGGCTCCTCTCGATATAGAGGAACTCGCTGCGGTAGAGGCCGACGCCGGCGGCGCCGAACGGGCCCACCTCGTCCACTTCCTCCGGCAGGTCGATGTTCGCCATCAGTTGTATCTCGACCCCGTCGGTGGTCACCGCGCCCAGCTCGCGGGTCGCGAGGTAGGCGCTGTCGCGCCGCTCCAACTCGCGCTTGCGGACGGCGTACTCCTCCGTCACCTGGGGCGTGGGGCGAAGGATGACGGTGCCGGTCTCGCCGTCCACGATGATGGAGGCCTGGTCGCTGACGCAGCCGCTCACGCCCGTGAGGCCGGCCACGGCGGGCAGGTTCAAGGAGCGGGCGATGATGGTGGTGTGCGAGGTTCGGCCGCCCGACTCGATGGCGAAGCCGATGACCTTGGCCCGGCCCAGGCGGATCGCGTCGGACGGCGTGAGGTCGTCGGCCACGATGATGACGTCGGGCGGCAGCTCCGAGAGGTCGTGGTGGGCGGTGCCCTGGAGGCTGCGCAGGAGGTGGCGGCTGACGTCGGTCAGATCCTCGCTGCGCTCCCGGATGTAGGCGTCGTCCAGATGGGCGAAGCGGGCGTCGAGCTCCTCCGCCGTCTTGTGGACAGCCCACTCGGCGTTGACGATGTCCTTGCGGATGCGCTCCTCGACCTTGCCCAGAAAGTGGGGGTCCGAGAGGAGCAGGACGTGCGCGTCGAAGATCGCCGCCAGGTCGTTGCCGAGGTCTTCGCTGGCCTTGTCGCGCGTCCGCTGCAGCTCGAAGCGCGCCCGGCGGGCGCCGTCGTAGAGGCGCGCGACCTCCTCCTCCACCTGATCCTCGAGGATCGGGATGCGGAAGACGTCGGGGCCGCGGGTCTCGATGCATACAGCCCTGCCCATGGCGATGCCTCCGGACACGCCCATGCCGCGCAGAACCTGCATCTCACCCATCTCAGCTCTCCTCGTCGAATCGGTTCGCGATCAGGACGGTGACGGCCTGCATTGCCGACTCCTCGTCCTGGCCGTCGCAGCGGACGGTGACCGTGGTGCCCTGGGAGGCGGCCAGGAGCAGGACGCCGAGGATGCTCTTGGCGTCGACCTCCTCGCCGTCCTTCGCGACGGTCACCCGGCTCTGGTATGCCCCGGCCGTGTGGACCAGCTTGGCGGCAGCCCGGGCATGGAGGCCCAGGCGGTTTACGATCTCGGCATCCCGCTCAATCATGCTTCTTCGTCTCCGCCGGGACAGGAGCAGCCGTGCATGGGTCCGCGCATTTGGCAGGCGGAACCATATCACTCACCAGGCAGTGGCTCTGCTGCGCCTTGGCTTGGAGCGCCTTCGCGACCGTGGCGAGATCGCCGTCCTCACCGGACTTGCAGGCCAGCTTGAGGACCATGGGCAGGTTGACGCCGGTGAGGATCTCCACCCTTCCCGGCTGTTGGAACGTGGCGGCCACATTGCACGGCGTTCCGCCGTACATATCGGTGAGGATGAGGACGCCGTCCCCCTGGTCGAGCCTGTGGATGGCGGCGCCGACCTGGGCCTTGGCTTCCTCGACGCCGTCGTTCCAGTCGAGACAGAGCGCTTCCAGTGCGGACAGGCGGCCGGAGATCATCTGGGCTGCCGAGAGCAGCTCCCTGGCAAGGCCGCCATGAGTGAGAATCAGCTTTCCGATCATTTTCTCGTTACCTTCTCATCCTGGATAACATATCCGGCGAACGCTTCATTCGCGCCCCCGTCTTCTCCCCAATCTTCAGCGCGACCCAACCTTCAGCGCGAGATATCGCGATGAATGACCCGGGCCGGCCAACCCGCCCGCTCGAGCTCGGCCCGGAGCCGCTCGCCCACCGCCACCGACCGGTGCCTCCCTCCCGTACAACCGACCGCCACCGACACGTAGCTCCGGTTCTCCTTCCGGTACCTGGGGAGCAGGAACAGGAGCAGGTCGACGAACCGCGCCACGACCTCCTCGAAGTCGGGCTGACGCTGGAGGTACTCCTGCACCGCCGCGTCCTGCCCTGTCTGCTCGCGCAGGCCGGGGACGAAGTGCGGGTTCGACAGGAAGCGTACGTCGAACAGCAGGTCCGTCCCGTAAGGAATCCCGTGCTTGAAGCCGAAGCTTACCAGGGAGACGACCATTCCGGGCTCGTCGTCCGGGCTGCTCGCGAAATCCCGGAAGACCTGACTGCGGATCTCGTGGATCGACCAGGTGGTGGTGTCGAACACCATGTCGGCCCGGGCGCGCAGATCGGCGAGCAGCTCCCGCTCCCTCAGGATGCCTTCGATGACCGCCTTGTCCGGCGCCAGCGGATGCGGCCTCCGGGTCTCGGAGAACCGCCGCACGAGGATCTCGTCCGAAGCCTCCAGGAACAGGAGCGTGGGTTCGACCTTGGCCCGGTCGATCTCGGCGAAGAGGCGCGGGAATTCGTCGGCGAAGCCCGGCGCCCGCACGTCCGTAACCACCGCGATCCGGTCGCAGCCCGGGGCGAGCTCCAGCGGACGCTCCAGGAACTGGCTCAGCAGCGGCAGGGGGAGGTTGTCGACGGTGTAGTAGCCGAGATCCTCGAAGCACTTCGCGACCACGCTCTTGCCGGAGCCGGACAGGCCGGTGATCAGCACCAGCCGCGGTAGCCGGCGGTTGCCCAGACGATCATCGGGAGGGGTTTTTCCGGTTCCGCTCAAGCTGGGCCTCGAGTTTGCGCGCGAACTCCCGGGCCGAATGATGGCCCTGGAGCTTGAGGACATGGTTTCTTGCTGCGATTTCAACCAAGATGCTGACGTTTCTGCCGAGAGCCACGGGCATGCGGATGTACGGGCAGGGGGTTTCGAGAATGTTGAACAGAGTCTCGTCCAGGCCGAGGCGGTCGTAGCGCTGCCCCGGCTGCCAGTGCTCCAGCTCGACCACGAGGTCGATCGAGGTGCGCTCGCGGACCGAGGCCAGGCCGAAGAGATCCTGGACGTTGATGATCCCGATCCCGCGCAGCTCCATGTGGTGGCGCAACGGACCTTCACTGTAGCCGATCAGCTCGCCGTTGGGGTAGCGCTTGATGGTGACTTTGTCGTCCGCCACCAGGCTGTGGCCGCGGGTGATGAGGTCGAGGGCCGACTCGCTCTTCCCCACCCCGCTCTCGCCGAGCAGCAGGACGCCGATGCCGTAGATCTCCAGGAGCACCCCATGCATGGAGGTCGACGGCACCAGGTGGTCTTCGAGGAAGTAGCTGATCCCCTTGATGACGGTCGACGAGAGGGCGGTCGACGAGAGCACCGGCACCTCGCGCGCCTGGCAGCTCGCCAGGAACCCCGGGAGCGGCTCGATCCCCTTGGTGATGACGAAGACCGGCACCGGCAGGCTGGCGATGGTGTCGAGGCGGAGCTGGCGCTCGCTTTCCGGCAGGGTCTTCAGATACTCGGTCTCGCTCTCGCCGATGATCTGGACCCGGCCCGGCTTGATGTAGGGGTAGTAGCCCGCGAAGGCGAGGCCCGGCTTCTGCACGCGCGGATGGGTGATCCGGTTGTCGAGGTGCGACTCGCCGGAGAGCACCGCCAGCCGGAGGTAGTTGAGCTCCTCGCTCAGCAGCTCGGAGACCTTCACGTGCGATCCGGAATAATGGCTGTCGTCCGGCATCAGGTGCCCTCCTCTTCGAGGAAGCGATAGACCGCCTGCGGGTCGTGCATCTCCAGGATACGCTCGGCGTGCCGGTCCGCCTTGATCCAGCGCGAGATGGCCGCGAGCACCCGCAGGTGCTCGGCGGGGACCGCCTCCGGCGAGACGACCAGGAAGACCAGCCGGACCGCCTGGCCGTCGGCGGCGCCGAATTCCACGCCCCGCGGCGCCAGCCCCACGGCCACGACGGCCTGGCGGAGACCGGGCATCTTGCAGTGCGGGATGGCGATGCCGGCGCCGATGCCGGTCGAGCTGAGCTGCTCGCGCTCCCACAGCCGGCGGAACAGCTCCTCCTCGTCCCGGACGATCCCGAGCTGGGCGAGCCGCGCCGCGAACGCACGCAGCACCTCCGCGGTCTCCGTGGCAGGGAGGCCGGGGAGGATCAGCTCCGGCCGAGTGAGCGACCCGAGGCTCACCGTGCTCCTAGAAGATCTGCTTTCGGTCCGTGGACGAAGGGATGCTGAGCTCGTCCCGGTACTTGGCCACCGTGCGGCGGGCGATCTGGATCCCCTCGCGGTTGAGGATCCGCATGAGCTCGCTGTCGGAGAGCGGGCGCTTCGGATCCTCCGCCTGGATGAGCTGCTCGATTTTCCGCTTGACCGTGAGCGAGGAGATGTTGTCCCCGTAGTCGCGGTCGATGCCGCTGTGGAAGAAGAACTTCATGGGGAACAGGCCGCGGTGTGTGTGCATGTACTTGTTGGAGACCACCCGGCTGACCGTGGACTCGTGCATGCCGATGTCCTCGGCCACGTCCCGCAGAACCATCGGCCGCAGGTGCTCGATCCCCTTGTCGAGGAACTCGCGCTGTTGGCGGATGATCGAAGCCGCCACCTTGTAGATCGTGCGCTGCCGCTGGTCCAGGCTCTTGATGAGCCAGACCGCGGAGCGAATCTTGTCCTTGATGAACTGCTG
This sequence comes from uncultured Holophagales bacterium, assembly GCA_963844885.1. Classification (GTDB taxonomy): domain Bacteria; phylum Acidobacteriota; class Thermoanaerobaculia; order Multivoradales; family UBA5704; genus DATMER01. The sequence goes on along the minus strand of CAWJQA010000008.1, from coordinate 12,319 downwards.
CGCTTCGGACTGGCGGCCTTCGGTGCGCATGGTCTGGAGCATGCGCCGGTAGGCGCGGCTGACCCGTAGGCGCGGCAGGCCGTCGTCGTTGAGCTGGATGACGTAGTCGTCGCCGACCTTGCGCACGAACACGTCGGGCTCGATGTAGTGCGGGCGGTCGGTGCTGAACTTGCGGCCCGGATGGGTCTCCAGGGTGCGGATCAGCTCCAGCTCCTCCTCCAGCACGGGCAGCTCGACTTCGAGCTTCTTGGCCACGGCCGGAAACTGCCGCCGCAGGAAGAGGTCCCACGCTTCGGAGATCATGCGCCGGGCCAGGGAATCCGGAGAAATCCCCCGGAGGTCCATCTGGAGCAGCAGGCTCTCCTGCAGGTCGATGCAGGCGATGCCGGGAGGGTCGAAGCCGCGCACGATGGCGAGCGCCTCCTGGACCTCTTCCAGGGTGTAACCGCGGCCGTCGCCGTTACCGTTGCCTTCCTGCTCCCCCATCTCCCGGATCTCCTCCGGGGTGGCGACCAGGAATCCGTCCGGGTTCAGGTTGCCGATGATGAGCTCGGCGATCTCCCGCTGGCGCGGCGTGACGTCGGCCATGTGAAGCTGCCAGAGGAGGTGGTCGTAGAGGTCGGCCTCGCGGGTGAGGCTGTTCTCGATCGGCGGCTCGTCGCGCTCCTCCATCATGGAGGACTGGCCGGAGCCTTCCCAGTAGTCGCCGAAGTAGGCGTCGAGGTCGATGTTCTCCATCGACTCGATGTGGTCGATCGGCTCCGGGGCCTCGGCCTCGGACTGGCTCGCCGCCTCGGCACGTTCGTCCGGGGTCGCCGCTTCGTCCGCCTCGACGATCTCGGCGGACTCTTCGAGGACAGGGTTCTCGACCAGCTCCTGCGTGAGCAGGGTGTCGAGCTCCATCCGGGTCATCTGCAAAAGCTTGATCGCCTGCTGGAGTGACGGCGTCATCACCAGCCTCTGCGACAGCTTGAGGGATAGTTTCTGCTCTAACGCCATTCGACGACCTGGTTGCTCTAGGAAGACCTAGAGGGTGAACTCTTCTCCGAGATAGATCTTCCGGACCTGCTGGTCTGCCGAAAGCTCGCCGGGGGACCCGGCACGCAGGATCTCGCCATTGTTGATGATATAGGCCCGATCGGTTATTTTCAATGTTTCCCGTACGTTATGGTCGGTGATGAGGATCCCGATCCCCATCGACTTCAGGTGCCGGATGATACCCTGGATGTCGAGCACCGCGATCGGGTCGATGCCGGCGAAAGGTTCGTCGAGGAGGATATACCACGGGTTGATGACCAGCGCACGCGCGATCTCGACCCGGCGCCTCTCGCCCCCCGACAGGGAGTAGCCGCGGTTCCTCCGGACCTTGGCAAGGCCGAAGTCGGTGATGAGCTGGTCGATGCGCCTCTCCTGCTCCGCGTGGGAGAGATCCAAGGTCTCGAAGATGGCCCGCAGGTTGTCTTCCACGCTCATCCGCCGGAACACCGACGGCTCCTGCGGCAGGTAGCTGATCCCGCGCTGGGCGCGCAGGTACATGGGGAGGTCGGTGATGTCCTCGTCGCCGAGGAAGACCTGGCCGGCGTCCGGCGGCGTCAGGCCGACGACCATGTAGAAGGTCGTGGTCTTGCCCGCGCCGTTCGGCCCGAGCAGGCCGACGATCTCGCCCGGGCCGACCTCGACCGAGACGTCGCGCACCACGGCCCGGCCGCGGTAGACCTTGCGCAGGTTGAGGGTCGACAGCTTCTGCTTCCGGTCGGCCGGGCTCATTCCTGGCTGTCCCCTCCGCTCCCCGGCGGCGTCGGCGATGGCGATGGCGACGTGTTGGTGTAGCCGGTACTGGCGTCTATTGCGTCAATACTGGCGGTGTTGTCTCGTCCTTGCCCTTCACTTCGACCTTTCCGTCGTCGACCAGGTAGATGACCCTCTTGCCCTGGACCTGGTTGCCTTCGCGGTCCTTCATGGTGACCTTCTGGCCGGTGATCTCCATGCGCCGCGTTTCGAGATCGTATACCGCCTTGTCGCCGGTGATGAGCCGTCCCGCCTTCGGGTCGTTCATCTTGGTGTCGCCGGCGCAGGTCATGACCTGCGCCTTGTTGTCCTTGTCGAGCTTGACTTCGAGGCGCTCGCAGGTCAGGGTCTTGCCCTCCTGCACCACGCGCACGGCGCCGGTGTAGTTGAGCATGCCGGCGCCCTTGCGGTAGGTCATCTCCTGGGCCACCACCTCGACGGGCGCCTGCTTGACGGGTTTCGTCCCCGGGGTCGCCGGCTTGTCGGTCGGCACCCAGAGGGTCTTGACGCCGCCGGTCGCGACCAGCCGGTCGGTCTCCTTCTCGCCGCGCAGCTCGGTGGTGAGCATCAGGTTCTCGCCCCGCCAGGCGCGCACGTCGCCGCGGAACAGGAACGAGGACGGGTTCTGGCGCCAGAAGGCTTCGCGCGACTCGACGAACACCGGCCCCTCCCCCTGCCCGAGCGGCGTGCCGGCCAGCTCGGCGTCCGAAGCCTGCTCCATCACCGCCCGCACTCCGCCCACCGCGTTGAGGATCTGGTTTTCCACGTTGTACAGGACCCGCGGCGCCCGCATCTTGCCGCGCTCGTTCACCGCCTCGACCGGATCGCCGAAGAACTCGCCGCGCCCGCTGTCGAGGTCGAGCGACGCGCGCGTGCCCGTAGCCCGGGTCTGCGCGTCGCGGAACACGACCTTGTTGATCAGGTTCACCACTGGCGAGCTGGCCGTCGGGCCGGAACGAGGCCTGCGCGCGCATGCCGCTCGCCCGCCGGGCCTCCTTGACGCCCTGTCCGCCATTGACCCGTCGTGGCTTCCCGGATGTCGACTCCGCCGAACGCCTCCGCCTTCGTCAGCACGCCCTGTGCCATTTCCCCCTCGATCTGCAGGCCGGTGAGGGTCCGCGTCACGCCGGCACCGAGGGTTTCGATGGTCGCCCGGTTCTTCTCTCCCCCTTCGAGCACCACCTTGCGCGGCTGGTTCTCCACGTCCGGCTGCATCTGCACCGCGAGGTCGCGCCCGGCGAAGCGGACGATGGACATCTGCGGATTGCCGCCGGTACCGCCGGTACCGCCCGAGCCGGCCAGCCGGCCGGAGACGTTCCAGTGGGCGTTGATGAAGGTCAGCGATTTCTCGTCCTCGGTGAGGAACGCGCTCAGCCGCTGCGCCCGGACCTGCTCCTGACCGCGCCGGAGCACCGCGTTGCCTTCCACCCGCAGCAGGAGCTGCTTGCGGTCGTACACCGCGCGGTCCGCCGTGAGCGCCAGTTGGGTTTCGGCCCCGGGCAGGCTGTCGACCCGGGTGTTGCCGGCGAGCACGTACATCTCGTCGTTGAGGTTGACCTTGAGCCGGTCGGCCCGCGCCAGGTAGAGGTCGGCATAGTGCATCGCCACCGGCTTCGGGCAGACGAGGACGCGGCCCTTCTCGCTGATGTGGAGCTGGGTGGTCTCGAGCATCAGGCCGGAAGGCCCCTTGAGGACGACGGCGCCCTGCAGCTTCCCTTCGTTGCTCTCGCGGTTGAAGCTCGCCTCCTTGCTCTCCACGTGGTAGTCGCGGCCCTGCTCGTCGTACAGCGTCATGCCGACGCCGTCGAGGAAGATGGTGCCGCCCTGGTCGGCGCGGATGCTCTCGCCGCGGATGCGGAAGATCGGCCGCTCGCGCTCGGTGAAGGTGTAGTCGAAGTCCTCGCCGAGCAGCGCCGTGCCCTGCTTGGCCTGCGAGGCGTCGTCTTCTTCCAGCGGCTTGCGCATCGGCTGCTGGCCGGCCTTGCCGAACAGGAACAGGCCGGCGAGGCCGCCGAGGACGAGAACCATGGCGACGAGGAGGAGCGTGCGGAGACGGGCGATGTTGGGTCGGCGAGCCATGAGGCGGACCATTCTATGGGAAGGGGGTGATCGGATGGGGATCAGGAGTCTGTGGCCTGCGGCCCTCACCCCCGGCCCCTCTCCCGGCCGCACACCCGCACCCCCGGGAGAGGGGTGAGTGGTGACGATCAAAGTCAGCGCCATCCGTCTCCGCCCCAGGTGAAGTAGAAGCGGCAAAGAGTGGGAGGACCGCCGAACGGACTCGCGCTCCCCTCTCCCGGCGGTCCGGGTGTGCGGCCGGGAGAGGGGCCGGGGGTGAGGGCCGCAGGCCGCGGACTATGGTTTGCATAGGTCTCCCAGCGCGCGGGCGTCGACCAGCCGGAGGACCGGAACGCCCTTCCAGGAGTCGCCTTCGACATAGCCCAGCACCTCGAAGGCGCCGTCGAGGTCGTCCGCCCTCCCCTGCCACCCCCAGCCGACCAGCTCGACGATCGAGCCGTCGTCCGCGCGGGTGCGGGCCGAAAGGTGGCCGCCGCCGAACGCCCGCGGCGCACCGTCGAGCCGCAGCGGTCCGGTGCGTACCAGCGGACGCGGGTTGCCCTGGCCGAACGGCTCCAGCCGCGCCAGCTCCACGAGCAGGGCGTTGGTGATCTGCCGCGGCTCCAGGCTCAGCTCGTACTCGTGGCGGCCGGCGAGGAGGGACTCCGGCCACTCGCGGCCGGCCTCTTCCCATTCCAGCCGCAGTCCGTCGAGCCGGTCGAGGCGCGCGGTCAGGCCCACGGCCTGGGAGTGGCCGCCGAAGCGCTCCAGGCTGTCGCGCCAGCGCCCCAGGAACGAGTGCAGCTCCAGGCCGGGAATGCTGCGGCCGGAGCCGGTGGCGAGATCGCCTTCGACCGCCAGCAGAAGGGTCGGCCGCCGCAGCTCCTTGGCCAGCCGGCCGGCCGCGATCCCTACCACTCCCTTGTGCCACTCCGCGCTCCAGGCCACCAGGATGGGAGGCAGCGGACCGCCGCCGCAGTTGACCCCGTTTTGTAGGAGGGCCTTGCGCGCCTCGTCCACCACCTTGGCCTCTTCCATCTGGCGCTCGCGGTTCCAGGCGTCGAGCTCGGCGGCCAGCTCCGCGGCGCGGCGAGGATCGCGGCTCATCAGCAGCTCCAGGGCCTTCTCGGCGTTGTCGAGCCGGCCGGCGGCGTTGATCCGGGGTCCGAGGCGATAGCCGACGTCGGCGGCCGAGAACGGCGGCTTCACGCCGGACTGTTTGATGAGCGCCTTGAGCCCCTCGGACCGCGGCTCCGCCAGCGCCCGCAGGCCGAGCGCGGCGATGACCCGGTTTTCGCCATGCAGCGGCACGAGGTCCGCGATGGTGCCCAGGCAGGCGATGCGCAGCAGGCGGGTGGGATCGACGTTCTTGCCGCACCGTCCGGCCACGGCCAGGCAGAGCTTGAACGCGAGGCCGACCGCGGCCAGGTCGCGGAAGGGATAGGTACACCCCGCCTGCCGGGGGTTGATGTGCAGGGTGCCCGCGGGCAGCTCGCAACCGGGCAGGTGGTGGTCGGTGATGAGCACGTTGATGCCGGCGTCGAACGCGGCCTGCACCGCCGTCGCCGACGAGCTGCCGCAGTCGGCGGTGACGATGAGGCGGCAGCCCTGGTCCCGGGCGCGCTCCACGTGGACCGCCTGGAAGCCGTAGCCCTCGGCCAGCCGGTTCGGGAGGATGGGCACGGCCTCGATGCCGCACGCGCCGAGCACGGCCAGGAGGAGCGCCGTCGAGGTGACGCCGTCGACGTCGTAGTCGCCGACGATCGCGACCTTCTCCTTGCCTTCGCGGGCGCGCAGCAGGCGCTCGACCCCCGCCTCCATCCCGGCCAGGAGGAACGGATCGTGGAGCTGATCGAGCGAGGGGTTGAGGTAGCGCTCGGCGGACGCCGCGTCTGTCACCCCGCGGCGCGCCAGGGCCACGGCGAGCCAGGGAGAGAAACCGGCCTGCTCGAATTCCGGTGCGGCGTCCGGCACCTGCGCGGCGACCCACTCCATGAGGGTCGGTTCAGCCCTCACCCCGGCCCCTCTCCCGGCCGCACACCCGGACCGCCGGGAGGGGAGGGTGAGTCCGTTCGGCTGTCCTCCCATTCCTTTCCGCGTCTTTTTTTCCCATGGCGCAGAGAGATGGGAGGTCGTCGATCGTCACGGCTCACCCCTCTCCCGGGGGTCCGGGTGTGCGGATGGGAGAGGGGCCGGGGGTGAGGGCCGCAGGCCACGGATGCCACCGTTTCAAGCACCCGCTCAGGGCTCGTCGTAGACCCCGAGGTTCCGGAAGCGCGCGTAGCGGCGGGCCACGAGGTCGGCCGGGCTGAGGCGCAGCAGCTCGTTGAGGGCGCCTTCGATCACGTCGCCGACGCGGCGGCAGACGGTCTGCGGGTCGGTATGGGCGCCGCCCGGCGGCTCGGGGATGATCGCGTCGACCACGCCCAGCTCGAGGAGGTCGGGAGCCGTGAGCTTCATGGCTTCGGCGGCATCGGCCTTCCGTTCCTGGTCTTTCCAGAGGATGGCCGCGCACCCTTCGGGCGAGATGACCGAATAGGTGGCGTACTCCAGGATGAACACCCGGTCGCCCACGCCCAGGGCGAGAGCGCCGCCGCTCCCCCCTTCCCCGGTGACGGTGACGACGATGGGCACGCGCAGCACCGACATCTCCAGGAGGTTGCGGGCGATGGCCTCGGCCTGGCCGCGCTCCTCGGCGTCGAGGCCCGGGTAGGCGCCGGCCGTGTCGATGAAGGTCAGGACCGGAATCCCGAACCGCTCGGCCATCTTCATGATGCGCAGCGCCTTGCGGTAGCCGTCCGGGCGCGGCTGGCCGAAGTTGCGGTGGATCCGCTCCTTGGTGTCGCGCCCCTTCTCGTGGCCGATGACGGCGACGCTCCGCCCGCGGAAGGTGGCGAGGCCGGAGACGATGGCCGCGTCGTCGGAGAACGCGCGGTCGCCGTGCAGCTCGACCCAGTCTTCCATGAGGAAGTGGATGTAGTCGAGGGTGTAGGGCCGTTCCTGGTGCCGGGCGACGAGGGTCTTCTGCCAGCGGGTGAGGTTGCCGAAGACGTCGGCGGTGGATTTCTTGAGAGCGGTGCGCAGGCGCTCCAGCTCCTTCTCGTGGCCGCCACCGGCCGGGTATCCTTCCAGCTCTTCGATCCGCTTGCGGAGGTCGACGAGCTGGGTGTCGAACGAGGTGTCGTTGCTCTGCATGCCGCCGCGCAAGCTACCAAACCGAGGGGCGGAGGTCAAACGCGCCGGGACGGAGGGGAATGTCGGCGCGCCGACATTCCCCCCGCCGCGCCGGGGAACCCCCCGCCGGCGGGCCGCCCACCCATGAATTTGAAGCCCTGCCCCGGCGCCGGAGGGAAAATTCACGGGGCAGCCGCTGCCCCGCGAATTTCAAGGCAAAATTCATGGGGCAGCCGCTGCCCCGCGGATTTCAAGGCAGAATCCATGGGGCAGCCGCTGCCCCGTGAATTTCAAGGCAAAATTCATGGGGCAGCCGCTGCCCCGTGAATTTCAAGGCAGAATCCATGGGGCAGCCGCTGCCCCGTGGATTTCAAGGCAAAATCTGTGGGGCAGTCGCTGCCCCGTGGATTTGGCGGCCACGCGGCGCTGTACGTCTTCGGCGCGCGGCGGTAGCGCCATCCCCGGAAGTTTTGACGCGCCCGGAGCCGTTGCGGCCTGCCCGCGCCGGTGTCGAACGCGTCCTTGGCTTGCGGGGTCAGGTATGAGCATTGCCGGGTTCATCCGCGAGCAGGTGCTGCAGCCGCGCTTGGCACAGTCTGGTTGCCTGGTGATCTACGACGAGGAGCGCCGTTACCGCAGCATCGTTCAAGACATGGCCTCCGACAAGCTTCGCGTGGTCGATGCCTCCGAAAGCAGTATCGAGAGCCGTGAGTTGGCGGTGAATGGCTTGGTGGCGTTGGGCAAGGGCTCGATCAATGGCCTGATCGTTTATGTGCCGGCCCCGGCCCCACTCACGGACGAAGCAAAGCAGGCGGACCCGTTCAGCGCCGTTGGCGCATGTGGCGATGTTTTTCCGCACAGCGACAGCGACAGCTTCGAAAGCATTTGCCTGAAGGCCAAGCCCGAGCAGGCTACTGCGATCAGGCAGATCTTTGCCGCGGACCCGCATGCCAGTTTTGCCGTCATCGATGCCATTGGCGGCGGGCAGGGCTGGCCGCAGATGCGTGCCTTACTGGGGGTGGACTCCGGGCGGGATAGCTTGCTGGCATTGCTGGTTCCCAACCCGGCACAGGAACAGGCACTGAAGGGCAGCGACACCTGGAGCCAGGAGGCGCGGGAGCTGCTCAAGACGAGTATCGGGCTGACGCTTCGGACCAAGGGCAAGACCTGGTCGCCGATTGCCGAGGAGTTGTGGCGCTTTGTGCTGTTCAGCGAATTCGCGTTCGATCTGCCGGGGCCGCTGCCCGCCGGCCTGGCGGACATACCCTGCGCCAGCGAAGCCGCGCGCCCGATCATCGAAGGGCTGTGCGAGAACTTGCGCAGCGACCGGCGCTTCCAGCCGCAATACATCGACCGGGCCGAGGCCATCGAGGCCGAACTCGCGCTGTCCGAGCAATGCCAGGGCATCAAGAACCTCGGGGTCAAGGATACGTTCCCTTTCGAGGAGCGGACCTTCCTTGCCCACGCGATCGACGCCTACCTCAAGGACGATATCGATGCCGTTCGGCAGATTCTCGACCAGCACCAGCGGTCTGTCTGGACGGGCAAGGGCGAGTCCCGGGCGCAGTGGGACCTGATGCGGGCGGCGCTCGAGCTGACTTTGCGCTGCGAGGATCTGGAGCGTCAGCTGGGGAGCCACACCAAGTCGATGGAGAGCCTGCTTGATTTCTATGCCAGCTCACTGCGCGACATGGATCGACTGCACCGGGAATTCGAGCAAACCCTGGCCGACTACGAATGGCAGGACACCAAGGGCCTGATGAGCCCGATCAAGGCGCAGGCACGCAAGCACTACGGCAAGCTCGCCGAGAAAGTTCAGCTTGTCTTTAGCCGCCACATTCAGGCCTCGGGCTGGCCGACCCCGGGCGGCCTCTCGAACGCGGATGTTTTTGATCGCATTGTCGCGCCGCGCCTGCAGCAGAACGGCCACAAGGTCGCGTATTTCCTGATCGATGCCTTGCGCTATGAGTTGGGCGTGGCGCTCGAGAAGCAACTCGCCGAGGATGGTGCAGTCGAGCTCAAGCCCGCCCAGGCGCAGCTGCCCAGCATTACCTCGGTCGGCATGGTCAGCCTGTTGCCGGGGGCAGGGCAGACCTTGAGTTTCAGCCTGGCGACGGGCAGCCTAGTGACGCTGCTCGACGGACAGCCGATCACCAACTGTGGCTCAGCGGATGGAGGTGTTCCGCAAGCGCTACGGGCAACGTTTTACCGAAGGGCGGCTCGAAGAGTTCGTGCGCGGCCGTTTTGAATTTGGTCCGGATATCGACCTGTTGGTCCTGCGCGCGGTCGAAATCGACAGCCATTTCGAGAACAACCCGGATACCGCACCAGCGGAGATTACCAACGCGCTGAAGCGGATCCGCATGGCGATCCATAAGTTGATCGAGCAGGATTTCCACGAAGTGGTGATTGCCACCGACCACGGCTTTTTCATGAACACCCATGCCGGCGCGGGCGACACCTGTCCGAAGCCGCCGGGCAATTGGTCGGTGGTGCACGACCGCTGCCTGGTCGGTGATGGCCAGGCGGACGCGAATCACTATCTGATGCCAGCGGAGAGACTGGGGATGCGCGGCGATGTGCCTAAGCTGGCGGGGCCGCTTTCGCTGGCCGCCTATACCAACGGCTTGCTCTACTACCACGGTGGCGTTTCCCTGCAGGAATGCGTGGTCCCGGTCATTGTCGTGAAGCTGCACGGAAAGAGCAGCCGGCGGTCACGCAGGCGGCGATCAATCTGGGCTACAAGAATGGCGCCAAGAAGATCACCACCCGGGTACCGGTGATCGACGTGTCGGTCAACGCCGGCAACATGTTCTCCATGGGCAGCAGCTTCGAGATCCTGCTCGAAGCGCACAACAACAAGGGCGAAGTCGTCGGGGAGGCCAAGGTCGGCGGCTTGGTCAATTCCGCGACCGGCACGCTCAGCTTGCAGGCTGGCGAGAAGGCGCAAGTGCCGCTGAAAATGCAGCTGGAGTTCGAGGGCAAATTCAAGGTGAAGGCCCTCAATCCCAAGACCAACGCGATCTATGCACAGATCGATCTTGAAACCGATTACACGGTGTAGGCCATGGATAACCTCGACGAGAAACTGACTGCGGCCTTCGACGGCAAGGTGGTGCGCAAGGACTTGCTGCACCGGATCAAGAAGGGCACCAACGTGCCGACCTTCGTGCTCGAGTTCTTGCTGGCGCGCTACTGCGCCAGCGACGATGCGGCGGAGATCCAGGCGGGCATGGAAGCGGTGCTGGATACGCTGAACGAGAACTACGTGCGCGCCAATGAGGCGAACACCGCGCAGTCGCGCGTGGCGACCAAAGGGAAACACCGCTTCATCGACAAGGTGCATGTGAACTACGTCGAGAAGGATAGGCGCCACTGGGCCGCCCTGGAAAACTTCGATTCGCGGCGCGTGGCGATCAGCGAGAAGTTCTACCGTGACAATGATCGCCTGCTGCAAGGCGGCTTGTGGGCCGAGGTGACGCTCGCCTTCAATGAGGTCGAAGAGGATGGCTATACCTTCTTCGTCGAAGATCTGCGCCCGATCCAGTTGAGCCGCTTCGATTTTGGCCACTATTGCGAGGGTCGCAAGACGTTCTCCCGTGACGAATGGCTCGACATCGTCTTGCGCTCGGTGGGTCTGGAGCCGTCCAAACTCAGCAAACGCGTCAAGCTGCACTTCATTGCCCGCCTGGCGCCGTTGATCGAGCCGAACTACAACTTCATCGAGCTGGGGCCGCGCGGCACCGGCAAGTCCTATTTCTTCAGCGAGTTTTCACCGTATTCGACGCTGATCAGCGGCGGGCAGACGACCAAGGCCACCTTGTTCTACAACAACCAGCGGCACAAGATCGGCTTGATCGGATTCTGGGATACGGTGGCCTTCGATGAGGTCGGCGGGATCAAGGTCAAGGACCCCGACACCATCCAGATCATGAAGGACTTCATGGCCAACGGCCGCTTCTCGCGCGGCGTCGAAGTGATTGCCGACGCGTCGATGGCCTTTGTCGGCAACCTGGACCTGTCGGTCGACCAGATCGTCCATTCCGAGGTCTATGACCTGTTTCAGCCGCTGCCCAAGGAATTCGACCTTGCGGTACAGGATCGCTTCGCCTGCTACCTGCCGGGCTGGGAAATGCCCAAGAACAGCAGCGAGTTTCTGACCAGCCACTACGGCTTCATTACCGACTACCTGGCGGAAGCCTTCCACTACCAGCTCAAGCAGACCAATCGCTACGAAGAGGTCTCCCAGCGGATCAAGCTGGGCAAGTCGGTCGAGGGGCGTGACGAGAAGGGGATCAAAAAGACCGTCTGCGCTTTGCTCAAGATTCTCCACCCGGACGGCCCGCCAACCGACGCGGAGTTCGACGAATACGTCGAATATGCGGTCGAGATGCGGCGGCGGGTCAAGGAGCAGATGAACAAGCGCAAGACCGACGACGAGTATGCGCGGATCAACCTGTCCTACATCAATGCCAGTGGCCAGGAGGTGGTGGTCTATTGTCCGGAGTCGAAAGGGGCCACTGCCACGCAGGAGCCGAGCCGACGAAACATCCACGTTGGCGGGGCACCTGTGGAGGAGGGGGGCTTGCCCGCGACGCCCATCACTGCAGAGCCCAGTATTGCCGTGGCAGCACCTGCAGCGGCCACTGAGGCGGTTGCCCTGCCGGTGGCTGAGGCGCCCACGCCTGCTGAGCAGCACTTCACGATTTACTACGGCGATACGGGCTACAGTTTCGAGTCCATCCTTCAGCCGTATCTCGTCGGCGCCAAGGCGGTCACGATCGAGGATCCCTATATCCGGGCCAACCACCAGGTGCAGAATTTTGTGCGCTTCTGCGAGGCCGTCATCAAGAGTCCGACCGTCCGTACGATCACGCTGATCACGAGCTATGACCGGGATACCGACCTGAAAGAGCTCGCCGGCCGGCTCGACGAGCTGAAGCAGAGCCTGCTGGAGGTCAACGTGGCCCTGGAGGTCAAGGTCAACGAGAACATGCATGACCGGGAAATCGTCATCGACAATGGCTGGATCATCAAGATCGGCCGCGGACTGGATTTCTTCCAGAAGCCCGATAGCTGGTACGGCATCGGCGCAACCGATTTGAGCTTGCGCAAGTGTCTGGAGACGAAGGTCGATATCTACCGCAAGTAAGAAACCGCCGGCTCGTCGCATATAGTTGACGAGCCGGCGGTTTCCGGATGCTGGCCTACAAACGAGGCCAATAATGCGGTCAGCTAGCCTGAATCGCGGCCTATAAGGGCTTTTAGGATCACAAGCCCTGCTACTTCTGTAAATCGT
>CAWJQA010000007.1:0-435639 GCA_963844885.1 uncultured Holophagales bacterium | reverse complement strand
TCCGCGTCTCGAAACATCACGCGGACCTTCCGCTCGACCCTGGTTCACGTTTGTGTTAACCTCTCCAGGTGCGCGAGGTCCACTTCTACCGGACAGCGTCCGGTGCCTGCCCAGTCGAAGAGTTCCTCGATGCACTCACCGGCAAACAGGCCCAGAAAGTAGTTTGGGTCCTGCGCTTGGTGGAGCAGTTCGACCCAGTGCCCGCCCAGTACTTCAAGAAGTTGATTGACACCGATGGTCTCTGGGAGGTCAGGGCGCAGCACGGCGGAGACACCTTCCGGCTGATCGGTTTTTTCGACGCTCCCCGGTTCGTGGTCGTGGGTGGTTTCATGAAAAAGACCGAGAAGACGCCACGGCAGGAGATCGACATCGCATCTGCGCGCCGCCAGGACTATTTGAAAAGGAGACACACGCAATGAGCGACCTGACTAAATACTCCCAGGCCCGGGCCGCGCGCGATCCCGAGTTCGCCGCCGGCCTCGAAACGGGTTATACCGACTTCAAAGTCGGCGCCCTTCTCCGTCAGGCTCGCGAAAAAGCTGGCCTCACCCAAGACCAGGTAGCCGAGCGCCTGGCCACGAAGAAGTCCGCCATCAGCCGCATCGAGAACAGCGCCGGCAGCATCCGCTTCTCAACCCTCGAGCGCTACGCGCGAGCCATCGGCTGGCAACTCTCCCTGGAGCTCCACCCTCCCCGATAGCCCCACAATTGGGCGCTTGGCATCGCCGAGCGGTAGAATCGCCAGGAGAAGGGAGAAGCACCCAATGCTGAAGACAGCCGAAGCGGTCATCGAGAAGGACGGCCACGTCCGTATCATCCTCGATGACGAGAAGGAGTCCAGTGAGCCCGCCCTTCTGAGTGAAGACGTGCTCGCCAAGGACTGGCGCCGGGACGAGGAGGAAGCGGCATGGCGGCACCTGCAGCAGGAGCCGTAGTTCTCGACCGTTTCCCCTTCTCGGATCTGTGCAATGCCAAGGCCAGATCTGCCGGTTACACGCTGCCGTCGAAGGAATACGCGAATGAACTTTGAGGAAGCGCTTCGAATATCCCTGAGAAACATCGCGGAGCACGGGGACACCGACATTTTTCCGCGCCCTTTCGAGACGTACGCCTTCTTTGACAAACTTCAGGAGTGCCGCGCCAAGCTAGTTGAACTGCACACTAACTTTGAAGATAATCTAGCCTCACGCCCACCTTCCACGATAGTCACTCTTACTCAGGTGGGTTATACCGGCTTTAGATGGGCGGTACAGATCGAGCCATTCTGGAACGCATACTATCTCGCGCTTGTCGTGGCATTAGCAGATCAAATCGAGTCAAAGAGGATACCCACAAGCGATAAGATCGTTTTCTCCTACCGATTCGGCTGGAACGAACAAGAAGCGAAGCTCTTCACAGAAAGCAGTTGGCGCGATTATAAGATCCGCGCACTCGAACTTAGCAGAAACGCAAAGTTCGTGGTCTTAACCGATATCGCAGACTTCTATCCAAGAATATCTCATCACCGGCTGGAAAATGCTCTTGGCCGACTTCCTATACCGGGCGATCTACCGTCACGAATAATGGAACTTCTAAAGAATTTTTCAAGGAATGTTTCTCATGGGCTTCCTATTGGGGGCCCTGCCTCCCGTATTCTAGCCGAACTATCTCTTGTACCCGTCGACGAACATCTTTTTAGAAGAAAAATCCAGTTTTGTCGCTATGCTGATGACTACAGCATCTTCTGCAAGGACAAGTCCGAGGCATATAATGCGTTAGTGCTTCTTTCCGATAAGCTCTATAATGAAGATCTTGCTCTCCAGAAATCGAAGACCCGCATCATTTCCGTCGCCGAGTTCCAAGAACTTTCTGCCCTATTAGGGCCACGAGTCTACGGTACTCCACAGCAGGATATGACGGACGAGCAAAAACTCTTAAACATTTCTATCCGCTATGACCCTTACTCTTTCACCGCCGACGAGGACTACGATCGGCTCAAAGCGGCGGTGCAGGAAGTTGACATACTCGGAATACTAAGTCGAGAGATCTCGAAGACCTCACTTGATCCGGCGCTGACAAAACAGGCTATTAACGCAATTCGGGCGCTTAACCAATTTGCGCGTGAAGGTGCGATACGAATGCTGCTTGATGGCGATAACCTTGAGATACTTTCGCCCGTTTTTGTAACTCTTATGCGTGCCGTGCGCGGTGTCTATAATGAGTCAGACTCCAACTTGAAAGACTTTATCGATGATGCGCTCTTACAATTATATAACAGCAGATCACACTTGTTAAGTGTCGAACTCAACCTCTGCTACTTTATCCGCGCCCTCTCACTAAGGCGCTCCGAAAGGAAGGAAGAAATACTCATTGACTTATTCGAGCGCCAATCGAGCCATCTGATTAGGCGCCACATTATTCTTACTATGGGGAGTTGGCGTTGTTTCTACTGGCTAACCGATCTCAGGAAGAGATATTCGGGTCTTAGCGACTGGGAGAAACGAGCCTTTATCGCTGTCTCTTATGTGCTAGGTGATGAAGGACGCCACTGGAGAGACCACGCGAAACACACGTGGAGCCCCATGGACAGCCTTGTACGCGACTGGTGCTCGCAGCGTTGGCAGAAATCTGAAACTGTACCTCTATGATCTCAGAGCGAACCTTCTCTCGGTCATTTCATGGATTTTGGGGCGAACTCCTTCCGCTCCTTACACCGAGTTTCGTTCACATCTTCAACGATGTATATAGAGATGATCTAGCACTCGAGCGCTACGAGGACAATGAGGAGACGAGCTCAGAGAGTGTGGATTCCGCTTTCATCTCTGAGGTCGCGTTCTATCTTGCGAAATTGGCCAACGAACAAGCTTTGACCGTCAAATCAGCCTGCGGAGAAGTGACTCTTTTGACTACCGCGACGCGCATGGCTTCTATGACGGTAGCGGCTTACGAGGGAAACACTAATTCCCTAGCAACGAATCTCGGACACGAGGAACGCGGCGAGGTTGAAACCCTCGCGATAAGCTATGATATATTCTTTACCAAGCGATCCGACAAAGGGCCTCGAATTTTCAACCCAAAAATCCGCGGCGCTGGATTCATTGCCTCCTGTGAAGCCGATCTCGCCATGGGGAACACTCTGTACGAAATCAAGACGATCAAGCGAAATATAGCCAGCAAGGATATTCGACAAATACTTATTTATCTAGCGCTCCAATCGGCAACAGGCGAACGGCGCTGGACTAGAGCTGGATTCTTCAATCCGCGCAAAGCAACTGTTCACGAATTCGAAATTGACAGCCTTGTTTTGCGCATGTCAGGTGGACGGCCCGCTGGGGAAGTCTTCCGAGAAATCGTCGCATTTGCTACTGCACGCGAGGTGGAGTTAGACACGGAATTCTGAAAGTGACTGAAATAGGAAAAGAGCTGGCGAGACTCCGGCGCTCCCAGTGCGCTACGCAAGTCGGCTACTCGCCCGACCTCAGAACCGGCCCCCGGCTCTTGATCACCTCGCCATAAAACCTCGCGCTCGCTTTCGGGGTGCGGCGCTGGGTGGCGTAGTCCACGTGAATGATACCGAAGCGCTTCGAGTAGCCCAGGCTCAACCGAATCTTGCTTCGGAGGCCGGCGCGCCCGGAAACTCTCCTTTGGGTCCGTCTCTTTACTCAGGGCCAGGCCACGCAAGCCCTTACCCCGGGGTCGTTCAGGCCTTGGGTCTTCGTTGGAGACAACTTCCATGACAAACTCCGAGTTTGACCGCAACGTGATCGAGATGGCTCACACCCGGGCGCTCAAGGAGCTGGCTCAGCGCGCGACAGTCCGATCCTCCCGCGTTGCCACTTTCGAGGCCGCCGCAGCGGCCCACAAAGGACTGTTCTCTCTACAGGCTGCCGCAACCGCCGGCACACTCGTAGCCGAGGGTGACTCGTGGTTCGATTACCCCGGTTCCGATATCCTGGACTATCTGGAGGATGTCTACCACTATGACGTCGAATCGCTGGCGAAGGCGGGCCACCGTATTGAGGACATGGCCTATACAGGGGGCCAGCTCGACGACCTCGCCCGGCGCCTGGAGAAGCTCCTGCGAAGCGGGAAGTCCGTCCGCGCAGTGCTTCTTTCCGGCGGCGGCAACGACGTCATGGGCACCGAGTTCGGCATGTTCCTCGAGCACACCCGCTCCGGCCTTGACCCGCTCAACACGAAGGTGGTCGAGGGCGTCATCAAGGAGCGAGTGCGTACAGCCTATCTCCACATCCTGACGCGGGTGACGACCGTGGCGACGGCCGTCATCGGCCACGCCGTACCGATTCTCGTCCACGGCTACAGCGGCCCCGTGCCGGATGGTCGCGGCGTGTTCGGCGGCTGGTGGATCCTGCCCGGGCCTTGGATTGCCCCGGGTTTTCGGGACAAGGGCTTCCCTGACGGCGAGCTCCAGCGCCGCATCGACGTCGTCAGCCGGCTTATGGACACCTTCAACGACATGTTGATCGAAGTCACGGGCCTTCCCGACTTTGACCATGTTCACTACGTCAATCTGCGCGGGACTCTTCCGACCGGACCCGACTACCAGGATTGGTGGGCCAACGAGCTCCACCCGACAGAGAAGGGTTTCGCCGAGGTCACTCGGCGCTTCGCGGAGGTGCTCCAAGGCTTGCCGTAGGCGCTCCACCTCGCGCATTCGTCTCCATCAAGACCGGCAATGCAGACAAGCTACTCGCCCAGTCCCAGAATCACGCCCCGGCTCTTGATCACCTCCGCGTAAAACCTCGCGCTCGCCTTCGGCGTGCGGCGCTGGGTGGCGTAGTCCACGTGAATGATACCGAAGCGCTTCGAGTAGCCCAGGCTCCATTCGAAGTTGTCCAGGAGCGACCAGGCGAAGTAGCCGCGCAAGTCGACCCCCTCCTGCATCACGCGCCTCGCCACCTTCAGGTGCTCCCTCAGGTAGTCGACCCGCAACGGATCGCTCACTTCGTTCCCGTCGGCGCGGCCGGCGGGTCGTAGAAGGCGGCTCCGTTCTCCGTGACGTAGAGCGGGATGTCGCCGTAGCGCTGGCGGACTCCGAGCAGCGTGTCCGCGAGGCCTTCGGGATAGACCTCCCAGCCGGTTTCGGTGTGGGTGGCCTGGCGCTGTTTCACGCTTCCTTCCTGCACCGGCTTCGCGTCGGGGTCGTGGCAGGTCACCTTGCGAGTGTAATAGTTGATGCCCAGGAAGTCGACCGGCCGGCGGATGTGCTCCAGGTCGGCAGCCGGGAAGTCCGGCCAGGCCTCTCCGAAGATCTCCTTCATCTCGGCGGGATAGCTTCCCAGAAAGATCGGGTCCAGGTACTGGCGGTTCAAGTAGGCGTCCGCCCGCGCCGTGGCTTCCAGATCCTCCGGCTTGTTCGAGGCCGGATACTTGGGCTCGATGTTGACGACGATGCCGATCTGGTGCTGGCCCTCCGCGCGGTAGGCCTCCACCGCCGAGGCGTGGGCGCGCAGGAGGTTGTGCGCGGCGATCGGCGTCTCGAAAAGGTTGCGATGGCCGGGCGCCAGCGTGCCGTGGAGGTAGCCGCCGTCGGTCACCACCCAGGGCTCGTTCAGGGTCGTCCAGAGGTCCACCCGGTCGTCCAGGGCGCGGAAACAGACCTGGGCGTACTCCGCGAACCAGTCGGCGATGTCCGGGTTCAGCCAGCCTCCCCGGTCTTCCAAGACCGCCGGCAGGTCCCAGTGGAAAAGGGTGATCATGGGCTGGATGCCGCTCTCCAGGAGACCGTCCACCAGGGCGCGGTAGAAGTCGAGGCCTTTCGCGTTCACACGGCCGATACCTTCGGGCAGGATGCGGTGCCAGGCGATGCCGAAGCGGTAGGCGTTCAGGCCCAGGTCGCGCATCAGCCGGACGTCTTCCTCCCAGCGCCGGTAGTGGTCGGACGCCACGTCGCCGGTGTCGCCGTCGGCCACCAGGCCGGGCGTGTGCGTGAAGCGATACCAGAGGCTCTGCCCGGCTCCGTCGGCGAGCGGCGAGCCTTCGATCTGAAACGCCGAGGTGGACGCTCCCCACAGGAATCCCTTGGGGAACCGGATGTCTCTTGTCATCTCGCATCTCCCTGGTTCCGCATCGTGAGGTCGAGCGTACCCCATTTCGTGCGCATTCGATCGCAGGGATGGGGACCTCGGGCCCCGGACATCATCAGCTCGGTGTCCAGGGCGTGCTCCCCCACCAGCCCCGCCGGCGCCACCGGCACGCCCACAGAGCGTGCTAATCTTACAGACCACGAGCTCTGATGTCTCGGCCAGGGGAAGTGCTTCCAGCCGGAAGAGCTCTCGGAGGCAACGATGAGACTGGGACAACAACCGCTGGGTGTTCTTCTCGAAACAATCCAAGGCAAGCGGCAGCAAGTCGCTGCATATGTGGCCAGAGGTGCGTTTGTTACGAACGCCGGCATCATCTGTGCGGCCATGGCCACGGCGCTGACTGCCGCGCCGGCGATTGGGGGTACCAGCCTCACAGACGCTTTAGGCGCGGCCGGGCCGAGCTCGCCAAGCTGGAGGATCCTGTGCGGTGCGGCGGCCTTGTTCTCGCTTACTGCAACCATCCTAACAGACATGTCCAGAACTAACGATCTCACCTCCAACCTTTCGCACGCCAAGGCATGCGCCGCGAAACTCGAGAGACTCGAGATGGACGCAAAACTCAAGAAAGCAACACTCGAAGAGGCCCTTGAGTTATATGGGCAGTACATTCAAGATGTTTGGTTCCTTCTTCCAAAAAGAGAGACCCGAAGCTGGCGGTTCTGGAGAACGCCACGGCTTGATGGAGTCGAAGGCACCATAGAGACGCCGCGGCAAGGCCAGGTTGTTGATACAACCTTCACGTGTTCCGGGTTTGTGGCCGGGTGGAAACCGGGCTTGCATCTTTGGCTCGGCGTTGAAAGTGGTGACAGCCTGTGGCCCAAAGAAGGTGAAATCTCCGTACGCGATGACGGCTCATGGAGCAGGACGATCTTTGAACAGGGGAACACCGAGTTGTTCTCTTTGTCGCTCTGGGTCGTGGATGCGAAAGGCGACCGGTATATCCGGCGGTGGTTCAAGAAGTGCATCCGCATTCAGGATTATCCCCAGATGTGCAAGACCCCGAACATGCGGCGAGTAACGATGAACACGAACTTGCATCGCGTCCTTGCCCCCAAGACCGGCGAACCCACGCAGCGGCCTCCGGCAGAGCCGGAGGCTCGGAATGCGTGAGCTGCCTGTCTGTCAAGTGGCGCTGGAACCGAGCACCGCCCGGCACCAGGCGCGCAGGAGGGTCCGGCGGCTGGCGGATAGATCCCGGGTGCGCGGCATGTAGTGGATCGACATCCAGATCGCCGGGTCGGTCGCCTGCAGGATCGCCTGAGCCTGCGCCGAGACCGCGGACTCGGAGTTGAGCGCGAAGATCTGATTCATCGCCGGGTAGAGCAGATAGTAGGTCCGCAGCACCTTTTGATACACCACGTCGAAGGTGAGGGAGCTGTTGCCGACCGGCTCCGGGGCGGTCGGGTCCACGTAATACCGGCTGAAGTCTTCGTTGTTCGGAAGGATGCGCAGGCTGATCGACGGCGAATTCGTGATGTACGGCGGATTCATGAAGGTGCTGTAGCTGGCCGGCGGCGGGTCCTGGCCCTCGACCGTGAACGTGAACAGGAAGTTGCCCGGCTGGCCCGTGTTGACCGAGATCGGCTGCCCCGGCTGGTAATTCGTGTCGATGGCCTCCGCATTGCCAGGGGCCTGGAGCGGAATGGAGGCGTACTGCCACACCGTGACCGGCGGGCACGAGCCCGCGGCGAGCTCCTGTCCGTACCGGAACACCGAGACGGTCGCGGGTTCCGTGGTGCCCTGATTCAGGAATTCCGTGCCGGAGCCGCCTTGTTCCGCGTAGATCGCCTGCTGGTTCGTGACGAAGTAGTAGTCCGTCTCGCTGAGGACGGCGCCGTAGGCGGAGCTGACGAGCGCGAAGACCGCGTTGCCCGCGGCCAGGATCGCCTGCGCCTGCGCGTTCGACGAGATGTCGTAGTCGAACACCCAGCCGCGCTCGTTGCCCACGAACGTGTCTGTGTAGTTGACCTGGGCGATCGTGGCGCTCGCGCTCCCATTCGTCACCACCAGCGAGAGCGGCCCGAAATCGAACTTGGGATTTTGGGGTTTCGCGTTCGGCTGATAGTATTCCGGGAACGTCCCGGAGAAATCGACGGAGACCAGGTTGCCCTTGACCGACAGCACGGCCGGCGCCAGCGCGATGTAGCTGGTGCCGTTGACGACGTTGCCGTTGTTCCGCGTACCCGCCGGAGTCGGGATCTGCGTCGTGTTCGAAACCATCAGGCGGCCGGTCGGCGTGGTGAAAACCGTTTCATCCTCGAACAGCGGCGCGATCGTGCCCACGAGCTGCAAGGTGGCCGGATTGGTGCCCTGCTGCTGATAGATCGCCTCGATCCCCGAGTTGGACGTCGTGCCCTGCGAAGACGCGTAGAGGTAATAGCGGAAGATGATGCCGACGATCCGCGGATCGTCGAAGCCCGGGATGGTGATCGTGGTCCCCGGCTTCTTGCGCATCACGTGATACACGTAGCCGCCCGCTCCGGCGTCCGCGGTCAGATTGACGTTGCGATAGAAATTGAGCCACTGGCAGGCTCCCTTGGAGGTGTCGCCGCTGAGCCAGGTCTCGCTCCCGTCCGTCAGCGTCAGGCTGTCGATGAAGAATTGCGTCGCCGGTGGCGAGCCTTCGGAGTTCACGTCGGTGAAGTGACCGGAGAGCTCCAGGTCCGCACCCATCACATTGGTCACCGGAACCCCGGCCGCGGGACCGTTGTAGACCTTGCCGGGTCCCGTCTGGACCCCGATCACCGTCGCCGAGAGCATCTTCGAGTTCATGCCGCCGTAGTAGTTCCATTCGGCGGGGATGATCTGCTGCTGTCCGCCTGATGCTACGTTGAACGTCTGCGCCTGCTGCACCCAGGCGATGAAGTCCGCGTCGGACATGCCGTACGTCCGCGGCTCGACCAGCTTCGAATCGATCAGCGCGAGCGTCTGCCCGGTGTTCGGTCCCGAGCCTTCGGGAAACGTGGCAAAACCCGCGTAGTCGTCGTTGTTCGCCGTCCCGGGGTTCATCTTGAGGGTGCCCGTGATGTTGATGCGGGGATAGTCGAAAAGGCTCATCGTGTTCTCCTCCGGCAGGAAGGGTGTAGCTCATGCTCCGATTTCGCGCGTGAGCCGAATCCTGGCACGGCGCCCGCGCCGGGTCAAGGCGAGGGAGTATCTCTTCCGGCTCTCCTGTCGTATCCTCCCCCCGTACCGTCACGGACCCGAGCCCCCAAGGAGACGCCATGAGACGATCGCCGCTCCTGCTTCCTCTGCTCCTGTTGGTCCTTTGGATGCCCCCCTCCGCGCAGGCGCAGCGCCCGGCGATCGAGCTGAACGTGGACGCCCGCGACGTGGCGCGCAAGCTGCTCCACGCGCAGATGCGGATCCCGGCCTCTCCCGGAGCGCTCACCCTCGTCTACCCCAAGTGGCTCCCGGGCGAGCACGGCCCGACCGGACCGGTCACCGACGTGGTCGGCCTGCGGGTCTCGGCCGGCGGCAAGCCGGTCACCTGGCACCACGATGGGGTCGACATGTACGCCATCCACGTCGACGTCCCGGCGGGAGCGGACGCGGTCGACATCGCGTTCGACTTCCTCTCCCCCACCACCGAGACCGGCTTCAGCTCGGCGGCCTCGGCGACCCCTCACCTGGCGCTGTTGACCTGGAATCAGCTCCTTTTCTATCCGATGGGAGCGAAGTCCGACGACGTGACGTTCAAGCCCAGCCTGCGGCTGCCCGCCGGCTGGAAATACGGCACCTCCCTGGCCAATATTCGGGACGGCCGGGAGTCGCCCGAGCGGATCGAATTCGAGCCGGTCTCGCTGACCCTGCTCGTCGATTCTCCGGTCCTGACCGGTGAGTATTTCCGCGCCGTACCGCTCGACAGCTCGGAACGAGGTCCGGACCAGAATATTGAGCTCGACATCGCGGCCGACAGCGCCGCCGCCCTCGCGATCTCCCCGCAGTTGACCGAGCAGCTCCGCCAGCTCGTGATCCAGGCCGACGCGCTCTTCGGCGCCCGGCACTACAACCGCTATCGTTTCCTCCTCACCTTGAGCGACCACGTGGCCCACTTCGGCCTCGAGCATCATCAATCCAACGACTCCCGCATGGCCGAGCGGGCGCTCGTGGACGATAAAATCGGCCGGCTGGCGCTGCAGGTGCTGTCGCACGAGTACGTCCACTCCTGGAACGGCAAATACCGCCGCCCCACGGGTCTCGCGACGCCGAGCTTCCAAGAACCGATGCAGGGTGAGCTGCTGTGGGTCTACGAGGGGCTCACCCAATACCTCGGCAACACGCTCGCGGCGCGCAGCGGCCTGTGGACGCCGCAGCAATACCGGGAGCGCCTCGCGAAGATCGCCGCCGAGCTCGATCACCGCCCGGGCCGCGAGTGGCGGCCGCTCGCCGACACCGCCGTCGCCGCACAACTGCTTTACGAAGCGCCGCGGGAGTGGGCCTCCTACCGGCGCGGCACCGATTTCTACGATGAAGGCTGGCTGATCTGGCTGGAAGCCGACATGATCATCCGCCAGCAGTCGCAGGGCCGGCGCTCGCTCGACGACTTCTGCCGCCTCTTCCACGGCGGCGCCAGCGGTCCGCCCACGGTCAAAACCTATACGGTCGACGACGTGATCAAAACGCTCAACGAGGTCCAAGCCTACGACTGGCGCACCTTTCTGATGGACCGCGTGATGTCCACCGGACCCCGCGCGCCCCTGGGAGGCATCGAGCGCAGCGGCTACCGGCTGGTTTACAACGACACGCGCAACGTATACCTGAAAGACCGCGAGGACGTCGACGACCTGATCGACACCACCTCCGCGATCGGCATCCGCGCCAAGGAAGACGGCAATCTCCAGGACGTGATCCCCGGCTCTCCCGCTTTTAAAGCGGGCCTCGCGCCCGGCATGAAGCTGATCGCCGTCAACGGCCGGCGTTTCACATTCAACGTGCTCCGCGACACTCTGCTCGCAACGAGCGCCGCGCCGGCCACGCTGACCCTGCTGGTGGAGACCAACGAATTTTTCACCCAGCACTCGTTCCAGTACGGCAACGGATTGCAGGAGCCTCACCTGGAGCGTGACAGCTCCAAACCCGACCTGCTGGAGCAAAACATCGCGCCGATCTCGGCGAACGCGGTGGGATCGACGCCGTAGGAGCGAGGATGGACGCTGCTGTCGAGATCCCGCTCGTCTCGAAACGTCGCGAGCGAGGAAAGTTCCTGCAGAAGCTGCAGCACGCGATTCCCGCCGTCCCGCTGCTCATCGCGGGAATCCATGGGCTGATGGCGGGCGAGCGCGGCTTCGCCCTGGTACTGGCGATGGCCGAGCTGGTGGTGGGCCTCCTGCTCCTGCGGACGCTGGTAAAGGAGTTGATCGCGTTGCGGCGGCCAGGCCACACACACACCGGGCACCACCACAGCGTGGATTGGTTCGACATTTTCGCGGCCGGCATGCTGACCGTCGAAGCGCTGGAGCACTGGCACACCCGTCACCACCTGCCCCGGCCGATGCTCCTGACGGCTGCCGTCACCCTCTGTCTCGGCCTGTTCCACGGCCGAATCGCCGCGTACACCGCGCGCCGCCGGTCCCTGCGCATCGATGCGGAAGGCATCCGCATCGGTGGCCGCTTCCACCAGCACTTCGTCTCTTGGCCGGACATCGAGCGCATCGACCTCGAGGATCGCAAAGCGCGCATCATCGCGCGCAGTGGCCGGGAACAACGGATCGACCTCGCGGACCTTCGAAACGCTTCCGAGGTCCGCCAAGCGCTGCTCGCGGCTCGGACGCGTTTGGCTCCGCAGCCGGAATGACAGTGCATCGAGAGCCGGTAACGAAGAGAACTGAGGGGTCCTACATCGAGGCAACTCTTCTAAAAATTCGAAGAGTTCAGCGGGAGGATCCTCCCGCTGAACTCTCCGGATTTTCCGGAAAGTTGCTGTCTCGCCCAGCCACCCGCCCGCAGCAGCTCTCCTCAGACTTCGAACACCTTCAGGATCTCGTCGCCGTAGTGGTTGATGACTTTGACGGCGATAGTTGGTGTCGATGAACTGTACCACGTCGCAGAGTCACCTTCCCAGTTGCAGAGTCGGCTCCCCAGTTGCAGAGTCGACTCCCCAGTCGCAGAGTCGACTCCCCAGTTGCAGAGTCGACTCCCCAGTTGCAGAGTCGAGTCCCCAGTTGCAGAGTCGACTCCCCTGTTGCAGAGTCGACTCCCCAGTCGCAGAGTCGACTCCCCAGTCGCAGAGTCAACTCCCCAGTCGCAGAGTCAACTCCCCAGTCGCAGAGTCAACTCCCCAGTCGCAGAGTCGACTCCCCAGTCGCAGAGTCGACTCCCCAGTTGCAGAGTCGACTTCCCAGTTGCAGAGTCGACTTCCCTGTCGCAGAGTCACCTTCTCTGTTGCAACACGGCCTTATCCGGCGCGGAGACGGCTTCCCTGTCGCGACATAGGCATGGTTGTCGCGACAGCGGACTACTTATTGCTAGTTTGGGATGTCCGGCTGTCGATGGCGTCACGTGGTGGCGACTTCGGCTCCGAGGGAACTGCGCAGTCCCTCGGAGCCACGAGGTGATTCGAGAGGCTCAGCCCTTGGCGGCGCCGCGCGCCAACCCTGCGATGTCCTGCACGATGGCAGAGCCGATCAGGGCACCGACACACGTGGCGGCGGCGTACAGGGCGGTGTTACCACCGGCGTCCGCCCAGACGGTCGAGTAAACCCAGCCGCCGATGAGCCCGCCGACGACGCCGATCACCTGCCACCACCAGGGATCCGGCTCGGGTTTCGGAGGCGGCCACCTCCTCCACGGTGTTCCGCACCACCCCGTAGCGCCCCACAACACCCAGAAGGCGAGATTCATACGCTCTCCTTTCCTGGACAAGAGGCCTGGATGACCCAGACACTCAGAAGGCGACAGAGGAGAAAGAACGTTACCGGCTACCGTCCCGGTCCACAGGCCGATCCACAGGTCGATCTACAGGCAAGGCCGCCCGCAGCGTCGCGTTCAGCAGGACTCCCAGGGTGATCGCGATCACCACGCCATTGGAGAGGAAGAGCCGGGCCGTAGGAGGGAGCGACGCGAGCCACTCCTTCTGGGCTCCGGCGGCGAGCGGCAGGATCACGGCGGCGATGAGGGAGACGGCAGTGGTCATCAGATAGACCTCGTCCTTCCGGCCGCAGGCGAGGAGGCGCAGGCCCGCGGTCGCGATCATACCGCAGATCACCAGGAAGACCGCTCCCACGATCGGCCGCGGGATGAGCACCAGCAGCGTGCCCGTCTTGGGTGACAGCCCATAGAGCAGAAGGATCAGCGCCGCGACCTGCACGACCCGGCGGCTGGCGACGCGGGTGGTGGCGATGACGCCGGTATTCTGGCTGTATGTCGTGAGCGGCAGGCCGCCGAACAGCGGGCCTATCATCGAAGCGATGCCTTCGACCGTGATACCGCGATGGATGTGGCGCATCCGGTACGTCACGCCGGAGACGGCACAAGTGCCCGCATAGTCGCCGATCGACTCGGCGATCGAGCCGACGTAACCGATCAGAACGCCGAACACCGCGCCCGCCGCGAGAGTCCATCCCATCCCGGGCCCGCCGAAAACGAACAGCCTCGGCAATCCGAACCAAGGCGCCCGGGCCAGCGCGCCGAAATCGGCCAGCCCGGCGAGACCCGCGAGGCCCACGCCGCAGAAAAGCAGGCTGAAGAGAATCGCGCCGCGGGCGAGCACACCGAGCCGAAAGCGATGCCCGATCACATTGAGCGTTACGATGCAGGCCACCGTGAGAGCGGCGAGCCCGAGCATCTCCGGCCGCGGATCGGCGAAAAGCCACCCGCCGGCCACGCGGCCCAGGGAAAGCCCGATCGTCACCACCACGATCCCGCACACGTAAGGAGGAAGGAACCGCCGCAGGGGCCGGAGGATGCCGCTCACGCCGACCACCGTCTCGAACAGGCCGCCGACGAACCCGGCCATCCACATCGCGGGAGCGCCGAAGATCGCGCCGGCCGTGGCCATGGCGCCGGTGTCCGTGGCCGACGGCCCGAGCACCGACGGCAGACGGTTCCCCCACGTGGCGTTGACGAACGTGGCAACCCCCATGAGCACCAGGCAGGCGGAGATCATGATCGCCGCCTGTTCGGCCGAGTATCCCACGGCACCGGCGACGATCATGGGGAGGACGAAGGGCGAGACGTCCACCAGCGTGTGCTGCCAGGCATAGAGCAGCGTCTCAACGGGCGGCGGCACGTCCTCGACCCCGTAGTGCGGAACGAGAACCTCCAGATCCTCCTCCCAGACCCGTTCCTCTCCGCGGCCCAAGGGGCCCGGCGGTGCCGCGGCCGGTGACAGCGAGAGATCCTCCTCCAAGGCGGCCCTCCTTCGAATTTGCCGGCCAGAGTACCACGCGGGGGACGGAGGCGCGCCGTAGGCTCATCAGCCGCGGCGTAACGCCGACGGAAAAACGCATTGACACCAAGGTACACACCGGCCTACTCTTTCTAAGAGGGTGTCTAAAAAGGTGGCGTCGGCGGCCTTCGGCCCTCACCCCCGGCCCCTCTCCCTGCCGCACGCCCGGACCCCCGGGAGAGGGGTGGGTGGTGACGCTCGACGTTCCAGACACCCTCCTACACACAATGACTCCCCCGCTCAGCCCTCTCAGGCTCTCCATCGTTGATTTCTTGGGCGTCTTCTTGCCCGGAGCCGTTTGGGCCATTCTAATGATCACTACGCTCGAGGTTTTTGGCTGGACCGAATTCTCCAGCGACTCGACGCCGTTCTCGACGGCTCGCAGACTACTTGGAGTTTCTCATGCACCTCCAGCGAGCCCCGCATTTGGCCTGCCTTTTTATACCGGCTTGGCGTTGTTTTCACTTCTCTTGGGTTATCTTGTGAAGGCGCTATCGGCAAGACCGGCAGAGTGGATCGCATTCCATATTGCAAAACTCCGCTCGAAGGAGCTCCGGAAGGCTTGCAAAGTATGTGCGGCCGACTATCGATTTCCCTTCCCTGCCAGGTACCGAGCTGAACCTTATTTCGCTTCTATAGAAGCGATTGTCAAGAAGCATCTCGGACATGATTGGACGCAGTTGCCGGGGTATCAACCGTTTGAGAGCTGCAAGCGATTACTCAGGGTTTACGCTCCCGCTTTGTGGGAGGAGGCGCAGCAGCGAGAAGCGCAGGTACGCTTTCTCGTCTCTCTTTTACTGGCGGCGCTCTATAGCACTGCGCTCTCAATCCTATCCCTCTTGATCTCTGCCGTAAGGGGCAGAGGCACCGCAGAAGCCTTTTGCTGGTTCAGCATATCAGCTCTCATCTCGGTGCTACTCTCAACAACGCTATGGACAAGACGCCACCGAGAGGTAGAGGATGTTTATCTTTCGACACTGATTGCCGATCACCTTCCCGCATCTTTGTCCGGGGTCGATCGAGGAAAGCCAGAGAACGAAGCTGCGGACACGTGATTTCAGCACCCTGTGAGCGCGCCTTCGAGACGTTCAGGTGTTTCTAGAAAGGGAACTATGAGCAATACACTGTCCAACCCCGCCGTACAGGGCAAGCTGCTCCTCGCCGTTCTCGCCATCGTAGCCCTCTCCTGCCGTGCTACGGTCAAGGAGAACGTCCCTGTCGACGGCCCCCTGACTGCGCGCGTGTCGGCAGGCTGTGCTCTGCTCGTCCAGGACAAGGGCCTTGAATCGGAAACGTGCTGGTCGCTGGCTTGCGAATCCCGAAAAGCCGTCGATCTCGGCTGCGATCTGTCCGCGCTGCGCCAGGTCGCGGCGCTCTCCCCCTCGCCCGATGGCCGCTGGCTCGGCGTTGTTTCCGTCGGGGAAGGCCACCCGTTTCTCGAAGTCGTGGATCTCGAGAGCCTGCTGGCCGACCGGGGATACAAAGCGCTCACCACGATCAATCCCTATCCCGGCACCATCAACATTCAGGGCTGGACAGACAGCGCCTTGCTCGTCACGAGCGACATTCCTTTGCCCGAGCTTCCCTTTGCCGACGGCGACGGCGACATTGCCAGTCGTCTGCTCCCTTCCCAGCAGGTTTTCGCTCTCGAGCTCGGAACCTGGAAGGCTCAGGCGGTCCAAACGCCTCCGAATCGTTGAGATTACCATGGACACGTCATCGCTTCTCTTGAGCCTGATTTTCGGCGCCATCGGGACCGGCTTCTTCATCTACGGCAAGAAGCAGCAGGCTTTCGTCCCGCTACTCTGCGGCCTGGCGCTCATGATTTTTCCGTACTTTGTGTCCAACGTCTTTGTCATCGTCATCGTTGGCGTCGTGCTCATGGCCATTCCATACTTCGTGCGGACCTGAGGCGGAGATGTACTCGAAATGAAAGCAAGTATTCCCACGTGGGCGATGCGGACAGCCGGGCCTGAAGATCACGGCGTGGTCCAAGATGCGCACCGCCGAGGCACATTACAGATCACCTGGCCCAACCTCGATGTGCTGCGAGACTGGGCCAGGCGCCAAGGATGGCCGACGCCCTGGTTCAGGAGCTTCGAGAAAGCCTTCATCACCAGGATGCTCGAAAGCGAAGAGAGCTTCAAGCTGGCCATCGACCAGAGCGGCATCGCGATCCAGATCCCCCGGCGGGACTTCACGATCTCGATGGAAAAGCTCCGGGAGCTCGATGCCTTGTATGAGGAACGGGGTACCCATGGTCGCCCCAATCGCTGGGGCGGCCTGGTCGAGGAGCTTCGGGAGATACGCCGTGCCGTGGAAGCGGGCGTCGTGGTGGAGGTCGAAGGCACACGGACGCTTCGGACGTGGCAGGATTTCTATGATTGGGCGCACGGACGTTACCACATGCTCGAAGACGGCTACGACAAATGGATTGGCGACGATGGCTAGTGAAAGCCGGCGACGCTGATGGGCCAACCAGAGGGTTGAATCGCGACGTCCTAGGCACTACAATGACCGCGGAACTGCCAACTCGAGAGGAAAGAACCCCGACATGATCTCCGATCCCATGGTCGAGCGTGCGGTGCAGGTCATCGCTGAAGCGATCCATCCCCAAAAGATCATCCTTTTCGGGTCGCGGGCCATGGGTACGGCCCGACCGGACAGCGACTTGGACATGGTGATCATCTATGGGGGCAAAAAGTCGAAACGGCAGGTCAAGCTGGACATCCACCGCCTGCTGGAACCCGCGAGCTTTCCTTTGGACCTGTTTGTGCTGAGCCCGGAAGAGATGCGACGTCAGCGGCATGTCGCCAATACGCTCGCCCGCGAAGTCTCGGAGCGGGGGGTCACTGTTTATGGATGAAGAAGCCCTCCTGGTGGTCCGCAGGTGGATTGAGAAGGCTGAGCATGATCTGATCACAGCCAAGGTCGTGCTGGAGAACAAGCCTGACGTGACCGATACCGTGTGCTTTCATGCGCAGCAATGTGTCGAGAAGGCTCTGAAGGCCTACTTGACTCTGGTCGATATCCATGTAGAGAAGACTCACCATCTGCCATACCTGCTCGATCGATGTTCGGCTGTACTTCCCCAGTTCGAAGAGATCCGGCAACATGCGCTTGCATTGACTGATTACGCGGTGGAAGTGCGCTACGTGGACGACTGGCGAGACATTCCCGGAGAAGAAGCCAGGAGCGCGGTCGCCATGGCCGAAGAGGCGCTGGTCTTCGTCAAGCTCAGGCTCGCAGACAGAAGGGCCAGTTGACGACGCGGTCTTTCCGGAGCGTCCGCCGCAGAGCCCCGAGGCCCTGCGGCGGACGTTCCGGCGGGAGACTTTACGGCAACAGGCTCTTGCCGTCGAGATTCGTGGTGGGCTTGACCTTGTAAAGGCCGAGGATGGTCGGCATGATGTCGCCCATGTAGGCTCCCTTGGCGTTCAGCTTGAAGTTGCTGAAGAGGATGCCTTCCACCAGCGGCGGATAGACCGAGCAGTGGTCGCCGCTCCAGATCTCCAGGTTGGGCTCGACGATCGCCTTGCCGATGCCTCCGAGGCTGTCCTGCCAACCTACGCGATAACCCTCGCTGTTCGAGGGGATCATGTCGGGGATCAGCTCCGGATCGTAGGTGCCGTAGGCTTCATCGCGGCTGAAGACGTGGGCCACCGGATGCTCTCCGGTCTCCTCGTCCACGTACGCGACCAGTTTTTCCTGGATCTCCTTGACCAACTGCTGGTACTCGGCGCCGGGCTTGACGATGCCTTTCTTTTCGCGGCCTTCCAGGTTGACGTAGATCTGGCCGAGGCCGAGGGCGTAGGCCCGGGTCTTGGACCAGTCGACGTTGACGAAGAAGTCGCCCTGGTCGAAGAGGTCTTCCAGGTTCTTGCGCTCGGAATCCTCGCCGGTCAGGGTCATGTAGCCGTTTTTCGCCAGCCAGGTGTTGTAGTTCATGCCGCGCCGGAACGAGGCGAAGCCGTGGTCCGAGACCACCATGAGCTTCGTGCCCTTGGGCATCTTGGCCATGGTGTCGCCGACGATCCGGTCCATCTGCTGATACGAGGCGAGAATCGATCCGCCCCACTTCGCCGCGCCTTCCGGCGTGTAGAGCGGATGCTTGGGGTCGAAGAACCGGAACATCATGTGCTGCACGCGGTCGGTGAACTCGAAATAGTGGACCAGCACGTCCCACTGGTCGCTCTGCTTCAGGAACAGGTTGAGCATCTTCGAGCTCTTTGTCGGTCGTCTTCTGGACGTCTTCCAGGAAGACCTGCTCGTCGCTCGTGCCGTTGGTGAGCGACCAGGTGTCGATCATCCAGCCGATCGTCTTGAAAAGCCCGAGCTCGGCGGTCAGCGCCCGCGGACCCAGTCGTTCGGCGTGGTGATGTTGAAGCCGGGCGGCAGGTGCTCGGGGTCGAACTGGATGGGCGAGAGATAGACCCGCACTTCCGGCTGAAGCGAGAGGACGCGGAACTTTCCGATGCCATGAACCTTGATCAACGAGTTGAACGGGAACGAAAGCGCACCCAGTCGCTCCACTCCCCCGGCTTCAGGGTCAGGTCGTCGCCCGAGACCCGAATCCCGAGGCTGCTGTGATCGTCGGGCACGGTGAAGGTCATCGGAATGGTGATGTAGCCGCCTTTTTCGGGGAACAGCTCGTTCGGCGGGCCCTTGATTTCGGTCTCGATGACGCCCCTTGTTGTCGACCAGCTCGACGACCTCGACGGAGAAGTCGCCGCCGCCCTTGGGTTGGAAGAACAGCTCGGAGGTGAAATAGAACGGTTTGCCGATGCGGCCGGAGAGGTCGGGCGTGCCGAGACCGGTGAGCAGGGTGCCGTGCTCGAAGGCTTTGGGCGGGAAGGTCACGGGCACGCGCGCCACGCGGACGCGCTTGCCGGCGTCGCCCAGGATCTTCCAGAAAGTGTCGCCCTGCTGGCGGTTGATGGCGGCCGGCCGGTCGACGGGCAGCAGGCGGTGGACGGCGATGCCCAGGCCGATGCCGGCCGCGGCGGCGAGCACACCCGCGACGATGGCGGCGCGCGAGGTCCGCATCCGGAAGAGCTTCAGGAGCAGGAACAGGAGCAGGAGGACGGCCGCGGCGCCGATCAGCCCCAGGAACAGCGGATTGTTCTTGCCGAACAGGAACGGCTCGCGCACGATGTCGGCGGCGGCGAAGCTCGGCTTGTAGTCCGCGGGATTGCGCTTGAGGAAGTCGAAGATCCCGTGCCGGCCCGGCGAGAGCCCGGTCGCGAAGGTGGACCAGGAGACCGGGGTCTGGGACGGGATGGTCGAGCGTAGCGGCGCGAAAGTGCCCTCGGCGCGGAGCCTGGCGAGGTTGGGCAGCTTGCCTTCGTCCATCCACTGGCTGGCGAGGTCGGCGTCGGCGCCGTCGAAGCCGAGGATGATCAGCTTCGGCGACGGCGACGGCGATTCCTGGGCGGCGGCTCGGGCCGCGAAAGGGAGGCCTACGGCGAGAAGGCCGAGGAGGGCGAAGAGGGTGCGGAAAGACAGTCTAGGCATCATGGGTTCCCGGGGGAATTGGCTTGTCAGGGCCGTCCGAAAGGGCGGATTGTAGCAAACCACGCCCGCCGCGTCCGGAAACCCTCGGTCTGAATTACCGTATGTCTTGGCTGCCGCCACGATCATGACCACCCAGACGCCCAGACTCAGCCTGCCGGCCTTCCTTCTCCTGGGAGCGCTGGCCCTTGCCGCCGGTCTCGTGCTGGCGCGCCTCTGGCTGCCCGAGTGGCAGGGTGGCGCCTTCCTGCCCGAGGCGGCCTTCGTGGAGCGCTACCGGACCATGGCCGGGGAGATCGGAGTGCGGCTGGAGGCCGGCGCGCCCCGGCTCCAGCTTGCGACCGGCCAAGGCGACGGCACCACCGAGGACGACAAGGGCCTTGACAGCTACCGACCCGAAGTCCGGAGCGGCGAGATGGGGCGAGGCATCCGCATCCGGATCAGCCAGATGGGTGTGTTGACCGGCGACCGGCCGGTCCGGGAGCTGACGATCGACCTCTCCCCTACCGGCCGGCCGCGGGCTCTTCAGTGGGCGATACCGGGCTTGGGACGCTTCTTCAGCCTCGGCGGGCCTTCCGCCTCGGCCGAGACGCTGCGGTTCCTGGCGCGGGCTCTCCTGCTGCCGGGCGAGTCGCTGGGAGAGATGACCCCCTCGGCACTGGCCGGGAACCCGATTTTTCTGGCGCCGGTTCAAGGCGCATCCCGCCCCGAGCACCTCCAGCTCCAGACCTTTCCCGGCGGCAACGTCTTTCTGAGCCGCTATCCGGGGACTCTGGAGGACGGCCTGGCGCGCGTCGGGCGGCTCCGGTTCTCCGACCTGTTCTTGATGCTGGTCCCTTCGCTCTTTCGCCTACTGGCCGTGGCCGTGCTGTTCGTCGTCCTGGTGTCGAAGGGTCGCATCGACGTGGTCAACGGCGCTCTGTTCGGCATTCTGACTCTCGCCGCGTCGCTGGTGCCGGGCCTGATCCAGGCCTCAACCACGGCCGGGATCGTTCCGGTCATGCTCGGAGCGGGCGCCGGGGCTCTCTGGGTGTTTCTCATCTGGTCGGCCGGCGAGTCCTTCCTCCGGGCGGCAGACCCGAGATTCACAACCAGCCTGGACGCGCTCCGCGCCGGCCGGCTGGGACCGCGCGGCGGCCGGTCTCTGCTCTACGGACTCTCCCTGGGAGCGGCGCTGGCCGGGCTGGAGCTGGCGCTGAGGGCCGTGGCCGCGCACCTCCCTGGAGCGTGGCCGAAGTCTTCGAGCGTCAATCTGCCCGTGTTCAGCGCCTCGGCCAATCCGTTCAGCGCGGGCATCGGCCTCGCCGGTGCCGTGGTGGTGATGATCGCCGTCATGCGCCGGATCGTGCCGCCGAAGTACGCACCGGCGGCGGCGATCCTCGCGAGCGCTCTCCTTCTGGGGCCACTCCGGCTCCATCCGTACCCGCTGGAGCTGGCGGGCAACCTGGCCGTCATCGCGCCGCTGATCCTGTTCGGCCGGCGCTTCGGCCTGACGACGCTGTTGACGGCGTCGCTGACCTCGCTGCTCCTGCCGGCCGCGGCGCTCTCCGCCTGGCATCTGACCTGGCTGCCCGGCACGTTCACGGTCACGGCCGGCTCCCTGGCCGTGATCCTGGCGCTCGGGATGATCGGCCTCCGGCGGCCCGAGCAGGTGGAGCTCGAGCGGTTGAAGCCGCCGCCGTTCATCCGCCGTCTGGAAGAGGAACGCCGTGTCCGCTACGAGATGGGCCTGTTGGCGCGGATGCAGGTGGGGCTGCTGCCGACGCACCTGCCACGGATCGAAGGATGGGAGATCGCGGCGCGGTCGCTGCTGGCCACGGAGGCGGGAGGAGACCTCTACGATTTCCTTCTGGACGATGCCGGACGCCTGTGGATTGCGGCCGGCGACGTGGCCGGGCATGGTTACTCGTGCGCCATCGTCCACGCCATGACGACGGCGGCGCTCGCGAGCCTCGTCACCCCGGAGCGCACGCCGGCCGAGGTTCTGGGCCTGGTGGACAAAGTGCTGCGCCGGGGCGGCCACCGGAATTTCGCGAGTCTCGCGCTCCTGCTGCTCGATACCACGACCGGCAAGGCGTTGTTGAGCAACGCCGGCCATCCCTATCCGCTCGCGCTGTCGGCCGGAGAGGTCTCCGAGATCGAGATTTCGGGCCTGCCGCTGGGCCAGGGGCCGGCCCGGCACTATGAAGACATCTCGGTCCAGATTCCGCTCGGCGGCGTCCTCGTCTTCTGCTCCGACGGCCTGTTCGAGGCCGTGGACTGGAGCGCGAGCCCCTACGGCTTCGAGCGTCCGCAGGAAGTTCTCCGCACCCTGGAAAACCGCTCCGCCGAGGAGATCGTGGAGGCCCTCCTCCACGACTGGCAGAAACACCTGCGCTCGGAAGCGCCGCCGGATGACACGACGGTGGTGGTGATCAAGCGGGTGGCGGGGTGAGCCCGTGTGCCGCCTACCAACTCTCTGCCGGCAGGCCGAAATAGAACTCGTTGGCCTGGGGGTCCACGGCAAAACGAAGCGAGTCCAGAAGCCCTGAGTAGCCGAGGAAGGTCATACCGTCGGGCCAGTTGTCCGAAACGAAGAAGGTGCCATCGAGACTGAGGTTTTCTCCTTCGTCCGCCCAAAGGGTGAGCGGGACACGGACCAGATAGCCATCCATCACTCCGAGAGGAGTCCTCATCCTCGCCGGATCTCCAACCAGCGCGGACACTCCCAGGGCGCGGGCCAGATCGGGAGCCAACACCGACCAGGCGGCGCCTGTATCCAACTGAGCCAGTACCTCACTGCCCTGCTCGAACGCTACACGAACATAGATCTTGGCTGTGGGGTCCTTCGCCGCGGGGGAATGATCCGCAAACCTGGACCGGCCGGTGGTGAAGGGGTCACGACCGCGGCGGAGCATGCTTTGGCTAGTCCGGGATGTAGTGAAGAAGAGGCCGGGGATTCGCCGGATTGCGGTCCAACAGGTTCATCAGCTCCTGGAGGCTCTTGGAGTGCCCCAGCAGTCGATCGCCCGCAACGGCCACCCACTCTCCCCGGTAGGCGGAGCCATGGGCATCCAGCCAGTGGATCTCGGGGGTGCGGTCGACGCCGCTCGCCGGGCTGCGTCCGAGCAGCTTCGCGGGAGACAGAAGCTCGTGCCATCGCGCGAGGCCGGGGTCCTGGGGAAACCTCTGCCGGGCCTCCTGCACCAACCTGCGGGCAAACGAAACGTGCTCCCGCTCGACCAGGTCGCGCAGACGGGCGACATAGCTCTCGGGCGTCTCCTCCCACGAAATTTTGATGGGCTCAGCCATGCTCTCCTCGTTCCTCCGTCGCCGGAGGATGATACCCTATCTCGGCCCCTGTGCCAAGAGTCGACTATGCTAAGCTCCCTGCAAGCCCAAGGGAGGCACCAGGACCAGCCATGAAGGCGATGCCGGCGGCGAGCCTGCTCGACGATGTCGACCCGGGGAGATTCTTCATCCCGGCCGAGCTGACGCCTCTCTTCCATACGGCGGTCTACTACGAGGATCTCGCCGAGCCGCAGCGCCTCCGGTACAACCAGCTTCACGCCCTGTATTTCAACGAGCAGATCACGTTTTTCGAGACGGTGCTCGGCCAGCCGGTGCTTTCGGCGTTGCTGCGCGAGCCTCTGCCGGAGCGGCTCGCCGAGGGGCTGCGGCAGTTCAAGGCCGAGGAGGTTCGGCACACGGAGATGTTCCGGGGACTGAACCGGCGCAGCGCGCCCCATCTCTATCAGGACCGCGATCTCTATTTCGTCCAGGTCCCGGCGTTCTGGATGGCGGTGATGCGGTGGGCGGTCGATCATCCGGTCTCGCTGCCGCTTTTCCTCTGGCTGATGCTGCTCCAGGAAGAACGGTCTCTCTACTACTCGAAGGCGTACCTCCGGAATCCCGCGGCGCTCGATCCCGTTTTCGTCGAGACGCACCGCCTCCACATGATGGACGAGGCAAAGCACGTGCATTGGGACGAAGAGCTTCTCGACGAGCTCTGGGAACGCGCCCACCCCCTCCTCCGCACGGTGAACGCGAGGCTGTTCGCCTGGATGCTGGAGGAGTTTTTCGGGGCTCCGAAGCGCGCTCAACTGCGCGTAATCGAAGAGCTGGCGCGCGAGATCCCCGAGATGCGCACGCTTCTGCCCGAAATGCGCCGGCAACTGCTGGCGCTGTGCGGAGACGAGGCGTATCGGAAAACCCTGTACTCCCGCGAAATCGTTCCCAGGACTTTCGCCCGCTTCGACGAGTCGCCGGATTTCCGGACGCTCAGCCTCTGCGGGTATGTGCCACAAACGCGCCCGTCCTCGCGCCCGCAGCCGAAGGGGGTACGATGAGCATGTTAGACTCTTTCTTTCAATTGGGTGGCAACCTGCCCCAGGAGGGTGACCATGAAGACTTCGATTGCAGCCCTGCTTTTGCTGTTGCTGACATCCCTGCCGGTATTGGCGCAGGAGCCTACGCCTCCGGCCTCGGCGGCATCCCCGGCATCCCCGGCATCCCCGGCAGCGACGGCAGCGCCCGCCTCCGATGAAGCCACCCACGACGCGCTGCGCGCGATGCGGGACGGGCTGCTCGATGCGATGAGCAAGGGCGACATCGACCGCGAGCTGTCGTATTTCCATCCGAACACCGTGATCACCTGGCACAACGCGGAGGTCAGCCGCGGGCGCGACGGAGTGCGCGAGTACATGACCCGCATGCTGGAAGGTCCGAACAAGATCGTGAAAAGCTTCAAGGCCGACGTCAAGGTGGACGAGCTCACGATCCTTTACGGTGGTGATGCCAGCGATACGGGCGTCTCCTTCGGCAGCGCCGTCGAGCACTTCGAGATGTCGAGCGGCAGGACGTTCGATCTTCCCGCCCGGTGGAGCGCCACGCTGGTCAAGGAAGGTGACACCTGGCTGATCGCCAGCCTGCACGTGTCGGACAACCTGTTCGACAACCCGCTGCTGAACATGGCGCGGCGGATGGTGTGGTGGGCGGGCGGCATCGCTCTCATCATCGGTCTCGCGCTCGGGTTCATCCTCGGCCGGAGGCGCAAGGCGGCGTGACGGAGGGGATCGACGCGGCCACGGAGCGGCTCTACCGCAGCATCCTGGAATCGCCGCTCCATGGCCCGTTCATCCGCCGCGTCGACGAGCTTTGCGAGGAGCCCGCTCCCGCGGCCGATTCCAAGGTCTGGCGCCGCGACGCGGTGCTCGCGATCGTGCCGGGAGCGTCCTACAAAGAAAACCCTTCTTCCGGCGCGGACGGGCGGCTCGTGCGGGAGCAGGCCGAGCGGCTCGGCTGCCCCACAGAGCTCGTTCCGCTCACCACTACCGGAACCGTGCGCCAGAATGCGCGGATTCTCTGTGACTGGCTCGCGGCGCAGCCGGAGCGGCCGGTGATCCTGGCCTCGTTGAGCAAGGGCGGCGCGGATGTAAAGGTGGCACTCGCGGAGCCGGGGGCCGAGCGCGCCTTCCGCAACGTGGTGGCCTGGATCAACCTGTGCGGCCCGCTCGACGGCTCACCCATGGCCGACTGGATGCTCTCCTGGAACCCGGTCGCGATGCTGGTCCGCCTTTACTACCGTCTCCGCGGCCAGAGCTCGGGCTTCCTCCGCGACCTGCGCTACCGGTCCGGAGGCCCGCTGGACAGCCCGCTGTGCCTGGCGGCTCACATCCGATTGATCAGCATCGTGGGATTTCCCTTGCGCGAGCACCTCACCCGCCGCATCTCGCGCCGCTCCCATACCCGCCTCGCGGCGTTCGGACCGAACGACGGCGGGCTGATGCTGGCGGACATCTGCGCGTTGCCCGGACTCTTGTATCCGATCTGGGGCGCGGACCACTACCTGCAGCCGCAACGCGACGTGAGAACACTGGTGAGGGCGATTCTGCAGTATCTGAGCGAGACGCTCGACCGGTGAATCCGTGAACACCGAGGCGCTTCTCGCCTGGCCGGGCTGGGCACACCTGCGCTTTGCGGCTTTGCTGTCGCTCGCGAATACGCTCTGGTTTCTCGCCGTGTACGGCGGAGCGGATCTGCTGACGGCGCGCCGCGGCTTCCGGGTGCCCGTTCACGTTTCCGCGGAGCTGCGCATCCCTTTCGTGCCGTGGATGACCGTCTTCTACATGTCGATCTACGGTCTCTTTTTCCTGGCGCCGTTCATCCTGCGGACGCGGCGCGAATTTGTGGCGATCGTCGCCACGATGGCCGTGGCCGTCGCGGTGAGTGGGATCGCCTTTCTGTTGTTTCCAGCGGAGCTTGCCTTCGCGCCGGTCCGGCCGGAGCAGCTCGGGATCTGGGCGGGGATCTATCACGTCGCGGACGAGCTGAATCTCACCTACAACCTGCTGCCGTCGCTGCACGTCGCGTTCGCCGTGATCTGCGTCGCGTGCTTCTCGCCGCGCGCTCCGGGACCGGTCAAAGCCGCGCTCTGGCTGTGGGCGTCGCTGATCGCCGCTTCGACAGTCCTGATCCATCAACATCACATCCTGGACGTGGTCACAGGATGGTTGCTGGCTGTCCTGTGCGTCAGGACGGTGTTCCGGCGCTCTCTCCTTTCCAGACCCGAGGCCCAAGCCACATCCTGAGCCAGATGCTCAGGAACGACGGCCGTTTTTCCGTGAAGTCCACGTGCTTCGGCAGGTGGACCCAGGGGATCTGCGGGTCCTGGTGATGCGCCTTGTGATGGTGATAGTTGAGGAAAAGAAATTGAACGAGGCGGTTCACGCGCAGGTTCCAGGCGCCGTCGTGAACGTCGCGCTCGGTGAAGGCGTGATCCGCGTACTGGAGCGAGCTCCAGTTGAAGCCGAACGCGGCATAGCAGGTGAGCCAGCCGGCCGGAGTGAGCCCCAGAAACCAGAAGGCCGCGGCCTGGAACGCGAACGAAAAGAGGATCTCCAGCCGGATCATCCCTTCGGGCGCGTTCTCGAAGCCGGAAAGCATGGCCGCGGTGCTCGTCTGGCGGAAGAAGCGCGTCCCGCGAAGCCGCTCCGGCAGGTTGAAGAAACCCGGCCAGATCAGATAGAGCAGGCAGCCGAGCGGAGGCAGGAACCAGTAGAGGCCGGTCAGGATGCCGTACCATTGGATCGTCTTCAGCACCCGGTTCTCGCCCGGGAGGATGTAGTCGAACACCTCCGCATCCGTGCGGTTGCGCCGATGGTGGCCCAGGTGGCAGATCCGCTGGAACCCGAGACCCGTAGGAAAAAACGCCGCCAGGAGCCGTCCGGCCATCTCGTTGACCGTCCGGTTGGCATGGAAATGCCCATGTACCGCTTCATGGAGCAGCGAGAAGATCGTGTTGCCGACGTAGGAAAACGCCACGGCCGCGGCGATCCGCCATCCCCAGGAACCGGTCCTGGACGCGAAGACGAGCAGACCCAGGGCCACGGAACCCGCCGCCACCGCCAGCGCGACGTTCAGGGCGCCGGGGATCGGCTCGGTGCGGTCGGTGGCCTGGCTCTCCATAACGGGGTCCTCCGGGATGCATTGTAGCGCGTCCCCACCCGTCCGGGGTGCGATAAGCTGTCTCCCCATCCCACTCCACCGGTGCCCGGTGCTCGAGCCGGTACTGTCTCAAGGAGAAGCCGATGCCCCGCAAGCCGAACTTCATGATCGTCATCACCGACCAACAGAGCGGCCATCCCTACTGGCCGGAGGGCTGGGAGGAGGAGAACCTCCCGGCGATGCGAATGCTCAGGGAGAACGGCATCTCGTTCAACCGCGCGTATACCAACTCCTGCACCTGCTCGCCGGCGCGGGTCACGATGCTCACCGGCCTCTACCCGGCGCAGCACGGCGTCACCGAGGTGCTCGAGTTCGACAACATCCAGAAAGTAATGTCCGACCTGACCGGCGACTCGGGCACCCCGGCGTCGAACCTCGCTTTGAACGTCAAGGAGCGCCGCCAGCGCGGCATGCCCAGCAACATCCAGAACCTCGCGAAGATCCTCAAGACCGCCGGCTACAAC
Source organism: uncultured Holophagales bacterium (assembly GCA_963844885.1). GTDB lineage: Bacteria > Acidobacteriota > Thermoanaerobaculia > Multivoradales > UBA5704 > DATMER01. Next base: position 407,704 of record CAWJQA010000007.1, on the reverse strand, counting down.
GTGATCTTCAAGGGTAAGTGGCACCTCACCAAGCCCGCCAACTGGGTGAGCAACTCGGAGAAGGGCATCGATCAGAAGTACTGGACGCACACGGACGTCGAGCAACTCGCCGAGCGCTACGGCTTCGACGGCTGGACGATGCCCGACGCCGGCGACAACCTGGCGATCGAAAACATGGGCGCCGGCACCACCAAGAACGACCAGCGCTTCATCGACGGCCGCGGCCAGGCCGCGAAGTACGGCGACGTCCCCTACGACGTCCTCGAACCGGAAAGCGTCGTCCACTTTCTCCGGACTTACGATTCCGACAAGCCGTTCTGCCTGATCGTCTCGCTGGTCAATCCGCACGACGTGCTCGCCTATCCCGCGCTCTACGAGTCCGCCGGCTACAAGGACTCGGAATTCCAGCATCTGCCGATCGACCGGCCGCCGACCTGGGACGAGGATCTTTCGACGAAGCCGCGGAGCCAGTCCCAGTTCTTGAAAGTGGCCAACATCGGCAACTACAAGATCAGCCCCGAAGACGTCAACCTCCAGCTCGGCTACTGCCGGTTCTACGCGTACCTCTGCAAGCACGTCGATCACCAGATCCTGGAGGTGCTCAAGGCGCTCAAGGAATCGCCGCATTTCGACGACACGGTGATCGTCCGCATCAGCGACCACGGCGACATGGCGATGTCGCACGGCCTCCAGCGGCAGAAGATGTTCAACATGTACGAGGAGACGTTGAACGTCCCCTTCGTGATCTCCAACCCGAACCTGTTCAAGCACTGCCGCGGCTCGCGGACGGATTCGCTGGTGAGCTTGATCGATCTGCTGCCCACGCTGGCCAACCTCGCCGGAGTGCCCGACCTCGACCGCTGGATCTTCAAGGGGAAGGATCTCTCGCCGATCCTGTCCAATCCCAACGCCGAGGTGCAAGGCCACATCCATTTCACCTACGAGGATCTGTACTTCTTCGTCCCCGCGGCGGCCCACATGCGGGCGATCGTCGAGAAGCGCTGGAAGTACGCGGTCTACTACGACATCTTCACCGACCAGCCTTTCGAATACGAGATGTACGACCTGGCCGTCCCGCGCGACCAGAGGGAGGTGGTGAACCTCGGCTACTCCGGCACGACGGTGACGCCGGAGGTCGCGGCCGAACGCGAGCGTCTGCACCAGAAGCTGATCCACGTCATGGAGACACAAGGCACGTTCCCGCACGAGATCGAATGGCCCAAGCACTGGGGGGACCAGCGCAGCAGTTGAGTCAAAGTATCAAGGTCTCTCTCCAATCGGCCAACGGAGATAGCGCCAACGGCTTTACGTCACCCCACCGCTGTCCGCGCTCGCGGCAGCGGTGGAGGTAGCGTGCGAACGCGCCCGTCTCCAGTCTCTGAATCCGCACGGCCGCGAGTTGCCCGAGAGCCCGGCACAGCCGATAGTGGGGATTGGCCGACAGCTCCTCGTCCAGTCTCTCCGCGAGATCCGCTGGAGGTTCCGCGTCCGTCTCCAGGAAGAGAAAGTATCCAGAGGCTTCGGCGGGCGCAAGCATGGCGAATCGCGGGTTGGTTCCACTCAAGACCCGCGCCAGAACCCCGGCCACGAAGCTTTCATGAAGCTTTTCGCCGTACAGGTCCGAAACGTGACCTTCCTTGCCCAGGAAGCGGAGCGACGGCGTCCGCTCTACAAATCCCTCGACACGCACCCGGTCCTGGAGCAAATAGCGGTAGAGGCCGCCGCCGGTGGTGAGCACCACGGAATAGATCCGGCCTTCCTCCAGCTCCCAGGCGAAGCGTGGGGCGCCTCCGTCCTCCGGGAGAAATTCGAAAAAATGCGACCGGACGGCCAGCGGCCAGGCTCCCCGGAAAGGGATGGTGACGAAGCCTTCCGTAGCAAGAAGGCCTTTCGGCTGGATCTCGACTCCAGGAAAAGTCCGCGCCAGCTCGGGCAGGGAGAGGGCCGCATGGGCGTCGCCCCAGCAACTGATCAAACCGAGCCGAGGCCAGATGCGGGTGGGAGCCTCCGGAGAAAGAGTCCGGAGCTCCGTTCGCCCAACGTCTCGGACCAGGGCATCCCAGAACCTCGGAAGCGCTTCCAGCAGCAGCAGGAGGAAACTCGGATGCCAGACCGAGATCAGGGATAGATCGCGCCGCATCAATAAATATTTCAGGGTGGCGTAGCGAAAGGCGTCCGGGTCCCGCAGGTGGCGCACAGTTCCCGGAACCGCCAGCGTCGCATCGACCAGCCGGCCCCAGAATCCGCCCAGATATTCGGAATCCTCCTCAAAGCCGACACGCACGGGTCCGGCAGGACGGTCTTCGTCCAGAGCGAGCGGAGTGATCGACCAGTAGGCGGTTCCGAGCGCAAGCCGCGGCCGCTGCGCGTAAAGATCGACGATCCAAGGCGCCACCGCCCGGCGGATCTCGCGTTGGAGCGCCGCGGTGAAGGGAATGAGCTTCGCCGCCGCCGAAGAGCCGCTCGTCGGCTCCAGCGTCCGGACCGGAGAATGGGTGAGCACGCGCGCCTCGCCGGCTGAGATCCGATCCACCCAAGGCGTCAGATCCTCGCCCGGCATGAACGGAACGCGCTCGCGGTAGTCCTCGGCGGTCCCGATCGAGGCGAATCCATGGGAACGGCCGAAAGCCGTGTCCGCGTTGGCTCCGAGGTAGCGTCGAAGGAGAGACCGCTGAACGGCTTCGGGCCTGGAGAGGGCCTGGCGAAAGCGGAAGTAGCCAGGAAGGTTGGCGGCGAGCCAGGGGAGGTTTTTCACCGGTTCAGGCGAAGACCCGCCGCCGCTGTCGATGTGAGGAGAAAGAGCCGCTTCGGCTGAAGGGGAAAGGCTCGAAACCCAAACGCCTTGTAGAAGCCGCTCGCCCGTTCGTCCTTCGCATCCACCACGATCGCGAAGACGGCGATGGAACGCCCGGCGCCAAGGATGCGCCGGATCGCATCGGCCAACAGAATCTCACCAACACCCTGCCCCCGCATGCGCTCGTCGCGGGCAAGGCGGCCGATCAAGGCGGCTGGAATCGCGTCGTAGCGCGGCAGCTTGTGGGCCACATCCTCAGGAAGCCTCTCCAGCGAGAGGGACAAAGAGCTCAGGCTATAGAAGCCGACCACGCCCAGATCGGCTTCGACCGCAACAAAAACCCGCGCGACATTTCGCTTCTCATCCTGGCTGGCCCGGAGCCGGAACCAGTCGTCGAGAGGCGGCTGGCCACAAGAGAAACTCGCTCTATCGTGGTGTTTACCGAGCGGCTCGATGACGAGACGCAAAGCGCTGTTCACCCCGTAACGTCTCGATGCCGCCTCAGAGCCGCTACAAGCTTATCGGCTGGTTCGGGTGGATTCATCACGGCAGCGAGGAATGCATCCCTGTCCGCCCCCGTAAGCACCATTCGTTCATGTTCGTCGAGAACCTTACGGGCGCCTTCGTAGGCAAGATCGCCAGCCGTGAGCCCTGAGACAGCCATCGCGCGCTGGATAAGCAGCTTCGCAGAAGGTGCGACACGCAACTCGATGCGCTCTTTCTTGAGCTCCCGTTCGGCACGCGGATGCCGGTGTGCTGACGTTGCCATGAATGGCCCTCCTTCGCGACTGAGTGTACGGCATCTCGCCGTGCAACTCAAGGGTGCGCATCGGGTGACACTGTTGCCTAGAGTATAGTATCCCCCTCGGCTCGATCGGCTGCACGCTGCGTACAAAAGTGTAGGCATGCAGGCACGGCCTTCAGAAGCTCCCGCTCGCCCCGCCGCCGCCGAACTCGCCTCCGCCGCCTTCGTACTTCGGCTCTTCGTGCAGCGACCGCGCCTCGGGGGTGAGAGCCAGGATGGCGGCGCCGGCTTCCAGAATCCGTTGGCGCGCCAGGTTTGCGAAGAGTGGCGACGCCGTATAGCCGTGGCGCTCGCCGTCCGGCCCCGACGCGAGATAGCGGCGCAGGGCGAGGGCCAGCGCGACGACGAAGGCGCCTGAGCCGGCGAGGATCACCCAGAGCGGCGCGAGGTGGACGTAGTAGCGCAGGGTGACCAGCGAGGCCGCGGAGGTGGCGACGCCGAGGAGGATCAGCGCGTACCGGCGCTGAGAGAGGCCGGCGGCGAGCAGGATCGCCGGCACCAGGGCGGTCGCGGCGGCGGCGAACCACCAGAAGGAGTCGTCGTACGTCCAGCCCGGCAAGGTCCGGTCCCCGAGCTCCTCGATCAGCCTCGACTCCCAGGAGCCCAGATGCATGGCAACGTAGAGGCCGGCGAGCGCCACGCTCGCAGTCAGAGTGAGAGAGGCCCGGTGCGCGGGCGGCAGGCGCGGCGACAGCCCGAGGCGCAGGAGCCCGGGCGCCGCCGCCAAGGCAAGGACAATCCACAGCAGCCGCGCCGCGGGCATCTGGGTCAGAGCCAGGAGCAGCGCGGCGGTCGCGGCGGCGGCATAGAGCGGATAGCCCCAGCGCCACGCCGCGGCCGCGAGCAGCGCCGCCGCCAGGAGGCCGAAAACCGCCAGGTGGAGCCGATCCTCGTTGCCGGCCGACTCGAACAGCCACCAGGCGGCTGCGCTCAGCAGGAAGCCGAGGGCCAGGAACGAGGTGGCGGCCTCGGTGCCGCCCTCCCGCCGCCGCAGCCTGCCGAGTTGGAGCTCTGTCGCCGCCACCAGCGCGAGGCCGGTCAACAACGCCAGGAAGGCCAGAGCCCCGTCCCAGCGCTTGTCGAGGCCGGTGAGCATCGAGAGAAAACCGAAGGCGCCGCAGACGGCGATGAGTGTGAAGAGGAAGAGCAGCACCCGGAAGACCGGCCCGACGCGCACCCGGTCGTCCGGATGGCAGGCGTCCACGGCGGCCACCACCGCCTCGCCGACGACCCCGGCCCGCTGCCAGGCGCGGGCGGCGTCGCGCACGGACTCGGCGCGGTCGGCGCGCTCCAGCTCGGGCGTCATGCCGCCTCCCGCAGCCGGCGTTGCGCCACGATGAGGCCCGCGATCACCAGGATGGACGTCGCGCTGACCCAGAAACAGCCGAGAATCTCGAGGTCGAGCACGTCCAGGACGATCCGGCTCAGGCCGGCGTAGGCCGCCACGACGCCGAAGGCGAACAGAGAAAAGCGGCGGAACCGGTACGCGCCGGCCGCGAGAGCCCCGCCGGCCAGGAGCATCCCGGCGGCCCAGGCGAGGCCCTCACTTTCGATCATCCCCGAGGCGAGCGCGCCGAGGATCAGCAGCCACCCGAGGTGGACCGCCACCGGCTCGAAGTGCGCCTTGCGCCGGGCGCGGACAAGCACGAAGCCCAGCCCGGCGAACAGCGCGCCGCAGGCGATGGCGTTCCAGCGCACGGCCGAGGCTTCGGGCAGGAACGTGGCACCCAGGAAGCTGACGGAGACGCCGCGCCACGCCGCGAACGTCGAGAGCGCCAGCGAGAAGGCCGGCCGGGAGTCGTACCGGAACGCGGCGGCGCCGGTGAGGACGGCGACGATCAGCAGGTGCCAGGGCCACTGCGCGCCCAGCGGCGTGAATTTCACCTCGATGAACGCGAGGTCCGCGCCAGCCAGCAGGACGCCCAGGAGAAGGATCGAGTCGAGCGCCAGGTGCGGCGCCTTGACCTCCTCCCAGGTAAACGGCGGCGCGATGCGCTCGACCCAGGCCAGCGCCGCCGCCGCGGCCACGCCCAGCGCGACGGCGATCGCCACCGGACCGATCCGGTCCAGATTCTCCGCCACCAGCACTCCGGCGCCGCCGGTCACCAGGAGCACGCCCAGCGACAGCAGCGCCCGCAGCTCCGCATGGACCGACATCAGCTCGCCGCGGGCGACGCGCAGAAGCAGCGGCGCCTGCGCGGAAGGCAAGGCGCCACTCTTCACCAGCTCGGGAATCGCCTGGGCGACGTCGGGATTCATGGACGCCCGACTCTACTCCACCCGGGTGATCGGCACCATCCGTCCGGTACCGAAGGCGCGCTCGCTCACCTTGAGGACGACGCCGTGCTGCCAGCGCTTGAACTCGGACGCCCGCAGCCTCTTTCTCCAGCGATCCGCTTCCCCTCCTGGGTGAAGTCCGCGCACCAGGGCCTCCACGGCGGGCGCCACGACCGGATAGTCGAAGGGATCGACCTGCCCCGGCCGCAGCTCGGCCGTCGGCGGCCGGTCGAGGATGAAGGCCGGAATCGGCCCCCGGTGAGCCACATACCATCGGGCCACCGCGTAGACCTCCGGCTTGGTTACGTCGCCGAGCACGCTGAGCGTCCCGGCCAGATCCCCGTGAAGAGTGCCGTAGCCGAGCGAGATCTCCGTCTTGTTGCTGGTATTGAGCAGCAAGCCGCCGTGCCGATTCACCCAGGCGTGGAGCACCACCGACCGCAGCCGGGCCTGGAGGTTCTCCTCCGTGGTCCCGCCGTCCAGAACCTGGGAGAGAGCGCCTTCGGCCGCAGCGTGAAGAGGTTCGATCGGCACCACCTCGAAGCCGATCCCCAGGTTCCCCGCCAGTTCCCGAGCCGCCTCGGTCGAGCGCGGATCGGTGTGGCGCGAAGGCATCGCCAGAGCCGTCACGGTCGCCGGCCCCACCGCTTCCGCCGCGATGCAAGCCACCAGAGCCGAATCCACACCGCCGGAAAGACCCAGAAAAACCCGCCCGATCCCATTCTTCCGTACAAAGCCTCGCACCCCGCAGACCAGAGCCTCAAAGATTTCTTCCCCGTAAGTCTCCCCCTCTCCCGGGGAGGGGGGAGGGGAGGCGGGAGAGGGGGCCGGGGGGTGAGGGCCACCCACCTCCACCACCTCGACAGCCTCCGCGAACCGAGGCAACAGAGCGAGGAGCCCCCCATCCGCCCCCACCACAAAGCTCCCCCCGTCGAAGATCAGCTCGTCGTTGGCGCCGGCCGCGTTCACATAGACCAGCGGCGCGCCCGGCCGGCGGGCATGATGGAGCCGCCGCGGCAGGATCCCCGCCCGGAACGGTGACGACGAGATCGCCACCAGGATCTCCGCCCCCGCCGCCAGCAGCTCGGCCGGAGGGTGGACCGGATACGCCTCATCCCAAAGGTCTTCACAGACCAGGAGGCCGATCCGTCTCCCTGCAATCGTCACCGGATCGGACCGCTCCCCCGGCACGAACCAGCGCGTCTCGTGAAACACGTCATAGGCCGGAAGAAGCCGCTTCGGCACCATCGCCGCCACCCGTCCGCCGTCGAGGACGGCCGCCGCGTTCCACAGCCCGGGATGGCCGGGAGTCGAGAAGCCGGACCGCGCCACGGTTCCCACTACCGCCGGAGGCCCGTCCGCCAGCTCCCGCGCCAGCTCCGCCGTCGCGGCCACGGCGCGGTCCACGAAGCCGCGGTCCAGCAGCAGATCGCGGGGAGGATAGCCGGTGACCGCCAGCTCGGGAAACACCACCAGCTCCGCGCCGCGCGACCGGGCCTCCGCCGCGGCCTCGGCGAGCCGCCGGAGGTTGCCGTCGAAATCGCCGATGCGGGCGTCGGTCTGGGCAAGGGCGATTCTCAGGACATCTCCCCCGCCACCGCCGCCAGCAGGTTGAGCGACGCGATCACCGAATCCCGCCGCAGGCAGACCTCGTCGCCGAGCAGGAACGTGCGGTAGCCCAGCTCCATCAGGAACGCCGCGTCCGTGACGTCTGGCGCCTCGGGCACGGGATGGCGGGCCAGCGACGGGAACAGCCGGCTGCCCACGATGGCCTCGGGATCGGCCCGGATCACGCCGCGCAGGGCGCCGACGATCCGGTGCGGCTCCACAACCTCTATATAGAGGTCGCCCCGCGCGGCCATCAGCCGGCCGAGTCGCGCTCCGTGTTGCGCGGCCAGCGCGAGGCCGCGGCGGGACTCGATCTTGAGCACCACCTCGGCGTCCGGCAGGAGAGCCTTCACCTCCTCGACGTCCTGGGATCGCTCCACGTACGAAAGCATCACCCGGCGCAGGCCGAGCCGCTTCATGGCCTCCAGGTAGGCGCGGTCGGTCTCGGTCAGCGTCCCCTCGATCTCCAGCGACGGATGGACGACGTTGACCGATTCACCCGGACCGATCACCCGGCGCGGTCCGTCCTCCAGGATGAGGCGGTCGCCGTCCACCGCCACGACCCGGGCGTGCTCGCGGCCGTCGTCGAAGAAGGCGTCCGCCGGAGTCCGCACGCGGATGCGGTGGCTGATCCGCACCTCGGTGAACGGCGGCACGGCGGCGGCGGTGACGCGGAGCTGGCGGCCCTTGAGGTCGACCCAGAGCGGCGGTCCCAGCTCGGCGAGCCGGGCGAGAACCTCGGCCGGCGTCTCCGCCAGCGGCATGACCGTGTTGAGCCGCAGCCCGCCCACGAGGGGGTGGGCCGCCAGCTCGGAGAGGAACGGGGCGTACGGCGGCGCGGTGACTATAGCGGTGACCCGCACCGCGGGCTAGACCTCCAGCGTCGAGGAGCAGTACGTGCAGACGTAGCGCCCGATCGCCGAGGCCGGGAGGCGCGCGCCGCAGCTCGGGCAGACCAGCGACCGCGGCCCTTCCTTGCGGATGCGCTCGGCCACGTCCTTGACCTTCCCCTCGTCCTGCCGCGCCTTCATGTTGGTCTGGAAATCCTCGAAGCGGCCCCAGGTCCGGGCGATCAGCCCCATGGCGTAGTCCACGGCCCGCTGCTCGTCGTCGATGTGGAAGATGTGCTCGTCGCCGAGAGCGTCGGCCCACTGCCGGTCCACCTCGTCCCCCTTGCGGCCCGTGGGCCGGCGCAGGAACCAGGTGTTCCAGCGCTGGGAGACCCGCCGCCAGGTCTTGAGGGCGTCGAAGTCCCCCCCTCCGGATGCCGTTCCAAGCACGCGCTCGGCCCACGACTTGTCGCCGTCGGCCGCCTTCGGGTCCGAGTCGCCCAGGATCTTGCGGATCTGGTCCTTGGGGATGTCCTTGTGCATGGGCGCGTCGCCGAAGACGATCAGGAACGGGTCCGTGGCGTTGGGGGCGTGAACGTGGTTCTCCACCCACCAGGCGAAGAGACCGTAGCTCTCGGGCGCGTCGCCGCCGCCGCCCTCGCCGAAGAGGCCGCCGAGCTGCTGCTCCAGGTCGTAGCCGTGGGCGAACTCGGTGGCCTGGAGCGGCCAGCGGTCGGCCTTGGCGTCGCCGATCGCGGCGAAGCAGATCTGCAGATCCTCGCGGTACTGCGCCAGCGTGTTGTAGAGCAGCGGCAGGCGGTCGAAGATCTCGAACGGCCAGTTGGCCATCGAGCCGGTGACGTCCACCGCCACGATCAGGGGGTTGGCCGACTCCGTGGTGATCCGCTTGCGCGGGTCCACCACCGACAGGGTGGGTCCCGACTTGCGCTCATACGTCCGCGGGCCGCTGGCCGAAGCCCGGCCGGCCGCTTCCGCGCGCGCCGCCTTGCCGGCCTCGCCGTAGGAATAGGCGGCCTTGCCGTACCAGTCCGAAGTGTCTTCGCTCCAGGAGTACATCGCCGTCCTCCGCTCAGGGGTCTTGGGTTGACGGAGTCTAGCGCTTACGGCACCCGGAAGTCCATTTGCCTGAAGGGACGCGGCCGCGCAATCCCACCAGATTGACCAGGGCGATCCGAGGGCAGACCGTTGCCTTCTCCAAGAATCTTGGTTATCGTATCCCGCGCCATGGCCACCACTTTCTCGAATCTTCTCTACCACATCGTCTTTTCCACCAAGAACCGCATCCCCTTGATTCATGCTGAGCTCCGGGAGCCGCTCTACGAATACATGGGAGGCATCCTCCGGGGCGAAGGTGGGATCCTCCTGGAGATCGGCGGAATCCCGGATCATGTCCATCTCCTCGCCAAGATCAAGCCCGACATCGCCATAGCCATGATGATCAAGAACGTCAAGGGCAAATCCTCGAAATGGGTGAATGCGGAGAAAAACCTCGATCACCACTTCGAATGGCAAGAGGGATATGGCGCCTTTTCCGTCAGCGCCTCTCACGTGGACAAGGTGCGGCAGTACATCCGCAATCAGGAGAAGCACCACCGCCGGGTCCCGTTCCGGGATGAATTGATCGCGTTGTTGAATCGCCATGGGATTTCCTATGACGAACGGTATCTGCTCGGTTGAGGCTGTGCCTGCGTCCCTTCGGGACTTGGAGAGGTTGGGGTTGATCGATACCAGGGGTTGAAACCCCTGGCTTTATGCCCGTGTCCCTTCGGGACGCAATCCAGTCAGACCCATTGCGTTCAGCCAAGGCGCGAGCACCGCCGAGTCCCCCTTCTCTTCATCCCGCCGCAAAGCTCGACACAGCCATTCCCATTCCATCATAGAGGCCCGCGCCAATCACCGCGAAGTCCCCCCACTTCGTCATAGAGGCCCGCGCCAAATCGCCGCGAAGTCCCGAAGGGACATAGGCATAGAGCCTGGCGCTTTAGCGCCAGGTTTATGATCCCCCCAACATCCTCAAGTCCCGAAGGGACGCAGGCATTTCTAACGCCGACACCAACGCAAATGCCTCGGCCGCGCAATCCCACCAGACTGACCAGGGCAATTCCGAGGAACGCTATCTGCTCGGTTGAGACTGTGCCTGCGTCCCTTCGGGACTTGGGGAGGTTGGGGTTGATCGATACCAGGGGTTGAAACCCCTGGCTTTATGCCCGTGTCCCTTCGGGACGCAATCCAGTCAGACCCATTGCGTTCAGCCAAGGCGCGAACACCGCCGAGTCTCCTTCTCTTCATCCCGCCGCAAAGGCTCGACACAGCCATTCCCATTCCATCATAGAGGCCCGCGCCAATCACCGCGAAGTCCCGAAGGGACGTAGGTATAGAGCCTGGCGCTTTAGCGCCAGGTTTATGATCCCCCAACATCCTCAAGTCCCGAAGGGACGCAGGCATTTCCAACGCCGACACCGACGCAAATGCCTCAGCCGCGCAATCCCGCCAGACTGACTAGGGCAATTCTGAGCGGAATGGAAGATCTCGCGGCGATCATCGAGTCGCAGGGGTCGCAATCCCACCAGACTGACCAGGGTAATTCCGAGGAAGATGATCGCGAGCGGCCGTGAATCGGGGAACGTGGAGTCGCAATCCCACCAGACTGACCAGGGCAATTCCGAGGATAGAGGCCCGCGCCAATTACCGCGAAGTCCCGAAGGGGACGTAGGCATAGAGCTTGGCGCTTTAGCGCCAGGTTTATGATCCCCCAACATCCTCAAGTCCCGAAGGGACGCAGGCATTTCCAACGCCGCCACCGGCGCAATGCCTTGGCTGCGCAATCCCACCAGACTGACCAGGGCAATTCCGAGGGCCACCTTTGTAACCCCTGAATCGTAGGCATGCTGCTCGCTTATTGTGCCGCGTCCCTTCGGGACTTGGGGAGGTTGGGGTTGATCGATACCAGGGGTTGAAACCCCTGGCTTTATGCCCGTGTCCCTTCGGGACGCAATCCAGTCAGACCAAATTGCGTTCAGCCAAGGCGCGAACACCGCCGAGCGCTCTTCTCTTCATCCCGCGGCAAAGGCTCGACACAAGCCATTCCCATTTCATCATAAAGACCCGCGCCAATCACCGCGAAGTCCCGAAGGGACGTAGGCATAGAGCCTGGCGCTTTAGCGCCAGGTTTATGATCCCCCAACATCCTCAAGTCCCGAAGGGACGCAGGCATTTCCAACGCCGACACCGGCGCAAATGCCCCGGCCGCGCAATCCCACCAGACTGACCAGGGCAATTCCGAGCAGATTCTGGACCTCGCTAACAGCGGAACAGCCGGCGATGCGTCGCAATCCCACCAGACGGACCAGGGCAATTTCGAGGCCGGAAGCCAAGGACACGAAGCGCTGGAAGCTGCATCAAGCGTCGCAATCCCACCAGACTGACCAGGGCAATTCCGAGACCCTGGACGAGGCGAAGCACAGCAAGCTGGTACTAATCTCGTCGCAATCCCACCAAACTGACCAGGGCAATTCCGAGTCTCGAAAAAGCAGCCAATCGATACTTTGTCCGTGTTGAAGGTCGCAATCCCACCAGACTGACCAGGGCAATTCCGAGGGCCACCTTTGTAACCCTCTGAATCTTCGCGACTTAACCTGCCCGTTTCTGTTACCCCTCGAAACGCGGCTTTCAACAGCCTTGCACGCGCCTCTTCGCGGCCTCCTGTTCCCGACGTAAACCTCTGATTTCACGGGTCCTCCCGTCCCGGCTGTTACCTCCCCGCCAAAATGGCGATTTGGGCCTGGCATGACTTTTGTCAGGCATGCTGCTTGCCTCCGATTCCAATCCCACCGTACAGATCAGGGAGATTCAGTTGTCAAGGAACACGGTCAGCCTCCCCTTATAGAGTGAGACACGGTGAGGCGCCGATTTGTTGGCCCGGGGAGGCGTTCTCGTGGCTCGCGGAAGCGTTCTCGTGGCCAAAACTTACGCTTCGGCTTCATCGCGGAACGTTCTCGACTGAAAACAAGGCGTAACTCCGGGAAAAAGGAACGCTCGCGAATGAAAACGGAACGCAGCAGCCTGAAAACGAGGCGTAACTTTTGAGAAAAAGAACGCCCCCGAAAGAAAGTAAGGCGTAACTTTTGCGGACGCGAACGCTTCCGCGGCGGCCGGAGGCGTTCCTGTTTCCAAAGGAGACGGTCACTTCGCCAGCTCTCTACCGGCTCGGAGCGCCGAGCGCCAGCGTGGCCAGGCCGAACTCGCGCCGGAAGCGCCGGTCGAGGCCCTCGGCCCGGATCAGCTCGGCGACCGCGGCCGGCACCATCTCGATCCATCCTTCCCCGTGCGCCATGGCGCGGCGGACGGCCGTGGCGTCGAGCGGGATGCGCCGCTCCGGAGCCACGAGATGGACCGGATGGATGACGCGGTAGACCTCGCGCATCAGGTCGCGGACATAGTCGTTGGCCGTCACGAAGAGGTCGAGCGGACCGAACATCTCCAGGACCATCGCCCGCCAGCGCGGCCCGTGGCCGAGGTCCGGAACGGGGAGGACGGAGTAATCCTCCCGCTCTCCGAGCACGCGGCGGATCATCGCCGCGCTCTCCTCGGCGGTGAATGGGTTGCGGACGTCGTAGAGGTTCGAGCTGCCGACGCCGATCAGCACCTCGTCCGCGTGCTCGACCAGGGCTTCGAGGACGGCGGCATGGCCGAGGTGAACCGGCTTCCACCGCGCGATCATTCCCAGGCGCCCCACCCTCGGCTGGCTCACCCCTTCGCGAGGAACTCGCGGAGATCCCGCCTCGCGACCCCGATCAGCGTGACGAGCAGGGCGGCGCCGCCGCAGAGGCTATAGAGGAGGGGGATGTTCTTGTCGGTCAGGTCGCCCAGGACGCCGCCCACGGCCATGCCGACCGGCATGAGGGCGCTGCTGAGCGTGATCACCACACCCATGACCCGGCCGCGCATCTCGTCGGGAGTGGACATCTGGATCATGCTCAGCAGGTAGACGTTGATGACGCCCAGCGCGGCGCCGCCGAAGAACACCAGCGACAGGCCGAGGTAGCGGTTGGTGACCGAGCCGACCACGCCGAAGAACACCGGGGCGAGCACCATGGCCGCGACGACCGCGCGCTTCCGCCGCTGTCCTTCCAGGGTGAAAATGCCGGCGAACAGGTATCCGGCGACGCTGCCGACGGTGATCGAGGCCATGAGGTAGCCGTACCACGCATCGCCGGCCTTGAGGTAGCGCTCCACGTAGAACGGCAGGAGCACCGCGATGGGCATGCCGAAGAAGTTCACGACCGACGCGATCGCGATGAAGTCGCGCATCCCGGGCTGGTTCCAGAGGTAGCGGAAGCCGGCGCCCGTCTCGGCGACGAACTCGCGGAACGGGTGGTCCGAAGCGGGCTTCTTCTCCACCGGAGGCAGCTTGATGAAGGCGGAGCAGATCCCGGCATAGACGTAGCTGAGGCCGTCGATCAGGAAGAGCAGGGGGGCGCCGAGCAACTGGTAGAGCAGCCCGCCGAGGGCCTGTCCGATCAGGGTGGAGCCCTGGATCGAGAACTGGTTGAGCGAGTTGGCGGCCGGGATCTTGTCCCGGGGTACCAGGTCCGGGATGGCGGCGGTGAAGGCCGGCGTGAAGAAGGCCCGCAGGATGCCGAGGGCGATCGACACCGCGAGCAGAAGCCCGATCACGAAGCGCACCGCGCCCGGCTGGAGGCTCGCGACCCGCGAATCGAACATGGAGAAGGACAGGGAGAGCACGGCCACGGCGCTCACGAAGTCGCAGACCAGGGCGATGCGGATGCGGGAGTGACGGTCGGCGAACGTGCCTCCGAACGGTCCGAGGAGGACGCCGGGCAGCAGCGTGGCAAGCATCATGAGGCCCATGAGGCTGGCCGAGCCGGTGGCTTCTTTGAGCCACAGCATCATGGCGGAGGCGAAGGCCAGGTTGCCGAACTGGCTGACGGTCTGTCCCTGCCAGAGCAGGAAGAAACCCCGGTTCCAGAGGCGGTCCGGCAGGGCGCGTTCCGCCACCGGGGCATCGGAGGTCGGAGCGGCCGGAGTGTCGGTGAGCTGTTCCATGGCGTCAGGGGTACGGGTCCGGTCGAGCCCGCGGATTGTAGCACCCCCGTCACACCGCCGAAGGTCCGGACGATGCGCGGCGCCGCGCGCTGGCAGGAAGGCGCGTGAGAATGGTATAGTCTGTTCCTCAAGGGGGAAGAACCATGGTGCGCCGGCACGTTTTTCACGTGATTTTCTTCAGGGACCGGGACTGGTGGGTGGCGCAGTGCCTCGAGAGGAATCTGGCGACGGCCTCTCAGGATCCAAGGGAGCTGCCGAGCAAGCTCGAAGCCGTCCTGAAGGTGCAGATCGAAGCCGATCAGGAAGCCGGCATCGAGCCCTTCAGCGCCTTGCCGCAGGCCCCCCGCCGCTTCTGGCAGATGTTTCAGGCATGGACGAAACTGGCACTGGCCTAATCCGGACGTATACCACCAGCTTCACGCTCTTGCGTAGCGTGAAGACCCGGCGCTGATACCGCTTCCAGTCCTCGAGGCCCACCCGGACATCCGGCTCCTGCTCCGGACCGAAGATCAGCACGTCTCCACTGACCTTGTACGGGACCTTCTTCAGATAGAGGACGCCCGGGTAGTCCCGGAGGTACCAGGGGAGCGGCCAGCGGTTCTCCGTATAGAAGCGAACCGGAAGCGCCGTCCCCATCGGCGAGCCGGCCGCGGCGTCCTCGATCATCGCCATCAGGCCCCGGACCTCGCGCGTGGTCTGCACGTAGACCAGCCCCAGGCGCTCGTCGTCGTAGCGCAGGAACGAGACCTCGACCGCCTTCGCCGTGGTCCACGCCACCAGCAGCAGGCCGGCGCCGGTCAGCGCCGCCCGGGTGGCGCCGCTCTTCGAGATCACCGGATGCCGGCCGATCTCTCCGAACAGGACGCCCGCGGTCAGAACCATCGGCAGCACCATGTTGAGCACCAGCCACGGGGTCTTGTAGGGGATGATCGAGTACGCCGCGAGCTGCGCGGCCCACCACACCAGGCAGAAGACCGCGAACGGGTCCCGGCGCCGCACCGCCACGGCTCCACCCAGGACTCCTCCGGCCAGCGCCACCGGCTCGAACGCCCAGAGCAGCTTGAAGAAGTACGGCCACGGCTTCTCGTGCCCCGAGCCCTCGATCCCCTTCTCCGTCCAGGGGAGAAAGCCGCGCACCGAATCCACCAGGCCGAAGGGGTTGGTGAAAAACGACGTGAAGAGGAGGACGTACGGCACCACGAACGCGAGCAGCATGAGCCTCTTCGTCCGGACCGGAATCCCCTGCAGCCGCTCCAGGACGGGCGGGCAGCCGGCGGTCCACCACGCCGCGACGGCGCCCGCGGCGAGCGTTCCCACCGTCAGCACCGCCGTCTCCTTCACCGTGAAGAGGAGGCTCGCGGAGAGCGCGGCGAGGATCAGGCTCCGGTCGCGGCCCGTCTCCAGCCAGTGGGAGACCGCGGCGACCAGCGCCAGCGTCAGGGTCACGAGGTAGGTCTCGTGGATGGCGTCGCGGCCGTAGGAGACCAGCGCGGGCGAGACCGCCAGCAGCCAGGCCGCCGCCGTCGCTCCGGTACTCCCGGTGCGGCCGAGCCGCCGCCGCAGAGGCAGGAGGAGCGGGATCATGGCCGACGACGCCAGCGCCACCGGCAGGCGCAGGACCGTCTCGCTCATCCCGAAAACCACCGCGAACGGCGCGCCGAAGAAATAGAGAAACGGCCCGTGGAACCGCTCCGGATCGTACTCGTAGCGGTAGCCGCCGAGGAGACGGTAGAGGAACCAGCCGTTGACCCCCTCGTCGTGATGGAGCGGCCGGATCTCCGGCCACAGCAGGCGTAGCGCCAGGGCGACGCCGAAGGCGATCCAGAAGGGCCACCAGACCGGCGAGGTCAGGCGCGGTTCGGCCGGCGCGGGCTCGGAGGGCGGCTGCATGCGGGGGAGCGTATCGAAAAAGGCCGCCTCCCGGGGGGAGGCGGCCCGCGCAGGGGGATCAGACCTTCTTACGGACAGGTCGCGAACGCGTTGACGTCGGTGACCGCCGGTGCCGGCGGGCCGGGGTAGTTGAAGTAGATCTTCTGCACGCCGGCCCGGACGTCGATCACGTCCAGCCGGTAGAATACGTTGGTGGTGGCGGCCGAGAAGAGCCAGTACCGGCTGTTCAGGCCGCAGCCGTCGATCACCTTCGCCATGACCTCCCAGTTGTTCGCGCTGAAGAACCAGAACAGGCCGGAGCCCGGGTTGGCACAGCCCACCACACGGCCGTCGCCGTCCGTGATCGTACCGGGATGGGAATTCGTGCGCCAGCGGGCGGTGACCAGGAAGCGGTCCTGCAGACAGAGGGACGTACCGCTGCCCGCGCCGCAACTGAAGACCACCGGGAAGGTGAGGAAGCCCACCCCGGTGCCCATGAGCGTGCCGTCGAACGGCCCGATCACGTCGTTGGCATTGCCGTTGAGCGCCCAGACGCCGACCAGGCCGGCCTGCGCGGTGGTGATCTCCTTGCTCATCCCGTCCCGGATCTGGGCCTGGGTCCGCGCCACGTTCCAGAGCCGGACCTCGTCGATCGCGCCCGTCGGCGAGTGCTGCCAGGAGAAGTCGCTGCCGATGCGCATCTCGCTGCCGCCGCTGGAGAGCGGTCCGGTCTCGGCGAACTGCGCCGCCAGCTCGCCGTTGATGTAGTGGAGCCGCTTGGTGCCGTTGAAAACCACCGCGACGTGGGTCCAGCGGCCGGGCTCGATCTCGCCGCCGTTGCGCGCCGAGCCGCCGCCCTTCAGATAGGACCGCAGCGTCGGCCGGCCGCTCACCGTGCAGAGGCCGATCCACCAGGCCTCCTGGTAGTTCTTGCCCGCGATGCTCCGGCAGTCCTCACCCGCCGGATTGTTCGTGATCGCCACCCAGGCTTCGAACGTGAAGGCGCCGGTGGGGTTCAGGGCGGCGTTGGGACCGATCAGGACATAACCGCTGGTCGTGGGGTAGCCCGGCGAGGAAGTCAGCCAGGCGTTGAAGGGCTGCGCGTGCGACGGCTGGGCGGCGGCCAGGGTGATTCCCACCAGCCCCACCAGAACGCACGACATCCGCCCGAACGAACGACTCAGGATACCGTTCATGTCGCCCTCCTCTCGTAGTTTTCGGACGCGACCGGTCAAGACCTCAGGATGATCCTATCGAGGGCCGCGCGTCCGCGCCAGTAGAGGCGGTAAGGACGCGAAAACGTTACGGAAAGGCTACCGGCCGCGGCCGTTCTTCCGCACCTCGCCCGTCATCGGTACGAAGCGGACGGGGAGAACCTTTCGCTGGTGGAAGCTGCCGTCCTTCTGCTTCGTATAGACCTTGAGATCCTGCCAGGAGTCTCCTACGGGCACCACCAGGCTGCCGCCCACGGCGAGCTGGTCGAGGAGCGGCTGCGGCACCTCCGGCGGCGCCGCGGTGACCACGATGCCGTTGAACGGCGCGGCTTCCTTCCACCCCTGGTAGCCGTCGCCGATGCGGGTATGGACGTTCGAGTAGCCGAGGCGCGCGAGCGTGCGCTCCGCCTGCTCGCCGAGCGGGCGGACGATCTCGATCGTGTACACCTCGGAGGCGACCCGCGACAGCACCGCCGCCTGGTAGCCCGAGCCGGTGCCGATCTCCAGGATGCGGTCGCCCGGTTTGACGCCGAGAAGCTCGGTCATGAGGCCGACGAGGTACGGCTGCGAGATGGTCTGGCCCGAGCCGATGGGCAAGGCGTGGTCGTCGTAGGCCTCGCCGCGGACCTCCTCGGGCACGAAGAGGTGGCGCGGCACCTGCTCCATGGCATGCAGCACGCGCGGATCGTCGACGCCGCGGGCGTGGACCTGCTCCTCCACCATGCGGCGGCGGGCGCCGTCGAAGCCGTCCGGCTGCCCCATCGCCGGCATCGCCGGCAGGAAGCCGAGCAGGAGGATCAGGAAAGCCGGGTGAAACCTATTCGCCATCGCGCACCTTGCCCGTCATGGGCGTCAGGCGGACGGGGATGACCGTCCGCTTTTCCAGCCCGTCCGCCGTCTTGGTGATCACCAGCAGATCCTGGAAGAAGGAGCCGCCGACCGGCACCACCATGCGGCCTCCGACCCGGAGCTGGTCGAGGAGCGGCTTGGGCAGGCGCGGTGGGGCCGCCGACAGCAGGATGGCGTCGAACGGTGCCTTGTCGGGCCACCCCTGGTAGCCGTCGCCGTGGCGGACGTCGACGTTGAAGTAGCCGAGCGCCGCCAGCCGTCCGCTTCGCCTGGGCGGCCACCGCCGAGTCGATCTCGATCGAGTAGACTTCCTTGGCGATCCGCGACAGCACCGCCGCGTGGTAGCCCGTGCCGGTGCCCACTTCCAGCACCCGGTCGCCGCGGTCGAGGTTGAGCAGCGAGGTCATGAGCGCCACCACGTACGGCTGGTAGATCGTCCGCCCCTGCCCCAGAGGCAGCGGCTTCGTCGCCGTAGGCCTTGGGGCGGACCGCCTCCGGTACGAACAGATGGCGCGGCACCTGCTCCATCGCCTGCAGCACGCCGCGTTCGTGGATGCCCCGCTGGACGGATCTGCAGGTCCACCATCTCCCGCCGCTGAACCTCGAAGTCCTGGCTCAACGCCGGCACGCCGGCCGATAGCGAGACCGACAGGATCAACGCCAACGGCAGCGCGAGCTTTCTCACCGCCCCGTCCCCCGTTCGTAAACGATCTTCCCGTCCACCAGCGTGTAGTCGATCTCCGCCTGCGGGATCTCGAGGTCGGGGACGGTCATCGGGTCGCGGCCGAACACCACCAGGTCGGCGCGCTTGCCGACCTCCAGCGAGCCGACGTCCTTCTCCAGGAAGAGCGACCAGGCCGCGTCGAGCGTGAAGCCGCGCAGCGCCTCCGCCCGGGTCAGCCGCTCGCCGGGCAGCCAGCCGCCCGCCGGCTGGCCGGAGAGATCCTGCCGCGTCACCGCGGCGTAGAGGCCGAGCCGCGGGTCGTCCGACTCGACCGGAAAGTCGCTGCCGAGCGCCAGCCGGCCGCCGGCATCCAGCACCTTGCGCCAGGCGTAGGCCCGCTCCAGCCGTGCTTCGCCCAGGCGTTCGTCCGCCCACGGCATGTCGGACGTGGCATGGGTCGGCTGCATCGAGGCGATGATCCCGAGGCGCGCCATGCGCTGGATGTCCTGCACGCGCAGCACCTGGCTGTGCTCCAGCCGGAAGCGCGCCTCGGGCTTCGGGCCGCCGAGCGCCTTGCTCCATGGCGTCCAGCGCCAGCAGCCCGCCGCGGTCGCCGATGGCGTGGATCCCCACCTGGAACCCGGCCGGCGGCCGCGCGGCGGCAGACGTCCTCGACGTGGGCGCTCGTGGAGACCAGGAGGCCCATGTTCTTCGGATCGTCGCTGTACGGCTCGAGCAGCGCGGCACCGCGGCTGCCCAGCGCGCCGTCCATGTAGAGCTTGACGCCGCGGATGGTCAGCCGGGCTTCGGGATCGAGCAGCGGCCCGCGCTCGAACCAGCTCGCGAGCCAAGCGGCGTCATCTCCCAGGAACAGCGCGGCGCGGATCGGCAGCTCGCCCGCTTCGCGCAGCTCCGTGTAGGCCGCCACCTGCACCGCGCCGACCCCCATGTCCGTCACCGTGGTCAGGCCGCGCTCCGCGCAGTGGCGGGCCGCGGCGGCGAGCTGCCGCTTCACCTCCGCCACGTCCGGACCGGGGATCTTGTCGCCGATGTCCATGGCGTTGTCGACCATCACGCCGGTCGGGTGGCCTTCCGTATCCCGGATGAACCGGCCGCCCGGCGGGTCCTGGACGTCGGGACCGATCTTCAGGATCGCCATCGCCTTGGCGTTGACGAGCGCGGCGTGGCCGTCCACCCGGGTGAGCCAGACGGGATGGTCGGGCACCGCCGCGGAGAGCGCGTCGTGGGTGGGGAACTCCTTCACCGGCCAGAGGTTCTGGTCCCAGCCCCGGCCCCGGACCCAGGTGCCGGCGGGGACCTTCGCGGCGGCCTCGCGCACGCGCCGGACGATCTCGTCGATAGGTCGGCGCGGCCGTGAGGTCGACCTGCGACAGCGCCTGGCCGAGGCCGGCGAGATGCGAGTGCGCGTCGATCAGCCCGGGCGTCACGGCGCGGCCGGCCAGGTCGATCACCCGCGTCTTCGGGCCGCGGAAGGCCGCCGCCCCCGCGTCCGGTCCGAGGTAGACGATCCGGCCGCCGCGGACGGCGAGGCTGCCCTCGATCTTCCCCGGCGGCTGGACCGGGTAGAAGACCCCGTGTTCCAGGATGAGGTCGGCGGTGTCCTCTGCATAGGAGGGTCGAGCGGCCAGGACGACCCCGAAAAGGCCGGCGAAGAGCACGGCGAGAGTCACAAACCCACGGATTATCAACGGTTTCCTCATTTCAGGTTGCCTGGCCTCAAGGGTCCAGACTGCAAAGTCCAAGCCACGGAAAAACTCTTCGGCGCGGAACGGCTCCTGCTATGCTCCTCATCCCATGCCTGCCCCGACCCGCACCGGACTCGACGAGCTCGACATGATGGCCGCGATGGCCGCGATGGCCGCGATGGCCGCGCGCCTGGAGCGGACGCTCGCGGCCTCGCCCGCCGACGCCACGGAGATCGTCTGGATCGACCTGCGCCGTGGGCAGGAGAGCAACCGGCGGCGGCGCGACGCGTTCGAGCGGCGGGAGGTCATGGTGTTCGTGCGGGTGCGGGAGTCCGGCCGGTACGGCTTCCACCGTACCGAAGCCTGCGAGCCGTCCGACCTCGGGCACGCCGTCCGCAGCGCCCTGGCGCAGGCCCGGCTCTCCGCGCCCGCTCCGGTCGCCCTGCGGCCCGACGGCGCGGCCGGGCCGGTCACGGTGCCGGACGGCCTGCACGACCCCGAGGTGGTGAAGCTCAACCCGGCGCGGGCGCGGGATCTCGTGCAACGGCTGGCTGGTGACGGCAACGGTGACGACGCCGTGCGCCTCGGCTGGGCCGAAGGCCGGATGGCCGTCGCCGACAGCCGCGGCCTGAGGAGGACGGCGGCGGCGACCTCGGTCTGGGCCACGGTGGCTGCCGGCACCGGCATCGCCTCCGCCTCCGCCCGCTCGTTGGCCGGGCTCGGCCTCCCGGCGCTGCTCGCCCGGGCGCGCGAGCGCCGGGCGACCGGAGATACCGGCAGCCTGCCGGACGGTCCGGTCCCTCTCGTGCTCTCCCAGGAGTCCGCCGCGGCGCTCCTCGACCTGCTCAACCGCCGAGCTCTCACCTCGACCTCCTTTCATGACGGGACGTCCTGCCTGCGCGACTCCCTCGGCGCGCCGGTCTTCCACCCCGCGATCACCCTCCGGGACGATGGAACCGATCCGCGCGGCCTTCCCTTCCCGTTCGACTTCCTCGGCGCCGCCCGGCACCCGGTCGACCTGATCTCGCAGGGCGTGTTCCTGACCCCGGCCGTGGACGACCGCCTCGCCCGCGAGCTCGACCGGCTGCCGACGCCCCACCTGGTCGCTCCGGACGAAGCCGCGGCAGCCCACCTGTTCCTGGTGCCCGGAGCGGCTCCAGACGAGCAGCTCCTCGCCAACGCGGACGGCGGTCTGTGGATCGCGGCCCTCGATCCGCTCGAAGGCTACAATCCCTACGATCTCCGCTTCCGCGCGGTCGCCCGCGGCGTGCGGCGGATCGAAGGCGGCAAGCCGGGGTCGCCGTTGCCGGACCTGGTCTGGGAAGACGATCTGCGGACCCTCCTCGCGGGACCCCTGGGAGTCGGCGCCGAGCCGGTGACCGTGGGCGAAGGCCTCTTCGGCGGGATCACGGCCCCGATCCTCAAGCTCGATCAGGTCGAGATGTCGAGGTTTGATCCCATCCCCCCTCTCCCCAGCCCTCTCCCCCGTGCCGGGGGAGAGGGGGCCTGATCTGATCCCGGCTTCGGCCTCTACTCCCAGATCGCGACCTCGAACCGGCCGTTCGAGTCCGCCGCGCCCCGATACATCCCCTCCGAGTTGAACACCAGCGCGATGGAGCCGTCGTGCGCCACGCCGATGACTCCGCCGTCGTCCTTCTGCAGCTTGCGGTGGATGACCTCGTCCGCGGCCTGCTGGAGTGTCATCCCGCGGTATTCCATCAGCGCCGAGATGTCGTGCGCCACCGTGTGCTTGATGAACTGCTCGCCCCAGCCCGTGGCCGAGACGGCGCACGTGCGGTTGTTGGCGTAGGTGCCGGCGCCGATCACCGGCACGTCGCCCAGCCGGCCGAACCGCTTGTTGGTCATGCCGCCGGTGGACGTGGCCGCCGCGAGGTTCCCATGGACGTCCAGCGCCACGGCCCCGACCGTCCCCTTCGGCTTCTTCTCCTGTTTCTCCTTCTCTTCCCGCTCCTTGCGCAGCGCCTCCTGCAACTGGTCCCAGCGCTTCTGCGTGAAGAAGTACTTCGGATCGACCCGCTCGACCTTCATCTCGTCCGCGAACCGTTCCGCCCCCTCCCCGACCATGAACACGTGCGGCGACTTCTCCATCACCAGCCGGGCGAGGGAGATGGGATTTTTCACCGTCTTCAGGCCCGCCACCGAACCGCACGAAAGATCGCGGCCGTCCATGATCGCGGCGTCCAGCTCGTTGGTCCCGTCATGGGTGAAGACCGCACCCTTCCCGGCGTTGAACAGCGGATTGTCCTCCAGCGTCCGGACGACTTTCTCCACCGCGTCGAGGCTGGTCCCGCCGCTCTCCAGCACTTTCCGCCCGACGTCCAGCGCGTCCCGGAGCGACTTGAGATACGCCTCCTTCTCCGCTTCCGGGATGTCTTTCGGGATCGTGCCCGCGCCGCCGTGGATGGCGAGGGACCAGGAGGGCCTCACGGCCGTCTCCGGAGGCTGGGCGGCCATGAGAGCGGTGAAGATCGGGAACAGGAGGAGGAGCCAGAGGAGCTTGGGCAGCGGATTCCGGTTCATGAGCCCGGATTGTAGACCAAGAGGGGTTCCTACTCGCGCCGCAGCAGCACCACGGTCTGGTCGTCGTACTGCGGCATCCCCGTCGCGAAGCGGGCGACGGCGGTCTGGATCTCTTCCAGCACCTCCTGGAGCGGCCGCCCCCCGTGCCGGCGGAGGATGTCGATCAGCCGCTCCGTACCGAATTCCTCCTCGGTGACCGACTCGGCCTCGGTGATGCCGTCGCTATAGATACAGAGGAGGTCGCCGGGCTCCATCACGACCTCCCGCGGCAGGTAGCGGCTGTTCGGCAGCAGCCCGAGCGGCACGCCGCCCGCGGACAGCTCCTCGACCCTTCCGCTCTCCGCGCGCAGAAGCAGGCCGGGGTTGTGGCCGGCGTTGAGGTACCGGAGGATGCCCGACCACGGCTCCAGCTCCGCGATGAGCATGGTGATGAATTTGTTCGGGGCGGTCGATTCCAGGATGTGGCGGTTCAGGCGGTCGAGCAGCGACGGCCCGAACCCGGCCTGATCGAGCAGCAGGCGCAGCGCCGAGTGGAGCGTCGACACCATCAACGCCGCCGGGATCCCCTTGCCGGAGACGTCGCCCACCACCAGCTCCATCCGGCCGTCCGGCAGCGCGAGAAGATCGTAATAATCGCCGCCGACCTGCCGTGCCGGCCGGTTCCAGCCCACGAGCTGATACCCCGGCACCGCGGGAGCGCCCTTGGGCAGGATCTGGCGCTGGATCTCGGCCGCCACCTGCATCTCGCGCTCCAGCCGCTCGCGCTCCAAAGCCTCCCGGTGGAGGCGGGCGTTTTCCAGCGCGATGGCCGCCTGGTTCGCGAACAGGGCGAGCGTGCGGCGGTCGGACGCCAGGAACGGACCCACACCGCGGCGGCTCTCCTTGTCCCCCACCACGAGCAGACCCTTGGGCCGGTTCTCGACCGCGATCGGCAGACCGAGCAGGTGCGTGGCGCCGGGGAGCAGGTCCGGAGGCGCCGCGCCGCCGGCCAGGAACGGCGGCAGCTCCGGATCCGCGGCCTCGATCATCGGCGCGGCACTGCCACCGAACGTGCGGTCGAGCCGGTATCCCGATGGAGCTCCCTCCTCCAGGAGATAGAGCGCGCCGCGGCGAGCGTCGAGGAGGGACACGGCGCGCAGCAGCACCTCATCCGCGAGGCGGTCGAGATCGAGCGTCGCGGCGATGGCCAGGCCGACGTCGTAGAGGCTCTCCAGCTCCACCACCCGGTAGCTCAACTGGAACTGCTGGTCTTTGAGCTCCCGGCGCAGGCGGGACGAGCGCAGCAGCGACGCCAGGAGCACCGTGAGCGGCTCACCGTCCGAGAAAACAGCTTCACCTACATAGACCAGCCGGCCGTCCGGGAACCGGAGGCTGCGGAAGGGCCCACCCTCGAGGCCGGCCTCCTCGATCATCTCGGGGAGCGGATCGCCCACGGCGCAATCCTGCTCCAGCCGGCCGTCCTTGCGCAGATAAAGCGCGGCGGCGGCGGCGCCGTGGTGGTCCGCCCAGAGTTGAAGGAGGCGTTCGGCGAGAGGCCCGTCGCCGGCCTCGTTGCGGGAGAGATCGAGGAGCTCGGCCCAGGACGCGCTATCTGGGGATGCCGGGGCCAGCGGGCCCGGATCAGCCACGGAGCCCTGCGACGGCGGATTCTTCGTTGGAGAAGATGGGTGCATACTGCGCGAGACCCATGATGTGGAACGTCTTCTCGATCGTGGGAGTGAGGCTGCAGAACCCCAGCTTGCCCTCGATCTCGATCATCTTCTCGATGATCTCGATCAAGATGGAGATCCCGATCGAGTTCACGATCTTGGTGCCGCCGAGGTTGAGCAGCAGCACCTTGAAGCCCTCGTCGAGGAGCTTGTAGGCGACCCGGGCGATCTCTTCGCCGCCCTGGTTGTTGATGTATCCCTCCGTGTAGATCACCGCCAGGTTGTCCCGGCGGTCCACGGATACGTTCAGGCTGTCGGTCATCAGGCCGTCCCTCGCAGCTTGCTCATCACGACCGTCGTCCCTTCGGAGCCGGAGTGGATCTCTACCTCGTCCATGAGCCCCCGAATGATTTTAAGGCCCCAACCGCGCTTGCGGTGGGCCTTGATCTTGGCATCCATGGACGGTTCCTCGATCGCGTCCGGCGAAAAACCGACCCCGGTATCCCGGACGGTGATGCGGAGCATCTCCTCATCCCTGTCCCCGAGCACCTGGAAGGTCACATAGATCTCGCGATCCGCGGCCCGGCTGTGCTCGAGGGCGTTGATGCAGGCTTCGACCACCGCCATCCGGACCTCGTCGATTCTATCCGGAGTCATCCTCATGGATTCGGCGATGGCAGTAGCCGTCTTGCTCGCCTCGATCTCCATGTCGGGCACCATCGGCAGTGCCAGGGTGACCTCCTTCATGACGGCTTCACCAGCCATGATCCTTGCCGTGCGGCGAATATCCCGGCCGCTAAAAGGAGAGGAAGAGCTGCAGGGCGTAGATCACGAGCGGATGCACCAGGTCGTGCGCCAGGAGCCACCCGAAGCTGCCGATCGTGGCAGCCGACAGCAATACCTTCCCCGGCACGGAGGGAACGGCGACAACATGTTTGCGGACGGAGTCTAGCATGGCAAACCTCCTCGATGCCCGCCCTATCTCGCAAGCCCGTTGCCAACTCCCGCCGATTTCCGTTCCGTCGCCGTAAGTCGTTCATTTCCCGTCTCTTCCAGAATCCACCCGGACCCGCGCGGCAGGATGCCCCATCCGTCCGAGGGGCATAATGTCTCACGCTGTCACGTCCTTGTCACCTCCGAAGCCCGCAAGTCCCCAGATTGCCGCACTTCCCGGGCCATTTGGGGCGAATTGTCCCGCGATCGTCAAATTGTCCCAGGATCTCATCCCCCGGCCCCCTCTCCCGGTCCTCCCGAGCCCACCCGCCCCGGGAGAGGGGGAGACTGGCTGGAAAACCTTCGGAGAACGGGGAAGGGCGGCGGCGCCCTCTCCCGCGAACAACCAACAATCCCACCCCCTTCCGTGTCCAACTCAGCATGACCTCTCTCTACGCGCTCCCCCGCCTCCCCTACGTCCGGCTGCGCTGCACCTTACGCGCCGAGGCGCCGGCCGTCCTGCCACCCTTCAAGGGCTCGCTCCTGCGCGGCGCCTTCGGTCACGCGCTACGGCGGCTGGCCTGCTCGCTCGGCCCCGCCCAGACCTGCCCGGACTGCGTGCTCCGCCGCACCTGCGTCTATCCTCGCGTCTTCGAGACCCTGATCGAGGACGATCCGCCGCCCTTCCTGCGCGGCCTGCCGACCTCGCCGCGCCCCTACGTCTTCGAGCCGGGCACGGAAGAGCGCCTTTTCGCCCCCGGCGACCCGCTCCCCTTCGACCTCCTCCTCTTCGGCCAGGCCGCCGACCTCCAGGCCTGGGCGCTCCTCGCTATAGAAAGGATGGCCCGCTCCGGCCTCGGCTGCGACCGCCACCCGTTCGCCCTCGAAACCGCGGACGCCTCCACAGGGAACGGCTGGCAGACGGTCTACACCGCCGGCCGCATCTCACCGGCCCTGGCCGCCGTCCAGCCGCTCCTCCCCTCCGGCGCGCCGCTCGACGATCACCGGGTGGCCCTCCGCTTCCTCACCCCTACACGTCTCCTGGTGCGCGGAACGCTCCTGGAGGAGCCCGATTTCCGCCCGCTCGTCTTCGCCGCGCTGCGAAGAGCCCTGGAGCTCTCCTGGTTCCACCTCCCCGGCGCGCCGCTCGACTGGCATTTCCGCCCCCTCCTCGACCTCGCCTCCGGCATCCGGGTCACCGCCCGAAACCTCCACTGGCACCACTGGGAGCGCTACAGCAACCGCCAAGGCCGGAAAATCGAAATGGGAGGCTTCGAGGGCACCATCCATCTCGAAGGCGACCTCGCCCCCTTCGCCCCCCTCCTCCGCATGGCCGAAGTGCTCCACATCGGCAAAGGCGCGACCTTCGGGCTCGGGCGGGTGGCGGTGGGTTGACCTCCTCAGCCCCCGCACGACCGTGGTACCATCCGGGTTGCACTCCGAGGGTTTCTGTGGTGTGATCCGGCGACCCTTCGGGAAAGGATGCATGCATGGCCGCGATCCCTCTCGAAAAAGAGATCTACTACCCCGAGTCCGACGGCGAGCCGATGGCGGAAACCGAGTTCCATTTCCAAGAGATGGTCTACGTGTGGGAGGCCCTCACAGACCGCTTCGAGGCGGAGCCCGACGTTTTCGTCGGCGCCAACCTCTTCCTCTATTACCGGCGAGGAGACCCCGCCGCCGTTGTGGCTCCGGACGGCTTTGTCGTCAAGGGAGTCCCGAAGCTGCTGCCCGGCAACCGGCGCCGGAAGAAGTATCTCCTCTGGGAAGAGGGCCGGGTACCGTGTTTCGTGCTGGAAACAACCTCGGAGAGCACGCACCGGAAAGACCAGGAGAAAAGGGAGATCTACGAGTGGCTCGGCGTCGCCGAGTACTTCCAGTTCGATCCCGAAGGCGAGTATCTGGATCCCATGCTTCAGGGTCTCCGGCTTGCAGGCGGCCGGTATCGCCCGATCCAGCCGGAGCCGGATGGCTCTCTTCTGAGCCAGACCACGGGAGTGCTCTTCCGTGTCGAAGGGGGTCGGCTCCTATTGACGGATGCGGCCACCGGTGCGCGCGTCCTGCGTAGCGCGGAGAAAACGAAGGCGCTGCGTAAGTCGGAAGCGGTTCGCCATCAGGCCGAGCAGAAAGCCGCCGCCGAGGCGGAGGCGCGCCGGCAAGCCGACGAAGCGCGCCATCAGGCCGAGGAGCGGATTCGAGCTCTTGAAGAAGAGCTTGCCCGATTGCGCGCAACGCCGCCGGGTTGATCCCCGCGAACACCACCGAGCCCGTTTCTCTTCATCTCGCCGCAAAGGCTCGACACAGCCATTCCCATTCCATCATAGAGGCCCGCGCGAGTCTCCGCCCAGTCCCGAAGGGACTCAGGCATTTTCAACGCCGACACCGGCGAGGGCAATTCCGAGGGCCACCTTTGCAACCCTCTGAATCTTCGCGACTTAACCTGCCTGTTGCCGTTACCCCTCGAAACGCGGCTTCCAACAGCCTTGCTCAGGCCTCCTGCTCCTGACGCAGGCACTCCAACGCAGCCGGTTGCATTCTCCAAGGATCTTGGTATCGTATCCCGCGCCATGGCTACCACCTTCTCGAATCTTCTCTACCACATCGTCTTCTCCACCAAGAACCGCATCCCCTTGATTCATGCTGAGCTCCGGGAGCCGCTCTACGAATACATGGGAGGCATCCTCCGGGGCGAAGGTGGGATCCTCATGGAGATCGGCGGAATGCCGGATCATGTCCATCTCCTAGCCAAGATCAAACCCGACATCGCCGTAGCCATGATGATCAAGGCCGTCAAAGGCAAATCCTCAAAATGGGTGAATGCGGAGAAAAACCTCGATCATCACTTCGAATGGCAAGAGGGATATGGCGCCTTCTCCGTCAGCGCCTCTCATGTGGAAAAGGTGCGGCAATACATCCGCAATCAGGAGAAGCACCACCGCCGGGTGCCGTTCCGAGATGAATTGATCGCATTGTTGAATCGCCATGGGATTTCCTATGACGAACGATATCTGCTCGATTGAGGCTGTGCCTGCGTCCCTTCGGGACTTGGGGAGGTTGGGGTTGATCGATACCAGGGATTGAAATCCCTGGCTTTATGCCGGTGTCCCTTCGGGACGCAATCCGGTCAACCAAGGCGCGAACACCACCGAGCCCGTTTCTCTTCATCTCGCCGCAAAGGCTCGGCACAGCCATTCCCATTCCATCGTAGAGGCCCGCGCGAGTCTCCGCCCAGTCCCGAAGGGACGCAGGCATAAAGCCTGGCGCTTTAGCGCCAGGTTTATGATCCCCCCAACATCCTCAAGTCCCGAAGGGACGCAGGCATTCCAACACCGACGCAAACGAAAATGCCCCGGCCGTGCAATCCCACCAGACTGACCAGGGCAATTCCGAGCGGTCGCTCGTGGGCAGTGGACTCGTCTCCGCCATCGCTGGAAGTCGCAATCCCACCAGACTGACCAGGGCAATTCCGAGGTCGACCTGCCCAACGGCCGGCACGTCTCCGGCTGCGTCGCAATCCCACCAGACTGACCAGGGCAATTTCGAGTCATCCAACTGGGCAACGCCGTCATCCGTGGTCGCGTTGAGAAGTCGCAATCCCACCAGACTGACCAGGGCAATTTCGAGGCCCTTCACCTGATTCGCCGGCTGCACCACATCCGTGGTGTCGCAATCCCACCAGACTGACCAGGGCAATTCCGAGGGCCAAGCTCATCGTCGAGTTCGGAGGAATGGAAATTGTTGTCGCAATCCCACCAGACTGACCAGGGCAATTCCGAGAGCAGCCTTTGCAACCCTCTGAATCTTCGCGACTTAACCTGCCTGTTGCCGTTACCCCTCGAAAAGCGGCTTCCCGAAGCCTTGCTCACGCCTTTTGGCGGCCTCCTGCTCCTGACGTAAACCTCTGATTTCACGGGATCTCCCATCCCGGCCGTTACCTCCCCGCCAAAATGGCGATTTGGGCCTGGCATGACTTTTGTCAGGCATGCTGCTTGCTTACTGCGATTCAAATCCCACCGTACAGATCAGGGAGATTCAGTTGTCAAGGAACACGGCTGGCTGGCCGAAGCTTCCGGGTCAGCCTCTCTCGTGGAGTGAGACACGGTGAGCGCCGATTTGTTGAGGCGCCGGAGCGGGTATCTGGACCGGCTAACCCCCTTCCCCCGTTGCCGTGTCTACAGAAGCGGGAGGATACCTGGCCGGCTCATGCAACGCGAGACCCTTGAAGTTGAATTCGTGACCCCCTGCTTTCTCCACGGCTCGGAAAACGGCGGCGCTGAATGGCGGGCCGCCTCCGTCCGTGGCCAGCTCCGGTGGTGGCTGCGGGCGATTGCCGGCGCCGACCAGCCTCTGGCCGAGGTCCAGCGCCTGGAGAGCGAGCTGTTCGGCGATACCGGCCACGGTTCGATGGTGCGGGTCCGCACCCGGCCGGGACGGGACTTTGCCTCGACCAGCATGCCGTTCCAGGCGAAAACGCTGACCGCGGCGGAGATCGCGGCCTTCTGGAAGGAGCCTGCCGCGCAGGCCCGGCTGGAGATCGGAACTCCCACCAACGCACTTGCGTATCTCGCGTTCGGTGCGATGGCCGGGGGTCGCCTGAATCGGCCTTACCTGCGGGCCCAGACCCGAGGTTTCCTGGACTTGACCTGGATGCGGACGCCGAGCACCGCTCTCCGCCGCCTCTTCGATCAATCGCTCTGGGCATGGCTCCACCTCGGCGGGATCGGCTCGAAGAGCCGCAAGGGTTATGGATCACTTCAACCGGTGGCGATCACTGGCGGCTCGACTCTTCCAACTCCTGCCGCGTCCCGGGCCGATCTTCTCGCGCAGATCCGCCAGATGCTCCCGCGATGGAGCGCGACGGCTTCCGGTCCCGAATGGACCCGCTTTTCTCCGGAATCGCGGATCTTTCTCGGCGACCGCGAGCATCGGAGCTGGGAGGAGGCTTTGTCTCTCCTCGGCGCGTGGTTGATCGCGTTTCGCCGCCGATACGGCTACCCGGGCGAGACTCGGGCCGGCCTCGCGAACCGCGACTATGACTGGCTCGACCCGGCGAGTCCGCGCAAGCTGACCAACATCCCGGATCGATCGGGTTTCGGACTGCCTCTGCCGTTCCGGAGGAAAGTGCATGGAAAGGATCAGCCGGAAGGTCAGATTGTCACCTGGGACTCGGGCCAGGGTGATGCTCGCCGGGCCTCTCCTCTGCTGTTGCACGTCGCCCACCTCGGAAAGACCTACGTGCCGGTGATCACCTATCTGCCGGCGCGGTTCCTTCCGGCAGGAGCCAACCTGCAGTTCAAGAACAAGAGAGGTTCCCTCCCGGCCAATCCGCTCGTGGATACCGTGGTCACCCGCTTCCTGGACGACCTCAAGACGAAGCAGCTCATCGAGGAGGTCGCACCGTGAAAACCGCTCTTCTCACGTTCGGCATCGGCCCGGTCCACACGTTCATTCATCAGGCGCGACGGATCGCCGACCTCTGGGCCGGCAGCTATCTGCTTTCCCACCTGACCCGGCAGGCGATCGGCGTGGCCCACCGCCGCGCCGATTGCGAGATGGTTTTCCCCTACATCCACAAGGACGAAGACATCCCGGACGGCCTTCCCAATCGATACGTCTGCCGGGTGCCGGCCGATCAGGCGGAGTCACTCGCCGAGGAAATGAGCGACAGGATCATGAGCCTCTGGAATAGCTACGTCGATGACACGCTCGGGATCCTCGGCCCCGGCCTGGCTCCTTCGGAACGGGTCCGGGACCAGACGCGGCGGGTCTTCGACATCTCCTGGTCCTGGGTGCCGGAGGACAGCGACTATGCCGCGGCCTCTCTTGCCGGGGCTCGCCAATTCGCGGACTCGCGCCGCTTCCGGCCTTTCATCCAGACCGCGGAGGAAGGGGAAAAGTGCGCCATCTGCGGCGAGCGGACCGCTCTGCCGGACGGCGACCGCGAACGCGTCCACCGCGCCTGGCGCGCCGCCCAGGAGAAAGCCGAACGAGAGCCTGAGACCCGGCTCGCCAAATTCCTCCACTTCGAGCAGGGTCGCCTCTGCCTGGTCTGCGCGACGAAACGCTTCTTCACCTACGTCGAGGACAAAAGGAAGGAACGATTCCTGGCGTTCGACGAGTTTCAGATTTCCGATGACGCGCCCTATTTCGCCCTTCTCAAGATGGACGGCGACCGCATGGGCTCCATTCTGAGCCGCCGGCCGGAAGAGATTGCCGGCAAGGATCTGGAGCGCTTCCATAAAGAGGTCTCGCAGGCGCTCTCCAGCTTCGCGAAGGGTCTCCATCGCGACGAATCGAACGACTTGAATCTGGACGAGTTGCCGGGTTTCCAGCCCAAGGGCAAAGAGCCGCAGCTCCTCTATGCCGGTGGAGACGACGTGCTCGCCGTGTGCGATCCGCGGGACGCGCTCGATCTCGCCCGGACGCTACGGGAGCGCTATCGGAAGGCGTTCGACTCCGCCCGCGGGCTGTTGGTGGACGGTTCGGACCCCTTCACGCTTTCGGGAGCCGTGCTCTTCGCGAGCCCGGGCCACCCGGCGGGTCTTCTCTTTCACGATCTGGAAGAGCTGCTCGACGACGTCGCCAAGACCCGGGCCGGCCGCAATGCCGTGGCCATCCGCCTCACCAAGCGCGGCGGACCGCCGGTCGAGGTGGCGTTTGCCTGGGACGGCCCGGTCCCCTGGATCAAAGCGTTCCAAAACCTGATCGAAGGCGTCAGCCAGGGTGATATCACCTCCGGCCAGACGTTCAATCTGCGCCTGGGTGAACGCACGCTCCAGAAGGTTTTCGGCGACGACGACGAACGCTGGCGCGCCTGGCTCGGCGACCGTCTCTCGCGTCATGAAGGCACCGAGTCCGAGACGCTGGCCGCGCAGATCGCTCCGTTCTTCGTCCACGGCAAGCCCGAGGCTTTGCGGATCGCGCGGTTTCTCGGCCGCGAGGCTCAGCGGTGAGCTGGTCGGCCTTTCAGCTCGTTCCGGACGACGTTCTTTTCTTCCGGGACGGCAAGCCGAGCACTCGCGGTACGGATCACTATCTCCGCTCTCTTTTTCCGCCGCATCCCGCGACGCTCTACGGCGCGCTGCGCACGCGCCGGCTCTGCGATGCCAAAATCGATCTTTCCGGTCTCAACCGGCACACCTGGGCCGGGCGCGTCGGCGAGAAACTCGCGGCCGAGGTCGGCGACTGGGGCGGCTTCGGCTCTCTCGCACTACGCGGACCCTGGCTCGTGCGCGACAACGAGCCGCTCCTTCCCGCGCCTCTCGATCTCGGTCTCCTGTTCGAACCGGCACCATCCACCAAGGAGCCGGCGCCGATCGCGGCCGTCGTCCGCTTCCTGCCGGATCTCGCCGATCAGCGAAAGGAGCGCCGCTGGTCCCATCCGCTCGCCCTGTTGAAACCATTCCAATGGAGCGGCGGCGGCTGGGCGCCGTGGCAACCGGCGGCGCCCGGGATCGAGCCCGCGTCCGTAGCCGGCTGGTATTTGAAGCCGGCCGGCCTCGCGGCCTGGCGCGCGGGCAGAACGCCGGACCCGGAGCATTTCGTCCGCGCCTCGGATCTCTGGACGGTCGAAGCCCGCACCGGCGTCGGCCTCCAGGCCTCCACGCGCAGCAGCGAGACCGGCCTGCTCTACACCTTCGGCTTCATCCGCCTGAGCTCCGATGTAACCCTCGGTTTTGAGGTCCGCGGCTCGGACCTGAAAGCGGGGGGCCGCGTGCGGCTCGGCGGCGAAGGCCGCACCGCCGTGCTGGAAACCGGGCAGGCTTTTCCGGAGCCGAGCCCGGAAATGAAGGGAGAGCTGACCGTCGTCTCCCTGGCGACTCCGTCGGTCTCCGCCGGCGGCGCCTTCCCGCCCGGCTTTTCCGCCGAGGATCTCGACGGAACCCTTCACAACCGCCGGTTCCGGCTGGTGGCGGCGGCCGTCCCCGGCTTTGTGCCGATCGGCGGCTGGGACCTTGCCAACGGCCGCGCCAAACCGCTGCGCCGAGCGATCCAGGCCGGCTCCGTCTTTTTCTGCGGCCGGACGGAGGCGGTGCCGCCGAAGCGGCCTCGGCTCTCCACGGCCTCAGCCTCACCGACACTCAGGACGCGCTCGACCTGCAAGGCTTCGGCCTCGCCGTGGCCGGCGTCTGCTCAGGAGGATGATCTTGGCGACGAAAACCTTTTCCGACCTCGGCGTCCTTGGGCTCTACGCCGAAACCCCTCTCCATTGCGGCGCCGAAGCCGGCAGCGGCTACGTGGACCTTCCCGTCCAGCGCGAGCGCCACACTCTCTACCCGGTCATTCCCGGCTCGACACTCAAGGGCGTGCTGCGCGACGAGCTGAAAGACAAGCTCGCCGAGAAGGCCCACGGCGACGTGTTCGGCCGCTATGACGAAGGCACCAAAGGCACCGATAGCACGACCGCCACCCCGGCGAGCACCACGCCCGGCGCGGTCTCCTTTGGCGACGGCATCCTGGTGGCTTTTCCGGTCCGCTCCTCGCAGGCGCCGTTCCATTGGGTGACCTGCCCCTTCGTGCTGGAGCGCGCGTTTCGCGCGCTCGACGCGAACCTCGAAGCGCCCGGCGACCCGGGCGACACGCGGGCCTGGGCGAAGGGAGCCGACACCGTTCTTCTGGAAGAGCTGCGCCTCGCCTGCGCGCCCCATCCCGGCTTTTTCGACGGCGAAGGCCTCCAGCGCCTGCTCGGCCTCCTGCCGGCCGACGCGCGAGGTTTCGGCTATACCCGCTCGCTCTTCCCGTCGCGGCTTCTGATCGTTTCCAATCAGAATTTCAAGCTCCTGGTGGAGACCGGCACCGAAATCCTCACCCGCATCAAGCTCAACGCGCTCGGCACGACCACCAACCTCGACGAAGACAAACATCCCGACCTCAGCTCCTGGGACCGTCAAGGCAATATGTTCGTCGAAGAGATCGTCCCGCCGGAGACCCTCTTTCTGGCTCCGCTCCGCGGCGACGCCGCCTGGAAGGAGCCGCTCGGAAACGCTTTCGAAGGTCGGCCGGTCATCCGCCTCGGAGGCGACGAGACGATCGGCCGTGGCGTGACCCATCTCACCTTCGTGGCGCGGGGGAACTGATCATGGCCACCCTCGAGCAGATGCGGGCCGCCTTCGCCTTGGAGAAGATCGACTCGATCACGTCGAACCCCGGCAAATTCAAAACCCAGCTCCTCAAGCTGCCGGCCCGGCTGCACAACAACGGCCTCGGCCAGACCGTGGCATTCTATCTCACCGTTGGTTCCGGCAAGCCCGAGTGGATCATCTGCGAGTGGCTTCAGGACTGGCTCAGCCGCTCGATCGAAGTGGGACCCGGCATCTATCCTCCTTCGACGGACCTCATCCGTTGCGTGTCCGGCCAGGGGCTCGATCCGAGGCTCGACGCCGAGCTTCTCTACCGGCGGGCGTCGGACGAAGTCCGGGCGGTCTCCGTGTGGCTCAAGCGCTTCGCGGAGGCGTTCCTCAAGGGGAGCGCGGAGTGAGCGAGCTGCCCATTCCCGCCACGTTGCGGGACTTCTTGAAGCTCGACGGCCCGGCGAACCGCTCACTCGTCTTCGACCGCGGGATGCTTCATTCCCAACCGAAGTCGGAGACGGACAAGCCGGCATTCTTCGCGACCTTTGTCAGAGAGTACAAGGTTCACCCTGGATACAAGGATTTTCTCGGCCGCCGCGCCGCCGCCTTGAAACAGCTCGATGCGGAACCGACAACTCTCTACACCACCACCCGCCTGGTCACGGGGCTCGGCCTGCCGCACCCCACGGAGACCGGCTTTCTCTTCGACCGCCTGACCGGTTGTCCATACCTTCCCGGATCGACCGTGAAAGGCCTCCTGCGGGCCGCCGCCACGCTCGTCGCGAATTGGCCCGCGGCCGAGGTGGATCGGATCTTCGGCCCGGTCCTCGGAGGCGAGGTCGATCCCGCCACCGGGTGCGTCGTCTTTTACGACGCGTTCCCCGCCGCCTGGCCGGTCCTGGAAGTGGACGTTCTCACGCCGCACTATCCTGGCTATTATCGAAACGGAGAGCCGCCCGGAGATTGGGACAATCCCAACCCCGTCTCCTTCTTGACGATCCGGTCCGGCGAGGCGTTCCAGTTCTGGATCGGTTCCCGCGACCGCGACCGGTGGGTGGAAGACCACGAGCAGCTCGAAAAGCTTCTCGTCCTCGCTCTCGACTGGCTCGGCATCGGCGCCAAGAAGGCTTCCGGCTACGGGTATCTCGGCAAGGATGCGCCCGCGGTCGCCGCCAGGAATCCGGAGTTGCCGCCACCGCCACCTCCACCACCGCCGCCGCTTCCCCCGGCACAGGAGACTCCGTGGACCAACGCCGAGCTGACTTGGAAAGGCGGCAGCTCGCCCAAGATCAGCCGCGGCAAGAGCGAGCTTCCCTGCCCGCTGGAGCTCCTGCCGCCGGAGCTGCAGGAGCTGATTCAACGGGTCAGAAAAGGGAAAGAAAAGGTCCGTATCCAGGTTGACGCCATCCTGATCAAGGCCGACGTGGGGCAACGCGTCGTCCGGATCGAAGGCTGGAGGCGCCTGTGAAAGTCTTTGCGATCACGGCTCCGCTCCTCTTCTGCGCCTCGCTCGCGGCGGCACAGCCGGTCGACCTTCACAAAGAGGTGAGCCGCGAGGTCGAGGACCAGTTCGGCGACCGGCTCCAGGATCTGGAATTCAAATCCAACCTGGCTGTCAGCCTGCTTGGCATCAACCTCTTCGGCATCATCCCGGCGTATCTCTTTCTCCTGAAGCGCGCGAAAACGATCGCCGATGAGAAGATCGCCGCCGCGGTGGATGGCCAGATCAAGACTCTGATGGACATGCTCGACGAACGGGACGAAGAGCTGTCGCTGCGCGGCGACACGCCCGTCCTCGTCATCGCCGACCAGCGGCAGACGGCCGGGTTCCTTCGGCAGGCCGGCTTTGCGAAAGTCACCACGATGGAGTCGGACAAGGCCGCCTCCGAAACGATCTCTCGGGACCTGCTCGTCGTCTTCGACATCGACCATGGCTGTCCCGAGGCGACGGCGTCCTCCCTGATCGAAAGGAATTCCCTCGAAAGCGTCCTCGTCTACACGGCCGGCCGCTCCGAAATCCGCGGCCCCCAGGTGACCTTCGCCAACTCGCCGGTCACCCTGTTCTCCCGGCTCCTGGAGCTGATCCGCTTCCGCAAGGCCATGAAACCGGCGAAACCGTAGTCAGCGTGGCGCGGACCAGGGCAGCAGAATCGAAGGCCTGTACGCTCCCGCCGTGGGCGAGTCCAGGTCGTGCTCATAGAGCTGGATGCGGCCCAGGCCGCGGCAGAGCTGGCCGAGGAAGAAAAGGACCGCGTTCGGAGCCGACGCGAAAAGATGGAGAACGCCTTCCCGTTCCTTCAGGGTGCGGCTTTGAATCTTCGAGCTCAGGCTCTGCGCGAGCTGAAGAGCGTGAGCGCCGTCCCGGACTCCCTCGGAACCCGGCATGGGAAGCAGGGACGCCGTCAAGATCCGCCGGACCTTGAGACCGCTCCTCGAAAGGTAGGCGTCCACATCCCGGCGGACGTCCCGGGAGATGCTGACGGCCAGCGCCACATCGGCCGCGCCGGACCTGCCGGGTTTCTCTCCCTCTCTGCCAAAGCGGCTCCTCCGGCAACGAGATGCTCTCGCCGCGCCAGAGCCGCACCCCGGCACGCCCACGCTGGCGGATCGTGATATCGAGGCCGCTCTTCGCTCCCAGGCAATACCCCGCCGCGAACGCGATGCTCGCGTGAGCCGCGAGACTCATTTCGATCGGACCCCGTTCGGAAGCCGCCGTCATCAGGAACGCCTGAAGCCGCGGAAAGACATCCACCAGATCGTCCAGAACCAGCCTCCGATCCGTCTCGGCCTCCATGTTCATGGCGAGACTTCCCGGACCGGAAAAGCTGCGGATGCCCAGCCGCAACGGCCGCGGTGTGGTCTCCCCCTCTCCCGGGGCGGGGGACTCGGGTGGACCGGGAGAGGGGGCCGGGGGGTGAGGGCCTCGGCGATCGAGGATCCTGCCCTCGCGGGTCGCCAGGAACAGCACGGGCGTTGCCCATTCGAACGAAGCGGGGGCGTGATTGTAAATCGCCAGCCGGCCCTCGGCCACCGCCGTCTCCACCAGCTCGCCGGCCGCGAGGCGCTCATAGAAAGCCTTGCTGAACGCGATCGCCGAATCGTCGAAGATCGGGAGCTGCATCGCCACCACCGCGGGCACTCCGGCCAGGAGCAGCGCGGGGGCGACGCTGGAGAACGGGTCCTGACCGGCCCGGCGCGGCCACGCGCCGCCGCTGCACGAGTTGAGAACCACCAGCCGCAGCGCCTCCAGATGTTTCACATTTTCGGCGAGGTTCATGGCCGTGACCCGGGCCGCCGGTCCGTCCTCGCTTTCGAACTGGACGAAGCCCCCTTCTCTGTCGTCGAACCCGCCATGGCCGATGAAGTGGAGGACGTGGGGTTGCTTGCTGAGCAAAGCCGGGCGCAGCGTCGAGATCGTGGGGTGCTCCAGCACCTCGACCTCGAATTCGCCGAGGCTCTGCCGCAGGGTCTTCAGCTCCAG
This sequence comes from uncultured Holophagales bacterium, assembly GCA_963844885.1. Lineage (GTDB taxonomy): Bacteria > Acidobacteriota > Thermoanaerobaculia > Multivoradales > UBA5704 > DATMER01. The sequence goes on along the minus strand of CAWJQA010000007.1, from coordinate 369,326 downwards.
CCCGAGGTCCAGCTCTTCCCCGGAGGGAGGCGCGGAGCTCACCACCAGAACCCGGAGCTTTGAATCGGCCTCGGGAGGCGGAAAGAAATGTGCCACTTCTATGAAGCGCGCCAGCGCGAAGATCCGCTGGCGCGTCAGGAAATCCAGGTGGTCCCGCAGCAGGAGCTCCCAGGGCAGCGCGCGCACGGCGGCAAGCCGCGGGTCATCCGATTCGAAAACGAGCCGCACCCGCACTCCCCACGCCGGCCCCCTCCCGGCCCGCCAGGCAAGGGATTTCTCCAGCGCGGCGCCCACGTCGCCATGAAAAAGCGAATCGAAGAGGCGCTTGCCGATGTCCTGTACCTGGATCGCCTGGCCACCCGCCCCCCTCGCCACCGCCTGGGATCTCAGGTACTCCTCGAGGGACCGGAGCAGCGAATCGGCCTCGTCCGGCTGGAAAGGAAGCTCGAACACCGCCGAAACCCGCGGCGGCGAGGAAACGGCCTCGACCTCGAACCCACCCTTGCGGTCACTCCGAATCCGGACCTCGAAATCCTCGTACTCCATCCGCTCCTCCCGGCAGGCGCTCGGCCGAAGGCACAGGCCCTCTTCTATGGACACGCACCGGCCGGGATTGTTTGGCGGGGCGCCGGCGGTTCCAGGGGCCTGCAACAGGACGGGCTGGGCCGGTGCCGTCGATCCTCAGCTCCCCTTCCCCCGCCGCACGGTCCGGGCGTAGACCGCTTCGTGGTATGGCTTGCCCTCCTTCACCAGTCGGATCTCACCTGTGTCGGCCAGGCGCCGAAGAGCCGCCGAGACCGTGCGGTTGCCGACCTCTCGGCGAAGTTTCTTCGGGAATCGCCGGTTCAGCTCTCGCGTCAGCTCCGACGGGGTGAAAGGCTCGTCCACAGGCCTGGCCGCCGCGACCCGGGACAGCAGCCGGATCACCGACGCGCGGTCCACGGAATCCTCCAGAGACTCCGCGCTCTCCGGCACCACCTCGCTCACCGCCGCCGATGCCGACCGGAACGTCTGGTACCGCTCGCGAACCTGCACGAGCTTCTCCACACACGCCGCCCGCTTCTTGTGATGCGCGACCTCTTGCTCGGCGTGAAACGCCTCCTCCTTCTCCAACTTGGCGATCTGAGCCTCCAGAACAACGAGAACCTCGGCAATCGAACGCTTCGAGCTCACGCGGTTGACCCTCCTTGCGCCAGATACGTGTACTTTGCGACAGAGAAGCCCATTCTGCACCAAAGGAAGCCACTTTGCACCAAAGGAAGTTCCTTTGGCGCAAAGCAAACTCCCCTGGCGCAAAGTCGCGCGACGTTGCCGCCGGGCAAACTCCTTTGGCGCAAAGTCGACCCACCTTGCGCCAAAGGAGTTTACTTTGCGCCAGAGGAGTCGACCTTGCGCCAAAGGAACCGACTTTGCGCCAGAGCATGTTCACTTGGCGCAAAGTGAGTCGACTTTGCGCCAAAGGAGTCGACTTTGCGACAGAGACGCGTCCTTTGGCGCAAGGTGAGTTGACTTTGCGACAAAGGAGCTGACTTTGCGACGGAGAAGGTCTCGCGACGATCCAGAGGCCGACTTTACCAGCCGCCGCCACCGCCGCCGCCCGAGCTGCTTCCGCCGCCTCCTCCACCGCCGCCGCTGGAGCTGGGGGCCGAAACTCCGGACGCGAGGCCCGTCGCGGCGACGGCCCAGGCTCCGGTGGCTCCGGCGCCGCCGAAGCTGCCTCCGCCTCCCGACCACGTCCCGCCGCCGGAGCTTCCCGAGCCTCCCGTGCTCATCGTGCCCGCGCCGTAGATCCCGCGGCCGGACGGACCTCCGAAGGAGCGGAACCAGCGGTCCACCTGGAGGCCGAGCCCGAAGGCGAGGAGGTAGGGCAGCCATTCGTCCTTCAGCCTCGGTTGGGCGCTCCCCAACTCCCGCCGGAGGAGCTTCCGGGCCACGGCCAGGGCCCGGCGTTTCTGGATGGTGTCGTCGCTCTCCCGGGTCCGGGCGTTGTTGAGCAGGCTGCTCCACGCCGCCAGCGGCAGCACGGCCAGGGCCAGGGTGCCGAACAGGCCCGGCGTCAGACCTCCCACCGAGGGGAACCAGTCGCGCAGGAAGACCGTCACGGCGCAGATCAGCCAGACGATCAGGCCCGGGATCAGGAAGGTGAGCGACGCCGCGTCGAGGTGCTCCGTCCGCTTCCTCCAGGCGAAGGCGGCGAACTGGCCCAGTCCGGTCGGCCAGAGCACCAGGAAGAGCACGATGGCGGAGAGCACCAGGGTCGCGACCGGGTTCCGGATCGCTTCCAGGCCGAGGAGAGCGAGGACGGCCAGGGTCAGGTAGAGCGTGCGGCGACGGCTCGGCGGCCGCACGGTGCCCCCCTGGCCGTGCTTCGCCAGCAGCGCGCGCAGCGGCGGCTCGATGACTCCGGCCGGGTTGAAGCCGGTGCTCCGGTAGTGCCGCTTCACACGGTCCGTGTCGGTGTCGTCCCCGTCGACGAAAAGCTTGTCGACCAGCGTGCGCTCGTAGCCGGCCAGGAGCTTGCGATCCACGTTCAGATGGAGGTGAAGGACGCCCGGCGTGAGCGTCATGCCGAGAATCTTGAAGCCGGGGCGGACCTCGCTCGCCATCTTCCCTTCGGCCACCATCCGCGCCAGCACGGCGGCGACTTCGGGCGGCCCGACGGTCTGATCCCAGAGCGCTCCCACCTCCTCCGGCTTGAGGTCGAAGACGTTCTCCTGGAGCCAGGTCTCGTCCCACTGCCGCGGCTCGGGCAGGGGCTCGAAACGTCCGCGGCTCCCCTCGGCCTTCCGGAAGACGGCGTAGAGCGCGATCATCGCCATCAGCGCGGCGGCGAACAGCCCGCGGCGCAGCGGAGCGGGGACGACGGTCACGCCCGCCTCGGCCGGGACGGCGCCGGTGTGACGCAGCCGCGCCCTGACGATGGCGTTGGTGCCCGGCTGGAGATCCCGGAGCTCGAAACGCGTGTCCGTCGGCGCGACCGGCTCGACCGGCTGCCAGGCGGGATCGAGGTCGAGATCCACGGCGAGAGCGTTGATGGGCCACTGGACATCGGGCAGCGAGAAATCGTGGTTGAGAAGATAGACGCCGCTGTCCTCGGTGAGGATCCCCGAAAGGCTGTAGGCGATCACATAGGTGATGGCGGTCCGGTCGAACGGCGGATCGGATTCGAGCCGGCTGCGCCAGCGGAGGGTCTTGTTGTCGCCCCACTCGAAGTGGTCGACCTGGTCGATGCCGCCTTCGACGAGAGGGATCTCGCGGCCGTCCGGACCGACGCGAGAGATCCCTTCGAGCTCCAGGTGCTGCCGCAAACCGACGCGGAAGCTGCGCTCGCCGCCGTTCCAGGGGCCGGTGAAGACGTACGCCTGGCGTTCGCGCACATGCAGCGTGCCGCGGGCGTCCAGGTGGGCGTTGACGGTGATCTTGTCCCAGTAGAGGCTGCGGGAACCGTCCTGGCCGGCGGCGGGGAGGGCGGCGAGGAGGGCGAGAGAGACAACCAGCGCGGGGAGGAGGCGCTTGTGGGGAGACATGGGTCAACTATGCCACAAGGCGGCCCTCACCCCCCGGCCCCCTCTCCCGGTCCGCCCGAGTCCACCCGCCCCGGGAGAGGGGGAGACTTGCTTTGGTTAGCCGGAAAGAGCGGGACGCAGGCGGCGGATGACTTGGGCGATCTCTTCCACGAGGCTGCGTCCCGAAAGCAGGGCCTTCTCGTTTGGAAAGCGAAGGATGGTGTAGCCGAGGGTTTTCAGATAGCCGTCCCGGTTGCGGTCGTGGGCGACCTGGGCGTCGTCGAGGTGAACCGCCCCGTCCAGCTCGACGATGAGTTTCAGCTCGGGGCAGCAGAAGTCCGCGATGTAGCCTTGGATGGGTACCTGCCGCCGGAACTTCAGGCCCAGTACCTGACGGTCGCGGAGCCGCCCCCAGAGTGCGTCCTCGGCAGGCGTCTGCTCCCGCCGCAACTCGCGAGCCTGTCTCCGGCCACGCTCCTCCCTGCTCTCCATCTTCTCTCCGCGCATCTGCTATCTCCGTAAGTCTCCCCCTCTCCCGGGGCGGGTGGACTCGGGCGGACCGGGAGAGGGGGCCGGGGGGTGAGGGCCCCCTAAAACCCCTTTCTCTGCAGCGTCTTCCGGTCGACGCCGAGGATCTTCGCGGCTTCGCTTTTGTTGCCGCTGGTGAGCTTGAGGACGCGCTGGATGTGCCGGCGCTCCATGGCGTCGAGGTCGAGCGGCTCGGGCGAGTTTTGCGCGGCGGCGGTGCCGAGGAGGGAGCGGATGAGGCCGGCGTCCACGTCCTTGTCGGCCAGGGAGACGGCTCCTTCCACAAGGTTTTGAAGCTCGCGGACGTTGCCCGGGAAATCGTAGTTGAGGAGGAGCGCCAGGGCCTCGGGCCGAAACGTGGGCGCCGGGATGCCTTCGCGGCGGCAGAACTCCTCCACGAAGGTGCGGACGAGGTGGGGGATGTCCGGCCGGCGGTCGCGCAGCGGCGGCAGCTCGATCTCGACCCCTTTGAGGCGGTAGTAGAGATCCTCGCGGAAGGTGCCTTCGCTCACCCTCGTCTCCAGGTCGCGGTGGGTGGCGGCGACGAGGCGGACGTCGACCGGGATCGGCCTGCGGCCGCCGACGCGCAGCACCTCTCTCTCCTGGAGGGCGCGCAGGAGCTTCACCTGGAGGGCCGGCTGCATGTCGCCGATCTCGTCCAAGAGGAGCGTGCCGTGGTCCGCCAGCTCGAACTTGCCCGGCCGCGCCTGGACTCCAGTGGCGACGCCGCCTTCGATGCCGAAGAGCTCGCTTTCGAGGAGCGACTCGGGCAGCGCGGCGCAGTTGAGCGCGATCAGCGCGCCTTCCCGGCCCGAGAGCAGATGCAGGAGCTTCGCGATCAGCTCCTTGCCGGTGCCGCTCTCGCCGCGCACCAGCACGCTCACGCCGCGCGGCGCCACCCTTTCGACCAGCTCCAAAACCTTGCGCATGGGTGGCGCGTACGCCACGATCCGCTGGCCGGCGATCTCGCGCGCCAGGCTCCCCTTGAGCGCCTTGTTCTCCTCTTCGAGGCGCTCGCGCTGGGTCTCCAGGCGCTCCACCTGGCGGGCGGCGTCGAGCGCGACGCCGGCCAGCGCCGCCACGGAATCGAGGAAACGCCGGTCGTCCGGAGTGAAGGTGGCGTCGGCCTCGCCGCGCACCTCCTTGTCGAGGACGGCGATGTAGCCGAGAAAAACCCCGCGGTAGGCGAGCGGCACGGCCAGGAGCTGCCCGTACGGCCGGCCGGCGAGCTCGCCGCGCGAGCGCGACAGCAGGTGGCCTTCGGCCAGCAGCTCGCGCCAGACCGGCGACGCGAGCAGGGCCGTGCCCGTGGGCGCCGCCTCGATCCAGCCCACGGTGGCCGCCGCTCGCGCGCCGCCGTAGGCATCCCGGGTCACCGCCACGGCCGCGGCCGGATCGAGCACCGCGCACACCCGCAGGAGCAGCTCCTCCACCAGCTCCGGCTCCGGACGCTGCGCATGGAGAGCCAGCGCGAGGTCGTACAGCGTCTCGAGCTGGAGGATGCGCCGCTTTTCGGCCAGGTTGGAGTCGGTGCGGGCCATGACGGGACGATTGTAGCGGGTCGGCCGCTTCAACCACAGACCCGGAAGTGCCAGGTATCCTGGATCGGCCGGAACGGCTGTCCGCCCGGCTGCGTCCACATCCGCTTTTCTCCCGTGACGCCGTCCCGGACTTTCAGGGTGACCTCCACGTTGGTCATGCCGGCGGCGAAAACCCAGTAGTTGTCGAACAGGGGGAGGCCGCAGGCGTCGATCACCTTGACGGTGATCTCGGGGTTGTCCGGGGCGAAGAACCAGAAATAGCCGGCCTGCTCGGAGAGCCTGACGGCCCAGGCGAGCCCTTCCGCACCGCCCGGGATGCGCCACGACGCCGTGACCTGGAAGCGGCCGTGGAGGACCAGCTCGGCGACCGGGCAGGAGGCGAGGAAGACGTCGTGGTTGCCGTCCGGGTTGCCGCCCGGGACCAGGTCGCCGGACGAGGTGAAAGCCACGGCGCTGCCGTCTTCGGAGAGCGAGGGCTCTCCGATCGAACGGCCGGCCGGGAGCGAGGTGACCTGGACGGTGGTGCCCAGATCCACGTCATGGATGAAAACCTCCGGTCCACGGTCCGGGTTTTGTCCCGGCACCAGATCCTGCGAGGCGACGAACGCGACGCGGGAGCCCGCGGCGTTCAGGGACGGCGCGGAGAGCATGGCGTCGCCGGTCGTCCTGGTGACCTGGAAGAAGCGGCCGATTGGCACGTCGTAGACGAACACCTCCAGGTTGCGGTCCGGGTTGCCGCCGAACACCAGGTCGCCGGAAGAGACCAGGGCCAGACGGCTGCCGTCGGCGTCCAGGTCGTACCCGGCGACGCCTTCGTTGTGAGTGATCTGGGTCAGGTTGCCGGTGTCGATGTCCCAGAGGAAGAGCTCGTAGTTTCCGTCCGGGTTCTCCCCCGTGAGGTTCTGCCAGGATTGATAGGCGACCCGACGGCCGTCGCCGCTCAGGCTCGGGTAGATGGCCACTTCACCCGGAGCCGTCTCGCCCGCGGCGTAGAGGTGGGCGACGCTGGCCGGGCCGAGCACGGTGATGACATAGGCGAGCGTCTGGCCGTCCGAGCTGATCCGGGCCTGTCCGCTGAACGGCAGGTTGAAACGGGACATTCTGGCGGTGCTCGTGACCTGGTGGAGGGTTCGGGTGGCGTCGTCGTAGAGGAAGACCTCGGAATTGCGGTCCGGGTTGCCGCCGATCAGGTCGAGCTCGGACTCGAAAACGACGCGGCTGCCGTCGCCGTCGATGTCCACCTCCCGGCTGCTCCCGCTCGTCCCGGGCGTCACGGCGGTGACGGCGCCCGAGGAGACATCCAGGAGGTAGATCCGGTCATACGGCTCCGTCTGACCGGTGAGGTTGGCCGAGGAGACGGCGGCGATGCGACGGCCGTCTCCACTGAGGACGACCTGACTGGTATTCCCCCAGGCCGAGTGGGTGATTTGGGAAATGGCGCAAGGGGATTGAGCAAGGGCAGGGCTGACCCAGGCAAGCAGGATCGCGACGACGGCCGAGCCCGCGAGTTGGAAGAGGGGGCGCTTCATGGCGACACCTCCTTTCCCACCTACCACACGCCCCGGGGGTGCTTGCGTCAACCCGCCGCCGGGTAGGAAGAGGCTCACCGGCGGATGGGCGAGCCCGCCCAGTCGTCCGACCGCTCGGCCATCGACCTTAGAGCGCGCGCCGGACCTCGTCCCTGTGGGCCTTGATCTCCTTGTCGGCCGGTACCTTCTGAAGAGCCTTCTCCAGATAGCTGAGCGCGAGCCGCGGCTGGCCGCTCTTGTAGAGCACCCAGCCCTTGGTATCCAGGAACTGAGGGTTCTCGCCATTCGTAGCGAGAGCCTGGTTAACGTAGGTGAGCGCCAAGTCCAGGTTTTTCCCCTGCTGCGCGTAGGAGTATGCCAGGCCGTTGAGGACAGAGGGATTTTCCGGATTGATCGCATGCCCTTGCGCGAAGAGCTTTTCCCCTTCCGCATAATTGCCAAGCTGCATCTCGATGCTGCCGAGGTTGTACAGAGCAGTGACATTCTTCGAGTCTAGGGAAAGGGCCCTTCTGTAGACCGTGATCGCGTCCTCCCACTTGCCTTCCCGGCTGTAGACCGTGCCGAGATTCGTAGTGATCCTGCTCCTCTGGTCCGCATTGCCGGACTCTTGGAGAAGCTTCAGAAATTCTCTCTCTGCCTCGTTGTAACGTTTGGCATTCAGATACGCGAGCGCTCGTTGATGGCTTTCCCTCGTCGGCAGCTCCTGCGAGTCGGGAATCTTCGAGAAGAAGCGGGCCGAAAGCTCGTAATCGCCGAGCTCGTACAAAGCCTGCGCCAGGGCGAGGCTCAGGTCCCAGGGGATGCGGGTGCGTAAGGTTTCGATCGTCCCGATGGCGCTCGCGATATTATGCACAAGACGATTCCTGGCAGGAGGGTCGGCGGACGCCGCCTGAAGTAGTTTCTTCGCCATGGGAAAGGAGCGTGCTCCTCCCTGGACCAGCGCGTCCTGTGCCACGACCTGCTGTTTCAGATCCTCGCTCTCCAGGTACTGCTTGAGGCGCTGGAACATCTCCGGAGACACCTCTCCACGAAGCCCGAAGATCTGGCTGGGCTCCTGTCCCTGCGCCCAGGCGACACCCATGCCCAGGAAGGCGGATTTCGCCGGCGGAGACGGCTGGAGCGAAATCGGATTGCCTTCGTCCCAGGGGATCGGGGTTTTTCCCTTCTCATGGACAATGAAGAGCTTGCCGATTTCCTTGACGCTGGCGGCCGGCTCATAGACCAGTTGGATCGGTTCGTCGAGGAACTTTTCGTACGCCCGGAAATCGATCGTCGCAATCTTGATCGGGGCTCCCCTCTGGAGCCTGGTGCCGAACGCCTGCTGGTCCAGGGTGGCGATCTGGAAGTCCTGTGGATCGCTTTCCAGCGTACAGAACTCCTGCTGGAACATCAATTGAACGGTGTTGAGGCCGCGCGGCGTGATCAGTGCCCATTCGAGATCGAGATTCGAGTCGCCCAGGGAAGTCGCCCGGGACGAATAGAACCGGCCGTCGCCACGGAGAGCGTCCAGCCGGTAAAGCACCATGGGCTTGTCGCCGAGACGGGCCGGCAACTCCTTGTGCTCGGGGAGATTCCGCACCCGCCCCTCGATCACGACCTTGGATTTGTACAGGAAAGTCCCATAGAACCAGACACCCGCCGCCAGAACCGAGAGGAGGATCGTGACCCCGAGAACCACGGTGCCCCTCTTTCGGTAATACGTTTCATCCTTGGGGTTTTTCGCTGCCGCCAGGCTATTTCGTTCCACTTTCTGCTGGTAGAACATGTACAGGATGACCAGGGCGTAGATCCCGTAGGTGGCAAGCAGCTTCGTGAGCTGCGACGCCGTGCCGACGGTGATCTCCACGGTCTGCGGATCGTTCATGGCGAGGCTCCCTCCAGACCCTGTGAGCCGGGAGGATGACTGACTCCAGCAAGTCCGTCAGGCTGTCGAGCTCCATACTCCCGCGCTGGGGCCTCTCTGAAGATGCTACGCGGCTCACTTAAGGATGTCAACGCTATAGGCATCGCTGTAACGACCACTTTCTGTGTCTCCGTCGCGGCGCGAGCCCGCAACCTCGCCCCCTCCCGGCCGTACCAGGATCAGGAGGTTACAGCGCAATGCTCTCGGACCTGATGCTCCCCCCGATTCTCGGCCTGATCCTGGGCGCGGTCTTGTTGGTGGCCGGCCGGCGACTGTTCTGGCTGGCGGTCGGGGCGGCCGGGTTTCTGGTCGGCCTGCGGCTCGGGCTTCGGCTCGTTCCGGAGCCGGATGGGTTGCACTGGCTCGTCGCCATCCTCCTGGGCCTGGGCGGGATGGTGCTCGCGAAGGCCTTTCAGAAGCTGGCCGTGGCTCTGGTCGGTTTCTTCGCGGGCGGTGCGACCCTGGTCGAGCTCCTCCATGCGGCCGGCATCCACCGGCCGGGAGACGGGATCATCTTCCTGATCGCGGGAGTCATCGCGGCCGCCCTCGCCCTGTGGCTCTTCGAAGCCGCCCTCGTCGTCCTCTCCTCAGGGCTGGGAGCCGTCCTCGTGGTCGACGCTCTCCACCTCCACCGGGCCGCGCTCATGATCCTCCTGCTCTTCGCCATCGGCGTGGCCGTCCAGATGAGCTACGAGCCTCGACGGCGGAGGGCGACGTGAGCTTTCCTGTACAGGCCATTCCGTACTTTCTCCGTACGTGCTATCCTCTGTCCGCGTGTCTACAGTGGCGAGTCAACGCGACGAACGTGCCAACGCCAAGGCAGCCGAGCACAAGGCCATGAGGTTGACGCCACGCGACTGGGGAGCGTTCTTGGTCGCGTTGGACGATCCCGGCAGGCCTCGGCCGCGACTGGTTGCGGCTGCGCGCCGTTATCAGAGCCGACGCGAGCTCAGGGGCGCCTGACCGGAGCCTGACGCCAAGCATGAATCGGCGAGGGCTTTCTATTGCCGCTAGTGTAGTGCGGCTGAAGTTCGGTTCCTTACGAGCCGAGCAAGGTGCAGCCCTCTTTGCTGGGAGCGCCGCCATCTTGGCGGCACAAAGCCGGCTGGAAGCCGGCGCTCCCAGCGGCTAAACACTTCTGACCCACTACACTGGAATTTCAGTTCCCCGTCCACCCCGGCCCCCGCAGCACCTTGCCGGGCAGGGCGCCGGTCATCTTGCCTTGATCGATCACCACGGCGCCGTTGACCAGGACGTAGTCCATGCCTTGCGCGAGCTGGTTGGGGTTTTCGAAGGTGGCGAGATCGCGGACGGTCTCCGGATCGAAGATCACGACGTCGGCCCACATCCCCGCCTTGAGAACGCCGCGGTCGGCGAAGCGCATGCGCTGGGCGGGGAGGGCGGTGAATTTGCGGATGGCCTCCTCCAGGCTCAGCTTCTTCTCTTCGCGGACGTATTTGCGGAGGATGCGCGGAAAGGTGCCGTAGGCCCGCGGATGCGGATGCCCCTGGCCCAGAAGACCCTCGGGCGACGAGCCTTCCGAATCGTTGTCGATCGAGACCCAGGGCTGCTACGAGGGCGAGCGCGACGTCGGGCTCGGACATGCCGAAAACGGCCACGTAGGTGAAGGCGTCGTCTTCCACCAGGATGTCGAAAAGGGTATCGATCGGGTCCTTGCCGCGCTGTTTCGCGATCTCCGCCAGGGTCTTGCCTGACGAGCGGACGCAGCGCCGGGTTCTGTACGGTACAGAGGATCACGGCTTCGGGACCCGGAATCTCCTGCCACTCGTTATCCCAGGTAATATTCCAGGCCGTGGACGGGGTCTCCATCTCCTTGCGGAGGCGCTCCCGGACGGCGGGATCGCGCAGGCGTTCGACAAGCTTTTTCGCGCCGCCATCGTGCGCCCAGGGCGGCACGAAGGCGGAAAAACTGTTGTACCAGGCGGTATAGGCGTAGGTGTCGGCGGTGATGTCGAGGCCGGAGCGCCGCGCCTCGTCGATTTTCGCCACCACTTCGGACATGCGGCCCCAGCTCGGTTTGCCGGCTGTCTTGAGATGCCAGATTTCCACCGGGATGTGCGCCTCGCGGCCGATGCGCACCGCTTCGTCCAGCGCGGTCAGGATGCCCTCTCCCTCGTTGCGCATGTGCGTGGCGTAGATGCCGCCGTAGCTCGCCGCCTCGGCGGCGAGAGCGATCAGCTCCTCGGTCGAGGCGTAGGGCGCGGGCGGATATTGGAGAGAGGTCGAGACGCCGACCGCGCCCTGCTCCATGGCTTCGCGCACCAGGGCGCGCATGCGGTCGAGGTCGGCGGCGGTGGGCGCTTTGTTTTCGTCTCCCAGGACCATCCGCCGCACCTGGGTGGCGCCGACGTAGGTCGCGAAATTGATCCCGATCCCTTGTCTTTCCAGGCGGGCGAAATAGCCGTCGAGGGTCCGCCAGTCGGGGGTGATGCCGTATTGCTGATAGCCGGCCTTGTCCGCCTCCAGGATGGCGTCGTCGAGCGGCGCGATGGAGCCGCCTTCGCCGGTGATTTCGGTGGTGATCCCTGGATAGATCTTGGACGGCAGGCGCGGATCGACCAGGATGCGTCAGCTCGGACTGGCCGAGCATGTCGATGAAGCCGGGAGCGACCACCTTGCCGGCCGCGTCGAGGGTGCGGCGGGCCGACGCATCCCGAGATACCCGAGATGGCCGATCGCGGCGATGCGGCCGTCGCGGATCCCCACATCGCCGGTGTACCAGGGCGAGCCCGTGCCGTCGACGATGCGGCCGTTGCGGATCACGAGGTCGTACGACGTTCCCCGGACGCCCGGCTCTCGCTCTCCAGGACTGGCGGGAAGGGCGGCCAGAAGCGCCGCGAGGCACAGGAATCCTGTTTTCATACGTTTCGTTCTCCCCGATGACCGCGCGTTCTATTGCAGGGCCGCCACCAGCCGGGCCGCGCGCTGGCAGCGGTAGCGCAGCTCCTGCCAGGCCTGGCGGACTTCGTCGCTCGGCCGGACTCGGATCATGAGAGCGTTCACCTCGGCGGCGCGGTCGACGAGGTCTTGGAGGTGCTTGACGATCTGACGGCGGGTTTCGGTGTCGTTGCGCCGGCGCAGGCGCGCCAGAAAGCCGCCGCCCTGGATCTGCTTGTTGAGCTTCTCGGCCGAGTCGGCGAAAGTTTCGATCACGTTCGTGAGCTCCTCGTCGTCGTCGGTGAGCTCGTCGCCGCCGTCTTCCTTCTGCTCCAGGAAGGTCTGGTAGGTTTCGAGGAGCTTCGCGCTCAGGATCTGGAGCTCGGGGCCGAGCTGCTTGAGCTCGTCGATCGGCGCGGCCGGCGCGGCCGGCGCGACGTCGGGGCCGGTCTCGGGCGCCGGCTCGGGCGTCTGGGAGTCGGCGCTGGTCTCGGTGGGGGAATCGGCCGCTTCCGTCTCCTCGTCCGGAGCCGCGTCCGTGGCGGGCTCGGACGGCTCCGAGGGAGCCGCGGCCGGCGGTGGCGCGGGAGTTTTACCCGCGGGTGTGATGACGACGGACGGGGCGGGAGTTTCGCCCGGCGCGGCCGGCGCACCGGAAGCTCCCGGATCGGGGCTTTCCGCGGCGGCGGGCGTGGTTCCGGGAGCATCCCTGGACGTGCCGGGCGTGTCGTCCGTATACGTGGCCAGGAAGACGCCGGTGAGGAGGGCCACGACCGCGGCGGCTCCCACGGCGAGCTTCCAGCCGCAGCCGCGCGAGCGCCGCGCCTCGGCCGGGATCGGCCGGTAGAGGTTGGCGTCCGTGCCGGCGGGAAGCGGTGGCGCTCCCGACGCCATGGTCGGCAGCGGCGGCGGGGGGACCCTGGGCGGGGCGGGCGGCGGCGGAATGGTAGGGAGTGGCGGGAGTGGTGCCGGAGATGTCCCGCGCGGCGGGGTGACGATCGTCGGCAGCTCGTCGAGATCCAGCGGCGGCAGGAGAGAGGCCGTGAGGGAGACCTGCGACGGCGCGACGGCGGCACCGCGGCTGTCCAGGAAGCGCCGCATCTCTTTGACGCTCTGGAAGCGGTCGGCCGGCTTCTTGGCCAGGGCGCGCAGCACGGCGCGGTCGATCCACTCGGGGATGCCGGGGGCGGCCGTGCTCGGCGACGGCGGCATCTCCTCGATCTGGGCCTTGAGGATGGCGTAGTCGCTCTTGCCGTCGAAGGCCGGCCGGCCGGTCAGCATCTGGTAGAAGACGCCGCCCAGGGAGTAGATGTCGGAGCGGGCGTCGGCCTCCTCGCCCTGGATCTGCTCGGGCGCCATGTAGCGCAGCGTGCCGACGAGCAGGCCGGTGCGGGTCAGGTGACCGGCGCCGACCATGCGGGCGATGCCGAAGTCGGTGACCTTGACCGCGCCCGTCTCGGTGATCATCAGATTGTCGGGCTTGAGGTCGCGGTGGATGATCCCGGCGTGGTGAGCCTCGGCCATCCCGTCCAGGACGGAGGAGATCAAGCGCACGGCGCGGTCCCAGGGGAGAGCGCCTTCGGCCTCCAGGACTTTCGAGAGGCTGCGCCCGCGGACGTACTCCATGGCCAGGAAGAGCTCGTCCCCGTCCTGGAAGAAGCTGTAGATGGTCGCGATGGCCGGATGGCTCACCCGGGCCAGGGTGCGGGCCTCGGTGCGGAAGCGCTCGACCATCTCCGGGTCCCGGGCCAGCTCGGGCTTGATCGCCTTGATGGCCACGTCCCGCTCCAGCATCAGGTCGACCGCGCGGTAGACGGCGCCCATGCCGCCTTCTCCCACCTTCTCCACGACGCGGTAGCTGTTGGCGAGGACGCGGTCGATCATGACTGGCTCCACAGGGGACCGGGGGATTGTATATGAGCGGCAGACTTACGGAGACAGCGGCAGGGCGGGCTCCCTCTCCCCCGGCACGGGGGAGAGGGCCGGGGAGAGGGGGAATGGGATCAACTCTCCGGCAGCTCCAGGACGAACACCGTGCCCTGGGGCCGGTTGTCTTCCACCCGGATCGTGCCGCCGTGGTCGGTGACGATCCGATGCACGATGGCCAGGCCGAGGCCGGTGCCGCGGCCTTTCGTGGAGTAATAAGGAAGGAAGAGCTTCTCCCGGGAGTCCGGAGGCAGGCCGCGGCCGGTGTCGGCCACGCGGATTTCCAGGTGATGGTTCTCTCTCCGGGCGGAAACCGTGACCTGGCCGGGGGCGTCGGTGGCCTCGACCGCGTTGTCGAGCAGGTTGATCAGCGCGCGCCGCACCTGTTCGCCGTCGAGGACGGCCGTGGCGGCTCCCTCGTCGATCCGGGCCTCCACCCGCACTCCCGGCTTCACGTCGCGGTAGAGGCCCAGGGTGTCTCCGACCAGCCGCTCCAGGTCGACCTGGACGGGACGCGGCCGGGGCATCCGGGCGTAGCGGGAGAACTCGTCGACCATCTCCTTGAGGTGCTCGACCTCGCGGACGATGATGTCCACCCCTTCGTGGATCGCCTCGCCGAGACCCGGCCCCCCCTGCTCCTGCTTGACGAGCATGCGCTCGGCGGCGAGGCGGATCGGGGTCAGCGGGTTCTTGATCTCGTGCGCGATGCGCCGCGCCGCCTCGTTCCAGGCCGCGAGGCGGTTCGCCTCCAGCAGCTCGCGATTGCTTTGTTCGAGGGCTTCCTTGTTGCTGGCCAGCTCGGCGGTCATCCGGTTGAAGGAGTCGACCAGGACGCCCAGCTCGTCGTCCGCCCCCACCTCCACCCGGTGGCTCAGATCGCCGCTGCTGATGATCCGCGTCCCCTCGGCCAGCGCCTGGATCGGCACCGTGACCCGCTTTGCGAGATGGAGGCCGGCCCAGGAGGAGCCCAGAAGGATGAGCAGCGTCACCATCAGGAAGAGAAGCATGTGGCTCGCCCGCAGGTCGTCCTTCTGCACCTCGAGCTGGCGGTAGGCCTGGAAGTCGCGCACGAGCTGGTCGGTCTGCTCGGCCACCATGGGATCGAGGAGCGTCCCGGCGATCAGGATGACCCGGGGCTCCTTCCCTTGGGCCACCCCGGCGACCCCGGCCAAGACCAGCCGCCCGGCGGCTCCCGCCGAAGCGTCCATCCGCACGGCCTTGCCGGTGCGCTCCGCCTCCTCCAGGAAGTCGCGGCCGGGCTCCGGCAGGTCCGGGATGCCCGACTGCGAGTCGAGCACCGCGTGGACGAACTCCTTCCCTTCGTACACCGCCAGCACGTCCAGGTCCAGCTCGGCCAGCAGCTCCTGCAGCCGGTGGGTGAGCCGCGGCCGGTCCTCGGCCCGCTCCAGGTCGATCCCCTGGATCTCGCGCAGCGCGATCGCGGCGTCGCGCAGCGCGGTGCTCTCCACCCGGTCGTAGAACGCCTGCGCCACGGCGTTGCCCCGCTCCAGCACGGGCGCGAGGGGGGTGTTGAACCAGCGGTCGATCGACCCCTGGAGCAGCTCCGTGGCGATGAAGAAGAGGGCCAGGACAGGGATCAGCGACAGCCCGACGTAGGTGGCGACCAGCTTGAACTTGAACGTCGAGCCCAGGATGCGGTGGCGGCGCTCGACCAGCAGCTTGATCAGGTTGCGCAGCAGGACGAAGAGGACGATCAGGATGAGGACGACGTTGACGTACCAGAGGACGAACAGGAGCACCCGGTTCGCCACCAGGGCGGCCGGCAGGTCGCGGCCTTGGGAGAGATAGAAGAAGGTGGTGAAGAACAGCAGTAGCGCGGCCAGGCCGCCGAGCAGGAAGCGGTGGTTCCGGAGCAGGCGCTCGATCGTCTCGCGCGGTTTCAAGGCGGTGTCACCGGGTCACCGGATATAGCGGAACTTGTTGGAGTCTTTCCAGTCGGTGTGGATCGACACCGGGATGAACGACAGGAAGGTGCGCGAGCCGAGATGGGCGCGGACCTTGACGATCAGCCGTCCCTCGGGGGTCTCCTCGCCGAGCGTGAAGACCGGCATGCGCTCGATGCGGGTCATGACCGCCTGCAGCGCCTCGCGGTCGCGCACGGTGCGGCTCTCGACCAGCTCGCCGTCGAGCTTGAAATGGACGTTGTAGGTGCGCGCCACGGCGTCGTGGACCGCCACGGCCTCCAGGGTGGTGCGGTCGAGCCGGTTGTCGTACCAGCACTTGCGGTCCTTGTGCAGCTCGATCTCGTAGACGATGGAGGTGGGCAGGCCGCTGTCGATGCGCTGCGCGAGCGGACCGTCGAAGGCGTCGGTCAGCGCGAAGCTCGCCAGGACGCGGTTGCTGTCCAGGGCCACCTGAAGGCCGTGGATCGCCGCGTCGGGGGCCTCCGAGGCGAGAAAGAGGAGCCCGAGGAGGGCGAAGGCGGTTCTCATAGACGGAAAAAGTGTAACCGATCCCGTCCCCCTCTCCCCGGCCCTGATAAACTCTCTCCATGGCGACGAAGTGGGTGGCACCCAAGTCTCAACAGCCGAAGGAACCCGTCAAGCGCGTGCTGGCGTCGAACCGGCGGGCGCTGCACGACTACCAGGTCGTGGAGACGGAGGAGGCGGGCCTCGCCCTGTCCGGCACCGAGGTCAAGGCGATCCGCAACGGCAAGATCCAGCTCAAGGACAGCTTCGTGGAGTTCCGCAACGGCCAGGCCTGGCTGGTCGGGGCGCACATCAGCCCCTACAGCCACGGCAAC
This sequence comes from uncultured Holophagales bacterium, assembly GCA_963844885.1. Taxonomy (GTDB): domain Bacteria; phylum Acidobacteriota; class Thermoanaerobaculia; order Multivoradales; family UBA5704; genus DATMER01. The sequence goes on along the minus strand of CAWJQA010000007.1, from coordinate 352,731 downwards.
CGGGAAAACCACCTGCCCGAGCGCGACCGCCGGCTCCTGCTCAAGCGGCGGCAGATCGACCGCTTCTTCGGCCGCACCCTCACCAAGGGGTTCACCGTCGTCCCCCTGTCGGTCTACCTCAAGGGCAACTGGATCAAGGTGGAGATCGCCCTGGCTCAAGGCAAGAAGCTCTACGACAAACGGCAGGCCGAGCGCGAGAAGGAGCTGGACCGGGAGGTCGAGGCGGCGGTCAAGAGCGGTGCCGCCGGGGGTCGCTGGTGACGCCTCACACCTCCCCGGCGCGCTTGCGGCGGCCGCCCGTGTCCTGGATCTTCTCCAGCGCCGTCTGGCCGCCGTAACGCTTCACGATGCGGTCGTCGTAGTCGTCGGAGACGGTGGCCACCGACGTGATGGCGCGCAGCAGGTCGCGCGGCTCGAGGCTCCTGCCGTAGAGTGAGTGGGAGAAGAAGATGTCGTTGCCCACCAGCGAGAACGAGCCGCAGACGAGCTGATGGTTCAGCTCCAGCAGCCCGAGGAGGAGCCCCTCCTCCAGCTCCACGTCCTGGACGCAGTAGGACATGATGTTGACCACGGACTCCTCCGGTCCGTAGGGCTCCACCGAAATCTCCAGCACGGTCGTACCGTACCGGACGTAGAAATGGTCGTTCTCGGGGTCGTGGTAGGGCTCCTCGAAGAGCTCTCCCAGATACTCCCTGACCTTCGCGAAGGTCTCCTCTTGCACCTCGTGCTCAGACATGGACGTCTACCTCCGCGCGTACTCTACCAGCTTGCGAACAGTCCTCCCCACCCCGCTGGACGTTGACACCTTGAGCGCTTGGGACTAACGTCTGCAAAGATCTTTTTTAAGGAGGATATAAGGATGCGAGGAGGCTATATCGGGAAGGCACTGATGACGGCAGCCCTGGCCGTCATCACGGGCCTGGCCGCCGCTCCGGCGCACGCGGCCGGATTCAGTATCTTCGAGCAGGGTGCCAAGGCGATGGGCATGGCCGGGGCCTTCACGGCCCAGGCGGACGACCCGTCGCTGCTCTTCCACAATGCCGGCGGCCTGGCCTTCGTCCAGGAGCGCCAGATCTCTACGGGCGTCACCTGGATCCACAGCACCAAGGCCGAGTTTCATGGCGCGGCGCCGTTCCCCGGACCGGGCTATTCGGCCGACCAGAAGGCTCTGTCCGAGTTCCCTCCCCACCTCTACTGGTTGCAGCCCATAACCGACACCTGGAAGTTCGGCCTCGGCATCAACTCGCCGTTCGGCCTCACCACCGAGTGGGAAAAGCCCGACCAGTTCGCGGGCCGCTTCCTGAGCTCCAAGGCCGCCCTGCGGGTGGTCGACGTCAATCCGACGATGGGCTGGCAGGTCACGCCCAGCTTCGGCATCGGCATCGGCGCCATCGCCCGGGTTTCGGACGTGCAGCTCGAGCGCAGCATCGGCGCCAACAACCCCTTCACCCAGAAGATCGCGGACGTCGGCCGGCTGAAGCTGGAGAGCGACTACGGCTCGGCCTACGGCTTCAACCTCGGGATCCTGCACAAATTCAACAACAGCTTCTCCTGGGGCCTGTCCTACCGTAGCGCGATCACGGTGGACTATGAAGGCGACGCGCGCGTGGCCCAGGTCTCGACGGGCAACGCGCAGTTCGACGCCGCGGTCCGCGCCCAGATCCCGTTCGGCAAGAACCTGCCGGTCAAGACCTCGATCGATTTCCCGGACGAGGCGAGCCTCGGCCTGGCGTTCTCCATCACGCCGAACCTGCTGCTCGAGACCGACTACAACTGGACCGGCTGGAGCAGCTTCCAGGAGGTGAAGATCGACTTCACCGGCGGCACCCTGGGCGGCTCGGGCAACGCGCTGCCCGACGCCACGATCCGCGAGGAGTGGAAGGACGCGAACAACTACCGCGCCGGCCTGCGCTGGTCCACCAGCCCGGTGACCCAGTGGCGCTTCGGCTACGTTTTCGACGAGACGCCGCAGCCCGAGGAGGCGGTCTCGCCGCTGCTGCCCGACGCCGACCGCAACGGCTTCACCATCGGCTACGGCCACAACGGCCCGGGCATCGGTTTCGACGTGGCGTTCATGTACCTCGATTTCAAGGAGCGGACCCGCGACCAGAGCTTCGACGCCACGGAGCCGGTGTTCTTCGGAACCTACAACACCAAGGCGTACCTGCTCAGCGCGACCGTCAACTGGTAAGAGGATAGGAGGCTCTCAAGATGTTTCGCATGAAGACCTTTGCGAGCCTTGCGCTCGTGCTTCTCCTGCCGGTGGCGGCCTTCGCTGTCGGTATTTTCCTGCCATCGACGGCTTTCGCCGTCAATACGGGCTCGGCCGACTTCACCCGCTACGTGGCGGTCGGCGACAGCCTGACCGCCGGGTTCATGAGCGGCGGCCTGTTCCAGGCCTCCCAGCAGAACAGCTACCCGGTGCTGATCTTCCGCCAGGCCACCGGCCTGACCAGCGGCTTCGAGCAGCCGCTGGTGAGCAACCCGGGCATCCCCGCCGCCCTCGAGCTGCGCAGCCTGTCGCCGCTGATCGTCGCTCCGAAATCGGGCGGCGGCGCGCCGCTCAACCTGACCCTGCAGCGGCCCTACAACAACCTGGGCGTGCCCGGCGCCGACGTCCACGACGCGGTCGCCACGGTCACGGACCACGGCGGCCTGCACGACCTGATCCTGCGCGGACTGGGCACCCAGCTCCAGCAGGCGGCCTTCCTCAAGCCGACGTTCGTGACGATCTGGATCGGCAACAACGACGTGCTGGCGGCGGCCACCTCCGGCCGCGTCATCGAGGGTGTCACCATCACCCCCGTGGCGAGCTTCGAGGCCGACCTCAAGACCCTCGTCGGCGGCATCGCCTCCACCGGCGCGAAGATGGCCATCGCCAACATCCCGGACGTGGCCGGCATCCCGTTCGTGACCACGATCCCCCGCGTGGTCGTCAACCCCGCCACCAGCCAGCCGGTGCTGATCAACGGCCAGCCGGTGCCGATCCTCGGACCCAACGGCCCGCTCGGCGCCAACGACCGCGTCCTGCTCACCGCCTCGACGGAGCTGGCCAAGGGCAACGGCATCCCGGTGCAGCTCGGCGGCAGCGGCCAGCCGCTCGCCGACCAGTACGTCCTCGACGCCAACGAGATCAACACGATCAACGCGCGCGTCGCCGCCTACAACAACATCATCCAGAGCGTGGCCGGCTCGGCCGGCGCGGCCCTGGTCGACGCCAACGCCGTGTTCCGCCAGGTCGCCAACGTGGGCGTGAACATCGGCGGCGTCACCTACACGAAGAGCTTCCTGACCGGCGGCGTCTTCTCCTACGACGGCGTCCATCCGACCGCCTTCGGCTACGCCTACGTCGCCAGCGTCTTCATCGACGCGATCAACGCGAAGTTCGGCGGCGACATCCCGGCCGTGGACCTCTATCCGTTCGTCTTCGGCACCAGCAGCGCCGCATCGATGACGGCCGGCTTCGAGCCGGACGAGACCTCCGGCGAGGGCATGATGGTCACCCTGACCCCCGAGGCGATCCGCAACCTCTTCTGGGCCCTGGACATCAAGACCAAGGCGCCCAAGCCGCCGCACCGCCACGGCCACAAGTAGGCTCCGGCAGCTCTCTCACGGCACAAGAGGCGGAGGCCCTTCGGGGCTTCCGCCTTTTTCTTTTGCGGGATTGTCACGAATCTGCCCGCTCCTGTACTCTTGTACTGAATGGGCCTCATGTTTTTGGAGGATCATGGGATGAAGGATCGGGGAACGCAACGATGGGTGTGGGCCGTCGCGCTGGGGGGGCTGGCCCTCGTTCCGGCGCACGCCCGGCAGGACCCCTGGAGCTCGCCGGGCGTCCAGGTGATCGACGCCAGCTCAGGCGCGTCGCCGGCCGCGCCGCCCGCAACGGTACCGCCAGCCGATACCGATCCTCTGGCCGGGCCGAAGCGCGAGGAGAGCGCGCGCATCCAGGCCCGCTACCGGGCGATCCTCTCCGCCTGGGTCTCCGGCGACATGGACCGCGCGCCGGACGACCTGATCGCGCTGGAGACCTCCGTGGTGGCCGACGGCAACCCCAAGTCGCGCAAAGTTCTCCTCCAGGCCGAGCAGACGGTCATCCACGAGCTCGGCGCCACCAGCCTGGAAGTCCTCGTCCCCATCGCCATGCTCCACCACGAGATCTACTCGCGGCACCTCGCCCGCGGCGTCCGCCAGGCGCCGCTGGCCGTGATCCACGCCCGGCAGATGGCGCGCGACCTCGCGATCCTCTACAACCAGCAGTCCGGCAGCGAAGGCTCGGCCCTGGTGGCGAGCCGCGTCCTGACCAGCCTCGGCGGCATGATGCTGGAGCACGCGCAGCAGGTGCCCGCCGCCGAGCTGTTCTACCAGGCGCTGGAGCTGGACCGCCGCAACGTGCCGGCCCGCCTCGCCCTGGCCACCGTCTACGAGAAGGGCGGCCAGCCCGAGGTCGCGTCCCGGACCCTGCGCGAGGTGCTGGCCATCGATCCGGAGAACCCGGAGGCCCGCTTCCGCCTCGCCATGAGCCTCGAGCGGCTCGGCCGCACCCCGCAGACCCCGGAGAGGGCCGAGGCGCGCAAGCTCCTCGAGCGGCTCGCCGCCGAAACCACCCCCTCCTGGGTGACCCCGCTGGTCTATCAGGAGCTGGGGCGCCTCCACGCCGCGGCCAACGCCTGGGCGGAGGCCGAGAAGGTTTTGCGCGCCGGCCTCGGCCGCTATCCGGACCACGTTCGGCTCCACATCGAGCTCGCCTCGGTGCTCGACCACCGCGGCAGCTTCGGCGAGGCCAAGACCCTCATGGACAAGGTCGTCGCGCTGTCCTCCGGCACCGGCCGGAGCGCCCGGACCGCCGGGATGGCCGACGACGAGCGGCTGCTCTACAACAGCGTCCGTCCGGAGGCGTTCGCCGAGGCGCGCGGCATCCTGGAGGACAACTCGCGGTCCCGCCTCTCGGTCCTGGCCCAGGCCCTGGGTACGCCCATGTCGCCGGGCGGGGAGGGTGGACGATGAAACGCACCGCGATCCTCTTCCTCCTCGTCACCCTCGCCCTGGCGGCCGGCAGGGCTCGGGCCGCCGTGCAGCCGCGCATCCTGTCGCCGGCTCCGGACCAGGCCGTCTTCGGCCAGGTGGACGTCGCCGTCCAGGTGGCCGCCGACGAGCCGGTCACCCGCGTCGAGATCTACGTCAACGGCGTCCGCCGCGCGGTGCTGACCGCGCCGCCCTGGCGTGCCACGATCGACGTGGGCGACGACAACCTCCAGCGCGAGTTCAAGGTCGTGGCCTGGGGCAAGTCGGGCGCGTCGGCGGCGGCGGCCCTCGAAACCAGCCCGGTGCGCATCGACGAGCAGATGGAGGTGCAGCTCCGCCAGCTCTACGTCACCGTCACCCGCAGCAGCGACGCGGATTCGGAGCGCATCCTCGACCTGGAGCAGGGCGATTTCCAGATCCTCGACAACGGCAAGCGCCAGGAGATCGCCGACTTCGGCAAGGGCGAGGTGCCGCTGACCGCTGTGCTGCTGCTCGACACCAGCGAGAGCATGCAGGGCGAGCGTCTCGAAGAGGCGCGCCGCGGCGCGGGCGCCTTCCTCGCCGGCATGCGGCCGGACGACGAGGCCAGCGTGGTCCTCTTCTCCGACCGCCTGCTGCGCGCCACGCCGTTCACCGGCGACCGCTCCGTGCTGGAGCAGGCCATGGCCGAGACCGAGGCCTCCGGTGGCACCGCGGTCAACGACTTCCTCTACATGTCGCTCAAGCTGCTCGACGCCCGCATCGGCCGGCGCGCGGTGATCCTGCTTTCGGACGGCTTCGACGTCCACAGCGTCCTGCCTATGGACGAGGTTCTCTGGAAGGCGCGCACCAGCCAGTCGATCATCTACTGGATCCAGCTCGACGAGCACCAGAAGGAGACCTCCTTCTCCTCGGCCTGGCGCGACCACGTCGGCAACGACCACGAGTACCAGACCCTCAAGAAGACCGTGGTGGAGAGCGGCGGCCGGATCCTGCGCATCGACAAGGCCAGCCAGCTCGAAGGCGCCTTCGCCAACGTCCTGCGCGAGCTGCGCGAACAGTACGTGCTCGGCTACTACCCGGCGGACCGGAAGAAGGACGGCCGCTGGCACTCGATCAAGGTCGACGTGAGGCGGCCGGGCATCAAGGTCCGCGTCCGCGACGGGTACGTGGATTATTGATCCCGTCCCCCCTCTCCCCGACCCTCTCCCCCACGCGGTGGGGGAGAGGGAGAATTGATCCCATCCCCCCTCTCCCCAGCCCTCTCCCCCACGCGGTGGGGGAGAGGGAGCCTGGAACATTGAAGGGGACGCGCCGGTTGTAGAAAGCCGCGGCGATCCCTCCGATCCCGCGGCTTTTTGTTTGTACCCGCTTTCCACGACCCCGACATCTGCTAGGATTCCCGGCTCTATGGACTCGATCTACGTCCGCGGTGCGCGCGAGCACAACCTCAAGAACATCACGCTCGAGATTCCCCGCAACCGGCTGGTGGTCATCACCGGGGTGTCGGGGTCCGGGAAATCGTCCCTGGCTTTCGACACGCTGTTCGCCGAGGGCCAGCGGCGCTACGTGGAGTCGCTGTCCTCGTACGCGCGGCAGTTCCTCCAGCAGATGGAGAAGCCGGACGTCGACTCGATCGACGGCCTCTCCCCCGCCATCTCCATCGAGCAGAAGTCGGTGTCGAAGAACCCGCGCTCCACCGTGGGCACGGTGACCGAGATCCACGACTACATGCGGCTCCTTTACGCCTCCATCGGCGTGCCCCACTGCCCGAGCTGCGGCCAGACCATCCGGCCGCAGACCGTGCAGCAGATGGTCGACCGCGCCCTGGAGATGCCCGAGGGGACCCGCCTGGTTCTCTACGCCCCCTACGTGCGCGGCAAGAAGGGCGAGTACAAGAAGCAACTCGCACAGATGGCCCGCGAGGGCTTCCTCCGCGCCCGCATCGACGGCGAGCTGGTCGAGCTCACCGGCGAGCCGCCCACCCTCGACAAGCAGAAGAAGCACTCGATCGACATCGTCATCGACCGCATCGTGGTCAAGCCGGGGATCGAGAAGCGCCTCGCCGACAGCATCGAGACCGCCATCAAGGTGAGCGGCGGCCTGGTCGTGCTCGCACCCCAACTAGGGGATCAACCCGCCGCCGAGGAGACGCTCTCCCAGAAGCTACTCCTGCGTCGAGTGCGGCACGAGCCTGACCGAGATCACGCCGCGGTTGTTCTCCTTCAACAGCCCTTACGGCGCCTGCGCCACCTGCTCCGGCCTCGGCAGCCTCATGGGTGTCGATCCCGACAAGATCGTCCCCGATCCCGAGCGCTCCATCGACGCCGGCGCCGTGGCGCCCTGGCCGGAGGGCTCCAAGTCCTGGCGCATGAAGACCGTCGAGACGCTCGCGAAGGCCCTGGGCTTCTCGCTCTCCACACCGTGGAAGAAGCTGCCGGCCGAGGCGAAGCGGGCGCTCCTCCAGGGCTCGGGCGACCAGGAGATCAACTTCAGCCTCGCCGGCAAGAAGTCGAGCTACTCCTGGACCGGCAAGTTCGAAGGCGTCATCCCCATGCTGGAGCGGCGCTACAAGGAGACCGACTCGCCGGGCATCCGGGCGGAAATCGAGAAGTACATGTCCGCCCAGGTCTGCCCGAGCTGCCACGGCCGGCGGCTGCGGCCCGAGGCGCTCGCCGTCACCGTCAAGGACAAGGCGATCGACGAGCTGTCGTCGCTCCCCGTCTCCGACCTGCGCGGCTGGGTCGGCCGGCTCGGCCTCGACCGCCGCGAGCGCGCCATCGCGGAGAAGGTGGTGCAGGAGATCTCGGACCGCCTGACCTTCCTCGACGACGTGGGCGTTGGCTACCTCACGCTCGACCGCTCGTCCGCGACGCTCTCGGGCGGCGAGAGCCAGCGCATCCGGCTGGCCACGCAGATCGGCAGCAAGCTGATGGGCGTGCTCTACGTGCTCGACGAGCCGTCGATCGGCCTCCACCAGCGCGACAACGCCCGGCTTCTCGCCACGCTCAAGGGGATGCGCGACCTCGGCAACTCCGTGCTGGTGGTGGAGCACGACGAGGAGACGATCCGCGAGGCCGACTGGGTGATCGACCTCGGCCCCGGCGCCGGAGTGCATGGCGGCGAGGTGGTGGCCGAAGGCACGCCGGAGCAGGTGATGAAGAACCCCAAGTCGCTCACCGGCCGCTACCTGCGCGGCGACCTCGCGGTACCGGTGCCGGACCGGCGGCGCGGCGGCCGCAGCGAGATCACCATCCGCGGCGCGCGCCACAACAACCTGCGCAACCTGGACGTCGAGTTTCCGGTCGGAGCGCTCACGGTGGTGACCGGGGTGTCGGGCTCGGGCAAGAGCACGCTGGTCAACGAAATCCTTTACAAGGCGCTGGCGCGGCATTTCTACCGCGCGTCGGACAAGCCGGGCGAGCACGACCGGATCGAGGGCCTGGAGCAGCTCGACAAAGTGATCGCCATCGATCAGAGCCCGATCGGGCGGACGCCGCGCTCGAACCCGGCGACCTACACGAACGTGTTCAACCCGATCCGCAACCTGATGGCGATGACGCCCGAGGCGCGGATGCGCGGCTACGCGCCCGGGCGCTTCAGCTTCAACGTGCCCGGCGGCCGCTGCGAGGCCTGCAAAGGCGACGGCCAGATCAAGATCGAGATGCATTTCCTCCCCGACATCTACGTCACCTGCGAGGTCTGCGGCGGCAAGCGCTACGACCGCGAGACGCTCGCCGTGCGCTACAAGGGGTTGAACATCGCGGAGATCCTGGAGCTGCCGGTGGAGCAGGCGCAGGAGATGTTCCAGAACATTCCGGCGGTGTCGCGCATCCTGGAGACGCTCTGCGAGGTGGGCCTGGGCTACATCCGCCTCGGCCAGCCCGCCACCACGCTCTCCGGCGGCGAGGCGCAGCGCGTGAAGCTCTCCCGGGAGCTCTGCAAGCGTTCCACCGGCCGCACTCTCTACCTGCTGGACGAGCCGACCACCGGCCTCCACTTCGACGACGTGGGCAAGCTGCTCAAGCTCCTGCACCGCCTCGTGGAGCTGGGCAACACCGTGGTGGTGATCGAACACAACCTGGACGTGATCAAGACCGCGGACTGGGTGATCGACCTCGGGCCGGAAGGGGGAGCGGGCGGCGGGAAGCTGATCGCGGAAGGCACCCCCGAGCACGTCGCCGCCGCGCCGGAGAGCCACACCGGCCAATACCTGAAGCAGGTGCTGCCCGCCGCTCCCCGGAAGAAGCGGCGGGCGTCGTAGGAGAGAGGTTCTACTCCCGGCTGGAGCAAGCGGCCGGCCGGGGAGGCGGCGCCGGTGTTCCGCGAACTCCGGCCGGCCTTTCGCAGTGAATCGCCGGTGTTCCGCGGACTGTCGCCGGTCATCGGCAGGTGGCGGCCGGTGTCTCGCGAACCGTCGCCGGCCATCGGCAAGCGGCGGCGGGTGTTCCGCTATCTCCGGCCGGCCTTCGGCAACCCTGCCCGGTCGTCCGCGAAGACCGGCGAGCCTCCGGCCGGTTCCGGCGGACCGCCGGCAAACGTTGGCGGAACACCCGCCGACCCTGGCGGAAGGCCGGCAGCCCTGCGGAGAGCCCGCCCGTCTCCGCCGGAGGCCGGCCAAGGCCGGCCGGCCATCCGCCAGACCGCGCGGAAGTCCCGCCACGGTTAGCGGGACATCGGGAAATGGGCGCGTCCAGCCCAGGTGTGGGAACAATCCCAGTCCACGGATGACGTTCCGTAGAGACGCCCCAGTCCGTTACCCGAAACCTCACCGGGTCCCGAAACTTCGGGGCGTCTCTCCTTCCGGTGGTGCCACTGTCGGTCCCACCGTGCGTGGATGCGCGGCCTGCGCGGCGGGGCCGCAGGGATAGGCGTCGGCGATCGACGGCAACGGGCGGGGTGACGGGGATGGGCGTCGGCGATCGACGGCAACGGGCGGGGTGACGGGGATGGGCGTCGGCGATCGACGGCAACGGGCGGGGTGACGGGGGCCAAGAGACGCCCCGAAGTTTCGGGACCCGGTACGGTTTCGGGTAACGGACTGGGGCGTCTCTACGGGACGTTGTGGAGGATCGCGGATGGTTGTGGAGGATCGCGGATGGTTATGCCTGGCTGTGGCGTCGGCCGGGTTGTTGCGATACGCTTTGCCGCGATAAAGGAGGAATCGCATGACGCCTCTACTGTATAGGAACCGTTTCCGGGTTCCTTCGGCAAGGATGCGCGGATGGGATTACCGGAGCCCGGGTGCCTACGGGGTGACGATCTGCGTTCTGGGACGGGTCTGCTGCCTGGGAGAGGTCGCAGAGGGACAGGTTGTACGTTCCGCCTTCGGGGAGATCGTCGAGGAGGAATGGCGGAGGATCCCCGAGATCCATCCCCATGTCGTCCTGGATGAGTGGATCGTCATGCCGGACCACGTTCACGGCATTCTCTTCTTCGAGGCTGTCAAGGCAGACCCGATTGCAGCGAAAACCCTGGTTGCAGGATCTCTCGGGGCTGTGGTGGGCCAGTTCAAGGAACGGTCTACCAAACGCATCCGGGCCAGGCGGTTCCCCCCTTCACCTGGCAAAGACGATTCTTCGACCAGATTTTTCAGGATGACGACGCCATCGAACGCTACCGGGCCTACATCCGCGAAAACCCCCGGCGCTGGGACCGATCGGCGAAGGCGGGGTGAATCCACGCAATGACGTTCCGTAGAGACGCCCCAGTCCGTTACCCGAAACCTCACCGGGTCCCGAAACTTCGGGGCGTCTCTCCCTTCCGATGGTGCCACTGTCGTTCCCGCCATGCGTGAATGCGGGTGTCGACGTTGTGGGGCCGCAGAGATGGGCGTCGGAGCCGGACGGCAACGACCGGGGTGACGGGGGCCAAGAGACTTTTTCGCCGCCGCGATCACCGCCAGTAGGGCGGCGCCCAGCAGGATGATGGCCGGGCCGGAGGGCAGGTCGTAGTAGAACGACAGCACCAGGCCGCCAGGCCGGGGCCACCAATGTCGGGGCGCGTACGCAGTGAAGAGCATGCGAAATACTTCGACTGGTATGGGCACTCATCCGTGTGGGGCTGGCAAGAACGGCCCCCACCAGGACTTCACCGAGACAACTCTAGGAGAAACACAATGACCACGTCCTCAATCTACGGAGCACTGCGCAACGTGCTCTTCGCCTCCCTCGCCCTCTTCCTCTTCTTCGGTGCCGTGCCGGCCGCCCAAGCCTGTCGGGTCGACGATCCGGTCTTCGCCAACTACTACCGCGGGAATAATGACCTGGAGGGCAACCTTGCCGACTACGCCCGCATCGAAATGGACTCCGCCAATCCGGCGTGCGCCCAAGCGGCGACGTGGGGGCTCACAGCCAAGGTCAAGAGCACCATCGACTCGAATCCGAATGAGTTCAAGGACTGGCTGCGCGGCGCGCACGTCTCCCTGATCTTCGCGGCGGCGCAGCGCCTCGGCGCGAACGGCTTCGCCACCAAGGAGCTCGACACACAGCTCCGGCGCCTCGAATCGAACTACGCCTTCACCCTCGACTCGGGTTGCGGCAACGTCGGTGGTACCAACAACTGTCTCGACGACTACTCTCAAGCGGCGGTGGGGTACGCCTGGATCGCCGCGTACAAGTACCGCCGCGGCGACTCCGCTGCCAGCGTCCAGACCTTCCGGTCCTCGGCCATCACTCAGATCAGGAACTTCTTCAACAACGTCTGCATCCATTCGCCCACCGGCAACGCAACCGTGCTCTGCAACGGCAGCGTGACGGGACTCCAGAACAACACCGACGAGACGATCAGCTTCAACCACGGCGGACAGATGCCGCCGTACGGGTTCGGTCTGATGACCAGCATCGCCAGCGCCGTCCTGGGTCTCAAGGCTTCCGGCTCCACCTACTCCTTCGGGTCCTATCCCGGCCAGCAGACCATTGCCTGGGGCCTCATGAAGGAGATGCAAATGCATGTCGACACGGCCCCCACGCCGGACGCATTCAAGAACGACTGCTACTCCATCTCGCGCGACAGCCTGGGCGTCTACTCCTTCACGCCGAATTTCCCCTGCGGCGGTCCCGACGGGTACAAGCCGGAGATGTACGCGCTCTACGAGTTCTACCGCCAGAAGCTCGGCGGCATCCCCAATCAGGGTGTGACCGGTGTCTATCAGTCGAACTACTTCCGCAGCTCGCTCTTCAACACCTCGTCGACATCCCTAGACTTCTTCGGCGTCGCGCGACGCGAGGTTTACGGTGAGCACGGATACAACTGGTGGCTGAGCACTCCGGAATGGATGCCGTTCGACAACTATAACCCGAAAGGCTATTTCGAGGCGGTCAGCTCGACCGGCCTGGCCCAAGGCTGGACCTGCGATCAGGACGCTCCGACCAAGTCGATCGCTGTCGACATCTATGCCGGCACCACAAAGATAACGACGACCCTCGTGCGCGCCGACTCCGGCAGCGAAGCGGCCATCAAGACCGAGTGCGGCGGCGGCGACTATCACCGCTTCTGGATCCAGCTCCCGAGTTGGACCCAGGGACGGACGGACCTCGTCGCCTACGGTCTCGATTACACCTGGTTCGGCAATACCCAGCTACCCTGCCTGCAGGCCGGCGGCTGCAAGTGGTGAAGTAACAGGAGCGGCCCGCCTCCGGCACTAGGGGGCGGGCCGACTCCCCCAGATCCTCGCGCCGTTGACCAAGCTTGGCCTTCGCGAGAAGGCACCTCGGAACAGAAAGGTCCGGGCTCGTGACGATCACCGCCTCTTGGAGCTTCGCGGCCAGATACGGAGCGTGCTCGCCGTTCAGGACGAGGCGCACGGCTGCGGAGGAATCGAGAACCACTCGGGCCGTCAACGCTCCCGGTCCTGGCGGAGAAGATCTTCGGGCGAAGGGGAAAGCCGGCGCTGCGGCTCCGTCTCGATCCTCTTCTTCAGCTCCTTCAGAACCTCCAGCCGCCTCTCGCGAGCGGTCAGCTCGGGGATCCGGCGTAGCTCCACGATGGCTTGCTGCGCAAGGCTTCGGTGCTCGGCCTGAGCCCGGAACGCCAGAGCCTCGAAGACATCTTCGGGGACATCGCGAATCTGGAGAGATGGCATCGGTTCAACTCCTCAGCCTTCATCATAATGCATGCGTTTTGAGGAGGCAACCTTGACAAGCCTACCCCCGCCGGAACATCGGCAACAGCCGGGGCGCTTCGCCGCGTAGCTTCTTCGCCGCCGCGATGACCGCCAGCAGGGCGGCGCCCAGCAGGATGATGGCCGGACCGGACGGGAGGTCGTAATAGAAGGACAGCACCAGGCCGCCCAGGGTGATGCTCACCCCCACCAACACCGAACAGGCCAGGACTCCCCGCAGATCCTTGAACAGCATGAGGGAGATCACCGGTGGGATGGTCAGCAGCGCCACCACCAGGATGATCCCCACCACCTGGATCAGCACCACCACGGTCAGCGCGATCATGGTCAGCAGCAGCGACATCAGGAGCCGCACGCGCACCCCCTGGACCCGCGCGAAGACCTCGTCGAAGGCCACGGCCACGATCCCCTGGAAGAAGAGCGCCAGGATGGTCAGGACCACCGCGGCGAAGATCAGGATGAGCAGGATCTCGCGCCGCGACACCAGCAGGATGTTGCCGAACAGATAGGTCGCCAGGTTCGGCGCGAAACCCGGCGTCAGGTAGAGGAAGACGATCCCCACCGCCATCCCGACCGCCCAGAGCACCCCGATCACGGTGTCGTAGGAGCGGACCGTCTCGCCGTCCATGGAGCCCAGGGCCAGCGCCGCGGCGAGGGCCATGCAAACGGCGCCGATCAGCGGATCGATCCCGAGGAAGTAGCAGATCCCCATGCCGCCGAACGCCGCGTGGCTCAGGCCGTCGCTCAGGAAGGCCAGCCGCTTCACCACGACGAAGGTGCCGACCACGCCGCAGAGCACGCTGGCGATCACGCCGGCCAGCAGCGCGTTGCGCAGGAATTCGTAGGACAGGGCGTCGAAGAAGGAGGGCAAGCGGGCCTCAGTGATGTTGATGGAGGACGCGGTGGGGAACGCCGTGGGCCACGAGCTCGACCGGACAGCCATAGACCTCTTCCAGGGCCTCCTGGTCGATCTCCGCTCCGTGGTAGAAGAGCCGCCGGTTGATGCAGGCGATGCGGTTGGCCATCGGCGACACCGAAGTGATGTCGTGGGTGATGACGACGACCGGGATGCGCTGGTTGAGCTCTTCCAGGATCTCGCGCAGCACCTCCCGCGACTCGGCGTCGATCGAGGCCGTGGGCTCGTCCAGGAAGAGAGCCTCGGGATCGCCCGCGAGCGCCCGGGCGATGAGCACGCGCTGAAGCTGGCCGCCGGAGACGCCCGCGACGTGGGAGGAGGCGACGTCCTCGAGCTTGAGCCGGTGCAGGATGCGGTCCACGTCCTCGCGGTCTTCGCGCGTGTAGCGCCGCACCAGGCCGCGGCGGCCGAGCTTGCCCATGAGGATGACGTCGCGCACCCGCAGCGGAAAGCTCCGGTCGAAGGTGGAAAACTGAGGCACGTAGCCGAGCCGGCCGCGGGGGGTGCGGACGATCACCTCGCCGGACCACGGCCGCAGCAGCCCCAGGATCACCTTGATCAGCGTGGTCTTGCCGCCGCCGTTCGGGCCGATGACGGCCAGGAAGTCGCGCGGCTGGATCTGGAGGCTGACGTGGTCCAGCACCACCTCGCGGCCATATCCAAAGGTCACGTCCCGGACCTCGATCACCGGCTCAGAGACAAGCGGTTCAGACATGCGGGGCCTCCCCCAGCGCGCGGGCGACGCGGAGAAGGGTCGCATGCCAGTCCGGCGCCAGCGGGTCGGCCGTGACGACCCGGCCGCCGATCTCGTCCGTGATCACCTGCGCGCTCTCCCGTGGAAATCCTTCCGGAACGAGGAGGACGGTCGCATGCTCGCTCCGCGCCCGGTCGATGAGTTGGATGAGCCGCGCCGCGCCCGGCTCCTTGCCTTCGGCTTCGATGGCGATCTGCTCCAGGCCGTAGCGGCGCGCGAAGCATCCCCAGGACGGATGGTAGACCAGGAAGGCGCGGCTCGCGCCAGATACCGCGAGCCGGCGGCGAATCTCGCGGTCGAGCCGCGCGTTCTTTTCCAGGGACCGCTCCAAATTCTCCCGGTACTCGCCGGCATGCGAAGGATCGATCGTCGCCAGAGCGGCGGCGATGTCCCGCGCCGCCGCGGCCATGACTTCGGGCGACACCCAGACGTGCGGGTCCCCCGGACGGCCGGCGGCGTGCCGCGACATGTCCACCACCCGGACCTCCGGGTGCCGGGCCAGGAAGGGACGGATGTAACGGGCCTCCAGGGGAAAGGCGGGGTGCCCGACGGCGACGTAGAGCTGGACCTCTTCCAGCGCGAACGCCTGGCGCGGGCTGAGCGCGGCGTCCTCGTCCGAGGCGCCGGGCGGGATCATGGTGGTGACCGCCACGCGGCCGCCGCCGATCTCCCGGACCAGCTCCGCCTGCGGCCCGACGCTCACCGCCACCCGCAACGCTCCGGGGTCGCGGGCGGGCGCGGCCCGGCAGCCGGCGAGGAGCAGAAGGAGGAGAACGGCGGAGATCTTCACCGGCGATACGTTATCAGGATCGGGTCCCCCCTATAATCCCGGACATGACGACCATCACACCGCAGCAGCGCATCGAAGCCGACGTGAAGACCGCCATGAAGGCGGGAGACAAGGATCGCCTGAGCACCCTGAGGATGCTTCTCACCGAGATCAAGAACGAGCGCATCCGCCGCGGCAGCGACGTGGACGAGGCGGGTTTCGTCTCGCTGGTGCGCAAGTCGATCAAGCAGCGCGAAGACTCGATCTCCCAGTACCGCGCCGGTCACCGCGAGGAGCTGGCCGCCAAGGAGGAGGCCGAGGCGAAGATCCTCGCCGCCTACCTGCCGGCGCAGGTCGACGAAGGGCAGATCCGCGCCGCGATCGAGGCGCTCGTGGCCGAGCGCGGCCTCACCGGCCCGGCGGCGATCGGGCCGATCATGAAGGAGATGCTGGCCCGCTTCGGCAGCTCGGCGGACGGCGGCACCATCAACCGCATCGCCCGCGAGATCCTGACGGGCAAATGACCGGGGCTCAACCAGGGGATCAACCGGAACGACTGCGCCGCCGAGCAATCGTCGGCACCGCCGGCCACATCGACCACGGCAAGACCAGCCTGGTCCTCGCCCTGACCGGGATCGACTGCGACCGCTGGGCCGAGGAGAAGGCGCGCGGCATCACGATCGACCTGGGGTTCGCGCACCTGGAAGAAGGCGATCTCCAGATCGGGTTCATCGACGTCCCGGGCCATGAGCGGTTCCTCCACAACGCGCTGGCCGGCCTCGGCGGCATCCGGGTGATGCTGCTGGTCGTGGCCGCCGACGAGGGGGTCAAGCCGCAGACCCGCGAGCATCTGGCGGTCTGCTCGCTCCTGGGCATCCCGGCCGGGATCGTGGCGCTGACCAAGGCGGACCTGGTGGCGGAGGATCTCCTGGAGCTGGCCCAGCTCGAGGTCGAGGAGCTGCTGGCCGGCACGCCGTTCGAAGGCTCGGCCGTCCTGCCGGTGTCGAGCACGACCGGCCAGGGCATCCCGGAGCTCAAGGCGGCGCTGATCGACCTCGCGTCCCGCCATGCGGTGTCCGGCGATGTCACCGGCCCGGAGCGGCCGGCGCGGCTGCCGATCGACCGCGCCTTCCATCTGCGCGGCCTCGGCGTGGTGGTGACCGGCACGCTGGCGAGCGGCGAGGTGCGGCCGGGCGACACGCTCGAAGTCCTCCCCCGCGGCCAGCGCGCGCGGGTGCGGAGCATCCAGGTGCATGGCCGGCCGCGCGAGGTGGCGGAGGCCGGCGAGCGCACGTCGCTCCAGCTCGGCGGCGTGGCCCTGGAGGAGCTGGGCCGCGGCATGCAGCTCGGGCCGCCGGACGCCTTCGCGGCCTCCACCAGCCTGCTCGCCCGCTTCACGCTGCTGCCGGACGCGCCGGCCCCGCTGCGCGGCTTCACGCCCGTCCGCCTCCATCTTTTCGCCAGCGAGGTGCTCGGCCGCGTGCGTCCGCTCGCCCCGCTCACAGAGGCCGGGCTGATGCCGGGCGAGACCGGACTGGTGGAGATCCGCCTGGAGGCGCCGGTGACGGCCGTGCGCGGCGACCGCACCATCCTCCGGCGCCCCTCGCCCGCGGCCACGCTGGGCGGCGGCGAGGTGCTCGATCCGCGCTGGCGGCGGCACCGCGGCACGATCCTCGTCCAGGCCCTGGCGGCGCTCCAGGGCGACCTGCGGCCGGCGCTGGCCTTCTGGGTCCAGGAGGCCGGCGAGCGCGGCGCGGCTGCGGCGGAGTTGGCCCGCCGGCTCGGCCTGCCGCCGGCCCGGGTGGAGACGGAGCTGAAAAAGCTCGTCGCCGCCAACAAGCTGATCGAGGTTCCCGCCCAGGAGAAGCGGTTCCTCGCACCGTCGGCGATCCAGCGGGTCACGGAACGGGCGCGGCGCATCCTCAAGGAGTATTTCCAGAAGGACCGCCTGGCCGACGGCATGCCGAAAGCCGAGGCGGTGAAGCGCATCCTCCGCGGCCGGGCGGCCGAGTTGGCGCCGATGTACCTCGGCTGGTTGGAGGCGCAGAAGGTGCTCGTCGTCCAGGGCGACCAGGTGACGCTGCCCGGCCGCAGCGCGCAGCTCACCGGCGAGGAGTCGACGCTCGCCACCGCGGTGGTCGAGCGCTTCGACCGCGGCGGGCTCACCCCGCCGTCGCCGAGCGAGCTGAGCATCGCGCTCAACGCCAAGCCGCAGATCCTCGAAGGCGTCATCCGCCACATGGTCACCCGCGGCCAGCTCATCCGCCTGCCGGACGGCCTCATCCTCGCCGCGTCGGCCGTGGTCGGCCTCAAGCGCGACCTCCTCGCCACCGGCTGGGAGCGCTTCACCGTGCCCGAGTTCAAGGACCGCTTCGGCCTCAGCCGCAAGTGGGCCATCCCTCTTCTGGAGCACCTCGACTCCACCGGCGCCACCCGCCGCGTGGGCGACGAGCGGATGATCGTGAGACCGGCCGAGCGGAAGCCGGCGTAGGGTGGACCGATTGCGCATTCGTTACTCTCGCTGTCTTCTTGTCCGCGAACAATTGGCCTGGAAGGAAACCCGTCTTCCGGTTACAATCGTTCTTCGTGTCCGATAGTCCAGAAGCCTCCAGCCTGGCCTGCCTCGCCGCGGGCTCCGGGCGTTTTCCGGTCCTGCTCCACCCCGACCTGTACCGCCGGCTGCGGCAGAGCGGCAGGGCGGAGCTGGGTGGTGTGTGGAAGGCGCTGCACCGGCTGCGGGACGGACACTGGGGCGGCGGCACCCGCGTCAAGCGTCTGCGCGGCGTCGGCCGGCCGGTCTACGAGGCGCGGACCGACTCGGGCGGCCGGCTCCTGTTCACGATGGCGCGCTCCCCTCTGAGCGTCCAGCCGGGCCGATCCACCAGCCATCTCCAGGTCTGGGACTGGGTCGAGCACGACGACGCCGAGCGCACCGCGCGCCGCAACCGCTCGCCGGAAGCCGAGTTCCTGGAGCTGGAGGCGGTCGAGCAGTTCGACATCGACGAGCCGCCGCCGCACCCGGAGGCCACGTTCGCGGAGGTCTCCGCGGAACCCGATACGGCCGAGCCGCTCCTCCAGTTCCTCCTCCCGCCCGACGGCCTGGAGATCCACAGCGAGGAGCCGCCGCCGGGGGTCCGCTGGTACCTGCTGGAGCCCGGCGTCCTGGCCGACGAGGAGGAGTTTCAGCGGCTGTTCGACCGCGGCGGCGACGAGCTGGAGCTCAAGCTCACCCGCGAGCAGTACGAGATCGTCCACGCCCCCGGCCCGGTCCTCCTCGCCGGCAGCGCCGGCAGCGGCAAGACCACGGTCGCGGTCCACCGGCTGGCGGCGGCCGTCACGGGCCGGCCTCAATCGGCGCTGTACCTCTCGTACAGCCCGGCGCTCGTCGATCACGCCCGCCGGCTCGTCCACAACCTGGCCGCGGCGCGCGGCATCGACCTCGACGCGCCCGGGATCCGCAAGCCAGACTTCTTCACCTTCGACGACCTCTACGGCTCGCTGGCGCCGCGGGATACGCGGCCGATCAGCGAAACGCTCTTCCGCGAGTGGTTCCGCAAGGCGGGCCGGCCCCTCGACCCCGCGCTGGTCTGGGAGGAGCTGCGCGGCATTCTCAAGGGCGCCTGCCTGTCCACGAGCCAGCCGATGCTCGACGAGGCGGCCTACCAGGAGCTGGGCCGCAAGCGCGCTCCCCTCTTCGTGGACGAGCGGCCGGAGATCTACCGCATCGCCCAGCGCTACCAGAAGTGGCTCGCCGAAGAGGGGCGCTGCGACCGCATCGACCTCTGCCGCCGCGCCTTCGCGGAGCTGCGCCGGGGCCGGGAACGGACGTGGGACGTGGTGGTCTGCGACGAGGTCCAGGATCTGACCGAGCTGGAAGTGGCGTTCGTCTTCGCCCTGTCGCGGCGGCCGGACCTCTCGGGCGTCCTGCTCACCGGCGACACCCAGCAGACGGTGCAGCCGAGCGGCTTCCGCTGGGCCGAGGTGCGGCGGCTGGCCGGCAAGGCAGGCGAGCGGAGCGAGAAGCGGCGCGAGGCGCCGGCCGTGCTCCGCCTGCGGCGCAACCTGCGCAGCGTCCGGCCGCTCGTCGAGCTGGCCAACTCCCTTCTCCTGCTGCGGCGCGAGGTCTATGGCCGCTCCGAGGAGGACGAGCCCGAGGAGGCCGCGGTCGACGGTCCGGTCCCCATCGAGGTTCCGGGCACCGAAGAGGAGGTGCTCGCCGCCATCGAGGGGTTCGGGCCGCGCTGTGCCGTGCTCACCCTGGACGAGGACGAGACCGAGCGCCTTCGCCTACGGCTCGGGACCAGCCGGGTCTTCCACGTGCGCGACGCCAAGGGGCTGGAGTTCGAGGACGTCGTCCTCTGGAAGCTCCTCGGCCCGGACCGCGACCTCGTCGAGCGCTTCGGCCGCGCCGGCCGCCTCGACCGCGAGCCCCGCTTCAAGCGCCTCCTCCAGCACCTCTACGTGGCGGTGACCCGGGCTCGCCGCCACCTCGCCATCCACGAGGGTCCGGAGCAGCATCCCTTCTGGGGAAACCGGGGCGGCGAGCGCTTCCGCAGCCGGCTGGAGCGCGAAGCCGTCGAGAGCCTGTCCCACCTGTTCCGGCCCACCGCCTCGCCCGCCGAGTGGGAAGCGGAGGGCGATTATTTCCTGCGGCGCCGGCACTTCCGGCAGGCCGCCGAATGCTACCGCCGCGCCGGCCGGTCCGAGCAGGAGATGGAGGCGCTCGCGCACGCCGACGAGGAGCGGGAGGACTGGTCCGGCGCCCTCACCCGCTGGACGGGCCTGCGCGTGGTCGCACGCCAGGCACCCCTGCTCGAACGCCTGGGACGGCTGGTGGAGGCCGCCGCCCGCTACCGCGAGATCGGGCAGGAGCCGGACGCGCGCCGCTGCGAAGCGCGCCACCTCGAAGACCGGAAGTCCTGGAAGGAGGCCGCCGCCGCCTGGGAGGGGCTCGGCCGCCACGGCGACGCCGCCCGCTGCTGGGAGCGCGCCGGAGACGCCGGGCGAGCCGCCGAGCTCTACGCCCGAGCCGAATGCTGGCTGGACGTGACCCGCCTGGCCAAGATCCAGCCCGGAAACCGCCGCCGGTTCGTGCCCCGGCTGCGGGAGATGATCGAGACCGGAAGCCGGGAGGGTCTGGACCACGCCGACCTCCTGCTCCAGGTGCGGCGGCAGGCCCTCCTCCACCGCCTCCCGGCCATTCCCTGGTTTCTCCTCACGGAAGGCGAGCGGCTGGTGTGGGAAGAGCTGCGCGAGCTGGAGCGGCTGGAGCACCGCTGCCGCGCGCTCCGCGCCGAGACCGAGCTGGCCTGGAGCCGCGCCGCGCGGCACTGGGACCGCGCCGAGGAGCCGGGCCGGGCCGCCGAGGCGCGGGAGGGCCGCCGCCAGGTCCATCTCCGCCGCCAGGAGGGTCTGGCCTTCCAGGAGAAGCCCGAGGAAGAGCCACCCTTCGCGCACGGTCCTCCGCCTGCTGGTCCAGGGATCGGCCTCGGAGGCCGAGGGCCGCGACGCCGTCCGCCACCTCCTCCAGGGGTGCCAGAGCTGCGCCCAGGAGGTCGAACGGGTCCGCCGGACCGAAGACCTCGGCCCGGCCATCTATGACGGCGCCATCCAGCGGCTGCGCCGGAAGATCGCCGACGGCGGCCTGGAGGCGCCGAGCGAGCCCGCACCCGCTTCACCGCGCGGCGCTGTACGCCGAGTTGCTCGCCCACGAAGCCGTCGAGGGGCTGGCTCAGGTCCACAGCACCCGCCGCTACGCGAGCCTGGCGCTCTGCGAGCTGCTCGCTGCAGAAAAGCCGCGACCTCGGGATCTCCGATCCGGTCCGCGCACAGAAGGCCGCGGAGATCGCCGTCCGCGTCGCCGAGCAGCTCGACATGGAGCTCTACGGCGCGCCGATCGTCCAGGATCTCCGCGCCGTGGCCTGGGCCTACCTCGCCGAAAGCCGCCGCGTCCAGGCCGAGGTCGACCTCGCCGAAAGCTCCATGGAGAAAGCCGAAAGACTCCTGGAGGAGGGCAGCGGCGACCCTCTGACCCGTGCCGAGCTGCTGACGCTCAAGGCCTCCCTCGCCGGCTACTGCGGACGCTTCGAGGAGTCGCTCGGCCTGCTCAACCAGACCGCCGCGGTCTACCGCCATCTCGGCGAGCGCCACCTCCTCGGCCGCACCCTGCTCAAGAAAGGGACGATCCTCGGCAACGCCGGCCAGCAAGCCGCAGCCCTGCGCCTGATCCGCCGCAGTATCGACCTCATCGATCCCACCCGCGAGCCGCGGCTGATCGTCTGCGCGACCCACAATCTGATCTGGTTCCTCCACGAAAGCGGCCAGGAGGGAGAGGTCACCGCCTGCCTCGACGGCGCCCGCCGGCTCTACGAGAAGGCCGGCGACCGGCGCCATCTGAACCGCCTGCGCTGGCTGGAAGGCAAGCTCTCCGCCGTGCCGCGCGAGGCCGAAGGCGCCCTCCTCGCCGCCCGCGAAGGCCTCGCCCGCGAAGGTCTCGCCTACGAAGCGGCGCTCGCGGCCATGGATCTCGCGGTCCTCTATGTCCAGGAGAAGCGGGAGGCGGACATGCGCCGCATGGCCGACCAGATCTACCCCCTCTTCCACTCCGACGACATGTACCGCGAGACCACCACCGCCCTGCTCTCCTTCCAACAGCCGGCCGGCGGCGAGGACGTCGGCAGGCTTCTGGATGAGCTTTCAGGCTGGGTGGCCCGGACGCGGAGCGAAAAGAATCCCCCGGCGCTGGTGCTGGAGTAGGGGAAGAGCCAAAGGACATAAGGGACTCAAAGGACTCAAAGGACAGACACTCTCCTTCTTTCATTGAGTCCTTTATGTCCTTTGGGTCCTTTATGTCCTTTGGCTCTTCCCCCTCCTATAATGCCAGCGCCATGGTCGCCCACCTCACCGACGCCGACCTGCTCGCCCGCCTGGTCGCCTTCGACACGACCAGCCGGAACAGCAATCTGCCGCTCGCCGATTTCCTGGCGGGCTACCTGGACCGCCCCGGCATTCGCATCGAGCGCAACCCGTCCGCGGACGGCACCAAGACCAACCTGATCGCTTGGGTGGGGCCGGCACCTTCCGGCGACCGCCGGGGGCTGGTGCTCTCCGGCCACATGGACACGGTGCCCGCGGACGAGGCCGGCTGGCGGAGCGACCCGTTCACCCTCACCGACGAGGGGGACCGCTGGACGGCCCGCGGCTCCTGCGACATGAAAGGCTTCCTCGCCGTGGCCGCCAACCTCGCCGCCGAGGTCGACCCGGGCAGTCTGCGCGCGCCGCTCGCCCTGGTCTTCACCTACGACGAGGAGGTCGGCACCCTCGGCGCCCGCCGCCTGACCGAGACCTTCCCGGAGGCGGCGGCCCTGCCGCGCAGCGCGATCATCGGTGAGCCCACGTCGCTGCGCGTGGCCCGCGTCCACAAGGGTCACTTGAAGCTGCGGATCACCCTGCACGGCCGTAGCGCCCACAGCGGCTATCCGCATCTCGGCCTCAACGCCATCGAGCCCGCCGGCCGCGTCATCGAGGCGCTCACCCGGCTGCGCCACGAGCTCGAAGCCGAGGCGGTCCCGAACCGCGAGCTGTTCCCGGAAGTCCCCTTCGTGCCGCTCAACGTCGGCACCGTTCAGGGGGGCTCGGCGATCAACGTGGTCCCGGACCGCTGCGTGGTCGAGGTCGGCGTCCGGCCGCTTCCCGGCGTCGAGTCCGCGGCCCTGGCCGAGCGCATCCGCCGCGCCGCAATGGAGTCGGCCGCGCCGTTCGCGCCCGACGTCGAGGTGCTCTCGGACAGCCCGCCCATGCTGCTCGACGAGGCCTCCCGATCCACCGTCACCTCTGCGCGCTCGCCGGCCAGGACGTGGGTGCCAGCGTCTCCTTCGCCACCGACGCCGGCTGGCTCCAGCGCCTCGGCATGGACTGCGCCATTTTCGGGCCGGGCACCATCGAGGTCGCCCACAAGCCGAACGAGCACCTCCCGAAGAGCGAATTCGCCGCCGCCCGCGGGCTCCTCGCGCGGACGATCGACGCCTTCTGCAAGGAGGGCGCATGACCGTCGTTCAGGCGGACTGGACCTGGACCGGCGAGTCCTTCGAGGAAGGAATTCAGGTCCGGATCGGCGACGACGGCCGGATCGTCGAAGTTGGCGTCCTCGGCGTGCCGGACCTCCGGCTGGAGCGTCGAGCCCTGCTGCCCGGGATGGTCTCCGCGCACTCGCACGCCTTCCAGCGCGGCCTGAGGGGGCGCGGCGAGCGCTTTCCGGCCGGGCTCGGGGAGCTTCTGGACTTGGCGCGAGGCCATGTACGGCCTGGTCGACCGGCTCGATCCCGACGCCTTCGAGGCCCTTTGCCTGCGGACCTTCCGCGAAATGCGGTCGGCCGGGATCACCTGCGTCGGCGAGTTTCACTACTTCCACCACGGCGCGGATCTGACCGGCTGGGCCTTCGACGAGCGGGTGCTGCGCGCCGCGTCCGAAGCCGGCATCCGGATCGCGCTCCTGGAGGTCTACTACCGGACCGGCGCCATCGGCCAGCCGCTCGAAGGCGCGCAACGCCGCTTCGGCTCTCCCTCGACCGCGGCCTACTGGGAGCAGATGGACCGCCTCGCCGGCCTGCTCGATCCGCGCACCCAGACCCTCGGAGCCTCCGTCCACAGCCTCCGCGCCGCGAGCCTGGAGGATCTGCGATCCGTCTACGACGAGGCCCGGCGGCGCGACCTGCCCTTCCACATCCACGTCGAAGAGCAGCGGCGGGAGATCGAGGACGCGCTCGCGTTCTACGGCCGCCGGCCCATGCAGCTCCTCCTGGAGACGCTCGGCACGGCCACCGACGTCACCGCCGTCCACTGCACGCACACCGACCCGGAAGACATGGAACGCTTCCTGGCCGGCGGCGGCACCGTCTGCATCTGTCCGCTGACCGAAGGCAACCTCGGCGACGGTATCGCCGATATCGCCGGGCTGCCGAGGGTCCGGGATCTCAGCGGCCCGGTCTGCCTCGGAAGCGACTCGAACGCCAGGATCTCCATGATCGAAGAGATGCGCTGGCTGGAATACGCCCAGCGCCTCGCCACCGAGAGCCGCGGGGTGCTCCGGGACGGCGCCGGGCAGGTCTCCCGCGTGCTCTTCGAGTCCGCCACGGCCACCGGAGCCCGCGCCGTGGAGTCGAAGCCGGCCGCATCGAGCCCGGCTGCTGGGCCGACTTCGCCGCGATCGACCTGGACTCCCCCGCCCTCGCCGGCTGGGAGCCGGACACCTTGCTGGACTCGCTGGTCTTCGGAGCCTCGGACGAGGTGATCGCCGCCACCTGTGTGGGCGGGCGGTGGGTGGAGCACCGGAGGTAAGATCAGCCCATGTGCGGACGCTATACCCTCAGCTCGGGCGGCGAAGAGCTGGCCCTCCTGTTCGACCTCGCGGAGATCCCTGCCGTGCCGTCGCGATTCAACGTGGCGCCGACCCAGGAGGCCGCGGTGGTTCGGGTCGAGACCCCGGGCGAGCCCCGCCGGCTCGGAATGCTCCGCTGGGGCCTCATCCCCTACTGGGCGAAGGAGGCCAGCATCGGCAACCGGATGATCAACGCCCGCTCCGAGAGCGTGGCCGAGAAACCGGCCTACCGCTGAAGCTTCCGCAAGCAGCGCTGCCTCATCCCCACCGACGGCTTCTACGAGTGGAAGAAGGAAGGCAAGGCCAAGCAGCCCTACTTCATCCACCGCAAGGATGCGAAGCCCTTTGCCCTCGCCGGCCTCTGGGCGCGCTGGAAGGATCCCGAAAGAGGCCCTCTCGACACCTTCACGATTCTCACCACGGACGCCAACGAGCTGATCCGCCCGCTCCACGACCGGATGCCGGTCATCCTGGACCCCAAAGACTTCGGCCTGTGGCTGGACCCCGCGGTCGAAGACCGGGAAAGGCTGGAACCTCTCCTCACTCCGTTCGACCCCGCGCAGATGGAGACCTACCCGGTGAGCCGGGCCGTGAACAGCCCCGCCCACGACGCGGCGGACTGCGTCGCGCCGCTGGCAGGGGGGATCTAAAGCAGATAGGAGAGCACGAACACCCCGACCATCGCGAAGATCACGGCCAGCTTTCCGGCCGCGCCCAGGATCATCCCGATCCAGGTTCCGATCCCCACCTTCCCCGCCTGTCGCAGGTCGCGCCGGGAAGCGTACTCGCCGAGCACGGCTCCCACGAAGGGCCCGAACACCAGACCGGGGATGCCCAGGAACAGCCCCACCACCATCCCGACCGCAGCGCCGGCGACCGCCATCTTGCTCGCTCCGACCCGCTTCGCGCCCAACCCCGCCGCGCCCAGCTCGATCGCGAAGGTCAGCAGGACCAGCAGGAAGAGGATCGTCAGGGTGATCCAACCCACCTTCTGGAAGTGGTCGATCCAGGCCGCCACCAGGAGACCCAGGAACACGAGCGGCGCCCCGGGCAACGCCGGGAGAATCGTCCCGGCGAGGCCTGCCAGGACCAGGAGGATGGCGAGAACCCAGAGGAACAGGATCACGCCGCCGGCTCCTCCGGGGCGGGCTCGGCAGCCCTGTCGATCGTCTCCAGGATGGACCGGTAGGACAGGTAGTCTACGGCGAAAGCGAGAACGAAGAGCGGCACCGCCATGAAGACGAAGCGGAGCGCCGGCAGGTGGGTCAGGATGCGGTAGAGCTCCTGGAAGAAAGGCGTCATCTTCTTCGACGCCTCCATGGCGGCGAGCAGATCCACGGCAAGCTGGGAGCCCAGCGCCACGGCGGCCATCAGGCCGGCCAGCATCGAGCTGGCATAGCCCAGGAAGAGGAGCCGGTGATACTTCCGGACCCCTTCGCGGCTCAACAACGCCCGCAGCTCCGCCCGGACCGTGCCCAGTCGCCGGAAGGCGGGCTTCGGCTCCGAGCCATTCACGGTGAACCGCGCCCGGGTCAGCCCGAGATACGAACGGCGATCGAGCGCGACGGCCATATGGCTCAACGGCCGCGCAGCTTGCGGTCGAAGAAGTCGGCCGTAGCCCGGTACGCGTCGAGCCAGCTCGCGTGCCGGAGAAAGCCGTGGATCTCGTCCGGGAACACCAGAATCTCGACGTCCACCTTGCGCTTGCGCAGCTCCTCCGCCAGGTCCACGGTCTCGCTGAAGGCGACGTTGCGGTCGTCGTCGCCATGGATCAAGAGGACGGGCGAGCGCCAGGAGTCGAGCCAGGCCACCGGCGACGACTCGAAGGCGAGCCGCTCCTCCTCCGGGGTCGGTGCGTACTCGGGGATGAACGTCCGGATGCCCACGTTCCAGTTGTGGACGCCGTGGAAATCCACCCCGGCCGCGAACAGCGAGGAGGCGCGCGCCAGCCCGAGCGCCGTCAGGTAGCCGCCGTAGGAGCCGCCCCAGAGACCGATGCGGCCGGGGTCCACGTCCGGCCGGCTGCGCAGGTAGAGACCGGCCCCGAGCACGTCGTTGAATTCGGCGGCACCCGCCGCCCCCGTGTTTTGCGCCTCGCGGAAGCCGAGGCCGTAGCCGATGCCGCCGCGGTAGTTGATCGCCAGCACGACGTAGCCCCGGCTCGCCAGGCACTGGTTCATGCCGTAGGCCTTGTTGTAGTACGAGTTGTAGTGCCAGCCGAGGACCATCTGCCGGAACGAGCCGCCGTGGAGGAAAATCAGGGCCGGCCGGCGCTCCCCCGGTTTCAAGCCCCGTGGCAGGAAGAGCTGGGCGTGGATGCGCAGGCCGTCGGACGCGGAGTAGACCACCGGCTCCGGCACGACCAGCTCGGCCTCGGGAAACTCCGCCGGGACCGAGCCCGGAGCGAGCTCCCGCGCCGCGCCATCCCCGATCCGGACCATGGCCTTCGCCGGGCTGCGCGGTCCGGACTGGATGTAGGCGAGCGCATCTCCGGCCATCGCCGGCATCCACTCGATCCCCTCGCCGCGGGTCACCGGGGCCGGGCGGACCGGAGGCCCGCCCGCGACGGAAACCCGCCAGAGATGGCGGCGGTCGATGTCTCCCTGGTTCGAGACGAAGATCACCTCGCGGCGGTCCGGCGCGACGACGAGGCTCTCGACCTCGAATTCACCCGGCGTCAGCAGGGTCGCCTCGCCGCCGGAAGCTGGAACCGAGTAGAGATGAAGCCAGCCGTCGCCTTCCCAGGGAAAGACGAGCCGGTCGCCGGCCCCCCAGACGATCTGATTGGCGGCTTCCATCTCATGGAAGGCGCTGCCGTCCCCTTCGCGGGCGCGCCAGACCGTGACGGCCTGGCCGGTGGACACGTCGGCCACCAGGATCGACCACGGCTGACTCTCGCGGTTCGGCCTGAACAGCGTGACGGCCTTGCGCGCCGGGCTGCGCAGGAAGGCGACGCGCTTGCCGTCCGGGGACCATGCGGGCTGCGAGTCCGTATCGACGCCCGGAGCCAGCCAGCGGACGGTCTTGCCCGCCATGTCGTAGACGCCGACGAAGCTGTGGTCGCTCCGGTCGCTCACGAAGGCGAGCCGCGAGCCGTCCGGCGACCAGCGCAACGAGCCGCAGCCACCCCGGGTCTGGACCAGCGGCGCCGGTTCACCCCCCTGGATACCGCCATCCAGGGGAGCCCACAGGATCTGGCCTTTGCGGACGAACGCGAAGCCGTCGCCGCGTGGCGAGACGGCCGGCGCGGTGCCCGGTCCGACACGGACAGGATCTCCGCCATCCGCCGGCACCCGCCAGACCGCCTGCTCGGCGCCGGCCGGATCGCTGGCCGGGTTCGGGTTCTCTCCCTTGCCGTTGGCGCCCGCTCCGCGGACGTAGAAAAGGGTCTTGCCGTCCGGCGTCCACGCGACGTTGCCGAGGCCCTGGCCGTCGTCCTTGTCATGGCGAGTAACCGCCCGGCCGCGATAGCCGGGCGGATCGGCCACCCACAGGTTGCGCACACCGCGGTCGTTCTGAATCCAGGTCAGCCGGCCGCCGGAGGGAGACGCCAGGATCTCCGACGGGAACGGCGCGCTGAAGATCGACTCCAGGGTGACCGGCTTTTGCGCCGCCGGCGACGGCGACGGCAGCAACATCAGGAAAACGGCCAGGGGAAGGCTCGTCCGCGATGTCCGCATCGTGGGTCTCATGGTTGGCGGATTCTAACCCGGCGGCTGCAGGGTGAAACCGAGCTGGCGGTAGAGCTCGACCTGGTCGTTGATGATCCAGGTTTCGTGGATCTTCCCGCCGGAGATGCGGAAGATCGTCATACCCGTGATGTGGACCTTCTGCGCGGGTGCCCCTTCCGCCTCCTTCGTGGAAGCCTGGACGGTGTAGCGGGCCACCACCTTGTCTCCCTCGCCGATCAGATCGTCGACGGTGTACTCCACGGTCGGAAACAGCTCACGGATCCGCTCCTGGGCCTTGCGGATCACGACCGGCCCGGTCTCTCCCGAGGCGAGGCCGGGGGTATGGTCCTCGAAGTCCGGAGCGAACATCTCGTCGAGCTTGTCCAGGCGGTTGGCCGAGAGAACCTCCGAGAGATAGCGCTGTACCAGCGCCTTGTTGTCCGCGACAGGGTCCGCCGGAGCCGGAGCCGCGTCCTGGCCGGAAGCGGCTCCGGAGAGACCGGGAAGAAGCAGTAGACAGACGCTCAGCAGGATTCTCCGTCGCATGGTCTTCTCCTCCTCCGCGGTGCTTACCAGGGCTCGTGGCAGACGCGGCCTTCGCAGCAGCTCTCCTCGTCGGCGACACGGCCGTCGGGACCCAGGCAGGTCATGGTGGTGCTGCACCAGAACAGCCCGTCTCGCATGTTCGGGATCGACGGGTCGGGCTCCACGTCGATGTACATGCCTTTCCACCGGAGGTTGCAGCAGCAGCTTTCCGCTTTCGGGCGGTTCGTCGTGGCGCTCATGGTCAGGCCTCCATCCCGGCCGCGGCGAGCAGCGCTCTCTTGACGGCCACTCGCGTGAGCTGGACCTTGTACTGGTTCCTCGACAGCGGCTTCGCGCCTTCGACCGCGGCCTCTCCGGCTTTCTCCACCAGGGCACGGTCGAGCGTCTTGCCGGCGAGCAGCGCCTCGGCCGCCTTCGCCGTCCAGGGGACCGGCGCCACCTGGCCGAGCACGACGCGCGCCCGCGCCACACGGGCACCGTCCATCTCCAGGACGACCGCGGCCGTGGCGAGCGACCAGTCGAGCGTCTCCCGCTGGCGGATCTCGTAGCTCGCCACTCTCCAGGCGGATGCCGGAGGGATCACGATCTCGGTGACGATCTCGCCCGGCATCAGGTCGTGCTCGCGCTCGCCTTCTTTCTGAGGGATGCGGAAGAAGCGTTCGAGATCCATCCGGCGCTCTCCTTGCGGCCCGAGCACCGCGATCCGCGCGCCGAGAGCCACCAGCAGCGGCGCGACCGTCGACGGGCTGACGAAGTACGCCGGACCGGCGTTGCCGCCGTCGCCGCCGTCGCCGAAAATCGCGTGATAGCGGTTGTCCCCCTCCACCACCATCGATTTTTTGTTCCGCACGGGCAGGAGCCCGAAGCCGTTTCGAAAATACCAGCAGCGGGGTCGCTGGCAGAGGTTGCCGCCGACGGTCGCCACGTTGCGGATCTGCGGCCCGGCGACGCGGCCGTAGGCGTCGGCGAGGACCGAGTAGTCGAACTTGAGAGCCGGGTCCGAGGCGACCTCGTCGAGGGTGGCCAGGGCGCCGATGCGGAGGCCGGCCTTCGGATCCCAGCGGATGCCTTTGAGATCGCGGAGATCCTTGAGGTTGACCAGCCGGGAGGGGTTCTCGACGCCATCCTTCATCAGGCCGAGAAGGTCGCTGCCGCCCGCGAGCGGCGCGCTTCCGGGGGTGAGCAGCTTGAGCGCCTGCGCGGGGGTGGTGGGGCTCGCATACTCGAAGGCGCGCATCAGGCGGTCCTCCCCTTCTTGGCGGTCTCCAGGGCGTCCAGCACCCGCTGCGGCGTGAGCGGCAGGTACGGGACGCGCACGCCGAGAGCGTTGGCCACGGCGTTGGCGATGGCCGCGCCCGGCGAGATCACCGGCGGCTCGCCGAGGCCGATCACGCCGCGCTCGTCGTAGCCCGGCCCGGTCATCATGTGGACGACCAGCTCTCCGACGTCGCCGATGCCGGCCAGGCGGTAGAACTCCATGTCGGGGTTGAGCATGATGCCGGTCAGCGGATCGGTGACCTTCTCCTCCGACAGCGCATAGGAGACACCCATGATGAGAGCGCCGTAGACCTGGCTCTCGGCGGTCTTCAGGTCGATGACGAGGCCGCAGTCCTGCACGGCGACCATCTTCTCGATCTTGACGACGCCGGTCTCCGTCGTCCACGGTGACCTCGGCCATCTGCACGCCGCCGGCACCGCTGCTGGTCAGCTCGGGCTCCCCCTGGGCGCCGGGGTTGGCGCCGCTGGCGTTGACGCGGGTTCGTGCCCAGGGCCTGCCGTCCAGGTGAGAGCCTTGCCCGGCTCGCCCTTGACGCGGATGACACCATCCACGGCTTCGAGCTGGTCCGGATTGGCGCCCGAGCTTCGGCGCAGCCTTTTCGAAGACCTGGTCGAGCGCGTTCTTCGCCGCCCGGCGGGTCGAGGAGCTGACGCCGCCGACGGTCGTGCTGCCGCCGGAGCCGCCGGAGGCCGGGTAGCTGGCTGTCGCCGATCTGGACCTTGACCGCGTCGAGCGGCAGCCCGAGGGTCTCGGCCAGCGACGATGGCGATGACCGTGCGGGTGCCGGTGCCGAGATCCTGGGCCGAGATGCGCGCCTCGACCGACCTTCGGGATAGACGGTCACCTCACAGTTGCTGCGTGGCCGCGCCCGCCCCAGGTGTGGAGGGAGAGGCCGAGGCCGCGCTTGACCGGACCCTTTCCGGAGTCGCCCCGCGTGGTGCCAGCGCTTCTTCCACTGCGATGAGGCGTCCGCGACCTTCGAGCTCCTCGGCGTAGGCCTTGCGCGCGAGGGCCGAGGATGTCCGAGTTCTTGCAGGATGAAGTCCAGCGGGTCCATCTTCAGCTCGGCGGCGAGGTCGTCCAGCGCGCGACATCGTGAGATAGCAGGCCTGGGGATGGTTCGGCGCCCGCCACGCCCGGGCGCGCGCCGTGTTCGTGGGCACCGAGGTCGTGCTTGTGCCGCCGGTGGGGCACCTGGAAGACGTAGGGGATGGGAGGGCTGCCGCGCGCCGCCCGGTCCGCCCGAGCCCCACGAGTCCGAGCTGCCAGGCGGTGAGCTGCCGTCCGGCGTGGCGCCGACCTTGATCTCGGCGTAGGCGGACGGCCGGTCGCCGGCCACGGTCAGCTCGGCGCGCCGCTCGAGCATCAGCTTGACGGGCGCCGCCGGTCTTGCGCGACAGCTCGGCGCCGACGATCCCCCAGCGGTCGGCCGAGAACTTGCTGCCGAAGCCGCCGCCCATGTACTCGGTGCGTCACGCGAACGTCGGAGGCCGGAATCTTGAGCCCTTCGGCGAGTTGGGCGGCGACCGCGGACACCGCCTGCGTGGAGCACCAGGCCGTGAGCTGATCCGCCCTCCCAGTCGTCACCTGGCCGTGCGCCTCCAGGCAGCTGTGGGCGATGAGCGGCATGCCGTAGGTACCTTCGATCTTGACCGTCGGCGCGGCCGATGGCGCCGTCGGGATCGCCGGTGACCTCGCTCCTGCGCCGGCCTTGCCGTATCCGGCGCGTCGGCCAGGTCGCTCCTCCGTGACGAAGTGCGGGAGCACCTCGTACTCGACCTTGACGGCGCGGACGGCGTCGCGGGCCACCTGCTTCGGTGTCGGCGGCGACGGCCGACGATCTCGTCTAGCGCCCACTGGATCTCGGTGCCGACCTCCCTGAACGACCTGGACAGCCTTGACGCCGGGCATGGCTTCTCGGCGGCGGAGGTGTCGAGCTTCGTGATGCTTGGCATGGGCGTGCGGACAGCGCACGACACGCGCGTAGAGCATGCCCGGGACGCGTGAGGTCGTAGGTGTACTTGGCGCGTGCCGCGTGACCTTGGCGGGGCCGTCCAGGCGGCGGATGCGCTGTGCCGATCAGCTTGCGGTTCTCGGCGGCGGGCCAGGAGTAGTCAACCACGGCCGTCCTCCTTTCGCTTGCCCTTCATCTTGCCCTTGCCTCTTCCCTTGCCGCCGCCACCGTGCCCTCCCGTCCGGGACGTCCGGGATTGCCGGGATGGCCGCGATTGCCGGAATCGGCGGGCATGCCCGCCTCCAGCACGGCCTTGCGCATGCCGGCATAGGTGCCGCAGCGGCAGAAGTTGCCGGCGAGGCCCTGTTGGACCTCCGCCAGGGTCGGCTGCGGATTGCTGTCGAGGAGGGCCTTGGCCGCCATGACGAACCCGGGCGTGCAGAAGCCGCACTGCTGGGCGTCGTTCTCGACGAACGCGGCCTGGAGCGGGTGGAGCTTCTCGGGCCGTCCGAGGCCTTCGACGGTCTGAATCGGCCGGCCCTGGGCCTCGATGGCGAGCACGCTGCAGGCGTAGACGGTTTTGCCATCCAGGATGACGGTGCAGGCGCCGCAGGTGCCGCGGTCGCAGACCTTCTTGGCGCCGGTGAGGTCGAGGTGGTCGCGCAGCGCGTCGAGCAGCGTGACCCGGGGTTCGAGGTTGGCCTTGAGGGTCTCGCCGTTGATCCGGAACGTCATGGGGACCGCGCCGGGGCCGGCCACCTCGCCGCTGGCGACACCGACCCTGGACGCCGGTTTCGCGTCGAGCGCCAGGCTGCCGCCGAGGAGCCCGGCGCCCACGACTCCGGCCGCGGCGCCGCCGCGCAGGAAGTCGCGCCGCGACAGGCCGCCGGGAGGGTTCTCATGCTTGCCGTTCTTCGCCATCCGCCTCCTCCTTGGTTACCGATCCATAAGGTACATCAGAAGGGAAGGATGTAGGGGCAACCCTTGTGGTTACCCCTTTTCATGGGGTTGTGTTTGGCGCCTTACCCTACCAGCCGCACTTCTGGCCCTTGTTCTGCTCGTCGAGCCACGTCTTGAGCGGCGCGAAGTAGTCGAGGATGGCGGTGGCGTCCATCTGTCCTGGCCGGTGAGCGCCTTCGAGCGCGTCCGGCCAGGGCCGGCTCGCGCCCATCGCGAGCATCGCCTGTTGAGCCGCTCGCCGGCCTCCTTGTTGCCGTAGATCGAGCAGCGGTTGAGCGGGCCCGTGTAGCCCGCCGCCTGGCAGAGCGCGCGGTGGAACTGGAACTGCAGGATGTCGGCCAGGAAGTAGCGCGTGTAGGGCACGTTGGCCGGCACGTGGTACTTCGCGCCGGGATCGAAGTCCGTCTCGCTGCGCGCCACCGGCGGCGCCACGCCCTGGTACTTCTGGCGCAGCTCCCACCAGGCCTGGTTGTACTGGGCCGGCGTGATCTCGCCCGAGAAGACCTTCCAGCGCCACTGGTCGATCAGCAGGCCGAACGGCAGGAAGGCGACCTTGTCGAGCGCCTTCTGCAGCAGCAGGCCAGATGTCCTTCGAGGGGTCGGGCACCTGCTCGATCAGGCCGATCTTCTCCAGGTACTCGGGCGTGACCGAGAGCGCGATGGTGTCGCCGATGGCCTCGTGGAAGCCGTCGTTGGCGCTGTCGCGGAAGAGGAACGGCTGCTGGTTGTAGGCGCGCTGGTAGAAGTTGTGGCCGAGCTCGTGGTGGATGGTCGCGAAGTCCTCGCCGTTGATCTCGATGCACATCTTGATGCGCAGGTCGTCCTCGTAGTCGACGTCCCAGGCGCTGGCGTGGCAGACCACGTCGCGGTCGCGCGGCTTGGTGAACAGCGAGCGCTCCCAGAAGGTCTTCGGGCAGCGGCGCGAAGCCGAGCGAGGTGAAGAAGCGCTCGCCGTAGCGCGACCATCTGCCTGCGCGTCGAGTCTTTCGCTCTTCAGGACGCTCGGTCAGGTCGTAGCCGGGGTCGGCGCTTCGGCGGCGCCACCAGTCGGGTAGATGTTGTCCCACTCTGCGCCCACATGTTGCCCAGCAGGTGGGCCGGGATCGGCTTGTCCGGCGGCACGGCTGGTCGCCGTACTTCTCGCAGGCGCGCGCGGACGTAGGCGTGGAGCGAGACGTAGAGCGGCCGCACCTGCTCCACAGCGGTCGAGCTCCGTGGCGAAGTCGTCGGGCGGCATGTCGTACTTGGAGCGCCACAGCGCGCCGATGTCCGTGAAGCCGAGCTCGCGCGCGCCCTTGTTGGCGAGCTCGACGAAGCGCTGCGTAATCGGCGCGCATCGGCGGCGCGATGGCGTGCCAGCCGGTCCAGGCCTCGAGCAGCTCCTTCGGGATCGCGGCTCGGTGGCCATGATGTTCGGCGAGCTCGCCGAGGTCGATGCACTCGCCGGCCCGGCGGGCAGTACTTGCCGCTTGCCGTACTGGCCCTTCGAGCGAGGCCGCGAGGCGGGTCAGCTCGCCGGTCTTCTCGGGGTCGCTGGGCGCCGGCAGCGTGAGCCCGAGCTTGAGCAGCTTGATCTTGCGGCGCAGGTCGGCGGGAAGCTGGACGTTGTCGAAGCGCGCGGCTTCCTTGGCGTACTCCACGGCTCGGTGATCGCCGGCCTCGTTGGCCTGGGCGGCGAGGATCTCGGTGTCGTCGGTGATGAAGTTGGACTGCACCCACTGCGCCCGGCCGCGCTTCGACGCCAGGTCCAGCAGCTCGCGGCTCGGCCTTGTCGATCAGCTTCGGGCATCGTCGGCTGTCGGCTGCCCTGGGCGGACGCCGGAGAGGCGGCCAGGGCCGCCCAGGAGGGTCAAACCGAGGCATGCGCAGGCAGGGAAAGAGAGCTTCATGGGACCTCCGATCGATCTCTTGTCAGGAAAACGCTCAGTCCCGGCAGCGAGCTCCGCCATGCGCCGGAGACCCTCGTCGAGAGTCTCCCGCGAGCAGGCGAAAGAGATGCGGATGTGGTCGTCGGCGCCGAACGCCGCGCCCGGGACCACCGCGACGTTGGCTTCCTCGAGCAGGCGCTCCGAGAAGGCCGTCGAGCCCTGCCGTCCGGGCCGGTAGGCGCCGGCCACGTCGCGGAAAGGCATAAAACGCGCCGTCCGGCGGACGGCACTCGAAGCCGGGAAGCTGGTTGAGTCGCGGCACCAGCAGGTCGCGCCGGGCCTGGTACTCGGCGATCATCGCCCGGACCTCCGGCTCCGCGCGGCGCAGCGCCGCGAGCGCGCCGACCATGGCGAAGGAGGTCGGGTTGGAGGTGGCGTGGCTCTGGATCGTCTGCCGCCGCCTTGACCACCGGCGGCGGGCCGAGCAGGTAACCGATCCGCCAGCCGGTCATGGCGTAGGTCTTGGAGAACGACCCGACCACCACCACCGTGTCCGGAAACTCGGCGGCCAGCCGGGCGGCGCTGGCGTGCCGGGAGTCGTCGTAGACGAAGCGCTCGTAGGTCTCGTCCGAGATCACCAGGACGCCGCGCGCGGCGCGCCGTGGCACGATCTCGCGCAGGTCGTCCTCCGGGACCATCCGCCGGTCGGATTGCAGGGCGAGTTGAGGATGATCGCCCGGGTCCGGTCCGTGATCGCTGCGAGGATCGGCCCGGCGTGAATGCGAAAGCCGTCCGACGCACAGGTGGGGATCTCGACCGGCCGCGCCGCCCGCGAAGCGGATCTGCTCCGGCATGCTCACCCAGTCCGGCGCCGTGGAGGACCACCTCGTCGCCCTCGTCCACCAGCGCCAAGGCAAGCTCGAAGAGCGCGGCCTTGCCGCCGACCGTGATCACCGACTGCGCGGCGTCCAGGGCGCTCCGTAGCGTGCGTGGTAGTCGCTCCGCCACGGCCGACCGCAGCTCCGGAATGCCGCTCCCCTGGGTATAACGGGTGAAACCGGCGGCGAGCGCGCGACAGGCCGCGTCGACGGCGACGGCGGGCGAGGCGAAGTCGGGCTCGCCGGCGCCGAAGTCCACGACGGGACCCCGTGCGCCTTGAGCTCCAAAGCACGCCGGGATACCTTCAGCGTCGCCGACTCGCCGATGCGGGAGACTCGCTTAGAGAGCTTCACGGGCGGGGATCGTATCACCGGAGAGGGGCGCTGCAACCAGCGCCCCTGCCTCCCGGGCCTCCCGGCTCCCTCTCCCCCGGCACGGGGGAGAGGGCTGGGGAGAGGGGGAGGGGATCAAGCTAGTTGGGCCAGCGCGCCCAGACGCTGCACAGCGCGGCCTGGTCGAGCGGCTTCAAGCTGGTGCTGACCCCGGCGTAAACCGGATTCATGACCGCCTCCAGAGGCGGACCGACGTGGCCGAGGCCGATCGAGTGGCCGGTTTCGTGCAGCGCGACCGACTCCAGGTCGAAGCTGCCCGTGACGCCGGGCAGCCAGGAGAAGCCGCTGTTGTAGTAGATCTCGTTGGCCGCCGTGTCGAGGTAGCCGTCGTGGTTCAGGTCGGTGGGCTGGCCGTCGGGGCCGACGAAGATGAAGGTCACGGAGAAGGCCAGGACGGTGTCGCCGCTGCCGGGGCCGTTCACCGCGTCGAAGAAGGTCGGAGACATCCAGCCGGCATGGACGATGTCGGCGAGGCGGAAGTCGCCGAACGATCCGAAGCCGAGCATGGAATCGAAGATGTCCGCGTCGGCCCCGGTGTCGGGCCTCTTGACGATCGTCAAGCCGGAAAGGCACGACTGGCCGGCCCAGGTCCGGGTGGCGCGGTCGATGGCCGCCTCGGCGGCTACAGGGTCGAGCCCGCTGCCGGAGATGTCCCCCGTATCGACCAGGTAGGTCAGGTTGTTGCCGTCGGCCAGGCGGCGGAAGTCGTTGGCGACCCAGCGGAACGGCTGGCGATGGAGGCGGCTGCTGGCGTGCCCGTCGCTGATGGTGAGGACTTCGATCTGCTCGACCCGGAGATCCATCCAGAGGGCCTTGAGCCCTCCATTGAAATCGGTCATCGTCGTGATCGTGTAGGGGTCTCCTTCCTGGGCGCGAACAGCCACAGGGGCGAGGAGTGCGATCAGCGTGCCCAGAGCAAAGACGGTCTGCCTGTCCATATCCCCTTCTCTCCTTTCAAAACACCGAATTGAAGCAATAGCCTGCATGAAAGCCGGCGGCCGGACCGCGCTCCCGGTTTGGCCTCCTCTCCCTATAGTGCCGCGAGACGGGAAAAAGAAGACGGCCTTCTGGCCCGGGAAGCTCCCCGGAGCGCCGGATGTTATCGTTGACGCCTATGAAGAGAGCTTCCCGCACCCGCCCAGCAGCCCTGCTCGCCGTCCTCACTCTCGGTGCCGCCGGCCTCGCCCTCGCGCAGCCGCCCCGGGAGGAGAAGGCCGGGCTGAGCCTGACCGCCGACCGCACGGCCTACGAGCCGGGCGAGACGGTGCGCATCGCCGCCAAGGTGACCATCGAGGACGGCTGGCACGTCAACAGCAACACCCCGACGTTCGACTACCTGATCCCCACGAAACTCGATCTGGAGCTGCCCGCGGGTTGGCCCGGCGAGACCCTGCACTACCCCAAGCACGAGATGAAGACCTTCGCCTTCGCGGACCAGCCGCTGGCGGTCTACGACGGCGAGGCCGTGATTCTGGCCGAGGTCAAGGTCCCGGCCGGGGCCGGCCGGGGGCCGGCGGAGGTCCGGGCCGCCCTGCGCTATCAGGCCTGCAACGACTCCCAGTGCCTGCCGCCGGTGACGACGAACGCCACGGTTTCGCTGACCGTAGGTTCCGGCGGCACGCCGATCGAGAGCGAGCTGTTCGGGGAAGGAGCGCCTGCCGCGCCGGC
Organism: uncultured Holophagales bacterium; assembly: GCA_963844885.1. Taxonomy (GTDB): domain Bacteria; phylum Acidobacteriota; class Thermoanaerobaculia; order Multivoradales; family UBA5704; genus DATMER01. The sequence goes on along the minus strand of CAWJQA010000007.1, from coordinate 314,573 downwards.
CACGGGGGCAGCGGGCGATGGGACGCGGGGACCGGGGCGCGGTGGTCCGGGAACAGGCCTTGCGGCCATGCTCCTGCTGGCGCTGGCCGGCGGGCTGATCCTCAACGCCATGCCGTGCGTGCTGCCGGTGCTTTCGCTCAAGGTGTTCGGCCTGGTGCGGAGCGCGGGCCAAGGCCGGACCGAGGTGGTCCGGGGCGCGCTGGCGACGGCGGCCGGCATCCTGGCCTCCTTCCTGGCGCTGGCGCTCACGGCCATCGCGGCGCGCGCCGCGGGTGCGGCGGTGGGCTGGGGCATCCAGTTCCAGCGACCGGGTTTCGTCGCCTTCCTGGCGGTGGTGGTGGTCCTGTTCTGTCTGAATCTCTGGGGGCTCTTCGAGATCTCCCTGCCGCAGCGGCTGGCGCGGCTCGGCGGCGCCGGTCCGCGCGAGGGCATCGCCGGCCATTTCGCCTCGGGCCTGTTCGCCACGCTGATGGCCACGCCGTGCTCGGCGCCGTTCCTGGGCACGGCGGTGGGTTTCGCGCTGGCGCAGGAGTCGCCGGTGATCCTGGCGATCTTCGCGGCGGTGGGGGTGGGCATGGCCCTGCCTTACCTGCTGCTGGCGGCGGCGCCCGGCACGGCCCGCTTCCTGCCGCGGCCCGGCGAGTGGATGAACACGCTACGCGGAATCATGGGGTTCCTGCTGGCCGCGGCGGCGGTCTGGCTGTTCTACGTGTTGTCGAGGCAGGTCTCGGCGGAGCGGGTGGCGGCGATCGAGCTGGGCCTCCTCACGGTGAGCCTCTTCCTCTGGCTCCGCCACCGCCACACGGCCTCCGGCAATCCCCGCAAGGGCATGCGTTGGGTAGCCGGGATCGGGATGATCGCGGCCGTGGCCGTGACGGTGGCGGTTGCCGCCATGGCTCCCGCCCCGGGCGCCGCGCGGGACCCGCGGCTCGCCGCCGAGAGGTCCGCGGGCGGCCTGATCTCCTGGGAGATCTGGGAGCGCACCCGCGCCGAGTCGCTGGCCGCGGAGGGGAAGCTGGTCTTCGTGGACGTGACCGCCGACTGGTGCTTCACCTGCAAGATGAACGAGCGCCTGGTCCTGGAGACACCCGAGATCGCCGGCGCCTTCGCGGAGCACGGCGTGGTCCCGATGAAGGCCGACTGGACGAACCGCGATGAGGAGATCGGGAAGTTCCTGGCCGAGCACGGCCGGTACGGCATCCCGTTCTACCTGCTCTACCGGCCGGGCCGGGAGCCGCGGGTGTTCAGCGAGCTGCTGACGAAGGACCGGCTGTTGGAGGCGGTGAAAGAATCGGCGTCGCTTGCTCAGCGGTAGCGACTAGCTTTCCCGCTTCTTCTTCGCGCCCTCCCGCAGCGCCCGCATCCTCTCCAGCCGCTCCTTGAGCTCCGCCTCGAACCCCTGGCCGCGCGGCTCGTAGAAGCGCGTGCCCTGGAGGGAGTCGGGCAGGCAGTCGAGCCCGCCGGTCCCCTCCTCGGTGTCGTGGGCGTAGACGTAGCCCTTGCCGTAGCCGAGCCCCTTCATGAGTCCGGTAGGGGCGTTGCGGATCGATTCAGCGGCACCGGGTCGGCCGGCCGCTCCTCGACGGTGCGCCGAGCCTTGCCGTAGGCGGCATAGACGGCGTTGCCTTGGGAGCGAGAGCGAGGTAGAGGGCGGCCTCGGCCAGGGCCAGCTCGCCCTCGGGCGAGCCGAGGAGTGCTAGGCGTCCCACGCCGCGAGGGCGAGCGGCAGCGCCTGCGGATCGGCCAGCCCCACGTCCTCGCTGGCGAAGCGCACCATCCGCCGCGCGAGGAAGCGGGGGTCCTCGCCGGCCGCCAGCATGCGGCGTCACCCAGTAGAGAGCGGCGTCGGCGTCGCTGTCGCGCAGCGACTTGTGGATCGCGGAGATGAGGTTGAAGTGCTCCTCGCCCGCATTTGTCATAGCGGAGGATCTTGCGCTGCGCCAGGCGCTGAACGGCCGCGGCGTCGATGACCGTTTCGCCCGAAGACGTGGCGTCGGCCACAGCCAGCTCGAGGAGGTTCAACGCCCGGCGGCGTCGCCGTTGGCCAGCCCGGCGAGACCGCCGAGGGCTTCGTCGTCAGCGCCGATTCCTGAAGCGCCGAGGCCTCGTTCGGGGTCCGCGAGCGCTCGGCGCATCAGCTCGACCAGATCGTCGGGCGAGCGAGCTTCGAGAACCACGACGCGGCAGCGGGAGAGGAGCGCGGCGTTGAGCTCGAAGGAGGGGTTTTCGGTGGTGGCGCCGACGAGCACGATATCCCCGCGCTCGACATAAGGAAGGAAGGCGTCCTGCTGGGCGCGGTTGAAGCGGTGGATCTCGTCGACGAAGAGCAGCGTCCGCCGTCCCTGGGCCTTGCGCAGGCGGACCGCCTCGGCCATGACGTCCTCGACCTCCTTGATGCCGGAGGTCACCGCCGAGAACGGCACGAAGTGGGACGAGGTCTCGGTCGCGATGAGCCGGGCCAGGGTGGTCTTGCCGGAGCCCGGAGGCCCCCAGAAGATGAGCGACGGCACCCGGTCCGCGGCGATGGCCCGGCGGAGAAACCCGCCTTCGCCGAGCACCTCCCGATGCCCCACGACCTCGGCGAGCGACCGCGGGCGCATCCGCTCGGCGAGCGGGTCGGGCGCGCCTGGAGACGAGGCATCCTCCCGCCGCGAAGGTCCGGGCTCGTGCTGCTGGTCGTCGAAAAGGGTGCGCGGCATGGTGGGGAGTTACTGGCGCGACCTAGTTATACGCCAGTTTTGCTTTCGGGCGTATAACTACCGGACCCTCTCCACCTGGACCCGCGCGTCGTTGAAGCAGGCGCCGCCACCCGAGGTCGGTCAGCGTGTCGGGGGCAGAGCGCGTTCGAGGTGGCGCCGTTGTCGGTGCTGGTGGCGCCAGAGGCCCTTCGGCAGCAGCGACCGACCCCGGGCCGCAGGTCGCGGCGTCGACTCGCCGGGCACCCGCACCTCGCCGTAGTCGTTCAAGACCCGGACCTGCGTCGCCGTTCGCGATGCCGCGGGCCGCGGCGTCGTCCGGGTGGATCTCCAGCGGGCCGCGCTCTTGCAGCAGCTGGCCCAGCGTCGAGCTGATCGTCTGTCTCGCTGCGCCGGCGAGATCAGGGCCAGCGGATGACGCTGCGTCGCCGGGATCCGCCTGCTAGCCGTACAGGCCGGCCGGCGCCTCGGCCGTCGAGCGTCTCCGGGCAGAGATGCGATCCTTCCGCGTCCGGTGTCGGCGGGAAGACGTCCACGAACTGGACCGGCCCGCGGCCGCAGGCGGCGGAAGCGGCGTCGTCCCGCTCCAGCTCCGCCGCGACGCCTGGCCGGGCTGCGGCAGCGGCCGCCACGCGCAGATCGCGCGGCGGTCTCTCGTCGTCGCCGGGCGGTCCACGCCCGGCCCGCGCCGGCAGAGCTCGGCGAACACTTCGTAGTTCGGGCGCGCCTCCCCCACCGGCGGAATCACCGGCCGCGCCAGCTGCAGGCTGATCGGCGCCGTAGCCGCGTGGCGATGCTCGTGGTGCTCGAGGAACGTCGTGGCCGGCAGCACGCACGTCGGCATAGCGCGCCGTGTCGGTCATGACCTGCTCGAACACGACCGTGAAGAGTCCTCGCGCTTCAGCCGCTGCCGGACGCGTTTCTGGTCCGGCACCGTCGCCAGCGGGTTGCAGTTGTAGACGAAGAGCAGGTCGACCGGCGGATCCGGGTCCTCGGTGCAGCGCCGCGCCGAGGTGGTTCATGTTGACGACGCGCGTCGGCCGGCTCGGGCGTGTCGATCGCAGGCCGGGCGGTCAGGCCGCAGGCCGCCGAGTTGCTCATGCGTGTAGCCGCCGCCGCGGACGCCGAACTTGCCGGCCACGGCCGGCAGCGCGAGCACCGCCGCCACCGCCGATGCCGCCGTTGCGGTTGCGCTCGAGCCCCCAGCCGCAGCGGATCGACGCGCCGGCGACGGCTCGCGCGTACAGCTCGGCCAGGCGCTCGAGGTCCGCCGCCGGCGACGCCGGCGACCGCCGCCGCCCGCTCGAACGTCCAGCGGCGGCGCCGGCGCGCGGAGCTCGTCGGCGCCCGTCGCGTGCGCGTTCGAGGAACGTCGCGTCGGCGCTGGCCGTTCTCGAACAGGAAGCGGTGCATCGCCAGCGCGACCGGCAGGTCGGTGCCGGGGCGGACCGCGCAGATGGCAGGTCGGCCTGGTCGCGCGAGCGGGGTCGCGGCGCGGGTCGATCGACGACCAGCGTGCGCGCCGGCCTCGCTGGGCCTCGCTTGAGGTCGGGCACGAGGTGAATGCCCGACGCCGCCGGGTTGACCCCCCAGACCACGATCAGCTGCGCCGTGGACGTAGTCCGGCGTAGCGCGACGCCCGGCATCTTGCCGTAGAGCCCATGGCTGCGCGGCGCCGGTGGGCGCGGCGCAGACGCGTGCGCGCCAGGCGCGACGGCGCCGAGGCGGCGGAAGAGGCGGGCGTCGGTGGTGTCCTGGGTCAGCAGCCCGTTCGATCCGCCGTAGTAGAAGGGCAGGATCGCCTCGCCGCCGCTGCGGTCGCGCGCCTCGAGCAGCCGCTCGCGCCACGAGGTCGAGCGCCTCGTCCCAGGAGACGCGGCTCGAACAGCCCCTCGCCCTTCGCGCCCGTCGCGCACCGCCGGGTGGAGCAGGCGGCCGCTCGCCGTACAGCCGCTCGGCGAACCGGCGCACCTTCGCGCAGATGAAGCCGGCGGTGACCGGGTTGCGCCGGCGTGCCGTCGATCTTCGACGACGCGGCCGTCTTCGACCGTGACGTCGAGGCTGCAGGCGTCGGGGCAGTCGAGCGGGCAGGCGCTGGCAGCACCTGGAGCGAGGAGTCCGGCAAAATCGAGGACGCGGGGGTGAGGGTCTCGGTCATGGCGGGCATTCTAAGCCCTCTGCTAGTCTTTCGGAATGCTCCGGAAGCTCATCCTCCTCGCGCTGTTCGCCCAGGCCCTGCCTGGGCTTGCCGCCACGCTGCCGACCGGCTTCACCGAAACGCAGCTCGCCCACGGCATCGTCCGCCCCACGGCCATGGCCCTGGCTCCCGACGGCCGGATCTTCGTCTGCGAGCAGACCGGCGCCCTGCGGGTCGTCAAGGACGGCCATCTGCTGCCGGAGCCTTTCGTCACCATCCCGGTGTTCACCGAGGGCGAGCGCGGCCTGGTCGGCGTCACGGTCGATCCCGATTTTCCGCGGACGCCGCACGTCTATCTCTACTACACGGCCACCGGGCCGGTGGTCCACAACCGGGTGAGCCGCTTCACCGCCCAGGGTGACAAAGCGGTCAAAGGGAGCGAGGTCGCGATCCTCGACCTCCCCCAGCTCGCCAAGCCGATCCACAACAGCGGCACGATGCATTTCGGCCCGGACGGCTACCTCTACATCGCCGTCGGCGAGAACGCGGTCCCCGAGAACGCCCAGAGCCTCGAAAACCCCTTGGGAAAGATTCTGCGCATCGCGAAGGACGGCACGATCCCGACGGACAACCCTTTCTATGACCGGACCTCGGGAGTCGCCCGGGCCATCTGGGCGATGGGTCTGCGCAATCCTTTCTCTTTCGCCTTCCAGTCCGGGACCGGCCGGATGTTCATCAACGACGTGGGCAACAAGACCTGGGAGGAGATCAACGACGGGATCGCCGGCGCCAACTACGGCTGGCCGATCACCGAAGGCCCCACGACCGATCCGCGCTTCCAGGCGCCGCTCTACGCCTACCGGCACGGTCCGACGCCGGAGACCGGCTGCGCCATTATGGGCGGCGCGTTTTACAACCCGGACGAGCCCCAACTCCCCGCTTCCTATCTCGGGACCTATTTTTTCTCGGATTTCTGCAGCGGCTGGATCCGCCGCTTCGATCCCGTCACCAAAGCGGCCACCGCCTTCGCGGCCGGAATCGGCGGTCCGATCGGTCTCCAGGTGGGAAACGACGGCTTTCTCTATTACCTCGCGTACGAAGAAGGCACGGTCAATCGCATCGGCTACACGGGAAGCCCGGCACCCCGGATCACCGCGCAGCCTCAGAATGTGACCGTGGCCGTGGGCACGCCCGCGGCCTTCGAGGTGAAAGCCACCGGCGCTCCGCCGCTCCACTATCAGTGGCGGCGCAACGGCTCTCCCCTGGACGGCGCCACCGGCGCGGTTTACACACTTGCGAAAGCCGAGCTGTCCGACAACGGCGCCGCTTTCGACGTGATGATTTCCAACGGCAACGGCACCGCCACCAGTGACGCCGCGGTGCTGACGGTGATCGACGATCAGTTGCCCCAGGCCCGGATCACCGCTCCAGCGGATGGCCTTCTTTATGAAGGAGGACAGCTCATCACGTTCGCGGGTGAAGGTACGGACCCGGAAGACGGCGCCCTGCCGCCGTCCGCATTCACCTGGAGGGTGGATTTCCATCACCTGGACCACCTCCACCCGTTCCTTCCGGACACACCGGGAGCCGCCGGCGGCTCCTTTACGATTCCGACCCTCGGCGAGACCTCGACGGAGGTCTGGTTCCGCATCCACCTGACGGTGAAAGATTCGGCCGGCCTGACCGGCACGACTTTCGTGGACGTACGGCCGAAGACCTCCCGCATGACCTTTCAGACCGATCCGAACGGATTGCGGATCGATCTGGACGGCGCGCCGAGAACGGCGCCCTTCACGGAACCGGGAGTCGTGGGAATCCTCCGATCGGTCTCGGCCGTCTCGCCTCAAACGGTGGGAGGCGTGACCTACGACTTCGTCTCCTGGTCGGACGGCTCCGCAGCCACCCACAATTTCCCCACCCCGGCAGCCGACACGACCTACACAGCGCGCTTCCAGGCAAGATCCCAGGCCACCCACGGCCTGCTCGCCACCTACTTCGACGACCAGAATTTCACCCGGCCTGTGCTCACGCGGGTCGATCCGCGAATCGATTTCGATTGGAAGCAAGGCTCACCCGCGCCCGGCGTGGCGCCGGACACCTTCAGCGTCCGCTGGACCGGCAAGTTGGAAGCCAAGGTGAACGGTCCTCACATTTTTCTTCTCCGGGCCGACAACGGAGCCCGTCTCTGGCTGAACGGCAAGCTCGTGGTTGACGCCTGGAGCGCCGCGAGCCGGGGAAGGATCGTCCTGGAGGCTGGTAAGAGGTACGACCTGCGGTTGGAGTATTACGAGAACAAAGGCTCGGCCCAGGTGACGCTACTGTGGCAGGCGCCGGGGATCAAGAGACAGGTCGTGCCGGAATCTCAGCTCACGCCTTGAGCTCAAGGCTATTCCTCTGGCTGCTCGACCTTTCGAACCAGTTCCTGCAGTTTGAGGACGGTTGCCCAATTTCTCGTTGTGGCCGACCTTCCCACCCTGCCAAGGAGAGCCTCCCCGGCCTTGCTTTTCAAGATGCCCGTAGCGAAGAAAAAGTACGCGGCATTCTTGCCGACAGCGAACTGCTCGGGAGGCACTACGAGAGGCTCAATGGCCGCAAGGCTCGAAAGCTCCTTTGTGTCTTGAACGAATGCGACCAGAAGGCGTGAATGATCGTCCACCCCCATCTTAATTGGATTCTCGGAGATGACGGCCGCCAGGTCGCTCGCCGACTTGACGATGACCGGCACCTCAACCTTGAGCTGGGCGGAGATCGCAGCAGCAATGTCCGTCGAGTGCTTCGCGGGCGTTCCTCTTGGCGCTCGGAAGACGGCGTTACCGCTGTTGAGCAGAGTAGCCACGTCCGTGTAGCCCAGGGCGGAAAGCAGCGCGCGCAGACCCGCCATCGGAACACGCTTGGCCTTACCAACATTGACACCGCGCAGAAGGGCTACGAATGTAGTCATTTGTGGCACCCGGAAAGTGTCTGCTGCTCAAGTACTAAGTGGCATAGCTGAGGGCGGCGCGAATATCATCTCTCTTCGAGATAAGGGTAGGCTCTCAAGATCTCGTCTTCAGAGTGACCGGAGGCCAAGAGGCTCGCACAAATCAGCCTTCACCATGCGGCACCTGGCCACTGTAGAGTCTGGCCACCAGCCACGGTTTCTTCCGCAGCAGCTCGACGATGGGTGCCGGCGCGAGGTCCTTGGAGGCGTTGCGAGCCTGGGCCGGCGACTCCGGCCACTCGAAGGGCAGCTCGACATAGCTGTCGGGTCCGGGCGCGGTCGCGAGCAACTCCAGCGTCGCGCGCAGCACGGCGCGCTGGCCTTCGGCGTCGTGCGGCCTGCCGAGAGGCCGGCTCATGGGGTAGCTGATGCCCGCGAGCCGGGGCACGCCGACGGCGCGGGTCAACTCGGGAATCCACGAGAGCGCCACCGTCGAAATGCCGCTCGCCTCAAGAGCCCGCTGTACCAGTCCCACGGACCGGCAGCAGAACGGTCAGACGGGCACCAGCGCCGCCGCGTCAACCCGCTCGGCGCGCATGTGCTCGGCGATGGCCGGAGCCGTCTTCTCGAGCAGCTCCTCCGGTTCGAGGATGTAGCCCATCATGGAGTAGTGCGTAGGCGCGGGCCGGCCGACGACGCCCTCTTCGGCAAGCTCGCCCAACCGGCGCATCGGCAGTACCACGTCGAGGTCGGCCTCGCCGAAGCGCGGGTCGATGTGGAGATGGTACAGCTCGACCTCCTTCTCCGTCGTGCCGAGGGGAATCGAGCGGAAGCTGGGGTCGCCCCACCAGGGGTTCCGCCGCTCGCCGTCCTGGTCGAAAGGAGTGTCGCCGTTGCGCGCCACGCCGGCAGTCGAAACGAGCGCCACAGTGCATTCGCGCAGCGGCTTTGCGAGCGGCGTGAAGGGAATCACGCCGGGCTCCTGCCGCGCGCGCCCAAGCCTTCATCACCTGGCGCGTGGCAAAGTCGAGGAAACGGTATGAGTCGATGGCCATGAAGTCAATCTCTACCGGCCAATGCCGGGCGCCTACTGAGTATACCCGTTCTTTCTTCTATAGAGCCTGTCCCATCACATCGATGTGGACAGAAAATCTCTGAGATAACCTGGGTTCCAGCCCAGGCAGGTGCCAGGCCAGAGGTAGTTGCCAGCCGCCAGTGCGAGAGTTGGCTTTCGGACCGACCGGAGTGTGATAGGCTCCGCGTCGCTTCTCCTCTCACCCCGCCACTTCAGTTCTTCATCATACCCTTAATGACGTTCGCGGGCCGTTTTCCGTCTCTATATAGGCATGGCCCGAAGTGTGCGCTTTGTGCCCCAAGGGGGCGCCCTGGTGGAAGTCACGGTCCGGACGAGACAGTCCCGTCTCCTCTACCTTGCTGGGCGCACCTCTCACCGGAGCAATATCGTGAACGGGTGGCCGCCCTGGTTGACGAGATCGAAGCCGAGGCCAGAGCGATCCGGCGCGAGAAGGGGATTCCGGTCCTTGGCGTCAAAGCCATTCTCCAACAGAACCCCCACACCGAGCCGAACCGGACCAAGAAGTCACCGGCTCCCCGCTTCCACGCCGCCAGCAACGCGGTCCGCAACGCGCTACGTGAAATGTACGGCCTCTTTTTGGCGGCCTTCCGGGACGCCGCCGAGCAGCTCAAGGCCGGAGACCGATCCGCGCAATTTCCATTGGGATCGTTTCCACCCGGCCTGCCGTTTGTCCGAGCCTTGCCACCGTAGATCGAGATCGTCTCGCCGACCCTCAACTCGATCGGAAATTTTACCGACCTCCACGCGCCGGACAGGGCGAAGCCTGCCTTCTGAGCAGATTTATCGATCAGCGAGCTTCATCCAGGCTCCGGCGGAAGGGCCGATTCGAGCGCCCGGTCCCCAAAACTACAGCGGTAGTCGGTCCGTCAAAGATGAAGACCGCTTGGTCGGGCGCTCTGCCGCCGAATTTACGCCCGGACTCTTTTCACTTGCTCTGGCACTTTCCCTGGGTTCCTGTCCGGTTGAGGTCGGTGTTATGCGACCTCGCTCATCTTCTACCTCTCGACACCATTTACCGATCCGCTAGCGCTCGGATTCGCATCTGGGTTGTTTCGACCTCCCATGGAACGTGCCAAATGACGTGAGAGGGCGAAGAAAAACAGTCCGCAGAACAGAAAAAGAAAGGCCATAGCAAAGGCAATCCAAAAGTGCAGCTTCATTTGATATATGGGAATGCCTTTCAAAACGAGTGATGCCGGATATAGCAGAGCGCCAATTACCCCCAGGAATGAACCTACGTAGGCGATGCGACACGTGTAGAGCTTCCGACCGGCAGGGTCCTTCGGTAGATAGGACTTGTACAGCCTCGCCAGGACGGGTACCGCCAATAGGAACAAAGGAACACTAACCAGCGGTCCAATTGGATCAGGGAGAACCGCCGAAAGTATGGCAACCGCAGTTGTGATGATTGTAAGTTGGTTCTTGAGATGTGATCGCTCCTCGCGAAGCACATACTCAGGACGGATCTCTCTCTCGATGATTGCGGCGAGCTCGGGCGGAATCTGAGAGGGTGGTGCATCTGGACCTAGTTCTTTTCGGATCTCCTGGATAGATGAGTATGTCTGTGAGACCAGGAACTCCTGTGAGAACAATTTATCCAGCAAGACGGCTCGTCGCGCTTCCACGGGAATACTTTCACGTAGTTGCTGTTGAAGGTCGTGTATCTCTGCGGCGATCCTGCTGGCCTCTTGCTTCTTCTGCTGGATCTCCGCTTCGGTAATATCTTTCTGAAGATTCTTCTCAGCAGTCTGGAATAGATACTGCAAAGTCCTTCTGTCCTGCTCGCTACGACGCCAGCCGCGAATCGTATAAACAGTTCCCACAACACCGAAGAAGCCGATGATAAGACTGACGATGTTCAACCATTCCAAAGAGGGCCGTGGTGGCTGCGGCGGTTGCTGCGGCTGCACCTGCGCTACGGTTGTTTCCTGGAGTGGCTGCGCATGCAGGGATGGTGTGAGCAAAGCAACCAGCATGGGCAGCATGAGGACTAGCCTCATCCATTCTCCTCTACGACGCATAACGCTCTGACGCTTCACCGCGCGGGCGGCGAAGCCGGCCGTCCGGTGGAAGCGGGGGTTCGGCGACGTTCACGGCAGTCAGATCCATGCTGCTGCTAGAGCAATCACCGCACCGGCGATGGCAAGGAGTTGTAGACGCATGAAAATAGACTGCCAGATCCCGACGGTCACGATGCGACCCAGCCCTTTCTCCAGCCTCACCTCCCAAGGTAAAGAAGAATCAATGAACGGCGCGCCGACGAGCCGATCCATCCAGGGAAGCTTCCGATACATCCAAGCGCTCGCATCCTCAAGCGCTTTTAGCCTCGCCTCGGGATCAAACTCCTTGAGTTGCTTTTCGAGAACTGGGCTTGACCGAATCCCGGTGCGCATCAGTGCTGTGACATGACCTAGCCATACCGCAGGAAGGGCGAATAGAAGGGACAGAGCAAGCAGATACGCTGCCCAGACTTGGCCGCTTGATACGGCCGGCAATGGCGAGCCAGAACCAAATAGGTAGCCCCCTAGAGCGCCTGAAAATCCCATAATGAGAAGTGAATATCGCTCGTGCGCCTCCGTTCCCTCGGTCTGAACTTGCATGAGTGCAACGATAGCTTTTAGTCTTGCAACCTCCCGCTCTTTGTCGTCGCTCATTCATGTTCCTTTTTGTGATGTTGCCTTGCCCGAGTGCCTCTCAATTGGTCCGTCGCCGAACGTTTAAGGGTCTATTCGACATCCTCCCAGGTGAACCTCCCAAAAACCTCCGGCGCCGCCGGGAGGATGTTGGATAGACCAGGTTGAACGAGACCGCGGGGGAGTCCGAGCCGGTTGCCCTAACCAGAAGCCGGCCGAAGGAGAAAGTCACGGCATGACGGTTGGCTCTGGTTCGACCGCCCCGAAATGCGAGGCCCCCGGCACGACAACGCCGCCTCGGAGCGCTGGCGGCATGATCTGGGCTCACCCAGCGCTTTCATATTTTCAATGCTAGCGCTAAAACGAGTCGAGCGGAAGGGGCTGAAGGAGCGGCCAAGGAGCGAGGTGATCGTCGCCGGGCAAGGCCAAGCGGCGGCGGGCCGCAACTCCGTGCCAACCGGCCCTGCGGCAGACTTGGAGAGGATTGGCACAGTCCTTGCTACTGGCAATTTCAATTCACGGCTCCCGGCATTGTACTGGACTGCACCTGAAGTCATTGACCTGGAACAACTTACCAGACTCGATGGCCAGGACACCTTGCAGGAGCGTCGGATCATGGCGGCCTCCACCTCCTCAGTATCCTACTCCGCCACACCCTTCACCTCAACCAGGGGGCTTTATGGGGCTTTGTCCAGGGCTCCGTCAAAGGGCGCCTTTCTCTGCCAAGGACGCCGAGCGGCAGGGCGAATCCCAGGGCTTTGCTCGCGGTCTTCGGCGCGGCATTGAGGACATCTGTGAGCTGCTCACGATCCCGCTCGATCCGTCGCGCCGAGCTGAAATCGGGGCGATGTCCCTCGAACAGCTCGAAGCTCATCTCGCGCGGCTCAAACGCGAGCGCCGGTGGGATTGAAGAGGATATCCGCCAGGAAAGGTGTCTGACCGGCCTGAGCCCGTATCGTCTCGGCCGACTTGAGCGGGGAGCGACGCGCTCCCTCCTTTTCCCATCTCAGCCCAGAGAGGGATCGTCGCGCTCCCTACCTTTCTCGATCCGGGAAAAGGAGGGAGCGCGACGCTCCCTACCTTTTTCGATCCCGGAAAAGGAGGGATGGAGGCGCTCCCTGCCTTTCCCCATCCATCGAGAGGCTCAAAACGGGGAACGACGAGGGTTTGCCGCCTGGGGAGGTCCGAATCCCGATCTACAGCCGGGGGGACTCGCGGCGAAGGCGGGCCAGCTCTTCTTCCAAGGACCGCCGCGCGGCGGCCTCGGCCTCCAGGGCGGCTTCGGACCGGCGGAGCGCCGCGTCCTTCAGTTGGAGCTTGCCCCCGTGCGCCCGCCCCCCGTCCGGGAGTAGACTTCGCGTTTTCCGCCGCCCGTCTCCCCCGTCTCCGGGACACCGCGCGGCGAGGGAGATTGCATGCGAATCCTGGTAGCCCTGGGGGGGAACGCCTTGCTGCGGCGCGGTGAGGCGATGACGGCCGAGAATCAGCGGAGGAATGTGCGGATCGCGGCCGAGGCGCTCGCTCCGCTCGGGCGCGAGCATCAGCTCGTCATCTCTCATGGCAACGGACCCCAGGTGGGGCTTCTCGCCCTGCAAGGCGCCGCGTATCTTCCCGTCGAGACCTACCCCCTCGACGTCCTCGGCGCCCAGACGGAGGGGATGATCGGCTACATGATCGAGCAGGAGCTCGGCAATCTGATGCCGTTCGAGCAGCCTTTCGCCACCATCCTCTCCATGGTCGAGGTCGATCCCGACGACCCCGCCTTCGAAAACCCGACCAAGCCGATCGGGCCTCTTTACAGCGAAGAAGAGGCCCGCAAGCTCCAGGCGGAGAAGGGTTGGGCGATGGCTCCAGATACCCCGGACGGTGACCGGTTCCGCCGCGTCGTGCCCTCCCCCTTGCCCAAGCGGATCTTCGAGATCCGGCCGATCAAGTGGCTCATGGAACGCGGCTGCATCGTGATCTGTGCCGGCGGCGGTGGCATTCCCACGGTCTACAAGCCCGGCCGCAAGCTGTTCGGATGTGAGGCGGCCGTCGACAAGGACCGCGCCGGCGCTCTGCTCGCCCGCGAGATCGAGGCCGACCTGTTCATCATGGCCACCGACGCCGACGCCATCTATCTCGATTGGGGAAAGCCCACGCAGCGCGCCATCCGCCGCGTCCACCCGGACGAGCTGGGGAAATTCGGCTTCGCCACGGGCTCCATGGGTCCCAAGGTCGAGGCCGCGATCGAGTTCGCCTCCCGCACCGGCAAGACCGCCGCGGTCGGCGCCCTGGCCGACCTCGAGCGGATTTCCCGCGGCGAGGCCGGCACCCTGGTCAGCACCGGGGTTCAGGGATTGGAGACTTATTGAGCGGTCAGGACGTGCCGCGCCGGGTAGTCGATGAAACCTTTCTCGCCGCCGTGGTAGAATGTCGAGCGGTCCGGCTCGTTGAGCGGCGCGCCCTCCGCGAAACGCTCCGGCAGGTCCGGATTCGCCAGGAAAAGGGTTCCGAACGACACCAGGTCACCCAGGCCTTCCGCCAGCACCGTATCGCCCGTCTCCTTTCCAAAGCCGCCGTTGAGGATCACGGTGCCTCCGAAACGCTCCTTCATCGTCCGCGCAACGGTATGCTCCGGCGTCGACGGGTCCCAGGCCTGCGGCAGGATGAGATGGACGTAGGCCAGGCCGTACGGTCGCAGCAGACCGGCCACGTAGCCGAAGGTCGCCAGCGGATCGGAATCGCTCATGTTGTTGAACGAGCCGGTCGGCGACAAACGGATGCCGACCCGGTCCGCTCCCCACACGCCGACCACCGCGTCCACGATCTCACGGAGGAACCGCGCGCGGTTCTCCACCGGGCCGCCGTAGACGTCCGTCCGGTGGTTCGTGCCGTCCCGCAGGAACTGGTCGATCAGATAACCGTTCGCGCCGTGGATCTCCACGCCGTCGAAGCCTGACTCCAGCGCCCGCTTCGCTCCCTCGCGGAACTGCTCCACCACGCCCGGGATCTCCTCCAGGGCGAGGGCGTGCGGCGTCTCGTACGGCACCGGGCCCGACCGGCTGCGGTACATCCCTTCCAGCGGGATCGCCGACGGCGCCACCGGCAGCGCGCCGCCCGGCTGGAGGGACGAGTGCGAGACCCGGCCCACGTGCCAGAGCTGGAGGAAGATCCGCCCGCCCTTCGCATGCACCGCCGCGGTCACCCGCTTCCAGCCTTCGACTTGCGCGTCCGTGTGGATGCCCGGCGTCGCCGGATACCCCACTCCCTCCGCGCAGACCTGCGAGCCTTCCGTCACGATCAGCCCGGCGGACGACCGCTGCTCGTAGTACGTCGCCGCGATCGCCGAAGGCACCTCGCCTTCGGTGGCGCGGTTCCTCGTCATCGGCGCCATCACCATCCGGTTCTTCAAGGTATACGGCCCAAGCTGGACCGGCGTCAGCAGAGTCGGGGTTTGCGTCTTTGTCTCGATCATCATCGGAACCTCCATTGTCTGGTCAATGATAGACGCGTCATCGATCTGGGTCAAGCCCCCGCTGTCCCGCTTTCCGACGGGCGAGGTACCTCTATTGGTAGAGAGTATTCCGCCCGCAAACCCGTCCCCGGCGACCCGGCCGGGGATTCAATCCGAAAGAGGTGGCAACATGAAACAGAGCAGATATCTGGCGCTCCTGGGCATGCTGGCCCTGGCCGGAAGCGCCTGGGCCCTGGATCCCAAGGACTCCGGCTCGTACCTGGATCAGAAGGAATTCTTCAAGCCGGAGCTGTCCATCACCAGCTCTCAACAGTCCCTCGACGAGGTCCAGCACCTTCTTCCCAACCGGAAGGCATGGCAGGACTTCCAGGCGGTACGCGCGATGAGCGGCCAGCCCGCGGCGCAGGTGTACATCGATCCGCGCTCGGGCACGGCGACGAACATCATGGGATCCTTTCCTCTGATCCCGGGCAACGGCGTCGGCAACAACATCCCCCGGAAGGTGACGGGGATCGACAGGCAGTCGGTGGCCCAGGCCGCCCTCAATCATGTGCTGAACAACCAGGCCCTCCTGGGCATCGACGCCACCCAGCTCGGCGAAGTGCATGCGGAGCAGGTCAACGACAATCTCTGGCAGGTGAACATCCCGCAGAGCTTCCAAGGGGTCCCGGTGCGCTACGGCCGCGTGGCGCTGTCGATCAGCCACGGCAACGTGGTGGTCATGGGCACGGAGACCTGGGGCAACGTCCACGGGCTCAGCGCGAATCCGAAGCTCACGGCGGCCCAGGCGCTCGATGCCGGGTTCGCCTATGCCGGTGGCCGCACCTCGTCGGACGTGATGCTCCGGCAGCCGGCCCTGGAGGTCATCCCGGCCGCCGCCGACGGCGGCCTGGGCAACGGCTACAAGCATCATCTGGCCTGGACGTTCCTCTTCCGCCGGGCGCCCGACGACGCCACCTGGGAGGTTCTGGTCGACGCCCATAGCGGCGAGATTCTCGCGTTCCAGGATACGAACGAATACGTCTCGCAACAGGTCAGCGGCGGCGTCTACCCGCAGACCAACACCGAGATCTGCCCCACCCCGACCACCTGCGGCACGATGCAGAGCGGCTGGCCCATGCCCTTCACGGACACCGGCCTCGCCTCGCCCAACAACTTCACCAACAGCGCCGGTCTTTTCGATTACACCAGCGGCACGGTCACCACGACGCTCACCGGCAAGTACGTCGACATCGTGGACCAGTGCGGTACGGTCGGCGAGAGCGCGGCCGGCGGCATCAACATGGGCGGCGTCAACGGCAACCACGACTGCACCGCGGTCGGCGCTTCGCTCGGCAACACCGCCTCATCGCGCACGGCCTTCTACGAGCTCAACAAGCTCATGGAGATGGCGCGCGGCTGGCTGCCGAACAACACGTGGCTGCAGAGCCGCGTCACCACCACGGTCAACATCAACAACACCTGCAACGCCTACTATAGCGGCGGCACGGTGAACTTCTACCGCTCGGGCGGCGGCTGCCGCAACACCGGTGAGATGGCCGGCGTGTTCGATCACGAATGGGGCCACGGCCTGGACGACAACGACACGGCCGGCGTGCTCTCCAATTCGTCCGAAGGCTACGCCGACATCGCGGCCATCTACCGCCTCCAGACCTCTTGCGTCGGCCACGGCTTCTTCTGGACCAGCAACAAGGGCTGCGGCAGCACCTCCGACGGCACCGGCTTCAACCAGAACGAGGCCCAGACCGGCGCCGCCCACTGCGATCTCGACTGCTCGGGCGTGCGCGACGCCGACTGGGACAAGCACGCCGACCACACGCCGGACACACCGCTCGGCTTCGTCTGTACCTCCTGCACCACCGGCACCGGCCCGTGCGGACGCCAGGTCCACTGCGCCGCCGCGCCCGCCCGCCAGGCCGCCTGGGACCTCGTGGCGCGCGACCTGCGCGGCGCGCCGTACAACTATGACAGCCAGACGGCCTTCATCGTCGCCAACAAGATCTTCTACCAGGGCAGCGGCAACATCGGCGCCTGGCACTCCTGCACCTGCGGCTCGTCCGCGGACGGCTGCGGCGCGACCAACGGCTATCTCCAGTGGCTGACGGCCGACGACGACAACGGCAACCTCAACGACGGCACGCCGCACATGACGGCGATCTACAACGCGTTCAACCGCCACGGCATCGCCTGCGCCACGCCGACGCCGCAGAACAGCGGCTGCGCCTCCGGTCCGGCCGCCGCCGCCACGCTCTCCACCTCCGCCGCCGACCGCCAGGCCTCGCTGTCCTGGACCCCGGTCTCCGGCGCCACCCGCTATTGGGTGTTCCGGTCCGAGGGCCACGCCGGCTGCGACTTCGGCAAGGCGCTCATCGCCGAGACCACCGGCACCTCCTACAACGATACCCAGGTCGCCAACGGCCGTGAATATTATTACAACGTGGTCGCCGCCGGCTCCTCGTCCGCCTGCTTCGGCGGCGCGAGCAACTGCTCGGCCATCACCCCCGGCGGCGCGCCGGTGCCCGACTTCTCCATCGCCTGCAGCCCGTCGAGCCTGACCATCGGAGCGGGGAGCAACGGCAACACCACCTGCACCCTCACCTCGATCAACGGCTATGCCACGCCGGTCAACCTCTCCTGCGTCGGCCAGCCGCTGGGCGTGACCTGCGGCTTCTCGGTCAACCCGGTCACCCCGACCGGCGGCAGCACGCTGACCCTGACCGTCGCCGGCTCCCAGGCCGCCGGCACCTTCAACTTCCAGGTGCGCGGCACGGACGGCTCGCTCACCCACGACACTCCGATCACCCTCACCGTCCCGGCCTCCTGCCTGGCCACCGGCCAGACCTGCACGAGCAACGCCCAGTGCTGCTCGAATAGCTGCAAGGGCAGAACAGGCGCCAAGACCTGCAAGTAGTTTGACCCGGCCACCGGGTGGAGAGCTTCGGCTCTCCGCCCGGCCGTCCTCTGTTGAAGACGGCTGCGGACTCGCCCGAGGTCGCACCGTCCCCCTCTCTCCGGTCATCCCCGCGCGGGAATGAAAATTGCTGTCCTTTCCCTTGTGAAACCGCGGCATGTCTCGGAGGAGGACTTCTCGATGAGTCGACTTCGCAGGACTTCATCCTTGCCGGCCCTGATCCTGGCCGGTTTCACCCTGTCGCTGCCCACCGCGGCTCAGATTCCGGAAGTCCCGCCGGCTGGCGAGACGGTGGACGTCGAGATGAAGATCGTTCCGTTCTACGCCGTGGACGCCGCCGGCAAACCCGTGTTCGATCTCGAGCAGGATGAAGTCGAGATCCTCGTGGACGGCAAGGCAGTCCCGATCGATACCTTCGACAGCTCCGGCCACTCTTCCGGCCCGGGAACGGCGTTGGCCGTCGCGACGGCGGAGAACGACGGCTCCCATCCCGCCTCCGTCCACCGTCACGTGGTGCTTTTCTTCGACGTCGCTTTCTCCCGCGTGGCCGGGTTCCAGAAAGCCCAGGCGTTCGCCCGGAAGATGATCGAGGATTCGCCGGAGAGCGACTACCTCTACCTCGTGGTCCACGACTTCAAGTCGGGCCTCGAGCAGGAGCTCGGACCGGTCACGGCCGATGCCGCGGGCAAGAAAAAAGTGATCGAGCGCATCCTCGAGATGAAGCCCGAAATCGGCCAGCTCGACGCTCAGGCCGATTCCAACGTGGACCTCTATGAAGGCGGGCGACGCCGGAATGGCGTCCCGGGAAGCCAGAACAGCGCGATCGAATACGCCATGCGGACCAACTCCCAGGCCCAGATCGAGAGCACCGCCCGCGGCCTCTCCGATTCGCTCCAGACTCTCGCCGAGCAGTTCCAGCGCATCAACGAGCCCAAGCTTCTCGTTTTTCTGTCCCAGGGTATCGATCCGACGCTCTACTGGGAAGGCAGCAACGTCGGCCTGCAGTTCGGTGTCCAGTCTTCGGCCTGGGCCAACTTCAAGAGCTATCAGTACCGCGGGCTTCACGGACTCTACGACAAACCTCTCCGCGAGCTCGCGGATACCGGTGTCATGAGCCTCTTCGTCAACCTCGACGACAAGGGCGCCGCGAACAGTTTCCTCGACACCTCGCTGCAACACATGGCCCTCAACAGCGGCGGCCTCTATCTCGGCGGCGTCGATACCGCTCAGATGTCCGAGCGGGCCGCCAACTCGACCGCCGCCTACTACGAGGCCGGTTTTTATCTGAACGAACAGACCCGCGCCGTCACGCGGGCGAAGATCGACATCGTGATCAAACGGCCCGGCGTGCAGGCCTGGTCGGCGGGCTCGCTCAAGGTGAGGGAGACATATCGCGGCCTCAGCGAAGAGGCGCGGCGGATGCTGATCGTCGATCTGATCGAAGGCGACGCCGCGGCGCAGCGCTCGCGCAGCCGCGTGCGGCTCGATTATCACAACCTGCCCGGCAATATCCTCGGCCGCACCGACGCCGGCCGGACGATGCTCCGCTACGAGGCAGGCTGGCCGCAGGAGCTGGCCGGCCACAAGTTCGACCTTTACAACGTGGTGCTCGAGCCCACCCTGCAGACCGGCGCGCCGAACGTCCTCCGCTTCGACCGCAAGGCGGCGCGGATCGATGACGCCGGCTTCATCGAGGTCGAGGTTCCGGACAAGTCGGCTTTCCTCTGGGGGATCGTCGCCGTGGAACCCGAGTCCGGACGCACCTGGTACCGGCGTTTTCATCTTCAGGGCAAGCCGCCCGCGAAGTGATCATGCGGAGCCGGCCAGGCGGCAGCTCGTGCAGGAGCCGGCCAACTCCGCCAGCGTGCCGGGAGGCGCCAGCGAGAGCGCGCGCGGCGACGTCCAAGCCTCCATGACGGACTGGCCGCGGAGATCGCCGATCACCGAATTCGGATCGTCGTACAGCTCCTCGCACACCGTCACCCGGCCGTCCGGCAGGATCGAAAAACCGTGCTGGTTGGCCGTGCATTGCGCCTGCTCCCCGTTCAGCGCGATCCTCATCTGCGGATAGAGCGGCGCCCTGTCGGTCGTCTGCTGATCCACCAGATCACGGTCCTCCGTGTCGAGGAACACCTTTCCCCGGTTGCAGAACAGCGACCGGCCGTACGGCGCGAGGGTGAGCTTCGAAACGTTCCCGAGCCCGCCCAGGAAATCGATCAGCCGCCCGACCGTCGCCGCGTTCATCGGCGTCAGTACGGTGTGTACCCGCACGCTCAGGCCGGCGTGGCGGAGATTGTCGAACATCCGGAAAACGCGGTGGTGATAGCCTTTCAGTCCCACCATGCGATCGAGGATCGTGGGATCGGTCGTGTCCAGGCTCACCTGCACGAGCTTCACGCCCATGTCTTTCAAGCGGAGCGCCTCGTAATAGGTCAGTCCGAGCCGGGTGGGGATGTCGGGGATCAACCCCTCCTCGAAGACCGATTCGAGGACGTCGAACATGTCCTTGCGCGCGAACGGATCGCCGCCGGTCAACCGGATCACGTCCACTCCCAGCCCGCGCAGCTCGGCGAAGACCTCCTGCAACCGCGCCAGCGCGATCAGATCGTCTTCCGGCCTTGGAGACGGCCTCGCGTTGCAGTAGACACACTTCTGTGGACAGAACAGCGTGGGCAGATAGGAGATCATGTACGGCTTCCGAAGTCTCGGATCCGTCAGATTCACGCGGCTCGCCGGCATCACGAAATCCATGGGATCGTACTGCCGGACGGTACGGCGGTTCCGCTCGTCCATTTCGAGGAAGGCACCGAGCTCCGCGGATTCGCCGGTGGTGTAGAAGGCGAGGACGCGGTCCACGTCCGCGGCGGCGGACTCGGGCTTCTTGCCGGAGAGGTCGGACCATAGTCCGGCGACGTCGTGGACCGTGCGGTCGCCGTCGAAAAGAGAAAGCAGGAGAGCCTCGCCGGGATGCAGCAGCCGGACGGCGTAGCTCTTGTCACAACTCAGAGGCTGCGGCCGGGTGATGAGGACCGCCCGGTCGACGTCGTTCTTGAGGCAGAGTTGCGGATCCAGGGCCAGCCGGGATTCGGGGGACACAGACACGCCAACCCTCTCCGGACCTTCCGCGACGGCCACCGGCTCCGGAGGGAAAGCCGGAGAATAGGCATCGAGCCCGGCCTGCCGGAGAGCCGTCTTCAGGGCTTTTTTCTTCTCCTCAGCCGTCCGTGTGTCCTTTTTGTTTCTCATGATGGATCACCTCCTGGGACCAGGGGTGGGCTGGATACCGCTCTGCTATCGTGCCCGGGGCTCCCGGCAGCCACACCACACCGCCGGGTAGGTATCGAGGCGCTCGGCAGGCGGGCCGCGGCCTACCCCCGCGGTCGTTGCCGGGCCGGCGGCCGGCTGTCAGTCTGGTTTTGTCTCTCCGGTTGGAGAGGGAGGTGGACATCATGGCCAAGAAGCCAGAAGACAAGAAAGACCAGGTTCACTACTGCGGCAAGCACGCCAACTCCGAGTGCGGAGTGTCTCACGGCGACTGCCCGAACACCTGGAAAGGTTCCTGCAACCGGGAAGCCGGGCACAGCGGCTCGCATTTCTGCGACAAGTGCCTGAGCCCCTTCTGAACGCAAGCCGGGGTTGACCGATCCCTCCCCGGGATCGGTCAACCCGTTACTCGAACTGCTACCTGAATGGAGAGGAGCTTCGGACCTGGGATAGACTGAGGCATGATTTTCACTCTTCTCCTCTTGAGCCTTCTCGCCACGGAAACGCCGGCTCCTCATCCCGCACCTCCGACCGCCGCCGCGACGGACGCCGCAATGGCGGTGGAACAGTACTACCAATGGTATGTCGATCAGATGGAAAAGGGAGCCGACCCGCTCGGCGACCATGTCTACCGCAAGGACAAGCGCATCGCTCCGGAGCTCGTCGCCTGGTTCGACGCCTTCCTGAAGCACGACCGTGAATACGACCCTATCCTCCAGGCGCAGGACGACCCGAATCGGGTCACTGTCGACCGCTCGCAGGTCCGGGTTACCGGCGACAACGCCGTGGTCCCGGTCCAACTCTGGTACGACGACACCAAACCCCATGTGGTCCAGGTCCACGCCATCCGGATCGGCGGCGTCTGGAAGCTGCGGCTGATCGAGGAGTCGGAGTAGGCCTTATCCCTCCGGCGAGTCGCCAGATGCTTCCGGCGGGCCGGGTTACGCGTCGCCCCTCCCCCGCTTCGCGGGAGAGGGCGCCCCCAGCATCCTCGCCGGCTACTTATGGATGCATACAAGTATACCGAAATGAGGCGGAAATCATAGGCTTGAGTGATCCATGGAAGAGCGCGATCATGGAGGCTTGTCTTACCCCATCCCGCTTCCCCGTTCACCATCTCGTGCATTTCCGTGCGCTCCACTCCCTTTCAGGCCAAGGAGAGCAGCGATGGGGATCGATCTGGGCCGGGAAGGCGGGCTTCTGAGGGTGGCGGACAGCGCAGACTAACCGTAAGAATCCGGAACTGGAGGAAAGCATGGAGACCATATTGCCCAGGAAGAAGACTACCTTATGGGGCGTGGCTTTCTGCACGAGCGGCGTACTCCTGGCCTTGTTTGCCGTTTACGTGAACGCCTTGGAGCAACCCGCTGACAGGACCCTCATGAAGGTCTCTCTCGACCTCCTCCTCTTCGGTGCCACAACGCTGCTCTCGCTTGGGCTCGTCAGCATGATTCTGGACATGCAAAGCTGGAAGGACTACTTCGAAGACGGGCTGATGAACATCGTGCTTCGCCCTGCATACCTGGAGAGGCTGAGCCCCGACCAACTCACGGATTATCAGATCGAGGTCTTCAAAAAATATCACAAGAGGGACGACATCGATCAAGAAGGCCGCTTCCTTCGCTACTGCCTGAATAGCATCCACAAATATATCGTCGAGCCGTACCGGGAGGAGATACGCGAGGCACTGCGGATAACGGTCGATTCGCCAGACCGCCTGCGCTTGGCCGAGACTCTGAGCTATGTGTGTCGAACGGGGCAGGACGGCATCCAGGAAAAGATCATCTGGGGAACCAACGAGGAGACCCTCGATGTGGAGAGTCTCCGCTTCGAGGTGCAGATTCCACCTAGCTACATGGGGGAGCTGAGTGATTTCAACCAGTTGGCGTGGACGAGAGAGGAGCTGGACAGAAAAGAGACCAATGGGCTTGTCAACTACGAGCTCAGCCTGAAGCCGTTCCGAAAGGTGGACCGGTTGGACGTGACAGTCCAAGCCACCTATTTGGTTGATTCGAATCGCTTCAACACATGGAGGATGGTCGTCCCCTCCCGGCACGTCGACATCGCCATTGTGTACCCCAAGGAGCTCGAACTGCAGTTCATTCCGTTCCTCCTCGATACCAAACCCGACCATCATACGAGCGCTCCTGGCTTTTTCTCGGTGGAGTTCCGATCCTGGATCATGCCTTGGAGCGGCTTCGCCTGGACACTTTTTCCTAGCAAGTCGGCAAAAATCGAACCCCTCACATCCCCGCTGAGTTGAAGAGCATCGCCAGCTAGATGGGTGGGTAATAGCGCTTGAGCGCCTCGATCAAGGCGATGTCTTTCTTGAGGAGATCGTTGACCAGGTCTCCAACCTCAAGAGCTTCCCTCGCTCGGCTTTGGAGAAATCGTACTCGCGTTTCATGAAGTGACCTCACAGCGCTGCCGCTCTTGCCTGGTCGCGCGACGAGCGGAGATGATGCGGACCGCGATAGTGCCGCCAGATTGTGACGGCCCCGGTCGCCTGCGGTACGCCGACCCGGCGTCAAGTCGCGGGTAGCGATCTCTGCGTAGCAGCCCGCGATGCCTGACTTCGGCGACAACTCTCCCTCTCAAGTATTCTCCCATATTCCTCCGTAATCGATTTCGATCACAGAAAAGCTTCGACTTGCCTCAACTCGGCCTCGCAGTCCATCATGGGTCACAAGGGGTCCCACTTCTAGCACCACGAAGCAGAGGCCGATTTCCAGGACGATCTATGATTCAATGGATGTACTATCCTAAGTCCAGCCAAGCAAGCGACCTGGTTCGCGACGTAGTGAAGGCGTTCGAATCGACCGAAGAGACGATTGACTCGGCAAAAAACAATCTGGATAGCAACGGTGTCTTGGCCCAGGTAGCTCAAAGCTTAAGGTCGCTAGGATTTATTGTTGAATCCGGCAAGGCTAAAGCGGACAAGATCTCTGTTCCCGTTCTCTTTGGCTTGAATGGCCGGCCTGAAAAATCATTCGAGACCGACGCCTATCATCCAACAGAAGGTTTCGTCGTCGAAGTGGAAGCTGGACGCGGGGTCGTCAACAATCAGTTCCTGAAGGATCTCTTTCAGGCTTGCATGATGCACGACGTCTTCTATCTAGCCATCGCAGTCCGGAACAACTATCGGGGCATCAACGACTTCGACAAGGTGTGCCGCTTCATGGACACGCTATTTTCAAGCCGGCGTCTTACGCTGCCACTTCGGGGAATCGTCATCATCGGCTACTAGCACCATTCCCGGGCCGCGGAACAATCCCCACCCAAAACCTCCCTCAGCGCTGCCAGGACCGGATCATCCTCCAGCAGCCGTTGACGGTCTGTCATGGATTGATTCTACTACTTCGAGCCAACCCTCTACACCAGCGCGTTGCGCTCGACCGCCGCCCGTACGCTGCGGATGTCTCCATCCAAGGTGCGGTCGTCGGCGAGAAGGGGCGTGGCGAGCTGGCGGATCTTCAGGTAGGCGCGGCGGGTGCCTTCCCCCAGGGCGGCGGCGATGGAGTCGCGGCGCTCGGGAGCGGTCGCTTCGCGGAAGCGGCTCGCTTCCTCGTCCGCCTCCTTCCAGTCGAGGGATTTCTGGGTGCCTCGCGGGTCCAGCATCATGCCTACACGCCACTCCACTCCCTGGGCCGCGGCCAGCAGCTCGATCGCGAGGACGGCCTGGGCGTTGCGCAGCACCGTCCTCAGCTTGCGCGCCGCGATGATCCCCATGGCGTTGTGGTCCTCGGAGTTCGCGGAGGTGGGGATCGAGTCCACCGAGGCGGGATGGGTGAGGATCTTGTTTTCCGAGACCACTCCGGCCGCCGTGTATTGCGCGATCATCCAGCCGGAATTCACCCCCCGGTGCGGGATGAGGTTCGAGGGCAGGTTGCGGTTGTGGTGGGCGTCGAGCAGCATCTGGATACGCCGCTCGGAGATGTCCGCCAGCTCGGCGAGGCCGATCGCCAGGAAGTCCGCGGCGAAACCCACGGGCTCGCCGTGGAAGTTGCCGGCCGAGAAGGAGATGCGCTGGTCTCCCCGGTAGCCTTCCGGCCAGTTGTCCTTGAACTCCAGGTCGAACCAGTCGTCGGCCTTCGGAAAGAAGAGCGGGTTGTCCGTGGCGGCGTTGATCTCGGCTTCGACCACCTTGCGCGCGTAGGCGAGCGTGTCGCGGACGGCGCCATGCACGGTCGGGCCGCAGCGCAGGGAGTAGACGTCTTGCACCGCGCCCGCCCGCTCGATGAGGCGGCTGCCCTTGAGCTGCTCGCGGACGCGGGCGGCACTGTCGATCTGGCCGGCGTGGCCGCGGACCTCGTGGATCCGGCGGTCGAACGCCCGGGCGCAGCCGCAGACCGCTTCCAGGCTGAGCGACAGCGCCGTGTCCGCCACCCGCGCCAGATGCCCGGAGTCGTGGACGGCCAGCGCCAGCAGGGCCGCGGTGAAGGTCGCGCCGTTGGTCAGCGCCAGGCCTTCCTTGAAGGACGGCCTCGGAACGTCGATCCCCAGATCGCTCCGCAGCGCTTCCAGGCCGCTGCGCAGGTCGCGGGTCTTGTAGAGCAGGTCGTCCGGCTCGCGGACCAGGAAGTAGCGGCCGTGGCCGAGGACCACCACGAAAAGGTGGGAGAGCGGGCAGAGGTCGCCGCTCGATCCGACCGAGCCGCGGATGGGCACCAGGGGGACGACACCGCGGTTGATCATCGCCTGGACGACCCGCACCATCTCCTGGCGGATGCCGGAGCACCCCTTGAGGAAGGCGTTGAGGCGGATGATCAGCGCCGCCCTCACCACCTCGGGCTCGAAGAAGTTCGACGGGTGGAGGTCGTCCGCGGTCTCCCCCACGCCGGTCGCGTGGCTGAGGAGGATGTTGCACTGCAGCTCTTCGAGCTGATCGGGCGAGACCGGGATGTTCTTGAACTCACCGAAGCCGGTGGTGATGCCGTAGTCGAGAACTCCCGCCCGGCCGGCCGCATAGTCCTCCCGGTATTTGCGGACAATCTCCTCAATCTGCCGGTGGCTCAGAAGGACCCGCTCCATGGCGGTATCGGCGATCTCGACCCGCACCCTCGGGTCGCGTGCGGCGCGGGCGAGATCCTCGACGTTGAGGGAGCTGCCGTCCAGGACGAGCTCGCTCACCGGGCGGCTCCCTCGATCTGCGCAACCATCTCCCGGACGGTGGCGACGAGGTCGGCGCGCGGCACCTCGCGCTGGCCGGGACGCTCTTCCAGCCACTCTTCACGGCGGGCCAGCGACTCGGCCTTGCGGCGGCCCTGGTCCATGTCCTTCAAGGTGATGACGCCGCGCTCCTTCTCCGAGGAGCCGTAGAGGATGGCGATGGGGACGCCGGTCTGGTCCGCGTACTTGAGCTGCTTGCCCGGACCCTTGGCCGTGCCCAGGTAGAGCTCGGCCGGGATGCCCGCGCGGCGCAGCTCGAAGACCATGGCCAGGCATTCGCCTTCGAGCGCCGGATCCATGCGGGCCACCAGCACCTTGGCGGTGGACTTGCGCAGCGGCACACGGCCCAGCTCGACGAGCGCGGCCAGCAGGCGGTCGACGCCGATCGAGGCGCCCACGGCCGGCACCCGCTCACCGAGGAAGCGCATGACGAGGTCGTCGTACCGGCCGCCGCCGAAGACGGAGCCGAACTTGGAGGGCTTGCCGTCGTCGTCGAGCAGGATGGCCTCGAAGACCGGTCCGGTGTAGTAGGCGAGGCCGCGGGCGATGGAGACGTCGAGGGACGCCCGGTCGTCGCCGTAGCCGAGCGCGTAGAGGTGGCTGGAGATGCGCTCCACCTTGTCCAGCTCGGCCGTGGCGCCGTCGACGGTGGCGAAGAGGTCGCGGAGCTGGCCCAGAACCTGCCGGCGGTCGTCGGGGCTGATGGCGAGAAACCGCTCGACCTTGTCCACCTGCGAGCTCTGGAGGCCGAGGCCGCGGATGGGGTCGCCCGAGGAGTCGACGTAGCCTTCGGTCAGTTCCAGGCGGACCTTCTGCATGCCGACCTTTTCGAGCTTGTCGAGAACGCGGAAGACGTCCGCGCCCTGCTCAGCGGAGACTCCGGCGTAGGCGAGGAGCAGGTTGAGGATGGCGCGGCTGGAGAAGCGCACCCGGTAGCCGCCCACCCGGAGGGCGGCGAGGGTGTCGCACATGCCGGCGACGATCTCGGTGTCGGCGATCTCGGACTCGACCCCGACGGAGTCGAGGTCGAACTGGGTGAACTCGCGGAAGCGGCCCGGTCCGGGCTTGTCGGCGCGCCAGACCGGCGAGACCTGGTAGCGACGGAACGGCCGCGGCAGGTCTTTGTATTGGGAGACGACGCGCGCGAGCGGCACCGTGAGGTCGAAGCGGAGCGCGAGCTTCTCCTCCTCCGGGTTGCTGACCGTGAAGAGGGTCGAGGTGGCCTCCTCGCCGGCGTCGGAGCCCCGGAGGACGTCGAGGTATTCGACGGCGGGGGTGGAGAGGGGGACGAAGCCGTACAGCTCGTAGACGCCGCGGATGGTGTCGATCATCCACTGGCGCGCCAGCATCTGCTCGGGCAAGAGGTCACGGAGGCCGCGAGACAGGCGCGGCTCGACGGTCCCGGTAGCGGTCATGCGAGATCCTTGGTTGGAAAGGGAAATTGGTACCGGCGATGGGGGTCGAACCCATGACCTCCTGATCCACAGTCAGGCGCTCTACCACTGAGCTACACCGGCCCGGACGGGAGATCGTAATGGCGGAGAGGCCATTTGTCAAAAACGACCCTCACCCCCCGGGCTCCCTCTCCCCCGGCACGGGGGAGAGGGCTGGGGAGAGGGGGAATGGGATCAAACCGCCACCAGAAGGTTCGACGAGAACCGCCGGGCCCGGTCGAGCCAGCTCCAGCGCAGCTCCAGCCCGGCCTCCACGGCGAGCGCCTCGATCTGGGCCGGGTCGAACTTGTACGAGCTTTCGGTGTGAATCGTCTCTCCGGCCCGGAACCCGACCTCCATTTTGATGCCCCGGACGGCGACGGTCTGGTCGCGCAGGCTCTCCAGGTGCATCTCGATCCGTCCCTTCTCCTGGTCGTAGCGGGCGAGATGGCGGAAGCTCCGGAGGTCGATCTCCCCTCCCAGCTCGCGGTTGATCCGGGCCAGCACGTTCAGGTTGAAGGCGGCCGTGACCCCGAGCGGGTCGTCGTAGGCCGGGATCAGGACGCTCTCCGGCTTCTTGAGGTCGACTCCGAGGAGGAAGGCGTCGCCCGGGTTGAGCAGGCCACGGACGCTCTGCAGCATCTCGCTCCTCTCGGCCGGCTCCAGGTTGCCCAGGGTCGAGCCGAGGAAGAGGACCAGCGTGTGCTTGAACCGGCTGTTCGAGCCGCCGTGGGACTCCTCGGCGAGGGCGCGGAGCGCCGCGCGGTAGTCCGCCACCCAGCCGGTCACCCGGAGGTTCGGGTAGGCCGAGAGCAGCTCCTCGCTGCTCTGCACGAGGGCGGTGGACGACACGTCGATGGGGTGGTAGTCGAGGCTGCCCTGTCTCACGACCAAGGCGTCGATGAGCAGGCGGGTCTTGCGGGCGTCGCCGCTGCCCAGCTCGACGATGCGCACCGGCCCGGGAAGCCAGGCGGCGATCTCGCCGGAGCGGGCGCGCAGGATTTCGGACTCGGCCCGGAAGACGTAGTACTCGGGCAGGGCGCAGATCGCGCCGAACAGGAGCGAGCCCAGCTCGTCATAGAAGTACTTGGGCTGGAGGAACTTGGGCGCCGAGGTCAGGCCCTGGCGGACGTCTTCGCCAAAGGTAGGATGAGGGCCGCCGTCGAGCCGGCGGAGGCGGAGGCGGCCGGCGGGCCACCGGGAGGCCGTGCCCAGCGCCGGCTCGCCGCGTCTTTCTGTGGCACCCGCCGTGGCGGTACCCGCTGCGGTCGTTGCGGTATCTCGTTCCATTCGTTCCATGCCGTTTGATGCCCTCCGGTGCCGGCCGGAGGCGGGGCCATGGTAGCATCCCCCGGCCCAATTCGAATGCAACACGGGTCTCGAGGAGCCGAGAACGCATGGAACGTGAAACCCTGGATTTCGACGTTGTCTTCATAGGCGCCGGTCCGGCCAGCCTGGCGGGGGCCTGGCACCTGGCCAACCTGATCCGGCAGTACAACGAGACGGCCGCGTCCAAGCTGGATATCTCGATCGCGGTGCTGGAGAAGGGCCGGGATGCCGGCAGTCATGCGCTCTCGGGCGCCGTGGTGGATCCGCGGGCCTTCCGCGAGCTGTGCCCCGAGGAGTGGAGCAGCGCGCCGTTCGAGGCCAAGGTGGAGCACGAGGAGCTTCTCTTCCTGACCGGCAAGAGCTCCTTCTCGCTCCCCATCCCGCCGCCGCTCGAAAACGAAGGCAACTACGTCGCCTCCCTCGGCAAGCTGGTCAAGTGGATGGCCGCCAAGGTCGAGGCCCTGGACGTCAACATCTTCTACGAGTTCCCCGCCGCTTCGGCGCTGGTCGAAGACGGCCGCGTGGCCGGCGTCCGCACCCGCGACCGCGGCATCTCCCATACCGGCCAGAAGAAGGCCAACTTCGAGCCGGGCGTGGACATCCGCAGCCAGGTGGTGGTCCTGGGCGAGGGGCCGCGCGGCACGCTGGTCAAGCAGCTCGACGCCGAGCTGGGCCTGTGGCAGGGGAAGAACCCGCAGATCTACGCCCTTGGCATCAAGGAGGTCTGGGACCTCCCGCCGGGCCGCATCGCGCCGGGCCAGGTCATCCACACGCTCGGCTGGCCGCTCGACCAGCACACGTTCGGCGGCAGCTTCCTCTACGGGATGCAGAACGACCAGCTCATCGTCGGCCTGGTGGTCGGCCTCGACTACCGCAACCCGCTCCTCGATCCGCACCAGGAATTCCAGCGCCTCAAGACCCACCCCGAGATCTCGAAGATCCTCGCAGGGGGGACGATGGCGTTCTACGGCGCCAAGGCGCTGCCCGAGGGCGGCTGGTGGTCGCGTCCGCGCTCGTCCGGCGACGGCTTCCTGATCATCGGCGACTCGGGCGGCATGCTGAACGGCCAGCGGCTCAAAGGCATCCACCTCGGCATGAAGTCGGGCATGCTGGCCGCGGAGACGATCTTCGAGTCGCTCAAGGCGGGTGGCGTGACGGAGGGGCGGCTGGCGCGCTACGCGGAGAAGGTCGAGGCGAGCTGGATCAAGGAAGAGCTCTGGGCCGTGCGCAACTTCCACCAGGCGTTCGACCACGGCGCGCTGGCCGGCATGCTCCAGGCCGGCGTCGGCATGGTCACCGGCGGCCGCGGCTGGGGTCTCTTCGACCGCCTGGAGACGAAACCCGGCCACGAGCGGATGATCCCGCTCGACACGCCGGACGGCCGCAAGCTCAAGGCCCCCGCGCCGCTCAAGGCCGACGGCAAGCTGGTGTTCGACAAGCTGGCCGACGTCTACCACTCGGGCACCACCCACGACGAGGACCAGCCGGTCCACCTGCACGTGGCGGACACGGACGTCTGCATCTACCAGTGCGCGGTGGAATACGCAAACCCCTGCCAGCGGTTCTGTCCGGCCGCGGTCTACGAGATGGTGGACGACACCGCCTCGCCCACGGGCAAGCGCCTGCAGATCAACGCGAGCAACTGCGTCCACTGCAAAACCTGCGACATCATGGATCCGTACGCAATCATCACCTGGGTGCCACCGGAAGGCGGCGGCGGGCCGAGCTACGGGAAGATGTAGGGAGGGGCGAGAAAAAGGAGACGGCTCGTCGCGTCATCGACCTCCACAGGCACCAGATAAGAATGAGACCCGTACTGCCGATGCTCTCTCTTCTGGCAGCCAGCCTGTATGGAGCCGCGATGCCCGAGCCTATCTCCTACACCCTGCGCTTCCCCGCGCCCCAGACCCATTACGTCGAAGTCGAGGCGCTCGTCCCGGCGGACGGGCTCCCCGCCGTCGAGCTGATGATGGCGGTGTGGACGCCGGGGTCGTACATGGTCCGGGAGTATTCCCGGAACCTGGAAGGGGTGGCCGCCTCGACGGAGGCCGGCGAGCCCCTGCCTATCACCAAGACGAGCAAGAACCGCTGGCGGGTGGAGACCCGCGGCGCGCCGCGGGTGGTGGTGCGCTACCGGGTCTACGCGCGGGAGATGACCGTGCGCACCAACTTCGTGGACGAGGGTTTCGCCATCCTCAACGGCGCGCCCACGTTCCTCACCCTGGCCGGCGGCGCGCACCGGCCGCACGACGTGCGGGTGGTCCTGCCGCCGCAGTGGCGAACGTCGGTCTGCGCCCTCCCGCCGCCGCCCGGCGGTTCCGGCGGTACTGGCGGTACTGGCGGTATTGGCGGCACCGGCGGCATGTACCGGGCTCCGGACTTCGACACCCTGGTCGACTCCCCGATCTACGCCGGCAACGCGCCGGTCTACCGCTTCGAGGTCGAAGGCCGGCCGCATCTGCTGGTCAACGAGGGGGAGGGGACGGTCTGGGACGGCCCGCGCTCCGCCGCCGATGCCGAGCGCATCGTGCGCGAACAGGCCGCGTTCTGGGGAGGCCTGCCCTACGACCGCTATGTCTTCTTCAACCTGATCACCGAGGCGAGCGGCGGCCTGGAGCACAAGAACGGCTGCGTGCTGATGACCAGCCGCTGGAAGTCGCGCACGCGCGAGGGCTACCGCGGCTGGCTGGAGCTGGTGAGCCACGAGTTTTTCCACGTCTGGAACGTCAAACGCCTGCGGCCGGCCGAGCTCGGACCGTTCAACTACGAAAACGAGGTCTACACCCGCAGTCTGTGGTTCGCGGAAGGGGCGACCTCCTACTACGACGGGCTGCTGGTGCATCGCGCCGGCCTCTCCTCGCGCGACGAACACTTCGAGAAGCTGAGCCAGGAGATCGAGGCGCTGCAGACCACGCCCGGCCGCCTCGTCCAGCCGGTGGAGGAGTCGTCGTTCGACGCCTGGATCAAGCAGTACCGCCGGGACGAGAACTCGATCAACTCCGGGATCAGCTACTACAGCAAGGGCGCGGCCGTCGCTTTTCTGCTCGACGCCCGCATCCGGCAGGCCACGGGCGGCCGGCAGAGCCTGGACGACGTGCTGCGCCTGGCCTGGCGCCGCTACTCCGGAGAGCGCGGGTTTCAGCGGGAGGAGCTGCGCGCCGCCGTCGCCGAGGTGGCGGGCGCCGGCCTGGAGCCCTGGCTGACCCGGGCGCTCGAAACCACCGAGGAGCTCGACTACGAGCCGGCCCTGGACTGGTACGGCCTGCGGTTCGTCGAAAGCGAGGAGAACGACGGCCACGGCAAGGACGACAAGAAAAAATCCGGCGGCGATCAGGAGCCGGCCGGCTGGCTCGGCGCCGAAACCGAGGTGCAGTCGGGAAGGTTGATCGTGACGCAGGTGCAGCGGGAGACGCCGGCCTACGAGGCCGGGCTCAACGTCGGCGACGAGATCCTCGCCCTGGGCGACTACCGGGTTCCGCCGGAGGGCTGGAGCGAGCGGCTGGAGGCCTACCGGCCCGGCCAGAAGGAGACGATTCTCCTCGCCCGGCGGGAGCGGCTCCTGCGGCTGCCCGTCGTCTTCGGGGAGAAGCCGATTCTGCGCTGGAAGCTGGAGGCCGATCCCGCCGCCACCCCGGAGCAGCGGGCGCACCTGGACGACTGGCTCCGCGGCTCGAAACCGGCGCAGGCGAGGCAGCAGATCCTATACCCCCTCTCCCCGGCCCTCTCCCCCGTGCCGGGGGAGCGGGAGCCCGCCCTTCCGCTTTCCCCGTAGGGCCTACTCGAAGCTCCACGTCCGCACCACCCACCGCTCCTCCGGCTCCCGGCGCTCCAGCGCCAGGGCGCCGATGTGCTCGGACGAGATCCGGAAGTGCTCCAGCCACCAGCGGGAGGCCGCTTCGGCGTCGCCGCGGAGGGTGAGCATCCGCGGCGGCTCGCCCGGCGCCAGGGTGACGTCGAACGAATCGAGCGGCGCGGCCAGGCCCTCCCCCACCGCTTTCAGATAGGCCTCCTTGCGGGTCCAGCAGTTGAAGAAGGCTTCCTCTTTGTTTTCCTTCGGGATTCCGCGCAGCACCACCCTCTCGCTCTCCGAGAAGAACCGCTCGGCGATCTGCTCGCAGTCCGGCATCGGCTTCAGGTACTCGATGTCCACGCCGATCTCCCGGCCGCGCACGAAGCCGACCAGGGCCATCTCATCCGAGTTGGAAAGGTTGAAGAAGAGGTCGCCGGCGCCGCCCTCTTTCTCCCTCTCCCCCGGTACGGGGGAGAGGGCCGGGGAGAGGGGGGATGGGATCAAAAACGGCTTGCCGCGGGGGCCGTATGTGAACCGGACCAGCTCCGGCCGCGTTCCCATGTAGGCGGCCAGGAGCGAGCGCAGCGCTCCGCGCCCCACCACGTACTGCCGGCGGTGGCGGTCGAATCGGAACCGGTTGGCGCGGTCCCATTCGTCCTGGGAGAGCGAGCGGCCGAGCGCCTCGACGCGCCCCGCGGGAGGATCGAGACGGACGGACCAGATGTGGACCTCCCCCGCCGGCAGAACCAGCCCGGCGAGGGAGCGGGGCGGAAAGGCGTTCACGTCCGCTGGGCGGCCTGGCTGAGGATCTCCGCCAGGTCGCGGGCCACGGACTCGAGGATCATGTCCTTGGCGCTGTGGACGAAGAAGTGGTCGCCCGGCAGCATCCGCAGCCGGAACCGGCCGCGGGTCTGGTCCTTCCAGGCGGCACAGTCGTCGCGGCTGACCTCCTTGTCGCCGAGACCGCCGAAGCAGGAGATCCCGATGTCGAAGGGCTCTTCTCCGGCGTAGGCGTACATCTCGTTGACCGAGAAGTCCGCCCGCAGGACCGGGATCAGGAGCTTCATCAGCTCGGCGTGCTGGAGCACCTCCTCGGGCGTGCCGTTGAGCTCGCGCAGCTTCTCGATGAACTCGGGCTCCGGCAGCGCGTGGATGGGATCTTCCCGGTCCGGGATCTGCGGCGCGCGCCGTCCCGACACGAACAGGTGGAGCGGCAGAGTCTGCTCGCGGCGGCGCAGCTCCCGGGACAGCTCGAAGCCGATCATCGCTCCCATGCTGTGGCCGAAGAACACGAACGGCAGGTCGCGGAAGTATGGCTGCAGCGCGTCGGCGAGAGCCTGGATCAGCGGCTCGGGCGTCTCGAACGGCGTCTCGCGCAGGCGGCTCTCCCTGCCGGGGAGCTGCACGGGGCAGACCTCGACGTCGGGAGACAGCCCACCCGCCCACCCGCGATAGGCGGAAGCACCGCCTCCCGCGTACGGGAAACAGAACATCCGCACGCGGGCGCGCGGGTTCACTTCACGGTAGGCGAGCCACCGCTCGGAGGGTTGCGTGACCGGTTTCACGACAAGGAGATTCAGTTGGCGTCCTGCGCCGCCTGCTTCTGCTTCTCCATCTCCTCCATCTTCTTGCGAAGGGAGAGCGGGCGCATGTCGGTCCAGACCTCCTTGATGTAGTCCAGACACTCCTGCTTGGGACCCGACTTGCCGACGTCGTTCCAGCCAAGCGGGTTCTCGCGGTGCGCGGGCCAGATGGAGTACTGCTCCTCGTGGTTCACCACCACCTTGTAGATCGTATTGTCTTCGCGGTCTTCCCAGCTCATGCGTTTCTCCTTCCAGATTGTTCGAACCGCCCTTCCCGGGCCACGGACCGGCTCGGGCCGGCGGGAGCATTCCCTCTCTTAAGTGCCACCATCGCTCCAGGCGTGACACCGGAGCCGGGGAAGCTTATCAGCTCCGGGCGCAGGACCAAACACATCACCCGTCCAAACTCCGGGCGGCGAGTTTTGTACGCGCCCGGCTCAGGGCCCGGATGAGGATCTCGAGATCCTCCGGCCCGGTCTGGTAGCACGTGATGCAGGCCCGCAGCGCCGGGCCGTCGCCCAGGCGGGCGGTGCTGATCCACGCCTCGCCCGACGCGACCACGTCCGCGGCCACGGCGTCGAGGAACGCCGGCGACCGGCCTTCCCTGCCGTCCTGGCCGCCGTCCACGAAGTTGACGAGCGGCAGCGGCGTGTCGTTGACCACCGTCCAACCCTCTTCGCGCAGGCGCCGGCGCAGCAGGTCGCCCATGGCGGTCTGGTGGCGGATGGCCTGTTCATAGCCTTCCCAACCCGCCACGGCCAAGGAGAGGAAGACCTTGAGGCCGATGAACCGGCGCGACCACTGGATCGAGTGGGCGTAGGGGTCTTGCACGGGCAGTCCGGCGGCATCCTTGGGCATGTAGCCGGTGGCGACCCGGAAGGTTCTCTCCAGCAGGCCGGGGTGGCGGGTGAGGAAGAGACCCGCGCCCATGGGGACGGACAGCCACTTGTGAGCGTCGAAGGTGATCGAGCTGGAGCGGCCGATCCCGTCGAGCGCGGACCGCAGCTCGGGGACGAGCGCGGCGCCGCCGCCCCAGGCCGCGTCCACGTGCAGCCACAGGCGCTCCTCGTCGGCGACGTCGGCGATGGCGGAGATCGGATCGATGACGCCCGAGCCGGTGGCGCCCGCGGTGGCCACCACGAGGAACGGGGTGCAGCCCGCCTCCCGATCCTCCCGGATGCGGTTCCGGAGGCTCTCCGGCCGCATGCGCAGCGACGAGTCCACCCGGATCTCGCGCACCGCCTCGGCGCCGATTCCGGACAGGCGGGCGGCCTTGATGATCGAGTGGTGGGCCTCGGGCGAGACGTAGGCGACCGGCTGGCTGCGCAAGGCGACCATGCCGCGCCGGGCGGATTCGGGGAAGGCGCGGTTGAGGGCCAGCAGCAGGGCGGTGTGGTTGGCCTCGGCGCCGCCGGAGGCGAACGTCCCTTCGGCGCGCGCCGGATCGTAGCCGAAGCGCTCGGCGAACGACCGGATCAGGTGCTGCTCGACCTCGGCGGCGAAGGGGCTGTGGCTCCAGGCGGCGAGCTGCGGGTTGAAAGCGGCGACCAGGGCGTCGGCGGCGATGCCCATCGTGGTCGTCGCCGGGTTGAACAGCCCGAAGTAGCGCGGGTGCGCCGAATGAACCTGGTCCCGCCAGAGATTCTGGACCGCGAAGTCGAGCGCGGCCAGCGGGTCGACCGGCTGCGCGAAGTCGAACGGGCCGAGCCGAGCCCGGATGGCGTCGCCGTCGAGAGGGGGCGCCACCGGGAGGGAGGCGACCTCGGCGGTGTATCGTTCGATGGTCTCGACCAGGCGCCGCCAGAGCTCGCCACGGGTCTCGGCCGGAAGCATCAACATCGTATCAGTCCTCCTTGCTACCTGCGCTCGGTGGTGCGGGTCCCGTCTTGCATTCGGAGCGGTACATCATAGAGTAGACGGCGGACGTGGCGCGACGATGACCTCTCCTCCTCCCCTCCCGCCCTGCCGCCGGACCCCCAACTGCGTCTCGACGCAGGCCGCCGATCCCAGGAAGAGGATGGAGCCCATCCCGTACACCGGCTCCCTGGAGGAGGCCCGGGAGCGGCTCCTGCGGGTGCTCCGGGCCTATCCCCGCACGACGATCGTCCACGAGGGTACGCCGGCCCTGAAGGCGGAATGCCGCTCTTCCTTCTTCCAATACGTAGACGACGTGGATTTCGTCTTCGACGAAGTGGCGAAGACGATCCACTTCCGCTCGGCCTCCCGGGTCGGGCGCTGGGACCTGGGGGTGAACCGGCGGCGGATGGACAGGCTGCGGCGGCGGTTCCTGGCGGAAAGGAGCGCTTGAGCGTCTGGGAGCTGCGGGCCCGGATCCGCCTCCCCCGCCCCCGCGCCGAGGTCTTCGGGTTCTTCGCGGACGCCGGCAACCTTCAGGAGCTCACCCCGCCCTGGCTCCACTTCCGCATCCTGACCCCGCAGCCGATCGGGATACGGCGGGGGGTGCGGATCGGCTACCGTCTGCGGCTGCACGGGCTGCCGATCGGCTGGACCTCGGAAATCACCGCCTGGGAGCCACCGGACCGTTTCGTGGACGAGCAGATCCGCGGCCCCTACCGCCTCTGGGTCCACGAGCATACCTTCACGGAGATCGACGGCGGCACCCTGGCGGAAGACTTCGTCCGCTACGCCGTGCCCGGAGGCGCTCTCGCCAACCGCTTCTTCGTCGCCCGCAACCTCCGAGCCGTCTTCCGCTACCGCCAGAGCAAGCTGCGGGATCTCTTCGGCCGCTGGCCGGGCGACGACGAGAACGTGGTGACGATCTCCAGTGCCGGGCCATGAAAGGCCCACCCGACAATCTCCTCGGGTATCTCTCGGAATCGTCGCCCCGTCCGCGGCGGGTTACGGTTTTTCGGGCCAACCTGCGCGGGCATCGCCCGGTGACGTTGGGGAGCCGTTCCCCAACGAGAACGGGTGCTCCCCGCTGGCATCGCGCGTCCGCGCATCGATGGGGAACCCCTCTCTGCCAACATCCTCTGAGACACGGGAGGGCGGGAAAATGAGGGAAGCAGAGAGGAGAGGACAATGAAGGTGGAGAGGGTCAGAAGGTGGGAGGGTCCAGAGGAGGCCGGGGAGGAGGGGGGCATGCCCCCCTCCTCCCCGGCGCGGGCGAGCCGTGGTCTGCGGCCGGTTCCGGAGCCGGAGGTCAAGGCGCAAAGACGCCAATTCTCGGGCACGTACAAGCTCCATCTCCTCCATGAAGCGGACGCCTGCAAGAACCCCGGCGAGATCGCCGCGCTCCTGCGCCGGGAAGGCTTGTACGCCTCACACCTGAGCAAGTGGCGCAAGCACCATCGTTTGGGTACCCTGGAGGGGATGCGTGGACGCAAGGCGGACTCGGACGCTGAGCTCAAGCAGCGGATCCGGCAACTCGAGCGGGAGAACGAGCGGCTCCAGGCCAAGCTGCACCAAGCAGCCAAGATTATCGACGTCCAAAAAAAAGTCTCGGAGCTTCTTGGTCTCAGCCTGGACGAGACCGACACCAGCGACAAGATCAGTTGATTCGGCTGGTCGATGAACTGGCTCAGGAGGTGGGCTGGCAGGCCGCCTGCCAGACTCTGCGGGTGCCACGAGCGACGCTGTACCGGCGCCGCCAGGCGCCGGTACAGCCTTCCTCCGTCCAGCGCCCTCGACCTACGCCCAAACGTGCCCTGAGCCCCGAGGAGCGCCGGCAGGCCCTCGACCTGCTCCATAGCCCACGCTTTGCCGACTCCTCACCCGCACAGATCTATGCCACCTTGCTCGACGAGGGACTCTACCTTTGCTCGATCCGCACCTTCTACCGCATCCTGCACAGCCACGACGAGGTCCGTGAACGGCGCAACCAACTCCGCCATCCCAACTATCAACGGCCCGAACTGATCGCCACCGCCCCCAACCAGGTCTGGTCCTGGGACATCACCAAGCTGCGGGGTCCCATCAAAGGCTCCACCTACTCGCTCTACGTCATCCTCGACATCTACAGCCGCTATGTCGCCGGCTGGCTGCTGGCCGAGGGGGAAAGCAAGAACCTCGCCGAGCGATTCATCCGCGAGACCATCGCCAAGTACGACATCCCGCCGGGACAACTGACTCTGCACGCCGACCGCGGCTCCTGCATGACCGCCAAACCGGTCACCCAACTGCTCGCCGAGCTCGATGTCGCCAAGAGCCACAGCCGGCCGTATACCAGCAACGACAACCCCTACTCCGAGGCACAGTTCAAAACCCTCAAGTACGACCCAAAGTTTCCCGATCGCTTCGCCTCCTTGCTGGAGGCCAAAGCCTTCTGCAGAGCCTTCTTCGACTGGTACAACCACCAACATCGCCACTCCGGAATCGCCTTGCTCACCCCCGCCGATGTCCACTTCCTACGCGCCCCTCAGATCCTGAGACAACGCGCCGAGACCCTCGAGGCCGCCTACCGCGCTCACCCAGAACGCTTCAACCGGACCCCGGCACCACAGGCTCTACCTCATGCTGTCTGGATCAACCCGCCCGACAACCCCTTGGCGCCGGACCCTTCCCTAATTTCTCCAACAAACTTGTCTCAGGGGGCTTGACAGGTTCCGAACGTCTCCCCAACGGGAACGGGTCTCGTCCGCTTGTGGGGAACGTCTCCCCATCGCGTTCGGACGTTGCGCGCGGCGATGGCGGCTCCGGTTCGCGTTGGGGAAGCGCTCCCCATCGCGGCGGAGCGATCTCACGCTGGCGCGCCGGGGCGTACGGGTGCATTCCGAGCTCGATCAGCTTGACGCTCTTCCTCCCGTAGTGTCTCCAGAACCCGGAGCGCAGGCGCGTCGCGGCCTCGTGCGCGCTGGCCATCGCGGCTTCGAGATCGCGGGTGGCTTGCTGGGCGGCGGCGCGCGCGGCGGCCTGACGCTGTCTCGCCTCCTCGGCCGCCCGCTGAGCTCGCGCTAGCGCCTCCCGATCGCGCTGCAGGTGGGACAGCTCCGAGGCGTTGTTCGCCACCGTCCTGGCAAGCCGGTCCCAACTCGCCATGTGTTCGCCGAACGATGCGTTGTGCATGAGTCGCTGCCCCTTGTTCGAGTGGTGGCCGGCTGGCTTGTCGGCCCTGGGTGTTTACGGCGAGGCTGGAGGGGACGTCCATTCACCGCCGAAGTCGACGAGGACCGGGATGGAGACGACCAAGCCCTCGGAGGGTTGAATGAGGCCTAGCTCCCGGGGTGGAGCAAAGCAACCACCCCGGGGGTATGGAGGCGGGGAGGGTGCCTGCCGGGGGGCGTCCTTCGGGCGCACCCTTATTCCTACCCTGGAAGGGAGCGAGAAACCACCCTTTCGGCACGTTGTGGTTTGCGGAGTCGCGGGTTCATGCTGGGCTTTGTTGGCAGTATCCAGAGCCAGGGCCGTCCAACTCCAGGAAGAAGGCGGGGAAAAATCTCGAAATCAGCGGCCCAGGCCCAGCACCAACCAAAATTATTCGACTCGACCTGGGAGGATCAATATGAACCCAAGAAAGCTGGTCGCGGCCGTGCTGGGAACCATAGCGCTGATCTCCTTGGCAGCCTGCACGACCGAGCTCAAAGTGAGCCCGGTGACGGCCGACGCCGTTCCGCAGGGCCAAGTGTATTTCCTGTCACGGGTAGAATACCTCGCGACGCTCGATCGCGAACTCGTCAAGTGCGATGTAAGCCCTTCGATCAACCTCCTGGCCGCGCCGCGCAGGGTACCGGGCGGAGAATAAGGGGAGATTTTCTCAAACACCCCTCTGCAAAGACCCCATTCTCCAACTCCTCCGGCAGAGGACCGACCTTGAAGCGCAGTCATCGGGCGCCGCCAAGCGGGTTCTTGCACTGCTCAAGGAATCCGAAGAGGCAACCGCAGCCGCCGACAAAGCCACAAAGAAGGTGGCCGAGCTACAGAAGCAGTTGGAAGCATTGCCGGCCGGAGATCCAGACCGAAAAGCGCTCGAGGAAA
Source organism: uncultured Holophagales bacterium (assembly GCA_963844885.1). Lineage (GTDB taxonomy): Bacteria > Acidobacteriota > Thermoanaerobaculia > Multivoradales > UBA5704 > DATMER01. The sequence goes on along the minus strand of CAWJQA010000007.1, from coordinate 274,221 downwards.
AAATCGAGACGCTCAAGAAGGAGGCAAAAACACAGACCGCCAAAGCAGAGCAGCTCCGCTGCTGGAAGCGAAGCTGGCTCGCGACAAGGCCAAGCAGGCGCTTGAGGACTTCCATAACCCTCCACCTGAGCCGGAGGAGGAGTAGTCCCGTAGCGACCCGATAATCATCTGCCCCCGTAGAGGCGGGCTTGGTTTCAGAAGAGAGAGACGCCCCCGGCGTTTCGGGACCCGGTCAAGTTTCACGTAACGGTAAGGGGAGGACTTTCCTGTCTCCACAAAGCTCCCGGTTCGTGGTACGGTTCACCCCGCCTGAAGAGATGCCGTTCTTGATTCCGGGAGGGTAGGTGGCGAAACACGACAACGGCTACAAGCTCCTCTTTTCCCATGCCTCAGTGGTGGCGGATGCCCTCCGCGGCTTCATCAAGGAGGACTGGGTCCAGGAGGTCGACTTTGAGACGCTGGAGCGGGTCGAGGGCTCCTACGTCAGCGACGACCTCCGCAAGAGGGAGAGCGACATGCTCTGGAAGGTCCGGTGGAAGGGCCGCTCCCTCTACGTCTACATCCTACTGGAGTTCCAGTCGACCGTGGACCGTTTCATGGCGGTCCGGACCATGACCTACCTGGGACTGCTCTACCAGGATCTGATCCGGCAGAAGGCCTTCACTCCCTCGGGCAAACTGCCTCCAGTCTTTCTCCTCGTCCTGTACAATGGAAGACGGCGCTGGCGAGCCGCACTGGATGTGGCGGACCTGATCGAGCCGGTGCCCGGGGGGCTGGAAGCTTATCGTCCCCGTCTGCGCTATGCCCTCCTGGACGAGGCGCAGGTACCGGAGATGGAGCTGGAGTCGGAGCGCAACGTGGCGGCGGCACTCTTCCGGCTGGAAAAGAGCCGCGACCTGGAGGAATTCCGGCGGCAGATCGGGAGGATGGCAGCCCACCCGCAGTTGGATGAGGCCTTCCGCAAGTCGGTACACACCTGGCTGACCCAGGTTCTGCTGCCGGCGAGGTTTCCGGATCTCTCACTGGCGGAAGCTCGGAGTCTAGAGGAGGTTAATACGATGCTGGCTGAGCGCGTCATGGAATGGACCCGGGAGTGGAAAAAGGAAGGGCTCCAGGAGGGCCTTCAGAAGGGCCGGCAGGAAGGCCGAAAGGAAGGCCGAAAGGAGGGCGTGCGTACCGTCCAGGACTTCCTTCTCACCGAGATGGCGGAGCGCTTCGGCCCGGTGCCTGAGACAATGCGTCGCCGAGTCGAGAAGATCCAGGATCTCGATGAGCTCAAGAGGCTCGGAAAGCGGATCCTCGCCGCCTCTTCTCTAGCCGATCTCGGAATCTGAGGAGCTATCCAGGAAGTCTGCTCCATGTTTGCCGGGCCAACCTGCGCGGGCATCGCCCTGGAGGGGATGTCTAGGTGTCGACCAGGGTTCTCAAACGCGCTTGCTCCGGCCTCTCAACTCATCGAGATCTCCCTCCCAGTGAAGCTTTCCCTCGAGCTCAAGGAAGCCTTGGCGCCGCCGCCGCCGGGCGTACTCCCTGAGTGCCTCGTTGATGACATCCGTCTTGGTCTTCCCGGGGGTAGCCTTCATGGCGCCTGCAAGCGCCTCGTCGTCCAGGTTCAGCGTGGTTCTCATCGACGCCTCCTATGCAGATGATAGGCCACCTCGACCTACTCCGCGGATGCATCGCTGAGCCTCGCCATCGCGTAAAGTAGTGGCGACGATGACTACCCCTGGAAGGGAGCGCTTCCTGAAAGGTGCCGTCCGCTGACATCCGACGACCTTCTCTACGCTCCCCATTACGCCGACGGCCGGTTCTTCAACCCCTGGGGACGGTTCCAGGTCCGGTTCAGCGACCTCCTGCGGTGGAAGCTCGCCGGCAGGGCTCCCTATGACCGGCGGGCTCCGCTCCATATCCCGGTGGTGGCCAACGACGGAGGGTACTTCAAGGACCGGAATCAGCCGACATCGGTCACCTGGGTGGGGCATTCGACGTTCGCGGTCCAGGATGAAGGAGAGGTCTTCCTCACGGATCCGCACTGGGGGGCTCGCGCTCTGGTGCCTCGCCGGCTCAGCCCGCCGGGCATCCCGATCTCCGCGGTGCCTCCGGACGCCTTCGTGGTTCTCTCCCACAACCACTACGACCACCTGGACGACTGGACCGTCCGGCAGCTCCCCCGGTCCATCCCCTGGTTCGCTCCCCTGGGGCTCGGGAAGTGGCTCGCGGCCCGCGGCCCGCGGCAGGTCACCGAGCTCGACTGGTGGCAGAGTGTCCGCCACGGCCGCTGGACCCTCACCTGCCTGCCGGCCCAGCACTGGTCCAACCGGCTCGGCATGGCACGGCATTCCACCCTCTGGTGCTCGTGGCTCCTCGACAACGGGACCCGGCGCTACTACTTCGCGGGCGACTCCGGCTACTTCCACGGCTTCGCCGAGATCGGCCGGCGCTTCGCTCCCATCGACGTCGCCTTCCTGCCGATCGGCGCCTACGAGCCGCGGTGGTTCATGAAATACCAGCACACCGACCCCCGGGAAGCCTGGCAGGCCTTCCTCGACCTCGGCGCCCGCCACATGATTCCCATGCACTGGGGGACCTTCGATCTGACGGACGAGCCCGCCGATCTGGCACCTCGCGCTCTCGAGCAGATCCTGGAGGAGGAGCGGGCCGGCCGCGGACGCGTCCACATCCTGGCCGTCGGAGAGCGCTGGATCCCTGTGCTAGAGTGAGAGTGCCCTGACCCCATGAGCGGGCACGACCCCGTCGAACGAACGATGAGAGCCTCAGCCCAGCCGCTCCCCCGATCCCGGGAACAGGTGCGGGAACAGCCCCGGGCCGTCCGCCGACCCGTGCAGCTCGAGCTGTTCGGCAACCCCGCCGTCCCGGTCGCCCCGGTCGTCCCGGAGGCGCCGCCCGTCCGCCCGCGGCTGGTGCCCAATCCGGAAGCCACCCGCCTCGACCTGCTCCGCCGGCTCAACCGCTATGCCGCGGGGCGGCTCCGGGATCTCAAAGTCACCGACAACCGCCGCACCATCCTGAGCGTCCGGCCGGCCACGGACCGCGCCCGGCTGGAGCTGCGCATCCACCGCTCGTTCCTGGAGGCCCCCGAGGAGGTCGTGCGCGCCGTCGCCGAGTTCGTGGAGAGCAAGAAGGGGAGCGAGCGCGCCCGGCAGGCTCTCGTCACCATCCGCGAGCACTTCTCCAACCATCGCGGGAGCGGCGCCCGCCGCCGGGTGGTCCTCCGCCCCGTGGGCGCCACCCTCGATCTGCGCGAGGTGGTTGACGACCTCAACCGCCGCTACTTCGACGGCCGGCTCTCCGCGGAGATCACCTGGGGACGGTCGTCGACCGGCACCTCCGGCCACCGTTGCCGCCGCGGCCGGTCGGCGAGCCTCCAGCTCGGCAGCTATTCCTACGAAGACAACCTCATCCGCATCCACCGGGTGCTGGACGACCCCAGCGTCCCCCGCTTCGTGGTCGAGGCCGTGGTCCACCACGAGCTGCTCCACGCCGACCTGCCGCCCGAGATCCACGACGGGCGCCGCTTCTTCCATACGCCCGAGTTCCGCCGCCGCGAGCGCCTGTTCCGCCAGCTCGGCCGGGCCAACGCGTGGATCCAGGAGCATCTCCCCGAGCTCCTCCGCGCCCGGCGCGATGCCTCCCGGGGGGCGCGCCGGACCCGCCAAGCCTGAACGCCGGAAACAAATCGTCCCTCCGTCCGTAGTTTCTCTCGTTTCTGGAGGGTAGTCCCATGCCTTGTGCCCGTCGATTCGCGCAGGCCGCACTGCTGCTCACCCTGCTCAGCTCCCCGCTCCTGGCCGCTCCGGCTCCGACTCCGTACGAGGAGATCGTGGTCAACGGCCGGACGAAGGTCCACTACCGCATCCCCCGGGCCGACGCTCCCATCCGCGTCGACGGTGTGCTGGACGAAAAGGTCTGGGCGCGCGGGCTGGTCCTGGACCTCAACAACGAGATCGACCCGGGCAAGAACGTCCCGGCGCCGGTAAGCACGGTCGCCTATCTCACCTACGACGATGACAACCTCTACATCGCGTTCCAGGCGAACGATCCGCAGCCGGAGGCCATCCGCGCCCACCTCTCGGACCGCGACACGCCGTTCCGGGACGACTTCGTGGGCATCATGGTCGACACCTTCAACGACGAGCGCAACGGCTACGAGTTCTTCGTGAATCCGCTCGGAGTGCAGATGGACCTGACGCTCAACGAGGTCTCCTCGGAAGAGGGGGAGAACGCGGCCTGGGACGCCATCTGGAGCTCGGCCGGGAAGATCGACCGCCAGGGCTACGTGGTCGAGATGGCCATTCCGTTCAGCTCGCTGCGCTTCCAGCGCACCGAGGGGGAGCAGACGTGGGGCCTCACCCCGTTCCGCTCCTACCCGCGCAGCCTGCGCCACCAGATCCTCGGCGTCAATGTGGATCCGAACGACAACTGCCTGCTCTGCCAAGTTCCGAAGGTCACCGGCTTCGCAGGCGCAACTCCAGGGCGCAACATCGAATTCGACCCGACCGTGACCGGCCATCGCACCGACGTGCGGCAGGGTTTCCCCGGCGGTCCGCTGGCGAACGGCAGCCCCGAGGCCGATCTGGGCCTCACCGCACGCTGGGGGATCACACCGAACCTCACCTTCTCCAGCGCCGTGAATCCCGACTTCTCCCAGGTGGAGGCCGACGCCGCGCAGCTCGACGTCAACACCCAGTTCGCCCTGTTCTTCCCCGAGAAGCGGCCGTTCTTCCTGGAGGGCTCCGACTACTTCCAGTCCTACCTGAACGTGGTCCACACCCGCACGGTCGCGGACCCGTCCTGGGGGGTCAAGCTGACCGGCAAGGAGGGAAGGAACGGGATCGGCGTTTTCGTGGCCGAGGACGAAGTGTCCAACCTCCTCCTGCCGGGCAGCCAGAGCTCCAGCTCCGCCTCGCTCGGCCTGGCGACCACCGACGCGGTCCTGCGCTACCGGCGCGACCTCGGCGACACGTCCGACGCCGGAATCCTGGTGACCCACCGCGAGGGAGAAGGCTACCGCAACAGCGTCTACGGCGCGGACGGCCTCTGGCGGCCGACGTCGACCGACCGGGTGCGGGTGCAGGTTCTGGAGTCGCGGACCGAGTACCCTGTCGCCTTCGCCGGCGCGAACGGGCTGCCGCAGGGCTCGTTCGACGGCCGCGCGGTCCGGGCCGGGTACGCCCACGACTCGCGCAACTGGAACTGGTATGGACGTTACGAGGACATCGATCCCGGCTTCCGGGCGGATCTGGGGTTCCTGCCGCAGGTCGGCTACTCGATGAAGCTCGCCGGCCTGGAGCGGCGCTGGTGGGGGGATACCGGCGACTGGTACACCCGCTTCGTCGCCGGGACGGACTGGAACCGGAGCGAAGACTCGAACGGCGTGCTTCTGGAGGACGAGCTGGAAGCCTGGATCGGCGTGGGCGGTCCGCTGCAGTCCTTCTATTTCCTGGACGTGGGCCACCGGAAGCGTACCTGGAAAGGGGTGCCTTTCGAGGGCAACTTCGTATACGCCAGCGCCGAGCTGCGGCCGACCGGCGGGCTCAGCCTGCAGGTGCAAGGGAGCGCCTCCGAGACGATCGACCTCGCCAACACCCGCCCGGCGGACCGGATCGAGCTGACGCCGAGCGTCACCTGGAACGTGGGCCCGCGTCTCCAGCTCGGTCTCGACCACACGTTCCAGCGCCTCGACGTGGAAGGCGGACGCCTCATCGTGGCGAACCTCACCCAGCTCAAGACCATCTACCAGCTCAACATCCGGACCTTCGTGCGGGCGATCCTCCAATACGAGGATCTGACGCGGAACCCGAGCCTGTACATCGACCCGGTGCCGGCCGGCGAGGAGCATCTCTTCACGCAGCTCCTCTTCTCCTACAAGCTGAACCCGCAGACGGTGCTCTTCCTGGGCTACTCGGACAATTCGTCCGGCACGGAACTGGCGGAGCAGACGATCGATCTGACAAGGTCGGACCGGACGCTGTTCTTCAAGATCGGGTACGCCCTGGTGCTGTGATTCAAGGGCATCATCTTCAAAGCGTGTGAAGGCCCGGACCGGCCCGGGCCTTCGCACGCACTCCTGAAACGTTCCCGGGTCAGTTTCCCCCACAACTGCCGTTGGGATCGATCCCGCAGCCGGCCTCAGCCCAGATGGCGGTCAAGGCACTCCAGAACCGGTTCAGCAAGCCGTTCGCGGAAGCGTCGCGCCCCTTGGGCGATTCCCAGGCCGGACCGACGAGGGTTGCCGCGATCAGGCAGACGAGGAAGAGACGAGCGGGACGACTGGAATTCATGCACAGGCTCCTTTCAAGTGGAGGAGACTGCCCACGCCGGCCGGTTGGCGGGCAAGGCGCCTCCTCCTCTACAAAGTGCCGGGAAAGGGGCAAAAGAGGGCACGGGTGATGGCCTGGAGAGTCTCCGAGTATCAGGGTATCCACCATTCGACTTGACCTCGCCGGACAGAAGCGCCGCTGACGGAGCTTTTCTCGCCGAACCAGGCCCCCTGTATCCCGCAGAATGACCGCGTCAAGACCAGCCAGGTCTTGGCGCGGAATTTGAATAAACGGTGAGTTTCTTATCCATCGTGCCTCGCCGAGATCGTCCTCCCAATGTGACGGCGGCAACGGGAGCGCCGAGAGTAACAACCGCTCCTACCGCCAGCGCACCCACAACGACTACTCCTACCGCACCCGCTACTGCTCCTCCGGCAAAGCACCAAGCTGCGGTTTTCCAGCTCAGGCCCGATGGATCAATTCTATTGATCGGATCCTTCGCCGTCCACCGCCCGACCTCCGGATCGTAATCCCTCGCTCCGAAACGCACCAGCCCGGTCTGCGGATCGTAGAGGCCTCCCGCGAAGCCGAAGGGCTGGAAACGCGGGTTGGTGTCCAGAATGACTTTGCCGTACTCGTCGTAGTCCAGCCTCTGGACGATCTCGCCGGTGCCGGTGTCGATCACCAGCCTCGGGCTGCCCAGGTGGTCTGTAACGATCCGGTAGGTCCGGCCTCCTTTCAGCATCGCATCCGGCACGTGAGGGCGGCTGCCGTAGAGGAATACCGCCACCACCCCGCCCGCGCCGTTGAGCTCGGCCACCGGTTCGAGCTGATCCTTGTAGAGGAAGCCCTGCACCAGGGTGTCGTTCACCTTCTTGCCGATCCGCCGGCTCCGGCCGTCCAGAACGTAGTCGATCCGGATGCCGTCCGCCAGCGTCACATCGCGGAGGTTGCCGAGCTCGTCATAGTCGTAGGAGACGGTCTGCCCGCCCTGCGTCCGGCTCGCCAAGTCGCCGTTCACGGTATAGGCGTAGGTCGTATCCCCGTCAGACGGTCCTGGGCATCGTAGTCCGCGGTTGTGATCCCCTCGGGGCCTTCGCGGAGGAGACGGTTCCCATTGCCGTCGTACTCCCTCCAGGGCTCTTGATGCGCTCTTCAATTCGGGCACTCTGAATCTGAAGCATTTTCTTCAGCTTGGCCCATTCACCAAAGTGACGTGACACAATACCGGAGCAGGCGCCAAGAAGCGCACACCCAAAGATGGCCAGGGGTAGCATAAGCACCATCCTCGTAAGGCGCCCAAACCTTCGAAGAGATGGAACCATTGTCAAGCCGCAGGAGACCAGTAGAAGTAAGACGACGAAAAGAAGAGCCGGCAGCGATAGCATAGCCACTGACTCAAAAAAAGGCGGATCTCCCGGAAAGTATCGGGCAGCGGAGACGGTTTTCAAAAAATCTTGAAGGTCAAGCACGGACATACCTCACATACACTGGCAGTTCTGAGGCATTGGCACTAACCGTGAACCACGCTGAGGTAGTGGCCCTGGAAGCTCCCAGTCAGGGTGCCTGTTAGTTAGGCAAGTGTCGTTGGTCTATGGTTCAATCGAGCTCCTCCGGCGCCTCCTGGCGAACACGACCACTCCCACCACCCCGATCACAAGAAGCTCCGCAAGCGTAGCGGCAGCGTTGCCGAAGATCTCTTCGAAGCCATCGTAACTCCCGCCGCGAAAGGAACCCCACTCGATCGCATCGATCTCTGGCTGATTCGGCTGACCATTTTTGTCTATCAACTCGGTTTCCCTCGAGAGAAGAAATAGATACTGCGTAAAGTAGTCTCCCCACAGGGTCGATCCTCCACGAACCTTCTTGACCAGAAATGTAGGCAGGGTGTCTGACTCTCCCACGTACAGAGTGATCTGATGGTATCGCCCATCCACGCCGAGATAGCCGAAGGAACAGTAACCCAACTGCTGCCGATATCCTTCGCTGACCTCCGCTAGCAGTGGAGGATAGGGATTGGCGCGCTGGACCCACAAGATATCAATTAAAAGCGGATGGCTACTTGGAAGGGGTTGGCGCTTTACGCCAAGCAGTGCAACCAACTCTTGAGCTGCTTCTCTCAAGTTCTCATTCTCATCCACTTTGAGAACCAGCGGCTTGGCCACATGCACAAACTGACTCTCGGCACCAGAAAGAACGTCGGAATCAATGTGCAACAATCGAGAGATAATATAGAAATTGATCCCGACGAGACTTGCCAAAAGGATCGGCAAACCAAGCAAAAGCGCGAGAAAAACTTTGAACGATTTCGTCATCGCAGCTAGTCGAGGGGACACTTGCCAGAAAAGTCCTGCTCAGATGCATTGAACAAATTATCCCATCCATGATCAAACTTTTTCTTGTCCTCCCCTTGGTGAAGCTTCTTCAAAAATTCCTCTCCCCTCCAACCCTCTATAAATTGAGCGGCGCTGGACACAGTAGTCGTAGGAATTCCCATGGCTCCACCATGGTCAAAGGCGACCACGTCGGTATCTGTGGGTACCTTGAATACTTGGCCGGGCCGCTCCGGATGGGCTATCCCATCCACTTTGCCGCGGTACATCATTCCAGGCGAAAGAGGAAGTGCTTCGCCTGTTAGCTCCGGTTTGACATAAATAGTGCAGTGGCAACTATTGTAGGCGCTCAAGCCCGTGCTGTCAAGTAGGTTCACCGGGTCACCCAAGACATAGCCGTACCAGTTCGTATCCCCACCCCCAAACCCAATCGGGTCCTTCGCCGTCCACCGCCCGACCTCCGGATCGTAATCCCTCGCTCCGAAACGCACCAGCCCGGTCTGCGGATCGTAGAGGCCTCCCGCGAAACCGAAGGGCTGGAAACGCGGGTTCGTGTCCAGGATGACTTTGCCGTACTCGTCGTAGTCCAGCCTCTGGACGATCTCGCCGGTGCCGGTGTCGATCACCACCCTTGGGCTGCCCAGGTGGTCTGTAACGATCCGGTAGGTTCTGCCTCCTTTCAGCATCGTGTCCGGCACATGGGGACGGCTGCCGTAGATGAACACCGCCACCACCCCGCCCGCGCCGTTGAGCTCGGTCACCGGCTCGAGCTGATCCTTGTAGAGGAAGCCCTGAACCAGGGTGCCGTTTACCTTCTTGCCGATCCGCCGGCTCCGGCCGTCCAGGACGTAGTCGATCCGGATGCCGTCCGCCAGCGTCACACCGCGAAGGTTACCGAGCTCGTCGTAGTCATACGAAACGGTCTGCCCGCCCTGCGTCCGGCTCGCCAGATCTCCGTCCGCGGTGTAGGCGTAGGCCGTATTCCCGTACCGGAGCAGACGGTCCTGGGCGTCGTAATCCGCGGTGGTGATCCCTTCGGGGCCTTCGCGGAGGAGACGGTTCCCGTTGCCGTCGTACTCGTAGCGGGTGAGGATAACACCGTTCTTCTCCACACGGGTCAGCCGGCCTGCAAGATCATACGTATAAGCCAAGCTGTCCGTCGTGCCGGCCGCCGTCTCCTCCTTCTGGACGATCCGGCCGAGGCGGTCGCGGGTGTAGCGGATGGAGAGGACCGCCGCCCCATCCACCCGGGCGTCGAAGGTGGCGGGCTCGGCGAAACCGTTGTAGGTCTGCGCTGTGGTGACGCGCTCCAGGGTGGTCGCGGTGAGCAGACCGTTGCGGGAGTCGCGGGTCAGGCTCAGCGGGCCGGCCTGCACGAGGAGGCTGTCCTGATCGTACCCGAACGTCACCGCGGGGGTGCTTCCGACGGTGAGGCGGGTCACCCGGAAATCGTTGTCATACCCGAAATCCACGGTCCCCGTGACCGAGCCGGCCCAGGTGGATCGGAGGGGAAGGAAGCCGTCATAGCCGAAGCGGAGGCTCTCTCCGGCCGGCGTGGTGATCGCGCCCAGGTGGCCCGATGAGAAGTAGGATCACCGGGCTACGCGGGCCCATGCAATTCCGTTACCCTCTCCTCCTCAGTACAACTCTGCTCAAGCCCACAAGATATTCCGGAGGTATACGGCGCAGCAACCTTTCGACGCAAGACCTCGCGCTGGCGGGCTGGTCGTAAGAAGGTGCAATTTCTATTTTAACTGGAAGTGCATCAGCGCCTCTCAAATGACGCCTCCCCAAACGTCGACAAGATGACCGATAGCGTCCAAGAGGTCACCCAACTTGTCTCCACGATCGTTGAGATCTTTATCCGGTTGAGGAGGTTCATTATCCTCGGGGCCCGCCGGTGTAAGTGGCGGAAAATCCTTCGCTTTTGGTCTCGCACCTCCGGCGCCTCCTGGCGAACACGACCTCTCCCACCACTCCGATCAACCAAGGACATACCGAATGAAAAACCCCATAAGCAGGGCGCCCAAGTAGCCCGACACTGCGAAGCAGATCAGCAAAACGCCATACATGACAGGTAAAACTCGGCTCCAAGGTAGCGTTGACGTAGTTACCTTACGGCGCAGCACGGCGAAGGAAACTCGGTAGACAACGTGCCAAACTGCCCATATGATAAATATACCGACTATTAATCCGGCTACTATGGCCACAAAGAACTGCCCCCCATGGAGGTGCTTCAAGCGTGCCATTCCAATAGCACCTCCCACGGCTCCGGAGCCTGACAGGCAAGCAATCATTCCGCACAACCGAGTCAGGTCGTTTGGAATGGGCGCTTCTGGCTGCTTTCGATCGGAAGTGGCCATCAATCACACCCACAAGGGCTTGCTGCCGTCGCCCCGCCCGCGCCCGTGAGGGCTTCGGCTGCTGCGGCACTGCCGACGTCAGGGCCAGTGCCAAGCCAATCCCATACGCTGCCCAGTCCGGGTTTGAAATTTTGAAAAGAATCATTCCATCTAAACGGGCCGCTTTCAACGCCATTAATGCCTCTGGCAACAATGCGACCACTTGCACCGCCAGCCGCGATTCCTCCGGCTATTGACCCGACGTTGTACGCAACGCCAACGTCTACAACGGTATCAGTAAGAACTATGGCTCCACCCAAGTCTAATACTAATCTGAATAAATACAGATCATTGTCTTCGGGTCAAAGACTGCATTGGCACCGTCTCCGAAATCCACGCCTACATACGGAGGTTCGGTCTGCATGATTTTCAGATAAACCGGCTCCTTGAGGGCTTTAAATTTGAAGGCGGGGGCAGGAGAGAGCAGCTTTAGTTGCAGGGCGGCTACTTGCCGCGGATCTCCCCCTTTCTCGATTTCCGCGACCACGCGATCGCTATATTGTCGAATCAACGCCTTCAGATCCGCCCATTCACCGAAATGTCTACTGCTGATTCCCAAAGCGGCCCCCGCGAAGAGGATGGCACAAGGAATCATAAACACAAAAAGTAAGCTCAACAACTTGCGCCGGAACCTTCTTGCTTTTGAAGGAAGAGTCATCAGGAAAACTACGCTGCAAGCGATGACGAGTCCGCCCAGAACGAGAACAGCAAGCGTAGCTAACGTCTCGAATACAGGCGGATCACCGGGGAAATACCAGATTGAGTCACGCGGGCCCATGGAAATTTTCTCTCTTGCTCCTAGCCACATGTATTGCATTGTGGCTTTGCTCCGGGAGGAGGCGCGCTCGGAAAACCTCGCTCCGGGAGCGGTCCGGGAATTCCCCATTCGAGATTGCGCTCTGAAAAGCCAGCATCCTTCCAACCCGGCGCCCGGTCGCTGAGAGGCGACAGGAAGTCAGGTATGTAATTACCGGTTCCACCATCCTCCTCCGGTAAGCCACTCTGATTGATATGCACGTCTGTTCCATCAGGCACTTTGTACCAGTTACCTGACCACTGCCGCACACCATCGATATCTCCTAGATAGGTATAACCTGCCGGTAGCTGGAAGATTTCACCATGTTCAGCCCTTATAATCCAAGGTTCTTTACTGTCATTGACACAATAAAGCCCAGAAGGATCAACCGCATTCACCGGATCGCTCAGAGAGTAGGCATACAGATTAGTGCCCCCGCCCCCAAACCCGATCGGATCCTTCGTCGTCCACCGCCCAACCTCCGAATCGTAATCCCTCGCTCCGAAACGCACCAGCCCGGTCTGCGGGTCGTAGAGGCCTCCCGCGAAGCCGAAGGGCTGGAAACGTGGGTTGGTGTCCAGAATGACTTTGCCGTACTCGTCGTAGTCCAGCCTCTGGACGATCTCGCCGGTGCCGGTGTCGATCACCAGCCTTGGGCTGCCCAGGTGGTCTGTAACGATTCGGTAGGTTCTGCCTCCTTTCAGCATCGCATCCGGCACGTGGGGTCGACTGCCGTAGATGAACACCGCCACCACCCCGCCCGCGCCGTTGAGCTCGGCCACCGGTTCGAGCTGATCCTTGTAGAGGAAGCCCTGCACCAGGGTGCCGTTCACCTTCTTGCCGATCCGCCGGCTCCGGCCGTCCAGGACGTAGTCGATCCGGATTCCGTCGGCCAGCGTCACTCCGCGGAGATTGCCGAGCTCGTCGTAGTCATACGAAACGGTCTGCCCGCCCTGCGTCCGGCTCGCCAAGTCGCCGTTTGTGGTGTAGGCATAGGTCGTATTCCCGTACCGGAGCAGACGGTCCTGGGCGTCGTAGTCCGCGGTGGTGATCCCCTCGGGGCCTTCGCGGAGGAGACGGTTCCCGTTGCCGTCGTACTCGTAGCGGGAGAGGATAACACCGTTCTTCTCCACACGGGTCAGCCGGCCTGCAAGATCATACGTATAAACCAGGCTGTCCGTCGTGCCGGCAGCCGTCTCCTCCTTCTGGACGATCCGGCCGAGGCGGTCGCGGGTGTAGCGAATGGAGAGGACCGCCGCCCCATCCACTCGGGCGTCGAAGGTGGCGGGCTCGGCGAAGCCGTTGTAGGTCTGCGCCGTGGTGACGCGCTCCAGGGTGGTGGCGGTGAGCAGGCCGTTGCGCGAGTCGCGGGTCAGGCTCAGCGGGCCGGCCTGCACGAGGAGGTTGTCCTGATCGTATCCGAACGCCACCGCGGGGGTGCCTCCGACAGTAAGGCGGGTCACCCGGAAATCGTTGTCATAGCCGAAATCCACAGCTAGCTCGCGGCAGTCGTTTTTCCGCAAACGCTACCGAAACAAGGCAAGGGATAGGAGCACAGCGCCTCCAATAAGCATCTCGACACTGAACCCACGCAAGAAATAATAACAAAGTTCCTCAGACAGAGGGTTCCATCGGAAGCGCGCATAGCGTTTGGCTGAGGACTTGGCAAAAGTCAGGTTCAAAGACCCAGCAATTGTCAACGCCGCACCTAGCGTGGCATAAGCGAACTCGGGGGCGACGAAAGGTAAGATTACAAAGAATAGTCCCACTATGACCAAGTGGAGCTTCACGGCCATTTGCCAGGTCATCGAATCACTTCCCACCCGCTGTCCAGGTATTCGTGGGATACATGCTGAGGCTTGCTCCGATGCCAAGGCTAGTTGGGATGCCGAAAGGACCGTTGTAGGTTGTAACAAAAATCGACTCGCCCTTGGAGTTCTTCCCCCATGAGAGCTGGAACCCTCCCCCAATAGGACCGAACGCCGCACTGAATGCGAAATTCGAGAATGGCCCGCTGAGATCGGATACGTTCTCTGCGTTCGTCAAAAAAACGCCTGCTCCAGCCCCAGCGTAGCCCCCCAAAGCCCACGTAGTGCCAGAGCAAGTGCGGGGATATCTCGCTCCCCAGCCTGGGCCACCCGCAAAACCTCCCCAACTTCTAAACGCACCGGCACTGAAATCATCCCAGCCTCCAGAAAAGAATCCCCCCCCGATCGCGCCAGTCTGGCCGGCGCCCGCCAATATCAACCCCAAGTCGGTTGCTTCCGAAAGACTCACTCCAAGGCCTAGAAGCCCAAGAGGGTCAGCAAGATTGACCGGATCGCCGAAAACGTATCCGTAAAGATTCGAATCCCCGCCCCCGAACCCAATCGGGTCCTTCGCCGTCCACCGCCCGACCTCCGGATCGTAATCCCTCGCTCCGAAACGCACCAGCCCGGTCTGCGGATCGTAGAGGCCTCCCGCGAAACCGAAGGGCTGGAAACGCGGGTTCGTGTCCAGGATGACTTTGCCGTACTCGTCGTAGTCCAGCCTCTGGACGATCTCGCCGGTGCCGGTGTCGATCACCACCCTTGGGCTGCCCAGGTGGTCTGTAACGATCCGGTAGGTTCTGCCTCCTTTCAGCATCGTGTCCGGCACATGGGGACGGCTGCCGTAGATGAACACCGCCACCACCCCGCCCGCGCCGTTGAGCTCGGTCACCGGCTCGAGCTGATCCTTGTAGAGGAAGCCCTGAACCAGGGTGCCGTTTACCTTCTTGCCGATCCGCCGGCTCCGGCCGTCCAGGACGTAGTCGATCCGGATGCCGTCCGCCAGCGTCACACCGCGAAGGTTACCGAGCTCGTCGTAGTCATACGAAACGGTCTGCCCGCCCTGCGTCCGGCTCGCCAGATCTCCGTCCGCGGTGTAGGCGTAGGCCGTATTCCCGTACCGGAGCAGACGGTCCTGGGCGTCGTAATCCGCGGTGGTGATCCCTTCGGGGCCTTCGCGGAGGAGACGGTTCCCGTTGCCGTCGTACTCGTAGCGGGTGAGGATAACACCGTTCTTCTCCACACGGGTCAGCCGGCCTGCAAGATCATACGTATAAGCCAAGCTGTCCGTCGTGCCGGCCGCCGTCTCCTCCTTCTGGACGATCCGGCCGAGGCGGTCGCGGGTGTAGCGAATGGAGAGGACCGCCGCCCCATCCACTCGGGCGTCGAAGGTGGCGGGCTCGGCGAAGCCGTTGTAGGTCTGCGCCGTGGTGACGCGCTCCAGGGTGGTGGCGGTGAGCAGGCCGTTGCGCGAGTCGCGGGTCAGGCTCAGCGGGCCGGCCTGCACGAGGAGGTTGTCCTGATCGTATCCGAACGCCACCGCGGGGGTGCCTCTGACGGTAAGGCGGGTCACCCGGAAATCGTTGTCATAGCCGAAATCCACGATCCCCGTGACCGAGCCGGCCCAGGTGGATCGGACGGGGAGGAAGCCGTCATAGCTGAAGCGGAGGCTCTCTCCGGACGGCGTGGTGATCGCTCCCAGGCGGCCCGAGGCGAGATAGTCGTAGTGGTACCGACCCCGGTCCGTCTGAAGGCCGGTCAAGCGGCCTCCGGCGTCGCGCTCCAGGCTCACAGTGCGACCATCTGGCCGAAGAACGCGCTGGAGAGCGCCGTCGGCGTCGTGCTCGTAGCGCGTCCGAACCTCTCCGCCTCCAAGGCCGGGCGGTGTGTACTCTTGTAGGAGGTCGATCGGGGTGTAGGCGAAGCCGTGGGCAGGCCGTTCCGGCGGCACCACGGTGGTCGGATTTCCCGACGCATCGTAAGAGATCAGAGTCGCGTTTCCGTCCGGCTGAACCTGCCTCACAACCCGCCCGGCTTGGTCGTATTCGAGATTGACGGTCCGGCCGAGGGCGTCCGTCACGGTGGCCAGACGGCCGTCCGGACCGTAGGATAGATATACCGCCCGTTGAGCGTCGCCTGAACCCTGAAGGACCGCCGAAAGCCGGCCTCGTGCGTCGTAGGCAAGGGAGACGGGCTCCAGGCCGGTGACGGAAGCGGTGGAAATCCGCCCCTTGTCGTCCAGGCCGAAGAGGCGCTGCCGTCCTGTAGGAGTAGTGAGCGTGAATTGCCGCGTTGGGACATCGAAAACATTGGTAAAGGTTTTACCATTGCGGACAACGGTCTCCTGCATTCTCCGGAGACTGAGCGGGTTCAAGGGATTGTCCAGCGATGTCGTCACCGTCCGGTTGAGCGCCGAGGTGCGCCCCGAGGGGGTGCGCACCTGAAGGGTCTCGGGAAACGCGGCCACCATGCCAAAGCGGGGGTCCGGCTTCATGGTGCCGGTGACCACCGTGCCGTCGGGTGACGTGACCTCTCGGGTGCCGTCGGTCTTGAAAAGGGTGACGGACTGCGTCCCCGAAGGAGACCGCACCGTCATCGTACGGTCTCCCGTCGGGAGGTCGTCGGCCATGTAGCTGTGGGTCCGCCCTTCGGCGGTCGAGAGATCGATCCGGTAGCCGGAGGCCCCGGCGATGCGGGAGAGGCTCTGAAAGCCTCCCGCCGGATTCTCGTCGCGAAGGAGCCGTCCCAAGGCGTCGTACGTGAACGTGTAGTGACCATTCCTCGGATCGGTCATCGAGGTGAGCAATCCCTCGGCAGTGCCGGAGAACCGCACGGTTTCTCCGGCTGGATTGCGCACCGACGCGAGATAGCCGTTGGCGTCGTAGGTCAGCTCCGTTCTTGCGCCGTACGCTGAAATCACGGCAACCGCCCGGCCCGCGGCGTTGCGCTCAATCCGCGTGGCCTCACCATCGGCATCCCGAAGAGAGGTGAGGAGGCCGGCCGCGTCGTAGAAAAACTCGAAGAGGGTGTGACCGGTCAAAGTATCGACGGTCGCGAGGTGCCGGCCCGCATCGTCGAAGTAGAACAGCTCACGGCCGCTACGCGAGACCACCGTGAGAGGTTGGCGGCTGAAGCCGGGCAGAGCGAAACCGACCTTCCGGACGCGATTGTTCTGGGAATCGAGGATATACAGCGTGCCGTCCGGGCTGACCGCGACACCGTTCGGCTGGCGAAACTCGGCCGCCGTAGCGGGTCCGCCGTCCCCCTTGTCACCCCAATTCCCCGAGCCGGCTATCGTGGTGATAATGCCGTTCGGGGCCACGCGGCGGACGTGCCCGTATGTCGTATCGGCGAGATAGAGACTGCCGTCGGCTCCTATGGCCATCTGCCGGACGTTGCAGAGTGCCGCGAGCGTGGCAGGGCCACCGTCGCCGCTGAAGCCGCAGGTTCCATTGCCCGCCACGGTGCGGATGATGCCATCGGTGGAAACCCGGCGGACCCGGCCGTTCCAATAGTCGTTGATATAGACATTACCCTGCCGATCGACGGCGATGTCGTAAGGGTAATACAACCTGGCCTGGCGAGCCGGGCCACCGTCGCCGCTGAAGCCCCGTGTTCCGGTTCCGGCCACCACTGTCACGCGGCGGCTGGGATCGACTCGAAAAATTTGCGCCCGGCCGTAGTCGGCTACATAAAGGTTACTCTCCTGATCCACGCCGATCCCGTAGATCCGCGAGCCAAGGTAGGAGTAGTCATAAACCTGGCTGATGATTCCGTTTCGATCGACCTTGAGAACAGCGTCGTAGTCGGCGATATAGACACTGCCGTCCGGCGCGGCGGCCACGTCATAGGGGCTGTAAAGGCTCGCTTGAGTGGCCGGCACTCCCATGCCGCAGTAGGACGTGCATGGTCCGTTCCCGATTCCCGCAAAGGTTGAAATCGTCCCGTCAGGCGTGACTCTGCGGATCCTGCGGTTCTCCGTATCCGCGATGTAAAGGCTGCCGTCCGGGCCGATATCGATACCTTGGGGAAAGCTGAGCCTGGCGGCCGTAGCCGATCCTCCATCACCCGAGAAGCCGCCGCCGAGTTGCCCGGCCACCGTGGAAACGGCCTGGTTGCTCAGCCCGGCATGGACCCGCTCGCCGGTTCCCAGAAAGAGGTAGGCGCCCCCTTCGTCATAGTAGTGCTGGGGGCTGAGACTTCAGCCGCCGAGATTCGCGGGAGGATTGCTCCACGAGCCGATCCTGCTCTGTGACTTCTGCCAGAAGGTGAGCTCCTGGCGGGTGCGGTTGCCGGTGGCTGGAACGCCCGATAGCTGAGCCCAGCTTTGATCGAGATTCACCGGGGTTTGATACTCGGCGTCGTAGACGTAGCCGATTGCGACGGTCACCGGCTGCCGGCCGTAGAGGACGCGGCCGTAGGCGTCCTTGCCGTCCCAGGTGAAAACGTAGCGCTGATTCGGCTCCCGCGAGAAGGAAGCCGAGACGAGCTGGCCGGCGACGGCGATCTTGAGCTCGATCCGTTTGAGACTGGCCGGCACCGTGGGACCGCTCAGCGGGATGTTGATCGAATGATTTCCCTTGCGGCCGGGAACCCGGTCGCTACGATAGTTGAGAGTGTAGGGAGTACCCACGATGGGCAACGACTCGCCCATGGTCTGATTCTGGCACTCGATGATCGATCCCGGCTGCTCACAGGGCTCGTCTTCGGGCTCGTCGGTCTCGGGCTCCGGCTGCTTGGGCGGCTCGGCATCCGGCGGTGGGCCATACGGCCAGTTGCAGTCCCAAGGAGTGAAATGGGGGATGGGGACCCGCCAGAGGCTTTGGCCCGGCGAATAGAGCTCCGCGAGCAGCCGGCGCTCCGCTACGGTGACGCCGAGCGCCTGAAGATCCGTATCGCTCGAAGGCGACCCGCTGCCCGTCATATCGAGCAGCGCGAGACCGTCGGTGATGGCGAGGAGCTTGACGACCCGGCCGTTGCCGGAGGCCAGCCAGGCGCCGGCTTCGCGGTCGTAGTAGCCGACTGGAACGATGCCGCCGACCGGAAAACCGAGAAAGTTTTCGACGTAGTGGAGAACCGGCTTGCTGAAAACGACCGACTTCGCCCCGACCGCGACGGCTTCATCCGCCGAAAGCTCGACGGCGTAGGTGTAGGCAACACCCGAAGGCAGCGGCCCTGGCATGGCGGCAAGGCCGCGTGGCCCGGCGGTGTATTCGGTGGCGCGCACCGTCAAGGTTGCCAGGGGGCTCGAGGTGCCGTCCGGCATCACCATCTGAGCGTCGGTCGATTCCGGGAAAAGCAGTGTCGTCCTGCGGCTGCCGTCTTGATCGGAAACGAGGCTGCCGCGGGCCACCTGGACCGCAGGCAGGCCGGCGGTGATCGTTGTGGCCTCCGGGTCGAAGGAAACGAGGGCGATGTCCTCCACCGGCGCGAAGTCGCGCCACGGCGCCTCCACCGGCCGCTGCGCCGGCAGCCGGCCGTCCTTTTCGACCTGAACGATCAGGCTACCCCCGCCGTTGACCGCCAGGTCGTACATCCCGTCCGCACGGCTGAGAGTGCTCCCGAGCTCGGGATGTCCGAGGATCGAGATTCGGGCTCCGGCGAGCGGTCCGCCGTCGCGGCTGATCACCCGGCCGCGGAGAACCGCGGCGCGCCGCGGGTCGATCGTGCCCGGCGCCACACCGGTTTGGATCGGATGCGCGCCTGAATAAAGAAAAGCCGTGCCCGCGGCCAGGTCGAAAGCGACCGTGGGATCGGGTGCGGGCGCCACCGTGGCCGGGTCGGGCGGCAGCGGATCGGGCGGCGCCGTCCGTAGCGTCACGGTGAGCGCCAGCTCGCCGGTGTTGCCGGCCGGGTCGGTGGCGGTCAGGACAAAGGGGTTTTCCCCTTCTTCGAGAAGGACGGGGCCGTAGCGGAACGCCAGCCCCGACAGCGGCACCCGGGTGCCGTTCAAGGTCAGCGATGCCGGCTCGCTGAGCGCGCCTTCGAAGACCTGCTCGCGATCCCCGGTCACCTGGCCGTCAAGGGGTTGGTCGAGCCGGATGGCCGGCGGCGTCGCGTCCACGGTGAAGCGGCTGCCGGCCTGGGAAGACAGATTGCCCGCGAGGTCGCGGACCGTGGCCGTAGCCGTGTGCTCTCCGTCCGCAAGCTCCGCTTGGAGAGCGCAGCCGGCCCCGGCCTCTTCCGGCTGACAGGTCAGCGCCACCCCGTCCATGCGCACGTCGAGGGTGCGCGGATCGATGCCGGTGCCCACATCGTCATAGGCTACCTGGACCGGAGGCATGCGGTGGTTCAGGAGCGCGCCCGGCCCGGGTGTCCGGATTTCGATCTCGGGAGGAAAGACATCGGAGTAGAGCGCCAGGTCCCGGATCTGAACCGGCACCGGAAGGCCTGAAGCCCGGGTCACCCCGCCCGACGCGCTCACGCGGACGAGGTCGTCCTGGATGGCGACCCAGACGGCGCCGTCTCCCGGGTCGGCGGCCAGATCCGTGATGACGCCCCGGCCGGCGAAGGGCTGAAGGCCCAAGAGACGCTCGCCGGCAGGCCCGACCCGGATCAGCTCCTTGGCGGTGGCGGCCCAGGCTCCGCCATCCGGAGCCGCCGCCACTTGAAGAAGGCCGGCCGTCGGGATCGAGAGGACCAGATCGCCCTCCGCCGAGAAACGCCGGAGCCCCCCTGTACCGGCGACCCAAAGGCCGTCGCCTCCGGTGCCTCCGATGGCGGCGGCAAGACCGCGGAGACCGGCGGACGGCTCAGACACGAGGGTCCGCACCAGAGCGCCGGTCACACCGTCATGGGCCGCCACGGAGCGGCGGGTTTCCACCCAGAGAACCCCTTCGGTGACCGCCAGCGCTTCGACCCGGCCATCCGCCCGGAAGGCTCGGAGAGACTCGCCGGCCGCGGAGACGCTCCGGACGTCCTCGCCGACGGCCAGCCAGACGGAACCGTCCTCGGGATAGACAACCAGCTCGGCGTCCTCGGCATCGGGCAGAGGCACCGCCACGGCCAGGCGCGACTCACCCTGAAATCCATAGGCCCGGAGCACCCGGCCCGCCCACACCCACACGGTGGCGCGCCGCGAATCGACAGCCACCGCCCGGGCTCCCCGGGCCTCGCCGAGCGTCAACAGAAGATCTCCAGCCGGGTCCGCAACCTTCAGGGCTCCGGAGGCTCCGGCGAGCCAGAGGGCCTCGCCGCCCGTGAGCTCCCCGCTTCCCGTGTTGCCGATGAGACCAAAGCAGGCAATCAGAAGGGCTACAAGAAGCCAAAGAGCTCCTCTCCGGATCATACCTCTCTCCTGGAGCATGAAAGCTCCACCATGCCGGGCTGACCCGGACATCGAACACCAGACTGCGACGGGAACTCTCCAAGCTTACACTTCGCCGCGGAGAAGTCAATCAGCCTGGGGATTTAGCTTGTAGGAGAAGAGGAACTGCTCAGCTTCGACGTGCCGGTCGATCGACCGCCCTCATCCCCTGCCGGGAGGCGTGTACCCGGCCGCGTGGAGCAGGTTGTTGATGGCAAGGTCCAGTTGATCTTCGTTGACCGCGCCGATGACGGTCCGCATTTCCGTGGGTGAGTCCGGCGGGATCAAGCCTTCGACCATCTCTTCCTCCCGCTGTGAGCGCGGGAGATGGTCGGCGATGGTCTGGAGCCGGTACTGGAGGCCCACGAGCTCCAGCACGGCCGCCAGCACTTTCGCCCGAGGATCCCCGGAGGCGTCCAGAAGCACCCGGAGAAGGGGATCGAAATGCTCGATGAAAGAGTGCTCCAGATGCGCGCGGAGCTCGACTTCGGCATCCGCGATCTCGTCGGCATGGTCCTCCTCGAAGCTTGCCAGGTCGAGCGCGTCGCCGGGCAGGCGGAACCGGAACCGGATCAGGCCTTCTGTAACGCGCAGGAGCCTTTCTTCGACGTCTTCAAGTCCGGGCATGGCGCAGTCGTGTCTCCATGTCTCGTCTACGGGTGCGAGGAGGAGGCTAGCGTGAGGAGAGGGCGCCTCCAACCCGGGCGCGCCTGAAACCTACGCGTGTCGGGTGGAGCTTCTCTTTTTTCCTGGCGGAGATCGATCGGCAGGGGAAAGTTCTCCTTCGTTGTCACACTTCGGGGAGAACGGGCACCGATGTCTATGGAGAAACCTGCGAAAGGAGGATGCCCCGTTGAGCGACGAGAAGACCCCGCGGCCCCGGATGAGCCTCGCCCTGACCCTCGGGCGGGTGGCGGCGAACGTCAGCCAGAAGAAGCTGGCGGAGCTCTCCGGTACGCCTGACCTTTCGAGCCTGGAGAAGAAGCGGGAGCCGGACCGTGCCAGGCTGGAAAAGCTGTTCGCCTGCATGGACCGCGGACCCGAGGAGGTCGATCTCGCCCTCTTCTGCGCCGACCTTCTCCGCCGCCCCGGCTCCGCCGCCGGGCCCTCCCCCCTGTCGCCCGTCGAGCCCACCGAGGAAGAGGTTCGGACGCTCAGGACCGCGGCGGCGCTGCAAGCCACGGCGGTGTTCCACGCGACCTTCGAGCAGCTCGCCCAGGCGCTGCGGGAGCACAAGGCCCGGATCGACCGCGAGGCGGCCGAGGCGCCGTTCAAGGATCTGATGCGGCGGCCGTCCCGGGAGCGGTGGCGGATGGTCGAGGAGTACGAGGCGTACCGCACGTGGGCGCTCTGCGAGCGCGCGGCCTTCCAGAGTGTGAAGCTCGCGGCCCACGACGCGGACGAGGCGGTGGACCTCGCCCGGATGTCCGTGCGCATGGCCGAGATGACGCCGGGCAGCAAGGAGTGGATCTCCCGCGTGGGCGGCCTCTGCTGGGGCTTTCTCGCCAACGCCCGCCGGGTGAAAGGCGACTTCCCGGCGTCCGATACCGCCTTCCTTCAATCCGACCGGCTCTGGAAGGTCGGCGCCATCGCCGACCCCGGGCTGCTTTCCGATTATCTGCGCCGGGCTCAGCACTGCCCGGAGCTGCGCTTCGAGCCGTGACACACAAAGCAAGTCTCCCCCTCTCCCGGGGCGGGTGGACTCGGGCGGACCGGGAGAGGGGGCCGGGGGGTGAGGGCGCCTAGCTCCCGGACCGGCAGCCGCCGCTCGGGTCGATGCCGCAGCCGTTGTCCTGGGCCGGGACCAGGCCCATCCCGCTCTGCCCGGCCGCGCAGCGGCCGTCCGGGTCGAGGCCGCAGCCGTTCTCCATCCAGAGGCTCACGAGGCCTCCCCAGGCACGGCCGAGAAGATCCACCAGCGAGAAGCCGGCGGCACCCCGGTTCGGGTAGGATCCGGGCTCCCCGGCCAGGACGGACGGCACCGCCGTCGCCAGCACGAGGAGAGCGGTCACGAGGATTCGAGACAACGAGGATCGGGTCATGGGGGCTCCTTGGGGTCGAGGCCGGCTCCGGGCGGCCTGCATTGGCCGCGAGGGCTCGCCTCCCGCAAGGTATGGTGCGCGAGAAAATCCGCGGGGCGACCCGTCATCCGCATGGGAGCCAGACCCTCCTTGGCGGTACCCGCCGACTCGCCAGGAAGTTATACAACTTGCCATAAGGAAACGCCAGGAGGAACGACTCTGCCAGCCGCCGAGTGAATTGGGAGCGCGTCCCCATCCCGGTGGGAAATCAGGGGGCGAAAGGGAGGTCTACCTGTACTCACTGTCACTCACAGAGGAACCCGGGCGAGGCCGTGCGGAGCGCCCGTCTCCGCACACCTCCGGCACCGGCCCGCCCCCTCCCCGGAACAGGCGGGCCTCCATGGCGGGACGGCGGAGGCCTTGGACACGGCGGCCGCCGTCCCTGTCGAGTTTTCAAAGAACCCTGAAACGAACCCTGAAACGGCAATCAGTCAGACATCGGACTTAATCGACAGCAGTCTGGATATTTTGTCAGCGACTGCTGTATGATTCCGGACTATGAAGGACAACGCGCAGCTCGTGCAGGAAATCGAACGGATCACCAAGCTCCTGAAGGCGGCGGTCCAGTTCCGCGAGGTCTCCCACCGCCAGATCGAGCGCGAGATGGGGCTGAGCACCGGGTACCTGAGCCGGATCTTCTCCGGCAAGGTGGAGCTTCGGATGGAGCATGTGCTCGGCATCTGCGCCGCGGTCAAGTTGCCCCCCGGGGCCTTCTTCGAGTCCGTCTACCCACCGCGCAGGCTCGGACGCGAGACGATGCAACTGGTAGCGGCCCTGCAGGAGCTGATGCCGGCACCCGAGGAATTCCTTTCCGGAGACGCCGGCGGCACCGACCAGGCCCTCCCGGCGCGCCGAACGAAACCGGCCGCCCCGCGCGCGAGCCGCGACAGGATGGTCCGCCAGATGCTCGAGCTCGTGCTGGCGGAGATGGAGAAATTGAGCGAGGACGACCTGCCCTGAAAAAAGGGGGGGGGCCTTGCGGGGCCCCCCGATCCGAAGACATCGCTCCGCTCCCCTACCCGGCTACGCCGCCGATGCCGCCGACGCCGACGAGATCGCCGGCCGCGTTGGGATTGCCGGAGTCACCGGCCGGAGCCGGCGATTCCGGGGGAGGCGGCTCCTCCTGCGGCTGCCGACGCGAGCGGGCCAGGGGCGGCACCCCGTAGCGCACGAGCAGCGGGTTCTTGGGCCCGAGCTCGCCCCGCAGGAACGACGCGAGGCGGCTGCGGATCCCGTCGCCGCGCACCTCGACCCCCTGGCGGAGCCGGACGGCTTCCAGCAGCTCCGCCCGCGCCGTCTCCTGGTCCGCCAGCATCTGCCGGGCGTCCGCGAGGACGTCCAGCAGCTCCCCGTACAGCGGCTGGAGGTGAGGCTTCGTCGCCAGCTCCGCGCTCAGCGAGTCCGCGAGGAGCTGCCATCCATTGACCTTCTGACTGAACTTGGTGTTACGCATGTCTCTTCTCCTTTTCGATCGATACAGCGGTCTGCTTCCCGCCCAGCGGCGAGGCACACCCCCGACGCTGGGATAAAGGCAGCACGATGCTGCCTCCAAAGCCGGCTCTACAACCAACAACGCAGCGAACCATACCAAGCGTTCTCAACGCTGTCAATAGGTCTGCGTCAGGAATTATTCCACAGAGATCGGGCTGGATTGGTAGCGCCTCGGGATTGGCGGCGCTTCCGGACGATTCTTGAACGTCCTCGCATGAAAACGGAGCGTAAGTTTTTGAAAACAGAGCGCCGCTCTGAAGACGGGGAACGCCCTTGCGTGAGAACGGGGCGTAAGTTTTGAGGACGAGAACGCTCCCGCCGAGGACGGAAGCCTTCCCGAAGGCGAGGAGGTCTATCCCTTGTACGGCAGGAGCGCACCCAGCTTGCGGGCGATCCGGTCCTGGATCCAGTGCGGGTCCCACCACTCGACCGGGTTGACCGGCAGGCCGTGGACGAGCAGTGTGAAGTGCAGATGGTCGCCGCCGGCGAGGCCGGTCTGGCCGGAGCGCCCGATCTCCTGGCCGCGCTCGACGGTCTGCCCCGCCTGGACTTCGATCGACGACAGGTGGCCGTAGAGGCTCATCAGGCCGTAGCCGTGGTCGATCACCACGGCGTTGCCGTAGATCCCGAAGAAGCGCGCCAGCACCACCTTGCCCCGGTTCGAGGCGCGGATCGCGTCGCGCTCCACCGAGGCCATGTCGAAGCCGAGGTGGTCCTGCTGGTCGATCTCCCGGCCTTGGTAGACGTAGGCCCGCCGGTCCGCGAAGGCGGCCGTGATGGCGGCGTTGACCATCGGCAGGAACGGCTCCGTCCAGAGGAATTTCGGCTCCGACTTGATCGCCAGGTAGTTCCGCAGCAGGTTCCCCCGATCCTCGATCTCCGGCGACCGGGAGAGGATCTCGGGCACGACCTTGTTCAGGTAGGCGTCATCGACCTGGATCGTGTCCTTGTGGATCGGCCGCGGAGTGAAACGGTCCACGAAGGACGCCTCGGCCCGGTTGCCCACTTCGTCCTCCGCCACCAGCCGGATCTTCGCGGGATCGGTCAGGTCGTACGGGATGCCGAAGAGCGCGAAGCGCTGCCGCGGATCGGCTGAACCCCGCAGACGGTGCTCTTCCTGGAGGGCTCAGGGAGGAGAGAGCACGATCGAGCTGACGCGCTGGATGTACTGAAAGTGCCCGTCGTAGGTCAACACGGTCGCCCCAGCGCGGGCGGCGTTGGCTGCGATCCAGATGTCATTCGAAGGCAGAGGGGTTCCAGCTTTCTGAAGCGACACAACGATTTCTGCGTAGATACGGCTGACCGCGCGATCGACCGTCAGTTCCTCGACGGCCGGATGGGTAAGAAACTCGTCGAGCTCCGCTTGATTGGCTGTCAAACGGCTTCCCAAAAGAAACCCGATCCACAGCTCGCCCAGGACCACAGATGGAATACCCAACCACTCCGCGCGATCGATGAGATCGACGACTTGAGGATCGCCGCGTTTGAATTGGCTGTAGGCCGAAGTATCGAGGCAGTAGCGGCTCACCGCCACAGATCCTCGTCAATCTGCTCCGTCACGGCCACGGCGGCCACGAAACGCTCATGCTCCTCGTCGCTCCATGTACCCGCGAGTGCGGCGAGGCCGTTTCTTTTCTCACTTCGCCGGGCACCTAATAAGGCATCGCGCAGCAACTCGATCACTGTCCGGTTCAGAGATGCACCACTTCCGCCCTTTGCCCGCTCCAGGGCTTCGGCTACTTCAGGGGGAATGTTGCGGATGGTGAGTTGTCTCATGAGGCTCTCCTCTTGCTGAGCTTCCGGCAGCTAATGCAGTCTACGAACGAACGGCAGTGCAGTCAAACCAAAGCAGACGAGGACGGAAGCGTTCCCGAAGGCGAGGAGGTCTACCCTTTGTACGGCAGGAGCGCACCCAGCTTGCGGGCGATCCGGTCCTGGATCCAGTGCGGGTCCCACCACTCGACCGGGTTGACCGGCAGGCCGTGGACGAGCAGTGTGAAGTGCAGATGGTCGCCGCCGGCGAGGCCGGTCTGGCCGGAGCGCCCGATCTCCTGGCCGCGCTCGACGGTCTGCCCCGCCTGGACTTCGATCGACGACAGGTGGCCGTAGAGGCTCATCAGGCCGTAGCCGTGGTCGATCACCACGGCGTTGCCGTAGATCCCGAAGAAGCGCGCCAGCACCACCTTGCCCCGGTTCGACGCGCGGATCGCGTCGCGCTCCACCGAGGCCATGTCGAAGCCGAGGTGGTCCTGCTGGTCGATCTCCCGGCCTTGGTAGACGTAGGCCCGCCGGTCCGCGAAGGCGGCCGTGATGGCGGCGTTGACCATCGGCAGGAACGGCTCCGTCCAGAGGAATTTCGGCTCCGACTTCGCGGCCAGATCCTTCAGGGTCTCGGCGTTCTTCTTGCGCAGCTCGCGGTTGATCGCCAGGTAGTTCCGCAGCAGGTTCCCCCGATCCTCGATCTCCGGCGACCGGGAGAGGATCTCGGGCACGACCTTGTTCAGGTAGGCGTCGTCGACCTGGATCGTGTCCTTGTGGATCGGCCGCGGAGTGAAACGGTCCACGAAGGACGCCTCGGCCCGGTTGCCCACTTCGTCCTCCGCCACCAGCCGGATCTTCGCGGGATCGGTCAGGTCGTACGGGATGCCGAAGAGCGCGAAGCGCTGCCGCGGATCGGCGCCGGGCATGGCGCCGGGCATGGCGCTGGGCATGGGAGACCCCGGGAAAAACCAGTCCCCGGACTGGACGCCGTCCCGCACGGCCCCCTCGCTCACCCGGTAGACGACCGCCTCGCTGCCCCCCTGGCGCACATAGTGGAGCGTGGAGAGGATCGACAGCGACGGCGGCGCCAGGCGGACCGGCAGCTTCACCTCCGCCACCACGGGGTCCGGGTGGCGCAGCCAGGTGCCGGCCCGGTCCACGCTGACCCGGACGGTCGCGTCCCCGGTGCGCAGCCCCTTCACGGTCTCGCTACCGACGTCGACCGTCATCTCGACCGGCGGCCTCCCCCCGAAGGCCCACGCCGACCTCGGCTGGAATTCCTTTTCCTCGACGGGCTTCACGTCCATCCCCTGCACTACCTCGACCCGCACCTTCTCCACCCGCTGCGGATCGTCGATCCGGATGCGGACCGGGGTCCGCCGGCCGATGCCGGGCAGGTCCGGCTTCACGGCCAGCTTCGGCTCGGCTCCCATGTAGAAGGCCGTCGCCACCGCCGCGGCGATGCCCAGGAGGACGAGGAGGATCAGCACGCGCGGGAGACAACCGGCCGCCTTGTCACTCCGGCCGGAGCCGCGATCGAAAGCCTGTGTACGTCGAGCCATGGGAACGAGCATACCGGAGTTACCCCCGGCCTATCTCCCCATCGCCGCCAGCATCTCGCGCACGGCCGCGTCGAGCCCCACGATCACGGCACGGGAGACCAGGAAGTGGCCGATGTTCAGCTCCTCCATCCCGGGAAGCGCGGCGATGGGGCCGACGTTGTCGATGCGCAGGCCGTGGCCGGCATAGAGATGAAGGCCCTGGGCGCGGCCCAGCTCGCCGGCCTTCGCCACCTTCTCCAACTCCCGGGCCAGCTCGGCTTCCCCGAACGCCCGGGTGTAGGCGTCGGTGTTGATCTCGAAGCCCGAGACGTGGCGGATGCCGGCGATCGCTTCGATCTGCCGCGGGTCCGGGTCCACGAACAGCGACACCGCGATGCCCGCGCCGGCCAGCCGCTCCGCGGCGCGGACCACCGCCGCGGTGTTCTCGGGGTGACGCAGGAGATCGAGACCGCCCTCGGTCGTGACCTCCTCGGGACGCTCGGGCACCAGCGTCACCTGATCGGGCTTCACCCGCAGCGCGACGGCCAGCATCTCTTCGGCCGTCGACATCTCCAGGTTGAGCTTCCCCCGCACCGCACCCCGCAGGCGCTCGACGTCGTGATCCTGGACGTGCCGGCGGTCCACCCGGAGGTGGACGGTGATGCCGGACGCCCCGGCGTCCTCGGCGACGCGGGCCGCCTCGACCGGATCGGGATAGCCGGCGCGCCGGGCCTGCCGGACGGTGGCGACATGATCGATGTTGACCGACAGGCGGACGGTGCTCTCGGTGCTCTCGGCCATCGCTAGCGCTCGATCTCCTGGTCGACGCGGGTCAGATCCTCGGGCTGGCGCTGGATGAGGACCGTGCTCTGGATCGGGAAGAGCGTGCGGTGGACGCGCTCGCCGAACGTGCAGTTGACCTCGTAGTACCCCTCCCGGTTGACCTGCAGCAGCGTCCCCTTGCCGCCCTTGATCCCGAGCAGCTCGTTATGGATCAACACCTCCGAAGGTAGCTCCATCGTCTCTCCTCACTCCTGGTAGAAGCCTTCATCCTTGTACTCTTTGAGCTTGCGCTGGAGCGTCCGCAGGCCGATCCCCAGCAGGTCGGCGGCTTTGGCGCGGTGGCCGCCGGTGCGCTGGAGCGTCTCCAGGATCGCCTGGCGCTCGATGTCCGCCATCGTGCGGGTCTCCCCGCCCGCGGACTGCACCGGGCCGCCGACCCCGCCGACCCCGCCGACCCCGCCGAACATCGCGACCGTGGCCGACTCCCGCACCTCGACGGGCAGGTCGGCCGGCTGCACCTCCTCGCCCTGGTGCTCCTGGTGGAAGACCACGGCCGACTCGATCACGTTGCGGAGCTGGCGGACGTTGCCCGGCCAGGGATAGCGGGAGAGCATCTCCAGCGTCTGCGCGCTCAGCCGCTTCTGGGTCTTGCCGTGCTCCTGGCAGAACGCGGTCAGGAAGTGGTCGGCGAGCGGCTGGAGGTCGCTCACCCGCTCGCGCAGCGGCGGGATGCGCAGGGTCACGACCTTGAGGCGGTAGTAGAGATCCTCGCGGAAGCGGCCTTCGGCGACCTCCTTCTCCAGGTCGCGGTTCGTGGCCGCGATCAGCCGGAAGTCCACGTCGATCAGCTCGCTGCCGCCCACCCGCATGACCTGCCGCTCCTCCAGCACCCGCAGGAGCTTGACCTGCAACTCGGGGTAGAGCTCGCTGATCTCGTCGAGGAACAGCGTCCCCTTGTGGGCGAGCTCGAACTTGCCGATCTTCCGCGACACGGCGCCGGTGAACGCGCCGCGCTCGTGGCCGAAGAGCTCGCTCTCCAGGATGTCCGCGGGGATGGCGCCGCAGTTGATGGCCAGGAAGCGCTCGTTGCGCCGCGGGCTCGCGCGGTGGATGGCGTTGGCGACCAGCTCCTTGCCCGTGCCGCTCTCACCGATGATGAGCACGCTCGACCGGGTCGGCGCCACCAGCTTCATCTGCTCGAAGAGCTTCTCCATGGGCGCCGAGCGGCCGATGATGCTTTCGAAGCCGTAGCGCTTGTCGAGCTGTTCGCGCAGGCTGGTGACCTCCTCCTTGAGCTGCTGCTTCTCCAGCAGGTTCGTGACCCGCTGGCGCAGCTCGTAGAGGTCGACCGGCTTGGTCAGGTAGTCGTCGGCGCCGACGCGCATGGCCTCGACCGCGGACTCGATGGAGCCGTGGGCGGTGACCAGGACGACGCCCAGGTCGAGCTGGCGCTCGCGGACCTCCTTGAGGAAGGCGACGCCGTCCATCCCCGGCATGCGCAGGTCGCAGACCGCGGCGCGGGCGTTGCCGGCCTCTTCCATGTACTCGAGGGCCTTGCGCGCGTCGTCGAAGGTGCGCACCTCGCACCCCGCCTTCTCGATGGCGATGGCCATCGATTCCCGGGACCCGGTTTCGTCGTCGATCACCAACACAAGGGGCTTGTCCGCCATGGCGGCGTCATTCTGGCACAAGCGGAGGGAGGGGGTCGAGGTGGGCACCGGATGCAGTAGACTCCGTTCCGCCAAGGCATGACTCTCCCACTCGAACCCCACGCCGCCGGCCCCCCCGGTTCCGATACCACTCTCGAAGGGGTGCTGGACAAGGTCGTCTTCGCCAACGAGGAGAGCGCCTGGAGCGTGGTCCGGCTGGCGGTCCCCGGACGGCAGGACGCGGTCACCGCGGTCGGCAATCTCTTGGGGGTCCAGCCCGGCGAGAGCCTCCGGCTGAGCGGCGCCTGGATCGACGATCCCAAGTACGGCCGGCAGTTCAAGGTCGCCTCCTACTCCACGGTGGCGCCGGCCACGGTCGCCGGCATCCGCAAGTACCTGAGCTCGGGGCTGATCCGCGGCATCGGCAAGGTCATGGCCGCGCGGCTCGTGGACGCCTTCGGCAAGGAGACGCTCGACGTCATCGAGAACCAGCCGGAGCGCCTGCGCGAGGTCGGCGGCATCGGCGCCGGCCGCAGCTCCGCCATCCGGGCCGCCTTCCTCGAGCAGCGGGACATCCGGGACGTCATGGTCTTTCTCCAGTCCCACGGCGTCTCGACCGCGTACGCCATCCGCATCTACAAGACCTACGGCCCCTCCGCCGTCGATCTCGTGCGCGAGAACCCCTACCGCCTCGCGCTCGACATCCACGGCATCGGCTTCAAGAGCGCCGACAAGATCGCCGCCGCGCTGGGGATCGACCCGGCGGCGCCGCAGCGGCTGGAGGCGGGCGTCCTTCACCTCCTCTCCGAGGCCTCCGACCGCGGCCATCTCTTCCTACCCCGCCGGAATCTGATCGAGGAGGCCACGGCGCTGCTGGCGGCGCCGGCCCGGGCCGTGGAGATGGCCGTGGACCGGCTGCACGCGGCCGGCCAGGCGGTGGTGGAGCCGTCCACGGCGGCGCCGGACGACCCCGGCGAGGCGGCGGTCTATCCCAAGGCGCTCCACCTGGCTGAAACCGGGGTCGCCGCGCGCATCCGGGACCTCCTCGTGCAGTCGAGCCTGCCGTTCGAGATCGACGTCGAGCGCGCCCTCGACTGGTTCGAGAAGACGGCGAAGATCAGCCTCGCCCGCCAGCAGCGCCAGGCGATCCGCTCCGGGCTGACGCGCAAGGTGCTGGTCATCACCGGCGGCCCCGGCACCGGCAAGACCACCCTGGTGCGCGGCCTGGTGAAGATCCTGGAGAAGAAGAACCAGCGCATCCTCCTCGCCGCGCCGACCGGCCGGGCGGCCAAGCGCCTGGCCGAAGCGACCGGCGGCGAGGCCACCACGATCCACCGCCTGCTGGAGTACGAGCCGCGCAGCCGGACCTTTCAGAGAAACCGCGAGCACCCGCTCGGCTGCGACCTGCTGATCATCGACGAGGCCTCGATGCTCGACACCGTGCTGGCGAACCACCTGCTCCGCGCCGTGCCGGACCCCGGCCGGCTCGTGCTGGTGGGGGACGTGGACCAGCTCCCGTCGGTCGGCCCGGGGCGGGTGCTGGCCGACCTGATCCGCTCCGGCACCGTCGAGGTCGTCCGGCTGACCGAGATCTTCCGCCAGGCCGAGCGCAGCCTGATCGTCGTCAACGCCCACCGCATCAACGAAGGGAAGATGCCGGAGCTCCAGGCCGTGGACGGCGACGGCGACTTCTTCTTCCTGCCGCGCCGCGACCCGGAGGAGATTGTGGAGACGATCGAGGAGCTGGTCGCGCGGCGCATCCCGGGTCGTTTCGGGCTGGATCCGGTCGAGCAGATCCAGGTGCTCACGCCGCGCAACCGCGGACCGCTCGGCACGGAGCGGCTCAACGAGCGGCTGCGCGACCTCCTGAACCCGACAGGCCAGGAGATCGCGCGCGGCGGCCGCATTTTCCGGGTGGGGGATAAGGTCATGCAGGTGAGAAACAACTACGACCTGGAGGTCTTCAACGGCGACATCGGCCGGATCACCGGCATCGACGAGGACGAGGGCTTCCTCGCGGTGACGGTGGACGGCCGGGAGGTGCGGTACGACCTGTCCATGCTCGACGAGCTGACGCTCGCCTACGCCTGTACGATCCACAAGTCGCAGGGGAGCGAGTATCCGTGCGTGGTGGTGCCGCTCCACACCCAGCACTACCTGATGCTGGAGCGCAACCTTCTCTATACCGCGTTGACGAGAGCGAAGCGGCTGGCGATCCTGGTGGGCGAACCCCGGGCGCTGCACACGGCGGTACACAACCGGCGGGTGCGGACCCGCTTCACGCGCCTGGCGGAGCGGCTGGCCTCGCCTCGACACCCTGTCGACTGACATCTGTCTCGTCATTTTAGGCAACGACGTTTGCCCGAAGACGATCCGGCGCCTATACTAGGCCACGGTGCTCCGAGTCTTAATTCTCGACGATGAGTCGATGGTGGTCGATATGCTTGCGGCCTGCCTGCGCAGGCCCGGCATCCACCTGACGACCTGCCTGGAGATCGAAGCGGCAACGGCGCTGCTCAGCTCCTTCCGCTTCGACGTGGTCATAACCGACCTCTCCGTCTCGCAGCTCGGCGGGTTGGAAGGGATGCGCCTGATCCGCTTCGTCACCACCAACTTCCCCGACACCGCCGTGTACGTGCTGAGCGGCTACGTGGACGAAAACGTCCGCTCGCTCTGCTCGCTGCTGGGCGTGACCCAGGTGCTCGAAAAGCCCGAGGGGCTGAGCCAGCTCCGCAACATCCTCCTGGAGCACCGCGATGCCGTCGAGGCATTCGGCGCCGCCGGCGCGTCGAGCGAGGCCGGGGAAGAGGTCGACGAGGTCCAGCAGGTCGAGCTGCTCGAGGAGTTCCTGGCCACCAACACCATCCGGGCCGTCCTGCAGCCGATCGTCAAGATGCGGGACGGCGTCGCCGCCCCCTACGAGGTCTTCGGTGTCGAAGGCCTGGCGCGCGGGCCGGTCAATTCCGTCCTCGGCAGCCCGGCGTTCCTCCTCGCCTACGCGGCGCGCAAGGAGCTGCTGTTCGAGGCCGACATGATCTGCATCCGCGCCTCCCTGGCGGAGGTGGTCGAGCTCGGCATCCCGGTAACGACCTTCCTCAACGTCCAGCCGCGCTCCCTGACCAATCCGGAGTTCACGACCCGGCTCTGCGAAGAGGTCCACGCGGTAGGGTTGGAGGAGAGAACCATCGTCCTCGAGCTGACCGAGCAGCAGACCATCGTGAATCCCCGCGCCTTCGCGTCCACCCTGCAGAAGCTGCGCGAGCGGGGCTTCCGCACCGCGCTCGACGACTTCGGGGAAGGCTCCTCGAACCTCAACCTGTTCCAGGATCTCCGTCCCGAGTTCCTGAAGATCTCGGGCACCTTCTGCGGCGGCCTCAGCCAGGATCCCTTCAAGAGCAACATCGTCCAGAGCACCGCCGAGATGGCCCGCCGCGCCGGCACCTTGACCATCATGGAGGCGGTCGAGACCGCCGAGGACGCCCACGCCCTGAAAGACCTCGGCATCGATTACGCGCAAGGCTACTTCTTCCTCAAGCCGCTCCCCGGACGGGAGCTCGCCCAGGCCCTGCGGGCCGGCGCCCTCCGGCCGGCCCGGATCAGCCCGCCGTCTCCCTTCCCCACCCCCGCGTCCGTGCCCTGACCCCGCCCTCTGAAAAAAACTTCGAACGTTTGTTCTAGGTTGTCCCGGTTTCTCTTCCCCGCCACACTGTAGGCGTGGGCAGGTGATCCGCCAAGTCACTCGCCTACATTTTTTACTTAAAGTGCTGTTTTCTAGAGGGAGATCTACGACGACCCGGAATCCTCCTTGACGCTCCTCGGCGTCATCAGTGCAGCACCCGTGACCATTGTTGTATTTATTACATCAGGGGATGAGAGTCCCCACGACGAGGGAGTACCACGCTAATGTCGATTCAGGATTTTTACAAGAAATTTGTGTCCGCCACCGAGAACAACGCCCTGGTGGAGTCGCTTCGCCGCCTGAGCCTGTTCGAAGATCCGAAGGCCGTGCTGGGAGAGGATCCTGGCAGCGACTGGATCGTCTGGGCTGAGGCGAGGGAAGCCATGGCCTCCGCTCAGATCTGAGTCAGGCAGATTTCTTGCTTGCTACCTAGGCGTACGTCCAACAAGTAGGGATCGCGGGCTCGGGGGACGCTTCCCGAGCCCGCATTCTGATGGAGGTCCAGGTCATGGTTGTAGAGGCTTTGAGCTCCTCCGTGACGTTCGAGGCGATCAAAGAAAGGGTGCGCGCCGTCTCCGAGGTCGCGGCCTGGCCGCAGCTTCTCCAACTGACGGAGCGGGTCGTCCACCGGGATTCCCTTTCGGTGTGGGATTATCCGATCGCAGCTTGCCAGGCGGTGGGACGTGAAGCCGAAGCCGCCCTGGCCGGTGCCGGCGCGGTCTTCTGCTCCATGATCAGCATCCACCTTGTTGACGACATGCTGGATGACGATCCCAAGGGGGACTATCACCTTCTGGGCGCGGGCCGGGTAGCCAACCTGGCGCTCGCCTTCCAGGCGGCGGGACATCTCCTGCTCGACGCTCCGGAGATTCCTCCCGCGCTCCGCGCCGACCTGCACGCCACGTTCGCACGCATGTCTCTGGGCACGGCCCTTGGCCAGGACATGGACTCCCGCGAGCTCCGGAGCGAGGAGGAGTACTGGCGCACGGTGGAGGCGAAAACGCCGCCGCTGTTCGGCGCCGCCTTCCGCCTGGGCGCCCTCCTGGGAGGTGCCCAGCCCGCCACGGCCGACGGTCTCGAAGCCTTCGGCGGCATCCTGGGCCGCTTCGTACAGGTCAGCGACGACCTGTCGGACGCCTTGGAGACTCCAGCCAAGGCCGACTGGGGCCGCCGGTCGAACAACCTCCCGATCCTCTACGCCATGACCGCGGACCATCCTCTGCGCGAGACTTTCCTGGACCTGTCCGCCCGCTCGGAGGATCCGGAAGCGCTGGCCGAGGCCCAGAAGATCCTGATCCAGAGCGGCGCCGTCAGCTACTGCACCTTCAAGATGATCGAGCTCTCCCAGGAAGCCCGGGAGACTCTGGCGCACGTCGCGCTGCTCAATCCCGAACCTGTCGAGAAGGTTCTTGCCGCCCACCTCCGGCCTCTCCACAAGCTTCTGGAGTTGGTCGGAGTGGGAGAGCCCGCAACGCTGATGCAGGAATGAGGATGCCATGCATACCCATGTCCCGGCGGCCCAGCGCTCGTCCGACCCCGAAGGGCCGACTCGGCGGGCCAGCGTGCGGCGCCCCGGATGGGCTCCCATCCGCCTCCCTGCGGGCAGGAGATACACTCTCTCCCTCAAACAATGCTATAGTTTGTGGGATACCTCCAGCCGGGGTTCGGTGGCTCTGCGCTCAGCAGTGGGCCGCCGGATAGCATTCTGGATTCCTGGAAGGATGCCCACTGTGCCGACGGCCGCTTCTTTCCGCGAGGCCCCTCGGCTTCGATCGAAGCCGCGGCACCGGAACGCCTGCCGCCTGTCCCGCGGACCTCCCGCGCTCTCCAGAGCGACCACCTGTGTGACGGTATGGACGCCGTAAACTACGGAGGGGACTCCCCTTCATCCATCGACAGGAGGAGGTTTCTATGTTTATTCGAGATTTCCATTCGAAGCTCGTATCAGGGAAGGAAGAGGGCAGACTGTTTGAGGCTCTTCGCAAGCTGAATCTCATCGAGAGCCCAAAGGCCGTGACCAACGAGGACTCCGCTTGGAGCGTCTGGGCGGATGGTTCCGGCTCTCTGGCGACGGCAAAAGCCTGATCCAGGCCGATCCGTGAGCCGGATACTCCG
Source organism: uncultured Holophagales bacterium (assembly GCA_963844885.1). Classification (GTDB taxonomy): domain Bacteria; phylum Acidobacteriota; class Thermoanaerobaculia; order Multivoradales; family UBA5704; genus DATMER01. The sequence goes on along the minus strand of CAWJQA010000007.1, from coordinate 238,195 downwards.
CGTCAGAACCGCGTCCGCGGGAGCCAGGCAGCCTTGAAGCCCATCCCGCGGACGCCCTTGCGGTCCGGAGCCCGCCGACGCGCTATACTGTTGTCCTTATCTCCATGGCGCATGACGCATGACGATGGACAGGACGAAGCCATTCTCGCTGAGGAAGCATGACCTTCCCTGGGTCATCCTTTCGCTGTTCATGCTGATCCCCTGTCTTTACTACCCCTACATCAACGTCGCGAAGGCGCCCAACTTCACGCTCGGCTTGGACTGGACGGTTCTGACAGCCTTCCGATGTGGAGAGAATGCTCAATGCCTGAGGCGCGGAGACCGAGTGCTCTCGCTGGGCCACATCACCCATGAGGATTTCCTCAATGACCGCACCCTGAATCTGCTCGACACGGTCCAGCCGGACGGCATGGTCAAGACGCACATCTTGCGGAACGGCAAACCGATGGACCTTGTCGTTTCTTTTCGGGGCACGAATGCGCAAGCGCAACGCGAGATCCCCCCGGCGCTGCTCCTGCCCCTCACGTTCTGGCTTCTCGGCAGCGTCGCCTTTCTCTTCCTGCGGCCCCGCGACGAACGCTGGTTCGTTCTGGTTCTGTTCAGCTATGTCACCGCCCTGTGGTTCGCCTCCGGCCTCGTCTCCGGGCTCCGAACCGGTTACTCCTCGGTCCTGTTTCACCTGCTCGTCTGGAGCTTCCTCCCGCTCTCTCTCCATCTGCACCTGATCCTGCCGAGCTCCCTGATCTCCCGCCGCAACCGGTGGCGATTTCTCGGAACGCTGTATGCAGCGATGCTCCTGGTCACCGTCCTTGACGCCTTCTATCTGCTGGGCCGCTTTTCGCAGGCCTATCTGGTGACGACCATCCTGGCGATCGTGATACCGCTGGGCCTGCTGATTCTCCGCCTGGTCCTGCCCGTGCCGGACGCGGTCAAGATCTCCACCCGTATCATGCTGTACGGCATGGTTCTGGGCCTGGGACCCTTCTTCCTGATTTTCGGGTTCCTCCCCTTGTGGCTGATGAAGCGCTCCTTCCTCCTGTTCGAAGACATCCGGGTCCTTTTCCCGTGGTTGCTCTCGGTGTCCATGCTCTCCGTGCCGATCCTGCCGATGAGCTACATATACGCCATCTACAAGCATCACCTCGGGGAGCTGGAGTTCCGCGCCAACCGCATGCTCGGCCTGTACACCTTCTCGGTGCTCTCCATCACCGTCTACGTGTTGGCGCTCTTCACCGTCAGCAGTTGGTGGGCACCCATCAAGGTTCAGCCGCTGGCCGCGATCCTCGCCACCTCGCTGGTTTTCGTCGGCGTGACCCTACTCCTGCAGGGCCGCTTCCAGGCCTTGGTGGACCGCCACGTCTTCGGCATCCGTTACTCCCCCGAGGAGGTGGTGGAGCTGGTCTCGGAGCGCATCCCGACGGCGTTCGACCGCTCGGTGTTGGCGCGGGTCGTCTCCGATGAGATCTTGCCGACACTGCTCATCCGGCAATCGGCGCTCTACCTGTTCGAGCCTCCGCCGGCCGAGGATTTGGAGGCTCTGTACGAGCAGGCTCTACCGTCGGCCGAGGCCGCTCCGATGCTCTCGGACCTCCTCTCCTTGCTTCAGCAGAGCGGGCGCTACCTCTACCCGTCCAAGAACCCGGAGGAGAGGCACGGCTGGGTGCGCCTGGTCATACCCCTCGTTGTGCAGGCCGAGACGATCGGCATCTGGCTCCTGGGCCGGCGCGATCCCGACGATGCGTACCCGGCCACGGACATCCACCTCCTGACCACCGTGGCCAACCAGATCGCGCCCATGGTGGAGAACATCCGCCTGTACGAGCACGCGCAGCAGGAGATCGCCCAGCGCAAAGCCGCCGAGGAGGAGATCCGGCGCAACGAAGAGCGCTTCCGCACCCTGTTCGAGGCCACCCTCGAAGGCATCGCCATCGTCCGCAACGGCGTGATCCTGGAGGTCAACCACGCCCTGCTCGCCATCTTTGGCTATCCGCCGGACGATCCGGAGGAGCTGATCGGCCACCGGCTTTCCAACCTCGTCGCCGAGGGCGGAACCGAGCTCGACGACGCGCCGCGCGAAGGGACCGGCTTCAAGCGCGACGGCTCGGAGGTCGACATCGAGATCGCCGGCAAGCGGTTTGTGTTCCAGGGCGAGGACGTGATCGTGGTGGCGATCCGGGACATCGCCTCCCGCAAGCGCAACGAGGCCGAGAACAAGATGCTCCAGCGCCAGCTCCTCCTCTCCCAGAAGATGGAGGCCATCGGCCGCCTCTCCGCCGGCGTCGCGCACGACTTCAACAACTGCCTGCTCGCCATCTTCGGCTACAACGACCTGATGCTCGACCGCTACGGCGACGACCCCTTCCTGGCACGGAACCTGACCGGGCTCAAGGAGGCGGGCCAGAAGGCCGCCGCACTCACCAAGCAGCTCCTCGCCTTCGCACGGCGCCAGCCCATGGAGACCCGGGTTCTGGAGCTGAACCCCATCGTCACCGGGCTGGAGAAGATGATGCAGCGGCTCCTGGGAGAGGACATCCACCTGGCCACCGAGCTAGAGAGGGGTCTCGGCTCGGTCAAAGTCGACCCGGGGCAGATCGAGCAGGTGATCGTCAACCTCGCCGTCAACGCCCGGCATGCCATGCCGGACGGCGGCCGGCTGACGATTCGGACCGCAGCCGTCACGGTTTCCGCGGAAAACCCGGCCCGGCACAAGGATGTGCCACCGGGCTCCTATGCCCTGCTCACCGTGTCCGACACCGGGACCGGCATGGACGCCGAGACCCAGGCGCGGGTGTTCGAGCCGTTCTTCAGCACCAAGGGGGAAGGCACCGGCCTCGGACTCGCCACCGCCTACGGCATCGTCAAGCAGAGCAGCGGCCACATCTTCGTCGACAGCGCACCGGGCCAGGGAGCGACGTTCTCAATCTACCTCCCCGTCACCCAGGAGGAGAAAACCGCGGTGGCCGCCGCCATGGCCGGGTTGGACGACACCGGTACGGAGACGATCCTGCTGGTCGAGGACGAGGACGAGGTGCGCCGGGTCGTCCATCAGATCCTTGTGAGCAAGGGTTACCGGGTGATCCAGGCCGAGTCCGGGGACACGGCCCTGGCCATGTCGCGCATGTTCCGCGGCACCATCCACCTCCTCCTCACCGACGTCACCATGCCGCGGATGAAGGGTCCCGAGCTCGCTTCCCGCCTCCTCCGCGACCGGCCCGACACGAGGGTTCTCTATATGTCCGGCTACAACGAAGAGTCGATGCCCAAGGAGGAGACGATCCTCCAGAAGCCGTTCTCCGCCCAACTCCTCACGCAGACCCTGCGCATCATCCTGGACACCGAGGACAGCGACAGCCTGCCCTGCACCGCCACGGCCTGAGCAGGAAAAAACGCCCGGCCCCTTGCGGGGCCGGGCGCGCAGCACGGTCGCCAGAGTGAGGGCCTACCGCTCGGGCGGCGGTGGCGGCTCCTCCCACTGCTCGCTCAGCGGCAGCGGCTCGCTCCCACCGTCATAGGGGGCCGGAGGAATCGGGGCGACGGGGACGCCCGACTGCCCGGTCCGTCCCATCCAGGTCTGCGACCCGAAGGCGACCAGCAAGATGCCGCCGAAGCCCACCGTCAGGGCGCCGACCGAGATGAAGAAGGCGAACAGCTTGAACATCAACGCGAACAGGTCGAGCAGCCCGGGTCCCAGCGACAAGAGCTGGCCGATGATCGACCAGACCTGCAGCAGGATCACTCCCACCAGCACCGACAGGTACGGGCTGCCGAACCGCCGGCTGAACCGCTCCTCCATCCACCGTCCGACCCGCAGGGCCACCGCCGCGTAACCGAAGAGGTAGACGAAGAAGAGAACCACCGCCAGCACCGGATAGAGCAGCAGGAAGATGCAACCGATGATCGTGATCACCAGCAGGATGCCGACCACGACCAACAGAGGCAGCAGCGAGAGAGAGCCCGCCAGGCCGATGCCGGCCGCCTTCCACGGCTCGGCCGCGATCCGGTGTTCCACCCGCTCCATGGGCCCCCGGGCCAGCAACAGGCACAGCCAGGAGAAGAGAACCAGCGCGACGCAGCCAGACCATGGAGCCGAACACCCTCATCGAGGCGCCGAAGAAGGAGAACGGCCCGAAGTCGTGGTCGATGTCCCAGTCGTCGTCCCAGCCGTGCTTCCACGGTCCCGTCCGGAACGGCGACATGCCGACCTCGGACTCCGAACCGTGGATCCGCGCCCCCTTGGCGCGCTCGATCGTGCCGCCGACGCTGGTCACGTCGCCTTCGACCACCGCCTCCGGGCCGAGGTGGACCGTGCCTCCGACGGAGGTCACGTTGCCGCCCACATGGCCGTTGATCCTCACGGGTCCGCCGACGGCCACGGCGTCGCGGCTCACCTCGCCGTCGACACGCACGGAGCCGCCGATGGCGACGGCCTCCTCGGCCAGCTCGTCCTTCTCGACAACGATGCTGCCGCCGAACCGGACTCGTTCTCCAGAGTGGATGGACGGCTCGCTCCCCGGAGCGGGCGGAGGTTCGGGAGCCTCGGGAATCTCCGGCGTCTCAGGGGTGTCGACCGCCGGCTCATCGCCGGACGACGGCGTGGCGGCGGGTTCCGCGGGAGCCGCCGGAGGCGGCCCGCTCTCGGCGGCCAGCCCGAAAAGGACGCGGCGCTGGCCCGGATCGAGATTCAACAGGCTGAGGACCGGCGTGGCGTCATCGCCGAGCCAGTCCTGCAGGGTGCGGGTGTTGACGCGCTCACCGTTGACGGCGACATCGCCGCCGCTCACCTCGATGGTCTGCACACCGCGGCGCGGCTGCTTCGGTGTGAGCACGACACCGCCATGGATCGGCAGCACCTGGTAGCGCTGCTCGATCTGCTGGCGCAGGTCACCGGCCTCCGGGGAGGCCGCGGGCCTCTCCTGGGCCGGGGCGGCGCCGGCGAGGATGACTCCAAGGGCGAGGACGATCAGGACCACCAGGGCCTTGAAGCCTCGATTGGGTTTATCGGATGGGTTCCACATAGCCTTCAGCTCCTGTTCCGGGTCATCAGGTCGCGGAGAACGGCGAAGGAGATCCCCGAGATCGCAAGGCAGGCGACCGTCACCTTGACGGCGGCCGGGGACGTGAGAGAGACCGCCAGGGCCCCGCCCACGGTGAAGAACCACTCTCCGATGCGCGCCGCCAGGGTCAGCCAACGGCCGAGGTCGACCACCGACGCGGTACCCAGGCTCATCACGTCGCCCAGGGTCACGAGCCGGCCCAGGACCAGCAGCAGCTCCGGCAGCCAGAGCAGCGATACGGCTGTGGCCATGACTCCGAACGCGACCGCCACCCGGAACACCCGGGAGTGGCCCATCCGGCTGAGCAGGCTCGGTCTCCTCAACAGGGCCGGAGCGCTCTCTTCGAGGGCGACTCTCCGGAGCACCCGGTCGGCGAATCCGGCCGGCGGCGACAGCGGAGGCAGGCTCTCGAACAGCTCGAGCAGAGCCTCTTCCGCGATTTCGCCGCTGTCCGCGCCGCCGTTCCGCTCGGCGTCGAGCCAGCGGAATATCACGTCGCGGGCGTCGTGGGCGCCGTTGGGGTCTTGTCGGTCGGTGCGCATGCTTCGTCTCTCCGTGTCCAGCCCTACGAGCCGTCCGCTCGGCGGGTTTCAGCGCCTCCCCAGCCCATGGCCGACATCTCCTGGGCCAGCTCCTTGCGGGCGCGGTGAAGGTTGGTCTTGACCGTACCCAAAGGGAGCCCCGTCACCTCGCAGATCTCCTGGTACGAGGCGCCTTCGATATAGAACAGCACCACCGACTCCCGATACTCCGGCCGGAGGCGGGAAACCGCCCGCTCCAGCGATCTTGCCATGTCCCGGCGCTCGGCGGCGGCGGCGGGGTTCTCGACCGAGCCGTCGGCCAGCACCGCGGCCAGCCCGCCCCGCCCGTCCTCCTGGTCCGCCGACGCCTCCAGCGGAACCGTCTCCGGCGCGTTCCTGCGCAGGTGGTCGATCGTCGTGTTGTGGGCGATCTTGAACAGCCAGCTCGACAACTTGCGCGACGGATCGTAGCTGCGAAGACTCCGGTACGCCTTGACGAACGCGTCCTGCGCGAGATCCTCGGCCGTCGCCGGGTCCTGCACCATTCGGACGATGAGGCTGTAGACCGGCCGCTCGAAACGCACCACCAACTCTCGGAAGGCGTCCTGGGAGCCCTTCAGGGCGCTCGCCACCAGCTCGGAGTCGGTCATCATTTTGCATTGATTATGACCGTTTGGAAGGCCCGATGTTAGACTGACCCCCAAATCTCACCCGATCTTCCCGGAGGAAACGCGATGAGAACCGTCATCCCCGCTCTGCTCGCCCTGCTCCTGGCCGTTCCCGCCGGCGCCGGAACGCTCGCCGGAGTCACTCTGCCGGACAAGGCCGACGCCAACGGCAAGTCCCTCGTCCTCAACGGTATGGGACTACGCAAGAAGCTCTTCATCAAGGTCTACGTGGGCGGCCTCTACCTCCCTCAGAAGGAGAAGTCCGCCGCCAAGGTTCTCGACGCCGACGCGCCCCGCCGCATGGTGCTGAGCTTCATCTACGACGTCAGCAAGGAGCAGATGTGTGACGCCTGGGACGAAGGCCTGGAGGCCAACACCCCCAACGCCCCGGCCGAGGTGGAGAAGAACTTCAAGACCCTCTGCACCTGGATGGACGGGGTCGGCTCGGGCCAGCAGCTCGTCATGACCTACGTCCCCGGCGAGGGGACCCACGTCGAGGTCGGCGGCAAGACCAAAGGCACCCTCCCCGGCAAGCCCACCGCCGACGCCATCCTCAGCACCTGGATCGGTCAGAACCCCGCCCCGGGCGAGGATTTCAAGAAGGCTGTCCTCGGCGGATAGGGGGCGCGGTGACGACCTGTGACAGACGCGAAAGATATTGACAATCGTCGATGCTCTATCTAGACTTCTGAGCTGCGGGGAGGCAAAACCTCCTCTCATCCCTCCAAAAAGGAGCGCCGGCCGCGCTCCTTCTTTTTTTGTCCCGGGCCGCCGGTCTCACGGGAGCGTCCCGAGGCCGAAGATCGCCAGCAGCGCGATCCCCAGGATCACCCGGTAGACGACGAAGACCGTCATGGGCTGGCGCCGCAGCCATCCCAGGAGCCAGGCGATGACCGCCAGGCCGGCGCACGCGGAGACCACCGCACCCACGGCCATGGGCAGGTACTGGGTGGGGTCGACCTCGCCGCGGATCAAGTGGATCCCGTCGAGGGCGACGGCGGCGGCGGTGATCGGGATGCTCAGCAGGAACGAGAAGCGCGCCGCGGCCGGCCGGGTGAAACCCAGCAGGAGAGCCGCCGTCATCGTGATGCCCGAGCGCGAGGTGCCCGGCACCAGGGCGAGCGCCTGGGCGCAGCCGATCAGCAGCGCGTCCGTGACGCCGAGGCTGGCGACGTCCCGGTCTTTCTCTCCCCGCCGGTCGGCGAAGGCGAGGAGCAGGCCGTAGAAGATCGCCGTGCAGGCGATCAGCAGCGGATTGCGCGCCTGGGTGGCAATCCAGTCCTGGAACAGCAGCCCGGCCACGCCCGCGGGGATCGTGCCCAGGGCGATCCACCAGGCCAACGGCCGGGCGGCGAAGTCGACGTGCAGGGAGCGCGGCTTGCCGGTAAAGAAACCCACGATCAGGTCGGTCACGTCCCGCCGGAAGAAGATGAGGACGGCCAGAAGCGTGCCGGCGTGGGTGGCCACGTCGAACGCCAGGCCCTGGTCGGGCCAGTGGAAGAGCTTCGGTACCAGGATCAGGTGGCCGGACGAGCTGACCGGCAGGAACTCCGTCACGGCCTGGACGACGGCCAGGACCACGGCTTGAAGGATGCTCACGAACGATGCCTCATGGTGGGTCTCCCTTCGACGGCGCGATTGTATACTCCGCCCCGCATGGAAACTCCCCCCCAAGAAACCCTCGTCATTACCGGCGGCGCCGGATTCATCGGCTGCAACTTCGTCCGGCTCGTCCTCTCCGAGGACGGCGGAGGCACCTGGGATCGGGTCGTCGTCCTCGACAAGCTCACCTACGCGGGAAACCTCGAGAACCTCGCCGACGTCCTCTCCGATCCCCGGCTGGTGTTCGCCGAGGGCGACATCGCGGACCGCGCCGAGGTGCGGCGCCTGTTCGCCGAGCACCGGCCCTCGGCGGTGGTGAACTTCGCCGCCGAGAGCCACGTCGACCGCTCGATCGAGGACGCCAGCGCCTTCATCGAGACCAACATCGTCGGCACCTTCGTGCTCCTCGAAGCGGCCCGCCGGCACGCCGCCGACCTCGACGGCGCCGCCCGCGAGCGCTTCCGCTTCCTCCACGTCTCGACCGATGAGGTCTACGGCAGCCTCGGCCCGACCGGCGCCTTCTCGGAGACCACCGCCTACGCGCCCAACTCCCCCTACGCGGCCTCCAAGGCGGGCGCCGACCACCTGGTCCGCGCCTACCACGAGACCTACGGCCTGCCGGCCCTGATCACGAACTGCTCCAACAACTACGGGCCCTACCAGTTCCCCGAGAAGCTGATCCCCCTGATGATCCTGAACGCCCTCGAAGGCCGGCCGCTCCCCATCTACGGCGACGGCGGCAACGTGCGCGACTGGATCTATGTCGACGACCACTGCCGCGGCGTCCTCGCCGTGCTGCGCCGGGGCCGCCCCGGCGAGAAGTACAACCTCGGCGGCCGCAGCGAACTCACCAACCTCCAGATCGTGGACACCCTCTGCGACATCCTGGAGGCGACGTCCGGCGGCCGGAAACCCGGCCGCACGCCAAGGGGATCGCCGCCTATCGCGACCTCAAGACCTTCGTCGCCGGACCGTCCCGGCCACGACCGGCGCTACGCCATCGACGACACCAAGGCCCGCACCGAGCTCGGCTGGGCGACCCGCCACGAGATCGAGTCCGGCCTGCGCGCCACGGTGCGCTGGTATCTCCACAACCGCGCGTGGTGTGAAGCCGTCCAGTCCGGCAAGTACGGCCGCGAGCGCCTGGGGCTGGTGAAATGAAGTTCCTGCCCACCCGGATTCCCGAGGTCATCCTCGTCGAGCCCAAAGTCTTCCCCGACGACCGCGGCTATTTCCTGGAGACCTGGCACCAGACCCGGTACGCCGAGGCCGGCATTCCCGGGCCGTTCGTCCAGGACAACTGCTCCTACTCGATCCGCGGCACCCTGCGCGGGCTTCACGCCCAGCTCCGGCGCCCGCAGGGAAAGCTCGTGCGCGCCGTGCTCGGCGAGATCTTCGACGTGGCGGTCGACATCCGGCCCGATTCCCCCACCTTCGGCCAGTGGGTCGGCGAGCGGCTCACGGGCGACAACTTCCGGCAGCTCTGGGTGCCGCCCGGCTTCGCCCACGGCTTCGCCGTGCTGAGCGATACCGCCCTCGTCCAGTACAAATGCACCGAGCTCTACGACCGCGGCGACGAGATCGGGATCGTCTGGAACGATCCGGGGATCGGCATCACGTCTGGCGAATCGACTGGCGGAAGGGGGAGCCACGCCTCAGTCCGAAGGACCGGGACGCCCCGACGCTGGCCGCCCTCCTGCCGCGCCTGCGCAGGTCATGACCACGGAAAGCGACAGCCTCTTCACGCCCGCCGACCTGGCCCAGATGGCCGGGCTCGGGCATCGCGCCCGCCGAGGCCCTGCGGCAGATCGAGCTGTTCCGCAATCCGCCGCCCTATGCCAAGGTGCTCCGGCCGTGCCGGCTCGGCGACGGCATCCGCCGTCTGCCGCGGGAGGCCGAGCCGTGGCTCCTCGCCCGCTTCGAGGAAGCGGCGCGTCAGGGCCGGGTCGCGAAGCTCGTCCCGGCCTCCGGCGCCGCCACCCGCATGTTCCAGGAGCTGCTGGAGGATCTGAGCGCCGGTTGCCAGGGCGAGCCCGCCGCGGAGATCCCGGAATTCTCCTCCGACATCTCGCCCGCTTCGCCTTCTACGAGAATCTCGCCCCGGTTCTCGACCGAGGGCGAGTCGCGCGATCTTCGAGCGTCTGCTCACGGACCAAGGGTTGGGCTACGCCGAGCTGCCGAAGGGATTGCTCGCGTTCCATCGTTATCCTGACGGGCCACGCACGCCGCTGGAGGAGCACCTGATCGAAGCCGCGGAGCAGACCCGCGACGCCGCGGGCGTCTGCCGTCTCCACTTCACGGTCTCGCCGCAGCACCAGGAGCGATTCGAGGCGCTTCTGGAGAAGGTCCGGCCGGTCTATGAGGAGCGTTTCGGCTGCCGGTTCGAGGTCACCTTTTCGAATCAGCACTCTTCGACTGACACTCTGGCCGTCGATCCTGAAAACCGTCCTTTCCGGCAGGCGGACGGCTCGCTCCTTTTCCGGCCCGGCGGCCACGGCTCCCTGATCGACAACCTGGGCGCACTGGCGGAGCAGGGATGGGACCTCGTCCTTCTCAAGAACATCGACAACGTCGTCCCGGACCGCCGCAAATCCCTGGTGAACGGCTGGAAGAAGGTGCTGACCGGCCAGCTCCTCGCTCTGCAGGAGAGGATCTTCCGGCTCCTGGAGAGGCTGGAAACCGGCGAGGAGGCCGCCGAGGAGGCGGCCCGGTTCCTGGAAAAGGATCTTTCCCGTCCCCTCATCGGAGAGCCCACCCGGCAGTCCCTGATCGAAGCGCTGGACCGTCCGCTGCGCGTCTGCGGCGTCGTACGCAATCAAGGAGAGCCCGGAGGCGGCCCCTTCTGGGTGGAGATCCGCGGCGCAGGCCTCGCTCCAGATCGTCGAAAGCTCACAGATCGATCCCGCCGTCCGCAAGCAGCTTCTCGCCGGGTCCACCCACTTCAATCCCACGGACCTCGTCTGCGCCCTGCGCGACCGGCGCGGCGCGCCCTACGACCTGAGCCGCTTCGTGGACCCGTCGGCCGTCTTCGTCTCCACCAAATCCCACGAAGGAAGACCGCTCAAAGCCCTGGAGCGCCCCGGCCTCTGGAACGGCGCCATGGCCGGCTGGAACACGGTCTTCGTGGAAGTGCCGGACGAGACCTTCGCGCCGGTGAAGACCGTGCTCGACCTGCTGCGGCCCGAGCATCAGGAACAGACCTCGGGAATCGCCGCGATCTGCGTTAGAATCAGCTCATGTTGGACTGGTCTCAATGCCACGCCGTCGAGCGCCACCCGGACCGGGTGAGCGGCGCCTGGGTCTTCCGTGGCACGCGCGTGCCTGTCGCGGCGCTGTTTGAGAATCTCGAGTCCGGCGCAAGGCTGGAAGAATTCCTCGACTGGTTTCCAGGTGTCACCCGAGAGCAGGCGGAGTCGGTTCTCGACCACGCAACCCGTAGTCCCCTCGTCGCTTGAAAGTCCTCTTCGACCAGGGCACGCCGGTGCCCCTGCGGCGTTATCTCGTCTCGCACGAAGTGACGACCGTCTACGACTTGCCCTGGAATACACTTTCCGTAACATGAGACACAGGTTCCCGGAGTTCCTCCCCTCGGAAGTGGACGGCCGCGGCCTCGGACTCGGCGGCCGGCCGGTCTTTTCAGCTTTCAGAGGACTCCGCGAGCAGGCCTCCAAGCTGCCAAACCCCCGTCGTTGCTCATTTCGGACCTCTCATGGCTAAGGTCGATGAGGCTCTCGTTGAGCTCATCGAGCCTCTCGTTGAGCTCGATGAGCCTCTCATCGACCTCGTTGAGCCTCTCATCGACCTTGATGAGCCTCTCGTCGAGCTCGTCGAGGCTCTCATGAACCTCATGAGCCTCTCGTTGAGTTCGATGAGCGTCTCATCGACCTTGACGAGCCTCCCATCGAGGTCGATGAGGCTCTCGTTGAGCTCGATGAGCCTCTCATCGAGTCCGTTGAGCCTCTCATTGAGGTCGACGAGCCTCTCGTCGAACCCTTCGAGCCTCTCGTGAGGTCGATGAGCCTCTCGTTGAGCTCGATGAGAGGCTCGTCGAGGACGTTGAGAGGCTCGTCAGACTCGTCGAGCCTCTCGTGAGCCCCTCGGAAAGGCCTCCCGAGGCGACCGCGAAGGGGAACCGTTTGATTCCTTCTTTGCGCGCCTGTCAACAGACCCTCGCACGTCTCGATCCCAGGCAAATCGAGGTTGAGGAGAGCGCCATCGCCCTCAATGGGAGCCGGAGAGGATCGACGCCGGGGCTCCCCGAGACGCACGTCAAGGACGACGTTTTCGAGATTGGCCCGCCCGGCGACGGCTTCGAGCCCCGCGCCTTCGGCCTGCGCCCTCTGAGCTGAGCCGCGCTCCCAGCTTCGCCGCCAGCACGTCCACCGAGGGTGCGGTGAGCAGGCTGAAGTGGTCTCCAGGCAGGGTCTCGACGTCGAGCCCGCCGAGCGCCAGGGAGGACCAGAGGGCGGCGCGGTCGGCGGTTTCTCCGTCAGGACGGTCGGCGGCGAGGAAGAGGAGGACCGGACAGGTCAGCGGCTGTGGACGGTAGGTGCGCAGAGCCGCGAGGTGGGCGCGGACGACGGCGCGCAGCTCCGGGGAGGCGGCTCCCGACTCGGCGCGCAGGAGGGCGTCCAGAGAGGCGTCGTCGATCTCGGGCACGGAGCCGTCCGGCGGCCGGCTGTCCAGGAGGGTCAGGAGCCCGACTTCGTGACCCAGCTCGCCGAGACGGCGCGCCGTCTCCCAGGCCAGCAGGCCGCCGAAGGACCAGCCTCCCAGAAGATAAGGTCCCCGCGGCTGATGGCGCACGAGCGCGGCGGCGTAGCGGTCGGCGATATCGCCGATATCAGTGAGGCTGACAGCTCCGTTGCGCTCGGCTTCGAGGCCGTAGAGCGGACGGCCGGGGAGGCGGCGGGCGAGGTCGGCGTAGCAGAGGGTGCTACCGCCCAAGGGGTGGAACCAGAAGAAGGGCCGGCCGTCGCCCCCGTCGTCAAGAAGCACGAGCGGCGGTCGGGGTCCGGCCGGCCGCCCACCGGCGGCGCGGATGGCGGCGATGCCTGCGGCGAGAGAGGCGAGGGTGGCGCCGCGGAAGAGGGCGGCCAGGGGGAGGCGGCAGCCGAATTCCCGCTCGATCCGGGCGATCAGGCGCACGGCCAGCAGGGAGTGCCCGCCCAGCTCGAAGAAGCCGTCTTCGCGCCCGACTCCGCGGATCTCCAGCAGCTCTTCCCAGATGGCGGCCAGGCGCCGCTCGGCCTCGCCGGACGGCGGGGTGGCACCGCGGCCGGCCGTGGCGCGGGTGGCCACCAGGATGCGCAGGGCGCCGCGGTCCACCTTGCCGTTGGGCGAGAGGGGGAGCGCGTCCAGGGCGAGCAGCTCGGCGGGCACCATGTGCGCGGGGAGGCGCTCGGCGAGATGGGCGCGCAGCGCTTCCAGGTCGAGCTGCCCGGCGGCGACCACGCAGCCGGCCAGGCGGCGGTCGCCGGAGGCGAGGTCGCGGGTCACCACCGCGGCCTGGCGGACGCCGGGCGCGCGCTCGAGGACGGCTTCGATCTCGCCCGGCTCGACCCGGAAGCCGCGGATCTTCACCTGCTCGTCGATGCGGCCGAGGAGGTCGAGGCGGCCGTCGGGGAGCCAGCGCGCGAGGTCGCCGGTGCGGTAGAGGCGCTCGCCGCGACCGGCCCCGAGCGGATCGGGGACGAAGCGCTCGGCGGTCAGGTCCGGACGGCGGAAGTAGCCCCGCGCCAGACCCTCGCCGCCGAGGAGGATCTCGCCCGGCACACCCACCGGCGCCGGCCGCCGGGACCGGTCCAGGACGAGCACCCGGGTGTTGGCGATGGGCCGGCCGATGGTGATCCGCTCTCCCGCCGGCAGCTCGCCGACCGTGGCCCAGACGGTACACTCGGTGGGACCGTATTCGTTGACCAGGGGCACACCGGGCAGGAGGGCGGCGTGGCGCCGCGGCAGCTCCACCGGGCAGGATTCGCCGGCCACGATGACGGCGGCGAGCGCGGACGGCGCCGCCAGGTGGTCGAGGACCAGGCCCCAGAGCGACGGGATGCTCAGCCAGTGCGAGACCCGCCGCTCGTGGATCAGCCGGGCGAGGCCCGCCGGGTCGGTCCCTTCGCCGTCGGCCGGGAGGACGAGGGCGCCGCCCTGGTACAGGGTCCAGAAGACTCCGGCCACCGAGCTGTCGAAGGCCAGGGAGGGGAGGATCAGGTAGGCGGAGACGGCGGCGGCATAGGCCTCGTCGCGGGCCAGGGTCGAGGTGAGGAGGCCGCCGCGGCTGATCACCACTCCTTTGGGACGGCCGGTGGAGCCGGAGGTATAGAGAAGGTAGGCCGGATGGCCGGCGAGGACGGCGGGCGGCGGCGCGCACGGGCCGGCCGTGTCGCGGGCCTCATCGATCGCCTCGTCGAGGCGCAGCTCGGCCGCTCCGGCGCCAGAGCGGCCGGCGGTCTCCTCGTCCACCAGCACCAGCGGAGCGCGGGCGTCGGCGCGGAGCCAGGCGAGGCGCTCTTCGGGATAGGCGGGATCGAGCGGCAGATAGGCGCCACCCGCGCGCAGCACACCGAGGATCGCCACGATCGCCTCGGGGCTCTTGCGCAGGTGGAGCGCCACCACCACCTCGGGACCGACGCCGCGCCCGCGCAGGACGCGGGCGAGAGCGGCCGAGCGGGCGTCGAGCTCGCCGTAGGTGAGCTCCCTCTCCCCTTGAACCACGGCGAGCGCGGCGGGCGCCGAGCGGGCGCGGGCCACGATGAGATCCTCGATCCAGGAGCCGCCGGCGGCGGGCGCCGGCTCCAAGCGGTCTCCTCCCCACTCGCGCAGGAGCTGGTGGCGCTCCGATTCGCCGAGGAGCGGCAGCTCGGAGAGCCGCCGGCCGGGATCGGCGGCGAGGGCGTGGAGAGCGAGCGCGAGATGCCCGGCGAGGCGCGCGGCGGTGGCCGGATCGAAAAGGTGGAGATCGTGCTCCAGCCAGCCGGCGAGCCCCTCCGGCTGCTCGGCCAGCACCAGGGTGAGGTCGAGCTTCGCGGTGCCGGTCTCGACGTCGGCCGGCGTCAGGGTGAGGCCGGGCAGCTCGACCGCGGACAGCGGCGTGTTCTGGAGCACCAGGAGAACCTGGAACAGCGGCGCCCGCGCCAGCTCGCGCTCGGGGCGCAGCTCCTCGACCAGCTTTTCAAACGGCAGATCCTGGTGCATGAAGGCGCCGAGCGCCACCTCGCGGCAGCGGGCCAGGAGGGCGCGGCCGGACGGATCGCCCGCGAGGTCGGCCGCGCAGCACGAGGGTGTTGACGAAAAAGCCGATCAGCGGCTTCGAGCTCGGCGCGGGTGCGGTTGGCGACGGGGGTGCCCACGGCCAGCGACTCCTGGCCCGCCCAACGGCCGAGCACCGCCGCGAAGGCGGCGAAGAGGGTCATGAAGAGGGTCGCCCCTTCGCGCCGGGCGAGCGCGGCCACGCCGGCCGCCAGCTCCGGCGGCAGATCGAGCGGCCGGCGGGCGCCACGGTAGGCTGGGATCGCCGGCCGCGGCCGGTCGGTGGGCAGCGCGAGCGGCGGCACGCCCGCGAGCCGCGGACGCCAGTAGTCGAGCTGGCGCGCGAGCGCTTCGCCGGTCAGCCAGCCGCGCTGCCAGAGGGCGAAGTCGGCGTACTGCACGGCGAGCGGCGGCAGGGCCGGCGGCCGGCCTTCGACCGCGGCGCGGTAGAGCTCCGCGATCTCGCGCAGGAAGACGCCCATCGACCAGCCGTCCGAGACGATGTGGTGAAAGACGGCGAGCAGCAGGTGCTCGCCGTCCGCCAGCCGCACCAGGGCGAGGCGCAGGAGCGGCCCGCGGCCGAGATCGAAGGGGCGGCGGGCCACCTCCCGGCCGCACCGCTCGGCTTCCCGGGCCCGCGCCCGCGGCGGCAGCCCGGAGAGCTCCACGACCGGTAATCTGGCCAGACTCGTCCTGGCCGTCCACGACCACCTGCACCGGCCGCCCTTCCTCCTCCGGAAACCGGGTGCGCAGCGCTTCGTGGCGGCCGACGATCGCGGCGAACGCCGCGGCGAGCGCCGCCGGTTCGAGGCGGCCGGCCAGGCGGACGGCGGACGGCACGTTGTAGAACGGGCTCTCCGGCTCCAGGCGGTCGAGAAACCAGAGACGCTGCTGGGCGAAGGAGAGCGGAATGCCGCCGGTACCGCCGATCCGGGGCTGGGGAGTGAGAGGGGGCGCGGCGGTCCCCTCCCCCTCCCGCAGGGCGCGCTCCACCTCGCCCGCCAGCTCGGAGAGGACCGGAAAATCGAACAGAGCGCGCAGGGGCAGCTCCAGGCGGAAGGCCGCGCGCAGATCGGAGATGAGCTGCGTGGCGAGGAGCGAGTGGCCGCCCAGCGCGAAGAAATCGTCGTCGGCGCTCACCCGTTCGACGTTGAAGAGGCGCGCCCACATCGCGCCCAGCTCCTCCTCGACCGGCGTGCGCGGTGCGCGCCACGGCCGGGCCGGCGCGGCGCTCCCGGCGTCCGGCTCCGGCAGGGCGCGGCGATCGACCTTGCCGCTCGGAGTGAGAGGGAGGGCGTCGAGCACCACGACGTCGGCGGGAACCATGTAGGCCGGCAGCACGCCGCGCAGGAAGCCGCGCAGCTCCACGCCCCAGGCGGTGGCGGGCTGCCCCGGGCGCGGAACCACATAGGCCACCAGCCGCGCCTCGCCCGGGTTGTCCGGGTCGCGCCGCTCCACCAGCACGGCGCTGGAGACCGCGGGATGGCGCGCCAGGGCGGCCTCGATGTCCCCCAGCTCGATGCGGAAGCCGCGCAGCTTGACCTGATGATCCAGCCGGCCGAGGAACTCGATGCGCCCGTCGGGCCGGCGGCGGCCGAGGTCGCCGGTGCGGTAGAGGCGCGCGCCGGGCTCGCCGTGCAGGGCGCCCCAGGGATCGGGGCGGAAACGATCGGCGGTCAGGTCCGGCCGGCCGAGATAGCCGCGGGTGATGCCGCGCCCGCCGAGCCAGATCTCGCCCGCGGCGGCACCCCCGTCGGTACCGCCGGTACCGCCGGAAACGCCGGGGAGGACCGGCTGCCCATCGGCGCCGAGGACGAAGGCGCGGTCGTCCGGGGTCGGCAGGCCGAGGGTCGGGGCTTCGCCGGAGAGCGGATCGATGTGCGCCAGCGTGGCATAGACCGTCGCCTCGGTCGGGCCGTAGGCGTTGACGATCCGGCAGCCGGGGAGCGCCTCGTGGAGCGCGCGGACGAGCCCCAGCGGCAGCGCCTCGCCACCCAGGTACAGGGTGCGGACGCCGGGCGGGAAGCCGCCGCCACGCAGCAGCTCCGCCGCGGTCGAGGGCACGCAGCCGGCGAAGCGCACCGCGCCGCGAGCCGGCAGCCGCGGCAGCTCGAGGGCGTTTTCCGCCAGGATCGCGGTGCCGCCGTGGGTGAGCGGCAGGAGCAGCTTGAGGGTCGAAAGATCGAAGCACACCGAAGCCGCGGCGAGCATCCCGGCGCGCTCCTCCGGCGGCACCAGGGCCGCCGCGCCGGTGAGGCAGGCGGCCATGCCGCGGTGCTCCAGCGCCACCCCCTTCGGGCGCCCGGTGGAGCCCGAGGTGTAGAGCACGGCCATCAGGCGCGCGGGATCGACCCGGGGGAGGACGGCCGCAGAAAGATCGCCGGGCTCGCCGGCGAGGTCGTCGGCGTGGATGCGGATCACGGCCTGCGCCCACGGCGCCAGCCCCGGCCGCGTCACCAGCGCCAGGGCGCCGGAGTCCGTCAGCATGGCCTCCAGCCGCTCCCGCGGATAGGCGGGGTCGAGCGGGACGTAGGCGGCGCCGGCCGCCATGGTGCCGAAGATCGCCGCCACCAGGTCCGGCGAGCGCTCCAGCAGGACGCCCACCCGCGCCTCGGGGGGGAGAGCGAGGCCGAGCAGCCGGCGCGCCACGCAGCCGGCCCGCGCCGCCAGCTCGCCGTAGGTCACGGTCCGGTCACGCCAGAGCAGCGCGGGGGCTTCCGGCGCCCGCGCCGCCTGGCCGGCGAAGCGCTCGTGGATCGTCCAGGGTGCCACAGAGCCGGCGGTGTCGTTCCACTCGCAGAGGATCTGCTGGCGCTCGGCCTCACTGAGCAGGCAGAGGGCGTCGTGGGCCGCCTCGGCGTTCCCGGCGTTCCCGGAGACCCCGGCGACCCCCGCGACCCCCGCGACCCCAGCGATCACCGCGAGAATCCGACTGTAGCGCGCCGCGAGATCCTCCACCTCGGGCTCGCCGAGACAGGCGAGCTGGTAGTCGAGGCTGAGCGAGACGGCGTGGGTGAGCTCATGGACGTTCGCCTGCACGGTCAGCGGGAAATAGGTCTGCTCCGAGCCCCAGCTCCCCAGGACCGCGACTCCGGGCAGGCGCTCCAGCCGCTCGTAGACGTGGAAGTGGGTGAAGTTGAACAGCGTGTCGCAGAACGGCCGGCCGACCGGCCCGCGCTCCTGCCGCAGCTCGGCCAGCTCGGCCAGGGGGAAGCGCCGCCAGGGCATCAGCTCGCGCTCGGCGTCGAAGACCTGGCGGGCGAGCGCGCTCCAGGAGCCCGCGGCGAGATCGACGCGGAAGGGCATGGCGTTCAGGAAACCGCCGATCACCCGGTCACCGCCGGCCCCCTCCGGCCGGCCGTTGGCGAGCACGCCGGAGACGACGTCGGTGGCGCCGGTGAGGAAGGAGAGCAGCTTCAGGTGAGCGGCGAGCAGCAGGTTCTTGAGCGGCACGGCGGCGGCGTGCGCGGCGGCCCACAGGCCGTCCGAGACCGGCGCGGGGACCGGCACCTCGCGGTGCCCCACCCGGGTCCGGGCGGACGGCGGCGTGGACCGGCGGACGGCGGGGCTCGCGGGCAGGCGGCCGGCTCCGCCGTCGATCCGCCGCCGCCAGAAGCTCCGGGCCTCCGCATCGGCGAGAGCGGCGCGCTCGAGCGCCACAAAGTCGCGGAACGACGCGGTGAGCGGGCGCTCGTCGGGCGGCGGCAGGAGCGCGGGACCGGCCGGCAGCAGGGTCAGATAGCGCTGGAACAGCTCGGTGAGGAAGAGGCCGACGCTCCAGCCGTCCAGGAACGGCTCGGAGAGGGTGATCTGGAACGACGCGTCGCCGCGGCGATGGACCCGCAAGCGCACCAGCGGCGGCCGGTGCCAGTCGGGCTTGCGGCTCGGCTCCACGGTGAACCAGCGCTCGAGGGCTTCGTCCTGCTCGGCCGGAGAGAGATGCCGGAGATCCTCCACCTCCAGGGGAACGCGGACCTGCCGGTGGACGAGTTGGAGCGGCTCGGAGAAGCCCTCCGTCACGAATGAGCTGCGCAACATCGGATGACGGGCGACCACCTGGTCCAGGGCCTGCTGGAGGGAGGAGGCTTCGAACGGCGCCTGGAGATGCAGGCTGGTGAGATAGATCAGGTAGTCGGGGCTGTACTCGCTATGAAAGAGGAAGCCGCTGAGCGCGCGCGCCAGGGGGAAGGCGTCCTCGAGACCGCCGGGCAGGCGCTCGCGGTCGCCCGGTGTGAGCAGATCCCCGGACCGCGCCGGCACCGGCTCCAACCCCGAAGCTCCGCGCACGGCGCCGGCCAGGGCGCGCACCGTGGGGTGCTGGAAAAGATCCTGGATGGTGAAGAGCACGCCGCGCTCCTCGGCCCGCACGCGCACCTGGATGCTGCGGATCGAGTCGCCGCCGAGCGCGAAGAAGTCGTCGTCGAGGCCGACCCGCGGCAGCTCGAGCACCTCGGCCCAGCTCGCCGCGATGGCCTGCTCGACCGGCGTGCGGGGCGGCGCGAATTCCGCGGCGACCGCGGTGCCCGACGAGATGGCCGGGCCGGGGGCCGGCAGGGCGGCGCGGTCGAGCTTGCCGTGGCCGGTGAGCGGCAGGGCCGGCAGGGTGACGAACGCGGCCGGCACCATGTGGTCCGGCAGGCGCTCCCGCAGGAAGGCGCGCAGCTCCGCGGCCGGGATCTCGCCCTGGCGTGGCACCAGATAAGCCGCCAGCCGGCGCTCGCCGTCCCCACCCCCCCGATCGTCACGCGCGGCGACGGCGCACTCCCGCACGCCGGGGTGCGACGCGAGGGCGGCCTCGATCTCGCCGAGCTCGATGCGGAAGCCCCGGATCTTGACCTGGTGGTCGATCCGCCCGAGCACCTCGACCTCGCCGTCCGGCAGCCAGCGCGCGAGGTCGCCCGAGCGGTAGAGGCGCTCGCCGGGGGTGCCCTCAAAATCACCGAACAGGTCGGGGACGAAGCGCTCGGCCGTCAAGTCCGGCCGGCCGAGGTAGCCGCGGGCGACACCCGCGCCGCCCACGCAGAGCTCGCCGGGGACGCCGACGGGCACCGGCCGCAGGGCGCGGTCGAGCAGGCGCAGCCGCAGGTCCGGGATGGGCCGGCCGACCGGGCTCCCGGCGCCGTCCAGGTCGGAGCGGGTGATCGGCCGAAAGGTGACGTGGACGGTGGTCTCGGTGATGCCGTACATGTTCACCAGCCGGGGCCGGGCATCACCGAAGCGCTCGATCCAGGGCGCGAGGTGGCGGGGGTCGAGCGCCTCGCCGCCGAAGACGACGAAACGCAGCGGCAGCTCCCGCACGCCGGCACGGACGGCGGCGTGGATCAGCGGCCGGAAGGCGGACGGGGTCTGGCTGAGCACCGTCACGCCTTCGCGCCGCAGCAGGTCGAGAAACGCGTCGGGCGCGCGGCTCACCCAGTACGGCACCACCACGAGGCGTCCGCCGTGGAGGAGCGCGCCCCAGATCTCCCACACCGAGAAGTCGAAGGCGAACGAATGGAACAGGGTCCAGACGTCGCTCTCGCCGAAGCCGAACCAGGGCTGGCAAGCTGCGAACAGGCGCGCGGCGTTGCGGTGGGTGACGACCACGCCCTTGGGCCGGCCGGTCGAGCCCGAGGTGTAGATGACGTAGGCCGCGTGGTCGAGCCCGGCGATACGGGGTATTGCCGCGCGGCGCAGCGCCGGGCGATGGGATCCGCATCGGCGGGGACGTCGGCGTCCAGACAGACATGCCGCACGCCGGGCAGGCTCCCGGCCAGCTCGGCGCGGGTCACCACCAGGGCGGCTTGCGAGTCTTCGAGGAGGAAGGCGAGGCGCTCGCGCGGATAGTCGGGATCGAGCGGGACGTAGGCGCCGCCGGCCTTGGTGATCGCGAGCATCGCCACCACCAGATCCGGCGAGCGCGGCAGGCAGAGCCCCACCCGGACCTCCGGCCCCACACCCAGGGCGCGCAGGTGGCGGGCCAGGCGGTTGGCGCGGCTTTCGAGCTCGCCGTAGGTGAGGCTCTCGCCTTCGCCGCCGGTGACGGCGACCGCCTCCGGCCGACCGGCTGCGACAGCCGCGAAGCGCTCGTGCAGCGGCTCGGCCGGGAACGCCCCGCCGCCGTTCCATTCCACGGTCACCTGGTGCCGCGCGGCCGGCGACAGGAGTGGCAGCGCGGAGAGCGGCAGCGCCGGATCGGCCACGGCGGCGGCGAGCAGCACCGTGAGCTGCTCCAGCAGGCGCGCGGCGGTGGCAGGGTCGAAGAGATCGCGGTTGACCTCCAGGCCCGCGGCGATGCCACCGATGCCGGAGATACCGGAGAGATCCGGCAGGCGTTCCAGATCCAGGGCCAGGTCGAGCTTCGCGGTGCCGTTGCCGGTCTCCTCCGGCGTCAGGGTGAGGCCGGGCAGGGCGAGCGGCTCGCGCGGCGCGTTCTGGAGGACGAGCAGAGCCTGGGCGAGCGGCTGGCGGGCCGTCTCGCGCGGCCCGCCCAGCTCCTCCACCAGCCGTTCGAACGGCAGCTCCTGGTGGGCGAACGCGGCCATCGCCGTGTCGCGCATCCGCGCCAGCAGCTCCGCGAACGGCGGATCGCCCGCCAGCCCGGCGCGCAGCACCAGGGTGTTGACGAAAAAGCCGATCAGCCCCTCGACCTCCGGACCGGCGGCGGGGGCGCGGCCGGCCACCGGCGTGGCGAGACCGAAGTCCTCCTGGCCGGAGAGGCGGCCGAGCAGCGCGGCGAAGGCGGCGGCCAGCGCCATGAACAGGGTCGCGCCGCGGCTCCGGGCCAGCCCCTCCAGCTCCACGGCGAGCGGCGCCGCCAGCCATGCGGTCCGGCGGGTGCCGCGGAAGCTCTCGCGCGCCGGGCGCGGCCGGTCGGTGGGGAGGGCGAGCGGCGGCAGGCCGGCCAGGCGTTCCCGCCAGAAATCGAGCAGGCGCGCCAGAGTGCCGCCGGTGAGCCGCTCGCGCTGCCAGCGGGCGAAATCGACGTACTGAAGCGGGAGGCCGGGCAGCGGCGACGGCCGGCCGGCGGCATACGCCGCGTAGAGCGCTCCGGCCTCGCGCACCAGCACCGCGCCCGACCAGCCGTCGGCGGCGATGTGGTGGAGGTCGAGCAGCAGGCGGTGGACGTCCGGCTCCAGGCGCAACAGCAGAGCGCGCAGAAGCGGCGGCCGGGTGAGGTCGAAAGGCCGGCAAGCCGTGGCACCGGCGAGGCGCCATGCCTCCGGCGCACGCCGTCCGGTGGGCAGGGCCGAGAGATCCGCGGCGGGCAGCGGGACCGGCGCCGCGGGCGCCATCTCCTGGACCGCTTCGCCGCGGCGGGTGACGATGGCCGTGCGCAGCACCTCGTGCCGCCGCACGATCTCGGAGAGCGCCGCGGCCAGGGCGGAGACGTCGAGCGCCCCGTCCATGCGCACGGCGAAGGGGAGGTTGTAGACCGGGCTCGCGGGCGCCAGATGGTGGAGGAACCACAGCCGCCGCTGGCCGAAGGAGAGCGGGCGATCGCCGCCGCCGTCGTCTCGCGGCACCGCCGCCGTCGCCATCGCCGGGGTGGGCTCGCCCGTGGCGAGGACGGCCGCCAGCTCGGCCGGCGTGGGCGCGGCGAACAGGGCGTTGAGCGGCAGCTCGACCCCGAGCTCCCGGCCCACCCGCGCCGCCAGCCGCGAGGCGAGCAGCGAGTGGCCGCCCAGGTCCCAGAAGCTGTCGTGAATGCCGGCCTCGGAGAGGCCGAGAACCTCGGCCCAGAGGACGGCGAGGCGGCGGGCGGTCTGAGGGGGTGCCTGGTCCTGTCCCCTTCTCTCGCCAGTCCTCTCCTCGCGCGCGAGCCTGGGCTCGGGCACCTCCATCGGCAGCTCCCCGAGCGGCGCGTCCGGAGCCTCGGCGGCGGCGGCCAGCAGCCGCTCGAAGCCGCCGAGCAGGCGCGGCGCCGTGCTCTCCTCCCACAGGCCGCCGCCGAGCTCCAGGTGGAGGGCGAACGCCGCGAACGCCGCGCCCAGCGGCTCGATCTCCAGCGCCAGGTCGAACACGGTCGCGCCGGTCTCCACCGGCACGGGCGTCACCGTCAGCCCGGGCAGGGCGAAGGGTTCGCGCGGCGCGTTCTGGAAGGCGAGCAGCGTCCGCACCAGCGGGTGGCGCCCGGCCTGGCGCGGCGGCGCCAGCTCCTCGACCAGGCGCTCGAAGGGGAGCTCGCCGTGCGCGTGCGCCGCGGCCACGGTGTCGCGCAGGTGGGCCACGAGCCGGCGGAAGGTGGGAGCGCCCGCGAGATCGGCGCGCAGCACCAGGGTGTTGACGAAGAAGCCGATCAGCGCCTCGGTCTCGATCCGCGCGCGGCCGGCCGTAGGGGTGGCGAAGGCCACGTCGTCCTGGCCGGCCAGGCGCCCGAGGAAGAGGGCGAAGCCGGCGGCGAGCACCATGAAGAGGGTCGCCCCCTCGCTTTGCGCGAGCCCGCCCAGGTGCGCGGCCGTCGCCGCCGGCAGGAGCAGCGTGCTCCGCGCCGCGCGGCGGACCGGGACGGCCGGCGGCGGCCGGTCGGTGGGCAGCGCGAGCGGCGGCAGGCCGGCCAGGCGCTGCCGCCACCAGGCGAGATCGGCGTCGAGCTCGCCGCCGGCCAGGCGGCCCTGCTGCCAGGCGGCATGGTCGGCATACTGGATGGCCGGCTCGGGCAGCGGCGACGGCCGGCCCGCCGCGAACGCCTCGTAGAGCGCCGCGGTCTCGCGCACCAGGAGGGCGTTGGACCAGCCGTCCGACGCCGCGTGATGGACGACGAGAAGGAGAAGGCACGAGTCTTCACCGAGATCCACCAGGGTGGCGCGCAGCAACGGCGGGCAGGCGAGGTCGAAAGGCAGGCGGGCCGCGGCCGTGGCCAGGCGCCGGCCCTCGGCTGAGGCGCGATCGCCGAACAGACCGGCGAGATCGATCCGGGGTAGCGGGAAAGGGACCGGCGGCGCCACGGCCGCCACCGGATCGCCGTCCACCGTCGAGATGCCCGTGCGCAGCACCTCGTGGCGGCGCACCACCTCGCCGAGCGCGGCGGCCAGGGCGGCCGGATCGAGACGGCCATCGAGGTGTAGCGCCACCGGCATGTTGGCGGCCGGGCTCGCCGGGTCGAGCCGCTGCGCCAGCCACATGCGCTGCTGGCCGGAGGAGAGCGGCGGCGGGCCGTCTC
Organism: uncultured Holophagales bacterium; assembly: GCA_963844885.1. GTDB lineage: Bacteria > Acidobacteriota > Thermoanaerobaculia > Multivoradales > UBA5704 > DATMER01. Next base: position 213,957 of record CAWJQA010000007.1, on the reverse strand, counting down.
CGGACCGCCGCGGGATGCCGACGATACCAGCCGGCGAGGTGGCCGGGGCGCGCTCGCGCAGCGCCGCGGCCATGCCGCCGAGCGTGGGGTCCGCCATCAGCAGGGGGAGGGACAGCTCGGCGCCGAACGTGGCCCGCACCCGGGCGAGCAGCCGGCCGGCGAGCAGCGAGTGGCCGCCCAGCTCGAAGAAACCGTCCTCCAGCCCCACCTCCTCGACCCGCAGCAGGTCCGCCCAGATCGCCGCCAGCTCGCGCTCCAGGGCCGTGCCCGGCGGGGTTCGCGCTTCCCCTCCGCGGCCGGCCGGCCGCAGCGCCGCCAACGCGCGGCGGTCCACCTTGCCGCTGGGGGTCACCGGCAGCTCGGAGCGGATCACGAGGTCGGCCGGGACCATGGGCGCCGGCAGCCGGCCGCGCAGGAAGCCGCGCAGCTCCGCGACCAGGTCTCCCGCCACCACCTCGGGCCGCGGCACGACGGCGGCGAGCAGGCGCGTGCCCGCCGCGTCGCTCCCCGCCACCACCGCGGCGCGCAGCACCGCCGGGTGGGCGGCGAGGGCCGCCTCGATCTCCCCCAGCTCGACGCGCACGCCGCGCACCTTGACCTGGCCGTCGCGCCGGCCCAGGAACTCGATCTCGCCGTCGGCGCGCAGGCGCCCCAGGTCGCCGGTGCGGTAGAGCCGCGCGCCGGGTTCGTCCGGCGGTGCCGCGGGGTCGGGGATGAAGCGCTCGGCCGTCACGTCCGGACGGCCGGTGTAGCCTCGCGCCACGGCGGTGCCGCCGACGCAGATCTCGCCCGCCACCCCCACCGGCACCGGCCGCGGCCACGCATCGAGAACCGTGGCCCGGGCGCCGGAGACGGCGCGGCCGATGGGCGGCAGAGCCGGCCAGTCCGAGACCGGGCCGGCGAGCGGAAAGACGATGGAGATGTGGGTCTCCGTCGGCCCGTAGTGGTTGACCAGCGCGCAGCCCGGCAGGCGGTCGAAGAGCGCGGCGACGCCGGGCGTCACCCGGAGCTGCTCACCGGCGGTGGCGATCTCGGCCAGACAGGGCGCCAGCGGCCGGTCCGCGCGCGGCGCGGGCGCCGACTCGGCCAGCAGCTCGAGGGCCACGAAGGGGAGGAACAGGCGCTCGATCGCCTCCTCCTCGACCAGGCGCCAGAGGCGCCGGCCGTCGGCGCGCCACTCCTCGCGCAGCAGCACCAGGGTGCCGCCGGTCCCCAGCGTCGAGAAGATCTCCTGCAGGCAGACGTCGAAGCTCCAGGGGGAAAACTGCAGCGTCCGCCGCGGCCCGCGGGCGGCGCCCGCCGCGATCTGCCAGGCGATGACGTTGCGCAGCACCCGGTGCGGGACGCCGATCCCTTTGGGCCGGCCGGTCGAGCCCGAGGTGTAGATGACATAGGCCAGGGTTTCCAGCGACGGGACCGGCGGCGGAAGCGGCGGCCTCTCACCTCCGTCCTCTCTCCCATCCCCGCCCGCCACCCCCGCGCGATCCAGGAACACGGCCGGCCGCGCGTCGTCGAGCATGAGCTCCAGGCGCTCCCGCGGATAGGCCGGGTCGAGCGGGACGCAGCACCCTCCCGCCGCGAGAATGCCGAGCAGGCCCACCACGGCGTCGAGCGAGCGTTCGATGCGGAGCGCGACCGGCACCTCGGGCCCCACCCCCAGGGCGCGCAGGCGGCCGGCCAGGCGGCCGGTCCGTTCCATCAGCTCGCGGTAGGTGAGAGAGGCGCCGTCTTCCCCCGCCGAGACCACGGCGACGGCATCGGGTGTGCGGGCGGCCTGCGCCGCGGCCAGCTCGACGACGGTAGGGCCGTCCCCAGCTCCCGGCCCGCCCGGCGCCCAGGCCGCGATCTGCGCCGCTTCGGCCGGCGTGAGCAGGGGGAGGGCGGCGAGCGGCCTCTCCTCTCCCGCCGCCATTCCGGCCAGGAGCGTGGCGAGATGCCCCTCCAGGCGGTCGAGCGCCGCGTCTTCGAAACGGTCACGGGCGAAAAGCAGAGTCAGGGAGAGGCCCGGATCGAGCGCCGCGACCAGGGTCAGCGGGTAGTGGGTACGGTCGACGGCGCGCACGTCTTCCACCTGGACGTCCGCGCGCCAGCGCCGCAGCGTTTCGCCGAGCGGGAAGCTTTCGACGGCGACGAGGCTCTCGAACAGCGGCCGGTCGCGCGGCACCGCGCTCCAGGCGCGCACGGCCGGCAGCGGCGTGGCCTCGCGCTGGCGGATGTCGAGGAGGAGCGCCTGGAGGCCGTCCAGCCACGTCCCCAGGGGGGCGGCGGCGGCCAGCCCGATCCGCACCGGCAGGGTGTTGGCGAGGAGGCCGACGATCCTCTCGGAGCCCGGCGACGTCCGCCCCGATGTCACGGTGCCGAAGACCAGATCGTCGGTTCCACCGTAGAAGCCGAGCAGGAGCGCCCAGGCCGCATGCACCAGCGTGGCCGCGGTCCAGCCCCGCTGCCGGCCGAGGGCGAGGAGGGCGTCACCGGCCGCGGCCGGCAGGGCGAGGCGGCGCTGGCCATAGGTCTCCCCGGCCGCTTCCCCGACGGCGGGCGGGCGGACGGCCGGGCGATCGATCCCGAGCGGTGACGGTTCGGTGAAACCCGCCAGGTGCGCCTGCCAGAAGGCGCGCTCGCCGGCTTCGTCCGCGCGGTGCAGCAGCCGCTCGACGTGGACGCGGAACGGCAGCCGAGGTGGCGGCGCCGGCTCCTCGCCGCGGGTGAACGCCTCGTAGGCGAGCAGAACCTCCTCCAGCACCAGGGCCATGGACCAGCCGTCGAGCAGCAGGTGGTGGTGGCTCCAGAGGAAACGCCAGCGGTCATCGCCGAATTGCAGGAGGGCCAGGCGCTGGAGCGGTGCCCGCGCGGGATCGAAGCCGCGCCGCCGGTCGGCCGCCAGGCGGGCGGCGAGGCGCTCCTCCTGCTCGACGGGCGCGAGGTGGCGCCAGTCCTCCACCTCCCACTCCGGCTCGGCGCCGCGGTAGACCACCTGGACCGGCTCCTCGGAGGCCGGAAAGGCGGTGCGCAGCACCGGATGGCGCGCGCCGACGCGGCTCCAGGCGCGCTCGAAGGCGGACCGGTCGAGGCCGCCGCCGAACATCCAGGTGATCTGCTCGACATAGGCGCCCGCCTCCGGCGCCTCGCGCTCGTGGAACAGGATGCCCTGCTGGGCGGGGGTGAGAGGATAGACGTCCTCGACCCCGCGGTCACCACGGTCACGCCGGCTGGCGCCCAGGAGCCGGTTCAGAGCCTCCTGGTCCAGGCCGGCGAGCGGGAAGTCGGACGGCGTGAAGCCGCCCGCTTCGGCGCTCCGGCAGTGGTCGAGGAGAGCCGCGAGCCGGTCGCCCACCGCGGCGGCGAGCGCCGCGACCGCCGGCCGGTCGCCGGGGTCGCAGATCCAGTCGAGTCGCAGCCGCCCGTCCCGCACCAGGGCGCTCACCTCCAGGCGATGGGTGCGGCGGGCCGCCGGGCTGCGCTGCGGGCCGGCGCTCTCCCGCGCCATGGCGAAAGGCGCCGCGCCGTCCAGGCGCCCCAGATAGTTGAAGCTGACCGCCGGCCGCGGCAGAGCGGCGAGAGCCGCCTCGGCCGCGCCGCCACCGTAGCGCAGGAGCCCCCAGGAGAGGCCGCGGCCGGGCACGGTGCGCAGCCGCTCCTTGACGGCGCGCAGCACCGCGCCCGGCGCCCCGGCGCCGCCGGGCGGCAGCTCGAAGAGGACCGGGAAGAGAGCGGTGAACCAGCCCACGGTTTGCCCTGGATCGATACCGTCATCCCCGGGGAGAGGGCCGGGGAAAAGCTCCGCCTCCCGGCCGTGCCCCTCGACATCCACCCACAGCCGCCCGGCGGCGGCCAGAAGCGCCGCCAGCAGCGCCTCGTCCGGCCGCGCCCTGTACGCGTCGTGGACCGCGCGCAGCAGCTCGCCGGTGACGGCGGCCGGGGTCTCCACGGTGACGGTCACGGCCTCCCCCTCCAGGCCCGGACGGTCCGGCTCCTCGGTCCCACCGTAGGAGCCGTGGGCCAGTCTGGCCGGCAGATCCGCACCGGCCCGAGCGGGCGCGGACGGCGCGGCGGCGAGCCAGCGCGGCAGGTCCGCCCGCACCGCCGCGGACTCCGCATGCCCGGCGAGGAGCCGAGCCTGGCGCCGGAAGGAGCCCGGCACAGGATCGGTGAGACCGTCGAGATCCCGGAGAAGAATGCGCCACGAGACCCCGTCCACCGCCAGGTGGTGGGCGGCGAGCAGCAGCCGGGCCTCCTCTTCCTCGCCCAGCCGCAGCAGGACGGCCCGGAACAGCGGGCCGGCCGCGAGGTCGAAGCCGGTCTGCGCCGCGGCCGCGGCGGCGGCCAGGGCGGCCGGCCGGCGGACCGCCGGCAGCGCCGCGAGATCGACGCAGGTGAACGGATTGGCGAGCTCCGCCTTCGCCACCCGCTGGCGCCAGCCGTCCGGCCCGCGCTCGAAGCGCAGCCGCAAGGCGTCGTGGCGGGCGAGGAGCCGGGCCACGGCCGCGGCCAGCGCGGCGGGGGAGGACACCCCCGGCACCACCAGCAGCAACGCCTGATTGAAGTGGTGCGGCTCCGGCTGGTCCAGGGCGAAGAACCAGCGCTGGATCGGCGTCAGCGCGAACGGGCCATCCGCGTCGTCCTCTTTCTCCTTTTCCTCCCCGGCCTCCTCCGCGACGGCCGGCTCCGCCACCGCGGCCAGGCCGCCGATCGTGGGGTGCTCGAAGACCTGGCGCGGAGTGACCGCGAGGCCGTGGGCGCGCGCGCCGGCCACCACCTGGAGGGTCAGGATGGAGTCGCCGCCCAGGGCGAAGAAGTTGTCGCCGACCCCCACCGTCTCGACGCCCAGGACGCGGCGCCAGACCTCGGCCAGGATCGCCTCGTTGGGCGTGCGCGGCGCGGTCCCACCCACCGCTTGAGCCGTCGCCGGCGCCGGCAGGGCGCGGCGGTCGATCTTGCCGGACGGGGTGAGCGGCAGCGCCTCCAGAAACACCCAGGCCGCGGGCAGCATGGCCGCGGGCAGGCGGGCGGCGAGGAAGGCGCGCAGATCCTCCGGTTCGGGCGGCGCGTCTCCCGCTTGACTCCGGGGAACCACCCAGGCGGCGAGACGCCCACCGGTATCAGAGACCTTCCCCACCGCGGCCCGCGCCACCCGCGGATGGGTTTCGAGCAGCGCTTCGATCTCACCCGGCTCGATCCGCACGCCACGCACCTTGATCTGATCGTCGAGACGGCCGAGAAGCTCCAGCACGCCGTCGGCGCGGAAGCGGGCGCGGTCGCCGGTGCGGTACAGGCGCTCGCCCGGAGCCGGCCAGGCGCGCGGCACGAAGCGCTCGGCGGTCAGCGCCGGCAGGCCGGATAGCCGCGGGCGAGCCCGGACCGCCCAGCGCCAGCTCCCCCGGCACCCCCACCGGGACCGGCTCGCCCCAGCGGTCGAGCACCGACACCTCGGCATGGGCGAGCGGCCTGCCGATCGGCACCACTCCCACCGCCGCCGTCTCCAGCTCCTGCACGGCCGAGGTCACGGCCGCCTCGGTGACGCCGTAGGCGTTGAGCAGCCGGATGCGGGTCCCCCGCAGCCAGGCCGCCACCTTGTCCGGTGCCAGCCGCCTCGTTGCCCGCCACCACCAGGCGCAGGGCCGCGGGCGGCGGCGCGGTGGCGAGATCCGCCACCCAGGCGTGCCAGAACGTCGCCGGGAGGTTCCACCACCGTCACCCGCGCCGCCATCAGGCAGCGCCGGAAGCCGTCCAGCGACTCCGTCGCCGCGGGCGGCGCCGGCACCACCGCGGCCCCCGCGCTCCAGGACGCCATCAGCTCCTCCACGGCGAGGTCGAACGCCGGCGAGGCGAAGGCCAGGACGCGGTCCTCCGGCGTCAGCCCGTAGCGCGCCGCCGCCGCCCGGCAGAGGCCGGCAAGGGCACGGTGCGGCACCACCACCCCCTTGGGCCGGCCGGTGGAGCCCGAGGTGTAGATCACATAGGCGGCCTGCCGCGGATCGATCGCGGGCTCCCCGTTCTCCCCATCCCCGTCCGGACCGTCCTCCGTCAGGATCAGCGTCTCCCACGGCCCGTCGAGCGGCGGCCCGCCCGCGCGCACCAGCAGCCGGCGCGCGCCCGCATCGGCGAGCAGCCCGGCCAGCCGGGCCGGCGGGTGGGCCGGATCGAGCGGGAGAAAGGCACCGCCGGCCGCGAGCACCGCGAGCAGGGCGACCGCGAGCTCGGCCGAGCGCTCGATGCGGACGCCGACGATCGACTCCGGCCCCACGCCCGAAGCCCCGAGGCGCCGGGCCAGACGCCCGGCCCGCCGGACGAGCCCGCTCCAGGTCAGGACCGTCCCGTCCTCTTCTACCACGGCCGCCGCGTCCGGCCGCCGCGCCGCCCAGGAGCGGACCATGGCCGGCAAAGAGACGAAACCGGCCGTCTCCACCGTCTCGGGCACCGTTCCACCCCGCCACTCGTGAAGGAGCTGGTGGCGTTCCGCCTCGCCGAGCAGCGGCAGGCGCGTCCAGGCGGTGTCCGGCGCGGCCAGCGCGCCGCCGAGCAGGGTGAGGAAGCCGCCGGCCAGGCGCTCGGCCGTGGACGGATCGAAGAGCTCGGCGCTGAATTCGAGGCAGCCGGCGAGCCCGCCGTCCCGCGGCCACAGATCGAGGGTGAGGTCGAGCTTCGCCACCCCCGCCGGCACCTCTTCGGCCCGCAGCGCGAGCCCCGGCACGCCGAGCCCGGGCCGCGGCACGTCGGCCAGCGACAGCATCGCCTGGCAGAGCGGCGCGCGCGACAGGTCGCGCACCGGCACCAGGGCCTCCACCAGCCGGTCGAACGGCAGGTCGCGCTGCGCGTGGGCGGCGAGAAGCTCGTCGCGCATCCGCGCCACCAGAGCGGCGAAGGTGGGCTCTCCCGCCAGGCCGGCGCGCAGCGCCAGAGTGTTCACGAACAGGCCGACCACCCCTTCCGTCGCCACCGGGTCGCGCCCCGCCACCGGCACGGCGAAAGCGAAGTCCTCCTGGCCGGAGCAACGGCCGAGGAGAGCCGCGAAGGCCGCGGAGAGAACCATGAACGGCGTGGCCCCGAGCCGCCGGCCGAGGGTGCCGACCGTTTCGGTGAGCGGCCCGGTCAGCGCCAGAGGCCGCCGACCGCCGCGCCAGCCTTGGACCGGCGGACGCGGCCGGTCCGTGGCGAGATCGAGATCGGACACCCCGGCGAGCCGCGCGCTCCCGGCGGCGAGCCGCTCCGCCAGGGCCTCGCCGCGCAGCCAGCCGCGCTGCCAGACGGCGAAGTCGGCGATCTGGAGAGCCGGCCGGGCGAGCGTCTCGCCGCGCAGCAGCGCGGCCAGCTCGCCCAGCACCGAGAGCCAGCGACCAGGCGTCGGCGGCGATGTGGTGGACGGTGAGGAGGAGCGTGTGCTCCAGCGCGCTCCGGCGCAGCAGCGCGGCGCGCAGGACCGGACCGCGGACCAGGTCGAAAGCGCGCCGCGCCCCGGCCGCGGCCAGCCGCTCCGCCTCGGCCGCGCGGCGCTCCGGCGCCAGGCCGGCGAGGTCGATACACGGCAGCGGCGGAGCCGGCGCGGGATCGATCTCCTGCACCGGCCCGGCTTCGGTCTCCGGGAAGCGGGTGCGCAGCGCCTCGTGCCGGCGCACCACCTCCGCCAGCGCCCGTGCCAGCGCGGCGGCGGAGAACGAGCCGTCCGGCGCCTGGTCCAGGTCGAGGGCGAGCGGCATGTTGTAGCGCGGGCTCCCGGGCTCCAGGCGGTCCAGGAACCACAGCCGCCGCTGCGCGAAGGTGAGCGGGAGCGCGCCGCCGCGGGGGACCGCGACGAGCGGCGGCCGGCCGGAGGGCTCGCCGCCGCTCATCCGGCTCACCTCGGCGGCCAGCCGCTCCAGGGTCGGCGCGCGGAAGACGAGGTCGAGCGGCATCTCGACGCCCAGCGCCGCGCGCACCCGCGCCGCCAGCCGCGCCGCCAGGAGAGAGTGGCCGCCCAGGGCGAAGAAGTCGTCCCGCGGACCGGCCGCGCGGCCCAGCAGCTCGCGCCACATCCCGGCCAGCAGCTCCTCGACCGGCGTCCGCAGGGTGGACGCTGGACCGGCCTCCCCGTCCCCGGCCGCCGCGGGGAGCGGCAGCGCGGCGCGGTCGACCTTGCCGTTGGCGGTCCGCGGCAGCGCCGCGAGCTCCACGAAGACGGCGGGGACCAGGAACCCGGGCAGCCGCTCCGCCAGCCAGGCGCGCAGCCCATCCACCCTCGCCTCGCCGGCGGGGACCACATACGCCACGAGCCGCAAGCCGCCGCCGGGCTCCGGCCGCGCCGCCACCGCCACCTCCCGGACCGCCGGATGGCCGGCGAGCACGGCCTCGACCTCTCCCGGCTCGATCCGGAAGCCGCGGATCTTCACCTGGTGATCCAGGCGGCCCAGATACGCGAGCCGGCCGCCGGGCAGCCGGCGGACCCGGTCGCCCGTGCGATAGAGGCGCGCCCCGGGCGGGCCCCAGGGATCGGGAACGAAGCGCTCCGCCGTCGCGTCCGGCCGTCCCAGATAGCCGCGCCCGACCCCGGCGCCGCCGAGCCCCAGCTCGCCCGGCACGCCGTCCGGCAGAGGCTGGATCCGCCGGTCCAGCACCAGCGCGCGCTCGCCCGGCAGCGGCCGGCCGATCGGCGGCGGTCCGTCCTCCGCCGCCGTCACCTCCTCCCAGACCGAATAGACCGTGGTCTCGGTGGGACCATAGAGGTTGAGCAGCCGCCGGCCCGGCGCGGCCAGCGCGCGCACGAGCGCCGCGGGGAACGGCTCGCCGGCCAGATTGACCGTGCGCACCGAGGCCGGCAGAGCCGCGGCCTGCACCAGCTCCGCCGCGGCCGAAGGGACGGTGTTGACGAGCGTCACCCGCTCGCGCGCCGCCAGCCGCGGCAGCTCCAGGGCGTTGTCCGCGAGCACCACGGCGCCGCCGCGGGTGAGCGGCACGAACAGCTCGAAGATCGAGAGGTCGAAGCAGACCGAGGTGGAGGCGAGCACGCCCGCGATCTCCGCCGCCGCGAAAGCCCGCTCGGCCCAGGCCAGGAGAGCTGTGACGCCGCGCTCCGCGATCGCCACCCCTTTGGGCCGGCCGGTCGAGCCCGAGGTGTAGATCACCGCGAACAGGCTGCCGGGGTCGCCCGGAACCGGCGGCGGCACCGCGCCGGCGACGGCCGCGAAATCGCCCCCCGAGATCACCGCCGCGGGCTGCGCGTCCGCGATCATCCAGTCGAGCCGCTCCCGCGGCCAGGCGTGGTCGAGGGGCACGTACGCGGCGCCGCGGTGGAGGACGCCCAGGAGCGCCACCACCAGGTCCGGCGTGCGCGGCAGGAGCACCCCCACGCGCGCCTCCGGACCGATGCCGCGCCGCGCCAGCCCGGCCGCGGCCTGCTCCACCCGCGCCAGCAGCTCGCGGTACGTCACCGTGCCCGCCCTCCACAGGAGCGCCGGAGCGTCCGGCGTCCGCGCCGCCTGCGCCGCGAAGCGCTCGTAGACGGACGCCACGTCCCCAGCCACCGGTTCGGCCGCGAGGAGCTGGTGCTGCTCGGCCGCGGAGAGCAGCGGCAGCTCCGCCACCCGCCCCTCGGGCCGCGCCGCCAGCCCGGCGAGCAGGGCCACGAAGCAGCCGCTCCAGCGGGCGGCCGTGCCGGCGTCGAACAGGTCGGAGTCGTAGCGCAGCACACCCGACAAACCGCCCCGCCGCTCGGCCAGCGTGAGACCGAGGTCGAGTTGCGCTCCCGGCAGGCCGAGAGGCAGCGGCGCGAGAGTCAGAGGTCCGAGCCGCAGAACGCTCGTGGAGTCGGCCGGCAGCCCGAGGAGGAACGGCGCGGCCTCCTCCGGCGCCAGGCGTTGCGGCCGTTCCAGCGCGAACAGGGCCTGGAAGACCGGCGAGCGGCCGGGGTCGCGCCGCGGCTGCAGCCGCTCGACCAGCAGGGGGAACGGAAAGTCCTGATGCGCCAGGGCGCCCAGCACCTCGGCGCGCGCCCGCGCCAGCAGCTCCCAGCCGGCCGGATCGCCGCCCACGCCACCGCGCAACACCAGCGGGTTGACCAGATAGCCAACCACGCCGGAGAGCTCCGGCCGGCCGCGCCCGGCGGCCGGGACGCCCACCAGCACCTCTTCCTGATCGGCCAGGCGCCCGAGCAGGAGATGGAACGCGGCGAGCAGAACCGTGAACAGCGTCGTGCCCGCCGCCGCCGCGACCGCCCGGAGAGCCGCCGCCACCTCCGGCTCCACCTCCAGCGGGAGAGCGGCGCCGCGGAACCGCGCCACCTCCGGCCGCGGACGGTCCGCAGGCAGGTCGAGCACCGGCAGCTCCCGCCCGCCCAGCCGCTCGCGCCAGAATTCCCACAGCCGCTCCCCCTCGGGGCCGGCGAGCCGATGGCGCTCCGCCGCGACGCAGTCCGCGAAAGAGCCGGCCGGAGGCAGCTCCGCCGCCGGGTCCGCCAGCAGCCGGCCCAGCTCGTCCATCAGCACCACCAGCGACCACAGGTCCACCGCGATGTGATGGGCGGCCACCAGCAAAGCCCGGCGCTCCGGCGCCTGGAAGAGCCGCACCCGCAGCACCGGCCCCGCCGCCAGGTCGAACGGCCGCACCGCCTCGGCCGCCACCCGCGCGCGCAGCGCCTCGCCGCCGTCCTCACTCTCCTCACCCACCGCAACCACCGCGAAGCTGTCCGCCGCCGCCGCCACCTCGGCCCGCGGCTCGCCGCCGCTCTCCACATAGACCGTGCGCAGGATCTCGTGGCGCTCCACCAGAGCGGCCACGGCCTGCGCGAGGCGGCCGGCGTCCACGTCCTCCTCTATCCAGGCGGCGAAAGCGACGTGATAGGCCGTCCCGAGCGGATCGAGGCGGTGCAGAAACCAGAGCGCCCGCTGGCCCCGGGACAGCTCCCCCCTCTCTCGGGGAAAGGAGCTCGGGAAGACCGGGAGAGGGGGGCCGGGAGCGCGCGAGCCCAGCTCCGCTGCGCTCGCCGCGAGCAGCTCCGGCACCGGCAGAACGATCCCGAACCCCGTCTCCAGCGCATGCTGCAGCTCGATCGCGCCGAGCGAGTCGAGACCCAGGGCGGCGAGCGGCTGGTGCAGCGCCGCCTCGTCCACCATCCGGCCGAGCGCCCGCGCCACCGCCGCCAGCACCCCGGACGGGCTCGCCGCCGCGCTTTCCGTCCCGCTTTCCGTCCCGATATCCCAGGCCACCGCCGTCAGCGTCCGCGCCAGGAATTCGTCGCGACAGGCCCGCCGCCGCACCTTGCCGCTCGAGGTGCGGGGGAGCGTCCCGGGAGAGAGCAGCGCCACGCCGTACACCTCGGCCTCGTGCTCCTCGGCCACCGCCCGGCGCAGCGCCGCGACCGCCGCCGCCGTCTCCTCCCGGCGAAAACGGCGGCCGACCTCCTGCGCCACCGCCAGGCGCTCCCGGCCGCCGGCCTCGACCGCGAACGCCGCCGCGCCGCCCGCCGCGAAACCCGGATGGCTCGCCTCGGCCGTGCGCTCCACGTCCTGGGGATGGAGATTGCGCCCGCGCAGCACGATCAGATCCTTGATACGGCCGGTGACGAACAGCTCACCCTCGGCCAGGAAGCCGAGATCGCCGGTGCGCAGCCAGCCGCCGGCCGCCGTCTCGCCGGCCAGCCGCGCCCGGAACGTCCGCGCCGTCTCCACCGGCCGGCCCCGGTACCCGGCGGCCACCTGCGGACCGGCCACCCAGATCTCCCCCTCCCGCCCTTCACCCAGCCGGCGCCGCGACCGCGGACCGACGATCTCCACCGCCGTCCCGGGCGCCACGGTGCCGCTGCCGGCGAGCCGCCGCGTCCGGCCGCGCTCCGTCCTCTCCCGCACCACCGGCGGCGTTCCGGGAGCGGCCACCGAGACCAGCAGCGTCGCCTCGGCCAGCCCGTAGCACGGGCACAGCGCCGCCGCCCGGAACCCCGCCGGAGCGAACGCCGCGGCAAACCGGTCGAGCGTCTCGGCGCGCACCGGCTCGGCACCGTTGAACGCCACCCGCCAGCGGCGCAGATCGAGCCCCGCCCGCTCCTCCGGTGTGCTGCGCCGCACGCAGAGATCCCAGGCGAAATCGGGGCCGCCGCTCAGCGTCGCCCGCCAGCGCGCCACGGCCTGGAGCCAGCGCATCGGCCGTTGCAGGAACGCGGTGGGCGACATCAGCACGCAGCGCGCCCCCAGCAAGACCGTCTGGATCACGATCCCGATCAGCCCCATGTCGTGATAGAGCGGCAGCCAGCTCAGCAGCACGTCGTCCGCCCCCAGACCCACGGCGCCCGCGATGGCGGCACCGTTGGCGAGCAGATTGCCGTGGCTGACCATCACCCCCTTGGGCTCCGCCGTCGAGCCCGAGGTGTACTGGAGAAACGCCAGCGTCGCCGCCGCCACCGCGGGCTGCCGCCATTCTTCGGTCCGCCGCGCGTCCTCGACCACCAGCCAGGGCAGCCCGTCGAACTCGGGCACCGCGGACGCGGTCTCGCGCAGCCGCTCGCTCCCCTCCGCCCGGGTCAAAACCAGGAGCGGCGCGGCATCGCGGGCGATCGCGCGCAGGCGGGGCAGAGCCCGCGGCGAAAGCGGTGGCCAGGCCGGGACCGCCACCGCGCCGGCATAGAGGCAGCCGAAGAAAGCCACCACGAAATCGAGCCCCGGCGGCAAGAGGAGCAGCACCCTCTCGCCGGCCCCGCCATGGCGCTGCAACAACGCCGCCACGGCCCGCGCCCGGCGGTCCAGCGCGCGGTACGTCAGGCGCTCGGCCGCCACCTCCCCGTCGGCCAGGAAGACGAAGGCCCGCCGTCCGGGCCGCTCGGCCGCCGCCCGGCGCAAAGCCGCGATCAGATCTGAAGCGGCCGTGTCGCCGCTCGGTGGAGACGGGTCATTCATCAGCTCGGCATCCCTGAGCTGCGGAGGCCCTGCCGAAAGAACGGGGCGCGCGGACTCTGCTAGAGGTGGTGCGGGTGGCCCGGGATTTCGGGACACCCCCAATCCAGAAACGCCACTGTTGGAATGTCAGCTTGCGTTGCGACAGATGGGGCTTCGCGGCGATCGGCAAGCCATCGCACCTGTGCTAGGATTCGCGCGGTTCACGACCTTTAGGAGGAGGCATGGAGGCTTTGAAGCTGCTCAAGCTGCCGGATCTGCCGCGCCCCACGAGTTGGGACTACTTCGCCATCGGAGCATTGCTCGTGGCCGTGATTCTGTCCGCGGCGACCGTGAAGATGCCCCGGCTCGCCACGCTGCTCATGTTCGTCCAGCTCGCCGTCGCCTGCGGCGGCCTGATGCTGCTCGGCAAAACCGCCAAGGAAGGGACCTGGTGGGGAACCTGGCGGCCGTCGGCGCGCTGCTCGCCGGCATGGGCGGCACGCTGCTGGCCGCGGCGATGTGGGCGGCGGCGTAGCCCCGTCCGGCCCGAGCGCCGGATCGAGGAGGCGGCTGGTCCTTTTCGCCGTCATCGGCTTCGCCTTCGTCGTCCTCCTGACGCTGGGAGGCCGGCAGGCCGCCTCCTACCTGCCCCGGTTCACCACCTGGGTGGAGAGCCTCGGACCCCTGGGTCCGCTGGCCTTCATCGTGGGGTATGCCGTCGCCACGGTGGCCTTCGTGCCTGGATCTCTGCTCACGCTGGCCGCGGGCGCCATCTTCGGGGTGGTCAAGGGGACGGCCTTCACGCTGGTCGGCGCGACGCTCGGCGCCTCGGGCGCCTTCCTGGTGGCCCGCTATGTCGCCCGCGGCGCCGTCGAGCGCCGGATCGCCGGCAATCCCCGATTTGCCGCCATCGACGGCGCGGTCGGCCGCGAGGGACTCAAGATCGTGGCGCTGCTCCGGCTGTCGCCGGTTTTCCCGTTCAACCTCCTCAACTACGCGCTGGGGTTGACGCGGGTGCCCTTCCTCCACTATTTCATCGCTTCGGCGGCGATGCTTCCCGGCACGCTGCTCTATGTCTACTATGGAGCGGCGGCGGGCAGCCTGGCTTCGGCACTGAGCGGCGGGGCGAAGAAAGGGGCCGGCGGCTGGGTCTTGTTCGGCGTCGGCCTGCTGGCGACCGTCGTGGTCACCGCTTTCGTCACGCGACTGGCGGGCAGGGCGCTCAAGCAGGAGATGGAATGACCGGGATCGAGCCGCGCGACGAGCACAACCTCCGGCTGATCGCGAACGTCCACCCGCCGGACTGGGTGAACCCCGAGCCGGCTTCGCGCTACCACATGGTGGTGATCGGCGCCGGCACGGCCGGGCTGGTGTCGGCCGCGGGTGCGGCGGGTCTCGGCGCGAAGGTGGCCCTCGTCGAGCGCGCCCTGATGGGCGGCGATTGTCTGAACGTCGGCTGTGTTCCTTCCAAGGGCGTGATCCGGGCCGCGCGGTCGTGGCAGGAGGTCCGGCAGTCCGCCGAGCGCTTCGGCGGCCCGGCCGTCGATCCGCAGGCGCGGGGCGACTTCGGAGCCGCCATGGCCCGGATGCGCCGTCTGCGCGCTGGCATCAGCATCCACGACAGCGCCGAGCGCTTCCGCGGCCTCGGGGTGGACGTCTTCCTCGGCGACGGCCGCTTCACGGGTCCGGATACGGTGGAGGTCGGCGGCAAGACGCTGCGCTTCCGCCGCGCGGTGATCGCGACCGGCGCCCGCGCCGCGGTGCCGCCGGTCCCGGGGCTCGCCGAAGCCGGCTATCTGACGAACGAGACGGTGTTCAACCTGACCGAGCTTCCGGCGCGGCTGGTGGTGATCGGCGGCGGTCCGATCGGCTGCGAAATGGCCCAGGCCTTCGCGCGACTCGGCAGCCGGGTGACGCTGCTCGACAAGGACAGCCACGTGCTCCACCGCGAGGACGCCGACGCCGCCGAGGTGGTCCAGACGGCGATGCTGCGGGACGGCGTCGAGCTCGAGCTGAACATGAAGGTCCTGGAGGCCCGGCGGCAGGGCGGCGAGTCGGTGGTGGTGATCGAGACCGGCGGTGAGCGCAGGGAAATCCCCGCTGACGCCATCCTGGTCGCCGCCGGCCGCGCGCCGAACGTCGAGAACCTGGGCCTGGAGGCGGCCGGGGTGAAGTACGGGAAGCGGGGCGTGGAGGTGGACGACAACCTCCGCACGTCCAACAAGAGAGTCTTCGCCTGCGGCGACGTGGCCTCGCGCTTCCAGTTCACCCACATCGCCGACGCGCAGGCCCGGATCGTGATCCAGAACGCGCTTTTCTTCGGCCGCGCCAAGGCGAGCGCGCTGACAATACCGTGGTGTACCTTCACCTCGCCCGAGATCGCGCACGTCGGCCTCTATGAGAAGGACGCCCGGGAGCGCGGAACGGCGGTGGACACGCTGACGGTCTCTCTCTCGACCGTGGACCGGGCGATCCTGGACGGTGCCGGCGAGGGTTTCCTCCGGCTGCACCTGGAGAAAGGGAAGGACCGCATCCTGGGAGCCACGCTGGTGGCCGATCACGCCGGAGACATGATCGGCGAGCTCTGCCTGGCCATCACCCACCGCATCGGTCTGGGCAAGATCGCGAGCGTCATCCACCCTTACCCTACCCAGGGAGAAGTCGTGAAGAAAGCCGCCGACCAGTGGCGCCGGACGAAGCTCACCCCGGGGGTGAAGAAGTTGTTTGAGCGGTGGTTCCGGGTGTTCCGGTAACCGGCCACCAGGTATGCGTCAATGCGGCTGAAATTCGAATGGGATGACGCGAAGGCTCGCGAGAACATCCGCAAGCACCGTGTTGCCTTCGAGGAGGCTGTCGAGATCTTCCATGACCCTCTTTCGATCACTGTCCCCGATCCAGGCCACTCGGTCCACGAGCCGCGTTACCTCGCACTTGGGATGACCGGGCAAGGTCGAGCCCTGGTCGTGGTGTACACTGAGCGGGGAGGGGCGATCCGGATCATCAGTTGTCGCCGGGCGACCTCCCGGGAACGGAACCGCTATGAGAAGGACAGCAAGCAAGTCTGAGGAACCGCACGAGGACGAGATGAGGGATGAGTACGACTTCAGCGGTGGAGTCCGCGGCAAGTATGCAGAGGCTATGAAGGCCGGGTATACGATCACCATTCACAATGAGGATGGCACGACCCTGGTCAAAGAGGTGCCCCCGGAAGGCACGATCGTCCTGGAGCCCGACGTGCGCGAATACTTTCCGGATTCGGAGTCGGTCAACAAGACGCTCCGCTCCCTGATCACGCTTGTTCCGCTACGCAAGACCTCTTCGAAGAGCCGTAAGAAGGCCTGACCCCCTCTCCCGGGGCGGGTGGACCCGGGCGGTCCGGGAGAGGGGGCCGGGGGGAGGGCTCAGAACAGCAACCGAATCCCCAACTGCATCTGCCGCGGCTCGCCGGTGCCGCTCTGCACCGTGCCGTCGAAGTTGAAGATCAGGTTCGTCACCTCGGGGCGCCGGAGGTTGCGGCTGTTGAAGACGTTGAAGACCTCGAAGATGGGCTCCACCGTCATCTTCCCGAAGCCGAATTCCTTCGAAAGCCGCAGGTCGAGCGAGTTGAACTCGTTGTCCTTCCGGCCCAGGTTGCGCCGGGTCACCGAGCCGTCGGGGTTGATGCGGTCCTGCGGCGTGGCCGCGTCGCGGCCGTCCGCGGTGATCGACTTCGGCTGCGCCGAACGGTAGGCGTAACGGAGGTTCACGTCCACATCCCACGGCGCCCGGTAGACCATGAAGGCGTTGAGGCGGTGGCGCTGGTCGCGGTCCGAATAGCCATATTCCTTCTCGAGGTCGGTGACCTTGGCGTAGCGGAAGGAGAACGGATCGCGCTCGTTGTCGTCGTCCGACTTGTCCTTCGAATAGGTGTAGTAGACCTGGTACTGATAGCGGCCGGTCCAGCGCTGGGTGAGACCCAGGGTCACGCCCTCGTAGAGGCTCTTGGCCGAGGACTCGACCACGGTGAGCGTGTTGATACCGTTGGCGCCGCCCGGCGGCAGGCCGGTGCTCCAGGGCGAGCCCAGAAGAGGATCGTTGCGGTTCACGAAACGGGTGATGTGCTCACCCTTGGCGTAGTTGTACTTGGCGAGCACGGCCAGGCCGTTCCTCACCTCACGCTCGTACGACAGGCTCGCGGCGGTCGTGCGCGGGTTCTTGAAATCCTTGTCGAACACGAAGACGTCCGGCAGGAACGGAGCGCCGATCTCCGACTGCGGGATCAATCCCGGATAGGCGGGCACGGGACCGAGGATCGGCGTCAGCGCGCTGTTGCGGAACAGGGTCTGGCCGACGCTGCCGTTGGTCGAACGGGACGACGCCAGCGAGAGACCCGGGATGCGGGGGTAGAAGATGCCCGCGGTCATGCGAACCACCGAGCCGCCGTCACCCTTGGGGTCCCAGGTGATGCCGAGGCGCGGCTGCCACATGTTGTAGTCGGACGGGATCTTGCCGTCCGACGGGAAGGTCTGCGGCCCGGCCGCGGTCTGCACGGTCTTGCCGATGAACGGTGCGAAGAAGACCTGGTCCGGCGGCGTGATCGGATCGGGCTCGATCTCCGCTTCCCAGCGCAGGCCGTATTGCACGGTCAGGTTGGACCGCACCTGCCAGTTGTCCTGGAGAAAGACGGCCGGCTCGCGCTGGCGGATGTTTTGCGTACCCGCGTCTTCCACCGACCGGCCGCCGACGCCCGCCTGCTGCAGATAAAGGAGGACCGGGCCGGTGATGGACGTGCCGGGCGGGCAGACGCCGACCTGCGACGAGCTGCCGTCCGAGCACTCCACGTATTTCGGGTTCTTGGCGAAATTCAGGAATCCGTCCGTGGAGGAGAAGATGTAGCGGCCGTTGGCAAAGCCGATGAAGGTCTGCGCCGAAACCACGTCGTTGTATTCGACTCCGGCCTTGAACGCGTGCTCGCCGCGCAGGACGGAAAGGTTGTCGTTGAGCTGGTAACGCTCGTCGTAGTATTTCACCGGGATGAAGAACGGCATGCCGAAGCGATAGCCCCTGCCGAAGTCGAACGCCGTGTCCGGCAGCGGCCGGCCGTTGACCAGCGGGCCGTTGTACGGGCGCGGCCGGTCCTCGCGCGCGTACTGGCCGCGGACCTCGTTGAGCAGGTTCGCCGAGACCGTGGAGATGAGGGAGAAGGTGCCGGCGTTGGACTTGTCTTTCTCGGTCGCGTTGGCGCTACGGCCCCAGGAGTCGACGTCGAAGGTGCCGTTGTCCTGCTCGGACCAGGTGTAGGTGTAGCGCAAGGTGAAAAGGTTGCCCTGCGACGCCTGCCAGTCGGTCTTGGCAAGGAATACGCGGGCGTCGTTGGTGCGCTCGATCGAGCCGTTCTCAGCCGGACTGCCGATCGACGCGAAATAGTCCACCACCCGCTTCTCGATGCGGTTCGGGTCGGTCTGCTTGACCGAGGTGCCGTCCTGGTAGTCGGCGGCGATGAAGTAGAAGACCTTGTCCTCCACGAACGGTCCGCCGAGCGTGAAGCCGGCCTGCGTCTGATCGCTGTCGAACTTGTCCGCCTCCGTGCCGTCCGGATTCTCGGCGCGAGAGGAGAGATCCTGGTTCTTCCAGAAGAGGTGGCCGCTGCCGTGGGTCGCGTTGGTCCCCGACTTGGTGACCACGTTGACGAACCCCGAGGAGGAGCGGCCGAACTCGGCGTTGGCGCCGTCGGCGACCACCACGACCTCCTTGACCGCGTCGAGGTTGAAGGTGAACGCCGGGCGCTGGCCGCCCCGCTGCTCGCCGAAGAACGGATTGTTGAAATCCGCGCCGTCCACCGAGACGTTGTTGTGGATGCCCTTCTGGCCGTTGATCGACAGCTCGTCGCCGTCCGGGCCCTGCACGATGGTCACGCCCGGAGTGAGCTTGGTGTAGTCGAGGAAGTTGCGGCCGTTGTTCGGCAGCCCCTGGATGGCGCGGTCGTCGATGCGGACCGCCCCTTCCGCGCGGGTGCTCTCGATCACCGGCGCCTCACCCGTCACCGTGATCTCCTGCTCCAATCCGGGCTTGAGGGTGAGGGTGAGATTGATCGTCTGGCCGACCGCGAGGTCGAGCCCTTCGCGGACCAGGGTCGAGAATCCGTCGAGGGTCACCGTGATGCGGTAGGGGCCGAGGGGCAGCAGAACCGCCCGGAAACGGCCGTTCGCGCTCGTGGTCACGATCTGTCTCGTAGTTCGTCGCGGTGTTGCGCAGAGCCACCGTGGCTCCCGGCAGCACGCCGCCGCCCTCGTCCATCACCGACCCTTCGATCACGCCGGTGGTGGCCTGGGACTGGGCGAAGGCGCCGGAAAGCGGCAGCAGCAACAGCGCAAGACCGAGGAAACAAACACGCCTCTGGGACATGCCGAGCCTCCTTGCAGCAAAAGGTAGGGAAGAAGACAAGAGAAGACGGCTCCGATACTATCCGCGCCCTGGCGGAAGGGTCAAGAACGGACTGTCTCGAATTCACGGTTCCGCTAGAATCGGCGCCCGGACGATGCGAGATCTCCTTCGACGCCTCTACGAGGCCTGCCTCCGCGAACGCGTCGCGACCTGCCTCGGGCTCGGGCTCCTGCTGTTTCTCCCCAGCCTCGATGCGGGCTTCTACCTCGACGACCTCTGGCACCAGGCGCTCCTCGATGCCCGGGCCGGCGGCCTCGAAGAGTCCGGCTCGCTCGAGCTCTGGTCACTGCACACCTCCCTGCCCGGCCACGACTACCTCGAGGCCGGCTCGCCCTACGCAAATACCTGGTTCGCGGACCCCGGCCTCGGCATCCGTTTCTTCCGGCCGGTGAGCGCCCTGACCCTCCTGGCCAACCGCGAGCTGCTGAGCTCGTCGCCGTTCTCCTTCCACGCCGTCAACCTGTTCCTCTGGCTCCTCCTCGCCGCCGCCGTCCTGGAGCTTCACCGGCGGCTGATGCCCGGCAAGGTGAACCGGCCGGCGCTTCTCCTCGCCGGGCTCTTCTTCGTCCTCGACGACGCCCACGTCTACAACGTCGCTTGGATCGCCGCCCGGCACGAGCTGCTCGCCGTGCTGTTCTCCCTGATCAGCCTCCTCCTCTACGACCGGTACCGCCAGCACGGAGGGATTCACCGGCTCCTCTTCTCGCTGGCCGCGTTCGCCCTCGCCCTGGGGGCTGGAGAGACGGCTCTGATGACGGTCGTGTGGATCGCGGCCTACGAGATCTTCCTCGCGCGCGACCCGGTCCGGGACCGGGTCCGCCCCGCCGCCGCCTTCGGCGCCCTGGCTCTCGGCTATGTGGTGTTCTACCTTGCGGCGGGCTTCGGCACCCGGGTGTCGAGCTGGTATCTGGACCCGTTCAACCGGCCGTTGGCCTATCTGGTCGCCGCGCTCACCCGGCGCCTCCCCGGCTATGGGATCGGCGCCCTGACCCTGCTCCCCGGCGAGCTCACCCAGGCCGCCTCACCCGTCGTGACGGTGATCGGCGCAGTCCTCGTCGCGGCCGTCGTGGCGGTGCTGGCGCCGTCGGTCCGCCGCCGGCCGGAGCTGCGTTTCGCCGCCGCCGCCGCGCTGGGATCGCTGCCGCTTCTCTGCGTGGTGCCGCCGTTCAGCTACAAGCTCCTCTTTCCGTCGGTCGCCGTCTCGCTCGTCCTGGCGGTGGCGGTCACGGACAGGCTGAAGCAACTGCGCATGGCGCCCCCTCGCCGGCTCGCCGCCGCCGCGATCCGGGCCGCCACGGGCCTCGTGGTGTTCATGCATGCGATCGGATCGCCGGTCCTCGCGACGTTCCTGCTGCACGACTTCGTGCGCAACACCGGGATCGAGAACCGGCAGGCGATGTGGGAGTCGATGGAGTGGCCGCGGGACCGGGAAAGCTCGGACGTCTATCTGATCAATTCTCCGGGCACCTGGACCGGCCTTTTCCTGCCGGTCGAGGATTACTACTTCACCGGGCGCTGGGTGCGGAGCTACATTCCCGTCTCGGTCCAGGCGGTGCCGACCGAGATGACCCGGCTGGATGCCACCACGCTGCGCCTGCGGTCCGAGGAAGGATTTCTGTCCGGCTACTTCCCGCAGTCGCTGGCGGCGCTGACGCGGCGCGACCCGCGGCTGCGGATCGGGGAGGATTTCAACCTGAACGGCTGCACCATCGTGGTGGAGTCGGCGCGGGACGGCATCCCGACCGGGCTGCTCGTCCGCTTTCCGCGCAACCTGGACGAGCCCAACGTCTGGCTGCTGGCGTTCGACGGCCTCCAGACCCGCCGCGTCCGGCCGCCCCGAATCGGCGGGACGGCGCGCCTCACGGTCCGGCAAACCTGGCGGCCCTGACCGGTTCCAATACCCGCCCCACCCGGATACGCGGTGGCTGCCCGCGCCGCGGGGCGTTCCGGAGAGTTTCCGGAGGCGGCTAGAGTGCGGGGCGGACGGGTTCCAGACGAGCGTTCTGCCGCGGGCGGAACGGTCCGCTCCCGGCTCGCGAACCCCTCCGGGGGATTCCATGTCCATCGCGGTCGCAGACAAGAAGGCCGATCTCGCCGGTCCCGGCATCGGCAACTATGAAGATCTGGAGAAGATCCTGCCCTCCGACTACGCCTCCCTGCTCGATCCCAAGGAGACCCAGAAGGCCCTCGCCGCCGTCAAGCGCTACATCGAGGACAACCTCTGCAAGGAGCTCAACCTGATCCGGGTGGAGGTTCCGCTGATCGTCGACGCGGAGAGCGGCGTCAACGACATGCTCGACCGCGACGGCTCGCGCACGCCCGTCGGGTTCCACATTTCGAACGACTACGGCAAGCACCCGCATCGAGGCGCAGGTGGTGCAGGCCGCCACCAAGTGGAAGAGGATGGCGCTGAAGCAGTTCGGCTTCGACGTGGGCGAAGGGCTGGTCACCGACATGCGCGCCGTGCGCAAGGACTACTTCCTCGATCACGATCACAGCGCCTACGTCGATCAGTGGGACTGGGAGAAGGCGCATCACGCCAAGGACGCGCAACCTCGACTATCTCAAGGACACGGTCACGCAGCATCTGGAAGGTTCTCAAGGGGGCCGAGACCTACATCCAGGCGGAGTTCCCGGCGCTGAAAACCGATCAGTACCCGAACCTGCCCGACGAGCTCGTCTTCCTGCACGCCGAGGAGATCCTCGAGATGTATCCGGACCTGCCGCGCAAGCAGCGCGAGACCGCGATCCTGCAGAAGTACCCGGCCGTCTTCATCATCGGCATCGGCTGGACGCTCGCGGACGGCTATCCGCACGAGATGCGGGCCGCCGACTACGACGACTGGGTCACCGAGACGGTCGCCGCCGACGGCCGGCCGATGCACGGTCTGAACGGCGACATCCTGGTCTGGAACCCGGTGACCCGCCGCCGCCACGAGCTGTCCTCGATGGGCATCCGCGTCACCAAGGAGACGCTGGTGCAGCAGCTCGAGATGACCGGGCCAGACCGACTTCCTGAAGCTGCCCTACC
Organism: uncultured Holophagales bacterium; assembly: GCA_963844885.1. GTDB lineage: Bacteria > Acidobacteriota > Thermoanaerobaculia > Multivoradales > UBA5704 > DATMER01. The sequence goes on along the minus strand of CAWJQA010000007.1, from coordinate 191,670 downwards.
ACCAGGCGATCCTCGACGACAGCATCCCGCTGTCGATCGGCGGCGGCATCGGCCAGTCGCGCACCATCATGCTGCTGCTCCGCAAGGCCCACCTGGGCGAGGTCAGCGTCACCGTCTGGCCGAAGATCCTCAAGGAGATGTGCGCGCGAGAAGAACATCTTCGTGATCGAGTAGCGGCGGCTTTCTCGGCGCAGGACGGGCGCGGGCTCCGCGGCTGGAACGCCGCGGGGCCCGGAGATCGAATCCTTCGACTCCGGCCGGCTCGCGGGATTGGGAGATATAGAGCGCGCTGGTCCGGGCGGTGAAGCGATTCGAGTAGCGCTCTGTGCTAGTGTTTTCGTGCCATGGACCTCCATCGACTGGGCGAGGAGCGGAGCATTGCCTACCACCAGGTGATCGCCGATCGCCTGCCGCGGCAGCCGGAGGTTCTGGAGATGGCGCGCGAGCGTGTCAAGGGCTGGCTGGCGTCCAGCCCGAGCCCCCAGTTCCATGCGCGGAAGTGGGCGGAAATCCTGGCCGGCGACGTCCCCTCCATCGCGGCCTTCCTGGTCGAGCGTAGCGAGCTCGCCTACGAGCTACGCCAGTCGACTCCCTTCGCGGGAGCTCTGAAGCCTCAGGAGCGCTGGAAGATCTGGCGCGAAACCCGGGAGCGGTTCGCTCAACAGCCATGACGCGGGAACAGCTTGAGCACCTCCTCCGCGCGGCGGCCGTCATCGCTCATGACGATGAGATCGTGGTCATCGGCAGTCAGGCGATCCTTGGTCAGTTTCCGGACGCGCCGGAATCCATGCGTGTCTCCAACGAGGCGGATCTCTTTCCGCGCCAACCATCCCGAACGCGCCGATACCATCGAGGGCAGCATCGGCGAGCTGTCCCCGTTTCATGAGACCTTCGGCTACTACGCCCAGGCTGTGACCGAGGCGACCGCTCACCTGCCGCGAGGCTGGAGAGATCGTCTCGTCGTCATCCAGAACGAAAACACTCGCGGCGTAAAAGGGGCTCTGCCTGGAGATCCACGATCTGCTCGTCTCCAAGATCGTCGCCGGTCGCGAGAAGGACTTCGACTACCTGCGCGAGGCGGCAAAGCACGCTCTGGCCGACCCCGAGACCCTGCTGCACAGGCTGGAAACGGTCGACGTCGATCCGGTGATTCGGGCAAGCTCCCGCGCCGCCATCAAGCGGGCTTTCTCGTCGCTTCCGCTCTGAACAGGGTACCGAGCATGCCCCGCTTCCTCGATCTGGAGCGCTGGCCGCGGCGGGCGACGTTCGAGTTCTTCCGGGGCTACGACAAGCCCTACTTCAACATCTGCGCGCCGCTGGAGGTCGGGCCGCTCGTCGATTTTGTGCGCGCGACACCGGATACGTCCTTCTTCCTCGCCTATCTTTATCTCTCGCTCCGGACCGCCAACGAGCTGGAGCCGTTCCGGTACCGGCTTTCGGAAGGCCGCGTCCTGGTCCACGACCGGATCCACGCCGGCACGACCCTCCTCCTCGACGAGGACCGCTTCGACTTCGCCTACCTCGACTATGACGAGGATTTCAGCCGCTTCCAGGCCGCGGCACGGGAAGCCATGGCGGAAGCCCGGGCCACCGGCGGGCGAATGGAGGCCCGGGACGACCGCAGCGACCTGATCCACTACTCGGCGCTGCCGTGGATCTCCTTCACGAGCTTCTCCCACGCGCGCAACTGGGGAAAAGAGGACTCGGTGCCGAAAATCGTGTTCGGCAAGGTCTCCGAGCAGAACGGCCGGCGGCTCATGCCGGTCTCCGTGGAGGTCCACCATGCGCTCATGGACGGCCTCCATGTCGGGCGTTACCTGGAGCGCCTTCAGCGCTACTTCGCCGATCCGGCGGCGCTGTACTTGCCGGCTTCGGAAGATATCTGAATCTCGGGAGCTACGCCTTGAACGGCTCCTACCTTGAGTTGCTCCGGTAGGACTTCACGGCTTGGGACACGAGGTCTTTGAGGAGCACCATGACGCCGCCCAGGGATTCGTCTGCCCCTGGGAGAAAGACATCCTCACGGACATGGAGGCCCAAGGCCCGAATCACCTCTGTCACTCGCGAGAGGCTGGCCCCGGCATACTCCGTCGCCTCATATCGCTGCACCTGTTGCTCCTTCACACCCAGCCGTGCCGCCAACTCCCGCTGGCTCAGCCCGGCCGCAATCCGCGCCTGAATAAGAGCGCGGGGGAGCTCTTCGAGAGAGTCGAGCGAGATGACGGTCCGCTGCCCCGATTTCAGGGCGTCGTAGTCCGCGATCTCCTCTCGGAGGTCGTCAAGTTGACTCTGCAGCGAATCTCTCTGGGCTTTCTGGAGCAAAGGATGAAGACGGTCATTCCCTCCTGCCGTGGAGAGATCGGAAACCGCCTGCTCGAACTTTACTGCTTGCGCCTTGGTGATCCGGTACTCGCGCTCGTTTTTGATCATAAGGTCACCGCCTGGAGATCGAAGGCAATAATGCCCTTGGCATTCCCTGCCCTGGAGGTTGCCTGCTTCATCGAAGGGCGGCAGCATGACACAACGATAAAGTTGTCTCGGCCTGATGTCAACGTGGAACGCTACCCCTACCGCCCGGAGGTCGAGACCTCCTTCGCCGACCCAGGTTCACTCCCCGTCCGCATCGCGGGCGGCCCGCCACAGCTCCCGGTACTTCTCGCGCAGGACGGATCGAGCTCTCCGGACAACTCCTCGGGCAGCCGCAGGATGCGGACGACCTCGAGCACGTCGGCAAGATCCTTCAGCCGGTGTGGCGCGGACATCCCCGAAGCCAGCTTGAGCTCGAGGAGCTTGGCGAGCGGCAGCAGAGCGGCCCGCTCGCCCCGCACGGCGGTGGTGGCGGGGTCGGGGAAGGCAACCGGCTTGGGAAGGCATCCACTGGGTCATCGTCGGAGGAGAGAGCGGCCCAGGCGCACGACCGATCCGGGAATCCTGGGTACTGGAAATCCGAGACCGGTGCGCTACGGCTAGAATTCCCTTCTTCTTCAAGCAGTGGGGAGGGCAGCAGAAGTCTGGACGGGCCGGGAACTCGGCGGACGAACGCGCCGTGGGATTTCGTCATAAGTTCGGGCGACGGGTCACAGGGAGCGCCGGATGCGGTCCAAAGCTTCTTCGAGGGGAATGGCTTCCTGTGGATTCGCTCTGTGCGCTTCGGACCGCCGGAGGATCTCCCGGCGTTGAGCCTCTGTCAGCGGTAGGCCCTCCGGCTCAGAGGCGATACTGTCCCAGATCTCGCCGACGAGCCGGAGACGATCCGCAACACTGAGCTGTAGAATGTCGGAAAGAGAGATCGAAGCCACGTCCGAAGGATAACACCGATCAAGAAACAGGAACAAGCCCCCATGAGCAAAACCTCCACCCGTCCCTACGTCAAAGCCCTCGGATTGACGCTGCACGCCGAGAACGCTCCCGGCTGCCGTTGAGGAGGGTTGGGGCTCACTATGTGGCGACTGCTCTGCCCAAGGCGACGAACGGAAAGAACGAGCCTTCCGACTTACGCGTTCAGCGGGCCGCCGGACGCATCCGGCGAGCCGGTTTACCCGTCCGGCGAGCTGCCCGATGGATAAACCGGCCGACTTACGCGTTCAGCGGGCCGCCGGACGCATCCGGCGCTCCGGTTTACCCGTCCGGCAAGTTGCCCGATGGATAAACCGGCCGGCTTACGCGTTCAGCGGGCCGCCGGACGCATCCGGCGCTCCGGTTTACCCGTCCGGCGAGCTGCCCGATGGATAAACCGACCGACTTACGCGTTCAGCGGGCCGCCGGACGCATCCGGCGCTCCGGTTTACCCGTCCGGCGAGCCGCCCGATGGATAAACCGGCCGACTTACGCGTTCAGCGGGCCGCCGGACGCATCCGGCACTCCGGTTTACGCGTCCGGCGAGCCGACTGACGCCTCGCCGACGGGATGCCTGCGTCCTTTCAGGACTTGGGGAGGTTGGGGGTGCGGGTTCCAGGGGTTGAAACCCCTGGCTGTATTCCTATGCCCCTTCGGGGCGCGGGTTGGTGGATCGGGACTGGGCCGCGTTATCCTTGCGGGGTGAGCGACGAGATCCATTCGGAATGGGAACGGCTGCTGGCGGCCGAACGCCATCTTCAGGCGCTGGTGCCGGGGTCCGTGCTGGTCGGCGGCACGGCGGCGGCTCTCCATGCCGGGCATCGGGTCAGCCTGGACGGCGATCACGTGCTTCTTGATCTTCGGGATCGGTTCGAGGAAGTCCTCGGCGGACTGGAAGCGGCAGCCGGTTGGCAGACCGCACGGGTGCGCCGGCCTGTCCTGATCCTGGGCCAATTGGAAGGCGTTCTGACCGGCATCCGCCAGCTCCGGCGTGTCGCGCCTCTGAGACCGAGGAGGTCGCCGGCCTGCGCGTGCCCACTCTCGCCGAGATGGCCCGGATCAAGGCGTGGCTTCTCGCCACCCGCTTCACGACCCGCGACTATCTCGATGCCGTGGTTCTTTTCGAACGCCTCGGGGAGGAAGGGACCCGCGAAGCTCTCCGGAAGCTCGACGAGCTCTATCCCCAACCCGGAGGAGGATCGGTCCTGGCCGAAGTGATCGAACGTCTGGGAGCCGCTCAGCCTCTCGACGCGGCGGCGATCGACCTGACGAGCTATCGCGGACTTCAGCCGCCTTGGAACGACTGGCAGCACGTGGCGTCCCGCGGTCGCGCTTGGGCCCGGATCCTGGCGTCCCAGTTGCTGGCAGGAGGTGGAGCTTGAGCCGCTTCGATCTTTCGACCTCGCGGGCGCTTTGGAACCGGAAGGGTCTTGCGCTGGAAAGCGATGAAGTGCTGGCCCAGCTTCTCGACAGGGGGGAGATCGAGGCCTGGCGGGAACTCTACCGCCTCGCCGCCGCACCCGGTGAGGAGGGAGCGGCACTGCGGCGGCGGATCTTGCGACTCTGCCAGACGGTCCCGCTCTCCTTCCCTCACCTTTTCATCGCGGCCATGGGGTCGCTCGGGGAGTCGACCGAACCCTACCCGAGCGTGCCCCCGCCGGCGGATGACATCGCCTGAAGCCCGCTCCTACGCCTTCACGCTCGTGGCCTTGGCCTTGATGTAGTCGCGGTTCATGCGGGCGATGAAGTCGATCGAGATCTCTTTCGGACAGACGGCTTCGCACTCGGCGAAATTCGAGCAGTAGCCGAAGCCTTCCTGCTCCATCGCCTCCACCATCGCCAGGGCGCGATCATATTTCTCCGGCTGGCCCTGCGGCAGCAGGTTCAGGTGCGAGACCTTCGCCGAGGTGAAGAGCTGCGCCGCGCCGTTCGGGCACTGCGCCACACAGGCTCCGCAGCCGATGCACTGCGCCGCGTCGAAAGCCTGGTCGGAGACCGCTTTCGGGATCGGCGTCAGGTTCGCCTCCGGCGCGCTGCCGGTCGAGACCGTGATGAAACCTCCGGCCTGGATGATGCGGTCGAAGGCGCCGCGGTTGACCATCAGATCCTTCAGGATCGGGAAGGCCTTGGAACGCCAGGGCTCCAGATGGAGCACGTCGCCGGTCTTGAAATGACGCATGTGAAGCTGGCAGACCGTCGTCGCCGCCTGCGGGCCGTGCGCTTCGCCGTTGATCATGAAGCCGCACGAGCCGCAGATGCCTTCGCGGCAGTCGTGATCGAAAGCCACCGGCTCTTCTCCCCGGCTCACGAGCTGCTCGTTGAGGACGTCCAGCATCTCCAGGAAGGAGCTGTGCTCGTTGACGTCCTTCACCTCGTACTTGACCATCTTGCCGGGAGCCGACGGCTCCGGCTGGCGCCAGATGTGGAGGGTGAGATCCATTACTTGTAGCTCCTCTGGGACGGCTTCACGGACTCGAACTCGAGCGGCTCTTTGTTCAGGATCGGCGGCTTGCCCGGACCGCTCCACTCCCAGGCCGCGACGTAGGAGAAATTCTCGTCGTCGCGCAGCGCTTCGCCGTCCGGCGTCTGGTGCTCCTCGCGCAAATGGCCGCCGCACGACTCCTCGCGGTCCAGCGCGTCCAGGCACATCAACTCGGCCAGCTCGAAGTAGTCGGCCACCCGGCCGGCCTTTTCCAGCTCCTGGTTCACCTCCGTCGGCACCGCCCACGACCGTGAGGTTTTTCTCGAATTCCTGCCGCAGCTCGGGGATGAGCTGCAGGGCTTTCTTCAGGCCTTCCGCGTTGCGGGCGATGCCGCAGTAATCCCACACGATCCGGCCGAGCTCGCGGTGGAAGCTGTCCGCGGAACGCTTGCCCTTGATCGACAGCATCTTCGTGATCCGCTCCCGCGACCTCGGTCTCGCTCGCCTGGAAGGCCGGCGTTTCGGTGGACACGGGCTTGTTCAGGAAGGGCGCGAGATAATCGCCGATCGTGTAGGGAATCACGAAGTAGCCGTCCGCCAGGCCCTGCATCAGCGCGCTCGCGCCGAGCCGGTTGGCGCCGTGGTCGGAGAAGTTCGCCTCGCCCAGCACGAACAGCCCGGGGACGTTGCTCTGGAGGTTGTAGTCCACCCACAGGCCGCCCATGGTGTAGTGCGGCGCCGGGTAGATGCGCATCGGCACCACGTACGGGTCTTCGCCGGTGATCTTCTCGTACATCTCGAAAAGGTTGCCGTAGCGCTCTTCGATGGTCGTTGCGGCCGAGACGCTTGATCGAATCCGCGAAGTCGAGGTAGACGCCGTTCTTCTGCGGTCCGACGCCGAGCCCTTCGTCCACCACCATCTTGGCGTTGCGCGCGGCCACGTCGCGGGGCACGAGGTTGCCGAAGGCCGGATACTTGCGCTCCAGATAATAATCGCGGTCGGCTTCCGGGATCTGGTCCGCCGACCGGGTGTCCTTCGGGTTCTTCGGCACCCAGATGCGGCCGTCGTTGCGCAGCGATTCGCTCATCAGGGTGAGCTTCGACTGGTAATCGCCGGAGGCCGGAATGCAGGTCGGGTGGATCTGCGTATAGCAAGGATTCGCGAACAGCGCACCGCGGCGGTGCGCGCGCCAGGAGGCGGTGACGTTCGAGCCCTTGGCGTTGGTCGACAGGTAATAGACGTTGCCGTAGCCGCCGGTCGCCAGGACCACGGCGTGGCCGGCGTGGCGCTCGATCTTGCCCGTCACCAGGTCGCGCGTGACGATGCCCACCGCGCGGCCGTCGTCCACGACGAGGTCGAGCATCTCGGTGCGCGGGAGCATCTTCACCGTGCCGGCGCCGATCTGCCGCTCCAGAGCCTGGTAGGCGCCGAGGAGGAGCTGCTGCCCCGTCTGGCCGCGGGCGTAGAAGGTGCGGGAGACCTGGGCGCCGCCGAAGGAGCGGTTGTCGAGCAGGCCGCCGTACTCGCGGGCGAACGGCACGCCCTGGGCCACGCACTGGTCGATGATGTTGACCGACAGCTCGGCGAGGCGGTGGACGTTGGCCTCGCGGGCGCGGAAGTCACCGCCCTTGACGGTGTCGTAGAACAGCCGGTAAACGCTGTCGCCGTCGTTGTGATAGTTCTTCGCGGCGTTGATGCCGCCCTGGGCGGCGATGGAGTGGGCGCGGCGCGGTGTGTCCTGGAAGCAGAAACACTTTACGTTGTAGCCGAGCTCGCCGAAGCTGGCGGCGGCCGAGGCTCCGGCCAGGCCGGAGCCGACCACCAGGATGGTGAACTTCCGCTTGTTGTTCGGGTTCACCAGCTTGAGGTGGTTGCGATGCTCCAGCCACTTCGTCTCCAGGGGACCGGATGGGACCTTGGCGTCGAGTTTCATGGCCGGAGTCTCCTACTTGATCAGGCCGGTCAGGACGGCCAATGGGAACGAGATGTTGCCGAGGGTGATGATCCAGGCGAAGCCGTGGGCGAACCAGCTCCGCCATGGGTTGAAGCGCGGATGGTTCCAGCCCAGCGACTGGAAGAGGCTCCAGAGGCCGTGGTACAGGTGGAGCCCCAGGGCGAGGTTGGCCACGATGTAGAACAGGGCCACGTACCAGACGCTGAAGCTGGCGACCACGTTCTCGTAGGGCCGCCCTTCCTGGAAGGCCGGGTTCACCGAGCCGACCGTGAGGTCGAGGAGGTGGTAGACGATGAACAGCAGGAGGATCACGCCGCCCCAGCGCATCGTGCGCGACGCGTAGGTGGTGTGGACCTTCTCCTTGTGCTCGTAAGGCGACGGCCGGGCGGCCTTCGCCATCCGCGCCAGGCTCCAGGCGGCTCCGATGTGGAAGGCCACGCACGCCAGAAGGACGATGCGGGCGATCCACAGCGCTCCCCCCGGGGGATCGCCGGTGCGCCGACGTGGCGGAGGAACTCGCCATACTCGGCCAGATGCTCGGGCGCCTCGGCACCCAGGTAGATCTTCAGGTTGCCGAGCATATGCACGAAAACGAAGCCGAAGAGGATGATGCCCGTGACGGCCATCACCGCCTTCCTGCCGACTGCCGATCGAGTGAGATCCGAGAACCAGGACATGCTTTCCCCTTCTTGGATGCCAGAACGAGACCTATCCTATGCCAACCGAGGCCAGTTTGTGAAATCCGTCACAAGGATGTGGGCGGCCACAAGGGCCGCCCCTACGAACGCGTATGCCGATCTGTAGGGGCGGCCCTTGTGGCCGCCCGGGGTGCTCACGCCGGAGCCCGCCGCCGGCGCCGCCGCCGGGGCCGAGGCCGGGCCTCTCCTTCGGCGCCGGCCTTGAGCGGCGGCCTCCGGCGCGCGGCGGCGTCCCACTCCGCGAGCGCCTCGGCGCCGCCGCCGGTAGCCTCCACGAGGATCTCGAAGAGCAGGCGGGCGTCGTCGAAGGCGGGTTTGCGGGTGAACCGCACGCGCTCGGGGAGGGTCCACCGCGGCTCGCAGAGGCGCTGGAAGCCGATGAGAGCCTGGACGATCTGCTGCGATTTGAGGTTCGAGACGGTGAAGCGGGCGAGGAACGGCTGGACCTCTTCCTCGATGAGGACTTCGATGGCGGCGCGGGTCATCGGCCGCTGGTCGAGAGCCTCGATGTCGTAGCGCCGCAGCACCACCTTGGGCAGGAGGAGGGCGGCGAGCAGGCCGGTGTCCGAGAGCTGGCGCCCGCTGGCGACCATGCGGTCGATCACCGGCAGGATCTGGCTGAAGTCGCCCAGCCCGCGCTCCCCGGCGGCGACCATGGCGTAGGCCTCGGGCAGGAGGACTTCGAGGAGGCCGAGGTCGAGCATCCACTGCATGGCCGCGCCGGCGTGGCCGCAGCGCAGGAGCTGCGCGATCTCCTCGGTGACCCGGGCGGGCGAGGCCTTCTCCAGCTCCTTGCGGTGGCGGTGGATGCCTTCCTGGGTACACGACTCGATCCCGAACCCGAGGCGGGCGGCGAACTCGCAGGCCCGCATCATGCGCACGGGGTCCTCCCGGAAACGCTTGTCCGGGTCGCCGATGACACGGATCATCTTGCGGTCGAGATCCTCGATGCCGCCGACGTAGTCGATGACGGAAAAGTCGCCGATGCTGTAGAACAGCGCGTTGACGGTGAAATCCCGGCGGAAGGCGTCCTGCTCCGGCGTGCCGTAGGCGTTGTCGCTGGTGATGAGGAGCTCGCCGGGCTCGCCGCGCTGCTCGTCGGGGTCGGGGTCACGGCGGAACGTCGAGAGCTCGACGATGTCGCCGTCATGAAAGTACACGTGGACCAGCCGGAAGCGCCGTCCGATGATTCGCGAGTTGCTGAACAACCGGCGGATCTCGTTCGGCTTCGCGTCCGTGCTGACGTCGAAGTCCTTGGGCCTACGCCCGAGCATCAGGTCTCTCACGCTCCCCCCCACGAGGTACGCTTTGTAGCCGGCGTTGTTGAGCCGGTAGAGAACCTTGACGGCGTTGGCTGAAATGTCTCTTCGGGAGATCGGATGCCCGGACCGGGGGACGATCCGAGGTTCCACCTCGATATCTACGCTCACGGGCCGATTATAACCACGGCGGGAAAAAAGAGGGGCCGAGGCGGGCGGAGGGCTGGGAAACCCGCCCCGGCACCGGAGGGAGAGAGGTCGGTTCGTTCGCTTTGCCTTCTGCTTGTCAACCGGGGCCGCGGCGGCTCGTCTCTGTCGGCTGTCCCGCGCTGCCCTTGCCTTTTCCTCGTTCCATGAAGCGTGCCAGGCTCCTGAAACAGGGCGCCGGCTCTTTGTTTCCCTGGCTTTACGCCAGGAGCCACGCCACGGGGAGGACGCCGGGACGCCGGGCTCGTCATCTGCCGGGGACGGGGCTGTGATCTGGAGAGGTCTCCGGGGTTAGACTCCGCGGGTGACCGCCTCTCCTCCGTCTCTACAGTCCGCGCTGGAAGCCTCCGGCGTCTCGAAGACGTACGGCGACGGCACCGCGGCTCTGGCTGAGGTGAGCCTGGCGGTCGCGCCGGGCGAGACAATCGCCCTGGTTGGCGAGAGCGGGAGTGGCAAGACTACGCTCCTTCGCCTGTTCAACCGGATGGTGGAGCCGTCGTCCGGCGAGGTGCGGGTCGAAGGGCGGCCGGTCGCCGGGCTGGACCCGATCGTCCTCCGGAGAGGAATCGGCTACGTGCAGCAGGATGGAGGCCTCCTCCCTCACTGGTCCGTGGAGAAGAACGTCGAGCTGGTCCCCCGCCTCCTGGGCTGGGACGCCGGCCGCCGCCGGGCCCGCGCCCGGGAGATGCTGGAGCTGGTCGGCCTGTCGCCGGACGTCCACGGTCCCCGCTATCCGGCCGAGCTTTCCGGTGGCCAGCGGCAGCGGGTGGCGCTGGCCCGGGCGCTGGCGGCGGACCCGGCGATCGTCCTCCTCGACGAGCCGTTCGGAGCGCTCGACGCCCTCACCCGGCTCGATCTCCACGGCAAGTTCCTGGAGCTGAAACAGGCCCTCGGCAAGACGCTGGTTCTGGTGACGCACGATCTGGCCGAGGCGTTCCGGCTGGCGGACCGCATCGCCGTGATGAAGTCCGGGCGGATCCTCCAACTCGGGCCGCCCCGGGAGCTGGCGGAGCGGCCGGCGGACCCGTATGTGAAGGCGCTGTTGGAGGCCCTCACCCCCATCCCCTCTCCCGGTCCGCCCGAGTCCACCCGCCCCGGGAGAGGGGCGCCCCCGCACGCCCCAAAAGCCAAGAAAACAAAAAGCAAGTCTCCCCCTCTCCCGGGGCGGGTGGACTCGGGCGGACCGGGAGAGGGGGCCGGGGGGTGAGGGCTCTTCTCCTGGCTCTCCTTCTGGTCGCCACACCCGCGCTCGCCGCCGGCGCCGCCGACCGCATCGTGGTCGGCTCGAAGAATTTCGAGGAGAGCCGCCTGCTCGGCGAGATCTTCGCGCAGCTCGTGGAGAGCCGGACCGGCCTCCAGGTCGAGCGCCGGCTGGGGCTGGCCGGGACCCAGGTCTGCTTCGAGGCGCTGAAGAGCGGCGCGATCGACGTCTATCCGGAGTACACCGGCACGGGTCTGGTGTCGATCCTCGGAGAAGAGGCGAAGGAGGGTTCGGCCGGGACGCTCAACCGGGTGCGCCGCGAGTTCCTCTCGCGCTGGGACCTCTGGTGGATCTCGCCGCTCGGCTTCGAGAACTCCTTCGAGGTGGCGGTGCCGCGCGAGCTGGCCGAGCGCGAGCGGCTGACCACGATCACCGACCTCGCCCGCATCTCGCCGCGCCTCCGAGGCGGCTTCGGCCACGAGTTCGTCGGCCGGGAGGACGGCCTGCTCGGCCTCGAAAAGGTCTACGGCCTCCACTTCGCCTCGGTCCAGCCGCTCCAGCACGCCCTCAAGTACCAGGCGGCCGGCGGGCGCCGGGTGGACGCGATCGACGTCTACACGACCGACGCGCGGCTGATCCTCTACAACCTGGTGGTGCTCCAGGACGACAAGGGTTTCTTCCCACCCTACGAGGCCGCCGCCCTGGTGCGCGGCGAGACCCTGCGCAAGCACCCCGAGGTGGGCGCCGTCCTCGGCCTCCTGGCCGGGGCGTTCGACGAGGACCGGATGCGCGCCCTGAACCTCCGCCTCCAGGAAGGCAAGGAGGACGAGGCCGTGGTCGCCCGGGACGCCCTGCGCGACCTGGGTCTGCTGAAGGGAGAGGACGCGTCCGGCGACGCCCACGCAAGCCAGGCGGCGCCCGGCCTGAAGCACTACCTGTGGGACGAGCGGCAAGCGCTGCTCCGGCGAACGCTGGAGCACATCGGCATCTCGGCGGTGGCGCTCCTCGCCGGCATCCTGGTCGCCGTCCCGCTGGGCCTCGCGCTCGAACGGCACCGGCGCGGAGCGGAGACCGCGATCCGGCTTCTGGGCACGACCCAGACCATCCCCTCGCTCGCCCTGCTGGCCTTCTTCATCCCCTTCCTCGGCGTGGGCCGGGTGCCGGCCGTGGTGGCGCTCTGGATCTACTCGCTCTATCCCATCGTCCGCAACACCTACACCGGCGTCCGCGACGCCGACCCGCGCGCGGTCGAAGCGGCGACGGCCCTCGGCATGACGCCGGCCCAGGTGCTGACGCAGGTCCGCCTGCCGCTGGCCGCCCCGGTCCTCCTCGCCGGCATCCGGACGGCCGCCGTCCTCACCGTCGGAACCGCCACCCTGGCCGCCTTCATCGGCGCCGGAGGCCTCGGCGAGCCGATCGTGACCGGCCTGCAGATCGCAAGCTCCGCCATGATCCTGTCCGGCGCGATCCCCGCGGCGGTCCTGGCGCTGGTGGTGGATGCGTTGCTGGGATGGGTGGAGCGGGCGCTCCGGCCGCGGGGGGTGGAGGCGCGGGCTTGACGGGCCTTGTCTTCGAGCCGCAGGCGCTTCTCGTCCTCAAAAATTACGCCTTACTTTCATGCGGGAGCGTTCCTTTTCTCAGAAGATACGCTCCGGCCTCATCCGAGAGCGTTTCTGTCTCCAAAAGTTACGCCTCGTTTTTCTCCTGGAACGTTGAGAAATGAAAATGAAGCGTAAGTTTTGGGCGCGAGAACGCTGTCGCGCGCCGCGAGAGCGTTCCTGTTCTCCGGGAGAACGCTCTCTGCGGTCGCTTCGCTCGTAATCCTCTCTCGCTCGCTTGAGCCGCTGTTCGATCAGGACCAGGTCGGGCTTCGGCACCGCACTACCGCGTTTGGACTTCTTCTGGAAGGCGTGCAGCGGTTCTGCTGGTCTCGCCATCCCGCAACTCACTCATCCTCGCTCATCCACTCCTGGGTCGGCAGGGTAGGACGGAAGCGCCACGCGAAGCCCAGCATCGCCAAACGCCGGGTGTCTTCACCTCGGACAGGTGTCGGCCTCGTCCGATGACGGCGGAGATGTTGGAGGGAGAAGGCATTTGTCCAATCCAAATGGTATCCTGTATCCTGGAGACGCGTCAGGTGCCAGCATCGCGGGGCGGCGGCCCGTAACGGAGGAGATTCATGCGTTTTCATGTGACTCTCAATCGCGATGAAGACGAAGTCTGGGTTGCCGAATGCCCTTCGATCCCAGGTTGCGTCAGCCAGGGGACAACGCGAGAGGAGGCTCTGAAAAATCTCCGTGAGGCCATTGTTCTTTGTTTCGAGGTCCGATCGGAGCACGGCCTACCGCTGCCCGCCGGGCCTTATCCAGTCTTGCAGATTCTCCGTTCCCTTCCACCCGACCCGACGTTCTTCGATGATCTGGGAGAGGTGGGCGGCGTGCTGGAGGATTTTGAAGATCCGTGGAAGAGTTGAGCCAGGGCCAGAAGGCCGGTCACCACGAGCGCCGTTCACGCCGCCTGCGCCGCTGCTTCCTGAGCCAGGCATCCGAATCGACGATTCCCTGATCCTCCCAGCCACCGAGCAGTCCCGCCTTGACGATCTCGGCTCCGGTCAGAGGCTCGACCTTCAGTGCCGACTCGATGTCCTCCGGCGACCAACCGCCGGGCTCGCCCATCGCCGGAATCCATCCTCTCGACCGGACCGTCGTCATGCAGCCTCCTCGAAGACCCTATTGTACCCCCCGGGACGTCTCCCGCCTCGCCGGCATCCGACCGCCTGATCACCGAGGCGATCTAGGCGCAACGGCGGAATTCCTCTCCAGGGCTGAAGGTTGTAGAGTACTCGCTATGGAGACGGCGGAGATCCTGGCACGGGTACGGGAGGCAGGGGGGCTGAGGATTCTTTTCCTGCCTCATGCAATTCGTCAAATGTCCCACTCAGATCGGATGATTACATCGAGCGAAGTTGAGCGAGTCCTTGCGGAAGGGGAGATCATCGAAGACTATCCGACGGATTCACGAGGGCATAGCTGCCTGATCCTGGGCTTTGGTGACAATGCTCATCCGATCCATGTAGTCTGCTCTCCAAAGGACGAGTACCTGGCGGTCATTACGGCCTATCGGCCTGATCCCGCCCAGTGGTCCTCGGACTTCAGAAGGAGGCTTTGACCGTGGAATGCCTTCATTGCAGGGGACGTATGGTACGCGCTACGGCACCCTTCAGCATCGATCGGAAGGGTTACCACATCGTCTGGGAGGCGATCCCCGCCTGGGTCTGCACACAGTGTGGTGAGCCGTTCTTCGAAGCCGGCGAGGTTGATGCGATTCAGCGGTCTCTCGCGGCTGTGGACCGCGAGAGCGCTGCTCTGGTCGCCTGATTCTAAGGACATAAAGGACGGCAAGGACTCAAAGGACGGCAAAAGCCGGATTCCAATCGTCCCTGAAGTCCTTGGTGTCCTTTGGGTCCTTGGCTTTACCCGAACGTCTCCCGCCACCCGCGGCTTTGTCTCCCACGGGAAAGCGTGCCGGGAGATGGCTCCGGCCGGCATCACTCTTCGAAGTCACGCGGCTCCAATCACCGGATCACCACTGTCCTTCGACCCTCCGGCGCTGGATGCCGCGCATGCTCCGCAGGCACTCAGCCTCGTCGGGCCCCGGCTCTCCTTCGAGCGAGCGATTGATGGCCTCTAAGAGCAGCCGGCTCTCATGCCGGTCGAGGAACTCGTCGAGCGCTCGCGAGAAGAGCTGGCTGCGTGAAAGGTGAAGTTGGCGAGCCAGAGCATCGGCTCGCTCGAACAGTGATTCCTGAACTGAGATGGCGGTCTTGACGATGGCCATACGACCTCCCTTCAACAAAAGTATGACCAGGGACTCATACCAGCGTCAATACCGATGCAGGGGGCTTTACCCGAACGTCGCCCGCCACCCGCGGCTCTGCTTCAGCAGCTCCAGCGCCCGGTCGAGGCGCGCCTGGTTTTCCGGGCGGACCAGCCAGGTGCTTCTCCCGGACGGGTGCGGCAACGGGATCACCTCGAATTTCAGATCGCCCCGGTCGCCGAGGTTGCCTTCGAACACCTCCCCCACCCTCTCCGAGAGCGGCGCCGGGGTGGGGATGAGCTTCGCGATGGCGTGCTGGCCGACGGCGATCACGGTGAGCGGCCGGATGAGGCGGATCTCCTCCTCCATCCAGGGCGCGCAGTTGGCGATCTCCTCCGGTCCGGGCGGCCGGTCTCCTCCCTGCGGCGCGCGGCCCGGGAAGCAGCGGAGCACCGAGGCGATCCAGACGCGGCGGCGAAACTCGTCCTCCGGCGCTCCGAGGCGGGCGAACCAGGCGAAGAGGCGGGAGCCGGCCGTGAAGGCGAAGGGTCGGCTCAGGTCGCGCTCCTTCGGACCGGGCGCCTGGCCGACCAGCATCATCCGCGGCCAGACCTCCGGCCGGGCCACCACGGGCGGCGGCTCCACCCGCGGACAGATCCGGCAGGTCGCGGAGCTGATGAATGTGCGGGTCGAGACGGTCCCAACCCGCACTCTCGGCTGATTTCACTCTGATTTCACTCTACGCTGGAGCTCCGGCGGCGGCGGGCGCCACGGGAGGGGCCGGCAGGATCTCGACCGCCGGCTCCCACCAGGGTTCCGCCGTATCGAAAAGCTCTCCCTCGTGCGCGCAGGTGGCGGCGATGTGGTCCTTCCCGTACATCGGCTTGCCGCTGTGCCGCGACCGGTGCAGGGGATAGAAGCTGCCGCAGGCGAGGCAGAACCGGCCGGTCACGTGGCCGCGCCGCTCCTCGGCGATCTGGCTCTGTGGAGCCGCTTCGAGAACCCGGTACATGGCACCCTCCTAACGAGCCGCCAGCAGCTCGGTGCGCGAGAAGAAGAAGGACAGCTCGATCGCCGCGTTCTCGGGCGAGTCGCTGCCGTGGATCGCGTTGCGCTCGATCGAGGTGCCGAACAGCGCCCGGATCGTGCCCGGTGCCGCCTTGGCCACGTCCGTCGCTCCCATCACCTCGCGCAGGTTGCTCACCGCGTCCCCGTCCTTCTCCAGCGCCAGCGGCATGACCGGACCGCTGGTCATGAACTCGACCAGGCTGCCGTAGAACGGCCGCTCCTTGTGGACCTCGTAGAACGCCTTCGCCTGCGTCTCCGTCAGGCGGAGCATCTTGACTCCACGGACCGTGAAACCGACTTCCTGCAACTTCGCCATGACCTTGCCTGCATTCCCGGCCGCCACGGCATCGGGCTTGATGATCGCGAGTGTCATACCCATAAACGGTCTCTCTCTCCTTGAAATAACTTACTGCTTAGATCTCAGTTGTTTCGATTTCAGGACCGGCTCTTCCAGGATCTCCATCTCGCCGTCCGGCTTGTCCAGATAGAAGGCCGTGCCGACCACCTCCACCGCATTGTCCGGCCCGAGCAGGACCGCCGATTCGGAGGGGATGCCCAGGCCCCAGCGCACACCTTCCTGTTCGAGGAGCTTGCGCAGGCGCCGGTCGTGGCCAGGGTCGAAGTTCGGCTCGACCACGCCGTCCGGGAGCCAGCCGAAGCCGGGGATGACCCGTCCGGGTGCGATGCTGCGGACCACCCGGCCGGCGGCCTGGGCGGCGGCGGCGATGGCCACCACCATCCCGCCGGTCTCCGATCTTCGCGGGTGAGCGCGTCGGCGGCCGGCGTGCCCAGGAGGGCGTCGAGGAGATGATCCGCGACGCCACCGCCGAGGTAGACGGCCGACACCGACGCGATGCGCTCCGCGTTGCGGCCTCGGCGGGCGTCCCGGGCGCGGTAGACGGGGATGACTTCCACGTCCCGCTCCAGCTCTTCCTTCAGATACTCGCCGAAGTGCCGCGCGTAGTCGTCCGACCCGCTGGCGGCGGGAATGAAGCCGACGGGGCCGGGGGCGGTCTTGGCGACCCAGGCCTCGTCGGCGTCGAACGTCTCCCCGAAGGTCAGCTCGCCACCGCCCAGGAGCGCCAGCCAGCCGTCTCCGGGGATCCGCCGTATGTCCGCCATCTGGTTGTCCCCATTAATGGCCGAGGGCCTTCGCCAGGGTCTCCCCCAGCTTGGCCGGCGATTCGACGACGTGGATGCCGGCGGCCTTCATGGCCTCCATCTTCTCGGCCGCGGTGCCCTTGCCGCCGGCGATGATGGCGCCGGCGTGGCCCATGCGGCGGCCCGGAGGCGCGGTGCGGCCGGCGATGAAGCCGACCACCGGCTTCTTCATGTTGGCCTTCACCCACAGCGGCGGCTTCCTCTTCGGCGCTGCCGCCGATCTCGCCGATCAGGATGACCCCCTCCGTGTGCGGATCGGCCTCGAACAGCTCCAGCACGTCGATGAAGTTCGTGCCGTTGATGGGGTCGCCGCCGATGCCGACGCAGGTGGACTGGCCGAGGCCCAGGTTGGTGAGCTGCCAGACGGCTTCGTAGGTCAGGGTGCCGGAGCGGCTGACCACGCCGATCGAGCCCTGCTTGTGGATGTGGCCCGGCATGATGCCGATCTTGCCATGCCCGGCGAGATGACGCCCGGGCAGTTGGGTCCGATCAGGCGCGTTGGGATGATCTTCGAGGAAGGCCTTGGCCACGAGCATGTCCGCCACCGGGATGCCTTCGGTGATGCAGACGACCAGCTCGATGCCGGCCGTCGGCGGCCTCCATGATGGCGTCGGCGGCGAACGGCGGCGGCACGAAGATCATCGACGCGTTGGCGCCGGTGGCCGCGCGGGCCTCCTCGACCGAGTCGAAGACCGGGATGCCTTCGACGACCTCTCCGCCCTTGCCGGGGGTGACCCCGGCCACGACCTTGGTGCCGTAGTCGCGGCAGCCGAGGGCGTGGAAGGTGCCCTCCTTGCCGGTGATGCCCTGCACGAGCAGGCGCGTCTCGTTGTCGACCCAAACCGCCATGACTAGGCTCCTCCCTTGGCGGCAGCCGCCACTGCCTTCTCGGCGGCGTCGGCCATCTGCTCGGCGACGATGAAGTGGAACGGGGCCTCGCGGAGAATACGGCGGCCCTCTTCGACGTTGGTACCTTCCAGGCGGACGACCACGGGGATCGTGACGTTGCCCAGCTCCTCGATGGCGCCGACCACACCGCGGGCGATGCGGTCGGTGCGGGCGATGCCGCCGAAGATGTTGATGAGCACCGCGCGCACGGCCGGGTCGGAGATCAGCAGGCGGAACGCGTTCTTGACCGCCTCCTGGCTGGCGCCGCCGCCGACGTCGAGGAAGTTGGCGGGCTCGCCGCCGTAGAGCTTGATGATGTCCATCGTAGCCATGGCGAGACCGGCGCCGTTGACCATGCAGGCAATGTTGCCGTCGAGCTTGATATAGTTGAGGTTGAACTTGGAGGCCTCGACCTCCATGGGGTTCTCTTCGGCGAGGTCGCGCATCTCCACGATGTCCTTGTGGCGGTAGAGCGCGTTGTCGTCGAAGCTCATCTTCGCGTCGAGCGCCATAACGTCGCCTTCTCGGGTTACCATGAGCGGGTTGATCTCGGCGAGCGAGGCGTCGGTGTCGAGATAGGCAGTGACGAGGGCGGCGATCAGCTTCGCGGCCTTCGCGGCCGTCGAGCCCTTGAGGCCGAGGCCGCGGGCCACGGCGCGGGCCTGGAACGGCTGGATGCCGAGGTTGTGGTCGACCCAGGCGCGGTAGATGGCTTTCGGATCGCGCGCCGCGACCTCCTCGATGTCCATGCCGCCGGACGCGGACGCCATGACGACGTGCTTCCCCTTGGCGCGGTCAAGGGTTATGGAGAGGTAGAGCTCCTGGGCGATGTCGGCCGTCTCCTCGATGAGGACTTTGCGGACGAGTTGCCCTTCGGGGCCGGTCTGATGAGTGACGAGTTGCATACCGAGGATCTTCCCGGCAAGCTCGCGGGCCTCCTCGGGGGATTTGGCGAGCTTGACACCGCCGCCCTTGCCGCGGCCACCGGCATGGATCTGGGCCTTGACGACGCAGCGTCCGCCCAGCTCCTCACAGATGCGGGCGGCCTCGTCGGGGTCCTCGGTGACCTTGCCGCGCGGGGTCGCGACCCCGTATCGGCGCAGGATCTCCTTGGCCTGATACTCATGGATCTTCAAGACAATCTCCTCCGGAATAAGAGTTCCTGGGGGAACGGATTCGAGACGAAACCCCCTGGGAGGGGGTGGTGCGGCCTGGAACAGCCTGGGCCGGCGGAAGCATATCAGACGCCCGTGGAGGGGTTGAGCCCGCGCTCGCGCCCGTCCGCGCTTTTCGTGCCACCGCAGGAAACTGGTAGCATCCCCCGCGAATGACCCTCGCCGCCGCTCTAGTCGATCGCGTGCCGTCGCGAGTCCGTCATCGGGGGTTGCGCTATTTCCAGCAAGGCCGGGTCAGAGTCCTGGCCTGCGACCCCCAGAAGGTCGAAGCCATCGTTTCGGGCTCCTCCCGCTACCGCGTGAGCGTGGCCCTGCACGGGGGTGAGGTGGAGAGCACCTGCACCTGCCCGTACTTCGACCGGAGCCGGACGTGCAAGCACATCTGGGCGGCTGTCCTGGCCGCCGACGCCCGCAGCACGCGCGGGCCGGGCGGCCCCGGTGGAGACCGGCACGGCCGGCGGGACCGGCGGGACCGGCGGCCACCTCCGGGCGGGCGCGGCGAACAGGGCGGACGCGGCGACCGGATCGTCGACGGCAATCGGATCGATCGGATCGACCCCGGGAGCTCCGCCGCCCCTGTCGCTCCTGCCCAGCCCGCCAGGGGTCCGCGGCCGGCGCGCGGCAACCGCCGGGGCCGCACCGGCACACCCCGGCAAGCTCCGGCAGCCCACCCGGCCCCGGCCGACGCGGCAGCCCAGGGTCCGCGGACCGCGACCGCTCCCGGTCCGGTTCCCAGGCGGGGACCGCAGCGGCGCAAGGGACCCCGCAAGGGTCCTCCGGGCCGCAGCCGGATCCCGATCTGGATGGAGGTGCTCGAAACGCTGCCCGACGGCGCCGTCGCCGACCTGCCGCGCGAGGCGCTGCT
Organism: uncultured Holophagales bacterium; assembly: GCA_963844885.1. Taxonomy (GTDB): domain Bacteria; phylum Acidobacteriota; class Thermoanaerobaculia; order Multivoradales; family UBA5704; genus DATMER01. Next base: position 171,619 of record CAWJQA010000007.1, on the reverse strand, counting down.
CTACGAGGTCGACGAGGCCGCCACCCGCGAGACCGGCCGGCTGACGCTGGGCATCCTCGAAGGCCGCAAGCGCGGCGACGGCGCCTGGGACCACGTCCATCCGCTGCGGCTCCGGCGCGCCGAGATCCCCGACCTCCCGGACGCCGTCGACCGCAAGATCGTCTCGATCCTGGCGGGTGCGAACCCGGACCCGAACCGCGCCCGCGCCTCGATCGAAGCGGCGCCGGTGCCGGCGCGCTGGGACGTGACCGCGGACGTGGCCGGCGACCTCCTGCCGCTGCTCTGCGAGACCGGCCGCTGCCGCGTCCGCCGGCCGCCGGGCCGGCGCGGCGGCGGCGGCTTCCTGACGCTGGACGAAGGCCTCCCCTGGGAGCTCTGGCTGGAGGTGCGCGAGAACGCCAAGGGGGGTTGCTCCGTGACCGGCTCGCTGCGGCGCAACGGCAAGCGCATCCCGCTCAACGAGCCGCTCCTCCTGTTCCCGTCCGGCTGGATGCTCACCGCCGACCGCGTCTCCCGCCTCGATGCCGGCGAGGCGTTCAGTTGGATCTCCCTGCTGCGCGGGTCGAGCGTCCTGCGGGTCCCCTCGGAGTGGAAGGAGGATCTCCTGGAGCGTCTGGTCTCGCATCAGCCGCTGAAGCAGATCGACCTGCCGAAGAACCTCGCCATGGAGGAGCTCCGGCTGCCGGCCCGGCCGATCGTCCGCCTGACCCAGCCGCTGCTCCAACCCCGTGGCGCGCTCGACGCCGAGGTCTCGTTCGTCTACGGCGACCGCGAGATCCACGCCGGTACGCCGGGGCGAGCCGTCTATCTCAAGGACCCGCGGCGCCTCCTGGTGCGCGACCCCGAAGCCGAGAAGCGGGCGCTGGAGCAGTTGGAGCAGCTCGACTTCCGGCCCGGCGACGGCCCCCTTCATCTCATGAAGGTGCAGCAGGGGTGGGCGTCCTCGGCGCTGGTCAAGCTCCTCGCCGAAGGCTGGTCGGTCGAGCTGCACGGCCGGCTCTACCGGCCGCCCGGCCTGTCGCGCCTCTCCGTCTCCTCCGGCCTCGACTGGTTCGACGTCCGCGGCGAGGTCGACTTCGAAGGGGTCACCGCCCGGTTGCCCGACGTCCTCGACGCGATCCGCCGCGGCTCGACGTTCCTCTCCTTGTCCGACGGCAGCGAGGGGCTGATCCCGGCGGAGTGGGTGAAGCGGCTCGCCGGCCTGGCGGAGCTCGGCGAGCTCGAAGGCGATCACCTGCGGTTCGAGGTGCAGCAGGCGACCCTCCTGGACGCCTGGCTCGCCGACCAGCCCGGAGCCACCTGGGACGAGGCGTTCGACGCCGCCCGCCGCCGGCTCCACAGCTTCGAGGGGATCGTGCCGGCCGCGGCGCCGCCCGGCTTCGAGGGCGAGCTGCGCGGCTACCAGCGCGATCGGCCTCGGCTGGCTCCACTTCCTGCGCGACTTCGGCTTCGGCGGCTGCCTGGCCGACGACATGGGCCTCGGCAAGACCGTGCAGGTGCTCGCCCTGCTCGAAGCCCGCCGCGCGGCGCGCAAGCGGGAGAAGCTGCCGCCGTCCCTCGTCGTCGTGCCGCGCTCGCTGGTCTTCAACTGGCTCGCCGAGGCGGCGCGCTTCACCCCGGGCTGCGCATCCTCGACCACACCGGCCTCGGCCGCGCCAAGGACGGGCGAGGCCTTCGCCGGCTACGACCTCGTCCTCACGACCTACGGCACGCTGCGCCAGGACATCGAGATGCTCGCGCACGGTGGAGTTCGACTACGTGATCCTCGACGAGGCGCAGGCGATCAAGAACGCCTCCAGCCAGACGGCCAAGGCCGCCCGCCTGCTGCGCGGCCGGCACCGCCTGGCGCTGACCGGCACGCCGATCGAGAACCACCTCGGCGAGCTGTGGAGCCTCTTCGAGTTCCTGAACCCCGGCATGCTCGGCGCCTCGGCGCTGCTGTCGACCACCTCGGAGATGCGGACGCCCGACGCCGCCACGCGCGAGCTGCTGGCCCGGGCGCTGCGCCCGTTCATCCTGCGCCGCACCAAGGAGCAGGTGGCGCCCGAGCTGCCGGCCAAGATCGAGCAGACGCTCTTCTGCGAGCTGCCGCCCGAGCAGCGCCGCCTCTACGACGAGCTGCGCGACCACTACCAGAGCGCCCTCGGAGCCAAGATCGGCACCCAGGGCCTCGGGCGGACGAAGATCCTGGTGCTCGAGGCCCTGCTGCGCCTGCGCCAGGCCGCCTGCCATCCCGGGCTGCTCGACCCCGAGCGCGCCGACGAGCCGTGCGCCAAGCTCGACATGCTGCTGCCGCAGCTCGCGCGAGATCGCCGACGAGGGCCACAAGGCGCTGGTCTTCTCGCAGTTCACCAGCTTCCTGGCGCTTCTGCGCCGGCAGCTCGACGCCGCAGGGCCTCCCCTACGACTATCTCGACGGCCGCACGCGCGACCGCCAGGAGAAGGTCGAGCAGTTCCAGTCCGACCCCGCCTGCCCGCTCTTCCTGATCAGCCTCAAGGCCGGCGGCCTGGGCCTCAACCTGACCGCCGCCGACTACGTCTTCCTGCTCGACCCCTGGTGGAACCCCGCCGTCGAGGCCCAGGCCATCGACCGCGCCCACCGCATCGGCCAGACCCGGCCGGTCTTCGCCTAGCCGGATCGTGGCCAAGGACACCGTCGAGGAGAAGATCCTCGCCCTGCAGAGAAGCAAGCGCGAGCTCGCCGACGCCATCCTCCAGGCCGACGAGAGCCTCATCGCCTCCCTGAGCCGCGAGGATCTCAAGCTGCTCCTCTCTTGATTTCCGGCCCCGTGTTCGCTACGGTGATAAAAGGCCATGCCGATACCGAACCTCCGGTTCAAGCTCGCGAGTGAGGCGTTCGAGCTCGAGCAGATTCACCGGCTCAACTACGCGACGTTCGTCCAGGAAATCCCCCGGTACGAGGGGGATCCGGCCACCGGCGTCCTCGTCGACCGCTTCCACGACGAGAACACCTACGTCGTCGCGCTCGACGGCGACCGGCTCGTCGGCATGGTCGCCCTGCGCGCCAACCGGCCGTTCTCGCTCGACGCCAGGCTGGAGAACCTCGACAGCTACCTCCCCGCCGGCCGTACCCTCTGCGAGGTCCGCCTCCTCGCCGTCGCTCCGGAGCGCCGCCGCGGGCCCGTCTTCCGCGGCCTGATGCGCCTGGTCGTCGAGCACGGCAGCCGTCTGGGCTACGACCTCGCCGTCGTCTCGGCGACGGTGCGCCAGCTCAAGCTCTACCGGCATCTCGGCTTCATGCCGTTCGGCCCCTGCGTCGGCACGCCGGAGGCTCGGTTCCAGCCGATGTACGTGACCCTCGAAGCGATCCAGGAGCGCGGCAAGGCGCTCTTCACCGCCCCGGACAAGGAGCACCTCCCTCCCGTGAAACCCTGCGTTCGCCTGCTACCCGGCCCCGTGAGCCTCCACCCGGACGTCCGCAACGCCTTCGCGGCGCCTCCCATCTCACACCGCGGCGACGAGTTCGCGGGGACCCTGCGGCGCGTCAAGGCCAGGCTCTGCGAGCTGGCCGGCGCCCGGCGCGTCTCGCTCCTCTTCGGCAGCGGCACCCTGGCGAACGACGCCGTGGCCGCGCGGCTCTCGGTCGAAGGCGGAACGGGCCTCGTCCTGAGCAACGGCGAGTTCGGCGATCGCCTGGCCGACCACGCCCGCCGCTTCCGGCTGCCGCACACGGTCCTACAGGCGGACTGGGGAAACCTCTTCGACTACGACCACATCGGTGCGCTGGGCTTCGACTGGCTATGGGCGGTCCACTGCGAGACGTCGACGGGCATTCTCAACGACCTCGACCCGCTCAAGCGCATCTGCCGCGAGCGCGGCGCGCGGCTCTGTCTCGACTGCATCAGCTCGATCGCCACCATCCCCCTGGATCTCTCCGGCGTGCATCTCGCCTCGGGCGTGAGCGGCAAGGGGATCGGCTCCTTCGCCGGGGTCTCCATGGTGTTCCACGAGGCCGAGATCCCGCCGTCGCCGAACGGCCTGCCGCGCTACCTGGATCTCGGCTGCTACGGCGCGGAAGACACGGTGCCCTACACCTTCTGCTCCAACCTCCTCACCGCGCTGCGGACGGCGCTCGACCGCCAGCGGCCCGAGGATCGCTATCCGCGGATCGCCGGCCTCTCCGCCCAGCTCCGCGCCGGTCTCCGGGAGCGCGGCCTGCGCGTCCTGGCACCGGACGAGCACGCCTCGCCGGCCGTGACGACGATCGTGTTGCCGCCGGAAGCCCCGTCCACCCGGATCGGGCACGAGCTCGACCAGAGGGGCTACGAGCTGAGCTATCTCAGCTCCTACCTCATCCAGAGGAACTGGATCCAGGTCTGCCTCATGGGCGAGCACACGAGCGAGGATCTGGCGCCACTGCCGAACCTCATCTCGGATCTGGCCGGCCTTCGAGCTTAGAAGGGCGTCCGGATCACCTGGCATCTTCGTGGAGTCATCGAAGATATCCAAGCTGGTACATTTTTGATATCCTCCCTCTCGGGAGGTAGGAACCATGAGCACCCGGAAGACCAGTGTCGAGATCAACGAGGAGCTGCTGACGTCGGTCCAGCGCATCCTCTCGACGGCGACTCTCAAGGACACCATCGAGCAGGCGTTCCAGGAGGTTCTGAAGGCGGAGGCCCGGCGCGAGGAGGTGGAGGCGCTCGCCACCATGAGCGGCATGGATCTGGTGGACGAGGAGGTGATGGCCGGGGCCTGGCGTACGTGAGACCGCGGTACCTCATCGACAAAAGCGCCCTGGCCCGGATGCCTCTGGAACCGGTCCGGAGGCGGCTGGCTCCCGTCATCGAAGCCGGAGAGGCCGCGACCTGCACGATGATCGACCTCGAAGTCCTGTACAGCGCGCGCAACCACGCGGATCACGAGCTCATCCGGAAACGCAGAGCTCTCGCCTATCACTCGGTCCCCATCACCGACCTGGTCCTCCGCCGCGCCATCGAGGTCCAAGGCGAGCTCGCCCGCAGCGGTCACCATCGGGTGCCGATCCCCGACCTTGTCATCGCGGCGACCGCCGAGGCCGCCGGACTGATCCTGCTCCACTACGACCGCGACTACGACCGGATCGCCGAAGTCACCCGGCAGCCCACCGAATGGGTCGTCGAGCGCGGTTCGGTTTAGGGCCGGGTGCGCGCTGCCCGGCCCCGCTCAGGGCTTTACCGGTTCTTACCCCACCGCCCACATCTCCGACAGCACCTCGGCCTGTTCCAGCACCGTCTGCGTGGCCTTCTCCTGCTTGTCGGGCGGGTAGCCGTACTTGCGGAGGATGCGCTTGACGATGACCCGCAGCTGGGCGCGGACGTTCTCGCGCACGGTCCAGTCGATGGTGACGTTCTTCTTGACCGTGTCCACCAGCTCGCGGGCGATGCTTGACCAGCGTCGGCTCGCCGAGCACCTTGACCGCGCTGTCGTTGACCTCCAGCGCATCGTAGAAGGCCAGCTCGTCCTCGCTCAGCCCCAGGTCCTCGCCGCGGGCGCTGGCCTCGCGCATCTCCTTGGCCAGCTGCGATCAGCTCCTCGATCACCTGGGCGGTCTCGATGGCCCGGTTCTGGTACCGGCGCACCGCCTGCTCCAGCATCTCGGCGAAGGAGCGGGCCTGCACGACGTTGCGTTGCGAGCGGGTCTTGATCTCGCCCCGGCAGCAGCTTCCGCAGCAGCTCGACCGCGAGGTTGCGCTGCGGCATGTCGCGCACCTCGGCCAGGAACTCGTCCGAGAGGATGGAGATGTCGGGCTTCTTCAGCCCGGCCGCGGCGAAGATGTCGATCACTTCGTCGGAGACCACGGCCTTGGAGATGATCTGCCGGATCGCGTGGTCCAGCTCCTCCTCGGTCTTGCCGCTCGCCGGGCGCGCTCTTCGCCAGCACCGCCCGCACCGCCTGGAAGAAGCCGACGTCGTCGCGGATGCGCAGCGCCTCCTCATGAGGCACGGCCAGGGCGAAGGCCTGCGAGAGGTCGGTGACCGCGCGCAGAAGCCGCGGCTTGCCGTCGTCCAGGGCGAGGATGTGCTCCTGCGCCGCGGGCAGCAGGCGAGAGCCGGTCCTGCGGCGTGCCGGTGATCCAGCGCGACCAGTCGAAGCCATGAAAGAGACCGCGGCAGATCTCGTACTTCTCCAGCATCACCGCCACGGCCTCGGCCTGATCGATGGCCGTCTTGCCGGTGCCGCCGCTCTCCGTGTAGGTCGCGAGCGCCTGCCTTGAGCTCGTCGGCGAGCCCGAGGTAGTCCACGACGAGCCCGCCGGGCTTGTCCTTGAACACGCGGTTGACCCGCGCGATGGCCTGCATCAGTCCGTGGCCGCGCATCGGCTTGTCCACGTACATGGTGTGGAGCGACGGGCGCATCGAAGCCGGTGAGCCACATGTCGCGCACGATGACGATCTGGAAGGGATCGTTCGGGTTGCGGAACCGTTGCGCCAGCGCCTCGCGCCGCGGCTTGTTGCGGATGTGGGTCTGCCATTCGAGCGGATCGGACGCCGAGCCGGTCATGACGACCTTCAGCGAGCCCCGCTCGTCGTCCTCATGGTGCCAGGCCGGGCCGCAGAGCGGCGATCTCCCGGTACAGGTCGACGCAGATGCGGCGGCTCATGCAGACCACCATGGCCTTGCCGTCCATCGCGCCGAGCCGGTTCTCGAAGTGTTCCACCAGGTCGCGCGCGATGAGCTTGAGCCGGTTTTCGGACCCGACCACGGCTTCGAGCTGCGCCCACTTGCTCTTGAGCTTTTCTTTGCGCTCGATCTCTTCGCCTTCGGTCGCCTCTTCGAACTCGGGATCGATCTTCGGGCGTTCGGAGTCTTTCAGCTCCAGCTTGGCGAGCCGGCTTTCGTAGTAGATCGGAACGGTGGCGCCGTCGATGACCGCCCGCTGGATGTCGTAGATGCTGATGTAGTCGCCGAACACGGCGCGGGTGTTGGCGTCGGTCTGTTCGATGGGCGTGCCGGTGAAGCCGATGAACGAGGCTTTGGGCAGCGCGTCGCGCATGTGCCGCGCGAAGCCGTCGATGAAGTCGTACTGGCTGCGGTGGGCCTCGTCCGCGATCACGACGATGTTGCGCCGCTCGGAGAGGATGGGGTGCCTGTCGCCTTTCTCTTCCGGGAAGAATTTCTGGATGGTGGTGAAGACCACGCCGCCGGCGGAGACTTTCAGTTTTTCCCGCAGGTCGGCGCGGTCCGCGGCCTGCACCGGCGGCTGGCGCAGCAGGTCGCGGCAGCGGGCGAAGGTGCCGAACAGTTGGTCGTCGAGGTCGTTGCGGTCGGTGATCACGACGACGGTCGGGATTTTCCATCGCCGGGTGCGCGATGACGCGGCCGGCGTAGAAGGCCATGGTCAGGCTCTTGCCCGCGCCCTGCGTGTGCCACACCACTCCGACCCGGCGGTCGCCCGGATCTCCGCCGGGCTCACCCCCGGCCCGGTAGACGCCCGGCGTCTCTTCCACGAAGCCGTCGGCGGGGATCTGGGACGCCCGCAAGGTCTCCTCCACCGCGACGTTCACCGCATGGAGCTGGTGATAGCCCGCCATCTTCTTGGTGATCTTGCCGCCACCCGCGTCCTCGAAGACGATGAAGTGCCGCACCAGGTCGAGGAACCGCTGCCGCGCGAAGACACCTTGCAGCAGCACGTCGAGCTCAGCCATGGAGGCCGCGGCATCCCCGAGCCCTGTGATGGTCCGCCAGGGCTTGAACCACTCCTTCCCGGCGCCGAGCGTGCCGATGCGCGCCTGCACACCGTCCGAGGCCACGAGCACCGCGTTGGTCGCGAAGAGGGCCGGGATCTGCTCCTGATAGGTCTGGAGCTGTTGGAAGGCGTCCCAGACCGTCGTGCTTTCATCGGCCGCGTTCTTGAGCTCGATCACCGCCAGCGGCAGGCCGTTGACGAACAGCACCACATCCGGCCGGCGCGAGCGCTGCCTGTCGGCCACCGTGAACTGGTTGACGGCCAGCCAGTCGTTGTTGCGTGGTTGCTCGAAATCGAGCACCCGTGCCTGCGCGCCGGCAATGGAGCCATCGGGTCGGCGATACTCCACCGTGACGCCCTCGACCAGCATTCGGTGCATCGCGCGATTCTGCTCCACGAGCGACGGCGCCTCGGAACGGGTCAGTTTGCGCTAGGCGTCTTCCAGCGCCTCGGGCGGAAGCTCCGGATTGAGTCGCGCGAGAGCCTTGCGGAGTCGACTTCCAGGATGACATCCCGGTAGCCCGGGTCGCCGCGCTCGGCCGCGGGAGCCCCGGCGGCGATCTCGGGGCCATGCAGCACGGCATAGCCCAGGGCCTCCAGCCAGGCGAGGGCGGCCTCTTCGACTCCGGATTCAGTGAAGGACGTCATGGTCTGGCGGCATCCGCAGGGTCGGGTTCATCTGGCCTGCGGGGAATTGGAGTGAATTGGAGTAGGAATTGGAGTGAATTGGAGTACCTGACGTATCTCATTGATTTTCAAGGCTCCAGTGGGCTCCGCGCCCATGTCCGCCGGAGCGGACCAACTCCAATTGCTTGAGCAGAGCCAGGTCACCCTTGACCTCCCAATCCGGGGGAGACCCCTCGTCAGCTCAGGGGTCATGACGTGGTCTCCGCGACCCGGCGCTCTGCGTCCTTCACCCGCAGCTCGCCGGAGATGAGCTTGGGGAGGAGCGTGTCGCGGAGGGCGGCGAGGGTGCGGGATTCTCGTTCGTTCTGCGCCATCTTGGCAAGCAGCGGATCGGTGGATCTCGAGAACCGCGCGAGAACGTCGTCGGCTGCTCGGATCGCCTTCGTCGCGACAACAACCTCCGGACGAACGGCCGGATACGCTCCACCATCTGCTAGGTGCGAGAGCGTCTCAACATTCTCCGCAGCCGTCGCCGCTAGATACACGAACTGTGCGCAATCGGGTCTGCGAGGCCTCAGAACGGCAAACCCCGTGCTTCCGGTAAGCCCATCCACAGAGATGAGGGCATAGGAACCATTGCCGGGCCGCACGGTTCCGACGATGGTGTCTCCTGGCCGCAGCACGCGTTGTGCTCGACTCGGAGCATCGTGCGGCTCATAGACTGTGATCGCCTCTATGCAGCCCCACTTTGTGTTCGACAGATCGACGTAGTTGATGACGCCTGGGCGTGTTTCCCTCGACCAACTCTCAGGGTTCAACAGCGCGAAGTCGGCGAGCGTTCCAACCGTCCACCCCTTCGGAATCTCCCCCAACTCCGAGTCCTCGAACGAATCCGGGAACAGGTCGGCGAGGGGCTTGGGCAGGCCGGGGTCGCGGCCTTCGGCCTTGGCGCGGACGGGGTCGAAGTCCACGAACCACGACTGGAAGAGCGCCCGCGCCATCGCCTCCAGCGTCTCGTTCATCCGCCGGTTCAGCTCGATCTTGTCGTCCAGCGTGCCGAGGATGTGGGCGATAGCGCGTTGCTCCAACAACGAAGGCAGGTGCATGAGAATTTTGCGAGCGGAACCGACGTTGAAGTGCTGTTGAACGGCTCCGACGAGTTGCGAGGCTACGTGATGAGAGGCGGCGGAGTTCACATAGTACGCAAGGAATCGAGGATCTAGGTGTGCGCCGCAGCGCACAACCACCAAGTCTGAGCAATTCGCGACTGGAAAACGTTCCGGTATGACGGCGCAAGAACCGGGCTTCCCAGTGCGAACGATTACAACGTCACCCGGCGATAGTGCCGACTTCTTGAGGCGCTCGTGAAACCGCAGCGTGATGAACTTTAGATCTGAATCGTTGATTCGGAGCGGCTCCACGTTTTGTGAGCGAAGGAACGGAATTCCGACGGGCACGTACTCCGTTACCATTGGTCCAACATGACCTACGGTAATGTCGTCAGCGACATCCTCGAGCATGACCTCGTGCCAGTCGGCATTTTCTCGGCACCCCTTCACCTCGTAAAAAAGCTTGCCGTCGCGGCGAAGGTGACTCAGTAGAGCCGTGGAGGTGATCGTATGGTACCGAACGAGGTCCACGCGAAATGGCAGGTCGAGATCTTCCATTCTGGAGGCAATGCGGAATTCGTCGCTCAGAGTGAGCGAATCTCCGTAGAGCACCAGGTCGATGTCGGAGGCAGCCGAGTACGTGCCCGTCGCACGCGAGCCGAACAGCACCGCCCTTTGGATGCCGCTAAACTGTGCGAACACGCCGCGAATCGCCTCGCGTTCGCTGGCTTTGAGGCCGTCGCTCCCAAACTCGCCGCTCATCGGTCACCCTCCCCGCGGCTCAGCTCCGACTCGATCTCCTCAATGCTGGGCAGATTGATATCCCCAAGGCCCTTCAGACTGGCGGCGAGGGGCCGCGTCGGCAATTGGTCAGCAGCCTGCTGACCAATTGGGCCGAGGGGCCGCTTCCTAGCCGCCATACCCGAGCTCCTTCAGGTTGGCGGCGATGGCGGCGTCGAGCTTCGCGGCTTCGGCCTGCTGCTGGCGCAGGGTCGCGGCGAGGCGGCTCATCTTCTCCTCGAACGGCTCGCCGTCGGCCTCCACGGCCTCGGCACCCACGTAGCGGCCGGGGGTGAGCACGTGGCCGTGCTTGCGGATGTCGTCGAGCTTCGCGGCCTTGCAGAAGCCGGGGATGTCTTTGTAGGGGCCCGCGCCCTTGTCGCCGCGCCAGGCGTGGTAGGTGCCGGCGATCTTCGCGACGTCCTCGTCGGTCAGCTCACGGTGGACCCGGTCCACCAGGGTGCCCAGCTTGCGGGCGTCGAGGAAGAGCGTTTCGCCGCGCCGGTCGCGGAAGCGGCCGTTCTTCTTGTTGCGCGCCAGGAACCACAGGCAGACCGGGATCTGCGTCGAGTAGAAAAGCTGGCCGGGCAGCGCCACCATGCAGTCCACCAGATCGGCCTCGATGATCGCTTTGCGGATCTCGCCCTCGCCCGACTGGTTGGACGACATCGAGCCGTTGGCGAGCACGAAGCCGGCGAGCCCGGTGGGGGCGAGGTGATAGAGGAAGTGCTGCACCCAGGCGTAGTTGGCGTTGCCGGCGGGCGGCACGCCATAGACCCAGCGCGGGTCGCCCTTGAGCAGCTCGCCGCGCCAGTCGCTGTCGTTGAAGGGCGGATTGGCCAGCACGTAGTCCGCCTTGAGGTCGGGGTGGCGGTCGTTGTGGAAGGTGTCGCCGTGGGCGATCTGCGCGTCGATGCCGCGGATGGCGAGGTTCATCTTGGCCAGGCGCCACGTGGTGTAGTTGGATTCCTGGCCGTAGATGGAAATGTCGCCGACCTTGCCGCTGTGCGCTTCGATGAACTTCTCGCTGCTCACGAACATGCCACCCGAGCCGCAGCAAGGGTCGTAGACACGACCCTTGTAGGGAGCGAGCATCTCGACCAGCACGCGCACCACCCGGGACGGCGTGTAGAACTGGCCGCCCTTCTTGCCCTCGGCGCTGGCGAACTGCGAGAGGAAATATTCGTAGACGCGGCCGAGCGTGTCCTTGGCGCGGTCCGCGGGGGCGCCCAGGGCGATGCCGCTCACCAGATTGATGAGCTGGCCGAGGCGTTGCTTGTCGAGGCCGGTGCGGCCGAAATCCCTGGGCAGCACACCCTTGAGGGATGGATTGTCGCGCTCGATGGCGCTCATGGCGTCATCCACCAGGGTGCCGATGGTGGGCTGGGGAGCGTTGGCTTTCAGGTGCTGCCAGCGCGCTTCCTTGGGTACCCAGAAGATGCTGGCGGCCCGGTACTCGTCGGGATCCTCGGGGTCCGCGCCTTGCGCCGTCTCGGCTTCCAGCTCGGCGTGCTTCGCTTCGAAGGCGTCCGAGATGTACTTGAGAAAGATCAGACCGAGGACGACGTGCTTGTACTCGGCCGCGTCCATGTTGTTGCGCAGGGCGTCGGCGGTCTGCCAGAGCCTGGCCTCGAAGCCGAGCCTGGCGGTGGAGTCGGTGCTTGGGGCCGGGCTCTTCGGCTGGGGAGCCGGGCTTGCGACGGGAGGCGCGGCGCCGGGAGGCGCGGGAGAGACGGGCCTGGGGGTTCCAGGCGCTCCGGTCAGACGGGATACGAGGATGGCCTTCTCGCGGCCGGAGTCGTCCAGATCCAGAGCGCGGCAGATCTCCTTGAGCCGCTTGCGGGGGAGCTCGCCGAGAGCCTCGGCCAGACCGGCCTTCCGCGAGCCGGCCAGGGCATCCACGAGCTTCTTGCTGACCCGGCGGTCCTCGACCTCCAGTCCGAACCGGTCGACGGCGGCCAGGAGCTCGTCCCGTTTCAACTGCTCGAGAACCTCACGCTTCGACGGCATGGACCTCCTAAATCGACCCGGCGGGGCCGGACCGAAGCAAGGCGCGATTTTAGCCCACCTTATACCAATGCGAACGGCCGGCTCCCTCGCGGGAACCGGCCGTTCTTAATCCACTGCGGAAGCGGGTTTTAGTACATCCCGCCCATGCCGCCGCCCGGCATGCCGCCGCCGGGGCCGCCCTTGGCCTCGTCCTTCTCCTTGATCTCGCAGACCATCGCCTCGGTGGTCAGCATGAGACCCGCGATCGAGGCGGCGTTGACCAGCGCGGTCTTCGTCACCTTGGCGGGGTCGATCACGCCGGCCGCCACCAGATCCTCGAACTTGCCGGTGGCCGCGTTGAAGCCGCCGGTGCCGTTGGTCGCCAGGAGCTGCTTGACGATCACCGAGCCCTCTTCGCCGGCGTTGATCGCGATCTGGCGAGCCGGCTCCTCGAGCGCACGGCGGACGATATTCACACCCACGCGCACGTCGCCCTCGGCCGTGACACCCTCGACCGCCTTGATGGCCCGGAGAAGAGCCACGCCACCGCCGGGCACGATGCCCTCCTCGACAGCCGCCTTGGTCGCATGCATCGCGTCCTCGACGCGGGCCTTCTTCTCCTTCATCTCGGTCTCGGTCGCGGCGCCGACCTTGATCACCGCCACACCGCCGACCAGCTTGGCCAGGCGCTCCTGGAGCTTCTCGCGGTCGTAATCCGAAGTCGTCTCCTCGACCTGATTGCGGATCTGCTTGACGCGGCCGGCGATCGTCTCGCGCCGCTTGGCGTCATCCGAGTCGGTGACGATCGTGGTGTCGTCCTTGGTCAGGACCACCTTCTTGGCGTCGCCGAGATCCTCCCAGCGGACGTTCTCCAGCTTGATGCCGAGGTCGTCGGTGATCACCCGGCCGCCGGTCAGGACGCCGATGTCCTCCAGCATGGCCTTGCGGCGGTCGCCGAAGCCCGGCGCCTTGGAAGCCGCCACGTGCAGCGTACCGCGCAGCTTGTTGACCACCAGGGTGGCCAGCGCCTCGCCCTCGACGTCCTCGGCGATGATGAGGAGCGGACGGCCCTGCTTGGCCACCTGCTCCAGCACCGGGAGGAGATCCTTCATCGAGCTGATCTTCTTCTCGTGGAGAAGGATCTTGGCGTTCTCGAGGACGGTTTCCATGCGCTCGGCGTCGGTCACGAAGTACGGCGACAGATAGCCGCGGTCGAACTGCATGCCCTCGACCACCTCCAGGGTGGTCTCCAGGCCGCGGGCCTCTTCAACCGTGATCACGCCGTCCTTGCCGACCTTCTCCATCGCCTCGGAGATGATGCGGCCGATCTCCTCGTCGTTGTTGGCGGAGATGGTGCCGACGTGGGCGATGTCCTTGCCCTCGACCGGCTTGGCCAGCTTGTCGATGGCGACGACAGCGGCCTTGACCGCCATCTCGATGCCGCGCTTGATCTCCATCGGGTTGGCACCGGCGGTGACGTTCTTGGAGCCCTCGCGATAGATCGCCTGGGCCAGCACGGTGGCGGTGGTGGTGCCGTCGCCGGCCACGTCGGAGGTCTTCGAAGCGACCTCGCGCACCATCTGCGCACCCATGTTCTCGAGCGGATCGCCCAGCTCGATCTCCTTGGCCACGGTGACGCCGTCCTTGGTGATGGTCGGCGAGCCGAACTTCTTCTCGATGACGACGTTGCGACCCTTGGGGCCGAGGGTCACCTTGACCGCGTCGGCAAGTTTGTTGACGCCCCGAAGGATCGCGGCGCGCGCGTCTCCGGAGTAAATGATCTGCTTAGCCATGTCTCTCTACCTCCTGGTTCAATCTCAAAAGCGATCTCGTCTCGACGGGACGCGGGATCAGCGGTTACCGTTACCGATGACCGCCAGGATCTCGTCCTCGCGCAGGATCACGTAGTCGTTGTCTTCCAGCTTGATCTCGCTGCCGGAGTACTTGCCCATCAGGACGCGGTCGCCGACCTGGACGTCCATCGCGGCGCGCTTGCCGTCGTCGGTCATCTTGCCCGGACCGACGGCGATCACTTCGGCTTCCTGCGGCTTTTCCTTGGCGGTGTCCGGGATGATGATCCCTCCCCGGACCTGCTCCTGCTGTTCCATGCGCTTGACCAGGACACGATCGTGGAGCGGACGGATATTCACGGCTTCTACCTCCTTGAGGCGATGGTGGGGGAAACCCCGGATTGTCTGGATTGGATCCCCGGCGGCCGGCCAGACTGTTAGCACTCGCCGCCGTTGACTGCTAACAGTGTAGGAAGATGGCAAATGCCTGTCAAGGCCCCCCCTCCTCCCGCACGGATCTGCGCTAGACTGGTTGGTGTAGTACTTTGGCCCCGTTTCGATCGACCATGGAGAGCTCCCGAGGCCACGCCGAGGCTTCCCCCAGCGCCCTTCCGGCCGATGGACGCCGTCCGCCCCGGGTGGAGGTACGGCTCCTCGGCGGCTTCGACGTGCGGGTGGACGGGCGTCCGATCACCGGGTTCGAGTCGCAGAAGGTGCGGGGGCTCCTGGCGTACCTGATCGTCGGCCGCGGCACGCCGCGCAGCCGGGAGGGGCTCGCCGAGCTGTTCTGGCCCGAGCACGCGCCGGTCTCCGGCCGCAGCAGCCTGCGCCAGGCGCTCTACAACCTCCGCTCCACCCTGGCTCCGAGTCCGGACGGACCGGATTGGGTGGCTTCGACCCACCAGACGGTGACCTTCTCGGGCGGCCCCGACATATGGCTGGACGTGGAGGCGTTCGCGGAGGGGCTGCGCCGCGGCCTGACCGACGACGGCCCCCTTCCCCACGTCCTCGCCCAGGCGGTTCAGTTCTACCGTGGGGATTTCCTGAGCGGATGCGCGGTGCGCGGAAGCTCCGAATTCGAGAGCTGGATGGCGGAACAGCAGGAGCGGCTGCGCGACGAGGCGATCCACGCTCTCCGCGTCCTCATCTCCTTCTACCGCGACCGCGGCGAGTACCGCCTGGCCATCCAGTATGCCCAGCGCCTGCTCACCCTCGACCCGCTGTCCGAGGAGGCGCACCGCCAGCTCATGAGCCTCTACAGCCTTTCGGGCCGCCGCGGCCGGGCGCTCTCCCAGTACGAGGATCTGCGCCACCGGCTGGACCGCGATCTGGGAGTCGAGCCCGGGGAAGAGACGCACGCGCTCTACCGCTCGATCCTGCGGGAGGACCAGGTGGCGGGCGAGCGCGGCGAGGGCGTGGAGCCGGTCGGACCGATCATCCCGCTCGTCGGCCGCGAGGCGCAGCTCGCGGCGCTGCGCCGCGTCTGGGGCACGGTCCAGCGCGGCAGCGGCGCCTTCACGCTGCTCGAAGGCGAGCCGGGGGTCGGCAAGAGCCGCCTGGCCAAGACCTTCCTCGCCGAGGCGGAGAAGGCGGCCGGAGCCGTCCTGCTCGCGCGCTGCCAGGGAGCCGAGCTGGAGGTCCCTTACCAGCCCATCCGGGACGCGCTGCGCAACGGCGTCGGCGAGAATAGCGAGGAGACGGACGCCGCGCGCCTCGCCCTGGCCGGTGCCGCGCCCGAGCTGGTGGCCGAGATCGCCCTCCTCCTCCCCGAGCTGGGCCGGCCGGACCTGCCGCCGCTCCCCGCTCCCGCCGGCGACTCGGCGGCGCGCGACCGGCTGGCCGACGCGGTGTGGCAGCTTCTCCGGCGCCTGGCCTCGCTCTCCGGCCGCCGCTCCGCCCGCCCGGTGGTCCTCCTGCTGGAAGACCTTCACCTGGCCGACCGGACGACCCTCGGGCTCCTCGAACGCCTCCTGCCCGGCCTCGCCTCGGCGCCGGTCTGGATCCTGGCCACGGCGGCGACGGGATGGCGGGTCGAGGCGGTCGACCCCCTGGCCCGCCTGCGGCCCGAATCCCAGAAAGGCCGCACCGAGGTGAGCCAGATCTTCCTCGACCCGCTCGACGAGGCGTCCGTGCGCCAGATCGCCCGGAAGCTGATGGGACCGTCCGAGTCCGGCGACCTGGCCCGGCTCTATCTGCGCCACACCGGCGGCCTTCCGCTGGCCATCGCCGAGCTGACCAACCTGCTGGCGGACGAGGGCATCCTGGTGCGCTCCCCCCAGGGCGGCTGGACGGCCACCTCACCTCTCGGCCACATGCGGCTGCCCGAGAGCGACCCCTTGAAGGAGATCATCCTGCGCCGCGTCAGCCTCCTGCCCACCTCGACCCGCCGCCTCATGACGCTGGCGGCGGTGCTGGGGCACGGCTTCGACGCCGTGATGCTGCGCGAGGTCGAGCACGAGCACATGACGGTCATCGAGTGCGCCCTGGAGGGTCTCCTCGACCGGTGGCTCATACGGCACTCCGCGAGCCAGTGGCATGCCAGCCGCCGGGAGCGCGACATCGTGCTGTGGGCGAACGGCGCGCGGCGCGGCACCTTCGAGTTCTCACACGAGATGATCCGGCGCACGGTCTACGACTCCCTCAGCCGCACCCGCCGGAGGGTCCTGCACCGCCAGATGGCGGAGGCGCTGGAGGAGCGGGCGGGGGAGGACCGGGAATCGATCTGCGAGCTGCTGGCGTACCATTACGCCCGCGCCGGCGCCTGGGACCGCACCGTCTCCTACCTGAAGATGGCCTCGGACCGCGCCCTCCGGCTCTCCGTCGACCCCGCCCTGATCTCCTCCCCCACCTCTCCGTTGTCGCGGTCCTGACGATCTCCTGACGATCGGCTGCCAGAGTACCTCTTCAGATCCAGATCGAGAGGGGAGCTGTCTCCATCCGAGGCCTTCCCCCGATCGGGAGAAGGAGGGGAAGTTGCCATGACTACTCTGAATTCGGGTCTTGCGAGACTTGAAAAGTTGGCGCTCCTGGGCCTGTTGGCCGTGGGAGCCACCGCCGCACCGCTGGCCGCCGCCGGCCTTCATTGCCTGCCGACCTGCAGCACCACCGACGGCCGCTTCCTGGCGATCGCCGGCGCGGGCTTCGAGACCCTCAGCCCACCGGAGATGGATCTCTCGATCGCGGTGCCGGCGGGCTCGGCCACGTTCGACATTGGCATCTTCGACGGCGACGGCGGCGAGTACGGCCCCGGCGGCGAAGCTTTCTGGGACGCGGGCGTGACCGCCTTGTTCGAGTACTCGCTCTACGCCGACCCGGGCGCGGACGGCACCGGCCTGCTGCCGGTCGACCTGGAGCCGGGCTCGCCCACGATCCTGTCCACCGACATGCCGGACAACGAGTGGCGCAACTTCACGGTGGCCACCGGCTCCGAAGCCGCCTCTCCGGGCGGCAACTTCTTCTACGTGCTCAAGGTCCGCCTCGTGAACCCGGCCCTCGTCACGCTCAACTCGTACAAGGTGCGGACCACCGCGGTGGTCAGCGCGCTCACTCTCGATCCGGTGGCACGCCCCTTCTCCTACATCGCGTCCTGGACGGCGCTCAACGACATCTCGATCGTCTACCCCGACTTCCCGAACGCCACCCCCACGACCTACGACGGCATCTTCCGCTTCTACTTCGACGTGCCGGTGTCGCAGGACGAGCTGACCGTCTGGGACGGCGACTTCGACCACGGCAAGTACGACCTGACCGAGCAGGATACCGACGACCCCAACACGCCGGGGGCTCCCTTCCTGCCATCCTGGGCCACCCCCGACACGGTGCCGGAGGGCGTCGCCATCGGCTCCCCCGGCACCGGCAGCCCGCCGGACGACGACAACGTCGGCGGGTTCGGCGCCTACATCGTCCGGCCGCCCTCGATTCACTACCACGTGACGGCGCCGGACGGCCAGTTCTACACGAACGACAACCCCTCGGGCAACAGGGAATGGGAGCAGTTCACGATCTCCACCAGCCCGTTCGATCCGCTGGTCATGGACGCCAGCGCCACGAGCCTCCCGCCGGGGGCCTACTACATGGAAGTCCAGGGCGTGGACATGATCAACCTGAACGCCCTCCTGCTGCCGTTCCGGGTGCTGTGCATGGATGAAGCGGGAGCTCCCTGCGCGCCTCTCCGGCCCTTCCTGGCCGGCGACACGGTGTACAGCGACACCGACGGCAACGGCGTCCAGAATTCCGGCGAACCGGGTGTCGCCGGGGTCGCGGTCGAGCTGCACGACTCGTACGGCGCGCTGCTCGGCACCGCTACGACCGACGCCGACGGCCACTACTCCTTCGCCGTCGACAAGGCCACCTACGAGGTGCGGGTCGCGGCCGCCAACTTCACCACCGGCCCCCTCGCCGGCTTCGTGTCCACCACCGGCGGCGACAGCAGCACTGAAACGGTGACCGACGACAACGTCCTCGACTTCGACTTCGGCTACCGCGCGACGTCCCCGCCCAGCCAGCCCGGCACCGGCACTCTCGGCTACTGGAAGACCCACTCGGAAGCCTGGCCGGTGGCGCAGATCACGATCGGCGGCATCACCTACTCGAAGTCCCAGGCAATCAGCCTGATGGGCACTCCCGGCAGAGGCGACAAGACCTACGACCTCTTCAAGCAGCTCGTCGCCGCGAAGCTCAACGTTCTGATCGGCAACGACTCGAGCTGCATCAGCGCCACGATCACCGCGGCCGACTCCTGGATGGCGAGCCACCCGGTGGGCAGCAAGGTCTCGGCGAGGAGCAGTGCCTGGAGCACGGCAGGGCCGCTGCACGACGAGCTGGACGACTACAACAACGGAGAGCTCTGCGCACCGCACCGCGGCTGAGCCACTCCTGAGGACGGACCCGGTACCCGCCGGGTCTGCCTTTTGCAGGTCCGCCTTTTGCAGGGATGTGAGGGCTGACATGGAGACCACCCTGGACACTCGAGTCACCATCCCGGCCGGAGTGATGTTCCGCGACCTCGACGGCGAGGCCGTGCTGCTGGAGCTCGAAAGCGGCCGCTACTACGGCCTCAACGAGACCGGCACCCGCATGTGGCTCCTCCTTCAGGAGCACGGCTCTTTGGAGACGGCCCTCCACGCCCTGCTGGACGAGTACGACGTCGCCGAGGAGCAGCTCCGGAAGGAGCTGCTGGGATTCGTCGGCACCTTGACTTCGCAACAGCTCCTGCAGATCTCATGAAAACCAAGCTGCAAACCTGGCGCTCCCTGCCCGCGGAAGACCGCGCCGGCCTGGCGCGCGCCTGGGCCTATCTCTTCGTCGCCAAGGCGACCCTCCCGGTCCTGCCGCTGCCGCAGGTCGAGGCGCTCCTGGAGCACCTGCCCGGAGGCTCGTCCGGCAGGGCGGAGCCGCTCCCGGCCGACCGCCTCGCGAGCCTGGTCGACGCCGCCGCCCGCCACCATCTCCGCCCCATGACCTGCCTGCCGCGGTCGCTGGCGCTCAAGGCGCTGCTGCAACGGCAGGGCGCCGGGTCCGACCTGCGGATCGGCGTGCGCCGCGAGGCAGGCAGGCTGCTCGCCCATGCCTGGGTCGAGCAGGACGGCAATCCGGTGGGAGAGCCGGAGGACGTCGGCCATCTTTTCGCGCCGCTCGCCGCGGCCCGGAGCCACGCGTGAAGCCGGCCGGCGGCTCGCGGCTCTGCCTGGCCTGCGGCCTTTGCTGCCAGGGGCTGCTCCACGACCAGGCCCGACTGCGCAAGGGCGAGGCCGCGGCCGCGCGGCGGCTGGGTCTGGACGTCGGGGTGCGGCAGGAAGAGACGATGTTCTCGCTGCCCTGCGCCTGCCACCGCGACGGCCGCTGCACGGTCTACCAGGACCGCCTCAGCCCCTGCCGCGAGTACCGCTGCAAGCTCCTGCGCGCCTGCGAGGCCGGCCAGGTCACCTGGGAGGACGGGTTCCGCCGGGTGGAGCAGGCGAAGCGGCTCGTCGCCTCGATCCGGCGCCGTCTCGGGGTCCCGGAGGCGGAAGCCGGCCTCTGGCGGCAGCTCCGCGAAGCCGGCTCCGGCCTGGACGCCGCGGATGCCGAGGCGCGGCTGGACGTCGCGACGCTCCTGACGCTGTGCCGGCAGCATTTCTGGGACCGGTCCGGACCCAGGGAGACCTTCGGTCCATGAGCGGCTTCTGCGCCCTCGTCGATCTCTCGGGAGCCCCGGTCGACCGGGAGATCCTGCTGGCCATGGCGTCGGCGGCGAGCCGGCGCGGGCCGGACGGCATGACCCACCGGATCGCGAATCGTACCGCCAATACCGGCGACGCCGGATTCTGCCACCTCGCGCTGCACGCCACCGCCGAGTCCCTCGGCGAGCGCCAGCCGCTCCGCAACCCCGACGGCTCGCTCCACCTCGTGGCGGACGTCCGCCTCGACAACCGCGAGGAGCTGATCGACTGGCTGACCGGCGACGGCTTCCTCGACGGGCTCGACCGGAAAGACCCCGGCGACGCCGAGCTGATCCTGGCCGCCTGGCGCCGCTGGGCAGAGGACTGCCCGGTCCATCTTCTCGGCGACTTCGCCTTCGTGCTCTGGGATGCCCGGCGGAAGCGGGTCTTCGCGGCCTGCGACCCACTCGGTTCCAAGCCGCTGCATTGGGCGCGGACCGGCTCGGTCCTCTGCCTCGCCTCCGAGGCCCAGCAGATCCTCCAGCACCCGGGAGTCCCGCGGACGCTGGACGAGGTCGCGGTGGGCGACTTTCTGGCCTGCCGCGTTCCCGAGCCCTCCCGGACGTTCTTCCGCGACGTGCATCGGTTGAGCCCGGCCCACCGGCTGACCGCCGACGCCACGCGTTTCCGGATCGAGCGCTTCTGGGACGTGGACACCGGCGTCCACACCGTCTACGCGCGCGACGAGGACTATGCCGCCCACTTCCTGGAGCTGTTCCGGTGCGCCGTGAGCGACCGCCTGCGGACCCGCTCGGACGCCGTCGGCGTCCTCATGAGCGGCGGCCTCGACTCCAGCTCGGTGGCCGCGGCGGCGGCGCTGTGCCCCGGGAACCGCCGTCTCTTCGCCGCCTCCTTCCTCTTCGACCGGCTGGAGGAGTGCGACGAGCGCCGGTTCATCCAGGCCACCACGGCCAACTTGGGCCTGGAGTCCGAGCTCATCGCCGCGGAACGCTTCCCGGTCCTCGACGATCCCGGAACCTGCCGGCCGTCCCTCGAAGCCCCGTTCGTGGCCTGGGACGCCTGCTTCCACGAGGCGTTGCGCCGGGCGCGGGCGAGAGGCGCGCGCGTCCTGCTCACCGGCCACGGCGGCGACGATCTCCTCTGGGGCAGCCGTCTCGTCTATGCCGACCGGCTGCGGCGCGGCGACCTGCGGGCCGGCTTCGAAGTGCTTCGGCACGCGCTGGACAACCGGCACGCCTGGAGCTGGATTCTCTACAACCATCTCGTGCAGCCGCTGCTCCCGACGACGGCCGACCGGGCGCTGAGGCGGCTGACCGGCAGGGTCGCGGACTCGGACCTTCCCGGCTGGATCGACGCGGGCTTCGCGCGGCGGACCGGCCTGGCCGAGCGCGCCCGGGCGATTCCGCCGCGGCGCTCCCGCGACGCGGCCCGCCAGGCCATCCACGAATCCTTCCGGCAGACCCCCTGGGACCGCTCCTCGCACTGGTACGACCAGCACGCCGCGGCCTTCGGGATCGAGGTTCGCCACCCGTTCCTGGACCGGCGGTTGATCGAATTCCTCGTTTCGATCCCTCCCGCCCAGATCTACAAGGTCGACCTTTCGAAGCGGCTGCTGCGGCAGGCCATGGCCGGGCTCCTGCCGGAGGCCGTGCGGCTCCGCCATGCCAAGACGAATCTCAATACTTTTCTCGATTTTTCGCTCGGAGGTGGAAGGCGGGACCGGATCGAGCGGCTGCTCGCAACGCCCCTGGCGACCGACCTGGGAATCCTGGACCGAAAACACCTGCTGGCCGCCTACAAGCGGAGCCAGGACGGGGGATCCGGCGAGTTTGACCTGCGGTTGTGGAATCCGATAGCATTGGAGGTGTGGCTGCGCGAATACTTTCACAATGCGACCTCAACCTCGGCTGTCTATTTCCCGGCCGCCTAGCACTCGATCGGGGCTGAGAGGAGCGACTTCATGGAACGGCAGCGAGACAACGGCCTCCCGCAAGAGCACGGAGGCGGCACTCTGAAAGAGGGCAGCGTTCGGAAGCCCTACACGTCACCGCAACTTCAAGAGTGGGGCTCCATTCAGGATCTGACCCAGGGACCGACCTTTACGTTCACCGATTTTCCGAAGGGCGGCTCCCGTCCGACGTAGGACGTTGCGCGTCTACGGCCTCACCCTGGCGAGCGGCTTCCCTTTCACACACCGGCTGAGCCCGGGGGAGGCTCTCCCGACCTCACGTTTTCCTGCGCGCCTCCCTCTCCCGCTTCGAGCGACGCGGGCTCGCGCCTGTACAGCAGCCCCTGGCGCGACGAGGCCGGCGAGAGCCTCGCGCATTTCGACCGCTACCCGGAGGTGGAAATCCTCCGTTTTCCCGGCACGGCCGATTTCCATCTGGAGCCCGGACGGATCACGGGACATCTTCTCGACCCGGCGCAACGGGACCTGATGGAGATGCGGCTGCTCGGTCCCGTCCTCTCGTTCTGGCTCGAACGGCTGGGCATCCCCGCCCTCCACGCCTCGGCCGTCCGCCTCGGGCAGGGAGCCGCCGGATTCCTCTCCCGCTCGGGAGGCGGCAAAAGCAGCCTGGCGGCGGCGTTCGTGCAGGCCGGAGCCTCGCTGCTCACCGACGACGTCCTGCCCATCGAGGAGATCGTGGAGAGCGGCAAAACCTTTCTGGCCCGGCCCGGATATCCGCAGATGCGCCTGGAGCCGGACGGTGCCCGGCATCTCCTGGGGAGGATCGACGGCCTGAAGCCCGTCTCCCCGGACGACACCAAGCTCCACGTCCCCATCGGAGCCGATGGGTTCGGCGACTTCCACGATTCCCCCCTGCCGCTGACCGCCCTCTACGTCGTCGAGCGCCACATCGTCGAGCGCCGCGGAAAACCGGAAATCGTCCCGCTGACGCGGCGCGAGGCGGTCATCGAGCTGGTGCGCCACTCCTTCTCCCCCCACCTGGTCGAGGCCCTGGGGCTCCAGCCGCGCCGGCTGGACCTGTTCGCCCGCCTCGTCCGCCGGGTTCCCGTCCTGCGCCTCTCCTACCCTTCCGGCTTCGCGTACCTGCCGGGCGTGGTCGAAGCCGTGCTAAACTTCGCTCCGCCTTGAGTCAGGACCCTCCGAGTACCACGACCGTACCCTCTCCCTCAGCCGGCTTCCTCCGAGAGGATGAGAGGGGGTGCGCGTGAGCCCCGTGAACCCGATACCCGAGCCGGGCCTCGTCACACCGGGATGGGGGCTCGTCTTCGCCGTCCTCCTGGTGGCCCTGAACGGCTTCTTCGTGGCGGCCGAGTTCGCGCTGGTCAAGGTGCGGCCCACCCAGCTCGAGCCGTTCGTGGCCGACGGCCAGCGCCGCGCCAAGGTGGCGAAGCACATGGTGCGCCACCTCGACGCCTACCTCTCGGCCACCCAGCTCGGCATCACCCTGGCGAGCCTCGCCCTGGGCTGGATCGGCGAACCGGCCTTCGCCTGGGTGATCGAGCCCGTTGTCCGCCCGTTCACGGCCGGCAACCCGGCGCTCCTCCACTCGGCGGCCCTGACCGTCTCCTTCCTGGTGATCACCATCCTGCACATCGTGCTGGGCGAGTTGGCGCCCAAGTCGGTCGCCATCCGCAAGGCCGAAGGCACCACGCTGATGGTGGCTCTGCCGCTCTTCGTCTTTTACAAAATCACCTACCCGGCCATCTGGCTGCTCAACCACACGGCCAACTACCTCCTCAGGCTCGTCAACATCGAGCCCATGGGCGAGTCGGAAATCACCCACGACGAAGAGGAGCTGCGCCTGCTCCTGTCTTCCAGCCACCCGAGCCGGCTGTCGCTCCAGAAGCGCGAGCTTCTCGACAACGTCTTCGAGCTTTCCCACCGGGTGGCGCGGCAGATCATGCTCCCCCGCCAGGACGTGATCTACCTCACCACCACCCGCCCGGTGGCCGAGAATCTGCGCATCGCGCGGCGCAGCGGCCATACCCGCTTCCCGCTCTGCGAAGGCGACCTCGACCACGTCATCGGCGTGATCCACATCAAGGACATCTTCCGCCGCGAGCGCCCCATCACCTCCTTCCAGGAGGTGGCGCGGGAGATCGCCTTCGTGCCCGAGACCCTCGAGCTCGACCGGCTGCTCAAACGGATGCGCACCGAGCGCTTCCACCTCGCCGCCGTCATCGACGAGTACGGCGGCGTCTCCGGCGTCGTCACCCTGGAAGACGTGATCGAGGAGATCGTCGGCCAGATCAGCGACGAGTTCGACGTCGACACGCCCGAGCTGCTCAAGGTCGACGAGGGGGTCTACGAGGTCTCCGGCGGCATGCTGATCGAAGACCTGGAGGACGAGATGGGCATCGAGCTCAGCGACCGCGACGAGGACACCATCGGCGGCCTCGTCCTTTCCGAGCTCGGCCGCAACCCCGCCGTCGGCGATCTCGTTCCACTCGGCCCGGTGACGATCGAGGTGGTCGACATCCACCTCAACCGCGTCAACACCGTGCGCATCACCGTCCGGCAGCCGGCGAGCGTTCCGGACGAGCCCGAGAGCTGAGCTCCCGGGCCACCTCCTCGGCCACCGCTTCCACCGCCGCGGCCACGGCCGGGGTCAAGCCTTCTCCAAACCCGAAGTCGGCGCCCTCGATGCCGTAGACCGTAAGGCGGGGCGGAAGCTGGCCCAGGGCGCGGCCCAACTCGACGGCCTCGGCCAACCCCAGGCCGTGGCTCGAACGGGAAAGGCCCACCGGCAGCGGACCGTCGGCGGCCTCGAAGCGCCGTACGGTGCCTGGAGGCGCATCTGAAGACGTGGCGTCCACCACGACGGCCCGGCCGGCTCCCTGGAGCTCCGCGAGAATCTCGGCCGCGCCGCCGGGGACCGCGATCACCGCCACGCCGGCCGGCAGTCTGCCGGCGAGGCGGCCGGCCACGGCCGAGCCGGCGCCGTCATCCCGCCGGAGGAGGTTGCCGGCTCCCAGGATGACGATGCGGTCCGCCATGGAGATCATCCCCGGTCCATGTCCAGCGCCAGGAAGTGGGTCGCGCAGGAGATGCAGGGGTCGTAGTTGCGGATCGCCTGCTCGCACTGCCAGGTCAGACGGTCGTCCGGCAGGTCCAGGTGGGCGGCGACGAAGCTTTTCAGATCGGCTTCGATCCGCTTCTGGTTCTGGGAGGTCGGCGGGACGATCTTCGCGTCCTGAAGGATGCCGGAGGCGTCCATGCGGTAGCGGTGGTAGAGGATGCCGCGCGGCGCCTCGGTGCAGCCGTAGCCGCTGGCCGCCCGCGGCTCCACGGCCACGGCCGGGCGGTCCGGCTCCTCGTAGGAGCGCACGATGCGCAGCGCCTCCTCGAAGGCGAAGACCAGCTCGACGGCGCGCACCACGATGCTTTGGAAAGGATTGCGGCACTCCGGTCCGAGGCCGGCCGCGGCCGCCGCGGCCCGCGCCCGCTCCGGGAGGCGGTCGTGGTTGAGGCTGTAGCGCGCCAGCGGTCCGACGAAATAGGTGCGGCCGTCGAGCGAACAGTGCAGCGCGTTGGAGTGCGCCACGTGCTCCTCGCGGAAATGGGTTTCGAAATCCGCCACGGCCAGGTCCAGGCCGCGATTGGAGACCAGCCGCCCTTCGTTGAAGGGATATTCGTCCGGATGGCGCAGCGCCACCAGCTCGTAATCCTGCTCGAATTCGGGGAACGGGAAGAGCGCCACCCAGCGCACGGTTTCGAGCGCCATGGCGAGGCCACGCTCCAGGCGGTCTTCGAACGCCAGCATCTCGCGCTTCGTGGGCACACGGTAGAAGCCGCCGACCCGGACGTTGACCGGATGGACGGCACGCCCGCCCACGAAAGTCATCAGCTCGTTGCCGATCCGCTTGAGATCGAGGCCGCGCCGCACCTCCTCGGGGTGATCGGCGGCCAGATGGATACCGCTTTCGTAACCCAGGAAGTCGGGCGCGTGGAGGAGATGGATGTGCAGGGCGTGGCTTTCGATCCACTCGCCGCAATAGAGCAGCCGGCGCAGCTCCCGCAACGGACCGCCGACGGTGACGCCGCAGGCCTGCTCCAGGGCGTGGCAGGCGCTCATCTGATAGGCGACGGGGCAGATGCCGCAGATGCGCGCGGTGATGTCCGGGGCCTCGGTGAAGCTCCGGCCGCGCAAAAAAGCCTCGAAAAAGCGGGGCGGCTCGTAGATGCGGAGCTTCACGTCTTCCACACGGTCGCCTTTCACCCGCACGTGCAGAGCTCCCTCTCCTTCCACCCGGGCCAGGCAGTCCACCTTCAAGGTCCGGGTTTTGCGGGGCAGGGAACGATCAGGTATGGTTTTCACCGGCGCGCTCATGAGCTTCACTCTCCCGCCGGAACGGTTCGGCATAGGCGTTGAAGTTGCGGAACAGGCGGACCAGCTCGCCGTCCGTGGCACCCAGGGCCTCCAGGCCGCGGCTCAGAGACTCGGTGTTGGGCATCTCTTTCGGTCCGAAGCAGCCGTAGCAGCCGCGGTGACAGGCCGGGCAGATCGCGCCGCAGCCGGCGTGCGTCACCGGTCCCAGGCAGGCGGCGCCGTGCGCGACCATCACGCAGACGGTACCGTTGCGTTTGCAGTCCACACAGACGGCATGGGCGGGGACCGCGGGCTTACGGCCGTGCAGCAGCGCGGAGATCACCTCCAGGAGCTGGCCCTTGTTGATCGGACAGCCGCGCAGCTCGAAATCCACGCGCACGTGGTCCGAGATGGGCGTCGATTTGCCCAGGGTGTCGATAAATTGAGGCGACGCGTAGACGGCCGTCACGAAATCCTTGACGTCCTTGAAATTGCGCAGCGCCTGGACGCCGCCGGCCGTGGCGCAGGCGCCGAGGGTGATGAGGACGCGCGACGACCGCCGCACCCGGTGGATGCGCTCGGCGTCGTGAGGCGTGGTGATCGATCCTTCCACCAGGGAGACGTCGTACGGGCCTTTGACCATGGCGCGCGACGCCTCGGGAAAGTAGGCGATGTCCACGGCGCCCGCGAGCTCGAGCAGCTCATCCTCGCAGTTGAGGAGGGTGAGCTGGCAGCCGTCGCAGGAGGCGAATTTCCAGACGGCCAGCTTGGGTCTGGCTCTCATGGCTCAAACCTCCCGGATCTCGAAAAGGGACGACACCTCGTCGAAGCGGAAGACGGGGCCGTCCTTGCAAATGAAACGCGACCCGTACTGGCAGTGGCCGCAGAAGCCGACGGCGCACTTCATGTTGCGCTCCAGGGAGACGTGGATGTGATCGGGAGCGACGCCGCGGCGGATGAGCTCGCGCACGGTGAAGCGCATCATCACCTCGGGGCCGCAGGTCATGGCCACGGTGTGAGTGGGATCGAAACCCGCCCGCGGAATGAGCGTGGTCACCACGCCGACCTGGCCGTTCCACTCCCCCGCGGCGTAGTCCACGGTGGCGGTGACTTCCAGATCGAAACGGCCGCGCCATTTTTCGAGCTCGCGGCGGAACAGCAAGTCTTTCGGGCTGCGCGCGCCGCAGAGGAGGACGATGCGGCCGTAGCGTCCGCGGTGCGCCAAGAGGTGATAGAGAGCCGGCCGCAGCGGCGCGAGGCCGATGCCGCCGGCCACCAGCACCACGTCGTGCCCCTCCGCCGCCTCGACCGGCCAGGCGCTGCCGAAGGGGCCGCGCACGCCGACCGTGTCGCCGGGCTCGAGTGAGCACAGGCCGCGCGTCACGGACCCCACCGCGCGCAGCGTATGGGTGAGAGGAGACCGCCGCGCCGGATCCCCGCTGACGGAGATCGCCACCTCTCCCACGCCGAAAAGATAAAGCATGTTGAACTGGCCCGGCGCGAAAAGCAGCGGCGAGCCGTCTTCGGGCTCGAGCTCCAGAGTGAAGGTGTCGTAGGTTTCGGGCCGCACCCGCCGCACCTCGAAAAACCGCGGCAGCATGGGGTCGGCGAGCGGCGTCGCCGCCACGAAACGGTCAGGATCTAGCGCTGGCAAGGGGAGAGCCTCCTCCGTACAAGTCCAGAAGCTGAAGGCGCGTGCCTTCCAGCCGGTCGTGGACGATGTGCGCGAAGCGCCGCATCAGCTCATAGCCGAGGCGCGGATCGGCGTCGCACTTGCCGCGCAGGCAGCGGGCGTCGAAGGCGATGGCGCGGGTGAGCAGCAGAGCCCGGGTGTCGTGGGTGCAGACGTAGGGAGGATAGAGCCAGGACCAGCCGACGACATCCCCTTCGTCCGGCGTGTGAATGGTGATCGGTCCCCGCCCGGGAGCGAAAAATTCCACCGAGACCTTGCCGTAGCGGATGAGGTAGAACGCATCGGCGGGCCGTCCCTCGCGGAAGAGAAACTCCCCAGCGTCGAACTTGACGTTCGAGGCGCAGCCGGCGATCACCTTGAGATCCTGTCGCGGCAGGCCCCGGAACACAGGGTTTTCCTCCAGCAGGGCCGAGATCGGTTTCGGATTCATGACGGTCCACCTCCTCGCAAAGCGCGGGCTTCCTCCGTGATGTCGATGCCGGCCGGGCACCAGGTGATGCAGCGGCCACAACCGACGCAGCCGAGGGTGCCGAACTGATCGTTCCAGGTGGCCAGCTTGTGGGTCATCCACTGGCGATAGCGGGAAACGACGGACGACCGCACGCTGCCGCCGTGGAGATAGGAAAAATCGTAGGTAAAACAGGAGTCCCACCGGCGGCGGCGCTCGGAAAGCGAGCCGCCGAGGTTCGTGACGTCCTCCACCGTCGAGCAGAAGCAGGTGGGGCAGACCATCGTGCAGTTGCCGCAGGACAAGCAGCGGCCGGCGATCTCGTCCCAGCGCCAGCTCTCATAGTTGCGCAGCAGGAGATCGTGGAGATCTTCGGTGTCGAGAGACCGTCCCATGACGGCGGCGGCCCGCTCGACCGCGCGCGCGGCGGCGGCCTCGTCCTCCGGAGTCGCCTCGCGCGTCGTCAGGCCGGCCAGAACCTCCTCACCGCGCGGCGTTCCCGCCTCGACGGCGAAGTCGTGGCGGCCGTCCTCCAGGATCTCGGTGAGAATCAGGTCGGCGCCGGCCGCACTGCCGAGACCCGGACCGGTACCCAGGGAGGCACAGAAGCAGGTGCCGCCCGCCTGACCGCACTGCACGGCGGCGAGGAAAACCTGGGAGCGCCGCGCTGCGTAATG
Source organism: uncultured Holophagales bacterium (assembly GCA_963844885.1). Classification (GTDB taxonomy): domain Bacteria; phylum Acidobacteriota; class Thermoanaerobaculia; order Multivoradales; family UBA5704; genus DATMER01. The sequence goes on along the minus strand of CAWJQA010000007.1, from coordinate 142,376 downwards.
TGGATCTTTGTGCGGGCCGCCGAGAAACACGCGGTCCTGGGAGGCGATGGCGTGCAACTCGCACGGGCGCACGCCGACGAACGCGTAGCGCGTCGCATCGGGCTCCTCCGGCCGCAGGCGCACCTTGCGCCCCGGGCCGCGCTCGGCGCGGAACAGGCGGAGGAACGGAGGGAAGAGAAACTTTTTCCACGAGTGGGGGCCGACGGTGTAACCGAACAGAGCCTCATCGGAGCGGCGCTCCAGGCGGTAGGAGCCGGCCTCCTGCCGGTCGCTCCACCCCGCGGGAAGATCCGCCGCCGAGGTGACCTCGTCGTAGACGATCGCGCGGTCGCGGACCGTCGGAGCCACTACGGTATAACCACGTTCTTGAAGGGCTTGGAACAGCTCGTCGAGATCTCTTGCATCGAGGATTCTCATGGCTGGCCCCATGCTAGGCCCTTCGCCGCAATGCGGCGAAGGGCGGCGGGGCGGGCGGGAGGTACGTCGAAGGGTTGGGGCGGCCACCACCCTGGGGGAGAGGGGTTTCTCCTTTCAGGGATGTCCGAACAACCGGTGTGCCTCCCATTGATCAGAGGCGGTGACGGAGAGGACAAGGCAACGCGCCTGACCCGGTTTCCCGTCCTCGAAGCACTCCCTTGTCGGGCAGGCGAGCTGTCATCGGCCGCCCGGGAGGTCTCATGCTCGATCTGTCCCTCGGCCGGTCCCTCGGCCGATATGCCCTGCTGGGCTTTGCCGCCACGCTTCTCGCTCTGCCGGCCGCCGGCCAGGGCTCCTGCGTGCTCCTGCACGGCGGCTGCGGAGCCCAGGCGATGCAGTGCTTCCCCGATGCTCTCGGCCCCGCCTCCTGGACGCAACCGGGCGGCGGACGCACCACCCAGTGGCGCTTCGGACCCCAGAGCGCAAACTCCGACTGCCACGGTCCCATCGAGGCCGGCCAGCCGCCGCGTTGCTGCACCTCCTTCCATCCACCGGCTTCGGGTCCGCGCCCCACCGTCGTGCTCCGCATCTCCGGCACGCGGGTGTTCGTGGACTACGAAGCGCCGAACTACTACTGCCAGAACACCGGCGACTGGCCGCCGTTCTTCACCTGCACAAACGATCCGCTAGTGTCATCCGACAATCTCCTTCTCCTCCACAACGGTGAGCTGATCGCCCGGACGTTCCCGTACTTCGAGAGCGGCACCTGGGATACGGGGATCGACATCGCCTGCGGCGACACGCGGACGTTCACCGCCCGGCTCGGTTTTCTGGCCGAAGGCCCGCTCGGCGTGGTGGAGGCCGCGACTACCGAGGCGGTGACCGCCGCCTGCACCGACCGCCGTACCTGCTCGGCCGGCGGCGGTGGCGCGCCGTCTCTCGGCGTGGGGATGCCGGTGCATGTGGGGTCGGGCGATGTATCGTTCAGTCTGCCGCTGTTTTCGATTGCGCAGTCGTCGCTGCCGTTGTCGTTCGGCTTGAGTTATCACAGCGCGGTTGGCCGCCATCCCGGGCTGGTTACGGATTCCGGCTGGAGCCATTCGTTCTCTTCGACGTTGCGGGCCACGGACGCTTCGCAGCGCTTCCTTTACCATGTGACTGGCGAGGGTCTGGAGTCGGAATACATCCGGCAGGGGGAGAGCTCGTGGACCGCGTTCGAGCCGGGCGAGTTGCGCAGCTCCGTGGTCCGCTCGGGCAATCGCCTGGAGCTGACGGACCTCGACGGCACGGTCACGATTTTTGATGCAGGCACCGGCCGCTGGCTTGCCACGATCGACCGCTGGGGCAACGCCATGACCGGTGCCTATGATGCCAGTGGGCTTTTATCCTCGGTCACCGATTCGATGGGCCGGCGGATCGAGCTGCGATACTCGGGCGGGCTTCTCGCCGAAGTGGAGTTGCCCGGTGGGCTGCTCTGGCGGTTCGAGTACGAGGGTGGTCTGCTCGCTCGGGTTTTCGATCCGCTCCATACTGGTTCGCTGCCGTGGCGCAGCTTTACCTATCAAATGGACTCCCAGGGCGTGCCGCGTCTGTTGACCGAGGTGCGCGACGAGGCCGGATCGCTGCTCGAAGGCCATGCCTACGACGCCCGCGACCGCGGCATCACGTCCGTCTCCGTCGATCCGGCCGGCGGCCGGGATCTTGTTACGATTGAATATGACACGCCCGCGCCGGGCCGGACCCGGGTAATTCATGAAATCGACGATTCCACCCGTCAGGTGTCGGTTTTCACGCTGAGCTATCAGCGCGGAAGGTTCCTGCCGACTCGGGTAGAAGGCAATTGTCTCTCCTGCGGCGGAGCCGGCGGCGACGATCAGAGTTTCACCTACGGTCCGGACAATCTGGTGACCTCGCGCACGGACGCCAACGGCCATGTGACCCGCTTTGAGCACGACGCGCGCGCCAATCTGACCGCTGTCACCGAGGCCGCGGGCACGCCGCTGGAGCGCACGGTTCGCTATCGCTACGACGACCCCGCCTGGCCGCGCTTCCGCACGGAGACCGATGAGCCGTCCGCCGCCCGGCCCGGCGAGCGCAAGCTCACCCGCCAGGAGTGGCTTGCGGGCGAGACGGTGCTCGTTACCCGAGAAACGGGTTGGCTTTCCGTGATCGATGCCGCTCCGGTAACATATACCCGCACGACCACGTTCGATGCCCGTCACCGCACGCTCACCGTGGACGGGTCGCGGACGGACGTAGCGGACATGACGACATTCTCTTACTATCCGGATAATGATTCCGATCTGGCCCGGCGGGGCCGGCTGCGCAGTGTTACAGACGCCGTGGGACTTTCCACGTTTTCAGCCGATTACGATCTCTATGGCACGCCGCGCAGCTCCACGGACGCCAACGGGGTGGCTACGGTGCGAATCACAGACGCCCGCGGCCGGGTGGTTTCGAGCACCCAAAAGGCCGTGGCCAGCGATCCGGCTGAAGCGGCGGACTACACGGCCCGGCACGATTTCGACGGCCGGGACCGGCTGATCCGCACGGTTTTGCCGCGAGGCAACGGCCTGCGTTACGGATATGAGGACGGCACGGAACGGCTGGTGGACGAGATCCGCCTCGACGCCGCCGGCCGCGAGATCGAACGCCGCCACCGCACGCTCGACGATCTCGGCGCCACCGTGCGCGAAGAGCTTCAGAGCTGCGATGCTCCGGCGCCCGTCTGCACTTCCTGGACGACCCGCAGCCGCGAGGATTTCGTCTACGACGCCCATCACCGGTTGGCCGAAGTTGTCCACCCGGTGCCGGCCGGCGCCACGGTGCGCAATACTTACGACGCTGACGGGCTTCTGGTGGCGGTTCAGGATGAAAACCATACCAGTCCGAATACTCGCTACACCTTCGACGCTCTGCACCGCCTCACGGCCGTGGACCAAAGCGCGACGCTTACCAGCTATGGCTACGACGTGCGGGACAATCTCATAATGGTGACCGATCCCAACGGCAATGTCACCCGTTATCTTTATGATGACTTCGGCCGCCTCGTCCGCCAGAAGTCGCCCGTGACCGGTGTCACCACCTGGCAGCACGACGCGGCCGGCAACGTGGTGAGCACAACCGACGCGCGCGGCGCGGTGACCGTACGAACCTGGGATGCCGTGGGCCGCCTGCTCACCAGCGTGTCGACGCTCGCCGGAGCCCCCACGGAGACGGTGAGCCAGCAATATGACGATCCCACGCCGGGCCGCTACGGCCTGGGCCGGCTCGCCCGCTCGACCGATCCCTCGGGCTCGACTTCCTGGAGTTACGAACGGCGCGGCCTGCTGCGACGCGAAGAGAAGACTGTCCAGGGAAGCACGTACGCGACCTCCTGGCGCTACGACGCCAACGGCAACCGCGCCGCTCAGATTTATCCGTCAGGCCGCGAAGTGGCCCAGACGTTTGACTTCGCGGACCGGCCGGCCTCGGCCGCCTTGGGGAGCACGCCGCTGGTTTCCTCGGCTTCCTATCTCCCGTTCGGCCCGGTCGAGAAAGTCGCCTTCGGCAACGGCACGGTGCAGACGCGGAGATGGGATCAGCGCTACCGGCCGCTCGAAAACCGGCTCGATGGAAGCGCCGGTCCTCTTGCCGATACTCTCTACGGGCTCGACGCCGTGGGCAACATCACGGCCCTGCACGATGCGCTTGATCCGACCTACAACAGAGATTTCTTTTACGACGACCTGTACCGGCTTACCGGCGCTTCGACGGGTGAAGCCTTGTGGGGAACCGGCCGCTACGCCTATGACGCCATGGGCAACATGACGTCGCTTTCTCTCGGCTCCTTCCGTTCGGCTCGTTTTACATACAACGGCACGCTGCCGACGCTGCAAACCGTCGAAACCGAGAGCGGACCGCGCGCAGTGACCTACGATGCCGTGGGCAACGAGCTCGGCTCCGGCGCGGTCTGGTCGGCGCGCAACCTGCTCGCCGCCGCGGACGGATTGAGTTATCTCTACGACGGCCGCGGCCTGCGCACATCCACCACAATCGACGTTCCCTTCGGCACCGCCACGGGAAACGTGATCGCAGACGAAAGCGGAGCCCCGATCGCCGGCGCCATGGTGCGAGTCACCGGCACTACAGACGCCACAGCCACGGACAGCGCCGGGGCTTTTCGATTGATCCGGCCGGCCGGGCTTTACACCTTGACCGCCACCGCGCCCGGCTACCTGGCCGCCACCTCGGCCCCCTTCGCGCTCACCTCCGGCGGTGAAACGCCCGTTGGAACGCTGAGGCTGGCGTCGGCTCCGGGAAAAATAACCGGCACGGTGACCGGCTCGCCGGACGGCGCGCCGCTGGCGGGTGTTCTCGTGACGGTGTCGGGCAGCAGTGAGACCGTGTATTCAGACGAAGCCGGAACCTTTATCTTGAAGTTGCCGGCCGGCACCTGGGCGTTGACTTTCGCGCGCCCCGGCTATCAAAGCCGCACGCTCGATCCGATCATGCTCGTAGCCGGAGCCACCCACCGCCTCGAAAGCATCGAATTGGAAGCCGAGCCCGCCACGCTCACCGGCCGGGTCGTGGACGGCACCGGAGCCGGAATCGCGGGAGCCACCGTCTCCGCAAGCACCAACACCCTGCGCGCGGCCGGGCCCTCCACGGTTACCGGCCCTGACGGAAGCTTCTTCCTTTCCGTACCTCCGGGAACCTGGTCGCTCGCCGTCACCCGCGAAGGTTTCGGTAGCCGCCTCACCGCCGCCGTGGACCTCGGCCCGGGTGGGGTTTATGCTTTCGATGGCCTGCTCCTCCAGGCCCTCGGCACCGTCACCGGCCGGGTGATCCGCGCCGCGGACGGCACGCCCGTGACCGGAGCCACAGTCACGGTGGACGGCACGCTTGACTTGGCCGCAACCGATGCGGCCGGTGCTTTCCATCTCACCCTGCCGCCGGGCACCTATACCGTGACCGCGGCGGCACCGGGTTTCGCGTCTATCACGTCGCCACCTTTCCCGGTGACCGCAGGCGGCGCGCTCGACCTCGGTAACCTTGCCTTGTCGCAGGTCGCGCTCTCGGTTCACGTCGGCTACGCCGACGACCTGCGGCCGACCTCGACCTTCCCCGTTCCCTGGCAGGGAGCGCCGAACGTCGTCTATCTCGGTAGCCCGTCGCCGCTCGACGCCGGAGCCATCCGCCTCGACAACAGCACGGATCAGCCCATCGCCGTCGATCGAGTCCTGGTCGATCTCCAGCGTCCCGGGCCGGTTTACGACCTTTGGGGAAGCTTCACCGTGCCGCCGCACGGCTCGGTGATTCTCACCCAGACGCAACCGTTCAATTTTGACACCAGCGACGCGGCCATCGTCGCCTGCGGTGCGACACCGAAACCTGGAGATCCGCGGATACCCAAGGTCAGCGTGGTGATTGGTGGCCAGTCTACGAGCTACTATGACATCGGCCACGTGCTTGATACAGGAGGCTTCGATTCGTACTGCCGCGGCAATGAATCCCTCGCGTGGCGGCTTATCGGCACGTCCGGCGCCGACGCCGGAGGCGACTTCCTTCTGGAGCCAGCTCTAGGCGCCGGCCTCTGGGGTCAGCCCTACACCTTGACCGCTACGGTGACCGATGCCGGGGGCCAGCCACTGCAAAACGTCGCCGTAACCTTCCGGGCCGCCTCCGGTCCCAATCACGGCGCGACCGGCCAAATAGTGACAGATGCCAGCGGCAAGGCGATATTCACGTACACGAGCGTCTACGTCGGCTCCGACACGTGGGAAGCCACCATCCCGAACCCCTCGGGCGGTGCGTTGACATCCAATCTCACCGTCGTCCGCTGGCCGGCCCCGGCCGATCTCGAGCTGTTCCTCGGCTATGCCGAGAACGAAAGCGGCTCGGCGCCCGGTTTCCCGCAGCCCTGGAAGGGAGACCCCGGCATTCTCTTCCTCGGCGGCGGCCAGTTTATCGATTCCGGGGCCATCCGGATCGACAACCATACCGCCGAGCCGCTCCCGATCGATCGCGTGACGGTAGATCTTCAGCGCTCCGTGCCAATTTTCGACCTCTGGGGAAGCTTCACGATCCCGGCCCACCAGTCGGCCGTCCTGATGCAGACGAAGGCGTACGACTTCGACACCAGCGAGTTTCCGTTCATGCCCTGTGGCGTGCCGGCCCCTCCGGACGATCCGAGGGTGCCGAAGATCACCGTCACCGCTCAGGGAAAAACCTTTTCCTATCTCGACTCGGAGCACGTGCTAGACACGTTCGGCTACGACCTGCGCTGCCAGAAGGGCGAATCCATGCAGTGGCGGCCGGTCGGCGCGAGCGGAGCGGGCGAAGCCGGGAAGCTGATCGTAAAACCCAAAGCGCTGTCCGGCCCGGTGGGCTCGGTACAGACCATCACCGCCGTTCTCCTCGACGCGGCCGGAGAGCCGCAGCCGGGAGTCTTTATCTTCTTCCGCGTCTACGCGGGCAACAACAGCGGTCGCACCGCGGGCATCTTCACCGACAGCGAGGGAATCGCAAGGTTTTCCTATGCCAGCACCGTCGAGGCCTTCGACACGCTCCTGGCGCGGGTACAAAACGGCACCCTCGCGGCGCAGGAGATCAACGGCATAACCATCGACTGGGTGCCCAAAGCCACACTGACGCTGAGCCCCACGGCCTCGACGCTACCGGTAGGCACGGCGGCCAATCTGAGCGTCATCGCCAAACGCCCGGACGGCCGAGTATTGCCTGGGCTGGCCGTCGTCTTTCGGGTCACCGCCGGCCCCGACGCCGGCAAGACCTTCCAGATTCTCACCGACGCCACCGGTAAAGCGGCGTACACCTTCAACGGCAACCTCGCCGGCACGGATACGGTCGAGGCGTCGATCCTGATGAGCAACGGAACCTATCAGAGCTCGAACCCGGTGACCGTGACCTGGATCGCACCGAAAACCCTGTCCCTCACGCCCTACTCAGCGAGCCACGCTCCCGGCGAAGCCGCCACCGTGACGGCCGCCCTGAGCCAGCCGCTGGCGGGTATTGCCGTGGCCTTCCGCGTCGTCAGCGGCCCCACAGTCGGCCGCACCGGTCAGGCGATCACAGACTCTGCCGGGCGGGCTTCCTTCAGCTACGCAGGAGCAAACCCGGGCATTGACACCCTCCAAGCCACGGCGGTGGTGAGCGGGGAAACCTTGTCCTCCAACCTCGTCGCGGTGGAATGGACCTCGATTCCCACGACGCTGGTCTATACAGGAGCCCAGGTTGGGGAGTACAGTGATCCCATGCTTCTCGCCGCCCGCCTGACGGAAAGCACTACCGGGCAACCGCTCGCCGGGAGAACGCTGGCTTTCGTTCTCGGCTCGCAGACGGCCACGGCCGTCACGGGTGCGGATGGTTCGGCGACCGTCGAAATCGTACCTGATGGCCTGCCGGGAGCCACGCCGCTCGCCGTGGCCTTCGCGGGAGAAGGAGCCTGGTCGGGCTCCGCGACAAGCCGTCTGGCTGTCATCACCCCGGAAGATACGGTTTTGACTCTCTCTGGAGTCTCCGCTGTAGCCAGCGGCGGCTCCCAACCGGTGAGCGCTCATCTAGTGGACGACGACGGCCAGTCGCTCGCCGGTCGGACCGTGATCTTCCGCCTCGGCACCGCCGTGGCCGAAGCCACCACCGGCGCGGACGGCATGGCCACGGCTTCGCTTTCGGTCCCGGTCCTCGCCACTGGCACCGCCCGACTTGAAGCCGCGTTCGCGGGAGATGCCTGGTACCGGCCTTCTTCGGCCGCCACTACGGTACTTGTTGCGCAGCCGACCTCTTTCGTGATCTGGGGCGGCAACACGCCGGGCCTGCGCCTCGGCGACCGCGTACAATTCTGGGGAGCGCAATGGAGCCAGCAGGTCCAAGGCGGCGACTACGCGGCCCAGGCTGATTTCAAAGGCTGGTCCACCGCGCCGCTGCCGGCGCGCCTCTGCCAGCCGAACGCCCATACGACCGGCACACCGCGGCTCGATGCCTCGTGTTGGACCTCGAAACCGGGCAACAGCAAGCCGCCCGCCCAACTGGGCTCCTACATACAGGTGATCGTCGCGAACAGCATTGCCAAGAGCGGCTCGACGATCTATGGCAACATCGCGGCGACCGTGGTGCTTCAGGTGGACCCGTCCACCGCCTACGGTCCGGACCCAGGGCACCCCGGTTATGGCACGGTTATTAGTGTCCTGGAGGACGGAGCCGGGGTTTTCGATTCCACGGCCGGCTCATCGATGTCCGCGCAGGCCGCGACGGCGACCCGTCGCATCTCCCTCTATTCGCCCGAAATGAGCCTGATGGCGGAAACCGAGCTGACGACGACCGCGCGCCCGGCCATCCTCTACGAGTACATCTGGTTCGATGGCCGTCCGCTGGCGCAGGTGGATGGGACCGGTACGGTGTCCTGGACCTTCACGGATCACCTCGGCACACCGCTGCTGCAAACCAGTTCTCTTCAGGGAATCGTCTGGCGAGCTGAGCACGAGCCGTACGGCTCCATCTACGCCTTACGCTCTTACGACCGGCATCAGCCCCTGCGCTTCCCGGGCCAGGAAGCCGAGCAGCTCGGTATCGGGGCGAATGGAGTTACGGAACGGAGCTACAATGTGCATCGGTGGTACCGGGCGGGGTGGGGGCGGTATACGCAAGCGGATCCGCTCGGACTTCACGATGCTTTGAACCTCTTTGCGTATGCAAAGGATCGACCATTTTCGAACACGGATGCTCTTGGCCTGAGAGTTACAAATCACAGCCAGTGCATAATCTATGTTAAGGAATCAGAGCGACCGAAGACACACAAACTCGAGCCTGGGGAAACATGGCCAGTTGAGCAGGATGGGTACGCTGACCCGTGCAAGCATCCTGGACAGATTTTCAAAAGTACAAATTACATCGAGATCGATGTTCAGTTGAATGGTGAACCAACCATAACTATAAACCCAGATATGACCCCGTTCGTTGATTACGAGGAGAGTAAGAACGGTCAGCCATTGAGAGGTGGGTGGAAGGATAAAGACTGGCTTGCACAACTACAGCGTAAAGGGGAGGATGAAAAGGGCGGCGACCACGGATGGGATGAACTCTTTGCGAAGTCAGAATCGACAAATTGCCACTGCTGCTGTAAATAGCGGCGAGATTTAGTTGTAAAACCGATGAACAAGTGGACAAGGTTTAAGGGCGAAGTCGGCGACGCATTTGTGAAAATCATCTATAGATTTTTATTTGTTGCATCAGCAGCGTTCGTGGTTTTTGTCGTCACCGCAGGGGCGGTAATTGCATTTTATTTGGAAGCGATCGTGGCCTGGATGGGCTGGTCGTTGGTTATAGCGGCGTACATGGGTTTTGGACTCGGTGTGCGCCGTCTGCGTGGTGTTTTAAGGCGATTAATAATAGCAGGTATGGTGACGCTTCTGATTTGCGCGTGCCTACAAATCTGGCTCCTTGATGGTCTGCCTGGATCGCTATTCGCTTCCTTTGGTTATGGGGAGACGGTTTATTCTGAAGGTTATAGCGACTCAAAATTTCGGCTAGTATACCCTGGAATGTCCGAGTTACTGCTATTGAAACTCTTAAAGAGCCCTCTTCGTGAAGTTTGGATCTATGGCAATTCAGAGCAGGAAACAATTGCTTTTTCTCGCGAAAAAGTAGAGGAAGTGACCTGCGGGTGGGACAAGGACTGCAAAGCCGTTCAGGAGCACTTCCCCGTGGGCACAAAGAAGGAAAGTGTGCTTCGAAGCCTCGGGGAGCCTTCGTTGAAGTCGTTTTTCTACAGTAGATGGCGATACAGTGACAGTCATAGGGTCAGGGTAATTCGACTGTCGCGGGGAGTTGTTGTAGAGAAAGAAGCCTACTACTATTCAGACTGAGAAAAAGCAAAAGGCCACGACGACGCCTCGACGCTCCCTGTGGGCACTGCGGTGAATCTGAGCGTCATCGCCAAGAGGCCGGACGGCCGGCTGCTGCCGGGCATGGCCGTTGTCTTCCGGGTCACCGCCGGCCCGGACGCCGGCAAGACCTTCCAGATTCTCACTGAGGCCACCGGCAAGGCGGCGTACACCTTCACCGGCGGCATCGCCGGTACGGATACGGTCGAGGCGTCGATCCTGATGAGCAACGGAACCTATCAGAGCTCGAACCCGGTGACCGTGACCTGGATCGCACCGAAAACCCTGTCCCTCACGCCCTACTCAGCGAGCCACGCTCCCGGCGAAGCCGCCACCGTGACGGCCGCCCTGAGCCAGCCGCTGGCGGGTATTGCCGTGGCCTTCCGCGTCGTCAGCGGCCCCACAGTCAGCCGCACCGGTCAGGCGATCACAGACTCTGCCGGGCGGGCTTCCTTCAGCTACGCAGGAGCAAACCCGGGCATTGACACCCTCCAAGCCACGGCGGTGGTGAGCGGGGAAACCTTGTCGTCCAACCTCGTCGCGGTGGAATGGACCTCGATTCCCACGACGCTGGTCTATACAGGAGCCCAGGTTGGGGAGTACAGTGATCCCATGCATCTCGCCGCCCGCCTGACGGAGAGCACAACCGGGCAACCGCTCGCCGGGAGAACGCTGGCTTTCGTTCTCGGCTCGCAGACGGCCACGGCCGTCACGGGGGCGGATGGTTCGGCGACCGTCGAAATCGTACCTGATGGCCTGCCGGGAGCCACGCCGCTCGCCGTGGCCTTCGCGGGAGAAGGAGCCTGGTCGGGCTCCGCGACAAGCCGTCTGGCTGTCATCACCCCGGAAGATACGGTTTTGACTCTCTCTGGAGTTTCCGCTGTAGCCAGCGGTGGCGCCCAGCCGGTGAGCGCCCGCCTCGTGGACGATGACGGCCAACCGCTCGCCGGCCGGATTGTGACCTTCCGCCTCGGCACCGCCGTGGCCACCGTCACCACCGGCGCGGATGGCACGGCCACGGCTTCGCTTTTCATCCCGGTCCTCGCCACTGGCACCGCCCGACTTGAAGCCGCGTTTGCGGGAGACGCCTGGTACCGGCCTTCTTTGGTCGCCACTACGATCCTTGTGGCGCAGCCGACCTCTTTCGTGATCTGGGGCGGCAACACGCCGAGCTTGCGTCTCGGTGACCGCGTGCAATTCTGGGGAGCGCAGTGGAGTCGGCAGGTCCAAGGTGGCGACTACGCCGCCCAGGCTGATTTCAAGGGCTGGTCCACCGCGCCGCTTCCGCCGCGCCTCTGCCAGGCGAATGCCCATACGACCGGCACACCGCGGCTCGACGCCTCCCGTTGGACCTCGAAGCCGGGCAACAGCAATCCACCCGCGAAGCTTGGAGCTTATATTCAGGTGATCGTTGCGACGAGCATTGGAAAGAACGACTCTACGATCTACGGCAACACCGCGGCGACGGTGGTGTTGCAAGTGGACACGTCATCCGTCTATGGCCCGAACCCCGGGCACCCCGGCTATGGCACGGTGATCGGCGTTCTAGAGGATGGAGCCGGGGTTTTCGCTTCCTCCGCCGTCTCAGCGATGTCCGCGCAGGCCGCAACGTCAACACTCCGCATCTCCCTCTACTCGCCCGAAATGAGCCTGATGGCGGAGAGCGAGCTCACAACCGCCGCGCGCCCGGCCATCCTCTATGAATACATCTGGTTCGACGGCCGGCCGCTGGCGCAGGTGAACGGGGTCGGCACGGTTTCTTGGACATTCACGGATCACCTCGGCACGCCGCTCTTGCAAACCAGCTCTCTCCAGGGAATCGTCTGGCGCGCTGAGCATGAGCCGTACGGCTCCGTCTACGCCCTGCGCTCGTACGATAGGCACCAGCCGCTGCGTTTCCCAGGTCAGGAAGCTGAACAGCTTGGAACCGGGGCAAATGGGATGACGGAGCGGAGCTACAATGTGCATCGCTGGTACCGGGCGGGGTGGGGGCGGTATACGCAGGCGGATCCGCTTCGAGTGGCCACGCTGGTCGATCCATTCACATATGCCGGCGGCAATCCTCAACTCTACACCGATGGGCTTGGACTGTTCCCGCGCATAGAGAATTGTGATGGGGCCTGCTGCAAGGGAGAACGGTCAAGGCAAGTGGCCCAAGCTTATGAAGACGTGATACGTTACGGAACGTCCCTTCGTACCCTGCCCGGCATTAAGAAGTGCTTCGAGACTTTCGGTAGATCGCTTCCGGTTATTCGGTGCGCGAATAATGAGACGTGCTCTAAAGAGGCAAAAATCTATGGACTAAACTCCATTGCCGGCTTCAGCAGGGAAGATGCTGCCAATCTTTGCGAGGGAGCATTTCGAAGCAATTGCGAGTTGCTCAATACCATAGCCCATGAGATTGGACATAGATGTTTCAGCACTTGGCGCGAAGAAAATCACTCCGAGGATCCGTTGTACCAAGCCCTCGAAAGCGCAATCCATAATTCTGCTGGTTGTGCCGATCAATGAACCGTATGACATATTAACAGAGAGAACAGAGGGGAGGGACTGTGAGAACAACCAGAGTCATGTGCGCGGCGTTCTTGATCTCGGCGATGTTTGGTGGTTCCCTGAATGGATCATCGGTGACCGAAGATACTGTCGATATCTCGGTAGCTGTTTTCAAACATTTGATGGCGGGTGCAACCAATTTCAAAGTCTTTTGTCTTGTTGTTGACAGCGTTGACCCATCCGATGATCTTTTGGCTCGCTTCGGCCAGGTTTCAGGCGGTCAGCGCATTCTGCCTAATTCTAATTGCACGGCTGGAGAGGAGGCAGAGCGAGATGGCGTGAAAGAGAGAGAATCACAGACGCGCGCTATGGTCCTCGCGATTCTTACCGATTCGCTTGTCTGGAAAGATGCGGAGACAGTGGAGATTGCGGGAGGTTACTACAGGTCCGCGAGAAATGCCGCCAAGTACATCTTTACGGTAAAAAAGCGAGGCGTGGAATGGGTGGTGGCGAGCGAACAACTTGAGTGGATCGCATAAGGGTGGTTTGATCTTGTCGGCAAAGCCAGTTCGGGCTCCTGGAGTGGCGGGCCAGAAAGGTGGTTGCATGAGAAGAGTGTCGACCGTTCTCGGTATGGGACTGATCTTGAGCATGTTTCTTGTCGATCCGACCAGATCGCAAGTTGTCGGAACTGTCGAGGCAAAGAGAATTATTGCAGCTATAGTCGCCCACAAGTTGGAGTCTTCCGATGTGAACGTTCTCTATCTATCGGTCGACTTCGTTGATCCCGACCCTGATTTACTAGGGCAACTCAACGGCCTTCTGCGTAGCGGTCAGCTCGTGCAGCCCATCTCTGTCCGCTTGATCGATGGCGAGAAGATAGGAGAGTTGAGCCATGGTGAAGCTGTTGCTCTAATGTTCTCCGAGTTGGTTTGGCGACAGGGTAGTGAGACGGCGACGGCCTACGGGGTCTTCTGTTTGGCCGAGGCAAGCTCTTCAAATTTTACGCTGAAAAAGCAATCCGGAACTTGGTCGGTCGTGGGGGAGCATCGCAAGGGGGATGCCGCCAATTGTGATGAGTACTTTGCCGTCAAGAAGTTGCTCCTCGGATAGCAGTGAGCCTTCGGTGCTTGTTTTAAAGCGGAATCCGCGATCGGTACTGTCTGGTTGTGGGCGGTGATTTTGCCTCAAACCCAAATCGTGAACCACGCAGACGCATCGGAAGCGCGCCTTGGCACAAGATGCAACGAAGTTCCAAGTGCCGACGAAGAGTGTGTTAACAAAAAACTATAGACTGATTCGAGAGGCTACGGTCCAACTAAAGGATCCTTTATTTACTCCGACGAATAATTGTCAGACGTGGGCAATGGAGGTTCTTGGTGGCTGCCGGAAGTGCGCGGCGCTCTCTGCGCCGTCAATGCCTACGAGATTTCCGAGGCGCAGCGGATTTAGCTGTCTAGGCCACCGATAAAGAGGGATACTATGCGCCCCGGTCCCGTACGTGGCCTATTAATAGGCGTATCCCTGGTGCTCTATTGCTCCGCAGCTTGGTTCTTACTTTGGAGCATTACAGCAGCCCAGGTCAATTTCGTGGCTTGCCCCGACGGTTACTCTATTTGGGCAGATCGAGCAGGCTGCCGATGCCCCGTCTTTCTCGAATTGGGTTCTATCGCGGCTTTCGCCGGTGCGGTCGTTGTTACTGTGGTAGTTTTTCGCCGCCGCCGGGTACTTCCATCAGATACGAGTTAAGCTTCACGATTCCGGCACACCAGTCGGCCATCCTGACATACGACTTCCGACAGCAGCGAGTTTCCCTTCAGGAGTCGCAAGATTTTCCTACGCCAGCACCGTCGAGGCCTTCGACACGCTCCTGGCGCGGGTGCAAAACGCCACTATCGCGGCGCAGGAGATCAACGGCATAACCATCGACTGGGTGTCCAAAGCCACGCTGACGCTGAGCCCCGCCGCCTCGACGCTACCGGTAGGCACGGCGGCCAACCTGAGCGTCGTCGCGAAGCGGCCGGACGGCCGGCTGCTTCCTGGGATGGCCGTCGTCTTCCGGATCACCGCCGGCCCGGATGTTGGCAAGACCTTCCAGATTCTCACCGACGCCACCGGTAAAGCGGCGTACACTTTCAACGGCAACCTCGCCGGCACGGATACAGTCGAGGCGTCGATCTTGATGGGCAACGGAACGTATCAAAGCTCCAACCCGGTGACCGTGACCTGGACCTCGCCGAAAACCTTGTCTCTCACGCCCTACTCGGCGAGCCACGCTCCCGGCGAGCCCGCCACCGTGACGGCCGCCCTGAGCCAGCCGCTCTCAGGCGTGGCCGTGACCTTCCGGGTGGTGAGCGGCCCCACGGTTGGCCGCACCGACCAGGCGATCACAGACTCTGCCGGGCAGGCTTCGTTCACCAACGCGGGAGCGAACCCGGGCGTTGATACTCTCCAAGCCACGGCGGTGGTGAGCGGGGAAACCTTGTCGTCCAACCTCCCGCGAAGCATGGAGCGGAAGCGGGCAGCGCGCACCCGGCGCCAGCCGAGCATGAGGCGTCGTCGCGACACCCTTCGCCGTCGCAGATAGCCCTCAAGTCGCGACGCCGAAGCGTCTCGGCGTCGCAGACAGCCTCTCCGCGTCGCAGAGTTGCCCTTCGTCGTCGCAACTCAGGCTCACTCTGCGACGCCGAAGACGTTCTTGTCGCAGAGTGACGCTTCGGCGTCGCGAAGTAGACCTTCCCCGTCGCAGAGTAGGGTCTCGGCGTCGCGACTACACCTTTCGGCGTCGCAGAATAGAGCTTAGCGTCGCAACTTGACCCTTCAGCGTCGCAGGGTTGACTGTCGGCGTCGCAGAGTTGAGGCTCGCGTCGCGACTTGGATGCTTGGCGTCGCAGAATAAGCCCTTCGGCCGTGCCCGCACCTCGGTGCAGAGACCTTGTAGATGTAAATTGTCGCGTCACAGAGTGCCACCAAGAGAAGGAAGAAGGTCTGCGGCACCTCCCATCTCTCGCGCCACCTCCTCCGCCACCGCGGCGAGCACCTCGTCACGTTCCCGTCACCCCATCCGGCCCGGGTTGGGTTAGACTCCTGGCGCTTCATCTGCCGTCTCGAACCCGATTGGGGGAACCACCCGATGCGCCTCTCCTTGCGACATACGCTCGTTGTCCTGGCCGCCACCACCTGCCTGACCGCGCGTCTCGACGCGCAGTGCGTCAGCCTGACGACTCTGGGGTCGGCCTCGACCCAGAATTTCGTGACACTGGCGAGTAGCGGCACGTCCACTACGGTTCCGGCCGGCTGGGCGTTCAGCGAGTCGGGGACGAACGCCAATACCACCTATACGGCGGGCACCGGGTCGGGCAACGCGGGTGACACCTACAGCTTCGGCGCCGCGGCCAGCACCGAGCGCGCCTTCGGCGGGCTCAACAGCGGCACGCTCGTCCCCACGATCGGCGCTTGCTTCACCAATAACACCGGCTCGACCCTCACGAGCCTCAATATCGCCTATACAGGCGAGCAGTGGCGCATCGGAAATACCGCGGCGGCGCGGGACGACCGGCTCGACTTCCAGTACAGCCTCAACGCGACCAGCCTCACCACCGGCACGTGGACCGACGTCAATACGTTGGATTTCACCAACCCGATCAAGACCGCCGCCGCGGCGGGTCCCCTGGACGGTAACGCCGCGGCGAACCGGACGGCGATCAGCAACTCGATCGCCAGCTTGAGCATCGCCAACGGCAGCAGCTTCTGGATCCGCTGGAATACCTTCGACGCGACCGGGGCCGACGACGGCCTGGCGGTGGACGATTTCTCCCTCACCCCGAGCGCTGTCGTCCCCATCAACCTGACCGTCAACGACGTCTCGCTCAACGAGGGCAACGCCGGCACCACCAGCTTCACGTTCACGGTGAGCCTCTCGGCGCCGGCCGGCGCCGGCGGCGTCACGTTCGACATCGCCACCGCGGACAACACGGCGACGCAGCCGGGCGACTACACCCTGAAGTCGCTTACCGGGCAGACCATCCCCGCCGGAAGCTCCACCTACTCCTTCACCGTGCTCGTCAACGGCGACACGACTCCGGAGACGAACGAGACCTTCTTCGTCAACGTCACCAACGTCACCGGCGCCACGGTCACCGACGGCCAGGGCCAGGGGACGATCGTCAACGACGACGTGGCTCCGAACCTGACGATCAACGACGTCTCGCTCAACGAGGGCAACGCCGGCACCACGACTTTCACCTTCACGGTCAGCCTCTCGGCCCCCGCGCCCGCGGGCGGTGTGACGTTCGACATCGCGACCGCCGACAGCACGGCGGTCGCGCCCGGCGACTTCACGGCCAAAACGCTGACCGGCCAGACGATCCCCGCCGGCAGCTCGACCTATACGTTCGACGTGCTGGTCAACGGCGACACCACCCCGGAGACGGATGAGACCTTCTTCGTCAACGTCACCAACGTCACCAACGCCATCGCCACCGACGGCCAGGGCCAGGGGACGATCGTCAACGACGACCTGACGTTCATCCACGACGTCCAGGGGAACGGCGCCGCGACGCCGATTCCGGGCAGCACGGTCACGGTGCAGGGGGTCGTCGTCGCCAACTTCCAGGGCGCGGACAAGCTGCGAGGCTTCTTCCTGGAGGAGGAGAACGCCGATCAAGACGCCGATCCGGCGACCTCGGAGGGGATCTTCATCTTCTGCAGCACCTGCCCGACGGCGGTCGCCGAGGGCCAGCGGGTGCGCGTCACCGGCAGCGTTTCGGAGAACTTCAACATGACCGAGATCACGGCGAGCACCGCCGGCTCGGTGGTGATCACCGACGCCGGCAACCACCTCGCCGAGGTGACCCCGGCGCCGATCGACCTGCCGGTGGCCGGAGTGATCGACGACTTCTACGAGGCGCGCGAGGGGATGCTGGTCACGTTCGTCGACACCCTCACGGTGTCGGAGTACTTCGAGCTCGGCCGCTTCGGCCATCTCGAGCTGTTCGAGGGCGGCCGGCCGCGGCAGTTCACCGAGGCCAACCCGCCGAGCGTGGCAGGCTACACCGCTCACCTCGACAACCTCGACCGCCGGCGGGTCATCCTCGACGACGACGACAACGGGCAAGAGTCCTATCTGAGCCTTCCCAACGGCAGCCAGTACATTTTCTATCCCCGGGCCAACGGCGGCTTCTCGGCCGGCACCCAGGGCGTCGACTTCTTCCGCGGCGGCGACCTGGTCAACGGGCTCACCGGCGTCCTCGAATGGAATTTCCCGGGGTTCGGCGCCAGCACCTGGCGGATCCGCCCCACCGCCGCCCACCCGGTGACCTTCACCGTCGCCAACCCGCGGCCGGCGACGCCGCCGGCCGTGGGCGGCGCGATCAAGGCGGCGGGGATGAACCTGCTCAACTACTTCACGACGATCGACACCACGGCGAGCAACAGCACCGGCCCGTGCGGCCCGACGGGCACGCTCGACTGCCGCGGCGCCGACAGCGTCGCCGAGCTCAACCGCCAGCGCGAGCGGGCCTCGATCGTGATCTGCACGCTCAACGCGGACGTCTTCGGCTTCATGGAGCTCGAGAACACCACGCCGAGCGCCACGATCACCGACCTCCTCGGAGCCGTCAACGCCCGCTGCGGCGGCGCCCATCCCTATGCCTTCGCGAACACCGGCGGGACCCTGGGCACCGACGCCATCCGGGTGCAATTCATCTATCGCACCGGCATCCTGTCGCCGGTCGGCTCGCCGCTCGTCGACCTCGACCCGGTCCACAACCGGCCACCGACGGCCCAGACCTTCGACGTCGTGGACGCGGCGAACCCGGCGTTCGGCCAGCGCTTCACCGTCATCGCCAACCATTTCAAGTCGAAGGGGTGCCCAGGCACCGGGGCCGACGCCGATGCGGGCGACGGCGCGGCCTGTTTCAACGGCACCCGGACGGCGCAGGCCACGCGCCTGCTCACCTGGATTTCCGGTACCGTGGTGCCGGCGGCGGGCGACCCCGACGTGCTGCTGCTCGGCGACTTCAACTCCTACCCCCAGGAAACTCCGGTCACCACGCTGACCGGCGGCGGGTACACCGACCTCGAGACGTATCTTCAACGGCGCCGCCGCTTACTCGTACCTCTTCGACGCCCAGTTGGGCCACATCGACTACGGCTTCGCCAACGCCAGCCTGCTCTCCCAGGTGACCGGCGCCGACGCCTGGCACATCAACGCCGATGAAGCCGAGCTCTTCGACTACAACGACGAGGTGTTCGACAGCCCCGGCGAGGCCAGTTTCGACGAGAAGCCCGACGGCTCCGCCCTCGTCCCGCCGCGGGTCGTGTTCCAGCCGGCTACGCCGTACCGCGCCTCCGACCACGACCCGGTGCTGGTCGGCCTGTTCCAGGTCGCCGACCTCGCGGTGACCAAGGTGGACACCCCCGACCCGGTGGCGGCCGGCACCAACCTGACCTATACCATCACGGTGGCCAACAACGGGCCGGACGCCGCGTCCACCGCGTCGTGGAGCGACACGCTGCCGGCCGGCACGACGTTCGTCTCGCTGTCCGCCGTGGCGGGCTGGTCCTGCACGACGCCTTCGGTGGGCGCGGGCGGCACGGTCTCCTGCTCCAGCGCGTCGTTCGCGGTGGGCAGCGCGGTCTTCACCCTGACCGTGGCGGTCGACCCGTCGGTGGCCGCCGGCACCGTGCTCTCGAACACGGCGACGGCCACCTCGGCGACCGCGGACGGCAAGCCGGGCGACGAGAGCGCCACCGCCACCACGACGGTCGCGGCCCTGGCCGACCTGTCGCTCCTCAAGACCGGCACGCCGGACACGGTGGCTCCGGGCGGCGACATCACCTATACGATCACAGCCAACAACGAAGGGCCGAGCACGGCCACGTCGGTGTCTCTCAGCGATCCGCTGCCGGTGGGCACCACGTTCCAGTCGATCACGGCTCCGGCCGGCTGGGGCTGCGTGACGCCCGCGGTGGGCGCCAACGGCACGGTGACCTGCACGGCCGCCACCTTCCCGGCCGGCAGCGCGGTGTTCACGCTCGTCGTCCAGGTGGGAGGCTCGGTGGCGGACGGCACGGTGCTCGACAACACGGTGACGGTCTCCTCCGCGACGGCCGACCCGAATCCCGGCAATGAGAGCGCGGCCACGTTCACGACGGTCGGCTCGACGATCGCCGGTCTCACCCTGGCCATCACCGACACGCCGGACCCGGTCACCGCCGGCTTCGACGTCACCTACACGGTCACCGTCTCGGCCACGTTCTCCGACGGAATGAACGCGGTTCTGAGCCTGCCCATGCCTCCGGGCACGACCTTCCAGTCGCTGGTGGCACCGGGCGGCTGGTCCTGCACGGCGCCCGCGGTGGGCGCCGCCGGCACGGCCTCCTGCTCGGCGGCCACCCTGGCGGCCGGCAACACGGTCTTCGACCTCACCGTCCACGTCCCGACCTCGGCCGTCGCGGGCTCGACGGTCACCGACACCGCCTCGTTCGCGGTCGATACCAACGGCCGGGTCGTGGTCGCGTCCGATACGGAGGGCACGCTCGTGGCGGCGCCCACCGTGCTCTCGGCCACCAAGACCGCGACCGGCCAGCTCGTGCCGAACGGGACGGTCACCTACACGATCGTCCTGTCCAACGCCGGACCCGGCGCCCAGGGCGACAACCCGGGCAACGAGCTGACCGACGTGCTGCCGCCGGAGCTGACGCTGGTCAGCGCCTCGGCCACCTCGGGCACGGCGGTGGCCACGGTCGCCACCAACACGGTCACCTGGAACGGCTCGATCGCGGCCGGAGGCTCGGTCACGATCACCATCCAGGCCACCATCGCCACCGGCTTGCCGAGCCCCACCACCATCTCGAACCAGGCGTCCTTCTCCTACGACGCCAACGGCGACGGAGTGAACGAGTCGTCGGGGGTCAGCGACGACCCAGGCGCGGCGGGCAGCGGCGATCCCACGGACATCGTCCTGGCTTCGGTGATCGACATCCCGACGCTGGACGTCCTGGGCCTCGCTCTGCTGTCGGCGCTGCTGGCGGTCGCGGCGGCCTGGCGGCTGCGGAGGGCGTAGACCCGAACAAGGAGAGGAGGGGCGCCGAGGACGACGCGCCCCTCCTCTCCCCTCGTTTTCCTTGGCGTCCGCTCAGTCCGAGGACATCGGCATGCCTCCTTTGCCAAGCCTGTGAGCACGAAACCATGCAGTCAAGGAAAATGCGGAAATGTTGTCCTTCCGGACCCCCCAGCGGACACTTATAGAAAGGAGCCAACAAAACCCGGAGCTGACGCCGTATGCCTCACGCACCTTTCATGGCCCAGATGCCTCCTTTGCCGGAGACTCCCGCGCCGGCCGCGATGGCCACGATTGCCGAGCGGGCCGACCTGGTCTACCATGAACCCGATCCACCCATGCCGAAGCCTCTGAGCGAAGCAGCAGCCGCGCTGCGGCAGGCCCTGTCCGGCGCGACCCGTGGACTCGTCGAACGCGAGGCCCTCGCCGAGATGATCGCGCTCGCCGCGGTCGCGGGCGAGCACGTGCTCGTCATCGGCCCGCCCGGCACGGCCAAGAGCGAGGCCGTCCGCCGCATCGCCCGCGCGGTGGACTCCCGCATCTTCGAGTACCTCCTCGGCCGTTTCACCGAGCCGAGCGAGATCTTCGGCCCCATCGACCTGCGCCGCCTCAAGGAGGGGTTCGTCGAAACCGAGACCGCCGGCATGCTCCCGGAGGCCGACTTCGCCTTCCTCGACGAGGTGTTCCTGGGCTCGACCGCGATCCTCAACACGCTGCTCGGCATCCTCAACGAGCGCGTGTTCCGGCGCGGCCACAGCGTGGTCCGCTGCCCGCTCCGGGTCTGCGTCGGCGCCTCGAACGCACTGCCCGAGGACGAGTCTCTGGCCGCCTTCGCGGACCGCTTCCTGGTCCGCATCTTCGTCGATCCGGTCCCCGACCCCCGGCTGGAGGAGCTGCTCGAGGCCGGATGGCACCTCGATCACGAGGAGGGCGGCCCCACCTTCACTCGCGCCACGCTCGCCGACCTCGATATCCTGGCCGCGGCGGCGCGGCGCTCCGACCTCTCGCGCGTCCGCCCGCATCTGGCCCATGCGATCCGGCTGCTGCGCGGCGCCGGCATCCTCCTCTCCGACCGCCGCGCGGTGCATGCGCAGGGGCTCGTGGCAGCGGCGGCGGCCCTGGCCGGCCGCACCCGTCCCACCGACGCCGACCTCTGGCCGCTCATCCTGGCCGTGCCCACCCGGGAGCAGCAGTCGCTCGCGCGGGAGTGCCTGAGCGAGATCCTGGCGCAGACCGAGAACACCACGCTACCCGCTGCCGCCGAGGAGGCTTCGCTCGGACCTCTCGCCCGCGCCGCCCGTATCGCCACCGCCGGCCGCGACGCGCTCCGCGTCCGGCCGCATGGCGCCGAGGAGACGGAGGAGTGGCTGCTCCGGCTCGAAGGGATCGCCCGCGAGATCGACGCCGGCTTTGCTCCCGAGACGATGCCGGACGACCTCGTCGAGGTCCGGTCGCGGATCGTGGACGCCCTGCGCGGCATCCCAACGGAGGACTTGAAGGTGGCCACGAGGCCATGAAGGACGACCTTCTCCCCGTGTCGTGGCGCCCGCGCCCGATGCCGCTCGATCCGGTGGGTGTGGCGGCGAGGGGGGACGCGGCCAGGGCGATGGCGAGGCGCCTGCTCGCCCGCGGCGATCGCGACGAGGACGCGCTGGCACGGCTGAGCGGCGTGGCCGGTCCCGGGCTGATCATCCTCCTGGGAGAGGGTCCGGCGCTGCCGTGGGTCGAAGGCGCGGCCTATCTCGGCCGCGACGCCCACGCGCCGTCCCTGCTCCTGCCGACGAACCGCCAGCCGGCGGTGCCGCTGCCGCTGCTGGAGCGCGCGCTGCTGATCCGGGCAGCGCGCCTCCAGGCGGAGCCGCCGCTGGCCGTGCTGCTCGACCCGCCGCTCCTCGCCTCGACGCTGGAGGCGCGACCGTTGGTCCGCTCACAGATCGAGGCCTGGCTGGAGGACGAGGAGAAGATGGGCTGATGGACCTGCCGCGCGCGCTCGCCCCGTGGGGCCCGTTCCTCGGCATCTTCCCACGCGACCTCGCGGTGTCGCTGAGCCCGGTGCTGCACCGTCTGTCGTTCGCCGTGGGTCCGCTCCAGGTGCGGCGGCACAACGGCGACGGCGAGGTGGACGGCTACGACGGCATCACCCGGCGCGGCTCGTACGAGCGGCTGCTCACCTCGGAGTGGCTGCTCGCCGATGAGGCGCCCGACGAGTTCGTGCGCCGAGCGGCCGCGGGCGAGCACCTGTTCCTGCGCGTGGCACGGCCGGTGCCGTCGGGCTCGCGCGTCTCCGCGGCGGTGTTCGACGCCGGCCCGGGCCAGCTCGGCTCGCCGCGCATCGCCCAGCTCGCGGCGCTGATCGTCCTCGCCCGGCGGGCGGAGGCGGCGGGTGTCCGCTTCGTCTGGGGCATCCTGCAGGAGCCGGAGGCGCCGCTCAACCTGGAGGTCAACGAGGCGAGCGTGCTGCGCCTGCTCCAGGCGCGCACGCCGCACGAGGCCTCGGACGCCCAGATTTCCGCCTGGCATCTGCGTTTCCAGGCGCGGCGGGAGGTGGACGACGTCTGGTTCGTGGGTCCGTCGCGCCTGGCCTCGGTGCGCGGGATGCGCGGCGCGGCCTTCCTCCAGGTCTGGGACGTGCTCGACCCGGAGGCCCGCCGGGTGGCGATCCGCATCCGCCGCGGGCCGGTGCCCGGAAACCCCGCCGCCCTGCCGACGGTCACCCTGGAGCTGCCGGAGCAGGCGGTCTGCGCGCGCCTCCTCCGCGACCCGTTCTCGGTGGCCGCGGCGGCTCCCGACCGGCTGGCGTCCCGGCTGGTGCCGGCGTCCGACCTCCTGTTCTCGTCCAACGGCTCGAAGCTCTTCGCGCGGGCGGCCGGCGGCGGCGTGGTGGCGTTCCCGGTGCCGAACTCGCCGCGGTCGCCGGCCGGCGCCCCCGCTTGTACGACCCCTGGCCGGGGCAGCCGGCCACGAGCGTCGGCCTGACGGGCCAGCAGGTTCTCCTGGCGTCGGCGCTGCCGGACGGCGGTGTGGCCCTCTCCTACGCCAGCAAGAAGCGCGGCGGCGGCGGCAGCCCGGGCGTACACTGTCCACCGGGCGACGTGCCGTTCCGCGGCTCCACCGCGGGCGCGCCGCTTCAGCCGATCTTCCACGTTGCGCTCCACACCTGCCTGCTGGACGCCGAAGGGACGCTCTTCCGCCTCTTCGACGGCACGCTCCTGCGCCTGGCCGAGCGGGTGTCGGCGGCGGCGTTCGTGAGCGGCCACCTGAGCTTCGTGGAGGCGGCCACGCCCGGCTGCCCGGCGCGACTGACATCGGTCGTCGGTGGCGGCGCGCCGCGGACGGTGCGCATCCTGGAAGAGGCGGAGGAGGGAGCGCCCGCCTTCTTCGGCTTCGGCGGCCGGCTCACCCACCCCGAGCACGGCCTGGTGGCGGTCGCCCAGCGCGGCGGTGCCTGGGAGATCTTCAGCCGCGGCGGCGGCAGCTTCCTGGTGCCGTTCGACGGCACCCGCGTCATGGGCGTGGCCCGCGACCGCGAGCGCGGCGAACCCGGCCTGCTCCTCCTGGAAGAGGACGGCCACACCCTCCTCCTGGCCGGTCTGAGCTGGACGCGCAAGCTGCCGGTGGGCTCCGCGCCGATCCGCCACGCCGTGGCCTGTCCGGGCGCCCCCTGGGTGGCCTGGGTGACGGTCCACGGCGAGGTGACGGTCTATTCGCTCGATCACGACGCGGTCCTCTTCCGCCGCGTGCCCATGGCGCCCATGCCGCCGATACCGCCGATACCGCCGATACCGCCGGAGGCGGAGGCGTGAGGCGCCTGCGGCCGTGAGAGGCCCCCTGCCGCGCACGCTGGTTCATCGCGGGGTCGTGGAAGCCTCGGGCTTCCTCGTCGACGCCCTGCTCACCAGTCCCCTGGAGGCGCGCCGCCGCGTGGTGGACCTCTGGGTGCCGGGGACGGCCGTGTACCGGGTGGCGCGCGGCTGGCTCGTGCGCCTGCCCGAACCGCACCGGATCGCCTGCGACCTCTCCCCGGCCTACCGCTGGTGATGGAGAAGGCCGGCCCGGGCGGCACGCTCGTGGGAGCTCCCATCGATCCGCTCGAGCTGCGCGCCATCGATCCGCCGTCCGGCTCGGTGGTCCGGCCGCGCGCGGGGACGACGGTGACGGAGCGCCACGCCGAAGCGGACCGGGAGGATCCCGCCACCTGGCTGGACGTGGAAGGGTTCGGCACGATCCCGGCCTCCTCCCTGGGCGCGCCGCCGGTGCAGCCGCGGTTGTCCTCGCCAGAACCGGTGTCGTTCGACGCCCGCACCCGCCTCAAGGGGGTGCCGCCGGCCGCACCCGAGCTGGCCGAGGTGCTCGCCGCCCTGAGCCGGCGCGAGCCGTCCGCCGAAGGCAAGCGGCCGGCGCGACGCCGGCTGTCCCCGGTAAGGCTGATGCTGAACGGCCTCCACACCCTGCGCTGGAGCCTGCGCGGCTGGCGGCGGCCGGTGATCGTGGGCCGCACCGGGGGCCGCATGCCGCCAGCTTCGACCGCCTGACCGCCCACCTCAAGGTGGCGGCGAGCCTGTCGTCCTTCCTCGGCCGCCGGCACGCGACCTATATCCAGAGCATGATCGAGATGTTCGAGCAAGGCGACCTGCGCGAGGCGCTGCGCTACGCCATCCCGCTCGGCAGCGAGGTGGCCGAGACGCTGCGCGGGCTGCCGCTGCGCATCCCCTCACCCCGCCGGGACCTGTCCATGAAGCCGGACTCGAAGCCCTCCTGGACGGCTCGTCCGACCTCCCGCGCCGACCTCTGACGGCGAGCTCCAGCGCATCTACCGTGCGGCCTTCGAGCGCCTGGAGGCCCAGGGGCACGTGGAGGAAGCGGCGTTCGTGCTGGCCGAAGTGCTGAGCGCGCACGAGGAGGCCGTGGCCTTCCTGGAGCGCAACGGCCGCCTCTGGCTGGCCGCCGAGATGGCCGAGGCGCGCAACCTGCCGCCCGGTCTGCTGGTGCGGCAGTGGTTCCTGGCCGGCGACCGGGAGCGCGCGTTCTGGATTGCCCGCCGCACCGGCGCCTTCGCCGACGCCGTCACCCGCCTGGAGCGGACGCGCAACCAGGAGGAGGCCGAGGCGCTGCGGCTGCTCTGGGCCGCGGGCCTCGCCGAGGCCGGCGACTACTCCGCGGCCGTCGACACGATCTGGCCGATCCCCGAAGCACGGCACATGGCCCAGGAGTGGATGGACCGCGCGATCGAGCAGGGCGGGACCCTCGGCTGGCCGCATGCTGGCGCGCAAGGTGACGCTCCTGCCGGACCAGTTCGAGGAGGTGCGGGACCGGGTCCAGGACATCCTGGAGAGCTGGCGGGCGGAAGGGGCGACGCAGCGGCTGGCCTTCGCGGAGGGGCTCTGCCAGGGACCCCGGACGCCGGCCGCGCAGACGCTCGCCCGCGCCGCCGTGCGCGCCGTGGCCCGCGACTCGGGGCGGTTCGGAGCGCGCATGTCGCCCGCCCGCTTCCGCCAGCTCGTGGCCTTCGCGGACGACGGCGCGCTCAAGGCCGACGCGCCCGCCCTGCCGCTGCCCGACCGCGAGCCCTGGATCGCCGCGACATCGTCTGGAAGATCGAGATCGCCGGCACGGACGCCGGCACCATGCCGGCCTGGGATGCCGCCTTCCTGCCGAACGGCCTGACGGCCGAGCCCTGGGCGAGGCCGGCGGCGCCTGCCTCTCACGCGCCAGCCGGTCCGTGGCGGACTTCGATCAGCCGGCCCACCGCCTGGTGGTGTCCGACCTGGAGACCGGGCCATCACCCTGGCCCGCCGCGGCGCGGCCGCGCGCTGGCGCGGCTCGACCTGGCGAGCCGTCGGGCCGAACCCTGGTGCGACGCCCGCTTCGAAGCCTTCGCTCCGGACTACGACGGCGCGCTCTGGTATGTGATCTCCCCCGACGGGCTGATCGCGGTCGACGCCACGTCGCGGCGCTTCGACGGACCCTGGGGCGTGCCGGTGCATGGCAAGGTTCTGGCCCTGGCGCGCTCGGTGAGCCGCTGCTCGCTGGTGACGGGCGGCGAGGATCCGGAGGCGCTGACCTACGAGGTGCCGGCACTCCAACTCCGCAGCCGTGTGGAGGTGCCGATCACCGCGCGCGGCCGGGTCGGCGGCGCGCGCCAGCTCGCCGTGGCGCCCGACGGCTCCGTGGCCGAGCAGTGGGTCTCGGCGGCGGTCCTCCAGTTGAAGCTGCATGGCGCGCCGCCGCTCCAGATCCCCCTCCCCGGCGAAGATTGGGAGCCGGGAGAGCTGGTCCTGTCCGGAGACTGGCTCGTGGGCTCCGCCTACGGTCCGGGCTCGGCTCGGGTCTACCTGGTCCACCGCGGCACGAGGAAGGTCAAGGGCGAGGTCGTCCTCGGCCGCACCCGCCGCGTCACGCTCCACCTCCAGGTCCAGACGCTCAACCTCGCGGACGACCGCGGGAGAGTCCTGGTGCTGGACCTGGAATATGGCCAGATGCGGCGGGATCTGCGGCTGTAGGGGCGGCCCTACAGCGCCAGCAGCTTCCGGGCCAGCTCCTCCGGCGTGGCCGCCGTCACGTCGGCCGCCAGGATTTCCACGCCGGGCGGGCGCGGGAAACCCCACTCGGCGAGCGCGAAGGCGCAGCCGGCGTTCCTGGCGGTCTCGGCGTCGATGCGGGTGTCGCCGACCAGCATCAGGGTCTCCACCGGCACGTCGAAGCGGTCGGCCAGGGCGCGCAGGCCCGCGGGGTTCGGCTTGCGGGTCGGGAGGCTGTCGCCGCCGAGAATCTCCTTGAAACGCCAGGCGAGGTCGAGCCCCTCCAGGATCTCGATGGACAGCCTCTCCCCCTTGTTGCTGAGGAGCGCCAGCCGGTAGGCCGGAGCCAGCTCGGCGAGCATGTCTTCGACCCCCGGGTAGGCTTCGGTCGTGTCCAGGCAGATCTCCTGGTAATAGGAGAGATACTTTCCCACGGCCACTTTGAGCCGGTCCGGGGGCAAGAGGTCGTCCCAGTCCGCCAGGGCGCGGCGGACCAGAACCTTCGCCCCCTCCCCCACCATCGTCACCACCTTCTCGAGCGTCAGCGGCGCCAGGCCCAGATCAGCGCGCATCCGGTTGAGGGCGGTGGTGATGTCGCGGCGGGAGTCGATCAGCGTCCCGTCGAGGTCGAAGACCAGGGCGGCTGGCCTCGGCATGTCAGACCTCGATAAACTCGGCCTCGATCCGGTTCGGCAGGATCTCCGCCTCGTGACCGCGGTCCAGGAGGAGCTGCACGGCCCGCTTCCCGGCCTCGCCGTAGCCGCGGGTCCATTCGTTCACATACATGCCCACGAAGCGGTCCGACCGCTCCAGGTCGTCCTCCAGGCCGCGGGCATAGCGGATGGCGTAGCCCAGCGCCTCCTGCCGGTGGTCGAGGCCGTAGGCGATGCTCTCGGTCAGCAGCCGGCAGAGCCGCTTCTTGAGCCCTTCGTCGATGTCGCGCCGGATGCCGTTGCCGCCGAGCGGGAGCGGCCCGCCGGTCTCCTCCTTCCACCAGACCCCGAGGTCCACCACCGCGCGGAGACCGAGGTCGCCGTAGGTGAGCTGTCCTTCGTGGATGACGACCCCGGCGTCCACCTTCCCCTCCTGGACCGCGTCGAGGATCCTGTCGAAGGGCACGATTTCGGTCTTCACCTCGGGCTGCCAGAGTTGCAGGGCGAGGTTCGCGGTCGTCAGCTTGCCGGGGATGGCCACCTTGCAGCCCACCAGGTCGGCGCGGCCGAGCGGCTGGCGGGAGACCACCACCGGGCCGTAGCCGTCCCCGAAGCTCGCCCCGGAAGGCATGAGCTGGTAGCGGCCGGCCAGGTAGGCGTAGGCGTGAAAGGACAAGGCCGTGATCTCGTAGGTTCCCTGGAACGCGGCCTGGTTCAGCGTTTCGATGTCATGAAGCTCGTGCCGGATCTCCAGCCCTTCCGTGTCGAGCAGTCCCTGGGTCAACGCATAGAACATGAACGCGTCGTCCGAATCCGGGCTGTGGGCGATGCGTACCGTCGTCGTAGTCATGGCGCTACTCATACCGCACGAAGCCCGGCGCGAGGACGCCGTCCGGATCGAACCGCTTCTTGGCCTCGCACACCCGCTCCCACTGATCGCCGTAGTGGGCGGCCCACTTCTCGGCCGTGTCGAAGGTGATGTAGCCGGAGAGATAGCGCTTGCCGCCATAGTGGATCGACAGCTCGCTCGCCATGTCGAGCTGGTTCAGAGCGAGGTCGAGGAACTCGTGCGGCACGCCCGGCAGAATACCCCAGCCCATCACGTACTCGCCCTCGGGATGCATGAAAAGCGGCACGTCCGAGCTGGCGGTGCGGGCCGGCCAGAGGAGCACGTGGCCGCCCGGTCCCAGCGCCTGCGGCGGCGTGATGGCGAGCGCCGCCTCGATGTACTCGCGCGCCGTCTCCCACGGCAGCGTGGTTTCCATCCAGGGGTGGGCCATGTCCCAGTAGCCGCTGCGGCGCCAGAGGGTGAAGACCGGATCCATGCGCTCGCAGAACTCGACCTGCTGGAAGTCGCTGGTCTCCAGGTGCTTGTAGGGCTTCAGGCCCTGGAGGACGGCCGCGTCGTCCGGCTCCTGGCCGGCGTCGAACTCGACCGTCAGGTGGAGCGGGAACATCCAGTAGGCGAAGGTCTGCACGCCCTCGCGCAGCTCCATGCCCTCGCCGATCTTCTTGATGCCCTGGAAACACGGCGTACACCAGGACTCCAGAGACGAGAAGGTGAGGTTCGACGGGTCCATGACCTTCCGGGTGTCTTCCATGAGAGCGCCCAGGTCGTCGTAGAGGAGGTAGTACTTGCGGACCATGGGCTTGAAGCGCCGCAGGCGGACCTTGGCGCGGGTGATGATCCCGAACTGGCCGAGGCTGCAGCGCACCATGTCGAACAGCTCCCGGTTCTGCTCGCGCGAGCAGGTGACGACCTCGCCGGCGCCGGTGACCACCTGGAGCTCGTCCACGTTGTCGGCCTGGGTGCCGTAGCGGAAGCTCGCCACGCCGAGGCCGGCCATGGAGAGCGTGCCGCCGATCGACACGCCGAGGTTGTTGGTCAGCACCCGCGGCACCAGCCCCTTCTCCGCGGTGGCGCGGACGAGTTGGCGCCAGATCACGCCGGAGTCGACCGTGGCGGTCTCCCCCGCCTCGTCGATCTCGTGGATGGTCTGCATGGACGAGGTGTCGACCACCACGCCGACATCCGTGGTGGCCTGGCCGCTCTGGGTGTGGGCCTGGCCGCGCGGCACCACCGGGATGCGGCGGTCGCGGCAGAAGCGGACCACCTCGGCGACCTCCTCGGCGTTCGTGCAGCGGGCCACGGCGCCGGGCAGGCGGTCCACCATCCGGCCGAAGTCCGAGCGGTACTGGGAACGGACCTCTTCGTCGAGCAGGATGCGGTCGCCGAGGGCGTCCTTCATCTTCCGGAGGGCTTCAGCG
This sequence comes from uncultured Holophagales bacterium, assembly GCA_963844885.1. Classification (GTDB taxonomy): domain Bacteria; phylum Acidobacteriota; class Thermoanaerobaculia; order Multivoradales; family UBA5704; genus DATMER01. The sequence goes on along the minus strand of CAWJQA010000007.1, from coordinate 112,080 downwards.
ATCGCGTTTGGAGCAGGGGCGGTCATCGTGGGGATCTCCTTTTGGGCCGCCCCTTTTTAGCCGATTACCGGGGCGGGGGCAAGGGTACGCCCACGGCGTTCTCCGGCAGCACCGTCTTGAATCCGTCCTCGATCCAGCCGTCGATCCCGCCTTCGATGAGGATCGCGTCCTCGTAACCGCTCGACACGAGGATCGCCATCCCCTCCTCGCCGCACGTGTCATTGCCCCGATTGCCCCGATCGCCCCGGCAGTAGACCAGGAACGTGTCGTCCCGGAACAGCGCGAGCTCCCCCAGCCGCTCCGAAAGATTGTCGAGAGGGATGTTCCGGGCGCGGTAGATATGGCCGGTGTCGCCGAGGAACTCCCTGGAGCTGCGCAGGTCGAGCGTCAAGACGTCCGGACTGTCGCGGAGGATCTCGAACGCCACCGGCGGCCTGACCTTGCGGAACGGCGGACGCTCCCGCCGCTGGAACATCCGGCAGCCGGTCAGGAGCAGCAGCGCCAGGAGGGCCAGAGTGAGGATCCGGCGCATCTCACCGCTCGGCGTCGATTGCCGCCTCCACCGAGTCGTAGGTGGGGAACAGCGAGTCGAGCCGGGCGACCTGGAGGAGCTTGCGGATGCGCTCCGACGGGTTGGCCAGGATCAGCTCGCGCTTGGAGTTGCGGAATCGTCCCAGATACCCGACCAGCTCGCCGATGCCGGTGGAGTCGATGAAGTTGATCTTCGAGAAATCGATGATGACGTGGCCCTGGTCGTCGGACAAGGTGCGCTCCAAGGTCTGGGCGAAGAACTGGGCGCTCTCCCCCAGCTTGATGACCCCCTCCACGTTCAGGAGGGTGAACCCGTCGAGATGGCGCTTCTGAACGATCATCGGGGCTCTGGAGTTTAGCACAGCCCGGCTCACCTCCCTCCGTCCTACCCTTCGGGATGGGCCGCCATCCGCGCCGAAGCCACCCGGGAGGGCGTGGTGGCGGACCGGATTCCAGGAGATCCTTCGGAAGACATGCTCAAGGAGCTCTCCAACCTGGCGACCTGGGATCGTGTGGTCCGGATCATCCTGGGAACGGCGATGCTGTTCCTGGGATGGAGCGGCCTCGTGGACGGAGTCTGGGCGATCGCCCTGGTGGTCTTCGCCTGGGTCCCGCTCCTGACCGGCCTTGTAGGATGGTGCCCCATCTATGCCCTGATGGGGATCTCGACACGCCGCCGGCGGCCGGTCACGAAGAACCCGTGAGCCCTCCTGGCCGATCCAGTCCGATTTCCGCTAAGATTCTGTTGAATGACGACGTTGCGACCGACCCCCGCGTCCGGAGGCAAAGGATTCTCGGCGATCGAAGCCTCTCCCGCGATCCTGCGGCGGCTCAAGTGGCTCACCGTCCTCGCGGCCGCGGGGTTCGTCATCGCCGTGGACCTGATCCGGCATCAGCTCTCCCCGTACATGCAGTCCTGGCAGGGGCGGCTGGTCCTGGACGCCGTCATCTTCACCGGCGCCCTGTTCGTCTTCGCCCTCGTGTTCACCCTGATCGAGCGGATGCAGGCCCGGCTCGAACGGCAGAACCGGGAGCTCCGGGCTCTCAACGTGGCCACCCAGGACGTCCATGCCGACCTCGCCCTGGACAAGGTGCTGCAGCGGGTCGTGGACCAGGCCGCGACCCTGCTCGACGCCGAGTACGGAGCCCTGTCCGTCATCAGCGACCATCAGCGGATCGAGTCGTTCATCACGACCGGCGTCTCCGGCGAGCTGCGGGCCAGGATCGGGCCGCCGCCGGTGGGCCACGGGCTGCTCGGCGTCGTCCTGCACGAGGGACAGCGGCTGCGCATCGCGGACCTGATGGCGGACCCCCGCGCCCACGGCTTCCCTCCGCACCATCCGCCCATGCACTCGCTTCTGGCGGTGCCGGTGGCCTGCAAGGGGCCGTTCCGGGGCAACCTCTACCTCGCGGAAAAACAGGACGCGGCCGAGTTCACCGAGGAGGACGAGGAGACCCTGGTCCGCTTTGCCACCACCGCCGCCGTCGCCATCGACAACGCCTACCTCCACGAGCGGCTCGGCACCCTAGCGGTAGCCGAGGAGCGGCTGCGGATCGCGCACGAGATGCACGACGGCCTCGCGCAGGTGCTGGCCTACGTCAACACCAAGGCACAGGCGGTCAAGGAATACCTGCGCACCGACCGGCCCGAAGAGGCGTCGAAACACCTCGACCAGCTCGCCGCCGCGGCCCGCGAGGTCTACGGCGACGTGCGGGATTCGATCATCGGCCTGCGCAATGCCGCGGTCTCGGACCGCTCGCTGGGCGACGCCCTGCACGACTACGCCCGCACCTGGGAAGTCCAGCACGGCATCCCCGTGAAGGTACACGTGGACCGGAGCATCCGCCTGAGCGACAACGCCGAGCTCCAGCTCCAGCGGATCGTGCAGGAGGCGCTCATCAACGTGCGCAAGCACGCCCAGGCGAAGCAGGTCGAGGTCTCGCTGAAGCTGGAGGAGACCCGGATCGTGGCCGTGGTGGCAGACGACGGTCTGGGTTTCAACCCCGAGGAGCTCGGCCGTGCCGAGTTCCCGCGCTTCGGCCTTTCGACCATGCGGGAGCGCGGCGAGAGCATCGGCGGCACCGTTCGGCTAGACTCGTCTCCGGGGCAGGGGACACGGCTGACCGTCGAGGTCCCCGTTCCACCTACCCGATCCTGAGCAAGGGGGTTCGATGAACATCCTGATCGCAGACGACCACGCGCTGTTCCGGGACAGCCTGCGCAGCCTGCTGGAAGCCCACGGAATGACGGTCGTGGGCGAAGCGAAGAATGGACGCGAGGCCGTGGAGCTGGCGCGCAAGCTCAAGCCCGAGGTGGTCCTGATGGACCTCTCGATGCCCGAAATGGACGGCCTGGCCGCCACCCGGCTGATCAGCGCCGACCAGCCCGAGGTCAAGGTGGTGGTGCTGACCGCTTCCGACGAGGACGCCAAGCTGTTCGAGGCGATCAAGTCGGGGGCGCAGGGCTATCTCCTGAAAAACCTGGAGTCCGGCGAGTTCTTCACGCTGCTGGAGGGGATCAACCGCGGCGAGCCGGCACTGACCCCGGCCCTGGCGCGCAAGCTCCTCCAGGAGTTCGCACGCCCGAGCACGAACCAGACCCAGCACCACGACCCGGACGCGTTGACCGAGCGGGAGCTGGAGGTTCTGGAGTTGCTCGTCCAGGGGATCACCTCGAACCGCAAGCTCGCCAAGCACCTCGGCGTGAGCGAGAACACGGTCAAGTTCCACGTGCGGAACATCCTGGACAAGCTCCACCTGCACAACCGCGCGCAGGTGGTGAGCTACGCGATCCGAAACCGGATCGTGGAGTCTCCAGGGGCCTGACAGAGGAAAGGCGGTCAGGCCACCGTGGCCTGAACCGCCCGCCTCAAGGCGGCGCCGACTTCCCGCGCCACCTCCTCCACGGCCGGGCTGCCGAGGAGATTCATCGCCGCCTCGGGATTCATCGCCCTCACCACGGTCTTCCCCTGCTCCACCGACACGCAGACGTTGCACGGCAGCAGCACGCCGACCTCCGGCGCAGCCGTGAGCGCGCGGTGGGCGGATGGCGGATGGCAGGCGCCCAGGATCAGGTAGGGCTCCCGGTCCACGTCCAGCTTCTTCTTGAGAGTGGCTTTGACGTCGATCTCCGTCAGGACTCCAAATCCCTCCTGGCCCAGGGCCTGACGGCAGCGCTCCACGGTCTCCTCGAAACCGCGGCCGGTGGTCGCCTCGAAGGCGACGGTGGTCTCTTTCAGGGTCGACATGATGATGTTCCTCCTAGTGCTGTTGGAGACATGGACACCGGCTCGGGTTCCCGGCTTGGATAGAATCCTCGAATGAGCCTCCCCCCTCCCACCCTCCGCCGCGCCGGGCCGGCCGACGCAGCGCCTCTCGCCGAGCTTGCGGCGAGGATCTTCACCGAGACGTTCGCCGAGGACACCCGGCCGGACGACCTCGCCGACTTCCTCGCCAGATCCTACGGCATCCGGCAGCAGACGGCGGAGCTCGAGAGCCCCGGCATCGTGACAATCGTCGCGGAGACGCCCGAAGACCTGGCCGCCTACGCCCAGGTGCGCCGAAGCAAAGCGCCGGCCTGCGTCACCGCCGAGGCCCCCGTCGAGCTGTGGCGGTTCTACGTGCAGCGGGACTGGCATGGCAGCGGGCTCGCCGGCCGGCTCATGAGCGCCGTCGTGGACGTCGCCCGGGAGCTCGGCGGCCATAGCCTCTGGCTCAGCACCTGGGAACGCAACGTCCGCGCCATCGCGTTCTACAGGAAGCACGGCTTCCGCGACGCGGGCGCCGCAGACTTCTGGGTCGGCTCGGACTGCCAGACGGACCGCATCCTGGTGGCGGATGTTTCCCATGCGGAGCAAACGACATAAGCTTGGCGGCCCCATAGCCTGGCTGATCACGGGCAGGTCCAACACGACTCTTGCGCCTCACGGCAACTGGACGGCCGACATGACCAAGGATGTTCGCTTCGCTCTTCGCCTGCTGGGCAAGAGTCCCCTCATTACGATCGTCGCCGTTGGCTCCCTGGCCCTCGGGATCGGTTCCACGACCGCCGTTTTCAGCCTCGTCGATGCACTGCTTCTTCGGCCGTTGCCGGCGCTGCATGACCCCGAGTCGTTGGTGGCGGTCGTCGGAATCCAAGCCAAGGATCCGGAGAAATTCCGTCAGGTCGCCTGGGCTGACTACCTCGACTATGCCGCCCAGAAGGATGCGGTCGCGAATCTCGCGGCCATGGCCGATTGTGACCTGAGCCTCACCCACCACGGACCTGCGGAGCGGGTCTCAGGCCTCGCCGTATCGTCCAACTATTTCACGGCTCTAGGTCTGAAGCCCGCCCTGGGGCGCCTGCTTTCAGCCGCGGATGAAAAGGCACTCGTCACCGTTCTCGGCTATGACTTATGGCAGCGGCGCTTCGGCGGTGATCTCAGGGTGATCGGCTCAATCGTTCAGCTAAACGGCAAGAGCTTGACCGTTGTAGGGATCGCCCCGAAGAGCTTCGTGGGGACCAGCTTGAGCGCTCGGCGTGAGATCTGGCTGCCTCTTGGCGTTTACTCGAAGGTTGCCGCAGGTGTTCTTGTCTCGTTCACCGGCGAGTTTGACCGTAAGCAGGAATGGCTCAGTGTCCTGGGACGCCTCCCTGCCGGCATGAGCCGCGAGCATGCCCAGGCCGCACTCAACGTCGTTGCGAAGAGATTGGCGGCGTCCTATCCAGACGCCGGCGGGCGCAGCGTTCGGGTGCTGCCCTTGACCGAGTTTGCGCTTGGACCCGGCAAGCGTGATCTGTTGAAAGGATTCTCCGCCCGGCTCATGGCGATTACGGCTCTGGTCCTGGCCGTGGCAGTCATCAACGTGGCCGGGCTGCTGCTCACTCGCGCGCTCGCCCGGCAGAGGGAGGTTGCAATTCGGCTCAGTCTGGGGGCGAGCCGCGGCCGATTGATCCGGCAGTTCCTTGTCGAAGGGTTTTCTCTGGCCCTGCTCGGACTCGCTGGCGGCATCCTTCTGGCGACAGCCGCCCTTCCGCTCCTCGAACGGCTTGATCTTCCCGTCAATCTTGCCGTACGCGATTACACGCTATCCTACCACACGCTGGGTTTCGCGCTCCTCGTCTCGCTGGCGAGCTGCCTGGTGATCGCCCTCGCACCGGCGCTCCAGGCCATGCGCACATCGTTTGCGGCGATGTGGCGCGGCGAGACGCCGCGCGGACGCCGCGCGGGCCTCGCGGTGCGCGAGCTCCTCGCCGGCACCCAGGTGGCTTTGACGCTCCTGGTCCTGATTGCCGCGGGGCTCATGCTGCGCACTCTTGCCAATCTTGGATCGATCGATCCCGGTTTCGACCCTGCACGAGTCCTGGCCGTTTCAGTCGACCTCTACCCGGCAGGGTACGAGGGGCCTCGCGTCGCGGAGTTCTATCGCGACCTGCTCAAGCGTCTGAGGCGGCTTCCCGGGGTTGAGGACGCGAGCATGGCCTCCGCCCTTCCCGTGATGGGAGGCGATTTCATGGTCGACTTGAGCGTGACGCCCGACGACGCCCAGCCGGCCACCAGCAGCGCAAAGCCAGACTCTCAATTGTCTGTGCGCCACGTTCTGGTGGGGAACCGGTTTTTCGAGACCACGAAGATGAGACTCGTGCGGGGACGGAGCTTCGGCGCCGGGGATGACCCGTCCGGTGCCGCTGTCGTGATCGTCAATGAAACCGCTGCGCGCCTTCTCTGGGACGGACGCGATGCGCTCGGCCGGCGGCTGCGGCTTGTAGAGACCGAGACTCCGTTCGAGGTCATCGGCATCGTCGCCGATGCAAGCTACGGAGGTCTGAAGGACGAGGCCGTACCGGTGCTCTATCTCGCTCACACTCAATATGAGAAATCGTTCCTCGGCTCGCTCCTGGCACCGCAGATGACCGTGTTCGTGCGTACAGCCGGAGAGCCCAGGCAGATCCTCAACGCGGTGCGCGAGACAGTAAGAGCTATGGACGAAAGGCTGCCCGTCTTCAAGGTCTCGACGCTGGAGGAGCTTCTGGCTTCGACGGTGGGTGTAGAGCGCCAGGCGGCGGCGCTCTACACCGGACTTGCTCTGGTTGCGACGGCGCTGGCGATGTTCGGGCTCTGGGGTGTTCTCACTCAGACGGTGATCGAACGCACCCGGGAGATCGGCATTCGTATGGCTTGCGGAGCAAGCCCGGGAGAGGTTCGAACCCTCATCCTGCAACGCAGCCTTGTGATCGCTTCTTTCGGTGTAGCGACCGGCCTGGCAATTGCCGTGCCCGCCCGCCGAATCGTGGCAAGCCAGCTTTATGGAGTAGGGCCGGCAGATCCAGTTACCTGGCTGGGCACAACGCTCATCCTGATAGGATTGGCACTCCTCGTGAGCACCATACCTGCATACAGGGCGGCAAGAGTCGATCCGGTCGTAGCGTTGCGGTATGAGTGACGATGCCGCCGCTTAGGGTACTCTCATGCCGTTGCTTGGAAAGCGCGCGCGCGAACCCCTTGACAGTCCACCACTTTAGGCCCGGCAGATCCCCTGGCTGCTGTGCCGCCGCGGACTCCCTCGCTCAATTGCCCTTTTGGCCGTCAACCAACCCTCCCGGCAGCTTGGCGCCGGCTACAGGCTTCCAAGCGGCGCTTTCAAGCTCTGCCCAAGAGACGCGCCACACACCTTCCGCCGGGTTCATTGGCGCTATATATACGCCGTCCTTACCACAGGCCAAAGTAAATCGGCCTGAGTCTTTCAGGGCGAGCTGAGCTCGCTCGAGCCGGCCCTGACCAGGGTCATATCGGTCCAGCGCAAGCGCCGACCCCGGAGCATGTACAACGAGGAAGACGGACCCGTTCTTTTCGGCCAGGTCCGCGATCACCGCCTTTTCCGTGAACTCGTGAAAGGTGGCGGTGCCGCCCTGAGTCTCCATGCGTTTCACCGCGGCGGCGGCCTCCTGATTCGGAGTGATCGTTATGGGGGGGGCCTCTTTCTTTATCGCGACACTGACTTCGGAGACAGTCCGGCCTGTGGAGTTGAGTTGGCGCAATTCATAGGCGTATTCGCTGGCGACCCAGAGCTTTCCATCCCTGGCTGGAGCTACCAGAGAGGAGTATGCCGCAACCCAGGCATTCATTCTGGACCGCTCCTTCCAGGCGGTTTCCGCGTCGAGACCGGGATGCCCGAGCATCGTGCTCCAACGGTCGTTGTCCAAGATGACCAGCCACGGGACCGTGCCAAGATCCTGGAGGTGCAACGCTGCGGAAGGTAGCGGCCTCGGCATGACGCCGACAAGGGGAGTATCTCGCAGGAACCCAACCGACCAAGGTTGCCAGTCGATCGGTGGGAGCGGTTTCTCTTTGCCGTCTACGAACAGCCGCAGTTTACCTTCCGCATAGAGAAGCCATTGGTCGCCGCTGGGACTCAGGGCGGCGTTCAGTACGTGTCCGAGGGCATTGTTGGTCGCCTTCAGCCGGACCGCTTCTCCCAACTCCCCGGACTTCAAGATGGAGCTGACCTCGCCTGTGTCACCCCGGAGCAGCAGGATGTTGCCAGCACGGTCCGCACGAACAAACTGCGTGCCCTCGGCCGCTTGCGCCTTGGCGGCTACCGGCTCGAGCCAGAGGCGGCGCTCTTCCGGCTTGGCCGCACTGACGACTGTAGCGCCCGCTAGAACCAGCGCGACAATCGCGCTCTTTCGCATCACCGCCATGGCAACTCCCTTCCAGCGTCTAATTGCACCATGCGTATACCATAGGAAGGCTTCGGCTTCTCAGGCCTCAAACCTCTTCCCTTCGTCGTGGCGCGCGAGGAAGAGGTAGGCCAGCAAGCTCCGGGCCAGCTCGGCCGTTGCCGCGTCGATCTCCACGGCCTGCTGGAAGAGCCGCAGCGCCTTCTGGGCTTCGCGGTGGACTCCCTTGGATTGAAAGACGCCGGTCAGCTCCAGGGTGAGCGCCTTGACCTCCCGCGTGCGGCCGGCGGCGAGGAGGAGGCCGGATTCTTCCAGCAGGCACAGGGCCACGTCGAACGTCATCTCTTCTTGCTCGAACCTCCGGCGGGCTTCGGCGAGCAAACGCAGCGCGCCGTCGCGGCGGCCGAGCCCGGCCAGGATCCGGCCCTCCAACCACGTGACACGAATCAGAAAGATCCGGTCTCCCAAGCCTTCGGCCAGGCTTCTCACCTGCCGGACCAGCTCCTCGGCCTGATCGTAGCTGCCGAGGTGCGTCGACACCACGGCGACATTGAACCGTTGCATGTAGAGCAGCCTCGGGTCTCCCAGGGCTTCCACGCCGGGGCCGGCTTCCAGCAAGGTCGCGAGAGCCCGGCCGTAGTCGCCCATCACCTCGTAGGTGAAACCCTTCTTGATCAGCACCCGCGCCGGGTGGTGGCTCACGACCTCGGCTTTCTCGAAAAGCGCGAGGGCCTCGCCGAACCGGCGTTGATCCCGGCGGAGCGACCCTTCGAGGTCGAGCAGCCGGCCGGGGTCGAGAAGACCGTAGGGATCGGACCCTTCCTCCCAGAGGGGTCTCGCCCAGCGGGCGAGACAGGTCTCCGCGGCTTCGAGCTTGCCCCGCACTCTCAGAATGTTCATCCAGTGGGCCATGGCATAGGCGCGGACCCGGCTGCGCCAGCCCTGCGGACCCCGAACTCTCCACGCGACCGCCAGGGCGAGCCGGGCCCAGCCGGCCGCATCGGCCAGGTCGCGGGACGCCTCGTTCACCGACTCCTCGCAGCATCGCTGGGCGAGCGCCCAACCCTGGTAGTCCTCGTTCAGCCGCACCACGGCGAGCCGGGCGCGGCGGCTCAGGCGCCGCAGCTCCGCGAACCGGACGTCGGCGTCGGCCCGGTCTCCAGGCGACGGCGGGCTTTCGGCGGCCGGCAGCGTCAGCAGGCGCCGGACCGCGTTCGAGCCGTGGCGGATCAGCGCCGCGGTCAGGCCGTCGAGCAGCGCGCCCGCGCCGTCCAGGCTCCGGCGGAGGGCGCTCCTCTGGGTCTCATAAAGCTCCAGCAGCTCGCCGGCATCGTCCCGGGAGATGCCCGCGCCCAGCTCGGCCAGAGCCTTCAGGTCGGGCTCGCCGGGTAGGGGGCTCCCCTGTTCCCACTGATCGATGAGGACGGGGCTCCGGCCGGTCTTCTTCCCGAACGCGGCCTGGCTGAGCCCGGAAAGCGCCCGGAGCAGGCGAGCGATCAGAGTCTCCGGCTTCTTCGTGCCGCTCATGCGCGTCCCTCCACCAAGAAAAGCACCAGATTTTCGTGGACCGGGCACCTATAGTGGCAGGCGCGGCCCGCCGGGCCAGGGAGGCCCGGCGCCGATGCCGCGCCGGAGACACACCTCATGCGCCGAGCCCTTCTCGTTGCCGCCATCGCCGCTTCTCTCCTCAACCCTGGCACCAGCGCCACCCTGGCCGACTCGCTGTGGCACCTGCTCTCCTCGGCCTGGGCAGCCGCCGACGAAGGCTGCGGCGCCGACCCTGACGGCCGCTGCCGGCCTTCTCCGGTGATGCGAATCGATGCCGGTTGCGGCATGGACCCGAGCGGCGGCTGCCAGCCCGCCCCGGCGCCGCAGACCGACGCGGGCTGTGGTGCGGACCCGGACGGTTGCCCGAAGGGCTCATGATTCAAACCGGAGATCCTGGTCGTGCCGGGCGAGAAAGAGGTAGGCCAGGACGCGGCGGGCCAGCCCGGCCGTGGCCGCGTCCGTCTCCACAGCCTGCTGAAACAACTGGAGCGCGGCCAGGGCCTCGCGGTGGACTCCCTTGGAGTGGAACACCACCGCGAGCTCCAGGCTGAGCGCCTTGACGTCGCGGGTCCGGCGGCCGGCGAGCAGCAGGGCGGCCTCCTCCAGCAGGCACAGCGCCACGTCGTAGGGGAGCCCCTCGGATTCGAATCTCTTGCGGGCTTCCATCAGCAGTGAACGGGCGGCCGCCCGGTTTCCCAGGCCGGCCAGGATACGCCCCTCCATCCAGAGCGCACGCACCAGGAAAAGGTCGTCACCCAGGCTGGCGGCGAGGCCGCGTACCAATTGAACCAACTCCGCGGCTTCGGAAAACCTCCCCAGGTGCGTGTATGTCACCGCGAGATTGAAACGCTGCATGTAGAGCAATCGCGGATCACCCCGGCGCTCGACACCGGGGCCGGCCTCCAGCAACACCGCCACAGCCTGCTTGTAATCCCCCATGACCTCACAGGTGAATCCCTTCTTGACCAGCACGCGCTCCGGGCACCGGCTCAGAGGCATGGCCTTCTCGAACAGGGCGAGGGCTTCGGCGAACCGGCGCTGATCCCGTCGCAGGGACCCTTCGAGGTCGAGCAGCCGGCCCGGGTCGAGCGCGCCGGCCGGGTCGGAGCCCGCCTTCCAGAGCCGCCAGGCCCTTTCGAAGCAGGCCTCCGCGGCCTGGAGCGCGCCCCGCACCCGCAGGATGTTCGCCCAGTGGGCCAGCGCGTTCCCGCGGATGGCATTGCGCCAGCTCTGCGGCCCGGGCACCCTCCAGGCGACCGCCAGCGCGAGCCGCGCCCAGGCCGCCGCCTCCTGCATGTTGCGGGACGCTTTCTGAGTAGAAACCTCGCAGCAAGCCTCGACCAGCGCCCAGACCTGGAACCGCCGGGTCAGCCGCACCACGGCCAGCCGCGAGCGCCGGTCCAGCCGCCGCAGCTCTTCGAGAAGCCTCTTCGCCTGCCGGCGGCAGAAGGGCAGCTCGAAGACGTGCGGGGCCGCCTCCCCGAGAGGCGCGGTGCGCGACCGCTTCACCGCCGCGAGCAGGAACCGGCGGTACCCGCGCGACATCCGCCGCACGGACTCCTCGACCGCGAGCAGCTCCTCGTCCGAAAAGCCGGCCGCCCGGTCGATCTCGTCGAGCGCCTCCAGGCAGGAGGTCACAACCGTCGCCGCGGCCGGGCGGGGAGCCGCGGCCGGCAGCACGCCGGGAAGCAGGGCCTCGTAGACCTCGTCGTCCAGATCGCCGGACTTCCTCCTGCGGGAGAGCGCCTCCGATACCTGCGCGTGCGTCTTGCCCGTACGGGCGGCGATCTCCTTGTATCCCCATCCGTTGCGGAGCGCGAGCACCGCCAGCACGAGTTGCCGCAGCCTGAGCATGATGTTGAGCACCGGACAAGCCTCCTTTTGCCAGCTCTTCAAATATCCAGGTGCTTGCACGGGCTCTTGCGGGACACGGATACCGGAGTTGTTTCTCCACGGAAATCTGGTGAAATCCTGGGTGATGAGAACCTGCCGCCTCTTTCAGAATCGCCGCATCATGTTCCAGCCCGGCGGCATCGGCGGCATCCCGACCCTGGAGACGGAGCGCCTGAAGCTCCGTCCCTTACTCCCGAGCGACTTTGAAGACTTCGCGGCCATGTTCGCGGACCCCGAGGTGGTGCGGTACCTCGGCCCGGGGAGGCCGTTCAGCCGGGAGCTGGCCTGGGGGAACATCGCCTATTTCACAGGGCATTGGTTCCTTCTCGGCTATGGCATGTGGGCCGTGGAGGAGAAGGAGACCGGTCTGTTCGCCGGCCGGATCGGTTTCGCCCAGCCCTACGGCTGGCCGGGCTTCGAGCTGGCCTGGGCGCTCGTACGCCACCGCTGGGGGCGGGGCTACGCTACGGAAGGAGGCCGGGCGGCGCTCGGCTGGGCTTTCGAGGTACTGGGGCAAGACCGGGTCATTAGCCTGATCCATCCCCTGAACCAGGCCTCCATCCGCGTGGCCGAGCGCCTCGGCGAACGCCTCCAGGGCCGGACCGAGATTCAGGGACGGGAGCACCTGGTCTACGGCATCGAGCGGTGATCGCGCTCGCAAGACGGCCACCCGGGCCGCCCGGAGGTCAGCGCGCTCGAAAAGGCGGGAAGGACGGGCCTCCGGCAGGCCCGTCCCCGAGTTTGGAAGGAATGAGTGAATCGATTGTCAAAGAACAATCCCGGAGGCCATGGATTGCGGCGAGCCTCCGGGCAAGACTGCTGACACCGCGCTTGATTACCGCGCTCATAGCGACGCATACGACTTGTTCCGCTTCGCTAGGGACGTATACTGCACGAGTCGGACGACCGTGTCAATACCCAGGATTGACTTTCTTCGGATTCCGGTTCAGACTCTTCCTCGAATCGGGAGGATTCCCGACGTTCGGCAGCGGGCGGCGTACCTTCGGCCGGTTTCGGCGCACGAGCGGCCAAGAGATGGCGTGAATTGGGAGACCCGGCGGGGGTTCGGCCGAAACCGGCGCGGCTTCCGCTGGGTTGCGGGAGAGGCTGGCCGGGTCCGGCGGGCCTCTCGCCGGACCCGGCCGAGGACTGGGAGGACCGGCGGCCGGCTCACCGGGCCCGGCCGGCGGTCGGCTGGAGATCTGGAACGCGCGCCGGTACTCATGGAAGGCGCGCCGGCGCTGGGGGAACGCGGGCCGGGGGCGGCCGAAGGCCGGCGCAAGCCGGCGAGGGTTCGGCTTGGTGAAGCGAGGTTCATTGAAAATTTAGAGGGACGGCGGCCACCGTGTCCAAGGCTTCCGCCGTTCCGCCCAGAAGGGAGGCCCGCCTACCGGGGAGGGGGCGGGCCGGTGCCGGAGGTGTGCGGAGGCGGGGGCGCTCCGCACGGCTCGGCGCCGGAGGTCTCCCGGAGTCGTCAGATCCTCCCTTTCGCCCCCACTTTTTTACAGGCTACACGCCGTCGAGGTTGCCCAGGAGCACGGGAGCCCCCGGGGTACACCTGGTCTACGGCATCGAGCGGTGATCGCGCTCGCAAGACGGCCACACGGGCCGCCTGGACGTCAGCGCGCTCAGGTGAAGCCGCCGGAGCCGCAGCCGGCGTTTCCGCAGCTCGCGGCCTCCCCTCCCCCGCCCGTGGAGGCGGCGGCGAAGGTGGAGAACTGCTTCTCCACCTTGCCGGCTCCGCAGTGGGGGCAGGCCAGGCCTTCGGCACCTTCGCCCATCCGCTGAAGGATCTCGAAACGGTGCCCGCACTCCGGGCAGCGATATTCATACAGGGGCATCGTCAGACCTCCGTCAACATGTCTTCGGCGGCTCGGAGCCGCCCTCCCGATCCTGCCGATCCCGGCGCACGGCCGGTCCCGGCACCGCTCACGTCGGCACGCCCAGGCGCGGCAGGACGAAGACCTGCAACAGCACCCAGACGGCTACGAAACCCAGCATCAGGAAAAGCTCGTTCATCGTCGCTCCCTTTCAAGGTAACACGGTCTCACCCCGGAACCCCCATCTTGCGCAGCAGCGACATCATGGGGCACCAGTGGCTGAAGCCGGACTGGAACAGGTTCAGCCCCACGAAGGCGGTGAAGAGGAAGAACGCGGGATGGACCCACCATCCCAGCGCCACGGATGCCAGGACGAACAGCCCGGCGACAGCGCGCAGCCAGTCGTTGACGTTCATGCAGCCTCCTCGGTGGACACCACCGCCTCGATCCCGACCGTCTTCACGTACATGTAATAGAGCAGCGGGATGACCACCAGGGTCAGCGCGGTGGAGATCACCACGCCCGAGATCAGGGCCACGGCCAGGCCCTGGAAGATGGGGTCCAGCAGGATGACGAGCCCGCCGACCACCAGGGCCGCGGCGGTGAGGGCGATGGGCCGGAACCGGACCACACCGGCTTTGACCACCGCCTGCTCCAACCGCTCCCCGGCGGCGAGCTCCAGGTTGATGAAGTCCACCAGCAGGATCGAGTTGCGGACGATGATGCCCGCCAGAGCGATGAACCCGATCATGGAGGTGGCGGTGAAAAATACCCCCGCCAGCCCGTGGGCCGGCAGGATGCCAATCAGCGTCAGCGGGATCGGCGCCATGATGATCAGCGGCGTCACGAAGGAGCGGAACCAGCTCACCACCAGCAGGTAGATGAGCACCAGCACCACCGCGAAGGCGATCCCCATGTCGCGGAAGACCTCGTAGGTGATCTGCCACTCGCCGTCCCACTTGAGCGCGTAGCCGGGACCGGGCTCCGGCATGGCCGACATCAGCACCGGCAACGGGCGGCCGTCCGGACCGCGCAGCGCCGCGATGCCCGGCTTCATGTCCAGGATGCCGTAGACCGGCGACTCCGACGCTCCGGCCACTTCGCCGATCACGTAGGTCACCGGCTGGAGATTCTTGTGGTAGAGGTAGCGCTCGCGCTCGCCCGGCACCACCCGCACCAGCTCGGCCAGCGGCACCAGGGCGCCGCCCGCGCCCTGCACCCGCGTGGCGAGCAGGCCCTCGGCGCTGGAGCGCTGGGCGCGGCCGAGCCGCAGAACCAGGGGGACCGGCGCGCGGGAGTCGGGGTCGTGGATCAGGCCGGCCTCGGCGCCCTCCAGCGCCACGCGCAGGGTCCGCACCACGACTTCCGGCGAAACTCCCGCCCGCGTCGCCTTGTCGCGGTCCACCACCATTTCGAGACGCGCGGCGGGCGCCTCGACCCACCAGTCCACGTCCACGATGCCGGGGGTGGCACGGAAGACCTCCTTCACCTTGCCGGCGATCTCCAGGCGGCGGGCGAGATCCGGACCGTAGATCTCCGCCACCATGGTGGAGAGGACGGGCGGACCCGGCGGCACCTCGGTGATCTTGCAGTCGGCGCCGCGCGCCGCGCAGAGCGGCGCCAGGCGTTCCCGCACCTGCTTGGCGAAGTCGTGGCTCTCCACGGACCGCTCGTGCTTGGGCAGGAGGTTGACCTGGATGTCCGCCACGGCCGGCCCGGTGCGCAGGAAGTAGTGCCGCACCAGACCGTTGAAGTTGAACGGCGCCGAGGTGCCGGCGTAGACCTGGAGGTTGGTGACCTCGGGCAGGCCGCGCAGGGAGGCGGCCAGCTCCCGGGTCACGGCCGCGGTCCGCTCCAGGGTGCTCCCCTCCGGCATGTCCACGATCACCTGAATCTCGCTCTTGTTGTCGAACGGCAGCATCTTGACCTTCACCCAGCGCAGCGTGACCAGGGCCATGGAGGCGACGAGCAGGAGGGCCACGGCGCCGAGCAGCGCCCAGCGCCGCCAGGCCTGCCCGAGCAGCGGCGTCATCAGGCCGGCGTAGACGCGGTGGAAGCGGCTCTCTTCGGGGGTCTCGGCATGCACCGGGTCCGCCCCCTCCACCGCGGGCTCGCGCAGCTTTTCAGCCTGGCGCCGGAACAGGCGGTAGGTCAGCCAGGGAGACACCACGAAGGCGACCAGCAGGGAGAAGAGCATGGCCGCCGAGGCGTTGATCGGGATCGGCCGCATGTACGGCCCCATCAGCCCGGAGACGAACGCCAGCGGCAGCAGCGCGGCGACCACGGCCAGGGTCGCCAGGATCGTCGGGTTGCCCACCTCGTCGGTGGCGTGGATGGTGGCCTGCCGCGGATCGGTCCAGCCCAGCTCGTAGTGACGGTGGATGTTCTCCACCACGACGATGGCGTCGTCGACCAGAATGCCGATGGCGAAGATGAGGGCGAAGAGGGTGACGCGGTTCAACGTGTAGCCGAAGAGATAGGACGCGGCCAGGGTCAGCGCCAGGGTGGTGGGCACGGCCACGAGGACGACCAGGGCCTCCCGCCGGCCGAGCGCGAGCGCCATGAGGAACACCACGGCCAGGGTGGCGATCCACAGGTGCTTGATCAGCTCGGAGGATTTCTCGTCCGCGGTGGCGCCGTAGTCGCGCGTCTTGGTGATCTGCACGTTGCCGGCGAGGACCGGCCCGCGCAGGGAGGCGACCAGGCGGTCCAGCTCTTCGACGAGCGCCACGGCGTTGGTGCCCGGCTTCTTGGCCACGGCCACGGTGACGGCCGGAGCGTCGGCGTTCCGGGACATCATCCAGACGAAGTCGGCGGGCTCGTCGGGGCCGTCCACGACCTCGGCCACGTCGCGCAGGTAGACGGGCCGGCCGCCGTAGACGCCGATGACGGCCTCGCGCACCTCGCCGGCCGAGCGGAAGAAGCTGCCGGCCTCGACCTCGACGTCCTGGTCGAGCCGGGAGAACGCGCCGGCCGGGAGGCGCCAGTTGAGGCTGGCGAGCGACTGGTACACCTGGAGAGGCGAGACGTGGTAGGACGCCATGCGGTCGCGGTCGAGGCGCACGGCTACGGCCCGGTGCTCGCCGCCCAGGATGGTGACGCGGGCCACGCGCGGGTGGCGGTCCAGGTGGGCCTTGAGCTCCTCGGCCGTCTGCCGCAGCTCGAGAGGACTGGCGGGGACGGGGCCGGCACCCCACAGGGTGTAGGCGAGAACCGGCACGTCGTCGATCGAGCGCGGGACCACTGAAGGAGGCATGGCTCCCGCGGGCAGCCCCGGGGTCAGCTCGGCGACCTTGGCATGGACCCGGACCACGGCCTCGTCGGGGTTGGTCCCGACCCGGAAGCGGACGATCACCATGCCGCCCGAAGGCTGCGAGGTCGAATAGATGTACTCGACGTTGTCGATCTCGTAGAGGGCCTTCTCCACGGGACCGATGAGGCGGCGCTCCACCTCGGCGGCCGAGGCGCCCGGCATGCCGAGGAAGACGTCGATCATCGGCACCCGGATCTGCGGCTCCTCCTCGCGCGGGGTGACCATCAGGGCAAAGGCACCGAGCAGCAGCGAGGCGACCACCAGGAGCGGCGTCAGCTTGGAGTCGAGGAAGGACCCGGCGATCTTGCCGGCCACTCCCAACCGGCGAGAGCGTCCCGCCCCGCTCATCGCGCCTCCTCGACACGGGCGCCCAGCGGCGGCACGGCCGCCAGCCCGGCCAGGACGGTTTCGCCGCCGGTGAGGCCCGAGAGCACCTCGATCCGGCCGCCGCCGAGGTCCGCGCCCAGCGTCACGATGCGCGAGGCGGCGCGGCCTTCGGCGTCACGAACCACCACGAGAGTGGCGCCGCCCTGGCGCATCACCGCGTCCGCGGGGACGGCGACGGTGGAGCGCTCGCCGGTCGACAGCCAGGCGCGGCCGGTCGAGCCCGAGGGGGCTTCGGTACCCCCCGTGCCCCCCGTGCCCCCGAGACCACCGAGCGCGATCTTGACGAGGAACGTGTGCGCCACCGGGTCGGCGCCCGGGCTCAGCTCGGCCACGGTGCCGGCGAAGCGGCCCAGGTCGGGACGGGCGTCGAGGGAGATCTGGACGGCCGCGCCCAGGGCCAGCCCGGCCTTGGCCAGCAGGCTCTCCGGTACGGCCACGGCCAGCCGGTGGGCCGACGAGGACTCGATCTGGACGAGCGGCCGGCCCGGCGCGGCGAGGTCGCCGGCCTCGACGAGGCGGGCCGCGACCCGGCCGTCGAAGGGGGCCACGACGCGCGACTCGGCGGCCACGGAAGACGCGGACGAGACCGCGCCGCGGGCCTGCTCCACGGCGCCTTTCGCCTGCTCGTACTGCGACCTCGCGAGGTCGAGCTTGAGCTGCGAGGCGGCCTCGGTGGCGGCCAGCGCCTGGAAGCGTTGATAGTTGCGCTCCGCGAGCGCCAGGCCGGCCTGGGCCTGCGCGAGGCCGCCGCGGGCCTGGGCCACCTGGCCGGACGCGGTCTGGGGATCGATCTCCACCAGGAGCTGTCCGCGGCGCACCGGGTCTCCGGCGCGGACGTGGACGGCGGTGACGGTGGCCATCACCCGGCTGGAGACGGCGGCGGTGCGGTCGGCCTCGACGGTGCCGGGCAGCTCGATCGCCAGCGGAACGGTGACCGTCTCCACGGCCGCGAGGCGGGCGGTGACGGTCTGGCCGGCCGCCGCCTCCTCCTTCTTCGGCTCGGTGCGGCCGGTGCAGCCGGAGGCGAGAACAGCGAGAAGGGTGAGCAGTACGGTCGAAGTCTTCATCTCGGGATCTCCTGCGGTGGCGGAGTCGTGCTGGCATCGAGCGCCGCTTCGGGCGGCTTGCCGGACTTGACGGCCAGCCGGAAGGCGGCGAGCTGGGCCTGGGCGCGGGCGACGAGCTCGCGGGTCTCGGCTTCGCGGCGGGCGGTGGCGGCGTCGAGCAGGTCGAGGGTCCTGGCCACGCCGGAGCGGAAGCGCTCCTCCAGGATGCGCTCGGCCTCGCGCGCGGCGGCGAGAGAGTGCTCGGCGGTATGGCGGCGGGCGAGCGCGGTCTGCATCTCCTCCCAGGCCTGCTCGACTTCCAGACGGATGCCGCGCGCCATGCGCTCCACGTCGCTCCGGCCGGCCTCGGCCTCGGCCTCCGCCGCGGCGGCGGCGGCGCGATGCCGGCCGCCGCTCCAGACCTCCCAACCGACCATGGCCATCAGCGTGGTGGAGTCGCCATGCGCGCCGAGAAGACGGTCGTCGAACAGGTCGTGCCGGACGGTCACGCCGACGCGCGGCAGCAGGGCGGCGCGCCGGACGTCCGCCTCCAGCTCGCCCGCGGCGAGCATGCGCCGGGCCGCTTCGAGGTCGGAGCGGTGGGCGGCGAAGGCGAGCCACTCGTCCCGGCCGAGGCCCGCGGCCGGCTCCACGAGAGGCTCGAGCTCCCAGTCCGTGTCGAGATCCGCGCCGAGGCGGAAGGAGAGATTGGCCTCGGCCACCCGGGCGTTGCCCTGGGCCTCGGCGAGCATCTCGTCGATCCGCGCCAGCTCGACCTCGGCGCGCAGCAGCTCGGAGCGGACGATCATCCCCTGCTCCACATAGGACCGGGCCAGCTCCACGTGGCGGGCCACGGTCGCGCGCGAGGTCTCCAGCAACGCCGCGAATTCGCGGGCCTGGGAGAGGAAGACGTAGGCCTCGGCCGCCGCGAGCGCGGCGCCGTCGGCCGTCCACTCGCCCTGGCTGCGCGCCGCCTCGGCGGCCAACCGCGCCTGCTCGATGCGGCCCGAAAGCTCGCCGCCGGTGTAGACCGGGACGGAGACCTCCAGCCGCGTCATGAAGGTGGACAGCGGGGCGGGGCTGTTGGGATCGGACTGCGTGAACACCGGAAACGAGAACCGTTCCTGGTTGAGCTGGAACGCGAACGCCTCGGCCGGCGAGTCGGTGCGGTTGAACATCTCCTGGAGCTGGACGGTGGGCAGGCGGAACGCCCGGGCCTGGCGGAGCCGGGCCTCGGCGGCCTGCTCGCGCGAGCCGGCGGCGGCCACCTCCAGCGCATGCTCCCGGGCCCGCGCCAGCGCGCCGGCCAGGGTGAGCGTCTCCCCGGCGGCCGGCAGCGCAGCCAGCGCCAGGGCAAGGACGGTCGTGATTCTCGTCGGTGTCATCATCCCCTCCATATGCTTGGAGACACGGGGTGGGCGGAGGGTTCCCGATCCAGTCGGACAACCGAAGGGCCGGCGGTGTGCCCCGCCGGCCCCCGGCTTCCCTCGGAGACGGACTGCAAACTAAGGGATGAGCAGCGCCAGAAGGTCCGAGGTCGTGACGATCCCCACCACGCTGCCGTGGCGGGTCACGAGGACACGGTGGATGTGGGCCTCGCGCATCAGCCTGGCGGCCTCGGAGATGGGGGTGGCCTCGTCGACGGAATAGACCCGCGGGGTCATGATCTCGCTGACCAGAAGCCCGGGCTCTTCCACCTGGAAGCTCTCGAACTCCTCGACCGTGAGCTTTTTCTCCCAGCCTCGGATGTAATAGTCCGAGTTGGGGAGGCGCTGACCCTGCGGACGGTCGGACTCCATCTGGTTCTGCTCGGACGTGGCGCGCGCCACGTCCGAGAGCGAGACCACGCCGACGAGCCGCCTTTCCGCGTCCTCCACCGGGGCGCCCGAGATTTGATTCTCGGTCAGGAAAGTGGCGACCTCCTGGAGGGTCATGTCGTCGCGAACGGTAATCACGTCGCGGCTCATGACCTCCCGTACGGGGGTCCGGCTCGCCGGCCGCATGCCTCGGTCCTCCATGACGCTGCTCATCCGACCATGACCTCCTCGTGGGCCTTCTGAACGGTCTCCGGCTGCTGGCGCGCCGCGGCCGGCGGCACGACCAGGACGTTCGCGCCGCCGTCGCGGATCACCCGCGTCGCCACGCTGCCCAGCATGAAGCGCTCGAAGCCGCCGCGGCCGTGGGTACCGACGACGACCAGAGTGGGCTCCCACTCGCGGATGCGCAGCAGGATCTCATCCTCCACAAAGCCGGTCACGATCCTGGGCACCACCTTGAGCGCGCTGTCCAGGGTATGCCGGTCGAGGAAGCGGCCCATCTCCTCCCGGGAGTGTATCTCGGCCTGCTCCGGCGCCTCGTCCGACGCGAACAGCCGCCGGTCGAGCTCGGTGACCACGTACATCGCCTCCAGCTCCGGCAGGTTCGTGGCCGGAGTGACATCCCGGCACAGGGCACCGAGGACGTTCAGGCCCTCCCGGAACGCCTCCGCGGAGAGGAACGAGAAGTCGACCGGGAGCAGCACCCGCGTGGGCGGGATCGGGAGCTCCCGGCGGACCACGAGGACCGGGCACGTCGCTTTCCTCACCACCCGGTCGGCGGTGGAGCCGAACAGCTTGGAGAGGCGCGGCGATTCGGTGGCGCCGACGACGATCAGGTCCGCGGCCTTGCGGCGCGCGGTCGCCATGATCATCTGGTGTGCCGGGCCGGGCTCGAGGATCATCCCGGCCAGCTCCTCGGCCTTGAGGCCGAGCCGGTCGGCCTGGTTCGTCATCTGGCGCCGGAGCGCCTGCCGCTCGGCCTCCATGACCTCGTCCATGGCCACCTCGGGGACGAACGGGGCGCCGCCGTACGCGGTGGTCGGCGAGTAGGCATGGGCCAGCACCACCCGAGCCCGCGCGGTCCGCGCCAGCTTCAGGCCGGTCCGCACGACCTCGTCGCTCGCTTCGGTGAGGGATGTCCCGATCAGGACGGTTTCGATCTTCTTCAACATGTTTCTTCCCTCCTTCGGCTCTGGATGAACAAGGGTGTGCCCGGGTGGGGGGCCGGCCCTCAGTTGATCGCGATCTCCTTGGGGGTGGCCTTCCACTCCTTCGGCATCGGGATCCGGATCTCCAGCACGCCTTCGTTGAACTTCGCGTTCACCGTCTCCGGCTCGAATTCGAAGCTCAGGGGCAGCCGGCGATAGAAGGAGCCGTACTGGCACTCGGCCCTGTAGTAGTTCTCCTCCTTGATCTCCTTCTCTTCCTTCCGCTCGCCCTTGAGGATCAGGTCTCCGTTCTCATAGGCGACGTGGACGTCCTCCTTCTTCATGCCGGGCAGGTCGGCCCGGACCATCAGCTCGTTGTCCTTCTCGTAGACGTCCAGCCGTGGCATGAACGTCAGGTTCTCCGCCTCGGTGCGGCGGGAGCGGAAGGGCAACCATGGCTTCTGCCAGAGCTGCTCGAGCTCCGTCCGCAGGTCGTCCAACATGTTGAAGGGTTTCCAGGTCTCCAGCTTCGCCGGCACCGTGGTCTTCTCAGCCATACTTCCTCCTCGGGCCCGGGTGTTTGGGACTCATCCTGTCCGGGCTCCTGGCACAGTGTGAACCGCGCGCGAAGCCCCCCCGATACCCGCGGAGGTGGCGCGGAAACGCACAGGGGCGGGCCTGGAACCCACCCCGGAGGAGAGCGGAAGTGGCAGAGCAAGGAACGGGTCAGCGGCGGCCGATGGCGTCGTCGACGAACCGCGCCAGCCGGCCCTGCTCGTGGGGGTCCAGGATCTCGGCGAGCCACTCCTTGAGCGCCTCGGGCTCGCGGAAGACGCGGCGGTTCGGGTTGCTGGAGTTGCGGATCACCCGCTCCACCTGCAGCGCGAAGAGCGCGCTCTCGCGGATCAGGAAGGCGGTGCGCTCGACCTGCGGGGCCATGCCGGACAGGAGCTGGATGAGGGTCTCCGCCACCGGCACCGGAAAAACGTCCGCCTGCAGGAGGTCCACGACGCCGACGTACTTGCGGGCCAGCTTCTTGACGATGGCGTGATGCTCCGAGATGAACAGCTTCACCTCGTCGAGGGTCAGAGGGCTCGCGAAACGCACCTCTACCAGCCTGCCCACCACGTTCTGAGCCTTGTGCATTCAGTCCTCCGGTGCGTTCACCGTCGATAGACCGGCGAGTCTATCGCCTCCCGGTGCCCGCCGTCACTCCTCCGGGTCGAGGCGGCAGAGCGGATAGGCTACCATTCCGGGCCGCATGGTCCGGTCTTCGCAACGTCTTCCCGGCCGCGGCCCGCTCGCCGGGCTGCGGGTGATCGACGCCTCGCGCGTCCTGGCCGGTCCGTATCTCGCCATGCTTCTGGGGGACCTGGGAGCGGACGTGATCAAGATCGAGAAGCCGGACGGCGGCGATCAGACCCGCGGCTGGGGTCCGCCGTTCGTAGGGCCGCCCGGCTCGCAGGTGAGCGCCTATTTCATCTCCGCGAACCGGAACAAGCGCTCGGCGGTCCTCGACCTCAAGAGCCCGGAAGGCCGCCGGATCTTCCGCAAGCTGCTCGGGACCGCGGACGTTCTGGTCGAGAACTTCCTCCCCGCAGAGTGGCGCAAGCTCGGCTTCCGCGGTATCCACGGGGAGCACTTCCGGGACCTCCCCCGGCTCGTCCACGCTTCGATCACCGGCTACGGCGCCGGGCCGGACGCCGACCGTCCGGCCTACGACGTCATCCTCCAGGCCGAGACCGGCCTCATGTCGCTCACCGGCTACGGCGAAGGCGAGCCGGTGCGGGTGGGGGTGGCGGTGATCGACTTCCTCTCCGCGCTCTACGGCCTTTCCGGCGTGCTCGCCGCGCTGGTGGAGCGGGGCGTGACCGGCAAGGGCCGGAAGGTCGAGGTCTCGATGATCGACGCCGGCACGGCCTTCCTCTCCTATGCCGCGCAGTCGTGGCTCGCGGACGGCCGCCAGCCGCCCGCCCTGGGCTCGCGCCATCCCAACCTCGCCCCCTACCAGGCGCTCCCCGCCCAGGACGGCTGGTTCCTCGTGGGTGTCGGCAGTCAGGACCAGTGGCGCCGCTTCTGCCAGGCAGTCGAGCATCCCGAGCTCGAAGACGATCCCCGCTTCGCCACCAACGCCGCCCGGGTCCGCAACCGCGCCGCTCTCGACGAGGTCCTCGCCGGCATCTTCCAGAAGCGGCCCGCCGCCGACTGGGACCGCGCGATGCGCGAGCACCGCATCCCCGCGGCGGCGCCGGCCGGCGTCGGGGAGGCCGTGGAGCGGGCGCGGCAGCGGGGCCAGCTCCTGCCGCTGCCACCCGGCGCCTACGGCGAGCTTTCCACGCTGGCCGCCCCCTTCCTCTTCGACGGCCGCCGCGCCGAGCCGCGGCTGCCGCCGCCCGCCCTGGGCGAGCACACGGCGGAGGTGCTGCGGGAGATCGGCGTCAATGCCCCTCCCCCTCCACCGTGATCCACGGCGCCACGAAGAAGATCGCCGCCATCACCACATACCCGGCCGCCCACGGCCAGGCGGGGGTCAGGGAGACCACCGTGTCCGCCGGGGTCCAGGCGTAGGAGTGCATCAGACCCAGCGTGGAAAGCGCCGCCGCCACCAGGCACCAGAGCGCCGCCACCCGGAAACGCCGCTCCAGCACCGCCACCGTCACCGCCGCGAGGATCATCGCCGTGAAGATGAACCCCTGCTCCAGCGCGAAAGCGCCGTGGATCCAGGTGTCTGAAGCCAGAAATGCCGGGATCAGCGCCTCCGAGAACGGCGGCCCGCCGGGGAGACCCATGCCGGCGGCGCGCAGGCCGTTCTTCGCCATCAGCGCGCCCCAGGCCGCCACGCCGGGCAGCAGCCCCACCACCACGGCCGGCGCGTGCTCCCGCGGCGTCGCCTGGAACGCCTGCGCCGTGATCACCATGCCGATCCAGAGCACGATCGCCATCCCCGCGTCGATCGGTATCGCCCAGGCGATATAGGCGAGCGTCCCGGTCAACCCCACCAGCGCGAAGAACACCCCGTTCAGCACCGAATAGCCGGCCCGCGCCCCCATCGCCTTCCAGCCGGGGTGGCCGATGTAGATCGTCGTCGGGAAGCACGAGCCGAACAGCGCCGCCACCAGCGTCCCGATGCCGTTGACCGCCAGCGACGGCCGGGTCTCGTAGGTGTCCCCGGCGGCCTCCGCCGACTCGATGTTCTGGAGCGAGCCGATGACGTTGAACAGCCCCATGGGGATGATCACCGACAGATACGCCAGCAGGTCTCCCCGGCCGAGCGACGCCAGCACGTCGCCCAGCACCGGCACCGGCGGGAAGAACCCGGCGCCGCCCGCGGGCAGCTTGCCGACCGGCGCGATGCCCGTGGCCCAGGCGATCGCCGTGCCCAGCGCCACCGCCACCAGCCCGCCCGGCAGCCCGCCCCGGAACCGCACCCGGCCGAAGTAGACCAGCAGGATCACCGCGAGCGTCGTGAAGCCGATCAAAGGCCGGGCATACGTCCGGAACAGGAAGCCGATGGCGATGAACGTCAGCGCGATGCCGGCCAGCGTCGAGAGCAGCGCGGCCCGCGGCGTCGAGCGCCGCACCCGCTCGGCCACGAACGCGCCGGCAAACTCGATCAGACCCGAGCCCAGGCACGCCACCAGCCCCGCCTGCCAGGCGACCCGCACCGGGTCCGGATGACCCGCCGCCTGGGCGACGAGCTTGGCCGGCAGCATCACCAGGAAGACGTGCGCGAACAGCGAGACGGTGTTGATCCCGAACGGCAAGGCGCAGACGTCCGTCCGCCCGGTGGCCCGGCCCAGGCGCACCGCCTGCCACGAGTAATAGAGATTGCCGATCACCAGCGACAGCGCCGCCGCCGGGAGGATGCGGCCATACACGAGCTCGGCGGGGAACCCGAGCACGCCCCGGCAGAGCGAGTCGATCAGGAGGAACTGAACGAGGTTGTCGAGCGCGAGCCCGAAGAACCCGTCGACGTCGCCGCGGACCATCCAGCGCATGGAAGCCTCCTCCGTCGTCTGAGAGCCGGAGAATGGTAGCGTCCCTCAGCCGTCCGCGCCAGAGAAGACGAGACGACTCACGCGGTGACCCTCCTTGGCCACTTTGCGACAGAGTAAGGTGACTTTGCGACAAAGGAACCTACTTCGCGACAAAGGAGTTTACTTTGCACCAACTTGCATTCCTTTGGCGCAAAGCAAACTCCTACGGCGCAAAGTGGCGCAACCTTGTCGCAAGGTCGACTGCTTTGTCGCAAAGTGAGTTGACTTTGCGACAGGGCGGTCGACTTTGCGACAGAGGAGTCCACCTTGCGCCAAAGCAAGTGACTTTGCGCCAGATGAACCCACTTTGTCGCAAAGTGAGTTGACTTTGCGCCAAAGGAGTCTACTTTGCGCCAGAGAAGTTGACTTTGTCGCAAGGTCACTTCACGTTGCGACAAAGGAGGTTCCGCGGTGTTCGACAGGCTGCCGCGAGAGTTCGGCGATGAGGATCGGGCTCAGAACGCGCGGGGCTGGAATCCGTCGGGGACCTGAAGCTCGAACTGGCCGTCGTGGATTCTGGCGAGGTAGATCCCGTCCCGAAGAGCCTTCTGCCGCAACCGGTCGGGAGCATCGACCGCCGCGAGGATTCCGTAGAGCTTCTTGTCCTTGTGCTCGGGGAAGAACTCGCGGAGCTCCTTGAGAGTGAGCCGAAGCTCGTCCAAGGTCTCCTCCAGCAAATAGACCTGCACGACAAAGACTTGGTCGTTCGAGTGGGAGTAGGCGAGCACATCCACCTCGATTGAGCGGCCGTTGCGCCGGGCGCGCACCCGGGGAGCCACCACGTCCATCCCGAAGCGCTGGCTCAGGATCTTCTCCATGGAGGGGAGAGCCAAGTCCTCAATGAAGCCACCGAACTTGTCTCCGAGCCTGCCGACCTGCTGCTTCAGCTCCCGGATCATCCGATCTGTCTCCTGCTGGGCCTCCGTCAGCCGGACTCCCCGCGTCGCCATCAGCTCCCTGAAATCCCGGTCGCCCATAGTTTCTGTTCTCTCCAAGGACTCCCCTGCCGTGTTGGAGGGCAACCTCGCACAGAACAAAGCTCTCCCGGCCGGGTTGAAATCATCCAGCCTTCCATCTATCCTTCCGCCATGGCCCTGAGCATCAAGAGCCCGGAGGCGGAAGCGCTCGTGGCCACCCTCGCCGCGATGACCGGCGAGAACACGACGGAAGTTGTCCGCCGTGCCCTCGTCGAACGCCATGAGCGGCTGAGCCTGCAGCAAACGCGCGGGGAGCCCGGCAGTGACTTCCTGCGATACCTCGAGGAGGAGGTATGGCCGAAAGCTCTGCCGGGCCAACTCGGCCGGCGCCTCAGCCGCGAAGAAGAGGACGAGATCCTCGGCTACGGGCTTGGTGGCGTGTGATTTTCGGCCCGTCGGCCACTGCCGGGTCGCGCCGGTTGCCGCCGAGGGTGGGCTACCCAGGCTTGGCGAGCTTTTTTAAGAGTTGTTTCTTTAAAACCCCAGGTAGCTTCGGAGATGCTATCCGGAGCGTTACTGCTGTCTGGGGGGTACAAGGATTCTCCATACCTACTACTACAAGCTCGCTCCCAGTGAATCCAACCGTCAGCTCTTGAATCTTGAAAACAGGGTTCTCAGGCATCGGCTGTCCTCCCAAACACCGCATTTCAGCACACTCCCGCTGCTAGGGCAAGGGCCTCCAGAAGTTCTGCTCGGCAGTGAAGAATCGACATAAGCCCAAGTGTGCGGGCAACCATACGCTACCTCTAGGGTTACAATCGACCAAAACTCAATTGGGGGACTATTTCAATGGTGACCGTCAGTTTCTTCAAGCCCAACGATCCTCAGATTCCCACTCCTGAACCGGCAGACAAGAATGCCCACCGCTTCAGCGCCTCGACTCGCAAGGAACTCCTGCAACAAATCAAGAGGCAGGCGATCCGGGAAGACAGCGACGTGTTCCTTGCTACCGACAAGGGCAAACTCGTCGCCTATGGGGTAACAAACGTCAGGAGAGTAGTTGACGAGTGCGGCGAAGCAGTCCGGCTTTCGAACAGCCATGCCGGGCATCGCCGTGGCCATCCGAACCTTTCTCTGGTCGTCGGGCATACCTATAAGGTTGCCATTGATCCTGCAACAAATGTGATCCTCAGTGCGACCGAGGTCACACAGCAACCGTCACTGCAAGCATCGGCCAGATATCATTTCGACCCGTCAACTCTCCCAGATATAGGTTTGGATACTGCCAATGCCTTCTTTTCTCGACTGCGGCGCCAGCCGCATATTCCTTTCCAGTACCCCGCGAACGGCTGCTCCGGCCGGGCCCAAGAAATGTGTCGTCTTATTGAGCGGCACCTGGACCCAAGTCCGAAAAATGTGGTAGCCAAGGTCTGGAATATAGGTGATGGCAGCCTGCTGACAGTTAAAACTGAAAACAACCCTGACTGCGCAGTCAGCTGGTTCTATCATGTAGCTCCAGTGGTGAAGGCAGGCAAAAAGCTCCTCGTCATCGACCCTTCGCTCTTCGAGAAGCCCGTGACCGTCGCGAAGTGGCACTCTGTACAGACGGGGAAGTCTACGGGCCCGACCTACACCGCCAGGGATGCCTACGACTTTGACCAGGGCAAGTTGTACTTCGGCGAAGAACCCGACGCGGCCGAGGTCGAACTCCAGAATTACCGAGACCTTCTAGCATCTCAGATCTATTGTCGCGGTCCGCTTCCCTACCGGTGCCAGAATCCTTAGAAATCTTCGAGATCCTTCAGCGCCTGAATCAGAGCCAACTTGAGGATATGCCGTTCCGAAGGAGTGCTGACCGAGGCCATGAAGTGCGCCGTGTTCTGTGTACATAATTTATCTACCAACCCCCCGTTTTCGGCTTCGGTTTGCGCTTTACATACTCTGGGGTCATTGCCAACATCAAGTCTCAATTCCTTTGTAGCAGAATCAACCTTAAACGCGAGCGTCGTAATCTTGAACGTATTTGCCTGAGCCATTGCCTTCTCCTGTCTTGAGTTAATTACTGGTTCTTGGTTGAAGTATATCAGTTCTCATACCGCCCGAGTAGCGCCTCGAATCCTGGATCGCTTCGGAGGTTTATCCAAATAGGGTCGAGCCGCAAGTCGGTCGTGGTAATGGAACCTCGATAGGGAGTGGAGAGCAGCGATGCCAGCCTGTCAAGCGCTTCCCGGTGCCTTCCGAGGATTACATCCACCATGGCTTGGATCTCTATGATCCGGGGGCCCGAGAAAGCGTCAGAATGGCGCATCTGGGCCGCACGCTGCGCCTCGAGAAGAGCATCTTGATACCTCCCCAATTGGGCAAGCGCAACAGCCAAGCAGGACCGAAAGAGCGCACGATTCGGATAGCGGGCGACCATCTCGTTCAGGAAAGCTCGGTTCTCCTCGGCAGTAGCCAATGCACCGCGATGATCTCCGGATCGCTCGCGGGCGATGGCTGCTACCATGTCAATCCTCGCCTTCGTTTCCGGAGCTACTCGCTGCACCCATTCTCCAGAGAGCCCGGCCAGAGCCTCGTCATATTTGCCCTCGTAGAGGTCAAGGCGGGAAGCAACCATCTCGATCTCAGGATCGCCGGACAGACCTGATTTGTCAAGAATCTTTCGGGCCTTCTCAGGATCGCCCGTCCAGGCCAACTGGTTGAGGGCCAGTTCCGCCCAGAAGAAGGGCTCATCCGACGCCTGTGAGATGGCCTGAGCGAAGCCCCGATCCGCTTCCTTGAAGTTGCGCATGGCCCTATAGGTCTCCGGCAGAAGCCAAACGATCTCACCAGTCCTGGGATCCAGCCATTCCGCATGCTTGAACGCCTTGATCGCTTCGTGGAACCGACCCTTGCGTCGGAGGAGGAGGCCGAACGTTTTGTAGACTTCGGGGTCGTTGGGATAGAGCTTGGCGGCTGCATCCAACTGCGCAAGAGCGGTGTCGAAGTCTTCCTTGCAGCGGTAGGTGTAATAGGCCTGCGCGAGCCGCACCTCGGCTAAGTCTGGTCCGAGCTTCATGGCCTGCTCGAGGGCCTGCCGGGCGTGGTTCACCCGATCCGACGTCGGGTCAGTGTTGTACGCCAGGTACGAATGCACCATCGAGAGCTCGGCCCAGGCGGCGGCAAAGCCGGGGTCCAGATCGACCGCCCGCTGGAAGTTGATCGCCGCTTTGAGTAGCTGCTCTTCGGAGTAGAAGGGCTGATCTTTGAGAGCGAGGCCGCGGAAGTATGCCTGACGGGCTTCCGCGTCCTCGCTCGCCGGCTGCCGCAGAGGGCGCCTCTGCTCAGGCGAGAGATTCAGATCCAGTGAATCGATGACCTGGTGGGAAATCTCGGCCTGGACGTCCAAGACGTCCTCAATGTCACTGTCAAAGGAGTCCGTCCAGGCCTGGACACCGTCCACCCCGATGAGTCGCGGCCGGATGCGCACCCGCGGCCGGCCACCTGGCCGAGGCTCCCATTGCACCGATCCGAGCAAGACGTAGTTTGCGCCCAGCTCGCGCGCGATCTCATGCGGCTGCCGGAGCCGCTCCTTGGCCGGGTCGACAACAGGACGATACATCACCTGCAGAGAGGGGATGGAGCCCAGATCCTTGGTGATTTCCTGGGTGAGCCCGACCGTGAAGAAAGGGTCTGGAGATCTGCCGAGGTCTTCGAACGGGAGGACGACGATCCGCATTGGCCTTACGCCGCGGGTCTCACCGGCGGACCCTCGGCCGAGGATGCGCGCACGCGCTCCCACGAGCCCCAGACCGATCGCCAAGCCCAGGATCGCCAGCAGAAGCCATCTCCACCGGCGAGCCGGCTGAGCTGGCACGGCCCGCGAAACCGAGGGAGGAACACCGGGAGATTCGGCCGAGGTCCCAGCCGCTCGCGGCTTTGGCTCCTGGACGACCGCCGCCACCAGTCGATACCCCCGCTTCGGCACCGTCTGGATGAACCGCGGCTGGCGGGCGTCGTCTCCCAGCGCCTTCCGGAGACTGTGGATCGCCTGAGACAGGGCTCCCTCCTCCACGAAGGCGCCGCCCCAGACTTCGGCCAGCAGCTCCTCCTTGGAGACCATCCTGTCCGGATGGGCCGCCAGATGGACGAGCACGTCCATGACCCGGGGCTCCAGCCGGACCGACCGGTCCCCCGAACAGAGGAGGCCTTCGTCCCGGCGCACCTCCCACTCTCCGAGACGGAACGGCGCGAGGTTCGTGGGTTCCTGGAGTTGGCTCATGCGGGGGATGATCTTGAGAAAAGTGGAGTCGACCGCCGTCTCATTCTAATGTGCTGCGCTGCCGGAGGTGTTCCTGAGCCTTCCCAAATCTTTTCCTGAGGACGGCGAGGGCGCTTCCGAACGATGCTGGCGGTCGACCGGTGCCGCGATCTTCCCCGCGGCCCTTCTTTGGAGGCCTGAGATGAGTAGTGGCGAGTTTGCACAGCTCCTTCCCTCGAACCAGGATGCCACGGCCGACTCAGGGAGCGGCTCTCTTCCCCGGCCCGCGCCGCACCGGGCCTCTCCTTCCGCGCGTGCCTCGCGCGGCCGGGAGCTCCTCAAAGAGCACATCGTCCTCGTCCGGAAGCGGCTCGACCAGATCAGCCGGACCAGCGGCCTCCCTCATCAGGAGATCGAAGAGTTCCGCGCCTGGTCGCTGTTCAAGCTGGTCGAGAACGACTACCGCATCCTCGCGAGCTGGGAAGGCCGCAGCTCCTTCCCCACCTACCTGAACGTGGCTCTGGGCAACCTGCTCAAAGACTACCGAACCCACATCTGGGGCAAGTGGCGGCCCTCCGCGGCGGCGCAACACGAGGGGGAGGCGGCCATCCTCCTCGAACGGCTCTGGCACTGCAACCGGCTGCCGCTGGACGAAGCCATCGACCGGATGCGCTCGGAGCACAAGGTCGAGCTCTCCCGCGACGAGATCGAGCGGCTCGCCGCCAGGCTCCCTCAAAAGGTGGAGCGGCGGTGGGTCGGCGACGACGAGCTGCCGGAGATCGGGGTCGACGGCCGGGTCGAGGAGAGGGTCGAGGACGGCGAGCGCGCCCGGCTGGCGGAGCGGCTCCGGGCGGAGCTGATCCCTCTCCTCCGCGGGCTGCCGCCCGAAGAGCGCCTCCTGCTCAGGATGAGCTATCGCGACGGCTTCACCATCGCCGCCATCGCTCCCATCCTGGGCCGCCCGCAGAAGGAGCTGTACACGATCCGGGACCGGTGCCTGCGGAAGCTCCGCAAGGCTCTCGAAGCCCTCGGGCTGTCTCCCGAGCAGGTTCTCGGCCTCATCGGCTCTCCCTCCCGGGAGATCTTCCCGGAGGAGGTTTGGGACGAATGAGCCGACGAGCAGACAGATTGTTTCAGGGTCTCGGTCATTTTGAGGCAAATCCGGCATAGACTGCGCGGGTGTACACTCCAAGGCTCCTCGCCCACACCCTGAGCGAGGCGCTCGGGCAGTTCCCCGCCGTCCTCGTCACCGGCCCTCGACAGTCGGGCAAGACCACGTTCCTGCTGGAAGAGTTCGGCCGGGGCGCCCGCTACGTGCGACTCGACGATCCGCTGGAGCGGAGCCTCGCGGCTGCCGATCCCAACGGCTTCCTCGACCGCTACGTCGAAGACCGGATCATCCTCGACGAGGTCCAGTACGCGCCCGAGCTCCTCCCTTGCCTGAAGGTCCGCATCGACCGGGAGCGCCAACGCTATGGCCGCTGGCTGCTCACCGGCTCGCAGCAGTTCCAGCTCATGGCGCACGTCAGCGAATCGCTGGCCGGGCGGATCGCCGTCCTGGAGCTGCTGCCTTTGAGCCTGCTGGAGATGCCCGGCTACGCCACCCAGGATCTCGCTTCCGTGATCTGGAACGGCAGCTACCCGGAGCCGGCTCTCCACCCGAAGAAGCGGGACCTCTGGATCTCGTCCTACATCCAGACCTACATCGAGGGCGACGTGCGCCAGATCCTCAAGGTCCAGGATCTCCGGACGTTCGAGACCGTGCTCGGCCTGTGCGCCGCGCAGCACGGCCAGGAGGTGAACATCTCGGACATCGCCCGGACGGCGGGCATCCCGGTGCCGACCATCCGCATCTGGATTCACCTGCTGGAGGCGGCCTACATCCTGCGCTTCCTCTCCCCCTACTTCGAGGACTACGGGAAGCGGGTCACCGAGGCCCCGAAGCTGTATTTCCTGGACTCCGCCCTGGTCTGCGCCCTCACCCGGCAGCCGAGCCCGGCGGCCGCGATCGACGGCAACCTGGGCGAGCGCCTCTTCGAAGGCGCGATCGTGGCCGAGACGTTCAAGGTCCACGCCCTCCTCGGCAAGCGCCCCGACCTCTACTTCTGGCGCTCCCAGGACGGGCTGGAGGTGGACCTCGTCCTCCGCCTGCCGAGCGGCCTCGTGCCGATCGAGGTCCGGCAGACGGCCACGCCCACCCAGAAGCACACCGACAACCTGACGCGGTTCCGGACTCTGGCCAGCCGCGATGCCGCGCCGCAGGGGGTGCTGGTCTGCCGCACGCCCGAGCGGCAGGAGCTGCCGGGCGGCAACCTGGCCCTCCCCTGGCAGGAGTATCCGGGCTGGCTCCGGGGTCAGATCGAATCCTGAGAGCCAGCCTGTCAAAACCGTCCCCGCCCGCTTCCCGATCCGCGGGTTCCGGTCTACGATTGGCGCCAGAGGAGCCCGAGCCATGAAGAGAAACCGGAAGACGTCTTGGAAGATCGCTGTCCTGATGGGAATCGTGCCGACTCTCGCCTGGGCCTGCGGCGAGCCCCAGCCGCCCGGCGGGCACGCCACGAGCAGCCACGCCACGGAGGCGCCCGCCGCGCACAACACCGTGCCGGCGGCGGCGGAATCCCCGGAGACCTCGCCGTTCGACGGCCACTACGAGCGCACCGGAACCGGCGAGAACGAAGCCTCGCTGGACATCCTGCAGGTCGGCCCCGGCCTGATCCGCGTCAAGGGATTGGCGCTGTGGGTGGGCAACGCGGACACCGGCAACGTCAACACCGGAGACCTCTCCGGCACCGCGCACCTGGAGCGCCTCAAGGCCCGCTTCGAGAACCAGGACGGCTGCAAGCTGGACATCCTCTTTCATGCGGACGGGCTCAAGGTCGAGAACACCGCGTCCGCCTGCGGCGGCCTCAACGTGACTTTCGACGGCGAGTACAAGCGGACCGGACCACCCGAGCTCGGCAGGAACCCCGGCGGGCGCTGATCCCGGCGCGAAAGCGCCGGGGTTTCTCCATCCCGCCAGTTGCGGTATCGTCAAGCGCTCCTTCGGGAGCGGAGCAACGCGCAGGAAGGCGCAGACGAGAACGATCATGCCGGACCACAGCGAGCGCGAGACCGAGATGCAAGACGAAACCACGACGCTCAACGGAGAAATCCCCGCCGAGCCCGAGCCCCATCTCGACGAGCCCGAGGTACACGCCGAGCAGGAGCCGACCGCCGAGGAGGAGCAGGCCCGGCTGAACGCCGAAGCCCCGCTCACCGACGAGGCCGTGGCCCACGCGGAGAGCCACACCGACCAGCAGCGCGCCGAGCTCGCCGCCGAAGGGGCCCGCTGGGGCCTCATCGACGAGGAAGGCAACGTCCGCCTGCATGAAACTGACGGCGTTCCCGGACGGGTCATCGGCAAGATGAAGGGACGCAATCCCGAGGCCGCCCTCGCCTCCTTCGTCCTCAAGTTCCACCAGATCGCCGAACGGGTCGAGACGCTGGAGCGGGAGATGGCGGCCGACGAGAACAAGACCCGTTTCGCCGGCCGCATCCGCACCATGCTCGGCTGGGTGCCCAAGGCCAACGCCCTGGGCGATTTCGACGCCCTGCTGCCCCGGCTCCAGGCGCTCGAGGCGGCCTGCCAGGGCCAGCTCGCCGAGAACTTTCGGCGCAAGGAGTCGATCGCCGGCACCATGGAGGAGCTCAGCGAGTCGAGCGAGTGGAAGCACGCCGCCGACGCCATCAAGGCCCTGCAGGCGGAGTGGAAGACGGTCGGACCCATTCCGCGCGAGCGCGGCGACGACCTGTGGCAACGCTTCCGCGCCGCCGGCAACCGCTTTTTCGAGCGCCGCAAGGCCCACTACCAGGTCCAGGAGCAGGAGCAGCAGGAGAACCTGAGCCGCAAGGAAG
The DNA here is from genome assembly GCA_963844885.1 of uncultured Holophagales bacterium. Classification (GTDB taxonomy): domain Bacteria; phylum Acidobacteriota; class Thermoanaerobaculia; order Multivoradales; family UBA5704; genus DATMER01. The sequence continues at coordinate 77,829 of CAWJQA010000007.1, read as the reverse complement.
AGCTGTGCGCCAAGGCCGAGGAGCTGAGCGCCTCCACCGATTGGAAGCAGGCCGCCGAGGGGCTCAAATCGCTCCAGGCCGAGTGGAAGACCGTCGGCCCCGTCCCGAAAGAGCACAACGACCGCGTGTGGGAGCGCTTCCGAAAAGCCAACGACGCCTTCTTCGAACGCCGCCAGGCCCACTTCTCCCAGCTCGACGCGGACCTGGACGAGAACCTCCGCCGCAAGGAAGAGCTGTGCGTTCGCGCCGAGGAGCTGAGCGCCTCCACCGATTGGCGCGCCACGGCCGAGGCGTTCAAGACGCTCCAGGCCGAGTGGAAGGCCATCGGAGCGGTGCCCAAGGATCAGAGTGGAGCCATCTGGGAGCGCTTCCGCAAGGGCGCGGACGACTTCTTCACGCGGCGCAAGGCGCATTACGACCAGCTCGAGAAGGAGCAGAAGGAGAACCTGCGCCACAAGGTGGCCCTCTGCGAGCAGGCCGAGGCGCTCAGCGCGGCCGAGGAATTCAAGTCGACCTCCGAGGCGTTGAAGACACTCCAGGCGGAGTGGAAGACGGTCGGACCGGTGCCGCGCGCCAAGGCCGAAGCTCTCTGGGAGCGCTTCCGCAAGGCCAACGACGCGTTCTTCAGCCGCCGCGCCGCCTACTTCGAGCAGCGCGACCAGGACCGCGCGCAGAACCGCGGCGACTGGCAGGACCGGCTGCGCGAAGCTCTCGACCGCAAGCGCGACCAGGCCGACCGCCTCCGCGAGTCGATCCAGTACGACGAGCAGACCGCGGAGCGCTGGCGCACCCGCCTCACCGACATCCGTCCGGGAGCGCGCGAGCAGGAGATCCGGCAGGACACCGAAAGCCGCCTCGCCGACATGGAGGTCAAGCTCGAAACGAAGCGCGCGCGCCTCCAGGGAATCGAAGAGGACATCCGGGCGATCGAGGCCAAGCTGTAGCTGCTTTCAACGGGAGAGGGGACCGCCATGTCCAGCGACGAGACGATCGTCCAGATCCTCTGCCTGGCGCTCGCCGCGTTCACCTGGCTGCCCTGGCTCTGGGAGGCCGCGGCCTGCGCGCGCCTGGGCTCCCGGTTCGCGCACCGCTGGCCGCTCTACGTCAATCCGCTGATCTGCGCGGCGATCCTGTACGCCGTCCTGCGCCTCTACGCCTCCTTCGACGTGCGCGACAGCGCCGTCTACACCCTCTTCTATTGGGTGATGGGCGCGGCCTGGGTGGGGGTCGCGGCCCGGTACTTCCTGCCGTTCTTCGGCCTGAGCTCCCGGGACGACGTGGTCGAGCGGAAGAACCCCGCGGCGGCGCACGCCATCGGCGGCGCCCTGCTCGGCATCACGCTCTGCTTTGCCGGCGGCAACATCGGCGACGGCCCCGGCTGGTGGGTGGTGGTGTTCTCCGCCGCCCTCTCCACCGCGGCGTTCTTCCTGCTCTGGGCGCTCCTGGACCGGTTCACACGCCTGGCGGATTCGGTGACAATCGAGCGCGATCCCGCCTCGGGCATCCGCCTGGCGGGCTACTTCATCGGCTCGGGGTTGATCCTCGGCCGCGCGGTGGCCGGCAACTGGGTGAGCCTGGACGCCACCGTAATGGATTTTGCAAATCTGGCCTGGCCGGTCCTCCTACTCTGGCTCGCCGCCGCCGTCCTGGAACGGACGTTCCGGCCGAGCAAGGAGAGCCCGCTCCCCTCCCCGGTGACGCACGGCCTGGCTCCGCTCGGTGCGTACGTGGCGCTGGCCGCTTTTTTCGTGGCGCAGGCGGGAAGGTGGAGCTGACGCCTGGGGTTCTCCCCTGGGTACCGGCAGGTCCGGTCGATCCGGCCGAGCACGCCCGCCTCCGCCGCCGGGCCATCTTCGAGTGCTGCAAGTGGGACCCCCAGGTCGAGGACATCTCGACCGTGGCGCCGTTTCCCCTGGTCCTGCGGCGCGAGGTCTGGGACGAGCTCGCGCGCCTTTCTGAAACGCTCGCCGCCGAAACGTCCGCGGCCGAGGCCGAGATGCTTCACCGGCCGGAGCTGCACCGCGATCTCGGCCTGCCCTTCGCGGTCCGCCGCGTTCTGAGGACCGTCCGGCGTGAAGAGGCCACCCCGGGGATCGCCCGCGTCCTGCGCTTCGACTTCCACTGGACCACCGACGGCTGGCGGATCTCCGAGGCCAACACGGACGTACCCGGAGGCTTCAACGAGGCCTCGGGTTTCGCCCGGCTCATGGCGCCACACGTTCCCGGCTCCGAGCCGTCGGGAGATCCGGCGGGGTGTCTCGCGGAGGCCGTCGCCAGGGCCACGCGGCCGGGCGGCGCCGTGGCCCTCGTCCACGCCACCGCCTATACGGACGACCGGCAGGTGATGGTTTTCCTGGCGCGCGAGCTGGAGGCGCGGGGGGTCCGCGCCGTGCTCGCCGCTCCGGACCATCTGCTCTGGCGCGACGGCCGGGCGCGGATCGACAGCGAGCTGTTCCGGGGAGAGCTCGACACCCTGCTCCGTTTCTTCCCGGCCGAATGGCTGCCGAACCTCCCCCGGTCCAGCGGCTGGAAACACTTCTTCCGCGGCGGACGTATACCGGTGAGCAACCCGGCGGCGGCGCTCCTGCCGCAGAGCAAGCGCTTTCCGCTGGTCTGGGACCGGCTGAAGACCCAGCTCCCGGAGTGGCGCCGCCTTCTGCCCGAAACGCGCGACCCGCGCGACGTCCCCTGGAAGGAGGACGGCGGCTGGGTGCTCAAGCCGGCGCTCGGGAGAGTCGGCGACGGCATCGGGCTCGCCGGCGTGACGCCCGAGAAGGAGTGGAAGCAGATCCGCCGGGCCTTGCGTTTTGGCGGACGCTGGTGGGCGGCGCAACGGAGGTTCGAGGCGGTGCCGATGAAGGTGGACGGCGAAGCGTACTATCCCTGTATCGGCGTCTACACGATCGACGGCCGCGCGGCCGGAGGCTACGGGCGGGTGGCCCGCCGGCCGATCGTGAATCACCTGGCTCAGGACGTCGCGGTGCTCGTGGAGCCGCGGCAGGAGGAGGAGCATGGACGGGTCGCAGCTCTTTGAAATCTGGGCTCCCGAAGAGTCCGTCTGGTCGCGCTGGGCCAAGCCGGCGCTGTTCGCCGCGTCGCCCGCGGCGTTCCCGACCGAGACCGCCGTCCCGACGCCGGTGATGCCGGTCCACTCGACCGAGCCGCCCCTCTACGATCGCGGCCAGCTCGATCCCTTGACAACCTTCGTGGTGGACATGCCCGGCGAGAAATCGGTGGAGATCGGCATGGCCCTGGCGCGGACGGGCTACCGGCCGGTGCCGCTGTTCAACACGGCCTATCACCAGTTCGCGATCGTGCCGGTGTATCCCATCCTGAAGCGCCTCCGGGACAGCGCGGACGAGCTTCAGGGCCTGGCGATCCCGACGGACGCGCCGCCCGCCTTCCTTCTGGACGCCAAGCGCCTGGAGCCCGGCGTGCCACCGCAGCCGGGCAAATTCGACAACCGCTGGGCGGTCTTCCCGCAGGACTTCCCGTCGGCGACCTTCCTGCTCGCGAACAACATCCGGCGGGTGGTGCTCCTGCAGGAAGACCGCCTCCAGGGCATCCCGCACATCGACCTCGCCCACGTCCTGCTGCGCTGGCAGGAGGCGGGAGTCGAGATCTACGTGCAGGACCCGGACGGCGGCATGTCACCGCGGCCGGTCCAGGTGGAGAAACCCTCGGCCTTCCGCAGCCTGTTCTACCGTGCCCTGACCCTGGCCGGCCTGCGCCGCAGCAGCGCGGGCGGCTTCGGCTCGGTGATCCCGATCCCCTCGTCGGGAAGTCACGGGTTCGGTTGAGCGTTACCAGGAGAAGAGGAGATCTGCCCATGAACCGATCCTTGCCCCGAATCCTGACCGCGCTCCTGTGCGCGTTACTCGTTCTCCCGATCGCCGCCACCGGCGCCCAGAAGAAGAAGGGCGGCGGCAAGAAGGGTGGGAAAAACCAGGGCCAGCAGCAGCCACAGGACCAGCAGCCGACCCCGCCGAGCGGCCAGACCAGCCCGCCGCCGCCGGCCGAGGTCTTCACGGTGGACCGCAAGCTCTGGGAGTACCGGACCTCGGAGGCCCGCTCGGCCGTCCAGTCCGTCGCCGATCAGGCGGACAGCAACGGCGCCGTGGCCGTGGCCCTGGGCCGGGTCCTGGAGCAGGAGCAGAAATACAGCGAAGCCGAGTCCCGGCTGCGCAGGGCGACCGAGCTGTCGCCGTCCGATCCCGCCGCGCAGGTCTGGCTCGGCGAGGTGCTCCTGCGCCAGCGCAACTCCGGGGCGGCGGACTCCGCCTTCCGCAAGGCTGCCGACCTGGCCTCGGCCGGCGGCTCGGACTATTACCTCGGCGTCGCCAAGATGCGCCTGAGGCAGTTCGACGAGGCGGTGGGAGCGCTGGAGCGCGCCCGCAACGCCGACGGCGGCAACGCCCTGATCCCCTATCAGCTCGGCCTGACACGCCTCTTCCAGGAGCAGTGGCAACCGGCGCTGGACCAGCTCAACCGAGCCGTGGAGATGGACCCGGGCCTCGCCTACGCCTATTACTACCGCGGCCTCACCGCCGAGAAGCTCGACCGCAAGGACGTGCTCGTCAACGACATGAGCCGCTTCGTAGAGCTGGCCCCCAACGCCCCCGAAGCCGAGCGCGCGCGGGCGATCCTGCGGGCAGTCAAGAAGTAGCAAGCAAGGACATAAAGGACATAAAGGACTCAAAGGACTTAAAGGACACCCTCCTCCGTCCTTTGAGTCCTTTGAGTCCTTTATGTCCTTTCGTAGCCCTTTCCGCCCTCGTCAGAACGCATTCCCAAAGCCGACGTAGAGCTTGTAGCTCTCGTCGCCCGGCCGGCGGTCGAGCGGGAAGGCGGCGTCGAAGCGGATCAGGCCGACGGGGGTGCCGACTCTCAAGCCCAGGCCCAGGGATTTCGCCAGGCCGCTCCCGAAGTCTCCCAGGCGGTCCCAGACCTGGCCGGCGTCGAAGAAAACCAGGCCGGTCAGGCCGCCGAAGGGCAGCGGGAAGCGCAACTCCTGGTTGAGGACGAGGAGGGCCTCTTCCTCCGGTCGCCCCACCGTGCGCAGGCTCTCCGTCTCGTAGCCGCGGACCGAGAACTCGCCTCCGGCCAGGAAGCGGTCGTCCTCGATGAGAGCCTGGCCGCCAAAAGCCTGGGCCACTCCGGACCGCACCCCCTGCGCCCAGACGACCGGCCGGCCGGCGAGGCGGAAGGTCCGGTAGAGGTTCCACTGCCCGTAGAGGCGCGCATAGTTGAAGTCGCTGCCCAGGAAGGGGCCGCTTCCCGAAAGGTCCAGGCTGCGGAAGGCACCCGCCGTGGGATCGACCTGGTCGTCCCGGCTGTCCCAGAGAACCTGCGTGCCCATGTACGGACGCCGCAGCTCGACGTCGAACGGGAACGGCGAGAAGGGGTCCGGCTCCAGCTCGAAGAGGTGGGTCGTCCGATAGCGAAAGTAGAGCCGGCCGGTCGTCCGGCGGCCGAACGGACGCGCGAGCTGCAGCGCGCTCTCCAGGATGTCCTGCTGGAGGTCGCCCAGGATGTCGTCGTGGAACGTCTGCTGCCGCACCAGGCCGTAGGTCTCCACGGAGATCCCGGTGCGGAAGAGGCCGCCCGTGCGCAGGAAGAGCCGGCCGCTGCGGTCGTCCGCCTTGTAGAGGGCGCGCGCGCCGAACGTCAGGCCCCGCCGGAGGAAGTTCGAGTCCACGGCGTCGACCACCCCGGAGGCACCCCCGCCGGATACTCCGCTTTCGTAGCGGACGCCGTAGCCGAGGTGGAAGCGCGGGCTCTCCGCCACCGAGAAGCTCACGCGGGCCTCGCCGGCCTGGGAACGGTCCACGTCCGCGGTGACCTTGGAGAAGGCGCCGGTGCGGTAGAGGCGCGACCGCGCCTCGGCGACGCCGGACGTGTTCAAGGGCTCGCCCGTCTTCAGGCCGGCCGCCCGGGTGAGCTGCGCCGGGCGGGTCCAGCGCTCGCCCCGGAAGCCGACCGAGAGCAGGACCACGAACGGTCCGGAAGTGATTTCGTACCGAACGTCCATCAGGAGCCGCCGCTGCCGCCGGCTCGACGCGGACCACCGCGTCCGGATAGCCCTGGGAGCGCAGCGCCTCCTGGAGATGGAGCGCGCCCTGAAGCACAAGGTCCCAGCGGGCGGGCTCCCCGGTCCGCACCGGCACGAGCGGCTCCAGGCGGCTCCGGATCGTCTCCTCGACCCCGGCGATCTCGACCGGACCGAAAACCCTCCGCTCCCCCGCCTCCACCCGGACGGTCAGGCGCGAGCCGTCCCGAGACAGCTCGCGCCCCTCGATCCGCACGTCCGGGTAGCCCAGCAAGGCAAGGGCGCTGAGGAGCTGGCGGTCGGCGCCCGGCAGGCCCGCGGCCAGCTCGGCGCGCGAGAGCCTGCCCGGGAAACGGACGGCGGCGAGGCGGGAGGCGTCCGGATCGACTCCGGCGATCTCCAGCGTCTCCAGACCGGCGCGGCTCCCGGCCTCGGAGCGGATCACGACCGTGCGCGGACGCGAGAGGATCGTCCGGCGCCTCCCTCCGGACACTGACCTCCACCTGCGGATTTACGTGTCCGGTGCCGCGGAAGACCCGGATGGCGGCGGCCTTCATCTCCTCCAGGGAGCGCTTCTCGTAGAAATCGGCGCGGTAGGCGGCGCGGATCTCGGAACGGAACGCCCGCGGCGGACGGTCGCCTGCGAATTCGAACTTCACCTTCGGGCCGAGCTCGACGACCGCGACGTTCACGTCCACCCAGCCGTGCCGGCCCTCGACCGGGACGGCCTCGGCGGTCACGCGGGCGTCGGGATAGCCGCGGCGGCGCAGAAACTCGGCCAGGTCGACCTCGGTGTCGAAGGCGGCGTCGTCGGAGACCGGTCCCTTTCTCTTCAGAGGGATGGCGCGCCGCAGCCGCCATCGGGTAATGCCGGAGATGCCGGGTGCGTCGAGCCGGAGCCGGCGCAGCTTCTTGCCTTCTTCGCGCGGCTCGCGGCTGCCGCCGAAGTCGAGGGATTGCTGGAGCCTCCCGCCCTGGCCTCCGAGGTCGGTGGTGAAGCCTTCGAGCGTCATGCCCGGGAAGCCGCGGAAACCATGGAGGTCGAGCAGCCAGGTCCGGCGCTCGGCGTGGCGCAGGTCGACCGAGAAGGCGAACGAGGCGTTGCGGGAGAAATCTCCGCCCACGGTCAACCGCGCGCTCGGGTCGGCCTCGCCGAAGATCAGGACCGGCCGCACGGTGAGGCCGGTCGACTCGCCGAACCGCGAGACGAGGCGGGCGCTGTAGTAACTGGCGAGGCCGGAGACGAGGACCGTCTCCATCTCCGGTGCCGCCTTGAGCGGGTCTCGCTCCACCTGCTCGAGGACGCTCAGCGGCGCCATGGTGCCGCGGAGCTGCCCGATGGTCGGGTCCTGGAACGAGCTCGTGGTGGAGAGGTTGATCAAGGGGTCTTCCACCGGATTCCCGGTGAAGATCAGGGAGCCGCGGTCGACCCGGGCCGTCTGGCCGTAGAGATAGAGAAGGCCGCCGGGATCGAGCTCGACCCGTCCGCGGATCTCCGGCACTTCGGCGGTGCCGGTCACCGCCAGGTTCCCCCAATGGGCGTGCAGGTCGGCCAGGTTGTTGCGGACGCGGATGCCGTCGCGGGTGGTGACGTTCAGGTCCAGATCGATCCGGCTGGCCAGGGTCTCCTCGGTGCCGGGCGTCTCCTCCGGGGCCGTGAGGAGGGTGAACACCTCGCGGTCCAGGTTGATGTCCTGGACCAGCACGCCGCGGTCCACGGCGACGGTACCGTCGAGCGTCATCCTGGAGGTGTCCTCGAAGGGGAGCGCCACCTGGAGGGAGAGCAGGCCGGAGACGCGGACCGTCATGCCGTGGTCGAGGCGGTAGGGGACGGAGTCCAGGTTGAGGCTGACGAGCGCGCCGCCCTTCCCTGGGCCGCGCTCCAAAGGCGAGGCCGCCGCCGTTGAGGCTGGCGCTGCCGCCGGCGCTCCAGCTTTCGCCGGACAGCCGGCCGCTCACCACCGGATCCTCGATCCGGGCGGCCGGGAACGCGAACGACGAGCCGGTCCCGTCCGCGCTGAACGAAGCTTCCAGGTGATCGGGAGGGCCGCTCGCCGAGGCCGTGAACGAGAGGGAGCCGGAGCCTTCGCCGCCTTCCAGGAACGGGTTGAGGAGGGCGGCGTCGAGCGTGCCGCCGGCCCTGGCCGAGACAGTCCGGACCACGGCCGCCGGAGGATCATGGAACGGCTGCCACGCGGGATCGAGGTCGGCCGCGCCGCTCACGTCGATCGCGGTCGCGCCGATCTCGCCGCTCTCGACCCGCAGCCGGACGGGCCGCAGCTCCAGCCGTCCGCCTTCCAGCCGGGCGGTCACGGTCTCCTCGGCGGCGACACGGCCGTCTTCGGATTCCAGGGTCAGGCCGTCGATCCTCACCTCGCCGCGGCCGGCCGCCGGAGTCAAAGGATCGAAGGTGAGATCGGCCGAGACGCCGGCCCGAACCCGCTCGGGCCGGGGGGCCTTGCCGAGCGCGGCGAGAAGGGTCTGGGAATCCACGGCCGGGGCCTCGACCGTGACAGAGACTTCGCCCGCGGCCGGCTCGATCGCCAGAGCCGCCAGAGCGTCGGCCAGCTCCGGGATCCGGGCCAGGGCGCCGAGCGGGGCCGTGGCCCGGACGCTCGCGAACCCGGCCTCGGTGTCGATCTTCGGAGCAGACAGCTCGACGGTCCCATTGCGGAGCGTCGCGGTCATCTCGACCTCCCGCACCGAGTCCACGGGCTTCACGAGCTTCAGATCCAGATCGGCCTCGTCGAGAAGGGGCTCGACCGTGAGCCGTCCCGACGCCGCGAACGTCCGGCCTTCCGGGAACGTACCGGAGAGGGAAGAGATCCGGACCTCCTTCCCCTCCCCCACCACCTCCGCACGGAGATCCGTGAGGTTGGCGATCTCGGGAGGAGCCGCCGGGAGATTCACCCCCGACGCGTCGAGCCGGGCCGTGGCCGACAACGGCGTGAGCGCCGGGGTGAAGGTGCCGTCGCCGTCGAGATGGAACCGCTCCGCCAGAACCATCCCCGGCGCGTCGAGGCCGGTGCCGTCGAGAGCGATCACCCCTTGATACGAGAGCGGCTCGATCCGAAGCGTCCCGTTCGCCGCCAGTTTGAACGAGTCGAGCCGGGCCGTGTCCGACGCGTTCGGCCGGGCGAAGAGGCCGGAGCCTTCGACGTCCACCGTGCCCGTATAGGTGAGAGGTTGGAGCCGAAGCGAGCCGTCCGCCGTCACCCGCGCGCGCTCCAGGCTGTCGAGATAGGGCGGCCAGGCGGCCTGGACGACCTCGGCGTCGACCTTGGTGCGATAGGAGCGGGGGGAGCCGGCGAGGTCGATGACTCCGGAGAGGCGGCCGGCGCCCCCGGCGAGCGGATAGAGCCCCATCGACACGTTCTCCATCTCCACCCGCGCCGACCCCGCCCTGGCCACCGGCCGGCCTTCGGCCTTCAGATGAACCCGCGACCCCGGCTCAGGCAACCACGTGGCGTCCACCTTTGTGAAAGGTGAAGCCAGAGACCCCGAAGCGCGCAGATCCGCCTGGAGCGAGCCCTGGACTGGAACGCCGTCCGGAATCGCCGGCACCAGCCGCGGCCAGAGCTTCCGGACCTCCTCCAGCGCGGCCTTCACGTCCGGGAGGCGGACCTCGGCGTCGAGCTTCTCCACCGTCGCCGAGGCGAGCTCGGACCAGCCGGCGGCCTCGACCGCGCCGCGGACGTGCCGCTTCCCGGGCGAGCCCGGCAGCAGATCACCTTCCGCGGTCAGCCGAATCGCCTCGCCCGCCCCGCCCCCCGACATTCCGGGCGCCACTCCGAGATCCATCTGGACGAATCGGCGGTCTCCGCGGCGCCACGTCGCCGTCCCGGTCCCCGCCACCCGGGCGAGCGTCTCCGGACCGAGCACGAGGTCGGCCTGCGCGTCGGCCACGGTGCCGGCGAGGGAGAGGTTCTGGAAAACCGCGGCATCTAGATAAGGCCGCAGAACCTCCGCCGGGACGTCCCGCGCGACGACCGCGACCTGGCCGGTCGCCGCGGGAAGGCGAACGCCTCCACGGGCCCTGACGCTGCCGCCGGGCGGTATGCCCGCCACCAGGAGCCGCGGCTCGGCCTGCACGTCGAAGTCGGCGGCAACCGGAGCGTTCTCCTGCAGGCCGATCGTGGCCGACCCGTCGACACGAAGCCCGCCGCCGGCCGCCCGCAGCGCGGAGATGCGGACCGGCTCGGTATCCCCGGTATCCCTGTACTCGACCTCGGCCGAGGCCTGGAGCGTCAACGGCTCGAAGCCCGGCCGCTCCACCCGGACGCGGGAGCTTTCGATCTTCAGGTCCCAGACGCCGTCCACGCACGAGCCGCCGCCTTCGACCTCGTCCACCTTCCAGCTCTGGAGGTAGTTCGAGAGCGGCGGAGCGGGCGGAGCGCCGACGATCACCCCGCGGCGGAGGACGAACCGCCGGATCTCGAAGCCGGGAGGCCCGGTGTCGGGGATCTTCGGGATCGGGGCCGACAGGTCGAGCCGGGCGTCGTCGATCTCCAGCGAACGGATCACCTGCACCGGGCTGCGCAGGGTCTTCATGTCCACCGCGGCGTCCACCCGGCCGGCGGTCAGCAGCGGAGCCGCGCCGGGCGCACCGACCTTCAGGTGGTCGATCGCGACTCCCCCCCAGCGGACGTCGAAATCCCGGGCCTCCATCGCAAGCCCGTACTCGCGCTGGAGATACCCGGCCAGCCGCGAAAGGATCGACTGCCGGACCGCGGCCGAGCGCAACGCCACCAGACCCGCCACCACCAGCAGGAGCGGAATCCCGATCAGCGCCGCCAGGATCAGGAAGATCCGCCGGCGGCGCGAGGGACGGCGCGGAGGCGTTGGGGTTGGCTCGGTCATGATGAACGGCCCGCCTTCATGGTATCCCGAGCGGCCAGGGGTGCGGGCCCGAATCGCGAGGACGCCCACCGGTTTCCACTCCGTGCCCACGGTTGTGCAGCCCCTCACTAAGAGTCTTCAGCTCGTGCCCACGGTTGTGCAGACCGTGAACGAGGTTGTTCAGCACCTGCCCGGGGTTGAAGTCGCTTCAAGCTCCATCACGCAGCGCATTTTGATATAGAAGCGTCTTTATGGGAATATTCCGTCGCTGGAAGAGACCGGATCGGTCTCTCCGGCTCTCCGCGGCAGATCCAATGGTGCCGTCGGGGGCGGTTCTTTGACAATCGAGGCTTCAACCCCTGGCCCTCCCCAGGGTCTGGAGGACGGCTCAAACTCTCCAGGGATTGAGTATCCTCACCTTGGCGTGCTTGAAATCGTCCTCATTGCGTGTCACCAGGACAAAGCGCCCGTGGAGCGCTGTCGCCGCGATCAAGGAATCGAGAGCGGACATCGGCGTTCCCTGGTTTTCCATACGCCCGACCAGCGCTCCCCACTCCAGGAAGACCCCCAGGTCCAAGGCAGCCAGGCGAGTCCTGAAGCGGGCGAGGAGCTCGTCGTGCAACCAAGCATCCAAAAACGCCTTCCTCTTGGGGTCGCGGACCTTCTCGATGCCCTTCCGGATCTCACCGATCGTGGCCACGCTAAGGAAAACACTCTCGGGATCGACCCTCGCGATCCACTCGGTGACCTCCGGAGCCGGCCGTTTCGCCGCCAGCTCCGAGATCACGCAGGTGTCCAAGAGATACGTCATAGCTCTGGCCCAGGGCGGACCGGACTCCGGTCCCGCTCCAGGTCGAGCTCGGCCAGAGGCGAGCGCTGAAAGAACTCGAGAAGGGACGTCTGCTTCTTCTTCAGCTCCTGGTATTCGGCAAACGAGAGGACGACCGCGACCTCGACGCCGCGCCGGGTCAAGACCTGGGGGCCTTCTTCCAGAGCTCCTTCGACCACCTCGCTCAGCTTGTTCTTCGCTTCCTGGATTTGCCAGATGCGCTGCATGAACCACCTCCTGGCCAGACTGTCCAGATCGTATCAGAACATCAGAACCGGCGCTCCCGGGACGCTCGCCGCGCCGGCCTCGGCACCGACGGCGAGACCCCACAGGATGGGACGGCTTTCACGACGTCCGTACCAGCGCTACCCGGCGGGCAACTCCTCGATGACCCCGAAAGAGGGGGGAACCCGCTTGAAAGGGTGGCGGCGTTCCTATCCCTGGGAGGGAGGCTGCGACGGTTTACCGGCTGCCGATGGCGAGGTCGACGAACTGTGCCAGCCGGCCCTGTTCCAGCGGGTCCAGCACCTCGCCGAGCCACTGCTGGAGGGCGTCGGAGCTGCGGAACGCGCGGCGGTCGGGGTGGTTCGAATTGCGGATGACCCGCTCCACCTGGAGCGCGAAGAGAGCGCTGTCCCGGACCAGGAAGGCGGTTCGCTCGACCTGCGGAGCCGTCGCGGACATGACCTGGATCAAGGTCTCCACCACGGGCACGGGCAGGACATCCGCCTGCAGCAGGTCAACCACTCCGACGTACCTGCGCGCCAACCGTTTGGTGACCGCCTGGTGCTCCGCGAGGAACTCCTTGACGTTCTCCATGCTCAGAGGGCTCCCGAGGCGCACCTCCAAAAGTCTGCCCACAAGGTTCTGGCATTGGTGCATACCGGTCTCCTCCCGCCGGCAGGATGGACATCCTCCTGATCGTCCTTGAACGATAGCACAGGCTGGCGCCTCCTCTCCTGTCACATCCCCGGATGCACGTACGGAACCGAGCCGTCCTGCTGGATGCGCTCCACGTACTCCGCGTCGCCGATGCGGTTCTCCCAGAGACCGAAGGCCCGGGCTCCGAAATAGCCGGCGAAGAAGAGGAGCAGCACCGCCACGGCGTAGCGCGGAGCCTCCCAGCGCCTCTTCGCCACCTGGACGCCCAGGGCATCTTTGATCGGGCAGACCGCCACACAATCCAGGCAGCCGGTACACTCCGGGCTGAGGATCGAAAGCTTTTGAGAGACCGGCAGGCGCGCCATGCAGACCTTGTCGCAGAGGCCACAGTCGATGCAGCTCACCGGATCGCGGCGGACCTGTGTGGGTGACATCCACGAAAACAGCCCCAGCAGGGCACCGTACGGGCAGAGATACCGGCACCAGGCGTTCTTGACGAGAAGTGAGGCCGCGGCGAGGACGGCCAGCACGATGACGCCGACCCGTCCGAGCTCGGTGAAGAAGATCCCGGTCTTCACATCCGCCAGGCGGTTGTACGGTGAATCGATGAACGCGTGGAGCGACTCGGCGGTCATGCCGAAGATCGCCCAGACGAAGAAGGCCAGCAGCAGGTATTTGAGGCCGCGCAGCGGAAAGTCCAGATAGTTCCAGACACGGAAGTTGCGGCCGAACATCCGCCGGCCCAGGCGGGCCAGCGTCTCCGAGAGGAAACCGATCGGGCACACCCACGAACAGAACGATTTCCGGAACAGGGCCGACATCGCCAGCGCCAGGATCAGGATCATCGTCGCCGCGGGATGGATCACGTTGAGCGGCCCCTGGTAGAACCAGTCGCGGAGCCCCATGATCCCGCTGATCGGCAGGAATCCCTCGACCCCCGGCGGGCGGTGCGGCAAGGGCATCGCGCCCGCATGCGCCGCGCTCACGAACCGGCTGAACTGGATGCCCAGGATCAGGCAGGTGAGCGCGAACCCGGCCTGGACCAGGATGCGTGCCCGGTACGTCTTGTCCCCCTTGCGTCCGATCTTTCCTTCGAGCCAGCTCATCGTTCCAACCTCCGTCAAGCGGAGGATAGACGCAGTCCAGGATCGCCGTTCCCACCCCGAAGGAAAGGAAAAGCCGTCTCAAAGGGTGGGATTCGGGGCTACCCGGGCTGCGCCGCCCGCTTCCGCACGGAGGATGGGCTTCAGCCGCTCCAGCTCGCCCGCGAGCGCGGCCAGCAGCCCGGAGACCGCCGGCGAATCGAGCGCGGTCCCTTCGACGTCCCGGCAGAGCGCCGCGAAGCGCACGGCTCCGAGCTGAGCGCCGCTCCCCTTGAGCGAGTGCGCGAGGGCATGGAGAGCCTGCGATTCACCATTTTCCATGGCTTCGCGCATTTTCTCCATGCGGAGCGGCGTCTCCGTCAGGAAGCTATCCACGATGGCGCCGACGATCGCGCGGCCCGCCGTCTGCTCCAATTCGCGGAGTTGCTTGAGCGGCATCGGATCGAACGAGAGGAGGGCCACGGGCTTCGGCGGCGTGGCGGCGCGCACGGCCGACTGCATTCCCATCCGCATCAGCGCGGCCCGCATGTCCTCGATCCGCAGAGGCTTGCTCAGGTAGTCGTCCATGCCGGCCGCCAGGCAGGCCTCGCGGTCCCCGAGCAGGGCGTTGGCCGTCATCGCCACGATGGGCGGCCGGCGCCCCGGCCACTCGGCGCGGATGCCGCGGGTCGCCTCCAGGCCGTCCATGCCCGGCATCTGCACGTCCATCAGGATCACGTCGTAGGCGCCGGCGCTCGCCTCTCCAGCGCCTCGAAGCCGTCGTCGGCCACGTCCGCTCTAGTCCCGACGCTCGAGCAGCAGCTCAACCGCGACCTCCTGGTTGATCGGTGTTGTCCTCGGCCAGCAGGATGCGCGCGCCGGGCGGCGACGGATCGGCCGCAGGCTGCTCCGGCGACGGACGGCTGCGTCTCCAGTGCAGGCGTCGGTCGGCGCCTCGCTCGCGGCAACGGAGGCGGTAAACCAGAAGGTGCTGCCCTGGCCCGGCGCGCTCTCCACCCCGGCCTCGCCGCCCATGAGCTCGGCCAGCTCGCCGGCTGATCGCGAGCCCCAGGCCGGTGCCGCCGTAGCGGCGCGTCGTGGAGGCGTCGACCTGCTCGAAGGCGTTGAACAGGCGGTCCAGCCGCTCCGGCGCGAATGCCGATGCCGGTGTCCTCACCTCGAAGCGCAGCTCGCGCAGCCCGTCCACGTCGTCCACCGGTCGAGACGCGCAGCGTAGATCGCTGCCGCGCTCGGTGAATTTGACGGCGTTGGAGACCAGGTTGAGCAGGGCCTGCCGCAGCCGGGTGGAGTCGCCGACCACCACCGTGCGGCACGCTCGGATCGACCCGGCGGCGCAGGCCGACCCCCTTGGCCGCGCGCCTGCGGCGAGCATGGAGTCCACCACGTCGTCCACGCAGGCGCGAACGTCGAACGGCGCCTCCGCCAGCTCCAACCTGCCGGCCTCGATCTTCGAGAAGTCCAGGATGTCGTTGATGACAGCGAAAGCAACTGCCTCGCCGCTGACGCGGATCGTTGTCGACATGCTCGCGGTGCTGCGGCGGCAGACCGGCGCCGAGCAGCAGGCTCGTCATGCCGATCGACCGCGTTCATCGGGGTGCGGATCTCGTGGCTCATGTTGGCCAGAAACTCGCTCTTCGCCCGGTCGGCCTGCTCGGCCTCCTGCCGCGCCCGCTCGGCCTGCAGGCGCGCCTGCTCCGCCCGGTCGCGCTCCTCCTGCAGATCCTTGGTGCGCGCCACGACCAGCGTGAGCAGCTCCGTCTCGCGCGTCCGGGCGTGATGAATGCGCAGACGGAACGAACCGAAGACGCCGGCCACCAGGAGGAAGGCCGAGAGCGACCGGAACCACCACGTCTGCCAGGCGTGCGGTACGATCTCCACCGCCACGCTCGCGCCGTCCGGGCTCCATACGCCGTCGTTGTTGCATGCCTTGACCCGGAACGTGTAGCTCCCCGGCGGCAGCCGGGTGTAGTAGGCCGAGCGGCGCGCCCCGGCGTCGACCCAATCGGTGTCGATCCCGTCCAGCCGGTAGAGGAACTTCACCTTCCCCGGCGCGAGGAAGCTCAGCGCGGCATAGCGCAGCTCGAGGTCGTTCTCCTCGGGAGCGAGCCGGATCGCATCCGTCAGCGGCACGTTCCGGCCGGCCGCCATGAGCTCCTGAACCTTCACCGGCGGCGGCAGCTCGTTGAACGGCAGGCGGCCGGGCCGCACGACGGCGACGTCCGCCATCATGGGAAACAGCAGCCGGCCGTCCGGCAGCGCCACGGCGCCGGGCTGGGTCCCTCCCCGGCCCTCGGCGTTCTTCATGCCGTCGGTGGAGCCGTAGGCAAGCACGGGGAGAAACCGGAGCCTGCCCGCGGCGAAACTCTCCACGTCGGGCCGGCGCAGACGGAAGATCCCCCGGTTGCAACTGACCCAGAGGTCTCCCGCTGCGTCTTCGAGAATCTGGAGGATCGTGTCGTCGGGAAGCCCGTCGGCGGCCCGAAACGCGGTGATCTTGCCGCCGCGCACGAGGTAGAGGCCGAGCTCGCTGGTGCCGATCCACAGACCTCCCTGCCGGTCTTCGTGGATCACGAATGCCTGGGATTCCTGCAGGGCACCGTCGCGCGCGAACGGAACGAGCCGGCCGGACGACAACCGGTAGAGCCCCAGGGTGGTGCCGACCCACAGCGTGCCCTGCCTGTCCTGGTGCATCGCGTAGACCCGCCACGGTTGCCGCGCGCCGTCGATCAGAATGGCGACGAACCGGCCGCCGCGCCAAAGCGCAAGTCCTCCGGCGGTGCCGGCCCAGAGCCTCCCTTCGCGGTCCTCATAGAGCGAGAACACGTTGACGTCCGGCAGGCCGTCCGCCGCGGTGAAGACCTCCATCCGTCCGCCGTGGAGACGGGCGAGCCCGGACGGCGTGCCCATCCAGACGTCGCCCTGCCGGTCCTGCATCACCGCGCGCACCACGTCGGTCGGCAGGCCGTCGCGCTCGGTGACGGACGTCGTGCGGCCGTCCTCGACGTGAAGCACCCCTCGGTCGGAGCCGATCCACAGGCTGCAGTCCAGCGCGCGGAAGAGCGACCATGCGGAGCGGTAGGGCTGTCCGTCCGGCTGTGCCAGCGCGAGGATCGCCGTGTCCTTGAGCCGGTTCAGCCCGCCCGAGGCGGTGCCGATCCACAGGCTCCCCTCCCGGTCTTCCAGCAGCGCGCGGATGTCGTCGTCCGACAGCCTCGTCCCGCCGGCCAGCGATTCGAGCCGCCCGTCACGGAGGCGGCTCAGTCCGCGGAGGGTGCCGATCCACAGGTTGCCGTCGCGGTCGGGAAGGAGCGCGAAGACTTCGTCGCTCGGCAGTCCGGCGCTCTGGGTGAGCACCGTCAGTTGCCTACCCCGCAACCGGCCGAGACCGTGGTGCGTGGCGATCCACAGCTCCCCCTCCCGGTCCACCGCGAGCGCCGTGACCCTCTCCGCCGCGCTGGCCGGCCAGCCGGCGAGCCGGGCCGGGCGGCCCGGTCCGAGGTGGACCACGCCGCCCTTCTCGGTGCCGATCCAGAGCCCTCCGGCGCCGTCGCGGCAGATCGCGGTGACGGCGCCGGCCGTGGTGAGCAGGTGGAGGCGGCCGTCCTTCAATCGCCCGAGACCGCGGTCCGTGCCGATCCACAGCACCCCGTCGCGGTCCTCCAGGAGCGCATGCACCCCCAGGGAGGACAGGGCCGGAGCCGCCCGGGAGAACCTCCCGTGCTCGTAGACCGCCAGGCCCTGGCGGGTGCCGATCCAGAGCCGTCCCGCGCGGTCACCGAGCAGCACCTCGATCCGGGCATCGCCGAGGCCGGGGTGGTCGCGAGGCAGGAAGAGGCGGAACCCGGCGCCGTCGAAGCGCGTCAAGCCGACCTGGGTGCTCAGCCAGAGATAGCCGTCCGCCGTCTGGGCCACCGCCAGGACCGTGTTCTGCGGCAGCCCTTGCTCGGTCAGCCAGATATCGATGCCGTAACGATCGATGGGTCTTCCAGGATCGAGGGCGGAGGACACCGCCGGCGCAAGGAGGAAGAGCGCCAGCAGCAGCCTTGTCCAGCACGCGGAACGATGTGGGGATCTCATCCGAGGGAGGAAGGAGCCAGATTCCCATCCATCTTACACGAGGGCAGCCCTCCTGTTCGAGGCCGTTGGCGGGGTGCGATACCCGGCAGCGTCGTACCACTTCCGACCTGAACCGTCCGGCCGTCGAGCCTGCGCTCGGGTCGAGACTCCACGAAAACATGGTACGCCGTGAAAGGAAACACCCCATGACCTCGAAGCGCTTCGTCACCCTTTGCCTCAGCCTCCTGCTCTGCGCAGCGCTCGCGCCGGCCGCGCACGCGCAGTCTCTCGCGGGCTTCAACTGCATCCAGAACCTGTCGAACGGCGAGTTCAAGACCAGCAGCGCCTCACAGCTCGCGGACGCATGCAAGGACCAGGAGATCTGGCAGCTCACCCAGGTTTCCGGCACGGGCTACTACTGCATCAAGAACGAGTCGAACGGCCAGTACCTGGAAAGCAGCGCCACCAAGCTGTCGAGCGACTGCAACGGCAACAGCGAGTACTGGAACATCACGCAGGTCATCTACCAGGGTGAAACGCTCTACTGCGTGCAAAACGTCGACAACAGCGAGTACCTGACCAGCAGCGCGAGCAAGCTGTCCAGCTCCTGCGGCCAGCAGCAGTACTGGCGCGTCTACAACCCCAACTGGCTCTGCATTCAGAACCAGGGCAACAGTCAGTACCTCGAAAACCACGCCTCGCAGATGGCCGACACCTGCGTCAACCAGGGCACCTGGTGGGTGATGACGCCGGTCTCCGGCAAGACCAACGTCTACTGCGTCCTGAACGTCGCCAACCAGGAGTACCTGACCAGCAGCGCGTCGCAGATGTCCAGCACCTGCAACTCGTCGAACCAGTGGTGGGTGATCGGCGGCACCACCGGCACCTGCATGCAGAACTACGCCAACGGCGAGTACATGACCAACAGCGCCAACTCCTTGTCGTCCACCTGCAACTCGACGAACCAGTACTGGAACATGACCGGCGCGAACTACTCGGACATCGCGCCGGACTGACCGAAGGTCTGGAAGCCTGGAAGGACCAAACGGACTGCAAGCTGTCCCTGCAGTCCTTTTGGTCCTTTGTTTAGAACCCCCGCCCGCCTCAGTCGTCCCCGCCGTGCGAGCCGCCGAGGCTGATGCGCTGCGCGAGCAGTGTGGCTCTCACGAACAACGCCTCGGCCCGGTCTCCAACCTTGATGTCGGCGGCGGTGGTGGCGTGGCCCTCGCGGGTGATGCGCGTCGAGGCGTCGATGGCGAGCGTGACCGGGTTGCCGTGCTCCGGAGCGATGGTCACCGAGGTCGTGGATGCCACGGTGACCCGCCCTTCGATCGCGGCGGTCGCCGGCTCCGGGTTGCCGTCGCTCTGTACGCGCACCAGGGCGGCCAGCAGAGTCGTCTTGTCATAGGAAGCATGGGCGCGCTGGCCGGTATGGACATCGGCGAGCGTGGCCGGGGTGTCGTGGACGAAAAACCTGGTGGTGGCATCGACCGTGAGCACCACCGGACCGCCGTGCTCCGGTGTAATGGTGAGCGAGCTGCCGTCGACGGCGGTCACCATGCCTTCGACCTCCGCGTGCGGCTGCGGATTCGGATTCCCGCTGCGCGCTTCGATGCGGCTGGCGAGCAGCGTGGCGGCGTCGTAGCGCGCTTCGGCGGAGTCGCCGACCTTGATGTCGGCGAGGGTCGCGGCGGCGCCGTTGCGGCTGATGCGGGTGGCGGAGTCGGTGTGCAGCGCGACTTCCGAGCCGTGCTCGGGAGCGATCGCGATCGTGCCGGCGGTACCGGCGGCAGTGTCGATGGCGGTGACCTTGCCCTCCACCTCCCCCTGGTGCTGCTCGGCGGCGCGCGCGTTGATGTGATCGGCAACCAGGCTCACCGGATCGTAATCGGCCTCGGCCTTCATACCCACCGTGAGATCGGCCAGGGTGCCGGAATGCGAACCGCTCGCGTCGGAAATCTTGATCACCGTCGAATCGGCGACGTGAACGGTGACCGCGCTTCCGCTCTGGGGGGTGATGGTGACGTCCTGGCCGGCCAGAGTGGTGATCGTCCCTTCGACCTCCTCTTCCTCGGTGCCGTCGGCGGCGATGTCGGCGGCCAGCGCGACCGTACCGGCCGGGGCGCCCGGAGCGGTCGACGCATGCACGAGAAGAGCGTCGCCTTGCGCCAGGCCCTGCGCCGTCGCCGGGGCGCCGTTGCGCACGATCAGCGTCGAGCTACCGATGCGAAAGCTGCGCGTGCCGTTGACGGTCGCCATGGTGAGCACATCGGACGCCGTGTTGAGCCCGGTGAAGACACCGCGCGCGCTGTCCAGTTGCGGTCCGCGGGCTTCGAGGCGCGAGATGGTCGAGGTAGAGCGCTGGAACCGCACCGACACCTGGTCGCGCAGCGCCAGAGAGACGAAGCGCACCGCTTTGCTGTTGCGCACCAGCACGGAGCTCTCCACGGCGCGCAGGATCACCTGCGTGCCGGAGTTGCTCTGAATCGTGACGGTGCGGGTGGAGGGCGAGAGGCTCACGATCGTGCCGGCCACATTGGGGCCGGCCGCGGCAGCGGCTGAAGGAAGGATGAGGATCGAAAACAACAGGACGGCAAAGCCCAACTCGAAGAGGCGGCGAGTCTTCATACGGACATCCTTTCCGGTGAGGTTGTAGCTCACCACGGCGGCGCGCGGCAGTGGAACTGAGGGGAGATCTTATACAGAATGATGCATAAGTCAATACCCTCAGTTCCCTCTCCTCTGCCAGCGAGCCCGGACGACCGTCAGGACGGGCTCACCCCCCCTTCGACGACGGCTGCTCCGGCACCTTGAAGCCCAGATAGGTGCCGGAGCTGATCCCCATCAGACCCAGCAGCGTCGTGCTGAACTGCGGCATCTCCAGTCCGTGGTAGACCGAGGCGCAGAAGATCACCCCGAGGACCAGGGTCCACGCGAAGAGCTGGAACCGATAGATGCTGATCCCCTGGTCGTCCGAGAGGATGTCGTTCAGGAATCCCTGGGAGGGCGTGGGAACGGGCGCCGCGGCAGCGGGAAGCGGGGCCGATTCCGGCGGCGCCTGCACGGCCGGAGCGGCTGGAGCCGGAGCGGCCGGAGGATTGGCCGCCTTTCCCTGGTCGATGACGTTGGCGCCGAGGGCCGTGGCGGAGCCGATTCCGAGCAGCGTCAGGACCGAGCCGGTGATCGTGTCCAGCTCCTCCGTGATCAGCCAGATGAAGAGATAGGCCGCGATCACCAGGAGGGACCAGAACGCGAGCTGGAAGCGCGAGAGGCTGTAGGGCGCCTGGGACGCCGGCAGCCCCGGCACCCGGTCCCGCAGGATCGTCGTTCTCTTCGCCAGCAAAGCCGCCGCCAGGAGCGTCAGCAGGAGCCCGATCAGGAAGAGCGTGAACTCGACGGCCGGCACGATCTCCAACTCGAAGGCATTCACGGCCGTGGGAAACGCGAGCCGTCCCTTGGCCCCGACGCTCACCGCGACCTTCCTCGTGAAGCTCACGGGCTCGGCCAGGAGCACGTGCCAGGCACGGTCCGAGTCGGCCGTGCGGTCCAGCTCGAAACGCACCTCGCCGCTGTAGGGGTCGCAGGCTTCGGGCGGGCTCCCGGGAATGGGAACCTCCGCCAGAAACAGGATAAGGTCGCCGCACGCCTCCTCGTCGCCGCCCAGGTACTGCTCGAGGTTCTCCACCTTGAGGATCACCGCGTCTCCGAGCCCCGCCCTGCCGGGATGCTTCGGATCGTTGCTCCGCACCTCGGTCACGCGCGGCCAGATTTTCATCGGCGCCGCCACCGACGCCGGAGGCACGGGAGACTCCGGGGCCGGCGCCGCATCGGCGGCCGGCACCGCATCCGTGGCTTCCTGCCCGAGCACGACGGCAGGCGCCAGCAGTACGACAGCCAGGGACAGAGACCAGGACCAGCGCACCAGCCGGGTTCTCATCGCGATTCCCTCCGCAAGTGGTTGCGGGGATGGTAGCACCGATCCTCCGTCAGGGCGCCGGCTTCGAGTACAGATCGATCACCCGCTCGATGGCGCGCTGGCAGACCCGGCAGAACGGGACCTGGTCGCGGCTGAACATGATGCAGTCGGTCTGCGGGCGATAGGAGCCGCGGGCCGCGTAGTTCGCGCCTTCGAACGCGCCCACCTTGCCGGCGTTGGGGTCGCTCCCGAGGAGCTTCGTCTCGGCCGCCTGCTGCTCGAGGAACAGGGCGTCCATCTCGTCCTCCGGACGGTTCTGCGCCCGGATCTCCCGCCGCCGCTTCTGGATCTCCGCCGCCTGCTTCTCGAACGCCTCCTTCGACCACGGGGTCGGAACCGGCGTGCCCGGCTCCACGAGATCCTTCCACTTGAGGCTGTCGCGGTCGGCGTGCGTGGTCACGTTGGGCTCCCACGGCTCGACGATCTCGGCCGACGGCTCGTAGGCCACGTCGGAGGTGTAGTACTCGTCGGCCAGCGCCGCGAAATGGTGGCCGAATTCGTGGATGAAGACGTACGGCGACCACAGGCTGTCCGCCGCCACCGTCGCGTAGAGCGCCGAAGATGCCGCCGCCGCCGTAGGTCCGGCTGTTGGTGAGGATCTCGATGAATTCGTACGGCGCGAACGCCGCGATGTCGCGCATCGCGCGGTTCTCGAAGCTCAGAACGTAGCGCTCGGAGCCGAAGGCGTCATACGTGGCGCCCACCGGCGAGCGGCGGTGGACTCCCGTGGACGGCCGCGAGACGCCCGACTCCGCGGCCGGCGGGCAGAGCCCCCAGACGTTGAAGTCTCGCCGCCTCTCCTTGAACGGCGAGGTCGAGAAGAGGATGTCCACCAGCCTCCGCGCGTCCTTCTCGAACTTTCCGTGCTCCGCCGCCGTGTAGCCGTCGCCGAGGATGAGGAAGTCGACTTTCTCCGCGGAGGGGCCGTTGCGCTCGATCTCCAACAGCGCCCCCGCCGCCGACGCCGGCGGCGAGGAGGGGTCCACGAACGGGTCCGCCGGATCGACCAGCACCGACCAGATCTCCCGGAAGGCGTTGCGCGCGTCACGCTTCTTGAGCACCACCTGGACGGGCGCCGCGGGGGCCGGGAAGCGGAGCGACTCGTGGAACGTCCGCCACATCCCGTTCGCCTCGCCGGTCGTCTCCCACTCGCCGAAAACCGAGGCGAAGCCGCGGGAGTAGACGACGCGGTTGGTCTTGCGGTCGATCACTTCGAACAGGTATTTGCCGAGGTTCGTGTCGTCGACCGGCCGGGCCGGATTGCCCGGCCAGGCGAGCGGCTCGACGACGACGCGGTCCAGGCTGAAATGCTCCTGGGAGGCGTCACCTGAGTGGTAGTATTCGACGCGCAGGGTATGCGGCACGGAGCCGGCAGAGCCGGCGGCGGCGAGCAGGGCGAGGGTGAGCAGTGGGGAGATCATGCCGCGGAATGCTAGCAGAGCGCGCCTGCCATTCCATCCCTCGGCGTCATGGCCGCCTCATGCCCGAGGCGCCTTCGCGTCACCTCCCGGCACCAGTCCGAGCAGGCGGCCGAGGAGGTTCTTCTGGATTTCCGCGGTGCCGCCGGCATAGAACGACAGCAGGGCCTCGCGCTGATGGCGCTGGAGCGGGGAGCTCGTCAGGTACGCCTTCCCGCCGAGGATTTTCATCGCCTTGAGCACCAGCAGGTTGATCTCCTCGGCGCCGTAGAGCTTGGCCATCGCGGCGTCGGCGGTGCAGTCCTCGCCGCGCGCGGCGCGCCAGGCGGCGTGATAGGTGAGCCAGCGCAGCGCCTCGATTTCGGTGGCCATGTCGACCAGGGCGTGCTGGATCGCCTGGAAGCCGACGATCGGCTGGCCGAACTGCTCACGCCGCAACGCGTGCCCGCGGGCTTCCTGATAGACGGCCTGTGCCAGGCCCAGGCACGAGGCGGCAACGCAGAGGCGTTCGGCGAAGGCGGTCCGCATCAGGAGCTCCCAGCCCCGGTTGAGAGCCGGCGGCCCGCCCAGGATGTCCGCCGCGGTCACCCGCACCCCCTGATAGCGCACCTCGCAGGAGGCGAAAGCGTTGCCGGCGATCTTGTCCATGAGGTCGATCTCCAGGCCGGGGGCTCCGCCGGGAACCAGGAAGACGGTCGTGCCTCGGCTGGCTTTCTCTTCCGGCCGGGTCTTGACGACGGTGAGGATGAAATCGGCGACGCTCGCCCCGGTGGTGTAAAGCTTCGTACCCTGGATCAGGAAGGCGTCCCCGTCGGCCCCTCCCGTGGCGGTCGTCGGGCGGTCGTGGCGATCGCCGCGGCGTCCGAGCCGGCGCCGGGCTCGGTGAGCGCGAAGGCGAGCTTGCACCGGCCGGCTCCGAGCCGCGGCAGCAGCGTCCGCCGCTGCTCATCGGTTCCCGCCAACACCACCAGGAGGCCGGCGAAGACCGCGTTCACCAGGTAGAGGTTGACCGCCGTGCCGCTGTGCTTCGCCAGCTCCTCGGCGATGAGCACCACGTCGAAGAGATCACCCCCTTCGCCGCCGTAAGGGGCCGGGATCGCCACCCGCAGAAGACCGCTTTCGGCCATCGCGGCATAGAGCGGAGCCGGGAACTCGGCCGTACGGTCGAGAGCCTCGGCGGCCGCGGGAGCCAGATGCGTGGCACAGAGCTCTGCCACCCGCTGCTGGAGCTGCTGTTGTGCCGGGCTGAGCGCGAAGTCCATGTGTCACCTCCTTCGCGAGGATTGTATAGTAGCCTGCAAGCGTATGTCCGCGATTCATCACCGCGCCTGCAATCTGTGCGAGGCGATGTGCGGGCTCGAAATCGAGCACCACGAAGGCCGGGTGCTCGACATCCGCGGCGATCCGGAGGATCCGCTGAGCCGCGGCTTCCTGTGCGTCAAGGCGCGGGCGCTCCAGGAGGTCTACGAGGACCCCGATCGGCTGCGCCACCCGCTCCGCCGCCGCGGCAGCGACTGGGAAGAGGCGGGCTGGGAGGAGGCCCTGGACGAGATCGCGGCGCGCCTGCTCGCGGTGCAGGCCCGGCACGGGCGCGATGCGGTCGCGGTCTACATGGGCAATCCCACCGTACACGACTATGGTGCGATGATCGGCGGCGCCCTGCTCGAGGCGAGCCTGGGGACAGCCAGCCGCTTCTCGGCCAGCTCGGTCGACCAACTGCCGCGGATGTTCGTGTCGCGCCTGCTCTACGGCCATCAGGCCCTGTTGCCCGTCCCCGACGTCGACCGCACAGCCTGGTTTCTGGTGGTGGGCGCCAACCCGGTGGCGTCGAACGGCAGCCTGATGACGGCCCCGGGGATCAGCGGCGCGGCTCGCGCGAGCTGCGGCGCGCGGGGCGGCAAGCTCGTGGTGGTCGATCCGCGCCGCACGCGAGACCGCGGACGTGGCCGCCGAGCACATTTCATCCGGCCGGGCACCGACGCGCTGCTGCTGCTCGCCATGCTCAACGTGATCTTTGCCGAAGGGCGCTCGCCACCCCGGCCGCCTGGCCGCCGTGCACCGGCGGTCTGGACGAGCTCGCGGGCTCGCCGCGCGCTTCCCGCCGGAGCCGGTGAGCGCCGCCACCGGCATCCCCGCCGGCGAGATCCGGCGCCTCGCCCGCGAGTTCGCCGGGCGCCCGCGGCCGCCGCCTACGGCCGCGTCGGCGCCTGCACAGCACTTCGGCACTCTCGCCAGCTGGCTGGTCGACGCGCTCAACGTCCTCGACCGGCAACCTCGACCGCGAGGGCGGCGCGATGTTCGCGCGGCCCGCCGTCGACCTCCACGCTCTCGGCGCGCCGCTTCGGCATCGGGCCGGCGGAGCGCGGCCGTTCACCGCACCCGCGTGCGCGGCCTGCCGGAGCTTCGGCGGCCAGCTCCCCGCCATCGCGCTCGCCGAGGAGATCGAGACGCCGGGCCCTCCGGCCCCACGGGGCCCGGCTGCGCGCGCTGCTGACCATCGCGGGCAACCCGGTCCTCTCGTGCCCGCCGGCCGGCGGCTGGAGCGCGCGCTCGGCTCCCTCGAGTTCATGGTCTCGGTCGATCTCTACATCAATGAGACCACGCGCCTCGCGCACTTCATCCTGCCCGCCGCCGACGCGCTGGAACAGGACCACTACGATCTCGCGCTCCATCTGTTGACGGTCCGCAACACGGCCCGTTACTCGCCGCCTCTGTTCGCGCCGTCCGCCGGCGTCCGGCCGAGCTGGCGGATCCTCAACGGGATCGCCGCCCGGCTCGACCGCGGCCATCGCAGCCATCACAGCCTCGGCCGGCTCGCCGCCGGCCTCAAGTGGCGGCTCCTCGAAAGGCTCGGACCCGCCGGCCTCCTCGACCTCGGCCTGCGCCTCGGGCCCTACGGCGACCGCTTCCTGCCCGGGTCGCGCGGCCTCTCGCTGGCGCGACTGCGGCGGGCTCCTCACGGCCTCGATTTCGGCGCGCTGGCGCCGCGCCTGCCCGCGCTGCTTCACGCTCGGCGGATCGATCTCGTTCCGGAGCCGCTCCGCCGCGATCTCGACCGGCTCGAGGCGGCGCTGGCCGAGCCGCTCAATATCGGCGATATCGGCGGGATCGGCGGGCTCCAGCTCATCGGCCGGCGCCACCTGCGCGACAACAACTCCTGGCTTCACAACAGCCCGCGCCTCGTCTCCGGCCGCGACCGCTGCACCCTGCTGATGCACCCCGACGACGCGGCGGCGCGGCGCCTGGGCGACGGAGACCGGGTCCGGGTGCGCTCGCGGACCGGCGCGGTGGAGGTGCCGCTGACGGTGAGCACCGGAGTGATGCCCGGCGTCGTCAGCCTGCCGCACGGCTACGGCCACGGCCGTCCCGGTGCGCGGCTGCGCGTGGCGGCCCGGCACCCAGGAGCAAGCCTCAACGATCTCACCGGCGGCGAGCTCTTCGACGAGCTGACCGGCAATGCCGGCCTGAACGGGACCGCGGTATCCGTGGAGGCGGTACGCGTCGGCGAAGAGCCGGTCAATCCCGCAGAAAGTCCACCAGCTCCAGGATGATCTCCTCCGGCACATTGAGCGGCAGGAAGTGGCCGCTGTCGAAGAAGCGCACCCGGGCTCGAGGAATGGCCGCCGCCGCGCGCTCGGCGAAGCTCTGCGGGATCGCGCCGTCCCGCCGGCCGTGCAGGATGAGGGTCGGAGCCGCAATCCGCGGGAGGAGGGCCGCCGTCCGGCCGAGCACCTCCGCCGGATCGCCCCAGCGCACCAGCCAGGCGAGGCGCCGGCCGCCGGCAAGCCCGCGGAACGGCCGCTGAAAAGCGGCGATGGCCCCCGCGGTGACCGGACTCGGCCGCTCCATCAGGGCCTGGATGCCGCCGTGCCAGATGCCGAACGCAAGGAAGGGGGCGACGATATCGCCGACGACCGGCAGGCGCAGCAGGCGGAAGAACCACGGTGGGGCGAACTCGGGGAAGACCGGGGGGGACATCAGCACCAGCCGCGCGACGCGGTCCGCATGGGCAGCGGCGTAATGCACGGCGACCGTGGCGCCGGCGTCGTGGCCCACCACGTGCCAACGGGGCACCGCGAGCTCCTCGCGCAACGCCTCGAGCTGTTCGGCGAGCTGGCCGGGGTCGCGGTCCGCCGCCCGCGGCGGCGGCGACTCGCCGAAACCGGGGAGATCGACGGTGATGCAGGTGAAACGTTCGGCGAGCCCGCCGGCCACCAGATCCCAGAGCCGGCCGCTCGTCGGGATGCCGTGGACAAAGAGGACGGCGGGGCCGCTCCCGCGCACGTTGTGATGCATCGCCGCCGGCCGCCTCGGCCTTCCCTATCCGGCCGTCGCCTGGGGCGCCGCGGGAGCGCGGTGGTAGCCGGCGCGGACCGCCATCCGGCCGAGCAGCGACCAACTGTCGATCCAGAGGCGCACGCCCCCGATGAGAATGCCGAAGATCAGCATCGAGGCCCACCCCTTCGGCCGGAACTTCGAGTACAGCGCGTTGATGGTGTAGGAGAAGGCCGTGTAGACCTTCTGAGCCGGCATCACCCCCAGGCCCCAGCGGATCGGCCAGTCGTAGATCGCCCCCTCGATGCTGTGGTTGAAAGCGTGCCCCATGCGCGTCAAGTTGGTGTTGTAGGTCCACCGCTGGCGCGCGGTCAGCTCCCCGCGGGTACACGACTCCGCGATACAGGCGACGCTCTCCTGGGCGTGCCGGAAGGCGGCGGTGACGCCGTTGGCGGTCAACGGGTCGGGGAGGGAGGCGGCCTCGCCCAGGATCAGCCAGTTGGGCCCGCACGCCCGCTCCGCCACATAGGAACGATAGGCGGCCGAGCGCACCTCGAGCTCCGGCTGCCGCTCGACCAACGGGCGGAAACGCGGGAAGCGCCGCAACTGATCGGCGAGAATGCTCTCGGTGGTACCGCCCTGGCGCCGCCACTCGGCCACCCGTTCGGCAGGCATGATGCAGCCTATGCTCACCGTCCGCGGGCTGATCGGGATCTCCCAGATCCAGGTCAGGTACTCATCGGTCGCGGTGTCGGCATAGAACGTGGTCCCTTCGCAGAGCGGCGGCGAATCGAAATAGGTCCAGAAGCAGACCTTCTCGCGCCCATAGTCGATCTTCGGAATGTCGAAGGTCCGCAGGAGAAGCCGGGCCATCCGGCCCGAGGCGTCGAGGAACCACGGCGCCTCGATTCTCCGCCCTCCCGCGGTCACGGCGGCGACGACCCGGTCGCCCTCGGTCTCGACCCGCGCCACCCGGTCCCACAGGAACTCGGCGCCCAACTCGGTGGCCTGCGCGAAGAGCCGCCGGTCCATCTCCACCCGGTCGACGTGCAGGGTCACGATGTTGAAGCCGATCGGCCGGTTGCGGAACCAGGGCTCCGGCTGAGCATGATAGGGAGGCCGGTCGTTCGAGACGATCTGGATGCTCTTCTTGTAGGTGGCGAAAGAGTCGTTGATCAGCGAGTCGCCGGGAATGCCGAGACCGGCGAGGAGCGCCGGAGAGGACCAGTCCAGGGACTCGCCCACCCGGGCATGCGGGAACCGGTCGGGCTCGATGCAGACGACGCGCAAACCCCGGCGGCGCAGATGGATCGCCGCCGCGAGGCCGGCGATACCGCCGCCGAGAACAACCACATCGAAGGTCTCCGAGGTCTGGGCGGCTGCGCTTCCGGCCTCGACGTTCGCTGGCATGGCTTCCTCCTCGCTCTCAAGAGCCTGATCGCTAAAATACCACGGACGAAGAGCGCAGGCAAACGGGAGGCAGGCCGGTCCTGGTCTCAATCCATCCCGGCCGGCGCCGGCCCGGTTTCGGCGCTTCGCCGACAGGTGCGGGGAGGCGAGGTGGCAGCAGGCCAAGCCGCGCAACCTTGAAATCTCGGCGGTCACCACCGAATTTTCAAGGCAGATCTCCGGAAGATCCTTGAAATCTCGGCGGTCACCGCCGAATTTTCAAGGCAGATCTCCGCCGACCTGAAGCTCGACAGCCTCGACATGGTCCACGCCGGTCAGTACACCTTTCCTCACCCCTTGGTTGGAATCCATACCCACGTCCCGAAGGGACTCAGGCATAAAGCCTGGTGCTTCAGCGCCAGGTTTACGATCCCCCAACATCCTCAAGTCCCGAAGGGACGCAGGCATTCCAACGCCGCCACCAACGCAAAGGCCCCGGCCGCGCAATCCCACCAGACTGACCAGGGCAATTCCGAGCATGCGTGTAGTTATGTGGTACCTTCGAGGTACAGCTTCAGTCGCAATCCCACCAGACTGACCAGGGCAATTCCGAGCAGTTACTCGATGTCGAGCTGCACTCGGGTCGGTGCTGAGAACGTCGCAATCCCACCAGACTGACCAGGGCAATTCCGAGTCTCGTGCAAGCCGATGTAACGCCATTCATCGCGCTCTTGCCGTTCGCAATCCCACCAGACTGACCAGGGCAATTCCGAGGTATTTGCCCGGCGATACCGTGCAGCGGAATGCGCAGCCGTCGCAATCCCACCAGACTGACCGGGGCAATTCCGAGCGAGATCTCCTGGCCCACTTCTACGAGACGCTCGCCGCCAAGTCAGTCGCAATCCCACCAGACTGACCAGGGCAATTCCGAGGGCCGCCTTTGCAACCCTCTGAATCTTCGCGACTTAACCTGCCTGTTTCTGTTACCCCTCGAAAAGCGGCTTCCAGCAACCTCGCTCACGCCTCTTCACAGCCTCCTGCTCCCGACGTAAACCTCTGATTTCAGTGCGTTACGTCCCGGCTGTTACCTCCCCGCCAAAATGGCGATTCGGGCCTGGCATGACTTTTGTCAGGCATGCTGCTTGCTTACGAGTCAAATCCCACCGTACAGATCAGGGAGATTCAGTTGTCAAGGAACACGGTTGGCTGGCCGAAGCTTCCCGGTCAGCCTCCCCTTATCGAGTGAGACACGGTGAGGGGCCGATTTGTTGGGCCGCGGAGGCGATCTCGGAGAGAAGAGGAGCGTTCTCGCGGCTCACGGAGGCGGTCCCGCGGCGAACAAGACCGGTCTCGTGCGTCGCGGAAGCGTTCCCGAGGCCAAAACTTACGCTTCGTTTTCATTTTGGAACGCTTCTGAATGGAGACGAAGCGTAGCGCCTTGAAAACGAGGCGTAAATTTCGAGAAAAGGAACGCCTCCGGATGAAAGTAAGGCGTAAATTTTGCGGGCGCGAACGCTTCCGAGACGGACGGAGACGAGCTCCTTGATCTTCTCGTCGAACCGCCGCCGGCCGCGGTGGCGTTCGAGGGCGATCTGGACCAGCCGGGCAGTCCGGGCGCTCCCGCCGTTCCATCTCGCAGCGATATGACAACCGTCATAGGCCGCCCTTCCGGGCGGGGGTAACGTCCACCCCGACGAGCCGTTATCCCATCTTCCCGGAGAGCTGCCATGCGCAAGCTGAAGATCCTTCTGGCCGCCATCCTTCTCCTGGCTCCCGCCGCCCGGGCCCAGGACGCGGCCCTCTACTTCCGGCAGAGCTGCACGAGCTGCCACACCATCGGCGGCGGCCGGCTGGTGGGGCCGGACTTGAAGGACGTCACCCGGCGCAAGGACCGGGCCTGGCTCCTCAACTTCGTCCAGAACCCCAAGGCCGTCATCGACTCGGGCGACCCCTACGTCCTGAAGCTCAAGGAAGAGGCCGGCGGCGCCGTCATGGTGCCGGTGGCCGGCATGAACGCGAAACGGGCCGAAGAGATGCTCGCGCTGATCGAGGCCGAGTCGAAGCTGCCCAAGTCGCAGTTCACCGGCCTGAAGATCACCGACGAACCGTTCACGCCCGCCGACCTCGCGCGCGGCCTCGACCTTTTCACCGGCCGGGTGCGGCTGGCCAGGGGCGGGGCACCGTGCCTCTCCTGCCACACCACCGGCAGCCAGGAAGGCCTCGGCGGCGGACGGCTCGGACCCGACCTCACCCTGGTCTATGAGCGGCTCAAAGGGCGCAAGGGCCTCGCCGCGTGGCTCCAGGCGCCGGCCACCGCCACCATGCAGCCGGTCTTCGCCGGCACGCCGCTGACCAACGAAGAGATCCTCCCGCTCGTGGCCTATCTGGAGGCCGAGGCCCGCCGCGGCCAGGAGGACGACGGCACGTCGCGGCTCACTTTCCTTCTCCTCGGGCTCGGCGTCGCCGCCGCCGGGCTCGTGGTCTTCGACGGCGCCTGGCGCAAGCGCTTCCGGGCCGTCCGCCGGCCTCTCGTGAAAGGGCAACAGCGATGAAGATCAAGAACGACGGCATCCCGGGCATCCCCTGGATCAAGGACGAAACCGACCCGCAGCTGCGGAGCTGGGAGGAGTTCTACCGCAACCGCTGGCAGCACGACAAGATCGTGCGCAGCACCCACGGCGTCAACTGCACCGGCGGCTGCACCTGGCAGATCTACGTCAAGGACGGCATCGTCACCTGGGAGATGCAGGGGCTCGACTATCCCTCGCTCGAAGCCGGCCTGCCGCCGTACGAGCCGCGCGGCTGCCAGCGCGGCATCTCCTTCTCCTGGTACCTCTACAGCCCGCTGCGGGTGAAGTACCCCTACATGCGCGGCGCGCTGCTCGACCTCTGGAAGGCAGGCGCGGGCCGAGCACGACGATCCGGTCGAGGCCTGGGCGCTCGCTCGTGGACGATCCCGAGAAGCGCGGCAGCGCTAGCAGCGCGCCCGCGGCAAGGGCGGCTTCCGCCGCGCGCGACTGGGACACGGTGCTGGAGATGATCGCCGCGGCCAACATCCACACCATCAAGAAGCACGGGCCCGACCGCATCGCCGGCTTCTCGCCGATCCCGGCGATGTCCATGATCAGCTACGCCGCCGGCGCGCGCTTGCTGCAGCTGATGGGCGGCGTCGTCGCTCTCCTTCTACGACTGGTACTGCGACCTGCCGCCGGCCTCGCCCGAAACCTGGGGCGAGCAGACCGACGTGCACGAATCCGCCGACTGGTACAACGCCAAGCTGCTCGCGGTCATGGGCTCGAACCTCAACATGACCCGCACGCCCGACTGCCATTTCGCCGCCGAGGCGCGCCACAACGGCACGAAGATGTGGGTCTTCTCGCCCGACTTCAGCCAGGTCGCCAAGTACGCCGACGAGTGGGTGCGCGATCAACGCCGGGCAGGACGGCGCCTGGTGGATGGCGGTGAATCACGTCCTTCTCAAGGAGTTCCACCACGAGCAGACAGATGCCCTACTTCCTCGACTACACGAAGAAGTACACCGACGCGCCGTACCTGGTCGAACTGAGCGAAGAGCGGCGGCGAGCTACCGGCCCGGCCAGCTGCTGCGCGCCAGTCGCCTCGACGCGCTACGCAGGACGTGGAGAACGGCGACTGGAAGTTCCTGATGTGGGACGCGGCGAAGCAGCGGCCGAAGATGCCGATGGGCAGCTCCGGCTACCGCTGGGGCAAGGAAAAGGGCAAGTGGAACCTGCTGCTGAAGGACGGCCTGGACGGCAGCGCATCGATCCCGGCGCTGACCTTCCTCGGCGAAGCGCGACGACGTCGTCCAGGTGCGCTTCGACGATTTCGGCGAGGGACGCACGCTGCTGCCGCGGCGTGCCGGTGCAGCAGGATCGAGACCGCCGACGGCGAGCACGGTCGACCGTGACCACCGTCTACGACCTGCTGATGGCGCAGTACGGCGTCGCCGCGCGGCCTGCCGGGCGACTATCCCGACGGACTACGACGACGAGAACGCGCCCTACACGCCGGCGTGGCCGGAGAAGTACACCGGCATGGGCCGCGACGTGCTGATCCGCTTCGCGCGCGAGTGGGGCCGCACGGCCGAGCTCACCAAGGGCAAGTGCACGATCATCATCGGCGCCGGCATCAATCACTGGTACCACGGCAACCTGATGTACCGCGCCGGCGATCCACGCGCTGATGTTCTGCGGCTGCGTGGGCGTGAACGGCGGCGGGCTCGCGCACTACGTCGGCCAGGAAAAGCTGGCGCCGGGCGAATCGTGGTGCGCCATCGCGTTCGCGCAAGGACTGGATGCCCGCCGTCGCGGCTGCAGAACGCGCCCGAGCTGGCACTACGTCCACACCGACCAGTGGCGCTACGAGAAGCGACTTCACCGACTACCACACCGTGCCCGCACGACCAGCCGTCCGGATCGCTCGCGCAGGGCCACACGATGGACATGCAGGTGCGGGCCGTGCGCAACGGCTGGCTGCCGTTCTATCCGCAGTTCAACCGCAACCCGCTCGACCTGGTGCAGCGAAGCGCGAAGCGGCCGGCGCCAAGACCGACGGAGATCGTGGCTGGATACGCCGTCGAGCAGCTGAAGAGCGCGCAAGCTGAACTTCTCGGTCGAGGACCCCGACGCGCCGGAGAACTGGCCGCGCGTCTGGTTCATCTGGCGCGGCAACGCGCTGATGGCCAGCGCCAAGGGCCACGAGTACTTCCTGAAGCACTACCTCGGCACGCACACCAACGCCATCGCCGCAGGACATGGCCGAGGGTTCGGTGAAGGACGTGGACTGGCACGAGCACGGCGCCGCTGGGAAAGATGGACCTGGTCGTCGATCTCAACTTCCGCATGGACACGTCGGCGCTCTACTCCGACATCGTCCTGCCGGCCGCCACCTGGTACGAGAAGGCCGACCTCAACTCGACCGACATGCACAGCTTCATCCATCCGCTGTCGGCGGCGGTGCCGCCGTGCTGGGAATCGAAGAGCGACTGGCAGATCTTCCGCGCCATGGCGAAGAAGTTCTCCGAGCTGGCGGCGCGGCACTTCCCGGAGCCGGTGCGAGGACCTCGTGGCGTCGCCGCTGGCGCACGACACGCCGGCCGAGATCGCGCAGCCGCACATCGCGGACTGGATGACGCGGCGAAGTGCGAGGCGATCCCCGGCAAGACCATGCCGGGCTGAAGCGTGGTCGCGCGCGACTACAGCAACCTCTACAACCAGTTCATCTCGTTCGGCCCGCAGGTGCGCGCGAACGGCCTGGGCGCCCACGGCACGCACTACACGGTCGAGGACGTCTACGACGAGGCTGCTGCAGACGCTGCCCGGCGGTGACGTGGGACGGCAAGCGCTATCCCGTCGCTGGCCGAGGACGAAGAGCGTCTGCAACCTGATCCTGCGCTTCGCCACGGTGACCAACGGCGAGCTGGCCTACCGCTCCTACAAGAACATGGAGGAGAAGGTCGGGCTTGCCGCTCGCGCACCTGGCCGAGAAGAACCGCGGCGTCGCGCGTCAGCTACAAGGATCTGCAAGCCCGGCCGCACCGGCTTCTCAACAGCCCGATGTGGTCGGGGCTGACCGAGAACGGCCGCGCCTACTCGCCGTTCACCTACAACGTCGAATGCCTGGTGCCCTGGCGGACGCTCACCGGCCGGCAGCACTTCTACCTCGACCATCCCGGCTACATCCAGTTCGGCGAGCACCTGCCGACCTACAAGCCGAAGCCGCTGCCGACGCAGTACGCCGACCTGCGTCTCAGCAAGGAAGTCGGGCCGACGCAATGATGCTGAACTACCTGACGCCGCACGGCAAGTGGCACATCCACTCGACCTACGGCGACAACCAGCGCATGACCACGCTGTCGCGCGGCGTCGAGCCGCTCTGGATGAACGACCAGGACGCGGCGGACATCGGCATCGACGACAACGACTGGGTCGAGGTGCACAACGACAACGGCGTGGTGGTGACGCGGGCCGCCGTCAGC
Organism: uncultured Holophagales bacterium; assembly: GCA_963844885.1. Lineage (GTDB taxonomy): Bacteria > Acidobacteriota > Thermoanaerobaculia > Multivoradales > UBA5704 > DATMER01. The sequence continues at coordinate 43,015 of CAWJQA010000007.1, read as the reverse complement.
GCCCGCATCCCGCGCGGCATCTGCATCCAGTACCACTCGCCGGAGCGCACGCTACTCGGTGCCGAAATCGCCGCTGCGCAGCAACCGCCGCGCCGGCGGGCACAACAGCCTGACGCGCACGCGGCTGAAGCCGAACCTGATGGTCGGCGGCTACGGCCAGTTCACCTACCACTTCAACTACTGGGGCCCGATCGGGCTGCAACCGCGACACGCACGTCCTGGTGCGCAAGCTGCCCGAGCTGAAGTGGTAGAGCGAAGGAGACACGACGATGGACGTCCGCTCGCAAGTCTCGATGGTGTTCCACCTCGACAAGTGCATCGGCTGCCACACCTGCAGCATCGCCTGCAAGAACATCTGGACCGACCGCAAGGGCACCGAATACATGTGGTGGAACAACGTCGAGACCAAGCCCGGCACCGGCTTTCCCACCCGCTGGGAAGACCAGGAGAAATACCAGCGGCGGCTGGGAGATGAACGGACGGCAAGCTCCAGCTGCGGTCCACCGAGCAAGGCGCAGACGGTCGTCAACATCTTCCACAACCCGCACCATGCCCACGCATGGACGACTACTACGAGCCGTGGACCTACGACTACCAGCATCTGTTCAACGCCCCCGAAGGCGCCGACCAGCCGACGGCGCGGCCCGATCTCGATGGTCACCGGCGAGTCCATCGACATCGAGGCCGGCCCGAACTGGGACGACGACCTCGGCGGCTCGCCGATCTACGCGGACAACGATCCGAACCTCGAAGGGCTGACCGAGGAGCAGCGCGAGCAGCTCTTCGCCGTCGAGCGGCTGGTGTTCTTCTACTTCCCGCGCATCTGCAACCACTGCCTGAACCCGTCCTGCGTCGCGGCCTGCCCTTCGGGCGCGCTCTACAAGCGCGGCGAGGACGGCATCGTGCTGGTCGACCAGAAGCGCTGCCGCGGCTGGCGCGCCTGCGTCGCCGCCTGCCCCTACAAGAAGATGTTCTACAACTGGCACACCGGCAAATCGGAGAAGTGCATCCTGTGCTATCCCGCGCCTGGAGACCGGGCAGGCGCCGGCCTGCTTCCACTCCTGCGTCGGCCGCATCCGCTACCTGGGCGTGCTGCTCTACGACGCCGCGCGGATCGAGGAGGTGGCCGAAGCTGCCGGACGAGGAGCTGGTCGAAGCGCAGCGCTCGATGATCCTCGATCCCGACGATCCCGAGGTGATCGCGGCGGCGCGCGCGCAACGGCATCCACGACTCGGTCATCGAGTCGGCGCAGAAGCTCGCCGGTCTACAAGTTCGTGAAGGTGTGGAAGATCGCGCTGCCGCCGCACATCGAGTTCCGCACGCTGCCGATGCTGTTCTACGTGCCGCCGATGTCGCCGGTGATGGCGAGCCAGCGACGGACGGCACGATCGATCGACGATCTCCGGACGACCTGTTCCACGACATCGACGAGTCGCGCGTGCCGATGAAGTTCCTGGCCAACCTGTTCGGCGCCGGGCACGAAGGCAAGGTGCGCTACGCGCTGCGCAAGCAGAAGGCGGTGCGCTGGTACCGCCGCGCGCTGACCGTGGGCGACGTGGACATGGCGACGGCCGAGCGCATGCTGCGCGAGGCCGACTGCTCGCCGGAGGAAGCCGAGGCGATCTACCGGCTGACCTCGCTGTGCACGTTCGACGACCGCTTCGTGATCCCGCCGATGCACCGCGAAGAAGCCATCGAGATGATGGAGGACCCGCATGGAGCACAAGCAGAGCGTCGGCTTCGGCTTCCTTACGGGTCCGAGGAGGGGGTTGTGATGCGCGCAGCCAGATCCTTGCGATCGCCTGGCCGAGCTGCTCGCGCTACCCCGGCGCCGGATACTCGCCTGCAACGCCGAGGAGGTGCGCGACCTGCTCGCGGCCGTGGACCCCGCGGCCGGCCGGCTGTATCGAGTCCTTCGCTGCATGCATGTCGAGGGCCTGCTCGGGAGCCGAGCTGCGAGGAGCTTTACACGCGCACGTTCGACCTGAACCCGGTCTGCGCGCTGGAGATCGGCTGGCACCTCTTCGGCGAGGACTACGAGCGCGGCGCCTTCCTGGTGCGCATGCGCGACCAGCTGCGGCGCGCACGGGCTCGCCGAGGGCACCGAACTGCCCGACCACCTGACCTCGGCGCTCGCCGCTTCGGCCGGATGGAAGCGACGGAGGCCGCGCGCGTTCGCCGCCGGAGTTTCTCCTGCCGGCTCTCGACAAGATGCTGGCCGGCCTCGAGGAAGCAACCCTTACGAACCGGTGCTGCGAGCGGCCATTCCCTGGCGCGCTCCTGGCGGTCCGGCGGCAGGGGCCGCTCTCGAGCACCCGGGAGACGACGGTCATGAACACCGCGGCCACCTATCTCGACCAACTCCTGTTCAGCATTCTGCCGTACGTGGCCATGTTGCGTCTTCCTGCTCGGGACCATCCAGCGCTACCGGGCGCGGACGTTCACCTACTCCAGCCTGTCGTCGCAGTTCCTGGAAAACCAGCAGCATTTCTGGGCGCTGGTGCCGTTCCACTACGGCATCCTGCGTGGTGCTCGCCGGGCACGTCGTCGCCTTCCTGGTGCCGCGCCAGGTGCTGGCCTGGAACAGCCAGCCGCTGCGCCTCTACATCCTGGAGACCACGGCGCTGGTCTTCGGCCTGCTCACGCTGGTGGGCCTGCTGGCCATCCTGGTGCGCCGCTTCACCGATCCCAAAGTGCAAGCAGGTGACGACCTTCGCCGGACTGGCTGCTCTACGCGCTGCTGCTCGTCTCAGGTCGTGACCGGCCTGTACACGGCGGTATTCCAGCCCTGGGGCTCGTCGTGGTTCGCGGCCGTCGCCGCGCCCGTACTCTCTGGTCGCTGGTCAAGCTCAGCCCGGACCTGGGCGCCATGGCCGCGCTGCCGTGGATGGTGAAGCTCCATCTTCGTCAACGCCTGGCTGGTGATCGGGTTCTTCCCGTTCACCCGGCTGGTGCACATGCTGGTGGTGCCGAACCCGTATCTCTGGCGCAAGCCGCAGGTCGTCCGCTGGTATGGACGGCCGCGGACCGCGCGCGCCGGATCCTGAGGAGATCGAGCCATGCAACCCGTAAAAGGCACTCCCGCCCAGGGGCTCTTCGGAGCCACCCTGGGGTTCTTCGTCGGCTTCGCGGCCGTGGCCCTGTTCGGGCCCACCGCGGGACGCTTCCAGGAAGCGATGCACCTGTCGCCCATGGCGGTCGGCTTCCTGATCGCCATGCCCGCGCTGTCGGGCTCGCTGCTGCGCATCCCCTTCTCGGCCTGGGTGGACACGACCGGCGGGCGCAAGCCGTTCCTGGTCCTGCTCAGCCTGTCGCTCGCCGGCATGATCGGGCTCTCGGCCGTGGTGGCGATGCTCTACCCCGACCGGCTCACCCCCGCGCTCTATCCGCTGCTGCTCGTGCTCGGCCTGCTCTGCGGCTGCGGCATCGCCACCTTCTCGGTCGGCATCAGCCAGGTCTCCTACTGGTTCCCGCAGAACCGGCAGGGCCGCGCGCTCGCGATCTTCGCCGGCTTCGGCAACCTGGCCCCGGGCCTGTTCTCGTTCCTGCTGCCGGTGGCGCTGGCCACGCTCGGCCTCGCGCGCTCGTACTTCGCCTGGCTGGCGTTCCTGACCGCGGGTATCGCGTTCTATGCCCTCTTCGGCCGCAACTCCGCCTACTTCCAGCTCCTCGGCCGCAGGTCTCGCGCCCGAGGAGGCCCGCCGCGAGGCCCGCGCGCGCGGCCAGGAGCTCTTCCCGACAGGCAGCCTCAAGGACAGCCTGAAGGCCTCCGCGCGGGTCTGGCGAACCTGGGCGCTGGTGGGGATCTACTTCACCACCTTCGGCGGCTTCATCGCCCTGACCGCCTGGCTGCCCACCTACTGGAAGAATCGTTCGGCGTGAGCGCGGTCACCGCCGGATTGCTCACCGCCCTCTTCTCGATCCTCACCTCGCTGATTCGCGTGGGCGGCGGCGTGCTGTCCGACGGGCTGCGCGAGGGCGGCGAGAACACCGCCATCCTGGCCCTGTTCGATCATGCTGGTGGGCGCGCTCGTCATGATGACGTCCACCAGCCTGGAGCTCGCGCTGCCCGGCGAGATCCTGCTCGCCGTTGGCATGGGCATGGGCAACGCCGCGGTGTTCAAACTCGTGCCTCAGGCCGTGCCCCAGGCCGTGGGCGGCGCCGCCGGCTGGGTCGGCGGGCTCGGCGCCTTCGGCGGCTTCGCGATCCCGCCCATGATGGCTTTCGCGGTGCGCGATCTCGGGCAGGCCGGCTATGCCATCGGCTTCATCGTCTTCGTGTTCCTCGCCCTGTTCTCTCTCGGCATGGCGTGGGTGCTCAAGTACGCGCCGTCCGCCGAGCCCGTGCCGCAGCAGCCCGAGCCGCTTCCCGGGCCGGCACGCAGCTAGGAGCCGCCCATGTCGAGCCGCATCGTGACCGTGGTTCTGGCCGTGGCCCTGGTTTTCAGCCTCCTGGCGCTGGTGCCGCGCCTGCTCGCGCTGCACCTGCCGGGCAACCAGCAGGGGTTCGAGCCCATGCAGCCCATCGCCTACTCGCACCGGCTGCACGCGGGCGAACTGCAGATCCCCTGCGTCTACTGCCACATCGGCACGGAGCGCGAGCCGCAACGCCGGCATCCCGGCGGCCAGCACGTGCATGAACTGCCACCGTTTCGTGACCGCCGCCCGCAGCGCGGTGCGCGCCGAAGAGGACCTGGCCAAGACCGAGAAGCGCAAGCCGCGCCGCGTGGTCGCGCCCGAACTGCAAAAGCTTTATGACGCCCTCGGCCTGGGCGCCGATCTCAAGCCCGATCCGCGGCGGTCACAGAAGCCCATCCAGTGGGTGCGCGTGAACCATCTGCCGGATTTCGCCGTGTTCGATCACCGCCCGCATGTCACCACCGGAATCACCTGCCAGACCTGCCATGGCCCGGTCGAGACGATGGAGCGCATGCGCCAGGTGGAAACCCTTGCGATGGGCTGGTGCCTCACCTGCCACCGCACCGGCGTGCCGGCGAAGACCGGCGCCACGATCGTCGTGGGCTCCACCGACTGCGCGAGCTGCCACTACTAGGAGTCTTTCATGAGCCAGGGCGAACAACATTACTGGAGGGCGCCGGAGGGTCCGGGGGAGCAGCAGGAGGAGTTTCCCGCGGGGGTCGGCATCGAGCTCGGCGAGGTCGGCCGGCGCGACTTCCTGATCGCCAGCGGGTTCAGCCTGGCCGGCTCGCTCCTCGCCGGCTGCACCCGCCTCCCGGCCGACAAGGCCATCCCCTACCTGGTCCAGCCGGAGGAGTTCGTTCCCGGCCAGGCGCTACTTCTACGCCTCGACCTGCGGCGGCTGCGAGCGCGCGGCTGCGGCGCCGCTGGTGAAGATGCCGCGACGGCCGGCCCATCAAGCTGGAAGGCAACCCGGAGCACCCGCTGTCGCGCGGCGGCCTCTGCGCCGTCGGCCAGGCCTCGCTGCTCGGCCTGTATGACTCCCAGCGCTTCCAGCGGCCCGTCAGCGACGGCAAGCCCGCCGACCTGGGACGAGGTGGACGGCGAGATCACGCGAGCTGGAGAGATTCGCGCGAGCGCGGCGCCGTGCGCTTCCTCAGTCTGGTACCCATCACCAGTCCCGGACCGCCGCGCGGCGCGATCGGCCGATTTCCTGACGCCGTTTCGCCGGAGCGCCGCATGTGATTTACGACGCGCTGTCGCATTCGGCCATCCTCGACGCGCACGAGCGCACCCACGGCGTGCGCGCTCCTGCCGCACTACCGCTTCGATCAGGCCGAAGTGATCGTCAGCTTCGACGCCGATTTTCTCGGCACATGGATCTCGCCCGTCGAGTTCACGGCCGGCTACGCGCAGGCCGCACGCGAGCTATCGAGGCGAGCCGCACATTCCTATCACGTCCAGTTCGAGCCGCGGATGACGATCACCGGCGGCCGAGGCCGACCGCCGCGCTCCGCCTCGCTGCCCGAGGAGACTCGCCGCCATCCTTGCCCGCCTGGCCGCGCGTGTCGCGACGGCCAGGCCGGTGCCACTTCGGCCGCGCGGGCCTGGCGCCTGCTCCGTCGACGCCCGCTGCGCGACGCCGCCGGCAGGCTCTGGGCAGGCGCGCGGGCCGAGCGCTCGTCGTCTGCGGCAGCCAGTCGATGCCGACGACCAGGTGCTCGTGCAACTACATCAACCACCTGCTTGGCGGATATGGCAGCGACGCTGGATCTCGAGCATCCGTCGTACCAGAGCACAGGGCAACGACCGCGAGCTGGAAACGCTCTGCTGAAGGAGCTCGCGGCCGGGAAGGTGCGACGCGCTCTTCGTCCACGGCGCCAACCCGGTCTACGACCTGCCCGGCGACGCTGGCCGCGCGTTCGAGCGAGTTCCGCTGCGTGGTCAGCTTCGCCGAGCGCGCCGGACGAGACCGCCTCGCTCGCGCACGTTGTCTGCCCCGACCGCACTTCCTGGAAGGCTGGGGCGACGCCGAGCCCGTCGCCGGGCATGTCAGCCTGGTCCAACCCGCGATCCGCCCCCTGGGCAGACACGCGCGGCGCTGTCGAGACCCTGGCCGCCTGGAGCGGCCGGCCGGGAGCGGCCTACGACCTCGCTGCGCGAGTTCTGGCGGACGAGATCTATCCGCGCGGTGCGACGGTGCAGCCAGGCGTTCGACGCCTTCTGGGAGGCCGCGCTGCACGAACGGCTTCGCGGCGGTGGCGCCGCAATGGCGCCTCCGGCGGCGGCCTTCTCCCGGGGCTGATAGGGCGCTGCCAGCGCGCCGCCACGGTCGTCGCCGGACGGCGACGTTCACCCTCGTGCTCTACCCGAAGTCGGCCATGCTCGACGGCCGCCACGCCTACAACCCCTGGCTGCAGGAGCTGCCCGATCCCATCACCAAAGTGACCTGGGACAACTACGCCTCGCTTTCGCCGCGCCGCCGCCAGCAGGCTCGGCGTGACCGAAGGCGACGTGGTTCGCCTCACCCCGACGGCGGCGGCCGCCTGGAACTGCCGGCGTTCCGTCCAGCCCGGCCAGCACGACAGCGTGGTCGCCGTCGCGCTGGGCTACGGCCGTCCGGCGACCGCGCGCTTTGCCAACATCGGGCCCGCAGTGGCTCTTCGGCTGCCGCACCTTCGGTCGGGCGAGAACGGCCTGGTCGGCAGCAACGCCGCGCCGCTGCTGCCCACGACCGCCGGACCTGCGCATACGGTTCGTGCCGGCGGCGACTCAGCAAAACGGGCCGGCAGCAGCCGCTGGCCTCCACGCAGACCCACAACACGCTGACCATCCCGGAGAATCTCGCCGCGGTCCGGCCGCGAGCCGCGGCCCGTCGTCCAGGAGACCACGCTGGCCGCGTTGGCGAAGGATCCCACGGCCGGCGCCGAGGCAGCACGAAGACAAGGACGACCTCTGGCCAGCCGACCACCCGACACCGGCCACCGCTGGGGCATGGCCATCGACCTGAGCGCCTGCACCGGCTGCTCGGCCTGCGTCATCGCCTGCCAGGCGGAGAACAACATCCCGGTGGTGGGCAAGGACGAGGTGCGGCGCCACCGCGAGATGCACTGGCTGCGGATCGACCGCTACTACTCGGAGCCGGCGCGCCGGGCGACGTGGACGTGGTGCACCAACCGCTGATGCTGCCAGCAGTGCGGCAACGCGCCCTGCGAGACCGTCTGCCCGGTGCTGGCCACGGTGCACAGCGACGACGGGCTCAACCAGCAGGTCTACAACCGCTGCGTCGGCACGCGCTACTGCGCCAACAACTGCCCCTACAAGGTGCGCCGCTTCAACTGGTTCGACTACGCGCGCGAGGACCGTCTGCAGAACCTGGCGCTCAACCCGGACGTCACCGTGCGCTCGCGCGGCGTGATGGAGAAGTGCACCTTCTGCGTGCAGCGCATCCAGGAGGCCAAGATCGAGGCAAGGCGACGCGGCCAGCCGGTCGCCGACGGCGAGATCCAGACCGCCTGCCAGCAGTCCTGTCCCGCGCAGGCCATCGTCTTCGGCGACCTGAACGATCCCAAGAGCCGCGTCGCCCAGCTGCGACGCGAACCCGCGGCGGCTACCGCGTGCTCGAGGAGCTCAACTTCCAGCCCGCGGTGAGCTATCTGCAGCTGAGTGCGCAACCGCGCCCGAAGAACAGCGGCCGGAGAGCGACAGGGAGAGCATCATGGCTGACGCATCCTGACCCTGCGCCGTCCCCTGATCGCACGGCGGCAAGTCGCCTGGCCGAGGTCACGCGACGACGTCTGCGCGTCCGCTGGAGGGCCGGCCCGACGCCGCTCTGGTGGGCCTGCCTTCCTGCCTGCGCCCTCGCGCTCCTCGGCCTGGGCGTGGCCACGGTCGCCTACCAGATCGCCACCGGCATCGGCACCTGGGGGCTGAACCGCACCGTGGGCTGGGCCTTCGACATCACCAACTTCGTGTTCTGGATCGGCATCGGCCACGCCGGCACGCTGATCTCCGCCATCCTCTTCCTGCTGCGCCAGCGCTGGCGGACGTCGGTCAACCGCGCCGCCGAGGCGATGACGATCTTCGCCGTCATGTGCGCCGGCATCTTCCCCGTCATCCACATGGGGCGGCCCTGGCTGGCCTACTGGATGCTCCCCTATCCGAACATCGCGCGGCTCGCTGTGGGTGAACTTCCGTTCGCCGCTGGTCTGGGACGTCTTCGCCATCAGCACCTACTTCACCATCTCGGCCGTCTTCTGGTACCTCGGGCTGCTCCCCGACCTGGCCACGGTGCGCGACCGCTCCGAGCGGGCTGGCGGCGGCCGGATCTTGCGGCCTTCTGAGCCTGGGCTGGAACGGCTCGCTACCGCACCTGGCACCGCTACGAAATCGTCTACCTCCTGCTCGCCGGGCTCGCCACGCCGCTGGTGCTCTCGGTGCACACCATCGTCAGCTGGGACTTCGCCACCTCGGTGATGCCGGGCTGGCACGCCACCATCTTCCCGCCCTACTTCGTGGCCGGCGCGATCTTCTCCGGCATGGCCATGGTGCTCACCCTGATGCTCGTCGCGCGCAAGACGATGCGCCTGGAGGACTACATCACCCAGCGCCACGTCGACGCCATGTGCAAGCTGCTGCTGACCACCAGCGGCATCGTGGGCCTCGCCTACGTCACCGAGTTCTTCACCGCCCTGTACTCGGGCAACCCCTACGAGGCATTCGTCTTCCTCAACCGCGCCCTGGGACCGTTCGCCTGGGCCTACTGGATCATGGTGACCTGCAACGTGCTGGTGCCGCAGTTGCTCTGGTTCCGCACGGTGCGGCAGCAGCCTGCCGGTGGTCTTCGTGATCTCGCTGCTGGTCAACGTGGGCATGTGGTTCGAGCGTTTCGTCATCATCGTCACCTCGCTGCACCGCGACTATCTGCCGTCGAGCTGGGCATCCTACACGCCCACGCCGATCGAGATCGCGACGCTGATCGGCAGCTTCGGCCTGTTCTTCACCTGCTTCCTGCTTTTCTGCCGCTTCCTGCCGGTGATCGCCATGGGCGAGGTCAAGGGCGTGCTCTCGCACGGACAAGGCCAGGGCCCTGCAAAGGAGGCCGCATCGTGAGTTACCGCTCGTCCCGCCGGGTGATGTTCGCCCTGTTCGATCGGGAGGAGGACGTCCTGGGTGCCGTCCGGGCGCTGCGCGCCGAGGGCCACCGGATCGCCGACGTCCACGCTCCCTATGCCGTCCACGGGCTCGACCGCGCGGCCGGGCTGCCGCCGTCGCGCATCGGCTGGGTGTGCGCCATCGCCGCCTTTTCCGGCGCCGGTTTCATGCTCTGGTTCCAGCGCTGGACCTCCGCCGTGAGCTGGGCGGTCAACGTCGGCGGCAAACCGTTCAATTCGGTGCCGGCTTTCATTCCTGTCACTTTCGAGGCCGCCGTGCTGCTCGGCGGTCTCGCCACCGTGGCGGCCTTCCTGGTCCGCAGCCGGCTCTATCCGGGCCGGACGCCGGCCCGCAATCTGCCGCGCCTCACCGACGACCGTTTCCTCGTGGTCATCGAGGAGCCGGACGCCGCTTTCGATCCCGGCCAGGTGCGCGCGCTCTGCAAGAGTTTCCGCGCCGTGTCGGTCGAGGAGACCAACGAAGAGACCTCGGAGACCCTGGAGGTAACCCGGTGATGCGCCGCTCCACCCTGAACGTCCTCCTCTTCCTGGCGCTCCTCGCGGTTCTCGGCATCAATCTGGCATTGCGGCCCGACCCCGAGCATCGCAACGTCGATTTCATGCCCGAGATGGTCGTCTCCGTCGCCGCCGAGCCCTTCTCCGCCAGCACGGTTTTCGCCGACGGCAAGACCCTGCAGCCGCCACCCGCCGGCGCGATCGTCCGCGGCCTGCCGCCGCTTCACTATCAGGCCACACCCGAGGACGCGGTGCGCGCCGGCCGCGAGCTTTCCAATCCATTCCCCGCCACCGACGCCATGGCGCTGGTCCGCGGACAGACCGTCTACGGCAACTACTGCCAGGTCTGCCACGGCCCGGCCGGCAAGGGGGACGGCCCGGTGGCCCAGCGCGGCTTCCCGGCCCCGCCGTCGCTGCTGGCCGACAAGGCGCTCGGCCTGGCCGACGGGCAGATCTTCCACATTCTCACCTACGGCCAGGTCAACATGCCGTCCTACGCCCCGCAGATCACCCGCGAGGACCGCTGGAAGGCGATGCTTTACGTGCGCGAGCTGCAAAAGGCCGCGAAGACAGCAGGGCCGACAACGACATCGGGAGGAGCCACGAAGCCATGATCGCCGAGAACCGACCTTATCTGCCGTCGCGGGAGCTGCTGCCGGTTTCGCGGATCGTGGCCGTGCTCGGCGGCGCGGCGCTTCTCGCCGGCCTGGCGCTTTCGGCGCCGCGCGCCTGGTCCAACGTGCTCCTGGCGGGCCTCTATCTGCTGGGGCTCGGCCTGGCCGGGCTCGCCTTCGTGGCGATCCAATACGCCTCGGGCGGCACCTGGGCGACCGTGCTGCGCCGCGTGCCGGAAGCGCTCGCGGGGCTCATCCCCTGCGGCGGCTTGCTGATCGTCCTGGCCGCCGCCTTCGGCGGCGCCGCGCTCTACCCCTGGATGAGCGAAAGCTCGCCGGGCGGTTTTCGGGGTATCTGGCTGCAGCCGGGTTTCTTTTTCGTGCGCGCCCTGGTCTACCTCGGACTTTGGACGGTTTTCGGCGCCGCCATCCTGATCACGTCACGGCGGCAGGACGAGACCGGCTCGCCCTCGCTCACCCATCGCAACGCGTGGCTTTCCGCGGTCTTCCTGCCGGTCTTCGGCCTCACCGTGTGGCTGTCGAGCGTCGACTGGATCCAGTCGCTGGAACCCCGCTGGTCGAGCACGATCTTCGGGGTCTACGGTTTCGCGGGGCTCTTCCTGTCGGGCCTCGCGGCGATCACGGTGATCACCATCCGGCTGCGGCGCGCGGGGCCGCTGGCGGGGCTGGTGACGCGGGAGCACCTGCACGACCTGGGCAAGCTCCTCTTCGCCTTCAGCACCTTCTGGATGTACATCTGGTTCAGCCAGTTCATGCTGATCTGGTACGGCAACCTGCCCGAGGAGGGGAGCTACTACGTCCACCGCCTGACCGGCGCCTGGGCGCCGCTCTTCTGGGCCAACGTGCTGCTCAACTGGGCCGTCCCCTTCCTGGTGCTGCTGCCCGAGAAAGCCAAGCGCAGCGAGAAAGTGCTGCTGCGCGTGGCCGGGGTGATCCTCGTGGGCCGCTGGCTCGACCTCTACCTCCTGATCGCGCCGTCGGTCGACGGTGCCTCGCCCAGCTTCGGCATCTGGGAAGCCGGCGCCATCCTGGGCATGGCCGGCCTGTTCGTCCTGGTCTTCAACCGCATGCTCCACAGCGCACCGATGGTGCCGGCCGGAGACCCGTATTTGGAGGAGAGCCGGCACCATCACGGGTAGGGGGGTGGCTTCGCAGGCAGTGAGGATCTGGCGTAAGATGGAACAGATCTTGACTGGGGGAAATCGATGGCTGTGACCTTGAGAGTTGAGAACGTCCCCGAAGAGATTGCCACGCGGCTCGAAGAGCGGGCCAGAAAGTCGCGCCGGTCTCTACAGGGAGAGCTCCTGCGGATCTTGGAGAAGGCCGCCAAAGAGGAAGACCGGCTCACTCCCGGGCAGGTTCTGGAGAAGGTTCGGTCGCTGAAGCTCGAGACTTCCAGCCGAGTCCGCCGCGTTCGTCCGCCAGGACCGGGATGCCCATTAAGATCGTCGTCGATGCCTCTGCGCTCGCCGCGGTGCTCTTTGGAGAACCCGAGGCACCGAAAGTCGCAGAACGGCTCGCCGATTCAGCCTTGTTGGCGCCGACTCTCTTTTCCTACGAGATCGCCAACATCTGCTGGAAGAAGCTCCGGCGCCATCCCGAGAACCGTGCGGCTCTCCTGGAAGCCTTCTCCTTCTTGGGCCGGATGGAGATTGAAACAGTCGAGGTCTCGATTCCCGAGACACTACTTTTGGCGGATCGCGAGAACCTGACGGTCTACGACGCTTCCTATCTCTGGCTGTCGAGGAAGCTTGGCTTGGAACTGGTCACTCTGGATACCGACTTGAATGCCGCAGCCGTAGCTTCGTCCACCGCCTGACCGGCGCCTGGGCGCCGCTCTTCTGGGCCAACGTGCTGCTCAACTGGGCCGTCCCCTTCCTCGTGCTGCTGTCCGAGAAAGCCAAGCGCAGCGAAAAGGTACTGCTGCGTGGCCGGCGTGATCCTCGTCGGCCGCTGGCTCGACCTCTACCTCCTGATCGCGCCCTCGGTCGACGGCGCCACGCCCAGCTTCGGCATCTGGGAAGCCGGCGCCATCCTGGGCATGGCCGGCCTGTTCGTCCTGGTCTTCAACCGCATGCTCCACAGCGCACCGATGGTGCCGGCCGGAGACCCGTATTTGGAGGAGAGCCGGCACCATCACGGGTAAGGCTTGATGCGATGGCTCGGCAGAGAGGGTCCGGTCATGCTAGCCTCGGGGCTGGAGGTGCCGACCATGAGCAAGACCATATCCGTGATCTACGATGGCGAGAGTCTCCAGACCGTCCGGACCGCTCAACCTCGAACGGGATCGGCCTTACCTTGTGACCATCGAAGATGCACCCCCGACACCAGGGTCTGGCGACGCATGGAGTGAGCTCGACGCACTGGTTGGTACCGTCGATGCACCACCCGACTGGGCCAAGGAGCACGACCACTACCTCTACGGCTCGGCGAAGCGCAGTCAAGAGGACCGCAAGTGACCGGCGACCGCCTGCTCATCGATACCGTCTTCATCCAGGCGCTCCTCAACCGCAACGATCAGTATCACGAGCATGCAAAAGCGATCCTGCCGAGGGTCAGGGCTGCGGTGGAGGCTTGGGTCACCGAGGCCGTCCTGATCGAGGTTGCCAACGGCCTCAGTTGCCTCAACCGAGAAGGCGCGGCTCGCTTCATCAACCAATGCTACCGGACGGCGAATATCCGGGTGGTGACCGTGGACACCCCTTTGCTGGAAAGAGCTCTCGCTCTCTATCGTGCCCGAAGCGACAAGGAATGGGGCCTCACAGACTGCATCTCGATGGTCGTGATGCAGGAGCAGGAGTTGACGGAGGCGGTGACCGCTGACCATCACTTCATCCAGGCCGGCTACCGTGTCTCCCTCCTCAGTTGAGTGCCCCTCGCCGGAGTAATACCGCATGCTCCACAGCGCGCCGCTGGTGCCGGCCGGGGATCCGTATTTGGAGGAGAGCCGGCACCATCACGTGTAGGGGGTGCGTCGAAAAACCATGCAGATTTCGGAGTCATAAGACGGCAAGCCGCACGGTGAAGAACCGCCCGCCTTGGTGGCTCTGCTCCTCAAAGTCCGCCGCCGCGACAGGCATACCAGCCTCCACCGCCAGCGGAGAGGTACTCCTCCATGGCCTTGATGAGCGCTGGCGGCATGATCTGGGCTCACCGAGTGTTTTCACATCATCAATACTAGCGCTAAAACGAGTCGAGCGGAAGGGGCTGAAGGAGCGGCCAAGGAGAGAGGTGATCGCCACCGCGATCCTGGACCGGCTGCTGCACCACTCGACCATCATCAACATCAAGGGGTAGAGCTACCGGCTCAAGGAGAAGCGCAAGGCAGGGCTGCTGCCACATAGCGAGCCCTATACGACGCCGGAAGGCCCGGCGACAACATTCGGCGGGTTCACCACAGGTGTCGCCACCTCGCCACGGTTGTTCCCGTGACCGTCACACCCTTCGGCGCCCCGTCGACAGGCGTCGGCGAGGGGCCGAAGGGTGAAGTCGACCGCCGAAAGGCTTCAGCGGTCGGCGACGCGTCTCGGCGGATTGCCGAAAGGTTTCGGCAGGTGCCGAGGGGCTTCGCCGAGGCGCCGAAGTTGAGGCGGCCGGCGAGAACCTTCGGCATGACGGCGAGAGGTCTCGAGGCGCAACTCTTCGACGTGACGCCGAAGGGCCTCGGGAGACGCCAAACGTGCTGGCGAGGCGCCGAAGGGTTTCGGCGAAACGCCGAGCGTTGAAGGATCCCGCGCTGCTGGCCGCCCCGAGCCCCCGGGACCGCTGGCGACCTGCCGGCGGTTTTCGCGGAAAAACCGCCGGCGGGGCGCCGGCGGTCCCAGGAGGAACGGACGGCGCGCGGAGGTTCACAGTCAAGAGGCTGCCATCGCCGCTCACCCACGAGCCCCCTCTCACACACCTCCGGCGATGGCACCGCCCTCCCCCGTTGAAGAGCGGACCCCTGCGGAACGACGGAGGCCTTGGACTCGGCGGCCGTCATCCCTCCAAATTGTCAATGAGCTGAAGCGGGACCCGATCTGGCCCCCCTTCCAGGTGACGGGCGCGAACGGCCATCGGTCGTGGGGACCCGCGTCTGGCGTCTTCGTTCGTCGCCCTTCACTTCAAGGAGAGTCTACGGACGGCTGGCGATCTCGTCTAGGGCTCCTCGACGAGGCTGACTGAGGCGCTCGGCCCTGGCTGTCGCACCACCGGAGAGGCTCGCGCCTCGGCAGGCGCAAGCCGGTATAGGATGCGCGCCGTGAGCCTCGCAAACCGAGATATCGTCCAGACGGTGCCGCTCTTCCGGCGGCTGTCGCCCGAGGATGCCGACCATCTTTGCGCCGTGGCGACCGTCCGAACCTACCGGAAGGGCGAGATCCTGTTCTCCGAGGGGAACCCGGCGGAGGTCTTCTTCACCGTGGCGCGGGGCCGGGCCAAGGTGTTCAAGACCACCCCCGCCGGCAAGGACGTCATCCTGGAGATCTTCGGCCCCGGCGATCCCATCGGCGCCCTCGCTGTGTACGAGGGGCGGCCGTTCCCGGCCACGGCCGTGGCGGTGGAGGATACCACCTGCCTGGTCGTTCACCGGCAGGACTTCTTCGGCCTTTTGGAGCGCCACCCGTCGCTGGTGCGCGGCCTGCTGGCGGCTCTCACCCGCCGGCTCGTGGAGCTCACCACCCGCCTGACCGAGCTCACCGGCGGACCCGTCGAGGCGCGGCTCGCCCGCCTGGTCCTCAAGCTCGCGCGGGAGATGGGGCGCCCCGAGCGCGGCGGTATCTTCATCCCCCTGCCGCTCAGCCGGCAGGAGCTCGCCGACTTCACCGGCACCACGATCGAGACGTGCATCCGGATCATGAGCCGCTGGGGCAAGGACGGCCTTGTCCTCACCGAAAAGGACGGATTCCTGATCCAGGACGCGGAAGCGCTGGAGGCGGTGGCCGCGGAGTGAGGGGGGCTCGGGAGCTGCTTTTCATCTGGCTCTGACATACTCCACCGGCATGTCGCACCGCCACCGCTTCCGGCTTTTCCGCGCCGTCCTCCGTCCCAGCCCCGGCCGGCGGCTGCCGCGCGAGCTGCGCGTGCGCCGGGTCGGGCGGCTCGCCAGGGCGTTGGCCGACGGGGTCAGGGATCCCGGCTTCGAAATCCTGCTGCGGCGGATCGACGTCTCTCCCATCCTGGGCGGCAATCAGGCACAGGTCTTCTTCAAGGGACAGGACGCGTTCGCCGCCATGCGGGAGGCGGTGGCCGGCGCCCGGCGGGAGATCCTTCTGGAGTCGTACATCTACAAGGACGACTCCACGGGCCGGGGCTTCCTCGACGACCTCTCCCTGGCCGCCCGCCGCGGCGTCGAGGTGAGCGTGCTCGCCGACGCGCTGGGCTCGTTTTCCACCCGCAACGCGTTCTGGCAGGAGATGAAGCGCCGGGGTATCCACGTCCGCCTCTTCCGCCCGCTGTTCAGCGCGCTCTGGTACCAGCCGTTCCGGGACCACCGCAAGATCCTGGTGGTGGACCGCCACATCGCCTTCACCGGCGGGATGAACATCGGAGAGGAGTACGGCTCGACCTCCGCGAACCTCGGCGAGGCCTGGAGGGACACGCACGTACGGGTCGAGGGGCCGGCCGCCTGGGAGATGGCCGTGGTCTTCTCCGAGGGGTGGGTGCAGGCGGGCGGCGAGCCGCTGGAGCTGCCGCCGTTGCCTTCCGAAGAGGCCGCGGCTCCGGGCACGCGCATCCTGGTGCTCGACTCCCGGCCCAACCGCGGCCAGGCGGAATCGGCCTCGGCCATGGCGGCCATCGTGGGCGCGGCGCGGAAACGCGTCTGGCTCACCAACGCCTACTTCGCGCCGGGCTGGGCCGCGGTGCGCATCCTCGGCGACGCCGCGAAGCGCGGAGTGGACGTCCGCCTCCTCCTGCCGGGCAAGAGCGACGTGCCCATCGTCCGTCGCGCCGCTCACGGCTATTACGACCGGCTGCTCTCCAGGGGGGTGCGGATCTTCGAGTACCAGGCCGCCATCCTGCACGCCAAGAGCCTGACCGCCGACGGCTATGTCTCGCTGGTCGGCTCCACCAACCTGGACTTCCGCTCCTACCTCTTCAACGCCGAGTGCGACCTCTGCATGCTCGACGAGACCACGGCCCGGCGCATGGAGGAGTCTTTCGAGGAAGACCTGCACGGCGCCGTGGAGATCCACCGCATGTTCTGGCGGCGCCGGCCCGCACTCGAGAAAGCCGGCGACTGCCTGGCGCGGATGCTGGCGCCGATCCTGTAAGGAAAAGGGCGGCCTCTCGGCCGCCCTTGTGGATAACCGCAGGAAGATCCTGAAGGCTAATCGCCTTCGAGAACCTCCTGTGGCAGGCTGCGGATCTCCTCGTCGCCGAACTCGAAGAAGAGCTCTTCCTCGGCCTCCGGCTCCTGCTCGATGAACTCCTCGGCCATGTGGAAGTCGTGGTAGTAGTTCATGCCCGTACCGGCCGGGATGACCCGTCCCACGATCACGTTCTCCTTCAGGCCGCGCAGGCCGTCCACCTTGCCGCTGATCGCGGCCTCGGTGAGGACTCGCGTGGTCTCCTGGAAGCTCGCCGCCGAGATGAAGCTGTCGGTCGACAGCGACGCCTTGGTGATGCCGAGCAGCAGCGGCCGGCCGACGGCGGGCGTGCCACCCGCGGCGACGACACGGTCGTTCTCCTCGCCGAACTTCCAGCGGTCCACCTGCTCGTCGATCAGGAACTCCGTGTCGCCGACCTCCTCGATCTTCACCGAGCGCATCATCTGGCGCACGATGACCTCGATGTGCTTGTCGTTGATCGCCACGGACTGCGAACGGTAGACCTCCTGGATCTTGTCGGTCATGTACCGCTGCAGCTCCTTCTCGCCGAGCACCTGCAGGACGTCGTGCGGGTTGATCGGACCGTCGATCATCGGATCGCCGGCACGCACCCGCTCGCCTTCCTGCACGTTGATGTGGATCGAGCGCGGCACCAGGTACTCGCGGGTGTCGCCCATGTCGCTCTCGACGATGACCTTGCGCATGCCCTTGTGGACGTCGCCCAGGTGGATCGACGCCGTCGATCTCGGTGATGATCGCCGGCTCCTTCGGGCTGCGCGCCTCGAACAGCTCCACGACGCGCGGCAGACCGCCGGTGATGTCCTTGGTCTTCGTCGTCGCACGCGGGATCTTGACCAGCGTGTCGCCGGGGTAGACGTCCTGGCCGTCCAGCACCACGAGGTGGGAGCCCGAGGGGAGCAGGTAGCGCTTCTCGCCGTTCGCCGCGGATCAGGATGGCCGGCACCCGCTTTTCGTTGGCGGAGGCCTCCACGATGATCTTCTGCGACAGGCCGGTGACCTTGTCGGTCTCCTCCCGGACGTTCTCGCCCTCGACGATGTCCTGGAACTCCGCCTTGCCGCCGACCTCCGAGAGGATCGCGTAGGTGAAGGGGTCCCAGGTCGACCAGCTCGGTGCCCTGCTCGATCTGGTCGCCTTCATGCACCAGAAGCTGGGAACCGTAGGTCAGGGCGTAGCGCTCGCGCTCGCGGCCCTTCTCGTCGGTGATGACCAGCTTGCCGCTGCGGTTGATGACGACCAGCGCGCCGCGCTTGCTCTCGACCGTGGACACGTTCAGGAACTTCACGAGGCCCGGGTTCTTCGCCGATGTGCTTCGACTGCTCGGACACGCGGCTCGCCGTACCGCCGATAGTGGAAGGTACGCATGGTGAGCTGCGTGCCGGGCTCGCCGATCGACTGCGCGGCGATGACGCCCACCGCCTCGCCGATCTCGACCATCCTGCCCGCTCGCCAGGTTGCGGCCGTAGCAGTACGGCACACACGCCCCGCCGCGTCTCGCAGGTCAGCACGGAACGGATCTTCACCCGCTCGATGCCGGCCGCCTGCGCGGCGTTGCCGAGCGTCTCGGTGATCTCCTGGCCCACCTGGATGATCATGTCGCCGGTCATCGGGTCGTAGATGTCCTCCTGCGACACGCGGCCGACGATGCGGTCGCGCAGCGGCTTCGAGGATCTCGCCGCCCTCCATGATCGCCGACACCGTGATGCCGTCGATCGTGCCGCAGTCCACCTCGTTGATGATGACGTCCTGGGCCACGTCGACCAGACGGCGGGTCAGATAACCGGAGTCGGCCGTCTTGAGCGCCGTGTCGGCGAGACCCTTGCGGGCGCCGTGCGTCGAGATGAAGTACTGCAACACCGAGAGGCCCTCGCGGAAGTTCGCCGTGATCGGCGTCTCGATGACCTCGCCCGAAGGCTTGGACATCAGACCGCGCATGCCGGCGAGCTGCCGGACCTGCTCGCGCGAGCCGCGGGCGCCGGAGTCGGCCATCAGGTTGATCGGGTTGAACTCGCCCGTCTCCTTCTCGGTCTGCTGCATCTCGGAGAACATCTCCTCGGACACCTGCTCGGTCGCGCGGTGCCAGATGTCGATGATCTTGTTGTGGCGCTCACCCTGCGGTGATCACGCCGCCGAGCGCTGATTCTCGATCTCGATGACCTCTTCGTGCGCCTGGTCGAGGATCTCCTTCTTGCGGCTCGGCACGACCATGTCGTCGACGCCGAACGAAATGCCGGCCTTGGTGGCGTACAGGAAGCGAGATCTCCTTGATCTCGTCCAGCATGCGCACCGTGGCCTCGTTGCCGAGCTTGATGAAGCAGTAGCTGACCAGATCCTGCAGGCCCCGCTTCTTGAGCAGGCCGTTGATGAACGGGATCTCCTTCGGCAGGTGCATGTTGAAGATCACCCGGCCGACGGTCGTGTCGATCAGTTGCTTGTCGATCTCCTCGACCTCCGCGTGCACGATGTTCTGCTTGTCGAGCTGCCTTCGCAGGTTGATGTACGGCCCGGTGTAGCGCACCTGATCGGCGTCAGCGTCTCGACCTCGCCCGCTTCGAGCGCCAGCAGCACCGATGTCGAAGTCCGGGAACGCTCCGGCCCTCACCCTTGGCGCCCGGCTTGCCGAGCGTCAGGTAGTAGCCGCCGAGGACGAGATCCTGCGACGGCACCGCGAGCGGCCGGCCGTGCGCCGGCGAGAGGATGTTGTTCGAGGCCAGCATCAGCACCTGGCTCTCGATCTGCGCCTTCGGCGACAGCGGCACGTGCACGGCCATCTGGTCGCCGTCGAAGTCGGCGTTGAACGCGGCGCAGACGAGCGGATGGATCTTGATCGCCTTGCCCTCGATCAGCGTCGGCTGGAACGCCTGGATGCCCAGACGGTGCAGCGTCGGCGCGCGGTTGAGCAGCACCGGATGGTCCTGGATGACCTCTTCCAGACGCGTCCCAGACCTCATCGACCTCCGCCTCCACCATCTCCTTGGCGGCCTTGATCGTGCCGACCAGCCCCTTCTCTTCGAGCCGGTTGTAGATGAACGGCTTGAACAGCTCCAGCGCCATCTTCTTGGGCAGACCGCACTGGCTGAGCTTCAGCTCGGGGCCGACGACGATGACCGAACGGCCGGAGTAGTCGACGCGCTTGCCGAGCAGGTTCTGGCGGAAGCGGCCCTGCTTGCCCTTGAGCGTGTCGGACAGCGACTTGAGCGGACGGTTGTTCGAGCCCTTGAGCACGCGGCCGCGGCGGCCGTTGTCGAACAGCGCGTCCACCGCCTCCTGGAGCATGCGCTTCTCGTTGCGCACGATGACCTCGGGCGCGCGCAGCTCCAGCAGCTTCTTCAACCGGTTGTTGCGGTTGATCACGCGGCGGTAGAGGTCGTTCAGATCGCGAGGTGGCGAAGCGGCCGCCGTCCAGCGGCACGAGCGGACGCAGCTCCGGCGGGATGACCGGGATGACGTCCAGGATCATCCACTCCGGCCGGTGGCCCGACTTGCGGAAGGCGTCGACCACCTTGAGGCGCTTGGCGGCCTTCAGGCGGCGGATCTGGCTGGTCTCGGTCCGCATGACGATGCGCAGCTCCTCGGAGAGCTCGTCCACGTCGATGCGCGCGAGCAGCTCCTTGATCGCCTCGGCGCCCATCTTGGCGACGAACGACCTCGCCGCCGTACTTGTCGCGCAGCTCGCGGAAGCGCTCCTCGGTGAGCAGCTCCTGCTCCTTGAGCTCGGTGTCGCCCGGATCGATGACGACGTAGCTCTCGAAGTAGAGGATCCGCTCCAGGTCGCGCAGGGTGATGTCGAGGAGGTGGCCGATGCGGCTACGGCAGCCCCTTGAAGAACCAGACGTGGGAGACCGGGCAGGCGAGCTCGATGTGGCCCATCCGCTCGCGGCGCACCCGCGAACGGGTGACCTCGACGCCGCACTTGTCGCAGATGACGCCGCGGTGCTTCATGCGCTTGTACTTGCCGCAGAGGCATTCCCAGTCGGTGATCGGGCCGAAGATCTTCGCGCAGAAGAGGCCGTCCCGCTCCGGCTTGAAGGTGCGGTAGTTGATCGTCTCCGGCTTCGTGACCTCGCCATAAGACCAGGACCGGATCTTCTCCGGCGACGCGATCGAGATCTTGATCGCGTTGAAGTCCTTGGGGGCCTGTGGCTTGTCAAAGCTGCTGAAGCGGTTGCAACTTGATTGACCTCCTCTCCTTAGAGCCTTGAGCAGCTCGACGTCGAGGCAGAGGCTCTGCAGCTCGCGGACGAGAACGTTGAACGACTCGGGCAAGCCCGGGCGGCTCCGGCACCTCGCCCTTGACGATCGCCTCGTAGACCTTGCTCCGCCCTTCCACGTCGTCGGTCTTGACCGTCAGCAGCTCCTGGAGGGTGTAGGCGGCGCCGTAGGCCTCCAGCGCCCAGACTTCCATCTCGCCGAACCGCTGGCCGCCGAACTGCGCCTTGCCGCCCAGCGGCTGCTGGGTGATCAGCGAGTACGGTCCGATCGAGCGCGCGTGGATCTTGTCGTCCACCAGGTGCGAGAGCTTCAGCATGTAGATGTAGCCCGACGGTGACCTTCTGCTCGAACGTCTCGCCGGTCATGCCGTCGATGAGCGGCGTCTTGCCGGAGCTGGGCAGCTTCGCTTCCTCGAGCAGCTCCTTGATGTCGCTCTCCCGCGCGCCGTCGAACACCGGCGTCGCGAAGTTGATGCCGAGCACCTTGCCGGCCCAGCCGAGGTGGGTCTCCAGGATCTGGCCCGACGTTCATACGGCAGGGGACGCCGAGCGGGTTGAGCACGATCTCCACCGGCGTGCCGTCCGGCAGGTAGGGCATGTCCTCCTCGGGCAGGATGCGCGAGATCACGCCCTTGTTGCCGTGCCGGCCGGCCATCTTGTCGCCGACCTGCAGCTTGCGCTTCATGGCGACGTAGACCTTGACCAGCTTGATGACGCCCGGCGGCAGCTCGTCGCCCTTCTGCAGACAGCCCGATGCGCTCCTCGTTGACCCGGTGCAGCACCTCGATGTGCGAGTCCGTCTTCTTGTAGACGATCTCCACGCGCGTCGCTCAGCCGGCGCTCGTCGAGCGGCAGCCGGAGGATCTCCTGGCGCGTCAGCCGCTCCAGGGTCTCGCACGTCGATCGGCATCGCCGTTCTTGAGCAGCTCCTGGCCGGTGCGGGACTTGACCGCCGCCGTGCACCTTTTTGCCGAGCAGCAGGTCGCGCGATCTTCTTGTTGCGCTCCTCGGTGATGATGCGCACCTCGTCCTTGATGTTCTTTTCGATCCGCGCGATCTCGTCCTGCTCGATCGCCTTGGCGCGGAGGTCCTTCTCGACGCCCTTGCGGGAGAAGATCTTCACGTCGACGACCGTCCCCTCGATGCCCGG
This sequence comes from uncultured Holophagales bacterium, assembly GCA_963844885.1. Lineage (GTDB taxonomy): Bacteria > Acidobacteriota > Thermoanaerobaculia > Multivoradales > UBA5704 > DATMER01. The sequence goes on along the minus strand of CAWJQA010000007.1, from coordinate 20,603 downwards.
GGGCACCTTGAGGCACGCGTCGCGGACGTCGCCGGCCTTCTCGCCGAAGATGGCGCGCAGCAGCTTCTCTTCCGGCGTGAGCTGGGTCTCGCCCTTCGGCGTGACCTTGCCCACCAGGATGTCGCCCGGCTTGACGGTCGCGCCGATGCGGATGATGCCGCTCTCGTCGAGGTCCTTCAGGGCCGACTCGGAGACGTTCGGGATGTCGCGCGTGATCTCCTCGGGTCCCAGCTTGGTGTCGCGGGCCTCGATCTCGAACTCCTCGATGTGGATGGAGGTGTAGTAGTCCTCCCGCACCAGCTTCTCGGAGACCAGGATCGCGTCCTCGAAGTTGTAGCCGCGCCAGGGCATGAAGGCCACCAGCACGTTGCGGCCCAGGGCCAGCTCGCCCAGCTCGGTGCAGGGGCCGTCGGCCAGGACGTCGCCCTTCTTGACCCGCATGCCCTTCGAAGACCACCGGCTTCTGCGTGATGCAGGTGTTCTGGTTGGAGCGGCGGAACTTGATGAGCTGGTAGATGTCGGCGCCGAATTCCTTGGTCTCGCCGGTGTCGACGTCCTCGCCCTCGACGCGCACGATGATGCGCTCCGCGTCCACGGAGTCGACGATGCCGCCCCGCTTGCGTGAGCACCACCGCGCCCGAGTCCTGCGCCACGATCGCCCTCCAGGCCGGTGCCGACGATGGGCGACTCGGTGCGCAGCAGCGGCACGGCCTGGCGCTGCATGTTCGAGCCCATGAGCGCGCGGTTGGCGTCGTCGTTCTCGAGGAACGGGATGAGCGACGCGGCCACCGACACGAGCTGCTTGGGGCTGATGTCCATGTAGTCGATGCGGTCGCGCTCGACGGTCACGAAGTCGCCGCCGGCCCGCGAGGTGATGCGGTCGTTGACGAAGTAGCCGTTCTCGTCGAACCGCGCGTTGGCCTGGGCGATGATGTACTTCTCCTCTTCCCAGGCCGACAGGTAGAACGCGAACGGCTCGGCCTCGACCTGGCGCTTGCCGCCCTTGAGCCGCTCGTTCTCGGCCTTGAGCTCGTCGCCGGTGACGATCTGGCCCAGACGGAAGCCGCCGTCCCCGACCTTCATGATGCGGTAGTGGTCCAGCACACGGCCGTTCTCGACCTTCTTGTACGGGCTCTCGATGAAGCCGTAGTCGTTGATCCGCGCGTAGCAGGCCAGCGACGAGATCAGGCCGATGTTCGGGCCTTCCGGCGTCTCGATCGGGCAGATGCGGCCGTAGTGCGTGGCATGCACGTCGCGCACCTCGAAGCCCGCCCGCTCCCGCGACAGACCGCCCGGTCCGAGGGCCGAGAGGCGCCGCTTGTGCGTGACTTCCGACAGCGGGTTGGTCTGGTCCATGAACTGCGAGAGCTGCGACGAGCCGAAGAACTCCTTGATCGCCGCGATGACCGGCTTGGAGTTGATCAGGTCGTGCGGCATCGCCGAGTCGATGTCCTGGTGGACGGACATCTTCTCCTTGATCGCCCGCTCCATGCGCACGAGGCCGATGCGGAACTGGTTCTCCAGCAGCTCGCCCACCGCGCGCACGCGCCGGTTGCCCAGGTTGTCGATGTCGTCCACCCGGCCGACGTCCTTCTGCAGGCGCAGGAGGTACTCGATGACGCGGAAGAAGTCGTCCGCCGACAGGGTCTTCTGGTCGACCGAGACCTCGGTGTCCAGCTTGATGTTGAACTTGAAGCGGCCGACCCGCGAGAAGTCGTAGCGCTTGGCGTCGAAGAACATGCCGTAGAAGAGCGAGCGCGCGGACTCCAGGGTCGGGGGATCGCCCGGCCGCATGCGGCGGTAGATCTCGATCAGCGCCTCTTTCGAGTTCTTGGTGGTGTCCTTGGCCAGCGTGTTGGAGACCGTCGCGCCGGTCAGCTCCCAGTCGGGGAAGAAGACTTCGACCGGGGTGTGGTTGCGGCCGTCCATGCGCTCTTCGATGTCCTCGGGCACCAGCTCGTTGGCCTCGAAGATCACCTCGCCGGTGTCGAGGTCGACCACGTCGCCGAGGAAGAAGGCGCGCTCCAGCTCACCGGCGTCGACCTCGAAGGCCAGGGTCTGGCCGGTGTCGAGCTTGCCGATGTGTTCCTTGTCGAGCGTGATGCCGGCGAAGATCGGGTACGCCTCGCGGCGGCCGCGGCTCTGGCGGTCCTTCAGGCGCTCGGGATCGAGCACCCGGGGCGGCACGTGCAGGGTGAACTCGCCGCCGCCGTTCGAGGTCAGGCCGACCGGGACGTAGAACTGGCGCAGGATGGCCTCGTCGGATCTCGAGACCCAGGGCGCGCAGGAAGACCGTGCCGTGGAACTTGCGCTTGCGGTCGATGCGGACCGACAGCACGTCCTTCTGGTCGTACTCGAACTCCACCCAGGAGCCGCGGTAGGGGATGATCTTCGCCAGGTAGGAGCGCGGCGCCCTCCTTGGTGAAGAACACGCCCGGGCTCGCGGTGGAGCTGCGAGACGATGACGCGCTCGGTGCCGTTGATGATGAACGTACCGTTGTCCGTCATCAGCGGAATGTCGCCGAAGTAGACCTCCTCCTCCTTGGCGTCGCGCATCGTCCGCGCGCCGGTCTCGGGGTCCTTGTCGTAGACGAACAGCCGGAAGGTCACCTTGAGCGGCACGGCGAAGGTCATGCCGCGCTCCTGGCACTCGGAGATCGAGTACTTGAGCTGCAGGTCGACCGGGTTGCCGCAGATGTCGCAGTTCGTGACCCGGTTCTTATTGACGAACCCGCACTCGGTGCAGGTCACCGTCTCCTCGTGCGGATGGTCGGTCATGATCTTCGCACCGCAGTTGGTGCAGGTCATGCGGAGGTACTCGAGGCCCTTGAGCTCGCCGCACTTGCACTCCCAGTCGCCGATCGAGTACTTGACGAAGTCGAGCGAGCAGGTCTCGCGGAAGTCCGAGAACGGGAAGATGCTCGTGAAAACCGACTGCAGGCCCTGGTTGTCCCGCTCTTCGGGGAGCAGGTTCATCTGCAGGAACCGCTCGTAGGACCGCCGCTGGACGTCGATCAGGTTGGGGATCGGCAGGGACGTCCGGATGCGGGAGAAGTCCTTGCGGTGGCCATTCCGCGTCAGGCTCTGAGTCAGGTTCTGCGGGGTGGGGAATTGATCCATAGGGGTGGTCCTTGCTATCTCCTCGTGCCTGAGTGACATCAACGCGGCAAGACGGTGCCGGCGCCTCGGCTGGCCGCCGCGGACGGCCAGGGGGCCGGTCTAACCGGGAGAGCCGGGGCTCCTGTTGCGGAAGCAGGAGACACCATGCCCCACCCCCCGCTTACTCCGCGGCGGGTCGCCAGGCATGGCGCACAGACTCCAGAACAGAAAGCCCACCCGGTTTATGCCCGGGCTCCCCAAAGGGGAACCCGAGGCAACCGGGAAGGCCTCGTTCCGGATGGGTGTCGGCGTGGTTCGCAGCGACGTATCTCGCCTCGCTCCACGTTTACTTGATCTCGACCGTGGCCCCAGCCTCTTCGAACTTCTTCTTGATCGTCTCGCGCCTCGTCCTTGTTGACTCCCTCCTTGATGGTCGCGGGAGCGGACTCCACCAGATCCTTGGCCTCCTTGAGGCCGAGGCTGGTCACCTCGCGGACGGCCTTGATGACGTTGATCTTCTTGTCGCCGGCGTCCTTCAGGACGACGTCGAACTCGGTCTTCTCCTCGACGGGAGCCGCCGCGGCGGCGCCGACCACCCGCGGCCGGCGCGGCCACGGCGGCGGCGGCGGAGACACCGTAGTGCTCCTCCAGCGCCTTGACGAGGTTGTTGAGGTCGAGCACCGTCATCGACGTCGATCTGCTGAATCAATTCTTCGGTCGCGATTGCCATTGTCTCTCCTTCGCTATTTCAAAGCCTCGATATTGTCGGCAGGCAGACCGGCCTTCCGGCGGTCAGGCCACTTCGTTCGGATCGGCCCCTTCTTTTTTCTGGCGGACCTGGTCGAGGACGACCACCAGCGACTGCGGCAAGGCGGCGAGCGACCCGGACGAAGCGGGTGATCGGCGACTGCATCAGGAACAGCAGCTTGGCGATGAGCTCCTCCGCGGCTGGGCAGGGCGGCGATGTCCTTGATCTGGGCGGCGGGGACCGCGCGCCCTTCCACCAGACCGCCCTTGAACTGCAGGACGGGGACGTCCTTGGCGAAATCCGTCAGCGCCTTGGCCAGCGCGACGGGATCGTTCCCGTACGCGACCGCGGTCGGGCCGACGAAGTGCTCCTTGAGCTGCGCCAGCGCGTTGCCGTCGATGGCGCGCAGCGCGATGGTGTTCTTGACCACCACGTACTCGCCGCCGCTCTGGCGGACCTTCTCGCGCAACTCGGTCACCTGGGGGACCTTGATGCCCTGGTAGCCCAGGACGAAGGCGTGCGGCGCAGTGGCGAGGCCCTGCTCGTACTCCTGGAGGAGCTCGGTCTTGTTTTCACGGGTCAGCGGCATGGTCGTTCTCTCCTGAGCCTCAAGCCTCGGCACCGGTGGTGAGGTGGGACTCGTCCACCTTGATGCCCGGCCCCATCGTGGAGGACAGGCTCACCGCCTTCACATACTTGCCCTTCGCCGCGCTCGGCTTCGCCTTGACGACGGCGCCGATGAGGGCGTCGGCGTTCTCCGTCAGCTTCTCGACCCCGAAGGAGAGCTTGCCGACGGGGGCGTGGATGATGCCGGTCTTGTCGACCCGGAACTCCACCTTGCCGGCCTTGATCTCTTCCACCGCCTTGGCGACGTCGAGCGACACCGTGCCGGCCTTCGGGTTGGGCATCAGGCCGCGGGGGCCGAGCACCTTGCCGAGGCGGCCGACGACGCGCATCATGTCCGGCGTCGCCACCACCGCGTCGAAGTCGAGCCAGCCGCCCTCGATCTTCTTCGCCAGCTCCTCGCCGCCCACGTGGTCGGCGCCGGCCGCCTCGGCCTCGCGGATCTTCTCGCCGCTGGCGAAGACGAGGACGCGGGCGGTCTTGCCGAGTGCCGTGCGGCAGCACCACCGTGCCGCGGACCATCTGGTCGGCATGCTTGGGGTCGACGCCCAGGCGCATGGCCACTTCCACCGTCTCGTCGAACTTGGCATAGGCCGAGTCCTTCGCGAGCGCGATGGCGTCGTGCAGGGGATAGGGCCGCTGCTCGACCTTCTGCGCCGCCTGCCGGTACTTCTTTCCGTGCTTCGCCACGACTGTCTCCTTCGTAGACGGGCGGGCACGAGGCCCGCCCCTACAGATCTATCCCTCGATTTCGATGCCCATGGAGCGGGCCGTGCCCTCGATCGTGCGGATCGCCGCCTCGAGGGTCGCCGCGTTCAGGTCGGGCATCTTCGTCTTCGCGATCTCTTCCACCTGCGCCCGGGTGACCGTGCCCACCTTCTTCTTGTTCGGCTCGCCCGAGCCCTTCGCCACTCCCGCCGCCTTGATCAGCAGGATCGGGGCCGGCGGCGTCTTCGTGATGAAGGTGTAGCTGCGGTCGGCGTAGACCGTGATCACCACCGGGATGATCAGCCCGGTCTGCGAAGCCGTGCGGGCGTTGAAATTCTTGACGAAGTCCATGATGTTGACGCCCTGCTGGCCCAGCGCCGGACCGACCGGCGGGGCCGGCGTGGCCTCGCCCGCCGGAATCTGCAACTTGATGTACCCTGTGATCTTCTTCGCCATGATGTCCTCGGGCTACGCCGTCAAATTTTCTGAACCTGAGAGAACTCCAGCTCGACCGGCGTCTGCCGGCCGAAGATCGTGACCATGACCTTCAGGCGTGTTGCGGTCGAGGTTGACCTCGTCCACCACGCCCGTGAAGTTGGTGAACGGGCCGTCCGTGATCCGGACCTGCTCCCCCTTCTCGAACACGTACTTGGGCTTCGGCTTCTCCTTGGCGGTCACCACCTGCTCCAGGATCTGGTTGACCTCTTCCTCGGAGAGCGGCGTCGGCTTCTTGCCGGTGCCCACGAAGCCGGTGACCTTGGGCGTGTTCTTGACCACGTGCCAGGCCGCGTCGGACATCTCCATCTCGACGAGGATGTAGCCCGGGAAGAACTTGCGCTGGGTCTCCTTCTTCTTGCCGCCCTTGTACTCCACCACCGTCTCGGTCGGGATGCGGACGTCGCCGAAGGCGTCGCCCATGCCCATCGCCTCGGCCCGCTGGTGCAGCGTCTCCTTGACCCGCTCCTCGAAGCCGGAGTAGGTATGGACGATGTACCACTTGCGCTCGCGCGGAGCGCCGGAGGTATCCGGGGCGCTGGGGGCGCCGGGAGCGTTCGGGCCGTCCATCATGAGCCGAGTACCTGCACCAGTCCGACGTAGCCCTTCTGGATCAGGAAGTCCGCGATCCAGAGGTAGACCGCGAAGATGGCGCTCGTGACGACCACCACGATGGTCGTGGCGATGACCTCTTCCCGGGTCGGGAAGGAGACCTTGCGCATCTCCGAGCGCACCTCGCCCAGAAACGAAACGCTCCGCGCCCAGTGGCCCGCCCGGTACAGCCAGTAGCCCAGGCCCGCAAGGCCGGCCACCACCACGAGCACGATGGTCCATGTCATCCAGTCGGTCATAATGCCTCTTTAGCGGTCTTTCGGTTCGAGTCGGTTCGAGTCGAGTTCGTCGTTCGTGTCTCGCTGGAGAAATTGGCAGGCCAGGAGGGATTCGAACCCCCAACCCTCGGTTTTGGAGACCGATGCTCTACCAATTGAGCTACTGGCCTGCAGTTCCTTCAAATTCTGTCTACTTGACGATCTCGGTGACGGTGCCGGCGCCCACGGTGCGGCCGCCCTCGCGGATCGCGAACCGCACGCCCTTCTCCATCGCGATCGGGGCGATCAGCTCCACCTCCAGGTTCACGTTGTCACCCGGCATCACCATCTCGGTTCCCTGCCGGCAACGTCGCGACTCCCGTCACGTCCGTCGTCCGGAAGTAGAACTGCGGACGGTAGCCGTTGAAGAACGGCGTATGACGGCCGCCCTCCTCCTTCGTCAAAATGTACACCTCGCCCTTGAACTTCGTGTGCGGAGTGATCGAGCCCGGCTTCGCCAGAACCTGCCCGCGCTCCACATCGTCCTTCTTCGTGCCGCGCAGCAGCACACCGATGTTGTCGCCCGCCTGGCCCTGGTCCAGCAGCTTCCGGAACATCTCCACGCCCGTCACGATCGTCTTCGCCGTCGGACGGATGCCCACGATCTCCACTTCCTCGCCCACCTTCACGATCCCTCGCTCCACGCGCCCCGTCACCACCGTGCCGCGGCCCGAGATCGAGAAGATGTCTTCGATCGGCATCAGGAAGTCCTTGTCGATCGCGCGCTCCGGCAGCGGAATGTAGCTGTCCACCGCGTCGATCAGCTCGATGATCTTCTTGCCCCACTCGCTGTTCGGCGTCGCCGCTCTCCAGCGCCTTGAGCGCCGACCCCGGATGATCGGGATGTCGTCGCCCGGGAAGTCGTAGGAGGACAGCAGCTCCCGCAGCTCCAGCTCCACCAGGTCGAGAAGCTCGGGGTCGTCCACCATGTCGCACTTGTTCATGAACACCACGATCGAGGGCACGCCCACCTGGCGCGCCAGCAGGATGTGCTCGCGCGTCTGCGGCATCGGGCCGTCCGCCGCCGACACCACCAGGATCGCGCCGTCCATCTGCGCCGCGCCGGTGATCATGTTCTTCACGTAGTCGGCGTGGCCGGGGCAGTCGACGTGCGCATAGTGGCGCTTGTCGCTCTGGTACTCGACGTGCGCCGTCGCGATCGTGATGCCGCGCTCGCGCTCTTCAGGGGCCTTGTCGATCTGGTCGAACGCCACGAAGTTCGCCAGCCCCTTGGCAGCCAGCACCCGGGTGATCGCTGCCGTCAGGGTCGTCTTGCCGTGGTCCACGTGGCCGATGGTGCCCACGTTGACGTGCGGCTTCGATGCGATTGAATTTCTCCTTGGCCATGGCGCTTCAAGTGCCTCCTCAAGCTGGGTTGTGGTCCGAGAGCACAACGTGTATTGAGAAACTTTGGTGAACGTCAGGTGAAACACCCGGGTGAATCATGGAGCCCACGACCGGATTTGAACCGGTGACCCCTTCCTTACCAAGGAAGTGCTCTACCACTGAGCCACGTGGGCTTGAGACACCCGTAGGTCGCGCCGTGCCTGTGCCCGGGCGGCCTCCGACAGTCAAAACCGCGCGATACTACTCTTCTCTTCTCGTCGTGTAAAGACCCTTCGTTCGCGGGATACAGCCTGGAATGACAGGGAACCCGTCGCGCCCCTTCGCCCCCCCTCGGATATCTCCGGGAGAGGGCGTCTCGGGGGAGAAGGAGCAGCATTGTGCCAGAGTCGGAGCGGGTTGTCCAGCCCCCCTCGCGGGGTTCTTCAATCGGATCCCGGCGGATCCCGGGCGGATCCCCGGGAGCCGGGTCCGTCGAGCCGGGCGCGCAGCCGCGCCAGCTCCGCCTCCGCCGCCTCGGCCCGTTGCTCCGCCGTCTCAGCCCTCTGGCGTTCCGTCCGGTCCACCTTGGCGGTCGACGGCGACAGCAGCTCGATGATGACGTCCGGAAGACGGTTGCCCTCCTCCCAGGAGACCCAGGCATCGCGGTGGTGCCTGGGAACGCCGCCGACCCAGAACACGTAGGGGCCGCGGAAGGCCCGGCGCTTCCGGTCCTCGTTTTCCTCCCGCCACACCTCGCGCGCCTGCTCCGGGGAGTAGTACACGAACTGGTTGGTACCGATGTGGAAGTCGGTCCGCCCCTGCGCCTCCATGGCCCGGAGGATGCTCTCCCGAAGAAGGGGTCGCTGCTGAACGTGCCAATTGGATTCCAAGGGCTCCCCGTCATCGTAGACGAGCTCGAAGGGTAGAGGCGCGAGCGCCGAGTAGGCTGGCTGGCTCATGGCTTGCTCCCGTTCTGAGTCGTTCCCGGGGACGATCCTATTCCGTCTTGCCGCCAAAAGGAAGAGGGCTCACACGCCCTGCTTCTCCTCCCGGCAGGATAGCACGCGCCGGTGCCGCCGGGGAAAGCCTCGGTGAGGCCAGCTCGCTGGATCAATTGCCAAGGCCTCTTGTAGAATGGCAATGGAGGCTCTATGGAAGCGACTCTGGACAAATTCGGCAGGATCGTCATCCCCAAACGAGTCAGGGACGATCTCGGTCTCTCTCCGGGCTCGGTGCTGAGGCTCGAAGGGCGAGACGATGAGATTGTACTGACGCCCATCGTCGAGAGAGCGCGTCTTGTCCTCAAGGAAGGGGTTCTCGTTTTCACCGGGGAAGTGGAGGGAGATCTCGAAGCGGCGCTTCGGCGCGATCGGAGCGAACGTTCCAGAACGTTGGCTGGCATGGAATGAAGGTTCTTTTCGATACCTCCGTGCTGGTGGCCGCAATCGTCGAGGCGCATCCACGGCACTCCGGGGCGGCACCCTGGCTGAGGCGCGCCAAGGCCGGAGAGATCGAGTTTCTCGCGTCGAGCCACAGCCTGGCGGAGCTCTACTCGGTCCTCAGCACTCTTCCCGCCAGGCCGCGGCTCTCGCCGACGGACGCATGGCGGCTCGTGCAAGAGAACGTCGTGGCATCTGCTCACCTGATCGCTCTGTCCCCTTCCGATTACTCGAAGACACTCCAGCGGGTGGCGGAGAGAGGGCTCTCTGGTGGAGTAATCTACGATGCCCTCATCGCCCGTGCTGCCGAGAAAGCGGGCGCCGACCGCCTGCTGACCTTGAATACAGCAGACTTCCGGCGGGTCTGGCCCGAATCCGAAGCGATTCTCCTCGCCCCCTGATCGCCCTCTTCCCCTGCTTTGCCCTGCAATCCGGATTGTTTCAAGCTGGCTCAGAACCCGTCCAGATTGACCAGCAGCGGCCGGGCGCCGGGCTCGCCGAAGCGCAGAGTCCCCGCCGTGCCGCCGTCGCGCCGGGTGTCACAGAGGAAGGTGCCGTCGCGGTAGAGACAGAGGTCCGCGCGGCCATCGCCGTCGAAGTCGCCGAGGAAGCCTGAACCGGCGACGCCGCCCGGCGGAAACTCGAGCACGATCTCCCGGTTCGCGCGGCCGTGGCCGGTGTCGCAGTACAGGCGGCCGTTGGTTTTCCGCACCGAGCAGGCGTCGGCACGCCCGTCGCCGTCCACATCCCCCATCAGGCCCTGCTCCCCTGCGGAGCCGTAGGTAAAACGCAACTCGGCCTTGCCGCCGTTGTGGCCGGTGTCGCACTCCCAGGCCGAGCCCTGATGCACGCAGGCTTCGGCGATGCCGTCGCGGTTCACGTCCGCGACGAAGATCTCTTCCTGCGGCTTGCCGCTGCCGAACACGATCGACCGCTCGAACGGTGCCCCGAAGTGGTCCGTATCACAGGAGAGCCGCCGCCCAACACGAACGCAGGGATCGGCACGGCCGTCGCCATCGACGTCGCCAAAGACCAGCGTGCCCCCCTGCTCCAATCCCAGCCCGGCCAATGAGAACTCCGCGTCACCACCCCGCCGGCCGGTGTCGCAAAGCACTTGCGCGCCGCGGCGGACACAGGCTTCGTTCCCCGGCCAGAAGGCGAAGCGCTGTGCGAAGACGCCGTTCCAGTCCGAGTCGGTGCTCTCCCAGGCCGCCACGAACGTGCCGTTGCCGCCAAACGACAGAGACTCGTTCGGAAACTCGGCCGACGCGTGGCGCTGGTTCAAGCGCAGAGGCCGGCGGGTGATCTCCCGGCCATCCGGAGCATAGGCCCGCGCCAGGATGTCCCAGCCGTAGACGCCGTTCTCGCGCCGGAAGTTGCCCCACACGACCACGGCCCGCCCGGCGGCGTCGGTCGCCACGCGGGGGGTCCTTGGAAAGGCTTGCGGATCGTCCGGACTGATCAGAAACTCGCCGCCGGTCGGCTTGAGCGCGCTCGAAAAGTGCCGGCCCAGAACCGCATAGGGATGAGGATGATCACTCTGCCAGACCGCGAGGAAACTGCCGTCGGGAGCGACGCCCACGCCATTTGCCAGTTGAAGTCCCCCGGTCGAGGAGTTGAGTTGCACTGGCACCCCCAGCTTTTCGCCCTCCGCCGAAAGCCGCTGGCCGAACACATCGCAGAAATACGGGTAGTCGCCGCAGTTGGCTGACCAGGTTACGATCAGCCGAAGGCCGCCATCGAGCCCGAAGCCACCCGCATCCGTAGGATGCACCGGATCGAGCGCGAGAGAGGTCGGCTGCCCGAGAAACTCGCCTTCGGGTGTTATTCGGCCAGCTAAAACTTCTTTTCCCTCAAAGTCTCCTCGCCTTACAATCCACAGAAACCACACTTCTCCCTTACCAAGCCTCAGGTTCTCGTAGATCAGCTCTCCTGTAGTCGCTCCTTCTTTTTCGAGCGCGTGGTCGTCCGATCGGAGTGTCGCAGGGATGCCCGGCGGAGCTGAATTCCTTAAGCCAGTACTCTGAGATCCATCTCCTGCGCGCGTGCCCTTTGGCCAATTGAGGTGATAGCCGTCAAAGGGTGCGCTCCAGACTCCCACCGAATAAGCGAGGTGGTCGTCGCCTACTCTCTCCGTCGGATAGATCTCCCGAGTCAGTGGGCGGCCAAGCGTGTCGTAAAAACGGGTCACGACGAATGGAAGTCTTCCTGGTACACCCCCCGCCGAGCCCTCCCGCTGAGTCAACCCACTCAATCGCAAAATCCCCGGCCTCGGTTACTGCGGGAGCCACCATGTACCCCCTGATATCCATCCGCGTGCCCGTTGACACGAAGTTCGAGCCCCATGGGGTCTGACCCCGGAGCGCCGCACTTGAGCCGAGGCGAATCAGAAAGCAGCGGCGTCGGCCCAGGATACTTGCCATCGTTTTCATTTCGCGTCCCCTTCCGGCGTGCCCAGGTCTGGCTCTTCAGGTGTGGGCGGTACCGGATCAGTACCTCGCCATCTCCCGAGAGGCATGCCATCGGCACCGTAGCGGCGCTCGGACATCCCTGGTCGGCACCAGCCAGTCCCGGCTGTCCCAGAGGGCCGTGAGCTCCCCGTTGGGCTCCACCGAAAGGTCAGCCAACGTCTGCGCTCCTAGAGACGTCTGGTTCACCCGAGATCCGGTCCAAGCGCGTTGCCCTTCCGGTCCAGGCGCCGCGCGTAGACCCCCGCGTCGTCGCCATCCTGGCCCCAACTCGTCCATGCGACCACGAAGTCACCTTTCGGGGCGACCACCACACGGGAGAGATCCTGACGACCGATGGCGTACTCGTTGACCTGAATCTCAGGCCCCTCGGGGAGGCCATCCTGCCCGATCCGCCGCGCGAAGATCCCTCCCTGGTCCTGGTCCTGAGCGTTGCTCGTCCAGGCGCACGGAGCCCGCCGCGAGCCTGGTGCCGCGGCGTCCCAGGACTCGACTGGGCATAGGTGGTCGTAGTGGTCATGCGAACGGCTCGCCAGTCTTGCTTCCATTCGTAGAGATCCGTTGGCCGCGGAGGGCGTGAAGATCACCGCGTAGGTCGTCTGCCCGAAATGCTCCTTGGCGTCGGCCGCCAGAGCCGGCGCCGGGGTCTGCGCCGCGAGGCACAGGAGAGAGAACGCCAGACCTCGCGCTCCGCATCGCCGGCCCCGGGCGCCGGGCCGCTCCCCCGAGCGGAGGACTTCAAGAACGTCTTGCCGCCTGCGAGCTTCTCGATTCTTCTCTTGCATGCGCGACCCCTCCAGTGGCGCGTTGGGAAGTGTACCTCGTTCATTGTACGTTTCGCGCGCCCACTCTGTCGCCGGGGGGCGGAAGGTCTGCCTCCCGGCGCAGGCGCCGCCTGTCTGAGGGCCCTTGGGCTCCCCAGTTGCAGAGGCAACTCCCCAGTTGCAGAGTCGACTCCCCAGTTGCAGAGGCAACTCCCCAGTTGCAGAGTCAACTCCCCAGTTGCGGAGTCGACTCCCCAGTTGCAGAGTCGACTCCCCAGTTGCAGAGTCGACTTCCCAGTTGCAGAGTCGACTCCCCAGTTGCAGAGTCGACTCCCCAGTTGCAGAGTCGACTCCCCAGTTGCAGAGTCGACTCCCCAGTTGCAGAGTCGACTTCCCCGTTGCAGAGTCGACTCCCCAGTCGCAGAGTCGACTTCCCCGTTGCAGAGTCGACTCCCCAGTTGCGGAGTCGACTCCTCAGTCGCAGAGTCGACTCCCCAGTTGCGGAGTCGACTCCCCAGTCGCAGAGTCGACTTCCCCCGTTGCAGAGGCAACTTCTCTGTTGCAGAGTCGACTTCCCTGTCGCAACACAGGCTTGTTTGTTGCAGGTTGGGGTTGCCCGGCCGTCGATGGCGTGACGTGGGGAGAGAGGGAGACTGCCGGGCCTCCGCGATCAGCTCCGCGGCCTCGCCATAGCGCCGGGCGTGGTGAAGCCCTTCTTGATCAGCACACGCTCCGGAAACCGGCTCACGGGAGCGGCCTGGTCGAAGAGGTCGAGGGCCTCGGCGAACCGGCGTTGGTCCCTGCGCAGTGAGCCTTCCAGGTCGAGCAGCCGGCCGGGATCGAGCAATCCGCCGGGGTCGGAGCCGGCATGCCAGAGCCGCTTTGCCGCTTCGAGGCGGGCTTCCGCGGCCTTGAGCTTTCCCCGGACCCGCAGGATGTTGGCCCAGTGCGCCAGGGCGTAGGCGCGGACCCGGTCGGTCCAGCCCTTCGGGCCGGGCACGAAGCGGGCGATCACCAGCGCGAGCCGCGCCCAGGACGCGGCGCTCTTGAGATTGCGTGACAATTGCCGGACAGACTCCTCGGAGCAGCGCTCGACCAGGGACCAGGTCTGGAGCTCCTCGATCAACCTCACCGCGGCCAGCCTCGACCTCCGGGACAGCCGCTTCAGACTCGCGATCTGTTCCTCGGCCTGCCGGCGGTCGGCTTCAGGCGCGGGTGGCCGCTCGGGAGAGCGGATCTTCAGCAGGCGCCGAAAGGCGTTGCCACAGTGGAGGCGAAGCCTCCGGACCAGATTGTCGAGAGTGGTGTCCGCGCCCTGGCTGCTTCGGTACCAGGAATCGCGCTGCATCTGGTAGACGCGCAGCAGCTCCTCGGCGCCCGCTTCCGTGATCCCCGCGCAGGCGGCCATCCTCTTCAGATGATCCCCGCCGGGCATGACCTTTCCCTGCTCGAACTGGTCGATGAGGGAAGCGGGGATGCCGCTCTCCTCGCCCATCTCGTCCTGTTTGAGGCCCGAGAACGCCCGGATCGCGCGCGCCATGAGATGCTCCGGCTTCAACGGCTGTCTGCTCATCGCTTCCCTCCACCTCGAAAATCGGCGAATTTTCGCCTCGGCTCTCGGCTGAGGCACTTATCCTTGGCGGGCGCGGCCCGCGCGGACCAGGGAGGCCCGCTTCCGGAGCCGACCTGGAGATCTTGCTCATGCGCAGAACCATCCTTACCGTGGCCGTCACCGCCTCGCTGCTGACCTCGGGTGCCAGACCCGGAAGCTTCGAGGTGCTCTGGAACCTGCTCTCTTCCCTCTGGGCCGGCTCGGCCGCGACCGATGAAGGGTGCGGATGGGACCCCGACGGCCAGTGCCGGCCGGCCGCCCAGCCGCAAACCGATGCGGGGTGCATCTGGGACCCCAACGGACAGTGCCGGCCGGCATCGGGCTCATGATTCGAACCGCAGGCCCTGGTCGTGGCGAGCCTGGAAGAGGAAGCGCTGGACGCGCCGGGCCAGGTCGGCCGTCGCCTCCTCCTGCTGAACCGCCACTTCGAAGGTTTCCAGGGCGGTCAGGGCCTCGCGGTGTATCCCTTTGGAGGTGAAGACCTTGGCCAACTCCAGGGTGAGCGCCTTGACCTCCCCCGTCCGTCCTTCCTCCAGGAGCAGACCGGCCTCTTCCAGCAGGGCCAGGGCCATGTCGTAGGACATGGCCTCAGCCGTGAACCTCTCGGCGCGCCTCCGCGAGGAATCGGCGGGCCTGCCGCGGACGGCCCAACCCGGCCAGGATGCGCCCCTCCAGCCATGGAATCCTCGCGAGGTCGATCTTCCCGAGTCCTTCCGGGTCTCGGCGAACTTCCTCGATGAGCTCCGCAGCCTCGCCGTAGCGGGATACCTGGCAAAACGCACTGCCGAGATTGAGGCGAAGCATATTCCTGAGCCTCGGTCCCTCCACGGCTCTCCATCCGGGGCCGTGCCTCGAGAAAGGTCTCGATGGCCTGCTCGTAGTCCCCCATGACGTCGTAGGTGGTGCCCTTCGACATCATGGCGCGCCCCGGGCTCCGCCCACGGCGATGGCCTGATCGAAAGAGAAGATGGCCTCCTCGAACCGCCGCTGGTCCCGGCGCAGGGAGCCTTCCAGGTCGAGCAGCCTTCCGGGGTCGAGCACGCCGGCCGGATCGGAACCGGCCTGCCAGAGCGCTTTGGCTTCCTCCAGGCGGGCCTCCGCCGCGTCGAGCTTCCCTTGAACCCGCAGAATGTTGGCCCAATGCGCCAGGGCGTAGGCGCGCAGCCGTGTGAGCCAGCCTTCGGGGCCGGGCACGAACCGGGCGATCACCATCGCGAGGAGAGCCCAGGAGGCCGCGCTCTTCAAGTCGCTCGACGCCTCGCGCACCGACTCCTCGCAGCATCTCTCGACCAGGGACCACTGTTGATACGCCTTGCCCAGCCTCACCACCGCGAACCGGGACCGCCGGCGGACCTCCTTGAGCCTGGTGAGCTGCTCCTCCGCCCAATGGCGGCAGACCTCCAGGTCGATCTCACGCGGATAGCCGCCGGCCGGCCGGAAGATCCGCGACCGGAGAGCCTGCGCGGTCAAGAACCGGCGCAACAGCCGGGAGCCGTAAAGGATCTCCTCCTCGATCGCCTCCTGCTCCTCCTCGGTCAGGCGGCTCTCCTGGTGGAGATCGTCGAGAGCCTCCAGGAACGCCCTCGTCACCGAGACCTCCGCCCGGCGCGTCGACACGGCCGACAGCAGAATCTCATAGATGTCGTCGTCCATCTCCTTCTGCCGCTGGCGCTTGAGGAGTTGGGAAAGGCGGCTCGGAGACATGATGATCTTCGGCCGGATCCTCGTCCGGATCTCCTTGTGGCTCAGGTCGTACCAGATCGCCAGGATCAACACGATGAGTTGGCGGAAGGTGAGCTTGCGCGTCATTGAGTCTCTCCTTGAGCAAGGTGCCCCACAACACTCATGAGTGCCGCTGAAGGCCCAAGCGTGACACAAAAGAGCAACGGCGAAGAATTTTCCTTCCTTGGCGAAGAGATCTCGACGACCTCACCGTAATCTCTCCACAACATTTCGCCGATTTTCTGGGTAGCGGCCGGGATCGGGCGGTCCCGGGGGAAGATTGATAGTTTCCGAGACCTCCCCGGCCGAGTCTCTCCTGGCGGGAACACGGCCTCATCGCATAGCTACAGGTCGTAGCCTACACTTCTCCCAAGGGCATGGGAATATCCGTGCGCATAGACCCGTTGACATCCGCGCCGTGGCTGTTCGAGGCAGCTTGGAGAGCCCGGCTTGCGTGGTTCCTTGAAAACTAGCAGGACGGACGGCCGCCGAGTCCAAGGCCGCCGCCGTCCGCCCACATGGGGGTCCTGGCCTTCTGGGAGATCCGTGTCTTCGCCTGCGGGGCGGAGCCACGGGCCGGTTCCGGGGGAAGGCCGGGCAGGAGGGCGTGTGTCCGCCCTCCAAGGACTCCCCTCGACCCTCCCTCACCGACGAAAGGCGCGAAAGACGCCAGCCCCCGAGGGAGGTATCGAGCCCGGAGCCCTGTTTTTAGGAGCTACACGGCGACTGACCGCGGCCAGGACGGCGCCGAGAGCGATTCCGGTGAGGAGCGTGACGGGGTCGCGCCACCAGAAGAGCTTGGGGTAGGCGACCACGGCCAGGAGGCCCAGCCCTATGAGCCACTCGATCCGGTGCCAGCGCGTCGCCGATGGCCCGAAAAGCCTCCGCCGGAACAGGAAGTACGAAAGCAGGAGGGCATGCCCGCTGATCGGCAGCCGGACGCCGAGTCTCAAGCTGGACAGCGCGACAAGCAGCGCAATTTGAAACGCGAGCTCCACGGTGCCGCGACGGAGCCCCTCTCTCCTGTACAGGTCGAGGAGGTCGGCGACCAAGAAACCCAACACGGGAAAAGCCGACAGCATGTACCAGAAGGGAGCCGGCTCCGCGAGCGGCGTCGTGATTCGGATGACCGGAGTCGGTCCCTTCCAGGCGAGCCAGGCAGCACCCGCGGCCGTGCAGGCGAGGACAATTCCTAGACGAAAGAGGTTGGACCTCGTGGCGCCAGTCATTTCGTCAGTCTTTCTATTTGGAGTGCCCGGCTCGAAACGAGTACAACAATAAGGCACTCAACGAGAAAAGGCTCAACCATGGTGTCGCGCCTGATACGGGATAGCATGCCTCTCTGGGATCGCACAACTCGCCGAGGCGTAGCTCGTGCATGGCCCAGATGAACCAATCTCGCCCCCAGAGGCGGAACATATCAACGGCCAGAGCGATGTCGTAGAGCAGCGTCAAGAAAAACCGCCCCGGGGTCATGGAGCCAACCCAGATCCAGAAAAACCGCACGCTCTCCACAAGGAGGATTCCCTGGAGTGCGGCCATCCAGACTTGAAGCAGACCGGGAACACTGGACCAGACATCAAGTGTCGTGCCTCTCGGAACAGAAACAAGGGGCACGTGAGGCCAAAACGATTCTTCGCGGAGTGGCCACACGGGCTGCATTCCGAAGTACACCATGAAGACAGGCGCAACCAGAAGCAGCGCTGGAACGACGCGTTCTAAAATTTTGCGTCGAATCATGCAGCGAGATCCAGTAGCCGGCCCGCAAGTTTCACGGCTGAGGCTCGGGGATCATCCTCGCGGTAGTAGGTTCCTCCCTCGGAACAGACCAACTGAGCCCGCGCTTTCTCAAGCCAATCATGCTGCGCTAGCCCCTGCTCGATCTCCGCCATGACTTCGATCACCGCATCCACAACGCGCCTTGTCCCGGTCACGTACAGCTCTCTCGGGCAACCGATAAAGAGCAACCCTTCGTACCGCTGCAACAGAAAGTCTCGGGCATCGCCCTCGTCCAGTTTCGCGAGATGCCAGCGGCTAAGAGCATGGCGCGTGCGGGGCAAGAGGCAAATGAGCGGAAACCAAAGCTCCGACTGTGTGCTCCAGAGCCAACTCAACGCGCCGCGGAGAGCTTGTCGGGGCGAAGAGAAGCAGACCGTGCTGTGAGTCGTGGGTTCTCCCGCCTCGAATTCCTCTTCGCTGAGCACGTAAAATTTGTGGTCATCCCACTCCAGGGGAACTGCGAGCGTCTCCAGCGGTTCGAGCATGCGAGCCATCGTGTTCCAGCTTGCTTGATCCATCGTCGAAACGAAGAGATCGCACCTGAGTCGGCGTGCCAAACCTTCAAAGAGTGCAATGTACAGTTCATCTTCTCCCGGAGCCCAAGAGCTTGGATTGTCGAATGCAAGCCCTCCCGCTTCCGGTCCACCAATTCGAAAACACGGAGCCGCAAGGCGACGCGAGCCCTCCCAAAGAGTAAAAAAACGGCCTGCCCAGCGGAGACTCATCCTAGCCTACCGCTCCTGTGCCGCCTGGTCGGCATAGCTTAAAGTTCCGGGCGATTGTCTAAGTAAATCTAGAACATCCGGGTTCGGCTTACGGTCCTTGTCGTGGACCACACTGATTTCCCATGAAAGGCCAACAATCGGCCCAATTGGACTGAGCTCAGATAATACCTGTCGCCGAACTTCCCTTGATTTACTAGCCGTCATCAGCGACTCGACAGCGGTATTCGCGAATATTTCTTGTAAGTTCCCCTGGTGCAGCAAGAGTTCTCGCCCCAGACGGTCATTAGGCAACCGAGCGCGAATGCTCAACTGAACTGCGGCAACCCCTCCAGTGTCAGACCGCCCCACCGATAGTTTAATGTGCGCCACTGAAACATCCTGCCATGAAGTCTGTTGGAGGCACCAAAGACTGATGAACCCAAGCAATGTAATCGAGGCGAGAGCCGTCCAAAAGGTCGCGAGGGCGTCCTTCATTAGGCTTGCTCGATTCCAGGACAAGAACGGAACAGAAAATCCTTGATAGTCTGCAGCGCATCATCTGGTTCCTTGAGAGAGAGAGCAAGAGCCTTGGCATCGTCGCCAGTCGCCTGAGCAAGTTCCTTGCCAAGGATTTCCAATGTGCTGGCAACAGTAGAACTCACCTCCAAGAGCTTAAGACCTACGTCAAGGGGAATGAACTTCACCTCTTCAATCTTCGCTTTTTTTATATCTTCAGGCTCCAGCTCGGGAAACGCGGCATATATGGGAATCAGCAGTTCGGTGAACAGAAGCCCCATTACCCGGCCAGCCATGCTTCGATATAGCGCAGCTTGTTGTTCGGGGGCTCCTTGAAAGGCATATCCGATTGACCGATCAAGCCGCTCCACACAAGCCAGTACCACCTCTTTCACATGCTCTGCGATTTTTCTCTCAATCATTTTCTATTTCCAGTAGTTTCCGCACCCGGCGTCGGCAAGGCAACGGGCGTCCGTCTTCTCCTCCAACTCTCCCTGCTTGGGTCTCGCCGAAATCGAGATAGTCAAATCAAGCGTGCGAGGCATCGGTAGCATTACACTGATCGTGCGTAGCCGCAGGTTAACGAGATCCGGTATTGTTCAGCCAAGTCAGGTGGTGGATTCTAGAATCTTCAAGATAGGTTTCAATGCCTGGGTAACCGCAATTGTTCATAATTACTACCTCCACCCGGTCGCTAGCGGACGAAAGATATCTCAGGACAACTGGGTGAAAGAGTGATTCAGGTGAAGCGTCGCTGGGGAACCCCCTGAGAAACCACACCTTTGGAAGGATAAGCGGGAATGAACTCTGCTCGTCGAGGCTTATCTGTACGATGCCTTTTGGCCTGGAGTAATTCCAAGCATTGACTGTCGAAGTGGCAGGGCGTTGTTTTGGCTCGCCGAATTTTTCCTCGGCAGCATCGAACGACATTCCCGGACTGAACCCATCGAAAATGCTGAGGTCTACCAGCACCTTCCAATTGACCTCCGACGCCGGATAGAAGATAAGTCGATTCTCATGACGTGCCACCGCCAAGAGCGGAGGATTGGCGGCTTGGGTTCCGGCCGGTGGAGTGCGGACCGGTTCACAAGGGGGGGGGCTACAGCCCAAAATGAACAGCGCGAACAATAGCTGAGTCGATTTCATCAGGGCATCCACGGGTAGCCTGACAGCACACCGCCCGGAGGGTCTTCGGCTCCGAACAGATCTCGGCAACGGTCCTCACAGGATTGATCTTGCGGGCATGTTCGACCCAGTGCGTTGTCCTTGAAATCAGAAGGCTGATAAAAACTTCGACAGTGCTTGCTCTTGATCTTCCCCAGAAAACCGCTGTTTGGGATGACCAAACACATCTTAAGATCGAAGAACTCTTTCCGGATCGCAAGATCCTCAGCCATTTGGATACCGCCACATTTTGATATCTCGCAGCTCGCGAAGCAATGCGCCCACCGTGGCCCTGCTCCCTTTGAGGCCCACTGAAATACGGTTTTCAGGACCGGCGACACAGCGCAGGCTCCGAGCTGTACTGGTAGCTCGATTCCTGGAAGCGAAGGATTCACCAACTCGCTCGCTCGGCCATCGCGGTCGAGGATAGTTAATGGATTCCGGTCAGCGTATAGATAAGGATGCGTGAGCCCAGCAGGAGTTACCGCATCGGGCTGAAAGTAGCTTCCTTGCTGCGCCCGGTACCAGCGGTGAACGTTGTAGTGAAGATCCTCCATCACCCCCGC
>CAWJQA010000006.1:0-942468 GCA_963844885.1 uncultured Holophagales bacterium | reverse complement strand
CTCCGAGGTGGGCGAAATCTATATTCCTACGCCCATGGCAGCCCTGTAGGCTTTAGTGATCCACTTGGGCTCCTGGTTCAACTCTACTGTGCACCAGTAGGCCAAGGAGGCGGATTCTCTCCTTCAGACACCGCTGGTTGGGTGGGCTATCGCCATTGCTTCGTGCGGATCAAATGTGGTTGCGAGGGCAACACCTACGACTTGCGGCTAGAGGTTGTAGAGCGAGACGACGAGACAGGCATGGCAAGAATTCCAGAGCTCCCTCCGACGTTTTCTTCGGACCATGGCGGAATTCGAACGGCGCTCCGTCCCTCAGACAACAACAGCAAAGACTGCAAGACGGAGAACTGTATTATTAAGGAGTATCACCGACGCCGGAGAGCAGGACAAGCTTACGGAGCACCACCACAGGGCTGGCTGCACGGACCAAACAGCAACACATTCGCAAGTGAAGTTTTGCAAGCATGCGGGATAATCGAGATTTTTTGGCCGGCGGGAGTTTCTCCTTTTACAGAGCCATAGGACGCCATGCGTTACAGGATCACAGATGGCTTTGTAGCCTTTGTTCTGGTGTCGGTTGTAGTGGCCACTTCAGTGAGGCTTCAGGGGTTCTTTTCGATGGAAGGAACGGCCGCTGTATTCACCATGGGTTGCATATTTCTTTTTGGATTCGTACGCTTCTCTTTTATGTCTAACAAGGTGAAGATATTTTATCTTGGCGGCTCTTTCCTCGCTGCGCTCTGGTATCCCTTTTTCCTGGTCTTGTTTTCCGGAGCAGAAGGAGGTGGTCCGAGACTTTGGAGCTTTGGCTTTTACTGGTGCATGCTGACGAGCCTTAGGTACCGAGAAGCCTACCTGCCCGTTCTATCTGTTATGCTTTTTTCCGTTTCCGGAGTTTTGGTTGGGTCGTTCCTTCACCGCCTCAAAGAGTGGTCGGCTCCTACACGAGGGAAGCCACGGTCCTGAATCCCGGCCCACCAGTCGGCCATCCTGATGCAGACGAAGGCGTACGACTTCGACACCAGCGAGTTTCCGATCTTGCCCTGCGGCGTGCCGGCCCCACCGGACGATCCGAGGGTGCCGAAGATCACCGTCGCCACTCAGGGAAAGACCTTTTCCTAACTCGACTCGGAGCACGTGCTAGACACGTTCGGCTACGATCTGCGCTGTCAGAAAGGCGAATCCATGCAATGGCGGCCGGTGGGAGCGAGCGGAGCGGGCGAAGCCGGGAAGCTGATCGTAAAACCCAAAGCGCTGTCCGGCCCGGTGGGCTCGGTACAGACCATCACCGCCGTTCTCCTCGACGCGGCCGGAGAGCCGCAGCCGGGAGTCTTTATCTTCTTCCGCGTCTACGCGGGCAACAACAGCGGCCACAGCGGAGGCGTCTTCACCGACAGCGCGGGAGTCGCAAGGTTTTCCTACACCAGCACCGTCGAGGCCTTCGACACCCTCCTGGCGCGGGTGCAAAACGCTACTATCGCGGCGCAGGAGATCAACGGCATAACCATCGACTGGGTGCCCAAAGCCACGCTGACGCTGAGCCCCACGGCCTCGACGCTACCGGTAGGAACGGCGGCCAATCTGAGCGTCATCGCCAAGCGGCCAGACGGCCGGCTGCTGCCGGGCTTGACCGTCGTCTTTCGGGTCACCGCCGGCCCCGACGCCGGCAAGACCTTCCAGATTCTCACCGACGCCACCGGTAAAGCGGCGTACACCTTCAACGGCGGCATCGCCGGCACGGATACGGTCGAGGCGTCGATCCTGATGAGCAACGGAACCTATCAGAGCTCGAACCCGGTGACCGTGACCTGGACCGCGCCGAAAACCCTGTCTCTCACGCCCTACTCGGCAAGCCACGCTCCCGGCGAAGCCGCCACCGTGACGGCCGCCCTGAGCCAGCCGCTGGCGGGTATTGCTGTGACCTTCCGCGTCGTCAGCGGCCCCACAGTGGGCCGCACCGGCCAGGCGATCACCGACTCTGCCGGACGGGCTTCCTTCAGCTATCTGGGAGCCAACCCGGGCGTTGACACCCTCCAAGCCACGGCGGTGGTGAGCGGGGAAACCTTGTCGTCCAACCTCGTCGCGGTGGAATGGACCTCGATTCCCACAACTCTGGTCTATACAGGAGCCCAGGTTGGGGAGTACAGTGATCCCATGCATCTCGCCGCCCGCCTGACGGAGAGCGCAACCGGAAAACCGCTCGGCGGGAGAATGCTGGCTTTCGTTCTCGGCTCGCAGACGGCCACGGCCGTCACTGGTGCGGATGGCACGGCTGCTGTTGAGATCGTTCCCGCCGGGCTACCGGGCGCCACGCCGCTCGCCGTGGCTTTCGCGGGAGAAGGAGCCTGGTCGGGCTCCGCGACAAGCCGCCTTGCTGTGATCACTCCGGAAGATACCGCTGTGACTCTCTCTGGCGTCTCTGCCGTAGCCGGGGGCGGCGCCCAACCGGTGAGCGCCCGTCTCGTGGACGCCGCCGGCCAGCCGCTCGCCGGCCGGACTGTGGACTTCCGCCTCGGCGCCGCCACGGCCACCGCCACCACCGGAGCTGACGGCATGGCCACAGTCTCACTTTCCGTCCCGAGCCTCCCGACCGGCACCGCCCGGCTCGAAGCCACGTTTACGGGGGACGCTTAGTATCGCTCCTCTTCAGCCGCCGCGACGGTGCTCGTGGCGGAGCCGACTTCCTTCGTGATCTGGGGTGGCAACACGCCGGGCCTGCGTCTCGGAGACCGCATACAATTCTGGGGAGCGCAGTGGAGCCGGCAGGTCCAAAGCGGCGACTACGCCGCCCAGGCTGATTTCAAGGGCTGGTCCACCGCGCCGTTGCCGCCGCGCCTCTGCCAGCCGAACGCTCATACAACCGGCACCCCGCGGCTCGACGCTTCGTGCTGGACCTCGAAGCCGGGCAACAGCAACCCGCCCGCAAAACTTGGAAACTACATCCAGGTGATTGTCGCGACGAGCATTGCAAAGAACGGCTCGACGATCTACGGCAACATCGCGGCGACGGTGGTGTTGCAAGTGGACACGTCCTCCGCCTACGGCCCAGACCCCGGGCACCCTGGCTATGGCATGGTTATCGCTGTTCTGGAGGACGGAGCCGGGGTTTTTGGCTCCGCGGCTGTTGCATTGATGTCCGCTCAGGCCGCGACGGCAACACGCCGCATCTCTCTCTACTCGCCTGAGATGAGCCTGATGGCGGAAACCGAGCTGACGACGACTGCGCGCCCGGCCATTCTCTACGAATACATCTGGTTCGACGGTCGGCCGCTGGCGCAGGTGGATGGGGCCGGTACGGTTTCCTGGACTTTCACGGATCACCTCGGCACCCCGTTGCTGCAAACCAGTGCGCTCCAGGGAATTGTCTGGCGTGCCGAGCACGAGCCGTACGGATCTATCTACGCCCTGCGTTCCTACGATAGACATCAACCCCTGCGCTTCCCGGGCCAGGAAGCGGAGCAGATCGGCACCGGGGCGAATGGGGTGACGGAACGGAGCTATAATATTTACCGCTGGTATGAGCCGCAGGCTGGCAGGTACACGCAACCAGATCCCATGGGGCTCCGAGGTGGTACAAACCTTTTTCAGTACGTCCTCGGTCGTCCGACGATTCTGACGGATCGACTTGGCTTGCGCGTCCAAGTTTGCTGTCGCCGACTTGTTTCCCCGTTCAGCGGTTTCCGGCACTGCTTCATTCGTATCGTCAGCGACCGCACGGGAGAGGTGCGAACGGAAGGTCTGCACACCGAACAAACGATCAGCAACTTCCTGTGGGCCGCAACACCTTTTGGAACGACTGGTCGCCCAGAGACAGATCATCCATTTGACCTTGCACCGCCGACGCCAGACGACGATTGTGGCGCTTGGGTCAAGGATTGCGGTGCGACTGATGCTTGTGCAATCACTGCGGCAGCAAGCTATCCACGAAAGAGCTACTACACCGTGTTTGGTCCGAACAGCAACACGTTCGCGTCCTATATCGCGACGAAATGTAATCTTGCCATCCCAATCAGCGCCAATGGTTGGGATAGCCCCGGCTGGTGGACGCGGGACGATTGAGGGTTGAAATGAATCGAGCCTGGGTAGTCCTCGGCGCTATTTTTTTGATCTTTTGCTCGTCTCGATGGGAGCACGCTGATATCTTTCGGAGATCCTTAGCGTGCAACATGAGCAGTGCAGAGATCAGTCGCTTTGCTGAGAGCCACGGTGCAAGTTATTCGGAAGCTTCCGAATTTGAGATGGACTATCGCATCGTGACTGTGCGAAAGGGTAATACCGCATTTTGGCTTTACCTCAGCGGAGATCAATTAAAGATGGTTCGCCAAGGTGAGTACGCGCCGGTGAGTCGGCTGGACATCAAAGCAGCAGAATATTTGTGCGATGGCGGCGCCCGGAGAGCAAGTGGCAGAGAAAAAAAGACTGCCCGATAGATCGCAGTCTGGTCGGGCGCTTTGCCACCGAAGTTATAAACCCGCTAGTTGCATAAGTTTCCCCATCGAAGCCCCCAAAAGGTCCAGATCTAGCTTCGTGGCGAGGGCTTGGTTGACTTGTCGCAAGTCGCGTTCTCGGTTTATGTCGGCTATGTCGACGATCTGCGGCCGACCGCGACCTTCCCCGTTCCCTGGCAGGGCGCGCCGAACGTCGTCTATCTCGGCAGCCCCTCGCCGCTCGACGCCGGGGCCATCCGCCTCGACAACAGCACCGATCAACCCATCGCCGTCGATCGCGTCCTGGTCGATCTTCAACGCCCCGGGCCGGTCTATGGCCTCTGGGGAAGCTTTGCGGTGCCGCCGCACGGCTCGGTGATTCTCACCCAGACCCAGCCGTTCAACTTCGACACCAGCGACGCGGCCATCGTCGCCTGCGGCGCGACACCGCAAGCCGGAGACCCGCGCGTACCCAAGGTCAGTGTAGTGATCGGCGGCCAGTCCACGAGCTACTATGACATCGGCCACGTGCTCGATACAGGCGGCTTCGATTCGTACTGCCGAGGCAATGAATCTCTCGCGTGGCGGCTCATCGACACGGCCGGAGCCGACGCCGGAGGCGACTTCCTTACCATCGACTGGGTACCCAAAGCCACGCTGACGTTGAGTCCTGTCGCCTCGACGCTGCCAGTAGGCACAGCGGTGAATCTGAGCGTCGTCGCGAAGCGGCCGGACGGCCGGGTGCTGCCTGGGATGGCCGTCGTCTTCCGGATCACCGCCGGCCCGGATGTTGGGAAGACCTTCCAGATTCTCACCGACGCCACCGGCAAGGCGGCGTACACCGTCAACGGCAACCTCGCCGGCACGGATACGGTTGAGGCGTCGATCCTGATGGGCAACGGAACGTATCAGAGCTCCAACCCGGTCACGGTGACCTGGACCGCACCGAAAACCCTGTCTCTCACGCCCTACTCAGCGATCCACGCTCCCGGCGAATCCCCACCGTGACGGCCGCTCTGAGCCAGTCGCTGGCGGGTATCGCCGTGATCTTCCGGGTGGTGAGCGGCCCAACGGTTGGCCGGACCGGTCAGGCGATCACAGACTCTGCCGGGCGGGCTTCCTTCAGCTACGCAGGAGCAAACCCGGGCATTGACACCCTCCAAGCCACGGCGGTGGTGAGCGGAGAAACCTTGTCGTCCAACCTCGTCGCGGTGGAATGGACCTCGATTCCCACAACTCTGGTCTATACAGGAGCCCAGGTTGGGGAGTACAGTGATCCCATGCTTCTCGCCGCCCGCCTGACGGAGAGCGCAACCGGAAAACCGCTCGCCGGGAGAATGCTAGAAGCAATCAGATCCTCTCGATCAACCGTTCATCCCTAGTCCGGTCCGTGTGAGGCTCCCCGCGCCCGGGGGCGCGGGGAGGGCTCTTGAACGCACTGCTAGCCTAGCCGGGCACCTTGAACAGAGTCTCCGGAGCGGCATGAGGTGCGCCGCACCAAGCTTTGGGAATGGAGATGACCTGATCCGGCTTCACCGCCAGGACGATGGGCGAAGACGAGGCGCCCGCAAGACCGAACATGACCGAACCGAGACCATCCTTGTCTGTGCAGGCCATGGTGAGCTCCTGCTGGCCAGGGGAAATGGTGCCGGTGAAGACGATACGTTTGAAGGTCGCTGAGCCTACCTGCAACAGGCACAACTCGTCGCCCACCGAGAAGCTCACCGGCGTGCTGCAGTTGTTGGCGATGGTAAAGAACAAACCCGGCCGGGCCGTGGTCTCGGCCGTGGCGGCGGGGGCGTTGAGAGCCAGCAGCGTTCCGAGGAGGAAGACCAAACACACTGTCCTTTTCATTGTACATCTCCTTTTTGTTTTGTGTGGCGTTTGCGCCGCCCGGCCCATGCGGGGCGGCCCTGTCCTTGTCAGTCAAGACTTCGCTGGAGCTTGAAAGCTTTTCCCCAGCCTGCATCTACACCTAAGGGTTGATCCGCGTGATGTCGGTGATATGAGGCTTGCCATCAAATGGCGCATAGACGTAGATCAGTGCCGCGATCTCAGGTTGCCCAGGAACAACAACTTTCCCTTCGCAGAGGAAGCAGTAGTTCAGCCCGGCGACGACCTGAGTGGCAAAGGCCAGTGGGGTGTACTGGACTCCCACCAAACCCTTCAATGCCTGATCGAATACGTTTTTCGCTTCGGGAGTGATGGTGAAGCTGAAATTACCCCATGCGCCAAGAAGAATGTGTGACATGATGTCTCCTTTTCTCTGGTTTTTCGCGGCGCTTGCACCGTCCGGCCCGATGGCCGCTGACCTGTCGTGGTCGCCGTGATGTCTGCGGTTGGACAAAAGCAAGGGACGTGCCAGTCAAAGCACAGAGGGAAAAGAGCTTATGGGCGATTGTCAGCGACAGCTCCGACTGTCGGACCGGGCTCTCCGACAACCTCCGACAACCTCCGAGCGACTGGAGACGAGACGTGTTACCCTTGGCGCACGCCTTGCACAAGACGTGGAGAAAGCCGGTGGAGAAAGACGTTCGCAACCCAAAGGAGAACGAACATGGCCAATTATGTTTGGGAGTTGGGAATCGATTGGGACGCGGTTGAGACCGCGGGCGTGAGTTACTTGCGTGGAGGGCTCGTCGCGGGCGGCGTACCCTTGCCGGGTACCGCGCCGGTGCAAATCGGCGACACCATCGTTTTCAAGATCTTCGATGTGACCTCAACTGGGGGACCGAAGGTGGCGGGGATCGGGTCTTTCGTCATCTTGACTCAGGCGGCCGTCGAGGAACAACAGTTGGGCAAAGGGTTGAGCTCCCTCCAGCCCGCGATTACGATCACGCCGGACTCGGCCATTGCTGAGAGCAAGGTTTTCTCAAGCGTTTCGCGCTCCTGGACCTCGGGGGTGGTGACGGTGACGATGAAAAGGCCGGACGATCTGGCGGAGCCGACGGTGGAGATTCCTTTTTTGCGGTTCCTGCTGACCACTCAAGTGCAGGCGATTGGGCTTCTTGGCGCCGTACGCCTTTTCAGCCACGATCCCGAAATGGTCGTGGGGCCGTTCGGGTGATTTCCACTTTCTCTTCAGGGAGCCGAGGCGGGGGC
Source organism: uncultured Holophagales bacterium (assembly GCA_963844885.1). Taxonomy (GTDB): domain Bacteria; phylum Acidobacteriota; class Thermoanaerobaculia; order Multivoradales; family UBA5704; genus DATMER01. The sequence goes on along the minus strand of CAWJQA010000006.1, from coordinate 934,939 downwards.
CAGCCGGACCAGGAGTCTGTGATAGCGCACGTCGCCGCGTAGCGCGAGAAGCTCCGGGTCGCGCTGTGCTTCGCTCAGGGGAAAGCCTTTGTGCAGGGCCCTTTCGAGCACCGCGAGCGCGGTCTCGCGGCGGCCACAGATCTCGTCGGCGACCACGAGCCGGCCCAGGGCGTCGGTGTCCTTCTGGGCCAGGCGCTCGATCTCCCCTTCCGCCGCGAGGGCGGGCCCACAGTCCCCGCGCTTGGCCAGGTAGAGCACGCGCCGGCTCAGGAGGGTGGTATCCCGCGGCGCGGCGCGAAGCGGGTCGGCCAGGAGCTGGAGAGCCCGCGAGTAGGCCTCGCGGGCTCGGGCGCCGCCTTCGGGCAGAAAGCGGCAGGCGTCCCCGAGATTGCCCCAGAGGAGATAGTTGTTGGCTCCTCCCGGCAGCTCAAGCGCCTGCTCGAAAGCCTGGGCCGCCTGCGCATAGAGCCCCTGGGCGAAGTAGAGGTTCCCCAGGTTGGAGTACAGCGCCGGCTGGGGTTGGATCTCCAGCGACTTCTGAAACTGGGCGGCGGCCTGGGTCAGGTCTCCCTGCCGATAGTAGGCGACCCCCAGGTTGCTGTAGCCCAGAGAGCCGTCGGGGGCGAGGCGGATGCTGCTCTGGAAGGCCGCGATGGCTGGAGCGAGGCGGCCGGTGCGCAGGTAGAGAGCGCCCAAGGTGTCGTAGAACAGGCGGTCGCGGCGCAGGGCGACCGCACGCTGAAACGCGGCTTCCGCCAGGTCGAGCTGGGTCCGGGCCTCGTACACGGTGCCGAGGGCGTACTGGGCATCGGCGTTGCCCGGCTCGAGCTGGATCGCTTTTTCGATCTCCCGTGTGGCTTCGTCCAGGCGCCCGAGCGAGGTGTAGACCAGGCCCAGGCTCACCCGGGCCGACGCCAGATAGCCGTCGAGCGCCACGGCCCGCTCGGCCAGCGGCAGCGCCTGGTCCAGCCACATCCGGTCCTTGCTCTGACTCTGGAACTTGAGCTGGCAGGCGCGCGCCAGGGCGGCGTGGGCCGCCGCGTGATTGGGGTCACGGCCGATGATCTGCCGGAAGTCCGCGATCGCCTCGTCGAGGTTGCCCGGTTTGTCGTAACGGCGGAGCGCCGCCGAGCCCTGCTCGTAGAGCTCATACGTGCTGGCGGTGCGGTGCGGGGCGGCAAGGCGCCAGCCCTGCCAGCCGAGGGCCAGGGCGAGGAGGAGCCCGCCGGCGAGGAGGACGGCAGAGCGCGGGAACACCCGGCGACTCCGCGGGAGGGTGGTGCTGGACGATTCGAAACCCGCGGCCCGCGGCAGTCGCTCGACGAGCGTGACTGCGTCCGACGGCGACCCGGCGCGGTCGGCGTGGCCGGCGCGATTGAATGATGCCGCGGCTTCGGCGGGCGGGCGCGTTGCCGGCAGTCTGGCCGTGGCCTCTTCGAGGCGGGCGGCCACCTCGCCGGCGTCCCGGGGGCGGGCGTTCGGCTCCTTCTCGAGCAGCCGCTCAATCAGCACGGAGACCTCGGTGGGGATCTCCGCGCGCAGCTTCCGTGCCGGCAACGGGCGGTAGCTGCACACGCGGGTCAGGGTGGCCGTGGCGGAGGAGGCGCGAAACGGTGCCTCGCCGGTGAGCATCTCGTAGAGCAGCGAGCCCAGAGAGAAGAGGTCCGAGCGGGGATCGAGCGGCAGCCCCAGAGCCTGCTCGGGCGACATGGCGTAGCTCGTGCCCACCACCATCCCCGACCGCGAGAGCGTCATCTCCTGTCCCGGCTCTTGTCCTGGCTCCGGGGGAGACAGCGCCCGCGCGATGCCGAAGTCGAGGATCTTGGCGTGCCCCCCCGCGGTGATCATCACGTTGCCAGCCTTGAGATCGCGATGCAGGATGCCCTGCGCATGGGCGGCGGCGAGCCCGCCGGCGATCTCGCCGCCCCACAGCAAGGCGCTCCGGACGGCGAGTGGACCGGCGGAGAGGAGCTCGCGCAGCGTCTGGCCCACCACCAGCTCCATGACGAGCCAGTCGCCGTCCGGCGATTCCACCAGGTCGTAGATCTGGACCACGGCAGGGTGGGTGAGCCGGGCCCCCGCCTCGGCCTCGCGGCGGAAGCGCTCGCGCGCGCCCGGCTGTTCCAGGATCTCCGGCAGGACGTGCTTGACCGCCACCGGCCGCTTCAACCGTCCGTCCCAGGCGCGCCAGACCTCGCCCATGCCACCGGCGGCGAGCCGCTCGACGAGCCGGTAGGGCCCCAATGCTTCGGCCGGCGGTTCCTCCTGGCTCAAGGCTGTTCCTCCCGGCTCATGGCTGTTTCGCGGGGACCCGGGGCAGGCCGAGCTGTTTCATCCGGCGCCGGATTCCGGCTTCCGAAACTCGCAGGATCGCCGCCATCTCGCGCAGGTGGCCGCCGCAGCGTTCCCCGGCTTCGACGATCTCTTCACGGCTCAGGTCCATCGCCTTGCGAACGCTCGGAAAGGTATCGAAAAGAAAATAGAGCGAAGGGCGCGAGATGCCGAGCTGGTGGGCGGTCTCCCGGGGCTGCCAACGGTTGGCCGCGAGCGCCGTGAGCAGCTCTTCTTCCGAGACGTCCTGCGGGCTGCGGAAGACCGTCCGTGGTGGTGCGGGCGCGGATAGCCGCTCCGGCGGCGGTCCCGATTCCGGGGCCGGCCTCTCGTCGCGCAGCAGATCCTCGATCGCCGCGGGAAGCCGGGTCTCCGCGGTGACCTCCCCGGTGCCGCGACTGTCGATGGCCAGAGAGCGGGCGACGTTGCGCAACTGGCGGACGTTGCCGGGCCAGGGGGCCGCGGCGAGGCGGGCGATCCACGCCGCGGGAGGCCAGGGCTGCGCCTCCGGATCGGGATCGGTCAGACGGCGCTCCTCTCCCACGAGGGCAAGCTCTTCGCGCAGGAAGTGAAAGAACAGCCGTCCGATGTCGTCGCGCCGCTCGCGAGGGCAGGAAGGCGGATCGCGTACCCACCCAGGCGGTGCAAGAGCGGACCGCGGAAGCGCCCGGCGGTGACCGCCTGCTCCAGATCCGAGTCGGTGGCGGCGAGAACGCGCACGTCGACGCGCGCCGTCTCTTCACTCCCCAGCGGCTGGAGCTCGCCGCTCTCCAGGGCGCGCAGCAGCAGCGGCTGCACCTCCTGGGGTGTTTCGCCGATCTCATCGAGGAAGAGCGTCCCACCGTTTGCGCGGCGGAAGTATCCCCGCCGCGCCTGGTCGGCGCCGGTGAAGGCTCCCCGTGTCGCTCCGAACAGCTCGGCGGCGGCGAGCGACGCGGGCAGGGCGCCCATGTTGAGCGCCAGGAACGGCCGGTCGCGCCGGCTGCTCGCGCGGTGGAGAGCCGCGGCCACCAGCTCCTTGCCGGTGCCCGATGCGCCGCGCAACAGCACCGGGACGTCGAGGTCGGCGACCCGGGCGATCTGGCGGCAGAGGTCGAGAAGGGAATCGCTCAGGCCCACCAGGCCGTAGCGTGGCAAGCCGCCGGGAAAGACCGGGCGGAAGCGATGCAGCAGGAGGACCACCTGGCCGGCGAGCAGCAGCACCACACCGCGATCCACCTCGGCGGCCGAGAACGACGCCTCGCCATCGACCGGCTCGCCATTGGCGGCGAGAGACATGGGCGAGTCGCCCCGGAGCAACCGGACGCCGCCGCCGGCCGCCGGTTGGAGGAGCCAGGGACGGCGGCTGAGATAGGGAGCGGCGAGCGGCCGGAAAACCGACTCACCCGGCGGAGAGAACCCCGGTTCTCCCCGCGACAGGAGCGCTTCCCGGCCCGACGAGAGCTCGAGCAACGCCGCCCGCTCGCCGACCCGTTGGATCTGGGGGTGGCCGAGGATCGTCAGGCCGGGAACGGTGAGCGCAGGCTGGGGCTTCCCCGTCGGCGTTGACCACGTCTGTGTCCCCGGCCGGTTCTCGCTCTTGGGCCGCATCCTGGGTGATCTCCCCCTATCGTCTTGTCCGGGTTGGAGGCGACTTTAGCCCCTTCGCAGTCGGGGGGTCAACGGGCCGCCTCGCCGACACGTTTCGGCGCCTCCCGAGACCTTTCGGCGTCATGCCGAGGAGCTTCGGCGTCTCCCGAGACCTTTCGGCGTCATGCCGAAGGTCTTCGCCGGTCGCCTCAACGCTTCGGCGCTTCGTCGAAGCCCTTCGGCATCTGCCGAAGCCTTTCGGCAACCCGCCGAGACGCGTCGCCGACCGCCGAAGCCTTTCGGCGGTCGACTTCACTCTTCGGCGCCTCTCCGAAGCCTGTCGGCGGGTCGCCGAAGGTGTGACCGCGACCCGAGGTCGAAGGCTACTGACCGTGGTCAGCCCGGACGAGGCGTTCCAGGTTCTCGATGGCGAGGGCGTCGGGCGCCCTCGCCATCACTTTTTCCTCGAAGTTGCGATTATTCCACTGGCACTGCTGGCATTTAGGGTCCCGGTCAGACGGCTTCCGGATTACAGTTTACCGACGAGCGTGAAGCTGCCAACGAACAGGCGTACAGGCCGACTCAGTGAGATCGCATGGGTGTCGCCGAGCAGCTTGACCGCGCCTTCATAGTGGGCGTGGCCCGGCGGAATGTGCCAGTAGCCGCGCACGTCGATCGTGGCCCTCGGGGGGAGCGGCTTGCCGTCCGGCGTCTTGAAGTGGACAATCACGTCGCCGGAGTAGTGGCCCGGCAGCTCCGTTTCGGCTCCAACGACCTGATCTTTTGCGGCGATACTCACGACGCCGCTGCGCAACGGCGTAGCCAACTTCTTGTCCGTTGTCTCGACGGAGACCGTGGTGCCTTTGGGTAGCTCACTGCAATGCGCCTCGATCACGAACCGCTCGGTCGTGCCGTCGAGGTTGTGGATCTTCAGCGTTGCAGAATCGCCCTGCGGCGTGTCGAGGTTGTGCCATCCTGCCGCTCCGTTATAGGTGATCCACGTCATGTTGTTCCAGTTACTCGGACTCACCTGCGATGGATCGTTCAGGAAGAACTCCGAGCCGGCCACCGAGATGACGCAGTAGTGGCCGGTGCCGGGAACGTTCCACATGAACGCGTCGGCGTTTGCGGCGCGATCGCCGGGCTGTAGCGTCGTCGCACCCTGGGTGTTCTGCAGAGCTGCCGTCGGAGCCGAGCCATCTTGCGTGAAGAGCTGCGTCCAGCTGCGCGGATTCGGCGGATTGATCGATCCCTCGACGATGTACATCTTCATGACCGGTTTCGTGATCGGCACCGGCAGATTCACGCTGGCCGCGCGGCCGTAGGAGAGGTTCTTATCGCTCGATACCGGCCCCCAGATCGTCTGGTTCCACATCGTGATCAGCCGCTGCACTGTCGTGGGAGTGGTGCCGTTGACGACCACGTCGGGGCTTTCGAGGGAGTTGCCTTGCCGCGGGATGAGGCCGGCGTCCTGGAAGTTCGAGCGCACCGAAAGGCCGTACCACTGGCTGAACGCGGTGGTTGCTGCGCGAAGACAGTCGGCGGGGTTCTTCCCCAAGGCGGCGTTGAGCTCGTTCGCCAGCATGGTGGCGTTCATCTGGCAGATGCTGGGGTCGAAGTAGTGATCGCCGTAGAGTGCGCCAACGATCTGTGCGACGAGTGTGAGATTGGCCGGAAACATTGCATCCCAGATGTCGTTGATGGCCGTTGACGGATTGTCAGGGTCGTTTTGATGGTCCTTGAGGCCGATCTGCCAATAGGTAGCCACGGCAGCTTCCTTTGCCTCTTCGGACTGGGCCATACTCGCTTCGTGTGTCAAGGTTGCCATTGTCATTCTCCCTTGGTTAATACCCTGTTCGTCGGAACAAGGCTGCAACTGCGTTCGCCATCTCCCAGAGGCAAGGGCCGTGCCGTGCCCTTGCCGGATCGTAAGCTACTGAAAATACAGATCTTTTCGTTTGATGGGCACGGCAGGGTGCCACTCTTGAGAGGCACTGCTCGTGGAGCGAGCTTTCTTCCTCACAATCGGCTAAGATCTGTCTGTCCCCAGAGGCAGATGTCACCGATCGGAGGCAGGCGGAGTGCTCTACGAGGATCTGTACGAGATCTCAAAGCTCTTGCTGGCCGAGGACGACGCGGAACGGACCCCCGAGGTTCTCCTGCGGCGCCTCGTCGAGCGGTGCGGCGCCGAGACGGGCTTTGTCGTCGTCCGCGAAGACGGCTCCTATCAGCAGAAGTTCGAGGTCGGGGAGGAGCGCGGCCGGCGTAGCGACCTGGAGCGCCGGTTCAGCCGCACGCTCGTCCGCGAGGCGATCGCCACCGGCGCTCTCCTCTACCTGCCGAACCTGATCGAAGATCCCCGCTTCGCCGCGGGCGAGAGCGGGCTGGTGATCGGCCGCTGCTGCGTGCTGGTGGCGCCGCTACGCCATGGCGGCGAGGTCTACGGCGTCGTCTACCTGGAAAACCGGGAGCGCGTCGACAGCTTCACCCCGGAGAGCCGCGCCTTCCTGGCCGAGCTCGCGGAGATCGCCGGCCTCTTCCTCAAGCGGGCGAGCGACCGGGAGGAGCTGCGGCGCCGCAATCGCAGCCTGGAGCGCGATCTGTTCGCCCAGCACGACTTCGCGGGGATCGTCACCCGCGATCCCCGGATGCTCGAGCTGCTCCGGGTGGTCGCGCAGGTGGCCGCCGCGGACGCTCCGGTGCTCGTGCTGGGCGAGACCGGCACCGGCAAGGAGCTGATCGCCCGGGCGCTGCACGTCAACAGCCCGCGCCGGGGACGGCCGTTCGTCACCGTCCACTGCTCGGCGCTGCCCGGCACCCTGCTCGAATCCGAGCTCTTCGGTCACGTCGCCGGAGCGTTCACGGACGCGAAGCGCGATCGCCCGGGCCGCCTCGCCTCGGCCCACGGCGGCACGCTGTTCCTCGACGAGGTGGGGGAGATCCCGATCGAGGCACAGGCGAAGCTGCTGCGCTTTCTCCAGTTCGGTGAGATCCAGCGTCTGGGCTCCGACCGCACGGAGAAGGTGGACGTGAGGATCGTCGCCGCCACCCATCGCGATCTGCGGCAGATGGCGAAGGAAGGGCGCTTCCGCGAGGATCTGTACTTCCGCCTCAAGGTGCTCGATCTGACGCTGCCGCCCCTGCGCGAGCGCCGGGGCGACGTGCCTCTCCTCGTCGATCATTTCCTTCGGCAGTCCTGGCGGCGCCCCGGAGAGAGGCCGCGCTGGACGCCGCGGGCCGAGCGGGCGCTTCAGGCCTACCCGTACCCGGGCAACGTCCGCGAGCTGGCCCATGCCGTCGAGCGGGCCTGCCTGCTGGCCCGCGGGTCGGATCTCGATCTCGACCTGCTGCCGCCGGAGATGGCGGGAGCGGCGTCTGATCCTGTGGCCGAGCCGGCGTTTTCCGAGCTGACGAGCGAGGTGTTGAATGAATCGCGGGAGGCGAGCGTGGCCGCGGTCGAGCAGCGTTTTCTCGTCGAGCTGATGCGGCGCTGCGACGGCAATGTCTCGCGCGCCGCCCGCGAGTCGGGGCTCCACCGAACCTATCTGCAAAAGTTGCTGGCTCGCCACCGCGAGGCGACGGGCTCCCTGGCTGAATCCCGGGAGGCCGAATTTCAGGGAGATTGATGCGCGCGCTTCCCTGCCCTTCCTGCGGCCTGGAGAACTCGGAGTTCGACAGCCGCTGTGTAGCCTGCGGCGCCGCCTTGCCGGTCTCGTCCAGTGCCACTCTGTTCGACGGCCCGGCTCCGCCGAGAGCGGTCCAGGGCGGGCCCGCGTTGCCGGCAGAGGAGCCCGTCGCGATCCGGCAGATCTCCCAATACCGGCTGCTTCGCCCTCTCGGCCGCGGCGGCATGGGCGTCGTCTACCTCGCTCAGGATATCGAGCTGGGACGGGAGGTCGCCCTCAAGTTTCTCCGCCACCGGCGCGAGGCGAGCTCCGCGGACGTGACCCGCTTCCGCCGCGAGGCCAAGGCCGCGGCCTCGCTGGATCATCCGAACATCGGCACCATCTTCGAGGTCGGCGAGCACGAAGGCCTGCGCTTCCTCGCCATGGCGTATTACGATGGCACGACCCTGGCACAGCTCCTCGCCGGGCGGCCGGATGGGCGCCTCGCCATTCCCGAGGCGGCAGCCATCGCCGGCCAGCTCGCCTCGGCTCTCGCCGCCGCCCACGCCGCCGGCATCGTCCACCGGGACCTCAAGCCGGAGAATGTGATGGTGCTTCCGGACGGCCGGGTGAAGCTCCTCGATTTCGGCCTTGCCCGCTGGGTCGATTCCGGCGGCATCACCGAGGAGGGGATGGCGGTGGGGACCGCCTCCTACATGGCGCCCGAGCAGCTCAAGGGGTTGCGCGTCGGCACCGCCGCCGACCTGTGGGCGCTGGGCGCGGTCCTCTATGAGATGCTCGCCGGCCGGCGGCCTTTCGGCGGCGAGCGGCAGGGGATGATCCACGCCATCCTTTACGAGAACCCGTTGCCGCTTCGGGAGGTGGTTGCCGACGTGCCCGCGGCTCTGGAGATGATCGTGGCGCGCTGTCTCGCCAAGGAGCCGCGGGAGCGGCCTTCGGCCGCCGCCGTCGCCGCCGAGCTTCAGGCCTCCGGGCTCTGGGCCACCTCCGGCTCCGGCGGTATTGGCTCCGGCGGTATTGGCGGCATGGTCAGCATCGTACCGTCTCCCCGCCGCTGGAGCCGGCGAGCCCGGGCCGTCGCCATCGCCATTGCCGGTACCGCGGTCGCCGTGCTGGCTCTGGCGGTCTCCATCTGGCTGCTGACCCGCAAACCGCCGCCGCCCGTCTACGTGGCGGTCCTCAAACCGGAGATCGCCGGCTCGCTCTCTCCGGAAGACCAGGCGCGGGTCACCGCCAACATCCAGGCCGCTCTGCTCCGCACCGTCGCCGCTCTCGACGGTCTGGCCGCGCTGGACTTCAACAAGGTCAACGTCGTGAAAGGGCCGCCGACGGCCGTCGCCCGCGCCGTGGCCGCCGGCGAGGTCATCGCCTCGCGGGCCGACTGCGCCGGCGACCTCTGCCACGTGAGCCTGCAGCGCCTGAGCGGAAAGGACGGACGGGTGCTGTGGACCGAAGCTCTGGAGGTGCTCTCTTCACGCCCCCGGCTGTTCGCCGATGCCGTTGCCTCCGCGCTCCGGCAGGGCTACGGCGACAGGCGATTGCGCGTAGCGCGGCTGGAGCTTGAGATCCAGGAAAAGGACTACCAGACCTTTCTCGATCTGAGGCAGAGACTCACCCAGGAAGGCGCCAGCGACGACGTTCTGGCCCGCCTGGGAGAGCTGAGAACCAGAGCGCCGTCCTTCGTCGAAGCCTATTCCCAGGAAGCGAAAGTCGCCCGCCGCCGGTACGTTGAAACGGGCGACACCCGTTACCTTGCGCGCGGGCTTGCCGTGATCCAGGATGCGATCCGGATTGCGCCGGGAGATCCCCGGCCCCTGGAAGCCCGCTTCGAGCTGGAGCTGTCGGCGGGGCATCTCGACGAGGCCGAAGCCGCGCTGACCAGCCTGGAGGAGATCGATCCGGCCGGAAGCCTGCTTCAGCGAGGCCTGCTCGCTGAAAGGCGAGGCCGGCCCGTGGAAGGCCTGGAGTTGATGCGGGCCGCCGTCCGCCTCCAGCCTTCCTGGCCGAACCTGCTCACCCTGGCCAACGCCGAGTATCGCCAGAGCCGCCTCGATGACGCGCGCCGGCATCTGGAAGAGCTTCTCGCACGCTCTCCCGGCAATCTCGACGGGCTCAAAACCCTCGCGCAGATCGAGCTGCTACGAAACCCTGAGCGCGCCGTGGCGCTGCTGCGGGAGGTCGTGAAGAGCGACCCCGGGATCGGGTCGCTGACCAACCTCGGAGGCAACCTTCTGCTCCTGCGCCGTTACGCCGAAGCCGAAACCAGCCTCCGGCAGGCCCTGGCTCTTAAACCGGATGATCCATCGGCCGCGCTCAACCTCGCGGATTGCCTGACCCTCCTTGGCCGGCCGGCGGAAGCCAGAAGGCTTTATGCCGGCATTACGGAGTCCGTCGCTCTCCGTGCCACTCCCGGTGACTGGAGCCTGCTTGCCGTTCAAGCTCAGGCCTTTGCCCATCTCGGCAAGACCGACCAGGCTCTCGAAGCGATTCAGCAGGCCCTGCGGTTGACTCCCGACAATGGCCAGCTCTCCATGGAAGCCGCGGTCGTCTACGTCCTCATCGGCGACCGCGGCTCGGCCCTCTTCCATGCCCGGCAGGCGGCGGCGCAGAAAGTCGATGCCAGTTGGTTCGCTCTCCCCTTCTTCGACCCTCTGCGCAAGGAACCCGCCTTCCAGGCCTTGACCCGCCCCCGGCAGGTCAACTAGCCGCCCATCGGGTCCGGAGTCACCACGATCGTGGGGTCATGCCGCTTGAACATCGCCAGTGTCGAGCCGAGGGGGGTGCCCTTTACCAAAAGGATATAGTTGAACGAGTTCGGGCCCGTGACAGCATTCACGAACGTCGCCTGCCACTGGTCCAGGGACTGCCCCTCCCCCAACGTCGTGAGAGTCACTTCAGGAGGTAGGTTCTGCCCTGGAATTTCAACTCCCTCGGAAGTGGAAAGGAAAGACGCCGACTGGAGAGTGGCGTCAGGCACAACGTTCCAGAGCACCGTCCAGCTCGAGGACTCGACTCCCTTTGGGATGGCGATGGGGGGGGCGTGGACTACGAGGTTGGAAGTGGTCGCATCGAAGCCAACGATCACGGTGGCAGTGATCACTTGATGCACCGGATCGTAGATCACGGACGGAAGCAATTCGGTCACCGAGTTTACATCCGTCAGTTTGGATGCCATGGGCTTTTCCATCGTGGCAAGCATCGTCTTACCTCCTAGAAAGGGATCGTTTTTTGCGGCCGGACCGGGATTGTGCAAGGACCATACCACCCTTCGTGGAGGGTGTTTTCCGAGGAGACAGTGACGGATTTGTGGACAGGACTGCCTCTCGACGATGGCAGCTCGCTTCTACCTGGCGGTGCCTGCTTCAGGAGGCAGGTGCCTTTGTGGAATGGCACCGTGCTCCATCAGGGGACGAGGCCGTGCTCGCGGATAAGCTTGTTTTGGCCCCGAAATGGGTGCCACCCGACTTTCAAGAGAGAGTAGGGAAACGGCTCTCCGGCTACTGGGATAGACCACGAATCGGCCTCGGCGCAGTGATGGTTCGGCCGGCGCTCGCCTCGTTCTCGATCGCTTCGACCAGATCGGCGCCGGGTTGCAGACAGTCTCCATGTGCCACATCACGCCTGGCTGTGCTACATTCTGTTTGGAGGTACAGAGATGAAGACCCTCTCCATCCGTGAAATGCGTGGAGCTCTCGGGCAGTTGGACCAACTCGTCGACCCTCTCGAAAATCGGGTGGCCCCCGGTTCGGCGCCTGGGTCTCGTCCAGATTCGCTCAGGATTCTCGAATACGTCGGCTCGTTCTGCGTGGTCATCTCCTTGTGGGGTCCTTGACCCCTTTGACCTCACCGGCGCTAGGGTCCCTGCGACAGGAGTCGCCCATAGGTTCTGCCGGACCGGCGTAGACTATGCGGCAGGCGGCCTGCGAGGCGCGGAGCCCCGACCATGAAGACCTTCGCCACAAAGCCGGCGTCCGCATCGCCGACTCCTCTGAGCCTATCGCCGTTCGGCCGGAACCTATCGGCGACTCCCCGGAACCTATCCTCGTTTGGCCGGAACCTATCGGCGACTCCCCGGGATCTATCGCCGTTCGGCCGGAACCTATCGGCGACTCCCCGGGATCTATCGCCGTTCGGCCGGCGCCTATCGGCGATTGCCGGAACCTATCCCTGTTTGGCCGGAACCTATCGGTGACTCGCCGGAACCTCTCGGCGTCTGGCCTGAGTCTATCGGCGATTCGCTGGAATCTTTCCTCGTCTGGCCGGAGCCTATCGGTGTTTGGCCGGAACCTATCGGCGTTCCGCCTATAGGTTGGGGGATCTCGACTTGACCTCCTTTTCTTCCGCCGATAGATCCGGGAGCAACGGCTCGGCCTCTCCGGAACAGCTTGGAAGAGTCCTGGGAGAGCCCTTCCAGGGCCACAGCGGACAGGGCTCCTTCCTTGAGGCCGGCTTGGCGGTCAAGGCGGCTGTCCACACCGAGCATCCGCCCGGTCCCCGTGTCACGCGGGCTCCCGAGGCCGGAGCCTGACCCGGCTCCGGCCCCTCAACTTCACCCCTCGAACCGCAGCTCCTCATTGTGCCGCGCTGGAGAAGCAGGACCGCGATCTCCAGCAGGGCGAGGGCCACGTCGTAACCCATGCCCCGGCTCTCGAATTCCCGGCGTGCCTGATCCAGCAGGCTGTATGGCGACGGCGTGACCCCGTTCTTCTGGATGGCCGACACCGCCTGGACGGCTGCTTCTTTGGCGCCTGCGAACACGGCCGAATGGAATTCCTATCTCAGCGACCGCTTCAACAAGAAGTTCACCGTGGTTCTCCTCGGGCTGGCGCCGAAGTATACCTGGGTCAACCCGGCTCCGGTCGCCTTCGAGCAGGTGGCCGGCTGTTCGAGCTCCGACCCTGTCCCCAACAAGTGCTCGCGCTGGATACCAATCTACTGGCAGAAGCTCGACAATCTGGTGCAGACCGCCAACACCTGGGGTCAATTGGTGATGCTCACCGGGCTGAACGATCCCTACGACCTGGGCACCAAGAGCAACCCCGGCCAATACCCCTGGGGCTCGGACGCCGTGGTGTTCGCGAGGAACCTGGCAGCGCGCATGGCAGGCAACTTCGTGATCTACTCGCCGGCCTTCGACGACAGCAAGGATGCCGTCCACGGCGGCGAAACGCAGGAGACGGTCATGAAAGCCGTGGCCGGCGCTCTCGTCCCGGCGCAGCCGGCGAACCCCGAGACCCGGACCCGGCAGTTGGTGACGATGCACCTGGCTGGAGGCTCGCAGTACGGCGATTACTCGAACTTCCAGAACAACGTCAACCTGCACGTGTTCCACAGCGGGCACGCATTCAACAGTTCCATCTGCCAGACCGGGGAGACCCAGACTCAATGCGCCTTGCGCCGGGCACGGGAAATGCCGCTCGCCCTGGGAAACTACAGCGGGACGACTTTCAGCCCGCTACGGCCCATCACCAACGGGGAGGCGCTTTACGATGCGGCCGGATCGAGCAGGGTCGAGCCTGACAATGCCGACCGCGTGCGTCAGGCCGGGTATCTCACAACCTTGTCGGGTGCCTTCGGCTACACCCTGGGAGTCGGACGGCTGGCGCTGAATGATATCAAAGGAATCTTTCCGTGGATGGATCCGACGAGCTATCTCAACACCAAATCAGCCGAGCAGATGGGTTTCCTGCGCACTGTCTTCTTCAACAGACCCTGGAAGGATCTGCGGCCTCAGCACTGCAATCCCCCGACCGCTTCGTGCGGGAACCTGATTACCAACCAGGGCACGGCGGCGGATCAAAAGATGGTCGTTGCCGTTACGACAAACTGGCGTTATGCCATCGCCTACGAGCCAAATAACGCGAATCTTCAGCTTGACCCGGTTGTTGCAAAACGACAGAATCTGGACGGTAGTCAGGCGGCCTTCTTCTCGAGCTGCGCTCGGTAATGCAACAACTCTTCTTTGACGGCAGGGTTCGTGCTCATCGTCAGGGTGAGCCTGCCTTGAGGCTGATTGAGGCGCCCTGCTCTGTTGATCAGCTTGAGGCGCACGGTTTCGAGTCGTTCGAACCGCCAGAGAGGCGAGCGTTGGGGCGTGGTGTCTCGACTGGGTTCATGGGCAATCATTTGCAGGTCGCGATTGAGGTTATGAGCGAGGACGGCCGACAGCAGGAAGATCTGATTGCCCACGAGGGTTTGCGTGGGAACGTAGTCGAGCTGGCCCTGAGATTTCAACTCGGCAAAAACACCTTCTTGGGCACCTCGGCCATTGTGGTATTGGATGACCTCACGTACCCGGATCTTCTTGTTGGTAACGACGACCTTGAACTCATATCCACGGACTTGCGGGACGAAAAGATCGAGCTGGATGGGTTCCTTGTCACGGATGACCGAGCGAGTCCGGACGAAGAGGAAACGATAACTGCGGCTCCATGCCTTGGGTTTCCATCTGACCTCGAAGTATCCGAGATCCTCATTGAGCCTGTGCCACGAACGACGGCCTTCAATCTTTCCCTTGAGCTCGACGAAACGCTCGAAAGGAACCGAGATGGTGAACTCCACACGGAGATCCGTAAGCAGGGTAACCAGGGCATCGCTGAAGAAGGCGCCGTCCATCCTGACTTCTATCTGAATGCCAGGCAGTGCCGCTCGAACTGTGTTGATACAATCAAGGATGAACTCCCGCGCTCCGTTGGAGTCATGCACATTTCCTGGCCGGTGCAAGACGTCGAACACTTGGCCGGCTTGAGCTATAGTGCAGAACAGGGGATAGTAGCTTCGTTGTCCTTTTTTCTTGCGATTGAAGCCCACGGCGGTGCCCTCGGCAGAACGGCCGGTGCCGATGACCGAGCCGTCAAAGTCGAGGGTCAATCGACGCAGGCCGAGCGGGATCAATCTTTGCAGCACCATCTGTCTGAGGAGTTGTCGCAGAGAGGCCACGCTCTCGGCGTCAGCGCTGGCCAGCAGGCGGCTGACAGTGGCCACGTCTGGCAGCCGATTCAAGCCAAGAACGCGCTGCACCATAGGGTCGTCGCAGTAGTAACGTAAATCACGGAGCTGCCGAAAGCCAATCAAGAGGTGGATGATGAGACCAAGGACGGCCACGGTATGATCGTAAGCTCGGTTGGAACGCAGGTGGCGGAAGCAGTTGCGCAGCCGATTCTTGAGATCCAGCCTCTGGAACAAAAGCTGGAACACGAAAAGACCGGCAAAGGAGGTGAGCTTCTGGTCTTCGAATCGCAGCTCTGGAATGGCGTGGGTCTTGCTTTGGACCTCGTTTCTGCTAAGCTTCATGGCGAGCGGCCTCCTTGGGTTGGGCTTGGTGCCTTGACAACACCATTGTACCAGCCCTGAGGTCGCTTTTTCCATGAAAAGAAGCCTTTTTCTGGACGTCACTCCCGGTGAGATCCAGTGGTAGAGGGGAAAGCAGCCTCGGAGTCCCTAGATCTGGACCTTTGGGGGGCTTCGACGGGGAAACTTATGCAACTGGCGGGTTGACTGTGGCGGTTTTCCAAGCTTTGCCGCCCGTTGGTCAAAAACATGGTTCGATCCGAGAAGTGGCACGACAGCACCTCCCGAAATAACACTCATCAGCGGCTCGACTTATCAATTTAAGAGGCCGCAATGCTTAGACGATCCCCTCCTCGGTCAATGTGACTGGGTCCTCTTGCTGCAGGACACATGCCCTTCGTGTGCTTCGCTGAGCTCATCCAGCTTGGGCGCCGCATCTTTGAACGTCTGGCAAGGCAGCCCTGCGGAGAAAGAAGAAGGGATCTACGCCCTGGCGCTTGGTTCGGATGGAGCACCGCTTGGGCAGGAGGTTTCGGTGTCGGTGGGGCTTCCAGGCAGGCACAAGCTGCCCCAGTCTGCGCGTGAGCGAAATGGCAGTTTTCTTGTCGTGTGGCAGTCAGAGGGGCCGGACGGATCGCTTTGGGGTATCTTCGGGCGCCGGTTCAACGCCGTTGGCCAGCCTCTAGGAGAAGCCTTCCCGATCAACAGCTATGTTGAACACGATCAGACCGATCCCTCGGCGACGCAGACTGCCGGTGATTTTGTAGTCACCTGGACGAGCTACGGCCAGGACGGAGACATGGGTGGGATCTTCGGCCAACGCATCGGAGCTTCGGGCCGCCCGGAGGGGGGCGAGTTTCCTGTGAATACGACGACCGCCGGGCACCAGGGCTTTTCCCAGGCAGCGGCAGACGTCTCCGGCAATTTTGTCGTAGCCTGGGAAAGCCGGGACGGGGATGGCAACTCCATCCATTTCCAGCGATTTGACCGGCGAGGAGCCCGGATTGAGGGTGAAACGCCCGTTGCCGACTCCCAGGAAGGACTCCAGGAGTTGGTGTCTCTCGACGTCGACCCTCTTGGCAGTTTTACCGTCATTTGGCAAAGGTATGATACTCTCGGCCGGGATCTTGGACGATATCAACAGAGCTTCCTTGCGGATGGCAGACGGGCGGGTGGAGAGTCACTGATTCTTCCACCGGTGGGCCAGTGAAGCAGGAGAGGTTGACCTCGATGTTCATGAAGAGTTTGGTTTTCGTAGGCATGTGCTTGCTGGCCGTTGCCGTGCAAGCGCAGGCCCCTCTCGGGCGTGATTTTCCAGTGAACAGCCGGACGGAGGGCGCCCAACTCCATCCATTTGTCGCCTACTCGGAAGATGGGACGGTCGCGGTAGCCTGGGCGAGCATCCTCCCGGAACAACCGGGAGATCAGTACAGCCGGCTCGGCATCGTCCTGAGGCTGTTTCCAGCAGGCGGCCCTGCCGAACAAGAGCGCGTAGTGCGCCAATCGGACGGCGGAGGCCAGGATAATCCTGGCCTCGTCTGGCAGTCAGGCAAGCGGCTGCTCGTAGCGTGGAGTGAGACCGACGGCGTACTTACCCGCATGCTGGATGGAGCGGCCAGACCCGTTGGACCCGCGCTGCGCGTCTCCCCGGCCGCTCACGAGGTCCAAGGCCTCGGCTCCATCGTGGCTGTTCCTGACGGCAGCTTTCTCGTCGCCTGGGTGGCAATCACCGGTCAGGAGTCCGTCAGAGCCAGAATACGTGTGCGCCGCCTCGATGGGCAGGGGCGGCCTCTCGGTGATTTCCTTGAGCTGGCTGACTCAGACACAGAAAGTCACCCTAGCCTCGCCGTCAGCTCCCAGGGCGACGCTCTCGTCGTGTGGTCTTTCAACGGAGATGACGCGGACGGCTATGGTGTGACCGGCCAGATTCTGAATGGTTCATTGCAACCTGTCGGCGGACCCTTTCTGGTCAACACTACTGAGCAACACCACCAGTACCGGGTCAAGGCCACGGCTCTCCCAGATGGCTTCGTCGTTGTCTGGCAGAGCCAAGAGCAAGACGGCTCGCTGGAAGGGATCTACGGTCAGGTGCTCGGGTTCGACGGAAAGAAGATCGGGCCTGAGTTTCAAATTAATACAGTTACGGACTCAGCTCAGAGAGAACCGGCTGTCACCGCGGATCACCACGGCAATTTCATTGTCATCTGGCAGAGCTTCGATGGGCGATCCGGCGACTGGTCGGTGCGAGGCCGTCTCTTTCGGCCGGGAGGCGCTCCAGCCGGAGATGAATTCAAAATCAACACGTCTCCGATCCGGTCAGGTTATGTCAATCCACGAGTGGCCTTCGGGCCAGATGGCACGTTCACGGCGGCCTGGGAGGTTTTTGCCGACTCGGATGACATTTTCGCCCGGCGATTCGCGGCGTCTCGAGGCGAGGAGCCGTGCTACCTGACTGCGAAAAAGCTCCTCTGTGACACCGGCCGTACCGGTGGCACAGCGGAGCTGCCCATCTCGGTCAAGGCATCGGCTAGCGAGGTTCTCCTGGCCGGCGACGTGGACGGCGACGGCAAACAGGATCTCTGCCTGAACCGGGGCACCGCGTATCGTTGTGATACGGATCGCGACGGATACCCGGAGACCTCGTTTCGGTTCGGCAGCGGCCGGAGCGGCGAGGTGAGGCTGCTGGGTGACGTGGATGGCGACGGCCGTGCGGAGCCCTGCATTCGGGAAGGCCGCGAGCTGCGCTGCGATACCGGCCACGACGGCGGCCGGGCCGAGTGGGTGCTGGCGGCTTTCGGCGCGCCCGCGGACCGCATTCTGCTCGGCGATCTCAACGGCGACGGCCGGGATGACGTCTGTGCGTTTCGGGCCGGCCGGTTCCTGTGTGATTTGAATCACGACGGAACCGCGGAGGCGGACATCACCTTCGGCCTGCCCGGCGACACGCCCCTCCTCGGCGACTTCGACGGCGACGGCCTTGACGATCCCTGTGTCTACCGCGACGGCCGGTTCCTGTGCGACACGGCGCACGACGGCGGAGAGGCGGAAGGGGTTTTGAGCTTCGGCGGCCCGGGCTCGGTTCCGCTGCTGGTCAACCTGGACGGAATATAGAGCCAGGCAACCTGTCGCGAAGCCAGTCGAGGGCGCTTCCGGAGCGACTCCGACACCGGCCGAGGTCGCCGAACCGGCGGGTCCGGAGGCCGAACCGGCGGGTATAGAGGCTACAACTCACTCTTCCCCAGCCGCGAACTTCAGCCCGGGGTCATGCTGCGCCCGATGAAGGAACCGGATGACCTTCCGTGCCAGCTCCACCGTGGCGGTCTCTCGCCGGGCGGCCTCGCAGAAGACCTGGAGCGCGGCGAGGGCTTCCCGCTCGATACCCTGGCTGCTGAAGATCAGCATCATCTCCTCGGCCAGAGTCCGGACCTCGGAGGTGCGGCCCTGCTCCAGCAAGAGCAGCGCAAGCTCCAGGCTCACAACCGCATAGTAGAGCGTCAGCGGCGGCTCGTGGGAGACGTACTCACGGCGGACCCTCTCGAACGTCTCCTCGGCTTCCTCGGCTTGACCGGTCCCCGCGGCGACGACACCACTCAGGTAGGCTACACGCAAGAGGTCGATTTCCTGCCCGAGCTCTTCCGCGAGGGCCTGTGCTTGCCGTAACCGCATCGCGCCTTCCACGGCCCGGCCTTGCCAGCAGAGGTTCCACAGGTACTCGCACAAGATGCCGAGCGCCGTCCGGGGCTCCTGCTCCTCGTCGACATAGAGGATGGCCTCCTGGAGCGCTTCGGTGGAAGCCTCGATGTCGCCGAGCTCGCCCAGAATCTGTGCCTTGGTGAGCAGCAGCTTGCCGCGGAGGCCGCGCGTGTCGGCGGCGAGGGCCTCCTCGATTCGCCTCAAGGCCTCGGGAAATCGGCGCTGCTCCCAACGGATCGTCGCCGTGATCCAAAAGACGAACGTCTCGTCAAAGTACCCCGGGTCACCGGGAGCGCCGGCCTCCCAGAGCCGTGCAGCGGTGCCGAGAGCCGCGTCGCTTCCAGGAAGGTCGTTCGCCGCGCGGCGCGAATTGGCGACGTGAAACCAGGCGTAGCCTTCGCTCCTCTGGCGTTGCAGCTTGCCGCCCGGGCACGCTCGGCGATGCGGAGCGCCAGCCCCGCCAGCTCCAGGGACTCCGCCGGGCTTCTCGGCGCGGTATCGATGCTTTTTTCCGCCACGAGTCGCGCAGAGCGCGCGGCACTGGTATTCCTCGCCCTCCTCGACCATGGCCAGCCGTTGCCGCGCATTGCGCGGTTCCAGGCGCAGCCAGAGCCCGGCGGCCCGGTCACGCTCCGCCGCCGGCGAGGAAACGGCCGGCACCGGCTGCCGAGCGGAGACGGCCGGCTCGAGGATCACCTCCAGAGCGGCGCCGCTCACGGCGAGCATCTCGGCGAAGAACGTCTCCGCCACCACGCGGTCGGCGCGCGACCACCCCCTCGCCGCCGCCCGAAACGACCGGATTGCCCGTAGGGCGGGCCGAAGCAGGGAGCGCGGGAAAAGGCCGGGCGTCAGCCGCCCGGTCGAGTACTTCTTCCGGCACATCCCGCTTGCCCTTGCTGTAGAGGGAAACCTGGCCGGCCGCGGTCCGTGACGCGGCTGCGAAGTCCGCTTGGTCAAGCTCCATGTCATGCCGAAGAAGCAGGTAGAGAAGTCGCTTGGCGTGGTCTACCTCAGGGTGTTTCTTCACCAATTCTCTCCTTTTGGACGAAGCAGCATGGCTCCGCCTGGGATTCTTCTCCCCTTTCCGGGGCACCATGGGGAGGAGAGGGAGGCCGCGTGAGCCATGCCGGCTCGTGCCGGGTCGCCCTCTGGAAAAGGAGTCACGGTATGCGTACGCTTTGGAGCCTGATCGGTCTGGTGATGCTGCGCCTGTTCCCGGGAACGACGCCGAGCGAGAATCCTGACGGTGCGTCCGCGGACAGCGCGGGGCACATCGATCCCTTGGGCTGAGTGGTTGACCGCGGAGGAGGCCGAGCCGCTCATGGGGCCTCGGCCTCCTCACCGGCCTCGAACTTCAGCCCGGGGTCGTGCTGCGCCCGGTGGAGGAACCGGATGACCTTCCTGGCCAGCTCCACCGTGGCGGTCTCTCGACGGGCAGCCTCGCAGAAGATCCGGAGCGCGGCGACAGCTTCGCGGTGGACACCCTGGCTGCTGAAGATCCACCTCATCTCGGCGGCCAGAGTCCGGACCTCGGAGGTGCGGCCCTGCTCCAGCAAGAGCAGCGCAAGCTCCAGGCTCACAACCGCATAGTAGAGCGCCAGCGGCGGCTCGTGGGAGGCGTACTCACGGCGGACCCTCTCGAACGTCTCCTCGGCTTCCTCGGCTTGACCGGTCCCCGCGGCGACGACACCACTCAGGTAGGCTACACGCAAGAGGTCGATTTCCTGCCCGAGCTTTTCCGCGAGGGCCTGTGCTTGCCGTAACCGCATCGCGCCTTCCACGGCCCGGCCTTGCCAGCAGAGGTTCCACAGGTACTCGCACAGGATGCCGAGCGCCGTCCGGGGCTCCTGCTCCTCGTCGACATAGAGGAAGGCTTCCTGGAGCGCTTCGGTGGAAGCCTCGATGTCGCCGAGCTCGCCCAGAATCTGTGCCTTGGTGAGCAGCAGCTTGCCGCGGAGGCCGCGCGTGTCGGCGGCGAGGGCATCCTCGATTCGCCTCAACGCCTCGGGCAAGCGGCGCTGCTCCCAACGGATCGTCGCCGTGATCCAAAAGGCGAACGTCTCGTCGAAGTACCCCGGGTCTCCGGGGGCGCCGGCTTCCCAGAGCCTTGCCGCGGTGTCGAGAGCCGCGCCGCTGCCGCGGAGGTCGTTCGTCGCGCGGCGCGAATTGGCGACGTGAAACCAGGCGTAGCCTTCGGCTCTCTGGCGCAGAAGCTCGCCGACCGGGCAACGCTCGGCGATCTGGAGCGCCAGCCACGCGAGATCCCGGGACTCCGCCGGACTGTTCGGCGCGGCCTCGATGCTCTGGGCCGCGACCAGCTCGACCAAGCCCCAGGAGCGGAATTTCGGGCAGATCCTTCACCAACTCCATCCGCTCGTCAGGCTCCCGCTCCTGGAGGCTCTTCCACAGCACCGCGGCCTTCGCCCGCTCCTGAATCGCTTAGACCCCACCGCCACGATCTTCAGCGCGGCTCGCGCGAAATCCTTGGCCAACCTTCCCACCTGGGCCACCACGGTTTCGCTCCGCCGGCCGGCCCCGTCGGGAGACGCCTGGGCTGCCGCGTGGTTCGCCGCGAGGAGCTCCAGGTTGCGTCGATGACCTCCGGCGGCAGCCCCATGAAGGAGATGATGTGCTCCAGCCGGGCCCGGGTGAGGGGCTTCCGCCCGTGCTCGAGATCGTTGAGGAGGGGCGTCTTCATCTTGGCGGCCTTGCATAACCTGGTCTGGCTCCACCCCTGTCCCTGCCGAAGGAACGTCAAAACAATGGCCAGGTCGGGCAGCATGTCATTGGGCATAGGCTCTCTCGCTCCTGTCTGAGTAAGACTCCGTTCGACAGTAAGGGTGTTCCTCAACGGGAAATTCGTGACACCCGAGCCCCTCAAAGTCCCGCGCTCTATCGTACTCCAGGCCGGCGATTCCCACACCTGAAGCCGCGACTTGTACGCGGGGCCGGATTTCATTCCCAGGCCCTTGAGGAGCTAGCTCGCCGGGCCTAGCCTCCTATCTCGCGGGCACGGCAGCCAACTCGCCACTGGCCGGGATATGGAGGGACTCAATGACGAGCCCACACCGCGAGGAGATGCGGCGGCTGGCGGACCGGATCCTCGCGGAGATCGGGAGGCCGGCCGCCAAGGCAGGCGGGCGCAAGGAGGAGGAATCACGAATGACCAGGTCTGGAACCCTCACCCTGTCGGCCATGGCGACGCTGGCGACGACGGTCACCTCCTTCTGGGAGGTCTACGGTGAGGAGCACCCGGAGAACATGGCGTTTCGCCACGTCCATTGGCAGAAAGTCCGGGATCTCGATGCGGAAGTCCGCCGGGAGCACTACTCCAAGGTGGACCTCTCGCGGGTCGATGCCGACATGGAGGCGCTGCTCCACGCCTGTGTCGTGCTGGACCATTTCACGGTGCGGCCTCTGGCCGAGCCCGGCCAGGTCGCAACGCCGCCGCTCTACAGCGCGGCACAGGCAGGGCTCCGCGTCGTCTTCGAGCGCGGCTCGTGGCTCGCCACCTGGGTCAAGCTGGAAGAGCCGACCTTTCAACCCGAATGCGTCCGGCGCCAGGTGCTCGCGATCACGCAGAGCGCGGACGGGACGCTCCGTTACCGCGATCTGGCCGCGGCATGAAAGAGGAGCGGCCCCATCCGGGCCGCGGCGCCCTCCAGCGCTTCGTCCGTGGCGAGGTTTCGCCGGCGGAAAGAAAAGCGATCGTGGCTCATCTCCTCCGCCGGTGCGAGGCGTGCGCGGCCACGGTCCGGAAGGAAGCCGGGATGTCGAACCCTTTTCATATTGAAAAAAGCTGCGCGATTGGGGAGCGAAGGTCATGAAAGGCCAGGAAGAGCAGGGTTTGCAGGGCGAAGCCGGGGAGAAGATTCTGGCGCCGAAAGTGCGGTCGTGGCGCGCTCCATCCGAAACCGAGCTCCGGGCCGCTCTCGAACGGCGCATCCACAGGAGGCTTGGAGCGGAGGCCGCGGCCCAGGTCCGGCCCTTGCTGGACGATCTGGCTCCCGAGCGCTTGCGCACCGCGGTGGCCCGGCTGCCGTATGTCGAAGTCGTCTCGGCGCTCGTCGATCCGGACTGGAAGCTGGAAGCCGAGCCGATCGGAGTGGCCAAGCTTGCGAATCATGCCTTCGGGTGGCCTCTGGCAGCCGGGGTGCTGCTGGAGCTTCGCAAGGGTCGCCGGCCGTCCAACACGGCGGAGCTCTTCGCCGAGATCCCCTGGCTCGGGCACTTGCGCGAGGTGAGGGTGGTCGTGAAATCCCTGACCGAGTCGGGTTGGGCGGTTCTGAAGTGCGGCAGCCTGGCGGTAGCGGACAATCTGAGCAAGGCCGTCGATTCGAAGATCGTTCGGGCGACGCGCTTCGGCCTGACTCGCTGACGTTCGAGATTTCCCGATGGCCAACCGAGCAAGCGCCGCCTATCGCCGCAAGCTGCTAGCCGACGCCGGTCAGTATGGAGCCCGGGCCGTGCGCCTCGAAACGATTTCTCTCCTGGGCCGACCGGGAGAAAAAATGGTCGCTTTTCCGACCTATCTACGCTCCCTTCGACAAGCCGATATCCCCAACGGAATCTGCGATAGAGTCGAAGAGAGGCTGCTTGACATACTCACGGGCCGAGCCAAGGGAGCCGCTCACGTCCTGCCGCCGCTCCTCGCGACGACGGAAATGCCATGGTGGTCGAAGCTCGTGCTCCCGTCGGCGGTCCTGTCCGAATTACAGCGGCGCGGAGGCGTGGCCTGATGGTGAGCGAGACTTTGGGACGAGCACTTGGACTCCGTGAACGAGAAAGGAGCAATCCGCAATGACCGCCGAACATCGCTCGCCGCCGGGAGAGCCTGCCGCCCTTGAGCCCCGCGCGCTGCTGAAGCAGACGGAACGGGAGCTGCGGGAGATTGATGCCGAGATCTCCCGGTTGTTGAGAAGAAAGCAGCTCCTCCTGGTCCTTCGATGTTACCTTGCCGGGCTTCGGCCTGGGACGCCGGTTCCTCTGTGACCTCGTGGCCGGTCCGGCCGGGTTCTGGAACTCAACAAAATGCGGCATGATCGACTTCGAGCTGGATGAAGCGGTTCACGGATTGTGGGAGACCTATGGGCAGGTCAACCCCTCCAGGTTCCACGGAAAATTCGACAAGGTGCCAGACTTCGTTTCGCGGCAGGCGCGGAGGATTTCGGCACGGCACGGACAGGGCCAGTGCTCCGCAAATGAGGCAATGCGCAGAGAGCTGATCGAGCTTGCCCAAGAGGGCGCCGAGGTTTTTCCCGAACTTGCGGAGCTGATATTGAGCATGGCCCGGAAGCTCAAGGAGCTAGGGTCGGACCGGCAAGGGGTTGTGCTCTTCGTCATTAAAGGAGGATTTCCTTGGGTTACCATGACTTCGAGATTGGAAACGAGGGTCGGATCTGGACGGTAGCCGAATACTACCGGCGTATGGAAGGGGCGCCCGATAGGATGGAGCTCATCGAGGGCAAGCTCTACTGGACCGAGGACGAGCGCTTGCACATGCTGGCTGCCCTTTTAGAACAGGTTGGCGCGGATCGTGCTGTGCAGCTCGGAGACCCCACGGTGTGGAGGCGAGCTGTGTCCAAGCTGAAGTAAGTTGGTTGCCTGCTCGAAAAAGTCTGCGATCACGGCGGCGGTATCCGCTGCAGCAGCTCCCACGCATCCTCCAGCTCTTGATCGCTGGCGTCGAACTTCGTCTGGATCTCCTGCTTCGTGATGTGGCCGTGGTCCATCCAGATCGCGGCCTGCGTCGCGGGCATTGTCAAGCCAGCCGTCTTGGCTTCCTTCAGAATGGTCGCCAACCGCGAATCCACCGCGGCAGGGACGAATCGATCTTGCGGCGACGGATTCTCGAGCTCGAAGTCGAGGCAGTATGCCTCGAGGAGGTACACGTGCGGCAAGTCATCCCATAGATCGATTGTGTCCGTGCGCTCCAACTGGTCCGTGCCCGGCTCGATCTCGGCGCCGCTGACGCCAAAGGCCACCATGCTTTGGCTTTCCCGGGACTCGGTGGTGAATACCGTCCCAGGCTCGACGTTGACGGTGACGTCGTCGTTGCTGGTCCGGCGGATCTCGATGCGCAGGGAGTCTCCTGAGGAGGCGTCTGTGCCGAGGACTGTGTACTCAACGAATCCCTGCTGCGCGGCGTCAGCCAGCGAGAGAGCCTCGCGCGGAGTGACTGGTGGTTCCGGAGTTGGGACTTCGTCGCCAGGCGTCGGGGCAGCCGTTTCGACGGCAGGCGTTTCAACGATTTTCGGTTGCGGCTCTTCATGGGAACCGCAAGCGAAGAAGCAAGCGGCCACCAGCAGCACGCCACAGCAGAGTCCATCCCGAGTAGCGCTGTTCATGCGGCTCTCCTGTTCATACAGAAAGAAGAACGAATCTCGAAGGGGAAGTCCCTCACCGAGTATGCCATCCGGTTTCTGCCACCTGTATGGGCGGTCCGGTCCCGGTCCGCGGAGCGTGCCGGCCTACCCCGCCGGGAGTGGGCGGAGCCGGCTCCAGGCGCGAGACTGCCAGGGTAGGGAAAGGAGGTGCCTCGTGGTCGAACGTGCTCCCGTGGAACGGGTGGCCGTGCTTCACCTCGGGGAGGGGGAGGAGACGTCGGCGGTGTCCTTCCTCGGGCGGGACGTCGAGGTGCGCCGGATCGGCTGCGGCGGCGATGCCGTGCTGGTCCGCGCCCGGATCGAGGAGCTTGACGGCCGCGTGGCCGCCATCGGTCTCGAAGGCATGCCGTCACGGCTCGAGCTGGGCGGGCATCGCCTGCCTCACGAGGCGGGCGCGGAGCTGCACCGCTCGGCGCGGCGGACTCCGGTCGTGGACGGCGACGGCATCCGGGCGGCCCTGGAACGCTGGGGGGTGATTCTGGCCGACCGCGCGGAGCCCGGGATCTTCGCTCGCAAGCGCGTCCTCATGGTACCCGGCCTCAATCATGGCGGCATGGCCGAGGGGCTGGCCCGCCACGGCTGCGAGATCCGGTACGCGGACCCGATCGTCTTCTTCGACCTCCCGGACGCGCCCGGTGTCGGCCGCCGGGGGACGCTCGGCACGGCCGCGCCGCCGACGCTGGAGCGCCTCCGCCGGTCTCCCTTCCAGAGGCTGCTGCCGCCGGCCGGCCGGCCGCGCAGCCGGCGCTCCGAAGCCCCGTTTCGCCGGGCCGACGTGCTGGCCGGCGACATCGGCGCCATCCGCCGCTACGCTCCGGAGCGGCTGGACGGCAAGACGGTGGTGGTGGAGTGGGCCACGGAGGAGGATCTGGAGGCTCTCGCGCGGCGCGGCGTCTCGCTCGCGGTGACGCTGATGCCGTCGCCCGGCGGCCCCGGAGAGTTGGGCCGGTGGTCGGCCGCCACGGTCGAGGCGGTATTGGTGGCGTTGGCGGCGTTCCCGACGGTCTCGACGGTCTCGGCGCTCACCGAGAACGCCTATCTCGACCTCCTGGCGGACCTGGACTGGAGCCCGCATAGTGCGGTGCGCTACGGCCGGAGGAGGCCGGCATCCATCGCTTCGCGTTTGTCATCCATCCGCTGAGCGTGAGTTCATCCACCAGCATCCGGCGTTCCGCTGGACACGTTACCTGCCCGACCTCCTGGTGGAGGCGGTGGCGGCCTATGTCCCGCCGTTGCAGGTCTCCACGATCACGGGCGGCGTGTCGCCGCCCACGGGCCAGCGCATCGTGGGATACCTGATATCCTGGGGGCCACGCCGCGGCAGCTCATGCGCCATGACGAGCGCTTCACCTACCGCCGGCTGCAACACAGGCGGCGCGCGATGGCCGAGCGCAAGGGCGCCCGCATCATGGGCCTCGGCGCATTCACCAAGATCGTCGGCGACGCCGGCATCACGGTGGCGCAGGAAGCGGATATCGCCGTGACCAGCGGCAACAGCCTGACCGTGGCCGCCACCCTGGAAGCGGCCAAGATCGCCGTGATAAGATGGGCGCGAAGGACCTGACTCGGGGCCGGGTCATGATTGTGGGCGCCACCGGCTCGATCGGCTCGGTCTGCTCGCGGCTGATGGCCCAGGCCATCCACGATGTGGTGCTGGTGTCTATCGAGCCGGAACGGCTGATCGAGCTCAAGACGCAAGATCCAGGCGGAGACGCCTGGCGCGCGGGTCGTCATCGCCACCCGGCCGGAGGAGCTCACTGGCGACTGCGACCTGATCATCACGGCGACCTCGGCGTTTGGCCAGCGGATCCTGGACATTTCCAAGTGCAAGCCCGGCGCGGTGATCTGCGACGTGGCGCTGCCCCCGGATATCGGCGCCGAGGAGGCGGCGCTGCGGCCGGACGTGCTGGTGGTGGAGAGCGGCGAGGTCATCATCCCCGGCCGGTCGGAGCTTCGGCTACGACATCGGCCTGCCACCCGGGACGCGCCTACGCCTGCCTGGCCGAGTCGGCGCTGCTGGCCATGGAGGGCCGCTTCGAGGACTTCACTCTGGGCCGCAACATCGAGATGGAGAAGGTCAAGGAGATCTACCACCTGTTCCGGAAGCACGGTTTCCAGATCGCCGGTCTGAGTTCCTTCGGCAAGTATCTGACAGACGAGGACCTGGCGCAGAAGCGCGCCCTGGCCGAGTGCCTGCGCGGCGATCCGGAGCTGTTCGCACGCATCCGCGCCGAGGCCGCGGAAGGGCTCGCCCGGATCCCGCCGTCGTCGAAAGGAGTGAAGACCCGGAAAGGGCCGTCGCGGTTGCTGGCGGCGCTGGGCACGCTGCTCGGCGCGGTGCTCCTGCCAGGGAGAAGGGTGAAGACTTCGCCGGCGGGGTGAGCGGCAAGGCTCGGCGGTCGGATCCTCAGCCTCACCGTACTCTGATAGGGTCCAGGTCGAGATCGAAGGGAGATAGATCTGTGGCAAGAAAACTCGGCGTTTGCATCCATGCTGAAATATTTTTCCTTTTCACCACGGCCGCTGCGGTCTGGGCCGACGGTTCCCAGGTCGGCCGCGAGGTCGCGATCCCCCGTCATCTCGCGGACGGCGACGAATTCAGGATGGGGCTCCACCAGCTCCTCGACTTCGGCAGGGCACTGTTCACGGCCAACTGGACCTCGCAGGAGGGCGGCGGCCGGCCCATGACCAAGGGCACGGGCGCGCCGCTCAGCGACGGCGACGCTCCTCTCACCTTCCCGCGCAACTTCAACCGCATTTCGGGACCGGACGCCAACTCCTGTGCCGGTTGCCACAACGCGCCGTTCGGGATCGCGGGCGGCGGCGGCGACATCGTGGCGAACGTCTTCGTGCTCGGACAGCGCTTCGATTTCGCGACGTTCGACGGCAACGAAAGCCCGCTGCCCGGCACGGTCGGCTCGCACGACGAGTCGGGCGAGCCGGTCACCCTCGGCAGCATCGCCAACAGCCGCAACACACTCGGGATGTTCGGCTCCGGCTACATCGAGCTGCTGGCGCGGGAGGTCACCGTGGACCTGCAGGCGATCCGGAACAGCTTGCAACCGGGCCAGTCGCGTGCCTTGACGTCCAAGGGTCTCTCCTTCGGCAGCCTCGCCCGGGGCGCCGACGGGAGTTGGGACACCTCACGCGTCGAAGGGCTGCCCGCTCCCAGCCTTTCCAGCGCCGGCCCGTCCTCGCCTCCGAACCTGATCCTTCGTCCGTTCCACCAGGCCGGCGCGGTGATCTCGCTGCGGCAGTTCACCAACAATGCTTTCAATCACCATCATGGGATCCAGACCGCGGAACGCTTCGGCGACGACACCGATCCAGACGGTGACGGGTTCATCGCCGAAATGACGCGCGCCGACGTGACCGCCGTGTCCATTTTCCAGGCGACGCTGGCGGTTCCCGGCCGGGTCATCCCGCACGACCCGGACGTCGAAGCGGCGGTGCTCACCGGCGAAAGGCTTTTCGCACAGGTGGGCTGCACGGGCTGCCACGTCCCGAAGCTGCCGCTTGCCGATTCCACTTTCTCCGAGCCGAATCCGTTCAATCCGGCCGGCAACCTCCAGCCCGGAGACGCTCCGGACTACCGGATCGACCTCAACGACGCGCGGCTCCCGCGGCCCCGGCTCTACGCCCGCAAGGGTGTCACGTGGGTCTCCGCCTACACGGACCTCAAGCTCCACGACATCACGTCGGGCCCGGACGATCCGAACCGCGAGACCCTGGACATGAATCAGCCCGCGGGCTCGGCCGGCTTCTTCGCGGGTAACGGGAAGTTTCTCACCCGCAAGCTGTGGGGCGCGGCCAACGAGCCGCCATTCTTTCATCATGGCAAGTACACGACCCTGCGGGAAGCGGTCCTGGCCCATCACGGTGAAGCCCAGGCCGTGACCGACAAGTTCAACGGCCTGACCGTTTCCGAGCAGGCGGCGGTGATCGAGTTCCTGAAGACGCTCCAGGTGCTGCCCCGGGGCACTCGGTCCCGGATCGTGGACGAACGCTTTCAGCCCCGAACCTGGCCGACGGAGCTCTGAGCACGCCGGGCCAGGGCTGATATACTCCATGGGGCCATGGCTCGCCACACGACCCCCTCCCGCCCCTCCTTGCGCCGCTCCGCGGCTCTCGCCGCGCCGCTCCTCGCCCTCGCCCTGCTGACGCCGCTCCTCGGGCTGGCTGCTCCGAAGACATCGGCGGACACCGGCCGGCTGGTGATGCGGGCGCGGATCAAGTCCATCGTCCATCCGATCTCCTCGGAGTTCATCGTCGACGCCGTGCAGGAGGCGGACGCGGCCGGGGCCGCGGCGCTGGTCATCGAGCTCGACACTCCCGGCGGGCTGATCGACTCCACCCGCGAGATCACGACCGCCATCCTCGGCGCCAAGACCCCGGTCGTGGTCTTCGTCGCCCCGAGCGGCGCCCAGGCCGCCTCGGCCGGCTTCTTCATCCTGATCTCCGCCGACGTCGCGGCGATGGCGCCGGGCACGAACACCGGCGCCGCCCATCCGGTCGGCGGCGAGGGCGAGGACGATCGGAGGGGACGATGGCCAAGAAGGTGGAGAACGACGCGGCGGCCATCATCCGCTCGCTGCGCCGCGGCGCGCGGGCGCAACGTCGAGCTGGCCGAGGAGGCGGTGCGGGAGAGCCTCTCGTTCACCGCCGAAGGAGGCGCTGAGAAGGGAAGCTCATCGACCTCGATCGCGCCCGACCTGTCGCCGAGCTCGTAGCAGGCGCTCGACGGCCGGAAGTCAAGCGGCGGACGACGCGGAGGTGACCCTCCACACCCGGGCGCGGCGGTGCGTAGAGTCGCCGATGACGCCGCTGCGGGGCTTGCTGGCGGCCGTGGTCCACCCGACGTCGCCTGATCCTGCTGACCCTCGGCATCCTCGGGCTCGACTTCGAGCTGACCACCCGGGGGCGATCCTCCCCGGGCGTCGTCGGCGGGATCTGCCTGCTCCTCGCCTTCTTCGCGCTCTCGGTGCTGCCGGTCAACTTCGCGGGGTCGCCCTGCTCCTGCTGGCCTGGTGCTCTTCATCGCCGAGATCAAGGTCGACCAGCTACGGCCTGCTCGGCGATCGGCGGGATCGATCGCCTTGGTGCTCGGCTCGCTGATGCTGTTCGAGTCGCCCGATCCGGCGCTGCGGGTGGCCTGGAAGCTTGGTCGTGAGCCGGCCGTGTTCGCCGCCTCGTTCGTGGCTTCCTGGCGCCCGGATGGCGCTGCGCGCCGTCGGCAGACGCCGGTGCGACCGGCGCGGAGGGGCTGATGGGCGAGATCGGCACGCGCGCTCGCCGATCGACCCGCGCGGAAGGTCTTCGTCCACGGGGAGCTCTGGGACGCAGAGTCCGAGAGCCGCGCCGGCTCCCGGAGAGGGGGGTCGAGGTGGTCGCCGTCCGAATGGCTGACGCTGCGGGTACGTCCGTACGCGCCGGCAACCGTCGGTTTGACCGAAAGGAATCGCGATGGACAGGAAGCTTTTTCGGGATCGGCGCTGATCGTCGTCATCGGCGTGTTCCTGTTCTTCACGCTGGGTCAACGTCCTGAACGAGTACGAGCGCGGCGTCATCTTCCGGCTCGGCCGGCTGCTCGCCGAGCCGAAGGGCCCGGGCCTGATCTCCTCTTCTGGCCGATCGACCGGATGGTCACGCATCTCGCTGCGCACCGTCGTGCTCGACGTGCCGCCGCAGGACGTCATCACCCGCGACAACGTCTCGGTCAAGGTCAACGCGGTGCGTCTACTTCCGGGTCGTCGACCCGGCCGCGCGGTGATCGTCAGGTCGAGAACTACCTCTACGCCACCAGCCAGCTCGCGCAGACCACCCTGCGCTCGGTGCTCGGCCAGGCCGAGCTCGACGAGCTGCTGTCCGAGCGCGAGAAGCTCAACGAGCGGCTGCAGGAGATCATCGACCAGCACACCGACCCGTGGGGGATCAAGGTCTCGATGGTCGAGGTCAAGCACGTCGACCTGCCGCAGGAGATGCAGCGCGCCATGGCCAAGCAGGCCGAGGCCGAGCGCGAGAAGCGCGCCAAGATCATCCACGCCGCAGGGCGAGTTCGAGGCCTCGAAGGCTCTCGGCGAGGCGGCCGAGATCGATCGTCGCAGAACCCGGTGACGCTGCAGCTGCGCTACCTGCAGACGCTGACCGAGATCGCCGCCGAGAAGAACTCGACGATCATCTTCCCGCTGCCGATCGACCTGATGAAGTCGTTCTTCCCGAACTCGGTACAGAGCGAGTAGATTCCGGAAGGCGAGAGCGAAGCGGCGAGTCGTGGAATCGAGCGAATCGCACGAGCCGAGCTACTACGAGATCGCGCTGACCAACCGGCAGGTGCTGTCGCCTTCGTGGTGCTGCTGACTGCATCGTCGCGGCGTTCTTCTCCGGCGTCTGGATCGGGCGGGAGCAGCTCGCGGTGCGGCCGACGGCGGATCACCGAGGCGGCGATCGTCTCCCGCGCCGAGCCGAGCCTCAGGCGAGCAGGCCTGAGGAGTTCCATTCTTCGAGGCACGAGGCCAGCACACGCGGGACATCGCCGGGCCGCGCCTCCGATGCCGCGACCGCCGGCCGGCCCCGGCCCGCGCCGAGCGAGACGCCGTCGGCGGAGGATGAGCGCGACGCGCAGGAGGTGCCGGCCACCGACCCGACCGCCACCGATGGCCGCGGACCGGGCCGGCCGGCGGCCGAGCGGCCGTGATGCGGCCGGCACCGACGTCGACCAGCGCCGCCGCCGGCGCCGGCCGCGAGCCCCGGCCAGAGCCCGCTCCGGCAGCCGCGAAGCCGGAGGCCGCGCCGTGAACCGGAGGCCGCGGCGAAGCCCGCCGTAGGCGGAGCCAAGATCTCCGCGGCAGGTCATCCAGGTCTTCTCCAACGCGGCGCGCGACCAGGCGAGATCGTCGCGCCGACTGCGCAAGGCGGGCTACAAAGCCTTCCTCTCGCCGGTGACGCCGAAGGGCGGCAGCACGCACCTACCGCGTGCGCGATCGGGCCCTTCGCCGACGCGCGATCAGGCGCAGACGGTCGGCGGACGAAGCTCCGGCGCGACTTCCAGCTCGAAACCTGGGTGACCGACGCCTTAGCTTCCGGCCTGCGGCCCTCGCGCCCGGGCGCTGCAGCGCCCCTGGCGCCTGGCTCCCTGCTCGGCGCTCGCCGCTCGGCCCGCTCTGCGGCGGGGGCGTTGCGGGGCATCGCTTCGGCTCGCCCTCGCTGCCGCTGGCCGCTCGCTTGGTGCCGCTGTTCCTGCTGCTCGGCCAGCCCCGCGCCGGCTGCCTCGGCTGGTTGCACGGCATCGCGGCCTGGATCGATCGGCGATGTCCTGGATCGTCCCGCACGCTCGCGACCTATGGCGCGCATCGCCGGGCTGGCTGGCCGGTCCCGCTGCTCGGCTTGCTGGCCGCCTTCCTCGCGGCTCTACCACGCGGTCTTCGCGGCCCTCGGCGGCCGGCTCTGGCGCCGCGGCGGCCGTCGCTCGCGCCTGGCTGGCGCTGCCCGGCCTCTGGGTGCGCTCGAATGGCTGCGCGGCCTGCTGTTCTCCGGCTTCCCCTGGAACCTCGCGGCCTATGCCGTGGACCGACGTGCCCGGGCGCGCTGCGGCTCGCGGCCTGGATCGGCGCCGTGCGGGGTCTCGTTCCTGGTGCGTCTGGCGAGCGCGCGGCCTCGCGCGCGGCCGTCGCCGCCGGCCGCTGGCAGCCGCGGCCGTCGGCCTGCTGCTCGCCGCTGCTCCTCCTGGCGCTGGCCGGGCGCTGGGCCTGCGCGAGAGCGCTGGACGACGGTGCGCGACGCGGGCGGTTCGGCCAGCTCGGCGATGCTGGCCTGCCGGTGCGATCGTCCAGCCGAACATCCCCGAACCTGTGGTCCTTCGACCCGGAGCGGTCGCTGCCGACTACCGGCGGCTGATCGCGCTCTCGACCGAGGCCTGCCAGCCGGGCGACGCTGGTGCTCTGGCCGGAGAGCGCCGCCTGGCCGTTCTCCTACGGCCGGCGACCCGCAGCTCCGAGGCCGACCTCGCCGCGCTGTCACGCGCGGGCTGCTCGGTGCTGCTCAACTCCACGCCGAAGACGGCGCAGGTGGACGCTACTTTCAACTCCGCCTCCTGCTCGCGCGGCGGGGACGGTCCGACGCGCTACGACAAGCGCCACCTGGTGCCGTTCGGCGAATACGTGCCGCTTGCCGAGGCTCTTCTCCTTCATCGCAAGCTGGCGCGCAACGCCGGCGACTTCTCGCCGGCGGCGGCGAGCTGCCGCTGCTGCTCGACTGGGAGCGGGAGCGGCTCGGGCCGGCCATCTGCTACGAGGTCGTCTTCGCCGAGCGAGGTCGCCGAGCTGACGCGCGCCGGCGCGACGGTGCTCGTCAGCATGACCAACGACGCCTGGTACGGCGACACCGCGGCACCCTGGCAGCATCTGCGCGCCGCCCGCTTCCGCGCCGCCGAGAACCGCCGGCCGCTGCTGCGCGCCGCGATCACCGGCGTCTCCGCCGTGATCGCCCCGGACGGCTCGGCTGCGCGGCGCGGCTCGGGCGTCAGCGAGAGCGGCCTGCTGCCGGCGCTCGGTTCCAGGGGCGGACGCGACCTCACGCCCGTTCGCGCGCGCGCCCTGGCTGTTCCCGGCGCTCTGCCTGGCGATCCTCGTCGCCGGCGCTCGGCCGCATCGGGCCGCTGGCGCGCGCGCAATTCGACCTCGTCGAGCGCTAGGATATCCTCGTCCGCCTCATGCTCGCCTCCGAACTGCAGCAGCGCCTCGACACCTCGCGCGAAGAGCTCGCAACGATCCGGGGGTATCTTTGAAGAAGCCGGCGTCGAAGAACGAGCTGAAGGACATCGACCGGCAGATGGAGATGCCGGGTTTCTGGGACAAGCCGACCGAGTCGGCCGGCCTGATGCAGAAGCGCCGGCAGCATCGAGCGAAGCGTCGCGAACTCTGAACCCGCTGCGCTCCGACGCCGAGGAGCTCGCCACCTGGCAGCGAGCTCCTCGGCTCTACGGGCGAGGCCGACCCGGACGCGCTCACAGTTCGTCGAGCGGCTCGACAGGCGAAGCTCGAGCGAGCTCGACCTGGAGCTCAAGCTCTCCGGCCCGGACGACGACAAGAACGCCCTGATGGCGATCAACGCCGGCGCCGGCGGCACCGAGTCGCAGGACTGGGCGTCGATGCTGCTGCGCATGTACCTGCGCTGGGCGCGAGCAGCAAGGGCTACGCGCTCGAGCTGATCGACCAGCCAGGACGGCGAGGAGGCCGGGATCAAGAGCGCCACCGTTCGCGGTCCGCGGCGACGAACGCCTTCGGCTACCTCAAGGGCGAGAACGGCGTGCACCGGCTGGTGCGGATCAGCCCGTTCGACTCCGCAGGCGCGGCGCCACACCTCGTTCGCCTCGGTCTACGTCTACCCGGAGGTCGACGACACGATCGAGATCGAGATCAACGACAAGGACCTGCGGATCGACACCTTCCGCTCGTCGGGCGCCGGCGGCCAGCACGTCAACAAGACCGAGTCGGCGGTCCGCATCACCCACCTGCCGACCAGCATCGTGGTGCAGCCTGCCAGAACGAGCGCAGCCAGATCAAGAACCGCGCCACGGCGATGAAGATGCTGCGCGCCCGGCTCTACGACCTCGAGCTCAAGAAGCGCAAGGCGGAGCAGGACGAGCGTCGAGGGCGCCGAAGATGGACATCGCCTGGGGGAGCCAGATCCGCAGCTACGTCCTGCAGCCCTACCGGATGGTCAAGGACCACCGCACCGGCGCAGACGGTCGGCGACGCCGACGGCGTCCTCGACGGCGCCATCGACCCGTTCATCGAGGCCTATCTCAAGGGCCAGATGGCGGCGCCGGGCAAGGACGAGCTTGCGTTTTAGGAGCCCTCACCCCCCGGCCCCCTCTCCCGGTCCGCCCGAGTCCACCCGCCCCGGGAGAGGGGGAGACTTATGACAAAATTGCGCCTCGACTACGTCTCCCCGCTGCCGCCGGTCCGGTCGGGGATCGCCGACTACAGCGTCGACCTGCTGCCGCACCTCGCGGAGCGGGCCGACGTGCGGCTGATCCATCTGCCGGGCCAGCCCGTGGCCCAGGACGTGGAGCGATCCTGGTCCATGGCCACGGCCGCGGCGACGGGGGAGGCCGGCCGGCTGCCGCTCTATCAGATGGGCAACAACCGGTATCACGAAGGGGTGCGCGACCTGGCGCTGCGCATCCCGGGCGTGCTCACGCTCCACGATCTGGTCCTGCACCACCTGCTGCTCGACCTCACGCTCGGCCGCGGCGAGTTCTTCCTCTATAAAGATCTCCTGACCCGCGACCACGGCTGGGTCGGCGAGGCCGCGGCGCTCGCCAAGCGCTGGAACGCGTATGGCGACGCGCCGGTCTTCTCCCTGCCGGCGCACCGTGCTCTGCTGCGCCGCCAGCGGGGGGTGCTCGTCCACAGCGAGTGGGCCGCGGGCGTGATCCGCGAGGAAGATCCGGAGATCCGGGTGCGGGCGATCTCGATGGGCGTGCCGCTGCCCGCCGCCGCCGACCTCGAAGCGGGACGCCGGCTCCGCCGCCGCTTCGGGTTGCCGGAGGACAAGCCGGTGCTCGGCTCGTTCGGGTTCCAGACCCCGATCAAGCGGACCGCCGTGGCCGTCCGCGCCCTGGCCTGCCCCGGGCTCGAAGAGGCCCACCTGCTGATCGTGGGGGAGTCTTCGAAAGGCCTCGACCTGGAGGAGGAGGCGCGCCGGGCCGGTGTGGCCGACCGGGTCCACGTGCTCGGCTTCGTGCCGTTCGAGGAGTTCGAGTCGGCCATCTCGGCGATCGACCTCTGCCTCAATCTTCGGTACCCGACAGCGGGGGAGACCTCGGCGTCGCTGCTGCGGGTGCTGGCGGCCGGGCGTCCGGCCATCGTCTCCGACTATGCCCAGTTCGCCGACCTGCCGCGGGAGGTCGTGGTGCGCGTGCCGCTGGCCGGAGAGGAGGAGCCGGCCGAGCTGGCGGCTCTCCTGCGCGGCCTCCTGGCCGAGCCCGGCCGGCTGCGCGCCATGGGCGAGGCGGCGCGGGAGCACGTCCGAGTCCGCCACGATCCGGCGCGGTCCGCGGAGGCGGTGGTGGAGGCCTGCCGGGAGTGGCGCGAGCTGGCGCCTCCCGGGGATCTGCCAGACAGGCCGGACGTGCCGCCGCCGAGCAGCCTGGCCTGGGGCCGGCTCGACGGCGAGATCGAGGTCCACGGCGCCGGCCTGCCCTGGCCGGAAGGAGAGCGGCGCCGGTTGAGGATCCGCTTGCGCAACCGCGGCTTCGCGCGCTGGCTCGCGGGGGAGCGGGGGCCGGGCGGAGTGGCGGTGGTGGTCAAGCTGTTCACGGATGAGGGCCTCTCCGAGGATCTGCTCGCCGGCCGGCCGTGGCTCCCCCTGCCGCGGGACCTGGCACCGGGCGACGAGATCTGGGTCGAGACCGACGTCCGCCGGCCGCCGGGCCCGGCCCACCTGTGGATCGAGCCTCACCTCTTCGGCGGCCTCGGGTTCTCCAAGCTCGGCGGGCCGAGATGGGAGATGCATCTGTGAAACGGCTCCTCCTCGATTCGCCCGGCTGGCTGGTCCTCCTGGCGCCGCTCCTCGCTGTCCTCGGGTTTGCGCTGTTCAGCGACCGCGCGGCCCGGCCGCCCGACCAGGGGGAGGAGCCGACCTACGCCCTTCAGGCCGCCAGCCTGGCCTGGGATTTCGACCTCCGCTATACCGGCGAGGACTACCGGCGCTATGTCGATCAGTGGGGCGTGCGGCCCAAGGGGATCGACCTGGACAGCCGCGACGGCGGCCGGACCCAGGTGTTCGCGCGGCCGTTCTACCACTCGCTGCTGTGCCTGCCGTTCGTCCGGGTGATGCCGCACCGCGGGATGCGCGTGGTCAACGCGCTGCTCCTGGCCGTGGCCGCGATCCTGGCGGCGTGGGCTCTCGGCCGGCAGCATGCGCCGGCCGGCTCGGCGCCGCCGGTCTGGGTGGCCGTCTTCGTCTTCGCCTCGGCGACCTTCTCTTCTGTGTTCCTGGCGACGGCCGACGTCTTCCTCCTGGCGGTCACCGCCGCCGGCTTCGCGCTTGTGTATGCCGATCCGCAGGGATCGCCGGTCCCTCAGTCGGTCTACCAGGAGGTGCAGACCAGGAGCTTCGGCACGTTTGTCCGCTGGCTGGCGATCGGGGTGCTGCTCGCCATCCCGGGCACCTACCGGTTGCCGTACCTCCTTCTTCTGCTGCCCGCGGCCGTGGCCCTGCACCGCTCCCAGCAATCCCTGGCGGGCCGCCGGGCGATGGCCTGGGCAGGGTTGGTATCGGGAGCGGCGGCCGTCTTCGCCCTGACCTCTTTCATCCAGACCGCGGCAGGCGGTGAGCCGTTCTGGAGCCTGGCCGCTCTCCGGCCGGCGCTCGACCCTGGCCTCTTGCTCTGGAACGGGATCTACTTCCTGGTTGGGAGGAGCGTGGGCATCCTGCCGTACTTCCTGCCGGTGCTGCTGGCCCTCGCCGCGTTCCGGCCGGATCGGGGAAGGTGGTGGTTGATCGCCGCGGCGGCTCTGGCGTCGCTGGCCTTTCTGGTTCTGCGTCCTTACGGCTTCGCGGGAGTCGGCGCCGGCCTTGGCAACCGCCTGTTCCTCCCTCTCTACGCCGCTCTCTGGTTCCTGCCGGCCCGGCCGCTGCGGACCTCCTGGGCTGTCGTCGCAGCGGCTCTGGCCGCCCCGGTCCTGCTCCCCGTCTGGACACACCCCGCGGTATCGGAGCCAAGGGAGCCGAGCCGGCTGGCGGCGTGGCTGCCATACGAGGCGACACAGCAGGATCTCCCGGGCGAATGGGTGGCCTACGGCGGTATCCGTATCAAGCCCACGAGCCGGAATATCTGGAAGGCGGAGCATGGGACCGACCTGCGGATCGCCGGAGACGAGACCGGCGGCCTGGTGGCGGCGAGCGCCGAGCCGCTCGACGCTCTGGTGCTGGACTTCGACCGCAACGCGCCCACCCGGCTGATCGCCGGCGGTCAGGAATTGAGACCGACGGTCCTGCGGCCGGACGGCTCCGTGTCTTTTGAGATCCCGCTCGGCCTGCCGCGGACCTATCCCATGGGCTGGACGGGAGGGGATTCCCACGTCTACCAGGTGAGCTTCCGGCTGCCGGAGGCGCCGGCCAAGCCGATCGGCTTCCGGGTCCACGCCTCCCGGGATGTGGTGATACAAAGGAGCGGGGAGGGACGATGAGCGAGCCGCGCAGTTGGATCCAGGAGATCCGGGACCGCCTCGCTTCGCCGCCGCCGCGCCGGCTGGCGGTGAGCGACCTGCGTCCAGCGTCGGTGCTGGTGCCGCTTTATGTGGATGCCGGGGAGCTGTGGACCGTTCTGACCAAGCGCACGGACCATCTGCCGAGCCACCGCAGCCAGATCGCCTTCCCGGGCGGAGGCCGCGAGCTCAAGGAAGATCCGTGGGCCGCGGCCTTGCGTGAGACCCACGAGGAGATCGGGTTCGAGCCGAAGGCGATCCTCCGCCTGGGCGAGCTCGACGAGGGGGATACCCCGGCCGGCTTCCGCGTGATCCCTTGTGTCGGAGCGGTCCCCTTTCCCTACAAGGCCACGCCGAACGCGGGCGAGATCGCCGAGGTCTTCAGTCTCCCCCTGAGCGCCTTCTCGAACCCGCGCCTGGTCGAGGAGCGGCCGGTGAAGATCAACGGCGTCGAGCGTCTCCTCCTCGTCTACCACATCGGCAACCGCCAGATCTGGGGCCTGACGGCGCGCATCCTCCAGAACCTCCTGGTGCGGCTGGGGTTGGAGCCGGATACGGAGAACTGATCCAAGGTAGAGTATGGCCATGGCCGACTCGAAGCCGGTGACCGGGATCAGCGGAGTTTTCGTCAAGGGATTCAAGTCTCTTGCGACGCCGTTGTCCATCGAGATCCGACCCCTCACGATCCTGGCCGGGGCGAACAGCTCGGGCAAGTCGAGTGCCATGCAACCGTTGCTTCTGCTCAAGCAGACCCTTGAAGCGAGCTATGACCCGGGGCCCCTCCTTCTGGACGGTCCCCACGTCCGATTCACGTCCGCCGAGCAGCTCCTGTCGAGAGTAGGCGGCCAGCGTGCCGCACGGGAATTTGAAGTCGGCGTCGCCTTGGACCATCGTGCAGGCTACCTGAAGCATCTGTTTCGCCAGGATGGCGAGGGCTTTGAGCTTGTTCGTATGACGGATGGTCCGAAGTTTGTTCTGGAGCCGGACACGCCGTCCGAGAAGCTCCGTGAGATATTCCCGGCGTTTGACTGGAAGATTGTTCAAGAGAGGTGTTTCCTATTCGTCAACGGCTATCAAGACGGGGCTTTCGTCAGTCGGGTTCCATTGTGCCTTGACGATCTCGCCCGCAATCTCAGGTCGATCATTCATGTTCCGGGCTTGAGAGGGAACCCGGCGCGGTCGTACCCGACCACCGCGATCGGTGAGTTGTTCTCGGGGCCGTTTGATCCCTACGCTGCGAGCGTCATCGCCTCGTGGCAGCGGTCCCACGACAAGCGTCTGGAGATCCTGGGCGAGCACCTGCGGCGGCTGGGGCTCACGTGGGGAGTGAGGGCCAGGTCGATCGATGCCACGCAGGTCGAGCTTCTCGTGGGCCGTCTCCCGGAGCACAGGCGGAAGACTCCCGAAGATCTCGTCAACATCGCGGATGTCGGCTTCGGCGTCTCCCAGGTGCTGCCGGTGCTGGTCGCCTTGCTCGTTGCGAAGCCGGGGCAACTGGTCTATCTCGAGCAGCCGGAGATTCATCTGCATCCCCGCGCCCAGGAGGGCCTCGCCTCGCTGCTGATGGAGGCCGCGGACCGGGGAGCGCGAGTGGTTCTGGAGACGCACAGCTCCCTTCTTCTGCTCGCCGTCCAGTCTCTGGTTGCGGAGGAACGGCTCTCGGCCAAGAATGTAGGGCTGTACTGGTTCGAGCGGAACAAGGACGGCCTGACCACGATCCATCCCGGCGACCTCGATCAGCTCGGCGCCTACGGAGATTGGCCCGAGGATTTCGGATCGGTATCCCTCGAGGCCGAGCACAAGTACCTGAGCGCGGTTGAAGCGCGGGCTTTCCGCCCGATCCGGAATGCCAAAGGGTAAACGGCTCGTCGTAGACGCCTCGGTCGGAGTCTCGGCCGCATCGAGCCCGGTACCCGGGGCATGTGCGGAGGTCTGCCGGGAAACCCTGCTGGCCGTGGGGCAGATCCATCGAATCGTGTTCAGCAAGGAAGGCTGGGACGAATGGAACCGCCACGAGAGCCGCTTCGCGGGCCAATGGCGGCGGCAGATGGTGGCGAGGCGCAAGGTGCTTTTCCTCGCGGAGGGAGCCGGGAACGGAGGTTTTCGAGAAGCCCTCTCCCAGGTTGCGCTCCCCCAAAAGGCCAGGCGAGCGCTGGAGAAGGACGCCCATCTGGCCGAGGCGGCAGACGCGACCGACCGGATCGTCATCTCCCGGGACGAAAAGGTGCGCAGCCACTTCCGGTCTGTCTGCTCGGAGATCCCCCTGTTGAAGGAGATCCTCTGGGCAAACCCCGAGATCGAGGCCGAGGAGGTCGTGAAGTGGCTTCGGACGGGTGCTCGGATGGAGCGCTTCAGGAAGCTCGGGCACTATGACGGCCAAGGGCGAAGCTTCCGGCGCTCCGGGTGACGCGTCCGGCGAGGCGCCGGATCGAGAATCCGGCCGGCTGACGCGTCCACCGGGCACTGCGCGAGCATCGTCCGGTGACGTTGGGGAGTCGTTCCCCAACGAGAACGGGCGCTGCGCGCCGGCATCGCGCGTCCGTGCATCGATGGGGAACGTCTCCCCAACGGGAACGGGCGTCGTCCGCGTGTGGGGAACGTCTCCCCATCGCGTTCGGGCGTTGCGGGCGGCGATGGCGGCTCCGGTCCACGTTGGGGAAGCGTTGCCCATCGATGCGGAGCAGTCTCACGCTAGCGCGCCGGGCGTACGGGCGCTTTCCGAGCTCGATCGGCGGGCGGCGTCCCTGCAATCCTCCCGATGGTAGTATCCCGGCTCCTTCCCAAGGAGCCACCATGAGAGCCCTGGCCGTCGCCTGCCTGATCCCCTGTCTTCTTGCGCCCGTGCTGGCGGCGGAGCGCAGCCCCGCGCGCGGGCTCACCGTGGCGGAAGACCCGGTACCGCCGGCCGGAGAGTGGCTTGCGGACGCGGCGATCCCCGGCTTCCGTTTCAAGGTCCGCATCGCGGGCTCCACGATGGGGCGGCGGGAGACGGCATGCATCTCCGAGACGCTCTGCGTCAGCGGCGCCCTGGCCGGGAGATCCGAGGTCTTCCTCCGGATTGTCGGCCCCAAGCCCAACGGCCGCCTCTGGCCGACGCTCGTGAAGTTCTCCACCTCGCTCGTAGAGGTATGGGTGGAGGAGATAGCTTCGGGCGAAGTACGGTACTACCAGCTCGGCGCGTCGGGACAGGGAAGCAGCCTGCCGGGGGTGGTGGACCGCTCCGGCTTTCCACCGGCGGGCGCCGCCGCCGAGCCGGTCGAGGAGCCGGTCCAGGCGGTCTCCGCCAGCCTGCTCGCGGATATCTGGCCGGGAACGGCCTCCGGCAATCCCAGGGACTTCCACCGCATCGGGAATCTGATCTATTTCCTTGCCGACTCGGCCTCGTCCCAGAACGAGGTCTGGCGCACGGACGGGACCGCGTCCGGTACGTTCCGGGTCACGCCGAGCGGCCGTCTTTTCAGGACTGTCTGGGCCACCGGATCGGCCCTGGCGTACTTCTACGGTCCTTCCGAGGACACGAGTGCCGACGACAAGGAGGAGATCTGGCGCAGCGACGGCACCGAGGCCGGAACGTTCCGGCTGGCGACGACCAGCCTGCTCCGCGGCACGGGGTTGAGCGGCGCCTGGGTTTGTTACGTACCCGAACGGGACCTTCTCTTCTTCGCCGCCGGCGAGCCCGGGACCAAGAACGTCGAGCTCTGGGTTTCGGACGGAACGGTCGCCGGCACTCACCAGGTCGTGGATCTGAATCCTGACGGGGGCTCCTACCCGAGCCGGATGGTGGCCCTGGGCGGCCGTCTCTTCTTCGTCCGCAAGGGGTCGGCGAGCAGTTCGGACCGAGAGATCTGGACCAGCGACGGCACGGCCGCGGGAACCTACCGGGTCAAGGATCTCTATGAGGGATTCGACGGGGTGGAAGGGTTGTCCGTCGCGGCGGGAAAGCTTCTGATCTTCGCCCGGGAGCCACAAGGGCACCTGAAACTCTGGAGGAGCGACGGGACGGAGGCCGGAACCGCTCCGGTCATCGACACTCCGGCCTACCAGCTCGTCGGTACCCGAGCCGCGGGTGAGCGCCTGTTCTTCTCTCTGGCCGTGAGCTCGGTCACGGCCGACCAGCTCTGGGTGACCACCGGCACTGCGTCCGGGACTGCGCAGCTCC
Organism: uncultured Holophagales bacterium; assembly: GCA_963844885.1. Lineage (GTDB taxonomy): Bacteria > Acidobacteriota > Thermoanaerobaculia > Multivoradales > UBA5704 > DATMER01. Next base: position 892,671 of record CAWJQA010000006.1, on the reverse strand, counting down.
TCTCCGTGCCGGACCCCGGAGGCGACCCCTACTGGGACTCTCTGACGCCGGTCGGTGACGACGTGTTCTTCCGGCTCCCTGAGCCGGGGTTCGGCTCGGAGCCGGCGTGGTCGGATGGCACCCCGGGAGGGACGAGGCGCATCGCCGACCTCTGTCCGGGAGCGTGCAGCTCCTCTATTCAAGCCACCCGCACCTACAGGGGGAGATTGTTGTTCGACGCGGACGACGGCGCATCGGGGAGCGAGCCCTGGATCACGGATGGAAGCACCGCGGGAACGTCGCGGCTCGGCGACCTTTGTCCCGGCGAGTGCGGGTCCTTCGCGGGCGATTTCGTCGAGATCGACGGCCAACTTGTCTTCAGTGCCCGGGTCGCGGACGGCGACCAGATCTGGACGTCCGACGGAACGGCAGCCGGCACGGCTCGAATCACCGACTTCCCCGCGGGCTTCCTTCAGGATACCGGCGGAGTGTTGCCGGGCGGCCTGCTTCTGGTTGGCGAGGACGAGGCCCACGGCCGGGAGCTCTGGCTTCTCCCGCTCGGCGACGGCATTGAAGACCCACCGCCACCCCCGGGAGACTGGATCATCTCGGCGTCGCTGCCAGGGTTCCGCGTCAAGGCACGGCTCACCTCGGGCTCGGACGTCCGTGGTGTGCGGCAGGAGCCGTGCATCGGGGAGACGGTCTGCTTGAGCGGCGCTCTTCCCGGCCGGCCCGAGCTGTTCGTCCGGGTCGTGGGGCCGAAGCCGAACGGAAACCTCTGGCCGACTCTGGTCCGGTTCACCACCTCCACCGCGGAGGTCTGGATCGAACAGGTCAAGACGGGCACCGTCCGTTACTACCGGCTGGAGGCGCCGCCCCGGGACAGCGAACGCCTGGACGGGCTCTTCGACCGCACCGGATTCCTGCCCTGAGCGTCGCAGGCCGCAGACGGAGAACTGAGGTCATCGAGGACCGTTTCATGAGCAGCGAGAGTGCCCGCAAGAAGCTCCGCCTCGACCGCTACCTGGCGCGGTATGCTCCCGGCGAACGGCAGCTCTCACTTCTGTAGAGGATGGAACCATGCGTCGATGGCGGCGGCCGATGGCGGCGGTACCGATGTTCGTCTTCGCGCTCTCCTGCGCTTCCGTGCCTCACCCGGCGGGTGGGCTGCCCGGCGAGGTGGAGCGGATCGTCGCCCGCCAGGGTGACAAGCGGCTGATCGCCGTGGCCTACCGGCACCTCGGCACGGGCGCCTCGTTCGGCCTCCACGACCGGGAGCGGTTCCACGCCGCGAGCACCATGAAGGTGCCGGTCATGATGGCCTTCTTCGACGCCGTGGACAACGGCTACCTGCGCCTGGACGAGCCCATCCCGGTGCGCAACGAGTTCCACAGCATCATGGACGGCTCCACCTTCATCCTCAACCCGGCGGAGGACGGCGACCCCGACCTCTACCAGGCCGCCGGCCAGACCCGGCCGCTGGAGGAGCTGATCCGCAGGATGATCACGCGCAGCTCGAACCTCGCCACGAACCTCCTCGTCGAGAAGATCGGCGCGTCGACGGTCATGGACGTGATGCGGCGGATCGAGGCCTACGACATCCGCATCCTGCGCGGCGTCGAGGACGAGAAGGCGTTCGCGGCCAGGATGAACAACGTCACCACGGCCCACGACCTGCTGGTCGCCCTCCAGGCCATTACCGACGGGACGGCCTTCTCCGCGGCCAGCTCGGCGAAGATGATCGGCATTCTCAAGGCGCAGGAACTCAACGAGAAGATCCCGGCCGGCCTGCCGCCGGGCACGCCTGTCGCTCACAAGACCGGCGACATCACCGGCATCCATCACGACGCGGCCGTCGTCTTCCCGCCGGGGGAGAAGCCCTACGTCCTGGTCGTCCTGACCGCCGGGTTTCTGGACGAGAAGGAGGCCGACGGCGTCATCGCCGGGATCTCCAGGGTGGTCTGGGAGCACCGGCTCGAGCTTCCTTGAAACAGCGCCCCAAAAAGAATAGGCCCGGCGAACTTCCGGGCCTCATCTTGACCACCTTCAACCCCTGAAAAAGAGGTACTACAAAAACTTCAGTAGAGCTTCCCTCCAAGACCGACAACAAAGACTTCAAAAAAGCCGGGCACGTCGTACCCGGTGAAGTGAAGGATAGCGGGCCGCCTCTCAAAGATCCTCACGATCGGGGTCAAATCGACTCAAATCACCTCAAAGAATCTCAAAGAAGCGGCTTCTTGCGCTCCGTCACCGCCCGTCCTCGTCAAATCAGCTCCCTCAGGACCGGTGCGGTCGACGAGCCCGGTGGCGGCGTCGATCCAGACCTCGAACGGCCGGCCGCCCTCGGGATGGAGGCGCACCACCTGGAATGCCCGGCCGTCCTCGGTCCGCTCGCCGCCGTCCTCGACCTTCGCCCACCAGGCCCGGGCGACGCGGCAGGACTCGTCGACGGAGCCTTCGCGATGACCGAACGATCCGGACCGCGGGATGTTTCATCGGCGGCTCGTTGTCCCCCGATCTTCTCCGGCGCGCACCAGAAAGGTAGGGAGCGCTCATCTGGCGGTCCCCCATCTGATGCGCCATCGGCGCTTTTTCCGGAGAGGAGAGATTGTGATGAAAAGGTCTGTTTCGGCCGTGATCCTGCTGGTGTCCATCCTGGCGGTCCCCGCGCAGGCGAAGGTGACCCGCTACCTGACCGGCAACGCCGGCGACGTCGTAATCACCATGGCCGGTCCGGCCCACGACTTCGGCGGCGGCGGCACCGATGTCGACGCCGCGCTGCAGTGGATCATCGACCAGGTCCGCGGCTGTACGAGCTGCTCGACCAAGATCGACGTGGTCATCCTGCGCTCCACCGGCTCCAACGGCTACAACGACTACATCTATGCCATGAACGGCGTCGACTCCGTCGAGACCCTGGTGATCACCAGGGCGAGCGACTCCAACACCGCCGCCGTGCAGGACACGGTGAAGAAGGCGGAGGTGGTCTTCTTCGCGGGCGGCGACCAGTGCGACTACGTCAAGTACTTCAAGGGAACCCTGGTGGAGACCGCGGTCGAGGACGTCTATGCCCGCGGCGGCGGCGTCGGCGGCACCAGCGCCGGCCTGGCGATCCAGGGGGAGTTCACCTACGACGCCTGCACGGGGAGCGTGCTGTCCACCGAGGCCCTCGGCAACCCCTATCACCGGTATGTGACGTTCACCTACAACTTCTTCAACTGGGCGAACCTGGGGGCCACGATCACCGACACGCACTTCGTCACCCGCGACCGTATGGGCCGGACGCTGGCTTTCGTCGCCCGCCAGATCAAGGACGGCAAGGCGGCGAGCGCCCTGGCCGTGGCGGTCAACGAAGCCACCTCGGTCGTGGTGGACCGCAACGGCCTCGCCACGGTGATCGGCGACGGCCCGGCCTACTTCGTGCTGGGCGACCACATGCCCGAGACCTGCGTGTCGGGCTCGCCGCTGACCTTCTCCAACTTCAAGATCTGGAAGGTACTTTCGGGCGGCACGTTCGACCTGCGCAACCGGCCCACGTCGGGGTACTACCTGCGCAGTGTCACGAACGGGGTGATCAGCTCCGACCCATACTGATATGATCGGCGCAAAGAAGCTCATTTCGAAAGGGGTGTACTCGGCTATGAGTCGACACTGTAAGCTGCATAGCACGTTCGCAGTCCTCGCCGCTCTGCTGTTGTGGGGGGCCTTCCCGGCCGCCGCCCAGCTTCAGACCGGCGATCTTTATGGCACGGTGAAGGGGGCTGACGGCGGTGCGCTCCCCGGCGCGACCGTCACTCTCGAGGGTGTGGGATCTCCGAAGGTCCAGGTCACGGACGCGGATGGCGATTTCCGTTTCCTCAGCCTGTACCCGGGGACCTACAAGCTGACCGCCGAGCTCCAGGGCTTCTCGACCCTGGAGTACCCGGACATCGCCATCCGCCTCGGCGGCAAGACGGAGATCGAGGTCACGCTCTCCGGCACGGTCGAGGACGTGATCACGGTCACCGGCGAGAGCCCGATCATCGACGAGCGCCAGGTCAACCGGGGCGCCAACGTCGCCGCGGTGGATCTCGACAAGGTGCCGACGGCCCGCGACCCCTGGTCGCTCCTGAGCCTCGCTCCGGGCGTGCTCGTCGACCGCTTCAACCTGGGCGGCAACGAGAGCGGCCAGCAGTCGAACTTCCTGGGCGCCGGCTCGACCGCCCGCGACAACGTGTTCGCGGTCGACGGCGTCATCATGACCGACATGAATTCGGTGGGCGCCTCGTTCTCCTACTTCGACTTCGGCGCCTTCGAGGAGGTCCAGTTCACGGTCTCCAGCGCCGACGTGACCATGGCCACCTCGGGCGTCACCATCAACCAGGTGACCAAGCGCGGCACCAACGACTGGCGCGGCCAGGCCCGCTATCTGCGCACCGACGGCAACTGGCAGTCCGACCCTGCCGACCTCGGCGGCGGCCTGGTGGGCAACCAGATCGACACCGTCGAAGAGTACGGCGCCGATGCCGGCGGCCCGCTCTGGAAGGATCACCTGTGGGCCTGGGCCTCGTACGGCGAGAGCGACATCCGCAACATCGTCATCGGCGGCCAGCTCGACCATACCAAGCTCGAAGACTTCAACTCCAAGCTGAACTTCCAGACCGGCCAGCAGAACTCGGGCGTCCTCCACTACTGGACCAACGACAAGCTCAAGTTCGGCCGCGGCGCCGGCCCGACGCGCGCTCCCGAGACCACCCACGACCAGACCACGCCGCAGGACGTCTACAAGGTCGAGGACACCTTCATCCCGACCTCGAACTTCTTCGTTACCGGCCTCTATGCCTATGACGACGGCTTCTTCACCCTGAGCCCGCAGGGCGGCCTCGACCGCGACGTGTTCCGCGACGCCGACGGCGTGCTGCACGGCAGCAACTTCGACTTCGACCAGGAGGGGATCATCGACCAGGCTCGCCTGGACATGAACACCTTCTTCGACGCCGGCTCCAGCCACAACGAGCTCAAGTTCGGCGGCAGCTTCCGCGAGCAGGAGAACCACTCCGGCACGGTCTGGCCGCGCGGCAAGTTTGTGATCTCCGGTGAGTACCTGGGCCTCGACCCGGGCACCGCCATGGTGGTCTTCCCGCGCAACCGCACGGTGGGGATCGACTCGAAATACGATACGGCCTGGGTGCAGGACACGATGACGCTCGACCGCTGGACGATCAACGCCGGCCTGCGCTACGACAAGCAGACGCTCGCGAACCTCCCCACCTCCGACCCGGGCAACCCGATCGCCCAGGGGCTGCTGCCGCCCCTGAGCTTCAAGGGCAACAAGGCCGGCGGCTTCGAGTGGGAGACGGTGGTGCCCCGCGTCAGCGCGACCTACAATCTGGGTGAGAAGCGCGACACGCTGCTGCGCGGCACCTTCTCGCAGTACGCCGAGCAGCTCGGCCAGCTCCCCCTGGCCAGCCGCTCCAGCCCGCTGGGCTACTCCTACGCCTACTTCTACTTCAGCGACGCGAACGGCAACCTGGTGCTCGACCCGAACGAGCAGGGGTCGCTCCAATTCGCCTACACCTACAACATCGACCCCGACAACCCGGGTGCCCTGTTCTCGCCCAACGTCAACGCCCGCAACCTCAAGCCGACGATGACGGACGAGATCTCCCTCGGGCTGGAGCGCTCCTTCCTCGCCGACCTGGCCGGCGGCCTGACGCTGACCTGGCGCAACATTCACGACATTCCCGAGACTCGTATCTTCGTCACCGAGGATGCCACCGGCAAGACCCGTCTGGCCACGCGCGACGACTTCGTCGAGGTCAACACGGTGCAGGAGAGGCTGCCGAACGGCCAGCTCTCGAAGGCCGTTCCGGTCTATGACCTGCGCGACGGCCTGACCCCCACCGGCGGCACCCTCTACCTCAACGGCGACCGGGAGATGGACTACCTGGGCGCCACGCTCAGCCTCACCAAACGGATGTCGAACCGCTGGATGCTCCGCGGCCACTTCACCTACGCCGACTGGAACTGGAAGATCGGGCCGGAATTTCGCAAGTACGACGACCCGACCGACGTCATCTCCGACGAGCTCGGCTACGCCGACGGCAACGATCTGTACTTCGACCAGTCGGGCGGCAACAAGTCCGACGTCCTGGTGGGCGGCCGCTGGTCGTACAACCTCAACGGCCTCTACCAGGTCGCGCCGGACCGGCCCTGGGGCTTCAACGTCGGGGCGAGCCTCGATGGCCGCGAGGGCTACATCTCGCCGCCGTACGTGCGCCAGGGCGGCAGCGTCGGCCGGCGCAACGTCCAGCTCACGAAGGATATCAGCGAGTTCCGCCACTCCAGCGTCATGGTTTTCAACGCCCACGCCGACAAGGAGCTCGCCTTCGGCGCGACGCGGCTGATTCTGAGCCTGGACGGCTTCAACCTGACCAACGAGGACGACCTGCTCCAGGTCGAACGCAACGCCCGTTCGGGCCGCCGCTACCAGCCCAACGAAGCGCTCAGCCCGCGGGTCTTCCGCCTGGGGGCCACGCTCCGGTTGCGGTAGAGAAGGAGGGTGCAGGGTCGGGTATAATCCGGCCCTGCATGAAGATCCGCAGCAGTCTGGCAGTCGTTGTTCTGGGCGCCGCCGCCGGGGCTCTCTTCCTGGCGGCGGCCGCGCCCGCCCCCCGGCCCGGCCGCCCCGACATTCTCCTGATCACGATCGACACCCTGCGCGCCGACGCCACCGGCTTCTCCGGCAATCCTCAGGTAAATGCGCGGGCGCAGACGCCGGTCCTCGACCGCCTCGCCGCCAAGGGGCGGGTGTTCACCGACACCCACGCCCACAACGTGGTGACCCTGCCGTCGCACACGAACATCCTGACCGGCCTCTATCCGTACCAGCACGGCATCCGGGACAACTCGGGCTTCCGCCTGGATGCGGACATTCCCACGCTGGCCACGGCTCTGCGCGCCGCCGGCTACTCGACGGGCGCGTTCGTCGGCGGCTATCCGCTCGACTCGGAGTTCGGCCTCGACCAGGGGTTCCAGGTCTACGACGACCGCACGACCCGCGGCTCGGAGGCGGACGAGTTCGGCATGTCGGAACGCCCGGGCAACGAGGTGGTGGCCGCCGCGCTCGCCTGGTGGAACGCCCAGCGCGGCAAGCCGCGGTTCCTCTGGGTGCATCTCTACGATCCGCACGCGGCCTACTCGCCGCCGGAGCCGTTCGCCACGCGCTACAAGGACAACCCCTACCTGGGAGAGGTGGCCGCCGCGGACTCGTTCCTGGCGCCGCTCCTCAACCCGCTGCTGGACGGGAAGGAGCCGCCCGCGTTCGTGGTGATGACCTCGGATCACGGCGAGGGTCTCGGGGAGCACGGCGAAGCCACGCACAGCCTTTTCGCCTACGAGTCGACGCTCAAGGTGCCGCTCGTGCTGTGGGGGCCGGGCGTGCAGCCGGGGAGGGACGGCCGGCCGGCGCGGCACGTGGACATCTTCCCGACCGTGCTGCAGGCCGCCGGGATTCCGGCGGCCGTGCCGCCGCAGCCGCGGGGGAAGCGGCCGGGGCGGTCGCTGCTGGAGCCGCCGTCGAAGGAGGCGACGGTCTCCTACTTCGAGGCGCTGTCCGCGAACCTGAACCGGGGATGGGCTCCGCTGCGCGGCGTGCTGCGCCAGGGGCGCAAGATGATCGTGCTGCCGGTCCCGGAGCTTTACGACGTGGCCAAGGACCCGGGCGAGGTGCGCAACCAGGTCGACGAGGACCGGCCCACGGCCCGGGCGCTGATCGGCCTCCTGCCCCAGGAGTCGGTCTGGCCGCCGCGGCGCGGGAGCCTTCCCACCGGCGACGAGCAGCGCCTGCGCAGCCTCGGCTACATCTCGGGGTCGGCGCAGGCGCAGGCGAGCTACGGTCCGGCCGACGATCCGAAGAACCTGATCGATCTGGACATCAAGATCTTCAAGGTGATCGGTCTCTACAACCGGAAGAAGATCGGCGAGGCGGTGGAAGCCGCGCGCGAGGTGGTCAAGGAGCGCCCGTCGATGCCTCTGGGGCGCTCGCTCCTGGCGCAGGCGCTCCTGGAGAGCGGGCGCACCGGCGAGGCCATGGAGGTGATGGGCAAGGCCCGGGCCGACGGGGTGGCGACCGAGAGCCTGCTGCGCCAGCTCGCGCTCACGCTGTCGGAGCAGGGGAAGGCGGACGAGGCGCTGGAGCTGCTCCGTCCCATGGCGGCCACCGGCGAGGTGCGGTCGCGCCACGCCCTGGCCCTCGTCCTCTCCGAGGCCGGCCGGCAGAAGGAGGCGTACGAGATCCTCCAGAAGATCCTGGCGGACGATCCGAACGACGCCCGGGGCTTCGAGCAGTTGGGCCTGGTCGAGCTGAGGCTCGGCCACTGGCAGCAGGCGCGGGAGCTGTCGCGCAAGGCGGTCGACCTCCGGCCGGGGCTCCCCCTGGCCTGGAACAACCTGGGCGTGGCGCTCTATCAGACCGGGCAGCCCGGCGACGCCGTGGACGCCTGGCAGCGCGCCGTCGATCTCCAGCCCGATCTCTGGGACGCCTTGTGGAACCTGGGCCTCAAGGCCGCGGAGATCGGCCGGCCCAAGCAGGCCCGCGCCGCCCTGGAGCGCTTCGTGGCCGGCGCGCCCGGGCGCTACTCCGGCGACGTGCAGAAGGCCCGCGCGCTGCTCGAGCGGCTGCCGTGAAGACCGTCCTCGCCGCCCTTCTCCTGACCCTCACCGCCTGCGCACCGCGAGGCGGCGTCGAAGTCCCGAAAGGAACTCCCGTCGTCCTGATCTCGATCGACACCCTGCGCGCCGACCACCTGCCGGCCTATGGCTACGGCGGCGTGGAGACGCCGGCCCTCGACGCGCTGCGCAAGGACGGCGTGCTGTTCGAGAAGGCCTACTCGCCGACGCCGCTCACCTTTCCGGCGCACTCGTCGCTGTTGACCGGGGTGCTGCCGGCGGTTCACGGGGTGCGCGACAACGTCGGCTACCGCCTGGACAGGAAGCGGATCGAATCGGGGGAGCTGCCCTTCCTGCCGTGGATCCTGAAACAACACGGCTACGCCACCGGCGGCGCGGTGTCGGCCTACGTGCTGCAGGGCAAGGGAGGGCTGAGCACCGGCTTCGACCTCTATGAGGACGGCATCGAGCTCCGCACGAACACCGGTCTCGGAGGCTTGCAGCGGCCCGGCAGCGAGACCTTGAGACTCTCGCTGGGCTGGCTCGACTCGGTCAAGGAGCGGCCGTTCTTCTTCTTCCTCCACCTCTACGAGCCGCACACGCCCTACCAGCCGGCCGAGCCGTTCGCCTCGCGCTACGCCTCGAAGTACGACGGCGAGATCGCCACCGCCGACCGGATCGTGGGCGATCTCGTGGCCGAGCTGAAGCGGCTCGGGGTCTACGACAAGGCGTTGATCCTCCTCGTGTCGGATCACGGCGAGGGGCTCGGCGACCACGGGGAGGAGGAGCACGGCGTCCTCCTCTACGACGAGGCGATCCACGTGCCGCTGATGCTGAAGCTCCCGGAGTCCCAGCTTGCCGGCGCGAAGGTGGTGAAGCCCGCCCAGCTCACGGACGTGGCGCCGACGGTCCTGTCGCTCCTGGGAATCGACCGGCCGCCGGCGCTCGCTGGCGTGCCGCTGCTCAACCTCCTCGATGACGGTGCGCCGGTGCGGCGGATCTATTCGGAGACGTTCTACCCGCGCCTCCACTTCGGCTGGAGCGACCTGGCGTCGCTGACGGACGGCCGGCACCACTACATCGAGGGCCCGGACCCCGAGCTGTACGACCTGTCCGCGGACCCGGACGAGCGGATGAACGTGCTCGCCCGGGAGCGCCGGCTGCTGGCGGAGATGCGCAAGGATCTCGGGGGATACGATCGGACGCTGGCTCCTCCGGCGGCCGTGGACGAGGAGAGCCGCCAGGCCATGATGGCGCTCGGCTATCTTGGAGCGGGCGGGGGAGATGCCGGCGGTGACGGTCCCCTGCCGGACCCGAAGACCCGCATCGGCGCGCTCGCCGACCTCAAGCTCGCCTTCCGGCACACCGCCCACAAGGAGCAGGAGGAGGCCGTGGCGGCGTTCCGCCGGGTGCTCGCGGCCGATCCCCGGATGGTGGACGCCTGGGAGTTCCTCGGCCACGCGCTCCAGAACCTCGGCCGCGACGCCGAGGCGCTGGACGCCTACCGCGAAGGCCTGCGTATCTCCAACGGCTCGCCAACCATCGCCATGGCCGCGGCCTCGCTCTTTTTCGATCTCGGCCGGCTCGACGATGCCGCCTCCCACGCCCGCATGGCCCTCTCGGCTCACCCCGCGTTCGCACACGGCCTCCTCGCCCAGATCGCCCTGCGGAAGAAGGATCTGGACGGCGCCGAGCGTGAGGCCCGTCTCGCCATGGGCGACGAGTCGCTGCGCGTCGGCCCCATGATCACGCTGGCCGAGGTGCTCCACTCCCGCCACCGCTACGAGGAGGCGCTCGACCTCACCCGCCGCGCTTTCGAGGTTTACGGCAAGCGGGAGGCGCAGGACCCCGGGCTGATTCAAGGGCTGTCGCTCATCCGCGGCAAGATCCTGGCCGACATGGGAGACGCCGCGGGCGCCGAGGCCGCGTTCCTGGAGGAGATCCGGCTCTTCCCCGCGGACGTCCGCGCCTACTCGAACCTGGCCGTGCTCTACGCCGTGAGCGGCCGACCGGAGCAGGCCGGGCCGACCCTGCGCCGGATGGTCGAGGCGAGCCCCACGCCTGCCGCCTACGCCGAGGCGGTGAAGACTTTGCGCGCGCTGCACGATCCCGGCAGCGCCGGGGCGCTGCTGCGGTTCGCGCTGGGGAAGTTTCCGGGGAGCCCGGAGCTGCTGGCCCTGGGCCGGGGGTAGGGGAAAGGACCAAAAGGACATAAAGGACCCAAAGGACATGGAGTCTCTTGTCCTTTACGTCCTTTATGTCCTTTATGTCCTTTATGTCCTTTTCCCAAGCCGCCGCACCGCGTCCGCCAGGGTTGGCCGCCTGGCCTCCTCGGCCAACCGGGCGGCCACCCCCGCGGCCCAGGCGACGTCGGGGTCCTGGATGCCGCTCGCTCCGAGCAGCTCCGAGGCGCGGGCGTAGGACTCCTCCCAGGCGGCCCAGTCCCGGCTGTGGATGGCGCAGGCGAGCCGCGCTGTGTGGACGCAGGCGAGCAGCCCGCCCCAGCCCAGATCTTCGAGGTGAGGGAGGATCTCCTCCAGGACGCCGCGCGCCTCGGCGAAGCGCTCTCCGCCCAGGTCCACCAGGGCGAGGTTGACGCGCGGGAAGATGCCGTCCGCCGAGCTCAGCCTCTCCAGGATGCCGAGCGACTGGAGATAGAGGCCGCCGGCGCGCGCCAGGTCGCCGCGCATGCGGGAGGCCTCGCCCAGGCCGTTGAGCGCCCGCGCCACGCCATACTGATTGCCCAGCGACTCGAAGCGCTCCCGGGCCTCCCCGTACAGCCGGCCGGCCTCGTCGAGGTTGCGCCGCTGGCGGGCGAGGTCGGCCAGGCCGATGAGGTGGTCGCCGAGGCCGTGCTCGTCCCCGATCTCCTCGTAGATCCGGTGCGAGCGGTCGAAGAACCTCCGGGCCTTGGCCAGGTCGCCGCGCTGGCGCAGCACGTCGCCCAGGCCCCAGAGGCTCGCCGCCACGCCGTGCGGGTTCTCGGTCGTGGAGACGCAGCGCTGGTAGAGGTCCACGGCCTGGGCGAGGTCGCCGCGTCGCCGCGCCGCGTCGCCGAGCAGGCGGAGGGCCTCGGAGCGGATGCGGTTCCACTCCGCGTCGGCGCCGCCGGTCACGGCGCGGCCGGCCCAGCGGAAGACTTCGTTGAGCTGGCCCTGGTGGAGGTGGATGCGGGCGCGCAGGACCCAGCCTTCTCCCCATCGCGGGTCGCGCCGCGCCGCTTCCAGCGACTGCAGGGCGTCGTCGCGCAGCGAGAGCAGGGCCTGCGCCGGGCCGTAGTCGCTGGTCTCCCGCCGCTCGCGCGCGCCGCTCAGGAGGAAGTCCACGGCCGTGTCCGGCTGTCCGGCCAGGAGCAGGTGGCGGCCGAGGCGCTCGGCGACGCCGCGCTCGCCCGCCACCGCCCGGCCGAGCAGCATGGCGGCGCACGCCCGGTTGTGCCCCGGCCAGCGGCCGGCCTCCTGGGCCATGCGCTCCAGGCTCTCGCGCAGCATCGGGTGGACGAAGCGCCAGCCCTCCTCCGTGCGGATCGCCAGGTGGCTGACGATCAGGCCGTCCAGCAGGGGAGGCGGACAGGGGACGCCCATGGCGCGGCAGGAGATCTCCCACTCCTGCCGGTCCACGGTCGGGCCCAGGGCCGCGGCGATCTCCAGGGCCTCGCGGGAGCCCGCGGGCAGACCGGCGAGCAGGCGGTCCACGCGGGCCGACCAGACCTCGTGCAGGCCGTCCGGGAAGCGGGCCTCCTCGCCTTCCTTGAGCACGAAGCCGGTGCCGCCGACCTCCAGGACGCCGCGCTGCACCCAGTCGCCGACGAGCTGCACCGCGAACAGCGGATTGCCGTACGTGCGCTCCTCGACCTGGGCCGCCAGCTCGCCCGACAGGCCGAGCAGCTCCTCGACCAGGGCGGCGCGGTCGCCGTGGGAGAGCGGCGGCACCTCCATCGCCCGGGCGCCGGGGAGGGTGAGCAGGTCGGCCACGGCGGCGGCTTCCACCGGGCGTTCGGCGAGCGCCTCGTCGCGCGCGGTGAGCAGGAGCAGGATCGGCAGGTCGGCGCTGCGCAGCAGGTGGTCGGCGAAGGCGACGGCCTCGACGCTCCAGTGGACGTCGTCGAGCAGGATGAGGACCGGCCGCTGCCGGGTCAGGCGCCGGCAGTGGTGCTCCAGGAGGCCGAAGCGCTCGGCCGCGGTCTGGGGCCGCGCCGCCACCCCCTCCTCGGCCGTGCCGGGAACCATCAGCTCGGTCAGGCCCGCGGCCTCCGTCCCGTCCGTCACCTTCCAGGCGCGCAGCAGGTGCGTGACGCGCACCAGGGTCTCGGCGCGGGTAAGGCCGACGCAGCGCAGGTGGCGGGCCATCATCCTCGGCAGGCCGTCGCCGGCGCCGGGGCTGGGGCCGTGGGAGGCGCGCAGCACCGTAGCGCCGCCGGCCTCGTGGGCGCGTTGGGCGAGCCACTCGGCGAGCCGGGTCTTGCCGTTGCCCGCCGCGCCGCGCAGCAGCACGAGCCGGACCTGGCGCGACGCGCTGACCTCCGCGAGGGCGCTCCAGAGCGCGTCGCGCTCCGCCCGCCGGCCGACCAGCGGGATCGAACGCAGGCCGTACAGGCCCAGGCCGGCGCCCACCAGTTTCATCGAGGCCGGCCGGACGGTCGGGTACTCCCAGGTCGCCGGCAGCGGCGGCGACTCCCGCGGGCCGGGCCGCTCGGCGTCGGACGCGACGGAGGATCCGGCCGGGCTCTGCCGGCTCGCGAGGAGCGGGCCGGACGCGGTCATGACCTCGGTTTCGAGATCGTCCTCGGTTCTGGCCGGCGCGGGCCGCGCCTGGCCCGGCGGCGGGTCTCCCCGGCGCACCGGATCGACCAGGCCCAGCAGGGCCCAGGTGGCGTCCGCCGCCCGCAGGTAGCGGCGGCCCGAATCCTTCTGGAGGAGGCGCCGGAGAAACCCTTCGAACCCCGGCGGCACCGGAAAGAGCGAGGTGAAGGCCGGCGGGTCCTCTTCGAGCTGGAGCCGGACGACCTGGAGCAGACCGGGCTCGCTGAACGGCGGGCTGCCCGTAGCAAGGGACCAGGCCAGGCAGCCGAGGCCGTAGAGGTCGGTCCAGGGGCCGTAATCCCGCCACTCGGCGCGGAGCTGCTCGGGCGCCATGTAGGTGGGGGTGCCGCAGACGAAGTCGGTGGAGTCGGGACCCACCTGCAGCTCGAACGCCTGCGCCAGACCGAAGTCGGCCAGTTTCAGGCGGCGCTGCCCGGGAGCGGTGTCCACGCCTTCCGCCTCGCCGAAGAGAAGGACGTTGGAGGGCTTGAGATCACGGTGGACCACGCCGCGGGCGTGGGCGTGGGCCAGGGCGTCGAGCAAGGCGAGAAGGATGCGGCGGAGCTCGGACCAGCCCAGGTTCTCGCGGGCGACCGACGCCAGGGTGCCGCCGTCGGCCAGCTCCATGGCCAGGTAGGGGCTCCCCGCCGGCAACAGGCCGCGCGAGGCCTTCTCGGCCTCGGCGGTCACCTCGCCGTGGTCGAAGACCAGCACGATGCCGGGGTGGTCGAGGCTGGCGACCGCCTGGACCTCGTTGCGGAACGACGCGCGGTACTGGGCGTTGCGGGCGCGCTCGCCGGTCATCACCTTGACGGCCACCGGCACCTGCTGCGCCGCATGCACACCGGACCAGACCTCGGCCATGCCACCCCGGCCGATGCGGCGCTCCAGATGAAATGGCCCGAGTGGGATGGGCGCTCCCGGCGCGGAGGCTGTGTCGTCCGACATCTGAGGCGGATTGTACGCGTGAGGTGCGCTTCGCGCGCTTCGGGTTTTCCTACCCCAGCCCGCACGGGTGGTCGATCAGCACCCAGCGGTGGCAGAGCTCTTCGAGGTGGTGGGGGTCTTGCGTGGAGAGGGCTTCCCGGCTGAAGCGCTCGATGTCGTCGTGGGGCTTGCCGGCTCGGCGCAGCCCGTACCGGACCGCGCTCACGAGGGCAAAGCGGTTGCGGCTCCGCAGAGAGATGTGGACATCCGGGTAGATCGGTGACATGAGAAGCTTCATCCCTCACCCATACAACGAGGGAGGCGAGCATTCTGTTTCACCCCCCGGTCTGTATTATCCCACTGTCTCAAACTTCCGTGGGCCCCTGACGTAGCTCATCCTCTCCCCGGGGCAACCACAAGGGTTGCCCCTACAGGGGCCGCGGCAGGTCGGTGCTAAGATGCCTCCGACCAATCATGGAGTGCTTCACCGCGATCCTGACGCTCGGCCTGATCTGGCTGGTAGTCCGCGACTTCCAGGCGCGGAACCGGCTGCGCACGCTCGAACGGCAGGTGGAGGAGCAGGAGCGCAACCACGAGCGGATGTTGGAGAACCTTTCCCGGCTGCGGAAGGAGCTGCGCGGTCCGGTGGTGGCCGAAGCCCCGGCCCCGGTCCCCATGAAGGCCGCGGTTCCGCCGCCGATCCCGGAGCCGCCCGCGCCGCCTCGGCCGCCCGTGCCCGCGCCCGTGCCGGCTCCGCCGCCGGTGCGCACGGTACCGCCGCCTGCCCCACCTCCCCCGCCCGCCCGTCCGGCGCCCGTATTCGCTCCGATAACCGCTCCGGTAACCGCGCCGGTCTTCCGCGCCACTCTCCCTTCGCCTCCTCCCAAGCCGCCGTTCGACTGGGAGAGCCTGATCGGGGTGCGGCTCTTCTCCTGGATGGCCGGGATTACGCTCGTCATCGCCGCGATCCTCTTCCTGCGCTACTCGATCGAGCACGGCTGGCTCGGCGCGCCGGTGCGGATGGCGATCGGCATCCTCACCGGGGCGAGCCTCCTGGTCGTCTGCGAGCTGCGGGTGGCGCGGCGCTACGCGGTCACCGCCAACGCCCTGGACGCCGCCGGCATCGCCATCCTTTTCTCGACCTTTTTCGCCGCGCATGCGCTCTGGGACCTGCTGCCGGCCACGGCGGCGTTTCTCTTGATGGCCCTGGTGGCGGCGGTGGCCGTGGGCCTCGCGATCCGCCGCGACTCCCCGTTCATCGCGGTTCTCGGCCTGCTCGGCGGCTTCGCCACCCCGGCGCTGCTGTCGACCGGCGAGGACCGCCCGATCGCCCTCTTCGGCTATCTGCTTCTTCTGAACGGCGGCCTCGCGTGGGTCTCGCTCCAGCGCCGCTGGACGATCCTGATCCGCCTCGCCCTGGCCTTCACCGTCCTCTACCAGTGGGGATGGGTGATCAAGTTCCTCGACCCCGGCCGGATGCCGTTGGCGATAGGGATCTTCCTGGTCTTCCCGGCCCTCTTCCTGCTGGCGCCCGTGCTGGCCCGGTGGCGGGAGAAGGGGGATGAGGGAGATGAGGGTTTCCGGCAGGTGACGACGATCAGCGCCGGGCTGCCGCTCCTGCTGGCGGTCTACTTCGCGGCCTCGCCGGATTTCGGCGCGCACTACGGCCTGCTCTTCGGCTACCTGCTCCTCCTGGGAGCCGGGCTCGCCGTCTTCGCCGCGGTGCGCGGCTCCGGGATTCTCCACCTGTATGGCGCGGCGGCCACGGTGGTGGTCTGGGCGCTGTGGCTCTCTCTCTCCTACAAGTCCGAGGCGTGGCCGGCGGTGCTGGCGTTCCTCGGCGCGGCGGTGCTGCTCTACCTGGCCGCGCCCTGGCTATCGAAGCGGCTGGGCGGCAGGCTGCCGGACGCGGCCGGCACGTTCGCGGCGCCGCTCCTGCTGGGCGCGTTCCCGGCCCTGGTCCTGCTGGAGCCGGCCACGGCTTCGCCGGGTATGCTGTTCGGCGTCCTCTTCCTGCTGCTCGTGGCGGGCGCCGCCTTCGCCCTGGTCTACGAGTCGGGCTGGATCCACTTCGGCGCCGCTTTCTTCGCCATCGCCGCGGAGGCGGTGTGGTCCGGCCGGCACCTCACTCCGGAGCGGCTGCTGCCGGGGTTGACGCTCTACGCGGTCTTCGGCCTCTTCTACCTGGGGGTGCCGATGGCGGCCCGGCGGATGGGCCGGGCGCTCCAGCCGCAAGGCGCCAGCTCGGTCGTCCTGCTCGCCGGCCTGGCCCTGCTCGGGTTCCTCTCGCTCGGCCCGGTCGCTCCCTCGGCCGTGTGGGGCCTCGCGCTGCTCCTCGTCCTGCTCAACGCCGGCCTCTTCCTGGAGTCGAGGGAGGACGGCCAGCCGGCCTTCAACCGCTTCGGCATTGTCCTCTCCTGGGTCCTGATCGCGTTCTGGTGGGCCACGGTGCCGCTCGACGCGCGCATCGTTCCGGCTCTCCTGCTCGTGGCCCTGTTCTCGGTGGTGACCCTGGCGGGAGGGTCCTGGACAGCCGTGAAGGAGAAGGGCGGACCGGGAGGCCAGGGCGTCTACATGGCCCTGATCGGCCACCTGTTCCTCCTCTTCGTGGCGGCCCAGCCGGCGCTTTCGATCCCGCCGTGGCCGGTGCTCGGCGTGCTCGCGGTCCTGACGCTCGGCGCGGGCGTGGCCGCGCTCTTCCTGCGCAAGGCCGAGCTGCATGTCGCCTCGCTGGCCGGGTCGCAGCTCTTCGTGGCGGTCTGGGTAGGGGCGTCGGGTAAAACCGCGCCGTGGCTGTCCGTGGCCCTTGTCGCGGCGGCCGTGCTCGCGGCTTTCGGGTTGGTCTGGGTCGCGACGGCGCGGCGTCGGGACGGCGATGGCGACGGCGAGCTGGCGCGGACGTGCGCCCTGGGTGCGGTGGTGGGCCTGGTCGCCGCGCAGGTCATCAGCGTGTTGGCGTCTGGAGCTCCACCGGCGCTCGCCCTGCCGCTCAACGCCGCCTTCACGGCGGGCCTGCTCTTCCTGGCCTGGCGCTTCGGTCCGGCCTGGCTGGCGCCGGCCTCGGTGCTCACCTCCTTCGTGGTCGCCATGGTTCAGGATGAAGGATGGCCGCGCGTGGTTTTCGCCGCGGTTCTGCTCCTGATCTACCTCCTTCCAGCCGCTGGTTCTGGGAGAGGGAGCGAGGAGGCATCGCGCCCCGTGGATGGCGGCGGTCCTGGCGAGCGTCGGCTTTTTCCTGCTGACCTTGAACGACCTGCGGGATCTCGGTTTCCGCGACGTCATCGGCCTCCTCCCGGTCCTCCAGGCGGCGGCGCTGGCGATCCTTCTCCGCAGGCTCCTGAGCCTGGAGCCGGCGGGGAGCGGGACACCGGGCGGCTCGCCCTGGTGGCGGGCGCCGTGCTTGCCTTCGTCACCGTTGCGATTCCGCTCCAGCTCGAAAAGCAGTGGATCACGATCGGCTGGGCGCTCCTCGCCGCGGCTCTGGCCTGGCTCTACGGCCGCATCCCACACCGCGGCCTGCTCTGGTGGACGGCCGGCCTGGCCGCCGCCGTGCTTGTGCGGCTGTCGCTCAACCCGGCCGTCCTCACCTACCACCCGCGTGCCGACCTGCCGGTCTGGAATTGGTACCTCTACACCTACCTGATCGCGGCGGGGGCGCTCCTCGCCGCGGGCCGGCTTCTGGACTCCACCGACGACCGGCTGAGTATCGGCGATACGGAGTTGCCGCGGCTCTCGATCCTGGCGAACGCCGGCGGCGGGCTCCTCCTGTTCCTGCTGCTCAATATCGAGATCGCGGACTTCTTCTCGACGGGGCCGACCCTCACCTTCAGCTTCCTCTCCGGCCGCTCCACGCTCGCCGAGGGGTTGACCTACACGCTGGGCTGGGCGATCTTCGCGCTGGCGCTCCTGGTGACCGGCATCGTGTCGCGCAGCCGGGGGACGCGGATCGCGGCCATCATTCTGCTCATCGGCACCGTGCTCAAGGGCTTCCTCCTCGACCTTGCCTCCCTGGGAGGCCTCTATCGCGTGGCCAGCTTCGTGGGCCTGGCGATTTGCCTCGCCGCGGTGGCCGTGCTTATCCAGCGCTTTGTCTTGACGCGGCCGGAGGAGCCCCGGGAATGAGAGGAACGAGGAAGACGGCCGTGCTTCTCCTGTGCCTCGCGGCGCCCTTGTGCGCCCAACCCGTGCCGCGGCCCGTTTCCCGAATGGACCCCGGGCAGGCGGGAGCGCTTCTGGACGTGGAGGAGTTCCGCTACGCGCGGAAGATCCTCCCGGGGCCGCCCGGTCAGGTCACGCTGACCCTCGACGCCGCCGTCCTGGCGCACAGCTCGGTCGACGACCTCCGGCTCGCGGACATGAAGGGCCGCCAGATCCCCTATCTTCTGGAAGAGGCGCCGAAGCCGCTGCTTCTCGGCCTCCCCCGGCCCGAGAGGGTGGAGGACGAGGGCACGCCCCGCTCTCCCCGTTCCCCCCGTTCCCGATACCGGCTGCGGATGCCCTACCCGACCCTGCCCGCCTCGCGCCTCCTGGTCGAGACCTCGGCGGGCGTGTTCGAGCGGCCGGTCGAGCTGGAAGGCCCGCGCTCCAGGCGGAGCGAGCCGCGCTGGAGCGCCTCGCCCGGGCTCTGGCGCCACACCGATCCGTCGCGGCCCGCACCGGCCCTGGCCCTGGACATCCCGGCCAGTGCGGGCGCGACCGTCGACCTGATCCTGGACGAAGGCGACAACGCGCGGCTGCCGCTCGGCCGGATCCGCCTCGAAGTGCCGACCTGGCGCCTCCGCTTCTTCCATCCGGGCGTCGGCGAGGTGAGGCTGCTCTACGGCCGGAAGGATCTGCGGGCGCCGCGGTACGACCTCTCCCTGATCGCGTCGCAGCTCGACCCGTCGGTAGCCCGGGAGGTTCGGCTCGGCAACGAGCCTGCACCGGGAGCGGCCGGCGACATGGCCCGGGTGCCCCGAAGCCTCTTCTGGGGCGCGCTCGCCACCGCCGTGATCGTCCTCCTGCTGATGCTTGCGCGCCTCTTGCACGACGAAGGAGCATCCCGCAGCCAGGAGGGTTTATGAGCGAGCTCGACTATCAAGCTCTTCTGAAGATCGCCGTCGAGGAGGCCCGCCAGGGTCTCGCGGAAGGCGGCATCCCCATCGGCGCCGCTCTCTTCGACGGCGAAGGCCGCCTCCTCGGGCGCGGCCACAACCGGCGCGTCCAGGAAGGAGACCCGTCGGTCCACGGCGAGACCGACGCCTTCCGCAAAGCCGGCCGCCAGCGCAGCTACCGCGACACGATCATGGTGACGACCCTGGCCCCCTGCTGGTACTGCAGCGGCCTGGTGCGCCAGTTTGGGATCGGCACCGTCGTGGTGGGCGAGTCGAGCAACTTCTCCGGCGGCATCGACTGGCTGCGGGAGAACGGCGTCAAGGTGATCGACCTGCATTCGGAAGAGTGCATCCGCCTGCTGGCGGACTTCATCGCGGCCCACCCCGAGGTCTGGAACGAGGACATCGGGGAAGACTGAGGCCGTTTCTCCTTCCAGGAAGGAGAAAAGCGGGGAAATTTCTCCTTCCTGGAAGGAGAAAACACTATTGAAGCACCGCAGGGGGTAGGGGGGACGCCTGAGAGGCTCGGCCCGTGCCCCTCACCCCTCCCCGCGCAGCATCTCCAGCAGCTCGTCGCGCGTGAAGATCTTCGACAGGGTGGGGTCGTCCTCCTGGATGACGCTGTCCATGAGGCGGCGCTTGCGGTCGATGAGGGCGGAGATCTTTTCTTCGAGCGTCCCTTCGGCGATGAGCTTGAGGACTTGCACGGCGCGCTTCTGGCCGATGCGGTGGACGCGGTCGGTGGCCTGGTCTTCGCGGGCGGCGTTCCACCAGCGGTCGTAGTGGATCACCACGGAGCCGCCGATGAGGTCGATGCCGGTGCCGCCGGCCTTGAGGCTGCCGAGGAAGACGCGGCAGTCCGGATCGTGGTTGAAGCGGTCCACGGCGCCTCCGCGGTCCACGGTCGAGCCGGTGAGGACGGCATAGCCCACCTCGCAGCCCGCGGAGGTGGCGCTCCATCAGCTCGATCATCCCCAGGAACTGGCTGAAGACCACGACCTTCTGGCCGCTTTCCAGGGCCTCGCCGAGCACCTCCCGGAAGAGGTCCCACTTGCCCGAGGCGTACTCGTCCGCGCGGTCGAGGCAGCCGAGCGCGAGCGCCGGGTGGGCGCAGATCTGCTTGAGGAGGTTGAGCAGGGCGAAAATGTGGATGTACGGCAGCGGCTGGTCGCCCGCCGCCTCGATCCGCCGCGCCAGCTCCGCTCCGCGCCCGCCGAGGGCGTCGCGGTAGAGCTGGACCTGTTCCTCCGAGAGCGCGCAGGTCCGCAGATCCTCGAACTTTTCCGGCAGCTCGTCCAGCACGGAGGACTTGAGCCGGCGCAGGATGAACGGGGAGATCGTCCGCCGCAGCTCGCGCAGCCGGTCCTCCTCGTCCGATTCCAGATCCTCGACATACCTTTCGTCGAACTCGGCGTCGGTCCCGAGATAGTCTGGCAGCACCAGATCGAACAGCGCCTTGATGTCGGTCAGCGAGTTTTCCACCGGCGTGCCGGTCAGGCCCAGGCGGACGTCGGCCGTGAGGCGGGAGGCGGCCTGCCAGGATCGGGTCTGCCGGTTCTTGACCTGCTGGATCTCGTCGAACACGGCGATGGAGAAGGGGATCGCGGACAGCTCCTCGGCGTCGCGGCGCAGCACGCCGTAGGAGGTCAGCAGGACGTCACCGGCCCGCAGCCCCACCGGCAGACGGCGCTGGGTGCCATGGTGGATCACCGGCCGGAGGCCCGGAGCGTGGCGCTTGACCTGGTCGCGCCAGTGGGGGAGGACGCTGGTCGGGCAGACCACCAGGAACGGCTCCAGGAAAGGCTTGTCCTCCTTCTCGTCTTCGAGGAGAGAGACCAGGAGGGCGAGGGTCTGGAGCGTCTTGCCCAGGCCCATGTCGTCGCAGAGGAGCCCGCCGAGGCGGTTCTCGCAGAGGAAGCGTAACCACTCCGTGCCGGCCACCTGGTAGGGCCGTAGCGGCGTGGTGAGGCCGCGCAACGGGCGGAGCGGTTCGGCGGGGCGCAGGTTGATGAGGCGCTCCAGATCCTCCGAATCCGCCTCGGTGAGGCGCACGGGCGCATCGGCCGAAGCCAGGAGGCGCAGCAGCACCGCCGGAGAGAGCCGGACGCGGTCGTTCGAGTCGGAAGAGAACGGCTCGCCGCGTTCGATCAGGCCGTCGAGAGCGCGGACGCCCGGCGAGTGGAGATCGATCCAGCCGCCGGGGATCTCCAGGTAGGGGAGCCCTTCGCGGCGGGCCTGGAGGAGGCGCGGCAGCGAAACCTTCTCATTGCCGAAGCCGTACTCGACCGACAGCCAGTACCAGCTCCGCTCCAGGGCGCTTTCGAGGTCCGGACCGCCGGAGATCTCGATGCGGTCGAACGTCTTGAAGACGTGTTTGCGCCGGAGCGGCTCGTCGAGCATGAGCGTGCCGGCGGCAAGGTCGGCGGCGTGCTCTTCCAGGAAGCCGGGGATCTGGCTGCGCCGGAGCTGCACGCGCGCGGGCGAGCGGAACTTCCGCTCCTTGCCTTCGCGCTCCAGCTCGGCCAGGACTTTCAGGTTGCGGAGCCAGATCAGGCTGCCATAGCGGAACCGTTCGACCGTGGCCAGCTCCAGGAAGCGCTCCTCGCCCGTCGCCTGGAGAGCCCGGATGACCGGCCGCACCTCGACGGCGTCGAGATCGCCGAGATCCGTCTGCTCGCTGATGTGAAAGACCGTGCGCAGCGGGATGGGGCGGGTGGGGAGGTCTTCCTGGTCGGGAAAGGCTTCGGTCAGGATCTCCAGCACGGCGCGGACCTGCTTGCGCGGTACGGTGAACCGGACGATCGGAACGACCGGCTCCCCGCCGCGCCGGAAGGTGAGGGTGAAGCGGCCGGTGGTCTCGTCGATGGCCGGATGAAACGTGCCGGCCGCGCCTGGCTCCAGCTCCCGGACGCAGTGATAGGCCAGGCGGTACCAGAAGCTCTCCTCCCAGCTCTGGCGCTGGGTCTTCATGCCGGCTTTCTGGAGCGCGCGCTCCTGCGGCGTGGCCTGGAACAGCGCGAGCCGTTCGAGGAGGCCGGCGCGGTCGAAGACCTCCGGGCCGGACACCTTGCCGGTGCGCTCCAGGAAGCGGACCTGCGCCTCCGAGCCGTCGAGGTACTCGGCCAGCTCCTCGCCGGAAGGAGCGGCGACCCGCACCGTGCCGGCCTCGGTGCGGAGCACCCGGACCTTGGCGGAGGCCTGCGGGTTGCCCTCGAACAGCAGCCGGGCCAGGCGACACCAGAGAGACGCGGTGAAGACACCGTCCCAGCTCGTGCCCTTCCAGAAGCGCTCCACCTCCAGCACGGCGCGCGACACGTCGCGGAGGTGAGCACAGGTGGTCTCGCGGCTGGCGGCGCACGTACACGAGCGCAGGTGCTTCGTGCTGCCCGGCACCTGGGCGATGTAGATGGCCGTATCGCCCTGGCCGGGCTCCGAGGGAACCAGACCGATGCCGGTACGGTGGAACTCCAGATGAGTGAACGGCGGCATGATCCCCCGCGCGGAAGAAAATTTCGGCGGAGGATATCAGAGGG
The DNA here is from genome assembly GCA_963844885.1 of uncultured Holophagales bacterium. Taxonomy (GTDB): domain Bacteria; phylum Acidobacteriota; class Thermoanaerobaculia; order Multivoradales; family UBA5704; genus DATMER01. The sequence goes on along the minus strand of CAWJQA010000006.1, from coordinate 869,688 downwards.
TGCCTTGAAAGAAGGGGCGGTTCCCCTGGAAAAGGCGCCTACATCGCTCGCTTCATACCACCGGTTGGTACTCGCGGCTCGCATGCCACAGCGCGAGCACATGGAGGGTGCCGCCTTCGGCCTTGTAGTAGATGAAGTACCCGACGCGACCGAGGAAGAGGCGCCTTACTCCTGGGGCTCGTGCTCCTTCATACTTTGCTCCGATACCCGGCTGCTCGGCCAGCAAGACGACGGCTTCGCCGAAGTCAGCGCCGATCGCTCCTGGAGCGGCAGGGCGATTCTGTGCCCACCACTCAGCCGCCTTCCGTACTTGACTTGCTGCTCGGGCGGAAATCTTGACCCGCAGCGCCATGCTCAGCCGCGTTTCGGCAACGACTGCAGCAATTCTTCAAGCGTAACGTACTCGCCACGTTCGATCTCGGCCATGGCGGCAAGAAGTTCGTTCTCCTGCGCTTCAGTGAGCAAGAAGCTCTCGTCAGCGCCGCGAGTGACGACGGCTACAACCGCTCCCTCTGTGAGGGAGACGCCCTCCAAAACGATCTTCCCGTTGACAACGGTTCCGGTTGAGACTTGCATAGCGCAAATTGTACTCCGAAACGCCGGGGTATCCACAGAAGCTCTCCTCCCAGCCGTGAGGCGGGAGGGACGGGCCTCCGGCCAGGCCCGTCCCGGGTTTGGAAGGAATGAGTGGCCAAGAGTAGCCGGACGTCGGGAAGCCCGGCGGGGTTTCGGCCGGAGCCGGCGCGGCATCCGCCGGGTTGCGCGAGCGTCCGGCCGGGCTTGGCGGGCCTCTCGCCGGACCTGGCCGATGGTTGGGATGACCGGCGGGCGGTTCAGAGCCGGCCGGAGGCCGGCGAGGGTTCGGCTTGGGGAAGCGAGGAGGGACGGTGGCTGCCGTGTCCAAGGCCTCCGCCGTTCCGCCCAGAAGGGAGGCCCGCCTGACCGGGGAGGGGGCGGGCCGGTGCCGGCGGTGTGCGAAGGCGGGGGCGCTCCGCACGGCCGTTATAAGATGGCCGGCCTATGGAACCCGTTCAGGAAACCCGCGAGCGTCAACGACTCTACATCCCGGCCCGGTCGGCACTGCCCTTCCGGTCCACGCCGGTGCGCCGGGAAGGTATCCCGGGCGGGCCCTGGGAATCGGATCACCCGTGGCGGCCCGAGGGCCAGGTGCCCGACTACACGCCGGAGGCCCGCCACCGCGTGGCTGCGCGGATCGCCGCCCTGGTGGCGATCGCGGCTCTCAACCTCCTCCTCCGACGGGTTTCGCCCGTCGTGGACACGATCGTCCTCCTGATGGACGTGGTGGGGCTGATCGTGCTCTTCGACTCCCTGAACAAGCTCTGGTACGGCTTCTGGGACCGAAAGCCTCGGCTGCGCTGGACCCGCTTCCCGGCTTTCACCGGCGGCCGGCTGGAGGGCTTGCTGGCCGCCCGCCCCTCGCCGGAGGTGATCGGGCCGATCCTGGCGGTGCTGCGGTGCATCCAGGACGAGCGGGTGGAGAGCGAGGCGGGAGAGGTCACGCACGAACCCATGGTGATGTACCGCCAGATCACCGAGTTTCCCGTGCCCGGCGACCGGCTGAAGGAGGTCGCGGTGGTCTTCGACGTCCCCGCGGACCTCCCCGGTACCGATCTCGGCCGCCCGGATGCCATCTACTGGCAGCTCGCCGTGCGCATCCCCGTCGTCGGCCCGGACGAGGAGCTGGTCTATCTGGCGCCGGTCTACGGCAAGGCCTGAAACGCCGGGCAACCACAAGGGTTGCCCCTACAGCCGGATGCGGTCCGCTCGCTCGTCGCCGTCGTCGAGCACGATCAGGGCGCCGCGCAGGTCTTGCCGCGGGCAGGCGCCGAGGTCGAGGGTGGCGAAGCCCTGGTAGGCGTCCTGGAGGAGGTTGTTCGACAGCAGCCACTGAAAATACAGCGAGCCGGCGGCCGGGGCGCCGGGAGAGGCGGTATCGACCTTGTTCCAGCCGAGCACGTAGGCGTTCACCTGGCAGAGGTCTTTGTCGGCCGACCGGACCGTGAGCCGCAGGACTCTGGGCTTGGGCGGCTCCACGTCGTGCATCAGGAAGGTGCCGATCACCCCCCGGCCGGGGACCGCACGGGCGGCCAGGAGCGCCGGTTGCGGGATGTCGGAGATGTACAACTGGACCTCTTCCCGGTCCGCTTCCAGAGCCCGCACGAGATACTCGTTCCAGCCTTCCGCGTCGGGCCGCAGGCGGGCCGGCGGATCGATCAGCCGCCGGTCTCCGGTGTAGACGTAGTTGATCGGAACCACGAAGCCGGGATGGCCGGCGATGTCCGGAGGCGAGGTGACGACTCCGACCACGCGGCCCAGGACGTTGAGGATCGGGCTTCCCGGGTTTCCGGGAGCCGGCTCCACCAGGAAGTAGCCGGTGCCGAGGACGCTGCGGACTGTGTCGCCCACGGTGCCCTGGCGAGCCTCGGAGCCGGAGAAGAGGACGACGCGGTTGCCGGTGCGCAGGGTCGAGGCGTCTCCGAAAGGCAGGGGCTCGACGCCGGAGCCGGGGATCCGGACCAGGGCGAGGCCGAGCCGCTCATCGCGATCGTCGAGGCGCACCGCGGTGCCGCGCACCTCGCGGCCGCCGCCGAGCACGGCCCGCACCGGCTCGCCGGCCGGGCAGAGGGCGCCGGCGCTCGTCAGCACCATGTCCGGGGCCACGAGGAAGCCCGAGGCCCGGGAGGCGCGGCAGCGGAGCTCGACCAGGGCCGGCAGGGTTTTCTTCGAGATCGCGTCCAGATCGAGGGGGGCCACCCGGGCGACCGTCGCGGCGCGCGCGGCCCGTTCGACCCGCGCTCCCGCGGGCTTGACGGTCTCACCGGTCGGGTTGCGCAGGCGCCAGGTCCAGGCGTAGAGGGCGAAGGCGATCGCGCCGACCAGCAGGATGACCACGAAGAAGTTCGTGAGGCTCCCCGTCTCCTCGACGATCTCCACCTCCACGTGCGGTGGCATGGATGCCCGGCTGCCGTTCTCCTTGAGGGTGTGGAGGAGCCGCCGGGCGGTATCCCGGGTCACCCCGTCCATGAGCACGGAGTGGGGGATGCTGATCGCCTGCTGCGCCGCGGAGAACGACGGCGAGGGCGGGTCCAGTTGGGACAGTGCCTTGGCGAGGTTGTACCGCGCCCGCTCGCCGGGAGGAGCCGAATCGACGATGACGTCCACGAGCAGGCTGCCCCGGCAGTCGGGGCAGCGCCGCGCCGCGGGGTCCACGGGCTTCTTGCAGCGCGGGCAGCTCTCCCGCGAGATGGTTTCAGCCATAAGAGTGCGTGGATTCTAACCCGAGACGGCCCAGCGTTGTAGTGGTCGCCTCACCGGCCTCCGGCCGGCGGTGCTTTCGGGGCCGGGTCGAGGATGCCGATCACGTAGCGCTTCTCGTCGAGGTAGCGGCGGGCGGCGTCGCGCAGGCTGTCCGAGGTCACCTTCTGGAGCAGCTCCTCGAAGCGCGGCAAGTCGCGCAGGTCGAGCCCTTCGACGTCGTAGGTCTCGATCGCGGAGAGCCAGAACTCGTTCGTCTTGCCGCCGGTCTCCCGCTCCCGGCGCTCCGATTCGCGTACCTGCTCGACGTAACTGTCGGCGACACCTTTCTCCTGGATCGATTCGATCTCCTTGAACACGGCCCGGATCAACGGCTTCACCGCTTCGGGCGCGCAGCCGAAGCTGAGCGTGAAGCTGTAGCGTGGCCGCGGCCGGCGCTCGATCCTGCCGGAGACCTCGACGTCGTAGACCGCCCCCATGTCCTCCCGCAGCACCTCGCGCAGCCGCACCTCCAGGAGGTCGGAGAGCGCGGCGATCGTATGCCGCGACTCGCGGCTGAACTCCGCGTCCCCCGTGAACGCGATCTGCACCCGGCTCTTGGGCTCCAGGCCGCGCTCGACCTTCACCTCGACGACTCCGGTGGGCGGGTTGACGCCCACGTCCCGCCACGTCTCCTTGCGGCCCGTGGCGGGGAGGCTGCCCAGCCAGGCCTCGACCTCCGGCTTGATGGCCTCGGGCTGGAAGCTGCCCACCAGGATGAAGGTGAAACCGCCGGCGTCGGCGAAACGGTCCTTGTAGACTCGCCAGGCGGTGTCCGGATCGACCTGGGCGATCAGCTCGGGCGAGATGGGCAGCCAGCGGGGGTGGCCCTGGGTGAGGGCTTTCGTCATGGCGTCCGCGAACGCCTGGCCCGGGTCGGCGAGCCGGTTCGCGGCGAGGGCCGTCATCTTGGCCAGGAACGAGTGGAAGGCGGCCTCGTCCTTGCGCGGCGAGGTGACGCTCAGGTAGACGAGCTGGAGCAGGGTGTCGAAGTCGTGTACGGACGAGCCGCCCTCGACCCCCTGCTCGAGCTGGCTGATGTAGGGGCCGAGCTGCACCGACTTGCCGGCCAGCGCCTTTTCGAGCGCGACGGCGTCGAAGCTCCCGAAGCCGGCCTCGCCGACCAGGGAGGTGGCGAACAGGGCGGACGGGAAGTCCTGGTCCGAAACCAGCGAATGGCCGCCGGGGCTGTAGGCGGTGAGGAGGATCTCGTCGTTCTTGAAATCGGTGGGCTTGAGGAGCACGCGTACGCCGTTCGACAGGCGCCACTCGGTGACCCCCACCTCGGCGACGCGGGTCTCCTGGACGACCTTGCCGGGCTTCGGCGGCTCCGGCACGAACGGGCCGGCCACGGCGCGGTCCACGTAGGGCTCCACCTCGCGCCCGGCCACGCGGGTGAAGACGGCGCGCAGCGCGGCCTCGGAAGGCAGTCGATCCCCTTGGCTGGCGCTCTCCTTCTTCGGCGCGTTGACCAGCACCACCCGGCTGCTGTTTTGCAGCCACTCGCCGGCCAGGGAGTTGACCTCGGCCAGGGTGATCCCGGGCAGGAAGCGGCGCACCAGCTCCAACTCGGCCGGGATGCCCGGCACCGGCTCGCCCTGGGTGAAGGCGCGGATGAGCTCCTCGGCGAAGGTGGTCGACTCGATCTTGCCGCGCTCCCGGAAGGCCTGTTCGTAGCCCAGCAGCCACTCCTTCTTGGCGCGGTCGAGCTCGCCGGGCGTGAAGCCGTGGCGGCGCACGCGCTCCACCTCGGTGAGCAGCGCCGCGAGCCCGCGCTCGACCTCGCCCTCCTTGACCCCCGCCGCCAGCGAGGTGACCTCGGCCGAGCGGACGAGCCGGTCGGCGCTCGATCCGGCCCACAGGAACGGCGGATCGGGGCTCTGCGCGATCTCGTCCAGCCGCGCGTTCAGCATGGCGTGGTAGAGCGCCTCGACGATGGAGCGCCGGTAGTCGCCCACCTTGTCCTCGGAGCGCTTGGGCTGCTTCCAGTGGATGGCGACGGTGGTGTCGGTCGCCTCCGGATCGGTGGCGACCGCGAACAGGGTTTCGGCATGGGCGGGCACCGGAAAGACCTCGCGCGGCCGCGGCTTGTCCGGGTTCTTCAGGCCGGCGAACTGCTTACGGATCTTCTCCGCGATCGTGGCGGGATCGAAGTCGCCCACGGCGACGACGGCCATGAGGTCGGGCCGGTACCAGTCGTGGTAGAAGCGGCGCAGCGCTTCGGGCGACGCCTTGTCGAGGATCGCCCGGTCGCCGATCGGCAACCGCTCGGCGTAGCGGGAGCCCCTGAAGAGGATGGGGAACTGCTCGTCGTCCATGCGCGCCGAGGCGCCGCGGCCGAGCCGCCACTCCTCGATGACCACGCCTTTCTCCTTGGCCACCTCCGCGGGGTCGAAGCTGATGCCGTCCGCCCACGCCTCCAGGATGCGCAGCGACTGGTCCAGGAACTCCGGCCGGTCGGTGGGCACGGTCAGGGTGTAGACCGTCTCGTCGAAGCCCGTGTAGGCGTTGACGTCGGCGCCGAAGCGCATGCCGATCGACTCCAGGTAGCGCACGAGATCCTGGCGTTCGAAGCCGCGGGAGCCGTTGAAGGCCATGTGCTCCACGAGGTGCGCGAGACCGCGCTGGTCGTCGTCCTCCAGCACCGATCCGGCGTTGATCGCGAGCCAGATCTCCGCCCGGCCCGCCGGCTCGGTGTTGCGCCGGATGTAGTAGGTCAACCCGTTCTCCAGCTTCCCGACGGTGACGTCGGGGTCGACCGGGAGCTTCGCGGACAGGTCGGCGTCAGGCGCCGGGGGCGCCTGCGAAGACCCGGACGCGGGCAGGAGGGCCAGGGCCAGGGCGAGGATCGGGTAGAGCTTTTTCATGAGGGCCGGTACTCGGGGTGGCGCTCGACGAACCGCTTCACGTACGAGCAGACCGGGAGGACGCGGTGGCCGCTCCGGATCGTGTCGTCGAGGGCATGGCGGACGAGCTGCTCGGCGATGCCCTGCCCGCGCAGCGCGTCCGGAACGTAAGTGTGGTCGAAGCTGCGCGTCCCGTCGGCGGCCTCGGTGTAGGTCGCCTCGGCTACCTGGCCGTTCAGTTCGACGTAGTATCGTCGGCCTTGTTCGTGCAGGATGTTCAGTTCCATGGGGTCTCCTTCTCGTCGCGTAGGAGTCTAGGAGCAAAAGGGGATTGCCGACAAATGAGCCCATTCGAGGACCCATTCAAGGACAGGACCGCGGTGGTGACGGGAGGGGCCTCCGGCTTGGGCCGGGCGCTCTGCGAAGAGATGGCCCGGCGCGGCGGGCCTGCTGGGAATCCCGTGCTCGACGCCCTATGCCGCCACCAAGTCCGCGGTCGTCGGCCTCTCCCAGAACCTGCGCGCCGAGGCGGCGGACCTGGGCGTCAAGGTCAGCGCGCTCTGCCCGGCCTACATCCAGACCCGCATCTTCGCCTGCGCGGGGTGGAGAAGAACCGCGGCCTGATCGTGCTGCCGTTCTACGCCCGGCTCCTCTGGTGGCTCACGCGGCTGTGGCCGGCGATTCCGGTGGCGGTGAACCGCCGGGCGGTGCGGGCGTGGCGAGCCCGGTGGAACCGCCGGGCTTCCGGTCCAGGAGCCAGGGCGTGAGCGCCAGGGACGCCAGGACCGCGACGGGGCGAGAGTATATCGGTTACCCCGCCACCTCGCGGATCGCGGTTTCGAGCTGCTCCAGGCTCACCGGCTTGGTCAGGTGGCAGACGAAGCCGGCCTCGTGGCTGCGGGCCACGTCCTCGTCCATGCCGTAGCCGGTCAGGGCGATGCCCGGCAGGCCGTACCGGCGGGAGAGCTCGGCCATCAGCTCGAGCCCGCTGCCGTCGGGCAGGCCGATGTCGCTCAGGACCAGGTCGATGCCGCTGCCCTGGCGCCGGTTTCGGACGGCGGAGAGGCCTTCGCTCACGCTGCCGGCCACGGTCACCTCCCGGCCGGTCACGCGCAGCAGGGCGGCCATGGCTTCGGCGGTGTCCGCGTGATCCTCCACCAGGAGGATGTGCAGCGGGCGCTCCGGGGCCGGGGCCGTCCGCGGCTTCTCTTCCGGATAGAACCGGGCCGGGACGGCGCCGGCCGGCAGCCGCACCGTGAACGTGGCTCCGCGGCCTCGCCCCTCGCTGGCGGCGGTGATCCGGCCGCCGTGCAGCTCGACGATCCGCTCGCTGATCGCCAGCCCGAGCCCGAGACCGCCGAAGCGGCGGGTGATCGCCCTCTGGCCCTGCTGGAAGGCGTCGAAGATGCGCGGCAGCAGCTCGGGCTCGATGCCGGGCCCGTTGTCGGCGACCTCGACCGCCAGCTCGCCGCCGTCGCGCCAGGCGCGGACGCGGATGATGCCTTCGTCGGGCGTGAACTTGCGCGCGTTGCTGAGCAGGTTCCAGAAGACCTGGGTGAGGCGCGGCGCGTCCGCCCAGACGTGCAGGTCGCCGTCCGCGAGCTCCGTCACCACCTGCGGCCCGGCGGCTCCCGGCTTTGCCGAGGCCTCCAGGGCGTGAGCCAGCACCTGGCGCAGATCGGTGGGACCGCGCCGCAGCTCCAGCTTGCCCTGGGAGATGCGCGTCAGGTCGAGCAGGTCGTCGATGAGCCTCGCCTCCAGCTCGACGTTGCGGCGGATCATCGCCAGCCCCTCCCGTACCGCGGGAGGGACCGGCTCCGCGGGGGCCTCCAGGCGGGAGAGCACGGCCAGCACCGGGGTCAGCGGCGTGCGCAGCTCGTGCGAGAGCGTCGCCATGAACCGGTCCTTGGTCTGATTCGCGGCCTCGGCCTGCGCGCGCGCCGCGGCCTGCGCCCGCACGACCGCGAAGAGCACGAGGCTCGCGATCCACCCGAGGAGGAGGAGCAGCAGCGCCTGATCGCGGATCGATCCCGCTTCGAAGGTCGGCAGCGTGGAGAAGACCACCGTCCAGGGACACCCGGCCACGTCGAACCTCTGCGCGGCCTGGAACCGCGGCTCCGGGCCGATCACTCCCGGCGCGTGAGACCGGTGCAGGAGGTTCCTCACGGACACACCGCCGGCGTACGCCTCCACCGCCAGGCTGGGGCTGCTGCCGAGCGTGCCCCGCAGCAGGTCGTCGGCCCGGAACGCGCTGTAGACGAAGCCGGCCAGGGCGGCGCGCCGCTCCTCGAGAGTCTCGGCGGGCCGGCCCTTGTGGTAGACCGGGAGATAGATCAGGAAGCCGGCCTGCTTTTGCGGGTCGATCTCCTGGACGAGCCGCACCCGGCCGGTGGCGGCCGGCTCGTTCGTGTCGCGGGCGCGCTCCATGGCGGCGCGCCGCACCGGGCTCGTGAACATGTCGTAGCCGAGCGCGGCGCGGTTGCGCCGGTCCATCGGCTCAATGTAGAGAATAGGGAAGAGGTCGTCGTGCGGGGAATCGGGCCAGATGCGGAACTTCGCTTCTCCCGAGTCGCGGATCGCGACGGTCTCGGACTCCTTCCAATCGGTCTCGACGTGGAGGCTGAACCCGATCCCCTGGATCCCGGGGTACCGATGCCGCAGGTCGAGCCCCTCCACGTACGTCCGGAACTCCTCGCGGCTCACGCCGTCGCTGGCGGAGAACAGGCCGGCGGCCCCGCTCAGAAGGGCTTCGTAGGACTCCATGCGGTTGCTGAACAGCGACAGGTTTTTCTGCACCAGGTTGTCGAAGCGGAGCCGGTCCTGGGTCTCGGCGGTGACCAGGGAGTACCAGGCGAGCATGCCGGTGAGCAGGAGGGAGAGCGCCAGGACCAGCCAGGGGCTCCAGGAACGGTGTGTCTCCTGACGAGGCGGTATCATGGCGGCCCTCCGGCCAGCTCGCGGTACTCCTCCGGCGTATCCACGTCGTGGACGGCGCCGGGGTCGTCCACCTCCACCTCCCGCACCGGATGGCGGCCGAGGAGCTCCCGCAGGCCGGCGCCCGCGCGGAGAGCCCCGATCTCGGGAATCAACGCGGGCGCGATCACCAGCGGATGCCCGCGCCGGCCGCGGTACGTGGCCACGGTCAACGGAGACGTTCCGGCGGCGAGCACCGCGGCCACCGTCTCAGCCCGCAGCGCCGGGAGGTCGGCCGGGCAGACGAGGAGCGGCTCGGCTTTCGAGATCAGGGCGATCCCTTCCTGGATCGACGACAGCATGCCCCGGTCGGGATCGGGGTTGACCGCCGTCCGCACCCCGGCCTCCGCCGCCCAGGCGCGGAGCGCCTCGTCGTCCGGAGCGGTCACGAGGACGATCGAGGAGACTCCACCCTGCCGCAGCGCCTGCACGAGCGAGCCCACGACCGTCCCGCCCCGGAACGGCAGAAGGAGCTTCGGGCGGCCCATGCGGCGGGAGGCCCCGGCGGCAGGGAGAATGGCGATCGCCACCCGTGCATGATACTTGTCTTTTACCCTTCTTTCGCGCTCGAGCCGGACCGGTAGAGCAGCGCCGAGATCCCCGCCACGAGTGCCAAGCCGAGAACGGCGGCGGGCGTGCCGGCCATCCAGGTGAAACCCTTTTCACCGAAGTGCCAGGAGGCCGGCAGCGCGATCCACTCACGGTCCTGGGCCACGCGCAGGAACGCGATGGCGACGCCGGCCAGGCCCTCGCCCGCGATCATCCCGGACGCCGCGAGCACGCCGGGGTCGCCTTCGCGGGGGCCGCCCGCGCGCCGGGCCTCGACGATCCGCCGCACGAGGCCGCCGACGAAGATCGGCGTCAGGCTCGCCAGGGGGAGATAGATGCCGACCGCGAACGCCAGCCCGGGCAGGCCGGCCAGCATCGCGGCGAGCGAGAACGACGCGCCGGTGCCGACCAGCCCCCAGGGGAGCGAGCCGGCGAGGACGCCGTCGATCACCGTCTTCATCAGCGTGGCCTGGGGAGCGGGCAGCTCGGGCGAGCCGAAGGTGTACGCCTTGCCCAGGAAGAGCACCGTGCCGGCCACCGCCCAGCAGGCGAACGCGGCGCCCAGCAACTGCCCGGCCTGCTGGCGCGCCGGCGTGGCTCCCACGAGGTAGCCGGTCTTGAGATCCTGCGAGATGTCGCCCGCCTTCGAGGCGGCGATGCAGACCACCGTGCCCACCGTCAGGATCGCGGCGCGGGCCAGCGGATCGGTCCAGCCGCAGAGCACGAAGATCAGCGCGGTCCCGAGCAGGGTGACCAGGGCCATGCCGGACGTGGGGTTCGAGGAGACCCCGATCAGCCCGACGATGCGCGACGACACCACCACGAACACGACGCCGAAGATCCCGACGCCGATCGCCGAGGCCAGGCGCGGGAGGAAGCTCATCTCGCCCGCGAGCAGCCCGGGCACGGCCACCAGCAGCAGCACCACCAGCGCCGGCCCGCCGAGCACGACCCACCCGGGCAGGTCGCGGTCCGTGCGCGGCCGCTCGCACCGCCGTCGTCCCGCCGCCCTCGGCCCCGAGCCCGTCCGAGCGGACCCCCTTGAGGCCGCCGAACGAGCCGAACATCGTCGGCAGCGCCCGCATCACCGTCACGATGCCGGCCGCGGCCACGGCTCCGGCGCCGATGTAGCGCACGTACCGGCTCCAGATCTGGCCGGCGGACAGGTCGTGGATCGGGGTCGTGATCTCGGGGAAGAGCGGCATGGTCAGCCCGTCGCCGACCAGCGCGATCAGCGGGATGAGCACGAGCGCCGAGATCAGGCTGCCGGACACCATGATGGACGACTGCTTGTAGCCCAGGATGTAGCCTACGGCGAGCAGGGCCGGCGCGATCTCCAGCGCCAGCTCGGCCTTGGGCAGCACCCCCACGTGCAGGCTCAGCTCCGACGGGATGAGCACCGCGGCGCCGAGCGCGATCTTGATCGCCGCGCCGACGAGCAGGCCGATGAAGATCCACTTGCCGCCGGAGGACTCCGCGGCGGTGGCGCCGAGCACCTCGGCGCAGGCCGTGCCTTCGGGGTACGGCAGCTCGTCCGCGCTCTTGACGATCAGCAGCCGCCGCAGCGGGATCATGGCGCTGATCCCGAGGACGGCGCCGAGCAGCGCGAGCAAGGCCACCTGCCAGAACGGCGGCGTCATCCCCCACAGGAAGAGCGCCGGGATCGTGAAGATCGTGCCCGAGGCGAGCGACGAGCTGGCCGAGCCGATCGTCTGCGACATGTTCGCCTCGAGGATCATCCCCCCGGGCCGCTTGCCCATGACGCGGAACGCCGCCACGGTGAGCACGGCGATGGGGATCGACGTCGACACCGTGAGCCCCACCCGCAGGCCCAGGTACGCGTTGGCGGCGCCGAAGAGGACGCCGAAGACGATCCCGGCGACGGCCGCGCGCAGGGTGAATTCCGCGACCGACTCGCTCCGGGGAGACGGCGGCTGCATGCGCTCCCTCCTTCCTCGAAAAGTCGGGGGGAGGGTAGCACAGAGGCGGAAGCCGGGCAGGAGAGATCGTGCTGATTGGCAATTGAATTGACAATCAGCACGGGTTTCCCCAGGATGAGCCCATGTTGATCCCCCGGGAAGCCGAGTCCGTCATCCGCCGGCTGGCCGAAGGGTATCCGATCGTCGCCGTCACCGGGCCGCGGCAGTCGGGCAAGACCACCCTGGTCCGGACCCTGTTCGCGGACCGCCCGTATCTCTCCCTGGAAGACCTGGATGAGCTGGACTTCGCCACCCGGGATCCCCGCGGGTTCCTCTCCCGGTATCCGGACGGCGCGGTTCTGGACGAGGTCCAGCGTGCGCCGGCCCTTTTCTCCTACCTCCAGACGAGGGTGGACGAGGACCGGCGGCGCGGCCGTTTCATCCTCACCGGCTCCCAGCAGTTCGGCCTGCTCTCCGGCATCACGCAGACCCTGGCGGGCCGGGTGGCGCTGGTCCCTCTGCTGCCCTTCACCCTGGGCGAGCTGCAGGCGGCGGACGAGGCTCCGGGGAGCCTGGAGGATCTCCTCTTCTCGGGCCTCTATCCGCCGGTGTACGACCGCCAGCTCGACCCGGGTATCTGGTATGGCAACTACGTCCAGACCTACGTCGAGCGCGACGTGCGGCAGGCGGTCAACGTCCGTGACCTGAGCGTGTTCCAGCGTTTCGTCCGCATGTGCGCGGCGCGCACGGGTCAGCTCCTGAACCTCTCGGACCTGGCGAGCGACTGTGGCATCAACCACAACACGGCCCGGTCCTGGCTTTCGGTGCTGGAGGCGAGCTATCTCGTCCACCTGCTCCAGCCGCACCACCGCAACTTCAACAAGCGGCTCGTGAAGACTCCGAAGCTCTACTTCTACGACCCCGGCCTCGCGGCCTGGCTGCTGGGCATCCAGGCACCGGGCCAGCTCGCCACCCACCCGCAGAGGGGAGCCCTCTTCGAGACCTGGGTGGTCAGCGAGCTGCTCAAGGCCCGCTTCAACCGGGCCCTGGCCTCCAACCTCTACTTCTGGCGGGACCGGAGCCAGCACGAGGTGGACGTGCTCATCGACCAGGGCACCAAGCTCATTCCGGTCGAGGTCAAGTCGGGCCAGACCGTCGTCTCCGACTTCTTCCGCGGCCTGGAAATCTGGGCCGGCATCGCCGGAGAGGAGGGAGGCCGGCCCTGGGTGATCTTCGGCGGCGACCGCCGCCAGAGCCGGACCGAGGTCGAAGTCCTGCCCTGGCGCCAGATCGGAACGCTGATCGAAGCGGCCGTGGCGCCGCCGGTTTGAGAGAACCGCGAGGATCGCGAACAAGAAGGGTGTCACCCGATTTTCGAGAGGATGGCGCCATGCTATCCTGGTGCCAGAGGTACTGTCATGGTCGTTGAGCTTCAGGTTCCAGACGACATTGCCGAGACGCTCGTGAAGAAGTGGACGGACCTTCCCCGGTGCGCCCTCGAAGCGCTGGCTGTCGATGCCTACCGCGGAAGGGTCCTCACGGCCTACGAGGTTCAGCGCCTGCTCGGATTTTCGTCGCGATGGAAAACGGAGGAGCTTCTGAAGCGTTCGGGGGTGGATCTCGGCTACACGGAGAATGATCTCCGAGAGGATTCCGCGACCCTTCGGAGGGGCCTCTCGGAGTGAAGGCCGTTTCCGATACCTCGGCCCTCTGTTACCTGATCTTGATCAAAGAGGCCCGCCTCCTGCCCGAGCTCTTCACAGAGATCTTCATTCCACCGGCCGTCCGCGATGAGCTCGCTCCTTCTTGACGACTGGAAAGCCCGCGACGCCGCCAGGGACCGAAGAAGGCTGAAGACGAGATGCGAGCCGAGTACAAGAAATCGGACTTTGCGAAGCTGGAACGTGGAAAGTTCTACGAGGAGGCGGCGCGAGGGACTTCTGTTGCCTTGCTTGAACCGGCTATCGCAAAGGCGTTCCCCACCTCAGAAGCAGTCAACGAAGCGTTGCACGAGCTGCTGGCCCTGGCTGAGAAGGCGGCACGCATCACGCGCCGCGCCAAAGCGCGCCGCTGAGCTCGGCCGAAGGCACTCCGAGTGCGGGCGAGCCCCCCAACCCCCTCGCCGGGCGCTACCTCTACGACCGGCTGGGGCTGCGGGGAACCTCACCCCTTGACGCGGTCGGAGGGTCTACCAGCCGCAAACCGGCGTGGTAGTCTTGGCGGCAAGGAGAATCGTGGAATGACCAGACTCCTCGTACGAGACTTGAATCCGGATGTCGTTGCGCGCCTGGAGGTGCGGGCCCGCTCGCATGGCCGCTCGCTGCAGCAGGAGGCACGAGTCATTCTCGAAGCCGCGGTCCCGCTGCCGATGGAAGAGGCCTACCGGATCGCCCTGGAAAGTCAACGCCGCTTTGCCGGTAGGGTGATGAGCGACAGCGCGGAGCTCCTCCGCGAGGATCGCGAGCGTTGACTCGGCTGGTCGTGGATACATGGAGGGGGGCTTTTGTTTTCTTCATGCACTCTTCGCCATCCTTCTGTTGTTTCTTGAGCAAATAGGACGTAGACTGTTTTTTCCAATCAGGCAGTCTCTCAAGGGCGAAGGTGAAAGCCGGCGCCGAACTGGCGGAGTCGATTTTGAGAAAGGTTGACCACAGCCCGCTTCCGCTCCTGGCGGTCTTTGCCCTGCTCTCCCTGCGGGCGGCTGCGGCACGTGCTATGGACGCCGAGGCGTTCCGACTCCTCCAGGAGTTCTGGGGGGATCAGAAGACGACCCTGACGGGTAAGCTGGGAAGCGACGCCGACCCCGGCTTCGTCTTCGTGACGCCGCCGGATTCCTCTCTTTGGGCTCCGGGGAGCCTGCTGCTGGTAACGGACAGCGCGGGCATTACCTTTGCGGGGTCGCGGGAAACGGTGTTCCCGGCCTTTTCGGTCAGCCTGCTCGGAAGCTCGCGGTCCGACGTCGCGGTCCTCGACGACTTCGTGGTCGGTCGAGGCGGCGTGGCGCTCTCGGCCCTGCCGGGCATTCTCGAAGGCTTCGGACTGCTCAGAGCCCCCGGTCCCATGGTCGGCAAGGAACTGGAGCTGCTCCTCAAGAAGCAGGGCGTACAACGGCTCCTGATCGCATTTCCCGACGCCCAGATCCACCGTCTCGGACGGCTGGACGTCGAGCTTTACCTTTCGCGGGCTCCGGACACAGCGCGGAGGCTGCTTGACGAGCCGGGGATCCGGATGGTCTCCTCCTCGATCTTTGTCAAGACCGTTCAACTGCGGTTCGACCCCCCGAACCCGGATCCGGCTTTCAAGGAAGGCCTCGAAGCGCTCCTCGGCACTCACCTCACCTGGAAGGCGGGAGCCGCGGAATGGCAGAGCCGCGGTCTTTACGTGGCGATCCAGACGATGCGGTATGTCGCGCCTGCCAAGGAGACGGCCTTCGGCGGGCTCACGGATACGACGGCTGAGACCAGGGCCGTCGTGGAAAACATTCTCCCGGCCGACAACGGCCGCTGATCGGTCCAGGCCAACAGGAGGGATGTCATGAAAAAGATCGCTGTCCTTGTTTCTGTTCTTTTCCTGCTCGCGCTCGGCCTTGCCGGCTGTGGGGGCGGCGGCGGGCAGGGCACGGATTACAGCGCCCCTCCGGACCCGCCCAGCCAGGAACCCGGGCCGCAGTTGACCGAGCACGGCGCGGGGTGGGACGAATATAAAAACGGTCTGGACGAGCTCACCAGCATCAAGGGCGCCATCGACCAGAAGTACGAAGAGTTGCAGCGGCTCAAGTCTCCTTCCCCGAACGGCGAGCCGGTCTTCGATCAGCAGGCCTCCTTGAAGGAAGAGGAGATCCTGGAAAACTGCGACACCCTCGAGAAGAGCGCCACGACACTGCTCGAGCAACCCTATCTCCGCGATCACAAGGGTGAAGCCAGCGATGCCGAAAGCCTGATCACGTACGCCCGTGAAATGCGCCAGAAGATCAACTCCGGCGGCTAGGAACCCTCGCGGTGACTTCGACGGCCTGGTTCCTCGCAGCGGGCGCCATGGCGGCGAGCCTCTGGGTCGGCCCTCCGGGCGGTTTCCCTCGCCCCGAGCCGCCCATGCCGGCGGCGCCCCTGCCAAGCCCGCCGACCGTCAAGGATCAGCGCCAGGCCGACTTTGCCGGATGCCTGGAGGAGATCGAGGCCCGCATCGTCCGCGTCCGGACCTTGAGCAAGACGCGGATCGATCCGAAGGTCCCGGAAGGGATGGTCTACGAGTACACCTATGGCACGGGGGTTTTCGTCGACGGAGAGGGCACCATCGCAACCGCTTTCCACCTGGTCAGGGATCGCCAGAAATCCCTGGTCGGCGTCGAGGATGTCGCCATCCTGTTCCGCTCTTCGCGGAGCTACATCCCGGTGGACGTGATCGCCCAGGATCCCATCAACGACGTCGCGTTGCTCAGGGTGAGCCCGCGGGCTCTACCGCAGCGCAAGTACTTCATCCTCCGGAGCGCGCCCCCCAACCCGGGCGAGAGGAGCTATGTCGTCGGGCTGCGCGCGGAGGCCGCGGCCGACAGCTTCGAGGTGGGTATCGTCGGCGGCACGTTCGTCGACGCCGGGCTACGGATGGAAACGCTCGCGGGGGATAGGAAGCTGGGGCCCGGGCCGTGGATCACCATCTCTCAAATGATCCTGTTTGGGTACAGCGGCGGCGCCATCCTCGACGGCTCCGGCAACCTAGTCGGCATCGTCGGCGGAGCACCCGAGCTCAAGGGCAAGTGGGTTGAGTTCTCCTACGGAACAGGGATCGAGGCCGTGCTGCGCCTGCTTACGAAAGGGACGGAGCCATGACTGTGCGACCCGGGCTGCTGGTGCTTGGTCTGTGCGGGCTGCTGCCTTTGTTGACCTCCTGCTCCCCCGTTTACACGTCACCGCCACCGCCACCGCCCGTGCCGGAGCCTTACCGGCAACCTCCACGGCCGTACAACTCCTGCGAAGGCTCCTTTGATCCTTGCCTCTGCGACATCGAGAAATACAGGATCGACACCCTGGACACCCAGCTCTCGGAACCGAATTGGAGCCCTGCCCGGCGACAGGAGGTGGCGGCCAATCTGAGCAACGTGGCGGATTATTACAAGCGGGATTATTGGAGCTACAGGCGACGGGAGGACGCCGTGCGAGCCCTGCGTTACTATTCAGCCTTTCTTTCGATCGTTCCGCTGAGCGAGCAGAGCGCCCCTTTCGCTGTTCTCCAGAGCATCGCCATCTATTGCAACCTCGGCTGCCGGGCGAAGGCCCGCGACCTGGTCGCGGAGCTGCGCAGCAACTACCGCTATGAGCCTTCCTATCTGGAAACCGCTCTCCGCGACTGTAGGTGAGCCATGACTCTTTCGAGACGACGCCCGCTCGCCATCGGGTTCGGCCTGCCCCTGCTCCTCGCTCTGGCGGCTCCGCTGTGGAGCCAGTCGACCGAGGTTCTGGATCCGGTCCGGCAGGACTACCAGGTCGGACAGACCGGCCGCGTCGAAAAGCTCGGCGTCGTAGTCCTGATCACGCCGCAGGTGAGCCCCGAGAGGGGGGTCGCGGGTTTTCTCGTGCAGGCCGACTACACCGACCCCTTGATCCGGTCCGGCGAGCCGGTCAGCCTCCTGCACCCGACCACATTCGCAGCGAGTTGCGAGCCCCTGCGCCGAAACCAGGATCACGGCCCTTATATCCGGACCAACGGCCGCGGCACGCGTTTCGCGGTCATGCTGCATCAAGGCTGCAAGGACACGAAGCTCGGAATCTCCCTCCCCTATCTGGAGGCGAGCATTCTCTGCTCGGACCTGGCCAAGGAACTTCGGTTCATCGAGGCGGTTCGATCGAAACGGATCTTCGACATCGTACCGACCGGGTTCAGGCAGTCGGTGGAGACGGACATCGGCAAGCTGTCGAAGGCGGGGCGCGCAGCCTGGGACGTCTACTCGGTGGTCACGGACGTTCTTCTGGTCTTCACCGTGGTGGCGCTCGCAGAGAGCGCCGTCACGGTCGAGGCGTTCGTCCTGGAGGCCCTTGAAGGACCGGGCCTGGAATACTTGGGAGGCCTCGTCGAAGGCAAGGCGGTCGAGGCTTTCTTCGATTATGTGGACGCCGAATACGGTCTGCGTGTCGAGTTCAAGCTGACCGGCTGGGACATCGTCTGCCGGATCTGCCGCCGACGCTTCCACCGCGACTCGCTCCGGGAAGGCGAGCTTCTGCGCTGCTCCAACGGGGACGCCGAGGCCTACATCCACTTCCATTGAAGACCGACGCTCCGGCTATTTCCCGAAGACGCGAGGCGCCGATCGACGGAGGAAGGAGGCGATTGCCTCCGGCCCCATGACGAGCGAGCGCTTCGGTCCCGTCTGCGTAGCGGATGCCGCCGAGGACGACCCCGGCCAGCTTCCCGGCCCTGGAAAGGGCCGGCGCACCGCTCTCGCCGGGAAGGCTGGGACGTGAAAGAACGAACCAGTCCAGGCTTGCCCGGTCTTCGCCGTATCGAGCCGTGACGGAGGTACGAACGTCCTCGGGCTGTCCGAGGATGACGCCGTTCTTGACCAGAACCGACGCGCGCCCGCTGGCGGCTGTCGTCAGAAACCATAAGGTCGCCCCTTCGCGCGCATCCGTGCGAGCTTCGAGAGCAAGGGTATGGCTGCTCGGCAGGGCTCGCGCCGACGCGCGCAGAAGCGCCAGGTCTGCCGTGGGATCGCTCGCCACGAGATCGACAGGCACAGGGGGACGACCTCTCCCTCCGCCGACCTGCGGTTGTCCCGTGCGGACAACATGGGCGGCCGTCAGGACGAGCACCGAATGTGCGCTCCGCCATACCACGGTTCCGATTCCGGCCGTCTCCTCGCGAGCCGAAATGCCTCCCGGGACGATCTCCGACTCCGTGGTCGCCAGGATCGGGACGATGCCGGCGGTCCGCCTCGCGACGGCGCCTGGTACCGGGCTCGTGTCCTGCTGAGAGAAGTCCGGCTTGGAAGCCCGTGGGACGCTTTCCTCCGGTTGCGGGCCTTCACCGTGCGCAGGATGTTTGCGAATGGAAATGCTTCCCTTCGTTCCGCCCGATCGTCTCTCCGTGGCGGATCGGAAGCCTTCTTCCAGAAGCTTCCTGCCTTGTTGATCCAACTGCTGGAAGGGCCTGGTGAGAGGGGATGGCGGAAGCCAATGCGACCCCGCGACGAGAAGCGCGAAAAACACGACAAACAACAGCAACCGCCTCGCGAGCCGTCTGGCGAGAGAAGGCCTCCGTCGTTTCTTGGCCATGAGCTCTCCCCATCCCCATCCCAGAGAAGAAGACTCCCGAACGGGCAGCCTGGAAGGCAGGTTAGCCGCCTTTCCGCCTGCGAGTCAACCGGGCGGCCCGCAAGCTCCGCACCGCGCACCCTTCTTGGAAGCGACCGGTCCGCGCCACGCCCGCATGCCAGCTCTCGCGTCAGAATGTCGCAGAGGTTTCCCCGTGCCCGCGGGGATCGCCCGAGCTTCTTGAGGGCCAGGATCTCATTTGCGCCCAGCCGCCCGCGCATTGGTAAGTCGCCGGCGGGGCGCCGGCGGTCCCAGGGTGCGCGGGCTGGAGCGTTTGCCTGTCGAACAAGGGTTTCACGCGGTGGCGAAGAGTTTGCGCGTGCCACACTCGGGTGGGCGGGTGCCGCTTACGCCTGCGCACGCGCGGCTTCGAGCTCGCGCAGCTCGGCCTCGAAGGGGAAGGCGTTGTAACGGCCGAGAGAGAGGAGGAGCTCGACCCGGGACATCCCGGCCAGCTCCGCGGCCTGCCCGGACGACAACCGGCCCAGCTCGTAGAGCTTCACGGCGGCGAGTGTCAGCAGCTCACGGGCGAAGGAGGCCTCGTCCGTCTTTTCCGCCAGCAGGATCTGTTCCGGGATGTCGATGACGGCTTGGCGTATGGTCATGGCTCCTCCGTTGGGATATCGCCGCTCGGACCGCGGATGCGCCCCCTCCGACCCGGAGGTCGAGGCGAGCTGGAGCGATCCCGGGCCGTCGAACCCGGCGGTGGAGGCATTTTACCCGGCTCGCGACTCACCGCACCCGCGGGTAAAATGAGTCAACCGCCGGGGCGAGTGATTCAACCCGGCGGTGAAATGAGTCAACGCGGCGGTGAAATGAGTCAACCCGCGGGTGAAATGCATCCAACCGCGGGTAAAATGCATCAACCCGCGGGTTGACTCATTGTTTATGCGCCCCGAATGCATCAACCCGCGGGTAAAATGCTCCCGGTCCCGGGTTTTGTGCCTCAGAAACCGGGTCGAAGAGCTCGCGGGTGCGCGCGAACGAGTCCGGAGCCGGCAACCGGGACGCTACCCGCTCCGGCAATCTCTCGCGGGCTTCCGCCCCTCGCCCCGGGAGGCGGCGCGGAGCTTCCCGTCCCGGGCGAGCGGGTCGAGGATGCGGTAGAGAACGGCGCGGTCCGGTTCGTGGCCGAGCGCGAACCGCGCCTCGTCTTCCCGGGTCCAGGTTTGTGCATCCTTGTGTGTCGTTGTGTTGCCCACTACACTAGCTCTTCTTCGCACAGCCCTCGAGCTCGACCCGGACGATACCTCGGCCCGCCTTCATGATCCCGAACGACAAGCCATTGGCCGAGATACCGGTGGTCGCGCCGGGGCCGACGGCCGGTGCGAAGGGCGTGCTCATCCTGAGCGCGGCGGCCACGCTCATCCTCTACAACCTCCCTCTGCTCGGCGGGATTCTGGCCCGGCCGCTCGTGCTGCTGTCGACGGTGGCCCACGAGCTGGGGCATGGGCTCACCGCTTTGCTGCTCGGCGGCAGGTTCCAGCGGTTCCAGATGTGGGCCAACGCGGCCGGAGCCGCGGAGATCGACGTCACCGGGTTCGGCCGGGTCCGCCAGGGGCTGACTCTGGCCGGCGGGCTGGTCGGGCCGGCCGTGGCGGCGGCGGTCTGCTTCTTCCTGGGACGGACCGCCCGCGGCGCCCGCGCCTGCCTGACGGGCCTGGGGCTCCTCCTGTTGGCGGTCGAGGTCTTCCTGGTCCGCAACCTCTTCGGGTTTCTCTTCGTCGGCCTCGTGGTGGCGGCCTGCTTCCTCGCCGCGCGGCTGGGGCCGGCCGGGGCGCAGATCACGGTCGTCTTCGTGGGCGTCCAGCTCGCGCTGAGCGTCTTCTCCCGGGCCGAATATCTCTTCGCGCGCAGCACCGTGAACCCGTCGGGATCGTTCCCGTCGGACGTGATGCGGATGCAGGAGGTTCTCTTCCTGCCGTACTGGTTCTGGGGCTCCCTGTGCGGCGCGGTGTCCGTGGCCGTGCTGATCTGGGGCGTCGCGCTCTTCTGGCGCAAGTGAGCGCCGTCAGCAGATGCGCAGCGGCGGACCTTCGAAGAGGGAGGGGCTCGGGCCGGACATGAGCTGGAGCAGGGTGTCTTCGAGCTCTCCCAGCCGCCGGACCTCCATCAGGGCCTGGCGCTCCACCGGGGAGAAGGGGAGGGCGTGGGCCAGGGCGGTGGCGATCTCGGTGCCGGCCATGCGCTCCACCACGGCGAAGTCGAAGTCGGGCTGGAGCCGGTCCACGCGGCGGCGGACGATCTCGCGCAGCGCCTTGAAGGGGAGGCCCTCCTCGATCTCGACCCGGTCGTCCAGGAACTCGGAGCAGTCGATCCGCGCCATGGCGTAGCCCCGCACCGGTTCGAGGCGCTCCAGCACCCGGAAGCGGATCAGGCCGCCGATCAGGAACTCGTCCGGATTCTCGGAGCGCCCGACCTCCAGGTTGCCCAGGCAGCCGACCGCGAACACGCCCGGCTCCGCGGAGAGCCCGGGATCGGCCTCGACCGTCTGGATCACGCCCACGTACCCGTCCGCGGCGAGGACGTCCTCCGCGAGCGCCCGCTGCCAGCCGCCGTCGGCGAGGAACGGCACCACCGTCCCCGGCAGGAGCAGGGGATAGGCCAGCGGAAGGACCGGAACGATGGTTGGAAGGCGGTCGGCTGTCATGATCGTGCCACTATAATCCCAGAGCCGCGGGAGAACTGCAAATGTCCAGCGCCGGAAACGATCAGCCCGAGGGCTCTCTCCAGGACCGCCTCGCCGAGCGCGAGCGGCGGCTGGCCGCGCTGCGCTCGAAGATGTCGGACGCGCAGCGCGCCGCGCTCGGCCGTCTGCGCTCGGCGCCGCCGTCCGTCCAGACCCTTCAGAAGACCGCGATCCCGCGCCGTGCCGGCGGCGGTCCGGCGCCGCTTTCGTTCGCCCAGGAGCGGCTCTGGTTTTTGGACCGGCTGGAGCCCGGCGGCTCGACCTACGTCATCCCGTCCGCCCTGCGCCTCGCGGGCCGGCTGGAGGTGGAGTGCCTGGCCCGCGCCCTGGCCGGGATCGTGCGGCGCCACGAGTCGCTGCGCACCACCTTCGCGGAGCGCGGCGGTGAGGGCGTCCAGGTCGTCGGTCCGCCGTTCGCGCCGGCCCTGCCGGTGATCGACCTCCACGGTCTTTCAGAAGGGAGGTCAGAAGGGATGCCGGAGCGGCGCGAGGCGGAGACCCGGCGCCTGCTCGGGGACGAGGCCGGCCGGCCGTTCGACCTCTCCACGGGGCCGCTCCTGCGCGCCGCCCTGATCGGGCTCGGGCCGGACGAGCACGTCTTGATGCTGAGCATGCACCACATCGCGGGCGACAACTGGTCCACCGAGCTGCTGGTCCGCGAGTGTACCCTCCTGTACCAGGCGTTCTCGGAGGGCCGGCCGCCCGCCTTGCCGGAGCTGCCGATCCAGTACTCCGATTACGCCGTCTGGCAGCGCGGCTGGCTCCAGGGTGAGGAGTTGGAGACGCAGCTCGCGTACTGGCGCAAGGAGCTGGCCGGGGCGCCGACGATTCTGGAGCTGCCCACCGACCGCCCGCATCCGCCGGTCCAGAGCTTCCGCGGGAGGATTCTGACGGCCGCGCTGCCGCCGGAGCTGGCCGGAGCGCTCCGGCAGGTGGCGCAGCAGCAGGGCGCCACGCTGTTCATGGCGCTGCTGGCGGGGCTGCAGGCCCTGCTCGGCCGCCTCTCCGGCCAGGACGAGGTGCTCGTGGGCACGCCCATCGCCGGCCGCCACCGCCTGGAGGTGGAGGGGTTGATCGGACTTTTCGTGAACACCCTGGTGTTGCGCGGCCGGCTGGACGGGGAGCGGCCGACCTTCCGGCTGCTGCTGGAGCGGGCCCGCCACGCCGCCCTGGACGCCTACGGCCACCAGGATCTGCCGTTCGAGAAGCTGGTCGAGGAGCTGCAGATCCCGCGCAGCCTGGCCCACAACCCGCTGTTCCAGGTGATGCTCGTCCTCCAGAACGCTCCGGCCGCGGGTGTGTCGCTGCCCGGGCTGAAGCTGAGCCTGGTGGACGTGCCGGTGGATTCGGCCAAGCTCGACCTCTCCTTCGATTTTTCCCAGCCGGAGGACGGCCGTCTCGCCCTGGATATCGGCTATGCCACCGACCTGTTCGACCGCGGCACCGTAGAGCGCCTCTTCGGCAACCTCCAAGTCCTGCTGGAGGGGGCGGCAGCCGGCCCGGACTCTCCCCTGGCCGACCTGCCGCTGCTCACCGCGGCGGAGCAGGCCGAGCTCGCCGCCTGGAACCGGACGGCGGTGGAGTACCCGGACGCCTGCCTGCACGAGCTGATCGCGGCCCAGGTGGAGCGGACGCCGGACGCCGTGGCGGTGGTGTTCGAAGGAGAGAGCCTGACCTGGCGCGAGCTGGACGAGCAGGCCGCGGCGCTGGCCACGCAGTTGCCGGATACGCTGGTGGGGATCTGTGCCGAGCGCTCGCTGGAGATGGTGGTGGGGCTGCTGGCGATCCTGAAGGCCGGCGGCGCCTACGTGCCGCTCGATCCCGACTACCCGGCCGAGCGCCTGGCCTTCATGCTGGAGGATGCGGCGGTGCCGGTGCTGCTCACGCAGGGGCACCTGGTGGACCGGCTGCCGGATCACAACGCCAGAGTGGTGGTACTGGAAGGGGAAAAGGACTGCAAGGACTGCAAGGACAGGAGGGACCCGGACGGGGCGGCTTACGCGATTTTCACTTCGGGGTCCACGGGACGGCCGAAGGGGGCGGTGAACGCTCACCGGGGGATTGTGAACCGGCTGCTGTGGATGCAGCAGGAGTATGGCCTCACGGCGGACGACCGGGTGCTTCAGAAGACCCCGTTCAGCTTCGACGTGTCGGTGTGGGAATTCTTCTGGCCGCTGATCGTGGGCGCGCGGTTGGTGGTGGCCCGTCCCGGCGGCCACCAGGATCCGGCTTATCTGGTGGAGACGATCGAGCGGGAAGGGATCACGACGCTCCATTTCGTGCCTTCGATGCTCCAGGTGTTCGTGGAGCAGCCGGGGGTGGAGAGGTGTACCAGCCTGCGCCGGGTGATGGCGAGCGGCGAGGCGCTGCCGGCCGACCTTGCGAAACGTTTCTTTACCCGCCTGCCGGCGGGTGTGGAGCTGCACAACCTCTACGGCCCCACCGAGGCGGCGGTGGACGTGACGTATCACCAATGCCGCCCGGGCGAGGCGCGGGTGCCGATCGGCCGGCCGGTGGCGAACACGCGCATCCACGTCCTCGACCGCGAGGGCAACCCGGTGCCGGTGGGCGTGGCCGGCGAGCTGCACATCGGCGGCGTGCAGGTGGGCCGGGGCTATCTTCACCGTCCCGACCTGACGGCGGAACGCTTCATTCCCGATCGATTCGATGGCGGAGGAGCGCGGCTCTACCGCACGGGCGACCTCGCGCGCTGGCTGGCGGACGGCGAGGTCGAATATCTGGGACGGATCGACCACCAGGTGAAGATCCGCGGCTTCCGCATCGAGCTGGGGGAGATCGAGGCCGCCCTCGCCCGCCATCCGGAGGTGCGCGAGGCGGTGGTGATGGTGCGCGGCGAGGGGGGAGACAAGACGCTGGCGGCCTGCGTGGTGACCTCACCCCCTGTCCCCCTCTCCCATCTCCCTCCCGACCACCGGGAGAGGGGGGACGTGACTGGGGCAGTATCGCCGGGATCGCCGGGATCGCAGGACGAGGCCTCGACGGCGTCCCCCCTCTCCCGGTGGCAGGGAGGGAGATGGGAGAGGGGGCTAGGGGGTGAGGTCCTGCGCGCCTTCCTGCGCGAATCCCTCCCCGAGCACATGGTGCCGGCCGCCTTCGTCTTCCTCGACGCCATGCCGCTGACGCCCAACGGCAAGGTGGACCGCAAGGCGCTCGCCCGGATCGAGCCCGAGCGGAGCACCGCCACCACCTCCGCGGCGCCACGCACGCCGGCCGAGGAGCTTCTCGCCGGCATCTGGTGCGACCTGCTCGGCATCGAGCGGGCCGGTGTGGAGGACAGCTTCTTCGAGCTGGGCGGCCACTCGCTGCTCGGCATGCGGGTGGTGTCCCGCGTCCGCGACGCCTTCGGGGTCGAGCTGCCGCTGCGCGCCCTCTTCGAGGCGCCCACGCTCGCCGGGCTCGCGGCGCGCATCGAAGCCGAGCGCGCCGGCGGCGCCGTGCCCGCCATCCGGCCGATATCCAGGACCGCCGATCTGCCGCTGTCGTTCGCCCAGGAGCGGCTGTGGTTCCTGGAGCAGCTCGAGCCGGGCCGTCCCGCGTACAACATCCCGCTCGCCCTGCGCCTGGACGGCCCGCTCGACGTGGCGGCGCTGGCCGCGGCCTTCCGCGGGATCGTCCGGCGCCACGAGGCGCTTGCGCACCACCTTCCCGGTATCTGGCGGCGGCGGCCGGCGGCCCGTGCAGCGGATCGCCTCCGGGGTGAGCTCCGAGGTGAAGATACCGCTCCCGGTCGTCGATCTGGGTGGGCTCCCGGTCCGGGAGAGCGGAGCTGCAACGGCTCGCCGCGGCGGAGGCGGCGCGGCCGTTCGACCTGGTCGCGGGGCCGGTCCTGCGCGCCTTCCTGGTGCGCCTGGGCGAGCGGGAGCACGCCTGCCTCGCGACCCTGCACCACATCGCGGGCGACGGCTGGTCGCTCGGCGTGCTGGTCCGCGACATGGCCGCTCTCTATGCTCCGGCGAGCCTTTGCCGGCATTGCCGGTCCAGTACGCCGACTTCGCGGTCTGGCAGCGCGGCTGGCTGAGCGGTGAGACTCTGGACGCGCAGCTCGCCTGGTGGCGCGAGGCCCTGGCGGGAGCGCCCACCGTTCTGGACCTGCCTTCGGACCGGCCGCGCCCGCCGGTGCGCACGGCCCGCGGCGGCGAGGTTGCGCTGCGACCTCCCCGGGCTCGGCGGCGCGCTCCGCGCCCTGGCCCGCCGCGAGGGGGTGACGCTCTTCATGGCGCTCCTGGCCGCGTTCCAGGCGCTGCTCCACCGCGTCACCCGGCCAGGACGACCTCCTCGTCGGCACCCCGATCGCCGGCCGCACCCGCACCGAGGTCGAGGGGCTGATCGGCTTCTTCGTCAACACGCTGGTGCTGCGCGGCGGCTCTCTCCGGCGATCCGACCTTCCGCGAGCTGCTCGCCCAGGTCCGCGGCGCCGCCCTGGGCGCGTACGCCCACCAGGACCTCCCGTTCGAGAAGCTGGTCGAAGAGCTGGGCGTGGAGCGCAACCTCTCCGCCATCCGCTCTTCCAGGTGATGCTGGCGCTCCAGAACGCCCCGGCCGAGCCTCCGAGGCTGCCCGGGCTGACCCTCTCCACCCTCGACGTGGCCGGGATCACGGCCAAGTTCGACCTCACCCTGGCTTTGACGGAGGTAGGAGAAGACGGTCTCGCCGCGAGCCTGGAATTCAGCGCCGACCTCTTCGACGAGACCACGGCCCGGCGCCTGCTCGGCGGCTTCCGGACGCTGCTCGAAGGGGTGGCCGTCGATCCTGGCGCGGATCCTGGAAGACCGCTCTCCGAGCTGCCGCTGCTGACCCCCGCCGAGACGGAGCAGCTCCTGACCGAGTGGAACGACAGCCGCTCCGTCTACCCCCGAGCCTGCGTCCACGAGCTGTTCCGGGAGCATGCGGACAGGTCGCCGGGCGCTCTGGCCGTGGTGTTCGGGGAGGAAGCCTGCACCTACCGCGAGCTGGGCGAGCGCGCCAACCGTCTCGCCAACCACCTGCGCGGGCTGGGCGTCGAGCCGGGGGTGCCGGTGGCCATCCACCTGGAGCGCTCGCTCGACCTGATCGTGGCGATGCTCGCGGTGCTCGCGGCCGGCAACGCCTACGTCCCGCTCGACACCTCCTATCCGGAGGAGCGCCTGGCCTTCATGCTCGAAGACGCCCGCGCGCCGGTGCTCATCACGTGGGAACGCTCACTCAGCCTGTTCCCGGGAGCCCGGACGGTCTGCCTCGACCGCGACCGCGATCTCCTGGCCCGGCAGAGCCCCCTGGCTCCGGCCGTTCACACCGTGCCGGAGAGCCTGGCCTGCGTCATCTATACCTCGGGCTCGACGGGCAGGCCGAAAGGCGTGGCGCTGCCGCACCGGGGCATCGTGCGGCTGGTGAGGAATACCAACTACATGGACCTCGGGCCGGACGCCGTCATCGCCCAGGGCGCGAACACCTCTTTCGACGCCGCCACCTTCGAGATCTGGAGCGCGCTGCTCAACGGCGCCCGCCTGGTGGGGGTGAGCAAGGAGACGATGCTCTCGCCGCGGGAGCTGGCGGCGCAGGTCCGGCGCGACGGCATCACCGAGCTGTTCCTCACCACGGCCCTCTTCAACCAGGTGGTGCGGGAGCTGCCGGACGCCTTCCGGCCGCTGCGCACCGTGTTCTTCGGCGGCGAGGCCGCGGACCCGGCCGCGGTGCGCCGGTGCCTCGAGTACGGCCCGCCGGGGCGCCTGATCCACGCCTACGGACCCGCCGAGAGCACCACCTACGCCTCGTGGCACCACGTGCGGGAGGTCCCTCCGGGAGCCACGACGGTGCCGATCGGCCAGCCGGTGGGCAACACCGCCCTGGTGGTGCTGGACCGGGAGCTCAACCCGGTGCCGGTGGGCGTCACCGGCGAGCTGTTCGTGGGCGGCGACGGCCTGGCCTGGGGGTACTTGAACCGGCCGGATCTGACGGCCGAGCGCTTCGTGCCCGATCGGTTCTCCTTGTCCGGAAGGAGCGGCGACCGCCTCTACAAGACGGGCGACCTGGTCCGCCGCCGGGCCGATGGCGCGATCGAGTTCCTCGGCCGGACCGATTTCCAGGTCAAAGTGCGGGGCTTCCGCATCGAGCTGGGCGAGGTCGAGTCGGCTCTCCTCTCCCTCCCCGGGGTGAAGGACGCGGCCGTGCTGGCGCTGGGGGAGGGCGGCGACAAGCGGCTCGTCGCCTACGTGGCGGGCGAGCCGGCCGAGGGTCTCCGGCAGTCTCTGGCCGAGCGGCTGCCGGCGTTCATGGTGCCCACGGGATGGGTCGTCCTCGACGCCCTGCCGATCAACCCGAACGGCAAGGTGGATCGCCGGGCGCTCGCCCGCATGGCGCCCGAGGTGAAGGAGGATGCACCCGCCGGCCACGTGGCGCCGTGGACGCCGGTGGAGGAGATCCTGGCCGGCGCCTGGATCGAGCTGCTCGGTGTGGGCCGGGTGGGGGCCGGGGACGATTTCTTCGACCTCGGCGGCCATTCGCTGCTCGCGGCGCGGATGATCTCGCGGCTGCGCGAGCTGTTCGAGGTGGATCTGCCGCTGCGCGCCGTGTTCGAGGCGCCGACCCTGGAGGGGCTGGCGCTGCGGATCGAGCGCGCCCAGGTCGAGTCGGCGGGGCTCGGCCCGGCCCAGCCGCCCATCGTTCCCATCCCGGCGGCGGAGCGCGGTCCCTGCCCGCCGCTCTCCTTCGCCCAGGAGCGCCTCTGGTTCCTCGACTGCCTGGAGCCCGGCACGGCCTTCTACAACGTACCCGTGGCCCTGAGCATGACCGGCGAGCTGGACGTCCCGGCGCTCGCCGCCGCCCTGCGCGAGATCGTCCGCCGCCACGAGGTGCTGCGCACCACCTTCGACCAGCTCGAAGGCACGCCGTTCCAGGTGATCGCGCCGTCCCTGGACCCGCCGCTGCCGGTGGTCGATCTGACCGCCCTGCCCGCCGAGCGGCGCGAGGCCGAAGCGGCGGCCCGGCTGCGCGGCGAGGCCGGGCGGCGCTTCGACCTGCGGACCGGGCCGCTGCTGCGCGCTCTCCTCCTGCGCCTGGAGGAGGACCGCTGGCAGGCCTTCTTCAATCTCCACCACGTCGTGGCCGACGGCTGGTCTCTCGGCGTGCTGGTCGACGAGCTGGGAGCGCTCTACCGGTCCGGCAAGACTCTGCCGCCGCTTCCGGTCCAGTACGCCGACTTTGCCCGCTGGCAGCGCGATTGGCTGGCGGGCGACGTCCTGGCGGCGCACGTCGCGTACTGGCGGGAGCGGCTGCGCGGCGCCCACACGGTGCTCGACCTGCCCACCGACCGGCCGCGTCCGCCGGTGCAGAGCTTCCGCGGCGACGCCCGCGCCGTGGTGCTGCCGGCCGGCCTTTCCATGGAGGTCGCGGCGCTCGCCCGCGGGCGCGGCGTGACCCTCTTCATGGCCCTCCTCGCCGCCTGGCAGACGCTGCTCTACCGCTACTCCGGGCAGGACGACGTGCTCATCGGCTCGCCCGTGGCGGGCCGCGGCCGGCGCGAGCTCGAAGGGCTGATCGGCCTGTTCGTCAACACCGTGGTCCTGCGCGGTGATCTCGGCGGTGAGCCCACTTTCGACGAGCTGCTGGCCGCCACCCGGAGCGGCACCCTGGGCGCCTTCGCCCACCAGGATCTCCCTTTCGAACGCCTCGTGGACGAGCTGCAGGTCGAGCGCAGCCTGGCCCGCCACCCGGTCTTTCAAGTCGTGCTCGCGCTCCAGAACGCACCGTTCGGCGGCCTGCGCCTCCCCGGCCTGACCCTGGAGCCGCTGGCGGCGGAGGGCGGCACCGCCAAGCTCGACCTTCTCCTCTCGCTGGCCGAAGGGCCGGCGGGCCTCGAAGGGAGCTGCGAGTACAGCACCGATCTCTTCGACGCCACCACGATCGACCGCATGGCCGGCCACCTGCGCACGCTGCTCGAAGGGGCCGTGGCCGACCCGGGCCAAAAGCTCTCGGATCTCCCCCTCCTGACCGCGGCGGAGCGCCACCAGGCCCTCGCCGAGTGGAGCGGCACGGCCGAGCCGTTCACGCCCGCCACCTTCGATCAGGTGTTCGCCGCCACCGTGGCGCGCGTCCCGGATCACACCGCCGTGGTTTTCGGTGGCCGTCGGCTCACCTACCGCGAGCTGGACGCCCGGGCGGACCGGCTGGCGCGGCGCCTGATCGAGCTGGAGACCGGCCCCGAGGAGCTGGTCGGCATCTGTGCCAATGAAGGGATCGAGCGGATCGTCGCGGTGCTGGGCGTCTTCCGGGCCGGCGGCGCCTATCTGCCGCTCGACCCCGCCCATCCGCGCGAGCGCCTGGCCTGGATGTTGGAGGACGCCCGCGTGCGCGTCCTGCTCGCCCAGGATGACGTCCTGGCGGCCTTGCCCGAGACCACCGCGGAGGTGCTGCTCCTCGACGGGATTCTGGAAGGGCTGGATGCGATGCCTGAAGTGCCGCCGCATGTCTCCCCGCAGGCTTCGCCGGACAACCTGGCCTATGTCATCTATACCTCCGGCTCCACCGGCCGTCCGGTCGGCGTGCTCGTCCGGCACCGCTCGGCGGTCCACCTCATCGAGCGGGCCGTGCGGCAGTTCGGGGTGGACGGGTCGAGCCGCCTGTTGCAATCGGTCTCCTTCAGCTTCGACGCCTCGGTCCTGGAGACCTGGATGGCCTTCGCGGCCGGCGCCACCCTGTACGTGGCCGGGCGCGAGACCCGGATGTCCGGCCCGGCGCTGGCGGAGATGATGCGCCGCGAAGCGATCACCCAGGCGGTGCTGACCCCGGCGGTGTTAGGCGGGTTGAGCGGGTTTCCCCAGGACGCGTTCCCGGCCTTGCGCACCGTCTCCGTGGGCGGCGACAACTGTCCGGCGGAGCTGGCCACGCGCTGGTCGCCGCCGCGGTCCGCCTCGCGGCTGCTCAACTGCTACGGTCCCACCGAGACCACCATCTACGCCCTGGCCAAGGATTGCTCCGGCCCCTTCCGCAAGGAGCCGCCGATCGGCCGGCCGCTGGGCAACCTCCGCGCTTATGGGGTCGATCCCCTCGGCCGGCCCGTGCCCACCGGAGTGCCGGGCGAGCTGTGGCTCGGCGGCGAGGGCCTGGCCCGCGGCTATCTCAACCGGCCGGACCGGACGGCCGAGCGCTTCCTGCCCGACCCGTTCTCGTCCAGCCCCGGCGAGCGGCTGTACCGGACGGGCGACCTCGTCCGCCATCTGCCCGGCGGCGACATGGAGTTCCTCGGCCGGGTGGACCGCCAGGTCAAGATCCGCGGCCTGCGCATCGAGCTGGGGGAGATCGAGGCCGCGCTCGGCAATCACCCGCTGGTGGCCGAATGCGCCGTCCTGGTTCTCGGGCAGGGCGCGGACAAACGGCTGGCCGCCTTCGTGGTGGCCCATCCGCCGGGCGCTCCCGACCTGGCGGCGCGTCTGCGCGAGCATCTGCGCCGGACGCTCCCCGACTACATGATCCCCGCGGGCTTCCAGTTTCTGGAAGCGTTCCCCCAGACCCCGACCGGCAAGCTCGACCGCCGCGCCCTGGCGCACCTCGGCGGGACTGGCGGGACTGGCGGGATTCCAGGGCCGGAGGCCGGCGAGCGCGTCGAGCCGCGCGACGTCCTGGAGCTGGAGCTGGCGCGGATCTGGGCCGAGGTTTTGGAGGTACCGCGCGTCGGGGTGCGGGACGATTTCTTCGCCCTGGGCGGCCACTCGCTGATGGCCGTCCGCCTGATGGCCAAGGTCCAGGAGCGTTTCGGGAGGGATCTGCCGCTGGCCGTCCTCTTCCAGGGCGGGACGGTCGAGGCCATGGCCGCGCGCCTGCGCGGTGAACGCGGCGAAACCGAGGGAGAGACGGGGTCGATCCTGGTGCCGATCCAGGCCCGCGGGACCGAGCCGCCGCTCTTCCTCGTCCATCCCGCGGGCGGCGACGTGCTCTGCTTCGCCGGGCTCGCCCGCCACCTGGGGCCGGACCAGCCCGTCTACGGCCTCCAATCCCGGGGGCTCGGCGGGGGTCGGGAGACGAGCCGCCGCTCGGCCGGCTCGAAGACATGGCGGCGCTCTATCTCGGCGAGATGAAGAGCGTCCAGCCGGCCGGCCCCTACAGCCTCGGCGGCTGGTCGCTCGGCGGCCTGATCGCCTGGGAGATGGCGCGCCAGCTCGAAGAGCGCGGCGAGGAGGTCGCGCTCCTCGCCCTCCTCGACAGCTCGCCCGGGATCGCGGGAGAAGCAGGCCCGATGGAGGACGACGCCGACTTCCTGGCCGACATGGCCGCCTACGTCGAGAACCTCTGGGGCAAGCGTCTCGACCTGACCCGCGCCGATCTGGAGAGCCTCGCCCCCGAAGAGCAGCGCGCCCGTCTCCTGGCAGCGCTGCGCGAGGCCGACTTCCTGCCGCCGGGAGCCGGCCTGGAGCAGGTCCGCCGGACGCTGGACGTCTACAAAGCCAACGCCCGCGCCGCGAGCCTTTACGAGCCGAAGCCGTATCACGGCCCGGTGACTCTGTTCCGGGCCGGCGAGGCCGCGGAAGCGAGCCCGGACCTCGGCTGGAACCGGCTCACGCCGCAGCCGGTGGAAGTCGTGCCGGTCCCCGGCCACCACCTGAGCCTGCTGGCCGAGCCGCACGTCCAGATCCTGGCGCAACGCCTGCGGCTCTGCCTGGAGAAGGCCCGCTCGCTGCCGGCGGCCCGGTAGGAGGCCGGACTCCGCTGTTGCGTTCAGGGGAGACACGCGTTACCATTCCCCAAGTCGCGGAACGAAGAGGTCGCCATGTCCGAACCGGCCTACATCCTGCCACCTCCCGAGGATCATGACGGACAGATCTGGCCCGCTCAGGGCGATTGGACGTACGCGGATTGCATGCGGCTGCCGGAGGACGGGCGGCGATACGAGGTCATCCGGGGGAGCCTGTACGTGACGGCGGCTCCGATCTACGACCACCCGTACGCGGCGCAGGCCTTGGCCTATCTGATGCAGAGTGGGTGCGCGAAGCACCGCCTTGGCGTGGTTCTCGGAATGCCATTCGATATCCGGCTCCCGAACCGCATCGGCGATCCGGTCGAGCCGGACGTGGTGTTCTTCCGCCGCGGGAACGAGCCCAGGCGGGGCGACCGGTATTTCCAGGGCGTGCCGGACCTGATCGTGGAGGTTCTCTCTCCGAGCACCCGCCATCGGGACCAGGGCATCAAGCTCGACGCATACCGGGACGCCGGAGTCCCGGAGTACTGGCTGGTCGATCCCAAGCCGCGGACAGCCGTGGTCCACGTGCTGAGCGAGGATCGCAGCCGCTATGCCGAGCTCTGCCGCGGCGGAGTGGGGGAGATCGTCACCTCGGCCGTGCTGCCCGGCCTCCGCGTCGAGGTCGAGGATTTGTTCCCCTGATCTCCTGGGAACTTCGGTTTCCAGGCGACGACGAAGTCCTCCATGAGGGATTGGAAGCCGCTCAGGCGGCGGCCGACGGTGATGGCTGGCAAAACCGGTCCGCCGATCACCGCGGAACCCTATCGGGCGCAACGCAAGGAGACGTCGCGACAGAATCTCTGTCTCTGGCACAAGGTGGACGTCTCTGTCGCAAAGTGGGTT
This sequence comes from uncultured Holophagales bacterium, assembly GCA_963844885.1. Classification (GTDB taxonomy): domain Bacteria; phylum Acidobacteriota; class Thermoanaerobaculia; order Multivoradales; family UBA5704; genus DATMER01. The sequence goes on along the minus strand of CAWJQA010000006.1, from coordinate 836,521 downwards.
CACTTTGCGACAAGTTGGATTTCTTTGGCGCAAGGTAAACTCCTTTGGCGCAAAGTAAACTTCCCTGGCGCAAAGTCGACTCCTTTGGCGCAATGTGAGGTGACCTTGCGCCAAAGGAGTTTCCCTGATGACAACGTTGCGCTGCTTTGCGCCAGGGCAACTCACTTTGCGCCAAAGAAGCTCAAGTTGGCGCAAGGTAAACTCCTTTGGCGCAAAGTCGACTTCTCTGGCGCAAAGCAAACTCCTTTTGTCGCAAGGTGGACTCCTTTGTCGCAAGGTAAGCTCCTTTGTCGCAAAGTGGACTTATCTGGCGCAAGGTGAGCTCAACTCGCGCCAGAAGGACTTCGGCGTGAGCTCGCGGCGTTCGCTCGCCGAGAGGGCGTCGATCTCGTGGCGCAGAGGAGGCGTTTCAGCTCAAAGTCCCCGCGCCCGCATCCAGACGACACCGTCTTCTGTTAGGATAACCCCCATGGATGGGAAGCCCGCCGCCTACAGCCTCAAAGCCCCCGGCCGTTCGGGCTCGGGTGCTCCCCTGCATCTGCCGGGCCGCGGGCCCTTCCCGCGCGTGGACGATCATCTGGTCCAGCCGGAGGTCACGCGCGACGAAGTCATCGGCGGCCGGCACAGGGTGGCTTCCCCGGCCGAACCGACTTACGCCAAAAAGCGGACGGAGCTGCGCTTCGTGCTGCGGGCACACGTGGCTCCCGGCTATTGTGGAGCGGCGGACCTCCTGACCCGGTACGACGAGAGCTCGGACTTCGCCACCGATGCCTGTATCTACAAGGACGGCACCGACCCGGAGACGGGCACTCGCCATCTCGAGGAAATCGCTTTCGAGGTCGTGCCGGAGCAGAATGAAAGTGGCGTCTCGGAAAAGGCTGTACGAATGGCCCGCCGCGGCGTGCGCCGGATCTTCTCGATCTGGCTGAAGGGGCCGCAACGGGTCTGCGAGTGGTCAAGGGAGAGTCAGAGTTGGCGTCTCCTGGATCGGGCTTCGTCGATCGAGGATCCCTGTCTGGTCGCACCGCTCGCGGTCGCCGCTCTGCTGGACACCGCGGCGGCAAACAAGGCGGTCGTGGAGGCGCTGGCCGCCAGCGGGGACCCGACCCTGCTGGCACGAGAGGCCGCCGCGAAAGCTCGAGGGAGGGCCAGGGGAGAGGCCGTGGCCGGAGGGAAAGCCGAGGCCATCCTCCAGTTTCTGGAAGCCCGGGGAGTTGCCGTGAGCCCGTCGCAGTGGCAGGAGATCCTGGGGTGCTCCGATCTCGACCGGCTGGCCCGGTGGCTGCGCCGGGCCGCCTTCGCCACCTCCGCCGACGAGATTACGACGGAGCTTTGAGGCGCCTCCGCCCCGCACGCGTTCGGCGAGGTCCCGCAGGGTCGCGGCCCTCGGCGACTACGTCGTGCTAGAATAGGATCTCGGAAGCGTTGAAGCGGGAGACGGAACCATGTCAGTTCATGCCATAACTCTTCATCTGCCAGAGACTCTATACAAGCGCTTCCGGAAACGTGCGGAGTGGACTCATCGCAGTCTCGAAACCGAGCTTCTGGATGCGGTCGCGGCGGGAGCCCCGGTGGAGGATGAGCTTTCGCCCGAGATTCTCGATGCTATCGAGGCGCTCGAGCACCTCGGGGACGAAGAGCTCTGGCGGCTTGCCAGGCAGGTGATGTCCCGGGAGGCGAGCCAAGAGCTGGAGGCCCTCCATGCCAAGCAGCGGGACGAAGGCCTGGACCAGGCGGAAGACGCCTCACGCGCAGACTCATTCACGAATATGAGCGTGCGATGTTGATTCGGGCACAAGCGGCCAAGCTTCTCAAGAGCCGAGGACACGACATCTCCAGCCTCCTGACCATCCGGTGAGCGCCGCCCATATCCCGAGCGACCTGCGGCGTCGAGTGGCGGAGCAGGCGCGACATCGCTGTGGTTACTGCCTGACCCAGGAGCTTGTCATCGGAGAGCCCATGGAGGTCGATCATCTGATCCCGCGGGCCTTCGGCGGACCAACGGAGGAAGGCAACCTCTGGCTTGCCTGTTCTCTCTGCAATGACTACAAGAGCAACCGCGTGCTCGTCATCGATCCGGCCACTGGGACGAGGGTGAGCATCTTCAACCCCCGTCAGCAAAGTTGGCGCCAGCATTTCGCATGGGTTGAAGGCGCGACTCGGATCGATGGAACGACAGCCATTGGGCGAGCGACTGTGGCAGCTCTCCGACTGAATCGGCCGAGCCTCGTTCTGGCAAGAGGGCTGTGGGTGGCTGCCGGCTGGCATCCGCCGCAGGACTGAACGATGGCGTGTCCGCGTGTTGCCATCCTGACCGGCGTTCCGTATGATGTCCCGGGCGAGCGGAGCCGGGCAGACAGGCATCCAACAATCCCGGCCGGTTCGTGTCTATAGAGGTAGAGCGCCGAGTGTTCTTTGACAATGCAAAGCGTATGCCTGACAAGAGTCATGCCAGGCCCGGAGTGCCGTTTTCGCGGGGAGGTCGGAGCCGGGACGGGAAGATCAACAGGCTGAGAGCTTTGCACCGGGAAACAGAGTGTCGCCCAAGAGCGGAAGGCGGGTTGTGTGAGGCGGTTTTCAGGGGGTCGGAGAAACAGGCATGAGAAGCCCCTTGGAATCAAGAGGTTGCGGAAGGTGCCCTTGGAATTGCCCTGATCAGTACGGTGGGATTGCGACTTACGTGTGATTTCCTTCGCCCCCCAGCACTTCAGTCTTGGAATTGCCCTGATCAGTACGGTGGGATTGCGACTTGATCTCAGGTTCCTTTGGGCCCGCGAAGAATTCCTCATACTTGGAATTGCCCTGGTCAGTACGGTGGGATTGCGACCGAGCTGGACCCGGAGCTGTCGACTTCCAGGTTGCGTTCCTTGGAATTGCCCTGGTCAGTACGGTGGGATTGCGACTATCCGGAACCCGGCCTCCCCTGCGGCGCGATCCTCCCACTTGGAATTGCCCTGGTCAGTACGGTGGGATTGCGACACGGCCTCCCCGGCGCGGCGGGGAGGGGGTTCTTCTCACTTGGAATTGCCCTGGTCAGTACGGTGGGATTGCGACCGTAGGTGGCGAGCGCCACCATTTGCGTCGTGAGCTTCCTTGGAATTGCCCTGGTCAGTACGGTGGGATTGCGACCATGTTTGCCTGATCATGTTGGAATCTGGCACGAATGACTTGGAATTGCCCTGGTCAGTACGGTGGGATTGCGTGCCGCCGCCATCGCCTGCATGCCCCGGCCGGCGTGCCCCCGTCGCTGAACTCGGCGCTAACCCCTTTGTGCAGGTTCCGTGTCTCTAGAATCACTTGCCGGAGGGCGAGTCTTCAGGGAGACACGAGCCATGTCGGTCCTCTACGTCACGGAGCAGCAGCGGTCATCTGCAAGACGGGCGGCCGGCTGGTGGTGGAAAAGCACGGCGAGGTGCTGATGGAGGTGCCACGCCTCGACGAGCTCGAAACGGTGCTGATCTTCGGCAACGTCCAGGTGGACTACGTCGGCGCTGTTCGAGTTGATGGATCACGGGATCGAGGTGGCGATCCTCTCCGTCAGGGGGCGGCTCTATGGCCAGTTGACGCCGCCAAACGCGAAGAACCTCCCCCTGCGCATGAAGCAATATGAGGTGACGCGCTCGGAGCGTTTCTGCCTGGTCTTCGCGCGCGAAATCGTCGCCGCCAAGATCGCGAGCTCGATGGCCGTGTTGCACGGCTTCCGCAGGCACCATCCTGCCGCGGTGCCTCTCGCCGGGATCCGCGAGTTGGAGCCGCCGTTGGCGGCGGTGGAGACCGTGGCTTCGCTCGACTCGCTTCGCGGACTCGAAGGCACGGCCGCCGCGCGGTACTTCGGGCGTCTGACAGGTGTGATCCCGCCCATCTTCGGCTTCGAGGGCCGCAACCGCCGGCCGCCGCGGGACCCGATGAACGCCCTGCTCTCGTTCGGCTACGTGCTGGTGGGCAACGAGCTCCAGTCGCTGCTGGACGCCATGGGCTTCGATCCCTACCTGGGCTTCTTCCACCAGATCGACTATGGCCGGCCGTCGCTCGCGCTCGATCTCCTGGAGGAATTCCGCGCCGCGCTCGTCGACCGCTTCAGCGCCGGGCTTCTGAACCTGGGCATCTTCAAGCCGGTGGACTTTGAGAGCACGCCGGATGAAGGGGTGCGCCTGAGCCGGGAAGCCCTGAAGCGCTACTTCGTGGAGTACGAGAAGGAGCTGAATTCGCCGATGGCGCTCGGAGAGGAGCGCCTGACGTGGCGGCTCCTCTTCCGGAGACAGGCCGAACGGCTTGCCCGAACGGTGCTCGAAGAGGAACCGTACGAGGCCTTCCGATTGCCATCCTGACCGGCGTTCCGTATGATGTCCCGGGCGAGCGGAGCCGGGCAGGACACAGGCATCCAACAATCCCGGCCGGTTCGTGTCTATAGAGGTAGAGCGCCGAGTGTTCTTTGACAATGCAAAGCGTATGCCTGACAAGAGTCATGCCAGGCCCGGAGTGCCGTTTTCGCGGGGAGGTCGGAGCCGGGACGGGAAGATCAACAGGCTGAGAGCTTTGCACCGGGAAACAGAGTGTCGCCCAAGAGCGGAAGGCGGGTTTGCGTGAGGCGGTTTTCAGGGGGTCGGAGAAACAGGCATGAGAAGCCCCTTGGAATCAAGCGGTTGCGGAAGGTGCCCTTGGAATTGCCCTGATCAGTACGGTGGGATTGCGACTGCTTGAAGGCGGCCCAGCACCACTCACCATCCGCATCCTTGGAATTGCCCTGATCAGTACGGTGGGATTGCGACCGCCAGGCGTTTGACCGCGTTCCAGTCCACCTCCTTCCTTGGAATTGCCCTGATCAGTACGGTGGGATTGCGACCTTTCTGGTAATCGGGCTCGCACTCCACGGGCTTGGAATTGCCCTGATCAGTACGGTGGGATTGCGACTCCAACCAAACCGTCCGGGCGCCTTGTGACCGCAAAGCTTGGAATTGCCCTGATCAGTACGGTGGGATTGCGACGCCGGCGTTCGGCGATCCTCCCGCAGGATCGCGGACGCCCCGGTGACGCCCGGCGACTGCCAGACATCCTCAAAGTCCCCGCGCCCGTATCCAGACGACCCCGTACTCTGTTAGGATGATCCCCATGGATGGGAAGCCCGCCGCCTACAGCCTCAAAGCCCCCGGCCGTTCGGGCTCGGGTGCTCCCCTGCATCTGCCGGGCCGCGAGCCCTTCCCGCGCGTTGACGATCATCTGGTCCAGCCGGAGGTCACGCGCGACGAAGTCATCGGCGGCCAGCCGATGGTGGCTTTCCCGGCCAAGCTGCCTCACGCCAAAAAGCAGATGGACCTGGACTTCGTGCTGCGGGCACACTTGGCTCCCGGCTACGGTGGAGCGGTGGACCTCCTCACCCGGCATGACGAGAGCTCCGATTTCGCCACCGATGCCTGCATCTACAAGGACGGTACCGACCCGGAAACGGGCACCCGCCATCTCGAGGAAATCGCTTTCGAGGTCGTGTCGGAGCAGAACGAAAGCGTCGTCACGAAAAAGGCCGCACGGATGGCCCGCCGCGGCGTGCGCCGGATCTTCTCGATCTGGCTGAAGGGTCCGCAACGGGTCTGCGAGTGGTCACCCCAGAGTCAGAGTTGGCGTCTCCTGGATCGAGCTTCGTCGATCGAGGACCCCTGTCTGGTCGCACCGCTCGCGGTCGCCGCTCTTCTCGACGCCGCGGCGGCAAGCAAGGCGGTCGTGGAGGCGATGGCCGCCAGCGGGGACCCGACCCTGACTGGCACGAGAGGCGACCGCGGAAGCTCGAGGAGAGGTCAAAGGGAAGGCCGAGGCCATCCTCCTGATTCTGGAAGCCCGGGGAGTTACCGTGAGCCCGTCGCAGCGGCGGGAGATCCTGGGGTGCTCCGATCTCGACCGGCTGGCCCGGTGGCTGCGCCGGGCCGCCTTCGCCACCTCCGTCGGCGAGATCACGACGGAGCCTTGAATTGACGGCCAGGAGCCGCAGGCATAGCGCCAACGGCGCGGAATACCTTAGCCCAGGGCAACGCCCTGGGATTGGGGGTCGGGGCCGGGATCAGGATTCGTTAATTTCAACCCCGGGTGGAAACCGACGGAAACCCCGGCCGGGATCGTGTGGACGGCCACCCATCCACCCGGTTAACGCGGCCCTTCAGGCCGCACCGGCGTCGGTTGGCGTAGTAGCCCAGGGCGTTGCCCTGGGCTAAGGTATGGCCGGCCCGTTGGGCCTTCGGATGCGATCCCGCCCGGTTTCGGGTGGCGCGTGAGCCCGGGCAAGCATGGACAGTCCGGCCGCCCTTTCCGTATCCCTTCCGCGCATGTCCCCTCCCTGGGACCGCCCGGCACTAAGACTAAGAGGAGGACGCCGTGATACCCTACGGCGCTCCGCGTCCGTGCGGTACGCACGGAGTGTCTCCGCCTGGACGGAAGTGAATCCACAAGCGTAGAAGGAAGTTGGGAGGCTGTTTTGAGCATGGGCAAAGACCTTGACACGCGATCACGCGATCGCTGTTGTCGGCATGGTGGGCCGGTTTCCCGGTGCCCGCAACCTGGAGGAGTTCTGGCAGAACCTCCGGGACGGCGTGGACTCCGTCCGGTTCTTCACGGACGAGGAGCTGCGCGCGCTCGGCGTGAGCCCGGCGCTGCTGGACGACCCGACCTACATCAAGGCCTCCGCCCAGCCGGCGGATATCGACAAGTTCGACGCCCAGTTCTTCGGCATCAACCACCGCGAGGCCGAGATCCTCGACCCGCAGCAGCGGTGGTTCCTGGAAGTCTGCTGGGAGGCGCTCGAAGACGCCGGCTACGACCCCGACGCCTTGACCGGCTTGACCGGCGTCTTCGGCGGCCAGACCACCAGCACCTACCTGCTCTTCAACCTCATGCCCAACAAGGCGCTCCTGGCCAGCATGGACCCGTTGCAGCTCCTGGTGGGCAACGCGGGCGACTCGCTCGCCACGCGGGTCTCCTACAAGCTCAACCTCAAAGGCCCGAGCTTCACGGTGCAGAGCGCGTGCTCCACCTCGGCGGTGGCCGTCCACACCGCCTGCCAGAGCCTGCTCAACGGCGAGTGCGACCTCGCGCTCGCGGGCGGCGTGTCGATCAACGTCCATCTGCTCACCGGCTACAAGTCCGCGGACGGCTCGGTGTTCGCGCGGTCGGGCAAGTGCAAGGCGTTCGACGCCGGGGCCGAAGGCATCCTCTTCGGCGGCGGCGCGGGCGTGGTGGTGCTCAAGCGCGCCGAGGACGCGCTGCGCGACGGCGACAACATCCGCGCGCTCATCCTGGGCTCGGCCGTGAACAACGACGGCGCGCTCAAGGTGGGCTACACCGCGCCGAGCGTCGACGGCCAGGCCGAGGTGATCTCCGAGGCCTGGGCCGCCTCCGGCGTGGAAATGGAATCGGCCTCGTACATCGAGGCGCACGGCACCGGCACCCGCTTGGGCGACCCGATCGAGGTGCAGGCGCTCACCAAGGCGTTCCGCGACGTGACCGACCGGCGGCAGTTCATCCCGCTCGGCTCCGTCAAGACCAACATCGGCCACCTCGACGTGGCCGCGGGCGCGGCGGGCCTGATCAAGACCATCCTGGCGCTGAGCACCGGCAGATCCCGCCGAGCCTCCACTTCGCCGAGCCGAACCCGGAGATCGACTTCGCGGCCAGCCCGATCTTCGTCAACACCGAGCTGCGGCCGTGGGAGCCGGCGGCCGGCGAGCCGCGGCGCGCCGGCATGAGCTCGTTCGGGTTCGGCGGCACCAACGCCCATATCGTGCTCGAAGAGGCGCCGGAGACCTCCACGACCCCCTCGCGCCGCGAGTGGCACCTGCTCACCCTTTCGGCCAAGAGCGACGCGGCGCTCGAAGAGGCGACGCGCAACCTGGCCGGATACCTGGAACGCCACCCGGAGCTCGACCTGGCCGACGTCGAATTTACGCTGCACGTGGGCCGCCACTCGTTCGAGCACCGCCGCATCGTCGCCTGCCGCAGCCGCGCGGAGGCGATCGAGACGCTCGAATCGCTCGATCCGTCGCGGGTCTTCACCGCCGTGCCGGGGAAGCCGGAATCCGGAGCCGGACCGCTGAAGGTGTCCACGATTCTGAGCGACGAGCTGCGCGGGTTCGGCGCGCGCTGGCTGTCGTGGGAAGAAGGGATGGACTGGCGTCCGCTCTATGCGGGCGAGACGCGGCGGCGGGTGTCGCTGCCGACCTATCCGTTCGAGCGCCGCCGCTACTGGATCGACATGCCCGGCGTGGTGGTGCCCGATTCGGGCGTCGTCCCTCCGCCTCATCTTTTGGAGACGCAGGACGAGGCGATCCCTGCCGGAGCCGCGCTCAGCCCGGTGCTCGCGATGGCGGCGGGATCGGTCCAGACCCTCCATCCGCGGCCGAACCTGTTCAATCCGTACGAGGCGCCGCGCGACGAGGCCGAGGGCAAGGTCTGCCGCATCTGGCAGGAGATCCTGGGCGTCGAGCCGGTGGGCGTCCACGACAACTTCTTCCAGCTCGGCGGCCACTCGCTGCTCGCCACCCAGATCCTGTCGCGGGTGCGGGGGGAATTCGGGATCGACTTCCCGCTCCAGCACCTGTTCTCCTTCCCGACCGCGGCGGAGCTGGCGGACGCCATCCGCTACATGAAGGAAGAGGGGAAGCAGGACGAAACGGAAAAGATTCCGGTCAGCCCGCTGCGCGCCACCGGCGGCCCGTACCCGCTCTCCTTCGCCCAGCAGCGGCTCTGGTTCCTCGACCAGTTCGAGCCCGGCACGCCGGCCTTCAACGTGCCCGCGGCCATCGGGCTCAAGGGCAAGCTCGACGTCGACGCGCTGCGCCGCGGCCTCAACGAGATCGTGCGCCGCCACGAAACCCTGCGCTCCCACTTCCCGGCCGTGGACGGCAGGGTCTCGCAGGTCATCCTGCCGCAGATGGAGCTCGAGCTGCCGGTGACCGACCTCTCCCACATGGACGAGGACGAACGCCGGGCCGAAGAGCGGCGGCTCATCCTGCATCACACCTCGCGCTCGTTCAACCTCGCGACCGGGCCGCTGATCTCGGCGGAGCTGCTGCGGCTGGCGCCCGACGATCACCTGCTGATCCTGGCCGTCCACCACACCGTGACCGACGGCTGGTCCATGGGCGTGCTCCAGGTCGAATTGACGCATCACTACCGGGAGGCGCTGACGGGCGAGCCTTCGCCGCTGCCCGAGCTGCCGATCCAATATCTGGATTTCGCGGACTGGCAGCGCAACCATTTCCAGGGCGAGGTTCTGGCGCGGGAGATCGGTTATTGGAACGGCAAGCTCGCGGGCATTCCGTTCCTCGACATCCGCGGCGACCGGCCGCGTCCGCCGGTGCAGACGTTCGCCGGTGGGTACGAAGACTTTCAGATTCCCGTGGCCGTGAGCCGCGGCCTGGAGGCGCTCACCCACGGCGAGGGCGCGTCGCTCTTCATGGTCCTCCTGACCGGCTACGACATCCTTCTCCAGCGCTACAGCCAGCAGGACGACTTCGGCGTCGGCGCGCTGATCGCGAACCGCACGCGGGCCGAGGTCGAAGGGCTGATCGGCTTCTTCGTCAACAACCTCGCGCTACGCACCGACCTGTCGGGAAACCCGACGGTCCGCGAGCTTTTGCAGCGGGTCAAGACGACCACGCTGGAAGCCTACGCGCACCAGGACATTCCGTTCGAAAAACTGCTCGAAGAGATCCGTTTCGAACGCGACCTGTCGCGCAGCCCGGTGGTGCAGGCGATGCTCAACCTGCTCAACTTCCCGGCCGTGTACGAAGAGCTGCCGGGGCTGACGATCAGCAGCTCGGGCATCCGCAACGACCGCGCGAACTTCGACCTGTCGCTGTGGATGGCGGAAGGGCCGGAGGGGACGGTCGGCTGGCTGGAGTACAACTCCGACCTGTTCGACCGCACCACGGCGCGGCGGATGGTGAACCACCTCCAGCGGGTGTACGCGGCTGTGGCCGCCGATCCCGACCAGCGGATCCAGGATCTGCCGCTGATGAGCGACGCCGAGCAGCGCCAGGTGCTGGGGGCGTGGAACCGGACCGGGAAGGAGCGCCCGGCCACGGACACCTTCGTGGACCTCTTCGCCGCCCAGGTGGAAAAGACGCCCGATGCCGTGGCCGCGGTCTGCGGCGGCGACAGCCTGACCTACCGCGAGCTCGACGGGCGTGCGCGGCGCTGGGCGCGGCTGCTGGCCGGCCGCGGCGTGGGCCCGGAATCGCTGGTGGCGATCCTCTCCGAGCGCGGGCTCGACTTCTTGACCGGCGTCATGGCGGTGTTCATGGCGGGCGGCGCCTACCTGCCGCTCGATCCGAACCAGCCGGCGCCGCGGGCGCTCGCGGTGCTCGGCCAGAGCGGCTCGCGCTGGCTGCTCTCCGGCAACGGCCTCGGCCCGAAGCTGATGGCGGAGGACGGTGCTCCGGAGGTCGAAATCCTGGAGATGGAGAGTCTTTCCGAGGGGGCCGGCTCGCCGGTACCGGGCGATGGGGCCGGCCAGGAAAACCTCGCCTACGTCATCTACACCTCCGGCTCCACGGGCCTGCCGAAGGGCGCCATGATCCACCACCGCGGCATGCTCAACCACCTGCTCGCCAAGGTCGAAGATCTGCGCCTGACCGCCTCCGACGTGGTGGCGCAGAACGCCTCGCAGAGCTTCGACATCTCGGTCTGGCAGCTCCTCTGCTCGCTGGTGGTGGGCGGCCGGGTCGTCATCTATCCGGATGAAGTCGCGCACGACCCCGCGTCGCTGCTGGCGGCGGTGGAGCGCGACGGCCTCACCATCCTGGAAGTCGTGCCGTCCGTGCTCGCGGCCATGCTGGAGGTGCCGGACCTGCCGGCGCCGGAACGCCTGGGGACCCTGCGGTGGATGATCCCCACCGGCGAAGCCCTGCCGCCGGAGCTGTGCCGCCGCTGGCTGGCGCTCTATCCGTCGATCCCTCTGCTCAACGCCTACGGTCCGACCGAGTGCTCGGACGACGTGGCGCACCATCCGATCGCCGAGGCTCCCGGGCCGCAGGTGGTCCACACGCCGATCGGCAAGCCGGTGGCGAACACGCAGCTCTATATTTTGGACCGCGAGCTGCGTCCGCTGCCGCCGGGCGTGGCGGGCGAGCTGTGCGTGGGTGGCGTCGGCGTCGGCCGTGGCTATCTGGCCGAGCCGGTCCGCACGGCGCAGGTCTTCGTGCCCGACCCCTTCCAGCATGAAGGACAGACTGCCGGTGCGCGGCTCTACCGCACGGGCGACCTCGCGCGCTGGCTGTCCACGGGAGAGATCGAATTCCTGGGCCGCGTGGACTTCCAGGTCAAGGTGCGCGGCTTCCGTATCGAGCCGGGTGAGATCGAATCGGTGATCGGCCGTCATCCGGCGGTCCACCAGGTGGTCGTGCTGGCGCTGGAGGAAGACGGCCAGAAGCGGCTCGTGGCCTATGCCGTGCCCCAGGGGACTCAAGCCGGGCAGACTCTGGACGTGGCCGACCTGCGCTCGTTCGTGAAGGAGCGGCTGCCGGACTACATGGTGCCGGCGGCGTTCATGGTGCTGCCCGCGATGCCGCTCACGCCGAACGGCAAGGTCGACCGCCGCGCCCTGCCGGCGCCGGTCTGGGGCCGCGGCGACGAAGAAGGCTTCGTCGAACCGCGCAACGAGATCGAAGAGGCGCTGGCGGAGCTGTGGAAAGAGATCCTGAAGGTGCCGCGGGTCGGCGCCTTCGACAGCTTCTTCGAGCTGGGCGGCCATTCGCTGCTCGCGACCCAGCTCGTGTCGCGCATCCAGCAGACGTTCGAGATCGATCTCAAGCTGCGCACGCTGTTCGAGGCGCCGACTCTGGCGGAGCTGTCCCTCGTGGTCGAGGAGCTGATGATCGCGAAGGTGGACAGCCTGAGCGAGGAGGAGCTGGCGCAGCTCCTATGAACGCCGAGGAATCCGCGGAGGCGTGGCGAGCGCGGATCCTGGAGGAGTGGAACGACACCCGGGTTCCGTACCCCCGGGATGCCTGCGTCCATGAGCTGTTCGAGGAGCACGTCCGGCGCGCGCCGGACGCGCCCGCTCTGCTCTTTGTCGGTGGAACGCTGACCTACGCCGAGCTCAACGGGCGGGCCGATGCGCTGGCCGCCGTGCTCGCGGCCGAAGGCGTGGGTCCGGACCGGCTCGTGGGCCTCTGCCTGGAGCGCTCGCCCGAGGCGATCGTGGCCATCCTGGCGATCCTCAAGGCCGGCGGCGCCTTCGCGCCGCTCGATCCCGCCTATCCGCAAGACCGCCTGGCCTTCATGCTGGAAGACACCGCCGCGCCGGTGCTGATCACACGGCGCGGGTTGCTGGAGCGCCTGCCGCGGAGCAAGGCGAGGGTGATCTGCTGGGAAGACCTGCCTTCTCTTTCGTCCTTGCAGTCCTTTGGGTCCTTTGCGTCCTTCAGGTCCTTTCCCCCCTCTCCCGACAACCTCGCCTACGTCATGTACACCTCCGGCTCCACCGGCCGGCCCAAGGGTGTCGCCGTGACCCACCGCAACGTGGTCCGGCTGGCGCGCAGCTCGCGCTTCGCGGAGCTCGGTTCCGATCACGTTTTCCTCCACCTGGGGCCGCTGTCGTTCGACGCCACCACGCTGGAGGTCGGCTACTCGCTGCTCAACGGCTCGGCTTTGGCGATCGTGCCGCCCGAGACGCCGAGCCTGGAGGAGCTGGGCGCGTTCCTGGTGCGCTTCGGCGTGACCGCGGCCTGGCTCACGGCCGGCCTGTTCCATCAGATGGTCGAGGCCCGGATTTCGAGCCTGGCGCGGCTGCGTTTGATCATGTCGGGCGGCGACGTGCTGTCGCCGTCGCACGTGGCGCGGATGCTCGAAGCGGCGCCAGGCATTACGGTCGTCAACGGCTACGGTCCCACGGAAAGCACGGTGTTCACCACCTGCCACCCGATGCGGTCGGCGGCGGAGGTGGAGTCGCCGCTGCCGATCGGCCGCCCCATCGGCAACACGCGCGTGGCGGTGGTGGATCAAGACCTCCGGCTCTGCCCGCCGGGCGTGGACGGGGAGCTGTGGATCGGCGGCGACGGGCTGGCACGGGGGTATCTTCACCGGCCCGACCTGACAGCGGAGCGCTTCGTTCCCGATCCGTTCTGGAGAGAGGGAGAGCGCCTCTACCGCACGGGCGACCTCGTGCGCTGGCGGCCGGACGGCGCGCTGGATTTCCTGGGCCGGGTCGATCAGCAGGTCAAGCTGCGCGGCTTCCGCGTCGAGCTGGGCGAGATCGAGGCCGCGCTGGCGTCGCATCCCGAGGTGGGCGAGGCCGCGGTGGTCGTCCAGGGTGAAGGAGGAGACAAGCGCCTGGCCGCCTTCTGGGTGGGGAGGACCGGCGCGGAGCCCGACCTGCGGGCGTTCCTGGCCGAGCGCATGCCGCCGCACATGGTGCCGGGTTCATTCACGCGGCTGGACGCGCTGCCGCTCAACACCAACGGCAAGGTGGACCGCCGGGCGCTGGCGGCCCTCTCGCCGGCCGTGAGCCGGGAGGTTTCCGCCCTCTCGGCGGTACCGCGCACCCCGACCGAGGAGGTGCTGGCGGCGATCTGGGCCGAGGTGCTGGGGCTCGGGCAGGTGGGGATCGACGAGGACTTCTTCGCCCTGGGCGGCCACTCGCTCGTGGCCACGCGCCTCGTCTCGCGCATCTCCACGGACCTGGGCGTGGATCTTTCGCTGCGCGCCGTGCTGGAGGACTCCACCGTCGCCCGCCTCGCCGTCCGCGTCGAACAGGCCCGGGCCGCGGGCGGCGCCGGAAGACAGGCGCCGCCGTTGGTTCGGGTACCGCGCGCCGCGGGCGATCCGTTGCCGCTCTCCTTCTCCCAGGAGAGCCTCTGGCTCATCGACCGGCTGGCGCCGGGGCTGGCGGTCTACAACATCCCGCTCGTCCTCCGCTTCACGGGCGAGTTGGACCGCGCCCGCCTGGAGGCGGCGCTCAACGCCGTCGTCGAGCGCCACGAAGCGCTCCGCACCACCTTCCGCGAGATCGGCGGCCGGCCGCGGCAGATCGTCTCGCCGTTCGCGCCGCGGCCGGTCCCGGTGGCCGACCTGCGGTCGATTCCCGATGAGAGCCTGCGCCGGAGCGAGGCCGGGCGCCGGCTGCGGGAGGAGGCGGTGCTGCCGTTCGACCTGGCCGCCGGGCCGCTGCTGCGCTCGCTCCTGGTCACGGTGGACGAGCGCGAGCACGTCCTTCTTCTGACCCTGCACCACATCGTGAGCGACGGCTGGTCGGTGGACGTGCTGGCGCGCGACCTGGGGGCGTTCTATACGGTGTCGACGCTCCCCGCCCTGTGCATCCAGTACGCCGACTACGCCGTCTGGCAGCGGGCCTGGCTGTCCGGGGAGATCCTGGAGAGCCAGGCGGCGTGGTGGCGGGAGGAGCTGGCCGGAGCGCCGACGGTGCTGGAGGTGCCGGCGGACCGGCCGCGGCCGGCGGCGCAGAGCTTCCGCGGCGGGCTCCAGGAAGACGTGCTGCCGGCCGGACTCGTCGAAGCGATGCGCGGGCTCGCCCGGCGCGAAGGCGCCACGCTGTTCATGGCTTTGCTCGCCAACCTCCAGATCCTCCTGCACCGGCTGACCGGCCAGGACGACGTGCTCGTGGGCTCGCCCGTGGCGAACCGGAACCGGCCCGAGGTCGAGGATCTCGTCGGGTTCTTCGTCAACACCCTGGTGCTGCGCGGCCGGTTTTCGGCCATCGCGGATGGCGCGGAAGGGATGACGTTTCGCGACAGTCTGTCCATGGCGCGGCGCGCGGCCCTGGGCGCCTACGCCCACCAGGATCTCCCCTTCGACCAGCTCGCCGCCGAGCTGCGGGTGGAGCGCAGCCTGGCGTACTCGCCGCTGTTCCAGGTGATGTTCGCCTTGCAGGCCGGCGCCTTCCCGGTGCCCGAGATGCCGGGTGTCCGCGTGGAGACCGTGACGCTGGAGACCGGCACGGCCAAGTTCGACCTCCTGCTGGAAGCCCGGGAGACTCCGGCTGGCTTCGGCGTGACGCTGGAGCATGCCACGGACCTGTTCGACGCGTGTACCGCGGCCCGCCTGCTGGAGCGCTTCCGCGTCCTCCTGGAGTCGGCGGCGGCCGAGCCTTACCGCCCGATCAACGACTTGCCCCTGCTGAGCGCGGCCGAGCGCTTCCAGGTGCTGGAGGCGTGGAACGACCGCGAGCTGGTGGTGCCGGACCTCTGCCTGCACGATCTGATCGCGGCGCAGATCGCCCGCACGCCGGACGCCGTGGCGCTGGTGGGGGCCTCGGGGGACGCCGGCGAGCGCTGGACGTATCGCGACCTCGACCGCCGCGCGAGCCGGATCACCGCGCGCCTGCGGCGGCTCGGGATCGGCCCGGAGACACCGGTCGGCGTGTCGCTCCGCCGCACGCCCGATCTGGTCGCGGCGCTGCTCGGAGTGCTGCGGGCCGGCGGCTGCTATGTGCCGCTCGATCCGGCCTACCCGAAGGAGCGTCTGGCGCTGTTGCTGGAAGATACCGGCGCGCCGGTCGTGATCAGTGAAAGCGGGCTCGCCGGCCGGCTTCCGGACCTGCCCGGACACCTGCTGCTCCTGGACCGGGAAGAGCTGCCGGATGCTCCTGCCGGGCCGTCCGGAGCCCTGCCCGGAAACCTGGCCTATTTCATCTACACCTCCGGCTCGACCGGGCGGCCGAAGGGGGTGGCGATCGAGCACCGCAGCGCCGTGGCGTTCGCGGTCTGGGCGCGGCAGGTGTTCGGCGACGACGAGCTGTCGGGTGTCTTCGCCGCGACCTCGGTCAACTTCGACCTGTCGGTCTTCGAGCTGTTCGTGCCGCTCTGCTGGGGTGGCCGGGTCATCCTGGGGGCCGACGCGCTGGCGCTTCCCGGCCACCCGGCCGCGGCCGAGGTGCGGCTGGTCAACACCGTGCCGTCGGCCATGACCGAGCTGGTGCGGATGCGCGGCATCCCGGCCTCGGTGCGCACCGTGAACCTGGCGGGCGAGCCGCTGCGGCGGTCGCTGGCGCGGTCGATCGCGGAGCTGGGCACCGTGGAGCGGCTGCTCAACCTGTACGGCCCGTCGGAGGACACCACCTACTCGACCTTCACGGCCGTGCCGCCGGGGGAGCGGGAGCCCACGATCGGCCGCGCGATCCGCGGCTCGTGGGTCTATCTGTTCGATCCGTACGGCAATCCGGCACCCGTCGGCGTGGCCGGCGAGCTGTGCCTGGGCGGCGCCGGGCTGGCGCGCGGCTACCTCGGCCGGCCGGAGCTGACGGCCGAGAAATTCGTCCCCGATCCCCTTGGGTCTTCTGGAGGGAGGCTGTACCGGACCGGCGACCTCGCGCGCTGGCTGCCCTCGGGTGAGATCGAATATCTCGGCCGCATCGACCACCAGGTCAAAGTCCGCGGCTTCCGCATCGAGCTGGGCGAGATCGAGGCGGCGCTGCTCGGCCATCCGGCCGTCCGCGAGGCGGCGGTGCTGGCGGCGGGGGAGGGGGGGACCGGCGGCTGGTGGCCTGGGTGGCGCCCGCGGCGCTCCCGGACCTGCGGCCGTACCTGGCCGAGCGGCTGCCGGACTACATGGTGCCGGCCGCGTTCGTGGGGTTGGATTCGCTGCCGTTGACCCCGAACGGCAAGGTGGACCGGCGCGCCCTGGCCGCTCTCACCGTCGAGGGCCGGAGCGGGGACCGGTCCGCCGCGCCGCGCACGCCCACCGAGGAGGTGCTGGCGGCGGTCTGGGCCGATCTGCTCGGGCTTGAAGCGGTCGGGATCGACGACGACTTCTTCAGCCTCGGCGGCCACTCGCTCCTCGCCACGCGGCTGGTCTTCCGCCTCTCCGAGGAGCTGGGCGTGGAGCTGCCGCCGCGCGCCGTGTTCGAGGCCCCCACCGTGGCCCGCCTCGCCGCCCGCGTGGACGAAGCCCTGGCCTCGGGCGGCGCCGGAAGACACACGCCGCCGCCGATCCTGCCTGTGCCGCGCGGCGACGGCATGCCGCTCTCCTCGGCCCAGGAAGGCCTCTGGCTCGCCGACCGGCTGGCGCCGGGGCTGCCGGTCTACAATGTCCCCCTGGCCCTGCGGCTTTCGGGCGACCTGGACCGGGCGCTCCTGGAGGCGGCGCTCAACGCCGTCGTTCGCCGCCACGAAGCGCTACGGACCACCTTCCACGAAGCGGCCGGCCGGCCGGTACAGATCATCGCCCCCTTCGAGCCCCGGCCTCTCCCGGTGGTCGACCTCGGAGCGCTGCCCGAGGCGTCGCGCGAGGAGGAATCCCGGCGCCAGCTCCGGCGGGAGGCCCTGCTGCCGTTCGACCTCGCGGCCGGTCCGCTGCTGCGCGCGCGCCTCTTCGGTCTGGGTGAGGGTGAGCACGTCCTTCTCCTGGCGACGCACCACATCGTGAGCGACGGCTGGTCGCTGGACGTGCTGGCGGGCGATCTGGGCGCGTTCTACGCCGCGGCGTTCCGTGACCTGCGGCCGCCGATGCTCCCCGCGCTGCCCATCCAATACGCCGACTACGCCGCCTGGCAGCGGCAGTGGCTGTCGGGAGAGACGCTGGCGAGCCTCGTCTCCTGGTGGCGGGCGGAGCTGGCCGGGGCGCCCACGGTGCTGGAGGTGCCGGCCGACCGGCCGCGGCCCGCGGCGCAGAGCCATCGCGGCTCGCTCATGCATTCCACCCTGCCGGCGGACGCCGCCGCCGCGGTCCGCGGCTTCGCCCGCCGCGAGGGTGCCACCCTTTTCATGACCCTCCTCGCGGCGTTCCAGGCGCTGCTCCACCGCCTGACCGGCCAGGGCGACCTGCTCGTCGGGTCGCCCGTGGCGAACCGCGACCGGCCGGAGACCCGGGGGCTCGTCGGGCTCTTCGTGAACACCCTGGTGCTGCGCGGCCGTTTTTCGTCTGACGGGTCGTTCCGCGGCGCCGTGGCCGCGGCGCGGCGGGCGGCTCTCGGCGCCTACGCGCACCAGGAGCTGCCGTTCGACCAGCTCGCCGCCGAGCTGGCCGTGGAGCGCAGCCTGGCCTGGTCGCCTCTTTTCCAGGTCATGCTCGTCTTGCAGCCGGGCGGCTTCGCGGCGCCGGAGATGCCGGGTGTGTACGCCGAGACCGTGGCCCTGGAGACGGGTACGGCCAAGTTCGACCTCCTGTTGGAAGTGAGGGAGATGCCGGAGGGTTTCGGCCTCACCCTGGAATACGCGGCCGACCTGTTCGATGCGAGCACCGCGGCGCGCCTGCTGGAGCGCTTCACCGTGCTGCTGACGGCCGCGGCGGCCGGCCCGGAGAGCACCGTGGCGGAGCTGCCGGTGATGAGCGACGCCGAGCGCTTTCAGGTGCTCGAAGCCTGGAACGCCGCCGCCCTCGAAGTCCCGCATGTCTGCCTGCACGACCTGATCGCGGCGCAGACCGTCCGCACGCCGGACGCCGTGGCGCTGGTGGGCGATTCCGGCGACGGTGGGGAGCGGTGGACCTACCGCGACCTCGACCGCCGCGCGGGCCGGATCGCGGCATGGCTGCGCGGGCTGGGAGTCGGCCCGGAGGTGGCGGTCGGCGTCTCCCTCCGCCGCACGCCGCGGCTGGTGGCGGCCCTGCTCGGCGTGCTGCGGGCCGGCGGCTGTTACGTGCCGCTCGATCCGGACTACCCGAAGGAGCGCCTGGCGCTGCTGCTGGAGGACACCGGCGCGCCGGTCGTCATCACCGAGAGCGAGCTTGCGGACTCCGATGCGCCGGCCGAGCCGTCGGGCGTCCAGTCCGGTGTCCTGCCGGGGAATCTGGCCTACCTGATCTATACCTCCGGCTCGACCGGGCGGCCGAAGGGGGTGGCGATCGAGCACCGCAGCGCCGTGGCCTTCGCGGTCTGGGCGCGGCAGGTGTTCGACGACGGCGAGCTGGCGGGGGTGTTCGCGGCGACGTCGGTCAACTTCGACCTGTCCATCTTCGAGCTGTTCGTGCCGCTCTGCTGGGGCGGGCGGGTGATCCTGGGCGCCAACGCCCTGGCGCTGCCCGGCCACCCGGCCGCGGGCGAGGTGCGGCTGGTCAACACCGTGCCGTCGGCCATGACCGAGCTGGTGCGGATGCGCGGCATCCCGGCTTCGGTGCGCACCGTGAACCTGGCGGGCGAGCCGCTGCGGCGGTCGCTGGCGCGGTCGATCGCCGAGCTGGGCACCGTGGAGCGGCTGCTCAACCTCTACGGTCCGTCCGAGGACACCACCTACTCGACGTATACGGAGGTCCCGCCGGGAGACCGCGAGCCCACGATCGGCCGTCCGCTCGCCGGCTCGCGGGTGTATCTGTTCGACGTCCGCGCCGAGGACAACCCGGCGCCCATCGGCGTGGCCGGCGAGCTGTGCCTGGGCGGCGCCGGGCTGGCGCGCGGCTACCTCGGCCGGCCGGAGCTGACGGCGGAGCGCTTCGTCCCCGATCCGTTCGGGCGATGGCCGGAGCGCGCTGTACCGCACCGGCGACCTGGCGCGCTGGCTGCCGGACGGTGAGCTCGAGTACCTCGGCCGCATCGACCATCAGGTGAAGGTGCGCGGCTTCCGCATCGAGCTGGGCGAGATCGAGGCGGCTCTCCGCGCCCATCCCGGCGTTCGGCGAGGCCGCGGTGCGTGCGCGCTGGGCGAGCGGCGTGGACCGCCGCCTCGTGGCCTGTGGTGGCGCCGGGCAGCGCTTCCGGACCTGAAGCCGCGGCTCCGGCGCAGCGCGGCTGCCGGACTACATGGTGCCGGCGGTGTTCGCGGCCTCGCCGGCGCTGCCGCTCACCCCGAACGGCAAGGTGGACCGCCGCGCACTGGCCGCGGCGGCGCCGGAGCGGACGGCGGCCGCGGATGCGCGCACCGCTGAGAACCGCGGCCGAAGAGCTGCTGGCCGGCCTCTGGGCGGACGTGCTGGGCATCGACGCGCGTGGGCATCGACGACGACTTCTTCGCCCTCGGCGGCCACTCGCTGCTGGCCAACCGGCTGATCTCCCGGGTGGCGGAGTCGTTCGGCGTCGATCTCACCCTGCGCCACGTTTTCGAGGCTCCGACCGTGAGAACGCTGGCGGCCCGGATCGAGGCTTCCGCGGCGGGCGTCGCGCCAGCCCCGCCCATCCTTCCGGTGCCGAGGGATGGGGATCTCCCTCTTTCCTTCGCGCAGGAGCGTCTCTGGTTCTCCTACCTCCTCGCCCCGGAGCGCGCCCAGTATCTCGTCACCGCGCCGCTCCGGCTCGCGGGCGCGCTCGACACCGGAGCGCTCCGGGCGGCTCTCACGGAGGTTGTCCGCCGCCACGAGATCCTGCGCTCTACCTATTCCCAGGAGGATGGCCGCGCCGTGCAGCGCGCCGCGCCGACAGGCCCCGTTCTGCTGCCGGCCGCCGATCTGCGCGGCCTGCCGGAAGAGGTCCGGGAGCCCGAAATGCTGCGCCTGGCCGCGCTGGAAGAGGCCCTCCCGCTCGATCTCCGGCGCGGCCCTGTCCACCGCTTCCGCCTGGTCCGGATGGGGGACGAAGACTGGCTCCTGATCCTCTCAGTCCACCACATCGCGAGCGACGGGTGGTCCACCGGCATCCTTCTCCAGGAGCTGGCGGACCTCTACGGCGGCGCGAGCCTGCCGCCGCTGGCTTTCCAGTACGGCGATTTCGCGGCCTGGCAGCGCCGCTGGCTCCAGGAGGAGACGCTGGAGCGCCTGGCCGCCTCCTGGTGCCAGGCCCTGGAAGGCGCGCCGCTGCGCATCGACCTCCCCACGGACCGGCCGCGTCCGTCCGTCCGGAGCTTCCGGGGAGCCACCCTGCCGCTGACCGTGCCGCGCGCGGCTACCGCGCAGGCCGCCGCCGTGAGCCGGCGCCTGGGCGTGACTCCGTTCATGATCTTCTTCGCCGCCTACGAGGCGCTGCTCCACCGCTACACCGGCCAGGACGACATCCTGATCGGCACGCCCGTCGCGGCCGCACGCACGCGAGACCGAAGGGCTCATCGGCTTCTTCGTCAACACGCTGCCTTGCGCGCGGAGGACGAAGAGAATGCCACCTTCGCGCGAGCTCCTCGCGGGCGTCAGGTGCGGTCCATGGCCTCGACGCGTTGGCGCACCAGGATCTGCCGTTCGAGAAGCTGGTCGAGGTGATGGGAGGCGAGCGCAACCTGGCCTGGAACCCGGTCTTCCAGGCGTTCTTCGCGTTCCAGAACGCGCTCGGCGTCCCCCGGCTGGGCGGTCTCACCGTCACGGCCGTGGACGTGCCGTCCGGAGTTGCCCTCTTCGACCTGTCCCTCGGCCTGGGCGAGCTCCACGGCGAGCTGCTGGGCGGTTTCCAGTACGACGCAGGCCTCTTCGACGCCACGACCATCGAGCGCTGGGCCCACCACTTCCGCATCCTCCTGGCCGCCGCTCTCGAAGATCCGGAACGGCCGCTCACCGACCTGCCACGGATCGCCGAGCCCGAGCGTCTCCAGCTCGTGGCGGCCGCGCCGGAGCCCGAGGAGGCGGCGGAAGCGCTCCAGGCGCGGCTCACCGCGCGCGAAGAAGAGGTCGCGGAGCGCCGCTCCGCCCTCTCCGGCGAGAAGCGCGCCGCGCTGCAAAAACTACTTCGCGCGCGGCCCCGCGGCAAGACCGTTTCCTGACCCCGCTCTCCACACAAAGCAGAAGCCAAGGTTGTGCGGCTGCTGCCCGGTGCATTGCAGGTTGTGAGAGAGGGTATGGTGGATGCTGCGCGGGGCGATGCAGGGGTGCGCGGGGTGTGGCGGCTGCTGAGTGACCCCGCGCAGGGCGTGATCACCGGCTCTCAGGGAGTGCGCAGGAGGTCTCACGGGCTGCTCGACCCTGCGCACCGGCTGAAAACTCCTGGTGACCGGCTGAAACCCTTGGGCGACCGGCCGCGGGAGGCTCTTTGCAGGCTGAGGGAGAAGGGTGGGGTGCCTTACAATCGCTGATTCACCCGGGAATCCCCCTTTCACCGGTCGCATGCACCACAGTACGTAAGCGGGCCGCGGCCCCGCAAAAAGGAGGAGCGGAATCGAGATGCCGAAGGTCAACGTCCTACAGGGGCGCTTCGAGGAGCTCGCCGCGCGCGAGCCCGGCCGCACGGCGCTCGTCCATGCGCCGGATCCAGGCGTTCCGCGCATCGATCTGACCTACGGCGAGCTCAACCGGCGGGCGAACCGGCTGGCACGGCGTCTGATCGAGCTGGGCGTGGGGCCCGAGCAGCGGGTGGCCGTGTCCGTGGACCGCACGCCCGGCATGCTGGTGGCTCTCTTCGCGATTCTCAAGGCGGGCGGGGCCTACGCGCCGCTCGACCCGGCCTATCCGCGCGAGCGGCTCGCCCTGCTGCTGGAGGACGCCCATCGCGGCCTGGCCGCGCCGGTTCTCCTGACCCGCCGGAAACCGGTTTCCAACCTGCCCGAGCCGGCGTCCGGCACCCGGGTGCTCTTCCTGGAAGACGAAGACGGCGAGGGGGGGCCGGACGAGAACCCGGAGAGCGGAGCCGGCAGCGGCAATCTCGCCTATCTCATCTTCACCTCCGGCTCCACGGGCCGTCCGAAAGCGGTGGCCATCGAGCACCGGAGCGCCGTGGCCATGGTCGAGTGGGCGCGCGGCGTCTTCCCGCCGGGTCGCTGGCCGGCGTCTTCGCTTCGACGTCGATCAACTTCGACCTGTCGGTGTTCGAGCTGTTCGTCCCCCTGTCGCTCGGCGGGCGCGTCATCCTGGCGACAACGCGCTGGCGCTCGCCCGGACCCGGCGGCGATGAGGTCACGCTGATCAACGACCGTGCCTTCGGCCATGGCCGAGTTGCTGGATGAGTGAGCCGCGATGCCGCCGTCGGTGAAGGTCGTGAACCTGGCCGGCGAGCCGCTGCGCGGCGTCCTGGCCGAGCGCATCCACGCCCTCGGTACGGTCGAGCACCTCTGGAACCTGTACGGTCCGTCGGAGGACACGACTTACTCGACGTACGCGGAGCTCCCTGCCGGGCTCGGGCGAGCCCTCGATCGGCCGGCCGCTCGCAAGCACGTCCGCCTACGTGCTCGACGAGCAGGGCAGCCGTATCCTCGGCACTGACGATCCTGGCGAGCTCCTGCTGGCCGGCGCCGGTCTCGCCCGCGGCTACCTGAACCGGCCGGAGCTGACCGCCGAGCGCTTCGTGCCCGACCCGTTCTCCACCGGCCCGGCGAGCGGCTCTACCGCACCGGCGACCTCGTGCGCTGGCGTCCCGACGGCGAGCTCGAGTTACCTCGGGCCGCATCGACCATCAGGTGAAGATCCGCGGCTTCCGGGTGGAGCTCGGCGAGATCGAGGCCGCGCTGCTGCGCACCCGGCCGTGCGCGAGGCCGTCGTGCTCGCCCGCGAGGACACGCCCGGCGAGAAGCGCCTGGCCGCCTACGTGGTGCCCGAGCCGAAGGCGGTGTCGCGCCGACTCTCGGCGCGCTCCTCGACTTCCTCGCGGCGCGGCTGCCCGACCTGATGCTGCCGGCGGCGTTCGTCTTGCTCGAGGACATGCCGCTGAACCCGAACGGCAAGGTCGACCGCGGCGCCCTCGGCCGCATCGTACCTACCGACGACCGCGAGCGCGGCGGCCACGAGTACGTGGCGCCGCAGGACCCGGTGCGAGGAGGAGCTGGCCGCGCTCTGGGCCGAGGCGCTCGGAGTGGACCGGGTCGGCATCGACGACCCCTTTCTTGAGCTGGGCGGCCACTCGCTGCTCGGCACCCGGATCCTGCTCAAGGTGCGCGAGCTCTTCGGCGTCGACGTGCCGCTGCACGCGCTGTTCGAAGCGTCGACGGTCAAGACGCTGGCGGCGCGGATCGAGTCGGGCGAGCCGGCTGAGTCTCTGCCGCCGATCCCGGCGCTGCCGCGGCCCCTGCCTCCCGTGCCGCAGTCCTACGCCCAGGAGCGGCTGTGGTTCCTGAGCCGCTGATCGGCAACCCGGCCGTCTACCACATGCCCTACTCGGTGCGCTTCGAGGGCAGCCTGGACGTGCCGTCGCTGGAGCGCGCGCTCCAGGAGCTGGTGCGGCGCCACGAGGCGCTGCGCACCGTTTTCAGCCAGACGGACGACGGCGCGTTGCAGGCCGTGCTGCCGTTCGCGCCCGCGCCGCTCGCGGTTACCGATCTCTCGGCTCTGCCGCCGGAAGAGCGGGCTGCCGCCTTCGGCCGCGAGGCGGAGGCCGAGGCCCGCCGGCCGTTCGACCTCGAGCGTGGGCCGGTGATGCGCTGCGAGCTCGTCCGGCTGGAGGCCGGCCGTCACGTCCTGCTGCTTAGCCTCCACCACATCGTGTCGGACGGCTGGTCCATGGACGTGCTGGCGCGGGAGCTGGTCGCGCTGTATGAAGGAAAGCCGTTGCCGGAGCTGCCGATCCAATACGCCGACTTCGCGGTCGGCACCGGGAGTGGCTGGCCGGCGGCGTCGTGGAGCGGCAGGCCGCCTGGTGGAAAAAGACGCTCGACGGCGTGCCGACGCTCCTGGAGATGCCGCTCGACCGGCCGCGCCCGCCGGCGCAGAGTTACCGCGGTACCCGCATCCGGGTGGAGCTGCCGCGCGACGCCGACCGCTCGCTGCGCGACCTGAGCCGGCGCCACGGCGCCACCCCGTTCATGTTCCTCGTCGCGGCCTTCCAGGCGCTACTCCACCGATATACGGGGCAGGAGGACATGCTGGTCGGCACGCCCGATCGCCGAACCGCCTCCGCCCCGAGGTCGAGCCGCTGATCGGCTTCTTCATGAACACCCTCGTCCTGCGCGGCAGGCCGTCCGAGGAGGTTCCCTTCGAGGCGCTGCTGGACCAGGCCAGGACGGCGGCTCGGGCGCCTTCACCCATCAGGATCTGCCGTTCGACAGGCTCGTCGAGGAGCTTCGCGTCGAGCGCAGCCCGAGCCAGAACACCCTCGCCCAGGCGGCGGTCACCATCCAGCTTCCGCTGCATCGCGCCGAGCTTCCCGGGCTGCGGATCGCGATGGAGGAGCGCCACCCGGGCGCCACGCCGTTCGACCTGTTCCTGGCGCTGTTCGAAGAGGACTCAGGGCTGGTGGGCTTCCTGGAGTACGCCACCGACCTCTTCGACGCCGCCACCGTCGAGCGGCTGGCGCGGCAGCTCGTCAACCTGCTGCGGGGCGCCGCCTCCACGCCGGAGCTTGCGGTCGCCGATCTCCCGATGCTCGGCGAAGCCGACCGTGAGCAACTGGTCGCGGAGTGGAACGACACCGCCACCGACTACCCGCGGCACGCCCTCATCCACGAGCTGTTCGCGGAGCAGGTCCGCCGCGCGCCGCACGCCGAAGCGCTGCGGTCCGCCGCGGGCTCGCTGACCTACGCCGAGTTGGACGCCCGCGCCGAGGCCCTGGCCGGCCGCCTGCGCGCCGCGGGGATCGGGCCGGACCGCCTGGTCGCCGTGTTCCTGGAGCGCTCGCCGGAGCTGATCGTCGCCATGCTCGCCGTGCTGAAGGCGGGCGGCGCCCACACGCCGCTCGACCCCTCGTGGCCCGCCGACCGCCTCTCCTTCCTGCTCGCGGATACATCCGTGAGCACCGTGCCCGTCGTGGTGACCCGCCGCGAACTGCGGGACCGCCTCCCCGCAGGCACCGCGCGGGTGCTCCCGCGATTGGTCCTGATCGAGGAGAGCGGCCCCGGGCTGCCACCCGGACCGCGCCCGGATGCGGCCAGCCTGGCCTTCGTGCTGTTCACCTCCGGCTCCACCGGCAGACCCAAGGGGGTCATGGTCGCCCACCGCAACGTGGTGCGTCTCCTCAAGGAGAACTGGTTCGCGGACTTCCGGCCCGGCGACGTGGTCCTGCAACTCGCTCCGATGGCTTTCGACGCCTCCACCCTGGAGGTCTGGGGGCCGCTGCTCAGCGGCGGCACGGTGGCCGTGTTTCCGCCTCATTCCCCGACTCTGGACGAATTGGGCGACGCCCTGGTGCGCGAGAAGATCAATGTCCTGTGGCTCACGGCCGGGCTTTTCCACCAGATGGCCGAGGCCCGGCCGGACAGCTTCCGCGGCCTCCGGCTCCTGATGGCGGGCGGCGACGTGCTGTCGCCGCCGCACGTGGACCGGGTGCTGCGCGAGACCCCGGGCCTCCGGCTCCTGAACGGCTACGGCCCCACCGAGAGCACGACGTTCGCCGTCTGCCACCTGATGACCGAGCCTCCGGGAGCCGAGGCCGCGCTGCCGATCGGCCGCCCCATCTCCAACACCCGGGTCTATCTGCTGGACCGCGGACTGCGCCTCGTTCCGGCCGGCGGGCTGGGAGAGCTGTGCATCGGCGGCGACGGCCTCGCGCGGGGCTACCTGAACCGCCCGGACCTGACCGCGGAACGCTTCGTGCCCGACCCGTTCGGCCCGCCCGGAGGCCGGCTCTACCGCACCGGCGACCTCGCCCGGTATCGGGTTGCAAGCGGTATCGCAAGCGGCGCCGCGAGCGGCGTGATCGACTTCCTGGGGCGGATCGACCAGCAGGTCAAGATCCGCGGCTTTCGCGTCGAGCCCGGGGAGATCGAAGCCACGCTCTGCGAGCACCCGGCCGTCGCCGAGGCCGCCGTGGTGGTGCAGGGCGAAGGCTCGGACAAGCGCCTCGTCGCCTTCCTCGTCGGCGACCGGGGCGGCGAAACGTCGCTCCGGCCGTTCCTGGACAAGCGCCTGCCCTCCTACATGGTCCCCTCGGCCTACGCCTGGCTGGAATCGCTGCCGCTCAACGCCAGCGGCAAGGTCGACCGCCGCGCCCTGGCCCGGCTGGCGCCGGCGGACGACCGCCAGCGCGATCCCGATGCGATGGCGCCGCCGCGCACCCCGGCCGAGGAGCTGGTGGCCGGTATCGTGGCCGAGCTGCTGAAGCGCGACCGCGTCGGCATGGACGACGACTTTTTCGAGCTCGGCGGCCACTCGCTGCTGGCGACGCGGCTGGTCTCGCGGCTCTCCACGGAGCTCGGCGTGCAGCTCTCCCTGCGCACGGTCTTCGAGTCACCGACCCTGGCCGGCCTCGCCGCGGCCCTGGAGAAAGCCCTGGCGAACAACGAGGGCGGCGCGCCGCCGCGCATCCTGCCGCAATCCCGCCGGCCCGGCGAGCCGCTGCCGCTCTCCTTTGCCCAGGAGAGGCTCTGGTTCCTCTATCAGCTCGACCCGGCCAGCCCGCGCTACAACATCTCGTTGTCGCTCCGCCTGGAAGGAGCGCTCGACGTGCCGGCGCTCGCCGGTGGGCTCCAGGAGATCGTCCGCCGGCACGAGATCCTGCGCACCGGCTACAGCCAGGAGGAGGGCCGGGGCGTTCAGAGGGTGCGGCGGCCGGGGTCGACTCCGGTCGCCATGGCCGACCTGCGCGGCCTGCCGCGCGGCGCCGGCGAGGCCGAGGCCTCCCGGCTCGCCACCGCGGATGAGACGATCCCGTTCGATCTGCCGGCGGGGGCGGTGACGCGCTTCCGCCTCCTCCGCCTGGACGAGGACGAATGGATCCTCATCCTGTCGATCCACCACATCGCGAGCGACGGCTGGTCGACCGGAGTGCTCCTGGACGAGCTGCGGGAGAGCTACGGCGCCTTCCGCGAGCAGCGCCCCCCGTCCCTGTCCCCGCTGCCGATCCAGTACGGCGACTTCGCCTTGTGGCAGCGGCAGTGGCTCCAGGGTGAGGCGCTGGAGCGCCGGGTCGCCTGGTGGCGCGAGGCCCTGGCCGGAGCGCCGCCCGTCCTCGATCTGCCCACCGACCGGCCGCGGCCCGAAACCCCGACCTCCAAAGGGGCCGTCCTCGACATGACCCTGTCCACCCAGGCCGTGGAGCGCGCCGAGGCCGTCAGCCGGCGGCTGGGGGCGACCCTGTTCATGACCCTCCTCGCCTGCTTCGAGACGGTCCTCCACCGGCTCAGCGGCCAGGACGACCTGCTGGTCGGGACGCCGGCCGCCGGCCGTACCCAGCCGGAGACCGAAGGGCTGATCGGCTGCTTCGTCAACAGCCTCGTCCTGCGCTGCCGGCTGGAGCGCGGAGAGGAGATCCCGTTCCGCGAGCTCGTGAAGCGCGTGCGGGGGATGGCCCTGGGCGCCTACGTCCATCAAGACCTGCCGTTCGAGAAGGTCGTCGAAGCGCTCCAGACGGCAAGGAGTAATACGGGCCGCAACCCGCTCTTCCAGGTGATGTTCACACTGGCCAGCGGAGCCGTGTCCGACGATCCTTCGCTGCCCGGCCTCGCGCTCTCCCTCCTGGAGCGGGAATCGCACGTCTCGCTGTTCGACCTCACGCTCGGCCTCGGGCTGTTCCGGGGCGAGATCGTCGGCGGGTTCCAGTACAGCACCGATCTGTTCGACGCGCCGACCATCGCGCGCTGGTCCGAGCACTTCCGGGCCGTCCTGGACGCCGCCGTGGAGGATCCGGACCGCCCGGTCCGCGACCTGCCGCGCATCCCCGAGCCGGAGCGCCGGCAGATCGGCGCCGGAAAAGCCGCCGAGGCGCCGCCCTCGCCGGAGGAAGAGAGCCGCCGCAAGGAGGAGGAGCTGCGCAGCCGCGTCGCGGCCCGGGAAGGCGACCTGTCCGAGCGCCGCTCCGGCCTCTCCGACCAGAAGCGCGCCGCCCTCGCGAAGCTCATGAAGTCGAAAGCCGCCAAGCTCCAGACCGAGGAGGAGGGGGGCCGGCTCACGATCCCGAAGCGCAGCGGGACGGGTCCGGCCCGGCTCTCCTTCGGCCAGGAGCGCCTCTGGTTCCTCGACCGCCTGGAGCCGGGCACCGCCCTCTACAACGTCACCATCGCGCTCCGCCTCGAAGGCCGGCTCGACCTGGACGCCTTCGGCCGCGGCCTCGATGAGGTTCTGCGCCGCCACGAGGTGCTGCGCACCGTTTTCCCGGAGGTGGGGCCGGAGCTCGGCGGCGGCCCGAGGCAGGTGGTCCTGCCGCCGTTCCACCTGGAGCTGCGGGACGCCGACCTCCGGCTGATTCCGGACGGCCGCCGCGACGCCGAGGTCCGCGCCCTGGTGGAGCGGCAGGATCTGATGTCGTTCGATCTCGCCAGGGGCCCCCTGGTCCGCGGCGTGCTGGCGCGGCTGGCCGAAGCCTCCCGGGCGCTCATCCTGACCTTCCACCACATCGCCTGCGACGGCCTCTCCTTCAACGTGCTCGTGCGCGAGCTGGCGGCGCTCTACAGCGCGTTCTCCCAGGGCCGTCCGTCGCCTTTGCCGGAGCTGCCGATCCAGTATGCCGACTACGCCGAGTGGCAGCGCGGGCGTTTCGAGGGGGACAGCCTGGCCGCGCAGCTCGACTGGTGGAAGCGCGAGCTGAGCGGCGCACCCACGAAGCTGGAGCTGCCCACCGACCGGCCGCGCCCGCCGGTCCCCACCACCCATGGCGGCGGCACGGGGCTGACCTTCCCGGCGGCGCTGGGCGGCGCCGTGGCCGCCCTCCGGCAAAAGGAGGGCGTGACCTCGTTCATGCTCTTCCTCGCCGCCTTCTTCGCCCTTCTCGGCCGCTACACCGGCCAGGACGACCTGCTCGTGGGCTCGCCCATGGCCGACCGGCCGCGGCCCGAGACCGAGGGCCTCATCGGGTTCTTCGTCAACACCCTGGTCCTGCGCGGCCGGCTGGCGGGTCGCGGCTCGGCGTTTCGTCGCGGTCTCGCTGGCCGCGCACCCGCGAGAGCGTCCTCGGCGCGTTCGCCCATCAGGATCTGCCGTTCGAGAGGCTGGTAGACGAGTTGGGGGAAGGGCGCGACCTGTCGCGCAGCCCGCTCTTCCAGGTCTCGTTCTCGGTCCAGACGGGCGGCGATTCCAACAGGGTGGAGCTGCCCGGCCTCACCCTCACGCCGATCGAGTTCGAGCTCGCCACGGCCAAGTTCGAGCTGAGCGTGGGCCTCGAGGAGCAGCCGTCGGGCGCGATCGCCGCGGGCGTCCAATTCAATTCCGACCTCTTCGAGCCGGCGACCGCGGCGCGGCTCCTGCGGCACTACGGCGTTCTCCTCGAAGGCGCGCTCGCCGAGCCCGGCCGCAGCCTGGAGGATCTGCCGTTGCTCACGGCGGAGGAGCGGCGCCAGATCCTGGAGGAGTGGGCCGGCGTCGCCGTGCCGTTCGAGAATGTCCGCGTCCACCGCCTGTTCGAGGAGCAGGCGGCGCGGAACCCCGACGCGCCGGCGGTCGTGTCCGCGCAGGGACGGCTTTCCTACGGTGATCTCGCCCGCGGCGCCGGCCGGCTGGCAGAGCGTCTCCGCGGCCTCGGCGCCGGACCCGAAACCGTGGTGGCGGTCTGCCTGGAGCGCTCGCCCGAGCAGGTGCTGGCCGTCGTCGCCGTGCTCAAGACCGGCGCCGCCTACCTGCCGCTCGATCCGTCCAACCCGGCCGAGCGCCTGGTCTACACCCTGAGCGACTCCGGCGCCCTCGCCGTGATCACCCGCGAGGCGCTGGCGCGGGATCTGGCAGCAGCGGCGATCCCGGCGATCTGTCTGGACAAGGAGAAGGATTGGAATGAGAGACCCCCTCTCCCCCGGCACGGGGGAGAGGGCCGGGGAGAGGGGGAATGGGATCAACCGGAATGGGATCAACCGGATCCGGAAAACCTCGCTTACGTCATCTACACCTCGGGCTCCACCGGCAACCCCAAGGGAACCGAGCTGCGCCACTCCGGCCTCTCCAACCTCGTGGCCTGGCACCGGCGCGCCTACCGCCTGACCCCGGACGACCGCTGCGCCCTCCTGGCCGGCCCCGGCTTCGACGCGTCGGTCTGGGAGATCTGGCCGGCCCTGGCCGCCGGCGCCTCCCTGCGCGTGCCGCCGGCCGACATCGTGGCGTCGCCGCCGGACCTCTGGACCTGGATGGTGGAGGAAGGGATCACCGTCACCTTCCTCCCCACGCCGCTCGCCGAAGCCGTGATGGCCGAGCCCGTGCCCGCCGCGCCGAGACGCCTGGCCCTGCGCGCGATCCTCACCGGCGGCGACCGCCTCCTGCGCCGCCCGCGGCCCGAGCATCCGTTCGTGCTGGTCAACCACTACGGCCCCACCGAGAGCACCGTGGTCACCAACGCCGTGCCGGTGGGCGTCGAGGCGCGCGCGGGCGACCGCCCGCCCACCATCGGCCGGTCCATCGACAACATCCGGATCTTCGTCCTCGACCGCGCCTTCCGGCCGGTACCGGTGGGCGTGCCGGGAGAGCTGTGCGTGGCCGGCGCGGGCCTCGCGCGCGGCTACCGCCACCGGCCGGATCTCACCGCCGCGGCCTTCGTGCCCGATCCCTTCGGCGCTCCGGGCGACCGCCTCTACCGGACCGGCGACCTGGTGCGCTGGCTGCCGGAGGGCGACGTCGAGTTCCTCGGCCGCATCGACCATCAGGTCAAGATCCGCGGCTTCCGCATCGAGCTGGGCGAGATCGAGTCCGCGCTCGTCGCCCTCCCCGAGGTGCGCGAGGCCGCCGTCCTGGTCGATCAAGGGGGGCAGAAGGGCGGCGAGAAGCACCTCGTCGCCTATCTCACCCCGCGCGAAGGCGCGACCCTGCCGGCGCTCCACGCCTTGCGCGAAGCCCTGTCCACGCGCCTGCCGCCGTACATGGTGCCGTCCGCCTTCGTGGCCCTGGAGTCGATGCCGCTGAGCGCCAGCGGCAAGGTCGACCGCAAAGCCCTCGCCCGGATCGAGCCCGAGCCCGAGCCGGAAGGCGAGGCGGTGGCCGTCCATCTCACTCCCACGGAAGAGATCCTCGCCGGCATCTGGAGCGAGCTGCTCGGGATCGAGCGCATCCGCCCGTCGGACGACTTCTTCGACCTCGGCGGCCACTCGCTGCTCGCCACCCGGCTCGTGTCGCGGCTGCGCGAGGCGTTCGGCGTGGAGCTGCCGTTGCGCGCCGCCTTCCAGGCCCCCCGCCTGGACGCGCTCGCACGGCGCATCGAAGAGGCCCGGCGCGAGGTGGGAGGAATGGCGGCGCCCCCGATCGTGCCGCTCTCGCCGGAGGAGCGCGGCCCGTGGCCGCCGCTCTCCTTCGCCCAGGAGCGCCTGTGGTTCCTGGATCGCCTGGAGCCGGGAGGCGCGCTCTACAACGTGCCCGCGGCACTGAGCGCCACCGGCGCGCTCGACGTTACCGCCCTGGAGGCGGCGCTCAACGGGATCGTCCGCCGCCACGAGGCGCTCCGCACCACCTTCGACCAGCACGAAGGCCGGCCGTTCCAGGCCGTGGCGCCGGCCCTCCACGTGCCTGTGCCGCGGGTCGACCTCACCGCCCTGCCGGAGGAGCGGCGCCAGGCCGAGCTCCGGCGTGTTCTGGAGGTGGAGGCCGCGCAGCCGTTCGACCTCTTCCGCGGACCGCTCCTGCGCACCTTGCTGGCACGGTCGGGCGATGACGGCTGGGCCATGCTCCTCAACCTGCACCACATCGTCAGCGACGGCTGGTCGGTGGGGGTGCTCACCGCCGAGCTGGCCGCGCTCTACCGCGCCTTTCTGGAGGGCCGCCCCTCACCCCTTCCACCGCTCCCGGTCCAGTACGCCGACTATGCCGCCTGGCAGCGCCGGTGGCTGCAAGGCGACGTCCTGGAAGCCCAGACCTCCTACTGGCGGGAGCGGCTGCACGGCGTCCGCACCGTCCTCGATCTCCCCACGGACCGTCCCCGGCCGCCGGTGCAGTCGTTCCGCGGCGGTCACCGCCCGCTGCGCCTCGCGGCGCCGCTGCCACAGGCTCTCCGGGTGCTGAGCCGCGAGGGGGGCGCCACTCTCTTCATGACCCTGCTCGCCGGCCTCCAGGCGATCCTCCACCGCTACACCGGCCAGGACGACATCCTCGTCGGCTCGCCCGTGGCCAACCGCACCCGCGGCGAGGTCGAGGGGCTGATCGGTTTCTTCGTCAACGCCCTGGTCCTGCGCGGAGAATTCCGTTCGCCGGCCCCGCAGGGGATCACCTTCCGCGAGCTCCTCGGCCGGGTCCGTACCGAAGCCCTGGGCGCCTACGCTCACCAGGATCTCCCCTTCGAGCGCCTGGTCGACGAGCTGAAGATCGAGCGCAGCCTGGCGCGCAACCCCGTCTTCCAGGTGGTCTTTACTTTCGATACGCCGGCCCGGCCGCTGGAGCTGCCGGGGCTCGTGCTGGCGCCGCTCGGCACCGATGGCGCCTCGGCCAAGGTCGACCTCCTCCTCGCCGTCACCGAGCCGGAGAGCGGCGGCTCCGAGGCGCTCGAAGGCTCCTGGGAGTACAGCGCCGACCTCTTCGATCCCTCGACCGTCGACCGCCTCTCGGGCCATCTGGCGATCCTCCTGCGCGCCGCGGCCGAGGCTCCGGCCCGGCCGGTCTCGGAGCTGCCGCTGCTCACTGCCGCCGAGCGCGATCAGATCCTGGTCCAGTGGAACGACAACCCCGGGCCGGAGGATTCCGATGGCTGCGCTGGCTCCGATACCTGCCTTCACCATCCGTTCGAAGCGTGGACGGCGCGCCGGCCCGAAGCCCCGGCGGTGATCTTCGACGGCCGGACTCTGACCTACGGCGAGCTGAACGCCCGCGCGGAGCGCCTCGCCGGCCACCTGCGCAGTGTCGGGATCGGTGGGATCGGCCCGGAGGAGCTGGCCGGGATCTCCCTGGAGCGCGGCATCGACCGTATCGTGGCCGTCCTCGCCGTCTTCAAGGCCGGCGGCGCCTACGTCCCTCTCGACCCGTCCCACCCCCGCGAGCGCCTGGCCTGGATGCTGGAGGACTCCCGCGCCCGCGTCCTGATCACCGAAAGCCGCCTGCTCGGCGCGCTGCCGGATCACGGCGCCAGGGTCGTCTGCATCGACCGCGACGGCTGGGAAACCGCGGGAGCCGGGGAGGGGAGCCCGGCCGGTTTCGCCGCCGGGTCGGGCAATCTGGCCTACGTCATCTACACTTCGGGCTCCACGGGCCGGCCGAACGGCGTTCTGGTCCGCCACGGCGCGGCCGTCAACCTGATCCGCCGGGCGGTGGAGCAGTTCGATGTCAGGCCGGAGAGCCGGCTGCTCCAGTCCGTCTCATTCAGCTTCGACGCTTCGGTGCTCGAAACCTGGACCGCCCTGTCGAGCGGCGCGATGCTCTGTGTGGCGAGCCAGGAGACCCTGCTCTCGGGTGACGCCCTGGCCGCGATGATCCGCCGCGACGGCATCACCGTGGCCGTGCTCACGCCGTCCGTCCTCAACGCGCTCCCCCAGGAAGACCTGCCCACGCTGAAGGTGGTGAGCGTCGGCGGCGAGAGCTGCCCGGGCGAGCTGGCGAGCCGCTGGGCGCCGCCGAGCTCGACCCTGCGCCGGCTCCTGAACTGCTACGGCCCCACCGAGACCACGATCTATACCACGGCCCACGTCTGCACGGGGTTCTACCGCAAGGAGCCGCCCATCGGCCGTCCGGTCGGCGGCACCCGCGCCTATGTCCTCGACGTCCACGGCCAGCCCGCGCCCGCCGGCGTGCCCGGCGCGCTCTGGATCGGCGGCGCCGGCCTGGCGCGCGGCTATCTGAACCGCCCCGAGCTGACCGCCGAGCGCTTCGCGCCCGATCCGTTCAGTGTTCAGGGGGAGCACGGCGAGCGGCTCTACCGCACCGGCGACCTGGCGCGCTGGAACGCCGGCGGCGAGCTCGAATTCCTCGGCCGGATCGACCGCCAGGTCAAGATCCGCGGCCTGCGCATCGAGCTGGGCGAGATCGAAGGCGCGCTCGGCAGCCATCCGCGACTGCGGGAGTGCGCCGTGCTGGTCCGCGACGACGTCCACGGCGGCAAGCGCCTCGCCGCCTTCGTCGTGCCCGCGCCGCCGCTCACGGTCCAGGATCTCCGCGAACACCTCAAGGGCCTCCTGCCCGACTACATGGTACCCGGCAGCTTCACCTTCCTGGAGGCGCTGCCGCACACCCCGACCGGCAAGATCGACCGCGACGCCCTCTTGCGCCTCGATCCGGCCGCGGACAGCTCCGCCGGTCCTGCCGGTGCCGCGCGCGTGGAGCCCCGCGACGTCTTCGAGCTGGAGCTCGTCCGCATCTGGCAGGAAGTCCTGGGCGCACCCCACGTGAGCGTGCGCGACAACTTTTTCGAAGCCGGCGGCCACTCCCTGCTCGCCGTCCGCCTCATGGCGCAGGTGCGGCAGCGCTTCGGCAAGGAGCTGCCGCTCTCCATCCTCTTCCAGGGCGGGACGGTCGAGGAGATGGCCGAGCGGCTGCGCGAAGACGCATCTCCGGATGCCGGGGCCGCCTCCTCCCTCGTGCCGATCCAGCCGGCCGGCACGCGCCCGCCGCTTTTCTGCGTCCATCCCGCGGGCGGCGACGTCCTCTGCTTCGCCGCGCTGGCCCGTCACCTGGGTCCGGATCAGCCGTTCTACGGCTTCCAGTCGCGCGGCCTGTCCGGCGGCGGAGAGCCGCTAACCCGCATCGAAGACATGGCGTCGTACTACATCGGGGAGATGCGCCGCGTGCAGCCGCGAGGCCCCTACCGCCTCGGCGGCTGGTCGCTCGGCGGCGTCATCGCCTTCGAGATGGCCCGCCAGCTCCGCGAGCAGGGAGACGAGGTGGCGCTGCTCGCCATCCTCGACAGCGTGCCGGACCTGACCGCCGAGGCCGCCGGCTTTCAGAACGACGTCGACTTCCTGCTCGACATGGCCGCCTACGTCGAGAGCCTCTGGGGCAAGAGCCTCGGGCTGAAGCGGGAGGATCTGGAAGGGATGGAATCCCATGGCGCCGACACCCAGCTCGACCTCTTCGCCGAACGCCTGCGCGAGGCCGACTTCCTTCCGCCGGGCGCGGGCGTCGAGCAGCTCGGCCGCATCCTGCGCGTCTACAAGGCCAACGCCGCCGCGGCCGGCGAGTACGATCCCCGTCCGTACGCCGGAAACCTGACGCTGATCCGGGCCGCCGACATGCCGCCGCGATCGCCGGACACCGATGGTCCGTTGAGCGAGCCGGACCTGGGCTGGAGCCGTGTCGTCCAGGGTTCCGTCGAGATCGTGCCGGTGCCCGGCCAGCACCTGACCATCCTGGCCGAACCGTACGTCGAGGGTCTCGCCCGGGAGCTGGAGAGGCGCCTCTCCGGGATCGACCAAACGCGATAGGATTCCTGCCGTTCCAGCAGGGGGGAGGTTCTGATGAAGAAAGTCCTGGGCGGACTCGTGGCGCTCGTCGTCATCGCGGTGGCCGCAGTCCTGCTGTACATGACGCTCTCCAAGCCCGCGCAGCACCCCGCGTCGACGGAGGTGGTCGAGATCACTCCCGCCCGCGTGCAGCGCGGCGAATACCTCGCCCGGCACGTCGCCGCCTGCTTCGCCTGCCACTCCCAGCCCGACTGGGCCCGCTATGCCGGGCCGGCCACGGGGCCGCTCGGGGCCGGCGGCGACTGCCTCAAGGGAAAAGGGATCCCGGGCGCCATCTGCACCCCGAACATCACCCCCGACAAGGAGACCGGTATCGGCGCCTGGACCGACGGCGAGATCCTCCGCGCCCTGCGCGAAGGCGTCGACCGCGACGGCAATGCGCTGTTCCCCCTGATGCCTTACGAAGAGTACGGCAAGATGTCGGACGAAGACGCCCGGGCGATTGTCGCCTACCTGCGCACCATGCCCGCCGTGCGCTACGAGGCTCCGAAGACCCATCTCGATTTTCCGGTCGGCTACTTCATCAAACAGGTTCCCAGGCCGCTGAGCGGGCCGGTCGCCGAGCCCGACCGCTCCGACCCGGTCCGCTACGGCGAGTACCTCACCGACATCGGCGCCTGCAAGTTTTGCCACTCGCCCGTGGACGAGAGGCACCAGCTCGTCCACGGCAAGCTCTTCTCGGGCGGCCACCTGCTCGTCGGCCAGTGGGGGAGGGTGCGCAGTGCCAACCTGACCTCCCACGAGACCGGCCTCGGCAAGCGGACCAAGGCCGAATTCATCGCCGTCTTCCGCGGCTTTTCCGATCCGAAGACCGCTCCCGCGGTCAAGGATGGCCACAACACCGGCATGCCCTGGTGGTCCTACTCGGGCATGAGCGACGAGGATCTCGGCGCCATCTACGATTATCTGCACAGCCTGCCGCCGGTGGAAAACCGGGTGGAGAAGTTCCTGCCGCCTGTCGAAGAGAAGGAAGAGAAGAAGGACGGGGCGTAAGGTTTACGCCATGCGATTCGGCCTGTTCAAGCCGTTCAACCTGACGGTCCGCACCGTATTGTGCTTCGCGTGGGTGGTGATCGCCCTGTCGGTCATCGTCGTGGGCAGCCGGAACCCCGAGCCGAACGATCCCGTGGGGCTGCTCCTTCTGGGAATGGGCCTGGCCGGTCCGGGTGTTCTGGCGTTGCTGACGCTCCTCAGCAAACCCCTCTGGGACCGGCTGGTGGAGCTCGACGAGGAGTTGGATATCCGGCAGGCCCGGGGCCGCCTTCAGGGACTGGTGGGGCTGGGAGTTGTGGGTTTCGTGATGATGGGGTTTGCCCTGGACCGGCTGCTGTGAGAATCAAAGGACATAAAGAACTTGATAGCACTCCTTGCCGTCCTTTGAGTCCTTTATGTCCTTTCCCGAAAGGCATTTCATGAGCGAGGGATTCCTTCCGAAGCACGGCGGCTACAAGCGGCCTGCGCGAGCGCATGACCCGCGCCCGCCTCGAAGGCAGGCGCAGGTCCGGGTGACCTTTTAAACCCTACCGCCGCCGCCGCCGGTTGCGCGACGCCACCCCCGTCTCCGACTGCTGGAGATCGGAGCTGCGCAGGCGCACGCCCGGGTGGCGTGCGGGAGCCTGCGCGGGCGCCGCGGGGCGGGCGGCGGTCCGGGCCGGAGCCGCGGGCCTGGCCGCTTCGTTGGCCGCCTTGCGCTCCAACTTGGCCTTGGCGCGCGCCCGCTCGTCGGACTTGCGGGCGCGGATCTCCGCGATGCGCTCGGCGATCGGCATCTCGAGGCGCTCCGTCGGCTTCGAGTCGTAGTCGAAGCCTTCGACCTTCCGGCGCGGCAACACCTTGCCCATCGCCCGCTCGATCGCGCGCAGCTCGCCCTCCTCGTCCGGGAAACGAAGGTGAAGGCCTCGCCGGTCGCGCCGGCGCGGGCCGTGCGGCCGACCCGGTGGATGTAGTCGTCGGGGACGTTCGGCACGTCGAAGTTGACGACGTGCGACAGCGCCTCGACGTCGATGCCGCGGGCCGCGATGTCGGTGGCGACCAGCACCCGGATGCTGGCCGCTCTTGAAGCCGGCCAGGGCCTGCGTGCGCTGCGCCTGGCTGCGGTTGCCGTGGATGCGCTCGCAGGCGACGCCGGCCGCGCTCGAGATAATCGGCCAGCCGGTTGGCGCGGTGCTTGGTGCGGGT
This sequence comes from uncultured Holophagales bacterium, assembly GCA_963844885.1. GTDB lineage: Bacteria > Acidobacteriota > Thermoanaerobaculia > Multivoradales > UBA5704 > DATMER01. Next base: position 798,416 of record CAWJQA010000006.1, on the reverse strand, counting down.
GAAGACCAGCAGCGCTCTCGATCCGTCGCCTCTGCAGCAGCTCGAGCAGCAGCGCGGACTTGAGATCCTCGCGCACCGGGAAGATCGCCTGGTCGACGCCGGTCGCCGGCGCGGCCTCGCGCTCGACGTTGAGCTGCACCGGGTTGCGCAGCATGCTCGCGCGCCAGGCTCGCGATCGGCGGCGGCATGGTGGCCGAGAAGAGCAGGTTCTGCGATCGCTGCGGCAGCTTGGCGAGGATCCGCCGGATGTCCGGCAGGAAGCCCATGTCGAGCATGCGGTCGGCCTCGTCGAGCACCAGGATCTCGAGCGAGTCGAGGCGGGCATAGGGGTGACTGGAGATGGTCGAGCAGCCGGCCCGGGCAGGCGACGATCACCTCGACGCCGCGGCGCAGGCCCTCTCCTGCGGCTCCAGGCCGACGCCGCCGAAGACCGGCCGCGCCGTGCAGCTGGGTGTGGCGGCAGAGCGTCGTGGAAGTCCTCGACGATCTGCGCCGCGAGCTCACGGGTGGGGCGAGGACCAGGGCGCGGGTCACGCCGCTTCGGCGGGGTCAGGAGCCGGCTGCAGGATCGGCAGCACGAAGGCCGCGGTCTTGCCGCTGCCGGTCATCGCGCAGCCCAGCACGTCGCGGCCGGCGAGGGCCGGCGGGATGGCCGTGCTGCTGGATCGGCGTCGGCTCGGTGAAGCCGAGGTCCGCGACCGCGCGCAGCAGGCTCGGGTGGAGGGCGAAGTTGGAAAAACTCGTCAAGGGAGCACGTGTTCTTTCTGAGAAACGCGCGAGGCCGGAGCCGTGAGTGCGCGCACTCGAGCAATCCGGCTGGATTTTTTGGAGAAAGGACGGAGGACTAAGCCGGCGAGGCCGCCGTCATGGGACCGGGAGGTCCCGTGAGTTTCGGTCTGGCGGTTCGCCAGGAGTCCGCAGGATGCCACAATTCGCGCCGGATGGCAACCCCCGGAGATTTGATCCTGTCCCCCTCTCCCCGGCCTTCCCTCCTGGAACCGGGGGCGAGGGAGCCGTTCGGGGCCGCTACGGACGGAGGGAACGAGGCTTTCCCTCCATCCGGCGAGGCGGCGGATCGAGGGACCGAGGCTTTCCCTCCGTCCGGCGAGGCGGCGGATGGAGGGAACGAGGCTTTCCCTCCATCCGGCGAGACGGTGGATGGAGGGACCGAGGCTTTCCCTCCGTCCGGCGAGACGGTGGATGGAGGGAACGAGGCTTTCCCTCCATCCGGCGAGGCGGTGGATGGAGGGAACGAGGCTTTCCCTCCATCCGGCGAGACGGTGGATGGAGGGACCGAGGCTTTCCCTCCGTCCGGCGAGGCGGTGGATGGAGGGAACGAGGCTTTCCCTCCATCCGGCGAGGCGGTGGATGGAGGGAACGAGGCTTTCCCTCCATCCGGCGAGGCGGCGGATCGGGGGAACGAGGCTTTCCCTCCGTGCTTATTCTTCGGTAGCGGGTCCCTTGCGGCGCCTGGGGCGTCCGCGGAAGGGTTGGATGCCGTACGCAGTCAGCTTCTCGTTGCTGCTGCCGAGCTCGACCGTCAATCCGTTGCGGAGAAGCGTGAGCTTGATGCGTCCCTTCTCCAGGATCTCCTGAAGCTCGCGCGTGGCGGCCTGCTTGGCGGCGTCAAGGGCAGCGCGTTCGGTCACGAGCTGGCACGCACGCTCGTACATCGCCTCGAGCTTCGGCCCTCTTGTCGGTGAGCCCGGGAATGTCGACTCCGGTCTCCGCCACCTGCTGAAGGAACTGGCGCCACGCCTCGACGGTGGTCGCGTACGTTTCCCGTGGCATGCTTCCTCCTCTCCTGATACCGGTCTGGGTAGCCGCCATCATCCCATGGACCGCCCTGAGCATCAACGAAGTGGACCGCCCGGCCGCCCAGGGCCGGCACACGAGGATGGTAGACTCACTCCGCCCTCCTGGACCGGGAGGCCCACCATGACGCAAGACATTCGCTGGGAGCAGCGTTTCCAAAACTTCGACCGGGCCGTGGTGCTCCTGCGCGAGCCCTTCGAGCGCGACGTCGCCGCGCTCTCGAATCTGGAAAAGGAAGGCACGGCCCGGCGCTTCAAATTCACCCTGGATCTCGCCTGGAAGACCCTCGAGGACTACCTGGGCCATGAGGGGCAGGCCATCGACCCGGTGACGCCGCGCAACGTCATGAAAGAGGCCTTCGCCGCACGCATTCTCAGCGACGGCCAGGTGTGGATCGACATGCTCGACCACCGCAACCTGCTGTCGCACACCTACAACGAGGCGACGTTCGATATGGCCGTCCTCGCGATCCGTGACCGCTACCTGGCGGCCATCGAAGAGCTGCACCGCTGGCTCATGAAACGGCAGGTCCCATCGTGAGCTCAAGGCAAGATATGCCTTTGACGACCTTTGGGAGTCTGTCCATGGATCTCAGTGACCTCGTGCATGCCATCCTGGGATTCGATGCGCTGTCGGCGAGACAGTGGCTTGCGGATGCCCAGCGCGCTGGATTCGTCTGGGCTGAGACGCCGGTTCCGGTCGGGCTGGACGCCACCGAGCTCGCGACGGCGGCTGGAGTGGCGGAGCTGCTCGCCGGCCGGGCCGGCCAGAAACCGCCGGGCTGGGCGGCGAGCGTTCCGCCTGCACCGGAAAGGCTTTTTCTCGTCCGTGCCGCGGCGAGCATGCCGCGCCTGCGGTCTCTCTGCGAGCAGGAAGGCCCCGAGCCGCTGAGACGCCGGGGTCTCCTGGCTCCGCCGGAATTCCTGAGCATCGCCTGACATTCGACCCGACTCGGTGGAGCTGATCGTGCTTGTGCCATCAAAGAACGAAATGGAAGAGGGCCGAGAGCCTGAAGGGCGCGGGCGAATGAAGGCTCTTGCCAGTGAGCTCGCCAAAGATCCGCGGCCGTTTCGAGAGCTCTCTCCCGAGGAGCGCAGCGTCCGACTCGAGAAAGTGATGGGCGTAGGACGTGGGTTGATGTCAACGAGCGAAGAATTCGCCAGGCGGAAGGATGAGGAAATCGAGCTGAAGGAACAGAAGTTTGGCCGATGAAGAGCTTTACATACCTACCCCTCCCCCACGTTGTACAGCACCGCAGTGAGGTCCCGCACCAGATTCTCATCGGAAAGCTGCGGCGCGTCGATCTCCAGGCGGTCGCGATAGTAGGTACCGACTTCCTCCATGAGGTCGTAGCGGGCGCGGTCCTCGAGCCGGGCGCCCGGAGGCTCAGCGCGAGCAGGAGCTCCGCCTCCTCCAGGCTCACCCGCCGGCGCATGAGGCGCAGGGTGCGCGGCGTGCGCAGGCTGTTCCACTCCGGCGAGCGCCCCCCTCGCCTTGCGGACGCACGGGCTCCGTCTCGTGGACCACGAGCGTGTCGGCCAGGATGTCGCCGAGGCGGCGGCGGTCGCGGTCGAGCTGGGAGGCGAGGCCGCCGAGGCCGTAGAACAGCGGGCGCGAAATCGAGGGCTCGGACCATGTTGCGCACGAAAGCCTGCTCCAGCGAGATCGGCAGCCCCCGGCCGTCCACCACCCGCAGGCCGAGGAGCTGCTTGCCGGGCGTGCGGCCCTGGTGGCGCGCTCGAAGTAGACGGGACAGCCCGCCGAACACAGGAACCCGGCTGTCATGGAGGCGGCCTGCGCCACGCCGGCGCTGAGAACCTGCCTGGAAATGGCGCTGAGTCGCGGCCGCGAGCGCGACGACGACCGCCACGTCCACCAGGAGGGCCACGAAGCGCCGCCCAGCCCGGCCGGGGCGAGCCGCACTCGACGTGCTCCGGGGTCAGGATCGTCCGCTCCGGCGTCCGTTCACGTTCCCAGCCTCCCGGCGGCGCGGCACGAACAGATAGGCGAGCAGGGCGCGAAGAGGAGCACCGCCACCGCGATCTTGAGCGTGTAGGGCACGGTCTTCGCGGAAAACTGAGAGAACGAGCCCTCGATCAATCCGGCGAGCACCAGGAACAGCACCGCGCCGACCATCATCCGCGCAGACCTGCGGCAACGCCTTGCGCACCGCCGCCCGCGGGAGTGTTCGCCCCCGGCAAACACAGTGCGCGGCCAGCCGCCAGGCCCGCCGCCCCCGCGAAGACGATCGACGGCAGCTCTCGAGCGCCCCGTGCGGTCCCACCCAGGCGAAGAAGAAGACCCTCACGCCGTCCATCATGTAGGTGGCGGCCACCGCGCCCAGCATGACCGCCGTTGTAGAAGAGGATCCAGATCCCCGGCCACGAGGGTCAGATGCCGACAGGCTGAAGGCGAGGAAAGAAACCTGGATGTTATGCGTGTACAGCTAGGCGCCGAAGACGGCCGCGTCCTCGATCGTCGAGATGCGCTCCTCGCTCTTTTCGATCTCGCTCCACGCGCTCGCGTGGGCTCTGGGTGAAGAACTCGTCCGGGATCAGACCGCTCGGCCGTCGGCGGTACGCGCGATCACGGCGACGAACCCGAAGCGCGCGCCGAGCAGCAGGGCTCCCGCCGCGACGCCCACGGCCCAGGCCTCCTGGCGGTAGGCATCGGGCACGTCGTAGGCGAGAAAACGGCCGAAGCGCCGCAGGCTCCGCGAAACCGCCGCCGCGGCGCGAGCGGTAGATGAAGCGGTAGCCCCGGCCGGCCAGGGCGTTCAGGCGCTCCAGGATCTCCGGTTCGGCGGTGAGCGGAACGGGACTGGTTGAGGTCCGAGGAGGTCAGCCGGTAGAGGCGGAGAAGCTCGCGCATCCCTTCCGGACCGAGATCGCGCTCGGTGACCTGCTCGGCGCGGTCGAGCAGCTCTTCCAGCCGCCGCCAGCGGTCCTTTCGTTCTTCCACGAAGCGATCGATGTCCATGGGCATGGCGATTCGTCCTTCACAGGAGCTGCCTCCGCTTGACCTCGATGTACACGTTCATAGCCTGCGAGCCCGGCGTCGCCCGGCGCCGTCTCGGCCACGAGCGCGCCGCGCCGCCGCAGCTCGCCGCACCGTCTGCTCGCGCGCTCGCAGCCACAGGTCGCGCGCCACCAGCGTGCGGCAGAGCTCGGCGCTTGCCTTCGGGCAGCAGCTCGGCCGACGCGGCCAGGCCGGGTCGTAGAAGACGATTACGACCGGCAGGTGCTGCGGCACGAGCATCCGCACCGCTGCCACGATCGCCTTCACGTCTCCAACTCCGGCAAGGCGGTGAGGATCAACACCAGCGTCGCGGCTGCGCAGCCGCCGCCGCAGGTGGGCGGCCGAGCGCGAGATAGTCGGTGTGAAGATACTCCGCCCCTCACACCGGCCGCGCAGCGGTGATCTGCCGCAGGTGGCCGCGCCCCGGCCCTGTCCCCAGCCCCTGCTCGACGTGAGTCGGCGAAGGCGAGGAGGCCGACACGGTCCTCCATTCGATTGCAGAGCGTAGGCGAGGAGGACGGCCGCGTTGACGGCGTGGTCGAGGCGGGTCAGTGCGCCGACCCGCGCGGCCATGCGGTGGCCGCGGTCGAGACAGATCAACATGTCCTGCGAGCGGTCGAGCCGGTACTCGCGGATGATGAGCTTGCGGTGCCGCGCCGAGGCACTTCCAGGCGATGTCGCGCAGGTCGTCACCGATCACATATTCGCGCAACCGGTCGAAATCGCGTCCCTTGCCCAGGCGCGGCGCCGCGCGGCTGCCGAAACCCTGGAGGAAGAGCCGGTCGAGCCGGCCGCGCAACCGTTTCACGGCGCGCAGGTTGGGCAGGACGGTGATCTCCGCCTCCGCGACCGGCTCGCCGTCGGCGGAGCGGAGCGCGGCCGGCAGCGCGCGCTCCACCCAGCCGTGAAACGTGGCCGAAGCCCAAGGCGGATCGAGCGCGGCGCTGCCGCGCGCGACGGCCCGCACAGGAATTTCCGGAGCCAGCACCTCGCCCGGACGGCACACGCCGCGAAACACGCTCGAAGGCTGCGCCAGAAGCCGCGGCCAGACTTGCCGGACGGTGAGAGAGACCGGCCGGCGGGCGAAGTCGTGATCCGCAGCGGCAGGATCTCTTCCTCGTCCAGAGCGAGAACCATGGCTTTCGGACGCTCGGCGGTGACGATCAGCCGGCGCAACGCCAGCGCCTCCGCGATCGCAAGACCGGCCACGGCCGCGAGCGCGAGACCCAAACCCACACGAGCGCCGGCACGAACGGCACCAGCAGCGCGGCCAGGCAGAGGCCGAGCAGCGCGCGGATCAGCAACCTTCCCGGCCTCATTGACCCCATTCCCCCTCTCCCCGACCCTCTCCCCCGTACCGGTGGAGAGGGAGCCCGCCCGACCGCTTTCCGCGCAGGTGTAAGTCTCCCCCTCTCCCGGGGCGGGGGACTCGGGAGGACCGGGAGAGGGGGCCGGGGGGTGAGGGCCTCACCGCGGCACTTCCACCTTTTCGAAAATCCGCCGCAGAATGTCCGGCAGCGTCGTGCCTTCCATCTCCGCCTCCGGCGTGCAGGATCACCCGGTGACTCAGCACCGGGCGGCCAGCTGCTTGACGTCGTCGGGCGTCACGAAGTCCCGCCCGGCAGCGCCGCCAGGGCGCGGCGCTCTCCAACAGCGCCAGCGACGCGCGCGGCCCGGCGCCGATCTGCATGGCGTCGTGCTGGCGGGTGGCGGCCACGATCCCAAGGATATAACCCAGAATGTTCCCCTCGACCCGCACGACCCGGGCATCGAGCTTGCGGGAGGCGAACAGCTCCTCGGGCGCAGCACGGGCTCGATCGCCGCGCCCGCCTCTTCATGAAGCCGCCGGCCGCCGGCATAGGCGGAGAGCATCTTCGCCTCCTCCTCCGCGCTTGGGATAATCGATGCGATCTTCATCAGGAAGCGGTCGCGCTGGGCCTCGGGCAGGGGATAGGTGCCCTCGAACTCGACCGGGTTTTGCGTGGCGAGCACGGTGAAGACGGGCGAGATCACCCGGCGCACGCCGTCCACCGTAGCGGCCTCCTCCTGCATGGCTTCGAGCAGCGCCGACTGGGTGCGCGGCGGCGTGCGGTTGATCTCGTCGGCCAGCAGCAGGTCGGCGAAGATCGGGCCGGGCCGCAGCTCGAACTGCTGCGTCTTCTGATTGTAGATGCTGGTGCCGAGAAGGTCGGCCGGCATGAGATCGGGCGTGAACTGGATGCGCCGGAAGCGGCAGCCGAGCAGGCGCGACAGGGTCAGCGCGACCAGCGTCTTGGCCGTGCCCGGCACCCCTTCGAGCAGCGCGTGGCCGCCGGCCAGGAGGCAGACGAGCAGCTGCTCCTTCACCGCGTCCTGGCCCATGATGACCTTGTCGACCCCGTCTCGCAGGAGCCGCCACTTTTCCGCGACCTCACTTGCGCTTTGCAGTCCGCTTTGCATCGGAAACTCTCCTGAAGGCTTGATTGATCGTGCGCAGCGCCTGATCGAAGCGCTCGCGCGGGAGGTCCACACCGGCGGCCGGCGGCGCGAAGCCGTCGAGCAGCGCCGCGGCCCGTTCGTCGAGCGCCCGGCCGCGCAGCCCGGTGTCCACGGCGAGAGTGCGGAGGAAGCTCTCATAATAAAGGTGAATGGCGTCGCCGCGGTGGAGCGCGCGGTCGTAGAGGTCCGCCAGCGAATCCAGCAGCTCGACAGCGTCCGAGCGGGTGTCGCGCTCCTCGCGGTCGGGAGGGCCGAGGCGCGCGGAGGCGCGCCAGAACGCCGCGCCCGTGGCGAGCAGGCCGAGCAGCAGCAGCGGCCCCAGACCCCACTCCGACAGGATCGTCACCGCGCCCGCCGAGTCGGCCAGGCCGTGCGAGCGCTCATCGAAAAACACGGGACGCCGCTGCGCCAGGCCGGCCAGAGCCTCCAGCAGCGCGAGATGGCCGGACTGCCCGAGGTTGTGATTGTTCAGGATCTCCGGACAGGCCAGCAGGATGAAGTCGCCCGCGCCGAGCGGCTGGCGGAAGATCAAAGGAGAATCGCCGGCCAGAAACACCGCATGCCCGGCCGGAACCGCGGCGACGTCGAGGCCCCGAGGCACCGGCGGCACCACGTGGGTCACGCCCGGCCAGATCGGAAAAACCTTTCGCACCGGCCGCCTGCCGTGAAGATCCCGCGTCTCCACCGGACCATAGAAGCCCGAAAACGCAACCACCAGCCGGCCGCCCCCCCGCACCCACGCCTCCTCGTCCGGAGTCAGCAAGGGTATCTTGGGCTCCTCCTTGTCGTCCTTGGTATCTCCCGTGTCCTTTTTGTCCTTTCCGTCCTTTGCGTCCTTTTTGTCCTTGTCCTTTTCTTTTTTCTCTTCTTCTTTTTCTTCCGCCACCGGCAGCAGCGGCCCCACCCCCGGCTGCACCCGGAACACCACGCCCCGCGCCGGCACCTGGGTGGGCGACACCCGGCGTTCCAGCGCCGAGACCGGCGCCTTGGAGCGCTCGCGGAGGTAGGCGAAGGCCAGGGAGAGCCCGGGGTCGCCCGAGTTGAAGACCGAGCCCGGCTCGAAGATCTCCCGGTTCGAGCGCCGGTCGTAGCGCACCCATACGGCGACGCCCGCCATGTACAGAGCGGCGGCCAGCGCGGCGAGGCGGAGGCCGCGGCTCAAGCGGTTTTCTCCCAGGCCGCGGTTTTCTCCCAGGCCGCGGCGCTCCCCCAGGCTGCGGCGCTCTCCCGGACCGCGGTCAGAATCGCCATCGCCATCGCCTCGGAGTCGCGGAGCGCCTCCGGATCGCTCTGGTCGCGGCCATACCATTCGCGTTCGAAACAGCGGGTCATCTCGGCGAAATCCGAGCGCCAGGCGGTGCCGGGCGCGATCACCGAGACGTACTCCCAGTTGGTCCGGCCCTTCCGGTAGTGCAGGGCGCCGGTGCGATAGAGCGCCACCAGGACCGAGTGATACCAGGCGCGGACCGCCTCGCGGTAGCGACCGGCCCCGGCCAGCTCGCGGGCGTAGCGCTCCCACTCGTTCGCCTCGCGCGAGAGCGGATCGTCGTCCGCCGCCGACGAGAGCGGAGCGGGTCCGGCCAGAACCGGCGCCGCGCCACCGCGGCGCTGGCGGAGCACGCGCCAACCCACCCAGGCGAGAATCAGCGCCAGCGCCACGACCAGGGCCGTGACCACCCTCATGTCGAGACCGGTTCCCGATCCCCCTTTCGGCTCCGGAAAGAGATCCAGGAACCAGTCCCACAGCCGTTCGAGCAGGTCGCTGAAGAAGTCGGCGATGGGTTGGAGGAAGCCGCGGAGCGCCGCGAGGATGCCGCCGTCCTTGACCTCGGGCAGGCGGCCACCCTGCGGCAGCGCGGCCAGAGCCTGGCGGGAGCGGACCTTGTCCAGCGTCTTCGGGTTGGGAGTCGAGACGGGCTCGTCGCCGCCACCCGCGGCTCCGGACATCGCGGCGACGAGCTGGCCGAGCCGCGGCGCCGCGGCGCGCGCCTGGCCGGGATTACCGGCGCGGGCGATCGGGCCGAGCACGGACGCGTCCGGCTCGACCGTCTTACCGCCATAGGCGATTCGGTCGTCGAGAAGCTCCCGCGCGCCGGCCTTCGCGCCGATCCAGTCGCCGGAGCGCAGGCGGCCCTGGATCTCTCCGAGCCGCCCCCGATAATCGTCCACCGTGATCGTTCCCGCCGCCGCCGGGGCAATCGGGACGGCCGGCGCCAGCAGCAGCAGCCCGGCGAGAGCGAGCGCGGACCGGCTCACGCGATGTCCCCCTCGTGCCCCTCGTGCCCCTCGTGTTCCTCTCTGGAGCGGATCTCGGCGAACGCCGCCGCGAGATCCTCGCCGCTCTCCCGCGCCCGGGCACGGTGGAGGCCCGCGACCAGGGCGGCGATCCAGAACGGCTTCGAGCACCGTCACCGCGCCGGCCACCACCAGGAGCACGAACTGCTGGTTGTCCAGGCTCAGAGCCACATTCCACCAGGACAGATCGAGCCCCGACGTCCCCGTCGCCAGCGCCAGGCCGATCTGAAACAGGACGAACAGGTTGAGGAAGACGATCGGCAGCGCGATCACGAACACCGCGGTCAGCCCGAGGAACGGAAACACCGGCCGGATGCGCCGCAGCGGCAGGAACAGCGGCGCGACCAGTCCCGGCCGTTCCTGGAGCGTCGCGGTCGCCGCGACCATCCCCGCGTAGAGCGCCAGCACCGGCATCGGTACCCAGGTCCAGCCGAGCGCCACGATCAACAGCTCCGCCACCGTCGCGGCGTAGAAATACGGGATCAGCGTCCGAAGCGGGAGGCGGAGCGCGAGCCGCATCCCGCCGGGCTGGCGCGCCCCGGAGCGGCCGGTCAGCGCGAGCGAGCAGGCGTGCGCGTACACCGCCCGGCCCCAGATCGCGGGCAGGAACGCGAACGCGACCAGCCAGGAGAGGGAAAGCAGGTAGCTCACGTACTGCTTGGCGCTGTCGTCGAGCTGGAAGAGCCGGTTGAGGAAGTGGACCTCCAGGAAGCGCAGCGGCAGCGCGGTCAACGCCAGGAAGGCCGCCCAGCCGGGGACGTCGCGGGAGACCAGCTCAGCCGCCTCATCCAGCACCGCGCCGACCGGCATTCCGGCCGGCCAATTGCCCCCCTTCAATTGAGCCTCTTCAATGGAGCCCCATCAGCGCCGCGGCGAGCCACGCGCGCAGGAACGCGATCCCGGCCAGCAGGGCGAGCGTGAGCAGGCCGAGCGCCGCCGTGCGCAGCGCCGTGCCGCGCTCGACCACCGCCGCCCGGCGCTGCGCCAGGCAGGTGGCGCAGTGGTGCATCCCCTCCCAGAGGGTCGAGCACGACTGGCAGATCGGCCTCCGGCACGAGACGCAGATCGCCAGCGCCGGACGCTCCGGGTGGAAGAAACAGTGGGTGAGTGCGGCCATGTCCGGGTCGGGTCTCTCGGGTTGCTGTTAGAATTGTACCGTCCTTCGCGCCATGCCCTGCAAGAACCACCCTCTCGTCGAAGACCGCCTGACCCGCTGTGCGGTCTGCGCGGAAGCCTTCTGCCCCGACTGCATCGTCGAGGTCGGAGGGCTCCCGTACTGTATTGACTGCAAGACGGCGATGCTTTCCGACCTGCTCTCCGGCGTGCCGCCCGGTCTCATGGACATGGCGTCGCTCTCGCGCCGGTTCGCCGCCATGTTCGTCGACGGCCTGATCTTCGGCGTGCCGGTCGTCATTCTGGTCTTCTTCGGCCTCGTCTCGACCGGCGGCCTGGAGGGGCTGGAGAAGGGCGATTCCGGATTCATGAAGCTGTTTCCTCTCTTGAACGGCGTGGTCACGCTCGTCATGATGGTCGCGGTTGTCGCCTATGAAGGGCTGATGCTCGCCGCGAAAGGCCAGACCGTGGGCAAGATGATGCTCAACATCAAGGTTGTGACGGCCGACGGGAGCCCGATCAGCCGCGGCCAGGCCTGGGGCCGTGCGCTGGTCCGCCAGCTCTTCGGCCTGGTCCCCTGCCTGGGCCTGATCGACTACCTGGTCGCGTTCGGGAGCGACCGCACCTGCATTCACGACGTCCTGGCCAAGACGCGGGTGGTCAACTGGAATGACTGACGGTATCACTCCTGGAGCGCCTCCGGCCGCCATGAGGCGCCGCGCCTACACCGGCCCCGGATGCCCGCGCTGCAACCTCAGCCTGGATCTCGAGCGCCTGCCGGCGGGCGAGGTCGAATGTCCGCGCTGCCGCCACCGCTTCCTCGCGGCGCCCTTCCACCCTCCCATCGTGCGGGAGCGGGTCGTGAGCGTCGCCGAAGCGGGACCGGAGGGTGCGGCGCCCTGCGCCCGGCACCCCGGCAACGCCGCGGTCGGCAACTGTACTCGCTGCGGAGTCTTCCTCTGCGCCCTCTGCCGCATGCCGGTGGACGGCCAGGAGCTCTGTCCCGGCTGCTTCGACCGCCTGACGGCCGAAGGGAGCCTCTCCACGGCTCGCGCCCGCATCCACGACTATCGCGGGATGGCCCTTTCGCTCGGCTTTTTCGGGCTCATGATCTCGTGCTTCGGGTTGATCACCGGGCCGGTGACGCTCTTCCTCGTGACCCGGGCCGTGCGGCAGCGGCGGCGCTGGCAAGAGCGCGGCGGCGTCGCTTCGCTGGTCCTGGCCACCCTGTTCGCCCTGGTGCAGATCGCCATCAGCCTCCTCTTTGTCATCGGCATGTTCGTCGAGGCCGGGAAGCTGGCTCCATGACCCCGTCTGTCACGCCGCGGCGCTTCGTGGGGAGCGCCCATAGCCTCTCGGAGCGGGTCCGCGTCTACTGGACCGAGAAGGCCCTGGAGGTCGACAGCTCCGAAGGCTACGAGATCCGGCGCCGCCGGGTCTTCTTCGACGAGATCCTGCTGGTGACCCTGCATTCGAAACCGGGCGGCGCGCTGCCGTGGCTCCCTTTCGGGCTCGCCGCGCTCGTGGGTCTCACCTCGGCCTCGCTGTGGAGCGAGCCGGCCGCGAGAGATCCCCTGATCTGGATGGCGGGCGGCCTCTTCGTGGCCGGGGTCCTGGTCTACTTCACGCCCCTGTGGATCATCACCGTGTTCGGCCGGCGGACCCGGGCGCGAATCCAGTACCGCCTGCGGGAGAAGAAAGCGCGCGACCTCTTCGCGCGGATCTGCCAGGCGGCGGCCGAAGCCCAGAGAGCCCTCAGTATCTTCGAACCAGCGTCCGAGCCGATTCTCGAACCGGCTCCCGAGCCGCCACCGCTGCCGCTCTCGGCCTCCGATCCGCCGCTCGCGCCGGAGTAGCTTGCGGGCAGCACGATACACGCTCGCGAGCGCCAGTCAAGAGGCCAATCCGCGGAAATCCCGGCGAGCCTAAAGCGGGTATAATGCCTCGGGCTTTCATGGAGTGATCCGATGAACGAGAACATGGCCTTCCGGGTCGCGGGCCGCCTTGGCGGTTTCCTCGCGCGCCATTTCCTCGCCCTGCTCGTCACGGTTGCAGTGCCTTGCGTGCTGTGGACCGTGACCTACTTCGCGCTTCTCCTGTGGGGGGCTTTTTCCGGCGGCGGTCTTGGCAGCCCCGCCTCGTATCCCGTCGGCCTGCTCTTGGTCTTCCTTGCCGGAACGGCTGTCAGCATCCTTCTTTACCTGCCGTCCACCGCCGTTGCCGAGTGGATTGTCCGGCGCCGCGGCCTTCCGGTTTTCAGCCAGATTCCCATCGCGCTCGCCGTGTTTGCCGCCCTTTGCCTCGCGGCGATCGGTATCTCGACCGCCCTTTTCCCGCAGTCGGGGTTTCGCGGCCTGTCATTCGGCTTCGGGGGCCTGTTCCTTATCAATCTTGTTCCGCTCGGCATTTACTGGTGGTCAGCGCAGGGTGGTCCGCTTCTCCTTGCGCTGTTCCGGCGCCGGACTACGCAGGCGGACGTCAAAGAGTGACCCCTGCCACCAGGGGGACGTATACTGGTGGCATTCAAAGAGGGCCTTGGGCGGCGCTGCGGCCCGGACCCGTGAGCGGAAACACCGCCGGCCAGATCAACTGTCCGGGGCTCCTGGTGCCGTGAGGAGGCGGGTAGCCTGTTACTCAAATGGCAAGCTTTATATGTCGATGCCTCTTCGAGTCGTGCCCCTGAGCGTCCTTGCTCATCGGCCCCGGTCGCGGTATGGTGGATCCGCGAGAAGGAATTCTCGCGCCCCTCCGGAGTCCTGCCCACCCACAAGGAGCCTTCATGCCCACCGAACCGCCCCGTGATGCACAACCCGAACGCCTGGCACGCCGTGGCGCGCACGCCGCGCTTATGGCCCTTTTCCTGGTCGTCTGTTCGCCCCTGGCCGCGGGCGCCGCGGTCATCTACGACAGCATCCCCGGCCCGCTTCCTCCGAATGTGCCGAGCCTGGGCTACCAGGCGACTCAAACGTCCGAGTTCGGTGATCTGATCCAGTTCGCCGGTGCGAATCGTCTGCTGAAGCGGGTGACGCTGGTGATGAGCGATTGGGCCTTGGCCTCGGACTACCCGGCATTCCCCGGATCCACCGGCCCGACGTGGAACCACCCTCTCACCCTCAACCTTTACAACGTGGACAACAGTGGGGCGAATCCGGCTCCGGGCACGCTGATCGCCACCCGGACGCAGACGTTCGCCATCCCGTGGCGGCCGCCTGCGGACCCGACGTGTCCCGGGGGGACGGCGTGGCGGGCCAGCGACGGGAACTGCTACAACGGGCTGGCGTTCACGGTCGTGTTTGATTTCACGGGGATACCCGTGCCGAACCAGATCATCTATGGCGTGGCATACAACACGCAGACCTGGGGGTACAACCCGATCGGGACGCCGGGGCCGTACGTTTCGCTGAATTTCGGTCTGGCCACCCTGGCGCCCTCGGTGGGGAGCAATCCGTTTCCGGATACGGTGTATTGGAACACGCAAACGGCGGCGAACTATGCGGATGGAGGCGCGGGGGGAGTGGGAATCTTTCGTCGGGATACCAATTGGACCCCGTACAGCGGGGCGGTGTCTTTCGAGGCGCTGGAAGTGACCGAAATCCCCACACTCTCGCCGCTCGCCCTGTTGTTGCTCGGCTTCGGCCTGGCCTTGCTGGCTCTGATTGCCATCGCGAGGTTGTGATCAGGTCGAAAACGGCCCCGAGCGGCACCTCTTCAACCTCGACGACAACGACGACACCGGCAACGATTATGTCGGGTCGGCACGCCAACTCTTCCGGGTGGGGTTGAAGGCCACCCTCACCCTTGGCGCCACGCCCTTTCGAGGTGAGCCCTTCCCGTTTCTCCGGGTCTGGCGTGCGCCTTCTTCGGCTGCTACAAAGGGGAGTAGTAGCGATGAAAGGAGGATGTCCTCATGCAAGCTCAGGCACAACACCCGGTCTCCAGCCTCGTCCTCAGACTGGCTTTGACTGCGACACTCCTCGCTGCGGTCAGCGCCTGTGAACCGCCGTCTCCAGAGAGGTTCGAGCCAGGAAACAGCGGACTCAGCGGCGATGGATATCGTTCCGAAGCCGCGCCGCGGCCCTCGGGCGTTCCCGAAGGCAATTTCGGACCACCTGACGTTGGCGCCACCTCCCCGGACCTTACCGGCGAGGGGCCGATCTCCGAATCCGCGGGACGGCCCTCGGGTGTCCCTGAAGGCGAGCTCAGACCGCCTGACGTAGGCACCACCTCTCCCGGCTTTACCGGCAGCGAACCGTACGACTGCAACCGGACTGGCCTCCATCTGGCGCAAGTGAACCTGGCCAGCATCAAGGCTTTCATGGACAACGCCTATCGGGACTTCGTCGAAAACGAAAGGAGCGGTGAGCGCGGCCTGGCCCAGGAAAAGTACACCGCTTACGTGACGGCCAAAGCCGATCTGGATCTCAAGAGGTGGCGCTGTTTCAACTGTCTTGGCGAGATCGGTTGCACGGACTAGAGGCGCTACACCAGCTCCGGGCTCCTGAGCAGATCCATCAGCAACCGCTGGAGATTGGCCGCGGCCACCTGCGCCGCGGCCAGCACGTCGTTGTGATCGATGACCGCATCGGTCATCCCCGCGGCCGGGTTGCTCACCATGGAGAAGGCCAGGCAGCGCAGGCCCATGTGGCGGGCGGCGATGACTTCCAGGACGGTGGACATGCCGACCACGTCGCCGCCGAACGC
Source organism: uncultured Holophagales bacterium (assembly GCA_963844885.1). Lineage (GTDB taxonomy): Bacteria > Acidobacteriota > Thermoanaerobaculia > Multivoradales > UBA5704 > DATMER01. The sequence goes on along the minus strand of CAWJQA010000006.1, from coordinate 782,996 downwards.
GCTGAGCATCTCGACCTCGGCCGGGGTCTCGTAGCTCGGGCCGGGCAGGCCGATGTAGACGCCTTCGGACAGCGGGATGCCCAGCCGCACGGCGGCCGCCTTCGTGAGCTTCCGCAACTCCGGGTCGTAGGCGTTGGTCATGTCGGGGAAGCGCGGACCCCATTCCGCCGGGAGCTGGCCGCGCAGCGGGTTGAGACCGATGAGATTGATGTGGTCGCGCAGGAGCACCAGGTCGCCGGGCTTCTGCTCGGGCCGGAGCCCGCCCGTGGCGTTGCTCTGGATGAGAACCTTCACGCCCAGCAGAGCCGCGAGGCGGACGGGGAAGACCGTCTCGAAGGCGCTGTAGCCCTGGTAGGAGTGCAGGCGTCCGCGCTGGTAGAGCACCGGGCGGCCGGGGACCGGCTCGATCACCACGAATTCGTGGGGGTGCCCCTCGACCGGATGGCAGGAGAAGGGGAGGAAGTACTCCAGCGCGAGCGGCCCGCGCACCGCCTCGCCCAGGTCCACGGCGAGGCCGGAGCCGGAGACGACCGCCACCTCCGGACGCGGCCAGCCCAGTTGATCCCAGGCGTCCACCGCCTGCTTGAGCCGCGTGGCCAGCTCGTCGTCCTCGTCGGTCGTCAGCTCGTCGTCCTCGTTCATGGGACGCTATCCTATTCTTCGTCCCCCCTCCTCGGATAGGCTATCGCGCCATGTCCGAGCTCGATGAGCAGATCCAGAACCGCCGTGAGAAGCGCCGCCGCCTCGAAGAGGCCGGCATCCCCGCCTACCCGCACCGTTTCGAGTGGGACCTGGAGCCCGCCGGGGTCAAGGCGCAGTACGGCGCGAAGACCGCCGAGGAGCTCGAGGCCGCCAACCTGCGTCTCCGCGTGCCCGGACGGGTGCGCTCGATCCGCAAGCAGGGCAAGTTGGTGTTCGCCGACATCCACGACGGCAAGGAGAAGCTCCAGCTCTTCATCCGCAAGGACCGCCTGCCGGAGAAGGCCGCGCTGGTTCTGGAGAACCTGGACCTCGGCGACGTGGTCGGCGCCGCGGGCCAGCTCATCCGTACCCGGACGGGCGAGATCTCGCTGATGGTCGACGACCTGACGATGCTCTCGAAGGCCCTGCGGCCGGCGCCGGAGAAGTGGCACGGCGTGGCCGACGTCGAGGTGCGCTACCGCCAGCGCTACCTCGACCTCGCCTCCAACGAGGAGTCGCGGATGGTCTTCGAAGTGCGGGCGGCGCTGGTCCAGGGCCTGCGCACCTTCCTCGACCGCCAGGGCTTCCTGGAGGTCGAGACCCCCATGATGCACCTGATCCCGGGCGGCGCCACGGCGCGGCCGTTCAAGACGCACCACAACGCGCTCGATCTGGACCTCTATCTGCGCATCGCGCCCGAGCTGTTCCTGAAGCGGTTGCTCGTGGGCGGCATCCCCCGCGTGTATGAGATCAACCGGAACTTCCGCAACGAGGGGATCTCCACCCGGCACAATCCCGAGTTCACCATGCTCGAGCTCTACTGGGCCTACGCGGACTACCGGGACATGATGGACCTCACCGAGGAGATGCTCTCGGAGGTGGCCGAGGCCGCGCGCCGGGTCCAGGGTAAGGAGACGCTCACCTGGCAGGAGCAGCCTCTCGACCTCGCCCGCCCGTGGGAGCGCCTGACCCTGCGCGAGGCGGTCACGCGACACGCCGGCATCCCGGCCGAGAAGCTGGAGACGGTCGAGGACGTGCGCCAGGCGCTGGTGGAACGCGACCTGCCCGTGCCGGCCGCGGGCACCTACGGCCACCTGTTGATGGCGCTCTTCGAGGAGACGGCGGAGAAGCACCTGGTCCGCCCGACCTTCCTCACCGATCACCCGGTGGACGTCTCGCCGCTCTCCAAGCAGCGGCCGGACGATCCGCGCTTCACCGAGCGCTTCGAGCTGTACATCGCCGGCATGGAGATCGCCAACGCCTTCAGCGAGCTCAACGATCCCGACATCCAGGCGGACCGTTTCCGCCAGCAGGTCGCGGCGCGCGAGAAGGGCGACGTCGAGGCCCACCTCTTCGATCACGACTACATCCGGGCGCTGGAGCATGCCATGCCACCGGCCGCGGGCAACGGCATCGGCATCGACCGGCTGACCATGCTGCTCACCGACCGGCAGTCGATCCGAGACGTGATTCTCTTCCCGCTGATGCGGCCGGAAGGGGACTGAGGAGCATGAGCCGCGCCGGGGAGAGGGGGGGTGGGATCCAATGACCTCTCTTCTTCTGCGCAATCTCCCCTTCCCCTGGGTGCTCGCGCTCCGCTACCTGCGCAGCACGCGGCGGGACGCGTTCGCCACGTTTCTTTCCGTCGTCGCCGCCTGCGCTCTGGCGCTGGGCGTGTTCGCGCTGGTGATCGTGTTGGCGGTGATCTCCGGCTTCCAGAGCGCCCTGCGCACCGAGCTGCTCGGCCGCACGCCGCAGATCGAGGTCGAGCTGCCCAGCGGCCTCGGCGCCGAGGCCGCGGCGGCGGCTCGCGAGGCGGTGCGCCGGGTGCCGGGCGTGGTCTCGGCCCAGCTTCAGGTGCGGGGAGGCGGCTGGCTCGTGGACCAGGGCAAGGTTCAGGCCGTCGAGCTGGTCGGCTTCGAAGGCGAGGTGCCGCGGTCGTTCCCCGGCGCGGCGGGCAAGGGCGAGGGTGGTCTCTATGTACCGAGCTCGCTCGCGGCGCGCTGGGGGCTCGCGCCCGGCCAGACGCTCCAGGTCGTCTCGCCGCGGCCGACGCTGACCCCGTTCGGCCCGCAGCCGCGGCTGCGCAGCCTGAGGCTCGACGGCACCTACGAGAGCGGACGGACCCAGCAGGAGCGGGAGCGGGTGGCGCTGCCGCGCTCGGTGGCCGAGACGCTCCTCGGCACCGGCGAACGGCAGATCGAGGCCGCCGCGAGCTGGCGCCGCCCCCGATGCCGCCCTCGACGTGGCTGCCCGCCTCCCCCCGGTCCTTCCGGCAGGCAGCACCGTGCGCACCTGGAAGGATCTGAACCGGCCGCTCCTCTTCGCGCTCCGGATGGAGAAGGCGCTCATGTTCGTGGCCGTTTCGCTGGTCGTCCTGGTGGCGGCCCTGGCGCTGGTGGCGGACCTCGCGCTGATCATCTCCAGCAAGCAGGCCGAGATCGGCATCCTGGGGACGATCGGCGCCACACCGGCGGTGCTGCGGCGCGCCTTCGTGCTTCTCGGCGGTCTGGTGGCGGGCAGCGGCATGGTGGTCGGGACGGCCCTGGGGGTGGGCGGCGCCTGGGTGATGGACCATTACAAGCTGGTGAAGGTGCCCGGGCGCGTCTACTTCCTCGACTACGTCCCGTTCCTGGTCCAGCCGGCGGACCTGGCGCTCGTCCTCCTGCTCACCTTCCTGCTCACCCTGGCCGCGGCCTGGTACGCGGCGCAGCGGGCGGCGGCGCTCGATCCGGTGGAAGCGCTCCAGCGATGAGCGTCGCCGTCCAGGCCCGCGGGCTCCACAAGACCTACCAGGACGGCGTCCGGCGGGTGGAGGTGCTCAAGGGGATCGACCTGCGGGTGGAGCCGGGCGAGATCGTCGCCGTGGTCGGACCGTCGGGCTCGGGGAAGTCGACGCTGCTGCATCTGCTGGGCGCCCTGGACCGGCCCGACTCGGGCACGGTCGAGATCGGCGGCCAGCGCCTGGAGGAGCTCTCGGCCGCGAAGCTGGCGGGGTTCCGCAACCGGACCATCGGCTTCGTGTTTCAGTTCCACCAGCTCCTGCCCGACTTCACGGCGCTGGAGAACGTCATGCTGCCGGGACGGATCGCCGGCCTGGAGCCGCGGTCGGTCCACGACAGCGCCCGCCGGCTCCTCCTGGAGGTGGGCCTGGAAGAGCGGCTCGACCACTTCCCGAACCAGCTCTCCGGCGGCGAGCGCCAGCGGGTGGCCCTCTGCCGCGCCCTGGTTCTGGAGCCGCCGCTGCTGCTGGCCGACGAGCCCACGGGCAACCTCGACCCGGCGAGCGGCGATCAGGTCTTCCAGCTCCTTCTGGAGCTCCAGGCGCGGCACGGCACGACCGCCGTCCTGGTCACCCACAACCCGGGCATCGCCGAGCGCTGCACCCGGGCCGTCCGCCTGGAAAACGGCCTTCTCGGCTGACCCGGTTTTGCTCCCTCTCCGCCGGTACCGGGGGAGAGGGGGGACGGATCAACCCCGGGAATAACTCCTCTGCGGGTCCCCTTTAATCGAGGTAGGACACCCTGTCGGCCGTAGAGGTTCCGCTGCCGGGCAGGGGCGCGGGTCTATGCTAGAATCGGGTAGGTTGAGACGACGCGCCAGGGCATTACAAACCCCGCTCACCTCGGGATTTGGCGCAGCGCAGCGCCTGGGATCGAGAGGCAGACCGTATGTTTGAGAAGTACAACGAAAAAGCCCGTAGAGCCCTCTTCTTCGCCCGCTACGAAGCCAGCAAGCTCGGCAGCCGGGTGATCGAATCGGAGCACATCCTGCTGGGCATCCTCCGCGAGGGGGAGGAGACCGTCACGGAGATCTTCCGGCGCTTCCAGGTGAAGCCCGAGGACATCCGCCGCGAGATCGAAGGCGAGCGCGTGTTCGTCGAGCGGATCTCGTCCACCGCCGAGCTCCCCCTCTCCGAAGAGTCCAAGAAGATCCTCGCCTACGCCTCCCACGAAGCCGAGAGCATGCTCCACGCCACCGTCGGCTCCGAGCACCTGCTGATCGGCATCCTGCGCGTCGAGGGCTGTACCGCGATGCGCATCCTGGCGCAGCACGGCTTCGACGTCTACACGGTGCGCGAGGAGGTGCTCTCGATCGCCAAGGAGCGCGAGGCCTCGCAGCAGAAGAAGGAGCTGCCGTTCCTCTCCGAGTACGGCCGCGACCTGACGTCGCTCGCCGCGGAGGGGTCGTTCGATCCGCTGATCGGCCGCGAGGACGAGGTCGACCGCATCATCCAGATCCTCTCGCGCCGCACCAAGAACAACCCGATCCTGCTGGGCGAGCCCGGCGTGGGCAAGACCGCCATCGTCGAGGGCCTGGCCGCAGCGCATCATCGAGGGCAAGGTTCCGATCTTCCTCGCCAACAAGCGGATCGTGGCACTGGACCTTTCCTTGATCGTGGCCGGCACCAAGTACCGCGGCCAGTTCGAGGAGCGCCTCAAGGGCATCCTCAAGGAGCTCAAGGAGAGCAAGGAGCTCATCGTCTTCATCGACGAGATCCACTCCCTGATCGGCGCCGGCTCGGCCGAGGGCTCGCTCGACGCGGCCAACATCTTGAAGCCGGCGCTGTCGCGCGGCGAGATCTCCTGCATCGGCGCGACCACCCTCAAGGAATACCGCAAGTACATCGAGAAGGACCGCTCGCTGCTGCGCCGCTTCCAGGCGATCCAGGTCAATCCGCCGACGCCGGAGGCAGACGCTGGCCATCCTCGAGGGGGTCAAGGACCGCTACGAGTCGTTCCACAAGGTGCGCTACCGCGCGGACGCGCTGCGCACGGCGATCTACCAGTCGAGCCGCTACATCACCGACCGCCACCTGCCCGACAAGGCCATCGACGTGATCGACGAGGCCGGCGCGCGGGTCAAGCTGCGCCGGGTGCGCGACACCCAGAACCTGCGCCGGCTGGAGCAGGAGATCCGCCAGGTGGTCAAGGAGATGAAGGACGCGATCTCCGACAAGGACTTCGAGCGCGCGGTCTACCTGCGGGAGCGGGAGCTCGAGCTGCGCGAGGAGCTGGAGAAGATGAGCGTGGCCGCGGACGAGACCGGCGTCCTGGAGGTCACCCGTCACGACATCGAGGAGGTCATCTCCTCGTGGACCGGCATCCCGACGGCGGCGCTCCAGAGCGAGGAGGCCGAGCGGCTGATGCGCATGGAGGACACCCTGCGGCGCCGCGTCGTCGGCCAGGAGCGCGCCATCAGCGCCATCAGCCGGGCCATCCGGCGGTCGCGCCTGGGCGTGACCAACCCGCAGCGGCCGGTGGGCTCGTTCATCTTCCTCGGCCCCTCGGGCGTCGGCAAGACCGAGGTGGCGCGCCAGCTCTCCGAGTTCCTGTTCGGCAGCCAGACGGGCCTGCTCCGCTTCGACATGTCCGAGTACATGGAGAAGCACGCGGTCTCGCAAGCTGATCGGCTCTCCGCCGGGCTACGTCGGCCACGAGGAGGGCGGCCAGCTCACGGAGCGCATCCGCCGCCAGCCGTACTCGCTGATCCTGTTCGACGAGATCGAGAAGGCGCACCCGGACGTCGCCAACCTGCTGCTCCAGATCCTCGAGGACGGCCAGCTCACGGACGCCTACGGCAACCTGGTCGACTTCCGCAACACCCTGGTCGCTCATGACCTCGAACATCGGCTCCAAGCTGGTGCTGCGCGGCGGCCGGATGGGCTTCGGCGACGGCGACCACGGCCAGGAGGCCTTCCAGCGCATCGAGGAAGAGATCCTGGCCGAGCTGCGGCGCACCTTCAGCCCCGAGTTCATCAACCGTATCGACGAGGTCATCGTGTTCAACCCGCTCGGCGAAAACGAGCTGCGGTCGATCGTCGACATCCTGCTCGACGACGTGAACACGACCCTCGGCGAGCGCGGCCTCCACGTGGAGGTCGCGACCGGCGCCAAGGAGTGGCTGCTCCAGAAGGCCGGTATCGAGCCGTCCACCGGCGCGCGCCCGCTGCGCCGGACCATTCAGAGGTATATTCAGGACCCCGTTTCGGAGATCCTGATCCACCAGCACGGGGAGTCCATCGGGAGGATCGAAGTGGATCTCGAGAACGGCGAGCTCGCCTTCCACCATTTCGCCGCGGAAACCCCGGAGATCCTTGCCCCCCGTTGAGTTGAGATATTGTCCGTAACGGCCCGCCCACCCTGGGCGGGCCTTTCCGGCGGTCGGGCCGCCGAGAGCGAGGACACGACGAGATGAAGCCGTTGCATACCCGGCTGCTGGCCCTGCTGCTTCTGCCGCTCCTTGTGACGGGAGGCATCCCGGCCGGCGCCCAGGCTCCTCAGGAGACGGTTCAACAAGGTTCCGGTCTTCAGGGAAGAGCCATCGAGTCCATCGAGTTTCGCGGGCTCCAGTCACTCACGGAAGAGACCCTTCTTTACTACCTCGGCCTCGAGCCGGGCCAGAAGCTGGACGAGGCCGAGCTCAACCGGCACCTCAAGGAGCTCTGGGAACGCAGCCTGGTGGACGACATCGAGGTCGAAGCCGAGCCCACCGCCGGCGCGAATGGAGAGACCGGGGCCAAGCTGATCATCACGGTCAAGGAGCGCCCGGTCCTGCGCTCGATCGAATACCAGGGCCTCAAGCGTATCTCGAAGACCGACATCCAGGACAAGCTCTCCAGTCAGCGCATCCGCGTGCGCGAGGGCGAGCCCCTGAGCCTGGGCGAGCTGCACCGCGTCAAGGCCCTGATCGAGGACATGTACGCCGAGAAGGGCTACCGCTTCGCGCAGGCCCGGTTCACCGTCGAGGACGTGGCCGCCAACGAGAAGAAGGTCACCTTCACGGTCGATGAGGGCAACCGCGTCCGCATCGCCGACATCCAGTTCGAGGGCAACCAGGTCTTCTCCGACCTCCGCCTCCAGCTCGCCATGAAGAAGGTCAAGGAGAGCGGGCTCATCACGCGGATGATGAAGAAGGACATCTACGATCCGGCCAAGCTCCAGGAGGATCTGGACAAGGTGCGCGACGTCTACCGCGCCGCCGGCTACAAGAACGCCGTGATCGGCGAGCCCCGGATCGAGGTCCGGGCCCTGCGGCCGAACGCCGTCCAGTCCAAGGACCAGAAGCGCCGCATGTTCATCATCGTCCCCGTCGAGGAGGGCGAGCGGTGGAAGCTGGGCGAGGTCACCCTGGAAGGCAACAAAGTCTACAGCGATCAGAACCTCCTGCGCGTCTTCAAGGGGCGCAAGGAGTCCTGGCTGCGCGCCAAGCTCGTCGACGAGGGCGTCAAGTCGATCAACGACCTCTACCACAACACCGGCTACATCTACGCCCAGGTCGAGCCCGAGCTGGTGGAGAAGCCGGGCCGCGTCGCCGACGTGGTGGTGCATATCCACGAAGGCGAGCAGTTCAAGGTCGGCCGCATCGAGTTCCAGGGCAACGAGCGCACCGAGGACAAGGTGCTGCGCCGCGAGCTGCGCCTGTGGGAAGGCGGCGTGGTCAACGTCGGCGCGGTGCGCAACAGCGTGCTCAAGATCAAGCAGCTCGGCTACTTCGAGCTCGACCAGGAGGACCCGGTCCAGATCGAGCCCGACGTCGAGACCAAGAAGGTCGACCTGATGTTCAAGGGCAAGGAGGCCGACCGCACCGAGCTGCAGTTCGGCGGCGGCTGGAGCGAGCTCGACGGCTTCTTCGGCCAGTTCGCGGTCAACACCAAGAACTTCCTCGGCCGCGGCGAGCAGGTCGGCGTCTCGTTCCAGAGCGGGCGCTACCGCGACTTCTTCGACCTGTCGTACTACGTCCCCTGGTGGCTCGACCGGCCGCAGAGCATCGGCATCCGTGTCTTCGATCAGAACGTGAACTACACGCTGTACTCCAACTCGCAGCGCCTGCTGCGCAACAGCCAGGGCGCCGTCCTGACCTACGGCCGCAACTACCGGCTTTTCCAGTCGGTCAGCATGAGCTACAACCGGTCGAAGTACGACGACGAAGAGCAGATCGTGGTGCCGACGCCGTTGCCGGGAGACCCGACGCCGACGCCGGGCGATCCCAAGCCGGGCGACATCATCACGAACAAGTATTCGATCGACAACTCGTCGCTGCGTCCGCTCTACGTCTTCGACAGCCGGGACAACCCGTTCGAGCCGACGCAGGGCCAGCGGCTCTCGCTGGCGGTGGAGTTTGCCGGCGGCTTCCTGAGCGGCGACAACTACTTCCTGCGCCCGGAGGTGTCCTACAGCGCCTTCGTGCCGGTGAGCACCTACCCGGCGCACACGGTCGCGGCTTTCAACATGGAGGCCGGCCTGGTCAACGCCTTCGACGAAAAGAAGTATCCTCTGTCGTCGCTGGAGCGGTTCTACCTGGGCGGCGAGAACAGCATCCGCGGCCACCGCTTCCGCTCGATCTTCCTGCGCAAGCCGAACGGCGATCCGCTGACGGACGCCAACGGCGTCATCCTGGGCGGCGACAAGTACCTCCAGTTCAACCTGGAGTACCACTTCCTGCTCGGAGGCCCGTTCCGCCTGATCCTGTTCGGGGACGGCGGCAACGTCTTCGGTGAGGGGCAGTCGATCAACCTGTCGCGGCTGCGCTACACGGCGGGAGCCGAGCTGCGGGTGCTGCTGCCGGTGTTCGGAGCGCCGTTGCGCTTCATCTACGCGGCCAACCTGGACCCGAAGCCCAAAGACAGTTTCGAGAACTTCCAGTTCAGTATCGGTACGAGCTTCTAAACACCACAAGGAGAATGAGACCCATGTCCAGCCGTTTCATCCCGCTCTTCCTGGGGTTGGCCCTCGCGGCCGCTCCCATTGCGCCGGCCCTCGCCCAGCAGCCGTCGGCTCCGGGAGGCATGCTCAAGGTCGCGGTGATCGACACCGAGAAGATCCTGCTCGGCTCGAACACCGGCAAGAAGGCCCTCGCCGATCTCAAGAAGCTCCAGGAGCAGAAGGAGACCGAGGGGCGCAACATGCAGCAGGAGATCAAGGATCTCCAGGGCAAGCTCACCGACGGGCGGCTTTCGCTGTCCCAGGACAAGCTGGCCGAGATGGACAAGCAGCTCGAGGACAAGATGGTCGCGCTGCGCCGCTTCCAGGAGGACGCCAACTCCGATCTCACCAAGATGCGGGACCAGGTGCTGGCCCAGATCGATCAGAAGGTGATGCCCGTCATCAACCAGATCGGCAAGGATATGGGCTATACCCTCATCTTCCGCAAGTTCGAGAGCGGCCTGATCTATGCCGACGAGGCGGTGGACATCACCAGCACCGTCATCCAGCGGCTCGACGCCGCCAATCCCGCCACTCCGGGCAAGTAAGAGCGTGACTCATCGGCTGGCCGTGCTGGCTGAGCTGGTCGGTGGACGGGTCGAAGGGGATCCGGAGCGCACAGTCGAGGCGCTCCGGACCCTGGAAACCGCGGGTCCGGACGACCTCTCGTTCCTGAATCACGCGCGCTACCGCGATCAGGCTGTCGCGAGCCGGGCCGGTGCCCTGCTCGTCGGGTCCACCCTGGCCTCTGACGACCTGCGGGGAGCGGACCGTCCTCTCCTGATCGTGGACGATCCGCCGTACGCTCTCGCGCTCCTGCTTGCGCGGCTGCATCCGGCCGAGGCGCCGGAGGCGGGGATCCATCCCACGGCGGTGGTCGCTCCCGACGCCGCCGTCGATCCCGCCGCCCATGTCGGACCCTACGCCGTGATCGGCGCCGGCAGCTCGGTCGGGCCGCGGGCGGCCGTCCACGCCCACGCCGTGATCGGCCGGCGGTGTACGGTGGGGGAGGGTGCCGTGCTCCATCCCCACGCCGTGCTCTACGACGACACCCAGGTCGGAGCCGGCGCGATCGTCCACTCGGGGGTGGTGCTGGGGGCGGACGGCTTCGGCTACGCCACCCACGGCGGCGTCCATCACAAGGTGCCCCAGGTCGGCCGGGTAGTGCTGGAGGACGGGGTCGAGGTGGGCGCCAACACGACCATCGACCGGGCCACGCTCGGCGAGACGCGCATCGGCCAGGGGACCAAGATCGACAATCTCGTCCAGGTCGGGCACAACGTACGGATCGGCCGGCACTGTATCCTTTGCGGGCAGGCGGGCATCGCGGGCAGCACCGAGCTGGGGAGCTACGTGGTCCTGGCCGGGCAGTCCGGCGTCTCCGGCCACATCAAGCTGGGCGACGGGGTGCAGGTGGCGGCCAAGTCGGCGGCTCTGGCTTCGGTCGAGCCGCGCATGCAGGTGGCGGGCATCCCCGCGGTGGAGCTGCGCAAGTGGCGGCGCCAGGCCGTGATGATCGCCCGCCTGGAGCAGATGAGCCGGCGCGTCCGCGCCTTGGAAAAACGTCTCGGCGTCCAGCAGGAAGTTGAAGAGGAGGAGGGCTGAGTGACCGAACCGACCCCGAAGTGGGATATCGAGTGGATCCAGTCGGTGCTGCCGCACCGCTATCCGCTCCTGCTGGTCGACCGCGTGCTCGAGATCGAGCCGAAGAAGCGGATCGTGGCCATCAAGAACGTGACCGTCAACGAGCCGTTTTTCAACGGCCACTTCCCGGGGCGTCCCGTGATGCCCGGAGTGTTTCTCGTGGAGGGGTTGGCGCAGACCGGCGGCCTGCTCCTGCTCCATGACATGCCCGACCGCGCGGCGAAGCTGATCTATTTCATGGGCATCGAGGAGGCCAAGTTCCGCCGGCCGGTGGTGCCGGGCGACCAGGTGCGCTACGAGATCGAGGTGCTGCGCCTGCGCTCCATGCACTGCAAGATGGCCGGCAAGGTCTTCGTGGACGGCCAGCTCGCCGCGGAAGCGGTGATCACCTCGGCCATGGTGGATCGCTGATGAGGCCCCTCACCCCCTGGCCCCCTCTCCCATCGCTCTCCCACCCTGCCGGGAGAGGGGGAACGAGCCAATGAGCGGCTACATCCATCCCATGGCCCAGGTGGACCCCGGCGCCGTGCTCGGCGAGGGGGTGAAGGTCGGGCCCTTCGCTGTGATCGGCGACGGGGTCGAGATCGGCGACGGCACCGAGGTGGGCGCCGCCGCCCAGATCTACGGCCCCACCCGGATCGGCCGGAAGAACCGGATCTTCCCGAACGCCTGCATCGGCTTCGAGCCGCAGGATCTCAAGTTCCAGGGCGAGGAGGTGCGGCTGGAGATCGGCGACCGCAACCAGTTCCGGGAGTGCTGCACGATTCATCGCGGCACGGCCAAGGGGGGAGCGGTCACCCGCATCGGCAGCGACAACCTCTTCATGGTCTACACCCACGTGGCGCACGACTGCCAGGTGGGGAGCCGCACCATCTTCGCGAACAACGCCACCCTGGCCGGCCACGTGGAGGTTCACGACGATGCCTCGATCTCCGCGTTCACCTCGGTGCATCAGTTCTGCCGGGTGGGGCGGCACGCCTACGTGGGCGGCTACAGCGTGGTCACCATGGACGCCCTGCCGTTCGCGAAGACCGTCGGCATCAAGCCCGCCTGCTATGGTCTGAACTCGATCGGCCTCAAGCGCAAGGGGGTCGACCCGGAGAGCGTCAAGCGCCTGGAGCAGGCCATGCGGCTGCTGGTGCGGTCGGGCCTGAACACGGCGCAGGCGCTGGAGCGGATCCGCGCCGAGCTGTCCGGCGACGAGGCGGTCGACTACCTGGTCTCGTTCATCGAGACCGCGAAGCGCGGCATTTACAAGTCCCGCCCGCGCGGCGGCCGTTCGGGCGGAGCGGAGGCCGAGTCTGAATAGTTCCGCTATTTCGAGGTTGAAGATGGGTGTGGTGGGCACCGGCGCCATGGGCCGGAACCACGTCCGCATCCTCGCATCGCTGCCCGGAGTCGAGCTGGTGGGAGTCCACGATCCCGCGCCCGGCGCCGCCGAGGCCATGGCGCGGGATCACGGAGCGCGGGCCTTCACAACCCTCGAAGACCTGGCCGGCCAGATCGAGGCCGCGGTCGTCGCCGTCCCCACCGTGGCCCACGCGGACATCGGCTGCGCGCTGCTCGGCCGCGGCGTCCACGTGCTGGTGGAGAAGCCCGTCGCGTCGAGCCTCGCCGAGGCCGACCGGCTCCTGGAAGCCCAAGCCCGAAGCGGGAACAACCGCATCCTGGCCGTCGGCCACGTGGAATTTTACAACCCGGCGGTCCAGGCGCTCCTGGGAGTCGGGATGCCGCCGCGTTTCATCGAGGTCCAGCGCCTGGGCGTCTTCTCGCCGCGCAGCCTGGACGTGGACGTGGTTCTCGACCTGATGATCCACGACCTCCAGATCCTGCGCGCCCTGGACCCGAGCCCGGTGGCGGAGGTGAGGGCCACCGGCATCAATGTCCTCTCGCCGCGCGTGGACATCTGCAACGCCCGGGTGGAGCTGGCCTCCGGCTGCGTGGCGAACCTGACCGCGTCGAGGGTCTCCTCGGAGCGCGTGCGCAAGCTCCGGGCCTTCCTCCCGAGCCGCTACTACTCGCTCGACTACCAGGCCCAGGAGATCCACGGCTACCGTCTTGCGGACGGCGACGGCGGCCGGAAGATCCTCCCCGACAACCTCACCGTCACCCGGGCCGAGCCGCTCCTCCGGGAGCTGGAAGCCTTCGTGGCCGCCTGCCGCGGCGAAGCCGCGCCGCTGGTCACCGGCCTTGCCGGCCGGCAGGCGCTGGAGACGGCGCTTGCGGTGGTGGAGGCGATCAAGTAGCTTCCCTGGGACCGTTGTCGAGTCGATACACCCCTCCCCAAAGGCCGGGGGCCGCCCCGATAGCCCCCGGCCTACTACGGTCCGTCGATTGTCAATGAACCCTTGGCGGCTGGCGAACCGGCCGCCTGAAGCAAGTGTACGGATCAGCCTGCGAATCCGTTTAGGCTTGAATACGGAGCGGCCGGCTCTGGGCCAGCCGGGAGGAGGTGATCAAAGAGTGGCCTGCCCTGCGGCAAAGTAACCTTCCCGACGGCAAAGTAACCTTCCCGACGGCAAAGTAAACTTCTCTGCCTCGAAGTAACCTTCTCTGCGGCGAAGTAACGTTCTCCGCGGCAAAGCAACCTTCCCTGGACCAAAGTAATGTTCCCAGCCGCGCTGGAACCTTCTCTGCCGCGAAGTAACGTTCCCTGCGGCAACGCAACCTTCCCGGGACCAAAGTAAACTTCCCTGCCGCGATGGAACCTTCTCCTGCGGCAAAGTAACCTTCCCGGGCTCCGGGAACCTTACTTTGGCTCCGAGACGGTTGTTTTGCCGCAGGGAAGTTTCCCTGGCGCCAGAGATGTCCAAATCCCCTCCCAGACAAGCCGGGAGCCTGCCGGCCCGAGCGGATTCCCGCCAATAGGGTGAAACCATCTGAAAACCATAGACGCGGCTGTCAGGCAATCCGTAGACTCTCCCTGAAGTGAAGGGAGACGAACGAGGAAGCCAAACGCGGGTCCCCACGACCGACCGGCCGTTCGTGCTCTTCACCTTGAAGGGGAGGAACGCAGTCGTGTCCCCCTTCAGCTCATTGACAATTTGGAGGGATGACGGCCGCCGAGTCCAAGGCCTCCGTCGTTCCGCAGGGGTCCGCCTTTCGGGGAGGGGGGGCGGAGCCATCGCCGGAGGTGTGTGGAAGGGGGCTCGTGGGTGAGCGGCGATGGCAGCCTCTTGATTGAAGAACCTCCCCCGTCCGTTCTTCCTGGGACCGCCGGCAGCGTGGGATACCACGAGACTCTACCTCTTTCCAGGGAGCTTAGTTCTACTTTGTCAGATCCGGTGCAGGGGTGGCGCCCCTTGCGGGCGCCGGCACGTAGCCCCGGGTTTCAACCCGGGGTGCGGTGTCCGATTTGGTTGGCAGGCGCTCGTCAGAAAACCTCCACCGGGACGGAGTGGCCAGGGGCTCGGCGAATCCGGGAATCCCGCGTGAGAAGCGTCGCTCAGAGAATCTCGGCGAGAGCCACATAGGTGGCGTCGTAGGCGGTGAGGTTATGGCGCAAGCGTGAAAAGACGTTCGGCGACCGGAGCCCCCGTCTCTGTCTGCAAAAGCATCTCGACGACGGCGGAGGCATCGAGGACGATCACCGGCCTTCGCGCTCCGCCGCGACGGCTTCGGCCACCGACTCGGTCAGAACCACCCGGCCACGGCTTTGCAGACGCCTCAGAAGCTCCTCCGGCGTAGGACGGGACAGGGAGCGCTCCATTTCGCGCAACAGGTACTCGGAGATCGACATCCCGGCCAAAGCCGCCCTCGCCTTGAGCTTCCGATGGAGGTCGTCAGGAACGTTGCGGATCTGCACCATCACAGCCATGCGAACAGCCTACTTGCATGCGCTGCACATGTCAATGGTTCACCGAGAAGAGAGCCGACGAGGAAGTGGAGTGCGACTCCTGCGAGGCCACGCTCTCCGTTTCCTGGTCCAATTGGGGTGAGCAGGTACACAGGCGACCAACAATCCCGGCCGGTTCGTGTCTATAGAGGTAGAGCGCCGGGAACCTGGCTGTTCTTTGACAATGCAAAGCATATGCCTGACAAGAATCATGCCAGGTCCAAAATGCCGTTTTCGCGGGGAGGTCGGAGCCGGGGCGGAAAGATCAACAGGCTGAGAGCTTTGCACCGGGAAAGAGAGTGTCGCCCAAGAGCGGAAGGCGCGTGGCGTGAGGCGGTTTTCAGGGGGTCGGAGAAACAGGCATGAGAAGCCCCTTGGAATCAAGCGGTTGCGGAAGGTGCCCTTGGAATTGCCCTGGTCAGTACGGTGGGATTGCGACGAGAACAGCACCACCAAAAGGTATCTCCTGGATTGAGCCCTTGGAATTGCCCTGGTCAGTACGGTGGGATTGCGACGGTCCACAGCCACAGGCGGTAGTGCCACGCGCTTTTCTCTTGGAATTGCCCTGGTCAGTACTCAAGGTGGCGATCCTCTCCGTCAGAGGGCGGCTCTATGGCCAGTTGACGCCGCCAAACGCGAAGAACCTCCCCCTGCGCATGAAGCAATATGAAGTGTCGCGCTCGGAGCGCTTCTGCCTGGTCTTCGCGCGTGAAATCGTCGCCGCCAAGATCGCGAGCTCGTTGGCCGTGTTGCACGGCTTCCGCAGGCACCATCCTGCCGCGGTGCCTCTCGCCGGGATCCGCGAGTTGGAGCCGCCGCTGGCGGAAGTGGAGACCGTGGCTTCGATCGACTCGCTCCGCGGACTCGAAGGCACGGCCGCCGCGCGGTACTTCGGGCGTCTGACAGGTGTGATCCCGCCCATCTTCGGCTTCGAGGGCCGCAACCGCCGGCCGCCGCGGGACCCGATGAACGCGCTGCTCTCGTTTGGCTACGTGCTGGTGGGAAACGAGCTCCAGTCGCTGCTGGACGCCCTGGGCTTCGATCCCTACCTGGGCTTCTTCCACCAGATCGCCTACGGCCGGCCGTCGCTCGCGCTCGATCTGCTGGAGGAATTCCGCGCCGCGCTCGTCGACCGCTTCAGCGCCGGGCTTCTGAACCTGGGTATCTTCAAGCCGGTGGACTTTGAGAGCACGCCGGACGAAGGGGTGCGCCTGAGCCGGGAAGCCCTGAAGCGCTACTTCGTGGAGTATGAAAAGGAGCTGACTTCGCCGATGGCGCTCGGAGAGGAGCGCCTGACGTGGCGGCTCCTCTTCCGGAGGCAGGCCGAACGGCTTGCCCGAACGGTGCTCGAAGAGGAACCGTACGAGGCCTTTCGATTGCCATCCTGACCGGCGTTCCGTATGATGTCCCGGTCGAGCGGAGACGGCCAGGAGCCACAGGCGACCAACAATCCCGGCCGGTTCGTGTCTATAGAGGTAGACGCCGAGAACCTGGCTGTTCTTTGACAATGCAAAGCATATGCCTGACAAGAATCATGCCAGGCCCAAAATGCCGTTTTCGCGGGGAGGTCGGAGCCGGGGCGGAAAGTCCAACAGGCTGAGAGCTTTGCACCGGGAAAGAGAGTGTCGCCCAAGAGCGGAAGGCGCGTTGCGTGAGGCGGTTTTCAGGGGGTCGGAGAAACAGGCATGAGAAGCCCCTTGGAATCAAGCGGTTACGGAGGGTGCCCTTGGAATTGCCCTGATCAGTACGGTGGGATTGCGACAAGTCCATGGGATTGAAGGCGAGCCCCCCTACCAGCAACTTGGAATTGCCCTGATCAGTACGGTGGGATTGCGACGAGGTGCTCTTGAAGTGGCTGCCGGGCGTGCTCACCTTGGAATTGCCCTGATCAGTACGGTGGGATTGCGACGCACCCTGGCCACCTCCTGCACTAGGAGGTTCCGAATCCTTGGAATTGCCCTGATCAGTACGGTGGGATTGCGACACAATCAGCGGCTCCAGGGCGTCGGCGAGGGCGTCCCCTTGGAATTGCCCTGATCAGTACGGTGGGATTGCGACCCCCCTCTCCCCCCTATCACCGGGGGAGAGGGAGCCATGCTTGGAATTGCCCTGATCAGTACGGTGGGATTGCGACGACGCCGGATAGGTTGCTCGACTGGTCGATAGCGCCAGTCTTGGAATTGCCCTGATCAGTACGGTGGGATTGCGACCCAGGCAACGAAGCGTTTCCTTCCTCGACCTGTTGACTTGGAATTGCCCTGATCAGTACGGTGGGATTGCGACCGAGCGTGGCCCGGAGGTCGGTGAGGTGAAGCAGGCAGCGCTTGGAATTGCCCTGATCAGTACGGTGGGATTGCGACGTTGAGGCATCGATCATCAGCAGGTTGGGGTCCGTGTCCTTGGAATTGCCCTGCTCAGTACGGTGGGATTGCGACTCCAGCACAGGGGCGTCGTGGCCCCTTCCGCCGCCATCCTTGGAATTGCCCTACCCCGCGGGGTGTTGCCATAGGTGTTCTTCCGCCTCAGCATCGGCTTGAATCGACCGAGGAGGAGGAAAACCATGCTCGACACCCCGGCCCCCATCGCCGAGTTTCTTCAAGGGAAGCGCATCGCCGTCGCCGGCGTCTCCCGGACACCCAGCCAGGCCGCCAACGCCATCTTCCGCAAGTTGCGCGACTCCGGCTACGAGGCGATACCCATCAATCCAAATGCCTCGAAGGTCGAAGGCGTACCCTGCTATCCCGATCTCCGCTCCATTCCGGGTCGCCTCGACGGCCTTGTCATCGCCACCCACCCGGACGTCGCGGCGGATCTGGTGCGCCAGTGCGCCGAGGCAGGCGTGAGCCGTGTCTGGTTCCATCGATCGTTTGGAGAGGGGAGCGTGTCCGAGGCGGCGGCTCGGGAGTGCGAGGCGCGCGGCATCTCCTGCATCATCGGCGGGTGTCCACTCATGTACTGCCAACCCGTGGACATCGCCCATCGCTGCATGAGATGGTGGCTCCAGCGGCAGGGGCGTATCGACGCCGGTGTCGACCGTGCAGGGCTTTCGAGCACCTGAAATACACTCATCTCTGACCAGCGAAAGAAGCCTTTCGACGCGCCCGGAGTGGGTGTCGAGAAACCGCCTATAAACATCGGGGCCGGAGGCCGGGTCTACACACCTCAGGCTCAGAGGAGGAGCGCTCGACCCTCTGGCAAAAGCGGGGTCGGGCTCCCGAGCCTCAATTTCTGGCGGGAAGCCGAAGGAAGGAAGAGATATGCTCACCCGAAATCTCGTTGGCGAATGCTTTGCGGGGAACCTCGTCAGGAGCAGATTCCTGGCCGGTGCCGTGCTGATGGTCTGCCTCCTGACGGGCATGGCCGGGCCGGCCGCCGCGGCGGGTTCGTCCCCCCAGGATGCGATTCCCTTTGATCCGGCCGCCGGTTCGCTCTCCCTGTCAGGCTCGCGAGGGGGTGCGATCTGGCTCCGTGTGGCGTTCGCCCCCAGCTCGGGGGTCAGCCACATGACTCTCGAAACGCTGGGCAGCGTCGATACAAAGCTCACGGTCTATGCCAATCTTTCTGAGGCGCTGCAAGGCGCACCCCTGGCCGAGGACGACGATAGCGGCTCGGGGCTCAACGCGTTCGTGCGCGTGCCTCTCGGTTTTTTCTCTCCGTACTTCGTGCGCGTGACTCTGCTCGCTTCCGGATCGTTCCAGGTGCGGGGTGGCCTGACCTTCGTCGCGAGCGATCGTTGTGACTGGCCTGCGGGCTGTCCCCTGGCCCTGGCGGCGCAGGGTGAGCCGACGGCGAGCGAGGTTCTGCAGGTTCTACGGGACGTCCGTAGCGAGCTACTCGTACGGAGTCCGGGCGGTCGCAAGCTGGTCGGTCTTTACTGGCGCCTCGGCGCTGATCTCATCCCGAGTCTTCTCGCCGATGGAGAATTTCGGGAGCATCTCTACGATGAGGTGACGGTTCTGTTGCCTCTGGCGCGCGATGCCGTCAAGGTGGCGCGCGGCACCGGCAGCTCCACGACTTTCACCCGGGCGCACCTCGATCGATTGCGCGGACTCCTGGACATGGTTGCCGCCCGCGTGGCTCCCGATCTCGCGGGCGAGCTCCGGGGGCAATGGGATGAGTTTGCCCTGGAAGATCACGTGGGCCTGCCGCTGGCTGAAACCCTCGCGGCCACCGGGCTGCTGACTTACGAGAGCCCATCCCGCACGGTGTTGGCAAAGCTTCGCGTGGAGCCCGAATCGGTGGCGCCCGATCGCGAAGGGAAGGGCGGCATGATTCGGCTGCTGCGGACGGGTGATGCCCGTCTCGATGCGCGCCTTGCCGCGGCCGGAGTGAAGGCGATCCGGCAGGTCCATGCGAGCAGTCCGGCCCGCCGCGCGGCGGGTTTGACGAGGACGATCGCTATCGAGGTCGATGGCGACGCCAGGGCTCGGGAACTGGTGGCGGAGCTGAGGAGTGATCCGTCGATCGAATGGGTTCAGGTTTCCACGGAGTTGCGAGCTCTCGCTCCCGCGGGAACCGATCCTTACAGGGGCGATCTGTGGGGTCTGGATGCCATCCGGGCGCCCCAGGCTTGGAGCTCGACCACGGGAAACTGCTCGACTCCGGTAGCCGTGGTCGACACGGGCCTGAGGAGCGGCCTTGCGGATCTCGAAGGGCGAATTCTTCATAACCTCGGCTACGACTTCGCGGACAACGATCCGGACCCTGAAGACGGACACGGACACGGAACCCACGTTGCGAGCACCATCGCCGCAGCCTTGAACAACGCGACCTCGATCGCGGGCGTCGCTCCGGGGATCTGCATCTTCGGCGTCAAGGTGCTGAGCGATGGCGGTGACGGAACCTCGGAAGCGGTGGCGGCGGGGATCGTGCATGCCGCCGACGCCGGCGCCCGCGTGATCAACCTCAGCCTGGGTTGCGATTGTGAAACGCAGCAGGTCATCGAGGACGCCCTGGCCTATGCCGCGACGCGGGATGTCGTGGTCGTCGCGGCGGCGGGAAACGACGGGACGGATCACCTTTCTTATCCCGCGTCCTCTCCCTGGACCATCGCCGTCGGCGCGGTCGATCGGGACCTGAAGCTGGCCAGCTTCAGCAACTATGGTTCCGGTCTCGATCTGGTCGCTCCGGGTGTCGACGTGGTCAGCGTTTTTCGTGACGGCGAGAGCTGCATGGGGTCGGGGACGTCGATGGCCACGCCCCATGCCGCGGGAGTGGCGGCGCTCGTACGCTCGATCAATCCGGGTCTCGATCGGGTGAAGGTGCGAGCCCTGCTGCGCGACGAGGCCAGAGACCTCGGTGCGCCGGGCTATGACACCAAGTTCGGAGCGGGTCTGGTGGACGCCCTCGATGCCGTCAACGCGGCGCGTGGGCCGGGAGGCGCGAAATGCACGCCGACCGCGACGTCCCTCTGCCTGAGCAGCGACCGCTTCCGGGTCGAGACCTCGTGGCGCCGGACGGACGGCGCGACCGGGCAGGGCCAGGCGGTTCGGGTGACGCCGGACACGGGTTACTTCTGGTTCTTCAACAACTCGAACGTGGAGACCTTCGTCAAGGTTCTCAATGCCTGCGTCGGAGGGATCAACCGCTACTGGGTTTTCGCCGGCGGGTTGACCAATGTGGAAGTTCGTACGCGGGTCACCGACACCGCCACGGGCCAGGTCAAAGAGTATCTCAATCCAATGGGAACCGCCTTCCAGCCGCTGCAAGACACGAACGCCTTCGCCACCTGCGACGTCGCGGCGGCCTCCGCGGTGTCCGCGGCGCCGCCGGCAGCGGACGAGGCGCTCCAAGAGTTGACCCGGCTCTTCGCCGGCCGGGACGCCTCCGCGACGGCGGCTCCAGGAGATCCACTCGCCGGCCTCGGAACCTGCTCGGAAAGCTCGACCGGAATGTGCGTCAACGGCGGCCGCTTTCTGGTCGAGGCGACCTGGAGGTTGCCCAACGGCGAGACGGGTACCGCCCATCCGGTGCGGTTGACGGACGACACCGGATACTTCTGGTTTTTCAGCAGCTCCAACGTGGAGATGTTCGTCAAGGTGCTCAACGCCTGCGTGCCGGGCATCAACCGGTACTGGGTGTTCTCCGGTGGCCTGACCAACGTGGAAGTGCGCCTGCGCGTCACGGATACCGCCACCGGCCAGGTCAAACAGTACCTCAACCCGCTCGGCACCGCCTTCCGGCCGATTCAGGATACGAGCGCGTTCGCGACCTGTCCGTAAGAGCCTGCCTCGGGACGCCGGAGACCGGGTTCGGCCCGGTTTCCGGCGTCCGGATGGTGCAGGTCAGCGACTTCCACGTCGGTCCGAAGGTGAGCGACGACGTCCTCTGCCACAATCCCGATACCCTGGACGTGCTGCCGTGGGCCGGATATCAGGGGTGGATCCTGGGGTTCGGCTACAATGCTCAGGGTGTGGAAACTTTTCCTTGCGTCTGCGAGGCGGTGCGAACTTCGGCGGAGGCGGCTCAGACCGTAGCGACCGGATGAGCGGTATGGACCGAAAGCCAAGGTCGCCGATCCTCCTCGGAACCCCGTGCTATCTTCCGGGCTCATGACCCTTCAGCGAACCCGGACACAGTGGAGAGCGGTCTGATGCTGCGACGAGTGACCCTGCAAGGTTTCAGGTCCATCAAAGAGATGGACCTGGAGCTGCGTTCCCTGAACGTGCTGATCGGGGCGAATGGGGCCGGCAAGAGCAATCTCGTCTCGTTTTTCAAGATGCTCAACGAGATGATGGCAGGGCGGCTCCAGGCGTACATCGGCACGACGGGGCGCGCCCAATCCCTTCTGCACTTCGGGCCGAAGGTGACGCTGCAGGTCGAGGCCCGGCTGGAGTTCGAGGTGGAGAATGGGCTCGACACGTATGCCATGCGCCTGTTCCATGCCGCGGGCGATACGCTGGTCTTCGCCGAGGAAACGCTGAGTTTTCTTCAAACCGGCTTCCAGAATCCCAAGTTGGTCCCTCTCGGCGCCGGGCACCAAGAAACCCGCATCGCCCAGGAAGCCGAGAAGGACGAGCCGACAGCCAAGGTGGCCAGGGTTTTTCGCCACCTGCTGAATCAGTGCCGGGTCTACCACTTTCACGACACGTCGCCGACGGCGCGGGTGCGCCAGTACGGCTACGTCGGCGACAACCGCTGGCTGATGCCTGATGCCGCCAACCTGGCCGCCCTTCTGCTGCGGTATCGCGAGGAGAACGGTGGCTCGGTCTACCGGCGGATCGTCTCGACGATCCGGCTGATCGCGCCGTTTTTCGACGACTTCGACCTCGAACCGGCCGGTCCGAACAAGAAGGACGTCATCCTGAATTGGCGGGACAGGGATTCCGATCAGATCTTCGGCCCGCACCAACTCTCGGACGGCACGCTACGCGCGATGTGCCTCGTGACCCTGCTTCTGCAGGCGGAAAACGAGCTCCCGGAGCTCATCATCGTGGACGAGCCGGAGCTGGGGCTGCATCCCTACGCGCTCAACGTGGTCGCGTCGCTGTTCAAAAAAGCCGCGCACTACACGCAGGTGCTGATCAGCACCCAGTCGAGATCGTTTCTCGACAGCTTCACCCCCGAGGACGTCGTCGTCGTCAATCGGGAGGGCAGCGAGTCACGGCTCTCGCGGCTGGAGCCGGCCAAGCTGGAGGCGTGGCTCGATGAGTACAGCCTGGGCGAGGTTTGGGAGAAGAACGTCTTCGGCGGAGGGCCGCATTGAATGGCGCGCTTGTACCTGTTCGCCGAAGGCCAGACCGAGCTCACGTTCGCCGACAAGGTGCTCAAGCCGCACCTCGCCAGCTTGGGTGTGTACTTACATCCCCCAGTCCTCGTTGCCCACGCCAGGAAGAAGGGACGGGTTCATCGCGGTGGGGGGCGCAGGTACACGCCGATGAAGAATGACATCCTGCGGTTTCTGGCGCAGGAGAAAGGTGCGGACGTCTTCTTCACGACGATGATTGATCTGTATGCCATCTCTGCCGATGCGCCGGGATTGGCCGAGGCTGACGAGTTGCGCCACATGCCGGCCCAGCGCGTCGAGGCTCTCGAACGAGCCTTCGCCAAAGACATCAAGGACGACCGCTTCGTGCCATACATCCAATTGCACGAGTACGAGGCATACCTTTTCTCCGATCCGGCCAGTTTCGGATATTTCTACGACCACCACGAGAAGCAGATCGCCGCGCTCCAGGCGGTCGCCGACGGCTATGCCACTCCCGAGCTCATCGACGACGGGCCGCACTCAGCCCCGAGCAAACGGATTGTCGAGGTGCTTCCCGACTATGAAGACGCGAAGGCCGCCGTAGGACCCCAGGTAGCCGAGCTGATCGGCTTGGATGTGATCCGGAG
Source organism: uncultured Holophagales bacterium (assembly GCA_963844885.1). Taxonomy (GTDB): domain Bacteria; phylum Acidobacteriota; class Thermoanaerobaculia; order Multivoradales; family UBA5704; genus DATMER01. The sequence goes on along the minus strand of CAWJQA010000006.1, from coordinate 759,797 downwards.
AAAATGCCCGCACTTTGCGGCGTGGCTGACTCGGCTTGAGGGACTTGGAACCAACCGCATCCCGGCTACAATCCTCTGGTGACTCCACGGTTTCACGAGGGCTGGGCGCCGGCCACGATCTGCTTCAGCAGCGCGATGTTATCCCGATGTCCGGTGAGCCGGGCGGTGACCTTGCCGCGGATGGGATAGCCCAGAAGGTAGAGGTCGCCCACGATGTCCAGGATCTTGTGGCGGACGAATTCGTCCGGGAAGCGCAGCTCGGTGTTGAGGATGTCGTCCTCGCCCACCAGGATGAAGTTGTCGAGCCTGCCGCCGGAGCCGAGGCCGAGCTCGTTCATCATCTTCAAGTCCTTCATGAAGCCGAAGGTGCGCGCCGGGGCGATCTCCCGCTTGTAGACATCCGGTCCCGAGAGCGTGATCTCGTAGAACTGCTCGCCCAGTGGCGGTGGATAGCGCAGCAGGTAGGAGACCGAGAGCACGTCGGCCGGCTCGATGGCGAGGATCTTCTCGCCCGCGCCGCGCACTTCGTAGCGCCGGTCGATCACCGCCTCCATCTGGGGCTGATCCTGGTCCTTGATCCCCACCTCGTCCAGCACCTTGCAGAACTCCAGCGCGGAGCCGTCCATGACCGGGATCTCGCCGTGGACCTTGATGAGGAGGTTGGTCACTCCGTAGGCGTGAAGGGCGGAGAGCAGGTGCTCGACGGTACGGATGCTCTCGCCTTCGCGGGAGAGCGTCGTGGCGTAGTCGGTGTCGGCCACGGACCAGACGTGGGCCGGGATCTCGACGCCGGTCGGCAGGGTTACGAAGTGCAGGCCGCTGTTTTCGGGGAGCGGCTGGAGAACCATGCCGGTGCGCTGGCCGGAGTGGAGGCCGAGGCCGTAGACGACGGTCGAGTGCTGGATGGTGCGTTGCCGGCGGCCGGTGTCGCGCAGCAGCGGGAGGGGTGGAGGCGAGACGAACTGCCGCTCGCCCGGACGGTCCCGGCGGAGGTCCGGAGCGGCGGCGCCGGCATCCAGGAGGGAGCGCTTGTAGGAGAGGGCGCCGGCCGCGGCGTCCACGGCGCGCTTGTAGGAGAGGGGTTTTTCGAGGTAGTCGAACGCCCCCATCTTGATGGCCGCGACCGCGGTGGAGGTGGTGCCGTGGCCGGACATCATGACCACGGCGGCGGTGGGGTCGGCCTCGCGCAACGCCTGGAGGGTCTCCAGGCCGTCGCGGTCGGCGAGCCAGATGTCGAGGAAGACGACGGCGGGCCGGCGGTCCCGGTAGAGGGAAAGCGCCTCCTCGCCGCTCGTGGTGGTCAGGGTGGAATAGCCTTCATCGGAGAGAATCCCCCCGAGGGTCGAGAGGATTCCCGGTTCGTCGTCGACGATCAGGACCAGTTCGGACATGGGGGGAACGGTAGCACAGCCCTCACCCCCCGGCCCCCTCTCCCGCCTCCCCTCCCCCCTCCCCGGGAGAGGGGGAGACTGACAAAGAGTTGGAAGCAAGAGGACGGGTGGGGCTCCCTCTCCCCCTTGCAAGGGGGAGAGGGTCGGGGAGAGGGGGGATGGGATCAAACTGTTCCCTCTCCACCACGGAGTGGGGGAGAGGGGCAGGGAGAGGGGGGATGGGGTCAGAACCCGGGATGCATCATCATCGGCATCTTGCCGTGGCTCGACATCATCTTTTCGAATTTGGCCTTCTGCTCGTCGTTGAGGAGAGCGGAGAACTGCTCCTTGGCATCGTCATGGATGGCTTCGAGCTGCTTGCGGGTCGCGTGCGCCGCGATCACCTTGGTGCCGATCTCCTGGGCGGTGGCGGTGCCGGCGTCGAGGAGGGTCTCAATCTCTTCCATCTGCGCGTGATGCTGCTCCATCAGGGGCTTCGCCTTCTCGAAGGCGGCCTCGTGGATCTGCCTGGCCTCGTCCTGCTGATCCTGGGTCAGGCCGAGCTCGCCGGCGATGTGGGACATGAAGGCATCACCGTCGGGCATCGGCATGCGATGCATCATGTGGCCCTGTGCCAGCGCAATGCCGCTGATACCGCCGGCGGTCAGGAGGGAGAGAAGCAGGGAAGCTATCGCGATCTTTTTCATGGTCGGTCTCCTTGTGTGGTCACCCCGCTTCGGGCGGGGGCTGTCTTCGAGGATCAGAGTAGGGGATGGGGTTTCGGGAGTCCTCAAGACGGCGCAAGAAATTTGTAAGGCTTGTAAAGCCGCATCTATCCGGAGAAGCGGTAGCCGCGGCGGTGGACGGTGAGGATGAAATCGGGATGGGATGGGTTGCGCTCCAGCTTCTGGCGCAGCGAGCCGACGTGGACGTCGACCGTGCGGGTCACCGGCATGGCGTCGTAACCCCAGACCTTGTCGAGCAGCTCGTCGCGGGTGAGGAGGGCGCCGCGGTTTTCGATGAAGTAGGCGAGGAGCTTGAACTCCAGGGCGGAGAGGGGGACGGGCTCGCCGTCGCGGTAGACCTCGGCGCGGCGGAAGTCGACGCGCACCGGGCCGAAGTCGTAGGTGCCGGTGGGGGTCAGGGGCGCATGCGAACGGCGGAGCAGGGCTTCGATGCGGGCCAGGAGCTCGATCATCTCGAACGGCTTGGTCAGGTAGTCGTCCGCGCCGAGCTTGAGGCCGACGACGCGGTCCACGACCTGGCCGCGGGCGGTGAGCATCAGGACGGGCACCTGCGAGCCGCGCGCCCGTAGCTCGCGGCAGACCTCCAGGCCGTCGCGGCCCGGCAGCAGGATGTCGAGGAGGATGAGATCGAACGGCTCGGCGAGCGCGCGCTCCAGCGCGGTGTTGCCGTCGGTCGCGCTCTCGACGCGGTAGCCTTCGCTGAGCAGCCGGTCCGACAGGGTGAGGACGAGGCTCGGCTCGTCTTCGACCAGGAGGATGCGCCGCGAGCCGTTCAAACCGTGGTGTCCTCGGTTGGTCCGGTCGCCGCCGCGGGCAGGCGGAGGGTGAAGGTACTGCCGCGACCACCCCGTTCCGGTCCGCTCTCCACCGTCACGGTGCCGCCCAGGGCCTCGACGGTGTGGCGCACCAGGCTGAGCCCGACGCCGCTGCCGGTGATGCCGTTGGCCGACGCGTCCCGGCCGCGGTAGAAAGGCTCGAAGAGGTGGGGGAGATCCTCGCGGCGGATGCCCGGGCCGCGGTCGGAGACGGTGATCTCGATCTCCTTCTGTTCGGACGCCTGCCGCGCGGCCACCCCCACCCAGGCGCCTCCGCTCTCCGGGCGGCCGTGCCGGACGGCGTTTTCAATCAGGTTGCGCAGGGCGCGCCGGAGCGCCTCGCCGTCGGCGAGTGCGGGCGGCAGGCCGGGCTGGATCTCCTTGTCGACCTGGACGTTGCGCTCTTCGAGGAGCGGGCGGCAGTCGTCCAGGGCGCCGTCCACGAGGGCGGCCACCGGTTCGGGCCGCGGGTGGTAGACGCGGCGGCCGGACTGGATGCCGGCAAGCTCGAGCGCCTGGCCGACCATGTCGGAGAGGCGGCGCCCTTCGCGCTCGATGAGGGAGCCGTAGCGCCGGACCTGCTGCGGGTCCGCGACCACGCCGTCGGCGAGGTTCTGGCCCGCGGAGCGGATGGCGGTGAGCGGCGTGTGCAACTCGTGGGTGACGCCGGCCACGAACTCGAGCTGCTGCCGGGCCAGGCGCTGCGCCCGCTGGGTGGCCACGACCATGAGGCCCGAGGTCACGGCCACGAGGGCGAGGATGGCGAGGCTGATCGCGAGGTTGTGCCAGCGTACGCGGGCCACGGCGACCTCCAGGGAGCCCTGGCGGTGATCGATGATCAGGTGCCAGGCGCCGGTGCCGCCGTGGCCCTCGTGCGGACCCGGGCCGGCGATGCGGAAGCCGGCCAGCGGTCCGCCGGGCTGCCGCGGAATCCGGAGGTTCCGGAGCTCGTGGAAGGGGCGCAGTTGGAGCATGTCCAGCCGGAGGTCGGCGTCGTGGAACGCCTCCAGGGGGACGCCGCTGTCCGAGCGGAAGACGGCCCGTCCACCGGCGTCGAGGACGGCCAGGGCATAGTGGACTCCCTGGCGGCTGCCGAAGTGGCGGCGGGTCAGCTCCGGCAAGATCTCCTCGGAGAGGACGCGCCGGTCCAGGCGTACCACCAGAAGCTTGCGGTCCTCGCCTGAGCGTCCGAAGACGAGGGGGAGGACGAGGCCGGGGATGCCGGGGTCGACCGGAGCGGCGAACGGAAACGGGGGCGGCGACGGCTCTTCGGCGACGAGGCGCCGGCGGACCGCGGACAGCTCGGGCGTCCAGATCCCCGGCTCGAAGCCTGCCGCTCCCGGACGGAGCACCGAGAGCTCCGTCGAAGGTCCGACGATCAGAAGATCCCGCACGAGACCGGGCCAGGGGGCCTCGGCGCGCCAGCGCGCGAGCTGATGAATGGCGTGCTGGACCCCTTCCTCGCCGGTCGAGGGCTCGGGATGGAAGTAGAGGAAGGCCCGGGTCAGCTCGCGGTCGACGTCCTCGGTGAAGCGGGCGCCGTTGGAAAGAAGACTCTCCCGCAACTGCTGATGCTCCGCCGCGCTCACCCGGCCGATCCAGCGATACTGGAGCGTGGCGAGCGCGACGAGCAGCACCAGAAGGACGGCGGCGATGGCCGTCGGCGGGACACGGTAGCGCTCACCGGGAGCCATGACGCGCCGAGCATATCAGCGGCCGGCGGCGGGGCCGGAAAAACTTTACATCCCTTACATTGACCCCGTTCCCCCTCTCCCCGGCCCTCTCCCCCGTGCCGGGGGAGAGGGAGCCACCGCCTCTGCCTTGGGTCCTTTACGTCCTTTGTGTCCCTTCCTGCCTAGTTTGGCACCTCCTGGTAGACGGGGCCTTCCAGGTAGGCGCGCCAGCTCTCGTGCGGAACATTGTCCAGGGCTCTTCCCGTTTCGCCGCGGCAGGAGCAGACCACGTGATCCTCCCGGTCCGGAAGGAATGGCACATCGTAGACGTCGTGAGCGAGCATCTCGCGAACCCGGAAGTCCGCGGGGAATGGGATCGTTTCGGCGGGTTGCACTCTCATGGTGTGACCTCCTGGACAGATGGTGCCGGAGGCCGGGCCGGCGTGCCACGTGCTGGAGGGTGGGGCCGGCGCCCGCCCTTGCGGGCGGTCAGGGGTGAATCACGACCTTGAGCGCCTCCTTGCGCATCATGCTGCGCAGCGCCCCTTCCAGCTCTTCGAGCGGGCGCTCGGAGGAGAGGAGCGCTTCGGGGTGGAGCATGCCGCCCGCCAGCAGGTCGAGCGCGCGCCGGAAGGTGGCGGGCCGGTGGTGGTAGGCGCCCTTGACCGTGATCTCGCCGTAGTGGAGGCGGTGGGTGTCGAGCGGAATCGTGGTGCCCGGCCGGCAGCCGCCGAAGAGGAGGACCGTGCCGCCGGGGCGGGCGGAGGCGAGGGCGTCCTCCCAGGCCACCGGCGAGCCGGTGGCCTCGATCGCGAGGTCGAAGCCGTCGCCGGCCCGGGCGTAGCGCCGCAACCGCGCGGCCTCGCCGCCGTCCCGGCTCACTTGCACCGCCTCGCTCGCACCGAGCTGGCGCGCCACCTCCAGGCGGGATGGATTGGGATCGGCGAGCACCACGTGATGGCCGGCCCGGAGGCTCGCCAGCACGTCCACGAACAGCAGGCCGATAGGGCCGCCGCCGTAAACCACGATCTCCGACGGCCGCTCCAGCGCGCAGACCTCCAGGCCGTGGAGCACGCAGGCGAGCGGTTCGGCCAGCGCGGCGATCTCCGGCGACAGTCCGTCGGGGATCGCGTAGGTGCTGACCTCGGCGAAGCGGCGCGGCACGAGCAGGTACTCGGAGAACGCCCCGTTCAGGTATTCGAGGTGCGCGCAGAGATTCTCCCGGCCGCGCAGGCACCACTCGCAGGCGCCGCAGGAGGCGGAGTTCGCGACCACCACCCGGTCCCCCGGCTGCCAGCGCGTCTGGCCCGCGCCGACCGAATCGACCGTGCCCGCCATCTCGTGGCCGAACGGCGTCGGCACGTGGAGCATCCGCGGGTGGCCACCGCGGTGCAGAACTTTGACGTCCGTGCCGCAGGTGGTGGCGGCCTCGATCTTGAGCAGCAGCTCGCCCGGTCCAGGCTCGGGAACGTGTACCTGGCGCAGCTCCAGCCGCTCCGGACCGAGCAGGAAGACCGTCCGCTGCCGGCGGGGCGCTCATCCGGCCTCCCCTTCCGGTGTCTCCGGCATGAGCAGAACCTTGAGCGCCTTGCGGTCGCGGGCCAGGGCGACGGCCTCCTCGAAGCGAGAGAGGGGGAGCCGGTGGGTGACCAGCGGCGACGGGTCGAGGCGGCCACCGGCCATCAGGCGATGGATCTCCCTCTGCTCAGCCAGCGAGCTGGAGTAGGTCGCGATCAGCTTCCCCTCGGTCTTGAAGAAGGCGTTCAAGTCGAAATCGGCCCGCTCGCCGGCCGCGGCGTGCGCGAAGAGCACCACCGTGCCGCCGGGCCGGACGAGCCGTAGCGCCGAAGCCAGCGCCTCGCCGCCGCCCGCGGTGTCGAACACCACGTCGGGGCCTTCCGCCCCGATCTCGGCGGGATCGATCGCTCCGAGCTCGCGGGCGCGCCGGGCGCGGTCCGGCAGCGGGTCCAGGACGGCCACCCGGGCGCCGGGGACGACGGCCTGGAGGACCAGCAGGTGGAGAAGGCCCATGCTGCCGCCGCCCAGGACCACGACGCTGGCGGGCGGCGCGGCGCGGCGCGCCTGGAGGATACCGCGGAGCACACAGGCGGCGGGCTCCAGGAAGACCGCCGTCTCGTCGGAAAGGTGCGGCGGCAGGCCGAACATCGCCCGCCGCACCGCCCTCTCCCGGACCAGGATGTGCTCGCTGAAGCCGCCCGGCACCAGCAGGTTCTCCCGGAAGGCCGGACAGAGCGGCTCGCTGCCGCGGCGGCAGAGTGCGCAGACGCCGCAGGAGACGTGGTGCGGCACCGCGACCCGGTCGCCGGGGAGGAAGCCGATCACCCCCTCGCCGACCGTGTCCACCGTGCCGACCACCTCGTGGCCGAGGACGGTGCCGGCCGGCGCGGTGCCGTACCGCAGCTTGAACAGGTCGGTTCCGCAGAGACCGGCACAGCGCAGGCGCAGCAGGATCTCTCCCGGTCCGGGCTCGGGACGGGACGGCTCTCGACGAGCACGGCGCCTCCGGCGGCACAGGCGACGGCTCGCATCTCTCGGGTCAAGGCGCGGGTAAGGGCGGTCGAAGCTCCCATGGCGCACGGATCGTACCTTGAAGATAAGATGTTTCGGCATGTCCAATCGCGTGAGCCCCCGAAGACCCCGCCGAGTCCAGGTCCAGTTCTGGAAGCGCGACGAGCCCCACCCCTTTCCGGGCTATACCACGAACATCTCGATGACCGGCATGTTCATCGCCACCCGGAGCCCGTACCCGCCGGGCACGCGGCTGCGGATCGAGGTGCTCGAAGGGGATCGCGGCTTCGTCGTCGAGGGCGCGGTGGTCCACGCGCGCAAGGTCCGCGGCGAGATGATGCGGCTCAGCACACCGGGGATGGGGATCCGCTTCCTGACCGTCGAGGAGCTGGTCCGCGAGCTCGATCCCGGTGGGCCACGGCATCGAGGATCTCCCCGGTGCTTCCCAGAACCCGGCACCGCCCGCCCCCCTTTCGCCGCTTCCGCAGCCGGTCCCGGCACCCCGTCCGGCCGACCCGATCCCCACGCCGCGCGAGGGCATCGGCACGTTCGCCGTCCATTTCCTGAGCCCCGCCGAGTTCGTCGAGGTCTTCCTGCGCGACATCTCGAACGGCGGCCTCTTCGTTTCGACCCGCTATCCCGGACGCCTCCAGGAGACCGTGAACGTGGAGCTGCATCCGCCGTTTCCCGGCGCGGTGCCGGTGCTCGTGCGCGCCCGCGTCGTCCAGCGGTTCGAGCCGTCTTCGGAGGGCAGCCCCAACCTCCTCTCCGGCATGGGCGTCGAGCTGCTCGACCTCTCGGCCGTGGTGGAGCAGCTCAAACTCTACGTCGCGCGGTAGCGGCGGCAAAAAGAAAAGGCCCCGGTCGCCCGGGGCCTCGATCTCAACTCAACCGATTCGATGACAGCGGTCAGTGGATCGGGAAGCTGGCGCCACCGGTCGGCAGCTTGATGGCGTAGACGCCGCGGCCGTAGGTGAAGGCCATGAGCGTCGTGCCCTGGAGCGGCGTCCCGGTCGCACCGCGGTCGACCGTCAGGTACTGGATGACCGTGTTGGGCAGACCCCACTGGTAGCGGGTCCACACCGGCGTCGCGGCATCGATGTCGTCCGTGTAGTAGAAGCCGAAGTAGGTGCCCAGGAACACCTGCTTGCGGTTGAGCGGATTCACCGCGATGCCCGCGGCCGGCACGTCCGGCAGGTTGCCCGTCTTGTCGGCGCGGGTGAAGGCGGAGCCGTTCCACTTGAATTCGAAGACGTGGCCCGGCGTGGTCGGGGTATTGGGGTTGAAGCCGCCCACCGCGGCGTAGACGCGGGTGTGGTCCGTGGGATCGAAGGCGACGCCGAGGACGGCGCGGTTCGGCAGCACGGCGTTGGTCGAATCCACGTCGCGCCAGGTGGCGGAGGTCAGCGGCGCGCAGGAGAAGGTCGAGGTGTTGGCCGCGGCCTGCGTGCAGTTGGTGCCGGAGTAGATATTGTCCGACCAGAACACCTTGCCCTCGGCCGAGCCGGTCGCGGCCGCCTTCGGGTTGCTCGGGGCCATGTTGACCGCGATGATCGAGTCGGTGGTCGAGCCGGCGCGGATCAGCGAGCCGGAGACCTTTTTCCAGGTCGGCTTCTGCGTGCCGAAGGCGCCGGCCGCCCAGACATAGTCCTCGCCGAGGATCATGTTGCGGCAGATGGCGTTGGTGCAGTGGAGCGTGTCCATCATGTAGGGCATGCTCCAGTCGGCCGAGCCGGTGTACGCCGCCGGGCCGCAGCTTGAAGAGAACGGGCCGTCGGCGCCGCTGTTCTTCGAGCAATACAGGGAACCGTAGGTGTACTCGGTGAACCACCAGCCCGCGGTCTCGGTGCCCGCCAGCGGATCGAAGGCCGTGAAGAAGCCGTCGCCGCCGACCGACCGGCCGGTGGCCTGGAGGTTGGTCTTCGAGCTGTCCCAGGTGGCGTTGCCGTTGTCCTGCATGCCGCCGGCCCACCACTGCGGGCCGGTGGCGAAGTTGCGGCCGATCTGGCCGGCGTAGAACTGGTTGGTGTTGAACGAGCCGTTGAGCTGCTTCCAGTTGGCGACGGCGCCGCTGGCGTTGTTGTAATAAACACCGCCGTCGTTACCGAGCAGGAACGTCGTGCCGCTCGTGCCGACGAAGACGAAGGAGTGCTGGTCGGGGTGGACCTTGCCGTATGACGGGCAGGAGGTCGTGTACACGTTGGTCAGGTTGCTCGCCGTGACCGTGGTGTAGGTCGAATTGACCGTCGCCCGGAAGGCGTCGATGTGGCCGAGGTAGAGATCTTTGTCGTTGGCGGGGTTGACGGCGATGAACAGGTCGTACCAGTCCTGCCCGGTGCCGCTGGTGCCGCTCGAGCAGGTCCCGTAGGTGGGGCCGCTGAGCTTGGTCCAGGTCGTGGACCCGCCGTCCGGCCGCAGCACATAGGTGCCCTCGGCCGTGTAGTCGGTGGCCTTGGCCACCTGGGCGTAGAGCGTCAGGCCGCCGTCGCTGCCGGTGCCGGCCGCGAGCTCGATGCGGCCGGTGATGCTGCCGCCGTTGGCGTTGTTCACGCCGTTGCCGGTGCCGGCCGGGAAGCCGCTGAAGAGCGGCGTGAAGGAAGCCGGGCAGCCGCTCGCCGGCATGGTGAACTTGTAGACGCCGTTGTTGCCGTTGCCGTTGTTCGCGACATAGCCGACGGCGACATAGCCGACGGTGGTCGCGCCGCGGGAGTCGAGATAGATGCTGCTGATGCGGTTGATGGCGGTGAACGTCGGGTTGCTCGCCGACGGGTTCGTGTAGCTGGCGCCGAAGCCGCAGATCTGCCAGTTGGCGCCGCCGTCGTGTGTGATGTAGAAGTCGTAGCGCGTGCCGACCACGATGCGGCTGGAATTCTTCGGGTCGACCTTGATGACGCGGATGTTCTGGTTACCCCAGCGGTTGCCGCCCGCCGGCACGGTCGGCGAATACGGCGTGAACACGTCGGCGCCGAGCTGCGTCCAGGTGGCGCCGGCGTCGGCCGTCTTCATGATCCCTTCACCGAACTGATCGTTGGCCGCCCAATCACCGGTTCCGGCATAGACCACATTGTGATCGTTCGGATCGATTTCGATGGCGCCGGCCGACTGCGTGACGAAATCCTTGTCATCCCAAAGCGGTGTCCAGGTCGGGGTCGCGGCGCTCAAGTTGGTGGTCTTCCACAGGCCGCCGGCGACGAACCCGGCATACGCCACGTTCGAGTCGGTCGGGTCGACCGCCAGGCCGCCGTCGCTCACGCGGCCGGCCACGATGCCGTACTGATAGGCGTTGTTGGTCGTGCCGACGGAGTCGAGCGGCTGCGGACCGTAGGACACCCAGGTGTTGGTGCCCGGCGCGATCACCGCCTCGCCGGTCGTGTTGCGCATGCCCTTCCGCGCCGGCGGGATGAGCCCATCCTCCTGCCAGATCTCCGCGTCCGGAACCTCGCGCCGGTTGTGCTCCAGCGCCGTGGTCCAGGGCGAGGAGGGCATCCGGCCCGTCGGGTACGTCATCAGATAGAGCATCCGGAGAGAGCCCATCTTGATCAGGTCGCTTTCGTCCTTGATCCCGCCGGGATAGGGCAGGGCCTTCACGTACGCCTCTCTCTGCTGCTTGTCCTTCGCGGTCTCCTGCTCTTCCTTGGCGGAGTCCGCTCCGGCCACAAACGGCGTCAAGAGCAGAGCGGCCGCCATCAGAGCGACGCCCCCCGACAGCCCGGTCTTCTTCGAATTCCACAGATTCATCAAGTATTCCTCCACGGTCAGATGTTTGATCCGAGGTATAGCAAAGTTCGTGCCTATATGGCCCTACATCGCAAACCTGTCCGTTGGGTATGTTGAAATAGGGACGAACTGTCTGATGGGTCAAGAGTTGTCCCAATAGAGTGGGAGAATTTTTGACCTGGGTCAGTCATGGACCCAAGGCGAGCATCTTCCGTTCGGCGGGCCGGTCTGGTAGGGTTCCGCGCAACTGTTCCGGCACGGAGAGGGAGTAGGGACTTGCGAGCCCGCGAGGCAGGGGGGGCGATCACGATCGTCCACCTTTCGGACCTTCGTTTCGGTTGGCGCCACCGCTTCGGCAGCCTCGCGCCGCCGACGGTGGACGACACGTTCGAGGCGCTGACCGCGGCCTTTCACGAGGATCTCGGCAAGGTGCGCGACGCCAAGGGCGGCGCCGTCGAGCCCGATCTTCTGGTGCTGAGCGGCGACCTCACCGAGGGTGCCCGCCCGTCCGAGCTGCGCGACGTTCTGCGCTTCGCGGACAGCCTGGCGCGGGGGCTGGGGCTGCCGCGCCACCGGGTGGTGGTGATCCCCGGCAACCGGGACGTCAGCCGCGACGCCTGCGCGGCCTACTTCAGCAACTGCCGCGCGGAGGAGCGGGAGCCCGCGCCGCCCTACTGGCCCAAGTGGCGGTTCTTCGCCTCGTTCTTCCGGGACTTCTACAAGGACCATCCCGGCGCCTCGTTCAACGAGCACCACCCGTGGAGCCTGTTCGAGGTCCCGGACCTCCGGGTGACGGTGGCCGGACTGAACTCCACCCAGGCCGAGAGCCACGAGAACCACCGCGGGTGGCTGGGCAAGGATCAGCTCAACTGGTTCGCCTTCGAGCTGGAGCAGGCCCGCCACAGCGGCTGGCTGCGCCTCGCCGTCCTGCACCACGACCCGCACGGGGCTCCCACACGGCCCGAGGAGACTCTCCAGGATGCCGGTGCCCTCGTGGAGATCCTGGGTTCTCACGCCAGCCTCGTGCTGCACGGGCACGCCCATGGCGGAGAGGGCACGTGGCTCGCTCCGGAGCTGCCCTGCCTCGCGGCGGGCACGCCGGAGACCGACGGCGAGCCGGTGAGCCGCTACCAGATCCTGCAGGTGTTCGAAGATCACATCCGGCGCTGGACCCGGGTGTGCGAGCCGGGGCGCGTGCCGTGGCGTGAAGACCCTGGCGGCACCGGCCGGATCGCCGTCCGCTTTCAGCAGGTGGAGGCTGCGTTCCAGGAGCCGGCGGTATCGGCGGGAGCGGGAGCGGGAGCGGCGGGCGGTTTCGCCAAGCCTGTTGCCGGCGATCAGGACGATTTGCTGGCGCGCATCGCCCGCATCGTACGGCTGCGGGAGCCGAAGGCCGAGGTGGAGCGCAGGAGCGTGCCGCGTCCGGCCCTGGAGTACCTGCGGGTGACGGTCCGGGAGGGCGGCCTGGCGCGCTCGTTCCCGGTCGGGGCGGTCGACCACGCCGTGACGCCGCAAGACCTGACGGCCTTCGTCGAAGGGGTCCACAGCCGGTATCAGGAGGAAGACAGCGGCGTCATCTCGCGCCTGATCTACACCGGCCCCAGCCTCGTGGCGGGGAAGGTGGCGATGCAGGCCCGGGAGCAGCGGGTGCTGCTGGTCCGCCTCTCCGAGCTCGAGCAGCTCATCGACTTCCGCCCCCTGCTCGACCGCCAGGCGCAGCGGCTGGCCGACGACACGCTCTACCCCTCGCACCTCTACGTGCCGCAGCGCATGCGGCTCGTGGAGGGGGGCGGCAGCCGGGAGACGAACAACGCCCTGACGCTGATCCAGAGCTGGATCACCTCGTCCGAGGAAGGCCGCTTCATCCTCGTGCTCGGCGACTCCGGGACCGGCAAGAGCTTCCTGCTGCGGGAGCTGACGCGCAAGGTCGGCGCCGAGAGCGACATCGTCCCCATCCTGATCGAGATGCGGACGCTCAACAAGAGCCGCTCGCTGGACGAGCTGCTCGGCCAGCACTTCGGCCAGGAAGGGTTCGACTTCTCGCCGCTACGCTTCCGCTACCTCCTGGAGCGCGGCCGGATCGCGCTGCTCTTCGACGGCTTCGACGAGCTCGCCACCCTGGTCACCTACGACCGCGCCGCCGACCACCTCGCCACCCTCCGCCAGGCCGCCGTGGGCGCCGCCAAGGTGGTGGTCACCAGCCGGCGCCAGCACTTCCTTTCGGACCGCGACCTGCTCACCGACATGGGCGAGCAGGTGGAGCAAGTCTCCGGGCGGCGCGTCTCCATGCTGCTGCCGTTCGACTCCGCCCAGATCACCGACTTCCTGGAGCGGCGCTGGGGGAGCAAGGAGGAGGCGGCACGGCGCCTGCGCCTGTTCGAGGAGGTGCGGGTGCTCGGTCTCGCCGCGAACCCGCGCCTGCTGGGCTTCATCTCGGACCTGCGAGAGGAGCAGCTCCGCAGCGCCGGTGGCGGCAACCGGGAGATCTCCAAGCCCGAGATCTACCAGATGCTCATCCAGCGCTGGCTCGGACTCGAGACCGACCGCGCCAACCCCAAGGGGTCCCGGCCGGGTCTGTCGGTCGAGCAGCGCTGGCAGGCCGTCACCGACGTGGCGCTGCGCATGTGGCGGTCGCCCGACCACGCCATCAACCTGAGCGAGCTGACCGACGAGGTGGCGCAGGTGCTGCGGACGCTCTCCGACCGCGAGCGCGACACCGCCGCCTTCCAGGTGGGCTCCGGCACGCTCCTGGTCCGCGACGAGCATGGCAGCTTCTCGTTCATCCATCCGTCGATCCTGGAGTGGCTCGTGGCCCGGCAGGCGTCCGAGGATCTGAAGGAGGGGCGGTCGCCGGAGCTCCTGGCGCGCGGCGCGGCGTCCGACCTCATGCTGGAGTTCTTCGCCGCCCTGGCCGGCAAGAAGGAGGCGGTGCGCTGGGCCCACCAGGCGCTCAACGACCCGTTGCCCTCGATCAGCGAGAAGGCCCAGCGGCTCCTCGGCCTGTTCCCCGAGGAGGCCGGGCGCCAGCGCCGCATGGTCGGCCAGGATCTGCAGGGCCGCGACTTCTCCGACCAGGATTTCACGCGCGCCGATTTTTCCGAGTCCGACCTCTCGGGCGCGCGGCTGCTGAACACGGTCCTCTCGTCCACCCGTTTCCGCGGCGCCCGGCTGGTGAGGGCGGACCTGAGCCGCGCCCGGCTCGACGGCGCCGACCTGGGCGGCGCCGACCTTTCGGGCGCGCGGCTGCTCGAAGCCGACCTGCGCGGCGCGAGCCTCGACGGCACGGTGCTGCGCCGCGCCAAGCTGATCGGTGCGTCGTGGGACGCCGGTGCCTTCGAGCGTTGCGAGACCTACGGCGCGGCCCTGGAGCTGCCGGCCGTCGTGCCGGCCGTGGCCGGCTGCGCCCTGCCGGTCGCCGCCGTGGCCTGGAGCCCGAACGGCGAGCTGGTGGCCGTGGCGGCGGGCAACGCGGTGGACCTCTGGGACACCCAGTCGTGGAAGCCGATCCGCCGCCTGGCCGGTGCGCTCGACCGGGTGCGCTGCCTTGCCTTCACTCCGTCCGGCACCATCCTGGCCGCCGGCTCCGAGGACGGCACGGCGCTCACCTGGGACCTCGCCACCGGCGAGGTGATCGTCCGCATGAGCGCGCACCGCGACGCCGTCTGCGGCCTGGCGCTCGAGCAGGAGGGGAGGAGCCTCGCCACGGCGTCGGCGGACGGCACGGCCGCGATCTGGGACGCGCGGTCCGGCCAGGAGCTGGTCCGCCTCCAGGGGCACCAGGGCGCCGTGCGGTGCGCCGACTTCAGCCCGGACGGCCGGGTCCTGGTCACCGGCGCCGACGACCGGACGATCCGCTTCTGGGACGCTGGCACCGGCCGCGAGGCGCAGTCGCTCCAGCAGGCCGGCGTGCCTCTGTGCCTCGGCTACAGCCCGCAGGGGACGTACTTCGCCGCCGGCTGCGACGACCGGCTGCTTCGGATCTGGCGGCGCGGCGAGAAGAACGAGGTCTGGTGCCCGCTCGAAGGCACCGCGCTCGCCCTCGCCTTCAGCCCGGACGACCGCCAGGTGGCGCTGGCGGTCGACGACGGCACCGTGCGGGTATGGGACCTGCTTTCGACACGGGAGTCCTACCGCCTCGCCGGCCACGAGGCGGCCGTGCGCGGCGTCGCCTTCCGGCCCGACAGCCGCGCCCTGGTGAGCGGCTCGGACGACCGCACGCTACGCATCTGGAGCGGCGGCCAGGGGGAGCGCCTGGCCGGCTTCCGCTGCGGCGTCCGGCGCCTCGGCTTCCGCCGCGACGGCTCCCTCCTGGGTGTGCTGGAAGACGACACGCTGCGCGTCTGGGACCTGGCCACCGGCATCGCCGCGCTCCAGCGTCCGGGCGCGGACAGCGTCTGGCAGCGCAACCCGAAGGCCCGGCCGGAGCTCGACATGTACCTCCAGAAGCAGGGGCGCGGCCTGGTCCTGGCCCTCTCCCCGGACGGCGCCAGCCTGGCGACCGGCTCGCAGGATCGGACCGTACGCCTCTGGGATCTGGAGTCCCGCAGCCAGGACCGGGCGTGGGAGGGCCACCGCGGCGACGTGCGCAGCCTCGCCTTCAGCCCCGACGGCCAGACGCTCGCCAGCGCCTCCGCCGACCGCACCCTCCGGATCTGGCCGATGAAGGGGGTGCCGCTGACCCTTTCGGGCCACCGCGACGTGGTCACGCACGTCGCGTTCGGGCCCGAGGGCAAGCGGCTCGCCAGCGCATCCTTCGACGGCACCGTGCGCCTCTGGAACGTCGAGATCGGCCGCGAGCTGCGCAGCATCCCGGGCCATCCCGGACCCGTCCTGGCCGTGGCGATCTCCCCGGACGGCAAGCGGCTCGCCAGCGCGTCCCAGGACCGCTCGGTGCGCGTCTGGAACCTCGAGGCCGGCCGCGAGCCGGCGGTCTTCCCGGGTCCGCGCGGTCCGCTCGCCCTCGCGTTCAGCCCCGACAGCGCGGCGCTCGCCGCGGCCGGTGAGGACGGCTCCGTCTGGGTCTGGACGCCCGAGCCGCGGCGCCTGGCCGGGCACGTGGCGGCGGTGCGCGACCTGGCCTTCAGCCCGGACCGCCGGCTGCTCGCCAGCGGCTCGGACGACAACACCGTCCGCCTCTGGGACACGCAGACCTGGGAGTGCCTGGCGGTGCTCGCGCCGCTGCGCGAAGGCTGGGCCGCCTTCCGGCCCGATGGCCGCTTCCGCCATTCCAAGGCGACCGGCTTCTGGCACGCCGTCGGGCTCTGCCGGTTCGACCCCAGCGAGCTGGAGACCTACGTGCCGCGCCTGTCGCTGGGACCCGGTGAGCCGCTGTTAGAGCAACCGTCGAAGCCCGCGGGAGGAAACGGCGCAGGCGCGTAGAGAAGGAACGAAGCTCCTGCCCCTCGAAGCCACCCCGAGGAGTCTCGAGGAACAACGGTGGTTTGTCAGTTGGGAGTCGCGCTTGCGTGGTTCTTGGAAAACTGGAAAGGCCGGCCGACCGCCGAGTCCAAGGCCGCCCGTGAGGGCATCCCAAGGGGGGGTACCCAGTGTACCGGTCGACCGCGACCTTTCCCGGGTTGACGGTTGATTTCCGGGGCAGAGAGAGGTCAAACTCTTTCCATGGCAGACGCCAGCGGCAGAAGGAGTCACGTCCAGATGAGCAAGGACCGCAAGAAAAGCGAAGATCAGCCACAAGACAACCCTGGCCTGAGCAACGTCATTGAGCGGAACATCCGCACGATCATCCAGCTTCGCCTGAAGGCTTCTCGCGAGCGGAGCTTGCAAGATATCATTGCCGACGCCATCACCTCCTTCTCCGGGCGCATGGTCTTTGTTTATGTGCATCTCGTGTGGTTCGGCGCTTGGATTCTTCTCAACGGCGGGCTTTTCGGCGTGCGTCCTTTCGATCCGTTTCCATACGGGCTCCTGACCATGGTCGTGTCACTCGAAGCGATCTTCCTTTCGGCCTTTGTGCTCATCAGCCAGAACCGCCTGAACAAAGAAGCCGAGCGTCGCGCCGACTTGGATCTGCACATCGGCCTTTTGGCCGAACACGAGCTCACGCGGGTGTTGCAAATCCTCGATGTCATTCAAAAGAAAATGGGGATCGAAAACGACAGTGAGCTTGCCGACCTGGAAATGGAAACCAGGCCCGAAGATGTGCTGGCTGAAATCGAGCACCTCCAGCAGCGTGCGCTCGGTAGAAAAAAGCCCGCTTCATGAGCCAAAACCGGTCTCACTCCCCGCCGCGGTTTGGGACCGGCGGCGGGGAGGCGCATTCCTCACAGGTCGTTGATGATCTTCAAGGGGACCGGGAAGTAGACGTAGTGCGTGGTTCCCTCGTTGACCACCGTGGTGTCCGTCACAAAGAGCTGCACGATGTATGAGCAGGCCTCGAGGCGGTAGATCTTGGGTTGCGGCGGCGGCACGTAAGGGCTCGGGATCGCCCCGGCGTCGAGCGCCGTCAGGTCCCACTCCGCCAGCACGCCCGCGTCCGCATCGGTCGGCACCGACAACGGCGGCAGGGCCGGCACCCGCGTCGCGGTATCCCCGAGCAGCTCGAACGAAGGACCGAACTGCTTCCAGAAGTCCAGCCGGTAGTACCCGAAGTTGTCGTTCGGCGCCGTCACCGGCCAGGTGTCGTCGATCAGCGGGTCCCAGGCGATGCCCACGATCCGGAGGCTGCCGAAGCTGAGCAGGATGTCGGCGCAGGGAGGCAGGTCCGTCCAGACGCCGTTGACCCGGCGTTGGAACTTGACGATCCGGCCGTGGATTGAACGGTTGTCGAGCCAGACGTGTTGGATGTCGTAGAAGCGATGGCCTGCCGTGTCCTCGGCGAACAGCAGAAGGCTGAAGCGGCCGTTGCCCGCCGCGCCGCTGTTCCAGGTCGTCGGGTTCAGCTTGTAGAAGGTGCTGGCCCCGATCGTCATGGTTTTCCAACTGTTGAGCAGGTTGGTCGAGGCCGGGCCCACGCGCGTCCACGGTGCGTACTGGTCGGGCAGCGTGTACTCGAGAGGCAGCGGGAGCACGCGGTTCGCAGCCGGCCAGAGCGCGGGGACGGGGGTATCCTTGAGCGGCTGCGCAGGCTCGCCTCCAGGCGCGGCGACCTGGGTGTAACGGATCTCGTAGCTCTTGATCTTGCGACCCGAGCATTCATAAATGTATGCCGCGCCGGCGATCGTCATGCCTCCGCCCACGGCTTTCAGGTCGCTGCCCGAGCGCAGCTCGGCGGCCGGATCGAGGGGATTGGGGTTGTCGGGCACCGGGGCCATGCTGATGGCCGGCAGTTGCGCCACCCGATTGATATAGACGATGGCCTTGAGCAGGTTGAAGCTGGTGGTGTCGCTTTTCGAGGGGCCGGGACCGGCAGGGTAGACCCGCAACGTGATCGTATAGGCGCCGTCGGAGAGCAGCGTGGTTTTGATCCGGCCGAGCTCGCCGGCGGCGACCGGGATCGCTCCGCTCGGTCCGCCGCCGGGGTAAAGGACGACGTTGGGGATGGGTGGATCGCCGTCCCTTTGGATTTCGAGGGTGTAGTGGCCGAAGACGGCGCCGCCCGCGGTTCCGGTCACCCTCACGAAGAGGATGCCCTCCACGGGATCGGGCTCCTCCTCGGTACAGCCGGTCGGCCCGATCAGATCGCACTTGAGATCCTTCTGGACCTTGATGAGCGCGATCAGTCCGGCGATGAGGATGAGCTTCAGGAGGAGGATCAACCAGGCGGCCCAGTTCCCCTCGCCGAGCCTGCGGAACTCGCCGGCGCCGATCTCCGCCAGGAGAAGCAGGATGAGGAACAGGAGGAGGATGTATTTGATACATCCCGGGATGTCCTGGACCCGCCTCGGGGGCTTTTCCGGCCTGATACGTTGGGCATCGTTCACAGCCATGACGGCCTCCTTTCTGTAGACCCCCGGACTTCAGGCCGCCCACCCGAGACACACGAAACCCGCGGTCTGCGCCAGGGCTCGATCGTCAGGCGTTGGGTGCTCGCGAAGTGTTACGGTTTTTGACGAACACCTGGATCACAAGGCGTGGTTCGGCCAGGCACAAACATCGCGGCCCCCGTCCCCCTCTTCCGGCTGCCCTGCCTGGCCAGCGGCAGCGAGAGCCGGTGGCGGCGCCTCCCGACACGATTCGGCGTCGTCCGGGATCGAGGTGGCGAGCTTGGCCGCCAGAGGGCAGACAGGGGCCGGGCGCTCGGCTCGCCTTCCTTGGGTATGATCCGGCCCATGCAACGTCCTGACGGCAACGCGAGTGGCCCGGCCGGTCCGGTCGGTTTCGAGGAGGTTTTCGCCGAGCTTCCTCTGCTTCACCAGACGCCCCGTTCCTGGGCGGAGATCGCGGCGGCGCGCCTGCCCGAGTTTCTGGCCGATCACGCGGTCTGCGAGCAGCAGGTCGCGATGTATGCTCTGTCTCTCGCCGGCTACTATCCCGATGACGCCGAGCTCGTCGAGCGCACCGCGGCGCTCGCGGCCGAGGAGGTGCAGCATTTCCGGCGGGTGGTGGCGATCCTCCGAAAGCGGGGCTGGCCGCTCGGTGGGCGGCGGAGGAATCCCTGGGTCCAGAGCCTGCGGGCGCGGATCGTTCCCGGTCGCGAGCCCTGGACGAAGGTCGATCGCCTGCTGTTCGGCGCCATGGTCGAGGCGCGGAGCTGCGAGCGCTTCACCCGTCTCCTGGAGGTGGTGGACGACCTGGAGGTCGCCAACCTCCTCGCCGATCTGGGACCCGCGGAGCGCCGCCACTGGGAGCTCTTCTATCAGCTCGCCGGCCGTGAGACCGGCGAGGAGGCTCTCGCCGCCCGCTTCCAGGACTGGCTGGAATTCGAAGCCGACCTCGCCCGCGGCCTCGGAGTTTCTCCGGCGGTCCACGGCTGAGGGACCCAGGGTGTTCCGACCGCCCCTGTCCTGCTAGACTCTCCCGCCGGCTCAGCCGGCAGCGAATCCCCTATCCTGAGGAGGTCTCATGAGTGACGTGCGCATCGGTGTGGTCGGAGGGTCCGGCCTGTATCAGATGGAAGGGCTGGTGGTGCGCGAGGAGCGGCGCATCCAGACGCCGTTCGGCGATCCGTCGGACCCCTACATCCTCGGCGAGCTCGACGGACGCATGGTCGCCTTCCTGCCCCGCCACGGACGCGGCCACCGCATGACGCCCACCGAGCTCAACTACCGCGCCAACATCTTCGGCTTCAAGGTCTTGGGCGTCGAGCAGCTCATCTCGGTCTCCGCCGTCGGCTCTTTGAAGCTGGAGTACAAGCCGACCGACATCGTCGTCCCCGACCAGTTCTACGACCGTACCCGGCACCGGATCGACACGTTCTTCGGCGGCGGCCTGGTGGCCCATACGTCGCTCGCCAAGCCGGTCTGCCCGCGGCTCATCGACCCGTTCGTCGAGGCCTGCCGCGCGGCCGGGGCCACCACCCACCGCGGCGGCGTCTACGTCAACATGGAAGGCCCCCAGTTCTCGACCCGCGCCGAGTCGGAGACCTACCGCCGGCACGGCTTCGACGTCATCGGCATGACCAACCTGACCGAGGCCCGGCTCGCCCGCGAGGCCGAGATCTGCTACGCCTCGCTGTCCATGGTCACCGACTACGACTGCTGGCACGAGACCGAGGAGGCCGTCTCCGGCGAGGCGGTCATGGAGGTCGTCCGCCAGAACGTCGCCATGTCCCAGCGCGTGGTGCGCGAGATCCTCAAGCGGGTGACCGATGACGCGCCCCGCACCTGCGGCTGTGGCGAGGCGCTCAAGTACGCCCTGATCACCGAGCACTCGACGATTCCCGCCGAGACCCTGCGCAACCTGGCGCCGATCGTCGGCAAGTACATCCCGGCACCGTAGCCGGCGGGAGGCTGTTTGAAGCGCATCCTGGTCACGAACGACGACGGCATCTTCTCGCAGGGCATCAAGCTCCTGGCCTCGGCCCTGTCCGAGGTGCCGGGCGTGGGCGAGGTCTGGGTCGTGGCGCCCGACCGCGAGCAGAGCGCCATGGGCCATGCCCTGACCCTCAGCCGCCCGCTGCGCATGCAGCGGGTGGAGGAGCGCTGGTTCGCCGTCGACGGCACGCCGACCGACTGCGTCAACCTCGCCGTGCTCCACCTGCTCAAGGACAATCCGCCGGACCTGGTCTTCTCCGGCATCAACTTCGGGCTCAACCTGGGCGACGACGTGACCTATTCCGGGACGGTGAGCGCCACGTTCGAGGGGACTCTCCTCGGCATCCCGTCCGTGGCGTTCAGCCAGGAGGTCGCGGAGGGCTTCTCGTTCGAGCCCGCGGCGCGCTTCGCCAGCCAGGTCGCCGAGCTGCTGCTCGGCCAGGAGCCGGGCCAGGAGATTCCGCGCGACCTGCTGCTCAACGTCAACGTGCCGGCCGGACCGATCCAGGGGGTGCGGTTCTCCCGCCTGGGTCGCCGCACCTACAAGCAGAGCGTGATCGAGAAACTCGACCCTCGAGGCCGCAAGTACTACTGGATCGCCGGCACGCCGCAGTGGCACAGCGCCAGCGGTACCGACTACGAGGCCGTTTCGACCGGCCGCATCTCCGTGACACCGCTCCACCTCGACCTCACGCACTACCCCGGCCTGGAGAGCTTCGGGCCGCTGCGCGAGGCGCTGGAGCGGATGACGGTGCCTGCCGATCCCTCCGGTCTTGCCAAGTGAACCGATGACCGACCCCCACGCGGCGCAGCGCGAGCGGATGGTCCGCGACCACATCGCCGCCCGCGGCGTGAAGGACGAGCGCGTGCTCGCGGCAATGCGCAAGGTGCCGCGGCACCAGTTCGTCATGGACACCCTGCGCAACCGGGCCTACGGCGACCACGCGCTGCCCATCGGCGCGTCGCAGACGATCTCGCAGCCCTATATCGTGGCCCGCATGACCGAGCTGCTGGAGGTCCAGCCGACGAGCTCGGTGCTGGAGATCGGCACCGGCTCGGGTTACCAGACGGCGATCCTGGCCCTCCTGGCGCGGCGGGTCTACAGCCTCGAACGGGTACACGAGCTGGCGCAGCAGGCCATCCCGCGCATGCGCCAGCTCGGGCTCGACAACGTCAAGATCCAGGTCTTCGACGGCACCGTGGGGTGGAGCGAGTGGGCGCCGTACGACCGCATCCTGGTCACCGCCGGAGCGCCGAAGGTGCCGGAGCCGCTGCTCGAGCAGCTCGCGCCGGGCGGCATCCTGGTGATCCCGGAAGGGCAGATGAACGCCCAGAAGCTCGTGATCTACCGCAAGTCGGCCCGCGGCGAGCTGCGGCGGCGGGAGGGCGAGGAGGTCGCCTTCGTGCCGCTGCTCGGCCGCCACGGCTGGAAGGCGGGGGAGAAGTAGCACCCATGAGCGGCGAGAGCCGGGTCGCCGTGCGCTGGCGGGTTCAAGGACGCGTTCAGGGGGTGGGATTCCGCTGGTTCACCCGCAGCGTCGCCCGCGACCTCGGGGTCGCCGGACGGGTGCGCAACCTGCCGGACGGCCGCGTCGAGATCGAGGCTGTCGCGGTTCAGGGGGTCCTGGAGCACTTCAAGGAGAGGGTGCTGGAGGGTCCGCCCGGCTCGCGGGTCTCCAGCCTGGAAGAGGAGCCGATGCCCGGTCCCGCGGACTGGGACCGTTTCGACATCGACCGTTAGCCCGCACGGCGGGCTCCGGAGGAGAGCATGGACGATCTGAAGAAGTACATCCGCGAGGTTCCCGACTTCCCGAAGCCGGGGATCCTGTTCTACGACATCACCACGCTGCTGCAGAACCCGCTGGCGATGCGCATGACTGTCGACCGCTTCGTCTGGATGTTCGCCGAAAGGCGAATCCAGAAGGTGGTGGGCATCGAGTCGCGCGGCTTCATGTTCGCGCCGATCGTGGCCTACAACCTCAATGCCGGCTTCGTGCCGGTGCGCAAGCCGGGCAAGCTGCCGTACGAGACGATCCGCGAGTCCTATGACCTGGAGTACGGCAAGGACTCGGTGGAGATGCACAAGGACGCGATCCAGCCGGGCGAGCACGTCCTGATCGTGGACGACCTGGTGGCGACCGGCGGCACGGCGCTCGCCGCCGCCAAGCTGGTGGAGTCGCTCGGCGGCATCGTGGCCGGCATGGGCTTCATCGTGGAGCTGACCTTCCTCCCCGGCCGGCAGAAGCTGGACGGGTACAAGGTGGAGTCCTTGATCCAGTACTGATCCCATTCCCCCTCTCCCCGGCCCTCTCCCCCGTGCCGGGGGAGAGGGGGAAAGACAAGAACAGGAGGGTCTGGAGCGGTTAGGGTATAATGCGCCCCGCCTGCGGCTATAGCTCAGGTGGACAGAGCAGGAGTTTCCTAAACTCTTGGTCGGGGGTTCGAGTCCTCCTAGCCGCACCAGCCTTCTATCATTCGGCCCTGTTCCCTTCGACAGGAATCCATTTCGGGAGTCGCTTCGATGAGTCAGTTGAACCGTAAGGATATGAAGCGCGACGAGCTCGCCAATGCCATGGGGCGGGGCGTCGAGTATGCGGAGAGCCATGCCAGGACGCTCTTCATCGCCATCGGTGCCGTGCTCGCCGTCGCTCTGCTCACCGCGCTCTGGTTCATGTACCGCAGCAACCAGGCCGAGAAGGCGAACGTGGCGTTGGCTCAGGCCATCAAGGTCTACCAGGCTCCGCTCGATCCGGCGGCTCCCAAGCCGGACGACCCGCAGAGCCCGACGTTCGCGGACGACGCCGCGCGCCGCGCCAAGGCCAAGGGGCTGTTCGAGAAGCTGGTGGACGACTACGGCTCGACCTCGGCCGGCGGCATCGGTGCCGTCTACCTCGGGCAGATCGCCGTGGCCGAAGGTCAGCCGGACCGCGCCCGCGAGCTGTGGAACGGCTTTGTCGAGAAGCACGGCAACCACCTGCTGGCCGGCGAGACGCGGGTCAATCTCTTCCGCCTCGACCGGAGCTCCGGCAAGGCCGAGGAGGTTGCCAAGACGCTGACCGCCATGGTGGATCAGGCCGAGCCGCCGCTGCCTCTCGACGTGATCCTCGGCGAGCTGGCCGCCACGCAGGAGCAGCTCGGCAAGAAGCAGGAGGCCATCCAGAGCTATCAGCGGATCATGGACGAGTTCCCGCAGTCGCCGTACGCGCAGGAGGCCCGCAAGAAGATCGCCGAGCTCGACCCGAGCCGCGCCGCGGCTCCGGGCGGCATGCCTCCCGGCATGACCGGCTTCTGAGCGGCGGAGGCGAGACCGTTTGATCCTCCCGTACCGCATCCTGGAACGGAAACGGGCCGGGGTGCGGCTCACCGAGGAGGAGATCCGCGAGGTCGTCCGCGGCGCCACGGACGGCTCGTGGAGCGAGGGTCAGCTCGCCGCCTTCCTCATGGCGGCGGCGATCCGCGGTCTCGACGTGGGGGAGACCCGGGCGCTCACGCTCGGCATGCTGGAGTCCGGCGAGCAATGGCACCTCTCCAGAGAGGTGCCGAATCTCTGCGACAAGCACTCGACCGGCGGGATCGGCGACAAGACCTCGCTGGTCCTCCCGTTCCTGCTGGCGAGCTGCGGCCTGCCGGTCTCGATGCTCGCCGGCCGCGGCCTCGGGCACTCCGGCGGCACCATGGACAAGCTGGAGTCGATCCCGGGGATGGATCTGGACCTGGACCGGCGCGGCTGCCTCGACCTCCTCGCCCGCTGCGGCGTCGCCTTCGGCGGCGCCACCGGCCGGGTCGCGCCGGCCGACCGGCGCCTTTACGCCCTGCGCGATGTCACGGCGACCGTCGATTCGATCCCGCTGATCACGGCGAGCATCCTCTCCAAGAAGCTGGCCATGGGAGCGGCGGCGGTGGTCTTCGACGTCAAGGTGGGCAACGGCGCCTTCCTGCCGGAGCCGGACCAGGCGCGGGCCCTCGCCCGGATGCTGGTCGATACCGGCCAGGCGCTCGGCACGAAGGTCTCGGCGCTGATCACGGACATGAACCAGCCGCTCGGCCGCTGGTGCGGCAACGCCGCCGAGGTCAAGGAAGGGCTGGAGTGCCTGGGAGGCAGCGGCCCGGCCGATCTCATGGAGGTGACCTTGCGGCTCGCCGAGGAGGTCTCGCGGATGGTTGGCCAGCCCCTGACCCGTGCCGGCCTGGAAGGCGCGATCGCCTCCGGCCGCGCCCGCGAGCGTTTCGACCGGTGGGCTGTCCTCCAAGGCGCCGATCCCGCCTGGATCCGGTCTCCCCGGCTGGACCTGGCCCCGGTGGAGCGGCCGGTTCTCGCCGGGAGATCCGGCCGTCTCGCCCGCGTCGACACCCGCCAGCTCGGGATGCTCCTGATCGAGGCCGGCACCGGCCGCATCCGGCCGGACTCGGAGATCGACCACGGAGTCTCCCTGCTGATGGAGGCCCGCCTCGGCGACGAGGTGCGCGCGGGAGACGAGCTCGGCCGGCTCTACCTGCGGCGCGATGACGAGCGGCTCGTGCGGAGCTTCGCGGAATGCTTCGAAGTGGGGGAGCACGGCACGGCGCCTGTGCTGCCACCGCTGATTGCGGAGCGGGTGGGGTAGCGGCACCCTCTGGGATATCATCCCCGGCCATGAAGGCCGCCATCCTCGCCGTCGGCTCCGAGCTTCTCGGCACCGACCGCCTCGACACCAACTCCCTCCGGCTCACCGGCGTCCTCGAGCGCTACGGCGTCGAGCTGCGCCGCAAGGGCGTGGTGGGCGACTCGGTGGAGGAGATGGCCGGCGAGCTGAGCTCGCTCCTCTCCCGCCACGACGTGGTCCTGGTGACCGGCGGTCTCGGGCCCACCGCGGACGACGTCACCCGCGAGGCCGTGGCGATGGCCCTCGGCCGCGGGCTCCGCTTTGATGACGACGTGCTCGCCGGGATCGAGCGCCGCTTCCGCGAGCACGGCCGTGTCATGCCGGCGGTCAACCGCAAGCAGGCCGAGGTGGTCGAGGGTGCCGTCCTCATCCCCAATGCCCGCGGCACCGCGCCCGGCATGCGGATCGACACCGAAGGCTCCACGCTCTTTCTCTTCCCCGGCGTCCCTTTCGAGCTCGACGGCATGATCGAGTCCGCCCTGATTCCGTGGCTGGCCGAGCGTTCCGGCGGTGTCGGACGCGAGACCGTGACCCTCAAGGTCGCCTGCCTGCCCGAGTCCGTGGTCGAAGAACGGGTCGCCCCCGCCTATGATGAATTCGGCCGCGAATGGATCACCATCCTCGCGAGCCCCGGCGAGATCCGGCTCCGCGCCACCGCCGAAGGTCCGGAGGCGGCGCGGCGCAAGCGCCTCGACGCCATGACGGCCCGCCTCCGCGAGCTGGCCGGCGATGCCGTCTTCGCCTCGCGCGAGGAGGACACCCTGGAGTCCGTGGTCGGCGAGCTGCTGCGCAAGGCCGGCGCCACCTTGACCGTGGCCGAGTCCTGCACCGGCGGCCTGCTCGCCGAACGGATCACCCGCGCGGCCGGCAGCAGCGACTACTTTCTCGGCGGGGCCGTTACCTACACCGACGCGCTCAAGACTCAGATGCTCGGTGTCCCTCCCGAGATGCTCGCCGAGCACGGCGCCGTCTCCGAGCCCGTGGCCCGGGCCATGGCCGAAGGCGTGCGCCGGGTCTTCCACAGCGACTGGGGCGCGGGCATCACCGGCGTGGCCGGCCCCGGCGGCGGCAGCGAGGCCAAGCCGATCGGCACCGTCCACATCGCCGTGGCCGGGCCGGACGGCCGGGTGGAGCACCGCAAGGTCCGCTTCCCGGGCGACCGCGAGCGTGTGCGGGCGCAGTCGGCGCAGCTCGCGCTCGACCTGTTGCGGAGGATGCTGCTGGCATCATGAGACTCTTCGTCGCCCTGGAGATCCCCGAGGCCGTGCGGCGCGAGCTGTCCCGCCGCGTGGCCGCGCTGCGCGACCGGCTCCCCCGGGCACGCTGGGTCGATCTCAAGATGGTCCACCTGACGCTCCTCTTCCTGGGGGAGACCCCGGCCGACCGCGTGCCGGCCCTCTCCGCGAAGCTGCGCGAGGCCTTCGCGAGGCACCCGCCCATGACCCTGCGCCTCTCCGGCGGCGGCACATTCCCGCCGAAGCGGCCGGCCCGCGTCGCCTGGGTGGGGATGGAGGCTCCGGAGGAGCTCGCGGCGGTCCAGGCCGGCGCGGTCGCCGCCGCGGTGGAGACCGTCGGCTTCGAGCCCGAGGACCGTCCCTATACGGCCCACGTCACCCTGGCGCGCTGCGACCCCAACTGGCCGCGCGACGCGGCGGAGAAATTCGCGGCGGCCTTCCCGGGCGAGATCGGACCACCGTTCCGGGTCGACCGCGGCGTGCTCATGGAGAGCAAGCTGAGTCCGCGCGGCGCGCGCTACAGTGTGGTGGAAACGTTTCCTCTGGAGGCTGAGGAAGAATGAACCCCCGCCTGATCCTCGGGATCGTCGTCCTGGCCTACCTGATCGGATCGATTCCGTTCAGCTTCCTGATCGTCAAGCTGGTCGCGCGCAAGGACGTGCGCCGGGTCGGGAGCGGCAACGTCGGCGCCACCAACGCCATGCGGGCGGCGGGCAAGGTGGCGGGCGTCGGGGCGCTCCTCCTGGACGTGGCCAAGGGCGTGGCCGCGGTGGTGATCGCGCGCCGGCTCGGCTCGCCGCCGTCGCTCCAGGGCGCCGCGGCGTTCTTCGTCATGCTCGGCCACTGCTATCCGGTCTGGCTCGGCTTCCGCGGCGGCAAGGGGGTGGCCACCTCCGCGGGCGCCATGGGAGCGCTGGCGCCGCCGGCCATGATGATGACCCTCATCGCCTTCCTGGCCGTGGTGTCGTGGAAGCGCTACGTCTCGCTCGGCTCCATCGTATCCGCCTCCCTCTTCCCGGTGTTCGTCTTCGTCTCGCAGCGGCTCGGCTGGGAAGATCCGGACCCCTGGCTGTTGTTGTCGGGAGCGCTCATCGGCCTGTTCGTCGCCTGGAAGCACCGGACGAACCTGGAGCGCCTGCGCCAGGGGATCGAGCCCCGGCTGGGAGAGAGGAGAGCGGGATGAACGGCGACTCCAAAGACATCGCGGTCCTCGGCGCGGGCTCGTGGGGGACGGCGCTCGCCGTCCACTTCGCGGGCGCGGGCGGTCACCGCGTCAAGCTCTGGGCGCGCGACGCCGAGCTGGCGCAGCGCATGGCCCGGGACCGCGCCAACCCGGACTACCTGCCCGGCGTCGAGCTGCCCCCTCTCCTGGAGCCCACCTCGGACCTCGAAGCGCTCGTGGGCTGCGAATTCGTCCTCCTCGTCGTCCCCTCCCACGGCTTCCGTGAGGTTCTCCGCCAGCTCCTCCAGGTGTGGCCGAAGGAGCGCCGGATCTCGCTCATCTCCTGCACCAAGGGGATCGAGATCGAGACGCTGGCCCGCATGAGCCAGGTCTCCTTCGAGGAAGGGACCGCGGCGAGCACCGCGGAGCGGGAGGTGCGCTTCGCCGTCCTCTCCGGCCCCACCTTCGCCGCGGAGCTGGCGCGCAACATGCCTTCGGCGGCCGTCATCGCCTCGGACGACGCGCAGTACGCCACCGCGATCCGCGAGTGCTTCGCCACCCGCTACCTGCGCCTCTACTCCTCGTCCGACGTGGCCGGCGTCGAGCTCGGCGGCGCGGTCAAGAACGTCATCGCCGTCGCCGCCGGCACGCTCAGCGGCCTGGGCTTCGGGCACAACACCCTGGCCGCCCTGATCACCCGCGGCCTGCACGAGATCACCCGCCTCGGCATCGCCTACGGCGGCCAGCCGCGCACCTTCGCCGGCCTCGCCGGGCTCGGCGATCTCGTGCTCACCTGCACCGGCGGCCTCTCGCGCAACCGCAAGACCGGCATGGACCTGGCCGCAGGCAAGACGCTGGAGCAGATCACCTCCGGCACCCACCTGGTCTCCGAAGGCATCCGCAACTCGCTCGCCGTCTCGCGGCTCGCCGCGGTCCGAGGCGTCGAGATGCCCATCACCCAGCAGATGGCCGCCGTCATGTACGAAGGCAAGGACCCCCGCCGCGCCGTCGAGGAGCTGATGACGCGCGAATTGAAATCTGAAAGCGAGCTATGACCGACCACCAGACCGTCCTCATCCTCGACTTCGGCAGCCAGTTCACCCAGCTCATCGCCCGCCGCGTGCGCGAGAACCGGGTCTACTGCGAGGTCCATCCGTTCGACCTCCCCCTCAATGAGATCCGGCGGCGTCAGCCCCTCGGCATCATCCTCTCGGGTGGTCCGCAGAGCATCTACGAGAACGGGGCGCCCAACGCGCCGGCCGAGCTGTTCGGGCTGGGCATCCCGGTGCTTGGCATCTGCTACGGCATGTACGTCATGGCTGACCGGCTGGGCGGCAGCGTCGAGGGCTCCAGCCATCGCGAGTATGGCCGTGCCGACGTCTCGGTCGTCGAGCCGGGCCGCCTGTTCGACGGGCTTTCGTCCACCGAGACCGTCTGGATGAGTCACGGCGACCGCGTTTGTGGCGTGCCGCCGGGCTTCCGGGTCTCGGCGCGCACCACCAACGCGCCGATCGTGGCTTTCGAGGACGCGCGCCGCCGCCTGTACGGCATCCAGTTCCATCCCGAGGTCTCCCACACCGTCAACGGCGGCGAGCTGCTGCGCAACTTCCTCTATGGCGTCTGCGGCGCCCGCGGCGACTGGCGCATGGCCTCGTACCTCGAAGAGGCCGTCAGCACCGTCCGCGAAAGAGTGGGGGAGGGGAGGATCCTCTGCGCGCTCTCCGGCGGCGTCGACTCCTCGGTCGTCGCCGCCCTCCTCACCCGCGCCGTCGGCGAGCGCTCGACCGCCGTCTTCGTGGACAACGGCGTCCTGCGCAAGGACGAAGCGATCCAGGTCGTCCACAGCCTGCGCGACGGCCTGGGCATTCCGATCGTCGCGGTGGACGCGCGCGCGCGCTTCCTCGAGGAGCTGGCGGGGATCGAGGAGCCGGAGCTCAAGCGCAAGACCATCGGCCGCGTGTTCATCGATGTGTTCAAGGACGAAGCCCGCCGGCTGCAAGGCATCCAATACCTGGCGCAGGGCACCCTCTATCCGGACGTCATCGAGTCGACCTCCGTGAAAGGCCCCTCGGCGGTCATCAAGACCCACCACAACGTCGGCGGCCTGCCCAAGGAGCTGGGCTTCGAGCTGGTCGAGCCGCTGCGCTTCCTGTTCAAGGACGAGGTCCGCCAGCTCGGCCGCGAGCTGGGCCTGCCGGAGCAGCTCATCGGCCGCCACCCGTTCCCGGGTCCGGGCCTGGCCGTGCGCATCCTGGGCGAGGTCACCGAGCAGCGGGTGCGGCTCCTCCAGGACGCCGACGC
This sequence comes from uncultured Holophagales bacterium, assembly GCA_963844885.1. Taxonomy (GTDB): domain Bacteria; phylum Acidobacteriota; class Thermoanaerobaculia; order Multivoradales; family UBA5704; genus DATMER01. The sequence continues at coordinate 729,734 of CAWJQA010000006.1, read as the reverse complement.
CATCTTCATCCAGGAGCTGCGCGAGAGCGGCTGGTACGACAAGGTCAGCCAGGCCTTCGCGGTGCTCCTCCCCGTCAAGAGCGTGGGCGTGATGGGCGACTACCGCACCTACGAAAGCGTCATCGCCCTGCGCGCCGTCGAGACCCAGGACTTCATGACCGCCGACTGGAGCCCCCTGCCCTACGAGCTGCTGGGCCGGGTCGCCAACCGCATCGTCAACGAGGTCAAAGGCGTCAACCGCGTCGTGTATGATGTGACCAGCAAGCCCCCGGCGACGATCGAGTGGGAATAATCGTCCTCTCAGGAGGACGTTGTTTGGAATGCCTCTCCTCCGGGAGCCATGGTGGCTTCCGCCTTGCATTAGAGATCTGCTGAGCAGATGGGTGACGACGGAGTTGAATCCAAGGAGACAACCATGAAGATGAGAAATCGGGTGTTGAGCTTCGCGTGTGGCCTGGCGTTGCTCGCCCCCTTGACGATCGTGGCGCAGCAGATCCAGGTGAAAGACGTCGAATCCGGCGAGATCATCGAGACGGTCGGACCCGGCGGCACGATCACGCTGTCCGAGGGCGACGAGGTGCGTCTGATCATGAGCGTGGAGGCCAAGGGCCGGACCTACTATCCGCAGACCGAGTACTGGGAAGGCCAGCCCAACGGCGGCGCCGTCAAGATCACCCGGGCGAGCGTCGAGAACGCCAACGCGACCATCGAGGCCGTCGCCGGGGGCCGGTCCGAGAACATCGGCTATCGCATCCTGGAGGAGGTCCGTGGCCGGCTCGAAGGCTCGGTGACGATCCGGGTCGAAGCGGAGGAGGAGGAAGCGCCCGCCCGCGGCAGCCAGGGCGGCGGCTACAGTAACGACTGGGCGTGGGAGATCACGAACACGCTCTATCAGGCCATCCTGATGCGCGACATGGACGAGCAGGGCGGCCGTGGCTACGCCGACCGCATCCGGCGCGGCGGCTACTCGACCGTGGTCCAGATCGCCCAGGAGATGGCCCGCAGCGAGGAGAGCCGCATCCGCATCTACGACCGGCAGGTCACCAACCGGCAGCGCCTCGAGGCCCTCTACGAGAACCTCCTGGACCTGAGCTCGGACGATGTCGATGAAGAGGACTGGGCCCAGGATCTCCGCCGCCTCAACGACGGCCGCATCGCCGACGTGGTCGGCGACATGGTCCGCTCGGCGCGGTTCCGCGAAGTCCAGGATCTTTGATCGATTCCCATTCCCCCTCTCCCTCGGTACCGGGGGAGAGGGAGCCGCCCCTTTCGCCCTTGTAGGAGCAACTCTTGTGGTTGCCCCCGGGCAGGCACAAGGCCTGCCCCTACAAGCGATATTCTTCCCGACGTGCTCTTCCGCCGCTCCGTCCTCCAGGCCCGCTACGAGCTCGTGACCCGCGACGGCTGCCATCTCTGCGACGAGATGGCCGGTCTCCTCGACGATGTTCTCCCTTCTCTCGGCCTTTCCTACTCGCTCCGCAACATCGACGCCGAGCCCGCCTTGCGCGAACGCTTCACCGATATCGTTCCGGTCCTTCTACGGGACGGCTTGCCTGTCGCCAAGATCCGCCTCGACCGCCGATCCCTCGACCGGATCGTCCGCCGCCGTCTCTGAAATGGACCGGCCCGGGCCGGCACTCACAGATGCGCGGGTGGTAGAATCGCTCGGCCGTTCGATCTTACAGCGTTCTCTTCTCGGGAGCCTTTCATGGGTGAACTCCTGTTCGGCCTGGGCATTTTCGGCTATCTTCGTTGGATCCTCGTCCTGGTCGCGGTCGTGGACGTGGTCCGCGTCGGTGCGGACTGGTACTGGATCTGGATCATCCTGATGTTTCCGGGGATCGGTGCCGTCGCCTACTTCGTGGTCGTGCGGAGCGGCTGGCTGGGCGGACGGGCCAGTTCCCTGTCGCCGGCCTCGGCGCGCCGGCTCCAGGCGCGCCGCCGGCTCCGGGCGCTGAACGTCCAGCTCGCCCATTGGCGTGGTCCGGCCGTCCTTGCCGAAGCGGGGGACGAACTGCTCGTCCTGGGCAAGTACAAGCAGGCCGAGAAGCACTTCCTGGAGGCGAGGGAGAACGGCGCGGGCATCGAAGATGTCAACTTCGGCCTCGCCCAGACCTGGCAGATGCAGGGCCGCTTCGCGGAAGCCGTCCCCCTCCTCGACGAGCTGGTCAAGGCCACGCCCGACGCCTACCTCGGCCGCGCCATGATGCAACTCGGCCGCTGCCTCGACGAGAGCGGCCAGAAGGAGCGCGCCGAGCAGGTGCTGCGGCAGGTTCTGGACCGCCGGACCGTCATCGAAGCCCAGGTCCGCCTCGCCCGCCTGTTGCTCGCGCGCGGCGAGAAGGACGAGGCCCAGCGCATCCTCGACGAGCTCAAGATCGACGCCGCCAATCTGCCGCGCTACCTCCGCCGCGAGCACCGCGCCTGGATCTGGACCGCCCGCATCCTGCGCTCCGGCAGCGCCCGCCTGCCGCGCCCCTATGTCGAAGGAGGCGAGAAGCCCGGCCGCCGCCTCCGCCTCGCCCTCGCCGCCGCCGCCGCCCTGATCCTGGCCGTCCTCGTCGGAAGGTATGTGATGTCGCACGTCGATGCCTACACGGCGCGGCATCCTCAGCAGCAGGAGGAGTCGGAATAGACTGCGACTCGGACCTCCGGCGGGCGAAGGCGATGTGGGACCCGCACAACGTCTTCTACCACGGGCAGCCGATCGAGCCGCCCCGCTGAGGCCACGTTGCGGCAAGGTAAGCCGACGTTGCAGTGGGAAAGTCAACGTTGCGGCAAAGTCAGTTGGTGTTGCGGCGGGGAAGTCGATGTTGCGGCAAAGTAAGCTGTCGTTGCGGCGGAGAAGTCGACGTTGCGGCAAAGTAAGGTGTCGTTGCGGCGGAGAAGTCGGCGTTGCGGCAAAATCAGTTGATGTTGCGGTGGAGAAGGTTGAGTTGCGGCAAAGTGAGGTTGCGTTGCGGTGGAGAAGTTTACGTTGCGGCAAAGTCAGTCAAGGTTGCGGCAAAGTAAGGCGACGTTGTGGTGAACAAGCCGGCGTGGAGATCTCGCGGGGCTATCCACCGCAACTCGTGTCCGCTTCTCCACCTGGGACCGCCGGCGCCCCGCCGGCGGTTTTCAATCCTTCCGCAGCACCATCACCCGGAACATTCCGCCCATCATCACCGGCTCGTCGATCTCGACCCGAAGACGAGCGCCGGAGCGGCTCAGGATGTCGCCCATCCGGCGGTTGATGTCCGTGAACAGCGTCCTGCTGACCGTATTGGCGATCCGGCGCGGGAGGCTGGGACTGGCGCCGTCGGGCAGGAACTTGTCGAACACCGCGATCCGGCCGCCCGGCCTGAGCACCCGTGCCGCCTCGCGCAGACAGGCACCGGGGTCGGGGATCACGGCCAGGATGAGGTGAAGGATCACCGCGTCGAAGCTCGCGTCCGGCAGATCGAGCGCCTGTCCATCCATGACTCGAAGCTCGATTCCCGGCCGCACCCGAGGCCGGGCCCGGGCGAGCATGGCGGGAGTGAGGTCCGTCGCCAGCACCGAGACTCCCTCCGGGATCAGGGGCAGATCGGCGCCCGTCCCCGCGCCTACCAGGAGTACCCGCTCCCCGGGCTGGAGCGCGAGCAGCGAGATGGAGCGCCGCCGCTGCCGGCCAAACCGGGCGACCCGGTCATAGAGGGGAGCCCAAAGGGTGTAGCGGAGGCGGTTCCAGGCGGTGAGGTTCATGGGATATGGGCGCTTGGCCGCCGGAGAAGTCTACCTTAAGGGCTATTTGGCAGGAAACGGAGGGGAGCTCGGGTAGGACTGTGCGCTGTTCGGAGGGGTAGGCAGAACGGCCTGCCCGATAGGGTGGAGACAGCGTCACACGTTTTTCTCCAGAATGCCGCTGGCATGGTGACACAAAAGGAGAATTGAGATGAACGGAAAGCCGAGGCGCAGCCGGTTGCTGCTCGTCCTGTCAGTGTGCGCGGTCATATTTATCGGATATGCGTTTTCGACGGTGGCTGTCTTGAGAGAAAGAAAGGTTCAGTATTGGGCGTGGACATATGGAGACGGTGTTCCAGCCTTCAGGCCTGAGAATAATTGCTCTTGCGTTATAGGGCCGTGTCCAGCGACCTATGAAATCGTTGGAGAAAAAACCTACAGTTGTGACGGCACCACGAGCGAATGGGGCTACGTGGATTACGCCTGTACAGACACGAGATTAATGCTTGGCCCCCTGTGTAATTAGGTGGCATCGCGAAATTTCAACGGACAACAACCCGAAGAACTTTCAAGGAAGCGCCAAGGGATGCTTCGCTCCAGCCGCCGTCTCGCTTCTCGCTGAAGTGTAGTACGCTGGCGGCGACATCGGCGCTCTCCGTGTAGGGGTGTCAGCGCCTCGCCGCCATGAATCCCTCACCCGCTCAGCCCACCCCGGCGCTCTCCCGCCGGTTCACCCGGTACCACTTGGTGCTGCTGGCGGTCTTCCTCGTCGCCTGGGTGTGGGCGGCGATCGATCCGGTGTACCCCGGCGATTGGTGGCTCGAGAACGTGCTCGTCTTCGTCGGCGTGCCGCTGGTCATCGGCCTGGGCTTCTACTTCCGCCTGTCGAACCTGTCCTACACCCTGATCACGATCTTCCTCGTGCTGCACGTCATCGGTTCGCACTACACCTACGCCGAGGTGCCCTTCGGATACATCCTTCAGCGCTGGTTCCACTCCGACCGCAACCTTTATGACCGCCTGGTACATTTCTCCTTCGGCCTGCTTCTCGCCTACCCGGTGCGCGAGGTGTTCGTGCGGATCACCTGGGCGCGGGGTGTCTGGTCGTTCTACCTGCCGGTCGAGCTGACTCTCGCCTTCTCGGCGATCTACGAGCTCATGGAGTGGGCGGCCGCGGTGCGGGTCGCTCCCGAGGCCGGGCTCGCCTTTCTCGGCGCCCAGGGTGATGTTTGGGACGCCCAGAAAGACATGGCGATCGCCGGCCTCGGCTCGGTCGTCGCCATGCTGATCACGTTTCTGATCGTTCTGCGCATCGATCCGGAGGCCGGCGACGAGTTGCGCGACAGCCTGCGCATCCCGGCCGACGACAAACCGATCGGCGAGCAGCAGATCCTGCGCTGGTGGCGGGAACGCCGCCGGAAGCGCTGAGCCGTCAAGAGGCTGGCCGAACATCCGGCGGTCTCTCTTGGTGAGAACGTCTTCCCAAGGAGGTTATCCATGAACGTAGCAAAGGGGTTACTGCGCGGCGCTATAATCCTGGCGATTGCCGCGATCGTCGTCGCGCCGGTCAACGCAACGACGCTGATCCACCAAGGCCTCGACGATCTCGTGGCAGGGAACCGGGCGGTCGTCGTAGGCGAGGTCGTGGACGCGAGCTCGTACTGGAATGAAAACCACACTTTCATCCTCACCGATGTGCTGATCGCGACGCACGAGATCCTCAAGGGGGATGTGAGCGAGCAGGAGCTTACGGTCACGATCATGGGCGGTCAGGTCGGCGACTTGACCACGCTGATCGTGGGCGGCCCCGAGCTGATTCCGGGCAATTCATACGTCCTGTTCCTCAATGAAGAGAAACTGCCGGGCGCCGACCACGCTCTCACTGTCCGCGACCTCTGTCAGGGCGTGTTCGACGTGAGAATCGGCCGTGACGGCCTGCGTGCCGTCAGCCAAGCCAACAGTCACCCGTTGCTCCCCGACCGCAAGGGTTATGCCGACGCCCCGGGCGGTGTGGAGGGGCTTCCCCTCAACGCCATGATGCAGTCTATCCGTGAGAGCGTGGACCGTCAGCGTACTCGCAAGGAGGTGCAGTGATGGACCGTTCCCGCCATTCCCATTTTGCCGCCTTGGCCCTCGTCGCGGCCGGCCTGCTCGCCTCGGCGACACCGTCCCACGCCTATCGCATGATCTGGGACTCGACCATCGGCCGCACCACCGGCCAGAACAGCCAGTTCCAGACCTGCACCATGCCCTTTACCCACTGGAACACCCGCAACATCATCTGGTACCACAATACGGCGAACCAGGGCGCGGGCAAGGCCACCGCCCTGACCAATGCCATGAATTCCTGGACCAACGTGCCTAGCGCCAATCACGTGCTGTCCTACATCAGCACCACCACCGCCGGCTGGGCCACGGACGATAGGAACACGGTTCTTTGGGCCTCGGGCAACGGTTGCACGGGCGGTTGTCTCGCCCTCACCGCCCTCGTCCTGCAATCGGGCCAGGTGATCATCGAAAGCGACATCACCTTCAACAACGACCAACCCTGGAACACCAACGGCTCAAACTACGACGTCGAGGCCGTGGCCGCCCATGAGTTTGGTCACACGCTCGGCATTCACCATACGGAGCTGACCTCCATGCCGTATTCGACCATGCGCACGCCGTATTTCGGCACCGACGGGAGAACCCTGGAGGCGGACGACCGGTCCGCCCTCCAGTGCTCCGAGAGCACGTACGCGCCGTCCTGTGTCGCACCTCTCGGCGTCTGTGCCCGGGATTCCGACTGCTGCTCAGGCAGGTGCTGGTACAAGAGTCTGCCGCCGAAATGCTTCTGAGCTTCCGTATCTCGTGATCTGGGGAGGGGGGAGCCTTGGCCTCCCCTCCGGATTCGCCACATGCCATGTGGCGAATCCGGAGGAGGGATGGGGAGGGGCTGGTTACGGAACAATCTGCAGCAGCAGGTTCGGTGAGCCCGTTGCGGGCAGAATGCTGTTGACGCCGGTGGTCTGCAGCACGTTGGGCATCGCGCCGGCAACGAGCGCCGCCTTCACTTGCTGCGGTGTGGCCGTCGGATGGTTCTGGAGATAGCGCGCCACCGCGCCGGTGACGTGCGGCGCGGCGAACGAGGTGCCGGTGAACAGGCAATACGCCCCGCTGGGAGTCGGCCCGTTGTCGTACCCTGCCCAGCGCCCGCTGAAGCTCAGCCATGCCTTGCCGTTCAGGGCAGCTCCTTTCTCTCCCAGGTTCACCAGCGAGGCGAGGCAGTCCCAGGTGGGGCCGCCGTTCCCGGTGGGAGAGGGTGGGGAGGACCGAGCGCGATCCCGATTCGGACGGGCCGCGCGGGCAAACCCTACGAGGGCTTGAAGGGCGACCGCCAGACCCCGCCGGGTGGCCTGGCCACGGCGCGCTTGGGTAGGATGGAGCTGAGGGAATTTCGGGCCAGAGCTACGTCACCAGCACCACCCGCCCCGACCGCCCCGGGATTTCTCCAAGCCGCACGTCCCGCACAAGGTGGCCGCCTTCAGGGGGCGAATGATAGCGCAGAGGGGTGGCGAGTGCCCTCCCTCACACAAGTGTTCGAAAGGCCTGCCCGGACGGAGCTTATGACCTGCTCGGCAGCCTTTTCCAGGTCATCGTGCTCCCAGACACGGATCACTCGCCAACCAGCCTCAACCAGTCGCCGATCCGTTTCAGCGTCTCGCTGGCGAGTGCGCTCGATCTTCCTCTTCCACCACTCGCCGTTCGATTTCGGCCACGTGCCGTGGAGAGGGCAACCATGCCAAAAACACCCATCGACGAATACCGCGATCTTCTCAGACCGGAAGACGATGTCGGCACGTCGGCGCAATCCGGACAACGGTGCCGCATCGACCCGAAAACGCAGGCCCTGGCGGTGAAGAGCCGAGCGGAGAGCCATCTCTGCCGGGGTGTCGCGTTTGCCGACGTTCTGCATTCGTCGCCTGGTTTCAGGCGAGGTTGCCTGGGGCGCCTTGCCCAATGTACGCAGAGCATCTGATACCAGGATGGCAATGGCTTCGGCAAGTCTGGGAGGAACGGCATTGCCGATCTGGCGTTCGATCGACATCCGACCTCCCTTGAAGACGTAATCGACAGGGAACGACTGGAGGCAGGCGGCCTCGCGGAGCGTGATGGCGCGATCCTCCAGCGGGTGCAGGAACCTCCCGCACGCCGGAGTGGTACATCTCGTCGTCAGGGTGGGCGCCACGTCGTCGAGCTTCATGCGGCCGTACACGTTGGCCGCCGCCGTCTTCCGCATGGACTTGTGACATGCAAGTCCGAGCTCATCGGGGAGGCTCCCGCGGCTTCCGCCATCACGTGGGATTGCGGCGATGCGCTTGGCGACGAGAGGAGAATGGTCGGTCTTTGGCTTTGCCAAGGGGTCGTCAGGTTTCGCCTCTGCTTCGACCAGATTCAGCGTCTGAGCCACCGTCTTCCTGGTGGCCAGCTTCGTCAATAGCCGATGGCCAGGATACAAGACCGGTACTTCAGCGTCTCTCCACCCACGAAGCGCGATCATTACGAGCCGGCGGCGCCTCTGCGGGACTCCGAAATCCGCGGCATCGACAACCTCGAACCACACCCCATAGCCGATCCTTCGAAGCCGGGCCACGAATCTCTTGAATCGGAGCTCTCGAACGAGCGGAGGCACGTTTTCCATGATCACCGCGCGCGGCTGGAGAACCGCGACGAATTCTCCCACCCGGTGGACCAGCCGGTACCGGCGGTCGTCACTGCGCCGGTGTTTTCGCCCCAAGGTCGAGAATGTCTGGCAAGGAACGCACGCCGTGAGGACGTCAATCTCCCCGGGGACGAGGGAGAGTCTCTCCAGCAGGGTGGAAGGTGCCAGTTCCAGAAGGTCGTCGGCGAAGAGCTCGACTTCAGGGTGATTGGCTGCGTAGGTCGCTCGAGCGTCCTCATCGGTGTCCACCGCTGCCAACACGCGGATCCCTGCGGCGGCATAGCCGGTGGTGACGCCACCCGGTCCCGAACACAAGTCGATCGCGCGAAGCAAGCCGGCCATATTAAGTTGCCCCGGATGAACCCGAGATCGAAGGGAGGGCCGATACCCTGGCGTCATCCGGAACCCGCTTCTTCATGACGTCCAGGAACTCGCAATGAACCCGTTCGGCTACTCCGAGAAGCTCCTGCCAGCTTCGAACGGTGATTCCATCTTTGGCCGCGTGACTCCTCCAACGTACCCCCTCAGCGGTGAGGTGATGTCCTACAAGCACACCCTCATACTGGTTGGGCGCTTTTGGCTCGCCAGGAGCCTGCTCACGCAGGAAGAGCACGTAGTCAACGAGTTGTTGCACTTCCCCTTTGCCAATCGACTTAGAGGGCCGCTTCACCTCGACGACGAGGTAGCGTCCTCGGGTGCCTACGCAGAAGAAGTCAACGCGGCGATGAGAGTCGGGGTCCTTCTCGGCGGGATCCAGCTTAAACTGTTCGACAACGAGGCGTTCGAGACTTTTCTCATGCTCGACGACCTGCCATTCCGGGTTGATCAACCAGGGGTGATGGAAGAGGAACTCCTGCATGTCCGGCTTCTCGGGTACATCGGTCTCGATCATCTGCTGGAACTTCTGGATCACACCGACACGGGCGCGCACCACCTCGGCCATCTTGATGGTCTCGAACACGTCCAACTCGGTGACCAGCCGCAGCACTTCCTCCCGTTCGGTTCGATCCGCCTTGCTGAGGGCGCGGAGAAGCGAGAAGAACGCCGTGTCCTCGAAGGCACGCAGCACCATGTCAAGAAGGTCGCGGGCTCGATCCGGCTCGTTGGTGACGCTCTCGATGGAGGCGAGCTCCCGGATGATCTTGCGAGCTTCCTCCCGCTCGGTCGGTTGGAGACGATTCAGCCGTGCCTCGACCGACTGGCTGTCCTGTGTCACGAGAGCCACGAGGTCGTCCTCGTTCTTTTTGGAGCGCAGCTCGGACCATCTCCGCAAAAGCTCGCGCACTTTGCCTTCTCCCCAGCTTGAGGAGAGAAGCGGGCATGGGTTCCGCCCAGAGGATGCCCTGGCGGTCGGTGCCGATGAAGTCCTCGCTGGCGTCGAGCTGGTCGGCGTGGACCTCGCCGGTCATGTACTGCATGCCGGCCTGCCCGTAGGCTCCGCCGGAGAGATCGAAAAAGAACGGCGTCTGAGCCATCCGGTTGCGCACGATGATGGAAATGCCACGCGCAGCCTCCGCCTGGATCGGCTTGGGGGTGAAGCCCATTCTCCACCGAACCAGGCCGACTCCTTCGACCTGCTCCGAGCCATCCTTCAAGGGTCCCTCGAACTCAAACTGCAGCTCCACTGCATGAGGATTGAGAGGCTCTCCATTCACCAGAACCTCGAAGCCTCTCTTGAAGATCGAAAAGCGGCGGGCCATGGACTCGGCAAACTGGTCCCTGCCGATCGAGCGGGTGAGCTGCAGGTTGCGCAACGTCACCGTCGTTCCGTTCGGCTCGCCGGTCGCTACGTCGGCTAGCACCCGCGGTTCATAGTCCGCGACCATCTCGGCTTCGCCTCCCCTGGTCATCTCCGCGAAGTCCATCTCGAAATGAGTCAGGTGCTGGTCACGGACGGTGCGGATCTCGACCACCCGGGCGATGCCGAAGCCGGCGAGCTTCCCGAGGCCTTTGCGTCCCATGAGGAGGCGCCCGCCGGCGGACCTGTCATCCCCTACAGCCTTGCGCTTGTCCCGGCCGACGACCAGATAGGCTTTCTCCACGTCGTCCCAACTCATGCCGCAGCCATCGTCTCGAACTTGGATCGACTTCGTCTGTGAGGCCGGTGTCGAAGGGAATCGTCAACTTGACCGAGTCTGCGTCGGCATCCCAGGCATTGGCGATGAGCTCGGCGAGGGCGGGGACGGCGCCCCGGTACATGGACAAACCAAGGTGCTTGACCAATCCTCCGGCATATTGCATCCGCAGCCGTCGGTTACCGGGCGACTCGTTGGTCTGGTTCATCGTCCTCTATCCTCGCGTGCCAAGCAACGGAATCTCAGGATCGTTCTCAGTCTTTATGCCGTCTGCCGACCATCTCCCTCGATGCCTTTCAACCCGCGTGAAGGGCAGAGGGACTGGGGCTAGGTCGTTCAGCGCCGCGTCCGCCTAGCGCAGAGTTTACTGCATAAGAAGCGGTTATGACGCCCATCCGCGTCAGCGGCGGCACAATAGACGAGCCAGCCCCCTGATCTCTCTCCAGGGCCGAACTCGGATCCGACCGCGAGGTCGGCCACCTTCATGGGGCGGGATCATAGCCCAGTTGGCGCCGCCCAAGGTCCCCCTGAGCCCGGGCTACGCCACCAGCACCACCCGCCCCGACCGCCCCGGGATCTCCCCAAGCCGCACGTCCCGCACCGGCGCGTTCGCTTTGGCTTCGGCCGCGAGCTCACCGACCGGCACTGTGGTGAGGCCCATGGCGTTGTGGCGGGCTAGGAGCTGCTGGAAGAGGCCGCGGTGGGCGAGGCCTTCGGTTTCGGCGTGGACGGTGAGGATCTCGTCCTGTCTCGGCCGGTATCTCGCGACCAGGCGGTCGACGTAGTTTTCGGCGGTGATGCCGTCGCGCCCCAGATCCTCGTCGAGGGTGGGCACGGTGGTGGGGATGTCGAGGGTTTTGAGCGCGTGGCCGCGGACCTTGGGGTAGTAGGGGGCTTCGGGGCCGCGGGCGATCGAAATGTAATCGAAGCCGCGGGCGTCGAGCGCCTCGAAGCCGTCGTCGGTGCAGAACCAGGCCGGGGCCGCGAAGGCTCGCGGCGGCCGGCCGTAGATCTCGGCGAAGGCGTCGATCCCTTGCTGAAGCTGGGCGTCGATCGCCGCGCGGTTCAGCCGGTGAAGGCGGTCCTGCCAGAGGACGTGGTCCCAGGCGTGGAGACCGACCTCGTGCCCGGCGGCCTCGATTTTCCTGAGCTCCGCCGCGCAGCGCCGGCCGATGCGCGGCGCGGGGAGGAGCGTGCCGTAGAGAGCGGTCTTCCAGCCGTACATCTTGGCGGCGTTGGTGCGCATCATCTTGCCGAGGAAGCCCGGCTTGGTGAAAACGCGGAAGATCGCGCGGCCCGAGTTGTCCGGGCCGAGGGTGAGAAAGAAAGAGGCCCGCACTCCGGCCGCCGCGAGGTCGTCCAGCATCGCCGGCACGCCGTCCCGGCTCCCCCGAAAGGTATCGACGTCGACTTTCAAGGCGACGCGGCCAACGGGGGAGACGCGGGCCGCGGTCACGCGTGGCCCTCGCCCGAGGTGACGGCCCCCTTGTCGAAATCCTTCCGGAACCAGTCGATCGTCTTGCGCAGGCCCTCTTCGAGGGAGATCGTGGGAGAGACGCCGAGGATCGTCCGCATGCGGGTGATGTCCGGCACGCGGCGGGCGATGTCCTCGTACGAGCTGCCGTAGATTTTCTCCTGGGGCACGAAGGTGATCTTGGATTCCCTTCCTGGGAAAAGACCGGGACAGGCGCGGATCATGGCCTCGGCGAGCTCCAGGATCGAGGTCTCGGTGTCGTTGCCGATGTTGAAGATCTTGCCCACGGCCTCGGGGCGGAGCCCCGCCTGAATGAACGCCGCCACGGCGTCGTCGACATACGTGAAGGAGCGCGTCTGCTGGCCGTCGCCGATCACCGTCAGATCCTCGCCGCGCAGGAGCTGGCCCATGAAGATCGTGATCACGCGGCCGACGTCGATGCGGTCCAGGCGCGGGCCGTAGACGTTGAAAAAGCGCACGATCACCACCGGCAGGCCGAGCTTGCCGTAGGCGAAGCAGAAGTGCTCGCCCACCGCCTTCGAGGTCGAATAGCACCAGCGGTCGATCTCGGTCGAGCCGAGCAGCCGGTCGCCGTCCTCCCGGAACGGCGCGTCCTTGGACTTGCCGTAGACCTCGGAGGTCGAGGCGAAGACGATTTTCTTGTCGTAGCGGTGCGCGAACTTGAGGACGTTCTGCGTACCGTTCACGTTTACGTTCAAGACGTGGAGCGGATCCTCGACGTAGTGCTCGACGCCCACCACCGCCGCCAGGTGGTAGACCAGGTCGGCCTTGGCGATGAGGCTTTCCAGCAGGTCGAGGTCGAAGATCGACCCCTTGATGTAGCGGAACTTCGGATTGTTCAGGTTGTGGCGGACCTTGAGGTCGGGGGAGGTGTCGAGAGCCGTGACCTCGTGGCCCGCGGCGAGGAGTCCGTCGCCGAGATGGGAGCCGAGGAAGCCTCCGCCGCCGGTGATGAGTACTTTCATGGTTTGAATTCTTTTCAGGAAGTGGGTTGAGAGGAATCGATGCGGAACCAGCGGTCGGCCGTGGCGACGAGCAGCCGTCCCTCGCCGCCCGCCTCGCGCCGCACCGTGCCGGGAACAATGCCTGCGGCGAGCGGCTCGGCCGGCTCGCCGGCCGCGATGAGGACGCGCCGCCCGTCGATTTCCGCGAAGGCGCCGGGCCAGGGCGGGGCCACCGCCCGCACCAGGCGGTCGATGCGCGTTGCGGGCCACGACCAGTCGATCCGCCCGTCCTCGGGGCGGCGGCGGCCGAAGTAGGTGGACCGGGAGAGATCCTGGGGGATGCGCGGCGCCCGGCCCGCCGCCACCAGCGGCAGCGCTTCGGCCAGCAGCTCGATCCCCGCCTGTTCTACTTTGAGGTAGAGGCTCAAGGCCGTATCCCGTGGCGCGATGGGCACCGCCCGCTGGGCCACGACGTCGCCGGCGTCGGCCTTGGCCACCATGTGGTGGAGGGTGATGCCGGTTTCCGTCTCGCCGTTGACCAGCACCCAGTTGATCGGCGCCCGTCCGCGGTAGGCGGGGAGCAGCGACGGATGGAGGTTGAGAGCGGCGAGGCGGGCCGCGGCGAGCACCCGGGCGGAGAGCAGGTCGCGGTAGAAGACGCTCAGGATCAGATCCGGAGCCAGCCGCTCGGCCAGCTCCTCGACGCCGCCTGTCCCGAGATCCTCGGAGTACGCCACTGCGAAGCCATGCTCCGCCGCGGCCTCGGCCGGCGTCTTGTACCAGCGGTTCTCCAGCGGGTCGTCGCGGTGGGTGACCACCCGGAGAACCTCGTCGCCGCGCTCGGCGAGGAGCTTGACCGCGCGGTAGCCGATCTGGCTGTAGCCGAAGAAGAGAACCCTCATCCCGCCTCGCCGTCCGGCTCGAAGTTGATCGTCTCCGCCACCACGCTGCGCGGCCGGTGCCGCACCTCGTCGTAGATCCGTCCCACGTACTCTCCCAGCACGCCGAGGGCGAAGAAGATGGCGCCGATCAGAAAGAAGAGGATGGCGAAGAGGGTGAACAGCCCCTCGGCCTCCGGTCCGTGGATCAGCCGGCGAAGGAACAGGAAGGCGCCGAAGCCGACGGAGAGGACGGCCACGGCGAGGCCGGCGAACGTCGCGAGGCGCAGCGGCGCCGCGGTGAAGCCGGTCACCAGGTCGGCCTGCAGCTTGAACAGCTTCCACAACGAATATTTGGATTCTCCGGCGGTGCGGTCGGCGTGCCCCACCGGCACCTCGGCCACCCGGCGGGCGAACTGGCAGGCGAGAGCCGGGATGAAGGTCGAGCGCTCCTCGCACGCGCGCATCGAGTCCACCACCGGCCGCGAGTAGGCGCGCAGCATGCAGCCGTAGTCGCGGAAGTCCACCCCTTTGAGGAGGCGCCGCATCATGGCGTTGACCCGCCGCGAGGCCCAGCGGCGGAAGGCGGTGTCCTTGCGGTGCTGCCGCCAACCGCCCACGACGTCGAACCCCTCCTCGAATTTGGCGAGCAGCTTCGGGATGTCCTCCGGCTGGTTCTGGAGGTCGGCGTCGAGCGTCACCACCACGGCGCCGCGCGACATCTCCAGGCCGGCGAAGACGGCGGCGTGCTGGCCGTAGTTGCGGTTGAAGGAGACCACCCGCACCCGCCGGTCCCGGGCGGCGGTCTCGCGCAGGATCGCGAGCGACCGGTCGGCGCTGCCGTCGTCCACCAGGATCACCTCGACGCCTCCGTCCGCGAGACCCTCCATGACGGGGGCCAGGCGGGCGTAAAGCGCGGGCAGGTTCTGCTCTTCGTTGAACACCGGAATCACGATCGACACCCGGGGAGCCCGAGACGGCTGCCGCGGACTAGCCGGCATGGACCACCTGCCGGACCGCCTCGACCACGTCGGCCGCATCGCCGTCGGTCATGGCGGGGAAGAGGGGCAGCGAGACGATGCGCGAGCAGACCTCCTCCGCCACCGGCAGCATCCCGGGCCGGTAGCCGAAGCGCTCGCGGTAGTAAGTGTGCAGATGCACCGCCTCGAAGTGGAGGCCGGTGCCGATCCCCAGCTCCTTCAGGCGGTCCATGAACGGCGCCCGGCGCGGCGCGAGGACGGTGAAGAGGTGCCAGGGGTGGACATGGTCGTACGGCGCGGCCCCGGGCAGCCCGAGCCCGGCCGCCGCGAGGCCGGCGAGCTCGCGGCGGTAGAAGGCGGCGATCTCGCCGCGCCGCGCATTGAAGCGCGGCAGCTTGCGGAGCTGGTGGACGCCGAGCGCCGACTGGATGTCGGTGAGGTTGTACTTGAATCCGGGCAGCACCACGTCGTAGGTGGCCGGCGCCTTTTCCGAGGCCGAGTAGGCCTTCCAGGCGTCGCGCTGCACGCCGTGGAACTTCCACAGCTTGATGCGCGCGGCGAGCTCGCCGTCGTCGGTGGTGACCATCCCCCCTTCGCCGGTCGTCATGTTCTTGATCGGGTGGAAGGAGAAGCAGGCCGCCACCGTGCCGTTGGCCGTGCAGGCGCCGATGGGCCGGCCTTTGTAGGAGGCGCCGGCGGCGTGCGCCGCGTCTTCGAGGATCATGACGTCCTCGCGGCCGGCTTGCCGCAGCACCGCGCGGAGGGCGTCGAGGTCGGCCGGCTGGCCGGCGAAGTGGACCGGGATGACCATCTTCGTGCGTGGCGTCAGGGCCTCCGCGACCGCCGCCGGATCGAGGTTCCAGGTCACCCGGTCGATGTCGGCGAAGACGGGCCGGGCACCGCAGGCGATGACCATGTTGGACGTCGCCGGCCAGGTGAGGCCGGGGACGATCACCTCGTCGCCCGCTCCCAGCCCGAGGGCCAGGGGGACGGCATGCAGCGCGCCGGTACACGAGGAGAACGCCAGCGCATGCCGGGCGCCGGTGGCGGCGGCGAATTCCTGCTCGAACTGGGCCGTCAGCGGTCCGGTGGTGATCCAGCCGGACTTGAGGACGCGGACGACCTCGTCGATCTCTTCATTCCCGATTTCCGGCTTGGAGAACGGGAGGATAGACTCTCGTGGCAGCATAGGGTGAGTGAGTATCCTTTCACTCTTCGGCAGGGAAGAGGAGGGGTGGCATGGTAGAACGCCCGGGTGAAAATATCATGAACGGGTCCGTGGACTGCCCTGGTGGCTGGGGACGCGACCTCGTCCGGCTTGCGCTTGCGCTGAGCTTGCTTTTCGGGGCCGTCCTGGGGGTCCGAGCGCTCTGGGGGCCCGACGAGGGGCGGTATGTCGAGATCGCGCGCGAGATGGCGGCGTCGGGCGACTACGTCACCCCGCGGCTGAACGGGCTCAAGTACTTCGAGAAGCCGCCGCTGTTCTACTGGCTGGAGGCGGGGGCGATCCACCTGTTCGGTTTGCGCGAGTGGGCGATGCGCCTGGTGCCGGCGCTCTCCGCGCTCCTCGGCTGCCTCGCTGTCTACGCCGCCGGCCGCCGCCTCTTCGGCCGCCGGGCCGGCCTTCTCGCCGCCGCCGTGCTGGCCACCAGCCCTCTCTACTACTTCCTGGGGAACGCCATCACGCTGGACATGACGGTCTCCGC
Source organism: uncultured Holophagales bacterium (assembly GCA_963844885.1). Taxonomy (GTDB): domain Bacteria; phylum Acidobacteriota; class Thermoanaerobaculia; order Multivoradales; family UBA5704; genus DATMER01. The sequence goes on along the minus strand of CAWJQA010000006.1, from coordinate 713,249 downwards.
GCTGCTCACCGCCGCCCTGCTCGCCTTCCTGGTGGCCTTCGAGGAGCCCGAAGGCCGGCTCCGGCGCAATCTCCTCTGGACCTTCTATCTGGCCCTGGCCCTCGCCACTCTGACCAAGGGGCTCATGGGGATCGTCATCCCGGGGATGATCCTGGTGGCCTGGATGGTGCTGGTGGGCGAGTGGGACCTGCTGCGGCGGATGCGGCTGGTTTCGGGGACGGGCCTCTTCCTGCTCGTCGCGGCCCCCTGGCACGTCCTGGTGGCACGGGCGAACCCGGAGTTCCTCTGGTTCTACTTCATCCACGAGCACGTGCTGCGCTACCTGACCAAGATCCACGACCGTTACGAGCCCCCCTGGTATTTCGTGCCGATCCTGCTCGGCGGGCTGATCCCGTGGACCGTGTTCCTCTGGCCGTCGCTGCGCACCGCCCTGCCCGCCTCCTGGCGGGACCGGCGGGATCGGCGGAAGTGGAAGCCGGAGCTCTTCCTGATCCTCTGGGCGGTTTTGATCTTCGGCTTCTTCTCTCTCGAGCTTCGAAGCTGATCCCCTACGTCCTGCCGGTGGTGCCGCCGCTGGCCCTTCTCCTCGGCCGGCATCTGGCGGGGGTGTCGGAGCGGCGGGGGGGCCGGGAGCTGCGCATCGCCTGCACCGTTCTCCTCGTTCTCGCCGGCGGCCTCGGCCTCGCCTTCGTTCTGGCGCCGCACCTGCTGGGTGGTGGCCAGCCGAAGGTGATGCACTACCTCGCGATCCTGGGCGGAGGGGTGTACCTGCTGGCCGGCAGCCTCCTGTTCCTCGGTATCGTCCCCTTCGTCTTCGCCCTCCGGCGGCGGCCGGCCTGGTCGCTCGCGGCGGTCTTCGGTGGCGCCATTCTCTTCGTTTCCGCGGCGATGGCCTGCGGCGCCGTCTTCAACGCCGAGCGCTCGGCCCGCTCGCTGGCCCTCTGGCTCAAGCCGCGCCTGCGTGCCGAGGACCGGGTGGTGACCTACCGCACCTACATCCAGGAGCTGCCGGTCTACCTGGAGCGGCGGATCACGGTCGCGGGCTGGCTGGGCGAGCTGGAGATGGGCACCCAGGTGGAAGACGCCTCGGGCTGGATGATCGATCTCGGCGCCTTCGACCGTCTCTGGCGGGCTCCGGGAACGGTCTATCTCCTCACCCGGGAGGACCGTTTCCAGAAGCTCGCGGGGACCGGGCTGCCGCTTTACACTCTCGCCAGGTCGGGGAAGATCGTGCTGGCGGTGAACCATCCGCCGGGCCGGGAAGAATGACCCGGAACCCCCGGAGAAGCTGGTCTTCACCGCCCGCCGAACGTATCGCAGTTGTCCACGCTGCCGCTTTCGTAGCCGGTGTGGAACCACTGCGAGCGCTGCTTCGCGGAGCCGTGGGTCCAGGTCTCCGGATGGACCTCGCCGCCGGCCTGGCTCTGGATGCGGTCGTCGCCTACGGCGGCGGCGGCGTTGAGGCCCTCGTCGATGTCCCCGGCTCGAGAGCGGGCTGGTCGGCTCGCGCAGGTTCGGGTCCATCGAGTGGGCCCAGATGCCGGCGAAGCAGTCGGCCTGCAGCTCGATCCGAACGGAGAGCTCGTTGGCCTGGCCGGGGTTCGTCTGCTGGCGCGCGCTGGACCTGCTCGTCGATGCCGAGCAGGTTCTGGATGTGATGGCCGATCTCATGGGCGATCACGTAGGCCTGGGCGAAGTCGCCCGGCGCCCCGAAGCGCTCCCGCAGCTCGTTGTAGAAGCCGAGGTCGATGTAGACCTTTTCGTCGGCGGGGCAATAGAACGGACCCATCGCGGCCTCGGCGAAGCCGCAGCCCGAGCGCACGGCGTCGGTGAAGAGGACCAGCTTCGCCCGGCGATACTGCTGGCCGGAGTCCGCGAAGATCCGTTCCCAGGTCTGCTGGGAATCGTCCAGGACGGTCGAGACGAATTGAATCTGCCGCTCTTCTTCCGGCGAGGTTGGCGCGGGAGTCGAGCTCTGAGGCGGCGAGTCCGGGCTGCCGCCTCCTCCGCACCAGGGTGAAGAAGTTGGTCTTGAAGATGAGGCTGAGGATGCCCAGGATCAGGATGGTGCCGATTCCCAGCTTCGGCAGGCCGCCGACGCCTCGTGCTCCTCTCCGATCTTCCAGGTCGGCGCTACGGCCGCTCGGTGTCCATCGCATGGTTCTCTCCCCTCTGCATCGATCCTAGCAGACGCGGTCCTTTGCATGAAGCTGCGCGGGGCCTGGGTGGTCGGCACCAGGCCCGGAGCAGCAAGCGCGGCAAATCGTGGCGATCTAGACCTGACTACACACCGTCCCAGTCGCCTGCCAGCGGCCGGTTCGGCGTGCCGTTGCTGAAGATGAACTGGTGGTCCGCGGCGCCGGCGTTGTTGAGGTCACGCAGGGAGTGCGTTCCCGTCGCGGGGTCGAAGACGCCGATCGAATCCCAGCCGTCGCCGTTCCAGTCTCCCGCGTTCGGCAGAAGACCGGCTCCGGGGGTTCCAAAGACGAACGTCAGGTCCGCACCGCCCGTGGTGTTGCTGTTGCGGAGGTAGAACGTGCTGGTTGCAGGATCGTAGAGCCCGACGGTGTCGATGCCGTCGCAGTTCCAATCGCCCGCGACCGGTAGCCAGGATGAGGACGCTCCCGTCAGACTGAAAGTCACGTCCGCGGCCCCCGTGCTGTTGGAGTTTCGGAGCCGGAACGTACCGGTCGAGGGATCGTAAAGCCCGATGGTGTCAACCCCATCGTGGTTCCAGTCGCCTGCGACAGGCAGCCAGTTGGCTCCTGCCGTACCGAAATTGAACGTGAGATCGGCGGCGCCGTTGGAGTTGGTGTTGCGCAGGTAGAATGTGGCCGTGCTCGACACGTAGCGGCCAAGGGTGCTGACATGATCGCCGTTCCAGTCCCCGGCGATCGCACGGCCGGTGACGCCGGAGATGACCACCTTGATCGCCGCGCCGTTCCCGGATTCGTGATAGAGGCGCAGCTTGGACTCGTTGTCGGTTTTGTCGATTCCCACGGTGTCCGCGGCGGTGGTGCCATGGACATCGATCACGAGGGAGGTCGTGTTGGTCTGCCCGATGCTGTCCCGCGCGGTCAGGACGACGGTGTAGAGCCCGGGGATCGAGTACGAGTGAGTCCGGATCGGATTCGACGAGAAGCTCCCCGATGCTCCGCCTGTCCAGCCGAAAGCGAAGGTCAACCCCGGGAAGTCATCCGTCGAGGCGCTGGCGTTGCCTTCGCAGTAGAGTCCCGAGCAAGTCACGGTCAACCGCGCTACCGGCGGATTGTCTACCACGGTGACATAGACCGGACCTTCCGTGTCTGTCTGGCCGACGGTGTCGGTGACCTTCAGCACGATTCCATAGGTGCCGTTCACGGCGTAGGTGTGGCTTGTCGTCGGCGTGACCGTGTGGGTGACCTGACCGTCGCCCCAAGTCCACTGGAAATCGTTGATGCCGAAGTCGTCGCTCGAAGCGCTGCCGTTCGCGGAGCAGACGCGGCCGGTGCAACTCACCGTGAACGCGGCTACCGGCGGATTGTCGTTGGCAATGACGTTTTTCGCTCGGCTGCCCGTGCGGCCAGCCGCATCGCTGACCGTGAGAGTGACCGTGCGCGTTCCATTGGTCGCATAGGTGTGGTTGACCGTCACTCCGAAGCCGAAGGTCCCGTCGCCAAAATTCCACGACCAGGAGTCGATGCCGATGTTGTCTGTCGAGGAGCTGCCGTCAAAGGAGCAACTTCGGCCCGTGCAGAGGAACGTGAAGTCGGCCGACGGCGGGATCATGGAGTCGATGGCGACTCGCAGGTTCGGCAGAGGACCGATCTGCCGCGAATCGGGAGCCTGCGGCGTACCCGTGTCCCGGAGAAGCTGGCGTATCTCAGAGGGGCTGAGATAGCCCAGGCCGCTCGCAAGGGCGACACCTTGCAGGACGGCTCCCGACCCGGTCACGATCGGCGATGCGCTGGACGTCCCGCTGAAGCCCGCGATGTAGTCCTGGTTGTCATTTGCTGAGTCCGAGAACAGCCCCCCGTAGCCGAGAGTTGTCACATCCCACCCCCAGCCGTGGACATCGATCCGGCTGCCATAGTTCGTGAAGCAGGTCGGCGCCCGGTCGGCGGAATTGCTGGCGCCAACGAGAATGGCGCCCGAATCGCGCACGGACCGGTTGAACAGGCCGCCATAGACCGGATCGTCGAGATCCGTTGCACCGTTGGCTCCCGCTTCCACGACGACCGTGCCGTTGGCGGTGGCTTGGGCGATGGCGTCGAAGTTGTCCTGAAAGTACTCGACGGGAACGCAATCGCAGCAACCTCCGCTGCAGTTGCAGGGGGAGTTTGGCGTTGCGGGCCCTCCATTCTGGATTTCGATCAGAACCAGGCCGCCGAGCCCCGCTGCTGCCGCGGCATTGGTGATGGCCGCCGCCGTACCCTGGCTGTCGAAGCTTTCGGTCCCCCCTTGTGCCTGATGAGCGATCCCGGTCACGCCATAACCATTGTCGGGCGCGATCATCTCACCCAATACGGCGGTGCCATGGGGGCGCCATCCGGGAATCGAAGTCTTGTGAGGCAGGCTGATGGAAGAGCGGAGGCAGATCCTCATGCGCCAGGTTCCAGGCGCCCTCGACATCGACAATCCTGACTCCCTGCCCTTGCCCGCCGGGTACCGTCCAGGCATAGCGGGCGTCGATCCCGAGGGGTGCGGGGTCCAGATAGCCCTGGCCGCCCTCGAAATTCGGAGTCGCCGGAGGGATGTCCACGGCCGGTGCCGCGGGCGGCTTCGCATACGCGATCTCGACGCTGGCCAGCGCATTGAGGGACACCAGAAGACTTTTGACTTCGGCCTGCGTGGTCCCGGCCGGAACCCTGAGCTGATAGTAGAGATCCAGATCCGCGAGCTCCTGGCCCGAGCGCGCCTCTCCACTGGCGCGGCGCGCCTCCAGATCCGTCTCGCTGACGTTGAACAGCCGCTCGAGGGCGCGTCCACGCGCCACCCTGTGCGAAGCCACCAGCGCCTCGACGGCGTGCAGGTCGGCCTGCACCTGCTCGGCGGTCAGCTTGAGTCCTGAGAGGCGCTCCGCCTCCCTCTTATTTCTCTCCAGGGCGACCAGGCCCTGACCCCGCAGACGGACCCGGGACCCTTCCTGGAACTTGACGACGATCGACTCTACTTGCGCGTCCGGCGGAAGAGGGGCGACCTTCGCCTTGTCCACCGGTTGCCGCGGCAACAACTTGTCCGCGGCCTGTGCCTCGAGTCCTATGAACGAGCAGGCGATCAGCAGGAAAAATGACAACCACCTATTCCGGAGCATCGTGCCATCCTCTCTCGAAGGGCCTTCATTGAGAAGCCAAGGCTTCGCTTCTCTGTGACTGAAAGAATCATTCCATTTCGGTGGAGGCGTGGACAAGCCCGAGGCGAGCCCTGCTCCAGCGTTGGGGGACGACGAGGAGGAACTCTAGGAGGTATGAAAGAGGGCCACCCGGGCGGGTGGCCCTATGAAAGCAGGATCCGCTTCAGGCGAGCTTGGTGACGTTCTCGGCCGCCGGGCCCTTGTTGCCCTGAACGACGTCGAACTCGACGCGATCGCCCTCGGAGAGGCTCTTGAAGCCTCCACCCTGAATCGCCGAATGATGGACGAAGCAATCCTTGCTCCCGTCCTCCGGCGTGATGAAGCCGAAGCCCTTGGTGTCATTGAACCACTTGACTTTTCCCGTGTTCCGCATTCTGTTCTCTCTTTCTTGTGCCACAAAAACAAAAAAGACCGGCTAGCAACCCAGGTCTCTGTTTGAAATTTCTGGCTTGTGACGCCAGCGGGCCAACCATTGGCACCGCTGACAGGAAGATCGTACCCCGGTTCCCGACACAAGTCAACACCGGCTTGCGGCCTCCCTCCCACCGAGTACAATCGGGCAAACAGCCAAGGAGGCCTGAATGCCAGACGACCAGCAGCCGTTCATCACCCTGCCCACGGACGAGGAGATGCTCGCCCGGGGCCAGTCATCCGGGATGAAGCCGGTGTACAACTTCGGATTCGTCGGCGGGATGTCGCGCCTGCTCGCCGCGCACGGGCGGATCGGCAAGGCCTTGCAGGGGGCGTTCTACGAGATGATGTTCGCGCCCGGAGCGCTCAGCCGCGCCGAGCGGGAGATGCTCGCCGCGGTGGCCTCGGCGGCCCAGGACTGCGAGTACTGAACGGAATCTCACGCAGAGTTTCTGCGTGTCGAGCACAACGATCCGGAGCTGGTCGAGGCGATCAAGCGCCGCCGCTGGCGCGAGCTGGAGCACCTGACACCGCGGCAGCGCGCGCTCTGCACGCTGGCGGAGAAGATGACCCTGACGCCGAGGGAGATGACGGCCGAGGACTGGCAGCCGCTGCGCGATGCGGGCCTGGACGAGCAAGGCCTCCTCGAAGCAGCCCATGTGGTCGCCATCTTCAGCTACTTCCCGCGCATGGCCGACGGGTTCGGACTGAAGCCCGATCCCAAGCTTCGCGAGGCGGCTGCGACCGGCATTCCGCTCCGGCGGGTGGAGTAAAACAGGAGGAGCATCATGCGGATATCGTTCCTGAAGTCACCCGATCGGCGGCATCATCGGGCTCGAGATGATCACCTTCGTGGAGCCGCTCGGCTTGGAGTGCGTCGCCGGCGGCCTGGAGCAGGAGGGGCACGAGTGCCAGATCATCGACCTGCGGATCGACGGCATGGAGGAAGGGCTGCGGAAGGCCCGTTCCTTCGCTCCGGATGTCGTCGGCCTTCAGTGCAACTTCACGACCGAGCGCTTTCGCACGCTGCGGGTCGCTGCTGCCGTCAAGCGGGAGCTTCCTGAGGCCCTCGTGGTGCTCGGCGGTCACGACGCGTCCCGCGATCCCGGATGGTTCCGGCAGCCGGAGTTGGATGTGGTCGCGGTGGGGGACGGCGAGGAGATCATGCCGGCCCTGGTCGCGGCGCACCAACGGGGCGGCGACCTGCGCAAGGTCCCGGGGCTGGTGCTGAACACCCCGGACGGCCAGCATCATACCGGCCCGGCACCGGCGCGGGCCGAGATCGACGATCTGCCCATGCCCGCCCGCCACTTGATCGCGGAGTACGCTGACGAGTACTACATCAACTTCCGGCGGCCCCTGGCCCTCCTGGAGACCGCCCGCGGCTGTCCCTTCAAGTGCAACTTCTGCTCGGTGTGGAAGTTCCATCAGAGCACCTTGCGCGAGAAGTCACCCGAGCGGGTGGTGGCCGAGCTGGCGCAGATCAAAGCCCCCAACGTTTTCATCACCGACGACATCTTCTGGATGAACGTCAAGCGCGGCCGTGAGCTGGCGGCGGCCATCCAAGCGGCGGGCATCCGCAAGACGTACACGATCCAGACCCGTTCGGACATCGTCACGCGGTTCCCGGATCTCATCGCGCAGTGGAAGGAGTGCGGCCACATGACGGTCTTCCTGGGGCTGGAGAAGATCGACGACGCCGGCCTGGCCTCCGTCAACAAGGGCAACTCCGCCGCCAACAACGACCTGGCGATCAAGATTCTGCAGGATCTCGGCGTCGGCTACACGCCCAATTTCATCGTGGACCCGGGCTGGGATCGCGAGGATTTCGCCAATCTGAAGCGCTGGATCGACCGCACCGGCGCCTACAACAGCGGCTTTGCGGTGCTCACGCCTCTGCCCGGGACCGATCTCTGGGACGATGTCAAGGACGATTTGACCACCGTGGACTGGGAGCTGTTCGACATCACCCATGCGGTGCTCCCCACCAGGCTGCCGCTGGAGGAATTTTACCGCGAGCTGGCCGGTCTCTGGCGCCACACCATGGACGTGCGCTACGCCATCAAGGGCCGCCTCAACGTCCATCTCGGCCTGTTGGCGGCCCTTGCGACCGGCAAGCTTTCGCTGAGCGCTCTGCGCAAGGGCATGCGGATGGGCTCCGTGCTGAGCCGGCCCGAATCCTTTCTCAGAGCCCACCGCGAGAGCGCCGCGCGCCTTGTCGAGGCCGCCCCGTGAATCATGGAGCCCTCCTTTCGACCGCCCCGTGGGCGATGCTCCTGAGCCTGCTGCTCGGGCTCTCCGAGGCGTATCCGTCCACGGTCTCCAAGGCACCGCCGCCGCTGGTCTACAGCGAGGCGGATTTCCGTTCCGGGGACATTCTCTTCCGGCGGGGCCGGAGCCTCCTGAGCCGGGCCGTCCTCTCGGCCGACGGGGCGATCCCGTACTCGCACGTCGGGATCGTGAAGAGGGAGGGCGGCCGGGTCTTCGTGATCCATGTCGAGCCCGCGGACCAGTTCGGCGGCGAGGGCTTCGTGGTGGCCGAGCCCCTGACGGTGTTCCTGGCGGCGGACAAGGCCGCGTCGGCGGCGATCTACCGGCCGCGGAGCGAAATCTCGGCGGTCGCGTCGGCGGCGGTGGAGAAGGCTTCCGCGTTCGCGGCCCGGCGCGTGCCGTTCGACGGCGGCTTCGATCTCGCGACGGCGGACCAGCTCTATTGTACGGAGCTGGTCTGGCGCTCGTACCGGCTCGCCGGCACGGACCTGGTGGACGGCAAGCTCGATCGATTGCAGATGCCGCTCGGCAAGGAGCGGTACATCCTGCCCAGCTCCCTGGCGAAAAGCCATTACCTGAACCTTGTGAGGAACCTGAATGATCATGTCCAAGAAACCCATCCGTATGATGCTCGCCCTGGCCCTGTTGCTTCTGTCCGCCTGCGGCAGTAGCCCGAGGTCGACCGTCAAGGCGTTCTACGACGCGGTCGAGGAGGGGCGGGTCGAGGACGCGCTCAAGATGGTGTCGTCCCAGGTAACGTCGTCGATCGGCATCGACAAGACGCGGGCGGCGCTCCAGAACGCCACGCGGGAGATCCACGACAAGGGGGGCCTGAAGTCTCTCGACATCGTGAAGGAGGACGTCGTCGGCGAGGTGGCGGAGGTGGAGGTGCGCATCCACTATGGCAACGGCACCGAGGAGACCGAGAAGGTCAAGGTCGTGAAGGAAAACGGAGAGTGGAAGATCCAGCCGCACAAGTAGGGTATCCAGCGCGTCGACCAGCGGTCAGCGGAGCGCGACGTCGCCGGAGCCTCTCGGCGTCCCGCCGACACCTCCCGGCGTTCCGCCTGCACCTTTCGGCGGTTCCCGGAAACCTATCCGTGTCTGGCCGGCCCCTATGGGCGTTTGCCCGGAACCTATCCGTGTTTGCCCGGAACCTATCGGCGATGTGCCGGAGCCTATCGGCGTCTCGCCGAGACCTCCCGGCGTTTCGCCTGCACCCTTCGGCGGTTCCCGGAAACCTATCCGTGCTTTCCGGGAACCTATCCGTGTCTGGCCGACGCCTATCCGCGTTTGGCCGACGCCTATCTGGAACGAGGCGGAGCCTATCGGCGTTCCGCCGATAGGTTGGGGGATTTCGCCTGCACCTTCCGTTCTTCCGCCGATAGGTTCGGGAGTGACGTCCGAGCGTGTCGGGAGCAGCCCGGAAGCGTCCCGGGAGAGCCGGGACCTCATAGGGAGGACAAAAATTCGAAACCCCTAGACGAGGCAGTCAGGTCGCCCGTAGACTCTCTCTGAAGTGAAGGGAGACGAACGGCGATGCCAGACGCGGGTCCCCACGACCGAATGGCCGTTCGTGACCTTCACCTGAAGGGGAACGCAGTTGGGTCCCCCTTCCGCTCATTGACAATCCAGAGGGATGACGGCCGCCGAGTCCAAGGCCTCCGTCGTTCCGCAGAGGTCCGCCTTTTCCGGGAGGGGAGGCGGTGCCATCGCCGGAGGTGTGTGGGAGGGGCTCGTGGGTGAGCGGCGGTGTCAGCCTCTTGATGGAGAAACCTCCCCGCGCCGTCCGTTCTTCCCGGGACCGCCGGCGCCCCGCCGGCGGTTTTTTCCGTGGTTTTTTCCGTGAATACCGCCGGCAGGTCGCCAGCGGTCCCGGGAGCTCGGGGCGGCCGGCCGCGTCAACTTCATCATCCTGGGGAAGTCCCCAAAGGGGACGCAGGCGTAAAGCCTGGGGCTTCAGCCCCAGGTCCAGGCCCCCCAGAAGCACCAAGCCCTGAAAGGGCGCAGGCATTGCCGTGTCAAGACAACCACACGTTTAGTCCATGCGCTCTGCATGAGCTCCTTGCGCTCGGTCGGCGACCCCATGTAGGCTCTCGGAGAGCTTTCGCCTCCATCCCGCACCCCAGCCTGCAACGAGGAACCAGCCGATGAGATCCTTGCCCATCTCCAGCTTTCTGTTGATTGCCGGGCTGGCCGTGCCGGCTCTGGCCGCTCCGCCTGCCCTGTCCTTCGACGCGAAGGCCGTCACCGCGGCCGGCATCACGCCCAAGGGGAGGGTGGTCTGGTTCAGCATCGCCCGGGAGATCTCCCGGCAATCGGCCACGATCGTGCCCCGCATCGAGCTGGTGACCGACGACGACGGCGACGGCAAGGTCCGCTTCAGCCTCTCCCAGGAGGTGCCGGTGCGCTCCATCTGGTTCGCCGTCGACCTGGAGACCGGCGAGGCCGGCGTCGCGGCGCCGGAAGACTTTGGTCTCCAGGAGGTGGAGTTTCCCGCCAGGGCGATCCCGGCCGCGCTCAACCGGCTCGACCTGGACCGGCGTTTCGTCTACGCCGTGCTGATCCGGCCTGGAGTCGGGGCCTGGAAGCTGCGGGTGGGAGACGGCGGCGCTTCCGACGAGGACGGTCAGGCAGACGGCACCCTCCGCGCCTCGCTCGCACGCCTCGAAGGAATCGGCTCGTCTCCGCTTCCGCCACCCGCGCACGTCTCGCCGCGCGACCTTCTGCTCGTCATCGATCCCAACAGCATGGAATTCCTGCGCTTCCAGGTGAGGAATTGAGCCATGCGCCGCCCGGCCGTGTTGATCCTCCCCTTCCTGCTCTCCGCCCCGCTCGCGGCCGATCCCTTTCCCGTCCCAGGAGCGCGGCTTCCAGGCCGAGAAAGCGTTTCACATCGGCGACTTCGACACGGTCAACCTGTTCAACGGCAACCTGGTCCTGACCATTCCCATCGGCGGCTCCTACCCGGTGGGCGGCGGCCTTTCCTATGGTCTCACCTTGACCTACAACAGCAACGCCTGGGATTTTCAGGACGACGACATCGGCCTCTACACCCAGGCCCTGCCGAACCGTCGATCGAACGCAGGCCTGAGCTGGCGCCTTTCCCTGGGAGAGCTGTTGGATCCATATTATCCCGAGAACGACATCGGCCTCTGGACCTACCTGGGAGCCGACGGCGGCGAGCACTCCTTCCGCGACAGCCTGCACGACGGCGAGCCGGTCGTCACCGGCGTCAAGTACACCCGCGACGGCAGCTATCTGCGCTTCCGCTTCGTCGACGCCAACACCCGCGCCGTGGACTTCCCCGACGGCACCATCCAGACTTTTTCTCATTGGGGCAACCACCTGTGGCGCCTCGCCCGCATCGAGGACCGCTTCGGCAACTGGGTCACCGTCACCTATACCTTCGATGCCAACGGCAACATGAAGACCTGGAGCATCCAGGACCAGCACGCCCGGACGCAGACGGTCAACTTCATCGCGGCCAGCTACTACGGCCGCGTGGTCGGAAGCGTCGTGTTGACAGCCTTCGGCGGCGCGACAGCCACCTACACCTTCAACTACGTTTCGCTCAACATTCCCTCCCCCTGTCCGAACACCGATCCTCAAACCGCCTCCTATCAGGTGCCTTTGCTGGCCTCGGTGGATCTGCCGGACGGATCGAGCTACGCGATGCCGGCCGGCGACTATTACCTGGACAAGTCGGTGAATTGCCGCCTGCCCGGCGTTCTCAAGGCGATCACGACGCCGGTGCTGGGACGGATCGAATGGACCTACGCCAACTACAGCTTCCCGACCGCGACCGACGAGAAGCCCTGGCGCAACGTCTCGGCAGGCGTCTACGTCCGGACCTTGAAGGACGCCTCGGGCACGAACGTGGGAGCGTGGAGCTACACGCCGTCGCTCAATCCCATCCCGGGTCCGCTTCAGCCGGCCCGCGAGGCGATTCGCACGGTCGTAACGCCGCTGGGAGACAAGACCGAAAGCTTTTTCTCCGTCGCTCTCGACGACTCCTACACCGACTGGACCAAGTTTGACTATAGCCTTCCCTTCACGAGGTTCGCCGACGACGGAGCCGGCCGGTTCCTTTCGACGCGGGTTTGGGACTGCGACGGCGGCGCGGCCAACTGCGTTCTGAAGCGATCCACCTATGTGGATTACGAACGGGACGAGGGGCTGATCGATACCACGGACTTTCAGGCGAACATGGACCGCAACCGCCGGGTTTCGGCAACCAAGACGGTCTATGAGGATGATGGAGCGAAATACGAGGCCACCGTCTCTTCGAGCTTCGACGGTCTTGGCCATTACCGTCAAACCGATCTCTCGGGAACGTTCGACGCCGGCAACACGGCGACGGTGGTTACCAATTACAACGCCACCCGTGGCACCTACCCGGGCAGCTTCGTGATGCTCACCAGCGGCGAGCCCTGGGTGCTCGGCACCTTCACGGAGCAGACCCGCACGGAAGGCGGCGTGACCGCCAAAACCGAGCACTGTTTCGATGCCGCGACCGGTTTTCTTCAGCGCACCCGCACGCTCAAGACCGGCACCGCCCGCGGCGCCAACGATCTCGTGGCGGTCTTCACCTCAACCGGCGGCAACCTGACCCGGGAAGAGTACTACGGCGGCGACCAGCAGACCCTCGGCACGGGCGAGCTTTGCAGCCTGGCCCTGCCGGCCAACCAGTACCGGATCGATCACACCTGGCAGTATGGGGTCGGCAACCTTTCCCAATACTACGATGCGAGCGGCGCCGCGCTGTCGTTCAAAAGCCTGGATACGGACATCGATCTGTCCTCGGGGCTGGTCACGAAAAGCCGCGACACCTCGCTCATCGGCACCAGCTACGAATACGACAACTCGGGCCGGCTGACAGCGGTCAAGCCGGACTCGGGCCACGACGGCTGGACGATCTACACCTACAGCCGCTCGCTCGGAGCCAGCTCGCCCGCCCAGGTCCAGGTCTCGCGCCAGCCGAACGGCGGCGGCACGGCCCTGGCCGAATCGATCATCAAATACGACTCCTTCGGCAGGGTCTGGCAGGAGCACACGAAGATGCCGGACGGTACCTGGTCGATCCGCCAGACAGACTACAATCCGCTTCACTGGAAGACCCAGGTCACTGAGCAGGGCAACACCGCGGAGAAGACTGAGTATCTCAACTACGACCCGTTCGGCCGGCCCACCACCATCCGGCCGCCGGACGGCTCGGCTCACGACGTGACCCTCGCATACCTGGGCGTGCGAAAGGTGAGTCGGACCTCCAAGGTCGGCAACACCATCACCGGCTCCACGATCAACGAGGTGCTCGCGACCACACAGGAGTTTTACGATCGCCAGGGCCGGCTCTATCAGGTGAAGGAGCAGGCGGAGTCGAACGGCAACGACGCCACGACCACCTACTTCTACGACGTCGGCAACCGCTTGAGCCGGGTGCGACAGGTGGCGGTGGCCGGGACGCAAAACCGTTACTTCACGTATGACAACCGCGGCTTTCTGGTCAGCGAGCAGCATCCGGAGAAGGGAGCCGATCCCGGAGGCAACGGAACGGTGACCTATTCGAAGTACGATGCAAGAGGCCACGCCGGGAGAAAGGTGGACGGCCCAAACGACCTGACCTTCACCTACGACCGTGCCGAACGCCTCAAGCAGGTGGACGCAACCGGCGGCAACATCCTGAAAGTCTTCACCTACGGCTCCTCCAACGCCGCGGGAATGAGGACGAACGGCCGACTGGAGTCGGCGCAGCGCTACAACTACGTGGGCGCGCCGTTCAACGCCACGGTGCTGATGACCGAGACCTACACCTACGGCGACCGGCAGGGGAGAGCGTCGAGCCGAACAACCCAGATGACCTACAACGGGGCGCCCGGCGAATCGTTTTCGCAGTCCTGGACCTGGAACGCCCTCGGCGACCTCGGCAGCGTCACCTATCCGGCCTGCCAGTTCGCGGCCTGCGTGCCGGTGGCACGCTCCATCTCGCCAGGATACACGAACGGGTTCTTGACATCCGTACCCGGATGGGCGACCCTCAGCTATCATGCGAACGGCATGGTCAACCAGATCACCCACTCGAACGGCGTGGTGGACACCCAGGCCAACGACCCGGACAGCATGAGGCGCCCCTCTTTGATCTCGTCGGCGAAGGGGACCACGACGCTCTGGAGCTCGGGAACGTATGCCTATGACGGCACCGGCAACGTGGTGAAGACCGGCAGCGGCTATTTCCTCTACGACCGGGTGAGCCGGCTCCTCGAGGGCCACGTCTACGACGGCGCGACCGGCGGCGGTACCCAGAAGTGGCAGAGCTACAGCTACGACCCGTTCGGCAACATCCTCTCCATCGGCGGCACGAGCGGCCGATCGACGCCGACGAGCGCGGTGACAAACCGCTTGAATGGGACCGGAACATCCTACGATGCCGCGGGCAATTTGACCGCTTGGAACGGCAACACCTATCAGTATGACGGCTTCAACCAGATGATCCGCATGAAATCAGGCGCCGAGGACTGGGTCTACATCTACACCGCCGGAGACGAGCGCTTCTGGTCCTACCGCGTGGGAGGGGGAGGTTCCCTCTGGGCGCTGCGGGACCTGGACGGCAAGCTTCTCCGCGAGTACGAGGCCCACACTTCCTGGAGCACTTTCAAGGATTATATCTACCGGGGCAGCCAGCTCCTAGGCTCCTCCCATCCCACCGAAGGAGCCCGGCACCTCCACCTCGATCATCTGGGCACCCCGCGCCTGATCACCGCCGGGAGCACCGGCGGTGACTTCTTCACGCTGACGCCCTGCCGGGTGCTCGACACCCGTGATCAGTCGGCGCCGCTCACCGCGGGCGAAACGCGAACAGTGACCTTGGCCGGCGTCTGCGGCATTCCGAGCAGCGCCACCGCGGTGTCGCTCAACATCACCGCGATCGACGCCACGGCGCAGGGCGAAATGACCGCCTGGCCGGCCAACGAACCGCAGCCGGTCACCTCGGCGATTTCCTATCAAGCGAGCCTCAATCGAGCCAACAACGGCATCCTGAAACTGGGAAATGGCGCCCTGGCGTTCTACGCCAATCAACTCTCCGGCACCGTCCACCTGGTCATCGACGTCAACGGTTACTTCACGGAACCGGCAGGAGCGGTCGTCGCCTATCATGTCTACTACCCGTTCGGTGAAGAGGCCACGGCGTTCAACCAGGACACCGAGCAGATGAAGTTCACGGGGCACGAGCGGGATCTGGCGAGTTTGGCGGGGGCGGGGGATGATTTGGATTATATGCATGCTCGGTTCTACAGTCCGTTTACAGGTCGATTCCTTAGCGCAGATCCTCATAGAGGCGGCGAGCAGAAAGTTCCTCAAACTCTGAATCTTTATTCTTATGCTAGAAATTGTCCGATCCGCTACCTAGATCCAGATGGTAAAAATGAACGGGAGGGTTCTTTTGCTGGGATCGTCTTTAATTTCACATCTCCAGGCCATGTAGTCTGGGTCGCTGGCGACAAGAACAAGCATACATACGTGATACCGCTCGACTATGGTGAGAGCTCCGATACCTATATTGAAGATGCTGATGCGATCGTAATTGCAAAGGATGATCCAATAGAGGGCAAGAAGAACGGCGCCTTCAAAATCGCTGGCAGTGACGTAGACATAGAATACGACGATGACGGAAACGTTGTTCTCAATCGTGACGGTGAATATGCCGTCTATTTTGTCGGTGGAAAAACCGGGTACATAGATCCGGGCGAAGCCTCAAGGCAAGGTTGGGTTGCTCCTGAAAGCGAAGAGGCCAAGGCCGCGGCAGTGGCGGATAAAGAAAAGCTGCGACAAGAGAAGCTGGACACGAAGGAAAAGAGGCAGGAGTCACCGAAGAAGGACCAGGAAGAACGGCAGTAGGGGGTCATGATGGCTAAAGCAACGAAGCTTCTGTTGTTGTTCATCGGAATTTCCATAGTTATTGGCGGTTTGATTTTTTTCAACCCGTTCAATTTGTTTGTTCAAAAATCGAATCGATTCAGTCTCGATACGTTTGAGAAGATCCAGCCGGGAATGCCAGCGTTAGAGGTGACGAACGCTTTGGGCGATCCTATCAGCGTGACGGCTCTTGGTTCTGACTACTGGCAGTGCCCTGGTTGTTCAGTGTATTGCTTTATGGGTAATCCGCCTCGATGGCTTGAGTTCTACCAGGAAGCATGGGTATATATTGGCCCCGACAACACAGTGCGCCAAAAGATCATTCATAGTGAGCCATAGAACGACGCCGACGAGCGCGGCCACCAACCGCCTGAACGGCACTGGAACGTCCTACGATGCCGCGGGCAATTTGATCGCTTGGAACGGCAGCACCTATCAATATGACGGTTTCAACCAGATGATTCGCATGAAATCCGGCGCCGAGGACTGGGCTTACATCTACACCGCGGGGGATGAGCGCTTCTGGTCCTACCGAGTAGGAGGTGGAGGCTCCCTCTGGGCGCTGCGGGATCTGGACGGCAAGCTTCTTCGCGAGTACGAGGCCCACGCTTCCTGGAGCAGCTTCAAGGACTACATCTATCGAGGCTCGCAGCTCCTAGCCTCCTCCCATCCCACCGAAGGAGTCCGGCATCTCCATCTCGATCATTTGGGAACTCCGCGACTGGTGACCGCCGGGAGCACCGGCGGTGACTTTTTCACGCTGACGCCTTGCCGGGTGCTAGACACCCGTGATCAGTCGGCGCCGCTCGCCGCGGGCGAAACGCGAACGGTGACCCTGGCAGGCGTCTGCGGCATTCCGAGCAGCGCCACCGCGGTGTCGCTCAACATCACCGCGATCGACGCCACGGCGCAAGGCGAAATGACCGCCTGGCCGGCCAACGAGCTGCCCCTACAAGTGCCAGAGCAAGTGAAAAGAGTCAGGGCGTAACTTCAGCGGCAGAGCGCCCGACCAAGCGGCCTTCATCTCTTGACGGACCGACTACCGCTGTAGTTTTGGGAACCGGGAGCTCGAATCCGTCTTTCCACCAGTGCCAGGACGAGGCTCGCTGATCGATAAATCTGCTCGGAGAGCAGGCTTCGCCCTATCCGGCGCTTGAGGTCGGCAAAACATCCGATCGAGGTGAGGGTTGGTGAGACGATCTCGGCTACAGCGGCAGGGCTCGGACGAACGGTAAGCCAGGCGGGAACGATCCCAACGGAAACTGCGCCGATCGGTCTCCGGCCTTGAGTTGCTCGGCGGCATCCCGGAAGGCCGCCAGAAAGAGGCCGTACATTTCGCGTAGCGCGTTGCGGGCCGCCTTGCTGGCGGCGTGAAAGCGGGGAGCCGGTGACTTCTTGGTCCGGTTCGGCTCGGTGTGGGGATTCTGCTGGAGTACGGCTTTGACGCCCAGGACCGGAATCCCCTTCTCGCGCCGGATCGCTCTGGCCTCGGCTTCGATCTCTTCGACCAGGGCGGCCACCCGTTCCCGGTATTGCTCCGGCGAGAGATGGGCCCAGCAGGGCAGAGGACTCAGGAAGAACGTCTCCTCGGTGGCGTAGGTCAGCCGGCCGAATTCTTCGCCGCGGTTCCTGGCAGCATACTCCGCCTTGCGGTCGAACCAATAGCCGGTGAGCGGTTTGCCCTCCAGGATGGCCCGGACGGAGTTGACTCCCGGCCAGTCCGCGGCGCGCTCCACCAGGAACTCTTTAACGCCATGTCCAAGCAGGTACTTCAGGCGCGCCACCTGGGCCTTTTCCTCGTTGCTGACGAGGATCGCGGTGTAGCGCCTGGACCAGATCCCGTGGCGCCAGCCGACCAGCCGGCCGACTTCTTTGCCGAGCTTGCCGTTGACGTACTGCATGAAGCGGGCGAGCTGTTCGGCGTCCTCGACCCACACCAAAGCGTGGATGTGGGTTGAGACGAAGACCACATCGAAGCAGAGCACGCCATATCGTCTCTGAGCGCGTCCGAGAACGCCGATCACGATCTCGTTCAGGACAGAGCTTGGTCGGAGGAGGAGACGGGACTGTCTCGTCCGGACCGTGACTTCCACCAGGGCGCCCCCTTGGGGCACAAAGCGCACACTTCGGGCCATGCCTATATAGAGACGGAAAACGGCCCGCGAATGTCATCAAGGGGATGATGAAGAACTGAGGTGGTGGGGTGAGAGGGGGGAGCGACGCGGAGCGTATCACACTCGGGTCGGCCCGGTACCCCACAGTCGACGCTGGAGGCTGGAAGCGACCTCTGGAAGCGACCTCTGGCACCCTCTGGGGGGTCCCCGGTACCTCACAGTCGACGCCGGAGGCTGGAAGCGACCTCTGGCACCCTCTGGGGCACAAGCTGCGCGTCAGCGCGTCAGCGGTACCAGCCGATTCGGACACTCCGAGATCCATGGCAGGGTGGGAGTGATCGACATCCGCCAGAGGCGCCTGGAAGGGAGTCCCGTGCATGCCCTCTCGTGAAGCCCGTCCGAGAGCCGGATGCGGGCGATCCGCACGTCCGGTTCGATGAGCGGCGGCGGGAAACGGAGCCACGGCCGAGACTGAGGCACCGGCGACAAGGCGAAAGCCGCCGGCAACAGCTACTCCCTCGACCTACAGCCACCGCGCCCGCCGCCGACTCTACCTAAATTCACCGGCTGCCGATGCTTATACAGCCATCAAGAAGATGGGTTGACACTTGGGCATACGCAGGTCGATACTTACTAAGTCTCAAGGATTCAAGAAGCTCGCTCTGCGAGAGAGGAGTGCTTCGCCTCAACCTATGCCGGGAGAAGGATGGGGAGAGGTCTTCGTCTCGCGAAAGAGACATATGCGACAGTATCTCTAAGATTGACGAAACTTAGGAGGCAGTGTAGCTTGGTCACAAAGCGCGAAGATAAAAGAACAAATAACTTGGCAAGACTGGGCGATCCTACAGCGTTGGAACGAGAGCGTAGACAGGCAGAAAACACAATTGTCGGCCAAGATTTGGAACGACGGTAGTTAGGCGGCGCGGCGTCTTGGAAGTATGCCTCTATTGAGGCAAAGCTTTTTGGGGCTCGTATCAGCGGGTGGCGCCATACGTTTATCGCAGTAGGAAGAAGCCGCGGTGAATATGCAGCAGGTTGAACAGCGAGCTGGGTTCCCCGAAGAGCAAAGCATGTTCTTCCCCCTCGGGGTTCTCATCGTCGGCACTAGCACCTAAAGACTCCGGCCTCTACCGGGGATACTTACAAAGGAGATAAAATCTTCCATGGTTCCCCAGCAACCCCCATTCGCGCCCGGTACCTTAGACCTACTGCACGTCTGCATAACTCTGGGCCTCTTCGTAACAAACTTTTTGCTAACACAAATGATCAACAGGGACGGAGTTCTCCAGCGCTTAAAGTATATTGGCCATGAGATGGTGTTCCTTGCAATGGGCCTAGTTGCAGCGCGCATGTTTCTCGAAAACCTTGCCGTCGTTCTGCTTGCTATGGGCTGCTATCTTGTACTGTGGGTGCTCACTCTGTGGCTAACGCAGCAAGTTATCGACAAAAAAGACGTCCTCCAACCACAGGTTCCAGTCACCGTGCTATTAGGATTAGTATCCGTTTATCTGTCCGTTACCAGCTTTATAGAACTAAAGCTTAATCATCTTCTTAGTGGATATAGGTAAGGCCATGGGCGATCTTACTGGGATCTTCATCCTCCTGGCACTAGGCATACTTTTCTCGGTTCTTTTGAATGCCTATCAGACCAGAAAGAAGCGGTGGCTCTTTCGGCCGGCGGCTCAGGGGCCATTTTATAGGCGAGCTAAGCGAACATTTATCGTCGGCACCGACAACGATCTCAAAATAGAGCTTTTCTTTCTCGTATACGTTTCACTGGCAATTATTCTTGTAGGCGCCAGTTTCAGCCAGCCACGCTATAGCTTTCAGCTTCTTCCGGCCTTGTTGAGCCTTATACTCGGTTTTCACTTTCGGCAATGGCTATCTAAGTGGAGATTGCTCAATATCGTCTCTATGCGAAGAATGGCTTCAGACGCTTCTTTGGTCTGGAAGGCAAATTCGACGCTGGCCTTTGGATTGACCAATGTTCTTCTCATCTACGTCCTATATTTAAATCCATACTATGCGCCATTTCAGGTCGTTGGAATATTTATCCATGAGATGGCCTTCGAGACGAGGAAAAATACTCTTGTCCTGAGGAGACGGCTTCATTTATTCGACCTTGAGTCCTTTGCAGAGGATCAAGAAACAGCCGCCATTATCCACAAGATAACCAGACCCTTCGGCTTGTCGCGACTCGGAAGGCT
Source organism: uncultured Holophagales bacterium (assembly GCA_963844885.1). GTDB lineage: Bacteria > Acidobacteriota > Thermoanaerobaculia > Multivoradales > UBA5704 > DATMER01. The sequence goes on along the minus strand of CAWJQA010000006.1, from coordinate 693,000 downwards.
TATTTCTTCCGAGGAAAATCCTCAACGGCGGTTGGCGCTAAGGGCGTTTAAAGAACTTTTGACAAATGACCAGAAAGAATTCCGCAGAATACTTGAAGATAACATGACCTTGATCATGCCTGACTCTGATTTGTGTTACTACTTCGGCCGAGCGCTCTATAGTCTTGGCGATATAGCCGCGGCAGAGAAATTATTGAAGGCTGGCAGTTCGAGCAAGCCAGACGTTCGGTGTGCGGCATATTTAGCACTTATTGCACTCGCCCCTGGCAAGAATCGAGAAGGAGCAGAAAAAGCGCGAGCAATTCTCAAACCTTATCTCGAAGGTGAGCTTGAATCAACGAGCGCCGGAACGACAACCTATGCCTCGGCGGGAAGAATGTTTGCCCATGCCTACTACGCTTTGGCCTCAATTATGCTCGCAGATGTCGAGGCGAATCTTTCGACGCCAGAAGCTAAAGACGCTCTTTATCATATTCACAGCGCCAATAGAATAAATGAGAGGTTTCTCGCGAAGAAGACACTTGGGAGGCTTCTCAGTTATTCCTATTATCGCGGCAATGAGCTGATTCTGATGGATATCTGCGGGTACATTATCTTTCGGCTCGGAGAACCTCGGCTTGCTTACAGAATCCTTGAGGGGGCCGTCAGGGCTGACAACACATATCCATGGCCCTACTTTCACATTGCTCTCATCTACGAGAGAACCGGCAAGCACGCATTGGCGCAATCCATATTCTCCCGCATTGCCCTGAATGAAAGAACTGAGTCAGTCGTGTATCGTCTTTCAGCGGCTCGAATCAAGGATCAGAATGGTGCTCTGGTATCGGCGAAGTAGCACGGTATGGATAGTATGCTAGGGTAAAGGAGGATTGCGGATGTTCATAATCGCACTGGTCACATTCTTGTTGGTTGCGGTGCTGTTCTACTGGGGCGCTCTAAGGTTTGATCGGACCAAGGCTGAGAAGGTGTCATCAGAGCAAGTGAAGAGAGGTGGGGCGTAACTTCAGCGCCAGAGCGCCCGGCCAAGCGTCCTTTTTCTCTTTGCGGGATGACCACTGCTGTAGTTTTGGGACTCGGGAGCTCGGGCGAGGCTCGCTGATCTGTAAATCTGCTCAGAAAGCAGGCTTCGCCTTATCCGGCGTGTTGGGTCGGAAAAACTTCCACCCTACAGGCCCCCCCCTACAGGTGCCACCCATTAGAAGGCCCCTTGTCAACTCCCGACACCTCTCCCTTCCGGGAGTTGCTCGGTTCCGGACGGTCGGGCTCGGGGACGGTACAAGCTCGTTGCGGGATTGCGCGCCCGTTGTCTCGTGTGTTCGGTACGGAGATCCGCACCAGCCACCCATCGGGATCAAGGTGCTGGAGCCGGGAACCGGCTCCAGCACCCCTGGCACAGTTTTGTGCCCCCAGAAAATCTTCGGTTCCAGGTCGTGTCCAAGGCTGGAGGACAGCCGTAGTGAGCTACCCCGAAGAACGGGGCGCCAGCACGTCGTGGCTCGCGACCTGGGCGCATCTCCTGCAAAGAGCATAACGGCGGAGAACAGGGGCTCAATCAGAGTGATGGTTTGAGCCAGGCACCTAGTGCGGGCTCCCTGTCCCCCGCCGAAGTCAACCGAAAGCTTGCGTGGCCTGGAACGGCACTTGGTCGCGCATTACGTAGAAGCAGGCGCGGGCCAGTTTGTGCGCTACCGCCCGCAGGGCGACGAGGGGGTTGGTGCGAGCCTTTTTCCGTTCGTAGTACTTCTTGGCCAGCGGCTCGAAGCGGATGGCGAAGTGTGCGGCCTCGATGAAAGCCCAGGATAGGTAAGGATTCCCGTTACGAGTGTTGCCCTTCCCCTTTACCTTGCCATTACTGAGATGTTGGCTGGGAACGCTGCGGCAGTAGGAGCAGAAGTGCCCTGCATCGGGAAACCGAGAGGGCGATCCCGTCTCATACAGGATCGTCATGGCGAGAATCTGCCCAATACCGGGAATGCCTTCCAGAAGCGCGTACTCCGGGCGCTGCCGCGCTTGCGCCAGGATGGTTTTTTCAAGGCTCGCGATCTCGGTCTTCAGGGCGTGAGCGACGTTGACGCCGCACGTAATCGCCTGAGCGATCAAGGGATCGGTGAACTGATCGGCGACCTGCTCGGCGGTCAGCCGCTTGAGATCCTTGGCAGGTACTTGAGCTCCTGTCTGGCGGGAGTACAGATTCTTGATACTGAGCAGGTTGGCGGTATGCTGGCGCACCAGGAAAGAGCGGCGGCGCAGGAGGTCACGTAAGGCGCGCTGTTCTTTCGGGTAGATGTAACCCGTCGGGAGGATGCCAAGTTGGAGCAGGCGAGCCAGCCAGCGGGCGTCATGGCGATCGTCGACGTACTTGAGGCCCTCGTACTGCCGCACGGCCGAGGTGTTGACGAGCTCAACGTGGTAGCCGCCCTCCATCAGCCCGTCCACCAGCCAGTACCAGTTGAAGGTGGATTCCACTGCAACGGCCGCGAGTTGCTCCTGGTGGGGCTCCAGCGCCGCCAGGATCGTCTCGAGAGAGTTGGCGACTCGGCGACCGAGGACCGGTCGGAGCTGCTCGTCGAGAACGGCGAGGTAGCAGTTGTTGGAGTGCAAGTCGATTCCGCAGTATAGTGACATCTGGCTCCTCCTTTCGTGGATTCGTCTCCCCGACGAGCTTAACCCGCTCGTCAGAGGAGGGGCCTTCTGGAGGATCATCAGAGCAAGTGAAAGAGCAAGTGAAAAGAGTCAGGGCGTAAATTCGGCGGCAGAGCGCCCGACCAAGCGATCTTCATCTCTTGACGGACAGACTACCGCTGTAGTTTTGGGAATCGGGAGCTCGAATCCGTCTTTCCACCAGTGCCAGGACGAGGCTCGCTGATCGATAAATCTGCTCGGAGAGCAGGCTTCGCCCTATCCGGCGCTTGAGGTCGGCAAAACATCCGATCGAGGTGAGGGTTGGTGAGACGATCTCGGCTACAGCGGCAGGGCTCGGACGAACGGTAAGCCAGGCGGGAACGATCCCAACGGAAACTGCGCCGATCGGTCTCCGGCCTTGAGTTGCTCGGCGGCATCCCGGAAGGCCGCCAGAAACAGACCATACATTTCGCGTAGTGCGTTGCGGACCGCCTTGCTGGCGGCGTGAAAGCGTGGAGCCGGTGACTTCTTGGTCCGGTTCGGCTCGGTGTGAGGGTTTTGCTGGAGTACGGCTCTGACGCCGAGGACCGGTCTATGGATAGCCTCCGTGAGCTTCTTTGCTGTCGGCGGGGGTCAGTCATGAGGACGAGCGACAAGATTTTCTTAGTCAGCCAATCATAGAATTGGCCGTTTCGCCTTCGAGTCTCTGGAGCTCGTCCGCGTCGGTATTGCCGGTGCGGGAGTCGGCAGGGCCCGGGCAGGCCAATTCGACATAGACCGCGCATCCCGTGCTGCTGCCGGCGAGGTGAGCCTGGACCTGGACCCCTTCCACGGGCGCGCCCCGGGCGTCTACGACACGGCAAGGCAGACGAGACTGCGAACGGTTCTCTGGGGCATGGCAATCACCCTCCGATCGGCTTATTAGACCGGAGCTGGGGCAAAAAAGAGCCCGCGAAGCGGAAAGAAGCGCCAGGCAATGCCCCATCCGGACAAATCGCCGGCACCCATCCGGAGAGGACCTCCTCTCCCGCGCGCGGGTGCCGGCGCTCTTGCGCGCTTTGCGCACGTGAAGGAAGCGTGCGCACACCCCAAGAACGTGCCGGCCGCATGATTCTTAGCTCTTCCCTGATGACACCCGCAGGAAATCCCCGTCTCGAGGTTTCCAGAGCCAGATTTTGAGACTGGATCGCCGGTTCGGGGTCCGCAAGGCCGGATTGCCGGCAGGGAGACCTGAGCATGAAATCGAGAAGACGTCTGTCTTCCAGGGGACTCGTGTTGCTTCTTCTGGCCGCCCCCGTGGCCGCCGCTACCGTCGCCACCGCCGCCATCACCGCGGTCGAAGCGCCGACGGGTTTCGACGACCTGACCAACGACATGGTTTCGCAATCGCAGTTCGATGCGGACCGGGAGACGTTCGAGGAGCGCGAATCCGCCGAGGACGGCCTCGGCCCGCGTGTACAACGCCCAGGCCTGCGCCGAGTGCCACGAGAACCCGGTGACCGGCGGCAACAGCCAGGTCACGGTGCTGCGGGCCGGCCGCTTCGACGGCCGCCGCTACTCGGATCATCCCGGCGGCTCGCTGATCCAGGACCGGGCGCTCGACGCCCCGATCCAGGAGCGGGCTCTGCCCATGGACAACGTCCGCACCTTCCGGGCTTCGCTGAGCGTGCTCGGCGACGGCTTCGTGGAGGCGATCCCCGACAGCGCGCTCACCGCCATCCAGGCGAGCCAGCCGCCGGGCATGAAAGGCACGATCATCCAGGTTCCGGTCCTGGAAGCGCCCGGAACCACGCGGATCGGCCGCTTCGGCTGGAAAGATCAGCACGGGAGCCTGCTCTCCTTCGCGGCCGATGCCTATCTCAACGAGATGGGGATCACGAGCCCGCTCCAGCCGAACGAGAACAGCTCGAACGGCTCATCCGTGGATGCCTGGGACCTGGTGGACGATCCCGAGGAGGCGCCGACCGCCGCCGAGCCGTTCGGCCCGGACGTTGAGACCTTCGCGCGCTTCATGCGCTCCACCCGGGCGCCGGCGCGGGACGCCAACCTGGCGCAGACGGCCGAGGCTCAGGGCGGCGAGCAGGTGTTCAATCAACTCGGCTGTCAAAACTGCCACACGTCTTCGATCACCACGGCGCCCGCGGGCACATCGATCAACGGCGGCAAGCTCGTGATTCCGGCGGCGCTGGGCAGCAAAGTGATCCATCCGTACAGCGACTTCCTGCTGCACGACGTGGGCACGGGCGACGGCATCGTCCAGAACGGCGGCGACCGGACGCGCAACATGATCCGCACGGCGCCGCTCTGGGGTTTGCGCACCCGCTCCCGGCTGCTGCACGACGGCACGGCTCTGACGCCGCACGAGGCCATCCAGCGCCACGACCGCGAGGCCCGGATGGTCGTACAGAATTACATGCGGCTGCCGAAGGATCAGCGCGATTTGCTGATGGCCTTCCTGGCGTCACTGTAGATAGCCGGTCATCTCCACGTAACCCGTGCCGCTGGACCGGTTTGCCGAGCGCGGTGCCGTCGATCCGCACCGCTCCTTCCCAGTAGCGGAACGAAACGTCGAGCTCCTGATCGGCGAGGAGCGGTGTGATCCGCAAATCCAACCGCTCGGACGGCACGCGCAGGCGCCAGCCGGCAGGATAGCGGGCGCCGCTGCGTGGGCTTGTCCAGTGATCGAGCACCTGGAGCTGAAAGCCGGACGGCTCCAGGTGATTCGTCTCACTACGCTCCCCGCCGATACCGATGACGGTACCGTTGCTCGACGGATCGACGCTGCCGTCCTGTTTTCGGAGCTGATAGAGCATGAGATCCCGTCCGTCGGAGAGCTGGAGTGCGAACCAGTCCCATCCCACCTGATCCTTGCCGAGCGCGCTGGTGCTCCATTCGCGGTCCATCCAGGCGAGGCCGGTGACCGCGAAGCGCTCGTCTCCCAGGCGGACCGTTCCTTCGGTGGGCATGCGGGTGAGCGAGTAGTAATAGGAAGCGTTTCCCGGTTCGGAGCTCTTGCGGCTCAGCCCCCGGTCACCCTGGAGGGCCGGCGGTTTGCCCTGCTGGAGAACGAGGTCGATGGCGGCGCCGTTCTCCGCGGCCCGCAGGTGGATGGGGGGAGCTTCGCCACCCGCGGCCTCCGCGGACCAGTCTTCGAGCCAGACGTGGAACGGTTTCCCTTCGGCACCCGCGAGCCCGAGGGCTCCCCGGCTCCAGCGCTCGAACGAACGGAAGTGCTTGCCCTGGACGTCCGTCACGGTGAAGTGGGCCAGATACGCCTGCCGCGACGCCCACTCGGACGTGCGCGGAGGCATGGTGGGAGCGAGCGCCGAGCGGAAGAACGTGAGCTGAAACCCGAATTGCCGGCCTTCCCGGGTGGCGAGGTTGCCGGTGTAGTACCACCATTCGGTGCGGAATTCCGGGTGGGGTCCGTGGTCTTCAGGAAACTGGAAAACCCGCGGCTCGATGGCGCGGGCGTAGCCCTTGTCGTTCTTGGCCCGGAGCGCGTCCGCCACCGAGATCGAGGCGCTCGGCAGGCGCTCGGGCTCGCGGCAGGCGAGGAGGGAGAGTGGGAGGAGCAGGAAGACGTACCGGCGCATGCTTTCACTCTTCCCTCAACGCCAGGGCCGGCGAGGTGCGGGCCATCTTCCAGGCGGGGTAGATCCCGGCCAGGAGGGCGGCGCCGAGCGCGAGCGCCATGGCTCCGAGCAGGATCATCGGATCCACTTCCATGCGGATGGTCCAGCCGAACGAGCGGCGATTGATCACGAAGATCATGATCGCCGCGAGTGCCAGGCCCACGGGGATCGAGAGGAGCCCCGCGGCCAGGCCGAGAAGCCCGGTCTGCGAGGTCACCAGGTGCCAGACCTGGCCCGGTGTCAGGCCGTTCGCGCGCAGCACGCCCAGCTCGCGCGCGCGTTCGAGCTGCAACGCCATGAGCGCCGAGAGCACGCCGATGAACGCCACCAGGCCCGAGACCGTGCGGAGCACACCGGTGATCCGGAACGTTCGGTCGAAGATCGCCATGGACACCTGCTTGAGCGCGCGGTTCGACTGGATGCTCAGCCCGTCCCCGCCCGGCTCCTTCGCCAGCGCCGCGCGCAACCGGCGGATCGTCTCCTCCACGTTCGCGCCGGGCTTCAGATCGACCGAGAAGCCGGTGAGCGGACGGTCCTGCCAGTGGCGCAGGTAGGTCCGGCGGCTCATCAGCACCAGGCCGCGGTCGGAAGCGTAATCGTAATAGACTCCGGCCACCTCGAAGTCGCGGTCTCCGGCGGCGGTCCGCAGGCGGATCGCGTCTCCTTGCGAAACTCCCCGCCGTTGAGCGAACGGTTCGGAGATCACCACCGCGTCGCGGTCCTGGAAAGCCGGCCAGGCCTCCGCAGGCCGTCCTTCCTTCAATTCGTAGCCGGACAGGCCGTGCGGATCGGTGCCGAGGATCACCAGCCGCACCGGTCCGTCCTGCGAAGGGATTTCGGTGCGGCGGAGGAGATTGACCCGTTCGATGCCGGGCAGCGTTTCCATGCGCAAGGCCACGTCCGGATCGAGATCGCCGCCGCTGAAGCCGCCGGCCCGGCTCGGCGTCCCCAGATAAATATCGGCGCGCAGGGTGGCGTCGAGCCAGCGCACGACGGTGCCGCGGAAGCTGTCGATCATGACGCCGATGCCGATCGTGGCCGACACCGCGATGACCAGCGCGGCGATCGCCACCGCCGTCCGCGACAGCGACGCGACCACGCCGCCGGCCGCCATCCGGCCGAGGATGCCGAAGAGGCGCCCCATCACGGGCCGGACCAGGCGCATGAGCGCCACCGTGGCGCCCGGAGCGAGCATCGCCGCGCCGAGGATGACCACGAAAAGGCCCGCGAAGCTCACGATCAATCCGCGCCCACCGCCGGAAGGGATCGCCAGCAGACCGCCTCCCAGCGCGAGCAGGCCGGCACCCGCGAGCGTGACGCGGGGAAGGACATGGCGCAGCCGACCCTCCAGGATCGACCGGGTGAGGACGGCTCTCGGCGGCGCCTTGGTGGCTTCCAGGGCCGGCGCCAGCGCCGCCGCGAGCGTGGCGCCGATGCCGATCACCGCGCCTTTGATCAGCAAACCCACGGGCACGGCCAGCTCCCGCACGGTGACGACAAAATAAAGATCGTTGATCGTCTGCGTGACCAGACGGACCAGCTCACGGGCGAGGAGGACGCCCGCGCCGAGGCCGAAGGCGGTGCCGGCCACCGCCACCACCGCGGCCTCGGCGAGAACCAGCGTGAACACCTGGCCACGGGTCACGCCGAGCGCGCGGAGCGTGCCGATCAACGTGCGGCGCTGGACCACCGAAAAAACCATGGTGTTGTAGATGAGGAAGACGCCGCAGACCAGCGCGAGCAGCGACAGGGCGGTCAGGTTGAGCCGGAACGCCTGCGTCATCTCCTCGGTGGTCCGCGTCCGCGAGCTGGACCGGAGGATCTGGGCGCCGGCCGGCAGGATCGGCGGCAGGGTGGCGGCACGGTCGACCGCACCGGTCTCGCCGTCCGGCAGGATCAGGTCGATCCGGTCGAGGCGTCCGACCTTGCCGAGAACCTCCTGGGCGGCGGCGATGTCCATCACCAGGAGATCGGCCAAGGCGTTGCGGGTGCTCTCGTCGCGGGGCTCCAGGATGCCGATCAGCTCGATCGTCTTCAGAGCGCCACCGGTCCGGATCGAAAAAGAGGAGCCGGGCTTCAGGCCCATCTCCGCGGCGGTGTTGGCGGAGAGCACGCCCGCGGCCGGATGGGTCAGGAGCGGCGCGAGGTCAAACGATCCGCCTTCCCGGGATCCGTCGGCGAGATAGGGACGGAAGGGGCGCTCCGAAAACGGATCGATCCCGAGAAGATGCAGCATTCTTCCGGGTCGGCCCGGCCGGCTCGGAACCAGGACGTAGCCTTCGACCACGGGCGCCGCCGGGAAGTCCGTCTCCAGAACGAGCCGGCGATAGGCGCCGTCCGGAAGCCCTTCCGGGCCGCCCACGACCTGGTGGGTGGCGCGTCCGGACACGGCCTCGCTGGAGAGGGAGAAGGCCCGGGTGGCGCCGGCATTGGCGAGGTCGATCGAGACGACGACGGCCACACCCAGGGCCACGCCGAGCACGGCCAGACCGAACTGCCAGGGGTGGCGGAGAAGGTGTCGCAGGCTGGAGCGCCAGAGCAGGGGAGAGCTCATGCGGCTCCATCTTCGACAAGCCGGCCGTCGTCGACGCGGAACACGCGGTCGGCGAGGCCGACCACCTCGCGGCTGTGGGTGACCATCACCATGGTCTTGCCCGCCTGCCGGGTGAGGCGGTCGAGAATCTCCAGCACCTGCAGGCCGGTCTCGAGGTCGAGGTTGCCGGTCGGCTCGTCGGCCAGGACGATCAACGGGTCGTGCGCCAGGGCGCGGGCCACGGCCACGCGCTGCTGCTCGCCGCCGGAGAGCCGGTCCGGGAAGCTCCCGGCGCGGTCGGCGAGGCCGACCTCGGCGAGCAGATCGAGAGCCGTGCGGCGCTCGGCCGCGCTCACGCTCCCCTTGAGCTCCAGCGGCAGGAGGAGGTTCTCCTCCACGGTCAGGGTGGAGATCAGATTGAAGAACTGGAACACGAACCCGATCCGGTCGCGGCGAAACAGCGTGCGCTCGCGCTCGGAGAGGCCCGAGACGGTGATACCGTCGATCACGATGTCGCCCGAGTCGGGCAGGTCGATGCCGGAGATCAGGTTGAGCAGCGTGGACTTGCCCGATCCGCTGCGGCCGACCAGCACGGCCAGCTCGCCGCGCCCGATGCCCACCGTGGCCTCGCGCAGCACCACACGGCGCCGGTCTCCCTCCTCGTAGGCCTTGCTGAGGTTGCGGAGCTCGATGAGGGGGGTCATTCCGAGGCCAGCCGCTCACGGATGGCCCTGACGAAGGCCAGGAGGTCGTCCAGGTTCTGTCGGACGACCTGCTCGATCACCTCGGGATTGACCACCTCATAGCCATGAACCAGGATGTTGCGGAACCCGACCATATCGCGCATGGTTGGCAGAAGCTCCATTGGAATCCAGCCGTGCTGCGCCAGCGCTTCGAACAAGGCGCGGTTGGTGTCCGGCTCGCCCAGGCGCTCGTCCGAGGCGATGTGCGCGGCGGCGTCAAGAGCCGCCTGGATGGCGATCTGAAGCGTATGGGCTTCGAATCGCTGCTCACGGATGTCCGTCCGTACCTCGTCCGGATGGGCCAGGGTCCTCAACTCCCGGACGCAGGTCTCGATGAAGGCAAGCTTCTTATGAATCAGCTCGACGTCGGTCACGACTGCTCACTCCCTGCCTCCGATAGAGGCGCAGATAAGGCTCCAGATCCCAATACTCGTTGTGCGTCCTCACCTCGAACCGGATTCGCCGGGACGGGTCCTGGTTCACAAGCAGCTTCCCATCCCTGAGAACCCGCTGCGCCAGGTCGACTGGAGTCCGGTTCAGCACGACAAGCTGGACAGGCGCGCGGAGCAGCCTCTCCAACTGGGCTTCCAGGTCGAAGTGATACCCTTCCAGCGTCCGGGGAGGGTCCTCTCGGAAGAGAACCCCGACATCCACGTCGCTCCCGGTGCGGGCTGTCCCCCGGGCTACGCTGCCGAAGAGCCACGCCGCGGCGATCCCCTCGGCCTCCGCCCTGGCCGTGAAGAAGTCCTTGAGGCGCTGCTCGGTCTTCGCTTCGTCCACGGCCTGGATTATAGAGGCCGATTCCCGTTTGTCTTGTTTTTGCCTTCCGGCGGCACCTATGATCCGGTGGCTCCGTACGTCACCCCGGTCAGTAACCCGGTCAATCGCCCTCGTCGTAATGGAGTTTTCAGTTAGACTTGAATGCCGCCGCCTTCTACGGCGGCTTTGGAGGGATCGTCTGTGAGAAAACCGCTTCCCGAGCCCTGGCGGGTCAAGGTCATCGAAAAGGTCAAGGTACTCAGCCGCGAGGAGCGCGAGCGGGTGCTGGTCGACGCCGGCTTCAGCATGTTCGGCATCCCGTCGGAGGCGGTCTACATCGACCTGTTCACCGACTCGGGCACGTCGGCCATGTCGGACTGGCAGTGGGGGGGCCTCATGCAGGGCGACGAGGCTTACGCCGGCTCCCGCAACTACTTCCATCTGAAGGATTCGGTCGAGGAGGTCTTCGGCTTCCCCTACTTCCTGCCGACCCACCAGGGGCGCGCCGCCGAGAGCCTGTTCTTCTCCTGGCTGCTGCGCGCCCCCCAAGGCAAGGCCATCCCCAGCAACACCCACTTCGATACCACCCGCGCCAACATCGAGGTCAACGGCGGCACCTGCGTCGACCTTGTCGTCGACGAGGCGCGCGACGCGACCTCCGAGGCACCGTTCAAGGGCAACATGGACCTGGCGAAGCTGCGCCGGTTCTTCGAGGAGACGCCGCGGGAAAACATCCCGGTCTGCATGCTGACCCTCACCAACAACGCCGGCGGCGGCCAGCCGGTCGCGCTCGCCAACGTCAAGGCCACCTCCGAGCTCTGCAAGGAGTTCGGCATCCCGCTCTACATCGACGCCTGCCGCTTCGCGGAGAACGCCTGGTTCATCAAGCAGCGCGAGGAAGGCCAGGGGCACCGCTCCGTGGCCGAGATCGCCCGCGAGATCTTCAGCTATGCCGAGGGCTGCACCATGAGCGCCAAGAAAGACGGCCTCGTGAACATCGGCGGCCTGTTCTGCACCCGCGACAAGGATCTGATCGACGTCCTCACCCAGAAGCTGCTCGTCGTGGAAGGCTTCCCGACCTATGGCGGCCTGGCCGGACGCGATCTCGAAGCCGTGGCCCGCGGCCTGCGCGAGGTGCTGGACGAGAGCTATCTGGCGTTTCGCACCGGCCAGGTGGCCCTGTTCGGAGAGATGCTGGCGGAGCGCGGGGTTCCACACCTCAAGCCCACGGGCGGCCACGCCGTCTACCTGGACGCGGGCGCGCTCCTCACCCACATCCCGCCGCAGCGCTTCCCGGGTCACGCGCTGGCCGTGGAGCTCTACCGCGACGGCGGCGTCCGCGGCGCCGAGCTGGGCACCGCCATGTTCGGCGACATGAACGACGAGGGCGAGATGATCACCCACGCGCCGATCGAGATGGTGCGCCTGGCGATCCCGCGCCGGGTCTATACGAACGACCACCTGGAGTACGTGGCGGACATCCTGGGCGACATCGCGAAGCGCAAGGAGCAGCTCAAAGGCTTCCGCTTCACCTTCGCGCCCAAGATCATGCGCCACTTCACGGCGCGCTTCGAAGAGATCCGCTGAACCGGCGAGCAGAACCCCGCGCGGGTGGAAGGGATTGAGGACAGGGAGGGCCCGCCGGCCCCTTGCTTCAGGGAGCCGGCGGGACGCGACGGGAGCTCGCTCAGTGGGAGAAGTTGATCGTGGACTCGCCGTTGATCGCCGTGCAGGTCATGCCCACCAGATTGCAGAGGTCGACCTGGCGGCGGGCGAGATCATTGAAGGGCCGCGGGGCGCCGCACATGTCGACCGTCGCGATGCCGGTCAGGAAGCCCGACAGGACCGACGGCACTCCGGCAGCGCGAGGCTCCACGTGCTTGAAGATGGTGTTGGTCTCGGAGCCGTGGCAGCCGTTGCAGGTATTCAGCGAGAAGTTGTGGCGCGCGTTGGCATTCGCGATCGACGTGCAGGCCGGCGGCGGGCCGTCCCAGTCGAAGTTGATGAAGTGGGTCGAGGCACCGCCGCGGAAGGGGACGGTGCCCCAGTTCAGAGGCACCACGTAGTTGTTGGCCACGATGGCCGGCGTGTTGACGTTGACGTAATTGGCCAGCAGAGCCGTGTTCTGGTGAACGTTGGCCGGCGTCTGCGCCACCGTGGACATGAGCAGCGGCGCCGGGGGGCCGGCGGGGGGCTGCAGGGTGAACTCGCGCAGCTCCCAGGGAGAGGCCAGGAAGAAGTCGTTGGTGCGAGCCTGGTTGAGCGCGCTGCCGTTCGGCTTGGCCGGCGAAGAGCCGATCAAGGTGTACTGATCGGTGATCGTCTGCAAGGCTGCATTGAAATTCGGCCCGAAGGGGATGGTGCCCAGGTTGTGCCACTTGTTGGCCCAGGCGAGGACGGCATTGCAGTTGCCCGCGTCGAGCCCGTACTCGAGGATCAGCAGATATTCCGTCGTGTTGCCGTTGGCGTCCAGGAGGTTGAACACGAAGCGTGCCTCACCGGCCGTCTGCCCGCCCGGAGCTCCGGCGGGCTGCCGGAGATCGAGACGGGAGACGATCGCCAGCAGGCGGAAGGGGGCCCGGCGCATGTCGAGCTGGACTCCGCCGCTCGCCGCGAGCCACGGGTTGATCACGAAGTTCTGCACCCCCGGGCGGGCCGGGACCAGCTCACCGTTGATCACCCGGTTGAAGCGCCACTCGTTGAGCCAGCGCATGACCTCATTGTGGAGGATCGCCGGGTTGTTCGTCCCGAAGATCCCCTCGACGAGCTTGCCGAACGTCCAGGCGCCGCGAGTGGCCGGGGCGACCGGCGGCGGGCAGGCGCCGAACCAGGTGGTACGGAAGCAGTCGTCCACCACCGAGACGTCGGTGATGAACAGCTCGCGGGTCGGATCGACCACGCAGGCGCCCGCGCCCGCCACTACGCGCTGGATGTCGATCAGCGACGCATCGCGGCTGGTGCGGACGGTCGGCGCCGGAGGCGCCGTCTGTTTGCGGATGTCCCGGCTCAGAGCAGCGGCGGAGCCGCGTACAGGGGCAGGGTCCCCGCCGACACAACGGCCAGGGAGACCACGGCGGTCAACGCGCGAAAGATTCCTTTCTTCATTCTCTTTCCTCTCTCCTTGTAAGAAGTGGGTGGAAAGAGGGCGCCCTCATCCCTTAGAGTGCTTCTCCTCTTGCAAGCGTGACAAAACAAGACAACCTTGCCGCGATAAGCCGAGCGGGGTGCCAGACACCGACAACGATCGACCACCGGCGCCGGCTCGAAGTCCTGAAGCGTCTGAAGGAGCGATTCGGGCGCCGACAAGGTTCCAGAGGAGTTGAGAAGAGAGAGGGGCGGCGTCACCTTCCCGCGTAGCCGGGGAGCTCCCGCGTCAGCCGTGGGCCTTGACGGCCCGCGCCATCAGGCCGATGCCTCCGAACAGGAGCACCAGCATGACGAGCGTGTTGAACAGGCTCGTCGGCTGGAAGTAGATCCGAAGGTTCATCAGGATCCCGGCGAGGATGATCACCGCGCCGGCGAGGACCAGCAGCCAGCCGAGGACCGACCGGCCGTTGAAGAACACGATCCCGATGCCGAAGATGAGCGGCACGAGCGAGAGCCCGAACGTGTCGTAGCCCCAGACCGTCCAGAACCCGCTCTGCACCGTGACGTGGCTCGTGAGGAGGTAGCCGCCGGCCACCGCCATCACCAGCCCCATGAGGAACTCTCCCAGACCCCCGGGGGTGCCCCCGGCATCTCGTACTCCGGACATCCCGATCCTCCGTCGTGGAAGGCCAGTCTAATCCACGGTGGGCGCAATTTCTATGGGCCTCTGCGGCAGGCGACGATCTTCAGCGGCGCGGCTTCGCGCGGCCTTGACAGGACTTGAGATCACCACATTGCATGCACTATGCTGAAGCGCGGGAGGAAGATGACATGGCTTCTCTTCAGATTCGCGATATGCCGGAAGATGTCTATGAGGCGCTCGCTTCGCGCGCTCGCGTTGAGCATCGGAGCATGGCGCAGCAGGCCATCGTGGAGCTTCGACGCATTCCCGAGTTGACGGCCCGAGAGCGCCGGCTCGAAGTCCTGAAGCGTCTGAAGGAGCGGTTCGAGTCTGAGCCGCCACGGAGATTGCCCGTCGCCCCGGAGGATCTCATCCGCGAGGATCGCCGGAGGTGAATCGAGCCACCATTCTTGATGCCTCAGCCGCCGTCCACGTAGTCATGGCAACGGAGCACGCCGCGGAGCTTGCCTCAAAGCTCGAACAATCGACCTCGGTCAGCGCTCCCGACCTCTTTTTTTCAGAGGTTGGAAACAGTCTGTGGAAATATATCCGCCAGGGTACGATCCCGCTGGACGAGGCCTTGGGCAGAGTAGAAGAGGCGATTGCGCTGACCGATCAGATCGTCCCGTCCGCCATGCTTCTTCAGGAAGCCGTTGCCGCTGCTGCTCGATACAAGCATCCGGTTTACGACATGATCTACGCGGTTCTCGCTCGCCGCCAGGGAGGTAGGGTCATCACAATGGACCGCACCTTCGCGGGCCTGCTAAGGCGGATGGAGATCGAGACCTACTGCCCCATCGAACCGGCATCCAGCGCAGAGGGCGCCGACTCCTGACGGCGGGGCAGGCAAGCCGGCGGCCTCGAGCTCGTTGAGAGACTCAACTACCAAAAGGAGAGGCCGTCAGGAAGACGGTGGCTTGAGGAGAAGCCCCTGTCCGGTCGGCAGGGACAGAACCGAGATCCCACGGGCCTCCGCGAAGGCGTCCATCGCGACCTTCTGGGGCCGGTAGCCGATGTAGGCATAGTCGTCGAGCAGCACCGGCGCGCCCGGAACCAGGCGCGGCCAGAAGTGCTCTGCAGCGGCGACCTCTGGCGGTGCGCAGTTCATGTCCAGATGAAGGTATGCGATCCGCGGGGAATCGACCTGCGGGAGGGTTTCCGGGATCGATCCTTGGATGATGCGGACGTTCTTCCACTCCGCGAAGTTGGCCTTCACCGGTTCCACGCTGGACACGTAGAAGCCGGATCTCAGAAGCTCCGAGCTCTTCTCCAGGATGCCGGCCTCGCGTTCCTCCTCGGAGATGAAGCGCTCGTCGAGGCCCCCGAAGGTGTCCAGGAGGTAGAACGTTTTTCCGGTGGCGCTCCAGTCCAGATAGTCCATGATGGCCGAGCTGAGGAACCCGGCGTTGACCCCGCACTCCACGAAGTCGCCGTCCAGCCTGGCGGCGCAGGAGGCCGCCCAGAGGCCGACATGGACACGCCAGTGCCACCGGTAGTCCACGCCTGCGGCGGTGACGCCCCGCTGGTAAGCCTTCTGGAACCGGGGGTCTCCCAGGAATTCGGAGTTGTGGACGCTGCGCAGGCCGTCCTGGTCGTAGATGGCATCGCTGCCGGGTGGATTCGAAGGCATGGATCCTCTCGTGGGCTTGAGCGGCGCTCGGAGCCAACCTTAGATGGGCGGCGGGACTTCCTCCGGCGCCGGGCTTTCCTGGGGGGCCGGGGCTTCGACGTTCGGAACGGGCGAGCCTTCCGGCTTCTTCCCCGGCATGGACTCGCCTTCCTTGGGGATGTAGAAGGCCTTCTGCTGATACCAAGGGAGGCTGGTGATCGTCGACCACTGGTTGCTGTACTCGCGGGCGGGCTCCGTGCCGGCCACGAAGGCCTCCTGGACGACGCGTCCGCCTCCCGAGCTGAGGAGGCCGCTGTAGTACTCGATGTTGCGCAGGATCACGCCCGGCGGCACCGTGAATTTCTCGCCTTTTTTCAACCATCCCTCGCTCAACCCCTCTTCGGCGATCCGCTTCCAGATCGGCAGGGCGGCCACGGCGCCGCTCATGCCGCTTCCGAGGGAGCGCTTCACGTCGTAGCCGACCCAGGTCAGGATCGTGTAAGTGGGTGTGAAACCCACGAACCAGGCGTCGGAGTAGTCGTTGGTGGTGCCGGTCTTGCCGGCGATGTCGGTCTCCAGGCCGCTCAGCTCGAAGCCGGTGCCGTGGTCGACGACGCCTTCCATCATGTGGGTGAGGACGTAGGCGACCGGCGGGGTGGTGGAGGTGTAGGACGCCGGGAAGTGCTGCTGAAGGGTCTGGCCGTCCGAGCCGGTGATCCGGTCGATCAGGTAAGGCTCGATGTAGGTGCCCTGGTTGGCGATGCTTGCGTAGGCCGCGGCCAGCTCGATGGGGATCAGGTCGGCCGCGCCGAGCGCGATGCTGGGGTAGTTGGGCAGCGGCGTACGGATGCCGCAGCGCTGGGAGAAGTCGATGACCCGCTTGCCGCCGACCAGGTCCCATAGCTTCACGGCGGGCACGTTGATGGACTGTTCCAGCGCGCGCCGCAGGGTGACGATGCCGTAGTGTTTCTTGTAGTAGTTTTCCGGCCGGTAGCTCAGCCGGCCGTCGGCGCCGATGAACGATGTCGGCGCGTCGAGCAGCGTGTCGGCCGGGGTCCAGCCGGCCTCCAGGGCGGCGCCGTAGACCATCGGCTTGAAGGCCGAGCCGACCTGCCGGCGCGCTTGGGTGACGCGGTTGAATTTGTTGCGGTTGAAGTCCCAGCCGCCGACCATGGCGCGGACGGCGCCGGAGCGGTGCTCGATGACGACGGCGGCGGCCTCCATCCGGGGCTCCTGCTCCAGGAAGAGCTTCGGCTCCGGCGGTGCCTCGTCCTTCGCCGGCTCCTTATCGGCCTTGGCGTTCTTCGGCTCCTTGGGCTTGGGCACGGACAGGCGGAACCAGGCCACGTCGCCGCGCTTGAGCAGGGCGTCGGGCGACTTGCGGTTGGTCCAGGCGATGCCGGCGGCGTCCAGGGTGTAGACGTTTTCGCCGATCTTGACCCGGGCCGCGGTGGCCGCCGATTCGAGGACGAGCCCCTGGTACCAGCGCTCCGGCACGGGCTTGCCGCGGCTCCACGTCGGGAGCTGCTGGGCCTCCAGGTCGCGCAGGTCGCGGGTGTCGAGCTTCGCGATCGGTCCGCGCCAGCCGCGGCGGTGGTCGAGCCGCACAAGGCCTTCGCGCACGGCGCGCTCGGCGGCCTCCTGGATCCGGCGGTCGAGGGTCGTCCGCACCTGCATGCCCCCTTCGTACAGGGCGGTGGCGCCGTACTTCGTCTCCAGGTGCTTGCGGATCTCCTCGGAGAAGTAGGGGGCCGTCATCGTCTCGTCCTGCTGGGTGGCGACGAGGAGCGGCTGCGCCAGCGCCTGATCGTGCTGCGCGGGCGTGATGAAGCCCTCTTCCACCATGCGCCGCAGCACGCGGTTGCGGTTCTTGAGAACTACGTCGGGCGTGCGGTACGGGCTGTAGCGGCTCGGCGCCGGAATGATCCCCACCAGCGTGGCGGCCTCGGCCAGGGTGAGCTTGGCCGCCGGCTTCCCGAAGTAGTAGCGGGACGCGGCTTCCACCCCGTAGTTGCCGTGGCCGAGGTTGACCAGGTTCAGGTAGAGGGTGAGGATCTGCTGCTTGCTGTAGTTTTTCTCCAGCTCGACGGCGAGGAAGGCCTCCTCGACCTTGCGGCGCCAGGTGCGCTCGCGGCTGAGGAAGAGGCTGCGGGCTAGCTGCATGGTGATTGTCGAGGCGCCCTCCACGACGTGGCCGGCCTTGAGGTCGGTCACGGCGGCGCGGGCGACGCCCATCGCGTCGATTCCCCCGTGGTGGAAGAAGTTGCTGTCCTCGGAGGCGAGGACGGCCTGCTGGAGCGTCCGCGGGATCTGCGCCTCCTTGAGCATCACCCGCCGTTCGCGGGCGAAGGTGGCGACGACCGTGCCGTCGTTGGAGTAGAGCTGGGTGACCAGGCTCGGCGTGAAGTCCGCCAGGGCGTCCACGCGCGGCATGTGGATCGCGGCGGCCACGGCGACGCCGGCCACCGCGCCCGCGAGCAGGGCCGCGAGCAGGGGCAGGGTCCAGCGGATCAGCCGCGGCCGGCCGCGGCCGGGTGGGACCAACTGGGGAGCTCGGGGAGAGGGGGCGCCGTCGGGCATCGGGTCGTATCTCACGCGGCCATTATAAGGGGGTGTCCGGAAGGGGGCGCATCGGACCCGGATCGTGGTAGAAAAGAGGGATGCAACCGGATGCTCCATCCCCGTTCAACCCCGGCCCGTTCAACCCGGGTCAGCCGCGGGCCAGCAGCGGCCCCTCGCGGACGCGTCCGCTGCTGATCGGCTGCGGCGCCGTTCTCATCCTTCTGGGGATCGCGGCGGTGATCCTGGTCGCCAAGCTGCCGGAGCTGGCCATCTGGGTGTTCCAGCGGCTGGAGCAGCAGGTGATGGCCAAGCTGCCGCCGGACGTGACCCCGGAGGAGCGGCAGCGCCTGGACGTGGCCTTCGACGAGGCCGCCAAGGCGGTCGGCGAGAACAAGGCCGATCCGAACAAGGCGCAGGAGCTCAACGCGGTGCTGATGGAGATGGGCCAGCCGAACCGCATCCTCAGCCACGACGACATCCTCAAGCTCCTCAAGATCCTGGAAGAGGTGGCGGGGAAGGCGCCGGGTTGATCCGTCCTCACTCTCCCCGGCCCTCTCCCTCGGTGCCCCGGGGAGAGGGCGCCACCGCCCGCCTCCCACCGGAACATTCCTGCCGGGCCGTGTTATGAGTAGGCCATGGCCGGCTTCCAGATCGTCTCGCGCTTCACCCCTCAGGGCGACCAGCCCGAGGCCATCCAGCAGCTCGTCGACGGCATCCGCCGGGGCGACAAGGAGCAGGTGCTCCTCGGCGTCACCGGCTCGGGCAAGACCTTCACCATGGCCAAGGTCATCGAGGCGGTCGACCGGCCGACGCTGGTCCTCTCGCACAACAAGACCCTCGCCGCGCAGCTCTACCAGGAGTTCCGGAGCTTCTTCCCGAACAACGCGGTCGAGTACTTCGTCTCCTACTACGACTACTACCAGCCCGAGGCGTACGTCCCCTCGACCGACACCTACATCGAGAAGGAGACCAGCATCAACGAGGAGATCGACCGGCTGCGCCTGCGCGCCACCAAGGCGCTGTTCGAGCGGCGCGACGTGATCATCGTCGCCTCGGTCTCCTGCATCTACGGCCTGGGCTCGCCCGAGGCGTTACTACGGCATGCTGCAGTTCTTCAGCCGGCGGTGACACCGAAGGCGATCGGACCCGGTCCTGAAGCGGCTGGTCGACATGCAGTACGAGCGCAACGAGCTCGATCTCCATCGGGGCACGCTTCCGGGTGCGCGGCGACGTGCTGGAGATCCTGCCCGGCCTACGAGGAGCTGGGCATCCGCGTCGAATTCTTCGGCGACGAGATCGAGCGCATCACCCGCTTCGACCGCTGCGCGGCGAGGCGGTGCAGGAGATCGACCGCATCGCGCGTCTATCCCCGGACGCCACTACGTCACGCCGAAGGAGCAAGCTGGAGACGGCGATCGAGGGCATCGAGGCCGAGCTGGAGGAGCGGCTGGCCGAGCTGGAGGCCGAGGGCAAGCTGCTCGAGGCGCCAGCGGCTGGAGCAGCGCACGCCGTTTCGACCTGGAGATGCTCCAGGAGATCGGCTACTGCCACGGCATCGAGAACTACTCGCGCCACCTCACGGGCCGCGAGCCGGGCGAGCCGCCGCCGACGCTGCTCGACTACTTCCCGGACGACTTCCTGATCGTCATCGACGAGTGCCACCAGACCATCCCGCAGGTCCGCGGCATGTACCACGGCGACCGCTCGCGCAAGGAGACGCTGGTGAGCTTCGGCTTCCGCCTGCCGTCGGCGCTGGACAACCGGCCGCTGACCTTCGACGAGTTCGACGAGCGGGTGGGCCAGCGTGATCTTCGTCTCCGCCACGCCGGCCCCCTACGAGCTGGAGCGCACCGGCGGCGTGGTGGTGGAGCAGGTCATCCGCCCGACCGGCCTGCTCGACCCGGTGATCGAGGTCCGGCCGACGCAGGGGCAGGTGGACGACCTGCATCGGCGAGATCCGCAAGCGTCATCGACCGGAAGCGAGCGGGTGCTGGTGACCACGCTGACCAAGCGGATGGCCGAGGACCTGACGGAGTACCTGGCGGAGCTGGGCATCAAGGTGCGCTATCTGCACAGCGACGTCGAGACCCTCGAGCGGGTGGAGATCCTGCCCGGCCTGCGCCGCGGCGACTTCGACGTGCTGGTCGGCATCAACCTGCTGCGCGAGGGGCTGGACCTGCCCGAGGTCTCGCTGGTGGCGATCCTCGACGCGGACAAGGAGGGCTTCCTGCGCAGCACCACCTCGCTGATCCAGACCGTGGGCCGCGCGGCCCGCAACCTGAACGGCCGGGCGATCCTCTACGCGGACCGGATGACCGACTCGATGCGGCGGGCGATCGACGAGACCGACCGTCGCCGCCGCAAGCAGCAGGAGTACAACCAGGAGAACGGGATCGAGCCGCAGACGATCCTCAAGGACATCCACAACCCGCTGGTGCAGATGAGCAACCTGGACCTCTACTCGGCCAGCCCGGCCCGCCTGTCCGACACCATCGAAGGGGTGGACGTCCCGCTCTCCGAGCAGATCTCACGCGTGGAGAAGGACATGCGAGCCGCCGCCAAGCGCCTGGAGTTCGAGGAGGCCGCGGCGCTGCGCGACCGGCTCAAGGAGTTGCGCGAGCTGCAGATCTACGCGGGGTGACGGGGATGTCTGAAACGATGGGGGCTTCCGCTTTTCCGCTATACTTCCGCGATCGTGGGCCGTTAGCTCAGTTGGTAGAGCAGCGGACTTTTAATCCGCGGGTCTAGGGTTCGAGTCCCTAACGGCCCACCACTTTATTTTCAAGGACTTGCGGGGATCTGGCGGGGGTGGTAATGGGTGGGCGGGGGGACCTATAGGGTATGGCGGGCCCGTTGGGCCTTCGGACACGAAAGGCGACTCAGCTCAGACGGGCTCGGCCGCCACCACGAGATTGAACGTGGAGGAGGAGATCTTCACCGTCACCACCTGGCCGGAGAGGAACTCCAGGCGGTCCGACTCGATGCCGTCGGCGAAGACGACGCCTCCCTCTCCCATCTCCGAGAAGAGCACGAGCTTTTTCCCCGGCCCCAGGCTGCCGTTCTGCATTCCGGTCTGCGTGAAAACCGACGGGAACGGCTCGCGCACGAACCAGGCGAGCTTCGGCTCGTCCGGACGGGGGAGGATGGCCACGTCGTAAGTCTGCTCACAGATCGACCGCGCCCAGCCGGTGGCGCCGGTGCCGGTCGAGCAGACGATACCGGACGAGGAGTGCCTCTCCTCCTGGGTGGGATCCACGGGCTCGACGCGGATGCGGTAGCGCGCCGATTGATGGCTCTGGTGGCCGGCGAAGATCTCGTTGAGCGCGAGCAATCGCTGGCCGTCTTCCCGTTGAGCTTCCGCCATGGTGCGCGGCTCGATCCGGTACGCCGGGCCTCGGGTGTCGAGCGTCCAGAGGAGGAGGCGGGGCATGGTGTGCGGCGAGTGCCGGCAGAGGACGCCGTCGTATCGTTCCGGGTCCGGATTGATGCCGATGGTGAGCTGGCCCGAGAGATACTTGGCGACGTTCGGCACCAGGCCGTCCTGGCCGACGATGACGACGAGGTCGTCCGGCGCGAAAAGGAAGCGGTCGAGCTGATCGCGGTCGATGCGCACGCGCCGCTGGTCCGGCGGGATGGCGTGCAGAACCTCCACGAGGCCCGACTCGAAGCGGTCGTGCGCCTCCTGCGGACCCGCGATCTCCTGGCCTCGCGATTCGAGGTAGAAACGGGCCTGGCCGAGCGTACCGTGGCGTTCGAGGAGAAGCTCGAGCAGCGTCTTGCGCGTCACCAGCACGACGCGCGGCAGGTTGGAAAAGGTTTTCACTTGGCGATTTTCACGAGTCGGAGGCTTGCCGCAGCCACTTCTGGACCACGTCACCCAGCAGGTCCGGAGTCAGGTTGAGATGCTCGATCGTCTGGATCTTGCCGCCGAGCTCGCGGAGAGCAAGGCCGAAGACGACGGGGGAGGGGAGATCCTTCCAGGCGGCCACGCGCAGCGCCTCGCTCTCGGCGTCGGCCTGCCCGAGCAGGCGCCGGGCCGCGGCGTCGGCTTCGGTGCGCAGTTGGGTCTCCTTGGCGGCACCTTCGGCGGCGACGAGCCGGCGCCCGACCTCGGCCTCGACCTTCGTCTTTTCCGCTTCGGCTTCGCGGCGGATCTCCTCCAGGCGGTTGGCGCCCTGCTGGCGGATCAGCTCCTCTTGCCGTTTCGCCAGCTCGATCTCGGTGTTCAGCTCGTTCTCCTTGATCGCCCGCTCCTTCTCGACCGCCAGGGCGCGGCGCAGGAAGGTGGCCTCGTCGGCCTTCTGCTGGACGGCCTCGCGGGTCGGGGTCTGGAGCGCCTTTTCGAGATCCGCCGACGGCGCCACGCGGTTGACCAGGAGGCTGACCAGGGCGAGGCCGCCGGCTGCGATCTC
Source organism: uncultured Holophagales bacterium (assembly GCA_963844885.1). GTDB lineage: Bacteria > Acidobacteriota > Thermoanaerobaculia > Multivoradales > UBA5704 > DATMER01. The sequence goes on along the minus strand of CAWJQA010000006.1, from coordinate 670,356 downwards.
GGGATCGGCGCGTAGCGCCTCCTCCATGGCGGTTTGGATCACCTGCACGCCGGACTGCACGGCCTCCACCATGGGCACGCGCAGGATGTAGGCGCGCGCCGGCTGCTGCGCGCGCTGGCTCCACAGGCTGGCCAGCCTCTCCAGGGGCTCTTCGAGCCAGATGCCGCGGTCCAGGGCGATGGCGAAGTTCACCCGCGCCGCCGCCTTCTGCGGATCGGCGCAGCGATACCGCAGCGAGCACTGGACGGTGATCTCCTGGAAGTCCTTCGACAGCTCCTTGAAGACGAAGGTGGTCTCGATGTCTTCGCCCGGAACCTGGGCGACCGCGGCGGACAGCGGGCTGAACCAGTAGGCGAGCCCGGCGCCGCTGCGCACGAGCTTGCCCTTCCGGAAGTGGAGGATGTACTGGTTGGGCTCGGCGCGGAGATGGCAGACGAACGGGTAGCGGCGGATGTAGGCCATGTCGAAGCCTCCGGAGTCGCTCGGATCGGGAGGAGACTCTAGCAGAAGAGCGGTGGCTGGCTCAGCTTGCTCTGAGATACCATGGCGCGCCATGGTTTTCGGCCGCCGATCTACGACACCGCTGGAGAAGCGTCTCGGGCACCGTTTCAAGCGGCTCGATCTGCTGGAGCTTGCCCTCAGGCACCGGTCCTATGCCAACGAGCAGGGGGTGCCCGAGCACTATGAGCGCCTGGAGTTCCTGGGCGACGCCGTGCTCGGGCTGGTTACCGCGGAGTGGCTCTACGAGCATCACCCCGAGCTGCCCGAGGGGGAGCTTTCCAAGCTCAAGGCTCAACTCGTCAGCCGCACCTCCCTGGCCCGCTTCGCCGAACGGCTGGCGCTGGGGCCGGAGCTGCGGATCGGCGTGGGGGAAGAGCGCTCGGGGGGCCGCACCAAGGCCTCGCTGCTGGCCGACTCCATGGAGGCCGTGTTCGGCGCCGTTTACCTGGATGCCGGCGTGGAGGCGGCCCGCGACGCCATCCATCCCATGCTGGAAGAGGGCGGGGAAGAGGGCCGCGGCAAGCTTCTCGCCACCGACGCCAAGACCCACCTCCAGGAGGTCACCCAGGCGCTGGGGTGGTCCCTGCCCGATTATCGGATCGTCGGGGCGGTCGGCCCCGACCACAACAAAGTCTTCACCGTGGAATGCTGGCTCGACGGCCAGTGCGCCGGCCGCGGCGAAGGGCCGAGCAAGAAGGTCGCGGAACAGAAGGCCGCCAAGGACGCCCTGGAGCACATTCCCGAACTGCCGTCGTCAGCGGCATCAACGGGAAAGTAGGCTACAATCCCGCGTCTTATGAGCGAACCGACCCCCGTCTCTTCCGTCCGTGAGCTGAAGCGCCACATCGGCGAGGATGTCGTCCTCAACGGGTGGCTCGACAACAAGCGGTCGAGCGGCAAGATCGCCTTCCTCCAGGTGAGGTGCGGCGGCGGCGGCGTGCAGGCCGTGGCCGGCCGCAACGACGTCTCCGAAGCCGCCTGGGCCGACATCGAGCGCGCCACCCAGGAGTCCACCATCTGGCTGGCCGGCAAGGTCAAGGAAGACAAGCGCTCGCCGATCGGCGTCGAGGTCCAGCTCACCGATTTCAAGGTGTCGTACCTGACCCAGGACTACCCGATCACCCCGAAGGAGCACGGCACCGCGTTCCTGATGGAGCACCGGCACCTCTGGCTGCGCTCCAGCAAGCAGCGCTCGGCCCTGCGGGTGCGCAGCGAGGTCGAGCAGGCCATCCGCGACTTCTTCTACGAGCGCGACTTCACCCTGATCGACTCGCCGATCCTCACTCCCGCCGCCTGCGAAGGGACCTCGACCCTGTTCGAGACCGACTACTTCGGCGACAAGGCCTTCTTGAGCCAGTCCGGCCAGCTCTACCTGGAGCCCGCCGCCGCGGCGCTCGGCAAGGTCTACTGCTTCGGCCCCACCTTCCGCGCCGAGAAGTCGAAGACCCGGCGCCACCTCATGGAGTTCTGGATGGTCGAGCCCGAAGTGGCCTTCCTGGAGTTCGAAGGCCTCTGCCGGCTCGCCGAGGAGTTCGTCGGCTCCCTGGTGGGCCGGGTGCTCGACCGCGCCAAGGAAGAGCTCAAGGTGCTGGAGCGCGACACCGCGAAGCTCGAGGCCGTGGTGCCGCCCTTCCCGCGCATCACCTACACCCAGGCGGTCGAGATCCTCAACCGGGAGGGCAACCCCATCCAGTGGGGGGACGACTTCGGCGGCGACGAGGAGACCATCCTGGCCAGCCAGTACGACCGGCCGGTGATGATCACCCACTTCCCGGCGGCCTTCAAGGCGTTCTACATGCAGCCGTCGCCGGACAGCGAGCCGGGCCGCGAGACCGTGCTCGGCCTCGACCTCATCGCGCCCGAGGGCTACGGCGAGATCATCGGCGGCAGCCAGAGGATTCACGACCACGACCTGCTGCTCGACCGCATCCGGAGCACAACCTCCCCGTCGAGGCGTTCCAGTGGTATCTGGACGTCCGCAAGTACGGCTGGTATCCGCACTGCGGCTTCGGCATGGGCGTCGAGCGGTTCGTGGCCTGGATGTGCGGCGTCAGTCACTTGCGCGAGACCATCCCGTACCCACGGCTGCTCTACAAGATCTATCCGTAAGGGAGCGGCCCTGAAGACCGGCCGCCCGCTGACCACCTACGCCGCCCTCGCGGCCCTGATCTTCATCTGGGGCACGACTTGGGCGGCGATCCGCGTCAGCCTGGAGGGCTTTCCGCCGCTCAAGGGGGTGGTGGTCCGCTTCGGCATCGCGTCGATCCTTCTGCTGTCGCTCGCTCCGGCGCTCAAGGTGCGCCTCGGGCGGGAGCCGCGCGAGCGCCGGCTGTGGATCCTCAACGGCCTCCTCACGTTCACGGTCTCCTACGGCCTGGTCTACTGGGCGGAGCAGTGGGTGCCGTCCGGCCTCGCCGCGATCCTGTTCGCGACCTTCCCGCTGTTCGTCGCCATCCTGGCCCACCTCTCCCTGCCGGGAGAGCGGCTGCGGGCCGGCAGCCTGGTGGGCATCCTGCTGGGCTTCGCGGGGGTGGCGGTCCTCTTTTCGGAGGACTTCACCAAGCTGGGCGGGCCGAAGGTGGCCTTCGCCTCGGCCGTCCTGCTGATCGCGCCGCTCTGCTCGGCGTTCGCGAACGTGGCGGTGAAGAAGTGGGGCGGCGGCATCCATCCACTGTCGATCTCGGCCATGCCGATGGTCTTCGGCACCCTGTTCACAGTGCCGTTCGCCTGGGCGTCTGAGACCAATCAGCCCATCGCCTGGCGGACCGGGCCGATCCTCGCCGTGCTCTACCTGGCCGTGGTGGGCTCGGCCCTGGCGTTCACCCTCTACTACTGGCTCCTCAAGCGTCTTCCGGCCACCAGCCTCTCCCTCGTCAACTACGCCACTCCCGTGGTGGCGGTCCTCGTCGGCTCCTTGTTCCTGGACGAGCCGCTCACCGTCCGAATCCTCGCCGGCGCGGCGCTGGTGGTGGTCGGCGTCGCCGTCGCGGTGCGACGGCCTTCAGCCGCACCGCGGCGAACTTGACCCCCCCGCTCATCTATTTTCCCGCATTCTCCCTCTTGTAGAGGCTGGACCGATCCTGGTAGAATGTCGCAGTGCGGCAAAGCAGCGGGCCCGTCCGCAGAAATCGGGCCCCCTCCTTCCGGAGCCGGGAACGCCCGTTGCATCAGGAGCCCATTGAGAGAAGGGGCATCGAAAAGGGGACAATCCATGTCGACCAAGGATCTGCACAACGTCAGTGAGCTGGAATCGAGGAAGGTGGCGGAGGCCTCGCGCGAAACGGAGTGGAAGCAGCCGAGCTTCCTGCGCGAGATGTTCCTCGGCAACTTCCGTCTGGACCTGATCCATCCATATCCTCTCGCCGAGCAGGAGCGGCCGGAGTTCACGGCCTTCTACCAGGCGATGCGGGAGTTCCTGCGGGACCAGGTCGACTCGGTGGAGATCGACGTCACGGGGGAGTATCCCGAGCACGTGGTCGACGGTCTCCGGAAGCTCGGCGCTTTCGGGATGAAGATCCCGAAGAAGTACGGCGGCCTGGGCTTCACCAACGCCGAGTACCAGAAGATCATGCATCTGCTCGGCAGCTGCGACGGCAACCTGTCGGCGCTGCTTTCGGCGCACCAGTCGATCGGCGTGCCGCAGCCGCTCAAGACCTTCGGCTCGGAGCTGCTCAAGCAGAAGTACCTGCCGCGGTGCGCCAAGGGTGAGATCTCCGCCTTCGCGCTGACCGAGGCGCAGGTCGGGTCCGATCCGGCCCGCCTGCAGACGGACGCGGTCAAGACGCCCGAGGGCGACTACATCCTCAACGGCGAGAAGCTCTGGTGCACCAACGGCACGATCGCCGAGCTGCTGGTGGTGATGGCCCGCGATCCCAAGTCGAAGAAGATCAGCGCCTTCGTGGTCGAGGCCGACTGGCCGGGCGTGAAGGTCGAGCACCGCTGCCATTTCATGGGCCTGCGTGCGCTGGCCAACGCGGTGATCAGCTTCAAGAACGTCCGGGTGCCGGCCGAGAACCTGATCGGCGAGGAGGGCAAGGGGCTCAAGATCGCCCTCACGACCCTCAACGACGGCCGCCTGTCGATCCCGAACGGCTCCGTGGGCACCGCCAAGCTCTGCCTGGAGATCTGCCGCAAGTGGGCGGCCGAGCGGGTGCAGTGGGGCCGGCCGGTCGGCAAGCACGAGGCCATCTCGCACAAGCTCGCCGACATGGCGGCCACCACGTTCGCCATGGAGTCGGTGGCGCTGCTCGCCACGGAGATGGCCGACCGCGGCGGCTACGACATCCGGCTCGAAGCGGCTGCGGCCAAGGAGTGGAACTCCTGGTGGACCTGGGAGATCGTCGACGACACGATGCAGATCCGCGGCGGGCGCGGCTACGAGACCGAGGCGTCGCTGGCCGCCCGCGGCGAGGCGCCGATCCCGGTCGAGCAGGTGATGCGCGACTACCGCATCAACCTGATCTTCGAGGGGTCGAGCGAGATCATGCATCTGTTCATGGCGCGCGAGGCCGTGGACAAGCACCTCCAGGTCGCCGGCGCAATGATCGACCCGGAGAAGAGCGTGGCCGAGAAGCTCGCCGAGATCCCCAAGATGACCTCGTTCTACGCGAGCTGGTATCCGACGCGCTGGCTGGGCTGGGCCCAGTGGCCGCGCTACCAGGAGTTCGGCGAGCTCGCCAGCCATCTGCGCTTCGCCGAGCGCAACACCCGCCGGCTGTCGCGGCAGATCTTCCACGGCATGATCGTCCACCAGGCCAAACTTCAGAACAAGCAGGCCTTCCTGTTCCGGCTGGTGGACATCGCCAACGAGCTGTTCGCGATCTCCTCCTCGGTCTCCCGCGCCCAGGCCTTGCGCGAGGCCGGCCATCCCGAGGCGGAGAACGCCGCCGAGCTGGCCGACCTGTTCTGCCGCAATTCGCGGCGCCGGATCGTCCGCCTGTTCCAGGATCTGTGGAGCAACGACGACGTCCGGAAGTACAAGGTCGCGCTCAAGGTACTCGACGGCAAGCACGCCTGGCTGGAGCAGGGGAGCCTCGGTCTCGACCGCCGCGCCCATGAGCTCAACTCCGAAACCTCCTTCAAGCCCGATGAGGCCAAGGCGGTACCGGTCCAGAAGACCCGGCCCGTCGGAAGCCGCTGAGGGTTTGATCCCGTTCCCCCTCTCCCCGACCCTCTCCTCCGGGCCGGGGGAGAGGGGGTTTGATCCCGTTCTCCTCCTCTTCCTATCGGGCCGGCTTGCCGGCAGTGGCACGACAGTTGCTATTGACAGGGAGTAGGGGATGGTTTGGAAGCAAACCCCGAAAAAACTTCAACCAGAGGAGGACCGTCATGAACTTCATCATCATGCTTATCGTTGGTGGCTTGATCGGCTGGGTCGCCAGTATGATCATGCGCACGAATGCTCAGCAAGGAGTCATTCTCAACATCGTTGTCGGCATCGTCGGCGCTCTGCTCGCCGGTCTGCTGTTGGCCCCGCTTTTCGGTACCGGCACCGTGACCTCGGGTGACCTGAGCCTGTCGTCGCTGCTCGTGTCACTGCTGGGTGCTGTCGTCCTGCTCGCGATCGTCAACCTGTTCCGCCGCGGCGCTGTGCGCTGAGGCGGGTGTGCCGATAGCCTGCCAGGGGGTTCGACGGCTGTCGAGCCCCCCTGTTCAGCGACCCGCGGACTGCATGGCGGCGCGGATCTGTTCGGGTGTGGTGAGCCGGTTCTGCTCCAGGTAGTCGAGGATCGTCCGCGCCACCATCCGGTTCCCGCTCTTGGGGTAATGGATGAATTTCTTTTTCATCATCTCCCCCTGTGGATCGTAGCGCTGGAAGCCATCGAGGAGATCGATGGTGCGGTAGCCGCCGCGGTGAAGCTCCGTGAGGAGCGGTTCGTAGACGACTTTCTCGCCTTCGCGGCGGTTGCGGATCTCGCGCCGCTCGGGAAAGATGACGATGATGGGAAGCGAGCTGTTGGCAGTGGCCTCTTTGTAGAATTGTTCGAGGACCGCCACCGTCACTTGGTATGCCTCCGAGCGCGTATTGTAAACCCCGCCCGAGAAGATGGGCTGGTGGAGGTACTGATCGGCAAAGATGCTCGCGAAGCGGACGGAGGGGAGGAAGTCCAGAGGGTTGCGCTTGGAATTGCGCTGATAGAAATAGTCGTCCTTGCCCAGGCGCGGCAGCACGGTTTCGGGGCTGCGGAGAAGCTCCCGGTAGCCTTCGTCGTCCCGGATGGGGTTCTCGATGAGAACCAGCTTGCCGCCGCGCAGGGCGAAGCGCGGCTTCGTGAACGGCACGCCGCTGCGGGGGAAGTAGAACGGCCGGAAGGTGTTGACCACCCGGTTGATGTTCTCGGACATGAAGCCGATCAGGACGATGTGGGGGTGGAACCGCACCCCCTCGCGGCGGTAGCGGAGGAGGGCCTGGCCCGGCTCGAATCCGGGCACGCCGAAGTTGAGCGCCTCCAGGTTCGGGCGGGTCTCCTCCAGGCGGTGCTCCCAGGTAGCCGGGTTGGGGACGTCGCTGGCGTGGGTGAAGGAGTCGCCGAAGGCGGCGAGCCGCAGCACGCCCGGCGGCGGCTGGAGGTCGTACTCGCGGTCGGCGCGGATGGCGTCGCGGTTCGCCCGGTACCCCCGTTTGTTCGCGTTCGGCCGGATGGTCCAGCCGAGCTCGGGGTCGGAGATGACGTACGACGACGAGCCGCCGAGATGGGCCTGCAGGATGCCCCGGTGCTTGTCGGAGAGGGTCTGGACGAGGGCCGGGATGTACTCGATGTTCTTGTACTTTGCCAGGGCCCAGAGTCCGGCCTGGCAGGCGAGCTCGGCCAGAAGCCAGAGGAAGGCCAGCAGGACGAGTGAGAAGACGAGCTTCTTCCGGGTCGAGAGAGGTATCGGGGCGATTGGCGGGGTTGTCGCGGTCGGTTCCATGAGATGGCCGGCGATTGTACACGACGGCTCCGCCTCAGCGCTGAAGCATCGCCTCCACCAGCTCCGTGGCGTTGCGGATGCAGTCGGGGACCGAGACGCCGCGGAGGAAGTTGCCGCCGATGCGCAGGCCCGGGAGGGCGCCTTCGATCTCCCGGGCCAGATCCAGAAAGCGGCCGTGGCCGACCTCGTATTGAGGGATGGCGCGCGGCCAGCGGCGGATGGTCTGGATGAGAGGCTCGCCCCGCACGCCGACGGTCTGGCGCAGCTCTTCGAGGATCACGGACATCAGGCGGCCGTCATCCCAGCCTGCGGCCTCCGGCTCGGTGCGGCCGCCCACGAATGCGGTCAGCACGGTGTGACCTTCGGGAGCGCGTCCGGGGAAGATCTCGGAGGGGAAGAGGACGCCGAGCACGTGCAGCCCCTCCTTGCGCGGCGCGAGGAAGCCGAACCCGCCCAGCGGGTGGGCGATGTCCTCGCGGCGCCAGCCGGTCGAGACCAGCGCCACTGCCGCGTAGGGGATCTCGGCCAACCCCCGGCTGAGGCCCTGCGTGGCCTCGTCCAGGAGGCTTGCCGCCACATCGGCGGGAACGGCGAGGACGACCTCCCGCGCTTCGATCGGACCCGCATCGGTCTCGGCGACGAAGCCGCTCCCGGTTTGGACGATCCGCCGGCAGACCACACCGGTCCGCACGTCCCCGATCTCCCGCGCCAGAGTCCGGGGAAGCTGATCGAGGCCTTCCCGGAAGGAGATCATGGCGCCACCCGGCGCCGGGCCTTTGCGCCGCGCGAGCGCGCCGCGGATCAGGCTGCCGTGGTCGCGCTCCAGCGAAGCGATCTTCGGCACGGCGTAGCGGACCGAGAGGCGCTCGGGGTCGCCCGCATAGACGCCGGAGACGAACGGTCCCACGGCGTAGTCGAGGAAGGCCTGTCCGAGGCGGCGGCGAACGAACGCGGCGATGGTCTCTTCCGGATCGCCGAACGGCCTGGGGATCCACGGCTCGCGCAGCAGGCGGAGCTTGGCCGAGAACGGGAAGAGGGGGGTCCTGAGAAAACCCACCGGCCCGGACGGCAGAGGATGGAGCTGCCCGGCCTTCCAGAGGAAGCGGCGCCTGGCCGAGGCCGAGGCGGTGACTCTTTCTCCATCCAAGCCGGCTTCCCGGATCAGCCGCGTGACCGTTTCATGGTTCTCCAGGACCGTATTCGGCCCGAGCTCGAAGCGCCACGCACCGTCGGTCCGGCTCTCCAGCGATCCCCCCACACGAGGCGAAGCTTCGAGGACCGCGACCTGCCGGCCGCCGCGTGCCAGATAGAAGGCCGTCGTCAGGCCGGAGATGCCGCCGCCGATGACGAGGACGTCGAGGCTCATGGGAGGGGATTCTAATACTTACGGAGAAAGAGGAAGGGTGGATCCCCCTCTCCCCCGGTACGGGGGAGAGGGTCGGGGAGAGGGGGAACGGGATCAACCGGTATGGGATCAATGATTCACGGCCCGGCCCGCGTTCACGCGGCCGTGGCCGAAGATCCCGTCCGTCCCGGGCTCGCCCAGGTCGTCCGCGCGGTTCTTGAGGATCACCTTCAGCCGCCGGCCGTCCAGCGCTCCGTCCGCCTGGCCGTCGATCAGGGCGGCCACGGCGGCGACGAGCGGCGACGAGATGCTGGTGCCGCGGCCGGTGATGTAGGCGTCCGTCGCGCCGTCACAGACAGAGCTGGAGCAGGCGCCGATGATGCGTCCCTGCTGGGCCTCGGGTAGGGTGCAGCCCGGGAACGGGTGCTTCGGCGGCACGTTGTCGCCGGCCGGCGCTCCGATCCAGGCCGCCGGGAAGCCCCAGTTCGAATAGCTGGTGAGGTCGTCCTTGAAGTCGGTGCCGTAGACGCCGACCGCCTCGCCCGACACGGTGGGGAGGGGCACCAGAGGAAGGATGTGCCGCAGGTCGACGTGCTGGTTGCCGGCTACGGTCACGACGATCTTGCCCTGAGAGTAGGCGTAGTCCACGGCTGCCTTGACCGCACGGATCACCTGCTTGGCGCCCGGAACGTTGCGCTGGGCGAAGCCGCCGAGGCTGATGCTGATGGCGGAGACGTCCGGCAGGTCGGCGGCGTACACGATGCCGGCGATAACTTCCGGCCAGTCGCCCTGGCCCGTGCAACTGAAGACCTTGACGGCCACGATCTGGGTTTCGGGTGCGACGGCCGCCATGTTGATGCCGTTGGTCGTGACCATCGAGGCCATGAACGTGCCGTGCCCGGCGAGGTCGTGGATGGTGTCGTCATCCTCGGCACCGCACTCGGAGGGTGACGCGAGCATGTTCACGCTCTCGCCTTCGTCGACCCGGCCGACCATGTCGTCCTGGGTGGGGTCGACGCCGGTGTCGATGATCGCCACCTTGGCGTTCAGGCTGCCCATCGCGCCCAGCGCCCACGCTTCCGGCGCGTCCATCTTCTGGAGCTGCCACTGGCAGGGGAACAGGCTGGCGTCGGCCGGATTGCCGGTCGCGGCCGTGGTGCGTTTCGGAGCGCGGAACGCGGTGCCTTCGAAGATGGGTGAGAGCTGAAGCTTCGAGCTCGCATAGACCCCCACCACGTTGATCTGCTTCGCCATCCGGTCCGCGAACTGCGGGTCGTTCGCCTTCACCACGACATAACCGATCTGGGGAAGGACGCGCTGTACGGTCCCGCCTGCCGCGGCGACCATGGCATCAAGGTTCGCGGGGATCCCGCGCTTGAGCTCGACTACGTACCGGCCGTCCTGGGCGGCGAGCGCTCCCGCCTGGGCAAGACAAACGGCAAAAGCGAGACAACCAAGCAAGAGCTTTCTTTTCATCATGTCTCCTTGAGGGGGCCTCGGAACGGAGGCCGAGTCATTGATACTCCGAGGAGTATGGTGCAACAAGCCGGCGGAGTCGAGACAAAGAAGGCATAAAGGCGGACTACGGCTGGACGGCATTGCCCGCGTTCACACGGCCGTGGCTAAAGATCGAGTCGGTGCCGGGCGCGCCCAGGTCGTCGGCGGAGTTTTTCAGGATCGTCTTGAGCTGCGCCGCGCCGAGCGCGCCGCCGTGCTGGCCGTCTACGAGCGCGGCCACGCCCGCGACGATCGGGGAGGCGAAGCTGGTTCCGCCGCCGAGCGCATAGAAGTTCGTCGCGCCGCAGACGAAGCTGGAGCAGACCGAGAGGACCAGCGACTCCAAGGCGTTGTTGACCACGCAGCCCGGCAGGCCCGGGGACGTGTTCGGGAAGTCGCCGCCGGGAGCGCCGACCCAGGTGCCGGAGATGCCGTAATTCGAGTAGGAAGCCAGGGTGTCGAGGTTGGAGGTGGCGTAGACCGCGGTACCGGAGCCCGACTCGGCCGGAACCCAGGTGACGTTGCCGAAGTGCTGCATGTCGGCGCCGTTGTTGCCGGCGGCCGAGACGACCAGCTTGCCCTGGCTCTCGGCGTAGTTGACGGCCTTGTTCAAGGCCGCGATCAGCGGGCCGGCACCCGGCAGGTTTTTCGGGATGGCGGCGCCCAGGCTCATGTTGAGGATGTCGACATCGGCGAGGTTGGCGGCGTAGAGGATGCCCGCGATGACGTCGCTGAAGCTGCCGGAGCCGGTGCAGTTGAGCACCTTGACGCCCACGACCTGCGCGTCCGGCGCGACGCCGGCGCTACCCAGGTTGTTCGACGTGATCAGGCCCGACACGAAGGAGCCGTGGAAGTTCAGGTCGTAGATGTTGACCTCGTCGAAGGCGCCGCAGGGAGAGCTGCCCGCGGTGAGCATGCTGGCGCTGTTCGCCACGTCGATCCTGCCCGCCAGATCCTGATGGAAGGGATCGACGCCGGTGTCGAGCACGGCTACCTTGATGCCCGCGCCGGTGGCACCCTGCGCCCAGGCCGCCGGCGCGCTGATCCGCTGCAGCGACCACTGGCAGGGATAGAAAAACGCGCCCGACGGGCTCGAGGCCGTGCCGACCTGCGAGGCCGGACCGGCGGACTCGACGTGCAGCGGCGGAACCCACTGGAGGCTCAGGTCGCGGTCCACCGACTGGATGGAGGCTCCGCGCAGGTTGCCGGAGAATCCCGGGTCCGCCGAGGTCGCGGTGGCATAGCCGATCTCGGGGTGGATCCGCAGCAGAGCACCGCCCGCCGCGGACACCTGGGCCGCGAGGTTGGCCGGAGGGTTGCCATTGAGCTTGATCAGGTAGTTGTTGGTGTTCTGGACGTCGAGGGCGAAGGCCGGAGCGGCCACGAGCGCCAGGCTCAGCAGCAGGAGAGTTACGTTTCTCATCTGTCCTCCTCGGGGGAATCCCCAGTCGATGAAAGCGCCGTCATCAAACCGCTGAAATGTTAGCGGTATGCTCTCCTTTTGTCCAGCTTTCAGGCGGCGGTCGCGGCCGCCTTTTCCGACACCGGGCGGCGGACCACGATGGCGCCGGCCACCTCGCCGTCGAGAGCGAGCACGGTCTCGCCGATCCGCAGCACGAAGGAAGGGTAGCGCTGCAGCAGGCGGACCTCCGAGCCCGGCACGACGCCGAAGACCGCGAGGTTGTTGCGCCGCGACGGGTTTTCGCCGGACAGGCCGAGGATTTCGGCCGCCTCGCCCGGCCGGAGATCCTTGACGGTCAGCAGGCCGTCGCCGGGGCAGGGGGGCGGCGGGGGAGCCGCGGCGCGGCCGAAGAGCCGCCGCAGCCAGGAGACGCGATCAGCGGTGGCGGCGGGCTTTTCCGGGAACTCGTAGTCGCACATCGGGCAGCGCGCCAGATGGCAGGCCGCGCCGAGCGGGCAGCCGTGGCCGCAGAGGGAGTCCGAGCGCTCGAACTCGAAACCGCAGAGAGGGCAGGTCAGAAGGTTCTCAGCCATAGCACGATGTGGTGGACGGTCCCGCCCACGAGGAAGGCGAAAGGAAAGATGAAAGCGGCCATCGCCCACGCCGTCTTGAGGCCGTGCTCGCGCGCGATCATCAGGAAGTTCGCGATGCAGGGCATGAAGAGCGTGATCGTGACCATGGCGACGAAGATCTGGTGCGGCGAAAGCAGCGGGTGGGGGCCGGTGGCGGCATCGAGCAGGTAGACGGCGCCGAAGTCGCGGCGCAGGAACCCGATCAGGAACGCGGCCGAGGTCTCCTTGGGCAGACCGAGCCAGCCGGTGACGAGCGGCTCGCCGAGGCGCGACAGCACCGCCAGCAGGCCCAGGCGGTCGAGGAGGAACAGCGCGAGCGTCCCCACCACGAACAGCGGGATGACCTCGCGCAGGTACCAGCTCAGCCGGCCGACGGACTTCACCCAGACGTTGGCGAGCTGCGGCCGGCGCATCGGCGGGATCTCCAACAGAAAATCGCCGGCCTCGCCCGGGAAGGCGCGCGCCGAAAGCCACCCCACCAGCAGCACCACGCCCACCATCAGCATCAGCCAGGCGAACGCCGCGCCCGGCGACAGGCTCGCCATCATCGCCAGCAGCACCCCGAGCTGCGCCGAGCAGGGCACGGCGAGCGCCAGCAGCATGGTCGTCACCAGCCTCTCCTTGCGCGTCTCCAGGATGCGCGTGGTCATCGTCGCCATGGTGTCGCAACCCAGGCCGAGAATCATCGGCAGCACCGCCTTGCCGTTCAATCCCATGAGCCGGAAAATCCGGTTGACGAGAATCGACATCCGCGGCAGGTAGCCCGAATCCTCCAACAGGCTGAACAGAAGGAAAAACGTGGTGACGATCGGCAGCACGATCGCGAAGGCATAGCTCAAAGCCATCGTGATCACCCCGTACTCGCCCACCAGGAGATCGTGGAAGAATCGCAGCGTGCGTGCGCCGCCGCCGGGCCGCGCGCCGACCGCCAGGTGATATTTCGGCGAGGCGACGACGCGGGTGGAGCGGGCGATCCCGATCTCGTGGATCGGCGTCACCGGCAGGGCGAGGTTGAGCTCCACCGCCTCCATCTCGTGGGTGTGGGGGAACGGCAGGACCGCGTCGGCCACCCGGATGGCGAGCGGAGTGACCCGCTGGTGGAAGACGCCGGTTTCCAGGAGATCCACCAGGGTCCCGGCGCCGAGCAGGCCGACGAACCAGAAGGTCAGCGCCAGCACCGTGAGAAGAAAAAGCAGCCCTTTGAGCGGATGCATGGCCCAGAACCCGAGGCGCACGCTGAGCGAGGCGCGGCTCGGCTGCGACATGGACCAGGTGGCGGCGAGGATCTCGTTGACGCGCGCCAGGCGTTCGCGGTTTCGCTCGTAAGGCTCCGAGCCATCGCCTGCATCGATCGCGCCGTGGCAGGCGTGAGGTATCCGCGCCTGCGACAGCGCATCGATCAACTCGTCCGTCCCCTGGTTGCGCAGCGCCACGGCGCCCACCACCGGAATGCCCAGGATGCGGCTCAGCTCGGCGCGGTCGATCTTCCCGCCGCGCGTCTCGAGCTCGTCGAGCATATTGAGAACCAGCACCATCGGGCAGCGCAGCTCGGCGAGCTGGAGCGTCAGCAGCAGCGAGCGGCGGAGGTTTTTCGCGTCGGCCACCTGGACCACGGTGGCGCCCGGCGTCCGTTCGAGCAGCGCGCGGGTGACGCGGGCCTCGTCGCTGCGCGGCGACAGGTCGTTGATCCCCGGCGAATCGACGATCTCCATCTCCTCCACGTCGCGCCGGCCGAAGGCCGAACGCGCGCGGGTGACCTCGACCGTGGTGCCGGGGAAATTCGACACATTGACGTACCGGTGCGTCAGGTTTTTGAACAACAGGCTTTTGCCGACGTTCGGGTTGCCGATCAGCAGCACCGTCGACGCCGGCTGGCGCGCGGCGGCGGTCCGCGCCGGATCGGCGGAGACGGAGCTCCGCGGCGGGCGTTCGGAAGGAAATGGAGTGACCATCACACGGTCCTGGAGTAGCGCACGGTGGACTTTCCGAGATAGGCGTCGAAGCTCATGGCGATGTTGCGCACCAGCAGCCGGCCCAGGGGGGTGACCTCGATGCTGTCGCGGTCGATCTCGACCAGCCCGTCCTCGGCCATGGGTTCGAGCTGCGACAGCTCGGCGGCGAAGCGGCGGTCGAAGCTTTCGATCGCGTACCGGCGCTCGACGTCGCGCTTGTCGAGCCGGAACTGGCACATCAGGCGCAGGATCACGTCGCGCCGCAGCACGTCCTCCTCGTCGAGCACGAGGCCGCGGCAGGTGGCGAAGCGGTCGCTCTGGACGGCCGCACCGTACTCGGCCACCGACTTGAGGTTCTGGGCGTAGCCGCCGCCGACCTCGCCGATCGACGACACGCCGAAACCCACCAGGTCCGCGTGGCCGCAGGTGGTATAACCCTGGAAATTCCGCGTCAGGCTCCGGTCGCGCAGCGCCAGCGCCAGCGGGTCTTCCGGCCGCGCGAAGTGGTCCATGCCGATGAACACGAGGCCGGCCGAGGTGAGCGTGGCGACGGCCTCCTCCAGCATCCTCAGCTTGGTGTCGGGGGACGGCAGCGCCTGCGCATCGATGACCTTCTGGTGCGGGAAGGCCGCGGGCAGGTAGGCGAAGTTGAACAGCGCCAGCCGGTCCGGCGCCATGCGCAGGACGTCCGCGAGCGTGGCGGCGAAGCGTTCCGGCGTCTGGTGGGGGAGACCGTAGATCAGGTCGACGTTGATGCTCTCGATGCCGCGCTGCCGGGCGCCGTCGAGCACCGCCCAGGTCTCGTCCCGGGTCTGGATGCGGTTGACGGCCTTCTGTACCTGCGGATCGAGCTCCTGCAAGCCCATGCTGAGCCGGTTGACGCCGCCCTCCGCGAGCGCGTCGAGATGGGCGGGTGAGCACTCGCGCGGATCGACCTCGACGCCGATCTCGCAGGTATCCGACAGGCGGAAGTTGCGGCGGATGAGCTGCATCAGCTCGGTGAGATCCTCGGGCGGCAGGAAGGTCGGCGTGCCGCCACCCCAGTGGATCTGGACGACCTCGCGGTGGCCGGCATCGAGACGCTCGGCGGCCATCTCCATCTCGCGGGCGAGCATGGGAAGGTAGCGGCGGCCCCACTGGCGGTCGCGCGAGATGGTCACGTTGCAGCCGCAGAAGAAACAGCGGTGCGCGCAGAAGGGGATGTGGACGTAGAGCGACAGCGGGCGTTGCGAAGCCGCGCTCCGCTCCAGGAGCCGCGAGTACTCGGCGTGGCCGAACCCATCCTCGAAGTGGGGTGCGGTCGGATACGAGGTGTAGCGGGGCCCTGGTCGGTCGTACTTGAGCAGCATGTCGCGGTCGAACAGGATCGGCTGCCAGAGGTCGTTCATGGTCCGGGTCTCCCCTTGTGCCTTCACGGTTTCTTCCGTTGTGAGGAGCGTACGGGAGCACGCCGGGAAGCACACCATGCCAAGGGAGGGTTTGGGAGGGGCGCTTCCGCCACCCCTGGGGGTGGGGATCCAAGACCGCCCGGAGTGGGCCGGAGGGCCACCCCGAGAGATGTGGCGATGAGGCTACCCGGCTTCTACTCTGGTGGCCAACGAGAGGAGAGACGTGCCATGCCCGAGATCCCCGAGCTTGTCTCCGCCATGATCGAGACCCCCTGGACCCCCGACCTGGAAGTCGCCGTCCACAACGACGAGCTGATCGTCCGTTTCGACCACCTGCCGCCGGCCAAGGCAGCCTGGGAAGACGGCGGCGTCATCCTCCACGACCCGGAAGCCGTTCACTGCTTCCACGTCCGGCTCCCTGACGGCCTGGGCCAGGGCGAGCTCGAAGCGCGGCCGTCGGCAGGCACGCTGGAACTGCGGGTGCCGTTGCCGGCGTAGGGCGGGGATTCGTGGAATCTGAGCACCGATGGGAGGTAAAGTCTTGATTCTTCGATATTTCCCAGGAAATCCAGGAGTTTCACGGCGTATTGCTTCCCCTATGGAGCCTGATCAAACCCCCTCGAACCGGACCAAGCCGAACGGGGCGCGGATACGAGCTCGGGCGCGATGTCCGGTATCGCCCCACGGATGTCCTTTCCTGCGTCGAGAAACGCCACTGCCGCTCGACCTGGGAGCCTTTCTTCACCTTCATGCCAACCCTCCGGCAGACCTGAACGCATCGGCGCAGTACTTGCAGTATGCAAGGTTGAACTTGTCCGGCAACGCTTCTCCTTTGCCTGCCATGTTCAACCGCCTTCCTCATCAGGAGTCAGACACACCAGTACCAGTTGGTCGAGCGTCAGGAGTCGTCCGGTAACCTTCAAGCCATTCGCTTTTCGACCCGATTCAATCAGCGTGAGCTCTATCCTCAGCCGCTCATCCGTAACACCGCGGCTAATCGAATGCACGTAGTAGAAGAAGGGCAGGGGCTCAACGTTGAGTGCGTCGAGTATCCTCGCGAGGCTTTCAAACTTGGGACTCTCCTTTCCTGTTTCATACTTCGATATTTGACTCTTGCCTACTCGGGCCATTCTCGCTACAGAAGCAGCAGACAACCCGGCTCTTACACGCAGCATGACCAGAGTTGGGCCGATCTGCTCGAAGAAGTCATTCGCTTGCATATCCCCTCCTCCACGATTTCCCGCGGATACAGTTGCTCAGCCAGCTCTGGTCACTCCTCCACTTTGAGATTCTTGATTCGTGTCGCCAATTCTCGCTCGTCGATTTTTCCTGTAAGGAACAGCTTCTCCAACTCCTCGCTCACAAAATCCGCCACGAATAGTTTGGATAAGCGCGCCAGCCCTCCTCTGGGGCCGTACGCCGCGCAAAACAACTCGAGGACGGAGACGCCGAAAACTCCCCCTATCAGGGCGATGTGGCGAAGGCGAAGGTACATTTCTCCGGCAAGGAGCTTGCCGATGGTCCCACTCGGCAGCCCAATACGGCGTTCCACCCCGAGGTAGGGCTCATTCAACGAATCGAGATGCTTTCTGAGAACGGCCAGGAGCTTCTTTGGCGCTGCCATTGTGAGCTTGCCTCCTCTGGATTCCGACGACGTTCATGACGCGGGCTCCGTTTCATGGCTCTCTCCTTTCAGCATGGAGAAACTTCGTCGCGGCGAATCATCGCAAAGTCGGCCCAGGACGGAGCGGGACTTTTTTTGTCGCCCAGCTCCCTGACCCGGCACCGGCCTTGTCCCAATCCACCCGAACAGGCACACTCCGGCCCGGGAGACCTTTTTTGACCGGGTCAATGTCTGATCCGCGGGTTGAGCGTCTCCCGGAAAGGCAGGTATTGGTATGTCTCGTCTTCTCTGGGCTTTAGCATTGGGGCTGGCGAACTTCGGAAACCTCTTTGATCCCGACGGAGCCACCGCAGACTTCGGCAACCAGTTCGATCCCAACGGCGGAGCCACGCCGAACTTCGGTGGCCAGTTCGATCCCGACGGCTAGGCTCGCTTCGGGCGCCTGAGAGCACTTCACTTCAAGGAGGGCGGTTTTTTCCGCCCTCCGTCTTTCTTCGTGTATTCTGACGCGCTGGTCACAATTCAAGAGGAGGCTTGGAATGGAGCAGCACCTTTCGCCCTCCACGCTGGCCCGGTTCTTCTCCCGCCAGGCGGTCGGGTCCGAGGAGGCGGCCACCGCCTCGCACCTCGCCCGCTGCACACCGTGCTGGGATCGTGCCTATGGGGTCCTCGCGGAGTTGGAACGGTCCCGGCTGGAGGAAGAGAGAACGGCTATGGGCCGGGCGCGGGCGCGCGCCCGGTGGACGGAGCTGGCGAGCCTCTCCGCCGAGCAACAGATCGGGCGCATCAAGGCCGAGGCGGACCTTCGGACGCGGGAGATGTTCGACACGGTGATCGCGGCGGCTTCAGCCGCCGCGCCGAACGATCCGTTCCTCGGCGAGGAGACGGCGCTCGTCGCGTACGAGCTGGCGGGCAGCCTTTCCAAGCAAGACATTTCCGAAGCTCTCAGGAATGACCTTCAGAGCGAGGCCATGAAGGTGGTCGGTAACTGCCGCCGGCTGGCGGCGGACTGGCGCGGCTCTTCCGAAAGCCTTCAAAGAGGCCCGAGGCCATCTCGAATGCGGTACCGGAGAGCCGGCGCGGGAGGCAGGGTTGCTTTCGAGCCAGGCATCGCTCGCGATGGACACCGGCTATCTGGAGCAGGCTGAGACTTGTCTGGCCCGAGCGTCCCCTCTCTATAGCAAAGCGGTTGATCCGATCGCTCTTGCGACCGTCGCGGTCAAAGAGGCCAATACACTCCTGGCCGCCTGCCGCTATGACCAAGCCATGGCCCGAGCGGAAGAGGCTTTGGGATTGCTGACGCCGAGGGACATCCGCCTTGAGATGCTGGCGAGGAACATCATCACCTCCAGCCTCGTGTTCCTCGGGCGGCCGGCCGCGGCGTTGACGAGCTACGCCCTTACCCGCCCGCTCGATGAGAACCTCCCGGAACGGCGGCCGGACCTTCAGGGGGACTACCTTGAAGCGCTCTTGCTCGATTCCCTGGGCCATGCCCGGGACGCGGAGAAAGCCTTCCGCAGAAACATCGCGAAGCGCATGGAAGCCGAACTCTACAAGGACGCCTTTCTGACCATGATGACCCGCTTCGAGCTGCTGTACCGGCGGGGAGAGCTGGACAAGGCGGCCCACGCTTGTGAAGAGGCGCTCGCGGCGATGCGGGAGGCGGAAGTGCCTTGTCAAAAGCAGGTGGAAGGCCTCTGGCGCGGTCTCCTGGCCCTGGTCGAGGCTCGAAGCTTGAGCGAGCACCAGCTCTTTTCGGCTCGGTGCTTCCTCGCGCGGCACTGGAACGTTCCCGCCCAAGGATCTCCTCTGGAGGGAGGCGGAGGAAACACGGGCGCCGCCGAGCAGGCCCCCATGCAGCGCAGCGTCGCGGTCCATTCCGAATCCGAAAACTGGGACGGGCTGCCGAGCCCGGAGGCAAACCCTTCCTGGGATGATTACGAGGCGGCCCTGGAACGCTATGACCGCGCGCTCCTCGGGAAAGGACTTGCCCAGTGCGGAGGCCGCATCCTGGAGACCGCGCGACAGCTCAAGATCGCCCCCGGCACGCTCCGAGCAAAGATCAAGAGGTATGGCATCGCGGTGGACGTTTCGCAGGATGCCTCCGCGGAGGGTGCGGATGGCGCCGGCCTCGTCCGGCTCGACGAGGAGGGCAGAAGGGCTCTGAGCCGGCTGCGGGCACGGGTCTGGTGGGAGGATCTCCGGTCGTGCTCCACCGCGGAGCAACTTGCCCGGATCAAGTCCGTTCGGATGCTCCAGACGCGCGAGTTGGTCGAAACGATCCTGGAGGAGGCTGCCGCGGCTGCGCTGATCGAACCCCATCGCGGCGAAGAGGAGGCGTCCGTCGCGTACGCCCTGGCCGGCATCCTCCCTCCAAGCCGCTGTCCGGCGCCGGTCAAGCTCGACCTTCAGGGCGCGGCCCTGGGGGTCAAAGGGAACTGCCGCCGGTTGGCAGGGGATTGGCAAGGCTCTGCCGCCGCCTTCGGCAACGCGCGGAGCCATCTCGGCCGGGGAACCGGCGACCCGGCTCGTGACGCTCGGCTGCTCTCGCTCCAGGCGTCGCTTGCAACGGACATGTGCCATCACGAAGAGGCCCTGTCCTTGCTGGCGCGCGCCGCGGCCCTCTACCGCAGAATCCGGGATGCCGCCGGAGCGGCCTTCACCACGGTCAAGGAAGCCAACACCCTCATGGCCGCCGACCGGCACTCGGAGGCCGTCGATCGCGCGGAGGAGGCGCTGAGGCTACTGGCGCCGGGCCAGGTCCGACTCAAGATCCTGGCGCGGAACATCATCACTTCGAGCCTTGTGGACCTGGGGCGCCCGACCGAAGCGCTGTGTTGCCTTGACGCCACGATACGTCTTTCCAGGCAGGCTGGTGGAGCGCGCACGGAGCTCCAGTCGAGCTACCTGGAGGCGTTCGTGCTCGACGCTCTCGGGTTTGAGCGGGAAGCGGATGCGGCGTTCAACGCCAACATTTCCACTCGTATGGAGGCCGGGCTTTACAAGGACGCCCTCCTGACCCTGCTGACCCGCTTCAAGCTTCTGTTCAAGCGGGGCGAGCTCGCGAAGGCGGCCCGGGTCTGCGAGGAAGCGATCGAGAGAATGAAAAAGGCCGGGGAGGAGCGCCACGCCAAGACGATCCAACTCTGGCGCGACCTTCAGGCCCTGGTTGACGCCCGGCGCTTGACGGACCTTCACCTGCTGGAGGCGCGGAATAGCTTCGTGCGCTGCTGGGCTTCGCCAGACGCGGTCACGGCTTCGGCCGTAGCGGCACAGCCGAGTGAGCTGCCCGGCGTGGCGCCGGCACGGCAGGACCGGGCGCAGCTCTTTACCGCCGAGCCGCCCCCTCTGCCGGCCCGCCTTTCCGGAGAAAGCTACAAGGTGGCGTTGGCGCTCTACGACCGCCAGCTCATCGCGGAGGGCCTCGCCCGCTGCCAGGGCCGCTTCAACGAGACCAGCCGGACGCTCGGCCTCTCCCGCAACACGTTGCGTAAGAGGCTGAGTCAGTACGGGCTCAAGGCAGAAGCGACCCCTGGCGCCAAACCTCGCTGACGAGGATCGAGCAGCAGGCTCGCACCTCCGGTGCGGGCCTGCGAGCTACGGTTTGGATACGGCCCGGTTTCATGCTAGGCTAAGTAGTGTCAAACAAAGGGCCTAGCTCATGAGCGGAGGGGGCTCGTGGGAGCGTGACGCGATCGGGAAGTGGAGACGGAGTCCCTGGAACCGGTCAAAATCCCGATCCGTCGTGCAAAGCGTGGCGTGGTGCTCGATCGCGAGCGCCGCGAGATGAGCATCCATCAAAGGCGGAAGGGGCCTTCGACTTCGTCGAGGAGCTCCTCGATCTTGTCGAAGTTGTGCCCGGGAATACTCTGTGTTGCCTCGTCGCCCTCGTCGCCTGCCCCCTTGATCTCCGGGAGAAACTTGCGTAAAGTCGAGCGCCTGACTTCCGGCACGGCTTTACCGGCCCGGAGGAGGCAACACCGCATGCTTTCCACCCAGCGCAACCCCGTCTGTAAACGCCGTTTCCCCCGTGTCGAGACCGATGCCCTGGCCGAGGTGAAGATCCTCGGCGACCGGCGCAAGACGAAGATCGGCTGGATCAAGGTGCTGGGAGCCGGGGGCTGCATGCTGGTCAGCGACGATTCCATCGGCTTCCTCTCCCTGATGGAGCTGAAGATCGACCTCGGCGGCCGTGAGTTGCGCGCCGACGGCCGTGTGGCCTGGGAGAGCCGCCGCGGTCCAGGGGAGCATCACGTCGGGATCGAGTTCCTGCGCATCGGCCGGACCGATCGCGCCACGATCGAGGCGCTGGTCGCAAACTCCGGCGCGGCCGCCTGAAACGCGCCCTCGTTCCAGCCTGTGTTATCCTTCCCGCCCCCTCGTCGGCGGATCGGACCGGTCTGCCTATTCCCCTGAAGAAGAGTGAGGACCGTGTGAGTCAGCAGACAAGAGAAGACGTACGCAATCTGGCCATCATCGCCCACGTCGACCACGGCAAGACCACCCTCGTGGACGCCATGCTGTGGCAGAGTGGGATTTTCGGCGCCCACGAGCACATCGTCGAGCGCGTCATGGACTCCATCGACCTCGAGCGGGAGAAGGGCATCACCATCATGGCCAAGAACACGGCCATCTCCTACCGGGGCAAGCGGATCAACATCGTCGACACCCCCGGCCACGCCGACTTCGGCGGCGAGGTCGAGCGCACCCTGAAGATGGTCGACGGCGTGCTGCTGCTCGTGGATGCCAGCGAAGGCCCCCTTCCCCAGACCCGCTTCGTGCTCCGCAAGGCCCTGGAGGCGCACCTCAAGCCGATCGTGGTCATCAACAAGATCGACCGCCCGGACGCCCGCATCGGCGAGGTCGTCAACGAGGTCTACGACCTCTTCATCGACCTCGAAGCCACCGAGGACCAGCTCGATTTCCCGATCCTCTACTGCATCGCCAAGCACGGCATCTGCCGCCGCGAGCCCGAGAGCGCGGGCGAGACCACGCTCGAGGCCCTCTTCGAGGAGATCGTGCGCACCGTGCCGGCGCCGGTCTACGAGTCGGAGATGCCGCTCCAGCTCCAGTTCATCACCCTCGACTATGACGACTACGTGGGCCGGCTGGCCATCGGCCGGGTGTTCAACGGCAGCGTCAAGAAGGGCCAGGAAGTGGCCCTCTGCCGCCTCGACGGCGGGCTGACCCCCGTCAAGGTCACCATGCTTTACGGCTACGACGGCCTCAAGCGGGTCGAGATCAACGAGGCCAGCGCGGGCGACATCGTGGCCGTCGCCGGCATCGACGAGGTGAACATCGGCGAGACGCTGTCCGACCGCGAGCGGCCCATGCCCCTGCCGCCGATCCAGATCGACGAGCCCACCATCTCCATGGTGTTCTCGATCAACGACTCGCCGTTCTCCGGCCGCGACGGCAAGCACGTCACCTCCCGGAAGCTCAAGGAGCGCCTGGACCGCGAGTCGCTCGTCAACGTTTCCATCCGGATCGAGCCGACCGACACCCCCGAGGCGTTCAAGGTCTCCGGCCGCGGCGAGCTGCAGCTCGCCATCCTGATCGAGATCATGCGCCGCGAAGGCTACGAGATCTCCGTGGGCAAGCCCGAGGTCATCACCCGCCACATCGACGAGAGGCTCCACGAGCCGATGGAGATGCTGGTCATCGACTGCCCGGAGGAGCACATCGGCGTCATCACCCAGAAGCTCGGCCAGCGCCGCGGGCGGATGATGAAGATGAGCAACCACGGCTCCGGCCGCGTGCGCATGGAGTTCCGGCTCCCCTCGCGCGGCCTGATCGGCTTCCGCACCGAGTTCCTCACCGACACCCGCGGCACCGGCATCATGAACAGCCTCTTCGACGGCTGGGACGTCTGGCAGGGCGACATCGCGCACCGCGCCAACGGTGCCCTGGTCTCCGACCGCGCCGGCCGCACCACCGCCTACGCCATCGAAAACCTCCAGCCGCGCGGCGTGCTCTTCGTGCCGCCCGGCGACGAGGTCTACGAAGGCATGGTCGTCGGCGAGCACAACCGCGCCAACGACCTCGACGTCAACATCACGAAGGAAAAGAAGCTCACCAACATGCGCGCCTCGGGCTCGGACGACACCATCCGCCTCGTGCCGCCTCTGGTCATGAATCTGGAGCAGGCCCTCGAATTCATCCGCGAGGACGAGCTCGTCGAGGTCACCCCGGTGACCTTCCGCATCCGCAAGAGGATCCTCCAGGCCAACCGCCGCAAATGAGCCGTCCGCACGACGACGTGGGCAAGGCCGCCACCGAGACCGCCCGGCAGAGGATCATCGACGTCCTCCGCCGGGAGGAATTGGGCTTCGAGCAGCTCCGGCGCGAGCTGGAAGTCCCGGTCCGCTCGCTGGAAGAGGATCTCCGCCACGTCGAGCGCAGCCTCCGGCACGCTCCCCAGCGCCTGCGAATCGAGCCCGCCCGCTGCCTCGCCTGCGGCTTCACCTTCCGCGACCGCACCTCCCGCCACATGCATGCCCCCGGCCGCTGCCCCCAGTGCCGTAGCGAGCGCATCGCCGATCCCCGGTTTCACATCGCCTGACGGTTTCGTCTTCGGCCCCGGCCCCCATATACTGAGAGCCGCACACCTGAGAGGAGGGAGCCGATGGCCGACTCTGCATCCAAGAAGATCCGTACCGTCCTCGTCGGGACCGACCTGGACCGTGACAGCGACGCGCTGGTGGGCACCGCCCTGGCCGTGGCGCGCGCCGCCGGTGCGAAGCTCCACACCGCCTATGCCTTCGATCCGCCGATAGGCTTCGTGAGCGAGCTGGGGGCCGGCCTGGATCCGGCCATCCTTGCGGCGGAAGAGCAGCGCTGCCGGGAGGCGCTGGTCGAACAGGTGCAGCGCCTGGGGATCGGCGCCGGAGAGCTGCACGGCCAGACCCTCCACACCGGCGCGCCGCACCGGGTGCTCCCCGAGCTGGCCACGGAGATCGGCGCCGACCTCCTCGTCCTCGGGGCGACAGCGGGAGGCCGCCTCCATCGCCGCCTGGGCTCCACCGCGGACCGCGTCCTGCGCCGGGCCACCTGCCCGGTCCTGGTGGTGAGGGGAGATCTGACGATACCGCCGAGCAAGATCCTGGCGCCGGTCGACCTTTCGCCGCTAGCCGCGGAAGCCCTCCACACCGGTCTCGATCTTCTCGGAGAGGTTGGAGGAGACACGGCGCCCGACGTGGAAGCGCTGTTCGTCTTGAGCGTCGTCCAAAGGCAGGTGGCGCCACAGTTCACACCGGAGCAGGTGGACCGTTTCGCCGTCGAGGAGCTGCGCCGTTTCGTGGAAACGCACGCCGGGGCCGCGGCCGGGAAGGTGCGGCGCAAGGTCCGGGCGGGTAACACCAGGGAAGAAATCTTCGCGGAGGTCGCCGACTTCCGTCCCGACCTCGTCCTTCTCGGCACCCACGGCCTGGGGGGCTTCGACCGTTTCGTGATCGGCAGCGTCGCCGCCGACGTCACCCGCGAGGCGCCGTGCAGCGTGCTCGTGGTGCCGCCGGCTCTGATGAAGGACGGTTGATCCCGCTTGGGTTCCGCTGCGCACGAAGGCTGGACGCCTCCCGCCCGGGGTGGCCGGTGCCCCCGCGTGATCAAGGCATCCGTGCCCGGCCGGCAGGGCGTTCCCTTCTGTTCTTGTCCGCGCGATCCTCGATAAGGAACCGGCTCAGTCCTCGAGAGAGCCCGGTTCCTCACGAAAGGAGACCACAGATGATCGCGACAATCGACTTCAAGGCTCCCATGGATCTCATCGAGGAGGTCAAGCCTCTCGCCATTCCTCCCCCCGGGGTGGCGCCGCTGGTCGGCACCTGGCACAACGTCGACAAGCACACCCGTGGCGTTGTCCGCTTCGTCATCGGCGCAGCCAAGACGGGCGTCAACGTCCATCTCTTCGGTGCCTGCCATCCCACCCCCTGCGACTGGGGCGCCGTGAACGGGATGACCTATGCCACCGACGTCACCTCGAAGTCCGCGATGGCCTTCACGGCCCTCTACAAGTTCGACTTCAAGGAGACCATCGTGACCGGGAACCTGAACCACGGCACGATGACCCTCGAAGACCTTCACCCGCTTCACGGACAAGAGCAACCGGTCGGACTACTACTCGAAGGAGTACTTCCGTCCGTAGCCTGACCTGAGCCGGCGAGCGCGCGGAGGCGCCTCCGCGCGCTCTCGGTTCCACGCATCGTGTTAGCATCTCGCCACACGGTTTTGTATCACGGAATCCGCGCCATTCCCGTCCATGGATAAGCCGGACCCTTCCCTCCGGCTCGGAAAGGAGCAGCCTCGTGGCGATCATCAACGCGGTGGTGGATCTCTCGCATCACAACGGCGACGTGGATCTGAAGAAGGCCAAGGGCGACGGCATCCTCGGCGTGATCCAGAAGGCCAGCCAGGGTCAATCCAACGTCGATCCAACCTATGGGATCAATCGGGCCAAGGCCAAGGAGGCGGGGCTGCTCTGGGGCGCCTATCACTTCGGCACGGGAAGCGATGGAGTGCGGCAGGCGGAGAACTTTCTGCGCGTGGTCGGCAAAGATCCCGGTACCTTGATGGTGCTGGATTTCGAGCCCAACCTGACCGGCCCTTCCATGACGCTGGAAGAGGCGCGGGCTTTCGTGACCCACATTCAAGCGATCACCGGCAGGTTTCCCGGGCTCTACTCCGGGCATTACATCAAGGATCTCCTGGGAACGAAGACCGATCCCGTGCTCGCCAAATGCTGGCTCTGGCTGGCTCAGTACGGGCCGACGCCGGTCGTGCCGCCGAACTGGCCGACGTGGACGCTGTGGCAATACACGGACGGCGCCGTCGGGCCCGAGCCGCACCAGGTCGCCGGCATCGGCCGCTGCGACCGCGACAAGTTCATCGGCACGCGGAGCCTCGCGAGCTTCTGGAGCGGGACGAGTTAGCGCCCGCCGGCCCTCCTCCCAGGAGGAGCGCACCCCATGAACCTCGTCTTCGAGAATCCGCTGGAGCTGATCGCCATCGCGGCCGTGGCGTCCGTGGCCTTCTTCTTCGCCACGCCGCCGCCGGGAGCGTGATAAACCGCCAGGATTGATGCGTCCGGCGGCTCACCGAAGGCATTCGGCAGTCTGGTTTACGCGTCGGGCACGCCGCCGGATGGATAAACCGGCCGGGATACGCGTCCGGCGTCTCGCCGAAGGCATTCGGCAGCCTGGTTTACGCGTCGGGCACGCCGCCGGATGGATAAACCGGCCGGGTTACGCGTCCAGCGGCTCGCCGAAGGCATTCGGCAGCCTGGTTTACGCGTCGGGCACGCCGCCGGATGGATAAACCGGCCGGGTTACGCGTCCGGCGGCTCGCCGAAGGCATTCGGCAGCCTGGTTTACGCGTCGGGCACGCCGCCGGATGGATAAACCGGCCGGGTTACGCGTCCAGCGGCTCGCCGAAGGCATCCGGCAGTCTGGTTTACGCGTCGGGTACGCCGCCGGATGGGTAAACCGGCTGGTTTACGCGTCCGGCGTCTCGCCGAAGGCGTTCGGCAGCCTGGTTTAGGCGTCGGGCACGCCGCCGGATGGATAAACCGGCCGGGTTTACGCGTCCGGCGCCTCGCCGAAGGCATTCGGCAGCCTGGTTTACGCGTCGGAGGCGGCCGTCCCGCCCGAGAGGTAGAAGCCTGTGTCCAGACCGCTCAGGAGTTGGAGGACCCGATCCTGGAGAGGGTAGAGCGTATTGAAGTAAAAGGTCTTATCCATCGTGCCGCCGGTGTTCGGGATCGAAAGCTTCACGTCGATGGTCCTCAGCCGATGATTATGGAGCACTGCCCGGTCCGGAAGGAAGCTCTTGCCCTACCGAAAAGCCGGCCTGCCGGCGCTCTCCTGGGTGCGGTTGAACCAGAGGCCCCGAGGTGTCGGAGCTCCCCCAAATCGAGCCCAGCAGCAGCAACACCTCGCCCCTGGCGTTGCCACCGTCCTGGTGATTACCTCCGGCCTCCCGCCATCCGCTCCGCTTCGGGAAGACGCCGCAGGCGGAGCATGCTGACGATCCCGAAGACCGGCCCCAGCGCCAGAGCCATGAAGGGAAGCGGAGTCCCAGGGAGACGCTCGGTCCGGCGTCCAGCAGGGGGGATGGCGGCATTGGCAGCGGCGGCCATGACGGCGCTGGTGGCGAAGAGGCGCTGAGCCGGGAGCCGGTCCGCCAGGTTGAGGATGGCGCTCAGCAGCGCTCCAGTCACGAACCCGACCTGGACGCTCATGGTCAGCCACGACTGCTGGGCGCCCGAGAGCCCCCACTCGGACGTGAGCTGCGGCACGACCGCCGAGGCGGAGAACCAGACCGACATGGCCAGGAGCTCCGCGAGAGCGAGGAGGGTGACGGTCCGCCACTTGCCGGTCATGGGATCGCGGCCTGGAACGAGGGCGTCTTCCCGATACGATGGGGGAGAGCGGCGTCGTAGAGTCTGCGCAGGAAGTTCGCCAGCGGTCCCTTTGCGGGACTATACCGCGACTTGTCCAAGCTGGGCCCAGAGAGTGCATCCGGTGCCTGGCCATGGTAGATTTTCTGGAATGCCGCGCCTTTACCTTAGCCACGACTCCATCGTCGAAGAGCTGCACCGCCATCGCGAGGAACTATTCCGCGAGTGTGGCAATGACCCTGAGGCGCTCGTCAAGTATCTCCAGGAGAGAGAGCGCAACTCAGGTCGTTCCGTGCAATCTCCACCCTTGCCTGACACTACGGCGAGGCAGCGGACTCGCTTCGCTCGCCGCTGAGCGGGCCGGTCTCAAGGTATTTTTTAGGGCGTCACCAGGTCATTGAGCCGCCGAGGCGAGGGCTTGGCAGGTTACGCGTTCGGCGCGCTACCGGATGGAGTCGGTCGGGTTACGCGTCGCCGCCGTACGTGGATCTGCGGGTGGAGAGCTAGCCTGCCTTGGGTGGGAACAGGGAGGGTCGCCCTCGGTCCCACCGTCCTGGTGATTACCCCTGGCCTCCCGCCATCCGCTCCGCGGGAAGACGCCGCAGGCGGAGCATGCTGACGATCCCGAAGATCGGCCCCAGCGCCAGAGTCATGAAGGCGCGCTCCCCGCCGATCGGATCATCCGGATCGTGAACAGGGTCAGCAGTCGGCCAAGCCAGCGCCAAGAGGGCATTGACGTCCAGCAGAAGCGGCCGGTTCTCAGACAATGCCGTCCTCGTCCAGGGCCTTTTGGATCCGCGAGGCCGGAATCACCCGGGAGCCTCTTGGCACCTCGAAGACGGGAAAACGAGAAATCCCTTGCGGCGCCGCCTGCTTCGATCCTCGTCTGGACGGCTGTATTGCGTGCCGTGCCATCTCGGACAACACACAGCCGAGCTTCTTCCCCGTCGCCTGCGCCAGCGACTGTGCCGCTTCGTATACGTCGTCATCGAGGGTAACAGTCGTTCTCATCCGGGAATAATACCACCGCCTGCTCTGCAGCCGGGCCGGCTACCGACATCGGCGAGGGAGACGCCCGGTTTGACGTCCAGGAGGGGGATGGCGGCATTGGCAGCGGCGACCATGACGGCGCTGGCGGCGAAGAGGCGCTGCGCGGGGAGCCGGTCCGCCAGGTTGAGGATGGCGCTCAGCACCTGGAACGAGAGTGTCTACCCGATGCGCAGAGGCCGAGGCTCAGGTAGGCAGCATTGGGTGAGGACCCCAACTTCTAGGGGTTCACCGGCTCGCCACCACAGCATCTTGACACGGGCTGCTAGGGTAGGGTAAAAATGAGGCGTAGAAGCCCGCCCTGGGCATCCCCTCCAAGGAGGTTAAGGACATGCCAGCCAAGATCACGTTTTACCCCGTCTGCAATGGCGATATGACGCTCCTCGAGTTGGAGAGCGGGCGCAGAATCCTGATTGACGTCAACATTCGTGCCGCCGCGGATGACCCTGACGATGATACGCCCGATGTGGCCAAGATGTTGCGAGACCGGTTGAAGCGCGACGGAGAGGGCCGGCTCTATGTGGACGCCTTCCTCTTGAGTCATCCTGACGAGGACCACAGCAGAGGCTTGAAGAAGCACTTCCACTTCGGCCCGCCGGAAGATTGGTCAAAGATCACCGATAAGATCTTCGTCCGTGAGATCTGGTCTTCACCTATGGTTTTTCGCCGCGCGGCGCGCAACCATGTCCTCTGTGATGATGCGGCCGCGTTCAGTTCAGAGGCGCGTCGCCGAGTGAAGCGGTTCCGCGATAGCTTCGGTATCGTGTCGGAGGGAGACCGCATTCTGATCCTCGGTGAGGATGAAGATGGAAAGACCGATGATCTGACGGCAATTCTCATCAAAGTCGACCAAGTGTTCTCCAGCGTTAATGGCCAGTACGACTCATCAATATCGGCACGACTGTTGGCGCCCCAGCCGAAGGGCAACGAGGATGAGGAAGAGGTGCGGTCGAAAAACCACTGCAGCACGATCCTCAACTTCTCGCTCGCGGGCGACAGCCAGGCGGACGTCGCGCGGTTCCTTACTGGCGGCGATGCCGAAGTTGCGATCTGGGAGCGGCTCTGGCAGCGGCATTCTGCTCGCCCGGACTGGCTTAGCTACGACATCCTGCAGACGCCACACCACTGCTCTTGGCATTCCCTCTCCTATGACAGTTGGAGTGAAAAGGGCGAGGACGCCGAGGTCTCAGAGGAAGCCCGTAGTGCTCTGTCGCAGACCCGCAAGGGTGCGGTGCTCGTGGCGAGCAGTAAATCGATCAAAGACGACGACAACGATCCACCCTGCATCCGGGCGAAGCGCGAGTACGAACAGATTGCCAAGGATGCTGGGGGCTCCTTGAAATGCGTCGGCGAACCCGAACGCAATCCGGACATAGTGGAGTTTGAGATTGGACAATATGGGCCTCGCCTTCTGACAAAGGTCTTGACCAGAGCCTCTATCGTAGTAGGCAGTGCTGTCGGTCGCCATCCGCTCGCCCACGGCTGAGCAGAATCCAGAGTAGAAATGCACCGAACAACCGGGCCGATCCGAAGGGCGTTGC
The DNA here is from genome assembly GCA_963844885.1 of uncultured Holophagales bacterium. Classification (GTDB taxonomy): domain Bacteria; phylum Acidobacteriota; class Thermoanaerobaculia; order Multivoradales; family UBA5704; genus DATMER01. The sequence goes on along the minus strand of CAWJQA010000006.1, from coordinate 640,125 downwards.
GTCTCATAGCCGCTCACCCGGCTGTCGAGGGTGTCTTTCTTACGGAAGCCAATTCGGAGACGGGGATAACGATTGTTGACGTGGCGCTACGACTCGGGCTACCAAACTCGTGGATGGCTGATGGGGTCAGTCCCAGTGGCGTGCGTGCAGTCGAGCCAGTCGAGCTCATTTTTCCTGACGCGTTCCCACTGAAGCCGCCAATGATTCGTTTGCGCGCGGATTTCGATCGCGCGTTGGCGCATGTCATGCCTGGCGCTCCCAATGAGCGTCCAGTGCCATGCATCTATGAAGGAAGCCTCGCAGAACTGCTGCAGGAACAGGGTCTCGTTGGGGTTCTGAACCAACTAGTAGCTTGGCTGGAGAATGCCGCACTGGGGCGGCTTATCGACCGGCAGCAGGGCTGGGAACCAGTGCGGCGGATAGTTTGGTTGATTTAGTGGTCGCCGATGCGTCACATCTTTACTCATTGGTATCGCGTGAGGAAGGTTATTCTTTCTTCAGATTCGACTACCGCCGATATCAGGTTGACGCGGCCGAAGGAATCGCCTTCTATGGAGAGGTTGGTCGTGAACATATAAAACTGAACAAGAACACCGTTGGCGAGTCGTTTCGGCAGCGCCCATTGGAGCGCGCTCCTGATACGGCGCTCGGCCGGGCTCTGGCAATCTTCGCCTGGCCGGGCAAAACACCCGCAGGTCGGTTGATAGTCGCGGATCGATATGAGCCGGAAACCGTGACCGATGTCCGCAGTCTAATGGAGCGAGCTACCGGTTATGGCTGTGCTAAACCGCTACGCTCTGCATTAAACTGGCTCGAACGATGCTTGGCAGACAAAGAGGGAGGAAATTTATTCCCGCTCGCTATCATTCTCTGCGCTCGGCGGCCATGTCATCTGATTGGCAGTAATAGCACTCTGGAACTCTGCCCATATATAGTCGAGGTTGGTGTTCCACATTTGTTTCCTCAGGGCGACCAGACGCGGGTCCGTCCCGCCGGACATCGTCACACAATCTCTGCATTACTCCTGCGAAGTATGTCAGGGAGCGACACGGTCGAAGAGGTACCGCTGTGGGTTCAAGTCGGAGCCGGAAGTCTCGGGTCGAAGATTGCTCTTCACTTAGCACGTGCCGGCCGGGCGCCTCACATCGTTATCGACCGAGGCAACCTAAGCCCACACAACGCGGCAAGGCATGGGTTGGTCCCAATCCAGGAATACATGCAGATGTCATGGATGTCTTCGAAGGCACTCGCGGTTGCGGAGGCGATCAGAGGATTGGGCCAGATTGCCAAGCCACATGTCGAGGATATCGTTAAGGTTGCGCGTGATGCGGATTGTGCGAAGCGGATGCTGCCGAAGAAGAATTGGGCAGTTGTGAATTCGACCGCCTCACTCGTCGCGCGTGAGGCGTTGGCTTCCACTCCGGCGGGGGTTACAATCCCGCGCGTGATTGAAACCTCGTTGTATGCCCACGGTCGGGTCGGGCTGCTCTCGATCGAAGGACCTGTGCGCAATCCGAACACGGGCGACCTGATAACTGAGACTTACGCGCTGATGCGGGAGGACGCGTTGCTGCGCGAGTTAGTGTTCGCAGACGAGGGCGTCGCCCTTCGGCGGCAGACAATTGGGGAAGGTTGCGGGTCGGCAACGATGGTGATGTCGGACGCGCAGATCTCTATGCTAGCAGCGCCGATGGCCGAGGCGCTTGCAGCCCTCCAGCTTAGCGGACTTCCAACCGGTGGGGGTCGTATACTGCTCGGACTCGTGGACGAGAACGGCATAAGCCAATCCTGGTGCCAGCACGAAGTGGAACCGTGGATGCCAGTTGCTATAGACGGAGCTCTATCTTGGAGTGTCCGGATCGCCAGTCGGGCACATCGGAAGATGGCCGACGAGGTTGCCTCTTGGCCGACCGGTAGAGACTGGAGGGATCTTGGTCGGTCGTTTCTCGGAGGCGGCTCAAACGTTCTACATCGTGGATGTCTTGCCAGCGTCTGAAGATAGTAGCCGTTCCCCATCTGAGTTCGTTCTTGGCACTGCAGGTGTGTGCGCCACACTGAAGGCCTACGCGGAGAGTGGTGGTTACAGCCTATACTGCCTCGGAACCTGGCACAGTCATCTGGGCCCATCGGGCCCATCGTCTCTGGACCGGGCGACGGCTGCGGCTGTCGCGTTGGCTCAGCTCATGCCATCCGTTCTACTTATTCATACGCCAGTTGGCTATCGGGCACTGCTTGCCGAGCCGCCCTCATCCTCGATTGAGCAAGAAGATCGGGCCTTAGTACCTGTTGCCGACAGGGAGGCCTAGGGAGGTTCATCATGGACAAGCTCGCGCGGTTTTCTGACTACGACGTGTTTGCTTACGTTGCGAGCGGCCTGTCGGCCCTCGTAGTCTGGGATAGTATTTTTTCAACGCACTATGTCCTCGGGGTACAGTGGACGGTTGCTAGCGGGACGCTTACTATTGCCACTGCTTACATTGTCGGCCAAATCCTGGCAGCACCGTCGGGCTGGCTTATCGAACGAAGATTCGTGCATTACGTGCTTTTCCGCCCTTCCGTTATCCTGATGAATGGGCGAAACCTCGGTTGGCGAAGGTTTCTCAAAAAAACCCTACTCCAAGACTACTACACTCCGCTTGATGCTGGGCTGCAGAGGAAGGTTCGAGAGCGTGCAACTGCGGATCGCAACGAAGAGGTTACGGGAGAGTCCCTGTTCTGGTGTGCGTTCCCAATCGCCAAGCAGGACCCCAATGTTTACGCGCGTATGGACGGCTTTCTGAAGCTCTACGGCTTCTGCCGGAACATGACTTTCGTCGGCCTTGCCGGCGCTGGCTTCTTTGCAGTCAACGCGGTGCTCGACTGGATGCGGCTAGGATGGTCCAACCATGTCGTCCAGCAGCTCCGGTGGGCGTTGCTGGCGTTGCTGGTTGGCTTCGGGATGCTCCACCGCTACCTCAAGTTTTTCCGCCTCTACAACGTGGAGATATTTGTAGCCTACAGTGAAGCCTCCTCGGAACGGAGCGAGGCCAAAAAATGAGATTCGAGCTTCTTGATGCAGGCAATGGTGGTGAAGGACAAGGACCGAGGTTCTGGAAAAGGCGTCTTGCGCCGCCCGACGGTCCGTCTTCTTATGTTGAAGGAGGGCTTCCCAACATCCAAAGGAAAGAGCTGGTGGCCTTCAAAGACCGTCACGATCTCGATCCCGTCGTCATGGACGGCATAGACGATCCGGTAGCTTCTGAGGAAGACCTCCCGGATGTCGGCTCTACCGAATTCGGGAACGACGCGGCCGGAGCGTGAGGTCTGCAAGGGCACGGCGCGTCCAGCGCACCCTCATGGATTCAGGGGGCCGAATTCCAGGTCCAGCTCACGGTCGACTTCCTGAGTGTCGAGCAGGCGACCTGCCTTCACGTCGGCGAGTCCCTCCTGAACGGCCGCCATGAAACGGTCACGCTCGCGCAGCCGGTCGAAGTCCTCCGGGCTGATGGGTCATCTCAGGAGGAGCGCAAGGCTTCGCCATCCCGCCAGCGCCACACCCGTCAGGAAGCGGAGTCCCAGAGACGTTCTACTTGATTCAACAACGCTTCCACTTGCTCCAGAGTTGCTCCATGATCCAGGGGTTCGTCATCCAAGATCTCATAACGAAACTGCACGGCAAACGGGTTGAGGTCGAGGAGCGCCCACAAACTCGTCACCTCGGCGCCTTCCTCCTCCAGCTTGTGGATCAGCAGGCTGAGGTCATGGGTGTGAGGGAAATCGATTCCTAGAATCGTCAGCCAAGCCTTGAGGGCTTTCTCCGCCGCCTGCTGAGCATGGAATCCGATGATGGCGTCGCCCACCTCCGGCTGATCCCGAAGAAGCTCCGCGGCGCGGAGATCTCTGCGGGCCAGGGCGAGCAGTCTCGATGGCAGCTCATCTTCGCTCATAGAGCACCCTCCCCTCCCGCAGCGCTTGAGCCACGAGATGGCCGGGAGAGTCTTTCCACGCGGCGGCTTCCGCCTGACTGTAGACCACAATGTCCTTGGGTACGGGGAAACGGGCAAGGGCGCGCCACAGCAAGGACGCCTCACGGCGCCGACTGCGCTGTTTGCCGAAATCCTCCCGCTCGATGACCAACAGGTCGACATCCGAGTCTGGCCGGGCCTCGCCGCGGGCATGAGAGCCGAACAGGATGATACGCACCGGCTCGACTTCTCGCACAATCACCTGTGCCATCTGCGCCAGCAGGTCGTCTGAGACGGAAGAGGTGATTGCCATGACATTCTCCTGCGCGACCTCCTTAGCGGATCGCACAGAGAGAGGATATCAGAGCCTTCCGTGGGCCGCTGCCCACCGGGCATTCGAGACCCCCGGCCTCTCTCCTGCCGCGCCAGTCTCGCTTCGGCTTCGATCCTCCATCAGCGCGGCCACTCGCGCCCGGGTTTCAGCTTAGAATCGCCGGATGATTGACATCCCGACGGGCCTCGACCGCCGCCGTTTCCTCGCCCTGCTGTCCGCAGTCGCCGCGACTCCCGGCCTGCTCGCTGCCGAGGAAGCGAAGAAGGGGACCGTCACCGCCGAGATGCTCGCCCAGGCGGAGAAGGTCACCGGCCTGGAGCTGACCGGCCCCGAGCGCGAGCTGATGCTCTCCGGGCTCGACGGCCAGCTCGCGGACTACCGCGCGATCCGCGAGTTTCATCTCGACAATAGTGTGGCCCCGGCGGTCCGGTTCGATCCCGTACCTTCAGGGATGGAGCTGAAGGGTGAGGGCTCGTTCCGGCTGAGCGGAGCGCAGGCTCCGGCTGCAAGCGCCGGAGGAGCTGCCGTTCCTGACCGTCACGCAGCTCGGCAAGCTTCTGCGCGCGGGCAAGGTGACCTCGGTGGGGCTCACGAAGATGTACCTGGAGCGGCTGCGGAAGCTCGATCCCGTGCTGCACGCCGTCATCACCTACACCGAAGAGCGGGCGATGGAGCAGGCCGAGCGCGCGGACCGGGAGATGGCTGCGGGGACGGACCGCGGACCGCTCCACGGCATCCCCTGGGGTGCCAAGGATCTCCTGGCCGCCAAGGGCTACCGCACCACCTGGGGCTCGGTGCCGTTCCAGGAGCAGGTGATCGACGAGGACGCCACCGTGGTCGAGCGGCTGGAGAAGGCCGGCGCGGTGCTCGTCGCCAAGCTGACGTTGGGCGAGCTGGCGTGGGGGGATGTCTGGTTCGGCGGCATGACCCGCAACCCGTGGAATCCCGAGCAGGGTTCGAGCGGCTCGTCCGCCGGCTCGTCGGCCGCCACCGCGGCCGGCGCGGTCGGCTTCGCCATCGGCAGCGAAACCCTGGGATCGATCGTCTCGCCCTGCACCCGCATGCGGCTGTCACCGGCCTGCGCCCGACGTTCGGCCGGGTCAGCCGCCACGGCGCCATGGCCCTCTCCTGGTCGATGGACAAGCTCGGCCCGATCTGCCGCGGCGTCGAGGACTGCGCCGCCGTCCTCCAGGCCATCCATGGCCCGGACGGGCGGGATGCCACGGTGGTGGACGCCCCGTTCCGCTGGGACCCGGACCTGGACGTGAAGCGCCTCCGGGTCGGATACCTCAAGTCGCTTTTCGAGGAGAAGCCGGAGGAGGGGAGGGAGGAGTGGCACGACATCGACCTCGCCGCGCTCGAAGACCTGCGCAAGCTCGGTATCAAGCTGCGGCCGGTCGAGCTGCCGAAGCTGCCCATCGAGCCGCTCCGGCTGATCCTCACCGCCGAGGCGTCCGCGGCGTTCGACGAGCTGACCCGCAGCGGCAAGGACGACCTGCTCGTGCGCCAGATCGAGCAGGCCTGGCCCAATACGTTCCGGCAGGGCCAGACCATCCCGGCGGTCTCCTACATCCAGGCGAACCGCATCCGCTCCCTCGCCATGCGGGAGATGGCGCGCCTGTTCCAGGAGATCGACGTCTACGTCTCGCCCAGCTTCGGCGGCAGCAACCTCCTTCTCACGAACCTGACCGGCCACCCCTGCGTGGTGCTGCCGGACGGCTTCCGCAAGGACGGCACGCCCACCAGCATCACCTTCCTCGGCAACCTGTTCAAGGAAGGGGACGCCCTGGCGCTGGCCAAAGCCTACCAGGACGCCACCGGCTGGCACCTGAAGCGGCCGAAGCTCGACGGGCTGGCGCCGACGCCGGATTATCCGCCGAAGAAATAAGGCTCGACCGGTTGGCGGTTCTCCCGGGTCTGACCCAGCCGAGACCCGGCTGGCTGTAAGGAGAGGCAAGAGATGGAGGCGATGACCCTAGAGGAGCGGCGTTGGATGCTGCCTGTCTACCCGCACTCGGACATTGAGCCGGTGAGCGGGGAGGGGGCGCTGCTGCGGACACGCGACGGCCGGACGTTGATCGATTTTTACGGCGGCCACGCCGTGGCGCTGCTCGGCTACGGTCATCCGCGGCTTGTGGCGGCGCTGGCGGAGCAGGCCTCGACGCTGTTTTTTCAGAGCAACGTGGTGCCGCTGGAGGTGCGCGCGCGCGCCGCGCGCAGCCTGGTGGACTGGGGACCGGAGGGGCTCACCCGTGCCTTCTTCGTCAACAGCGGCGCCGAGGCCAATGAGAACGCCCTGCGCCTGGCGTTCCGGCGCACGGAGCGGCGACGGGTGGTGGCCGTCGAAGGCGCATTCCACGGCCGCACAGCGGCGGCGGCGGCGGTGACCTGGGGCTCGTCGCGCTGGTATGGCTTTCCGCAGACGCCGTTCGAGGTGACGTTCGTGCCGCGGGGCGACCTGGCCGCCTTGGAGGCGGCGTTCTCCGGCGCCGCGGCGCTGATCGTCGAGCCCGTCCAGGGACAGGCGGGGGCCTACGAGATGGGCGGCCCGTGGCTCGCCTCGGCGCGCGAGCTGGCCCGCGCGGCCGGAGCCGTGCTGATCTTCGACGAGGTGCAGTGCGGGCTCGGCCGCAGCGGCCAGCCGTTCGCGGCGCAGGCGTATGGCGTCACCCCTGACCTGCTCACGATGGCCAAGGGCCTCGCCGGGGGCTTCCCCGCGGGCGCCGTGCTGGTGAGCGACGAGCTGGCCGCGGGCCTCAAGGAAGGCGACCTCGGCACCACGTTCGGCGGCGGGCCTCTCGCCTGCGCCCTGATCCACACGGTGATCCAGGTCATCGAGGACGAGGGGTTGCTGCAGCGGGTCCGCGACCTGTCGGAGCGCATCCGCGCCACCTGCGTGACCGGTCCGGTCACCTCCATCCAGGGCAAGGGCTTCCTGATCGGCCTGCGCACCACGCGGCCGGCCGAGGAGATTCAGAAGGAGCTGATCGAGCACGGCATCCTGACCGGCACCAGCGGAGACCCCCACATCGTGCGGCTGCTGCCGCCTCTCGTCCTCGAAGCGTCGCACGTGGACGCGCTGGCGTCGGCGCTCGCGGAGATCCGCCCTTGAAGCGCTTACGTTTCCCTGTCGGACCTCCCCGGGATGCTCTCGCCAGCCGATTGGCGTCTGCAAGGCTGGTCGGGGACGCGTTTTGGCGACGAGCCGACAGGTCTTCGCAAGATGGAAAGTACAATGGGGCTTCGCGCCTGGGGCAATTTCACGGTACTATCTTTCCACAGTACCAACTACAGGGAGAAGACATGGGGCCGCCACAGGACGAGATGGTCTTGACGCTTGAGGTTGAGGCTGAAGGTGCTCCGGGAGAGGTGATCGCAGACCTTTCGGCCTCTCTGCTCGATGACCTGCGGGGGTCTCCGGAGCCCGTGGCGACGCTCGCACCGGGAGCCGGTTCGCCGGGGGAAAGTCGATCGAAGCCGCCCTGGCCCTCGGAGCGGTGGCGGTCGCCGTCCTGCCCACGGTGCTGCCGACGCTCCTCCAGACCCTGCAGGCGTGGCTCAACTCACAGGCCGAAGCGAAGAAGCTCAAGGTGCAGGTGAGCGACGGGAAGCGATCGATCACGCTCGAATACGCCGCCGACGCCCTCTCGACGCAGCAGTTGGATCAGTTGATCACGAGCCTGACGGACATGGCTACCGGCCGGCGCTGAGGCTACTATGAGCAAGGGGGAGGGCCGTCGACTGGCGCTGCTCGTCGGCAACGGGACCTACAAGGACGGCAGCGTCACCCGGCTCCAGAAGCCGGCCGTCGACGTGCGAGAGCTGGCCCGAGTGCTCAAGCAGCCCGAGATCGGCGGCTTCGACGACGTCCGGATATTGATCGACAAGGATCTCAACGAGGTCCACGAGGCCATTGAGCTGTTCTTCCGAGGCCGAATCGATAAAGACCTGTTGCTGCTCTATTACTCCGGCCACGGCCTCCGGAAGGGAGATCAACTTTACCTGGCCATGGCTGATACGAAGGGGGACCTTCCGAGCTCCACTGCGCTCTGGTCCCGCTGGCTGCACAACGAGGTGGAGAATAGCTGGTCGAGCGGCAGATCCTGTCCTCGACGCTGTAACAGCGGCCTGTTCAAGCGAGGAGCCAAGGGAGACGCGCTGCCGGTGCTCGATTTCGCCGAAGGCCTGAAGCGCGAAGGTGTGCTTGAAGAAGGTTTCGGGCATTTCGTCCTGTCCGCGGCGAGCCTGGATCAGAAAGCCTGGGAGGGGAGGAGGGGCACCGGTCCGTCCATCTTCACGAGCTTCCTGGTGCATGGCCTGTCTACGGGCGAGGCCGATCTCAACCACGACGGCCGGATCTCGGTAGGCGACCTCTTCACCTACGTCTCCGAGCGCGTCAGCCGCGGCGGCCGCAGTGCCGGAGATATCCATCCAGGGACAGATCGGAACTGTTCCTGTCGGCATCGTTCCAGGGGGTGCTCCCAATCAGGAAGCTCCGCGGCCGAGCCGGTCAGGCGCCGCGCCGGAAGCTCCGGGCGACGCGATCCGGGAGAAGAACTGCGGGGTCAAGACTTTCGGGATGCGAGCCATGGCCGGCGATCTCAGCGGCACTTGGCCAGGTGCTCCGTGGCCGGGCGCGCTTCTCCGCTGCTACTCCCCGGGCGGCCCCTGCTCGAAGCCGCGAACCTGCGCGGAGCCTCTTGAGAGCTGCGCTCTAGGGGCGCGATCCTGAAGGACGCCCAGGCTTCGAGGCGGCCGCCTGCTGCACACGCAGCTGCGGAGCGCCCGGCTCGCCGGCTGCCGGTTCGACAAGGCGCACTCGAATCGGTCGACATCGCCATGGCCCAGCTCCACGGCGCCTATTTCCGGTATGTGACCCTGGTCCAGTGGAGTTCCAGCCGTTCGTCCGGATCCCGTTCTTCCGTGGCGTAGGCCTCACCCGGGCTGCGGCAGCGATGCTGCGCACGGTGGATGTGACCGGCGTGGCTCCCTGCGCCTTCACGGAGTTCTTGTGAGCTTGAGAGCCGCAAGGACCGGATGTTCGAGTCCGCGGCCCGTCTGCCGGTCCGATCCGCTTGATCCGCCTGGGCCGGCTGGCGCTCTTCGGCGCCACGGCGGACTTCGGGTTGGCCCCTGGACGCTAGTTCGCGATCTTCGCCGCCATGCTCCTCCTCTTCGCCGGGCTGCACCTGGAAGCCGGCACCGCGCCCTCGTTTCCCACGGCTTTCGGCACCGTTCTGAAGACGTTCGCACTGAGCTGGCCCAAGGGCGCCACGGCGATCGCGGTCCCGCAATCGTCCTCGGCTTCGTCCTGGGCTCGGTCTGGCGGCCCGAGCCGGGTTGAAAGGAACGCCATGATTCACAATCCGCGCGGACATGCAGCGCCCCCTGAGCGGCGAGCGCGTACTGCGTCCTGAAGGGGACCGGATCCAGCCCTGCGGCTATCGCCGGGACCGGGTGCACAACGTGCCGTTCGGGCTCACGGGGCCGCTCCTTGTCGTCCAGCCGGGAGCCCAAACCGGATTCCTGGTTCCGGGCGGCGACATGAGAGCCCTGGCGGACATCTTTCGCGCCGGCCCGGCGCCTGCCGGCAGCTGGTACCTGGCGAGGGAGCAGCGGGAGTGGATCGAAAAGCAGGCTGTTCGAAATCCTTTCGAGCCGGCGCGGGCACGAGACCGTGCGCATCCTGGAAGCCGGAGCCGCGAGCTACGTTCACCACTACACCTACATCGCGATCCTCCGCTCGGTCCTGGGCCGCCTGAACGATCCGCCCCGGATCGCGCTCGTCGTGGTGGACAAGTGCCTCTATCCGATCCTTCAGATCGCAACCGTCGAACGGGAGCTCGCCGCCGGCACCGCAAGCCCGGGACGATCCGGGTCGCGGGCCAGGCGATCCACATCGACCGCCGCTTTTTCGGGATCATGAGCCCCCAGCTCGGCGATTTCGGACGGATCAGCACCGAGCTCTGGGTCCGGAACCTGGAGCGGCGGGAGGACATCGTGCCCCTGGGGCGCTTCGACGTGATCACCGAGCACTTCCTCACGGCCGTCCTCGACCAGGAGCTCGGACAGATCACGAGGGTCCGCTCCGTCTACTCCCGCATCCTCGCGGCCGGCGGCTACCTGCTGTGCGCCACGGAGCGTCAACAAGGCCTCAGCCTCCTACCAGGGCTATGAGGAGATCCATCCGGAACTCGGCCTGCGCAAGGTCGACGAGAAAACGCAGGATGTCTGGGATCCCTTCGGCCTCGTCAGGAGGAGCTGCTGCAGTTCTCCCTTGGCGAGCACGCGTCGCGCGTCCCCTGCGCGCTCGACAACTCGATGGCGGTCTACCGCAAGGAGTGAGGCTCCCGATGACCGTGGACCTGCTCCCTTTCGAAGGGTTTTCCGGCCTAGTCTTCCGGGGTGCGCCCGGCACCAACCCGGTGTGCCTGGCCGACCTCTGGCGGCGGGAGGTAGACCGGTTCCTCGCCGACCCCGCGGACCCGGAAGGCGCCATCCTCTACCGCCGGGGCGACTGGTGGCACGCCCTGTACAACCGCCCGGAAGCTTTCGCCGGCCTTCTCGCGACCCTGCCGGCCGAGCCGGAGCCGCGCTTCGCCGCCTTTCCGCCGCACCAGTGGCCGCGATCCGCGAGGCTGGCCCGGGCTGTACTTCAACGTCGAGATCACCCTGGAGTCCGAGCCCCGGACTCCAGGCAGGGGACGCCGGAATCCCGGTGCGGCCGCTGGAAGAGAAGGAGGCCGCGTTCCTGATGGAGCATCAGCCCTACGTGGAGGAGTACGGCGGGCTCGACTATCTCCTGTATCGCATCTGGACCGGCCTCACGGCTGGATGGAGATCGACGGCCAGCTCGCCGGCTGGGAGATTCTGCAGGACGATGGCACTCTCGGTTTTCTGCGCGTTCTGGAGCCGTTCCGCGGGCGGGGCATGCCGGTGCGCTGCACGAGTGGCCGTCGGCCCGGGTGAGGCAGGCGGGCTGGAAGGCGATCTCCCACGTGAGCGTCTTCAACAAGAGATGCTGGCGATGCCCTCCCGGCTGGCGCGCGGAAGATCGGCGAGGTCGTCTGGGCCCGCAGGCGGACGGCCGGAGAGATCGCCGCGCTGGAAAAGGGCCTTTTCTGAGGGCCTGACCTCACTGTCGACCTGAGCGCCGACGGCCCGTGCGCCCGAGCCGCGTTCCTCGCGTTCACCGGCCTCGACCTGCCGTTCACGCTGGCGCTCGCCCTGGTCGAAGGCGAGGAGACGCGCGGCACCGGCACCCAGGCGGTGCTCGCCGAGCTGGCGCGCCGCGGCCTGGAGATCGAGGCGGCCGTGGTGGGCGAGCCCACCGGGCTCGACGTGGCCGTGGCCCAGAAGGGGTTGATGGTCCTGGAGCTGATCGCCCATGGCGACGCCTGCCACGCCGCGAACGCACAGGCGCTCGGCGCCGCGAACGCCGCCCGCCTCCTGGCCCGCGACCTGGTGGCGCTGGAGGGGATCGACTTCGGGCCGGCGCATCCGCACCTGGGACCGGTCACGCTGGAGCCGACCCAGGTGCGCGCCGGCACGGCGAGGAACGTGGTGCCGGGCGAGGCCACCGCCGTGCTCGACGTGCGCACCACGCCGGCGCTGCCGGCGGCCGAGATCCTGAGGCGGGTGAGGGAGCGGGTGCGGGGAGAGGTGCGAGTGCTGTCGGACCGGCTCACGCCGAAGGAGACGCCGCGCGACGCCGCCATCGTCCAGGCCGCCTGCCGCGTCCGCCCGGAGGCCCGCGTGTTCGGCTCGCCGACCCTGTCGGACATGGTCTTCCTCGGCGCGCCCGCCATCAAGTGCGGGCCGGGCCGCAGCGAGCGCTCGCACACGCCGGACGAATTCGTCTTGGAGGAGGAGATCCTCGCCGGGGCGCGCTTTTACACCCGCCTGATCGGCGCCTACGCCGAGCTACGCGCCGGGAAGATCACAGAAGCCGAGACCGTGGAGGCCCGGTGACCCGGCTCTGGGACAAGGGCGAGCCGCTCGACGAACGGGTGCTGCGCTACACGGCAGGCGAGGATCACCTCCTCGACGCCCGCCTGGTCCCCTACGACGTGCGCGCGTCGATCGCCCACGCTGAGATGCTCCACGGCGCCGGCCTTCTCTCGGCGGCCGACCTGGCGGCGATCCGCGAGGGGCTGGCCGCGTTGGCCGCGGCCCATGCCGCAGGCCCCGAACATGAGGACAATTGGCGGATCGAGCTGGCCGACGAGGACGTCCACACCGCGCTGGAGTCGCGGCTCACGGCGAGGATCGGCGAGGCCGGTGCCCGCCTCCACCTCGGCCGCTCGCGGAACGACCAGGTGCTGGCGGCCCTGCGGCTCTACCTGCTCGACGAGACCGCGGCGCTGCGGGAGGGGGCGCTCGCCGTGGCCGCGGCCCTGGACGCGCTGGCCGGGCGTGAGGCGGCCACGCCGCTCCCCGGCTACACCCACCAGCAGCCCGCCATGCCCAGCTCCGTCCCGCTGTGGGCCGGCGGCTTCGCGGCCGAGCTGCGGGACGACGCGGAAGGGCTCGCCGCGGCCCGCCGCCGGCTGGACAAGAACCCGCTCGGGTCCGCCGCCGGCTACGGCGTGCCGCTGCTGCCGGTCGACCGCGAAGCCACGCGCCGGAGCCTCGGGTTCGCCGCGATCCACGAGCCGGTCACCGCCGTCCAGCTCTCCCGTGGCAAGGCCGAGGCGCACGTCCTCTTCGAAACCGCGCTGCTCATGCAGGATCTGGGACGGCTGGCCGCCGACCTTGTGCTGTTCAACATGAAAGAGCTGGGTTTCGTCACCCTGAGCGCGGAGATGACCACCGGCTCCTCGATCATGCCGCAGAAGCGCAACCCGGACGTCTTCGAGCTGATCCGCGGCCGTACGGCGACCGCGCAGGCCTGCCTCGTGGAGGTGCTGGGGATCACCGCCAAGCTCCCGTCGGGCTACCACCGCGACCTGCAACTCCTCAAGGCGCCGCTCTTCCGCGGCGTCGATCTCGCGCGCGACACGCTGGCCATCGTGGTGCCGGCCCTGGACGGCGTGCGGTTCAACGCCGAGCGCATCGAGCTGGCGCCCGAGCTGCGCGCGGCCGAGGAGGCCTACCGGCTGGTCCTCGCGGAAGGGATCTCCTTCCGCGAGGCCTATCGCCGTGTGGGCGAGCGCTTCCGCGCGTCTGGTTCCGAGGCCGGCTGACAGGCGCGATCGATCAATCCCAACCCATTCGCTCGCGCAGGCCGGTGACGTGGGCCACGTGGTGCCGGCCGTGCCAGTCGTAGAGCACCAGCAGGCTGTCGAGCGTCATCGGGCCGTTCTCGGGATGGTTGAACTGCCGGCCGAAGTCCTCGGGCTTCATCGAGCGCAGGAGACGCACCCACCGGTCGTGGAGCACCTCGAGCATCGTCAGCGAGCCCTCCACGGGCCCACGGCTGTCCGCGAGCTCGGCCCAGAGGTCTTGCTCGTAAGTCCGGATCGTCGGGTTGTCCTCGGTCAGCGTCCACTTGAACCGGATGTAGGCGTTCATGTGGCTGTCCGGGACGTGGTGGACGACCTGCCGGACGGTCCAGCCGCCGGGCCGGTAGGGGGTGTCGAGCTGCTCTTCGGACAGCCCCTGGATCGCGGCGCGGAGCCGGGCGGGCGCGGCGGCGATGGATTCGATGGACTCCTGGCGCTCTGCGTCCGTCAGCGAGGTCACCCTCCGGAAGTGTCCGACGGGATAGCGGAGGTCGGTCTCGGTCATGATCGGTCTCCCTCTTCTGGGTTTAGGGTTCGATGCGGTGCTCGGTCACGGCACCGGAGAAGCTCCGGCCTCCGAGGGAGAGGTAGAGCTGGCCGCCGGTGACGGAGAGGTCGATGGTGGTGCGGCGGTCGAGGAGTTGCGAGGCCTCCTCGATCAGCGCACGGTCGAAGGCGTAGATGGGGATCTCGGCGGCGCGGTGGATGCGCCGTCCGGCAAACTGGCGCAGCAGCGTCGCCGGGTTCTTGTGCGTGTAGACCGCCACCCGATCCGCGGCCTTGGACGCCTTGTTGAGGCGCTCGGCGTCGGGAGTGCCGATCTCGATCCAGGCCGTGACGCGGCCGGTGGGGTCCACGATCCGGACCGGCGGCTCGTCCGGGTCGGAGACGCCGCCGCGCGAAAAGGTGATCCCCTCCTCGTACTGGAGGCAGTAGGCGAGCACCCGGGTCAGCATGTACTCCAGCGTTTCCGACGGATGGAGCGCCACGCGCAAGGCGAGGCTCTCGTACACGCCGCGATCGACGTCGGCCAGGGAGACTTCGAGGTTGTAGACCGTCGCGGTCAGCGCCACAGGGGGTCCATTCGGGAGAAGGCGCGCGCCGGAAGAACGCGCGACCGGGCGGAGTATACCGCCCGATCGCGGCAGTCTCGATCTCTCTGACGCTCGTGTCGCGCTTGAACGCGTCGTAGGCAGAGCGAGCCTGTTTTTCGTCGATTCGTCCAGATTCCCTGTTATCGCGTCATCATCGCCGTCACCGCAGGACGTCGAGCACCTGGCGCGGCGTCACCACGCGCTCAGGCGATGCTCCGGCGACCGGCGCCTTGAGCCATAGGGCCGCAACGACCTCTCGCCCGGCGATGAAGGGTAGGCGCCGGGCCTTGTCTTCGAGCTCTGCCAGGAGACGCGTGGCGTCACGCGGTGCGGACCATTTCACTTCACCGACCAGGACGCTGCCGCCGTCGCCGCTCTCCGCCACGAGATCCACTTCGAGCGGTTGGCGGTCGAGGCCGGGACCCCACCAGCGGCCGGCCGGTCCCCAGGTCTTGCCGCCGGTTTGGAGTCGCGGCGCGCTGGCGCGCGCCAGCTCCTCCCAGATCTCGCCGACGTGATGCCCGAGCCGCTCAGCGATCTCTTTCTCCACCGCCGCCGTCTGGCCGGCGCCGAGGCGGGAGCGGTTGATCTCGACGTAGCGGAACCAGAAGCGCAGGAAGGGATCGGAAATCTTGTAAAGCGTCCGCTTGCCGCCGCGCGGCGGCTCGGCGAACGGCAGCTCGCGCGTGATCAGATCCATGTCCTGCATGCGCTGGAGCGGCCGTGAGAGCGCGGTCATCGGCTTGCCCAGCCGCGCCGCGATCTCGGAGAGGCGGTGGCAGCCCTGACCGATCAGGCTCAGGATCGACGCCGCCTGCGTGGTGTCCCGCATGTCGTCGAGCAGCAGGCGCGACGGCTCTTCGAAAAGGACCCCCAGCGGGCTGAGGACGAGGGAGCGGATGGCCGCCGGCAGATCCGGATGATCGCGCGCCAGCTCCCAATACCTGGGGGTCCCACCCCAAACCGCATAGGCCTCGATAGCGCGCTCGGGAGCCTTCAGAGCGAGCGCCTCCTCGATCCATCCCGCGGGCAGAGGGGAGATCTTGAGGATCTCGCTGGCGCGTCCGAACAGCGGCGCCGTGCGGTCGAGGACGAGACCCTGCATCATGCGCTGCGAGGAACCGCTCAGGAGGAGATGGAGGCCGCGCTCGCTCTCGCGGTCCAGATGCTTCTGCAGCAGGCTCGGCAGCTCGGGGCTGACCGCGACCAGGGACGGAAATTCATCCAGCGCGAGCACCGTCCCGGGCGGCGCCTCCCGCCACCAGCGGGAGAGGAGGGAGGAAGGGAAGCTTCATGGCGGCGGTCTCGTCCGGAACTATGCAGCAGAAACATTATGTAGCTGGTGCATAGTTCCAGGCAAGCCCGTACCGTCCTCCGGTCAGCCGCCGTCCGCGAGAAGGGCGCGGATCTCGTCGTCCTTGCCGGTCAGTTGCCAGCGGATCATCGACACCGGGATGACTCCGGCGGCGTTGACCTCGGCGAAGAAGTCCGAGAGCTTGAACGCGCTGCCGAGCTGGTGGCTGCGCTCGGTCAGCAGGCGCTCGATCTGGACCTTGCCGGTGATGTAGCTGCTGCCGTAGCCGGGCTGGCGCAAGTAGAGTTGCTGCTCGAAGCCGAGGAGGTCGAGGTCTTTTCGCATCCAGCCACGGGGGGTCCACTCGACGTGGAAATCCCGCGCCTGCTGGAGGTTGAAGTCGTTGGCCTGGACGTAGAGGGAGCCCAGCCCACGGGCGGCGCGCTGGGCCAGCATGATCCAGACGATCTCGCGCGCCCGCGGATTGTCGTCGTAAAGGCCGGCGTGCATCATCATCTCTTCCATCCCGGTGGCCAGACCCTCGGAGCGGGCGGCGAAGATGTTGTAGAGCAGGGGGCCGCGGCGGATCGGGCTGGGGTTCGGCTCTTCGCGCATGCGCGCCAGGTCCCACCAGTGGTAGAAATGGGTATACAGCGTCATCGGTTCGTAGTGAATGGCGATCTGGAAAAAGTTGCGCGACTCCGGGGGCACGAAGGCACCGAGATGGGCGCGCAGCGCCGGATCCATGTAGCCCCGGATCGGCAGGATTTCTTTCTCCGCCAGGAAGGCGAGGTACTTGCCCGCCGCCTGGCCGGCCCGCCGGTCATACTCCTCGGGAGTGGCGATGGCGGCCAGCGGCGGCAGGTTGCGGTTGCGCTGCTCTTCGAGGTGGAGGGAGGCATGGGCGCGGTCGAGCTCGCGCCGCAGCAGTTGGACCTCGTCGTCCCAGGTCATCGGGATCAGGTGGACGTTGCGCAACGCCCAGTTGTAGTTTTCCTTGCCGATCCCCGACGGGCCGGTCTTCGCGGGCGCCTGCTCGTCGAGCCAGGCGACGAAGTCCTGCGTCGCCTGCAGGGCCGCGGAGGTGGCGCCGGTGAGGGCCGGGTCGGTCTCGGCGATCCGCCGCTTCAGATCCTCGAGCGCCGCCACCTGGCCGCGCATCGTCCCGATGCCCGCCAGCCAGAGGTCGCGCGCATTGCCCGTCAGGTTCCGCCGCGCCTGCCGGAGCAGAGGCGGGATGGTCCGCAGCTCGCCGGCCAATCGCGCGCCGTCCGCCGCGGTCAACGGAAAGGAATAGGCCCAAAGGTCGATGACGGCGTGGTGGGTCGGCCCTTCATGGGCCGGCGTGTCGCTCTGCTCGCTCCACACCGAAAGATAGAAAGCCGGATCGCGGGCCCACGGGCGGAGGACACGGTGGTTGAAGTCGAGCCCGTTCATCTCGGCCCGCACAAGGTGGTAGTCGACCTGTTGCGCGACCGGCCAGCCACTCGGATCGATCGCCCGCAGCCGCGCCTGGAGGGCGCGCAGCCCCTCGTGCTGAGCCGCCATCGCTTCCGTCCCATAGTCGGGCGCTCCGTCGCGCCACGGCGGCGGCTCGAAGGTCCGCCACTCCTTCCAGAGGGCGACCAGCGCCTCGTAGCCCGCCGGCGCCTCTTGCGAACGCAGGAAGGGCGGCGACAGCAGCATGGCCAGCAGCCAGAAGGTCACGGCACTGCCGGCAAGGCGGCGGGGGGATGCAAAACCCATGGCGAGATCCTTTCTCGCGCTACCCCGTGGGCGAGAGCCGCCGTGGAGAGAGCGCCATGGCCGGCAATCTTGCCACGGTTGCGCCGGCCTGGCGACGGCGCGAGGAAACGCCGCCTTGTCCTTGTACAAACGCCGGCCCAGCCGGGCTCGTGGCGACTTCCAGGGCGGCGGGCGGGTTTGGGAGTCCACGCGGATACGGGGCCTTCGTTGCGCGTAAACCGGAGAGGTTGAAGGGGGTCTCTCGGATGGCGGCGAAGAGAGTCGTCGCCCAGGAGCCGTCCCTTCCGGCGGCTCTTTCCAAAAGGAAGGTTGAGATGAGAAAGCTCCTTCTAGTATCACCCTGCCCTTCGTCCGTGGTACCCGTGCCGTACCCCACCTGGCATCTTCACGACCAACCCGGCATGAGCGAGCCGGTGGGAGGCCGGAACGCGCTTCCGACCTCGAAGCCGGAGGCACGGCCCGCGCGGGCCGTCAACTCGGGAAGCTGTGGACGACTCCGGCACGCGCCTCGGACGTGCTCCCCTACCTGGGTGTCGATCTCCTGAACTGAAAGCTGCTCGTGTCGACGCAATCTCCAACGGCCGTTGCTCCGACGGCGGTTAGGCCAGCTAAGCCATGCGACCGCAGAGCGCCAGCTACTTCTTCGTGGATGTGACCTTCGGATTCTTCAGGCCGACTGTAATGGCGACTCTCCGGGACATGTCATTCGTCTGCCCATGACGGGCGCCGGCCATCGTTGCGGCTCTCGAGTTCAAGTCTCAGCGCGGGCCATCCTTCGGCAACATTTTCACCAATCGAACGAGGAAGCCCCGGGAATGCCGCCGACCTTTGGACGGCGTACCGAGAAGGTGCTTTTGGGACGGCACGGCCACGCCCATGGCTGGGCTGGGTGATGCTATTAGAGGACTGCCCGAAGTCTACGCAGCCCGTCCCGGTGGCCGAGCCGCACTTCCCTGTTTTCCCGGACTTCCGGGGCGCGTCCGACGCGAAGCGCTATGAGCGGCTCTTGCCAAGCTGGGCCTGGAGAACCCTACGACCTCGCGGCGCTCTTGATGGCCACCGAGGCGCAGGGCCTCCGGGGGGAGTACACTGTGCCAGAGGATGACCTCTCGATGCGAACTTCCTGGTTGGCCTGCGGGACACGTGGCCACCTACGTGGCGAACACCTAGCGGGAGGCAGCATTCATGGATTTTCCGGTGGCGCTCCCCGGCAATGTGTATGAGTATGGTGAGCGCACGTCGGGCGGGACGCATGGAGTCGTCCTCACCAAGCCACATGTCGTCGAGCTCATCCTGGACCTGGCAGGCTACACGACCGATCGAGATCTGACAAAGCTGCGTCTTCTGGAGCCAGCCTGCGGGCATGGGGCATTTCTTCTTCCAGCAGTGAAACGCCTCTCGGCCTCGGCGAAGCGGCATCGCCGACCGATGGCCAGCCTGGGCACCTCGATCACGGCGTACGACATAGACGCCGAGCACATTGCCATTTCCAGACGAGCGGTGATCGAGCAACTCGTCGAGAGTGGAGCCAAGGAGTCCATTGCTGAGAACCTCGCGAGCGGCTGGATTCGTCAAGAGGACTTCCTTCTGACGAGCGGAGGCGAGAGGTTCGACGCCATCGTGGGGAACCCTCCCTACGTGCGCATCGAGCAGGTTGCATCTGTTCTGCAGCAGGAGTATCGAAGACGATTCTCGTCCATCTACGATCGCGCCGATCTCTACGTCGCCTTCATCGAACACGGGTTAAATCTTTTGGGGGAGGAAGGCGTTTTGTCGTTTGTCTGTGCGGATCGATGGACACTCAACAAATATGGCGCTCCGCTTCGCCGGATCATCACCGAGCGCTTTCGGGTCCGTTGCTACATCGACCTTCATCATGCTTCGCCTTTCGAGTCCGAGGTTATTGCCTACCCGGCGATCTTTGCGATCGGCCGTGGCAAAATCGATAGAGTCAGTGTCGCGACTCTCGATTCGGCATCGGCGGAAGAATGCAGCGCCGTCATACCTGCAATGAATGGGGCGGGCAAGAACGCGGCTGGCGTCGTGGCAACCCGTTACGAGACTTGGTTTCGGGGCGACGAGCCATGGGTTTTCAGCACACCGGAGCAACTGGCCGTCCTGCGGCAGCTTGAGGATCGTCACACGCCGCTCGAGACGGGAGACACCAAGGTTCGCATCGGAGTCGCAACGGGTAATGATAAAATTTACATCGTTGGGCCGGACGCCGACATCGAGGCAGATCGCCTCGTACCCCTTGTCATGCGCGATGACATCAAAGCAGGCCGAATCCACAATGGCAACAGGTTTGTTATCAATACTTTTCGCGATGGCGGCGGAGTCGTCGATCTGAGGGACTACCCACGCCTGGCGCGCTACCTTGAGATCCATGCTGGCTCTGTCCGGGCTCGCCACGTCGCCCAACACAATGAGCGAGCCTGGTTCCGCACAATCGACCGGGTACGGCCGGATCTTGTCGGAGTTCCCAAGCTCCTTATCCCTGACATCGCAGGCTCGAACGAGGTCGTTCTCGACGAAGGGCGTTTTCAGCCGCATCATAACCTCTACTTTGTGACTTCCGGCTCGTGGGACATGCGCGTGCTCGGCGCGCTCCTCAGCTCGAAGGTCGCGTTGTTCTTTGTTTGGTCGTACGCCGTTAAAATGCGGGGCGGCTACCTGCGCTTCCAAGCGCAGTACTTGCGGCGGATCCGGCTGCCCCTGCCGGCAAGCATCGCGCCTAAGGTTGCGAAGGGATTGGCTACGGCGTTCGAGAACCGCGACTTCGGGAAAATCGACGGACTGGCTCTCGAGGCGTATGGGTTGAAGGTGTTGCCAGTGTTTGAGTTCGTCGACACGCGGTCGTAGGAACGATCGCAGCAGCTCAAGCTCTCCCCCTGGGGTCTTCCCAGGCGGCGCCCCTCCCGGCCGCCCGTCCCGTGGCCCAGGCCCAGGCGAAGTTGTGGCCGCCGATGGGGCCGAAGGCGTCGAGCATCTCGCCGCAGAGGAAGAGGCCGGGATGGAGGCGGCTTTCCAGCGTGCGGGGGTCGATTTCGGAGAGCGCGACGCCGCCGCCGGTGACCTCGGCCTTCGGATAGCCTTCGTCGCCGGTCCAGGGGAGGGGATAGCGGGTGAGGAGCTCGACCAGCTTGCGGCGCTCCTCGCGGCGGAGCTGGGGGAGCGGGCGCGCGGGATCGACTCCGGCCTCCGCCAACAGCATCTCGGCGAGGCGGCCGGGCAGAGCTCGGCGCAGCGGCGTGGCCACGGTTCCCGTGCCTTCGCGGAGCCGGCGGTCCCACTCCTCGGGGTTTCCGGCGGTCCATCTTATATAGAGAGGTTGTGGAGGGCCGCCGGCCATCCGGGAGCGGACGGCGAGGTGGGAAGCGTCCAGCACGGCCGGCCCGCTGTATCCATGGTGAGTGAAGAGGAAGCCGCCATGGGTCTCGAACCGGCCCTTGCGCAGCGGCGCCTCCAGATTCACCTCCAGCGAGATTCCGGCCAGGCCGGCGTGGCGGGGCGGGTCGGCGGTCAGGGGTGTCAGGGCGGGATAGGTAGCGTGGACGGTATGCCCGAGCCGGCGCGCGATCAGGAAGCCGGTGCCGTCGCTCCCGGTGCCCGGCAGCGAGAGGCCGCCGGTCGCCAGGATCACCGCGGAGGCGCGGATCACCCGGGCTCCTTGAAGCCGGACGGCCCACGAGCCTTCCGATGGAAAAACGTCCTCCACCAGCGCGTCGAACACCGTCTCCACACCTCGCCGGGCGGCCAGGCGGAGCAGGCCGTCGCGCACGTCCCGCGCCCGGTTCGAGGCGGGGAAGAGCTTGCCGGTCTCCTCCTCCAGCGCCAGCGGGATGCCCACCTCCTCCTCGAAAAACCGTCGCTGCTCCGCGAGCGGCCAGGACAGAAGGATTTTCTTCAGAGTGTTCGGAGAGGAGTCGGTGACGAACCGGGCGGGCTCGAGAGAGGAAGGCAGGACGTTGCACCGCCCGCCGCCGCTCACCAGGATCTTGCGTCCGCCGTCGCGCGTCCGTTCGAGGAGCAGCACCCGGCGAATGCCGCCGGCTGCGAAGAGGGCCGCCACCGTGCCCGCAGCGCCGGCTCCGGCGACGACGACCGGGAGATCTGTCTTGTCGTTCACCAAGTGCATGGCTGCATGGTGTTCGTGTGGTCCCGAAATCAGTATAGCAGCCTGGATCTGCGGACAACCCTTGAGACGACGCCGCAGAGTACCGCTCCGGCGGCGCAATGTACGTATTCAATGCCGCAGAGTATCCGTGCAGCGCTGCAGACTCTCCATGCAACGCCGCGGAGTTTCCATCCGGCATCGCGGAGCCTCCATCCGGCGCCGCAGAGTCTCCTTTCGGCGTCGCGGAGACTGTGAGCGACGTTGCAGATTACGGATAAAGCATTGCAGAGTACCCACTCAACGCCGCAAAGATCCTGTACGGCGTCGCGATGGCGGCGTGCGGCGTCTCAGGTCATCTTGACAACACGGCATATTCTCTGTATAACGCCGCAGAGCCTGCTGGCAGCGCCGCAGAGTATCTTCGCGGCAGTGCGGAGACTCTGCAATGCGTCGCAGAGTCTGTGTACAGCGCTGCGAAGTGTCCATACAATGCCGCGGGTTGGACTGGCGACATCGCAGATTGGACTTCCAATGCGCTGGGCGTGGCAAGTCTGCGTCGCGAAAGGAGAGTCGTGTCGTGAGCTTGAAGCTTTCGCTGGCCGAGATTCTCGACAACCTGGAGCGGCGGGTCGCCTTCCTCCGCGAGCAGGTCGCCAGCCATGTCCGGGAGGAGGAGCATCATCGCGAGCAGCGCACCATCCTCGCGGCTGAGTTGGAGACGACGGCGCAGCATCTCGAAGCGCTCAAGACGGTAGCCGTCCCCGCCGCGGAGCTGGTCAAGCCTGCCGCGCCCGAGACGGTGCCCGCGGCTCCTGCCTCTTCCACCGTGGTGGACGACCCGGACATCGGTCCCAACTCCAGGGTCGGCGATCTGATCGCCCGGATCCTGGCGAGCCGGCCGGACGGCGAGCCGTTCGGTCCCACGGCCATCACTGCGGAGATCAACCGGCGCTTCCGGGCCCGGTTGGGCAAGGCCGCCGACGTGCGCAACGTCTCGTCCGCTCTCCGCCGCCTGCAACGGGATCAGCGCATCCATCTCGTCCGCGAGGGGCGCTCGTATTACGAGGCGCTCTATGCGAAGGGGCCGCGTCCTCGCCAGGAGCAACGCAGCCCGGCGCCGGCCTAGTGGGACACGTAGTCGAAGCTGATCACCTGCGTGATCTTCCACTCAGAAGGTGCCAGGCTCGGACGAACGGCAGGCCAGGCGGAAATGATCCCGCTCTGGCGTCGGCTTCGATTTCGTCTACCAGCGTAGGTCCGATCACGATCTCGTTCAAGGCAGTGCCCGGGTCGCAGGAGGAGGCGAGACTGCCTCGTCCTGACCGTGACCTCCACCAGGGCGCCTCCTTCGGGCACAAAGCGCACACCTCGGGGCCCCGAGGCGCACCCTCCGACGTTAGCACCCGCAGGGGAAAAACGCAGACACGCACGTCTAAGTAGTATAATCCGCCCCAGCTCATTCGGAGGCTCCTATGGCCCAGGATCGCCATCCCCGTGGTCCGCAACGCGGCGAGACCCAGTTCACGACAAAGCCGTCACAGAAGGATTGGAGCCTTACTGATTGGGTGCTCGGGTGCATCCTACCTCTGGTGGCTCTGGGGGCCCCACTACTGTTCCTTGGGTCGTTGGCCTTGTACGGATTTTTCCATGGCTTCGAGACCACGACCAGCAGCACGTCCACGGATCTCTCTTCAGACCTGATTCCCCCGACCCTCCCGACCCGACCTCAGCCGTACTACGCTGAGTTCCAGGTCCATGATGGTACAACTCCGGACGCCCACACAGTCCTGACAATCAAAGATGAGCTCATCCGAATCATCACCGTTTCTGATGCGGAAAAGATTCCGAAGGAAAAAAGCGAGGCGGCAGCCAGAGGCGCAGTAGTCGACGGTGTCAGGCCCACCGTCCTAGTGGGTGCGGTCACAGTCACTGTGGCCGCCCTTGAGCAGCAGGACCAATGGGCCAGTGTTCTTCTGTTCGCGGACGGCGATCTCCGCCAAGCACTCTTGAAGCAGGCCGGGAAGGGTGGCCTCCCGCGTCCACCCCCAGGATTCGAAGTCCTAAATAGTGATCAGTCGCTGCCTCCCGCGACTTCCCAGATGGTGGAGGCTGCCTTCCGCCCTCCCCTTCCGATTCGCGAGATCTACATAGTCGGCCAAGTGCAGGCCATCCATGCACCATCTCGGTTTCACGAAAGTCGGTCAACGACCAATATCATCGACCTCGACGTCCGAGTCCATGCAAGCCAAATAGCCGCGTACGAAAGGGCCCTCGTCAAATATGTCAACGACACAAGGCGCTACGAGCATCGATACGACCCGGATTACATTCGCGTGCGAGAAAAACTGGAATACCCGAACGAAGAGTTCAAACATGAGCACATCGAACACCCAGTCGAAGCTCACCCTTTTGCAATTCCTTGAGGACTAAGGAGGAGAGCAAGTGACGAAGGTCGACCTCGGTAGCGGCTATGACAAATCGCACATTCAACTCAAACTAACAACGACGGGTGACTCGAATCTTCACGTGCGTCAGGGTGACTTGCATCAAGAGGCGAGCGCCGATGTCGCTATCGACGATCGGGGTTACTCGGTATCGGCAGCTAGCCCAGACGGCCCTAGTAGCCCAGCCGGCCGAAGGGCGGCGCTACTCCCGCCGCCTAATGTCTTCTGGCACGGGATCGCTAGAGCCGCGATGATCCTCGTCGGCTTAGTCGTAACGCTCACAGCTCTGGCGGTTGCGTCTTCTAACGTCACGGCGTGGGTTCTTCCTTTCGTAATCGCTGCCGCCTTACTAGGAGCCTACCTTCTCGCTTTGGTCGTAATGCCAGCTAATGAAAGGGCTGATTTGAAAGGGTTCGGAGGAGTACTTAGCACTTTTGTTAAGGCCGCGCTCCGACCTGCTGGCAAGCCCAGAAAATGACACAGCACTATGTCAGCGTCTGGAGAGTTGAGCTGCGGAGGGGAGGTTGGTAGAGCGGGAAGACTTCTGAAAGGGGCGAATCTGTGGATTCAGGAGCCTTCAGCGCAATCCGGAGGCCGCGCGAGCTGCAGGAAACACAACCTTCCGTGGGAACCTCGTCTCCGGGCAACGCCTCCTGAAATCCGTAGATGTTGGAAGAGGTTGATTGCCACTGAGCGCGGCGCGACCTAGCCGGCTGGGGCGAACCCTACCCTCACGAGGCAGGCTGGGAGGAAAGCCCGTCTGGGAACTTCGCTGTTGATCGCGGCGCGAAAGGCGGCGAGGTTCTTGTAGCCCTGCGCCTGCGCCAGTCTGGTCATCTCCGCGGTGATCCGCGCCACCTCGCTCAGGCCCAACTCGTGGACGGCCTCCGGAGCGATGTCGGAGCCCAAGCCTAGCAGATGACCCCTTCGCCGGGCGTATAATTACTTCATGAACAGGACACGGCTCGCCCTCTGCTTTTTCGTCAGCGTAGCGTGGATCGGCATCGCAGGCCCTCGCGGCCTTGTAGCTCAACTGGTGCCGCTGGGTCCGGAGGTCGATCTGCGCGCCGCCACGTTCCCCAGGGAACCCTTCCTGGCCGTGCAGCCCGGCGGTGCCTACATGGTCGCGTGGGGCGAGGGGTACGATTCTCATGCAGGAGTCTTTTATCGCTACGTCGCCGCCGGAGACACGCCCGAGGATGCAGGGCCGGCCACGATCGGATTTGAGGACCACTATCCGTCGATCGACTCCGTCACGGCCGCGCTGAAGGGTTTCGACGTGCTCTGGCACGAGCCGCCCAGTGGAAAGCCGACGGCCTTCTATCGGCAGCACCTGACTCTGCAGGGCGCGCCTGACGGCCAGCCGGTTCGACTGGGCGGGGCCGGCACCGAATGGGTCTGGCTTGTCCGGGGCAACGGGTTCATGGCCGGCTGGGCGCTGCCCCGCAAGCATGGCATCGTGGCCCGGCGCCTTTCGTCCTCGGGTCAGCGGATCGGGCCAGAGGTGCGTTTGAACAGCCGGCCCATCGACCGCTCAAAACCGATCGTCCTGGCTGTCGCCGATGGCGGTTTCCTGGCCGTCTGGCTCGGAGAAGTGCCGGGTCCCACCCCGACTGCGGTTTTGCGGGCACGGCGGTTCTCGCCAGCGGGCAAGCCCCTCGGCTCCGACTTCGACGTCAACACGATCCCTCTGGGTGTGGTTGGGACGGAGTCCTACGTGGACCCCGACTGGATCGGGTGGGTTCGCGATTCCGGTGAAGTCGGCGCGCTCGGGATCGAAGGCGAGCGGCATCCCCAATTCCGTGCCGTTCACAACTTTCCCCCGCCTTCCGGCCCGCCCGCGGCGTTCCTCACGAACTGGGCGTAGAAACGCACGGCTCCGGCGTAGGTTTCGACTCCGACCCTTTCGTTGGTGCCGTGGACGCGCTCCAGATCCTCGGCCTGGATTTTCACCGGGATGAAGCGGAAAACATTGCTCGTCAGCTTCTGGTAGTGCTTCGTGTCCGTCCCGCCGGAAAGGAGATTGGGCGCGGCGAGCATGCCGGGGAAGACCTGGGAGAGCGTCGTCTGGAGGAGTCGGAAGCCGGCGCCGTCCGCGGGGGTTTCGGGCGAGGGTTCGTTCCGGATCGGACCCGAAACGGACATTTCGATGTCCGGGCCGACCGTCTCCTTCACATGCTCCAGCACCGACGCGACCGAGTCTCCGGGCAGGATGCGGAAGTTCACCCAAGCCGTCGCTTCGCTCGGCAGCACGTTTTCCTTGACTCCTCCGCGGATGATCGTCGCCGCCGTGGTGGTGCGCAGGCGCGCGTTGGAGGCCGGCTCCACGGTGAGCTTGCTTTTCAGAAGCGGTCCGAAAAACCAGAGGTTGCCCATCACGGTGCGCAAGGTGAGTGGCAGCTCCGGCGCGAGGAATTCGAAAGAGTGGCGCGTCGCGCCGTCGATGCGGGCCGGCATCTGGTTCTCTTCGAGTTTCTGCACGGCGGCGGCCACCATCCCGATGGTGGTGTGGGCCGGCGGCATGGACGAGTGGCCACCCTTGGAGCGCGCCGTCAGCTCGACCGTGACGAAACCTTTCTCGGCGGTGCTGATCAGGGCCACGGGCGTCTTTATGCCGGGCACCATGCCGTCGGCGATGATGCCGCCTTCGTCCATGATCAGCTCGGGATGCACGCCGCGGCTTTCGAGCAGGCGCGCGATGGCCGCCGCACCCTGATTGCCTCCGACCTCCTCGTCGTGCCCGAAGGCGAGCAGTACCGTCCGCTCCGGCTGGAAGCCGCGCGCAAGCAGCAGCTCGATGCTTTCGAGCACCGCCATCACCGAAACCTTGTCGTCGAGGGTGCCGCGGCCCCAGATGAAGCCGTCCGCGATGTCGCCGGAGAAGGCCTGGTGCGACCATTTGCCTTCCGTGCCGGGCTCGACGGGCACCACGTCCATGTGGGACAGGAGAAGGATCGGCGGCTGTTCCGGATTGCGCCCCGGCCAGGTATAGAGAAGGCTGTAGTTCGCGACCGTCTCGCGCTGGAGGGTCTGATGGACCAGCGGGAAGCTCGTCCGCAGGTACTCGTGCAGCCCGAGGAACGCCTGCGCCTCCACGTTTTCCCCCTTTTCATGGGAGACGGTGGGGAAGCGGACGGCGCCGGCGAGCCGCTGAGCCACCGCGTTGGCATCGACACTGAGGTCGGTCACCGGCTCAGCCTTCACCTGCCGGGAGTCGAGCATCGAGGCGCGGCCGACCAGCACGGCCAGGAGGAGGACGGCGAGGCCGAGGACGGTGAGGAGGATCTTCTTCATGGACCGTCATCCTATAATGCCGGGAGCCCCTGAAGCGATCCCGTGATACTCTCGAAGCATGGCATGGATCACGGCGACGATGCTCGACGACAGGAACGTGAACCTTCAGACCTCGCAGATCGCGGCGATTCTCAACCGGGTCCCGCACCAGCCGCAAGAAGGGAGCGAGATCCGGTTCGGCTCGGGCGCCGTGCTGGAGGTGAAGGAGAGCCCGGCGCTGCTGCTGCGGTCCATCGAGTCGGAAGAGCACCCGGAGAACCCTCCCGTCTCGGCCCGGGAATCGTGGTGAGGCGGCGGTGGGGACTACGGGGATCTCTCCCGGCGTCGACATCGGCCACGTCCACCTCAAGGTGGCGGACATCGAGCGCGCTCTCCGTTTCTACCGGGACGTCCTCGGCTTCGAGTTGACCCAGCGGATGGGCAGATCCGCCGCGTTTCTGAGTGCCGGCGGCTACCATCACCACATCGGCCTCAACACCTGGGAGAGCCAGGGCGGCCCGCCGCCCGGTCCGGGCACTACCGGCCTTTATCATCTCGCGATCCGCTACCCCGACCGGCGCTCGCTGGCCGACGCCCTGCGGCGCGTCGCCACCGCGGGCATCCAGCTCGAAGGCGCCGCCGATCACGGCGTCAGCGAAGCCCTGTATCTGCGGGATCCGGACGACAACGGCGTCGAGCTCTACTGGGACCGCCCCCGGGAAGACTGGCCGCGCACGGATGACGGCGAGCTCGCCATGTATACCCGGCCGCTCGACCTCCCAGGCCTGCTGGCCACGCTCGCGACCGGGTAACCGACACAACCGGACCATAGTCCGGCGTGGCCCGACATCAGGCGACACAGTTCGACATGACCGGATGACGCGCCGCCGCGGGCGCGCCTCTCTCGAAAAACCGTTCTTTCTCCCGTGCTTCGGCGGTGTTCCCGCGTGGCACGGCGGTTGCTCTTTCGGAGCCATGCAGCCGTAGTCATGGAGGAGAAGAATGGCTGGAGAGGCCCGGAGCCGCGCGCTCCTCATTTCGTCGCTCGTCCTGGCGGTGGCGCCCAAATGCCCCGCCTGCCTGCTCGCCTATGCGGGTCTGGTGGGATCGGCGAGCCTCTCCTGGTCCGCCTTCGGGCTCTATGGCGCCTGGCTGGCGCCGGTGACGGTGGCGTCGCTCGCGCTCACGGTCGGCGCCATCGCTTTCCAGGGCCGCTGCCGTCACAGCCGGCTGATGGCCGGACCGGCGGCGGTGGCGCTCCTCGGCGCGGGGGCGATCGCTGCCGGCCGGTTCTGGTTGCATCAGAAACCTTTCATCTATCTCGGCATGGCGGCGCTCCTCGGCGCCGCGGTGTGGGCCGCGCGGCCCGTCGCCGGCCACTCATGCGGAGTTGACCATTCAGGAGAGAACCACATGACACGATCCAATCGATGGCGGACCACCGCGCTTCTGCTCGCCCTGGCGCTCGCCGGCGCGACCGGTCTGCGCGCCCAGCAGCCACCGCCTCCGAAAGGCCCCTGCCCGTTCGCGGCGATCGACATCGACAAGTACGGGCGCCAGGATTTCCAAAACCCGCCGGACAAGCGTTCTCACGAGGGCCGGCTCGAAACCACCCTTGCGGTCCAATACACCGATCCGAAGGCCACCTCGCTCGGCGGCTGTCCGGTGACACTGCGCTCCTACAACGGCCAGCTCGTGGGACCGACGCTGCGCATCAAGCCGGGCGACACCCTGGCGCCGACGCTCCAAAACGCGCTGCCCCTCGAGACGCCGGACGAGGCCGCATCTCAGGTCAAGCAGGAGGCCACCAACGCCTTCATCGACACGATGCCGCACAGCTTCAACACCACGAATCTCCACACCCACGGGCTCCACGTTTCACCCACGGGCAACAGCGACAACGTGCTGCTCGCGATCCCGCCGCAGACGAGCTTCCCGTACGAGATCCACGTGCCGGCCAATCATCCGCCGGGCACCTTCTGGTACCACGCGCACACCCACGGCTCGACCGCGATCCAGGTCGGCAGCGGCATGTCCGGCGCGCTGATCATCGAAGACGATCCCGAGGAGATCCCCGAGTCGCTGCGCAAGGCCAACGAGCACGAAAAGGTCATGGTTTTCCAGACTATCCTCTACGACGCCAACGGCCGCGCCGACGACATCACGGCTTTCTTTCCGGACAGCCCCGCCACCGAAAAGCTCTGCAAGGAAGGGAAGTCCGGCTGCACCTGGCAGAATTCCCTGCGGCGCGTCACGATCAACGGCCAGATCGTGCCGATCATCAAGATGCATCCGGGCGAGGTTCAGCGCTGGCGGATGATCGACACCTCCTTCCGTGAATCGCTCAGCCTTCACCTGGAAGGCCACTCGCTCCACGAGATCGCGCTCGACGGCCTCTATCTCGGCCGCATCGATACCTGGGGTCCCGCGCAGACGGTGCAGCTCCAGCCGGGCTACCGCAGCGACGTTCTCGTGCAGGCGAGCCTGACGCCGGGCGTCTACCGATTGATTGATGCGCCGACCTCCGCCGTTCAGGCCCTGCGCGGCGTGGTCGAGGATGAAAACCTGCTCGCCGAAATCCATGTGGAAGGCGATCCCGTGGACATGAAGCTTCCCACGGACGCCGAGATGGCGAAGCTCGCGCCGTTCCCGGGCGTCAACCTCCAGGCGCAGGCCGACGGCGTGCAGACCGCGGTGTTCAAGCTCGGCAGCTCCGCGAACCCGGCGAACGATCCGCGAAACTACTTCCAGATCAACTACTCGGCGTTCAACCCCACGCGCATCCGCTACGTGAAGCTCGGCGCCACCGACATGTGGAGCCTCACCACGGTCGGCGACCCTTCGGTGATCGCGAACGGCATCCCGCCGCTGCCGCACGTGTTCCACATCCACGTGAACCCGTTCCAGACCACGCGCACGGATCCGGAGGGGAACAACGAGGTTGTGTGGAAGGACACGTTGCTGATCCCCGCCGGCCAGACGCTGAACATCTATACGCAGTACACCGATTACATCGGGCAGTTCGTGATGCACTGCCACATCCTCGATCACGAAGACCTGGGAATGATGGAGATCGTCGAGGTGGTGGGGGAGGATACGGGTACGCCCACGATGACGCACAGTGCCCACTCTCATTAGAAAGAGAGACGACATGGCAGACACGACTCGATATCAAAAAGTGAAGGACATCCTCGACCGCGCGGCCGGCGCCGGCACGGCGGAGCGCTTCTGGGATCTGCCGCTGGAAGACCTCAAGGAGGCGGAAATCCATGGCGTCCGCCTGATCGCGGCGAAGGGGGCGCTCACCTGCTGCGGCTCCGTGAAGAGCCGCGGTGAGTCCTCGGGCCTCATCCAGGGGCTGCGCGGCGAGCCGCCCTTCGACGGCTCACGCTTTCCGCCTCTCCCCTGGGGGGGCAGCCGGGTGGCGGACGACGACATCCGGTTCATTTCCGATTGGATCGACGACGGCCTGCCGGCGGACGACCGCGAGATCGCGGCGTTCAACGTCCAGGTCAAAACCGCGTCCACGGCGCTCGAAGCGATCCGCGCGGACAACGTGGAGGATGAGGCGCGCGTCACCCACACGGTCGTCACCGGCGCGAACGAATACGCCTACGAGCACGGCGAGATCCGGCAGCGGACGAACCTCGACTGCATGTCAGAAATCCAGCTCGAAAAGTTCCGCTTCGCGTTCCGCGAGATGTACGCGCTCAACAAGTGGCCCGAGGACATCCGGAGCTACAACAACATGGCGCTGATCCATCAGAACCACTGCCAGCACGGCTGGGAGCGGTTCCTCCCGTGGCACCGGATCTATCTCTACGAGTTCGAGCAGGCGCTCCAGGACCAGTGCCCGGACGTCAGCATGCCCTATTGGGACTGGATCATGCCGCAGTACGTGCCGGCGCATCCGGAGCGCGGATGGATCATCCCGAAGTCGTACCAGGCGTTCCTGACGGACGCCTCGATCGTCTATCTCAAGGAGGCCACTCCGGCCCTGCCGGCCGGCGCCGCGCGCACCCTCCAGAAGGAGATGGTGGGAAACCACTATCCGTCGCAGGCCCGCTTCTTCGCGCGGGTGGAGGAGCTGATCGGCGACAAATACACCGAGGGCGAGCACCGCGACCGGTTCCTCGACGCGCTCCTCGCCGCCAACTCGCTCTGGTACCCGCTGCGCTACCCGGGTGAATACCACACCTCGGACGGCAAGCCGTCCACGCTCAACAAGGTGATCCATTACCACTACCCGAAGCCGGAAGACATCGACGAGATCCTGAGCCTGCGTTCCTTCCGCGATTTCGGCGGCGGCAGCCTTTACAACGACTCGTTCGGCTTCCTCGACCAGAACCCGCACAACACCATGCACCTGTGGACCGGCGGCATGAATCCGAAGCCGGCCGCGGCACCGGCTGAGAATCTGGAAGGCGACATGGGGCAGCAGCGCAACCGGGGCGTGCATGTGGCGGGCCGCCGCTTCCACTCCCGGGAGGATATGTATTCCAGTCCCGTGTTCGGCGACATGTTCAGCAACCTCACGGCCTCGTTCGATCCGGTGTTCTGGCCGATCCACGTCAACGTGGACCGCCTCTGGTGGGAGTGGCAGCAGATGCATCCGCAGTCGCTGCCGGCCGATCTCGACTCGGTGCTCACGCCGTGGAGCTACACGATCGCCGACACGCTCGACATCTCGCGTTTCGGCTACGAGTACGTGAAGAGCACGTTCGTGCTGCCGGTGGGATTGGAGGCGCCGGTGGGGCGCTTCGTGTCGAAGACGATCGACATCCCGAAGACGGTGCGCGGCGCGTTCCGCCAGGCCGAGGTGCGGCTCCATCGCGTGCCCCAGCTCCCGCGCTCGTGTTTCATCCGCGTCTTCCTCAACCTGCCGGACGCGAACGCCGAAACGTCGATCGAGGACGCACACTATGCCGGCTACCTGGCGGTGTTCGGCCATGGACCATGCATCGGCGGGCCCGGGCATTGCGAGCTGCCGCCGAGCCGTCCGCGCAAGTACGACTTGCGGCCGCGCAGCCACAACACGCCGCGCAATCATCGGATCAACGTGACCAAGGCCGCCCGCAACCTGCTCGACGGCGGCGCCACCTCGCTTCAGATCACCCTGGTGGTGATCGGCGTCGACTACCGGGAGGAGAACGAGCTCCTCCGGCTCGAAGGCGTGTCGTTGAACTTTCTCGACTGATCACGGAGGCCCGAGGACGCCATGCCTACAAAATACAAGATCCATCCCGGTATCGGGATCGCCCGGCTCGGCAACAGCCCCGACGATTTCTGTATTTCGCCGGAGAAGCCCGCGGCCCTGCCCATCGACTGCGACGCCCAGGGCAACCCCCTGATGTCGCCCGACGGCATGACCGAGCTGACCATTCACAAATTCAAGGACGCCGCCGGCCGCATCAAGCGCCAGGCGGCGCGCTTCCAGATCTACGTCTATGACGACGAGAGCCCCGAAGGCCGTCCCATGAAGCTGGGCGATCCGGTCTCCGGCGGTGGCAACCAGGGCGTGCTGGTGGACATCCAGTGGCGCGCCTACCTGGCGAACAAAAAAGCTTCCTGGTACGAGTTCAAGCAGCTCGAAGGCGAGCATGGCTACGCGCCGAGCCACCCGCGGCGCAACGCGGACATCCAGGGCGACGAGGCGCGCCAGCGGCTGATCATCGATCCCGGTCCGCGCATCGTCGACTGCACAAAGACCCGTACCGCCCGGTTCGACCGCGACGGCCGCGACGTCTACGCGCCGACGTTCCCGCCGCCGCTCCAGCCGTGCTCGATCGACACCCTCGGCGAGCTCAAGACGGACGACACCGGACGACTCCTCGTGCTCGGCGGCCACGGCAATTCCGGCTCGTTCCAATTCGATCAGTTCGGCCAGCCGCGGATCGACACCTACGCCAACAACGACGGCTGGTTCGACGACACCTCGGACGGCCCGGTCACCGCGCGGCTCGTCATGCATTCGCCCGAGGTCGGCGCCACGCGCTTCATCGACGTCGAATATCCGGCCTGGGTGATCGTGGGCTATCCGCGCTACGCGCCGGAGATCCTCGACATGGTCACCATGGACGAGGTCGTGCTCGACATGAGTATCCAGCAGTTCGCCTACCGCACCGATCTCTACGGCGCCGCCGGCACGTTCGGCGATCCGCAGGTGATCCCTCCCACCGACACCGAGGCGCTCGTGATGTGGAAGGCCGGCAAGCTGCGCTGGAACCCGGACTACCGGCCGTGGTTCTACCGCGACATCTGGCCGATCCTCTTCCGGGCCGATCAGTTTTCCTACCTGACGAGCATCCTCGGCCAGTCGAACTTCCCGCACAATCAGTCGCCCCGCGGGAGCTTCGATCCCTACAAGATGTCGGTGCCGCCGATGGTGGACAAGGACGCCCTCGCCGAGTGCGAGAAGGATTGCCTTGCGAAGCACCACTCCGGCGAGCTTTTCGCGGACGTGATGGCCCCGGCCGTGACGGTGCTCGAAAAGCAGTCGGAAGGGAAGCGCCTGCGCGCCGGCCTTCTCCTTGCGGCGGCTCAGGGTGAGCTGTCGCAGCCGTTTCACAAGGCCGTGCGCAAAGCGCTCCGGGAGTTCGCCCACCGGATCCTCGGCAAGGACCCGGGCACGGACTTCCGCGCCTACCTCCGCAACTGGCGGGCGGCGGCGGAGAGCGCCGACTATCCGAAAGCCAAGGAGGAGCTGAGCAGGCCGTGCAGGACGCGCTCGCCCGCGCCCGCAACGGCATGGACGAGGAGCTCTGGCAGCAGCTCCGCGTCTCCACCGCCGAGCACCTGAAGAAGTATCACACCGGCAAGCTCCTGGAGGAGTACCGGGAAAAGTGCGTGGTCAAGGCCACGTCCGACCCGTACGGCCCCTATCGCCGGTATCTGTTCGATCTCCTGCGCCAGCCCGGCGAGGAGAACGTTTTCCGTATCGGCTCGAAGCCCACCAGCCGGGTCAACGGCCTGCCGCTGATGCCCCTGCTGTGCGGCGACAATCCGCTCTCGAATACGTTACCGTCGAAGTTCCTGCGCCTGACGTCCTATCAGTATTACCTGCTACGGCAGTGGGCGTTCGGGCTGTTTTACAACGAGGAGCTGGAAGGCTGGGTCATCCCGATCCGTGGAATCCGTATGCCGGATGGGTGAACCGCACGGGGCACGACCTGGACATGGGTGTGCTGAGCAATGTGCTCGGCGGCGCCTTCTGTCCGGGCGGCGAGGTGGGATGGATCCTGCGCAATCCGGCGGTCTACCTGGAGCCGTTCCGCATCAAGGTCGATCCCGGCTTCTCCTCGTTCCGGCAGACGGCGGCGCAGGCCAACGCCAACAAGGGCAATGTGCCGGAGGCGGACTACAGCGCGTACATCGGAGACGATCTCAGCCAGGATGACAACTTCGACGTGGGTATGCAGCCGGGAGACCTGACGAAGCACATGGCCTTGCCCTGGCAGGCGGATTTCAACGAGTGTACGACAAACCCGATCAACGTCACCTACGCGGAGTGGAACAACATCTATCCGGCGAGCGAAGGGGATTCGTTGATGGCAAGGGAAGAGAAGTCGTGGGAGACGCTCTGGTGGCCGGCCCACCGGCCGCTCCAGGTGTTCGAGCCCGCGGTGATCGGCGGCGCGGTGAAGTATCTCTGGGTCGACTGGAGCCGCGGCATCCCGCAGACGAACGCGGGCGATCTGAAAATGGTCACGGAGTGGTGGAAGCTGGCCTTCGTGGTCCGCACCCCGGGGGTGAGCTACGAGCCCAGCGAGGTTCCGCCGCCGGATCCGCCGCCCTACATCGCGATTGAGAGAAACCGCTCCAAGGAGGAAGAATGAGCAGCAAGAATCCGTTCGTTGGAAAGTGGACGTACCGCAGCCTGCTGAACGATCCGGACCCGAAGAAGCAGTTCAACGACCTGAAGTTCGGCGAGGGCATGATCGTGATCGAAGAGGCCGCCGAGGAGGTGCTGAAGGGCACGATCGGAGGCGAGGGCTGGTCCCTGAACCTGTACGGCTCGCGGGACTACGGCACGCCGATGCAGGTCCGTTTCCAGGGCAAGGGCCTGGTGAGCGGAGAGGAGTGGATCTACGATTACATCGGCTGGCTGGCGCCGGTGTGGCCCAACAGCAACCCCACGCTGCAGCGCGCGGCGATGGTGGGATCGATCGTACGGACGATTCCTCACTCGGGCGGTGACGGCACCGTCCATCCGGCCGGCGTGGTGGCCTCGTGGTACGCGGTGAAGATCTGAGGACCGACGTCGCAATCGTAGGGGGAGGCCCGGCGGGAAGCGCCGCCGGCCTCTCCCTGCGGTCGCACGCACCGGGCTTGTCGGTGGCTCTGATCGAGGCCTCGGCGTACGCCGCTTCGCCGATACCACGCATCGGAGAAACCTTGCCGCCGCAGTCCCGGCGTGTGCTGGAGCACTTGGGCGTCTGGGAAACGTTCCGTAGTCAAAACCATGAGCCTGTCTACGGCACGGCCGCGGCCTGGGGAGCACCGTCCGCCCAGGAAAACGATTACGTTTTCTCAACCCACGGCCACGGCTGGCACCTCGACCGAGCCGCCTTCGACGCCATGCTCGCCGCCGAGGCGGAACGCCGCGGAGTCCAGCGGATTCAGTCTCGCGTAACCGCCGCGAATCGGGATGGAAAGAGCTGGCGTCTGTCTCTGTCGAACGGCGGCGAGCTCGTCGCCCGCTTTGTCGTGGACGCCACCGGCTCCGCCGCCGCCTTCGCCCGCCGCCGCGAAGCGCGTTTCGTGGCCGCCGACCGTCTCGCCGGCTTCGTGAGGTTTTTCGAAGACCGGGACGGCAACGATCCCCGTTCGCTCGTCGAAGCCTTCGAAGACGGCTGGTGGTACACCGCCGGCCTGCCGGGAGGCCTGCGCATCGCCGCCTGCATGACCGACGCCGACGTGGCAAAGCGTCTTCGCCTGAGCGATCCGGAATCCTGGTCTCGCCGGCTGGACGAGGCCGAGCAGGTGAGAGATCGTCTGCAAGGAGCTACACCCCGCGGAAACGTAGTGGTGAAAGCCGCGCAATCGCGCCGTCTCGATCCGGCAGCAGGGGATGGCTGGCTGGCTGTGGGAGACGCGGCCTCGGCCTTCGATCCTCTCTCTTCGTCGGGCATCACGAAAGCCCTGCGCTCCGGCATCTTCGCCTCGTATACGATCGGAGATCTCCTGGAGAGGGGAGACAACCGCGGCCTGGAGCGCTATCGGCGTTACGTCCAGGACGAGTTCGATGGCTACACCCGGGTGCGAGCCCGCTACTACGCCGAAGAGCGCCGCTGGCCGGAGAGCGACTTCTGGCGGCGGCGCGCCGTGAACATGTAAAAAGGAGGAGATCCGCATGTCCGAGAGCAGCATATCGTCCACGAGCGCAGCCTGGACCAGGGCCGAGCGGAAGTTCTGGCTCTCCCGGACCGCTCCCGAAATCCTTGAGACCGCCGAGGCGGGCGAGATCGATCTTTCGACCGGTTCGCCGCCGTTTCCGGTGAGCCCGGAGGTGAAGAGAGCGATCACGGCCCGCGTCGGCGAGTTGGAGCACCTGTCGTATCCACCGACCAACGGCGCGGAGAACCTTCGCGCCGCCATCGCGGAATTCGACCACAAGCATCTCGGCGCGCTATATAAAGCCGACCAGGTCGTCATCGCCTATGGTGCCATGCAGGCCCTGTCGAATGTCATCGGCGCGATGACCAGCCCCGGCGACGAAGTGCTGCTGCCGGCGCCGTTCTGGTTCCAGTTTCCCAAAGTCGTGCGCCAGCTCAGGGCGGAGCCCAAGGTCATCCAGACCTATCCTGGAAACAACTTCAAGCTCACGCCGGCGCTCCTGTCCGCCGCCATCACGCCGCGCAGCCGCGTGCTGGTCCTGACCAATCCCAACAATCCGACCGGTGCCATCTACACCCGCGCCGAGCTGGCGGCCCTGGCGGAGGTTCTGGAGCTCCATCCAAATCTCGCGGTGGCGTCCGACGAAGTCTACAATCTCCTGATTCCAGGCACCTCGGGCCTCGAGCCGGTCGCCAGTCTCTGCAGCTTCGAGAAGATCGCCAATCGGGTTTTCGTCATCAACAGCACGTCCAAGAATTTCGCCATGTCGGGCCTGCGGGTGGGTTGGGTCGGCGGCATCGACGAAGCGGCGATCGGCCGGATCACCCAGCAGCAGCGCTTCGCCTCCCTCGGCGTCAACCTGTACCTTCAGGCGGGCGCGCTGGCCGCCATCCGGGAAACCGGCGGGATCGTAGGCGGGATCAACCGGCTGCTCGTGGGCCGGCGGCAAAAGGCGGCCGACCTTCTCGGCTCCATTCCGCGCCTGCGGTTCACTGTGCCGGAGGCCGCTTATTACTTCTGGGTGGACGTGCGCGAGTACATGGACTGCCGCACTCCCGAAGGCAAGGTCATCCGCAACGACGTGGATCTTGCCACGTACCTGAAGATGGAGATCGGCGGGCGCGCCGGGGTGGCGGTGGTCATCGGAACCGAATGCGCCATGCCGGGCTACTTCCGCATCACCTTCGCCGTACCGGAGGACGTCTTCGCGGAAGGCGTGAAGCGCATGAAAGCGCGTCTTGCCGCCCTGATCTGCGGCTGACCCGCTTTCAGCCAGGCGGCTGGAGCACCTCGGCGTCTGGGAGGAGCTCCGCCGCCAGGGGCACGCGCCGGCCTACGGCACGGCCGCGGCCTGGGGAGCTCACCGGCTTCGTCCGGTTTTTCGAAGACCGGGACGGCAACGATCCCCGTTCGCTCGTCGAAGCCTTCGAAGACGGCTGGTGGTACACCGCCGGCCTGCCGGGAGGCCTGCGCATCGCCGCCTGCATGACCGACGCCGACGTGGCAAAGCGTCTTCGCCTGAGCGATCCGGAATCCTGGTCCCGCCGGCTGGACGAGGCCGAGCAGGTGAAAGATCGCCCACACCCCGTGGAGACGTGCTGGTGAGAGCCGCGCAATCGCGCCGTCTCGATCCCGCGGCAGGGGATGGCTGGCTGGCGGTGGGAGACGCGGCCTCGGCTTTCGATCCCCTCTCTTCGTCCGGCATCACGAAAGCCCTGCGCTCCGGCATCTTCGCCTCGTACGCGATCGGAGACCTCCTGGAGAGGGGGGACGGCTCCGGTCTGGAGCGCTATCGCCGTTACGTCCAGGACGAGTTTGAAGGCTATACTCGGGTGCGAGCCCGCTACTACGCCGAAGAGCGCCGCTGGCCGGAGAGCGACTTCTGGCGGCGGCGGGCGGCTTGAGACCCTCCTCCCGTCCTCTCTCCCAGCCGCACACCCGGACCGCCGGGAGAGGGGGGCG
Organism: uncultured Holophagales bacterium; assembly: GCA_963844885.1. GTDB lineage: Bacteria > Acidobacteriota > Thermoanaerobaculia > Multivoradales > UBA5704 > DATMER01. The sequence continues at coordinate 601,357 of CAWJQA010000006.1, read as the reverse complement.
TGCTGACGTTCGGCTGTTCCCCCATTCGTCTCCGCTTCTTTCTTTCCCTGGAAGCGCCGACGTTCTCGCTGGCTGAGGAGCGGAGACGGATGGAGCCGAAAGGGAAGGACAGAAGACCTCCGTGCTCCTCAATACAATCTATGGTGAGGCTTGCTCTACCCAAATATTACTGTGTTTTTTCTGCTAGAAATCCGGACTTACGTAGCCGTCGTTGCCGTACCATACTCCCTTCTTATTTATTTTTCTGGATTAATTACGTAATGGTCAAGGACGGTACTCCCGAGGGTCGTAGCCTGGAGGTAGCTGACCGGGATACTTCGGGATCAGGCCAAGTTGTTTGTACACCGTAGAAAATTATAATAGGCGACCGCTGAGCAGGTTGGCAAGAGCGCTTCTTGCAATTGCGATCAGCTCTTCGTTCTCGATCCTGTCACTGCTCAAGTCGATCAGCGTGCGGCAACATTATCTAGTCTTTTCTTCGTAACCACAAGGCAAGGGGGAAGTTTTCCTCACGCCTGAAGCCCTACCCTTTCCTCGTAGCATATTCAGTTCGTCTTACAGAATTAGTCCGATCTTCCCTGTCTTGCCCATGAGGCGAGACTTCCTGACATGCGGGACTTCCTTCATCGGGTTTTACTCTTTTGAGAGAGCCTTCTCAGTCATTGGGCGCTTGCTGCACGTGTTGCCTCCTGAACTGCTGTCGAACATGTGGTTTAGCCATGGCTTTGCGTCTCTCGTCATATTCTCTGAAGACCGCAAGTCTCTGGATTTCTGTCACGAAGATTTAGGTTTAGGTTGGAAAGGAAATGAAATTTGGACTTTGGCGGATAATAGCGTGGTCGATAAACAGCACTCGCTGCTCGTTCTGCTTGAACCTGCAGATTTAGATTTGGTCGAAGTGGCAGACTTCACTAGCTTAGACTCCGATCTTCAGCGAGTTCTTTTAGAGTTCCGTCATTGTATTTACACGGCCCTTGAGCGCGGCGTCCGATATGTTCCCGATTACGTATCTTCCTTCGTGGGCCTTCTTGAGACTGTGAATCATGTTATGTGAGGAGCTTCTCTACATTACGGGTGCTCAATATATGTCAGCGTTCCGGCTCGAAAACCTTTGCCGACTATCTTCGTTCAAACGACATCGAGAGGCAAAGGCGACTCAATCACAGAGTAGATCATATCATTCTGCTAAATTCTGCGTTGTCATATTGATTTCCCCAATCCTTCTCCGGTATCTTTCCAATCCTGGAGAAAGAGTGTCAGATTCGCTCTTATTCATTGCTTGGTGTTGGAGGAGCAAGTATCGCACTATTTCGACTGGCTGAGTTTGTTCAGGAGGTCTTTAAAGGGCGTCATCCTATTGATGATGTCTTGCTGCGCAAGATATATTTACGTGGAAGGAGTGGACATCTTCCCGAATCTTAGGGATTTTAACACATCAAAATGGGAGGGAGATAAAGATCTCCGGGTTGATTCTCATATCGGCGATGTGAGTCCATCGCGCTTGAGGCCAAAGTTGGTTTTCTACAGTGGACGCCTAGGTTTTAAGGAGTCAGAGTTCTCTGTTACAGCTGCAGTGCCAGGCTATTTCAGGCGCCGGGACTGCCCGATGGAGTCTTCATGACGCTCACTCACGAGTTGATGCATGCTCATGTAAGAGCCATGTTTTCTGTGATCTTTAAAGATCTTGATGAGAGATTTGAGCAATACTACGACGACTTTAAGTCGTGCCATGAGGGACAGAATGTTTCGAGACGCTGGAAATTGATCGAGAGTCTCAGGCTGATAGTTTTAAACTACCTATTGCAGAAGAAAACCTTCGATTTATACGCCCACCGGATCAAGTAGTCGATGGATTCAGGGGAGGAGAGACTCCTGGACTCCCAAGGCTGACCTTTCCACGTAAGGAAGATCTCGGGCGTTGGTTGAGGGAGGGATTCAGAGATTTAAATGAAATTATAGTCCATGTTTGTGACTATCACTATTTCTACAATACAAATGATCCTTTATACCTGGGGCTTCTGTGGGAGTCCTGGGCTACCGTTCCGAGTGTCTTGGCTGAGATCGATCACTATGTATTTAGGAGTATAGTCGCGGTCGCGTACCAAGGAGTCTGGTGCTATACACGATCGGTTTCAGCTTGCCGTTAATATTTTGATCCAGAATTTGGAGATAATACTGATGCGGCGCTCGGAAAATCCTGTGATCAGAGCGGCACTGGAATTTGCCAGGGATAAGTCCAATCACCTGCTTTTGTCGGTGAAGTTCTACCCTGCTCTGTATCTTGCCGAGGCGGCTGTGAAATTTCTCGTATCTCGGAGGGTCCACGTTGCTTTGATGGCGGATGACGAAAATCTCGAAAAAACGGATGGCGGCTATAGATATCAGGTGGACACAGGGGAATTTCCCGGCTTTGACATTAAAAGTCCCGTAGGTTTTCTTGCGGACAGATTGAGACGATCTTTGGAGGGAGAATCTGAGAAGCTTGGTGAGGATCACGTAAGCGCATGGCTGTTGTTGGCCTGCGCCTCAACCACCCAGATAAGCGACCCAGGGGCTTAGGAGGCGGCATGTTTCGTGATAGGCATGACTTCAGCGCGATCGCTGTTTCCACGGACAAGATAGGGTCTGTTCAGGAGTCGCTTCGGCTTCTTCCGGCCGAGGCGACCTCCGAGCTGGAGGTCGTATTCCTTGCGAATGGCTTCGAGGTCTTTCATCTGTTTTATCATTCAGAAGAAAGATTTTCACGATCGCCAGAGTTGGAGGAAATTCGCACGACTTGGAATGGTATTGAGCAGTTCCGCTATAATATGTATATCATGGGGCTGGATGTCGGAGGTCGGTTGATGTTGATTCTCTGTGTACCATTCTTCGCTATGGGCCGATCTGTTTTCTCCCGCCTTGTAAAAGCAGCCCACGGACTGGGTATGATTTTCAATTTTGTAGACCTGAAAAGCCTAACCGAGGCATTTCAAGCGGGCCGAAACCACGGAGGCCTCATCAAGATTACAAAAATGGAGATGCTGGTCCATGGGGACACATTTGTCGACAAGATAGTCGTTTCGGGTACAGACATAGTTAATTCTTCAACCTTCGAGCAATTTACGCATGCATCAGACACTGCTGAGGTTAATCTAGCAACAAAGCGATGCACGATTGTCTTTGACGACCACGAACGGCCGCGCTTTGCTTTGACTGCTGATCGCTATGGCAATTTCTCCTTTAGGATCTCCCGAGGGGCGGAGAATATGCCAGTTGGGCGAGACCTAATTTTGTTTCTTTTTGGTGAACGACTTATCGGACAAACCTTCGCTTTTCCCCCGGCTCAAGGGACCGAAGAGGAAGAGTAGAGAGCTTATGTCTATTCCCCTTCGTTTGCTGTCAAATCCTGAAGCCGGCTCCGTGGAATTGGCTCGCTATTTAAGTGAGGGCAGCTTGGTGCTCTTGGTTGGCGCTGGAATTTCAAAGGGAGTGGGCTTGCCGGTTTGGTGGGAACTTGTCAGGCGGTGTCTCAGGTTAGCCGGCTGCACTTCCGATGCAAGGAAGATCCGTAAGAGCACATCCAATGAGCGTTTAAGAGTGATGGTGGATAATGTTGAGCGGTCGATGGGAGAATTTCGGAAATACAGAGATGCGGTTAAGCGGAGTCTCTATGCGGAGGTGGATTTTTCTCGCGAGATGCTCTCCGAGCGACTCTTGATCTCCCTGGGTGCGTTGCTGATGGGTTCAAGGCGAGGTAGGATCCAAATGGTCATCAATTTTAACTTTGACGACGTTTTGGAATGGTATCTTAGGTTGCACGGATTGCGGGTCCAAGTCGTTTCTAGAATTCCTACCCTTCTCAGGGATGCGGACGTTATAGTGTACCATCCTCATGGGTTTTTGCCAAAGATGTCGGAAAAAGATGCGAGCGATTTTTTAATACTTGGCCAATATTCTTATGATAAAAAACTTGGTGCCACCCGGGATCTCTGGATGGAGTTTACAAAGCAGGTACTTCGAGAAAGAGTCGGTCTCTTTGTCGGATTGTCTGGAAAGGACCCCACTGTTGGGCCGATGCTGGCTGATATTAAGGAGTCCGTGGGTACCTCCAGGCCTACAGGTTTCTGGTTATTCGGCCCAGACGAGGTCGAGGTCGCTAATTTTGAGCAACGAAACATCGTTCCAATAAAATTTCCACAATTTGAGCAGATCCCGGATTTTCTCTTAAGGATTTGCCAGCTTGCGGCTGGGGACTAGTTTCAAGGGGAGCGGTAGAGTCGGCGGCGGGCGCGGTGGCTTGGTGGCTGTGGGGCACGCAAAGAAGGGGTGTCGCCCGATTTTTGAGAAGAAGTAGGGAGTCCGGCCCACCATCTGTCTCCCTGCGTCAGAATAGATGTCGCCCCGATAGAACCAGCGAACTACAATGGGGGCGGAGATACGGCCTTCCCGTACAGCACGGTTGCTGCTGCGCTGGCATCCACGCTTGACGTTAATTTAATCATGCGGCGTGTTGCTATGCCGCGGTGATCGTGTCGTTCAAGAGTGCCGAGACCGAGGCCCTTGCAAACGGTCGGCGAGTCAAGCGGTTCGAGAGCATCGAGGCGGTCGCTCGGCGCAAGCTTCGGCAATTGCAGATCGCAGGCAAGCTGGAGGATCTGCGAGTGCCGCCGGGCAATCGGCTGGAGGCTCTCAAGGGTGACCGCGCCGGGCAGTACAGCATCCGGGTGAACGATCAGTTCCGGGGTTGCTTCCGCTGGACGGCCAGCGGCGCTACGGACGTCGAGATCGTTGATTACCACTGAAGGAGGTAGAGGCCATGGCAAAGCTCCAGCCTGTGACCCCCGGCGAGCTGCTGCGTGAGGAGTTTCTCCTTCCGATGGGGCTTTCGCAGTACCGTCTTGCCAAGGAGATTGGCGTGTCCGCCCAGAGGATCGGCGAAATTGTGGCCGGAAGGCGAGCTATCACGGCCGATACGGATCTGCGCCTGTGCCGGTTCTTTGGCCTTTCCCATGGCTACTGGCTGCGAGCCCAGGCCGCTCACGATACGGAAGTGGCGGAAGAGGCCCTTGCTGAAGTGCTCGAGCGGATCAAGCCGTGGACCGGAACAGCGGCGTAGCGGAGACCGAGCGCAACCTGGTCTTCAACGGAAGGCAGGAACACCCCGAAGGGGAAAAAAGGAGAGACGCGCTGCCTGAGCCGTCGCAGACAGCCTTCAAGTCGCGATGCCGAAGGGTCTCGGCGTCGCAGACAGCGTCCTCGTGTCGCAGAGTCGCCTTTCGGCGTCGCAAAGCAGGCTTACTCTGCGACGCCGAGGGCGTTCGTGTCGCAGAGTGAGCTCTCGGCGTCGCAACTCAGACCTTCGGCGTCGCAGAGTGGACTCTCGGCGTCGCGACTACACCTTTCGGCGTCGCAGAGTTGGGTCTTCTGTCGCAGCTTGACCTTTCCGCGTCGCAGAGTAGACTCTTGCGTCGCAGAGTGAGCCTTCGGCGTCGCGAGTTGGGCCCTCGGCGTCGCAGAATAAACCCTTGGAGAATGTCGATGTCGCGAAGGGGAGACCCGGTGGGCGTGATTTGTCGCGGCAGAGAGCGCCGCATGGGCAGGGAAGGAGGCGTGCGATGAGTCTGAAGCTGTCGGTGGGGGAGATGCTCGACAACCTGGAGCGGAAGATCGCCCTGCACCGCGAGCAGGCCGCTCTTCATGCTCGGGAAGAGGAGCTTCATCGCGGCCAGAGGGTTCTGCACGAGGCCGAGTTGGAGACGGCGACGAAGTACTACGAAGCTCTCAAGGCGGCAGCCGTCCCGGCGGCCGAGATGGCCTTGCCTCCCTCGGTCGAACCGGCGGCGCCAACCACGGCGGAAGAGTCGGAAGACGATGCACAGGCCGGTCTCCATCTCCGGCTGAACGATTTCATCGCGAGAATTCTGGAGAGCCGGTCCGGCGGCGAGCCGTTCGGGCCCACGGCCATGACCGAGGAGATCAACCGGCGTTTCCGGTCCCGGCTGGACAAGGAAGCCGACGTGCGCAGCGTCTCGGCCGCTCTTCGCCGGATGTCCAGGAAAAACCAGGTCCATCTGGTCCGCGAGGGGCGCGCGTACAGTGAGGCACTTTATGCCAAGGGGCCGGAACCTCGCCGGGGGCAACGGTAGGGGCCGTGCGTCTGCGTTCCGTCAAGGCTTTTTCCACCCCGTCCACCCCGGCCCGCGGACGACGCGGCCTGGAGTGGCTCCGGTGTGCTCGCCGTCCTTGAGAACCTGGACGCCGTTCACGAAGACGTCGAGGACTCCCGTGGCGTATTGGTGCGGTTTGTCGAAGGTGGCGTGGTCCTGGACCTTGGCGGGATCGAAGACGACCACGTCCGCGAAGTAGCCTTCCTGAAGGCGGCCCCGCTCGCGGATCTTCAGGTTTTCGGCCGGCAGGGAGGTGAGCTTGCGGATCGCATCTTCCAGCGGGAGCACCTTCTCGTCCCGCGCGTACTTGCCGAGGACGCGGACGAAGTTGCCGTAGGCCCGCGGGTGCGGATTTGATTTGAGGAACGGTCCTTCCGGCGCCAGCGCTTCGGCGTCCGAGCCGAAGCTCACGGTAGGGGAGCTGGAGCTGGCGCTTGATGTTGTCCTCGGACATCAGGAAATAGATCGTTCCGACCCGGCTGTCGTCCTCGATCACCAGATCCATGGCGGTCTCTTCGGGCGACTTGCCGCGCATCTTGGCCACTTCGGCGAGCGACTTGCCGGTCAACGGCTTGAGGGTGTCGTTCTTGAAGGCCACCACGTAGGTGTTTTCCGGCTCCGGCGAAAAGGTAGAGGTTCTCCCACTGGTCGGTCGGAGTGGACATCTCTTTCTTCACGCGTTCGCGAGTGGCGGGGTCTTTCATCCGCTCGATCCAGGCCTCGAGGCCGCCTTCCTGCACCCACGGCGGCATGGCCGCGTCGAGGCCGGTGGCGCCGGCCGGATAGGTGTACATGTCGGCCGTGATGCGGACGCCTTCGGACCGGGCTTTTTCGATCCTTTGGATCACGGTGTCGAGCTTGTTCCAGTTCGGCCGGCCCGCGGCTTTGAGGTGATAGATCTCGGCCGGCACCTTGGCGCGGCGGGCGATGTCGATCAGCTCGTCCACCGCCTCCACCAGGCGGTTGCCCTCGCTGCGCATGTGGGAGATGTACATGCCGCCGTAAGGTGCGGCCTCTTCGCAGAGCGCCACCAGCTCGTCGGTGCCGGCGTAGAAGGCGGGAGCGTAGATGAGCGAGGAGCCGACGCCGAGGGCGCCCTCTTCCATGGCCTGGCGGACGAGGGCGCGCATGCGCTGGAGCTCGTCGGGCTTCGGCGGCCGGTTTTCATAGCCGAGCTCGTGGATGCGCACCGTGGTCGCCCCGACGAAGGAAGCCACGTTCGGCGAGATGCCTTTCTTCTCCAGCATCTCCAGGTATTCGCCCAGGGTGGTCCAGTTGATGGGGTATTTGATATCGCCCTGCTGCTCGACGGTCTCTTTTTTCATGGCGGCGTTGAGCGGTCCCATGGACCCGCCTTCCCCCATGACCTCCAGGGTCACGCCTTGCCGGATGTCGCTCTGGCCGCGGCCGTCGTAGATCAGCGATTCGTTCGCCCAGCTCAGCATGTTGATGAAGCCCGGCGCGACGGCGAGCCCTTTGGCGTCCAGCTCCACCTTGCCTTTGGCGTCGCCGAGGCTGCCGGCCTTGGCGATTCGCGCGATGCGGTCTCCGCGCAGGGCGACGTCGCCCACATAGGGTTTGCCGCCGCTGCCGTCGTAGATCGTGCCGCCGCGCAGGATCACGTCGTACGGTTCTGTGGCAGGAGCGGTGGGGGTGGCGGCGGGCAGCCGGCCCGGGACGGTGATCAGGGTCAGGGCGAGGATGGTGAGGATCAGGCAACGGGTCATGGGGGCTCCTCGAAAAAGGGGAGGTGGAGTGGGCATTGTATCCAAGGTCCGTACTACAATCCGCTCGTGATCGAGGTCCAGATCCGCGACGGCTACACGGCCTTCCGCCCCGGCGACGTGGTGGAGGGGACGGTGTCGTGGCAGCTCGAGCCGGGTCCGACGGAGGTCGAGGCGCGGCTCTTCTGGTACACCCGGGGAAAGGGAGACCAGGACATCGGCATCGTCGAGACGCTGCCGTACGCGGACCCCGCGCCGTCCGACCGACGGCCGTTCCGCTTCCGTCTGCCGTCGGGGCCGTACAGCTTTTCGGGCAAGCTGATCTCCCTGGCGTGGGCGATCGAGGTGGTGGCTCAGCCGCGAGACGTGGCTGGCCGCGTTGAGATCACAGTCTCGCCGACCGGCGACGAGATCCGGCTGCCGTCGATGCCTGGTCCCTCAGCGACATGAATTCCGTGCCGATCACCTCGCGCCGCCGGCTCTCCGCGGGCGCTCAGGCGGGCTGCTTGATCCCGTTCGGCCTGATCTTCATGGTGGCGGGCGGCGCGCTCCTGTGGTTCCTGTCGATCCGGCCGGTGCTGCGGGTGGTCGACGCGTATACCTGGCCGGAGGTCCCCTGCACCGTGGTCGAGAGCCACGTGGCGGAGAGCAGCGACTCCGACGGCACGACCTACAAGGCTGCCGTGACCTTCACCTATACCTACGAAGGCCAGGAGCACACCTCCAGCCGCCTCGACTTCGTGGACTTCTTCTCCAGCGGCTACGACGGCAAGGCCGCGGTGGTGGCCCGCTACCCGGCGGGAAGCCGGACGGTGGCCTACGTCGATCCGTCGAACCCTGCCGAGGCCGTGCTGGTGCGGAGCTTCTCGGCGCGGTACCTCATCGGCCTGTTCGGGCTGCTCTTCTTCCTGCCCGGCCTGTTGGTGGTGATCTTCGCCGTCCGCGGGACGCGCAAGAGAGCGGACGCCGGGCTGGTGACCGATCCGGCGGCGCCGTTCGGGGTCACGGACCCGCAGGGCGGGGTGGGCGGTCCGGTCGAGCTGAAGCCCCAGGCGACGCCGCTGGGCAGGCTCGTCGGGATGATCTTCGCCAGCCTGATCTGGAACGGGATCGTCTGGGCCATCATCCTGGCCACCTTCCGGGACGGCAAGCGGCCGGAGGGTTGCCTGATCGCGTTCCTCGCCGTGTTCGGGCTGGTCGGCCTGCTTCTGATCTACGGCACGTTCCGGCAGTTCCTGATCCTCTTCAATCCGCGGCCGAAGCTGACCCTGAGCCCGGGCAGCCTGCCGCTCGGCGGCACGGTCTACCTCCAGTGGCGGCTGTCGGGCGGGACGGGAGGGGTGCGGCACCTCAAGGTCACGCTGGAGGGGAGGGAGGAGGCGCAGTACCGCCGCGGCACGAACAACTACACCGACCGCGAGGTCTTCGCCTCGATCCCGCTCGTGGATACGGCCGACGAGTACCAGATGGCGTCGGGCTCGACCTCCTTCGTGGTGCCGGCGGACACGGTGCCGTCCTTCCGGGCGGAGCACAACAAGATCGTCTGGACGGTCAAGGCCCAACTGGAGATCGCGAACTGGCCGGACTCGGAGGAGGACTTCGAGGTGCTGGTCCGTCCGGGCTGAAGGGGGGAGAAAAAAAGAGGAGCGGCCGGAGGAAACAAGCCGCTCCTGAATTCGGGTTGAAGGAGGTTGGTAGGCCTCTTCATATATACAGTTGCCGCTGGCCCCTTTTTTTTGACAACTTTGGCGAAGAAAGTTTGAGAAATTTTCGGGCGGGTCGGGCCGATGGCTTCCGCCGGGTACGAGTTTGATTCCAAGGGAAGACGAATCGGCTTCGGGCATGCTGTCAAGCGGCGAGACGATGGTGAAGGCAATCGAGGCGCTGCCACGGGACAACCCCTTCGCTGTTCAGCGGGTGCTGAAGGTCCGCTTCCGCCTCCCCGAGACTCTGAGCTGGGAGGATCTGCTGGATCGCTTTGCGACGCTGCGTCGGCGCGGGGCCATCGTGGGACCCCATGGTCACGGCAAGACCACGCTTCTGGAGGATCTCGCGCCGAGGCTCGAGGCCCACGGCTTCCAGGTGCGGACGATCTCTTTGAGAGAGGCTCACCCCCGGCTGGACCAGGAGGACCGCACCGTGGTCCGGAGTCTTGGACCGCGGGATGTCCTCTTCCTGGACGGCGCCGAGCAGCTCGGGTGGTTGTCCTGGATGGAGGTGCGGCTCCGTACACGCCAGGCCGGCGGGCTTGTGATTACCTCGCACCGGCCGGGGCTCCTTCCGACCCTCTTCGAGTGCGAGACGACGCCCGAGCTGCTGGCCGGGATCGTGAGCGAGCTGCTGGACGGCGGCGAGGAGCCGGAGGTGGAGGAGCTCCACGCGCGGCACCGCGGCAATGTCCGGGATGCTTTGCGCGAGCTCTATGACCGGTGGGCGGGGCGGTAGAACGCCTCTTGCAGCCAAAACTTTTACGGAGTGCGCTCCCGTTTGGTCGTACTAGAATGGAGCTCACTCCCGAATGGTCAGCATCGAGCGGGCTTTGCGAATCGCCTTGCCGGCCCACCAGTCGGCGTTTCTCTGGGGACCCCGCAAGACCGGGAAGAGCACCTACCTCCGGTCGGCGTTTCCCGACAGCCTGACGTTCGACCTGCTCCAGACCGACCTCATGCTGGAGCTTGCCAAGCGCCCGGCCCTGCTCCGCGAGCGCCTCCTGGCGGCCCCGCCCGAGAAGCTGCGCTCGCCGGTGATCCTTGACGAGGTCCAGAAGGTGCCCCAACTGCTGGACGAGGTTCACTGGCTCATCGAGAACCGGGGGTTGAGCTTCATCCTGTGCGGGTCGAGCGCCCGCAAGCTCAAGCGGGGCGGTGTCAACCTTCTGGGCGGGCGCGCCTGGCGTTACGAGAACGAGGTGAGCTGTTCGGCCGGGCGCTCGAGCACTTCGTGCTCATGGAGATCCAGGCTCACCTACTTCCTCACCTCCCGGTGCCGGAAGCAGCCGGTCAGGTGGTCGTTGACCATGCCCACGGCCTGCATGAAGGCGTAGCAGATCGTCGGTCCCACGAAGGTGAAGCCGCGGCGGCGGAGCTCCTTGCTCAGGGCTTTGGACTCGGGGGTCTCCGGCGGAACCTCGCCCTGGGCCTGCCAGCGGTTCTGTTTCGGCGCGCCGCCGACGAACTGCCAGACGAAGGTGTCGAAGCTGCCGTCCTTCTCCTGGACCTCCAGGAAGGCGCGGGCGTTCTGGACCGCGGCTCCGATCTTGGCGCGGTTGCGGATGATCCCCTCGTCCTGGAGCAGCGCGGCCTGCTTGCGCTCGGTGTAGCGGGCGATCCGGGCGGCGTCGAAGCCGTCGAAGGCGCGGAGGTAGCCTTCGCGCCGGCGCAGGATCGTGATCCACGAGAGCCCCGCCTGCGCTCCCTCCAGGATGAGCATCTCGAACAGCTTGCGGTCGTCGTGGACGGGCACCCCCCACTCCTCGTCGTGGTAGGCGACATAGAGCGGGTCGTCCCCGGCCCACCAGCAGCGGGTGGTCTTCTTCGTCGGCGGCATCGGCGGCATCGGCGGCATGGGCGGCATGGGCGTCCTCCGGGTCCAGCTCTTTTTACCACGTGTCCCAGAGGGTCCGGCCGGCCTGAAGGGGGGGGAGAAAAAAAAGAGGAGCGGCCGGAGGAATCAAGCCGCTCCTGAATTCGGGTTGAAGGAGGTTGGTGTCGACCTCTTCATATATACAGTTGCCGCTGGCCCCCTTTTTTTGACAACTTTGGCGAAGAAAGTTTGAGAAATTTTCGGCCGGGCCGGCCGATGCCCTCCACCGGGTACCGTTTTGGTGCCCGGAGGCGACTCGTCGGCTGCGGACATGCCGCCGCCCTGGACGGGGGGCGGGGGGCACGTTGAGGGTCGGTCCCATCGGATCGGGAGCCGGGTGAAACGTTTTCGCGGCCGCGGTCACTCCCGACAGATTCACCTGGCAGTCGTCGTTACCTTTCAAGCCTTACGCGTTGGGGAGATGATCTTATGTCTATCCGTCACTATGTCGGGTTGTGCCTTGGTGTCCTCCTTCTTCTGGCCGCTCCCGCGCTGGCCCAGACCGTTTCGTTCGTTGATGCAAACGGTTCTCCTGCCAGTGCTTACCTCGAAGGAACCCGGGTCCATGTGCGGGTCTCGGACCCTGCCGCGAACACCTATCCCTGGTCGCAGGAGACGGTTCTGGTGACCCTCTCCACGGCGCTTGCCGGGGATACGGAGTTCCTGAGCCTGTCCGAAACCGGCGCGGACACGGGCGTGTTCGAAGGGAGCCTGGCTCTCGCGCAGGGCTCGCTGCCGTACCGGCCGGACGTCCTCGAGACCGCGGTCCAGGCGGGGCCTCCGGTCGTCCGCGACACGCTGACCGTTGAGTATGGCCCGGCGTCCGACACCGCCGTCATGGCGGGTGCCCGCATCCAGCTTCTCGACGACCGCGGCCGGATCGCCGCCGGGTACACCCATGGCGACCCGATCACGGTGCGGGTCGAGGACCATGTCTGGTACAACGATCCCGGCCTGCGCGACAGCTTCCTCGTGGCGGTCAACGCGCCGGCGGTGGACGACTATGAATTCGTCACCCTCCAGGAGACCGGCAACGCGACGGCGATCTTCGAAGGGAAGATCCCGGCCTCCCTGCTCACGACCTACAACAACGACGGCGTCGTCGGCGCGCCGGCCGGCAATCTCGTCCACGCCCAGCACTCGCTCTCCGACGCCCAGGAGACGGTCGACACCGAGGCGCCGCTGGTCGGCAGCCGTGCCGAGATCCTGGACGCGTCGGGCAACCTGAACGACTTCGTGGCCGAGTCGTCGACGATCCGCCTGCGCGTGATCGACCGGCTGGCCGGCAGCCCGGGGCAGGTGGATACGGTGCAGGCTTACGTGTCCACTCAGATCGGTCCCGATCAGGAGAGCTTCACCCTGGCGGAGACCGGCCTCGACACGGGCGTCTACGAGGCCGGCATCCAGCTTTTCCTCGATCCGGGCCTGACGTTCAACGGCATGCTGGAGACGTGGGAGGAGTCCGGCCCGCCGCACAGCTTCGACACCGTCACGCTGTCCTACACGGGCTCGGCCGGCGGCTCGTCCGACACGGCCACGACCTACGGCTCCGAGACGGTGTTCATCGACGAGTGGGGGAACGACGCCGAGGCCTACGCCGTCGGCTCGACCGTGTTCGTGCGGGTGATCGACCACAATCTCAACCAGCCCGGGGTGCGCGACACGAAGCTGGTGACGGTGCAGTCGCTCTCCCTGGGCGACACCGAGACGTTTTCCCTGCTCGAAACCGGCAACGACACCGGCGTGTACGAGGGCCTGCTGCCGATCCAGGCCCAGGCCTCCGGCGCGAACCCGGGCGACGGCTGGCTCCAGGCGCAGCCCGGCGAGTCGATCCAGGCGATGCACGGCGACGCCCAGGGTTACACCGCTTCGGCGGACCTCGCGGCGATCCGCTATGCCGCGATCCATTTCTTCGACGACGAGGGGCGTCCCACCCACGAGGTGCTGGAGGGCGGGTACGCGTCCATCCGGCTGTACAGCGCCCAGTCGAACACGACCACGTATTCCCCGGAGACCGCCACGGTCGGAGTCCACAGCGGCCTCACCGGGGACTTCGAATCCGTCACGGTGACGGAGACGGGGCCGAACACGGGTATCTTCGAGGGGACGATCCGCCTCGCCTTCACGCAGAGCGGCGCGATCAACGGCAACGGCATTCTCGAGACGTCGAACGGCGGCCCGCCGGACTACGCGCCGGACACGGTGACGGCGGAGACGATGGACGCCACGGCCACCGCCACGGCCGTGGGCGCCCGGGTGCGGCTGATCGACCGCTTTGGCCGGGACGCGGCGACCTTCGCCGTGGGGGACCTGGTGGGCGTGCGGGTGGAGGACCACAACATTGACGATCCGCAGGTCCGGCAGACCTTGCAGGTGGTCGTCGTCGCCAACCCCGAGACCGGCGACGTCGAGGCGGTCGATGCGCTGGAGACGGGCTACGCCACCGGCGTGTTCGAAGGGCGGATCCCGAGCCGGTTCACCCCCTCCTTCGCCGCCAACAACGGCATGCTGGAGGTCCAGGACGGCGACCGCCTCCAGGCGCGCCACGTGCTGGCCCATGCGCCCCGGCTGGCCACGGACGACGCCGTGATGACCGGCAGCTCGGTGCTCTTCGTGGATGCGCAAGGCCGGCCGGCCGAGTCCTACCTCGAAGCGTCTACGGCCTACGTCCGGCTCGTCTTCGCGGGTGGCAACGTGTCGCCGTCGGTGGACACCGTCGCCGTCACGGTCTCGGCCCGGATCTCCGTGGACGCCGAGACTCTCGTCCTGACCGAGACGGGCGGAGACACGGGCATCTTCACCGGTTCGATCGCGCTGCGCACCGGCTCGCCTTCGCCGAACGACGGCTTCCTCCAGACCGGCTGGCGCACGAGCCCCTACGTGGAGCTCGACACCCTGGCCGTCACTCACGCCGGGTCGAGCGATACGGTGCCGATGGCCGGCTCGCGGACCACGTTCGTCGACGCGGCCGGCAGCCCGGCCGAACGCTATGCCCGCAATGCGCGTGCCTACATCCGGGTGGAGGACCACAGCTTCGACCGGCCCGGCCTCTATGACACGGTGCAGGTGACGGTGCGGTCGCTCACCACGGGTGACCAGGAGCTGCTCACGCTCCAGGAGACGGCTCGGGACGGCGGAATCTTCGCCGGTTCGCTGCCGCTGGATTCGGTCCTCAACGGCACGACGTCCCCCTACTCGGGCGACGGCAAGCTCCAGGCGGACGCGGGCGAGGAGATCGAGGCCGTCCACACCGGCTGGAGCGGCGCGACGAGCTCGTCGGACCGCGCCCTGATCGGCTACACGGCGATCGAGATCGTGGACGAGGCCGGTGTGGCAACGAACGAAGCGCTGGAAGGCGGCCTACTCCGGCTGCGGGTCTTCGATCCGAACAGCTTCAGCAGCACGCTGAGCGTGGGAGTGCAGAGCCGCTATACCGCCGACTACGAGCCGGTCACGCTGACGGAGACCGGCTACCAGACCCACGTCTTCATGGGGGCGGTCCAGCTTCAGAACGCGGGTCCCGGCAGCGGTCTGTCCGGCAACGGCACGGTGGAGACCTCGACGAGCGGCGCTCCGGCCTACCTCGGCGACGAGCTGACGGCGAGCTACGCCGACAGCCAGGCGCATGCGGTCACGAAGCCGTCGCGGGTGTCGTTCATCGACGGCTTCGGCCGGGTGGTGTCGAGCTTCGCCGTGGGCGACCGGGTCGGCGTGCGGGTGGCGGACAACAACCTCGACGACCCGATGATCCGGCGGACCCTCTCGGAGAACGTCCGGTCGCTCGACGGCGACGTCGAGAGCATCACTCTGACTGAGACGGGCTTCGATACGAACGTGTACGAGGGCTCGATCGCGAGCCGCAACGGAGGTCCGGCCGGCTCGAACGGCACGCTGGAGGTCCAGCCGGGCGGCACGATCGAGGCGGAGCATTTCAACGCCATGACGCCGAACCCGACGGTGGTCCAGGCGTCGATGACCGGCGCGTCGGTGCTGTTCGTGGACGCCTCGGGCCATCCCGCGGCGACCTATCTGGAAGGCTCCCGCGCTTACGTGCGGGTGGACGACGCCTTCGCCTCGGGCTCGGTGACGGCGACGCTCCGTACTACGCTGGGACCGGACGTGGAGATGCTGACGCTGACCGAGACGGGTCCGGGCACAGGCGTGTTCACCGGCTCGGTGCCGCTCAACATTTCCAACCTGTCGCCGAACGACGGCTTCCTGACCACGGTCCAGGATCTCGGCATGCCGCACGAGTTCGACACGCTGCGGGCCGAGTACAACGGTGCTACGGCTTCGGCGGGGACGGCCAGCTCAAGGACCACGTTCGTCGATGCGCTCGGCAACCCGGCGGACCGGTATGCCCGCGAATCGCGCGCCTACATCCGGGTGGAGGATCACGTCGACGACCGGCCGGGCCTCTATGACACGGTGCAGGTGACGGTGCGGTCGCTCATCACGGGCGACCAGGAGATGCTGACGCTTCAGGAGACGGCTCGGGACGGCGGGATCTTCGCCGGCTCGCTGCCGCTCGATTCGGTCCTCAACGGCACGACGTATCCGAACCCCGGCGACGGCCAGCTCCAGTCGGACGCGGGTGAGGAGATCGAAGCCGTCCTCGCCGACTGGACCACCGTGACGAGCTCGTCGGACCGCGCCCTGATCGGCTACACGGCGATCGAGATCGTGGACGAGGCCGGTGTGGCAACGAACGAAGCGCTGGAAGGCGGCCTACTCCGGCTGCGGGTCTTCGATCCGAACAGCTTCAGCAGCATGCTGAGCGTGGGAGTGCAGAGCCGCTATGGCGCCGACTACGAGACGGTCACCCTGACGGAGACCGGCTACCAGAGCCACGTCTTCGTGGGGACGGTCCAGCTTCAGAACGCGGGACCCGGCAGCGGCCTGTCCGGCAACGGCATGGTGGAGACCTCGACGAGCGGCGCTCCGGCCTACCTCGGCGACGAGCTGACGGCGAGCTACGCCGACAGCCAGGCGCATGCGGTCACCAAGCCGTCGCGGGTGTGGTTCATCGACGGCTTCGGCCGGGTGGTGTCGAGCTTCGCCGTGGGCAACCGGGTGGGGGTGCGGGTGGCGGACAACAATCTCGACGATCCGATGATCCGCCGGACCCTCTCGGAGAACGTGCGGTCGCTCGACGGCGACGTCGAGAGCCTCACGCTGACCGAGACGGGTTTCGACACGAACGTCTACGAGGGCTCGATCGCGAGCCGCAACGGGGGGCCGGCCGGCTCGAACGGCACGCTGGAGGTCCAGCCGGGCGGCACGATCGAGGCGGAGCATTTCAACGCCATGACGCCGAACCCGACGGTGGTGCAGGCGTCGATGACCGGCGCGTCGGTGCTGTTCGTGGACGCCTCGGGCCATCCCGCGGCGACCTATCTGGAAGGCTCCCGCGCTTACGTGCGGGTGGACGACGCCTTCGCCTCGGGCTCGGTGACGGCGACGCTCCGTACTACGCTGGGACCGGACGTGGAGATGCTGACGCTGACCGAGACGGGTCCGGGCACAGGCGTGTTCACCGGCTCGGTGCCGCTCAACATTTCCAACCTGTCGCCGAACGACGGCTTCCTGACCACGGTCCAGGATCTCGGCATGCCGCACGAGTTCGACACGCTGCGGGCCGAGTACAACGGTGCTACGGCTTCGGCGGGGACGGCCAGCTCAAGGACCACGTTCGTCGATGCGCTCGGCAACCCGGCAGACCGGTATGCCCGCGACTCGCGCGCCTACATCCGGGTGGAGGATCACACCTTCGACCGGCCGGGCCTCTATGACACGGTGCAGGTGACGCTGCGGTCGCTCACCACGGGCAACCAGGAGACGGTGACGCTCCAGGAGACGGCTCGGGACGGCGGGATCTTCGCCGGCTCGCTGCCGCTCGATTCGATCCTCAACGGCACGACGTATCCGAACCCCGGCGACGGCAGTCTCCAGTCGGACACGAACGAGGAGATCGAGGCGGTTCACATGGATTGGACGAGCTCGACCAACTCGTCGGACCGCGCCTTGATCACCTACGCGTCGATCGAGATCGTGGACGAGGCGGGTATCGCCACGGGCGAAGCGCTGGAAGGCGGCGTGCTCCATCTGCGGGTCTTCGAGCCGAACGGCTCCTTCGGCAACACGCTGAGCGTGGGAGTCCAGAGCCGCTACGGCGCCGACTACGAGACGGTGACGCTGACGGAGACCGGCTACCAGAGCCATGTCTTCGTGGGCTCGGTCCAGCTTCAGAACGCGGGTCCCGGCAGCGGCCTGTCCGGCAACGGCATGGTGGAGACCTCGACGAGCGGCGCTCCGGCCTACCTCGGCGACGAGCTGACGGCGAGCTACGCCGACAGCCAGGCGCATGCGGCCACCAAGCCGTCGCGGGTGTGGTTCATCGACGGCTTCGGCCGCGTGGTGTCGAGCTTCGCGGTGGGCAACCGGGTGGGGGTGCGGGTGGCGGACAACAATCTGGACGATCCGATGATCCGCCGGACCCTCTCGGAGAACGTCCGGTCGCTCGACGGCGACGTCGAAAGCATCACGCTGACCGAGACGGGTTTCGATACCAACGTCTACGAGGGCTCGATCGCGAGCCGCAACGGAGGTCCGGCCGGCTCGAACGGCACGCTGGAGGTCCAGCCGGGCGGCACGATCGAGGCGGAGCATTTCAACGCCATGACGCCGAACCCGACGGTGGTCCAGGCGGCGATGACCGGCGCGTCGGTGCTGTTCGTGGACGCGGCTGGCCATCCCGCGGCGACCTATCTGGAAGGCTCCCGGGCTTGGGTGCGGGTCGACGACGCCTTCGCCTCGGGCTCGGTGACGGCGACGCTCCGTACTACGCTGGGACCGGACGTCGAGATGCTGACGCTGACCGAGACGGGTCCGGGCACGGGCGTGTTCACCGGCTCGGCGCCGCTCAACGTCTCGGGCCTGTCCCCGAACGACGGCTTCCTGACCACGGTCCAGGATCTGGGCATTCCGCACGAGTTCGACACGCTGCGGGCCGAGTACAACGGCGGGGTCGCCACGGTGGGGACGGTCAGCTCGCGGACCACGTTCGTGGACGCGCTCGGCCATCCGGCAGACCGGTATGCCCGCGAGTCCCGCGCCTACGTTCGGGTCGAGGATCACACCTTCGACCGGCCGGGGCTGCCGGACACGGTGCAGGTAACGCTGAAGTCTCTCACCACGGGAGACGTGGAGACGTTGACGCTCCAGGAGTCGGCTCTCGACGGCGGGATCTTCACCGGCTCGCTGCCGCTCAATTCGGTCCTGGCCGGCACGACGTTTCCGAACCTGGGTGACGGCAGCCTCCAGTCGGACACGGGCGAGGAGATCGAGGCGGTCCATACCGACTGGACCAACGCGACGACCTCGTCGGACCGGGCGCGGATCACCTACGCCTCGGTCGCCTTCGTGGATGGGGAGGGCGTGGCCACGGTCGAGGTGATTGAGGGGGGCGTGGCGCGGCTGCGGGTCTTCGATCCGTACGGCTCCTTCGGCAGCACGGTCAACGCGGGAGTGCAGAGCCGCTACGGCGCCGACTACGAGTCCGTCACCCTGACGGAGACCGCCTACCAGAGCCGTATCTTCGAGGGCACGGTCCAGCTCCGGAGCGTGGCGCCGGGCAGCGGCTTGTCCGGCAACGGCCTGCTGGAGACCTCCACCAGCGGCTCGCCGGAATACCTGCAGGACGAGGTGACGGCGAGCTACGCCGACGACCAGGCCAAGGCGGTCACCGTCGCGTCCCGGATCTGGTTCCTGAACCTCCAGAGCCAGGTGGTGACGGAGTACGCGGTGGGCTCCCCGGTCCGGGTCCGCGTCGAGGACCACAACGCCGGCAGCGGCTCCGTGATGGTCAACCTCTCGACTCCCGCTGACGCCGAGAGCCTCACCCTCACCGAGACCGGTGCCGGCACCGGCCTCTTCGAAGGCTCGCTGCCCGGCTCCGGTGGCTCGCCGGTCTCCGCGGACGGCGTCCTCCAGGCCGGTCCGGGCGTCACCGTCACGGCCGAACACTTCAACGCCTATACGCCGAACCCGACCCGGGCGCAGGTGGCCTTCAACGGCAACTTCGTGCCGCTCGCGGTGGACGACGCCGCGCAGACGGAGGAGCAGCCGGTGACCATCCCGGTGCTCGCCAACGACAGCGATCCCGACACGGAGCCGCTCACGGTGGCCGCGGTCACCCAGGGTGTCAACGGTACGGTCGTGATCAACGGCGATCAGACCGTCACCTACACCCCGGCGGCGGCCTTCCTCGGCACCGACACTTTCACCTACGTCGCGGCCGATCCGCGCGGCGGCCAGGCGCGGGCCACGGTGACCGTCACCGTGATCTCCGCCAACGAGCCGCCCACGCCGGCCGCCGATGACGTCACCACGCCGGAAGACGTGGCGCTCAACATCGCCGTGCTGGCCAACGACACCGACCCGGACAACGACACGCTGCAGGTGGTGAGCGTGGGCGTCCCGGGTGTCCCGGGCAGTGGCACGGCCGTTCTTCAGCCGGACGGCAGCGTCACCTTCACGCCGGCCGCCAACTGGTCCGGCCAGACGTCCTTCTCCTATACCGTCCAGGATCCCGGCGGGCTCACGGCCGCCGCCACGGTGACGGTCACCGTGACGCCGGTCAACGACGCGCCGGTGGCGGTCGCCGACTCGGCCACGACGAACGAGGACGTGCCGGTGACGATCACCGTGCTCGCCAACGACACCGATCCGGACGGCGACGTCCTCGACGTGACCTCCACGACCGGTGTGACGCACGGCATCGCGGTGGTCAACGCCGACAACTCCATCACCTTCACGCCGGCCCAGGACTACAGCGGCACGGTCTCCTTCTCCTACGCCTACACCGACGGCACGGCGACCGGCTACGCCGACGTGACCGTGACGATCAACCCCGTCAACGACGCGCCGGCGGCCGTGGACGACGTGACCGAGGTGGCGGAAGACAGCTCGGGCACGGTTTGGGTCCTGACCAACGACAGCGACGCCGACGGCGACACGCTCGACGTGACCGCCGTGACCCAGGGGGCCAATGGCGCGGCGGTCCTGAACGCCGACGACACCGTGACCTACACGCCGAACGCCAACTTCCACAGGAGCGACTCGTTCACCTACACGGTGATCGACGGCAACGGCGGCACCGATACCGCCACGGTGGCGGTGACGGTGAACGCCGCCAACGACGCGCCGGTGGCCGGTGACGATACGGCCACGGTGGCCGAGGACGGCTCGGTCTCCGTCACCGTCCTGACCAACGACAGC
The DNA here is from genome assembly GCA_963844885.1 of uncultured Holophagales bacterium. Lineage (GTDB taxonomy): Bacteria > Acidobacteriota > Thermoanaerobaculia > Multivoradales > UBA5704 > DATMER01. Next base: position 580,626 of record CAWJQA010000006.1, on the reverse strand, counting down.
GACGTCGATGGCGACACGCTGGCCGTCTCCGTGGTGACGCAGGGCACGAACGGCGCCGTGGCGATCGTGGGCAGCCAGGTGAGCTACACGCCGAACGCCGACTTCCACGGCACGGATTCCTTCACCTACACGGCGAACGACGGCAACGGCGGCACCGACACGGCGACCGTCACGGTGACCATCACTCCGGTCAACGACACCCCCGCCGCCAACGACGACGCGGCTTCGGTGGTGGAGGACGACTCGGTGGCGGTCGCGGTGCTCGGCAACGACGACGACGTCGACGGCGACACGCTGACCATCACCGCCGTGACCCAGGGCGCCCACGGCGCCGTGGCGATCGCCGGAACGACGGTCACCTACACGCCGGCCCCGAACTACAACGGGACCGACGCCTTCACCTACACCGTCTCGGACGGCAACGGCGGCACGGACACGGCGACGGTCACGATGACGATCACCGCGTCCAACGACGCCCTCACCGCCAACGACGACGCCGCGACGGTGGCCGAGGACGGCTCCGTGACGGTCGCCGTCCTCGCCAACGACACGGATCCGGAGAACGACCCGCTGACCGTGATTTCGGTCACGCAGGGTACGAACGGGTCCGCGGCGATCGTCGGCAGCCAGGTGAGCTACACGCCGAACGCCAACTTCAACGGTACGGACTCCTTCACCTACACCGCCAGCGACGGCAACGGCGGAACCGATACCGCCACGGTCACCGTCACCGTGACCTCTGTGAACGACGCGCCGGTCGCCAACGCCGACGTCGCCACGGTGGCGGAGGACGGCTCGGTCGCGATCTCCGTCCTCGCCAACGACACCGACGTGGACGCCGACCTCCTGAACGCGACCACGGCCACCCAGGGCACGAACGGCGCCGTCCAGATCCTGGACAGCCAGGCGGTCTACACGCCGAACGCGAACTTCCACGGCACCGATTCCTTTACCTACACCCTGAGCGACGGCCACGGCGGCACGGCCGTCGGCACGGTGACCGTGACCGTGACCGGAGTCAACGATGCGCCGGTGGCGGTCAACGACTCCGCCTCCGTCGCGGAAGATGGCTCGGTCGTGGTCTCCGTGCGGAGCAACGACACGGACGTGGACGGCGACACCCTCACCATCACCGCGGTCACGCAGGGCGCCCACGGCGCGGTGACCCACAACGGCGCCACGGCGACCTACACGCCCGCCGCCAACTACAACGGCAGCGACTCTTTTACCTACACGATCTCCGACGGCCATGGCGGCACGGCCGCGGCGAGCGTCGCGGTCACGGTGACGGCGGTCAACGACGCGCCGGTGGCGGTCAACGACACCGCGACCACGCTGGCCGAGGTGCCGGTGACGGTCTCCGTCCGGGCCAATGACACGGACGTGGACGGCGATACCCTGGCCGTGACCGCGGTCACCCAGGGCGCGCACGGCACGGCGGCGATCAACGGCGGCCTGACCGTGACGTACACCCCGGCCACGGCCTGGGTCGGCCCCGACTCCTTCACCTACACCCTCTCCGACGGAGCGGGCGGCACGGCTACGGCCACCGTCAACGTCACCGTCCAGGCGCCGCCGCGGGTGACGGGCAACCTGCAGGTGCTCTACACCTTCAACGAAGGGAGCGGCACGACGGTCAACGACGTCTCCGGCGTGGGCACGCCGCTCAACCTGACCATCTCCAACGCCGCGGCGGTCACCTGGCTGCCGGGCGCGCTCTCCCTCAACAGCTCGGTCCTGGTGCAGTCGGCCAGTGCCGCGACCAAGGTCATCAACGCCTCCAAGGCCAGCAACGAAATCACCATGGAGGCCTGGGTGGCGCCGGACAACCTCACCCAGACCGGCCCTGCGGTGCTCGCCAGCATCGCGCAGAACACCTCGAACCGGGACGTCACCTTCGGGCAGAGCGCCACCGGTTACAGCGGCATCATCCGGACCTCGACGACCACGAATTCCGGCGCCCAGTTGAACGCCACCGCAACGGCGACCCTCAACCTCACCCACGTGGTCTACGTCCGGTCCGCGGGCACGGTGAAGATCTACGTCAACGGCACCCAGGTCGCGACCACGACCCGGACCGGCGATTTCTCCAACTGGGCAAACTACAAGCTCGCCCTCGGCGGCGAGCCCTCCGGCACCCGCTACTGGGTGGGCAACATGCACCTCGTGGCAATCTACAGCCGGGCGCTCACGGCCGCCGAGGTCCGGCAGAACTGGCTGTCGGGAGCGAACTGAGGGCCCGGGGGGCGACCTGGTTCAGGCCGCCCCCCCGTTGTCTCGCTCCGGATGGATGTGCGAAGCCACGTCTCCCTTCGGGAAGAACCAGGCCACCGCGATGGCGACGAGCCCGATCACGGCCAGCACCTGGAACACTCCCTGCAAGCCATACAGGATCGCGGAGCTCAGATGCGCCAGGGTCGCGGGGGAGGCCTTGGCGCGGAGCATGGGGTCGAGCGCCGTGTTCGGATTGATCCCGCCGCTGGCCCCGGCGAGGCGGACGCTGAACAGCGCGCCCAGCGCCGCCACCATGATGGCGCCGCCGATCGAGCGGAAGAACTGGACCGAGCCGGTCGCGACCCCGCGCAGGTGCCAGGGCACCGCGTTCTGCACTCCCAGGAGATAGGGCATCGAGGTAAAACCCAGCCCGAAGCCGAGAACCACCATGGCCACCATGATCCAGGACCGCGTCGTGCCCCCGTCCACCACCGCGAGCAGGATGCCGCCGGCCAGCATCGTGAAGCCTCCGGCGATGGCGAACGGCCGGTATCCGACCTTCATCAGCACCCGTCCGGTGAGGGTGCTGGCGATCGGCCAGGCGACCAGGACGGGGGTGAGCACCGTGCCCGCGTCCATGGCGGTGCCGCCGAGCACGCCCTGGGCAAACATCGGCACGAAGGCGGTGAGGCAGAAGAGCATCGCGCCGATCAGGGTGTTGCCCACGCTGGACACCGCGATCAGCCGGTTCTTGAACAGGCTCAAGGGGAGCATCGGCTCCGGCGCGCGGTTCTCCTGCCAGAAGAAGACGATAAGGGAGACGATCGACACCGCGAAGGCCGCCAGCGTCCGCGGGTTGCTCCACCCCCATTCGCCGGGGCCCTCGATGAGCCCGACCAGCAGCAGCGTGACCGCCGCCGTGAGGCTCACCGTACCGAGGATGTCGAGCTTGTGCTCCCGGCGCTGCGGCTCCTCCTTGAGGTAGCGGTGAACGAGCACGGCCGAGGCGATGCCGAAGGGGATGTTGAGGTAGAAGATCCACCGCCAGGAGAAGGCGTCGGTGATCCAGCCGCCGATCAGGGGTCCGGCGAGGCTGGCGAAGGCCCAGACGGCGGAGAAGAGGCCCTGCATTCTGGCCCGTTCCTCCAGCGAGTAGATGTCGCCGGTGATCGTGATGGCCACGGGCGAGACGCCGCCCGCGCCGAGCCCTTGGAGGAAGCGGAAGAAGATGAGCTGCTCCAGCGAATGGGAGAGCCCGGACAGCGCCGATCCCAGAAGGAAGAGGGCCACGGCCACGTGGTAGGTCCATCGCCGTCCGAAGAGGTCGGCGAGCTTGCCGTAGAGCGGCACGGTGGTGGTGGAGGCGAGAAGGTAGGCGGAAAACACCCAACTGTAGCGGGCCACGCCGCCCATCTCGCCGACGGCGGTGGGAACCGCCGCGGCCACGGCCGTGGCCTCCACGGCTGCGAGAAACATGCCGAGCATCACGGCGGCGGTTACGAGCTGTCGGTCGCGTCCAGGTAGCAAAGTGGAGTCCTCGGGAAGGCGGCAACGTTCGCCGCAAGCGGGGGATTCTAGCCTGGAAGCCGGACTCGTGCCCGGGATCGAGGGCGCCTGCTCAGAAGCAATGCAACCTTCCCTGTCGCAGAGTCGACTCCCCAGTCGCAGAGTCGACTCCCCGGTCGCAGAGTCGACTCCCGGTCGCAGAGTCGACTCCCCAGTTGCAGAGTCGACTCCCCGGTCGCAGAGTCAACTCCCCAGTCGCAGAGTCAACTCCCCAGTCGCAGAGTCAACTCCCCAGTTGCAGAGTCGACTCCCCGGTCGCAGAGTCAACTCCCCAGTCGCAGAGTCAACTCCCCAGTTGCAGAGTCGACTCCCCAGTTGCAGAATCGACTCCCCAGTCGCAGAGTCAACTTCCCAGTTGCAGAGTCAACTTCCCAGTTGCAGAGTCAACTCCCCAGTTGCAGAGTCAACTCCTCAGTTGCAGAGTCAACTTCCCCTGTTGCAGAGTCAACTCCCCTGGCGCCAGGGAGGTCGAAGTTGCAGCGGAGACGGTTGCTCTGCAACGGAGAAGCCCGTGTTGCGACAAATCGGGGTGATCTGTTGCAGGTTGTCCCTCACCCCCCGGCCCCCTCTCCCGGTCCGCCCGAGTCCACCCGCCCCGGGAGGGGGGAGACTTGCTCTGTGTATTCTTGTGTTTCGGGCGCGCGGGGGCGCCCCTCGCCCGGGGCGGGTGGACTCGGGCGGACCGGGAGAGGGGATGGGGGTGAGGGCCTCTTACGCCAACGCCGCGAGAACCCGTGCTTCCGAGACCCGCTCAGGCACGTCCGTAACGTCGTAGAGAGCCCACCAGTCGCCGAACCGGACCCATTCCAGCGCTTCGGGAGGCCCGAAGACGTAGCCGTCCGGGGTGGCGGCGAACCCGGAGCCGCCCGGGATGGAATAGAGGCGGATCAGCGGGCGGGGGGGATCGGCTTCGAGGTCCCAGATCTCCAGGAAACCCTGGGCTGAGGAGAGGGCGAGGCGTTGGCCGTCCGGGGATCGCGCGGCTGACGTGACGAGGAACGAAGGCGCGAGGCCTTGAAGGTTTGGGCGCACGTGAGCGGCCTGCTCCTCCGAGGCAATCGGCTCCCCGTCCGGCGACCACGTGATGGACTGCACAGGACCATCCTCAGAGACGGAGTTGAGGAACCGGCCGCTCGCCGGATCCCACAGCTTCACCGTCTTGTCGGAAGACCCGGCCGCGAGGCGCGTTCCGTCTGGCGACCACGACACCGATAAGACATAGTTATCGTGACCGGACAGTGTGTTGAGGAGGCTCCCGCTCGCCGCATCCCACAGCTTCACCGTACGGTCGGAAGACCCGGAGGCGAGGCGCGTTCCGTCCGGCGACCATGATAAGACAAAGTCATCGTGGCCGGAGAGGGTGTTGAGGAGGCTCCCGCTCGCCGCACCCCACAGCTTCATCGTCTGGTCGCCCGACCCGGACGCGAGGCGCGTTCCGTCCGGCGACCACGACACCGATAAGACATAGTTATCGTGACCGGACAGCGTGTTGAGAACACGGCCCGAGGACGGGTCCCACAGCTTCACCGTCTTGTCGTAGGAGCCCGAGGCGAGGCGCGTTCCGTCCGCCGACCAACACACCGATAAGACATAGTTATCGTGACCGGCGAGCGTGTTGAGCAGACGGCCCGAGGATGGGTCCCACAGCTTCACCGTCTTGTCGTAGGAGCCCGAGGCGAGGCGCGTTCCGTCCGCCGACCACGACACGGTACTCACCCAATCATCGTGGCCGGAGAGGGTGTTGAGCAGGCGGCCGTTGGCGGCGTCCCACAGCTTCACCGTCTGGTCGCCCGACCCGCTCGCGAGGCGCGTTCCGTCCGCCGACCATGCCACGGAGTTGACCCAGTTATCGTGGCCGGAGAGGGTGTTGAGCAGACGGCCCGAGGACGGGTCCCACAGCTTCACCGTCTCGTCGGCAGACCCGCTCGCGAGGCGCGTTCCGTCCGGCGACCACGACACCGATAAGACAAAGTTATCGTGGCCCGAGAGGGTGTTGAGCAGCCGGCCCGAGGACGGGTCCCACAGCTTCACCGTCCCGTCGCCGGAGCCGGTTGCCACACATCGCCCGTCGGGGCTCCAGGCCAGGGAACCAATGCCGGCGGAGTGACCCGCCTGCCAACGCAGGTCCAAGGCTTGGGCTTTTGGACCGAACGCCGCTCCAACCGTCTGCGCGCCCGTCAGATCCGCTCCCTGGAGATCCGCCCGGGCAAGCCGCGCGAAGCTCAGGTCCGCGTTCCGGAGGACGGCTTTCCGGAAGCCGGCATCCCGGGCATCCCGGGCATCCAAGTGATCGAGCTTCGCTTCCGAGAAGTCGGCCCCCTCGGCGCTGCCATGCTGGAGATTCACGAAACCGAGGTCCGCCCGGACCAGGTGGGCACCGTTCAACGACGCCTGACGAAGGTCGGCGCGGCCCAGCTTCGCCCCCTCCAACCGCGCCGCGCCAAGGTCGATTCCCGGCAGATTGGCGCCTTCGAGGTCCGCTCCGTCGAGGTACAAGACCATGGGGCGGATTTGCGCGAACGTTTCCCGAATGCGGAGAAGGTCCGGCTCCTCGCCCGTCCGCGGTCCCACGAGCGGTCCCAAGCTTGCCCGGGCGTGGAAGTAGAGGAGAAGCAGGGCGTTTTCGGAGACTCCAGGCTGATACGGGCTCTCCAGCACCTTCCCGGCCGCCTCGGGAATCCGCCTCGCCTCCGGCCAGAACTCCAGGAAGAAGGCCACCTCCCGCGTGATCCGCCGGAGGTTCAAACACTCGAACCCGCCCGCCGCCAGCCCGGACCGGAGCGTGCGGGCGATGAAAAACTCCAGGAACGAGCGGTGGATGAAAGAGTAATACCCCTCCGCGTCCCGGTGAAGGAAGAGGGCGGTGCGCACCTCGTAGTCGATGCGCTCCTTGTCGTAGACCGTCAGTTGCCGGTCCTGGAAGAACTCCGTCGCCTTCTCGAACAGGAGATGGTAGTGGACGCGGTTTTCCGGTGAATCCCATACCAGCCGGGCCAGATACTCGACCAGCGCCACCTTGCGCTCGCGGGTGAGCGTCAGGCGCAGGTCGTTGTGGCTGAACCAGCTCTCGCAGTAGCTCTCGTAGAGATCGGCCAGCGTGACGTCCCCCTGCTTCTTCAGGAGACGGGGAAGAGTCTTGACGATGATCTCCAGAAGGAAAGGCCGCTCGGCGAGGTTGTCCAGGTTGTACGTGTCGCGGATCTGCCCGCGGAACGCCTGCCAGTCCGCCGGAGGAGGCAGGGCCTTCCGGAGATACTCCGAGATCTGCTCCTCCTGGAACTCCAGGAGATATCCGATGGCCGTACCCGGCCGGTCCTGGATCTCCTCGTAAAGCCGGGTGGCCCCCTGGGTCGTGATCACCGAAGGCGCCTTGCCCAACTGGCTCAGGGCTTCCGGCCGGTCCTTGAAGTAGTGGGTGCGGCAGGTGAGGATCACCTTGGCCTTGCCTTCCGCGGCGCGGAGGATCTGCCGCAGGTTCTCCACGTAGCGGCCGGGCTCGGTGTACGCGATGGTCTCGTCGAAGCCGTCGAAGATCAGGACGAGATAGCCCTCCCGGTTGAGCTGAAGAAGCGCCTGCGGATTGAACGGCTGCGACGAGAGCCGCTGGAAGTGTTGCGTAAGAAGACTCTCCAGCGTGACCGTGGTGGAGCCGCCTTCCCGCAGATCGATGAGCACCGGCGCCCGCGTGCCGCCCTCCTTCGCGCGAGCCGCGAGAGCCATCTCGCAGGAAAGCCGCTTGGAAAAGCTCGTCTTGCCGCAACCGAAGTCGCCGAGCAGCGCCAGAAAGGTGCCGGAAGGCTCCTTGAGCCAGCGTACGACCGCCTCCGTCAAGCGCTTGCGCGGGATCTCCTCGCCCGGTTTGAGGTCGCCCTCGAAGACCACGTCCTGCTCCACGTACAGCCGTTCGAGAGCCGTACCCTGAAAGGCGCGGACGGCGGCATCCAGGTTGGGACGGAGATCGACGAGCGAGCGGAGAAGCTGCTCGTACGTTTGAAGGTTGACGCGCAGGTTCTTCGCCACCTCGTGCGCGTTGTTCGCGTACCCGGAGCGTGCGATGAGGATAGCCTGGTAGGGAAGCTGGTCCACCTTGACGGCGTACTCCACCTTGGACGCGAATTCCCGCACCTGCTGCTGGGTGACCGGCCGGTCCAGATCCTTGCACTCGACCAGGGCATGGATCGGGATCACACCGAAGGAAAGCTCCAGGCGGACGTCGAACTGCATGTCGTCCCGCTTGTAATCCACCGTTGTGCGGTAGCCGAGGAGCGAGAACAGCTCGGCGACCTTCTCCTCGAACGTCTTGGCCTTCTCATAGATGCCGCGGCGGCGGAGGGCGTCGAGCTCCTCCGGGTCCCCCTTGGCCTTGGCGCGGGAGATCTCGGACCGCGCGGCACGCTCGGCCAGCTCTTCCATCTCCAGGCGGCGAGCCTCGATCCTGTCGGCCACGGGCGCGAAGTCCTTGGCGGCCTCCGCAGGCCCCTTCAGCGTGGGAATCGCATCGGTGAGCAAAAGCTCGGAGCGGAGCGGCACGACGTGGTTCGGCTTCAGGACGGCGAGCTTTTTGGCCCGGAGATCGGCCGGGGCCTCGGGCACCATGTTGGCGAGCACGAAGGCGGGCAGATTGCCCGCAATCCGCGCCGGGGTGCGGGTGACGGCGGCGTACACCTGCTCGATGCCGGCGAGGTTCTGTTCGTTCAGGTTGGTGACCAGGATGACGAGGTCGGGGATCTGGATGGTGCAGATGGCACCGAGATCCGTATAGCCGGTACGGGAGTCGATGAGCAGGATCTCGTAGCCCAGGTCCTGGGTCAGCGAAAGCGCGGTCTTGTAGAAGAAGGCGTTGCCGACCTTCGTCTTGGGATCGAAGAGGGCGGTCCAGTCGATGCCGGCGAAGCGCTCGGCGTAGCCGGCGTCGAGCTTGCCCGGGAGAAGAAACGACAGCTTGCCGCCGGCTTCGGTCAGGGGAGGAGGCAGCTCGAAGGGAAGGAGCGCCTTGGCGAGGCTCTCCTCGGGGAACGTATACTCGGAGTCGAAGAATTCGCGCAGCAGGTCGAGCGTGCCGAGAGTGAGCGCATCGTCAAGGCACCGGAGATCCGGGATCTTCTGGAGGCCGGGCGCTTCGAGGTCGAGATCCCAGACCACGACCGACCGTCCCCGGGCGGCCAGTTGGAACGCCGTTTCGACCAGCGTGAAGCTCCGGCCGACGCCGCCCTTGAACGAGTAGAAGGTGGCGATCATCGGCCGGACGCCAGAAGCGACCGGGCCGAGTGGTCGCCCTGAAACTCGGTCACCTCCTCGAATCGGATCTGGTCCGGCTTCCGGAACGTCAGCACGTTCTTGCTTTCCGGAGCCGGAGCGGCGGCCGGGGAGAGCCCGGCCAGGGCCTCGGACAACCGCTCGGCGGCAAGCCTCGAAGGCGCGCCGGCCTCTTCAAGCTCCTGCGCCAGTGAGGTGGCTTCGACGGGAGAGCCTCCGGCGATCCGCGCGAGAACCTCCGTGAGCCGCTCCAGCCAGAGAGGCAGGATCGACTGCGAAACCACCTCCCGGCCCGCCGGCCCCAACTCCACGAAAACCTCCTTGCTCCCCTTGGGACGGTAGCGGAGGATGAGATTCGCCTCTTCGAGATCCCGCAGGAGATGGGAGAGGTGGGCTTCGCCAAGGTCGAGGCGCTTGCGGATCACCGCCCGAGGCAGAGCGCGGCCTTCGGCGGCAAGAAGCTCCAGGACGGCCGGTCCGTGGGTGCCGCGTAGGAGGCTGGGCACGGCGGCACGGTCGCTACGGCGAACAGCCTCTCCCAAAAGTTTGTCCAGGGCCGACCAGGCGCCGAACGCCTCGGGGTTCTTCTTCTGCAAGGCGCTGCCGGCCTCGCCGGAGATCCCCCGGCTGACGGCGAGCGCCTCATCGAGGATCTCCTGACGGGAGCCCTCTCTGAGCAGCAGCAAAGCCCGGTCGAAAAGGAGAGCCGTGGCGACTTTGAGAGTCGCCGGCTCCGCCTCCACGGCGGCGTGCTCGACGAGAAGGCCGATCTCTTGAGATGGGGCGTCATCAAGATCGGCGAACGATTCGGGGGTGAGGGAAGGCAAGCTCATGACAAGAAAACCTCCAACGGGCATCCATTATACTTGTCACTTGCCTGCCTTGTCCAGGAGATCCGCGAGAGAGAAGAGGAGAAAGGGGGAGCGGCGATAGTGGGGCAGGTGGGCGTCGAAACCCTCCCAACACGGGACCCGGAAGAAACTCGTGCCCGTCTCGGTGAGACCGCTGATGGACCGGTTGCTCACAAACGAGCTGGCCCGGTTGTCCACTTGGAAGTCTATCGCGGCGGTCTGATGGGCGCTGGTGGTATGGCTGAGAGAGGGCACCAGGAAGAGATTGGCGTGGGTCAGGGTGAGAACCCGGCTGAGCGGTTTGTGGATGAAGTCGAGGCAGATCAGGGGAGTCAGGTTGCCCAGGGCGCTCTCCAGCACGGAGACGGTCGTGCCGGTCCGCAACTGCTCCGCAACAAAGAGAGTCCGGTCCCTATTGATGATGTGCGTGAACGAGGTCAGCTTTCTATGGCAGCAGAGCTCTGCGCCGGCAGGCCCGAGGAGGACGGCTTCGTTGAAATCTCCTCCTTCTGGAGCCCTGCGATGGCAGCAGCCGAGGAGGGTCAGGAGGGGGTAGCCGTCCGGTCCATGGCCTGCGAGCGTCCGCCGGATCACCTTCCGAGTCCGCGCCGGGATGGCGAGCTCGGGGAAGACCAGGATGGAGACTTCCAGGGCCCTGGCCGTTGCAAGAGCGCTCTGGACCTCGACCTGCAAAGCATCCTCGTTGCTGAGGCCATCCAGCGAGACGAAGTCTCTCGGCTCTCCATGAAGGGCCGGATAATCGAGGATCGTCTCCAGAGGCCAGAGCATGACGTTCAGCCGGCGCCTCTCCCGCTCCCGCTTCAGCCGATGGCCGAGCAAAGGCCCGGCCCAGTCCACTTCCGCCTTGACGTCGATGGTGATTCCCTCCGCCGACCGCGGGACGGCGGCATGGAAACGGGCGTAGAGATCCCTGGTCCCGCTCTGGTCCTGCTCGGTGGTCACCTGCTCCTCGAGAACGTCGGCAAGGAAGTGATTGCGGCGGCGGACCCGGTACTCCATGCCGTCAATTCCCGTGATCCAGGTCTGGCCCAGGCGGTCGTCCTGCCGCTGGTTGAGCAGCTCGTCAAGGGCGCTGAGCCAACGGAGGGCGTAGAGATCGAGCTCCTCCCCTTCGCGGGTCGAGATCTCGCGAACCGGGTCCCGGAGGCGGTGCCGGAGAGAAGGGCCGCCCCTCCGTGGAGGCTTGATCTCGAAAGGATGCACGCCTTGGGAACGGGCGAGATTCTCGCCGGCCACCACGTGAGCCATGTTCAGGTAGGTCCAGAGCAGCACGAAGCAGGCCTCGGAGGAGACCGGTTCCTGGCTCTGGAGCCGCTGGAGAAGCTCGGTGCGGGACATGAAAGTACGGAGAACGGGAAGCAGCATATCGTATTCACAGAGGTGTGCCCCAGGAGCCGCCCCTTCCTTGACCCCCCGGGAGCCCGGTTGCTACGATCCGTCGGCGGCCGGGGTGTGCCTCGCCCGTCCATCTCTCCCAAGATAAGGATCGCCATGAATATCGAGCTCACCGAAGAGCAGAAGCTCCTGCAGGAGACCGTCCGCCGCTTCGCCGAAGAGGTGGCCGGGCCGCGGGCCAAAGAGATCGACCAGACCGGGGTGTTTCCCCGTGACTTCTTCGACCAGGCGGGCGAGCTCGGCCTCGCCGGGGTGTCCGTGCCCGAGGAGTATGGCGGCGCCGGCATGGACACCCTCTCCTACTGCCTCGTCATCGAAGAGGTCAGCCGCGTCTGTGCCACGTCGGGCGTCATCCTCTCCGTCAACAACTCCCTCGTCTGTGACCCGTTGCTCAAGTTCGGCAACGAGGAGCAGAAGAAAGAGTTCCTGACCCCGCTCGCTTCGGGAAAGCAGCTCGGCTGCTTCGCCCTGACCGAGCCCGGCGCGGGCAGCGACCCGTCCGGCCTGCTCACCACCGCCCGCCGCGACGGCGACGACTACGTCCTCAACGGCACCAAGATCTTCATCACCAACGGCACCGATGCCGACGTCGCCCTGGTCTTCGCCAGCATCGACCTGGAGAAGAAGCACCGCGGCATCACCTGCTTCATCGTGCCGGCCGATACGCCGGGCTACCACCACGGGCCGCACGAGTTCAAGCTGGGCGTCAACGCCTCGGGCACCACCGAGCTGTCCTTCACCGACATGCGCATCCCCGCCCGCTGGCGCCTGGGTGAGGACGGAGAGGGCTTCAAGGTCGCCATGTCCACCCTCGACGGCGGCCGCATCGGCATCTCCGCCCAGGCGGTGGGCATCGCTCAGGCGGCGTTCGAGGAGGCCCTGGCCTACGCCCAGCAGCGCGAGCAGTTCAACCAGAAGATCTCCGAGTTCCAGGCCATCCAGTTCTACCTGGCCGACATGTCCACGGAGCTCGACGCCGGCCGCCTGCTCACCTGGAAGGCGGCGTGGGCCAAGGAAAACCAGAAGCGCTACTCCCTGGAAGCCGCGCAGGCCAAGCTCTTCACCTCCGAGATGGCGCAGAGGGTCACCAACAAGGCCCTCCAGATCCACGGCGGCTACGGCTACACCAAGGAATACAACGTCGAGCGCTACTTCCGCGACGCGCGCATCACCGAGATCTACGAGGGGACCAGCGAGATCCAGAAGATCGTGATCGCCGACTGGGTCCTCAAGGCCTGAGCGGGGAGCGCCATCATGAGCATCGACTTCGGGCTCACCGAGGACCAGCAGCTCCTGCGCGAGCAGGTCCGCCGTTTCGCCGTCGAGCGCATCCAGCCCGGCGCGGCCGAGCGCGACCGCGAGCACCGCTTCGCCGTGGACATCTTCCAGGAGATGGGGGAGCTGGGGCTCCTGGGCATGCTGGTGCCGGAGCAGTACGGCGGCGCCGGCATGGACGTCCTCTCCTACATCCTGGCCATGGAAGAGGTCGCGCGCGTCGATCCGGCCGTGGCCGTGACCATGAGCGTCACCAACTCGGTCTGCTGCTGGCCGGTCGTCCGCTTCGGCAGTGAGGAGCTGAAGCGCCGCATCCTGCCCGAGCTCGCCTCGGGCGAGGCGCTCGGCGGCTTCGGCCTGACCGAGCCCGGCGCCGGCAGCGACGCCGGCAGCCTCAAGACCACGGCCCGGCGCGACGGGGACTTCTGGGTTCTCGACGGCGAGAAGGCCTGGATCACCAACGCCGGCCGCGCGAAATACTTCGTCGTGGTGGCGCGGACCGACCCTGAAGCCGGCAAGAGGGGCCTGTCGGCCATCATCGTCCCCGCGGACGCGCCCGGCTTCTCGGTCGGCAAGCCCGAGGAGAAGATGGGCCTCAAGTCGTCGCTGACGGCGCAGATCTTCTTCAACGCCTGCCGGGTGCCGGTCGCCAACCTCCTGGGCCAGGAGGGTCAGGGGCTCAAGATCGCGCTCGCCACGCTCGACCACTCGCGGCTCGGTATCGCGGCGCAGGCGGTGGGCATCCATCAGCGGGCGCTGGAGCTGGCGGTGCAGTACGCGAAAGACCGGGTCCAGTTCGGCGTCCCGATCGCGCAGCACCAGGCCGTCCAGTTCAAGATCGCCCAGATCGCCACCGAGCTGGCCGCGGCCCGGATCCTGACCTACACCGCCGCGTCGCGGGAGCATGCGCCGCAGGCCGGCCGGCTCGCGGCCCAGGCGAAAGTCTACGCCTCCGAAGCCGCCAACCGCGCCTGCCAGGAGAGCCTGCAGCTCCACGGCGGCAACGGCTTCCACGACGACTACGAGATCTCCCGGCTGTACCGGGACGTGCGGGTCACCACCATCTATGAAGGGACCAGCGAGATGCAGCGGCTGGTGATCGCGCGGAGCCTGATGAAGGACTAGTGCCTGATCGATCCTTCGATGTAGGGGCACCCCTTGTGGGTGCCCTGGGAGGGCGGCCACAAGGGCCGCCCCTACGGGAATCAAGGCGGAAGGCCGATATACTGGCCGGGTGGCTCTCTCCCTTGTCCTGCCGCTGATCGCCTTCGCCGCGGGCGCGGGCGTGGCGTGGCTCCTGATGCGCCCGGTTGTGTCCGAGGCCTCGCGGCTGCGCGAGGAGCGCGCCGTGCTCCGGACCACCCTCGACAAGGAGAGGGAGGCCGCCGCCGAGCGGCTGCGCCTGTTGAGTGATGCCCAGGCGCGGCTGTCGGACGCCTTCAAGGCCATGTCCTCCGAGGCGCTCCAGAACAACAACGCCAGCTTTCTTCACCTGGCAAAATCCACGCTGGAGACCTTCCAGGAGAGTGCGAAGGGGGACCTGGAACGGCGCCAGCAGGCCATCGGCGAGCTGGTCAAGCCGCTGCGGGAGTCGCTGGAGAAGGTCGACCAGAAGATCCAGGAGATCGAGACCGCCCGCGCCGTGGCCTACAGCGGCCTCACCGATCATCTGAAGGGGCTGGCCACGGCCCAGGCCAACCTGGAGCGGGAGACCGTGAAGCTGGTGGGAGCGCTGCGGGCGCCCGCGGCGCGCGGCCGGTGGGGTGAGATCCAGCTCCAGCGGGTGGTGGAGATGGCCGGCATGGTGGCCTACTGTGATTTCGCCGCGCAGGCGACCGTGGCTGTCGCCGATGGCGGCGACGGCCGTCAGAGGCCCGATCTGGTGATCCGCCTGCCCAGCCAGAAGAACGTGGTCATCGACGCCAAGGCGCCGCTGGACGCCTATCTGGACGCGCTGGAAGCCACGGACGAGGAGACCCGCCGGAGCCGTCTCAAGGATCACGCGCGGCAGATCCGCACCCATCTCCAGAAGCTCGCCCAGAAGAGCTACTGGGCCCAGTTCGAGCCGGCGCCGGAGTTCGTGGTGCTCTTTCTCCCCGGCGAGACCTTCTTCAGCGCGGCGCTGGAGCAGGATCCGGCCCTGATCGAATTCGGGGTGGAGCAGAGGGTGATCCTGGCCACGCCCACCACCCTGATCGCCCTGCTGCGCGCCGTGGCCTACGGCTGGCGCCAGGCCCAGGTGGAGGAGAGCGCGAAACAGATCAGCGACCTGGGCAAGAGCCTGTATGAGCGCCTGAGGGTCTTCGCCGGCCACCTCGTGCAGATGGGGCGCAACCTGGGCCAGAGCGTGGACGCCTACAACCGGGCGGTGGGCTCGCTCGAAGGCCGGGTCCTCCCGGCCGCCCGCAAGTTCCGTGACCTGGGAGCCGCCGGAGGAGACGAGATCGAGGTGCTCGAGCAGATCGACAAAGTCACGCGGGCGGTGGAGAGCGAGGAAGAGCCCTCACCCCCCGGCCCCCTCTCCCAGCCCGCCCAAAGCCCCCTCCCGGGAGAGGGGGAGACTGACAACAGCTTCTGAAGCAAAGGAACAGGATCACCCTGGGCGGGGGGACTCCCTCTCCCCCGGTACGGGGGAGAGGGCTGGGGAGAGGGGGGATGGGATCAAGAAGAGGGGGAATGGGATCAGATAAACACTTCCACCTTGCCCTGCTTCTTCAGCTCCTCGACGCGACCCTTGAGCTTCTCGCCGGCCTGCTTCTGCTTGAGCATCTGGGTGATGCGGTCCTTGGCCTCCTCGAAGGGGACGGTGCTGGCGGCCTGGCGCTCCAGGAGCTGGATGATGTGGTAGCCGAACTGGCTCTCCACGACCGGGCTCAGGTCGTTCGGCCTGGTCAGCGCGAAGGCGGCCTGCTCGAACGGGGGCACGGTCTGGCCGCGGACGATCCAGGAGAGATCGCCGCCGCGCACCTTCGAGCCCGGATCGTCCGAATTCTCGCTGGCCAGCTTGGCGAAATCCTCGCCGCCCTGGGCGCGCTTGAGGAGGCCGTCGGCCTTGGCCTTGGCCTTCTGCTTGTCGTCGGCGCCGGCGGCCGGGTCCACGCGGACCAGGATGTGGCGCAGGTGGACCCGCTCCGGCTTCTGCATCTGGGCCTTGTTCGCGTCGTAGAACTGGCGGGCCGCCTCGTCGTTGACCGCCACGTCGTTGAAGACCTTGGTGGCAACGTACTTCTGGATCATCCCCTGCTCGCGCAGGTTGGCCTGGAGCTTCGCCTCGTTCAACCCCTGGGACGCCAGGGCCTTCTCGAAGGTGGCCGCGTCGGGGAACTGCTTCTTCATGCTCTCGATCTGGGCCTTGACCTCGTCATCGCTGATCGTGACGCCCTGCTTCTTGGCGTCCTGGGTGATGAGGGTCTGGGCGACCATGCCGTCGAGAACCTGCTTGTAGAAGTCGGCGTTGAGCGGAGGCACCTGGCGCCCCTGGCTGGCCTGCATGACCTGCATGCGCATCTGGTCGGCCTGGTGGAGAAGCTCGTCCTTCTTGATCTCCACGCCGTTGACCCGGGCGACCACGGCCGGCATCGCGGTGGTGTCGACGGGAGTGGCGGGCATGACGCCGGGCATCGTAGCACCGGGCATGGCGCCGCCCGGCTGGCCGGCGGCCGGCGGGGTGGCCGAAGCCGTCGGCGCGGACGACTCGGTGCCGGCCGCGGGCGTCGGGGTCTGCTCCTCGCCCTTGGACCCCTGCGAGCAGGCCACCAGGCCGGTCAGCAGGAACGCGAGGGAAAGCGAAACGATCTGGGTACGGGAGGTGCTGCGTCGGGTCATGAAGAGTTCCTTGTTCTGGTGGATTGGGTAGGGCCTGGAGGGCGTGGCTCAGGATTCGAGAGCCTTGAGCAAGGCGGCAGTAGTGTACCAATGAACCTGGGGAACCTGAAGGTCCCGATCGTTGGACCACAGCGGCAGACCCAACTCGCGGGCGAGAGCCAGCGCATGGGCATCTTCAGGATCCCGCGTCGCGAGCACGGTCCCTGCCCAGGGGAGCCATGTGCTGTAGGTCTCTTCAGGATGGATGGCGAGAGGCAGAAGATTGAGCTGCAACTCCGCTACGTCAAGAGGAATTCTGTACTTCTCCGCGAGCCGAGGCAGGTACTCCTGGACCTCGAGGTAGTTGAATCGGGTGGTGTGGACGGGAATCATGAAGTCCCGGAAAACCCGAAGCGCCGCCTTGCCGATGGCTGCGGAGAGGAGGACGTTGGCGTCAGCGACGAGACCGGCGATAGGCACTGAAATCCTCGTGGATCTCTTTCTCGGGAATGCCTTTCGCGTCGAGGCTCTCGGAAATGTGCCGTCCCAGGACGCCGATCAGGTCGCGCCGGAGGTCTCCGGAGAGTGGACCGGTTTCCTCCAGCGGTACGTAGATCCCCGAGACTCTGCCTGCGCGCTGGATGAGGACGGGCTCATCGCCAAACTGTCCGACTTCCGCTACCTTCATGGTCGCCTCCAAGTCTGCATCTTGTAGAAGTGTACCAGAGGAGCCTCGGTTATACTTCCCTGGTTCGGGTGCCAGAGGTGTGCCCGCCTGCTGGGAAAGGAGCCCTGGAGAATGGCCGTCAAGGACGAACCGCTCGCTCGTGCCGAGGTCGCTACTGATACGACCTCGGAGCCCGCCTTCAAGGAAGACGTCCGCAAAGCGGCCGAGGCGCGGCAGCGCTGGGAGGCAGCCAAGGCCAAGGCGGAGGCCCAGGTGCCGCCCTGGAAGAAGGACTTCACCACCGTCTCCGGCATGGAGATCCCGCACCTGGTCACCGCCGACCAGGTGGCCGACATCGACGTGGACAGGGTGATCGGCGTCCCCGGCGAGTACCCTTACACGCGCGGCGTCCACCCCACCGGTTACCGGGGCAAGCTGTGGACCATGCGCCAGTTCGCCGGCTTCGGCACCGCCGCCGACACCAACCAGCGCTTCAAGTACCTCCTCTCCCAGGGCCAGACCGGCCTCTCCACCGCCTTCCACCTGCCGACCCTGTACGGCTACGACTCCGACCACGAGATGTCCACCGGCGAGGTCGGCAAGTGCGGCGTCGCCGTCGACACCCTGGCCGACATGGAGGCGCTCTTCGACGGCATCCCGCTCGGCGAGGTCACCACCTCGATGACCATCAACTCCACGGCCCCCATCCTCTTCGCCATGTACCTGGCCGTGGCCGAGAAGCAGGGCGTGGACATCCGCACGAAGGTCTCGGGCACCCTCCAGAACGACATCCTCAAAGAGTACATCGCGCAGAAGGAGTACATCTTTCCGCCGCGGCCCTCCATGCGGCTGATCACCGATCAGTTCTCGTTCGCCGCGAAGGAAGTGCCGCGCTGGAACACGATCTCGATCTCGGGCTATCACATCCGCGAGGCGGGCTCGACCGCGCTCCAGGAGCTGGCGTTCACGCTGCGCGACGGCATGGAGTACGTCCAGTACGGCATCGACGCCGGGCTCGACGTCGACGAGTTCGCGCCGCGGCTGTCGTTCTTCTTCAACAGCCACAACGACTTCTTCGAGGAGATCGCCAAGTTCCGCGCGCGCGCGGCAGATCTGGGCGACCGTGATGCGCGAGCGCTACGGCGCCAAGAACCCGCGCTCCTGGATGCTCCGCTTCCACACCCAGACCGCCGGCTGCTCGCTCACCGCCCAGCAGCCCTACAACAACGTGGTGCGGACCACCGTCCAGGCGCTGGCCGCGGTCCTGGGCGGCACGCAGTCGCTGCACACGAACTCGCTCGACGAGACGCTCGCGCTGCCCACCGAGGAGAACGCCGCGCATCGCGCTGCGCACCCAGCAGATCCTGGCCCACGAGTCCGGGGTCATCAACACGGTCGATCCGCTCGGCGGGAGCTGATTCGTCGAAGAGATGACCCGGCGCATGGTCGACGGCTCGTTCGACTACTTCCGGCGCATCGACGACTTCGGCGGCATGGTCGAGGCCATCGAGGCCGGCTTCCCGCAGCGCGAGATCATGGACGCCGCCTTCGCCTACCAGCGCGCGTTCGAGGAAAAGGAGAAGGTCATCGTCGGCGTCAACGCCTTCCAGCTCGAGAACGAGCCGCCGATCGACATCCTCTACATCGACGGACGATCTGGCGGACAAGCAGATCGCCTTCCTGAACGAGGTGAAGTCCGCGGCGCGACGCCGGCGCGGTCGCGCGCACGCTCGGCGCGCTCAAGACGGGCGCCGCCGGCAACGACAACACCATGCCCCTGATCCTCGACTGCGTGAAGGCCTACTGCACGGTCGGGGAGATCAGCGACGCCCTGCGCGACGTCTACGGCACCTACGAGGAACCGGCGGTCTTCTGATGCCTCTTGAGCGACTTCGACGCAGCGTTCGCGATCTCCTCCTCTACATGCTCTGGGCGGACCGGCAGGTGCTCGGGCGGTCCGGCAGGTGCGGCCAGAAGACCTCAGCCGGGACACCGGGGTGAGCTTCGGCTCGATCCTCGGCACCCTGGCCCACATCCTGGGCGCCGAAAGGGTCTGGCTCTCCCGCTTCTCGGCACCCCGCTCGACCGGCTGCCGTCGACCGAGGACTTCCCGAACCTGATGGCCTGGCTCGTGGCCTGGGAGGAGACCGGCCGCCGGCCTGGAGTCCTTCCTCGCCGCCCTGACCGACGAGCAGCTCGCGGCTCCGATCACCTGGACCAACTGCCGCGGCGATACCTATACCCGCCCCCTCTGGCAGCCGGTCTTCATCTGGTCAACCACTCGACCTACCACCGCGGCCAGGTCGTCTCGCTGTTGCGGCAGATGGGCTACCCGGTGCCGTCGACCGATCTGATCTACTACTTCCTCGAACGCGACCGGGAGCTGACCCGCTGCTACAGATCCGCCGCCATGAGTGAGAGACGGATCGCATCCTGATCGCCAAGCCGGGGCTTGGACGGGCACGACCGGGGAGCCAAGGTCGTGGCGCGGGCCCTGCGCGACGCCGGGTATCGAGGTGATCTACACCGGCCTGCGCCAGACGCCGGAGCAGATCGCCGCCGCCGCGGTCCAGGAGGACGTCGACGCGGTGGGGCTGTCGATCCTCTCCGGGGCCCACAACAGCGCTGCTGCCCGAAATGCACCCGGCTTCTCGAGGAGCAGGGCGCGTCGGACATCCTGGTCTTCGCCGGCGGGATCATCCCGGAGCAGGACATGAAGGGGCTCAAGTCCGCGGGGATCGACGAGATCTTCCTGCCCGGCACCTCGACCGCGGTCCATCGTCCAGTATCTGCAGGAGCGTTTCGCAGTGGCGGCGGCCGCTTCCTAACCTCTGCGGAGAGAACGGTTTGACGCCCCGGCTTCCGGGGTGTTACGGTATCCGGCGAAGCGGAGAAGCGGCGAGAGCCTTGGAGGGGTTCATGAGAAGACGGATTCTGTTGGCCGACGACAGCGTGACCATCCAGAAGGTCATCGAGCTGACCTTCATGGATGAGGACTACGAGGTCCGCGCGGTCAGCAATGGTGACGAGGCCATCCAGGCGCTGCCCGAGGTCGACCCGGACATCGTCATCGCCGACGTCCACATGCCCGGCGCCAACGGCTACGAGGTCTGCCGGAGCTCGAAGGAGAGGAAGGCGGGCGTGCCCGTGCTGCTGCTCGTGGGCACGTTCGAGCCGTTCGACGAGGCCCAGGCCCGGGCCGCGGGCGCCGACTCGTACCTGAAGAAGCCATTCGATTCCCAGGAGCTGCTGCATCGCGTCGCCGACCTGATGGCTTCGGCCACGCCCCAGGCGGCGCCTCCCGCGCCGGAGTCGTTTCCGGAGCTGCCGGATCTATCTCAGCCGGCGCAGCCGGTCGAGGAGTGGAGCGGCTTCAAGCTTTCGCCCGAGCCCGAGCTGTCGAGCCCCTTCAGCGGCGGTCCCTCCTTCACCCTGGAGGAGCCGGTCCTGGACTGGCAGGCGGCGAGCCTGCCGGACGGGGAGCCGATGTTCGAGTTGGAGGAGGAGCCCGCGCCGGTCGAGGCCGCTCCGCCTCCGGCACCTCTTCCGCTCCCGGCTCAGGAATCCGGCGACGTGTTCGGCTTCGAGTCCGAGCCCATCCCGGCCGCGCCCCCGTTCGAGGCGCTGTCGCCGGTCGAGACCCGGTTCATGGACGTCGAGCGGTTCGACCTTCCCGAGGCGGCGGCGCCGCTCGTCAGCAGCCTGGAGGAGACGGAGCAGCGCTTGGAGGCGCCGGCGCCGGCTCCGGCGGGCTTCGAGCCGTCCCCCGAGCCGGAGCCCACCGTCCGCATGGCCGCCCCGATCATCCCGGAGATACCGGCTCCCGTACCGGTACCCGTTCCCGCACCGGCACCCGCACCGGCCCCGCTGGGCGTAGGCCGGATCGAGGTCGCCGACGGCGGCCTGAGCGACGCGGACGTCGACCGCATCGCGCGCCGGGTCGTCGAGCTGCTCGGGGACCGCGCCGTCCGCGACGTGGCGTGGGAGGTGATTCCGGACCTCGCCGAGGTCGTCATCCGCGACCGCCTGCGCGAGCTCGAGAGCCAGGCCGAGAGCCTCGAATAGGGGCTCCGGCCGCAGTCCGGCCTCTCCTGACATGGACTTCCGGCACTACCTGGACGAGATCGCCCGGCTGCGGCCGGAAGGCGCTCCCGAGAACCTCGTCGTCCTGCCCCGGGTCGACTCGACGAACCGCGTCGCGCGGGCCGTCGCCGACGAGTACCAGGTGGAGGAGCAGCCGCTTCATCCGCTCCTGATTCTCGCCTGGGAGCAGACCGGCGGGCGGGGCCGCCAGGGCCGCGCCTGGTCGAGCCCGGCCGGCAAGGGGGTCTATGCCTCGCGGGTCGTCTCGGTGGAGGAGGCGCCGCGGCTCCAGAGCCTGCCTCTCCTTGTGGGTGTTGGGCTCTGCCGCGCCCTCGCGCCGTACCTGCCATCGTCGCGATCACCGTGCCGTCTGAAGTGGCCGAACGACCTGGTGGTCGAGGTGGACGGAGAGAGAAAGAAGATCGGCGGGATTCTGATCGAGGCCGCGATCCGGGCCGGCGGGCCGTCGCTGGCAGTCGTCGGCTTCGGCGTCAACTATAGCCACGAGGGCCACGAGGCCGGCGACCTGCCGGAGACGGGGACCTCCGTGCGGCTCCTCGGAGGCGGCGGAGGGGTGAGCCTGGAGGCGCTGACCTGGGCGCTGGTCCTGGGAGTCGAGCGGGAGCTGGTCCATCTCGGGGATATGGCCTACGCCGCCGCGGCTTGGCGCGGGCTTTCGGTCCACCGGCCCGGCGACCCGATCGCCTGCCGGACCGCCGACGCCCTGGTCGAAGGGACGTTCGAAGGCCTCGACGACCAGGGGCGGCTCGTGCTGCGGAGCGGCGGCCGGGAGCTGCGGCTGTCGTCGGCCGATGTCATCTGATCCTCACGGAGGGGGTATGAGCAGGAAGCGGGCAGGCCGGGCAGTGTCCGGCTCGGGCGGTTCAGGCGGGCTGCTGGTGCTCGTGGACGTGGGCAACACGAACACCGTGTTCGGCGTCTACGACGGGGATGACCTGATCGAGAGCTTCCGGCTGTCGACGGACACCGAGCGCACGGCGGACGAGTACGGGTCCCTCCTGCTGCCGCTGTTCGGGCGGCGGAGCATCGATCCCACGGCGGCGGAGGCGGTGGTCATCTCCTCGGTGGTACCGCCGCTCCACTTCACCCTCGACCAGATGGCCCGGAAGTACTTCGGCCAGAAGCCGCTGTTCATCGAGCCGGGGGTGCGCACGGGCATGCCGATCCGCTACGACAACCCGGCGGAGGTCGGTGCGGACCGCATCGTGAACGCCGTGGCCGCCCGCGAGCGCTACGGCGCGCCGGTGATCGTGGTGGACTTCGGCACGGCCACCACCTTCGACGTGGTGAACGCGGCCGGAGAGTACGTGGGCGGCATCATCACGCCCGGCATCACGATCTCGTCCGAGGCCCTCTTCGCGCACGCCTCGCGGCTCTACCGGGTGGACGTGCGCAAGCCCACCGAGCTGATCGGGAAGAATACGGCCTCGGCCATGCAGGCCGGCATCTACTACGGCTACATCGGCCTCGTGGACGGCATCCTGGAGCGGCTGCTGGCGGAGATCCCGGACGTGAAGACCGTCGTGGCCACAGGCGGTCAGGCGGACCTGATCGCCTCGGGCTCCCGATTCATCCGGGAGGTTGATCCGATGCTCACCCTGGCCGGCTTGAAGCTCATCTACGAGCGCAATCTCGGGTCGAAGGGATGACGGAGGAGACCACCGCGGAGATCACCGAGACCGATCACGCCTGGTTCCAGGCGGTGGAGGAGTATCTTCGTCCGCCTGCGCGGCGCGCCGCTCCTCCTGTCGCCGGCCGACTGGCAGGTGGCGCGCCGCTGGCACCGGGAAGGCGTGCCGCTCGGTCTGGTGAGGCAGGCGCTGGAGGAGGTTTTCGAGAAGCGACGGGAGCGCGGCACCAAGGGGAAGATCAGCAGCCTCCGCTACTGCGCGCCGGCCGTGGAAGCCGCCTGGGCCGATCTGCGGGAGCTCACCGCCCCGGGCGAGCGCGCCGAGGCGCCGGTCTTCGACATCGCCTCCCGGCTCAAGAACCTGGCTGAAGCCGTGCCCGCGGGCTTCGCCGGCCCGGTGCTCGCGCTGCACGGAGACGCGCCCGCCGTCGAAGCCGCGCTCTCGGCTTTGGACCGGGAGATGCTCGCCGCCGCGGAGTCCACCCTGGACGAGGCGTTGCGCCAAGAGGTCGGGGCGGCGGTGGAGAAGACCCTGGCCGCGCTCCGTGGCCGCCTGCCCGCCGAGGAGCTGGAGCGCTCACGGGAGCGCCTGACCCACCAGGTGCTCCGCCAGCGGCTCGGCCTGCCGCTGCTCTCGCTGTTCTCGCCGGAAGCCGGGGTGTAGCGGGACATGGCTCAGGTGCCGAGCCGGCGCACCCGCTCCAGGAACCGGTCCGGGTCCGCCACGCTCACCAGCAGCTCATAGCCTTGCCGCGTGGGGATGCGCACCACCCGCCTCGGATCGGTCACGAAGAGGAGCGCCTTCTCCTTGTTCGTCAGTTTGAACCAGCCGGACAGGTAGCCCGGGAGCCCGACGCCGTTCGTCCGCCACCGCGGATGATAGGGACCCTGGCGGATGTCCACCACCTCGGCCTCGGCGGCTTTGAGGTCAGCCGCCGGGATGCTGCGGCCGTAGATGTCGCCCCGGACCCGCAGTCCGGCCTCGGACACCTCGACGCGCAGGCGCTTCGTGCTGAACACCAGCGATCCCAGCAGGATCAGGACGCCCGCCAGCAGGACCAGGACGGGGACCAGGACCCACAGCGGCTTGCTGGACGCCGGGACGACGGGAAAGATTTCGATCATGTCAGGCGCTCCCATTTCTTCGGCCCTACTTTGCCACGTGGGGACCATGACAAGATAGACTCCGGCTCCATTGGCCATGCAGACACCACTCCCCGAAATCCTCGCGCTCGCTCGTGAGCACCAGGCCGAGCAGGAAGCGTTCTCCGGTTTCGTCGAACGGCTGAGCGAGCTTTTGACTCGCTGGGAGATCCCGTCCGGCGGCCGGCGGGTGGCGCTCGCCGATTATCTCGATCAGCGCACCGCGGCCGGGGGCACCGCGGCGGACGAGCAGCCGGTGGTCGACGCTCTCACTCGCCAGATCCTTGAGGCCCTCGGCTATCGCGACGGCGACTTACCTACAACCAGGCGCTTACCGACGGTCCGACCGCCCGATTTCACGGTCCGGGTGGAGGAGTTCCTGGGGCTCGTTGCCGGTGTTTCTGGTGGAGGACAAGTCCACGTCGGTACGCGACTTCGAGCGCCTGGAAGCGCAAGGGAGCGGAGGAAGAGTCTCCGCTCGAGCAGCTCCGCCGCTATGTCCTGGCGGGCGCGGTGCATGGCCGCGCCGGGCTCCTCTGCAACGGCTGGCGGCTTGAAGCCTGGGAATTCGGCGCCGAGGGAGCGACCCGGCTGGTCCAGATCGACCTCCATGGGCTCGCGCGGGCCGCTCTGGCGGGGGACGGCCTCGGCCAACGGGGTGCGCTCCGAGCCCTCTGGAAGAGGTTTTCCCGCTTCGCGTTCACTCACGCCCGCGAGCTCGCCGACCGTTCGCTCGCCACCTCTCCTCTCGGCGCCGAAGGGATCGATCGGATCCAGCAGGCCCTCTCCCGGCGCGGCAGCACCAAGGACATGGAGGCCGAGCTGCTCGCCTGCTACGAGCGGGTCTGGCGCGATCAGGCCTACGATGTGCGGCAGGTGCCGGAGAGCCTTGTCGAGGCCCTTCGCGGCTTGATCGAACAGTTCGCGGAGGACGTTCTCCATCAGCTCGAAGCGGCGCTCGCCCGTCATCACACCTACGAAGAAGCGCGGGCGGAGCTGGCTCCGCCCGACGTCACGGCGCGCCTGCGCCAGGACGTGGCATTGCGCCAGACCAGCTTCGGCTTGACGAAGGAGGACTTCGAGCTCCTCCTTCTCGCGCCGCTCGACGAGTGGTGCCGGCGCCCGCGTCTTGGAGGATCTCGACGAGAAGACCGCCGCCTGGCTGGCTGCGCTCGAACCCCATGTCAAGCACGCGAACGGACCGGCGGCCGAACCGGCCGCACAGCTCGCCCTCGCGCCGGGGACCGAGCCTGCGCACGGTCCGCGCAAGAGCGGTCCCAAGAACGGCACGGCCAATGGCAAGCGCAAGATTCTCCAGGGCATGGAAGGGGCGCTGCGCAAGGTGTGCTGGCGGGCGATCGAGGACTACGCGGCGATCCAGCAGCTCGAGGACGAGTACCGCGCGGCGTTGCGCGCGGCGGAGACCTACCGGACCTGGACGCAAAGAATCTCCTCGAGCGCGCTCGTCGGCCTGAAAGAGGACGAGCTCCGGCGCGAGCTCGCGCGCCAGACCGCCTATGTCTACATCATCCGCCTGCTGCTCGTGCGCATCTGCGAGGACAAAGGGCTGTTCCGGCGCAAGCTGTCCGATGGCGGGTTGATCCTCTGGCAGGAGCGGGTGCCGCAGTACCTCGACTACGCCTCGGGACGGTCCTACGAGTACCTGACGCGCATGGCCTACGAATGCGCGCAAAACGTCTACGTTCACTTCTACGGCGCCTCCGAGCTGTTCGACTGGTACCGGATGGACGACAAGATGCTGCTGCGCGCCCTTCTCGTCCTCAATGCGTTCAACCTCGAAGGCATCGACACCGACATCATCGGCGCGGTCTATGGCCGCTACCTCGAAGAGGGCAAGCACGAACAGGGGCGCTACTACACGCCGAAGGCGCTGGTGACCCGGATGCTAGACCTCGCCGGCTGGGACGGCGACGAGATCGTCGGCCGCCGGCTCGCCGATCTCGCCTGTGGCTCCGGCAGCTTCCTGGTCGAGGCCTGCCGGCGCCTGCTCGACGCCTTCCGCAATCGCGACGGCCGCATCCCCAAGGCGAAGCTGCGGCCGGCGCTGGAGGAGGTACAGCGCTCGCTCTACGGCCTCGAGATCAACCCGTTCGCCTGCTATCTCGCCGAGACGAACCTGCTGATCCAGGTGCTCGACCTTCTCAAGCAGGCCAGAGACGAGGGCATCACGCTGGTGGTCGACCGGTTCCGGATCTACTGTGAGGACTCGCTGATCGTCGCGGAGAAGCTCGGCGAGGTGTCCGAGACGTCTCTTTTCCTTCTCGGCAAGGACCGGGCGGCGGCCGAGCAGATGAAGGCCCGCACGGGCCCGTTCGCCGCCGGCTTCGACGTTCTGGTCGGCAACCCGCCTTACGTGCGCGCCGACCTCGAGGACGTCCCCGCCTGGGCCGCCTACCGGCGCAGGCTCGAGAATCAGGAGTGGTTCTCGACCCGCCACCAGAAGTGGGACCTCTACGTTCCGTTCGTCGAGCAGTACCAGCGGCTGCTCGCCGACCGGCCGGACGCCCGCTGCTGCCTGGTGACGATCGAATCCCTGGCCACCGCCCCGTATGCGGAGAAGCTCCGTGAGCTGTTGCACGGGAAGACGACCCTCTACGACATTCTGGTGACCCGCAAGCTCAAGCTGTTCGAGGACGCGAAGTGGCAGGACAACCTGATCTTTTCGTTCTCGCGCGGCGCGCCGGTGCCAGAGCACCGGGTCCGGCGAGCGATCGCCGAGAGCAAGAGACGAACGGGGAGAGATCCTCGCCGAGCCGCTCGACGAGATCGTCCAGGATGAGGCCGACCCTGAGCGTCTCTTCCGCACGAGAGAACAGGTCGAGCTCGATCTCGGCGAGACTGTGCATTTTGAAGAGATCTGCTACGTCTCGGTGGGGATGGTGCTGAATTCAGACGAGAAGATCGAAGCAGGCGAGATTGTCCAGGTTGCCGCGTCGTACGACCCGGCCGCGTTCGGCGAGGTACTGGTCGAAGACCTGGGCAAGGAAGGCAAGCGAATCCGCCACAAAACTTTCAAAAAGGAGGAGTTGATCGCCGATCGGCAAGATGCGATCCACAACAAGCCCTATCTGGATTCGCGTGAGGTGCTCCGGGGTGGGATAGGCCACATCCGGTGGCTCGAGTACGGAGAGAACACTCGCTGCCCGGCCCGGGTGCGCAGGGCGACGTTTCCCGAGCTCTATGAGCACCCGAAGGTGGTCTTTGGAACCTTCACGGGCATCGCTGTAGACGCCGGGCCAAGCTACTTGTACCTGGCTGACGGCGTACGGCTGGCGATCCGCTGGTCCGAGCTCGCGAGCGTGGAGAACCGCTCGCTTGCCAAGGTACGCGGGGAGTTGGAAGAGGAGGGGCGTCATGTCCCTGACCTTTCCAGCGAATTCTCGGAGTGGTATTTATGCGCGTTGTGCCTTAGTGAGCCCATCCAGGAGTGGCTGGCGGCGACCAAGCGCTCAATGAAGGAACACGTCTACCCCGACGACATCAAGGCAATCCCCGTGAAGCGGATCTCCGCGGCGGAGCAGGAGCCGTTCGTGCGGCTCGAAAAGGAGCGGCATGGGTTGTGGCGGGAGCTGGTGGCTCTCGAAGACGAAGGTTTTCGGATCGGGGCCCGGATCGAGATTCCGGTGCGCGCGCTCGCCGAGCGCTTTCGGCGCGAGCATCCGGAGATCGATCACCTCGCCCTCCTCAAGTTGCCCGCGTCCCTCGTCGAGCTCGAGGAGACGGCCTTGGAACGCGATCTCAACGGAGCCAGGGCCGCCGGTTCAGAGGTTCGGCGTGCGGCGCGAGACCGTGGCGCGCGTGGGCGAGGCCGTGGTGCGGAAGGAGGAGGTCGCCACGCTTCTCGCCCGCGTCCTGGGCAACCTGCCGGGGCCGCTCTCGGAAGCATCCATGGAGTTGCCGCGGAGCGAGCGCGGGCTGCACGCCCTTGCGCGCTTCCTCGATGAGCAGGAAGAAAGCGTCCGGCGCCGGCAGGAGCGCATCGCCGAGATCCAGCGCGAGATCGACCGGCTTGCCTGGGCGCTCTATCGGCCGGCAAGCCCACGGTAGGCAAGATAGAGGATGTGGGCATGGGGGTAGCCCGCGCCCAGCTCGACAGCCGCGAAACGCTCGAAGCCGAGCGCGTGAGCCGCTCGCGCATCCGCTCCGCGGGTCTCGTAGCTGAACGCCTCGCCCAGCGTCATCCCGAGCAGGTCCGCCACCTTCTCCTGTGCCCGGTTCCAGAGCCCTTTCAGCCGGTGCGCGGGGTCGATCTCCTTGACCAGGAGGACGCCGCCCGGCGCGAGCCGGTCGTGGGCCTGGCGGAGGAGGCCGTCCCAGGCGTCCGAGCGGGATGCGGTAGAGGACGTCGAAGACGGTGACGGCGTCGAACGTGCCCGCGACCGTGTCGCTGTAGCCGGCCACGAAGCGGATCCCCGGCCGGCGGAAGGTGGCGAAGAGCTTGCGCGCGTCCGGCTCGACGGCGACGACGGAAGCCGCTCCCGAAGCCGCGGCCAGCAGGGCGAAGGTGCCGTGGCCGGCGCCGAGGTCGAGGACGCGGGCGCCGGCCGGCAGGTAGGGGAGCACCCGCAGGAACGGACAGGTCAGGAAGCGGCCGAGAGCGTGGAGCCGGACCGGCAGCGGCGCCGCGGCATACGCGCGGCGGACCAGGGCGAAAGCCGCCGCGAAACCGGGAGGCGCCATGGGCGAGAGCATATAATGCCGCGTCTCGGATCCTGGACCGATGAACGAATCGAGCCCGTTCCGTTCGCCCGCGCTTCTCCTGGGGCTCGTGGCCGTGGCCTTGGCGCGACTGCTGACCCTGCCCAGGAGCCTCTGGGAGTGGGACGAGGTTCTGTTCGTCCGCGGCATCGTCCACTTCGATCCCCTCCACCACAGCCCGCACCCGCCCGGCTACCCGCTGCTCATCGGCCTGGGCAAGGGGATGGCGTGGATCACGGGCGACCCGTTCACCGGGCTGGTCGCGCTCAGCGTGATCTCCTCGTGCGTCGGCTTCATGGCGCTCGCGGCGGCGTTCCGATCGTTCTCCGGCGACGAGCGTGCCGGCATCGCCGGGTCCCTGCTGTTCCAGTTTTCACCGGCCATGCTGGTCTACGGGCCGCTGGCCCTGTCCGATCCGCCGGCCTTGATGTTCCTCTCCCTGGCGCTCGCCGCGGCGGGGAGGCTGATGGAGAGACGCACGCTGCCGGCCGCGCTGGCGCTCGGAGCGTTCGCCTCGGCGGCCATCGGTTGCCGGCCGCAGCTCTGCCTGGCCGTGCTGCCGATGCTCGCCGTGGCCCTGGCGCTCGCCGGCTGGCGGCGAACCTGGGCCGTGCTGTCGGCTTTCACGGCGGTGTCGCTGCTCTGGTTCGTGCCGCTGGTCGCGGCCGTCGGCGGACCGGCCTGGCTGCTGCCGTTCCTCACGAAGCAGGCCGGCCTCGTGGCCGCGTACGACGCGGCGCAGCCGCGGGCCGGCATGAGCTGGAAGGCCGTCGGCCTCCGTTTCCTGGCGCACCCCTGGGGCAACCGGTGGCTTTCGCTGCCGATTCTCCTCCTGGCCGGGATCGGCATCCTGACGGTCCGCCTGTTCCGCCGAGATCCCGATACCGGGCGGTTCTGCCCCTGGCCGTGCTGACGGCGGTCGAGCTGACGTTCTCTCTCGCCGTGATGAACCCGCGGGACGCGGTGCGCTATGCCCTGCCCGGCATGCTCGGCATCGCCTTCGCGGCCGGTATTGGGGTTGAAGCGGGGGCCGAGGCGCTGGCGCGGCGCCTCCGGCGCCTTCGGATCACTGCGCTGCTGCTCGCCGGCCTGTTCGCGGCGGGCGCCGTCCTCTACACCTGGCCGCTGCTCTCGGCGCGCACCCGGACCGAGTCGCCGCCCGTGCAGGCGATCCACTGGGCGCTGGCCAACCTGCCGCTTCACACCGTGTTCCTGGTCGACAAGAACCTCGGCGCGCACGTCGCCTACCTCCTGCCGAGGTCGCGGGCGCCGTTCGACGAAGGGTTTGCCGGCAGACCGGACCTGCCGGTCTGGCTGATCGCGGAGGGCGAGACCGGGTTGCCCGGAGCGCGCGTGTTCCGCTGGCCGGAGAGCGACGCCTATGGTAAGCTCACACGAGATCTTTACCGAGTCACCTCCTTGAGTCCGATCCCGCCGGGTCGCAGGTACCGGGTCGAGCGAGGAGTCTTCGGCTATGAGCCGACCGCCCGCGAGGCCGCGTGGCGGTGGCTGGCCCCCGAGGCCGCCGTCCGTCTCGTCCCGGCCGGCGCCCGCGAGCTGACCCTGAGCCTCGCGGTCCCGACGGTGGCTCCCCTGGCGTCGAACCGCGTGACGATCACGGTCGCGGGCGCTCCTGCTGCCGAGGTGGAGATCCCGCGAGGGGAGCGGCGGACCGTGACGGTGCCGCTCCCGGCGTCGATGGAGTCGATGGAGATGGCCGAGGTGGAGGTCGTCTTCCGGTCCGCAACCTCCTTCGTTCCTTCCGGAACGCCCCGGCGCCTCGCGGTGCAGCTCGTCGGCCTCGAGATGAAGTAAGGAAAGACCCCATGAAGACCGCCATGCCCCCGACCTCCGTCTCCCTCGTGATCCCCATGTTCAACGAGGAGGAGAACATCGAGCACGCGATCGCCTGTGCCGTCGCGGCGCTGGAGCCGTTGGGCGGCGACTACGAGATCCTCATCGTGGACGACGCCTCGACCGACCGCTCGGCGGAGATCGTGTTCGCGGAGATGGAGAGGAACCCACGCATCCGGCTGCTGCGGCACGAGGTCAACCGCAAGCTCGGGGGCGCGCTCAAGACCGGCTACGGCGCAGCGGCCAAGGACGTGGTGGTCTACATGGACGCCGATCTGCCGTTCGACCCCGAGGTGATCGGGCGCGCGATGCGGGCTCTCCACGTCACCCGCGCGGACGTGATCGCCGGCTACCGCCTCGACCGCACGACCGAAGGATTCCGGCGGACGGTCTACTCCTACATCTACAACACCCTGATCGGCCTGCTCTTCGGCTGGCCCCACCGCGACATCAACTTCTCCTTCAAGCTGATGCGGCGCACGGTGCTGGAGGCGGTCGAGCTGCGGGCGGAGGGGTCGCTGATCGACGCCGAGCTGATCGTCAAGGCGCGCAACCTGGGCTTCGTCATCCAGCAGCTCGGCCTGGACTACTTTCCGCGCAGCCGCGGCGCTTCGACGCTCTCCTCGCCGGCGGTCATCCTCAAGATCTTCCGGGAGCTGATCCATCTCTATCCCGAGATGAAACACCCGCGCCGCCGGCAGCCGCCTCCGGTCTCCGAGCCCGAGCCGGAGACCGTGCCGGCGGACCCCCGGGCCGCCTGGTCTTGAGGGGGGTGAAACGGCTGATCGTCACCGCCGACGACGTGGGTCTGCATCCCGGCATGACCCGCGGCGCCCTCGCGGCGCACGACGGCGGGATCGTGACGGCGGTGAGCGTCTCGCCGAACGGGCGCGATTTCGAGCCGGCCGTCGAGCGGCTGCGGGACCGCCCGAAGCTGGACGTGGGCGCCCACCTGAGCCTGGTCGGTGAGCGCCCGCTGTCGCCGCCGCGGGCGATCCCGTCGCTCGTGGGAGCGGACGGCCGCCTTCATGCCAGATACCCGGCGTTCGCGGCGCGCTACGCCCTCGGCCGCATCCGCGCCGCCGATCTGGAAACCGAACTGCGCGCCCAGGTCGAGCGGTTGCTCGGGACTGGCCTCAGGGTAGTCCATCTCAACAGCCATCAGCACCTCCACCTGCTGCCGCGGGTGTTCGACGTTGTGCTGGAGCTGGCAGAGAAGCACGGCATCCCGGCGGTGCGCATCCCGAACGAGCCCGAGGCGAGCCTCTCACCCAGGGGGATCCAGCTCGCGGCGCTCAACGCCCTCGGCCGGCGCGCGCGCGGCCGAACCGTCTGCGCCGACCGGACCATCGGCGTCCTGGCCGCGGGCCACCTGACCGCGGCGACTCTCCGGAGCTGCCTGGCGTACGTGGGGGAAGGCGTGACCGAGCTGGTCTGCCATCCCGGCCTGGACGGCGCGGAGCTGGCCCGGGTCTACGACTGGGGCTACGGCTGGGACGAGGAGACGGCGGCGCTGAGCGACCCGGCTCTGACCGCTCTCCTTCGGGAAAGGGGGATCTCCCTGGCCACGTTCTCGGATCTGATCGGAGGAGTTGCGCAATGAGCTGATGACATTCGAGGGCCGTTTTCCGTCTCTTTAAAGGGCATGAGAAGTCATGCACCGATCTTTGTCCCTGCCCTGGCGCTCGCTCTCGGAGCCGGCGTTTCCTTTCAGCTCGCATCGTTTTCGCTTTCCCTGTGGGTGGCCCTGGCCGTTCTCGGCCTCGCGCTCCGGCGTCCCGCCGGGATCTGCGTGGCCGCGTTTTCTCTCGGCGTGATCGCCGCCGCCGTCCGGCACGGCCTGCCCGGCGAACCGCTCGCGCCCTACGCGCTCAAGCGCCCGGTCGAGGCCGTGGTCCGCATCGAAGGCCACTGGACGCCCGATGTAACGGAGTCCACGGACGACGAGCCCGGCTGGTCCGCGCCCGCGGAAGTCCTCCGTCTCCGGCAGGAGGGACTCGATACCGAGCCGCGTCTCGAAGTCCTGCTCCACATCCCGGGCGGCGACGAGCCGCCGCCGTTCGGGTCGAGCCTGCGGGTGAAGGCCTATCTGGACCGTTCGTCCGGCTTCGCCAACCGCCAACCCGTGCCGCCCGGCCCTTGGAGAATCCGCGTCAAGAGCCGTTCGTTGATGGCGCTTGAGTCTCAACCCGGGCCGTTGGCGCGCCTTTCCTCCACTTTGCGGATGCGGGTGGAGAGGGCTTTCCGAGCTGCCGGTCCGGACAACCCACGCCAGGCGCCCGGCAAGGCGTTGGCCCGGGCGCTCGTCCTGGGGGACGCCTCGGCGTTTCCGCTGGAGTGGAAGCGCGGCCTGCGGGTGACCGGCCTCTACCATCTGCTCTCCGTCTCCGGTGTCCACGTGGCGCTGGTCGCCGCGGCGGTCTGGCTGCTCTCCGGCTGGCTGCCGCGGTGGCTCCGGCTGCTCCTGATGCTGGCGGCGATCGGCCTCTACCTGATGCTGGTCGGTCCGCTCCCCGCGCTGGTGCGCGCGGCGGTGATGGGGTTCCTCGCCGTGACGGCGCTGCTCGCCGAGCGTCCGCCGGCCGCGGTGAACGCGCTCGGCTGGGCGGTGATCCTGCTCGTGCTGGAGCGGCCGGACGTGGTGCTTTCCGTCTCCTTCCAGCTCACGGTGGCGGCCACGGCCGGCCTCCTGGTCGCGGCGCCGCCCCTGGCAAAGCGCTGGCAACGGCTGCCGCGCTGGCTTGCCGGTCCGCTGTCCGCGAGCGTGGGAGCCCAGCTCGCGACGATCCCGTGGACGCTGCCGCGCTTCCACCTGCTCTCGCCGCTGTCGCCACTCTTCAACCTGATCGCGGTGCCGTGGACGGGCATCGCCCTGGGCGGCTCCCTGCTCTGGACGCTGGTGGCGCTGGTTTCGCCGGAAGCGGCCGGCCATCTGCTTCCGCTCCTGGACCTGCTGGTTGCACCGTTCTCCTGGCCCGCGCGGACCGGTCCGGCCGCCTGGCTTCCGGTACCGATCGATCTGTCGTGGGTGTCGGCGTGGCTTCTGGCGCTGCTTCTTGCCGTGGCGCTCTTCGCCGGCCGCCGGCTGGCCCTGGCGGGGGCCGTTGGCTTCGCCGTTCTCCTCTTCTGCAGTCTCCCGCGGCCGCGGGGGGTCGAGCTGGCGATGCTCGACGTGGGGCAGGGGGACGCGATCCTGCTCCGGGACGGCAGCCGGGCCGTGCTGGTCGACGGAGGAGGCTGGAAGAACGGCGACCTGGGCGGCCGGGTGCTCCTGCCGGCCCTGTTGTCAGAAGGCGTGCGCCGGCTCGACGCCGTGGTGATGACGCACCCGGACCGCGACCACTGCGGAGGCCTGGTGGACATCGCGGCCTATCTCCCCATCGACGAGGTCTGGATGGGGCCGGGCTGGGGTGACAGTGGATGCGCCGGCCGCCTGGCCACACTTCCGGGCACCCGGGTCCGCCACCTCTGGGCCGGGAAGGAGCGTGCTCTCGGCCGCTGGCATTTCCGGGTGCTCCATCCCGATCCGGACGAGGACCGCGGTACCAACGAGCGCTCGCTGGTGATCCGCGCCGAGGCGTTGGGCCGGAGCGTGCTTCTGACCGGCGACGTCGAGAGCTGGGCGGAGATGCGGCTCCTCTCCTGCTGCGAGAAGGAGGTCCGGGTGGACTTCCTGAAGATCGCCCATCACGGCAGCTACACCTCCTCGACCGGCTCGTTCCTGGACGCCGTCCATCCCCGCCTGGCGCTGATCTCGGCGGGGGTGGACAACCTCTACCACCACCCCTCGCCGGTCATCCTCGAACGGCTCGCCGAGCGGAGCATCCCGGTGCTGCGGACCGACCGGGACGGGCTGATCCTTCTTCGTCTCGGAGAGGATGGCCGGACGAGGATCGAGCTGCCGGGGGCGCCGCGATAAAGAAGAGAGCGTCAGCGGCTCTGGCGGGGAGGGTCTGGCATCGCCTTTGCCAAAGAAATCTTCCATGGATACCTTGCCCTCCCCGCACCTGACCCATCCGGGGCTGCTGATCGCGATCGGCGGCGCCGAAGACAAGACGCGCGAGCGCGTCATCCTGCGCTACTTCCTCCAGTCGGCCGGCGGGTCGGACGCCAACCTCGTCGTCCTCGCCACGGACTCCGAGGTGCAGGAGTCCGGCGACCGCTACGCCGAGCTGTTCTTCGGCCTGCGCGCCGAGACGGTGGAGGTGCTGAAGATCGAGACCCGTGAAGACGCTCTCTCGGCCGGCCAGGAGACGCTCGACCTCCTCGAGTACGCGACCGGGCTCTTCATCACCGGCGGCAACCAGCTCAAGCTCTCCTCCGCCCTCGGCGGCACCCCGCTTGCGGCGGCCATCCGGAGGCGCCACCAGGAAGGCATGGTCGTCGCCGGCACCAGCTCCGGCGCCAGCCTCCTCGCCGAGCACATGATCGCGCTCGGCGACAGCGGCTCGACGCCGCGCCGGCGCCTCGTCCACCTCGCCAAGGGCCTCGGGCTCGCACCCAACCTCGTCATCGACCAGCACTTCCGGCAGCGCGACCGCCTCGGAAGGCTTCTCACCGCGCTCTCCTACAACCCGGAGCCCCTGGGCATCGGCATCGACGAGGACACCGCCGCCATCGTCGAGGCAGGGGGCGTCCTGAACGTGCTCGGAGCCGGCGGCGTCACCGTCATCGACGCCTCCGGCATGCGCTACACCGACAGTTATGCGGTCCAGCGCGGCCAGCCCCTCGCCATGCTCGGGCTCAAGCTCGACTTTCTCACCTCGGGCTGCCGCTACGACCTGCACCGCCGCGTGGGCGTTCCACCGCAGTCCGCGGCCCGCATCGATCCGCTCATGGAGCCGGCGGTGGCGGAGGTTTCGATGCAGGCCGAAACGGTTCCGGCAGGTCTGCGCGACGGCGAGTAAAAAACGCCGTTCGGAGGAGTCCGCCCGTGAAAATCCTGGAAACCCGGATCTATCGCGGCCCTGGCGCCGACGCGCCCTGGACGGCGCCGGCCCGGTGGAGGATCTCCAGGACTTCAGACCGGCGGTTGTGGACGAGGAGGACGACGAGGTCTCCGGGCCGTGCCGAGGCGAGCGCTTTGCGCACCGCGTCAGGGTCGTCCGTGGCGCGCACGAACGCGTCGGCCGGGACGCCCTGGCGGCGCATCTCGTCCTCCAGGATGGCCGGGACCTCGCCGGCTTCCCGGCCGCGCAGCATCTCGGGCATCTCCTTGACGATGACCAGGTCGGGGTGGAGGGACCAGGCGGCGCGGGCGAGGTCGCGCACTTCGACTTCGCAGCGGTCGCCGGCCTGGCCGAGGACGAGCACCCGACGCTCGGCGGGGAGGCTGCGGGCGAAGGCGATCAGCGCGGCCAGGCCGTGGGGGTTGTGGGCGTAGTCGAGCAGGACCCGCACGCCTCGGACATCCAGGAGGTTGCCGCGGCCCGGGTTGTCCTCGGGGGTGCCGCGGAAGGAGCGCAGCCCCTCCCGCATCGCGTCCAGGGAGAGGCCGATGGCGCCGGCCAGGCCGATGGCGCAGAGCGCGTTGGCGACGTTGTACCGGGCCGCGCCGCCGAAGGTGATGGGCACCTCGTCGAGCCGGGCGATGACCTGCCGGCGCTCCTCGCCGTAGCGTACCAGCGCGCCGTCCTCCAGGGTGCAGCCGGCGTAGCCGGCGACCAGCAGGTCGTCGAACCCGGGCTCGTCCGGGTCGATCGAGAACCACACGACCGGGGCGCCGAAGTTGCCGGTCCGGCTCCTCAGCTCGGGATCGTCGGCGTTGAGCACGACCCGGCCCTGCGGCCTGACCACGCGGGCCGGCACCAGTTTGGCTTCTGCCAGGGCGGCGAGGTCGTTGACGCCGAATTCGCCCAGATGGTCGGCGGCGACGTTGGTGACGGCGGCGGCGTCGACCCGGGTCACGGCCAGGCCGCGCCGGAGGAGGCCGCCGCGAGCGGTCTCCAGGATCGCCACCTCCACCCGGCGGTCGCGCAGCAGGGTGCGGGCGCCGCCCGGACCCGAGCAGTCCCCCTGGTCCAGGATCTGGCCGTCGACCTCCACCAGGTCGGTCGAGGTCGTCCCGGCGACGGCGCCGGCCGCGCGCACCATGGCGGCCAGCAGCCGTACGGTTGTCGTCTTGCCGTTGGTGCCGGTGACCAGGACGGTCGGGATGTCCGACACCTGGTCCCAACGCACCTCGCGCGGGGTGGGGAGGTCGGACATCGCCCAGGTCAGCGAGCCGGCGCCGCGGCCGAGCGTGACGAATTCGGAGTCCCAGAGGAAGGAGACGCGGCGGAGGTCCGCGGCGTCGCGGAGCGCGAGCAGGTCGGGCCGGCGCTCCTGCTCCGTCGCCTCGCGGAACCGGGCCGCGGCCTCGTTCAGCTCGGCATCCGAGGGTGGCCGGCCGGCCAGCTCGGCGACCGCGGCGACGAAGGCCCACTCGTTGACCTCGGTGGCGGTGTAGAGCCGGTCGATCTGCGCCGACAGAGCCAGGTTGGCGCCGCCGGGGAAGCGGCGGACGCACAGCTCCTCGGCCCCCCAACCCACCGCCTCCAGGATGCGGCCCGCCTGGCGGACCCAGGCCTGGGTCAGGGGGAGCGATTTCTCGGCGGAGAGATACACGTCGAGGACCGCACCTTCCAGGTCCCAGAGCAGGTTGGGGCCGGTCAGCCGGCGCGAGTCGAGGAGCTTCATCCAGCGAAAAGCCTATCAGTAGAGCGGCATGGCGGAGGAGGGGGCCATGCTAGGATTCGGCCCTCTTTACGGAGCGGAGCGGAGGAGACTGTTTCATGGCGGGGACTCTCATGGCGATCGGCGGTGCGGAGGACAAGGTCCGCAAGCAGGTGATCCTGCGCGCCTTCGTGGCGGCGGCCGGTGGGCCGGACGCGAACCTCGTGGTACTTGCCACGGCCTCGGAGCTGTCCGACACCGGCGACCGCTATGCCTCGCTGTTCGCGGGGATGCATGCCGACACGGTCGAGGTTCTGCGGGTGCGCAGCCGCGAGGACGCCCTGGATGCCGACGCGGGAGTGTTCGACCTCCTGGAGTTTGCGAGCGGCCTCTTCATCACCGGCGGCAGCCAGCTCCGCATCTCCGCCGCCCTCGGCGGGACCGCCATCGCCGCCGCGATCCGCCGCCGCCACGCCGAGGGCATGGCGGTGGCCGGCACCAGCGCCGGCGCCGCGATCCTCTCCGAGCACATGATCGCCATGGGCGACAGCGGCGCTACGCCGCGCCGCCGGCTGGTCCAGATGGCCAAGGGGCTCGGCCTTGCCCCGGACCTGATCGTCGACCAGCACTTCCGCCAGCGCGACCGTCTGGGCCGGCTGATCACCGCCTTGTCGTACAACCCCGGGCCGCTCGGCGTCGGCGTCGACGAGGACACCGCCGCGGTGATCGACGGCGGTATCCTGAGAGTGCTCGGGAGCGGCGCCGTGACCATTGTCGACGCTTCGGGCCTGCGCTATACGGACAGCCCCGAGGTCCCCCGGGGAAAGCCCCTGTCCCTGCTCGGCCTCAAGCTCGACTTTCTCACCGCCGGCTGTCGCTACGACCTCGAACGGCGCACCGGCCTGCCGCCTCTGCCGGAGGAGGCCCTGCGCTACCAGGATGAGGAGGACGAGGCGGAATTCTCCCTCTCCCCCGGTATCGGGAGCGGGGAGAGGGGGAACGGGATCAAACGGGGGAATGGGATCAAATGAAGATCCTCGACACCCGCGTCTACCGCGGCCCGAACCTCTACGCTCTGCGCAAGGTCATCCGCCTGCGCATCGACCTGGGAGAGCTCGAGGACTACCCGACGCTCAAGCTCCCCGGTTTCACGGAACGGCTCCTCGCGCTGATCCCCACGCTCCAGGAGCACACCTGCTCCTACGACGAGCCGGGCGGCTTCGTGCGCCGGATGACCGAGGACGAGGGGACCTGGCTCGGGCACGTGCTGGAACACGTGGCCCTCGAGCTGCAATGCCTGGCCGGCACGCCCGTCTCCTACGGCAAGACCCGGAGCACCGACCTCCCCGCGGGCCAGTACTGGGTCATCTACAGCTATGACGAGGAAGCGGTCGGCCTGGAGGCGGGGGGGCTGGCGGTCCGCCTCCTCCGTCATCTCCTGCCGCCCGAGCGCGAGGCCTACGCCCCGTCCCCCTTCGACTACCAGGAGGAGCTGGAGTCGCTGGTCCGCCTCGCCCAGCGCAAGGCCTTCGGCCCGTCCACCGGTTCGCTCGTCCGCGCCGCGGAAGAGCGGCACATCCCCTGGATCCGCCTGAACGACCGCTCGCTGGTCCAGCTCGGCCACGGCAAGTTCCAGCGCCGTATTCAAGCGACGATCACCAGCGAGACCCGGCACATCGCCGTCGAGATCGCCTCGGACAAGCGGCTGACCAACCAGATCCTCCACGACCTCGGCCTCCCGGCGCCGCGCCAGCGCCGGGTGCGTACCGTCGAGGGCGCGGTCGAGGCCGCGGCGGAGCTCGGCTGCCCGGCGGCGCCCGTGGTGGTGAAGCCGCTCGACGGCAACCACGGCCGCGGCGTCTCGATCAACCTGAAGACGGAGGAGCAGGTCCGGGCGGCGTTCGACGCGGCCTACGAGTGCTCTTCGGTGGTCATCGTCGAGACCTTCCAGCCCGGCGAGGACTACCGGATCCTGGTGGTACACGGCAAGGTGCTGGCCGTGTCCCAACGCGTCCCCGGCCACGTGGTGGGGGACGGCGTCCACACGATCGGCCAGCTCGTCGACCTCGTCAACGCCGACCCGCGCCGCGGCGTGGGGCACGAGAAGGTTCTCACCCGGCTGGAGATCGACTTCCAGGCCGAGCGCCTGCTGGAGCAGGCGGGGCTCACGCGCGACTCGGTGCTTCCGGACGGCCAGGTGTTCTACCTGCGTTCGACCGGCAACCTTTCTACCGGCGGCACGGCCATCGACCGCACGGACGTCATCCATTACGACAACCGGATCATGGCCGAGCGGGCGGTCAAGGCCGTGGGCCTGGACGTGGGCGGCGTCGACTACATCTCGCCGGACATCAGCCGCAGCTACAAGGAGGCCGGCGGCGCCATTGTCGAGGTCAACGCCGCACCCGGCTTCCGCATGCATGTGGCGCCGACCGAAGGGACGCCGCGCGACGTGGCCGGCCCGGTCATCGACATGCTCTTCCCGAAGGGTACGCCGTACCGCATCCCGATCGCCGCGATCACCGGCACCAACGGCAAGACGACCACGACGCGCATGGTCGGCCACATCCTCAAACTCTCGGGCTACACGGTGGGGATGACCACGAGCGACGGCGTGTACATCGACGGCAACCTGACGGTGAAGGGGGACATGACCGGCCCCTGGGCGAGCCACCTGGTGCTGCGCGACCCGTCGGTCGACGCGGCCGTGCTGGAGACCGCCCGCGGCGGCATCGTGCGCGCCGGCCTGGGGTGGCGCCGGTGCGCGGTCGGCGCGGTGCTCAACGTCGCCTCCGACCATCTGGGAATGGGTGGGATCGACGACCTGGACGAGCTGGCCCGGATCAAGCAGGTGATTGCCGAGGTCTCCCAGAAATACATCGTCCTCAACGCGGACGATCCGCGGGTGGCGGCGATGGCGCAACACAGCCGGGCGCGGCCGGTCTACGTGACGCTGCAGCGGGAGAACGAGCTGGTGCGGCGGCACATCCGCGACCGCGGCCGGGCCGTGGCCCTGGAGGAGGGGCTGAACGGCCGGATGATCGTGCTCTACGAGGGCGAGGAGAACATCCCGCTCCTCCTGGCGCGGCAGAGTCCGGCCACGATCGACGGCCACGCGATCCACAACGTGCAGAACGCCATGTTCGCGGCGGCCATCGCCCATGCCATGGATATCAGCCTGGAGAACATCCGCCAGGGCCTGCGGACCTTCACCACGGACTTCTTCCAGACTCCGGGCCGGATGAACTTCTACAACGAGCACCCTTTCCGGGTGCTGCTCGACTACGCCCACAATGCTCACGGCATGGACGCCATGGCGCGCACGGTGCGGGAGCTGACGGTGCATGGCCGGCGGATCGGGGTGGTGTCCGCCCCGGGCGACCGCCGGGATGAGGACATCCTCGATCTCGCCCGCGCCGCGGCCCCGGCCTTCGACCTGCTGATCCTGCGCGAGGACGACCACCACCGAGGCCGCCAGCCCGGCGAGGTGGGGGAGCTGCTCCGGCGCGGCCTCCTCGAAGCCGGCTATCCGGCCGAGAGGATCGCCGCGGGCGTGTTCGCCGAGCCCGAGGCGGTGCAGCGCGCGCTGGAGGAGGCGAAGCCGGGAGACCTCCTGGTGATCTTCGGCGACAAGCTCGACCGCACCTGGAACCAGATCACGGAGTTCGGCCGCCCGGCCGGAGCGGCCCAGGCGCCGCGCACGGCGGAGCCCCTCTTCGCCCGCGAGCAGGATCTGCCGGCGCTCCTCACCCGGACCGCCGTCGACCTGGCGCCGGCGCGCGAGGTGGGCGGGCACGAGGATTAGTCGCCGACTTTGCGGCGAATGCGGGCGGGGGCGCCCTCTCCCGCGAAGCGGGGAGGGTCGGGGAGGGGGTTTTCCAGGCCGCCCCCGCATCCGCCGGTCCAATCGTGTCAGGGGGGTGCCGCGCCCCCGACACCTTTTGCCCGCCCCCCGCGGGGGGATGCCGCGCCCCCGACACCTTTTGTCCGCCCCCCGCGGGGGGATGCCGCGCCCCCGACACCTTTTGTCCGCCCCCCGCGGGGGGATGCCGCGCCCCCGACACCTTTTGTCCGCCCCCCGCGGGGGCCGGAGAGGCGGTGACGCCAGACAGGGCACCCGTCACGGCGCGGCAGGGATCCTCCGAGCCATGGTGAACACCATCCATGCCCGTGCCGCCGGGTGGGGCGTCTACAACTCGCGGTGCCAAAGGGCAGGCACAAGGCCTGCCCCTACAGTGGTGACGGCGTTGCCACCACCGCAAAGTTAGCGCGTCTGGGGACACCGGGGGCGCCCCTTACAAGGTTCCCAACAGCTCCCGGGCCTCCGGTCCGGCGTCTCGAGGCCTTCGTGGGCTCGCTTCTAGTGAGCTCGAACACCTACCTTTGCAAGAGGCTTTGGTTCTCAGGGGATGTCCCCCTGACTGTGAGCTCGCGTCGGTGCCGTTTGCTCCGAGGCCGGAGCTGTTCGCCCAGGAAGTCGTATTATCCAGTAACAAGTAACAACATTCAAGGAGACCGTAATGAAGCCATTCATCCTGAAGCAGCATGAGAAGGACTTTGTGAAGCTGCGTGAGCTTCGCACGAGCGAGCTCAAGCTCGCCGTGGGCGGCATGGACATCAAGCTGAACACGGTGACGGTGACTCCCAACAGCGACGGTGGTGACGACGGCCGGGACGGGGACCTGGACGAGTAGGGGTTCCTGGTATCGTAACGAGGCGGGTGGAGCTCTTCACCCGCCTCCCCACCTGTTGGCTCGAGCGAGGTGTAGACGACGATGAGAGGTTCAGCCGTCCTCCTGATCCTGGGAACCCGCAAGGATCCCCATGTCGAACGTGTCGTGCGTGAGGTCGAGAGCCGGGGGGATGCACAGATCTTCGTGCTCGACTATCTCGACGACACGCGGTTTTCGCTGGAGGAGGATACCCAGGGACGGATCGTCTTCCGGATCAACGGGATCACGCTCCCGGAGCGATATCTGGTCTGGGACCGGATGAAGATCCTTCCGGGAACCGAGCTGTACATCCAAGGCGACGAGGCCTCCAGCGGCTACGCCGCCCAGGAATGGCGGGCCTTCTACAAGCTCCTCTGCGGCCTGAACCGCGGACGAGTCGTCAACTCACTGGAGTCGAGGATCTGCATGATCAAGCCCTACCAGCAGGCGATCGCCGCCAGCGTGGGCTTTCGGGTGCCGCCGACCCTGATCTCCAACGACAAGAGCAGCGTGCAGGCGTTTCAACGGCAGAATGGAGACCGGCTCATCGTGAAGTCGGTATCGGCCGGGAAGGTTATGCCGGCCGGGGACAGCAGCGAGAGCATTCCCTTCTTCGTGATGACGATGCAGGTCTCTCCCGAGGATCTCGCGGCCGCCACCCCCGAGGAGATCGCCTACTGCCCCCATTTTTTCCAGCGGGAGATCCAGAAGTCTCACGAGCTGCGGGTCGTGGTGGTCGATGACCGGGTGCTGGCGTTCCGGATCGACTCCCAGGAGAACGAGCTGTCGTCGCTCGACTGGCGCAAGGGCATCGAGGTGGCGGGCTTCAGTCCCGTGTCGCTCGACAATGGCACCGTCGTCCAGATCCGGGAGTTCATGAG
Organism: uncultured Holophagales bacterium; assembly: GCA_963844885.1. Classification (GTDB taxonomy): domain Bacteria; phylum Acidobacteriota; class Thermoanaerobaculia; order Multivoradales; family UBA5704; genus DATMER01. The sequence goes on along the minus strand of CAWJQA010000006.1, from coordinate 537,880 downwards.
CCGGATGGGGTTGTTCACAGGGAGCCTGGACCTGGTCGTGGATCCGGAGCAGCAGGTTTGGTTTCTCGAATGCAACCAGGATGGCGCCTGGGGATGGCTGGACGACATCGCGGAAGGCGCCATTGCTCGCGCGTTCGCCGACGGGTTCGTTCGGCGACTGAATGCCTTGGCTGCCGCCGAAATTACGCCCTGACTCTGCGGGCCTTTCTTCCTACAGCCCTGCCAGCAGCTCCCGGGCCTCCGCAGGTCCGGAGTTTCCAGCCCTTCCGTGAAGCCCTGGTAGACCGGCTCCAGAACCTCGCGGGCTTCGGCCTTCCTTCCCTGGGCGGCCCAGTGGCGGGCGAGGCTCGCGGCGGCGCGCAGCTCCAGGCTGCGCGAGCCCTGCTGGCGCGCCACGCCGATCGCATAGGTGAGCTGGTCCTCCACCTCGGACGCCTCGGCGCCCTGGAGGGCCAGCAGCTCACCGCGCAGGCGGTGCAGCTCCGCCTGGTAGAGGGTCTGGCCGGCGTCCACCATGTCCGCGGACTCCGCGAGAGCGGCCAGCGCCTCGGCGGTCCGGCCCTGGCTGCGGTAGGCCTCGGCGAGGAAGGCGAAGATGTGCGGATCGCGCCGCAGCCCGCCGAACTTCGAACCGGCGCGGATGTCCGCGATCCCCTCCTCGACCTTCCCTTCCTGGGTACGCAGCCAGCCGCGCTGGGCCGTGCCCATGGTGAGCCAGTACGGAAAGCCCTGCTGGGTCGACAGGGCCATCAGCTCGTCGTTGTGCTCCCGCACCGCGTCGGGCTCGCGCCGGAAGGCCCGCAGCTCGCCCGCGAAGAACAGCGCGCAGGCGAGCGAGAACGGCTGGCCCAGCTCGCGGGCCTCTTCCAGCATCTGCCGGCTGCGCTCCAGCGCCTGGTCGGGATGGCCCAGGAACCAGAGCGCCCAGGCGAGGTTGCCCAGGCTCTCCACGCCCGGCTGCGGACCGGCGAGGATCGGCGCCGACCGGGCGTGCTCGCGGTCGTAGTACTCGATCCCCGATTCGAGGTAGACCTGGGCCTGCGGGAGGTCCCCCAGCACCATCGCGGTGAAGCCCATGGCCTGGTGGCTGCTCACCAGGTGGACCGGGTTCCCTCCGCCCTCGGCCAGGTGGAGGAGCTGCTGCGCCGTCTCGCGGGCCGTGCGCGGCTTGCCGGTGAGGACGTAGAAGATGTAGAGGCCGCGCAACGCCGGGAAGAGCTGCGGCGTCTGCCCCACGCCGCGGCAGAGGTCCCGCGCGCGTTCGAACGAGCGCTGCACGTCGGGCTCCGAGAAGCTCGTGGCCGAGCCGGCCGCCACGCCGAGCGAGACGCGCAGCCCGATCTCCTGCTGGTCGCGCTCCGCGCTCTCCGGCAGCGACTCCAGCAGCTCCAGCGCGCGGGTGAGGTGGCCGACGGCCTCCTGGTGGCCCGAGTCCGCGCAGCGCCTTCTGGCCCGCCCGGTGCCACCAGCCGATGGCGTCCACGAGCCGTCCCGCCTCGGTGGCATGGTGGGCCACCAGCTCGGGCTGACTGTCGGCGATCTCCGGAAAGCGCCGCTCCAGCACCTCGGCGATCCGGCCGTGGAACTCCTGGCGGTGGCTGCGCAGCAACGACTCGTAGGCCGCGTCCTGGATCAGGCCGTGCTTGAAGAGATACCGCGCCCGCGGCGGCAGGCCGCGGCGGTAGAGCAGCTCGGCGTCCACCAGGCGGGTCAGCTCGCGCTGGAGATGATCCTCGTCCCAGGGCGAGACGGCGACCAAAAGATCGTGCGAGAACTCCCGGCCGAGCGTGGCCGCGAGCTGGGCCACCTCCTTGGCCGAGCCGAGGCGGTCCAGGCGGGCCATCAGCGAGTCGCGCAGCGTGGCCGGAATCTCCAGCGGCCGGACCGGCCCCGAACCCTCGGCTTGACCGGACTCCAGAACCATCTTGACCATCTCCTCGATCACCAGCGGCACCCCGTCCGCTTTCTCGTTGATCTGCGCCACGACCGCCGGCGGCAGGGTCCGGCCGCCGGCCAGTCTCTCGATCATCTGCTCGATCTGCCGCGAGGAGAGCGGCCCCAGGTTGAGCTGCGTGATGTACGACCGCTGCCCCCACGGCGGCTCGAAGTCCGGCCGGAACGTCATCAGCGTGAAGATGCGCGCGGCGGCGCCCTGCTGCAGGATGTGGCCGAGCAGCTCCAGGGTCGAGGGGTCGACCCACTGCAGGTCGTCCACCGCGATCACCAGCGGCCGGCGCTCGGCCATCTCCAGAACCACCGCCAGCACGGCTTCCAGCGTGCGCTTGCGCTGGCCCTCCGGGCTCAGGTTGAGCGGCTCGTAGCGGTCGCCCAGGGGGATCGAGAGCAGGCCGGCGAAGATCGGCACCGTCTCCGCGAGCGGGAAGCCGTACCGCCGCAGCGCATGCTCCACCCGGGAGAGAGGGTTCTGATCGCCACTGGTGCGGCCGAGATCCATCCAGCGCCGCATGAGATCCACGACGGGGTAGAGGACGCTGTTGCGGTGATAGGGGGAGCCGTGGAGCTCCAGCCACTCCGGCCGGTCGGCGGCGATCTGGTGCTTGAGCTCCCGCACCAGGCGCGACTTGCCGATGCCGGCCTCGCCGCCGAGGAGCACCACCTGACCCTTGCCCTCGCGCGCCATGGCCCAGCGCTCCAGCATCAGGTTCAGCTCCTGGCTGCGCGCGACCAGGGGGAGGAGGGCGGCGCCGCTCCCTTCCTCCTGGCTTTGCAGGTCGCGCTCCTGGAGCACGCGGTAGACCCGGACCGGCTGTGCCGTCCCCGAATGCCGGAGCGGCTCCAGGGCCTCGCAGACGAAGAAACGCTCGACCAGCCGGTGGGTGGAGCCGCTCACCAGCACCTGCCCGGGTCCGCCCAGCCCCTGGACCACGCCGGCCAGGTTCGGGAGATCGCCCAGGGCCAGCTCCTCGCGGTAGGCCCCGGCCGCCCGCGCCACCACCACGGTGCCCGTGTGGATGCCGGCCCGCACGCCCGGCCCGCCGCCCGGCAGCGAGCGGGCGACGACCTCCATGGCGGTGTGGACCGCCCGCCGCGCGTCGTCCTCATGCGCCTGTGGGTAGCCGAAGCAGGCGTGCAGCTCGCCGCCCAGCGCCGGCTCCAGGTGTCCTTCGAAGCGCTGCACCGTCTCGGAGACCAGCGCCTGCAGGCGGGGCATCCAGTCCAGCGTCTCCTCGGGATCGAGCGAATGGCCGCCGCGCCCCACCAGGCCGCAGCGCACCACCGTGACCTGCCGCCGCTCGCCGCTCGACCGCCGCGTCGCCATCGTCGTAGGCGGCCCGTCCACCGACGCCGAGTAGGCCGATTGGAGGGAGGTGGCGCTCCCCTCGCTCCCGCTGCTGCCAGCGCTGCCAATACCGGTCGACGGCAGAAGGCCGGAGGGGAGCTTGAAGCCGGCGGCCGACGACGACGGCTGATCCTGGGGCATGCCGCTCATCCGCTCCAGGGCCGACAGCACGGCCTGGGCGTTCTGCGGGCGCAGCGCCGGGTCCTTCTGGAGCAGGTGGTCGATCAGGCCCGACAGCTCCTCCGGCAGGCGCGGGTTGGTCTCGCGGGCCGGCGGCTGGCGCAGCAGGCAGACGCGCTTGAGCGTCTCGATCACGCTCTTGTCGAAGAACGGCGACACCCCGGTGAACGTCTCGTAGAGCAGGGTGCCGAAGGAGAACAGGTCGGTGCGGGGGTCGATCAGCCTCCCCTCGATCTGCTCCGGCGCCATCGAGCGGCAGGTGCCGAGGACCATGCCGTCGACCGTCAGCGCGGCCTCCTCCTGCGTGGCCTGCTCCACCCGCTTGGCGAGGCCGAAGTCGAGGATCTTGGCCCGGCCCTGGGCGGTGACGATCACGTTCTCCGACTTCAGGTCGCGGTGGATCACCCCGTGGCGGTGGGCCTCCACCAGGGCGGAGGCGATCTCGCGGGCGAGCGCGAGCCCCTGCTTGAGGTCGAACGGTCCGTCGCGCAGGATCTGGGCGAGCGTCTTGCCCTCGACCAGCTCCATGACGATGCCGTCGCCCTCCTCCGTCTGAACCATGTCGTAGATCTGGACGATGGCGGGGTGGCTCAGCCGGGCGCTCGCCCGGGCCTCCCGGCGCAGCCGCTCGCGGCCGACGGCGTCCTCGTGCTTGCCCGGCTGGATGAACTTGACCGCCACCCACCGGTCGAGCCGCTCGTCGTACGCGCGGTACACGACGCCCATCCCTCCGGCGCCGATCTGCTCTTCCAGACGGTAGGGTCCTATCCTGGTGAGTTGCACTCGGGGCGGGTCCTCAGTCTCTCTGCCGTTCGCTGAAGCCGATATCTTACGGCCCCTCCCTCCATTCGCCAAGGCTGTGCTAGCCTACTCTGGTTACCGAATTCTTTCATTTGCCGTCAGCGAGGCTCTGGACCCTGGCCGGACTCCCTGAGCTTGGCTGCGGGAACTCTCAGGAGGCGGAGAGCAAGCATGAACGGTCTCGACCAGTTGTTTCCCCGCAACGGCCATCTTCCTTGTCCTTTCACCCTGCGTCTGAACGGCTCCGCGAAGCAGATCGGAGACGGCGACCCTGCCTTCGAGCTGCATGTCCGCAACGACAGCGGGGCCAGGGCCCTGCGCAGCCTCAACGAGCTCGCCATCGCCGAAGCCTACGTGCGCGGCGACCTCGAGATCGAAGGCGACGTCATCCGGGCCATGTGGTTCCGCGGCCTGCTGTCGGACGACAACTTCTGGATCAAGGCCTGGCGCCGCCTGCAGCCGCTCCTCCTGGGGCGGCTCAAGCTCAACCCGGCCTGGATCGCCAAGCACTACGACTCGAAGAACATCCAGCTCCACGCCCTGGACCGCGACTACCGGGCCTACACCCCCGGCCTCTACCACACCGGCGACGAGACCCTGGAGGTGAGCACGGCCGAGAAGTACCGCTTCGCCCTGGATTCGCTGCGGGTCGAGGAGGGCGATCACGTGCTGGAGGTCGGCTGCGGCTGGGGCGGCTTCACGAACTACTGCTCGGACCGCGGCCTGCGGGTGACCGGCATCACGCTGTCCAAGGACCAGTTCGGCTACACCGGCCAGCTCATCCAGGACCGCAAGCTCAACGCCGAGGTGCTCTACCAGGACTTCTTCACCTTCCGCCCCGGCAAGCGGTTCGACGGCGTCTCCATGATGGGGGTCATCGAGGATCTCTCCGACTACCCCTGGGTTCTCCGGCGCCTGGGCGAGCTGCTCAAGCCGGGCGGCCGGGTCTACCTGGACTTCGCCGCCGGCAAGGTGCCGGTCGCGACCTCGACCTTCATCACCAAGTACGTCTGGCCCGGCAGCTTCCGGATGGTCTACATGCCCGAGCTGATGGCCGCCGCCGACCAGGCCCGGGTCCACGTCGTCGGGGTCTTCGACGACCGCCGCAACTACCATCTCTGGGCGAAGAACGGCCACGACCCGCTGGATGGAGAACCGGGACGACGTCATTCGCCAGTCGAGCCTGGAGACCTGGCGGCTGTTCCGGCTCCTCTTCGCCGGCACCGCCGGGGTGATGAACGATCCGTCGCACGAGGTGACCGCCTACCGGATGGTGCTCGAGCTGCCGCCGAAGCCGTAGGGGCAGGCCTCGTGCCTGCCCTTCGGTGCCTGCCCTCCGCGCCTGCTTTTATTCGCGAGGAGCGATCCCGGGTAGAATGGATGCCCCATGCCCGAGTCACCCCAAGCATCCGACGTCACCGAGCTTCTCCTGGCCTACGGCGGTGGCGACCGCGAAGCCTTCAACCACCTGCTGCCGCTGGTCTACGAGGATCTGCGCAAGGTAGCCCGCCGGCAGCTCAACCGGGTCGGCAACCCGGACCGGGTCCTGGACACCACCGGTCTGGTCCACGAGTCGTACCTCAAGATGGTCGACCAGACCCGCGTCAACTGGACGAGCCGTTCCCACTTCCTCGGGGTGGCGGCCCGCGCCATGCGCCAGGTCGTCATCGACTACGCCCGCCGCCGCGGCGCCGCCAAGCGCGGCGGCGGCGCCATCCAGACCACCATCGAGGAGGGGCACATCGCCGTCGAGGACCAGGCCGACTGGCTCCTCTCCCTCGACCAGGCGCTGAGCCGGCTGGAAGCGCGCAACCCGCGCCTGGCCCGGATCGTCGAGTGCCGTTTTTTCGCCGGCCTCTCCGAGGACGAGACCGCGGAGGCGCTGGGCATCTCCCTGCGCACCGTTCAGCGCGACTGGATGAAGGCCCGCGCCTGGCTTCAGGAGGATCTGCGCCCTGGAGCCCGCTGACGAGGAGCCGATTCCATTGGCCCAGGAAGACCTCTGGCAGCGTGCCGACGAGCTCCTGGATGAGGCCCTGGACCTGCCTCCGGGCCAGCGTTCGCCCTTCCTGGACCGCGCCTGCGGCGACGACCCCCAGCTCCGCGGCCTTGTCGAGCGCCTGATCTCCGCCGCGGAGCTCGAAGACCCGGAGTTCAAGTCCGGCGGCGCCCTCAAGGGACCCCTGGGCGACCGCATCCGCACCGAGCTGGCCGAGGAGGAGTCGCTGGCCGGCGCCACGGTGGGCCGCTACCGTATCGTCCGGGAGGTCGGCCGGGGCGGCATGGCCGTCGTCTATCTGGCGGAGCGCGCCGACGGCCAGTTCCGCCAGGAGGTGGCCCTCAAGCTCCTCTCGGCCGGCCTCGTCGCCTCCCACGTGAGCCGGCGCTTCGACCGCGAGCGGCAGATTCTCGCGCGTGCCCGCCACCCCGGCGTCGCCCGCCTGCTCGACGGCGGCGCCGGGCCCGGCGGCCGTCCTTACCTGGTGATGGAATACGTGGACGGCCGGCCCATCGACCGCTACTGCGACGAGGAGCGCCTCACCCCGGAAGCGCGCCTCAAGCTTTTCCTCCAGGTTGCCCGGGTGGTGGAGGACGCCCACCGCAACCTGGTGGTCCACCGCGACATCAAGCCCTCGAACATCCTGGTCACGGCGGAGGGCCACGCCAAGCTCCTCGACTTCGGCATCGCCAAGCTGCTCGACCCCGAAGCCACCTCGGGCGACGCCGCGGTGTCGGGCTCGGCGATCCGGCTGATGACACCGGCCTACGCCAGTCCGGAGCAGGTGCGGGGCCTCCCGGTGACCACCGCCTCGGACATCTACCAACTCGGCCTGCTCCTGTACGCCCTGCTCACCGGCCGTTTCCCGTACGATCTCGGTACTGGCGGCAATGGCGACCCGGCCGAGCGGATGCGGGCCATCGTGCAGAAGGAGCCGGCGCGCCCGTCCATGGCCGCTTCCTCCGCGGAGGGGTGGCCGCCGCCCGGCCAGGACCCGCGCGCGCCGGAAGAGATCGCCGCCGCCCGGGGCACCACCGTGGTGCGGCTGCGCCGCACGCTCTCGGGCGACCTCGACGCGATCCTCGGCCGGGCGCTGGCCAAGGAGCCCGAGAAGCGCTACGGCTCGGTGGCCCAGCTCATCGAGGATATCGAACGCCACCTGGAAGGCCGGATCGTCACCGCGCGGCAGGACAGTTGGGCCTATCGCACCGGCAAGCTGGTCCGGCGCCACTCCGCGGTGTTCGCCACGGCCGCCATCGCGGTGCTGCTCGTCCTGGCGCTGGGCCTGGTCTATACCTCCGGCTTGGCCCGGGAGCGCGACCGCGCCCGGCAGGAGGCGGCGCGCGAGGCGCGGGTCTCCGGATTCCTGCGCACTCTCTTCGACGTGCCGCCCGGAGCGGGCCCCTTGACGCCGCGGCAGATCCTGGACCGGGCCGTGGCGCGGGTGGACTTGGAGCTGGCGGGGGAGCCGGACGTGCAGTCCGACCTGCTGGCCCTGCTGTCCGGGATGTACAAGGATCTCGGCCTCGTCGCCGAGGCGAAGGTGCTCCAGGCGAGGTCGGAGGAGTTGGCGCGCGGCCAGGCGAAACCCCGCTGACCGTCTCCTCCTCTACCGCCTCGGCGGGGGCGGCGGCGGGGGTGGCGGTGGCGGTATTGGCAGCGGGGGCGGCCTGTCGTACTCTGCGCGGGCCATGCCGAAAGCGATCTACACCGAGGTGCCGCTCCCCGAGCTGGTGCGCGAGGCCATGGAGCTGGCGCGCGAGCTGGGTTTTCCGCTGACTCCCGAAGGGTGCCCGGGGGACTATCAGGGACCGCCGACCGCGTGTATCCCGCAGGTCGGGCGGCTGCTCCAGGTGCTGGCCGCGGGCAAGCCCGGCGGCCTCATCGGTGAGCAGGGTGCCGGTGCGGGTGTCGGTACCGCCTGGCTTGCGAGCGGCCTGCGCGGCGGCGCCAGGCTGGTCACGGCCGAGCTCGATCCCGCGCTCGCCGCGGGCGTCGCCCGGCTCTTCGCCGGCCGGCCGGACGTGGACGTCCGGGCCGGCGACTGGCACGAAGCGCTGCACGGCGAGGGGCCGTTCGACCTCCTCTTCATGGACGCCATGCCGGCCGCCGACCTCGAGCCGGCCAACTGGGACCGCACCACCGAGCTGGTCAAGGTCGGCGGCCACATCGTCATGGACGACCTCACTCCCGTCGAGCTCTGGCCGGCGCACTGGCACGATTTCGCCGATCTCAAGAGGGAGCTCGCCTTCACCAACCCCCGGCTCGCCGGCGCCGAGATCCGGACCACCCCGGTCACGTCCGCCCTCTTGTTGACTCGCTTATGTTAGTTGCACGCACCTTGACGGATAGAGGACTGCGCTGGGCGCCCGGCGTGGCTCAAACCATTACCGCTGCAAGGAGACGACGATCATGGAGATGAACAGCGTCCGGATTGACCACATGCGGATCAGCGTGTCGTATCAGTGCAACCTCCACTGTGAGCACTGCTATGTGCCCGAGGACTACCGCACGAAGTACAAGGAGGTTCTCGGCGACAAGGAGATGTCGATGGACCAGATCACGGGGTTCATCGACTTCCTGATGGAGAATCACGGCCTCGAGAAGATCTCCGTGACCGGCGGCGAGACGCTCATCAAGTCCGTGTGGAGCCGCACGAAGGCGGTGCTCTTGCACGCCAACCGCCGCGGCCTCAACGTGCAGCTCAACACGGGCGGCCTCGGCCAGATCCCCGTGCCGGAAATCGTGAGCCTGTTCGACGATCCCTCGCGGCTCATGGTCCAGATCAGCCTGGACGGCTCGAAGGCCGAGACGGTGGACAAGTTCCGCGGGCGCCGCGGCGTTTTCGACTCCGCGCTCCGCTATATGGCCGAGTTGACGGCGGCGGGCGCCAAGGTCCAGTCGCGCTACACGATCAATGAGACCAATTACGACGAGACCCTCGGCGCCTATGAGCTGGTCTCGGAGATCCCGATCCAGTCGTTCAAGGTCAAGCCGATGTTCGCGGCCGGCACGGCGATCGAGAATGCGGACAAGCTGATCCATGCGACCGAGCGGGTCGGCACGCTTCAGCGCGCCCTGATCGAAGCGAGCGCGCGCTGCGCCACCTATCTCGAAGTGGCCACGCCGGTGTTCTTCGAGGAGTCCGAGTTTGCCCACCTGAGCAACTGGAAGATCGCGGACTGCTCGTGCGGCATGACCTCCGGCTACCTCTCATCCAGCGGCGACATCTACGCCTGCTCCTACGGCGTCGGCGACGGCCACAGCGGCGACCTGGTGGTGGGCAACATCGGCTCGGAAGGCTTCGACTTCGCGCGCGCCTGGAACGAGGCCTCGTGCATGGAGACCTACCGCGACCGGCTGACGCCGCATAGCTGCCCGTCGTCGAGCCTGCTGCTGCGCAACATCCTTCCGGTCGTCTCGTCCTGCGGCGTGGAGACCGCCACCACCACCGCCGCCGCTGATTGACGATCACGAGCCGATGAGCTGAGATGCCGCCGCCGCAGCGCATCCCGTTTGAGGTTCTGGACGAGCGCATCCGGGAGCTTCTGGAGCGCCGCGGCGTCGCGCCCGAAGACGCCCGCGTCACCGCGCGGGTCCTTCTGGAGGCCGAAGCCCGCGGCTATCCCGCCCAGGGCGTGCGCCGCGTCGCCGAGATCCGCGCCTTCCTGGACCGCGGCAACCTCTCTCCCCGGACCGCGTTCGAGCGGTTGGAGCCGGCGCCGGCTCTCCGCGTCTTCCGCTGCGAGGCCGCGCTCGGCCACCCCGTCGCCGTCCAGGCCGCGGCCGCCGCCGCCGCCCTGGCCCGCTCCTATGGAGTCGGCTGCGTCGCGGTTCTGGGAGCGGGGCACATCGGCTATCTCACCCACTACGCCGAGCGGGCGGCGGAGACCGGCGTCTTCTGCTTCGTGACCACGACGTCGTCTCCGGCCGTGTCTCTGCCGGGTTCGGGCACGCCGCTTCTCGGCACGAACCCGATGGCCTACGCCTTCCCGCTGGAGGACGGCATCCTCTGCGCCGACTTCGCCACCGCCGAGGTCGCGCGCGGCGACGTGCTGGACCGGCGGCAGGCCGGCACGAGCTTCGACCGCAATGTCGGGACCGGTCCTGGCGGCGTTCCGAGCCGCGACCCGGCGGCGATCCTCCAGGGAGGCATTCTGCCCATGGGCGGCAACCGCAAGGGCGCGCTGGTCAATCTCCTGCTGAGCACGCTGGCCGGGCCGCTCGTGGGCGGCGTGCCGAACCACCAGGTGCTGGGCACACGCTGGCCGGACGCGATGCCCAACAAATCCGATTTCTTCCTCGCGATCGACATCGCGGCCTTCGGCGAGCCCGGGGCCTTCCAGATCAAGATGCGCGGCCTCCTCGACGCGCTGACCGGTTCGAGCCCGGACTTCCACGTGCCCGGCCGCCACAGCCGTGTCCGCTGGGAAGAGGCCCTGCGGCACGGCTTCGAAGAGACCGCGGACTTGCGGGACCTCCTGGCACCGGCTTCGGCATGACGGCTCCGGATCTGCTCCTCGTCGGAGTCGGGCCTCACGCCCACTACAAGCACCTGCCGATGATCCGGAAGGCGATGAGCTCCGGGCTCGCCTCGGGCTACTCGATCCTCGAGCTGGAGACGGCCCGGCCGCGCCTGGAGGAGCTGGTCCGCACCCTCGACGTGAAACCGGAGCGGATCGTCACCATTCCCGACCGCCGGCAGGAAGGCGAATGGTACACCGCGGACTCGGACGCCGCCCTGGAAGAGCTCTGCCGGTCCTCGACCCGGGTAATGATCTGCACGGAGCCGAAGGCCCACTTCCCCTACATCCGGTGGTGCCTCGCCAACGGCCGCGACTGCCTGGTGGACAAACCGGTCACGATCCCGATGTCCGGAAATGTGATCGATCCGCGCCGCCTCGCCGCCGAGCTGCGCGAGCTGATCGAAATCGGGAGGGACAGCCCGGCGAGCTGCTCCGTGATGACGCCGCGCCGCTACCACCACGTCTACGAAACCGTGCGGCGCTATGTGGGATGGCTCGTGCGCCGGCTCGGCGTGCCGGTCACCTATCTTTCGATCTATCACGGCGAAGGGGTCTGGAACACGCCGGTCGAGTATCTGGAGCGCGAGGATCATCCGTACAAATACGGGTACGGCAAGCTGCTGCATTCGGGTTATCACTACGTGGACATCCTGGCGCGGCTGTTGGATCTGTCGGGAGACACGGACTTCGACGTCGTCTCCCGCCTCGCGCGGCCCGAAGATCAGCAGTCACAGATGGCGGCGGCCTACAGCCGGATGGAAGGAGCGGTGGCGGTCGAGCCCGCTTCGGGCCATCCTTTTGGAGAGACCGATCTCGTGGCCTCCTTCGCGGCGCGGAAGAAAGGCACGGGCGAGGTGGTCACCCTGGGCAACCTGGCGCTGCTTCAGACCACCACCAGCCTCCGGAACTGGTGGCGGCTGCCCGCCGACGTCTACAACAAGACCGGCCGTTTCGGAGTCGAGGAAATCCGTCTCAACCTGGGCTTCCTGACCAGCGTCGCCGTGCGCATCCTCAAGGTGCCCGTGGAGGTGGACGGCCGCCACGCCACCTTCCGGGACGAGCTGGACATCACCGTCTGGCGCAACGGCAATCTCCTGGGAACCCCCTTCCTGGACCGCCGCCTGAACCGCTCCGCGGAAAGCTATCTGGAAGCCGGCCGCTGGCGGTTGTTCCGGAGCTGGTTGGAAGGCACGGAAAACCGCAGCCGCATCGATCAGCACCTGCGGTCGGTGGAGATCCTGGAGACGCTGCTGCTGTCGGCGGGTCAGGCGGCCCGCACCGCCTCGAACAGCCCGTAATCCTTCGCCACCCGCAGCGTCCCTCCGAGCCGCCGCAGTTCCTCCGCGGCGAAGAGCGCGAAAGCGGCCTTCCTCTCCGGCGGAAGCGACACCTTGGAGGCGACGTACTCCACCAGCGGCTCGACCTCCGTCACCTCCAGGGCGTCGTCGTAGCGGTGGAGGGTGATCTCGGAGAACCACGGCGCGAGCTGCTCGCCTCCGGTCTCCAGGAGGAACGAGTCCGGACCTCGGCCCTCCCAGAGAACGAGCCCGGGATCGAACCGCCGGACCAGGGCGATCAGCTCGTGGAACTGGTCCCGTCCGCCGGTGGCGGCGTAGACCCGGCCGCCCGGTTTCAGGACGCGCCGGATCTCCGTGAACGCCGCCGGCCGGTCGGGCACGTGGTAGAGCATATGATTCGCGATGACCGCGTCGAATCCCGCGTCGAACCGCCCATGGGAGAAGGGGAGGGCCTGGGCGTCGAAAGCGGCGAGACGGGATGTGCCGAGGCTCCGTCGCGTCTGGCTCAGCATTCCGGCGGAGAGGTCGGATAGCGTCACCTGCCAACCGGCCGGCACGCGGGACCGGTTCTCCAGCCACAGTGAGCCCGCGCCGCAACCGATCTCCAAAATGCGGGCCTCGGCCGGCAGCCGCAGGCGGTCGAAGACCCAGAGCTGCCAGTCGTAGGGATTGGTGCGGAAGCGGACGTGGAAGTCGATCCGCGCCTGGAGATTCCCGGACGTGCGGTACTGCTCGTGACGGAGATAGGCCGGATCATCGATGCGCGCCATGGCGCTGATGGTAACTCAGGGGCGGACCGGGAGAGGGGGCCGGGGGTGAGGGAAAATCTCGCTGACGTTCGTCTGATGTAGTATCGATGGAGATGCCGGCAAAGGGGGTCGAGGATGCCGAAGGTTCCGCCCGAAGTACCCGACAAGAAAGCCGCCTCCGAAGTCTCTCCACGAGCCTTCCCGGCCGCGCTCGGGCCCCTCCAGCGCCATGACTCCTGAAAGCGCGGACCCGCCTTATCGCCGGCTGCGAGTCTACACCTTCGACCCGAGCCTTGCCACGCGCTCGAGACCAGCCTGATCAACCAGATGGTGCTCCAGCGTCCCCTGGGAGGATCTCGACAAGGGGCCGGTCGGCGAGTACCTCGAAGTGATCGATTTCGACCCGCCCAGCGGCTGCTTCTACGCGCCGGTCGACCTGAACGACCCCAACCTGCTGGCGCAGGACGGCCTCGCGCCGTCCGAAGGCAGACCCGCAGTTCCACCAGCAGATGGTCTATGCCGTCGCCATGAGCACGATCCAGAACTTCGAGCAGGCGCTCGGGCCGCCGGCGCTCGTGGGCGCCCACGGTTCGAGCGCGACCGACGGCCCGGGAGGAGCATCGGCCGACGTCCGTCCACCGGCTGCGGATCTACCCGCACGCCCTGCGCGAGGCCAACGCCTACTACAGCCCGGAGAAGAAGGCGCTGCTCTTCGGCTACTTCCCGGCGGTGCTGTCGCGATCCGGCGCGAGAACCTGCCGGGCGGCCTGGTGTTCACCTGCCTGTCGCACGACGTCGTCGCGCACGAGACCACGCACGCGCTGCTCGACGGCCTGCACCGCTACTTCACGGAGCCGAGCAACCCCGACGTGCTGGCGTTCCACGAGGCGTTCGCCGACATCGTCGCCCTGTTCCAGCACTTCACGCAGCCGGAGGCCCTGCGCCACCAGATCGCCAAGACGCGCGGCGACCTGGCGAGCCAGAACCTGCTGGGCGAGCTCGCGCACCAGTTCGGCCAGGCGATCGGCAGCCGCGGAGCGCTGCGCGACGCCATCGGCCGCGTCAATCCGGTGACGGGCAAGTGGGAGCCGCAGGTACCCGATCCCGAGCTGTACCCGGTCACGACCGAGCCGCACGATCGCGGCGCGATCCTCGTCGCCGCCGTGTTCGACGCCTTCCTCTCCATCTACCGGTCGCGCATCGCCGACCTGCTGCGCATCGCCACCGGCGGCACGGGCGTTCTGCCGGAGGGCAATCTCCATCCCGACCTCGTCAACCGGCTGGCCGACGAGGCGACCAAGACCGCCGGCCACATCCTGCACATGTGCATCCGCGCGCTGGACTACTGCCCGCCCGTGGACATCACCTTCGGCGAGTACCTGCGCGCCCTGATCACCGCCGACTGGGACCTGGTGCCCGACGACGCCCTGGGCTACCGCATCGCGGTGATCGAAGCGTTCCGCCGCCGCGGCATCTACCCGCGCGGCGTCCGCACCCTGGCGGCGGACAGCGCTGCGCTGGCAGCGCCACACGCAGCCGAGCTTCTACGGGCTTCTCCGCGGGCTTCTGGACAGCATGCTGCAAGAGAAAGACTGGAATCAGCGGCGCTTGACGCTGGAGTGGCAGGCGATCGGCCGGCGCGAAGACATCGGCAAGCTCAATCAGCAGTACCGGCTCATCGCCTGGAACTGGATCAAGATGAAACTGAAAGCGGACTCGGAAGACGTCCGGTCGCTCGGGTTGGCGCTCGGAGCGGACGCTCCGTCGACGATCTTCCGCAGCAAGAAGGACGGGCTTCCCACGCTGGAGGTCCACTCGGTACGCGCGGCCCGCCGATCGGTCGAAGGCGGCGCCACCAAGCTCGACCTCGTCATGGAGTTGATCCAGCGTCGGCGGGGCTACCTTCACCACGAAGCGGCAGGCGGAAGCCGAGTCGCAGCCCGCGGACTCTCCACGTTTCTGGACAGACCTCCGGCCGACTTCAAGTTCCGAGGCGGCTGCACGCTGTTGATCGACGGCGAGACCGGCGACATCCGCTACTGCATCCTGAAGAGCATCCGCAGCGACGCGACGGCTGGCGCGCCAGCGAGCCTTCGCGTCGGAGCGCGAGCCGTCGCTCACGCCACCTACTCGCCCGCGGACCCGCGCGCCGCGAGCCGGGAGCCGTTCGCGCTCCTGCACCGCACGCGTTGAGAAAGGAAGACCCGGATGAGCGCGAAGGCCACGGCCTCGAAAAAGCGAATGACGCGCACCGCCGGCGGGCGTCAAGATCCGCATGTACCGCACCGGCCTCGGCGACTGCTTCCTCCTGGCCTTTCCGCAAGGACAGGATGCGAAGGACGCCTTCTACCTGATGATCGATTGCGGCGTCTACTTCCGCACCCCCGAGCCCGGCAACGCGACGCGCATCCGGCAGATCGCCGAAGACATCCGCGACGCCACCGGCGGCCACCTCGACGTCCTGGTGATCACTCACGAGCACTGGGACCACGTCTCCGGCTTCCACCCCACGCAGGCCCAGGAGATTTTCGACGAGGAGATCGGGCTCGGCGAGCTGTGGATGGCCTGGACCGAGGACATGCGGATTCCCATGGCCCGCGACCTCAACGAGGGCCGCGCCGCCGCGAGGGCCGCGCTGGCTCAGTCGCTCACGCGGATGCAGGGGCTCGGAGCCCAGGACTCCACCGCGGAGCTGGTGGGGAAGATGCTCGATTTCTTCGGCGGATCGGTAGAGAGACCGGCGGCGGCGACCGGGACGGGGATGGAGATGGGAGCGGCCTTCGGGGCGAAAAAGAGCTTCCAGACCGAAGAGGCGATGAGGTGGCTCCGGGACACCTACGGCAAGGACCGCACCCGGTTCCTCCAGCCCGGCGAAAGCCCTTTGACCCTCGGCGGCATGAGCGGCGTACGCGTCTACGTGCTCGGCCCGCCGGAAGACCCCGTTCTGATCAAGCGGACGGACCCCACGGGCGACGAGGTCTATCCGAAAGCCATGGCCGCCGCCGTCGAAGCCTCCTTCTTCGCGGCCTGCGGCGTCATGCCGGGCCGTCCCGGTGCCACGCCGTCGGACGACGACCTCCAGGAAGCCCTGAGCCTGAGCGTTCCGTTCGACAACGTCTACCAGATCCCGTTTGCCGCCGTCGAGAGCGCAAAGGATGGAGGAGCGCCGGACGATCCCGCGGCCGAGCCCTTGTTCCGGACCTACTTCGAGGAGCCGGCGAAGTGGCGGCGGATCGACGGCGACTGGCTCGACGCCGCGGGCGAATTCGCGCTCCAGCTCGACAACGCCACCAACAACACGAGCCTCGCCCTGGCCATCGAGATCGGCCCTCCCGGGGAAGGAAAGGTTTTGTTGTTTCCGGGCGACGCCCAGGTAGGGAACTGGCGTTCCTGGTTCGGCAAGGTGAAGCTGGGGCAGCGTGAAATGGGAAAAGAGATGGTATGGAAGGCCGGCGACCGCAGCGTGACCGCCGCGGATCTGCTGCGCCGGACCGTGCTCTACAAGGTGGGGCACCACGGCAGCCACAACGCCACGCTGCGCCAGCAAGGCCTGGAGCTGATGGGCCGCACCGACGGCACCGCCGAGCTCGTGGCCTTCCTTCCCGTGGACGAGCACGTGGCCCGCGACCTGGCTCACTACGGCGAAATGCCGCTACGCTCGCTCGTCAAGGAGCTGGCGATCCGCACCGGAGGCCGCATCGTCCGCAACGACGAAGGAGCACCCCCAAAGGACGCCGAGTCCACCCTGGCCCCGATCGAAGGCGCGCCGCCGATCCGGCCGTCGGCGACCTTCGTGGATGCCAGCACCGAGTTGTACTTCGAGTACACGGTGAAGCCGCCGGGTTGAGGCGGCGGGCATTCCCTGGCCGTTGGGAAGTGGCGGAAGAGGCCCTCGCCGAAGTGCTCGGGAAGATCACACCGTGGGCCGGCACGGCGGCGTAGGGTCGAGTCTGCGCCGGATGAAGCCTCCGGCGTTTGGGTGACGCATCCTGCGCACCGCGCTGGATACTTACGCCAAGAGGTCAGGTTCTGACCACGGGACGTATCGGCGTAACGCCGGGAGGTCAAGTCCTGACCATGGGACCTCCCGGCGTAACGCCGGCAGGTCAAGTTGTGACCACGGGGCCTATCGGCCTGACGCGGGGAGGTCGAGTCGTGGCCGCGGGACCTACCGGTGTAACGCCGGGAGCTCACGACGTAACCACGGGACCTATCGGCCTGACGCCGGGAGCTCACGTCGTAACCCCCGAACCTATCGGCGTAACGGGATGAGTCTTCCGGATCACGGCGAGAGGTTCTGGCGAATCGCCGATAGGTTGGGGGGAATCGGGGATAGCTTCCGGGAACACGGCGATAGGCTCGGGCCAAACGCGGATAGGTTCCGGAGAAAGGCCGGGAGGTAGAGATGGACCGGCGACAGGTTACCGGAACCGCCGATAGATTCCGGCAAGATGGCGAGAGGCTCGGGCCAAACACCGATAGGTTCCGGAGAAACGCCGGGAGGTTGAGATGAACCGGGGATAGGTTCCGGGAAGCCGCCGATAGGTTGGGGGGAACCAGGGATAGATTCCTGGGAGTCGTCGGGAGGTGACGGCGAGTCGGTGTCGGTAGCGTGAACTACCTGAATGGATTGTGGTTTGCTCGATTGACTGTCCAGGCCGCTATACTCCTCTCTTCGATTGAGGTGCTAAGCTCCTGCGTCATGATAAAAGATCAAATCCCCGCATCCGGACTCGTCCTCGCCGAGCTGCTGCGGAAGGGCCACTCGTCCGATCCCTGGCACGGCCCGGCGACGGCGGACCTCCTGGCCGGCGTGTCGTCCTCCATGGCGGCGGCCCGTCCCGTCCCCGGCGGCCACAGCATCTGGGAGCTTGTGCTCCACATGACCTCGTGGCAGCGCGAGGTGGCGCGCCGGCTGGGCGGCTCGGAGCCCCGGCTTCCGGAGGAGGGCGACTGGCCGGTACCGCCGCTGCCGAGCACCGGCGCCTGGGAGCAGGCCAAGACCGGGCTGCGCGAGAGCCTCGAACAGCTCGCGGATGCGGTGGCGGCTCTCTCCGGCCAGGATCTCGAAGTGCGTGTCGGTACCACCGACCGGCCGCTCGGGACGGGGATCACCAAGGCCGAAATGGTGGCCGGAGTGCTCCAGCACAACGCCTATCACTCGGGACAGATCGCGCTCCTGCTCAAGGCCGTACAGGGCTGATCCGGAGGCCCATGTACGAAAGCCACAGCGAGCCCCTGCTGAGCCGGCGCGACTTTGCGGTGCGCCTGGCGCTGCACTTTGGCATTTCCAGCCTGCTCATCCTGGGATCGCTCGCCGCCGGAGCGGTGGGATACCATTTGACCCAAGGTATGGATTGGCTCGATGCCACTCTCTGCGCCGCGATGATTCTCACCGGCATGGGGCCGGTGGGCGCCTTGACGCAAAAAACCGCCAAGCTGTTTGCGATCATCTACTCCTTGTACTCGGGAGTCGCCTTTCTGGCGTTCACGGGCATCCTGATCGCTCCTATCGCCCATCGCCTTCTGCACAAGCTCCATATGGACGAGGGAGAGGACGGGGAAGAGAAGTAGATCGGAATAGGCGGGCTGTCGACCCGCTCGCGCTCTACTTCGCCTTGACCACCAGCGTCATCGTCATCCCCTTGGCCGCGTGGCTGCCGATGGGGCAATAAACCTTGTAATCGCCGGGTTGGAGCGTGACCTGGAGGGTGCCGGTCTTGTGGGGTTTCAGGATGACGGGCGACGATTCCTCGATCCCCGGACCTTCGATCTTGAAGCTGTGGCTCTTTTGACCGTCGTTGCGGATGGCGAAGGTCGTCGGTCCCGGCGGCAGGGTCAGGGGCATCTCGATGGCGTATTCGGTGAGGCGGACCTCCACGCTGCCGGAGACCTTGCCGTCCTGGGGTTTTTCGGCGCCGGCCGCGGCGGTGAGGCCGGCGACGACGAGGGTGATGAAGAGAAATGTTGTCGAGCTAAGTATCTTCATGCGTCGGCTCTCCTTTGGCTTTACGGCGTCCGCATCTTCTTCGAGCATCTGTCCCAGGTAGAAGACGGCCCAGAGGAGGAGAGGCAGCCCCAGCTTGAAGGGGAGGTCGAGGAGGTGCCAGACCAGGCCGTAGGCGTTGCGCGCGAACGGGCCGTAGTGGGCGAGACTCCAGGCTCCCAGCTTCGTGGCGTAGGCCGCCTTCACCACGAAGAAGCAGAGGAAGAGGTCGAAGAAGACCGTTATCAGGACGGCCCAGCCGAGGTTCTCCAGCTTTTTCCGCCACGGTACCCCCGGCACCGCCAGGAACAGAGACCCCAGCAGCACCAGGTGAAAATGCACGTCGGTCACCCGGAAGGCGTGGGCCAGGTTTTTCGACGGCGGCAGATCCCTGCGCGTCACGAAGGCATCGTGCCTCCCGTTGGGGATGATCTTCGTGGCGTTCGGGCTCTCCGTAATGTGGAGAAGATTCTCGGTCCCGATCAGCAGGAACCTGTTGTAGAAGGGCGTGAGAAGCGTCCACATCGCCCAGACCGGGAGCAGCCAGAGGAGGGCGTTGCGGACCAGCCGCAAGGCCCAACTGCCTCGGGGACGCGGCGTGGGCATCAGGTCGCCATTCCGCGGGGATTGCGGGGCGCGGCGAGCCGGTTCGCCCAGAGGATCCAGAGCAGCACGCTGAACAGGATCACCACCGTCTGCCAGACCACCGTGTGGGAGGCGTCGAACCACGCCGGGAAGTACGCCCCGGTGAGGTAGAGCGCCACCACGCGGACCAGGTTCACCGCCTGGATCGCCACGATCCCGAGCACCAGGCCCAGGAGGCGAGCCCGCCAGGGAGCGGGAAAGGCCAGCACGGCGGCGAGGAAGATCAGCATCGCCTCGACCCCGTTGCACCCGTTCCGGATGTTCACGGCGAACCGGCTGCCGCGGATGACGGTGCCCTGCATCCGCACGTCCTGGCCGAGGAGGTCCAGCGTAGCGCCGCTCACCCGGGCGATCCCGCCGGTGAACGGCTCGATCACATGGTCGTTGACCCAGTTCAAGGAGATCAAAGTGAAGCTCCCGCCGAGGAGCACCACGAACAAGATGAGAAACGTCAGCTCGCGCCGGTTCTTCCGCCAGAAGGGAAGGTCCGGGTCGGAGGAGGGAGCATCGGGTGCGGTGGGTCGTTTGCGGGCCATGGGTTCGGTTGCCAGAGGTGGATGCTACATCACAGGGATGCCCGCCGTTGAGGCGGGTCGTCTGCGATACGGGCCCGCTGGAGGCGATGGTGTTGGATGAACTCGGCCAAGGCCTGCCGGACGATCTCGGACTCGTTCACGAACCAACCGGCCCGGACGAGCTCGTCCATGACCTCGGCCATGCGATCCGGAACCTTGAGATTGAGCGTCTTCATCGGCGATCTCCCGAGGCAATCGTAACAGAGCGTCCCGCTTCGTTGACAACCGCCGGCTCGCGGCCATACGATCCCCCGGACTTTTGGGGGAACTGCCGGCCATGGCCAAGAATTTGACGCCGAAGAGCACCATCCTCGACGCGCAGGAGATGGCGCGGATCATTCGGCGCATGGCGGGCGAGATCGTCGAGCGCAACGGCGGTGTCGCCGGTCTCATGCTCGCCGGCATCCGCACCCGCGGCGTCCCCCTCGCCGAGCGCATCGCCGCCGAGATCGAGCGCATGGAGGGCCAGAAGGTCCCTCTCGGCCTCCTCGACATCACCCTCTACCGCGACGACCTCTCCACCGTCGCGGCCCAGCCGCTGGTCAAGGGCGACGCACCTCCCGCGTCGACGATCGACGACCTGGTGGTCGTGCTCTGCGACGACGTGCTCTACACCGGCCGCACGGTCCGCGCCGCCCTGGACGCGCTCATCGACTTCGGCCGGCCCGCGGCGTCCAGCTCGCCGTCCTCATCGACCGCGGACACCGCGAGCTTCCCATCCAGGCCGACTTCGTGGGCAAGATGGTGCCGACCTCCGCAGAGCGAGGTCATCGAGGTCAGCTTCCAGGAGACCGACGAGACGCGAACAGGTACGCATCCTGGAGCGTCCGAAGCCGCTGATGGCAGACCCGCGAGACGCGTGGGACCGCAAGGATCTCCTGCGGGATTTCCGACCTCTCCCCGGACGAGATCCAGCTCATCCTCGACACCGCCGAGTCGTTCGCGCGAGGTCGGCGAGCGCCCGATCAAGAAGGTCCCGACCCTGCGCGGCAAGACCGTCATCAACCTGTTCTTCGAGGCCTCCACCCGCACCCGCGTCGTCGCTTCGAGATCGCCGAGAAGCGCCTCTCCGCCGACATCGCTCAACTTCTCCGCCTCCGGCTCCGCTCGGTCGAAAAGGGCGAGACGCTGCTCGACACGGCCATGAACCTCGAGGCGATGGCGCCGGACCTGATCGTCATCCGCCACGCGTCCCCGGGCGCCCCGCACTTGCTCGCCGAAGCGCCTCGAGGCCGGCGTCGATCAACGCCGGCGACGGCGCCCACGAGCACCCGACCCAGGCGCTGCTCGACGCCTTCACCATCCGCCAGCACAAGGGCAAGCTCGCGCGGCCTGCGCGTCGCCATCATCGGCGACATCGAGCACAGCCGGGTGGTGCGCTCGAACATCCATCTGCTCACGAAGATGGGGGCCACCGTGACGGTCGGCGGGCCGCGCACCCTGATGCCGGCCGAGATCGAGGCGATGGGCGTCGAGGTCGCCTACGACGCTCGACGACGCCATCCGCGGCGCCGACGTCGTCATGATGCTGCGCATCCAGCTCGAGCGGCAGGGGAGGCCGGCCTTCCCCTCGATCCGCGAGTACTTCCAGCTTTTCGGCCTCACCGCCGAGCGCCTGCGAGCGAGCGAAGGCGGATGTCGATCGTCATGCATCCCGGCCCGATGAACCGCGGCGTCGAGATCTCCAGCGAGCGTCGCCGACGGCCCCTATTCGGTCATCCTGGAGCAGGTCACCAACGGCGTGGCCGTCCGCATGGCCGTCCTCTACCTCTGCTCGCTGGGCGCACGAGGAGCGAGGCGTGAGCGAGGAGCGCATCCTGATCCAGGGCGGCCGGGTCATCGACCCGCGCCAGGATCTCGACGGCACGGTACGACCTCCTGATCGAGGACGGCGCGTCGCCAAGATCGCGGCCGGATCGAGGCCCCCGGGGCCGGACGACCGAGGTGATCGACGCCGCCGGCCTGGTCGTCCCCCCGGGCTTCATCGACCTCCACGCCCACCTGCGCGAGCCCGGCCAGGAGTACAAGGAGACCGATCCGCACCGGCACCGCTGGCCGCCGCCGCCGGCGGCTTCACCGCCGTCTGCCGCATGGCCAACACCGAGCCGGTCAACGACAGCCGGCGGTCACCGAGCCATCCGTGCCGGAGGCCGGCGGCGGCGGCTCGCGCGGCGTCTACCCCATCGGCGCGATCACCAAGGGCTAGCAAGGGAGAGGAGCTGGCCGAGTTCGGCGAGCTGCTCGAGCGCCGGCGCCGTGGCCGTGTCCGACGACGGCCAGCCGGTCATGAACGCCGAGCTCATGCGCCGCGCCCTCGATACGCCGCGGCATTTCGACGTCCCGGTCATCCAGCACGCCGAGGACCCGGCTCACCGGCAGGCGGCGTCCATGCACGAGGGGCCGACTGGTCGACCCGGCTCGGCCTGCCGCGGCATGCCCGGCGCGGCCGAGGACGTCGATGGTCGCGCGCGACATCCTCCTCGCCGAGGCCACCGGAGGCCGCCTGCACGTCGCGCACCTCTCCACCGCCGGCGCAGCCTCGACATGGTCCGCCGCGCCAGCGCCGCAGGGCGCTGCGCGTCACCTGCGAGGTGACGCCGCACCACCTGCTCCTCACCGACGAGGAGGTCGGCGACGAGCGGCTTTTCGACCAACACCAAGATGAACCCGCCGCTGCGCTCCGAGCGCGACCGCGCGGCGCTGGTCGACGGCCTCGCCGACGGCACCGATCGACGCATCGCCACCGACCACGCGCCGCACCACGCCGACGAGAAGCACGTGGAGTTCAGCCTCGCCCCCTTCGGCATCATGGGGCTGGAGACGACGCTCTCCCTGATTCTGGACCGCCTCGTCCATCCGGGCATCCTCTCCCTGAGGAGGATGATCGAGCTGCTCTCGACCGGCCCGGCCCGCGTCCTGGGTCTCCCCGGCGGCACCCTCAAAACCGGCAGCCCCGCCGACGTCACCCTCTTCCATCCGGACGAAGAGGTGACCATCCGCGCCGCCGCCTTCCGCAGCAAGTCGCGCAACACCCCCTTCGACGGCTACAGGCTCAAGGGGCACCCCGTCGCCACGATCCTCGGCGGGCGCCGGATCACGGTGCCGGAACGGTAGGCCGCTGTGATGTATCTTTTTACCTTCCTGGCCTCTCCCACTCCGGACGCCAAAGAGTTCCACGAAGCCGGCGGAGCCTATGTCAACTGCTGGATCCTGGGCGCCGACCGAGACGACCGCGACGACCGCGATGACCGCGAGGCGGCCGAAGAGCGCGCCAGAGAGCTGATTGAAGAGTATGGATGGGACGTCGAGGCTCTCGAAGAAGGCGCGATCGTCTCCGGCGCGGACTACCCGCAGGACGACGAAGACCGCGTGTTCTACGAACAGGCCCTGGTCGAGCGGGAAGTCCTGGTCTTCAATACCTGGCCGCGCGGCGACGAAGACGACGGCGACTGATCGGTTGGAGTTGGTCGTACCGTCCGTTGCGGGTTTTGGAGGGTTGCCCCGGGAGCGACGGCGTTTTGGCGCCTTGCCGACAGGTTTCGGCGGGAGACCCCACCCGCGCGTGATGTCGGCCCCACCCGGCAGCACGGTCTGGTCCGCCCGGCCGGGGCCTACAGTGGGTTCGAATGGAGGCGGAAGGAGCTTGCGATGCCTTTTCGTGATCGGGAGCAGGCAGCCCACCAACTCGCCCGGAAGCTCGGAGCGTACAAAGGCCTGGATCCGCTGATCCTGGCCATCCCCAGGGGCGCTCTGCCCATGGGGAAGATCCTCGCCGACGAGTTGGACGGGGAGCTCGACGTCGTGCTGGTCCGCAAGCTGGGTGCGCCCGGCGAGCCCGAGTATGCCATCGGTGCGGTGAGCGAGACCGGTGAGGTCGTGCTCAGGAATGAGCCCGACGTCGAAGGGATTCTGCGCTTCTGGGTGGAAGAGGAGAAGGAGCGGCAGCTCGCGGTGCTGCGCGCGCGGCGCGCCAGGTACACGCCGGAGAGGCCGCCGGCCGATCCGCGGGACCGGGTGGTCATCCTGGTGGACGACGGAATTGCCACGGGTGCGACGTTCCGGGCTGCCCTCCGCGTCGTGCGGTCTCGGCAGCCGAGCAGGCTGATCGCGGCGATCGCGGTGGCGCCCCGGCCGTCCCTCGCCGAGATCGAGGCCCTGGCCGACGAGGTGGTCTGCCTCGAAACGCCGCTGCTGTTTTTCGCGGTCAGCCAGTTCTTCGACGACTTCCGCGAGGTGAAGGACGACGAGGTCGTCGCGATCCTGCGGGAGGCGGGCCGGCAGGCGGTGCAGGCCGGCCCGGATTCTGGACGTTCCTGAGGAGGTTGGCATCATGGAGACGCTGAAAGTCCGCGATTTGATGACGTGGGATGTCGTGACCGTCCTGCCCGACATGGATACGGAGACCGCGTGGAACCTCATGACCGAGCGCGACGTGCGCCACATGGTCGTGGTCGACACGGAGGGGGATCTGCTGGGCGTGGTCTCGCACCGGGATCTGTTGCGCCATGCCCTGATCGAGCAGCCGGAGCTGCCGCCGTTTGTCGAGCGCGAGCTGCTCAAGAGCACTCGTGTGCGGGAGGTCATGGTCTCGCCGGTCTTGACCGCCGAACCGGAGCAGGACGCGGGCGAGGCCGCGCGGGTTCTGTTCGAGAACAAGATCGGCTGCCTGCCGGTGGTGGAGGGAAACCACGTGGTGGGCATCCTCGCCGAGTCCGACTTCGTGCGCTGGTTCGGCTTCTCGCACAGGCCCGCGCCTGCCGAGCGGCGGCCGGAGGCGGTGGGGGCCGCGCTCTCCAGGGACGAGGCCTGGCCGTTGCTTTCGGACGCCTGAAAGCGGGGACGTGGTTCTGCGCATTTCCGCGAGATCTCGATCTATCAGTCGATCTCGGGCTGAGGCCGTGCGCGGCGGCCCTCTCCTGCACACCGGCGCAGGAGAGGGCAGGGCGGCCCTGTAGGGGGGAGGTGTGGGCTACCGGCCTACTGCGGGCACTGGGTGGGTGCCATGAAGGCCGGGAGGTTTGACGCCCCGCTTGGCGTGGCGACGGCGCCCAGGAAGAAGGGCTGGCTGGCCGTGCTTGAGGATGCGGCGCCACCACAGTACAGGGCGCAGTTGCCGCCGGCTCCCGGATCTCCACCACAGCAGACCGAACACGCGACGCAATACGTACAGCCGGAATGCGAGCAGTTCGGGTCCCAGAAGCCCGATACATCACAGCTCTTGCAGGCTGCGGCTTGAAGCGGTGCGAAAACCAGGGCGGCGACGAGGACGAGGCCGATTCCGAGAGCTTTTCTCATGAGCTGTTCTCCCTCTTTTCTTTCGGAGTGCGTTTCGGTTGTCCAATCCGTGAAACGAGGTTGGTTAGTTTAGCATGGATAAGGTGGAGCGAGTGCTTATCGAGCGTCCTCGCGTCCTCGCACCCATCGATACCGGCCGCCCGAGCCGGGTAGCGGGGCCGGGCGACCTGCGCCGGCTGCCGGCGATCCCTCCGCCCTGAGACCGAGCCCGACCTTCAAGGCTCCAGGAGGCTCAGGGCGAGGGCTTCCGCCACCTTGATGCCGTCGACGGCGGCCGAGAGGATGCCGCCGGCATAGCCGGCTCCTTCGCCGGCGGGGTAGAGGCCTTCGGTGCTCAGGCTCTGGAAATCCTCCTTGCGCGGGATGCGGACCGGCGAGGAGGTGCGCGTTTCGACGCCGGTCAGGAGGGCGTCGTGCATCGCGAATCCCGGGATCGTCTTGTCGAAGGCGGGGAGCGCCTCGCGGATGGCCTCGATCGCGTAGTCCGGCAGGCACGTGCTCAGATCCCCCAGGCGCACGCCGGGCCGGTACGACGGCAGGACCGAGCCGAATTCCGTGGACGGCCGGCCGGCGAGGAAGTCGCCGACGAGTTGGCCCGGCGCCTCGTAGGTACCGCCGCCGAGCTCGAACGCGCGCCGCTCCCAGTGGCGCTGGAGGTCGATGCCGGCCAGCGGGCCGCCGGGATAGTCGGCCGGCGTGATGCCCACGACGATCCCGCTGTTGGCATTGCGCTCGTCGCGGGAGTACTGGCTCATGCCGTTGGTGACGACGCCTCCGGCCTCGGAGGCCGCCGCCACCACCGTGCCGCCCGGGCACATGCAGAAGCTATAGACGGAACGGCCGTTGCGGCAGTGGTGGACCAGCTTGTAGTCGGCGGCGCCCAGCCGAGGATGCCCGGCCTGTGGCCCGAAGCGGCAGCGGTCGATGAGCGCCTGGGGATGCTCGATGCGGAAGCCGATCGAAAAGGGTTTCGCTTCAATGGCGACGCCGCGGCGCAAGAGCATCGCGAAGGTATCCCGGGCGCTGTGGCCGACCGCCAGGATCACTTTGTCGGTGTCCAGGCGCTCGCCGTCGGCGAGGATCACCCCGCGCATCTTGCCGTTCTCGACGATCAGATCCTCGACCCGGCTGCGGAAGCGGATCTCGCCTCCCAGCGACTCGATCTTCGCCCGCATGGTCTCAACCATCTTGACGAGCCGGAAGGTGCCGATGTGGGGCTTGCTGACATAAAGGATTTCGGGCGGCGCGCCGGCCTCGACGAATTCCTGGAGCACTTTGCGTGCGCGGTGTCCGGGGTCCTTGATCTGGCTGTAGAGCTTGCCGTCGGAGAACGTGCCGGCGCCGCCTTCGCCGAACTGCACGTTGGACTCGGGATCGAGCTCCCCCTTGTTCCAGAGGCCGAAGGTGTCGACGGTGCGCTCGCGCACGGCCTTGCCGCGCTCCAGGATGAGCGGCCGGAAGCCCATCTCGGCCAGGAGCAGGCCGGCGAAGAGGCCGCAGGGTCCGACGCCGATCACGATCGGCCGCCGCACCAGGCCGGCCGGCGCGCGGGCGGGGAGGCGATAGGTGGTGTCCGGGACCGGCCCGAGATGCGGACCCTGCCGGTGGGAGCGGCGCCGGTGCCGCCGGAGGATCTCGGCTTCGTGGGTGGTCTCGGAGATCTCGACGTCGAGATGGTAGACGAGAGCGATCGCTCCCGGCTTGCGGGCGTCGACGCCGCGCCGGGCGATCGAATAGCGGATCAGCTCCCCCCGCTGAACGCCGAGCTCGGCCAGGATGGCGGCTCTCAGGTCTTCCTCGGTATGATCGAGGGGCAGGCGCAGGTCGGTCAGGCGCAACATGCGCGGTATCCTACACAAGAGGAGAAGCCACCGATGCCGTCCACCCGTCACATCACCCCCGGTCATGACGACCTCCTTCGGATCCTCGGCCTTCTTGTCCTGCTGGTCCTGCTCCCGGCCGCCGCCGGTGCGATGTCCGCGCTCGACGCGATGCTGGCTGCCGACCGCGCGTTCGGGCGGATGTCCGAGACGAAGCCGGTCAAGGAGATGTTCCTGTCCGTGCTGGACGGCGACTCCGTCCTTTTTCGGGGCGGTGAGCCTGTCCCGGGCAAGGCGTGGACCGAGGAGCAGCCGAGCCCGCCGTTCAAGCTCTTTCTGCGGCCGGCCTGGGCCGGCATCGCGCGCTCCGGCGAGCTGGGGTGGACCGCCGATCCCTATGAGCTGCATCCGGACGGAAGCGACGAGGTCCACTACGGCGAGTATCTGACGGTCTGGAGAAAGCATCTGGACGGCCGATGGCTCTTCGTGGTCAACTTCTACGTCCACACGCCCGGGCCGGAAGGGGCGGCGTCCGAGCCGAAGGTGGCCACGCCCGGCGAGGGGGGAAAGGCGGCATCCGGCAAGGTGACACCGGCGGCCGAGGAGACCGCGGCCCTGCTGGCCGCCGACCGGGAGCTGGGAGACGCCACGGCCGTCGGCACCTCGGCGGCTTATCGCGCGCGGCTCTTGGACGACGGCATCCTGATGCGCAACGGCACCCTGGCCTACGAGGGCAAGGAGGCGGTCCGGAGCGCCCTGGACAAGGTGCCGGCCAAGATGGTTTCGCTTCCGATGGCCGGGGGCGTCTCGGAGGCCGGGGACCTGGGATACAGCTACGGCACTGCCGACTGGACCGATGGCGGTGCTTCGGTGAAAGCACACTATTTGCGGATCTGGGAGAAGCGGGACGGCGCCTGGAAGCTCAAGGTCGACCTGGTGGCCGAGGTACCGCGGCCCGATCCGCCGAAGCCCTGAGACGGAACTGAACCTGCAAGGAGCCCCTGAATGAAACGATCCTTTGCGATCCTGACCCTGACGAGCCTGTTCACCATGCCCGCCCTGGCCGAAGAGACAGCCAGCCTGCAATCCGACTTCGACGCCATGGTGGCGACCGAGCGCGCCTTCTCCCAGTTGTCGCAGGACAAAGGCATGAAGGAGGCGTTCGTCACCTACATTGCCGACGACGGCATCCTCTTCCGCGGCGGTGCGTTCGTGAAGGGCAAGGCCTGGACCCAGGAGCGGCCCAATCCGCCGGCTTCGCTGATCTGGTGGCCTGCCCATGCCGGCATCTCGGCTTCGGGCGACCTGGGCTGGGACACCGGTCCGTACGAGGTGAGGGCGAACGGCAGCGACGAGGTCGGCCACGGCAACTTCGTGACCGTATGGAAAAAGCAGGCGGACGGCAACTGGCGTTTCGCCATCGACTTCGGCAACCATTACGCGACGCCGACCGGCGACAAGAGCACGCCTTCCCTGCCGGCCGGGATGACCCGCAGCACCGCGCCGAAGGCCGACCCGGCGGCGTTGAAGGACTCTCTGCTGGCCGCCGACCGCGAGCTCGGTGAGGCTACGGGCAAGGGCCTCGCCGCGGCCTACCAGGCCCGGTTCGCGGACGACGGCATGCTGCTGCGCAACGAGGCCCAGCCCTACATGGGCAAGGACGCGGTGCGCGGCGCCCTGGAGGCGCAGCCGGCCGCGATGACCTCGCAGCCGATCGACGGCGGCGTCTCGGCCGCGGGCGACATGGGCTATACGTATGGCTCGGCCGAGTGGAAGAAGGGTGACGGCACGGTCAAGGGCAACTACATCCGCATCTGGGAGAAGCACGACGGCGTCTGGAAGCTGCGGGTTGACGTGCTGGGCGAAGCGCCGCCGCCGCCGCCGGCGCCGAAGCAGGGGAGCTGAAGCGAGGCCCTGCCCCCCGTCCCCCTCTCCCGGGCCGCCGGAGCCCACCCGCCCCGGAGAGGGGGAGACTTGTTTTTCACGGAGTCAGGCATGCGGAATGACGCCCGTGGCTGGTGTAGAGTGTGCGGCGTAACCTGGAAGCTCAACCTGCCGAGCGAGCCGAGGAGAATCGGGTCATGGTCAATGCGGTCATTCTGCTGAGCGTGGAGAAGGGGAAGGTCAACGAGGTTGCCGAGAAGCTCGTCGACATCGAGGGCGTCACCGAGGTCTTCTCGGTCGCCGGACACTGGGATCTCGTGGCCATCGCCCGGGTCAAGACCAACGAGGACATCGCGACGACGGTCACCAACCGGATCCAGCAGATCGCGGGGATCGACCGCTCCGAGACCCTGATCGCCTTCCGCGCCTTCTCGCGCTACAACATGGAACGGATGTTCTCGATCGGCAACGAGGAACCGCCGCCGGCTTCCCGCTGAAGAAACCGCCTACGAGCCCGAGCCCTCGGACTTCTTCCGGATCTCCGCGACGATCTCCTGATACCCCTTGTCCTTCCGGAGCGCGGCGAAGGCCGCCTCGCCTTCCAGGCGCGGGAGGTCGTTCCAGCCTTTCTCCACCGCCTTGCGCAGGTTCTCGAGGGCCTTCTTCTTCGAGCCGTTCCGGGCGTTCGACGCCGCCAGCTCGTACCAGACCTCCGGGCTGTCCGGCAGGATCTCCGCCGCGATCGACAGCACGAAGATGGCCCGGTCGTGCTGGCCCTTGGCGGTGTACATCTCCGGCAGGTAGAAGCTGGTCTGCCCGATGAGCGTGTTCAGGAGCCGCCGGGCGGACAGGTTCTCCTGCTGGTCGGCCGATTCGGCCTTCTTCTTCAGCTCGTGGATCCGGAGATCGGTCACGGCCTCGGACACGTCCTCCGTGGCCATCGCCTGCGGCGCCCGCGCCAGGTATTCCTTGTCTCTCTTGTTGCGCTCCAGGCGGTCCTTCTTCTCCTTCTGGAAGGCCGGCTGCGCCGCGATGCCCGCGACCTTCGCCGACATCTCCGCCAGGGTCTCGGGCTCGACCAGGCCGGCGTAGTCGATCGTCATGCCCGAGTAGAGGCGCCAGGCGTCGAGGAGGCCGGTGGCTTCCAGCGCCTTGCCGTGAGCCAGGTCCGCCGCCCACAGCGCTTCCACGAGCGCCGGATCCTTGGCGCGCAGACCGGCTTTCATGGCGTGCAGCTCCATCCAGCCCAGCGCTTCGGTGGCCAGATCCTCCGGCATCCAGTCGTGCGGGCCGGGGAAAAGCTCGATCCGGTGCGGCAGGCCGAGCGCGGTCAGGTCGTCGTCCAGGTCCAGAACCTCGTAGTAGTTGAAGTCCCGGTCTCCCACCGTGCCATAGAAGAGGAACGGGTTGTCCTTCTTGGGCTTGGTTTCGAAGGGGAAGCCGGCACCGGCGCCGATGATCCCGGTGATGCTCCCGGGCGCGGTGAGGGCGAGATTGCAGGCGAAGCGGACCGTGCCGGAGAAGCCGGCGGCGTAGACGCGCTTGTCGTCGATCGGGAACCGGGCGTGGGTGTCGGCCCACATCGCCCGCATGGCGGACATGTTGGGCGTGACCGGTCCGTCGCTCGCGCTGTTGTTCGAGCTGGCCACGATGTACCCGTACTTCTCGGCTCCGGCGCGGAAGCGCTCCGCCACCATCGTGCCGTGGGAGCGGGCGTCGAAGGCATAGAGGATCGGCCAGGACCGGTCCGCCTTGTAGGACGTGGGGATGTAGAGCGCATAGCTCTCGGCCGGATCGAGCCGCGTGACGACTTTCTCGATGACCTGTCCGACCGGGAGCGGCGGCGCGGCCGGCGCTTTCGGAGCCTGGGCCTTGGCCGAGGCAGCGGCGACGATGAGCAGGATGGGGAAGACGAGGGCGCGCATGGGCCGAATGCTACACCGGACTCAAGGCCGCGGCAGCCCCCGTCCGGTCACCAGATAGGTCGCGAAGCTCCCCAGCCAGTGCCCGCCCTCATAGTGCTCGCCGGTGACCGCGCGCAGGCCGGACTCCCGATGAACGGCCGCGGCGGCGCGCAGCGCCGGCAACCGCGGATCGGCCGGCGGCAGGGCCGCGGCGATGCCTTCGAGCATCCAGGCGCGGGAGAGGTTCAGGCCGTCCAGATGCGCGAGCTTGCCGTCGGTGGGATCGGTGACCACGCCGGGCGCCAGCCAGTCCGCACGCCCAATCCGTGGCGGGATGCCGGGGAGAAACGCGCTCAGCCACTCCGCGAACGCCTGCGGCGACAGCACGCGGCGCGCGAGGTCCGCCTCGGCCAGGCAGGGGGAGAGGAAGTCCTCGCCCGACGGCTCATAGGAAATCGGGCAGTCGCGATCCTTGAGGTACAGCTCGCGCACCCGCGACTCGACCAGCACCGCCGTCTCCTGGTCGCCCGCCGCGCGCGCCCAGTCGAGGATGAGGCCGAAGCCGAACGCGGTCTGATTGTGCTCGCCGGTCCGGATGGGATTGGTGAGCTTGGGCGCCCAGGCGCGGATGCGCGCCGCCGACGCCTTTTCGAGCGGTTGGAGAGTCTGGGACCAGCGCCGCGCCTGCGGGTCGTCCCACTCGCGCAGCTCGGCCCCGAGTTGGAGGAGCCAGGCCAGGCCGTAGGGCCGCTCGAACGTGTTGCGGCCGTCCCCCTCCAGATAGCGCACCTCGGCGGCGACGTTCTCCGGGGTGAGGCTCTTGTCCAGCGCCTCCCGCGCTTTGGCTGCGAGCGGCGCCTCGGGGAAGCGCCGCGCCAGCCGGGCCAGCAGCCAGTGGCCGTGAACCGCCGAATGCCAGTCGTAGCAGCCATAGAACGCCGGGGTCAGCTCGCGCGGCGGCTTGACGTCGGCGTCGCCGTTGAGCACGTGGGCGATCTTGTTCGGATACTCCTTGTGAACGCAGGCGAGCGCGAGATTCGCGAGCCGCTCGGCCGCGGCCTCGTCGAGGCCGGGCCGGGGAAGGGGACCCGGAGGCACCGAGACCGCCGCCAGGGCCAGGACGAGAGACAGCGCGAGGAGATTCATGCGCGGGATCGTAGCAGGATCGAGGAGACGCGGTGAATGGACGTTCCCTCCAGCCGCGCCGTAAACCCTCAGGGCCGGCAAGCCAGCCGGCCAACCCTTCGAGAAAGGACAGCGACTCATGCACAACGCATCGTTTGGCGATCACATCGCGAGTTGGAATCGTCTTGGCAGGGCAGTGGCGAACAACGCCTCGGAGCTGCCCCACCTGCAGCGCGAACGGGAGGCGCTGGCGCGAGCCCGGCGGGCGGCCGAGGAGGCGAGCCAGCGCCAGGCCGCGGCGCGCGCCGCCGCCCAGCAGGCCACCCGCGACCTCGAAGCCGCGATGGCCAGCGCGCACCAGGCCGCGACGCGCCTGCGCTCCGGGCTCTGGGGATACTACGGGAGGAAGAGCGTCAAGCTGATCGAGTTCGGAATGCGCCCGTACGCCCCGGCGCGCCAGCGTGAGATCGCTCCGCCGCGTTGGGGAGCGCTTCCCCAACGCGAACCGGTGCCGCCATCGCCGCGCGCAACGCCCGAACACGATGGGGAGACGCTCCCCACCACGCGGACGAGGCCCGTTCCCGTTGGGGAGACGTTCCCCATCGATGCGCGGGCTCGCGATGCCGGCGCGCAGCACCCGTTCTCGTTGGGGAACGGCTCCCCAACGTCGCCAAGCGATGCCCGCGCAGGTTGGCAGCCCGCGCACGGCGATTCTCCCTGGCCAGTCGCGGGGCGACCCTTCCCCCACAAGGCAGGCACAACCCCCACGTCCTGAACGGACGCAGGATTGGCCGCGGAGTGGCAACCCCGTGAAGGCGAGCGGCAGTCAAGAGGGCAATCCGTCCGGTCTTCCTGCTTCTTGCTCAGTCAGTATCTGGCGCTACAATAGAGGCGTGAGCTCAACCCCATGTGCGTCTTGTGGGTACGACGTACCCCTGGAACGGAACGAGTGTCCGCACTGCGGCCGTGCCTGCCAGTATCCCCCGAACGTGCGGGCTGCGCAGAGGGATGTCGTGCGGCAAGCGCTCGACCACCGGTATCAGAAGGCTCTTCGAGGACGCGACGGCCCGCGGGGCCGAGGCGGTCTTCCAGGACTTCGAGGCCGCCGCCCAGACATCCAAGGCGGTCATCGCGCGTCCTCTACGGGATATCGAGAGGCTGACCTCCTCGGACCGGGAGTTGTATCCTACGTTCTACGCCTTGACGCAGGCGGACGTACGCCTGGCTTACGGAGACAAGTGGGACCGTCTGCGAAGGGTGGCCGATGAGAGCCTCTTCCCGGGCTACAAGGAACACATCCGCTTCGCGGCGCTCTCCCTGGACGAGGTCGGGCTGGCGGATTTCGGAGATTACTACCTGGTTCTGAAAGAGGACATGATCGCCCACCGGGCCACAGCCTTTGAAGAGAACTCCGCCGCCTTCCTGGAGTATCATCGCTACCAGGAGCCCGAGGGTTCCCGGGCCACCTGGGCGGAGAGGTTCAAGCTCTGCGCCGCAAAGAACGCGGGGAGATCTGAAGCCGGGGATGCCAGCTTCGGAGTTTCCTTCCATTCTCATGCGACAAAAGACGGCGACCGAGGAGAGCCGGTTCGTGGAGGTTCATATCTACGGTTCCATGTCTGTCCACGCCGTCGAGAAGGTCATCCTCAAGAAAGGTCCCAAGAAGGGTCCGCGGCCTTACAGAAAAAGCTTCGCGCTTGAGCTTCGCGATCGTCTGGCGAAGGTGGGTGCGACGCTGGAGGAGAGATAGGTGGATGCGGTCGTCTCCGGGCACGCCGGAGTGGCACTTCTTCTCGACGGCAAGAGGCTGTCGTCCATCCACTTCGGTGGAGACGGAGAGGCTCTACCCAGGAGCCCGTCGGAGGTTTCTCTTCTGTTCGCGGGGGCTGGAGACCTTCGTCTCCTCAAGAACGTCAAGCCCGCGCAGGTCCGGGAGCAACTCGACCTGGAGAGCGCCCGGGTCGATGCGCTGCATCTGGCGCTGATCCTTCTGGATGCCGACTTGTCGGACGAGACGAGGCGGACCGCGGCCGAGGAGCTGGAGGAAGAGCTCGCGGATCAAGGCATCGCGAGTTGGCTTGAAGGCGTCCTCTACGCGCACCCGCTGCCTACAAGCGCGGACCTCATCGGAGCCTACTCGGCCTGCATCGGCTCGACGGAGCGCACGCGGGCTCTCTTGCTCCGGCTGGAATCGCTTCAGGCGGTCATCAAGGAGGTTCACGACGCCTGGCAAGCGGTTTCTCTGGATCGTTTCGGCACGGACAAGGATCGGCAGTATGCCCGATCCGTTGCCGTAAAGGCAGGGTTGTTCCGGCACATGGTGGCTGACCGGGCGGCTGGGCGGGTGGAAGATTTTATCTTTGAAATACAGGGGAACCCCGCGCTTCTGGAAATTAGGGATTCTCGGCACGTCCTACTGGATTGGGTCGCTGGTTTTCGGAAGCCGAGAGAGGTTCGGATCCTACCCGAGACAGGGGTTCTGGAGAACCTGGCAGAGTGGCATGGTGAAGAGGGGAGCACTCGGCCAAGGGTGGACGTTCAGTCCGTTCTGAGCCAGGTCGATTGGCGCAAGAGCGGCATCGTCGAGGCGATGAGGCGGCGTGATCTGGAGCAGGTGAGGCAGGATGTCGAAGCTCTCATCTCCTTCCAATTGGAGCATGGCGAACCGGTTCACGCCTGCAAGTCTCTTTGCGACCTGGCAATGAGAGCCAAGGCTCTTGGACACATCAAGCTCCAGCTCGAGCTGACGGTTCGTAGCATCCGACTAAAGGATGACGACGCATGGTCCTGGACCCAGCACGGGGACGCTCTTCTGTGCAATGGGCGATTCAACGAGGCTCTGAAGGCCTATGACAGCGCGATCCTTTTTGGAGAGCGGCTGATAGCGAGGACCGGCCGAGCGGAGGTGTTGAAGGCTCAGAACCGATTGTCAGAGTCTCTGGAGGCTTACGAGTCAG
Organism: uncultured Holophagales bacterium; assembly: GCA_963844885.1. Classification (GTDB taxonomy): domain Bacteria; phylum Acidobacteriota; class Thermoanaerobaculia; order Multivoradales; family UBA5704; genus DATMER01. The sequence goes on along the minus strand of CAWJQA010000006.1, from coordinate 502,835 downwards.
TGATCCGGGACTTCCCGTCGGATGTTGTAGCGAGGAACGGCCGGGCTTGCATACTCGCCGCTCTGAACCGACCTCTGGAGGCGCTGGCCATCTTGCCTGCCTCGGCCCCTGTCACAGAACAGGACTGGAACGGGTATCACATCCGTGGAATGGTTCTCCTGCGTATGGGCCGGCTTGATGAGGCGGTGGAGATCTTGCAAGAGGGGATGGAGCATTGCCCGCGGCCGGCACAGCGGGATTATTTCCGAACTGCCTTTGCCATCTCCTGCCTGCAGCGGAAAACCTACTCAAAGGCGGCCGACGCTCTCTCCGAGGTGGTGAGCCCTCAACTGGAGAATACCGCGACTCTTCTGCGGTTCCACGCTTATGCAGGGGCGGGAGATCTTGCGAGGGCTGCCGAGGAAGATCGTGCGCTTGCTCCTGTTGTCTCACTGGCTAAGTTCAAGGAGATTCAGGAGGAGCTTCGCAGACGATACCTCGACCAGGCGCCGCCTCAACATCCGGAAGAGTGGCTCATCGAGAGCGAAACCGATCTCCTCCTGGCGGCGGCCTGAACCGGCCGCCCTCGACTACGTCGTCGTCCACTCATCTAATATCACCAAGTATGGCCGAACCCCTCATCCACCTCGAGCCCACTGTCCTCCAGCAGCTCGAACAGATCCAGCAGGAAGAGGGGATGCCTCTTGAGCGGGTCGTCTCCGAGCTTGGAGCCAACCTCCGTGCCGACCCTGGACAAACTGACGTAGTTGCTACAAGCGGTTGCTCCTGGCGAAGACTTTGTCCTCCAGCAGAGCATGGTTGAGCGTCACGTACTCTCCCCTCTCCTGGGCGTCCGGGGGTGAGGATCCCCCAAGAGGGCAGTCCCGTGGAGGTTCATATCCGGCATGCACAGGCTTCGGTCAGCCGTGATGCCGCGGCTCGATCCCCAGCTCGCGGCACACCGCGGGGAGGATCTCCTCGGCCGCGGCGCGCAAGGAGATCACGCCGTGGTGCGGCTTGGTCGCCGCGGGATCGATCGAGACCACCGGCACGCGCCAGCCGAGGGACTCGCGCAGGATCAGGTCGGTCACTCCCACCGAGAAGGAGGTTCCCGCGAAGAGGGTGAGCGCGGTGCGCTCGGCGGCGCGGCGGACGTCTCCGAAGCGGTAGTCCTCGTGCTCGTCGTAGAGCTCGTCGAAGAGGAGGACGTGGGCGCGCAGGAGCGCGCCGCAGCGGGGACAGCGGGGGAGGGTGTCGCGCCGGGGATCGCGGAGGAAGCCGGCGAGGTCGACCTCGTCTGCCGGGATCGAGCCCGACGGGGCTCCCAGCGGGCAGCCGGCCCGCGCGCAGCGGTAGCGGTCCGCGGTGCCGTGGACCTTGATCAGCCGGCGGGAGCCGGCGCGCTCGTGGAGGGTGTCCACGTTCTGGGTCACCAGGAGGAAGTCGCCGCCGCGGCCGAGTTGCCAGCGCTCCAGGGCGGCCAGGGCCTCGTGGGCGGCGTTCGGCTTCGCGGCGCCGAGGCTCCCGAAACGGTCCAGGTACCATTGCCACCATTCCACGGGGTGGCGCTGGAAGTAGGCGACGGTGCCGAGCTCCAGCGTGTCCCGGCTCCAGACCGCGTCCGGATCGGTGCCGCGGAAGAGCGGCAGGCCGCTCGCCGCGCTCACCCCGGCCCCGGTCACGGCCAGGATCAGCCCGGTTCCCGCCTTGCGGATCGACTCCGCGAGAAGTCGGGCATCCTCTTCCATGGCGCGGCACGATACCATTGCGGGGTTCGCCAGGACGCCAGCCGACAGCGCTCATGAAAGCCCCCTCCATCGACGAGCTCGTCCAGCTCCCCGAGCCCCTTGCGCTCCAGCGCCATTTCGACGCCCGGAACTACCGGGTGTTCCGCTGGGTGCTGGCGTTCGCGATCCTCCTCACCCTCCCGGCCCTGGCCGCGACCGTCTCCCACCGCTGGTTCGTAGCCGCCGTCCTGGTTGCCGCCGCCCTCCTCCTGATGATCGCGCTGATCTTCGTCCGGCGGGAGCCGTTCTACTGCGTCTGGTTCCGCCAGATCCTGCTCGGCTACTTCGTGGTGGCTTTGGTGATCATGAAGGCCCTCAGCCTGAAAGGCGGCGAGACCTTGCCGCTGTTCATCGTGACGGCCTTCCTGCTGATCGCGTTCCGGCTGCGGGTGATCGAGCATCTGATGATCTACGGCACGCTGTGGGTGCTCGCGGTGCTGCCACTGGACAAGTCGGGCCTGCCGGCGGCCAGCGCGTGGCCGGACGGGGGCGAGGTGGCCGGCCTCACCATGGTCACGATTCTCTGCCTGTTGCTGTCGGGGGTGTTGAGCCAGGTGGAGAGGCGGCGCTTCCTGGTGATCTGGCGCACCGAGCACGGGCGCGCCCGCGAGCGGCTGCGGATGCGCGAGGAGATCGAGTACGCGCGCAAGATCCAGCTCTCCATGCTGCCGCAGCTCCCGCCGGACATCGGCTGGGTCGAGCTGGCCGCGGCGTCGCTGCCGGCCACCGAGGTCGGCGGCGACTATTACGACTACTTCCGCCTCTCGACCGCGCAGCTCGCGCTGGTGATCGGCGACGTGTCCGGGCACGGGCTGGCAAGCGGCCTTCTCCTGTCGGGCGTGCGGAGCTGCCTCTATCTTCTGGAAAAGGATCTCGCCGTGCCGGTGGCGGTCCTCGACCGGCTCAACGAGATGGTGCGCAAGACCACGGACCGCCGCACGTACGTGACCCTTCTCTGCGCCGTGCTCGACCGGGATGCCGGCGGCTCCGGTGCCGAGCTGACCGTGGCGAGCGCCGGCCATCCGCCGCTGCTGCACTTCGACCACGAGAGCCAGACGTTCACGGAGGTCGGCGAGGGCGCGCCTCCCCTGGGCACGATGCTCGAGGGGAGTTATCGCCAGGTACGGAGCCAGGTGCGGAGGGGGGACCTGCTGGTGCTCTACACCGACGGCCTGGTGGAATCCCGCAACGCGCTCGGGCAGGACTATGGCTATCCGCGGCTCCAGAAGACCGTCGCCCGCGCCGCGGCCGGCACCAGCTCGGTTCGGGAGATCCGCGACTCCATCCTGGGCGACCTCTCCCACTTCAAGGGCGATTCGGAGCAGGCGGACGACATCACGGTCGTCGTCGCCCGCGTCAAATAGGAGGCTCGATGACTTTGCGTCTTCGTCTGATCGGTCTGTTCGTCCTGCTCGCTCCAGGCCTGGCGTTCTCCCAGGAGCCGCCGCCTGCGCCGGCCTGCCGCCTCCAACCCTTGGGCTCCCGACCTTGCCGAGCCCGGCAGCGTGGAGAAGATCCGCGAGTACACCACGGAGGCCCGCTTTCTGCCCGAGACGGTCGCCTACGTGCCGGACTCGGATACCGTGCCGTCGCCCACGGACGTGCTCGGCCGGATCGTGGGCACGCCCGGCGAGCTCTCCCGGGTGTCCGAGATCTACGGCTACTTCCGGCGGCTCGACGAGGCCAGCGAGCGGGTGCGGGTGGAGACGATCGGCCGTACCGAGGAGGGGCGCGACCTGCTGCTGGTGGCGGTGTCCGACGCCGGGAACCTCGCCAACCTCGACCATTGGAAGGAGATCACCGCCCGCCTGGCCGATCCGCGCGCCACGAGCCGGGAGGACGCCCGCCGGCTGGCGGACGAGGGAAAGGTGTTCTATCACCTGCTCGGCGGCCTCCACTCGGGCGAGACCGGGAGCCCGGAGATGCTCATGGAGCTGGCCTACCGGCTGGCGGTGTCGGAGAAGCCGGAGATCCAGGAGATCCGGCGCAACGCCGTGATCCTCATCACGCCGGTGGCCGAGCCGGACGGCCGCGACCGCGTGGTGGAGTGGTACTACCGCAACCTCAAGGACCGGAAGGGGTCGTGGGATGAGATCCGCGAGATCCTCTCCCCTCCCTACTGGGGCCACTACGTGTTTCACGACAACAACCGGGACGGCATGCAGCTCACGCTGGCGCTCTCCCGGGCGCTCAACGACGCGTTCTACGCCTGGCATCCGCAGGTGATGCACGACCTCCACGAGTCGGTGCCGTTCCTCTACATCTCCACCGGCACCGGCCCGTACAGCCGTGCGGTGGACCCGGTGACGATCCACCAGTGGACGCAGCTCGGCGACCACGAGGCCGGCGCGCTGGCGGCGCTCGGCCTGCCCGGCGTCTGGGTCTGGGGCTTCTGGGATGGCTGGTGGCCCGGCTACCTGGTGTCGGTGGCGAACAACCATCACGCCGTCGGCCGGTTCTACGAGACGTTCGGCAACTCCCACCCCGGCACGTTCGACCGCACTCTGGACAAGTCGCGCTTCGCCGGCAAGCCGGTGACGGACGTCCAGTGGTACCGTCCGTGGCCGCCGGACAAGAAGGTGCGCTGGTCGCTGCGCAACAACACGAACTACATGGAAGCCGGCGTGCTGGAGGCCCTGGGCTACGCGGCGCTCCACCGGCGCGAGCTGCTCGAAGACTTCTGGATCAAGGGCAGTCGGGCTCTGGAGAAGGGCCGGACGGAGGCGCCGTACGCGTGGATCTTCCCGCTCGCCCAGCGCGACTCCGGCCGGCTGGAGTATCTGATCAACCAGCTCCGCAAGCACCGGATCGAGGTCCACCAGCTCACCGCGGACCTGGCGCTCGGCGGCAAGACGTGGCCGGCCGGCAGCTTCGTGGTGCGGATGGATCAGCCGTACCGCAACGCGGCCATCAACTTCCTGGAGGAGCAGAAGTTCCCCGCCGACGAGCCGAACGAGCCCTACGACGACATCGCCTGGACGTGGCCGCTGCTCTATGGGGTGGACGGCTCGAAGATCGACGACAAGAAGGTGCTGGACGCCGCCATCGCGAGGATGGAGCCGGTCACCACGGACGTCTCCCTGGCCGGCCGCGTCGAAGGCGAAGGCGATCTTTTCCTGCTGGCGGACACGGGCCAGAATGCGCTCCTGCGGGCGCGCCTGAAGCTGGGCACGAACCAGGTGGACGCGGCCGAGGCCGCGTTCGAGGTGAACGGGATCAAGTATCCGCCGGGGAGCTGGATCGTCCAGGCGCCGCGCGAGGCGGTGGAGGATCTGGCGGCGCGGCTGGCCTTGACGTTCAGGGCCGTGGCCACGATCCCGGACGTCCGCCGCCACGTGGTGGACCTGCCGCGGGTGGCGCTGCTCCACACGTGGACCTCCACCCAGGACGCCGGGTGGGCGCGCTACACCCTGGACCAGGAGGGGCTGGAGTACACGCTGATCAGCGACGCCGACCTGCGGCGCGGCGGCCTGGGAGAGCGTTTCGACGTCATCCTCTTCCCCAACCATTTCGGGGATTTCTCGGACCTGGTCTACGGCGTCGATCCCGCCTTCGGCCCCCTGCCCTACAGCACGTCGGCCGACTATCCGAGCCAGGGCATCCCCGACGGCGCGGACGACATCACGGGCGGCATGGGCCTGGAGGGGCTGATGAACCTGCGCCGCTTCGTGGAGGGCGGCGGCGTGCTGGTGGCGCTGGACAACGCCGGCACGGTGGCGGTCGAGGGCGGCATGGTGCGCCGGGTGCGGGAGTCGGACGGACCGAACACGCCGGGCTCGGAGCTGCGCGCCAAGGTGCTGCGGCCGGAGAACCCCATCGCCTACGGCTACGAGGAGAGGACCAGCGTGTTCCGCGGCAACGGTCCGCTGTACGACGTGGCCGACCGGGACCGCGGCTGGGTGGTGGTCCAGTTCGGCACGAAGAAGGTCGGGGAGGAGGAGGTCAAGCCGGCGCCGGCTTCCACGGAGGCCATCGAGGTCGAGGATGCGGACCTGCCGGAGGCGCCCGCGGCGTCCGAGCCCCCCGCGAAGCCCGAAGTCAAGAAAGAGCCCGAGGACAACCGCCTGGTTCTCTCCGGCCTGGTCAAGGACGAGGCCGCGGTCGACGGCAAGCCAGCCATCCTGGAGGTGCCGTCGGGCAAGGGGCGGGTGATCTTGTTTGCCTTCAACCCGCTCCAGCGCTACCTGAATCTGTCGGACTTCCGGTTCGTGTACAACGTGATCCTGAACTGGAACGATCTGCCTTGATCCCATTCCCCCTCTCCCCAGCCCTCTCCCCCGTGCCGGGGGAGAGGGAGCACACCCTCCCGCGTTCTTCCTGAGGTCCCCCCGTCCTTTGAGTCCTTTTGGTCCTTTATGTCCTTTTGGTCCTCGTTTTTCTCTAGAATGCCCCTCCCATGACTGAAGCTCCTCCGAATCCTCCGGCTCGTAGCGGTGCCGGGCTGGTGGCCATGGGCATCCTGCTCTCGCGGCTCGTCGGTTTCGTGCGCGAGCGGGTCTATGCCCACTACCTCGGGGTCGGTCCGCACATGGACGTGCTGCGCATGGCGTTCCGGATCCCGAACGTCGTCCAGAACCTGCTCGGCGAGGGGACGCTCTCGGCCGCGTTCATCCCGATCTACGCCCGCATGGTGGAGGAGGGGCGGCGGGAGGAGGCCGGCCGGTTCGCGGGCGCGATCTTCGGCATCCTGCTGGCCACGGCCGGCGGGCTGTCGCTCGCCGGCATGCTCCTGGCCCGGCCCATCGTGGCCGTGCTGAGCCCGGGGTTCCTGCACAGCACCGGGGCCGTGGACCGCTTCGAGCTGTCGGTCACGGCGACCCGCGTCATCTTCCCCATGACCGGCTTCCTGGTGCTGTCGGTCTGGGCGCTCGGCGTGCTCAACAGCCACCGGAAGTTCTTCGTGCCCTACTTCGCGCCGGTGGTCTGGAACGCGGCGATCATCGGCTGGGTGGTCTGGACGGGGTTGAAGACGGCGCCGGCGCAGGAATTCTGGATGACCCGTGTCCTGTTCGCGGCCTGCTGGGGCGGCCTGATCGGCGGCCTGCTCCAGTTCCTCGTCCAGCTCCCGTACGTGGCGCGGGAGATCCGTGGCTTCCGGCTGTCGTTCTCCACCCGGGTCCAGGGGGTGAAGGAAGCGCTGCACGCCTTTGTCCCGGTGCTGGCCGGCCGCGGCGTGGTGCAGCTCTCCGCGTTCCTGGATATCTTCCTCTCCTCCTTCCTCCAGGCCGGCGCGCCGAGCGTGCTCAACTACGCCCAGACCCCGTACATGCTGCCGGTGAGTCTGTTCGGCCTGTCGGTGGCCGCGGCCGAGCTGCCGGAGCTCTCCCGGCTCAACCGCGAGGGCGGCGGCACCGAGGCGCTCCGCGCCCGGGTGCGCCGGTCGCTACGGCAGATGGCGTTCCTCAACGTTCCCACCTGCGTGGGCTACCTGGTCTTCGGTTATCTCATCATCGGTCTGCTCCTGCGCACCGGCAGCTTCCGGGAGTCGGACAACTGGCTCGTCTACTTCACGCTCTGCGGCTACACGGTGGGGCTGCTCGCCAGCACCTCGTCGCGGCTGCTCCAGAACACGTTCTACGCTCTGGGCAGGCCGCGCACGCCGGCCCGCATCGCGGCGCTCCGGGTCTGCCTCTCCGCGGCGCTCGCCGTGCCGCTGATGTTTCTGCTCGACCGCCTGTCGGTGACCGACCTGGTGCAGGCGCGCGGCGAGACGCTCCACCTCGGCGCGGTGGGGCTGGCCGTGGCGTCGGGCCTCGGCTCCTGGGCCGAGCTGCTCCTGCTGCGCCGCGCCCTGGCCGTGAGCGCTCCCGGAGCCTTCTTCCCGTGGAAGGAGATCGGACGCCTGACGCTCCTGGCCCTGGCGGCGTGCGTGCCGGCGGTCCTCGTCTGGCGTATGCTGCCGTCGATGCATGTGGCGTTGCAGGCCCTGGCGGTGGTCGGGCTCTACGGCGCCGGCTACCTGATTCTGGCGCGGCTGACCGGCGCCGAGGAGCTGGGTTTCTGGCTCGGCCGTTTCGCCCGCCGCCGAAGCTGAGGTTGCGACGTGAGCCGCTCGAGAGCCTCCGACGAGACCGCGCTGGCAGCCCTTCGCGACGAGCGGAGGCAGGCCGAGCTGGAGCTCAAGGCCGCCAAGGAGGCGGCCGAGACGGCGGAGCGGCGCAGTGCCTTCCTGGCGGAGGCGAGCGAGATCCTCTCCGCCTCCCTCGACTATGAGGGCACGCTGGCGAGTCTCGCGCGCCTCGCCGTCCCGCGCGTCGCCGACGACTGCGTGCTCTTCGAGGTCGAGGAGCGGCGAGTGTCGCGGCGGATCGCGGTCGCGCACGTGAACCCCGAGAAGGAGCCGCTCCTGGAGCGGTTGAGCGAGATCCACCTCTCGTTCAAGGAATCGCCGCCCCGGATCCTGGAAGAGGTGGTCCGCTCAGGACGGCCGCGGCTCGATCCGGGAGTCTTCCAGCGAGAGCGCCGCCGAACCGCTCACCGCGGATCTGCGCGAGCTCTACGGCCTGCTCGACCGCCGGTCGAGCCTCATCCTGCCGCTGGTGGCGCGCGGCCAGATCCTGGGCGTGCTCTTCCTCGCCACGTCGGACTCGGGGCGCACCTTCGGCCCTGCTGACCTGGCGCTGGGCGAGGAGTTGGCGCGGCGGGCGGCCGTGGCCGTGGACAACGCCCGCCTCTTCCGCGAGGTGCGCGCCGCCAACGACGCCAAGGACCAGTTCCTCGCCACCCTGTCGCACGAGCTGCGCACGCCGCTCACGCCGGTGCTGGCGCTGGTGGCAGGCCTGCAGGAGGATGAGCGCGCCCGCGGCCTGCGCCGCGAGCTGGATGTGATCCGCCGCAATGTGGAGCTCGAAGCGCGGCTGATCGACGACCTCCTCGACCTCACGCGCATCGCCCGCGGCAAGCTGGAGCTGAGCTTCGGGCCGGCGGACGCGCGCCAGGTGCTGATGCACGCCCTCCAGACCTGCGCTCGCGACCTCTCGGCCGGCCGGCTGATGCTCTCCACGGTGCTCGCCGCGGACGACCACGGCGTGCTGGCCGACGGCCCGCGCCTGACGCAGGTCTTCTGGAACCTGGTGCGCAACGCGATCAAGTTCACGCCCGCGGGCGGCTCCGTGCGGGTGCGCTCGTGGAACGAGACGACCCCCAAGCGGGCGGACGGCATGGGCTGGCTTGCCGTGGAGGTCGCGGACACCGGCATCGGCATCGAGCCGGCGGTGCTGCCGCGGATCTTCGACGCCTTCGAGCAGGGGCAGCGGAGCATCACGCGGCGCTTCGGCGGCCTGGGCCTGGGGCTGGCGATCAGCAAGGCGATCCTGGAGCTGCACGGCGGCAGCCTGAGGGCCGCGAGCGGAGGCCATGGCCGCGGCGCCGCGTTCACCGTGCGCCTGCCGCTCGCCGCGGAGGCGGCCCGTGGCGCCGGCCGGATGGAGTTTCTGGCGCGGCCGTCGATGGGCGCCGTGGGGCTGCTGGACGGCCTGGAGCAGCCGTCCAGTTGGCGCATCCTGCTGGTCGAGGACCATGAGGACACCGCCGAAGCCATGGCCGACCTGCTGAGCGTCCGCGGCCACCAGGTGACCGTGGCCCGCAGCCTGGCCGAGGCGCGCGCCGCGGCCGCGGCGTCCCCCTTCGACCTTCTGGTCAGCGACCTCGGCCTGCCGGACGGCAGCGGCCACGAGTTGATGCGCGAGCTCTCCGCACGCTACGGCCTGCGGGGGATCGCACTGAGCGGCTACGGCATGGAGGAAGATCTCCGGAAGAGCCGTGAGGCCGGCTTCAAGCGCCACCTCATCAAGCCGGTGAGCCCGCAGGCGCTGGAGTCGGCCATCCAGCAGGTCGCGGGCGCCGAGCCGCAGTCCGGCGAATCCTGAAAAGCCAGGGGGTGAGGGGTTCTGGCGGGAGCCGCCGTCTGGTATCCTTTCAGAACATGCCTTGAAGGCAATGCCATGATTTCCCCTGCTGTCCGCCGAGCCGTCTGGGCGTTCGGGGCCATCCTGGCGGTGTCATCCATCGCCGCCGCCGTGCTGGGCCGGATTCCCGCCTCTCTCACCCTGGGAGCGTCCGCGCTGTGCCTGACGGTATCCGCGGCATGGATGGAGGCGAGGACGCGCCGCGCGGCCGGGGAGGCGCTGCGGCACGAAGAGCAGTTTCGCCACGCGGTCCTCGACGCGCCCATTCCCATCCTGATGCACTCCGAGGACGGCGAGATCCTGGCGATGAGCCGCGCCTGGACCGCGCTCTCCGGCTACACTCGGGAGGACATTCCCACCTTCCGCGCCTGGCTCGACCAGGCCTACGGCCCGTCCGCCAACGCCGCCGCCGCCGAGGTTCTGAGCCGGTTCGAGGGGACGCGGGAGATGCAGGAGGAGCTCGTCATCCGCACCCGCGACGGCGAGAGCCGTATCTGGAGCTTCACCGCCGCCGCTCCCGGCCGGCTGCCGGACGGCCGGCGGTACCTGGTGACCATGGCGACGGACGTCACCGAGCGCCGGCAGGCCGAGGAGGATCTGCGCGACAGCCAGGAGCGCCTGCGCCTGGCCGTGGACGCCACCGGCCTGGGCACCTGGGACTTCAACCCGGTCACCGGCCGCATGAACTGGTCGGTGCGCTCGAAGGAGATGCACGGCCTGCCTCCCGAGGCCGGCGTCGACTACGGCGAGCTGCTGCTGCGCGTCCATCCCGACGACTGGGACCGGGTCCACCAGTCGATCCAGGAGGCCCTGGAGCCGGATGCGTCCGGCGAGTACGACGTCGAATACCGGTCGCTGGCGCCGGACGGCACCGTGCGCTGGCTCATCTCCCGCGGCCGGACCTTCTACCGCGGCGAAGGCGAGGACCGGCATGCCGTCCGTTTCATCGGCACCGTCATGGACGTGACCGGGCGTAAACAGGCCGAGGAAGAGCTGCGCAAGGCCAAGGAGGAGGCCGAGGCGGCGAACCGGGCCAAGGACCAGTTCCTCGCCACCCTCTCCCACGAGCTGCGCACACCGCTCACCCCCGTGCTCGCGCTGGTCTCCGGCCTGGAGGAGGACGTCCGCCTGCGCATCGTCGCCGACCGGCTCGCCATGATCCGCCGCAACGTCGAGCTGGAGGCGCGGCTCATCGACGACCTGCTCGATCTCACCCGCATCGCCCGCGGCCGGCTCGAGCTGCACCGCGGTATCACCGACGTCCGCGCCGTGACCGAGCACGCCATCGCAGATCTGCTGCGCCGAAGCGATCCAGGCGGGCCGGTTGCGCGTCGTGGCCGACCTCTCGGCCAGCGAGCATCGCGTCTGGGGTGACGGCCCGCGGCTGACCCAGATCTTCTGGAACCTCCTGCGCAACGCCGTCAAGTTCACCCCGGACGGCGGCACGATCTTCGTGCGCAGTTGGAATGCCGGGGACGATGCCCACTTCGAGCTCGTCACCGAGGTCATGGACACCGGCATGGGCATCGAGCCCTCATTGCTGCCGCTGATCTTCTCCGCGTTCGAGCAGGGCCAGGCGGTGGTCAGCCGCAAGCTCGGCGGGCTCGGCCTGGGCCTGTCGATCAGCAAGGCGATCGCCGAGCTGCACGGCGGCCGCATCACGGCCGTCAGCCAGGGGTATGGTCAGGGGGCGACCTTCCGCGTCCACCTCCCGGCCGGCCGCTGGCCGGCCGGGGCGAAGCCGGCGGCCCGGCCGTCGCAGGCCGCCGAGGCGGCCCGGCGGTCCACCCTGGAGCCCCGGCAACTGCACCTGCTGCTGGTCGAGGACCATATCGACACCGCCGAGGCGATGGCGGAGCTGCTGCGCGCCCTCGGCCACGAGGTGCGCGTGGCCGGCAGCGTGGCCGCGGGGCTGGCCACGGCGGCCGCCACGCTGGAGGCGGGCGGCATCATCGACCTGGTCATCAGCGATCTGGGCCTGCCCGACGGCAACGGCATGGATCTGATGCGCGAGCTGGGCGCGCGCTATGGCCTGCGCGGCATCGCCTTGAGCGGCTACGGCACCGAGGACGACGTGCGCCGCAGCCTGGAAGCCGGATTCGCCCGCCATCTGACCAAGCCGGTCAACTTCCAGGCTCTCGAAGCCGTGATCCACGAGGCCGCGGACGCCTGAGCGCGGCTTTCTAGAGCTGCTTCCGGATCAGCGGCGTGATCAACCGCCGTTGCCGAAGGCCAGGGACATAAAGGACATCAAGGACGGCAAGGACAAGAGAAGATCTTGAAGTTCTTTGTGTCCTTGGAGGCTCCCGATGGCTGCCATCTGAAAGATCTCTCCCTCGATCAGCTCGACGCGGTCGTCCTCAGTGAGGATGCCCGCTTCTCCGAGGGAGTGGTACTCGGAAACCGTAAAAAGCCGCTTGATCGGTTCTGTCATGACGCCTCCGCTCCGGAATATTCTAGCGCCACACAGCCGGTCCCGTCAGGATCAAGGTTCGGCGATCTCAGTCACCTCGGCCGTGCTTTCATGGCCCGGCACGGTTCGGACCCACGGATGGTGAAAGGAGACCGAGTTGAAGAGGCGCCGGTCTGCCGTCCAGAAGTCGCACTGCTGCGCCTCGGCCAGAGCGAGGTAGTAGCTGTCATAGGCAGCCGCCCGCTTCAGGTACAAGGTCCACTCAAAAGCATCCTGGGTCTCGCCCGGGTCGGGTGAGCAGAGACGGACACCCAGCCGTTGGATCTGCGCCAGCGCCCGGCGACCCTCGTCCGGGGTCAGATCGCCGAGGCGGATCGCCTTGCAGACAGCCGAGGTGGTCTCGTACGCCCAGAGGGCGGGGGCGAGAAGCTCGAAGCGTTCCTGAAACAGAATTTTCAGGATACGCCGACAGGAATCACGCAGAGGGTTCGGGAGCACGGCCTTGACAGCCAGACTCGCATTGATCACCGCGACCTTCATTCATTCGCCGCGGTGTTCGAGATCCTGACGGCTTTGGCGCAGCAGCTCGTCGACGGGAAGGTCATCCCCGCCGCGGCGGGAGCGGATGTCGCTCGCCAGCCGGTCGGACTCCTCCAGCCAGCGCTCCCAGGTAGGGGCACCGGAGACCCTCTTCTGGAGGAGGGCTTTCTTCGGGTCGAGGCTTGCGGTACGGAGTGTATGGCGTCTCATATCGGGTCCCTGATTTTGAGTGTAGGATATCAAGGTCGCGGAAGCAAGAGCTTCGGTGCGAGATTCTTGCGGAATCCCGCTCTACCCCCCGGCCGCCTCGGCGATCTCCACCGCGTTCAGGGCGGTGCCGCGGGTGAGGTTGTCCATCACGGCCCAGAACCAGAAGCCTCCGGACGAGGCGTCCTTGCGGATGGCTCCCACGAGCACTTTGTCGCTGCTGCCCGAATCGATCGGACCCAGATGCTTGGGGTCCTCGGCCATCTCCACATAGGGGTTGGCGGTCAACACCTTGCGGAGCGACTTCGGCGTCGGGCTCCCTCCGAACCGCGCGTGGAGGCTCAGCGCCATGCCGTGGAAGACGCCTCCCTGGATGACCTGCAACGGCACGGGTGGCAGCTCCATCTCCGACAGCACCTTCTGGAGCAGGTCCGACAGCGGCAGCGAGTCGTCGGCCGCCGGCAGCAGGTTGAACGCGAGCTGCGCGCCGTAGACCGGCGCCGGCCTCCGGCCGGTCATCGCCACGATCTCGCGGGTCTGGTCGAACAGCTCCTCGACGCCCGGGTTGCCCTGCGCCGAGGCCGGCTGGATCAGGGTTCCCACCAGGTCCACCGGCTGCAACGGGCGCAGAGGGTGGAGCACGTGCGCGAGCAGCACCACGGCCGGGTGCGGCGACACCAGGCGGGGGGCCGATGCCGCCGATGCCGCCAATACCGCCGAGTCCGTGTTCACTCCGGCCACGACGGGTACGCCGTCCTCCAGGGTGGCGTCTGGTGAGAGCACCACGGCGACGGCGTCCGGCGGCACGTCCGCGTAGAGCGGACGGTTCACCTCGACCGGGCCGCAGAAGTATACGGTCGAGACGCCCTTCAGGCTGTCCGGCTCGTAGCGCCGCACGACGGCGGCGGCGCCCTGGACCTCGGTCAGGAGGCCGACCTCCTCGTCGTCCGTGCTCAGCAGGCGGACGTCCCGCCAGGACTTGACGCTCCCGATGGACTCCCGCAGCTCCTTGCCGACCAGGGTGCCGGGGTGGAGGATCGCAATCGCGCTCATCGGCTCACCGTGTGTAGGGGATGTCGGCGGGCGGTGACGGCGGCGGACTGTCGCCGGGCGGGCTGTCGGGAGCCTCGGCCACGGCATGGGACGCGCCGCCGCGCCGGAAGATCCGGCCCCACAGCCAGATCGCCGGCCCCGACAGGGCATAGGTCACGGCCAGGATCAGGAACACGGAGTAGGGCGCGTAATAGAGCAGGAGAAAGATGGCCACGATGGGCACCGCCACCCGGTAGCTCATCCGCTGGCGCGGGTCGAGCCCTTTGACGCTGCGGTAGCGGAAGGTCGAGACCATCAGCAGCCCGGCGGCCAGCAGCGAGACGGCAACGAGACCCTCCAGCCAGGGGCGCCACTCGGCGTCCGGCGCCCAGAAGAGCATCGAGCAGATGGTGCCCGCCGCGGCCGGCGCGGGCAGACCCACGAACCAGCGCTTGTCCACCACCTTGTGCTGTACGTTGAAGCGGGCGAGCCGCGTCGCCGTGCAGACCATGTAAAACAGGGAGAGCAGCCAGGCGTCGCGGTGGAAATCCGCGAGCCCCCAGAGGAAGGTCAGGAGGGCGGGCGTGGCGCCGAAGGTGATGACGTCGGCGAGCGAGTCGTACTCCTTGCCGAACTCGCTCTCGGTGCCGGTGAGCCGGGCGATCATCCCGTCGAAGGTGTCGACGATGGCCGCCGCGAAGACCAGCAGCGCCGCCAGCCGGAACTGCCCGCGCAGCCCGCACACGATGGCGTAGAAGCCGAGCAGCATGTTGGCGATCGTGAACAGGCTGGGCAGAAGATAGGCGCCCCGCTTGAGCCGCTGCGGCACCGCGGGGATTCGGCGGGGCGTGCCCTCGATCACTTCGCGGGTTCCCCCGGAGGGATGGCCATCGGCGTCGCACCGTTCTTCACGCGATCCCCCTTCCTGACCTGCAGCGTGTAGCTCTCCGGCACCAGCAGGTCGACCCGCGACCCGAACTTGATCAGCCCCATCGGCTGACCCCGATGCACGTGATCTCCCTCTTTCAAATAACAGACCACCCTGCGGGCGAGGAGCCCGGCGATCTGCCGGACCCCGATCGTGTCACCGTTCGGGCGGCGGATCACGGTCAGGTGCTTCTCGTTGACCTCGCCCGCGTCCTCGCGGAACGCCGCCACCTTCTTGCCCGGGGAGTAGCGCGAGGCGATCACCTCGCCCGCCGCCGGCGCCTTCTGGACGTGGACGTCGAAGACGGAGAGGAAGGTGACGACGTGGTGGTATCTGCCGGTGTGGCCCGGTCCGATCTCCGGATCGTCGACGATGTCGATCCGGGTGATCAGGCCGTCGGCGGGCGCCAGCACGACCCCCACGTCTCCCCCGTACCGGCGGACCGGATCGCGGAAGAACAGGAGGACGGCCAGCGCCACGGCCAGAGCCGCGACCGCCCACCACGGGCGGTCCACCCAATACAGGATGGCCGCCGCGAAGACGAACGGCAGGACAAAGGGCCAGGCTTCCTTGGCGAACGTCATCGCAGCGCGGTGCCGGAGGCCCGGTCAGGCCGAACCCGGCTCTCCTGATGGGTCCGGAGGATGGCCTCCATCTGATCCTTGAGCACCAGCTTGTGCAGCTTGATCCGCTTCTCCTCGGCCTCGTCGTCCTGGGAGAGCAGGGATTTGCTCTGCAACTCATGCAGCCGCCGCTCGTAGTCCTGGTGCTCGTCGTACAAGCGGCGGAAGTCGGCATCCGTCTGGAGCAGTTCCTCCTTGATCTCGTCACGGTTCGACATGGTGTCAGCCTCCTTGACTCGGGGATGGAGCGCCCTCCACAGGCGTGTGGACCGGCGCTGAAGGGTAAAAAGGGAAAGCGGAGCGGGTCGAACGGCTCATAGGCTTCAAGTCTGGTTCGAGGATAGCACAAGGTTGATCCCGTGCCCCCTCTCCCCGGCCCTCTCCCCCGGAGCCGGGGGAGAGGGAGAAAGCCCTTCACAGCGCCAGCGAGAAGATCAGCGCGTCCATGCCGTCCCGGTAGTAGCTCCGCCGCCGGGCGACGCGCTGAAACCCGAGGGCGCGGTAGAAGTTGATGGCGCCTTCGTTGTCCATCCGGACCTCCAGGAAGCAGGTCTGGACCTTCTCCTGCCGCAGCCGTTCCAGGCCGCAGTCGACCAGGGAGCGGGCCACGCCGCGGCGGCGCTCTTCGGGGTCGACGGCCAGCCGGAGCATCTCGGCCTCGCCGCCGCCGTGGCGGAAGGCGGCGTAGCCCGCCGCGGGCGAATCGCCGGGCATGGCGAGGAGCAGGAAGCCGCGCGGATGCTTGAACTCGTAGGCCAGGAGCTCGTACGGCCACGGATCGGCGAAGGCGGCGTCCTCGAGCCAGGCGATCCGCTGCAGATCGTCTTCCCGCGCCTGGCGGACCGAGAGACTGGGAGATACGGCCGGATTCACGCGCCGATCTTATCCCGGGAACGGGGCGGAGTGATCGCCGGCGGCCGGGAGTAGAGCGGGCGCACCAGGAGGCCCGGGTCCCAGTCGATCTCCGCGGCCGCCGCCAGCCGCACGGCCGTGCCCGCGAGCGGCCCGCCTTCGAGCAGCCGGATCCCTGAAGGCCAGCCGGGAAGGCCGGCGAGCCGCGAGACGCCGAAGCCGATCACGGTGCCGGTTCCACCGGGAAACAGGTACGGGATCTCGCCGCCGGGAAGCAACTGCATGTCGTTCAAGGGGTTGAATGCCTGGACGCTCCACTCGCCGCGCAGCGCGTCCACGGCGGCGACGACCGTACCAGGGCCTCCCGCCAGCTCGGAAGGGCCTCCAGCCAGCTCGAAAGGGCCTCCAGCCAGCTCGAAAAGGACGCGCAGGGTGGAGATCGCCGTGGCCCGCACGCCGAGCGCCTGGTGCAGGCCGAGCGCCGTGGCCAGGCCGACGCGCAGGCCGGTGAAGCTGCCGGGACCGCGCAGCGCCACGATTCCACTCAGATCCGCCGGCCGCGCGCCGGCCTCGGCCAGCACCTCGCCGATCAGGTCGATCAGCTTCACCGAGGAGCGCTCGATCTCCACCGCGCGCTCGGCCAGCACGCCGCCGCCGCCAATAGCCACGCTCACCCGCGGCGAGGCGGCGTCGATGGCGAGGAGGAGGGGCGGACCGTTCATGACGGTGGAGAAGTATAGGGGACGGAGGGATGCGCGGATATACTCCTTTTCCATGCCGGTCCCGAATGCCGTGAATGCCGCGAACGTGTCTCTCGGCTCGCTCACGCCCATGCTGCGCCAGTACCTGGAGGTCAAGGCGGCGCACCCCGACGCCGTCCTGATGTACCGCATGGGCGATTTCTTTGAAATGTTCTTCGACGACGCCCGCCAGGCGGCGCCGATCCTCGAGGTCCAGCTCACGGCCCGCAACCGCGGCACCGAGAACGAGGCGCCGATGTGCGGCGTCCCCCATCACGCGCTGGACACCTATCTCGCCAAGCTCCTGGCCGCCGGCCTCAAGGTCGCCATCTGCGACCAGGTCGAAGACCCGGCGCAGGCCAAGGGACTGGTCCGCCGCGAGGTCACCCGCGTGGTCACCCCGGGCACGGTGAGCGACCCCGGCCTCCTCGACGGCAAGGAGGAGAACCTGCTCGCCGGCCTGGTCTGGGACGCCGGCGGACAGGGTGCGGCGGCGTTCCTCGACCTCTCGACCGGCCACTTCTTCGTCCGCCGCTGGGCGAGCGCGGAGGAGGGGGTGGACGACCTCGCGCTGCTGCGGCCGCGGGAGGTGCTCTTCCACTCGGACCGCGGCGCGGAGGGCTTCCCGGCCGCGATCCGCGAGTGGGCCGAGCGCGAATGCCCGTGCCGCACGCCGCTCGCCGGCGACCGGCTGTACGATCCGCGCCGCGCCGAGAGCCTCCTGCTACGCCAGTTCGGCGTGGCCACGCTGCGCGGCTTCGGGCTCGTCGAAGGCGAGCCGGCGGTACGCGCGGCGGCGGCGGCCCTCGCCTATGCCCAGGAGACGCAGAAGAGCCTGCTCTCCCACGTGCGCGCCGTGGCGGTCCGTGAAGCGCGCGACCGGCTCATCCTCGACGCCGCCACCCTGGCCAACCTGGAGGTCTTCCGCCCGCAGCGGGCCGACGCCCAGCCGGGATCCAAGCGGCGGACGACGCTCCTGTCGGTCCTCGACCGCACCGTCACCCCGCCCGGCGGCCGGACGATCCGCGAGTGGCTCCGCCGGCCGCTGGTCGACCCCGAAGCGATCTCCGGGCGCCACAGCGCCGTGGGCGAGCTGGCCGGCGACAACCCGCGCCGCGAGCGCATCCGCGACCGCCTCTCCCGGGTGGGCGACCCGGAGCGCGTCCTGGCCCGCGCCGTGCTCGGCACGCTGACGCCGCGCGAGGCCGCGGCTCTGCGCGACGGCCTCGCCGAGGTGCCGGGGATTTTCGGGGAGCTGTCGGATCTGGCTGGAGCCGGAGATGGCCTCCTGGCGTCGATCGCCGCGGCCGACCCGCTGTCCGGCCTTCACGCCGAACTGGCGCGGGTCCTGGAGGAGGCGCCGTCACCGAGCCTCCAGGACGGCGGCGTCATCGCGTCCGGCGTCGATCCCGAGCTCGACCGCTTCCGTTCACTCACCCGGGACAGCAAGCGCCACATTCTCGCCCTGGAGGTGAGGGAGCGGGAGCGCACCGGCATCCCCTCGCTCAAGATCCGCTACAACAAAGTCTTCGGCTACTACCTGGAGGTCACCAAGGCCAACCAGCAGCGGGTGCCCGCGGACTACATCCGCCGCCAGACCCTGGTCAACGCGGAGCGTTACGTCACGCCGGAGATCAAGGATCTGGAGGAGCAGATCCTCTCCGCGGAGCAGCGCCAGATCGAGCTGGAGGAAGAGTACTTCCGCAAGCTCACGGTTACCGTCGCCGCCGCGGCGCCGGGGCTGACCGCGCTCGCGGCGGCGCTGGGCGCGCTCGACGCCCTGGCCTCCTTCGCCGAGGCGGCGGCGCGGCACCGCTATGTGCGGCCGTCCATGACGGCCTCGGGCGGCGGGCTTTCCATCCGCGAGGGCCGCCATCCGGTGGTCGAGCTGGCGAGCCGGGACACGTTCGTGCCCAACGACACCGAGCTGGACGGAGGCCGTGCCCAGATCGTCCTCCTCACCGGTCCGAACATGGGCGGCAAGTCCACCTACCTGCGGCAGGTGGCCCTGATCGTCCTCATGGCCCAGGCCGGGAGCTTCGTGCCGGCGGACGGGGCCGAGATCGCGGTGGTGGACCGCATCTTCACCCGCGTCGGAGCCTCCGACGACCTCGCCCGCGGCGAGTCCACTTTCATGGTGGAGATGATCGAGACCGCCAACATCCTGCGCCACGCCACGGACCGGAGCCTGGTCATCCTCGACGAGGTCGGGCGGGGGACGGCGACCTTCGACGGCCTGTCGCTGGCCTGGGCCATCGTCGAATACCTGCACGAGCACCGCCGGCCCAAGACGCTGTTCGCCACCCACTACCACGAGCTGACCGAGCTGTCGTCGCTGCTCTCCCGGGTCGTCAACCGCACGATGGCGGTTCGGGAGTGGGACGACAAGATCGTCTTCCTGCGCCGGGTGGTGCCGGGGGCGGCGGACAAGTCCTACGGCCTGCACGTGGCGCGGCTGGCCGGCCTGCCGGCGTCGGTGATCGACCGGGCCGGCGAGATCCTGGCCAACCTGGAAGCTTACGAGTACGATCCCACCGGCAAGCCCCGCCTCGCCCGCGGCGGCGGTGCTCCGGAGCCCACCGGCCCTTCCGCGTCCGCGGAGCCGGCCCAGCTCACCCTCTTCGCGCCGCCCGAGCAGGTCGTCGCCGCCATCCTCAAAGACCTGGATGTCGAGCGTTTGACGCCCATCGCAGCCTTGAACCTCCTCAATAGTCTAAAATCGCGGCTCGTCTGAGGGAGGATCAGAACCCATGAGCGCCGCCGACCAGGTCTTTGTAGGAATTCCCGGACCCGAGCTGGACTCGCACTCGGCGGCGCTGCTGGCGGAACACCGTCCCGGCGGAGTCGTCTTCTTCAAGAGGAACATCAAGGAGGTCGAGCAGCTCGGCGAGCTGGTCGCGGCGGTCCGCGCCATCCTGCCGGACGCGGTGCTGTGCATCGACTCGGAAGGCGGCAAGGTGGACCGCCTCAGGGACGTGGTGGGGCCGGCGCCGTCCGCGGGCCTGCTGGCGAAGCGTCCGCCGAGCCTCTCTCTCCAGGCCGGGCTGTGGATCGCCCAGTCGCTGCGGCTGTTCGATCTGGACGTGGATTTCGCGCCGGTGGTCGACCTCGACCGCGGCGAGACGGACAACGCCCTCGACGGCCGCTACCTGGGGGTGACCCCCGGCGAGGTGACGCCGCGCGCCCGCGCCTTCGTGCGCGGCCTCCACATGGGAGGCACGGGCGGGGTGCTCAAGCACTTCCCGGGCCTGGGCGGCGCACCGGCCGACACCCATTTCAAGGTGGCGGTCATCAACCGCCAGGCGAACGCCCTTCAGGCGGACCTCGATCCGTTCGACGCGCTGGCGCGGCTGGCCGGCTCGGTCATGGTGGGGCACGCCATCTATCCGGTCTACGACGACGAGCAGCGGCCGGCCACCCTGTCGCCGCCGATCCTCGGCGGCATTCTGCGCGGCCGGCTCCGCTTCGACGGCCTCTGCTTCAGCGACGACATGGAGATGAAGGCGCTGGACGATTGGGGGGATCTCGCCGAGCGCTCGGAGCTGGCCTTCGCGGCCGGCTGCGATGTCCTCCTCCTCTGCCACACCCTGGAGGCGCTCCCGGACGTGGTGGCCCGTCTGGAGGATCCCGGGCTGGAGGGACGCCGGGTCGAGGCCCACCGCCGGCTGGAGACTTACCGCCAGCGCCTCCGCACCCTCCGCTCTTCCCGCGACTACGCCAACATCATGCGGGAGGGCGACCGCGGCGAGCGCCTGGAGAACATCCGCCAGGCGTTCGCGCAGATGCGGGCGGACGTGGAGCCGGCGTGAAAAGGACTGCAAGGACTGCAAGGAGGCGCAATGCCCATCGTCCCTGAAACCGTAATCCAGGTTCTGGACCGCACCGCCCGCGACCACGGCGGCCGGCCGGCCATGAAGGCCAAGCAGGACGGCCAATGGCAGGCCATCTCGTGGCAGGAGTACCGCGATCGGGCGCGGCTCGTGGCCCGCGGCCTCCTCCGGCTGGGGCTCCAGCCCCGCGCCGGCGTGGTCATCATGGGCTACAACCGTCCGGAGTGGTTCCTCGCCGACCTCGGCGCCATCCTGGCCGGCGGCCTGCCGGCGGGGATCTACATCACCAGCGCCCCCGACCAGTGCCAGTATATCGCCGACCATGCCGAGGCCTCGATCGCCGTGGTCGAGAACGAGCAGTACTTGCGGGTCTTCCTCGCCCTCCGCGACCGCCTGCCGCGATTGAAGGCGATCGTCCTGATGACCGGCGCGGCGCCCGCGGACGGTGGCGACGGCATCTACACCTGGGGCCAGCTCCTGGCGATGGGGGCCGAGGTGCCGGAGGCCGACCTCCAGGCGCGGCTCGACGCGCAGAAGCCGGAGGATCTCTGCACCCTGATCTACACCTCGGGCACCACGGGCCCGCCCAAGGCGGTGATGCTCACCCACCACAACGTCACCTGGACCGCGCGGCAGGTCGTCGACACCTACTCGGTGAATGAGCAGGACGACCTGCTGAGCTACCTGCCGCTCAGCCACATCGCCGAGCAGGTCGTCTCCCTGCACTGCCCGATGTCCACGGGCGCCTGCTCGTGGTTCTGCGAGGGCATGGAGAAGCTGGCGGACAACCTGCGCGAGGTCCGGCCGCAGTTCTTCTTCGCGGTGCCGCGGGTGTGGGAGAAGATGCAGGCGGGCATCCAGGCCGCGGGCGCGAAGAACCCGCCGCTCAAGAAGAAGATCGCGGCCTGGGCGCGCGGCCTGGGCCTGCGGGCGGGGGAGGCGATGGAGGCGGGCCGGAAGGAGAGGCCTCTCCTCTACGGCCTGGCGCACAAGCTGGTGTTCTCGAAGGTCCACGAGCGGCTGGGCCTGGACCGGGCGCGCATCTGCGCCACCTCCACGGCGCCGATCGCCCTCGACACCCTGCGCTTCTTCCTCAGCCTCGGCATCCCGATCATGGAGGTCTACGGGATGAGCGAATGCACCGGCCCGGCCACCTTCTCGACGCCGGCCCGCTTCTGCCTGGGCAAGGTGGGCTTCGCCATCGCGGGCACCGAGATCCGCATCGCGGAGGACGGCGAGGTTCTCATGCGCGGCCCGAACGTCTTCCCCGGCTACTACAAGAACGAGGAGGCCACCCGCGAGGCCCTGGACGCCGAGGGCTGGCTCCACTCGGGAGATATCGGCGACCTGGACGGTATCGACGGGAAGGGCCTGCTGCGCATCACGGACCGCAAGAAGGAGCTGATCATCACCTCGGGCGGCAAGAACGTGGGGCCGCAGATCCTGGAGAACAAGCTCAAGCAGATCCTGGTGGTCTCGCAGGCCGTGGTGGTGGGCGACCGCCGGAACTACCTGGCGGCCCTGCTGACCCTCGACCCCCTGCGCGCGCCGATCGAGGCCGAGCTCGCGGGCAGCCCGCACCGCGAGCCCCGGGATCTCGCCGGTTGCGAAATCTTCCGCGCCCACCTGGAGAAGCAGGTCGAGGCGGTCAACGGCACCCTCGCCCGCTACGAGACCATCAAGCGCTTCGTGATCCTGCCGCAGGAGCTGAGCATCGAGGCCGGCGAGCTGACGCCCACGCTCAAGCTCAAGCGGCGGGTCATCTACAAGAACTACGCGGACGAGATCGAGCGGCTGTACTCTTAGAACGGCGGCTGTCGCCTAGAACGGCGGCTGTCGCCTAGAACGGAATATCGTCGTCGTCCAGGTCGCCGCCCCCGCCGCCGCTACCGCCTTCGTCATAGCCGCCGCCTCCGGGGGGAGGCCCGCCGGGCTCGAAATCGCCGCCACCCCCGCCGCCGCCCCGGGAGCCGAGCATCTGGAAGTTCTCGCAGACCACCTCCGTCCGGTAACGCTTCTCGCCGGTCTGGCGGTCGTCCCAGGAGCGGGTCTGGAGGCGGCCTTCGAGGAAGATCTGCTTGCCCTTCGTCAGGTACTGGCCGGCGATCTCGGCCTGCTTCCCCCAGACCACGATCTGGTGCCACTCGGTCTGCTCCTGCCGCTGGCCGTTCTTGTCCTTCCAGCGCCGGCTGGTCGCCAGCGTGAAGCTCGCCACCGGCTGCCCCGAGGGCGTCGACCGGACCTCGGGGTCCCGGCCGAGGTTGCCGATCAGAATGACTTTATTCACCATGCGTCGGTTCTCCTCAACAGTGGTGGAGTACGCTATCACACGGCCGGCCGTAGAAAAGGACTGGAAACGTGCGACTGGTGATCCAGAGAGTGAGCTCGGCTGCGGTGAAGGTCGAGGGCGAGATCGAGGGCGAGATCGGCCGGGGGCTCCTCGTCCTGGCCGGCGTCGAGCGGGGAGACGGCATCGAAAGCGTGCGCGCCGCCGCCGAGAAGCTGGCCGGCCTGCGGGTGTTCGAGGACGCGGCCGGCAAGATGAACCTGGATACGGCCGCGGCCGGCGGCGCCTTCCTGATCGTCTCGCAGTTCACGCTCGCCGGCTCCATCGCCCGCGGCCGGAGACCCTCGTTCGACCGCGCCGCGCCGCCGGACGAGGCCGCGCCGCTGATCGAAGCGCTGGTCGAGGATCTGCGGAGCCGCGGGTTCCGGGTCGAAACCGGCCGCTTCCGCGCCTACATGGAGGTGGCGCTGGTCAACGACGGGCCGGTGACGCTGGTGGCCGACTTCTGAAGGAGCTCCACCCAGCTACCGCGGCTGGTACCCGTATCGTCGGCCGGCGCCTCCTCGGGTACGGCTTCCAGCACCATGATCCCGCGCGGCATGAAGGAGAGGGCGAGGATGAGCAGGGCGACCGCGGCGAGGATCTTCCGGCCGCGGCCCAGCGGCAGCGCCTCGTTCTGGACGGGAGGGTGGAAGATGCGGAACACCACGGTCAGCACGCACCAGAGCCACCAGCCGGGCCAGAGGAAGCCGGCCGCGGCCAGCCCGGCCCAGACCGGTAGCGCCAGCCTTCGCTGCCAGCGCCGGGAGACGGCGTAGAGGATGTGGCCGCCGTCGAGTTGGCCCAGGGGGATCAGGTTGATCGAGGTGGCCAGCAGCCCGAACCAGGCCGCCAGCGCGTACGGATGGAGGTTGAGCACCATGTCGCTGCCGAGCGGGCCGTGGAAAATCCGCGACACCAGCTCGATGGCCAGGCAGTGGCCCGGCAGGGCGATGGTCTCGCCGAGCCGCAGCTCCGTGGGCCGCAGAGCCGGCTCGGAGTGCGCCACACCGTAGAAGAGGAAGGGGATCAGCGCCACGAAGCCGGCGATCGGCCCGGCAATGCCCACGTCGAACAGCTCCCGGCGGTTGCGCAGAGGGGCCTTGATGCGGATGAACGCGCCCAGGGTCCCGAGCATCGACGGGAGGGGGAGGAAGTAGGGGAGCGTGGCCGGCAGCCGGTAGTGGCGGCAGGCCAGGTAGTGGCCCATCTCGTGGGCGAGCAGGATCGTCAGGAGCGGCACCGAGAAGGAGAGGCCGAGCTTGAGCAGATCGAGGCTTCCCCAGACCCGGCTCACCAGCTCGAAGGACAGCAGGGGGAACAGGTCGGTGGTGAAGTCGGTCCGGGTGAAGGCCCAGAAGGCCGGTCCGAGAGTCGTCGTGGTGAAGAACGTGAGGACAAGGAGGAGCAGAGCCAGCCGCCAGCGGACCCGCGGGAGGGCGGTATCAGAAGGATTGACGGGTACGGCGGGCTCGTAGCCTGGCGGCAGCAGCTCGATGACCGTCGGCTTCTGCGGATACTGCCGGCCTGCGTCGCCGTCGCCGGGGGGGCGACCGGGCCGCCAGGGTCGATCGTCGAAGCCGTCCAAAGGGGATGCCACGGAAAAGGCGCGGGGCCGGAGCCCGGGCCGTCAGAGGTTTTTCAGATCCTTGCCGGGCTTGAAGCGGACCGTCTTGCCGGGGGAGATCGCGACCTCGACACCGGTCTTCGGGTTCCTCCCGACCCCCTTCTTCCGGTCCCGGACCTGGAACACGCCGAAGCCCCGCAGCTCGATGCGCTTGCCGTCGCACAGCGCGTTCTTCATGGCATCGATGATGGTGTCCACGGCCTGGGCTGCCTTCACCCTGGGAACCTCGGTGTTCTCCGCGATGCGGTCTACGATGTCCGACTTGATCATGTCTGCTCCGAAACGGCGCCGAGCATAGCAACGGCTCCAATAGGTGTCAACGAAACGCAACGTGACAGTCACTTCGCCTCGGCCCGTTTTCGATGGAGGATACAGCGCTCCAGAGCGGCACCGGCGGCGGCGGCCAGACCCTGGAGCTGGGGCAGGCCGATCCCTCCCATCCCCCCCTTGCCGGATTTCAGGCCGCCGTCGGCATACAGGATGGCCACCAGCCGGTCGTGGATCCGCACCGGCAGGAGGACGCAGTCCCTGGGCAGATCGCCGCCCCAGGCCCGCGCCAGCTCGCGGTGGACCGGCATGGGGGGCAGCGGGCCGATGTAGAGCGAGCTCCCCTGGCGCAGGTTCAGGAACAGAGACGGCTGATCGAAGCCGGCCGAGAATTTCTGGAAGATGGGGAGGTCCATCTCGCCCACGCCCATCCAGGCGGAGACCCGGTCCTTGCCGATCTGGAACAGGGCCGCCCGGCCGTAGCTGCGGACCACGAAGCCCAGGACGAGCCGGCCCACCTCCTCGCGGTCGGTCGTGCGGGAGAGGGCCGTCTCGACCTCCTCCAGGGTTGCCGGGGAGGGGAGCGATGGGACCGGTATAGCCATCGGCCGGGTATCTTCGGGGGTGCGCCGGCCCAGGTCGGCGCGCTCCTCCTCGGTCAGGGTGATGACGGTCTGGACCGCCGGCACCGGCCTGGCCGCCGGTTTCACCGCCACCGCTGCCGGCGACACTGCCGGAGCTGGCGAGGGTCCCGGAACCACGGGCACCGGAGCGGGTGCGGGTGCCGGCAGTACTGGCGACTGGCATACTGCGATACTGGCGATACTGGCGATGGCGGCATCGCCGCTCGGGGGCGCTTCGGCGGGCGGGTTTCCAGCGGATGGCCGAGCGCGGGCATCCTGGCCAGGCTGTCCAGGCCGCCGGTGCCTTCGGGCTCGGCCGTCTTCTCCCGCTCCCAGAAGTAGCGGGCCCGGTTCAGGCGCTCCGCCAGCAGGCTGAGCCGCGACGGGCTCTCCTCGCGGTAATAGCGCTCCAGCGCCTCCACGATCCGCAGCTCGTGGGCGACGTGGACGTTGACCCGCTTGCCCGAGGCGAAGGCGATCTCGTCCTGGGCCGCGAGGTTGCGCGGCTCCATCATGGCCACGTCCAGCCGGCTGCCCACGAGGCGGAACGGGACGGCCCGGCAGCGGCGCGCGATCTTGTCGGGGAGCAGGGCCAGCACCTCGTCGGGGACTCCCCGCAGGTCGTCCAGCCCCACCGCCGGCACGCCGAGCTGCTCGGAGAGCCCCTTGAGCAGGTTCTCCTCGGAGAGGGCCTCCATCTCGAGCAGGCAGGTGCCCACGCGGCTGCCGACCACGCCCTGGTTCTGCAGGGCGCGGTTGAGCTGCTGGACCGTGATCCAGCCGCGCGCCACCAGGAGCTGTCCGAGTTTGCTCATCGCCGAGTTGTCCGTCGTCTAACCCATTCACTTTACGTTGGTAAACTGCAAGAGCGCCATTCTATGGGCGGCCCATCGGCCTTGTAAAGCGGCGTGGCCCGCTGCTATCCTGCTGGGTGTGAAGGGGTTTTCCGTTTTCCTGCCGGCCGTCCTCCTGGTGTCCTGGAGCACCGTGGAGCTGCGGGCGGCCCAGAGCCCTCCCGATCCGACACTCCCGGTGCCATCCAGGCCTGCAGCGCAGGCGGCGCCGGTCCCAGCCGGGCCTGCCGGACCAGCCGGGTCTACCGGAAAGATCGAGGCGGCCTATCAGTTCGCCCTCGCCAAGATGCTGGCCGTCGAGGGATCGCTCCCCGAGGCGCTGACCGCGTTCCAGGAGGCCGAGCGGCTGTCGCCCGACGCCCCCTACGTGCGCCTGGAGCACGGCCAGCTCCTGGCCCGCCTCGCCCAGTACTCGCGCGCTCCGGGCGTGCGCGAGGAATACCTCAAGAAGGCGGCGGAGACCCTGAGCCGGGCGCGCGAGCTGGCGCCGGACAACCTGGACGTGCTGCGCGCCGTAGGCGACGTCTACCTCGACCTCTCGGCGCAGGATCCGTCGGCCCTGGCCACCGCCCAGGAGGCCTTGGAGACCGTGCGCAAGCGCGATCCAGACGATCCCCAGGCCGCGCTCACCCTGGGCCAGATCTACCTCGACCAGCGCCAGCCCGAGAAGGCCGCGGAGGTTCTGCGCGACCTCGTCACCCGCCTGCCGCAGCAGCGTATGGCCTACGCCCTGCTCGTCGAAGCCTTGCTGCGCGCCGACCGTTCCGCGGAGGCGGAGAAGGTTCTCGGTGACATCCTGGGCTTCGATCCAGGCTCGCTGGAAGCGCGGCTGACCCTGGTCGAGCTGCAAAGCCAGCGCGGCGACCACCGCGCCGCGGTCGAGGCCCTCCAAGGGGCGCCCGAAGCCGTGCGCGACGAGCCGCGCCTGCGCCGGCAGCTCGCCTGGGAGCTCTACCGCACGGGCGACATGGACGGCGCGCTCGCCGTCGCCGAGCCGCTCCTCGCCGCGCAGGGCGAGTCCGGGCCGGATCGCCCCTTCCTCCTCCTGGTCAAAGGGCTCGCCCTGACCGCCGAAGGGCGGAACCGGGAGGCCTTCGAGATCCTCGGGCCGCTGCACGAGAAGCAGCCCGACAACGTACCCCTCTCCCTCACCTTGTCCCGGGTCCTGAAGCGCGACGGCCGGCGCGCCGAGGCGGCCGAGCTGCTCTCCGGCCTCGCCGACCGCCTGGCGAAGCAAGGCAAGCCCGGCGACGAGCGCGACGTGAGGCTGGAGCTGGCGCAGGTCTGGCTCGAAGCGAAGGACTGGACCCAGGCCGCCAAGGTGATCGCCCCCCTGCTCGCTTCGGACGACGCCGGGGTGAGGACGCAGGCCGTGCTGCTCCAGTCCGAGTCGCTGGTCGGGGAAGGTCGCCAGCCCGAGGCGCTCGCCTTGCTCGAGAAGGACGGGCCGTCGCCGGTCCTCGAGAGCCGCCGCGCCGAGGTGCTGTTCCGCTCCGGCGACGAGCGTGAGGCGCGAAAGATCCTCGCCGGGCTCGCCGAGTCGGGCGACGCCCAGTCCATGCTCGCCGCGGCGCAGTCGTGGCAGCGGCTCGACCGCTACCCGGACTCGATCCCGGTGCTGGAGCGGCTGGCGGCGAAGCAGAAGGACTCGGTGGCGGCGGGGTTCCTCCTCGGCTCCGCCTACGAGCGGACCGGCCAGCGCCCGCGGGCGGTGGCGGAATTCCGGCGCGTCCTGGAGATCGACCCCGACTTCCACGCCGCCCTGAACTACCTCGGCTACACCTACGCGGAATCGGGGGAAAACCTGGAGGAGGCCCTGTCCCTGGTAGGACGCGCCGTGGCGCTCGACCCGGACAACGGAGCCTATGTCGATTCCTTGGGCTGGACCTACTATCAGCTCGGCCGTAACGAGCAGGCTCGCGGCTACCTCGAACGGGCCGTGAGGCTCGAACCTGCCGACGCTACCTTGCAGGAGCATCTGGGGGATGTCTATGTGGCGCTGGGCCAGAAAGAGCGGGCGCGCGAGGCGTACCGGCGGGCACTCGAGCTCGGAGACGGAAACACGGAAACAGTCCGGCGCAAGCTGGAAGACCTCGGGCAGAGCGGTCCCGGATCGCGGCCCTAGCACCACCAGGATCCCCCTCGCCCTGGCGCTCCTCCTTCTCGCTGCCTGCGGCACGGCCGGGGTCCGGCCGCACGCCGCCCACCCCGGTCATCCCGCAAGCACCACCCCCGTCTGGAAGATCCCGGCGGAGGCTTTCGGCACCCAGCGCCTCTACCGGGTGTCCTATTCCGGACCGGAAGGCGAGGGCTCCTTCCGCGTCACCCTGCGCCTCGCCTCGCCGCTGCGCTACCAGATCCAGGCCGTCGACCCCGTGGGCCGCGCCCTCTGGGGGGTCGACGTGGACTCCGGGCAGGGGGTCTGGCTCGACCATCGCAACAAGGTGACCTGCACGTTTCAGGGCGCCTTCGACGTCTCCGGCATCCCTCTGGGCCCCTTCCCGCTCCTGTCCCTGCCGTCGCTCCTGATCGGCCGCGTGCCGGTGGAGCCCGCGGCGGGGACGGCACCGGAGATCCACGGGCGGGAGGTCGAGCTCGAGGACGCCGCCGGCCGCACCTGGTCCGCCGAGCTGGACGCGGCCGGCACGGTGGACGGCTGGACCCTGATGGAAGGGAAAGAGCCGTCGGTCTGGTACATGCGCCGCGACAACTGGGCCTATCTTTCGGACCGCTCCCGCGGCGTGCAGGTGCGCTGGCGGGAGGTGCTGCAGGAGAACCTGGCGCGGGGACCGGAGCCGCTGCTGCGTCCGCCCGGCTACCGGGAAGGCTCCTGCCGCGACCTCTACGCGCCACCTGGGAATTGACAGACCGTCCTTTCCCCTCTAGCATTTACGCCGCTGCGAAGAACCAGGGCTCTCCCGCCGGGATCCTCGCCGACCGGAAAGGCCGCTCCATGGGCCTTCCTTTTCTTACCCCTGTGGCCAGTGTCGGGTATATAATCGCACCACTGATGCTAGCGCGTGTCTGACGTGGTGCTCCGGAACCGGGACGGGTCCAAGATCCCGCTGTTGTTCCGGGAGCGAGGGTTACACCACTGGGGATGGAGAGGGAAGCGACATGGAGATCACAGAAGTCAAGGTCTTTCCGATTCAAGAGGAGAAGCTGAAGGCGTTCGTGTCGATCGTCTTCGACCAGTGCTTCATGGTCAATGACATCAAGATCATCCAGGGAAGGGAGGGCCTCTTCATCAGCATGCCCAGCCGCAAGAAAAAGAACGGGGAGTTCAAGGACGTAGCCCACCCGTTGAACAACGAAACGCGGCGAATGATCGAAGAGAGGGTCCTGGGGGAGTACCATAGGGTGCTCGGAGAGCGGGGCGAGGAGCCGGCGGAGGCTCCGGTGGCGGAGGGCGGGGCGCGCGAGCGGCCCGAGCCCATCGTCGCCGGTACCGCCGGTACCGCCGGCACCGTCGGACCGGCGCCGGGCCCCGCCCCCGAGAAGAGCCTCGAAGAGGTGCAGGAGATGCACCTCCGGGACTCCTTCTGGACCGTGCCCTGAGCCTGGAACCCCAGTCCAAGGGCGATCCGGGAGGACGGGCGGGGAGGGGAGGGCGGCCGTTCCGCGTATTGGATGTGGAACGGCCGACGGAAAAACCCTAGACTGGGGCGTCGCCAAGCGGTAAGGCACCAGACTTTGGATCTGGCACCCGGAGGTTCGAATCCTCCCGCCCCAACCAGCGAACCGGGTAGTTCTGAAATTTGACCTCTTCGGGGGGCCGCCGTGGCGGCTTGCCCCGATCTCCGTGTCGACCGAGGGGGCTATGGCTGGCGAACTCAAGGTATTCGGGGGCCGCTCACATCCGGCTCTCGTCCAGGAAATCTGCGACGTGCTCAACCTCGAGCCCGGCCGCAGCTCGTCGTTCAACTTCTCGGACGGCGAGACGTTCTGCCAGATCGAGGAGAACGTCCGCGGCTCCGACGTGTACATCGTGCAGCCCACCAGCAACCCGGTCAACGACAACCTGATGGAGCTGCTGATCCTGCTGGACAGCTTCAAGCGCTCCTCGGCGTCCCGGGTCACCGCCGTGATGCCCTACTACGGCTACGCGCGCCAGGACAAGAAGGACAAGCCGCGCGTGCCGATCACCGCCAAGCTGGTGGCCGACCTGATCTCGAAGGCCGGCGCCGACCGCGTCCTGACCATGGACCTCCACGCCGACCAGATCCAGGGCTTCTTCGACGTGCCCGTGGACCACCTGTTCGCCGCCCCGGTCCTGCTCGACGCGATCCGCGAGATGCACATCCCCGACCTCGTCATCGTGTCGCCCGATGCCGGCGGCGTCGAGCGCGCCCGTGCCATCGCCAAGCGCCTCGGGGTCGGCCTGGCCATCCTCGACAAGCGCCGCACCGCCCCCAACGAAGCCGAGGTCATGCACGTCATCGGCGACGTGGACGGCTGCAACGCCCTGATCGTCGACGACATCATCGATACCGCCGGCA
The DNA here is from genome assembly GCA_963844885.1 of uncultured Holophagales bacterium. GTDB lineage: Bacteria > Acidobacteriota > Thermoanaerobaculia > Multivoradales > UBA5704 > DATMER01. The sequence goes on along the minus strand of CAWJQA010000006.1, from coordinate 471,801 downwards.
CGCATGACCAAGGCGGTGGACGCCCTCAAGAAGAAGGGGGCCGGACGCGTCCTGGCCGCCGGCGTCCACGGCGTCCTGTCCGGCCCGGCGCTGCAGCGCATCAACGAGTCACCCCTGGAGCAGGTGCTCATCACGAACACCACGCCCCTGGAAGACAAGCTGGCCCGCTCGCCGAAGCTGAAGCCCCTTTCGGTCGCACCCCTGCTGGGCGAGGCGATCCGCCGGATCCACGTGAACAGCTCCGTGAGCTCTCTGTTCGTCTAGAGACGAGATAGAAGTGAGGAAACCATGAGTGAATTGACCATCGAAGTCCAGAAGCGTGAGAAAACCGGCAAAGGTCCGAACCGCCGTGCCCGTTCCGGAGGCCTGATCCCCGCCGTCGTCTACGGCGGCGGCAAAGACAGCGTCGCCATCGAAATCGACCGCAAGTCCATGCTCGACCTGATGAAGAAGGCCGGCAGCGAGAATCCGATCTACCTGCTCAAGCTGGCCGGCAGCGGCGGCGAGCGCCACACCATGATCCGCGAGGTGCAGGTCCATCCGCTCTCCCGCCAGGTGCTGCACATCGACTTCCAGCGCGTGATGATGGACAAGAAGATCCGCGTGCAGGTCCCGGTCGAGCTGGTGGGCGTGGCCTACGGCGTCAAGACCCAGGGCGGCGTGCTGGACTTCGTCACCCGCGAGGTCCAGGTCGAGTGCCTGCCCGGCGACATCCCGAAGCAGGTCGAGCTGGACATCACCGGGCTTCACACCGGTCACCACGCCGAGGCGCGCGACCTCAAGCTGCCGAACGGCGTCACGCTGCTCGACGACGCCGACAAGGTCATCGTCGCGCTCTCGCACGCCCGGACCGAAGAGGCGGAAGGCGCGGCGGAGCGTCCCGAGCCCGAGGTTCTGAAGAAGGGCAAGACGGACGAGGCGTAGAGCCTTATCCCGCGCATGGCGAGGCTCATCCTCGGGCTGGGCAACCCCGGCGAGCGGTACCGCGACACCCGTCACAACGCGGGCTTCCTCGTGATCGACGAGCTGGCCCGCCGCCGTGGCCTCCGGCTCGGCCGGGAGGAGTGCGGTGCGCTCGTCGGCGGAGGTTCAGGAGACGAACCGGTCCTCCTGGCCCAGCCCCAGACCTACATGAACCGGAGCGGCTGGGCCGCCCGCTGCCTGCTGGAGGCCTACAGCCTCGATCCGGCGGACGTCCTCGTGGTCTACGACGAAATCGCGCTGCCGCTCGGCAAGCTCCGCCTGCGCAAGTCGGGGAGCCCGGCAGGCCACCGAGGCCTGGAGTCCGTGATCGAGAACCTGCGCACCGACCAGGTGCCGAGGCTGCGGCTGGGGATCTCCCCCGAGGACGGCCCGCCGCGCGGCGAGGATCTGGTCGAGCTCGTGCTGTCGCCCTTCCCGCCGGACCAGAAAGAGGTTGTGGACGCCATGGTCCAGCGCGCCGCCGACGCCTGCGAGGTGTGGCTGAAGGACGGGGCGGACGCCGCGATGCAGAAGTTCAACGGCTGAGCCATCCTTGCCCTCTCCGCCGCAAACCCGTATAATGACGCCCCTTGTCACCGCCGGTCCGGAGCATTAACCGAGACCGACATCATTCACCTCTCTGTTCCGCGAAAGCGCGGGACTGCCCAGGCCATAGGGAGGTCAAGAATCCCCATGCGTACCTATGAGCTCGTTTTCGTCGTGGACCCCCGTGTACCCGACGAAGACGTCACCACGATGATCCAGGAGTATCGGCAGATGATCACGGCCGGCGGCTCCGAGATCACGTTGGAAGAGAACTGGGGCCGGCGCAAGCTCGCCTACCCCATCAACAAGCTGACCGAGGGCAAGTACGTCCTCCTCGGCATCAGCAGCCAGGTCGGCAAGACGGCGCTGCCTGAAGTCGAGCACCGTATGCGGCAGAACGAAAAGATCCTGCGTTACCTGACGGTTCGCACCGACGAGGATCTCAAGCGCGCCGCCCGCCGCAAGTCGGTCCCCCGCACCGGCCCCGGCACCGCGCCCGCCGGAATCGACGAAACCGAGAACGACGACCTCGACATCGGAGAGGAGGCCTGATCATGGGACGCCCGAGAAAGGTCTTCTTCCGCCGGCGCAAGGTCTGTAAGTTCTGCGCCGACAAGATCGACTACATCGATTACAAAGACGTGAAGCTGTTGCAGCAGTTCATCCCCGAGCGCTCCAAGATCCTGCCCCGGCGGATCTCGGGAACGTGCGCCACCCACCAGCGGCCGCTGCAGCAGGCCATCAAGCGGGCGCGCCACCTGGCGCTGATCCCCTTCACCACGGACTAGGAGGCCAGCGTGAAAGTCATTCTGCTCTCCGACCAGCGCACCCTCGGCAAGCGGGGCGAGACCGTCGAGGTCAAGCCCGGCTATGGCCGCAACTATCTGCTGCCGCAGGGCATCGCGCTGGAAGCCACGCCCGCCAACGCGAAGCTCTTCGAGCAGCAGCGCAAGAAGTTCGACGCCGTCCACGCCAAGGAGCGGGACGCCGCGCAGGAGATCGCCAACAGCCTGAAGGGCCTGCAGATCACCATCCCGAAGCGCGTCGGCGAGACCGGCACGCTCTACGGCTCGGTGACCTCGGGCGACGTGGCCGAGGCTCTCGCGGCCAAGGGCGTCACCATCGACCGTCGGCGCATCGACCTCGAGGGCGGCATCAAGTCCCTCGGCGACCACGCCGTGCGCATCGACCTCCACTCCGAGGTCATGGCCGAGATCACCGTCTCGGTCGTGGCCGAGGAATAGCCCTCCTACCAAGATCGAGATGACGGCGAGCGGCACCGAACCCCGGGAGCCCCGCTCGCCGTCCATCGACGACTTCCTGGACGAGCCCACCCGCAACCTCGAAGACTGGGAATGGCTCTGGAAGGGGGACCGCGAGTTCCCCATCCGCAGCCACCGCGGTCCCCTCGGCCGCCTCCTGGTCGCCGTCAAGCGGCTGTTCCGCCCCCTCGTCAAAGTCCCTCAGAACGATCTCTGGGAGCGCCAGCGGGTCTTCAACCTCATCCTGCTGGAGCACCTGCACCGCGCCGGCGAGGTCCGCGACGAATACCGCCGCCGCCTGGAGTACCTGGAGGCCCTCGACGCCGAAGGCATCCAGGAGATCATGCGGCACAACGACGCGCTCTTCGCCCGCGCCGACCAGAAGCTCGACCGCTACCGGCGGGAGACCCGAGACCTCCTCGGCAGCCTCGGCGCCGCGCTCGCCGTGGTGACCTCGGGGGGGACGGCCGAGCCCGCGCAAGCCCCCGCTCAGGCGATCGAGACCGTCTCCCGCGCCCATGAGGAGCACGGCTACCTGGAGCTCGAGCGCCGCTACCGCGGCACCGAGGAGGAGATCCGGGAGAGGATCTCGGCCTATCTCCCATGGCTTCAAAAGATCCCAACCGGCGCGCCCGTGCTGGACGTGGGCTGTGGCCGAGGCGAGGCCCTGGCCCTGCTCCGCGATCACGGCATCCCCGGCCGTGGCATCGACAGCAGCGCCCGCATGGTGTCGCTCTGCCATGAGCGCGGCCTGGAAGCGGAGGAGGGTGACGCCTTCGCCGCGCTCGCCGCGCTGCCCGAGTCGAGCCTGGGCGCCGTGGTCTCCTTCCACGTCATCGAGCACCTCCCCGCGGGCCTCCTCGACCGTCTGGTCCGCCTCGCCTACCGGGCGCTCAAACCGGGTGGCGTGCTCATCCTGGAGACGCCCAACCCGCTCTCGATGCTGGTGGCGGCGCGCAGCTTCTGGCTCGACCCCACCCACCAGCGGCCGGTCCATCCCGACAGCCTGAAGCTCATGTACGAGCTCGCCGGCTTCGATCCGATCGAGCGCCTCGACCTCCGCCCCTACCCCGACTCCGAGCGCCTGCCCGAGATCGACCTCGCGCAGCTCCCCGAAGAGCAGCGCCTCCTGGCCGACCGCGTGAACCGTCTTCGTGATCGCCTGGACGAGCTGCTGTTCGGGTATCAGGACTTCGGGATGGTCGGCACGAAGCCGCTCGCTTGAGTGCCACCCGATTTTTCGAGAGGGCATCGCCCGGTGACGTTGGGGAGCCGTTCCCCAGCGTCACCGGGTGACGTGCGCCGGCATCACGCGTCGGCGTATCGATGGGGAACGTCTCCCCAACGGGAATGTGCGTCGTCCGCGCATTGGGGAACGTCTCCCCATCGCGTTCGGGCGTTGCGAGCGGCGATGGCGGCTCCGGTCCACGTTGGGGAAGCACTCCCCAACGTGGCGCACTCATGCTCAGTGTCAACCCGCTCCTCGCGCTGGCGTCAATCGTGCCGGTACGCCGGAGGCGCCGTGGCGCCCAGATCCTTGTAGCGGTCGCGCAGCTTGAGCTGGCGGCTCTGGATGGGCATCTCGATGCCGCGGATGAACACGGCGGTGGGGTAGGTGAGAACCTCCAGCGGATCGCCGGTCCAGACCACCACGTCGGCGTCCTTGCCCGGCTCCAGAGTGCCGTAGCGGTCCGCGATGCCGAACAGGCGCGCCGGGACCGTGGTGAGGGCGGCCATCGCGGCTTCCCAGGGCATGCCGTAGGCCACGGCGTTGCCGGCGTTCTGGCGGATGGCGTAGGACTCGTGGGCGCCGGTGCTCATGAAAGCGACCGTCACCCCCGCCTTGTGCAGGCGGGCCGCGTTCTCCAGTGTCGCCCCCACCACGTCGAAGCTGACGGGCAGGTTGTTGAGCGGCGTGATGAGGGCCGGCACTCCGGCGGCGGCGATCTCGTCCGCCACCTCCCAGCACTCGCCGCAGCCGGCCAGCAGGATCTGGAGCTTCTCTTCCTTGGCCATCCGCAAGACGGCCTGCACGTCGCTGGCCCGGTTCACGGCGAGGACGAGCGGCAGCTCGCCGCGGATCACCGGCTGCATGGCTTCGAGATCGAGCCGCGACAGGGTGTAGCCGCGCCGGTCCCCCTGCTCCCAGGCCTTGCGGTTCGCGGCGTAGTCCCGGGCGTCCTGGAGAGCCTCGCGCAGGCGCAGGATCGCCGCGGCGCGCGAGCCGCCGGCGAAGCGCTCGCCGCCCGCGCCCAGTACGGCGTACATCGCGGCGGGGGAGCGGATCAGGAAGTCCCCGGGAGCTCCGAGGGGGCCGCTCAGCGTGATGACCGCGCCCTGGCCGGCGATCACGCTGCTCCCGGCCTGCGGCGCCACCACCGCCCGTGTCACACCCTCGACGCGGTTCGTGGCCATCGTGATCGAACGCGGGTTGAGCGCGTCGGCCACGTTGTAGGCCGCGGTGAAGCGGTCGTCGCTGGTCTTGACGTCCACCGTGTTCTCGACCGCGGCGACCTCGATGATCCCGAGGCGGCTCAGGGAATCCATGAGGCCCGGTGTGACCACCTTGCCGGTGGCGTCGATCCGGCGGGCGCCGGCCGGAACGGCGACGTCGCGGCCCACGGCGGCGATGCGGCCGTCCCGGATCACCACCGTGCCGTTGTCGATCGTCCCCGCCGGCCCCATCGTGACCACCCGGCCGCCGGTGACGGCGACGGTTTCCGCCAGGGCTGGGAGAGCCGTGCAGGCCAGCAGACTGAAAACCATTTTGATGCGCTCGGCGCGGCTCATCGGCCACCTCCCTGCCCGAGCGAGAAGTCCGTGCTCGGCTGCTTCGACGGGTCGTTCCGGTCGAAGACCAGGGCGCCGTCGATGTAAACCTTTTCGGCGCGGCTGTAGACGCTGAACGGGTCGCCGCTCCACAGCACCACGTCGGCCATCTTGCCGGGCTCGAGCGTGCCGGTCTGCTCGCCGATGCCCAGCGCCCTCGCGGGGTTGAGCGTGATCCAGCGGATGGCGTCCTCGGCGCGCATGCTCAGTCCCATGCGCAGGCCCGCGGCCATCGCCTTGGCCGCCTCCTGGTTGAGCCGCTGGATGCCGAGGGCCGAGTCGGAGTGGATGACCACGCAGGCGCCCGCTGCCTGGAGCAGCGCCGCGTTCTCGCGGATGCCGTCGAGAGCCTCCATCTTGAAGCCCCACCAGTCGGCCCAGACGTCGGCGCAGATGCCTTCCTTCGCGAGGAGGTCGGCGATCTTGTAGGCCTCGACCGCGTGGTGGAAGGCGGCGATCTTGTAGCCGAACTCCTGGGCGATGTCGATCATCTGAGCCATCTCGTCGGCGCGGTAGCAGTGGTTCTGCACCAGGATCTCGCCGGAGAGCACGCCGGCCAGCGTCTCCTTCTCCAGATCGCGCATCGGGCGGCTTGGCGTCCTTGGCTTTCCCAGCGCTTGTCTTGCTGCTTGTATTCGTCCCAGGCTCGCGGCGGTACTCGGCGGCGTCGATCCAGGCCGCGCGGTAGCCGGCAACGTTGCCCATGCGGGTCGAGGGCGCGCGGCCCTTCTCGCCGTAGACGCGCTTCGGGTTCTCGCCGCAGGCCATCTTCAGGCCGTACGGGGCGCCCGGGAACTTCATCTCCTGCGACGTGGCGGGCCGGCACGTTCTTGACCGTGACGCCCCGGCCGCCGATCAGGTTGGCCGAGCCGGGCAGGATCTGCATGGCCGTGACGCCGCCGGCGAGCGCGAGCGGGAACTGCGGGTCCTGCGGCCAGACCGAGTGCTCGGCCCAGACGTCGGCGGTGACCGGGTCGGTCGCCTCGTTGCCGTCGGCGTTGGCATCGTCACTCCGGGCGACGGGTAGACGCCGAGGTGCGAATGGGCGTCGATGATGCCCGGCGTCACCCACTTGCCGCGTGGCATCCACGACCGTGGCGCCGGCCGGTGCTGTCGACCTGCGTGCCGACGGCGGCGACCTTGCCGTCGCGCAGCAGGATCGACCCGTTCTCGATGCGGTCGCCGGCCGCGGTGAGGATCGTGGCGTTGACGATCAGGACCGGCTCCGAGGGGAGCGGGTGGTACTTGGATGCGTAGGCCGAGTTGGGATCGACCGGCTCCGGCCTGGCGGGTTCGGCGGCCGGTGGCGACTCCGGCGGCTTTGCCGGCGCGGCCGTGCTCGCGCAGGCGGCCAGGGAGCCCAGCAGCAGGGCCAGGAGAGTGGAGGAAACCGGGTGTCTTGTCATAACCTCCTCATCCAGGACGATTTGGAGCCGGGATCGTACCATGACGCCGGAGAACGCCGGAGACACCGCGTGTTAGCATTCCGCAGGCGGGGCTTTCCCGCATCCCTTTCGGAGGTTTCGAGAATGACCGTTCCTCTCGTGGACCGGGGCGCCTCCGCGCCGTCTGACCGGTCCGAGTCCAGTCCGGAGCTGTTCACGAAGAAGAGCATCCTCCGTGACTACCGGATCGCCTGGCAGAGCCGCCAGGCCAGCCTGATCGGGCGACAAGCGAGGTGTTCTGACCGGCAAGGCGAAGTTCGGCATCTTCGGCGACGGCAAGGAAGTCGCCCAGCTCGCCGTGGCCCGCGCCTTCCGCCCCGGCGACTTCCGCTCCGGCTACTACCGCGACCAGACCTTGATGTTCGCGCTCGGGCTGTTGACGCTCGACGAGTTCTTCGCCCAGCTCTACGCCGACCCGACGTGACGCTGGAGCCCTGCTCGGCCGGCCGCTCCATGAACGCGCACTTCTCGACCCGCCTGGTCGACCCGGACGGCCGCTTCCACGACCTCACGGCGCGGATCAACTCCTCGGCCGACGTGTCGCCGACCGGCTCCCAGATGCCGCGCCTGGTCGGGCTGGCCTATGCCTCGAAGCTCTACCGCGAGCTCCCCGAGCTGGCGGGGCTGCCGGAGATGACGCAGTTCTCCCACAACGGCGACGAGATCGCCTTCGGGACATCGGCAACGCGAGCTGCGCCGAGGGGATGTTCTGGGAGTCGATCAACGCGGTCGGGCGTCCTCGGCGTCCCGTGCTGCGTCTCCATCTGGGACGACGGCTACGGCATTTCGGTGCCCAACGAGTACCAGCACTACGAAAGGCGACCTCTCGGAGCGTTCTCGCCGGCTTCCGGCGCGAGCCGCGGTGAACGCGAGGGGTTCGACCTCTACACGGTCAAGCGGCTGGGACTACCCGGCGCTCTGCGAGACCTATCCCGACGCGGCCGCAGATCGTGCGGACGGAGCACGTGCCGGCGATCATCCACGTCATCGAGGTGACCCAGCCGCAGGGGCACTCGACCTCGGGCAGCCACGAGCGCTACAAGTCGAAGGAGCGCCTCGACTGGGAGGAGGAGTTCTGACTGCATCCGCAAGATGCGGCAGTGGATGCTGGAGCAGGGGATCGCCACGGCCGCCGAGCTCGATCGCTGCGAGGAGGAGGATCTCGCGGCCGTGCGCGAGGCGCAGGCGCGCGCCTGGCAGGCGTTCGGCACCGATCGAGGAGCGACGGAAGGTGGTCCTGGCCCTGACCGGCGAGATGGCCCGGGAGTCTGCCGCAGCCGGCACCGAAATTGCCGCCGAGGTCGAGACAGATCTCGGCGAGCTCGAGAAGATCGCACACGCCGCTCCGCCGCGACGTCATGGCCGCGCGCTCACGAGCGCGCTGATCGTCGCCGCGCGGCGAAGGATCTTCGCCGCCGCCCGCCGGCTGCTCGCGACTGGAAGCGCGGGCAGGAGCCCGGTCAACGAGCGACCGCTTCAGCTCGCATCTGTACAGCGAGCTCGGCGGAGCGCCGCTCTGCACGTGCCCGAGGTCAAGCCGCGTCTACGGGCCGGACGCGCGCTGCCGTCAACGGTTTCGAGGTGCTCAACGCCTGCTTCGACTACGCTCTGCGGCGCTATCCCGAACCTGGTCGCGCTGCGGCGAGGACGTCGGCAAGCTCGGCGACGTCAACCAGGGCTTCGCGGGCCTGCAGGACAAGTACGGCGCGCTGCGGGTCACGCGACACCGGCATCCGCGAGTGCACGATCGTGGGGCAGGCCATCGGCATGGCCATGCGCGGCCTGCGGCCGATCGCCGAGATCCAGTATCTCGACTACATCCTCTACGCGCTCCAGATCATGTCCGACGACCTGGCGACGCTGCGCTGGCGCACGGAGGGCGGGCAGAAGGCGCCGGTCATCGTGCGCACGCGCGGCCACCGGCTGGAGGGGATCTGGCACTCGGGCTCGCCGATGGCCGGGATCATCCACCTCGTGCGCGGCATCTACGTCTGCGTGCCGCGGAACATGACGCAGGCGGCCGGCTTCTACAACACGCTGCTGCGGTCGGACGATCCGGCGATCGTGATCGAGGTGCTGAACGGCTACCGCCTGAAGGAGAGGCTGCCCGCCAACATCGGCGAGTTCACGGTGCCGCTCGGCGTTCCCGAAGTGCTGCGGCGAGGGGACGGACGTGACGGTGGTCACCTACGGCGCGCTCTGCCGGATCGCGCTGGAAGCGGCGGAGATGTTGCCCGGTGTGGGGATCGACGCCGAGGTGATCGACGTCCAGACCCTGCTGCCGTTCGACCGCCACGCGCCGGATCGTCGAATCGCTCAAGAAGACCAACCGGGTGCTCTTCCTCGACGAGGACGTGCCCGGCGGCGCCACCGCCTACATGATGCAGCAGGTGCTGGAGGCGCCAGGGCGGCTACGCCTGGCTCGACTCGGCCCCGCGACGCTCGCCGCCAAGGAGCACCGCCCCGCCTACGGCTCGGACGGCGACTACTTCTCCAAGCCCAACCGCGAGGACGATCTTCGAGGCGGTCTACGACATGATGCACGAAGCCGACCCGCGGTCGTTCCCGGTCTTCTACCGCTGAAGCGGGAAGAAGAAGGACATAAAGGACATAAAGGACCCAAAGGACTTCAAGAACACGGAGTCCTTTGGGTCCTTTCGGTTTTACCCCTCGGAGCCAGGGTTTTCCGGTGGCGGTGGCGCCGCTTCGGCCGGGCCCGGGGTTTCGCCGCCCGCTTCGCCCTCGCCCTTGGCTTCACGGGTCCGGCCGCCGCGGCGGCGGCGGCGCCGCCGGCCGCGCTTCGCGGCGGCGCCCGCTTCGGTTTCCGCCCCGGTCGCGCCGGCCTCTCCCGCTTCCTCGTAGCCCCCTTCGTCGTCGTCAGCCGGCGCCATGCCGGCCTCCTCGGCCGGGGCTTCTCCCACCGTCACACCCTGGCCGTTGGCCTTCTTGCGCTTGCGGCCGCCGCGGCGGCGCTTCCGGCGCCGGGCCTCGGCCTCGCCGGGAGTCTCTTCGATACCTGTAGCCGCCGCCTCGGCGCCGTCGATCTCCGGCTTCTCCGGCTCCTGGGGCTTCTCCTGGGGGAGAACCCTGTCGCGGCCCTTCCGCTTCCGGTCCCGGCCGCGCTCCCGCTGCGACCGGGCGGCCTTGGGGGCTGCCGCCGGGGTGGCCTCCTCCTCCTCTTCTTCCTCCTCCTCGACTCCGGGAAGAGCCAGGTCCCAGGGCTGGAGCGTCACCGCGGCCGGCCGGGGCTTCGGCGGCGGCATCGGCTTCTCCCGCTTGTACCACTCGATCTGCTCGTCCGGCCGGTGCAGGCCGGGCGCCGCGATGATCTCGATCTTGATGTCGAACTCCTGCTCCAGGTCGGACAGCTCCTTGCGCCGCCCGTTCTGGAAGGCGTCGGCAAGCTCGGGATGGAGCCCGATGCGCACGCCCTGGATCGTGCCGCTGGCCGCCCGCGCTTCGAGGCGGCGCAGGAGCGACAGGCTGACCATCTCCTCGCTCGCCAGCCGGCCCGAGCCGTTGCAGGTCGGGCAGGAGCGGTGCGTGCGCACCTCGAGCGCCTGCTGGATGCGCTGGCGGTTGATCTCCAGCAAGCCGTTGGAGCTGATCCGGCCCACGGAGGCACGGGCCTTGTCCTCCTTGAGCGCGTCCTTGAGCGTCTTTTCGACCCGGCGCTGGTTCTTGGAGGCCCGCATGTCGATGAAATCGACCACCACCAGGCCGCCGATGTCGCGCAGCCGGAGCTGCCGGGCGACCTCGTTGGCCGCCTCCAGGTTCGTGCTGAGGGCCGTCTCCTCCTGGGTGGCGGCCTTGGTGGAGCGGCCGGAGTTGACGTCGATCGCGGTCAGCGCCTCGGTCCCGTCGATCACGATGGAGCCGCCGGCCGGCAGGTCGACCCGGCGCTCGTAGATGCGGTCGATCTGGCTCTCCAGGCCGTAGCGGGTGAACAGAGGGAGGCGGTCCGAATAGTAGGTCAGCCGCGTCTTGCCGCGCGGCATGAAGGCCTGCATGTAGGCGCGGGCCTTCTGGAACGCCGCCTCGTCGTCGACCAGAACCTCCTCGATGCTGGAGTCGAGATAGTCGCGCAGGGCCTGGAGGATGAGATCCTGGTCGCTGTAGATCAGCCGGGTGCCCTTGCCTTCGAGCGCGGCGGCCTGCACCCGCTTCCAGAGGCGGAGCAGGGCGGCCAGGTCGCGGCTCAGCGTGGCCTTGGTCTGATCGAGAGCGTTGGTGCGGACGATCACACCGCAACCCTGCGGCAGATCCAGCCCGTTGGCGAGAGTCTTGAGCTTCTTCCGGATGTCTTCGTCTTCAACCTTGCGGGAGACGCCGCGGGTGTCCTCGAACGGGGTGAGGACGAGATAGCGGCCGGCGAGAGAGAGGCTCGTGGTGAGGGCGGCGCCCTTCTGTCCGATCGAGTCCTTGGCGATCTGGACGACGATCGGCTTGTTCTTCTCGAGGACGTCCTCGATGCGGGGATGGCCGCCTTTCGGCGACCGGTAGTAGGCCTCGGGGACGACGTCCTGGATCGCCAGGAAGCCGTGCCGCTCCGCGCCATACTCGATGAAGGCGGCGTTGAGGCTGGGCTGGATGTTGGCAATGAGGCCCCGGTAGATATTGCCGCGGGTCAGGCCCGACTCGGCGATGTCCACCTGGTAGTTCTCCAGGGTGTTGCCCTGGACGATGGCGATGCGCAGCTCTTCCGAGCGCTGCGCGTTGATCAGCATCTTGCGACTCAAATTCGCTCCAATTCTTGGTGGGATGAAGGGACGGCTAGAGCAAGAGGGAAAGGAAAGGCGGACGGCGGAGGGGTGTAGGCGGCAGCATGTTCCGCAGCGTATTGTGCCCGGAACGGAGGCTTGCCGCAAGCCTTGGGGGGCCGACCCCTGGCCGACCCTGATAGACTCTCGCCTCATGAGGCGCTTCGACGTCGTGATCCTCGGCGGTGCCTTCTCGGGCGCTTCGGCGGCCATCCTGCTGCGGCGGGACCGGCCGGACCTGTCCGTCCTCATCGTGGAGCGCCAGACCGCCTTCGACGAGAAGGTGGGGGAGGCGACCATCGAGATGTCCGGGATGTTCCTCACCCGGCGCCTCGCTCAGTGGCAGCATCTCGAGCGCGAGCACCTGCCCAAGGAGGGCCTGCGCTACTGGTTCCAGAACGAGAAGGTCCACGGCCATGCCGAGGCCAGCGAGGCGGGCGGATATCTGCGCAGCACCGTCCCCTCCTTCCAACTCCGGCGCGACGCCCTCGACGAGCATCTCCTCGCCACCGCCGTGGAGGAGGGCGCCGAGCTGCTGCGGCCGGCCCGGGTCCAGGACGTCGAGCTCGGCCGCTTCGACCACACGGTGACCGTGGAGCGGGACGGGGAGACCGAGAGGATCTCCTGCCGCTGGGTCCTCGACGCCACCGGCCGCGCCACCCTCCTGGGAAAGAAGCTCGGCCTCATCGAGCGCAACAAGGACCACCCGACCGCCGCCGTCTGGTGCCGGTGGCAGGACGTCCGCCACATCGACGACCTGGCCGCGCGCGGCCCCCTGTCCCTCTCCCGCGGCAACATCGGCTCCCGGCGCCTGGCGACCAACCACTACATGGGGTTCGGCTACTGGGTCTGGTTCATCCCGCTCGGCAACAGCGAGACCAGCGTCGGCATCGTCTTCGACACCCGGCTGGTCGAGGTCGATCGGGGGAGCGGAATGGCCGCCGCCTACCAGGCGTTCCTCCAGCGCATCCCCATGGCCGCCGAGCTGCTCCAGGGCGCCCGGATGCGCTCCGAGGATCTGCGGACCTACTCGAACCTCGCCTACTCCACCCGCCAGTACATGGGGGACGGCTGGGCTCTCCTCGGCGACGCCGCCGCGTTCCTCGATCCCTACTATTCGCCGGGGCTCGACCACGCCTCCTTCAGCGTCGAGGCGACCGTCGAGATCGTCAAGGCCGAGACCGCCGGTACCCCGGCCGATACCGTGACGGACCGCATCCGCGAGCACAACGAGATCTTCCTGCGCTCGTACCGCCGGTTCTTCGAGTCCATCTACCGCGACAAGTACTACTACATGGGGGAGCACGATCTCGTCGCCGCCGCGTTCCTCGTCGAGACGGCGCAGTACTACATCTTCGTGGTCATCCCTGCCTACCGCGTGCTCGGGAAGTTTTACGGGATGCCGGTCCTCGGCCCCAAGCCGGCCTTCTTCAGCTACCACCTCATGCGGATCTACAACCGGCGTTTCAAGAAGATCGCCCTGGCGCGCCGGGAGATGGGAGAGGCGGGCCGCCGCAACAATGGACGGAGCGTCAAGGCTTTCTTCAGCCTCAGCTTCGCCCCGTTCCGCATGGTCGCCCGCGGCCTCTGGATCTGGATGTCCGCCGAGGCCGATCTCCTGCGCCTGCGTATCAAAAGGCTCTTCGCGGGCAAGCCGAGGCTCGATGAAAAACCCGAAGGCGCCGAGGCCGCGCCTCGTTGAGGGCCCGACAGAGCCCGATCAGGTCTTGGACGTGTGGCGCGCGTGATTCGCCGCGATCTGGCGCATCATCCATTCGTCGGCCTCGCCATGAGAGTGGAACCGGTAGACCCCTTTGGGAATGAGGCCGCAGCCCCGCAACTCATTCAAAGTGTGTTGCAGGATGTCGATGTCCCGCAGGACGTTGTCGCCCCGGCGCCGGCCAGGGATTCTCTTCACGCGCAGCATGTCCATCGCCCGATTGTATCCGAGGCGGGTCCGGGTCTCGTGCGTCTCGGGGAACCCCGGCGCCGGTCCTCTCCGGCTCCAATCGAGGGCGATGGCCCTCTCCACGACCCCGATCCGCCTGCGATCGAGTCGCGCGCGGGTCTGTTGACAGGCGCGTAAAGAAGGAATCAGACCATTCCCCTTCGCAGTCGCCTCGGGAGGCCTTTTCGAGGGGCTGCCGAGAGGCTCGACGAGTCTGACGAGCCTCTCAGCTTCCTCGACGAGAGGCTCGAAGGGTTCGACGAGAGGCTCGTCGACCTCGATGAGCGGCTCAACGGACTCGATGGGAGGCTCATCGAGCTCAACGAGCGGCTCGACGACCTCGATGAGAGGCTCGTCAAGGTCGATGAGAGGCTCGTGAGGTCGATGAAAGGCTCGTCGAGCTCGACGAGAGGCTCAACGAGGTCGATGAGCGGCTCGACGACCTTGACGAGAGGTTCGACGAGGCCGATGGGAGGCTCATCGACCTTGACGAGAGGCCCGATGAGCTCAACGAGAGGCTCAACGAGCTCAACGAGACGCTCGAAATGAGCAACGGCAGAGGTTTGGCGGCTTGGGAGCTCCGGCCGCGGAGCTCTCTGAACACTGAAATGGCTGGCCGGCCGCCGAGTCCGAGGTTGCCGGCGGCCATCGCCGCGAGGCGCGGGGATTTCCTTGAGCACGTGTCTCGGGTCGTGGAATGAGAATACGCGTCACCGTGGCCTGATTCTCACCCCAGGCTTCCCCAAACAGGCCGCCGCCTGCCTTGAGCCAGCCTGAAAGCCATAGACAAAACCGCAGCGAAGCAGACCGGACCTGGACTCGCCAACTCCGGAAAGCCATATCGCCTGGTAGCTGGACCTGATCCGAGTCCCCTGCCACTCATAAGACCCTGACGACAGGAGACTTCCGAGCCTTGGCTTGGCGAGACGTATACGGCCACCGAGAAGAAGGATTGACACCCCGGCTTCCGGAGGTTTAGGCTTGCTAAGTCTCAGGTTCAAGAAGATTGCTCCGTGCCGCGGCAGGAAGAGAGTGGTTCGCTTCATCTGGATTGATGCGATGATTACGTTCGGCGCCCAAGAGAACTTTCCGGCTGAGTAAACGGTGGCCATGGAACGCGTTCCGCCCTTCAACGCCCAGCAACTGACCTCGATTGCGCAAGCATTGGGCGATACGAATGACGGCCTCACAGGGTCGCAAATCAGCTACCTGCTCACGGACTGCACGATTCCCGATGTTGAACCGGGCGCCACGAAGTGGAGGCGGCTCTTTAACGCTTTCGTTAGCTATCAAAATCAACGCCAGTTCGGGAATCACGTCGTAGTGTTCATCAACAAAGCGATGAATCCTGTTCAGTTCACGACCGACAAAGCCCGATTTGAACGCTGGCGGCAGCGCCTGAATGAGATACTGGCGTTTTCTGGCATTTTGGTTGGAGACGACGGCAAGGCTCGGTGGACAAAGCCGGCGACGAGTCTCTCGCAGGCGGCACAGCGTGCTCACCGTCTACAGCACGACCTTGAGCAGCGCGGGGTGCATGCGGATGTCCTGCACTTCTGTAAGGCTGAACTGCTAGAAGAAAACTATTTTCATGCTCTCCTAGAGGCGACGAAGAGCATCGCAGCTAAGATTCGGCGACTTTCAGGTCTTACAACTGATGGCGCGTCGTTGGTACAGGCAGCGTTTGGTGGGAAAAAGCCGTTGCTTGAAGTCAACGAACTTCGCACAGAGAGCGATCGTAGCGAGCAGGCGGGTTTATTAAACCTACTCGTTGGCCTTTTTGGCGCCATTCGTAATCCGCTCGCACATAATCCTAAGATCGAGTGGGCCATGGACGAACAGGACGCACTTGATACTCTCACCTTCGTGTCGCTTATTCATCGGAAGCTAGACCGGGTACGGATTGCGAAATGACGACCGGCGGTACTCGACTCATCGGCCGTTCGGCGACAGGAGAGGCGCATTAGTTCGCGGCATGCTGAAAGCAACTGAATTAACGGATAGACGAAATGAAGACAAGCAGCACGACGGACGCCATGATTAGTGCGGAGCAGTACCGAAAGCGAATAGAGTACGAAGACCAGTTGTTATATACACGGTTCAACCTCGTCCTAGTGCTCAACGGGTTTGCGGCCGTCGCTGTTGGTTTTAACCAGCCGATCTACTCGAAGATACTCCTCGCCTCTGTCATGGTCGTGATCAATGTTCTTGGAGCAATTGCCATTTGGAAGACCGAACTCGTAATTGCGGCCTTAAGTCGGCGCGTAAGTGATCCGGTGAACGACATCGTGCAGGCAGAGTTGGGCAAGGCTGGTTGGTTACGGCCGAACCAAATTCTCTGCAGGATCTTTCCGATTGTTCTAATTTTGGGATGGGTATTTGGCTTGATTCTTGCGCTTGTATCACTCCACTGACACAGCCTGTGCGGTGCAGGCGCACCGAGAGGAGCGCGAGGTTGACCTCTTGGAGGCATGGTATGGCTACTTCGGCTGGTAATGCAGGTGAGCGCGTGAAGCATGTGGAGTGCATGGAAGACAGCCTGGTTGTTGATCTTGTGGATGGCCGCACGATTTCGGTTCCCCTGGCTTGGTATCCGCGCTTGTTGGCCGCCACTCCCGAACAAAGGGCAAACTGGAAGGTTGGCGGTGGCGGCTTCGGGATTCATTGGCCAGATGTCGACGAGGATCTCAGCACGGAAGGGCTCCTGCGCGGTGCGCCAGCTCCAGCCCGTCGCCTTCCCGAGAGGCGCCGGGCCAGCTAAACTTCCCGATACGATACCCTGGAGGGGGGACGTGCTACTCTTGGCAAACCCGTGAGGCCACCGGGATCCTCCATGATTCGCCGTACACCCTTCCTTCTCGCCGTCCTCCTGCTCGCCGCGTCGCCTGTTACGCTGGCCGCCGCTCCCCAGACGGGCTGGACGCGGATGGATCTCCCGTCGGGCTCCTATCTCTGGCGCTACCTGCCGCCGAAGGTTGACCTTTCGCATCCGGTGCCCGCTGTCCTCTTTCTTCACGGCTCGGGAGGGATCCCCGACAAGTACCGGCCCTTCGTCTCCGGCGCCGCCGACCGGGCCGGGCTGGTGGCGATCCTGCCCAAGTCCTCGACGGATGAAGGATGGGGGACCGTCCAGGACGAGCGTATCGTGAGAGAAAGCCTCGCCGCCGTGCGGGCCGAGCTGCCGATCGATCCCCGCCGGGTGTCGATCGGCGGCCACTCGGCCGGCGGCGCCTGGGCCTATCTGCTGGCCTACACCACCCGCTCCGGCTACAGCGCGGTATTCTCGATGGCCGCCCGGTTCTATCCGATCGACGCGCTGGCGGACCCCTCATACCGGACGCCGATCCGCATGTACTACGGCACGCTGGACCCCAACTATATCAGCGGCTCCCTGGAATCGCTGGAGCAGCAGTGGGACCGGCTCGGCGTACCCTGGGAGGAAGAGGTTCAGCCTGGATACGGCCACAACAACCTCCCGACCCTCTCGATGGCGAACGGCTTCCTCTTTCTCGCCTCGAAGACCCATCCCAGGGGGATCGACGGCGGCGGAGCCTGCGTGCCCGGACCGGCCGTCCTCTGCCTGGGCGGCGGACGCTTCCAGGTGAAGGTGGCCTGGAAGGACTTCCAGGGCCATACGGGAGAAGGTTCAGTCGTTCCCGGCTCCTCGGACGGCTCCGGCCTCTTCTGGTTCTTCGCGCCGGACAACTGGGAGATGCTCGTCAAGATCCTCGACGGCTGCGGCCTGAACGGCCACCACTGGGTCTTCGCCGCGGCCACGACCACCGTCGAGTACAGGCTGGAGGTCACCGACACCCGGACCGGCCAGGTCGCGGTCTGGACCAATCCGCTGGGACGCTCGTCGCCGGCGGTCACCGATACCGGCGCGCTCGACGGCTGCGACTGAGGCGTCACATCTTTGGTATATCATCCCCGGAGCTTTTGGGAGGTCCGGGGTCATGATTCAAGGCAGGCTTGCGAAATGGATGGCGGCGCTCTTCCTGGTTCTGCTGGTCAACACAGCGTACCTGGCGGCGTACGCCTCGCCGACGATCTTCTACATGGGCAACGTGCTCCTGCACCTGGGGCTCGGCCTCGCGGTGGCGGCCGGCCTCCTGTGGCTGCTGGCGCGCAACGCGGACCTGCGCCGGGTCTTCCCGGTGGCGGCGGCCCTGTTCGTCGCCGCCCTGGTGGCGGGACTCTACCTGGCCGTGCGCGGCAACGTCCTCGCGAACCGCTGGGTTTTGTGGGCGCACATCGCGACCGGGGGGTTGGCCGTGCTGGCGCTCGCGCCCTGGATCTGGCGCAAGGCGAACGAGAACGGCGCCGACGGAGGGGGCTGGCGGCGCTTCCGCGGCGCGTTCGCCGCGGCCCTGGCGCTCATGGTTCTCTGGCCGGTGACCATGACGGCGTGGCGCAAGGCGAACCCGAACCCATCGGACCGCATCAAAAACCCGATGATCGTGCCGACCTCCATGTCGGAGGAGGGCGGCGGCCCGAAGTCGCCGTTCTTCCCGTCCTCGGCGAACACGAACACCAAAGAGATCATCCCGTCCAATTTCTTCATGGACTCCCAGACCTGCGGCGAGTGCCACAAGGACATCTACGAGCAGTGGAACAGCTCGGCTCATCATTTCGCCTCGTTCAACAACCAGTTCTACCGCAAGTCGGTCGAGTACATGCAGGACGTGATGGGACCTCAGCCGAGCAAGTGGTGCGCCGGCTGCCATGACCACGCGGTGTTTTTCAACGGCCGCTTCGAGCGCCCGATCAAAGACCAGATCGATACCCCCGAGGCGCATGCCGGCCTCGCCTGCACCTCCTGCCACGCCATCACCCACGTGGACAGCTCCATGGGCAACGGCGGCTTCACCATCGAATATCCGCCGCTCCACGAGCTCGCCACGAGCAAAAACCCTGTCATCCGGAAGCTCGACCGGTTCCTGACGTACACTCGATCCCGAGCCGCACCGGAAGACGTTCATGAAGCCCTTCATGCGCATGGATTCGGCGGAGTTCTGCTCGACCTGCCACAAGGTGCATCTCGACGTTCCGGTCAACGCCTACCGCTGGTTCCGCGGCTTCAACGACTACGACAACTGGCAGGCGAGCGGCGTCTCCGGCCAGGGTGCGCGGTCGTTTTACTATCCGGCCGAGACCAAGACCTGCGCCAACTGCCACATGCCGCTGGTCGATTCCCAGGACCCCGGCAACGTCGCCGGCAAGGTTCACAGCCACCGCTTTCCGGCGGCGAACATGGCCCTCGCGCACGTGAACCAGGACGAGAAACAGAAGGCGGCCACCGAGAAGTTCCTGAACTCCGGCTTCATCACCGTCGATATCTTCTCGGTCTCTCCCGAAGAGGAGACCGGCGAGACGCCGATGATCCGCCGTGCAGGCTCCGCATCGCCGCAGCTCATGTCCTCCTTCGCCGTCGGCGAGGAGTCCGAGCAGACGGGCGACGTCTTCATCCGCGAGGTCGGCAAGGTGGCGGCACCGGTCGACCGCGCCGACCCCGTGCTCCGCCCCGGCTCCACGGCTCGGGTCGACGTCGTGGTCCGCACCCGCGCCATCGGTCATTTCTTCCCCGGCGGCACCGTGGACGCTTTCGACGTCTGGCTGGAGCTTCAGGCCAAGGACGCCGACGGCAAGATCGTGTTCTGGAGCGGCCGGGTCGAGGACGATCCGAATGGCGGTATCGGCGCCAAGGGCCCGGTCGAGCCGGGAGCGCATTTCTACCGCTCGTACCAGCTCGACGGCGCGGGCAACCCGATCGACAAGCGCAATGCCTGGCAGTCGCGCAGCGTGCTCTATGTCCGGCTGATCCCGCCCGGTGCGGCCGACGTGGCCCACTACCGGATCAAGATCCCGGAAAACGCCAAGGGACCGCTCACGCTCACGGCGAAGCTCAACTACCGCAAGTTCGCGCACTCCTACACCCAGTTCGCCTACGCCGGCCAGCCGAAGCCGGGCCAGAGCCCGAGCCTCGTCTCGGCCGACCACAACAGCCAGGAGTGGTCGTTCGATCCGGCGAACATCCCGGCCAACGTTTCGGGCAAGATCAAGGGACGAATCCCGGATCTCCCGATCGTCACCCTGGCCTCGGACGAGGCGAAGCTGAGAATCGGTAAGCCCGGCGATACGGAGACAGTTTGGAAACCGATCGTTGCCAAAGAAGACCGGGAGCGCTGGAACGACTGGGGGATCGGCCTGATGCTCCAAGGCGACCTCAAGGGCGCGGAATACGCCTTTCTGCGTACCACCGAAGCCGAGCCCGGGTATGCCGACGGCTGGCTCAACGTCGCCCGCGCCCTCATCCGCGAGGGCGAGGTGGAGCGGGCGAAACCGTTCATCCAGAAGGCCCTGGCGATCGATTCGAGCCTCGGCCGCATCCATTTCTTCAAAGCCCTGATCGAGAAGGCCGAAGGAAACTACGACGCGGCCCTGGCGTCGCTGCGCACCGTCGAGGCCAAATACCCGCGCGACCGGGTGGTCCTCAACCAGATGGCCCGCGTCCTGTTCCTGAAGCGCCAGTATCGCGAGGCGCTCCAGGTTTTGGAAAGGGTTTGCGCCGTGGACCCCGAGGATCTGCAGATGCATTACACCGCCATGCTCTGCTGGCGCGCCCTGGGCGACCAGGAGAAGGCGGCCCGCGAAGCCCTGCTGTTCCGGCGTTTCAAGGCGGACGAGTCCTCCCAGGCCATCACTGCCGAGCGCCGCCGGCTCAGCCCCGAAGACAACAACGAGCGGCAGCCCATCCACGAGCACGAGAGCATCCCGCTCCCGGTGGCCCCTGCGAAATCTCTACCCACCGACAGCGCAGCCGTGGCTGCCAGCGCGGGAGGTTGATGTGAAAAAGATCCTGATCTCCACGGCCGCCGTCGTCCTGACCGCGGCGGCCGTCAGTCTTGACGTACAAGCGGCCGCACCCCCGGCCAAGCCCGCGGCGGCGCCCGCCGGCGCGCGCTTCGCCGACATCACGGCCGCGGCCGGCATCAAGTTCGTCCACAACAGCGGGCGCGCCGGCAAGAAATTCCTGCCGGAGACCATGGGCTCGGGCGTGGCTCTCTTCGACGCCGACGGCGACGGCTGGCTCGACATCCTGTTCGTCAACGGCCGCGACTGGAAGCCCGGCGGGCGCAAGTCGCTTCAAGCCTTCTACCGCAACAATCGCAATGGCACCTTCACCGACGCCACCAAGGGGAGCGGCCTCGACGTCGAGCTTTACGGCATGGGCGTCGCCGTCGGCGACTACGACAACGACGGCCGGCCGGACGTCTACCTGACCGCGCTCGAAGGCGACCGCCTCTTCCACAATATCGGAGGCGGTGGAAAGGTAAAGTTCCAGGACGTGACCGCGGCCGCCGGCATCCGCAATGCCAACTTCGGCACCAGCGCCGCCTGGCTCGACTATGACAAGGACGGCAAGCTCGACCTTTTCGTCGCCAACTACGTGCAGTGGAGCGCGGACAAGGATCTCTGGTGCTCGCTCGACGGCTCCACCAAATCCTATTGCACCCCCGAGTCCTACAAGGGGACGAGCTCGCGGCTTTTCCATAATCTGGGTGGCGGCAAGTTCGAGGATGTGAGCCAGAAGGCCGGCGTCGGAGATCCGTCGAGCAAGGCGCTCGGCGTGACCGTGCTCGATTTCAACATGGACGGCTGGCCGGACCTTTTCGAAGCGAACGACACCCAGCCCAACAAGCTCTACCGGAACAACAAGGACGGCCGTTTCGTGGAGGAAGGGTTGGAAGCCGGCGTCGCCTTCAACGAGGAAGGCGTGGCGCGCGGCGCCATGGGAGTGGACGCCGCCGACTACGACCGCTCGGGCCGTCCGCACCTGCTGGTCGGCAATTTCTCGAACGAGATGCTCGCGCTTTATCACAACGAAGGCAGCGGCGTGTTCGTGGACGAGGCGCCGGCATCGGCGGTGGGCCGGGCGAGCCTGCTGACGCTGACCTTCGGCGTCTTTTTCTTCGACTACGACCTCGACGGCCTGCTCGACATCTTC
Source organism: uncultured Holophagales bacterium (assembly GCA_963844885.1). Classification (GTDB taxonomy): domain Bacteria; phylum Acidobacteriota; class Thermoanaerobaculia; order Multivoradales; family UBA5704; genus DATMER01. The sequence goes on along the minus strand of CAWJQA010000006.1, from coordinate 450,040 downwards.
TCGGCCAACGGCCACATCGAGGAGGAGATCAACCGGGTGCAGCCACGCGTCCAATACCGCCAGCCGCCGCTCCTCTTCCGCAATCTGGGCAAGGGCAAGTTCGAGCCGGTGACCGCGGCGGGCCAGCTCCTCCAGCCGCTCGTGGCGCGGGGTGCGGCCTACGGCGACATCGACCGCGACGGCGACCTCGACATTGTGGTGACCACGAACCACGGCCCGGCGCACCTGTTCCGCAACGACGGCAATGTCGGCGGCACGGCCAACCGCTGGCTGCGCATCCGCACCGTGGGCGCGAAGTCCAACCGCGACGGCATCGGCGCCGTGGTGCGGGTTACGAGCGCCTCCGGCAAGCAGTGGAGCATGGTCCGGAGCGGCTCCAGCTACTGCTCGCAGAGCGATCTCGCGCTCACCTTCGGCCTCGGCAAGGATCCCGGTGCCACCGCCATCGAGATCGACTGGCCGAGCGGCGTCAAGCAGAAGCTCGGCCCGGTGTCCGCGAACCAGATCCTCACCATCCAGGAAGGCAAGGGGATCGTGGAGAAGGCGGGGCCGGCGAAATGAAATGCCGGCTCTGAGTTACCGCGTCATCTCACCCGCGGGTCCGGCCTTCTTCGCGGCCTCGACCGCCTTCGCGACCTGCGCCCGGAGATCCCTTTCCACGCCGCGGCTCGTGCCGATCACGGTGCTCAGGACGGCGCCGTCGTGGCTCACCAGGATGTAGGTCGGGAAGCGGCTGATCCCGGCGGTGCGCGAGAAAGCGGCGTTGCGGTCCCAGACCTGCGGCCAGTCCATTCCGTTCTTCTTCACGAAGTCCCGCACCGGCCCGTCATCCTCTTGGACGGCGATGCTCACGAGCACGAAAGGCTCGCCTTTCATGTCGTGGCTCAGGTCGCGCAGCGACGGCACGGCGGAGACGCACGGCGGGCACCAGGTACCCCAGAAGTCCAGGAGCAACACCTTCCCTCGCAGGCCCCGGAGCGAGATTGGCCGGCCCTCCAGCGTCCGCAGATTGAAGTCGGGGAAGGTCTTCCGCGCTGCGTCGGCGGGAGCGCTTCGGACCGGCAGGAACGCCAGGGCGAGGAGCGCGATCAGGGCGAGACGGAGATGGCGAAGGGTGCGGAGTCGTGGTGTCATGGAGAGATTGTACCCCTGCGCGGGAAAACAAAAAGAGCCGGCCGCATCCTCGCGGCCGGCTCCCGTTGAATCGGGCTGCGGTGCCGTGGTGTTATTTCTGCGGGACGACCGCGGCAGTCGGCGCGCCGTCCGTGCCGTTCCCGGCGACCCGGTTGTTGCCCCAGGAGAGGAGCTGTCCGCTGGTGACGGAAGACAGGCCCACCGAGTTCGCGGTGATCATCGTGTTCGAAAGCCGGACGGAGGCGAAGGCGCTGCTCTCGGCCTGCACGCCGGTTACGTTGTTCGACACGGTGACGTTTTCCAGGACGATCGACGCCGCATTGGGGCCGGGCGTGATGGCGTGGATCCCGAACGTGGAATTCGCGGAGGCGCTGCCGTTGTTCATCGTGGCCCGGGAGTTGTTCTCGACCCGCAGGCCGAAGGTGTTCTGGTCGAGGTGGGAGTCCTCGATGAGGGCGCTTGCCGAGGCGGGAGCGGTCGGACGCAAAAGGATGGCGCCGCTGTTGCCGGCGGGTGACGACGCGCCGACGTTGTTCCGGATGATCGTGTTCCGGACATACAGGTTGACGTTGCCGGCGGTGTTCTCGACGATGATGCCGCGGTTGACGAAGCCTTCGATCGTGCAGTCTTCAATGTGAACTTCCTTGGCCGCGAGAATCCGGATGCCGTTGAGGCCGGTGCCGAGGCCCTCGATGGTCAGGCCGCGGAGAGTGACGACGTCGGTCGAGAGAGCGTTGATGATGATGCCGTTGGTGCCGGAGACCAGCACGCCGGCCATGACGCTGTCGGACTCGATCGAGATCGACTTGGTGATCGTCACCGCGCCGAAGCCGCCCGGATCCAGGGTGTTGATCTCACCCTTTGCGGCCGTCTTCGAGATCGCTCCCGCGAACGTCTTGCAGGGGGCCGTGCGGCTGCACGGGTTGGCGTCGTCGCCGACTCCCGAAACCCAGGTGCGGGTCGCCTGGGCGTGGGCGGCAGTACCGGCGAACAGGGCACTCACGAGCAGAACGGCGGTCAGGACAAGCTTTCTGTCAGACATGAGAGATCCTCCTTGTACATGGGAAGGCGTTCAACGCATCGACAATGTTACAAAGTCTATCACATCCACCAGAGCCGTGGTAAGGTAGAATCGCTGTCAACCCAAAGGAGACCTGCACATGGGCAAGAGGATCCTCCTCTTTCTGGTGACCAACCTGGCGATCATGGTGGTGTTGTCGATCGTCCTCAGCCTTCTGGGCTTCGGGGGCTATCTCGGACCGGACGGACAGCTCCTGATCGGGCCGCTGATGGTTTTCTGCTTCGTCTGGGGCATGGGCGGCGCCCTGATCTCGCTGCTGATCTCGCGCTGGGTCGCGAAGAAGGTCATGGGCATCCAACTCGTGGATGGCAAGACGGGCAACGAGCCGCTCGACTGGCTCCACTCGACCGTGGAGAACCTGGCGCGGCAGGCCAACCTGCCGATGCCCGAGGTGGGCTTCTACGAGTCGGACGACGTCAACGCCTTCGCCACCGGCCCGAGCAAGAAGCGGAGCCTGGTGGCCGTCTCGTCCGGCCTGCTGCGGACCATGAAGAGGGAGGAGGCCGCGGCCGTCCTGGGCCATGAGCTGGGTCACATCGCCAACGGCGACATGGTGACCATGACTCTGGTCCAGGGCGTGGTGAACGCCTTCGTGCTCTTCTTCGCGCGAATCATCGCCTTCGCGGTGCGGCAGGTGGTCCACCAGAAGATTGCGTGGGTCGCCTCCTTCGCCGTCCGCATCGTGATGGAGATCGTCCTGGGCATCCTCGGCTCGCTGGTGACCGCCTGGTTCTCGCGCAAGCGGGAGTTCCGTGCCGACGCCGCGGGCGCCGCCCTGGCCGGCCGGGAGAACATGATCTCCGCCCTGGAGTGCCTCAAGAGTACCGTGTACCGGGTGGACACCTCGCACCCGGCGCTCGCCGCCCTGAAGATCTCGGGCCGGAAGGGTTGGCTCCAGGCTTTCTCGACCCACCCGCCGCTCGACGTGCGGATCGAAGCCTTGCGGACCGGCCGCTGAGGTTAGAATGGCCGGGCTCAAGGAGACCCGGCCATGAAGCCAGCCCCGTTCGAGTACCTGGCGCCCGACTCGGTGGACGCCGCCCTGGATGTCCTGGCCCGCAGCGGCGGCGAGGCGAAGATTCTGGCCGGCGGGCAGAGCCTGATCCCGGTCATGAACTTTCGGCTCGCCCAGCCGTCCCTCCTCGTGGACCTCAACCGTCTGCGGGAGCTGGACTACGTCCGCGAGGTGGACGGCGGCCTGCGCATCGGCGCCATGACCCGGCAGCGGACGCTGGAGCGCGATCCTCTCGTGGCCCGGCTCGTCTCCGCTGCTCGCCGAGACCGTCCCGTTCATCGCCCACCCCCAGATCCGCAACCGGGGGACCGTGGGCGGCAGCCTCGCGCATGCCGACCCGGCCGCCGAGCTGCCGGCCGTGGCCGTGGCGCTCGACGCTCGCCTCCGCCTCCGGCGCTCCGGCGGCGAGCGCTGGGTCGAGGCCCGGGATTTCTTCTGCGGCCTGTTCGCCACGGTGCTCGAACCCGACGAGATGCTGGTCGAGGTCGCGTTGCCAACCCCTCCTTCGCGCACCGGCTGGGCGTTCCTGGAGGTCGCCCGGCGCCACGGTGACTACGCGCAGGTCGGCGTCGCCGCCCGGGTGACCCTGGATGATGCCGGCAAGTGCCGCGAGGCCCGCCTGGTCTACCTGAGCGTCGGCGACGGGCCGGTCGAGGCGACCGCAGCGGCGGGGCTGCTCGCCGGCAGCGACGGCAGTGTCGACGGGGAGGAGGTGATCGCGGCGGCCTCGGAAAAAGCCGCCCGCGACGAGATGGATCCCATGGGCGACATCCACGCGTCGTCCGACTTCAAGCGCCACCTGGCCCGTGTGGTCACAAGCCGGGCCCTGCGGCGAGCGTTCGCCAGGGCGAAAGGAGAGGCCCGACCGATATGACCGGTATGCATCACGTCACCGTCAACGTCAACGGCAGGAGCTGCGAGCGGCAGGTCGAGCCGCGCCTCCTGCTCTCCGACTTTCTCCGCCACGACCTCGGGCTCACCGGGACCCACGTCGGCTGCGAGCACGGGGTGTGCGGCGCCTGCACCGTCCTGCTCGACGGCCAGCCCGTGCGCTCCTGCCTGATGCTCGCCGTGCAAGTGGACGGCCACGAGGTCACCACGGTCGAAGGCCTGGCTCCGGCGGCGGGCGGGCTGCACCCGTTGCAGCAGGCCTTCTGGGAGGCGCACGGCCTCCAGTGCGGGTTCTGTACCCCGGGCTTCCTCATGACCCTGGTGCCGTTCCTGGAGGAAAACCCGAAGCCGACCGAGGACGAGGTGCGCCACGCCCTCTCCGGAAATCTCTGCCGCTGTACGGGCTATCAACACATCGTCGACGCCGTGTTGCTCGCGGCCGAGAGGAAAGGGATGGAATGAAGGTTGAAGATCTTCACGCGCACATCGAGAACGTGCGGACCCTGATCGAGGAGCGCGAGCCGTCCGTGCGGGCGCTGATGCCCGAGGAAGGCCGCTTCGAGCGCCTCCATCGAGAGGCGGACGCGGCGCTCGCGATGCATCCGAACCCCGCGCGCCGCCCGGCCCTGTTCGGTACCCTGGTGGGCGTCAAGGATATCTTTCATGTGAACGGTTTTCCGACGACAGGCGGCAGCCGCCTGCCACCGGAGGAGCTGAGAGGCCCGCAGTCCGAGGCCGTCACCCGGCTGCTCGGCCTGGGCGCGCTGGTCCTGGGCAAGGTCGTCTCGACGGAGTTCGCCTTCTTCGCGCCCGGCCCTACCGGCAATCCGCACAACCCCGAGCACACGCCGGGCGGATCGAGCAGCGGCTCGGCCGCCGCGGTGGCGGCCGGCTACTGTGCGCTGGCACTCGGCACCCAGACGATCGGTTCGATCATCCGGCCCGCCGCCTACTGCGGCGTGGTCGGCTTCAAGCCGACGTACGGCCGGATTTCCGCGGAAGGCGTCATTCCGCTCGCTCCCTCGGTCGATCACATCGGATTTTTCACGGCCGACGTGGAGAGCGCCGGGATCGCGGCGGCGGCCCTGATCGACGACTATACCCCCGTCAAGCCGTCGCGCCGGCCGGTGCTGGGCATCCCGGAGGGTCCGTACCTCGAGCGCGCTTTCGAGGAGGGGCTGGCGCACTTCCGCGAGACCTGCCGGCGGCTGTCCTCTCACTTCGAGGTACGCTCGGTGCCGGCCATGCCGGATTTCGAGGACATCAACACGCGGCACCGGCGGCTGGTCGCGGCCGAGGCCGCTCAGGTCCATGAGGACTGGTTCCCGCGCTTCGAAAACCTTTACGCGCCGCAGACCGCGGACCTGATCCGGCGCGGCCAGGCGGTGTCGGAAGATCAGCTCCGCAGCGATCTGGACGGCTGTGACCGGCTGCGCGAAGAGCTCGAGCTCCTCATGGATGAAAACGGAATCGATCTCTGGCTTTCGCCGCCGGCCCAGGGAGCCGCGCCGCGGGGGCTCGCGGCGACGGGCGATCCGATCATGAATCTGCCGTGGAACCACGCCCTCGTGCCGGTCCTCGGCATCCCGGCCGGCCGCAACGCAAACGGCCTCCCGATGGGCCTCCAGATCGCCGGCCGCTGGGACGGAGACGAGGAGCTGATCGCCTGGGGATTGGAGCTTCAGAAGGCTCTGGCATCGTGAGCCCGGAGCCGGTCACTCGCTGCGCCGTGCGCGCCGGGTCCTATCACGACTCGATCGTGCTGATGCGCCTCCAGCGCGCCCTCGCCGCGCTGCCCGGAGTGATCGACGCCGGAGTGATCATGGCCACGCCCGCCAACCGCGAGCAGCTCGCGGCCGTGGGGTTCGAGCTGGCCGCGGACGCCGCTGTGGCGGCCCCGGACGACCTTCTCGTCGCCGTCAAGGCCGAGAACGAGACCAAGGCGGCGGAGGCGCTCTCCCGCGTCGATGCGCTGCTGCGCGTGCGGACCGCGGAGACCTCGGATGACTATCGACCGCGCAGCCTGGCTGCCGCCCTGAAGCAGCTTCCCGAAGCACGCTGGGTCCTGGTCTCCGTCCCGGGCCGCTACGCCGCGGACGTGGCCGGAGAGGCGCTGGAGGAGGGCCGCAACGTCTTCCTCTACAGCGACAACGTGCCGGTCGAGCGCGAGGCGGCTCTCAAGCGGCGGGCGCGTGAAAAAGGTTTTCTGGTTCTGGGGCCGGACTGCGGCACGGCCTGGCTGGGCGGTATCGGCGGCATTGGGCTCGGCTTCGCGAACCGGGTCCGCCGCGGCGGCATCGGCCTGGTCGGCGCCTCGGGCACCGGTCTGCAAGCGGTCATGAGCCGCATCCACGCTCTCGATTTCGGCATTTCGCAGGCGATCGGAACAGGAGGACGGGACCTGAGCGCGGAGGTCGGCGGGATCACGGCCGCGCAAGGTCTTGATCTGCTGCGACGCGATCCGGAGACGTATGTGATTGTGCTCATCGCCAAGCCGCCCGACCCGGAAGTCGGCAGCCGGCTTCTTTCTCTCGCCCGGTCCATCGGCAAGCCGGTCGTGGTTCACTTTCTCGGCGCGCCGCTGCCGGGCCGGAGGCTGGGCAACGTTTATTTTGCCGCGACGCTGAGCGAAGCCGCGGAGCTTGCCGTGTCTCTTTTTCCTGGGACCGCCGGCGCCCCGCCGGCGACCAACCAGCAAAAAACCGCCGGCGGGGCGCCGGCGGTCCCAGGGAGGAAAACCTGGATTCGCGGCCTCTTCTCGGGCGGGACGCTCGCGTACGAGGCGCTGCTCGGGCTTTCGGCTTTCCTGGCTCCGGTCTGGTCGAACCTGGGCGCCCGAAAGCTTGCCGATTCTCTGCACAGCCGCGAGCACACGATCCTGGACCTGGGCGCGGATGAATTCACGGTCGGCCGGCTGCACCCGATGATCGATCAGGATCTCCGCCTGCGGCGGCTGCGGCAGGAGGCGGCCGATCCCGACGTGGGCCTGATCCTTCTGGACGTCGTGCTCGGCGAGGGAGCCCACGCCGATCCGGCCGGTGAGCTGGCGCCCGCGATCTCCAGGATCCGCGCCGGGCGCAATCTGGAAGTCGTTGCGATCGTGATCGGTACGGATGCCGATCCCCAAGGCCTGGAGATCCAGCTCTCGACGCTCGAGGCCGCCGGAGCGCGCGTCTTCCGCACGGTGACGGACGCGGTGGATTGGATTTTTTGCAACACTGTGGGAGCGGAAGAGACCGATGGCACGCCCGTGCCGCTGGAGGCCGTGCAGGCGCCGATGGCGGCGGTCAACGTCGGCCTGGAGTCGTTTCACGACAGCCTGCGGTCCCAGGGAGCCTCTTCCGTCCATGTGGACTGGCGCCCTCCGGCCGGCGGCAATGAGCGACTGGCCGGCATCCTGGCGAGGATGAAACGATGACGGTGGATATCGAGAGCGCCAACCGGACCGCCGTGGAGCGGATGATCTCCTCGCGGCCCATGCTCACCGGCGTGGCGCGGGCGGGCGACATCGTGCCGGGCATGCGCGAAAACCTTTTGCTGCACGCCGGTCCGCCGATCGAATGGCCGCGGATGTCCGGCCCGCTGCGCGGCGCCGTGATCGGCGCGCTGATCTTCGAAGGGCTCGCGAGCGACGAAGCCGGAGCGGTGGCGTTGGTCGAACGCGGTGAGATCGACTTCGAACCTTGCCATCACCACGCAGCCGTCGGCCCCATGGCCGGCGTGATCTCGGCCTCCATGCAGGTCTACGTGGTCGAGGACGCGACCCACGGCGGACGCACCTTCTCCAACCTCAACGAGGGCTATGGCAAGGTTTTGCGCTACGGCGCTTTCAGCGGTGACGTCATCGCCAAGCTGCGCTGGATGAACGGCACCCTGGCGCCGTTCGTTTCGGAAGCGCTCGCGCTGTGCGGCGGCATCGACCTGCGGGCGTTGCTCGCCGAAGCGCTGCACATGGGCGACGAGGGGCACAACCGCAACAAGGCCGGCTCGCTCCTTCTTCTCAAGCAGCTCGCGCCGTCCATCGCAAGCGTGGCTCCCGATGCGGAGGAGATCCTGCGTTTCCTGGGCGACACCGCGCTCTCCGTTCTCAACCCCGTGATGGCCGCGTGCAAGGCCATGGCCGACGCGGCGCACGGTATCGAAGGCAGCACGATCGTCTCCACCATGGCACGCAACGGCACGGACTTCGGCATCCGCGTGAGCGGCCTCGGCGACCGCTGGTTCACGGCGCCGGCCATGGTGCCGGACGGCCTCTACTTCGCGGGGTTTTCGAGCGCGGACGCCAACCCCGACATCGGCGACAGCACCATCACCGAGACCGCCGGCATCGGTGCCTTTGCCATGGCCGCGGCACCGGCCATCGTCACGTTCATCGGCGGCTCGCCGCAGGACGCGGTCAAGGCCACACAGGAGATGTACGAGATCACCGCCGCCGAGCATCAACATTTCACCATCCCGGTCCTCGGCTTCCGCGGCACGCCGGTCGGAATCGACCTGCGCAAGGTCGTCGAGCTGGGCATCACGCCGCGGGTCAACACCGGTATCGCGCACCGCCGGGCCGGCGTCGGCCAGGTGGGTGCCGGCCTGGTGAGGCCGCCGATGGCGGTGTTCGAAGAGGCGCTCGTCGCCTTCGCGGAACGTTACGGTTTCTGATCCGAATCCGAGAAACAAGGAGGAACGATGTACGTCCCATATGACATGAGTCGAGTGAAGGTTCTCGATCTTTCCCAGAATTTCAGCGTCGATTCCCCGTCGTTCGCCTTCTACGAAGGGCCGACGGTCAAATGGGTGAAGCGGCTGGCGTTCGAAGGGGTCAACGCGCAGTTTCTCTCGACGACCAACCATATCGCTACGCATCTCGATTCGCCCTATCACTTCTACGATCCGGGCCCGGACATCGCGGGCATCCCGCTCGACAAGCTCGTCGGCCCGGCCTGCATCGTGGATCTCGAGGCGATGGGAGTCGGGGACTATCAGATCTACGGTCCCGAGCACTTCGAGGAGTGGGAGCGCAAGACCGGCATCAAGATCGAGCGCGGCGACATCCTGATCATTCACACCGGCTATCACAAGTACTACAACGAGGATTGGTACAAGGTCCACAACCAGGAGCTGCCGAACCTCCCGAAAATGTTCCTGAAGCACCCCGGCCCGCAGAGCGTCTTCTGCGAGTGGATCCTCGACCGCGGCATCCGCTGGCTGGCGGTGGATTGTATCGCCGCGGATCACCCTTTCAACACGAACGTGCGCAAGGCGCGGCCGGACCTGATCCCGGAAGTGGAGAAGGCGATCGGCATGTCGCTCGACAAGGCGTTCCCGTGGCCCGAGGACTACCAGTGCATGCACGTCAAGCTCTTCCCGCACGGCGTCTTCCACGCCGAAAACGTAGGCGGGCAGATCGACGAGGTGCTGGATCAAAAGGTCTGGCTCGGCTGCTTCCCCTTCCGCTTCAAGGGCGGAGAGGCGGCCTTCGCGCGCATCGTGGCGTTCGTGGAGGAGAAGTGACATCCACGGCGGGCCCGGTCGGAGAGCGCCTCAAACGCAACGAAGACCCGCGCCTGTTGACCGGCCGGGCGCTTTTCGTTGACGACGTTCACCTGCCGGACATGCTGCACGTGGCATTCGTGCGCAGCCCGCACGCCCATGCCCGCATCCTGAGTATCGACGCATCGCAGGCGCGGGCAAAGGAAGGTGTCGTCGCGATCTACACCGCCGAAGACCTCGGCGACTACTGGCAGCACGGGCCGCTGCTGGTGCCGCCGCCGCCGGTCGCGGGAATGATTTTTCATGAGCGCACGCAGGTGCCTCTCGCGAAAGACAAGGTGCGCCATCCGGGTGAGACGGTGGCCGTGGTCGTCGCGGTGTCGCGCTACGTGGCCGAGGACGCGGCCGAAGAAGTGATGGTCGACTACGAGCCGCTGCCCGCCGTGGTGGATCTCGACAAGGCGCTGGCGCCTGGAGCGTCGCTCATCCACGAGGATCTGGATTCGAACCTCGCCGCGCATGTGGTCCAGAAAAAAGGTGACTACGAGGCCGCGCGCGCCAAGGCGGACGTGGTGATCCGGCGGCGCTTCTCCTACGACCGCGGCGCCGCGGCGGCCATCGAAAACCGCGGCGTCGTGGCGCAGTGGGACAGCCGGGCGCAAAAGCTGACCGTGTGGGACACCACCCAGGCGCCGATCCCGGTGCGCAACGGCCTCGCCGCCATGCTCGGCCTCTCCGAGCACCAGGTGCGTCTCGTGGCGCCGTTCATCGGTGGCGGCTTCGGGCCGAAGATCATGATGTTCTATCCGGAAGAGGTTCTCATCCCGTGGATCGCGATGCGGCTCGACCAGCCCATCAAATGGATCGAAGACCGGGTCGAGAACTTCTACGCCACGACGCAGGAGCGCGGGCAGATTCACGACGCGGAGATCGCGCTGACCCGCGACGGGGTGATCCTGGGCGTCAAGGACTCCTTCCTCCACGACACCGGCGCCTACGATCCCTACGGCCTCACCGTACCGCTCAACAGCCAGTGTACGCTCATGGGACCGTATCGCGTGCCGGCCTACGACAGCGAGTTTCGCGCGGTCTTCACCAACAAGACGATCGTCACCCCCTACCGCGGCGCGGGCCGGCAGCACGGCGTGTTCGTGATCGAACGGCTGATGGACATCGCGGCGCGCGAGCTCGGGCTCGACCGCATCGAGATCCGCCGCCGCAACTTCCTGCGGCCCGACGAGTTCCCGCACGACCACGTGATCATCTATCAGGATTTCGCGCCGCTCTACTACGACAGCGGCAACTACGAGCCGGTGATGCGCCAGACTCTGGAGCGTATCGGCTACGAGCGCTTCCTTCGCGAGGAGCAGCCGCGCCTGCGGGCCGAAGGCAAGACCGTGGGCATCGGCGTCGTCTCCTACGTCGAAGGCACCGGCATCGGGCCGTTCGAAGGCGCCCGCGTGCAGATCCAGACGAACGGCAAGGTGACCGTCGTCACCGGCGTCGGCACGCAAGGCCAGGGGCATTTCACGGTCCTGGCCCAGATCGCGGCCGAGCAACTCGGTGTTGAATGCGCGGACGTGGACGTGGTCACCGGCGACAGTGATCAGTTCCACTGGGGGACCGGGACTTTCGCCAGCCGCGGCGCCGTCGTGGCCGGCAACGCGGTCAACGAGGCTGCGAAAAACGTGCGCGAGAAGGCGATCCGGCTTGCCGCCGAGCGTCTCGGCGCGACCGAGGACGAAATCGAGCTTGCGGAAGGGAAGGCGAGAGTGAAGGCCGATCCGGCGCGTTCGATCGCGCTCGGTGAATTGGCGAAGCTGGCGAACCCGATGCGCGGCGCGGTCAAGCCGGGCACCGAGCCGGGCCTGGAGTCCACCCGCTACTTCGGCCCTTTCCGCGGCGCCACGGCGAGCGGCTGCCACGCCATGATCCTGGAGATCGATCGGGAAACCTTTCAGATCGACGTCAAGAAATACGTGGTGGTTCACGACTGCGGCCGGGTGCTCAACCCGCTGCTGGTGGACGGCCAGGTCCACGGCGGCGTGGCGCAGGGGATCGGCAACGCGTATTTCGAGCAGCTCGTCTACGGTGAGAACGGCCAGCTCCTGAACGCCAGCTTCATGGACTTCCTGTTGCCCACGGCGCTCGACGTGCCCCGCGTGGAAGTCGGCCACGAAGAGACCGTCTCGCCGCTCAACCCGCTCGGCACCAAAGGAGCGGGCGAAGCCGGAGCGATCCCGGTCGGAGCGCTCTTCGCGCAAGCCGTCGAGGACGCGCTGGCGATCCCGGGCCTGGAAATCCTGGAAATTCCGCTCAAGCCCAGCCGTCTCTGGGAGATTACACAGGAGGTCCGATGAAGATCCAGGGATCCCACACCTTCGACGCTCCGCGCGAGCGGGTTTGGAGAGCGCTGCTCGATCCCGGCATTCTGGCCCGCACGCTTCCCGGCTGCGAAAAGCTGGAACGGGTAGGGGAGACCGATTTCCAGGGCGCGTTGAACGTCCAGGTCGGACCGGTCAAGGGCCAGTTTCAGGGCACGCTCCAGCTTTCCGATCTGCATCCCCTGGAGGGCTACCACATGAAGCTCGACGGCAAAGGCCCGGCCGGCTTCATGAACGGCGAAGGCGACCTCAAGATCGCGGATGCCGGAGCCTCGACAATCCTCACCTACGATCTGGATGCCCAGGTCGGAGGCCGGATCGCGGGCGTGGGCCAGCGCCTCCTCGAAAGCTCGGCGAAATCGATCACCCGCCAGGGCCTGGAAGGCCTCGCGCGAGAGCTGGCCGTGATGGCACCGGCTCCGGGAGAGGTTGCCGCTGGAGAGACCGCAGTACCCGTTGCCGTTCCGCCGCCGCCTGTCCAGCCGACCCAGGCTCAGGTGGCTGCCCGGGTGGCGACCGATGTCGCGCGCGACCTCGTGCCGCCGGAGCGGCGGCCGTGGTTGATCGGCGGCGTCCTGCTGGTGCTGGCTGCGGTGGCGTTCGGGCTGATGCGAGCCTGCGGCGGCTGATCCTCCTCTTCAAGCTCCTTCGCTGGCAGAGGGATCTTGTCCCGTTTCATCCTCGGTGGGTACCTTTTATAGAGGATGGTCACTTGCTGGGGCGAATCGCGCGCCCCGCCAAGTGTTTTCTTCAATCGTTTTGCCAGATAGGAGGCTTTCGTGAAAATCCGCTCTCTTGCCACCACCACGGCGCTGTTCGCCCTTGCTCTCGTCGTCCTCACCGGCGATGCCTGGGCCACGACCCGGAAGATCACCTTCAAAAACAACACCGGCCGGGCCGCCAACGACTTGCACGTCGAGTTCGTCCAGGCGTCCACTCCGAGTCCGGCGGGCGGGCCTTTCGGCGCGTTCCCGAACGAGAACGGCGGCGGCACCACCAAGGTCGATTTTTCTGGCGGCGCCGTCCCCAATAACGGCCAAACCTCGATTACCTTCACCAGCACCTCCAGCCGGATCAGGGTCAAGGACTGGTGGTGGACTTGGAATGGGGTTAAGATCGGTGCGCTTCAGCACGAAAAGACCCTCGCCATGGTCAATTTCAACCAGGATTTCCTGCGGATGGGGGAGATGGCCACGGTTGACGTCCTTGCCATGGCTGACCTCGGCCTCGACGCGAACCTGTCGGTCAGCTACACGCTCACCGCGCCGTCCGGAGTGACCACGAACTTTGGGCCGATCAACCTCGTCGTCCCCGCTGGCCAGGAGCTCAACCAGCAGCTTCTGGCCGGGCCTGTCTCGGAGTTTGGAACGTACACCGTGACCTACGAAACCGTGGATCAGGAGACCGGAGACATCGTCACCGAGGGCTCTTCCACGGTCGTCGTGGACAGCGGCGTGCGGCCCCGCCAGGACATCTGAGCTTTTTCCTCCCCCTCTCCCGCATTTCCGAGGGAGGGGGGGTGTCCGCACGTTCACTTCATCGAATGCCCGTCCGCCAGACGGGTCAGCTCCACGAACTCCGGATCGTCGTGAAGGCTCGCGAACATGTAGTCGTCGCGGGCCTCCTGCATTTCCATGGCCCGCACGGAGTCGAATCGCTCGTACTCGTAAAAGTGCCGGCGCAGCATCTCCATGGCCTGCTTGCGGTCGCCTGCCTGCGCCCAGATCGCCGCGAGGTTGTAGCTCGCCTCCAGCACGTCGTGATTGGCGTTGGCGATCTTCGCCGCTTCGTCCTTGTGGCCGGCGGCGGCGAGATAGACCGCGGCGAAAATCTGGTTGTAGCGATCGTCCGGATCGAGCGCCAGCGCCTGGCGCATGAAGCCGGCCGCCTTTTCCGCCTGCTTTTCGGAGAACCAGTAGACGGCCAGATTGCGATACGTGATCGGTAGAGGATAGGCCGCCAGCGAGCGTTCGAAGAGCGCGAGACCGTCCGCGAAACGGCCGCCGTGAATGGTCATCTTGCCGAGCCCGTGCAGGGCCACGGCGCGGGCGATGGGGTCCGCCGGCATGGCCAGCACGCGCTCGAACACGGTCCGCGCCCTGGTCCAGTCGCCGGTCTGGTGCCGGTAGAGCTCGCCCAGGAAGCGCAACGCCGTGGCGTCGGCCGGATCGGCTTCGGAGGCCTGAATGTAAAGCCGCTCGGCGTCGGAGTAGCGCGCCGCGATCTCGGCGTCCAACCCTTGCTCGAGGAAGCCGCGACCTCGGCATGCGCGCCGCGCACGTCCGGATCGGCCAGGGTGTCCGGACCGAGCTCGAGGAGGCTCGTCTCGTCGGGTTTGGCGCCGAGCTTCGTGAGACCCTTGGCGGCCTTTTTGCCGAGGCCGGGGAAAAGACAGCGCTGATCCCACACCTGTTTGTAGTCGGCGATGGCGCCGTCCTTGTCGGCCGCGGCCTTTTTCTCGGCGCTCTGGATAAGGGTCTTGAGAGCGTCTTCGCGCTCGTCGAGCTTGGCCGACAGGAGCTTCTCCACGGCGCCCACGTCGAGCTTGCCGTCCTTGGCGGCCACCCGCCCGAGATCGGTGCCGTCAGCGCCGGCGATGACCACCAGCTTCTCGCCGGAAGCGGCCTTGAAGGCATCGTGAAGAGCCTGGTTGTCCGGCGTCACGATAGCCATTCCCACGCACCGGCCGCCGGCGAGCGACAGCGAGCGGGACGTCTGCAACGGAGAGCTGCGCGCGTCGTCGGCCGAGGTCGGGAACCAATAGACGGAGAGCGCTGTCCGGGGCCGCTCGGCGCCCGGGCCCAGGACCGTCCAGGCCACGCGATAGACCGCGGGCTGGTCGCCCAGGCTGGGCACGGCACCGCCGTTACCACCGCCACCGCCGCCACCGCAGGTAGCAGAGGCCGGCAGGGACGCGAGCAGCAGAGTGGCGGTGAAAGCAAGCGCGAGGCGGTGGAATCTCGTCATAACCGGGGCTCTCCGTTTCAGGATCGTGGCGCGGATCATACGACAACCCGCCGGCGGACCGTGAAGCCGGGCTAGAATCGGCGGTGTGAACCACAGGCGAGCCCTTTCGGTGCTGGGAACCCTGGCCGTCCTCGCCCTGGCATCCTGTCATCGGGATCCGAGAATGGCGGCGCTTCAGGGCGGAGTGGATCTGATGGCGGGGATCGTCCGCTCTCCGGTGCTCCTCGACGTCGTGCGCAACGCCGACCCGCGGATGCGCCCCTCGACCGCGGCCCTCGCGGCCTTGAGCGTCGAGGTGATCGCGAATTTTCCTGTGCCGCCGGACGGGGATGCGAGCTCAACGAGAAGCTCGACGACCTCCTCGTCAAGGTCGATGAGGGCCGCGGAAAGGCGGTCGAGCCGGGTCCAGGGGCCGCCTGTCGCCCAACGTAGACCGGGATGTGACGGCTGTGCGGCGCGGCTCACCCGTACGAGGGAGCGTCGCGCTCCCTCCCGTGGTTCAGGCTCCAGCCGGCGGCTGGGGGACGGCGAAGCCCGCAGATGCCGCCTCACATCCGCGACGCGAGATTCAGTCTGACAAAGTAGAACTAACTAACCTCGGCATCAACCCGCTGTTGCTGGCGATCGGCAAGAGGGGCCGACTTAATAATCTTCCCGCTGCGGCTGCCGCCGCGGAATGAACCTCGGCACCTGGGCGGAATACTCCACGTATTCCTGCCCGAAGCGCTCCCGCAACTCGCGTTCTTCCAGTAGGACGATCACGAAGAGCAGGACGAGCGTTGCCGCGATCATCCAGTACAGGCCTTCGAAGTTGGCGAAGAGGGCATAGGCCACGAGACCCAGCGTGAACTCCACGTAACGCGGGTGGCGGATGCGGCCGTAGATCCCTTCGCGGAGCAGGCCGGTCCCATACTTGTCGGGCGCGATCTCCGGCACGCCGGCCAGGAGGTGGAAGGTCAGGTACTTTTTGCGCTTGCGACTGATGGCCACGGCTACGACCATCGGCGGGACGGCGGCGAGGATCAACGGCAGGCTCGTACCCAGGTCACGGCCGAGGAGGGTGTCGCGGACCAGGAACAGGCCCACCATCGAGCCGAGGTAGAAGACGGCGAGGAAGACGTACGTCGCCCAGAGCCCCGCCCGGCGCCAGAAGCCGATGAAGGGGTGGATGATGAACCAGTAAAGAATCGCGGGCGGCAGGCTGATCACCATCATGACCGCGATGAAGCGGCGGACGAGCACGGCCCAGTGCAGCATCTTCGGGGTCCTCCCGCGCCGCATTCTATCCGGATGGCCCGGCCGGCGCACCCCCGTGAACCGGATTTCCCCGGATCTCGTCCTACCGGGTAGACGGCGGGCAGGCGCACCGATCGAATCCGGTTTTCCCCGGTAACATTCCAGGCGCTCGGTCGTCTCAGCCAAGGAGGGGAGAGAGATCATGAGCGACCTTGTCCAAGACGTGCGCTTTGCCCTGCGGCAGATGGCCCGGAAACCGGGCATCACCGCGTTTACTGTTTTGTCGCTGGCCCTGGGGATCGGGGTCAACAGCTCGATCTTCAGTCTCGTCAACGCCGTCCTCTTCCGCGATCTGCCCGGCCAGAAGACCGACGAGCTGGTGGACGTCTACATCGGCGAGGAGGGGGAGTATCAGTACGCCACTTCCTCCTATCCCGATTACAAAGAGCTGCGGGACCAGAACGGCGTTCTCTCCGAGTTGGCGGCGGTCAACCTGGAGGTGGTGAGCTGGGATACCGGCGAGAAATCCCAGATGTTGTTCGGCGAGGAGGTCAGCGGCAACTATTTCGACCTTCTCGGGGTGCGGCCGGCGATCGGCCGCGGTTTTCTTCCGGAGGAGGATGCCACGCCCGGCACTCATCCCGTCGTGGTTCTGGGACATCGCTTCTGGCAGACCTCCTTTGCCGGCGATCCCCACGCCGTGGGCCGGACGGTCAAGCTCAACGGCATCGATTTCACCGTCATCGGCGTGGCCCCGGAGCAGCTCAAGGGGAGTTTCCCCGGCCTGGTTGCGGATTTCTTTCTGCCCATGATGATGATCGACGCTCTGGGAGAGCACCCAAACCTCGACAACCGCCGCGCCCGCATGCTGTTCCTCAAAGGAAGGCTCGCGCCCGGCAAGTCGCTGGAGCAGGCGCAGGCCCGGTTCACCGATCTGGAAAAGCGACTGCGGACGGCCTATCCGGAGGACGACGGCAAGCTTCAGATCACGGTGGTGCCGACGCGCAAGGTGGTGCTCAACCCCGGCATCGACGGCCCTATCTTCGGCGTCGCCGGGTTGCTCATGGGAATCGTCGGCCTGGTGCTTCTCATCGCCTGCTCGAATATCGCAAACCTTCAACTCGTGCGGGTGGCGGAGCGCCGCCGCGAAATCGCGGTGCGGCTCGCTCTCGGTGCCGGGCGCGGCCGGCTGCTGCGCCAGCTCCTTACGGAAAGCACGCTGCTCGCGCTGGCCGGCGGCGCGGTGGGCCTGCTGTTCGCGGTGTGGACGGCGCGGCTGCTGGTCACGTTCAAGCCGCCGCTGCCGATCCCGCTGAATCTCGATGTGCCGCTGGACTGGCGGGTGCTCGGCTTTACACTGGGACTGGCGCTCATCACGGGCATCCTGTGCGGCCTCGCGCCGGCGCTGCGGGCTTCACGGCCGGCCGTGGTGGCGGAGATCAAGGACGACTCCGCGGGACTCGGGGCTGGCGCCGGCTATCGGCGTTTTGGTCTGCGCAACGTTCTGGTGGTCAGCCAGGTGGCGATCTCCACGATTCTTCTGGTCGGCGCCGGCCTTTTCCTGCGCAGCCTGGGTAACGCGCAGTCGATCGATCCCGGTTTCCAACTGCGCAAGGGTGTGGTGGTCCAGGTCGCGCCCGGGCTCGGCGGCGCTTACAAAGAGGCGGAGGCGCGGGCGCTCTATCAGCGGCTCCTCGAGCGTGTCCGCGCGCTGCCCGGCGTGCGCTCCGCGGCGATGTCCGAAACGCTGCCTTTGGGTCTGAACATCCACATTTCACGGGCCGAGATCGAAGGACAGCCGAAACCGAAAGAAGGCGAAGGGATCGAGATCGACCGCACGGGCGCCGCGCCGGGCTATTTCGCGACCATGGGCATTCCGGTGCTGCGCGGGCGTGACTTCGGCGAGCAGGACGCTCCGGGCACGGCGCGGGTGGTGATCGTCAACGAGACCGCGGCGCGGCGTTTCTGGCCGGGGCAGGATCCGCTCGGCAAGCGCCTCCGCTTCGGTGAGAAAGAAGACTGGGCGACCGTGATCGGTGTGGCGCGCAACGGCAAGTACCGCACGCTCGGCGAAGAGCCGCGGCCGTTCGTCTACCATTCCATTCTTCAGGATTACTCGTCGTTCGCGACCATCGTGGCCGCGTCCGACGGCAACGAGCGCGCCCTGCTCGCCGCGGTGCGCCGCGAGATCAACGAAATCGATCCGAACCTGCCGATCTTCTCGCTCAAGACGATGACCGAGCACATGTCCGTGATGCTCTTCCCGGCCCGCATGGGAGCGGCGCTGCTCGCCGCGTTCGGCGGTCTCGGGTTACTGCTGGCCTCGATCGGGCTTTACGGCGTCGTCGCGTCGTCGGTGGCGCGGCGCACGCGCGAGGTCGGCATCCGCATGGCGCTGGGCGCGCGGCGGGAGGACGTGCTCGGACTGGTCGTCCGCGAAGGCATGCTGCTCATGGGGTTCGGCCTTCTGACCGGCCTCGCGCTGGCGTTCGCGGCTTCGCGGCTGCTCACCAGCATGCTTTACGGGATCACACCGGCCGATCCGGTCACGTATGCGGTGGTGGCGCTCACCCTCGGCCTGGTGGCGTTCCTCGCCAACCTGCTTCCGGCCAAGCGGGCTACGGAGGTCGATCCGGTGGTGGCGTTGCGGTACAACTAGGAGGCTACGCCGCAGAAAGGACCAAAAGGACCGCAAAGACATCAAGGACGAAAAGCTTTCCGATCCTTGCAGTCTTTGCAGTCTTTTTGGTCCTTTGCCCTGAGAGGCTCGGACGGCACGCCGCTCAAATCCACCACCGGCGTGCCACGCATGAGCACCCAGTAAAGCACGAACGCCACGCCGAAACCCACAAACCAGGCGTAGTCGTAGAGAAACCGCAGTGACGGGACCACCAGGCCGACGAGAGCCACGGCCACGCCGGAGACGAGCGCGACGAGCGCTTTCGGATTCCAGCGGCCGTAGATGCCGTCGGCCTTGTAAAGGTCGGGGAGCGAGAGGCTCGCCTTGCGGATCAGCCAGTAGTCGGCGATGAAAATGCCCGCGATCGGACCCAGCAGGCCCGAGTAGCCGACCAGCCAGCCGAAGATGTAGGTGCCGTAGTCGGAGAGCAACCGCCACGGCATGATGGCGATGCCGATGACGCCGGTGATCAGGCCGCCGATCGCGAAGGTGATGCGCGACGGCCAGAGGTTCGCGAAGCCGTTCGCGGGCGCGACCACATTGGCGGCGACGTTCGTGGTGATCGTCGCGACAAGGAGGGCGAAAAGCGAGATCAGGATGACGAGCGGATTTCCGAGCTTCGACAGGAGCACCACCGGGTCCCAGATCGTCTCGCCGAAGATCAGGACCGAAGCTGAGGCCACGGCCACGCCGATGAAGGAAAAGAGCGTCATCGTCGTGGGCAGCCCGAGGAACTGGCCGCGGATCTGCGCCTTCTGATCCTTGGCGAAACGGGAGAGGTCGGGGATGTTCAGGGCGAGCGTCGCCCAGAAGCCGACCATCGCGGTGAGCGAGGGGACGAAGAAGGCCAGGAATTCGCCGGTCGTCCGGAACTTGCTCGGCTGCGCCAGGATGGGGCCGATGCCGCCGGCCCGCAGCATGGCCCAGCCGAGGAGGGCGAGGCCGGCGACGATCAGGAAAGGGGCGGCCCAGGCCTCCAGGAACCTGATCGAATCGCTGCCCCTCACCACGATGTACATGTTCCACAGCCAGAAGGCGAAGAAGGCGATCCAGGCGCCGCCCGGCATCCGCGCCCAGGACGGAAACGCGGTCACCAGCATGATCTGGATCGCCTGGCCGCCGATCCACGTCTGAATGCCGAACCAGCCGCACGCGACCAGGCTGCGCAGGAGCGCCGGAACGTGCGCGCCCGAGGTGCCGAAAGAGGCCCGCGCGAGCACCGGGAAGGGGATGCCGAAGCGCGTGCCGGCGTGGGCGATGAGCACCAGCGGGAAGGCCACGATCAGGTTGCCGAGCAGGATCGTGAAAACCGCCTGCTTCCAACTCATGCCGCCCTGCACCAGGCCGGCCGCCAGCAGGTAGGTCGGAATGCAGACCGACAGGCCGATCCACAGCGAGGCGACGTGGTAGGTGGTCCACGTCCGCTGCGATACGCGGGTCGGCGCCAGGTCGGCGTTGAAGAGGTGCGGATCGGTCGGCGGCTCCCGCAGTTCGAACAGGTCGCCGCGGACGCGGTGCATGGCCTGCGCCGCCCGGGCAGAGGCTTTCGTCATGTCGGTCGGCATATCGGCTCCTATCCTATATCATTCCACCCCATGAAGCGGATTCGCAGACCGGCTCTCTTTCTTCTGACGGCGGTGGCGCTCGTGGTCCAGGGGTGCGGCGAGAAGGCGGATCCTTCCGCGCCGGCGCCGAAGGCCGCCTCGGCACTCCGCGAAATACCCCGCGCTACGCGCGGGTACATCCTCATCTCGATCGACACGCTGCGGGCGGATCACCTGGGTTGTTACGGCTATCCCCGGCCGACCAGCCCGTTCCTGGATTCTCTGGCGAAACGGGCCACGCTGTTCGAGGAGGCCTACGCGCAGTACCCGAGCACGCTGGTGTCCCACATGTCGATGCTCACCGGTCTCCATCCGCGCGAGCACGGCGTGTATCCGCCGAGCTCGGTGCTTCCGGACGAGGTCGAGCTCCTGCCGGAGGTCTTCCAGCGCGCCGGCTTCCGTACCGGGGCGTTCACCGAGGGCGGCTTCCTGCGGGCGCGCTATGGGTTCCGCCGTGGTTTCGACGTGTTCAGTGCCCAGGATCGGCAGGGCGAGCGGAAGGTCAAACACACGTTCGAGCGCGGCGTCCGCTTCCTGGAAGGCTTGAAGCCGGACGACCGATTTTTCGTGTTCGTCCATACCTATGCGGTCCACACCCCCTACGACGCGCCGCCCCGCTTCCGCGAGCCGTTCTGGTCCGGCGGTCCGCCGCCCGGCGCGATCCCGGCGACCGGTCCGGGGCTGACCCGCCAGAACGCCAGCGGCGAGTTACTGGAGCCGCCCGTGGTGGAGTGGCTCACGGCGCTTTACGACGCGGGCATCCGCCAGACGGACGAGGTGCTGCGCGATTTCTTCGCGGACCTGGAGCGCCTCGGGCTCGACGACGAGGTGACGGTGATCGTGACCGCCGACCACGGCGAGGAGCTGCAGGATCACGGCAAGCTGAGCCACACGCGGCTCTACCGCGAAACGCTGCACGTGCCGCTGCTGGTGATCCATCCCGATCAGCGTGACGCCGTGAGGCATCGCGGCGTCGTCCAGCTTTTGGATCTGGCGCCGACGTTGTACGAGCTGGCGCGGCTCAAGCCCCGCGACCGGCTCAGCGGCACCAGCCGCGCCGGGCTTCTGGGCCGCGAAATGGAGGCGGTTCCCGACACGGCGTGGGCGGAGGTGGCGGGCGGTGAGCGGGCCGTCTACCGCGGCGAGCGTCAGGCGTTGGAAAGCCTTTTGCTGTTCGATCCACCGCTCGACGATTGGATCAGCCGCCGCGCCGCGTTCGACGCTTCCGGTGGGGATCTGGCGTTCGAAGCCCGATCGTTTGAAGTGCCGCGCCGGCTCACGGTCCGGCAGGGGAGCCGGGTGCTGAGCGAGGCCCGCCTGACGCCGGATTGGACGCCGGTGCGCGCGTTGAGGCCGGCCGGTTCCGGGCACGGTGGCCGCGTCGATCTGAACGTCGACGGCTGCGTGATGGAGGAGCCGGAAAAGACGCACGGCGGTCAGGGAGAATATAAATGCCGCGGTTTTCAGGTGCGCGGCGTCCGGCTGTCGCGGGTCGAGCTTTACGATCTATTCAGAGATCCCGGCCAGCGCCGGGATCTCGCGCGCGAGCGGAGCCGGTCCACGCGCGTGCTGCTGCGGGACCTGCTGGCGTTCAAGCCGCGGGCGCTGGCCGCCGTCGCCGCGCCGCCGCTCGATCCCGAGACCGAGAAGAACCTGCGCGCGCTCGGTTATCTTCAGTGACGATCCGTGGTGTGATTGGCAGGGCCGCCCGGACGGTGATGTCCGGACGGCCCTCGAACCTCAAGCCTGGCCACGTCCCGCGGCCATGGCTTTGCCGACGTACTCCATGAGCGCCGGATCGATGCCGGTCCGGGTCTGGACCGCCGGCTCCTGTTGATACATCCGGTTCAGCGACTGTTGAATGCCGGGGTTGCCGCCGGTGAACTCGGCGAGCAGTTCCTTCCAGCGGCGCATCAGTGCCTGTACGGTGTCGCCGGCCGGATCGGTGCCGTTGTCCATCTCGGCGCGGACCTTGGCGATGAGCTGCGGCCACTCGGCTTCGACCGCCTTGATCCGGTCCTGGCCGAGCTCCTTGCCGCGCGCTTCGATCTCACGCCTCTGCTCTTCGGTGAAATGTTTCTCGAACATGTTGATCGCCTCCATGGTTTCCAGGAAATCTTCGACGGAGACCTCCTCCGCCGCGCGCAGCCGCTCCGACACCGCCTCCAGCCGGCTGCAGAGCTTCCTCTGCAGCTCGATCCCGTCGCGGAGGCGGGCGATGTGGAGCTCGAGCACCCGCTCCAGCGTGTTCTCGGGCCGGGACAGGCAATCGCGGATCTCCTCCAGCGAGAACCCGAGCTGCCGCAGGGACAGGATCTGCAGCAGCCTGGCGACGTCCTCGCCGTCGTAGAGGCGATACCCGGCCTCGCTCCGGTGCGAAGGCGAGAGCAGGCCGATCTCGTCGTAGTGGTGCAGAGCGCGGACGGTCAATCCCGCGTGCTTCGCCAGCTCTCCCACCTTCCACAGGCGCATCGTTCCAGCTCCTTTCTGCCCCGGCGGGGCGGCCACGGTCTCAAGGTAAGGCCTCACGTTGCGTGAGGGTCAAGGGGTCATTTCGATCCTCTTGGCCCGATCCTGGCATAATGGCGGTCCTATGCACGATGAGCTGATCGAGACCGCCATGGCCGCGGCGCAGGCCGGAGCGGACGTGGTGAGGCGATATTTCCGGCGCGAGGGCCTGACGGTCGACCGCAAAGGCGCGAACGACTTCGTCACCCAGGCCGACCGCGAGAGTGAGACGGCCGTCCTGGCGGAGATCCGCCGCCGCTTCCCCGGCCACCGGATCCTGGCCGAAGAGGGGGGCGGGGCCGGCGAGGGGGACGGCGAGCACGAGTGGCTGATCGACCCGCTCGACGGCACGACCAACTTCATGCAGGGGCTGCCGGTCTACTGCGTGTCCGTGGCCTGCCGCCAGGGCAGCGAGCTGCTGGCGGGCGTCGTCCACGACCCGGAAGGGGGCAACGTCTTCACCGCCACCCGCGGCGGCGGCGCCTTCTGGAACGGCCGCCGGATGAACGTCTCCGGGCAGGGCGGCCTGCGCGGCGCGTTCCTGGCGACCGGCTACCCCTTCCGGGCGCTGCCGACGCTCGACGTCTACCTGGCCCTCTTCCGCGAGGTCTTCCAGCAGGCCAAGGCGATCCGGCGCTGCGGCGCGGCGGCGCTCGACCTGGCCTACACCGCGGCCGGCGTCTATGACGGCTTCTTCGAGTTCCGCCTTTCGCCCTGGGACATCGGCGCCGGCGTCCTCCTGATCCGGGAGGCCGGCGGCACTGTGAGCGATCTCGACGGCGGCGGGCGGTTCTTTCAAGGAGGCAACATCCTGGCCGGCGCGCCGACCGTCCACGCCGAGCTGCGGGAAGCGGTGTCGCACCATGCCAGCGAGGCGGAGATCGACCGGCTGAATCCTCTGCCAATGCCGCCCATGCCGCCAATACCATGAAACTCCGGCTGCCACGCCGCGACCGCTCGCCCTCCGAGTCCCGGACCCTGGAGATCCAGATCCACCCGGGCAACATCCGGCGGCGCGTGCGCTACCTTTTCTTCACCCGGCGGCACCGGATCCTCTGGTGCATCCCGGCTGCCCTCTACGCCGTCTTCCTGGCGCTGGCCGTCTGGGTGGCGCCCGGCGTCATCGGCGGGATTCTGAACCGCCAGGAGTACTCGCTGCTCGTCGCGGAGCGCACCCGCCAGGGCGAGCGCCTGCAGGAGCTGGTCGGCCGCCTGGAGCAGCTCCAGGAGCGCAGCGCCGGGCTCGACCTGCGGATGAACAAGATCCTCCTCGCCTATGGGCTGGAAGCGGCCCGGCCGCAGAGGGGAAGCCGCCGGTCCGTTCCCGCCGTGAGGTTGCCGGAGGACTCCATCTACGCCGGAACCATCCAGCAGGGAAACCGTCTGCAGGTGCGGATCGGCCTCTCCCTGGCCTCCTCGAGCGCTCTTCTCCGGCAGGTTTCGGCGTTCGAGAAGGAGCACAAGGACCAGGTGCGGAGCACGCCTTCGTTCTGTCCGTTGCAGGGCGGCGACTTCGTGCTCACGAGCCCGTTCGGCCGCCGCCGCAGCCCGTTCACCCGGGAATTCGAGTTTCACTCCGGCCTCGACCTGGCCGCGCCGGTGGGCAAGCCGGTCGTCTCGCCGGCCGACGGCGTGGTCGTCTTCGCCGGGATCTACCCGATGGGCCGGAGCATCCACTGGTGGCGCCTCGGCAACGTGGTGATGGTCCGCAACGGCGATGGATTCGTCACCCTGTTCGGGCACTGCAACGAAGTCAAAGTGAGGACCGGGCAGAAGGTGAAGCAGGGGGACGTGCTGGCCACGGTCGGCAACAGCGGATGGAGCACGAGCCCGCACGTCCATTATGAAGTCCGGCGCAGGCTGGAAGGCGGCGGGTGGGTGCCGGTCGATCCGCTCATCTACATCCTGGATCACCGCTGGCAGAACGAGGAACGGATGCTGCTTCAGGCCCGGAACGCCCCTCCGGCCCGGGACTATGAGCCGCTGCCGTCTCTCGTTGGAAAGTAGGCGCCATGAAAAGCACGATGGATGAAGTCGCTCCCACCCTGATCATTCCGCGGGGAACCCGGATCGAGCTGGACGCGGAAGGCCAGCTTTCGATCCACGCGCCCGGCAACGTGGTGGTCCAGAACTCGGGAAAATACGGCACGCTGGAGTCGCTCGGCGGCTCGATCCGCATCGATCGCGGCGTGGAGGTGGAAGCGGTGACGGTGCGCTGCGTCGAGACCTGCTATGTGCAGGGCTTTCTGACCGCCTGGAAGGTGAGCGCCCGCTCGCTCCACCTGGAAGACGGCGCCCGCGCCCACGTGGTGCTTCAGGAAACGCAACGGCTGGAGATCGGAAGAGACGCCCGGCTGGTCGGCAATTTCGCCTCGGAGAAGGAGCTCATGGGCCTCTTCTCCCGCTTCGCGCACCAGATGCGCACGCTGCCGTTCTTCGAAAAAAGGAGCCCGCAGCCCGGCCTGCCGAAGCCGCTCGACGACACCATCGTCATCCAGGCCCAGCCCGCCAAGGAGCCGGCGCCGCCACCGTCTTCGCTGCTCCCTCCGGAAACCGCCTTTGAAAACCTTCCCGAGCCGCTCCTTTTCGCCATGGTCCTCCTGGAGCGGGAATCCGAGGCGCGCCTTCACCCCGAGGCCTCGCAGCGCGCCATCGACCAACTCCACAAGCTCCTGGAGCAGCAGGATCTGGAAGCCCTGCAGGCCATCTACCGTACCCTTTTTGGCCGCATCGCCGAGCCGCGCGCGGACGCCCAGCGGGCGCGGGAGCTGATTTCGGAGTATTTCAAGACGGATTGATCCTGTCCTCCCTCTCCCCCGGCCCGGGGGAGAGGGTCGGGGAGAGGGGGAATGGGATCAATTTCCTACAGCCCCGTCACCCGCACCACCTCCTCGAAGGTGGTGATGCCTTCGGCGAGCTTGCGGAGGGCGGATTGGCGGAGGGTGCGCATGCCGTTCTTCGCGGCTTCGCGTTTGATCTCGGGCGAGTCCGCGCCGTTGATGATCAGGTTTTTGACCGCTTCATCGATCGGCAGCATCTCGAAGATGCCCGTGCGGCCGATGTAGCCCGTGCCGCGGCACTCGAAACAGCCTTCCCCTTCCTTCACCTTCACCCTTTTTCCGGGCGGCACCGCCAGGCGCAGCGTCGCGATCTCCTCGGCGGTCAGGAAGCGTTCGGTCGCGCAGTGCGGGCAGATCCGCCGCAGCAGCCGCTGCGCCATCGCGCCCACCAGGGTCGAGCTGATCAGGAAGCGCTCGATCCCCAGATCCGCCAGCCGCGAGATCGACGACGACGCGTCGTTGGTATGCAAGGTGGAGAAGACCAGGTGGCCCGTCAACGCCGCCTGGATCGAATACTGCGCCGTCTCGGCGTCGCGGATCTCGCCCACCATGATCACGTCCGGGTCCTGCCGCAGGATGTGCCGTAGCGCGCTCGCGAACGTCACTCCGATCTTGGTCTGCACCGCCGTCTGGTTGAAATCCTCGTGAACCATTTCGATCGGATCCTCGATCGTGGTCACGTTCACCTCGCGCGTGGCGATCACCTTCAAGGCGGAGTAGAGCGTCGTCGTCTTGCCCGAGCCGGTCGGACCGGTCACCAGGATGATCCCGTGCGGCCGGCTGATGAAATCGTTGAAGATCTGGAGCTCGTCCGGATAGAAACCGACCGAAGTCAGATCCTGCATCAGCACCTGCGGATCGAAGATGCGCATGACCACCTTCTCGCCGAAGGCCACCGGCAGGGTGGCGACGCGCAGCTCGACCTCGCGCCCGCCGCGGGTGGTCTTGACGCGGCCGTCCTGCGGCCGGCGCTTCTCGGCGATGTCGAGCCGCGCCATGGTCTTGATCCTCGACACCACGGCGGCGTGGACCACCTTGGGCATGGTCTGGATGTCGTGCAGCACGCCGTCGATCCGGAACCGGATCAGGCTGCGGTCGCGCTTCGGCTCGACGTGGATGTCGCTCGCGCGGCTGTCGAAGGAGTGCTGGAGCATGAACTCGACCGCGTTGACCACGTGCTGGTCGCTCGACTCGATCTCGTTCTCGCTCTTCATGCGGACGAGCTGCTCGAGGTTGCCGAGGTCGATGCCGGAGTTCAGGTCGCGCTCGGCCTTCTTGACCGAATGCCGGAGGCCGTAGAACTCGGTCAGGGCCTTCAGCAGCTCCGGCTCCGACGCCACCACCAGCTCGACGTCGCGGCCGGCGATGCGCTTGAAGCTGTCGATCCCTTCGATGTCGTAGGGATTCGCGCAGGCCACTTTCAGCCGGCCGTTGGCCATCTCCAGCGGGATCATCCGGTGCCGCTTCGCGAACGGGCGCGACATCTTGGACTCGATGAGGTCCGCGTTGAGGGAGAGGGTGTCGATGCGGACGTGATCGAGCTTCGCGTCGTGGGCGATGGCCAGCGCGATGTCGTTGTCTCCGAGGGTCCCTGTGGAGTCCTTGAGGTTGGGCAGGCGCAGGCGCGTGATCACCTCGTAGGCGAGGGATTTCTGCTCGTAGGCGCTCGACGAGCGCAGGCGGCCGGGCACGAGGCGGGCCTCCTGCTTGATGGTTTCGCCCTGCTCGGCGGTGATGAGTCCCTGGCGGATCAGGATGTCGGCGACCAGCTCCGGTGTCAGCATAGAGAGGCAAGTCTAGCCGAAGTGCCCGATCGGGGTAGACTTCGGCGGATGCGACCGCGACCGAAGCCGTCCCGGGCCGAGCGCCTCCGCCGCTGGCTCTTCCCGCCCGAGGTCGAGCTGCCGGAGCTCGCCCGGCGGGTGCTCGCGGCGGTCTACCCGGCGCTCGACCTGGGCGCGCTGCGGTTCCATGTCGGAATCCCGCACGTCTTCCGCATGTTCGCGATCCAGGGCATCACCCTGCCCGGGAAGCTCCGGCCGCGCCGCACCCGGATCTACGTCGAGCCGCAGTTCTGGGACCCCGGCTCGGTGGACGGGCTCGGGCTGCTGCTCCACGAGGCCTACCACGCCTTGCAGATCCAGGAAGCCGGTCCCGGCCTGGGCCTCCTGCGGCCCTTCCTTGTCCTCTATCTCGCCTGCGCGGCCGGCAACCGCTTCCGCTACGCCGGTCATCCCATGGAGGACGACGCCTACCGTCTGGCCGGAGACGGGGAGAGCTGGTTCGAGTCGACCTTCCGGAAGACGGAGATCACCCCCGAAGCGTGCAGAGGAATGGCGACCGCCTCCACCGGCCTCGATCCCTGGCGGCGGCTCGCCGAAAGCACGCCGGGATGGAGACGAGCCGGCCGGTCCTCATGGTTACGGATCGTCCTGGCGCCGTGGGTGGGCTTGTGGCTGCTCACCTGGACCTCCGCCGTGGCGATCCTCGCCGTGCTCAAGGGCGGAGTGGAGATGCTGGGCGCGCTCGCCGTCGCCGGGCTGAGCCTCGGCTCGGCCAGGATGCCCGGGCGGCAGGGCTGAACCGAACGCCAGGCTCCGGAGACGTCGTCGCAGATCCAGGTCGCCAGCGGACGGGCACGATCGGCATCTTTTACATGTAATTTGTACCGATTGTCCGGCCGCCGGCGCCGCGCCCAAACAAAAAGAGGGCGGCCATATGGCCGCCCTCGATCCTGTTTGATCGTGTTCCCGGACTTACTGCCAGTAGGGCTTGTAGCCGTAGAACTTGTAGACCTCGGCGCCCCAGGTGCGGTCCGACGCCACCGGGGGATGATTCTTGTCGAAGCCGGGGGCATTCTTCAGTTTTTCCTTGTCGACGTCGAGCGTGAAGTGCTCACGGGTGGCGTCGAGCTTCAGGGCCTCGAACGGAATGGCGAACAGCTTTTCGCCCATCCCCAGGAAGCCGCCGAAGGAGAGGACTGCGTACGCGACACGACCCTTCTCCAGGTCGAGCATGATCTCCTCGATCTTGCCAAGTTTCTCGCCGGCACGGTTGACGACGCTGTCGCCGAGGATGGCGGCGGTCGACATGACGTTGGGGTGGGTCTCCACTGTGGTATTAGCCATGATGTAACTCCTGGTCGTGGTCACTCGAGCCAACTCCGATCGGTCAGCCCAGGATGGACGAGGTGTCTCGGGGTTGGCGGGAACCACGCTTTGGAAGTACTGCAAGAAGAGTGCCGTCCGATCCTTTACTGGGAAGCCCCCTCCCGACCTCACCCCCTCGGTCCCCCTCTCCCATCGCTCTCCCCCCGCCCGGGAGAGGGGGAAGCCCCCGCCCTCGCTTTCACAGGGGCCTGCCCGGGTGGGTGCCAGCCACGGTTCAGGGCAATCCTCGAGAGTTCGTCGACGACGCTTTCGGGATCGTGGAAGAGGCGGTGGTTGGCGATCCGCAGGATCCCATAGCCCAGGGATCTCAGGAAGGCATCTCTGTTGGCATCGTGCGCGGCTTGCGTTGGCTCCTCCAGTATGGTATTCTCTCAAAACTTGTGCAGACGATAAGGAGGGATCTTGCTCGAGCACTACTCTCAGCGCTTCTGTTCTGTGGTTCAGAGCCTTGCAGACTGCCTGCGGGCTTCCCAGGAAGACTCGGAGGCTCCCGGAGTCGTTTTCCTCATCGGCGCCGGCTGTTCGATGCAGTATGGTCTTCCTGGATTTTGGGAGCTTCTGGCCAGAGTCTACAGCGATCTCTCCCGGAAGCCCATCGAGGAAGTTCTGACCTGGGACGAAGCGCGGCTTCGAAACCTTCTGGAACCTAAATTCAAGAGATCGGATCCCCGGGCTCGGCGTCAGGCGATCAAAAAGACGTTTCCTCCGGTTCGAGGAGAGGACTGCGGAGGTTATCTGAGGCTTGCCCGGCTTCGACCCCGCATCCGTGCCATCTTGAATATGAACTTCGATCTACTCCTGGAAGAGGCATGCGAATCCTTGGGGGCGCCCGCCCAGGTCTTCTACAACTTCAAGGAGTTGCAAGCGAGCGCCATCTATAAGATTCATGGGACCGTCAAAAAAGGTGGCGGTGAACCCATCATCGGCATCGACGAGAGTCATATCTTCAAGGACAGAAATGAAGAAGCAGCCGTTATCGACCTCCTGACTCAGAATCATGTCGTGATTATCGGCTACTCGGGTGTAGACGAAAAGATCCTGCATGCGCTTCGCAGCGTTCCGGATACAGACTCTGAAATTCCACCCGAAACGCTGACCAATCTTTTCGTCATCAATCTCTCCGGACCAGGAAACCGTCTGCCGAACATTCAGCAGAAAAGAAGATCGGAAACGCTCGTTCTCGAGGGCGTCGATGCCGGCTTTGAAAATTTCATGGAAGGTCTCGAACAGGCCCTCGCCCATCCGGAAGACGTCAGCGTGGCCTTCGAACGGCCGGCAGCGCCGTCGCGAATCCTGTACTCGACCCAGTTGGAAGCAGTTGCGGCCAACGAGTGCCGGAGGCTGGCCCTCAACATACGGGCCACCATCAACGTCGCGGAAACCGGGCGGATCAGCATAATAGAGCACGGAGAAGAGCTGTTCGAGACGTGCTTGGAGCTTGCCAGAAGTGCCGGCATCGCGTTGACCTCGCCCGAAAAGTACCTGATCCTCTGCGCCGGATACCTGCACGACCTGGGATATTTCCTGGGCTACACCACCGACAGGGCAAGTGAGAACCCCGGCTGGCAACTCCTGGAAAAGCATGGCAAGTTCACCGCCGAGCTGTTGGAGAAGTACATCGGTGAGGATTGGAAAAGGCGCATCACGCCTGCCGGATACTCTGATGAGTCCCGGGCTGTCTTCGTGAGCAGCCTGATCGATCTCTGCCGGAGTCACAGTCTGTCCGTACCCTTGGAAAGTCCGAACTCGGCGCCGGAGGCGCAGCAGATCGAGATCCAGGGGATCCGCGTGCGATTCCGCCCCGCCCTGATCAGTGCCCTGTTCGCGACGGCGGAAGAACTCGCCGAGGGGCATCCCTTCTTCCCGTCGCCGGATCCGATCGAGCTTGACCCGAAGGGGGAGTGGACGATGGAGGATCCGGTCCTGGATCTCTACCTGCGCCAGAAAGGGCGCGCGCTCCGGCACGAGATCTTGCCGGGCAGGATCGTTGTCGAGCCCGAGACCGGCGTGGAGACGCTCACTGCCTCCGCGGCGTGGCTCCTGACTTTGGCGTATCACTCTGTCCGGTGGTTCGACGGGGTGGCACGGCAACACGGTGGGCGAGGCGTCAAGTTCGATGGACGCTTTTCCGATCGACTGCCGCTGACGGAAGACAACGACACCCTGATCCGGAACGCGCTCAAAGAAAACCTCACTCGGATGCTCGACCTTATCCCTCTGGATTCCGTGGGTGAGACCAGGGCGGTCGTGGATCTCCTTGCTCTGCACACCCTGGCCCTGCATACCCCGGACCATCCTTCGGAGCCCCGCCTGGATGCGAAAGAGGCGTTCGCCATCCGCGGGACCCGTCGACAGGCCCGGGAACCGTTGCTTCGGGATGGAGGTCCATGGCAGAACGCCTTCAGCCTCTTCTTCCTTCAGAGTGATGAGGGCCCGGCCAGTGAGATGGTCAGGCGGTTCCGGAAGGATCTTCATGAGATCATCTATCCCGCCTGGCGTTTCTGCGCGCGCAGCCTGCACACTGGGGTAAACGCAATCTGTCTCAGCCGGTTGGTCTTCGATCTCGGGTCCACGCCCTTTCGAGCCGAGTTCGCCTTCGCTCTCCGCCATCTGGCCAGCGAGAAGGTCAAATGGGATGAAGACAAGGAAAATGCCTTCGGTCACGACGGCTGCACGCTCTGTACCTCTCGCCTTCTGTACATTTTCTCTTACGCTCGCTTGGTACGCCGGCCCGGAAGTCCGGATTCCCTTCCGGCGGGCAAGAGACGGGGCACGGACGAGATCGTTCGCGCGCTCCTGCGCACAATGTTGAACAAGGAGACACCGCTGAATTGGTGGGGCATTTCCAAGACGGATCGGCCTGGAGGTGGAATCCATTCCGCCGATTACGCCGCATGGGCCGTGCGCTCCCTGGCGTTTTGCCTGGCGGTCGACCAGGAGGTCCGGAGCAAAAAGGAGAGTCCGCTGCTGAGCAATCGACAGGAGGTCATCGACCTCCTCGCCGAGAGGCTGGAGGACTTGTGCAACTCGGAGTATAAAGCTTTCATCGACAACCGCTCGGAAGAGCCGCACAGCTACGTGATCGGAGATGTCGCGATCACTCTCCTGGAGACGGAGCGCCTTCTGAGGTTCTGCGGCGATGTATCCATCGATTTGCGCAAGCACCTGAGAGCCGCGCGCGAGGCGCTGAAGACAGCCACGACCGAGCTGGATGGCCGCAACCTCTCACTCATCAGCAAGCTCTATCTCTGGCCGGCCAAGGTCTTCCTCCACGAGGAGGCCGGGCCCGAGCAGGAATCGATCGAGGCCGAACTGTTCGAGCTACACCGTTCTTGTACCCAGAGCCCCATCTGGATTCGGGACACCGAAGGCTCGTGGGGCTACAACGAAGAGAACACTCAGCGCCTGGTCTCAGCGATGAACGCGTTCTGGCGTTACGCCTTTGAGAACCGGGGCCGCTTCGAGCCTCTGTTTGCGAATCGAGCATGATCTCTCTTACGGCACCTCCACCGCGCTCGTGGCGATCTTGCCGCTCAGCGGGTCGTAGGTCGCCAGGACCAGGTGCTTCGGCTTGCCTTTGACCGTGACCTTGGTCTCGTATTTCACGAAGCCGCCGGCCTTGGGCTCGTTGGCGGCGGCGGAGGTGCCAGATACTGGGAAGCCCCCTCCCGACCTCACCCCCTCGGTCCCCCTCTCCCATCGCTCTCCCCCCGCCCGGGAGAGGGGGAAGCCCCCGCCCTCGCCTTCACAGGGGCCTGCCCGGGTGGGTGCCAGCCACGGCTCAGGGCTGTGCTCAAGAGTTCGTCGACGACGCTTTCGGGATTGTGGAAAAGGCGGTGGTTGGGGATCCGCAGGATCCCATAGCCCAGGGATCTCAGGAAGGCATCTCTGTTGGCGTCGTGCGCGGCTTGCGTTGATTCCCCGTGAACATCGCCATCGAGCTCCACGATGAGGCGGAGGTCGTAGCAGCAGAAATCCGCGACGAAGGTAGCGATGGGGAACTGGCGCCGGAACTTGAGGCCGTGGAGCCGGCGGTGGCGGAGCAGCTTCCACATCGCGGTCTCTGCCGGCGTGGCTTCCCTGCGCAGCTCACGGGCACGAGAGCTCATCTCCCGTTCCTCCGGCAGGACGTTTTTCGGCATACCAGATCTCCTCCCGCGGCGAGCCTATCAAAACCCATCGTCTTCGGGCGGGGGCTTCCCCCTCTCCCGGGCGGGGGGAGAGCGATGGGAGAGGGGGACCGAGGGGGTGAGGTCTCTTTACGGCACCTCCACCTCGCTCGTGGCGATCTTGCCGCTCAGCGGATCGTAGGTGGCCAGAACCAGGTGCTTCGGCTTGCCTTTGACCGTGACCTTGGTCTCGTATTTCACGAAGCCACCGGCTTTGGGCTCTTTGTCGGAAGCCAACTCGAGCGGGATCACCGGGATATCCGAGCGGTTGCCCTGATCGTCCGTGGCGGCGACGCGCAGCTCCAGCTTGGCGTGATACTTGCCCTCCAGCGGGACGGTTGTGAAGGCGTTCACCGGCAGGGCGAGAGTGATGGGGATCTCGATTCCGGCTTTCGTCTTCGCGATCGTGCCGAGCTTGACCGGCATCTGGACCGCGTCCGGCAGATTGCCGAAGAGGAGCGCGCTCTCCATCATCATGGACACGGAGGCCTGCTTCGACAGGTCGAGGAAGTTGTTGCGGAAGCGGACGGTCAAGCCCGGGCGCCGGACTTCGACGTCCACCTTGTGCTGCTTGTCGTTGCGCTCCCAGTTCGGCGTGAAACCGAGCCAGTAGTAGGAGCGGGTGTCCTCTTCGGCGACGTCGAGCGCCTTGTCGCGCAGGGCGTTGAGCAGCGGCCGGCCGCCGGTCTGCCTGGCGAGGAAGGAGAGCGCGCCCTCGACCTCCTGCTCGCGGTATCTTCCGGCGGTCCCCGAGGCGCCGATGCCGGTGGCGCTCGCCGCGCCCTCCTGCACGCCCGGGAGGTCGACCGGGTAGATCGTGTAGCCGAGAAGATTGGCGGTGGCGGCGAGCGGCCCGTAGACCTTTTCTCCCTCGGGCAGCTCGCGGGAGAGCGCCGTATCCTGGTCGCCGCGCAGGTAGCTCTGGATGGAGAAAGGCCAGCCGCCGGAGAGGAGAAGCAAAACCTTGCGGCCCGGCACGCCCGAGGTCGCCCGCATGGCGCTGACCGCGGCCGACACTTCGGCGTTCAACTGCCGGGCCAGGGTCTGGCCGTAGGCCTTCTCCTGCAGGCTGAGGTTCTGGTTGACCAGGCGGCCGGCGAGCGGGCTCCGGGTGCCGTCGTCGAACGGGTCGCCGTTGGACTGGGCGAAGCTCTCGTTGCGGAGCATCTCCGCGAGCTCGGTGACGCGCTGCGGGCCGCGGGCCGGCCGGGCCATGGCGTTGCTGAACGCCCGCGAGAGGTCGCGGGAGTTGTTGCTCCAGGTGGAGAGCATGTCCAGCCGGCCGCCGTCGAAGGCGACCACGGCCATCCGGTCGTCCGGTCCGAGCCGGGCGAGCTGGTCCTGGAGATGCTCGAGGACGCTGTTGCGGTTCGGGGCCTGGGCGAAGTAGTCGTCGATGAACACGAGATACCAGGTGCCGACCGCCTCGCCGGGCACCACGTTGGGGCCGGCGGCGGGGCGGCTCCCGCCTTCGGGGGGCGCCACGGCCTCGCGGCCGACCACCTCGGTGAAGAATTCGACCGGCACCTCCTTGCCGTCCACGCGGAGGCGGAAGTCCGGCGGCTGCAAGCCGGTCACTCTGTTGCTATCCTTGTCGGTAACGACCACCTCGACGTTGACCACCCGGACCTCGATCTGCTCCCCGAAGATGGGCGGCGCTTCCTGGGACGGCGTTTGAGCGGGGAGTGGCATGGCGGCCACGAAGGCGGAAAGGACCCATGGGATGTGGCCGTATAGCTTCATGTGTATTATTCTCCTGGCGAGGTCTTGTCGGACGTAAGTATTTCACAGATCTCGCTTATGGGTCCCCTGTAACGAAACTCTCTTCCGAGCGCCGATGAGGGCGAGCGGCTTTTTTTATCCGATATTCGGAGAAGGAGGAAGGGGATGACCCCACAGGAAATCAGGGACAAGGTGAAGGGCATCATCGGGAACGTGGCGGGTCTGGATCCCAAGGCGATCGGCGACGGGGACCATTTCCGGGACGACATGAACCTCGACTCGCTGTCGCTCCTGGAGATCGGGGTGGACGTCGACATGGCGTTTCAGCTCGGCCTGCCGGACGAGCGCTACAAGGAGATCGACAGTCTGCCGGCCATGGTGGATCTGATCCAGGGTCGCCTGGCCGAGATGGCTGGAAGCCGCACCCAGGTGGCGGTGGGATGACCGCCCGGATCGTGGTGACCGGCCTCGGCATGGTCACTCCGATCGGGACCGGTCGAGAGGAGGTCTGGAACGGGTTGCTGGCGGGCCGGTGCGGTTTTTCGCCGGTCTCGTCGTTCGACGCGGGGCGGCACAGCTCGCAGGTCGGCGCCGAGGTGAAGGGCTTCCGGGCGGAGGATCACCTCCGGCGGCTCGATCCGGCGCGGACCGGGCGCGCGTCGCAGTTTGCCGCCGCCGCCGCCCGCATGGCGCTCGCGGACGCGGGCCTCGATCCGGAAACGGTCGAGGCGCCGCGCGCCGGAGTGGCCATGGGCACGACCTCCGGAGAGCCGCTCGAAGTCGAGCGCTTCAACGATCGCTACCTGGCCGGGGACCTCGACGCTATCGGAGCCGAGATCGCGACCATCTATCCCTGTCATGCGATCGCCGCGCACGTGGCCCGGGAGCTGGGCTTCGGCGGCGTCAACGTGATGATCCCCACCGCCTGCGCGGCGGGAAACTACGCGGTCGCCTGGGCTTACGACGCGCTACGCGCCAGCCGCGCCGACCTCATGCTCGCCGGCGGCGCCGACGCGTTCTCGCGCATCACCTATACCGGCTTTTCGCGCCTGGGAGCCATCGCTCCGGACGTCTGCCGGCCGTTCGACCGCAACCGCAAGGGGATGATTCCGGGCGAAGGCGCGGGCGTGCTGGTGCTGGAGACCCTGGAGCGCGCCCGGGCCCGCGGCGCGCGCATCTACGCCGAGCTGGCCGGCTACGGCCTCTCTTGCGACTCCCATCACATGACCGCCGCGCATCCCGACGCGGACGGCGCGGTCCGCGCCCTGACCGCGGCGCTCGCCGACAGCGGCCTGCGGCCGGAGGACGTGGACTACGTCAGCGCCCACGGCACCGGCACCCCCACGAACGACCGGCTGGAAGGCATGGCGGTCCGCCGCGTGTTCGGGCCGTCGCCGCGGGTGCCGGTCAGCTCGATCAAGTCGATGATCGGCCACACCATGGGCGCGGCTTCGGCCATCGAGGCGGCGGTCTGCTCGCTGGCGATTCACACCGGATGGATTCCGCCGACGGCGAACTTCGTCGAGCCGGATCCGGACTGCGATTTCGACTGCGTGCCCAACCAGGCCCGGCAGGTCGACGTCGAGGTGGCGATGAACAACGCCTACGCGTTCGGCGGCAACAACGCGTCGGTGATCTTCCGGCGCTGCCAGCGATTCGAGGAGCGCTTCGAGGGGAAAACCGCATGAGGAGGAGGGTGGTGGTCACCGGAGCCGGCGTGATCTCGTCGCTGGCCGCCTCGGTCGCCGGACTGCACGAGGCTTTGAAAGAGGGCCGGAGCGGCCTCAAGGATATCGAGCTGTTTCCTCTCGACGGTCTTGGTGATCTGGGGGGGCAGGGGGGGCACAAGGCCGGCGAGGTGCGGCCGTTCGAGCCGAAAGAGTGGCTGGGAGAGCGCAACCTGCGGCCGGTGGACCGGACGGCGCGGCT
This sequence comes from uncultured Holophagales bacterium, assembly GCA_963844885.1. Lineage (GTDB taxonomy): Bacteria > Acidobacteriota > Thermoanaerobaculia > Multivoradales > UBA5704 > DATMER01. The sequence continues at coordinate 413,226 of CAWJQA010000006.1, read as the reverse complement.
TCTCCTGGTCGCCGCGCACCAGGCACTCTCGGCGAGCGGCTGGACCGCCGAGCAGCGCACGCAGCGGCAGGCGGGCCTGGTGCTCGGGACGATGTATTGCAGCGTGCGCACCATCGCGGAGTTCGACCGGCGCGCGGTGCAGTCCGGACCGTCACACGCCAGTCCGCTCGATTTCGCCAACAGCGTCATCAACGCCGCCGCCGGCCAGGCCGCCATCTGGCACGGTCTGCCCGGCGTCAATTCGACCATCTCGGCGGGCGAGGCTTCCGGGCTGCTGGCGCTGGCCACGGCCGCGGACCTGATCCGCAACGGGCGCGCCGAGGTGCTCCTGGCGGGCGGAGTCGAGGAGCTGTGCTTCGAGTCGTTCCTCGGGTTTCTGCGGGCCGGCTGCCTCGCAAGCCCCGGCGGAGGCGGAAGGCCGGTGCCGTTCGACGCCCGGCGTGACGGCATGGCGCTCGCGGAAGGCGCGGCGATCCTCGCCCTGGAGGACGCGGACGCGGCCGGGCGGCGGGGAGCGCCGGTCCACGCCGAGATCCTCGGCCATGGCACCGCGTTCGACCCGTCGGGAGGCGGGCAGGCGGCGGACGCGCTGGCGCGCGCCGTGCGCCTCGCCCTGGACGATGCCGGCCTCGGACCCGGCGACATCGACGCGGTGAGCACCGGCGCGAGCGGCCGGGTCAACGAGGACCGGCAGGAGGCCGCGGGTCTCGCCGCGGCTCTCGGAGAGCGGGCCGGCACCGTGCCGGTGACCGCCGTCAAGTCGATGCTCGGCGAGGCGCTCGGAGCTTCGAGCGCGCTCCAGGCGGTGGCCGCCCTGGGCACCCTCGCCGACGGGGTGCTGCCCGGCATCCGCGGCCTCGAAGAGCTGGAGGAAGGGTTCCTTCTCCAGGGTGTCTCCCCGGCGAGCCGGCCCGTGCAGGCGCGGCGGATCCTCATCACGGTTTCCGGGTACAGCGGACACGCCTGTGCCCTGGTTCTAGGAGCGGCCCAATCATGAGAGACACCATGCGAGACATCATGCGCGACGGATACGACGTGGACGTCCTGATCGTGGGCGGCGGCCTGGCCGGCCTCTGCCTGGCGCGTCATCTCCTGCTGGCGACCGACAAGCGGGTGCTGCTGGTGGACCGGCGCGAGATCCCGGCGAAGAAGCAGAAGGTGGGAGAGGCGACCGTGCAGATGAGCGGTTATTACTACTCCCGGGTCCTGGACATGGAGGACCACCTGCTCCAGAATCACTATCTCAAATACAACCTCCGCTTCTACTGGCCGTCGGAGCGCGGCAACTCCAGCTACGAGGATCTGAGCCAGTCCTACATCCGCCAGCTTTCGAACATCGCGACCTATCAGCTCGACCGCAACGTGTTCGAGGCCGAGGTTCTGCGGGTGATCCGGGAGGATCCGCGTTGCGAAGTTCTCACCTCGGTCGCGGGCCTGGACGTGACGATCGCCGACGAGGCGCCGCACCCCTTCCACTTCAAGACCAGCGACGGCGAAGAGATCTCCGGCAAGGCCGCGTGGGTGGTGGACGCCTCGGGCCGCGGCAAGTTCCTCGGCAAGAAGCTCAACCTGATGCGCAAAAGCCCGATCCGTCACGGCACCTCCTTCATGTGGGTCGAAGGCAACGTCAACCCGGAGCGGCTCACCGACCTGTCTCACGACGAGATCCGCAAGCATCCCAACCGGGCCGCGCTCGGGCACATTCCGGTCTTCCTCGCGACCAATCACTTTTGCGGCGAGGGTTATTGGTTCTGGCAGATCCCCCTGCACGGTAAGACGAGCCTCGGCCTGGTCTACGGGCATGGCTACGTGGACAAGAAGGAGGTCGCGAACGCGCAGGGGCTCATCGACTGGGTCTGCCGCGAGCAGCCGCTGTTCGCCCGCGAGCTGCGGGAGAGCAAGGTCCTTCACCACTCCGGCATCGTGGATTTCGCGTTCGACATCGGCCAGATGCTGAGCGCGTCGGGCTGGGCGTTCACGGGCGAGGCGGGCCGCTTCACGGACCCGCTCTACAGCCCGGGCGGCGACCTGATCTCCATGCACAACACGTTGATCGTGGACGCCATCAAGACCTCGGACCGCGCGGAGCTGGAGCGCAAGGTGCGGTTTTACGAGTCGCTGGCGCGGGCCATCTACGAGGCCTACATCCCGAGCTACAACGTGGGCCAGCCGGTGCTGGGCGACCAGGAGACGTTCTCGCTGCGCTACGTCTGGGAGCTGGCCATCTATTTCGGCTTCTACGTCTTCCCGTTCCTCAACGACCTGTTCACCGATCTGTCGTTCCTGCCCGGCTTCCTGCGCCGGTTCTCGCGGCTCGGGCCGTGGAACCAATCGCTCCAGCCGTTCCTGGTGGGCTACTACCGCTGGAAGAAGGAGAATCTGGGGCTGCGCACGAAGACCGGAACCGGGCCGGTTTTCTTCGAGTTCACGGAGATCGGGGCGCTCAAGATGGCCGAGGCCTGCTTTTACAAAGTCGGCGTGAGCTCCGAGGAGGCGCGGCAGGTGTTGGACGGCCAGCTCGTGAACCTGGAGGCGCTGGTACGCTGGATCGTCGCGCACCTGAGCTCCGTCGTGGTGGGAGATCTGGACGCCGCCTCGAACGCGGCCTTCGTCGCGGGGATCGACCCGGACCACCTCCGCTTCGACCCCGAGGAGATCCGCGCCCGCTGGGCGGCCTGCGCCGGCTACGCCGGAAAAGCACGTCTGGCCGTTCGACGTCCCCTGCATGAAACGTTTTCATCCGGAGCTCCAGCCGGCTGAAATGCCGGAAGCGAGCGCAGTGGAGGCGATGGCATGATCGATCACGCGCCGGGCCTCGACGCGGCTTTCGAGCGGACCCCCGCCGAGCGGAGCAGCCCGGTGCGGGAGATTGAAGGGACGGTGCCCGCGTTCCTGCGCGGAACCTACTATCTGAACGGTCCCGCCCGTTTCGAGCGCAACGGCTTTCGTTACGGGCACTGGCTGGACGGCGACGGCATGGTCTGCGCCCTGCGCTTTGGAGCGGAGGGCGTGAGCCTGACGAGCCGCTTCGTCCGCGGCGCCAAGTGGCGCGCCGAAGAAGAAGCCGGAAAGCCTCTGTTCCGCGCCTTCGGCACCGCCTTTGCCGGCGACCGCCTGAGCCGGGGCGGGGTCACGCTGGAGTCGCCGCTCAATGTGAGCATCTATCCTTTCGCGGGCAAGCTCTTGGCCTTCGGCGAGCAGGGGCTGCCGTGGGAGCTCGACCCGGAAACGCTGGAGACCCGCGGCGAGCATACGTTCGGCGGCCGTCTGGGACCGGTGGCGCCGTTCGCGGCCCATCCGAAGATCGACCACGAGACGGGCGAGCTGTTCAACTTCGGGGTCTCCTTCGCCGCCGGCGCGCCACAGCTCAATCTCTACCGCTTCGGCCCTGACGGCAGCCTCGTCTACCGCCGCCGGCTGCCGCTCCCCGGGCCGTGCTCGGTCCACGACTTCGCGCTGAGCCGGCAACATGCCGTCTTTCACCTCAGCCCCTATCACTTGGATATGGAAAGCCTGACGCGCGGCGGCTCCGTGATGGACTCTCTGCACTGGCAGCCCGGCCCGGGCACCTTCCTGAAAGTCGTCTCCCGCGAGACCGGCGAGGAGGTCGCTTCGGTACCGGTGGCGGAGCGCTACAGCCTCCACACGATCAACGCTTTCGAGGCCGGAGACCATCTGGTCGTCGACTTCCTGGAATTGGACCGGCCGGTGTACGATCAGTACAAGCTGCCCGGCCTTTTCGAGGACGTGGGGGAGGGGCGGCCGGTGAGGCTGGTGGTGGACCTCGGTACCGGCCGGGTGGTGGACCGGCGGGAGATCGACTATCACCTGGCGCCCGACTTCGCGGCCATCGATCCAGCCCGCGCCGGCCGGCCGTACGAAGAGCTCTGGATGCTGGGCATCTCGGCCACCGGGAGGCCGGGCCGAAAGTTTTTCGACCAGCTCGTCCACGCGCGCTGGAACGGGCCTCTCGACATCTGGCAGGCGCCTGCCGGCCAATATCTTGCCGGCGAGCCCGCGTTCGCCGGAGATCCGGACGAGCCCGGGGTCGGCGCGGTTCTCTGCCCTCTTTTTGACGCCGGGCGCGGGGAAACCGCTTTCGCGGTGTTCGACGCGCGCCGCGTGGCCGACGGTCCCGTGGCGGTTCTCCATCCCGGCGGCGCTCTCCATCTGGCCTTTCACGGGATCTTTGATCCGGCGCCGCGGACCGGTTAGAATCGCGCCGTCACACCGCCACGACCTCGACGAGATCGCCGATCGCGCGGAAATCGTCCGGATTGCGGGTGTAGAGCGGCAGGCCAGCAGCGCACGCGGTCGCTGCAAGGAGGAGGTCGATAGCACGTGCCCCCCTCGCCTTGCGTCCCGCGGCTACCACAGCGGCATAAATCCTCCCGTAGGCGCGAGCCGCCTCAGCATCGAAGGGCAGAGGATCGAATGCGGCTTCCGCGCGCTGGAGCCGGTCCTGACGGCGCGCCCGCTCTTCGGGGTCCGGTGTGGCATGCGGACCGGCGGCAAGCTCGGCCATCGTGATTGTGCTTATGGCGACCTCGATCGGAAGCCGTGAAGGCTCAATGTGTTCGAGATCGATAACCACTGAGGTGTCGAGGATCCCGCGAGCTGGGCGCCGGTCAGGCATGGGGCAAAATGTCCTGGCCAGCCCACGCATCGACATCGGCACGGAAGCGGCCAGGGTCGATGGCAGGCGCGTTCTTGAAGATGGCAACGACTGCCGCTGCGGCCACGAATCGGTGACGCCACAGAGGGGTGAGCTCGCCCACCGGCACACCGTTGCGAGTGACGACGAAGGACTCTCCCTGATCGAGCCGTCGCATGATCTCGCCGCTGTCGTTGCGGAGCTCGCGCTGGGTGATGGATTCAGCCATTTTTCGATAGTAGCACGCCGTGCGACGGCTGTCGATTGCCCCCGGGAAAGTGCCGGAAAGTGCTCCGGGAAAGTGCCGGAGGTCGTTTCCAGCCGGCGCCCTCCATCTGGCCTTCCACGGGATCTTGGATCCGTCGCCGCGGACCGGTTAGTTCGTCGATCGCCACGGTGCGGATGCCGAGGTCAAGGGCGAGTCGGATGACCGCGGCTTCTCCCAAGTCGAGGCTGGCCAGCAAGGCAGGTGAGGGCGGTTTGACCAGCGGCGTCTTCTTGAGCCAAGCTGGCGCGGCCCAAGGATGGCCCGAGGCGCCCCCGTCGTCGAGCTCCTGCCAGACTTCCGCCGGGCTAAGAAACTCGTAGGGCAGGCGGCCGATCAGATCCAGGCAGCCGATTCTGGCGAAGGAGACCAGCGGGCCCGGTGTTCACGACGATCGGTTCAGCCACGACGCATGAACTCCACCTCGGAGTCGAGATCCTCGGGCTGGAGGTTGCTCATGGCAACGCCGATCCGCGGGAGGGTGAGGAGAAAGTCCACCCGGCCTTTCCCGCAGAGCTTTGCGGCGAGGCCCGAGCTCAGCCGGCCTACTTCGTAGAGCTTCGCAGCAAGGAGGAAGCGGGCCTCTTCGTCAAAGGCTCCGCGCGTCAGGCCGCTACTGAAGAGGATGTCGTCGCCGTAATCGATGGTCAAGCGGTGTTGCATGGCGGCCTCCTGGCCGTAGACTAACACGACCGGAGCGCCGGGCGACCACGGCATGCCGGCTGGTGACCGGAAGCTCCGCGGAGCCGTTCTCAAGCAACCCCCGCGCTCTCCATCTGGCTTTGCACGGGATCTTTGATCCGGCGCCGCGGACCGGGTAGAATCGCGCGCCAACTTGTTGTCGGACTCTTTTGAATGAGGTGCGCGATGGTAAAGAGACTTTCGGTCCGGGCGGCGCTTTCGCTCGCCCTTGTGCTGGTTGCAGGGAACGCTTTCTGCGGCGGTGCGTGGGTGCCCGCGCCGGGTGACGGGGACGTCCAGCTCGGTTTCAGCCGCAAGACGGCGAGCAGCTCCTGGGATGCGGACGGCCATGCGTTCGACAACACCACCCGGGTGAATGGGGAGCTCAAGCGCCACTATCACGACTTCCGTTACGCCTATCTGTCCGGCGAGGTGGGCCTGCTGCCGCGGCTGTCCACCCGTTTCGTGGCGACCTACCTCTACGGCCTCGAGGGGCCGCACGCCGACCTGGAGAAGAACGCGGGCCTCTCCGACGCCTGGTTCGGCTTCAAGTACGCGCTGGCGCAGGGGGAGTGGCCGATGGCGCTGGGCGCCACGATGCGCACCCCCTATTTCTACGACCTGCCGGGGGCCTACAACCGCTACCTGTTCGATTCGAACGGCAACCGCCGCGGCGTGAGTCCCGAATGGCGCGGCCTGCTGAAGCGCGACTACACGCTGAGCTATCTCCTGAGCCACTCGGTCCGGGAGGGTCAGGGGTGGATGAACCTCGAAGTGGGCTACACCTGGCGCGAAGGCGCGCCGGCCGATCAGATCCCTGTGTGGGCCGAGGTGGGCTGGCCGCTGCCGGTGATGCGGGCGGCGGTGAAGGGGAGCTTGGTATACGTCGACAGCCTCGGCAACGACTCGCCGAGGCAGCCCGACGACCGCTTCGGCTCCAACGCGACCTTCAACTTCAACGACGCGAGCATGGCGCGGGCGGGCGTCTCGTTCATCGTACCGCTGGGCCAGACCGGCACCTCCGTCGAGCTTGGCTACAACCGCTGGATCTGGGGCGAATCGGCACGGCGCTACAACGAGCCGTTTTTATCGGTGGGGAAGAGGTTCTAGGCTCGTAGGGGCAACCCTTGTGGTTGCCCCTTGGTTGCCCCGAGACCGTGGGCCCCGTGGTGTCACGGGGGGCAGGCACAAGGCCTGCCCCTACAGCCCCTCAAAACGTCTCGCTCGTCGAAACCAGCCATTGGACGCTTTTGATCCCCTCCTGACGGTCCAAGCGGATAGGCGAGGTCGAGGTGGACCATGGCGCCGCTCGACGAGCGGCTGGAGCCCAGGCGCAGGCCGAGCCCGACATCTCTCAGGATCTGCTGGTCGCCCGAGCTGCCGTCGGCGAACCAGGCGCGGCCGGCGTCGAAGAAGACGGCGCTTCCCAGGTGGAGGAGATGGAAGAATTCGCGGTCGCTGAAGAAGCGCTGCTCCACGGCCACCAGCCAGCGGCGGTCGCCGCTCAGATAGCGGAGAGGATAGCCGCGCAGACCCGTGTCGCCGCCGAGGAGGAGTTGGATCTCCGGGTCCAGATTGTCGGCGAGCGCACCTTCCACCGAAATGTGGAAGACGCTGTTGCCGAAGTCCCGCAGGTAGTAGCGGAGCCGGCCGCTCACCAGGAAGTTCTCCCGGCCTTGGTTCCCCCAGCGCGAGCCCCCTTCGAGGCCCGCCAGCAGGAGCTGCCTCGACCCCGGACGCCAGCCCGTGTTGACCTTGGTGCTCGCGATCAGGTGGCTCCGCTGCGCGCCGAACGCCGGAGTGGAGTAGCCGATGCGGGCGTTGAACTGCGTGCCGAGATTCACGTCCTCGGTGCGCTGGATCTGGTCGATCTGGCGCTCCGTGACGAAACCGTCCTCCACGTACTCGAAGCCGATCCAGGGATAGGTGAAGAGCCGGTTTACCGGAGGAGTGGGAGTGGAGTCGCCGCCGGGCGGATAGTCGAACCGGTCCAGCTCGCGGTTGAAGCCCACCAGCCAGCGCCGGGCCGCTCCGTGCGAAAAGCCGGACGAGAACCCCAGGTAGGCTTCCAATTCTTCGCGGTCGTGGCCGATTTTCTGGGTGACCTCGCCGAGGTCGTAGAGCGAGTCGATGCGCTCGTAGAGGAACGTCTTGAAGCCGGCGGCCCAGCGGGTGTCCAGAGAGAAGAACGGGCGCTCGATCTCGAAGCGCCGCGAGCCGCCGTCGCTGTAGTCGGCGGCGGACAGCTCGATCTGGGCGCGGGTCCCCATCACGGCCGGGTCGCGGTAGCGGAACAGCGTGGAGGTGCGGTCCACGTTGGAGATCCGCCAGAGGGTGAGATCCTTGCCCGTGCCGAGGAAGTTCGCGTCCTGCAGCGTGAAGTCCGTGCTGTTCTCACCGCCGGCGCGGTTGAAGCTGATGCCGGCCCGCAGGGTCCACACGTCCCGGGTTTCGACGTCGAGGTCGATGCGGCCGTCGCCGGCCGGTACCGGGTGGATCTCCGCCTCGTACAGGTAGCGGTTCGAGCGCAGGATGCGCTCGGACTCCTGGACCGCATCGTACGAATAGGGGTCGCCCGTCTTGAGCAGGAGCTGGCGCTCGATGACGCCCGGGCGGGTAGTGCGGTGGAGACGGTCGGCCAGGCGGAAGATCCATTTGTCCTCGCCCGGCTTGTCGGGGTCGAAGATGCTCTGGGTGACGATCCGGATCTCGCCCACCGTGCCGGTGAGGTCTTTCCCTTCGTCAACGGCTGGGGCGGCCGGAGCGGGGGTCGCTTCCGGCTCCGGTACGGACTGGGCCCGGAGCGCGGAGGGAGCGAGCAGAAGGAGAGCGAGAACGGAAAGACGGCGCAGGGACTTCACGAAGCTCAGACCTCCAGGCCGGCCCACAGGGCGCGGATCTCGGGCGCCAGCCGCGCCAGCTCTTCCAGGTGGGCCGTGGAGAGAGCCATCAAGATCCCCGACCCTTTCTCGGTGAGACGCAGGCGGACGACGCGGCGGTCGTCCCGGTCCTCGATGCGCTCCAAGACTCCCGCGCGCTCCGCCCGGTCCACCAGCCCGACCGCGCTGTGGTGGCGCAGATACAAGTAGTCGGCCACTTCGCCGATCGTGGGGCCGCGCGAGTCGTCGTGGCCGCGGATGGCGAGAAGAAGCTGATGCTGGGCAGGGGTCAACCCCTCCGCTTCCGCCTGTTGGGCGCTCCAGTGGAGGAAGCGCCGGAGGCCGGTCCGGAACTGGAGCAGGCGGCGGTAGTCGGCGTCACCGATTTCGCGAGACACAGGCGAAGCATAGCCCAGGTCGAGCCGGGCCGGGAGACGGACGAGCCGCTTGGATATATGATCCCGCCACCCGGCCATGCCCATTCCTCCTTCGGCGCTCCTGCTCGTGATCGTCTTCCAGCCTGGCCTGGAGCGGCTTCGACGTCTGCCGCAAGGTTCTCTCCGACCGCGTGCGTCCGGCCGCGCTCGCGTTCCTGCTCGCCGCGGGTGCCGCGCCGCTGTTCGCCGTGTGGACGGCGATCGACGGGATGCCCGGGGTCGAGCCCGGCTACGCGCTGCCGGCGGCGGCCTCGGTGGCGCTCAACATCGCCGCCAACCTCTGCTTCTTCTATGCGTTGCGCAACTCGCAGTTGAGCGTCACCATCCCGCTCCTGTCGCTCACGCCGGTGTTCACGGCGCTGCTCGGCATCCCGATGCTGGGCGAGATCCCGTCGACGCGGCAGTGGCTCGGCATCCTGTGCGTGGTCGCCGGTGCCTTCGTCCTGAGCCTGCCCGCGGACGGTTTTCTGACCCCGGCGGCGCTGGCCCGCTCCTGGCGCGGCGACCGCGGCGCCGGCCTCATGGTTCTGGTGGCCCTGTTCTGGTCGCTGACCGGACCCTTCGACAAGCTGGCGATGGCGAAGGCCAGCGGACCGTTCCACGCCGTGGTCCTGTGTACCGGCGTGGCGGCCGGGATCGTCGTGATCCTGGCCGGCCAGCGCCGCCTCGGCGAGATCGCCGACGTGCGCGCGGCCGGCTGGGTAGGCGCCCTCGCCGTGCTGGTCAGCATCGCCGCGCTCGGGCTCCAGCTCCTGGCCATGCAGAAGGTCTGGGTAGGGCTGGTGGAGACGCTCAAGCGGGGCATCGGCAACGTCTCGGCCCTGGTCCTGGGACGCGCGCTCTTCGGCGAGGGGATCACCCCGCGCAAGCTCCTGGCCATCGGTCTGATGGCGGCGGGGGTAGCGCTGATCCTCGCTTGAGCTTAGAATCATTGCCAGTTGCCTATTCTGTACTCTTACGGAGGAACCCATGGTGAACCTTCAGCAGGTCCGCGGGTCGGGGGTCCGGTTTACGTTGCCGTACATCCTTCGTTTCTCGGGGGTGTGGGTCCTGGTCACCACCCTGGTGGCCGTGGTCTTCGGCGTCACCTCGTACCTGGTCATGTTCGACCAGTTGGGCGAGGAGGCGCGCAGGCACCTGGTGGTGGTGCTCTCCGTCCAGACCGCGCTGGTCGTGCTGGCGGTGATCCTGCTGGCGGTGTTCAGCACGCACCGGCTGGCCGGCCCGATGATCGCGGTCCAGAGAGCTCTGGAGGACGTGAAAGCGGGGGATCTGAACCGGGAGCTCCGCTTCCGCCGCACGGATCCCCACCTCACCGAGATTTCGACCGCCTTCAACGAGATGATGGCGGCGCTGCGGGAACGGTCGAAGGCAGGTTAGCCCTCCAGGGCCGGGAAGCTGCCTCGTCTTCCCGGGAAGTCGTTGTAACGGGCACGGAAGCAGTGCCGGCTTCTCGGGAAGATAGCTCAGCTTCTCGGGAAGCTGGCTCATCTTCTCCGGAAGCTGGCTCATCTTCCCGGGTAGCAGCCTCATTGGACCGGGAAGATGTCTCATTGGACAGAGAAGATGTCTCATCTTCTCCGGAAGCAAGCTCAACTTCCCGGGGAGATGTTTCGATGAGACCGGAAGCATCCTCGACTTCCTGAGAAGCTGGCTCACCGGACGGAGAAGCTGCCCCAGCTTCTCCGGAAGCTGTCCGATCTTCTCAGGAAGATCAACGGCCTGAAGGTGAAGCCGGAGCCGCTTCAACGCCGGATGTCAGGCCAGCGGGCCCCTACTTATTCCCAATCAGCCCGATGGTAGCCTCTTGATTGGCCGTCCCCCCTGGGACCGCCAGCGTCGCGCCAGCCCGGAGACTTTCGACCTCGTGTCAACCAGAAGCAGCTCACAGAGCTGTTCGGCAAGGCCAAGGGGACGATCAGCGAGCACATCAAGCACATCTTCAAAGACGAAGAGCTGACCCCGGCGGCAACTGTTCGGCGATTCCGAACAGTTCAAACGGAGGGCGATCGCGAGGTCGTTCGCGAGGTGGAGTTCTACAACCTCGACATGATCCTGGCCCTGGATCGAAACCTCGAATCCGACTTCGATCACGCCGTCAAGCAGTTGCCGCCGCCCGGTCCGCGGTAGCCGGTGACGTCCAGCATGAAGTGGACACGGCTGATCACCCCCTGTGCTCCTGGGACCGCCGGCAGTCTTCAAGGAGAAGACTCAAGGAGAAGACCGCGGTCCCAGGGGGAGGTTTTCACAACCAAGAGGCCGCCACCGCCGCTCACCCACGATCCGCTCCCGCATACCTCCGGCGTTGGCCCCGCCGCCCCTCCCCGGCGGCGGACCTCTTCGGAACGACGGAGGCCTTGGACACGGCGGCCGTCATCCCTCTCGATTGTCAATGAACAAGAAACAGGGGACCCGACGGCGTTCCCCTTCAGGGTGATGGTCACGAACCGCCAGTCAGTCGTGGGGACCCGCGTTTGGCATCCTCGTTCGTCTCCCTTCACTCTACGGGGAGTCTACGGGGTGCCTGATAGCCTCGTCTAGGGTTTTCAGGCTGTTTCCTTCGACCAAAAAGAAAGGAATCTGAACTTTTTGTCCTCTTTTGAGGACAGGAGGGCGGGTCCGCGGCGAATTCAGCGGCTTGGGCTCTTGACTGGCGCTTGCCAGCCCTCTCGTGTGCAATCCCTCTCAGGTATTAACGGAAAAGGTCATTTGCGGCCCTTCCGCGCTAATATCGAACACGTCCAGCCCTGACGGTGAGCCGTCCCACCACTTGCTCCGCGGCGTCGAGTCGCCCGCAAACCGGTCTTGCCACTCAGCGTGAAAGAGGTCATTGCGATCTCCCCAGCCCTGCTGGCGCTCTAGCTGGTAGCGGCCGTCGGCCTGAACCAGGGAGCACTCGTAGTGGCGGTCCGGCAACATCTGCTCGAAGCTGTTGTCGCCGCTCTCGTCGACGTGCCAGATGGCGAGGCCCGAATCGGGTAGAGATCTGTCTCTCCCGGATCGGTGCCGGTTCTCGATGACATAGTACTCATCGTCGTTCTTCCGGTGGAGGACGAACTCGTTGCGGCCTGCCCGTAAAGTCGCACGCAGGCCACGGATCGCTGGGACCGCCGCCGCCCATCCAGCCGTGTACTTCAGGTAGGCGCAGATACCGGTTGGGTTCCGCGGATCCGGCAGTCCGCCATAGCCCATGAGACAGAAAGCACCCACACCGCCCGAGATGAAGTCTCGTTTCCCAGGACCGAGGTCGTAAAGATCCGGGAAGTCACAGAGTAAGTGGCCGTTCTCGTGACAATAGGTGCCGAGAGTCAGTTCGTCTCCCATATCCGTGATCTGGTACTCGGACACGAATCGGTCGCCGCTGATGGGATACGGTTGGAGCAGGCTCGATTGGTTGGGCCACAGCCCCTTCTTGAATGCGTTGACGCGCGGTCCGGCGTAGAGCACGTTGGTGGCGAGGACGTTGCCGCCGCGGTCGGCTGTGAGGGCGCGTACGTCGAGGCCTTGCGCGCGGTGATACTCCACCGCCTCCACGATCAGCTCCCGGATGCGCTCGCCCCACTCTACTGACGGGTCGGTGTAGTAGGCACGCACGTGTCGCGTAGTGTAGTAGGGCGCTACGACGGTGTTATACCGGAGGCGGCCGATGGAGTTGTCGTGGAAGTAGTCATAGACCGATCCGGCGTTGCCGAACCCCTGGTAACCTGGCTCGTTGCAGAACGCGCTCACCTCCGTTTCGGGGATCCCTCCCGACACGTCGGGGAACTGGACGGGGAGACAGAGGCCGACGAAGTCCCCAACCGTTTGCCGCGAGGGCCGCGCCATCGCCTGGGCGCTGATCTCACCTCTCGCCAAGGCGAGTTGGAGGGCGCGATACCGCTCGCGGCGGAGCTCCCAGCGTGCCTTGGGTAGACGGCTTCGTGGCTCGCCTTCCCGCCAGGTGACGGCGCGAGGAGGCTGAAGCCCGCATTCGAGATCGAGGCCGGCAGGCTTCTCGGTCTGCGCGCGAATTCCTGAAGGCTCCAGGCCGCGGCCGTCGGCGAAGCGCGCGGCGTACTCGTAGTAACCCGTCTCCGGGTTCTCGATGACCCTGTAGCCGTCGAGGGTCTTGAAGATTGCCCGTCGCTGATCGCCCCAACCGTGAACCCGGAGCTTGCTGCCGTCGGGCTGCGGGAAGTCGAAGACACGGCCGTAGAACGGGTGTGACATCGTACCGCTGCCTACTCGAAGAGGTTGAAGCTCTGGCCGATGAAGAGGCGAGCCACGGTGTCGTTGGAAAGGCTGTCGTAGGCGATGTCGATGCCGCCGTTGAGCCCCTGGGTGGCGTGGGTGAGGAAGTACAGGACCAGGTGGCCTTCCCACTCGTCGGACACCGGCTTGCTCTTGCGCACGGCCTCGTCGAGGAAGAGTGCCCTTATCGAGAGGCCGAGTTGTGAGGTCACCAGGCGGCGATACTCGATCGCGGCGACGTTCTCCTCCACCCTTTTCGGCTTGCCGAGGACCACGCTGACGCAGCGCTGGACGCTCGATCCGGCCGCCGCGGGAACGCAGGCATCGGCGGGATCGCCTCCCTGATGGACGTTCTTGCGGTCGTAGCCGAGGCGCCAGAAGTTGGCGCCGTGCTGAAGGGTTCCGGCAATGCCGAAGAGAGAATCGTGATCGGTCTCGCTCTGCACGCCCTTCTCCAACTGCTCGAAGGTCGTGAAGCCGGGGAGTGCGTCGGGATCGACGAACTTGAAGCCCTTATTGTCGATGCCGCCACGAAACGTCACCGCCCAGACTGCCGCGGGCAGGTTGGCTACGACGGCCCGGCGCAAGCGATCACGTTCCTTGCGATCGTTGAGGCTTGCGATCGACTTTTCGATGCGACCCAACTCGCAACCCGAGTCGAATCCACCCAGGGTAAGTTCGGCGCTGCGGTCCGGTTCATTGAAGCGCTTGCAGGCGGCGGCCAGCAACTCCGCCTTCTTTGCGTCCAGCATCTTTTCCGGTGCGGTGAGGAGGTCCGGCAACGCTTTCTCGATCGTGGCCTTGCTTTTGGCGATGATCTCGTCCTGGTTGGCGACCTGCGCGGCGAGCTGTAGGTGCTCGGCGGCGAGCCGCTTGCGCTCGGTGGGGTCGGACGCCCCGGCGAAGGCGGCCTCGTTGGCCGCGATCTTGTCGAGGAGCTTGGTGCGTTCACTCGTCGCATCTTTGCGGGCCTTTTTCGCGGCGATGAGCTTCGCATTGCACTTCCGTTGGGCGCGCTCCTTCTTCGCGGCTTTGATGAAGTCGTTCCTGGTACAATCCCCGGTCTTCCCGAATCGCAAGTTGGGAGCGTCCTTGCCCTGCAACGGGGCATTCGGGGGGGTGAGAACAATGTCCGGGTTCAGCTTTGCGAGCTCGCTACACGCCCACGCCAGGGCGCCGGACTCGACCTTGTCGGCCTCCGTCGCCCACGTCCCGCCGACGCCCTGGAGTGCCTCGACTGTGCAGGCGTCCCCTCGAAGTGGTGTCGCAAAGAGGTTGCCGCGGTCAAGTCGAATCTGCCGTTCGACGGCAAGGTTGATCTGGCCGCAGACTCCGCGGAGTCTTTCAGCGGGCCGGGGGCGGAAGCCGCGGAACGAAACCTGACCGGAGACCGATGCGTCGCCGCCGGCAAGGCCCTCGAGGTTCAGCAATTCCGTGTCCGGCGAGCCCTTCTGGACGCTGGCGGAGCTCTCGATGCCGAAGGCGAGCCCGCCGGAGAGCGACTGCCATCCGATCTTGGCGACCACGCGTGAGTCCTTGCCGTCGGAGACCAGGTTCCAGGACCCCTCGTTCCCAGCGATCAGGACCGCCCCTGGGCTCTTGTCGCTCGTCGACGCTTCGATCGCCGCGGCTTCCCCCGAAGTGGGCTGGGATTGCGCAGCACGAGGTGCAGCGAGGCCGAGAGCCAACAGGGCGATGAAAGTCAGATGCCGCACGGTTCTCACGGATTCACTCCCTCCTGGTCGGTTTAGGGCACCGATACGTCGAACACGCCTTGTGAGCTCGGCGGCAGGGTTCCGTTCAAGCCCCCGGTGGCTCCGGCCGGGCTCACGACCCTGATGGTCCACGTGCCACCGGGCCCCCCGACGGCCACCCCGATGGTATGGATCCCGCTCGACATCGGGATCGGCACCGACCGGTCGTCGGGCTGCCACTGGATGGTGGTCGTGCCGATGAACGCGCGCAGGCCCTGGCGCGCGGATCCGCTGCGGCGGAACTGGACGAGGGCCGCCCCAACCCCCAGAGAGAAAGCGTGCGCCATTGCCTTTTTTGCCGAGAAGGCCTTAGAACTCGGCTTCGCTGTGTCTTTCTTCTTAGCTGCCATCCTCTCTCCTCTCTCTCCTTTATCAAGTTTGTGGCTCGATGCTTGTATAGACGGACGCCTCGAAAAAATTCCCCGGCAAGGCACCGTGGGCACTCAACTTCCAGTAACCGCCTCCAAGCACGCCCCGGTGAAACCTCTCCGCCGACGGTGCCGTTGTCTTACCGAACTATGAAAGCGCTCGCGATCACGATTGGCGGTGACGCCGACGATGCTACCGAGTTCGTAGCCGCTGAAGAGTCGCGAGTAGCGACTTAGCGAGCACCAAACATGACAACCTGCTGCTGGAGCGCCAAGCCGCGAGGTTCCTTCTCCTCTTCACTTGGGTGCGATGTTACGTCGTTCGCTTAGGCACGTCAACGTCATAGAGCCTGTCGCATAAGTCTACTTGCCCTCCAGAAGGTGGTGCAGGATGAAGTGGACACTGCTGGCCGCCCCGAGCCAGGAGGAACGGACCTCGAACGGCGCTCCAAAGAGGACGTCCGGGGCCAGCGGGCCCCTACTTGTTCCCGATCAGCCCGATGGTAGCCTCTTGACTTCAAAGACGAAGAGCTGACCCCGGAGGCAACTGTTCGGCGATTCCGAACAGTTCAAACGGAGGGCGATCGCGAGGTCGTTCGCGAGGTGGAGCTCTACAACCTCGACATGGTCCTGGCCCTGGGTTTCAGGGTACGCAGTCCCGTGGCCGTGCGCTTTCGGCAGTGGGCCGCGGACAAGCTCAAGGAGTACATCATCGAGGGCTTCACGGCAGACTGCCGCCGAGGTGATCTTGTCTCGCGCCGACTGCGAAGCGCCGAACATGGGGCTCACCAACTGGGAAGGGGCGCGGATCCGCAAATCGGACGTCGCCATCGCGAAGAACTACTTGAATGAAGGAGAGCTGCGTGCGCTCAATAACCTCGTCGAGCAGTATCTCATCTTCGCGGAGTCCCAGGCCGAGCGCCGGATAGCCATGACGATGGCCGATTGGATCACGAAGCTGGAGGGCTTTTTGACCTTGAACGACAGGGAGATCCTGCAGAACGCTGGAAAAGTCTCGGCCGAGTTGGCCAGAGCCCACGCGGAACGCCAGTTCGTCGAGTTTCGCAGGGTTGAGGATCGAAACCTAGAATCCGACTTCGATCGCGCCGTCAAGCAGTTGCCGCCGCCAACGAAGGACAAGCCCTGAAGCAGCGCTTCGAATCCTCCAATCTTGGCCGATGGGAGCGCCGGTGAGACCGCCTACGCCCGCAAGGCTGCGGCCTCGGCCTACTTATCCTCCACCCTCTGAGCTCCTGGAACCGTCGGCGGCATTCTAGGAGAAGACTGCCGGCGGTCCCGGGGGAGGTTTTCACAACCAAGAGGCCGCCACCGCCGCTCACCCACGATCCGCTCCCGCACACCTCCGGCGATGGCCCCGCCCCCTCTCCCCGGCAGGCGGACCTCTTCGGAACGACGGAGGCCTTGGACACGGCGGCCGTCATCCCTCTCGATTGTCAATGAACAAAAAACAAGGGGACCCGACGGCGTTCCCCTTCAGGGTGATGGTCACGAACCGCCAGTCAGTCGTGGGGACCCGCGTTTGGCATCCTCGTTCGTCTCCCTTCACTCTACGGGGAGTCTACGGAGTACTTGACGGCCTCGTCTAGGGTTTTCAGGCTGTTTCTTTGGACCAAAAAGAAAAGAATCTGTACTTTTTGTCCTCCAAAGAGGACAGAGGCGGCGAGAAAAGCTTATCCACGACGATGTCGCCTTATCCACGGCGATTCAGGGTTATCCACGGCGATTCAGGGTTATCTGCGGCGATTCAGGGTTATCTGCCGGGATTTGAGGTTATCTATGGCGATTCAAGGTTATCCGCCGCGATTCAAGGTTGTCTGACGGAAATTCAGGCTTATCCGCCGCGATTCAAGGTTATCTGCGCCGATTCGAGGTTATCTGCCGCGATTCAAGGTTATCGACGACGATTCAAGGTTATCTGCGGAAATTCAAGGTGATTTTTCGGTGGATAAGCTTATCTTGCGGGAAATAAGCTTATCGGCCGGGACTTCGGCTTAAGGGGCCTTCGTCCCCGGCCAGCGCCGCTGCTGGTCCCGGGTCGCTTCCCAGTGGGCCTTGAGCTCGGCCATGGAGTCGCCGCC
This sequence comes from uncultured Holophagales bacterium, assembly GCA_963844885.1. Lineage (GTDB taxonomy): Bacteria > Acidobacteriota > Thermoanaerobaculia > Multivoradales > UBA5704 > DATMER01. The sequence goes on along the minus strand of CAWJQA010000006.1, from coordinate 395,859 downwards.
GAGCTTTTCGAGGACGGCGTCGGCCAGCACGAGGGCGACCATGGCTTCGGCGATCACTCCGGCGGCCGGCAGGGCGGTCACGTCGCTGCGCTCGTATTCGGAGGTCCGGGGTTCCAGGGTGTCGAGGTCGATGCTCGGCATGCCTTTGCGCAGGGTGGCGATCGGCTTCTTGTAGGCGGTGATCACCAGGTCGGCGCCGTTGGTGATGCCGCCTTCGAGGCCGCCGGCCCGGTTCGTGGGATGGGTCCAGCCGGCCTCGTTCCTCGCGATCGGGTCGTGCGCCTCGCTGCCGAAGCCGCCCGCGGCCTGGATGCCGCAGCCGATCTCCACCGCCTTGACCGCGTGGATCGACATCACCGCCTGGGCCAGACGGCCGTCGAGCTTTTCGTTCCACTGCACGTGCGAGCCGAGCCCGGCCGGGACGTTGTGGGCGATCACGGTCACGGCGCCGCCGAGGGTGTCGCCTTCCTCTTTGGCGCGATCGACGAGCCGGACCATCTCGTCTTCGAGGGAGCGGTCGATGGCGCGCAGCGGTGACTCTTCGTCCACCTGCAGGAGATCCTCCCAGGCCGGGACGGGCCGGCCGGCGCCGATCGGTCCCAGCGAGCGGACGCCGCTGCGGATCTCGACCCCGATCTCGGCGAGCAGCATGCGCGCGAAGGCGCCGGCCGCGACCCGGGCTGTGGTTTCGCGGGCGGAGGCGCGCTCCAGGATGTCCCGCAGATCCTGGCGCAGATACTTGATGCCGCCGGCCAGGTCGGCGTGGCCGGGCCGGGGGATGTGGACGCGCCGCTGCTCGGCCCGCCGGGGATCGATCTCGACCGGGCTCATCATCGGGGTCCAGTTCTCGTAATCGCGGTTGGCGATCCAGAGGACGAGCGGCGAGCCGAGGGTCTCGCCGCCGCGCACGCCGCCGCGGACCTCGGCCGCGTCGGTCTCGATCTTCATCCGGTTGCCGCGGCCGTAGCCGTGCTGGCGCCGGGCCAGATCGCGCGCGAGGACGCCGAAGTCCACCCGCATTCCGGCGGGGAGCCCGGTGAGGATCGCGGTGAGGCCGGGGCCGTGGCTCTCGCCGCCGGTGGTCAGGTGGAGCCGGCGCATGGCGGGGAGAGGATATCAAGGACGGCGGCGGCGTCGGTCTCCCGCCGGGTGCAGTGGGCGGCCAGCTCTTCCAGCTCGCGGTCCGGGTAGGGAGGCGGAGCGCCGGCCAGGGCCGCCTTGAGCAGGCGCTGCGTCACCAGGTCGGCATAGCGGCGGTTGGGCGCGGTGGCGTGGGTGTAGCCGTCCGTCGCGAGGAAAAAATGCCGCGGCAGGTTCCCGTCGGGCCGGCCGGACAGCTCGGCCCGGTACTCGCCCGGTCCCAGGAGCTGAAGCACGGACCACGCGAGGCTCGGGAATCCTGCCGGATCGGCGATCCGGCGCCGTCCGAGGAGACCGGCCAGCGCCGCGGCGTCCGGCTCCGGCGGCAGGGTCTCTCCGAGCCCCGCGGCGAGCTCGATCACCCGCGGCCAGTGGACGGGCTCGCGGACCAGGCGGCGCAACGAGGAGAGACCGCGGTCTTGGAGGAAGCGGGCCACGGCTTCGTTCGCGGCCACCATCAGATCCTCGATCAACTCGCGGGCGGACGCCCCGGGGACCGTCTCCGGCCGGGCGCTCCGAAAGGCCGGCTCCATCCGCCAGCGCTCGATCGGCAGGGCGCCGCGCTCGTAGCGGCGGCGGCGGAGCCGGCCGGCGGCCTCGGCGTGGAGGAGGATCTGCTTGCGGAGGAGAGTCCGCTTGATCGACGTCTTCGGCAGCGAGCCCCGGCCCTCCAGCCAGTCGCCGACATTCTCATAGGTGAGCTGGGCCTGGTTGCGGACCCGCGCGCGCCGGATCTCCGCGGCGGTGACCGAGCCGTCCTCTTCAATGGTCATCTCCACCACCACGGCCCGCCGGTCCTGACCCTGGCGCAGCGAGCCGAAGCCGGCCGCCACGGCCTCGGGCAGCAGCGGGAAGGTGGCGCCGGGGGTGTAGATGGTTCGGGTGTTGTGGCGGGCGCAGCGGTCGAGGGCGGAGCCGGCCGGGACGAGAGCGTCCACGTCGGCCACGGCGACGAAGAGCCGCACGGCCTTTCCGTGGGCTTCGGCGGTCGTGGCCTGGTCGAGCGTGCGCGCGCCCTGGCCGTCGATCGAGAGCCAGGGGAGCGCGCGCAGGTCGTACAGGGGCGAACCCGCGCGGTCCTTCGGGTCCGCCAGGCCGTCCTTCTTCAAAGCGTTCGCTTCGGCCAGGGCGTCGAACGGCAGCTCGGAGAGGAGGCCGCGGTCGCGCAGGGCGCGCAGGGCGGCCTGCCGCGAGGCGAGCGGGCTCTCCGGAGCCTGCCGCATCAAAAGGCCTCGAAATCGATGAAACCGCGCTCGACGTCCACGGAGATCAGCCGCACGCGGATGCGGTCGCCGACGTCGAGGCCTTTTCCGTGATTACCGTGATTTCCACGCTCCAGCCTGCCTTCGACCCGCGGATGCCAGGTGCGCACCCAGGTGCCTTTGTCCGACACGCCGGTCACCACGGCCCGGAGCTCTTCGCCGATGCGGTCCACCAGCAGCAGGGCGGCGGCGGACTTCTGGACCTGGCGCTCGACGCGGCGGGCGTCATCGCTCTTGCGGGTACACCACTGCGCCAGCTCTTCGAGCTCGCCGCCGCTGTAGGGAGAGGGCTTGCCGTCGAGCGTGGCCTTGACCAGCCGCTGGGAGACCAGGTCGGGGAAGCGCCGGTTCGGGGCCGTGGAGTGGGTGTAGTCGTCAGTCGCGAGCGCGAAGTGACCCGGCGCGGGCCGGCCCGGCAGATCGACCGTGTACTCGCCCGAGCCGAGGAGCTTGAGGATCGACAGCGACAGCTCGGGATAGTCCTCGGGGTCGGCGGCGCGGCGCCGGTCGAGGAAGCCGGCGAGGGCGGCCGAGTCGGGCTCGGCAGGGAGGCGCTCGCCGAGGCCGGCCGCGATCTCCACCATCCGGGGCCAGCGCTGGGGCGCGCGGACGAGGCGGCGCAGCGACGGCAATCCCCGGGCCTCCAGGAAGCTCGCCGTCTCGACGTTGGCGGCGATCATGAAATCCTCGATCAGCTCCGTGGCCACGTTCTTCCGGTCGTCCACGAAATGGATCGTGCCGTTCTCCATCACCGGCTTGGAGCGGGCCAGCTCGAAGCGGAGGGCGCCGCGCTCGTGGCGCCGCTCGCGGAGGCGGCAGGCGGCGTCGTGCTGGAGGCGGATCTGCTCATCGAGATGCGGGACCTTCCGCGCCCGTTCCGGCAGCGGGCCGTGGCCGTCCAGCCAGGCGGCCACGCTGTTGTAGGCGAGCTTGGCGTGGTTGTGAACCGCGGCCCGGTAGATCTCCGAGCTGTGGACGGTGCCGTCCTCCTTGACCCGCATGTCGACCACCAGGGTCAGCCGGTCCTCTCCTTCCATCAGGGAGGTGAGGTCGGTGGACAGCCGTTCCGGGAGCATGGGAAAGATCCGGGCCGGGGTGTAGACCGACGTGGTGTTGTGGGCGGCATGGCGGTCGGTGGCGGACTGCAGCGGGACGAGCTCGTCCACATCGGCGACGGCCACGAGCACGCGGACATCCTTGCCACCCAGCGGCTCGGCCACCGTGAGCTGGTCGAGGTCCCGGGTGTCGTCGTTGTCGATCGAGAACCAGGGCAGCTCGCGGAGGTCGCGGACCGGGGCACCCGGGCGGACGGCATGCCGTCCCGGCTCGCGCATCTCCGCGGTCTCGGCGAGCACCGGGGGAGGGAAGTCGGGGTCCATGTCGCGCTCGATCATGGCGCGGCGTGCGATGTCCTGAAGGTTGGGCGTGTGCGGTTCCATGGTGGGTAGGCTACAGGAAGTTCGGGTTGCGGGCAGCACGATACACGAAGGCGAGCGGCAGTCAAGAGGCCGATACGCTGAATTCGCCGTGGCCCCGTCACTTCTGTCCTCATAGGAGGACAAAAAACACAAATCCGTTTCTTTTTGGTCGAAGGAAACAGCCTCAAATTCATAGACGAGGGCGCCAGGTCATCCGTAGACTCCTCCTGAAGAAGGGGAGGCCGCCGTCCGGTCTCCCTGGTTTGGTGCTCATTGACAACTGAACAGGGATGACGGCTGCCGAGTCCAAGGCCACCGTCGTTCCGCAGAGGTCCGCCTGCCGGGGAGAGGCGGCGGGGCCATCGCCGGAGGTGTGCGGCGATGGCAGCCTCTTGGTGTGAACCTCCCCCTGGGATCGCCGGCAGTCGCTCCTTGAATACCGCCGGCGGTTCCAGGAGCTGAGGGTGGCGGACCGCGTTGCCTGTGAGGATAAGTAGGCTTATGCGACAGGCTCTATACCGTTGACGTATCTGCGCGAACAACGTAGAATTGTGCCGAGTGGAGAGGAGAAGGGACCTTGTGGCTTTGGCGCTCCGGCAGCAGGTTGACGTGTTTTGTACTCGCTAAACCGAGTATGGGGGTTCGCCGGGATTGAGGTTGGGTGCCAGGCTCCTGCACTCGATCCTCTAAACATCGGAAACAGCGCGGTGTCTAACAGAATGCAGAGGTAGTTAAGGCAGAGATCCTGGAGAACCAAACATGGAAAGCAGGGGCCCAGACGAGGAGAGCGCGAATCCTAATGCGAAGAAGGGTGCAGGGTCTAAGCGCTTGATTATCTGGTTGGCAGTGCTTACCCTTTTATTTGCTGTCGCCTATTCGCAACTCACACTTTTTGTCGTTCAACCGATTGGTGCTGTCCCAGAGGGACGTACAATCGTTATGCGGCGTACCGGTAACCTCCAGTTCATCGATAGTGCCGATGCGATTTGTGAGCGGGAAACGGGAAGTGTCACTCTCCTGTGTCGTGGAACCATACTAGGATCGGTCGCCGATAGCGACAGAATCCTCGCAAGACTTCCCTACAGCGAAACTCTGTATTCAATGAGCACTGGCGGCAAGCATTACGACCGCTGATGTTGAGTGAGGACAACTATGGAAGTTTTTATGCTCGCCGTGCTCCTAGGCTTAATTCCAGCAGCAATTGCTCACAGCAAGGGTCGAAGTTTCATTGGCTTCTGGATTTATGGTGCTTTGCTCTTCATCGTCGCCCTGCCCCACGCGCTTCTGATTCCTTCTGATTCCAGAGTTATTGAGGCTCAGCAATTATCAACCGGAAATAACAAGAAGTGTCCTTATTGTGCCGAGATCATCAAGGCCGAGGCGAAGGTCTGCCGGTACTGTAGCCGAGAGGTAGCATAAGCTGTTAGCGAGAGACGTGTAAAGCGACCACGGATCTGACAAAGGAGGAGTACATCAGATGAACGCGAACCCAATGGGTGGCAGGGGTCTTACTGTGGGTGCAATACTCGTGCTCACGATCAGTGTCCCAGTGGAAGCGCAGACCGTCCTGGCAGAGGGTCACATACCGGCCGTCGGCGATTACATCTCGTACTGCGATGGCAATTATCACGGCCTGCGGTACTGTGACTTCGCAGACACCTTCACGCTTACCGAAGATGCAGTAGCGACCGCGATCGTGCGTGTCGACCCGGGCTGTGCAATCATGGACCAGCCGACCCTGACGCTGTACTACGAGATTGCCACCGCCGATACCTACGAGGTCGTAGCAACATCGACGACCCTGCAGGTGACATGCACCCCCGGAGACCCTCCAGGCGACGGAAGCAACAACGGCAACAACGAACCCGTCGCACTTTCGATCCCGGCCACGCAACTCTTCGCCGGGCGCCCGTACTTTACACTGTTGCGCGCAGTGGGTGACCCGCGTGCGCGGGCGAAATGGGGCGTCGATGCGGGGCACCAGACGAGTTTCCAAGTCCTCGGATCGAGCGGGCCAACACCCATCACCGGCATTACGTGGCGCGGCGCATGGGCAAGCACCGAAACCTATGCGGCAGGCAACGGTATCAGCTTCGAAGGATCGAGTTACATTAGCCTTCAGGATGACAACACCGCCCATCAGCCCGACGTCTCGGCCGCGTACTGGGATCTCATTGCCCAAAAGGGTGAAACCGGCGCGGCCGGCGGTGACGGCGCGACTGGCCCACAGGGCCCCCAAGGTCCCGAAGGGCCGAGAGGTGCTGAGGGGCCCGCGGGCGCCAGCGGCAGTAGCGGCTCCTTCATCGGCGGCAATTACACAAACATGGGGACGAACCGCTTTCTCGTGCCATGGGGTAGTGATGTTGGCAGTGAAGGCAACGCTGATGTCGCTGTGCCATCGGGAACGGCGAGCAAGCTTGTCGTGCATCTCACCACCCCTCCCGGCGCGTCTGGTTGGGTGACTGTGTCCGTCCGCAAGAACGGCGTGAGCTTACTTTCATGTACTCTCACAGGTGCGCAGGGAACGTGTGTGAACGCTACGGACAGCATCGCGTTTTCCGATGGTGACCTTCTCTCGGTCCTCTACACCGAATCGAATGCTGCCGGTTCGCGAGTCCGATTTAGCTTCCAGTACAACTCACCTTAGTTTCCTGAATCGGATAGAGAGGGGAAACGGCCCGCGAATATCAACAGGTTGAACTTGAAAGACTGAGACGGTGGGGTGGGAGGGAGGAGCGACGCGGGGCGGAGAGGCGGCAGGCTATCGCCGGACATGTGCGGAGCGGATCGTGGGGTGAGCGGCGGTGGCGACCTCTTGGTTGTGAAACTCCCCGCGAGCTCTGTTCCCCTTAGGGCGTCGGAAGGAGATTAGGTCGTCGACGTTACTTGCGGGCAAGAGGCGATTGTTCATGGCAAGAAGCGGCATTCGATACGAACGGTTAGGAGCCGAGGTCCGATTCACGATCTACGAGAGCAAGCCCGATTTCGTGGAGGATCATGAATATTTCGTTGTCGTCGCGCCCGAGAGTGCGCATAATATCCCCATGACGACAACGTCAGATCAGGCGTTTTGGCTGCCCGAGGCAGCCGTGTGGATAGGCTTTTACTGGACATCGCACATGGAGCGTGGTGCTGGCGTGAACATCCATGACGACGTTTGTCACGGCCCATTCCGCGTCCAGGCAGATCCTCCGTCTGACGAAGAACTGCAGTCCGCGATTCAAGAGATCGGCTAGTTGAACTCAAATAATGGTAAACCGGCGGGCAAGGATGTCATAAGCGGAGGACAAGCGTGACCGAGAGCAATGATGCCGGCAAGAGCTTGCAGCCCGCTAAAGGTGCCCATTGTGACCAGGATGAAAAGCGGTCCCGCCTGCGCTTTTCCGAGTGGCCAGAAGAGCGTTTCACTGTCGTACTGAAATGGCTCCTGGTTGTGCTTTGTGTAGGTGCCATGCTGGTCCTCCTGCTCGGCAGCGGGAAGGTTCTGCTAGCCTTTCGTTTCTTTCATGAAAATCTCCCGCTTATGTTGCCGATCCTTGCAGTAATTTTATCGATAATGTTGAGGCCCGACCAACTCACTAGTCTCAGTGGCTGGCTCAATTTGTGCAATCCTTTTGCACTTGGCCTCGTGAGCTTCGCCATATGGGCCTTCGTGGCTGGCCAAAATGTTACACAATATATTGTGATTAACCAAGACAAGGTTCTTGACAAGACTCACTCTTTGTTGCTCGTCTTTTTGTCCTTCATATGGGCAGGTTTTTGCTCTGTTGTGTCAGCGCTGGCAACAATTGGCGACATGAATGAGAGGCGACGGTGGAAGGTTATTCAGGTTGCGTTGGTTTCTGCTTCTCTCATGTTCCTTTGGGCGCCGTTCTATCTGTTTGAAGATAAGGGCGAAGTTGAGAAGAGGCAGGGCTTTTCGTTTGACGAGAGGTCGTACACCGTTAGCATTCCATATCGTGACCCTGCTTTGAACCAGTATCTTGGTCGTACGACGAATCCGCTCACACAGTGCCAGGTATACCGCGGAGTGACAGCACGAACGAAAAAGGATGCCGTCGCGAAGGCGTTGACGAAATTTCAGCAGTCTCCTGAGTCAGAGCAGTTTAGCGTCGCTAGTCGCGAAGGAGTTCAGCAAGCAAGAAGACGAGTCGAGGTGATGGAGAACCTTGTAATCGCATCCGAAGAGAACTGATGGCCGGCTACCCGGTGGGCGGGCGGCAAAGCCCGGAAGGCCGCCCAGAACCGGAATCCGCTGGATCGCTTCGACCCAGGCTTCGATCTTGGCAAACCAGGGCGCCCACCCGTTCGCGGTATTGCGTCGGCGAGAGGTGGGTCCAGCAGGGTAGATACTGACCCGAGGGGAATAGATGACAGGCACGGTGCTCCAGTTCTTATTAGCTGCTTTCGCTCTCGTTGTCATGGTGTGGGTGGAATTAACTGACATCGTGCGGCTCTTGTGCCCTGCCGACTGGAAAAGACTGTCTGCATGGCTCAAGAGGGCAATTCAGGTTGTGGCGGTCTTCGTTGCAACGGGCTGCATTGTGGACCCCCTGATCCCGGGCACGGCAAATCTGACGATACACGCCCCGAGCGCAATTCCAATGACATTGGATACTCTGGTTGTAGAAACCATACCGGTTGGACTCCTGGGCGAAGCAGGAGGAGAGCGAACATGCTATGACGTTTTTGATGCTAGAGGCATCTCCCAAGTCACCGTGAAGCTCGGGCTATTGGAGACACGCGTAAAGCTACGGGTGTTTGACAAGTCCGCGCCGTCACGCTCGATTATCACAGAATCTGTCTATGTCTCACCCTTTGTCCGCAGTCAACTAACGACTAAAGTCGTGCATTTCTGAGGAGGCACCCACATGCGAATCAAAACCGCGGTTGTCGCTTTGATTCTTTGCGCCCGGGCATTTTCGGCGGATCCCGTTCGAACAGAGTTCAAGATTACTTACCCAACTCCGAATAGCACCGTATCAGGGGAGATCATTGAAGTGAAAGGTACAGGCGCAGATCCGGCAGGGAAGCTTAAGGTAGAGGTTCTAACGAACAAATGGTGGCTTCAAGACGGAGAACAAACGATTAATTCCGACGGCACGTGGTCTTATGGGCCGTGCAACCTAAGTGGGCAAGGTCAGTTCAACAACCACACAATTCGAGTAACCGTAATCAAGAACGGACAGCCTGTCAGGTCGGCTAGTGTGGCTGGTATCCGGCGCAAGTAGCGCCCAATCGGGTTGACGCCGTAGGATAGGAGGCCAATGAACCGAGGCGGGTCTACAACGGGTAACGAAGACATCCAATCGCGGCAGCCCTCTGGCCAGGCGCCGGAAGAGGTTCTTCAGTCCAGCGTTCTCAGTTCGCCGGCGGAGCCGATGCTCCGACGAGCGATCGCTCTGACGCTTGCAGCACCTCCGGCAGGCCGTGCTCGCCTGTTCGCCGAGCTCGTCCGCGAAGTCGAGCGGTTCATGGCCGCCCACCCCGAGGAGCGACCTTGGACATGCACCGTCTACGCGGGCACTGAAGGGTCCACTATTTTTCGTGGCGGTGTTGGTCACTCCCTCGTCATCGACCCTGAGGGTCGTCTTTGGCGCGCGAGAAGCTACGAGGATTTCGCGACGACGTATCGCTTCGGCCAGGACACCTGTGTCGTCGATACGCTCACACCTCTGTATGCCCAGATGCGCGAGTACCTTCCGCGCTAGGGTTTCAGGACCGCTTTGCAGGCTGGAAGCGACCTCTGGCCCCTTTCCTGGAAGTAGCCGGGCGCGCCGAGACGGGGCAGGTGAGGGAAATGGCAGCCGGCGTTCGTTCTCCTCTCTTCAGGAGGTAATAGCAATGCGAAAGGTGTTTTCACTCGTCCCGGTCCTGATCCTGATCCTCGGCACGCTGGGCAGACCGGCTTCGGCGGCGCTCACCTGTCCCGGCACCGGCGCGTGCGTCTACAATCCTGTGTGCCCCAAAGGCGGTGTCGTGGTGGGCACCATGAAGGCGCTGCTGGCGGCGATCAAGCAGGCTCCCTGTACCGGTGGCACGATCTGCGTGAAGCCGGGGATATACGTGGGCAAGATCGACTTCCAGGGCAAGCCGATCACGGTCAAGTCCACCGGCGGCGCCGGCGTCACGTTCCTCGATGGCGGTGGCACCGGCCCGGTGGTGCGCTTCCACACCTTCGAAGGGGCTGACAGCATCCTCGAAGGCTTCACCATCCGCAACGGTGTGGCCCCAAGCGGTGGCGGTATTCAGATTGACAAGGCGTCGCCGACCATCCGCTACAATGTCATCCTCGGCAACAAGGCGACGGACTCCGGCGGCTTCGGCCGAGGCGGAGGCATGCTCGTGATGGGAGCCTCGGCCAAGCCGGTCGTCACCTGCAACCGGTTTATCCGCAACGAGGCGAACTACCACGGGGGCGGGCTCATCAGCCTCTACTCGGCCGACCCCTATGTGCGATTCGCCCACTTCGAGGGGAACAAGGCTCCGTACGGTGCGGGCATCGGGGTTGCCCGGGACGGCCGGCTCGACCTGGCGATGACGGTGCTTCAGAGCAACGTGGCGGGCGTCGACGGCGGCGGCATCCATGCGGGCGTTCCCTATGGCAATGCCCAGGTCCGCAACGTCTGTCTGAAGGGCAACACGGCTTCGGGCAACGGTGGCGGTATCTGGGTGCCGTTCGGGCTGGTGCAGGTGCTCAACAGCACCTTCTCCGGCAACAAGGCCTCGGTGGGCGGCGGTCTCGCCGCGGGGTACGGCAGCTCCGTGGACGTCGTCAACAGCCTGTTCGTCGGCAACTCGACGTCGGGCGGGGGCAGCGCGGCGCTCGTCAACACCGACACGAGCACCACGAGTGTCGTGAACCACTTCAACGGCTTCTTCGGCAACACCGGCGGCGATTATCTGAGCACTTACGGTGACCTGGGGCTGCTCGCCCTCGATCCTGCTCTGAGCCAGTGTGGAGGCTGCTGCCCGGGAACCTCCTCTCCGGCCAACGATGCCGGAAATCCGATCTACTTCTTCAACGACGCGAGCGACGGAACCCGCAACGACATGGGCGCCTGCGGCGGCCCGCAGGTCTGGTAGGCGGCGGTCTTTTCCTCGGCGGCCCGCTGCACCCGTGCAGCGGGCCGTGTCCCTACTGGAAACATCCGAATACGTCCAAGGATGCGGTTGTCCCGATCCACGAGGAGCCTGTGGCGGTCGCCGCCGGCTGCGTGCCCGGGAAAGGACCGCCCTCCAAGGACTCCCCTCGATCCTCCCTCACCGTCGAGAGACACCAGTCCCCGAGGGCGGTATCGAGCCCGGAGCCTTGTTTTCAGGAAGCTGGATATAGCCGTCCCCGGCTCGCAGGGAGTAGCGCCATCCCTGCCCGATCTGGTAAACCTCTCCTGGGGAACGCCGGGACCCCAGGGATCGCCGGGAAGGGAGATTGATGTCGGACGTTCAGGAAGACCTGCGGGAGCTGGCGCGGCTGTACGGAGCTCAGACCTCCTATCACGATGCGCTGGGCCAGCACCGGGAGGCCGGGCCGGAGGCGCTGCTCGCGATTCTGCGGGCTTTGGACGTGCCGCTCGACTCCATCGAAGAGGTACCCGAAGCGCTGAGCGAGCGGCGCGAGGAGCTGGCCGGCCGCATCCTTCGAGCCGGTTTTCGTAGCCTGGGACGGCCGGCCTCCGGCGCTGGAGCTGCGGTTCGGCCTGGAGTCCGGTTCGCTGGCTTGCCGCTTCCAGCTCGAAGGGGGGGAGCGGTTGGCCTGGGACCGCGAGCTGTCCGCGCTGCCCTCCACGCCGGGCTCACCCGGCCCGATCCCCGGACGCTTGCTGGAGTTGCCGGACAACCTGCCGATCGGCTACCACCGGCTGCGGGTGGAGGTGGGGGGAAAGTCCGCCGAGTCGCTGATCATCTCGGCGCCGTCGCGCGTCCACGAGGGCGACAGTATTGAGGGAAATAAGCCGCTCTGGGGCGTCTTCCTGCCGCTTTACGCTTTGCAGACCCGGCGGAGCCTGGGGGCGGGCGATTTCTCCGATCTGCGGGCGCTGGCGGAGTGGACAGCCGGCCTGGGCGGCGGCGTGGTGGGGACGCTCCCCATGCTGGCCTCTTTCCTGGACGAGCCGTTCGAGCCCAGCCCCTATGCGCCCGCCAGCCGCCTGTTCTGGAACGAGCTCTACCTCGACCCTCGCCGCATCCCGGAGTTGGAAAGGTGCCCGGAGGCGCAGCGGCTGATGGAGTCGCCGGAATTCCGCCGCGAGGCGGAGGCGTTGTGCGCCGAGTCCAAGGTTGACTATGCGCGCCTGATGGCCCTCAAGCGACGCGTCCTGGAGGAGCTGGCGAAGTCGTTCTTCGCCGAGCCGTCGCCCGACCGCCGGGACGCCTTCCGCGATTTCGTCGCGGCGCGGCCCGAGTTGGAGACCTACGCCTCCTTCCGCGCCGTCACCGAGCGCCGTGGCGAGCCCTGGCAGTGCTGGCCGGAGCGGCTGCGCGAAGGCACGCTCGCCCACGCCGACTGGGACGACGACGACCGCCGCTATCACCTGTGGGTGCAGTGGATCGCCGACGAGCAGGTCGGCGCCATGGCGAAGGAGGCGCGGCGTCATGGGCCGGGGCTCTATCTCGACCTGCCGCTCGGAGTCCACGGCAGCTCCTACGACGCCTGGCGCTATCCGGATCTGTTCGCGAAAGGGGCTTCCGCCGGAGCGCCGCCCGACGCTCTGTTCGTCAAGGGCCAGGACTGGGGCTTCCCGCCGCTGATCGCCGACCGGCTGCGCGAGCACGGCTACGACTATCTGATTGAAAGTCTGCGCCACCACCTACGGTATGCCGGATTGCTGCGGATCGATCACGTCATGCAGTTCTACCGGCTGTTCTGGATCCCCCAGGGGATGACGGCCGCGTCCGGCGTCTACGTCCATTATCCTGTCGACGAGCTGTTCGCGGTGCTGGCGGTGGAGTCGCACCGGCACAAGGCGATCCTGGTGGGCGAGAACCTGGGCACGGTGCCGCCCGAGATCGGCGAAGCCATGGAACGCCACGGCGTGCTCGGGATGTACGTGGCCCAGTACGAGATGCAGCCTGGCAGTCCCCTCCGGACGCCGCCGGCCTCCACGGTGGCCAGCCTGAACACGCACGACATGCCCACCTTTCGCGCCTACCTGGAGGGCCGCGACGTCACCGTGATGCAGGAGCTGGGCGTCTTCGACGAGGGCCAGGCGCACGAGGAGCGCGAGCGCCGCGCGCAGCTCCGTCACGGATTGGTGGACGCGCTGTCGCCGGAGGATCGGGCAAACGAGCGCATCGCCTACGCCGCCATCCTGCGCCGGCATCTCGACCACCTGGCCGCGAGCCCGGCACGGATGGTGCTCGTGAACCTGGAGGATCTGTGGGGGGAGACCGAGCCGCAGAACGTGCCGGGCACCCACCTCGAAAGGCCCAACTGGCGGCGCAAGGCCCGCTTCACGCTGGAGGAGCTGGCGGAGAAGCCGGAGGTGGTGGACGTCCTCCGCCGCGTGGACCGGATCCGGAGAGGGGAGTCGCAGTGAGCCGCCTGAGCGAGCAGGACATCTATCTCTTCAACGAGGGGACCCACTACCGGCTGTACGAGCGCCTGGGCTCCCATCCGGGGACGAAGGACGGCCAGGCCGGCACCTGGTTCGCGGTCTGGGCGCCAAACGCCGAGCGGGTCTCGGTGATGGGCGACTGGAACGGCTGGAGCACGTCACCAGCGCCGGAGGATGCGCTCGCGCTGCGCGGCGGCTCCGGTATCTGGGAAGGCTTCCTGCCCGGCATCGGCGTAGGCGCCCGCTACAAGTACCACGTCGTCTCGAAGTATCCGCCCGGGCGGGCATACCGCGCCGACAAGGCCGACCCGTTCGCCTTCCACACCGAGGTGCCGCCGGCCCAGGCGTCGGTGGTCTGGGATCTGGACTACGAGTGGGGCGATGGCGACTGGATGGCGGAGCGCGCCGGCCGGCAGTCGCTCTCCGCACCCATGTCGATCTACGAGGTCCACCTCGGCTCCTGGCGCCGGGTGCCGGAGGAGGGAGACCGGTCGCTCTCCTATCGCGAGATCGCGGAGCCCCTGGCCGCCCACGTCAAGACGCTGGGCTTCACCCATGTCGAGCTGATGCCGGTCATGGAGCACCCTTTCTATGGCTCCTGGGGGTACCAGACCACCGGCTACTTCGCGCCGACCAGCCGCTACGGCACGCCGCAGGACTTCATGTACCTGGTGGATTATCTCCACCAGCAGGGGATCGGGGTGATTCTCGACTGGGTCCCCTCCCACTTCCCGACCGATGAGCACGGCCTGGCCTACTTCGACGGCACCCATCTCTACGAGCACGCCGACCCGCGCCAGGGATTCCATCCGGATTGGGGGAGCTACATCTTCAACTACGGCCGCAACGAGGTGCGGTCGTTCCTGATCAGCAGCGCGGTCTTCTGGCTCGACCACTACCACTTCGACGGCCTGCGGGTGGACGCGGTGGCGTCGATGCTCTACCTCGACTACTCGCGCAAGGCCGGGGAGTGGGTCCCGAACCGCTACGGTGGCCGCGAGAACCTGGAGGCGATCGCCTTTCTGCGCGCCTTCAACAGTGAAGTCGCCGAGAGCTTCCCCGGCGTGCAGACGCTCGCCGAGGAGTCGACCGCCTGGCCGATGGTCTCGCGCCCGGTCTACGCCGGCGGGCTCGGCTTCGGCTACAAGTGGGACATGGGGTGGATGCACGACACGCTGAAGTACCTGGCGTACGACCCGATCCACCGCAAGTATCACCACAGCGAACTCACCTTCCGCATGGTCTACGCATGGAACGAGAACTTCGTGCTGCCGCTCTCCCACGACGAGGTCGTCCACGGCAAGGGCTCGCTGATCAACAAAATGCCGGGCGACGACTGGCAGAAGCTACGCCAACCTGCGGCTGCTCTACGGCTACCTGTACGCCCAGCCCGGCAAGAAGCTGCTGTTCATGGGCGCCGAGCTGGCGCAGTGGCGGGAGTGGAACCACGAGACGAGCCTCGACTGGCACCTGCTCGACGACCCCGCGCATGCGGGCGTCTGCCGCTGGCTGGAGGATCTCAACCGCCTCTACCGCGGGGAGCGGGCGCTGCACGAGCTCGACGCCTCACCCGACGGTTTCGAGTGGATCGACGCCAACGACGCCTTGAACAGCGTCCTCTCCTTCCTGCGCAAGGGGACGGACCCGAAAGACAAGATGCTCGTCGTGCTCAACTTCACGCCGGTCCCGCGCGAAAGCTACCGGGTGGGCGTGCCGCACGGCGGCTTCTGGACCGAGGTGCTGAACAGCGACGCGGTCCGGTACCACGGGAGCGGCAAGGGTAACCTGGGCGGGGTTGAGGCTTCGGCGACCCCCCTTCACGGCCGGCCGTGCTCCCTTACCCTCACCCTCCCCCCGCTCGCCGCGATCTTCCTGAAAGCCCCCCCGCCGCCAACCGAGGAAGGGGAGGCGATCGGCGCGGAGCTCGATCCCGGTTCATGAGCCGCCATCTCTGCATCCACGGCCATTTCTACCAGCCGCCGCGCGAGAACCCCTGGCTCGAAGCCATCGAGCTGCAGGACTCCGCGTACCCGTATCACGACTGGAACGAGCGCATCACCGCCGAGTGTTACGGCCCCAACGCCATGGCGCGCATCCTCGACGGCGAGAAGCGGATCGAGCGCATCGTCAACAACTACGCCCAGATCAGCTTCAACTTCGGCCCCACCCTGCTCGCCTGGATGGAGGAGAAGAAGCCGGAAGTCTACCGCGCCATCCTGGAGGCCGACCAGTTGAGCCGCGTGCGCTTCGGCGGCCACGGCTCGGCCCTGGCGCAGCCGTACCACCACTCGATCCTGCCGCTCGCCAACCCGCGCGACAAGCGGACCGAGATCCTCTGGGGGCTGGCCGACTTCGAACGCCGCTTCGGGCGCCGGGCCGAAGGCGCCTGGCTGCCCGAGACCGCCGTGGACCTGGAGAGCCTCGACATCCTCGCCGCCGAGGGGGTTCTGTTCACCATCCTGGAGCCCGGCCAGGCGCTACGGGTGCGGCCGAAAGGCTCGGATTGGATCGAATCGGTGGATACGACGGTGCCGTACGAGGTCGAGCTGCCGTCGGGTCGCACCCTGGCGGTGTTCTTCTACGACGGCGCCACGTCCCGGGCGGTGGCTTTCGAGGGGCTCCTGTCGTCGGGCGATCGGTTCGCCCAGCGCCTGATCTCGCGGTTCCCTGATGACAACGCGGAGCACCTGGTCCATATCGCCACGGACGGCGAGACCTACGGCCATCACCACGCGTACGGCGAGATGGCCCTCTCCTACGCCCTGCACCAGATCGAAGCGAACGGCTGGGCGAAGCTGACCAACTACGGCGCCTACCTCGCGGGCCATCCGCCGCGGCACGAAGCCGAGATTCGCGAGCGCACCTCCTGGAGCTGCGCGCACGGGGTCGAGCGCTGGCGCAGCGACTGCGGCTGCCACACCGGCGGCGGAGCGGGGTGGAACCAGGCCTGGCGGGCGCCGCTCCGGGAGGCGCTCGACTGGCTCCGCGACGAGGTCGCCCCCCTCTACGAAGCCGAGGCCGGCCGCATCTTCGACGATCCCTGGGCGGCGCGCGACGCCTATATCCAAGAGCGCCGGTCCGGCGCGCGGGAGCGCCCGTCCGGCGTGCGGGCGCTGGAGCTGCTGGAGATGGAACGCCACGCCCTGCTCATGTACACGAGCTGCGGCTGGTTCTTCAACGACCTGGCCGGGATCGAGACCGTCCAGGTTCTCCAGTATGCCGGCCGCGTGGTGCAGCTCGCGGAGCACCTGTTCGGGGTGGCGATCGAGGAGGGCTTCCTCTCCCGCCTGGAGCGGGCGCGGAGCAACTCATGGGAGTCGTCCGCGACAGCCACCGGGCGCGACCTTTACGAGAAGCACGTGCGGCCGGCCATGGTAGACCTGCCGAAGGTGGCGGTCCACTACGCCGTCACCGCGCTCTTCCACGACTATCCCAGCCCGGCCCGCGTCTACTGTTACTCGGTCGAGAGGCGGAACGGCCGCACCTTCCGCGCCGGACGCGCCCGCCTCGCGATCGGCAAGGCGCGGGTCACCTCGGGCCGCACCGGCGACTCCGCGCTCCTGAGCTACGGGGTGCTCCACTTCGGCGACCACAACCTCAGCGCCGGAGTGCGGGAGGGTGAGGAGGATTACGACCGGCTGACGGCCGAGGTCGGCAAGCCGTTCGAGACCGGCGATCTCGCGCAGGTGATCCGGCTGCTCGACCGGTATTTCGACGGCCTCTCCTATTCGCTCCGCTCGCTGTTCCGCGACGAGCAGCGGCGGGTGCTCGACCTGATCCTGGCCTCCACCCTGGACGACGCGGAGGACGAGATGCGGGAGATGTACCTTCGTCACGCCCCGCTCCTGCGCTTCCTCAACAGCCTCGGCACGCCGCCGCCCAACGCGTTCCGAGCCGCGGCGGAGCTCGTGCTCAACGCCGATCTGAAGCGCGCCCTGGCCGGAGCCGCCGATCCGGAGGGCGTCCAGAGCCTGCTGGACGAGGCCTCGGATCTGGGCGTGGACCTGGATGAGGATGGCCTCGGGTACGTCCTGGAGCGCTCGCTGGAGGAGCTGGTCGACCACCTCAGCGAGACCCCGGAGGACGCCGAGCTGCTGGGACGCGTGGACGCCGTGGCCGGCCTCGTCCGCAGGCTCCCCTTCCGGGTCAATCTCTGGCGCGCCCAGAACCGCTGCTACAAGATGCTCGAGACCGCCTGGCCGGTCATGAAGGAGGAGGCCGAGGCGGGGGAGCAGCCGGCGGCGGAGTGGGTCGAGCGCTTCCGCGCGCTGGCCGGGAAGCTGGGGTTCCGGACGGAGTAGGAGTTTCCACGATCCTGTTGCGACCCTGAAAGAGTCTTAGCAGGACTCCTCCGGCTGGCGTAGACTTGGCCGGAATGGACGACGAGAAATGGCCCACGCTACCCCAGGATCCAGGCTGGGTCCTGGAGCAGATCGAGTTGGGAACCCGCCAGGCCGGAGTGCCGCTCCAGAGCCCTCCGGATGTTCCGAAGCTCTCCCACGCGGAGATCAAAAGCACGGTCACGAAGCTCCTCCAGGAGGAGCTCGACCGCCTGGACGGGATGCCGGAGCCGGCTCCGAAGGAGACGGTCCTGGAGGAGCTGCCGGAGCCCTGAAACGAAAAACGCCCGGCCGGGAGCCGGGCGCCAGGGGGCTTCAACGGTGGCCGGAAATCAGCGTATTTCAGGGTCGAGCGGGGGAGCCGCCCGGCCGTCCAGCTTGCCGAGGGACGTGGCGATGAGCTGAAGCAGCTCGAAGGTGGCCTGTTCGCACTCCACCGCGTCCCGAAGCAGGAGAATGCCGGCGAGCGCCTCGCGCTCGACGCCGATGGCGCGGAAGGTCGCCAGCAGCTCGGCCACGAGGTGCCGGATCTCGGAGGTGCGGCCCTGGCGGAGCCAGACCGCGACGAGGTCGAGCGAGACGAGGGCGGCGCGGTAGCCCAGGCCGGCCTGATCGAAGTCGCGGCTCGCCTCCAGGAAGGCCTCTTCAGCCTCGTCCAGCCGGCCGAGGCCCGCCGCGATCTTCCCCTCCACCCAGCGCAGCTTGAGGCGCTCGACATCGCTCAGGTAGCGGTCGTAAAGCGGCTGCATCCGGTACAGGTATTGGCTCGCCTCCTCGTACTCGCCCAGCTCGACCCGCAGCAGGACGATGTTGTGGAGCGCCTGGAACGCGAGCTTGGGCTCCTTGGCCCGGTCGATGATGTTGAGGCCCTGCAGCAGGTAGTGGATGCCCTCGAGCGGATCGCCGACGTAGCCGGAATACAGGCCCCGGGCGATGAGCGCGCGGCCGGCCGCGGTGCGGTCGTTCAGGCTCATGTAGAGGGAGTAGGCCACGTCGAGCAGGCGGAACGCCTCGTCGAAGCGCCGCTGCGCGCAGGCGAGAGCGCCCGAGAGGGCCGACAGCCGCGCCAGGAGCCGGGTGTCCCCGGTGCCGCGGGCACGGCATTCCAGCGCGCGTGCCATCAGCCGGTCGGCCTTGGCGAGGTCGCCGGTGATGCGATGGGCGTTCGCGACCTCGGACCAGGCCTTGGACTGGAGGTCGGCGATTTCGGGGGCACTGGCGGCGCCAGGTGCCCCGGGATCGATCCCCTCGGCCGCCAGCGCGGCGAGATCCGCGAGGCGCAGAGCGGTCTCGGGGTCGCTCAGTTGGACGGCATGGCTGCGGTCGAGGAGGGCTTCGCAGGTGGCGAAGGTGGAGAAGTCGCGGTCGCCCGGCAGCGGCAGGCCCTCCGCGCCGGCCACGGAGCGGGCCTCCTTGCGGCGGCGGGTCTCCTCGGACTTCTTCAGGGCACCGGCGAAGGCGGTGGAGATGGCGTCGTCGTAGGCAGCGTCCAGCTCGGGGGAGATGTCGGCATCGTCGGGAGGGAGGAACAGGGTCGCCGAGAGATGCTCCAAAAGCTCCCGGCAGGGAGTACAACCCTCCAGCAGATGCGTGACGACTGCCTTGGCCGCAGAAACATCGAGGCTACCGGACAGGAAGCCATCCAACGTCTCACGGGCCGGGTGACGATCGCTCATCGTGCCCTCCTCGCGATGGTCGCACTGAAAAACAACAGCATTGTCTCACGGCCTCGGGGCGGAATGCTAGCCCCTATTTGACCCCGTAGGGATCGAACCCGGCCCCTTCGTTCGTGGTCGCGCCCGGCTGCACATTGCCGTTGGGCGCCGGCTGGCCGTACGGATCGAAACCCGCCCCTTCCATGTCCCAAATGTGCGAGATGCCGTTTTCATTTCCGGCCGGCTGGTCGCCGGTGGTCACTCCGAACAGGCCCGTGAGCCAGCTCCAGACCCCTTCCCAGGCCGAGTCGGCCCCAAACCCCTTCGCGGCGGCGGGCGTGGCACCGATCAGGCCAATTCCCAACGCCAGCAGCAATGCCAGGGTGATGCCACCGCGACGAATGGTATTGCGCAGCATGACTCCTCCTTTTTCTCCAAGGGAATCCGGTGCCCTCATGGCTCCGGTGCCCACAGTGCGACAGGCTCTACCTAATCCAAGTGCCGGGAACAGGCAAAAGAGGGAATCGCAAAAAAGTTGAGGCCGGGTCCGAGCGTGAGCTTAGACGTTCAGAGTACGCTTCGGCACCCGGGACGTCAACGAACGGGTGCCACTCCCGCCACTCCGCTACTACCGCCGGACGAGCACGCCCCAGAGGAACGCCAGCACGGCGGCGCCCAGGAGCCAGGCGCCCGCGGGCTCCTCGGGCCTCTCCAGCCATGCCATCACACCCGCGATCAGCAGGGCCGAAGCCACGGCCATCCACGACGCGCGCCGGATGGTGCGCTCCAGCCTCTGGACGGCCTTGCGCGTGTCCGGGGCGAGCGCCTGCTGGACGGTGAGCGTGCCGCGCTCGGCGCGCGTCATCAGCGCATCGATCCGGCGCGGCAGGCCGAGAAGGGCGCGGGCCTGGAGCGCGCCTTCCTGGAGCAGTCCCCTCCAGCCCAGCCGCAGCTCCTCCGCGGCCAGCCGCTCGGCGAAGGGCACGGTCTCGGCCCAGGGGTCGAAATCCGGGTCGAGCTGCGTGGTCATCCCCGACAGGAGCCCGACGGCGCGGGAGGCGAAAAGGAGGTCGACCTGCACCTGGAACGGGATCTCGTAGAGCAGGTCGCGGTACTCCCGGAAGAAGTAGCCGGCCTCGGAGAAAGCCACGTCCCGCAGGCTGCCGATGCTCACCCCCCAGAAGCGGTCGAACAGCTCCTCGTGGATCTCTTCCAGCCGCCGCAGGTCGGCGCCCGGCAGGAGAACTCCGGCGCTGACGTAGGAGTGGACGAGGCGCGAAGCGTCCCGCGTCCCCAGGCCGATGGCGTACTCCCGCAGCGCCGCGCGCAGGCGCTCGGGAATCGGCGAGACCATCCCGAAGTCGACGAACACCACCTGGAACGGCCGCTCCTCACCCGAAGGCGGCGGTGGCACCCGGTCGCCCGGCGCGAAGGGAGCTTCGCCGGAAAGCGGGAGCGGCTTGATGAAGAGGTTGCCCGGGTGGGGATCGGCATGCACGAAGTGATGCACGAAGATCTGCTGCATGTAAACCCTGTAAAGGACTCTCGCCACCTCCGGCCGCGAGATGCCGGCGCGCTCGATGGCGGGCAGGTCGCCGATCTTCAGGTAGCCGACGTTCTCCAGGGTGAGCGTGCGGCTGGCGCTGGCGGACCAGTGCACAGCGCGGGATGGCCACCCGCGCGTCCCCGGCGAAGTCTTCGGTGAAGCGCTCGGCGTTGCGCCCTTCGTTGGCGAGGTCGAGCTCCCGGCGGGTGATGGTGGCGATCTCCTCGGCCACCCGGTCGAGGTCGACCCTGCGGCGCAGGTTGCGCGACACCTTGAGCAGCCGGAAGGCGAGGCCGGTCGCCGCGAGGTCGGTCTCGACCAGCACGTCGATCCCCGGCCGCAGAACCTTGACCACGACCGCCTCGCCCGAAAGCAGCCGCGCCGGATGCACCTGGGCGAGGGAGGCGGAGCCGACCGGCTCCGGCGAGACCGAGGCGAAGATCTCGGCCAGCGGCCGGCCGAAGTCGGACTCGATCTGGCGGACGATGTCCTCGAAGCGCTCGGGAGGCGCCTCGTCCTGGAGGCCGGCGAGCTCGCGCGTCACCTCCGGCGGGAGGAGGTCGACCCTCACCGAGAGGAACTGGCCGATCTTGATCAGGACGCCGCCCATCTCGCCGGCCAGGAGGCGGTAGCGCCGCGCGATCCGCGCCCACCTTCCCGCCGCCGGAGGGCGGAACCGGCGCAGGCCGGGGGCGTTCAGGATCATGTCCCACCACAAGACGTGGAGGAAGGTCCGCGCCACGAACCGGCGCACTTTCCGGTAGCGCCGGAAGTCGATGCGGACCGGCAGGAGGGTGCTCATCCGGGGCAACGATACAGAAAGGAGGTAAAGGACACAAAGGACTGCAAGGACTGCAAGGAACAAAGGAAAGCAGGAGTGTTTTTCGTCCTTGGAGTCCTTGCAGTCCTTTGGGTCCTTTGAATCCTTGTGCGAAGATCCCCCAGCCATGACGCCGCTCACCTTCCGGCAGCTCACCAGCGAGGCCGACTACGCGGCCTGCATCGAGCTGCAGCGGGTCACCTGGGGGCGCGACTTCTCGGACGCGGTGCCGATGAGCATCCTCAAGATCACCCAGAAGGCGGGCGGGATCGCCGCGGGCGCCTTCGCCCCGGACGGCCGCCTCCTCGGGTTCGTCTACGGCATCACGGGCATCAAAGCAGGAGCCAAGGCGGGCTCGCCGCCGAAGATCTTCCACTGGTCCCACATGCTGGCGGTTGCCCCTGAAGCCCGCGATCTCGGGCTCGGCACCCGGCTCAAGCTCTATCAGCGGGAGCTGCTCTTGGACCTGGGCGTCGAGCGCGTGGAGTGGACCTACGATCCCCTGGAGGCCCGCAACGCCCACCTCAACTTCAATCATTTGGGGGCCGTCCCGGAGCTCTACGTGCGCGACATGTACGAGGGGGAGCTCGGCAGCGATCTGGCGAAGGGGATCGGCACCGACCGTTTCATCGTGGCGTGGCTCATCGCGAGCGAGCGGGTGGCCCGGCGCCTGGCCGAGGGGCCGCCCGACCCGGCGGAAGTGATCGGCCGCTTCGGGGGCGCGCCGGTGGTCGGCCCGGCCTTTCCGGAAGGCGAGCCTCTGCCCGCGGCTCCCGCGGCCCCCGCCCCCCGGATACTCGCTGGTCCGGGTCGAGATCCCGGCCAGCATCCAGGATCTCAAGGTCGCCGACCTCGGCCTCGCCCACGCGTACCGCGCCTCGACGCGGCGGGCCTTCGAGCACTACTTCGGACAGGGCTGGCGGGTCGAAGGGTATTACCGGGATCCGGACGGCCGGCGCTGCTACTACGGGCTGAGGAGCTGACATGCTGAGAATCGAAAGCGTCACCTTGCGGGAGATCCGGCTCCAGTTGAAAGAGCCGTTCCAGATCTCCTCCGGCACCGTGACCCACCGCCGGATCTTCCTGATTCAGATCCGCTCGGCCGACGGCGTCGAGGGTTGGGGCGAGTGCGTGGCCGGCGAGCAGCCGAACTACGGGCCGGAGACGGTCGACCTCGCCTGGGTGGCGATCCGCGAATACGTGGCGCCGCGGGTGCTCGGCCGCGACTTCGCCGGCCCGGAGGAGATCCATCCGGCGCTGGAGCACAACTTCCGCGGCAGCAACATGGCCAAGGCCGCGGTGGAGATGGCGGCGTGGGAGCTGGCGGCCCGCACCGAAGGGGTCTCCCTGGCCAAGAAGCTGGGAGGCACCAGGGACCGCATCGAGGTCGGCATCTCGCTCGGTATCCAGAAGAGCCCGGAGGCGCTGGTGGAGAAGGCGCGGGCGGCGCTGGAGCGCGGGTACCGCAAGGTAAAGATCAAGATCCAGCCCGGACAGGATCTCGACTATCTCCGCGCCGTCCGCCACGCGCTCGGCCCGGACGCGCCCCTGATGGCCGACGCCAACAACGCCTACACCCTGGAGGACGTTGCCAGTCTGGAGGCGATGGACGGCCTCGGCCTGATGATGATCGAGCAGCCTCTGGCCTGGGACGACATCCTGCGCCACGCCGAGCTGCAGCGGCGCCTCCGGACCCCGATCTGCCTCGACGAGTCGATCACCAGCGTGGACCGGGCGCGGGACATGATCGAGCTAGAGAGCGGCCGGATCGTGAACATCAAGCCCGGCCGGGTCGGCGGCTTTCTGGCGTCGAAGGCGATCCACGACCTCTGCGCGGCGCACGGCATCCCGGTCTGGTGCGGTGGCATGCTGGAGAGCGGCGTCGGCCGCGCGCACAACGTGGCCCTGGCCTCGCTGCCCAACTTCACCCTCCCGGGCGACCTGTCGCCGAGCGAGCGCTACTGGGAGAAGGACGTCGTCATCCCCGAATGGACCATGGACCGCGAAGGCTGGATCGACGTCCCGGTGGACCGGCCGGGCATGGGTGTGGAGGTCGACCTCAACCGTGTGGACGACCTGACGGTGCGGCGGGAAGAGCTCGGCGGCGGCTGAGCCACAGGGCCACCGCGGCCGCCAGAAGAATCGCGACGACGGCCGTCATCGACCGGAGCGGCCTCTTCCTCCCTCCCGGCAGGGGGACCCGGTCGCCGTCGCCGAGGACGACCACGCCGGCCCAGGCGGCGGCCGGAGCGCCTTCCTCGATGCGGTCGCGCTGGGCGGCCTGAAGGGCGGCGGCCACGCTCTTGCCTTCGGCGATGTGGGCGTAGAAGCGGTCGAACAGGGCGGCGCCGTCGTCGTCGCGCAGCTTCCAGAGGCTCGCCACCACCGGGTGGGCTCCGGCCAGGAAGAAGGACCGCGCCAGCCCCATCACTCCTTCGCCGCGCAGGATCTCGCCCCCGGCACTCTCGCAGGTGGAGAGCACCACCGTCCGTCCG
Source organism: uncultured Holophagales bacterium (assembly GCA_963844885.1). Taxonomy (GTDB): domain Bacteria; phylum Acidobacteriota; class Thermoanaerobaculia; order Multivoradales; family UBA5704; genus DATMER01. Next base: position 371,626 of record CAWJQA010000006.1, on the reverse strand, counting down.
CGCAGGTCGAGCTCGGCGATCTCGCTCGGCTGGAGGAGGCCGTCCTGATCCGGGCTGCCCGGCGCCAAATAGACAAAGGAAAGCTCGGGATTGACGTCGTCGGTCAAGGAGTGGGTGGCGAAGTGGAGGATGCGGAAGCCCGCCCCTCCCTCCCGCTTGAGGCGGCCCTCCGACGCCTTCTCCCGGGTCAGCAGCAGGCTCCCGCCTCCAAGGTGGTCGACGACGGACTCCCCTTCCTCCCGAGAGCGCGGGAGCGCGGGCAGATTCGCGGGATCGCGGAAGGCAGCGCCGCGCTCCGCCGCCTTGCCGGATCCGGTCGGCGGCGGGTCAGCATAGACCAGTGCCGGTTTTCCCACCGCCGGAGACCGGTTCTGGAGCCAGCGCAGCCAAAGGGTGGCCGATGGGACCAGCGAGATCTGGAACCGGGCCGCAAGAGGCGCTCCTTCTGGCTCCTGCCGGAGCGCGGCGAAAGGGAGGCGGTGGAGGGCGTCGTCCGGTACGATCACCAGCCTCCGGATCCCTTTGGGCAGCGCCGCCAGGGCGTTCCCCAGCAGCTTGTGATAGAGAACGGTGGAGACCTCCGCGTCCGAGCCGTCGCGCGCCATGAACAGGCCGTTGAAAGATTCGATGTTCGGTCTCAGCTCGGTTCGGCCGGCGAGCCGGTAGACCCGGGTGACTGCCTGGGTCGAGACCAGCAACCAGGAGCCGCCACCGAAGTCGCCGGCCAGATCCTTCGCGGGGGCGACCTGGAAGGAGAGGAGGGCCTCGTCGGATCCGAGGCTCCGGCGGACCTGATCCAGCGAGGCGAAGCCCGGATGGCGCGAGCCGGTGAGAGTTGGATCGGACCGCTGGGTCCGCAGCCGGATGCCGTCCGCCTCGGTCTCCAGCCGCTTGAGCTCGGAGCGGGCGGCCTCCCGCTCCGCGGCTGAGAGTCCGCGGCCCATCAACCGCCGCTGCACCTGCGTGATGGCCAGAGCCAGCTCGGCGCGCCGGGCGTGAAGGTCGGGAGGCAGGCCGGAGCTGGAACGCGACAGACCGAGCGCATCGGTGAGGGTGCGTGCCCGCATGCGTTCGATGATTCCAAAGGCATCTTCCCGCCGCCCGAGCTCCAGCAGCTTTCCCGAGAGCCAGTAGTAGTCTTCGGCCCAGGTGGAGAAGGTGACCGGCTGCCGGGTGGAGCCCCGTTGCTGGTCGCGCAGCGCCTCGATCGCGTCGAGTGCCGACAGCGAGTCCGCAAGAGCCTGGTCCGGCCTCGCCACCAGCCATCTCAAGCGCATCCTCTCGTGCCAGGCGCTGGTCCAGGAGAGCGCATCGCCCGACTCCTTTGCCAGGCTCAGCGCGGCTTGGATCGCCTCTTCGGCGGCGACCGGATCGGACGGCGCAAGCCGCCGCCCCAGGGCTGCCTGGCAGTAGCTCCGCAAGAGCGGCGTGGCGGCGACCTCCAGGCATCGCTCGAGGTTGCGCCTCGCCTCCGCCGGATCACCGGACAAGGAGCCGACCGTCCATAGGGCGTTGACCTCCAAGTCCGGTCGCTGCGCGGCCCGGCTGGCCTCCAGAGCTTCGCGCCCCAGCTCGAGCACCTCCTGGCGGCCCGCGTCGCCCGGGAGCTCCGAGAGCTCCTCCTTGCGCGTCACGGCGAGCCCGGATCGGCCCGACGCGACCACCGAGATGTCGGCCGTCTTCTTGCCCAAGGCGATCATGCGCTGGTAGGCGTCGCGGGCCTCCCTGAAGCGCCCGGTCAGCAGCGTGACGTTGGCAAGCTCGATGAGGTAGCTACGCTGCAGATCGTCGTCGCCGGCCGTGTCGACCCCGGCGAGGTCGACGTAGGCCTGCTCCAGGTTGCCCCGGTATCTCGAGAGAGAGGCCTGGGCGATGGCTGCCTTGGCCACGGCTTTCCAGTCGCCGGAAGCCCGGGCGACCTGCATCGCCTGCTTCAGCTCCGCTCCGGCCTCGTCCAATCGCGCTGTGTCCTTCAAGAGCCGGCTGAGGCCGGCCCGGGCATAGACCTCCGCCCGCGCCAGGCCGCGCTCCGCTGACAGCTCGATGTTCCGGCGGTAAAGGAGCTCTGCTTCTCCGGGCGCCGTCTTTCGTTTCAGGTCACCGAGTTGGATGGCGAACCAGGGGATGCCGGGATGGGCTTCGGCCTGCTTCTCGAGACGGCGGACTGCCATGCTCTGTGCAGGTCCGGGAATCCAGGCGAGATCGGCGAGGCATTGCGCCGTCTCTTCACCATCCGGAGCATGAGAGAGCCGTGCTTCGCATTCCGAAAGAGGGGCTGCCGAAGCTCCCGGAATGGCTTCCACGAGAGCAAGGTAGGCGAGCAGAGCGGAAGAACCGCAGAAGCGACGCATCGGATCAGTATAGGGAATCCTCACATAAACGAAACGGCGGGCAGGGCTTGCCACCCTCCCGCCGTACCCGCGATCCAGGGATATCGGATGGCTCAGGCGGCCATTTGCAAATCCGTCGACATCGACGTGGAGCCGCCCCGTGGATCCTCCACAGGCATGACCGCACCCTGGATGGTGATCTCCCCGAGCCCCTCGCCTCCTTCACAGGAGGTGACCGGGTCGTCGATCGAGACCGAGAGCGTGAGGACACACTGCCGTACCTGTTCCGTGCCGTCCTGGCCGATGTAGGGAACGCCGATCGTGAACGTCACCGCCTGCGGAGTGGACATGACTCTCCTCCTTGTTTTTTCGTTTGGGCGCGAGAGGAAGGCGGTTCGTTCCACTCTCACTCCTTCGCTCCCGGTCTCGTCTCAAGGGAACGAACGGCGCCGGCCGATCCCCTCAGCCGCGAGAAAAAATTCTTGGATGGCTATGCGCGAACGTGGCGGCGGCGCGCCAGGAAGACGAGCACCAGCAGGCCGGAGGCCGCCAGCGCCAGGGGTACCGCGAAGCGGGGAAGCAGCCACCGGCCGCCCGGGATCGGCACGCGGTCGCCGTCGCCGAGGACGACCACGCCGGCCCAGGCGGCAGGCGCGGCGCCTTCGGCCATGCGATCGCGCTGGGCGGCGTGGAGGGAGGCGGCCACGCTCATCCCCTCGCCCAGGTGGCCGTAGAAGCGGTCGAACAGAGCTTCGCCGTCGTCGTCCCGCAGCGGCCACAGGGTCGCCACGACGGTGTTGGCTCCGGCCTGGAAGAAAGCCCGGGCCAGCCCCAGGACTCCCTCGCCGCGCAGGATTTTTCCGGATGCGCTGCTGCAGGTGGAGAGCACCACGATGCGGCCATGGAGGTCGAGGTCGACGATCTCGCTGGGGTGAAGCCTGCCGTCCTGGTTGGAGGCTCCCGGGGCGAGGAGAACGTACGACTGGTCGGGCTCGTTGTCGCTCGTCCAGGTGTGGGTCGCGAAGTGGAGGATGCCGTAGGGGACAGGGCCGGTCTTGAGATAGGCCTCGCTGGCATCCGCGCCCACGAGCAGCCGGCTTCCCCAGCCGAGGTGCCGCAGCACCGCCTTGCCTTCCAGCCGCGCCCAGGGGAGCGCGCCCAGGCTCGGCGAAGCGAAACCGGCGGCGCGGGTCGAGGCCGGCGCTACGGCCGATACCGGGTCGGCCAGAACCAGGGCCGAAGTCCCGGTGGCGGCCGATGCCTCCTGCCGCCATTGCAGCCAGAGGGTGGCCGACGGCGTCAAGGCGATCTCGTAGCGGGTGGCCAGCGGCGCTCCGCCTGGGGCGGGCCGCAGGGCGGCAAACGGCAGGAGATGGAGCACGTCGTCGGGTACGATGATCAGCCGCCGGATGCCCGGCCCGAGCTCCGACAGGCCGTCAGCCAGCAGCGCCTGGTAGAGCGCGGCGGCGGCGGCGTCATCATCACCGTTGCCCTGGAAGAGACCGGAGAAGACCTCCACCGCCGGACGCAGACGGGTTCTCTCCGCGAGGGCCGAGCGCAGGGGGTGAACGGTCGCACCGCCGCGGGTGGCCACGGTGAGCCAGGCGCCGCCCGCGAAGTCGCCGACCATGTCCTCCCAGGGGGCGATCTGGAAGGAGAGGAGCGCCTCGTCCGGAGCCAGCGCCTGGCGTACCTGTGACAACGTGGCGAATGTGGGTGGACGGGGGGTTCCTGCCGGCGCGGCGTCCGACGCCGCCAGAGAATCGATCAGGGCGCGGGCCCGCATCCTCTCCTGGACCAGGAACGCCGTATCGAGGGCCGGGTGGTTGCCGGCTTCGACAGTCTCCAGGAGCCGGCCGGCGAGCCAATGGTAGTGGCTGGCCCAGAGAGTGAAGACCTCCGCCCGGCCCTCGCTGGGAGCCTGGAGGTCACGCAGCAGCTCGATCGCCTGGAGGGCGGTCATGGATTCCGCGACCGCCTGCTCGGGCGATCCCAGCCGCCAGCTCACCCGCATGCGCTCGCGCCAGGCGAAGGCGGTCTCCCAGGAGGCCTCGGCCTCGCGGGCGAGGTCCAGGGCTTCGTCCAAGAGCCGCAGGGCGCGTTGCGGATCCTCCGCGGTGAGACGCCGGGCCTGCTGGCTCCGGCAGTAGCTCCTGTCTTTCCCGTTCTCCGCCAGCTCGTAGCAGCGCTGGAAATGGAGCTCGCTCTCGGAGCCGCCGGTCAGAAGCCCCAGGACGGCGTGGGTCTTGCTCTCGATCTCCCGATGGCCCGATGCCGAGGCGGCGTCCAGAGTCTGCTGCGCGAGATCGAGGGCCCGTTCCCGGTCGCCGGGATTGGGCAGCAGGTACATCTCGTCGCGTACGGCCCGCAGCAGGCTGTACCGGGCCGAGGCTTCGGCATAGGGGTCGCCGTTGCTCGTGGCCAGTGCCACCGCAGCCTGCGCGAGCCTCTGTGCCTCGTCCAGCCGGCCGAGATCCACGGCGAGGGTGGCGAGGTTGATGAGGCAGTCCCGCCGCATGGGGTACGGATCGCTGGAGACCAGCTTCTGCCGGGCTTCGAGGAGCAACCCGTAAGCTTGGGGAAGATCCTCCTTCCGGTTCCAAAGATACAAGGATTTGAGAATCTGCGCCCTGATGAGCGCAAGACGGTCGCCGGAGGCCGCGGCCACGCGCATGGCGCGGTCCACCCACGCCGCCGTCTCGCTCTGCCGATCCTGCCGCAGGAGCTGGGTGTAGAGGTTCGAGCAGGCTCGGACCTCTCCCAAGGCGATCCCGCGCTCCTTCAGCAGGTCGGCCGCGGTTGCGTACAGCTCCGCCGAGCGGACAGGCTCGTCCCAGAGCAGGCTGCCCAGGTAGAAAGTCAGCCAGGCGTTGCCCGGATGAAGCCGGAGGAGGGCCTCCACGTGTTGGACCGCTTCGGTCTTCGAGGTTTTGGCTGCATCGAGAAAGCAGGACGAAGAGGCTTCGGCCGCGGAGTCCGCGGCGAATCGGGCTTCGCACTCGGTCAGGGACGGAGGGCTTTCGGCTCGCGCCAGCGCGCTGGAGTGCCCTGCCGCCAGGCTGAAGAGGACGAGACCCACGAAGGAAAAGAGCGGCCGGCCCGATCGGCCGGCCGCCCCGCCAAAGATGTTCACGGTTTGGTGAGCCCCGAGCCGTTGTTTCCGGAACCTCCGGTCTCGCCTTCGCCGCCGCCGCCGCCGGGTCGGACGGGCGGCTTCCGCGGGCGCGGCTTGTTCTTGATCCTCGTGGTGGTGGTCTTCTTCTTCGTTGCAGTCGAAGCCTTCATGTCATCCCTCCCTGTCAGGATGGGAGACCGACATGGCCTCCCGGGTTGGCCTTGAGGAGCATGCTCGCTCCTGGACTGGAATGACGAACCGAGGAGCCCGATCCCCTCACGTTCGGATGAAGATGAGGAGGTCCGCCTCGGAGGTTCGTCTCGAAAGGGACGCCGTCTTTCTGATTGCCTCAAGCCATATCATGGAGCATGCTCATGTCCAGGATAGCGAAAATGCGTTGGACCTTCCAAAGGATCGGCGGCCCGCTCGCGGCCTTGGCCTTCGGCGGCTGCGCCTGTGGCGGCCTGGGAGGCGGCCCGGCGACGCCGGCCGTCCCGGTCCAGGCCCTCATCCAGATGCCCCCCGGCGGTCCGGTGCCGGAAGGCGTCACCCTGTCGTATCCCGGCTTCGACGGCGGCGCCTTCTCGGTGGTCCTGCCGGTCCGCGCGCAGGAGAATCTGTCGCCGGGGCAGGCTCTGGAGCAGATCGAGCCGGTCCTCCGGGCTGTGGGCTTCAGCCGGAGCCTTGCGGAGCTGGCGCCGCCGGCCGAGCCTCTCGCCTTGCCGGTGCCCGACCTCGCGGGCCTGGCCGTCGAGATCTGCCGGGAGGCGGCGCTTCAGGAGGACGGCACCTCCGCCGAGGTCTGCGCCGCCCTGCGCGGCGACAGGCCGCCCTCTCCGGTGGTCGAAGCCGCGATGCAGGACGCCTACGGCCTGAGCTTCGCGGAATTCAAGGCCGACCTGGAGCGGGCCACATTCCAATACCCCTTCACGCAGCTCGTGGGAGGCGTGCCGATCGACGGTGCCGGGATCTCCGCCTTCCAACGGAAAGGTGAGAGCGTCTCCCTGGTCCACGGCTCGCTGTTCAACCGCTACGCCGTCGCGAACCGGGCCGATGCGGGGCGGCAGGCCAGGCTGCTGAAGGCGGCCGGCCGCCGCCTGGCTGTGGCCGGCCGCGAGCCGGTGCCGATCGGGGAGCCCGAGCTTGTCCTCATCCCGCACGGCATGGCGGTATCACAGGGAGCGCAGGGAGGAGAGCGGGTCACGGCCCTGCGGTATGCCTGGAGGGTTCTGATGGGCCTTCCGGACAGGCCGGAGAGTTGGATGGTCTGGGCGGATGCGGACAATGGGGAACTCCTTCGCGTGGCCGCTCAATGGGACAACGCCGCCGTCGAGGTTCCGGCGGTGCGCTGGCGCCGTGACCCCGGGCTGTGCAAGCCGGGCGTCAGGCCCTGCACCGAAAAGGTCGCATTCCGGATCGACCCCTTCCCGGATGGCAAGCTCGGCCTCCGCCTCAAGGGGGTGTTCCATCAGGTGACCGATGGCGCCGGCGACACCGTTGAGCTCGAGCCCGGCTCCGGTTTCGACCGGCCGCCTGTCAGCCGCTATCAGGACGCGGTCTGCGCGTCTCAGAACAACGCCGCGTTCCGGCACGTCAACGCCTACTCCCATGTCTACAGCGTCCGTGAGATCGCCAGGAGCGCCGGCACCGTCCCTTCCTTCCCCGAGCGGCCCCTGGACATCGTTGTCGACTTCCGGGACAAGGACGATGACAGAGGAAGCGGCGCCTACTACGACAGCAAGCCGACGGTGACGGACGCCGCATCCTCCCTCTGGCTGGCCGACGGAGAAGGGTTCTTCCAGGCGAAGTGCCCTCTCGTCGAGGGCAAGAGGCTGAACGGTGCCCAGGACGTGACGGTCATGGCTCACGAGATGTCCCACCTGCTCGTCCAGCGCCTGCAGGAGAGGCGCCCTGCCGGCTGGTGCGGGCGCAAGCCTTGCGCGATGCCGGACGTGCTCGGCCACAACATCCTGCACGACTTCGTGGACGGCCTCGCCTTCTCCTATGCCTCGACGAACTGCTTTGCCGGCTGGACGGCCAAGAATCTGGACAAGGTGGACGCCAGTCTTTACTGCAAGGACGGGGGGAGCGATGGCGGCGGTTTCCCCAGGTTGGCCTCACTGCCCGCGGACCGCTTCCCCAATCATCGCCGGATCAACGAAGGGGAGTATGCCAACGGCCAGATCGCCGCCGCGGCGTTGTGGGAGATCCGGACGGGGATGCGCAGCAAGGCCCTCGCCGGAGGCACGGAAGAGTACTGGGTGCGCCTCCTGCGCTCTCTTTGGGACTTCGGCTTTCTGAAGAACACCTGCTCCGGGTATACGGTCGACGGGGAGGGCAGGAAGAGCTACTCCTCGTGCGACCGGGACGTGTTTCTCTACCTCCAGGATCTGGAGCGGCGCATGGTGGGAGAGTGGGCCGCGGCGCCGCCCGGCGTGGGCCGGCAGACCGTGAGCAAGGTTCTGAGCGGCTTTGCGAAGGCGGGCTTTTTCCTCACCCCGTTCAACTGCTTGGACGGCGATCCCAAGACCAGCGACCCCGAGACCTGCCCTGGCCAGGACACCGCTCCGGAGGCTGTGATCGAGATCGATGACCAGGACGCCGGGGACGACCCCGTGGTCGACGGAGTGGTCCATCCGGAGGCCGACTACCTTAAGAGCACAGGCCTGCCACCGCGGTTCCGGATCTGGACCGGTCCGGGCTATCGATTCTCCTCGGCGGGGATCGCGGTCACGGCCGACCCGTCCTGCGGCGTCCGCTACGAGGTCGAAGCCGCCGCGGACGCGGCGTTCACGAAGAAGCGCTGGACCACCGGCTCCACGGCCGTGCCGACCGTGCCGCCGGACCAGGCCTGCCAGGCCGAGGTCGATCTGCCCGCTGCGGCCTGGCAGGCGCTCCGGACGGAAGGGAAGATCTATTACCGCGTCCGGACCTGGGACGTCCTCGGACGCGAGAGGATCTCGACCTCCCCCGGAGCCGGAGCCTTCAAGATCGAACCGCCGTTCGCGGTGATCAATGCCACGGGGAAGCCTTGACCGCGGAACCGGGTTCCGCCTATCTTGACCGGAGGCGATGACATCCCAGGAGAGCGCGCGTCCGGACGCCCCGGAGTGGAGCCCGCTGAAGCGGGTGCTCTTCCGCTTTTCGTTCGTCTACCTCGTCCTCTACTGCTTCCCCTTTCCGCTCAACCTCATCCCCCATGCCGAGGTGCTGAGCAAGCCGTGGGAGGCCCTCTGGAACACGATCGTGTCGTGGACCGGATGGATGGCCTTTCACGTGGAGGCGGACAACAAACACAACGGCAGCGGCGACACCATCTACGACTACGTGCTGGTGCTCTGCTACTTCGTGGTGGCGGTCCTGGCCGCGGCTGTCTGGACGTGGCTCGACCGGAAGCGGACCGAATACCCGCGGCTCGACGACGGGTTGCGGTTCTACGTCCGCCTCTTCCTCGCCACGTCCATGATCACGTACGGAGCGGCCAAGGCCATCAAGTCGCAGTTCGTGTTCCCGATGCTCGACGAGCTGCTGCAACCCATCGGGTCGTCGTCGCCCATGGGGCTCGTCTGGGACTTCATGGGGGCGTCGACGGCGTACACGATGTTCACCGGCATGGTCGAGATGCTCGGCGGCTTCCTCCTCGCCTTCCGCCGCACCACGCTGCTGGGCGCTCTGGTGTCGATCGGCGCCATGGCCAACGTGCTGATGCTGAACCTCTGCTACGACGTGCCGGTCAAGCTCTTCTCGGCGCACCTGCTTCTCATGGCCGCGTTCCTGGCCCTGCCCGGCCTCGATCGGCTCGCGGACCTGTTCCTGCTCAACCGGCGGGTCGAGAGGATGGAGGAGCGCTCGTTGTTCGCGGACCCGCGGCGCAACCGCGTGGCTCATCTCACCACGGTGGGGCTCCTGGTGCTGTTCGCCGGCTGGTCGCTGTACGGCTCGTGGCAGGGCAGCCGGCAGTACGGCGATCTCAGGCCCAGGCCCCCACTCTATGGTATCTGGACCGCCGAGGAGATGGTGAGCGACAGGGTGGCGCGGCCGGCTCTCCTCACGGACGGCACCCGCTGGCGGTACGTGATCTTCGACTATCCCGGGATGATGAGCATCCGCCTCATGGACGCCTCGGCCGACAAGTCCCGGCAGTTCTTCAAGCTCGCGTTGGATGAGAAGAAGGGTACGATGACCCTGACGAAGTACAAGGAACCGAAGTGGCGGGCGGTGTTCGCCTACCGGAAAAGCGCAGCCGGAGCGTTGGAGATGGAAGGGACGCTGGACGGCCAGAAGATCCGCGCCCGCCTGCGCCGAATGGACGAGTCGAAATTCCAGCTCGTCAGCCGGGGGTTCCACTGGGTCAACGAATATCCCTACAACCGCTGAGGCGGGCTACCGTACGCGCACCGTGAAAGTCGGTTCCCCCGGATGACTGCCGTCCGGGAAGGCGGGGAAGACCTGCCAGAGGAGCTTGGCGCCCGAGGGGATGGGCGCGAGGACGCTCTCCGGCACCTTGTAGCTCGTCGCCGCGATCTCCTCTTCCACGAGGAGGGTAGTCATGGTGGACGGTTCGGTGACGGTGAGCCTGTAGGATGTGGCGCCGGGGACCGCCTTCCAGGAGAGGATGAACTGGTCTCGGGGCTTCGAGGCGTCCGGCGGTACGAGCGATTCGACCGTCGTCTCGTCGCCGCGATAACCGGCCTCCGGATCGGGGACCTTGGGCTGGTTGAGCCGGAGCACGCCGGCCGCCGCGAGGATCATGACGGCCGCCACCAGCCAGGGCCGGAAGCGGGCGACGAAGGAGGGGACGCGTTCGGGAACGGCCGGGACTACAGCGCCGGCGCGGGACTCCTCCTCGAACGCCATGGCGATGCGCCAGTCTTCGGCGCAGGCCGGGCAGGTGGCGATATGGTCCAGGATCGTGCGCAGCTCGCCCGGCGGCAGCTCGCCGCGGATCGCCAGCCAGATCCGGTCCGAGGGCGGACAGGCCTCGGGCTCGAGGGCCGGTCCGGCCGGCGCGGCAAACGCCTGCCGCAGGCGGATCAGCTCGTCGTTCGTCGTCATGGCGTCACCCCCTTCGACTCCAGGCACTCTCTCAAATCATTCATTCCACGATAGACCAGGTTGTCAGCCCGCTTGCCCGGCCACCCCATCAGCTTCCCGATCTCCGGGACACTGTGGCCTTGCAGATGCAGAACCACTGCCGAGCGGCGGGCGTCGACCATGTGGCGGAGACAGTCGCGGATCGCCTTGCCGATCTCCCGTCCGCCGGATCTCGCTTCGGGGTTCGGGATGCCGGAGACCTGCTCGGCCTCCGGGTCGATCCCGCCGTCGTCCATCTCGATCGGAGCCTCGTTCAGGCGGCGCCTGCGTCGGATCTCGTCGATCAGGGCGCTGGAGGCCACCTTCCTGAGGTAAGACGGAGAGAGCTGTGCATTTCCCTCACTCCTCTGATGGATGGCCAGGACCCGGATCATGGCGGCCTGGACAATGTCATCCGACTGGCTGGACAGCCAGGAGGGGCAGATGCGGGTGACGGCGCGGACGAGGGCGCCGCGGATCAGCGCATAGTCGTCTTCCCGGATACGCAAGAGGGTGTCAGCGGTTTCGTCCATGCCGGAATAGGGATAGCGTACTACGTCAAGCCCTTCCGCGGTACACTGAAGGGATTCAAGGAGTCATTCATGGGATATGAAAAGGGGATCACGCGCAAGTGGAGTGACATGATCCTGGACGGCGACTATCCGGACCGTATCCCGGGCGGGCCGCGCAGCCCGGACAGCCCCGCCGGCGGCACGCCCAACCACGAGCTGCTCGCCCGCGCGGCGCGCCTCACCTGGGCCCTGGAAATGGGGACGCAGCAGCAGCGGGACGAGGAGCTGAAGGGGCTCATCCAGTTCTTCGACAACCAGGTCGAGGGCGGATTCATGACCCGCGGCGGCGCCAACGAGCAGCTCTCCCCCTCGCACAGCCAGTGGTGGATCACCGCCGCGCTCGGCCTGCGCTGGCTCGGCTGGAAGGTGCGGCAGAAATCCCCTGACGTCAGCCGGCAGCTTCTGGACGTCACCGGCCGCTGGCTCCGGCACCATCATGCGGTCTGCCGCCTGTTCGCGACCCGGGATGGGATCGTGGCGCCGGGCGCCCGGGCCTGGCCGCCGCCGGAGCACGGCAAGGACTACTACGGCCGCTGCAAGCTGCGCGACGAGCTCTACGCGGTCGTCGAGTCGGGCCGGGTGAAGCGGCTCTGGCCTGCGGACAACCTCGACATGCTGGGACTGATCTTCGCCGATAAGCTCCTCCAGGCCGGAGACGATCTGGGCGGAGCCGGCCAGGCCACCGAGCTTCCGAAGCTGCGCTGGCCCATCGCGGTCCGGCGCCTGGACGACAACTTCACCGCCTGGATGACGTCGATCGAAGGCGCCGCGGGCCTGCGCGCGCAACGGCGGGCCACCTGGAGGGGCGGCAAGGACTCCTACGGCTTCGACGACGATCCCGAAGACGAGTGGCCGGGGACGGAGCGGCGCATTCTTGGAGAGAAGCCGGATCACGGCGGGGGGGAGAGCCACGGTGGTGGTGGCGGTTTCGGTGGTCTGATCACGGAGCTGCGCGGGATCGCGGAGCGCAGGCAGGCGGCGAAGGCGGAGGCGCTCGCCCTGGCGGATCGGTTGTTGGCGCTTGGCGGGCCGGGTCCCGGCGTCGCGCCGGTCGTCGCCGGCCTGCGCGAGCTGGCCGGCCGCCGGCCCAACGCCAGCGCCGAGCTGCTGGCCCTGGCGGAAAAGCTGGAGCGCCTGGAGCGGCTATAGGACTTCGATCCGGCCGTCGTGTACCCAGCGCGCCCGGCGGCCGGTCCGGAACAGGCGCTCGCCCGTGTCGGGGTGAATCACGAAGCGGGCCGCGCTCCGGGCCGGGTCCCGCCAGTAGCCGCGGGCGAGCCCGTTCCCACCCAGATAGAGATCGCCCTCCACCCAGAACGGGCAAAGCTCCATCCGGCCGTCCAGGACGTGGGCGCTCTGATTCGAGAGCGGCCGGCCGAAGGAGGCGCCGTCTTCCCCGGCTTCGTGGACGGTGGCCCACACCGTGGTCTCCAGTGAGCCGCGCAGCTCGGTGACTCTCGTCTGCGTTTCAATCCGGGCGGGCGAGGCGACCCGCACGGTGATCCCCTCTCCCTCCCCGAACACGAGCGTGCCGCCCGCCGCGAGCGTGCCGAAAACCTCGAACAGCGAAGGCCCCTCGGACAGCGGGGACCGGGCGAGCGTCCGGTCGCCGGGTCCGATCGCGAGGCGGCGCACCAGGTCCACCACCAGGTTCGCCACCCCGCGGTTCTCCAGCATGACTCCGGAGAGGATGCAGGCGAGATCCTTGGGGGACGCGGACGGCACGGGGGGAGATCCTTCCGGCAGATCGTCCGGCAAATCGTCCATCATCACCCCCGCGATCTCTTCGGGCCAGTCGAGCGCATCCGCGAGCTCCTCGCGGGTTACGGCCAGCTCGATCCGGCCGTGTTCCAGGAGAGACCGGAACCGGTCCGGCGGCAAGGCCGGGTCGACCGGAAGGTAGGCGGCGCCCGCGGCGAGCACGCCGAGGATGGCCGCCACGGCGTCCGGCCCGGGCTCCAGGGCCACCGCGACCGGCGCATTGCGCCGCGCTCCGTGCCGCTGGAGGAGCTGGCCGAGCCGGCTGGATGTCCGGAGCAGGCTGCCGTACGTGATGGAGCCCCCCGGAGCGGCCACCGCGATCCGCTCCGGCTGGCGGCGCGCACGGGCGGCAAACAGCTCCCACGGGTACGGCTCCGGCAGGGGGGAGCCGGTCGTGTTGAACGCCACCATCCGGGCGAGCTGCTGGGGAGGGATGAGACGGCGCCGCACCTCCCGCCAGGACGGGCCGGCGGACAGGCGGCGGAGCAGGTCCCGGAAGGCGGCCGTCAGGGCTTCGGTCACGCCTGGTGGAAACGATGCCTCGGCCACATCCCAGAACAGGAGGAGCCCGCCTTCCCGCTCGGCGGCCTGAAGCTGGAGGAGGAGCGGCTCGCGGACGCGGCCCCGGGCCGGCCGCCGGCCGCTGTCCCGCGCCTCCGTCTCTTCCTCGCCCTCCCGCCGGAACAGCCGCGGCGGCAGGGCCACGGCCACGGGCAGGGCGGAGAGCCCCTCCGGCCGGACCGAACGGGGGAGGGGATAGGCCAGATCGCGGCGGAGGCGCTCCTGCACGCCGCGCGCCCGCTCCTCGAACGGCACGGGAGAGCCGCTGTCGAGCGCCAGCGGGACCCACAGGCCGCCGGGCGTGCCGGTCAGCGCCAGCTCGACCGTGAGCCGGGGAGAGGTACTCCAGGCCGCGAGCGCATCCGCCAGCGCGGCGAGGAACAGGGCGGCGGGAGAGATCCCGGCCCAGGCCGCGCGCGCCCGCAGCTCCTCCCAGGTCTCCACATCCAGCTCGGTGAGCCGCCGCCGGAGGGGAGAAGGGATGCCCGCCGATATCGTCGATATCGCCGGCAGCCCGGGCGGCGGAGGCAGCTCGGGTACCCGCTCGGCCCAGTAACCCAGAGGCGACGAGTAGACCTTCTCCTCGGCCCGGCGCGGAATCTCGGGGCCGAATACCAGCCAGTCCATCTCGCCGGGAGCCTCGCCGGGCTCGTCCGGCAGCACCTCCACCCGCATCCGCAGCCGGGGAGGGATCTCCAGCATCCCCGTCTCCGCCACCAGCCGGCCGTTCTCCGCCTCCCGCCGGGGGGATGGGAGGGCCGACAGGTCGACGATGCGCAGCGCCCGCGGCGGCAGCCGGAGACTGCGGGCGAGGGCGGCCGGATCGACAGGGGCGGGGATCACCATTGGAAGCGGCCCGGTGTCCCGAATCGGGCGAGTTCGGACACTGGTAGAGCATTACGGGCTCTGCCCATTTTTTCAGTCCGCGGCGGCCAGCGGACATCTTGATGGAGGGGGAACATGGATCACGGTGGAAACGTAGACTTCGAGTATCTCATTCTCGGAGCCGGCCCGGCCGGGCTGCAACTCGGCCATCACCTCTCTCGCGCCGGACGAAGCTACATGATTCTCGAACGGGGCGAGGGCCCCGGCGAGTTCTTCCGCCAGTTCCCCCGCCATCGAATGCTGATCTCCATCAACAAGGTCTACACCGGCTACGACGATCCCGAAGTCAACCTCCGGTTCGACTGGAACTCGCTCCTCAGCGACGACGCTCCGCTCCTGTTCAAGGATTACAGCACCGAATACTTTCCGCCCGCGGACCGGATGGTGAAATATCTGGGCGATTATGCGGAGGGCTTCGCGCTCAACATCCGCTGCCACACGGAGATCGTCCGTGTCGAGAAGACCCACCGCCCCCACCGCCCCGACGCCCCCGGCGGCTTCCGCCTGACCGATGCGCAGGGCAATGCGTGTACTTGCCGCCGGCTGATCGTAGCCACCGGCGTGACCCGGCCGAACATCCCGGACATCCCGGGCATCGATCTGGCGGAGGACTACACGACCGTCTCCGTCGATCCGAAGGACTTCGTCAACCAGCGCGTGCTGGTCGTCGGCAAGGGCAACTCGGCCTTCGAGACCGCCGGCAACCTGATCGAGACGGCGGCGGTGATCCACGTCCTCAGCCCGAGCCCGGTGCGGCTGGCCTGGCAGTCCCACTTCGTCGGCCACCTGCGGGCGGTGAACAACAACTTCCTCGACACCTGCCAGCTCAAATCCCGGAACGCGGTCCTCGACGCCTCCCTGGAGAGCATCGTGCGCCGGGAGGACGGCAGGCTGGCGGCGTCGGTCCGTTACTCGCACGCCTCCCGTGAGGCCGAGGAGCTGGTCTACGACCGGATCATCGTCTGCACCGGCTTCCGCTTCGACAACTCCATCTTCGGCGAGGAGTGCCGGCCCGACCTGACCGTCAACGGCCGGTTCCCGTCGCTGACCTGCGAGTGGGAGTCGACCAACGTGCCCGGCATGTACTTCGCCGGCACCATCACCCAGTCGCGCGACTACAAGAAGGCCGCCTCCGCCTTCATCCACGGCTTCCGCTACAACACGCGCGCCCTCTTCCGGATGCTGGAGAAGCGGTATCACGCCACGGACTGGCCGAGCCGCGAGGTCACGCCGACGCTCGACGGCCTGGTCGACACCCTGGTCGCACGCATCAACAAGACCTCGGCCATCTGGCAGCAGCAAGGCTTCCTCCACGACCTGATCGTGATGCCGGAGAACGGTGGGCCGGCGCTCCACTTCGAGGAGATGCCGCTGGCGTATATCCAGGAGACCGAGCTCTCCGCGAGCAGCCACTACTACACGGTCACGATGGAGGTCGGCGCGGTCGAGGATGATCCCTTCGCGGCGGCGGCCCTCCACCCGGTCATCCGCCGCTGGAGCGGTCCCCTGCTCGTCGCCGAGCACCACCTGGGCGAGGATCTGCACGGCGAGTGGAAGCACGAGGAGCGGCACCTCTCCCCGCTGCGCGAGTTCCTCCAGGATCAACTGCGTGAGCCTGTCCGGGTGCTGACCGGCTGGCACTGATCGATCACCTCCCTCGGGGCCCGCCGGGCGGGAGGAGGGCTCCGTACTCCTTCCGCAGGAGCGGGTTGAGGGTGATCGCTTCGCGCAGCGACGCCTCGGCCCGGTCCGCCTCTTCCTTCCGGCGTGCCGGATCGGTCTCCAGGCGCGCGGCGAGATGGAGGAGCGCACCCCGGACGGCGAGGGCGCGGGCGTCCCGGGCGTTGAAGGCGAGTGCCCTCTCCGCCCGCTCCAGCCCGCGGTGGACGGCCTTTGGGGTGTCGAGACCCGCCTCGGCGCGCCAGCGCTCCAACCGTGCCTGCTCCAGGTAGATCTCCGGCGCTCCCGGGTTCAGCGCTTCGGCTTTGTCCAGGGCGGCGCCCGCGGCCTTCAACTCGGGGCTCGGATCGCCGTACAAGGCTTTTCGGGCGGCGATCAGCTCGATCCGGCCGCGCTCCAGGAAGGTGTCGGCGTCGTCCGGGTTGATCCGTAGAGAGTCCTCGATCCGGGACCGGGCCGCCGTGAGGGCCGGCCCGGGATCCTCGCCGCGCTCGGCGAGAGCCTCGGCCACGAGGCGCCAGGTGTAGGCGAGGTTATAGGGGCCGTAGGCGTAATCGGGCCGGAGCGCGAGCGTCCGCTCATAGGAGGCCATGGCCTGCCGCAGCGCCGGCCTGGGATCGGAGCCGCGCGCCAGGAGATACTCTCCGAGCGTCAGGTACGCGTTGCCCAGGTTGTTGTGGGCGGGCAACGACTCCGGATTGAGCGCGACGGCGCGACGGAAGGCCGCGATGGCGGATTCCAGGGACGTCGAGGGATCCAGGCCACGGGTGATCTCGGCTTCCGCGATCTGGTTCCAGGCCTGCCCCACGTTGATCTGGGAAGGGAGGTACTTCGGGTTCAGCGCCAGGGCGCGGCCGTAGCTGGCGACGGCCTTCCGGAGGAGAGGGCGGGGGTCCACCCCCCGGCGCTCCTGGTCCTGGCCGGCCATCATGCAGGCGAGCGCCAGGCAGTTGTGGTTGCTCGCCAGCTCGGGCGCGAGGCGGACGGCCTCCTTCGCGGCCTGGAGGGCCTGCCGCAGGTCCGTTCCTGGATCGGAGCCCCGGCTGAGCTGCCACGACGCCAGCAGCCGGTGGGCGGTGGCGAGATGGTTGAAGGCCCGCGCGTCCCGCGGGTTGAGCGCGATGGCCTTGCGCGCTTCGGCGATGGCCGCCGAGAAGTCCTGCTGAGGGTCGCCGCCGCGGCGCTGCCGGCGGTCGCCCCGCGTCCAGAACAGCCCGGCCTTGAACGTATGGACGTCGCTCAGCCCGGGATCGACCTGCAAGGCGGTCTCGCAGGGCTGGAGCGCCTCGCGGAAGCGCTCTTCGGAGAGGTCGGCCTCCTCGCTCTCGGCCAGGAGCCGGTGCGCCTGGAGCTGGCATTCGGCGGCATGAACCGTGGCGTCGCTCGGCACGGCGGCCAACAGCCGGCGGTAGACCGCCTCGGCCTGGTCGTAGAGCCGCAGCGCCTCCTCCCGGCGAGCGCCGTCGGAGGCGGCGTCGCCCTGGCGCTTGTAGACCCGGGCTTCGAGCAGCGCGGCTTCGTAGAGCGAGGGGTCTTCCCGGTAGGCCTGTCGCGCGCGGGCGACGGCCTCGGCGTCGCGGCCCTCGTAGTAGGCGATCAGCCCGAGGATGTACGGGGGCGGCGGATGGGAGTTGCGCGCCGACTCCTTGAGGTAGGAGAGGGCGGGCGTGCGGTACCGGCTGCGCACCTGGTCCGGGTCCAGCGCCGGGGCGAAGCCGGGGTTGGACAGGATCTTGTCGACGAACGTGGCGAAGACGAGGCCGAGGGCGGCGGCCACCTCGGGGGTCCGCTCGCCGGCCTGCCAGGCCTTCTCCAGATGCTCGCGGGCCAGTTCGTCCTGGTGGAGAGCGAGGTAGCCCTGGCCGAGCGCGAAGTGGCCGGGGCCTTCGGCGACAGGGCCGAGCCGGCGCATCTCCTCCTGGATCGTTTCGAGCTCGCGCCGCAGCCGCCGCTTCGCGGCGGTCACCTCGTGGAGGGGGAGGAACGCCTCGATGCGCAGCCGGGCCTCCAGGCTCTCCACCCTCTGGCCGAAGCGCTGCGCGAGCTCGGCCCGCTCCCGCGCCTGCCAGCGGGTGCGGACGACTTCGGCGCCCGACGCCACGAGGAGGATCAGGGCGGCGGCGGCCACGGCGACGAGCGCCTTGTGCTTGCGCAGCCGCTTGCCCAGGCGGTAGGACCAGCCGGCGGGGCGCGCCGCGATCGGGTCGCCCGCCAGCCAGCGGTCGAGGTCTTCAGCCAGGGCGCGGGCGGAGTCGTAACGCCGCGCCGGGTCCTTCTCCAGGCATTTGAGGACGATCGTCTCCAAGTCGGCGGGAATGGCCGGCCGGCGCTGGCGCAACGGCTCGGGCTCTTCCTGGAGCACCCGGACGAGCGTGCCGGCCGGGTTCGATCCCGCGAACGGCGGGCTTCCCGCCAGCATCTCGTAAAGCACGACGCCGAGGCTGTAGACATCGGTGCGGCGGTCGAGGGCGGCGCCCTGAGCCTGCTCGGGAGACACGTAGGCCGGTGTGCCGGCGATCAGACCGGTGCGGGTGAGCGCCTCTTCGCCCTGCGCCTGCGCCAGGCCGAAATCGACCACCCAGGGATGGTAGACGCTCCCCGCATCGTCCTGACCGACCAGAATGTTCGCCGGCTTGAGATCGCGGTGGATCAGGCCGGTCTTGTGGGCGGCGTGGACCGCCCAGGCCACGTCGCGGACGATCCGCACGGCCGTCTCGGTCGAGATCCGGCCGCGCAGCTCGGAGAGGCTCTTCCCCTCGATGTACTGCATCGCGATGTAGGGGCGGCCCTCGACCTCGCCGGCCTCGTGTACCGGGCAGATGTTGGAGTGCTCGACCCGGGCCTGGGCGCGGGCCTCGCGCAGGAAGCGCATGACGAGCGCCGGGTCGTTGTGGTGCAGGAACTTGAGCGCCACGAGGCGGCCGAGCTGCGGATCGGTGGCCAGGTAGACCGAGCCCATGCCGCCGGAGCCCAGGAAGCGCTCCACCCGGTAGCGCGGCCAGTCCTTGAGGAAGCGCAGCTCGGGAGGGAAGGCGACCGCGCCGGCCCGTCCCGGCGGGGCGGCGACGAGCGTCGGCGGAAACGGGTCGCCTTCGGCTTCCAACTGGCTCAGGAGACCGGCCAGATCCTCCCGCTTCAGCCGGCCCGAGTCGATGAGCGCCTGGATCCAGAGGCGCTCGGCGGGCGCATCACTCCGCGATGGGACCGCGCCGGCGACGGCGTCGAGATCCTCCCAGGCGAGAAGACCCTTGGCAATGGCCAGGCGCAGGAGCCGGCTCTCGGGGAGGGTGCTCATGGTGGGTTCCGGGCATCAGTTTATCCCGGTTTCGGGGCCTTGCGATAACCCCTGCCGCGCCGCAGCACCTCGCCCAGAGCCAGGGCAAAGAGGAAGAGGAGGGGGATCGTGCCCTGCACCAGGAAGCGCTCCCAGGTCACCTTGATCAGCCACGACGGACCCTCGGTCACCGCGTACGCCCCCCAGCCCACACACAGGGGGGTGAGGGCGGTCAGCACCAGGGGCCGGGAGAGGGCGGCGCGCCGCCCGCGCAGGACGCTCCGGCCCGCGATCAGGACGAGGGCGAACACCCACCAGAAGCCCGTCCAGTGGTCCCAGGTCAGGAAGGTAGCGGTCAAGATCTCTCCGGCGAAGGACGGGAGGCGCGTCACCGCCGCGGGCCAGAGAGTTTGCAGATGGACGAAACCTTCGTAGTTCTCGTCCTGGCGGTTGGGGATGCCGGAGCGCCAGTAGGCGAAGAAAATGAGGGCAGTCAGTAGGATGGAGGCACCCGCGAACAGCCGGAAGGCCTTGGCGTGCCAACGCCGCAGGGGAACGCGCCGGCTCTCTCTCCGCAGGTGAATCAGCGGGAGGGCGGCCGCCATGAGCGCGGCGGCGGCGAGGATCGTCCCCTCGTTCTTGGCAAGGACCGCCGCTCCAAGAAAGATGCCGGCGGCGATGCCATCCGCCGCGATGGCCTGGCCGGGCCGGCTGCGCAGCAGAAGGATCAGGGCCGCGCCGTAGAAGCAGCCGAGAGGGAGGTCGCTGTAGGAGCTCATGGCGCCGCCGTCGGAGTAGAAGGTGAGGAAGCGGAGGCCGCAGGCCGCGGCGACCGTGAGCCCCGCCGGGAGCCACCCCGCCCAACGCCTTGCGCCGTCGTAGAGCACCATCAGCAGGGCGGGGAAGAAGGCCGCATACAGCCCACGGAAGGGGAGCTCGTCCTCCCCGGCATCGGTGGCTTCCAACACCGCCACCTGGGCGACCGGCAGAAGCACCGGGTAGCGCGGATGGTTGATGAACCACTGGCCGCGGGTGACCGCCAGCGGAAACACCGAGCCCTCGAACCGGATGTAGCGCGCCTGGGCCGACCAATGCATGCGGTCGTCCCAGCCGCGGGGCGGCTCGACCACCGCCTCCGCCAGGAGCCCCACCGAGACCGCCGCTCCGATCAGGGCAACGGCGGCCAGAAAAGCCAGCCGGCCCCGAGCCCGGACCGGCCGGTGCGCGATGGCGACCCGGCGCACGAGCAGCGCCTTGCTCACGCCCGCCGCCGTGAGCAAGGCGACCGTCCCGAAGATGGCCGGGCGCCGCAGGGGGACGCCGAGCAGGGCCGACAGCATGTAGAGCGTCCCGGCCACGGCCGCCACCCCGAGCAGATAGCCGTAGCCGGGCCGGCGTGTCCAGGGCGTGGTGCGGAGGCCCGGGAAGAACGAGGTCAGGGCACAGCCGGGGACCGCGAACAGCGCGACCCCGACAATGTCAGCGATACCGGCGGCCAGCCTATCCACCTTGCCGCTCCCGGATCTGCTGGATGAAGCGGTAGCGCTCGAACAGGACCGGCGGCTCGTTGCTGTCCACGACCACCACCCAATGGGCCGCCCGCGGCATGCGCCGGCGCAGGCGGTCGGCATCCTGCAGGTCGCGCAGCTTGCCGAGGTAGACCGCCCGCCGTGGCGCCAGGTCGAACTTGACCCAGATCGGTCCCCCCTCCTCTTCGCCCGGATTACCGTTGATCAGCACGTAGGCTCCGTCCTGAGGGATTGTCCGCCGGATCCTCTCGACCGCCTCGGTGTAGGAGAGCCCGAAGGTGCGGACGCGCTGCTGGAAGGGTGTCTCGTGGCGGTAGACGATGACATGCCAGGCCTCGCGGGCGGAGCGGAGGAGAGCCCAGGGGAGAGCCACCGTCAGTTGGACCGCGAGCAGCGCGAGGGCCAGGCGGGCGAGGAGAGATCGGGGAGGTGTTCGCATCGGTGCTTTATTGAATCACAAGCGAGGAGAGAGTGGGTGGGGGAGTCCCTTTCCACCGGCGCGGAGAAACCCTACAATCCCCCTCCCATGCACGAATTCCAAGCACGCCGCAGAGTTGAGTTCTCCGACACGGACATGGGCGGGATCGTCCATTTCGCCCGCTTCTTCGTCTTCATGGAATGGGTCGAGCACGAGTTCCTCCGCAGCCTCGGAGCCGCCCCCGGCTCCTTCCAGGACGCGGAAGGGCGTCGCATCGCCTGGCCGCGGGTGGCCGCCACCTGCGAATACCTCTCGCCGGCCCGCTTCGGCGACGAGCTGGACATCTACATCCGCGTCCTGCGCAAGGGGCGGACCTCGCTCTCGTACGGCATCGAGATCCTCAAGGGGGAGACGTCCGTGGCCCGCGGCAAGGTCAGCGTCGTCTACTGCCTGATCGACGGAGGGGACGGGCTGAAGCCGATCCCGATCCCGCCCGAGGTCGCCGACCTCATCGACGAGGCGCCCACGTCTCCGTCTTGAACGCCGGCGCCTGCATCACCCCCATCACCCCCATCACCCGATACACCGGTAGCAGACCGACCGTCTCATCCCAGTAAGGCGTGCGGCGGTACCACCAGAGGTAGCGCGCGAACGGATCCTTGGCGAAGGCCTCGTTTTTCATCGCCTCCTGGAACTCCGCCTCGACCTTGGGGTCCTTCCTCAACTCCGCCGCCAGCCCCTCCAGGCCCCGGTTGTCGATGTACTCCTTCGGTTCGAAGACGCTGGACAGCAGCCCCCAGCCGAGCAGGGAGTCGGGCGCTTCGGGTTCGAAGAGCTGCACGGCGATCGCGAAGTCGGGCTGATCGGCCGGGATCCACAAGGAGCCGGCCGGGATCTTCCGCCGCTCGGTGCGGCGCTCGACTTTCGCCTGGACCCGGGTGAGCCCCTGGTACGGCCGCTCGGCGAACTTGGGATCGGAAACGCGAATCGTCTCCACCTCGATCTCCGCCGGCTCGCGCAGCGTTTCGACGCGCAGCCCGTGGGTGCGGAGGCGCTGCTCGATCTGCGGCCAGCCCGGCATCACCAGATAGCCGCGCGGCCGGGGGAGGGTGAGTGTGACGCGCGCCCGGTGATACCAGGGCACGTCCATCTCCTCGACCTCGCCGCGCCGGTACATCAGGAGCGGCTCGCCGGTCACCTCCGAGGTGATGAGCCCGCTCGCGTAGACCGGAAAGCGGATCGTGTCCGACGCCTCGCTCTCCTCCAAGGCGACGGCGACGACGGAGGGTGGGGCATCGGGCTTGCCCATGGCGACCGTGGCGGCTTCCGCGTCGGCCACGGCGCGGGTGAGAGAGGCCGGGTCGCGCGCGATCTCGGCGAGCAGGGCGAGGAGGAACGCGCGGTTGGCGGCGACCCTCTGGCCGTAGGGTTTGTAGGAGTGCATCTCGATGAGGATCGACGGCCGGTTGCGCAGCGGGTAGTAGCCCGTGGCGAAGCGCGGGGCGCCGATCCACGAGCTGAAGCCCCGGCTGGGATCGTTGCCGTCCTTGAGGTCGACGTAGGGGCCGGCGCGGTGGCCCGCCTTCTCGGTCGCCGCGAGCACGGCCGGCATGTGGTCGCGCAGCCAGAGGTCGACCTGGAGCGGCGCCTGGGGAGCCTCGGCCCAAGCCCAGGTGAGGACCCAGTCGTGATCGACGCCGTCGGTGACGTGGTCGTCCACGTGGAGATGGGGCCGCCAGGCGGAGACGAGGCCCATGAGCGCCTGCGCCTCGACGGACACCGCCTTGAGGTGATCCCGGTTCAGGTCGAGACCGGAGGCGGTGGTGCGGAAGCCCATCCCCTGGCGCGGCCCGTCCTGGTTGGGCCGGTTGTAGGGCGACACCCGTTCATGGCCGTCGACGTTGTAGATCGGAAGGATGAGCAGCGTCAGCCCGTCCAGGATCTCGCGGTGGCGCCCGAGCGCCATGTCGCGGAGGATCATGAGGCAGGCATCCTTGCCGTCGATCTCCCCGGCATGGATACCGTTCTGGATCATCACCACCGGCTTGCCCGTACGCAAAGCCTCGGCCGGGGTGAAGGCCTTCTCCTTGGAGACGATCACGAGCGGCATGGGCCGGCCCTGCGGCGAGGTGCCGTAGAACGTGAGCTTCATCTCCGGCAGCTTCGCCTGGACCTTCTTGAGGAAGGCGATCGTCTCGTCATAGCTCGGCGTGGCCTCGAAGTTGGCCACCTCGGCGGGAGTGCGCCACTCGGTGGGGATGTCCTGGGCGGTGGCGACGGCGGCAATCAGGAAAAGGGCGGAGAAAAGAGCGCGGTATCTCATCGGACGGGGACTTTAGCAGAGCGCCAGGGACCGGCTGGGAGAGGGGCCAGGGGCATACGCGCTGACTTTGCGGCGAATGCGGGCGGGGGCGCCCTCTCCCGCGTAGCGGGGGAGGGTCGGGGAGGGGGCCTTCTTGGCGGCCCCCGCTTCCGCCGGTCCAATCGTGTCGGGGGCGTCCCACGCCCCCGACACGATTTCTTCTCCCCCGTGGGGGGCTCTCACGCCCCCGGCACAATTTCTCCTCCCCCCGCGGGGGGCTCTCGTCCCCCCGACACAATTTTTCCTCCCCCCGCGGGGGGCTCTCGCGCCCCCGACACAATTTCTCCTCCCCCCGCGGGGGGCTCTCGTGCCCCCGACACGTTTTCTCCGCCCCCCGCGGGGGGCTCTCATGCCCCCGACACGTTTTCTTGTAGCGGCAAGCCCCAGAGCAAGGCCGGTCATCTACGTTCCCGACCCGGAGCCGGACAGTGTCTTTGTCATTACGGCGTATGATCTTGGATGGAAGGCGATGGCCGCCTACCGGCGGCGCCGGAGAAAGAGATGAAGCAAAATCAATTCCCTTCGGGCTGGGACGAGAATCGAGTCCGCCGCGTCCTGACTCACTATGAGAGCCAGACGGACGAAGAGGCCGTCGCCGAGGATGAGGCTGCGTTCGAGAGTCGGACGGAGACCCTTATGGAAGTCCCCAACGAGCTGGTTCCGGCCGTTCGGGAACTGATTGCAAAGTTTCGCCCGGAACGCTGAGGCTCAGCGGCCAGGAAGCAGCCGGAGAGGCGGTACACCCCGAGCTCTGGGGATAGTAGTAGAGAGGCCGCCCCAGATAGCCGTCCACGGGCGTGGTCAGCGACCCCGCGCTCTCCGGCTCTGTCCGGGCTCACTCGCTCATGCCCAAAGCGAAACGAAGCGCCTCTTCGATCTGCTTGACCTTCTCCGGGCGGAGAAGGACGATGCACTGTTCGAGGTGTGTTTTCGGTATCGTGACGATCGAGTCGAGATTGACGACGCAACTCTTGGGAAGGCCGTCGCCGGGACCGAGATCGACCTCAACAGGGATGCGGCGGCGGTTGGTTGTTACGGGTGCCACCGTTACCTGGGCGCGGACGGCATAGGCTTCGTCGCGCGAAAGCAGGACAACCGGGCGTCGACCGGCGGGCGGTGGGAGATCCGCCCACCAGACCTCACAGCGCCTCAATCCCAGGGCTCCTCGGCCAGAGCCGTATAGCTCGCCGAGCGGATCGCGTCGACCTCTTCTTCGCTCTCCGGGTGCTCGATATAGCCCTGAACGTAACGCTCGATGTCCTTGCGCTTCTGCAAGTCACGCAGGAATGCCTGAACGGCTTGCCGGAAGAACTCGCTACGGCTTTCTCCCCGCTTACGACGTTCTTTCTCCACCGAGTCGAGAATCGTTGGAGGCAGACTGATTGCGACTTTCACGGCATGGGACATAATGATCTTCCTACTTTCTTCATACCAAAGTATGGCTGTGAGACTCCTGCCGTGTCAAATCCGATTTCAGGCCGCAGCCGGAGCCGATACACCCCGTAGCGCTCCTCCGGCAGAAGACTGTCCTTGAAGCTGGCCAGCTCCTCGGGCTTCAGGCGGGCGCCGCAGAGGGGAGGCGGCTCGGTGAACACCAGGACGATCCCCTCCGGGTGCTGACGGAGCTGGCGGCGAAGGATCCGGCAGAGCGGTCCGAACGAGAGCCCCAGCTTCCGCTGGTCGTTCCAAAGGACATAGGTCCCGGAGGTCTGACTCTGGGGATAATAGAGAGGCCGTCCCAGGTAGCCGGCCACGGGCGTGGTGAACGAGTCGAGATAGCCGACCAGGGTCGCGTCCGAGAATTCCGGGGCACGGAGGAACGCCGCCGTAGCCTTGGCCGCCGAGAAGGGACGCAGGAAATCCTGGCCGTAGACCCAGGCCCCTGCCAGCACGTGGACCACCAGGAGCAGGACCAGCGGAAGATCGCGGCGGCGGATCTCCATCTCCTGGCGGGCGATCCACAGGCAGGCCACGAGCAGCAGGAAGTGGGCGCCGTGGTGGCGGGTGTAGCCGATGTACTTCACATACGTGAAGCCCAGGAGCACCGCCGTGCCCGCGAGATAGAGGACGAGCGCCGGCCGCGACCGGCGGAGGGCGGCCACGGCCATCCCGATCAGGCCGACGGCGATCACCGCGGTGGCTCCGTTGCGCAGGTGCCAGAGCAGGTTCGTGTTCCAGGCGACCGGCTCGGTGGGGTTCGGGATCGGCAGCCAGGCCCGGGCGACGGTGGTGAGGACGCGGAACACCCGGGCCGCGCGCAGCTCGAAGAACCATTTCACGGCAAAGTTGCCGTCCGGAGGCGGGATCATCTGGGCGGCGGCCACGGCCGCCGCGGCGGCGAAGAGGAGAAGACCGAGAGCGGCGTCTCCGGGCCGGATGCGCGCCCGGAGGTCCCGGTCCCAGAGCGGCTCCAGGACGAGCATCCCGGCGAACGCCAGCGCGAGCAGCCAGGCGTACGGATTCGAGAACGCCATCAAGGCCAGCACACCGGCGAGCGGCAGGTACGACCGTCGCCGGACCGGGAAGAGGGCGCAGGCCGCGAAGAGGAACAGCATCCCGAGGCTGTAGTTGCGGCTGATCACCGTGTACTCGTAGAGCGGGAAGTACCCGAAGGCGAACAGCGCCCGGACCGGCCGCGAGAACGGAGCGAACCGGGCGAACACGAAGACCGCCGCGGCCGAGATGACCAGATGGAGGATCTGCATCGCCTCCGGCCGGCTGGTGAACCGGGAGACGATCCAGAGGAGGACGTGCCAGAGAGCCGGATGCCCTTCGTAGCGCAGGTCGTGAATCAGCTCACCGAGCGAGGCGCTGCCGGCGGGGATGAGCCACGCCTGAAGCTCGTCCCGCCACATCTCGTGCCGGGCGAGCCCGATCCCGGCGAGCGTGGCGAAGGCGAGGGTGACGGCGGCGGCGAAGCGGTTGCGTCCGGATTCCATGTGGTTCGTAGGATATCGCCGATATCGCCCTCGGACGGTGTACGATTCGATTTCACGCTAGGGGGGCCGCAAGGCTGAGAGTCCCCGACCGGGGGACGACCCTCAAGACCTGATCTGGGTAATGCCAGCGGAGGCAAGCGCTCCATGATCGACAGCAAGCCCGTTCCGTCCGTCCTTTCCACCGAGCCGTTCACGGGCTCGGCCAAGATCCACGTCGAGGGCACCCGGCCGGGCGTCCGCGTCCCCATGCGGGAGATCCGCCTGTCGCCCACCCGCACCGCCGCCGGCCTCGTCGTCGAGAACCCGCCGGTCACCGTCTACGACACCTCGGGTCCCTACACCGATCCCGACGCCCGCATCGACCTCGCCCACGGGCTGCCGCCGCTGCGGCGGGAGTGGATCGTCTGCCGCGGCGACGTGGAGGAGCTGCCGGCGGTCTCCTCCGAGTACGGCCGCCGCCGCGCCGCCGACCCGGCTCTCGCGCCCTCCGCTTCACCGCGCCGCGCCGGCCGCTCTGCGCCAGGCCGGGTGGGAACGTCACCCAGATGCACTACGCCCGGAAGGGCATCGTCACCCCCGAGATGGAGTTCGTCGCCATCCGCGAGAACCAGCGACGCGAGCTGAGCGCCGGCGACCTGGCCGCAGCACCCCGGCCAGGCCTGGGGCGCCGGCATCCCCTCGCAGATCACCCCCGAGTTCGTCCGCGACGAGGTGGCCCGCGGCCGCGCCATCATCCCCGCCAACGTCAACCACCCGGAGCTCGAGCCGATGATCATCGGCCGCAACTTCCTGGTGAAGATCAACGCCAACATCGGCAACTCCGCGGTCAGCCTCCTCGCATCGAGGAGGAGGTCGAGAAGATGGTCTGGGCCATCCGCTGGGGCGCGGACACGGTCATGGATCTCTCCACCGGGCCGGAACATCCACGAGACCCGCGAGTGGATCCTGCGCAACTCGCCCGGTGCCGATCGGCACGGTGCCGATCTACCAGGCGCTGGAGAAGGTCGAGGGGCAAGGCCGAGGATCTCACCTGGGAGATCTTCCGCGACACGCTGATCGAGCAGGCGGAGCAGGGGGTGGACTACTTCACCATCCACGCCGGCGTGCTGCTTGCGCTACGTCCCGCTGACCGCCAAGCGGCTGACGCGGCATCGTCTCCCGCGGCGGCTCCATCCATGGCCAAGTGGTGCCTGGCCCACCACCGGGAGAACTTCCTCTACACGCACTTCGAGGAGATCTGCGAGATCATGAAGGCCTACGACGTGGCCTTCTCCCTGGGCGACGGCCTGCGGCCGGGCTCGATCGCCGACGCCAACGACGAGGCCCAGTTCGCCGAGCTGGACACCCTGGGCGAGCTGACCCAGATGGCCTGGAAGCACGACGTGCAGGTGATGATCGAGGGCCCGGGCCACGTGCCCATGCACCTGATCCAGGAGAACATGGACCGGCAGCTCGCCGTCTGCCACGAGGCGCCCTTCTACACGCTGGGGCCGCTCACCACCGACATCGCGCCCGGGCTACGACCACATCACCTCGGCCATCGGCGCCGCCATGATCGGCTGGTACGGCTGCGCCATGCTCTGCTACGTCACGCCCAAGGAGCACCTGGGCCTGCCCGAACAAGGACGACGTCAAGGAGGGCGTCATCGCCTACAAGATCGCCGCCCACGCCGCCGACCTGGCCAAGGGCCATCCCGGGCGCCCAGTCCGGGACAACGCGCTGTCCAAGGCCCGCTTCGAGTTCCGCTGGGAGGACCAGTTCAACCTGGCGCTCGACCCGGAGACGCGCCCGCGCCTTCCACGACGAGACCCTGCCGCAGGAAGGCGCCAAGGTGGCGCACTTCTGCTCCATGTGCGGGCCGCAGTTCTGCTCCATGAAGATCACCGAGGAGGTGCGGGAGTACGCCGCGCAGCAGAGCCTTGCCGAGGAGGCGGCCCTGGCAGCCGGCCTGAAGGAGAAGGCCGAGGAGTTCCGGGAAGCGGGGGCGGAAATCTACCGGTAGGCTCCGGGACCGGCCCCCGGCCCCCCGGAACCCCGGCTCCGGTCCAGGGGGCCGCCGGTCTTCTCGCGCTAGAATGGAGCCATGTCCAGCTCCGAGCTCGACGCCATCACAGCCCGGGAAGCGGACCTGGCCCGGGTCGACGACCGGGAGCTGACCGGCCGCGCCGCGGACCTGCGCCGCCAGGCTCTGGCCGGCACGCCGCTCGAAGACCTTCTTCCCGACGTCTTCGCCCTCGTGCGCGAGACCGCCCGCCGGGTGCTCGGCGAGCGTCCGTACGACGTCCAGATGCTCGCCGGCATCGCTCTGCACCAGGGCAGGATCGTGGAGATGCAGACCGGCGAAGGCAAGACCCTGGCCGCCGTCGCGCCCGTGGCGCTCAACGCGCTTGCCGGCCGTGGCGTCCACGTGCTGACCTACAACGACTATCTGGCCCGCCGCGATGCCGCCTGGATGGGTCCGGTCTACGGACGGCTCGGGCTCACCGTCGGCTGCATCCAGGAGGGCATCTCCGCGGAGGCGCGGCAGCGGGCCTACGGCTGCGACGTCACCTATCTCACGGTCAAGGAAGCGGGGTTCGACCTGCTCCGCGACGGCCTCTGCCTCGACCGGAACCGGCAGGTCCACCGGCCTTTTCATCTCGCCCTGGTGGACGAGGCGGACTCGATCCTCATCGACGAGGCGCGCATCCCGCTGGTGATCGCCGGCGACGCTCGACGAGACGGCGAGCAATCTCGCGCGCCTCGCCGGCATCGCCCGGCGGCTGGAGCGCGGGTACCGACTACGACACCGACGAATACGCCTACAACATCTTCCTGACCGATCGCGGCGGGCATCGCGCTGAGCAGCTCCTCGGCTGCGGCGACCTGTTCACCGGAGAGAACGTCCGGCTCCAGGCCGAATTGCGCAACGCCCTTCACGCCGAGGCCCTGCTGCGGCGGGACGTGGACTACATCGTCCGCGACGGCCGCATCGAGCTGGTGGACGAGCTGACCGGCCGCGTCGCGGAAAACCGCCACTGGCCCGACGGCCTGCAAGCCGCGCTGGAGGCCAAGGAAGGTCTGCAATGCCGGCCGGAGGGAACGATTTTCGGATCGATCACCATCCAGCACTTCCTGCGGAAGTATCCGCGCCTCTGCGGCATGACGGGCACCGCCCGGCCGGCCGCCGCCGAGCTGGCCGAGATCTACAACCTCGACGTGGTCACGATTCCGCCGAACCGGCCGTGCCTGCGCATCGATCACCCCGACGTGATCCATGCCTCGCGCGAGGCGAAACGGCGGGCGCTCATCGATGAAATCGCCCGCACCCACGCCGCCGGCCGGCCCATCCTGGTCGGCACGGTCAGCGTCGAAGAGTCGGAGAGCCTCGCCGCCGACCTGCGCGAGGCGGGGGTCGCCTGCCGCGTCCTCAACGCACGGAACGACGCCGAGGAGGCCGAGATCGTGGCCGAGGCCGGAGCGCTCGGCGTGGTGACCATCTCCACCAACATGGCCGGCCGCGGCACGGACATCCGGCTCGGCGGCGCGGGCGAGCTGGAACGCGACGCGGTCGCGCTCTCGGCGGGCTGTACGTCCTCGGCACCAACCGGCACGAGAGCCGGCGCATCGACGATCAGTTGCGCGGCCGGGCCGGCCGCCAGGGTGATCCGGGCGCGTCCCGCTTCGTCATCAGCCTGGAAGACAGCTTGCTCGAACGCTGCGGCATCGAGCGGCTGGTGCCGGCGAAGCTCCTGAGCGAGGTACGGGCCGCCGCGGACACGGACCGGACCATCGATCACCCGGCCGTGCGGCGCGAGGTGGCGCGCGTGCAGCGCATCGTCGAGGGTCAGCACGGCGACATCCGCAAGCGGCTGCTCGCCTACTGGCAGATCCTTCGAGCACCAGCGCGGCGAGCTGCAGGGGTGGCGCCAGGCGGTTCTGGAAAGAGCCACGAAGGAGAGCCTGCTCGCCCGGAGCAGCCCCGAGCGCTGGACGAGCCTCTCCGCCTCCTATGGTGAGGAACTTCTCCAGAAAATCGAGCAACGCATCACACTGGTCGTCCTCGACCGCTGCTGGAGCGAATATCTGTCCGAAATGCAAGCGGTCCGCGACGAGGTCCATCTCGTCCAGCTTGGAGGCCAGGACCCGTTCGCCGAATTCTACCGGACGGCGGGCACCGCCTTCGAGGATCTCGTGGACCGGATCGACGACACGATCGTCGAAGTCTTCGAGCGTATCGAGGTCACGGCGGACGGCGTCGACTGGGAGCGGGAAGGGCTGCGCGGGCCGTCGTCCACCTGGACCTATCTCGTCAACGACAACGTTTTCGGCGGCAACACCTTCCTCACCCTGGCCAACCGGGCCTCCTTCGGGCTCTGGGCCGTCCTCCTCTGCTGGTGGATACTGGTCCCCTGGGCGCTGGTCCTCAAATGGCAGCGCTGGCGCCGCGAGCGGTCGGCGGCGCCCGAGGAAGACTCGCCCCGGTGAGGATCGTCCGATTCGTTACGGACGGTAACGCGGTTGACTTGAGGAGCGAACCGCGAAGAGGTTTGATGAAGATCACCGAGGAGGTGCGGGAGTACGCCGCGCAGCAGAGCCTCGCCGAGGAGGCGGCCCTGGCAGCCGGCCTGAAGGAGAAGGCCGAGGAGTTCCGGGAAGCGGGGGCGGAGATCTACCGCTAGGCTCCAGGGACGCCGAGCTTGACCGCTCGCGTCCCCTCAACTCAGATCCCCCTGAGGAGAACAACAATGGCGAAGAAGATCGGTAAGTACTAGCCAGGTCAGTCTGGGACGCTAAGCTGCGCGCAGGGCGCGCAGGGTGTACCAGAGCCAAGCCGCCCATTGTGTCCCCCGAGGCCAGCCACGTCCTGCGTTGTCTATCACGGTGAGACCGGGTTTCCGGACGACGTGCTTCTTGGCTGGGTTGAGGGCAAAAAGAAGGATCCCGGCGTGAGGAAGGCCGCCGACACGCGAGGTTCGAGGGTGAGGGCCGGGACGGCGGCACCGCCTCAGCCTCGGTTGTCGCCGCGAGGGGAGATGTCGACTCCGAAAAGTTTCTGAAGCAGGATACTTGAGGGGCAAAAAAGGGGGAGCGGCCGGAGGAATATAGCCACTCCCAGATTCGGGTTGAAGGAGGTTGGTAGCCTCTTCATCTATATAGTTGCCGCTGGCCCCCTTTTTTTGACAAGAAATCCGAAGAAAGTCCAAAAAAGTTTTTGGGACCCCCCTCGGACCCCTGGCGGGACCCCGGTCCGGCCTGCGTATACCCCTCCGGGAGGGTCCATGCCGAGCATGCAGATCGACCTCTGGAGAGGACAGAACCAACGGTACCTGATGGCTGCTCTGGCCGAGGTGCGCACCCTCCTCGACCGCCACGCCGCTGAAGGAGAAGGAGAAGGAAGGATCCTCCCCTCCAGCCGGAATGGGATCAGCCCGCGCCTCCCGCCCTGGAGGTGGTCTGCCAGCGGTTCGGACTGTCCGTGTTCGAGAGGGCCGTCCTCCTCCTTTGCGCCGGCATGGAGCTCGACTCCGGGTTCGCGGCGAGCTGCGCCGCCGCCCAGGGAGACCCGGCTCGCCGGTATCCGACCTTCAGCCTTGCCCTCGCCGCGTTGCCCGAGCCGCACTGGAGCGCCGTCTCGCCGGCCGGACCCTTGCGCTACTGGCGGCTCATCGACGTCGGCGCCGGCTCCACCCTCACCGCGAGCCCTCTGCGGATCGACGAGCGGGTCCTCCACTACCTGGCCGGCCTGGAGCCCTGGGACGATCGCCTCGCCGGCACGATCCATCCTCTCGGAGACACGCCGGAGCCGGTCCCGTCCCACCGTGCCCTGGCGGACCGGCTCGCTTCGGCTCTCGCCGCGGCCGGCGGGCAGGCGCTGCCGGTCGTCCAGCTCTGCGGTGGAGATCCCGCGGCCAAGCGCGCCATTGCCGCCTCGGCATGCACCACCCTGGGGCTGCGGGTCCAGGTGCTCGGCGCGGCCGATCTGCCGACCGTTCCGTTGGAGCTGGCCGAGCTGATCCGGCTTTGGGAGAGGGAGGCCGTCCTGTCCGGCAGCGCTCTGCTCGTGGATGCCGACGAGCTGGACGGGAGCGATCCCGCCCGGGAAAACGCTCTTACCCGGCTGGCGGACGAGGTGCGCGGCGTCGTCCTCCTCTCTGTCCGCGAGCGGCGGATGATCCGCGAACGGCGCCTCCTCGCCGCCGACGTCCCCCGCCCGGGCCGGCAGGAGCAGGGCGATCTCTGGCGGGCCGCGCTGGGTCCCGAAGCCGCCGCGAAGCTGGACGGCCAGCTCGACGCCGTCCTCTCCCAGTTCCAGCTCGGTATCGGCGGCATCCTCTCGGCCGGCTCGCAGCTCGCCCTGCTCGGCGAAGCAAACGGCCACTCGCTCTGGGACGCCTGCCGCGCGCAGAGCCGGCCGCGGCTGGAGGGGATGGCCCAGAGGATCGAGCCGGTGGCGGGCTGGAACGACCTCGTGCTGCCGGAGGCCCAGCGGGACGTGCTGCGGGAGGTCGCCGTCCAGGTGCGGCGCCGGCAGGTGGTCTACGAGCAGTGGGGCTTCGCCGGCCGGGGAGCGCGCGGGCTGGGCGTCTCCGCGCTGTTCGCCGGTCCCAGCGGCACCGGCAAGACCATGGCCGCCGAGGTTCTCGCCCGCGAGCTGCGTCTCGACCTGTATCGGATCGACCTCTCCACGGTGGTGAGCAAGTACATCGGCGAAACCGAGAAAAACCTGCGCCGGGTCTTCGACGCCGCGGACGAAGGCGGGGCCATCCTCCTCTTCGACGAGGCCGACGCCCTGTTCGGCAAGAGGAGCGAGGTCAAGGACAGCCACGACCGGTATGCCAACATCGAGGTCAGCTATCTCCTCCAGCGCATGGAAGCCTACCGCGGGCTGGCGATCCTGACCACGAACCTCAAGGACTCCCTGGACTCGGCCTTCCTGCGGCGCCTGCGCTTCGTGGTCCAGTTCCCGTTCCCGGACGTGGAGCAGAGGGCCGAGATCTGGCGCCGGGTCTTCCCGCTGGAGACTCCGACGGAGGGGCTCGAAGCCGAGAAGCTCGCCCGTCTCGGAGTGGCGGGCGGCACCATCCGCAACATCGCGCTCGCCGCCGCGTTCCTGGCCGCAGACGAGGGAAATCCGGTGCGCATGGCCCACCTGCTGCGGGCCGCCCGCAGCGAATACCTGAAGCTGGAGCGCCCCCTCTCGGACGCCGAGACCCGGGGGTGGGTGATCTGAAATGGGAGAGCCTGCCAAAACCAAGGCCGCGCCGGTCAAGAAGACCCAGCAGGCCACCGCGAAGAAGACGCCTCAACAGAGCGGCGGCCTCAAGCTCGTCACCTGGGCGCCGGGCGCCGTGGAGGAGCCTCGGACCGATCCGCGGGGCGGCCGGCCGCTCGATCCCCGCACCCTCCTCGCCATGGAGTCCCGCTTCGGCCACGACTTCGGCCGGGTGCGCATCCACACCGGTCCGGAGGCGAGCCGGTCGGCGGCCGGGCTGGCCGCCCACGCCTACACGCTCGGCCTCGACGTCTACTTCCAGGAAGGCCGCTACCGGCCGGACCACCCGGCCGGCCGGGCGCTGCTCGTCCACGAGCTGGAGCACGTGGTCCGGGCGGGGCCGCGCGGTCCGGAGGTTCCGAAGCTCCAGCCGCAGGATTCGGTCGACCACGAGGCCAAGCTCAAGGAGATCTTCGCCGCGAAGGGGGGGCGCAACGTCAGTCTCCGCAAGTACGTCCAGGCCCACCCGGCGAGCATCCAGACGGCGGAGCGCCTGCTGACCGCCAAGGCGGTCGATTCCGCGACGACTCCTGTGCTCCTCGGCGTCCTCTTCACGCTGGACAAGGACAGCGAGGAACGGGTCGCCACGCTGTTGCGCAACAACACCGCGGCGCTCCGCCGGGAGGCCCTGTCCACGACCCGCAAGATGTGGGACAACTATGAGGCCGCCGCCTACCAGTACGCCTGGACGCAGTGGGCCGCGAAGCGGCTCGCCGAGGAGAAGAAGAAGCGTCCGCCGACGCCGCGGACGCCGCGGGGCGCCAAGCCGCCCGAGCCGACCCCCCTGGAGCGCCAGTACGAGACCTGGAGAGCGCAGTACCAGGAACAGCTCGACAAGCTGTCGGCGGAGAGGGCGAGTCTGCTGAAGGCTTCCAACGCCGCCCTGGCCGCGATGATGGACGCGGCCAAGCCTCTCGTCTACGTCCAGGGAGACATCCTCGACTCGCTGTCGGACATGACCCTGGGCACGATCGCCGACGCGCGCAAGGTGAGGATCGAAACCTACGCGGACACCTCCCTGCTCGAGCGGACGAAGACTCCCTGGGTGGAATCCGCAGCTCAAAGAGGCGCAGAAGCGGCTCGATCAGGCGCGCGAGGCGGAGAAGAAGGCCCGGGCCGAGCGCAGCTCCCTGGAGCAGCCGCCGGCTCCGTCACCTTCGCCGCGGCCCGGATCCCCGCCGGCCCCGGCCACTCCGCCGGCTCCGCCGATCCTGGAAACCCCCGCCCAGAAGAAGCGGCGCGAGGGCCGGCTCGCCGTCGCCAAAGCTTCCGAGGCCCGGGCCGTCGCCGGCCGGGAGAAGGCGGAGAAGGCCCTCACCCCCCAGGGAGCGACCGATCCGCAGGTGAAGCAGTACCTGGAGTCCCAGGACCCCGCAACGCGGGACAAGGCCAAGGCGCGCCTGAGAACCGCACAAGGGCCGCTCTTCAAGAAGCTCTCGCCGTTGTTTCCCAAGAACTTCCTGGTGGACCC
The DNA here is from genome assembly GCA_963844885.1 of uncultured Holophagales bacterium. Lineage (GTDB taxonomy): Bacteria > Acidobacteriota > Thermoanaerobaculia > Multivoradales > UBA5704 > DATMER01. The sequence goes on along the minus strand of CAWJQA010000006.1, from coordinate 336,400 downwards.
GAAGACGACGATGAAGATGGAGGACGTCTGGTGGATCTACCACACAGCCCTGAACAGCCTCGAGTCCGGGTTCCCCAACTTCACCGCGGAGCTCACGACCCAGGCCCTCGTCAGCCAGCGGTCCGCGGTGGCAGAGAACCGCAAGGCCCTCGGCGTCGGGGTCGACGCGGCGTTCGCCACCTACGCCCATCACGGAGCCGGACAGTACGACATCCATGTGCCGGCGGGCGAGACCATCGCCGCGGTTCAGCCGGACACGATCGATCTCACCGAGGTCTTCGACCGCGGTTCGCAGAAGAAGCGCATCTTCACGCACGTCTCCAGCCAGGTCCAATCCGCGGCCGTGCTCAGTGAGGCCACCGCGAACGACGACGTGCTGGCCAAGCTCCTGCACGGCTATTTCGGCTTCCACCAGACGGACCGGGCCAAGATGAAGGCCCATCTCGCAGGCACGGGCGGTTTCACGCCCTCGCCGGACGTCTCCCGCATCCTCGGCGCCCTGGTGTTCGAGAACACGATCGCCAACAACCCTCCTTCCCAGGACGTGGTCGACGATCTGAAGGACATCCGCGCCGCGCTGGAGGCGGCGCTCCACGCCGAGCTCAGGAACCTCGCGAAGCAGCCGGTCGACATCCCGGACACCGTGGAAATCCTGAGGACGGTCGACGCCGGCTCCGGCTGGTTCGGCCACGACAGCACGGTCACCAAGGAGGCCGTCGAAGAGATCCGCAAGGTGCGCGGAAAGGCCACCACTGCGCAGGCCGCGAACGCGCTGGTGTTCGACGCCGTCCGGCGGATCGTCCTGACCGACGCCACCGTTTCCGATCCGCTGAAGGCGCTGATGTCGAAGCTCCTGAGCAACGACATCGGGAACCGGAGCGGGCCCTGGGTCACGCTGGTCCATCGCTACCAGGAGGCCGGAACGGGCCAGGAGGCGTGGATCGAGGTGGACTACCGCCACCTGCACGACGTGTCGGTGACGGCGGGAGCCAGGGTGGAGCCCGACACCACGATCGGCAAGGTGGGCTCTTCGGGCAACTCCATCAGCCCGCACATCCACATGGCCATCCGGGTGTACAAGGAAGACCCGCGGAAGCGGGGGGTCCAAGCCATCGGCTACCTTCTGCCCGACGAATTCTTCCCCTTCGGGCGGAAGGGGAAGAAGAAGACGCCGTGACCGCCTCAGCGCGCGATCAGCGAGAACACCTCGCCGAACACCGGGTGGAGGTCGGCGGCCTGGCCGAGCTCCAGGCGCTCGATCACGGGCTCGAACGGGTCGTCCGGCAGGATCGGGGTGGGCCAGCGCAGGGTCAGGCGGTTGAGGCCGGGACGGAGGACGGCGGTTGGGACGTCGATCACGATGTTCGTCCAGCCGACGCCGACGGCGCAAGGATCGAGGTCGAACCCGTTCACGGCCGGTTCGACGTTTCCCCGCTCGGGCAGACGGGCGGTCAGCTCCAGCTCGACGCCGCGCTTGCCGTCCACGAGGAGGCAGAAGGAGGATTCCGGCCAGGGAGACCGGTAGGTGGCGCGGCGGGCGAGGTCTTCCAGGCCCATGGCTTCGGGATAGAAGCGTTCCAGCGGCTCCCAGTGGTAGAACGGATCGGCCAGGTCGGTCCCCTGGGTGCCGTGGTGCATCAGGAGCATCTCGGCGATGGGGACTGGCCGGCCTCGCCGCTCCAGGACGCGGACGATCGCTTCGATCAGGTCGGCGTCCAGGTGGTCCCAGCGCCAGCCGTGCTGGAGGAGGAGCCGGTAGGGCGAGGCCAGGTTGCGCTGCTGCGCCGCGGTGAGCACGGCCGGGCCGGGCGCGCACCGCGCCTCCAGGAGGTCGAGCATGGCCGACTCGATCCCGGGTGAGGCGTCGAGCGCCGCCTCGCACCAGAGCTCCAGGATCTCCTGCTTGGGGCCGACCGAGAGGAGGCGGTGGGCGGAGTGGACCGCGGCACCGAGGCGGGCCGTGGCCTCGGCTTCGGGCGAGAGCGACGGCGCGGGCAGGCGGGCGAGGAGGCTCCGCCAGTCCTCGTCCGTCTCTGTCATGCCGGAGAGGCGGAGCACCTCGGCGGTCACGGCGGCCATGGCGACCTGGATGCCTTCGCGGGTCAGGTGGCAGTAATCGAGAAACAGCCGCCGGCCGGGGAGGCTGGAGCCGGTGTGCTCCGCGAAGACCTCCCGGAGGTCGACGCAGACGAATCCCTGGCGGCGATACCGGTGGCACGCCTCGCGCAGCAGCTCCCGGGCCTGCGTGGTCGCCTGCGGAGCGGAGAGGAAGGCCAGGGTGGGGTAGCGCGCGCTGTCCACCTCGGCCAGGCAGGCGTCGCGGGCGCCTTCGAGGTCTCCCAGGGCCTGCCGTGCCCGCGCCAGGAGGCGCCACGTCGTCGGGCAGCGTCCCCCGTCGAGCTTCCGCATCCTCTCCACGAGCCCGAGCGCTTCCCGGGCGTCTCCCCGCTCCAGCCGGTACACGGCGTCTCCATACAGGCGGTGCCACTTGGTGACCCCCTTTCCCGGAAGGGAGACGACCGGCTGCCGCGTCTCCCAGTCGGCGAGGTTCACCTCCGGGACGACCACCACGACCGGGATGCCGACCGTGCCGGCGATGAGCGCGATCAGCTCGAAGGTGCCCTCCACGGTCCGCCGCAGCTCCTCCTCGGCCAGCCGGAGGGGACCGTCGAGGCCTTCCCGCAGGGCCTCCGCGAAGCGCTGCCTTGCCAGGACCGACGGCGCGTAGGGCGAGACCTCCGGGGTCTTCCAGCAGGTTCCAGTTGTTGCCGGCGAAGAGGACGAGGACGTCCGGCTGGATCTGGATCGACGCCCGGACCGTGGCGGCCAGGGTGGGCAGGGTCTCGTTGGTCCGGGCCAGGTCGATGACCTCGAAATCGTCCTTGCCGAGCGCGGCCCGGAGCTGTTCCTCCAGGACCCGGGCCGGAGTCAGGTGTGGAGCGTAGAGGTAGCCGGCGGCTACGGATTCGCCGAAGAAGGCGACCCGGAGCGGCAGCTCGGCGGTCTTCTTCGCCAGAACCTTGCGCGTGGCGTAGTGGTCGCCGAGCGGCAGGGGGTCGGGCCGCACCCAGGTGCCGTCCTCTTGTGGAACCCAGATGCTGATCGGTTGATTTCGTGCCCCCTCTCCCCGATCCCGATTCGGGGGGAGAGGGGGAGGGACTGCGAGCATCCCGGCCGCCTGGAGGAGCCGCGCCGTGCGCAGCCCTTCCTCGGTGGACAGGAGATCGGCGAGCTGCTCGGCGAGGGCCCGGTTCATACGAAGGTGTACAGGTCCCGGCTGACGGCCCCGAACCCGGACCTCGGCCGCTGGCGCCACGCCTCCAGCAGCTCCGGCCAGCCTTCCGGCAATCCGTCCCGGTCCAACAGGAAGTCCTCCAGGACCAGCGAGTCGATGCTCGTCGTCCCGAAGCAGAAGAGCGCGTCCACCGGCGAGGCGACGATCGGCTCGCCGCGCACGTTGAAGGAGGTGTTGACCAGCAGCGGGCAGCCGGTGCGGCGGTGGAACGCCTCCAGGAGCGCGGCGTAGCGCGGCAGAACCTCGGGGTCCACCGTCTGCGGCCGGGCCGAGCCGTCCACGTGGGTTATTGCCGGCAGGTCCAGAGGCGACGTGACCCGGCAGGTCTCCAGCATGAACGGCGACGGATGATCGAGATCAAAATGCTCGGCGGCGTGGGCGAGCAGCACGCTGGGCGCGAACGGCCGGAAGGCTTCGCGCTTCTTGACCATGCGGTTCAGGCGGTCGCGCATGTCCGGGTCGCGCGGGTCGGCCAGGAGGCTGCGGGCGCCGAGCGCGCGCGGCCCCATCTCCATCCGGCCGTGGAACCAGCCCACCACCTTGCCGGACGCGAGCCGGTCCACCACCTCCTCCAGGAGGTCCGCCTCCCGGCCGCGGAAGTCCTGAAACGGGAGGCCGCTGGCGACGAGCAGGCGCGCCACCTCGTCGGCGGACCAGGACGGCCCCAGGCGGGCGTCGCGCATCGGTCTGGTGCGCGGGGCCTTGCCGGTCAGGCTCACGTGCAGGAGGGCCGCCGCTCCCAGGCAGCCTCCCGAGTCGCCGGCCGCCGGCTGCACGAACAGGCGCTCGAACGGGCCCTCTCTCCGGATGCGGCCGTTCGCCACGCAGTTGAGGGCCACCCCGCCGGCCATGCAGAGGTTGGGCGACCCGGTCTGTTCGTGGAGCCAGCGGGCTTTCTCCAGCAGGATCTCCTCCAGCACGGCCTGGAGGCTCCGGGCCACGTCCTGATGGAAGCGGGTGATCTCGCCGCCTCGCGGCCGGGACGGCGCGCCGAAAAGGTCGCAGAGCGCCTCGGAGTACATCCGCCGGCCGCGCAGGAAGTCGAAGTAGCGCAGGTCGAGCTCGAACCGGCCGCCGTCCAGGGAAGAGATCAGCTTGCGGACCCGGTCGGCGTACCGCGGCTCGCCGTAGGGGGCGAGCCCCATGACCTTGTACTCGCCGTCGTTGACCTCGAAGCCGAGATAGGAGGTGAGTGTGGAGTAGAGAAGGCCGAGGGAGTGCGGGAACTCGACGCGCTCGAACGCCTCCAGATTCGCGCCCTCGCCGCGGCCGTAGGTCGTCGTGTCCCACTCGCCGACGCCGTCCACCGTGAGCACCGCGGCCTCGGGGAAGCCCGAGTAGTAGAAGGCACTGGCGGCGTGGGATTCATGATGGGAGAAGGTGTCGGCGATCCGCTCGTAGCCGAGGCCCTCCTCGATCTCCCGCTCCTGCAGGTATGGATCGAGCCAGGGCAGGCCGGCGGAGGCCCCTTCGGGAAGCCCGGCCCAGATCTGGCGCTCGAGCTTCTTGGCCGGCGACTCGTAGTAGGCCAGGCCGTCGATATCGTCGATGTCGGCCCCGGCCTCCTCCAGGCAGTACCGGAAGGCCGCGACCGGCAGGCGGGAGTCGTGCTTGACCCGCGAGAAGCGCTCCTCCTCGGCCGCGGCCACGAGCCGGCCGTCCTGCAGGAGACAGCAGGCCGACTCATGGTAGAACGCCGAGATCCCGACGACGATCACAGCGGATTGGAGCGTGACGCGACCCGCTTCGGCTCCGGCTTCGCGCCGAGCGCCTCGAGCCGCCGGCGCACGAGGTGGATGGTGGAGATGGGGTCCGGCTCGCCGCCGCTCGTCCACCGCGCCTTCTCGTAGCAGCGCCGGGCCGCGTCGGGCAGGCCGTAGCTCTCTGCGAGCCGGCCGAACACGTACCAGTCCGGGTAGGCCGGGTCGCCTCCCTTGGCGTCGAGCGCCTGGAGGATCAGGCGGTAGGCCTCCGCGGTCTTGCCTTGCTCCACATAGAGCGTGGCCAGAGTGTGGAGGACGTCGTACGATTTGTAGCCGCTGAGGCTGGCGGCGCGCTGCGCCTGCTCCACCGTGCGGTCGTCCAGCCGGCCGCGGAAGAGGTTGATCCAGGCGAGCTCGTTGTAGAAGCCGGCGTCCGCCTTGCCCGAGTCGATGGCGCCCTGGAGGATCGACTCCGCCTTGTCGAAGTCTCCCTGGACCAGGGCCACGTCCACGAGGGTGTCTTCGGCGGTGGAGTCGCCGGAGATCCGGGCGAGGCGGTCCTCGGCGGCGCGGCGCACGTCGTCCCAGCGCTGGAGCCGGCGGAGGGCGCCGACCCGGACGGTGTAGGCGAACGCGGAGTCGGGCGCCGCCTGCTGGAGCTTCTCCGCGATCTCGGCGGCCTCGGCGTCCTTGTGCAGGGCCAGGTAGGCCGACAGGAGCGCCCGGTCGAACGCCGCCCGCCGCGGCCCTTCCGGTGCGGCCTCGCGGCAGGCGGTGAGGGTCGGCAGCGTCTCGCCCGGCACGTCGTCCCAGGCCATGAGGCTGACCGCGGCGCAGCGCGCCTGTCCGGCATCGGCCTCGGAGCTTTTGGCCCAGAGATCGAGGAACGGCGGGGCCGCCGCCGGGTCGGACGGTTTCGCCGCCTCGGACTGCTCGTCCCAGGCCCAGTCGAGCCATTGCCGCGCGCCGCGGAGGTCGTTCCGGTCGAGCCGCCGCAGCGCCTCCCGGGCGACCGTGGAGATGGCCTTCTCCGTGGCCGCGATCCGGTACTCGCCGTCCTCGGGGACCACGAACGCCACCGTGCGGACCTTGTCGGCCATGGAAGAGGTCATGATCACGCGGTAGCCGACCGCATCGTCGCCCGAGACCGTGGGCCGGAGAACGGAAAGCCCGAGATCCATGGCGACGGCCAGCGGCAGGTTCGCGGTCCTGGCCGCGCGCCGCGCCTCGTCGAAGCCGTTCTCGAACTCCGCCCAGAAGGCCTTCATCTCCTGCGGGCCGAGCCCTTTGGTCATCTCGCGGCTCAGCAGGGGGGCGTACTTCTCCGCGCCGGCGTTGCCGGCGGCCAGGGTGCTGAGGCGGCTGACGGTGCTCGCCGGGTCCTTCGGTGGGAAGGTGAGCTCCTCGAAGCGGCGCGCCTTGCGCAGCAGCTCCGCCATGCCGAGGAGCGCCGCCGCGTTCGAGGACTGCCGGCCGGCGGCCTCGAACAGCGCCGCGGCATCGGGATAGCGGCGCAGCAGCATCAGGTTGCGGCCGGCGCCGGACAGCGCCTCGGCCCGGGCGTTGGCGTCGCTGAACGTGCGCTCGGCGTTGCGCAGCGCCGCGTCCGTGCCCTCGGTGGCGGCCAGGGCGACGAGCTTCAGGGCTGAGCGCCCGTCCGCGCCGTCCATCTTGTCGAGCAGCGCCTTCATGTCGTCGAAGCGCTCTGCCCACATGTCGGCGATGACCAGGTTGTTCGCCAGCCCCAGGTCTTCCAGATGCTCCTGGATCTCCTTGTACTCCGCGATGGCGCCGGTGAGATCGGCGGCGGCGGTGTAGCGCTCGCCGTCGGCGTCGTGCTCGAGGAGGATCGCGAGGTCGGCCCGCGCCTCGTTGTCGTCCGGATCGAGCTCCTTGGCCTTGCGGTAGGCGGCGATGGCGCCGACGCGGTCGTAGCCTTTGCCGAAACGCCGGCCGAGGTCGTCGTGCTGGCGGATCCAGCCCAGGGTGACCCAAGCCCAGGCGAAGCCGGGCTCGATCTTGACGGCTTGCGCCGCCTCCTCGCGGGCGGCCTCGCCCAATCCGCCGGCCAGCAGGGCGCGGGCGATGCGCGTCCGCGGCAGCGCCTTCTTCGGGGAGAGGGCGGCCAGGCGCCGGAACTCGTCGAGAGCCTCCCGCACCCGGCCGGCGGCCAGGTGGGCCTCGCCGGCCTGATCGAAGGTGATCAGCACCGGCTTCTCCTCGGCGAGCTGCTCCACGGCGTTGCGCAGGGCCTCCAACTCGGCCGGGCTGATCCGGCGTTTGCCGCTGTCGAAGCGCAGGGCGGCGGTGACGGCGCCGTCCGTTCCGGCGGCGTAGGCCTCTTCCAGCTTCGCGGGGCCGAGCTGGCGGGTGCGGTTGGCCGGCAGCGGGCGCGGCGTGAAGCCGGCCGGCGGCACGATCCGGTACCGGACCTCGGCCTGGAACGGCCGGGTGAACACGTAGTCGTGCTCGCGCGGGGCGGGCGCCTCGGCGGTCTCCTCCTCGTCTTCGTCCGAGGCGCCGGTGATCTCGCCGGGAAGCCGGTCCGCGAAGGTCGAGAGGAAGATCGCCACGGCCGCGTCGCGCACGTCCGTGGTGCCGCGGCCGGCGTCCGCCGCCTCCAGGCGCAGGCGGAAGGGCTGCGACAGGTCGGCCGGCTCGGTGTAGTCGAGGTCGGTGAGCGACTTCGCCAGGTAGGTCTCGCTCACGTAGTTTTCCAGCGCGTTCCGCAGCTCCTCGTTGCCGGCGTCGGCGTAGGAGGAGCGCAGATCCTCCTCCTGGGCCCCCCAGTATTCGGTGGTCTCGACGACGCGCGCGCCGCCCAGGTCGGAGAGGTAGATCTCCCGCGTCTCGACCTCGCGGTTGTCGGCGGAGGTGGCTTCGGGGGTGCGCACCAGGCCGGTGGCGGTGGGGCTGGCCACGAGCGCCAGCCGCCCCTGGTCCTGGGCCGGCAGCTCGCCCGCCCGGGCGAACGGATCGGTGGGGTCGATCCACACCGCCGGGTTGCCCGGCACCATGACGATGGCATGGTTGAAGGCGCCCATGCCCGGCAGCGATTCCTCGACGTCCGGATCGCCCTCGCCGGCGTTGAGCAGCGCCACGTAGGCGGGGATGTCGAGCGCGCGCAGCAGCGTGGTGAGCACCACCGCCTTGTCCTTGCAGTCGCCGAACTTCCGCTTCAGGGTCTCACCCGGAGGGCGGGGGAGGAGCCCGCCTTCGGCCAGCTCGACGCCGGTGTAGCGGATCTCCGTGCCCAGCTTCCCCAGGAGGGCGTTGATCGTCTCGACCTGGGACCCGGCCTGGGTTTTGACGGAGCGCAGGAAGCCCGACAGGTCGGCGCCCCGGATCGTGCGGTCGACGATCTCCGAGTAGCGGCGCGCCAGGTCGCCCCAGGACTGGCCGGTGGAGAAGGCCACGTATGCCGTGCGCGGCACCTCGGGAGGGAGCCCGGCTTCGGGCTCCTCGTACGCCTGCAGGTCGTTGACGGTGAACGTGAGCCGCCGGCGCCCGCCGGCGACCTGCTCGGCCGGGGAGACCCCCGGGAGTTGGCGGGCCACCCAGCGCAGCGGCAGGCTGGCAGGGGCTTCCAGCACGAGGCGCACGTGGCGCACGGGCACCGACATCTGAAGGCTGGCGGTCTCGACGGTGCCGGCCGCGAAGAAGGGTGCGGTCTCACGCACCGTGACCTCCTCCTCGACGATCGCGCCCGGACCGGTGGCCGGCAGCGGCGCGCGCAGGACGCGGCCGTCCTCGAACATGTCGGGGCTGCTCTGCGACTCTCCGTTCTCGGTGACCGTGGCGGGGTCGAGCCGGTGCTCCATGGCGCCGGTACCATCCGACGTCACCACGCGCGCCCTGAGCACCGGCTTCTCCTGGTGCCAAGGCGCCCACGACTGCTCGAGCACCGACCAGCTCTCGTGCGCCGAGCCGTCGCCGAAGCGGTAGATCATGCGCTGCGTGTAGGTCTGCCGGCCCGCCTCGTCGTAGGAGTAGCGGGTCTCCAGGAGGATCACGTCGATGCTCTCGCCGGACTCCGGCAAGGCGGAGGCGGCGCGCAGGAGCGCCGCCGGCTCGGCGGCGAAGGCCGGTCCGTCCCAGGGCTCGCCCGCGGCCAGAAGGGGAGGACCGGCCAGCAACGCGGTGGCCAGAGCGGTCAGGGCCGCCAGGGTGGCGCGGCGGCGGAGCGCGGCGGAAGGCAGAGCGTACGGCATCGGTTCTCCTCGGAGCCGGACTGAGCGAGCGGGTTGAGCTTCATCATCCTAGCATCGGTCCGGTGTACAATGGCCCGGCTGGAAAAGCCGGTCTCGAAAATGGTCAGTCGCGCCCTGGTCCAGGAGTCCCCGCCCTTTGTCTTGCTACAGGATCTCTTGCGTTCCCGGCGGACAGTTACACGGAGATGTATGACATGAGCCTTCGAAGTCTTTCCCCGCGCGGCGGTTTTTCGCCCGCGACCCTGGCCGCCCTGCTCGTCTGCGCCGGAGCGTTCCTGACGCCGCTGACCCCGCTGAGGGCCACGAGCTATGTCATGGTCTCGGACGAGGCCCTGGTGGATACCTCGCCGGTCGCGGCGGTGGTCCGGGTCGACTCCGTCGACCGCGCCGCCGGCCTGCGCAACGGCTCGGTCTACACCGAGTACGTGGTCCGGGTCGAGGAGACCCTCAAGGGCCAGATCCCCGGCGGAGCGTCGGCGACGGCGGTGATCCGCGTACCCGGCGGCGACGGCCCTGACGGCCTGTCTCTCAAGATCTACGGTGCGCCCTGGTTCGCGGCCGGGGAGCGCGCTCTCCTCTTCCTCGAACCCACCGGCGACGGCGCCTGGCGCGTGATGCACCTCTTCCTGGGTGCGTTTTACGAGGTCAGCCAGGACGGGCACCGGCTCGCCGTGCGCGACCTCGCCGAGGTCCGCGAGGTGAGGAAGACCGCTCAGGGTATCGAGGAAGGGACGGGCACCGACCTCTTGCGTGACTTCGACGCCTTCGCCAGATGGGTGGCCGGCCGCGCCGCGAAGACGCCCACGGCGGCCGACTACTATGTCCAGGACGACGGCATCGGCGGCGTGACGGGGCGCTACCGGCTGTTCGAGGACCGCGACGACGGCTATCACATCCGCTGGTTCAACTTCGACACCGGCGGCAGCGTCAAGTGGAAGGCCTACAAGAAGGGCCAGACGGGTCTGAGCGGCGGCGGCTATTCGCAGTTCCAGACTGCCCTGAAGGATTGGAACAACGAGCCCGAGACGCCGATCGACTACCGGTACGACGGTACGACCTCGATCAAGAACGGATTGATCAAGTACGACGAGGTCAACGAGATCCTCTTCAACGATCCCAACAACGAGCTGCCGTCGTTCAGTTGCAGCTCCGGCGGCATCCTCGCCTACGGTGGTCCCTGGTACTACAACGACACCACCGACTACCTGGGCGAGCCGCATCACGCCGTGGCGAACGCCGACGTGGTGATCAACGACGGCCTGGGCTGCTTCTTCTCCTCCAGCCCGAACGGGTCCAAGGCCGCCGAGGAGCTGTTCGCCCACGAGCTGGGGCACACCCTCGGCCTCAACCACCCCTGCGGCGACGCGGGCTCCGACCCGAGCTGCTCGAATCCTTCTTACAACGACGCTCTCATGCGCGCCTACATCCACGACGACGGCCGCGGCGGCCGGCTCAGCAGCGACGACCAGTTGGGGCTCCGGGTCCTCTACAAGCCCGGCGGCGTCCTGACCGCACCCGCCGCGCCGACCGGCCTGACGGCCGCGGCGGCCTCCACAACCGAGATCCGGCTCAACTGGACGGACAAGTCCGCCAACGAAACCGGCTTCAAGGTGGAGCGGCGGATGTTGACCGGTTCCTTTGAGGAGGTTCTGTCACTGCCGGCCAATACCACCACCGCGCTGGTGGGGGGGCTCGACCCGGCCACCGCCTACGTCCTCCGCGTGCGGGCGTTCAACGAAGCCGGCAACTCGGCGTACTCGAATGAAGCGACCGCCTCGACCAACGCGCCGATTGGACCGTGCGTGGCCGACGCGCAGACCCTCTGCCTCAACGGCGGACGCTTCCGCGTCCAGGTGAGCTGGGAGACCGCCGTGGGCGACTCCGGCGAGGGCAACGTCGTGCCCGCCGGCTCGGATACCTCCGGTCTCTTCTGGTTCTTCGACGCGGACAACTGGGAGATGCTGATCAAGGTGCTCGACGGCTGCGGCGCGACCGGCCACTACTGGGTGTTCTTCGCGGCCACCACCAACGTTCAGTTCGTCGTCACGGTCACGGACACCCAGACCGGTGCGGTGAAGACGTACTTCAACCCTCAGGGAACCTCGGCGGACGCGGTCACGGACACCTCCGCTCTTCCGTGCTCGTGAGAGCCCCATCCCGGCTCCGGCGGGCCGTCTCCCTGTTCTTCAACGGGGACGGCCCGCATGGGCGCGTTTTGGCGCCTTCGGAACACTCTGCTATATTGAAAACTCTTTGCAGCACAGGCGCCCCCTCTTTTTGCGGTAGGAGACCGCCTCAACCGCAGTACCTCGCCGGCTCTCTGCCGGCCTGACAACCGGCCCCAGGGCCGAAGGAGCGACAGACTGATGGGCAGGAAGCTTTTCGTCGGAAACCTCAACTTCGCGACCACGAGCGATGACCTTCGCCAGCTTTTCGCGGAGGCAGGCGCCTGCGAGTCTGCGACGGTGATGATGGACCGGGTCACCGGGCGCTCGCGTGGCTTCGGGTTCGTGGAGATGAGCACCGAGGAGGAGGCCCAGCGTGCCATCGAGAAGTTCAACGGGCAGCAGTTCCAGGGGCGCGGACTCAATGTGAACGAGGCGAGGGAGCGCACCCCCGGCGCGCCGCGCGTTGGCGGCTACGGTGGCGGCGGCGGCTACGGCGGCGGCGGTGGACCCCGCGGTGGCGGCTACGGCGGCGGCGACCGTGGTCCGGGTGGCGGCGGCTTCGGCGGCGGCGACCGTGACGGCGGCGGCTATCGCGGCGGGTTCGACGGCGGCGGCGGCTTCGGCGGCGGCTTCGGCGGCGGCGACAGCGGCGGCTTCGGCGGTGGCTTCGCCGGCGGCGGCGGCGGCCGGACCAAGCCGCGCAAGGAAGGCGGCAGCCGTCGCGGGTTGCGCGCCAAGAAGCGCAGCCTGTAGGCAGGCGGGCATCAACCTGAAGTAGGGGCGGCCCTCGTGGCCGCCCTTGGCCCACACCGGGCGGCCACGAGGACCGCCCCTACAAGCACGCCATTCTCCCTGGTTGACGGGATCAATACAGGTCGAACAGCAGAATCCTGCCCTCCAGCGGGCCGTTCATCACCGGCAGCCGGCGGCGGGGGCGCAGGCCGATCTGCTTTCCCCGGTCCTCGCCGGCCAGGACGGCGGCCTTCCAGCCCTTGAATCGGTGCTTCAGCAGGTCTCCCAGCTCGCGCCAGTGTTCCGCGCCGGTCCCGATCCTGCCGCCATGCGGGGGATTGACCAGAACCAGGCCCGGACCTTCCGGCGGCTGGAAATCGGCGGCGGAGCCCCGCGACAGGACGGTCCGGTCGAGGACGTCGGCCTGGTCCAGGTTCTGCCGGGCGGCGCTCAGCGCTTCGGCGGCGAGGTCGTTGCCGTAGAGGCGCACGCCCGGGCCGGGAACGGGCAGCGGCTCCTGCCGTACCGACTCGAACACCTTGGGATCGAAGGCGGGGAGCCGCTCGAACGCCCAGCTCCGGCGCAGGCGTCCGGGCGCCCAGCCCAGCGCGAGCCAGGCGGCCTCGATCAGCAGCGTGCCCGAGCCGCACATGAGGTCCACCACCGGACCCCGGCCGTCCCAGCCCGACGCCAGAACGCAGGCGGCGGCGAGCTGCTCCCGCACCGGCGCGGTCGTGGTCACGGCCCGGTAGCCTCGGCGGTCCAACGGCTCGCCCGAGGTGTCGAGCAGGAGCGTGGCCCGGTTCCGGTGCAGCCGCACCCGCAAGTGGAGATCCGGATCGTCCCGGTCCACCGACGCTCTCTTGCCGTGACGGTCGCGCTGGCCGTCCACCAGGCCGTCCTTCACCGACAACGCGGCCCAGCGCGTGTCGCGGACCTCCGACGCAGTCGAGGTCGCCTGGATGGCGAAGCTGCGGTCGGGGTGGAGGAGCCGCTCCAGGTCCACCTCGCTGTGGACGAGCCCGGGCACCCGCATCCGGCCGCCGATCAGGGCGCGGGCGCCGGCCGCGAGCGACGGACCGTCGACAGCCTCCCACGAGCCCAGCTCCACGAGCACCCGGTTCGCGGTGCGCAGGCGCCAGTTGGCCCGCCAGCAGTCCCGCCACCCTCCGGAGAACGTCACCGCGCCGCGCTCCCGCTCCAGCTCTTCATGCTCCCCATAGCCGAGCGCGCGCAGCTCCGCCTCGAGGATCTCCTCCAGGCCGAGGACGCAGGTGGCGACGATCCCGAGCGATATTGGCGGCATGGCCTCAGCCTCGATGGCGCTCCAGGAACGGCAAGGCGACGTCCAGCAGCTCTTCCGGCCGTTCTTCCATGGGCAGGTGGCCGGTGCGCTGCAGCACCACGAATTCGCCATGGGGAAACAGGCCGGCCGCCTTGCGGCCCGCCTGCACGGCGATCAACCGGTCGTCCGATCCCCAGACCAGCAGGGTGGGCACCTGGATCGACTCCAGGCGGACCGGCTCCGGAGGGGTGCGCACCGGCGCCGTGAGGCCGATGTAGGCGTCGAGCACCCCCTCGATGCGCAGCCGGTCGAAATACTCCCGGACCAGCTCCGGCGTGACCAGCGAGCTGTCGTAGACCGAGCCCACCAGCGAGCGCCGCACCGAGCCCGGCCGCAGCAGCAGGCGCAGGCCCAGCCTGGCGATCGGCCTCACCCCTGCCATCCGGCTCCGGCGGTCGATGGAGTAGGTAGGGGCCGAGCTGTCCACCAGCACCATCGAGCGCAACCGCTCGGGGTGGCGCGACGCGAGCCAGATCGTGATGCCGCCGCCGTAGGAGTGGCTCATGAAATGGGCCTTCTCGATCCCCAGCGCGTCCATCACCCGCAGCACGAGGTCCGCCTGCCCTTCGCGGGTGTAGCTCGCGAAGTCCCTGGGACGCTCGGTGTAGCCGAAGCCGTTGAGGTCGATCGCGATCACATGGAAGGAGGCGGCGAGGCCTGGGATGACCTTGCGCCACGCGTAGGTCGAGGCCCCGAAGCCGTGCAGCAGAACCAGGGGCTCGCCCGCGCCCGCCTGCTCGACGTGGACGAGCTGATCGCCGAGGCGCACGAACTGGTCCTCGGGCACCAGCCGGCGGATCTCGGAGAAAGGCCGCACCGAGGCGCAACCCAGGAAGGGGACGGCGGCGGCAAGGAGGAGCAAGGCGCGCATGGGCGCAGTAGCATACCGGACCGGTAGGGTTCCTGAAGCTCCGATGGATGCGTAAGGGTGGCAAGTACCCTTCGCCGGGATCTATGCCCGGCAGGCACGATCTGGTATTCTTCTCTCCGGGTATGAGAAACGCCATGCGCACTCGGGATCTGATCCACGCCGAAGTCGAGAAGGTCGAGGACGAGAACCTTCCGGAGTTGTACCGGCTCGTCAAGGGCTATGCGGTTCCCCGAGCCGAGTGGACCGGGGATCTCATGGACAGGCTCCTGAAGATCAGGATCGACGGCCCGGAGGACTGGTCCGAGAACATAGACGCCTACCTCAACGGGTGGTGATGACGGACCGCGGCCTTCAAAAAGCTCCTGACTTACTTCACCCAGGCTGGTTTCCAGGCGCTGTTGCTCGCATAGCTACCTCTCCGCCCCGCCGCTCTTTCTGTTATCTTCGAAACCCTCTTGAGCCCACTCGACCCCCGGTCCCTGGCGGAGCGCGCGGATACCGTGCGAGGCATCCTGGCCGAGTTGCAGGCTGGCAACTCGATCGAGCCAGGCTTCCGCCGGCTCATCGCCCTCTACCACCACCCCGTCTACCGCTTCTTCGCCAAGCGCGGCTTCCCGCCGGATGATTGCCTCGATCTAACCCAGGAAACATTCCTGGGGATCTATACCGGCATAAGCTCGTTCCGGGCCGAGGCGAGCTTCGACACCTGGCTGTTCAAGGTCGCCATGAACGTGTTCCTCAAACAACGGAGACGCCAGGGAACCCAGAAGCGCGTGGGCGAGGAGGTTTCGATCGATGAGCAGGCCGGCGGCGCCGAGATCCCGCTTCCGTCGGAGGGCCCGACGCCCGGCGAGGCGTCGCTCAGCCGGGAACGGTCGCACCTCCTCCGCAAGGCGGTCGAGACGCTGCCGCCGCAGATGCGCAGGTGCCTCATGCTGCGCGTATACCAGGATCTCAAGTACCGGGAGATCGCCGAGGTGATGAGCCTGTCGATCGACACCGTCAAGGCCCACCTCTACCAGGCGCGCGCGCGCCTGCAGACGGAGCTCGGCGGCTATTTTGCGAATGTCTTTGCCGGAGAAGGGGACGAGGCGTGAACGAGCCGGACCTGAAAGCGGCGCTGGGCGAGCTGGCGGCCGAAACGCTCGCCGCCGGGAAGCATCTCACGGCCGACGAGCTGGTGGCCTACCGCGGCGGCGAGCTCTCCCAGGATGAGAAGGAGCGGGTGCAGGAGCATCTCGCCGCCTGCCCGGACTGCACCAGTCTCCTTCTGGATCTCGCCGTCTTCCAGGAGGAAGCCGGGCCGCCGGCCTCGGAATTCGAGGTGGCCGCGGTCTGGCGCGGTGTGCGGCAGCGGGCCGCGGAGCCCAAAGAAAGAGTCGTGGCGCGCCCGCCGCGATGGCTCCAGGCTCTCGCCGCCTCCCTGCTCGTCGCCACCGCCGCGCTCTCGTTCCGGGCCGTAACTCTCGAACGCCGCCTGGCCGAGGCCAACCGGCCGGAGATCAACACGCCGGTGGAAGATCTCCGCGCGCCCGTCGCGCGCGGCGGCACACCCGAGCCTGTCACGGTGACGCTGGAGCCCGGCATGCGGCTGTTCACGCTGGTGCTCGTCCCGGCTTCCCGGCAGGACTATCCGGACTACGAGGTGACCCTGCTGCGCGCCGGCGGATCGGAGGTCTGGAGCGGACGGGGCTTCCGGAAGAACCGCTTCGGCTCGTTCAGCCTCACCCTCTCCCGCGACCTCGCCGGCGCCGGAGAGTACCGCGTCCGACTTTCCGGGCTCGAAGGCGACCGCCGCATTTCCCTCGGGGAGTACAATCTGAGGATCAACGCTCCATGAAGCACTGGCGGGGCAGGGGGGTCGGCGACGGGCACAGCCGTTCAGCTCGGAAAGCTGTGGGCGGGGTGGGTTCCGATCGTGGCCGCTCTCCTCGCCTTGGCCGTCGTAGCTGCCGCCGCTAACCCTCCGCTCGCGCGCTGTCTCCCGCGGCGCCGAAGCTCCTCGATCCGCGTCCCGGCGTGGCCGTCGGGTTGCGCGGCGGGGAGGCTCACGTCTATCGCATCGCAGGCCCCCCGGGGAGCTTCGTGCGGCTCGGCGTCGAGCAGCAGGGGATCGACGTCGCCGTCCGGCTGCTCGCGCCGGACGGCCGGGCTCTCGTCGAGGTCGATTCCCCGACGGGCGAGCATGGCGAAGAACCGCTGCCGCTGATCCTCGACGGCAGCGGCGAGGCGCGGCTGGAAGTCCTTGCCGCGGAGCGCGGAGCTCACGGCGGTTACGTGGTGCGGGAAGACCCGCCGCGCCCGGCGACCGGCCACGACCGGGCGCTGGTGGCGGCGGAACGCTCGTTCGCCGCGGCCGAAGCGCTGCGCCAGCAGGGAGACCGGATGTCCCTGCGCGCCGCCGTGGCCCGCGACCGGGAGCTCGTGCGGCGCTTTCGTGCGCTGGGCGAGCGACGGCGGGAGGTCGACGTCCTCGACCGCCTGGGGCGCCTCCATACGTATCTGGGAGAGGCCGATCTGGCTGTGGAGACGTCGCGGGAGGCCGTGGCTCTCGCCCGGACCCTGGGCGATCCCCTGCGAACGTGGAATGGGCTCTGCATTCTGGGTGTCGCCCTGCGTCAGCGCGGCGAGCCGGAGCCGGCTCTGGCGAGCTTTCAGGAAGCCCTGGAGATCCAGAAGGCTTTGCGCGACCCGGCGGTCGAGGCAAGCACCCGCAACCACCTCGGCAGGACGTTTGCCGATCTCGGCCAGGTGGAGCCCGCGTTGGCCAACTACGAGCAGGCGCGCGGGCTCTGGCGGCGGGCCGGCCGGATCGATGGCGAGACCCTCGCCAACCTGGGCCGGCTCTATGCCACGCTGGGGGAGACCGGCCTGGCCCTCGGCGCGCTCCAAGAGGCGAGGGCGCGGTTCGCGGCGCTTGGCAGCGAGCGCGAGCTGGCCGGGGTGCTCGTCGATCTCGGCATCACCCACCGCGACGCCGGCCAGCTCCACGCGGCCCGGATGGTTCTCTGGCGGGCGCTTCGCCTCTATCGGCGCCTGGGGAATGGTCGCGGCGAGGCCGTGGCGCTCACCGAGCTCGGCCGCCTGAGCGAGCAGACCGGGCGCGCGGACATGGCGCGGAAGGCCTACGAGCAGGCGTTGGCGTTTTTTCGGGGACGCTACCGGCTGGACGAGGCGGTGGCGCTGATCAACCTGGGAAAGCTTTCGGTCAGGACCGGCCAGCCCGAACAGGCCGCCGCCGACTTCGCGGAGGCCCTGCCGCTGTTCGAGGCCACCGGCAGTCGCCTCGGCGCGGCGACCGCCTGGAATGGCCTGGCCCGGTGCCGCCGCGCACTCGGAGATCTCCCGGGCGCGCTCGCGGCCAGCGGGCACGCCCTGGAAAAGATCGAATCGCTGCGCCGTGAGCCGGTGAGCTTCGATTCTCGCGCCTCCTTCTTCGCCACCCGGCAGAACGCCTATGACTTCCACGTGGCGATCCTCATGGATCTCTACCGTCTGCACCCGGCCGCGGGCTATGCGCTGCAGGCTTTGGAGACCGTCGAGCGGGCGCGGGCGCGCGTCTTCCTCGACGCCCTTGCCGGCGCCGGCCGGCGTTCAGCCGAGCAGGAAGCCCGGCCTTATGGTGTCGCCGAGATCCGGCGCGAGCTGGCGGCGCCCGACACCCTTCTCCTGGAGTATGCCCTGGGCGACGAGGGGAGCTGGCTCTGGGCGGTATCCGCCAGGGGCGCCGGGGGCGCCAGGGAGACCGAAGTCTTCCCGCTGCCGCCTCGCCGGGAGATCGAGGCGCGGGCGCGCGCCGTCCACAGCCTGCTGGCCGACGGGGACTCGACGCTCGGCCGGGGGGCCGCCGGCGAGGATCTCGCCGAGCTGTCGCGCATCCTCCTCGGCCCCGTGGCGGACCGGCTGGCGGAGCGGCAGGAGACGCGGCGCATCCTGCTCGTGCCGGACGGTGCCCTCAACAGCCTGCCGTTCGCCGCGCTGCCTCTCCTGGCCGGCCGCGAGCTCGCCTCCCTGCCATCGGCTTCGTCGCTGGTGGCGCTACGGCGGGCGTCCGCGGGCCGGCCGGCGGCGCCGGAGACGGTCGCCGTGCTGGCCGATCCCGACTTCCAGGACGGTCTTGACGGGCGGTTTCCCCGGTTGGTCCACTCGCGCGAGGAGGCCCGGGCGATTCTCTCGCTGGTCCCTCCCTCCCAGGCGCTGGCCGCGCTCGGACCCGCCGCCAGCCGCGCCACGGCCGAGAGCGGCGCCCTCGCCCGCTACCGCATCGTCCACTTCGCCACCCACGGCGTGCTCGACGAGGAGCATCCGGAGCGGTCGGGCGTCCTCCTTTCCGACGGCTTCCTGCGCAGCCGCGACGTGCTGCGCCTGCACCTGGCCGCGGATCTGGTGGTGCTCTCGGCCTGCCAGACGGCGCTGGGCCGGGAGGTGCGGGGTGAGGGAACGGTGGGGCTCACGCGTTCCTTCTTCTACGCCGGTGCCAGACGGGTGCTGGTGAGCCTCTGGCCGGTGGACGACGAGGCCACCGCCGGGCTGATGAGCCGCTTCTACACCGGTCTCCTCCGCCAGGGGAGGACGCCGGCCGCTGCGCTGCGCGACGCCCGTCTCTCGCTGCGCCGCGAGCGCGGCTGGGAGTCGCCGTACTACTGGGCCGGCTTCGTCCTCGAAGGCGACGGCTGAGCCCTAACCAATCCGGAGCAGGCAGGATCTATCCCAGGTCGAAGGCAGACCACAATCCGAAAGGAGAGAGCAATGCAGACCGAGACGGTCCCGCAGGAGACCCGGCAGAGCAGCCAGGAGCCGAAGAAAGGCAAGCTCAACGCTCACAAGCCCGTCGAGCAGGCGGGCATGAAAGACCCCGATCCCGGTCCTTCGATCCCCCCTCCCGGCAACTGTTGACGGCCCAACGGCACGGGTGGGCTCCCGCCCGTGCCGCTTCCTTTCGGAGAGCGATCATGATTCATTACGCCGACTTGCTGATCCGCGTCCTGCCGCGGGGAGAGGGTGGGAGCTGTCCCGTCGAGGTGACGTACAGCGGTGAGCAGGAGTTCCCGCGCGGCACGCTGGACCCCGAGATCCTGGGTTGGAAGCCCACGGGTGTTCCGGAGGAGGACGGCAACCGCCTGTTCGCCGCTCTGCTCGGTGAGGACAGCAGCCTGCGGCGCGCCTGGGCCGAGACGCGCGGCGGCAGCGAGGCCCGGCGGGTGCGCCTGTACCTGGACGCCGCCGAGCCCGGGCTCCATACGCTTGCCCTGGGAGCTGATGAGCGACGGCGCCTCCCCGGTGCCGCTGGCGGCCGATCCGAAAACGCCGTTCTCACGCCACCTGCCGACGGAGCACCCCTTCGGCCGGCCGGTCTTCCAGCGCCCGCTCCGCCTGCTGGCGGCGGTCGCCAACCCGCCCGGATTGGACGGGTTCGGCTGCGATCCCTTGGACGTCGAAAAAGAGAAAGAGAATCTGAGGACGGCGCTCAAAGGGATTCCGGCCGAGGACTTGGAGATCACGTTTCTCGACGGCCCCGTGACCCGCGCGGCGCTCGCGAAAGCTCTGGGCGGCGGCCCCCACATCCTCCATCTGGTCGCTCACGGTCATTTCGATCCGGATCTGGGGGCTTCGCTCTATCTGGAAGCGGAAGAGGGGGGCAAGGTGGAGCCCGCGGCGGAGGCCGATGTGGTCGGCCTGCTGCCGGAGTGCCGGGAGAGCCTCCGGCTGATTTTTCTGGCGAGCTGCGAGAGCGCGAAGCGTGGCGACGGCGACGCCTTCCGCGGCCTCGCGCCGAAGCTCGTCGCGGCCGGCGTGCCCGCCGTGGTGGCCATGCAGGAGGAGGTCGAGATCGAGGACGCGGGCCGGTTCGCGGCGGAGTTCTACGGCCACCTCCTGAAGGAAGGCGTCGTGGACCTCGCCGCCAACCACGGGCGTGCCGCCCTGCTCGCCGAAGGGAGCCCCGACGCCGGCGCGCCGGTCGTCTTCCTCCGCCTGCGCGAGGGGCGGCTGTTCGGCCGCCGCGGCGAGATCAAAGGAGAGGAAGAGAGCGCGTTCTGGGGCTCGCTGCTCGACGCGCTCGGCGAGCGCAACTGCGTCCCCATCCTCGGCTCGGGCCTGCTCGAAGGGCTGTTGCCGTCCCCGGGCGAGCTGGCGCGCGAGCTCGCCCTCGACTTCGGATACCCCTATGATGCGGACTCGGACAACCTGCCGCGCGTCGCCCAGTTCGGCGGCGCCAGCGATCCCAAGCGCCCCCGCCTCAAGCTGCTGCGCCTCATGACCCGCGCCTTCCGGCGGCGCTACGGCCTCGCGGCTCCGGCCGACCCGAAGGACGAAGCGGGCCTTTCAGCCGCCATCCGCGAGGCGGACTGGCCCAAGCTCAGTGCGGTCATGGACGAGAGCGAGGTTCATCACGACCTGGCCGACCTGGGGCTGCCGCTCTACCTGACCACATCCTTCGACAGTTTCATGGCCGAGGCTCTGAATGCCCGCGGACGCAAGCCGCGCCGCGCGGCGTTGCCCTGGCTCAGCGAAGGCGCCGAGGCGGAGGCGGCGGTGGAGTCCTTCAGTGTCTTCACGCCGGACGAGCCGCTGGTCCTCCACCTCCTCGGCAACGACGAGGACCCGAAGTCCATGGTCGTGAGCGAGGACGATCATCTCCGATACCTGGCCCGCGTGGCGCGCCATCCGCGCAACTTGCTCTCGCCGGTGTTGATGGACACGCTGACCGACCAGATGCTGCTCTTTCTCGGATACCGCCTGGACGACCTCGACCTGCGGATTCTCTTGCGCGGCCAGCTCGCCCACCTCAACTACCCCGAGGACCGCCCGCTCAACCTCGCGGTCCAGGTCGACCCGCAGCAGGACGACGGCCAGAGTCTCCGCAACGCCCGGCAGTACCTGGAGGACTACTCCTCGAAGTACCGCATCCGGATCTACTGGGGCACGGCGCGGCAGTTCGTGGCCGAGCTTCACGACCAATGGGAGAGGCGCCGCCATGGCTGACGGAAACCCTTATCCGGGTCCGCGCTCCTTTCAAGAGGAAGACGGAGCCCATTTCTCCGGCCGGGACCGCGAGGCGCGCGAGCTCCTCGCCCTCGTCGCCTCCCGCCGTGCCGTGCTGCTGCATTCGCCCTCGGGCGCGGGCAAGACCTCGCTGATTCAGGCCCGCCTGGTGCCGGACCTGCGCAAGCGGCGAGGCACGGCCGTCCTGCCCGTGGCCCGGGTGGGAGGACAGACGATGGCCGGCGCCGCCAACGTTTTCGTCGCCAACGCCATGCAATGGCTTTTCGACCTCGACGCGGAGGAGGCGGCCGGCTTCAGCCTGGCGGACGGCCTGGCGCGGGCTCTGGACTCGCTGCCGGATTCGGCCGGGCGCATCTGCCTCCTCTTCGACCAGTTCGAAGAGATCTTCACCGGTCCGGCGGATCTGTACGCGCAGCGGGAAGACTTTTTCCGGCAGCTCCGCGACGTTCTCGACCGCCAGCCGCGGCTGTCGCTCTTCCTTTCCATGCGCGAGGATTTCGTGGCCGCGCTGGAGCCGTACCTCCCCTTTCTGCCGGACCGGCTGAGCACCCGGATGCGCCTCGACCTCCTCGACGCAAAAGCCGCGGGCGAGGCCGTCTCCGGACCGGTCAAGGATATCTGTCCCTTTACCGCCGAGGCCCGGGACTACCTCATCGACAACCTGCGCCAGGGCGGGCCTTACGTCGAGCCGATCCTTTTACAAGTGGTCTGCCGGCGCCTGTGGGAGCGGCTCCCTCCCGGCACGCGCGAGATCGACCGGCATCTCCTGGTCGAAGGGGGCGACGTCCAGCAGGCCCTCGAGGAGTTCTATCAGAACGCCGTCACGAGCGTGGCGAAGGAAAAAGGGGTTCAGGAAGGGGTGCTGCGCGATTGGATTGGCGTCAATCTGATCACCAAGGGGGGCATCCGCAATCAGGTTCTCGCGGAAGGCGGCAAGGTCGCCGGTCTGGATGAAGCCGTCGTGCGAGCGCTTGAAACGAGCCGCCTGGTGCGCTGCGAAACGCGGCGCGGCGTCCCGTTCTACGAGCTGGCCCACGACCGTCTGGTCAGCCCCGCGCGCCGCAACAACGAGAGCTGGTCCTGGGAGAGGAAGCTCGTGGAGGCCGCGGGAGAGAGACGAAGCCGATGGTGGGCCCTGGGGTTCGTGCTGATCCTGCTCGCCGGGCTGGGCTTGATGGCCTATTCCGTGGCGGACTGGATCCTCCTGCGCGGCCTCGATCTCAAGGTACGCGGCCTGGAGGACACCCAGCCAGACCTCGCCCTCCTCCTGGCGGCGGCCAATGCCGAGAAGCAGTTCGAAACGGGAAATAAGAACGCAGCGAGAGCCATCCTGGTTGGCATGATCCAGAGAGCGCACGGTGATGCCAGCGGCGATCTAACCAAGGAAGCCTGCCGCCTCGCCGGGCGGAAGCTGAAGGAAGGGGAGTGGTGCGAGTACATCGGGCCTTCCATTTTCTCTCCTGTTTGCGGCGACAAATCCCACTGGTATTCCTGGGGGCCCTCGTTCCGCTGCGTCAACCGTGAGGTGCCCAACTATTTCCAGCATGTTTTTGGACATGCGCAATCCGCCTTGAGGAAATTCCAATGACCGATTCCGACCTCTTTCTCTTCAACGGCATCGACGGCGACACCGGCGCGCCGTTCTATCCACCGCTGTCGCGCGCCGCGCTGCGCCGGCTCGCCTTGTCGACTCCCGTCGACCGCGCCACGGCCCAGCGCCAGCGCCGCAAGGAGGGTCCCCATCTGGGCCTGCGGTACGGGCTCGAAGCCCGCGACCTACGGCAGGCCGGTTGGGGCATCGTGTTTCCGCGGGACGTCGATCCGGAGGTGAGAAAAGCCCTGGAGCCGCTCATCGAGCACCGGCAGCGGCAGGTCGGCGACGAACGCCGCTGCCGCGTCTTCGAAGGCGATGACGGCTATCAACCGGAAATGTCTTGGGTCGATTTTCGGAACGATCACGGCGGCGGTCCCGACGAGGTGGACCCGGTGAAGATCCCGTTCTATCTCCTGCTCGTGGGCGACCCGGAAGCGATCCCTTTCGAATTCCAGTTCGGCCTCGACTTGCAGCACGCCGTCGGCCGGCTCTGCTTCGACACGGCGGAGGAGTACGCGCGCTACGCCGGGGCCGTGGTGGACTCCGAGAGCGCCGGCGAGGTGCCGGCTTCGCGGCGGCTCGCCTTTTTCGGTGCCCGCAACCCCGGCGACGAGGTCATGGAGCTCACGGCGGACTACCTGATCCCGCAGGTCGCCGGCTACCTGGCGGAAAACCGGAAAGACTGGAGCATCGAATCGCGTCTGGGCGACGAGGCGACCAAAGCCCGCCTGTCCGGCCTTCTGGGAGGGGACGAGACGCCGGCCGTCCTCTTCACGGCGAGCCACGGCATGGTGTTCGGACGGGGGAGCGCCCGCCAGCGGCAGCAGCAGGGAGCCCTTCTCTGCCAGGACTGGGGAGGCAAAGAGAGCGGACCCGTCCTGCCGGACCATTACTTCACGGGAGACGACGTGGCGGAGGGTGCGCGTCTCGCGGGCCTCATCGCGTTCTTCTTCGCCTGCCACGGCGCCGGCACGCCGCGCATCGAGGCCTACCCGCGCGAGGACGGCAAACCGCCGGAGGAGCTGGCCGGCCGCGCGTTCGTGGCGCGCCTGCCGCAACGCCTGCTCGGCCATCCCGGAGGGGGTGCCCTGGCCGTGATCGGTCACGTGGAGCGCGCCTGGTGCCACTCCTTCATCTGGAACGGGGAGGCGGAATGCCAGGCCTTCGAGAGCGCCTTCCTGCGCCTGCTCGACGGCTACCCGGTGGGAGCCGCGCTGGAGCCCTTCGCCACGCGCTACTCCCATCTCTCCGTCGAGCTGCAGGAAGAAAAAGACCTCGTCCAGCGCGGCAAGATCGACGACGCGAAGCTCCTCGAGCTGTGGACGGCCGCCAACGACTCCCGCAACTACGTGATCCTCGGAGACCCGGCCGTCCGCCTGCCCGGCGCTTCAGGCGCCTGACCCGGGTTCCAAAACCCATCCGTTTTGTCACCGCGCTTCGACTGACACTGTCACCCCCGCCTCCTATCCTGGGTCTCGTGGCCGGGTTCGGCCGAGAGGAGGCGGACATGTCGATCGTGGTGGAGGAGCTGACCAAGCGCTATGCCGGGCACCCGGTGGTCAACGGGGTGTCTCTGGAGGTGGCCGACGGGGAGCTCTTCGTCCTTCTGGGGTCTTCCGGCAGCGGTAAGAGCACGCTGCTGCGGATGATCGCCGGCCTTTCCGAGGTGGACGCCGGGCGGGTATTGCTGCACGGCCGCGACGTGACCGACGTGCCGACCGGCCAAGCGCGGGGTCGGCTTCGTGTTCCAGAGCTACGCCCTCTTCCGCGGCATGACGGTGGCGGAGAACGTGGAGTTCGCGCTGTCGATCCGCGGCGTCTCCCGGTCCGAGCGTCGCCAGCGCCGCGATGAGCTGCTGGAGCTGGTGGGGCTCGCCGGGCTCGGCGGCCGGATGCCGCGCCAGCTCTCCGGCGGCCAACAGCAGCGCGTGGCCCTGGCCCGCGCCCTCGCCCACCGGCCGGAGGTTCTTCTGCTGGACGAGCCGTTCGGCGCCCTCGACGCCAAGGTTCGCGGCGACCTGCGGCGCACCATCCGGGAGATCCAGCGCGAGCTGGGGATCACCACGGTCTTCGTCACCCACGACCAGGAGGAGGCCTTCGAGCTGGCCGACCGGCTGGCCGTGCTGAGCTTCGGCCGGCTGCTGGAGGTCGGGCCGCCCGAGGAGCTCTACCTCCGCCCTGAAACCGAGTTCGTGGCCACCTTCCTCGGCACCGCCAACCTGATGGTAGGGGAGACCGCGGCTGGCGGCGTCCGCCTCGGGCCGGTGGAGTTCCCGCTCACCACCCGCGCCGAGGTGGCGGACGCCTCGCGCCGCGTCCAGGTGCTCTTCCGGCCCGAGGACGTGGCCCTCCGCGGCACGGCGGACTCGCTGGCCTGCCCCAGCCTCGGCGAGGCGGTCGTGGAGCAGCGCGCGTTCGTCGGCTCGTTCGAACGCCTTCGCCTCCGCCTGCCCGCGCTCCCCGGAGTGCGCGCCATCGCGCCGCCGGTCCCGTTCGGCCATGACGGGGTGTGGATCGAGGCCGCCCGCTCGCAGGACCAGGCGCGCCGCTTCCCGCTCCAGCCGGGGGACACCACCTGGGTCGGCGTGCAGCGCGTCCACGCGTTGGTCCACCCGGGGATGAAGTTTCTCACGTCCTCCTCGGACTTCGGCCACGAGCTGGCCCGCCTCGCCCATGCGCAGGAGGTGGTATTCGAAGGGCGTGCCGGAGAGGAGGGAGAGGAGGCCGAACGGCACGGCTGCGACCTCGTGATCCTGACACCGCCGCCGGGGGAGGAGCTGGAGAGGGCCGAAAAGGCGCTGCGGGACGGCCATCACCACCTGCTCGTCGTTCCCGCGGCCCACACGGGGAAGATGCCGTCGCGGGTGCTGATCTGCGTCGCCGTCGGCGAGCCGGGCAAGGAGGACGTCTCCTTCGCCGCCCGGCTCTCCCGCCACCTCGGAGCCGAGGCCACGGTCGTCACCGTGATGCCCGAGGGCGAACGGCCGGCCGAGGAGATCGCCCAGGCCGAGCGCTTCCTGGCCGGCGGCGCGCGCACCCTCGGCCGCCTGGGCGTCTCCGCTTCGACCCGCATCCGTCACGGCAATGTGCGCGACGAGATCCTCGCCGAGCTCGCCGAGGGAAAGCACGACCTGCTCGTCCTCGGCACGCCGCTCCCGAGAAAGGACGGCGAGCTGTCCCTGGGCGGCCTGGTGGAGAAGCTTCTCCCCCTGCCGCTCCTCGCCGAGCTGCCGGTGCTGATCGTCCGTTCGCCGGAGACAGTGTCATGACAAGGAGAATCGACATGAGAGAGATCGGATTGGCGGCGTGCTTTGCATGTCTGGCTTTCGCCGGGGCCGCCGTCGCGCAGGAGCCTGCCCAGGACGAGCCGAAAACCGTCGAGGAGCGTCTCGACGAGCTGGATCAGAAGGTGCGCGTCCTCGACCGCCAGTCGGAGCTGGACAAGGAAGCGGCGGCGGAGAAGGCCAAGACCACGGCCACGGTCACCGCCGGCAAGGACGGCTTCTCGATCAAGTCGGCCGACGGCGCCTATGTGCTCAAGCTGCGCGGTTACACCCATTTCGACGGCCGATTCTTCCAGTCGGACGACAAGAAGCCCGCGGTCGATACCTTTGTGCTGCGCCGCATCCGGCCCATCGTCGAGGGCACGGTGTTCAAGATCTTCGACTTTCGGATCATGCCGGACTTCGCCCAGGGTCAGACCGTCCTCCAGGACGGCTATCTGGAAGGCCGCTTCTCGCCCGCGTTCCGCGTGCGCGCCGGCAAGTTCAAGCCGCCGGTCGGCCTGGAGCGCCTCCAGAGCGCCACCGACATTCTGTTCATCGAGCGCGCGTTTCCCACGGCTCTGGTGCCGAACCGCGACATGGGCGTCCAGATTTCCGGCGATCTCGCGGGCGGTGGCGTCAACTGGGCGGTCGGCTACTTCAACGGTGTGCCGGACGGCGGCAGCAACGATGTGGATGTCGAAGACCGCAAGGACACGGCGGCCCGGATCTTTTTTGTTCCGTTCGCCAAGGGCGGTGGGCCGCTCAAGGGGCTGGGCTTCGGCGTCTCCGCCACCCAGGGCAGGCAGACCGGCACGCTCTCGGCGCCGGGCCTCGCGGCCTACCGCACCACCGGCCAGCAGACGTTCTTCTCGTACCGGACCGACGGCACCGCTGCAGGCACGGTGATCGCGGCCGGCGACCGCACCCGGCTGGCGCCGCAGGCCTGGTTCTATGCCGGTCCGTTCGGGCTTCTCACCGAGTACGTGACCTCGTCGCAGGAAGTCCGGCGCGGCGACGTGGTCAAGAATCTGGAAAACAAGGCCTGGCAGGTGGCGGCGTCCTGGGTGATCGCGGGCGGCGAGCCCACCTACAAGGCGGTGAGCCCGAAGCAGCCGTTCGACCGCCAGGCGCACACCTGGGGCGCTTTCGAGCTGGCGGCCCGGATCAGCCGCCTGGAGGTGGACGACGCCGCGTTCCCTCTCTTCGCCAACCCGGCGAGCTCCGCCTCCTCGGCCGAGTCGCTCGGCATCGGCTTCAACTGGTACTTGAACCGCAACCTCCGCGTGGCGCTCAACTATGAGAGGACCCGCTTTGAAGGCGGTAGTACCGAAGGCGGCGCCACGGGCGGCGACCGGGAGGATGAAAAAGTCCTCCTCAGCCGGTTCCAGGTCTCATTCTGAGCCAAGCCAGGAAAAGGAAATACCGACATGAAACTCACCAGGACCGTCGCGCTGTTGCTGGCCGTCAGTCTCATCGGCGTGCCCGCGATCGAAGCCATCCAGCTTCTCAACGTCTCTTACGATCCGACCCGCGAGCTGTACCAGGACTTCAACGCCGCCTTCGCGAAATACTGGAAGGCGAAGACCGGGCAGGACGTGGAAATCCAGCAGTCCCACGGCGGCTCGGGCAAGCAGGCGCGCTCGGTGATCGACGGCCTGCCGGCCGACGTGGTCACCCTGGCGCTGGCGTGGGACATCGACGCCATCGCCAACGCCGGCTTGATGCCGAAAAACTGGCAGAGCCGGCTGCCCAACAACAGCTCCCCCTACACCTCGACGATCGTTTTTCTGGTGCGCAAGGGGAACCCGAAAAAGATCAAGGACTGGGACGATCTCATCAAGCCGGGCGTGTCGGTGATCACGCCGAACCCGAAGACCTCGGGCGGCGCGCGCTGGAACTACCTGGCGGCCTGGGGCTATGCCTTGAAAAAGTACGGGAATGATCCAGCCAAGGCCCAGGGTTTCGTGAGCCGCCTGTTCAAAAACGTTCCCATTCTGGACACCGGCGCGCGCGGCTCGACGGTGACGTTCGTCGAGCGCGGCATCGGCGACGTGCTGATCGCCTGGGAGAACGAGGCCCTGCTGGCGGCGAAGGAGATGGGCAAGGGGCGGTTCCAGATCGTGGCGCCGTCGCTGAGCATCCTGGCCGAGCCGCCCGTGGCCGTGGTGGACAAGGTCGCCAACAAGAAGAAGACCGCGGCCGTGGCCAAGGCCTACCTGGAGTTCCTGTATGCTCCCGAAGGCCAGGAGATCGCGGCGCGGCATTACTACCGGCCGCGCCTGCCCGCCGTGGCGCAAAAGTACGCGCAGCAGTTCCCGCAGGTGCAGCTCTTCACGATCGACCAGGTCTTCGGCGGCTGGGCGAAGGCCCAGCAGATCCACTTCGCCGACGGCGGGGTCTTCGACAAGATCTACGAGGGCCGATGAAGACAGTGGGGGCAGGGGCTCGGCGAGGACGCCGATCACGAGGACGATTCAAGGGAGGCAGCGTCCTCCCCGGCTTCGGCCTCGCCTTGGGTTTCACCTTGCTGTATCTCAGCCTGGTCATCCTGATCCCCGTCTCGGCGGTCTTCCTGAAGACCGCCGCGTTGACGTGGGAGGCCTTCTGGCACAAGGTCGCGAGCCCGCGCGCGCTCGCGGCCTACCGGCTGAGCTTCCAGTCGGCCTTCCTCGCGGCGCTGATCAATTCGGTGTTCGGCGTGCTGGTGGCCTGGGTCCTGGAGCGCTATCCGTTCCCGGGCAAGCGTTTCGTGGACGCCCTGGTCGACCTCCCGTTCGCGCTGCCCACGGCGGTGGCCGGCATCGCGCTGGTGACGATTTACTCCGGTAACGGCTGGATCGGACAGTGGCTGGAGCCGATGGGGATCAAGGTGGCCTATGCGCCGCTCGGCGTGGTGGTGGCGCTCACCTTCATCGGCCTGCCGTTCGTGGTGCGGACGGTCCAGCCCGTGCTGGCCGACCTCGATCCGGAAATCGAAGAGGCCGCGGCGAGCCTGGGCGCCGGCCGCTTCCAGACGTTCCGCCGGGTCATCCTCCCCGAGCTGCTGCCGGCCGTGGCCACCGGCTTCGTCCTGGCCTTCGCCCGCGGATTGGGGGAGTACGGCTCGGTCATCTTCATCTCGGGCAACATGCCGATGAAATCGGAGATCACGCCGCTCCTCATCATGATCCAGCTCGAGCAGTACGACTACGCGGGCGCCACCGCCATCGCGGCGGTGTTTTTGTGCGCGTCGTTCTCGCTGCTCCTGCTCATCAACATTTTGACGTGGCGGCGGAGCCGGCGGCTGGCCGGCGGCGCCGAGGCGAGGTGACGCCCATGCATTCCTCCCGTTCGTCGCAGCCAGCCCTCACCGAACCGCGCCTCGTCCGTGGTCTCCTGCTGGGCACGGCGCTGGCCTTCCTCGCCTTCTTTCTTTTCGTGCCGCTGATCCTGGTCTTCAGCAAGGCGCTCGAAAAAGGCTGGGAGGCTTATCTCGCGGCCGTGAAGGATCCCATGACGCTGGCGGCGGTGAAGCTGACTCTTCTCGCCGCGGCCGTCTCGGTGCCGCTCAACCTTCTCTTCGGCCTGGCCGCGGCGTGGGCCATCGCGAGATTTCACTTCCGCGGCAAGGGGATTCTGGTCACGCTGATCGACCTGCCGTTCAGCGTCTCGCCGGTGATCTCGGGCATGATTTTTGTCCTCCTTTTCGGCGCGCAGGGCTTCTTCGGGGCCTGGCTCGCGGAGCACGACCTGCGGATCATCTTCGCGGTCCCCGGCATCGTGCTGGCGACGCTGTTCGTAACCTCGCCGATGGTGGCCCGCGAATTGATCCCACTGATGCAGTCGCAGGGGAGCGACGAGGAGGAGGCGGCGCTGACGCTGGGAGCGTCCGGCTGGCAGACGTTCTTCCGCGTCAGCCTGCCCAAGATCCGCTGGGGTCTTCTTTACGGAGTAATTCTCTGCAACGCCCGGGCGATGGGCGAGTTCGGCGCCGTGTCCGTGGTGTCGGGGCACATCCGGGGGCTGACGAACACGCTGCCGCTGCACGTCGAAATCCTTTACAACGAATATCAGTTCTCCGCCGCCTTCGCCGTGGCGTCGCTCCTCACCCTGCTGGCGCTGGCGACGCTGGCCTTGAAGAGTCTCGTCGAGTGGAAGATGAATCGGTGATCCCATGCGCCGCACGCGCCTGAGCACCCTGCTGATCGGAGTCAACGCCGCGCTGGTCGTGCTGGCCGTGGTGTGCGTCGTCTTCGCCGCCGCGGGCCTGCTCCGCCGGCTGGCGGACGAGCAGGCGTTGGCGCGGGTGGACCTGGCAGGGAAAGCCGCCGTGGAGGCGGTCGAGCGGTCCGCGGAGGACGTGCGGACGTCGGCCCGCCTGCTCGGGGAGAGGCCGACCGTGGCCCGGCTGCTTCGCGAGGGCGACGCCGCCGGTCTCGCCGCGTTTCTCGAACGGTTCCGGGCGACCAGCCGGCTCACCGGTTGCGCTGTCTTTGTCGGGGACCGGCCGTTCGCCCGGGCCGGCCGCCTCGACGGACGGCTCTCCGCCATGGCTCCGGTGACGGCTTACCCCGGCGCGACGGCGCGAGTCGCGCTGACTCTCGACACATCCTTCGTCGAAAACGTCTCCAGGCAGGTGGGCCTGCCGGTGTCTTTCGTCTCCACCCGGGAGGCGATGGATCGCACGGACGACCCCCGCTATGTCCTCCGCGACCGGGTGCTCGCCACCGGCCGCGCCGCGTCGAGCCGCCTCGACGAGGCCGAGGCCTACGTCGCGATCCTGCCGGCTGCCGGCGCGCTGGTGGAAGTGTCGCTGCCGACCCGGCCGATCTCCACGTCCCTGAAGGATCTGGTCCACAGGCTGCTCTTTCTCTCTCTCTGGGTGGCGCTCTTCGCTACCGCCGCCGGATGGCTGATCAGCCGGCGGCTGGCGCGGCCGGTCCAGGCGCTCACCGCCGCAGCGGCGCGGATCGGCCGCGGCGATCTTTCAACGCCGACCCCGCGCGCGCCGGGCGCCGAGCTGGGCACGCTCTCCGCGACCATGGAGGAGACCCGGCTCCGCCTGCTGCGGCTCACCTCCGAGCTGCGCCGCCGCCAGGGCGAAGGCGAGGCCGTCCTCACCGGCATCGTGGAAGGGGTTTTCAGTGTGGACCGCGACCGCCGCATCCGTTATCTCAATCCCCAGATGGCGGCCCTCCTCGGCATCAAACCCGAGGAGGCGATCGGCCGCTTCTGCGGCGACGTGCTCAACCCGGTGGGGCCGGACGGCGAGCGGCCGTGCCACGAGCACTGCCCGATCCTCCATGCCCGCTTCCGCGGCGCCACCCGCGCCGCGGAGAGCCTCCTGCTGGCCGACGGCAGCCGCCGCACCGTGGTGGTGACCAGCTCGCCGGCCGTCGAAGACCGCCAGTTCCAGGTGCTGCGCGACGAGACCGGCGTCGAGGCCGCCCGCCGCCTGCGCGACTCGGTGCTGGCCAACATTTCGCACGAGTTCCGCACTCCGCTCTCGGCCCAGCTCGCCTCGCTGGAGCTGCTCCTCGACCGCCTTCAGAAGCAGGGGGCCGATCCGGAGACCGAGGCCCTGGTCCACTCGCTGGAGCGCGGCACGCTGCGCCTGACCCAGCTCATCGACAACCTCCTGGAGAGCGTGCGCATCGAGGCGGGTCAGGGCTCGATCCGCCGCCGGCCCGTAGCCCTGGACGAGGTGGTGGAGGAGGCCGCGGAGATGACCACCCCGCTGCTCGCCCAGCGCGGCCAGACGCTGCGGGTGGATCTGCCGTATCCCCTGCCGCTGCTGGAGGGGGATGCGCCGCGCCTGACCCAGGTCTTCGTGAACCTCCTGGCAAACGCCAACAAGTTCGCGCCCGCGGGCTCGGAGATCCGCGTCGGCGGCGAGCTCACCGGCGGCGCCGTGGCGCTCTGGGTGGAAGACGACGGCCCGGGCTTCCCTCAGGACGGCGGCGGCCGGACGCTTTTCGACCGCTTCGTGCGCACCGTCGCCGAGGAGGGAGCTCCGAGCCGGACCAGAGCGGCATGGGGCTCGGCCTCTGGATCGTACAATCGATCGTCGAGCGGCACGGCGGCACCGTGGAGGCGAAGCGGGTCGCGTCCGGCACGAGGATGCTCGTCACCCTGCCGCTGGGGGCGCCCGCATGAAGATCCTGGTGGTGGACGACGATCTGGAGCTGCTGGGCCTGGTGGGCTACGCCCTGCGCCAGGCCGGCTACATGGTCGTCGAGGCGTCGGACGGCGCCGCGGCCCTGTCCGCCTTCGAACGCGAGGAGCCCTCGCTCGTGATCCTGGACGTGAACCTCCCGCGCCTGAACGGCCTGGAGGTCTGCCGCAGGATCCGGACGACCTCGAAGGTGCCGGTGATGATGCTCACCGTGCGCTCGGCGGAGGAGGACCAGGTGCAGGCGCTGGACCTGGGCGCCGACGATTATCTGACCAAGCCGTTCAGCCCGCGCACCCTGCTGGCCCGGGTGCGCGCCCTCTTGCGCCGCGCCGGCTCGGAGAAGCCGGCCCCGCTCGCGGCCGGCGACTTCACCCTCGACCTGGAGCGCCAGACGGTGACCGTCGCGGGCGGCCCGCCCATCCGCCTCACGAAGCTCGAAGGCCGGCTGCTGCAGCTCCTCCTCGCCAACGCCGGCCACACCCTGCCGGCCGAGCGGCTGCTGAGCCACGTCTGGGGCTCGCGCGGCGCGGGCGACCGCCAGCTCCTGAAACAGCTCGTCCACCGGCTGCGGCAGAAGATCGAATCCCCCGCCGATGCCGCTGCCGAGCCGCGTTATCTCGTGACCGTGGCCGGCGTGGGTTACGCGTTCCGGCCCGAGGGTGGCGGCGAGGTGGAGTGAGCCGGAGGTCAGCCGGCCAGCCGGTCCTGGCTCAGGGAGGGCAGATGAGCGGGATGGCTTCCCGCCTGTTCCGGCGATAGATCCGGAAATCCGCACGATCCACGGTGATGACGCTGTGCCGGGGGTAGATCTCGCTCATTCGAATCAGGCAGAGATCCGCCAGATCCGGGTTCCTGTCGGAATAGCGGTCCGCCAGCACCGCGAGTTGGTCGAGTTGAGACCGGCAGTCGAAGGCGACCTCGATCAACCCCTCCGCTATCATGGAAAGGACGAGCGGAACGCTTTGGAGGTGGAAGGCCGTCTCGGCCAATACGGCCTCGCAGGTGAGCAGGGGCTCGGTGACACCGCGTGCGATGCCGACCGCCCACGCGTGGTAGTGGTCGTTGCGGTTGGCGAAGGCGACGAGGAAGCCTGTGTCGGCGATCCCCTTCACGAGCGGGAAAAGCCCTTGCGGCGGGACAAGTCCTCAGGTCCGCTGGCTGCTCCGGCCAGACGCAGGAAGCCTTGTGCTTCTCCGCTCGCCATTGCCTTCTCCAACTGGTCGCGGACGAGCTTGCCCTGCGACACTCCGCTCTGCGCCGCA
The DNA here is from genome assembly GCA_963844885.1 of uncultured Holophagales bacterium. Classification (GTDB taxonomy): domain Bacteria; phylum Acidobacteriota; class Thermoanaerobaculia; order Multivoradales; family UBA5704; genus DATMER01. The sequence goes on along the minus strand of CAWJQA010000006.1, from coordinate 302,794 downwards.
GTCGCTTCGAGCCAGGCCGCCTGTTCTTCGGTGAGACGAACCGTGATTGTATGACTCATCGAGCAGAAAGGTAATACAGCTACTGGGCGTGACGCAAGTCCCTACGGTGGCGAGGTGGAGTGATACCGGTGGTCAGAAGAAGACCGCCGGAGAGACTCGAAAGCGCTCGGCCAGGGCACGGATCTCGCCGACGTTGAGCTCTCGCTCCCCGGAGAGGACCGCGCGGACAGCCCTGGCTCCGTCGAGCTCAGGCAGATTCTCGGGTCCGAGGCCGTGCTCCTCCATAAGGTATTCCAGAACCTCCGGCCCGCTGGCCTCGGCACGGCCTCGTCTTCATAGGCGTGGATAAGAGTACCCAGAGTATCGAGAAACCCGTACAGCGGATGCTGCTCGTCATCGCCGATCTCATCGAAGCCCTCCTCGGAGGCTTCGACTGAGCCTTCGGTCGGTGTCTTGGCCCGGGGAGCGCCGGGGCGGCGATGTCCTTTAGTCCGGAATCTTTGACCAGACAGAACATCCGGCTCCGGTACGAACTCTGCTCCGGATGCGGTGTCCAACTTTTGGCCTAAAAGGGGGGCCGGAGGCTCCTCCTGGCTTCCCGGCCCCTTCTGAGGCTCTTCTAGGGAATGGGCCTCGCCGACGCCCGAACGGCCCGCAACGGCCCCGCCACGAGCTGCACATCGTGCAGAAGCTCGCGCAAGAGGATATGCGCGGTTGCATGGCCGGTCTCGCACCCCGCCTCGGTGAGCTTGCTCGCCAATCGTCGCGCGCTCGGCGGAGTTTCGCCAGAGGCGAGAGCAGTTTCGAAAATCTTCCGGGCCATTCCCCGGCGCCTGCGGGCGAGCTCGTCGCGTCCCTTGGGGCCGATCTGGAGGTTGAGGCCGAGCCGCTCGATCCGCTCGCGGTCGTTGACAGGGTCGAGCCCGGCGAACTCCGCCAGACGCCGGTTGCGGATCTGCTGTCCGGAATCCGCCCACGCACGGGCATGTTTGGCGATGCCCCGAAGCACAGAATCGGAGATTGGGCCGTCCGGCACCTCCACACAGCACCGCCGACAAATCTCAAAAATTTTCGCTTCAAGCGCCGCCGGGTCCTTCATAAGTTTGGCGTGGCAATAGGCGTAGGCACTGAGCATATGGAATCGATGACCGTTCGGGATGAGGCCGCCGTAGACCTCGATGCGGGCGCGATCCAGGAATTCGATCCGCCCCTGCCAGAGGACGATATGACCCCGCCGTCCGTACGACGAGAGCGTGGCATCGACGCCTTCGCGAGAGCCTTGCCGCCGCTCATGCACCGCCGCCCGTTCGTCCTGCCGCCTCCGGTGCTCTTCAAGCGCGAAGTCCCGCCGACTTTCCGGCAGGGGCTCCCGGAGCGTGCGGCGGGGAATCGGCAAACCGAAGAAGCGGGCAAGATCATCCAAGGTGTGCCGGACCGGATCGCCCTCCGGGTCGGCGAGAAGCTCGTAGCGTACCCGGCGACCAGAGCGCGGATTGATGCTCCCATTGAGCCGGGTCATGCGGGTGGCGTCGAGTGCGCCCCGGTCGATGGCGAGCCCGGGGAACCCGGACACGAGGGCGTCGCCGGCCCGGCTCTGGACCGCCCGCCAAAGCTTCCGGTTGTGCGGGTCGGCCAAGGGCGATAGCCCCGGATCCTGGTCGTCTCGCAGCAGCCAAAAGGCCCAGAGCCCCCGGCCGGAGAACTGGAGCATCGAGAGGTGGGGGAGGAGGCCGCGCGAAACCAGGTCGAGGATCATCTCTGCGGCCTCCTCCGCGGAGCAGTCCTCCTCCGACCGACCGCAGTCGATATCGATGAAGGTCGCGCTCAGACGGACAAGGTTTTCCAAGGAACGGCGATATTCAGAGAAGCAGTTGATGGAGGCGTATGCGTCCCGCCGGAGGTGAGGCTGGTTGATGGGCAGCCACCGGTCGAGCTGTTCCACCCGACAGCCGCGCTCCCGCCATTTCGTCCAGGAGTCCTTCCCGTGCCCCTGCCCCGGCTCGCCCCTCGGCACCCGTACACTGAAGGTGACGAACGCACGGGGGGCTCCGTGCCAGAAAAGCTGGTGCGGCCACAGATCGAAGCCCGGGTCAGGAGCCTCGATCTGTGGCCTGGTTGCACTGAGGAGACTCAAAGCGGAGCCGTTCCCGATCCCTTAACCATCCAGTAGAAGGCCCTACCCCTTGGGCGGGTAGGAGTCGTTGCCGTAGGAGTTCTTGTCCCGGATTTGTCCGTTCGGCCGGTGGATGATCAGCTCCGAATGCTGATTGATAGCGATCTCGCGCCCGCGGTCGATTGCCTGCTGCTGGGTGTCGAAGACCGCTGTGGGGCGACTGTTCCCCGCGCCGAGAATCGCCCACTCGCCATCGTGAGGTACAACGTGCTGGTTCTTGCCCATTTCTTCTGCTCCTTTGTCAGCGGGCGGATCTGACTGTAAAGGGTTTGTTGCCCCGCCCGGCGCCCTACCCTTCACAGAATATTATACCGCGGAGCAGGGCGAAAGTAAAGTGAAACCACAAGATATTGGGCTTAAGATCCAGTCGATTACTCCACTAATGGTGTGGAGGGCGAGCATCTTGCCGAGTCTGCTGAATATGGAGACACACGGGGGGCATCCCATTGGGGAGGGGTAACGGAGGAACGTGGTCTCCGGAACGTCTGGGACCGGTATCCGTGCGAGCGCTGGCCGACTCGGTTGCCTTATGCCTCGTGACCCCAATGGACCGGGACGTCGCCCCCTAAAACGCGCCTCATGGCGCGAGTGCTGGATCAACTACCAGCCCGTTGCCCGGATTTCGCGCAACCCGTGTCGGCGGTCGGCGGCTTCGACTCTCGTGCCGGGCTCCTTCCTCCCGGCTACGTCGCTCTTTCGGCGCCTCGCGGCGGCGGGTAGAGAGCTGTGCTTGACCCTTGGACCGGCCATACCGCTGTACTGCTGCCGCGAATTATACCACTGGGAGGCGTAGTTGAGACGTAACCACCCGACTACACTGGTTTACGTGGTCGGCGAAGCGGCGGACGGCGCCGGAAGGCCGGCTGCTGCAGCTCCTCCTCGCCAACGCCGGCCACACCCTGCCGGCCGAGCGGCTGCTGAGCCACGTCTGGGGCTCGCGCGGCGCGGGCGACCGCCAGCTCCTGAAACAGCTCGTCCACCGGCTGCGGCAGAAGATCGAACCCCCCGCCGATGCCGCTGCCGAGCCGCGTTATCTCGTGACCGTGGCCGGCGTGGGTTACGCGCTGCGTCCCGACGGTGGAGGCGAGGTGGAGTGACTTCGGCCGGCCGCACCACGAGCCAACTCCAGGCCCAGGGGCGCGGCGAAGGAAATGGCAAGGCGCTGGCGTATCCGCTATCCTTCTCCAACCGTGGAGAGGCCGGAAACCGAGGTCGCCGTCGAGCTGGTGCAGCGCGTCCGGAGCGGCGACCGGACGGCGGAGGAAGAGCTTGTCCGGCGCTACAGCCGCGGCCTGCTCTTCCATCTGCGGCGGACCGCGGGCGATCCGGACCTTGCGGACGACCTCCACCAGGAGACGTTCCGGGTCGTTCTGGAGCGGCTCCGCGGCGAGGGGATCGGCGATCCAAGCCGGCTCGCGGGCTTCATACTGGGCACGGGGCGGAACATCTTCCTCGGCGGCTGGCGCAAGCGGGCGCGGCGGGGCGAGGGGGTGTCGCTCGACGCGGTGACGGTCGATCCCCCCGACCCGGTCCCGGGCCAGCTCGATCAGCACCTGAGGGAGGAGCAGATCCGCAAGGTGCGGCGGCTCATCGGCGAGCTCGGCACCGACCGCGACCGGCAGATCCTCTTCCGCTTCTACGTGGCCGAGGAGGGCAAGGAGCGGATCTGCGCCGACCTGGGCCTCGACAGCCTCCACTTCAACCGGGTCCTGTTCCGCGCCCGCCAACGCTTCAAGGAGCTTCTCCAGTGAGATACGGGAGCGCGCCATGGCAGGATACAGAGGACGGGGGTCGTTTGTAGTCATGGACCATTCCTATATCGATGAGCATCAGGTGGCAGAGCTGTACCTCCTGGGGAAGCTTTCTCCGGAGGAGGCGGCGCGTTTCGAGGAACACTCGATGTCCTGCCCGGAGTGCCTCGACCGCCTGGAGACGGCGGAGACGCTCCGGCTCGGCCTGCGCGCGGTGGCAGCCCGGGAAGTGGCCGTGGAAGCGGTGAAAATGGGCCTCCTGGCGCGGCTGGTGCGCTCGCGCCTGGCGCCTCTGGCGCTCACGGCGCTGCTCGTGATCGCCGTTCTTCCGGCGGGGTTTCTCTGGCGCCGGGCCGGCCGGCTCGAAAGCGAGCTGGCCCAAACCCGGGAACAGATCCGGGAGGAGCTGAGCCGACCGGCGCCGGCGCCCGCTGCCGACCCGGAGCTGGCCGCCCTCCGCGGCCAGCTCGCGGAGGAGCGCCAGGAAAAGGAGCGTCTGGCCGTCGAGTTGGAGAAGGCCGGCGCCCCGCGCGTCAACGTGCCCGTCGTCCCGCTCTCGCCCGAGCGCTCGGCTCCTGGAGCCGCGCCCTCCACCCGCATCTCCCTCTCGCCATCCTCGGAATTGCTGGTCCTCTCCCTGGAGCTCGACGCCACCGACTTCCCGTCCTATCGCGCGACCCTCACCGGTCCCAAGCACGAGACCGTCTGGCAGGGCTCCGGTCTCCGGCCCGATACGCAAGGCTCCCTCACCCTGGCTCTGTCTGCCGCTCAGCTCCAGCCCGGCGATTTCACGGTCCGGGTCGAGGGACTTCCCACCCAGGGCAGGTCCGCTCCCGTGGCCGATTTCTCCTTCCGCATCGTCCGCTGAATCGATTTCCAAAATCGGGGTGAGATAGCCGGCCTTCCCGCGACAGCAAGAGAGGGACGGGGCTGCACGGAGCAGCACCTCGACGATCGAAAGGGAGATTTACATGTCGAACGTGGAAACCCAGAAGGCCGTGGAAGTCGCCGCGGAGCCTGTGGAAGGGAGCGCGACCTTCACCTGGAAGTTGAGGCTGTTCGAGCGCCGGGGAACCTGCCACATCGATTGGAATGCGTCCGCGCCGTTCCGCGCCCAGCAGGGCCGGCTGCACCTCTTCAAGGAAAGGTTCCCCGCGGATCCCAACTCCAACGTTGTCAAATGGTTTTTTGACGACGTCACGGACAGGCCGTACGACACCGGACAGGCCTGGGGCTCGGGCTGGTGCGCGGCCTACGTCGCGGAGCACAACGGAAAGAGCGTCTACATCTGCAAGACGGACGTGACGAAAGGCTAGCCGGAGCGCGTCCGGAGCGGCCTCCCTCCTATGGGAGAATGCCGAATGTGGCACCATTCAACCGATAGGAGGGAGCCGCGATGGGTCTGACAGGCGAAGATTTCCACGGGTCCTGGCAGTTCGACAGCAGCGGGACGAACCACGCTGCCTATCCGCCCGGCCGGTACGTGACGATCGGGAGGACGAGAGAAGGGGGAAGCGAGTCCACCATGGCGTGGGTGGACGCCGACCATTGCTTCCACCTGCTCGCCGGCCTCCATTCGGAGGGGGACGGGTCCCTCCGCGGGAAGAGCATCGAGAACCCCTACGACGGGCGGCGTTGGGACGTCACGCTCACGATCGGGCCCACGGGCCAGCTCTCGGGTCAGGTGGCCGCCTCGGGCGGATCCTCGGACGGCAACCTGACCGGCGCCTGGGGAGCCGACGTCCCGCCGCCGGTGCAGGCCTAGGCGCGATGGGCCGGCGCCGCGGAGCCGTCTTCCTCGTCCTCGCCGTCCTTGTCCCGGGCCCGGCGCGGGCGGCGACGCTCGCACCCGGAGCCGCCGTGGAGCGCGAGCTGGCGGCGGGAGGGCGCGACCTCTGGGCCGTCGAGGCCGCGGGCCGCGCCCTTCTGGTCACCGTCGATCAGGAAGGGATCAACGTCTCTCTCGACGCCCGGGCTCCCGACGGCCGGAGCCTCGGCGCCTCGAACCAGGCGGGCGAGCGCGAGGCGCGGGAGAGCCTTCTCCTTCCCGCCGAGGCCGGCGGCGAGTGGCAGGTCGAGGTGGCCGCGCTCGAGCCGGGCGTCCCAGCGGGGCGGTATCTCATCCGGATCGAGGAGCTGGCGGACCCGGCGCGGATCGAAGCGGAGTCGCTCCTCTCGGAGATGGGCCGCCTGCGCCAGCGCGGCGACGGCGAATCGAAGCGGAAGCTTGTCGAGCTGGCGGCGGTGGTGGCGCCGAAGCTTCGGGAGCTGGGGTTGGGGGGAGAGGTGGCGCGGGCCTTCTACATGTCGGGGGAGGCTCACCGGGCGCTGGGGGAGAACCGGGAGGCGCTGCCGCTCTACGAGGCGGCTCTGGCGCTCGAAGAGGCGGCGGACGACAAGGCCGGCGCCGGACACTCCTTGACGGCGATCGGGCTGATCCGCTGGAGCCTCGGTGAGTCCGACGAGGCGCTGAAGCAGCTCGGCCGGGCGCTCGACGTCCAGCGCGCCCGGGGGGACGCCTACGGCGAGGCGGTCACGCTCGCCAACGTCTGTCTCGTCCGCCACACCCGGGGGGAGTGGCGGGCGTCGGTGCCCTGCTACGAGGACGCCGTCCACCGGCTGCGGGAGGTGCAGGCTCCCGACTCCGAAGCGATCATGCGGGCCAACCTGGCGGGGGTCTGGGACCTGTTGGGGGAGCCGTTGCGCGCCCGGGCGGAGTACGAGACGGCCCTCGCGGCCGCGCGCGCGGCGGGGGAGCGCAAGGGAGAGATGCAGATCCTCAACAACCTCGCGGCCGTCCTCGCCGGGATGGGCGAGATGAGCGACGCTCTGCTTCTGTACGAGCAGGCCCTGGACCTCTCCCGCCGGCTGGGAGAGCAGGGGTGGGAAGGGCGGGCGCTCTACAACCGCGGCGCCGCCTATCTGGGTCTTGGCGAGCCGGCCCGCGCCGCCGCCGACTTCGAGCAGGCCCTCGTGCTGTGGCGCAAGGCCGGGGACCGCCGGGGGGAGATCGCGGCGCTCGGCGCGCTGGGCCGGGCGCGGGAAGGGCTTGGAGATCCGGAGGCGGCGCGCGCCCTGCACCGGCAGTCCCGCGCTCTGGCGCGCGAGGCCGGCGACCGGTATCTGGAGGCCAGGTCCCTCACCCTGCTGGCGCAGTCGGATCTCGTGGCGCGCGACACCGGGTCCGCTCTCACCTCTCTCGACCAGGCCGCCGAGCTTTGCCGGACGTTGGGCGACCGGCGCGGGCTGGCCGTGGCGCTCAACTGCAAGGGAGAGGCCCATCTGCTCGCCGGCCGGCCGGAGGAGGCTCTCTCTTTCCTGGCCGAGGCCCTGGTCTTGCGCCAGGAGCTCGAAGGACCGCGCGGGGCAGGCCGAGACCCTCGTCCTTCTGAGCCGGGCCGAGCGCCGGCTCGGACATCTGGATGCGGCCCAGGAGCATGTCGAGGAGGCTCTGGGTTTGATCGAGTCGCTGCGCGCCGACGTGATCGTGCCCGACTTGCGCGCCACCTTCCTCGCCTCCCGGCAGCGCGCTTTCGAGCTGGCTGTCGACATCCAGATGGAGCTTCACCACGCGGAAACGGCGCTGGCGGTGAGCGAGCGCGCCCGCGCCCGGACGCTGCTCGACCTGCTCGGCGAGGCGCGGGCCGACGTGCGCCAGGGCGTCGATCCGAAGCTTCGGGAGCAGGAGAGAGAGGTGGCGGCCCGGTTCGCGGCCAAGGCCCGGCGCCGGATCGAGCTTCTGGGCGGCGCGCTCAGCGAAGCCCAGAAAGCGGCCTCCGCCCGCGAGCTCCAGGAGGCGCTCGCCGAGTCGGACCGGCTGGAGGCCGAGATCCGGCAGCGCGATCCGCGCTATGCCGGGCTCCTGCATCCGCAGCCTCTGGATGCCGCCGCGATCCGGAAGCTCCTCGGTCCGGACACCTTGCTCCTGGAGTATGCCCTGGGAGAGGAGAGGAGCTTCCTATGGGCCGTGGGTTCTGGCGGGATCGGCGGGATCGAATCCTTCGAGCTTCCCGGGCGAGCCGAGATCGAGGGTCTGGCAAGGCAGGTCTATGAAGGGCTGCGGACCCTGGACGCGGGGGACCCCGCAATCCAGGCCGGGAAAATCGCGGCGCGCCGGAAGCTCAGCCGAATTCTCCTGGGGCCGGTGGCGGACCGGCTGGGGGAGCGGCGGCTGGCGATCGTGGCGGACGGCGCCTTGCAGTACATTCCGTTCGCCGTGTTGCCGCTGCCGGACGATGCGGGCGGGTCCGTTGCTCTCGTCGAGCATCACGAGATCGTGGTGCTGCCGTCGGCGTCCATCCTGGCGCTACGGCGGCAGGAGCCGGCGCCGGCCGATGGGGACATCGCCGTTCTCGCCGATCCGGTCTTCGACAGCCGGGACCCGCGGGTGCGCATGGACACTCCGAACAGCGCCCCGGCAGAGTCGATCCCCGCGCGCAACGGGATCTCCCTGACCCGTCTGGCCGCCTCCCGGCGGGAGGCCGAGGCGATCTCGGGCATCGCGGGCGCGGGCCGTGTCTGGACGGCTACAGGTTTTCAGGCCAGCCGCGCCACGGTCTTCGGCGGCGGGCTGGCCCGGTCTCGGATCGTCCACTTCGCCACCCACGGGGTGATCAACGCCGAGACCCCGGAGCTTTCCGGGCTCGTCCTGTCGATGGTGGACGAACGGGGAGAGCCGCGAGAAGGATTTCTCGGGCTCAATGACATCTACAACCTCGACCTGCACGCGGATCTGGTGGTGCTCTCGGGCTGCGAGACGGCGCTCGGCCGCGAGATGCGGGGAGAGGGACTGGTCGGGCTCACCCGCGGGTTCCTCTATGCCGGTGCCTCGCAGGTGCTGGCGAGCCTCTGGCAGGTCCAGGACCGGTCCGCCACGGAGCTGATGGTCCGGTTCTACCGCGCGCTGCTCCAGGACCATCTGACTCCCGCGGCGGCCTTGCGCGCGGCGCAGCTCTCGATGGGGAAGGAGCGGCGCTGGCGGGATCCGTTCTACTGGGGAGCCTTCGTCCTTCAGGGTGATTCTCTGGGACGGTGACCGGTCTGAGCGGAAAAGCAGTCCATGTCGCCGTTCCGGCCCGAGAGTGGAGGCGTAGCAGAGTGATTCCGGCCCGTCCGACCCGGCGGTTGAAGCATTTTACCCGGCTCGCGACTCACTGCACCCGCGGGTAAAATGAGTCGACCGCCGGGTTGAACGATTCAACCGTGCGGTGAAATGAGTCAACCCGCGGGTAAAATGCATCCAATCGCGGGTTGAATGAGTCAACCCGCGGGTTGACTCATTCTTTGTGCGTCCCGAATGCTTCAACCCGCGGGTAAAACGTTCCCGCCCCCGGGTTTTGTGTCTCCGGAGCGTTCTGTTGTGATCCGGAGACCGGGCCGAAGGGCCCGCGGATGCCCGCGAACGAGTCCGGAGCCGGCAACCGGGACTTTACCCGCTCCGGAAGTATCTCGCGGGCTTTCGCCCCTCGCCCCGCGAGGCGACGCGGAGCTTCCCGTCCCGGACGAGCTCGTTGAGGATGCGATAGAGAGCGGTGCGGTCCGGTTCGTAGCCGAGCGCGCGGCAGGCGTCGTTGCGGTCGAAGACTTCCGGGAGCTGCGGCAGCACCTTCACCAGATCCTGGAAGACCCGCCCCAGGCTCCGCCGGGGCTCCGCGGGAGCCGGTGGCGCTGCGCTCGCCGCGTTCGAAGCCGGGGAGGGGCGCTGGCCGGTTGCCGGGGGAGGCGTGAGGCGGGCCGGCTCTCCCGACGTTGTCAGCCAGAGCACCTCCAGGGCGCGAAGCTGGGCCTGGCACGCAGCCCGGAGCAGCTCGGCGCCGGTCCGCGCCTCCTCTTCGATCCGCTGCCGGCGGGTTTCGTACTCTTCCCGGGTCATGGCTTGTGCATCCTTGTGGGTCGTTGTGTTGCATTGCATCACAACGAGGCGTGACACACAAGCCCTGGGACCGCCGGCGCCCCGCCGGCGGTAACCGAGTCCACGAAAGCGTCCTATAGCCCGGACGGCACTTTCCCTTCATCCGGCGAGGCGCCCTCAGAGAGATGGTTCTGAGTCGAAACCTATCCAGCACAAGCCTTTTATTGCCTGAGTTGACACTCTGTCTCTGCCTGTCTAGACTCAAGAGGTATCCCACCATCCATGCCGGACCCTGTCGGGTCCCGATCAGGAGGAGGCCTCTTGAGACCCTTCGGCACGCGCGTTGTCCTGTCCCTGCTGGCTTTGACCCTGCTGCCTTCGGCGGTGGGAGCGCAGGCAGCCACGGATTTCTTCACCGTGACCCCCTGCCGCCTGTATGACACCCGATGGGGCTCGGGGCCTCTGGCGGGAGGTTTCGACCGATGGATTCCGGCCGGCGGCTACTGTGGCCTCCCTCCGGATGCCACCGCCGCGACCCTGAACTTCACCTCGGTGGACCCGACCGGCGACGGCCTGCTCTCGGCCTATCCCTGCTGCTCGCGGACCTCCAACAGCGTCAACAGTGTGCAGACCGGCAGGAACCTCGCCTGCATGGCGATGATCGCTCTGGGCCAGGGCGGCAAGCTCGACGCCTTTCTCAACGCGCCCTTCTCGACCACGGCGGGCCTCGTGGTGGATGTCAGCGGTTATTTCCGGCCGGTCTCCGAGGTCCAACAGTGGCGCGAGTGGCAAGGGACGCTCACCTCACCGCAGGACTACACCGCGGGCGGCGGCGATCCCTACGCCGACGTGGCCCTCGACATCCGCTTCACCAACACGGCGACCGGCACCTCTTTTGTCCAGCCCGCCGTCTGGGATGACGACGACCTGGCGCCTCGGATCTTCAAAGTGTACACGGCCTTGCCCGCCGGGATCTGGACCTGGGCGGTCGACAGTTGCACCCGTAATGGAGTGAGTTGCCTGTCAGGCTGGACGCCGAGCGACGGCACGATCGTGGTGCAGTCGAACACCTCGAGTGGAAATCCGCTGTATGACCGTGGCTTCGTGGAGCAGGTGGAGGTGGTGGTGGGCGGCCAGACTGTCGCCTGCTCGGATCTGGAGTTCCCGGACGGCACGTCGTTTGCCTGGGTGGGAGACACAGCCTGGGCCGCACCTCCGCGGGAGAAGAAGGGCCAGACGGCGAAGTGGGACGCCTTCCTGGCCGACCGTAAGAGCAAAGGCTTCACCGCTGTCCAGATCGCGCCGGCCGTCACCTGGAAGCCGAAGCCAACCGACACCTGGCTCGGCCTGCCCGATGCGGAGGGCTTTTCATTCAAGCGGAAAGGAACTTGCTCTGACGAGACGATTCCCAACAAAAGCTGCTGGCAGGCGAGGGGACCGTACTGGCAATCCTTCAAGGAGATGGTGCGGAAGGCCAACGATGCGGGCCTGCTGGTGGCGGTCGTCGGCGTGATGAACCCGGTGGGAATTGATATCGCCAAGGAATATCCAGATACGGACAGCGCGGTGAAATTCGCGCGCTACCTGAAAGGCCTGCTCGGCAGCCAGTGCGTGATCTTCTCGCCGGCTTTCGACGACGATCCGGGAGATATTGATCCCAAAACGCTCCAGCCCCGCACCGTGTTGATGACTGCCGTGGGCAACGAGTTGAAAGGCCTGACCCCTTCGGGCAAGATGAGACCCGTGACCAACCACTTGGCCGGTGGCAAGAGCAATTGCGACGAATACTTTGCCTTCGCGCAAAGCGGCTGGATGACCCATTATTTCTTTCAGAGTGGCCATGGCGGAACCGGGGATACGACGGGCGCATGTCATCCGACTACGGGAAACACCGACGTCCAGAATGCCATGATGAGGGCGCGGGTCATGCCCTTCACACTCAGCGCCTACACTCCGACGCTCCCGGCGATCAACGTCGAAGGGCCTTACGATGCCACGGATTACGACGACCACCCTACGGTGGACACGCGCTACCATATCCGCCAGGCGGCCTATCTGAGCGTGCTGTCGAACGCGGTGGGGTATTCCTACGGAGCGGACGGCCTCGCGCTCTGGGACAAACCCGGTGGCGCCTTCCCCGGTGAGCCGTCATCCTATTTTGCTCTGTTCTCAGCCCTGGACATGGGTGTTCTGAGCACCAATCTCCGGGGTCGCCACCTGGTATCTCATCCGGAATGGATCGCGTCCGGGACCAATCCTACAGATGAGAAATACAAGATGGTACTCGCATCGGATGAGGTCTCGTTCGTGATGGCCTACTTGCCGGGCGATGAGGGTGGACCGGGTGGGTCGAGTGAAACGATTAAGATTGACGCGACGAAACTCCCTTGCCAGGTATGTCCTTCCCAAAGCAGTGCCCCTTGGAGCTATAGTTGGGGTAATCCTGCCAGTGGAGTTTTCCGGTTTGACGGGAGCTGTAGTGGACCGGCAGGAGGCCAGCTCACATTTACAAGGCCAGTTTGTTCAAGGGGTAGCACAGAGTGCGATTGGTTGTTGAAGATCGAGAAAACAGGAGCTTGTCCGACGGCTGTTGGCACGTCCGCCAATTCTGAAGCAGGATTCCAAGCCTGGACCGATACGAGCGCGGGCGATGGCACCACGGCTGTGTACGCCGAGTCCCTGGGGGCAGGGGGCTCTAATGAGCTGATCTTGCTCAGCCCGGCGGGCAAGGTGTTTCAAGTCGCTCCTCGCGTGAGTCGCATCGGGAGTCATCATCTCATCGTGTGGCAGTCTGATGGGCTCGACGGCAGCCTTTACGGAGTCTATGGCGCGCTCGTCGGGCCTCGTGGAGAGGTCGCCGGACCCTTCAAGATCAACCACTACACGGAGCACGACCAGCGAGAGCCGGAGGTTGCGGGCGGTGCCGGAAGTGAGGCCCTGGTCGTCTGGTCGAGTTACGGCCAAGACGGCGACCGTGGTGGTATCTTCGGGCGCCTCATTCGGGTGAACCGGGGAGGGGACTCCTCTCAAGCAGACCTTGGAGAGGAGTTTCAAATCTCCGAGGAATGGGCAGGTCATCAGCAACGGCCGCAAGTGGTGGCCGACGCCGGGGGCTACTGGATAGCCTGGGAGACCTTGGATGACCGTGGACAGAGGCGTAGCCTGAGTGTAAGGCGCCTGGGGCTGAACGGGCAGCCCCAGGCGCCCGAAGTACGGCTACGGGCGCAGGCTGGCGAACAAAGGAAGCTCTTGACTCTGGACCGGCCAACCCCACGATCGGTCGTGCTACGCTGGTGGCGTCAGGATGCCCAAGGGAACCTGCGGGAAGTTCTCGAGCAGGAGGTCGGTCCCCTTGGCGCGCTGAGCCCGGTCGTTCCTGGAAAGGGATAGCTCATGCACCACCGCGCGTCTCGCTTCGCTGTCGCCTGTCTCCTCGCCCTGTCAGGAGTTGTGTCCGCCGGAGCCCAGAGCCCGGCGGGTGGGGAAATGCTGTTGAACCCGCACTACTTGTTAGGGTACCAGAATCCATCCGATGTGGCGTGCGACCGCGGTGGTACCTGCATAGTCACCTGGAGTTTCGGCGTCTTCTCTTCGGACGGAAACTATTTGGGCTCAAAGCTGGCTGCTACGACGGTGTCGTCGACTGGGAATATTCTCAGGGAGAAGGTGATTGCCGAAGACCCCAATGACCCGCTAATGACAGTTACAGCATCGGGTCGCCGTTTCGCTCTCTTCTGGACCCGTTACTCCAAAGGATTCGACATTCCGATTTGCCAATGGTTTGACGGGAACCTGGAGCCACGCAGCGGGGTGATCGACTTACCTATGCCGGGCGCAGGCGAAGAGGTGGCAATCGACACGCAGCCGATCCCTGGGGGCTTTGTACAACTAATATCTGGCCATGATGTTCAGCCGGATTCCGATGGTGCCTTCCTCGGTTTCGTGGATCTCAACGGGAATAAGCTACGCCCAACCGTTCGTGTCAGCGAGTCGGCTGAAGGCGAGCAGAGAGTTTGGTTCGGAGGTCTTTCAGTGGATGTGGTTTCCGGCATCATCACTGTTGTCTACAGCCACTTTTTTCGGGGAGAAGACGCGCAGTCGGACATCTTCTACCGGCGGTTTTCCCTGACAGGAGACCCTTTGACTACCGATGTGAGGGCGAACAGCTATCTCCCTGAGTGGCAGACGTATCCGGCGGTGGCGAGAGGGCCGGGCGGCGCCTTTGTCGTTGTCTGGACCAGCGCGGAGCAGGACGGGTCGCACCTTGGCATCTTCGGCCAGCGTTTTACGAAGGAGGGAGAAGCGGTTGGACCTGAATTTCAAGTGAATCAGGTGACTTTCTCGGACCAGACTCGTCCCCAGATCGCTTCGGACGCCGCGGGTAACTTCGTGATCGTCTGGTCATCCTACGATCCAAGCTCGTTCGGTCTCAATGATTGGGATGTGAAGGCGAGGGTCTACCGGGCGGATGGAAGTCCAGTCGGCCCCGAGGTGTTTGTGAACCGGCATCGTGAAAATTATCAAGATAACCCTCATGTCGCTTTTACGCCCAACGGTACGATCTTCGTTGCCTGGGCGAGCTTGGCACAAGTGCCGCCCGCCAACGACAACATCACCGATATCTTCGCCCGGCGCTTTTCGGCATCCCACGGCGATGAGCCGTGCGTGGTGGGTAACGGCAAGTTCTTGTGCGACACCGGCCGCACGGGTGGAGATCCCGAAGTGCGGCACGGCTTCGGCGGAACGAGCTCCGGGTTGGGATTCCTGGGAGACGTGGACGGCGACGGCCGGGAAGACCCCTGTGTCTATACCGGTGGGACCTTCCGGTGCGACACCGACCATGAAGGTGGCGCGGCGGAGGTTCAGATCGCGTTTTCGGCCCCGGGCTCGCCGGTGCCGCTGCTCGGCGACGTGGACGGCGACGGCCGTGCCGATCCATGCCTTGCGTTGGCCGGCCGGTTCGCGTGCGACACGCGCCACGACGGCGGGAGCGCCGAGCTCGTGATCGCCTTCGGAGCCGCCGGAGAGACGCTGCTCCTGGGGGACCTCGACGGCGATGGCCGGGCGGAGGCGTGCGGCTACACGCCGGGCCAGCTCCGTTGCGACACGGGCCACAACGGCGGCAGCGCGGAGACGGTGATCCGCTTCGGCAAGCGGGGTGACCAGCCGTTGCTCGGCGACTTCGACGGCGACGGGCGCGACGATCCTTGCGTGTTTCGCAAGGGCGTGCTGCTCTGCGATACGGCCCATGACGGCGGCGCCGCGGAAGGGACCCTCAACTTCGGGAAGGCCGGCGACAGGCTGATTCTCGGCAACCTGGACGGGCTCTAGCGATCATCATCCGAAGGAGTGCAAACTCAACGAGCGAAACGGCGAATGTATGCAACGCCCCTCGAGTCTTTGCCAATAGCCATAATCCACGTCACCACCCAGTCGTTTCCGGCCCAAACCGCGTTTGCGCAGTTCACTAGCGACCCGGGATCTGATTTCGTGGAAACAGGGAATACAGGGCTCAGAGCAAATCCTCCGAGATTCGACACCTGCGCCTCGTAGCGCCCACGGTTGATGTCGTACCAAACCCACAGTACTCGGTCTTCAGGGTCGATCGCGACGGATTCCTCCGACAAACCCGACTCCGAGTCTTCCTTGTAGCGAAAGCCCAACAGAGTACCGTCGGCGCCAAATGTCGACAGGGTTATCAACCCCTCGCTGTAGAAAGCGCCATAGCCTGCCGACACCGCGAGCGTGCCGTCTTCACCGACTGTGGCGGCGAGGCCAATGAGCCCGGGATGGGGCTGCAAGAGCCGGAGAAGGGGGCCGACTGGACGCCCCTCAGCGTCGAATCGCTGCGCCCGTATTGCTGTCACTATATAGTGCCGGATGAATTGCTGGCCGATGAGGGCGACGAACGCGCCGCCGGCCTCATGCAGAATCGCGGCTCCCGTCGCGTTCGGAACACTCACTCGTTGGAGTTTACTAACCGCCCGGAGGTCGTCATCGAGGAGGCGCACGAAGAGCGCCCGGTTGCTGGTCGAGCTTTCGACGAAGCCTCCTACAGGCCTGAGCGATAGTGCGACAGTCGAGTTGATGCCCACGAGACGGTTCAGGCGAGTGCTGTCGCGGAGCTGGGCCTGTGCGTCGAGTTGGGCGTCTCGCCAGAACTCAGTGAAGGTGAGATTGTCCCACAAGAGGTGGAGACCTCCTGGTACGGCCGTAAGCCCCAGGACCGTGAGGATTGCTTCGGAGTCCTTCTCGATGCTTGTCGCTGGTCCGAGCTCACCCTCCTGATTTGCAATTCGGACCAACACGCGGCTACGGCCGAGGTACGAATCCTCACGTGACCACGCCACCGCCACGTTACCGTCCGCCTGCCGGGCGAGGTGCGGGCAGAGATCAATGTTAGCGGCCTCGGGATCGACGACCACCTCGGGTCCACGAGGGACGGGCTGCGCATTCGCGGCCGTCCCTATGGCAACGGCAGCAGCGAGGGCTGACACGGTGAGCGAGAGAAAGGTCGATCGCGTCATGGAGTACCTCCTCTGAACCCATACGCCGGACCGCGGCGGGGGCGTGTCCTTGGTTCAGCAGGGCCGCTCCAGCGACAGGCGGGACCGGCCTCCCACCCGGACGGCGGCCGAGAGCACCTCGGCGATCCGGAGAACCTTCCAGTCGGGGGTTTCGGGTTCCAGAGGTTCGGCCATGACGGGAAAGTATAGCATAAAGCGCCGAGAGCCAAGACGATTCCGCCGGCTTTCTGCCCTATACTCCGTTGCGCTGGCGGAAAAACGGCCGATCCGGTGAGGCGCGGCCTGCCGTAGAATACGGACGGACCTTCTTTCTCCATGCAAGAGCAGACTCTGACGCAGGCTCAGCCGATCCATTTGCCGGACGCGGAACCGCCCTGGAGCCTCGGGCAGCGGATCGCGTTTCGCTTCCTGTTCTCCTACTTCGTGCTGTACACCGATGCGATGCTGGGGATGTTTCCCTTCGGCGACGTGGTTCTTCGAAAGTACGTCGATCTCTGGTTTCCGGTCGTCGTCTGGGTCGGCAAGAGCGTCCTTCATCTCCAGCAGGACATCTATCTTCTCGAAGGCGAGATCGACGGCGTCAGCAACACGGCGTTTGGGACGGTGCTGTTCCTCTGCTATGTGGCGCTGGCGGCGGTGGCGGCAGGGGTCTGGTCGGTTCTCGACCGGCGGCGGCCGCACTACAGGCGGCTGTATGAGTGGTTCCGCTACCTGCTCCGGTTCACGCTGGCGATGGCGATGATCCGCTACGGGACGATCAAGATCATTCCGGCCCAGATGGCTTCGCCGCCGCCGCTCTCGCTGCTCGCGCTGCGGCTCGGCGACTTCACGCGCATGCGGTTGCTGTGGCTGTTTACGGGGACTTCGACGGCCTATGAAGTGCTCGTGGGCAGCGCGGAGATGCTGGGCGGCCTGCTGCTCCTCTTCCGGCGCACGACGCTCTTGGGCGCGCTGGTGTGCGCCGCGAACCTGTCCATGGTCGTCATCCTGAACTTCTGCTACGACGTTCACGTCAAGATCTACTCGCTGCATCTGCTGTTCACGGCGCTGCTGCTGATCGCTCCGGACGTGCGCCGGCTGGCCGATATGCTGGTGCTCAACCGCCGGGTGGAACCGCGCGTGGAGCGGCCCCTGTTCGCGGACCCGCGTCTCAATCGGCTTCCCCAGGCCGTGTTCCTCGGATTCGCGCTGTATGCTGTGGGCTCGGGCTTCAGCTATGCCTGGGATATCTACCAGCAGTTCCACCCGGCGGAGCCGCCGCTCCATGGCCTCTGGTCGGTCGAAACGTTGGCCGTGGACGGCGAGGAGGTGCCGGAATTCACCGATCCGGAACGGTGGCGGACTCTGCTGTTTCAGACGGTGGGGTCGGTGCGGGTGGAGAAGCAGATCGGATCGTGGGAGACATTCAATCTCGATCTCAACCCGCGGCGCCGGACGATGAGGCTGGGCAAGGACCGGCACTGGCGAGGACAATTCACGTTCGCGGAGCCGGAGGAGGACGTGTTGACGCTCGACGGCCGATTCGACGGTCGGCGGATGCGTGTGACGCTGCGCCGGACGGCACTGACTCGCGACGGGTTCCGCTGGTTCGTGGATCTGCGGGAGTAGGAGGATACGAAAGCAGGGGCGCGCCGGAGCGCGCCCCTGTCCGGGGTGTCAGATCAGAAGGGGAGCCCGCGCACGTCGAGGTAGGCGTGCAGCGCGCTGAGGAAGAGGCGGACCTGCTCCGCGCCGTTGATCAGGCCGGCGCCGCGGATCTCTTCGAGGGCTTCCGCCACGCAGGTGACGTACTCGCCGGTGGTGTTCCAGTGGGCGTCGAAGGAGCAGGGGATCTCGGGAATCGAGACGTGCTCGCCCAGGCGGATGCCGTAGAGGCGGTTCTTCGCGCCGCCCGGCCAGAGAACCTCCGCCATGCCACGCCGGCCGCCGTCGAGGCCGAAGGTCAGCTCGAGGCTGCCCTGCGACAGCATGCCGCTGCCGCCCTGCACCGGCTTGGCGATCGTGCTCACGGTGTTGCCGAGCGGACGGTTGAAGGAGACCACGGCGCCGATACCGTCGCGGTTCGACTTGCCGCCGGTGGTGATGCCGGAGGTGCCGACCAGGCTCACTTTCGCCCACTTGTTGCTGTTGCCGCTGTTGATCTCGATGAACAGCTCGCCGGGGATGCCCTGCGCGCCGGTGAAGGCGAACTTGTTCGGGTCCTCGGTCGGCACGGTGACGTAGACCGCCTTGGCAGCCACGTCGAAGACCGAGCCCAGCGGGTTGGAGAAGATCGGAGCGAGCCCCTGGTCGGGGTCGACGTTGAAGCTGGAGACGGAGACGATGTCGTCGAAGCCGTCGTTGTTCAGGTCGCCGGTGGCGAGGCCTTCGATGTTGTTGCGGACGTGCCGCAGCGGATCGCCCAGCGCCTGGTCGTCCCAGGTGAAGGTGCCCGTGCAGGAGCCGCCGTTGTTCAGGATGACGCCGCCGTTGCTGTTGTCCCAGAACAGGGTGTCGTCCTGGTTGCCGTAGTTGACGAGGTCGAGGTCACCGTCGTTGTCGTAGTCGATCATCGCGTTGCTCCAGCCGGTGGGGACGGTCTTGAGCGCGCCCGGAGTCTGGCGGGCGAACTTGCCGTCGGCCTGCTGGAGGAACCAGGCGGACGAGAAGGCGCCCGCCGGGATCTGGCCCGGGAAGAAGATGTAGTCGCCGAGGTTGGTGGCGAAGAGGTCGAGGCGGCCGTCGCAGTTGATGTCGCCGAACGTCAGGCCGCGCCAGGAGCCGAGCGAATCGAGGGTGGCGGTGGCGGTGGCATCGGTGAAGTGGCCCGTGCCGTCGTTCTGGAACAGCGAGAGGAAGGTGTTGGCGAAACCGCCGCCCCGCATGTCGTTGCTGAAGAAGACGTCGACGTCACCGTCCTTGTCGTAGTCGACCATCACCACGCTCCAGGTCAGGTCGGCGGGGTAGTCGGCCGCCACGACCTTCTCTTGGATGCCCGAGCTGGCACTGGCGTCGGTGAAGGAGTTGCCGCCGCTGTTGATGAAGAGCTGGTTCGGCTGGTTGTGGATCACCGGCTCGGCGGTGATCGACAGCATCTGGGTGAAGTCGAAGGCGTTGGCGATGGCGATGTCGAGCAGGCCGTCGTTGTTGACGTCGCCCATGGCGCAGGAGACCCCGTTGAAGGACTGGCCGCCGATGTGGCTGGACGCCGAGATGTCGGTGAAGGTGCCGTCGCCGTCGTTCTCGAACAGGTGATGGGCGCCGTTGAAGCCCAGCACCAGGAGGTCGGCGTCGCTGTCGTTGTCGATGTCGCCGAAGCAGACGCCCTGGTTGTCCGAGTCCGGCAGCTCGACGCCGGCTTCGGACGCCACGTCGACGAACGACAGGCTGTGGGTCTCGGCGAGCTGGTTGGCGAAGAGGCTGCTGCCCCCTCCCGGTCCGTTGGTGACGTAGATGTCGAGGTCGCCGTCGTTGTCATAGTCGAAGACCGCGACGCCCGGCACGCCGTACGGCTTGAACGGGGCCGGCACGTACTCGGTGGGGACGTCCATGACGCCGTCGGAGAAGTAGCCGATGAGGGTCTGGAGACGCGTGGACGGCTGGTGGCTGAAGTCATTGGGGACGTTCTGGAACGTCACTCCCTGCGCGGCGCCTGCCAGCAGCAACCCGAAAGCGCATGCGTAAACCAACGTCCTGCATTTGTTCATGGATTTGCTCCCTCCTGAAGAGCGGTTCCCTGTGTCATCCATCGGGGTCATGATCGTGGCGAGACGGCTTCCGTCCCACCTGAGGGTGGACTCGGCACTACTCTGATAGGTGCTTCGCGGCGGCCAAAAGCGGACCGCCCGCCGCCGATCGCCGGCAATCTCCGGCAATCTCCGGCAATGGACGGGACGGAGAGGTTTGCAGTAGTCTCTCCGCGCTTCGCATCGGCCTGGCTCCGTCCTTTCGTTTTCACCGGCTGTCTCAACTACAGGCTCAATCCAACGCCCCATGAAACGGCTCAGGAAGACTATCAAGATTCTCGTGCTCGCGCTGGCGGCCCTGATCATCGTGGTGCTGGTGTGGGGATACTGGAAGATCCGCCGCTCGTATCCGCAGGTGGAAGGCGCCCTCGCGGTGGCCGGACTGTCGGCGCCGGTGGAGGTCGTGCGCGACCGCTGGGGTGTGCCTCACCTGTTTGCGCAGAACGAACGCGATCTCTTCTTCGCGCAGGGGTATGTCCACGCCCAGGATCGCTTGTGGCAGATGCAGTTCAACCGCACGGTGGCGAGCGGCCGTCTGAGCTCGCTGTTCGGCGAGGGGCCGCTGCCGGCGGACCGCTATCTGCGCACGATCGGCCTGCGCCGCTCGGCGGAGAAGGACTACGAGCTGCTGTCGGCCGAGACCCGCGGCTTCCTTCAGAATTACGCCGACGGCGTGAACGCGTTCCTGAAGACGCACGAGGGGAAGCTGCCGATCGAGTTCTCGGTCCTGCGCGTCGACCCCGAGCCCTGGACGCCGGTCGATACGCTGGCCTGGAGCCGCGCGCTCAGCCTCAACCTCAGCCTGAACTCACCGCTGGAGCTGACCCGGCTCCGCATGGCCGCGAAGCTGAGCCCGGAGGCCATCCGCCAGCTCATCCCGCCGTATCCGGCGGCCGGGCCGTTCATCGTGCCGTCGCCGGCGGTACCGGTTCCCGCGTTGGAGGCTCCGGCGAAGCTCGTCTCGGCCGCCTCCGGTGATTTCCTGCGGCGGCTGGCGCCGTTCGTGCCGGCGCTCGGCCGGCCGGAGCTGACCTGGGGCAGCAACTCCTGGGTGGTCCACGGCAGCCGCACGGCCACGGGCAAGCCGCTGCTGGGCAACGACACCCACCTGGGACTCGCCATGCCGTCGGTCTGGTACGAGATCGGTCTCCACGCCGGGCGCTTCGACGTCACCGGCTACTCGCTGGCCGGCCTGCCGTTCGTCATCATGGGCCAGAACCGGCGCGCGGCCTGGGGCGTCACCAACCTCAACGCCGACGTGCAGGACGTCTACCTGGAGAAGCTCGACGACCCGAAGGATCCGCGCAAGGCGCTGTTCGAGGGCAAATGGGAAGACCTCCACATGGACCGGGAGTCGATCCCGGTCAAGGGCAAGGATGCGGTGACGCTGGAAGTGCTCTCGACCCGCCACGGGCCGCTGATGCAGCGCGTCCTGCCCGGGTGGAAGGACGCCCGGCCGCTCGCGCTGCGCTGGGCGTCCGCGGAGGGCAGCCGGCTGCTCGACGCCATCTCGGCCGTGGACCGCGCCGGCAACTGGCAGGAGTTCCACCAGGCGCTCTCGATGTGGGACACGCCGAGCCTCAACTTCACCTATGCCGACGTGGACGGCAACATCGCCTACCAGTCCACGGCGCGGGTGCCGCTGCGCGCTCCCGGCCACTCCGGCATCGAGCCGGTGCCCGGCTGGACGGGGCAGTACGAGTGGCAGGGCTTCATCCCCTACGAGTCGATGCCCTCCGCGCTCAACCCGCCGGCCGGCTACGTCGTCACCGCGAACCACAAGGTGGTGCCGGACGGCTATCCGTACACCCTGACCAACGACTGGCCGCCGCCGGAGCGCGCGCGGCGCATCAACGAGCTGGTCGCGGCGGATACCCGCCCGCCGAAGAGACTCACCCTGGACGACATGAAGGCCATCCAGGCCGATATCGTGCTCGACGCGGCCGGCCGCATGCGCCCGAGCCTGCTGGCGGCCATGGCGCCCATGCCTCCGATACCGGGCGCGAAGCTGTCCGAGGCGGAGCGCAAGGCGCTGGCGGCGGTCCGGGCCTGGGACCTGCGGTTCGACAAGAACGCGGCGGCGCCGGCCGTCTTCTCCGCGTGGCTCCGCTTCCTGCTGCCGGACACCTTCAAGGATGAGCTGGGCAAGGATCTGATGGAAAGTCCGGCCAAGGGATTGGTGTTCATGCAGACGGACATGTTCGCCGCCATGCTGGAGCGGCCGAACGACCCGTGGTTCGACGACAAGGGCACGCCCAAGGTCGTGGAGACGCGGGACGACATGGTCCGGCGGAGCTTTTCCGAGGCGGTGGCGTGGCTTTCGGACAAGCTCGGCAACGATCCCACGGACTGGAAGTGGGGCGATCTGCACAAGATTTCGTTCCGGCACCAGCCGCTCGGCCTGAGCCCGGTGGCGCCGCTCAACTGGATCTTCAACAGCCCGACCCTGCCGCTGCCGGGCGAGGGCTCGACCGTCAACGCCAACGGCGGCGATCCCGACAACGATTTCGAGGTGGGCTTCGGCCCCTCTCAGCGCTTCATCGCGGACCTCTCGGACCTGAGCCGCTCGATCGCGGTCAACAGCACCGGGCAGGCCGCTTTCCCGTTCCACCCCCACCGCGACGACCAGGCCCGGATGTGGGCGGCCGGCGAGTACCATCCGGTGCTCACCAGCCGCGACGCAGCCCGGGCGCAGGCCGAGTCGGTGTTGACCCTGACGCCGGAAAAATGAGCCAAGAATTCAATCCCTACAGCTCTCGTTCCCTGGTCGAAATCCTGCGCTGGCGCGCCGAGCGCCAGCCGGACCGGCTCGCCTATCGCTTCCTCGCGGACGGCGAGGTGGAGGAAGCCACCTTCACCTATGCCGAGCTGGACCGGCGGGCCCGCGCCATCGGCGCGCTCCTCCAGGAGCTGTCCGCGCGCGGCGACCGCGCCCTGCTGCTCTATCCGGCGAGCCTCGACTACGTGGCCGCCTTCTTCGGCTGCCTGTACGGCGGCATCGTCGCGGTGCCGGCCTACCCGCCGCGCCCGAACCGGCCCATGCCGCGCATCCGCGCCATCCTGGCCGACGCTCAAGCCAAAGTCACGCTCACCACGACCGGCGTCTACTCCGGCATCGAGCGCCGGGTGGAGGAGCTGCCGGACGTCAAGTCGCTCGCCTGGCGCACCACCGACGACCTCGACGCCGGCTGGGCCGACCGCTGGCGCGATCCCGGCGTGGACCGCGACACGCTCGCGTTCCTGCAGTACACCTCCGGCTCGACCGCCACGCCCAAGGGCGTCATGGTCACCCACGGCAACCTCCTCCACAACGAGGAGCTGATCAAGAACGCCTGCGAGCACGATGGGGAAACGCCCTGCGTGAGCTGGCTGCCGCTCTACCACGATCTCGGCCTCATCGGGAACATGATCCAGTCGATGTACGTGGGCACGCCGTGTACGCTCATGTCGCCGGTGTCGTTTCTCCAGAGCCCGGTGCGCTGGCTCAAGGCGATCTCGCAGTACCGCGGCCACACCAGCGGCGGCCCGAACTTCGCCTACGAGCTGTGCGTCTACAAGGTCGCGCCCGAGCAGCGCGAGGGCCTCGACCTGTCGAGCTGGCGCGTGGCCTTCAACGGCGCCGAGCCGGTGCGGCAGGAGACGCTGCGCAAGTTCGCCAAGGTCTACGCGCCCTATGGTTTCCGTCCGGAAGCGCTCTACCCCTGCTACGGCCTCGCCGAAACCACGCTGATCGTCTCGGCCGGCACCAAGCACGAGCGCCACGTGGCGACCGCGTTCCGCGCCGACGAGCTGGGGCAGAACCGGGTCGTGCCGGCCCGAACCGAAGGGGATCAACCGGGGGAGCCGTCGCGCGTGCTGGTGGGCTGCGGCCGGATCCTCGGCGACCTGGAAGCGGTGATCGCCGATCCCGAGACCCGCGAGCGGCGGCCGGAAGGCATGGTCGGCGAGATCTGGGTCAAGGGCGGCAGCATCGCGCGCGGCTACTGGAACCGGCCCGACGTGACCGAGGAGACGTTCAACGCGCACACCCTGGACGGCCACGGGCCGTTCCTGCGCACCGGCGACCTCGGTTTCCTCTGGGGCGGCGAGCTGTACATCACCGGCCGCCAGAAGGACCTGGTCATCATCCGCGGCACCAACCACTACCCGCAGGATCTGGAGCTGACCGCGGAGCGCGCACACCGCGCGCTGCGTCCCGGCTCGGGCGCGGCGTTCTCGGTGGACGTCGACGGCGAGGAGCGGCTGGTCGTCGTCCAGGAGGTCCAGCGCGAGGCGCGGACGGCGGACGTCGACGAGATCGCCGCGGCCGTGCGCAAGGCGCTCGCGGACGACCACGAGGTCCAGCTCCACGCGCTGGCGCTGATCAAGCCCGGCAGCATCCCGAAGACGACCAGCGGCAAGATCCAGCGCCGCCAGAGCAAGGCCGACTTCCTCGAAGGCCGGCTCGACCTGGTCGGCCTCTGGAAGGAGGGCGGCTCCACGGCAGGCGAGGCCGCCGGTATCGGCGATATTGGTCCGGTCGAGCTGAACAACCGCGACGACGTGGTGCTCTGGCTCGCCGGCCGGTTGGCCGCGGCGGCGAACGTCCGCCTGTTGGACATCTCGCCGTCGCGCGCCGTGGCCGACTACGCGCTCGACTCGCTCAAGGCCATCGAGCTGATGCACGAGATCGAGTCGCGCACCGGCGTCTCGCTGCCGATGGAAAGCTTTTTCGGCGGCATCACCCTGGGCCGGATCGCGGACCAGGTGGCCGGGGGATTGGGCAAGGCCGAGGCTCCGGCGGAGGTGCTGCGCCTGGAGCCGGCCGGACCCGAGAGCGGCTCGTTCCCGCTGTCCGACGGCCAGAAGGCGCTCTGGTTCCTGTGGCGCCTGGAGCCCGGCAGCGCCGCCTACAACATGCCCACGGCCGTGCGCGTGGTCACGCCGGTCGAAGCGGGAGCGCTCCAGGCCGCGTTCCAGGCCCTGGTGGACCGCCACCCCGCGCTGCGCACCACCTTCGCGGTGGAGGAGGGCGATCCGGTCCAGATCGTCCATGAGCACATGGGCGTCTCCTTCATCGAGGAGACCCCGGAAGACGCTGCGGGCTGGAGCGACGGCGACGTCATGCGCCGCCTGGACGAGGAGGCCAACCTCCCGTTCGATCTCGCGGCCGGCCCGCTGCTGCGCGTCCGGCTCTTCCGGCGCTCGCACCAGGACAACGTCCTGCTCCTGACGATGCACCACATCATCAGCGACTTCTGGTCGGTGGCCATCCTGGCGCGCGAGCTGGGCGCGTTCTACTCGGCGTTCGTGGCCGGCCGGCCGGTCGAGATGGCGCGGCCGGAGCTGCGCTTCACCGACTACGTCCACTGGCAGCGCGAAGCGCTCGCCGGTACCGAGGGCGAGAAGCTTCTCGGCTACTGGAAGCAGGCCCTCGGCGGCGAGCTGCCGGTGCTCGAGCTGCCGACGGACCGCCCGCGTCCGCCGGTCCAGACCTACACGGGTGACGCAGTGAGCTTCCGGGTCGGCCCGGAGGCGGCGAAGCGGGTCAAGGCGCTCGGCCAGCAGCGGCAGGCCACGATGTACATGACGCTCCTCGTCGCTTTCCAGGCGACGATCCACCGCTACGCCGGCCAGCCGGACCTGCTCGTGGGCTCGCCCTCGGCCGGCCGCGGCCGGGCGCGCCTCTCCGGCGTCGTCGGCTACTTCGTGAATCCGGTCGTGCTGCGCTCCGACGCGTCGGCCGACCCGTCGTTCTCCGACTTCCTGGCCGGCACGCGCCGCGCCGTGCTCGGCGCCTTCGAGCATCAGGATTATCCGTTCCCGACGCTCGTCGAGCGCCTCCAGCCGCAGCGCGATCCGAGCCGCTCGCCCCTGTTCCAGGTCATGTTCGCGCTCCAGAACGCGCCGAGCCTGCCCGGGACCCCGGCGATACCGGGTCAGGAGCAGGGCCTGACCGCGTTTGCCGTCGGCGAGGCCGGCGCCGAGGTGGAGATCGGAGACCTGCGCCTCCAGCACCTGCCGCTGCCGCAGCGGGTCGCGCAGTTCGACCTCACGATGTCGGTGGGCGAGCTGGGCGGCGGCCTCGCGGGGACGCTCGACTTCAACGTCGACCTCTTCGACCGCGCCACGGCCGAGCGCATGGTGAAGAGCTTCCTGACTCTTCTGGAGACCGCCGCGGCCGATCCTGACCGGCGCCTCTCCGCGCTGCCCATCGTGGCCGCGGCCGAGCGGGCGATGCTCCTCTCCGACTGGAACCGCCCGGCCGAACCCGCCGCGGCGCTGCCGGCCGGAGCCCTGGTCCACGAGCTGTTCGAAGCTCAGGTCGCGAAGACGCCGGACGCCGTCGCCGTCGTGGCCGGCGAGCGGCATTGGAGCTACCGCGAGCTCAACGAAAGGGCGGATCGGGTCGCCGCGCACCTCCGCAGCCTGGGAGTCCGGCCCGACGAGCTGGTCGGCCTCTGCGCCGACCGCTCCCTCGAGCTGATGGCCGGCACGATCGGCATCCTCAAGTCCGGAGCCGGCTATCTCCCCATGGACCCCGAAACTCCGGCCGAACGCCTGGCCTTCATGGTGGAAAACGCGGGAGCGAAGATCGTTCTGGAGGCCGATTCGCTGAAGGAGATCACGTCGGGAGTCTCCTCGCTCCCCTCTCCCGGGGGTCCGGGCGTGAGGGCCGCAGGGGAGAACGCGGCCTGTTTGATCTACACCTCCGGCTCCACCGGCGAGCCCAAGGGCGTCCTCCTCGAGCATCGCAACCTCGTCTCGATGATCGCCTCCTTCCTGGGCAGCTACCGGCCGGGGACGGACGACGTCGTCCTGCCGCTGACGTCGGTGGCCTCGGCGAGCTTCGTGGGCGAGATCCTGCCCGCGGTCTGCGCCGGCTCCGCGGTGGCGATGCCGGAGAAGGGCGAGATGCTCGACTTTGCCCGCCTCGCCGGCCTGATCGGCCGCCGCGGCGTGTCGATCCTGAGCACCGTGCCGTCGATGATCGCGGGCTTGAACGCCATCAAGGACCAGCTCCCGAAGCTGCGCCTGATCCTCTCCGGCGGCGAGGCGCTGTCGGCGGGCGAGGTCGACCGCCTCCTCGACACGGCGGAGCTGGTCAACGGCTACGGCTTGACCGAGACCACGATCTGCTCGACCGTCCACCGGCTGAGCGCGGAGGACTTCGCGTCGAGCCACCCGATTCCGATCGGCAGGCCGGTGACCGGCCACCGGCTCTACGTGCTGGACGCCGCCCTCCAGCCGCGCCCGGTCGGCGTGCCCGGCGAGCTGTACATCGCAGGCGAGGGCCTGGCGCGCGGCTACCAGAAGAACCCGGCCGGCACGGCCGAGCGGTTTGTCCCCGATCCTGTCGGAGGGCCCGATCCGCTGGCTGAGCCCGGAAGCCGCATGTACCGCACCGGCGACCTCGCGCGCTGGCGCTCCGACGGCCGCCTGGAGTACCTCGGCCGCATCGATCAGCAGGTCAAGATCCGCGGCTTCCGCATCGAGCTGGGCGAGATCGAGACCGTGCTCGGCCTTCATCCGGCGGTCAAGGACTGCGCGGTCGTCCCGCGCGAGGACACGGGCGAGAAGCGGCTCGTGGCCTACGTCGTGCCCGAGGCCGGCGAGTCGCCGACCGCCGGCGACCTGATCGCCTTCGCCAAGGAGAAGCTGCCGGACTACATGGTGCCCGCGGTCTTCATGAACCTCGCGGCGCTGCCGCTCACGCCGAACGGCAAGCTCGACGTCAAGGCCCTGCCGGTGCCCGAGCAGCTCCGGCCGGAGCTGGCCGCGGCGTACGTAGCGCCGCGCGGCGAGCTGGAGCGCGTCATCGCCGAGGTCTGGAAGGAGGCCCTCAAGGTCGACAAGGTCGGCGTTCACGACAACTTCTTCGACCTCGGCGGCCACTCGCTCCTCATGACCCGCGTCCACGCCCGCCTCAAGGACGCGCTGCAGGCCGAGGGCGTGACGCAGGAGGTCTCGCTGATCGACCTCTTCCGCTACCCGACGATCGGCTCGCTCGTGCGCAGTCTATCGCCGGGGGCTCCGGGGGCTTCCGGCGCGGCGCAGGACACCGGTGCGGCCGACGAGAGCCGGCGGCGCGCCGAGGCCAGGCGCGGAGCGGGCCGGCGGGACACGGAGATCGCCATCATCGGCATGAGCGCCCACGTCTCCGGCGCGAAGAGCGTCGATCAGCTCTGGCACAACCTGGTGAACAAGGTCGAGTCCATCCGCCGCTTCACGGACGAGGAGCTGCTCGCCGCGGGCAACGATCCGGAGCTGATCGCCAACCCCAACTACGTCAAGGCCCAGGGGATCATCGGCGACGTCGAACTCTTCGACGCCGGCTTCTTCGGCTACAACCCGAGGAACGCCGAGCTCACCGATCCGCAGCACCGCCAGTTCCTCGAATGCGCGTGGGAGGCGATGGAGATCGCGGGCTACGACACCGAGCGCTATCCGGGCCGCGTGGGCGTGTTCGGCGGCCAGAGCATGAACACCTACTGGCTGAAAAACCTTTATTACCACATCGACCTCGTGGCGTCGATCGACAGCCTCGCGGCGGCCATCGGCAACGACAAGGACAGCATCACCACCGAGGTCTCCTACCGCATGAACCTGCGCGGGCCGAGCGTGCTGGTGCAGTCGTCGTCCTCGACCTCGCTGACCGCGATCCACTACGCCTGCCTGAGCCTGCTCAACCACGAGTGCGACATGGCCATCGCGGGCGGCGCCTCGGTCCACGTGCCCGAGATCTCGGGCTACATGTTCCAGGAAGGCGGCATCACCGATCCGGACGGCCACTGCCGCGCCTTCGACGCCGACGCCAAGGGTTTCGTCAGCGGCCACGGCGGCGGCGCCGTGATCCTCAAGCGCCTCTCCGAGGCGGTGGCCGACGGCGACAACGTCCTCGCGGTGATCAAGGGCTCGGCCTGCAACAACGACGGCTCGAACAAGGTGAGCTACATGGCGCCGAGCGTCGACGGCCACGCCGACGTCATCATGATGGCCCAGGCCGCGGCCGGCGTGACGCCGGATACGATCACGTATATCGAAGCCCACGGCACCGGCACTCCGATCGGTGATCCCATCGAGGTGGCTGCCTACACGCAGGCCTTCCGGGCAGGCACTGATAAAAGGCAATACTGCGCCATCGGCTCGGTCAAGACGAACATCGGCCACCTCGACACGGCGGCCGGCGTCGTCGGCCTGATCAAGGCCTCGCTCTGCCTGCACCACAAGACCCTGGTGCCGATCTGCCACTTCAAGAGCCCCAACCCGAAGATCGATTTCGCGAACAGCCCGTTCTACGTCAGCACCGAGCTGAAGCCCTGGGTGACCCCCGGCGGCATCCCGCGCCGCGCCGGCGTCAGCTCGCTCGGCATGGGCGGCACGAACACGCACGTCGTCCTGGAGGAGGCGCCGGAGCAGGAGCCGTCCGGTCCGTCGCGGCCGTACCAGCTCCTCGTCCTCTCGTCCAAAACGCCGACCGCGCTGGAGACGCTCACCGGCAACCTCGCGAAGCATCTCCGCGAGCATCCCGATCAGCCGATCGCGGACGTGGCGTTCACACTCCAGACCGGTAGAAAGGTTTTCGACAACCGGCGCTTCGTGGTTGTCGAGAGCGCGGACGACGCCGCGCAGACCCTTCAGGAGATGGAGCCCGACCGCGTGGTCACCGGCTACCGCGAGGCCGGCGAGCGCGCCGTGGCGTTCCTCTTCCCGGGCCAGGGATCGCAGTATCCCAACATGGGCCTCGACCTCTACGAGTCCGAGCCCGTGTTCCGCGACGTGGTGGACCGCTGCGCCGAGATCCTGAAGCCGCATCTGGACGGCGTGGACATCCGCGAGGTGATCTATCCGCCCGAAGGCTCTGACCTCGAAGCGGCGGGCGAGCGGCTGCGGCAGACGATGTTCGCGCAGCCGGCGCTGTTCGTCATCGAATACGCCACGGCACAGCTCTTCCTGAGCTGGGGCGTGCGTCCGCAGGCGATGATCGGCCACAGCGTGGGCGAGTACACGGCGGCGGCCCTGGCCGGCGTGTTCTCGATGGAGGACGGCCTGGTGCTCGTCGCCCGCCGCGGCAAGCTGGTGCAGAGCCTGCCGTCCGGCGCCATGCTGGCGGTGCCGCTCTCCGAGGCGGATCTGCTGCCGCTGCTCGCGAATCACCCGCAAGTCTCGGTGGGCGCCATCAACCGCATCGACATGACCGTGGTTTCGGGCACGCACGAGGCGGTGGCGGCCTTCCGGCAGGAGATGGAGGGCCGCGGCCTGGACGTGCGGCCGGTCCACACCTCGCACGCCTTCCACTCGGCCATGATGGACCCGATCCTCGACGAGTTCCGGGCCACCGTGGCGCGGGTGCCGCGGCAGGCGCCGAAGATCCCGTACCTGTCGAACGTCTCCGGCACCTGGATCCTGCCCGAGGAGGCCACGAGCCCGGACTACTGGGCGGCGCAGCTCCGCGGCGCGGTCCGCTTCGCCGACAACCTCGGCGAGCTGTTCAAGGACGAGACCCGCGTGCTTCTGGAGGTCGGCCCGAGCAACGTGCTCTCGACCTCGGCGCGCGTCCACCCGGCCAAGCAGGCGACGCACGCGATCCTCTCCACGATGCGCCACCCCAAGGAGAAGTACGAGGACGCGGCGTTCGTCCTCACCGCCCTGGGCCGGCTCTGGCTGGCCGGCGTGGAGATCGACTTCGACGCCTTCTGGGCCGCCGAGCGCCGCCGCCGCGTGCCGCTGCCGACCTACCCCTTCGAGCGCCAGCGCTACTGGGTCGATCCGCTCCATCCGGAGCTGGCCGGCCGCAAGAAGGCCTCGAAGGACCCCGCGGACTGGTTCTGGGTCCCGGCCTGGAAGCGGACGGAGCGGCCGTCCGTCCTCGACCTCCGCGAGCTGGCGGGGAAGGGGAACGGGGATGCCACCCGCTGGCTGCTCTTCACCGCGCCGGACGGCCTCGGACCGCATCTTCGAGCGCCGGCTGCGCGAGCTTGGCGCCGACGTGACGACCGTGGAAATCGGGCATGCGTTCGCAAGGGTTTCGGACGGCGTCTACCGCCTCGATCCGCGGAGCGAAGCGGACTACACCGCCCTGGTGGCGGATCTCAAGGGTACCGGCAAGCTGCCGGCCAAGGTGGTCCACCTCTGGAACGCCGGCCCGCAGTCCGGCTCTCTGGAGGAGACCCTCGACCGTGGCTACTACAGCCTGGTCTTCCTGGCCCGGGCCCTGGCTGTCGAGGAGCCGGAGGTCGATCTCCTCGTCGTGACCAGCGGAGCGCAGGAGGTCACGGGCGAAGAGGAGTTGATCCCTGAGCGCGCAACCGTGCTCGGAGCGGCCAAGGTGATCCCGCGCGAGCTGCCGAAGATCAAGCCGCGCTCCGTGGACGTGCCCGCCGCGCTGCCAGCGGCCCCCGCGAGGCTCGCCGCCCTGGTGGACGGCGTGCTCGGTGAGCTGGGAGGCGGTATCGGCGCCAGGCTCGATCCCGTCGTGGCCTGTCGCGGAACGCACCGTTGGGTGCAGGTCTTCGAGCAGGCCCGCCTGGAAGCGGAGGCCGGTACGGCGCGCCTGCGCGATCAAGGCGTCTACCTGGTCACCGGCGGCCTCGGCGGTATCGGATTGGCCGTGGCCGAGCACCTGGCGAGCAAATACCGGGCGAAGCTGATCCTCACCGGCCGCTCCGGACTGCCGGCGCGGGACCAGTGGGACGGCTGGCTGTCCGCGCACGGCGACGGCGACCGGGTGAGCCGCCGCATCCTCAAGGTGAAAGCCCTGGAGTCGGCGGGCGCCGAGGTGATGGTGGAGAGCGCGGACAGTGCCGACCGCGACGCCATGAAGGCCGTGCGCGAGCGCGTCCTGGCCCGCTTCGGAGCGCTCCACGGCATCCTCCACGCCGCGGGCGTGCCGGGCATGGGCCTCATCCAGACCAAGACCCGCGAGATCGCCGAAGGCGTCTTCGCGCCGAAGATCCGGGGCACGAGGGTGCTCGCCGACGTTTTCGGAGACCTGCCGCTCGATTTCGTGGTTCTCTTCTCCTCGGTGACGGCGGTCCTGTCGCAGCCGGGCCAGTCGGACTACGCGGCGGCCAACGGCTACCTGGACGCCTTCGCGAGCGCCGAAAGGTCGCGCGGCGGCCTGCCGGTCGTCTCGATCGACTGGGACGCCTGGCAGGAGGTCGGCATGGCGGTGGAAACCGAGGTGCCGGCCGAGCTGAAGGCCTGGCGCGAGGAGAGCCTGAAGAAAGGCCTCTCGCCGTCTCAGGGCATCGAGGCGCTGGAGCGGGTCCTGCGCAGCAGCCTCTCGCAGGTGGCCGTCGTCCGTGAGGACTTCCAGTCACAGATCGAGGAGAGCTACGCCTCGAAATCGCTGGAAGAGTTGGCCGCCGAGGCGGTGGAAGCGCGGGAGATCCACTCGCGTCCGGTGCTGGGCAGCGCCTACGTGGCGCCGCGCAACGAGATGGAGGAGAAGATCGCCACGATCTGGCAGGAGATCCTCGGCATCGACCGCGTCGGCGTTCACGACAACTTCTTCGACCTGGGCGGCAACTCCCTCGTCGGCCTGAAGGTCATCTCGCGCATCAAGGCCGAGCTCAATGCCGACGTGACCGGCGTCAGCCTCTTCGAAGGCCCGACCGTCAGCGCCTTCGTGAAGCTGCTCCAGAGCAGCGAAGAGGGTGGGGAAGGCGAAGCCTTCGAAGACCGCCGCAGCCGCGGCGCCATGCGCCGCGAGCGGATGCGCCAGCGGCGGGGCTGATCCAAACCCGGCTTTCGGGGCACGACCAAGGATTGTGATATCGTGACGAACGGTTAAGTCGGCTCGTATAAGGATGCCGTGCGATCAGGCTGGGCCGTTCGCCAGACCAAGGGGTGACAGTATGGCAATGGAACCATTCTTGCGGCCTCGACTCATTGGGGAACGATTCGAGGAACACTCTATTCCCTTGGAAGTCCTCAAGGATCTCGCGGTCCTCGAGGAGATGATTGTTGAGGTTGCCAAATCGGAGTTCCTGAAAGACCATCCCAATCGGCGCCGGTCTCCTCGCCGATTCACCGATGGGGTTGCGCTGAAGCTCTCTGCCATCGAAGAAGGTAGCGCGATTCCTGTTATCAGCCTGTCGATCACGACCACATCGCTCCCCTTCTCCTTTTTTGATGAAGATGAGGAGCCTCTAAGCAAAACATACTTCGAGCGGGCGCGTGACGCCGTAGTCAATGCCATTGGCGCGGCCGAACAAGGGCAGCCCATCACGGACTTCTTGCCTGAAAAGACCTTGGGTTACTTCGACCGCTTGGGCCGCAGCCTACGAGAGGGCGAGGCGATGGAATTCACCACGCAGGCTCGCCACAACCCCGCGCGGCTGACGCGGGAAACCCGGCGCAAGCTGCTCCTCGCTTCATCGCGGCTCAACGAGTTGACCGAAGAAACTTCGGTGCGTGGCACGATTTCCGAAGTCGACCAGGACGATATGACCTTCGAGCTCCAACTCATCGACGGCCGTAAAATCAAAGCACCGCTGCCGACTCAGCATCTGGACACCATCCTGGAGGCGTTCAAAGGTTATAGGGTCGGGACCCGCATCTTGATACAAGGCATCGGCTGCATCAACCGCAACGAGAAACTGGTGAGCTTCGAATCCATTGAACATGTCAGTGTGCTCGACCCTCTGGACGTACCTGCCCGGCTGGACGAGCTGCGGCTCCTGAAAGACGGTTGGCTAGAAGGAGGCGGTAGCGCGCCGACCTCCGCCGGGATTGACTGGCTAAGCGACAAGTTCACTCGGGACTACCCTGAAAACCTTCCTTTGCCGTTCGTGTATCCCACTCCCGAGGGAGGCATCCGTCTGGAATGGTCGATCGATTCTCACGACATCTCGCTTGAGATCGATCTCAAAAGACATGTTGCCGCCCTTCATGTGCTCAACCTCAACTCCGACGAAGAGCACGAAGAAGAGCTGAGACTGGATGAGCCCGCCGAGTGGGCGCGGCTCATCCAGCAGATTCAGCGGATTTCGGGAGGGCCGCGTGAACAGTGATACGTTGTTGCACCGGCAGGTCAATCCGGCGTGGGTGCAACAAGGCCGCATCACCTCTCAGGTGTTCAAACCTACTCCCAAAGACAACTATCGTCTATCCGTCTACGACGGAGATCAGGTCACTGCGCTTCAGGCATGGCTGCACTACACCAACGAACTGGGATTTTCGTCGATTGGAGTGGTGGCAGTGACAGTCGCCGAGTGCGAGGCACTCGAACTGACGGCGGAGACCGACCCTGAACCCTTTCCCGCTCATGCTGTCATCCGGTTCGATACCTGCACGCCATCTCAGATCGAGAAGAAGGCCAAGCACCTCAAAGCCGTTGGCGAAGCCCGAGGCTGGCTGCACCGGACCGGGCCCGCTGCGTGATCGGCAAGCCTGATCTCCTACGGGTAGCTCCTTCGGCCACCCATCGGGGTGTGGAGTGGCGAATGCTAAGGCTGCTATTGTTTCTTGGCGTGCCCAAGGTGGGTGCGCCATGCGTCTGTTGTGAGAGGAAAACGCCATGAAGAGCTCGATGCGGTTGGTTCTCGTTCCCGTCATGCTCCTGCTGCTGCCGGCTCTGTCTTCGGCTGACGAAGGCCATTCCTACGTCGGGAGCAACAATTGCCGGAAGTGTCACCTCAAGGAATGGAAGTCCTGGTCGGAAACCAAGATGGCCAAGTCCTTCGAGCACCTCAAGCCCGGTGTGGCCGCCGCGGCCAAGAAAGCGGCCGGCCTGGACCCGAAGAAGGACTACACGAAGGATGCGTCCTGCCTGTCATGCCACACCACGGGCCATGGCAAACCCGGCGGTTTCACCAGCGCCGAGGCCACCCCGGATCGCGTCGGAACCGGCTGCGAGATGTGCCACGGCGCGGGTGGCACCTACACCAAGCCCGAGCACATGAGCCTGCGGAACAAGGAGTACAAGAAGGCGGAGTTGGTCAAGGTCGGGCTGGTGGAGAAGATCACGGCCGCGCAGTGCATCAACTGTCACAACGAGAAGAGCCCGTTCTTCAAGAAAGGCACGACGTTTGATTTCGAGGCGAACAAGGCCAAGGGAACCCACAAGGTGTCGCCTCTGAAGTACAAGCATTGACCCGTTCGCCTTTGCCGGTCCGGAACGAAAACAGCGCCGGACCGGGGTCGACGCGCCGGGAGGCGGGCAGAGAAAGACGGAGGTAGTGACCTCTCCCACCCTCCCGAGTGGTGCTGTCCCACGCCTCGTACTCCCCAAAAAGGGTAACAATATAGTTGACTCACCCGGCTGGCGCCGCAGTGCGACTCAAGCGATAGCCCTGATAAATTCCTTGATCTTGCGGTCAACCTCCTCCTCGGTAACATTCTCGACATCGAATGTCTCGACGATAGCCTGCTCGGAAGAATCGCAGGCAATTTTACGCGTGCCTGCATTCCCAGCGAACGCAAGCCGCGATTCCTTACTCCCGACATAAAGGGCGGTCCCACCATTTTCGCGGCTGAATCTGGCCTTGCCATCTAACCGAGCGCTTAGATGGTTGGCCGCGACGCAGAATCGCTTATTAACAATATTGTCCCGGACTTTGTCCCACGCATCAGCGAACGCCTTGAGTTGCGTTTCAGCGACTTTCCTAGCCGCTTGCGCATCCTCGTATATTTTGTCAATGTCTTCTTCAAGTCCCATGTTCAGCTCCTTCTAGGTGATAGCCGATACTACTACACTAACTAAGCAGGGCGGCTTCTCGCGTGCCCACTTTTGGGGCGGGCCGCTCGGTCCCGTTCGTCTATGACCGTCTTTGGGACGGCCACCACCTTGCGGGTGAATTCCTCGAACCGCTCAAACGGCGTTTGAGCGCCAGGGGGCGGATTAGGCTTTCCGTTTTCCGCCCTTTCGTGGTCCGCGTTTTTGTCGTTTAGCATCACGTAGCAGGGACCTCCTGGCCCGTCTTGCCGATCAAGGAATCATAGGTGAGCCGCTTTCCGATGATTCCGGCGGCAGCGCGAAGAAAGCGCAGTCCGTCGGGCATCTTGCGGGTGTTGAACCGGAATGTCTGTTCGTCAAGGTAGCGGAAGAGATGGAAAGGTTCTACCGAGACGTAAGTTCCCTTGATGGACCGCTTGAGCAAGGACCAGAAATTCTCCAGGCCGTTGGTGTGGATCTTGCCTTCCGCGTAGCTCTCCGCGTGGTCAATGACCGCGTGAGCGTACGCGTCGCCGAGGTCACTGTAGGACTTAAGCGCATCGGTGAAGACTTCCGATCCCTGGGCGACGTGCTGCCGGACTTCGGCGCCGAGAGTCTTGCGCCGGACGTTCGGCACCACCTTGGCCTTGACCTTGCTATGACCGTCCGAGCCGTGGCGCTCCAAGAGGCCCATAACCGCGGTCTTGCCCATACCGCCGGTCCCGGTGATCTTCCGCTCCCGCTCGGCCTTGTGCATGAACCGGGCGCGGCCTCCGATGAAGGTTTCATCGACTTCAACCTCTCCGGACATCGGCTCGAAGGTGCCTTCCTGAACGGCAAGGCGAATCCGATGGTTCATGAACCACGCGGTCTTCTGGGTCACGCCGAGGTCGCGGGCCATCTCATAGGAGGAGATCCCGTTCTTGCAGTTGATCACCATCCAAAGGGCTGGAAGCCACTTGTCCAGGCCGATCGGGGAATCTTCAAAGATCGTGCCGACCTTGACGGAGAACTGCTTTTTGCAGCCCTTGCACTTCCACAGGCGACGGGTGCTCAGGAAGCCCGGATCGCCAGCGCCGCAACGGGGGCAGGTCACGCCACCCGGCCAGCGAAGTTTAGCGACGAAAGCAAGGCTCACGTCCTTATCGGAGAAGAACTTGATGGCCTCTATCAGAGTCTCGGGGAGCCGTTCGGTGGTGTCCATAGGGGTACTCTACAAGAAAGAGATGGGTGTGTCAAGCGCCTCATATTCCGCGACGAACTAAATTAGCTACAAGCTATATAGTCGCTCCGGGCAAACCATAGCGGCTAAGTTGATGATGAGTTCCTTGAAGAGCCTTCCGGTGCGCATGTTCCGAGCACCCTTTCTGCCCTCGGTCCGTCAGGTCTTGATTTGAAATTTTTTAGTGATAGGGCCGGACGCAGGATCAGTTATCACGGTGACATGCACTTCAAGCAACTGAGTGTAACGGCTCCTGAGTTGACTCCTCGAGTAAAAAGGCCCCTCGATCTCCCCGCTACAGTCGGTCCCCGAGCGGTGAAAAATTATCCGCACCCCGTCCTTTACTTGCCTTACTGTTGCAATCTCTATCCGCTTCGTTAACCCAGTCGGTAGCGGGACGCGACTAGAGTTAGTGCCCTCCCATTTGACGTAGACACCTTCGGTCGGCCAATTCGGGATCGGACTTGCGGTGAAGATAAACCCATAGACCTCGCGGGCTGGAGCGCCTGTATTATGAACCGTTATCCAATAGCGCGTATTGTAGTCATCCCATCGGGGCTGAACGTCGAGTATGGGAATAGTGATCGTGCGTCGAGGTGGTGGCCGTGGTGGGGAGTACCTTTCCATCGGTGGTTCAATCAAAACCTCACTCGCCCCGTGCATAGAGCGCTCAACAGCAACGATTGAGCGATGCCTACCCTTCCATGTCAACAGCAAGATCGGCGGATAGGTCAGGAAGCAAACCACCAAGAGAATAAACAGAAACAACGCGGAGGGGATAAGCCGGGGTACTCGAATAAATACGTAGGCGACTGACAGTGCGACCGCTGCCGCAAACAGCACGACCGCAGCCGCCCTCCAGTGCTTCCACCGTCTCGGCCCGGGATGTCGGACAACGGAAGACCCAAAGAGGATTAAGCTGACAAGAAGCAGGACTAATCCAGCAATCTGAAGCCCCGAACTTTCCCAGCTCATAGCACTGCCGCCGCTACTCTGTGGGCTGCGCGCGAGAGCAAAGCTCGCGAGCGATGCTGCATAGGTCGGAAGCGCGAGCTGGTAGCACCGATCCCATTCAAGGCGAGCCATGATTGCCGGCCTAATCCTCGATCCCGAGATAATGCCGGACCGCCTCCCGCACAATCGAAGACTCTGAACGCCGTTCCTTGAAGGCCAAGAGCCGGAGCGCTTCCGCTTCGTCCTCGTGGAACCAAATAGTCTTCTTGACGCCCTTGTCCGTGATCCCCGCCTTCTCCTGCTTGTCGTCCTTGTCCCGTGCCATGGCCGTAGTGTAAGACTTCCGGCGCTCCGTCTTTACAGACTTCCGTAAGTCTGGCATAGTGCCTCCCGTGCAGAGAAGAGGTGAATCCGGTTTTGGCCGGGGAAAGGAGGAAGGCCGCCCAGGCGAGACAGAGAAGCAGCAACCACGAGAGCAACGCACCCGGAGCCAGTCCGGCCCCGGGAATCGACAAACAAGCGGCCCCGGACGAAGGCGCCACCTTACGCCCGGAGCCTGACCAAGCACAGGAGCTAGTCCTATGCCCAGCTTGCCAGATTCTACCCTTGACGGCGGCTCTACGCCTGCCCCCGTCGCCGTCCCGCCCGTCATCGACCCGCCACGCTTCGAGGACTTCCCCGCCTTCCGGGAAACCTTCCTCGGAATCTTCACCGACCCGGACCACAACGCCGCGCTCCGTGGCGTCGGCGCGCTGCTGTTTGAGATGGCCCTGGAGTACCGGGGATACTGGCCGGATCAGCCGGAAGGATCGATCCGTTCCGAGCTGCGCGCCGCCGTGGCGGATCTCCGCTTCGTCCAGGGCCATCTTGCCTCCCTGGGCAACCCGGAGATGACAAGCCCCAACACCCCGCAGGAAGAGCACCACGCCAGCGTCTCCGCCCGGCTGGCGGTCGGCGTGGGTGACATCGCCGATGCCCTGGAAATCGAGCTTGGCCCGCGGCGGGTGGAGGTGGTCTAGGCCATGGGTTGGGACCACATCGAACGACAGAAGCGGCTTGCGCCAATCGGTGAGTACCGGCCCGAGGTCTACCGCGTCACCGTCCATGACACGTTCCACCAGCTCTACCTCGGTGAGGCGGCTCGGGCGATCCGCAGCGGCATGTCCGTTCCGGAGTTCCTCAACTACGCCGCAGACTACGTGCTGCGGCACCATCGGGAGCTGAAGCGTGTCCGGGCCGTCTTCCGGAAGGGAGCGAGGGAGATCCTGTCTGCCGTCCGAGCGGCCGACCCCGCGACAGACGCCGATCCCGAGACCGAACGGGACAGACGGCGACGGAAAGCTCTCCGCCGCTTCCAGGAGTGGGCGCGGCAGGAGCTTGCGGAAGGAAGGGGGGAGCAAGGATGAATTTGGGACCGGGGCGCACTGCCGGCCCCGGTCCCATTGGCCCTGTGGCATCATTGCTTCACCTCGTCGCGAAGCGCTGCGCGCTGCTCATCAGAGAGCGCATTTAACAGAGCATCAAATTCCTTCCTGTCATAGCGATATCGCCAGTCAATCGTCTTCGTCAGCTCTCTCAGAGCGAATTCACGTGCCTCCCCCATGTTATCGCTTAATTGTTTCCGAGCAAACCAAAGATGAGAGAGTAAGTCGGCCGCCTCAAGCGGCGGGCCTACTTCCTCCTTACACGCGAAAACACATTTTCCGATTCTTGGTCGGACTTCAGGCGGCAACCGTTTCCTGATCTCCTCGACAAGCTCAAGCGATTTTGGCGCAAACTCTTTCTGCTGCTCGAACACAAAGTCGGAAACTCTTCCTTCCTTGGTCCGTCGCGCGACTTCGGCAATGCAGTGTTGAAACGCTAGCATATATGGCTTCAATGGCGCTCTCTGAACAGCGCACCCTCCTACTAAGTACCGCTGTTCCCATTCAGCCAAAGATTCAAAATCGCCGATCCTTACTAATGCGCCCAACGGCCAGATTCGGCAATTGTTGATCGTCGCCACCAAACCTTCAAGAGCATCGACGGCGGCGAGCCGGCATTTTTTTGCCGCGGAAAAAATCGGCGGCGTGAAAGCGCTCGCGGCCATGCGCGTGGAGAACTGCCCGCCATGCGAGATTGAATGCGAGCCATGTCTTTGGACTGCCCAGGTAGCCGGTAAGCACAAAAGTATCCGCCCCCGAATTGGTACCGCTTTCATCGAAGTATGCCCGTAGCGAGGTTGTCATGGCAGCGACAAGCCCTGTGTTCCGGAAAAGACCTGAATTGCGCTTGGCATCATTAGCGATTTCATGCCACAAAGATACTGCTCGTGACTGGCGCGGCCCCCCATTCGGGCGCCGGGAGTCGCTTAGCGAATCCTCGCACAGGCCGACGGGTGAGTCAACTACATTATTGCCCCAAAAAGGTGTTTCATCAAACGCTTCGCGCTGTTGGTATGGAACGCGCTGTATCCCTCCTTCGAGGGTCCGCCAAACCTCAAGACAGACAAGGAGTACCCCGCCATGCACCCGCGCGTTCCCTTCCACGCCCTCACGGCGAGGGCTTTCGTGGTTCTCGCTGTGCTCACGGCGCTGCTGTTCGCCCTTCCCGGCGACGGCGCAGGATGACCACGGCCCCCGGGTTCGCATCGCCGCGACGCGAACCTCACCGTTCAATCCGCCGGCCAAAGACGTTTTCGTGGCGGACGACGGGCCCGGCCTCGACACCGGTTGCACTTTCAATACCGATCCCAACCATCCGCTGCGGATCGACGTCATGATCGATCAGGCCGTAGGGCCGGTGGATGGCAGCGGCTACCTCGTCGATTCGGCGGCGCTCATCGCCCAGGGGGTGATCCCCGCCTCGGTCGAGGTGATCCTGCCGGCCTATGACGTGGATGTCAACGGCGCACCGCCGCCGGAAAGGGACGCGATCCAACTCAACGGCGAGCAGCTCGGCTTTCTCACCGGCGACGATTCGATCTGGAAATTGAACTCGTTCACGATTCCCGTGAGCAAGATCAAGTTCCCGGCGCCGGTGGCCAGCGGCTCTCCTACCCCGGTGGCGAACCGGGTGCAGATCAACATCGACACGCTGAGCACAGGACGGTGGTGTACGTCGATCGACTGGGTGGCTCTGGTCATCCCGATCAAGCTCAAGGCGGCTTTCAAGCTGGAGCCGACGGCCGGCAACGACATCCGTGTCCGCGACTATGCCTCGAGCGACACCATCGACACCATCTACCAGCAGTCGTTCGACGCTTCCTGCAGCGTCACGACCGACATCGGTCCGTATGACGAATACCCGTTCTCCGGGCCGGGAGGCACATTGCGTCCGGCCAGCGGCATCGGGCCGTTCATCCCCGGAAGCGCCCGCCTTCACGCAACCCTGAAGCGTTGCCCGGCCAACGATCACCTCACGCCCGAGGTCAAGGTGGATTGGAAGGTCGCGGGCACGTCCTTGACCGGCGTCTCGAGCTGGTCCGGGAACGAGGGAGACATCGACCTGACCATGCCGAACGCGGTCGGAGACTATGACGTGGAGCTCACCTTCACCATCGATGAAAAGAGCTACCCTGCCATCCACCGCAAATTGTTCGTGACCTGGACGACGCCCACGCTCTCTGCGCCTCGCCTCGGATGGTACGAGAAGGCGGTCGATTGGGCCAAAGGCCAGACCGCCGAGGCTCCGATCCTGACCGCGCTGCTCGCCGGCGAGTACGCCTTCGGCCAGGCCAACTGGCGCTATGGCTACAGCTTCGGCGGTGTCATGAAGTGCGACTGGCAGGATCTCGTCGAAGACCCCATCTCCTGCGACTACTCCGACTGCTACGTTTTCAGCGACGTGTTCGAGAACATGGCCGCGACTCTGGGCGTCGGCAGTCTGGCGCCGATCACGCCCCTGGGCACCCACGGCATGGGCTTCCTCACCAGCGGCGCACCGTCCCTGGATGATGCCTTCCCGGGCAGCGCCA
This sequence comes from uncultured Holophagales bacterium, assembly GCA_963844885.1. Classification (GTDB taxonomy): domain Bacteria; phylum Acidobacteriota; class Thermoanaerobaculia; order Multivoradales; family UBA5704; genus DATMER01. The sequence goes on along the minus strand of CAWJQA010000006.1, from coordinate 260,996 downwards.
AACGTTTCGGAACCTCGACCTACGACCGCTATGTCTTCACCAGCCACAGCCTGCGGTTAAAGGGCTCGAGCTATTACGACGCCACCTTCAACGGCACCTACACGAGCTCGACCGCCTTCATCACCGCCAACATGAACGGCGGCCTCGATATCGACGCCGACGGTGTCTACTATGGTACGGACGAAGGCTGGAAGATTTATGAGCTGACCGGCAGCTCCTATGACTCGTGGGGCAATTATGCGTACAAGTCGCCCACCCCTCTGGTGCCTGCCACAGCTCGCGCCTTCCAGGGTCTGACGGTTCAACCTGCCGCGGCGACGACGGACATCGAATTCACCGGCAACGCCACGTACAACCTCGTCGACGACAATCTGGACGGTCTCGCGGAAGCCCTCAGGGCCAACGTGGAGGTCCGGCTCAACACCTCCGGGCAGTACACCATTCTGGGCACGCTCCGGAAAGGCGGGCAGTTGATCGCCAATCGGCCGTCTTGGGAGTCGATGTTGCCGGTCCGCGCCGTCCTCAACCAGATCTCCGGCACCTACACCGTCACCTTGCAGTTCTCCGGCGAGCAGATCTATCGCTCCGGACTGGACGGGCCGTACGACCTGGTGCTCTACGCCATCGCCTCTTCCGGCTTCAACACGGCGACCCTCGCCACGCCGGGCCATTCCCATACTCTCTTCGGTGAGCTCCCGGCGCGCCTCACCGGCGTCTCCGAGGACGCCGTCGACACCACCGGTGACGGCAAGTTCGAGTATATCGACGTCACTCTCGGCCTCGACGTCCGGCTTGCCGGCGAGCTCCGGCTGGCGGGATCCCTCGACAAGAACGGCCAGACTCTCACCAGCGCCGGAACGACTCAGAGCCTGAGCGCCGGAGCCCAGATGGTGACGCTGCGCTTCGACGGCAGGAACCTCCGGCACTCCGGCCTCGACGGCCCGTATGACGGCAGCGTAAACCTGATCGATACCACCGGCCACACCATCGACGGCATCCGCTTCACGACCCGTCCCTACTCTTCGAGTTCCTTTTCAGCCCCCATCATCCCGCAAGGGCCGTTCACCGATCAGGGCGTCGATACCAACGGCAACGGTCTCTACGACCTGCTGCGGATCGGTTTCGGAGCCCAGATCGAACAGGCCGGCAGCTATCGACTGACCGCCGTGTTGCGCGGCGCGGGCTCTTCGGCGGCCGTCTACGCCGACTCCCTGCTCACCGTGCCGGCCGGTGCGACCACCATCCGGCTCGAATTTCCCGGGCCGGAAATCCATGCTCTCGGCCTCAACGGTCCCTATACCGTCGACGTGCTCGTGCGCGATCCGGCGACGCTGCGGGACTTGGATGCTGTGCGGCTGCCCCAGGCCACCGCGGCCTATCAGTCCTCGCAGTTCGATCCCTTCGGCTCGTCCAGCCAGCCGATCGTGCTCACGGGCAACTCCACCGACTTCGGTGTGGACACCAACGGCAACGGCCAATACGACGAGCTTCACGTGAACGTCGAAGTGGCCTTGGCGCGCGCCGACTTCTACGAGTGGGGAGCCCGCCTGGTCGATCGCAACGGCATCGAGCTCGGCTTCTACACCGGGCGGGCCTCGCTCCCCGCGGGCGTCACCAACATCGGTTTCGTGTTCGACGGCGAAACGATCGGCAGGAACGGTGTCGACGGACCTTACTTCCTGAAGGGCCTGCTGATCTTCGGCCGCAGCGGCGCCAACCTGGTGAGCGTGGACGTGGCGCAGACCCGGGCCTACCGGGTGACCGAGTTCGAAGGCGCCGCGGACGTCGTGCCGCCGCAAATCGTGATCTCGACCGCGCCGACCGTTCTGTGGCCGGCCAATCACCAGGCCAAGACGGCGAAAGTGGCCGACTTCGTCCTGGAGGTGACCGACAACCGCGACCCGATGTCGGTGAGCGACGTGGTCATAACCCGCGTAACCAGCGACGAGCCTGACGATGCCACCGGCAACGGGGACGGCTCGACCATCAACGACATCGTCATCACCCCGGGCTGCCGCTCGGTCGAGCTGCGCGCGGAGCGTGCGGGTGGCGGCAACGGCCGCGTCTACACGATCCACGTCGCGGCGGCCGACTCCAGCGGCAACGTGGGAACCGCAAGCTACACCGTGACCGTGCCTCACGACGCCAGCGGCAACGGCGCCGTCGACGACGGCCCGGTGCTCACTGTCGAGGGTTGCACCCCGTAACTCCCATCTCCGAAACGGGACCGCTCAGGGATGGGCGGTCCCGTTTCGCTCGTTGGCTCCGCCGGATACAGGGATAGAATGGAGAGCCGAGGAGGTGTCCCATGAGCTTGACTCTGACCTCTGCCGCATTCGAGAGTGGAGGCGGGATTCCGTCTCTCTACACCTGCGAAGGAAAGGACGTTTCCCCCCCGCTGGCCTGGAGCGGCGTGCCGGAGGGGGCGCGCAGCCTGGCGCTGATCTGTGACGATCCGGACGCGCCGGATCCCGCGAAGCCCAAGATGACCTGGGTCCACTGGGTCCTCTACGACCTGCCGGTCACCGCCGCGGGCCTGCCCGAAGCCGTGAAGCCCGCGGGCCTGCCGCCGGGCACCCGGGAGGGGAAGAACGACTGGAAGCGCACCGGCTACGGCGGCCCATGCCCGCCCATCGGCCGGCATCGCTACTTCTTCAAGCTGTACGCGCTGGACACCACGCTCGCCGGCCTCCGCACACCCACGAAGAAAGAGTTGGAGAAGGCCATCGAGGGGCACGTGTTGGCCAAAGCCGAGCTCATGGGCACCTATGAGAAAGGGAAGCCGGGGCTCGTCGGCTCGCTGCTGAAGAAGCTGCGGTAGCTTCAGGCGTGCCGGGCGCCCAGCATCCGGGCCGGCAGGAAGAGGATCGTTTTGAGCAGCTCGAAGACCGCGTCCAGCGTGATGCCCACGAGCCGGAACGGCAGGGCGAGGAGCCACACGAAGGGATAGAGCACAAGCGCCAGCAGTGCCAGCGGCCAGCAGAGCACGAAGAGGATCAACCAGGCCAGGAACGTCCACATGGGGGCAGGCCCTCCTTCTCTCCAGAATACGCCTTTGCGGAGGCGAAGGTTGCAGAAGGCTGCGCCCGTGCTCTTCGATGCGGTGTCTCCGGCTTCCGCGACTTCTGGTGCCAGAACGCCGAGGCCTTTCGGCGCAGGCCCACGGTCGGCGCGGGTGCGATCCAGAGCCGAAGAAAAAGGCCCCGGAGGGCCTGGAGTCTCACTCATCGGCGTTCGTCCATGTAGCATGGACCTTCGGCTGGACTCGTCAATGGTTTAGCTCTCGATTCTGGACGAGATCCTGGAAGCCGGCGTCTCCGTCGAGATCGAGCGAAAAGGGAAGCTCCTCCGCATCGCGGCTGTCGAGCCCAGAAGCAAGCTGGAAGACATCTCGGCGAGGAAGGTGGCGGCTCCCTCTTCTGTTCCTGCCGAGCGGCGAGCCGGAGTCGGTGGCGGCAGAGAAGTTGGAGTTGCGGCAAAGTCAGTCGACGTTGCGGCAAAGAAATTGGAGTTGCGGCAAAGTCAGTCGACGTTGCGGCAAAGAAATTGGAGTTGCGGCAAAGTTAGTCGACGTTGCGGCAAAGCCGATTGACGTTGCGGTGAAGGAGTTTACATTGCGGCAAAGTCAGTCGACATTGCGGTGGAGGAGTTGACGTTGCGGCAAAGTCAATCGACGTTGCGGTGAAGAAGTCGATATTGCGGCAAAATTAGTCGACGTTGCGGTGAATAAGTCGATGTTGCGGCAAAGTCAGTCGACGTTGCGGTGAAGAAGTCGGAGTTGCGGCAAAGTCAGTTGACGTTGCGGTGGAGGAGCCGAAGTTGCGGCAAAGTCAGTCGGCGTTGCGGTGGATGGAGTCGGAGTCGCGGCAAGGCCGGTTGGCGTGGCGGTGGGGAAGTTGGAGTCGCGGCAAAGTCGGTTGGACGTTGCGGTGGAGGAGTTGGAGTCGCGGTGGGGAAGGGCGACCGGGCCTCTCCTTCTTTCCCTGGGAGCGCCGGCGTCCCCGCCGCCGAGGGGCGGAGACGGATGGCGCTGTTGGTGAGCGTCACGACTCGCCCCTCTCCTGAGCCTGCCGCAGGGCAGCCAAGAAATGCCAGGGAACTCCTGGGGTTCCTCGGAAGGCCCAACAAGGAGTGAGCAGGCCGTTCTCTGTCGACGGTGACGCGGTGGAGGGGCTCTCGACGCCAAGCAGATCGGATAAGCTTGGGCCGAGTCGCCGGGCCAAACTCACGGAACCCAGGAAGGAACTGCATCCAGCATGGCGGAGATCCCCACGAGACGGAAAGGCCGAAGCCCGAAGCCCACCGGGAGCTACAGTCATCCCACCGCCGACGCCCTGCTTCGGCCGGACGTCGGCACGCAGGCGCAATTCCGAAAGAAGAAGCCGCCTGTCTCTTATCGCTACGACTCCTCACTCTCTCCGAGCTCGAATGGGACGGCCAGAATCCGGCCCGCGAGCAGGGTGAAGCCCTGATCCGCCAGATCCTGGAAGCGGAGACCCTGGAAGAAGCCCAGGACGCCGCCCTCAAGCTGAAAGCCCTCTCCCGCCCCTTTCTCAACTGGGCCGGGAAGGCGGAGCGGCTGTCCTTCGACGTCCCCACGCTGCCCTTGTTCATCCATGAGCGGCTGTCCACCAAGGCCATTATCGAGACTCTGAAGGGTCACAAACGGGACCGGCAGCTCACGATGTTCGATCTCTTCGGCGATCGAGAGCACTCGATCCATGAGCAGGTTCTGCGGGCCTACGAGCACCGGAACGGCTGGGTCAACCGCATGATCCTGGGCGATTCACTCGTGGTGATGAACTCGCTCCTCGACTACGAGGGTTTGGGCGGGCAGGTACAGATGATTTACATGGATCCGCCCTACGGATCAAGTTCGGCTCCAACTTCCAGCCGTTTGTACGGAAGCGGGATGTCACCCACAACGACGACGACGACATGACCCGCGAGCCGGAGATGGTCAAGGCGTACCGCGATACGTGGGAGTTGGGGTTGCATTCATACTTGACCTACCTTCGGGATCGGCTGTTGTTGGCGCGCGAGTTGTTAACTGTCAGTGGAAGTATTTTTGTTCAAATTAACGAAGAGAATCTGCATAACGTACGTGAGTTGATGGATGAGGTGTTTGGGTCAGAGAACTATTGCGTTGTAATCACCTTTGAAAAGACGGGTGCTCAACCTAGCGAGTTACTGCCGGGTGTTGCTGATTATCTGATCTGGTACGCAAAGGATATTAGTCGGTTGAAGTACAATCAGATGTTTCTGCGCAAGGAGGCGGGCGTAGGAGAGGGCAGCGGGTTGCGCTACGACCAGCAGGACCATGATGGCCGGTTTTATCAGTTGACCAGTCTGACATCGCCGCGCCCTCCGGGTTCTTTTCCGGTTGAGCTTGAGGGGAGGGTGTTCTTGCCATCTGGTGGTTACTGGAAAACCGGTTCAGAGGGGATGCAGAATCTAATCGCCGCTGGTCGCATTGTAATTGCCGGGAAGACTTTGCGATACAAGAGATACTTGGATGATTTTCCGGCCTATCAAGTGACTAATCTTTGGACTGATACAGCGGGAAGTGGCGGAAAGATGTATGTTGTCCAAACGAGTCCTTTGGTCGTTCAGCGCTGTCTCTTAATGTCCACCGATCCTGGTGACCTTGTTCTCGACCCCACCTGTGGTGGCGGTACAACGGCTTACGTCGCTGAGCAGTGGGGACGGAGATGGGTCACCATAGACACCAGTCGCGTTCCTCTTGCTCTGACCCGGCAACGGTTGTTGACAGCTACTTTCCCATACTATCAGCTCAAGGATGAAGGCCGCGGACCGGCAGGCGGTTTTGTCTACGAGCGAAAGCGGAATTACAAGGATGAGGAGGTAGGAGGCATAGTGCCTCACGTTACCCTCAAGTCCATTGCCAACAATGAGCCTCCTGCCGAGGAAGTCCTGGTCGATAGGCCCGAGGAAGACCGCAAAGTCACCCGTGTCACGGGGCCGTTCTGCTTTGAGGCCACGATTCCGACTCCCGTCGACTGGGAGGGCGATAGAAAGGAAGACTCGGAGTCGCACGGCTCCTTTATCGACCGCATGCTGGAGGTGCTACGCCGGAGCCCGGTGCTGCACTTGGGAGGCGGCAAGACTGTGGTGCTCAAGAACATCCGGCCGCCCGCCAAGACGCTGAGCCTGTCTGCCGAGGCGGTCATTGAGAATGGCGAGGACCGGCCTGTAGCGATCGTGTTTGGGCCGGAAAGCGGCGCGGTCAGCGAGAAGCTGGTGTACGAAGCCGCGCGGGAAGCCGCGGCGAAGAGGTTCACCCATCTTTACGTGATCGGATTCGCCATCCAACCCAATGCGCGCAAGCTGGTCGAGGACTGCGATCTCGTCGTGGGGATTCCCGCCACGTACGTGCAGGCCACCCCCGACCTGATGATGGGCGATCTGCTCAAGAACATGCGGAGCAGCCAGATCTTCAGCGTGTGTGGGCTGCCCGAGGTGCAGCGTCCGCAAGCTCGGAGCGGAGAAGAAAGAGGAAGGGGCTCCACAGTATTCAGGTGGAGTTGGTCGGGTTGGACACCTTCGATCCCGTGACCATGGACAACGACCATCGCGCCGGGAACGACGTGCCCGTTGGCTCCTCGATACCGACTACAACGGCCTCTGCTTCCACGTCTCCCAGGCGTTCTTCCCCCGCACTGGGGCATGGGACGCGCTCAAGCGGAGCCTCCGGGGCGAATTCGAGGACTCGGTGTGGGAACACCTGGCCGGCACCACGAGCACACCGTTCGAGGCCGGAGAGCACGGCCATGTGGCCGTGAAGGTGATTGATGACCGTGGCAACGAGCTGCTCGTGGTCAAGAGCTTGACGGAGGCTGAAGCGTGATCCGGAAGGTCGTCATTCGCCGTTTCAAGAAGTTCAAGGAGGTCACGTTCACCCTTCCCGGGCACTTGGTGATCGCCGGGCCCAACAATACGGGCAAGACGACTCTCTTGCAGGCCATCGCGGCGTGGGACCTTGCCTTCAATCGGTGGCGACAGCTCAATAGTCCGCAGCGGGCGAGCGGCAGATATTATCCCTGGGCGCACATCGCGCGGCAGGCGTTTTCCGCTGTGCCTCTCCGGCAGTTCGATCTTCTTTGGAACGAGAGGAACACGACTGGGAGCATCGAGATCGAGATCCAGGATACCCAGGGATGGTCGATCACCATGGAGCTCCGGCACGACAGCACGGAGCAGATCAAATTGCGCCCGACGGCGGACACGAAACCGGATATGTTCGCGCAAGCGGATCTCAAAGCGGTCTTCGTCCCTCCGATGACCGGGCTCGCTACCAATGAGCCGCTTTACGCGCGCCCTGAATTCCTGAACGCCATGTTGAGCCAGGCCCGCCCGGGGGAGGTGCTGCGCAACCTTCTGGTGCAGGCGAACCACTCCGAGGAGTCGTGGCGTTTCCTGGAGGACTCGATCCGCCGCCTCTTCAACTACACGCTCCTTCCTCCGGATGACAGTGGCGCGCACATCGTCGCGGAGTACCAGATGGAAGGGGACGGGCCGCGCTTCGACATCGCCAGCGCGGGAAGCGGTTTCCAGCAGGTGCTGATGTTGTTGACCTTTCTCGCCACGCGCCCCGGCGCTACGCTGCTGCTCGATGAGCCCGACGCGCATCTGCACGTGATCCTCCAGGACGCGATCTATGGCGAGCTGCGGTCGGTCGCGGCGACAAAAGGCTCGCAGTTGATCATTGCCACGCATTCCGAGGTGATCATCGATTCCGTCGATCCGGGTGCGCTGTGCGTCCTCTTCCAAAAACCTCGTCTCCTCGCCACGACCGAGGAACGCAGCCGGCTCATCAAGTCCCTTGGAATCCTCTCCAATACCGACGTCATGCTCGCTGAGCATGCGCGTGGAATCTTGTACTTGGAGGGATCTACCGACCTCGAAATCCTTCGGGCCTGGGCCAGGGCGCTCGATCATCCGGCGTTGCCGTTGCTGACGACCAAACTGTTCTGGCGCAAGTCCGTCGGCGATGCCCGCCGCGGCGGCCATGGCGCGTCGTCGCGCGATCATTACGAATGCCTGAAGCTGGTGCGCGAGGATCTTCCCGGCCTGGAAATTCTGGACCGGGACAGCAATCCCTATCTCGAAGAGACGGAGATCGTCGGTGCCGGCCTTCAGAGGCTGCGCTGGCGGCGTTACGAGATTGAGAGCTATCTCATCCATCCAGACAGTCTCGCGCGGTTTGTCGAGCTCCAGCTCGGTCCGGAGGCTCACTCCGAGTCCGCGATCCGGGACATGCGCGATTCCATGGAGCGGACCTTCCAGGCGGATTTCCTCAGAGATCCGATGAATCCCGGCCCTCTGGTGGAGGCATATCTCAAGACGACGAAGGCCCGGACGGAGATCCTCCCTCCGATCCTCGATGCCGCCGGGCTCATTGCGTTCTCCTACACCCGCTACCATGAAATCGCCGAGGTGATGAGACCGGAAGAGATTCATCCCGAGGTGTGCGAGAAGCTGGACGCGATCTGTGGAGCCTTCCTTGGATGAACCGCAACGAGTACGAAGTTCCGGAGCCCATCCTCAATTCTCCCTACGAGGAGCCGGCAGAGCATTGGCATCTGCGGGGAGGCGAGCTGCCGGAGCGGCGGCCGGGCCGCCGGCCGGCGATGTACTTCTACCGGCCGCCGGAAGAGGCGGAGAGGCCGGAGTGAGCGAAGGCGCCGGCACGGCCATCGAGCTGAAGCTGGTGAACCGTATCCGCGAACGGTCTGCGCCTGGAGGGCCGCGGGCTATCCTGGCGTGACGCGGACGACGCTCGAGCTGCTCGAGTACTGGCAGCGGGAAGGCCGGCAGCACCGGCTGTTCTTCGCGCAGCTCGAAGCCGCCGAGACGATCATCTTTCTGACCGAGGCGCGGCCGGATTTCCTCCAAGGCATCGATGTCCCTCTCGATGAACCGAGCGAGGATCGCAAGGCCGACGGCTATTCCGGCTTTCCGCCGCTATGCTTGCAAGATGGCGACCGGCGCCGGCAAGACGACGGTCATGGGGATGCTCGCCGCCTGGAGCATCCTCAACAAGGTCAACGACCGCGCCGATGCGCGGTTCTCCGACGTGGTGCTGGTGGTCTGCCCGAACGTGACGATCCGCAGCCGGCTGGCGGAACTCGATCCGCAAGCCGGCGAGGCCAGCCTCTACCGGACGCGCGATCTGGTGCCGGCGCACCTGATGCCCCTTGGCGCAGGGCGGGTGCTCGTCACCAACTGGCATGTCTTCGAGCCCCAGGCTATCCAGGTCGGTGGGACGACGGCGAAAGTGGCGCAAGGCGGGCGAGCGTGTCAGGACGACCGAGACGATCAGGATCGGCGCCAAGACGACGACCGCGCGCGGCAGCGCGCTATCTGACCCCGGAAGACCTCCAGCGGCAGGTCGCCGCGGGCTTGCTTGACGGTCAAGGCGGAGGACCGCGATGCGCAGGGCAATCTGAAGAGCGTCAAGGTCGAATCGCGAGAGGTACGTGGAGAGCGACACGGCGCTGGTGAACCGGATTCTGGGACGGGAGGTCGGCGGCAAGCAGAACATCCTGGTGTTGAACGACGAGGCCCATCATGCCTACCGCATTCGTCGGGAGGAGCCGGACGAAGCCGAGGAAGAAGACTGCTCGGCGAGGAAGAGGAAGCCGAGGAATTCTTCAAGGAGGCAACCGTCTGGGTGGAGGGCCTGGACCGCATCCACAAGCTGCGCGGCATCAACTTCTGCGTGGATCTGTCGGCGACGCCGTATTTCCTCGGGCGTGTCGGCCAGGCGACGAACCGGCCGTTCCCTGGGTCGTGAGCGACTTCGGGCTGACCGACGCGATCGAGTCCGGGCTGGTGAAGATCCCGCAGCTCGCGGTGCGCGATACGACGGGGCAGGAGATTCCCGGCTACTTCAACATCTGGCGCTGGATCCTGCCCAAGCTCACTCCGGCGGAGACGGGCGGCAAGAAGGCGAGCCCGAAGCCGGAGGCCGTCTTGAAGTAGGCCAGCATGCCGATCGCCATGCTGGGCGGGCTGTGGGAGCGAGTTGCGACGCGAGTGGGAGCAGTCGCGACCGGACGATCCACGCCCGCCGGTGTTCATCATCGTCTGCAAGAACACCAAGATCGCTAAGGTGGTCTACGAGTGGCTGGCCGAGAACAAGCCGCCGCCGGGAATACCGCCGGCGAGGCTGGAAAGCCTCCGCAACCGGAACGGTCAGGAATACACCATCCGCGTGGACTCCAAGGTGGTGTACGAAACCGACAGCGGCAGGCGAAGTCGGACGACGTCCGCTGGATGCGTCTCACGCTCGACACCGTCGGGAAAACCGAGTGGCCGCAGAGACCGGCAGGGCCGGTCGATCTATCCGGATGGTTCGAGGAGCTGGCCAGGAAGCTGGAGCCGGCCGCTCCATCCGCCGGGGCGAGACGTGCGCTGCATCGTCAGCGTCGGCATGCTGACCGAAGGATGGGACTGCAACACCGTGACCCACATCATTGGGCTGCGGCCGTTCATGTCGCAGCTCCTGTGCGAGCAGGTGGTCGGGCGGGGCTTGCGGCGGACCAGCTACGAAGTGGACGACGACGGCAAGCTCACCGAGGAAGTGGCCAAGGTGTTCGGCGTGCCGTTTCGAGATCATCCCCTTCAAGGAATCTCCAGCCGGGCCCGCGCCGCCACCGCCTCAAGCGGCATCATGTTCACGCGGTGCCGGAAAGATCCTACTACGAGATTCGCTTCCCGCGCGTGGAAGGCTACAGCCAGGCGGTGCGCAATCGGGTCACCGTCGACTGGGATGCGATTGCCACCCTTCGCCTCGACCCGATGATCCATCCTCCGGAAGTCGAGATGAAGGTGTCCTTGCCTGCGATTGCGCCCCGTCCCTCTCTCGTCGGTCCCGGACGGCTGGAGAGCGTCTCCCTCAATCCCTTCCGGTCAGGTCAACGCTTCCAGAGCCTTGTGTTCGACCTGGCCCGCGACCTCACTCGAACCTATGTGAACCAATCCACATGCGAGGTCCCGCCCCATGCGCTCTTCCCACAACTGGTCAAAATCGTAGAGCGCTACCTCCGTGAGAAAGTCGAGCCGCTGCCGCCAGCGGAGATCGTAGACGCCTTCCTGTCGCCGTACTATGGAATGATGATCGAACAGCTCGTTCAGGCGATTCAGCCGGACACCTCGGCGGGGGAGGCACCGGAAGTGCCGAGATACGAGGCGAATCGTGGACCCGGCTCAACGGCGGAGGTTGACTTCTGGACAAGCCGTGATCTGCGTGAGGTTCTCCACAGCCATCTCAACTTCGCTGTGGCGGACACGGCAAGATGGGAGCAGTCGGCGGTCTATGTGATCGACCGCCATCCCAAGGTGGATGCCTTTGTGAAGAACTCCGGACTGGGGTTTGCAATACCTTACCTGCACAATGGGCAAGCGCACGAGTATCTGCCCGATTTCGTGATCCGGCTGAAGGATGATTCCCCGCGGTATCTGATCCTGGAAGTCAAAGGCTTCGACGAGCGAGAGCAAGTCAAGGTTCAAGCGGCGGCTCGGTGGGTCGCCGCGGTCAACGCCGATGGGACCTACGGCCACTGGGCGTACGCCATAGTAAAGCGGGTCAGCGACATCGGGCATTTACTGGATGAAGCTGCGGCGGCTGCGGGAGCGCAACGGGTTGTCCTTGGCTGAAGCCGCAGCGCGGTTGGGAGCCACGTCGCGCAATGCGTATGCGCGGTACGAGCGTGGAACCTCCGTACCGACCCTGGACAAACTGACGCAGTTGCTACAAGCGGTTGCTCCTGGCGAAGACTTTGTCCTCCAGCAGAGCATGCCGTTCTAAACCGGTCAGGGACCGGCGTCGCCTCCCGCGCAGAGAACGCTATCCGGCAATCAGCTTGCCCGCCGGAGAGACGCTATCCACCTGAAGGACGTCCGTCCGGGCGGCGGCGGCTTCGCGCACGATCTCCACCTCCTCGGCGGTGACGATCCCCGCGTCCAGCGCCTCGTCGAGGATCTCGTCGGGGGGCCGGCGGGGGAGGCCGCCGTTGCGGGCGGCCTTGGCGATGCGGTGCAGGATTGGTGCGGCGTCCCGGGCCAGGAGGAAGGCGCGCTCCAGGCGGGCGAGCGGCTCATCCGGCTTCTCTGGAAGGAAGAGGCCGGCGGTGAGGCGGTCGCGCTGCTGGCCCGGACGCCGGAGGACGTCCGCGGCCTCGGCTCCGAGGCGGTCGGAAGGAGGCGTGCCCACCGGGTTGAGCCGGCACCAGGGTCCGCACAGCCGGAGCAGACCTCCGAGCGGGCCGCCGAAGTTGGCGTAGATCCCTTCGAAGGCGGTCTGGATGCGCGTCAGCGCGTGCTCCGCGGCCCACTTCACCAGCGGCAGGTCTTCGGCTCGCCGGCCTTCGGCCTCGAAGCGGCGTAGCGCGCAGAAGCCCAGGTACATCCAGGAGAGAGCGTCTGCGAAACGGCCCGAAAGCTTTTCCCGCAGCTTGAGCCGGCTGCCCAGCGTCAACAGCGCCAGGTCGGTCAGGACCGCGAATCGGGCCGAGGCCCAGGCGAGCTTTCTATAGTATCGGGCTGTCGGTCCGCCGACCGGCGATCGTACGAGCCGTCCCCGGGTGAGCCCCAGGGAGAAGGACCGCGCGACGTTCCGCAGAAAAAACCAGGCGTGGCCGAGGAGAGCGCGGCGGAGGCCCTTGCCGTCGTCCGCCTCCAGGGCTTCCATTTCGCGGTGGACCCAGGGATGGCAGCGGATGGCGCCCTGGCCGAAGAGGATCAGCGTCCGCGTCAGGATGTTCGCGCCTTCCACCGTGATGCCGATGGGCGCGCCGATGTGGGCGCGGGCCAGCAGGTTTCTCGGTCCGAGGCAGAGGGCGGCGCCGCCGAGGACGTCCATGCCGTCCTGGATCAGCGCGCGCGCCAGCTCCGTCTGCTGGTATTTGGAGACCGCGGAGAGGACCGCCGGCCGGTGGCCGGCATCCACGGCGCCGCAGGTGAAGACGCGGGCCGCCTCCATCAGATAGAGGAGGCCGGCGATGCGAGCGAGCGGCTCCTCGATGCCTTCGAAGCGGCCGATCTCGACCCCGAACTGCCGCCGCACCATACTGTAGGCGCCCACCACCCGGGCCACGTATTTGGCGCCGCCCACCGACTGCGCCGGCAGCGAGATGGCCCGGCCGGCCGAGAGCGCTTCCATGAGCATCTGCCAGCCCCGGCCGGCGCCGGCCGGGCCGCCGAGGATCGCGTCTACCGGCACCAGCACGTCCCGGCCTTCGGTGGGGCCGTTGGGAAACGGGACGCCCATGGGATCGTGGCGGTCGCCGATCTTCACTCCCGGCAGATCGGTCGGCACGAGGGCCACGGTGATGCCCACGTCTTCACCCTTTCCGAGCAGGTTCTCGGGATCGCGCAGGCGGAAGGCGAGGCCGAGCAGGGTGGCCACGGGCGCGAGGGTGATATAGCGCTTGCTCCAGTTGAGTCGGATGGCGAGCCGGCCGTCGCCGCTGCGGAAGAGGACTCCTTCGGAGCGGAGCGAAGCGGCGTCCGAGCCGGCCTCGGGCTCGGTCAGTGCGAAGCAAGGGATCTCGTCGCCGCGGGCCAGCCGGGGGAGGTAGAACTCCTTCTGCTCGGGCGTGCCGTGCTCCAGCAGTAGCTCGCCGGGGCCGACCGAATTGGGGATCAGCACCACCGCCGACAGCGCGAGCGAGCGGGACGCGATCTTGCCGAAGATCGTCGAGAGCGCCAGCGCGGAGAAGCCGAGGCCGCCGTGCTCGCGCGGGATGGCGAGGCCGAAGAAGCGCTCGTCCTCGAGATAGCGCCAGACCTCCGGCGGTAGGCGGGCGTCGCTGGAGCGCGAAAGCTCCCACTCGTCCACCATGGCGCAGAGCGTCTCGACCGGTCCGTCGAGGAATGTCCGCTCGCGGGCGTCGAGGGCCGGGTAGGGCTCGCCGAGCATCCGCCGGAAATCGGGTCGGCCGGAGAACAGCTCGCCGTCCACCCACACCGTCCCCGCGTCGAGCGCCTGGCGCTCGGTCTCGGAGATGCGCGGGACCAGCCCCTTCGACCGGGCCGTCCGGATGAGCCAGGTGGACATGAGATGAGGGTACCACCGCGCGAGGAAGGGAATACGGCGATGTTCTGTTGTGCGAGACGATGACCGCAGGAGAGGAGGCGAGCGATGGAGAGGCAGATCGGAGGCATCCACCACGTCACCGCAATCGCGCGGGACCCGCAGGCGAACGTCGATTTCTACGCGGGCGTGCTCGGCCTGCGCCTGGTGAAGAAGACGGTGAACTTCGACGATCCCGGAACCTATCATCTTTACTATGGCGACGGTCAGGGCCAGCCGGGGACGGTCATCACCTTTTTTCCGTGGCCGATGGCGAGGCTGGGGAGCCGGGGAGCGGGGCAGGCGACGGTGACCTCGTTCTCAGTGCCCGAGGGCTCGCTCGGCTGGTGGTCGGAGCGGCCTGGACCGGCTCGGCGTCGAGCACGAGGCGCCGCGCGCACGGTTCGACGAGGAGGTTCTGACGATGCTCGATCCGGACCATCTCCAGCTCGAGCTGGTGGCGCGCGTGGGTGACAGCCGCGATGACCGCCGGGGGTGGGATGGCGGAGCCGTGCCGGCCGAGCGTGCGATCCGCGGCTTCGAGGGGGTGACGCTCACGGAGTGGAACCCGGAGATCACATCGGAAGTCCTCACGGGACTTCTGGGTTTTCGGCGGGTGGCTGAGGCAGGCGACCGTTTCCGGTTCGAGATTGGCGCCGGTACTGCCGGTGGTCCCGGCACGCGGGTGGACGTCCTGGCGAAGCCGGACGCGCCGCGCGGTCACGTATCGGCGGGCACGGTCCACCATGTCGCCTGGCGGACGCCCGACGACATCCAGCAGCGCGCCTGGCACGAAGAGATCGCAGCACCGGGGCTTCCACGTGAGCCCGATTCTCGATCGGCAGTACTTCCACTCGATCTACTTCCGCGAGCCGGGTGGCGTGCTCTTCGAGATCGCCACGGACCCGCCGGGCTTCACGAAGGACGAGCCGGAGGCGACGCTGGGCACGGACCTCAAGCTGCCGCCCTGGCTGGAGCCCGAGCGCAAGTCGATCGAAACTCTTCTGCCGCGTATCGAGGTGCGGAGTATGGAGAAGGCGGAGACCGTGCGAGGGACGGCGTGAGCGCCCGGGTTCTCGCCGCCGGCACGCCGCTGGGGCAGGCGACGGCGGCCATGATCCTGGTCCACGGCCGGGGGGCGCCGGCGGAAGACATCCTGAGCCTGGGCCGCGAGCTGGACCGGCCGGATCTGGCCTACCTCGCACCGCAGGCCGAGGGGTATTCCTGGTATCCCTACAGCTTCCTGGCGCCCATGGAAAAGAACGAGCCGGGCCTGTCGAACGGGCTGGCCCTGCTCGGCCACCTCGTGGAGCGGCTGGGAGGTGCCGGCATTCCACCGGAGCGTACGATCCTTCTGGGGTTCTCCCAGGGCGCCTGCCTCTCGCTGGAATTCGCGGCGCGCAACGCGAAGCGCTACGGCGGCGTGGTGGGTCTCTCGGGAGGGCTGATCGGTCCACCCGGTACGCCGCGGGAGTATCCGAACACTTTCGCGGACACGCCGGTTTTCCTCGGCTGCAGCGACCGGGACCAGCACATCCCGCTGGAAAGAGTGAAAGAGACGTCCGCGATCTTGACGGGGATGGGCGCCCGGGTGACTGAGCGGATCTATCCGGCGATGGGGCACACGGTGAGCGAGGACGAGTTGCGGCATGTCCGGGAGCTGCTGACCGGGTTGTGAGAGGGTCCGGGGCGGGTGGTGGGCATCGAGATGGATTCGGCTGTCTGGCGTAGCGCAGCGGAGCCAGTCTGCCGGGCCAGGGAGGTCCGGGCTGTTGCCCGCTTCTGGCTTGACTGCGTGCGCCGCAAACGCTAGGATTCGGCCGTTTTCCCAAATTAAAAGGAGACCGCTTGTGAAGAGAGGAATTATCGTTCTGGCTGTCCTTGTGTTGGTTGGCCTGGCCTCGGCCGTGTTCGCTGACGGCGCGCCTGTAGCGCAAGCTTGCCTGACTGCGCCGGTTGAGGCTCCTGCCGTGCCTGAAGCTCCCCCGGTGGTCTGGATGAGTACTTGCATGCAAGAATTAAATTGGTGTCTTGCGGGCTGCAATGATGGCATTTGCGAAACCAAGTGCTATTGTGACATGTACGTGTGTAGGGGCATGAATCCCCTCCCGCCGGAGTGCTGATCCGCGCCACACAAGCGGCGCCGTAGGGTGG
This sequence comes from uncultured Holophagales bacterium, assembly GCA_963844885.1. Classification (GTDB taxonomy): domain Bacteria; phylum Acidobacteriota; class Thermoanaerobaculia; order Multivoradales; family UBA5704; genus DATMER01. The sequence goes on along the minus strand of CAWJQA010000006.1, from coordinate 244,744 downwards.
GCGCTCCGGCCCGGACGCCCGGCCTTTGTAGATCCAACGGTGCCGTCGGCGTCGAGGCTGAGCGGAGAGAGGTGGGGGCAGTTCGGCGGAGCGTCCTGCGCTGAGCCGATCTGCGGGGGGAAGGTGATGTCACCACGGACGGTGCTAAGCCGGAGTTGCTCGGGTGGTTGGGTGGGCGCACGAGTAGCTCCGGCGTGGCACGAGGGCTCGCAGGCGAGTGAGAGACAAGACGGGAGAAGTCGAGGACACCGGCCGGAGACTGGGATTTCTTCGAGAGAGGAAGGGGGACGACTGATCCGTCCTTCTGGTGGACCACCAGCGCCATTTCGCCACATCTCTAGTGTCTGCTTTTGGAGCCGGAGGTATCTTGCGGCTTCGTCGGTCGTGTTGATCGCGTTCAACGTGTCCATGTGACACTCCCCTTTTGAGTCTGCCGGCGCATGCCGGGGAATGACTGAACGTCAAGGAGTATAGCACGTCCTGCCCTAGAATGATTTCCAAAGGGCGGGAGAGAGGGCGAAGCGGAAAGAGAGCCGGGAGCCGAGAGCCCGTTACTCTAATCAACCTACTTCGGAAGGGGGGTGATAGCACGGCGTTGGCGCCGGGAATTGCCTCAGAGCTAACTTGGACTTCTTCACTGTCTGAACATGGAATCGTCCGTCGGGCTTGCAAGGTGTGGCGGAGCTGGCGCCGTGGTTGCGCGGTCGCTACCCTAGTCGCGTGTCGTCTTTCATCCTCCGTGGGTGCGCTGATATATATCAGTAGCGGTGCGGCCCTACTTCGCGGCTTGCAAACAGTCCGATTGTGTATCCGCTGCTGCTTGTTATCACTTACGCTCGGTTTCCCCTGTTTACAACACATCATCACTCCGGCTGAAGGAGGCGCCAAACGACTGATATTATTATTCCCCTTCGTGACTTGTTGTCATGGACAGTAGACTCAGGAAAGTCCGGCACGAGAAAGGAAGGGCAGTCATTTTTTCACTTCTGGGTTCTGGATGTACTCTACAGTGAAGCTCGCCAACACTTCTGGGTTCTGGATATACTCTACAGTGAAGCTCGCCAACAATTGGTTTGCAGCATAAATATTATCTCGCGTCGTTTCGATGTCCTTGGCTGGCATACGGTAAAACCGGCGATTGAGACCATGCTTATCGTTAGCTTTGGCGGTCGCCTTCATCCGCATGAAGGAAGAGCCTCCCCAAATATCTGTGTAGTCCCAGGCTGAATGAAGGAGCTGATTACGCCCCTCTTCGGCCTTGAATAGCTTAGCGTATAAGCTTCTGAGTTTTGACTCGGCACCTGCGATCTTTTTTTCCCGGCACATGCTTACGAAACTGTCAACCTTATTCTTAAAAGACATATTCGCCGTCACGGCCTGCGCCAAGATGAACGTGGCGTCATCAGACCTCAAAAGCTGCCAGATAGACGTCTCAAGACTTAGTTCCAGCGTGCCGAACGCGACGACGACTTCCCCTAGAAGATGAACTTCGGGTGCCGGGCAAGTGCTGCCTGATTCCTTTGCCATGGGGGGCCTCTTCGTTTGTCCGATGGTCGGGAAAGGTTTAGATCTCGAAACCGTGGTCACGAAGATTCATTCGGAAACTCTCCGCCAGCCGCTCGCGCCAGCCCTGAATTCTACTCCCAAGCGTCGCGCCGGAACTGAATCGAAGGCTTTGAAGAGCAGTCTGAAGGTTCTTTTCGCGGTCATAGTCAGGCGAAAGCCCGAGGCGTCGAACCATATCAATGGTCTGAGAGGTTGGGATGATCCAATCATCTGGCCACTCCCAATGGTGCTTGAAGTAGTTTGCTACTGCATCGATTAGAACCATCTCGCTTAGGTTTGTTTCTAAATGGAGGTCGGCTTCAGCACGCAATATATTTTCCTTATTGCTAGGCAGCCATGAGGGATTTCCTGCGAGGGCACGGAGCTTCTTTGTGATCGCAACAGTCTGCGTGATGGTCGTTTGGCCAAGCACAAAGGTTATGCCGATTAGGTTAGCTATCACCTCGATGTGATGTTCTTGCTCAACAGAGTAGTAATGCCTGGGTGGGCCATACCATCTTTCATTAATAGCTTCCACGGACATAGTTCTGAGATTGTCCAGACTCCGCGCTACTGAGTCAATAGGGAACATCTCGAACGGGTCTTCAAGTTTTTCTAGAAGTGCGCCGATAGCCCAAGAACCCATTTTGAGCCCTCCTTCTCCCGGCTATCCGCATCAACGTTAAGCCAGCTTTCTCCCGGTGGCGAGATAGAGAAGTTTTCCCATCATTCACGCGGCGGCATGCTCGGGTATCTTACGTAATTCGGCCCGCAGCTTCCGCTCCGCGTGCCACAGATCATGCGCAGTCTGCAACCGAAGCCAGAAGGCGGCGCCGTTGCCGCAGAAGCGGCCGAGTCGTACAGCCATCTCCGGCGAGACGGCGGAGCGCTTGGCGAGAATCGAGTGCAGCATCTGCCGGGAGACGAGCAACTGCCGCGCCGCTTCAGAAACGGTGAGATTGAGTGCAGGGAGAACGTCCTCACGCAGGATCTCGCCCGGGTGGGCGGGCTCCATTTCGGGGGGGTGTTTGGCGCGATATTCGGGCATCGGTCTGCTCTCCTCAGTGGTACTGTTCAAGGTCTACTCGGATGGCTTCTCCGTCTTCCCATTCGAAGGTGATCCGCCACGGGCCGTTAACAGAGAGTGCGTAGCGCACGGGCTCGCCGTGTAGCTTGTGCAGCCCCCATCCCGGTATGTCCAGCTCCCGCAGGTCTTGCGCCGCGTCGAGCGCCGTCAGTCGCCGTTGAACGCGGTAGACCAAGTCGCTCCGGACCCTTTTCGGATCGTTCTTGTTCCAGAGCTTATCTAGCCCTTTGTGCTGGAAGCTCCGGATCATCCCTCTAAGGGTAGGGGAGAGTGAGTCAACGTGTCAAGCCCGGCTTGACAGCACCTCTGGATACCAAAGAGGCCGGCCCTCCTTCTCTCCCGGCGGCGAAATCGTTCCGCGGGCTGAGTCAGTGCTGAGTTACAGACCGGACACCTTGCGGGCCGGCGTGAAGCACAGGAGGGTAAGTAACTGGCAGGATTAAACGAATGGAGCCGACGCCCGGGATTGAACCGGGGACCTGCTGATTACGAATCAGCTGCTCTACCGCTGAGCTACGTCGGCCTGCCGTGGGAGGACTCTTGGAGCACCCCCGAAGCGGTCGGTATTGTAGGGCAACCCCCGGAGCAACGCAACCACCACCGCCGCGCCGGCTCCGTTATCCTCGGGTTGCGTCTGGAGGAGCCCTGGGTTCTGATCGCCAGCGATCCGGGATGCGGCTTGACGCTTCCCACCCCGGGCGTTACTCTCGATTCGGAACGAAGAGGTCTCCATGTCCGAACCGGCATACACCCTGACTTTTCCCGAGGAGCATGAGGGACAGACTTGGTACATCGAGCTCGGCCGGTACGGGACGGCGGACGAGGCGACCTCCGCCATCCTTCCCGGCCTGCGGATACCCGTAGGCGAGATCTTCTGGCCCCGATAGGGCGCGATCCCTCTACGCCGTCGCCCGCTGCGGCTCGGGCTGGACCTCTTCCATGTGGACGGAGACCAGCTTCGAGACGCCCTTCTCTTCCATGGTCACGCCGTAGAGCGTGCCCGCCACCTCCATGGACAGCTTGTTGTGGGTGATGACGATGAACTGCGTGTTCGTCGACATCTCCCGCAGCAGGTCCACGAAGCGGGTGGTGTTCACGTCGTCGAGCGGCGCGTCCACCTCGTCCAGGATGCAGAAGGGGGACGGCTTCGTGCGGAACAGCGCGAAGAGCAGGGCGATGGCGGTCAACGCCTTCTCGCCGCCCGACATCAGCATCAGGTTCTGGAGACGCTTTCCCGGCGGACGGGCGAGGATCTCGATGCCGCTCTCCAGCATGTCGTCCTCGTCGAGGAGCCGCATCTCGGCCTCGCCGCCCCGGAACAGGCGCGCGAAGGTCTCGCCGAAGTTCTTGTTGACCTCCTCGAACGTCGCCTTGAAGCGCTCGCCCGAGGCCTCGTTGATCTCCTTGATCGTCTTGCGCAGGCTCTCCACCGAGCTGGCCACGTCGGCCCGTTGGGTGGTCAGGAACTTGAAGCGCTCCTCCTGCTCGTCGTGCTCCTGCACGGCCAGCAAGTTCACCGGCCCGAGCCGCTCCAGCGCCGCCTTGGTGCGGGCCAACTCCGCCTCCGTCTCGGCGAGGTCGGCGGGGGTCTCGGGCGGTGCTTCGCCCTCCGCCGGCACGGGCAGCGGCTTCTCGAAGTGCTCGTGGAAGGTCAGGGCCAGGTGCTCGGAATCCTGGCGCAGGGCCGCGTGCGCGATGCGGTGCTCTTCGACTTCGGCGCGCACGGCGTCGCGCCGCTCGCGGGTCTGTTGGATGCGCTCTTCCAGCACCCGGATCTCCTCCCGGCGCTCGTCCAGGCGCTGCTGCTGCTCCAGGACGCCGTCCTCGGCGGCCGAGCGGCGCTCCAGGGCGCTCTGCAGCTCGTCTTCGGCCTTGACGATGGCGGCCTCCAGATCGCGCCGCCGGGCCGCCAGCTTGTCCGCGTCCTCCCGCCAGAGCGAGACCTGGCGCTTGCCGCGGTCGACCTCGGCGTTCAGGCGCGACTCCTCGCGGTCGTGCGATTCCAGCCGCTCGTCGAGCAGCTCCAGGCGTCCGCGGCGGCCGGCGCTCGCGGTGCGCAGCGCCTCCCGCGACCCCTTGGCCGACTCCAGCTCGGCCTGGGCGCGGTCGAAGGCCTCCTGCAGCGACGCGTTGCGCTCCTCGGCCCGGGCCAGCTCGTCCTGGACCTGCTGCCGGCGCTGCGCGACGCGCTCGATCTCCTGCACGATCGCAAGCTGTTCACCGGTGAGGGTCTCCTGCTCGGCTGAGACGCGGCGGTGGCGCGCCGCCACGTCCTCCTGGCGGGCACGCTGAACGGCCAGCTCCTGGCGGAGCTGCGCGATTTCACCCTGGAGCCGGTTCGACTCCTTCGCGAGGTTGGCGCGCTCGGCGACCAGGCGGTTCAGCTCCTCGCCCGACTCCTGAAGCTGGCGCTCCAGGTCGGGGATGGCCTTGCCCAGGCTCACCAGCTCGCTTTCGCGCTCCAGTACGCCCGGCGTGGCCACCTCGCCCTCCACGTGGAAGGTGCCGGCCTGGACCCATATCCCCTCGCGGCTCAGGAAGGCATAGCCGGGATGGAGGCGGGCCAGCCGCTCGGCGTCGGCCGCGGTCCGCACCAGGAAGGCGGGCGGCAGGGCCGCGGCCAGCTCCTCGGGAAGAGCCAGGGCCTCGCCCAGGGAGAGGACGACGGTCGGATCGCCCACCATCGGCACCGCGGCCTCCTCTCCGGTCCGGCGCTCGACGAGCACCGCCGCGGAGCGGCCGGCGAGCGCCTTGGCGAGGTCGCGGGCCGAGGCGCCGGGCGCCAGGACCACGGCGTCGGCGAGGCTCCCGAGGTAGACGTCCAGGCTGCGCTCCCAGCCTTCGAGCGCCTTGGACTGGCCGGCCAGGTAGACCGGCTGCGCGAGCCCGGCGTCGTTCAGGGCCTTCTCCAGGGCGGCGCGCCGCTGGGCGTGCGCCTTCGACAGCTCGGCCAGGATGCGCTGGCGCTGCCGCGAGCCGGAGATCTGGTTCTCCAGGTCGCGCTTGCGCTCCGACGCCTCGGCCTCGCGCCGCAGGGTGACCTCCAGCGCGTCGGCGACGCGCTCCTGGTCGGCGGTCTTCGCGGTCAGGGCCACCTCGGAGCCGAGCACCTTGTCCTGGGCCATGGCCAGGGCCTCGGCGGCCTGCTTGAGCTCGTGGGCGCGCTGGGCCAGCTCCTGGTCCAGATGGTGCCGCCGGAAGTTCCCTCTTTCCAGCTCCATCTGCGACTGCTGGACCCGCTGGCGGAAGCTGTTGATCTCGTTGACGGCGGCGGCGAGCTGCGCGCGCACGCCCTCGACCCGGGCCGCGACTTGTTGCAGGTCGCGCTCGGCGGCGGCGATCTGGCGCTCGTCGGCCTCGACGGCTTCGGCGGCCAGCCCGCGCTCTTCGGCCAGCTCGCGGCGGCGCTCCCGGAGGGCTTCCAGACCGTCCAGATGGGCCTGGATCTCGGCCTCGCGGCGTTCGGCCATGCCGCGGTCCTGCTCGGCGCGCTCGCCGATGTCCTTGACCGTCTGGCGGTTGGCCTTCAGGAACTCCTGGCGGCCTTCGATCGTGGCGGCGAGCTCGGCCACCCGCTGGTGGCGCTCGGCCATGGCGCGGGCCAGATCGTCCAGACGCTGGCGCCCCTGGGCGATCTCGGCCTCGTCGCGGTGCAGATCGGCGGCGAGCCCGGCCTCGCGGGTGCTGGCCATCTCGATCTTCGAGCGCAGCTCGCGCAGCCGGGCCGAGAGCGCGGCCCAGCGGCCGGAGAGAACCTTTTCCAGCAGCTCGCGGTATTCGACCTCTTTCTCTTGATAGCGCCGCGCCGCGCCGGCCTGGCGCTTGAGGGAGCGTAGCGCGCGCTCGACCTCGGAGATCACGTCGTCCAGGCGGAGGAGGTTGGCCGTGGCTTCCTGGAGCTTCACCTCGGCCACGCTCTTGCGCGCCTTGTAGCGGGTGATGCCGGCCGCCTCCTCGATGAGCTTGCGCCGCTCCTGCGGCTTGCCGGAGAGGATCATGCCGATCTTCCCCTGCTCGATCACCGAGTAGGCGCGGATGCCCAGGCCGGTGTCCATCAGGAGATCCTTGATCTCCTTGAGGCGCACGAGCTTGCCGTTGAGGCGGTACTGGCTGTCGCCGCCGCGGAAGACCCGGCGGCCGAGGGTGATGCGGCCGTCGTCCGCGCCCGGGAAGGAGGTGTCCGTCTCCAGCGTCAGCGTACACTCGGCCATGCCGAGCGGCTTGCGCTGCTCGGAGCCGTTGAAGATGACGTCCTCCATCGTGCCGCCGCGCAGCGACTTGGCGCTCTGCTCGCCCAGCACCCAGGTCATGGCTTCGGACAGGTTGCTCTTGCCGCAGCCGTTGGGTCCGACGATGGCCGTCACCCCGCCCGCGAAATCCACGTGGACCGGGTCGACGAACGATTTGAAACCGGAGATCTCGAGGCGTTTGACTTTCAGCATAGGTGGTGTGTGTCCTGCCTGACCGGGCCAGGATATCAGACCGCGAAACGCCACTACAAGGTGTGGTGGAGACTGGAACGCGACCACAAGATGTGGTAGGGGAGGAGCAAGAGCCAGGATTCGTATAGACTTACGCTTCATGGACCACTCCCTCTGGATCGCCGCCTTCGCCGGACTGGCCGCGGGGTTGACGCACGCTCTTTCCGGGCCGGACCACCTGTCGGCCGTGGCGCCGCTGGTGGTGGGGGAGCGGCGGAGCGGCTGGGGAACGGGGCTGCTCTGGGGGATCGGCCACAGCGTGGGCGTCTGGATCGTGGGGTTGCTGGCTCTCGCCCTGCGTGGGGTCCTGCCGCTGGAGCGGGTGTCGTCGTGGAGCGAGCGCATGGTCGGGGCGGTGCTCATCGCGGTGGGGCTCTGGGGGTTGCGCCGGGCGTTCGGCCCACGGCTCGAAGAAGAGGCGCACGTCCATACCCGTCCTCACGATTCCGAGGGCCGGCCGCGGCGTCCCGGCTCCGTGGCGCTGTGGATCGGGTCGCTGCACGGCCTGGCCGGCAGCTCGCACATCCTGGGCCTCCTGCCGGCCCTCGCCTTCGGCAACCGGTCGGCGTCGCTCGCCTACATCGGCGGCTTCGGGCTCGGCGCGATCATGGCCATGGTCGCCTTCGCCTCGGCGCTCGGCGCGGCGTCGGTCAAGCTCACCGCCAACGGTGGACGCGGCTACCAGGCGCTCCTCGGCGGCGCCTCGGCGGTGTCCATCGTCCTCGGCGGCTTCTGGCTGGTCTCCTGAAGGAGGACTCCAAGGAAGGGCCGCCTCCAGAGTGAGACGGGACGCAAACACTATGAGGAACGTAGAATAGTGTGAACGGGCCGTCCCCGTCCCAAAATCCGGAGGTAGTTTATGCGCGATGCCTTGCGTCAGCTTTCGATCGCGGTGCGCTCGCTTTCGCGGCAGCCGGCGATCATGCTGCCCGCCGTGCTCACGCTGGCGTTGGGCATCGGCTCCAACACGGCGCTGTTCGCCTACCTGTCGGCGATGCTCTGGCCGACGCTGGACGCGCCGCATGCCGAGCGCGTCGTCAACGTCTACTCGGCGACGACGCAGGAGCCGCGGATGATCGCCTCCTACCCCGAGTACGCCGATCTGAGCCGGCTCCAGACCGCCGTCGTCGACCTCGCCGGCTCGACGCGCTTCGGGGCGTCGGTCTCCGACGGTGAGAGCAGCTCCTTTGCCTGGGGCGCTCTGGTGACCGGCGGCTATTTTCCGTTCTTCGCCGCCCGTCCCAGTCTCGGCCGGCTGCTCCAGGCCGCGGACCACCAGCCCGGGGCGGCGCCGGTGGTCGTGATCAGCCACCGTTTCTGGATGGGGACCCTGGGTGGGGACCCCGCGGTCGTCGGGAAGGAGCTGCGCGTCAACAGCATCAACCTGACCGTCGTGGGAGTCGTCGCCAAGGGGTTCCAGGGGGCCGGCCTGGCCTCCGCCCTGTACGTGCCGGTCCACCTGTCGGACCTGGTGACCGCGACCCCGCGCCTGGAAGACCGGGAGGCCCGCATGCTGAACCTCATCGGACGGACCGCTCCCGGGGTCAGCCAGGCCAAGGCGCAGGCCGCCTTCGACGTGCTGGGCCGCGCCCTCGACAAGTCGGCGCCGCTGGCCGACGGCAAGACGCGGAAGATGACCGTCTTCCCCTATGGCCGCTACGACCCGGCCTGGGAGGACGGCGGCTTCGTCGACCGGGCGCGGGTGCTGATGGCCGTGGCCTCGGCCTTTCTCCTCCTGGGCTGCGCGAGCATCGCCAACCTGCTGCTGGCGCGGGCCATCTCGAAGCAGCGGGAGTGGGGCATCCGGGCCTCCCTCGGCGCCAGCCGGGGATGGCTGCTGAGCGGCGTGATGGCCGAGAGCCTCGTGCTCTGCGCGGCCGGCGGCCTGCTGGCTCTCGGCGTGGCGGCCGGCCTGGCGCGTCGGATCGAGGATTACGTCCTGGCCGCTCCCGCCGGGCTGGGCGACTGGGCGGAGGGCACGCACCTGCTCCAATTCGACGGCCGGACCGCCGCCTTCGCCGCGCTGTTGACCGTGCTCTGCGCCTTCCTGGGCGCGCTCGGGCCGGTGCTGCGCATCCTCCGGGGAGACCTCCTCGTGCCGCTCAAGAGCGACGCCGGCGCGGCGCAGGGGAAGGGGAGCGGCCTCGCTCCGCGCAAGGCTCTCGTGGTGCTGCAGGTGGCCCTCTCGGTTCTCCTGCTGGTGAGCGGCGGCCTCCTGGTGCGCTCCCTCGGTAGCGCCTTGAGCGTGGACCCCGGCTTCAACCCGGACGGGCTGGCCCTGGTCACCATCAACATCCCGCGCAACATCACGGAGAAGGCCGGGGGCGGCACCGCCATCTACGAGCGCCTGGTCGAGGAGGTCCGGAAGACTCCGGGGGTCTCCGCGGCGAGCCTGGCCAACATGATGCCGGTGTCGGGCTTTTCGCGGACCCTGCTGGCCGCCAGCCTGGACCGGCGGGACGAGCAGATCGAGATCTCGTTCAACACGGTGGCGCCCGACTTTTTCCGCACCATTGGGATTCCCGTCGTGGCGGGCCGGGCCCTGGACGAGCGCGACAGCAAGGGTGCGGCGCGGGCGGTGGTGGTGAGCCAGACGCTGGCGAAACGGCTGTGGGGCGGACGCCCCGCCCTAGGCCGGATGATGTACCTCGTGGATCTCGCCGCGCCCTACGTGGCCGAGAAGCCCTTCGAGGTCGTGGGCGTGGCGCGCGACACCCGGACCACCTCGGTCCTGGAGCCGCCGGGTCCGCTGGTCTACCTCTCCTATCTCCAGCGTCCGCATCCGCGCATGACGCTCGCCGTGCGTGCCTCCACCCCCTTCGCGGCGCTCGCGCCGGAGCTCCGGCGGTCGCTACGGCAGGCTCATCCGGACCTGGCCATCATCGACCTGGTCACCTGCCGGCAGCACATCGCGCGCAGCCTCGGAGAGCAGCGGATGCATGCCGAGATCGCCGGCCTCTTCGCCCTGCTCGGTCTCGCGGTGGCGGTGGTGGGCCTCTTCGGCCTGATGAGCTACTCGGTGAGCTTGCGCGGCCGGGAATTCGGCATCCGCATGGCGGTCGGCGCGCGGCCGGTGGACGTGCAGCGTCTCGTCGTGCGCCAGGGCATGGGGCTGGTGATCGCCGGTACGGCCGCCGGGATGATCGGAGCCATCGCCTTGAAGCCTGTGCTGGCCGGCATGATCTCCGGTATCCAGGTGGCCGACCCGGTCACGTTCCTGAGCGTGCCGGTGGTCCTGGCCGCCGTCTCGCTCGTGGCCTGCTGGCTGCCGGCCCGGAAAGCGGCGCGGCTGAATCCGACCGTGACCCTCAAGAGCGCCTGACAAACCTTGGGAGATGCCGATGCGCGAGATCGTGCGCCAACTGTCCCTTGCCCTGCGGTCGCTCTCCCGGCAGCCGGCGATCATGCTGCCCGCCGTGCTCACGCTGGCCCTGGGCATCGGGTCGAACACCGCCCTCTTCGCCTACCTGATGGCGATCTACCGGCCCACCCTCGACGCGCCGGAGCCCGACCGGGTCGTCTACGTCTACTCGGCGACCCGCGAGACGCCGAGGATGAGCGCCTCCCATGCGGAATTCATGGCGATCGCCCGCGACCAGACCGCGGTGGCCGACCTCATCGCCTCGGCACGCTTCGGGGCTTCCATCTCCGACGGCGAGCGCAGCTACTTCACCTGGGGGGCGCTGGCGAGCGGCGGGTACTTCCCGTTCTTCGCCGCCCGGCCCGCGCTCGGACGCCTGTTCGGACCCGCCGACGACCAGCCCGGAGCGCCCGCCGTGGCCGTCCTCAGCCATCGCTTCTGGCTGGGGAGCCTGGGAGGAGACCCGGCCATCGTCGGCAAGGATCTCCATATCAACGGAGTGAGCGTGCAGGTGGTCGGCGTGGCCGAGGACGGGTTTCAGGGCGCCGGGTTCGCATCCGCCCTCTACGTGCCCGAGATCCAGGGCGACCGCCTCACCGCGGTACCGCGCCGGGAGGATCCGGCCGCCCGGTGGCTGAACCTCAACGGCCGCCTGGCCCCCGGAGTCACCGAAGCGAAGGCCCAGGCCGCCCTGGAGGTTCTGGGACGGTCGCTCGACAGGTCGGCTCCGCTGGAGGACGGGAAGACGAGGCTGATGACCGTGATGCCTTTCAGCCGTTACGATCCCGGCTTCGGGACGGACGAGTTCGTCGGCCGGGCGCGCATGCTCATGGTCGTCGCCTCGGCCTTCCTGCTTCTCGGGTGTGTCAGCATCGCCAACCTTCTTCTGGCGCGGGCCATCTCGAAGCAGCGGGAGTGGGGGATCCGCGCCTCGCTGGGAGCGGGCCGCGGCCGGCTGGTGGGCGGCGTGCTGGCCGAAAGCCTGGTGCTCTGCCTGGCGGGAGGAGTGGCGGGGCTCGGCGTGGCCGTGCTGCTGGCACGGCGGATCGAGGACTATGTCATGACCTCGCCGGCCGGGCTGGGCGACTGGGCGCAGGGCACGCGGCTGATCCAGCCCGACCTCCGGGTCGCCGCCTTCGCGGCTGCCGCGAGCGTGGCCTGCGCCCTGCTCGGCGCTCTGGGACCCGTGCTGCGCATCCTGCGGGGAGACCTGCTCGTCCCGCTCAAGACCGACGCCGCGGGCACCACCGCCGGCCAGGGTCTCGCTCCGCGCAAGGCGCTCCTGGTGGTGCAGGTCGCCCTGTCCATCCTCCTGCTGCTGACCGGCGGGCTCCTGGCGCGGACCCTCAATCGGGCGCGGAGCGTGGATCCGGGCTTCCAGCCGGACGGGCTCGCCCTCGTCACGATCCACATCCCGCGCAAGGTTCTGAACGAAGCGGGCGGCGGCGGCTCCATCTACGCCAGCCTGCTCGAAAAAGCCAGGTCGATTCCGGGAGTGTCGTCGGCCAGCCTCACCCACGCGCTGCCGGTGGCAGGAACCGGAAAGGACGTGCAGGCCGTGAGCCTCGACCGGCCGGACCTGAAGGTGGACGTCGCCTTCAACACCGTGGCGCCCGACTACTTCAAGACCATCGGAGTCCCGATCCTGGCCGGCCGCGCCCTGGACGAGCGGGACAGCGCCGGCGCGCCGCGCGCCGTCGTGGTGAACCAGGAGATGGCGCGGCTCCTGTGGGGCCGGCAGGCCGCCGTCGGCCGGGTTCTCCGCCTGACCGACGTCTCGGCGGCCGAAGTCGGGGAGAGGCCTTTCGAGGTGGTGGGCGTGGCGCGGGACACCCGCTCCGTGTCGCTCCTTGAGCCGCCCGGTCCGATGGTCTTCTTCTCCTTCGAGCAGAGGCGGCACCCGCGCATGACGCTCGCGCTACGCTCCTCGATTCCCCTGAACGCCCTCGCACCCGGCCTGCGGCGGTCGCTCCGGCAGGCCCATCCGGACCTGACGATCGTGAGTCTGGTGACCTGCCGCGAGCACCTCGCGAGCGGCCTCTTCGAGCAGCGCATGTACGCGGAGATCGCCGGTCTTTTCGCTCTGCTGGGCTTGGCGGTGGCCGTGGTGGGGCTGTTCGGCCTCATGAGCTACTCCGTGACCCTGAGGGGGCGGGAGTTTGGCATCCGCATGGCCATCGGCGCCCGGCCGGGCGACGTGCAGAGGCTCGTGGTGCGCCAGGGCATGACCCTGGTCGGGGTGGGGATGGCGGTGGGCATGCTGGGAGCGCTCGCCCTGGGCCGCGTCCTGGCATCCTTCCTGTACGGCGTGAAAGCCTCCGATCCGGTGACCCTCCTGGCCGTGCCCGCGATCCTGGCCGCCGTCTCGCTTCTGGCCTGCTGGCTGCCGGCCCGGAGGGCGGCGCGGCTGAATCCGGCCGTGACCCTCAAGAGCGCCTGACGAATCCCGACATTCAGCCTCCGGGCTCATTCGAGGCTGTCGATGGCCGTCCAAAGCTCGTCGAGATCGAGGGTCAGGCCCTCGCAGCCCGGGATCTGCTGCAGCGTCCCGGTGCTGGCTCCCAGGACGTGGAGGTAACGGCCCTGGGGATCCAACTCGAGGACTTCCAGGCTGCGCAGGTGCGGGTCGAGGAGCCAGTACCAGGTCACCCCGAAGGCCGCGTAGTCGGCCATCTTCTCAACCCGGTCCCTCCGGCCGTCGCGCGGTGTCGGAGAGACGATCTCGATGGCGATATCGGGCGGAACCCGGATCAGGCCCCGAGCCGGCGGCCGGCGGCTGCCCGGCAGGTAGACGGTCAGGTCCGGTTTCCGGCCGCGGCCGGAGCCGACTGCGAACTTGGCGTCCGACCCGGCCACCAGCCCGCCGAGCGGGAAGATCCAGTTGCCGAGAAGCCGGCCCAGGAGCACGACCAGGAGCTCGTGAAGATAGTCCGGCACCTCCTCCTCCTCAGATGTCCATCCACGAGCTCGCCAGGCTCGTCCTCCGGCAGAGCGAACCATTCGTCGAGCGAAAGCTCAGGCGCGGTGAGTGACCTGGCAAGTGTACCCTGGCTCATGGATGGCATTTTATACCATGCCTCGGGTGCTTGCATTCGGATGGTACTTGCGGTTATCCTTTGTGGAGCGTTGTCTACAAAGGAGGATTCATGAAGAAGTGTGCTCTGTTGGCCGCTGCCGCCGTTTTCTGCTTTGCCCTGGCCGCCTCCGCCGGCACGGCTCCTGCCGCGCCGGAGCAGCAGCCCGGGACCGTGACCCTGGAGCAGATCTTCGGCCCTGAGGCCGGGCCTGCCGCTCCGGTCGAGCTGACCTCCTGTTACGCCTCCAAGAACTGTGTCTGTGGTGGTGGTTACGTATTTATCGAATGCTGGGGCGATGTGAGTTGCTCGACGCAGGCGCGCTCCATTACCTGCGACGGTTATACGGAATACTGCCCGCCCATCGGATCCTGCCCTCCCTGAGCCGCGCTTTCGAAGGGCTGCCCGGACCACGCCGGTCCGGGCGGCCCCGGCCCTCTCAGTTCTTCCCGTAGACCAGAACCCGGGCGCGCTTGCCCAGGAGGGACTGGGTGTCGTAGGTGAATTCGATGGTGCGGACGACGCGGTCCCTGCCTTCGATGTCGATGACCCGGGATTCGCCCCCGGCGGGGATCACGTCCCGCAGCTCGACGTCCTGGGTCTGGCCGTCTCCGAAGTGGATCTTCATGCTGTGGAACTGGACGGCCCGCTCCCGCACTTCCAGCTTCAGGCTGCGGAAGGTGCCCCGGGCGGCGGTGATCGTCAGGACGTCGTGGTCGACCTTGTCGGTCACGGTCCGCTCTCCCAGCAGCTCCCAGCGGGGGCCGATGGGGCGGTCACGGCGGGGACGGGCGTCCGCCGTGCCGGCGGCGGTATGCATCGCGAGGATGCCGAGGCTGAGGACGAGCGCGAGGAGCGCGAGGGTGTGAAGCTTTCGGGGCATGATGGGTTTGTCTCCTTTCGAGAAGCCCTCCGCGCACTGGAACCCGGCTCTGCCCGGATTCCTGCGGGGGGAATTCCAGTCTCCGCCGATCTGTTAGACTTCCCCGCCCATGAGTGACGCCGCCAATTGCCCCCCTGTCGGGCCCCGTGCCAGGCCCCGTGTCGGGATGATCAGCCTCGGCTGCCCCAAGAACCTCGTCGACAGCGAGGTCATGCTCGGGGAGCTCGCGCGCCGCGGGTACGAGGTCGTCAACGACCTCGACCTGGCCGATACCGTGGTCGTCAACACTTGCGCGTTCATCGAAGAAGCACAGCAGGAATCGGTCGACACCATCCTGGAGGTGGCGGGGCGCAAAGGCAAGGGGGTCGAGAGGCTCCTCGTCGCCGGCTGCATGGTCAACCGGTTCGGCAAGGAGCTGGCGCAGGAGATCCCCGAGATCGACGGCTTCGTCAGCCTCGACCAGCTTCGGGAGGTGGGGGAGGTGGTCCAGCTCGGCGGCGGTCCGCCGCTGCCCGCGCCGTCCCACATGGTGTTCGACCACACCGCGCCGCCGCTTGCTCACCACCGCGCGGCTTCGCCTATCTGAAGGTCGCCGAGGGGTGCAACAACCCCTGCACCTTCTGCGCGATCCCGATCTGGCGCGGAAAGTTCCGCAGCCGCACGATCGAGAGCCTGGTGGAGGAGGCGCGGCGGCTGGAGCAGGAGTCCGGCATCGCCGAGCTGAACCTCATCGCCCAGGACACCACCCGCTACGGCGAGGATCTCGGGCTCGGCCGCCACGGGCTGCGTCCGCCTGGTCGAGGCGCTGCTCGCCGGAGACCGTCGATCCCCTGGATCCGCTTCCTGTATGCCTATCCGACCACGCTGGACGAGGATCTGCTCCGCCTCATGGGCAAGGAGCCGCGCTTCTGCTCGTACATCGACATCCCGCTCCAGCACAGCCACGGCGACATCCTCTCGGCCATGCGCCGGGGCGGCGACGCGAAGCGCTACCTGCGGCTCCTCGAACGGGCGCGCGAGCTGGCGCCGGACATCTTCCTGCGCTCGACGTTCATCGTCGGCTTCCCCGGCGAGACCGAAGAGCACTTCCAGGATCTCGCTCGCGCTTCGTCGCAGCGAGGTCCGCTTCGACCACCTCGGAGCGTTCGCCTACAGCCCGGAGAAGGACACGCCCGGCGCCTCGCTGCCGAACCGTGTTCCCAAGCGACGTCGCGCGGCGGCGGCACCGGCAGCTGCTGGAGGCCCAGAAGCCGATCGCGCTGGAGCGGCGGCAGCGCGCTCGTGGGCCGGCGGCTGCCGGTGCTCGTCGAGGGGCTGTGCGAGGAGACCGAGCACCTGCTCCAGGGGCGGCACTACGGCATGGCGCCGGAGATCGACGGCCGGCTCCTGATCAACGACGGCTCGGCCCCGGCCGGCACGATCGTCGAGGTGGAGATCACCGAGGCCTACGCCAACGACCTCGTCGGGCACATCGTATGATCGTCGTCCAGGACGCGTTCAACGCGAGCGACCTGCCCCGCGGCGGGGTGGGTACCATCGGCAACTTCGACGGCGTCCACCGCGGCCAGCGGTCCGCGTTGGACCTCGTGGTGGCCCGGGCCACGGAGCTGGGCGTGCCGTCCGTGGTGATCACCTTCGATCCCCACCCCGTGTCCGTGCTGCGGCCGGACCAGGCGCCGCCCCTGCTCACCACCCTGCAGCAGAAGGAGAAGCTGCTGGAGGAGGCGGGGATCTCGGTCGTGCTGGTCGTCCGCTTCAACCCCGAGCTCGCGAAGGTTCCGGCGCGGCGGTTCGTGCGCGAGCTCCTGCACGAGAAGCTCGACCTCAAGGAGATCTACGTCGGGGCGAGCTTCGTCTTCGGCCATGGCCGCGACGGCGACCTGTCGCTGCTGCGGGAGATGGGGGAGAGCTTCGGCTTCCGCGCCTTCGGGGTGGACGAGATGAGCTACGCGGGCGAGCGGATCTCCAGCTCCCGCATCCGGCGGGCCGTCGCCGAGGGGAAGGTCACCGAAGCCATGGAGATGCTGGGCCGGCCCTACTCGATCGCGGGCGTGATCGCCCGCGGCGACCGCATGGGCAAGCGCCTGGGCTGGCCGACGATCAACCTGATGCCCGAAAACAAGCTGTTGCCTCTCGACGGGGTCTACGCCAGCCGGGTGTTCTTCCCGACCTTCCCGGCGATGTTCGATTGCGTGACCAACGTCGGGACCCGGCCGACGGTCTACGAGAACTACCAGCGCGTCGTGGAGAGCCACATCCTGGAGTTCAAGGCGGACGTCTACGGCGAACGGGTGGAGCTCTCGTTCTACAAGCGGCTGCGGGAGGAGCGGATCTTCCCGACGGTGATGGACCTCTCGGCGCAGATCGGGCGGGACGTGGAGTCGGCCCGGGAGTTCTTCGCCCGGCGCCGGGTGGAACAAGAGGCGCCCGTTCCGGAGTTGTAGAGGTGGGCGCCGGTGACGGTGCCCCCCGAGACCTCAAGCAGAGAAAGGGACGACATGGCTAGCGATAAGGTCGTGACGGTTACGGAGCAGAACTGGGAGAGCGAGGTTCTGAAGTCGGAGACGCCGGTCCTGGTGGATTTCTGGGCCCAGTGGTGCGGACCCTGCCGGATGGTGGCCCCGGTCCTGGACCAGATCGCCGACGAGATGGACGGCAAGGTGCGCGTCGTCAAGCTGGACGTGGACGCGAACCAGCAGATCGCCTATCAGTTCCAGGTGTCGAGCATCCCGACGTTCATCCTGTTCAAGGACGGCCAGATGGCCGACCGCATGATGGGCGCCATGCCCAAGTCCGCGTTCGAGAGCTTCATCGAGCGCAACCTGTAAAGACCGGTGGGCGGCCGTCTCGCCAGGTTGTGGGCCGGGCTGGAGGAGCGGGGCTGCGAGGCCTTGCTCGTCCTCGCCCGGTCGTCTCAGGACGCCGACCTGGCGCCGTTCATCGGCGACGTTCATATCGGTGAGTGCCAGCTTGTCGTTCCGCGAGGTGGGCAGGCCCGCCTCGCCTATCTCACTCCCATGGAGCGCGGGGAGGCGGCGGCGACCGGTCTCGAGCTGATCACCCCCGAGCAGCTCGACATGGCCCGGTGGCAGAGTGAGGCCGTCGAGCCGGCCGTCCAGTTGGCCTGGGTGGCGGAGAGGTCTTCGAGCTGGCCGGGATCCCGCCCGGCCGCGTGGCCCTCGCCGGCCACGGTCAGGCGGGGGTGATCCAGGCCGCCTGCGCCGTCCTGGCCGGGAAGGGGTGGACCTGGGTGGCCGGCAACGAGCTGGTTCTGGCCGTCCGCAAGAGCAAGTCCGCCGTTGAGCTGGCCGGCATTCGCGCCGCCGCGGCCGGGGTGGCCGCCGCCCTGCGCCGGGTGGCGTCGCGGCTGGCCGCGGCCGCGGTCCGGAATCACCAGGATGGGGAGCTGTGGCTGGAGGGTGAGCGCCTCACCGTGGCCCGGCTGCGTTCGGAAGTCGGGCAGGTTCTGGCCGCCCACGGCCTGGAGCAGCCCAAGGGGAACATCCTGGCTCCGGGCGAGGAGGGGGGAGTCCCGCACTCGGCCGGCATGCCGGAGAGGGTTCTGCGCGCGGGCGAGTCGCTGATCGTGGACCTGTTTCCCCGTGGAGCCCTGTTTGCGGACTGCGCCCGGACGTTCTGCGTGGGCGAGCCGCCTCCAGAGCTGCGCCGTGCGCACACCCTGGTGCTGGCGGCCCTGGAGCGCGCGCACCTGCGGGCGCGGCCGGGCGTCCGCGGCTGGGAGCTGCAGGAGGAGGTCTGCGGTATCTTCCAGGCCGGGGGCATGCCCACGCCGATCTCCACCCCCGGCACGACCCGCGGCTACGTCCACAACCTGGGCCACGGCGTCGGCTTCGACGTCCACGAGCAGCCCATCTTCCGCAAGGCCGCCGGCGCCGAGGGGGTTCTCCGCGAAGGCGACGTCTTTACGCTGGAGCCGGGCCTCTACGAGCCCCAGGAAGGCTACGGCGTGCGCCTGGAGGATCTGGTCTACCTGGGGCCGGACGGGCTCGAGAACCTGACACCCCTGCCGTACGAGCTGGACCCGCGGGCGTGGGGGTGAGAACCCGTTGTAGGATGCCTCCGTTCTTTGGAGGCTGATCCATGGCGGACGACACGGCGGCATACGAAAAGCTCGGGGTGTTCTACCTGGGGCGCCCCTTCGACCTTCAGCGCGGGGAGGCGGCGCCGGAGCCCCTCCTGTACGACTCGCGCGACCTGCTCACCCACGCGGTGTGCGTCGGCATGACCGGCAGCGGCAAGACCGGGCTGCTGATCTCCCTGCTCGAAGAGGCCGCGATCGACCGTATCCCGGCCCTGGTCATCGACCCCAAGGGCGACCTGGCAAACATCCTCCTGACCTTCCCCGAGCTGCGGCCGGCGGACTTCGCGCCGTGGATCGACGCCGACGCCGCCAGCCGTGCCGGGCTCACGCCGGAGGCGTTCGCCGCCAAGGAGGCCGACACCTGGCGCGAGGGCCTCGCGCGCTGGGGGCAGACCGGCGAGCGCATCGCCCGTCTCCGGGAGAGCGCGGACTTCGCCATCTACACCCCCGGCAGCGAAGCCGGTCTGCCGGTCTCCATCCTCTCCTCCCTGGGCGCGCCGCCGCCGGAGCTGATCGCCGACAGCGACCTCCTCCGCGAACGGGTGGCCACCCTGGTGGCGAGCCTGCTTTCGCTGCTCGGTCTGGAGTCCGACCCGGTGCTCGGTCGCGAGTCGATCCTCCTCGCCACGATCTTCGACGCGGCCTGGCGGGAAGGCAAGGGGCTCGACCTCGCGACGCTCATCCAGCAGGTCCAGAAGCCGCCCGTCGAGCGGGTCGGGGTGATGGACCTCGAATCGTTCTATCCCGCCAAGGAGCGCTTCGAGCTGGCCATGGCGCTCAACAACCTCCTGGGCTCGCCCGGCTTCGGCGCCTGGCTCAAGGGCGAGCCGCTGGACGTCGACTGCCTGCTCTATACCCCGGCGGGCAAGCCCCGGGTGGCGGTGTTCTCGATCGCCCACCTGTCGGACCGGGAGCGGATGTTCTTCGTCTCCCTGCTTCTCAACCAGACGCTCGGCTGGATGCGCAGCAAGTCGGGGACGAGCAGCCTGCGGGCGATCCTCTGCATGGACGAGGTCTTCGGCTACATGCCGCCGGTGGCCGAGCCGCCGTCGAAGCGCCCGCTCCTGACGCTGCTCAAGCAGGCCCGCGCCTTCGGCCTGGGCCTCGTGCTCGCCACCCAGAACCCGGTGGACATCGACTACAAGGGGCTGGGCAACGTCGGCACCTGGCTCCTCGGCCGTCTGCAGACCGACCGCGACAAGCAGCGCCTCCTCGACGGCCTGGAGGGCGCGGCGGCCGGCGGCTCCTTCGACCGCAAGCGGATGGAGGAGATCCTGGCCGGCCTCGGCAAGCGGGTGTTTCTTCTGCACAACGTCCACGAGGAGAAGCCGGAGATCTTCCAGAGCCGCTGGGCCTTGTCGTACCTGCGCGGCCCGCTCACGCGGCCCGAGATCAAGCGCCTGATGGACCCCCTCAAGGCGACGGCGCCCGCCGCCCCGGCCGCTCCGCGGACCGCCCCGCAGGCCGTCGCCGGTCCGGCGCCGGCGGCCGGCACGGAGAGCGTCGCGCCCGTCCTGCCTCCGGACGTGTCGCAGGCCTTCCTGCCGGTCCGTTCCCGGCCGGACGGCGTCGCCTATCAGCCGTGCCTCTACGCCGCGGCCACGGTCCACTACGTCGAGCCGAAGCAGGCGATCGACCACGCGGAAGAGCTTTCGCTCCTGGCGCTGCTCACGGACGCCGGAGAGGTGGACTGGTACGCCGCACAGGCGGTCGAGGTGGCGAAGGACGATCTGGAGCGCCAGCCGGTTCCGGGCGCCCGTTTCGCCGCGCTGCCCGCGGCGGCGGCGCGGGCGCGCAGCTACGACGCCTGGCAGAAGGCGCTGGAGGAGAGTCTCTTCCGCACCCGGAAGATGGACGTCTTCCGCAGCCCGAACCTGGGGGAGCTGTCGCGGCCCGGGGAGAGCGAGCGGGACTTCCGCATCCGCATGGCGGACAAGGCGCGGGAGCTGCGCGATGCCCAGGTCGAGGCGCTGCGCAAGAAATACGGTCCCAAGGCGGCGCAGATGGAGGACCGCATCCGCCGCGCCGAGCAGATGAAGCAGAAGCAGGAGGCGCAGGCCTCCAGCCAGACCCTGGCGACCGTGTTCACCGCGGGCACCGCGGTGCTCGGCGCTCTCTTCGGCCGCAAGACGTTCAGCTACTCCACGGCCAGCCGGGCGGGGAGCGCGATCCGCAACGTCGGCCGTACCGTCCAGGAGCGCCAAGACGTGGCGCAGGCCGAGGAGAACGTGGAGTCGCTGCGCCAACAGCTTGCCGGCCTGAACGCCGAGCTGGAGGCCGAGATCGGCCGGCTGGCGGAGCGCTACAACCCCGAGACCGAAGAGCTGGAGACGCTGGGACTCAAGCCGCGGCGCAAGGACATCGAGGTGCGCCGCTTCACGCTGGCCTGGGCGCCCAGGCGGGAAGGGCAGCCGGTCTGGTAGGCTCGGGCGGTCAGGCGGCCAGCTCGACCCGGTTCCGGCCGGCGCGTTTGGCCGAGTAGAGAGCCGCGTCGGCGGCCTCCGTCAGCAGCTCCGAGCTCGGCCGCGCGGGGTAGGTGGCGATGCCGCAGCTCAAGGTGGCCGTGAAGTCGCGGCTCCCCACCCGGTGCCGGAGCTGCGAGAAGTTCTCGCGGATCTCGTCGAGCACCTTGACGGCCGTGACGCCGTCGGTGCGGGGGAGGATCACGGCCAGCTCGTCGCCGCCGTAGCGGGCGAGGACGTCGCTGCGCCGGAGGCGCTGCCGCAGGAACAGGGCCAGGCTGCGCAGCAGGCGGTCGCCGGCCGGGTGGCCGAAGTTGTCGTTGATCGACTTGAAGCGGTCCAGGTCGATCATGGCGTAGGACATCGTGCTGCCGTCGCGGCTCGCCCGGGAGATCTCGGCCTCCAGGGTCAGCTTCAGGTTGCCGTGGTTGAGCAGCCCGGTGAGGCCGTCGTGCGAGATGAGCGACTGGAGCATCCGCCCGCGGCGGGCCCGGGCCTCGACCGCGGAGACCAGGTCGTGGAGCTCGGTGAAGCGGGGCAGGAAGTCGTCGCCGCCGCGCTCGATGGCCGCGAGCTGCTCGGTCAGCCCCTCGTCCTTGGAGAGGAACACGATGGGCGTGCTCAGGTAGCTCTCCTGCTGGCGCAGCACGGTGGCCAGCTCGGGACCGGTACACCCCTTCATGTCGATGTCCATCAGGATCAGGTCGGGCTGGAACCCGTACAGCGTGTCCATGATCTGCAGAGGGTCGAAGACCACCTCGGCCCGCATGCCGGCCGATTCCAGCGCTCCGCCATAGTCGCCGGCCAGATCGGATTCGTTCGCCACGAGGAGGACGCGGTAGGGGGAGTGGGCGTGGCGCTCGGTGAGGGAGTCGAGCTTTTCGACGAGCGGCCCGAGGTCGACCGGCTTGGCGAAGTAGGCGTCGCCTCCGGCCCGGACCGCCGCCAGCCTCGCCTCCAGGTCGCTCCGGATCGACAGGAACACGACCTTGGGCCATGGCCCTGATCGCTCCGGCCAGGCGCGGCGCGCCTCCGCCACCGCCTGGACGCCCGCCAGCTCCCCCTGGGGGAACATGATGTCGACGATCAGGATGTCGGGGCGTTGCTTTTCCATTTCGCCCACGAGGCCGGAAAGGTCGTCGAGGACATGTACGGCGTAGCCGTAATGCCGGAGCTGGCGCTCCAGGGCGGCGCCCAGGTCCACGTCGTCGTCGACCAGGAAGACGAGCCGTTCTTCGGAGCGGACGGGCTCCGGCTGGGGAGCGAGCAGCGAGGGGAGTGGATCGGGGGGCGCGTGGGCCGCGGCGCGGAGCTCTTCGAGGAGGGTCTCGACGCCCGTCACGGCGTCGTCTCCGGGCGGCTTGGAGGGCTCCAGGCGGTCCTTGAGGTAGTGCTCCAGGCTGCGGGCGGTCCGCGTCACCTCCGGGAAGCCGAAGGTGCTGCCGGCGCCGGTCAGCGAGTGGGTGAGGCGGTGAAGCTCCCGGACCGCGTCGGGCGCCCAGCTCGAGTCGCGCACCTCCTGCCAGATCTGTTCGATCTCTTCGAGTCGCTCGGGCAACCGGCTGGCGAAATACTGCTGGAGATCCCGCAGCTCCAGGTCCAGGTTCGACGCCATCTCAACTCCGGAGCTGGCTCCAGATCGACCGTACTTTCGCGGGGAGGGTCATCGGGTCGAACGGCTTCGCGATCACGGCCACGGCGCCGGCTTGCATGTAGAGGGCCACCTCCTGCACCTGCACCTTGGCGGTCATGAAGACCACCGGGATGTCCGCGGTCTCGGGCAGGCGGCGCAGCGCTTCCAGGGTGGCGAGGCCGTCCATCCCCGGCATCATGACGTCCAGGAGTATCAGGTCAGGGGCGAACGGGAGCACCCGCTCCAGCGCTTCAGCGCCGGAGGAACAGGGCATCACGCTGAAGCCTCCCACCGCCTCCAGGGCCATCCGGGCGACGGTCTGGATGTCGGGGTCGTCCTCGACGAACAGAATGCGGCTAAGGCTCGAATCAGACATATTGATAAATTTCCAGCCGGGAATCTCTTGGCCGGGATGTTATCCCGGCTGCATTACGAAGTACATTAAAGCGTGACGGGAGCTCCCATGGAAGACCTGAGGTCGAATCGAGACGATGCTTCTCCCGGCGTACGCCGCATCCTGGTCGTGGACGACGACCCGGATCTGGTACGCCTGATCAGCCGCGCGCTGGCGGCTTCCGGGTTCGACGTCTGGACCGCCGGCTCCACCGAGGAGGCGCTGTCCCTGATCGAGCAGAAGGGGCTGCCGCACCTCGCCCTGGTCGACATCCTGCTCCCCGGCCAGGACGGGCTCGGCCTGGCGCGCTACCTCCACGAGTGGAGCGACCTGCCGATCGTCATGCTGACCTCGGTGCATGAGGAGGAGACCGTCGTGGAGGCGATCGAGGGCTTCGCCGAGGACTACATCCGCAAGCCCTTCAACGTGCGCGAGGTGGTGGCCCGGGTGGAGCGGGTGTTCCGCCGCATCGGCGACTTCGGGTACGCGCTCCAGCCGGTCATCCGCGTCGACGAGCGCCTGGAGGTGGACTTCGCCCACCAGAAGACGAAGGTGGATGGGAAGGAGATCCCCCTGACCGCCACCGAGACGAAGCTGCTCTACGTCCTCATGCGCAGCGCCGGCCGGGTCGTGGCCACGGACTTCCTGCTGCGCCGCCTCTGGCCCGGGGACGAGGTGTTCGAGGATACCTTGCGGGTCCACGTCCATCGCCTGCGCTCCAAGATCGAGCCTGTTCCCTCGCGGCCACGGTACGTCCTGACCGAGCGGGGAGCGGGCTACCGTTTCCCGGTCCTGTCGTAATCCTCGTCGTAACTCCTCCCCGCTAGCATAGCCGCGTTCGATCTGTTCAGGCATGCGAATCCCTCAACTCTCCCTCCTGAGCCGGGTCGCCCTGGGGCTCGCGGCGGTCGGCCTGCTGCCGCTGGCGGTCTCGTCGTTCGGCCTGGTGGACCTGAACCGCGACGCCATGGTCGGCCAGGTTCTGCACACGCACCTGGTGGCGGCGCAGTCGGCGGCCGTGCAGGTGTCGGCGTTCGTCTCCACGCGCGCCGCCCTGGCCCGTGGCGCGGCCTCGAACGCGGCGCTGACGGACCCCCGGTCGCCCGAGGCCCGCAGCTTTCTGGCCGGCAATCTCACGGCCTGGGCGGACCTCGGGGTGCTCGCCGTGGAGGTGACCGATCCCCGGGGCGAGCGGGTGATCCAGGCGCAGCTCCGGGGAGTCCAGCAGCGCGTCGCCGCCGTACAGGCGCTGGACTACCGCTCGTCGCTCGTCGCGGTGTCCTCGGCCGGCTCCGCTGGCGGCCGGGAGCTGACGATGCGGCTGACCGTGCCGCTGCCGAACGGCGCGGGCCTGCTGCGCCTGGTCTACGACGGCGGGAACCTGCGCGACCTTGCGGCCCTGGGGTCACTCGGCGCCGAGGCGGACCTCCTGGTGGCCGATCGCCAGGGGCGGGTGCTCCTGGGCACGGCCTCCGATCTCGAGGGTTTTCCGGATGGGTTGGTGAAGAACGCCCTGAGCGGCCTGATTTCCGGCGCCGGGCGCTTCCGCAAGGCGGACGGGGAGGAGATCCTGGGCGCCTACGCTCCGATTCCGGACAGTGAGTGGGTGGTGATCTCCCGCCAGCCGGCCCGCGTGGCCGAGGCGTTGGCGATCCTCCTGCGGCGGCGGTCGCTGCTGGCGATCGCTGCCGCGCTGGCTCTGATCGGAGCGCTCTCCGTCTTCGCCTGGAGGGGGATCGTCCGTCCGGTCCGCGAGCTGGTGGAGGCGCAGCGCCGGCTGGCCCGTCTGCCCGCCGCCTCCCAGGAGCCGCAGGGCGGAGACGAGATCGGCGCGCTGCGCCGGTCCTTCGAGGCGCTGGAACGGAGCCTCACCGACCGCAGCCTGCTCGACAACGTCTTCCTGGGCCGCTACCAGGTGGTCGAGCCGCTGGGGACGGGCGCCATGGGAAGCGTGTTCCGCGGGTGGGACCCCAAGCTGCAGCGGCCCGTGGCGCTCAAGACCGTGCGCCTGGAGGCCGGCGTCGAGTCCGAGAAGCGCCGCCAGCTCCTGAGCACGCTGCTACGGGAGGCGGTGACGCTCGCCCGCCTCAGCCATCCGCACGTGGTTCCGGTCTACGACCTGGAGGATTCGCCGGAAGGGGCGTTCATCGCCATGGGGCTGGTCGACGGCGTCAACCTCGAGACCCTCTTCTGGCAGCAGGGCCGCATGAGCCCGGCCCGGGCGGCACCTTTGGGCGCGGCCATCGCCCGCGCGCTGGAGGCGGCCCATTCCCAAGGCATCGTGCATCGGGACATCAAGCCCGCCAACGTGCTCCTCGGCTGGGACGGCACCATCCAGGTCTCGGACTTCGGCATCGCCGAGCTGCTCGCCACGGCCGAGAGCGGCAAGCAGGTGGTCGGGACCCCGGGCTACGTGCCGCCCGAGACGCTGGAGAGGGGAGAGTACGGCAAGGCCGGCGATCTGTTCGCCCTCGGGGTGATCCTCTACCGCGCCCTGCGCGGCATCCACCCCTTCTCCGGCAGCACGCCGTCGGAGATCGTCCGCGCCACCCTGCTGCGGATGGTGCCGCCGCTCTCCCGCACCGTGCCGGACCTGCCCATCGAGCTCGACCGCCTGGTCCTCAGCCTCCTCGAGAAGGACGAGGCCCTCCGACCAGGGGACGCCGGCGCCGTCGCCGCCCGGCTGGAGGAGATCACGGCGAGCCACCAGTACCGCTGGTCGCTCGACCTCACCCGCGAGTCGCTGGCGGCGCACTCCGCGGCCGTGGCGACGCAACGGCTGCCCCCGCGCACCCGGACGGTACCGTTCACCCGGGCGCAGCGGTAGGGTGCCTTACAGCGCCGCCCGCTCGATCTTCAGCTCCTGCCGGCTGGTGTTGCCCACGCCGTCCTCCGCCTCCACCTCCAGGACGGGGCCGCCCGCGGTGCTGCGGGTCTTCAGGGTCAAGCGGATCACCCGCGAGCCGCCGTCGGCGGCGTCGAAGCGGATCACCCTGCCGTCGCCGGTGGGAAGGGGTTTTCCCTCCGACAGCAGCCGCACACCTTCCAGGCGCACGAAGATGGTGGGGATGTCGCTCTTCACCTCGGCGGTCTGATGCAGGGTGCCGGCCGGGGCGGAGGACCACTTGTCGTCCCAGCGCAGCCGGGCCGTGGGGTCGCTCGGTGCCCAGAGCAGCCCCGGCGTGTCCCCGGGCTTGCCGCGGCGCAGGCGCAGGCCGCGCCGGGAGCGGAACTGCTCCGGCGGTGGACCCTCCGGCCTCCAGGAGAGCGCCGGGGGCGCCGCGTCGACGATGAAGGAGACCGGCTCGATCGGGCCGCGGTTGCCGCAGATGTCGAGCGCCGTGACTCCGGCGGTGTGCGGGCCGTTCGTCCAGGGGCCCTTCCAGGCCGCCATCTCCGTCTCCTTGCCGTCGATCACCGGCTGCCAGCCGGAGAGGCCGCTGCCGCCGTCCGCGGCCTGCACGTCCAGGCCCACGGCCGGCGGGACGTAGAGCTTGTCGCCGATGCGGACGGTGGTGCCCGTGATCCGCAGCGTTCCCGAGGGGGCTGTCAGGTCCGCCTCGCCCGGCCGGACGACTACCGTCGAGGTCGCGCTCGGGTAGCCGTCGAGGCCGGAGCGGCTGCGGGCCGTGACCCGCCAGTGGTATTCTCCGGCAGCGCCCGCCGGTAGCGCCGCGGCCCGCCATTCCGTACCGTTCACTCCGGCGGCCCTCTCCACCAGCTCGGCGCAGGCCGGATCGCGGCAGACCTCCACGGTGTAGGAGGCCGACTCCGGCACCGCCTCCCAGTCCAGCCGGGGGTTGACGCAGACGGCCGTGCCGCCGTCGGCGGGGTAGGTGAGGCGCGGTGCGGGCAGCAGCGGCTCGGGCGGTCCGGGAGGGCCTTCCTTTTCCACGGACGTCCCCATCCCCTGCGGCACCTGGACCTTGGCGCCGCCGGCCTCCACCTCGCCGGTGCCGCCGTAGATCATGACCTTGGCGCCGCCCCCTTCGGCCTTGCGGGCGCGGGACTGCGAGCCACCGGCCGGCGCCGGCTTCGACCGCGCCCGGGTATTGCCGAGCACGATCTCGACCTGGGGTCGGGCCGTCTCAACGGATGCCATCCGGGGGATGCCGATCTCCACGTCGGCCTGCCCCTCCACGATCTCCACCGTGTGTGTGGGTGCGCCCTGGAGACGGTTGGAGGCGCGGTTGAGGACGACCAGCGAGTCCTCGGTGACCATGAGACTCGTGCCGTCCCGGAAGTCCATCACCGCCGAGGACGCGCGATAGGTCCGGACCGCGTCCCTCTCGACCAGCAGGTCGCCGGGGCGCGCCTCGTTCCAGGGGTTCGGCTGCGGCTGCTCCTCGACCTTGCGCGAGACGCGGTTGATGCGGGCTATGGGAAGCGACCCGCGCATCGGGATCAGCACCCTGACGCGCTGCCCGGGCTCGATCCGGTCGGGATTGAGGATATTGCGGTTGAGCTCCGCAAGCCGTTTCCAGAGCTCGCTGGAACCCAGGTAGCGGGAGGCCAGATCCTCCAGCGTGTCTCCCGGGCGCACGATGTGCCATCCCGTCTCCAGGTTTTCCGGCGCGGCCGGAGTCTGGGCACCGAGAGGCCCGGCGGCGGACAGGATCAGACAGAGCCCGGCGAACGGAAGGGATCGGAGAAGCATGGCTCGACCTCCGAACAGAAGGTGTCCATCTTAGCCCAACACCGCCCGGCCGGGATCTCCGTTGACGGACGCCACCCCGGCGCGACAGACTTGTGCTGTGAAGAAGATCCTCATCGTCGACGACGAGCCCGCGGTGCTCTTCGCCCTGTCCGAGGCGTTGGCCGACCGCCGCCGCGGCATCAAGGCCACCACCGCCACGAGCGGCGGAGAGGCCGTGGCCATCCTGGAGTCCGAAAAGGTCGACCTGGTGGTGACCGACCTGCGGATGCCCGGAATGGACGGCTTCGAGCTGATGGCCTGGCTTCGCCGCAGCTTCCCGCACCTGCCGGTCATCGTCATGACCGCCTACGCGGCCGACAGCGCCCGCCTGGGCCAGGGCCTGGACTTCCTGGAGAAGCCTTTCGACCTCGGCGTGCTGAAGGAGAAGGCTTCGGACATGCTGCGCCAGAGCGTCAAGGGGCGGGTGGAGAACATCAGCCTCTCCTCCTTCCTCCAACTCCTGGAGATCGAGCGGAAGACCTGCACCCTCGGCGTGACCACCGGCGAGCAGGCCGGCCGGCTCTTCTTCCGGGGCGGCAGGCTGGTGGGGGCCCAGTTGATAGGGGATCAAACCGAAGGGGACACAGGCCAGGCCGCGGCCCTGGATATCGTCACCTGGGAGCACGCGGACATCGAGATCTCCGACGGCTGTCCGGTCACGGGGCCGGAGCTGGAGAGCGGGCTGCACTACCTCCTGATGGAAGGAATGCGCCTCAAGGACGAGCGGGAGCGCCACGCGCCCCACCTGCCGGGAATCGCCCAGGAGACCGACGCCGCCATCGAGGCCCTGCTCTCCCAGGACGGCGGCGCCGTCCAGCCCGCCAGGGCCCTTGGCGGCGATCCGCTCGTGGCTGCGGAGCGGACCGAGACCGTCCGCGAGGCTCTGGAACGGGAAGGGCGGTGGAGGGATCCCTCGCCACCCTCCTCGTGGAGACCGCCAACGGCCGCCTGATCGCCGCCGCCATCGGCTCGAAGGGTGTGGACGTGGAGGTGGTCGCCCGGGCCACCGCGGAGCTCGCCCGCCAGAAGCCACGCGTCGAAGCCACGATCGGCCTCAAGGACGCGGTGGAGGAGATGCTCCTCACCGCGCACCGGCGCTATTACCTGCTGCGCCCCGTGGGCTCGGACGGCCGGATGTTCCTGCTGCTGGTCCTGGACCGCACGAAGGCGAACCTGTCGGAGGCCCAGGAAGAGCTCGCGGCGATGGAGAAGGAGCTCACGGGCAGAGCCCTGGTACCGGAACGGACTTAGCCCAAGGATCTGAAAAAGACGGGGACGGGAGGCCTCGGAAGCCCGCCTCGTCCCCGCTAGGCGTTGGCGCTATGCCAATCCTTAAGACGGCCGCCGCTCCCGGTTTCCCTCACGCGGGCGGCGGGGGCTACCCGCGCCCGCGCGGTTGGCGTAGCCTTCGGGCATGCGAGCCCTCCGCTGCCTTCCGTTTCTTGTCCTCGCCCTCGCCGCCTCAACCGCGGCCGCCGCTCCGCCGGCAATAGAGACCGCGGGGCCGCCGCCCGCGGATCTGACCGCGGCGCTGCGCTCCGAGCTGGTTCCGGAGGGCGTGAAGGCCGGCGGTCTGGAGGTCTGGCCGAGATCCTCGCCGCCGCTGGGTGAGGCCCGTGAGGGGCTGGGGATCGCGTTCGGCCGGCTCACCCCCGGAGCCCTGGCCGGCGTGGTCCGTCTGGCCTCGGACTGGACCGACTACAAGGGCCAGAAGATCGCCGCCGGCCTCTATACACTGCGCTACGCCATCGAGCCCGCGGACGGCAACCACATGGGCGTCTCGGCCTGGCGCGATTTCTTCCTGCTGGTCCCGGCGGCGGACGACCCCGGTCCGGCAGCGGTCCCCGGGCCGGACGATCTCTACGCTCTCAGCACCAAGGCCAGCCACACCCACCATCCCGCGACGCTGGCGCTCTTCCCGGTCGATCGCGTGGAGAAGCCGGCCGGAACGGTCAACGAGGCCGGGCAGCCGACCCTGGCGATCCCCTTCGGCGAGCTGACGCTCGGGATCGTGGTGGAGGGGAAGGGCGAGGTCTAGAATCGGTCATGAGCTCCCAGATCCACACCTTCCATGCCATGGCCTTCGTGGAGAACTTCTCCATGAAAGAGCTGGCGGCTCTCTTCTCCGGCGCCCGGGCCGGAACTCACGAGCTACGGATCGCCTTCGATCCAGGTGGGGAAGCCTTTCTTTTCCCGTTCGGCGCCGTGGTGTTCCGGGACACGCCGCGGGAGCGCCGCGAAGCGGAGCTCGTCCGCCTCAGGCGGGCTCTGCCGAGCCTGACCGCCGAGGTGGTGCGCGAGGACTTCACCGTACGGGAAGAAGAAGGCTTGCCGATCAGCGTGACGGCCGGCGGGCTCACCCTGGACCAGCTCACGCCGGGCCGGGCGAGGATCGTGGCCCTGACGGTGGCCCAGAGCGCCGCGATGGAGTATTACGAAAGGATCGTCGACGCCCTGTTCGGCCGCCTGCGGGGCCTGGTGGCCGGCATGGAGAAGCGGGGAACGGTCCCCATGCGCACCAGCCCTCTCCATCGCTTCATCGCCGAAGCCATTGAGACCCGCAGCGAGGTTCTGTCGATCCTCCACCTCCTGGACAAGCCGGACGAGGTCTGGGACGACCCGGCCATGGACCGCATCTACGCCGACCTGCGGTCGGAGTTCGACCTGCTGGACCGCTACGAGGCTCTGGAATCGAAGCTGCGTGCCGTCCAGGAGGGCCTCGAGCTGGTGCTCGACGTCGCCCGCGACCGCCGGCTCGTCCTCCTGGAATTGACCATCGTCATCCTGATCGTGTTCGAGATCGCCTTGAGCCTGCTTCGCCTGGGATCGTGAGGCGACCGCCCGTCAACCCGGCAGGATGTAGTAGAAAACCGCGATGGCCACGGCGCTCAGGCCGAGCACGATCAGGTTGAGCAGGACCGCGACGCGGGCCACGCTCCGGCTGGCCGGCCGGCGCAGCCCCGCCAGGCCGAAGAGGAGGCCGATCGCGGCCAGGACCGGCACGGAGAAGGCGGTGAGCACCGGCCGGTAGAAGATGCCGCGGCCGGAGGGCAGCAAGGCGACCAGGAAGCGGGCGCCGAGCGCGGCGGCGAAGAAGACGAGCGAGATCACGTGCCAGGCGTCCGGCACCTGCAGGACGGCGTACTCGCCATCGTCGAAGGGCGGCGGATCGTCCGGTCGGTGGCTCATAAGGGATGTCCACCCCATTCTAGCGCGGCGGGATGGTATCCTCCCTTCAGGAAACCCCATCGAGGAAGGGAGAGTGTCATGGCCGGGAAGCCCCGCTTCGACATCGCCATCCCGATCTACCCGGGCGTCGATCTGCTCGACGTGACGGCGCCCTGGGAGATCTTCAACTGGATGAAGGGGTCGTGGCCCGAGAGAGCGGTTTCGACGCAACTCGTCGCCATGACCCGGTCGGCCGTCCCGACGCGCGACGGCCTCAAGCTGCTGCCCGACACGACGTTCAACGAGGTCCGCCGCAAGGGCCACCGGTTCCAGCTCCTCTGGGTGCCCGGCGGCGGCGTGCCGGAGCTGCGACGGACGATGGCCAACCACCGCTACCTGGAGTTTCTCCAGGACCAGAGCGTCCACGCCGAGTGGGTGGCGTCGGTCTGCGAAGGCGCCATGATCCTGGCCGCGTCGGGCCTGCTCGACGGCTACGAGGCGACCACGCACTGGGCCTTCCTGCCGTGCTTCGAGGCCTACCCCGCGATCCGGGTCGCCGCCGGCCATCCGCGCTTCGTGGTGGACCGCAACCGGGTCACCGGCGGCGGCATCTCGTCCGGCCTCGACGAGGCGCTGAAGCTGGTGGAGCTGATCGCCGGCAAGGCCGTGGCCGAGCAGGTCCAGGTCACGACCCAGTATTTCCCGAAGCCGCCCGTCAAGGGGACGATCCCGGACGCCGGCACCTGTCCGCTCACGGAGGGCTGAAGGGGATGGAGACGCCGATCGTCCCGGCCTCGAAGCCGGCCGCCCAGCAGCGCGCCGACCGCATCGCGGCGTTTCGCAACGAGCTCGCGGAGCTGGACCGGGAAGGCGTCCTCGCGCTCACCGGCGGGCAGCGCGCCGCCGTGGAGAGCCACCACGCGCGCATCCTGGGAGAGCTGTCCGAGCGCTTCGACGTGGACGTGGGGGAGCGCGAGAAGCGGCTCTCTCTGGGGCTGCGGATCGCGTCGTTCCTCGGTGCCGTGGCCCTGGCGATCAGCGTCTTCCTGTATTTCCGGCGCATCTGGGGGGAGATGCCGGCCTGGGGCCAGATCGCGGTCCTGATCGGCGCGCCCGTGCTGGCGCTCGTGGCTACCGAGCTGGCCGCGCGGCGCGAGCGCACCGGCTACTTCGCCTCGCTGTTCGCGCTGCTCGCATGCGCCTGCCTGGTCCTGAACGTGGTGATGCTGGGCAAGATCTTCAACCTCGCCCCGTCGCCGGGAGCCTACCTGGCCTGGGGTGCGTTCGGCCTGCTTCTCGGCTACGCCTACGGCCTGCGCCTCCCGCTGGCGGCCGGGGGCATCGCGGCGATGGTGTGGGCGGCGGCGCAGATCTCCGTGGGCAACGTGGAGTGGACGGACGCCCTGAGCCGTTCGGAGTGCTTCCTGCTGCCCGGGCTGCTCCTCTTCGCGGTCCCCCTTTTCGTGCCGCACCGGAAGTACCCCGAGCTGGCGCCGGTCCATCGCGTCATCGGCCTGAGCGCGGTCCTGCTCACGCTGATGGTGCTGGCTCACAACGGCGCGGGGAGCTGGCTGCCGTGGGACCGCGAGACGGTGGAGGCGTTCTACCAGGTGGCCGGCCTCGTGGCCTGTGCCGCGACCATCGCCGGCGGGCTGCGGTTCGCCTGGCGCGACACGGTCTACGTGGGCAGCGCTTTCTTCGTCGCCTCCCTGCTCGCGGACTTCGCGGACTGGTGGTGGGACTGGATGCCGTCCTATCTCTTCTTCCTGATCGTGGGCCTGACCGCCGTCCTGGCGATGCTGGGGCTCAAGCGGCTGCGGACTGTGATGCCCGCGGGGAGGCCCGCGTGAGCCTCCGTCGCTGGGGCCTGCCGGCCGGGCTGGCACTCATCGCCATCGTCAATGCGGTCATCCTCGGCCGGGTGGCCTGGAACCGCTCGGGCACGCCGGACCGGATCGTCCTCACCGAGCGGGAGCTGGTGCTCCCGTACCACGAGGCGACGGACGAGGACACCGGCCTCGAGCTTCGTCTCCAGGCCGGTGCCTACAACTCGCTGGACGAGGCGGATCTGCGCCGGCTGGGCTTCGACGTCGTGGCGCTGCGCAAGTCCACCGACCGCACCCTCCAACGGACCGGTTTCGTCGTGCTGGAGATGGAAGGGGACGCCTGGCGCCGCTGGCTCGCGGAGGAGCGGAAGCGCAAGTCCACCGACACCCGGGAAGGATGCAGCCCGCAGCTCGCCATGGACGCCGTCCTCCTGCGGCAGTCGCGGCTCTTCCCGGTCGAAGCCGGAACCGATGCGGATGAGCTGCGGCGCCGCCACCCCGACCGCAGCCGCTTCCTCATCGTGCCGGTGAAGGTGAACGCCTGGACCGACGCGGACGACGGCGGCAAGGTGAAAGGGTCGTTCCACCTTCAGATCCCGGCCCTGCACGTGCCGCTCGAGCTGCGGCCGGTGATCGACCAGGTTCTGCGCGAGGACCAGCCGCGGAGAGACAAGCCCTGGG
Source organism: uncultured Holophagales bacterium (assembly GCA_963844885.1). Lineage (GTDB taxonomy): Bacteria > Acidobacteriota > Thermoanaerobaculia > Multivoradales > UBA5704 > DATMER01. The sequence continues at coordinate 211,351 of CAWJQA010000006.1, read as the reverse complement.
AGCCTCACGGTCCGCGCTACAAGGCGGTCATAGCGACAGGCCCGCGCCACGAGCCCTGGCTGGTCAGTGTGGAGCGCCTGGCCGCGCCCAAGGCGGGCGCCTCGGGAATTCCTCCCGCGCAGCCTCCGGCCGGGTGCTTCTATTGACCGGGTGTCTGGCCTGCTGGCCCTCGCCCCGCGCCGTCCCCACAGCGGCTCCGCCCCCCGTCACCGCCTCTCCTCCCCCCGCGGGGGGAAGAGAGAATGTGCCGGGGGGATGAGACGCCCCCGCGGGGGGAGGAGAGAATGTCTCGGGGGGATGAGACGCCCCCGCGGGGGGCGGAGAGAATGTGTCGGGGGGATGGGACGCCCCCGCGGGGGGAGGAGAGAATGTCTCGGGGGGATGAGACGCCCCCGCGGGGGGCGGAGAGAATGTGTCGGGGGGATGGGACGCCCCCGCGGGGGGAGGAGAGAATGTGTCGGGGGGATGAGACGCCCCCGCGGGGGGCGGAGACATCGGAGTGGGGGCACGAGAAACGGGGGTGAGGGCCGAAGGCCGCGGACGTTCGGTCATCTGGAGGTTTGGATGCGTTGGAGACCGTTCCTGGAGCTTGCCCTGCTTCTCTGCCTGGGGCTGATCCCCTCGGCGTGCAGAAGCCGGGAGGACACCGCCCGCCGCCTGACGGGAGGCGAGCCCGAGCGCGGCCGGGCGCTGATCCCCAAGTACGGCTGCGAGGCCTGCCACACCATCCCCGGCGTGGAGGGAGCCGACGGCACCGTCGGCCCACGGCTCGCCGGCATCGACCGGCGTGCTTATCTGGCCGGCCGGCTGCCGAACACGCCGGAGAACCTGATGCGCTGGATCCGGGATCCCACGGGAATCTCCCCTGGCACCGCCATGCCGAACCTGCACGTGACCGAGCAGGACGTCCGCGACATCGCGGCCTATCTCTACACCCTGCAATGACATGGGCTCGGCGGCGGATCGGCATCTCCACGGAAGGCAGGGTCATCGTCAAACGACGGCCTTTCGAGTTTGCCACGGCTGATCGAAGTCATGTCCTCCAGCATCCGCCCAAAGCTCTCAAACCCCGCGGTGAAGGCCAGATCGAAAGCGGCAGCCAGGCGGTGAAGAGTGCGCAGGCTCCAACTGGCGTAGTCCGCCTGCTCCATCGCCGAAATGCGGGACTGCTTCATGCCCGCCCGTTGGGCAAGCTCCGCCTGACTCCAGCCCCGCTGCTGTCGCAGCGTTTTGATTTGAAGCGCGAGATACGAGCTCAAGAACTCGTCAGCGTAGTCGCGGCGCGCTTCCGGATCTCGGAGCTCTTCTGCCAGACCTTTGCGGATGTCCTCCATATCCGTACTCCTTCGCCAGCTCCTCGAACCGGATCTTGAGCCGGCGGGAATCATCGTTTTCCACCTCTCTCATTCGATTCAAGGCGCGGGCGTCTGCGTCTGAGGGCGTTACTTTGAAGTTACTCTCCGTTGCGCGCTGAAGGAATGTGACCTCTGTGGCTGCATTCCTGGGACCCAGGCAAAGGCGGGGGCGAAGGGCGACGTTGCCCCGGATCTTGGCGTAATAGATGCCCTCCGTCTCAGTCTTGAAGATGAGGCTCCCTACCGCCTGATCCCTGTCCACTTGGGCCAGCATCACCAATCTCGCTTTGAGCCCCCTTCTTTGACGCACCTCTCGAGACCAGTCGGTGATGACTCTGTCGACAATGACCCGGCCCCGGCCCTGCGTGGCGTACTCAACATACTCGTAGGGTATCATGATTTCCTGATAGTGCTCCGGTCTGTTTGGCCCACCGGTCTCTCTCGGACTCGGCGGTCCTGGTCATAGGCTTCGGTACGGATGGGCACATGATATACCGCCCAGGAGCGTTCGGCCAGGAGGCGAGCTGCCGTCTGTAGAACACTCCATCGCGTGTCCACACGCCTGCCGCCAGCCACCGACTGATTTGGAGTCTGGACGGGCGGGAGGCGCCCTCTCCCGCGCGCCAGCGCGGGGGAGGGAAGGGGAGGGGGTTTCAACGTACCGAAGGCTTCAACGCCGCCAGCCGTGACGTCGAAGAGCGCCAACCCGTCGCCGAATCGGACCCATTCGTAGAGACGCCCCAGTCCGTTACCCGAAACCTTACCGGGTCCCGAAACTTCGGGGCGTCTCTCTTCTCCGGCACCACGAACCTTGTGAACCGGCCGTGAAACGGTTCGCCTTCCCGTTTTCCCGGCAGTAGCTGGCCTGGGCGGTATCTGGGAGGTTGGAGACGCCCCGAAGTTTCGGGACCGGGGCAGGTTTCGGGTAGCGGACTGGGGCGTCTCTACCGATATTCTGATCGTTTCCGGGGGCGGGGGGTGAGGGCCTCGATCGACGTTGCCCGGAGGGTCAGGGAGAGTACCCCCCGGGCAGCGCCACCTTACAGTTGATCCTGGTGCTGCGCTCCTTCGGCTACCCGACGATAGGTATCACCTCCAGGCGAAAGGATTCGGGGCTGACAGGCAGCTCGGCGTGTCCGCCCTCTACCTGTAACAGTGCAGCTTCCGATTCCCTTCGGGACAGTCAGATCGGCAGATACCAGAGCCGGCCCGGCGCTCCCGGCAGCTTCACCACCACCGCCCGCTGCGGTGTCTCCAGGAAGGCCACCAGCGGGCCGCGCCGCTCCTGGATGCGCAGCGCGATCTGCTTCGGCTCGCGGACGTAGCGCAGGCGCAGCGAGACCAGGTCGTCGTGCGCGGCGCGGCAGAGCTTGGGATCGTGGCCTTGCGCTTCCTTCGCCAACGTTTCGGCGAGCGCCCAGGCGTCGTCCACGTGGTGGAGCATGCCCATGGGGATGTAGCGCTCGGCATGCTCGTGGAACCGTTCGGACCACGACGCTCCCAGGCTCGTCCGCAGGCGGGGAAGAAGGTGGCCGGCGGCGCGGCGGCGCTTCGCTTCCAGCGATCCGCGGTCCAGCCGCCGGTCGAGCTCGGGTTGGAGACCCACCATCGGATGCCTCCTCCGGTCAGATCGGACGAATCTTAGCACCGGCGGCTCGCCTTGAGCCCTCACGCGCACCAGAAAGATAGGAAGCACCAGGAGGGCCTGCCATGAGAGGTTGCCACTTTGCTGCTCCGGCTGTCCTTGCCTTCGGCGATTTCGCCCTGGCAGGGGCGAAGCCCTCCGCCAACCCGAGCCTGTTGGGCGCCGCCCCCCCGGAGGCCGGCGCCAGCGAATAGTTCCCTCCCGGGGCCCTTCCCGCCAGAGGCACGGCGGGAGAGGGCCCCACCTTTTTTCCATCCCTACAGCAGCCAGCGGTCGAGCACGGCCGCCAGGTCGGAGAGCTGGAACGGCTTGGCCAGAAAGTCGTTCATCCCCGCCGCGTAGCAGCGTTCCACCTCCTCTTGCAAGGAGAAGGCGGTCACCGCGATGATCGGCACCTCGCCGCCCTGGCCGTGAAGGCGGTTGTCGTCGGCCAGGAGGATGCGGAAGCGCGCGCGCAGCTCCTCCTGCGGGCTTCGCGGCCTGGCGGCCAGCGCCGCGGCTGGAGAATGCAACCGCGGCTGGAGAGTGGACCGCGGCCGGCGCCAGGGTCGCGGCGGGTACCTGGGCGCGGTCGAACGGCAGGACGAAGCGGAAGGTCGAGCCCTCGCCCGGGGTGCTTTCGAGATCGATCTTCCCTCCCATCAGCTCGATCAACCGGCGGGTGATGGCGAGGCCCAGGCCGGTTCCGCCATAGAGGCGGGTGATCGAGGAGTCCGCCTGGGTAAAGGGCTCGAACAGCCGCGCCTGCACCTCGGGAGTGATGCCGATCCCGGTGTCCCGGACGGTGAAGCAGAGCGCGCCAGCGGCAACAGCAGGCGGACCACCTGGCCGAACGTGTCGGCGGGATCGAAGTCCAGCCGCTCGAGGGACAGTTGTCCCGCTTCGATCTCGGACAGGTCGAGAATGCGAGATCTCGTTGAGGATCGGCTTGAGCTCCCTGGCGGAGCCGAGGGCGCGGGCGATTTCCAGGCTCGCCTGCGTCCGCTTCAGGCGGAGCTTCGTCTCCTCCAGCAACAGGGCGCGCTCGAGCCCGCTCGCCACGTAGTCGGAGGCGGCCGCCGCGAGCCCGATCGCCTCCGAGGTGAACGTTCGGCCGTCGGAGGTGTTGTCCAGCACCAGGACTCCGAAGACCTGCCCGTCCGAAATCAGCGGTACTCCCAGGAGCGACCTCAACCCGAAGGCGGCGACCCAATCCGGATGGACCAGGTCCGATTCCCGACCCTCATCCTCACTCCGGGAGTGGAACCTGCCGGAGTTTTGTTTGGTCCTGTCAGGGGCCTCTCTCACCATACGGGGGACGGCCGGGAGGAGGTTCACTTGAAGATCGATGCGATGCGTTCTTTTCCGCTCGCCGCCGCTCTGGCCATGGTCCTGGCCAGTATGGCCGGCATGGCCGGATGCAGCGAGAGTGGGGAGAGCAGGGAGGCGTCGGCGGCGCCGGCGAACACGGCGAAGGCCGAACGCCAGGATCTGGAGATCCGCGCCGACGCTGCCGGCCAGATCGAGCCGATCCGCATGGTGGAGGTGAAGTCCAAGGTCTCCGGCGAGCTCACCCGGATCACCGTGGAGACCGGAGACGAGGTCCGCCAGGGTGCGCTGCTCGCCACCGTGGACCCCCGGGACGTCCGCAACAACCTCGCCCAGACGGAGGCGGACCTGGAACTGGCGCGCGCCCGCGTGACCACCACCGAGGCTCAGCGCCGGCGCACCGAGGAGCTGGCCAAGGCCGGCGTGCTGAGCACCCAGGATCTGGAAAACTCCCGGCTCGAAGAGACCAACGCCCGCGCCCAGCTCGTGAAGGCGGCCACCAACCTTCAGCTCGCCCAGGAGAAGATGGGCGACGTGACCATCCGCGCGCCCATCACCGGCACGATCATCGAGAAGAGCGTGGAGCAGGGGCAGATCATCGCTTCGGCCAGCGCCAACGTCTCGGGCGGCTCGACGCTGGTCAAGATGGCCGACCTGTCGCTGGTGCAGGCCCGCGCCCTGGTGGACGAGGTCGACATCGGCCGCATCCGCCCGGGCCAGGCCGCCACCGTCGAGGTCGAGGCCTACCCGGGCCACCCGTTCCGCGGCTCCGTGACCAAGATCGAGCCGCAGGCCGTGGTCGAGCAGAACGTCACCATGTTCCCGGTCCTCATCAATCTGCCGAACCCCGAGCGCCTGCTCAAGCCGGGCATGAACGCGGACGTGAGCATCCGCATCTCCGACCGCCAGGGGGTGGTCGCGGTGCCGAACGGCGCCGTGGTCACGATGCGGGACGCGCCGTCGGCCGGCGCCGTGCTCGGCCTCGACGAGCGGGAGGTGCGGTCGAGCCTCGACAAGCTCCGGCAGGACCGCGCGGACCGGCGCGGCGATGCCGGCGATGTCGGCGATACCGGCCGGCCTTCCGAGGCCATGGGCGACGCCCGTCCCGGCGTGGTCTTCGTCAAAGGTGCGAAGGGTCCGGAGCCGAAGGCGGTCCTCTTCGGGCTTTCCGACTGGGACAACACCGAGGTGGTGAAAGGCCTCGAACCGGGCACCGAGGTCTACCTGATCTCCGTCGCCCGTCTCCAGCAGCAGCAGGACCAGTTCTCGTCACGGATGCGCGAGCGCGCCGGCGGCGGCATGTTCGGCGGCGGCAGCCAGCGCGGCGGCTCGTCCGGCGGCCAGAGTGGCCAGAGTGGTGGCCAGCGCGGCGGCGGCAGGAACTAGACATGCTGATCACCGAGATCTTCCGCGTCGCCCTGGAGGCGATCCGCGCCAACAAGCTCCGCTCGTTCCTGACCGCGCTGGGCATCATCATCGGCATCGCCGCGGTCATCACGATGGTGGCGCTGGGCGAGGGTGCGCAGCGGACGGTGCAGGAGCGGCTCCAAGGGCTCGGCGTGAACGTGCTCACGGTGCGTCCCGGCCAGGAGTTCTTCGGCGGTGTGGACCGCGGCGAGAACCGGCTCACGGCCAAGGACGCGCGCGCCCTTCACGGGCTGCAGACGATCCAGGCCATCAGTCCGGAGGTGGACCGCCGCCTGCAGGTCGAGTACCGCGACGCCAATGCGAACCTGTCGGTCAACGGTGTCTGGCCGGACTACTTCGACATCCAGAGCAGCCACGTCGTCCTGGGGCGGCTGTTCACGGAATCCGAGGAGCGGGGGCGGCGGCGGGTGGCGGTACTGGGCTCGGCGGTGGGGGATACGCTGAAGATCCCCACCGAGGAGCTGGTGGGGACGAAGATCAGCATCCGCGGTGTCCCGTTCCAGGTGATCGGGATCCTGGAATCCAAGGGCGCCACGGGTTTCGGCAACCCGGACCAGGAGCTCTACGTGCCCCTGGCGACGGCCCAGATCCGGCTCTTCGGCGACGACCGGGTGCAATCGATCGACGTCCAGGCCACGAGCGAGCGGCAGCTCGACGCGGCCATCAACGAGATCGACGGCCGCCTGCGCCGCGCGCATCGCCTGCGGACTTCGCAGAAGAGCGACTTCATGATCCGCAACCAGACCACCCTTCTGGAGACGTTCCGGGCGACGACCCGGACCTTCTCCTTCCTGCTGGCCGGCATCGCCCTGGTGTCGTTGCTGGTGGGCGGCATCGGCATCATGAACATCATGCTGGTCTCGGTGACCGAGCGCACGCGGGAGATCGGCGTCCGGAAAGCGCTCGGCGCCCGCAAGCGCGACATCCTCCTGCAGTTCCTGATCGAGGCGCTGGCGCTCTGCCTGGTCGGCGGCATGATGGGGGTGATCCTGGGAGTCGGCAGCGCCGTGGCGCTCCAGCGGCTGGCCGGCTGGAACACGGCCGTGTCGCCGGAATCGATCCTGATCGCCTTCGCCTTCTCGGCGGCGGTGGGGATCTTTTTCGGCCTGTGGCCCGCTCGCCGCGCGGCCCGGCTGGACCCTATCGAGTCGCTGCGGTACGAGTGAGATTTGATCTGCGTCCGCATCAGCGTCAACCGTCGCGGCGCGGTTGACCGGCCTCGGCGCACTCTTCTTGGAAAGAGACCCGCGAGGTCTCTTATACTTCGCGGGTTGAGAGAAGGAGGCCGAATGCCGAAAGTGATCTTGGAGCGGACCCTGGAACGAGCCCTGGAACGGGACGCGGCGCTGTTCGCCCGGCAGAGCCTGTGCCGGGTCGTGCAAGAGCTGGGAGCCCAGGGGTGGTGTCAGGGGACGGGCGGCAACTTCAGCGTCACGCTGAGCCATGAGCCGCTGCGCCTGCTCATCACCCGCTCCGGAGCCGACAAGCGCCACCTCGTCGCCGACGACCTCCTGGTCGTGGGAGCGGGCGGCAAGCCGGTGGAAGGGGAGACCCGCAAACCGTCCGCCGAGGCCGAGCTGCACGCCCGCATCGTCTCGCTGACCGGCGCGGCCTCCGTCCTCCACGTCCACTCCTTCTCCAACACCCTCCTGGGCGAGCACTTCGCGGACCGCGGCGGCTTCACCCTGCGCGGCTACGAGATGCTCAAGGGCCTGGAAGGGATCACCTCGCACGAGACCGAAGTCTTCGTGCCGGTGCTGCACAACTGCCAGGACATGGCGCCGCTCTCCGAGGAGATCGAGCGCACCCTGGACGAACACCCGGGGGTGCATGGATTTCTTCTCGCCGCTCACGGGTTGTACACCTGGGGCGACTCCCTCGCCGATGCGCACCGGCACGTGGAGATCTACGAGTTTCTCTTCGAATGCGCCGCACGGAGAACGCAGTTCCAACCCTTTCTGGGATAGATCGGGATCGATCGATAGGAGGAAAACCATGGCCAATGTCACCTTGCGAGACGAAAACCGGACGATGACCGACCCGGTGGAGATCTCCGCCTTCCTGGCACCGTTCGGCATCTGGTACCGCCGTTTCGAGGGCACCGACGCCCTGGGCGACAGCCCCACCGACCAGGAAATCCTGGACGCCTACAAGGAGCCCATCGACATCCTCAAGGAAGAGGGGGGCTACGTCACGGCGGACGTCATCAACATCAAGCCGGAGACCCCGAACCTCCAGGTCATGCTCGACAAGTTCAACAAGGAGCACTGGCACGACGAGGACGAGGTGCGCTTCATCGTCCACGGCAACGGCCTGTTCCACATCCACCCTCCCGGTGGCCCGGTGTTCGGCATCGAGGTCACCAAGGGCGACATGATCCGGGTGCCCAAGGGGACCCATCACTGGTTCGACCTCTGCGGCGACCGGACCATCCGCGCCGTGCGCCTGTTCCAGGACATGGCCGGCTGGACGCCGCACTACACCGGCACCGGCGTCGATCAGGGCTATCAGCCGCTCTGCTTCGGGCCGTTCTACATACCGTCCGCGGGAATGTAACCGTCCGTGCCCCTGCCTGAAGGCGTACGCGCCGTCCTCACCGACATCGAGGGGACGACCACGCCCCTCTCCTTCGTCGTCGACGTCCTCTTTCCGTTCGCCAAGGAACGGTTGGAGGACGCCTGTGCTGCGGAAGATCCCCGCTTCGCCGAAGCCGTCCGCCAGCTTCGCCAGGAGCACGAAGCGGAGCGGGGGAGCGGGGCCGCCACCCCTGACTTTGGCAACGGCGCCCCCTACGCCCGCCACCTCATGGAGCTGGACCGCAAGTCCACCGGCCTGAAAGCCCTCCAGGGCCTCATCTGGGCGGAGGGCTACCGCACCGGCGAGCTGAAAGGCGACGTCTATCCGGACGTCCCCGAAGCCCTGCGGTCCTGGAGGGCGATGGGGATCCGGACCCGCATCTTCTCCTCGGGAAGCGTCCTGGCCCAGAAGCTCCTCTTCGGCCACACCGCCTACGGCGACCTCCTCCCCTTCTTCGAGGGCTATCACGACACGACCACCGGTCCGAAGCGGGAAGCCCGGGCCTACGCCGCCATCACCGCCGCCTACGGCCTGCCGCCCGGAGAGATCCTCTTCCTGAGCGACGTCGTCGAAGAGCTCGACGCCGCCCGCGAAGCCGGCCTGCGCACCGGCCTCTTCCTGCGCCCCGGCAACAAACCCGCCGATCCGGGCGGCCACCCGGTGTACAGGTCTTTCTCCGAGCTGATGTAGAGCGCGCTTCGTACCAGGGGTCGTTCCTGTTGTGATAGTCTCAATGGGTAATAGCCGTTCTGCGTAACAGAGTTGGGAGGCCTCTCTGCAGCTCAACGAGATCACTTTTCGAGGCTACAAGGCCTTTCCGGGTGGAGACATCGAGAGCGCTGATCTTCAGCGTCTGACTCTGGCGCCCCTCACCCTGATCTTCGGGAAGAACAACAGCGGCAAGAGCGCAGTGGTGCGCCTGCCCCGGCTGCTGCTCGGCGGACTGGCGTGCGACGACGAGCGCATCCTTCCCTTGGAAGTACGGGGCATAAAATACGGTGGAAGGTTTATCGACCTCATCCACGGGGGTGATTTCTTCCGGCGTCCGACCTTCGGGATCCGCGCCAGCCATGAAGGCAAGCGGCTCGACCTTTCGGCGGAGCTCTACAGCTCCGGCGCGCTTGCGGCCGACAAGCCACCCAAGATGTGGTCCTACAGGATGCGCGAACCCGAGAAGATCGACCTATTGGCGCCGACAGAGGGACAGGTTGGCCGGAGGCCCTTTCGCGGGCTGCTTCCGACCGACCCCCAATGGGACGATTGGAGGGACGCGGCGTCCAGGCTGCTGGATGAGATGATCCACCTGGGCCCCATGCGCGCAATCATTCAGCCATCCTATGTGGAGGAGCGGCCCGAAATGCTCGGGCTGGATGGTCGCCAGGCGCCGCAGTGGCTGCGTGCCGACACCGAGTTGATGGACGCGGTGGGATCGTGGTTTGAAACGAATATGGATGGTTGGCGGCTGTCGCTCTCTCAAGGCAATGAGAGCTTCAACCTTCGCGTAGGAATGAGCCGAGCCATGGCGACGAACCTGACGCAAGCGGGGGAAGGACTCCAGCAGGTGCTTCCAGTCATTTTACACCAACTCTGGCGCCAGCGCCAGTCTGGGCTGAGCATGTTCCTCGACGTGGTTGAGCAGCCGGAACTGCACCTGCACGCCGCTGCGCAGGCTCCATTGGCTGACTTGTTCATTGACACCGCCCTCCAAGGCCGAGGCTCGGTGCTGGTCGAAACACACTCGAAGCCGATCCTGCTCCGCGTCCAGCGGCGGGTCGCCGAGGGTGTCCTCCCACACGAGAGCGTGGCGCTCTACTTTGTCGATGTCACCGCGGCAGGTAGCCAACTGCGCCCGGTCGGGCTTCATCCTAACGGGGAAGCCGACTGGTGGCCGGAGGGTGTGTTCGAGGAGGACTTCCACGAGGTGGCGGCGATGAGTCGCGCCCAACGCCGCCGTCCGGTCTCTGGAGAGCGTGATTGAAATTCATCCTCTCCACTTCCGCGCTGAACGACGACGACAGTGTGCTCAGCCTCATCGATCGGCTTGTCGATCGCCTAGGCGAAGAGGTTCATCGGTTGGATGTTCTGGACCTTGACCTGCTCCAGGAGTCACTCTGGTATCAGAAGGCACGCTCAACCCGCAGAGAAGTGCTGATGAGCGCATTGGCGAAGCCACCTACGGTGGTGAACGATCGCCAGGGGCCGCACGTGAAGACCGTAGAGGTTCTCGACGCCGAGTCGGCAAGGTTGGCCGACAAGCTGGCTCATACTCCGCTTGTAATCCTTGTAGAGGATCGCGAATCCGACGGTGTGTTCCTAGATCTTGTCGTGGAAGAGCTTGGATGGCCAGCATTGAGAGCGCTTTGGAAGAATGGGAGGAAGGTTACTCCTCGTGCCGCGGAGCTCGATACGGCAGGGGGCAAAGGCTCCATTCCTCAACGGATCGAGAGGGCTATCGGAGATGCTGCGGAGGGAAACAAACCGCACCGCCTGTTTGTGCTTTGTGACAGTGACGCCAGATGGCCCGATGACGACCGAGCCGTGGCCGCAATAAGCGAAGCCTGCGCGAGAGGCGGTGTGCCGTACTATATTTGGAAGAAGCGCTGCGCGGAGAACTACATCCCGGATGAGGTCTTCGAGGCCGTCCGCGAAGACCCGCGCAATCTGAACCGCGTCAATCAGTTCGACGCCTTTCTGCGACGCTCGCCCGAGCAGCGGGACCACTTTCCCGTCAAAGACGGACTGGCGGCCGAGGAGCGGTCCGAAGCCATACAGGCAGGCCTTTACAACTCTTCCGAGGAGGAAGACCTCGCTCTGCTGGAGAAGCCGCTTTTCCCAAAGCGACCGCGGCCCTTCCTGCTGCTCCACAGAGAGCGGAGGGAGTCGTTTACCGCTAAAGGACTTCGGGCGCGGGACCCCGAAGGCGAGCTCGACGCCGTCCTCCACGCCATCGCCCAGGAGCTTTAGAAAACTATGGATGCCGATAAGGAAGCCGAGACACCCGAAATCACACCCCAGGTAGTCCACCTGATCGACCTGCTGAAGTGGGCTCGTGAGGGACGCCTCCGGGTTCCGAAGTTTCAACGCGACTTCGTATGGCGTCGGCAAGACATCGTCGACCTTTTCGATTCGATCTCGAAGCAGTACCCGATCGGAACTCTTTTTCTGTGGAGTGCCGAGCCCATGCCCGAGCATCGGAATCACATCGGCCCTTTGAAGCCTCCCGGAGTACAAGGGCCAAACCTGGCTGGTCCTGGATGGCCAGCAACGGCTTACGACTCTGGTGGGGGTGCTTCTTCAGGGTGATTCTCAATGGGAGAAGTCGCTTGACCCTGTAGATCCTGAGCGATGGGAACTTTATTTCGATGCCGATGCCAGTCCCGAGGGCGGTTTCAGCCACGCTGCGCCGGGTGAACCGAAGCAGGCAGCATATATCGCTGCGCCAGCTCTTCTCGATACGATGAAGCTTTTCAACGAGGCGCATCGAATTGTGAAAGATGGGGGCCCCGAGGTCTGGGTGAATCGGGCACAGAAAGTAGCGCGTGCGATCCAGGGGTATCGCATTCCAATTGTCCAGTTTACCACGAACAACTTGAACATCGCGGTGGAGAAGTTTCTCGCGACTCAACAAGAAAGGCCGCAGCATCGGCCAAGACGAGATGTTTTCGGCTCTCACGTACGAAGGTGGAGGAGGGTTTCACCTCGCGGCAGAGATCGACAGGCTTCAGCAGTCCATGGTCCGATCGGGCTTCGGTGAGGTGGACAGAACGATCCTGCTCCGTGCGGTGCTCACTGCCGCCGGGCTCGATATGTACCGAACAGACTGGTCGAAGCTTGGCGAGCAGGTCAGGACCGACACGCGTCGGCGTTTGCCGGACGCGGTCAAGGAAGCTGAGCGTGGTCTGGAGGAGGCTCGCGCTTTTCTCAAGGATCTGGGTGTTCTCAACGCGCGGATGCTTCCCTACAGTATGCAACTCGTCGCGCTTTGTGCCTTCTTCGGCCGGTGCTCCCGGCCGACTGACCAGCAGAGAGAGTTGCTGCGGCGCTGGTTCTGGTCCTCGTCCTTCGCAGGCTGGTTCGGTAGCGGAAATCCTACACGTGTGCGCCGTTTGGTGGAGGAGCTTCGCGATCGGATTTCAACAGATAAATCTCCGACGAAACTGGAGCATATGGACTTGGATCAGCCCGCCCTCCCGACGCCGCTTCGCTTCGATCTTCGCAGCGCCCGTGTACGCGCACTTGTGTGTGTGCTTCTGGGCAGATCGCCAATGAGGCCGGACGGAACGGTTCAGGAGCTCGACGAAGCCGCACAGCTTCTCTTCGAACGAGGCCCCGAAGCGATGAGCGTCGTTTGCGCCACGGTGAAGGACGCGGATTTGCGGAAAAGCCCCGCCAACCGAATCTTCGACGTGGTGCCCGCCGAGCGAGGTCAGGCCAAGAATTGGCTGCTGAGGCTCGATCCTGCGCTCCGGGATCAGGTTCTCGCCAGCCACGCGGTTCCCCGGGATGCCTTCGATCTACTCGTGAGAGGGGACAACGACGCTTTCCTCCAGTGTCGCATGGAGCTCTTCGGGCAGCTTGAACGTGTTTTCATGAAGGAGGCCCGAGTCACTGCCCCTGTGAGTAACGAACCGGCTCTTAGCCCCATCGACACAGAGGATGAGCCACCCCTTGGTCCTCCTGACGAGCCAGAGCCAGAAGAGTTTCCAAGCGAGTAGACGGCAGGTTCAAAAGACTCGGCTGCTCGGGAAGCCGGGTCTGCTTCCGCGGAAGCCAGCCCATCTTCCGGAGAAGATGGCTCACCGGTTCGGGAAGATGGCTCCGCTACCTGTACCGGCGCCTCAAGGGGCGGCGAAGCTGCCTCATCTTCCCTGGAAGCTCTCTCACCTTCCCGAGAAGCTGCCGTATCTTCTCCGGAAGCCAGCTCCTCTTCCCGGGAAGCCGGCTCGATGGGCCGAGAAGCAGGCTCAACTTCCGAGGAAGCCGGGCCTGCTTCTGGGGAAGCCAACCTGTCTTCCAGAGAAGATGGTCCATCTTCTCTGCGGGATGACCGATCTTCCCGAGAAGATGAACCTGCTTCCAGGCCTTGCCGGAGCCTGGGCGGGAGGCGCGGCTCGTTTCTCTGCTACGCTCCCACATCTTGAACAGCCGTCCGGGCATCTTATTCCTCCCCGAAGGGAATCGACGGATACCGTCCGTCTCCTTCTCCCAAGGAGATCATCACTATGAGACGCTTCATCCCTGTCCTCGTCCTCGGCCTCGTGTCCTGGTCCTGCAGCAACCAGTCTTCCGCCGCGGCGCCCTCGAACGTGGCGTGCGCCGGCGCTTCGGCGGCCACCTCGTGGCCCTTCAACCTCCCGGTCTACGACCACATCGTGATCGTCGTGGAGGAGAACAAGGACTATGAGCAAATCATCCCCAACCCGGACGCGCAGTACATCAATGGCACGTTGAAGGCCGAAGGCGCCAACCTCACTCGGATGTATGCCGAGGAACATCACAGCCAGGGCAACTACTTCTGGCTGTTCTCCGGCAGCAATCAGAACGTCGGGTTCCACGATTGGATTCCTTCCAAGCCAATCAAGGCGGACAATCTCGGAACAGCCTTGATCAAGGCCGGCCGATCGTTCAAAGGATACTCCCAAGGACTGCCTGAGATCGGGTCGACCGTACACAAGGAAGGGAGCTACGCTCGCAAGCACGTTCCCTGGGTCAGCTTCCCTGATCTTTCCAACTCCAATCTAAGGTTCAAGGATTTTCCGACGGACTACAGCACCCTTCCCACTGTGTCCATCGTGATCCCCGACCTCGACAACGACATGCACGACGGCAGCGTCAAGAACGCTGATTCCTGGCTCGCAAACAATCTCGGGCTTTACTACACTTGGGCCAAGGCAAACAACAGCCTGCTCATTCTCACCTTCGACGAGAACGATCACGAGACAAGTGGATTGACCGATCCCGCCGCTGCCAGGCCGGCAGACAGAAACCGGATCGTTACGATCCTGGCCGGGGCCCACATCAAACCCGGCGACTACGACATGGGCAAGGGGGTCACACACGTCAATCTCCTGCGGACGCTGGAGGCGATGTATGGCCTGGGCCGGTCTGGAACCCAGCAGGCTCTGGCGTGCAAGGCCGGCATTTCCGATGACCTCACCCTGAAGGACGTGTTCACGCCGTAGCCCGAACGTCTGCGAATTGCCGGCGAATCGGGTCGCCGAACCAAAAAAAGAGCCGCCCGGAGGGGGCGGCTTCGTGCGGAGGTCGAGGGGGAGCCGCGGAGCGGCCCCCCGTTACTCCAAAGGCATCAGAAGTTCAGGCTGAGATCGAACATCAGGACGCTGCCGGTGTAGTCGCCGTTGTCGGCGGCGAGGAGCAGCGTGCCGGGCAGGTAGTTCCGCAGCCCCTGGATGAGGAAGCTGTCGATGGTGTAGTCCTCCCAGCGGTAGCCGACTCCGGCCTTGGTGTGCGCGTTGAGCTGGTAGTCGACGCGGGCCAGCAGTGCCAGCAGCTCGATGTCCTCGTAGTTGGGGATGTCCACCACCGCCCGCGCCGGCGTGCCCAGCGGCAGGCCGCCCGGGAAGGCGGTGAAGTCGACCTCGCCGTCGGATTTCGAGTACTGGCCCGAGATGTCCACGGTCCAGTCCGAGGCCTTCGTGGTGAGGCCGAGGCCCCACGTGTCGGTTTTCTCGTTTATGGCCGCGGTCCAGTCGTCGAGCGGATTGGTGGAAGGAGTGGCGCCGGACATGCGCGCGGCCTGGAGGCTGTCGCGATCGGCGAGGTGGCCGAAGAGGTAGAAGTTGAAGTGCTCGCCCGGAGCGTAGCCGATCTCCGCGTTGTACTGCAGGATCTTGTCTTCGAGCAGGCCGAACTGCGCTCTTGTTGTAGTCGTCGTCGCGGCCGGTCACACCGAAGAAGAAGCTCAGCGCCTCGTTCGGCAGGTAGTTCGCCTGGACGTTGAACTGGTCGTATTTCCGAGCCGCCTCGTCGTACTTGCGCAGGGTGGGTATGTTGGTGACGCCTTCCGGCTCCACGAAGGTGGCCTCGGCCGCCTCGGGGTCGTAGTGGCCGATCGAGCGGTCACCGAGCTCGTAGCTGGCCCGCAGGTTGAATGTGCTGCTCGGATGGGTGTCGAACGTCAGCTTGAGGACGTCCTCGTCCGAGGATTTGATCTCGCGGAACGTGCGGTCCCAACTCTGGCGGTTGTACGACAGGCCCAGCCGTGTCGCCTTTCCGGCGTTCCAGCCGAGCTCGGTGCCCAGGTCGGTCTTGGTGTAGCCGTAAGGCACCGTGATGCGGGCGATCTCTTCCCACACCGCGTGGAACCGGACGTAGCCCGGGAACTCGATGCGCTTGGAAGAGTTGTCGTAGTCGTACATCCGGTAGCGGAAGGTCAGGTCGACGTTCTTGCCCAGGTGGCCGCCGGCCTGCGCCGACAGGTTGGTGACGTTGACCTTGTTGTCGGCGTTGCGCACCGGCAGCTTGTTCACGTCGGTGGCGTCGAAGGTCGCATGATCGAACCCGATCCCCTTGATCGAAGAGTTCAGCGTGTAGGGGAGGAGCGGGTCGTCCTGCTTCATGGTGTTGTAGGAGAGCTGCCCTGGGCGTACCAGTCGGCGCCGAGCTGCGTGCGGCCGTCGGCGAAATCACGTTGGACTTGTTGTCCGCCCACAGGTCGGCGAAGCCGACGCCGGCGCCGCCGATCGAGCCCGAGCCCGGAGAGCTGTAGGCCGACGCGTCGGTGGAACCGGTCAGACGGAACGGGTTGTCCCAGTACATCGTGCTGACGTTGTTCTTGAACGTGGATATGCGATAGCCGAAGCGGAGCCCGCCCGGTCGGTGTTCCACGCGCCCGCCAGCTCGGTGTCGTCGATGGAGTAGTCGATGACCTCGGGCAGCTCCGTCGCGTTGCTGAAGCCGAAGCTCGCGCCGTACGGACGGTTGCCGTCGCGGTCCTCGTGCTTGTAGTCGAGCCCCCAGGAGAAGCCGCGCAGCGAGCCGAAGCCGAAGGCGGTGTGGAGCCGGTCGCGCTCCAGGGCCAGATCGACGGGGTTGGCCGTCGCCAGGTAGGGAGCGAGCAGGTTGTTGAGGAAGGGGAAGTTGATGCGCGCTCGGTTGGCCGCGAACTGCTTCTCAGAGAGGTCTGCAGCGCGAGCTGGACCGGGTCGGCGATCTGGTAGACGCCGGGCGCGGTCTGGGTCCACAGCATCCGGCCGTCGTTGCCGAAGTGGTGCGGGATCTTGTTGTAGTCGACGGTCAGGCTCCAGCGGTCGAGCACGCCGTAACCGAAGCCGTAGCGGGCGTCGTCGCGGCTGGCGTTCGTGGCGCGGAAGTCGAGGAAGCGGTCGTCGGCACCCCGGCCTTCAATGTTGAGGTGGGGGATGACGAAGCCGCTGCTCATGTCGCGGTACTCCTCCCACTTGGCGGAGTCCGTGTCGACCGTGCTCTCGAAGATGCCGAACACGATCGGGTCGATGGTGAAGGTGAAGCCCTGGGGCTCGCCGGCCGGTTCCTGGGCGATGGCGGGCAGGGCCGCCAGCAGCAGGGTACCGGCGACAAGGGCGGTGAGGGCGAGCCACTTGCCGATCTTTCTATTGGTGCTCATGGCGTTCTCCTCGTGCCTAATGGGCCAGGTACGGGCTGACGGGTGGTTGCTTCCGTGGACCGCGGCGTGGCAGTCGGTGCAGGCCCGGTTGAACTCCCGGTTGCTGGCGCGCGACTGGTCCGCGAGGGTGGAGCCGTCGTAGAGAGTGCCAGGATGCCGCGTGTTGGAGTGGCACTGCTGGCAGAGGTAGGGTACCGAGGTTCTTTGCAGCTTGATGTGGTTCGAGCCGTGCGGCGTGTGGCAGTTCATGCAGTTCTCGCGCACCGGCGCATGCTCCCAGAGGAAGGGGCCGCGCTTCTCGGCGTGGCAGGAGTAGCACTGGTCGTTGACCGACGCCGCCCTGATCATCTTGGCGGTCTGCTGCCGTGCGGGTTGTGGCAGTCGGTGCAGGTGACCTTGCCCTCGCGGATCGGATGGTGCGAGGTCTTCCACATTTCCGCCCGGACGTCCTTGTGGCAGCTCAGGCAGACCTCGGTCTTGCTGGCGGCCTTGAGCTGGGCTTCGGGGGACTTGAAGTTGTGGATGCTGTGGCACGACTGGCAGGCGAGGCCACGGTTGGCGTGGACGCTGCCGTGCCAGAACATCTGCTGCCTGCCGCTGTGGCAGCTCTGGCAGAGCTTGGCCTGGTCCGTCGCGCTGAGCTTGGTGATGCTCGGGCGCAGCGACGGGTCGTCCGGGTTCTCCGTGTGGGCGGCGGCGGGTCCGTGGCAGCTCTCGCAGCCGTGGGCCGCGAGCCGTTCGAACGCCTTGGAGCCATGCGGAGTCGCGGCCAGATGGTCCGCCACTTCGCCGTGGCAGGCCATGCAGACGTCACTGCCGGCATAGCCCTGGGGTGGTGGTGTGCTTGCCGGCTCTTGCGGCGCGGCCCACGCCGGGCCCGCGAGGGCCAGGAGTGCCACGACAAGAGTCGGAAGCAGAAGGCGATACAGTTTCATGGTGTCTCTCCTCCCGGTGTCTTGGGTCATTCTTGTGGTGAAGGCCCATACAACCCTGAATGCTGGCCGTATTTGATCCCGGCGGGGGTCTCCTCACCACCACCCGCCGGAGAGTATGTATATGATTGTCAGGCGGGCAGGTTCCCCACCCCGCGGGGTGGGGAGGCGGGAGGGGCGGGCCTGGGGAAAACCACCCACAGGGATGTAGCCGGACGAAGAACCCCATGGTTTGATTCGCCTCGGGAAGAACGGAACCCCCGAAAGGAGCCGCAACCATGAAGACCCTCGGTTTCACCCTCTCGATCGTCCTGACGGTCGTCCTGCTCGCCATCCTGTACTCCGGGCCGGGCGCGGCTGCGGCTGCCGCCCAGCCCGCGCTCGATGGCAAGGCGATCTTCCTGGCTCAGAAGTGCAACATGTGCCACTCGGTGACGCCCGCCGGCATCGCGGCCACCATGAAGACGTCGAAGGCCCCCGACCTCGTCGGCCTGGCCAAGACGGACGCCAAGCTGCTCACCGGCTACCTCAAGAAGACGGCCGACATCAACGGCAAAAAGCATGTCAAGGCCTTCACGGGGAGCGACGCCGAGCTGGGCGCTCTGATATCCTGGCTGCAGAAGCAGGAGAAGAAGTAGCGAACCCAACCCCCGGGGCCTCTCTCGCCGATCACCCAGGTGCTCGGCCGGGGAGGTTCCTCGGCCTGAACGGAGAGTTGAAGAGTGAAAAGCTTCTTCATGGCACTGACCCGCAACTCGATCAGCCTGATCGGCTCGGCCGTCGTCACGGCTTCGGCGATCCTGATCGTCACCCTTTTCATGCTTCAGCTCTTCGGCTACCGCGGCGGCCCGTACCTCGGGATCCTGGCGTACCTGATCCTGCCGGCGATCTTCCTCGTCGGCCTGCTGCTGATCCCGGCCGGCATCGCCTTGCAGCGCCGCCGTGACCGCGCCGCCGAAGCCCGCGGCGAGGCGCCCGCCGCCTTTCCCGTCCTGGACTTCAACGACGTCACCACCCGCCGCCGTGCCCTGGTTTTCACCGCGCTGACCGCGGTCAACATCGTGATTCTCGCGGTCGCCACCTACGAAGGCGTCGGCACGATGGAGACGACGCAGTTCTGCGGCCAGGCCTGCCACAGCGTGATGCAGCCCGAATACACCGGCCTTCCAGCGCTCGCCGCACGCCAGCGTGCGCTGCGTGGACTGTCACATCGGCCCCGGCGCCGGCTGGTTCGTCAAGTCGAAGCTCTCGGGCAGCTGGCAGTTGATCTCGGTCAACCTGAACCTTTATCCGCGGCCGATCCCGACGCCGGTCCACAACCTGCGCCCGGCGCGGGAGACCTGCGAGCAGTGCCACTGGCCCGCCAAGTTCGTGGGCGACCGGCTCAAGGTCATCACAACTATTCGGACGACGAGGCCAACACGCACCTGCAGACCGTCCTCCTGATGAAGGTCGGCGGCCGGACCGGGGGCGCGTCGCAAGGCATCCACTGGCACGTCGACCCCGGCGTCCGCATCCGCTATCTGGCGGACGAGAAGCGGGAGACGGTCTACGAGGTCGAGATGACGGCCGCCGACGGCAAGGTGACCCGCTTCGTCAAGGACGACCCGAAGCCTCCGGCCGGCGCGGCCTGGCGGGTGATGGACTGCGTGGACTGCCACAACCGGCCGAGCCATACGTTCCGCGCTCCCGAGCAGGAGGTGGACATGGCCATGCAGGCCGGCCGGATCCCCACGGACCTGCCGTTCGTCCACCGCGAATCGGTGCGGCTGCTGACCGCGAAATACGCGTCGCACGAGGCCGCGGAAAAGGCTTTCAACGACGGCCTGCTGGCCTTCTATCGCAAGGAATTCCCCCAGATCGCCGCCGGCCGGGCGGACGCCATCCGCGCGACGGCGGCGGTGCTGGGCGAGGTTTACAGCGCCAACGTCTACCCGTCGATGAACATCGGCTGGGGGACGTACCCGAACCATATCGGTCACGAGCGATCCCCCGGCTGCTTCCGCTGCCACGACGAGGAGCACAAGGCGGCTGACGGCCGGGCCATCTCTCAGGACTGTTCGACCTGCCACGGTCTCCTCGCCATGCAAGAGGAAAACCCGGAGATCCTGAGCAGTCTCCAGCAGTGACCCGACCGAGAAGATACCGCGAGGTACAAGAGCCATGAGATCCTTCGTCCGAGGAGCCCTCCGGTCCTGTCCGGTCCTCGCGCTGATCTCCTTCCTCGTCTGGGCCGCGCAACCCGCGGCGGCCCAGGAGGCGGAGGCCGCCGCCTGCACCGACTGCCACGACGTCCAGCCCGCCGACCTTGAAAAGACGGTCCACGCCGGCCTCTCCTGTACCGATTGCCACGTCGGCGCCGAGCAGGATCCCCACCCCGAGGGCGTCGCCAACGTCGATTGTTCAACCTGTCACTCCGACACCGTCGAAGCGCTCCAGAAGTCGATCCACGGCAAGCCGGTCTTCACCCAGATCTCCGGCAAGCCCGCCTGCCAGACCTGTCACGGCCCGGTCCACCAGATCGTCTCCCGCGACGATCCGGCCTCGCGGGTGAGCCCGGCGCGCGTCGCGGTGACCTGCGCCCAGTGCCACGCCTCGCCCGAGATCGCGAAGCGCACGGGCCTGCATCTCGTCCAGCCGCTCGCGGCCTACAACGCCAGCGTTCACGCCCGCGCCATCCGCGAAGGCAAGCCCGCCGCCGACTGCGCGAGCTGCCACGGCAGCCACGGCATCCTGCCCGCTTCCGACGCGGCGTCGAAAGTGAATCATCAAAACGTTCCCGGCACCTGCGGCGAGTGCCACACCGAGATCGCCAAGGCGTTCGCGGCGAGCGTCCACGGGCAGGCGGCGGCGCGCGGCGTGCGCGAGGCGCCGGTCTGCACCGACTGCCACGGCGAGCACCGCATCCTGGCACCCAGCGATCCCGGCTCGCCGGTGTTCGCCACCAACCTGCCCAAGATGACCTGTGGCCGCTGCCACGGCGACCTGCGCATCTCGCAGAAATACGGCATGCCGTCCGACGTGGTCGCCTCGTTCGACGACAGCTACCACGGCCTCGCCGGCCGGTCGGGCAGCCAGACGGTGGCCAACTGCGCCTCCTGCCACGGGGTTCACAACATTTTCCCGTCGGCCGATCCGCGGTCGACCGTGAATAAAGCGAACCTGTCGAAAACCTGCGGCAACTGCCATCCCGGCGCCGGCACGCGCTTCGCCATGGGCCCCGTCCACCTGGTGTCCACCGACCAGGCGTCGTCCCCGGCCGTGTACTGGGTGCGGCTGATCTATCTATGGCTCATCTGGCTGGTGATCGGCGGCATGGTGCTGCACAACGCGCTCGACATGCGGCGCAAGGTGCTGTCGCCGGTCCGGCTGCCGATCGTCCCGATACCGGAGCGCCGGCCGCGGATGAGGCTTGGCTTCCGGATCGCGCACGGGCTCACGATGGCGAGCTTCATCGTCCTGGCCTACACCGGTTTCGCGCTGAAGTTCCCCGGCGCCTGGTGGTCCCGGCCGCTGCTCGCCTGGGAGGAGACGGTCGCCCTGCGTGGAGCCATTCACAGGATGGCCGCCGTGGTGATGGTCGCCGCCTTCCTCGGGCACTTCGTGCATCTCGCGGTATCGAAAGAGGCGCGGGCCTGCATCTTCCGGATGTGGCCTTCCTTGCACGACGTCCGCGAGCTGAGGGAGAAGCTGGCCTGGTATTTCGGCAAGCGTGCCGAGATGCCGCGTTCGCCCACCCTGAGCTACGTCGAGAAAGCCGAATACCTCGCGCTGATGTGGGGTACCGCGGTGATGGCCGTCACCGGCTTCCTGCTCTGGTTTGAAAACCTGACCTTGACATGGCTGCCGAAGTGGGCGATCGACATCTCCACCGCGGTCCACTTCTACGAGGCCGTGCTGGCCACGCTGGCCATCCTCGTCTGGCACTTCTACTTCGTCATCTTCGACCCGCTGGTCTACCCGATGGACACCGCGTGGCTCACCGGCCGCGAAGTGCCCGGGCGCACGATCGAGCGGAGCGAATGAAACACGGCGCCCCGGTCCCGCACACCGAGGCGCTGACAAAACGTTGAACCCCCGGGGTGGGAGCGCGGTCGCTTCCACCCGTTTTCCTTCGCCTTCGAGGAGATGTCTGCTCTGTCCAGATTTTACATTACCACATAGACCGTGATGATCAACCCGACTTAATTAGGCGCCCGATTTACGAGGCTTCTGCAGCTCTTTGGCCTTTTGGATAAGGGTGGAAGCATCCCAATCCGGTAACAGGGTTCGGCGTTCCTCGGTGTAGTTTCCTGCGCCGGGGTCATACTGGCGTAAGAATCGGACTGCGTTAGCCCAGCCAAGGGCTTCAGCGAGGGCACGAAATCCACGATTCCTCAGTTCACTCTGGCTGATGATCAGTGCTTCCATTGGGAGATCTCCTCGATGAAGTGAACTGGGTCGGTAACCGGAACAGAAAGCTCGCCTGACACACGCGCCGCTAGCCTGAGAAGCTGGTCTATCCGATGGACACCGCATGGCTCACCGGCCGCGAGGTGCCCGGCCGCACGATCGAGCGGAGCGAATGAAACACAGCGCCCCGGTACCGTCAGCGCATGGTGGGTCCCCTGGTCAGGAAAGCTCGAGAGCGAAGGCGACCGCAGCGCGAATCTCTTTCAGAGCCGGGCCAGGCAATCTGCCGAGGCGTCGTTCCAGCCTGACCCGAGGCAGTGATGAAATACCCTGCACGTTGGCCACGGATGCTTCACGAAGAAAGCTCATCGAAGGGAGCACAACCTCGTATTGGCTTCCTCGATACTGTGTGGTCAGCGGGACGAAGATGACTAGTGCCCTGGGGGCGTCCTCATCGTGCCTCGACACGATGACGACAGGCCTGGTCTTGGCAGCCATCCCAAGATCGGCCAGCCAGACCTCACCGGGATACAGGCTCATCCAGAAGGTCAAGGACTTCTTGTTCGATTGCGCGGGACCGCAAGAGCTCGAGGGCGCCTGCATCTGCGAGATCCATGATCTCGGCCACCAAGGATTCCACCCTTCGAGAAACCGAGGGCTCCCACTGATCGAGCTTGTCCGCGAGCTGTTGAACCAAGGGGGACATGCCCCTAGGATACACTGGCTTCTCTGATGGCGTCAAGGCGCGAAACTCCTTGACAGGATGGGGCGGCCCGACTAGGCTCCGCCCCATTGTCCATGGGGGAGCGAATGCGCCGAGTGTTGATCTGTCTCCTGTTCGTGGGTTGCAGTGGCCTTGCCGGGCCGGGGCTCCTCGACGCCCAATCGCTCGGCGTCATCAAGCCGGCGGGAAAAGAGCCGACGATCTCGATCGGCGGCCTTCTCCAGGTGCAGGCCGAAGCCGGGGACAAGGGCGACTCCCGCTTCAACAGCGACAACGACCGCTTCTACCTGCGGCGGGCGCGCCTGAACGCCACCGGCAAGTTTCTGGAGGAATTCGATTTCCGTCTCGAAGGCGAATTCGCGGGGACGCTGGCCAACACCTCGGGCCTGCGCGCCCAGCTCACCGACGCCTACGTGACCTGGAACCGCCATCCCGGCGCCAATATTCGCTTCGGCCAGTTCAAGACTCCGTACGGCTTCGAACAGATCTACAGCGATCCGCGCCTGCTCGCGCTGGAGCGGAGCCTCGTCAACGACCGCCTCACCCTCGGCCGCCAGTTGGGCGTCCAAGCCGGCGGCGATTTCCTGGAGAAACGCCTGACCTACGCGGTGGGCGCCTTCAACGGCAACGGCGCCAACAACAATTTCAACGACGACGACCGCTTCCTGGTCGCGGGCCGCCTGTCCGGGATTCCCTGGCAGGGCAAGGTGCTGAACCGGAGGGGAAGCTGGAGTCTGGGTGGCAACGCCTACTCGTCCGACGACACCAACGTCTCCCCGGGGTCGGAATTCGGTTTCGACTCGACACCGGCCACGCCCGACCGCGACGGCATCTTCTCGGGCAAACGCGTGGGCTACGGCCTCGACACCCAGATTCAATGGGGGCCGGTGGATCTCTGGGTGGAGGCCCTCCAGACGAAATGGGAGCCGGACTCGCGCCGGCCGCTGCGCCGGATCGAGTCGAAAGGGTGGTACGCCCAGGGCTCGCTCTTCGTCATCCCCGACAAGCTCCAGGTCGTCGCGAAGCACGAGACCTTCGATCCGCGCGACGAGCTCCCGAACGATACGACGCAGACCGACACCCTCGGATTGAACTGGATGTTGAAAGGCCATGATCTGAAGCTCGGCCTCAACTATCTGCGGACCCGCATCGAGGATCAGGACAACCAGGACAAGGTTCTGGCGCGTTTCCAGGTCATCTTCTGAAGCCTGCCCGGAAGGGACGCACGATGAGAAAAACGTTGACGACTCTCGCGCTGATCGCGCTCCTCGCCGCGCTGCTTCCCGCGGCCGCCCGCGCCGTCGAAGTCCAGGTGTTCGCGGCCGCCAGCCTCACCGACGCCCTGCGGGAGATCGCCGCCACCTACGAGAGGAGCGAAGGCGACCGGATCGTCCTGAACCTCGGAGCGTCGAGCGCCCTCGCGCGGCAGATCCAGGAGGGGGCGCCCGCGGACCTCTTCCTGTCAGCCGACGAGGAGAAGATGAATTCCCTGGAGAAGAAGAAGCTTCTCCTGCCGGGGACGCGCCGCAGCGTGCTTTCGAACACTCTGGTGATCGTGGTACCCGACGATTCGAGCCTGAAGATCTCGGACGCGAAGGATCTCGCCGCACCCGGCATCCGTGCCATCGCGCTGGCCGAGCCGCAGTCCGTGCCGGCCGGCATCTACGCCAAGGAATACCTGCGCAAGCTGGGGATCTGGAGCCGGGTGATCGACCGCGTCGTCCCGACCGAAAACGTGCGCGCCGCCCTGGCCGCCGTCGAGTCGGGCAACGTCGACGTGGGGATCGTGTACAAGACGGACGCGGCCATCGCGAAGAAAATCCGCATCGCTCACGAAGTTCCGCGCGCCGAGGGTCCGGCCATCTCCTATCCCTTCGCCGTCCTGGCCGAAGCGGAGCAACCGGCCGCGGCGCGCAAGTTCCTCGCTTATCTCGAATCGTCCGCGGCGCTCGCCGTTTTTCGGAAGTACGGCTTCCTGATCCTCGGCGAGTGAGCGCGGGTCCTACTTCGGCACGTCCAGAGCGGGGTTCTGCTCGAAGAAACCGGCCGGGATCAACTTGAAACCGATGCGGGTGGTCGGCATGACCGGCCACTCTTCCGGCCGCGGGATGTGGGTGACGTTCATCGTGTACCACAGCACCAGGTCGGAATTTTCGATCGGCTCGTTGCCCGCGACGTAGCGGGGCAGCCCGTCGCCGCCTTCGCTCTGGTTCGGATAGTCGCCGCCGGCATAAAGCTCTCCCGGCTTGTAGCGGGTCACCCAGACATGGTGATTCATGAAGCCCGCCCGCTTCCGCGCCAGCGAATCGGGGAGGGGATAGGGCACTGAATTCGGACCGGGGACCAGGATGTAGCCGCGCTCGTAGCCGAGCCCGTTTTTCTCTCCCGGGTTGAGAACCCGCCAGGCGCGGGCGTCGGGCAGGCTGATGTCCCTCTCCGCATCCTGCTCGCGTGGCAGAACCTTTTCTTCCATCACGATGCCGTTGCCGGCCGGATTGTCCGGCCCCGGCGGCATGGAATGGGTGTTCATCTCCGCCACCGAGTTGGCGGTGCCGTACACGTCGAAATCCAGCCGGAAGTTGAGGATGTGCTGGTGGTGCGGTGCGACCACCCGGCGCGCCACGAGGTGGCCGTTGGCGTCGTGCGAGTGGGTTTCCTGGAGCACCCCCTTGGGCAGCATGATGCCGCTCAAGCCCGCCTCCACCTCGATCGCCCCGTCCTGGCGGAAGATCCAACTGATCGAATAGTCGTAGTTGCCCACCGTGGCGATGGTGAAGATCACCAGCTCCCGTGCCCGGCGCGACTCGTTGTTCTGCTGATCGCCGCCCGTCTCCCGGTGTTTCCACAAAATGCCGCCGTCCCGTTCGAAGATCCCGACCGTATCCTGGTAGATGACCGGCCGGCCGAAGTCGTTGGCGAAGACCGAATCGAGGAGCACGGCGTTTTCGGGGGCGTCGAGCTTGGCCTCGATCGAGCCCGCGCCCTTGCCCACGCCGTATTCACCGACGTCGAAGGCGCACCGCCAGTTCCAGTTCCCGGCCGGATCGCCGTAGGGCACGGCCATTTCGGAGAACGACGCGCGGTAGAGCACCGGCTGCGGCTTGCCCGCCGGATCGTCGTAGCTCACCAGGTAGAGAACGAGACCTTCCCGCGGATGCATCAGGTAGCGGAACCGCCACTTTTGCCAGCGTACCTCGTTGCCGCGCAGCTCGAAGCTGGTACCCTGGGGCTGGGTGATGGAAAGCGGCTTGGGGGCCTCGCGCAGCTTGCCGAGGCTCCGGCGGATGGAATCCTCGTCGAAATCCTGGCCGCGCTCCGGCAGCTTCGGCGGATCGTCGAACGCCGTCAGCTCGAGCACCTCGCCGCTGTTGAGGTCCACCAGGGCGTCGAGCCCTTCGATCGGCTGCCCGTAGAAGTTCGCGGCGTCGCCCTGGAAGAACGTCAAGCCACGCAAGAGCCGCCGCCCGCGGTATTTCGCGGGCACCGTGCCCACCGCCCAGTAGTCGATCTGCGCGTCGTCGGGATCGATCCCGCGCTTTTTGAGAGCGGCGTTCCAGCCGTCATTCCCGCGCAGGATCTCTTCGATCAGATCACCCTCCTCTTCGAGCACCAGCGGCTGCACGCCCGGCACCTCGCGCCACGAGTCGACCTTCGGATGCCCGGGGTCCTTGACGTTTACCAGGGCCTCGAACGTCTTGTTCTGCGACCGGCCATAGACGACGGCGAAGGCCTGGCGGGTGAACGACGGGCCGCCGCGGTAGTCCAGGATCTCCTGTTTGGGAGGATCGTTCAGGGTCAGGATGGCGAAGCGGCCATCCGCCGGAAATCCGGGCCGGTCTTTGAGCGCGCGGACCGCGGCCCGCATCTCGTCGCCGCTCAGCGGGTCGAGCGGGTGGGCGGCCGGCTGCTGCGCCGTGGCCGGTACCGAGCCCGCCAAGAGCAGAGCCAAGGCGGCCATCCAGAGGGACCGCAATCTGAAAGCGTTCATCGATCTCTTCTCCCTCTTCTCCGCAATTCCGTAGCGTCCTACAGCCGCTCCATCTCGTCGATCCTCTCCCGCACCAGGTCGAAGCCGCCCTGCCAGAAGGCGCGGTCGGTCATGTCGATGCCGACCTCCTTGAGGATCGCCTCCGGCCGGGCCGAGCCGCCGTAGGAGAGGAGCCGCAGGTAGCCCGGCTTGAAGGCTTCGCCCTCCTCCTGGAAGCGGCGGTAGAGCGCCAGCACCAGGAGCTGGCCGAAGCTGTAGGCGTAGCAGTAGAACGGCGTCTGGAAGAGGTGCGGGATCGACAGCCACTCGTAGCGAAACTCCGGCGGGATCTCCACGCTGTCGCCGAACTGCTCCACCAGCTTGCCGATGTACATCTCGCTGATGTCCTCGACCGAGCGGCCCGCCAGGATCGCCTCGTGGGCCTCCTGCTCGAAGAGCACGAAGTAGGCTTGCCGCAGTACCGTGGCGTAGACGTCGTCCACGGCCGCGGCCAACAGCTCGCGGCGGGCGAGCGGGTCGGACTCCTCCCGCAGCAGGCGGTCGGTCATCAGCATCTCGCCGAAGACCGAGGCGGTCTCGGCCAGCGGCAGCGAGGCGTGCTGGGTGAGGATCGAGTGGTGCTCGGCCAGCATGCTGTGGATCGCGTGCCCGAGCTCGTGGGCGAGCGTCGCCACGTCCCGCACCCGGCCGGCGTAGTTGACCAGCACCCAGGGCGTGAAGCGGGGGAGCACGGTCGAGCAGAATGCGCCGCCTCGCTTGCCCTTGCGGATCTCGCCGTCGAGGTGATCCTCGGCGAACACCCGCTCGGCCATCTGCGCGAAGCGCGGATGGAAGGCGTGGAACGTCTCGAGGACCGACTGCACCGCGTCGCCATACGGAACGCTGCGGTCCGACGTGGCGAGCGGCGCGTAGAGATCGTAGCGCCGGAGGCGGTCCAGGCCGAGCCAGCCGGCCTTCAGCCGGAAGTAGCTCTGGAAGATCGGAGCGTTCTCACGCGTGGTATCCAACAGCACCTGCACCGCTTCGTCCGGAATGTCGTTGTCCAGGTTGCGCACCGACACGGGCGAGCGGTGGCCGCGCAGGACCACGTTTTCGTCGTGCCAGTCGTGGACCCGGTTGACGTAGATCTGGCCGAGGATGGTGGACTCCCGGCCGTAGACCCGGTAGAGCTCCTGGTAGGCCGCGGCGCGCAGGTCGGGCCGCGGCGAGAAGGCGAAGCTCACCAGCGCGTCGCGGGTGAGGGTCTGGGTCTCGCCGTCGACCTCCAGCGTGTACTCCAGCCGGTTGGTCAGCATGGAGTAGAGCGTCATGACCGCGCCGATGCCGTTCTCGTCCTTGACGTTGATGATCTGCTCGGACTTCTCGTCCAGGGTGTGGGGCTTGAAGCGCCGGAGATCCCGCAGGTAGTGGAGGTAGTCGGCGTGCTCGGGGCCGCCCGGCAGGAGGCGCTCGGCCTGCTCGTCGGAGAGGCTCCGCCACCAGAGCGTGAAGAACAGCATGCGGTTGCCGCCCGCGGTCATCGCGGCGCGCACGCGGTTGCGGAAGGTGAGGGCTTGCGAGTTGCCGGTGTCGGCGGAGAACCAGAGGGAGGCGTAGCCCGAGACCGTGTTCATCTGCTCGACGAGCGTCTCGTACTGGCGCAGGATCTCCAGGAATGTTTCGGGGGACATCTCCGGTTGCAGCTCGCCGCGCCGCGCCTCGAAGGCGCCCACGGCGCCTTCGATCTCGGCCAGGCGGCTCAGGATCGCCTCGTCGGCCGGCTCCGGCAGCAGCTCCGATAGATCCCAGCCGCGCAGCTCGTAGGCCGCGAAGCGGGGAGGGGTCATCACAGTCGTGGTTGTCATGGCTGTGATTTTATCCGAGAAGGGGAGAGGATCACCGCCGGAACCCCCTCCGTCTTCGCCAGCTCGTTGAACGCGGGCAGATCCTGGGTGAGGATCCGCGCGAGCGCCGCGAGCTGCGCGTCGATGGCCTGGACGAGTTGATCCCGGACCTGGACGGCCTGGTCCGTGGGCCGGTTGTCGCCCATCGCGGCCGACGCGCCCAGGGCGTTCAGCTTGTCGTTGAGCCGCACCGGGAAGTTCAGCGGGTCCTGGGGGCTCCGGTTCTTCGTCTGGTAGAGCGCCTCCTCGACCTTGGTCATCGCCTCGTCCAGGGCCTTGGCGGCGTCGAGAACCTTGGCGTGGTCGCCGTCCTGGTCTTCCATACGCTGCTTGATGCCGTCGAGCTGCGCCCGCACGTCGCGGATGCGCCGGATGGCGTCGTGAGTCTCGTCGAGCTTGGCGCGGATCGACATCAGGAACTCGTGCTGGGCCTGCAGGTCCGGCAGGGTGGCCGACGAGCGCGGATCCTTGAGCACCTGGAGGTGGGCGGTGCGGGTGCCGCCGCCGATACCGCCGACGGTCAGGCGCACCTGGTATTCGCCGGGCACGACGAACGGACGGACGGTCTCGCCGCTCCAGAGGACCAATCCGGGGAAGGTCTTGCCGGCGCCATAGAGAAGGTCCCAGTTGAAGCGGTTGAGGCCGGCCTCCATGGGGGCCTTCTGCTTTTCCTCGTCCTCCCTGGGCTTCTGCTTGGTTTCCTTCTTTTCGTCCTTCTGGGAAGGCTCGGCAGGCTCCGCGCCCTTCTCTTCGCCGTCCTTCTCCTTGACCTCCTCCTTGGGCTTACCGGCCTCGGAGGGTTTGCCGGGGAAGGAGCGCAAGACCTTGCCGCCGCCGTCGAGGATCTCGAGCCGGGCCTCCTTGGCGATCTTGTCGGAGGGGGCCTTGTCGAGGAAGTAGTAGATCGCCCCGCCGTCGCCAACGTCGCCGAAACCGTCCGGGAGGCGGTAGGCGGGGACGGGGTCGAACAGGTGCGGCGACTGCGCGGCCAGGTTGTCCGGAAGATGGCGCAGGAGGGCCAGGCCGCCGAGAATCCAGAAACCCCGGCCCTGGGTGGCGGCGACCAGGTCGTCACCCTTGACCGTCATGTCGGTGACCGGCACGATCGGCAGGTTGAGCTGCAGAGGCTGCCAGCGCCCGCCGTCGTCGAAAGAGACGTAGACGCCGCGCTCGGTGCCGGCGTAGAGCAGGCCGCGGCAGCACCGGGTCGGCGCGCACCACGCGGGTGAAATGCATCGGGTCGATGCCGCGGTCGATGCGGGTCCAGGTGGCGCCGTAGTCGCTCGTCTTGTACAGGTAGGGGCGGAAGTCGTCCGACTTGTAGCATCGTGGCGGCGACGTAGAGCCCTCCCTTCTCGTACGGGCTGGGCTCGACGCTGTTGATCATCATCCACTCCGGCATGCCGGACGGCGTGACGTCCTTCCAGGTCTTGCCGCCGTCGCGGGTAACCTGAATCAGGCCGTCGTCGGAGCCGGTCCAGATCACGCCGGGCTCCACCGGCGACTCGGCCGCGGCGAAGATCGTGCCGTAGTACTCGACCGAGGTGTTGTCCTTGGTGATCGGGCCGCCCGAAGAGGCCTGGGTCGACTTGTCGTTGCGGGTGAGGTCGGGGGAGATGGCGGTCCAGGTCTGGCCCTCGTCGATGCTCTTGAACAGGACGTTGGCCGCGGCGTAGAGCGTGTTGGGGTCGTGCGGCGAGAAGAAGATGGGGAAGTTCCATTGGAAGCGGTACTTCAGCTCTTCCGCTCCCCAGCCCATCGGGCTCGTCGGGCCAGACGTTGACGTCGCGCTGCTCGCCGGTGGCGTGGTTGAAGCGCTGGAGGAATCCGCCGTACGAGCCGCCGTAGATTACGTCCGGGTTCTCGGGGTCGGCCACGACGTAGCCGCTCTCGCCGCCGGCCGTGACCTCGAAGTCGGGGCCGAGGCCGTCCGGACGGCTGACGGATGCGCAGCGCCGAGTTGTCCTGCTGCGCACCCAGGAGGCGGTAGGGGAAGTGCGTTGTCGGTCGATACGCGGTAGATCTGCGCCGTCGGCTGGTTGTCCTGCCGGGTCCAGCTCTCGCCGCCGTCGGTGCTGACGTTCAGCGCCGCCGTCGTTGCCCTCGATCATCCGCAGCGGGTCGGCGGGGTCGATCCACAGGTCGTGGTTGTCGCCGTGCGGCACGCGGATGGCGGAGAAGGTCTTGCCGCCGTCCTTGGAGCGGTGGAAGCGGACGTTGAGGACGTAGACCGTCTCCTCGTCCTTGGGATCGGCGTAGATGCGGGTGTAGTACCAGGCGCGCTGGCGCAGCTCCCGATCCTCGTTCGTCTTCGTCCACGTTTTGCCGCCGTCGCGCGAGCGGAAGACGCCGCCGTCCTCGGCCTCGACGATGGCGTAGACGTTCTCGGGGTTGCTGGGAGAGACGGCCACGCCGATGATGCCGATACCGCCCACCGTCCCCTTGGGCAGGCCGGGGTTGCGGGTCAGCTCGGTCCAGGAGTCGCCGCCGTCGGTGCTCTTCCAGAGGCCGGAGCCGGCGCCGCCGCTCTCCAGGCTGTACGGCGTGCGGCGCACGCGCCAGGTGCCGGCGTAGAGGATGCGCGGGTTGGTGGGATCCATCGCGAGGTCGACGGCCCCGGCGTTCTCGTTGACGAAGAGGACGCGCTCCCAGGTCTTGCCGCCGTCCTTGCTGCGGTAGACGCCGCGCTCCTGGCTCGGGCCGAAAAGATGGCCGAGCACCGCGGCGTAGACCAGGTCGGGGTTCTTCGGATGGATCCGCATCCGCGCGATGTGGCGCGAATCCTCCAGGCCGATGTGCGTCCAGGTCTTGCCCGCGTCGGTCGACTTCCACATGCCGTCGCCGTGCGAGACGTTGCCGCGGACGGTCTCCTCGCCGCTGCCGGCGTAGATCACGTTGGGATCCCACTCCGACACGGCCACGGCGCCGATCGAGCCGCCGAAGAAGCCGTCGGAGACGTTCTTCCAGGTAGCTCCCGCCGTCCGGGGTCTTCCACACGCCGCCGCCGGTGGCTCCGAAGTAGTAGATGCCACGGCTGGAGGGGAGGCCGGCGACGGCATCCGAGCGGCCGCCACGGTAGGGCCCGACCTCGCGCCAGGCCAACGCCTTCCAGCGTTCGGGATCGAGAGTGCGCGCCGGCTTGGCGGGAGTGGCGGGATTGGCCGCGGCGGCGGAGAGCAGCAGGGCGAGGGGCAGGGCCAGTCGGTGAAAACACTGGCGAAGGCGGGACGGGGTCGGCATGTCTCTCATCGCTCCTGAAGAACGGTTGAAAAAGGAAACGGCCTGCCGGAGCAGGCCGATTCGGGACCAGGCGCCGGGACCGGGTTACTACGGATAATCGTCGAGCTTCTCGAGCGGCAGGCCGCAGGGGTAGAACAGGTTGAACACCGGCTGCTCGATGATCTCCGCGAAGTGGAGAAGCCGCGGACCGTGCTCCTCGATTCCCGACGTTCCGGCTTCGATCTCTTCGTACTGCTCTTTCGGGATTTCGAGCTGCTCCGCCATCTGGTCGACGCTCTTCTGGCGGCGCTCGCGATGCTTCCGGATCAGCTCGCCCGCCTGGCCCGGCTTGCAGTCGGCGGACTTGCCGCTGTCGGCCAGCAGGCGCGACGTCGGCGTCTCCAGCTTGATCGCGATCCTGGCGAGGAGCGGACCCCAGGTCTCGGCCGGGGAGGTTCCGCCCTCCATCTCGCCGTATTGCTCCTCAGAAATCCCGAGACGGGCGGCCGTCTCCGAAAAGGAGAGCTTTTTGCGCTCCCGCTCCTTTTTCAGTACGTCTCCGAGTTTCACCGTCTCCTCCTGTGTCATGAAATGCCGGGCCGAAAGACCCGGAATCCGGTACAAAAGCAAATCGGACAGGGTCTTGGGGCAGTCAACGGCCCGCGGATGCTAGCACAGGCTCCGGGATTGCTCTACCATTCGGCCCGCGCGCGCAATCCCCGTCCTTCCCGGTGGCCCCCTTGTCACGGTTGGAGCGGTTTGCGATACCTCTTATGAGGGGATGACCCCTGCGAGTCCCGGGGGCCCTTTCAGGCATTTCTTACTGGAGTCGGAGGACACCATGAGCACCAACCCTCTTCTCGGGCAGTCGGATATCGAGGACGAATCGGGCGAGCGGCACCTCCGGCAGGGAGTGCTCTCGGCCGTCGGCAACACACCCCTGGTGCGGCTCGGGCGGGTCTATCCGGATCTCCCGTTCCGGCTCTACGGCAAGCTGGAGGCGCTCAATCCGGGTGGCAGCATCAAGGACCGTCCGGCGATCGAGATCCTCGAGCAGGCGATGCGCAGCGGCGAGGTGGGGCCGGGCTCGGTGATCATCGAGTCGAGCTCGGGCAACATGGGGATCGGCCTCGCCCAGGCCTGCGCCTTTCACGATCTGCACCTCATCTGCGTGGTCGACGCCAAGGCGTCGAAGCAGAACATCAGCATCCTGGAGGCGTACGGCGCCCGGATCGACTACGTGGCCGAGCCCGATCCCGCTACGGGCGAGTTCCTGCCGGCGCGCCTCAACCGGGTCCGCGCGCTCGTGGCGGAGATCCCGGGGTCGTTCTGGCCCAACCAGTATGCGAACGCCCGCAACTCCGGCGCCCACTACCGCACCACCATGCACGAGGTGGCCACGGCACTGGACGGCAAGGTCGACGTGGTCTTCTGCGCGACCAGCACCTGCGGCACGGTGCGCGGCTGCGGTGAGTACGTCCGCGACCACGGCATGGCCACCCGCGTGGTGGCGGTGGACGCGAAGGGGAGCCTGATCTTCTCGGACCAGAAGTCCAAGCGGATGTTCCCCGGCATGGGCGCCGGCCTCCGCCCCCCGCTCTGCGACCCGAGCCTCATCGCCGGCTTCATCCTGGTCTCGGACCTGGAGTGCGTGGCCGGATGCCGGCGGCTGGTGCGGCGGGAGGGCATCCTTTCGGGCGCCTCGTCGGGCGGTCTGATCGCCGCCGTGAGCCACTTCAGGGATAAGATCCCGGCCGGCTCGAACGCGGTCGTGATCCTGCCCGACCGCGGAGAGCGGTATCTCGACACCGTGTACTCCGACGACTGGGTCCGGGAGCATCTCGGCGATATCGCTGACATACCCGATATCGGATAGCTTTCCCGGCCCTCTTTCCCTGACGACAGGGGGGACCCCGATGCATTCCAACGACGTGCTGATCCTCCGCGGCAGCGAGGTGGAGGAGCTCCTCGCCGGCCGCGAGGCCGAAATCATGGACGCGGTGGGCCGGGCCTACGTGGCTCACCGCCGCGGCCAGAGCTCGCTGCCGCACTCGACGTTCCTGCGCTTCCCCGACGACGACCTCAACCGCATCATCGCCCTGCCCGCCTACCTGGGCGACGGCTTCGGCGTGGCCGGCATGAAGTGGATCGCCTCCTTCCCGGGCAACGTGAAGAAGGGCTTCGCCCGTGCCTCGGCGGTGCTGATCCTCAACAGCGCCACGACCGGCCTGCCCGAGGCGATCCTCGAAAGCTCGCTGATCAGCGCCCGCCGCACCGCGGCCAGCGCCGCCCTCGCGGCGCAGCTCCTGCGCAAGGGGAAGGAGACCGCCGCCGCCGGCCTGATCGGCACCGGCGTCATCAACTTCGAGACCGTCCGCTTCCTGGCGAAGGCGATCCCCAGCCTCGGCCGCGTCGCGCTTTTCGACCTCGACCGCGAGCGCGCCGAGTCGTTCGCCGGACGCCTGCGCGAGATGCTCGGCGGTGTCGGCGATGGTGTGGCGGTCGGCGTGGTGGACGACCCGCGCGAGCTGTTCCGCACCTGCCCGCTGATCGCCTTCGCCACGACGGCGGTCAAGCCGCACGTCTCCGATCTCGCGGACTGCCTGCCCGGCGCGACGATCCTCCACACCTCGCTGCGGGACCTCACCGCGGACGTGATCCTGGCCGCCGACAACGTGGTGGACGACGCCGATCACGTCAGCCGCGCCTCGACCTCGATCCACCTGGCGGAGCAGCAGACCGGCAACCGTGACTTTATCCGCTGCACGATCGCCGACCTGGTCACCGGGGAGGCGCCGGCCAAGAAGAGCGAGGACCAGATCACGATCGTGAGCCCGTTCGGGCTCGGGGTCCTGGACCTGGCCGTGGGCCAGCTCGCAAGGGACCGCGCGGTGGCGACCGGGCGCGGGACCATCATCGAAGGGTTCCTGTAGGAAGGACATAAAGGACATAAGGGACATAAAGGACTCAAACGACAAAGGACGAGGATCTTGGTGTCCTTTGAGTCCTTTATGTCCTTTGGGTCCTTTTGTCCTTTTTCTTTCTACCGCCGTTTCGTCCGGTCGGTCGAAAGCTGCTTCAGGGCGTCGATCGGCCGGCGGTCGGGGCTCATGAGCTTGATGGCGCGGCGCAGGTGGGCTTCGGCGTCGTCGTAGTTGCCCACCTGCCGCTCGATCTCTCCGGCGTAGAAGGCGGCGATGCCGCAGTTGGGGTCGCGGCGCAGGGCCTCCTGCAGCTCCCGGATGGCCTGGGGCGCGGCGGCGCTGCTGTTGAGGAAACGGCACCAGGCGAGCTCCGAGGCGTAGAGGCCGTTCTGAGGGTCGCAGTCCGCCGCGAACTCCAGGAGCATGATCGCGTCGCGGTACTTGCCCGCCTCCATGGCCGCCTGTCCCTTCTTGTACTGCGCCTCGGAGTCGAGGAGATCGGTCTTGATCTGGTGCATGCTGGGCGCCTTGCGGGCCCGCTCCTCGCGCAGGGTCTTGCGCCGGAAGAGCAGCGTGTTGCGCCGCTCCGAATCGGTGAGCTCGCCGTAGGCCTGGGCGCCGGCCAGGAACAGGTTCTGCGCCTTCTCCTCCAGGTCCGAACCCTGAAATGTCCACGGAGCGAATCTCTGGGCGAATTCAAGGTACTTTTCGTGGACCTGGGTCAGCGTCGCGTCCTCGGGGAGGCCCAGGAGGTCGAAGGCGTCCTGCCGGCGGTGGACCAGGAAGGCCTGCATGACCTGGCCGCGGCGGCGCTCGATCTCCTCCGCCGGCGCGGACGCCACCGGCACAGGCGGCGGCGGCGCCGCCGGCGGGACGGGTATCGCCTGGGTTGACGCCGGGGTCGGCGTCGGCGGCACCGGCCGCGTCGCCTGCGGCGAGGCGCCCTTCGGCAGGAGGCTCTCCGGAACGCAGACGCCCAGGATGAGCAGGGCGTACAGGAGCCGTGTGATCTCGTCCACCGAGAAGCCCGTCGCCTCCGCCAGCTCGCCCATGCGCCGGCCCGGCCGCAGCGCTTCGACCAGGGCGCTCTGCTTGGCGGAGAAGCGCATCTCTTCGAGCGGCACCGGTGGGGCCGGGTGGAGGCAGAGCTTCTGGCCGACCAGCGGACCCACCGCCATGTCGATCTCCTCCTGCGGCGCCAGCTTGGTGACGCCGGTCAGGATGAGCTGCGGCACGCGCAGCTTGAGCGAGGAGTCCGCCGCGTGCAGGTCGTCGTCGACGGCATGGAACTCACCCTCCCGCCAGGTGAAGAGGTCGAGCAGCTTCCTGGCCAGGTTGGACTGGAGGATCTTGAACAGATCCTCGGGCGTGACGAGGCCGCGCTCCAGCAGCTCTTCGCCCAGCGGCACCCCTCGGGCCGCCGCGTGGCTCAGGCACGCGGTGAAGTCCTCGTTGCCGAGCTTGCCCTCGTTGATCATGTAGCGGCCGAGGGTCTCGTGCGCCAGGTTGGACCGGCAGTCCACCGGCACGCCGGCCTCGAAGACGATCTTCTTCCACACCTGCCGGCGGCGGATCTCCAGCACGCAGGTGGTCTTGTGGACGGCCTGCGCGAGCAGCAGGGGGGCGACCGGCACCTCCTGCAGGCTGCCGCTCGTCATCCGGGAGATCGCGTCGAGCTGCTCGGGGGTCGGGATCACTTGCGATGAGGCTAGCGGGAGAGGGCGAGGCCTGTCAATCTGGGAGGCTATAATAGAGAGATGAGCACGTCCGATTTCCTGTTCGACGGTCCTGAAGGAGGCTTGACGCTGGTTCTCGCCCATGGCGCCGGAGCGCCCATGGACTCCCCCTTCATGAACGCCATGGCCCGGGGGCTCGCCGGGCGGGGCATCCGGGTGGCTCGCTTCGAGCTCCCCTACATGCGGCGTCGCCGGGAGGGGCTTGGCACCCGGCCACCAGACCGGGAACCGGTCCTGCTCCAGGCCTGGCGCGACGCCGTGGAGGCGCTGGGAGGAGCGGACCGCGTCGCCGTCGGCGGCAAGTCCATGGGCGGGCGCATGGCCAGCATGATGGCCGACGAGGCCGGCGTGCGCGGCCTGGTCTGCCTCGGCTATCCTTTCCACCCGCCGGGCAGGCCCGCCACCCTTCGGGTCCGGCACCTGGAAGCGCTGCGGACACCGACCCTGATCGTTCAGGGGACGCGCGACGCGCTCGGCTCCCGCGAGGAGGTCGAGGGCTACACCCTGTCCCCGGCCATCCGGCTGGTGTGGCTGGAGGACGGCGACCATTCCTTCAAGCCGCGGGTGTCGTCGGGGCACACCGAGGCGGGCCACCTGGCGGCGGCCGTGGAGGCGGTCGCGGGATTCATGGGCTCCCTACGGGCGTAGAGCTCCCACGGTCATGGCATCCCCCTACACCGGCCAGCTCGCGGCCCTGGGCGCCGCCGGCCTGTGGGCCTGCACGGCCCTGTCGATCGAAGGCGCGGCCCGGCGGATCGGCTCGCTCACCGTCAACCTGGTGCGGCTGGCGTTCGGCTTCGCCTTTCTTTCCGTGGCCGGGTTGATCTTCCGCGGCCAGGCGTTCCCGGTCGACGCCACGCCGCACAACTGGGCCTGGCTCACCGTCTCCGGGCTGGTGGGGTTCACGTTCGGCGACCTGTGCCTCTACCGGGCCTACCTCGTCCTCGGACCGCGGCTGTCGAGCCTGATGATGGCCCTGGTGCCGCCGATCACGGCGCTCATCGGGTGGCTGGCGCTCGGCGAGACCCTCACCCCGCGCGACCTGCTCGGCATGACGCTCACCGTGGCCGGGGTCGGCTGGGCCATCCTCGAACGCGGCAACCACACGGGCGCCCTGCCGCGGCGGCACATCACGCCGGCCGGCGTAGCCCTGGGCTTCGGCGGCGCCCTCGGTCAGGCGGTCGGCCTCATCCTGAGCAAGATCGGGATGGCCGGCTACAACGTCTTCGCCGCCACCCAGGTGCGGGTGATCGCCGGGTTCGCCGGCTACGCGCTGCTGTTCTTCGTCCTCAACTGGTGGCCGAACGTCCGCAGCGGTATCCGGGACCGCAAGGCGCTCGGCTTCGCGGCGCTGGGCGCGTTCTTCGGCCCCTTCCTCGCCGTCTCCCTGTCGCTCGTCGCTGTCCGGGAGACCGCGGCCGGCGTCGCCGCGAGCATCATGGCCCTCACCCCGGTGCTGATCATCCCGCTCGTGATCGTGCTGCGGCGGGAGAAGGTCGGATTCGGTGGCCTGGTCGGTGCCCTCGTCGCGGTCACCGGCGTGGCGCTGCTGTTCCTGTGATCCGGTTGACACTCTCCCGGAACAGACCTAGGCTTGGAGAGTTGAGGCAAGATTCACAACTCACCGGAGGAGCTTTGCACATGAAGTCCAAACCTTTCCAGTGTCTCCTGGCGACCGCTCTCCTGGTGGCGTGCTCGGTTCCGGTGTGGGCTCAGCCCGAGCTGGTGGGGGAGGAGTTCCAGGTCAACCAGAACAAGGACAGCCGGCAGCTCCAGCCGATTGCCGCGTTCAGCGCCTCCGGCAAGGCCATGGTCGTCTGGGAGAACGACATCCACGGCATCCTCGGCCGCTTCTACGACGGCAAGGGCGCCCTCACCGGCGAAATCACCCTGGTCGCCAACAAGAACCTGCCCGGCATTCCGGCCCGCGGCGAAGTCCTGGTGCGCAAGGATCCCGCGGTGGTGCCGCTGCCCAACGGCGAGATGCTCGTTTTCTGGACGGAGGAGAAGGACTACCTCAAGATCGACCACTTCTACGAGGATCGGAAGCTCCTGGACCAGGACGTGATGGGCCAGCGGTTCGACGCTTCCGGCGCCGCTCTCGGCGAGCGCTTCCTGATCAACGCCAACACCGAGGGCTTTCAGCGCCGCCCCAAGGCCGCTCTCAAGCCGGGCGGAGTCATGGTCGTCTGGGAAAGCTCGAAGGACGGCATGAATTCAGACTCCGTCCAAGGCCGGCTCCTGACCCGCCGCGGCAAGCCCGCCGGTGACGAGCTGCGCGTCGACTCCGGCCGGGCTCCGGAGGTCTGGAACACCGCGCTGGCCGCGAACGCGGCCGGCGACTGCCTGGCGGTCTGGGAATCCACGGACGCCGACGGTCCCGGTGTGTCCGCCCGCCTGTTCGACCTGGACGGCAAGGCTCTCGGCGGCGACTTCACCGTCAACGCCACGGCCGCCGGCCGGCAGCGGCGCCCGGCCGTCGTCGCCACCCAGAGCGGCGACTTCCTCGTGGTCTGGCAGGGCTTCGTGGACAACACCACCCACGGTATCTACGGCCAGCTCATCAGCCGGACCGGCGGCCGGATCGGGAGCGAGGTCCAGATCGGCCACGGTACCGGCGACGTCCAGGTGGCTCCCGCCCTGGCACTGCTGCCGTCGGGCGGCATCGTCGCGGTCTGGATGGACTGGGTCCAAACCTGGCCGACCGGCGCCGACGCGGTGACGCTCGACGCCCAGGGCCGGCCCACGGGAGCTGAGATCCGGGTCAGCCAGGATCGCCTGTACCCGCAGTACCGGCTGTCCGTCGCGGCCAACGCGGCCGGCGACGTGCTCGCCACCTGGGAGAGCCGGATCGCCCGGGGACGCGCCATCGCCGCTCGCCGGCTCCTGGTCGACTGAGAGCCTTCCGCGGCTCTACGTCTCGAGGTAGGCGGCGAAAGACGTACCGCGGAGAGCCCGGGCGATCTCGTCGTAGTTTTCCAGGATCTCCCGTAGCGAGTCGGGGTTCTGCTTGACCAGCCGGCTCGTCAGGGGCGAGTAACGGTCGATCCCGAGGAAGTCGAGGAGGCGCCGGGCCTCCTCGTCTTTCCGTGCCAGGAAGGACTCGTAGGAGATCTCGCAGTAGGGCTGCTCCCGGAACAGCGCGCGGTAGCGCTCGACCTCCCGTTCCCGCCTGGCCAGAGACGCCATCAGCTCCCGGGGAGGCAGATGCAGGGTCACCTTGGCGACCTTTGAGGTGGCATGGGCGAGGCCCCGCTTCTTGGCGGTGAAGTGGGAGACGATCGCTTTCAGGCCGTTCTCACGGATCAGATGGACGACCCGGATGCCGTTGTCCAGGACCCAGGGGAGGACATCGGGGTATTTGCGGGCCTGCTCGTACGACAGGCGGATCCCTTTCGCCTCGACGCTGCCGGTCGGGGAGAAGACCTCGGCCAGGAACGACCCGATCAGCCGCCGCCGCCGGAGGATGTAGTCGATGCGGCGCCGCAGGGACGCGGTCCGGTACGGGTAGAAGAGGCCGCCCTTGAAGTCGACCTGGAAGTAGCGCCAGCGCCTCCGGATGCTGAAGACGTCCTTCCTGCACTCGATGTCCGGATGGCTGTCGAGGGACTCGACGAGGAGGGTTGTTCCCGACCGGCGGCCGGCAAGGACGAGGAAGCGCTCCATGATCGCGGAGGATATCGGAAGATATCCCGTTCGGTGCTCCGGAATCGCGTTTGTACAGGGGAAAGCCGCCCCTGTACAAAGATGAGCCGCGACGCGTGTGCGCGAGCCGCGTTTGTACATGAATGAGTCATGTCTGTACAAAAATGAGTCAGTTCTGTACACTAACGAGGCGCCACTATACATCCGGAAGAGATTTCTGTACACTCACGAGGTGCCACTATACATTCGCGAGTCGCCACCGCACGAATTGGGACCGTTCTGTACACGAACAAGGCGTCACTGTACAAACGCGGGCCGTCCCGGGCGCTGGCGGCGTCCCCGGACATCGGGGAAGCTCGGAAGGAGGCTTCGTGATCACCAACATCCATCTGGACGAGAAGCTGGTCGCCGAGGCCGGTCGCCTGACCGGTTTGCGGACCAAGAAGGCGATCGTGGACGCGGGGCTGCGTGCCCTGATCCAGCTTCACAAGCAGGCCGAGGTGCGGCAACTGTGGGGGAGGCTGCACTGGCAGGACCCGGCCGCGCCAGCCGCACCGGCCGCGCCGGAAGAGAAGGGGAAGGGCCGTGCCGGTCGTCGTTGACGCTTCGGTCTGGATCGACTACTTCGCCGGCCGCTTCACGCCGGAGACCGGGTGGCTGGACAGCGTCCTGGGCAAGGAGCCTCTGGCGGTGGTGGATCTGAGCATAGGCGAGGTGCTCTGGGGCTTTGAGGGCGAGGAGGAGCAGGAGAAGGCCCGCGATGCACTGCAGCGGTTCACGGTCTACAAGGTCGGTGGGCTGGAGATGGTTCTGAAGAGCGCCGAGCACCAGCGGCTCCTGCGCGCGAAGGGAGAGCCCGTCCAGGGAGGGATCGCCAGTCTCGTCGCCACCTTCTGCCTGCACTGGAATCTGCCGCTGCTCCACAGCGATCCCGTCTTCGAGCCCTATCAGCGCCACCTGGGATTGAAGGGGAGCAGGGCGGCCCCTTGAAACCCCTCGGGCCGGAGAGCGTAATGGCGGGGGGAGGAATCTCATGACCGGCATCGCCGCCTCGCTCCGCCGCCTCTGGCTCGTCACACGGCTCGACCTTCTGGATTCCCTGCGACGGCCGTTCTTCGTCTTCTCGGCCCTGTTCATCACCCTCAACTCGTGGATGGTCTCGCGGGGCACCTGGTTCATCCGCTCGAACAGCACCTCCCTCGGCGGCAACCTCGCCTACGTCAACTCCGAGTTCCAGATCGCCTACGTGGCGGCCATGATCGGCTTCTTCATCTTCGCCTTCTTCGTGGCCATCGGGGCCGGCACTCCGCTCATCCGCGACGAGGAGCAGAAGGTGGGGGAGGTTCTGCACGCGACGCCGCTCTCCCCCGGCGAGTACGTCTGGGGGAAATTCCTCGCGGCGGCCGGCACCTGCCTCGCCCTGGTGGCGGTGTTCGCGGTGATGAACGTGATGCTCACCCACGGCATGCCCGACCCCGAGCGGCCGGAAGCCTATGGCCCGTTCGCGCTGAGGATCTACTTCGTCCCCATTCTGGTCTTCCTGGTGCCGTCGGTCCTGTTCGTGGCGGGGCTGGCTTTCGCGCTGGGGCGGCTGTCCGGCAGGCCGATCCTGGTTTTTTTCGTGCCGGTGGCGTTCTTCCTGTTCTACTGGTCGTTTTTCTGGAGCTGGAACCCGCCCGAGCTGAGCCAGACGGCGCGCTTCTGGCTCCAGTTGATCGATCCGTCCGGATTCCGCTGGCTGCGGCAGACCTTTCTCACCGTGGATAGGGGGATCGCCTATTACAACACGCACCCCGTCGAGTACTCTCCCGCGTTCCTCCTGAGCCGGCTCGGAGTCGCTGTCGCCGGTCTCGGCCTCGTGGATCTCGCCCGCCGCCACTTCGCCGGCCGGCTGCACACGGCGCGGAAGCCGGACCGGCGCGCCCTCGCCCTGACGCCGCCGGCCACGGCGAAGGCGCCGTCGGCCGCACCGCTCGGCGCCCTGCGCATGACCTCCAGGCCGCGGGGCGTCGTCTCCGGCGCACTGACCGTGGCGCGGTTCGAGCTGGCCGAGCTGTTCTCGCACCCGGCGCTGTACATCCTGATCCCGATCCTCCTGTCGCTGATCTCGCTGTTCTTTGTAAACCTTTTCGGAGCCGAGTTTCAGTCGCCGATCTATCTCACGTCCGGAGTGGCGGCGGCGGGCTCCCTGACGATCCTCACCGTCTCCATCCTGCTGCTCCTGCTTTTCTATACGGTGGAGTCGCTGCGGCGCGAGCCCGCGTCCGGCGCGGCGGCGGTGGTCTACACGACGCCGGTGCGCACCCCATCCCTGCTCCTCGGCAAGGCCCTGGCCAACGGCGCGGTGGTGGCGGTGGTGCTGCTCGCGACCCTGGTCACGGCCGCGGAGGTCATGCGCAGGCAGGGCGGCGGCATGGGCTTCGACCTGCGTCCGTTTCTCCTGGTCTGGACCCTCTTTCTGCTGCCCACCGTGATTCTCTGGATCGGCTTCCTGATGGCGGCCTGGGCGGTGACCCGCAGCCAGTACGGCACCTACGCGGCCGGCTTCTTCGCCCTCGGACTGACTGCCTGGGCCGGGCTCCAGGACCACCTGAATTGGGTGGGCAACTGGCCGCTCCTCAACTCGCTGCAGTGGACCGACATGGGGGTCTTCCCCATGGATCGCGAAGCCCTGACTCTCAACCGTCTGCTGGCGTTGGGGCTGGCGGTCCTCCTCCTGTTCCTGGCCTTCCGCCTCTTCTCGCGCCAGGACCGCGATCCGCTGCATCCCTGGTTCGGCCGCCGGCCCGGCCTGCGGCGGCGGACGATCCGGATCGCCTCGGCGCTGGCGCTCGTCCCGCTCGGTTTTGGCTTCGCGCTGTGGTCGCAGGTGAACCAGGGCTTCCAGGGCGGTGCGGTGGAGAAGCGGCGCGAGGATTACTGGCGCTTCAACCATGCGACGTGGCTGGATGCTCCCGTCCCCTACGTCACGAACGTGGACCTGAACCTGGACCTCGATCCGGCGGCGCGCGGCTTCCGGGTGAGCGGTTTCTATGACCTGCGCAACGAGCACGATCGCGAGCTGCCCTGGTTTCCGGTGACGGTCGGAACCGCCTGGAAGGGGCTCACCTGGACGCTCGACGGCCGGCCGTTCCAGCCCGAAGACAGCCATGGCCTTCAGGTTTTCCGGCTGGCGCATCCGCTGCCGCCGGGCGGAGCGTTACGCCTGGGTTTCCGCTACGAGGGGGCTCTCCTGCCCGGAATCTCGCGCAATGGCGGCCCGATCGCTCTGGGTGAATTCATCACGCCCGCCGGCGG
The DNA here is from genome assembly GCA_963844885.1 of uncultured Holophagales bacterium. Classification (GTDB taxonomy): domain Bacteria; phylum Acidobacteriota; class Thermoanaerobaculia; order Multivoradales; family UBA5704; genus DATMER01. Next base: position 167,693 of record CAWJQA010000006.1, on the reverse strand, counting down.
CATCGTGACCGGCCGCAACTCCGATTTCGTGCCGGTGGTCAAGTACGATCCCGCGATCGGCGCCGATCCGGGGATTCCGAACGAGGCGAAGACGAGAGCCTACCAGCCGAAGACGTTCCCGCCGGGCTGGAACGGCGGCATCACCCAGGCCGAGATCGATCCGTCGGCCTTCACGCACCGGCTGCGGATCACGATTCCGGCGGAGTACGAGGTCACCTCGACGGGCTCCCGCGCTTCGGACGAGGTGAAGGGCGGCCGGCGCACCGTGGTCTGGGTCTCCGACTACCCGGTGCGGGTCTTCAACGTCGCCTTCGGCCGCTGGGCCGAGCGGCGGGGGAAGAACGGTACCGCCATCTACTACCACCCGGAGCACACCGCGAACCTCGACAGCATGATCGAGGCGCTCGACGGCGCGCGCCGCTACTACTCGGAATGGTTTTATCCCTACCCCTGGAAGGAGCTGCGGCTCAACGAATTCCCTTCGCTGGCCCAGTACGGCCGGGGCAACGCGACGAACATCTTCTTTTCCGAAGGGATCGGCTTCCTGACCCGGCGGATGCCGGACGACGACGCGGCCTTCCTCATCGCCGCGCACGAGGCGGCCCACTCGTGGTGGGGGCACGTGGTGTCGAACGGCGAGGGTCCGGGAGGCGTGGTGATGTCCGAAGGCACGGCCCACTTCGCGACGATGATGCTCATGGGGAAGCTTCGGGGGCCGCGGGAGCGCATGGGATTCTGCTCCCGGATGGAGGCCGCCTACTCCGAATTCCGGCAGCCGAGCGATGAGAAACCGCTGGCCGGCACCTACCGCTTCCGGCCCGGCGACAACACGGTCATCTACGACAAGGGCGGCTGGGCCGTCTGGATGCTCCTCCAGCGGATGGGCTGGCAACCTTTTTTCGACGGCGTCCACGACTACTTCCGGACCTATCACAACAATCCCGACCATCCCGTGGTCGAGGACTTCGTGGCGGTCATGCGCCGCCATGCGAAGGACAAAGCCTCCTTCGACGACTTCGCCCGTCAGTGGTTCTTCGGCACCGTCATCCCGGAATACCATCTGGCCAATGCGCAGAAGCGGCAGGCCGGCGGAGAGTGGGAGGTGACCGTCGAGGTGAAGAACGCCGGCACCGGCCATATGCCCGTTGAAATCGCCGCCGCCGCCGGCCCGCGCTTCGGAGACGATGGCAAGATCTCGCCGGAGTATCGCGATGCCCGGTCAACCGTGGTGCTCGGAGCGGGGGAGGAGCGGCGGGTGCGGATCCGCTGCCCGTTCGAGCCCGAGAGGATCGTCGTGGACCCGGACGTGAAGGTGATGCAGCTCGAAGAGGAACGCGGCGGCGGTGCGGCTGTAGAGGTCAGCCGGCGGCCACCCGGGGCCTGGCGAGCAGCTCGTAGATGACCGGAGGGTCGACCGGCTTGGTCAGGTGATGATCGAATCCGGCCTGCAGTGCGAGCCGCTGGTCCTCTTCCTGTCCATAGCCGGTCAAGGCTATGAGCAGCGAACCGGCTGTCCGGCGCTGCTTGCGCAGCCGGGTGGCGACTTGATAGCCATCCAGTCCGGGCAGGCCGATGTCCAGCAGGACGGCCTCGGGATGGAACGACCTGGCCGTCGCGAGCGCCGCCGGTCCATCGTAGGCGGTTTCGACTGCGTGTCCCTTCAGGCGCAGGAGCATGGCGAGACTCTCGGCCGAATCCACGTTGTCGTCGACCACCAGCACGCGGCGCGGCGCGGCGGCGGGGGGACCGCCACATCCGCGGCGGCGCCGGCATCCGCGAGCCGCTCCGATTCCCGGTTCTTCGCAGGTGCGAGGACGGGCAGGCGCACCACGAGCTCACTGCCTTGGTCCTGTCCCGCGCTGTGGGCTTCGACGCTGCCGCCGTGGAGCTCGGTCAGGCGGCGTACCAGCGTCAGGCCGATTCCCAGCCCCCCTCCCGCGCGATCGTAGGAGCGGTCCGCCTGCATGAACAGGTCGAAGACACGTGGCAACGCTTCGGCATCGATGCCGTTGCCGTCGTCGCGGACCCGCACTACGACTTCGCCGGGAGCCTCGGGAGGTCCGCCGTCGCTCACCAGCTCGGCGGTCATCCAGCAATGGCCACCGTAAGGGGTGAACTTGGCCGCGTTGTTCAGCAGATTTCCGAAAATCTGATCCAACCGGGTCGGATCCGCGTCGAGGTAGACCGGCTCGCGCGGCAGCGACAGCGACAGCGTCTGGCCGCTTGCCTCCCTGAGCGCCTGGGTCTGCTCCGTCGCGTGCCGGAGAAGGGCCCCCAGCTCGACCCGCTCCTTGCGCAGGCGGACCTCGCCGCGGGTGATGCGGGCTACGTCGAGCAGGTCTTCGATCAACCGCGTCATGTTTTGAATCTGCCGGTTCATGATGCTCCGCGCCTGCCGGACCATAGCCTCGCCGGCGCCATCGGAGCCGGTGGCATCGACGGTCTCCAGCACGTGTGCGGCATTGCGCAGGGGTGCGAGGGGATTGCGCAGCTCGTGCGCCAGGAGGGCCAGGAACTCGTTTTTGCTGCGATCGGCCGTGGCCAGCTCCTCGAGCCGCAGATGCAGTGCCTTTTCCATGCTTTCGGCGTACTCGCGGGCGCGCCTCAGCGTGTCGATGTCGACGAGCAGGATCACCGCGCCGTCGATCGTCCCCTCCAGGGTCTTGTAAGGCTGGATGCGCAGCGAGTACCACAGCCCCTGCGTGTCCTGGACCTCTTGCTCCCGGGGCGTGGCGGTCGCGATCACCTCCACCAGCATCGCCGCCAGGTCGGGCACGCTGAAGTTGGGCTTGAAGCCGCCGATCGGCCGGCCGACGTCGCTGGGGATCAGGTTGAAAGCCTTTTCCGCCATCGGCGTGAAGCGCCGGACACGGAGATCCTTCCCGACGATGACGATGGCCATCTGGACGCTGCTGAGGAGGTTGAACAGGTCGTTGTTGAGCAGGTTCAGCTCCGCGTTGCGGTTCTGCAGCTCGTCGTTGACCGTGGCAAGCTCTTCGTTGCTCGACTGGATCTCCTCCTTCGAGGTCTCCAGCTCTTCGTTGATGCTCTGCAGCTCCTCGTTGGCCGACTGGATCTCCTCATTGGCGGACTGCAGCTCTTTGTTGGCGGCCTTCTGCTGCTCGATGACGCGGGCGGGGTCTTCGAACAGGAGAGCCTCTTTCTGAACGCCGCCGGCTGTGGCTCCGGCCTGCGGCAAACGGCCCGGGGCGTGGGCGGACTCCCCTCGATACCCCTTGGAACCGGCAGCCTCGCCGAGGCTCACCCGGTGGGTGGAGGGCTTCCTGGTATAGATCTTGTGCTTCGCGTCCGACGCCTCGAACAGGTCGCGGTAGGAGCCGATCGACTCCGAATTTCCCAGCAGGAGGAAGCCGCCCGGCTTCAAGGCGTAGTGGAGGAGCGGCACGACCTTCTGTTGCAGCGCGGGCTCCAGGTAGATGAGCAGGTTGCGGCAACTGATCAGGTCGAGTTGGGAGAAAGGCGGGTCGATCGGCACGTTGTGTCGGGCGAACACGCACATCTCGCGGATCGTCTTGCTGATGCGATAGCAGCCGTCCACCTCCACGAAGAAGCTCCGGAGCCGTTCCGGCGAGACGTCATGAGCGATGCTCTTCGGGTACACTCCCGCGCGCGCTTTTTCGATGACCGCTCCGTTCAGATCGGTGGCGAAGACCTGGACCGGGATCTGGACGCCTTTCTCCTGGGCGAGCTCGGCGAAGAGGATCGCGATGGAGTAGGCCTCCTCGCCGGTCGAGCACCCGAGCACCCAGACGCGCAGCGGCTCGGCGCGGGAACGATCCGTGAACAGCTTGGGCAGGACCGTGGCCTTGAGCGCCTCGAAGCTTTCCGGGTCGCGGAAAAACCTTGTCACGTGGATGAGGAAGTCCTGATAAAGGACCTCGGCCTCGCCGGGGTTTTTCCGGAGGAAGCGCGCGTAGTCCCGCAGCCCCTCGATCTTGCGCAGAACCATGCGGCGGCTGATGCGGCGGTGGAGCGTGCTCGTTTTATAGTGGGTGAAATCGACGCCCGTGACCTTGCGTACGATCTCCAGGATCTGGTTGTGTTCCGGATCGCCCGCGTCCGGCTTGCCCGGGTCCGGCCCGTTCTTGGTTCCGTGAGGGTGCCGGGCGATGCGCCCGATCTCGTTGGCGATCTCGGCCGGGGGGAGCACGAAGTCCACGCAGCCGCTGGCGATCGCGCTTTGCGGCATGCTGCTCTCCTGAGCCGTGCCGTCCTGAGCAAAGGTGATCCCGCCCTCGGCCTTGATCTCTTCGAGCCCGAGAGTGCCGTCGCTGGCCGTGCCGGACAGGATCACGCCGATCGCCCGGTCACCCTGGTCTTCCGCCAGGGAACGGAAGAAGAAATCGATCGGCCGATACTGGTTGGGGGTTTTCTCCCGGGGAAGCAGTTGCAGCACCCCCTGAGAGATGATCATGTTGCGGTCAGGTGGGATGACATAGACGCGGTTCGGCTGCACGCGCGGCTCGCCGCCCGCTTCCGTGACCTGCATCGCGGTGGCCCGGCCCAGGATCTCGGCCATCTGGCTGGCATAGTTGGGAGCCAGGTGAGGCACGAGAACGAAAGCCATGCCGGTATCGACCGGCAGCGCGCCGAGCATCTGGGTGAAGGCCTCGAGGCCACCGGCCGAGGCGCCGATGCCAACGATCGAGAAAGGAGGGATCACGGTCTTGTTCCGCAAGGTTTCAGCCGCGCCCCCAGGGGAGGGGGGACGCTTTTTGCCTGCCATACTTCAAGCCAGCTTACACCAGATTTGGAGAAGCGGAACGAAGGGTCTACACGGCCTGGACAGGCGGCGATGGCGGCGATGGCGGCGGAGGAAGCACGACCTCGAAAGTGGCCCCGGGGCCTCCGTTTTCCATGAGCCGCGCCGCGCCGCCGTGGCTCTCCGCCACCCAGCGGACCAGCGAGAGGCCGAGGCCGCCCGCGGCCGAGCCGGCGTTGCGCACCCCCTGGCCGCGGAAGAAGCGGTCGAAGACGTAGGGCCGGTCCTGCGGCGGCACGCCGGGGCCTTCGTCCTGTATCTCCAGCCGGACGCCTTCGCCGCCGCGCTCCACGGCCACGCGCACGCGGCGGCCCTCCGGGGTGAACTTCAGCGCGTTGTCGAGCAGGTTCATGGCCATCAGGCGGAGGAGATCGGCATCCCCCTGCACCGTGGCGCCGCCGGCGAGCTTCGCCTCGACCGTGATGCGGTGTTCGTCCGCGAGCGGTCGGATCGTCTCGATCGCGCCGGAGACCACGCTCGACAGGTCGACCGGGCCGCGGGCCGCATGGCAGGCCTCGCCGTCGGGAGAACGGGCGAGGGTCAGCAGCGCCTCGACGATGCGCTGGATGCGCTGGATCTCCGTCAGGTTGTCGCGCAGCAGCTCCCGGTATTCTTCACCCGAGCGCTCCTTGCGCAGGGCCACTTCCAGGCCGGTGCGGAGGATGCTGATCGGGGTGCGCAGCTCGTGCGAGGCGTCGGCCGTGAAGCGGCGCATCGCGGCCACGTTCGCCTCCAGGCGGTCGAGGAGCCGGTTGAACTCGTCGGCGAGCTGGGCGATCTCCAGCACGGCGCCGGGTGCCTCCAGGCGCTCCTCCAGCCGCTCGGTGTGAAGCTCGCGGATCGAGGCCACGAGCCGGTCCAGCGGCCGCAGGCTCTGGGCCGCCACCAGCCGGCCGCCGAACGCGATGAGCGGGAAGAGGAGCAGCCCCGAGAGGACGAAGGCGAAGAGGAGGTCGCGATGCCGGTGCTCCAGCGCGCCTTGGGAAGCGATGGCCTCGACCACCGTGCCGGCCTCGTTCCAGACCTCGTGCGGGATCACCGCCATCCGTTCGCCACCGCCGTTCAGGAGGATCTGGAGGTGGCCCATGGCCTCGGCCGGCAGTTTCACCAGGGGCACGTGCGGGGTCCCCGGCGTCTCGGCCAGGATCTTGTTGTCGCGGACGATCCGCAGCCACACGGGGACCGGGTTGGCCTCCACTTCGAGGAGCTCGGGGTAGTCGAGGCGATGGGTGGAGGCGTAGTAGGTGGCCAGCGACTCGGCGTGGGAGTAGAGCATGACCTCCATCTGGCCGCGGTGGTTGCGGCTGTCGATGGCCAGGACCAGGACGCCGGCGGCGGCGTAGAGGATGAAGAACAGCCCGGCCGACCAGAGCGCGATGCGGCCCTGGAGCGAGCGCGGCGCTTTCATTCGTCCTCCGGACCCGCGGCGCGCATCACGTAGCCGACCCCCTTGATGGTATGGAGGAGGGGGGGCGAGCCGTTGCGCTCGAGCTTGCGCCGCAGCCGGCCGACGATGACGTCGATGACGTTGCTGCGGGCGTCGTACGCCTCGTCCCAGACGTGCTCGGCCAGGGTGGTACGGTCGAGGGGAGCGCCGGCGTGGAGCATCAGGTACTCCAGCAGCGCGAACTCCTTGGGGGTGAGGTCGATCGGATAGCCGGCGCGCCGGACCTGCCGGTGGGTACGGTCCAGCTCGACGTCGTCGACCCGGAGCAGCTCGGCCGGCGGCGCGCTGCGCCGCTTGAGGAGGCTCCGGACCCGGGCGAGGAGCTCCTCGAACGCGAACGGCTTGGTCAGGTAGTCGTCGCCGCCCGCCTCGAAGCCGAGCAGCTTGTCCTCCAGGCGGTCGCGGGCGGTCAGCACCAGGACCGGTGCGGAGAAATCCTCGGAGCGCCAGCGGGAGAGGAGGTCGGTACCGAGGCCGTCCGGCAGCATCAAGTCGAGGATCACGAGATCGTACTCGGTCCCTTCGATCCGCTCCTGCGCCTCGCGGGCGGTAGGAGCGACGTCGACCGCGTAGGCCTCCTCTTGCAGGCCGCGCTGCAGATGGCGCGCGAGCATGGGCTCGTCTTCGACGAGGAGCAGTCTCATCGGCTCATTCTATCCAGCAAAGGACATAAGGGACTGCAAGGACTGCAAGGACCAGAAAGTTGTTGTCCTTGATGTCCTTGCAGTCCTTTTGGTCCTTCAAAAGCTCGCCTTGGTCGTCACCAGCCACTGGACGCTCTTGATCGACGGATCGCCGTCCAGCGGGAACGCCAGGTCGATGTGGATCACGTTCCCGAGCCCCGAGCGGCTGGAGGAGAGGCGCAGGCCCAGTCCCACGTCGCGCAGGAGGCCGAGCTGGCTCGCGCCGCCTCCCCAGGTCCGGCCGGCGTCGACGAACACCGCGCCGCCCACGTGAACCAGGTGGAAGGGGTAGTAGTCCGTGAAGAAGCGCTGCTCGGCAGTGAAGAGGATCCGGGCGTCGCCGTCCTGGTAGCGCAGCGGGTAGCCGCGCAGGCCGGTGTCGCCACCCAGGAGGAGCTGTTTTTCGGGATCCAGATTGCGGGCCACGGCCCCCTCCAGCGTGAAGAAGAGGAGGTGCTCGCCCCAGTTCCGCCAGTAGTAGCGGGCGCCGCCGTCGAGGACGAGGTTCTCGGCTCCGTCGCTGCCCCAGCGGCCGGCGAGGTCCGAGGAGAGGAGGACGGTCTGGTTCGCCGCCGGCTTCCAGCCGGTGGCGGCGGTGGCGTCGAAGACCGCCGCGTCCTCGGACGAGCCGAACGCGGACGCGGCCAGGCCGAGCCGGGCGTGGAGCTGGGTGCCGAGATGGAGATCCTCGGTCCGCTTGAGCTGATCCAGGTCGTGTGCCTCGAGATAGTTGTCCGGCACCCGGTCCCAGGCGATCCAGGGGTAGGAGAGCACCCGCTCGTCCGGCAGCGAGGCGGTCATCGTGTACCGGTCAGTCACGGAAAACCGGTCGCGGAGATACGTGAAGCCGACGCTCCAGCGGTCGGCCCGGCCGTCCTTCAACCCGCTGGAGAGGCCTCCCAACAGCTCGAACTGGTCCTGCTGATGGCGGAAGCCGCTCGCGATGTGGCCGAGCTCGTAGTGGGTGTCCACCTGGTCCGCGTAGAGGGTGCTCGCCTGGGCGGACCAGCGGGTATCCAGGGAGTAGAAGGGGCGGCCCAGCAAGAGATGGCGCAGGCTGCCGTCGCTGTTGTCGGAATAACCGGCATCGAGGCGGACCCGGCTGCCCAGGACGGCCGCATCGGCGTACTGGAAAACGGTGGAGGTGCGGTCCACGTTCGAAGACCGCTGCAGGGTCACGCTCTTCCCCGTGCCGAGCAGGTTGGTGTCCTGAAGCTGAAACCCGGACGAGCTGACGCCGCCGCTGCGGCCCAGGTTGACGCCGACGTTCAAGGTCCACACGTCGCGGGTGTCCACCTCCACGTCGACCCGGTTCCCTTCGTAGCGGACCGGCCGGATGTCGGCGTCGTAGAGATACCGGTCCTTCCGGAGGATGCGCTCCGACTCGTCCAGCAGGCGGCGCGAGTAGCGGTCGCCGCTGCGGAACAGGAGCTGGTCGAGGATGACCGACTCCCGCGTCGTGCGGTGGAGCTTGTTGGCCAGCCGGAAGAGGCGTCGGTCCTCCTCCGGGATCTCGGGGTCGAACACGTCGCCCACGTGAACCACGATGTCGCCGATGACCGCGCCGCGGCTCTCCAGGGCTTCGTCGGACGGTATGCCGGGCCGCGGCGAGTCGTCGGCCGCCGAGGCGGCAGGCTGGTGGACAAGCCACAGCAGCGCTGCCATGGCCACGATGAGGTTGGGTCGGCCTGCGCGGAACCGGCGCGGCATACTGCTACTCCTTCTACTGCTTACTTCTATGGTTTCCAGGCCACCTGGGCCGGACGCGGGGGCTTCATCAGGTAGGCGCCGGTCCGGTACTCGGTGTCGGCGCCGGTGTAGTAGGAGATGGCGTCCTCGATCAGCTCGAGGCCGGCATGGTCGGGCCGGGTCAGGGGGACGAAGCTGCCGTCCGGCCTCACGTCGAAGAGCTGCGCCGAGCGGTGCAGGCCCAGGACCGCGATCCGGGACCCCTTCATGAGAGCGATGTTGTTGTTGTGCGTCATCAGCGCCCGGCCGGCGGACGGGTCGACGTGGAGCGCGTCGTGGCCGAAGAACGGCGAGTCGTACTCCATCCCCAGGACTCCCAGCACGGTGGGCGGGATGTCCAGGGAGGAGGTCAGGGTGTCGACCTTCGCGCCGGCCGGGATGATGCCCGGAGCGTAGAAGAGGATCGGCACCTCGTAGCTCGCCAGCGGGATCTCGGCCGAACCGTAGACCCGCGCGCCGTGGTCGCCCATCAGGACGAACAGGGTGTCTTTGAAGAAGGCGTGCTGCCGGGCCTGGCGGACGAAGCGGCCGAGGGCCCAGTCGGCGTAGCGGACCACGTTCTCGCGGCTCTTGAGCGACTTGTCCCAGACGATCTCGCCCTCCGGGAACTGGTAGGGGCGGTGGTTCGAGACGGAGAGGACGAGGGTGTAGAACGGCTTCCCCTTGGCATGCATCGCGTCCATCTCGGTCAGCGCGCGGTCGAAGATGGCCTCGTCGGCCACCCCCCAGGCGGTGCGGAAAGAGTCCTCCGGATAGTCCTTCTGCTCGACCACGCGGTCGATGCCGTTGGCCCGGAGATAGCCGCCCATGCCGTCGAAGAGCGCCCGGCCGCCGTAGACGAACAGCGTCTGATAGCCGTTGGCGCGCAGCAGGGCGGGAAGCGTGAAGAGATTCTTGGACTGGGGCCGCCGCACGATGGAGACGCCGGGAAGGGGCGGCAGCGACGAGGTCGTCGCCTCCAGGGCGCGGATGGTGCGGTTGCCGGTGGAGTAGGCGTGGGTGAAGAGCAGCCCCTCCTGCGTGAGCGCGTCGTAGCTGGGGGTCAGGCTCACCGGCCGAGGATGCAGGGTACCGACGAACTCGGAGCCGAAGCTCTCCTCCAGCACCACCACCACGTTGAGGCGGCGGCTCGGGACGAGCGGCCGGATGTGGCGCCGGGTCGAGCCCGGCACGAACGACGCCGGCTCGGCCGCCGGCTCGGCGAGCAGGCCGTGCAGGCGGCGGAACACCGCGGCACCGTCGCGGGTGGCGTACAGGCCTGCGTACGGAGCGTCGGCCCCGAGGAGCGCGCGCCAGAAGGAGCAGTAGCCGTTGGAGGCGATCTCGTTGAGCGCGCGGTCCTCGGAGACGTGCGCCAGAGAAGCGGGGACTCCGAAGGTCAGGCTCAGGAGGACGGCGGAAAAAACGAGTGTGGAGGTGCTGCGCTGGAGCAGGGGCAGCGGGCGGTTCCAGGCCGCGCTCAACGGCTTCCGGAGCAGGAACGCGACTCCGACGGACACCACCGCGAGCACGCCCAGGACGAGGCCCGTGGGGTAGCTCTCCCAGATGTTCTCCACCACCTCGGTGGGGTACATGAGATAGTCCACGGCCACGAAGTTGAAGCGGCCGTTGAACTCCAGGAAGAAGAAGACCTCGACCACCGCGACGAAGAGGACGCCGAAGGTGGCCACGCCGAAGAGCGCCGGCACCATCGCGCGATGGACGCGGCTGCGATACCAGCGTTCGGGCACCAGCGCCAGGTAGAGCACGAACGGAGCCGCCACCCAGAGGGCCGCCAGACCGTCGAAGACCACGCCCGAGCCGAGAGAGGCGAGCACCGGGAGCACTCCGTCGTGAGGCAGGGCATGCTGAAGAACCAGGAGGACGAGCCGGACGGCGAAGGACACCGCCATCAGCCCGAAGACGAACCAGGCCACGAGCCGGAATCTGGATTCCGTCCAGGCGGTACGAAGGAGTGAGAGACTCTTCATGACGGGCGGAGCATGGAGAAACGACATGAACCGATGATGAACACGAATGCGGCGGGCAGGATATCCTCAACGCATGGAGAAAGCCACTGTGCTGCTTCTCGGTCTGCTGGCCGCCGCGCCCGCCGCGACCGCCGCGACCGCCAGTACCGCCTCGTTCCAGGACAACTACCTGGAGCGCTATTTCAACATGTACCCGAGCCGCGCCACCGCGGCCGGCCGCCACGATCTCGACCGGAAGCTGGAAGATCTTTCACCCGCCCGCCGCCTGGCCTGGCTCGACTTCAACCGCGATGCGGCAGGCGGCCTGCGCCGGATCCTGGCCGCCCCCTCCACCTCGGCCGAGGACCGGCTCGACGCCGAGCTCCTGCTGCGCCAGGCCGAGCTGGAGGTGTTCGAGTACCGCAACCAGGCGCGGCCGGTGCGGGACCCCCTCTTCTGGACGGAGATCGCCGGCAACGCTACGGTCTTCCTCCTCGTCCGCGAGGATCTCCCGAAGGCGGAGCGGCTGTCGCGGGCCGCCGCCAGGGCCTCCCAATTCCCACGGCTGGCGGCCCAGGCCCGCGAGGCACTCTCGTCCGATCCCACCCGGATCGCGCCGGAGATCTGCGCCATCGCCGCTCCCAGCCTGCGCAATGCCGCGACGTTCTACCGCGAGGGTTTCCCGAAGGCCGCGGAAGGCGAGAGCGCCAGGCTCCGGAGATCGGTGAAGGAGGCCGGGGAAGCGGCCGCCGCGGCGCTGGACGGTCTCGCCGCCTTTCTGGAAGGCGTGCAGCCGAAGGCGAAGGGCCATCCCCGGTTGGGAGCGAACTACGCCGCCCGCTTCCGGCTGGTCACCGGCGTGGATGAGCCGGTGGACCGGGTGCTCGCGGGGGCGGTGGCGGCTCTGGCGGCGCGGCGCGCCGAGGCCGCCGCCTACGGACGGAGCGTGTGGAACGAGCTGATGCCGGGGATGGAGCCGCCGGACGACGACCGCGAGCTGCTGCACCGGCTGTTCGAGCGCGTGTCCGCGGACCGGGCCGCCAGCATGGACGAGCTCGTGGCGGACTACCGGCAGCTCGTGACGGACGCCTTCGGCTTCGTCCGCCGAAAGGGGCTCATGACCCTCCCGGAGCCTACGAGCCTGCACACGGACCGGTCGCCCTCCTTCTTCGTGGGGCAGGCCGTGGGCGGCGTCTATCCCGCGGGCCCCTACGCGCCCGAGGCGGAAACCCTCTTCTATCTCCCCACGATTCCGGATTCGGCCACGCCCGAGCAGAAGGCGGCCTTCTTCCGCGACTTCAACCACCATTTCAACGTCATGATCACGGCGCACGAGATGGTGCCGGGCCACTGCGTGCAGCTCGCCTGGGCGGCGCGGCACTCGCACAAGGTTCGGTCGCTCTTCGCGGACGGCGTCTATGTCGAGGGCTGGGGCACCTTCTCGGAGCGGCTCCTGCTCGACCAGGGGTGGGGCGGGCCGCTGGACCGCCTGGCCCATCTGAAAAAGCAGCTCGAAAACATCGCCCGCACCATCGTGGACATCCGGGTCAACACCCAGAACATGAGCGAGAACCAGGTTCTGAGCTTCGTGAAGGACGAGGCGCTCCAGGACGACCAGTTCGCCGCCAACATGTGGGAGCGGGCCATCACCACCTCGCCGCAGCTCACCTTCTACTACCTGGGGGACCGGGAGGTGCAGGGGCTGTTCGACGAGGTTCGATCGGTCCGGGGCGCCGCCTTCGACGTGAGAACCTTTCTGGACGGCATGATGGAGATGGGTCCGGTGCCGGTCCGCCACTACTGGATACGGATGCTGGGCCGTGCTCCGAAGCGGCCCGGGGAGGCCGCTCCGGCGCACGGCCACAAACATGGGGGGTGAGGGCCTCAGCTCCCCAGCAGCCCGGTCACCTTCCCGTCCACCACGTCCATGTGAACCGCCTGCGGCGTGGCGGGGAGGCCCGGCATGCGCAGCATGTCTCCCAGGAGGGGCACCACATAACCCGCTCCCGCCGCCAGAACCACGTTGCGCACCGTGATGTCGAAGTTTTCTGGGCGGCCGGCGACCGCGGGATCGTCCGACAGCGAGCTCTGCGTCTTGGCCACGCAGAGCGGGAGACCCTCGCCGCCGAGCTTCTGGATCTGTTTCAGATCCTTTTCCGCCGCCGCGGTGTAGAGCACGTCGCGGGCGCCGTACATCTGGCGGGCGATCTTCTCCATCTTCACCTTGAACGGCTCCGCCAGCTCATAGAGGGGATGGAACGGCTTCGGGTTCGACTCCGCGTGGGCGAGGACGGTCTCGGCCATCTCGATCCCGCCTTCACCGCCCTTCTCGAAGATGTCGGACACCGCGCACGGCACGCCCAGCGCCTCGCAGGCCTTGCGGACCACGCCGAGCTCGTCGGCCGAGTCGGTGCCGAAGCGGTTGAGGGCCACGATCGGCGTCTTGCCGAAGGCGCGGATGCTCTCCAGGTGCTTCTCCAGATTGCCCATCCCGCGCTCGACCGCGGCCGGATCGGGTACCGCCAGGCCGGCTTTGTCCTTGCCGTCGACCCCGCCGTGCCGCTTGAGCGCCCGCACCGTCGCCACCACCACCACCGCCGCCGCGTCGAGACCCGCCGTCCGGCACTTGATGTCGAAGAACTTCTCGGCCCCCAGATCCACCGCGAAACCGGCCTCGGTCACCACCCAGTCGGACCAGGCCAGAGCCATCTGCGTGGCGACGACCGAGTTGCAGCCGTGGGCGATGTTCGCGAACGGCCCGCCGTGGACGATCGCGGGCACCCCCTCGCCGGTCTGCACCAGGTTGGGCATCAGGGCATCCTTGAGGAGCACCATCATGGCACCGACCGCGCCGAGGTCGGCCGCGGTCACCGGCTCCTGCTTCGGCGTCAGCGCGACGATCAGGCGGCTCAGGCGTGACCGCAGGTCGTCGGCGTCCTGCGCGAGGCAGAGGACGGCCATGACCTCGGAAGCCGCGGTGATGTCGAAGCCGGTCTCCCGGGGCACCCCTTCCAGCGGGCCGCCGAGGCCGATCATCACCCGGCGCAGGGACCGGTCGTTGACGTCCATGACGCGCCGCCAGAGGACCCGGCGGGAGTCGATGCCCAGCGGGTTTCCCTGTTGGAGGTGGTTGTCGAGGAGGGCCGCCAGCAGGTTGTGCGCGGCGGTCACCGCGTGAAAGTCGCCGGTGAAGTGGAGGTTGATGTCTTCCGCCGGCGTCAGGACGGAACGGCCGCCGCCGGTGGCGCCGCCCTTCATGCCGAAGGTCGGCCCGAGCGAGGGCTCGCGCAGGGCGAGGCAGGCCTTCTGCCCGATCCGCGCGAGGCCTTGGGCGAGGCCGATCGAGGTGGTGGTCTTGCCTTCACCCGCGCCGGTCGGGGTGAGGGCAGAGACCAGGATCAGGCGGCCGGGCGGCCGGCCCGACTCCCGGGCGGGGAGGCGGATCTTGGCCTTGTCATCGCCGTAGGGGACGAGGAAACGGGGATCGATCCCGAGGCCGCTCGCGACTTCGAGGATGGGGCGGGGGCCGCCGATGCCGCCGATGCCGCCAATGCCGCCGATATTGCTCCGGGGAGGGGGGGCGATCATGTCTATTGGGTCTCCTTCGCGCGCAGGTCAGGTTGCAGCAGGTCCACATCGGCCAGGGGGATCGTCTCGACCTTCCCGAAACGCTTCTCGAGATCGGCCGTGAACGCCTTGGCGTTGCCGGCCAGGACGATCAGCATCCGGTCCGGCTGGATGCGCCTCCCCGCAAACGACTGGACCTGCTCCGCGGTCACCGCGTCGATACGCTCGCGGTAGCTCTCCAGGTACTCCTTGCCGTAGCCGAATTTCATCGCCTCCAGAACCTTGGCGGCGACGCCTTCCGGCGTTTCGATCTCCAGGGGGAACGCCCCGGTGATGTAGGTCTTGCGCTGGGCCAGCTCCTCGGCCGGCACCGGTTTGTCGTCCATGGCGCCGAGCACGTCCAGCACCACGCCGAGGGCCTCCACCGTGGACTCGGTCTTCGTATAGGTGCTGGCCAGGAACCAGCCGGGCTGCGTGGGCATCCGGAACTCGCTGCTGGCGCCGTAGGAGAGGCCGCGCTTGCGCCGGACCTCTTCATAAAGCCGCGAGCTCGGGCTGCCGCCGAGGACCGCGTCGTAGACGTCGGCCGTATAGTGGTCGGGGTCGCGGTAGGGGAGCCCGGCCTGGCCGACGCGGATCTCGGTCTGCACCGCGTCCGGCTTGTCGATGACCACGATCCGCCGCTGTGGCGTGACCTCGACCGGCGGGATGGTGGTCGCCTCGCCCTTGGCCCAGCCGCCGAAAGCGCGCTCCACCCGGGAGAACGCCTCGGCCGCCTTCACGTCGCCGACGACCGCGAGGATGGCTTCGTTCGGCACGTACTGCCGGCGGTGGAAGGCCACCATGTCGTCCCGGGTGATCCCCTGCACCGACGCCATGGTGCCCGACGAGGGCCGGCCATACGGATGATCGCCGAGGACCAGGCGCTGGAAGGCCATGGTGGCGACGTAGCTGGGATCGGACTGGTCGATCTGGAGGCCGCTCAGCGTCTGATTGCGCCAGCGCTCCAGCTCCTCGGCCGGGAAGCTCGGACGCAGCACCAGATCCGAGAGAAGATCGAGCCCGAGGTCGATCTGGTCCGAGGTGACGAGGACCGAGACGAACGCCGACTCCAGGCTGGCGGCGGTGGTGATGGTGCCGCCCACGGAGTCGATGGCTTCGGCGATCTGCTGCGTCGAGCGGGTCTGCGTGCCTTCCCGGAGCAGGGCGGCGGTGGCGTCGGCGAGCCCGGCCTTGGCCGGCGGCGCGTAGGCCTTGCCTCCCGGCATCAGGAGCTGAAGGCTGAGCGACGGCGTCTCGTGCTGCTCGACGACCACCATCCGCAGGCCGTTGGCGAGGGTTTTCTCCTCGAAGGCGGGGAAGTGGATCTCGTGGGCCGGCTTGGGCGGCGGCGGCGTCTGCTTCATCTTGGTTTTTTCCTGGGCCGTCGCGTGCGAAGCGGCCAGCAGCACGGCCAGTGCGAGCGCACCCCGTCTCATGGTTGCTTCTCCTTCTCCGTCTCCGGCTTCATGGCGGCGGGCAGCATGTGGACCACCGTGCGGCTCTCGGGTTTGAAATAGGTCTTCGCCACGCGCATCACGTCCTCGGCGGTGACCTTCTGATACTCGGCGAGATCCTTGTTCAGGCGGGAGACGTCGCCCAGGATGACGCTGGCATAACCGAGGGACTCTCCCTTGTCCTGCACGGTTTCGCGCCCGAACACCTGCTGGGCGATGAGCTGGTTCTTGGCCTTCGCCAGCTCCGCCGCGTCGACCGGCGTGGCCAGGAGGCGGTCGACCTCCTCCTGGAGCGTCGCCTCGGCCTGCTGCACGTGGTTCCCCTGCAGGATGGCGAAAAAGAAGAACACCCCGGGATCTTCCAGGGCGATCGTCTGGCCGCCGGCCTGGAGCGCGATCTGCTGCTCGTAGACCATCTTCCGGTAGAGGCGGGAGCTCTGGCCGTTGGACAGGATGTTGGCCGCCACCTCCAGCGCGTAGAAGTCCGGGTGCCCTGCCTTCGGCACGTGATAGGTGAAGATCACCACCGGCAGCGGCGTGTTGGCGTCGTAGGCGACCGTGCGGCGCTCGGCGGTCTGGACGGGCTCCACGGGGATGTTGCGCGGTATCGGTTTGCCCTGGGGGATGGAGCCGAACCAGGCCTCGATCCAGCGCAGCGCTTCGTCGGACTGGAAGTCGCCGGCCACGACCAGCGTAGCGTTGTTCGGCACGTAGTAGGTGCTCGTGGAAATCCCGCACGTCCTGGATGGTGGCGGCATCCAGGTCGGCCATGCTGCCGATGGGGAGGATGCGGTAGGGGTGGGTGGTGAACGTCTTGTCGAGCACCACCTCGAAGAGCCGGCCGAAGGGCGGGTTCTCGACGCGCAGCCGCCGCTCCTCCTTGACCACGTCGCGCTCGGAGCGGAAATTCTCCTCCGAGACGTCGAGCGACCGCATGCGGTCGGCCTCCATCCAGAGGATGCGCTCCAGGTAGTTGCTGGGGAAGGTCTCGAAATAGAGCGTGCGGTCGAAGTCGGTGGTGGCGTTGTAGCGCCCGCCGATCGCGTCGATCGAAGTCCTTGTGCTCTTCCGGCCCGACGTTGGCCGAGCCCTTGAACATGATGTGCTCGAAAAGATGCGCGAAGCCGCTCCGGCCGGCGCGCTCGTCCTTCGAGCCCACGTGGTACCAGACCTGGACGTTCGCCACCGGCACGGAGTGGTCTTCGTGGAGGATCACCCGCAAGCCGTTGGCGAGCTGGTGCTCCCGGACCTTGATCTCCGGCGGCGTCACCTTGAGGGTCACCGCGGTCAGCGCCTGGGTCGTCAAGACGATTCCCAGCGCCAGTACCGGCGGCAGTCTGCGTTTGGACATCCGATTTCTCCCGTATGCATCGAAAATGTGCGGCTCAGGGCTGTGGCGCGTTCGGCTCGGGCAGCGGCATCCTGGGGAGCCTCTCCGGCCTCATCGCGGCATGGTAAAGGACCGTGGCCAGCACCACCGACGCCTGCACGAGATCCTCCCTCTGGAGGTGGTCGTAGACGTCCACGGTGCTGTGGTGGGTGTGGGCTTCGTAGTCGAGCTCGTCCTGGATGAACTGGAAGCCGGGCAGGCCGGCGTCCAGGAACGACTCGTGGTCGGTGCTGCCGGTCGGCCTCAGGGTCACGGCGTCGGCGCCGAGGTCGTGGAGAGGACGAAGCCAGGCTTCGAAGATCGGCTGGACCGCCGCGTTGTCTTCGGCGTAGATGCCGCGGATCTTGCCGCCGCCGTTGTCGACGTTGAAGTAGGCGGAAAGCCGGCGCGTGATCCGGGCGGACCATGAGCGTCCCTTCGCGCCTTCCAGTCCGCGGGTTCGAGCAGGGCGCGGCGCTCGGGATCCTGCGGACCGGACCAGCTCCCGAAGTGTCCGGCCACATAGGCCGTCGAGCCGTCGAGGCCCTCCTCTTCGCCGGTCCACAGGGCGGCGCGGATCGTCCGCTTCGGCTTGACGTGCAAGGCGTTCAGGATGCGCATGGCCTCCATGACGATGGCGCAGCCGGCGGCGTTGTCCGTGGCGCCGGTGCCGGTGTGCCAGGAATCGAGATGGGCGCCCGCCATGACCAGCTCCCGATCGGTTCCGGGGATCTCGGCCACGGTGTTGTAGGCGTTGTGATCCTCGTCGTGGAATTGCGCCGCGACCTCCACCTCCAGCTCCGCCTCCTTGCCTTCGTCGACCGTGCGATACAGGCGATTGTACTGCTCGGCGGCCATGACCAGGGCCGGCACGCCCGGGTTCCCGCCGACGTCGTGCGAGCCGGCGCGCGTGACGCGCAGCAGGCCCCAGGGGCGGCTGCTCGGCTCGACGGTGGCCAGTACCTTCTCCTCGGCCAGGAAGCGGTTGAGAGCGCGGCGGAACGCGGCGCGGGTCATCATGGCTTTCTTGGCCTCCGCGGCGTTCCGGTCCTTCGGGATCTCGAACGTCTCCAGGTCGCGCAGGCCCTCCGCGGAATACTCCCGCGGCAGTGCCTCGGCGATCTGGGACAGGTCGCGGGGCTCGTCAATGAGCACGATCTTGCCGGCGAGCTTGCCCTTCCAGGGCTCGAAATCGGCCTCTTTCTTCAGGACGGCGATGACCACCGGGCCGCGCACCGGGCCTTCGGTGCCGGGAGCATAGGCCTTGGGCAGGGCGTAGAGAGGCATCGCCTGCGGTTTGATCTGGTGGACGGCCATCCGGCTGAAGGACCATCCCCGGCCGAACGGATACGCCTCCAGGTGGGCGTTCGCGAGGCCCCACTCCTCGAACCGGTGGCGGGTCCACTCGTTGGCCTCCCTGGCCTGGGGAGAGCCGGTCAGGCGGGGTCCGATCTCGTCGGTGAGCTGGCGGACGGTCTCCATCACCTGGGAGTGCCGGAAGCCCTCCTCCCGGATGCGCGAGACCATGACGAGGTCCACCGGCTCCTCGGCAAGAAGAGGAAGCGCCAGGGCGAGAGCGGCGGCGGCCAGGACGGTCTTCATTCGGGCCAAGGGGGGGATCTCCTTCCAGGAAGCGATCCGGATCGAGCCGGGATTCTATCGTTCCCAGGCCGAAGGGGAAGGGGGGAGGACACGCGAGGCGTGGAACGGCTAAAATAGAGGCTCGAGCCGGAGTGGCGGAATGGCAGACGCAGGAGACTTAAAATCTCCCGCCCCAAAGGCGTGCGGGTTCGACCCCCGCCTCCGGCATCACGCGGCCAGCAAGGAAGAACAAGCCGGCCCGCGCGAAGCGGGCCGGCTGTTTGTGTTGGGCACTACTCCGTGGGCGTCGGTGGAGGTGGCGGCGGCGGCACCGGCGTTGCGCTCACCGGACGATGCCGGCCCAGAACGGGAATTCTGAACTCCGCCAGCTTCTCCTGCCGCGGTCCCAGGTACGACCGGATCGCCGACCGGATGCGCAGGGCGCTGTCCCGGCCCTCGGTCAGCAGCTCCTGGAGCCGCCGGGTCTCCCCGCGCAGCCCGGCCCGGTGGTAGTCCTGGCGCGCCGCGATGGACCGGATCTCGGCCAGCACGCCGGCCAGCGCCGTGCTCTGGGCGGAAACGTCCGGGAGCGTGGTCCCGTTGTTGTCCACCGCCTGGAGCAAGCGCTCCCAGTCGGTGATGAAATCCGCGTACTTCGACTTGCTGGGCATGGTGTCTCTCCTTCTTACAAAAAGCTGGCATCGTCATTGAGCCAGCGACTCTCGCTGTGGTCGTCCCGTCAACAGCCCGGGCATGGTGCCGCAAGCGCATACTCCGTGTCAAGGGGTCAGATACGACGATCTGGCCGCTTCGCGACATATTAGTACGCATGAGGCCGTGGATTCGTCTACCCCTTCATGCGTTCTTCTCGGATCGTGGGCGCGGCGAACCCCGAACCCCGGCGTCTGTGCCGCGGCGGAGCGCAGGTGCCGGTCCTCGGGAGGGCCTACACCCCGTCGAGGTTGCCGAGCAACACCGGAGCCCCCGGAGTACCGAGCAGCAGCTCGCCCTCGGGCTCGCCGCCGTCGTGGGCCGTGTCGCACAGCAGCTTGCCGGCCCGGACGAGGCAGGGGTCGTCGGTGCCGTTGCCGTCGAAATCGCCGAGCACAAACAGGTCGCCGGGCTGGCCGAAGGCGAAGCGCGTTTCCGTGCGCCCGCCGTCGTGGCCGATGTCGCAACGCAGCGACCCGCGCGACCCGAGGCACAGATCGTCGCGGCCGTCGCCGTCGAGGTCGCCGAGGAGGGGCGTGTCCTCTTTGCGTCCGTAGGTCAGCGAAAGCTCGGGGGACCCGCCGTTGTGCGCGGTGTCGCAGTGCAGAATGCCGGCCGACCACGAGCAGGCATCCGCGCGGCCGTCGCCGTTGAGGTCGCCCAGTAACGGGGTGCCCGCGGCGGCACCGGCGAAATTGAGCATGGTCTCGGTGGTGCCGCCTTCGTGGTCGGTATCGCAGCGCCAGACACCGCTCCGCACCCGGCAAGGATCGGAGCGGCCGTCGCCGTCGGCGTCACCGAAAAGCAGCTTGTCGCGGCGGTCGAGGCCGAAGCTCGCCAGGCGCAGCTCGGGCAGGGAGCCGGTGCGCCCGGAGTCGCAGCGCACCTCGTTGCCGATGCGCTGGCAGACCTCATCGCCGGGGGAGGCGATGAGCCGGCGGGCCGCGATGTCGGCGGGGTCGGTGGCGGAGCTGTAGTCGTCAGTCCAAACCACCATCAGAGCGCCGTTGCCGCCGTAGGCGATCCAGTTGGGATAGGCGGGAACCCGCGCGACCAGGATTTCGGCAGGCAGCACCGTGCCATCGGGCCGGACGATCCGGAGGACGATGCCGACCTGCTCGCGAAACCAGGTGACGGCGCAGTAGCCCCGGGTGTTGCAGGCGACGGCGGCCGGGATGCCACCGGTCTCGGAAATCACGGTGGGCTGCTCGCTCAAGGGCTGGCCCTGGAGAGAGAGCGGCTGGAAGAGGATGCGCTGGGTGTCGCCCTCCCACGACCGCCAGGCGACCACGAAGTTACGGGTGAGAGGGTTCCAGGCCATGCCGGCATGAGGGCGGCCGATATTGTGGGGCACCAGAAACTCCGGTCCCAACTTCTGGCCCGTGGCGGAGTAGCCCTGAATGTGGAGATCCCAATAGGCCTCGTTGAAGCCCGGGACATACCAGCCGATGACCAGAGAGCGGTCGGGGCCTGCGAGCACGTCGACCAAAGGGCGACCGTTCTCACTGAAGGCATCAGGAAGAGGAATCTCACCGGTCAAGGGCTGGGCGTTGCGGTCGAACCAGCGGGCGAAGGCGCCTAAGTATGTGGAGTTTTCATCTACTGCGACCCGCTGCCACACTCCTACAAACTCACCTCTGATCCCCACTCCGTAGCCATCGAGATAGTCATAACGGCCCACCTGTGATCCTGACTCATTGATCAGAGCTGGAGCACTGAATGGCACGCCGGTGGCAAGGTAATGGCGGGCAAAGTCGGAGAAGCCCTCAGACCAGAGGCTGACCAGCTCGCCTCCTCCCTGCATGGCCACGCCAGCCGCACCATCGGCCTCAAATGGAGGTTCGTTGCTTACAAATTCCGAGGCGATCCGACCGCCTTGTGGATCGAAACGTTGGCCCGCGATTCGTGGGTGAACCAGGCGATTGAGTTCCATATTCAAGTCGGTCCAAAGGATTACTGACCGGCCCGCTCCATCCATTCCAACGATGGGGCCCACTTGCTGTGTAGCGGTCACCGTGTTGGCCCGAAACGGCTTACCGTCGGGAGTCTGGGCTCGTAACGGCCCCACGATGGCTGCCGGTATTAGGATCAGCAGAAGGGCTGCGGTCCGTGCGGCCCGGCGCACGTTCATCTCCCACTCTCCTCTCAGAACCTGGCGTCGAGCGAAGAAAGCGCGTCATCGCGGATGCCTGCATCGTCGCCTTCCGACAGGAATCGTCGGTTGCCGACATGCTACACCCCGTCGAGGTTGCCGAGCAACACCGGAGCCCCCGGAGTACCGAGCAGCAGCTCGCCTTCGGGCTCGCCGCCGTCGTGGGCCGTGTCGCAGAGCAGTTTGCCGGCCCGGACGAGGCAGGGGTCGTCGGTGCCGTTGCCGTCGAAATCGCCGAGCACGAACAGGTCGCCGGGCTGGCCGAAGGCGAAGCGCGTTTCCGTGCGCCCGCCGTCGTGGCCGATGTCGCAACGCAGCGAGCCGCGCGACCCGAGGCACAGATCGTCGCGGCCGTCGCCGTCGAGGTCGCCGAGGAGGGGCGTGCTCCTCTTTGCGTCCGTAGGTCAGCGAGAGCTCGGGGGACCCGCCGTTGTGCGCGGTATCGCAGCGCAGAATGCCGGCCGACCACGAGCAGGCATCCGCGCGGCCGTCGCCGTTGAGGTCGCCCAGTAACGGGGTGCCCGCGGCGGCACCGGCGAAATTGAGCATGGTCTCGGTGGTGCCGCCTTCGTGGTCGGTATCGCAGCGCCAGACGCCGCTCCGCACCCGGCAAGGATCGGAGCGGCCGTCGCCGTCGGCGTCACCGAAAAGCAGCTTGTCGCGGCGGTCGAGGCCGAAGCTCGCCAAGCGCAACTCGGGCAGGGAGCCGGTGCGCCCGGAGTCGCAGCGCACCTCGTTGCCGATGCGCTGGCAGACCTCGTCGCCGGGGGAGGCGATGAGCCGGCGGGCCGCGATGTCGGCGGGATCGGTGGCGGAGCTGTAGTCGTCAGTCCAAACCACCATCAGAGCGCCGTTGCCGCCGTAGGCGATCCAGTTGGGATAGGCGGGAACCCGCGCGACCAGGATTTCAGAGGGCAGCACCGTGCCGTCGGGCCGGACGATCCGGACGACGATGCCGACCTGCTCGCGAAACCAGGTGACGGCGCAGTAGCCCTTGTTGTTGCAGGCGACGGCGGCCGGGATGCCGCCGGTCTCGGAAATCACGGTGGGTTCCCCGGTCACCGGCTGGCCCTGGAGAGAGAGCCGCTGGAAGAGGATGCGCTGGGTGTCGCCCTCCCACGACCGCCAGGCGACCACGAAGTTACGGGTGAGAGGATTCCAGGCCATGCCGGCATGAGGGCGGCCGATATTGTGGGGCACCAGAAACTCCGGTCCCAACTTCTGGCCCGTGGCGGAGTAGCCCTGAATGTGGAGATCCCAATAGGCCTCGTTGAAGCCAGGGATGGTCCAACCGATGACCACGGAACGGTCAGGGCCTGCCAGCACGTCAACCAGTGGGCGGCCGATCGGGCTGCCGTTTTCGATGTAGGCGTCAGGAAGGGGAATCTCGCCGGTCAAGGGTTGAGCGTTGCGGTCGAACCAGCGGGCGAAGGTGCCGAGGTATTCCGAGTTTTCATCCAGGGCGCCCCGTTGCCAGACCCCTACGAATTCGCCTCCCGCTCGCGAGCCATACCCCATGAGGTAATCCAAGTAGCCAACCTCCGCGCCACTGTCGCTGAGGAGCACTGGCTTGCTGCTTGGAATCCCTGTTGCCCGGTAGTGGCGAGCGAAGTAGCGGAAACTGGAGGTCTCGTCTCCGGCCCACAGGCTAATGAACTCACCGCCGCCTTGCATGGCCACTCCAACGACGCCCGCTGCCTCGTATGGAGGCTCGTTGCTCGCGAATTCTGGCCCATTCGTCCGCCTTGCGGATCGAAGCGTTGGCCCGCGATTCGCGGGTGAACCAGAGAACTGGGCTCCTGGTTGTCGTCGGTCCACAGGACCACCCCCCGTCCTGCTCCATCCATACTGACTATGGAGCCATGCTGCCAGGTGGCGGTTACTGTGTTGACCCGGAAGACCTTTCCATCGGAAGTTTGCGCCTGTAGGGATCCCACGATGGTTGCAGGCAGCAGCAGAGAGGCTGCTGCCCGTGCGGCTCGGCGCATGATCATTCTCCTGCCTCTCCTTCAGGCCCGGCCACGGAGAACTCGTCTCCGTCGCGCGGTGTCCCTGTGACCTTGAGCCGCTGTCCCCAGGTTCCCAGGTCGTGCCCATGCGGGGAATACACTTGCCATTTTACTTCAAATCCTCCGGTCGGCCTCGCCGAAAGCCCGGCGAGGTACTGCCACCCTGCGCCAGCTTGATAGACCTGGAATTCC
The DNA here is from genome assembly GCA_963844885.1 of uncultured Holophagales bacterium. Lineage (GTDB taxonomy): Bacteria > Acidobacteriota > Thermoanaerobaculia > Multivoradales > UBA5704 > DATMER01. Next base: position 144,005 of record CAWJQA010000006.1, on the reverse strand, counting down.
TCGGAGCCGGTATGGGAGGGGTCGAATCGGCGCGCAAAGACACCGTTGCCATCGCCGTCCTGCCCCCAGCTCTCCCAGGCGATGATGACGTTACCCCCAGGGTCGGAGGCAACCTGAGAGTGGCCCTGCTCACCGGCGGAGGTGACGTTCACCTGGAACTGGGAGCTCAGCGGGTTTCCGTTGCCATCCAGGTAGCGTGCGTAGACCTCGCCCTGGTCGTTGTCCTCGGTATAGGAAGTCCAGGTGACGACGTATCCCGTTTCGCCAACAGCCGCGACGCTGGGCGAGACCATGTCCCCCTGGGAAGGATCGCTTACACGGATGATGTCGCCCACCGGAAAACCAGACTCGTCCAGCTTCCGCGCCACGATGCCATAACCCTCGCCGTCGGCGTCCTCCGCAACCCACGCCACGAGGCCTGGCTGCCCGGTATCTCTACCGACCTTCGGGACTGCCTGCACGCTGGCGCTCAGGTTCCCGACGGGTATGACCGGACCGGTGGGCTCTCCGGTTGGCAGGCTCTGTTGCGCGAAGACTCCCCACTGGCCCGTGGAGTCGTCGAGGCCGCTCCAGATCTCGGTCTGCCCGGAAGCTGACGGGCATGCGCCGAGATCGGCGAGCAACAACACCCAGTCGCAACGGTCATCCTGTCTCGCTTCGCCCTCACTTTCTATGCATTCCTTGGGTGAGAAACGAAAAGTATAACAAGGAGAAGGTTCCCCACTTTCACAGGTTCGAGACTGCCTGGCTATCTGGCCTGGCAGAACCGAGCTCGTTTTTCCATTGAACGGGTTCCACCACTTCTTGGACCACCGACAAGAGTCGAAGCCCACGTAGACGCCCTGATTGATCGCTAGTTGCAGGTTCCTCTGGACCTGCGCAGCCCTTTCAGGCAGATAGGCCACGATTGTCTTGTTGCTCTCGCTCACCGCCACCACGCTGCGTTCGTTCTCGTCGGTGCCGGCGTTGCGCAACATTGCCTCCTTCCTCCGGAGGCGCTCCCACTCCATCACCTGGCCCTCCTGCAAGATGCTCAGGTACTTGAGCTGGTCCGGGGACTTGGCCGCGCCGAGCCCCATGCCGTCGCCGGGCCACCGCCACTCTCCGACATTGTATACCCCGCCGGTGAAGCCGAAGGCGCCGGAGAGCGTCGTCACGTGGCCGGCGTGGCGCGACTGGTAGGCGATGTCGGCCACTTCAGGCTGCTGGCCTGCGGGGGACGGTGCGCTCGTAGCGCGCCTCGCCGTTGACCACGGGCTTGACCAGGGCGGAGCTGCCGAGGGGAGTGTCGTCGGACTTCAGCGAGAGGAATTTGGGCGGCATGGTGCGGGCCCGGCGCATGACGCAGGCGAGTTGCGGCTCCAGGACGAGATGATCACAAGTGCCGTTCTGAAACACCGAGGCCCGGTTGGTGTTGCACTGGCCGCTCTGGAAGAGGTGGAAGTCGAGCCAGGGCTCGCGATGGAAGTACGAATAGGGGGAAGCGAGGGGCGCGTTCAGGCTGTCGGCGCCGGGATCGTGGAAGTAGTTGTCGGCGCCGAGGAAAGGTGAGGCGCCGCCGAGGTGAGTGGTGATGAGGCTGCCCGTCGCCCCGTTCAGGGCCGTTCCAACGGCCTTCATCAAGGCAGTGACGTCTGTCGGCTCCACGAGCGGCGTGAAGCCGTTCACCACAGAGCTTGCCTGGTCGTCGCTGCCGCAAGCATAGGTGGCCTTCTCGACACGATTGTCCCATCCTACCGAGTAGATGACGAAGAATCCGGCCATGCGCGCGGCGAGGTTCCTGGCGAAGGTGGTAAGACTGCCACTGTCTGTAAGACTGTTCGAGCCCACGCCGAACGGGTCCATGACTCCGGTGAGCACCACCACCAGGCCCTTCTCATTGGCCTGGTAGACGAGACGGTCCAGATTGCGCCAATAGTCGGGATTCCAGTACGAGCTGGAGCTCGGGACTGTCTTGATCGAGCCGGTGGTCGTGAAGGCTGTGCGCTTTGCCGTGGGTATGCACTCCAGGCCGGTACAGGCCGTGTACCCACCCGCGCCGACGTGAAACGCCAGGGAGACCTGGATCACCGAGTATTTGCCCGCGGTCGGGGCGCTGCCCGGCGGGGTGTAGTTGCCGGGCGTCGCCGCACGGCTGGCCAGATACGTAGTCCAGGTAGTACCGGAGTTGGCCACCTGGCTCGTGCGCATCGGCGCGGCCCAGGCGGTGTCTCCGAGCCAGAAGAACTTGGTCCCATTCTGATGCTTGAGATACCGGCCGGAGGGATGGACGTCGAGGAATCCGCGCGAGTAGATGATGGGGCTCTGGCGCCGGGGATCCACCGTCACAGAGCCCAGCGTCTGGCTGAGCGTGCGGCCCTGGCAACCTTGCTCGCAAACGGCCTCCCATTTCCAGGTGCCCAGGTACGGAAAGGCGGTGCGGAAGGTGAAAGTGAGCTCGCCATCCCAGAAGGCGTAGGTGGTGTACACCAGGGGAGTCGAGGTGGTCCGAGTGAAGGTGACCTTGATCTTCGTATCCCGGTATAGCTTGGTGTAGAACGCGTTACGATCCGCCTGAACCGTCGGGATGCTCCCGCTGAGCTTGATGCTGCCCTCCCAGCAGTCGATGGCCTTGACGGGTGAGCCGGTCTTGCAGGCCGGCACGATCACCGGGCTCGGCCCACCGGGACTTCTCACGAAGTAGCCCGTGACGTCGAACACCAGATCGACCTGCCCCGCCGGGAGGTCCGTCAGGAGGGAGAGCGTGCCGAGGCCGTTGCCGCTCAGCGGGTAGATGCCGCCCACCGCGACCGTCACGCCGGACTTGTAGCTCAGCGCGTTGGTCCCGGTGGGGTGGGTCGAGTCGGGGAAGATCGAGAAATTTCCGGCTGCCGTCGGATCGACGGCGGTGACGTTGGCGGCCACGGCCACGGCGTCGTACGGAATGCCGCAGGCGGTTGCCACCTGGAGCTCCCGCTGCTCCCCGGGCACGAACGGCCCGTCTTCGGTCCGGCTGTCGTAGATCCGGCACGGGGTGACCGTGTAGAAGTCCGATGCCAAGCTCTGGCCCAGGGCCGCCCCGCTGCCCACCAGGGCGAGCACAGCGGCACACCCAGTCCTTCCCCACGGAGATACGCGCATGTCTCTCTCCTCCGGCGAACCGAGGCCAATTTCGATGAGGACGATGGCTGGAGCATAGACGCTGGATAGCGTCTAAGAATCTCTAAAAAGAGTACGCGGGGATCCCGGGGGAGTCAATCGTTGCCCGCCGGGGGGAAGCGAAACTGTCACGGGGGGACGGCGCCCCCCGTCGGGGGGAAGCGAAACTGTCACGGGGGGACGGCGCCCCCCGTCGGGGGGAAGTGAAACTGTCGCGGGGGGACGGCCCTCTCTGCCAACATCCTCTGAGACACGGGAGGGCGGGAAAATGAGGGAAGCAGAGAGGAGAGGACAATGAAGGTGGAGAGGGTCAGAAGGTGGGAGGGTCCAGAGGAGGCCGGGGAGGAGGGGGGCATGCCCCCCTCCTCCCCGGCGCGGGCGAGCCGTGGTCTGCGGCCGGTTCCGGAGCCGGAGGTCAAGGCGCAAAGACGCCAATTCTCGGGCACGTACAAGCTCCATCTCCTCCATGAAGCGGACGCCTGCAAGAACCCCGGCGAGATCGCCGCGCTCCTGCGCCGGGAAGGCTTGTACGCCTCACACCTGAGCAAGTGGCGCAAGCACCATCGTTTGGGTACCCTGGAGGGGATGCGTGGACGCAAGGCGGACTCGGACGCTGAGCTCAAGCAGCGGATCCGGCAACTCGAGCGGGAGAACGAGCGGCTCCAGGCCAAGCTGCACCAAGCAGCCAAGATTATCGACGTCCAAAAAAAAGTCTCGGAGCTTCTTGGTCTCAGCCTGGACGAGACCGACACCAGCGACAAGATCAGTTGATTCGGCTGGTCGATGAACTGGCTCAGGAGGTGGGCTGGCAGGCCGCCTGCCAGACTCTGCGGGTGCCACGAGCGACGCTGTACCGGCGCCGCCAGGCGCCGGTACAGCCTTCCTCCGTCCAGCGCCCTCGACCTACGCCCAAACGTGCCCTGAGCCCCGAGGAGCGCCGGCAGGCCCTCGACCTGCTCCATAGCCCACGCTTTGCCGACTCCTCACCCGCACAGATCTATGCCACCTTGCTCGACGAGGGACTCTACCTTTGCTCGATCCGCACCTTCTACCGCATCCTGCACAGCCACGACGAGGTCCGTGAACGGCGCAACCAACTCCGCCATCCCAACTATCAACGGCCCGAACTGATCGCCACCGCCCCCAACCAGGTCTGGTCCTGGGACATCACCAAGCTGCGGGGTCCCATCAAAGGCTCCACCTACTCGCTCTACGTCATCCTCGACATCTACAGCCGCTATGTCGCCGGCTGGCTGCTGGCCGAGGGGGAAAGCAAGAACCTCGCCGAGCGATTCATCCGCGAGACCATCGCCAAGTACGACATCCCGCCGGGACAACTGACTCTGCACGCCGACCGCGGCTCCTGCATGACCGCCAAACCGGTCACCCAACTGCTCGCCGAGCTCGATGTCGCCAAGAGCCACAGCCGGCCGTATACCAGCAACGACAACCCCTACTCCGAGGCACAGTTCAAAACCCTCAAGTACGACCCAAAGTTTCCCGATCGCTTCGCCTCCTTGCTGGAGGCCAAAGCCTTCTGCAGAGCCTTCTTCGACTGGTACAACCACCAACATCGCCACTCCGGAATCGCCTTGCTCACCCCCGCCGATGTCCACTTCCTACGCGCCCCTCAGATCCTGAGACAACGCGCCGAGACCCTCGAGGCCGCCTACCGCGCTCACCCAGAACGCTTCAACCGGACCCCGGCACCACAGGCTCTACCTCATGCTGTCTGGATCAACCCGCCCGACAACCCCTTGGCGCCGGACCCTTCCCTAATTTCTCCAACAAACTTGTCTCAGGGGGCTTGACAGGTTCCGCGGCGCCCCCCGCCGGGGGGAAGCGAAACTGTCGCGGGGGGACGGCGCCCCCCGTCGGGGGGAAGCGAAACTGTCGCGGGGGGACGGCGCCCCCCGTCGGGGGGAAGTGAAACTGTCGCGGGGGGACGGCACGCCCCGCCGGGGGGAAGTGAAACTGTCGCGGGGGGATGGCACGCCCCGCCGGGGGGAAGTGAAACTGTCATGGGGGGGCGGCGCGCCCCGGGCTCCGGCGCTCGCTCCGCGGCGGAGCGCAGGTGCCGGCCCTCGGGGGCGTGTCATCTTTTTCATGCAGGGTTGTCATTCCTGGCGTGCTGATGTAGGATGGCGGCATGAGCGCGCTCACCAAGAAGCATTTGGAATCCCTCGGGGCGGAGGTCGACCGGCTGACGGAGCTTCTCCAAGGCTACATGCGCTTCAGGCAAACGACGGTGCGGGACGTGGAGCGGGACCTGGGCTGGGGCAGGGGCACGTTGAACCGGATCTTCGCGGGGCGCAGCGAGCTCAAGCTGCGGCACATCCTGGAGGTGGCCGCCACCCTGGGCCTCACTCCCGAGGATTTCTTCTACATGGCGTACATGATCCTGCCCAAGGGCGCGACGGTCGTGGAGCGCGTCGTGGCGATGATCGAGCATCTGGAACGGCGCACGGCCGTCAGGCCCCAGCCCGTGCAGGCGGCCTCCCAGATCGACATCGAGAGCCTCACGCCGATGATGGGAGAGATGGTCCGGCGCCTCCTCGCCGAGCGGTTGGACCCGCCGCCCCTGGATGAGTTGAAGGATGATTCCGCGGCTTCGCCGAAGCGCTCCCGCAAACGCGGGTAAGGCGGTCCTGCACTCCGTCGAGGCCGATTCCTGTAGACATCACTCTTGAGGTACTCTTAAAGATGGCAAAGCCGATTTCTCCCAAGCGCTCACCGGCCGTGGAGCGCGTCGTGGGGTTGGTCGAGCTTCTGGGACCAGGGATGGTCGACAGGTCCAGATCCGTAATGCCGACCCCCCAGATCGACCGCGCAAGCATCCCGCTGTTGATCGATCAGGTGGTCCGGCGTCTCCTCGCCGAGCTGGGCGAGTCGCCGCCGAAAGATGAGCCGAAGGACGGACCCTCCGACTCCGCCGAAACGCCTCCGCAAACCGCGCAAACGCAAGTCAAGTAAGGCCACCCCCGCGGCGGAATGAAGCCCGCGGCCTTCGGGCCGCGGCGGGGGTGCAGCCGCTCGTATCATCTTTTTCGTGCAGGGTTGTCGTTCCTGGCGTGCTGGTGTATGATGGCGGCATGAGCGAGCTCACCAGAGAGCATTCGGAATTCCTGGACGTGGAGGTCGACCGGCTGACGAACCTTCTCCAGGGCTACATGCGGTTCAAGCACAAGACGGTACGGGACGTGGAGCGGGACCTGGGGTGGGGCAGGGGGACGTTGAGCCGGGTCTTCGCCGGCCGCAGCGAGCTCAAGCTGCGGCACCTTCTGGAGGTGGCCGCCACGCTGGGCCTCGCACCCGAGGAGTTTTTCCAGATGGCGTACATGATCCTGCCCAAGGGCGCGACGCTCGTGGAGCGCGTCGTGGCAATGATCGAGCGTCTGGAACGGCACACGCCCTCCAGGCCTCAGACTGTGCGGTTAACCCCCCAGATCGACCCCGAAAGCATCACGCCGAAGATGGAAGAGATGGCCCGGCGCCTCATCGCCGAGCTGCTGGACCCGCCGCCGCGGGATGAGCCGAAGGACGATTCCGCGGCGCCGCCGAAGCGCGCCCGCAGGCCGCGCAAACGCCGGTAAGGTTTTTGTGGTATTTGTGTGTGGGGGGCCTCTACCGGGAGGCCGCCCTGGCGGCCGGGGGCGCCTCCAAAGCGCGCAGGAACTCGGCAAGGCGGGTCACCAGCGCGAGCGTCAGTCTCTTCTGGACGCAGGCCTTCCGCAGCAGTTGCAGGGCCACCACCGCCTCCCGCCGAATGTCCAGCTCGATGAAGGCCTCCAGCAGCTCCTCCGCCAGCGGCAGCACCTTGTCCTGCCGGCCCTGGCGGAGCCAGACCTTCGCCAGCTCCAGGCCCGCGATGCCGGCCTGGATCCAGAGGCCGTATTCTTCATAGCCCGCCCGGGCCTGCTGGAACGCCAGCTCCGCCCGGTCGAGGTCGTTCAGGCCTTCCCAGATCGTCCCTTCGATAGCCCGAAGCCGGACCCGGTTCAGCCCCTCGTCCGGCAGGAGCCGGTGCAGCCGGGCGGTCCAGAGCAGCCGCTGGGCCTCCCGGAAGCGGCCGATCCGGACGAGGTAGAGGGTCGCGTTCTGGATCACGGTCCGGCCGAGCTCGGGCGAGCGCCGCAGGTCCAGAAGCTCGAATCCCTCCAGAAGCCATCCCAGGGCCGCCAGGGGCTCTTCCTCGCACTCGGCGAAATAGCTTCTCTGGAGCAACACCCGCCCGGCCCGGTGCGGGTCGCCCGCCTCCAGGTAGCAGGAGCCGGCCCGGTCCGCGGCGAGGTGGGCCAGGTCGAAACAGCGCAGGGCGCAGGCGAGCGAGGCGCTGATCTCGGCCAGCCGGGCGAGCAGGCCGGGGTCGCCGCTGCCGGCGCCGAGGTGCTCGGCGGCACGGTCCAGGGCGCGCTCGGCCTCGTCGAGCTGGTCGCCAACCCGGTGCGCGTTGGCGAGCTCGGCCCAGGCCAGGGCGCAGGTGTCCTGGCGCTTGACCTCGCCGTAGACGGCGGGGTCGAGGCCGTACGCCGCGCCGCAGGCCGCCTCGGCGGCGCGGAGCATCCCGATCGGATCGCGGAAGCGCAGCGCGTCGCACCGCTTGATCCAGACCTCCACCCAGGTCAGCGGATCGAGGGCGGCGAGGTCCCGGGAAGTGAGGTGGCTCCACTCCCTCCGGCCGCTCACGACGTCCTCGACCAGGCGCTCCGACCGTCTCCCCGGCCGTGGCCGCTCCCCGGCCCAGCGGACGGCGGTCCGACAGGCCCGGTCGACCGCCCGGTCGATCGCCTTGCCGTAAGAGTCATCCGCCTCGCCGTCCGCCGGCTCCTTGCCACCCGTCATGATGGCCATCGGCACCGCGACCAGGGCCCGGCACTGGCCGCAGCCCCCGGAGAGGTGCCGGACGACCTTGCGGTACACTCTGGTTGACAGCGTTCCCTTCAAGAAGCCCTCCAACACCAGGGCGGTCGGATGCTGGCTCACTCGAACCCTCCCGTAGGTTCCGCGAACTGCTCGGATGTCAGTGCGAAATTCTCTCACATTCAACATCCTGTCGCCAGGGGAAAGAAGAACAAAGGCGCAACTTTCTTCACAAACCTCCCCCTCTCCCGGGGAGGGGGACTCGGGCGGACCGGGAGAGGGGGCCGGGGGGTGAGGGCCGCTCCTAGCCGTTGGGGTCGATGCCGAACCCAATATCGCCCTCGTTCGGGGTGGTCCTGGGCTCGGCGCCCTGCACGGTGGAGCCGTCAGGGTCGATGCCGAACCCGATGTCGCCGTTGGTGGTTCCGCCGTTGGGGTCGATGGTGAACCCCTTGTCCGCCCCGGCCGTGTCGGGCCAGAGGCTGGCGAGCCAGCTCCAGGCCAGCTCGAGCAGGCCGGGCCGGGGAGCGGCGGCGTGGAATGGACCGGCGGCCTGGACGGCGGGAACGGCGAGGGCGGCGGCGAGGGTGAGCACGGCGGCAATGCGGACGAAGCGGACGAATCTCCTGGACATCTCTCCTCCGGATGGCGCGGGCCGGCCCGGACCTCCATGGCCCCGGCGCCCGCGGCCTGACGCGTATGGCGTCTCAGGCTCCCTAGTGTCGGGCATCCGTCGCGAAAGGACGTTTCTCGATCGCTTCCCTACCGGGAGGCCGCCCTGCCGACCGGCGGCGCCTCCAACGAGCGCAGGAACTCGGCGAGGCGGGTCACCAGCTCGAGGGTCAGCCTTTTCTGGACGCAGGCCTTCTGCAGCACCTCCAAGGCCGCCACCGCCTCCGGCCGGACTCCCAGCTCAATGAAGACCTCCAGCAGCTCCTCCGCCAGCGGCAGCACCTCGGCCTGCCGGCCCTGGCGGAGCCAGACCTTCGCCAGCTCCAGGCCCACGATACCGCCCTGGATCCAGAGGCCGTATTCTTCATAGCCCGCCCAGGCCTGCTGGAACGCCAGCTCCGCCCGGTCGAGGTCGTTCAGGCCGGCCCAGATGGCCCCTTCGGTGGCCCGGAGCCGGACCCGGTTCACGCCCTCGTCCGGGAGGAGCCGGTGCAGCCGGGCGGTCCAGAGCAGCCGCTGAGCGTCCCGGAAGCGGCCGGCCCGGACCATGTAGAGGATCGCGTTCTGGATCACGGTCCGGCCCAGCTCGGGCGAGCGCCGGAGGTCCAGGAGGTTGAAGCCTTCAAAGAGCCACCCCAGGGCCGCCAGGGGCTCTTCCTCGCATTCGGCGAAATAGCTTCTCTGGAGCAGCACTCGGCCGGCCTTGTGCGGGTTGCCCGCCTCCAGGTAGCAGGAGCCGGCCAGGTCCGCGGCGAGGTGGGCGAGGCTGAAACAGCGCAGGGCGCAGGCGAGCGAAGCACTGACCTCGGCCAGCCGGGCGAGCAGGCCGGAGTCGCCGCTGCCGGCGTCGAGGTGCTCGCCGGCGCTCTCCAGGGCGCGCTGGGCCGCGTCGAGCTGATCGGTCACCCGGTGCGCGTTGGCGAGCTCGGCCCAGGCCAGGGCGCATGTGTCGTGGCGCTTGGTCTCGCCGTAGACGGCGGTGTCGAGGCTGTAGGCCGCGCCGCAGGCCGCCTCGGCGGCCCGGAGCATCCCGGCCGGATCGCGGAAACGCAGCGCGTCGCACCGCTCGATCCAGACCTCCACCCAGGTCAGCGGGTCGAGGGCGGCGAGGTCCCGGGAAGTGAGGTGGCTCCACTCCCTCCGGCCGCTCACGACGTCCTCGACCAGGCGCTCGGACCGTCTCCCCGGCCGTGGCCGCTCCCCGGCCCAGCGGATGGCGGCTCGAAAAGCCCGATCGATCGCCCGGTCGATCGCCTTGTCGTAAGCCTCGGCGTCCGCGCTCTCCGGCTGCTCGCTACCTGCCATCGCGGCCATCGGCATCGCGACCAGGGTCTCGCACGGGTCGCAACCCCGGGCGAGGTGCCGGGCGACCTTCCGGATCACCTTGGGTGACAGCGTTCCCTTCAGGAAGCCCTCCAACTCCAGGGCGGTCGGATGCTGGCTCACTCGAAATCCTCCCGTAGGCTCCGCGAACTACTCGGATGTCAGCGCGAAATTCTCTCACATCCAACACCCCTGTCGCCAGGGGAAGAAAGAATTAATCCGGACCTTCATGGCCCCGGCGCCCGCGGCCTTCGCGGCCGTGTTTCCGGCCGGCGCGACGCGGGGAGCCATCCCGGCGCATCCCGTTCCCGGATAGGACCAACACAGCGGCCCGCATGGAGCCTGACTTGTGCGAATAGAGTTGACAAAAGAGAGCATGGTGCTTAAAATTTCTGATCATGCCAAGCCTGCCGCCAGTGACGATGAGCAGCATGGACGGGAGGAGGCCGGCGCATGAGCCACGTCGGTACTGAGGCCCTTCTCGATCTGGTGCTCTCGCTGACGGGGGACAGGAGGCGGGACTTTCTGCACGTCCTCGCCTGTCCGCGCTGCCGGCGCGCCTTCGGTCCGGAGCTGGCGTCGCCTCCCGCGCCGGCGGCCGAAGCGGGGGAAGACGACCCGCTGGGCCGGGCGGCCATCGGCTTGGAGACGATCTGGCGCCGGGCGCGGACCGTCAACGAAAGGACGGAGGCCACGCTGCGGCGGGACGAGGGCGCCGTCCCCGGCCTGCTCGAGGAGCTGCTGTCGGAGCCGGAGGGGGAAGGCCTCCTCGCGTTGTTGGAGCAGGCCCGCTTCCAGTCGCCGGGGCTGGCGCGCCGCCTGCTGCGGGAGTCGGCCGCGGTCCGGGACACGGACGCCGGGCGCGCGAAAACGCTGGCGATCGTGGCCCTGGCGGTGGCGCGCGGCGCGGAGCCGGAGCGGTTTCCACACGCGTTCCTCGACGGGCTGCAGATGCAGGCGAGCTGCCACCTCGCGGAGGTGGCGATCCTCCAGGGGCGGCTGGACGAGGCCGAGGCCTGGCTCGTGACGGCGCAGGTCTGTGTCGAAGACTACCCCGGGGACGCGCTGGAGCGAGCCTTCCTCTGCCGGACCATGGGCCTGGTTCGGCGCCAGCAGGGCCGGACCGACGAGGCGCTCGCGCTCCTCGCCCGGGCTGTGGAGGTCTTCGCCGGCTACGGGGAGGAGAAGGAGCTCGCGGTGGCGCAGGTGGAGGAGGCCTGGATCCATTACGACGGGAACGACCCGGCGCGGGCGCTCCTCCTGTTCCGGCAGGCCTTGGAGCTGCTGCCCGCCGGAGAGTGGCCCGCGGCGCGCCTGCGTGGCCTCGGCGGCCTCGTTCTCGCCCTGGCGGACCTCGGCCTCGAGGAAGATCTGGCCGCCGCGGTGGCGGAGGGGATGGCGCTCGCGCGCCGGGTGCCGCTGGTCCCGGACGGGCAGCGTTTCGAAGCGATGCGCGCCCGGGCCGCCGAGCTGAGAGGCGGGGTCGAGGAGGCGGCCGGGGTGTTGGAATCCCTGTTCGGCAGGCTGAGGGAGGAGGGCTGTGTCTTCGAGGCGGCGGCGGTCGGCCTCGAGCTGGCGCGGCTGTATCTCAGGCAGGGCCGGGGCGCGGCGTTTCGGGGTGTCCTGAAAGACCCGGGGCCGCTGCCGGAGGAGGCGCGGCAGGCGGTCCTGACGGCCCGGGAGCTGCTCGCGAGAGGGGACCCGGACGCGGAGGTGGCGCTGCGCTGGGTCCAGGAGGATCTGGGCTACGCCCGGCACGATCCGGGATATCGTTTCGGCGTGGCGTTCCAGGGCGTTCCCCTGGAGGCGAGGATCGAGCTGGTCCCGCCGCGTCCGACGAAGGGCCCGTGGATCCGGCTGTCGGCCGGCGAGCTGGTGAGCGACCGCGACCCGGACGAAGAGACGCCGCTGCGCGAACGCCCGCGCCATGCGGCGCCTCCTCCGGAGGCCCGCGTCTACATTCTCGACGTACATCCGTGGGGGAGGGGTGAAGGCCGAAGCGATGCTACCTGGACGGGAGCTTCGAACTGATCTCGCGTTCGGGCGCCCGCTTACCGCCGGAACGCCACCGTCAGCGCCGCCGTCTCCCCGCCGCGCCGGACGGTGATGACCGCGGTGTCGCCCCAGCGCTTGCCGGCCACGGCGCGGTTCAGCGCCTCACGGTCGGCGAGCGGCGCGCCGTCCATCGTCAGGAGGACGTCCCCGGTCTTGAAGCCGGCCCGCTCGGCGGGGGTCTTCTCCGACACGAGGATCACCGCGAGCGAGGCTTCGCCGTCGCCGGTGGCGGTGGAGAGGCCCAGGGAGGGGTAGAGCGGATCGCCTTCCTTCGGCACGCCCCAGAGGAAGTCGGCGTAGGAGGCGCGGACGGTCTCCAGCGGCTTGCCGTCCTCGTCGCGGACGGGCACCGGGATGACCGACATCACGGATGCCGTGCCCGCGACCTGCCGCTGGATGCCGAGGCCGTAGGCGACGTGGCCGGAGCCCACGAGAACCACCAGGGCCGCGCCCGGGCCGCCGTTTTCCTTCAGGACTTTCACCGCGTTGTGACCCATGGTGGCGTCCCAGGTACATTGCGCCTCGTACATCCGGTCGAGCTGCTCCTTCGGCATGTTGGAGTGGAGAGGATCGTCCTCGCCGAAGAACGAGCGGATCAGGGTGCGGTGCTCGTCGCTGTCGGTGTCGACGCTGGCCGCGATGCGCGCCCGCTCGTCGGGAGTCAGGCCGGCGAGACCTTTGCGGCCGACCGCCGAGACCACCTCGCGCGGGGCGTTCAGGGCGAACATCCGCAGGTGCTGGTCCCGCGCGAAGAGGAAGATGTCCCGGTAATACCCCCAGTTGTAGCCCCAGTTCCGGTACCAGCGGGCGAGGCGGAGGAACCCCTCCTCGGTGAGCGAGCCGTCGGTCCAGGCGTCGAGCCAGCGCTGTTCGGCTTCCGGGAACATCTCGAGGCCGATCAGCACCTCCCGGCCCGAGCGCCGCAGCTCCTGGATCACCCGGAGCTGCGCCAGGTGGAAGTCGGCGTTCGTGTGACTTTCGCCGACCAGGATCAGGCGCGCTCCGGCTAGCCGGGCGGGAAGGTCGGCCGGGGTGAGGAGGCTGCCGCTGCGCGCGTCGGTGATACCATCGAGGACGAGGGGCGCCTCGCGGTCCTTGCGCGCCGGATCGCCGATCGGCAGGTGGAGGCTCTTGTCCTCCGCGGCGGCAGAGGAGGCGGCGAGGGCGGCCAACAGGGCGAGCAGGGCGGCGGTCGTACGGCGCATGGCCCAACGTTATCTCACATAAGGCTACCGAAGACAGTCTCGTTGGCACCGCATGCCGCCTCCCGCACCCGCACCGCCGCCAACCCCGGCGACCCCGGCGACCCCGCGGGTGATCGCGATCGTCGGGGCCACCGCCACCGGCAAGAGCGCGCTCGCCATGGCGCTGGCCTCCGAGCTGCCCGGCGAGATCGTCAACGCCGACGCCCTGCAGGTCTACCGCGGCTTCGACATCGGCACCGCCAAGCCGGGTCCGGCCGAGCGGGCGCGGGTGCCGCACCACCTGATCGACGTCCTCGATCCGTCCGAGCGCTGGTCGGCCGGCGAGTTCGCGCGCCGGGCCCGCCAGGCGATCGCGGAGATCCAGGAGCGCGGCCGGACGCCGATCGTCGCCGGCGGGAGCGGACTCTACCTGAGAGCGCTCTTCGACGGCATCAGCCCGGTGCCGCCCGGCGACCCGGAGATCCGGAGCGAGCTGCGCGAACGGCTGGCCCGGGAAGGGTTGGAGCCGCTGGCGGCCGAGCTGGCGAGGGTCGATCCGGCCACCGCGGAGCGGCTGGCGGCGGGCGATACCCAGCGGGTTCTGAGGGCGCTGGAGGTGATCCGCGCGAGCGGAAGGCCGCTCTCCTCGTGGATCGCAGAGCAACCCTTTGGGACTCAGCGCATTGCGGCGCTCAGGGTTGGATTGACGCTCCCTCGGGTGCTCCTATACGATCGAATCGCGGGCCGCGTGGCCCGCATGGTGGAGCAGGGCTGGGTGGCGGAGGTCGCCCACCTGCTGGCAAGAGGGCTCGGCCCCGGTCTGCCCGCGTTCCAGGCGATCGGATACCGGCAGATCGTCCGTCACCTGGAAGGAGAATGGTGTCTAGACGATGCGATCGCCGATACGGTCAAGGCCACACGCCGCTTTGCCAAACGGCAGGAGACCTGGTTCCGGAAAGAGCCCGAGGTAGTCTGGTTTTCGGCCCAGGATTTGGATCGCCCGATTTCTCATATCTTTGAACATGTCAAGCACAGCGGTCTCGGGAGGGCGTATGGCTAAGCACAACATCAACATTCAGGACGGGTATCTCTTCCAGAGCCTCAAGGAAGGTCAGACGATGTACCTGGAGCTGGTGACAGGACGTCATCTGCTCGGGCGTCTCAAGCGTTTCGATCGCTTTGCCGTCGTGCTCGAAAGCGAGGGCAGGGAAATTCTCATCTACAAGCATGCCATCGCCACGATTTCGGCCGCACCGCACCCCGCTTGACGCCGGGGTACGGCGAGGCCTGGCCCGGGCCGGGGCTGTCCTGGCGCTTCTGGCGCTGGGCGGCTGCGGCTCGGCGCCCAGGCCGGCTCCTCCCCAGGAGCCTTCCCGCCCCCAGGCTCAGCCGTTCGCTCCGCAGGAGCAGGCGTACCTCGTCGATCCCATGACCGGGTTCCCCCGGGAGGTGGACGCCGGACGCCAGGAGCGTCTGCGGAGCGCCTGGCGTGCGCTGATGGCGGGTAGCGACCGCAATGCCCGCGACGTTGCGGTCGCGACCGCCGGTGCCATGCTGGAGGAGGATTCCGGTTTCGAGCCGGCCCAGGTGCTGGCCGCCGAGGTCGAGCTGGGCGAAGGGGAGGCGGCGAAGGTGGTCGCCCGGCTGCTGCCGGTGCTCGACCAGATGCCCCAGTACGTGGCGGGCCAGCTCGTGCTCGGCCGCGCCGCGGAGCTGGCCGGCGACCTCCCCCTGGCCTACTCGGCGTTCCGCGAGATCGCCGCCCGCAATCCGCGGGCCTTCCAGCGGGCCGGCGAGCTTCACCCGCGGGCCGTCGAGATCGTCTCGAACCGCTTGCGCGAGGCCGTGCGCGAGGGACGGCTGGAGGAGGCCGACACCCACCTCTCTCTGCTGCGCCGGTGGGCGCCGTCCGAGATCGGCACTCTGGAAGGGGCACAGGATCTCGCCGTGGCCCGGGGCGACCTCGAGGCCGAGCTCGCGGCGGTCCAGGGCCTCGCCGCGCAGCGGCCGAACGACCGCGGCCTGATCGAGCGCCGCGTCGAGTTGGAGCTGACGGTGGGCGATCCGACCACGGGTCTGCAGATCATTCAGAACCTCGCGTCCGAGCATCCGAAGGACGAGGCGCTGCAGGAGAAGCTCGCCTCCGCCAAGTTCCGGTGGCGGCTGTCGCTCCTGCCGAAGGACGTCCGGGACGTGGCGGCGCGCACCGACCTCACCCGGGCGGACCTCGCCGTGCTCCTCTACTGGCTGATCCCCAACGTGCGCTACGGCCGTCCGACCGTGGGCCGCATCGCCACCGACATCCTCGACCATCCGCATCAGGAAGAGATCGTGCGGGTGGTGAACCTCGGCCTCATGGACGTGGACTCCACGCTGCACCGTTTCTCTCCCGCGTCGCCCGCGCGGCGCGCCGCGGCCCTGCGCAGCCTGATTCTCCTCCTCTCCCACTCCGGCGACGGCGTCCCCTGCCTGGACGGGTCGGCCGGCTCTTCGGCCTGCGCGGCGGCGGAGGGCTGCGGCCTGCTGCCGGCCGGCGACGCTGGCGCCGGATGCCGTCCGTCCTCGCCGCTGAGCGGCACCGACGCCGTCGAGCTCATCCGCCGTACGCTCAAGCTCCTGGGCGGCTCGTGAAATTCACGATCCCCAACCTCCTGTCGGTTCTGCGCATGGGGCTGGCGCCCCTGTTCATCATCTCGGTCCTGGACGGCAAGCCGCTCCGCGCCCTGATCCTCTTCCTGGTGGCCGGCGTCACCGACTCCCTCGACGGGTTCATCGCCCGCCGGGCCAACCAGCAGTCGCTGCTCGGCGCCTACCTGGACCCGATCGCCGACAAGATCCTCCTCACTTCGGCCTACATCGCCCTGTCCATCCCCAGCCTCAACCATGGCGTCCAGATCCCGCTCTGGATCACGGTCCTGGTGATCGCCCGCGACCTGATGATCGTGGTGATGGCGGTGATCATGGCCCTGGCTTCGGGCATCCGCAACTTCCCGCCCAGCAAGCTGAGCAAATTCAACACGCTCGTCCAGGTGGTGACCGTGCTGGTGGTCCTGGTCTCCGCCCTCCTGCCGAACCTGGAACCGGTCGCCACGACGCTCCTCTACCTGGTGGCCGCCACGACGCTCTCGTCCGGGCTCCACTACATGTTCCGGATGAGCCGGCTGGAACGTCCGAGTTGATCCCATCCCAGTTGATCCCATCCCCCCTCTCCCCGACCCTCTCCCCCGTGCCGGGGGAGAGGGGGATCTAGAACGTACCCGGTTCTGATAACATGTCGGGACGATGTCCGACTTCGTCCATCTCCACCTCCACAGCCAGTACAGCCTGCTCGACGGCGCCAACCGCCTCGACGACGTCCTCAACACGGTTGCCGCCATGGGCATGCCGGCCGTGGCCCTCACGGACCACGGGAACATGTTCGGCGCGATCGAGTTCTATACCCGGGCGAGGGACAAGGGCATCAAGCCGATCCTCGGCGTCGAGGCCTACGTCGCGCAGGGGAGCCGCCTCGACCGCACACCCGGCAGGGGGAGCAGCAATCATCTGGTCCTTCTGGCGCGCAACGAGACCGGCTACCGGAACCTCTTGAAGCTCACCTCCGCCGCCTACCTGGAGGGGTTCTACTACAAGCCGCGCATCGACAAGGAGCTGCTCCGCAAGCACAGCGAGGGGCTCATCTGCCTCTCCGCCTGCCTCAAGGGCGAGGTCAACGAGAAGATCGTCGCCAACCAGGAGAAGGAGGCCGAAGCCACCGCGCGCGAGTTCCTGGAGATCTTCGGTGAGGGCAACTTCTATCTCGAAATGCAGGACCACGGGATCCCGGAGCAGCGGCTCGCCGCCGACGTCACGCGGCGCATCGCGAAGCGCACCGGCATCCCGCTCGTGATCTCGAACGACTGCCACTACCACAAGAAGGACGATGCCTTCGCGCACGACGTCCTGCTCTGCATCGGCACCCAGAAGACGTTCAGCGATCCGGACCGGATGAAGTACGCCTCCGACAACTTCTACCTGAAGTCGGCGGACGAGATGCATCAGCTTTTCCCGGACGACCACCAGGCTCTCGAGAACACGCTCGCCATCGCCGAGCGCTGCGACCTGGTCATCCCGATGGAGGGCTACCAGCTTCCCGAGTTCACGGTGCCGGACGGCTACACCCTCCAGGACTACTTCGCCAAGGTCGTGCGCGACGGGCTGGAGGAGCGCCTGGCGGTCCTGCGCGCCCGCGGCGCCAAACGGCTGCAGAAGAACCCGGAGGCGCGCTACCGCGAGCGGCTGGAGTACGAGATCCAGGTCATCGAGAAGATGGGTTTCGCCGGCTACTTCCTGGTGGTCTGGGATTTCATCCGCTACGCCAAGGAGCACGACATCCCGGTCGGCCCGGGCCGCGGCTCGGCCGCCGGCTCGGTAGTCTCCTGGGCGATGCGGATCACCGACATCGATCCTCTCCAGTACGACCTGCTCTTCGAGCGCTTCCTCAATCCCGACCGCATCAGCATGCCCGACATCGACATCGACTTCTGCATGCGCCGCCGGGGCGAGGTCATCCACTACGTCACCGAGAAATACGGCCGCGACCGGGTGGCCCAGATCATCACCTTCGGGACGCTCGCCGCCAAGGCCGTCATCCGCGACGTCGGCCGCGTCATGGGCATGCCCTACGCGAAGGTGGACCGCATCGCCAAGCTCCTCCCCGACATGACCAAGTCGCTGGCGCTCGCGGCCAGGGAGATCGACGCGCTGCGCATCGAGATGGAGAAGGATCCCGAGGTCAAGCAGGTCGTGGAGGTGGGCTCGCGCCTGGAAGGGCTGACCCGCCACGCCTCGGTCCACGCCGCCGGCATCGTGATCACGCCGCGCCCGCTGGACGAGATGGTGCCGCTCTACAAGGCCACCAAGGGGGACGAAGAGCAGATCATGACCCAATGGGACATGACCATCATCGAGAAGCTCGGCCTGCTCAAGATGGACTTCCTGGGCCTGCGCACCCTCACGGTCATCGACGACGCCGTCAAGATCCTGAGGCAGCAGGGGATCGACGTCGATCTCGACACCCTGCCGCTCGACGACTCCGAGGTCTTCCGCCTGTTCTGCGAGGGGCGCACGAGCGGCATCTTCCAGTTTGAATCGCGCGGCATGACCGACCTGCTGCGGCGCGCGCGGCCGAGCAAGTTCGAGGATCTGGCGGCCTTCAACGCCCTCTACCGCCCGGGTGCGTTGTCCGTGGGCATGGTGGAGGAGTACATCCAGCGCAAGCTCGGCACGCGCAAGACCAAGTACATCTTTCCCGAGACCAAAGACATCCTGGAAGAGACCTACGGCGTCATCGTCTACCAGGAGCAGGTCATGCTGATCGCCGTGGCGGTGGCCGGCTTCTCCATGGCCGAGGCGGACACTCTCCGCAAGGCCATGGGCAAGAAGAAGGTCGACGTCATGGCCAAGATGAAGGAGAAGTTCGTCGAGGGCGCGGCCGGGCGCGGCCACGCGCGGGACAAGGCCGCCGAGCTCTGGGACTACATCGAGCCGTTCGCCGGCTACGGCTTCAACAAAAGCCACAGCGTGGCCTACGCCATGGTGGCCTACCAGACGGCCTACCTGAAGGCCCACTATCCGGTCGCCTTCATGGCGGCGATGCTCAACTCCGAGCTGTCGTCCTCCGACGAGATCGCCAAGTACATCGCCGAGTGCCGGACCAACATGGGTATCGAGATCCTGCCGCCGGACGTCAACGAGAGCGGCTACGTCTTCACTGTGGTGGACGGCAAGATCCGCTTCGGCCTCGGCGCGTTGAAGGGGGTGGGGGAGGGGGCCATCGATTCGCTGCTGGAGGCCCGTCGGCGCGTGGGCCGTTTCCAGAGCCTGGCCCAGATCGCCACCGAGGTCGACCTCCGCCTCGCCAACCGGAAGGTCTGGGAGTCGCTGGTGAAGGCCGGCGCTTTCGACGCGTTCGCCCCCCACCGCGCCGCGCTCTGGGAGACGATCGACGCGATCCTCGACTACGGCCAGCGCCTGCGCCGCGAGCGCGAGGAGGGTCAGAACAACCTCTTCGGCGCGCAGCTCGGCGGCGGCTCGATGCTCAGGGAGCCGAAGCCCGATCCGAAGACACCGCCGTGGGCCGAGCGCGAGCGGGTAAAGTTCGAGAAAGAGGCGCTCGGCTTCTACCTCACCGGCAACCCGCTCACCGAGCACCAGGCCCAGCTCGAGCGGATGATCACCCACACCAGCGCCTCGCTCAAGGAAGGGGCCGAGGGCACGGTCACGCTCGGCGGCATCGTGGCCAACATGAGCCGGGTGAAGATCAAGAGCGGCCCGAACGCCGGCAAGTTCATGGGCCGCTTCGTGCTGGAGGATCTGGAAGGGAGCCTGCCCGTCACCCTCTTCGCCAGCCAGCTCGAGAAGTTCGGCCACCTGCTCGTCGACGACGCCCTGGTGCTGGTCAAGGGCCAGTTGCGCGAGCGCGGCACGGACTTCGAGATCACGGTCGAAGAGATCGTCCCGGTCGGCAACCTGGGACCGTCGCTGGCCGAGGTGGAGCTCCTCCTGGAGCCCTCGAAAGTCTCCACGAGCGCCATGGTTCGCCTGAGCGATCTCCTCAAGGAGCATCCGGGCAACGTTCCGGTCAAGCTCGGGATCCGGTACCCGGACCAGACCATCTGGATCGCTCCGCGTGAGACATACAAGATCGGCTTCGGCCCCAAGCTCGAAGCCTCGATCGAGGGGCTTCTGGGGCAGGGGGCGATCCGCGAGCGGTACAGCGTTGTGTGATCCTGTGAGGAAGGGTGGCGGCGCCCTCTCCCCCGGCACGGGGGAGAGGGTCGGGGAGAGGGGGAATGGGATCAACCATCTCATCACCACCCACATCGGCGCCGACTTCGACGCTTTCGCGGCCATGATGGCGGCGGCCAAGCTCCATCCGAAGGCGCGGCTGTTCTTCCCGGGGTCGCGGGAAGAGTCGCTGCGCCGGATGCTGGAGACCGGGCTCGTCGAGCTCGCCGAGCTGCGGCGCCGGGACGTCGATCCCGCCGCGCTCACCCGGGTCATCCTCTGCGACGTCCGCCAGAGGGAACGGATCGGCATCGTCGCCGAATGGCTGGACGAGAACCCGGAGATCGAGGTCTGGGCCTACGACCACCACCCGGACACGGAATCGAACATCGAGGCGCGCGGCGGCCGGGTGGATCCGGACGTGGGATCGACTTCTACCCTCATGGTCGAAGAGCTGCGGCAGCGCGGAATCCCGGTCACCGCCTCCGAGGCCGACCTCCTCCTCCTGGGTATCTACGAGGACACCGGCTCCCTCACCTACGCCACCACGAGCCCGCGCGACTTCGCCGCCGTGGTCTGGCTGCTCTCCCAGGGAGGCGATCTGGCCAGCGTCCGGCGTTTCGTCTCGCGTCCTCTCGACCCCGGGCGTCTGGAGATCCTCCATCGCATGACGCAGCGCCTGGAGGTCCACCGCATCCACGGCCACCGCATCGGCTTCGTCGAGGTGGACCTCGACAGCTACGTCGAAGAGCTGGCCCCGCTCGTCTCCCGCTGCCTGGAGATCTTCGAGCTGCCCGTCCTTTTCGCGCTCTTCGGCGAGGGCAGCGAAGGCGACCGTGTGACCCTGATCGCCCGCGGTGATCTCGGCGGTCTCGAAGGCTTCGACCTCGGCGAGCTTCTGGCGAGATTCGCGGGCGGCGGCGGCCACGCCACCGCCGCCTCGGCGCGGATCAAGGGCGGCACCACGCTGGAGATCCGCGAGCGCCTCCTGGCCGAGCTGCGCGATGCTCTCCCTCCCGCGGAGCGGGCGCGGGACCTGATGCTCTCGCCGTTCGTGGAGGTCGCGGCCGGCATCTCTATCGAAGATGCCAAGCGGCACCTGAACACCCGCCGCGTCAACTCGGTCCCGGTCGTCGATCCGCGGCGCGAAAGCCGGGTCGTGGGCGTCGTCACCCGCCAGACCCTCGACGCCGCGGTCCAGCACGGCATGGGCGGCCGTCCGGTCGAGACCGTGATGAGCCCCGAGCTGGAGTGGATCGCCCCGTCCGCCTCCGCCGACGAGGTGGGGGAGCGGATGCTCGCCCGCCACCCTCGATTTATTTTCGTCGGCGATCCGGCCAGCGGCCGGCCTCTCGGCCTGATCACCCGCATGCAGGTGCTCCGGCACCTCCACGGCCGTCTCTCCGAATTCGAAGAGCGCTTCGACCGCCGGACCGAGCATCTCCGCGAGCGCAAGGAGAAGATCGGCAAAGTCCTCGAAGAGCGGCTGCCGCCGTTTCTCCTCGGCCGCGTCGAGCGCATCGCGGCGGTCTCGCGGCGGCACGGCATCCCGGTTCATCTCGTGGGCGGCCTCGTGCGCGACCTCCTCCTCGGCCGTGAGAACCGGGATCTGGACCTGGTCGTCGAAGGCGACGGCCTCGGCTTCGCCGCGCTCCTGGCCGAGGAGCTGGGCGGCCGGGTGCGGACCCATCCGGCGTTCCTCACCGCGGTGGTGGTCGATCCCGAAGGCTTCCACATCGACATCGCCACCGCGCGCAGCGAGTTCTACCGCGCACCCGCGGCGCTGCCGGAGGTGCAGACCTCGGCGCTGCGCCAGGATCTTTTTCGCCGCGACTTCACCATCAACACCCTGGCGATCCGGCTCGGCCCCGGAGACACGCCAGAGCTGATCGACTACTTCGGCGGCCGGCACGACCTCGAGGAAAAGACCCTGCGAGCCCTGCACAGCCTCTCGTTCATCGACGATCCGACGCGCGTCCTGCGCGCCGTGCGCCTGGAGCTGCGGCTCGGCTTCCACCTCTCGCCGGAGACGCTGCGGCTGGTCGAGGTGGCGCTCGGGGAGGGGACGTTCGACCTCCTTTCCGGCTCCCGTCTCCGGGACGAGCTGAAGCTGCTGCTGGACGACCCGGCGCTCGCGCTACGGGGGATCGAGCGCCTGGCCGAGCTTGGCCTGCTCCGCGTCCTCCATCCACGCATCGAGATGGACCATGAATCGAGGGAGCGGCTGCGTGGAGCGCGCGCGGCCTGGGACTGGTACCATCTGGAAGGGCTCGCCGATCCACCCGTGCGGGTCTGGCTCCTGCACCTGATGGCGCTGGCCGGCGATCTGGACGAGACGGAACGCGTCCGGCTCGCCGACCGCCTGATGCTCGCGGGAGAGGACCGCCGGCTCCTGACCGGATTCGCGGTCCGGCTGGAGAGGGTACGGCGGGCGCTGACACAGCCGGACCTTCTTGCGCACCAGGCGGCCGAAGCCCTGGAGCCGCTGGCGGGGGAGGAGATGCTCCTCCTCCTGGTGGAGCCGGACGAGGCCGTCCGCGCCTGGGTGCGCCGCGACCTGACCGAGCTTCGGCGCTTCGAGCTGGGCATCCGGGGCGCGGACCTGGTCGCGGCAGGGTTCCCGCCGGGACCGCGGATCGGAGACGCCCTCGAGGCGACGCGGCGGGCGCGGCTCGATGGGCGGATCGCAGCCGGAGCCGAGTTACAGTACGCGTTGGAGACATTCGATGCGACGTAGGCGATGCGGACATTGGCCGTTCCTCTTCCTCCTCCTGGCGCTCCCGCTCGGAGCGGCCGAGTCGGACCGCGCCGTCGAGCTGCTCCGCTACGGCTGCGCCAACGAGCTGGGCCACCGCGAGGTCACCCTGTTCCTGAACGGTACCGTGCGACTGCTGGACGGCGCGCCGGGCAAAGAGCTGATGGGGCTGGAGGAGCTGAGCCCGGAGGAGCTGGACGGGGCGCTGAACCGGCTCGAAGCCGAGGATCTCACCGAGGTCCAGCGCCACATGCCCAGCAGCGTGACCGGCCCCTATATCGAGCGCTGCGAGCTGTACCTCCAGCTTCCGGAGAAGAAGCTGCAGGCCTTCCGGTTCACGCACTACGACGCCCTGCCCCTGAACCTCACGCGGATCATCCAGGTCGCCAAGGACATGGAAGCCAAGGTGGAGGATCTCCGGGGCAAGGAGGTGCTTCCTGCCGACTACGTGGCGCACCAGTACGACGTGCTCAAGCGACGGGACGGCATGCGCTACAAGATCATGCGCTTCACACCGGACAACAAGGGCGTCGAGCTGGAGGGGCTCGACCAGCCGCTCTACCTCTTCGTCCTGCGCGAGGAGATGCACAAGGAGTTCGTGGCGCTCGTTTCGAGGCGCAAGTGAAGCCGGGCGTCCGGATGACAGGAGGGTCCTTCCGGGGCCGCGGCCTTGCCGTGCCGCCCGGCGCGCGTCCCACCGAGGGCCGCGTTCGGGAAGCGCTCTTCTCGATCTGGGGAGACCGCCTGGATCAGGCGCGCGTGCTCGACCTCTTCGCCGGCAGCGGCGCCGTCGGCTTCGAAGCGCTCGGCCGCGGCGCCCTCTCCGCCCTCTTCGTGGACCAGAGCCTCCGCGCCGTGAAGACCCTGGAGGAGAACGCCGCGCAGTTGGGAGAGAAGGTCGAGGTCCGGAAGCTCCCTCTTCCCGCCGGGCTCGCCCGTCTGACCGGACCGTACGACCTGGTTTTTGCCGATCCCCCCTATGCCTTCACGGAGTACGGCAGCCTTCTTGCCGGCCTCGTTCCGCTCATGGCGGTGGACGCGGAGGTGGTGGTGGAGCACTCCACCCGCAGGGAAATGCCGATCGAGATCGGCGCGCTGGTGCGGACCGGCGTGCGGC
The DNA here is from genome assembly GCA_963844885.1 of uncultured Holophagales bacterium. GTDB lineage: Bacteria > Acidobacteriota > Thermoanaerobaculia > Multivoradales > UBA5704 > DATMER01. The sequence goes on along the minus strand of CAWJQA010000006.1, from coordinate 120,136 downwards.
GGTACGGGGAGAGCGCGCTGAGCTTCTACCGCCTTGGATGAGTCCGTACAGTCAAGGACACCAAGGACGGGAGGCAGGATCTTTCTTGCCTTGTCGTCCCTGATGTCCTTGCAGTCCTTGATATCCTTTCTCCTACCAGCCGCCCGCGACCTCGGAGTGATAAATGGTCCAGCCGCGGACCCACCCGCCGGCCTCGTGCTCTTCGAAACGGACCCGCCGGTACCTCTTCACGCCTGTCTTGGCGCTCCACCCATCGATCACCTTCTGCGGGTCGACGTACGCGGTGACCTGGGACCAGCCCGAGACCGTGCGGTAGAAGTGGCGTATCTTGTTCATGCCGCTGCCGCACGAGGCCATCCGGGTGTAGGTGGCGCGGCGGCGGGCCCCACTGATCCGGTCGATCCAGTCGCGCGCGTCCTTGTCGCAGTAGGATTCGCTGCTCCCGTAACCCGGCCCGCCGAGGGTGTTGCAGTGATGGCTCTCGAAGTAGTCCGCACCGGCCGCTCCGCCCTGGCAGGAGCCCGCGCCGGCAGCCTGCGGAGTGGTCGAGATGGACAGTCCGAGGCGTTCCATCGGGACCTCGATCGGCTCGTCGATCGATTTGACGATCATCCGGCCGGCGAGCACCTTCCGGTCATCCGCCTGCGCGATCATGCGCGGCACCGGGGAATCCATGGGAGCGAGGCGCCGGAAGATCTCGGCGGGGCCCGTTCCGGGCGGGATCACAAACCTCTCGTTCGGCCCGGCGTCGACGATCTCTCCGACCAGCACGTCGTTCTCCTCGGGGACGCCGAGAAGTCGGACCTCGTTGCCGTTGGCGAGATGGAAGGTGGCGAGCTCGATGACCTCGAGCTCGCGGATCTGGTCCCGGGCTGGTCTGTCGGCGGCGGTCTGGGCGGCGAGCGAGCCGCCGAAAATGGTGGCAAGGAACGTGGCAACGGCGAGATAGCCGTTTTTCCGAAGCGTGGGCATGATGGTTCTCCTGTCGACGAAGGTCTGCGTCCGGCCCGGCATGGACCGTGGAGCCTTGCGTCGTGTCGGGAGATGGAACGTTCGACGCGTCCGGGATGCTCACGCCGCCCGGCGACGAAGATAGAGGAACGCGCCGCAGAGGACGAGGAGGCCTCCGGCGCCAGCCAGGTCAAGCCAGGGTGTTCCGGGTTCCCCGGGAGCGCCCGGGAGGCGCCAGTTGCCGTCGCCGGAGAGGATGAAGCCGGCCCAGGCTTCAGCCGGGGCGCCGTCGCGCAGGCGCTCCCGCTGAGCGGACGAGAACGCGGTGGCCGCGGTCTCGCCCGCATTCAGGTGGTCGTAGAAGATCTCGCTGAAGTCCCGGGCGTCGTCGTCGCGCATCGGCCAGAGGCTGCCGAGCACCGCCGCCGAGCCGGCCGCGAAGAACGCGCGGGAGAGGCTCATGACCCCTTCGCCGCCGACCACGGCTCCCGAGGCGCTGCGGCACGACGAGAGCGCGACCAGGCTGCCGTCGAGATGGAGCCGCGAGATCTCGTCCACCTGGAGTCGGCCGTCCTCGCCGGGCGCGTCGGCGGCGAGCAGCACGGCGGAGGCCTCGGGGCTCGATTCATCGGCGACCGCGTGGGCCGCGAGGTGGAGGACGCCGAAGCGGGAGAGGTCCTGCCGTTTCAGGAAGGCCTCTCCGGCCTCCGGGCCGACGCGCAGGATGCTCTCCTTCCCGCAGCGGCTCAGGACGTGGCGCCCTTCCTGGCGGGCGCCGGGAAGATAGCCGCCGGGGTCCGCGAGGACGAGCGCGGCCCGGACATCGCGCCGGGCCTGATGCCGCCAGCGCGCCCAGAGAGTTGCCGAGGAGGCCATCGTGATCTGGTACCGGGCGGCGAGCGGAGGACCCTGCCGGTCCAGGCGGAGAGCGGCGAAAGGCAGCAGGTGCAGGACTCCATCCGGCACGACGGCCAGCCGGGTCACCTCGCGCGGCAGGTTGGAAAGGGCCGCGCTCAGGAGCTGCGAGCCGAGAGAAGCCGAGAGGTCGGATTCACTGCCGTCCCGGCGCTCGATCAACCCAAGAAGGGCGGGAACGGCGGTCTCCAGACCGGTGCGTTCCACGGCCTCGGGCAGCGGATAGACGCGGGTCCCGCCGCGGGTCGAGACGAGAAGCCAGGAGCCGCCGGCGAAGCCGAAGAGATCTTCCTTGGGGGCGATCTGAAAAGAGAGAATCGCTTCGTCCGGGTCGAGGCTGCTTTCGAGCTCCTGCCGGGTGAGCGGCGGCTCCGGCGAGCGGGGAGCAGCCAGCAGGTCGCGGAGGACCCGGGCATGCAGGGCTTCGATGAAAGTAAAGGCCCGATCGAGGTCTTCCGGGTCTCCGGAGCGTTGAAAAGCTTCGAGGAGATGACCGGAGGCGGCATAGTAGGGAGCCAGCCAACGGGAAAAGAGCCCGGCCCGGCCCGCCTGCTCGAGCTGGAAGATCGCGCAGGGCCTCTACGTACCGGACGGCCTCCAGGGAGTCGGCGATCGCCCGTTCGGGCGGACCGAAGCGCCAGCGGAGGTTCATCCGTCCGTACCAGAACCGGGCAAGGGTTGAGAGGTCGCCGGAGCGCTCGGCCGTGATGCGCGCCTCCTCCAGAGATCGCTCGGCGGCGGCTTCGTCGGTCTCGGCCTGGAGACGCGCGAGCGACAGGAGGCAGGAGGCGGTCAGGGCGTCATACCGTGGCCGAGCCAGAGAAAGACAGCGGTCGAGGTTGTCCCGTTGATCGGGAGCGGCCAGGAGGTGGGCGAGGCTGACACGGGCGGACGCCTGCAACTCTGGGTCTCCAGCTTCTTCGGCCGTAGTCAACGCCCGGAGCAACTGGGCGACAGTTTTTTCCCGCCCGGAGCTGCGAGGGGCTCGATCGAGTTCGTCGAGGAGCAGACGTCCGAGCCCGAGTTGGGCTCTGGCTTCGATGCTGCGCCGCTCGTTTACCCTGGCCAAGCGCTCCAGCCGTCTGAAGCGGTTCGCGGCCCGGTCGGGAAACCCAAGGTCGCGCTCGAGCCCGGCGAGCAACTCGAGGCACAACATCTGCCGTACGACGTCGCCGTGGGGAAAGAGGATGGTTTCAGCCCGGCGCGCCAGGCGAAAGGGCTCCTGCAGGCCAGCGCTTTGGGATAAGAGATGGCGCGCCTGAAAGACGAGTACCTCTGCCAGCGCGTCCCGCGCCTGAGCGGCCTCGGCGCTACGCACAGCCAGGTCGAGTTGCTTGCCGGCTTCGCGGTTTTCCCTCTGGGCGGAAAGCCAGTAGGCGAAGGCGCAGCGGGCTCGGACCTCTCCCTCGGTAAATCCGGCGGCCTCGAACGCCGCGACCGCCTGCCCATAGAGCTCGGAGGCGTGCCGAGGTGCCCGCTCCTCCTCGACATAGGCCTGGGCCAGCCGTAGCCAGAGGCGGTCGGGATGGAGCCTCGCCAGCGCCTCCAGCCGCCTCCCGGCTTCATTCCACAACCGCTTGCTGCTGCCGATCTCGTAAAAGCAACGCGCAGACTCCCATCGATCCGGAGCCTGCGCGAACAGATCCTCGCAACGGCCGAATGGATCGGCCTGTGCCTGGATCCCGGGAGCGAGGAAAAGGCCAAGCCCGCAGAAGATCCACGCAGGACGGAGGAGATGGCTGAGGTTCATCCGTCCTGCGGCTCATCTCCCGGAGGTTGGGGTTGACGAGCGAGTGCCAGGCCAGTCCTTCGATTTCAGGTCCGCCGGCCCCGTTGGAGGCGGCGGCGGGTCCGGCGGCGGCGGGTCAACGGGACTGGTCGCCAGAGGCCTGTCACCCATCGGATTCGGGTCCGGCCTACCATCGTTCGGGGTCATCGACGAATCTTGGGTCTTCTGAGAGTCAGGCATTGTCTCGTTCCTCCTGAGGTCTAGAACGAACGACGTCGCCGATGTGCTCACCGCAATCGTGCCTCGAACGTTTTCGAAGCCGATCTCTTCCCGTCAGGGTACAGCGCCTTCACCTGCCAGTAGAGGACCGTGTCGGCCGGGACACCGGCGAGAGCCGAAGGTGGAATCCGGTAGCTCGCGGCTTCCAGGTCGGGCTCCACGGCGATCTCCGCGCCGTCGGCGGTCAGCACGCGGACCTCGTAGCGCGAGCCCGGAGGGCCCGGAGTCCAGCGCAGCTCGGCCCGGTCCCGGGACAGCGCCGAGTCGTCGATCAGCGAGCGGATCTCCTGGTCCTGCCCGCCGCGGTAGGGTGAAGGCTTGCGGAGGTTGGGGATCAGGACCGCCAGAACCAGGACCGCGGCGAGAGCGCCGACCACCGGAGCCCATCGCGTCCAGGACCGGCGTACCACGGAAGCGTCCTTCCTCTCTTCGGACAGGCCCCGGGCCAGCCGGAACGCAGAGGCGCAGGAAGCGCAGGTGGCCATGTGCGCGACGATCTCGTGGCGCTCCTCGACCGGCGCCTCGCCCGTGGCTACGGCCCAGAGCCGGTCCGGCTCCGGGCAGCCCGGGCCGGGCGCCGCCGTCTCGCCGAGCTCGGCAAAGGCTTCCTGGAGCCGGGCGCGGGCCTCCTTCTCGTCGGTCACGGATGAAATCCTTTCTCCTGCAGGCATTGGCGGAGGTCGGCCAGTCCGCGGTAGACCCGGTTCCGGGTCTGCTTGAGGTCCCAGCCGAGAAGCTTCGCCGCTTCGACCACGCTCACGTCCTGAAGATACAGCGTCACGGCGAGCTGGCGCTGGCGCAGCAGGCCGCCCAGACAATCGCGGATGCCTTCGCCCAGCTCGCGGCTCGCCTGGCGCCTCTCCGGCCCAGGGTTGGCCGAGGCCAGCGGCAGCGGCTCACCGTCGTCAGTTTCCAGAGGTGACTCGCGGCGGCGTTCGAGCCGCCGGATCTCATCCACGAGGGCGCTGTAGGCGACCCTCTTGAGATAGAACGACGAAAGCTCCCGGTCTTGCTCACGCCGCTGGCGAAGCTCCAAGATCTTGACCATCGCCACCTGCACCAGATCCTCGGCGCGGGAAGCCAGCCACTTCGGGCAGAGCGAGCGCACCGAGCGGACGATCTCGGCCCGCAGCTCCGCATAATCCAGAGGCGAGCCCTGCGTTTCGATCGAAGCTTCTGTCTCTCGCCGGGGCCCGGTGCCTTGGTTCATGGAATGCGAGCATCTTACCTCACGGAGGCCGGCGCCCGATCGAAAGTGCTTTGAGAAAGGCCGCTTGCCGTCCGGGAAGCGGGATCATAGGCTTGGGCTCGATGAAGCTCCTGGCGATTTCCGGCAGCTTGAGGCGGGTCTCCTCGAACACGGCGCTCCTCCGGGCGGCGGCGGCCCTGGCTCCCGAGGGCGTCGAGGTCGTCCTCTACGATGGCCTCGGCGGCCTTCCGCACTTCAATCCGGACCTCGAAGAGAACGAGCCCCCGGCCGTGACGGCCTTCCGGGTCCTGGTGCGGGAGGCGGACGGGCTCCTGATCTCGAGCCCGGAGTACGCGCACGGCGTGCCGGGAGCCCTCAAGAACGCGCTCGACTGGCTGGTCGGCGGCTCGGAGTTCGTGGGGAAGCCGGTCGCCCTGTTCCACGCCTCCTCGCCTGCCTCGCCCTACGTGCAGGCGTCCCTGACGGAGACGGTCAGGATCATGTCCGGCCGCCTCGTCGAGGAGGCGTCCGTCGAAGCCAACCTCCGCGGGAAGAACATGGACGAGCAAGCCATCGCCGCGCATCCGGAGATCTCGGCGACGGTGCGGGCGAGCCTCGCGGCCTTCGCCCGAGCCATCGAGGGCGGAGCCGGCTCCGTCGCGTCCTCGTAAACCCCGGAGGGAAAGCCTCTTTCCCTCGATCTGGCGCCTCGCCGACTGCAGGGAAAGCCCCTTTCCCTCGATCCGGCGCCTCGCTGACTGCAGGGAAAGCCCCTTTCCCTCGATCCGGCGCCTCGCTGACTGCAGGGAAAGCCCCTTTCCCTCGATCCGGCGCCTCGCCGACTGCAGGGAAAGCCCCTTTCCCTCGATCCGGCGCCTCGCCGACTGTAGGGAAAGCCCCTTTCCCTCGATCCGGCGCCTCGCCGACTGTAGGGAAAGCCTCTTTCCCTCGATCCGGCGCCTTGCTGACTGTAGGGAAAGCCTCTTTCCCCCGATCCGGCGCCTCGCCGACTGCGGGAGAGCCCCTTTCCCTCGATCCGGCGCCTTGCTGAATGGAGGGAAAGAGGCGTTCCCTTCGTCCGCGGAGGCGCCGGATGGCGCGGTCGAGGGAGGGCGTTCTTACGGCACTGGCGCTTGCCGTTCGAGAAGCGGGATCATAGGATTGGAGTCCGGCATGGAGGTGGCGCCAGTGGCAACCGTGTATGCGATTCACGGCGACGGCAGCACGACTGCGATGGCGCGGATCGGCTGCAAGAACGAAGACCTTGAGCTTCAGCGCATCCTCGAGAGGAATCCCGACCTCCTTCCGGGTGATCAGATCGATCCCGAAGATCCTCGTCGCTGGCTTCTCCTGAAGCGAGAGATGCCGGTCCCAGATCCTGGCACCGGCACAGATCGTTGGAGCATCGATTTTCTCTTCGCCGACCAGGACGCCGTGCCCACGTTTGTCGAATGTAAGCGTTGCGCCGATACCCGGGCTCGTCGCGAGATCGTAGGGCAGATGCTGGAATACGCAGCCAACGGCCATCACTACTGGACCAAGGAGAACCTGCGCGAGGTTGCGACCCAGACTGCTCAAGCATCCGGCTCGACCATCGACGACGCCCTCAGGAGACTCGCACCCACCGATGAACCCACGATCGACGACTACTTCGACCTCATTCAACAGAACCTACGCGAAGGTCAGCTACGCATCGTGTTCTTCCTCGAAAACTCATCCCCCGAGCTTCGCAGCGTCGTAGACTTCCTGAACCGCCAAATGGAGCGATCCGAGGTGTTGCTTGTCGAGGCGCGCCAATACTCCCACGGTGGATTGAAGATAGTGGCGCCAACCCTCTTCGGCTATACCGAGGAAGCTCGCCTGGTCAAGCGCGCGATCACCGTAAAAACTTTGGCATCATCTCGCAAACGCTGGGATCGTGCTTCTTACTTCGCTGACGCCGCAAACCGACTGACACCGGCACAAGTGAACGTCATCGAGTCCCTCTTGAAATACTGCCTTTCCTCCTTAGGATGCGAGATTACTTGGGGTACGGGAGCCCAGAAGGGCTCTTTCAACGTCAAAGAGCCTCTCATCTGTCCGCGATCCATTCTTACCTGCTACTCGAATGGCGATCTCACCTTCACCTCTTCTGGCTCAACGGCAGCGAGCTTGCGCTTCATGCGCAACACAGCTTGAGAGAGCTCGCGTTCAAGAAGCTCCATCTCCGGGCGGGTGCAGAGGACCGCTCAATTGCAATCGATTACTGGGCACCCAGGTCGCAGGAGGTGGAGGCGGTGGTACGTGAACTCCTGTCCGACTGTCGCAAACTCGCCAACATCGCGACCAAAGAGGAGAGCGTTGACGGAGCATCCGCAACAGTGTCAACTCTCACAGAACTACCGGAATCCAACCCTGAGCGTGAGTGAGGCACGGCTCTCCGTCGCGCCCTCACAATCCCTCTTGCATCCCAGAGCCCCAGTTGTGGTAATCTAGTCGCGCGTCACCACGATCGCCGCAAGGCAAATGGAGTGTCATGAACCACGAGTTGATTGCCTATCTGGACGCAATTCGCGAGTCCGCGAAGCAGATTGAGGACCCCGCGCAGACGGACGTTGAAGTTCTTGCTGTTGTTGAGAAGATACGTGGCCTAAGCGGCAAGCTCGATCTTCCGCATGGAGATGAAAGAGGAGATAAAAGAACTGAAGAGGTTGATCAAGAGCCACATGTATGGCAAGAGACGGAGGACACGGACGCCTGGGGCTGAATACCTGACGCTTCGCCGAAGCTCCCAGCGCTTTCCGGCCGCTCGCGGCAGGTATCCACGCACCCGTCGCTCCTCCGCGCTTTGGCGCCTGGGAGATCGAGGCCGGTCGGCTCCGTTGCGTCCTCTCGCGCCCTCGCAAACCCTCTTGCATCCCAATGCCCCGACCGGCGAATCGGTTAGCGCCGCAGGAAGAAAGCCAGCTCTTCGAGATTGATCCGCAGGTCGACGTTCTTGAGAAGCGCGTCCTCGATGCGCTGCACGCGCACCGGGGCGAAGTTGAGGACCGCTTTGATTCCGGCGGCGGCGAGGGCCTCGTAGTTTTCCTGGGCCGCCTCGGCCGGGACGGCCAGGACGCCGATCTCCGCACCGGACTCGCGCACCACGGCCGCCAGCTCCGAGGTGTGGCGGATCTTGAAGCCGGCGATCTTGCGGCCGACCTTCCCGGGGTCGTTGTCCACTCCCGCCACCACGTGGAAGGCGCCATAGTTGAAGCCCAGATATTGAGAGAGGGCCGTGCCGAGGTTCCCCATGCCCACGATGACGAGCAGGTGCTGGCGGTCCAGGCCCATGAGGGAGCTCAGGTGGTCCGCGAGCTCGTCCACCTCGTAGCCGACGCCGCGGATGCCGAACTCCCCGAACTGCGCCAGATCCTTGCGGATCTGCGGCGCGGACAGGTGGTAGCGCTGGGCGAGCTCCTGCGAGGAGACGCGCTTGATCCCCAGCTCCTGCAGGTGCCGCAGGCACCGCAGGTAGAAGGAGAGCCGGTTCAGGGTGAGAGGAGAGACCTCCTCGGACCCGGTCACTTCGACGTCGTCGCCTCGAGAAGCCACTGCAACAGTCCCGTGGGCCAGATTCCGAGCGCCAGCGTGCCCAGGGCCGCCACAACCGCCCCGGTCCGGCCCCAGATGTCGAGCAGCAGGCCCTCGGGCTGCCTCTCCTCGGCCTTCATGTAGAGGATGTAGATGACCCGCAGGTAGTAGAAGACGCCGATCAGGCTGGCCAGCACTGCCGAGCACCGCGAGGCCGACGAGCCCGTCGCCCGACCGCGTTCAGGAAGACCAGGTACTTGCCGAGGAAGCCGGCGGTCGGCGGGATGCCCGCGAGTGACAGCATGCAGACGCCCAGGCAGGCGCCCAGCAGCGGATAGCGGTAGCCATACCCCGAGAGATCGGTGATCAGGTGCTGCTCGCCCGGCCGGCTGTAGAGCATCGTCACCACCGCAAGGCACCGGCGTTCATCAGCACGTAGGCGAGGAGGTAGACGATCACCGGCATCAGCGAGCCGCGGTCGCCGCGCTCGCCGTGCTCGATGACCACCAGCGCCAGCAGCAGGTAGCCCATGTGCGCGATGCCCGAGTAGGCCAGCATGCGCTTGATGTCGCGCTGCGCGAGCGCCAGCAGGTTGCCCACCAGCATCGACAGCACCGAGAGCATCGCCACCACCACCGACCACTTGTGGATGGCGACCGGCACGCCGCCCTGGACCACCGCCTCCAGCAGGCGGAAGAGCACCAGCGCGCTCGCCACCTTCGGCGCCACCGAAAGGAACGCCACGAACGGCGACGGCGCACCCTGGTAGGTGTCCGGGCGACCAGGCGTGGAACGGCACGAGGCTCATCTTGAACCCGAAGCCGGCGCACCAGCAGGAGCAGGCCCAGGCTCGCGCCGAGCGGTGAAGCCTCCCGAGGCCGACAGCTTCGCGCCGATCTCCGCCGAGCCGGGTGGTGCCGGTGGCGCCGTAGACGAGCGCCATGCCGTAGAGCACGAACGACGCTGACGAAGGCGCCCATCAGAAAGTACTTGATCGCCGCCTCGCTCGCGATCGCGAGCCGCCGGTGGAAGCACGGCGAGCGAGTAGAGGCAGAACGAGAGCAGCTCCAGCGCCAGGAAGATCGTCAGCAGCTCGGTGCCGCGCAAGCATCAGCAGAAGGCCGGTCGCGCACCAGAGCAGCAGCGCGTGGTACTCGCCCGAGAGGATGCCCTCGCGCCGCAGGTAGCCCTGGGATGCGAGCAGGCAGAGGCCGGTGGCGAGCAGGATCACGAGCGACGACCGCACGGTGATGCTGCTCGTCTCCAGCAGCCCGCCGACAGGTGCAGCGGTCGGAGTCTCCAGAGTGGCCCGGGACCAGCTCCAGGCGCATCGCCAGGCGCCCCAGGCCGCGAGCCACGGTGGCGAACAGCGCCAGGCGCGGTGAATGCCAGGCGCAGCTCGGGCGCGACGGCGTCGCGAGGAGGAGCAATCACGGTCCCCGCGCCGGAGGGATCGTCTCGGGCAGCAGGCTCATCGGGTCGGCGCGGCTCATCGGCCCTCCTCCTGCCGGAGCGTCGACCTCGGCGCACGTCGGGCTGGCGCCACGGGCTGCTCGGGTGAGCGGTCAGCGCGTCGCGATCGAGCGCCGGCCGCGGTCGGCTTGAGGAACGGCTCGGGGCTACGCCGATCCAGAGCATGAGGACGCAGAGCGGCGACGAGCGCCGCGATCTCGCGCAGCGACAGATCGGCAGAGGCCGCGGTTCTCCTCCTTGGTGATCGGTCCCCAGAGCGTGCGCTGGAGCATCTTGAGCAGGTAGACGGCCGCGAGCACCACGCCGGCCGTCGCCACCGACCGCCGGCCAGCCCAGCGAGCGATAGGCGCCCGAGCAGGATCAGGAACTCGCCCACGAAGCCGTTCAGCGCCGGCAGGCCGACCGAGGCCAGCGTCGAAAAGATCAGGAAGAACGGCGAACACCGGCATCACCGCCGCGAGGCCGCCGAACTCGGCGAACTTCTTGCGTGTGGCGCCGCTCGTAGATCATGCCGACCAGGAGGAAGAGCGCGCCGGTCGAGAGGCCGTGGTTGACCATCTGGAGCAGCGCACCCTGCCCAGGCGATCTGAGTCGATGGCGAGCAGCCCGAGCATCACGAACCCGAGGTGGGCGACCGAGGAGTAGGCGACCAGCTTCTTCATGTCCTCCTGCACCCAGGCCACCAGCGCGCCGTAGAGGATGCCGATCAGCGCCAGCGCCACCAGGAGCGGCGCGCCTCGCTCGGTCGCCTTCGGGAAGAGCGGCATGCGCGAAGCGCAGGAAGCCGTAGGTGCCGAGCTTCAGCAGGATGCCGGCCAGGATCACCGAGCCGCCGGTCGGCGCCTCGACGTGCGCGTCCGGCAGCCAGGTGTGGAACGGGAACATCGGCACCTTGATGGCGAAGGCGAGCGCGAACGCCGCGAACAGCCAGATCTGCTGGTGGCAGCGGGAAGTCGAGTCGCAGCATGTCCTCGTAGGCGAAGCTCCAGACGCCGCCGTCGAGCGCCTTGAAGCGTCCAGGCCAGCCACAGGATGGCGACCAGCATCAGCAGGCTGCCCGCCATGGTGTAGAGGAAGAACTTGACGGCCGCGTAGATCCGCCGCTCGCCGCCCCAGATCCCGATGAGCAGGTACATCGGGATGAGCATGACCTCCCAGAAGACGTAGAACAGGAAGAGGTCGTAGGCGAGCGAGCGCGCCCAGCATGCCGGTCGTGAGCAGCAGCATCGAGGCGCCGAAGGCGGCCCAGTGCTTCTCGATCCCCTTCCACGAGCCCAGGAGCACGATGCGGCACCAGGAAGATTCGCGAGCATCACCAGCGGCATCGAAATGCCGTCCATGGCGAGGTCGTAGGAGATGCCGTAGCTCTCGATCCAGGGCAGCCGGCCGTCCCGCGCGAGCGGGAACGAGCCGTCGGCCGCCAGGTCGGCCGGCCAGATCATCGGAGGCCGAAGGCGAGCTCGACGAGCGAGGCGATCAGGGTGTAGACCTTGACCGCCTTCGCGGCCGTCCTGGGGCGCAAGAGCAGCGGCAGGCAGGCCAGCGCCGGGAAGAAGACCAGGCGGGTCAGCGAATTGCCGAAGAGAAGATCGAGAAACGTTTCCATGGCGGTCCGATCAGCAAGATGAGCCAGCCGAAGAGGCACGATCACGCCGCAGGAAGAAGTAGAGCGCGTAGTTGCGGACATTGCCCGTGGTGCTGCAGCCGGCCGACCTCGCCGGTGAGCTCGGTGAGCCAGGCGCCGGCGTTGATCGAGCCGTCGATCAGGACGGTATCGACCCCCTTCCAGAACACGCGCGACAGGGCGGCCAGCGGCCGGACGATGAGCCGGTCGTAGATCTCGTCGACGTAATACTTGTTGACCAGGAGGCGATGCACCGCCGGGAAGCGCGCCGCCCAGCTCGCGCCGCGCTCCAGCGCGTCGGCTCGGACGGTAGATCGAGCGCGCGAAGAAAATGCCCGCCGCGGCGAGGCCGGTGGCGAGGATCACCAAACCCCACGTCGAGCCCCGTCCCGAGGCCGTGCTCGCCGGCTTCCGAAAGCTTGACGATCACCGGCTCCAGGAAGTGATGGAACCGGTTGCCGCCGCCGAGCAGCTCCGGAATCCCCACCCAGCCGGCCACGACGGCGCCGGCCGCCAGGATGTAGAGCGGCGCGAGCATCGACCAGCGGCGACTCGTGGAGGTGGTGCTCCTGCTCGTGCGTCCCCCGGAACTTGCCGTGGAACGTCATGTAGAACGCCCTCGACCATGTAGAACGCCGTCAGGCCGGCCGTGATCAGACCCACCAGCCAGAGCAGCCAGTGGCCGGGGAAGTGCGACGAGGCCGCGGAGTGCAGGATCTCGTCCTTGCTGAAGAAGCCGGCGAGCGGCGGGATGCCGGCGATGGCGAGCGTGCCGATCCAGAACGTCCGGTGCGTGTGCGGCAGACGGGATTTCAGGTCGCCCATCTTCCGCATGTCCTGCTCGCCGCCCATGGCGTGAATCACCGAGCCGGAGCCGAGGAAGAGGAGAGCCTTGAAAAACGCGTGCGTCATCACGTGGAAGATCGCCGCCGAGTAGGCACCGAGGCCCGCGGCCAGGAACATGTAGCCGAGCTGCGAGACGGTGGAGTAGGCGAGAACCTTCTTGATGTCCGTTCTGCGCCAGGCCGATCGTCGCGGCGAAGATCGCGGTGAGCGCGCCGATCGTGGCGACCAGGAGCGAAATCCCCGGCGCGAGCTGATAGATCGCGTTCGAGCGCGCCACCATGTAGACGCCCGCCGTGACCATCGTGGCCGCATGGATGAGGGCCGAGACCGGCGTCGGACCGGCCATGGCGTCCGGCAGCCAGACGAACAGCGGGATCTGCGCGCTCTTTCCCGTTGCGCCGATGAAGAAGCAGAGCGCGATGAACCCGGCGAGCGTCAGGCCCAGCGCATAGCTTCCCTGAAGCAGGCCCGGATTCGCAGCGATCTGTTCGAAGATCGTGTGATAGCGCAGCGTCCCGAACGTGGCGATCAGCGCGAACATCCCCACCAGGAAGGCGAAGTCGCCGATACGGTTGACGATGAACGCCTTCTTGCCCGCGTAGGGCGGGAAATCCTGATCGAAGTAGAAGCCGATCAGAAGGTACGAGCAGAGCCCGACACCCTCCCAGCCCACGAACATCACCAGATAGTTGTTGCCGAGGACCAGCAGCAGCATCGCGCACATGAACAGGTTCAGGTACGCGAAGTAGCGCCGGTAGCCCGCGTCGTGCCCCATGTAGCCCACGGAGTAGACGTGGATCAGGAAGCCGACGAAGGTGACCACGAAGAGCATCACCGCCGACAGCCGGTCGAGCAGGAAGCCGACGTCGATCGCGAGCGGGCCGGCGGTCCAGCCGTAATAGATCTTTTCGAACGAATTCCTGGCCGCCGGCGAGATACTGGAGAAGGCAGCCCAGCGCGAGGAGCAGCGAGAGCAGAGGCGCTCCCACACCGATCGCGGTGACCAGGGCCTTGGGCGGACGGCGGCCGAGCAGCCCGTTGAGCGCGGCGCCGGCCAGGGGGAGGATCGGGATGAGCCAGATCAGGTCGAGCATGGCGTTTGATGAAAGCCCCTACCAGCGCATCAGGTTGATTCGGTTGACGTCGATCGTACGGCGCTGGCGGTAGACGGCGATGAACAGCGCGAGGCCGATGGCGGCCTCGGCGGCGGCGACCGCCATGACGAAGAAGACGACGATCTGGCCGGTGTGCTGCACCCACTGGCGCGCGTAGGCGATCAGGGCCAGATTGCCGGCGTTGAGCATCAGCTCGATCGACAGGAAGATGCTGATGCCGTTGCGCCGGGTCAGCGCGCCGACGGCGCCGATCGCGAAGAGCAGCGCCGAGAGCAGGAGATACCAGGTAACAGGGACGCTCACGGCTCGATTTCCTCCAGGGTCTCCGAAGTCGCGGTCGGTTCGGGCTGCGGCGGCCGGCGGGCGGCGACCGTGGCGCCGATGACGGCCACCAGCAGCAGCAGGCCCACGATCTCGAACGGCAGCAGGTAGTCGGTGAACAGGCCGCGCGCCAGACCCTTCATGGAGACCAGCTCTTGCGTCATCGGGTCCATCGGCCTGGCGGCGTTCCAGAACAGCACGAGGATCATGCCGCCGAAGACCACCGCGCCGAGCACGGCGGCCAGGAGCTGGCCTTTCTGGGTCGACACCGCCGTCTCCTCGCGCGTGATGTTCAGCAGCATGAGCACGAAGAGGAACAGCACCACGATGGCGCCGGTGTAGATCAGCACCTGGAGCGCGCCGATGAACGGAGCGCCCAGGAGCACGAAGAGCACCGCCACGGAAAACAGCGTGACGACCAGGCTCATGGTGGAGTACACGGGGTTCCTGTGCATCACCACGACGAGCGAGGAGGCTACGGCCAGCATCGCGAACAGCAGGAAAATGACGGTCTCCATCGGGACTCCTCAGAGCCAGCCGGCGAGGGTCATCGCCGAGACCGCGATCAGGTTGACGATGGCGATCGGCAGGAGCACCTTCCAGCCGAGCCGCATGAGCTGGTCGTAGCGGAACCGCGGGAACGTCCAGCGCACCCACACGAACACCATCATGCAGAACGCCACCTTGGCGACCAGCACCGAGAGCCCCACCACCGCTCCGAGCCAGCCGTGCAGGTCGACGCCGGGAAGGCTCCAGCCGCCGAAGTACAGGGTCACGCCGAGCGCCGAGAGGCTGGTCATCGACATGTACTCGCCCATGAAGAAGGAGGCGAAGCGCATGGCGCTGTACTCGGTGTGGAACCCGGCCACCAGCTCGGACTCGGCCTCGGGCAGGTCGAACGGCAGCCGGTTGGTCTCCGCGAACGAAGCGATCAGGAAGACGACGAAGCCGAGGATCTGCGGGATGAACATCCAGACGTGCTGGCGCTGGTAGGCGACGATGTCCGCGAGGTTGAACGAGCCCGACCGGGATCACCACCGAGAGCACCGCCAGGGTGAGCGCCAACTCGTAGCTGATCATTTGCGCCGAGGCGCGGATGGCGCCGATCAGGGAGAACTTGTTGTTCGAGGCGTAGCCCGCCAGCACCAGCGAGTAGACGCCGAGGCTCGCCAGGGCCAGGAAGAGGAGCACGCCGGCCGGAGCGGGGGTGACGATCAGCGGATAGGTATGGCCGCCGATCGTCAGGTCGGGCCCGAAGGGGATTACCGAGATGGTGAGCATGGCCGGCATGATGGCCAGGGCCGGCGCCAGCAGGTAGAGCGGCTTGTCCACCGAATTCGGGGTGACGTCTTCCTTGAAGAAGAACTTGAGGGCGTCCGCGATCGGCTGGATGAGGCCCAGCGGTCCCAGGCGGTTCGGGCCGGGGCGGTCCTGCATGAGCGCGCTGCCGCGGCGCTCGACCCAGACCATGACCGGCACCACGGTCAGGACGAAGCCGAGCATGACGGCGATGTTGACCGCCGTGGCAATCAGGTTCGGACTCAGGTTCGGAGTGAGGTCCGGAGACATCTAGGCCACCTCCTGGCGCGGCACCGCAAGGCTCGCGCCGGTGGCGGGCAGAGTGCTCCACGCGAGGCCGGTGAAGGCCGGCACCTCGGCGGCGATCCGGTCGAACACGGCCCCCGCGGTGAGACCGCCCCAACTCGGGTCGAAACGGGAAAGGAGGTCGGAGAGCAGCTCGACCGTGGAGCGCACCTGGCCCGGAGCGGGGAAGGCGGCGTTGAAGCGCTGTACCCGGTGCTCGAGGTTGACGAAGGTGCCGTCCTTCTCGGCGTGCGTGGCCACGGGCAGGGTCACGTCCGCCACCTTGGCGAGCGGGGAATCGGCCCAGCCGATCACCACCAGGAAACCCGCCTTGCGCAACCGCTCGACCGCGGCCGGGTCCCAGGCGTCCTTGCCGAAGTCGCTGTCGAGAACCACCAGCACGTCGGGGGTATCTGGAGCGTGTGGAGCGTTCGAACCTTGGAGGCCGAGCATCTCGGCACCGCGCCGGTTCGGAGCGAGCTCGCCGCCGGTCAGCCCACCCTGAAGGTTCGGGATGGTCCAGCCGGCGCCGGAATCGACCGGCACGGAGCGGTGAGACGAGCCCGCGAAGTCCGCCAGCTTGCCGGCGAGCCAGGCCTCTTCGTTGGTGAGGAAGCCGGAGCCGAGGAAGGCCGTCACGCCGACGCGCTCGCGCAGGCGTTTGTAGACGGCGTCGAGCGCTTCTTTCCAGCCAGTGGGCCAGCCGGCGGCCGTCTCCATCCCGCGCTCGCCGCGCACCCGGCAGGTGCGCAGGCGCGGCACCTTCTTGGTGCGCTCGAACGTCGAGCGGCCGTAGTCGCACATCCAGTAGTCGTTCACGTCGGGGTTGAAGCGCGGCTTGTAGCGCTTGATGTCCCCGCGCCGGTGCTCGACCGTGATGTTGCAGCCCACGTCGCAGCCCGTGCAGATAGACGGCTTCTTGTCGAGGTAGAACACGCGCTCGGCGAAGCGGAAGCGGGTGGAGGTCAGAGCGCCCACCGGGCAGATGTCCACCACGCAGGTGGAGAGCGGATTGTCCAGCTCCTTGCCCGGGAAGGTGCCGATCTCCGTGCGCGCGCCGCGATTGAAAAACCCGAGCTCGCCGGTCTTCGCGATCTCGTGGGTGAAGCGCACGCAACGGGTACACTGGATGCACCGGTTCATGTTGAGGATCACGTTGGGCCCCAGGGGGATCCGCTCACGGCCGGGGTACGTCCGCTTGTCCTCGTAGTTGAACCGCGAGTAGGGCACGCCGTGCTTGAAGCTGTAGTCCTGGAGCCCGCATTCGCCGGCCTGGTCGCAGATCGGGCAGTCGAGGGGGTGGTTGATGAGGAAGAACTCCATCATCCCCTTCTGCGCCTCGTGGACCTCGGGCGTGTCCGTGCGGACGTCCATGTTGTCGCCGGCCGGGGTGGAGCAGGCGGCCTGCAGCTTGGGCATCTTCTTGCCGTTCTGCGAGACCTCCACCAGGCACATCCGGCACTGCCCGACCACCGACAGGCGCGGGTGGTAGCAGTAGTGCGGGATCTGGACGCCGACCTTGACTCCGGCATCGATCAGGTTCGTGCCGGGTGCCACCTCGACGGTGCGGTCGTTGATCGTGAGCTTGGGCACTCTTCAGACTCCGTCCTGGAAATAGCGATACTCGGGGAACGGGCACCGGCGCTCGCGCACGTGGGCGTCGATCTCGTCCGGGAAGCTGCTCCACGAGCGACTTCACCGGTCCGACCGCCGCGTCGCCGAGAGCGCACAGCGAGTTGCCGCCGACGTTGCCCGCCACCGACTTGAGCAGCGCCGCGTCGCTCTCGCGCCCCTCGCCGTGCTCCAGGCGCTTGAGGATGAGGTCCATCCAGTTCGTGCCTTCACGGCAGGGGGTACACTGGCCGCACGATTCGTGGTTGAAGAACTTCGCCAGACGCGCCACGGAGCGCACCATGCAGACGGTGTCGTCCATGACGATCACCGCCGCCGAGCCGAGCATGGAGCCGGCCTTGGCCACGGTGTCGAAGTCCATCTTGATGTCGATCGAGGACGCCGGCAGGATCGGTGCCGACGCGCCGCCGGGGATGAACGCTTTCAGGTTGCCGCCGCGCCACATGCCGCCGCGCGGCGTCGAGCATCTCGCGGAAGGTGATGCCGATCGGGTGCTCGTAGGTTCCCGGCCGTTCCACGTGGCCCGAGATGGCGTAGAGCTTGGGGCCGGTGTTGCGCTCGTCGGTGCCGATCGCCTTGTACCAGTCCGCGCCGCGGCTCACGATGTGCGGCACGTTGCAGAGCGTCTCGACGTTGTTGATGACGGTGGGGCAGCCGAACGCGCCGACCACGGCCGGGAAGGGGGGCTTGACGCGCGGCTGGCCGCGCTTGCCTTCCAGCGACTCCAGCATCCCGGTCTCCTCGCCGCAGATGTAGGCGCCGGCGCCGCGGTGGACGTACATGTCGAGCTTGAAGCCCGACTTCAGCACGCTGTCGCCGAGGACGCCGTCCTCGTAGGCCTCCTTCAAAGCGCGCTCGAGGATGGCCGCCGCCTTCGTGTACTCGCCGCGGATGTAGATGTAGCAGGTGGCGGCCCGCACGGCGTAGCAGCAGATCGCGCACCCCTCGATGAGCTGGTGCGGGTCGCGCTCCATCAGCAGGCGGTCCTTGAAGGTGCCGGGCTCGGACTCGTCGGCGTTGCAGACCAGGTAGCGGGCCTGGTTCGGGTCCTTCTGGGGGATGAAGCTCCACTTCATGCCGGCGGGGAAGCCGGCGCCGCCGCGCCCGCGGAGGCCGGACTTCTTGACCTCCTCGATGACGTCGTCCGGCTCCATCTTGAGCGCCTTGGCGAGCGCGTCGTAGCCGCCGGTCTTCCTGTAACCCCGCAGGGTGATGGCGTCGGGATTGCCGACGTTCCGCGTCAGGACCGGTTCGAAAGCCATTACTTCGAGGCCTTTCAGGATGTCCCTCACCCGTCCCGGAGTGAGGCTCTCGTGGTAATCGTCGTCGACCATCATCATCGGCGCGGTGTCGCACGAGCCGAGGCACTCGAAGTGAACGTACGAGCAGCGGCCGTCGTGGGTGACCTCGTCCTCGCCGACGCCCAGCTCCTTGCTCAGCACGCCCATGATCTCCTGGGCGCCACGGAGCTGGCACGAGAGGTTGGTGCAGACGCGGATGCGGTGGCGGCCGACCGGGTTCTGGTGGAAGAGGTCGTAGAAGGTGACGACGCCGTAGACCTTGGACTCGGGCAGCTCCAGCTCCCGGGCGACCGCCTGGATGGCGTCGTCCGGCAGCCAGCCGCCGCAGAGGGCCTGGGCGATGTGGAGCGCCGGCAGCAGCACGGCCTCGGTGGTCGGGTAGCGCGTGCGTAGCTCGGCGAGCCGGTCGCGGGACTCGGGGGTCCAGCCGGGCCACAGGGACGAAGCGGAGATGGTGGGCTCGCTGACGCTCACGGCGCGCTCCTCACCTTCCGCATCTCGCGCTGCGGTCCAAGGTCCAGGCCGCCCTTGAGCCAGATGTAGGCATAGCCGACGAGGATCAGGAGGAAGAAGACCATGACGGCCGCGAAGAGCTGCCAGCCCCCCTCCCTCATGATGAGGGCCCAGGGGTAGAGGAAGGCGGCCTCCAGGTCGAAGACGATGAAGTCGATGGCGATGAGGAAGAAGGCGATCGACATCCGCTTGTGCGAGCGGTCCAGGAGGGGCATGCCCGACTCCACGGTCGTGCCCTTCATGCGTCCGCCGGTCTGCTTCCCCATGAGCTGGGACAGGCCCAGGATCACCACGGCCATCACGATGGCGATCCCCAGCATCAGCAGGACAGGGTAGTACTGCTCCGGCAAAGCGGTTCCTCCAAAAGGTTGATGGAACAGGCGGTGCCCGGAGCGCGCTCCAAGGCATGTGAAGGATGTCACAAGCTCGGACGGGAGACAAGCACCCTCACCCTCCGGCCTTGCGGGAAGAAGCCGGGGCCGCCGGACGTTATCAGGGCTGTACGGACATTGACTCCGGGGCGAAGGAGCGGATAGACTCCCTAAAACGCCAGCTTCCAGTCCAGATCAACGAGGAAAGCGCATGAAATTCCAGAGAAAGCTCAAGGGTACCTGATAGAGGCCGGGCCACCTCAGCCCGGCCTGAACCTGTTCAGCATGGCCTCGAGCCTCTCACTCCAGGGTGGAGTGTCTCTCAATTTCTTGAAATCCTGATCCTTTTCCACGGCCTTCCAGTTGTCGTTCAATCCGAGTAGAGGCTCCAACTCCAGGAGAGTCTCCTCGAAGCGCTCAGCTTTGGCCAGAGAACAGGCCAGATTATAGGTGATGTCCCAGTCTTCAGCTTCCGCTTGAGCGAGCCCGGTTCTGTGAAGGTTGCGTGCCTCCGTATAATGGTTGACAGCCTTGTCGAAGTCACCCAACTCGTCGTAAGCGAAGGCCAGGTCATGCAGAACCAGCCAGTTCTCTTCAAGAGCATGGGCCAGAGCCAGCTCTTTGACGGCTCTGGCCAGACGCCGGGACCTGATCTCCGGCTCGTGGCCTTCGACGGTTTCCCAGAAGAGTAGGTTCTTGCCGAGGTGGCGGCGAACGCGAGCGTCCGCTGGAGCGAGGGCGGCTGCCCGCTCCAGCCGAGCCTGGGCGCGCGCGAACTGGCGCACGACCCTCCAGTAGGTCGCCACCTTTAAAAAGGCCTGTGCCCGAGCCGGATTTGCGTCGGTGCCGGAGAAGAGGCCCAGAGCGTCGGAAACCAACAGGATGGAGTCGCAGTCCTCGAAGACGATGACCGTCTCGGGAGGCAGCTCCGGAGCCGGCTCCCCGACAAGGATGCGGGACTCGATCTCCGGAAGGCCGTCGAAGACTGAATCGATCTTGCGGAAAGCCCCCTTCATGCCGTCTCTCATCTGCTCGATCTGGCTCGATGCGTGCTGCGCGTTCGCGACGGTGCTTTTCGCCTCGGCCAGAACATTCTCGGCTTGATTCCGGACTCTTCTGATTTCCTTTGTCTCGACATGGACCTGGCGAATGCTCTGGTACCCGAAGAATCCGAGAACCACAAAGCCGAGCGTCACCAACGCGAGGAAGGCCCCCATGAGCCCCACCATGAGGGACATCTCCGTGTGAGTCGCGGACTCCAGGTTCTTGATCTCGGTGAGAAGCGCCTCGGGCCTGGCAGGTTGTCCGGCCCCAGGCCGCTGACCGAAGGCTCCGCCAGACGCGAGGAGAAGCAGAGCGACGGCGATGAGGCCGGACCGGCGAGAAGCGCTCATGGCAACAGGTCCGCAACCGAAATCACCGCCTCCGGCCGCGCCAGCGGCGAGACGGTGTCCTCGTCGACCAGCGCCGTCCGGCTGCGGTAGAGGCCGCCGGACGGCTCGCGGTAGACCTCCAGAGTCCGCTCCCGAAGGTTCAAAATCCAGGCTTCGGGGACGCCCGCGCGGGCGTAGAGCGGCAGCTTGCGCTTGCGGTCGTGACTCAGGGACTGGTCCGCGACCTCGACCACGAGGAGGGCCGTGGTGGGATGGCTGCGGGCGTAGTCGCGGGCGTCCCCCTCGACCACCGCCACGTCGGGCTCCGGCTCCGAGTCGCGGCCGAGCGCGAGCGGCATCTGGACCCGGATGTGGATGTCAGGGTTCCCGGAGAAATGACGGGAGAGCGCTTGCAAGACAAGGGTCACTCCTGTCGTGTGCAGACTGCCTTGTGCTGCCATGTCGTAAACGACCCCCTCGACGAGCTCGACTTTCGCTTCGGGGTCGAACAGCCCCTTGGCGACCATTCGCTCGTACTCCTTCCGCGTCCAGAGGTGCTGCTCGATTTCCGCAACGGCCATACTCGGTTTACCTCCCGGCAAGACTGGCACATGCCCGGCGGGAACGACACGCGTTTCCTCGCCTCCTCATGATACCTCCTCTCCGGCCACCGCGGCACGCGACATGCATCGTTTTCTGCCTGCTGTACCCCGGAGGCAGCCCCGGGCTCAATCAGGCAGCACGGAGGCTTCATGACGCCGGACGCGCCCAGGGTCGCCCGCTTGAGCGGGCGGTTCGGATGTGCCCTGACGGTGGATGTCGAGGAGTGGTATCACACGTGCCTGGTGCCGGGGTACGTCCGGCCCGAGGAGAGGCCCCCGCTCCGACAGGAGCTGGACTGGCTGCTGCCCGCGGTCCTGGACATGCTGGCCGAGGCCGGCAGCACCGCCACCTTCTTCGTCCTGGGCGAGGTCGCTGAGCAGCAGCCGCGGCTCGTGCGGCGCATCGCCGAAGCCGGCCACGAGGTCGGCAGCCACGGTTATCTCCATCTCCGCGCCACCGAGCGCTCCCCACGGGCGTTCTCCGCCGACCTTCGGCGCTCGAAGGGTTTCCTGGAGGATCTCCTCGGCCGGCCCGTGCCCGGCTTCCGCGCGCCGGAGTGGTCGCTGCGCAGCCTGGGCAACTTGCGGCTCCCCCTGGTGGCCGAGGCGGGCTTCCTCTACGACAGCTCGCTCGCGCCGTGCCCGTTCTCCGGCAGCACCGCGAACCCCCGCTTCGCCTCGCGCCTGAGCTGGGCGGACCGGGAGCTGCTCGAGTTCCCGCCGCTCACCTTCGGCGGCCCCCTCCGGCTGCCGGCGGGGAGCTGGACCGGCCGCCTTGCCAGCCCGGAGCGGATCGCCTTCGCCGCTCTCGACCATCGCGATGCGGGAGGCCTCCCGGTCGCCGTCGTCCACCCCTGGGAGGTCTCGGGCCGGCCGACGCCGGGCCGGCTCACCGGCCTCGCCCGCTTCATCCACGAGACCGGCCGTCTCGGATTCGCCGGGCGCTTCCGCGATCTGCTGCGGGCTCTCGCCTGGACCTCGATCGCCCGGGCCGCCCACGTCATGCATGTCGTGGATACCGCCGCAGCGCTCCCGGAGACGGTCGAGACCGCTCTGAGTGCCACGGCCTGACCAATCGCGCTAAGATGCGGCGCGCTGAGATGCGCCTGCCTACGGAGGACTTCCTGTCTGGGATGGGGAGAGAGAAAGATTGGTGCGAAAGGGGGGACTCGAACCCCCACGGCCTTGCGACCACAAGATCCTGAATCTTGCGCGTCTACCAATTCCGCCACTTTCGCAGCGCGGCGATTCTAGGGAGACTACATACCGAATGTCAATACTACTTCCAGGTTCGGAGGCGACGTTGAAGGATCGGGTCCTTGCGCGCCTCCAGGAGAAGGGCACCATGGGCGTCTGGCCCTTGGAGCTTCGGGACAAACTGGCGCGCGGCATCCCGCTCAAGCTGGTCGAGGATGCCCTGGACAGCCTTCAGCGGGAAGGCCAGGCCTACGAGGTCGAAGGGCTCTGGTACGGCGAGGATGCCGGCGACTGGTCGGTGGGCGTCGTGGAGATCCTCGACACCGGCGACGCCCTCATCCGGCCGCCGGGCTGGGGGAAGCGGCCCGAGATCCTCGTCCGCCGCCGCAACCTCGCCGAGGCGTTCTCGGGCGACACCGTGCTCGTCCGCAAGCTGGGCCGGCTGGCCGGCGACCTGCGCCTGCCCGAGGCCACGGTCGTCCGCATCCTCAACGAACGCTTCCAGATGCTGGTGGGCACGATCGAGACGGACAACCAGGGACGCGGCTGGCTGGTGCCCTACGACCCCAAGCTGCCGGCCGAGCTGCCGGCCGTGGGCGGCAAGGACGTGCCCGAAGGCTCCTTCGTGGTGGCGCGGATCGAGCGCGGCAAGGTGCCGCAGGCGCGGGTGACGGAGATCCTGGGCGATCCCGAAGAGCCGGGCGTGGACGTGAAGATCGTCCTGCGCCACTACGGCATCCCGGACGAGTTCCCGCCCGAGGTCGTGGAGGCGGCGACGAGGCTGCCGGAAGACCCCGGGCCGAAGGACTGGAAAGGAAGAGAGGATCTGCGGGACCGCGTCGTCATCACGATCGACGGCGAGAGCGCCCGGGACTTCGACGACGCCATCTCCATCGAGAGGCTGCCGGACGGCCTCTTCCGGCTCGGCGTCCACATCGCGGACGTGGCCCACTACGTGGTGGAGGGGGACGTCCTGGACCAGGAGGCCTACCGCCGCGCGACCAGCGTCTACTATCCGGACCGGGCCATCCCCATGCTGCCGGAGAGGCTCTCGAACGGCCTCTGCTCGCTGCGTCCCCACGTGCCGCGCCTGACCACCTCGGTTTTCCTCGACATCGGCCGTGACGGCAAGGTCCAGGACCGGCGTTTCGCGGAGACGGTGATCCGCAGCGCCCGGCGGATGACCTACAACGAGGTGCGGCGCATCCTGGAGGATCCGCAGGAGAAGGACGTGGCCGAATACGGTCCCATCCTCACCTGCCTGCGGGAGATGCACGTGCTGATGACGATCCTCCTCCACAGCCGTCTCAAGCGGGGCTCGATCGACTTCGACCTGCCCGAGGGGAACGTGGAGCTGGGCACGGACGGCACGGTGGTCGGCGTGATCCCGGCGGAGCGCAACGTGGCGCACCGGCTCATCGAGGAGTTCATGATCGCGGCCAACGAGGCCGTGGCCTACGAGCTGGACACCCGCGCCGTGCCGGCTCTCTACCGCGCGCACGACGCGCCGAACCCGGAAAAGCTCCAGGAGTTGCGGGAAGTCTTGAAGCCGTTCGGCGTGCCGCTCAAGGGGGAGCTGTCCACGCTCCACCCGGCGGCCCTCCAGCACGTCCTGAACAACGTGAAGGACACGCCGGCCGAAGCCTTCATTTCCTCGCTCGTCCTCCGGACCATGAGCCGGGCGGTCTACGATCCGATCTGCCGCGGTCACTACGCCCTGGCCTCACACCACTACTGTCACTTCACCTCGCCCATCCGGCGCTATCCGGACCTGGTGGTCCACCGCGGCCTGAAGGCGCTGATCCACGGTGAAGCGGAGAAGCGGGCGGCGGACACCGGGCTCGAAGCCCGTCTCCCGGCCATGGCGGACCACTCGAGCGCCATGGAGCGCCGGGCCGAGCAGTCCGAGCGGGATCTCCTCCAGTGGAAGAAGGTCCGCTTCCTGGCCGACCGGGTCGGCGAGACCTTCAAGGGGAGGATCACAGGGGTCCAGCCGTTCGGCGTTTTCGTGCAGCTCGACACCTACCTGGTGGACGGTCTCGTACCTGTCCGCACCATGGGGGACGACTTCTACGTCTACGAGGCCGACGCCCACCGCCTGGTGGGGGAACGGAACCGGAGGGTCTTCCAGCTCGCCGACGAGGTGGAGGTGGAGCTGACCGGCGTGAACCCCCGCCGTCGTGGCCTGGACTTCAAGCTCGTGGGCATGCCCGAAGGCGGCGACAAGCGGGACCGGGACCGGCCGCAGGAGCGCGGGGAGAGGAAGAAGAGGGAGCGGCGGAATGGGGAGAGGGGAGCTAAGAAGGAGGTTCAGAGGAAGCGGCGGTAAGCCCCCCCCAACGCCCTGGGCAGTAAGCTTTCAAAGATCCTCCCTTCACCGAGCCGAGCTCTCGCGGGCCTGCGCCAGCCTTCGGCCGCCCCCGGTTCACGTTTCCCCAACACCGGCCCGCGTTTCCCCAACACTTGCCCGCGGTCCGCCGGCTCTGGCGGGCCTTCCGCCAGTGTCGGCGAGCCTTTCCAGATCTCCAGCCGATCTTCGGCCGGCTCCGGCCCGCGCTTCCCCAACGCCGGCGCGCCTTCCGCGAGTACCGGCGCGCGTTCCAGATCTCCAGCCGGTCTTCGGCCGGCTCCGGCGAGCCGTCCGCCGGTCCTCCCAACCATCGGCCAGGTCCGGCGAGCGGCCCGCCGGCCCCGGCCAGCCCCTCGCGAAGCTCGGCGGAAGCCGCGCCGGCTCCAGCCGGAAGCCCGCCGGGCTTCCCAAGACCCGGCATCTCTTGGCCACTCGTGCGCCGGAGCTGGCCGAAGGCGCGCCGCTTGCGGCCGAACGTCGGGATTTGCCAGATGTCCGGCGTGAACGATCCGGCTAGTAGGCCGCCATCGGCAGCTCGGCCCAGAAAGTGCTCCCTTTCCCAGGTTCGCTTTCGACCCCGATGCGGCCTCCGTGGTGCTCCACGATCGCCTTACAGATGGCGAGGCCCAGGCCGGTCCCGCCCTTGTCGCGGTAGGCCGTGGTCTCCACCTGGCCAAACCTTTCGAAGACCCGCTGGTGGTAGCCTTCGGGAATGCCCGGTCCCTGATCTTTCACGTAGAGCCTCGCCATGCCCGTCTCGCCCGGCTCGGCCCAGACGCGGATCTCGCTGCCCGGCGGCGAGAACTTGAGGGCGTTGGAGAGCAGGTTGATCAGAACCTGGACGACCCGGTCGGCGTCGGCCTGCAGCCGGATCCCGGTCGGCGGGCAGACGAGGGAGATCCCCTGCTCGAGGGCCACCGCGCGCACCGCTTCGAGCGCCTGCTCGAACAGCGATTGGAGCTCCACCTCCGCGATCTTCAGCTCGAACCGGCCACTGTCCAGGCGCTCGAAATCCAGGATGTCGTTGATCAGCGCGGTGAGGCGGACCGCGTTGCGCTCCGCCAGCCGTAGGAGATCGCGGACCTGGGCCGAGAGATCGCCCAGGACCCCGGAGGCCAGGAGCCCGAGGGAGCCGCGGATCGAGGTGAGAGGCGTGCGCAGCTCGTGGCTCACCGTGGAGACGAACTCGGACTTGAGGCGATCCACCTCCCGCCGTTCCGAGATGTCCTGGAAGTTCCAGGCGAAACGGCGCCCTTCGGGAGTCGCGAATTCGAACAGGGCCGACTCCGCCGGGAAGCTCTCGCCGGACTTGCGGCGTCCCTGCCATTCCGTGACCCGGCCGATCGACTGCCTGTGGACCTCGCGCAGCCAAGCCTCCGGGGAGGTGGCCGGGGATTCGGAGAGGAGACGGGCGACGCTGCCGCCGACCAGCTCATCCTCGCGGTAGCCGAACATCTTTTCCCCCGCCGGATTCACCGATTCGATCCGGCCCCGATCGTCGAAAGTGATCATGCCGCCGAGCATGTGCCGGAGGATGGCCCGGTTCCTGGCCTCGCCGATCCGCACCACGCCCTCGGCCCTCTGGCGCTCCTGGAGCTCTTCGTGCAACTGGGCGGTACGGAAGTTCACCAGCTCCTGGACCCGCGCCGCGCGGGAGGTGACGACGTGGAGGAAGGCACCGAGCAGCCCGGTGAACAGGAGGCCGCCGAAGAGGATCAACAAAGCGCGCCAGGAGCCGTACCCTCCAAGGCCGGTCTGCGTCGACGCGACACGGATCTCCCACGGCCGCTCCGCGAACAGGAAGCGCTCCCGCCGGACCCGGCGGCGCTCGTTTCCTCTCCGGTCCCATTCGGGATCGGCATACAGCAGCCGGGGATTCACCAGGTCGCCGTCGTAGAGGGCGACCGTGATCCCGTCGCGCGGCAGTCTGCTGAGCGCGGTCTCCACCAGGTCTCCGAGCCGGAACGCCCCGGTCGTGTAGCCGCGGATCTCCCGGCGGCGCTGCCCGACGGTCTTCGGCGCGCTGCCGACTCCGTAGACCGGCGCGAAGACCAGGACGTTGAGCTGGCCGCCCTCCTCGTTGACGAGCTGGATCGGTCCCGTGGCCACGATCTGCCCGGTGTCGCGGGCACGTTCCAGGGCCTCGCGCCGGACCGGCTCCGAAGCTACGTCGAGGCCCATGGGTTTCTGGTTCGAGGCCGGCTCGATGTAGCGCACCACCACGTATTCGATCCGCGGGGCCGCCGCCACGCGCCGCCCCTGCGCGTCGAGCTCGGTGATTCCGGTTCCGGCCTCGGCTTCGAACCGTGCGCGGTCCGAAGCCTCGATTCGGGGATTCCATGACAGCCCACGGATACCCGGGTGCCGGCTGAGGGCCTGGGAGACGAACCAGCCAAACTCCTGCGAGCTGACCTTCGGCACGCTCGCGAACAGGGCGTTGAGGGAGAGGAGGACTTCCAGGTGGCCGTCACAGCTCACCCGGACGGCGGAGGCCAGCGTCCGCGCGCGCTCCTCGAACGCCCGGCGCACGGACTCGTCCTCACGGCGGCTTGCGTAGACGTAGAGGACGACGGACAGGCTCGACCCGACGACGAGCGGAAGGATCACCGAGAGCCGCCAGCGCCGCCAGAGCCGCGTCACGGTTCCTATCCGATGAGCACGCTGCCGCCGTTGACGTTCAGGATCTCGCCGGTGATATGACGGGCCAGCGTCGAGGCGAGAAAGACCACCGGGCCGGCGATGTCTTCAGGCGTCGCCACCCGGTGGAGCGGGATCGACGCGAGGATCTCCTCCCGCCGCTCGCCCAGGGCCTGGGCGGTCATGTCGGTGTCCACCCAGCCCGGCGCCACGGCGTTGACCCGGATGTCCGGCGCCAGCTCCGTGGCCCAGGACTTCGTGGCCGAGATGAGCGCCCCTTTGCTCGCGGCGTACGGGCTGTAGAAGGCCTCCCCCCGCTGGCCCGCCGTCGAGCTGATGTTGACGATCGAGCCGTTCCGCGAGCGCCGCAGCAAGGGGACCGCCTCGCCGGCGCAGAGGAACGGACCGATCACGTTGACCGCCAGCGTCGCCTGGAGCTGCGCCTGATCCAGCCTCTCCAGCGGCTCATGGACCCAGACGCCCGCGTTGTTGACCAGGCAGTCGAGGCCGCCCCACTCCGACTCCACCGTCCGGAACAGCTCCTCGACGTTCTCGCGCCGGGTCACGTCGCAGCGCAGCTTCTTGTGCGGGCGGTCCGACATCCGGCGCAGCTCCGCGAGCAGCTCGCCGGCCTTGTCCCCGCTGGCCAGGTACTGGACAAGCACCGTGGCACCGACCTGAGCGAACAGGCGGCAGCACGCGGCTCCGATACCGCGGCTGCCGCCCGTCACCACCACCCGGAAGCCGGTCAGGTCGATCAAGCCGCGGCCTCGACGACCATCGCGATGCCCTGGCCGCCGCCGATGCAGGCCGATGCCATGCCCACGCCGCCGCCCCGGCGCCGCAGCTCGCGCAGCAGGGTGATGAGAAGCCGCGTGCCCGAGGCCCCCAGGGGATGCCCGAGCGCGATGGCGCCGCCGTTGACGTTCAGCTTGTCCACATCGAGCTTCAGCTCGCGGACCACCGCCAGGATCTGGCCGGCGAAGGCCTCGTTGATCTCGAAGAGATCCACGTCGCCGAGCGTCATCCCCGCCCGCTCGAGCGCCGCGTGAATGGCCGGAGCCGGACCGATGCCCATGCGCGAGGGATCGACGCCGACCGTGGCCCAGGAGACGATGCGGCCGAGCGGCTTCCAGCCCTTCTCCTTCGCCTTCTGCTCCGTCGAGAGAACCATCATGGCCGCGCCGTCGACGATACCCGAGGCGTTGCCGGCGGTGACGAAGCCGTCCTTGTCGAACGCCGCGGGCAGGCCGACCAGGTCGTCCATCGTCGTGTCGGGCCGCAGGTGATCGTCCCGCTCCACGGTCTTCGCCCGCTTCCCCTTGCCCACCGTGACCGGCACGACCTCCTCCGCGAGGCGGCCGGCCGCCCAGGCCTCGCCGGCCCGGCGCTGCGAGAGGATCGCGAATTCGTCCTGCTCCTGGCGGGAGATCCCGTAGTCGCGGGCGAGGTTGTTGCTCGTCTGCGCCATGTAGAAGCCGCAGTAGGTGTCCATCAGCGCCACCATGAGCAGGTCCTGGAGCTGCCCCTGGCCGAGCTTGAAGCCCTTGCGCGCACCCCAGATGACGTGTGGCGCCTGCGACATGTTCTCCATCCCGCCCACCAGGCAGGTGGTGGCTTCCTCGGCCAGGATCAGGTGCGAGCCCGAGATCACGGATTGGATGCCCGAGCCGCACAGCCGGTTCACGGTGAGGGCCGGGATCTCCTTGGGCACGCCGGCCTTGAGCGCCACGTGGCGCGCGCCGTAGATGGCGTCGGGCGACGTCTGCAGCGCGTTGCCGACCACGGTGTGGTCGATCTCGCCCGGCTCGACGCCGGAGCGGGCGAGCAGCTCCCGGGCCGCCGTGGCGCCGAGGTCGATGGCCGAGATTTCGGCGAAGTCCCCGTTGTAGTCGATCATCGGGGTACGGTATCCGTCGACGAGGACCAGGTCTCGTACGTTCATCGGTCTGTAAGCCTCCGTCAAGCAATCCTACATTAGGCGGACGGCAAGCGCGTGAAAGCGGCGCCGCCACCGGTTCATATTGCTGGTGGGCGCGGTCCGGTGCGTGACCAGGACGAGCACCCGCCGGTTCTCAGGGTCGATCCAAAGGCTGCCGCCCGCGAAGCCCGTGTGCCCGAAGGAGGCGGGCGGGAGCGCCGGACCGGCGCTCCCGCGCAGGGTTCTCTTCCACCAGCCCAGGAGGAAGGGGCGTCCGGTCAGGGCCTTCGCGACGGCTTCCCGCTTCAACAGGCGCCGGGGCGCGGCCCATTCCGCGCCGAGCTTCCAGAGGTCTCCCGCCGTGCCGAAGAGCCCCGCGTGCCCGGGAAGGCCCCCGAGCCTCACCAGGAACCGGGCGTTTCCATCCTGCGGCATCCCGCGCGGCGGCGGACCCTGGGCCTCAATGACGATCCCGCTCTTCGCCGCCAGCTCGACCTCCTTGTCCGTGTCCATCCTGTGGACGGCCACGTCCGGCCGGTCTCCCGGCGCCGGCTCCACGCTCGTCATCCCCAGAGGGTCGAGGACGCGCGACCGCGCCAGCCGCGCCAGCGGCTCTCCCGTCGCCTGCTCGGCCGCCATCCCATAGAGGAGGAAGTCCGGATCGCTGTACAACGGCTTGCGGTCGCCCCGCAGCAGCTCGCCGCGCAGGAGCATGCCCAGAACCTCGTCCCGGGAGCGACACAGGTGATAGAACGGCGCCCACACCGCCAGCCCGGACCGGTGCCGCAGCAGGTCCGCCATCGTCCTGCGCGCCAGCTCCGGGTGCGCTTCGCTCCAGACCTCGCCGATCCGGGTCGAGAGCGGCAGCGCGCCCTCCGCGTCCAGCACCAGGGCCAGCGTCGCAACGATCGGCTTGGTCAGCGACGCGTAGTCGAACCGCGTCGCCACCGCCGCCCCGGCTGCGCCTTTCCAGAGGATTTCGTTCGCCGTCCCCACCACGGCTGCGGCGGCGGTGGCGGTGCCGGTGGTGAGGAGGGAGTCGAGGAAAGGCCTCACCGGTAGTTCCCCGGATCCCCCGTCTGAAATACCACCACCCGCTCGCCTTCCGAGAAGGCCCCTCTCGTTGAAAGATCCTCGACGGCGGCGAGTGCGGCGGCGCCTTCGGGGCCGATGAGCAGGCCTTCGAGCCTGGCGGCGCGATCGGTGATCGCGGCGAGGCGCTCTTCGTCGACCGCGATGGCCGTGCCGCCCGATTCCCGGAGGGCTTGGAGAACCAGGAAGTCTCCGATCGCCTTCGGCACGCGCAGGCCCCAGACGCGGGTGTCCGGCTCCTCCCAGGGCTCCGCCGAAGCCTCGCCGCGTTCGAAGGCGCGCACGATCGGCGCGCAGCCTGCAGCCTGGACGACCACGAAACGCGGCCTTTTCTCTCCCACGAGCCCGAGCCGGCGCAGCTCTCCGAACGCCTTGTGCATGCCGACGATCCCCGTGCCGCCGCCAAGAGGGTAGACGATCCAGTCGGGCAGCTCCCAGCCGAGCTGCTCGGCCAGCTCGAGGCCCATCGTCTTCTTTCCTTCCGCCCGGTAGGGCTCGCGCAGGGTCGAGACGTTCCAGTAGCCGTCGTCCTGGCGAAGCAGCTTCGCCGCATCCACCAGCGTGCCCGGCGAGGTGAGCACCTGGGCGGCATGCGCGCGGCAGCGCTCCGCGACGGTCCGCGGCGTGTCTTCCGGGAGGGCCACGCGGGCGCTCAGCCCGGCCGCCGCGGCATAGGCGGTGAGCGCGAGGGCGGCGTTGCCGGCGCTCGCGAGCTGCACCCCGGCGGCGCCCAGCTCCCGCGCCCGGTTCACGGCCAGAGACAGGCCGCGCGCCTTGAACGAGCCCGTCGGGTTCCGCGCCTCGTCCTTGACCAACAGCTCGATATCAGCGGGCGCATTCGGAATCATGCGCCGGAGACGAATCAGCGGCGTTCCCCCTTCGCCCAGGTCGACGCGGTCCTCGAAGCGGGAGACCGGCAGCAGCTCGCGGTAGCGCCAGAGCGTCCACGGCCGGCCGGGCAGGGCGTGGCGCAGGAAGTCGCCCTTCCTGGCATCGAGCTCGTACTCCACCAACCAGGGAGCGCCCGCGGGCGAAAGGAACGCCGGCTCGTCCAGCGGCGCGGTCTCCCCCGTGCGCGAGCAGACCAGATGGCGGGCCCAGTGAGGTCTCACGGCGTCTCCTTTTTCTCCAGCCGAGCCACCAGCTCGGCGTTGTACCGGACGGCCGCCGGCACTTCCGGCGGCGCCCCCCGCAGCAGGTGCCGGACCTCGGCGATGTCGCGGTCCAGCTCGGCCTTCTTCGCAGGGTCGGTCGCGGCTCGGCTCCGCTCCTCCAGCGAGGCAAGAATGCCGCGCCGGCTCTCGACGATGCGCCGGTCGAGGCCGGAGGCCGTGCCGGCGAGCCGCGCCTCCTGCACCCGGTCACGGACCCATTCGTATTCCTGCCGGCTGAACCCCGCCTCCCGGCTCTTCAGATAGAGGCGCACCTGCGCCTCCGTGAGACGGCCGCCGGCCGGAGGCTTGAACGCCCCGGGTTCTGCCGGCTTGCGATGACAGCCGACGAGCCCTGCCACTGCCAGAAGCGTCAGCACGAGAACGGCTCCACGCCTCATTCGGTCCGTTTGCGGACCACGAGGCGCACGGGCACGCCGGGGAGGTCCAGCTCCTCCCGCAGGCGGTTCTCCAGGTAGCGCCGGTAGTGGTGATTGCGCGGCATCGCCCGGTTCGCGAAGAGCATGAACGTGGGCGGCGCCGTCGAGACCTGCGTGGAATAGTAGAGCCGCCAGGGAGCACCGTGAAGGGCCGGCGGGCTCACCCTCTTGATCGCGTTCTCGAAGAAGCGGTTGAGCTGCCCCGTGGTGAGGCGGATGTGGTACGCCTTCAGCGCGTGGTCGATCGGCTTCCAGAGCTTTTCCACCCCGCGTCCGGTGAGCGCCGAGACGTTGACCCGGCCGGGATTCGACAGCATCTCGTCCACCCGCTGCATCTGGAATTCCACCGTCTCGCGCTTCTCGTCGTCCAGCAGGTCCCACTTGTTGATCGCCACCACGGCGGCGCGGCCCAGTTCCCAGATGGTCCCGGCGATGGCCAGGTCGCCGCTCGTGATCCCCTGGGAGGCGTCGATCACCAGCACCGCTACCTGCGCACGCTCGATCTGGCGCCGGGCCATCATCACCGCCAGCTCCTCGGGCTGGCCCGTCGTCTGGCTCCTGCGGCGGATGCCCGCGGTGTCGATCAGCAGGTAGGACTTGCCGTCCCGCGTCACCAGCGTGTCCACCGGGTCGCGGGTGGTGCCCGCCACGGGCGAGACGAGCGAGCGGGTCTGGCCGGCGATGCGGTTCAGGAGCGACGACTTGCCCACGTTCGGCCGGCCCACGATCGCCACCGGCGGCGCGTCCGGCGTGGGCACCTCCGGGATCTCCGGCAGCACCAGGGCCAGCGCCTCGCGGAGGTCGTCGATGCCCGCCCCGTGCTCGGCCGAGATCAGGATCTGCTGGTCGATCCCCAGGCCGTAGAACTCGGAGAAGCGCTCGCGCGCCTCCCGCGTGTCCGCCTTGTTCACCACCAGGATCGTCGGCTTGCCGTAGCGGCGGATGCGCTCCCACACCACCTCGTCCGCGGAGACCAGCCCCTGCTTGCCGTCCACCACCATGAGGAGGAGATCGCTCTCCTCGACCGCCAGGAACACCTGCGCCGAAAGGCCGAGCGGATCGTCCTCCGCCTGCACCAGGCCGCCCGTGTCGATCACCTGGTAGGAGCGCTCGTCGTTGAGGTGGGCAAGCCCCGTGATGCGGTCGCGGGTGACGCCGGGCATATCGTGGACGATCGCCTGGCGTTTTCCCACCAGGCGGTTGAAGAGCGTGGATTTACCCACGTTGGGACGGCCCACGATGGCGACGGTCGGAGTCAGAGACATGGCGCCCGCAGCATAGCAGGTTGAAAGTTGATCCCCCCTCTCGGTTGATCCCCTTCCCCCCCTCTCCCCTGGACCAGGGGGAGAGGGAGTACCCCGTGCCCACCCCGGCGGGCGGGGACAGGACCGGGGAAATTCGATAGCATTTCAGAGATGCCTCTCCGTGAGTCGTTCCGCGAGCAAGCTACCGAGCTGCGGCTTCCCGACCTTCCCCTGTGTTTCGGCCGGGAGACCGAGGTGCGCCGCCTCGTGGAGAATCTGTTGCACTCCCCCGCGCCGATCGCGGTCGTCGGGCCGGCCGGCACGGGCAAGGCCACGCTGCTTCTGACGGCTCTCCGCCATCCCCAGGTCGAGGCGCGATACGGCTGCCGACGGACGTTCGTGCGTTGCGACGGCGCCCGCAGCCGGGATGCCTTTCTTCTGGATCTCGGCCTCGCGCTGGGCCTGGAGCCCTGGCACGACCTGGAGGACCGGCTGCACCGGGAGCTCGAGAAGGCGCCTGCCGTTCTCGCCCTGGCCGGCCTGGACGTCCCCTGGAAGGCCGACCCGGAGGGGGTCGGCAACCTTCTTGCGCGCTTGGCCGGCATCCGGGGTCTGACGCTAGGAGCTTCGATCGCCGGCAGCGAGGCGCCTGCCGCCCTCCACGGCCTTGGCGAATGGCAGCCTCTCTCCCTCGGTCCGCTCGACCGGCCGGCCGCCCAGGATCTCTTCCTCGCCCTCGCCGGCCTGCGCTTCCGGAGCGACCCCGGTCTCGATTCTCTCCTGGACGCCGTGGATCGCGCCCCTCTGGCGATCTCTCTCCTTGCGCGCGCGGCCCAGTTGGAGCCGGACCTCGCCGCCATCCGGAGACGCTGGAAGTCCTGCCTGGACCGGCGGGCCGTCCGGCTCCGCTGGCGAGGCGTCCACGATTGGCTCCTGCACGTCGAAGTCCCCCTGGAGGTCGTGCTGACCGGTCCGGAAATCAGCCCGGACGCGCTGCGGCTCCTCTCTCTCCTGGCCGACCTTCCGGACGGCGTCCCCCCTGAAGACCTCCCCCTGCTCGTTCCCATTGGCGGAAACGACGCGCCCATCCTGATCACCGCGGGCCTCGCGTTCGAGGAAAATGGAAGGCTGCGCGTCCTCGCGCCGGTCCGGGAGGAGGTGAAGCGGGAACACCCGCCGCGGGAGGAGGATCTGGACCGTGCGGTGGCCCTCTACCTGGAACGGGGCGTGGCCGCGGAGTGGATTGAGGAGCCGGGCAACATCCACTCGATGCTCCTCTACGGCCTGGACGGGCCGAACCCGGAGTCGGCGATCCGGGCCGCGCTGGGCCTGGGAGACCTCGTCCGCTCGCTCGGCTGGGGGTCTGGCGGCCTCCCCGAGTTGGAGCGGGCGGGCGACGTGGCCCGGGAGACCGGACGCGACGAGCTCGCCGCGCTCTGCTCCGCACTGCTCGGCGACCTCGCCCGGACGCGCCTGGACTTCGACTCCTCCCGGGAACGCTACGAAGAGGCCCTGCGCCGCTACCGCCATGCCGGCGAGGTGAGGGGCGAGGCGCTCTGCCTGCGCAACCTGGGCGATCTCGCCCTCGACAGCTCGGACCTGGAGACGGCCCGCATCCGTCTCGAAGACGCTCTCCCCCTCTTCCGGATGCTCCACGACGCCCACGGCGAGGCCCACTGCCTGCGCCGATTGGGAGACGCCGCGCTGGAGCGCGGCGACCTGGGCGCCGCCCGCCTCCACTATGAGGAGGCGCTCCCCGTCTACCGCCGCCTCCGGGACCGGCTCGGCGAAGCCAACTGCCTCCGTGGCCTGGGCGACATCGCCGTGGACCAGTCGGCCGAAGCCGCGCGGGCGAGATACGAAGAGGCCACCGTTCTCTACCGCCGCACCGGCAACCTCCAAGGCGAGGCGCACTGCCTGCGCGCCCAGGGCGACCAGGCCCTCCTGTCGAACGACTTCACCCCCGCCCGCGACCGCTACCGGGAGGCCCTGTCGATCTACCGCCGCGTGGGGGACGTCCTCGGGCAGGCCAACTGCCTCCAGCGGGACGGCGACCTTGCCATGGCGCTGTCGGACCCCGGCGCCGCCCGCTTCCGCTACGAGGAGGCGCTGAGCCTCTATGAAAAGATCGGTGAACCCTACTCCCTCGGCCTCATCCACATCCGCCTCGCCCTGCTGCACGAGGAAGGCTCGCCGGAGCGCCGCCGGCACGCCCAGGCTGCCCAGGAGAACTGGGCGAGGATCCGGAGGCCGGACCTGATGGCGATGCTGGCGGAGGTGTCCTGAGCCAGGGCAAGGCACCCCTTCCAAGGACCCTGTGCTTGACATCTGAACCTCGAGGGTCATATAAGCGCCCGGTCAGGGAACATCCCCAGACCTACCAGGAGGCCGCCGATGAACAAGGACCGGGCCATTCGAGTCACCTACTTCCTGCTTCGCGTCGTGTCGGGCCTGTTGTTGTTCCAGTCCGGAGCCACGAAGCTATTCGGCTGGTTCGGTGGCGTGCCCGCCGGCGTCACCATTCCCGTGATGTCCCAGATCTGGATCGGCGCGGTGCTCGAGGTCGTGGGCGGCCTCCTGATCATGCTCGGCCTCTTCACCCATCCGGCCGCGTTCATCCTGTCGGGCGAGATGGCGGTCGCCTACTGGCAGTTCCATGCTCCGAGAGGTGGGTGGCCGACGCAGAACGAGGGCGTGCCCGCGGTGCTGCTGTGCTTCATCTTCCTCTACATGGCGGCGCGGGGCGGCGGCGACTGGAGCCTCGACGCGATGATCCGCCGCAGGCGGGGATAGGCATCCGGCGAAGTCGCCGAAAAAAGTTTGTCCGGCGTGATGCTCGTGTCCCGTTTTGCCGTGTAGGTGTACCTACTTAGTTAGAGGTGCGTGCCTTTCATGAGGTGCTACCCCCCTGGGTGTGCCGTGGCGGCGCCTTGTTCTTCGATTCAAGGAGGATCACATGATCTGTCTGCGTAGTAGGATGACAGCATTGGGGTTGGCCTTGGCCCTGTTCGCTCCGGCAGGTGCCCGGGCGATCACGCCAAAGCAGGGCGACGGTACTCTGGAGTCGCTCGCGTTCGTCAGCGACCGCCTGTCCCCCCGGGCGGATGTGGAGCCCATCCAGGAGGCGGAGTCCCTGGCTCAGCCCGAAGTCCGCCAGGCCATGACGGATTTCCGGAACGCGGCCGACGGTGATTGGGCGGCCTATCTGGACCGCAGGACCGGGCTCATCGAATCGATGGTCGGCGCTGGGATCCCATGGATTCCCGGCCGCGGCAATCAGCTCTCGCTGGAAGACGTCGCGGCCGCCCTCCACGGGAGCCCGGACGTGGACCTCGCCGCTCTGGAGCGCATCGCCCGCGGGTTCCTTCCCCGCGTCGCGCCGCTGCTCGGAGTCAAGCCGGCTCAGCTCGTGCTGAGCCAGGACCGGTCCAGCCACGTGGCCGACTACCTGTGGCGGGTCGACTTCGACGTCGTGCGCGGCGGCCTGCCGGTCGAGGGTGCCTATGTGGCCTTCACCGTCAACCACGGCAACCTGATCCAGATCGAAACGGAGAACATTCCGGCTCCGGGCAGCAGGGTGCCCAAGACGGAGGTCAATCGGCAGCAGGCGCTCTCGATCCTGTCGCGCTATATCGGCGGCTTCTCGGCCGCGGACTCGTTCCTCGACGGCGGCTCGATGCGCCTTCTGCCGGCCGTGGTGGAGGATGCGCGCTATGCCGAGGACTACGCTCCGGGCAACGGCCGCGGCCTCGTTCCGGCCTGGCAGTTCATCTTCCGGCGGGAGGGCTCCGGCGCCACCTGGCGCGCCCGCGTCGACGCGGTCAAGGGTGAGATGCTCGATCTCGTCGATATGAACGACTACGTCAACGCCTACGTCCGCGGCGGCGTCATGTTCCAGGGCACCGAGTCGACCCGTCCGATGCCGTACGCCGACGTGGCGGGCGGCTTCGCCAACGCCTCCGGCGTCTACAACTACACGGCGGCGACGAGCTCCACACTGAGCGGCCAGTACGTGCGCTCGCTGGACAATTGCGGCGCGATCAACGAGGGTTCCGCCGCCAACGGCGACATCGACTTCGGGATCTCGGGCGGCAGCAACTGCACGACCCCGGGTCACGGCGGCCTCGGCAACACGCGGTCGTCCCGCACCCAGTTCTACCACCTGGGCCGGGCCAAGGATACGGCCCGCGGCTGGTATCCGGCCAACGCCTGGATCAACTCCCAGCTCACCGCCAACGTCAACATCAACAGCACCTGCAACGCCTTCTGGAATGGCTCGACGGTCAACTTCTACCGCTCCGGCGGCGGCTGCGGCAACACGGGCGAGATCGAAGAGGTTTCGCTCCACGAGTACGGCCACGGCTTCGACACGAACGACGGCAACGGCACGTCGCTCGACAAGGGCACGGGCGAGACCTACGGCGACTTCACGGCCGCCCTGGTCAGCCATACCTCGTGCATCGGCGACGGCTTCCGCGCCACCAACTGCGGCGGCTACGGCGACGCCTGCCTGAGCTGCACGGGCGTGCGCGACATCGACTGGGGCGCCCACGCCTCGGGGACGCCGCACACGGTCGCCAACTTCACGCAGCCCCTCTGCCCCGCGAGCGCCACCTACCGCGGTCCCTGCCTGAAGGAAGGCCACTGCGAGTCGTACATCTCCTCCGAAGCCGTCTACGACCTCGCCGCCCGCGATCTGCCGAGCCCCGGCTCGGCGCAGGCCTGGGCCACGACGGACCGTCTCTGGTACCTCTCGCGGCCCTCGGCCACCAAGGGTTTCGTGTGCGTGACCGGCGGCACCTATACCTCTCACGGCTGCGCCGCCGGCACCTACTGGCGGGCGATGCAGGCCGTGGACGACGATGACGGCAACCTGGCGAACGGCACGCCCAACGGCGGCGCCCTCTACGCCGCCTTCAACCGCCACCTGATCGCATGCACCACCGACCCCGGCGCGAACGTCACCTTCGCGGGCTGCACGCCGCCGGCCACGCCGACGGTCACTCTCACCCCCGGCGACGACCAGGTGACCGTCTCCTGGACGAGCTCCGGCGGCGGCGTCACCTACGACGTCTTCCGCAACGACCTGGGCTGCGGCTTCGGCATGGCCAGGGTCGCCAGCAACGTCGCCGGCACCTCCTTCGTCGACACCACGGTGGCGAACGACGTCGCCTACTCCTATCTGGTGGTCGCCCACGGCGCCGGCAACGTGGCCTGCGCCGCGCAGGCTTCCGTTTGCCAGAACGTGACCCCGCGCCATCGCACCGACGTCTGGAGCAAGGACAAA
Source organism: uncultured Holophagales bacterium (assembly GCA_963844885.1). Classification (GTDB taxonomy): domain Bacteria; phylum Acidobacteriota; class Thermoanaerobaculia; order Multivoradales; family UBA5704; genus DATMER01. The sequence continues at coordinate 81,444 of CAWJQA010000006.1, read as the reverse complement.
GCGCTGCCGGTCCCGGAGGACACCGGCGTCGAGCCCGAAGTCCCCCTGTTCGGATATCCCATGTGGCAGAGCCCGGACATCTGGGTGCGCAAGACCAATACCCCCGGCCCGCACGAAAACCCGGAGTACGGCCAGGTCAACTACGTCAAGGTCAACGTGCGCAACCGCAGCCTGGTGACGGCCATCAACGTGCCGGTCAAGGTCTACTACGCCAACGCCTCGGCCGGCCTCGCCTGGCCGGTGGACTGGACGCTCATCGGCGTCGCCAACGTGGCGAGCCTCGCCGGGGGTGCGACCACCGAGATCACCCTCCCGTGGAGCCCGCCGGGCGTCGGCCACTACTGCTTGCTGTCGCGCCTGGACACACCGCAGGACCCGATGACGAACACCGAGACTACGAACATCGACTACAACGTCCGCTACAACAACAACATCGTCTGGAAGAACGTCAACGTCGTCGACCTGGTGGCCTTCAACCTGGTCCAGGTAAAAGTGAACGTCCGCAACCCGGGCCGGGAGCTGCGCCGCATCCGTCTGCGGCTGCGGGAGCCCAAGGCTCAGCTCGGCGATCCGTTCCTGCGCCGCGGCGGAGTCCAGATGGTCCTGCCCGACAAGCTGGTCGCGCGGATCGAGGCGGAGGGGATCCAGCTCCTGAACTTCAAACAGATCGACAGGAACACCTTCGAGATGGCCGACTCCGAGAAGTCCTACTTCGAGATCAAGCTCGACGGCCGCGAGGAGTACGACCTCACCCTGGTGTTCGACAACCGGGCCACGCCCACGGGCACGCAGGCTGTGGACGCCCCCACCACGACCTACACCGTCGAGCTCGTTGAGGAAGACGCCGACACGAACGAAGAGATCGGCGGCGTCGCCTACTTGATCGACGCTCCGCAGGTCTGATCCGCGCCACCCCCCCCGGGCGGCGCGCCCGGGGGGTCTCCTCCAAAGAAGATGAAAGACGTTTGTCCCTCTATTGCCTGTTGCTGTACCTACCTAGATAGAGAGACGCTCTTGCACAGGGTGGATGGGAGGGGGCCCGTCGCAGTCACTCCAGGCGGAGCTGTCGAATCCGCGGCGCCGTGCCGCGGCAGGGAAGTTTTGCCCTTCCGGAGGGTGACCCTCCGGACCTCTTTAGGGAGAAGTGAATGATGACCTCGAATTTGAAGAAGGCCGGTTTCATCGCTGTCGCCGCTCTGCTGGTGGTCTCCGGTATGGCTTCGGCCTACATCAACGTCGGCGGTGGCCCTTGCAACGTCGGCCCCAACGGCCCGGTTCCTCCCAACTGCACCTATCGGACGCCGGCCCAGATCCACGCCCAGGGCCTCCAGAACCAGATCAACCTGGGTGCGCAGCACCAGGGCTTCGTCAACCAGACCCATCAGCAGGGCGGCATCCTCAATGGTGAGATCGAGCGCTTCGACTCGACTCTGGTCCTCGACATCGAGGGTATCAACGAGCTTCAGGGCGTCACGGCGACCATCAAGGTGCCGGCTCACTGCGAGACGCACATCGGACCCCGCGACGAGAAGGCCGACTTCCAGCGCTTCGACACGATGATGTATGACCTCCAGGGCACGACCAGCGACGAGAACTTCGAGTCCGTCAAGGTCGTGGCCGGCCTCGCCAACGGTCTGCCGAGCCCGGGCTCCACGACCATGACCCGCAACCGGGACGGTGGTTTCCTGGTGAACAGCTCGTTCCAGATGAATTTCCGGATCGAGATGGTCGGCCGCGCCGGTGGCAGGTTCGACGGCATCGTCATCTCGGAAGAGGGCGTCGCCACGGTCACGGCTTACGACAACGACACGCCGGGAACACCGGCGAAGTAAGCACGAAGCGAAGCCGGGCGGCCGTCTTCGAAGATGTCGAAGAGGGCGCCCGGCTTCCTCTCTCCCCGGTTCAGACGGTAGACTCCCCGCGTGATTCCGCTCTCCCGTGCGGCCATCCGGCATCCGCTCCGGACGCTGGCGGTAGCCCTGCTGGCCACGCTCGCCGCGGCCCCCGGCCTGCCGCGCCTGGAGCTGCGCACGGACGGCCACGCGCTCGTGCCGCGCGACGCTCCGGCCGTGGTCTACGACCGCCAGATCCGCGCCGAGCTCGGCATCCGCGATCCGGTCGTGGTGGTGATCCGGACGTCCCATCCCGGCGGCGTCCTCAACACGGCGACCCTGCGCCGCGTGCGCGACCTCACCGCGGCGCTCGGAAAGCTCGATGGCGTCGCGCCCTCCGACGTGCTCAGCCTCGCCACCGAGCACACCTTCCGCTTCGTCCCCGGGACGTTCAAGAAGAGGACGTTCCTCGACCCCCTTCCCGACACCCCGGAGCGCCTCGCGGAGCTGCGCGGCGACCTGCGGCGGATCGCGCTCTACGACGGCGTCCTGATCTCGGCCGACGGTCGGGCCACGGCCGTGATGGTCGGAGCGCCCGCGGAGATGGACCGGGCCGGCTTCTACCGCCAGGTGGAGGCGGTCGCACTCGGGCAGATCCGCGGTGGCGAAGACAAGCTGGAGGTGCTCGGCGCGCCGGTCGCCGAGGCTCTGCTGGGAAGTCACATCCTGGCCGACCTCGGCGTGCCGCGGTCGCTGCTGAAAGGCGTCGAGGAGGCTGTCGGCCGGCCCGGGCCCGGCCTCGTGCCGATCGTCTTCGCGGTCATGGCGTTGATCTTCCTGGTCGCCTTCCGCCACCCCCTGGCGGCGTTGACGCCGCTGGCCACGCTCGGCGCCTGCCTGGTGACGACGTTCGGCCTGATGGGCTGGCTGGGAGTGCCGGTCTACCTCACCACCACGATCCTGCCGGTGATCCTCATGGCCGTCGGCGTGACCGACCAGATTCACGTCTATCACCGCTATGGCGAGCTGCGGAGGAGCCGGCCGGACCTCGACGCGGCCGGGATCGTGGAAGCCACGATGGAGGAGATGGCCTGGCCGGTGACGCAGACGTGGGTGACGACGGCGGTGGGATTTCTCTCCTTCGCGATCTCGCCGATGCCGGCGGTGCAGGCGTTCGGCCTGTTCGCGGCGCTCGGCATCCTCGTCTGCCTGAGCTGGTCGCTCGGCGTCGTGCCGGCTCTCCTCGTGCTGCTGCGCCCGGCGCTGGGACGTTCGCAACACCGGGATGACGGCAACGGCATGCACGGTTTCTACGCGCGCCTGGCGCGGGCCGCCATCCGGCGCCGCCGGCTGGTCGTGGTGGGCGCGGTCCTCCTGGTGCTGATCTCGCTGGACGGCGTCCGCCGGCTGGAGGTTCAGGACAGTTGGGTGGACGGCTTCGCGCCCGGCTCGGAGCTGGCGCGGGCCATGCGCGGCTTCGACCGCGACTTTCTGGGAGCGCACCAGCTTCTCGTGACGGTGGAGGCGGAGCCGGTCCACCTGCGGACCGAAGTTGTGGGCGCCGCGCTGGAGGCGCACGGCATGGTGCTGTCTCAGGCGCGGCTGCCGGCGGGATTCGAGCCGGCGCGGCTCGCGGGGAGCTGGGTCCGCGTCGCGTTGAGATCGAGCTCCCGGGACTGGTCGGGCTCGGTCGAGAGCGCGAGGCTGGATGGCGGCCGTCTCCTGCTGCGCTTCCCGCTCCAGGTCGGCTCGCCGGGCTTCTGGCTCGACCCGAAGCCGGATGAGACGCTGGACGTGGAGGTGACGCGGGAACCCTTCATGAACCCCTCGCTGCTCAGGAAGGTGGGGGAGCTGGAGGCGTTCCTCGCCGCGCACCGGGGAGTGGGAGGGGTCTTCGGCCCGGCGAGCTTCCTCTCGACGACCGCCTTCATGCTCAACCCGGACGTCCCCGGCTCGCGGCGGCTTCCGGACAGTCCGGAGAGAGCGCGCTCCCTCTGGCGTCTATACGGCTCGGTGCGCGGCCCGGAGCGGCTGAAGCAGCTCACCGACCCGTCGTTTTCGCGCGTCGTGCTCACCTCCTTCCTCAAGGAGCCGAACTACGGCACGGTCGGCAAGCTGATGGCGGACCTGAAAGCCTTCGAGCGGCAGCGGCTGAAGCCGGAGGGTCTGCGGCTCGGCTTTGCCGGCGACATCGCGGTGAGCCAGGCATTGATCCAGGCCATCGTCACGACCCAGGTCCGCTCGCTCGTTCTGTCGCTCGCCGGCATCTTCGCGCTGACCGCCGTCCTCAGCCGCTCGCTGCGTCAGGGCCTTCTCTGTATCGTGCCCGCGGGCCTGGCGGTGCTGTTCAACTTCGCGGTCATGGGCTGGCTGGGCATCCCGCTGGGAGTCGCCACCTCCATGTTCGCCGGTATGACGCTCGGCGTCGGCGTGGACTACGTCGTCCACCTGCTGGACCGCCACCGCCGCGCGAAAGCCGCCGGTCTCGGAGATGAAGACGCGGCGGCGGAAGCCCTGGCCTCGACCGGACCGCCGATCACGATCGACACCCTGACCGTCGGCCTCTCGTTCAGTGTCCTGCTCCTTTCCCAGGTTCCCGCCAACGCCCGCCTCGGCGGCCTGCTCGCCTTCAGCCTCTTCGTCTGCCTTGCCGCGACCTTGCTGATCGTCCCGGTCCTGCTGGCGGGCCGGCGGTAACGCAGGCACCGTGTCGACTTCCCAGTTGCAGAGTCGACTCCCCAGTTGCAGAGTCGACTCCCCGGTTGCAGAGTCGACTTCCCAGTCGCAGAGTCGACTCCCCAGTTGCAGAGTCAACTCCCCAGTTGCAGAGTCGACTCCCCAGTCGCAGAGTCGACTCCCCAGTCGCAGAGTCGACTCCCCAGTTGCAGAGTCGACTCCTCAGTTGCAGAGTCGACTCCTCAGTTGCAGAGTCGACTCCCCAGTCGCAGAGTCGACTCCCCAGTCGCAGAGTCGACTCCCCAGTCGCAGAGTCGACTTCCCAGTTGCAGAGTCGACTCCCCAGTCGCAGAGTCGACTCCCCAGTTGCAGAGTCGACTCCTCAGTTGCAGAGTCGACTCCCCAGTTGCAGAGTCGTCTTCCTGTCCAGCGCGTCGCCAGATGCATCCCCCCGGGGGGAGCCTACAGCTCGTAGCCCTTCTTCAAAAGAAACCGCGCCGCCCCCCGCATCTGCTCCGCGGGCGGCACGTCGAAGCTGAAGGCGTCGGCGAGCCGGTCGATGATGTTGAAGGCGGCGCAGACGGCGATCGCGTCCCGGATGGCTTCATCGGTCAGGCCAGCGGCCTTGAGAGGCTCTACGTCGTCCGGCGTGATCTCTTCCGGGAGGAGGGTCAGCTTCTCCAGGAACGGGAGGATCGCCTGGACTTCCGGCCGGAGAAGCTCGGTCTTCCAGGGCTCGCTCATGCCTCCCGCCACCACCTGCTTCATCGACTCATCGGCCTCCGCCGCGACCGCGGCGTGGGAGGCCGTTCAGAACATGCACTGGTTGCGGACCGAGACGTAGCCGGCGAAAAACTCGCGCTCGGCCACGGTCCAGAACGACGGCCCACGGAGGACGCTCTGGACTACGTCCGAGAAGGCGTCGCCGAAGAACTTCGGACGATAGGTGAGGGTGCGGATCACGTCGTTCGGCGGGAATCCCACCGCTTTCGGCATGACTCTGAACTTCAGCTTGTAGAACCAACTGTGGCCGGTGCGGAGCTTGTTCAGGCGCAGGGGCATGGCCTCACTCTCTTCCCAGGACGGACAGTCCCATCCGAAGCCGCTTGAGGCCGGCTCCGACGGCGGCGGCGGCGGTGGCTTCGAAGATCCGGTCTTCGGAGATCCCGGCCTTCTTCAACGCTTCGACGTCCTCGTCCGTGACGGTGTAGGCGCGGTAGGCGACCTTTTCCAGGTAGGGGAGGAGGACCGGCGGCACGCTGCCGACCGCTCTCTCTTCCGCGATGGTCTGGCGCACGCTGGATTCGAGCTCGCCGGGACCTTCCAGGACGCACTTCTTCAGGCGCTCCCAGTGCTCGGTATGGCGGTCGTTCATCATTCATCCCCTCCAGTCGAGGATTTCGTCGACGGTCTGGCGCGCCACCGAGTGGTAACCCGGGCGCGCTTTCTTGTAGATGCGGAGGGCCATCTCGGTGCCCGCCGGGGTCTTGGCCAGCTCGGTGTAGAGCGGCTCGAGGAACTTGCGCCGGCCCATGCTGGTCAGGAACCGCTCCAGCGCGGGATAAGCCCGCTCGTAACGGCTCTGGATCGCGAGCACGAGCCAGACGTTCAGGATCTCCGAGTTGTTGGAGTCCGAGAAGTGGAACGCGTCGTCGAGCCGAGTCATTGTCCGGACATCCAGCGGCTGGGGAAGATTGCGAATGAAATGGACCCAGTGGTGGGTGGTCCAGTCCTGGGTCTGAAGCTGGCTCAGGTCGGGAAGCGCCGCGATGGCCTTGTCCACCTTGGCGAAGGCGGCGGAGCGCACTTCGATGGCGTTCGACGGCAGACCCGGCTCGTATACCCATTCCTGGATCTTCAGCTCCGCGGCCTTCGCCTCGTCTCCAGCTAAAAGGTTCTTCTTCAGATACTCGACGAAACGGGCGCTGTCCATGGACTGGAAGGCGAACGTGTCGAAGTAGCCGTGGAGGAACTTGTCGAAACGCTGGCGGCCTACCGCCTGCTCGAGCGTGCGCAGGAAGAGCGCGCCTTTCTCGTAGGCGACGGTTCCCGATCCCTCGTCTCGGATCGCGGCCGGCCAGCTCCAGGTGGAGCCGGGTGTCCGGGCTGGCCGGGCCGCCGAGCTGATCGAAGGCGTCTTTGAGATCCTGGCGGCCCAGGACGGCCAGCATGTCGGCGTATGTCCTTGCCGTAGAGGGCTTCCATGATCCGGCCTTCGACGTAGGTGGTGAAGCCTTCGTTGAGCCAGAAGTCGTTCCAGGTGGAGTTGGTCACCAGGTTGCCGGACCAGGAGTGGGCCAGCTCGTGGGCGACGAGGGAGACCAGAGACCGGTCGCGCGCCAGAATCGTCGGGGTCGCGAAGGTGAGGCGCGGGTTCTCCATGCCGCCGAACGGAAAGCTGGAAGGGAGGATCAGGACGTCGTAGCGGCCCCAGCGGTATGGACCGTAGAGCTTCTCGGCCGCGTCGATCATCTTCGGCGTGTCGGCGAGCTCCCAGGCGGCCTGCTCGACGACGCTGGGCTCGGCGTAGACGCCCGCGCGCGGTCCGAGCGGCCGGAATTCCAGGTCGCCCACGGCCAGCGCGAGCAGGTAGGACGGGATGCGCTGCGGCATCCGGAACTGGTAGACGCCGTCGGCGTTCTTCCGCGTCGGGTTTTCGGCGCTCATCAGCGCCAACAGGTCCTTGGGCACGCGCATCGTGGCCTCGTAGGTCATGCGGCACGCCCGGCGTGTCCTGGACCGGCGCCCAGGTGCGCGCCAGGATGGCCTGGGACTGGGTGAGGAGGAACGGCCGCCGTCCCGCCGTGGTCTGCTCGGGGTTGAGCCACTGGAGAGCCGCGGCGTCCGGGCTGGTGGAGTAGTCCACGTGGACCCACTGGGTGTCTGGCTGGATCTCGATCTCCAGCGGCCGGCCCAGAAACTCGACCTCGTCGCCGAGGGTGAAGGGGGCCTCCGCTTCTTTGCCCGCTTCTTTGCCAGTACCATTGTCGAGAGTCACGCGCCGGACGGTGAGGTCGCGGGTGTCCAGGATAACCCGGCCGGCGCCGGTGCGGTTGGTGAGCCGCAGGCTGGCGCGGCCGGTGAGCTGGCGCTTGTCGAAGTCGACGGTGAGGTCGAGCTTCAGGTGATCGACCGCGACCTCGTCCGGGTGCGAGAAGGAGTGGGGGTCGCGCACGAGCCGGGCTGCGCGGTGCACCGCCGGTGCGGCGGGCTTCACCACCGCCGTCGACAGGCTGCGGCTGGTCCGGCGCAGGCGGCCAGGAACGGCAGGGTGCCGAGGAGGACGAGCAGGGAGCAGCTTCATCGGGTTCACCTCGGAGATTCGGTTCGCCCGCCCAGGTCCGGTGACGGCGGGATTGGCGCCGGCCCCGGAGAGTTCCACTCCACAACGATGGCTCGTTGCGGATCCAGAGTCGCATCGCTCGCGATGTGGCCGATGTGAGTGCGTGGCACACTCCACTTCGTGGCATGGCGGGTTATGAGGATGAGATCCGGTACCGGCCCCAGCGGTGTCGATGGCGCCCGGAGCTCCAGCGGGATTACTGCGTTCCCTTTGCTGCCCCTCCGGCGCCCATTCTCGACCGGGACCGGCGATGAAGGCCCGGGCCACGCTCGGCACCGGCGTTCTGCCTGGTTCAGGACGTTGTCGGATGGCCGGCTTCAGGGCGCTGGTGCGCCGCGGGCATCTCGCCATTGGGATCGATCTTCGGCTTGCGGGCGCTGTTGGAATCGAGCGACCTCAGGCAGGTAGCGCCGACCCTGGGTGCCGAGGCGGAGTCCTTGAGGATGTTGACGAGTTGGAGGGCTTCGCCGAAAGGGCGCGAACGTTCCCGCAGCGAGGCCGCGACCGGCGCCAAACTCGGGGCGTTTCAGCAGGAACAGCTCGGTGAGCAGCTCACCCACGATGCCCGCCACCACGTAGCAGTAGTGGCGCAGGTCGGACAGGCTCTCCAGGCGCATCTCGCCGTCGTCGCCGATGCGGTCGACGAAGCCGGCCATGCCGAAGGTGGTGCGGAGGGTGTGCTCGCGCGTCAGCTCGATGGCGGCGGGGGAGAGGCCATGCAGCGCTCAAGTCCAACCGACGCCTCCTTGTTGAAGAGGCGATCGCGCACCTGAGGAAGTGCGTCGAAGAGACGGGCAGATCGCTCAGCCAGCTCCAGGAGGAGATCATCAAGGCCGGATCCTGCTCGCATGGAGGCAACCCCCACGTGGGGGTTTCAATTAAAGGAGCTTGCAGCGGTGTCCATCGGCTACTTGATTCCGTTTATGACATTTCTGGAGGCCCAGGGTCATCGGCTGCGGTCATTGCTGTAAGCGAGCGCTTAAGGTACAATTTCAACTCGACGAGCGATGGCCGGTCGGCTTCAGGCTGGAGGGATACCGAAAGGACTTATGACATTCCTGAGCGACGAAGTTAGAGAGAACGAGTCTTTGGCAGCTTCCTATGCGGTCGCTGAGATCATCGCTGCCAAAGATCAAAACAATCTGTATCTTGTCAGTCGTTACTTCGCGGACCCTGAAAAATATCGAGCCTTCTGTGCTCTCTACGCGGTCATGCGCCTAGTCGACGACCGCATAGACGCCATTCCCTCGCGGGCCGAGCTCGCTCCGGAGACGAGGAATTTCGAGCACAGTGTGGTGGAGTTCTGGGAACGGGCCGTCGAGGCGTGCAGAGCCGGTGCCGTCCCCGTTTACACTGAAATCCCCGAGGGTCTGCCTGCGGACGTCCCGGACCTCTTGCGTGCCTTCGCCGATGCGAGCCGGCGCTTTCCCGTGCCCGAAGTACTGTGGCGCAATTTTTTTGTCGCCATGCACCGAGACCTCGAGTGCCAACGGTTCGCAACTTATCTCGACTTCTTGGACTATGCGGAGGGTGCTGCCGTGGCGCCGACCACTATCTATCTCTATTTGGTGGCATCACGTAGCCCTGCCGTCGGCGAGCCTTATTGCCTTCCCGAGGGCTTCGATCTTCTTGGTAGCGGGCGCCAGTTGGGTATTTTTGCCTATCTGGGACACATCCTGCGCACCTCGGCCGCCCACTGGCGACCCGCCGAGAACCTCTTCCCGGCTCGGGTCCTGAAGCTTAGCCGCGCGAAGCGTTCCAGGGCCTCGACCCGGCGCGCGCGCAGGCCAGGATGAGTTGTCGTCCTCGAAGATGTCTTGCGCGATCCGGAAGCTTTTCAGGCACTCGACGGCACCTTGGCACCGACTGGCCTTCACCTCGAGCCGTCGTTCGGGCTCGGGCAGTGCAGGGGATCGTCGCCTTACGGTCGCACGGGAACGTACCGACTCGACGCGGGACAAGAACATCGCCTTTCGCCTTGCGAAACAGGGTGGATTTTTCTCGCAGCCGCCCAGTTCCTCCTTCGCTTCCGGCCACTGAGGGCTGCAGACCTCCATCCGGTCGGGCGGATCCGCTTGTACCTGGATCTCAGGAGATCTCGGTACCCGGCACTGTTTCGCCGAGAAGCGCCCGCTCCAGCAGCCCGGGTGTGAGCCCGTTGAAGATCACCGACCGGACCCCCAGGCGCGCCAGCGCGAGCGCGGTCTCAACCCGGTGGCGCATGCCGCCGGTCACGTCGGTTCCGGCCGGGGATGCGAATTCCAGGCCTTCGAGGTTGGACAGGGCGGGGATCGTGCGGCCGTCCCCGCCGTAGACGCCGTCGGTCTCGCCCAGCCAGAGCACCCTCCGGACGGGGAGGCGGGCGGCCAGCATCTCCAGGATCCGTTCGGTCGAGCAGATGGCCACCCCCTGCTTGCGGTCCATGACCACGTCGCCGTAGACCACCGGGAGGAGCCCGGCCTGGAGAGCCAGGCGGAGCGGCTCGTCGGCCATCCCGGCCGGCTTCCCGCCCGCGAAGACGGCGCAGCTCGACGGCGCGATGGAGAAGGGGGCGAGGCCGGCCGCGGCGAGCGCCGAGAGCACCTCGCGGTGAAGAGCCGCGGCGCGCTCCTGGGTGAGCGAGATGCCGGGGAGCTGGGCGGGGGAGCGGAGGCCGCCCGCGATCCCGTGCTCCCGGGCGGCGACATGGCCGAAGGAGCCGCTGCCGTGGCCGAGGACGATGCGTTCGGGCATCCGCGGCGCGGCGCGTGCGATCTCCGCGGCCAGCCGGGCGATCACCACCGGCCGGGTCAGCCCCCGAGCGTCCGTCTTCTCGGTGATCAGGCTCCCGCCGAGCTTGAGGAGGACGGCCTCGGTCATAGGGATGGGAGAGGGACTAGAAGAGGTGCGTGTTGTCGTACTCGGGACCGTCGCCGACGCCGTCGCGGATGACGAAGCCGACGGCGGGGAGATCCTCCAGGCGGTCCGCCACCTCGTCCTCGGAATCGGTGTCGCAGATGACGTGGACATTGGCGCCGGCATCCAGCGTGGCCCAGGCGGCGAGCCCCTCCTGGCGCAGCTCGCGCACGGCGCGCAGGACCGCGACCGTGCCCGGGCTCCAGTAGAAGATCGGCGGATGGGAGGACATGGCGATGATGTGGAGGTCCACCGCCTCCGCTTCGAGGATCGGGCCGAGGAGGTCGAGGTCGCGGGCCTCGATGGCGCTCCGCACGGTCCGCAGGCGCTCGGGGAGAAGATCCAGGCGCCGGGTGTAGTAGGGGCTGGTGTGGGCGAGGCGGTGGCCGTCGCGCGACGAGACCACCTTGGGGCCGATCTCGACCACGGCGATGACGTCGCGCAGATCCCAGTGCGCCGCCTCGGCGAGCTGGACGGCGTAGCTCGACTCGTCTTGCTCACCGGCCGGGTCCGGCCACTCCACATAGCCGCCGAGCACGGAGCGGGCGGCCGAGCCCGAGCCGCTGCGGCGGGCGAGATCGGACAGCTCCCGGGCCGGCACGTCGCGCCGGCCGAGCGCGCCCACCGTGGCCAGTGTCAGGGCCGCGAAACCGGACGCCGACGAAGCCAGCCCCGCCGCGCTCGGGAAGGTGTTGCGCGTGGCCACCCGGAACGGCTCGTCCCGGCCGGCCCAGGCGCGCACCCGGTCGAGATGCTCCACCACTCGCCGGGTGAAGTCGGGGGCGGGCGTGCCGAAGCCGCCGTCCGGCTCGCTCAGCCAGATCTCGTCGTGACCACCGTCCAGCACTTCGACCGTGCAGCGGCTGACGCAGTGGTCGAGCGTCATCGAGATCGATGAGTTCATCGGGAGCGCCAGATCGAGATTCCGCGCCCCCCAATACTTGACGAACGCGATGTTGGCCGGCGCGGCCACGGTGGTCTTGCTCATCCAGCCTCCTGACGGAACCCCGGGGCTCCGAGGTACACTTCATGATAAAGGAACGGCCGGAGAGCCGCGCAGGCGCGCAGCCTTCCGGGCTCCGGATGATAAACCAGAAGCGATCCGGCTCCCGGACCGGCGATCGAGCCGGCGCCGGAGACCTTCGCGGCCCCGCCTTCGCTCTCGATCCGCCGCACCGCCTCCCGGACCGCCTCGGGGACGACTCCGATCGCCTCGAGGCAGGCCTGGGCATCTCGAATCAGATGCAAGGCCCGGTCCTGGTCCTCATCCTCCCGCTCCAGCTCGGCCCGGAACGCCGTTGTCGCGGCCTCGATTCGATCCAGGATCCTCTCGAAACCGACCGGGTCCCGCTCCCGCCTCCGGCGGACCGCCGCGACCACGGCTCCGGTCGCCTCGGGCGGCATTCCCGTATCGTAGACCCGAAGGCGGTTCAAAAGGGGGGAGCGCACCGGGACCGGATCGATCTCCAGGCCGCCCGTGCCGTCGATACCGAGTCTGCGCGCCCAGAGCACGCCGCCGCGCAGGATCGTGGCGCCGTCCACCCCGGACGGATGGCCGTGCTGCCGGCGCTCGACTTGCAGGGCCAAGCGCTCGATTCGCTCCGGGTCCACCTCGGCGGACCGCCAGGCCGATTGCCAGGAGAAAAAGCCGGCGACGACCGCCACCGCCGTCGCCGCGGAGCTGCCGAAGCCGGAGCCGAGAGGGAGATCCGACTCGACTCTCAGCTCCAGGCCGCAATCCAGATCGCCGCCGAGCGCCTCGACGGCCTCGCCCAAAGCGGCCTTGACCACGTGGGCGGGATCCTCGCCGCGCATCTCCCGGAAGCTCTCCGGGCCGGGGTGGGTCGAGTAGTCGTCCCAGCGCTCCCGGGCGCCGCTGGAATAGGCGCGAACCTCCATCCAGGACAAGTGCGCGGAGATGCCCAGGTCGAGCAGGTCGAGCCGCACGCCTGGATCGGGGGAGTCGGAGAAGCGGGCGGACAGACGGAGGTCTATGGCCGCCACCAGCGCGGGGCGGCCGTAGACCACGGCATGCTCACCCATCAGGATGAGCTTGCCAGGGGCCGAGACGGTGACCCGCCGCCCCGCTTCAGGCACCGGAAACCGGACGTTCGAGGCCGCGGCCGAGCTTCTCGTGCGCCCGGGCCAGATCCTGGGAGGTGAAGGCCGCCATGAGCGACAGCTCGCCGGCCAGGACGACGGCGCCGACGATCTCGGCCAGCCGGATGGAGGCGTCGCCGCGGCGCTCCGGGTCGGGCGAGACGCCGAGCATGGCCAGCGCCTCGCTCTGGGTTTCGAGGGCGGTGCCGCCGCCGATCGCGCCGAGCGGGACGTCGGGCATGTAGACCGAGGCGAACACCGAATCCGGGCCGCGCGCCTCGATGCAGGTGACGCCCATCGAGCCCTCGACGACGTGCGCCGGATCCTGGCCCGTGGCGATGAAGAAGGCCGCGAGCACGTTGGCATAGTGGGCGTTGAAGCCCATCGAGCCGGCCGCGATCGAGCCGAGGAGGTTCTTGCGGTACTGCACCTCGACGAGGTCGCGGGCGTTCGTCTTGAGCTGGTGGTGGAGGATCGGCGCCTCCAGGAGGATCTCGGCGTAGATCCGCTTGCCGCGCCCCTCCTGGAAGTTGATGGCGGCCGGCTTCTTGTCCACACAGTAGTTGCCCGATAGCGCGACGCAGGGGACGCCGGTGGCCGGCTCGATGAGGTCGTTGACCGCCCGGTCGCAGGCGATGGTGGCCATGTTCATGCCCATGGCGTCGCCGGAGTCGAAGCGGAAGCGCAGGAAGACCGTTGTGCCGAAGGCGTAGGGCCGGACTTCCAGCAGCCGCAGGTGCTTGCTGGTGGCTTCGGTGATGCGCTTCAGATCCTCGTGGTGGTCCTGGATCCACTGGAGGAAGAGCTGCGTCTGCTGGATGCCCGAGGTGCGGAAGACCGGCGCGCGCGTCATGCCCACGTCCTCGACCCGGACCACGGCGCCGCCGGCCTGGGTGAGGGCGGCGCAGCCGCGGTTCGTGCTGGCGACCAGCGCGGCCTCGGTCGTGGCCAGCGGGATGTAGAAGTCGCCGTCGGCGACACGGCCGCGCACCCGCAGCGGACCGACGACCCCCATGGGGATCTGGGCCACGCCGATGAAGTTCTCGCAGTTCCGGCGGGAGGCCCGCTGGACGTCGAGCGAGTGATAGGCGATGTTGTCGAGCTGCGTCTCCGTCATCCTCTCCAGGGCGTGGCGGCGGATCTCCGCCGCCTGCTCGGCGGGAAGATCCTTCGGAAGCTCGTGGAACCGGAGCTCTCCACGCACCAGGGCACGGACCAGCTCTTCACGGCGTGAGGCCGCGGATGCCGCCGATACCGCAGGCGTGGCGGCGGAGGCGAGGGACTGGATCGAATTCTTCATTCTAAGGACCCTTTTCGGAGCTCGGCTTCCGGAGCTCGATCCGGCGCAGCTCCGCGACCGTTTTCACACCGAGGCAGAACATACAGATCTTGAGCTCGCGAACGACGCGTGCAACCGTCTCGGCCACCCTCTCCGCCGACTCCGTCGCCGGGCGGAGGAACGGGTACGCCATCCCGGCGAGGTCGGCTCCGAGCGCCAGCGCCTTGGCGACGTCCAGGCCGTTGCGCAGCCCGCCGCTGGCGATCACCGTCACCCCGTCCACCCGCCGGACCTCCTGGATCGACAGCGGCGTGGGCAGGCCCCAACCGGCGAACAGCTCGCCGAGGCCGAGATCCCCCGAGCGCTGCGCCTCGATCCGCGCCCAGCTCGTCCCCCCCGTCCCGGCGGTGTCGAGGATCCGGACGCCCTGGGCGGCCAGCGCCCGGGCGGCCCGCTCGGAGAGGCCGCTGCCGACCTCCTTCGCCACCACCGGCACGTCCAACGCCCGGACCACCTCGCCGATCTTCGGCAGAAGCCCGGAAAAGTCGCACTGGCCCTCCGGCTGGAGCGCCTCCTGCAACGGGTTCAGATGCAGGACGAGCGCGTCCGCGCCGATCATCTCGACCGCCTGGCGGCACTCCCGGACGCCCATGCCGTAGTTGAGCTGGACGGCTCCGAGGTTGGCCAGGAGCGGGACCGACGGCGCGGCCTCGCGGACGCGGAAGGTATCAGCTTTCGCCGGATCTTCCAACGCTTTGCGCTGGGAGCCGACGCCCACCGCCACGCCGGTGCTCTCGGCGCCGGCCGCGAGGTTGCGGTTGATCACGCCGGCCGACTCCGTGCCGCCGGTCATGCAGGAGATCAGGAGCGGCGCCGCCAGGCGGCAGCCGAGGAACTCGACCGAGGTATCCACCTCGGCGATGTCGATCTCCGGCAGGGCCTCGTGCCCGAAGCAGTAGTCGTCCCACCAGCTCCTGCCGCCGAGCTGCATGCGCGGCTCCAGCGCCAGGCGGATGTGCTCCAGCTTCCGGTCGCGGCGGTCGCTCAGATCGAGCGCCGCATCGGCCGCGGAACCGGCGATGGAGCTGCTCAAAGCTCGCGCTCCCAGAGGTAGTCGACGAGACCTTCGAGGAAGAGGCGGCCTTCCGGCTGCAGCTCGCGGAGCCCTTCGAGGGCGCGCCGCGCGGCAAGAAGACGCTCCTCGACCATCGCGCCGACGTGGGCGCGCGCCCCGGTCTCCTCCAGGATGCGCTGCACCCGGCCGACGTCCTCGGCGCTCACGCCGGGATCGCCCAGGGCGTCCTCGATGGCCTCGCGCTGCTCCGGAGCCGCCGCGGCGAGCGCGTGATGGATGAGGAAGGTGAACTTGCCCTCCCTCAGGTCGTTGCCCACGGGTTTGCCCACGGTCTCGGCGTCGCCGAACATGCCGAGCAGGTCGTCCTGGAGCTGGAACGCCTCGCCCACGGCCGAGCCGTAGCGCGAGAGCTCCTCGACGACTTCGGCCGGGGTGCCGGCGAGCAGCGCGCCGAGCTGGACCGGCCGCTCCGCCGTGTAGCACCCGGACTTGAGGCGCAGCACGCGCTTCAGGTCGGCTTCGGAGGCCTTGCGGCGCTGGGCTACGAGGAGCTCCAGATACTGGCCGCCGATGACCTCCTCGCTCATCGCCGAGAAGCAGCGCGCCACCTCGGGGCGTCCGGAGGACGCGCCGGTGGCCAGCTCGACCGCCCAGGTGTGAGCCAGATCGCCCAGCAGGATCGCCACGGAGCGGCCGAAGTCGGGGCGTCGCCGTGGAAGCCCCGCGCCCGGTGCGCATTGCGGAAACGCACATGGGCCGCCGGCTGGCCGCGGCGGACCTCGGCGTGGTCCATGATGTCGTCGTGAATCAGGAGATAGGTATGGAGAAGCTCGGTGGCCAGGGCGAGAGGCATCACCTCCTCGCCGGCCGGGCCGCCGCAGGCGAGGTACGCGTGGTAGACCAGCGCCGGCCGCAGCCGCTTGCCGCCGTGTACCGCGAGCTGGCCGACGCCCTCGATCAGCTCCAGCATCTCCGGCGAGCCGGCGTCCGACGCCTGCCGGCGCTTGCGCTCCAGCAAGGCGTCCAGCTCGCGGTCGAGCCTCTCGCGGAAGCCCTCGAGGAGAGCGGGGAAGCCCTCCGGGACCTCATGGCGTCGCGCTGTCGACAATCCCATGTCTCGCTCTATGTGCCTCGCGCTCGAAGAGTGTCCCGTTTCCGCCTGGGAGTGTAACCGAAACCCGGCCCGGAACGCTCCTGGCCGCTTCCCGCCTCCCTTGGATGTATTCTAGGCGAAGAGCACTTTGCGATGCAAAGTGACCTGTCCCCGGCCGATGCCCCCCGGCTGATGCCGGCCGGTGGCGGTTCATCCGCCGTTCACCCGTATCCCGTAGTAATAGCCGCAGTCCCAGGGGAGAAGCCCTGGAACAAGGATGTCACACTCCAGGGGATGGCGGAGAAGTCATTTGCGGTTTACGATATCCTTCCGCCTGGGAGCGGGAAACCCGGGGGGTCCGGCTCGGCCGCCGCAGCCATCTCGGCCTTCTCGGCCATCTCGGCCAAAGGGGGGGCAAAACCCGGATGTACATTTTTGAAAATGAGCGGCGCATTTCGCTCGATTCGATGCACTACTCTCTGTAGTGAGACGCAGGCCGGCCGAGAGCTTGGAGGTTGAGGCCCCGCCGGGGATGATTTGGAGGCATTATGGTGGATATCTTGAAGGACAATTCTTCGGGTTCGATGTCACGAAAGAGCACCTCGACGTCCGAGGCTGGGGAGGATCTCCGTCTGGCCCGTTCCATGGCAAGGATGAACCAGTCGGGCTTGCGCGAGATCATGGCTCTCGCGGTGCGCCCGGGTGTGTTGTCCCTGGCGGTGGGCCTGCCGGCGCCCGAACTGTTTCCCATGGCCGAGCTGGCCCAGGCCACCACGCGCCTGCTGACCACCGATCCGGGCTCGCTGCAGTACGGCGTCCCGCACCAGCCGCTCAAGGGCCAGATCGTGGAGCTGATGGAGATGCGCGGCGTCCACTGCCGGCCCGAGCAGGTGTTCCTCACCTCCGGCTCCCAGCAGGCGATGGATCTGCTCTGCCGGATGCTGCTCGATCCGGGCGGCCAGGTGCTGATCGAGGAGACCGTCTACGACGGCATCCAGATGGCGATCAAGCGCCAGGACCCCGAGATCCTCACCGTCTCGACCGATCCCCGGACGGGCATCAACGTCGACGAGGTCGAGGCGCTCCTCGTCCGCGGGGCACGCCCCTGCTTCATCTACGTGATCACCGACGGCCACAACCCGCTCGGCGTGAGCATCAGCGTGGAGAAGCGCCACCGTCTCGTGGAGCTGGCGCGGGCCTTCGGGGTGCCGATCCTTGAGGACGACGCCTATGGCTTCCTCTACTATGACAAGCGTCCGGCGCCGCCCCTGCGCGCCCTGGACGAGAAGTGGGTCTTCTACCTGGGCTCGTTCTCGAAGATCCTGGCCCCGGCGCTGCGCGCCGGCTGGACGGTCGTACCCGAGGAGCTGGCGCCGCGCCTGTCGATGCTCAAGCACGCGGCCGACCTGGACACGCCGTCCTTCAGCCACCGCACGATCTTCAGCTACCTCGAGTGCGGCTATCTACCGACGCACATCGAGTCGATCCGGGACGAGTACCGCCGCCGCCGGGACGCCATGCTCAAGGCTCTGGACGAGCACTTCCCGAAGGAAGTGAAGTGGAGCCGGCCGTCGAGCGGCATGTTCGTCTGGGTGGAGCTGCCGCGCGAGATGGACGCGACCGTCCTCCTGCGCGCCGCGGTGGAGACCGAGAACGTGGCCTTCACGCCGGGTGTGGCCTTCGCCGCCAACGGCAGCAAGCACGCCAACCACTGCCTGCGCCTGAGCTTCGGGAACAACGCGCCGGCCCGGCTCGAAGAGGGCATCCGCCGCCTCGCGCGGGTCATCAAGGCGATGCTGCCGACGGGCAACCCGATCGGCGGGTAGGGGCAGGTCTCGTGCCTGCCCCCGGGTTCAAACCTGTAGGGGCAGGCCTCGTGCCTGCCCCCGGGGGCAACCACAAGGGTTGCCCCTACGTCTCGTCGCCGGAGGGCTCCTCGGGCCGCTCGGGCAGTCGGTCCAGCAGGCTCGCATGCATGTAGCGGACGAGCTGGTGGAAGCCTTCGAGGAGCTGCTCGAAGGCGCTCTCCAGCTCCTTGGGCAGCGGATCGCTGTAGCCCAGGACGCTGTAGAGGTCCGGGAACCCGCTCCCGGGCCACCGTCTTGGCGAGGCTTCGCCCGGCCTTCCACTCGGCTGCCCCGCGGCCGGGCGGCCGTGTACGATCTCCATCGCGTTGTGGAGGTCGTGCAGGGTACACCCGAGAGTGCTCAGCAGCTTGTCCAGCGTCTGCAGAGAGGGCTTCTGCCGGCCCGTCTCGTACGAGGACAGCATCCCCTTGGTGATCCCGGCGGCTTCCGCCACCTGGTACTGCTTTCTGCCGTTCCGGTCTCTGAGCCAGCGCAGCGCCTGGCCGAGGCCGTCCAATACCGATGTGGCCACGGCTCCGTTCTCCTGAAAAAGGTTCCCCGGGCGGGGGGCGCCCGGGGAAGGAGGGGTGTTGACTGCTTTCTCCACCATGGAGGAAGCTTAGGCGTAACAAGGGCGTAAGTCAAGCATCTTCGAGGCGTAAGTTTCCGCCCCTGATACGATGCGGCCATGGTGGATCTCGGCGACATCCGCGAAGCGCGTGCGCGCTTGTCCGGGCGCATCCGGAGGACGCCGACGGTCCGCGCGGAGGCCGTGCGCCGTCCCGCCGCCGCCAGCCCCGGCGGCCTCTCGCTGAAGCTGGAATCTCTCCAGGTCACCGGCTCCTTCAAGGCGCGCGGCGCCACGAACCGGGTGCTGACCCTGCCGCCGGAAAGGGTCGGGCGCGGTCTTGTGACGGCGTCCGGCGGCAACCATGGCCTCGGCGTCGCCTACGCCGGCTGGCTCGCCCGCGTACCCACGACCATCTACCTCCCGCACAGCGCGTCGCCGGTGAAAGTGGGCCAGATCGAGAGCTGGGGCGCGTCGGTCGTCCGCTTCGGGGACGTGTGGGACGAGGCCGACCGGGAGGCCCGGAGCGTCGCCGAGCGCGACGGCCGGACTTATGTCCACGCCTTCTCCGATCCCGCCGTCGTCGCCGGCCAGGGGACGGTCGGACTGGAGATCGCCGAGGACGTTCCGGAGGTCTCGACCGTCGTGGTGGCCATCGGTGGCGGCGGGTTGATCTCCGGGATCGCGACGGCCGTCAAAGCGCTGATGCCCGGCGCGCGGGTGATCGGCGTCGAGCCGGTCGGCGCGCCGACACTCTTCGAGAGCGTGCGGGCCGGCGCCCTCGTCGAGCTCGAAACGATCGCCACGGCGGCCAACACCCTGGCTCCGCGCAAGAGCGCCGAGCTGAACCTGGAGATCATCCAGGAGAAGGTTGACGAGATCGTCCTGGTCACGGATGAGGAGATGATCGACGCCGCCCGCTGGCTCTGGCAGGAGATGGGGATCGCCGCCGAGTTATCCGGAGCCGCCGCCGTGGCGGCCTGGCTCACCGGCCGGATCCCGGAGCCGGCCGGGCCGGCCGGGCCGCCTGGGGAAGTTTGCGCCGTCGTCTGCGGAGCGGGCACGGCGGGTCTGCGAGCCGGTATGTCCCCCCTTCGCGTTCCGAACGCACCCTAAAGGATTGACGGCCCCCCGGGACGCTCGCCGGGCATCGCCATCGTTTACAATTCCCGGACCGCGGCGGGCGAGCCGCCATCATCTCCAGGAAGGGGACAGACATGGAACTTCGGACTGTCGGCGTCGTCGGCGCCGGCGTGATGGGAATCGGACTGGGGCAGAACCTCGCCCAGACCGGGCATGACGTGGTCCTGCTGGACATCTCGGATGAGCTGCTTTCCCGGGCCAAGGACGAGATCCGGAAGAACCTGCGCTTCCACAACATGTACCAGAAGGGCGCCCAGAAGGTGAATGCGGACGAGGTGATCGGCCGCATCAACTTTACAAAAAGCTACGACGACTTCTCGAAGACCGACTTCGTCATCGAGAACGCGCCCGAGAAGTGGGACATCAAGAAGGACATCTATCCGCAGCTCGACGCCGTCTGCCCGCCGCACGCGGTCTTCGCGGCCAACACCTCCTGCATCTCGATCACCAAGATCGGCGGCACGACCAAGCGGCCGGACAAGGTGCTCGGCATGCACTTCATGAACCCGGTGCCGCTCAAGCCCATGGTCGAGGCGATCCGCGGCTTCCACACCACCGAAGAGACCATCGCCGTCGCAAAACAGCTCCTGGCCCAGATGGGCAAGGAGTGCGAGGTCGTCAACGACTATCCGGGCTTCGTCTCCAACCGTGTGCTCATGCTCACCGTCAACGAGGCCGTCTATCTGGTCCACGACGGCGTGGCCACGGCCGAGCAGGTGGACCGCCTCTTCAAGACCTGCTTCGGCCACAAGATGGGACCGCTTGAGACCGCCGACCTGATCGGGCTGGACACGATCCTGTTCTCGATCGAGGTGCTCTACGAGAGCTACAGCGACAGCAAGTACCGCCCGTGCCCGCTGCTCCGCAAGATGGTCGACGCGGGCCTGCACGGACGGAAGAACGGCAAGGGCTTTTACGACTACGGCGTATCCCTGTAGAAAAGGGATCGACCAGGGAAGGGATCGGACCATGGACCAGACCCAGAGCAAGATCAAGGAATTCCTGTCGCGGTTCTTCAAGAACCACGACTTGCAGCCCGAGGAGGACATCTTCGCCCTCGGCTTCGTCAACTCGCTCCTGGCGATGCAGCTCGTCGCCTTCGTCGAAAAGGAGTTCGGCGTCCGCGTGGAGGACGACGACCTCGACCTCGACAACTTCCGCTCGATCAACGCGATCTCCAGCCTCGTCTCCAAGAAGTCGGGCGCGGCGTCGGCGGATTCCGCGGCGGATACTGCGGCGGCCCAGGCATGAAGATCGAGCTGACACCGGAGCAGCGCGCCCTGCGCGCCGAGGTCCGCGAGTTCGCCGACCGCGAGCTGGCGCCGCGCGCCGGCGAGTTCGACCGCGCCGAGGCGATCCCGCGCGACGTCATCGACAAGCTCAAGGAGCGCGGCTGGCTCGGCTCGATCGTCCCCAAGGAGTATGGTGGTGCCGGCTTCGACATGATCTCCTACGGCATCCTCACCGAGGAGATCGGCCGCGGCTGCTCGTCCACCCGCTCCCTACTGACCGTCCACGACATGGCCTGCCAGGGCATCCTGAGGTGGGGGAGCAAGCTGCAGCGCGAGAAGTACCTCGGCCGCCTCGCCACGGGAGAGATCCTCGGCGCCTTCGCCCTGTCCGAGCCCAACGCCGGCAGCGACGCCAAGGGGATCGCCACCACGGCAGTTCCAGATGAAGGCGGCTTCGTGATCAACGGCGCGAAGAAGTGGACCACCTACGGCCAGATCGCGGACCTCTTCCTCCTCTTCGCCCAGCTCGACGGCAAGCCCACGGCTTTCCTGATCGAGCGCGACAGCCCGGGCTTCAGCACCACGCCCACGCGCGGCCTGCTCGGCACGCGGGCCTCGATGCTCTCGGAGCTGAAGCTCGAAAACGTCCGCATCCCGGCGGAAGCCATGGTCGGCCGTCCCGGCTTCGGCGTCTCGCACGTGGTCGGAGCGGCTCTTGAGCAAGGCCGCTACAGCGTCGCCTGCGGCTCGGTGGGCATCGCCCAGGCCGCGCTGGAAGCCAGCCTGGCCTACTCTCGCGAGCGCGTGCAGTTCGAAAAGCCGCTCTTCGACCACCAGCTCGTGCGCGGTATGCTGTCCGACATGATCGTCCAGGTGCGCGCGGCGCGCCTGCTCTGCATGCGCGCCGGCTACCTGCGCGACATCGGCGACCCGGGCTCCTTCGCGGAGACCATGATCGCCAAGTACTTCGCCTCGACCACCGCCACCAAGGTGGCCACGGACGCGGTCCAGATCCACGGCGGCAACGGCTGCCACGAGGACTTCGCCGTGTCGCGCCTCTTCCGTGACGCCAAGGTGATGGAGATCATCGAAGGGAGCACGCAGATCCAGCAGTTCACGATCGCGCGCTTCGAGTACGGGGAGCTTTAAGGAGAACGCCATGATCGATCTCAAAGGTGACCTCAAGGGACAGGAGGCCGCCGATCCCGCCGCCGTGATGGCCGCGAAGAAGAAGGAAAAGCAGTCCATCAAGTGCGTGGTCTGGGACCTGGACAACACCGTCTGGGAAGGCATTCTGCTGGAGGACGACGAGGTCCGCCTGCGTCCGGAGGTGGTGGACATCCTCCGCACCCTGGACGAGCGCGGCATCCTGCATTCGATCGCCAGCCGGAACGACTACGACACGGCCATGGCGAAGCTCAAGGAATTCGGCCTGGAGGAGTATTTCCTCTACCCGCAGATCAACTGGAACTCCAAGGCCGCCTCGATCGGACAGATCGCCAAGGACATCAACATCGGCCTGGATGCCATCGCCTTCATCGACGATCAGCCGTTCGAGCGCGAGGAGGTGGCCTTCACGCACGACCGGGTCCTCTGCATCGACTCGATGCAGCTCGACGGCATCCTCGACCGGCCCGAGATCAACCCGCGCTTCATCACCGAGGACTCGCGCCAGCGCCGGGCCATGTACATGGCAGACATCAAGCGCAACCGGGAGGAAGCCGAGTTCGTCGGCCCCACCGAGGAGTTCCTCTCCACTCTGGGCATGATCTTCTCGATCGCACCCTGCAAAGAAGAAGACCTGAAGCGCGCCGAGGAGCTGACCGTCCGCACGAACCAGCTCAACACCACGGGCTACACCTACTCCTACGAGGAGCTGGACGCCTTCCGCCAGTCGCCGCGCCACGAGCTGCTCGTCTCCAGCCTGGAGGACAAGCACGGCACCTACGGTAAGATCGGCCTGACGCTGATCGAGAAGGACCCGGACGTCTGGAACATCAAGCTCCTCCTGATGTCCTGCCGCGTGATGTCGAAGGGCGTGGGCATGATCATGATCCACCACGTCCTGCGCTCGGCCAAGGCGGCCGGTGTGAAGGTCCGCGGCGAGTTCGTCTCGAACGACCGCAACCGGCAGATGTTGATCACCTACAAGTTCGCCGGCTTCAAGGAAGTCGACCGGCAGGGCAACGTGATGATCATGGAGAACGACTTCTCCGCGATCCAGCCGCCGCCGCCGTATGTGGACTTGCGGGTGGAAGCGAGGTAGCCTGCCGGGTGGGATCGGGGTAGTCTTCAGAGCTTGACGCTCAGCGCCGGTCTCGGTCCCACCGTCCCGAAGGGACATCTGCATAGAGCCTGGCACTTCAGTGCCAGGTTACCGGCCCCACCCCCAGCCTCCAAGTCCTGAAAGGACGCAGGCATGCCCTGCGTGAGAGCGTTCGCGATGTCAAAGATTGACATCCTCCGACAGCCCCCTTTAAAGTAGGCCTTGGCCCGATTCGCCTGCCGGGCCAAGAGGTTGCCGACATGAACGTTTCCCTGACCCCAGAGCTCGAGCGACTGGTGAACGACAAGGTCGCCTCGGGTCTGTACACCTCCGCGAGCGAGGTGGTCCGAGAGGCACTCCGACTCCTCAAGGGACAGGATGAGGTTCGCCTCCTGTCCTTGCAGGAGCTTCGGCGGGACATCGCCGCGGGTCTGGACCAGTTGGATCGTGGCCAGTCGGCTGCCTTGGACATGGCTGCGATCAAGGCCAAGGCCCGCAAGCGCGTCGGCTGAGACGAG
The DNA here is from genome assembly GCA_963844885.1 of uncultured Holophagales bacterium. GTDB lineage: Bacteria > Acidobacteriota > Thermoanaerobaculia > Multivoradales > UBA5704 > DATMER01. The sequence goes on along the minus strand of CAWJQA010000006.1, from coordinate 57,577 downwards.
AGCCCCTTGGCAAGAGTCCAGAGATCCGACCTGGCCGAGGGCGATCTCATGGAGATTTGGCTCTTCATCGCCAAAGACAGCCCGGACGCGGCGGATCGGTTTCTGGATCTCTTGGCCGAGAAGTGTCTCGCCGGGTCACGAATCCGAGCTTTGCGCCGTGGCGCCCGGCTTCGAACAGTGAGGGAGTTGGCCCGCTTGGAGCGTCTTCGATTCAGAGGGCCGATCCAGCATGGCCGGAGCACGTGCCTCTGACCTCTTGCCGCCGGTTCTTCAACAGACTCGTCTGATGGAGGTTTGTGCCATGAAACTCAACAGGTATAAAATCTGTCTGATCAGCTTGGTCGCGTTGACCGCCTGGTTGTGTGCTGCTGGAGGAGTCAATGCCCAGGAGCGCCTGCAGGAGCGCCCTTTCCTCGCGCGCGAAGCGCCCAAGGATGCCGACGCAGACGCAAGGGGAAAAGCGGGCCACATTCCGACCCATCCGTATGAATGCAGAGGCCCGATCACGCGCGTGATGGACATCGCGTATGAGGGTGTGAAGTCGACATCTTACAACTGGAGCAACACTGGGGGTGGCGGCGAAAGCGGGAGATTCGACACGACGCCGGTTTTGAGCACGAACGTGACTCTTACGAAGGGCTCCTGCCTGGATGCTCATTTCAGCGCCATCGTGGGTGGCAAGCAGACGTATGGTGTATCGAGCATCACCATGTTCCAGGTGACCTTGACTCCTGCGTCGGGCGGCCCGATACGCCACATGGTGGGGCACTATGAGACTCCTTTTGCCACCTACGGTCCGGCGGTCGCCATTGAGGCGGAGCGTGATGTCGACACGTTCTCATCCAACTTCTTCCAGCGAGTCGGAGGCGCGCCAGGCGACATCCTACCCGGTACCTATAGGGTTGATGTCTGGTGGTCGGGAGGTCCGGTCGGGGGCGGCGGCGCCATTGGAGCCGACTTCGTTCTGAAACTCTACCTGAGATAGTGGGTAAGGTGCCTGAGGTTTAGAGAAGGGGGAGGCGCAACCAAGGCGGCAGCCTCCCTTTCCTCCCTCTCCGGAGGCTGACTACAGCGGTAGTTTTCGGGAGAGAGGAGGAGGATCGGCTCTCCGGAGGCCGATCAGGTGGTCGAAATCTCCGGTCACCCTCCCGTGATCGCCGCCTGAAGGCAGTCCTCTCCCGACCACGACCGAGGCGGACGTCAATGGAGTTGAAGCCGAGGGTCCAGTTGCGGCGGTCGCCGCCCGCCTACGGCGGCATGGCGGGCAGCGCTCTCACGAATGGCAGCCCCGGCGGGAACGATCCCAGAGGAAACCTCGCCGACCGGTCACCAGCCTTGAGCTGCTCGGCCGCGTCCCGGAAGGCGGCGAGGAAGAGGCCATAGGCCTCCCGGAGTCCATCCCGGATCGCCTTGGTCGCGGCGTGGAAGCGCGGGGCCGGCGACTTCTTGGTCTTGTTGGGCCGGGTGAGGGGATTCTGCCGGAGGCCTCGCTCCGAGGCCCAGGACCGGAAGCCCTCTCTCCAGCCGCGCCAGCTTCGCCTCGAGCTCGATCTTCCTCGACGAGCGCCGCCACCCGCGCCCGGTACTCCTCCGGCGAGAGGTGCTCCCAGCAGGGCAGGCGGCTCAGGAAGAACGTCTTTTCCGTGGCGTAGGTCAGACGGCCGAATTCCTCTCCGCGGTTCCTTGCGGCGTACTCCTGGGTCCTGGTCGAACCAGTATCCCTTGAGCGGCGTGTCTTCGAGGATCGCCCTCGCCGCGTGGACTCCTGGCCAGTCGAGCAGGCACGGCTGAGGCGGCCGGGGAGCTGGGATAGCGGCCGGACCGTCCTCGCTCGCGGCGGCCGTTCCTCACGTGTTGGCGGCTGGCCCTCGCGTGTAGCGACTGTTCCTCGCGTGTTGGCGGCTGGCCCTCGCGTGTAGCGGCCGTTCCTCACGTGTTGGCGGCTGGCCCTCGCGTGTAGCGACTGTTCCTCGCGTGTTGGCGGCTGGCCCTCGCGTGTAGCGGCCGTTCCTCGCGTGTTGGCGGCTGGCCCTCGCGTGTAGCGACTGTTCCTCGCGTGTTGGCGGCTGGCCCTCGCGTGTAGCGTCCGTTCCTCCTCGAACGACCGCAACCGCCAGATGTTGATCACCACAAGTTCGCCGGCTTCAAAGAGGTCGACCGGCAGGGCAACGTCATGATCATGGAGAACGACTTCTCCGCGATCCAGCCGGAAAAGGTGCCAGCCGGAAAAGGCCAAAAAGGAAAAGGTGCCTGAGGTTTAGAGAGAGCGCACACTACGCCCCATGCCTTGAAAAGAGTTTGGAGAGAGGGGGAGGCGCGGGAGAGGAGAAACCAAGGCGTCAGACCGCCTTTCCTTCCTCTCCGGAGGCAAGCCCATGGAACTCTCAGCGCCTGTATTCGATGTACCGCGCGGTTTCGTCCGCCACTTCGCGTCCGCACAGGCGCTCGACCACGTAGAAGGCCATGTCGATGCCGGAGGCCACTCCGGCGGAGGTGATGATGACGTCGTCGACCACCCGTACCTCGCGCTCGACGGTGGCGCCTGTGCCCAGGGATTCCAGGAGGTCGAGGGCTGCCCAGTGCGTGGTGGCCTTGCGGCCCTCCAGAAGACCGGCCTTGCCCAGGAGGAGAGAGCCGGTGCAGACGGAGGTGACCTGCTGCGCCGCTGCGGCGGTGCGGCGGATCCAGTCCAGGGTCTCCTCGTCTTGGAGGAGCGGCCGGGTCCCGAAGCCACCCGGGACCACCAGCAGGTCAATCCGCGGCGCCTCCCCGAAGCCGTGATGGGGAACCACGACGAGTCCGCCAGTGGCGGTGACAGGGGCCTTGGACTTCGCCACCGTGAAGACATGGAACGGAGCGCTGTCGTCCGACCGGCGGGACTCCGGCCCCGGGACGAGCCGCGTCCGGGAGAAGATCTCGAAGGGACCCGCGAAATCGAGGACTTCGACGTTGTCGAAGATCAGGATGCCGACGTTGTGGCGCACCATGGCAGGGTATCCTCTCGCCTCACCCATTCTACTGCGGCTCCTATGGGAGGAGACGCGTATTGGGACGCACGGCGACGCGGATGTCGCTGTCGTGGCTCGTGAGCCACAATAGCATCGTGTCCATCGATGGGTCGCTGCCGCGTCTGAGGTATCCTCGCGGCCATGAAGACTCTTCTTGCCCTCCCTCTCACTTTGTTTCTCGCCTCGCTTCCTCTCCAGGGCGAGGCGCCGGAGACGGACAAGGCCCTGGCCGCAGTCCGGACGATGATCCAGACCCAGGTGGAGGCCTGGAATCGTGGGGATCTCGACGCGTTCACCTCCTGCTACGCGGAGGACGCAACCTTTCTCTCGCCGAGTGGCCTGACACAGGGTCGCGGCGAGGTGCTGGCGCGTTATCGAAAGCGCTACCCGGACCGCAAGGCGATGGGCAGGCTCCGCATCGAGCCGATCGAGATGCGGCCCGTGACGGGCACCGAGACGGATTCGCAGGGAGCGCGGCCGAGCCCCGTGCATGGCGTTTCGGTCGCCGCGCGATGGGAGATCGCCTATCCCGACGAGCCGGGCAAGGAGCCGGCCAGCGGATTGACGCTGATCGTGTTCCACCGCACCCGGGATGGGTGGGAGATCGTCCAGGACGCGTCGATGTGAGGGCAGCGGGGAAGATGGCTCATCGTCCCCGTCCGAGTTGACTGATCAGGTGGTCGAAATCTCCCTGGTACTGCGGTGCCAGGTTACTGGCACGCCGCCGACTCTACCCACCCTTATCGGCCGCTCCGAGACCCAGAACCGGAATCCCTCTTCCAGCAGCGCCTCTCTTCAAACCTCAGGCACCTTTTCCGGCCACAAGATGGCGGGAGATCTATCGCTTGCGCAGGACCCAGGTGCTCATCGACCTCTGATTCTGGACGACCGTCGTCTTGAGCGGCTCAATCCATGTCCCGCCGCGCCGTTCGGCGGCTTGGAGTAGCATCGCCTCGTCCACGAGGAAGCGCTCCGAGCCAGGTCCGGGAGCAGGTAGCGCCTTCCTTGGAGGTTGCGGACCCATCCCTTCGATGCCGATCGTCGAAGCCAGGCGCGAAAAGAAGAGCCCCCGGGCCGGAGTACTCGCCCGACATCTCCGCCGAGCATGCGGTCAAACTGCGCCTCGTCCCGGGCGAAGTGGAGGACCGCGCTACAGATCACGCATCGAAGCGTCCGTCGGAGAAGGGGATCTCCTCCAGGCCGGCGACCTGGAAGCTCTCCCCAGGGAGGCCGGGAGCCAGTCGCGAAGCGAGGTCGCGGACCTGGGACACGGCGCGCGGGTTTTCGTCCACACCGAAGACGGGATAGCCATGGCGGAGGAAGTACACGAGGTTCCGTCCGCCGCCGCAGCCCGCGTCCAGGATGCTCACGCCTGGAGGCAGGCGGTCTTTCAGCAGTTGGTCGAGCAAGTAGATGTCGATGTCGCCGAGTTGCTCGCGCAGATCCATCCGAGAAGGATATCCCGTTCGCGCCGTCGGCCGCGCGCCACTGTGGTGCGTCTCATTCTGCTTTCCCTTGAGGACTCCGTCGCCAAGGTCTACCTGGTGGAAGACTCCGCTTTCCTGCCCGCCGCCCGGCAGAGCTGCGAGATCCCGATCGTCGCCGGCAATTGAGGGGGAGGGAAGGCGGGCCGGCGAGGGATGGTTGTCCGGCCCGGCACCTCAGGTCATTCAAGCCATCGCCTGGAGCGGCGGCTAGCTAGCTAGTTCCTGTCCAGAAATCGACGATTTCCCGGGAACGCGCCGCTGAATTGATGAAAGTGCTGTGACAATCTGCGAGAGGCGAGGGTTCCGCAGGGCGGAAATAAAGCGGCCCATGGAATCTTGGCTCTTCCGCGGGCGGGCGAAGCCCACTCCGCTGCTACCAGCGGCCAAAATTAGAAGTGGAAGTGGCTGCAGCTCAGCTCAGCAGATGACGGGCAAAGACCAAGAGGTTGAAGCTGAGGATCGAGCCCCAGACGTAGCTTCTGGAAAGACGACCATGATTTCCAGAGGCAACGATCCAAACCAAAAGTCCGCTTCAGAAACGAAATGTTCCCTTCGATCCCGGCCCGGAAGTCCCGTAGCCGCTTGTACACCCAAGTGCTTTTGACCATCTCGCCGATCTCCAAGCCCCGCCTCTTCGAAAAGGCGACATCCTGGACCCCGGCGGCCTTGATGTCGCTCAGGTTCACCTTGGAAGCAAAGCCACCGTCGAAAACGATTTGCCGGGGAGGGCGAGAGAAGATCTCAATTTGCCGATCCACCATGGTCTTGGCCAAGGTGGAGTCCGCAGGATTGCCCTCCAGCACCTTACAGTCGAGGATCATGGAGGACGCTCCGCCCGTCAAGCAGATTTTGTGGCCGTAAAGGGTTTCGCGGTTGTCCTTGCGAATGATGTCGGTGTGCTCCTCAAAGATGGAAACGATCTTCTCACCAGCCGGAACGCTCTGGCCTTCCAACACGCGACGTTGGGTTTGGTCCATCACCTGCGGTGTCAAGGGAAGGAAGCGGTCGAGGTCGTTGGCGACTCCCTTCACCACAAGCTCTTCCCACAGACTGAGACCATTGAGGATCTCCGCGTCCCGCAAGAGCTCGCGAACTGCCAGACCATGCCCATAGACTTCGGCAGTGATCTTCAGCAAATCTCGGTAAGCCCGCTGCCGATCCTCCGCCTTCTTGGCATTGAAGATCTCCTTGCGGCGCTTCTTTGCACGCCGCGTCCTGTTCCCGAAGGAAACCTTGGTCCCGCCGAGGATCTCACGGGCCCGCCCCAGAAGCCGGGTGAGAACTCGCACACAGTCCCACAGCAACTCGGAGTCCATCGGCTCATGAATATTGGACTCCACCACGGTGCAATCGGCGCGCACGGTCCGTCCTGTTTCCACCTTCGCCTTCTGCGCGGCACCGACGAACACCCGATTGACCGCCTCCAAAGTGGCCGGCTTCAGTGCCTTGAGATTGGCATTGAGCGACGATTTCGTCGGCACCTTATCGGTGATACCCAGACGGCAGAAGGAGCGATAACTGCGCGAGTCAGAGAGATGGAAGGCCAGTTCCCGGTAGCTGAAGCCATTCATCTGTTTGACCACCAGGATGCGTAGGACTTGATCGGCGCTCAGGCCTCCGGCGCCGCGGGCCGTCGAGCCGGCGGCGCCACGCAGATCTTGCCAGACCAGTTCTGCGACTGTAGGATTGTCGTCGAGCACGCGAGACATGGCCTCCAGCTCTTTGGCGTGGTCAAGATCGAGCCAGGTCTCACGTAGGCTGTACTGGGTTTTGCGAGCTTCGCGCATTCGGGTTGGCCTCTCTTTCTGACTGAGTTTCTTCGAATCAAAGGTTTGGCGACCCCGATTCTAGACACTCCGGCCAGAAAAAGCCAGCCCGAATGCGCGTTTAAACTCTTCCCCTTCAGCTACTTGCAGGCCCCAGGACAGGAACTAGCTAAACAACCGAGTCTGGAAAGGGTCCGATGCTAAGGAGAGGAGTCTCGCCGCGCCTATAACTTGAGGAGGATAGACATGAATCTACGAACAGGTCTCTGCACTCTCATGCTGTCGAACGCTATCGCCGTCCTGCCCGCGCTGGCAGCGGAAGCATCCACCGCCAGGTCCGAGCCGGCTGTTCAAACGATCAGGCTCGCCGATGTCCCTATGAAGAAACTGGCTCCTGAGGATGCGAGCACGACCCAGGCCACCCGCGAGGACAACGTGGGCTTCAATCTTGAAGAGCTCTTCGCGCCCAGAGCATGTCCATCGGGCGGCAATGCGACCTTCACCTGGACGATCAAGGATGGTTGCTTCGACGGGCTGGGGATCTATCTCCGGTTCTTCGATGAAACGAACGGCCTCATCTTTCCGAACAGCTCTCAGGCCTACATCATCAACTCAGGCCGCAGCGGCACGGTCAAGCTTACCGTCAAGCGCGGCGCAAAGATCTGCTATGGCGCCGAGCCCACCAGCCGCGACGGCAGCTATTGGGGTGTGGGCCTGGACAACGATCAGGGATGCGCGAGCTGCTGCAACATTGTTCCCAACTCGGGAAACATCTCCCGTAGCGTCAATCTGATCTGTGACTGAGGCGAGGGCTTCGCCTCGCGCCCCCGCCACATGCATGACTCGCGGCGAGGGCGCGAGGTCGGTCGTGCAGGGCTTCCCGGAAGTCCCCGGTCGACAACCCGCGAAAGTACAGGATCGGCAGCACTTCGCCACCTTCGGTGAATGAATGCCGCATGTACGGAGGTAGGATCTCGCTGGTGAAGCGCTGACGCTGAACCCGCCTCGTCAACTGTTGTCGGAGACCGTGACGGTGATCTGGAGTCTCGGGTTGTCTCCTGTAGTGAAGAATCGTTCATATTCCTCCTCGTCGAGGCTGAGGCTTGTCGAAAAGGTCTGCGTCTTGCCCTCCTCGGCGTCGATCCGCGGCATCTGAACGGTGGCGAAGCGCACTTCGCCGTTGATCAGGTCGAACCGGAGGGTCGCCAGCCGGTCATAGGAAGGCCGGACGGAGAGGGAGCCCCGGATATCGAGGTGAACGACGGCGGGCTTGTGACGGTGAGACTCCTTCCTGGAGGAGACCAACAATCGGGAGAGGGCCACGTCCTCGCAGTAGAACTTGCGGACCTCCTTGAAGTCGCGGCCGGTGCCCGCGGGCAGGTCGTGAAAGTCCTTCAAGGGAAGGTCCACCACCATGGGTGACTTGAACTCGTGGAGGGGAGGTTCCGTGGGATCACCCTGCCGGGCCACGACCTGGGCGCCGAGGAGAGCGGCAGTGAGGGCAAGGAGAGCGAAAACAGAGACGGTCCGGACGATGGGCATTGTAGACTCCCATGGCATCCCTGGACGACGTTATCGCCCGGAGAGGCTCAGCTCAAAGATTTCCGATGATGCTACTGCTGCCTTGGCAGCTTGAAAACACTAATAAAAGGGCGGCCCTTTGCCACAACCCCTCCAAGAGAGATCATCCGGCCGACCTGGAATCAAGAGCTCCCGCGCAAGCGGGGGTATCAAGAAGAACCGCTCTATCTGGGAGTGTCAGTTCATGCGGAAACGTTTCGCTGCGGAGTCCGCCGACGAACCCCGGATAGGGTACGCCACGATGAGCGCCGCCACTCGCGCCCGGTATTCCTCCGGCGAGAGGTGCTCCCAGCAGGGCAGGCGGCTCAGGAAGAACGTCTTTTCCGTGGCGTAGGCCAGACGGCCGAATTCCTCTCCGCGATTCTTTGCGGCGTACTCCTGGGTCCGGTCTGCCCGGCAACGGTTGACCACCAGCCGGAAGCGAGTCTTGCGTGGGCCAATCCCGCAAGGGCGCCAGCGAAGCGTAGACAGCGAGGCCGGAGGCCGTGTGATTGGCCAGGACTCTACGCCCGCTCAGGGGTGAGGGTGCTACGAAAGGAACCGCTTTCTCAGGTCTTCAAAGTCCTGCAAGAGGTCGCGCTTCCGGTGGAAGCCTCGATCGACGATGAGTGCCAATGCCGTCTTCGTCGCCGCGAGATCGGAGGTGGTGGCCTCTTTGAGCAGCGCGCGGATGTCGATCGTATCCTGGGGACGGCGTTCGTCGTCGCGGGCAAGGATCTTGAGCGCCAAGAGCTCGGAGACGCGCGCAACGGGAAGCTCAATGCCCGGGAAGACCTCGATCACCGTCGCCCGCTCGACGACCTCGGGCTCGATACCCGAAGACGCGAAGAGAAGATCGAGAATGACACCGTGCTCGCCGCTGCCGGGCGCGACCAGCCGGACGGTCGCGAGGCGGCCGGTGGTCTCCTGTTCGAGGACGGTGTCGATCCGGTACCCGCGTGCTTGAATCGCGAGGATCAGGGCTTCCGCTTCGCGGTCACTCTTCAGAGCGACGGCAAAATCGACATCGCGGGTGAACCGTGGCTCGGCCCGTGCGGAAACCGCCAAACCGCCCACCAAGGCCCAGGGGTACCCCAGGTCTGCCAACGTCTCCTTGGCGTGGACGGTAACGCGCTCTAACCGACTTGCGAAGCCTTCCGTGGCCACGTGACCGGCCTCCCGACGCCGTCGCCGTATTCCGCGCCAGGGCGACGCATGAGCCATGCCCACAGCATCTCTTCGATTTCCGCGGCGGATGCCTCCGGATGCCGGCGCCGGAGGTTCTGGCGCATCATCCGTTCGCCCGCAGTGAAGAGGTCGAAGGCGGTTCTCAGCCGTACGGACGCGATCTCTTCCTGGGTCATCCAGTCAAGCGTATCACGCAGGCTGCCCCCTGGGAAAAGAGGAGCAGCGCGGGCCGAATAAGGTCGATTCCGTACCCGACCCGCCGTCGGCCGCGCGCCACCGTGGCGCGTCTCATTCTGGATCGTCGCCGGCAATTGAGGGGGAGGGAAGGCGGGCCGGCGAGGGATGGTCTCGCCGGCCCGGCGCCTCAGGTCATTCAAGCCATCGCCTGGAGGCGGCGGCTAGCGCACACCCACGCTCCAATCGCTCTCTTCGATCGGCGTCATGGGCTCCCAGGGCCTGAGCAGGTAGAAGATGAAGTTGCCCATCTCGGTCGTCGGCTTCATGGCGACGAAGTAGAAGTGGCGGGTCCCGCCCGATCCGACCATGCCGAGCTTGTTCGGATCCGGCACGTAGAGCTCGGACAGCAGATAGAAGCTCTCCGGCAGCTTCGCCAGAGCCCAGTTGTAGCCGGTCGTGGGGTTCTCGATGAGCTTGATCTCGAAGCTCTGCCCGACCTTGACCCAGAAGTCGGGATTGCCGGGGGGCTTGGTCTTGGTGATGGTGGTGGGTTTTTCGGCGGTCAGGGTGGCCATGACAAACCTCCTGTCCTCGAATGCCGAGGAAAAGATCTCCATTGGTGGAGATCATCCTCAGCATGCTTCCGCGATTCGCCCGTGACAACGCCTGTCCAGGGAGGAACCACCTTCCCTGCGGGTAGCTTGAAGCCGCCCCGGGCGCCGGAGAAAGAGCGGCGGAAGGTCCGAGGTTCCCCTTTTTCCGTGGCACCAGGCCGGTCTCCAGAGGATCTGGGCTATAGTTTTCGCAGATCATCCAGGAGCGTATGAGCGAGAAGGATCTTCCCAGCGACCACCTTGGGCCGTACCGCCTGGAAGGCCGCCTTGGGAGAGGTGGCATGGGGGAGGTGTTCCTCGCCTTCGACGAGCGCCTGGAACGCTGGGTGGCGGTGAAGCGGATCCGCTGGCATCCCGGGGTGACACCGGGCGCCACCGAGCGCTTCCGCCGTGAGGCCAGGGCGGCGGCGCGGCTGAACCATCCGGCGATCGTCCAGGTTCATGACCTGGTCACGGATGGAGACGGCGACGCGATCGTCATGGAGCACGTCGTCGGCAAGCCCCTGTCGGCTCTCCTCGGTGGCCCGGATCTTTCCGCGGCTCTCGCGATACGCCTGGCGCGCGAGGTCGCCGGCGGGCTGGCACACGCCCATGCCGCCGGCTTTGTGCATCGCGACCTGAAGGCCGAGAACGTCATGGTGACCGGCACCGGGTCGGCCAAGATCCTCGATTTCGGGCTGGCCAAACCGGTGACTTCAGCCAGCAGGGCTCCGGACGAGGAGAGTTTGACCGCGGATGGCGCGGTGGTGGGCACCTGCCATGCGATGTCCCCGGAGCAGGCGGGGGGCGGTGAGGTGGACGCCCGCTCCGACCTCTTTTCCCTGGGTTCTCTTCTTTACGAGATGCTCACAGGGCATGCGCCGTTTCGCGGCGCCAACCCTCTCGACACCCTCAAGCGGGTGCTGACCGAGGCACCGCCGTCTCTGGCCAACGTACGGCCGGATCTCCCTCCCGCCCTTGCCGCTCTCGTCCATCAGCTTCTGGCCAAAGATCCGGCGGCGCGGCCGAAGAGCGCCGCCGAGGTCGCCCGGCGCCTGGCGGCGATCGAATCCGGCCTGGAGAGCGCGTGGACCGGCCGCGAGTCCCTCGCGGCGGGAATGAGCGGTGTTTCGACCGATGCGTTTCCGGTGGTTCCGGCCGCCTTCCGGCCATCTCCGGGGCCTCTGGTTCCGGAGACTCCGCCGCCGCTTTCGGGGAAGCCGCCCGCCGTGAAACGCTATCGGCGGGCAGCAGCAGCCGTGCTGGTCGTTGCCGTACTGGCCGGCGTCCTCATCTATCTTCAAGCTCTCCGCGCCCGCCCCGCGGCGCCTCTCCGCGTCGTGGTGCCGCCGCCGGCCGTACCAGTGAGGAGCGATCCGGAGCTCACCCTCGCCGCCTCCAGCGTCCTCGATGCGACCCTGGGAAGCCTCGCCAGTCTCCAGGGGGTCGCTGTTCTCGACCCGCGGCCGTTGGTCAGGGCGGCACAGGAGGAAACGCCCGCCGCCATGGCGCGGGCGGCAGCGGCCGACGAGGTGCTTGCGGCCTCCGTCGAGCCGGCCGGGAACCTCGCCAGGGTCACGCTCCGCCGCCTTCTTGGAAAGGATGGACAGTTGCTGTGGACCGACACCTTCCAGGTGACGGATGGGCCTTCCGATCTCCGCTTCCTGGCCGAGGCGGTCGATCTCCACCTGCGGCGAGGCTATTCCGAGCACCCGCCTCGCCCCGGGACGCCGGCTCTCCAGGTGCGGGACGAGGATTACACCGCGTATCTCGCTCTCAAGCAGCGCACGGACGCTGGCCTCACTCCGGCCGAGCCGGAGATTGCGAAGAGCCAAGAGATCGTGCGCGGGTCGCCGCGCTTTCTCTCCGGCCTGCTGATGGCAAGCAGCCTCGCCTGTTCCCACTTTCTTTCGACGAAGGAGGCGCGGGATCTGGACCTCGCCCGGGCCCTGGCGCGGCAGGCCGAGGCGCTTGCTCCGGGCGATCCCCGGCCGCTCGCGCTGGGCTTCCGGGCGGCCGTTTCCGGTGGTGCCGAGGGGGAGCCGGAAACGGCGCTCGCCCGGCTCGAAGCGGCCCTGCCGGGCGATCCGGCCATCTTCGGCTATCGCGCGGAGCTCGCCGACCGGCGCGGCCGGACGGAGGAGGCGCTGACCAACTATCGGGCAGCCGCCGAGCGCGTGCCGTCCTGGCGCAATCTGTACGTGCTGGCCGGCTTCGAGAAGCGCAGCGGCCGGATCGCCGACGCCCGCGAGCATCTCAGACAGCTCCGCGCGCGCTCGCCCGGCAATCTCTGGGGGACGGAAGCCCTGGCCCAGCTTGAGCTTTCCAATGGCGACCCGACTCGTGCCGAGCGGCTCTACTCGGAGTTGCTGACGAGCCAGCCCTCACAGCGCGCGCTCTGGACCAACCTCGGACTCGCCCGTTTCTTCGCCGGGCATTACGAGGCGGCCATCGCGGCGTACCAAAAGGCGCTGGAAGTCGAGCCCGGGCACCACACCATCCTCCTCAACCTGGCCGACGCGGAGCTGGCCCTCGGCCGGCGGAAAGAGGCTGAAGCCCACTATCGCCAGACGCTCGCCCGTCTCGGCGAGATCGAGGCCGCGTCTCGCCTCCAGGCCGACGACAGCATGGCGAAGGCCCAGTGCCTTGCGGCCCTCGGCCGGCTTTGAGGCGGCCGAGATCGCCCAGCGGACGTTGCAGAAGAGCCCGGAGGCGCCGGGCATCGTCTACTCGGCAGCCCTGGTCTACGCCCTGGTTGGTGATCGGACAAGCGCTCTGATCAATGCGAAAGCCGCCCTCCGTTTGCGCATCAGCCCGAGCTGGTTCCGGATCGCCGCCTTCGACTCTCGCGCGGCGATCCGGACTCAGGTCTCTTCTTACGGCAGGTTCGACGTGAGCGGCGGTCATGGCGGCGGCGGCGGCATGAGGTTGTCGACCTCGGGATCGATAGGGGTTTCAATCGGATAGTTGTCACCGCTCCCGTAGCAGGCCCATATGTCGTAGATGTAAAGACCCCAATTGTCCGTACGTCCCCTGGCTCTCAGAATTGTGGAATCGCGGAGGGTGTCGGAAACGATCGGGCTGGTGAAAGGGCCATTCGGCCATACCGGGTTCATCGGTCCCGACTTGAATACGATCTTGAACGTCGCGCCTGGAAATGCCTGGCACAGCTCATCCAACTGCCAGATGACTTCATCGTCGTTATTGTATAAATCGATTCGGCCGACCTTCCATTGGCATGGGAGATTCGGATCGCTGACTCTCGTCACAGGGACGTTGATCGTGCTCATGACTTGCCTCCTTTCGGCGGTTCGTTGACGGTTCGGTTCACCCTCGACCAAGGCACATTCGGTGCCAGGCCGCAAAATGCCTCGTTCTCCTCGACAGACCCCGGTCTGCCCTGGAGCCGCGGCGTCGAATGCTCTATCTTTATGGATAGAAAACCGGTCCCAAACCGATAGGGGAGACGCTTGAGCCCGAAGCTCGTCGCCATCGCCGGTCCGCTCGCCGGGACGCACTGTCGCCCTCGGCTCTACCCCGGTCGTTCTCGGCCGGCTGCCGGAGAGCGGTCTCCAGTTGCGGGACCTCGCCGTCTCACGGCAGCACTGCACCATCGCTCTCGACGGCGAGCGTTGCGTGCTCAGGGATCTCGGCAGCCGGCACTGCACCTTCGTCAACGGCTTGCCCATCCGTGAGAGAGTGCTGGCCTCGGGGGACCTGATCAACGTGGGCAGCTCCCTTTTCCTCTTCCGCGACGGGGACGAGCGCGCCGAGGCCGCCGGCGGCCTTCTGGATGATTCGGACTTCATGGCGGCCTCCACCATCCACCTGCCGCTCGCGGCGGCGAACCAGGTCGAGGTCTGGAGCGGGCGCGCGGAGAGCGATCTCGCCGCGCTTGTCCAGGCAGCCGAGGATCTCCATGCCGTCCGCTCTACCGAGGCGCTGGCGCGGCGCGTGCTCGACCTGGCCTTCGCCGTCTGCCCGGCCGAGCGCGCCGCCATGCTTTTGCTGGACTCCGAAGGCGAGCCGGAGGCGGCCTTCGCCCGTGACCGGCGAGGACCGGCCGAGCCCTTCCCCGTGAGCCGGACCCTTCTCTCCCGGATGGTCCGCGAACGGCTCGCCCTCCTTGCTTCGGACGTCGTCCGGACTCCAGGCTTCGGCGCCGCCGCGAGCGTCCTCGCGGAGCACCTGAGCTCTCTTTCGCGGTTCCGCTTCAGGCTGCCGGCGCCGCTAGCTCCGCGGTCACGGGCCTTTTCTACGCCGATACCCGGGATGCCGCCGCACCGTTCGATCCGGGGCACCTGGCGATCGTCACCGTCGCCTGCCGGATGGCCGCCCTGGCGCTCGACACCGTGCGTCGTTTCGAGTGGCAGGAGGCCGAGCGGCGCCGGCTGGAAGCGGCCCTCGATCGCGATCTGGTGGGGGAGAGCCCGCGCATGCAGGAAGTCTACCGTCTCCTCGTCCGCGCCGCCGCCACCCCGTCGACCGTTCTTCTCGGCGGCGAGAGCGGCACCGGTAAGGAGCTCGCGGCGCGCACCCTCCACGACCGCAGTCCGCGGGCGGGCCGGCCGTTCGTGGCGATCAACTGCGCGACGTTGTCCGAAACCCTTTTGGAAAGCGAGCTTTTCGGCCACGAGAGGGGGGCCTTCACCGGCGCCCTGGAGCGAAAGATGGGCAAGCTGGAAGTCGCCGACTCGGGCACCGTGTTCCTGGACGAGGTCGCGGAGATCAAGCCGAGCCTGCAGGCGAAGCTTCTGCGCTTCCTCCAGGAACGGGAATTCGAGCGGGTCGGCGGCACCCGGACGATCAAGGTCGACGTGCGCGTGGTGGCGGCTACACACCGGGACCTGGAGCGGGCGATCCGCGAAGGAGCGTTCCGTGCCGACCTCTACTACCGGCTGGCGGTGATCTCCTTGACCTTGCCGGCGCTACGCGACCGGCCGGAGGACATCTCGCTCCTGGCCAGCCTCTTCGCCGCCCGCTTCAGCCGCGAGCTCGGGCGGCCGGTCGCCGGCTTCAGCGCGGGTGCGCGCGCCTGCCTGGAGCGCTACTCGTGGCCGGGCAACGTCCGCGAGCTGAAGAACGCCGTCGAGCGCGCGGTGGCGCTCGGCGAGGGCGAGCTGATCGTCCCTGCCGACCTGCCCGAGGCGGTGCTCGAGACGGCAGGCGGCGAAAAGGCCGAGGCCGTCGGCCTCTCGGAGTTCCACGCCGCCGTCAACGATTTCAAGAAGCGCCTGATCGTGGACGCCGTCCGCGAGGCCCGTGGCAACGTCTCTTCCGCCGCGCGGGCGCTCGGGCTCCACCCCAACTACCTGCATCGGCTGATCACCAACCTCGAGTTGCGCGCCGCTCTCTGAGAGCCGGCAGGGGCGGATGGAACGTGGTTTCGGAGTCGACCTCGGGCCGCTGCGGAAGAGCTCTGGTCAACACGCGGAGGGTTCGAGCAGGGGGGAAAAGGTGCCGCGCAACCCGGCGTGGAAGCGCGGGGCCGCCCCTCTAAAGCTCTGCAAGCGCGCCGACAGCCCACCAGCACGCCGCCGCCGTGCGCCCGCCCTCATCCAGATGGGGGGCCACTCGCGCCCGCCATTCTTGAACTCGCCTACCAATTCCTTCTTCTTTGTATCCACGGAGATCACAGGGTCAGACGTCGCGAAATAGTCCTGAGCCCGAGCGTTGATGTGCTCGAACTGAGCGTCGCGGTCCGGATGGCTTGAACCTTCCAAGGTCTTGCGGTTGCCCTGAAGGCTATACCCCAGATCATGGAGTAGCTCCGCCACCATCCGATGGCTTGTCTGGTGCCCCATTCGCTTCAGCTCCTGCGCCAGATGCCGAACACTCTTCGATGTCCAGCGCAGGGGAGATTCCGGATCGCCACGCTCTGCTGGAGTGATGAGCTTCTCCAGATCCGCCTTCAGCGTCGGGTCAGTATCGACCGTCCTTTTCCGCCCTCCCCCGGACCGCCTGACTCGACCTGTCTGTGGCCTGCCGGCACCATGGAGCTCTTCGACACCCCGGCGGATGGTGTCGCGGGTTATGCCGGTGGCACGCGCCACGATGGAGATTCCTCCAGACCCGATGGATTGGGCTTCTGCAGCCACCATCAGACGCCGAGTCTTCTCATCAAGGTACGGAGTGAGAAGTTCGAACCGGCACCGTACCGCTTCTCCCTCTTGCATTCTCTCGCAAGAGTACCATAATAATGCTGCGAGATGTCAACCTGTGACGAAGTTATTTCGTGACGAGACCTTAGCTCCCGACGCTCCGTCTAAGCTCCCGACGACCCGGCTAAATCCCGCTGAGGCGTCGGTAAATTAGCTGAGGCGTCGTCTTCTTAGTTGGACGAGGTCGCGCACTATCGAGTGCCGCGGGAGTTGGCGGAGCCCTTCCGCCGACGCTGGCCGGCGGGCCTCTCGGCCGGGTCGTGGCCGCCTTGCAGATATAGGTCCAGCACTTTGTCTGTGTCCCCGTCGGCGCGCAGGCGCCCGGCGTCGAGCCAGATGCAGCGGGTGCAGGTGTCGCGGATCACCTGCTCGCTGTGCGAGACGACCAGGATCGTGATGCCCGCATCGTGGAAGCTGCGCATCTTCGTCTCGCACTTGTGGGTGAAAGCGGCGTCGCCCACCGCCAGAACTTCGTCCAGAATCAGGATCTCGGGCAGCCACGCGGTGGCGACGGAGAAGCCGAGGCGGGCCAGCATGCCCGACGAGTAGTTGCGGATCGGCGAGCGGATGAAGTCGCCGAGGCCGCTGAAGTCGATGATCTCCTCCAGCTTCGCCTGGATCTCCTTGCGGGTGCGACCGAGCAGGAGGGCGTTGAGGAAGATGTTCTCCATCCCGGTGAGCTCGTGGTCGAAGCCGGTGCCGAGCTCCAGGATCGGCGACACGATGCCTTGCACCTCCACCCGGCCCTTGGTGGGCTTGAGCACCCGCGACACCACCTTGAGGAGCGTGCTCTTGCCGGCGCCGTTGCGGCCGACGATCCCCACCGTCTCCCCCTCCCGGATCGTCAGGTCGACATCCCGCAGCGCCCAGAGCTGCTCGTAGGAGAGCGCTCCTTTCATCCAGTGGATCGCGAACTCCTTGATCGACGGGATGCGCTGCTTCGCCAGGCGATAGCAGAGCGACACGTCGCTCGAGGCGGACTGCGGACGGCTCAGACATAGAACGGGATCCTGTCGCTGCTCCTGCGGAACACCCAGGAGCCGAGGATGAGGGCGAGGATCGCGATGCCCACGCAGACGGCGAGATGGGAGAGCGGCGGCACCTCTCCCTGGTAGATCGGGTCGCGGAACACCTCCAGGATCGACCGGATCGGGTTGAAGCGGACGACCCAGCGCAGCCGCTCGGGCACGATTTCCTTGGGATAGAAGACCGGAGTCAGGTACATCAGGAGCGACAGGACCACCCCGATGAGCTCCACCACGTCGGTGAAGAACACCGCCAGCGGCGAGAGCAGCAGTCCCGCGCCCAGGGTGAACAGGGCGGCGAGGAAGATGGAGATCGGCAGGAAGAACAGCGCCGGGGTCAGCGGGCTGGCCCGTCGCGATCAGGATGGCCAGCAGGGGAACCAGCGCGAAGCACAGGTTCACCACTCCGGAGAGCACGTTGGCCAGCGGAAAGACCGCCTTGGGCACCGGCAGCTTCTGCAGGAGCTGGGCGTTGCCGCGCAGGCTGTTCATCGACGACACGATGCTCTGGCTGAAGAAGTTCCAGAACAGGATCCCCGACAAGGCGTAGACCGGGTAGTTGGTCGATCGCGAAGCCGCGGAAGACGGAGCTGAACACGGTCTTGAGGACCAGCATCATGAGCAGCGGCTGCAGCATCGTCCAGACGAAGCCGATGGCCGAGCGCCGGTAGCGCACCTTGAGCTCGCGCGCCACGAGAGCGCGCACCAGGTCGCGGTAACGATAGACGTCCTGCATGCGGCAGCTTT
Organism: uncultured Holophagales bacterium; assembly: GCA_963844885.1. Lineage (GTDB taxonomy): Bacteria > Acidobacteriota > Thermoanaerobaculia > Multivoradales > UBA5704 > DATMER01. Next base: position 39,865 of record CAWJQA010000006.1, on the reverse strand, counting down.
CTATACCGCCGGTCCGGGGATAGCAAGCGCCCGGGCGGCGCGGAGGAGGGCGCGGCTGCCCTCGCGCCAGGCGGGCCGCTGTTGCGCGGGCACGAACGGGGTGGCCAGGGCGCGGCCGAGGACGCGCAGCGCCGCGCCCGTCCGGAGGAGTCTGGCGGCGCGGTTCGCCCAGGCTTCGCCGCGGTGGAGCCGCCCCCAGCGGACGAGGTCGGACCAGAGCAGCTCCGGGTTCTGACGGCCGGCCGAGCCGGCGGCCTTCCCGATCGTGGCGCCGTGGTGGTGGAGGACCCGGAAGCCGGGGACGATCTCCACCGTCCAGCCCGCCCGCCGGAGCCGCGAGCAGAGGTCGAGATCCTGCGCGTAGAACAGGTAGCCTTCGTCGAGCGGGCCGGTCTGCTCCCAGGCGCGGCGGCGGATCGCCACGGCCGCGCCCGTGACCCAATCCACCGCGCCGGGGACCGCGCCCACCGGCTTGACCCGGCGCCAGCGGGGCAGCCGTCCGAGAAGGGCCGGAAGGCCGCTCGACAGGCCGAACAGCCAGAGGAGGGACGGATCGCGTCCGCCGCTCCACTGCGGGCTCCCGCCCGGGTAGTGGAGGACGGCGCCGGCCGCGCCCAGCTTCGGGGCGCGCCGGAAGGCATCCATCATCGCGGCGAGAGCCCCCGGCTCGACCTCGGTATCGCTGTTGAGCAGCAGGAGGATCTCGCCGCCGGCCCGGGCCAGCCCGGCGTTGGCCGCCCGGGTGAAGCGGACCGGGGTCTCCTGCCGCAGGACGGTGATCTCGGAATGTCCCGGATGCCGCTCGGCGAGCGCTTCGGCGGTGCCGTCGCGGCTGCCGTCGTCCACGACGATCACCTCCATCCCCGGCAGGCCCGCCGCCTCCAGCGAGCGCACGCACGCCAGGGTCAGCTCCCGGGTGTCGTGGGTCGGGATCACGACGGAGAGCGGGGGAGAAGCTATCGCGGGCATCGCGGAGATCGTGGGGAGACTCCCCTAGCTTTTCGCCGTCAGCTTGCGCCAGAACGAGCGCAGCCACTGGGAGTCGCGCACCACCGGGATGTGCTGGACCGCGGAGGAGGCGGCGGACTGGAGGGGGTGTGCGAAGTCGGCCGGCGAGCCGACCCGGTTCTTGTGGCAGGCGTCGGGCGCCAGGGTGGGCGAGCCGGCCCAGGCGACCAGGTCGACGGTCGAGCCTTCGAACGACAGCTCCCGGGTCACGTATTCCCGCGCGCTGGCTCCCATCGCCGCCAGCTCCGCGGGATGGTCGGCGGCCCAGAGGATCTGCTCGGTGAGGCCGGCGGCGTCCCCGGCCCGGAAGGTGAGCCCGAGCCGGCGCTCCGCGAGCAGGTCTCCCAGGTCGCCGACGCGGTTGTAGGCCACCGGCAGGCCGTAGCCCATCCACTGCACGATCCGGTTCTTGCTCCCCAGGAGCCCCTCGTAGATCGGCTGCTCCGTGAGGACGCCCAGGTCCGAGGCGGACCAATAGTCCTGCACCTGTTCGGCCGGCACCCAGCCTTCCAGGTGAAAACGGTCGCGGAGGTCCGACGCCGTGACCTGCTCCATGAGCTCGCGGTAGGTCCGCTCGTCGTGGCCGGGGATGTCGCCGCCGGTCGACACGAAATGGATCCTGGGGTTGCGCCGCATGGCACCTTCCAGGCCGTGGAAGACGGTCTTCGCGTCGCTCCAGGTGTTGTAGCTGCCGCTCCAGAGGACGGCGAAGGCGCCGTCCGGGAGCGCGCGTCGCGCCGGCGAAGGGGCTGGCGGGGCGGACGGAGGCTCCAGCGGGATCTGGGCGCAGGGGATGACCGAGATGAACTCGTAGCCGCAGGTTTCGAATGACAGGCGTCCGGCGGCGCCCAGCTCGCCGATGGCGGCATAGCGCTGGCGCTCGGAGACCACCGACATCCGGTCGGCGCAGGCGAGGACGGGCTGGAGCAGCCGCCAGAAATAGGCCAGCACGTTGTTGGATCGGTCGAGCGCGGCTTTGGCTTGAGCCTCGGCCATGACGTGCCCGAACTGGTCGGCCCAGAACGGGACCTCCGGCTGGCAGCGCGCCAGAGCGTACGAGCCGTAGAGGGTTGCGCCGACGACGGCGTCCGGGGCCCAGGAGGAGATCGCCTCGGCGACCCGGTCGGAGTGAAGCAGCTCGGAGTCGGTGAGCCGCTCGACGTGGACGCCGCCGCGCTCCTCCGTGGCGGCCCCCTCGCCGTCGCGGTAGGCGTCCGGGATCTTCATGGCGAGCAGCCGGACCTCGTGGCCGGCCCTGGCGAGGCTCCAGGCGAACTGCCAGGTGCGGATGCCGGGACCGTAGCTTTTCAGGGTGTTCTCGCCAGGCAGCGGGCAGAGGCCGCAGAGGAGGATACGGCTCATGTCGGGCTGCTCCTTTCCGGATTGGACCCGGACGCGTCCGTTTCGATGGCGACCGGCTGTTCCCAGGGCCGGCTGCCCGGGGGGATGGCGGGAAGGCGGATGGCCGGCACGCTGCCGGCGCGGCGGAGGAAGCGCGTCCAGCTCCGGTCCCCGCCTCCCTTCGCGCGCTGGGCCAGGGCGCGCGGCAGGAGCCGCAGGGCGCCCGTCCAGGCGCGGATCTGCAGGCGGGCGTCGTCGAGGTATCCGAGGCGGCGGCGCTGCATGAAAACCTTGACTTGGGCACCGACCAGGCGGGGGGCGGCCTGGATGAAGGTCCACAGCGGCCAGTGGCGAAACACCAGCACGAGTTGGTTGCGCCAGGAGAGCAGGCGCTTGAAGTCGGTGATCTGGCCGGCGGTGGCCGAGATGGCGTGGTTGGCCATCGCGGACGGCACGTTGAGCACCTTCCAGCCGCGCGACCAGGCTTGCAGGCAGAGGTCGATGTCCTCCATGTAGAAGCCGTAGATCTCGTTCCAGCCGCCGATCTGGCGCAGCGCCTGAGCGCGGATCAGCAGCACCGAGCCGGTGACCGCGAGCACTTCGCGTTCCCCGGGGAGGAAGCCGTAGTCGGCCACGGCGACGCCGATCCCCTCGTCCCAGGCCTCGCCGCTCATCGTGACGTTCAAGCCCAGGCTGTTGAGGTAGTCCTCGGCGCCCCAGATGCGGAGCTGCGGTCCGGCCACGCCCGCCCGGGGCGTGATGTCGAGCGCCTCGGCCAGGCGGCAGATGGTGTCGGGGTCGAGCCCCGCGTCGTTGTTGAGGAAGAGCCAGTGGTGCGGCTCCCCCAGGTGTTTTTGCGCCCAGGCGACGCCGAGGTTGTTGGCGGCCGAAAAGCCCAGAGAGGCTTCGGAATGCACCACGTGGACGGGGGGGGCCTCCGCGGCGGCCGGCAGCGGCTCCTCGCAGGCGTTGGACACCACCACGACCTGGAGATCGACGCAGCGGCTCGTGAGCAGGCGCTCCAGGCAGGCTTCGAGCAACGCCCGCCCACGGTGGTGGACGATGACGGCGTACACCTTCGGCCGGCGGCGCCAGCCCAGGCCGAGCTCCAGGGAGCTGAGCCGCCCGTAGAGCTCCCCGACCTCCTGGCGGACGTCCGCCACCTCCTGCTTGAGCCAGACGGCCTGCGTCTCCAGAGAGCGGGCGTACCCGGCGACCTCGTCGGCATGCGCCTGCTTCTGGCCGAGCTCCTCTTCGAGGCGGCGGGCGTAGGCCGCGGCCTCGTCCAGGGCGGCACGCTTCTGGGCCAGCTCGTCCTCGACCGAGACCATCGTGGCGGGTGGCTCGTCCCCTGCAGGCGCGGCTTTTGTCTTCTTCGGCACCGGCCGGGCCTTCACGGGCCGGCGCGGGCGCGCCACCAGGACCGCGAAATCGTTCTGGAGCTCGCCGATCTCCAGAAGGCTGTCTTCCAGGCGGAGGAGCATGTCGATGACGCGCATCGACTCGGGGTCGTCGTCACGGAAGTTCCCGGCGATGCCATTGAGGAGGAACTGGAGCAGCGAGCCGCCGGACGGGTGGAAGGCGACGATGTCGAAGTAGGATGCCACCACGTCGGGGATGTCCGAAGAGCGGACCGATTCCGTGGGGTCGTCCGCCTCCACCTCCGCGGGGGTGGGGAGGGAGGCCGAGGTGAGGATGGTGCCGGTCTCGCGGTGGCGCCGGAGCCGTGCCGGGATCAGGGCGAACGCGGCGCGCACGAGCTCGCGCTGGCGCGGCGGGAAGGCGAAACGCGCCGGGCCGATGTATTCGTTGAGGAAGAGGTAGCCGCGGGGCTCGAGCGCCGTGGCCACCTTGGCGCAGACCTCCTCCAGCGCCGCGATGTGGTGGAGGGAGTTCTCGAACCAGACCGCGCCGTAGCGGTCCGGGGGCAGCTCCTCCAGGGTGATGTCCTTGGCCGCGTAATGGATGTGCGGAAAGCCCTCCTCGCGGGCGAGCCCGCGGGCGGCCTCGACCGCGCCGGCCGCGATGTCCCAGGCGTCGCACTCCCGGAAGGCGCCGAGCCGCGCCAGCGTGCGCTCCAGCGCGCCGGTGCCGCAGCCGACGCTGAGCATCCGGTCGACCGGGGTGCGGCCGGCCAGAAACTCGCGCACGCAGTACTCGGCCCAGTGGCTGTAGCGGCTGCCGCCGGTCTCGCGCAAGGCGCGGCGGCGGCCGACCTCGGGCACCTCGCGCCAGCAGCATTCGGACGTGAAGGCGCTCCCCTGCAGTTTCTTCGACCAGTACTCGCCGGTGTCATCGAGGTCCGGCATTGGCGATTCGGCGGCGCGATCCTTCATCAGGGGTGAGAGAATAGCAGACTGCTTTTCAGTTACCGGGCTCCCAGGGCGATGCTACCATTCCCGGCCGATTCGGTCCTCCGTCCCCGGCCGTTCCTTGGGACGCAAAGCCCGAGGAGAACCAGGAAAGAGACCGCGGAGAGCGCCAGCCCGGCTCGCACCGTGGGCGACTCGAAGACAAACTCGACCTTGTGCCCGCCTGGGTTCAGAAGAAGCCCCTTGAAGACATAGTCGACCCGAAGCAGTCTCTCCCTCCGCCCGTCGACGTAGGCTGTCCATCCTGGGTAATCAGTCTCACTGAAGACCAGAATGGCGGGCTCGCCGACCCGCACGCGGAACCGATGACGGGTGATCCCCAGGTCCATTTCGAGGACGCGGGAAGGTCCGCCAGTCTGTCCAGGCGCCTCTGTGGGCGGCGGTGGTTCGGTCAGGAGGACCGTGGTCGCGGGATCGAAGGCTGGATCCTCGAGGTGCTTCAGGACGGCCTGGCCGTGAGGGAGAACGCGCGCGCCGCTCAGCGGCACAAGGAAGGCGCGCGGGAGGGTGCGCGTATTCTCGAACACCTGGACTGGGCCCTGGTCATAGATCAGACGGAAGCGGTCAGGCTGCGCCTCCAGGTTCGCCGTGCTGAGGTTGGTGCGGGTGGTCAGGAAGTACTTGACATTCATAAGGTCCAGCCGACGGTCGCGGAAGCCCGCGACACGCTCGGAGAGCATGACTCCGAGGAGCATACCCTGGGGGAGGTCCGTGAAGGGGCCTACGAGGTCGCTGACGTCCTTGAGGACGAAGTCGTAGCCACTTGAGACGGAGTCGCCCATCTCGGCGTGGCTGAGGTGGAGCGGAGCGTCTCCGCGCACAGGTTCCCAAGGTGGGAAGCTCAGAATGAGATCCGCGGGCAGCGGCGCCCTCCCCAGGAATATCGGCCAGTAGTCCACGGCGGCGAGCAGGGTGCCGGCGAGTAGGGCCGTCGCCCAAAACGGGCGGTTCAGGAGGAACGGATGTTTTTCGCTCACAAGTGCATGGCCGAGCCTATGCTACCATCCGGCCGTTTCGAACGGAGGAGCCCCCACCTTTGAAGAACATCGAATCCGATGCCGGGCTCAAGCTGAGCGTCGTCATCCCGGTCTACAACGAACGCTTCCTCGTCCGGGAGCTGGTGGAGCGCGTCCTGGCGGTCTCGATCCCCGAGCTGCGCGAGATCGAGGTGGTCATCGTCAACGACGGCTCGACCGACGGCACCACCGAGGTGCTGCGCCGGGTCGCGGAGGAGCACCCGGAGCGGGTGCGGCTGTTCGAGCAGAAGAACCAGGGCAAGGGGGGCGCCATCCGCAAGGGCATCGCCGCGGCCACGGGCGACCTCATCCTCTTCCAGGACGCCGACCTGGAGTACGACCCCAAGGACTACGCGCGCCTGGTCCGCCCCTTCCTGGAGGACGGCGCCGACGTCGTCTACGGCTCGCGCTTCCTGCCCAGCGAGCGGCGGCGGGTGCTCTACCACCGCCACGCCCTCGGCAACCGGCTGCTCACCGCGATGAGCAACTGGTTCACCGACCTGAACCTGACCGACATGGAGACCTGCTACAAGATGTTCCGGGCGCCGCTCTTGAAGTCGATCCCGATCCGCTCGAACGACTTCGCCATGGAGCCCGAGATCACGGCCAAGATCGCCAAGCGCGAGTGCCGCATCTTCGAGGTGCCCATCAGCTACCTCGGCCGCACCTACCGCGAGGGCAAGAAGATCGGCTGGAGGGACGCCGTCAAGGCCTTCCGCGCCATCTTCAAGTACTGGCTGGTCGACGACCTCTACGCCGAGGACGAGTACGGCTCGCACATCCTCCACAGTCTGGAGAAGGCCAACCTCTTCAACCGCTGGATGGCCCAGAGCATCGAGCCCTACGTCGGCGCCAAGGTGCTGGAGATCGGCGCCGGCATCGGCAACATCACGAGCTGGCTCCTGCCGCGCGACCTCTACGTGGCGAGCGACATCAACCCGCACTATCTGGACTACCTCCAGAACATGGCGCTCGGCAAGCCCTATCTCAACGTCGACCGCATCGACCTCGAGGACCCCGCCTGCTTCGAGCGCTGGCAGGGCCGCTTCGACACGGTCGTCTGCCTGAACGTGCTGGAGCACGTACGCGATCCCGTGCAGTCGCTGCGGAACATCTACAGCGCCCTGGAGCCGGGGGGAAAGCTGGTGCTCTACGTGCCTCAGGGGCAGCATCTGTACTCGAGCCTGGACGAGGTGCTCGGCCACCGCTGCCGCTACGACAAGGAGATGCTGGCCCACGAGCTGCGCGAGACCGGCTTCGAGGTGAAGCTGTTCCGGGACTTCAACCACTTCGCGGTGCCGGGCTGGTACGTCAACGGCAAGATCCTCAAGCGGCGGAGCTTCAGCCGCGTGCAGCTCAAGATCTTCAACATGCTCGTTCCGATGCTGAGGCGGGTCGATTCGTTCGTTCCAGGCCGGGGCCTCGGGATCATCGCCGTCGCCACCCGCCCCGCCTGACAAGGCGCGATGAGCGAGAACGTCGAGCGGAGGGTCTGGACCGGCGCCGCCGGTCTCGCCGCCGTCCTCGTCGCGCTCTGGATGGATCTGTCGCCGCTGCACGGCTTCCACACCAGCGACTCGCTGATCCCGGTCCTGTCGGGCCTGTATCTCTGGACGCCGTTCTTCTGGGAACAGAACCGCTACGGCTCGCTGATCCCGCTTTTCAGCCTGGCGGTCCACAGCCCGTTCCACCACCTGCTCGTGCAGGTGGCGCTGCGGCTGCTGGCGCTGGCGGCGGCGTTCTTCCTGATGGCCAGGGTGGTGATCCCGCGGCGCTACTGGCCGGCGGTGGGAGCGGTGACGCTGGCGCTCTGGGTGGCGGGGAAGGGGATGGACGACCACGCGTTTCAGCAGATGCAGCCGTACGGGCAGGCGATCGCCCTGAGCCTGGGCGGGATCGTGCTGATCGACCGCGGCGGCCGTGGACGGGTGCTGGCCGGGCTCGGGCTGCTCCTGCTCGGCTTCTGGATCTCGGCCACGACGCTGTTCTGGCTCCTGCCCCTGATCTGGGTCCGGCACGCGGTGGGGATTGACTCCGGGACGGAGCCCGGGAGGGAGTCCAATCGCTGGCGGTTGCGGCCGGAGCGGCGGGTGGTGCTGAAGATGTTCGCGCTGTTCGGAGCCTTCGACGTCAGCATGGTGCTCTCGTGGCTTTCGGAGTACCGGCGGAGCACGGCGTTCGGCGCGGCACGGCCGGGGGTCTGGCTGAGGGCGTGGACGTCGCTGTTCTCGCGGTCGGTGAGGTATCTTTCACCCGCTCTCGCGATCGCCGGCCTGGCCCTGCTCGTGGTGGTGATCGCCGCGAGCGTGATCGGCAGCCGCTCCTGGAGTCGGCGGGATCGGCAGTATCGGCGGGATTGGCGGGATTGGCGGGATTGGAGATTCCCCATGGCCGTGGGGCTGTGCCTCGTGGCGGCGGCGTTGGCGGATCTGGGCGCCATGGGGACGACGTACTGGGCGCAGATCAACCGGTGGAGCCTGCGCTACGTGTCGATCGAGCTACTCGCCCTGGGCATGCTCGCTCCGGCCCTCCTCCTGGTGGTCCTGCTGGAGGGCCGGCCGGCGCGCTGGCAGCGGGCCGCGAACGTCGTTGCGCTGCTGCTCTTGATCCCGGCGCTCGCCTGGAGGTACGGTGAGCCTTCAGTGGCGCGGGCGCGCGCTTCAATCGACGTGCTGGGCGGCGCCACCGAGGCGCTCCTGGCGTCCGGCAGCAACCATCTTCTCGGCGGCTACTGGCGCACGTGGCCCGCGGTCTTTCATGCCGACGTAGTACGCTGGGAGCGCGGCGACCGCCGGCCGATCTGGGCCATCGCACTGCGGAGCGGCCCCACGGACCACATCTGGCGGCCGCAGCGCTGGGACGGCGTACCCATCGCGGTCCTCGCCGGCAACGAGGTTCCGGCGGAGGACATGCGCCAGATCGCGTTCCTGCCCAAGCTCTACCGGCAGAAGGATCTCGGCACCGTGCTCATCTACACCTCGAAGGCGACCGGCGGGCCGTTGCTGACCGAGGTGGCGCGGGCGATCCGCAACGATCTTCCACGGCCCTGACCTACTATACTCTTCGATCCCATGACGAGCTTGAAACAGACCGTATGCATCACCGGCGGCGCCGGTTTCATCGGCTCCCACCTCGCCGAAGCCTTTCTCTCCCGCGGCGACCGGGTCCTGATCCTCGACGACCTGTCCGGCGGGAAGCGGGAGAACGTCCCTGCCGGCGCCGAGCTTCACGTCCACGACATCCGCTCGCTCGAGGCCGCGGCGCTGGTGCGCGGCTCCGGCATCGACGTCCTGGTCCATCACGCCGCGCAGATGGACGTGCGGCGCTCCGTCGAGAACCCCGCCTTCGACGCGGACGTGAACATCCTGGGCAGCCTGAACCTGGTGGAGGCGGCGCGGCAAGGAGGCGTCCGGCAGATCCTTTTCGCCTCGACCGGCGGCGCCATCTACGGCGAGCAGGACCGCTTCCCGGCGGACGAGCAGCACCCGGCGCGGCCGGTGTCGCCGTACGGCGTCTCCAAGCTGTCGTTCGAGCGCTACCTCTTCTACTTCCACGTCGCCTACGGGCTCGACGCCACCTGCCTGCGCTACGCGAACGTCTACGGCGAGCGCCAGAACCCGCACGGCGAGGCCGGGGTGGTGGCGATCTTCCTCAGCCGCCTGCTCGCGGGCCAGGCGCCCACGATCAACGGCGAGGGTCTCCAGACGCGCGACTACGTACACGTCTCGGACGTGGTGAAGGCGAACCTGCTGGCGGCGGGGAAGCCCGGCTTCCACATCTACAACGTGGGCACCGGTGTCGAGACCTCCGTGGTCACCCTCTACCGCGAGCTCGCAAGGGCGGCGGGGAGCAGTCTGGAAGCGAAACACGGTCCGGCCAAACCGGGCGAGCAGCAGCGCTCGGTGGTGGACGCCCGCCTGATCCAGGCCGAGCTCGGCTGGCCCGATCCGCTGCCGCTGCGCCAGGGGCTCGAGCGCACCGCGGCGTGGTTCCGGTCAAGGACATAAAGGACATAAACGACCCAAAGGACCCAAAGGACGGCGGGCGGCGTCCTTTGAGTCGTTTATGTCCTTTATGTCCTTTTCCTTCCAGGAACTTTCCCGCCCCATCCCCCCTCTAATCAGGTAGGAGCGCTCCAGATGGACCCACCCCGGCGGGTGACCGAGGTGGAACGATCAAAATCCTGACTCCGGAGGTGCCGAAAATGTTCGAGCACTCACTGATCGGTCTGGCAGCGACGAAGCCTTCCCGCCGGCGCTGGCTCTCTCTCCCCGCGGCCATCGCGCTCCACGTGGGCGCGTTCGCCGTCTTCACGCTCGCGAGCTACTGGCAGGTCGAAGCGGTGCCGGCGCCGCCGACGAACGACGTCTTCTTCGTGGCCATGGCGCCGCCTCCGCCACCGCCCCCGCTGGGCAGCGGGAGGCCGGAGACGAAGCCCGAGACGAAGCCCGACGTCAAGCCGGTCGTGCCGCAGCAGGCGGTGCAGCCGCAGCAGACCGCGGACCTCGATCTGAAGCCGCAGAGCGAGTCGCGGGTGGTGAACGACGTCTCTGGCCTGCCGCCGGGCGGCGACCCCCGCGGCTCCATCCATGGCGTCGACGGCGGCGATCCGGACTTCGGCGTCGATCACAGTACCGGCCCTGTGGGTCCAACCATCCCCACGATCGTGCCGGCGCCGGCCGACGACGCGCCGATCCAGGTGGGCGGCGCCGTGACGCGGCCCGAGGTTCTGGTGCGGACCCAGCCGCGCTACACCGAGCAGGCCCGGAAGGCGCACGTCGAAGGCGTGGTGATCTTGCGGGCGGTGATCGACGAGCGCGGCTACGTCACCGACGTCCAGCTCGTCCGCGGCCAGCCCATGGGGCTCGACCTGGCCGCCATGGAAGCCGTGAGAACCTGGCGGTTCGAGCCGGCCACCCTGCACGGCCGCCCGGTGAAGGTCTACTTCAACCTCACCGTCAACTTCACCCTGCAGAGGTAGACGCTACCGGCCCGACAGCAGCCCCGACGGGCCCGCCAGCGGCTTGCCTTCCAGAGAGAAGGTGGCCCGCTGCACGTCCGGGAACTGGAGGGCCGTCTCCGTGAGCTGGGCGAGGACGCGCGGACGGTCGCACTCGCCCCCGATCTCCAGATATCCCTTGAGGTAGATTTTCACCTCCGCGCCGGTCCGGTCGATCCGCTCGACCTCCAGGCGCGAGGCGTGGAGGGCGTTGTAAAGGCCGCTCCTGGTGTCGTAATCCTGCTTCATCGACAGCAGGGCGTCGAGAGCTCCCGGCAGCGCGGCCTGCCGCCGCTCCAGCGGAACCTCGACGGCTACGGCGCTGTCTCCGCAGCCGATGCGGCGACCGTCCACACCGCCGTCTTGGAGGGCGATCAGGAAGACCGGCACCCGCTCGGTTACGGTGCCGGCCTTCAGCTCCGGCATCGAGTCGCCGGCGTTGCACGACAGGGCGACCAGCAGCGCGAGCCATATCCAGCGGACGCAGCGGACGGGCTCACGTCTTCCGGTCGAGAACCTGGAAGGACCAGCGGAAAGGGGTGCCCGCGGCCGGCTCGTGGTCTTCGCGCTCCACGAGTGTCCACTGCGTGGGGTCGTAGTCGGGAAAGTACGCATCGCCTGGAAAGTCTTCCTCGATGATCGTGAGTTGGAGCCGGTCCGCGACCGGCAGCGTCTGGCGATAGATTTCCGCGCCGCCCGCGACGAAAATCTCGCCGCAGCCGCCGGCTGCCGAGATCTTCGTGGCCAGGGCGAGCGCCTCCTCGACCGAGCCGGCCCGTTCGACGCCCTGCTGTGTCTCAGTCTCCTGGAGACTCCGGCGACTCACCACGACGAGGGTACGTCCGATCAGGGGGCGGTTGCCGATCGACTCGAACGTCTTGCGTCCCAGGACGAGCACGTGGCCCAGGGTCAGCCGCCGGAAGCGGCGGAGATCCTCGGGGATGTGCCACGGGAGACGGTTATCCAGGCCGATGGCCCGGTTGCGGCCCATGGCCGCGATCAAGGTGATCATATGGCGATGGGCGCCTTGATCGCGGGATGCGGATCGTACGCTTCGAGACGGAAGTCCTCGTAGCGATAGCCGAAGATCGACGTCACCTTCGGATCGATCTCCATCCGCGGCAGCGGCCGGGGCTCGCGGGTGAGCTGGAGCCGGGCCTGTTCCAGGTGGTTGAGGTAGAGGTGGGCGTCGCCCAGCGTGTGGATGAATTCGGCCGGCTCCAAGCCGCAGACCCGGGCCACCATCATCGTGAGCAGGGCGTAGGAGGCGATGTTGAACGGCACGCCGAGGAACACGTCGGCGCTGCGCTGGTAGAGCTGGCAGGAGAGGCGGCCGTCCGCCACCCAGAACTGGAACAGCGCATGGCAGGGCGGGAGCTTCATGCGGTCCAGCTCGGCCACGTTCCAGGCGCTCACGACGTGGCGCCGGGAGTCGGGGTCGCGCCGGATCTGGTCGATCACGAGGGAGATTTGATCGATACTGCCGCCGTCCGGGGTGGGCCACGCGCGCCACTGCCGGCCGTAGACCGGGCCGAGCTCGCCGGCTTCGTCCGCCCACTCGTCCCAGATGGTCACGCCGTGCTCGTGGAGGTCAGCGACGTTGGTGCTGCCGGCGAGGAACCAGAGGAGCTCGTAGACGATGGAGCGGACGTGGAGCTTCTTCGTGGTCAGCAGCGGGAAGCCCTGCGCGAGGTCGAAGCGCATCTGGTGGCCGAACACGCTCAGCGTGCCGGTGCCGGTCCTGTCCCCCTTTTCGACGCCATGGTCGAGAATGTGCCGGAGCAGGTCCAGGTACTGCCTCATGGCGGGGGACTGTAACATGTCCCGCGGGCGCGGCATGCCGCGCCCTTAGCGCGCCCTTAGCGGTTATCATGTGCGAGGAAGGAGGGTGGAGATGAAGAACATCGGTTGTATCGCGGTTGCCGGCGTGCTCGTGCTGCTGGTGCTGTGGGGTATCGGCTCCTACAACGGTCTCGTCGGCGCGCAGCAGGCGGTAGAATCCCAGTGGGCGCAGGTGGAGAACGTCTACCAGAGGCGGGCCGACCTGGTTCCCAACCTGGTGGCCACGGTCCGCGGCTCGGCCAATTTCGAGCGCCAGACGATCACCGACGTGGTCGAGGCGCGCGCCCGGGTGGGCCAGGTCAACACGCAGGCGACCAGCGAGATCCTCAACGATCCGCAGAAGTTCGCCCAGTTCCAGCAGGCCCAGGACCAGCTCTCGTCGGCCCTGTCGCGCCTGCTCGTCGTCGTCGAGCGCTACCCCGAGCTGCGCTCCGTCCAGGGCTTCCAGGATCTGATGGTGCAGCTCGAAGGGACCGAGAACCGCGTCGCCACGGAAAGGCGGCGGTTCAACGAGGTGGCGCAGGATTACAACACCCGGGTGCGGCGGTTCCCCACGAACCTCTTCGCCTCGATTTTCGGCTTCAAGCCGCGGCCGTACTTCGAGTCGCAGCCGGGCGCCGAGACCGCCCCGAAGGTCGACTTTGGGGATCAGACACCCGCTCCTGCGGCGACACCCAGGTAGGGATGGTCGGCGGATCAGGGGCGCCGCGCGCGGCGCCCCTGTGTTATCCCGCGGGCGGCCACCAACTAGGCTTTTTTCAGCGACAGCTTGTAGGTGCCGGTGCCGGTCGGCCGGTAGTGGCGGATCCGCACCCAGTACTCGCCCGGCTGCAGCGCGGCGGTGATCTTCGCGTTGCTGCCCTGGCCGCTGTCGTCGTCCTCCGCCACCAGCTTCGTCTGGCTGCCGGGTCCGAGCAGCGACATGACCACGTCGGTCTTGCCCGAGGTCTCCAGCGTGTAGCTGCCGGCCTGGTCGATCTTGACGTGGTAGAGATCCTCCTCGCCGTGCTTGCCGATCGAGGCCGAGACCGTGGCGCCCACCGCGAGCTCCGTGGCCTGTGCCACCGGCGGCTTGTCGAGGGGGTAGGCGACGCCGATGAACTGCTTGTCGGTGTCCGACAGCGCCGTGTTCCAGCCGATCTCGTAGTCGCCGATCGTCAGGGCGTTGTCCACCGGGTAGAGCATGATCGACTTCTTGTCGAAGGCCGAGAACTGCGTGATGTCGGCGCTGTAACGCTGGAAGAGGTTCGTGTCGACCTGGGCGCGCGTCCAGTTGTTGGGCGGTCCCTGGTAGTAGCGATAGACGGCTTCCTTGTCCCACGGGATGCCGGCCTGGGGGTGCTGATGCTCGTGGATGCAGCCCAGGGCGTGGCCGAACTCGTGGACCACCGTGCGGGTATACTCGTCGTCTGGCGTGCCCGGTGAGAACCAGCCGAAGTTCATGGTCGGCTGATTCTTGGCGATGACGAGGTTGTCGGTGCCGATGTAGGACCACGAGCCGTCCGTCTTGAAGGCGATGCGGATCTCGGCATTCGGGCTGTCGTCGAAGACCAGCTTGATGTTGGCGAACTGGCACCACTGGAGGGCCTTCTCCTTGACCTTGGCCTTGACGTTGGCCTGGCCTTCGAGGAAGCGCACGTGGAGGGTGCGGCCGTTCTGCCATTTCTTGCCGGTGACCAGCGCAAGGTGCAGGGGGGAGGGGGCCACCCCCATGCCCGGACGGCTGCGGAAGATCGGCAGGTTGGAGGGGTTCTCTTCGATCGCACGCTCCGCGGCCTCCACCTGCAGGTCCGGCGGGAGGTCCATGTCGATACAGACTCGGGGCTGTTTCTTTTCAGGCATGAAGGACGTCCTTTCTCCTCGGGATTGCTGCCTCAAACCGGCCGGGGCCGGCAGCGGTGCTCGACAAGATCGTAGAAGGCGCCGGCGTCGACGCCGGGCGGTGGAATCGGAGCCGGGGTCGCCCGGGGGGTGACCGGGGGGTCTTCCCCGGCCACCCCGGCATGGGACAGGTGGAGCATCCGCGCCGTGCCGCGGACGCGCAGGAGGCCGTTCGAGGTCTCCATCCGCGTCCCCTCGCCGGAGCCATGCTGGTCGGCGCGGAGGATCCCGGCCGCGGCCAGGCCCTTGAGCGCCTCGTCGCGGTCGGTCTTCTGCTCGCCGCCCTGCTCCGAGGTGAGGCGGGCGCGCACCACCCGGGTCTCCCAGTCGATCGCCAGCGTCGTGCCCACGGTCACCTGCCGGCCGCCCGCGAAGGGCATACCGGCGCCGTGGCGCTCCTCGTGGTCCCAGGAGACCTTGAAGATCAGCTCGCGGATCGGCTCGGGCTCCGCGCCCTTCTTGCGGAAGTAGTACTTGGTGGTGTCGAGCCGCGGGCGGACGCGGAACGGGATCCCTTTCGGGATCCGGAGGAAGTCGCGCTGGCGGTCGGCGAATTCATAAGCCGCCCAGTCGCTCGTGGCCAGCGTCTCGAGATCCATCTTCTTGAGCGCCTTGAAGGGGACGTTGGTCTCGACCTCCAGCGCCGCGCGGTCCGGCACCATGGCGCGGCGCACGAATTCGTCGCGGATCCACTCCCTCTCCTGGCCGTCCTGAGGGTGGGCGGCCTGGTCGGCGGCGAGGATGGCCCGGCCATAGTCGCCGAAGGAGACCTCGCCCGGCGGCAGGTAGTCCAGGGCGCGCAGGATCATCCTCTTGAAGCGCTCGCCGCCGACGAACAGCGCCTTGCCCGACCCCGAGTAATCGGTGGCCAGCGAGCCATGGATCTTCACCATGACGGTGTAGAGGGCGCCGGACATCACCTGGCACAGCGAGTGCGGGTCGTAGCGGTTGACCCGTTTCGGCAGGCCGTCGGTATCCTTGCCCGTCTCGGCGCGGTCCAGGGTCTTGTCGTTGAGCAGCGAACGGAGGTAGCGCGAGTTGCCGGACGGGTCGCGGGCCTGCCCGAACTCGGGGGCCACGGTGCTGAACGCGGTCGAGTCCGCGATGGAGCCGTTGGTGGCCTTGAGCACGGCCTTCCGGAGCTTCTCGCTACGGAACGACATCAGCAGAGCGGTGAGGTCGGCGAGGGCCTCGTGCAGCGCGAGCGATTGCGGAGCCAGCGCGTTGTAGAGGTCCGGCGCGATGCCATCGAGGATCGCGTGCGCGGTCTCGTGGGAGAGCACGTCGCGGGAGAGGCAGGCATAGGCGGGCTCCCCGCCGGCTCGCGGGATATAGAAGAGCTGCAAGCTGTGCGACTCGCGGTCGTAGAACGCGTTCGGCCACTCGCCGGCCCGCGGGATGACGAGGAGCTGCGGCGAGCCGAACGCCCAGGTGAGGCGCCGGCCGAGGGCGTCCGGCTCCTCGAAGAGGTACATGGTGCGGAGCACGGTGGCGAACGCGCACACCTGCTGGAACGCGTGCCCGTAGACTCCTTCCCCGGCAGGGATCTCGTAGCGGCCGATCTTCTTCTTGCCGTCCGGAGCCGTGAAGCGGGCCCCCGGCAGGATCGCGCCGGTCGCGGCGTCGAAGTCGAGGACGGCGACCCGCCGGCTGACCGGGCCGTCGAGGAAGAAACCCTCGTCACGGGTGATGAACTCTTCGAAGTCGTCGAGCCCCGCGAGCCTGGAGGACTGCGGATCGTCGAGCATGATGGGTAGCTTGGCCTTCACCGCGGGAGCCTCCTGGAGTCGAGTGTGTTTCTGAAATGCTGGCACGCCCCCGGCCGCGCGTCAATTCAGGCGCCCGGGAGGCTCAAGCGTTACATGGAAGACGGCGGAGGAAGGTGGATTCCCTCTCGAAGGCGCGCGGCGGTCGGGGCGTTCGGGGTAAGATCCACGGAACGGTATGGACATGCGCCTCCAGTGGGTTCTCATCGATGGCTACAAGGCTCTGAAGGATCTCCAGGCGCCCCTGGGCTCGCTGGAAGTGTTGGTCGGAGCGAACGGCACGGGCAAGACGAGCCTATTTGAATTCCTGAGATTCCTGCGCGACGGCATGTCACAGGAGATCCCGCCGGAGATCATCCCGGGGTCCCTGGGACAGCAGATCTTCCACCGCCCCGGCCCGGATCGGATTTTCTGGCAACTGAAGTTTGAGAAGCTTCTCTACTCAGGCGGGTTGGATGGGCCTGTCGGACAACCCAAAGTGCCAGCGGAGACGGTTGACGGTCCGCAGGCGCATCTCCGGGTAAAAGAGGGTATGGGGTTCCTTGGCAGGGCTTCTCAGTCCGTTTCTCTGAAAAAGCCGAATCAACTCGCTTTGAGCCTTGCCACGAATCCGAAGCACGAGGCTCTGTACCAACTCCGGGAGGCGATCGCGGGCTGGCGCTTCTATAGCGCCTTCAGGATCGCCAACGAGAAGATCCGCCAGCCGGTCTTCGTGGAGCAGGAGCCCGTGCTCCAGGAGGATGGCGGCAACCTGAGCTCGGTCCTCCACAACCTCTACACCGAGCATCCCGGCATCTTCGACGACCTTCAGCAGCACCTGCGGGCTGTCGTCCCAGGCTTCAAGTCTCTCTCGGTCAAGGCCCGTGGCGGTCCGGGTCAGGTGCTTGCATTCTGGCAGGAGGAGGGAGTTGACGTCGACCTTACGCTGGCCGACCTCTCCGACGGCATCCTTCGTCTCCTCTGCTGGATCGTCCTCTGTGTGCATCCCAAGCCGCCCGGGCTCATCTGTATCGATGAGCCGGACCAGGGCGTTCACCCGCGCACCCTCCCGCTCCTGGGCGGCCTCTTCGAGAAGGCCTCGGAGCGGACCCAGATCCTCCTGGCGACGCATGCCTCCTACTTCCTGCTTCAGTTCGGGGTCGAGCGGATCGCCGTGCTCCGGAAAGAAGACGGCGAGGTGAAGTTCTTCAAACCAAAGGACTCCGAGGCGCTCACCCGCAGCCTGGAGGACTTCGGCTCGCAGGAGATCGAGGTCATGCACCGCAGCGACGAGTTGGAGCAGCTTGCTTGACGAAAGTCTATGTCTACGTCGAAGGTCCATCGGACAAGGCGGCCCTGGAGGCCCTCCTCGCGCCCCTCTTGCGCCAGCTCCGGGAGAAGGCGGTTTACGTCTCTTTCTTCGGAGACCTCTCCGGCGACCGGAAGAAAGCCATCCTGCTCAAGGTGCCGGACCGTGGTACAAGGAGACGGTGGATGCTCCCCTCATTCTGGCGGCGAGCCACTATCCCGATGTGGCCGAAGCCTGCCCGCAGTGTTTCAAGCCCTTTGTCCTGTTCCTCAGCTCCCTCTGACCGGCGAGCGATTCCCCCCGAGCTCGTGACGGCTCAACCCGCGGCGGCAGCCGTCCGCCCCGAGGCTGCGACCGTCTACGCCGTGGGGGCGGCCGTCCATCTACCGGGCGCGACGCTTCAAAGCCTCGGGGAAGCCGTCCACCCCAAGGGAGCGGCCATCCACCCCCGGGGTTGGACCTCTCACCCCGCGGGGGCGGCGCCCCACGCCCGGGGTTGGGCCGTCCACCCCGCGGGGGTGACGGTCCACATCTCGGGGGAAACGGCTCCGTAGCGCCGCCGGGTCGCTCATCGAGAGCGGCCTTCCGCCCGGAGACTCGTTCCGGTAGAGTTGCGCACCGTGCGAATCGTCACCCTCATCACCACCGGCGGAACCATCGAGAAGACGTACGACGAGCTGACGGGTGAGCTGGCCAACCGGCGATCCATCGTCCGGCGCATGCTCTCGGAGCTGCGGCTGGAAGAGACCGAGGTCAACGTGCTCGAGCTGATGAGCAAGGACAGCCAGCTCATGACCGACGCCGACCGCGTCCGGATCATGGAGGTCGTCCGCGCCATGTGCGGCGTGGGGGAGGGGGGCATCGTCATCCTCCACGGCACCGACACGCTCGCCGTCACCGGCGAGTACCTCCACGCGAACATCCCGGAGCCGTCGGCACCGATCATCCTCTCCGGCGCCATGCGCCCGTTCGAGATGAAGCAGTCGGACGCGCTCCAGAACCTCACCGAGGCCATCTTCGCGTCCGGCGTCCTGGCTCCCGGCGTGTACTGTGTGGCGCACGGCCGCGTCCTCCAATTTCCCGGCGTGCGCAAGGACACCGAGCGCGGCACCTTCGTGCGCGCCTGACGGAGACCTCTCCCATGGCCAAGGACATTCAGGAGTTCCGGGCGGAGCGCAAGCGGCTCAACGACCTCGTCTTCGAGGCCGACCACCTGGGCATCAAGCGCTTCTTCAGCCTCGACGGCGCCGCCTATCGGGACGGCGCCCTCGACGGCAAGACGAAGGAGCTGCTCGGGCTGGTCGCCTCGGCCGTCCTGCGCTGCAACGACTGCATCGACTATCACCTCGACCAGTGCGTCGAGGTCGGCTGGAGCGACGAGGAGCTGCACGACGCCCTCAACGTGGCGCTCATCGTCGGCGGCAGCATCGTGATCCCCCACCTGCGGCACGCGTTCGATACGATCAGCCAGATCCGGGCGGAGAAGGACGCCAAGAGCAAGACCTAATCCAGGAACAGATCCGTCGTCAGCGGCGCGCCCGGTTTCACGGCGTACTTTTCGAAGTCGGTGACGCCCGCTTCGCGCAGCAGATCCTCGTCGATATAAAAGTTGCCGGTGCAACAGCGGCTGTCTCGCGTCAGGAGGACGTGCGCGGCGTCGGCCAGGATCTCGGGGGTGCGGCAGTTGTCCGGGTTGACCCGGTCTCCGAGCATGGCGAGGGCGGCGGTGGCGATCACGGTGCGCGGCCAGAGGGCGTTGACCGCGATGCCGTCGGCCTTGAATTCCGCGGCGAGGCCGAGCACGCAGAGGCTCATGCCGTATTTCGAGATCGTGTAGGCCGTGTGGTTCTTGAACCACTTGGGATCCAGATTGAGCGGCGGCGAGAGGGTGAGGATGTGTGGGTTCGGGCTCTTTTTCAGATGCGGGAGGCATGCCTGTGAGCAGAGGAAAGTGCCGCGCGCGTTGACTCCCCACATCAGGTCGAACCGCTTCATCGGGGTCTGCAGGGTCGGCGTCAGGTTGATGGCGCTGGCGTTGTTGATCAGGATGTCGATGCCGCCGAACGTCTCGACGGCTTTCGCCACCGCGCCGAGAACCTGGTCCTCCTCGCGGATGTCCACGGCCAACGGGAGGGCTTTTCCTCCCGCGGCTTCGATCTCCTCGGCGGCGGTGTAGATCGTGCCGGGAAGCTTGGGATGGGGCTCCGTCGTTTTCGCCGCGATGACGACGTTGGCGCCGTCGGCCGCGGCGCGGAGCGCGATCGCCTTGCCGATGCCCCGGCTGGCGCCGGTGATGAACAGGGTCTTGCCTTTGAGGTTAGCCATCTTCTTATTCTACGGCTCCGTATAGGCGAAGACGCCGCGCGTCTGGCTGCCGGCGTAGAGTTGGCGCGGATCGTTCGGGTCCACGGCCAGCGTATTCACGGGGACGGGCGCCAGACCGCGCCGGGCCGGGGTCCAAGTGGTGCCGCCGTCGATGCCGCCGATACTGCGCTGAACGCCGAAGCCGGTGAGGTGGGCGTAAAAGGCGGTCGGAGTGGTCGGCGCCGCCACGATGGCGTTGACTTCCGCGGAGAACCCGGGCACCTGCGTCCAGGTGAGGCCCGCGTCGGCGGTGCGGTAGAGGCCGGTGTCGGTGCCGGCGAGGAGGAGGGCCGGGTTGGCGGGATCGACGGCCAGGGCGACGACCGAGGTGCCGGCGAGGCCGGTCTCGCGCCGCTGCCAGGTCTGCCCGGCGTCGGTGCTGCGGAAGAGGCGGAGGAGGAGACGGAGGCCGCCGGGACGGACCTCGAACAGGGTCCCCGCAGCCCAGAGGACGTTCGGGGCGTGCGGGTCCACCTGGAAGGCGCGGAGCCAGATGTCCCCGCCGCCCGGCACGGGCAGCCGCTCCCAGGTCTCTCCACGGTCGTCGGTGTGGTAGAGGCCGGGATAGCCCGCGGCCCAGACGGCGCCGGGCGTCCGCGGGTCGGCCGCCAGGGCCTCGGCCATGAGCAGAACCTCGTCGATCTTCTCCCAGGACGTGCCCGCATTCCGGCTCCGGAAGAGCCCGCCGGGGCCGAAGCCGCTGCCGGCGTAGACGGTGGACGGATCGGACGGGTCCACGAGGGTCGCGCTGATGAGGATCTGCTGGTTGGCGGGCAGGAGGTCCAGCCGCTCCCAGGTGGCGCCGCGGTCGATCGACTTGAAGACGCCGAGGTAGTCGATGCCGGTGTACAGCACGCCGGGGTCGGATGGGTCCACGGTCACGCCACGCGCGACCAGGCCGAGGAGGCCGGCGATGGACAGGTCCCAGGTCCGGCCGTGGTCGGGGCTGCGGAACACACCGCCGAGCTCGTTGTCGCTGCTCGTGCCGGCGTAGACGAGGTCCGGTCCCGCGGCGATGTCGGTGACGTAGGGATCGGACGGGTTTTCCGCGGCGGCGGTCCAGGTCGCGCCGTGGTCGTCGCTGAACCAGATCCCGTGCTTCGTCACGCTGAAGAGGCTGGCGAACAGGCGCGTCCCCTGCCAGGCGAGCGCCCGGACGCCGCCGTCGAACAGCGAGGGGGCGACCTGCGTCCATTTCGCGCCGCCGTTGGTGCTCTTCCAGAGCCCGGGGCCGCCCGCGAACACGGTCGACGGGACCGCGGGGTCCACGGCCACGTCGGCGAAGCCGCCGCCGATCAGGCCGTTGCTCACCCGGGTCCACTTCTTGCCCTGGTTCGTCGTCTTGAACACCGCCCGTAGGTTCGAGACGTAGAGGGTCTTGCCGTCCGGTGTGAGCGTGAGCCCGAAGCTGGGTACGTCGAACGGGAGGCCGCGGCGGCGCTCCTGCCAGGTCAGGCCGCCGTTCGTGGTGAGGTACACGCCCCGGTTGGTGCCGGCCCAGATCCGGTTCGGAGACCGCGGATCGGCCACCAGGGCGCCGACGTTCGGGGAGTAGTACGCGGGAGGGAGACCGGTTGAAGCGGGCGCCCAGGTGGCGCCGCCGTCGGTGCTCTTGTAGACACCGTTCGCGTCGGTGCCGGCGTAGACGGCTTCGGTTGTGACGGCCAGCGAGCGGACCCAGACCCCCGCCGGGCCGAGCCCCTTGCTGGCCGCGGTCCAGGTGGCGCCGGCGTCGGTGCTCTTGAAGACGCCGTTGCGGGTGCCGGCGTAGACGATGTCCGCATCCCCCGGGTCACCCGGATCGACGGCGAGAGCCCAGACGGGCCCCCCTTCGGGTCCGAGCGGGGTCCAGACGCCGACCCCGGCCCTTGCCGGCGTGGCGAGTGTCAGGAAGCTCAGGAAGACCACCAGGCGGCGGAGAGTTTTGTCGATTGCGGTGTCCATGGAGGGATTATGCCGCAGTGGGGGCGGGGAAAGGACAAAGGACCAAAAGGACATAAGGGACATAAAGGACGAAGAGACAGACCCAAGTCCTTTGGGTCCTTTATGTCCTTTTGGTCCTTTGTCCTTTAAATCGCGGTCGCAACTCTGGGAATCGCCAGTCGCCCTTCCAGCGCCAGTGCGCGGCAGCGGGCCGCCGGCACCGGCGGGCTGAAGAGATAGCCCTGCACCTTGTTGCACCCCTGGGCGCGCAGGATCTTGAGCTGGGCTTCGGTCTCCACGCCTTCGGCCACGACGTCGAGCGCCAGGCTGTGGGCGAGGGCGATCACCGCGGCCGTGATCTCGCCGCTGCCGCGGTCGCTGCCGAGGCCGCTCACGAACGAGCGGTCCACCTTGAGGATGTCGATCGGCAGCGACGTGAGATAGCTCAGCGACGAGTACCCGGTGCCGAAGTCGTCGATGGCCACCCGGATGCCCAGCTCCTTCAGGCCGCGCAGCACGCCCTGGCTCGCCTCGGCGTTCTGCATCGCCAGCGTCTCGGTGATCTTCGAGCTGGAGCATGTTGGCCGGCAGCCCGGTCTCGGCCAGCACCTCCTGGATGCGGTCGAGCAGGTCAGGGCGCTGGAACGGCCGGGTCGAGAGGTTGACCGCCACGCGCACGTCGCAGCCGCCGGCATTCCAGCCGGCGATCTCACGGCAGGCGGTCCTGAGCACCCAGAGATCCACCGCGTTGCTCATGCCGGTGACCTCGGCGAGCCAGAGGAACTCGGCCGGACCCATCAGGCCGCGCTCGGGGTGCTGCCAGCGCAGCAGGGCCTCCACGCTTTCGATGCAGCCGGTGCGGGCGTCGAGAACCGGCTGATAGAACAGCACCAGCTCGCCGTGGACCAGAGCCTTGCGCAGATCGTTTTCGAGCGCCAGCCGCTCCAGCGCGTTGGCGTCCATGGTGGGCGCGTAGACCTGGTATTGATCGCCGCCGTGCTCCTTGGCGTGATACATCGCGATCTCGGCCTTCTTGAGCAGCTCGTCGGGGTCGCCGCCGTCGTCGGGAAAGCGGCTGATGCCGATGCTCGCGGTGACGTACAGCTCCGTGCCGTGGATCGCGAACGGGCGCCGGATCAGGCCGAGGATCTTGTCCGCGACTTGCGCGATCTTCCACTCGGAGCTCACCACCGGCAGCAGCACCGCGAAGCCGTCGCCGCCCATGCGGGCCACGGTTTCGGTCTCCAGAAGATTGCGCCGCAGGCGCTCGGTGATGGCGCGCAGGATCTCGTCGCCGTAGTTGTGGCCGAGCGAATCGTTGATCACCTTGAAGCGGTCGAGGTCGAGGAACAGCACCGCCGCGCGGCCTTCCGCCCGGCGCTCGGCGCGGTGGAGCGCCGAGGTCATGTGCTGGACGAGAAGGTTGCGGTTCGGCAGGTCGGTCAGCGTGTCGTGGTAGG
Organism: uncultured Holophagales bacterium; assembly: GCA_963844885.1. Lineage (GTDB taxonomy): Bacteria > Acidobacteriota > Thermoanaerobaculia > Multivoradales > UBA5704 > DATMER01. The sequence continues at coordinate 16,605 of CAWJQA010000006.1, read as the reverse complement.
CCAGGTGCTCGGCCCGCGCCGACGCCGCGATCACTCGCCGGCGTTCCTCCTCCAGCAGCCAGATCACCATCCCCACCCCCAACAGGAACTGGAGGAGGAAATCGAACGGCACCAGCAGCGGGGTGTAGGTGGGAACGAGCCCGAGGTGGATCGAAAGGTAGTGCAGCTCCTGGATGGTGTTGAGCAGGAAGGCGCCGCTCAGGATGCGCTGGCCGAGGCCGGCCGACACCTCCTCGTTGCCGGCGTTCCAGATCCAGTAGCTCGCCACCAGGTAGGCCATGGCCAGGAAGGCGTTGCGCAGGGCCTCCTGCGTCAGGAGGCGGTCGTGGGGGCTTTCCCCGGCCGACACCAGGACCGGGATGACCGCCAGCAGGAGAAGGGCGCCGAGGACCGTCATCTCGGTCCGTTCCGGCACGCCGCGGGTGGTGGCCAGCTCGTAGGTGCCGAACAGCAGCCAGGCCACGTTCCAGTAGGCGCTGATCAGCGAGAGCACCATCAGCAGCGTCTGGATCTCGGGCCGGGGGAGATTGTTCCAGGCCAGGAGCTGGCCCAGGCCGGATGCGGCCATCCAGACACAGAACGCCCACCAGCTCCAGGCCCAGGTGCGCAGGTACTCCCGCTGGTAGAGTCGGTGGAACCCGACCAGCACGAGCGCCATGACGAGGGCGCCACCGGCCTGAGCTGCCTGGCTCACGAAAACGACGAGGTTGCTGCTCTCCATTTTGCCGCGGCTATCTTAAACGAAGGACGGGCGTTTCGCTTGCCGCACGGGGTCGGGCGCGTGGAAGGGAGCCCTTTGCCGGCAAGGCGTTTGGCAGAGTCGCACCTTTTTCCGCGCAGGGATGAGGCGTCAGCGTGCGAGCACGTAGCCGGTCAGCACGAGCGCCGCCAGAAGAAGCACGATGCCTGCCACGACGAGGCCCCGGCGGGAGCCGGAGGAAGCCTTGATTTCGCGCAGCTCGGAGAGCAGGCGGATCTTCTGCGCCTCTTCCAGCCGTCCGAGGTCCGCGAGCAGCTCCAGAGCCGTGACGTAGCGCTCGGACGGGTTGCGGGCGAGGCACTTGAGCACGATCACGTCGGTCTCGGGCGGGAGCTGTCCGTTCACCTGGCTCGGCAGGGTGAACTTGCCGCTCGGAGGCCGGCCGGTGAGCATCTCCTGGAAGACCGCGCCGACTCCGTAAAGGTCGGTCCGGTGGTCGGCCGCGCTCGACCCCTCGACCTGTTCCGGCGCCAGGTAGTTGAACGCGCCCAGAGTGATCGCGCCGGTGCTCAGCGTGCCGGTCAGGCCGAGCGACTCGACGCGCGTGAAGCCCCACTCCGTCAGCTTGACCGTGGAGAGGTCGGGCGAGACCAGGATGGCGTGCGGCGAGATGTGATGGTGGAGCACGCCGGCCTGGTGGGCGTGGGCGAGCCCGCGGCAGATCCCCTTCATGACGGGGAGTACCTCGTTCACCTCGAGCCGGCGCTCGCGGAGCACCTGGGCCAGCGACCGCGCCTCGGGCACGAGCTCCGTCACGAGATAGGGGCGCGAGCCTTCCACGCCGGTGTCCAGGATCTGGAGGATGTTCGGGTGCGGCGAAGCGGCCAGGGCCCGCGATTCGCGTTCGAAGCGCTTCGCGCCGGCCGGGTTCTCCTCGAGGTAGGGCGACAGCAGTCGCACCACGACGGCCCGGCCGGTGTCCGGCGCGACGGCCTTGTACACGGGCGACGAGCCGCCGCGGCCCAGAAGGCCGGTGACGCGGTAGGGTCCGATCTGGGTGGGTGTCTCGGGCGTCATCGGGGGATATCAGAGATATCAGAGAATACCGGGCTCGAAGATCATAACCGTATCGCCGACCGCGATGCGATCGAACGGCCCCAGCTCGGCGCGGGTGACGGTGTGGCCGTTGACCTTGGTGCCGAAGCTGCTCGCCAGGTCGGTGAGGATCCAGGCCCCGTCCTCCCAGGCGATCCGCAGGTGCTCCTTGCTGGCGTTGGGCTCGGTCAAGGTCAACGCGCAGCCGCGCGAGCGGCCCACGACGGCCGGTCCGCCCGCGGCGTCCAGGGCCAGCGACTGGCCGCGCTCGTGCCCCTCGGCGACGAACAGCCGGGCCTTGCCGGGCTCGGCCGGGCGGGGACGGGGCGCGGGCAGGAGGGCGCGGGTGGGGTAGGGGATCGGGATCCGCTCGCGGCGGAAGATCTCCCAGATGCGCGCCCGCGCCTCGCTCGCGATGCGCGGCGCCTGCGCCACGTCCTCGACCCAGATGCGCAACTCGTACATCACGGCGCTCTCGTCGAACGACAGCACGTACACCTCGGGCGTGGGCTTGTCCAGCACGCCGGCCATGCCGACCGCGGCCTCGGCCAGCACGCGCCGCACGCGGTACGGCGGCTCGCTGTAGGCCGCTCCGACCTTCACCCGCTCCATGTGCATGGGGTGCGGGTAGTAGTAGTTCATCACCCGTTCGTCGGCGAGCTTGCCGTTGGGGATCACGAGGTTGTCGTTGTCGCGGGTGCGCAGGTGGGTGGTGCGCCAGGTGATGGCGACGACCCGGCCTTCGAACTCGCCGACGCGGATCCAGTCGTTGATCCGGAACGGGCGCTCGACGCTGATGACCAGCCCGGCGAAGAAGTTCGACAGGATGGGCTGGAGCGCGAGGCCGAGGACCAGCGAGGTGACGGCGCTGGTGGCGATGAGGCCGCCCAGCTCCAGCCTCGGGAAGGTGACCCGCAGCGTGATGAACGCCGCCACCACGTAAACCAGGATCATGGCGACCCGCGGCAGGAGGGGCGGAAGCTGGAGCCCGGTGCGGCTCCGCAGGTGGATGTCGAACAGGTAGAGGCCGAGCAGCCGCAGCAGCGTGACCGCGCCGAGGAAGAGGAGCAGCCAGGCGCGGGCCAGCTCCATCGACTCCGGATCCTGGGTCCCGAAGAGCCCGAACACCTCGACGGCGGCGGCTGCCGCGGCGACGAAGAGCGGGAAGGCGAGCTGCCGCACGTAGAACGACTTGCGCTGCAGCCACGTGATCAGCACCACGAGCAGCGCGAAGGCGCCGAGGCCGGCGAGCAGGGCGAGAGTCAGGTGCAAAGTCGGCGTCCTCTTTCCGGGTCCGGGTTGCGGAGCGGCATTCTATCGTTAAGATGTCCAGCCGGTTCGTTCCACCCACTCTTTACGGAGGAGATCCTGATGAGACGATACTTCGGAGCCGCCGCCTTGTTGGCCTTCCTGGCCGTCCCCGCCTTCGCCCACGACCCGGAAGCCGCCAGCGGCGCGGCCGGTGGCGGCAGCGTGCGGGCGGACATCCAGGGCCAGATCGACGAGGCGGAGACGAAGCTGACCGCGCTGGCCGAGGCCATGCCGGCGGACAAGTACGGCTGGCGTCCGGGCGAGAAGGTGCGCTCGGTGGGCGAGGTCTTCATGCATGTGGCCGGCGGCAACTACTTCCTCACCCACCTCATGGGGGCGCCGAAGGCCGAAGGGATCAACCCGGCGGATTTCGACAAGGACGCCAACGACAAGGCCAAGGCCATGGCGACGATGAAGACCTCGTTCGAGTACGTCCGCAAGTATCTCGCGAGCCTCTCCGACGCCGATCTGGAGAAGAAGATGAAGGTCTTCGACCACGACGGCTCGGCGCGGGAGCTGGCGCTGGTGCTGGTCTCCCACTGCCACGAGCACCTCGGCCAGTCGATCGCGTACGCCCGCATGAACGGCGTCGTCCCGCCCTGGAGTAATTGACCCCGTTCAGTTGATCCCGTTCCCCCTCTCCCCAGCCCTCTCCCCCGTGCCGGGGGAGAGGGAGTCTTCAAACAGATCCTGTCGCGGGGAGGGAGGAGGCGCCCTCTCCCGCGCCAGTGGGGGAGGGACGGGGAGGGGGCTCTTCAGCCGAGGCGTTCGCGGTAGACCACGTCGATGGCGCGGCGGAGGGCTTCGAGGCGGCCGTGCGAGCCGGCGTCGCCGGCCTTGACGGTGACGGGCCAGTCGAAGTCGACGTTGTCGAGGACGCTGACCTGCCAGGCCTGCTTCCTGGGGTCCCAGGCGCCTTCGGGGCCGCCGGGGCCACCGGCGAGGCTCCAGCCGCTCGGCAGGTAGCTGCGGATCTCGGTCTCGGTATAGCTCAAGGGATCGATCGTTGTCTTCATGGCGGCGGTATTGTCTCCCAGGACGGGCGTTTCGAGAAGCCTCGGGCCGGCTGTGTTAGCTTCCTGCCGGATGAAGAGAACCATCGCCCTGATCGTCGGCACCCGGCCGGAAGCGGTGAAGATGGCGCCCGTGTTCCGGGCGCTTCAGCGGACGAGTCTCGCGCCGGTGCTGATCTCCACCGGCCAGCACCGCGAGCTCTTGGAGACCGCGCTCACGCCTCTCGGCCTGGCTCCGGACCATGAGCTGGCGGTGATGACGGAGGGCCAGACGCTCAACGAGATCGCCGCCCGCGTGCTGGAGCGGCTCCCTTCTCTCCTCGAGCGCGTCCGGCCCGAGGCTCTGCTGGTCCAGGGCGACACCACGACCAGCCTGGCCGCCGCGCTCTGCGCCTACAACCTCCAGATCCCGGTCGGCCACGTGGAGGCCGGCCTCCGCACCTACGATCACCGGCACCCGTTCCCGGAGGAGGCCAACCGCCAGCTCGCGGACCGGCTCTGCCGCTGGTGCTTCGCCCCCACCGAAGGTGCGCGGCGGAACCTCCTCTCCGAGCGGATCGACCCGGCCGCGATCCACGTCACCGGCAACACGGCGGTGGACTCGCTGCTCTGGGTGCTGGAGAAGCACGGCGGCGCGGCGGCGGGCGAGCCGTACTTGCTGGTCACCCTGCACCGGCGGGAGTCCTTCGGAGAGCCGCTGCGCGCGCTGGTCGCCGCGGTGCGCGATTTCCTCGAGCCGGACTCCGGACGCGCGGGCGCTCTGGCCGGTCCATCCCAACCCGAACGTGGCCGGAGTGGCGGCGGAGCTTCTGGCCGGCGTGGAGCGGGTGCGGCTCGTGCCGCCCATGGACTATGCCGAGTTCGCCCGCGCCCTGGCCGGCTGCCGGATCGTCCTCACCGACTCGGGAGGCATCCAGGAAGAGGCGCCTTCGCTGGGCAAGATCACGCTCGTGGCGCGCGAGACCACCGAGCGGCCCGAAGCGCTCGCCGGAGGGCGCAACCGCCTCGCCGGCCGCGACCGCGAGCGCGTCACCGAAGCCCTCGCCGAGGCCTGGCGGGAAGAGCCGTACACCGGGCCGCTGCCGGCCCCCAACCCCTACGGCGACGGCCGGGCGGGGGAGCGGATCGCGGCGATCCTGGTGGGAGAAAGGACATAAAGGAAACCTCACCCCCCATCCCCCTCTCCCATCGCTCTCCCCCCGACCGGGAGAGGGGGCGCCACCACCCAAAACCCCTTTGGGTCTGCCGTCTTTGTCTTTGGGAGGGGGTGCCCCCTCTCCCGGGGGATGGGTGAGCGATGGGAGAGGGGGATAGGGGGTGAGGTCTCTTTCCGGTTGACCCCGCCCCCTCCTTTCACTAGCCTCACCAGGTCATGGTCCGCACCTACTCCAGCTACCTCCGCATCGACGAGCTTCTCGGCCTGCAGACGCTCGCTTCCGACCCTCCCGAGCACGACGAGATGCTCTTCATCGTCATCCACCAGGTCTATGAGCTGTGGTTCAAGCAGGTGATCCACGAGTGCGGCCTGCTCCAGCGCTCCTTCGAGGCGAACGACCGGCCCACGGCGCTGTCCGCGCTGAGACGCATCCTCACCATCTTCAAGACCCTGGTCTCCCAGGTCGACATCCTGGAGACCATGACGCCGGTGTCGTTCTCCAGCTTCCGCTACCGGCTCGACACGGCGAGCGGCTTCCAGTCGGCCCAGTTCCGCGAGCTGGAGATCCTGCTGGGACACCGGCGGCCGGGCGCCCTCAGCCATATCCCGGAGGACACGCCGGAGCGGCGGCGCCTCGAAGAGCATCTGCGGCAGCCGAGCGTCTATGCCTCCTTCCTGCATTTCCTCCGGAGAAACGGCTACGCGATCCCCGAGGACGTGCTGGCGATCGATCCCTTGCTGCCGCCGCTCGAAGACGAGCGGGTGCGCGAGGTGCTGATCGACATCTACCGCAACCGTCCCGAGGACCGCGACGTGTGCGAGCGGCTCGTGGACCTCGACGAAGGGCTTCAGGAGTGGCGCTACCGCCATGTGAAGATGGTCCAGCGCACGATCGGCGTCAAGCAAGGCACCGGCGGCTCGCCCGGCGCCAAGTATCTCGAAACCACTCTGTTCAAGCCGCTGTTTCCGGACCTCTGGGCGATCCGGGCCGCGCTTTGATGCGAGCCTCGCTGCTGCTGGTCCTCGCCGCCGGCCTGGCGTTCCCGGCGTTCGCCGCCGATCCGCCGGCTCCCCCGGAGGAATACCTTCAGCTCAACCGCTGGCTCTACCGCGCCGAGCCCGTGGCCGTGCCGGCAGGCGGCCTGCGCTGGGAGAAGGAGGGCGCCTCGTGGACGCTGGAGTCCGGGAAGATCTGGTTCGCCGAGCCCACGGCGTCCGGCGCCGTCACCGGCCTCGTCTTCGAAGGCAAGGGCCGCTTCCGGATGGCCGTGCCCGATCCCATCGAGCTGGCGCAGCTCCGGCGCTTCACGGAGAAGCCCGATCTGCAGGAGATCGACGAGCCGTTCTCGGCCCTCGTCCTCCGCACCTCCGGCGAGCTGCCCATCCCCGCGGTCTCCGGGCCCGCCGCGGGCGGCTACAAGGAGAACAAGCTGGCCCGCGAGCGCCACGAGCACTGGCTCACGCAGTGGTTCAACGACGTGGACGCGCGCATCGTCGCCGCCTTCCACACCCCGGGCGACCTTTACCTCCGCGTGGACGCGAAGACCGACCGCCTGGGGTGGCTCGCGTTCGACTACGACGGCCGGCGCATGGAGGAGATCCGCCTCGAAAGCTTCAACACCGGCTACAAGTATCCGGAGACCTGGCTGAGCCTGGACCGCGCCGCGGACCGCCTGGCCGACGGCCGGCCGTCCGGCCGCCGCAACCCGGAGATGGACATCCAGCACGCGGACATCGTGGCGGACGTCACCGAGGCCGGCCGCGACGAGGACTTCTTCAAGGGCCGGTTCCAGGTCGATCTCCGCTTCACCGGCGAGAGGCCCGGCGCCACGGCCGTGATGTTCACGCTGAACCCGTTCGCCAGGCTCACGGAGGTCACCGAAGACGGCCGGCCCCTGGCGCTCATCCGGGACCACATCGGCGGCCGGAAGAGCATCATCGACAACCGGGTCTACGACGACTCGCTGGTCGTCCTCCTCGACCATCCCATCGTACCGGGCGAGGCGCGGACGCTGCGCTTCGTCTACGAGCTCGACCTGACCAACTACGTCCACAGCCGGGCGTGGTATCCGGACTGGGAGGGCGACGAGACCTTCCTCACCGATCCGCATACGGCGCGCATCGAGCTGACGGCGCGCAAGAAGCACACGCTGCGGTCGATGGGGCGGCAGGAGCAGTCCGACCCGCTGCCGGACGGGCGTTCCCACGGCGTCTGGGTGGTCGATCATCCGGTCAAGATGGTGACCTTCTCCTTCGCCGAGAAGTTCCACGAGGAGACCGCGAAGGTCGACGGCGCGCCGGAGGTGCGCTGCTTCGGCTCCAAGATCGAGGTGAGCCGGAAGGCGCGCTTCGGGGAGGTGGCGCGGGACGTGGCGAAGAGCCTGGCGTATTTCGGGACGCTGTTCGGGGCGCCGCTGCCGGAGGGGGAGCCGCTCTACGTCACCACCATCGACGCGCGCCACGGGCAGTCGTTCGACGGCTTCATCCACCTGCCCGAGCAGAGCTTCGACCTGCTCGGGCCGGGGCCTGGCGGAGCTGTTCCGCGCCCACGAGGTGGCGCACCAGTGGTGGGGGCACCGGGTCGGCGCGGCCACCTACCGCGACGCCTGGCTGGGCGAGGCGTTCGCCGAGTACTCGGCCATGCTCTACGTGCGCGACACCGTGCCGGGTGGCGCGAAGCTGTTCGCGGAGATCCTGCGCACCTACAACGATGAGCAGAACGGCTCGATCAAGAGCGGCTTCAGCAAGTTCACGCGCTTCGACGTCAACCTCGCGAACCGCGCGCACAGCGGCCGGATCGGGCCGATCGGCCATAGCTGGCGGGCGAACACCGGCGAGCTGCCCACCGCCTACTCGTCGCTGATCTACGGCAAGGGCGCGCTCGTCCTCCACATGCTGGACCGGCTGCTCGCCGAAACCACCGGCAGCGACCAGGCGCTGCTCGACGTGCTGCGCGACTTCCTGAAGGAAAACCAGGGCAAGGAGGTCTCGACGGCCGACTTCGCCACGGCCGTGGCGCGGCGCGCGCCCGGCGACTGGAGCTGGTTCTTCGACCAGTGGGTGGAGCGCGCCGAAGTACCGGCCTACCGCTGGAGCAGCTCGATCTCGGGCAACGCGGTCACCCTGAAGGTGACCCAGGAAGGCGTGCCCGCGGGCTTCCGGATGGCCGTGCCCGTGCGTGTCGAGCTCGAAGGCGGGGCGGTGGAGAGGACCGTGCTGATGGACGCGCCGGAGAAGAGCTTCGAGCTGAGCTTCGACGCGCGGCCGAAGTCGGTGGTGTTCAACCCGGACTCGGCGGTGTTGGCGAAAACGAAGAAAAATTGATCCCGTTCCCCCTCTCCCCGACCCATCCATGGCCGAAACGATCTCTTCCAGGCGAATTCCGGTCGGCGACCCGCCAGGATCACGGCCACTTGCAGGAGAAACCGCCCCTGCATCAACCGCCTTCCTCATCAGGAGTCAGACACACCAGTACCAGTTGGTCGAGCGTCAGGAGACGTCCGGTAACCTTCGATCCGTTCGCTTTTCGACCCGATTCAATCAGCGTAAGCTCTATCCTCAGCCCTGGTCACTCCTCCACCTTGAGGTTCTTGAGTCGCGCCATGACTAGTCTCTCATCAAATTTTCCTGCACCAAGCCCCTTCTCTAGCTGCGGCTCTAGCTCTTTCTCCAATAATTCCGTGAATAGCCTGGCCATGCGCACTGTTCCACCTTTGCGACCGTACGCAGCGCGATACAACCCGAGGGCGGAAACGCCGCATGCGGCCCCTATCTGGAGAATGTGACCAAAGCGAAGATGCATTTCCCCGCCCAGGAGCTTGCCGATGGACCCGCTCGCCAGCCCCGCACGGCGTTCCACCTCACGGTAGGGCACATTCAACGAATCTATATGTTTTCTGAGAGTCGCCAGGATTTTCTTTGGAGTTGCCATGTCGTGAACGTGCCTCCGCTTGATCAGCGAGCTGAGCGCAGCTTGTTACCGGCCTCTCGGTGCGGCCTTTTCCGTTGTGGTTTTCCAGATGCCAACCGCCTCCCGTCGGCGGCGTACACTTCCAACCAAAGCCGGCGGCATCCCGACTCCTCGAAGAGACGCCGCGCCTCCTCTTCATCCGAACAGAGAACGAGCCCGAGGCCGAACCTCCTGAGATCCGAAACGAGGCGTTGGCTGTCGCATTCCGGCCGGTTGAGCCAACGAACAGAGTCGAAGAGCAACATCCAGTCGTCCACCTCACTGGCTGACGGCCGGAAGGAAAGAATGGCGAAGCAACTCTGTTCTCGCTCGAGTGCCTCGAGCAAAAGCCTCTGAACTCCAACGACGTTCATGACGCGTACAGGCGCAGCAACTGCCGAACGAGGGTCAGGTTCTCGGCCGCTGTCGTCTCCCCCCGGAGAAATCGTTCATGCAACATGGGGACACGGGGACTGTGGCTCGCGCGGTTCAGTAACTCGCTGATGAGCAGCAGCCTGCGCACATCCTCGGCCGTCTCAGTTTCATCAGCACGGATCGGCTGTGCCTCGGCGGAGCAGAGGATCAGATCCGCCAGTCGCCGCATGTCGTCACGGTATGCGTCAATCAACAAACGACTCTCCTTGGCTCGCGCACGACTCCTGTGTTGCTTGGGTCGCGAGCGTGTCGGGAAGGATGCCAAACAGGAGGATTGGGCCTGCCCCGACAGCATTCGTCCGGGCCAAGCGTGACTTGCCGGAGGCGGGAAGAGGGGGCACACTGCGGCCGGGGAAACCTTCTAGCCCGGACCAAATCGTTGTGCCCGGGGTTCACGAATCCCCGAAAGGATGGCTCTATGTCGCAACTTTTCCTCGCTTTGGCTCTGGCCCTGGCTCTCGGCGGGCTCCGGCTGTTCGCGGGAGACGCGTCTTCGACGGATGTCGGAAACAAGTGGGACCCCAACGGCCAGCCCACCACGGACGTCGGAAGCCGCTGGGACCCCAACGGCTCGGCAACCGTCGACGTCGGAAACAAGTGGGACCCCGACGGCTCGGCGACCGTCGACGTCGGCGGCCAGTGGGACCCCGACGGCCAGCCCACCCCGAACGTCGGAAACCACTGGGACCCCAACGGCTAGGCGCGCTTTGGGCTGGCTCCGGCACCTTGTATCCAGGAGGGCGGGTTCTCCGCCCTCCTGTTTTTGTGCGGGTATACTGTCGCTTCGGGTTGGAAGGAGGAGAAAAAGAGGGATGGGATGGAGCGGCATCTTTCGTGCTCGGAGTGGGTCCGCGTGCTGTCGGAGCCTGACGGCTCTCCCGGCGTGGACGCGGCGACTGCGCACCTGGCGGGCTGCGGCCCGTGCTGGGATGGGGCCGCCGGAGCCGTCGCCGAGCTGAAGCGGCGCGGTGTTTCTCTGTGTTTTCAGGATGCCCGAAGCGCGATCGTCGGCATGATCGAGTCCGAGGAGAAGGCGGCTTCGAGGTGGCTCCTGACGCGGGCCTCCTGGGTCCGGCTGAAGAGCCTGGACGGCGAAGAGCAGGTGAAGCGGCTGAGGCGCGACAAGTCGCTCCAGACGCGCGAGATGTTCGAAACGGTGCTGGCGGAGGCGTCGAGAGTGGCGCCCGACGACCCCTTCCTCGGCGAGGAGAGGGCCCAGGTCGCGTACGCCCTGGCGGGCTTCCTCCCGGAGGGCGTCTGCCCAAAGCCGATGCGGGAAGACCTTCAGGGAACGGCCATGCAGGCCGCGGCGAACTTCCGGCGCGTGGCCGCGGACTGGACCGGCTCGGCCTCCGCCGGCGAGTCGGCGCGCCGCCACTTCGCTCTGGGAACGGGCGACCTGGCAAAGGAGGCGCGGCTCCTCTCCATCCAGGCCTCGCTTGCCTCGGACACGGGCCACCTGGAGGAGGCCCTGAGCCTCCTGACCCGCGCCTCCGAGATCGCTCGCCGCTTGCAGGCTCCGGCGGTGCTTGCGGCTCTCGCGGTGAAAGAGGCCAATACCTTCCTCGCCGCCTTTCGCTTCGAAGATGCCGTAAGCCGGGCGGAAGAGGCCTTGGGCTTGTTGCCGCCGGGAGAGGCACGCCTCGAAATGCTGGCGAGGAGCATCATCACCGAAAGCCTCGTCTTTCTGGGGCTCCCCGGCGAGGCTCTTCGAAGCTTCTCGGCCACCCTACCCGTCTACGAACTACTTGCAGGGCGCCGGACCGAGCTTCTGCAAGGCTACCTGGAAGCGCTTCTGCTCGACTCCTTCGGCTTTTCACGGGAAGCGGAAAAGGCTTTCCGGAGCAACATTGCCCACCGCATGGAGGCTGAGCACTACAAGGATGCTCTCCTGACAGTGCTCACGTATTTCGAGTCCCTCGTCCGCAAGGGGCTGCTGGACAAGGCGGAACGGAGCTGCGAGGAGGCGCTCGACCTGACAAAGCAGGCGGGCGCGGGTTGCCACGGCCAGTTGATCGATCTCTGGCAAGGCCTGTTGTCCCTGCTTCGAGCCGGCCGCCTTGTGAGGCATCACCTTGTCGAGGCCAGGGAGTATCTCGTGCGCTCCTGGCATGTACCCGCGGCGCAAGGCCCTCTGCGGCAGCCAGCCAGCACTGCCGGCCCCCGCATTCCCGCCGGCCACGAACGTGAACAGGCCCCCGCCGTACCGGAGGGCCATGAGCCGGGGCTTGCTCCGGAGGCTATACCGGAGCCGGGGACCGGCATGACCACCGGCGAATTTCAGGAAGAGATGGAAAGCCTGGACCGGGAGCTTGTCGCCCAGGGCCTCGCTCAATGCGGGGGCCACCTCCGCAAAGCCACGCGCCTGCTCGGCCTGGCCCGGGACACCCTGCGGGCGAGGGTAAAGAAGTACGGCCTCAAGACGGCTGACACGGGCGTCCTACCGCCCGGGGATCAGCAGGACGGCTCGCTGCCGCGGGACGAGCATCTCCGCGCGGTGCTGGCCGGCATGCGGGCGCGGGCTTGCTGGTGGGAGCTGGCAAGCCTGCCCGCGGAGCAGCAGGTCCGCCGGCTGGAGACGGTATCGTCGCTACGGACGCCGGAGATGGTCGCCACCGTGCTGGCGGCAGCCAGGTCCGCGGCCGGAGAAGACCCGGCCCTCGGTGAGGAGCGGGCACAAGTCGCTCATGCCCTGGCCGGGCTTCTCCCGGTAAGCTGCTGCTCGCGCCGCCGGCAGGCCGACCTTCAGGGCGAGGCGATGCTGACCGCCGGGAACTGCCGGCGCCGAGCCGGCGACTTTTCCGGGTCCGCCGCTGCCTTTGATGCGGCGCGCCGGCATTTCGGCCGCGGGACGGGGGGCGCCTCACAGACGGCACGGCTTCTTTCGCTTCAGGCCTCGCTGGCTGCCGACACGGGCCATGCGAACGATGCCCTGGACCTCCTGGCCCGCGCCGCCGCGGTCTGCCGCCGGGCACGAGACTCGGCGTCGGCCTCGATCACGATTAAGGAAGCCAATACACTTTTGGGCGCCTTTCGCTACGAAGAGGCGCTCACCCGGGCCGAGGCTGCTCTGCGGACTCTGGCACCCGGGGAAAGCCGGCTCGAGCTGCTGGCGAAAAGCATCATCACCGAGAGCCTTGCCCTGCTTGGCCGGCCCGGCGAAGCCTTGCGGAGCCTCTTCAACAGCCTGCCGCTCTACGAGCGGCTTCGGGGGCACCGGACCGAGTTGCTGCTCGGCTACCTGGAAGCGCTCGTGCTCGACAGCCTGGGCCATGCCCGGGAAGCGGAAGACGCCTTCCGACACAATATCGCTTGCCGCATGGAAGCCGAGCACTACAAGGACGCCCTTCTGACCCTGTTGACCCAGTTCGAGCGGCTCTACCGGCGAGGCGAGATCGAGGCCGCGGCGCGGGTCTGCCGGGAGGCTCTCCGCCTGTTCGAGGAGGCGGAGCCGGGCCGGCATGCCCACATCCTCGATTTGTGGCGCGATCTCCTGGCCCTGGCCGAGAATCGGGGCCTCACGGACCACAAGATCCTGGAAGCCCGGGACTTCGCCATGGCGGCGTTCGCGAAGCGGCCGGACCGCGCGCCGGAGCCGCCGGCTCCTTCATCCGTCCCCGCGGACCGTCTCCTGCGCGTGGAGCCGGCGGCTCCGGTCGGGCACCTCGCGCCGGGCGACTACAAGAAGGCGCTGGAACGCCGCGAACGGCAGCTCATCGCGGCGGCCCTCGACCAATGCCAGGGCCAACTCAGCGAGACCTACCGCCGGCTCGGCATCTCGGAACCCACTCTCCGGAGAAAAATGAAGAAATACGGGCTTGAAAGGCTAGCGGCGCAGGAGCCGCCAGCCTAGCCCGCCGCCCAAAGGGGCTACGGTTTGGATACAGCCCCTCCCTGTGTTAAGCTAAACCGTATCAAACAAAGGGCCTGGCTCATGAGCGGAGGGGTCGGGGGTGAGGGCCTACCGGATCCGCATCGTGGGCATCTGAATCAAAAGCCGGTCGCGGCCGCGCTGGATCTCGACCGTGTGCTTGTCGCCGTCCTGCCGGAACCCCTGGCGGACCTGGAGGAGGGTCATGCCGGCGGCCGGCCGGCCGTCCATCGCCAGGATCACGTCTCCGGGTTGAAACCCCGCGTAGCCTCCCGGTGTGCCGTCCTGCACGCCGCCGACCTTGAAGAGCTTGCCGTCCGCCACCACCATCACCCCGGTGAGCTCGTAGTCGAAGCTCACGCCGAGCATCTCGGTGGGCTCCAGGATCATCTGCTTGCGCGAGTAGTCGAACGTCACCCGGAAGCGGTTGAGCAGGGCGGCGCCCAGGATGCCGTCCCAGCCGGGCCGGGCCACGGCCGGCGGGACGTCGTCGGGGAAGGCGGCGATCTCGTCGCGGAACAGGAACGGACCGAGCTGGAGGAGGCGCGCGCGGCCGGCCAGGAAGGAGGCCTCGCCGGCCGCTCCGGCGGAGGCCTCGAAGCGGCGCATGCCGCCGGTCGAGGTGAGGAGCTGCTTCGCGCGCGCGAACGGCCGGTCGATCCGCAGCGGCCAGGACGCGCCGGTATCCACCCGCAGCCGGACCGTGAACGGGCCGCGGGAGCCGACGGTCAGGCGCGCGCTCACGACCGGCACCCCCTGGGAGAGGTCGAAGGCCACCGCCGTGCCCGGCCCGGAGTAGCGGTAGCCGCTCGGGCTGGAGAGAACGAGGCTCGACGACGCATAGTCGATCGATACCACCGCCTGCTGGAAGAAGGGAGCGCCGAGGATGCCGGACACGGGGTGGGCGACCGGGATGCGGACGGGAGCGACGGTGAAGGTCTGGTTCGCGAGCTGCAGGCCCGCGACCTCCACCAGGGCGTTGCGGTCGAAGGCTGTCTCTCTCTTCCCTTTCTCCGTGCCGCGCAGGCCGAGCGGCTGGATCTGGCCGGGATCGAGGAACGACCGGGCCGAGCCGGTGTCGAGCAGGAACCAGAGCGGATCGGAGCCGTTGACCCGGGCCTGCACGAAGATCCGGCCGCCGGACACGATATCGACCGGGACGCGCGTCGCGGCGGACATCTCCTGGGCCAGTCCCAGGCCGAGGAGGACGACCGCAGCGGCGAGGATCCGGTTCATTCGCGACGATTTAAGTCTGTTTCGAAGTGCCTGTCAATCGGACCCGCCCGGCTGCCCTCTTTACTCCGCGCCGGGGGCCGGGCTACAGTCTCGCGCCATGGGACGCATCTTCGAGACTCGAAAACACACGATGTTCGCCCGCTGGGACCGGATGGCGAAAGCCTTCGCCCGGATCGGCAAGGAGATCACCATCGCCGTCAAGGCGGGTGGCCCCGATCCGGTCGGCAATCCGCTCCTGCGCCGGGTGGTTCAGAACGCGCGCGCCGTCAACATGCCGAAGGACAAGGTCGAGGCGGCCATCAAGCGCGCGAGCGGGAAGGACGCCACGGACTTCGTAGAGATCCTCTACGAAGGCTACGGCCCGCACGGCATCGCCCTCCTCGTCGAAACCGCGACCGACAACCCCACGCGCACCGTCTCGAACGTCCGGGCGCATTTCAACAAGGGGAACGGCAACATGGCGACGACGGGCAGCGTCGCCTTTCTCTTCAAGCGGATGGGTGTCTTCCGGCTCAACCCGGCGGGCCTCAACCAGGAGGAGCTGGAGCTGGAGCTGATCGACCACGGGCTGGAGGAGATGGGAGAGAGCACCGGGGAGAAGGGCGAGCCGCTGCTCGTGCTGCGCTGCGCCTTCGGCGACTTCGGCCAGCTCCAGAAGGCGCTGGAGGACCGCGGCATCACACCGCTCTCCGCCGAGTCCGAGTACATCCCCGTCACGCCCACGGAGCTGCCGGAAGACCAGGCCAACGAGGTGCTCAAGCTGGTCGACCGCCTCGAGCAGGACGAGGACGTCCAGCACGTCTTCCACAACCTCGCGTGAGTCTTCCATGACATCCTCCGTCCCGGTTGGTCCATAATCAAGTTGTGCCGGACCGCCTCCGGTCACGGCTCACTAGGGGAGGAGACAGGCATGGAGATCTTGATCTGGCTGGTCGTCGGGCTGGTGGCCGGAGTGCTGGCCTCGAAGGTCGTCGGCGGCGGCTTCGGCCTCCTTGGCGATATCGTCCTCGGGATCATCGGAGCCGTCGTTGGCGGCTGGCTGTTCGGCAAGTTGGGCTGGGGTTCGCCCCTGCCCGGGATCCTGGGGACGATCTTTGTGGCCTTCATCGGAGCCGTGGTGCTCCTCCTCCTCCTGAGGCTGATCCGGCGGGCGTAGGAATCTCCATGGCCACCGAACCGCAACCTTCACCGTCCACGGCTCCCGCCCCTCGCCGGCGGGGCTGCGGCAAACCCATCCTGATCCTCCTCCTGCTCGTGCTCGTGGCAGGGGGAGGCTTCGCGCTGTACGTCTGGGCCACCCTGAGCTACGACTACGCCGCCGGCGAGAGGGCCGGTTTCATCCAGAAGTTCTCCCGCAAGGGATGGCTCTGCAAGACGTGGGAGGGCGAGCTGGCGATGGTCAACCTCCCGGGAGCCATGCCGGAGGTCTTCGCCTTCAGCGTGCGCGACGACGAGGTGGCCCGGAAGATCAACGAGTCCATGGGCCAGCGCGTCACCCTGCACTACGAGCAGCACGTGGGCGTGCCCACCTCCTGCTTCGGGGAGACCGAGTATTTCGTGACCGATGTGAGGGCCGTGGCGCCTTGATCGAGAAAGAGATCTACTACCCCGAGTCCGACGGCGAGCCGATGGCGGAAACCGAGCTCCACCTCGATGAGGAGGTCGCCCGTACCGTGGACGCGAGCCTTCCGGCCCGGGAGTAGCGGCGAGTTGGAGCGATGCCGGGCCGTTTTACCCGGCGGTTGAGGCATTTTACCCGGCTCGCGGCTCACTGCACCCCGGCGACCAGCAGATGAAACCGTCGTCGAGGCAGCAGACGCAAGGCACCACCATGGCCAC
>CAWJQA010000005.1:0-29708 GCA_963844885.1 uncultured Holophagales bacterium | reverse complement strand
CGAAGTCAACTTCCTCTGCGGCAAAGTCAACTCCCCTGCGGCAAAGTCAACTCCCCTGCGGGCAAAGCCAACTTCCCTTGCAACAGAGATCCCGCATCGGACTGGGGAGCGGGTTCCCCGTCCGGGCAGGATCGTTGCTCAGCTCCGCTCGCCCGGCGGCTGGCCGGCGACCACGAAGCGGGTGGTGGCGGTGCCGGCTTTGCCCGAGGCGCCGGTGATGGTCACCTTGAGGAGATACTCGCCGGGCTGGAGCGCGGCGGGCTTGAAGGTCAGCTCCAGGCGCTCCGCTCCGGTCGGGTCGGACTGGCGGCCGGTCAGCGTCAGGTTTCCCTGGCTGGCGGGACGGCCGTCGGCGGTCCGCACCTCGGAACGGACCTGCAGGTTGCCTTCCTCGAAGTTGTAGCCGAGCATGGAGAAGCGCGTCTCCTGGCCGTCGTCCAGCGTCGGCATGGAGGCGGGGAGGAAAGGCTTGTCGCCGAGGCGGAACGGGAGCGGCACGTCGCGCCGGCCCTGTCGCGGGGCTTCGCGGGTGAGGATCCACGGGCCTGGCGGCTGGGGGAAGAACGGCGGCAGCAGCACCGGACCGGCGGCCTGGGTGAGCGGCGGCACTTCCAGCGGCACAACCTTGAGGCCGTACTCGCCGGTGCGGCCGTTGCGCACCAGCAGGCGGGCCTTGTAGCTGCCCGGCGGCAGTTGCAGATGGCCGTAGAACTTGAGGCCGCCCTGGCGTAGCGTCGCCTCGACTTTGCTCATGTCCAGGACGAGCGTCTGGGCGATGTAGTCGCGGACGGAGCCCTGGGCGTCCATGGCGTAGACGTAGATCTCGGCGGGGAGATCCGGGCCCTGGTGATCCTTGAGGAGACCGGCGCCTTCCACTTCGACCACCAGCGGCACGTCCGCTTCGTCGTCGAAGCCCGAGGGCATGGGCGCGGCGAGCAGCGAGGCGTGGACGGCGCCTCCTTGCTCGTACCAGCACCTGGCCGGCGGTGATGAACATCTTCTCGTAGCGGCTGCGCTGCGCGAACGGCTTGGGCGCGAACCAGCCGGGCCGGTGGACGACCCGGGCGCCGCGCGGCACGCCGTTCACCTCGACGCGGAGCGCGTGGAACGGATCGGCGTCCGGGGCGTTCGCCACCATTTCGGGCTGGATCGTGAGCACGTAGGTCACACCGGTGCGCTTGAGCATCTTGCCCATGGCGGCGGACAGGTCGTTGAAATTCTCGTAAAGGTCGCCGCCGGTGTCGTGGGCCATCTGGAAGAGGCTGTCCCGGCCGCCTTTGCGCTCGACGCCGAGGTCGCCGCCGCCTCCGGACGCGGCGCGCAGGCCGCCGATGTCCACGGCCTGGATGGCGCAGTCGGCGCGGCGGAATTCCTGGAGCATGGCGTCGATCTCGTTGGTGGCGGTGGCGTCGCCGTACTGCTCTTCGGCGCTGACCTTCCAGATCTCGCCCCTGTCCGAAGACCGGCGGTTCTCGTCCGTCTCCTTCTTGTCGGTGGTGCCGAGGAGGAGCGAGCTGTCGTAGCCTTCGGAGAGGTAGACCACGTATTTGCGGCCGTTGACGCTGCGCATGAGCTTGGCGAGGTCGGTGAAGGAGCGGGCGAGGGCCGTGATCTTGTCCTTCTGGACCTCGATACCGGCGCGCTCGGATTCGCGGGCGAAGGATTCCAGGCGGTCGGTCACGCGGTCGCTGAGCTCTTGATTGCGGGCGTCGTTCGCGTCGGCGCGCGCCTGCGCGCCGGGACGGCCGGCATCCCCGCCGCCTCGCCGGCCGGCGTCCCCGAGGAGCATGACGCCTCCTTGGAGGTCGCTGACCACGAGCTTCAAGGGGTCGCTCGAGCGATCGACCAGCTCGGGGAGTCCGAGCGTGGCGATGGCGGCGCGCACCTGGCCGCGGTCCGGAGTGAAGCCGACGATCAGCTCGGGGCCGCGCGAGGTGGTGTAGGTGGCCACGGCGACGAGGTCGGAGGCGTGCAGCTCGTCGAGCAGGCCGGTGGCGGCTTCGCGCGCCTTGACGATCGACTTGGGCTCGGAGAACGAGAGGTCGAACAGGAGCAGGAAGTGCCGCGCGCCGGGGAGGGGACCTCGGCGGCACTGCCGGAGACACCGCCGGGGATGGCGTAGAGGTCGACCGTCTCGAAGCCGGTGACGGCTTCCTTCTTCTTGTCCTGGTAGACGGTGAAATTCGCGGCGGTGAGGCCGCGGACGGGTTTGCCGTCGAGGACGACCTGAACCGGGATCTCCACGGCCGTGACCTCGGCCGTGTCGGTGAAGGTCGGCTCGCGCGGCGGCTCCGCGCCGGCCAGGGCCAGCGCGGGAACGGCGATCAGGCACAGGCCGGCGAACGGTCTCCAGATTGCTTTCATCAACTCCCCCTTTCGCCCTCGTTTGATTGTCATCCCCCGCAAAAGATTCATCGACCTCAAGGGTTCTGTGGCGGTATCGCCGGCATCGGCATCTCCCGCCGGCCGGGCCGCGGCGCTTCGCGCACCACCAGCCACGAGCCGCCGCCTGCGGTATCTGGAGCGAATGGAGCGAAGGCCGCCGGAAGAGCCCCGGCCTGGACGATCGCCGGCACCTCCACGGGGACGATCTTCAGCCCGTACAGGCCGGTCCTGCCGTTGCGCACCAGCACCCGCAGTTTGTAGCTTCCGGGCGGCAGCTCCAGGTGGCCGTAGTAGCGCAGGCCGGACTCCAGCAGACGGCTCTCCACCTTGAACAGGTCGAGCACCAGCGTCTGCGCCAGGAATTCGCGACTTGGCCCTTCCGTCCATCGCGTAGACGTAGATCTCGGCCGGCAGATCCTCTCCCTGGTGCAGATGGAGGAGCGACGAGCCGTCGATCTCGATGCGGACGGGGCCGTCGGCCGTGGCGCTCCCCGGCGGGCCTGACGCGGGAGCGGCCAGGGCGGTCGCCGCACCGGGCCGCCTTCGGCGCCGAGCAGAACCTCGCCCGCCGTCAGCATCTTCTCGTAGCGGCTGCGCTGGGCGTACGGCACCGGCGAGTAGTAGCCCGGCCGGTGGACCACCCGCGCTCCGCGCGGGCCGTGCTCCAGCTCGACGCGCAGGTTGTGCCAGGCGCCGTCCGGGACCGTGCCCGGCTCGATGGTGAGGACGTAGGTGACGCCGGTGCGTTCCAGCATCTTGCTCATGGCGGCGCCCAGGTCGTTGAAGTTCTCGTAGAGATCGCCGCCGGTGTCGTTGGCCATCTGGAAGAGGCTTTCGCGTCCGCCCTTGCGCTCGTATCCCAGGCTTCCGGCGCTCCCGCCGGCGGCGCGCAGGCCGCCGATGTCCACGGCCTGGACCACGCAGTCGGCGCGGCGCAGCTCCTGGAGCATGGCGTCGACCTGGGCGCCGACGGCCGAGCTGCCGAAGCGCTTCTCGGTGTCGACCTTCCAGATCTCGCCGCGGTTGATCGAGTCGCGGGCCTCGCTCTCGGCCTTGGTATCGCTGGTGTTGCCGGTCACGATGGCGCTGTCGAAGCCTTCGGAGAAGTAGACCACGTACTTGCGTCCGCTGACGCTGCGCATCAGCCGGGCGAGGTCGGTGAGCGAGCGGGTCAGGGAGGAGATCTTGTCCTTCTCGACCTCCATGGTGGCGCGCTCCGAGTCTACGAGGAACCCCTGGAGCTGGTTGAGCAGGATCTCCTGCATGACCTGGCGGCGGCCGTCCGCGGCGGCCGCCGCGTCCGTGCCGCCGGCCCCCTGCGCGATGTCGCGCTGGAGGTCTTCCACCACGATGCGCAGGGGGTCGGTCTGGGTGCGGTCGATCAGCTCGGGCAGCCCGAGCGTGTCGATGGCGGCGCGGGCCTGGGCGCGGTCGGGCGTGAAACCCAGCACGAGCTCGGGGCCGCGCGAGGCGGCGTAGGTGGCGACGGCCACGAGGTCGGACGGGTGCAGGTCGGCGATCAGCCCCTTGGCCGCTTCGCGCGCCTGCACGACGGCCTTGGGCTCGGAGAACGAGAGATCGAAGAGAAGAAGGAAGTGGCGGCGGGCGGGCTCCACCACTCTCTGTTCCGGCGCTGCCGGCGCCTCCGTGGGCGCGCTGTAGAGGTCGACGACGTCGAAGCCGGTGATGTCCTGCTTCGCCTTCTCCTGGTAGACGGCGAAGTCGCCGGCCGTGAGGCCGCGGACCGGCTTGCCGTCGAGCAGCACCTGGACCGGGATCTCGACGGCCGTGACCTCGGTGACGTCCACGTAGGCGGGCGGGGTCGGCGGTGCGGCGGGCGCGGCCGGTGTGGCTGCCGACAGGCAAAGCCCGGCCGAGACGGCCGCGAGCAACGTTCGTGCGGCTCTCATGTTGTTTCCTCCTAGGGTCCGCCGGGGGCGGCCTCGATGGTGAAGCTCGCGGTGCCGGCGTGCTCGGCGGCGCCTTCACCGTTGACGGTGACGCGCAGCAGGTACTCTCCGGGCGCCAGCTTCGACGGCCGGAAGGCGGCGCGCAGCCGGTCGGCGCCGCCCGGCCCGCCTTCGCGGCCGAGCACCCGCAGGCCGCCCGACGCCACCTCGCGGCCGTCGGGGGTGAGCACGGCGGTACGGATGCGCAGGTCGCCGGCCGGCAGGTGGTAGCCCACGAGCGCCACCGGCGCCTCCTCGCCGGCCCGCAGCACCGGCCGCGGGTCGGGCAGGTAGGCGATCGGGCCCTGTGTGAACGGGAAGGGGATCTCCTTGCCGTCGACCGTGGCCTCCCGAGTCACCACGCCGTGGCCGGGGGTCCGCGGGAAGAGCGGCAGCAGGACCGCCTGGCCGGCGCCCATCTCCGGCACCTCGACCTTGGCGACGCGCAGGCCGTAGGCGCCGGTGCGGCCGTTGAGGGCGAGGACGCGCAGGCTGTAGCTCCCGGGCGGCAGCTCCAGGTGGCCGAGGAAGCGGAGCCCGCCCGCGCGCAGCTCGGCTTCGACTTTGGACAGCTCCAGCGAGAGCGCCTGCGCCACGTAGCCGCGCACGGCGCCGTCCTTGTCGAGGGCGTAGACGTAGATCTCGGCCAGCAGGTCGCCCGGACCGTTGCCGGCCAGCAGGGCGGGTCCGTCCGCCTCGACGAGCACCGGCACCCACGCCAGGGACGTCCCGGGTGTGGGGTCGTCCGCCGGGTAGGGAGCGGCGAGCACCGCCATGGGCACCGGGCCGGGCTCGTCGCCGGTCAGCAGGCGCGAGCTGGTGAGCATCTCGCGGTCCGCCTTGCCGCGCTCGGCGAACGGGCGGGGCGAGAAATAGCCCGGACGGTGAACGACCCGCGCGCCCCGCGGCGCCTTTCCGGGGCCGCCTCGGCGCAGCTCGACCCGCAGCGGGTGGTACGAGCCGTCGGCCGCGAGATCCTCCGGCTGGATGGTCAGCACATAGGTGACGCCGGTCTCTCCAGCATCTTGCCCATGGCCGCCGACAGGTCGTTGAAATTCTCGTACAGCTCGCCGCCGGTGTCGCGGGCGATCTGGAACAGGCTGTCGCGGCCGCCCCGGCTGCCGGTCTCGGCGAGGGCGTTGACGGCGCGCAGGCCGCTCAGGTCGATGGTGTGGACCCGGCAGTCGGACCGGCGCAGCTCCTCCAGCATGCGCTCGAGGTCGGCGGCGGCCTCGGTGCTGCCGAAGCGCTTCTCCGAGTCCACCCGCCAGATGGCGCCGGTCTCGGTCCCTTCCTCGTAGACCCGCCCCTGCTCGTCCGCCTCCGTGTTGCCCTGGATGAGAGCGCTGTCGAAGCCTTCGGAGAAGAAGAGCACCTCCTTGCGGCCGGAGACGCTGCGCATCAGCCGCGCCAGCTCGGAGAACGACTCGGCCAGGGCGTCGATCGCGTCCTTCTGGCTCTCGCGGTTCGCCGCCTCCTCCTCCTGCTTGGCCCGGAACATGGGGTCCATCAGGTTCGAGAAGGGGTTCGAGGTCTTTACGATGCTGGGATCGGGATTGGGATCGGGAGGCCGCGGCGGCGGGATGCGGTGGGGATCGTGGCCGACCGGGCCGGCGCCGCCGGCATCCACGAGCTCGCCGAAGTCGTACGGGTCGTGGTCGATGACGATGAGCTTCAGCGGGTCGGAGGCGCGGTCGAGCATCTCCGGGAGGCCGAGGCTGTCGAGCGCCACGCGGGCCTGGCCGCGGTCCGAGGTGAAGCCGAGAACCATGTCGATCCCGTTCGAGCGCCGGTAGGTGGCCACGGCCACCAGGTCGGTGGGGTGGAGCTTGGGGAGCATCTCGATGGCCGCCAGCCGGGCGCGCGCGATGCCGGCGGGCTGGGAGAAGGCCATGTCGAAGAGCATCAGGAAGTAGCGCCGCGCCGCGCCGGGGATCTCGACGCCGCCCGGCAGCGTCCGCAGGTCGACGGCGTCGAAGCCGGTGACGGCCCTCGCCGTGCGCCCCTCATAGACGGCGAAGTCGGCGGCGGTGAGGCCGCGCACCGGCTGGCCGCCTGCGACGACCTGAACGGGGATCTGGACGGCGGTGACGCGCGTCGTGTCGCTGAAGGTCTGGCCCGCCGCGCTCTTGCTGGAACAAGCGCGGCCAGAACCAAAGCCGAGGCAAAAAGCGCCCGGCTCGCTCTCATCGGTCCTCCCTGCTCAGCCCCCTTGCTACGAAGCGTCTCCCAATCATCAGAGCTACAAGGACACCATCTTACCGCTGAACGACCTGGAACGGCAGGGAGCTCAGCTCCTGGTTGCCGGTCGCCGGGTCGGTCACGGCGACCCGGAGCACGTAGTCGCCGGCCGCGAGCCCGGTGGGCTCGAAGGTGGCGAGCAGCTTGTCGACCCCGGCGATGCCCGTCGCTGTGCGCTCGACGAGGTCGATCCGGCCGCCGGGGAGAGCGGTGCCGTCGGAGCCGGTGACCTGCGCGTTGAGCGCTACCGTGCCGGAGCCGAGGTTGTAGGCCACCAGGCACAGCCTGGCCAGGCCGGACGGATGGAGCACCGGCCGCGCCGAGGGGACGTAGGGCTCGCCGTTGACCGTGAAGGGGTAGACGACCGTCTGGCGGCCGTTGACCTCGGAGCTCTCCCGGACGAGCACCCAGCTCCGCTGCTCCTCCATGAAGAAGGGGGGGAGCAGCACGGGGTCGGCCGTGGTGTAGACCGGCACCTGGACGGGGATCATCGAGACCACCGTGCGGCCGGTGTCGGCGTTGCGTACCAGCACGCGCACGCGGTAGTCGCCCGGCGTCAGGTCGAAGTGGCCGTAGTACTTGATGCCGCCCTCCTCCAGCCCCTGGCGCCCCTTGCCCATGTCGAGGGTCACCACCTCGGAAAAGAAGTCGCGCATCTGCCCGAGGCGGTCGTTGACGTAGGCGTAGAACTCCACGTTGAGCTTGCCGCCGGTATGGCCGTCGAGCAGCTTGCGGCCGGGCACCTCGATGATCACCGGCACGTAGGCCATGCTCCCGTTGGAGCGGAACGGCGCCACCAGGAGGTTGAGGTCGAGGTCGCGGCGGGGCGCGGCGTCGATGATGCCGCCGGAGGCGAGGAGGGTCTTCTCCAGCGGATCGAGATCCTTGAACGGCCGCGGCACGTAATAGCCGGCGCGGTGCGACAGGCGGGCTCCGGCGGGAACCTTCGCGCGCACCTTGATCCGGTGGTAGGAGCCGTCGAGCTTCAGGTCCGAGCGCTCGAAGGTCAGCAGGTAGGTGACGCTGGTGCGGTCGAGCACGCTGTCGAGCTGGACGCCGAGGTTGTTGGTATCCTTGAACAGCTCGCCGCCGGTCTCGTTGGCCATGTAGAAGAGCCCTTCCTGGCCGTTGCCGCGCGCCTTGCCGCCGGCGGCTTCCGCGGTGCTCCGCAGGCCGCCGATGTCCACGGCCTGGATCACGCAGTCGGCGCGGCGGAACTCCTCCAGCATCCGGTTGAGGGCGTTCTGCAGCTCGGTGTTGCCGAAGCGCTGGTCGCTGTCCGTCATCCAGACCCGGCCGCTCATGGCGTTGGTGTTGTCGTCCAGCGCCTCGTCCGAGCCGGTCTCGCTGCGGCCGAGCAGGAGCTTGCTGTCGAACCCCTCGGAGAAGAGGACCACCTGCTTGCGGCCCTGGACCGCGTCGAGGGTCCTCGCCATGGCGCCGAGGGCCTTGGAGAAGGTCGTGATGCGGCTGCGCTCGTAGATGCGCTCGTCGCGCTCCGCCAGGTTGGTGATGGCGCCGATGAAGTCCGAGGCCGCCTGGTCCTGCTGGGCCTGGAGCTCCTGGCCGCGGGCGGTGCTGGAGGAGCGGGGCGACGAGAGGTCCACCGTGTTCACCGTCGGCGGCGCGATCATGAAGCGCAGCGGGTCGGTCTTGAACGCCCCCTCGCGGAGAGAGCTCAGGCCGAGGGTGTCGATGGCGCGGGCGAGCTGCGCGCGGTCGGGCGTGAAGGTGACCACGAGGCGCGGGCCCTGCTCGATCGAGTAGGTCGCCACCGCCGCGAGGTCGGTCGGGTGGAGCGACTGCAGGAGGAAGTCGCGCGCCGCCAGCCGGGCCTTGAGGATGGCCGTCGGCGTCGAGAAGGAGAGGTCGAAGAGCAGCAGGAAGTGGCGGCGGGCGGGCGCCTGGATCTCCTCGGGCTCCGGTATCGGGGCGGTCGGGGATTCCGAGTGAGACGCCTCGCGGCTGCCCAGGTCCACCACCTCGAAGCCGGTGACGACCTGCTTGTCGCCGGCATCGTAGACCTCGAAGTCGGCGGCGGTCAGACCGCGGACCGGCCGGCCGTCGCGGTCGACCACGTTGACGGGCACCTCGACGGCGACGACCTGCGAAGTGTCCTCGAACTTCTGCTCGGCGATCGGGGTCTTGCCGGGTGGAGCCGCGGCGGCGATCACCGGCAGCGCCGACAGGGCCGGCAGGGCGAAGAGGATCAGGAGGGTTCCCGGGGAGAGTCGGCTCATTGCGGCCTCCGTGATCGCCGGCCTTTACTGGCCGAGCAGCCTTGCGTATTGGAGAGCGTCCTGGTTGGTCGCGTCCAGCTTCAACGCCCGTTCCAGGTGATGCCGGGCCTTCTCCAGATCGCCCAGCGCGACGTAGACCTTGACGAAGCCGACGTGGACCTCGGGCAGCTCGCTGTCCTGGCGCATGGCGCGCACCATGTAGTCGAGCGCCTTGCCGGTCTCGCCGCGGCTGAGCGCCATCTCCCCCTGGTAGATGAAGAAGAAGGGGTTGGAGGCGTTGCTCTCCTCCAGCTTCGCGAGGAGCTGGTCGGCCTCGGCGCCGCGGCCCGTCTGCTGGTACAGGCGGGTCAGGTTGGTCAGGATCATGGGGTTGTCGGGGTCGATCTCGAGCCCCTTCTGATACAGCTCCAGGGCGCGGCCGGGCTCGCCGCCGCGGGCCAGGCAGACCCCCATGTTGTTGATCGCCTTCTCGAAGCGGGGGGAGATGCCGGTGGCGATCTCCAGGAGCGGGCGGGCCTTCTCCAGGTCGCCGGCCATGAGCGCCTCGGCGCCGAGGTTGTTGTAGTAGTGGGCGGCGGCACGTAGGTCGTCGATCGGGCTGAACTTCTTGTAGGCCTTGGGCCGGAAGGGGAGGAAGTCGTAGGTCTTGAGCTCCCCCTCCAGGTACATGCCGGCGACGATGTGCCCCTGGCTCACGACCATGCCTTCGCGGTGGTTCCACTTCTGGTAGTCGGTGACCTCGACGTAGAAGGGGTTGAGCCCCTGCTCGCGCGCCACGCCGACGAACAGGTTCACGAACGAGAGGCAGTTGCCCTGCTTCGTCCGAAACGTCTCCACGGCGTTGCGCGTCGGCGTCAGGGAGTAGTGCAGGTCGAGATCCTCGAAGACGAAGCGCAGAACCTCGTTGATCTTGCTGCGCTCCGAGGGGGCCTGGCGCAGGCGCTGCTGGAGGGCCTGGCGCAGCTCCGGAGTGACCTCGAAAGGCACCTCGATCCGCGCGGCGAGCTGGGCGCCGACCCGCTGCGCATACTCCTGGCGGAGATGGCCGGCCGAGTCGAACTCCTGGTACTGGTTGCAGGAGGCGAGCGCAACTCCTGCCAGGGAGGCCGCGAGGAGGAGGGCGGTGGACGGATACGGCGTACGGCGAGTCCTGAGCCTCATGGGACCTGAAACTATACCAGGGAAGCGCGGCGCCGGGACAAGGGCCGCGGCGCCTTCAGAAATTTGGATCAGGGTCGTTCAAAGGGCTGGATGCGGCGTGGGCAGAGGGGCCTCGACAGAGTTTGCCTGCGTGTTTCAAGACGTTGACGGGAAACGAGTTGGCGTCGGAGCCGGGAGGTCTTGCCGCCGTGGCAAGCCACTTGCTTGACCCGGCATTGCGATGTTGGCTACAGTTCCCCCTTCAATCGGCTTCGACAGACCTCGATTGAGGATTGGAAAGGAGGTGTTGCCTGGAGAAAAGAGCGACGCAGCTTTCTTTCTCAACGTCTTTTCAAGGCCTCGCGCGTGCGGCGCTGGGCTCACCAACCACACATGGGAGGTTCAACTGAAATGAAGAGCATCAATCTTTGGGGACGGGTGGTTGCCGTCGCCGCGTTGCTGCTCCTGATCGGGGTTCCCGGTTTTGCGCAGTTGCAGACCGGCAACCTGTACGGCACTGTCGTCGACGATCAGGGCGCTGCGCTGCCCGGTGTCACCGTGACTCTTTCGGGTCAGGGTGCCCCGGCCGTGCAGGTGACGGACGCTCAGGGCAAGTTCCGTTTCATCAACCTGTCGCCGGGTTCCTACAAGCTGGAAGCCCAGCTCGAAGGCTTCTCCAGCGTCGAGTATCCGTCGTCAACATCGGCGTCGGTCGCAACACCGAAATCGAGGTGACGATGAACGCGGCGGTCGAGGACGTGATCACGGTCACGGCCGAGTCCCCGCTGCTCGACGAGCGCCGGATTTCCACCGGTGCGTCCGTCAACTCGACGGAGCTCAAGAAGATCCCGACGGCTCGTGACCCCTGGGCCATCCTGCAGACGACCCCCGGCGTTCTCACCGACCGCGTCAACGTGGGCGGCAACGAGAGCGGTCAGCAGTCCGGGTTCGTCGGCCCCGGCTCCGGCGGCGACCAGTCGGTTTGGGCGGTGGACGGCGTGGTGATCACCGACATGGCGGCCCTCGGCTCCACCCCGGCGTACTTCGACTTCGACTCCTTCGAGGAGATGCAGGTTTCGACCGGCGGCTCCGACACGACCAACGCCACCCCCGGCGTCACGCTGAACATCGTGACCAAGCGCGGCACCAACGAGTGGCGCGGCTCGGGCCGGTACTACAAGGCCGACGAGTCCTGGCAGTCCAACCTCGACATCGGCAGCGTCAAGCTCGGCAAGGACATCCCGGGCACGGCGGCGAACGAGACCCAGGCCTCCTTCAAGCAGGGCAACCGCATCGTGTCCGTCCAGGACTACGGCGCGGAGGTGGGCGGCCCGATCATCAAGGACCGCCTGTGGATCTGGGGCTCGATGGGCCGGCAGAAGATCGACCTTCTGACGATCGCCGACGTGGCCGACAAGACCGACCTCAAGACCGCCAACCTGAAGTTCAACGCCCAGATCGCGCCGAGCAACTCGGCGACCCTCTTCGCGCTGAACAGCGACAAGGTGAAGATCGGCCGCAACGCCGGTCCGACCCGTCCCCAGGCGACCACCTGGGACCAGGCGAAGTACGGTGACGATCCGACGGCGTGGAAGCTCAAGGACACTCACATCTTCTCGTCCGCCTTCTACCTCACCGGCATGTACTCGATCGTCAACGGCGGCTTCGAGCTCGTCCCCGAGGGCGGCGCGGGCCCGACCGGCCCGAACGCGGCGCTCGACGCCAACTTCATCTGGCAGAACAACTTCCTTCTCTATCAGACCAAGCGGCCGCAGGAGCAGTTCAAGGCCGACGCGTCCTCCTTCTTCAACACCGGCAACCTGAGCCACGAGCTCAAGTTCGGCGCCGGCTACCGCGAAGCGCAGGTCGACACGCTGTCCGCCTGGCCCGGGTTCGGCCTCGAGCTGAACTACTACATCGCTTCCGGCTACAACTACAACGTCATCGGCCTGACCCGCGCGGCCTTCCCGTCCATCAAGCAGAAGTACACCAGCGCGTACGCCCAGGACACGATGACGGTCGGCAACCTCACCCTGAACGCCGGCCTGCGCTACGACAAGCAGGGCGGAACGAACCTGGCCCGCACGGTGGCGGCGAACGACAAGTTCCCCGGCATCCTGCCGGCCGTTTCGTACAATGGCGGTGACATCGGCTTCACGTGGGAGACCCTCGCTCCCCGGCTCGGCCTGACCTACGCCCTCGGCGAGAGCCGTCAGACCCTGCTGCGCGCCAGCTACTCGCGGTTCGCCGACCAGCTCGGCACCGCGAACAGCATCGCGACCAACCCGCTGTACGCCTCCACCTACGTCTACTTCTACTACGACGACAAGAATCACAACGGCAAAGCCGATCCGAGCGAGGTCATCACCCAGGGCGGTCCGCTGTTCGTCAGCGGCAACTGGGACCCGCGCAACGGCGGCCTGCTGGTTTCCAACCAGTTCGACCCCGACTTCAGCGCGCCGATCACCGACGAGCTTCTGCTCGGCGTGGAGCACGCGCTCCGTCCGGAGTTCGTGCTCGGCCTGAACCTGACCTACCGCAAGTACACCAACCTGGTCGAGACCGAGCGGCTCGTCTTCGACGGCGACGCCTACTCGGCCTCCAACCTCGACAAGCGCGGCCGGGTCCACACCGCGAACGACTACCGCACCAAGGTCGTCACGGCCACTCTCCCGAGCGGCGAAAAGCGCTCCGTGACGGTCTACGAGCTGAAGCCGGGCATCACCACCCGGAACGGCTTCTACTACACCAACGGCGACCGCGAGCAGGAGTACCTGGGCGCTTCGCTGACCTTCAACAAGCGTCTCTCGAACCGCTGGATGCTCCGCGGCAACGTCTCCTGGCAGGATTGGTCCTGGAACGTTCCGAACAGCGAGCTCGAGGACGCCACCCCGCTCCTCGGCATCGGCCACGACGGCGACCCCGTGCTTCAGGGCTCGGGCACCGGCTCCGGCTCCAAGGGCGGCGTCTACATCAACTCCGACTGGTCCTACAGCGTGAACGGCATGTACCAGATCGCTCCGGACCGGCCGTGGGGCTTCAACGTCGCGGGCAACCTGACCGGGCGCCAGGGATATCCGATCCCCTACTACACCCGTGTCGTCCGCAACGGCATCCCGGGCCAGACGAGCGTCCAGATTTCTGGCGCCGACGAGTTCCGGAACCCCGACATCCACGTGCTCGACGCCCGCGTCGAGAAGGAGTTCACCTTCTCCGACTTCGGCCTGACCTTGGGTGTGGACGTCTTCAACGCGCTGAACGAGGCCTACGTGCTGCAGCGTCAGCACCGGCTCGGCAACTCGAAGACGGACAACGTCACCGAAATCCTCAGCCCGCGCATCTTCCGTCTCGGCGCGCGCCTGAGCTTCCGGTAAACACAACCTAGCTGTATCAAAGACGCCGGAGGGTTCGTCCCTCCGGCGTTTTTGTTTGGGGCCTCTGGTATGCTCCCGAGCCGCAATAAACCGGGGGGTGCCTCTGTTGACGAACACGGATCGGTGCGCCCAAGGAGAGACGATGCGCTATAAGAATCTGGTTTTTTCGCTGTTGATGCTTCTGCTGCTGCTCGCGGGGGCGGGCCTGCCGGTGTTCGCCCAGTCGTGGGCCGGACGGGGCCGCCTGCAGGGGGAGATCAAGAATGAGCAGGGCAAGCCCGTCGAGGGTGCCCAGGTCTGGTTCCGCATGGGCGAGAGCCCGATCGATCCCCAGAACCCCGGGGACGGTCCCAAGGTGGTCATCACCACCAAGTACGGCAAGTGGTCGATCCTCGGCCTCGCCCAGGGCACCTGGCGAGTGCTGATCATCAAGGAGGGCTACCTCCCCTCCGAAGGCCAGGTCAAGGTGCTCGAAGGGGGCGCGCCGCCGCCGCCCATCGTCACCACCCTCAAGGTGATTCCCAAGGAGGCCCAGCAGGCCGCCAAGGGCAACGAGGCGCTCGAGGCCCTCGAGCGTGGCAACAAGCTCCTGGCCGAGGAGAAGTACGCCGAGGCCCGCGCCGAGTACGAGAAGGCCATGGCCCAGCTCGAGCCGGTCAACCACCCGCCGATCCTGCGCGGCATCGCCCGCACGTACTACCAGGAGAAGCAGCCGGAGAAGGCCGTCGACACCCTCAAGCAGGCCCTGGCCCTCAAGCCGGACGACGTCGAGAGCCTGCGCCTGATCGTCAACCTTCTCGTCGCCACCAACCGGGAGCCCGAGGCCCAGGAGTACATGGCCAGGCTTCCCGCGGGCGCCACGGTCGATCCGGCGACGCTGTTGAACATCGGCATCAAGTCCTACAACGAAGGCAAGATGCCCGAGGCCCTGGCCGAGTTCGACCGCGTGGTGAAGGAGAATCCGACGCTGCCGGACGCCTACTACTACCGCGGCCTCGTCTATCTCGCCACGGGCAAGACCGCCGAGGCCAAGGCCGACTTCCAGAAGCTCCTCGAGCTCGATCCGAACCACCCGAACGCCAAGGACGCTCAGGACTTCCTGAAGTCGCTGTAATCCCCGATCGTTCCGCGCATGCGCCGTCCGCTCGCCGCCGTCCTCGCCCTCACCGCTCTGCCTGTCCTCGTAGCCGCCTGCGGGCGGCTGCGGGAGGGCGGTGGTGGCGGGACGACGGGCGGCGAGCCGGCGGCGAGCCGTCCCCGAAACGCGGTCGACGTCGTCCTCGTCACGATCGACACGTGGCGCGCCGACGCGCTCGGCGCCGCGGGCAGCCCGGACGCTTCCACTCCGGTTCTGGACCGCCTGGCCGCCGCCGGGCGGCTCTACGTCAACGCGCACGCCCACAACGTCCTCACCCTCCCCTCGCACGTCAACATCCTGACCGGACGCTACCCGTACCAGCACGGGGTCCGGGACAACAGCGGCTTCACGGTGCCGGAGGCGGTGCCGACGCTGGCCACGCTCCTCGGGAAGGCGGGCTACGCCACCGGTGCCTTCGTCGGCGCCTACCCGCTCGACGCCCGTTTCGGGCTCGACCACGGGTTCGGCGTTTACGACGACCACTACCCCCGCAGCTCGAACCCGACCGAGTTTTCCATCGCCGAGCGGCGCGGCGACCAGGTCGTCGCGCCCGCCCTGGCCTGGTGGCGCTCGCAGGCGGGCCACCCGCGCTTCCTCTGGGTCCACCTGTACGACCCGCACGCCGCCTACGATCCGCCGGAGCCGTTCAAGTCGCGCTTCGCCACCAAGCCCTACCTGGGAGAGGTCGCGGCGGCCGACTCGTTCCTGGCACCGCTGTTGGAGCCGGTACTCAATGGCCAGGAGACTCCCGCGCTGGTGATCGTCACCGGCGACCACGGCGAGGCGCTGGGCGATCACGGGGAGCAGACCCACGGCCTGTTCGCCTATGAATCGACCCTGCACGTGCCGCTGATCGTCTGGGGCGCGGGCGTCCATCCGGGCCGCGACGAGCGCTGGGCGCGGCACGTGGACATCGTCCCCACCGTCCTCGAACGGCTCGGCCTGGACCGTCCGGAAGGGCTTCCGGGCCGCTCGCTCCTGGAGCCGCCGCCGGAGGAGCCGGAGGACTCGTACTTCGAGTCGCTGTCCACGAACCTGAACCGCGGCTGGGCGCCTCTGCGCGGCATCCTCCGCGACGGCCACAAGTGGATCGACCTGCCGGTGCCGGAGCTCTACGATCTGCCGAAGGACCCGCGCGAGGAAAAGAATCTGGTGGAGGAAGACCGGCGCACGGGCGCCGCGCTGCGCAAGGCCCTGCCGGTGGAGGCGGTCTGGCCGCCACGCAAGGGGATCGTCTCTCCCGAGGAGGAGAGCCGCCTGCGCAGCCTCGGGTACTCGGTAGGTAGCGCGGCCGTCAAAACGGTCTACACGCCCGCGGACGACCCCAAGAACCTGATCGGCATCGACCGCAAGCTCCACCAGGTGGTCGACCTCTACTCGCTCGGCCGTTATCCGGAAGCCGTGGCGCTGTCCCGGGAGGTGATCGCCGAGCGGCCCGATCTGGCCGAGGCCTACGAGCATGCGGCCCTCTCCCTTCAGATGCTGGAGCGCCACGCCGAGGCCGCGGCCGTGCTGCGGAGCGGCCTCGGCAAGGTGGTGGGGGAAGAGTCGCTGCGGCGCCACCTGGCGCAGGTGCTCTCCGAGTCCGGCCAGCCGGCGGAGGCGGTCGAGGTGCTGCGGAAGTACGAGCAGAACGGCGAGCCGGCGACGCTGGCCGCGCTCGGCATCGCGCTGTCGGACGCCGGCCACCACGAGGAGGGAGAGCGGGTGCTCCGCCGGCTGGTCTCGCAGGAGGACTCGGACCCGAAGGCGCACGAGAACCTGGGGATCGTCCTGCTGCGCATGAGCCGCGCGGCCGAGGCCCGCGACCAGCTCCGGCGGGCGCTGGACCTCAACGCCGGCCTGCCGATCTCCTGGAACACGCTGGGCGTGGCGCTCTACCAGCTCGAAGGCCCGGAGGCGGCGCTGACCGCCTGGCACAAGGCCTACGAGCTGGACCCGCGGCAATATGACGCCCTGTTCAACACCGGCCTGGTGGCGGCGAGCCTGGGGCGGAGCGGCGAGGCGCGCGACGCGCTCTCGCAGTTCGTCCGCACCGCGCCGCCGCAGCGCTTCGCCGCGGACATCAAGAAGGCACAGGGAATCCTGCGGGAGATCGGCGGGTGAGAAAAACCTGTCTGGCCCTGGCCGTTCTTCTCCTCGTCCCTGCGCTGCGGCGGGAAGGTGAGCACGAAGGGCGCGCCGATCATCCTGGTGTCGATCGACACCTTGCGCTCGGACCATCTCCCGGCCTACGGCTACGGCAAGATCCAGACGCCCGCCCTCGACGCGTTCGCGAAGGACGCGATCCTGTTCGAGCGCGCCTACAGCCACTATCCGCTGACGCTGCCGTCGCACGTGTCGATCCTCACCGGCCAGCTCCCTTCGGCGCACAAGGTGCGGGACAACGCCGGCTATCCGTTCGAAGCCTCGAAGCACCCGTACCTGCCGCGCCTCCTCGAGCAGGCCGGCTACGAGACCGGCGCCGCGGTGTCGGCCTTCGTCCTGCGCGCGCAGACCGGCCTCGCCGAGGGCTTCGATGTCTACGACGGCACCTTCAACCCGAAGCCGGGCGAGACGCTGGACGTGGTGCAGCGCACCGGCCCCGATACGCTCCAGGCCGCGCTCCCGTGGCTGCGCGGGCGCCGGGCGGATCACCCGTTCTTCTACTTCTTCCACATCTACGAGCCGCACTCCCCGTACTCGGCCCCCGAGCCGTTCGCCTCGCGCTATCCCGACCCCTACGACGCCGAGGTTGCCGCCGCCGACAAGGTGGTGGGCGACCTCTTCGCCGAGCTGAAGCGCCTGGATATATACGACCGGGCGGTGATCGTCGTCCTCTCCGACCACGGCGAGGGTCTGGGCCAGCACGGCGAGGCGCAGCACGGCATCTTCCTCTACCGCGAGACGCTCCAGGTGCCGCTGATGCTCAAGCTGCCGAAGTCGGAGCGGGGCGGCACGCGCGTCGCCGCTCCGGCGCAGCTCGTGGACGTGGCCCCGACTCTGCTCTCTCTGGCCGGCGTCGAGGTGCCCCTGGAGCTGACCGGCGCCTCTCTCATCGATCTGGACCCCAAGGCGCCGCCGCGGCGGCTCTACGCCGAGACGTTCTACCCGCGCATCCACTTCGGCTGGAGCGACCTGGCGTCGCTCGTCGAAGGCCGCCTGCACTACATCGAGGCGCCGGAGCCCGAGCTGTACGACCTGGACGCCGACCCGGGCGAGACCCGCAGCATGGTGGATTCCGAGCGCCGGGCTTATTCCGGCCTGCGCCAGGCCATGAAAGGGTACGACCGCCGGCTGGCCGCGCCCGCCGAGGTCGATCCCGAGACCGCGGCGAAGCTGGCGAGCCTGGGCTACATCGGCGGCTCCATGGCCGAGCACGAGGGCCCGCTGCCCGACCCGAAGAACCAGCGCCACGTCATCGCCGAGCTGGACCGGGCGTTCACCGCGGTCCAGGAGCAGCGCCACCAGGATGCGATCGCCTCCTTCGAGCGCCTTCTCGCCGAGAACCCGGACATGCAGGACGTCTGGGCCTTCTACGCCTCGTCGCTCCAGAAGGTGGGCCGGCAGGAGGACTCGGCCGCGGCCTACGAGAAGGCGCTCAAGCTCTCCGGCGGCTCGCCGCAGCTCGCCCTGGCGACCGCCACCAAGCTCCTGGAGCTCCGCCGCTTCGCCGAGGCGAAGTCGCACGCCGAGCTGGCGAGCAAGCAGTATCCCCAGGAGGCCTACGACCTCCTCGCCCAGATCGAGATGCGCCAGGGGAACTCCGCGGCGGCTCTGGAGATCGCGCGCCGCGCCGTGTCGGAAGGAAAGGCGAGCGAGGCGCTGCGCCGGCAGGCGGCGATCTCCCTCTCGGAGACCGGCCGGACAGAGGAGGCCCTCGCGCTCCTCCAGCCGCTGGCGGACACGGGCGAGCCGCCGACGCTCAACGCGCTGGCCATCGCCCTCTCCGACGCCGGCCGGCACGGGGAGGCCATGACGGTGCTGCAGCGCGTCCTCCAGAAGGACCCGAAGAACGCCCGCGCCTACGAGACGATGGGCATGGTCGACCTGCGGCAGCAGCGCCCCGCCGAGGCCCGCGATCACCTGCGGCGCGCCCTGGAGTTGAACCCGAAGCTGCCGGTCGCCTGGAACACCCTGGGCGTGGCTCTCTACCAGACCGAGGGTCCGGATGCGGCCGTGAATGCCTGGCAGAGGGCGGTGGACCTCGACCCGAAACAGTACGACGCGCTCTTCAACCTCGGCCTGGTCGCGGCCGGGCAGGGTCGCCGGGCCGAGGCGCGCAAAGCCTTGCGGCAGTTCGTGGAGACGGCGCCGCCACAGCGCTTCGCGGCCGATATCCAAAAGGCGCAGGGCATCCTGCGGGAGATGGGCGGATGAGACGCTTCGCGGTCCTTGGGATTCTGCTGCTCGCGCTCGGCTGCCGCGGCGGCGGCGGTTCCGGTCAGCCCGGTCCCTACAAGAACGCGCCGATCATCCTGATCTCGGTGGATACGCTGCGCTCGGACCATCTGCCGGCCTACGGCTACGGCAAGGTCGAGACGCCCGCGTTCGATGCCTTCCGGAAAGACGCGGTGCTGTTCGAGAGCGCCTTCAGCCATGTCCCCCTGACCCTGCCGTCCCATGCCACCATCCTCTCCGGCCGGCTGCCGGGCCAGCACGGCGTCCGCGACAACAGCGGTTACGTCTCTCGGCCGCGACGACTCCATACCTGCCGAAGATCCTCCACGACGCCGGCTACAAGACCGGTGCCGCGGTGTCCACTTTCGTGCTGCGCGCCGAGACCGGCATGGCCGAGGGC
The DNA here is from genome assembly GCA_963844885.1 of uncultured Holophagales bacterium. GTDB lineage: Bacteria > Acidobacteriota > Thermoanaerobaculia > Multivoradales > UBA5704 > DATMER01. The sequence goes on along the minus strand of CAWJQA010000005.1, from coordinate 10,461 downwards.
TTCGACCGTTACGAGGCGAACATCGAGGTGCGGGCCAACGAGTCGCTCGGCAACAGCCAGCGCTCCGGGCGGGAGACCTCCCGCGTCGCGCTGGAGTGGGTGAAGACGGTCGAGTCGCAGCCGTTCTTCCTCTTCCTGCACCTCTACGAGCCGCACACCCCCTACGCGCCGGAGCCGGCGTTCGCGAGCTACCCGGACCCCTACGACGGCGAGATCGCCACCGCCGACGCGATCGTCGGCGCGTTCCTCGACGAGCTGAAGCGGATGGGGATCTACGACCGGGCGGTGATCGTCCTGCTCTCGGACCACGGCGAAGGCCTTCGCGACCACGGCGAGCAGGAGCACGGCATCTTCCTCTACCGCGAGGCGCTCCAGGTGCCGCTCATGATCAAGCTCCCGCAGGGCGAGCGCGGCGGCTCGTCCGTCAAGGAGCCGGCGCAGCTTCTCGACGTCTTCCCCACGCTGCTCGGCCTCGCCGGCCTCTCCGTTCCTCCGGGTGGCGAAGGCCGCTCCCTGTTCTCGGCGGACTCTAAGGAGCGCATCTTCTACGCCGAGACGTTCTACCCTCGGCTCCACCTCGGCTGGAGCGAGCTCTTCTCGGCCATCCGCGGCGGCTCGCACTACATCGAAGGGCCCGATCCGGAGCTTTACGACCTGGCCGCGGACCCGAAGGAGACGGCGAGCATCCTCACCCGCGAGCGGCGGACCTACGCGGAGCTGCGCAAGGCGGTGGCCGCCGTCAAGGCGCCGCTCGCCGCGCCTTCGGCCGTGGACGAGGAGACGGCGGCCAGGCTCGCGTCGCTGGGCTATCTCGGCTCCTCGGTGAAGACCGGCGAAGGGCCGCTGCCCGATCCCAAGCGGCAGATCCACACCCTGGACGACTTCGGCCGCGCGCTCCAGCTCGCCTCCGCGCAGCGCTATGCCGAGGCCGTGCCGCTGTTCCAGCAGCTCGTGAAGTCGAACCCCTACATGCTCGACTCCTGGGAGAGCCTCGGCCAGGCGCTGCAGAAGCTCGGCCGCCACGAGGAGTCGCTGGCCGCCTATGAAGAGGCCATGCGGGTCTCGGGCGGCGCCGGGCACGTGGCGTTGTCGATGGCCTCCCTGCTGCTCGACATGGGCCGGCTGGACGACGCGCGCAAGCACGCCGAGCTCGGCCTGGCCACCAGCCCGGCCGTGGCCCACAACCTGCTCTCCCAGATCGCCCTCGCGAAGAGCGACCTGCCCACGGCCGAGAAGGAGGCGCGCGCGGCCCTGGAGGCCCGCGGCTCCCGGCTCGGTCCGCTGGTGACCCTGGCCGGCGTGCTCGAAGCCCAAGGCAAGCTGGACGAGGCGCTCGCGCTCACCGATCAGGCTTTGAAGGAGATGAAGCCCGGGCAGAAATTCACCGGGCTCTATCTCATCCGCGGCGACCTGCTCGGCCGCCTGGGGCGGGGCGGCGAGGCGGAGCAGGCGTTCCTGCGCGAGATCCAGGATTTTCCCGCGGACACCGCCGCCTACACCCGGCTCGCCGTGCTCTACGCCTCCCTCAGCCGGCCGGCCGACGCGGTACACGCGCTCCGCGCCATGGTCGAGAACCAGAATTCACCGGCCGCCTACATCGCGGCGGTCAAGACGCTGCGCATCCTCGGCGACCCGCAAGGCGCGGCCGCCCTGCTGCGGCACGCGATCGCCACCCATCCCGAAAGCAAGGAGCTGCGGGCGCTGGCCGGCTGAGCCGCCGGCCGCCAGTTTTTCCGTCCGATCCTTCAGGAGTCTGACCCGATGAAGATCCACAAGTCCGTCCTCCTCGTCGCCCTTCTGTCCGCCTGCTCGCCCGGCGACGCTCCGGCCGGCGCCGACTCGACCCCGCCGCCGCCGACCGCCGCCCAGCCCGCGCTGCAGGCCGAGCCTCCGGCGCAACCCGCGCCCGAGCTCTCGCCTGCCGGCAAGAAGTTCCAGGAGGCCGCGGGCCTGGTCAAGAAGGGGGACGTCGCCGGCGCCGTCGCGATCCTGGAGGAGCTGCGCAAGGAGGGAACGGCCGAGCCGCATCATCTCTCGCTCCTCGGCGCGCTGTACGTCGAGCAGGGCCGGACGGCCGAAGCCATGACCCTCCTCCGTCCTCTGGCCCAGCCCGAGGACGCCGACCCCGCCGTCCTCTACAACGCGGCGCGGGCGGCGCTCCTGATGAACAAGACGGCCGAGGCGCAGACCTACCTCGAGCGCTCGGTGGCGAAGATGCCGATGTCTCCGGCTTCGCGGGAGCTGGGTCTCCTCCTCAGCCGCCAGGGCAAGGTGGTGGAAGCTTACCGCTACCTCCGGCCCTGGTCGCTGGCCGACGCGAACGACCTGGAGGTGCGGATGATCGCGGCCACGCTGGCGCTGCGGCTGGAGCGCCCGGCCGAGGCGGACGAAATCCTCTCCGGCCTGCCCGAGAAGGAGCCGGCCATCCAGCTTCTGCGCGCCCAGGCCCGCATCCAGAGGGGGGACGGCAAGGGCGCTCTCGCCATCCTCCAGCCGATCGAGAAAGATCATCCGGCGAGCTTCGATCTGGAGGTGCGGCGCAGCCTGGCCGAAGCCCATCTTGCGGCGAACGATCCGGCGTCGGCGCTCAAGGTTCTGGAAGGGCAAGCGGCCGGCCATCCCAGCCTCATGCTGATCCAGGCGAAGGCCCAGCGGCTGTCGGGAAACTCCCCGGCGGCGATGGCGATCCTGAAGCCTCTGATCGACCAGATCCCCTCGGACCCGAAAGTGCTGGGCGACCCGCGTCCGGCGGCGGGCGTGGCCGTCGAGTACGCCCGTCTGCTCCTGGCGTCCAAGGACGTGCAGGGGGCGGTGCCGCTGCTGGAGAAGGCCACCGTGCTCTACCCGTCCAGCCGCGAGGCGTGGGAGGTCTACGCCGAGGCGCTGACCGCCGCCGGCCGGGCTCAGGACGCGGCGGCGGCGCGCCAGAAGGCGAAGGAGATCGCGGACGCCGCCGCCGCGCGTCCGGCGACCGCTCCGGCGGTATCGGCGGCATCGGCGCAGGCCCCGGCCGCACCCGCTCCCGCGGGCGAGCCGCTGAGCCCGAACCTCTCGGAGGCGTTGCGCCAGATGGCCGCCGCCCAGTATGACAAGGCCCTGGAAGCGGTGCAGAAGGAGGTGGCCGCCGCGCCCGGCAACGCCCGCGCGCGGGTGCTGGACGTCCAGCTCCTCCTCCGGCTGAAGCGCTTCCCGGAAGCTCTCCGGGTGGCCGAGGCGGCGGTCGCGTCCGATCCGCAGAACCCCGACTTCCTCTATCTGCGGGGCGCCGTGCAGATCGCGATGCAGCACATGACCGAGGCGGAGAAGGATCTCCGCCGCACCCTGGAGATGTCGCCGCAGCACATCGCGGCGATGAACGACCTCGCGGTCGTGATGATGTCCCAGAAGAAGCCCGGGGAGGCCCAGAAACTCCTGGAGAAGGTGCTGGCCCTGAACCCGAACGACGCCACCGCCAAGGCCAGCCTGGAGAACATCAAGAAGATGATCGCGGGGAAGGGGTAGGGAGAAAAGGCACGGCTCGAGCCATGTTCGCCGCGCTCACCTTGCTGCTTCTGCTGACGGCGGTCCCGGCTGTCTCCCCGGAGCAGATGGAGAGCCGGCTCGCGGCGGATCCGGCCTCGCTGCCGGCGACGGCCGCCGCGTTGGGGCGGGCTCTGGAGGGGGCGTCGCGGAGCAAGGCCGCCGACTACCTCGCCACCCTGGCCCGCGCGCGTTGCCGCCGGCTTGCCCACCAGGGGAGCTGGACGCCCTCCGACCTCCAGGCGCTGCTCACGATCCAGCTCGCCGATCCGGAGCGTTTCGTGAACGAGCCGGCGTTCCGGTCGCGGGTCCTGGAGATCCTGCCGCACACGCTCGACTCGTCCTCTCCCGCCCGTCTGCGGGATGACCTCCTCTTCGAGCTGAACCAGGTGCGGGGGATCGACTTCGCCGCCTCCGAGGCGATCGAGGCGGGATGGGGAGCGGTCCCGCGACGGGCGCTGGAGCGGCGGATCGACTTCCCTGAAATCCACCGCCGACCGTCTCCGCTTCTTCGACGAGGCCGAAAACCCGCTCGCCGCCTCGGTCTATTCCCTGCCGTCGTTCTTCTTCGACCTGGACGAGGCGGCGGCCTTCCTCGCCGGGGTCCGGCAAGCCGCGCCGGACCGGACGTTGATCGTCCTGACGGATCTCCCGCTGCGCCGCGGATTGGAAGAGAGGACCGATCTGAAGCTCCGGCTTCTGGAGACCTACGGCCGTGCGTACTCGCCGTGGCCGCGAGATCCATTCAGTTTCGTGCGGGCTCCGTCGGGTGCCGTCCGGATCCTGGTCCGCCCCAACCGCCAGCCCGGCCGTGAGGAGGACGCGAGCCTCGGCCCGGAGCTGATCCAGAACCTGCCGGACGACCTCGACCGCGCCTGGGGCGGCGCCGCCTGGACGGTGGCTCCGGTACCCTTCCACAACGGCCAGGTTCTGACCACGCGAGACGCCGCCTGGATCACGCTCCACGCCCTGGAGCCGCGCGTCCTCTCGCTGCTCAAGCTGCGGCGGGTGCCGGTCGACACCTTCTCCTCGGCCGCGGGGTCGGCCGGTATGTGGCCGCCGTGAAGAAGGCCGCCGCGGAGTTGGAGATCCTCTACGGCCGGCCGGTGCGTTTCGTCCACCCGCTCTCCGACGACCCCGGCCTGATGCGCCTCCTCGGCGGCGGCGCCGGTTACGACCTCGACTCGATCGTCACCCTCCTGCCCGGGTCCCAGGCGCTGGTGGCGGACATGACCGCCGGGAGCGAGCTGCTCGCGAAGCTGACGCCGGAGGACTGGAAGGCGCTCCGGGACGGCTACGGCCTCGAGCCCAAAGGCGAGGTGCTGGCCCAGGCCCTGACCTCGGCCCAGGCCATGGCCGCGAACCTCGACGGTTTCCTGGATCTGACCGCGGAGCACCTGGCAAAGCAGGGGATGGAGGTGAGACGCCTGCCGCTGCTCTCCGTGCCCGTGGCGCTCCTCCGGAACCGGGAAGGGCTCACCCACCGTGAGTTCCTGATCACCTGGAACAACGTCGTCGCCGAGACCCGGGACGGCAAGCTCCGCGCTGAAGGTTTCTCTTCGCTGATCCCCACCGGCGACCGGCTCGCCCGCGAAGCCTTCGCCGCCGCCGGTGCCCACCTCGACCTCGTCCCGCCACTGGTCCGCAGCGTCATCCTGAACGGCGGCTACCGCTGCGCGTCCAATCACGTGCGGGGAGCTGAAAATCTCAGGAGATGAGCTCCAGGTCTGAGATTTTGAGGTCATCCCTCCGCCGGCTGGCTCCTCTGGCGGGCGTGGCCCTGTTTTGCCTCGCCCTCTGGCTCCTCTATCACGAGCTTTCGACCGTCCACCTCTCCGACGTGCTGCGCGAGCTCCGCGCGCTGTCGCGCGAGCGCCTTCTCCTGGCTCTGGCGCTCACCGTCCTCGGCTACACGACCATGACGGGGTACGACGCGCTGGCGATCCACACCCTCGGCCGGGTGCTGCCGTACCGGCGCATCGCGCTGGCCTCCTTCCTGGCCTACAGCGTCAGCAACACCCTGGGACACCCGCTCTTCACCGGCACGCCTCTCCGCGCCCGCCTCTACTCGGGCTGGGGACTGTCGGCTGTGGAGATCGCCCGCGTCGTGGCGTTCGGTTTCCTCACGTTCTGGCTCGGCTTCCTGACCCTGGCCGGCACGGCGTTCGTGGTGGAGCCGATGGCCCTGCCGGCGGCGATCCGTTTCCCGGGAGCCGGCGTCCGGCCGCTGGGCGTGATCTTTCTGATGCTGGTCGCCGCCTGGCTGGCGGTCGCCGCCGTGCGGAAGCGGCCCCTGACCGTGCGCGGAGTGGAGATCCCGGTCCCCGGGCTGCCGGTGGCGCTGGCGCAGATCGTCCTCTCCTCTCTGGACTGGACCCTGGCCGCGGCCGTGCTCCACACCTTGCTGCCGCCGAGCTCCGGCCTCTCCTTCCCGGCTTTCGCGGGCTGCTTCCTGCTGGCCCAGATCGCCGGCATCCTGAGCCAGGTACCGGGGGGCTGGGCGTGTTCGAGACCACGCTCGTCCTCCTCCTGCCGCACTCCGGAGCGGAGACTCTGAGCGCTGTGCTGGCCTTCCGGATCGTCTACTACCTCCTCCCCGTGGCCGTGGCCTTGACCGCGCTGGCAGGCTACGAGGTCTACCGCCGGAGCGAGGTTACGGCGCCGCGGGTGAAACAGATCGGCGGCTGGATCTCTTCCCTGGTGCCGCCGGTGTTCGCGCTCGGCGCCTTCCTGGCCGGGGTGGTGCTGCTGGTCTCGGGCGCCACGCCGGGAACCGGCTCCCGGATGGCGTCGCTCAACGAGTGGGTGCCGCTGGCGGTGATCGAGGCCTCCCACTTCGCGGCCAGCCTGGTGGGAACCGGCCTTCTCTTCCTGGCCTTGGGGCTGAGGCGCCGGCTGGCGGAGGCCTACCGGTTGACTCTGGCGCTGCTGGCCGCGGGCATCGTCGCCTCCCTGCTCAAGGGGCTCGACTGGGAGGAGGCGCTGATCCTCGGCGCTCCTGCTGGCGGCGCTCCTTCCCTGCCGCCGGGAGTTCTACCGCCAGGCTTCCCTGACCCGCGAGCCGTTCACGGCCGGCTGGATCGCGGCCGTGGCGGTGGTCCTGCGGCGCGCGCCTGGCTCGGCCTCTTCGCCTACCGCCACGTCGAGTTTTCGCAGCGACCTGTGGTGGCACTTCGCGCTCGGGCCGACGCGCCGCGCTTCCTGCGCGCCACGGTCGGCGCGGCTGGTTCGCCGTGGCCGTCGGCCGCGGTGCGGCTCCTGCGTCCCGCCCCGCCCAGCCCTCGCGGCCGTCGGCGGACGACCTCGACCGGCGCCGAGGCCCTCGCCGGCGTCGCCGCGGACCGACGCCTTACCTGGCGCTCCTCGGCGACAAGCCGCTCCTCTTCACGACGCCGGCGCGACGCCTTCCTCATGTACGCCGTCCAGGGGCGGACCTGGGTGCGCGATGGGCGACCCGGTCGGGCCGGCGAAGAGCGAGCGCCGAGCTGCTCGTGGCGACTTCCGCGACCTCTGCCGACCGCCACGGCGGCTGGCCGGTCTTCTACCAGGTGGCGCGAGAACGATCTGCACCTCTATGTCGATCTCGGGCTCTCCCTGCTCAAGCTCGGCGAGGAGGCGCGGGTGCCGCTGGCCGGCTTCTCCCTGGAAGGCTCGAAGCAGGAAGTGGCTGCGGCACGTGCAGAAGCAGGCTCGAGCGAGGTGGGCTGCCGCTTCGGGATCGTGCCGGCCGCCGGAGGTGGCGGCGCTGCTGCCGAGCTCGCGGCCGTGTCGGACGCCTGGCTCGCCGAGAAGAGCGCGCGGCGAGAAGGGCTTCTCGCTGGGCTTCTTCGATCCCGCTACCTGGCGCGGTTTCCGGTCGCGCGTGGTCGAGGCGGGAGGAGCGGATCGTCGCCTTCGCGAACCTCTGGCCGGAGCGCCGGCGAGAGGAGCTGTCGGTCGACCTGATGCGCTACTCGACGCGAGGCGCCGTCCGGGCGTGATGGACTACCTGTTCGTCGAGCTGATGCTCTGGGGCCGGGAGCAGGGCTACGCGCTGGTTCAGCCTCGGCATGGCGCCGCTCGTCGGGCCTGGAGGCACGCGGCGCTGGCACCGCTCTGGAACCGTGTCGGCGCGCTGCTCTTCCGCCACGGCGAGCACTTCTACAACTTCCAGGGTCTGCGCGCAGTACAAGGAGAAGTTCGACCCGGTCTGGGAGCCGCGCTACCTGGCGAGCCCCGGCGGCTGGGTGCTCCCGGCCGTCATGGCCGACCTCGCCACCCTGGTGGCCGGCGGCGTGCGGGGGTTGTTCTTCAAGTAGAATGAGAGAGCGGGGACGGTCCCCGTTCCAACCTTGAGTCGCTTCGCTCGGAGGCTACGGGGAACGCTTCCCCAACGCGGACCGGAGCCGTCGCCGACGCCCGCAACGCCCGAGCGCGATGGGGAGCCCTTCCCCATTGCGGGACGACGCCCGTTCCCGTTGGGGAGACGTTCCCCATCGATGCTCGGACGCGCGTTGTCGGCGCACAGCACCTATTCGCCTTGGGGAACGGCTCCCCAACGTCAACGAGCGATACCCGCGCGGCTGGCAGCCCGCGCACGGCGATTCTCCGGTCGGGCGAACGCGTATGGGGCCGGAGGTGAAGGCCGAAGACTTCGGACGCCACCTTTTTGAGACCCACCTTCCGCTCCTCGTTGACACCCACCCCATGGTTTGCTACCCTACGCTTCCCTCGGCGAACAGCCGGTAGGACGGCTGTTTACCGAAGGGACGAAGTGTGTGGACCATAGGCGCGTAGCTCAGTTGGTTAGAGCGCTACCTTGACACGGTAGAGGTCTGCGGTTCGAGTCCGCTCGCGCCTACCATGATCGATCTGCAAACCGGTGCTCAGGCGCGTAGCTCAGTTGGTTAGAGCGCATCCCTCACACGGATGAGGTCTGCGGTTCGAGCCCGCACGCGCCTACCAATGCTCCCCGCCCGACCCTCGGTGGTCGGGCGTTCGCTCCTCTCCGGGTCGTTTCACGCAGGAATGCGGACGAGCGATCCGATGGCCGAAGTCATCCAGGTCACGCTTGCCCGACGGCAGCCGACGCGCGAGTGCCGTCCGGGGACCACGCCGCTCGACGTCGCCGCGCTCGATCGGCCCGCGGCTCGCCCGCGACGCCGTCGCCGGCGAGCTCGACGGCCAGCTGGTCGACCTGCGCACGCCGCTCGTCGAGGACGCCGCGTTCGCGCATCGTCACCGCCAAGACCCCGAGGGCGGCGAGGTCATCCGCCACTCCGCCGAGCACGTCCTCGCCGACGCGGTCAAGCGGCTGTGGCCCGGGTACGCCGATCGACGCCGGGCGCCAGGACCACTCCGAGAAGTTCCAGTACGACTTCCGCTTCCCGCGCGCCTTCACGCCCGAGGACCTCGAGCGGATCGAGGAGGAGATGGCGCGGATCATCGCCGAGGACGCGCGCCTTCGAGCGCACGAGGTCGACGCGCGAGCGAGGCGCGCGCGCTGTTCCGGCGAGCGCGGCGAGGACGCTCAAGCTCGTCCGCCTCGAGGACATCCCCGAAGGCGAGCCGATCACCCTCTACCGCCACGGCGACTTCGTCGACCTGTGCCGCGGGCCGCACGTCCAGCGCACCGACCAGATCGGCGCCGTGCAGCTGCTCGAGGCCTCGGGCGCCTACTTCAAGGGCGACGAGCGCAACGAGATGCTGCAGCGCATCTACGGCACCGCCTTCGCCACGCAAGGAGGAGCTCGACGCCTACTTCGCGCGCCTCGAGGAGGCGCGGCGCCGCGACCACCGCCGGCTCGGCCGGGAGCTCGACCTGTTCTCGTTCCACCCCGATGGCGCCGGCGAGCCCGTTCTTCCACCCGCGCGGCGCCGTCGTCTACAACGCGCTCATCGAGCTTCATGCGCGAGCTCGTACCGCGACTTCGGCTACGACGAGGTCATCACCCCGCAGATCTTCGACGTCGAGCTGTGGAAGCGCTCCGGGCACTACGACAACTACCGCGAAACCATGTTCTTCGCCGACGGTCGACGAGCGGCGAGCGAGTTCGCGCGTCAAGCCGATGAACTGCCCGTCCCACTGCCTGATCTACGGCACGCGGCCGCGCTCCTACCGCGACCTGCCGCTGCCGCTTCGCCGACTTCGGCCGGCTGCACCGCTACGAGCGCTCGGGCGTGGTCACCGGCCTGACCCGGGTGCGCACGTTCTCCCAGGACGACGCCCACATCTTCTGCACCGCCGGAGCAGATCGAGGCCGAGATCGCGGCGCTGTTCGCACCTCATCTTCGAGGTCTACGACACCGTTCGGCTTCGAGCGAGCTGGAGATCTACCTGTCGACCCGGCCGGAGAAGGCGATCGGCGACGACGGCGCTGTGGGACCACGCCGAGGCGGCTGCTCGAGCGGCTGCCTCGACGCGCGCGCGGCGTCGACGTACACGCGTCAACCCCGGCGAGGGCGCGTTCTACGGCCCCAAGATCGACTTCGTCGTCCACGACGCGATCGGCCGCGAGCTGGCAGCTCGGCACCATCCAGCTCGACTTCAACCTGCCCGGAGCGCTTCGACCTCGACCTACGTCGCCGCGGACGGCGGCGAGCACCGGCCGGTGATGATCCACCGCGCCATCCTGGGCTCGCTCGAGCGCTTCTTCGGCGTCATGCTCGAGCACTTCGCCGGCGACCTGCCCGCTGTGGCTCGCGCCGGAGCAGGCGCGCGTGCTGCCGGTCACCGACGATTCGCCGAGCTACGCCGCGCAGGTGCGTGCCGCGGCTGGCCGCGGCCGGGTGCGGGCCGAGGTCGACGACCGCAACGAGAAGCTCGGCTACAAGATCCGCGACGGCGAGCCCAGAAGGTCCCCTACCTGCTGGTGGTCGGCGCGCGCGAGGCGGACGAGGGCACCGTGTCGGTGCGCCGCCGCGCCGCGGCGACCTCGGGGCCATGCCGTTGGAGACGTTCCT
>CAWJQA010000004.1:0-6362 GCA_963844885.1 uncultured Holophagales bacterium | reverse complement strand
CTTCGGGAAGACGCCGCAGGCGGAGCATGCTGACGATCCCGAAGACCGGCCCCAGCGCCAGAGCCATGAAGGCGTGCTCCCAGCCGGTCCGGTCGACCAGCGGCGGGATCATCCGGATCGTGAACAGGGTCAACAGGAATCCCAGGCTGGTCTGCAGGGTGAGCGCGGTGCCCACGTAACGCGGGTCGGCCAGCTCGCTGATCGCGGCGCTGAACTGGGCGCTGTCCGCCACGACCGCGAAGCCCCAGACCAGGCAGAGGAGGGTCAGTGGAAGGGGACGGCCGAAGAGGAACCCGGCGCCCAGGGCACAGGCTCCGGAGACGGCCAGGCTCCAGATCGTGATTCGCGTGCGCCCCAGACGGTCGGCCAGAAGGCCGGCGACCACGCAGCCGGCGGCTCCCGAGGCCAGGACTCCGAAGCCGGCCAGCCGGGCGGACGCCGCGCTCCAGCCCGCGCGCTCGTAGCTCGCCAGCAGGAACAGCGGCACCCAGGCCCACATCGCATAGAGCTCCCACATGTGCCCGAGGTAGCCGAAGTTGGCCAGCCGGGCCGGCCGGTCCGCGAAGGCCCGCGCGGCGAAGCGCTTTGCGGGACTATACCGCGACTTGTCCAAGCTGGGCCCAGAGAGTGCATCCGGTGCCTGGCCATGGTAGATTTTCCGGAATGCCGCGCCTTTACCTTGAGACCTCGGTGGTGAGCTATCTGACGGCCAGACCTTCGTCCGACATCATCACCGCGGCACACCAGCTCATCACCCACAGATGGTGGTTGCTCCGCCGTTCCGAATTTGAGCTGCTTACATCGGAGCTGGTCGTTGAGGAGGCCGCGCGGGGAGATTCTGATGCTGCGGCAAGGCGACTGGCTGCACTGGAAGGCATTCCCCTCCTCGGAATTGCGCCGAGCGCGTCCGAGTTGGCCTGGTCCATCGTGAGGGCGCATCTCCTGCCGGCTCGGGCATTTCCTGATGCCCTCCACATCGCCGTCGCTTCGATCCATTCGGTCGAGTACCTGCTCACCTGGAACTGTTCCCACATCGCCAACGCGGAACTGTTACCCTATGTCACGGACTTGGTTGAGGCAGCCGGCTTCAGCATGCCGTTCGTCTGCACGCCGGAAGAATTATTGGGAGATCGCCATGAACCATGACCCCATCGTCGAAGAGCTGCACCGCCATCGCGAGGAACTATTCCGCGAGTGTGGCAATGACCCTGAGGCGCTCGTCAAGTATCTCCAGGAGAGAGAGCGCAACTCAGGTCGTTCCGTGCAATCTCCACCCTTGCCTGACACTACGGCGAGGCAGCGGACTCGCTTCGCTCGCCGCTGAGCGGGCCGGTCTCAAGATATTTCTTCAGGACGCATCAGGTCATGAGCAGGCGAGGCGAGGCCTTGGAGAAGGGTTGCCCTCGCTGCCACCGTCCTGATGATTACCCCGGCCGCGCCCCAGGCGGTCGGCGCCTCGTCGAACATACAGACAGGAGGGAAGGCGTGACGAAACCGCCCGCGGCTGTCATCGGAACCTGGGGCTCCCTGGCTCCTGGGCTCGGTCCAACCTGGAAAAGCGGCAGCCGTGTCCGTCTAAAGGGGTGAGCCTTCGACTGGGCACAAGGAGGAACAGGACGTGGATGTCCACCTACGCATGCATCGTCTGGCCGGTGCGCCGCAGAGCGATGCTGATCTCGCCGCAGCTAGGATCGACCTCCACTCGCTCTTCTCCCAGTTCGGCGTCGATCTCTCCTTCTCCGCCGGCGGGGCCTTCAACGAAGACCTGCACTCCAAGGCCGAGATCATCGACCTCATACGCGGGAAGTACGGGTTCCCGGGCACGCCCGGCTCGGAAGGGCACCTGCTGATCGGCACCACGCCGGATCCCTTCGAGTTTGACCAAGCGATCGGCGCGCTCATCGACACCGACACCCGCGGCATCGCTGCGGTGTTCGGCGCCGTCCACCCGCTCGACAACCTCGACCCCGGCTTCTTCCTGCAGGTGTGTGCGCACGAGATCGGCCACATGCTCGACCTGCCCCACGCCAAGGGGAGTGCCGAGGGCATACCCAGCGCCATGTGCCAGGCGAGCATCCGCCAGGGTAAGCCGATTGCCGTTGCCTGGGCGGCGGTTCACCTCGCCCAACCGCAGAACCTCCAGGCCTATCCATTCTCCGAAGCCGAAGGAGCCACCCTCACGGACGGGAACCCCGCCCGCCCTCCCTGGGGTGGCAAGTTCACCGATTCGACCGGGGTTGGTGGCATCGATCCCGGCACGCACGACATCGCCCTTGTGCCGGAGCGCGAGCGCGCCGTCGTCGGCGCGCCGCTTGGCCTGACGATTGAGGTCACCAACCGCGGCCTTCGACGACCGTTCCCGCGACGCATCGCGCCCGAACTCGGGACGCTCTTGCTGCGCGTCACGCGACCCAGCGGCGAGACCTACGATCACCGGCCCAACGTCGTTGCTTGCGGGTTCGACCATGAGGAGTTGGAGCCTGGGGAGACCAAGCGGCACTCCGCGGTCCTCGTGCGGGGTCCGGGCGGGCTGGCCTTCCCGACGGCGGGAACCTATCGGCTTGAGGTGAGCCTCGACTCTGTCCGCTGGACCGCTCTGGAGATCAAAGCGGTCCCCGGTGCGACGCCGGCTCCGAGCGAGGCCTTCGCGCGGTTCATCGCCGCGGGGGCGCCGCGCCGCCGCTGGCGCCAGACCAAGGTGCTGAACCGGATGCTCCGCCACGGCGACATCGGTCGCGACCCGGCGGTTGCGCACCTCGCGTACCTGAAGGCGCGCCAGGCGCGGGCCGGCCCCTTGGCGGCCGAGTTGCTCGAGGCGGTGACCGTTTCGCGCGCCGCCCCCCGTGCCCTGCGCACGGCGGCGTGGCTCGAGCGCTGCCGGCGGTCGAGCCACGAGCCGGCGGCGTTCGCCGCACTCGCCGCGCGAACCGAGGATCTGTTCGACGAGGAGAGCTTTTCGTCTGTTCACCGACAGCTCCGCCGCTGGACGGAGACCGCCGAGTCCCGGCGGGCGCCGGGAAGGCGGCGGCGCGCCGAGATCAAGGAGGAGGAATCCTGATGCCTGGACGTGTCCCCATCCTCGCGACGGCGTTGCTCGCGCTGGCAAGTACCAGCCTCGGGGGCTGCGCAACGTCAACCAAGCTGACCGCCAAACGCTTGCACGACGGCGACGCTCCCGAAGGTGTCCCGCTCACCCTGACCAAGCCGGTGTTCGTCATCACCGAGACCCGAGCGACGCTCGAGAAACCCAACACCTCGTACACCCTCGCGGTCGACTACGTGCCCGACGCCGACCAGCGTTTCACCGTCGCCCTCAGTCCGGCAACCCTCGCTGAGGCCGACCTCAAGCTGCTACTGGGCGACCTCGGCCAGCTGACCGAGCTCAACTCCGCCACCCGCGATCAGGTTGTGCCCACCCTCAAGGCGGTTGGCAGCTTCCTCACCAAGGCCGTCGGGGCGGTCGCGACAGCGGCGGGCACCGCCGCGATCCTCGACAAGGGACCGAAGCAGCCGGAGTTCTTCGCCAAGCTGGACAGCTACACCTCCACCGGTTGTCCCGTGCCGCCGAGTTGTTCGGGTATCGCCTCGCAATCGCCGGAGCGCTGCGCGGCCTTGCAGGCTGCGTGGAAACGCTTCAAGGAACGCTGGAATCGCCTCCAACAGGTCGAGCTGTTGTTCCCCGTTGACGACGACGAGGAGTTCCTCCTTGATGTCGCCAGGAAGGGGATTGCCTGTGACGAAGACAACTTCCGGCAGGCGCTCGACGCGCTCCTCAAAAAGCACGAGCACGATCCAATAATCGACGCGACGGTCTTCATCGACAGAATTGCGGGGAGCACTTCCGCCGCCGACGTGAACAAGGCCATCCAAGACCTGCAGGGATCCACGTTGGCCGATCCCGTCAAAGCGGAGATCGCAGCCCTCGGCCCATTGGCGAAGGCCATCCTGGCCAACGCCGAGGAGACCAAGGAGCTGGCGCTCCTCGCTCGTAGCTGGCGGCATGCGTATGCGAGCTACCTGGAACGCGAGATCGATCGCCGGCAACGCCAGGAAGCCGTAGTCGAAACATCTCCCGCCAAGACGGCGGAAGAGGTCAAGGCGCGCCAGGACGAGATCGACCGCCTGCGGAGCGAGGTGGGTGCCCTGCGGTTGCGGTGGGCTCGCGTGATCGACGCCGCCGAGGAGTATGGCCGTGCCGAGAAGCTCCGCGGGGTGCTGTTGGCGATGGCCAACCGGCAGCAGCAGTCGACGCCGCCGGCGCGCGGATCGTTCTCCGAGTACGAGGTCGCACGCAAGGAACTCGTGACGCTTGAGGTGGCGATCGGCGCCAAGCGGGCTGCCATCGTCCCTGCCGTCGCGGACAAGAAGACGCCGACCCCGCCGCCGACGCGCGAGATCCATCCGGCAGTGCTTTGGAAGCCCGCGGGCGTGAGTAGCGCGAAGTGGGTGCTGGGCTGTCTGGGCGCGAACCCGGACGCCGATTGCGCCGAGGTTCCCTGGACCGAGCGCCCGGCGCCGGGCACCCTGCCCGAGTTCGTCGTCGTGGTGGAGAAAGGAGCACAGCCGTGAGCATCCGCATCCTCTCAATACTCGCCGTATCGTTGGTCCTTTTGGTTTGCGCCGGATGCTCGGCCAACGTGACCGTCGGTCGCGTCGCACCTGCCAAGCCGGCGGAGAAGTGCCATCTGACGGGCGAAGTGGATGGCATTCCCTTCCGCGTGCCGGCGATCTACACCCTGCGCGTCTATCAGCTGAAGGGAAAATCGTATGAGCCGGTGGAGTCGGCGCGTTTCGTGCGTAAGCTGCCGGACCCGTGCGAGCTCTATACGCTGAGCTTCGATGCCAAGGCGCTCTCCGATCAGAAGGTGGCCCTCAAGCTCGACATTGACGGCACTCTCGACCTGCTCGACATGACGGAGGCGCAGAAGGTTGACGAGGCGATCACCGACATAGGCGGCTCGGCGGTCGACCTCTTCGCCGCGGTGCAAGGGCGCGAACTGACCGAGCTCCAGGCTCAGAAAACGGCCCTCGAAGCCCGCAAGGCGGCCGTCGAGGCGGAGGCTGCTCTCGCCGCTGCCGAGGCCAAGCCGGGGACGGACCAAGCCAACGCGACGGGTACGGCGATGATCGCCGCGCTGGAAGCGCTCAATGCCGCTCGTGCCGCCGAGCGGGCTCTCGAGGCCGCCGTCCAGCAGCGCGCTCCGGCAGCGCAACTAGCGCCCCTCCAAGATGCCCTTCGTCTTGCCCGTCTCAAGGCCAACGATGCATACCGCAAGGCGGGGCTGGAAATTCCGTTCCCCGACATCTTCCCGTGAGCTCCGTCAACGCCGTGCTCGAGTCCGAGATCGCGAAGGTGCTTGCCGTCGTGTCGATCGCCGGTTTCGCGATCCAGCAGTTGCTGCAGATGCTCGATCCGGTGGTTATGGCGGCGATCGAGGACTACAAGCGGCGTCGACCCAACGCGACACTGCCTGGCGGCATCAGCGATGGGGACTTCAAAAAAGCCCTCATGGCGTTCCTCGGCTTCTCGATGGGCATGCTCATCGTGGCGCTGAGCGGGGTCAAGACGCTACGCCTCTTGGACCCGACGTGGCAGCCTTTCGGCGACTGGGTGGTGACGGCGCTCGTCATCAGCGGCGGCACCGAGGGCTTTAACACGCTTCTCAAGTATTTCGGCTATGTCAAGGAGGCCCGCAAGCAAGCCCTCGTCGTCGAGGTGACCGTCGCTCCCCCGACGGCCAGCATCGCCGTCGGCGGTCAGTTTCAGTTTACGGCGCGCGTCGACAACGGCCCCCAGGGGGTCGACTGGCGGGTTCTACACAGCAACGGCGGGACGATCAACTCCAGCGGACTTTACACCGCCCCCCAGGCGAAGGGTGTCTTCCAGATCGCCGCGAGCAGCCCCGGCGATCCGAGCCGCCCGACCCTGGCGACGGTGACCGTGGGTTGACATACCGCGGACTGCCCGCGCAGCGAGTGTTGGCAGTCCGCGAGGTTCGGGGAAAAGGGGAAGCGATGTAGACAGCGGCCGACCGAGCGGAAAACCTTTCAGATGAGACTGATGCCCCTCAAAGACCGTCACGATCTGTCCAGCTCACGGTCGACTTCCTGAGTGTCGAGCAGGCGACCTGCCTTCACGTCGGCGAGTCCCTCCTCAACGGCCGCCATGAAACGGTCACGCTCGCGCAGCCGGTCGAAGTCCTCCGGGCTGATGAGAACGGCGGCGGCCCGGCCATGCTGCGTGATGACGACAGGCCGGTGAGAATCCCTGAGCTGCTTGAGGACTCTGGGAGCCTGAGTCTCGAGGTCTTTGATCTTCATGAGCCCTCCCGGCTCTGATGGGACCACGGCCGAATGTAGGT
>CAWJQA010000003.1:0-17156 GCA_963844885.1 uncultured Holophagales bacterium | reverse complement strand
AGAACCAGCTTGTCTCCAGCAACGGCCACCCACTTGCCATGGAACCGACTGGCGTTCGTCTTCAGCCAGCGATACTCCCGGGTCCGGTCTACATCCCTCTCGTCGACTCGGCTGATGTACGGTGGCGCGAAAATTTCTCTCAGGCTCGATCCCTCCGGCAGCAGATCCCCGGCACTCTCCACGAGCTTCCTGGCCTCGGTGAGCCTCCCATCCCCGAGAAGGGCTCGGACCTGGTCTTCGACGCTCAACGGCTCTTGCTTGCGCTCAGGAATCGCCATCCCGCCTCCCATATCATTCCGAAGAAGGACGACACTGGTCGCCCTTCCCGATATCTTACCCTACTCCGCCCACGCCGGGAAGAGCTTCGATTTCACCGCGTCGCGGACCGGCCGAGCAGCTCAATGCCGGCGACCGATCGGCGAAGTTCCCCCCTGGGATCGTTCCCGCCCGGGTTGCCGTTCGTCCGAGCCCTGCCCCCCATGCCGCCATGAGGCGGCGAACGCCGCAACCCGACCTCAGATCCATCCAAATTGACGTCCTCCAATTTCCTCTGCACTCCTGCTATACTTTCTCCTTGATGGGCGATTTCATCCTTCAGGAGTACCGTGCCGAGATCCTCCGTCTGGCGTTGCGTCACGGAGCGAGTGACCTGCGCGTATTCGGCTCCCTGGCCCGAGGAGAAGGCGGCGAGGACAGCGACCTCGATCTGCTCGTGACACTGGGAGCAGGACGCTCACTGCTGGATCTGATAGGGCTCAAGCAGGAGGTGGAGGATCTCGTACATCGTCCAGTGGACGTAGTGACAGAGCAGGCCCTTTCTCCATACCTGCGAGAGCGAGTCCTCTCCGAAGCCATTCCCCTGTGAGCCGAGACAAGCTCTGCCTCCAGCATGTGCTCGATGCTATCGGCAAGATCGAGCGCTACATCCAGGTGGGCTTTGCAGGTGGGCTTTGGCGAGTTCATGGCCGAGTCCCATTGGCAAGACGCAGTGATCCGCCAGCTTGAGATCATTGGCGAAGCGGTCAAGCGAATCTCCCCGGAAAGTCTTGGGCTCCGGCCCGATATCCCCTGGCGCCGCATCGCCGGCAAGAGGGTCGTCCTCATCCATAACTATATGGGTGTGGACTTGGCGGCTGTCTGGGAGGTTACTGCCTATCCTGTGAGCTGACGTATGATGAATGAGCCCTATCTGGAGATCACCTTCCGTCACGGCCGGCCGCTCGCGGCCTATCTCTACCTCCCTCGGGAGGGAAATGAGAAAAGCGCTCGGACCGAGCAGGCCGCTCCTGGTCTGCTGATTGACTTCGCCGCAGGTGGCCGGCCGATCGGTTTGGAGATCACGGCTCCCGGCAAGGTCTCCGCGGCCACGATCAACCTTGTCCTGGCCAACCTCGGCGTTTCCACGTTGTCGGACGCGGATCTCGCCCCTTTGAGAGCCGCCTAGCCGTGGACAATCTGCCCAGATCGGCGGCGCGGGGGTAGCGGAAGCTCAGCTCGCGGCGTCTCGGCGAGGAGCAGCTCCTTGAGCGTTGGCCGCGCCGAGCTCTGGAGCCGCCGCCACTCTTCGAACGGAACCAGAACGGCAGGCCTCCACACCGCGCCGTGTGACGATCTGCGGACCTTCATTGAGGCTCGCCTCCAAGAATTCGCTGAAGCGGGCCTTCGCGTCCTGCACCGGCCATCGCCTTACGTTTTGATCTGCCGCCATGAGACCTCCAGACGGGAAGGTTCCCCAACAAGAGGCTGCCACCCGCCGCTCACCCACGAGCCCACTCCCACACACCTCCGGCGGTGGCCCCGCCTACCCTCCCCGGCAGGCGGACCTCTGCGGAACGACGGAGGCCTTGGACTCGGCGGCCGTCATTCCTCCAAATTGTCAATGAGCTGAAGGGGGACCCGACGGCGTTCCTCCTTCAAGGTGAAGGGCACGAACGGCCGGTCGGTCGTGGGGACCCGCGTCTGGCTTCGTCGTTCGTCGCCCTTCACTTCAGGGAGAGTCTACGTAGCGCCTGACGACTTCGTCTAGTCTCACGGCGACATCGGCGTTCTGCCGAGAGGTGTAGCCGTCTCGCCAGAGTTGTTCCCGGGCCGGCTCCAAGTTTCGACGCCTCGGCGAAACTTTCGGCGGAGTGCCGAAAGGTGGAGCCGGTCGCCGAAAGGTTTCGGCGGCTTGCCGAAGGTCTCGGCCACTTGCCGAAAGCTGTGGCCACTCCCTGAGACGGTTCGGCGAGTGACCGAGAGGTGGAGCCGGCCGACGAAGGGTCTCGGGGTCCGCCGACAACCTTCGGCGACTCGCCGAGAGGTGTTGCCGAACCGACGAGAGTCCGCGGGAGGCGCCGAAAGGTTGTGGGCGACGCCGAAAGGCTTCGGCAGAACGCCGACAGGTCTCGGCGAGGCGACGAATGTCTCGGAGGACGGCCGAGAGCGCTTTCCCTGGGAGCGCTGGCGTCCTCGCCGGCTTGTCCGGATCGATCGGCGGAACGCCGGCAATCCCAGGGCTTGGAAGCGTCGGCAGGACGCTGGCGGGAAAGGAAAGAAGGTCCGGCGGGGTGGAGGTTTCGGGGCTACGTCCCTCGATCATTCCCGCTTCGTGCAATCCCACCACTTCTTCCATCTACATGACCTATACCCTCGGCCGTGAGGTTGGTGGCGGGAGCGAGGCGAGCAGGAGTGAGGAAGAAGGCCGGCGTTCCGCCGATTGATCCGGACAAGCCGGCGAGGACGCCAGCACACTGGCAGTCAACGCCGCAATCTCGCGCTGTAGGTGAGGATCAGGGATTCCGTGCCGGGGTTGAAGTCGAACAGGCCGCCGTTCGACAGGTGGTAGAAGCAGAGCCCGATCCGGCCATCCCAGGGCAGGCGATACGAGAGCTCGACCTGGGTCCGGAATTCCACAGCCCCACCCAGGTTTTTGCCGTGCCCGCGGTAGTAGATCCCGGCGGCCGTCCCGGGGCTGAAGATCCAGCGTTCTCCGAGAGGGATATCCGCGCGCACGCCGGTATAGGGATAGAGGGCGCCCCGCGAGCTCGCCATGACTCCGGCCGTGGGGCTCAGCTCGGGCACCCACCGTGGCAGCACGGAAAACCGGCGCGCGGCGAACTGGAGCTCCCATCCCGTTTCGAACGCGCTTACGCCGTCCAGAACCTCAAACGCTCCGAGGTGTGCCGTAACGAGATTCGGCAGACCGAGAGACCAGGGATGGGCGGCCAGGGGGCCGCACGTCAACAGGAAGAGCAGGAGCGCCTGCCGGAAAGGCCTCGTCATACTCAGTGCCATGTACGATGCTACCCTCCGTCGCGGATGACTCACGGTACACCCTCGCGGCCCCAGACCACCAACGTGTCGACGCGGTAGGGCTGGGTGAGCTCGGCGCGCCTGGCATCGGGCAGGGCGTGCTTGAGAACCTGGACGACCTTGCCGCGGGGATTCCGGAGAATCCAAAGCGACTCCGACCCGGTCGTGATCTGCTGGATCGGACGCTCGAGACGGCCCAGGAAGTGGAGCTGACCCTGATACTCCCCGACCCAGGCGACGGGCCGACCCTCGTCCTCGGCGCCTTTCACATACCGCGCCACCGGCTTCAGGTTGTAGGCGGTCCGGGCGACCTCGGAAAACCCGAGGTGAAGCCCGAGAACCAGGGCGACCGCGATCAGGGTCGGACCCGCCACCCGGCGGGCGAAAAACCGGTCGAAGGCGAGATAGAAGAGCACCGCCAGCGCCAGCAGCACGATGCCGGCGCCGGGAGAGAGCAGGCCGGCCCAAGAAGGGAGCTTCCAGGCCGTCAGGAAAGGGGCCGCCGCCAGGGCGCCACCTGCCAGGACGATCCCCGCCACCGCCGGGAGCACGTGCCAGCGCCGTACCGCCACATCCGGCTCCGAGAGCAGCCTGACGGCCAGGAGCGCGCAGGCCGGCATCAGCGGCAACAGGTAGTGCGGCTGCTTGCCGCTGATCAGCGAAAAGGCGGCCAGCCCCGGGACCAGCCACGCCAGGCAGAAGCGCATCCCCCGGTCGGTGGACAACACGAGGGCCCGGCGCCGGAACGCGGCCGTCCACAGCGGAGGCCAGGCCGAGTACGGGTAGAGCAGCACCGGAAGCAGCACCAGATACCACCACCAGGGCCGGTTGTGGGCGAAGGAGTTGACCATCCGCTCCTTCGTCTGCGAGATCAGGATGGCGTCCGAGTAGGCGGGGCCGCCGCTCGCCGCGGCCGGCAGGGCCCAGGCCAGGCCGATGCCCGCCGCCAGGGCTACCGCGCCGAGCAGCCCGAGCCACCAGAGCCGCCGCGGAGTCTCCCTCCCCCACCACGGCGCGAGCACCCCGACGAACAGCGGCAGCAGGAACACGACCGGCCCCTTGGCGAGGATCCCCAGGCCGAGAGCGGCGCCGACCTGGATCCAGGGGAAAGCACCTCCACGGCGCCGGGCCGTCTCGATCCCGAGGAGGGCCACCAGCACGCAGAAGGCGACCAGCATGTCGAACATCACCATGGTGGTGAAGACCGTCCAGAGCAGGAAGCCGAGCAGCACGGCGGGAGCGTCATGCGCGATCTCCGGGTGGTCCGGCCACAGCCGCCGGGCCAGGCGCGCCGTCAGGCCGAGATTCGCGAGTGCGAACAGGGCCGGGACCAGCCGCGGCCACCACTCGTTCACGCCGAAGAACCACCATCCCAGGTGGAAGAGCCAGAACAGCAGGGGCGGCTTGTCGCTGTAGGGGATCCCGTTCAGGTGCGGGACCAGGAAATTGCCGCGGACCCACATCTCCCAGGCGACCGACAGGTACCGGGTCTCGTCGACCGGCAGGAGCGGACGCAAAGCCGCGGCCGCCGCGACGAGAAGCATCCAGACCATGGCGATCGGGACCAGCCGGCGGGCCTCGGAGGATTGCGTGATGTCCATCGTTCCGATGTATCTTATCCGCCCCGCATGCCGCGGGTCGATCGCGGTCGATTAAGATACCCGCCATGCAAGCGTCAGGCGAGCCGGAAATCTCGGTCGTCATCCCGGTCTACAACGAGGAAGAGAACCTCCCGGTCCTGGCGGCGGAGATCCGCGGTGCCATGGAAAAGGTGGATCGTCCGTACGAGGTCATCCTGGTGGACGACGGCAGCACCGACACCAGCCCGGCGGTGATGGCCCGTCTGGCGCGCGAGGACTCCCGCATCCGCATCCTGCGCCAGCGCAACAGCGGACAGTCGGCGGCGCTCGACGCCGGCTTCCGCCATGCCCGCGGCGGCATCGTGGTCACTCTGGACGCGGACCTCCAGAACGACCCGGCCGACATCCCCCGTCTCCTGGAGAAAATGGACGGCTTCGACGTCGTGAACGGGGTGCGGGCCAGGCGGCGGGACACCTGGGTGCGGCGGATCTCCTCGAAGATCGCCAACGGCATCCGCAACCGGGTCACCCACGAGTCGGTCACCGACGTGGGCTGCACCCTGCGGGCGATGCGCATCGAATACCTGCGGCGGATTCCGGTCTTCAACGGCATGCACCGCTTCCTGCCCACCCTTCTCCGGATGGAGGGCGCGCGGGTGACCGAGGTGCCGGTGAACCACCGGCCGCGGCTGCACGGGCAGCCCAAATACAACATCCGCAACCGGATCTTCCGGGCCCTGGCGGACCTCTTCGGCGTGCGCTGGATGCAGGCGCGCTGGGTGGACCGCCGGCTGGCCGAGGAGGTCGACGTTCGGGTTCCCGCAAGCCCGGCGATCTCGGGGGTCCCGAAGGACACCAAACAGCCGTGAGCCGCCGCGACCTGGCTCTCCTCACTCTGCTGGGAGCGCTGCTCTTCCTTCCCGGCCTCGGCTGGCGCGCGGTCTGGAATCCGGACGAGGCCCGCTACGCCGAGGTCGCCCGGGAGATGCAGCTCTCCGGGCACTACGCCTTGCCGCAGCTCAACGGCGAGGTGTACACCCAGAAGCCGCCGCTCCTCTTCTGGCTGATCATCGCCTCGTCGTGGCTCACCGGCGGAGTGAACGAAGTCTCGGCCCGCATCCCCTCGGCCCTGGCCGCGATCGGCACCTTGATCCTGGTGTTCCGCATGGGCGAGCGCCTGTTCAACCGGCGGGCCGCCTGGCTCGCCACCGGAGCCGCCGCCACCTGTTTCAAGATCCTCTGGCAAGGGCGCTTCGGGCAGATCGACATGCTGCTGACCGTTCTGGTGGCGCTGGCGGTCTGGTTCTGGGTACGGGGCTACACGGAGAAAAAGCCCGGCCTCTACCCGCTCTTCTTCGTGTCGACGGGCCTGGCGACGCTGGCGAAGGGACCGGCCGGGTTTTTGCCGCCGCTCCTCGCGATCCTGGCCTTCCTCGCCTACACCCGGGACCGGGAGGAGCTCCGGCGCTTGCGGGTCGGCCGCGGCTTCCTGATCTGGGCCGCGGTGGTGCTCGCCTGGCTGATCCCGGCCGGTCTCTCCGGTGGCCGCGAATACATCGGCCAGATCGTCTTCCGCCAGAACGTCACCCGCTACGCCGAACCCTGGCATCACTTCCAGCCCTGGTACTACTACCTGCCGACCCTCCTTGGCGAATTCTTCCCGTGGTCCTTCTTCCTGCCGGGCGCGATCGTCCTCGGCTGGAAGCGGCTGGAAGGGAGGGAGAGGAAGAGCTTCCTCTTCGCTCTCGCCTGGATGGTGGTGACGGTCGTCTTCTTCAGCATCTCACCCGCCAAGCGGTCGGTCTACATCCTCACCCTCTATCCGGCGATGGCGCTGCTGGTCGGCGCCTTCCTGGATCGAGTCGCGACAGAGTGGCCGCAGGGGAAGAGATGGGTGACCTGGCCGGCCGGGCTGCTCGCGCTGCTCGCGCTGGTGATCGTGATCGCCCTGCCGATCGCCGGGAAGGGCCGGAAAGAGCTCGCGGCGCTCGGCGGCGACCGCTTCGTGCTGGAGGTGGCGCTGTGTTTCCTCCCGCTGCTGGCCGGAGCGCTCTACGCCTGGTGGCAGGCGAGAAGAGGCGAGATCCCGAGAGCCGCAGCAGGCCTCGCCGGCGGTATGGGAGCGATGGCGCTGCTGGCCTTCCTGACGCTGGTCCCCCGCTTCGACGTGGTCAAGTCGGCACGCGGGATGTCGAAGGAACTGCTGGCCCGCATGCAGCCGGGCGACACCTACGGCATCTACCCCCGGCTCGACTCGACCTTCCTCTTCTACACCCACCACTTCGCCGTCGAACTGGAAGGCGAAGCGAAGCTCCAGGAGTACGCCCGCCAGCCGGGCCGGGTTTGGATCCTGATCCAGCGCGACGACCTCGAGAAGCTCAAGGAGCCGCTCCCGCTCGTGCCCGTCGCGGAGGACGAGGATGTGCTGGAGGGGTACATCCTGATGGGCAAGCCGGGAAGCTGAGAGAGGGCTACCTTACGAGGCCGCCGCCTTCCCGGGCGAGGAGCAGGCGCAGGACATCGCCTCGATCGATGGCTACTTCGTCCGCTGGCCGCAGCTCCAATCTTCGAGATAGACCGTCGAAATAGCCGTGCTCAAACCGTCTCGTGGCGGATCAGCAGCCGCTCGATCGACCGCGCCTTGCCGGTGGCCTCGTCCACGTCGACGACCGTACCGGCAAGGCGGACGTCGTGCTTCGCAACCTCGAACGGAGCGGGGGTCTGGAGCTGGAAGCGCTTGAGAACCTTGTCGACCCGCATACCGATGATCGACTCGTAGGGACCGGTCATGCCGGCGTCGGTCTGGAAGGCCGTTCCTTGCGGGAGGATGCGCTCGTCCGCCGTGGGCACGTGGGTGTGGGTGCCGACCACGAGGCTCACCCGGCCGTCCAGGTAGAAACCCATGGCCTGCTTCTCGCTCGTGGCTTCGGCGTGGAAGTCCACCAGGATCACCTTGACCTTCGGATCGAGCGACGCCAACAGGCGGTCCGCCTTCTCGAACGGGTCGTCCAGGTTGCTCATGAACACCCGGCCTTCCAGGTTCAGGACCGCCACCGGGATGCCCGCGGCCGTCTCCCCCACGTGAAGGCCCTTGCCGGGGTTGCCTTCGGGATAGTTGGCCGGCCGCAGGAGGTTCGGCACGTGGTTCAGCAGCGCCACCCCCTCCTTTTTGTCCCAGACGTGGTTGCCGGTCGTGTAGCAGTGGATCCCCACCGGCCCGAGCTCGGCCAGGACGTCCGGAGTCACCCCGAAGCCTCCGGCCGAGTTCTCCACGTTGACCACCACGTAGTCCGCCTTGTGCTGATCGATCAGCCGCGGCAGCAGGGCCTGCACCGCCCGGCGGCCCGGCCGGCCCAGGACGTCTCCGACGAAAAGCAGCTTCATGGCTAGCGGGCGTACTCCACGGAACGGGTCTCGCGGATCACCGTGACCTTGATCTGACCCGGGTAGGTCAGCTCCGCCTCGACCTTGCGCGCGATGTCCTTGGACAGCCAGAGCGCCTGCTCGTCGCTGATCTTGCCGCTGTCCACGATGATCCGGATCTCGCGCCCCGCCTGGATGGCGAAGGTCTTCTGCACACCCTTGAAGCCCTGGGCGATCTCCTCCAGCTTCTCCAGGCGCTTGACGTAGGTCTCCAGAACCTCTCGCCGGGCACCGGGACGGGCGGCGGACAGCGCATCCGCGGCGGTGACCAGCACCGCCTCCACCGTCTGCGGATCGTAGTCGCCGTGATGGCAGGCCATGCCGTGGACGACCTCTTCGCTCTCACCGAACTTGCGGAGCAGGTCGATGCCGATCTGCAGGTGGGTGCCGTCCATCTCGCGGTCGATGGCCTTGCCGATGTCGTGGACGAGGCCGGCGCGGCGGGCGACCTGGACGTTCGCCTTGAGCTCCGCGGCCATGGTGCCGGCCAGGAAGGCGACCTCCTTGCTGTGCTGGAGGACGTTCTGGCCGTACGAGGTGCGGTAGCGCAGGCGGCCGAGCAGCTTGACCAGCTCCGGATGCATGCCCGGGATGCCCAGCTCCAGCAGCGCGGCTTCGCCTTCCTGGAGGATCTTCTGCTCGAACTCCGCCTTGACCTTTTCGACGATCTCCTCGATGCGCGCCGGGTGGATGCGGCCGTCCACGATGAGCCGCTCCAGGGAGACGCGGGCGACCTCGCGGCGGTAGGGGTCGAAGCCGGAGAGGATCACCGCCTCGGGCGTGTCGTCGACGATCAGGTCGACGCCCGTGGCGGTCTCCAGCGCCCGGATGTTGCGGCCTTCACGGCCGATGATGCGCCCCTTCATCTCGTCGTTGGGCAGCATGACGACGGAGACCGTGGTCTCGGAGACGTAGTCGGAGGCCGAGCGCTGGATGGCCATGCCGATGATCCGCTGCGCCTGCTTGTTGGCCTGCTCGCGCGCCTCGTCCTCGATGCGCTTGACGATGTGGGCGGCCTCGATGCGGGACTCGTCCTCCATCATCCGCACCAGCTCTTCGCGAGCCTGCTGGGCGGTGAGGCCGGCGATGTGCTCCAGGCGGGTCCGCTCCTCGTCGACCATGCGGCCGAGCTCGGACTCCTTCTTCTCCAGCTCCTTCTCGCGGCCGGTGAGGGTGCGCTCCTGCTGGTTGAGCTCCTTCTCCCGCCGGCCGATGTCGTCGGTCCGCTTGTCGAGGTTGTCTTCCTTCTGGGTGAGGCGGCGCTCCAGGGCCTCCAGCTCGGTGCGACGCTTGCGCGACGCCGACTCGAACTCGGTGCGGGCCTGGAGAAGCTTCTCCTTGGCGGCGAACTCGGCTTCGCGCAGGCGGGTCTCGCCCGCCCGCGCCGCCTCCTGGGTCATCTTCTCGGCCTGGCTGCGCGACTCCTCCAGGACCTTCTGGGCGGCCTTGCGGATGCCGGCCCACCAGGCCACCAGGACGGCCACCACCGCGATCAGGAGCACCGCGGCTGCCACGACCAGGATTGTTTCGGTTCTCACCGGTCTGCCCCCCTGATATCAGGGATCAGGAAGGAGGACCGGTCGAAGTCGGGAGGGCCCTCGTTCAAGAAGAGGGCAAAGACGGCAAAGAAATAAAGGCATCCCCTGTGCGGCCGTGAGGGGCCGCAGCGTCTAGAACCTGAAACGCGCCAGGTGGGTGTCCGCTCCACGAGCCGTTAGCGTCCCCGTACAAGCGGGGCTGGCACAGGCCACGCGGGTAAAAGACTCCCTGGGTATGAATGTTGGTTCTACATTCGTGGTACCCATCACGAACCACACAGGGGATGCGAACTCTGTCTTCATCATATCTTTGAGCCGGCGGAGCCGGCCACCCTTTCCGTTTCCTCGACTTCAACGGACAAGGGCCTGGCTCAATTCCTCGGTCAGCTCCGCCACCTTCTCCCGGATCTCGACCCGTTCCCCTTCCTGTTGTTTCTGTACCCGGAACAACTCGTCTGCGAGATTGAGCGCCGCCAGAACCGCGATCCGGGTGGTATCACCCTTCACGTGCTGGGCCACCTCCCGCATCTTGCGGTCGACGAGGCCGGCCAGGCTCTGGAGGTACTCCGTGTCGTCTTCATTTCCACGGACGCGGTACACCGCTCCAAAGATCTCAACCGCTGTGTTGGTTGGAGGCATGGCGCTCGTGTCCCTGTCCTTAGTGCCCCACCGGGCAGCAAGTTAAGTCCTGCCAGCGGTTTGGCTGGGAGCACTATAGCACACTCCTCAACCCGTCCAGGCAAGGGGGAGGAGAGGGTAGAATCGGCCCGTCTTGACACTCTATCCTCTCCTCCGCCGACTCCTTTTCCGGCTCGATCCCGAAGCCGGACACGCCGCCGGCATGGCCGCGTTGCGCGCCGCCCAGGCCCTCCCGCCCGTTCGCGGCCTGGTGGCGCGATGCCACCGAGTGGACGATCCGCGCCTCCGGCAGACCCTCCTCGGGCTCGGCGGGCTCGAATTCCCCAACCCGGTCGGCCTCGCCGCCGGGCTCGACAAGGACGGTGTCGCCGTCCAGGGGCTGGCCGCGCTCGGCTTCGGCTTCGTGGAGGTAGGGACGGTCACGCCGCTCGCCCAGCCGGGCAACCCGCGGCCTCGCCTGTTCCGCTTCCCCGCCGCCGAGACCCTCCAGAACGCCATGGGGTTCAACAACGGCGGCATGGAGGCGCTGCGCCGCCACCTGGAAGGATCGATCCCAGTCCCGGTTCCGCTCGGCATCAACGTCGGGAAGAACAAGGCGACGCCGCCCGAGCGGACACTGGACGACTATGGGGCGCTGATCCGCGGGCTCGCCGACCTGGCCGACTACCTGGTGGTCAACCTGTCCTCCCCCAACACGCCCGGGCTGCGCGACCTCCAGAACGAGGCGTTCGTCCGCTCCCTCCTCGGGCTCGCCGGGGAGCTGACCCGCAAACCGGTCCTGGTCAAGATCGCGCCCGACTTGGACCCGGAAGCCGCCGCCGATCTTTCGGAAGCGGCGGTGGACGCCGGGGCTTCCGGGATCATCGCCACCAACACCACCACCGACTATTCGCTGCTGCCCGGCGCGAAGGGCTTCGGCGGGCTGTCCGGCAAGGTGCTGACGGAGAAGAGCTTCCAGGTTTTCGACGCGGTGGCCCGCCGGCTCTTCGGCCGCACCGTGCTGATCAGTGTCGGCGGGATCGGCTCCGGGGCGGAGGCCTGGCGGCGGCTCCGCGCCGGGGCTTCGCTCGTCCAGGTCTACACCGCCCTCATCTATCAGGGACCGTCGCTCGTCCGCAGGATCAACCGGGAGCTGCTGGCGCTGATGGAGAGGGACGGGATGAAGGGGATCGGCGAGGTGATCGGAGTGGATCGCTAGCAGGCCGTCAACCTGGGAATGGCACCCCTACAGCAACCCTTCGAGTTGCTGTGACAGCCGCTCGACCCGGCCGCGGATCTCGTCCCGCTCCTTCTCCCACTCGCCGCTTGCCATACCACCGGTATCCCCGGCCGCGGCGAGCTTCGTCTCCAGCTCCTCGACGCGCTCCCGAAGCCCGCGGTTCTCCTCCTGCAACGCTCCCAGCCGTTCCGCCGCCTCCCGGACCCGGGCCTCCAACTCGTCAAGCCACTCGATCGCCAAGAGCGTCTCTCCTATGCCTTCCAGCCGAAGCGCCGCTGCAGCTCCGCGGCGAGGGCGAGCTGGCGCTCGTTGACCTCCTCCTGCGTGAGCGAGCGCTCGGGCGAATTGTAGAGGAAGTGGACGGTCGTGTTCACCGCCCCCTCCGGTACTCCCTGGCCCTGATAGCGGACCGTCATCTCCCAGGAGACCAGGTCCGCCGGCCGCAGCCCGGCGACCGCCCGGTCGATCTCCGCCCAGGGGGTCGCCACGGAGTGGGTCAGCGTCAGGTCGGCGTCGATGCCCGGGAACCGCGACGGCGCCTCGACCCGCAGGCTCACGTCGCCGCCTTCCAGGCCGGCCAGCGCGATCTCGGCCACGTAGAGCGGATAGCCCTCTTCCGCGGCCATCCGGCCGAAGAATCCGACCCGGTTTCCGTTCCGAACCAGCTCGGCGGAGCTTCCCTCCAGCAGGCCGGTCAGAACGGCCGGTCGAACCTCCAACCGTGCGCCCGCCACCTCTACCACGCTCTCCACGGCCCCCTTCAGATCAAAAAGATCGAACGCGACCTCGCGCTGCCAGGGTGAGCCCGCGACGCCGCCGCAGATCAGGCCGACGTGCTCCGGCTGGTCGGGAACCTTCTCGGAGGGGTTCTCGTAGAAGACCGAAGCGATCTCGAACATCCGCACCGCGGCGAGGCCGCGGCGCTGGTTGAACCGCGCCGCATCCACCAGGTTCGGGACGAGCGAGCGCCGCATCACGGAGTAGCGGTCCGAGAGTGGGTTGGCCAGCGGCATTGGTTTCGCGTCGGGCCGAAGGCTCGGGAAGGCCGCGTCCATCTCCGGCGACTGGAAGGCGAAGTTGACGGCCTCGGCGTAGCCACAGGCGGCCAGGCGGTCCCGCACCGTCTCGCGGAGGATCTGCCGCGGCGTCCGCGGTGCGTCGGCGCCCGGAATCCCAGGCAAGGCCGCGGGGATGTTGTCGAAGCCGAAGTGGCGCAGCACCTCCTCGAAGAGGTCGGCCTCGTAGACGGTGCCGTCCGGCCGCGGCTGGAAGTCGTACAGGCGCCAGGACGGAACGGTCACATCCCAGACGTTCCCGCCGCTCCGATCCACTCCGAAACCGAGTCCGGTGAGCCAGCGCTCGGCGTCGGCTGCGGGCACGGAAGCTCCGGCGAAGGCGTCGAGCCGCCCGAGGTCGAGCCGGCCGCGGCGCGAGGCCGGGAAGCCCTCGCGGCGTTCGGAGCGTTGGTCGATCGCGCCGGCGAGCACCGTCCCGCCTGCGATCTCGGCGATGAGCGCCGCCGCCCGGCTCGCGCCGTCGAGGCACGTCCCGGGATCGGCCCCGCGCTCGAAGCGGTGGCTGGCGTCGGTATGCATGCCGAGGGCGCGGGCCGTCACGCGGACGCGCCGGCGGTCGAAGTGGGCGCTCTCGAGCAGGATGTCCGAGGTGCTGTCCGTGACCTCGCTGTCGGCGCCGCCCATGACGCCGGCCAGACCCACGGGGCGGACGGCGTCGGCGATCACCAGCATCTCGGGGGTGAGCTTGCGCTCGACGCCGTCGAGCGTGACCAGCGCCTCTCCGGCGCGCGCCCTGCGCACCACCAGGCGGTGCTCCTCCAGCTTCGACAGGTCGTAGGCGTGGAGCGGCTGGCCCATCTCCCAGAGCACGAAGTTCGTCACGTCCACAACGTTGTTGATGGACCGCAGGCCGATCGACTCCAGCCGCTTCCGGAGCCAGTCCGGGCTGGGGCCGATTCGAACGCCGCGCACGACTCGGGCGACGAACCGCGGACAGTCATCTTCGTCTTCCACGTCCACCGAGGTGACCGCCGATGTCTCCACCCCTTCGGAGGGGGCCACGGCGGGTGTCTTCAGCGGCCGGCCGTAGATGACGGCCAGCTCCCGGGCCACGCCCAGGTGATTCATGCAGTCGACGCGGTTCGAGGTCACCTCGACATCGATCCGCACATCCTCTCCATGCTCCTCGGTCCCTTCGATCGCGAGGCCGACGTCGGTCAGGCGCTTCGAAATGTCCTCGGTGGGCTCCGGAAGCTCCACGTACTCGGCGAGCCAGCTCTTCGAGAACAGCATCAGCCACGCACCTGCCGCAGGAGACGCTCGTCGTTCTCGAAGAACGTCCGGATGTTCGGGATGTTGTACCGGTTCATGGCCACGCGGTCGATGCCCATGCCGAAGGCGAAGCCGGTGTAGCGGTCCGGATCGATGCCGCACTCGGCGAGCACCCGCGGGTCCACCATGCCGCAGCCGAGGATCTCCATCCAGCCGGTGCCCGGAGCACATCGCGCACCCCTTGCCCGGCAGAGCACGCAGGTGATGTCCACCTCGGCCGACGGCTCGGTGAACGGGAAGAAGCTCGGGCCGCAGCCGGATCTCCGTGCTCGGCGTCGAACAGGCGTGCGACGAACGCCTCGAGCGTGCCCTTGAGATGCCCGAAGGTCATCCCCTCGTCCACCACCAGCCCCTCCACCTGGTGGAACATCGGCGAGTGGCGCAGGTCGGAGTCGTAGCGGTACACGCGGCCCGGGCATGATCACCCGGATCGGCGGCTTGCGTCGTCTCCATCGTGCGGATCTGCACCGGCGAGGTGTGCGTGCGCAGCAGCATGGCCGCCCTGGAAGGAAGAACGTGTCCTGGGTGTCGCGCGCCGGGTGGTCGGGCGGAAAGTTGAGCGCCTCGAAGTTGTGCTAGTCCGTCCTCGGCCTCGGGGCCTTCGGCCACCGAGTAGCCCATGCCGCAGGAAGATCTCCTCGATCTCGCGCCGACCGCGTCACCGGGTGGAGCGTGCCCAGGGCGGGCCGGCGGCCGGGCAGCGTGACGTCCACGGCGGCGCCGCGGCGGGCGGTTTCACGCTCACGTTCCGCGAGTGCCTCGTCCATCTCGGCGAGGCGCTGCTCGACCGTCTCCTTGAGCCGGTTCACAGCCTCGCCGTAGGCGCGGCGCTCTGCCGGCTCGACGGACTTGATGCCGTCGAGCGCGGCGCGCACGAGCCCCTGCTTGCGTCCGATCCAGCGGACGCGAAGCTCCTCCCAGGCGGCGCGGTCCGGAACGGCGGCCGCCTCGCGCTGAAGCGCGAGGCGAGCTCGTCGATCTCCGTCATCACGCCCCCGCGGGTGCCCCTGGCGCCGAGATCCCTCCCTGCTCGGGGGGGCTGTTCAGCGCGTTCTTCGCCATCTCCGCCAGGGCCGCGAAGCCCTTCTCATCGCGCACGGCGATGTCGGCGAGGATCTTGCGGTCCAGGTCGGAGCCGGCGGCCTTGAGGCCGGCGATCAGGCGGCTGTAGTTGAGGCCGTGCAGCCGGGCGGCTGCGTTGATGCGGATGATCCACAGGCTGCGGATCTGGCGCTTCTTCTGGCGGCGGTCGCGATATGCATAGCCCAGGGCCTTGTCGACGGCCAGCTTGGCCATGCGGTGGGCCTTGGACTTGGTGCCGTAGAAGCCCTTGGCAAGACCCAGGATCTTCTTGCGGCGCTGGACGCGCTTTGTTCCACGCTTGACACGTGCCATGTCTCGAACCTCGTTTCAGCTCTCCCGGGCTACGGGAAAGCGGTAAGACCCGCGCGGCTCTCGGAGCCGGGGGCCGCGATCTCCGGCGGACAGGTTCCCTTCCCGCCGGGCGATCGATTTCTCGTTGGCTACGACGACGGATTCAACATTCTCGTGAGCGTGCCGGCGAAGGCGGGCGAGACCTCGACGGCTTTGCGCAGGTTGCGCTTCCGCTTCGTGGTCTTCTTGGTCAGGATGTGGCTGTGCATCGACTGATGCCGCATGACCTTGCCACCGGCCGTGACCTTGAAACGCTTCGCGGCACCCTTGTGCGTCTTCTGCTTTGGCAAGGGTCCCTCCTTCCTTATCTGCTCAAGAGGCCCGGGAGAGCTCCCCGGGCCGGACTCAGACCGCTTCCTGTTTCCCCGGCGGGGAATCCGCGGAAGAGGGCTTCTTCACCACGTGGCGCGGCGGCCCGAAGATCACATGCATCCGGTTGCCCGCCATTTCGGGCGACGATTCTAGCACCGCACCCTCCCCCAGGTCATCTGCCAATCGCCGGAGCAGCTTGTGCCCCAAATCCTGGCGGGCCATCTCGCGTCCCCGGAACTGGACGGTCACCTTGACCTTGTCCCCTTCCTCCAGGAAACGCAGGGCGTTCTTCAGCTTGAAGTCATAGTCGTGTTCGTCGATGTTCGGCCGGAACTTGACTTCCTTGACCTGGATGATCTTCTGCTTCTTCTTGGACTCGTGCGGCCTTCTTCTTCTGCTGATACTTGAACTTGCCGAAGTCCATGATGCGGCAGACCGGCGGCTTCGCCGTCGGGGCGACCTCCACCAGGTCCAGAGCCTGCTCCTGGGCGCGCCGGAGGGCCTCCTCGATGGGGTCATCACGCCGCGCTGGGTTCCGTCCTCGTCGACCACGCGAATCTCGCGCCGCGGATGCGCTCGTTGATTCGCGTGTCGTCTTTGGTACGCGGCTCTCTCCACGCTTGGGGAATCGGACGCGGGTTTCCTCCGTTGGGGATTAGATCGACTCGCGTCGCTCGGCACTGCGGCCGAAAGCTCCGCGACGAACGCCCTTCGAGGGCGTCCGACGGCGGCGCCCTTCTCCCGTGGCGGCGGCGCGGCGCACGGTCCCGTTCGCCACTTCCTGGTCCCGACCACGAGCATCAAGGGATCTTCTGCAGTTCCGCTTCGCGGATCTTGAAGTTCAGTTTCTCGTTGCGCGTCCGATCGGCGCGCAGACCGCGCGCCGGAGCGCGGCATGGACCTTGCCGCGTAGTCCGCGTTCGATCCGTGATCGGCAGCACGATCGCCTGCACCGGCGCCAGCCAGAGCGGGAAGTCGCCGGCGGTGTGCTCGATAGATCGCGATGAAGCGTTCGAGCGAGCCGAGGATGGCGCGGTGGATCATCACCGGCCGGTGCTCGGCGCCGTCGCGCCGACGTAGGTGAGGCTCGAAACGCTCGGGCAGCCATGTGTCGACCTGGATCGTGACGAGGTGCCAGCTCGCGGCCGAGCACGTCCTGGAAGTCGAACTCGACCTTCGGCGCGTAGAAGGCGCCGTCCCCGGGGTTGATCTTGTACGGGATTGCCCGGCTGTCCAGCGCCGATTTGAGCGCCCCTTCCGCGTGATCCCACGTCTCGTCCGAGCCGAGCCGCTTCTCCGGCCGGGTGGACAAGTCGACATCCACGCGCTCGAAGCCGAACGTGCGGTAGATCTCGAGAATCATCTCCGC
>CAWJQA010000002.1:0-91431 GCA_963844885.1 uncultured Holophagales bacterium | reverse complement strand
CCCTCATCACTCCACTGCCCCGGGGAACCGCAGGAACACCGCCGGGTCCGTCACGTTCCAAGTCGAGCCGAAAGGCTCGAAGCCGCCTCCCAAAGCAGCGTTCCGCTTTCTGACGTAGCCGCCGCGGGCGTGCCCGATGGTCGGTTGTCAGGTAGGTTAGCTTGGAGGTGCTCGGCGTCAGGTTCAGGACCGCCACCGGCCGGCCGGCGAAGGTGAGGACGGTGTCGCTGTCGAGAAAGATCGACCGCTCCGTCGAGCAGACGTGCTCGCGGCGGTGGAGAGCAGGCCTTCGGAGTCGTAGAGGGCGGATGTCTGTTTCGGGAGCAGGCGGACTCTTCCTCTCCGGCTTCGCTCAGGAAGCTGCGGCCGTCGTAGGTGAAGGAGACGGAGCGGTCTTCCGGCCTCGTCATCAGCTCCGTGAGGCGGCGCGAGGCGTCGTGGATCAGGTCGAGTTGCTGAGCGGTGTCCACGATCTGGACCGTGTCGCCGATCTCGTCGTAGCCGTAGGATCGGCTGCCTCCGGCGCCCAGCGTGATCGATTGGAGCTTGGGGTTATGCCCGGAAGCGCCGTTGACCGGATAGACGTAGCTGTCCGTGACCGCGCCTCTCGTCTCGGTCAGGCGGTTGCCGATCCGGTCGTAGGTCCAGGAGCGGAGACCCCAGGGGCCGTTTCCCTGGGTGAGGAAGTAGACGTTGTCCTGGTAGCCGTAGCCGCGATTGTTGGCCGGGTTGAGGATGTCCTGGATGGCCGTGATGTTGCCGGTGAGGTCGGTCGTGTACGACCAGTCGAGGAGCGTTGCCGTGCCAGCCAGACGGACCGGAAGGCTGGTGCCGCCGGCCGTCGTCCGGGTCTCCGTCAGGCCGTTGCCGAGCGCGAGGGTCGCGCAGCGAGCCGGACGGCTTGTAGATGGCGTTACGGCCAGGGACAGCGGCGCGCCTCCGTCGACGCTCAGTGAGAGGGTCTTCACGGCTGTTCGTTTCCTTCTCCAACTCTCCGTGTTCATTATAGAGGTAATCCGTGGCGCCGGAAACCGGGGACTCCCCCCGGCCGACAGGTCCCGGTCGCTGTAGGTATAGCGCGTGACGTGCCCTTCGGCGTCGGTGACCTCGTTGAGGTATCCTGGCGTCCTAGACGTAACCGGACGCCGAGGTGCCTCCGGCCGCTCCTGAGGGCGGTTGGGGGGGACTCCGCGCGAGCACCTTTGAGACACCTGGCGGGAACAGTGCCCGTCGCATAGAGGTGGGCCGAGGTCTGCACTCGATCGAGGAGCCGGGGATATCCGTGCGGATGGTCCCGTCGATATACGCGCCGCGGCTGTCCAGGCAGCTTGGCGAGCCCGGCTTGCGTGGTTCCTTGAAATAGGGGGACCGACGGCCGCCGAGTCCGAGGCCGCCGCCGTCCGCCGACATGGGGGTCCTGGCCCTCTGGGAGATCCTGTCTTCGCCTGCGGGGCGGAGCCACGGGCCGGTTTTCGGGGGAAGGCCGGGCAGGAGGGCGTGTGTCCGCCTTCAAGGACCCCCTCGATCCTCCCTCACCGACGAAAGGCGCGAAAGACGCCAGCCCCCGAGGGAGGTATCGAGCCCGGAGCGCTGTTTTTAGGAGCCCGGCTCGGCGAGTACTGAATGGCGCTGAAATGACCCAGCAACCTGGCGCGCCGCCTCGCGGGCCTCGCCTCTGCTTAGCAACATGGTCAGAGTGCGCCGGTGAAGCCGTGCAGACCATCCGAGGAATGTAATGTAGTAGTCGATACCTGTCCCGCCCGACTGCCCATCAATAGCGAAGCCATTCGCAATTCTCACCACAAACGGTGCAGGCCATCTTAGAGGAACCGCGTACGCCCACGGGTAGTCGGCCCCTTTTTCCGGTGAAGGCACAAGGATCGGTGGATTCCACCATGATCGAAGGCCACCAGGTCAGAAGCTTGTCATGGAGATCGTTTCGCGAAAACACATACGATTCGGCGAAATCATGGAGCCAAGCGGCGCTCTCTGTGGTCGGCTGAACGGGAGCAACATTTTCTGGGAGACCTGGCAGTAGAGTTGCGGGTCACTTGCCGGCGACGTGGGATCGCGATTTCGTTAAAGCTGCCGTCAGCGAGCACGGCTCGAGACAGCGAGCGCGATCTTAAGGGTTCGTCGCGGAGCCACACAAGGCTTTGCAAACGGCACGCATTTCTTCATCCCGCCCAGCCAGTGTATGGCAAGGTTTCGTCCGCCCCGTTTCTTCGTCACTCCACTGCCCCGGGCTCGGCTGACCCGCCGGGTCCGTCACGTTCCAGGTAGCGCCGAAGCTCGAAGCCGCGTCCCCGAGCAGCGGGCGCCGCTTCCGGGAGTCGGCCGCCGCCATGGGTGCGTCGATGATCGGTTGCTCCAGGTCCATCAACTCGGAGGTGACTGGCGTAGCGTCAGTTCAAGCACCCGCCCGGGAACGGAGTATCTTGTCTCGACCCAGCGGCTCAACTTCTTCGCCGCTCACCCCGACTGAGCGTGCACCGGCCATGGCTCGATCGAAGCCGCGGGCTTGATCATGTCGCCGTCTTCCGACCTCCTCCATCAGTCTCGCCAAGATTCTCCTCCTCCCTCAGCCAAGCGCCTCCGCTTCCATCCTGTTTATTTACCCTGGCATAGGGTCGAGCTTGAGGACATTTCCCTGTCCACTCCATTGAAACTCGACGATCGAAGAGGGCAAAACTAATTGGAGAGCGATCGAGATTGAGCGCTATTTCACCTCTATCATACTCCAGGAAGCAAGTCGAAAGAGACAAGCTCTTCCATCCAGGAGGAAGCCGATGAAGCCGGAACCGAAGGGTCGAGATGGAAACCGAATTATCTGCAGTTCATTCGTCGTTAAACCAATCGAGGTACCCTCTACGTCGTCACGGTGGATGAGCACGCGCTTCTCGAACCCCTCGAGGCCGGGGTATGCAGAGTAACGAATCACCTCAATACTGTAGCCAAGAGCGCTTGACTCTTCATGGTCCATAGCTTCCTGTTGCCGTCCCAAGGAACCTTCATCCACTCCGAGACATCTCTCCACAAATCCGGAAGCGATCTCGCGTGGATGTCCGAAGAATATGGTCACCGTATGCAGGCACGATACAGCCCAAGGTCCACATTCCCGGGCCGACAATCATCGGAGCAGACATGAGCCGTTTGTCCATGCGGAATGGAACTACCGCAGCCGAGAAACCTGGGATCCGCCTTGCACCGTCCCGTTCTCTGGACTCGCAGCGAATAATAGATATTAGGGTCACCGCATACTTTTTCAGGGCACTTTGGTTCCCCAGTTTCCCTTGCAGCACCCTTCAAAGCTCAGATCATCAGAGCGTCTGCAGATTCCCGGGCGCTCCGTTAATCACCCAGACTCCTGCTGGACAGTGCCAACCTTCGAGCTAAAAAGGCCAAGTGGATCAGCAAAGCCAATGGGGATTTCCCTGGACGTATGCTACAAAACTGAAGACGCTCAGTACCCTGCGCGGCAGAAGCAGATCTCTCAGATCAAGAGTGACGCCGCCTAATGGGTACGCGGCCATGTATCGGCCGCTGAATATTTCATACCAGCGGTAAAGAGGTTATGAGGAACGCCTTCCGCCACCCCCGCCCACCCCTCATCACTCCACTGCCCCGGGAACCGCAGGAACACCGCTGGGTCCGTCACGTTCCAAGTCGCGCCGA
The DNA here is from genome assembly GCA_963844885.1 of uncultured Holophagales bacterium. Classification (GTDB taxonomy): domain Bacteria; phylum Acidobacteriota; class Thermoanaerobaculia; order Multivoradales; family UBA5704; genus DATMER01. Next base: position 87,756 of record CAWJQA010000002.1, on the reverse strand, counting down.
AAGGCTCGAAGCCGCCTCCCCATAGCAGCGTTCCGCTTTCAGAAGTGGCCGCCGCGGGCGTGCCCAGATGGTCGGTTGTCAGGTAGGTCAGCTTGGAGGTGCTCGGCGTCAGGTTCAGGACCGCCACCGGCCGGCCGGCGAATGAAAGGACGGTGTCGCTGTCGAGAAAGATCGAGCTCGCTCCGTCGAGCAGGTGGTGCTCGCGGCGGTGAAGCAGGCCTTCGGAGTCGTAAAGGGCGAATGTCTGCTTCGGGAAGCAGGCAGCCTCTTGCTCTCCGGCTTCGCTCAGGAAACTGCGGCCGTCGTAGGTGAAGGAGACGGAACGGTCTTCCGGCCTCGTCATCAGCTCCGTGAGCCGGCGGGAGGCGTCGTGGATCAGGTCGAGTTGCTGAGCGGCGTCCACGATCTGGACCGTGTCGCCGATCTCGTCGTAGCCGTAGGATCGACTTCCTCCGGCGCCCAGCGTGATCGATTGGAGCTTGGGGTTGTGCCCTGAAGCGCCGTTGACCGGGTAGGTGTAGCTGTCCGTGACCGCGCCTCTCGTTTCGGTCAGGCGGTTGCCGATCCGGTCGTAGGTCCAGGAGCGGAGGCCCCAGGGGCCGTTTCCCTGGGTGAGGAAGTAGAGGTTGTCCTGGTAGCCGTAGCCGCGATTGTTGGCCGGGTTGAGAACGTCCTGAATGGCCGTGATGTTGCCGGCCAGGTCGGTTGTGTAGGACCAGTCGAGGAGCGTGGCCGTTCCATCCAGACGGATCTCGGAAGGCTGGTAGCGCTGGCCGTACGTCCGGGTCTCCGTCAGGCCGTTGCCGAGCGCGAGGCTCGCGAGCGGGCCGAAGGGCTTGTAGGTGGCGTTGCCGGCCAGGGTCAGCGGCGCGCCTCCGTCCACGCTCAGCGAGAGGGTCTTCTGCCGGTCGGCGTAGTCGTGGGTGTAGATCACCTTGACGGCGTCCGGATAGTCGATCTCGGCGCGGTTGCCGTTGCGGTCATAAGCGTAGGTCAAGGCGCCATCCCGCGTCGTGCGGCCGAAGCGGTCGTAATCGTAGGCGATGGTTTCGCCGTGCCGGGTGATCCCGGTCAGCCGGCCCTTGGCGAAGAGCCCGGGGGTGTCGTAGGCGTAGCTCACGTTCAGCGACGGATCGGGATAGCTGACGGACAGGAGCCGGTCCAAGGCATCGTAGGAGCGGGTGGCGGTGACGCCACGGGCGTCCGTCTCCTCCTCCAACTCTCCGTGTTCATTGTAAACGTAATCCGTGGCGCCGGAAACCGGGGACTCCTCCCGAGTCAACAGGTCCCGGTCGCTGTAGGTGTAGAGCGTGAGGTTCCCTTCGGCGTCGGTGACCTGGTTGAGGTGATCCTGGACGTCGTAGGCGTAGTGGGTCACCGCGGTGCCTCCGCCCGCTCCGGTCCAGGGTTGCGTGAGGCTCGCGAGCCGGCCGAGGTCGTCATAGGCATACGTCTGGGTCGGCGTGGGGTTCGCCGCGCTCGGGTGGTTGGCGTCCCAGACCTTCGCGAGGTTGGCGTTGCAGTCGTAGGCGTACTCGGTCACCGATCCGCCCGGACGGACCACCTTGTCGAGGTAGCACTTCGAGCTGTAGACGAATTCGGTCCAGGATTCGGTCACCCAGTCGGCTCCATCCCAGCGCTGAAGATCCTCGCGGATGCGGTGGCCGGCGGCATCGGGGGTGAAGAGCGTCCGCTCGCCGGCTGTGAACGCGTCGGGCTTGCTTTCGACCGACAGGAGCCAGCCGGCCGGATTGTAGGTGTACTCCAGGATGTTGTTTTCCGGCCGGATCGTCCGGAAGAGGTCGCCGAAGTCGTTGTGCTCGTAGAGGGTGACGAGGCTCGGTCCGGCGCCTCCATCCTGCGTCACCGAGATGACCCGGTTGAGGTTGTCGTAACCGGTCAGGGTCAAAACGTTGTTGACGTCCGTGGCTCCGGTGCGGCGGTTGAAGGCGTCGTGGGTGAAGGTGGCGGTGCCGATCGCGTCGGTCCGGGACAGGGGGACCAGAGTACCGTTGCCGCGGGTGGGGTCGTAGGTGAAGGTGACCTGATCGGCGGTGCCGTGGCCGGGCGGATCGATCGACAGCAACTGGCCGCCGGGGTTGTAGGTCATGACCGTCGTGAACGAGAAGGCCGAGCCGTTCTCGGTGCCGCTCTCGGTCCGGGTGAGGAGATTGCCGGCGGTGTCGTAGCTCATCTCGGTCACGCGCAGGGCCGAGCCTCCGGCGGTGGAAGGCTTTTCGATCCGGGTCGGGAAGGCCCGGAAGACGGGGTGGTACTGCCAGCGCGTTTCGCGCGCCAGGCCCGTGCCGGCGGCTTCCCGCTGGAGCACTCTGCGGCCGTCGGCGTTGTAAGCGTACTCGGTGCGCTGTGCCTTGTTGTCGCCGTCGAGGTTTCGGCTGTCGACGATGGCCGTGGGGAGCAGAGGGTTGACCGGGTCCGTGTACTCGAGCTTCTGTTTGGCGGTCAGGCCGCAGACCGGGCAGCCGTCCTCCAGCCGGGTGATCTTGGGCTTGCGGCTGCCCGCGTCCCGCGCCAGGTAGTAGACCGACTCCCGGCCGAGAGCGTCCTTGACCGTGGTCTTGGTGGGGAGGACGGGAGTGTCGTAGGTGAGCTCCGAGAGCTCCATCGCGGCGGGTCCGGTCGAGACGGGGTCTCCCTTCCAGATCTTGACCACGTTGCCCTGGGTGTCGTACTCCCAGGCGGTCTCGACACGGCCCGTGCCGGTGCCGGTTCCCCGCAGGTCGATGCGGGTGAGGTAGCCGGCGAGACCCAGGCTGGCGCTGTAGAACATCTCCCAGGCGGTGCTGTCCGGCCGGTCGATCCGGGTGAGATCGAGACCGGTCCAAGTGTAGGTCCAGGTGCGGGAGGTGGTCCCATCGACACCGGTCTCGGTGATCGTGTGCAGCTTGCCGTCCGGCCCGTAGGTGAAGTCTTCGCGGCGGCCGTCGGGAAAGTCGACCCGGGTGAGCACGCCGGACGAGTAGGTGGCGGTCTTCTGATTGCCGTTGCGGTCCACGGTCCGGGTCCACAGGCCGGCCGAATCGAAAGACTGGACGGTGCCGTCGAGGCTCCGCAGCTCCCAGCCGGCCGGCACCTTGAACAGGTCCCGGTACTCGTCGCTCGGCGAGACGGTCTCATAGACGCTGTCGGCGTTGGCGTCCGTAAACTCCCGGAAGGTGGCGTCGCGGGTGAGCAGCCAGACATGGCCGACGCCGGGATCCTGGACGATGCGCTCGGCGTAATCGTGGGACCAGCCCCGGCCCAGGGCCTGGTTCCAGGCGGCGGTCCCCGGCCAGCCGGGGAAGCCCGCGCCGCCGGCCCGGTAGCGCAGCATCGCTCCCGGGCCGGACACCGGCGGCGCCGCGCTCGCCCCGTCACCGCCCGGGCTGGCCGAGCCGGCTCCAACCCGGACGCAACTTCCGCAGGTGCCGTCGGCGCAGCAGGTCCACTTCGGCGGCTCGCCGCAGACAGCGGAACGCTCCACCTTGAGCGGCATGGCGTTGAGGGTGACCTGCTTCTGGCAACTTCCTCCGCCCTGGCAGACGATGGCCTGGAGCGTGAACGTGCCGAAGTCGTACGGGGCACCGCCGCAGGTCAGGCCTCCGAAAGCGAGATAGGTCTCCTGCTTGTCGGCCAGGCCGTTCTGACAGAACTCGAGCGCGGTCCAGTACAGCTTCAACTTGCCGGAGCTCAGAGTTCCGGGATCGGAGTTCCAGGGGGCTCGCGCCTCCGCGATGAGGCGGGCTTCGTAGGTGCCTGGCCCGGTCGAGACGATCTGGGTGCGGGGTCCGATCAGCTCCGGCATCTGACAGTTCTTGAGCTGGCCGCCGCAACCCGTTCCGGTCTGGATCGTGCCCGGCAGGGCGCAAAGATGAGCGGGCAGGCTGAAGACTCCCGGGCAGTACGGACAGTCCACCGCCGCGGAGGACCGCGGAAGCCAGAGGATGGCAACGGCCAGCAGGAAGGCTCGTCTCATTGGAAATATCCGTTGACGTCGAGGATCAGGTGGACCTGGCCGGGAGAGGCGTTGACCGTGGCGCGAGCCGTGAGGGTGCCGGCACCGCCGCGGGCCAGCGCCACGATGGCGTTGTTCGAGCGTGTCAATCCCAAGGTGAAATTGATGTTGCTGACCGCCGGTGCCTGGGCGTCGCCAGGGAACAGGGCGATGTTGCCGTTGCCCGTGGCGTCGATCGCGGTCAGGTTGACCGAGACCGCCCGCGCCGTGACCGGAATCCCACAGGTGCCGGCGATCCCGAAAACCCTTTCGACGCCGCTCTGGAGAGGCGAGCCGCCGTTGGTGCGGGTGTCGAAGAGGCGGCAAGGCTGGACCGTGTAGAAGTCGAGGCCCGGCAGGGTGTAGCGCTGCGCGAAGACTCCGGAGGAATCGCCGTCCTGCCCGAGACTCTCCCAGGCCACGAGGAATTCCCCGGCCGGCGAGGCCGCCATGGCCGGCCGGCGCTGCGGCCCCGGACTGAAAGTGTTCACCTGGACCTCGGCGTCCGGCTGCTCCAGGAAGTTGAAGCGCCGCGCGAAGACCCCGGCGCCGCCCGCATCCTGGCTCCAACTCTCCCAGGCGATCAGGAAATCCCCGGAAATGGCGCTGGCGACCGTGGGCCGCGACTGCAGGCCGGCCGTGACGGCGTTGACGTCGACCTCTCCGGCCAGCGGGTTGAGGAAACGGTCGAGCCGGCGGGCCACGATGCCGGAAGCGCTGCCGTCGCGTCCCGACGCCTCCCAGGCCGCGATCACGTTGCCCGAGCCGTCCACGGCCAGGGAAGGACCGCTCTGGAATCCCGCCGCCGCGGCATTGGCCCGGACCTCCGAGCCCGGCGCGGTGAGGCCGGCGGCGAACCGGCGCAGGAAGATGCCGGAGCCGGAGCCGTCCGGTCCCTCCCAGGCCACCACCACCTGCCCGCCAGGCTGGACAGCGACGGCGGGATGCCGCTGGTCTCCAATCGTCGACGCGGCCACCTGGACCTCGCCAGTCACGGGACCCGACGCGCCGAGCTGACGGGCCTGGACGCTCCAGCCGTCGCCGTCCTGGCCATGGCTCTCCCAGGCCACGGTGAAGATGCCGGAGGCTCCATACGCGACCGACGGCGCCCGCTGGTCTCCAGCCGTCGTGGCATTGACCTGGATTTCGGGGCCGGCAAGGGAGCCGTCCGGATCGAACCTCTGCGCATAGATACCCCAGCCGTCTCCGTCCTGGCCTTCACTCTCCCAGACGACGGCGAAGCGGCCGTCCGGCGCGAAGGCGACGGCCGGGGCCTGCTGGCAGCCGGGCAGATGGGAGCTCACCCGGAGCTCGGAAACGAGAGGAGAGCCATCCGCATCCAGGAGCTGGAGCCAGACGTCGGTGCCGTCCCCGGGTCCCTGCCAGACCACGGCAAGGCGGCCCGAGCTGTCGAGGGCCGCCGAGGGCGAGGCCTGCGGCCCGGCAGCGGTCGTGTTGACCTGGAATTCGGTGCCGTTCGGCGAAAGCTGGGCGACTGCCCCGGCGGCCACGAGGCCGAGAGTCGCACCGATTCGAGAGATCGCTCGCTTCTTGGCTCTCAACCCGCGCTCCTGGAGGGACCTTCTTTGAATTCTCTCCAAAAGGCTAACCTTCTCTCCAGACATCGTCAATCCGCAGACGGCGGACCAATGCAGCTCATCAGGGTACAATCGCGGCCGATGAGCGACATCGCCAAGCTGTACATCGACCTGCTGAAGAAGTCCGTCGGCAACTTCATCTACGACGACGACCTCGACATGCTGCACGGCCGCGTCGCGGTCGATCCGCAGACGCACGAATGCACGATCTTCGAAGGCCACCCGATCCCGGCCGATCCCCGGGAGAAGTACCTCGGCAGCGTCTGGCCCTCGCGGGCGCACACCATGATCGGCATGCCGCGCCTCGACAATCTCCAGGTATGCATCGAACAGGTGCTGGCCGACGGGGTCGAAGGCGACCTGATCGAGACCGGGGTGTGGCGCGGCGGCGCGACCATCTTCATGCGCGGCGTGCTCAAGGCCTACGGCGTCACCGACCGCACCGTCTGGGTCGCGGACTCGTTCGCGGGCTTGCCGCCGAACGACTTCGAGCACTACCCGAAGGAGTCGAAGGTGCCGTTCGACCGCTTCCACGAGCTCGCGATCCCGATCGAGGAGGTGCGCAGGAACTTCGAGCGCTACGGCCTGCTCGACGATCAGGTGCGCTTCCTCCAAGGCTGGTTCAAGGATACGCTGCCGTCGGCGCCGATCGCGAAGCTCGCGGTCATGCGCCTGGACGGAGACCTTTACGAATCGACCATGGACGCGCTGGTGAGCCTGTACCCCCGGCTGTCGCCCGGAGGCTACGTGATCATCGACGATTACAACGTGGTCCTCAGCTCCAACGAGGCGGTACACGACTTCCGCCGCGACCGCGCGATCCAGCAGCCGCTGGAGCTGATCACGGGAGGCGGGGCGTACTGGCGGACGTAGGAGCGGGTGCCGCTCCTTCCGGCCTCTCCACCAGATACCAGCGGCCGGCCGCGCGCACGCGCAGGCTGGGAAGATAGGGACCGAAGGCGTTGGCGAGGTTTTCCGGGCCGCCGCGCACGAGGAAGTAGCGGAAGTAGTGGCCGTGGCGCGGATAGAAGAACCGCTGCGGCCTCCACTCGTCCCATTCGGCGAGCACCCCGTCCTCCCAGTTCTGGCCGGGCCGGTAGCACACCGGCGAGTTGAAGAACTGCACGAAGGAGAAGTGGAGCCGGCCTCCCTTCTCCACCTGGTAGTAGGCGGGAAAATGGATCATCACCGGCGGTGATTCCCAGTCGACCGCGCTCTTCTGATACATGAGGCCGGCCAGCGGCTGGCCGGGCTCGGTGCTCGCCAGCAGCTCGCGCAGGCCGGCGCTCTCGGCGCCGAAGCGCAGGAAGGCGGCGAAGGTCTGGCCGAGTTGGAGGATCAGGAGGCCGGCCAGGAGGAGCACCGCGGACCGCCGCTGTGAGCCGGACGGCACCGGCAGAGCCGGCACCAGCAGCATGAAGATCAGCGGGATGAGCCGCTCCGACACGAGGTAGCCGCTGGCGAACTCGGGCAGCATGAAGAAGAGAACCAGCAGGCCCAGCGCGGGAATCAGGAAGCGCGAGCGGAACAGGAGACCTTCCCGCCAGTCCACCCCTTCCCGCCGCGGGAAGGGGACGGTCAACGCGAGGAGCGCCAGCAGGAGCACCGCCAGGAACATGAGCTGCTCGCCGCCGGAATAATGGCCGAACAGGTGGTCCGGGATCCCGCGGATCTTGCCGGTGAAGCTCAGGAAGTAGGGCTGCGCCGCCTGGAGGCGGTCCTGGTAGCCGGTCATCACCTCGCCGTGGTGGAGGTGAGCCCAGCCCAGGACGCCCACCCCCAGCGCCAGTCCCGGCACCAGCGAGGAGAGCCAGACGGCGAGCTCCTTCCAACCCGGCCGGCGCGCCAGGGCGAGCCACCCCACGAGGCCCACGTAGACCAGCAGGAACTGGAGGTGGACCGTGTAGAAGAGCATCCCGCAGCCCGCCACCAGGAGCCACGAGCGCACGCCGAAGCGGCGGTCGAACAGCCGGTCCGCCAGCGCGCCGCCGGCCAGGACGAGCGGATAGGCGAGGAGGTTGTCCGTAAACCCCCAGTAGAACGCGTGGTTGTAGGTCACGGCCAGGGCGAAGAGGCCATACCAGTCGGGCCGGCCGGTGCGGCGGCAGAGGGCCACCGTGGCGGGCAGCACCAACGCCAGGCTGAGGGCGACGACGATCTTGCCGGCGTGCTCGATCGGCATGAGCCAGGCCAGGCCGGCGGTGATCATCTCGAACAGGCCCTGCGGCCGGAGGAGGGCGAGCTGATAGCCCTCCTGGAGGTTGCGCGCCGGATCGCCCCAGTAGCGGAGGATCGACGCCATCGCAAGCTGCTGCGGATAGTCGACCATCGGCAGGTAGGGGATCACCCAGAGCGGAACCACCCAGGCGACCGCGATCGGCGCGATGGCCCAGAGAGAGCGCGAAGGGACTCGGAGGTTGGGCATGGAGCGGGAGACGGGATTCGAACCCGCGACCAACAGCTTGGAAGGCTGTGACTCTACCCCTGAGTTACTCCCGCAAGGAGGAAATGGTGGAGGCGGATGGATTCGAACCACCGTAGGGCGAAGCCCAACAGATTTACAGTCTGCCCCCTTTGGCCACTCGGGTACGCCTCCAATTTTTCAAAGCCTGTTCCTGCGCCGTGTCTTGGAGCCGGCACCCGGAATCGAACCGGGGACCTACTGTTTACAAGACAGTAGCTCTACCTCTGAGCTATGCCGGCGCGGCCCCTGTCGCCAGATGCCAGGAGCCGGGAGAGTGTAGCCTCTCTCTCCGGGCTGCGCAAGGTGTAAAACGCATGAGGGCGCGGCGGGCCGCGCCCTCATGCGCGGGAGCTTTACTGCTTCTGCTCGGCGAGGGACGTCACCATCGCTTCGAGAGCGGACAGCCGCTTGGCCAGCTCGGCGTTCTGCTCCTGGAGCCTGGTGATCTCGGCGTCCTTCTCCGTGACCTGCTTGTTGAGGGCCTGGACCGCGGCGAGGCTCACGCCGGCCATGTCCGCCGGCGCGATGTGCAGGTTGTCCTCGCCGAGCCCGAAGGCGGCGGCGAAGTCCTGCGCCATGGGACCCAGGTGGGTCGACTTCGCGGTGTCGGCCTTGTAGGTCCAGGTCGAGATCGGCAGGCTGGCCACCTTGGCCAGGATCGTGTCGGGATTGACGTCGACGATGTTGGTCTTGGCGTCGCGGTTCGAGTTCTGGGTCAGGGCGCCGGCGATGGTCAGAGCGCCGCTGCCCTGGAGGTCGAAGGCGATGACGCCGGCGCCGACCTTGGTCAAGCGGAAGTTGCCGGACACGTTGTTCGCGCCCCAGGTCGAGGGAGTCGCGAGATCCACGTAGTTCATCTGCACGCCGCCGTTGTTCTCGAGGCGCATCATTTCACGGTTGGCCACCGTGGCGTTGGTCTCCTTGACGAGAATCTCCGTGTCGGCGTCGCTGCCGTTGACGTGGAGCGCCTCCGTAGGAGAGGCCGTGCCGATGCCCACGTCGCCGCTGGCGCTGATGTCGATCGAGCTGGTGGGTGCGCCGGGCCGGATGCGGAACGGCAGGCGGGAGCCGCCGGTCACGTCACGGACGAAGAAGTTGGCCTCGTTGCCGGCGATGTCCCAGGTCTGGGCCGTGAAGCCGCCGGCGGAGGTCTGCTCCAGCCGCATGGCCGGAGTGTTGGAGGTGGAGATGTGCAGGTCGAGGACCGGCGTAGAGGTGCGGAGACCGACCCGGCCGGTGCTATCGACGAAGATCGAGTTGGTCGGCGCGCCCGCGGTCACCGTGAAGGGGACCTTGGCACCCGTGATGTCCTCGATGGAGAACTTATTGGAGCCGCCGCTGGCGGAATCGTTGGCCGTGAGCTGCCAATCGTTGGCCGGGAAACCGGCCGAGGAGCTGGTGTCGTCGAACTTGATCCGGGTGTTGTTCTCCTTGAGCCGGATCGTGTCGAAGCCGAAGCTCTCGTTGTTGACGCAGTCGAGGCCGATGCAGGCGCTGCCCTGGACGATCAGGTCGTCCGCGATGACCTGATCGGCGGCCGTGACGCTGCCTATGCCCTCTTTGGTGGACTTGATGCTCTTCTCCGCCGCGTCGGACGCGACGATGGAGCCGCTCTTGACGATGAAGCTGCCGGACTGGACGCGCTCGGCGGGCACCTTGCCCTCGGCGCGCAGCCGCTCGATGGCGGCGTCGTCACCCTGGCGCCGGGCCTCGGCCAGGGCGTTGCGGACCTCGGCGTCGATCCGGGGAATCAACCGCAGCTCCCAGGTGTACGCACCGTCGACCGCACCTTCCACCATCGAGAGATCGAACTCGGGCGTCTGCCCCGAGGCGATCTCCTGGCGGAACACCTTCCCACCCGGCGTGGACACCGTGAGGACCAACCGGTCGAACTGAGCCTGGGTATCCCACTGCACCCGCGCCGCATCGAAGCTCGGCTTCGCAATTTCGGCGGCATGCGCACCGATGGCCGATCCGGCGATCCCCGCGAGGACTGCCACCAACACCAATACGTACGACAATCTCTTCATGTCATTCCTCCTTCCCGATAAGGCCGTTGCGGCCTTTTGGGCGTTGTTGCACCGTGATTCGCTACAAGTAACAAAACAGCAATGACTACAAGGAACACAAGCCCGATGTAACTCTTATATTTTACCACAGCCCCGGAGGCTGTGCCGGCGCAAACCGGGTCAGGTGCGGGAGGTAGAGCGCTGGCGGACGGCTTCGTAGAGGACGGCGGCGGCGGCGGTGGCGATGTTGAGGGAGCCGACCTTGCCGCGCATGGGGAGGCCGATCATGCGGTCACAGATCTGGCGGGTGCGGGCGCGGAGCCCTTTCTCCTCGCCGCCGAAGCAGAGGACGACCTTGCCGGTGAGGTCGAGGTCCCAGGGAGGCTCGCCGTCCGCGTCGGTGCCATAGATCCAGTAGCCGTCCTCCTTGAGGCGCTCCACCTCCATGGCGGTGTTGGAGATGCGCTCGATGTCCAGCCACTCACTGGCACCGGCGGAGGTCTTGGCGACGGTCGGCGAGACGGGCGCCGAGCCACGGTCACGGATGAGGACGCGGCCGGCGCCCGCGCCTTCGCAGACGCGCAGGAGAGCGCCGAGGTTGCGCGGGTCCTGGACGTCTTCGAGGAGGACCACCAGCTCGAGGTCGCCCGCGCCGCCGCCGGAGGCGGCAGCCTTCGCCTCACCGACCTCGGCGGCCATGCCGTTGTGAGCCGCACCGGCGCGCTCGGAGAGGACCCGGTCGGGCACCACCTCGAAAGCTACATGGTGGCGGCGGCACAGCTCCTCCACCTCCTCGCGGCGCCGCCCGGTCCGGGCAGCGCTCACAAGGACGCGGGAGACCTCCTGCGGTCGATGCCGCAGAGCTTCCCGGACCGGGTGGTAGCCGTAGAGAAACATCTTGATCGAAGAACGGGTGGTGGCGCCCTCTCCTCCGGCACGGAGGAGAGGGTCGGGGAGAGGAGGAAAGGGATCAACCTCACACCTCCAGGATCTGTTGCTCCTTCTTGTGGAGCGAGCTATTAATCTCCGCAATATAATGATCATGGAGCTTCTGGACCTCGTCGAGGCCGCGGCGCTCGTCGTCCTGGCTGATCTCCTTGTCCTTTTCCTTCTTCTTGAGCTTGTCGTTGCCCTCGCGCCGGCTCTGGCGGACGGCGTTGCGGGCATGCTCGGCCATGTCGTGGGCTTTCTTCACGATCTCCTTGCGGCGGTCCTCGGTGAGCTGGGGGACCGGGATGCGGATCACCTTGCCGTCCGAGGACGGGTTGAGGCCGAGGTCCGACTTCATGATGGTCCGCTCGATGGCGGCGATCTGGGACGGATCGTAGGGCTGTGCCACGATCATGGAAGCGTCCGCCACCGACAGCGTGGCGAGCTGGTTGAGCGGCACGGACGTGCCATAGTACTCGACCATGACACCGTCGAGCAGCGCGAGCGAAGCCCGGCCCGTGCGCAAGTGCTTGAGCTCGGTATGAAAATGATCCACGGCATGCTTCATGCCTTGCTCGACGTCGCGAAAGACCTCTTTCATGATTCCCTCCTGACACGAGGGCCGGCTCCTCGGGGAGCGGCCGGAGAGATCTTCTACCGGCCCCCGGCGGGCTGTCAATTCGGCATGGACCGCGGGAGCGCCGCCAAGCCAGGGCCCGCCCCTCGCTACTTCGCCCGCACGATCGAGCCGATGCGCTCGCCGCAGACGACGCGGCGGATGTTGCCGGGGGTCATCATCTCGAAGATGCCGATGGGAAGGTTGTTGTCGCGGCAGAGGGCGATGGCCGTGGTGTCCATCACCTCGAGGCCCTTTTCGATGATCTCCTGGTAGCTCACTTCGGGGAGGAGGATCGCGTTCGGGTCCTTGTGGGGATCGGCGGTGTAGAGGCCGTCCACCTTGGTCGCCTTGAGGAGGATCTCGGCGTGGATCTCGTTGGCGCGCAGAGCCGCCGCGCTGTCCGTGGTGAAGTACGGATTGCCGGTGCCGGCGGCGAAGATCACGGCACGGCCCTTCTCCAGGTGGCGCATGGCGCGCCGCCGGATGAACGGCTCCGCCACCTCGCGGATGTCGATGGCGGTCTGCACCCGCGTGGGCACGCCGCGCTTTTCCAGCGCATCCTGGAGGGCAAGGGCGTTGATCACCGTGGCCAGCATGCCCATGTAGTCGCCGGTCACCCGGTCGATACCGCGGTGGCTCGCGGCCAGGCCGCGGATGATGTTGCCACCGCCGACGACGATGGCGATCTCCACTCCGAGGGAGTGGACGCCACGCACTTCGTCGGCGATGGCGGAGACGATCTTCTCGTCGATCCCAAATGGCTGCGAGCCCATCAGGGCCTCGCCGGACAGCTTGAGCAGGATCCGGCGATAGATTGGGGTGGCCGTTTGGTTGGCCGTTTTGCTGGCGATACGGCCTCCCGTCATCCCAGCCCCGCCTGCGCCAGCACCTCGGCGGCGAAGTCGTCCTGGCGCTTCTCGATGCCTTCGCCCAGCTTGAAGCGGGTGAAGCGGCGCACCTGGATGTTCTCGCCGATCTTGGCGACCTTCTCCGAGATGAGCTGGCCGACGGTCACGTCGGGGTTCTTCACGAACGGCTGCTCCAGCAGCACGAACTCGGAGAAGTACTTCTCCATCTTGCCGTCGACGATCTTGTCCACGATGTTGGCCGGCTTGCCGGAGGCGACGGCCTGGTCACGGAAGATGGCGCGCTCCCGCGCGAGATCCTCCTCGGTCACCTCCTCGCGGCGAACGGCGCGGGGCTCGGCGGCGGCGATGTGCATGGCGATGTCGCGCACCAGCTCCTGGAACTGGTCGGTGCGGGCCACGAAATCGGTCTCGCAGTTGACCTCGACGAGCACGCCGATCTTGCCGCCGCCGTGGATGTAGGAGCCGACGGCCCCCTCGGCGGTGACGCGGCCGGCCTTCTTGGCGGCGGCGGCGAGCCCCTTCTTGCGCAGGAAGTCGATCGCGGCTTCCATGTCGCCGTTCGTCTCCCCGAGCGCCTTCTTGCAATCCAGCATGCCGGCCCCGGTGCGCTCCCGGAGCTGCTTGACCATCTGAGCGGTGATCTCCATCGGATTCTCCTTGCAGAACGGTATGTGTCTCCCGGCGGGCAAAAGAAAAGGTCAGTCGACGCGGAGCTCGAGCTGACCTTTTATCTCCGCGCCGCCGGGCTGCTTTCGAGCGGCGCGCCTTGGTTTCCCGGATCGCCTAGTGGGCGGGCGCGCCAGCCATGTCTTTGTCGATGACGTTCATGGGCATCGACATCCCCTTGCCGTTACCCCCCGCCATGCCGCCTTCGGAAGCGTGGCCGGAACCCTCGATGTAGGAGTCCGCGACCCGCGAGGCGAACAGGCGGATGGCACGGATGGCGTCGTCGTTGCCCGGGATGATGTAGTCGATCAGCTCCGGATCGCAGTTCGTGTCGACGATCGCGATGACCGGGATGCCGAGCTTGTTGGCTTCGGAGATGGCGATGGCTTCCTTCTTCGGGTCGATGACGAAGAGCGCGTCCGGCAGCTCCTCCATGTCGCGGATGCCGTCGAGGTTCTTGACCATCTTCTCCCGCTCACGGTCGAGGCGCAGCTTCTCCTTCTTGGTGAGCGGACTGTTGCCGTCGTTGAGCCGCGACTCGATCTCCTTGAGCCGCTGGATCGACGTGCGCAGCGTGACGAAGTTGGTCAGCGTGCCGCCCAGCCACCGGTTGGTGACGTAGAACTCGCCGCAGCGCGCCGCTTCCTCGGCGATGGCTTCCTGAGCCTGGCGCTTCGTGCCGACGAACAAGATCCGCTTGCCTTCGGCCGCGAGCGACTGGACGAAATCCACGACCTGCTCGAACAGCTTGACCGTCTTCTGCAGATCGATGATGTAGATCCCGTTGCGCTTGCCGAAGATGTACGGCTTCATCCTGGGGTTCCAGCGCCGGGTCTGGTGTCCGAAGTGGACACCGGCCTCGAGCAGCTCCTTCATCGTGACTTCGACCAAGGACATTCTCCCTTCTATTCCTTAACGCTTGCTGAACTGGAACCGCGCGCGGGCACCCTTCTGGCCGTACTTCTTGCGCTCCTTCTTGCGCGGGTCGCGCGTGAGGAGGCCGGCCGACTTCAGGCGGTCGCGCAGCTCGATATTGAAGATGAGCAGGGCGCGCGAGATACCGTGGCGGATGGCACCCGCCTGGCCCGCGCTGCCACCCCCGGCGACGGAGACGACGATGTCGAAGCTCTCGACCGTCTCGGTCAGCAGCAGGGGCTGCTTGATGACCATCTTGAGAACCTCGTTCGGGAAGTACTCGTCGAGGGTCCGTCCATTGACTTTCACATGTCCCGCGCCGGGGCGCATGTAGACGCGCGCGGCAGCCGTCTTGCGCCGCCCTGTTCCGTAAAACTGATTCTGATTCACGTCGGTCGTCTCCTGGGTATCCGAGGGCGCAGAGGGCGGCTCAGAGGTTCTCGGCCATGTCGATGACCGTCGGCTGCTGCGCCTGGTGCGGGTGGTCGCCGCCCGCGTACACCTTGAGCTTCCGGATCTGGCGCCGGCCGAGGGGTCCCTTGGGGAGCATGCCCCAGACCGCCTCCTCGACGAGCTTGACGGGCCGGCGCTGGCGGCGCTTGGCCGCGGTCTCGCTCTTGATCCCGCCCGGATAGCCGGAGTGACGGTGGTAGACCTTCTGCTCTTCCTTGCGGCCGGTCAGGACGACCTTCTCGGCGTTGAGGACGATCACGAAGTCACCGGTGTCGATGTGCGGTGCGAACGTAGGCTTGTGCTTGCCGCGCAACCGCGTGGCGATCAGCGTCGCGAGCCGGCCGAGAGGCACCCCGGCGGCGTCCACCACGTACCAGCCGCGCTCGATCTCGGCGAGCTTCGGGCTGTAAGTTTTCTTCATCAGCATCTCAGATCTCTCCGTCAGAGCTCGCGGAAGGCGTCGCCCCGGCAAACGAAAGCCGCCCCTGCGACGCAAAGGACCCCGAATATTAGGCGGGACAGACAGACTTGTCAAGAGGCGGGCGCGCCACCGCGCCCCGCACCGCGAGAGGAGGGGAGTATAGCATGAGCGAAGGGCTGCTAGACTTCCCCTTGTGACCGAAGCCACCACCGCCTCTCTCGACAAGTCCGGCCGCGCGATCCAGGAGATGTTCGCGGGCGTGGCGCCGCGCTACGACCTGCTCAACCATCTCCTGTCCGCGAGCCTCGACGTGGTCTGGCGCCGCAAGGCCGCCGCCGCTCTCGATCTTGCTCCCGGCGCCGTGGCGCTCGACCTCTGCTGCGGCACCGGCGACCAGTCCGTCGCCTTGAAGAAGCGCGGCGCGCGGGTGGCGTCGGCCGACTTCTGCGTCCCCATGCTCGCTCTCGCCCGGCGGAAGTTCGGACGCCTGGGCTCTCCCCGGCCGGGTGCGCTTGCCGCCGACGCCCTCGCGCTCCCCTTCCCGTCCGGCCGGTTCGACGGCGCCACGGTCTCCTTCGGGCTGCGCAACGTGGCCGACCTGGACGCCTCGCTGCGCCAGCTCGCCCGCGTGCTGCGGCCCGGTGGCCGCCTCGTGGTGCTGGAGTGCGCGATCCCGAAGCTGCCGGTCGTCCGGCAGCTCTACCTGTTCTACTTCCTCCGCCTGCTCCCCTGGATCGGACGGCTCCTCTCTCCCCGCGGCTCGGCCTACTCGTACCTGCCGAGCTCGGTGGTGAGCTTCCCCCAGCGGCAGGAATTTCTCGACAAAATGGCCGCCGCCGGCTTCACCGGTCTATCCTGCCAGGATCTGTCGGCCGGCACGGTCTGCATCTACCGCGGAGACATCCCCCGATGAGCGTCCTTCTCGAAGGCAAAACCCTCTCCGCCGAGCTTCGGGCCGGCGTGGCCGCCGCCGTCCGCGAGATGGTGGAGGCCGGCCTCCGGCCCCCCGGGCTCGGCGTCATCCTGGCCGGCGACGACCCGGCTTCGAAGGTGTACGTGGGCAGCAAGGTAAAGGCCTGCGCCGAAGCGGGCCTCGCCAGCCGCTCCGCGATCCTTCCGGCCGACGTAGCCGAGGAGGAGATCGTCCGCATCGTGGACGACTTCAACCGCGACGAGTCCATCGACGGCATTCTGGTCCAGCTCCCGCTCCCGGACCACATCGACGAGCGCCGGATCCTGGAGCGCGTCCTGCCGGAGAAGGACGTGGACGGCTTCCACTCCTTCAACGTCGGCAACCTCTGGCTCGACCTGCCGGGCTTCGCTCCGGCCACGCCGTCCGGGGTCATCGAGCTGCTGAAGCACAACAAGATCCCGATCTCCGGCCGCCGGGCGGTGGTGGTGGGCCGCAGCCCGATCGTCGGCAAGCCCATGGCCGCGCTCCTGCTGCGGGAAAACGCCACGGTCACGATCTGCCACTCGCGCACCGCCGACCTGCCGGCCGTGACGCGGGAGGCCGACATCCTGGTGGTCGCGATCGGCCGCGCCGGGTTCATCGGCCCCGAGCACGTGCGGGAGGGGGCGGTGGTGATCGACGTCGGCGTCAGCCGCATCGGCAATCGCGCCGAAGTGGAGCGGTTGTACGCGGGCAACGAGGGCCGGCTGCGGACGTTTGATACCCGGGGCTCGGTCCTCACCGGCGACGTGGACTTCCACGGTGTCGCCCCGAAGGCGTCGGCGATCACGCCGGTGCCGGGCGGCGTGGGCCTGCTCACCGTAGCGATGCTGCTGGTCAACACGCTCAAGGCGGCGCGCCTGCGGCAGGGCGTTTCGGAAATCCCAAGGATGGCGGGGGCCGCATGACACGCGCGCTGCGGGTCGGCCTGACGGGCGGTCTTGCCGGCGGCAAGTCCACCGTGGCCGGCTGGCTGCGCGAAGCCGGCTTCACGGTGGTCGACGCCGACCGCATCGTCGCCGACCTGTACCGGCCGGGCGGGCAGGGGGTCGCCGCCGTGCGGGTGCTTTTCGGCCCGGAGGCGATCGACGCCGAGGGCGCGGTGGACCGGCCGAAGGTGGCGGCGCGGGTCTTCTCCGATCCCGAGATCCGGCACGCTCTGGAGAAGGCCATCCACCCGCTCGTCCGCGAGCGCTTCACGGAGATCGCCAAGGCGGCGCAGGGGGTGGTGGTGCTGGAGGCCACACTCCTGGTCGAGGCCGGCTACGGGCCGATGTTCGACTTCATCGTGACGGTGGAGGCGGACGGCGAGGAGCGCCTGCGCCGCGCCGTCGCCCGCGGCATGGACGAGGCCGCCGCCCGCGCCCGCCTGGTGGCGCAGGGGGACGGCGAGGAGAGGAAGGAGGCCGCCCACCGGGTGATCGACAACTGCGGCGACATGCCCCATCTGCGCCGCCAGGTGGATGAGCTCATCGAGGAGCTCTCCCGGATGGCGAAGCGGGAGCGGGAGGATTGACTCCGGCGCCAGCCCCCTTCGTCCTGGTCACCGGCAACCGCGGCAAGATCGCCGAGGCCCGCCTCGCGCTCGGGATCGAGGTCGAGGCCGTGGAGCTGGACCTGCCGGAGATCCAGGCGCTCGATCTGCTCGAGATTCTGCAGGAGAAGGCCGAAGCCGCCTGGCAGGCTCTCCGCCGTCCGCTCGTGGTGGAGGACGCCGGCCTGGGCCTCCTGGCCTTGAACGGCTTCCCCGGTCCACTGGTCAAGTGGATGCTTCAGGCCGTCGGCGCCGAAGGGATCGCGAAGACCGCCCACGCCCTGGGAGATGTCCGCGCGGTCGCCCGCTGCGGCCTCTTCTATAAGGATGCGGACCGCACGGTCCTCGCGGACGGCGTCACGACCGGCACCCTCGTCCTCCCCGGCCGCGGCGGTCAAGGCTTCGGCTGGGATCCCGTCTTCCTCCCCGACGGCGAGACCCGCACCTTCGCCGAGCTGACGGGTAAAGAGAAGGACGCCGTCAGCCATCGGGGGAAGGCGTGGCGGGAGATGATGGCGAAGCTGCGTTGACGACGCCTTCTTCCTCTCCCACTCTGGGGAACGGCTCGTTCCCTTCTTGACGAGCCTCTCGAAGTACGGGGAACGGCTCGCTCCCTCCTTGACGAGCCTCTCGATTAATGGGGAACGGTCCGTTCCCTCCTCGACGAGCCTCTCGATGAGCGGGGAACGGTCCGTTCCCTCCTCGACGAGCCTCTCGATGAGCGGGGAACGGTTCGTTCCCTCCTCGACGAGCCTCTCGATGAGCGGGGAACGGTTCGTTCCCTCCTCGACGAGCCTCTCGAAGTGCGGGGAACGGCTCGTTCCCTCCTTCATGAGCCTCTCGAAGTACGGGGAACGGCTCGCTCCCTCCTTGACGAGCCTCTCGATTAATGGGGAACGAGTCGTTCCCTCCTTCATGAGCCTCTACTCAGGCAGTCGTGTCGTGAAAGGCAGACAGGTCAGTCAGTCAATCTGGTTAGCCGGCCGGCGAGGACGCCGGCGCTCCCAGGGAGCGCAAGAACGTCTCCCCCCTCTCTTGACATAATAGAACGACCGTTCGTATCATCTGGCTATGGGCAAGGGCGCCGACACCCGTGACCGGATCCTCTACGAGGCGGTCCGCATCGCCAGCCGCGACGGGCTGGAGGGGTTGACCATCGGCACGCTGTCCTCCGAGCTCAGCCTCTCCAAGAGCGGGCTGTTCGCCCACTTCGGGTCCAAGGACGAGCTTCAGCTCCAGGTGCTCCAGGCCGCGGTGGCCCGGTTCAACGAGAACGTCGTCCGCCCCGCGGTGACGGCGCCTCGCGGCGAGCCGCGCATCCGCGCCTTCTTCGAGCACTGGCTCGTGTGGGCCAACGATCCCTCCATGCCCGGCGGGTGCATTCTGGTCGCCGCGTCCACCGAATTCGACGACCGGCCCGGCCCACAGCGGGACTTCCTCGCGCGCGCCCATGCGGACCGCGCGGCGTTCCTCGCCAAAGCCGCCCGCATGGCCGTCGAAGCCGGCCACTTCCGGCCCGATCTCCCCAGCGGCCAGTTCGCGTTCGACGTCGACTGCATCGTCCTCGGCTATCACCACACCCACCGCCTGCTGCGCGACCCCAGGGCCGAGCAGTACGCCCGCGCCGCCTTCGAGCGGCTCCTCGCCTCCGCGAAGGCCTGAGACCCGAGTCGCCCATGAAGACCGCTCCGCGCTCTGTCCATCCAAGAAACGCACGATCGTTCGTGCCTGTCGGTACCTTATCTAGATAGGAGATCATCATGGCTGACGCCTACATCCTGGACGCCGTCCGCACGCCGCGAGGACGCGGCAAGGCGGGCAAGGGCGCGCTGTCCGGCATCCATCCGCAGGAGCTGCTGGCGCAGACGCTGAACGTGCTGGCCGGCGCGCGCCGGCCTCGATCCGAGCCGAGGTCGACGACGTGGTCGTCGGTTGCGTCTCGCAGGCCGGCGAGCAAGGCGCGAACCTCGCGCGCAACGCCGTGCTCGCGGCCGGCTGGCCGATCGAGGTCAGCGCCGTGACGCTGAACCGGTTCTGCGGCTCGGGGCTCCAGGCGGTCACCTTCGGCGCCATGGGCGTGGCCTCGGGCGCTCCAGGATCTGGTTGTCGCCGGCGGGGTCGAGAGCATGTCGCGCGTGGCCATCGGCGCCGACGGCGCCGGCCAGGACGGCCACAACCTGCGCCTGCGCCGACGCGTACTTCCAGGTCCCGCAGGGGATCAGCGCCGATCTCATCGCGACGCTGCGAAGGCTTCTCGCGTGACGACGCTGGATCGCTTCGCGCTCGCTCCCAGGCGCGCGCGGCCGCGGCGCAGGACGACGGCGCGTTCGAGCGCAGCCTGTCGCCGGTTCGCGACCCGGACGGCAAGGTGGTCCTGCTCGAAGCCGACGAGTACCCGCGGCCGAACCACGGCGCGACGGGCTCGCCTCCCTGCCCCCGTCCTTCGCCGCGCTGGGATCGACGGTCGCTCAGCCCGGACGGCGAGACCTACGACCAGGTGCGCGCTCCGCGGCTACCCGCACGTGAAGGAGATCCTGCACCGTCCACACGGCGGGAAACTCCAGCGGGATCGTCGACGGCGCGGCCGCGGTCTCCTGGCGTCGCGCGGCGCTATCTCGACCGCACGGCCTGCACCCCACGGGCACGGATCGGCGCGTTCGCCTCGGTCGGCACCGAGCCGGTCTTCATGTTGACCGCGCCGGCGCCGGCGTCTCGCAAGGCCCTCGCGCACGCCAGCATGACGC
This sequence comes from uncultured Holophagales bacterium, assembly GCA_963844885.1. Lineage (GTDB taxonomy): Bacteria > Acidobacteriota > Thermoanaerobaculia > Multivoradales > UBA5704 > DATMER01. The sequence goes on along the minus strand of CAWJQA010000002.1, from coordinate 67,588 downwards.
CGGCCGACATCGATCTCTGGGAGATCAACGAGGCCTTCGCCGCGGTCGTGCTCCAGACGATCCGGCGCGCTCGGGATCGATCCCGGAGCGCGTCAACGTCAACGGCGGCGCGATCGCGCTCGGCCATCCGCTCGGCGCCACGGGCGCGATGCTCCTCGGTACCGCCCTCGACGAGCTCGAGCGCCGCGATCAGGCACCGCTCTGGTCACCCTCTGCATCGGCGGCGGCCAGGGAATCGCCGCGATTATCGAGCGATAAAGCGAAACGGGTCGAGCGGAGGCTAACCGCGCAGCCGCTTGAGGAGCTGGATCTGGCCAGCGTGGTAGATGTCGTGGAAGGCCACGCCGGAGATCAGCTCGGAGAAGGGAAACTTCGATCCCGGGGGGACGCGGCCGAGGTCCGCCTCGGCCAGGCCGGCGACCGCGTCCCGTAGCTCGCGGTGCATGCGTCCCAGGAGGTCGAGGTCCGCCTTCCAGGCCTTCTCCCCGGCCTCATCGCCAGGGCGCGGGAACCAGTTGCTGCCCTTCAAGGGAAACGAGCCGCGCTCGGCGCCGGCGATCCGGCGCGTCACCGAGTACTTCCAGTAGGCCGCGTGGACGGCCAGCTCCCAGATGTTGTGGCGGTCCGGCGCCGGCCGCCAGGCCGCCTCCTCGGCGGTGACTCCGCGCAGCGAGCCGCGCAGGGTCGTGCCGTGCCACGCCTTCGTATCGAAGCCCTGGTCGAGCGTGCGCAGGAGCAGGGAGATCCAGGGGCTCGGAGCCATGGGAGCACCTCCTCGTCAACCCGGCGAGCATACTCCAGGGGAGAATGTTCTGCCTTTCGACCCTGTCCCGGTTTGCAGGGGTGATAGCACCTATATTCACAGAAGGCTTTGATTCTTTTGGTTTTTTGGTGAACTCGCGGGCGCCGGGCAATCCGGCTCGGCGGTTCGCATTTATTCTAAGGAGGGAATTTGACATGTTTCGCTTACTTTCTCGGGTTGTGGTAGTCTCTGTATTCGCGCTCAGCCTCAACGTCGCCCTGACCCCCGCAGCGCATGCCAAGCCGAATGACATGGGAAGGGTCGAGTCCGGAACGAGCAGGAGTTGGATGGACGCGGCAGTGGATTGGTTGAATACGGTCTTGGGCCGCCAGCCAGCGATAGAGGCGGCCCAGGCCTCGACGAAGAAAAGAGTGACGGTAGACGGCGGTGCGACGACCAATGGTGGCCCGTGCATCGACCCACTGGGTAATCCCCGGCCCTGTCCGTAAAAGGAGGGGCCATTCAGGCGGGGGCGGCCCCCAAGCCGCCCCCGGCCTTCGCATCCTGGATGCGAGAAAGGATCAGACGTGGACTCAGCACTAGGAGGTGCGCTGCTCAACCGCAAGCACGAGCACCCAACGGATGCCGAGTTGGAAAACCTTCTGCGGGTCGCATCGCAGAATGGCGGTGCTCGACGAAATACCGAAGTTGTGCGGCATCTTCTGCGGGAGTGCCCTGCCTGCAAGGAGCGCGCACGCACTCACCTCTCTCCCCAGTCCGGCTTTGATTACGGAGCCGCATTTTCCGGAGCAGAGCGCGCTCTGGCCGACTTCTTCGCCACAGGCCGGCCCCCACAGATCCCGGCAGAGACCCTGCTCGAGGAATTGATGTCCGCACCGGAGGATGGCCGGGAGAATCTGGTGAGATCCGATCGCCGATTTGCCAATCCGGAGTTGGTAGGTCTTCTGATCGAACGTAGCCATGCCATTCGTTACAATAATACGAGTGAGATGCTCAACCTGGCCACCCTTGCCCGGCTGGTCGCGGAGATGTGTACACCGGACGAAACCGGCAGTACTCCCAGGCTTGCCGATCTGCAGGGCCGTGCCTGGGGCCACTTCGGCAATTCGCTGCGGGTATGTGGCCAGTTGCGCGAAGCCGAGGACGCGCTCTCGATGGCCCAACGGCACCTCCAAGAGGGTACAGGCGATCCGCCACTGCGTGCTCGGCTGCTCGAGCAGAAGGCATCTCTCCGCTACTTCCAGGGCCGCAATACCGAGGCCAGCGAGTTGGCCGAGGAAGCCGCTGGCATCTATCAGGAAATCGGTCAAACGCACAACTTCGCCAGCGCACTGGTGCATAAGGCCATCGCTTGCCAGTATGCGGGAGAGCCCGAAAACGCCATTGCCGTGTTGAATCAGGCGATCCCCTTGATGGACCCCGAGACGAACCCGCACCTGCTTCTGGCCGCCTGTCACAACCTCGTCCTCAGCTACATCGCCGTGGACCAGCCCGAGCAGGCCCTCTCTCTCTACTTCGAGACGCGAAGCCTGTACAAGGATTTCGAGGACGACCTCATCCGTCTGCGCGTCGGATGGCAGGAGGGTCAGCTCCTGCGCGATCTCGGCCACCTGGAGGCCGCGGAAACGGCTCTCCTGCAGGCGCGCAAGAGTTTCGCGGAGCGCAATCTGTCCCACGAGGTCGCCCTGGTCTCTCTCGACCTCGCCTGGGTCTACGTGAAGCTCGGCAGAATCGAGCAGTTGAAGAAGACGGTCACCGAGGCGATCCCCATCTTCCAGGCGCTGCGCGTCGGCCGCGAGGCCATCGCCGCGCTGCTCCAGCTCCAGCACGGAGAGGAGCAGGAGCAGAAGGCACTCGAGCTCATCCGCCTGCTCAACACCCGCCTGAGCCAACGCAACACCGCCAAGTAATATTCTTACTTCTCGATGAGCCGCGCCGGCAACCGCCGGCGCGGCTCATTTTCTCGCAGGAACCGGCCTTCCCAGGCAAGAAGAGCCTTCCAGGCCGGGGCGCCCTGCCCTAGAATCGCGAAGATGTGCTCAGCAGGTTCCACACAGGTGTCACGGTTTATCATGAGCGCTGCACTTACCTAACAGAGAAAGGGAGACAGCTTCTTGACTTGGTTCACGTCGCGGTGAACGGCCTCTGGGAGGCTCCGGCGCCGCTTTTTTAGAGGGAGGGATATCTCATGTTTGTTTCTATGTCTCGTACCGTTGCCGTCGCTGTCGTCGCCATCACGCTGGTCCTGCTCTCCGTCCCGGCTGCCCACGCCCGGCCGATCGAGCGCTCCGGACCGTCCATCGAGACCGGAGCGGGCTGGGTGGACGCGGCCCTGTCCTGGCTGAACAACCTCCTCTTCGGAGATCAGCCTGCCTCGCCGGAGCAGCCCCAGTCGAGCTTCGACACCGCGAGTACCTTCACGCCGATGTCCGGCTCATGCATCGACCCCGAGGGCCGCCCCAGGCCCTGCCTCTGAGCTGGAAAACGCGGGGGGCGGCTGGCCGCCCCCCGGCTTCGCGGAATCTCCTCCTCTTTCGTCCCCTCCGTAGTGTCACGGTTTCCCCCTCTCCCCGCACCTGGATTGATGAAGTCATAACAGGTGGTACCTCAGGATCAGGATCAAGGCCGCTCCTCCAGGAAGGGGGGACGATGTCGACCGACAAGACCCATACCAGAGTCGAGGACTTCGAAGGCTTCCTCCGGGCGCCCAAGGCGCCGGGCAACGCAGCGCGCAACACGCGCCTGGTCCGGCACCTCCTGGCTGGCTGCAATCCGTGCAGGGAGAACCTGCATACCGCTGTTGCGAACCGGACCGGGAGCTACGACTACGACGCGGCCTTCGCGGGGGCTCAGCGCGCGCTCTCCGCATTCCTCGCCCCGGACCAGGTTTCGGCGGCTTCCCCCGAGGCTCTGATGGCCGTGCTCGCGGCACTCCCTGCCGAGGAACAGGCCCGGGCGATCGGCGAGAGCCGCTATGCCCACCCAGCCTTCATCCGGCACCTGATCGGCGTCAGCCACGGCCTTCGCTATCAGGATCCCGCGCAGATGCTCCATCTCGCCGAGCTGGCCAGGATCGCCGCCGAAAGCTGCAAAGTGGAGACCGTGGGGAGCGAGGAGCGGCTTTCCGATCTGCGCGCACAGGTTTGCCGGCAGTACGGCAATGCCCTCCGGATCCTCGGGCGCCTGCCGGAGTCGGAGGAGGCATTTGCGAAGGCCCAGCGCTTCCTGGACGCGGGGACGATGGATCCCCTCCTGCGCGCCCGGCTCTATACCCAGACAGCGTCGCTGCGTTACTTCCAGAGGCGCTTTCCCGAGGCGGTCGGTCTGGCCGAGGAGGCGGAACAGATCTATGCGGAGCTCGGGGAGACGCACTCTCTCGCGAGCACGATGGTCCAGAAAGCGATCGCCTCCCTGTACGCGGGAGAGGCGGAGGACGCGGTCCGCATCCTCAATCAGGCGATTCCCCTCATCGACCCCGACGGGGACCCGCACCTGCTGCTGGCCGCGTGCCACAACCTGGTGCGCTGCTACATCGACCTCGGCCGTCCCGAGCAGGCCTTGTCGATCTATTTCGAGACGCGCGATCTCTACAGGAAGTTCTCCGATCCGCTCATCCGGCTGCGCGTCTCCTGGCAGGAAGGCCAGCTCCTGCGCGACATGGGCCATCTGCGAGCCTCGGAGGGTGTCCTGCTGGAAGCCCGGCAGGGCTTCGTGGATCGCAACCTGCTGTACGAGGCGGCGCTGATCTCTCTCGATCTGGCGGCGGTGTACGTCAAGCTCCAGGCCGAAAGCGAGCTTCAGCAGGCGGTCTCGGAGACGGTTCCGATCTTCCGCGCCCTGGGTGTCGACCGGGAGGCCCTCGCCTCCCTGCTTCAGCTCCGGCAGCTCTCCCATCAGAGCCGCCAGGCCCTCGAGCTGATCCGGCTCCTCAACAGGCAGATCGAGCAACTCTCGCCGCGAAGAACCGTCCAGTAGACGCAGGAGACGGCGGCCGGGCCGCCGTCTCCTCCTGTCCCGGTTTCAAACAAAGACTGCACCTAGGATTGTAGAACGGGGGCCATTCTGGTATTCCTGTTGTCAGCCGGGCGGGCTGCGCCTCTCCTTCGCTCCGGCTCAATCTTTTTGATTCGGCGATTGGTTCTTTTGGAGGAATTTCAATGTCTGTTCATCATCCGAGTGTTGCACAATTTGAGGTATTCCTTCGGGATGCCCGCAGACCGGCGGATGCCGCGTCTCATGCGCGCATCATCCGGCATCTGCTTGCCGGTTGCCCCACGTGCCGCGAACAGCTCAACCAGATGGGCTGGGAAGCACGGCGCCTGGAACGTCTGCTGACGCTGCGGGCTGCCGAGCCCGAGACGGCCGGGGCCTTCGAGCCGTATGACTATTCCAACGCGTTCGCCGGAGCCGAGAGAGCCCTGACAGCCTACTTCGCGCAGGGCCGGACTCCGACAGCCTCCGCCGAATCGCTGTGGGCCGAGCTCGCCGCCCTGAGCCCGGAAGAACAGGTCCGGCGGGTGGAGACGGATCGGCGCTTCGCCAATCCCGAGCTCATCCAGCGGTGGATCGACGGCAGCCGGGTGGTCCGCTTCGAAGATCCGGAGAAGATCTTTCAGCTCGCCCATCTCGCCTGCCTCGCCGCCGAGTCTTGCTCCGTGGAGGAGACAGGGAGCCCGGAGCGGCTCGCCGACCTCCGTTCCCAGGGCTGGAGGCAGTACGGCAACGCGCTGAGGGTCCAGGGCAGGCTCCGGGAGTCCGAGGCGGCCTTTTCGCGGGCGCAGCGCTATTGTCAGGAAGGGACCGGGGACCCGCCGGTGCAGGCGAAGCTGCTCGCCCAGATCGTCTCGCTCCGGATCTTCCAGCGCCGTTTCGAGGAAGCGGCGAAGCTCGCCGAAGAGGCCGGGCGGATCTACAAAGAGATCGGGAGCTCCGACGCCTACGCCAGCACGATGGTGCAGAAGGCAGTCGCCTCTCTGTACGCCGGAGATCCGGAGTCAGCGGTGCGCACCCTGAACCGGGCGATCCCGCTCATCGATCCGGCGGGAGACCCGCACCTGCTGCTGGCGGCCTGCCACAACCTGGTCCGCTGCTATATCGACCTGGAGCAGCCCGAGCGGGCGTTGTCCATCTACTTCGAGACGCGGGGGCTCTACCGGGAATTCAACGACTCCCTGATCCTCCTCCGGGCCGGCTGGCAGGAGGGCCAGCTCCTCCGGGATCTCGGGCATTTGCAGGCGGCCGAAGCCTCCTTGCTGCGGGCACGAGACGGGTTCGTCGCGCAGGATTTGAAATACGAAGCCGCGCTCATATCCCTGGATCTCGCCGCCGTCTACGTCAAGCTGGGCGACGCTGAGAAACTGAAGGAGACCGTCGCGACGACCGTACCGATCTTCCAGGCGCTGGGGGTGGACCGCGAGGCGCTCGCGTCCCTGCTCCAGCTCCAGCAGCTTTCCGAGCAGGGGCGCCAGACGGTCGACTTGATCCGGGTTCTCAGCTCGGTCATCGAGCAGCTCGGCCGCAGCAGGGCCTCGTAGGACGCTGGTAGGAAATAGAAAGCGGGCCGTCAGGCTGAGGCGGCCCGTCCCTGCTTCCACGCCTGCCGCCGGGCGATGGCTGCCTTCACCACCTGGCGGCTCTCCTCGAAACGGCGGTCGAGAGCCCGTCCGTTGCCATTACCGTTGCCGTTGGTGGGAGCGGCGCCCGCGCCGCGGGGCGTGAACGAGCAGAGCTGGGCAAAAAAATCGCCGGGCGTGGCGTCCAGCACCGGTAGAATTTCGAGGAGCGCTTCGAAGGTCAGGCCTTTCTGCCCCGCGAGCAGGGCGTTCAGGCGCCCGGATTCCCACCCGAGACGGCTCTCCACCGCGTCCGCGGAGGTGCCGCTCCGAAGCAGGAGATCGCTCAACAAGGCGGCCATCCGCCTCTCGTCAGAGTGAATCGGCATGCGGTGAAGAATAGCATGCCGCCGTGGCGCTACTACTGCCAGATTCATCAGGCCGCCGCTTTCTCCATGTGGCACACAATGGGGGCATGAAGAAATCCGCCTTCATCCTCGCCATCCTCCTGCTGCCCTCCGTGGCAGGCGCGGCCGTACCGCCCGACCTCGCCGAGTCGGTCCACCGGATCGAGACTTTCGCAACCGCCCGCGGCCAGGAGGAGACCGTCAGTGCGCGCCTGCGGCGGTTCTTCGATCTCTACTGGGACACCTCTCTGCGCGAGTCTCCCGGTCAAGCGATCGTGGTGGGCTACCCCGGCCCCGGCGACCGTTGGGCCGACCTCTCGCCCGAGGGCATCGCGCTCAACCACCGCATCGCCCGCCTGGAACTGGACGCCCTCTCCTCCATCGACCGCTCGCGGCTCTCCCCGTCGGAGCAGGTCGATTACGACCTTCTCCGACGCTGGCTCGGCCTCCAGATCGAGGGTGAGCGGTTCCAGAACCTGGAGACTCTCCTGATCGGACCCATGAGCGGAATCGATCTGGACCTCATTGTGTATCTGCCGTACATGCCGGCCCGCACCGTCCAGGACTACGAGAGGATCCTGGCGCGCCTCCGCGGCTTCCCCGGCGCGGTGGACCAGACGATCGCGCAGCTCACCCGGGGACTGGCCGCAGGGATCACGCCGCCGCGGGTGACCCTGCGCGGCGTGCCCGACCGGGTGGGCAGCCTGCTCGTCGACGCCCCTTGGACGAGCCCCGTCCTCCAGCCGTTCCAGGCGATCCCCGAGACGGTCTCCACGGCGGACCGGGAGCGGCTCCGGCGCGAGGCGGTCCGCGTCTTCACGGACGAAGTGGAGCCGGCCGTCCGCAGGCTTCGCGACTACCTGGCCGGCACCTACCTCCCGGGCGCCCGCGAGACCGTCGCGGTGAGCGACCTGCCGGACGGAAAGGCCTGGTACGCCTACATGCTGCGGGCCAACACCACCACCGGCCTCACGCCGGACGAGATCCACCAGCTCGGCCTCTCGGAGGTCCGGCGCATCCGCCGGGAGATGGACGGCTCATCGCCTCGACCGGGTTCCAAGGAAGCTTCGAGGACTTTTCGCGCTTCCTGCGCACCGACCCGCGCTTCTTCTTCGACAGGCCCGAGGATCTGATCACGGCCTACCGCGACATCGCCAAGCGGATCGATCCCGAGCTGATCAAGCTCTTCGGCCGCCTGCCGCGGCTCCCCTACGGCGTCAAGGCGCTTGAGGGTGACGGTGCGAAGTCGGCGCCCGCCGGCTACTACAACAGCGGATCGCTCACCACGGGCTTGCCGGGCTGGTTCCTGGTCAACTCCTACGACCTGAAATCGCGCCCCAAGTGGGCCATGGAAGCGTTGATCCTCCACGAAGCCGTGCCGGGCCACCACCTCCAGTACGCCATCGCCCAGGAGCTGGAGGATCTGCCCGAGTGGCGCAGGTGGGACGTCTACCCCGCCTTCTCCGAGGGCTGGGCGCTCTACGCCGAGAGCCTCGGCACCGAGCTGGGTCTGTACCGGGATCCATACTTCGAGCTCTCGGCCGGCTCTCGAACGAGATCTGGCGGGCGATCCGCCTCGTCGTCGACACCGGCCTCCATGACCGGGGATGGACACGCCAGCAGGCGTTCGACTATTACACGGCGAACACCGCCAGGAGCGCGCACGAGATCGAGGTCGAGGTGGACCGCATCATCGACCGGCCGGGCACCGTGCCGGTCTACAAGCTCGGAGAGCTGAAGATCCGGGAGCTGCGGTCCTACGCCGAGCGGGAGCTGGGGCCGGCGTTCGACCTGCGGGCGTTCCACGACCACCTGCTCGGGCACGGGCAGTTACCGCTGGACCTGCTGGATGCGAGCGTCAGGGCCTGGGTGGCCGGAAAGAAGGCAGGGCAGCCAGGATGGCGCTCCAGAAGAGAGCCTTCGGAACCTACGCGGCAGATCAGCTTGTCGGCCGGCGATTCCGGATTGGAGGGGTCCGGCACGCCTCTGGCGCGCCGGATGCGTCGAGATTTCAGGATGTCAGCTTCTCCCAGTCGCTTTCCGGGGCGTCGAGGGCGATCGCCAGGCCGCCGTCGGAACCGACGTAGATCGGGTCCTTGACCACGCGGACCTTGCCGCCGCCCACGGTCTGGAGCTCCTGCTCCAGCCGCGGCCCGAGGCCCCGGATCAGACCCGGTGCCGCCGGAGAGCACGACGTTGCTGGCGGACCTTCTCCTGGTACTCGGGCTCGACCTCGCGACAGCAGGTCGCAGCATCGACTCGACGATCGGCGGCAGGATGCTCTCGCAGGCTTGGCGCATCTCGTCCGTGATGTCGAGCTGGGTCGGCTTGCCGCTGACCGGCGCGGTGACCACCACCGGCGTCTTCGTGCTCGCCCACGAAGCTCCCCTCCTCCTTCCACTCGCGGACCATGTGGACCGAGATGCTCGCCTCCGGATAGCGTGCGCGGATGAAGCGGCATGAGCTGCTCGTCGATCCAGTCGCCCGCCTGCGGCAGGGTTCGCTGGTCCTCCTCGGTGGGCAGGCGGCCGCTCATCACGCAGAAGTCGGTGGTGCCGGCGCCGATGTCGATGATCATCGTGTGCAGCAGCGCTTCCAGGCCGTAGGCCACCGCGAACGGCTCGGAGACGATCATCAGGCTGTCCACGACGCCCTGCATGGCCTTGCGGACGTGCTGCTTGTTGACCCGCAGCGCCTCGGCCGGCACGCCGACCACCGCCCGCACCTTCTTGCCGTTGCGGCTCTCGCGGTCGACCCCGGCCAGCGAGAGCAGGTGCCGGAGCAGCTCGCGCACCGCCGCCTCGTCCTTCTCCGAGCCCTCCTTGATCAGCCCCTGCTCGAGCGGCCGGTGCAGGTCGAGCATGGAGCCGGTTCTCGATCGCCTCGCTGCCGATCAGCACCGGCTTCTTGAGCACCTTGCGGGCCACCATGTCGAGCGGCCAGCCGACGTAGCTCTCCACCACGTGGCGCTCGCCGGTGGATGCCGAGATCGAGCTCCGGGAGGTGCCGAGGTCGATCCCGACGTGCAGGACGTCCTTCTCTTTGTCCTTGTCCTTCTCAGCCATCGGTCAAATCCCTTTCTTGCCAGTATCGCGGCCTTCGGTGCTTTCGACGGTGCCCGCGTAAGAGCGGACCCCCGCCGCGAGGGCCTCGGCAATGGTCTGGCGGTATTGCGCTTGTGTCAAAAGCTCGGCCTCGTCCTCGTTGGAGAGGCAGGACACCTCCGCCAGGATGGCCGGCATTTCGGTCGTGAGCAGAACGATGAACGGCGCCGCCTTGACGCCGCGGTTCTCGACCCCGGGGTTGACCTTGCCCAGGGATCCGAACAGCGACGCCTGGACGACCTCGGCGAGCTTCCTCGATTTCTCCTGCCGCACGCCGGCATAGATGCGGTCGAGGAGGCGCCGCATGTCGGCCAGAGAATAGCCGGAGTCGCGGTTCTCGTCGGCCGCCAGCCGGGTCAGAAACGGGTCGTCGGTCGGCCCCAGATAATAGGTCTCGATGCCGCGCGTCTTCCGGTTCTCGATCCAGTTCAGGTGGATCGAGACGAAGATGTCGGCGCCGGCCCGATTCGCCGCCAGGCCCCGGTCTTCCAGCGACAGCGAGCGGTCCTGCTCCCGGGTCATGAGAACCTGGAAGGAGTCCCCCTCGAGGAGCTTGCGCAGGCGCTGGGCGATGTCGAGGGTCAGCTCTTTCTCCACCAGGCCGAGGGGAGCCTTCGTGCCCAGGCTGTCCCCGCCGTGGCCCGGATCGATGGCGATCTTGCGCACCGCGAGCGGGAACACGGCCGCGTCGACCGGGGTGGGCGCCATCAGGATCGCGGGCGAGCCCTGGTCCGGTGCGGGGTCTGCCGGGCGAGCCACCGTCAGGGGTACTGCCAGGGGGATCGCCGCCCGGGCGGCCGCAGCGGCCCGGGGCACTGATGCCGACGACGTCCCCGCCAGCGACGGGAAGAGCCGTGTCGAGCCGAACAGGCTGACAGACAGGAATCCCAGCGCGAGCACCCGCACCGCCACCGGCAGGGTCCGCCGCCGCCGCCGACCCCTGGGGAGACGCCCCTCGATCAGGTCCACGTTTTCCTGGACGAGGTCGCGGAGGAGTTGCCGCTTGAGGCGCTTGATGTCCTGGGCCATCTCCTTCACTTTCTACGTCTACTACGCCATCTTCGAAGCCAACCCTACTGGCGCTGCAGGTGGATCCGGAGTTGGTTGTCCTTCGCCTCGACGCGGGTCACTTTCACGCCCGGGCCCGCAAGGTCGATGACCACGTACAGCTCATTGTTCTCGTGGAGGCCCAGGCGCACCTGCTTGACCTCGCCGGTCCCCACGTCCACCTTCGGTACAGGATAGCCGCGAACGATGCCGAAGAGCCGGATCAGCTCCCGGGGCGGATCGCCCATGCGGCTTTCCTCGTAGCTCTCGGGGCGGATCGCGCCATTGCCCTGAAGGACGATATCCGTGCCCCCGAACGCCTGCTCGAAGGTGACCTTCTCCAGGGCCGACAGAGCCGGCCCGGTGGGAGCCGGGGTCTCCGCCGGAGCCGCCGCTTCGGGCTCCTTGCGGCGGACGACCTCGGGGAGGGGGGTCTCGTCCTCCTCGCGGATCACGGTCCCTTCCTGGGGAGCCGGAGGAGGAGGCGCCTGCTGGCGCACCGGCGGCCTCTCGGGCGGAGTGGACGGGGCCGCGGCGGCGACCGCCTTGCCTCCTCCCAGCCCGGCCATCTCCATCAGGGTGTCCCGGAAGAAGTAGCCGGCCGCGGCCAGAGCCAGAACGAGCCCAGCGAGGGCCAGCGGCAGGACGCGCGACTTCCTCTCCGGCGCGCTCGCCGCGCCGAGACCGCCGAAGGTGAGGGTAGGCCGGGTCGGCTCGGGCTCATCCAGCGGCGGCAGCGGCGCCATGAACGGCGGAAAATCGTCGTCGAGCCGCGAGGGCTCGAGGCCTTCGGCCGGCGGCAGCCAGGACGAGGAATCGACAGGCGGCAGCAGGTCCGAATCCGGCAGGTCGGGGAACAGAGGAGCGGAAGAGGGCGCCGCGGCGAACGGGGGAATCGAAGCCGGCGGAGCCGCCGCGATTCTCGGAGCCGGGGGGGTCAGGGGGGCCGGAGCCGGCTCCGGGAACGCGATCGGTATCGGAGCCGGCGGAGCCGGCGGAGCGACCGGAGAGATCGGAGCGGGCCGCGCGGCCGGAAGCGGCGCGGGCGTCGCAGGGGTCACAGGCAGAGGGACCGGGTCGGGCGGGCGGAGCGATACGTCGAACGGCGTGCCGCCGTCCTGGATGTACTGGTCCACGATCCGGTAGATGAGCTCCTTGCTTCCCTCGCCCAGCTCGAGGAAGCGGATCCCCATCCCGGGCGGCCGGTTCGGGCCCTCGGCGATGGCTCGGGTCCACACAACTTCGCCTTTCCCTTGAATGATTTCGAAGCCGTCCCCGAGCCGGAACTCGAAGTCCAGCATGCTCCCGGGCGGCTCCGGCGTCTTGGTGGTGATGTACATCCCCGTGGGGGAGATGTTCGAGGAGAACTCGCTGATGAAGCCGGAGAAGCGCTCAAACTTGAAGGCGACCTTCGTCGCGAGCGGGACACGCCGCGAATCGCGCGGGATGTTGGAGTAGTCAAACGGCGGTTGCGTCATTCCGGAGCGCCTCGTTGAAACCGGGTGTTAAGCGCGCATCATAGCAGCACCGGCGGCTCCCGCGGGAGCTCCGGGGGTGGAGACTTCCGGCGCCAGCGGTTAGAATCGGCGCTCGGCGGTCCCGCACCGCCCGACACCAACCCGGATTTCCCCACCTTTCTGCTTCTGCCGGAGGACTGATGAGCCCCATCGTGCTCGAAGAAAAGAAGAGGGCGACAGCCGACTATATCGCCCTGGAGGAGCGCTACGGCGCCCATAACTATCACCCGCTGGACGTCGTGATCAGCCGCGGCGAAGGCGTCTGGGTGTGGGACGTCGACGGCAGGAAGTACCTCGATTTCCTGGCCGCCTACTCGGCCGTCAACCAGGGGCACTGCCACCCCGAGATCCTGAACGCGGCCATCGGCCAGGCCCGGCAGGTCGACCCTGACCTCGCGCGCCTTCCGCAACGACCAGCTCGGCCCGTTCTACCAGGAATCTGCGAGCTGACCGGATTCCAGCGCTTCCTGCCCATGAACACCGGCGCCGAGGCCGTCGAAACCGCCCTCAAGGCCGCCCGCAAGTGGGGCTACAAGGTCAAGGGGGTGCCCGAGGGAAAGGCCGAGATCCTCGCCTTCACCAACAACTTCCATGGCCGCACGATCACCATCGTCAGCTTCTCCACCGAGGAGCTCTACCGCGACGGCTTCGGCCCCTTCACCCCCGGCTTCAAGGTTCTCCCCTACGGCGACGCCGAGGCCGTCGAGAAGGCCATGAACCCGAACGTGGCCGCGGTCCTGGTCGAGCCCATCCAGGGTGAGGCCGGCATCATCATCCCGCCCGCGGGCTATCTCCGCCGGCTGCGCGAGATCACCCAGGCGCACAACTGCCTCCTCATGGTGCGACGAGATCCAGTCCGGCCTCGGCCGCACCGGCAAGATGTTCGCCTACGAGCACGAAGGCATCCGCCCCGACGTGGTCATCGTGGGCAAGGCGCTCTCCGGCGGCTTCTACCCGGTCTCCGGCATTCTGGCCGACGACGCGGTCATGGGCGTGTTCCAGCCCGGCGAGCACGGCTCGACGTACGGCGGCAACCCGATGGCGGCCGCGGTCGGCCGCGCCGCCCTGCGCGCCCTGGTCGACGAGAAGATGGTCGAGCGCTCGGCCGAGATGGGCGACTATTTCCTGGCCCGCCTGAAGACGATCCGATCGAAGCATCGTCAAAGAGGTTCGCGGCATCGGGCTGTGGATCGGCATCGAGCTGCACAAGGAGGCCGGCGGCGCCCGCCGCTTCTGCGAGGCGCTTCAGCACGAGGGGCTGCTCTGCAAGGAGACTCACGACCACGTCATCCGCATCGCACCGCCGCTGATCATCAAGAAGGAAGAGATCGACTGGGCGGTCGAGCGGCTGGAGAAGGTGCTGACGACGCTGGAGTGATCCCATTCCCCCTCTCCCCGACCCTCTCCCCCGTGCCGGGGGAGAGGGAGATCCCTTCGAGTACAGGAGCGCGGTTTTTCCTGTCCTACCGCACCGCTTCCGGCAGCCACGCCTCGTCGCCGGGGTTGTGCTTTTCCCAGTAGGCGATACGCTCGCACTTCGCGAGCGAGTAGACCGTGCCGTCGCTCCGGTCGAGCCGCAGCAGGCGGTGCGGCGCTGCGGCGTCGAAGGTGTAGGCCATGGACTCGTCTCCCCGGGTCAGCCGGATCTCGATGCCGCTCTCGACGCTCTTCCTGGCGACCTTCCAGACCGCCGGCTCCAGCTCCGGGAAGCGCGACTGCATCAGCGACGGGAAGACCGCCAGTTCGGCCGGAGCGTCCCCGGTCACGTAGTCGCGCAGCGCGGCGGGCAGGCCGTCCTCCGGCAGGGCCGCGGCCGGCCAGGGCAGCGAGCGGTCTCCCTGGCCGTCGAAGTAGGAGCGGGTCTCGAGCCGGCCGCGCGCCACCTCGGCCGTGGACACGCCGCACGCCTCGGAGCTGGTGGCCGCGACCTTGCGGACCGCCCCGGAGTCTCGGCGGAGGTACGTGCTGGCCATCTGGTGGTAGGTATAGATGCCGGTGGGCACGTCCCGGACATGGTTGAGCTTGAGCACGTCGAAGGACGACGCCGCGGCATCGTCCGCCTTGACGTCCAGCTTCTCGTTCCAGGGCTCCTTGACCAGGATCAGGAGAGCCCGGCCGTCGTAGGTCCGGCCGTAGTGCGCCCAGGTGACGTCGTAGGCACAGAATTCCGCCTTGCCGTCGTCCCACAGCGCATTCTTGCGCCAGGCGGGATCCCCAGGAGGCGGGCCGCCCCGGGCACCGCGCGTCTCGCCGGCCTCACTCGCGGATACGGGGCTCACGCTCCCCCGTTCGTCGAGCGAGTCGGAACGGATCGCCCAGATGGAAAGGGCCAGGAAGAGCAGGGCGGCCATTGATTTCAAAAAGATCTTCATGGGTTTTCTGAGTATACGTCCCACACGCAGGATCCGTTGGGGGCCCGCCGTGCGGCCGCAGCGCTGTGATACATCTACTGGAAGATACGGCTCCGATTCTATCGGAGAGCGCTTGAAAGGAGAACCCGTCATGAATCAGCGAGCCCTGTTCGTGTCCCTTCTCGCCCTGACCCTGACGCCGGCCGTGTGCCATGGAGGCAATGAGATGAAGGACATGGAGCGGATGGCCCAGGAGCATCGGCACGACAAGCCGGTGGCCACGGCGGCGGCCACGACGCCGCCCGTCCAGGAGGTCACCGGCGAGGACGTGGTCTACGCGACGGTCGCGGGCAAGCCGGTCGAGGGCTACCTGGCACGGCCGAAGTCGGCGAAGGGTCCGTTGCCCGGCATTATCGTCATCCAGGAGTGGTGGGGACTCAACGACAACGTCAGGCAGATGGCGAAGCGCCTGGCCGGCGAGGGCTACACGGCTCTGGCCGTGGATCTATACGGAGGCCAGGTGGCCGACACCCCGGACAAAGCCATGGAGCTCATGAAAGCCTCGATGGGCCGCACGTCCGAGTTGGAGGAGAACCTCCGCCAGGCCTACGGCTACCTGGAGATGAAGCAGAAGGCGCCGAAGACCGGCGTCATCGGCTGGTGCTTCGGCGGCGGCTGGTCGTTGCAGACGGCACTGCTGCTGTCGGACAAGATCGACGCCACGGTCATCTACTACGGCCGCCTGGAGACGGACAAGGCGAAGCTCGGCAAGCTGTCCATGCCGGTGATCGGCTTCTTCGGCGGCAAGGACCAGGGCATCCCGGTGGCGGGCGTGCGGGCCTTCGAGGCGGCGATGAAGGAGCTCGGCAAGCCGGTCGAGATCCACGTCTACGACGACGCGAACCACGCCTTCGCGAACCCGTCGGGCGGCAACTACAACGAAGCCGCGGCGAAGGACGCATGGCAGCGGACGATAGCGTTCCTGGCGAAGAACCTGAAGGGAGGCGGGAAATGAAGGGAAGATGGTCGGGGCAAGAGGATTTGAACCTCCGGCCTCACGGTCCCGAACCGTGCGCTCTACCAAGCTGAGCTATGCCCCGACGTAGGCTTGAACCATCCAGGCACCGGGTGTGCCGGGCGGGAGCGCGAAGGATACCGCCGCCCGCGCGACGGCGTCAAGGCCCGGATCGCCCTGGAGGCTGATCAGCCTACGGCTTCGGAGGAGCCTCCTTGGGCCAGCGGGAGCGGTGGAGCGCTGCGTGGGCGGCAAAAGGGTCGATGGGCTCTCCCAGGTAGAGCGCAGCCCGGACCGCGAGGCTCACGAGGCGAACGGCCAATGCGGGATCCTCGAACGCGAGCTCGAGGCTCTTGGCCATGAGCTGCTGCGAGAGCCCCCAGGGAGGCGGCGGTTGATTCTTGTCCATGCCGTTGTCGTCCTTTGGTGCGACACGATAGCGCAAAGAGATTCCATGCGGAAGAGCCGCTGATCCGTCCCCCGTTCCGCGAAGCGGCGAGATACAATGCCGGATGCCAACTACGCCAGGAGGGACCGATGATGTCCGTCACCACCCTGTCAGAGCTTTTCCTGAGGACCGCCGGCTTCAACAAGCCCGACTGTCTTCTCTATAAGGTCGGAGGCACGTACCAGCCGGTTTCCACGGCCGAGCTCGTCGACCGCGTGCGGCGGCTGGCCAAGGCGTTCGAAGACCTGGGCGTCCAACCCGGAGACCGCATCGCGCTCATGTCCGAGAACGGCCCCCACTGGGCCACGGTCGACTTTGCGGCCCTATGCATCGGCGCCGTGCTGGTGCCGATCTACCCCACCCTGCTCCCTGACCAGTCGTCCTACATCGCCAAGGACTGCGGGGCCAAGGTCGTCGTGGCGGAGACCACCCAGCACCTCGACGGCCTGCTCGCCCATGCCGACACCATGACCGAGGTCCGCCAGTTCGTCCTCATCAAGGGCGACTCGAGCGACCCGCGGGTGGTCGGCCTGGCCGACCTGTTCGAGCGTGGAGCGGGGGCCGACCCCGTCCGCTTCGAAGAGAAAGCCCGTGCCGTCAAGCCCGACGACCTCGCGACCTTCATTTACACCAGCGGCACCACCGGCACTCCGAAAGGGGTGATGCTCACCCACCGCAACATCGTTTCGAACGTGGTCGCCGCCCTGAGCATCGTGGAGATCGACGGCAAGTACACCGGCCTGTCCTTCCTCCCCCTCTCCCACTCGTTCGAGCGCACCGTGGACTACTGCTACTTCTACCAGGGATGCACCATCGCCTACGGCGAGTCGGTGGCCAAGGTGGCCCAGAACCTCGGGGAGGTCCGGCCTCACCTCTTCGTGTCAGTACCGCGCTTCTACGAGAAGGTGCTGGCCAAGGTCCAGGAAGGGGCCGCGTCCGGCTCGCCGATCAAGCAGAGGATCTTCAACTGGGCCGTGGGCGTGGGCCGGCAGGCCCTCCCCTGGCGGCTCAAGCACCAGTCCCCTCCAGGGTTCCTGGGCATCCAGCTCGCCCTCGCCGACAAGCTGGTCTTCAGCAAGATCCTCGAGCGCCTCGGCGGCCGGTTCGTCCTGGCGCTCTCGGGCGGCGCGCCGCTGTCGCGCGACGTCGCCGAGTTCTTCTGGGGCGCCGGCGTCCCGATCTACGAAGGCTACGGACTGTCCGAGACCGCGCCGGTGCTCTCCGTGAACACCCCGGACGCGGTCAAGATGGGCACGGTCGGCCGCGCCCTCCCCGGCGTCGAGCTCAAGATCGCCGCGGACGGCGAGATCCTGGCCAAAGGCCCCAACATCATGAAGGGCTACTGGAACCTGCCCGAGGCGACCGCCGAGGTTCTCGACTCCGAAGGGTGGTTCCACACCGGCGACATCGGCGAGATCGACGCGGAAGGGTTCCTGCGCATCACCGACCGCAAGAAGGAGCTGATCATCAACGCCTACGGCAAGAACGTGGCGCCGGCTCCGATCGAGAACTCACTCAAGAACAGCCGCTTCATCGGCCAGGCCGTGGTGCTGGGCGACCGGCGCAAGTTCCTGTCGGCCCTGCTGGTGCCGGATTTCGAGGCGCTGCGGCCGTGGGCCGACCGCCAGGGGATCGGCGCCGGCAGCAACCAGGATCTGATCGCGGACGCGCGGGTACGCGCCCTGATCGCCAACGAGGTCGAGACGGTGAACTCCGGCCTCGCCAGCTTCGAGAAGATCGTGGCCTGGGATCTGCTTCCCGACGAGTGGACGCTGGAGACCGGCGAGCTGACGCCGACCATGAAGGTCAAGCGCCGGGTCATCAACCAGAAGTACGGCGACGTCATCGAGCGGCTCTACGCGGAGTCCGAGGCCAAGGCGTCGTAGGAGGAGGTGCGGGTGTCTTCCATCTTCCGTCTCGACGCCGGGGCCGACGGCCTCGCCACACTCACGTTCGACTCGCCGGACCGCAAGGTCAACGTCTTCACCCGGGGCGCGCTGGAAGAGCTGGAGAGGACGATCCAGGGGCTGGCCGAGCGTCAGGACATCGGCTGCCTGATCCTCCTCTCGGCCAAGGAGGGGGTCTTCATCGCGGGCGCCGACCTCGAGGAAATCGCCCGGGTGAGCGACCCGGTCGAGGCCGAGGCGGGTGTGCGCGCGGGCCAGCGGCTGTTCTCGGCCTGGGAGTCGCTCCCGTTTCCGACAGTGGCGGCCATCCGGGGCGTCTGCCTCGGAGGCGGCACCGAGATCGCGCTCGCCTCCACGTACCGGGTGGCGAGCGATTCGTCCGCGACCCGGATGGGATTGCCGGAGGTGCGGCTCGGCATTCTACCTGCCTGGGGCGGCTCGACCCGCCTCCCCCGGCTCATCGGCATCGCCGAGTCGCTCGACCTGATCCTGACCGGCAAGAC
Organism: uncultured Holophagales bacterium; assembly: GCA_963844885.1. GTDB lineage: Bacteria > Acidobacteriota > Thermoanaerobaculia > Multivoradales > UBA5704 > DATMER01. The sequence goes on along the minus strand of CAWJQA010000002.1, from coordinate 48,974 downwards.
GGTGGCCGGCCGCAAGGCGCTGAAGCTCGGCCTCGTGGATGCCCTGGTCCCGGACGCCCGCTTCTTCGACCATGTCCGCGATTTCGCACGGGAGAGGGCGAGCCGGCCGCGCCGCGCCGGAGATGCCGGAGGCGGGATCGACCTCAAGGAGATGCTCCTGGAGAAGAATCCGCTCGGACGCAAGGTGCTCTTCGACCAGGCGCGGAAGAAGACGCTCGCGGAGACCCGCGGCCACTATCCGGCGCCGCTGCGCGCCATCGAGGTGATCCGGATCGGCATCGAGGACGGCCGGCAAGCCGGCTTCGACGCCGAGGCGCGGGCCGTGGCCGAGCTCGCCACCTCCCGGATCTCGAAGAACCTGGTCCACGTCTTCCACCTGACCGAGGAGGCCAAGCGTGAGAAAGGGGTATCCGCCGGCGCCGGCGCCGCGCCGAAGGCCGTGCGCGCGGTGGCCGTCCTCGGCGCCGGCACCATGGGCGGCGGCATCGCGCAGCTCGTGGCCAACGAGACCGGCCTGCCGGTGCGGATGAAAGACATCAACAACGACGCCCTGGCCGCCGGCATGACCCACGCCTCGGGACTGTTCGAGCGCCAGGTGAAACGGCACCGGCTCACGGCGCCCGAGGCGCGGCGCAAGATGGCCCTCCTCCACCCCACGCTCGACTTCTCCGGCTTTGCCCGCACCGGTATGGTGATCGAGGCCGTGGTCGAGCGCATGGACGTCAAGCAGCAGGTGTTCGAGGAGACGGCGCGGCACGTACCCGAGGACTGCGTGCTCGCCTCCAACACGTCGTCTCTCTCGATCGCGGGGATCGGCGCGAAGACGCCGCACCCGGAGCGGGTGGTGGGGATGCACTTTTTCAACCCCGTCCACAAGATGCCGCTGGTCGAGGTGATCGCCGCCGAAGGGAGCGCGCCCTGGGCGGTGAACACGGTCTTCGACTACACCCGCAAGCTGGGCAAGACGCCGGTGCTGGTCAAGGACACGCCCGGGTTCCTGGTCAACCGGCTGCTCATGTTCTACTCGGCCGAGGCGATGTGGCTGCTGGACGAGGGCTACCGCATCGAGGATCTCGACCGGGCCATGACGGACTGGGGCATGCCCATGGGTCCGATGGCGCTGACGGACGAGGTGGGCATCGACGTGGCCACGAAAGTGGCGCACATCCTGCGGGACGCGTTCGGCGACCGGCTGCCCATGCCGGACTGGCTCGACCGGATGCCGGAGCACAAGCGGCTCGGCGCGAAGAACCAGTCGGGCTTCTACCGTTACGAGGGCCGGGAGAGGAAGGATCCGGACCCGAGCGTCTACCCTCTCCTGGGCCTGCACCCGAAGGTGACGGACCCGGACCCGGGCCTGATCGCGGACCGCATGGTGCTCCCGATGGCCAACGAAGCGGCGCGCTGCCTGGAGGAGGGGGTCGTGCGGACCGCCGCCGAGTTGGACCTGGCGCTGATCTTCGGCACGGGCTTCCCGCCGTTCCGGGGAGGCCTCTGCCGCTGGGCGGACCAGGAGGGGTTGGGCCGGATCCTCGCCACGCTGGAGCGCCTGGAGAGCGCCGTGGGCGAGAGGTTCAAGCCTTCAGAGGCGCTACGCCGGACGGCGGAGGCGGGCGGGTTTTACGCCCGGTTCGCCAAAGAAAGGACATAAAGGCAGGGGGTCCTTTCCTTGGGACGCCCTGTCCCGCCCGGAGGACACCCCGCGCTCTGTTGTCTCTAGAGGGCCCCCCTGGTCCGCGTCTTGCTTTGCAAGACAGTGAAAAGGAGAAGCAGCAATGCTCAGGAAAATCATCGCAACCGCAGCGCTCACACTGGCCCTCGCTCCGGCGGCCTCCAGTGCCCAGGAGCAGCCGCCCCAGGGCGGGTTCGGCGAGCAGATCAACGTCAACGAGGTTCTGCTCGACGTCCTCGTCACCGACGCCAAGGGCAACGTCATCGTCGGCCTCTCGCCACAGGACTTCGTGGTCAAGGAGAACGGCAAGGTGGTCGACCTCACGGGCTTGACGTTCTACAGCAACCGCCGCCTGGTCGGAACGGCCAAGGAGGGGGTCGCGGTCGAGAAGGTGCCCGAGGATCGGTACTTCATCCTCTTCTTCGACGACCAGAAGGATGCGGCCACCGAGGCGCCGGAGCTTCTGTCGCGCCAGGTCGAGGCCGGCCAGCGCGCCCGGGACTGGGTGCTCAAGGGCCGCCAGCCCGCCGACTGGGTCGCGGTCGTCAGCTATGACACCAAGCTCAAGATCCAGCAGGACTTCACCCGCGACGGCCGCGCCCTGGCCGAAGCCGTGGCCGGCGCCATGAAGGGCAAGGACGCCGAGGGCAACTGGCCGTCGCGCATCAAGCAGGGCGAGGGGCCGTCCCTCTATGCCGCCCTGCCCAAGGGCAACGAGCTGCGCGACAAGACCGGCACCATCTACGACGCCATGCGCGAGCTGGCCCGGGCCTCCGGCAACATCCGGGGACGCAAGAACCTGGTGATGTTCACCACCGGATTCGGCCGGGTCAACGGCTTCAACCAGTACGTGCCCGACCCGCGCTACTACTCCGGCATGGCCGACGCGCTCAACGACAACAACGTGGCCGTGTACGGCATCGACCTCTCTCCCGCCGGGACGATCCATCCGCTGGCCAGCTCCATGAACCAGCTCGCCAGCGACACCGGCGGCCAGTACTACGGCACCTTCAACAGCTTCGCCACCCCCCTCCGCCAGATCGGCGAGGAGAACAGCGGCTACTACCTGCTCAGCTATCGCAGCGAACAGCCGGCCGGCAAGAGCGGGTTCCAGGACGTCAAGGTGACGACCACAAACCCTGAGTTCAAGGTGCGGGCGCGAAAGGGGTACTCGTTCGGGGACGACAACCCGGAGCCGGGCCGCTAGGGATCAACCGCGGCTCTCAACAGCCTGCCGCGCAGCCCCCGGTAGGGCTGGCGGCAGGCCAGCAGGTCCGAGAGGACCCGCCGGATGCCCGGATGCATTCGCGCGACCGGCACCATCCACTGACCCACCGGATCGTCGAAGAACAGGGAGCGGGCCCGCGCGGCCCTCTCCATCTCCTCGCCCAGCTCCCTCTCCAGCCGCTCCGGATACGCCTCCGGCGTGCCAGCCAGCAGGTGCTCGGCCGCCCAGAGCCCGGAAAGCATCCCGTAGCGGATCCCTTCGCGGGTCAACGGATCGGCCAGCGCCGCGGCGTCGCCCACCAGGAGCACACGGCTCTCAACGCCCCGCCGTACCGCCTCCAGCGTCCACGGTCCAAAGACGGGGATCGGATATCGGTAGCGCGGACCCGGCAGGCCGCGCCAGCCCTGCGGCAGGTGCCGGTCGAGGAAGGCATCCAGAGCGGCCCGGGCGACGCCGTCCGAGAGCCGCTCCGGAGTGTAGGCGATCCCCACCGAGGCCCCTCCGGGCCGCGGAAAGATCCAGAGATACGCGTCGGCCAGGTCCGGGAACCCGAGCACGAGACGGTCCCAGGGTTGATCCCATGTGGTGCCCCGGAGCGAGCCGCCGAGGCCTATACTGTCTCCCCGCGGCTCCAGCCCCAGGCTTCTGCGGCTACGGCCGCGGGCGCCATCCGCGCCCACGATCCAGTCGTAGGACCCGAGCTCGGCGAGATCCGCCCGGTGAGGGATCAGCGTCGCGCCGGCAGCCACGGCCGTCTCCACGATCGCCCGGTCCAGGTCGGCGCGCCGGAAGATACGGATGCCCCGCAGGTCGATCTCCAGCAGGCTGGCGCGGGCGTTCTCCAGGACGGCTTCGGGGCTGACGATCGCGGGCAACGGCTCCGGATCGAAGCCGGCGAGGCGGGGCAGGACGTGCTCGGGCACGGCGCCGCCGCAGGGCTTCTCACCCGGACGCTCCGGGACGTACAGGTCGACAGCCATCCCGGCTCTCGCCAGGGCCAGGGCGGCGGAGCCGCCCGCGGGGCCTCCTCCGGCGACGGCGATTCGCAAACCTACGTCCCGACCTTCGTCTCCTCGCCTTCGTCTTCCTCCTCGATGCGGAGGAGCACGACGGTCACGTTGTCGATGCCGCCGCGGGCGTTGGAGTCGTTGACCAGGCCGCGGCAGATCTCGTGGAGGTCGCGGCCCGACGCGAGCCGGTCGCGGATGTCGCCGTCCGAGAGCATGCCGGTGAGGCCGTCGGAGCAGAGGAGATAGAGGTCGCCCGGCCGGACTTCCAGCTCGCGCACGTCCACCAGCACGTCGCTCTCGCCGCCCAGGGCGCGGGTGACCACGTTCTTGAGCGGGTGGGAGCGGGCCTGCTCTTTGGAGAGGAAGCCGGCGACGACCTGCTCGTTGACCCAGGTGTGGTCCTGGGTGAGCTGGTCGAGGCGGCCGCTGCGGAGGCGGTAGGCCCGGCTGTCGCCGACGTGGGCCACGGCGGCGGTCTTGCCCGCCAGCAGGAAGCCGACCACCGTGGTGCCCATGCCGTAGAGCGAGCCGTCCTTGCTGATCGCGCGCAGGACGTGGTCGTGGGCGATCCTGACGGCCATGCGCAACAGGTTCGTGTGCCGCTCGAGGCGGCTGTCCATGCCGAACGGCCAGGTGGTGTCCTTCTCGGCGGTCTTGTCGATGAACTCCCGGATCGAATGGACGGCGATCTGTGCCGCAACCTCGCCGTGGCTGTGGCCGCCCATGCCGTCCGCGACCACGTAGAGCCGGTGTTGAGGATCGATCTCGAAGTAATCCTCGTTGTGGATCCGGGTGAGCCCGACATCGGACAGCCCGCAGGCCTTGACGCGCAGCATCATCCAGCCTTTCCGAACAGGCCACGCCGGGCGGAGGGTTGCTTTTCCAGCTCATCCAGGGCACGGAAGATCGCGGGGTCGTCGTCTCCCCACTCCAGCGCCTGGCGGTAGTGGAAGACCGCGCGGTCCGCCTGGCCCGCCAGCGCGCAGATCCGGCCGGCCTGCTTCTGGTACGAGGGGTTCATCGGCTCCAGCTCGCAGGCGCGCTCGATCGAGATGACGGCGCGGGGCAGCCAGGTGGGCTGCTGGGCGCAGGTGAGCGCCAGGTGGTGCCAGGTCTGGGCACTGGTGGGATCCGCCTTGGTGGCGCGGTCGAAGTTGTCGGCCGCCTCGAGGAAGTTCTTCTCTTTGTACGACTTGATGCCCCGCTGCAGATAGGCGCGGGCGACCTGGCGCGGATCCGAATCGGTCCCCGGCCGCGTCAGCTCGACGTCGTGCTGGCGGCGGCGCTCCGCATCGGAGAGCACGTTGAACGCCTGCGTGATCTCCTGGAAATCGTTTTCCGCGGCCTCCTTGAGCGCCCCTTGAAACCGGTCGGGATGGCGCACCCTCGCCAGCTCCCGGAAGCGCTGCCGGATCTGATCCTCGGTCGCGTTGCGCGCCAAACCAAGGACGGAGTAGAAGTCCTTCGGCATCCCGTATCCCTTATTGCTGCTTGATTCTATACAACCGGAGGGCTGTCGAGCGCACGGCGTCGGGAACGTTGCGGTCCTTGGCCAGATCGCGCAGGTCCCGGACGGACACCCGGGAGAGGTATTTGAGGGCGATCGGCAACGGGGTACGAGGGTTGTGGATCAGCGCTTTCATCACCGGATAGCGGCCGATCCACTCGCGCTTCTTCGTGATCGCCTCCAGAACCTCCTCGACCACCGAGCGGCTGGAGGCGGTCTGCTCGACCTCCGAATCCGTGAGGTTGTTGAAGAGCAGTGCCGCGCAAGCCACCTGTGGATTGGTGTCGCGCAGCAGGACGGACCGCAGGTTGCGCGGCGCGCCGCGCGCGAGCTTGAGCCTCGCGGGCACCGACAGCATGCGGATCTGCCCCTCGGTGAGGCCGGTCTTCTCCTCGATCTCCCCTTCGGCCGGCAGCGCCTTCTTCACCTCTTCCAGAGCGACGGCCAGAGCCTCGTCGTCGATCTCCTCGATCGGCGCCATCGCCGCGGGGCGGAACGTGCGCTCGCGCGGCAGCAGGTGCTCGCGGTACTCGGCGATGCGCCGCTGCACGTAGTTGGAGAGCTGCGGGTTCTCCTCCAGCGCCTTCAGGATGGCCGGCTCCTCGACGATGGCGTCCTGGCGCAGGACCAGAACCTCCTGCAAGTCGGTGGGCAGGCGCCGTGCCAGGTCCACCAGCAGCCGGCGGGGCACGTCGCGGCGGCGGACGATCGTCTCCAGCAGCCGCGAATTGGTGGACTGGCTCGCGAAGAAGGCGAGCACGTCCTCGCCCGCCTGGCGCTCCAGGAAGGGGGCCGCGACCCGCACGTCCACCTGGCCCAGCGCCTCGGCCGCCTTGGACGCGAGCTCGACGTCGCCGCCGCGGGCGAACTGGACCTGGAGCGGGATCAGGTCTTCCGGCGCGAGCGGGAGGAAGCCGCTCGCCGCGAGCACCTGGAGCTGGCGGTTGTTCCCCGAGCGGACCTGGTCCAGCAGCGATGCCTGGCTGTCGGCCACGTCAGAGAGCCTCTTTCTTCTCTTGGAGCTTCCGGACGGTCTCGAGGTCGATCAGGATCTCCCGGACCTCGCCGGACTTGCCGTTCAACGGATAGGCCAGGCCGTTGACCTGGATCTCGGCGGCGCCGGTGTCCCCGAGCTTGATGCCCACGCTTTTCTGCGCCTCGATGGGCAGCGACTCGCCCTGCACCCGCTCCTCCGAAAGGTATTGCTTGCCGTCCACCTTCACATCCACCCAGCAGTTGGCGGTGAAGTCGAGGGAGACCTCCAGCGGAGCGCTCGGCTTTTCGGGGATCGCCACGGCCGGTGCCGAGCCCGGCTGGGCGGTCAGCGACTCGGCCGGCGCGGCCATGCCCGGCAGCGCGGCGTCCGGCGAGGGCTTCGCGTGCCGGCGGGCGTTGTACCAGGCCAGGGCCCAGATGACGGCGATCAGGGCGAGCACCGCGAGGGCGAGGAACAGGCCGTAGGTCCAGCTCCGCACCGGCTTGCCCCGGTACGGCCGGTTGACCAGCGTCTGGTCCTTCCTGGCCCCGTCTTCTTCCGTGGACTCCTGCTGCTGGACCGCCAGGTAGTGGTTCACCACCTCGTCGGGGGAGAGGCCCACGTAACGCGCATACTCGCGCAGGAATCCCTTGGCGAAGATCGGGGCCGGCAGCAGGTCGAACCGGTCCTCTTCCATCGCCTCCAGATAGCGCAGGCTGATCTTGGTGCGGTCGGCGATGTCGCGGAGGGTGATCTCGCGCATCTCCCGCTGGCGGCGCAGCCAGCCGCCGAACGAAGTGGTCCCGGATTCGGAAGATTTTTCCCAGGGCGGCTGGCGCCGGGCGGACGCAGAGACCCCATCGCCGGGCGGGGCGTCGGCCGGCCCTGAGCCCTGGCCGCCGCCCGCGGTGCTCGCATTCCCCGCATCGCTGCGGCGTGGTTGGACTCTCTGTCGTCTGGACATGTCTTTGGGCACGCGAGGCATAACTTTACGCGGCACTTGCCTTTAGGTCAATTCCGCTCAAATCGGACGTCTTCTCAGGCATCTCCCAGCAAGAGCCGGGCCCGCTGCCGGACCGCTTCGGCGAGACGCGGATCCGATGCGGCCGCCTTCAGCTCGGACTTCCGCAGCAAGGGCAGGAGCCTGAGAGCGGTGGCGAGCGGGGTGCGCGGATTCCGGCAGATCGCCACCTGCAGGCCATAGCGTACTCCCCATCGCCGGTCCGCCGCGATCAGCGCCAGGACCGGGCCGGGAGCCGTCGCGCTGTGCGCCACCGGTGCAAGAATATCCTCGGTCAGGCGCGGATTGTCCAGCAAGGCACCGATGACCCGCGGGTTCGGGTCGTGCCGCAGGTGCGCGAGCAGCCCGGGACCCGCCCGCCGCGCCATCGAAACCTTCTCGCCCACCGCCAGCTCGGGCAGTCGCGCGACCAGGAGCTGGTCGGCCGAACGCCGCACCCGCGGGTGGAGGCGCGTGTCCGCGCCCAGCGCCGAGAGGTCGCGCCAGAACAGGCCCTGCACCAGGCGGAGCGCCAGGATCTCGGGGGTCCGCGGATGCATGGCGATGTCGCGCCGAACCTCGTAGAAGGACAGGAGTCGCGGCTGCGACGCCAGCTCGTCCACCACCTCGGCCGTGGCGTAGGGGTTGCGCAGCACGGTCTTGACGGCCGGCGGGTCGAGACGCGCCAGGTGCTCCCGCACCAGGGCGAGCAGATCGTCCGAGCCCGCCTCGCGCAGGCGGCCGGCGAGGTCGGGGTCCGCCGCCGGCTCCTCCTCCTGCACCATCCTGTCGTCGAGGGGTTCGGACATGGCCCTATGGTATCTTCCTTCCCGCCATGGCGATCTCACGAGATACACAGCAGCACCTTGCGAAGGGGGACTTCGACACGATCGAGGGAGAATGGCTGGCCACCCTCGGCCAGGACCCCTCCGACCTGGATTACTTCATCGGCGTCGCACGCGCCCTGACCGGCACCGGCCAGGAGGAACGCGCGCGGCTCCTGCTCGAAATGCTCGACGACCAGCTCCGCGAAAGCGGACGCTGGGACGTCCGGCGGAAGCTGCTGCAAAGGGCCGGCACCCTCCTCCTTCCCTCCGACAAGCTCCATTCCGCCATCCTCGCCACTCTGAAGCGCCTGTACGGCGACCGCTCCATCTTCCAGGGGCTCATCGACGCCGTCGGCCTCCAGCGCGCCCCCCAGGACATCCCCAAGACCTGGGAAAAGGTGGAGAAGCTCGAAAGCCTCCTCGCCTTCGACGTCGGCACGGTCGTGGCCATGGAAGGCAAGGGCGTCGGCCGCATCGCCGAGGCCAACCTCGGGCTGGAAGAGCTTCAAGGTCGACTTCGAGAGGATCAAGGGCATGACCGTCGGCTTCAAGGCCGCGGCCAAGCTGCTCCAGCCGCTGTCGACGGAGCATGTCCTGCGCCGCAAGCTGGAAGACCCCAAGGGCCTCATCGCCCTCAAGCCGCCGGAGCTGCTCCAGGCCACGCTCCAGAGCTACGACCGGCCGCTGACCGCCGGCGAGATCCGCGAGACCCTGAGCGGCGTCGTGGGCGAGTCGCAATGGACCTCCTGGTGGTCCGCCGCGCGCAAACACCCGCACGTCGTGGCCACCGGCACCGGCAGCCGCCAGACCTACCGCTGCGCGGACAGCGGCGCCGACGCCGTCGAAACCCTCTGGAAGGCCTTCGAGAAAGCCGACCCGCGCAAGAAGATCGAGCGCCTCAAGCGCGACGGCGCCCGCGACCCCGGGCTGCGGAGCCGCATGGCCCGCGATCTGGAGCGCGTCGCCGACTCCCTGGCCGACCAGGACCCCGGGCTCGCGTTCGAGATCTGGTTCGCCCTGGAGCGCACCGGCGGCGCGCCCGAGGACGTGGACTGGTCGCCGGACGCCCTCCTCGAGCTGCGCGACGTCGCCCGCATCTTCGCCGGCATCGAGGACCGCCTCCTGCGCGAGCGCGCCTACACCATGGTCCGCGAGCGCCGCAACGACTGGCCCGACATCTACCGCCAGGCCATGACCAAGGAGCCGGACCCCCGCGCGCTCGACCTGCTGGCCGACGGTCTCACCGAGGGGTCCACCACCAAGGAGCTGGACCGCTTCTACGACACCCTCTTCGCCCAGCCGCACCGCTACCCCGCCGCCTTCACCTGGGTGGCCGAGCGCGCCGCGGTGGACGAGGCGCTGCGCTCGAAAACCCCTCTGCGCCTGCTCCAGCAGATCCTCTCGACGCCCGGCCGCGACGAGTTCGCGCCCTATCGCCTGCGCCTGGTGGCCCTGGCGGAGTCCGGCTCCACGGTCCCGCGCCTGCTCGCCCACCTCAGCGTGGACCAGGCGGCGCAGGCCGAGGAGGCGGTGCAGCGCAGCCCGACGCTGGAACCCTACCAGCGCGAGCAGCTCGTCAACGCCATCCACCTGCGCTTCCCGGTCCACCGCAAGGACACCGGGCCGGCAGCGTTCTACGCCACGGCGGAGTCCATCGACGCCAAGCGCGCCGAGCTGCACCAGATCATGACCGTGGAGGTTCCGGCCAACCGCAAGGCCATCGAGGAGGCGCGGGCGATGGGCGACCTGCGCGAGAACTTCGAGTACAAGTCGGCGCGCCAGCGCCACGAGTACCTGAACGCCCGCGCCGCGGCCCTGAACGCCGACCTGGCGCGCTCGCGGCCGATCGAGACGGAAGGGATGGACACCGCCGAGGTGCGCATCGGCACCCGGGTGCGCTTCGCGGACGGTCGCAACGTGACGATCCTCGGCCCCTGGGAGAGCAAGCCGGAGGAGGACGTCATCTCCTACGAATCGGACCTGGCGAAGGAGCTGCTGGGCAAGAAGGTGGGGGCCGAGGTCAGCGTCGGGCGAATCGAATCGATCGAGAAGTGGCGGTGAGGCCGCCCTCCCGGCCCCCTCTCCCCCGGCACGGGGGAGAGGGATGGGGAGAGGGGGGATGGGATCAAACTCCCTTCGACAGCTCGACCGTCTCCAGCCGGTAGCGGAGCACCACCCGCGAGCCGTCGGCCAGCAGCAGGCCGAGGTCCGAGTACCGCGCCAGGAGCTCGCGCCCCTGCGGGCTCTGGGCCGAGACGCGGGCTTCGGGGATTTCTCCTTCGAGGCCCCTCTGCACCCAGACGTCGCCGCCGCCCAGCTCGGTCCAGACGAACTCCCGGCCGGCGACCTTGCTCGTGGTCAGCGGCAGAATGGGCGGCGGCTCATTCAGGATGGTCACGACCTCGACGCCGGTACCGTCCTGAGCCGCGTGAGACGGCACATCGAAGCCCCGCTGGCCGCTGCCACCACCGCCCACGACGACGAAGCTGAGGACGAGGGCCAGCCCCATGGCGGCGCCGGTGTGCAGCACCGGACGGTGGCGAAGCCCGAAAAAATCTGGCACCGGAGATTGCGGACGGCGGGCAGCCGCCACCTCGGCGCGGACGCGTGTAGAGAGACCCAGCGGCGGCGCGGAGCGATCGAGCCTCCACACGGCGCTGACGGTATGTTGCATGGCCCGATAACGGTCGCGGCAGTCCTCGCACGAGGCGAGGTGGGACTCAATCTCCCGCGACTCGGGAAAGTCGACCTCTCCGTCCAGATGAGCGGAAAGCTGTTCGGACGATAGATGGCGGATCATTTTCAAGTCTCCAAGAGGGCTCGGAGTTGCTCGCGGCCACGTGCGATCCGCGAGCGCACCGTCCCTATCCTGACTCCCAGAACTTCGGCGATTTCCTCGTAGGAGAGCCCTTCGATGTCGCGCAGAACCACCACCTCCCGGAACACCTGCGGCAGACAGGTCAGAGCCTGCTCGACGCGGCGTTTCTCGTCGGCGGCCACCGCCAGCTCCTCCGGCCCGCGGGCCGGATCGGCGTAGACGGCGACGCCCTCTCCCGCTTCTTCGCCGATCGGCTGCGTCGGCGGATGCCAGCGGGAGAGCCGGTCGCGGCAGTGATTCACCGCGATCCGGAAGATCCAGGTCTTCAGGGTCGAACGGCCCCCGAAGCTCCCCAGATGCCGGAAGACGCGCAGGAAGATCTCCTGCGTCAGGTCGGCCGCCTCCTCGCGGTTGCCCGAAAGGCGGAAGGCCAGGTTGTAGACCATGTCCTCGAACCTCGTGTACACCTCGTTGAATGCACCGCCGTCACCGTACCGGTGCCTTTCCACCAGCTCGAGGTCGAGATCCAGGTCGCGAACGACTGCGGAAACCGTGGCTACCCCCACCGGATCCTCCCAGGATGCTCGCACGGGCATCCTTTCTATAGTACTGAGACGGCCCCGGACCCGAAAAAGTTCCCGTTCGCAGAGGGGGGCCGGGAAAATCCTACACGATTTGACCCCGTTCCCTCACCCCCCGGCCCCCTCTCCCGTGCCGGGAGAGGGGGAGAACGGCTCGCTCCCCTGCTACCGGGCCACCTTCATCGCCGGGCCTTCCGCATCCTCGCCGTAGTAGGCCAGGAGGCCCTGGACGATCGCCTCGGAGACCTTCTGGCGGTAGGAGCGCGTCTGCACCAGCCGGCGGTCCTCTTCGTTGGCGAGGTTGCAGACCTCCAACAGCATCTTCGCGGGCACGGCGTTGTAGCGCAGCACCGCCGGCACCCACTCGCTCTTGTTGCGGATGATCCGGTCGCGCACCGGCTTGAACGGGTGGACCTGCAAGCCGCCGGCATGGAAGGCGGCGATGACCTCCTTGGCCAGCTCGCGCGAGAGGCCTTCGCTCTCCACCCGCTGCTCGCGCGGGAAGCTCACCTGCGGGCTCTCCTGCACCTCCTTGCGCGAGGTGTAGACCGCGCCGGACTTGCCGTAGCGGCCGTCCAGCTTCTCCGCCGCCGGAATGTAGGCCATCGCGCCGCGCAGCGACGGGTGGAGCGAGTCGGCGTGGATGGACAGGAACACGACCTTCTGCGGGTCTTTGTTGTCCGCCGTCGTCTTCCGGTAGACGCTGTTGGCCAGGTACCAGCGCAGGTTGGTGCCCACGCGGGCGTCCTCGATCGCGTACGGCGGCGTGGTGAGCACCCGGTGGCCGCGCGAGAACGGCAGCACGTCCGCCTCGCGCACCTGGAACTGTTCGCCGTCCCGGGTGGTGACGATCACGTTGGCCGCGGTCCGGGTCTCCAGCACCCGCTTGACCCGCATGGCGATGTCATAGACGTAAAGGCTCTCCCAGACGCCGCCCATGGTCGCGCCCGAGTCGGAGCCGCCGTGGCCGGCGTCGACGATCACCGTGATCCCCTCCAGGCCCGTGGCTTTGACCTGGTTGCTGAACTGGGCGCTGGCGCGCAGGTCGGCCTCGTACTCCACCCGGCGCGGGTCGCCTTCGGGCAGGAACTCGGGCTGCAGCACGTCGAACGGGATCTTGATCCGGTAGCCGACCGGGATGTCGGTCACGTCCATCACGCCGCTGCGTTGGGCGATCTCGGCCGCGAGCTGGTTGACGTCCGGGCCGTGGAGGCGGCCGGTGAAGCGCACGACCACGCTGGAGTAGAGCGCCTCTCCGGGCCGCAGCCGATAGATCGCGTACTCCCCCTTGTCGTCCTTGCCGTAGTCCAGGTGATACGGTGTCTCCGGCACCGGCAGCACCGCCTTGAACGCCGGCCGCAGCAGCTCCGAAGGGATGACCACGGCCGTACCCCGCGGCACGTCGTCGTCGAGCAGCTCGTTGTACTCGCGGATGGCGCGGAAGTTCTCGCCGGTGCCCGTGAACCAGAAGGAGAGCTGCCAGAGGCTCTCCCGCTCCAGCGCGCCGACCCCGCGCGCTTCGTGGCGCCAGCCGTCCGCCTGCCCCTTGTCGCCCGGAAAGAGCGCCTGCACCAGCTTCAGGTGCCCGTCGTTCGAGAGCAGCTCGAAGGGGATGCGATAGCGCATCCCCGCCTTGAGGACGCTGCCGCCGCCGCCGTTGGCCTCCAGAACCTGAGGCGACAGCCGGTCGTCCCCGCACAGCCGGCGCGTGAAGGCGAGGAGGCCCTCCCCCTTGCGCGGTACGGCTTCCAGGAAGATGCCGTCTTTCTCGGTGAGCGCCGCCGTCATGCCGTCGCCCAGGGACATGCGCAGCGAGCGGCTGACGGTGCTGGAAGCCGGAACGGTGGTGAGGATTCCCACCGCGGCGATCACAGTCAGAAGAAACGCCCGCGGCCTCAAGAGCCCACCGCCTCCCACGCACCCCGGAACGTGGGAGCGACCGCCCACTCCGCCAGGCGCTCAAAGGCCCGCGCCACCCGGAAGACCGTCGCCTCCTCGAAGCTCCGGCCCAGGATCTGGAGCGACAACGGCAGCCCGCGCCCGTCGAGCCCGGAAGGGACCGCCACCGCCGGCAGCCCGGTGAGCGAGGCCGGCGTGGTGAAGACGTCGGACAGGTACATGGCCAGCGGATCGCCGGCCTTTTCGCCCAGCCCGAACGCCGCGCCCGGGGTGGTGGGAGTCACGATCACGTCGGCCTTGGTCAACGCGGCGCCCAGCTCCCGGCGCATCCGGCCGAGCACGCCGTGGGCCTTGCCGTAGTAGGCCTCGTAATACCCGGACGACAGCGCGAAGGTGCCGAGCATGATCCGGCGCTTGACCTCGGGGCCGAAGCCCTCGCTGCGGCTCGCGAGATAGAGGTCGAGCAGATTTTCCGCGGTATCGGCGGTATCGGCGGTATCGGCGGTGTCGGCGCGGCGGCCATACCGCACGCCGTCGAAGCGGGCGAGGTTGGAGCTCGCCTCGGACGTGGCGATCACATAGTAGATGGCCACCGCCGCGTCCAGGCTAGGGACCGCGACCTCGACCAGCTCGGCCCCGGCCGCGGCCAGCCGGTCGAGCGAGCGTTGCCAGACCCGGGCGCTCGCCGGATCGAAAGCCGAGGCGTCGAGGTTCGAGATCACCCCTACCCTCAAGCCTTCGATTCCATCCTCGATGCCGGCCAGGTAGTCTTCGGCCGGCCGTGCCGAGCAGGTGGAGTCGTGCGGATCGGGGCCGGAGATCACAGAGGTCGCGAGCGCCGCATCCCGGACCGTCCTGGCCAGCGGTCCGATCTGGTCGGTGGAGGACGCGAACGCCACCAGCCCGTAGCGCGACACCCGGCCCCACGTGGGTTTGACGCCGACCAGGCCGCACAGGGCGGCCGGCTGGCGGACCGAGCCGCCGGTGTCCGAGCCGATCCCCAGAGCCGCGCTGCCGGCGGCCACCGCCGCGGCCGGGCCGCCGCTCGAACCGCCCGGAACCGTGGACAGGTCCCACGGGTTGTGGGTGAGCTGAAAGGCGGAGTTTTCGCACGACGAGCCCATGGCAAACTCGTCCATGTTGGCCCGGCCCAGGAGGATCGCGCCCGCATCCAGGAGCCGCCGCACCGCGGTGGCGGTGTACGGTGCCACATACCCCGAAAGGATCTTCGAAGCGCAGGTGAGCGGCCACCCCGCCACGTTCAGGTTGTCCTTGAGCGCGACCGGCACACCCGCGAGCGGCCCACAGGGGGCTCGATCGATCGCGGCCGCCCGCTCGCGGGCCTCGTCCGCGAACAGCTCCAGCCAGGCATGGATCAGCGGCTCGACCCGGGCGGTGCGGGCGAGCGCGGAGTCGACAACCTCCACCGCCGAGACCTCGCGGGAGGCGACCCGGCGGCCGATCTCCTCGGCGGAAAGCTCCCAGAGCTCAGGCATCCCCACCCCCCTTCACGGCCGGAACCAGAAGGAAGCCGTCCAAGGCGGCCGGCGCGTTGGCCAGGAAATCGCCGCGCGGAAGGCACTCATGGGCGCGATCTTCAGCCTCGCACGCCGCCAGGACCGGCTCGACCTCCTCTACCGTTTCATAGCGCTGGAGCTGGTCGACGTAGTCGACGATCTTCCCGAGCTGGCCAGCGAAGACGGCCTCTTCCTCCGGCGTGAACCGAAGCCGGGCCAGCGCGGCGATTCTCCTTATTTCTTCGATGTTTAGTGCCATGGCCTTGAAGTGACAGTTTAGCCTTCCCGGCAGGGGGAAGGCAATCGCTTTCCGCGAAACCGCTCGCCAAGGCCCTGGGAACGCCGGCGCCCCGCCGGCGAGCTAACCAGACACCCTCACCCGGACGGAGCCTCGCCACGCGCGACGATTCGCGCTATAATCACGGCGAAGAGGAACCCGAGATGCCCAAGGCGAAGCTTTCCGATCCAGGTGTCCGCGACAAGCTGATTACCGTGCTCCGCGAGGTACAGGCGGAGAAGCGGGCTGTTCACGTGATTCACTTCAGGAATCGATGGCTGGTCCTCAACGAGCGCTCTCCGGGAAGGCGGAAGAGCTTCGAGAACAGGGACGGGGCCGTCGAGCATGCCCGAGGGGTTGCCAGGGACCGCCGGTTCGATCTGGTCGTGCATGGCAGGGACGGCTCGGTTCAGCAGGTGGAGAGCTTCCGGTAGGCAAATCCCTGACCGGCGACCGGGCATGAAGCTCGGCGATGGAGCTACGGTAGAGGCCGCTGGCGGATTCGAGGAGGCTCGACGACCGTATAACGATCTTCGAGCCGCAAACCTTTGACCTGCTCGAGCCCAAGCACTGTGTCGGCGGGCTCCTGATGATCGGCAGGGACAAATCGGAAATGCACGACACCCCGCGGCGAGGGCATTCCTCTCCGATAGATGAGGTCTCCGTAGTCGCGGTCGAAGGTCAACAGGATGAGATTCTCTTGCGACGCGAGAGCAAGGACATGTTCATCGCGTTCCCCGGGCATCTCTTCCGCAACGGCCCGGACGTCATGCCCCGCCTCCCGCAGCCGGTACACGCTCGCGAGGGGGAAGTTCTCGTTGGCCAGGAACCGCATTCACGCGGTCCGCAGATGCAGGGAATAGAGGCTCTCGTCCTGGAAAGACTCCGCGGCGAAGGCGAAGACTGCCTTCAGGCCCTCGGGCGTGAGGCTGGGATAGTTGGTCAGGATCTGCTCCTGAGTCCAGCCGGCCCCGAGGAGCCCGAGCAGGAACTCGATCGAGAGGCGAGTCCCCTTCACGACCGGCTTGCCGGCCAGAACCTGGGGATCGGCATGGATGTAGTCACGCCAGTTCATACCGACAGTGTATGCGCCTGCGCCCACCGTCCGCAAGCCCGAACGGAGCCGGGCCGGGGTGGAGATACCCGCTTCGATCTCGCGCCCCCTGGGACCGCTGGCGTCCCGCCGGCATGCTGTCCTTTCGGTCCTCGAAGTCCTTTGGGTCCTTTCCCGGGCCGGGGGTAGGGACGACAACCCCGGCGAAGAAGCCGCCCGCCGCGGAAGCGTTCTCGCTCTCCAAAGTTACGCCTTATTTTTATTCAGGAGCGTTCTTTTTCTGAAAAGTTACGCTGCGCTTTCATTTTGGCACGCTTCGTTTTCATGCGGAAGCATTCTGCTTCTCGAAACTTACGCTCCGCTTTCACGTGAAGACGTTCTCGCATGAAAACAAAGCGTAAGTTTTTGCCGCGAGAACGCTTCCGCAAGCCACGAGAACGGTCTTGTTCTGCGCGAGAACGCCAGCACTACCGCAGCGTCATCGGCCGGGCGATCACCTGGCCCTTGAGGCCGCGGCGGAGATCCACTTCGACCGCTCCGCCCTTCTCCGGCACGGTCGCGGGGTCGATGGTGACGATGTAGTGGCCCGAGATCGCCCGGGCCAGGAAATCGGTGGCGATTCCGGCCAGGACGTTGGTCTTCGCGTAGGTGCCGCCGGTGGCGTGGGCGACCGCTTCGAGGCCCACCTCCAGCGAATGATGGCCGGCGCTGGTCACGTCGAGCACGAACACCGACGCCCGGGCGCGGCGCAGCGCGCGCACGGCCGGCGCGAAGGCCGGCCTCATCTGCACCCCCAGATGGCTGAAGTTGCCCATACCCCAACCCAGGAAGACGATGACCTTCTCGCCCGGCAGCGCCTGGAGCGCCTCGGCCGTGACTTCCAGGCTCCGCTCCACCGACGCGGCGTCGATCGCCTTGCGCACGTCGAACGACCGCGCCAGGGACACCTCGCCGCTTCCCGCTCCCGCCTCCGAATCGCCCCAGAGAATCCCGCGGTCGATCGCGGCGAAGACCGCCTCGCGGTCGCCGGTGAAATCCTGCCGCAGGTGGAGATGGGAATCGAACGAGATCACCGCCATGCGGTCCGCGGGATGGAGCGTGGCGAGCAGCTCCTCGGTATAGGGCCGGAGCCGGAGCTGGCCGCTGATCCGGGTCTCGTCGAAGTCGGCCTGGACGAAGAAGACCACCAGCTTGCCCGCCTCGCGGGGAGCCGCGGCCTCCGGCGCCGTCCCTTCGTCGCCGAGGTTCGAAGCCGGCAGTGCGGGCTCGGCGTCGCCGGAGCCCACCCAGTCCACCGCCACCACGGGCACCTCCTTGCCGCCGACCCGGACCCGGAAGTCGCCGGGAGTCAGATCGGGAATCGGCTCGCCGCGGCCGTTCACGGCCCGCACGGTCATGGCGAGGAGAGAGACGGTGATCTCTTCGCCGAACTGCTGGTCGACCTCAGGCGGGGACGGTGGCTCCACCGCCAGAAAAAGCCCGAGGAGAAGCGCGCCCGGAACAGCAGCATGAACCGGACGATAGCAGAGGGGGCGCTACAATCTCCCCCATGTCCATCCACTCCTTCCGCCTGCTCCTTCACCAGCCCGCGGTCCGCGCCCTGATCGCGGCGGCGGCGGCGACACGGGCGACGGCGGAAGACACCGTCGAGCTTCACCTCGTCGGCGGCGTGCTCCGCGACCGCGCGTTGGGGCTCCCGGTCCACGATTTCGACGCCGTGGTCTCCGGACGCGGAAAAGAGATCTCGGAACGCCTGGCCGAAGCCCTGCCGGCGCGGCTCGTGCTGCTGGGCGGGAAGGAGTTCGCCGCGTACCGGCTGGTCGGCCTCGCCGGAGAGATGGACGTGGTCGACATCTGGGACCGCGCCGGCACCACGCTCCACCAGGATCTCGCGCGGCGCGACTTCACCATCAACTCCTTCGCCTTCGATCTCCGGACGCAGGAGGTCTCCGACCCGTTCGGCGGCCTCGACGACTTGAACCGGAAGGTTCTCCGCGCGACCACACCGCGGAGCTTCACGGGCGATCCGTTGCGCGTGTTGCGTCTACCGCGGCTCCTCCTCCGCCTGCCCGGCTTCCAAGCGGAGCCCGACACCGTCGCTCTCGCCCGGCGGTCGGCGGCGGGCCTGGCCGGCATCGCCTCCGAGCGTGTCCGCGACGAGCTGCTTCTCCTCTTCGACCATCCGGACGCCGCGCGCGGCCTCACCCTGCTCCTGGAGCTCGACCTCTACCCCGGCCTCTGGCTCGGCCGGCCGGGCGAGCCCGGACCGCCGGGCTTCGCCCTCTCGGAGCTCGACGTCCTTCCGGGGATCATCCGGGAGCTGAAAAGCCATTCTCCCTCGGCCTCGGTGGACGCCCGGGCCGCGCGGCTCGCGTCGGTCTTCGTCAACCTGCCGGGAGACCGTCCGCTCGAAGCTCTGGAGCGCTTTCAGGATGCCGGCTACCTGACCCGCGATCTGGCTTCGGACGTAGCTCGACTGCTGCGCCTGCCCGGCCTGCCCGAGGACGGCCTCGGCGATCTCGGCCGGCGCCGGTTCCTCCATCAGGCCGGAGCGCTCTGGGCCACGGCCACCTGCTTTCTGGCCGCCCACACCGCGGCGCGCGGCCGGCGCTGGCGGCACGCCCTCCCCCACCTCGCCGATCTCGCCCGGCGCGAAGGCGAAACCCTTTTCGATCCGCCACGGCTCGTGGACGGCGCCGAAGTCCAGGCGCTCCTCGGCATCCCCCCCGGCCCGGAGGTCGGCCGGGCGCTGCAAGCGGTGCGGGAGGCGCAGGTGGACGGAGCGTCAAGACCCGGGAGGAAGCGATCTCGCTCCTGCGGAGCGCCCGGGCGGGCGACACCGTCTAGGAGCCTGCGCGGCGGAAACGCGCTGGGGAGCATCCGAGGCCCACGGGCCCTCACCCCCATCCCCTCTCCCGGCCGTCGCGGCTTTGGCCCGCAGCAGCGGCGCGACGTGCTCGATCTCGCCCTGCAGACGACTGACGATCTCCTCCATCCCCGACCAGTCCACTCGGCGCCCCCTCGGCTCGAGGTCGTGACAGATCTTCGCCAGCCCACCGCAAATACGGTGGCGCACACTGGAGTCGAGCGCTTTCTTGCCGGCAAGCGACTTACCTGGCGGCGGCTCCTGCGCCGCTAGCCTTTCAGGCCGTATTTCTTCATCTTGGCCCGGGTGCCAGCCTCCGCAGAGCCGCCTCGGCCGTAGGCATCGCAGCGAGCTCAGAGTCCTGCGAAAGGGTTGTGGACCCGGACCGTGCCGTATAGGCGGTCGTGCTGGAAGTCCTCGCTGATCAACCTGGAGAGGCCATAGACTTCGGCAAAGGCCCAGAGGTGCGCGTCGAACCAAGAGAGGCCGTAGACAGCGGCACCGCGAATCGCCGTCCGCACGACGGACTCATTGGGATAAAGGACTGGAAACAGATTGAGCAGATCCTCGGTCTCGCGGTAGGCGTCTTCGCGCGCCAGCAGAGAGGGAGAGCCGCCGAGCGGCCGGGTCACAACGGAGAAAAGTCCAGCACGGCCTGGTGCGGGACATGGAGATCCCCTTCCGACAGGCCGCGGCGCAGAATCTCCTCCGCCGCCTGCTGCTTTCGTGGAAAGCGAGGATCGAAGCGGTAGACCAGGACGTTGGTGTCAACGAGGGCCGCCACGCTCGTACAGATCCTCTCGCTTCCATCCGCGGTCATGCACGGAGCTCATCGAAGTCCGGCTGGCTTCACGCTCACGCTGGCGCTTTGTCGCCTGGTCGAACAGCTTGAGTCGATCGTTGACGCTCAGCTTCGCGGATCGCGTCGGCATCAAAATCCGGATACCGTCGCCCGCGACCTCCCAATCGATCTCGTCTCGGGCCGGATTCCAAACCGGTCGGCAAGCACTTTGGGCAGAGTCACCTGAAGCTTGCTGGTCACTTTTGACATGGCATCCTTACTCTAGCAAGGATCAGCTCCTTGTCCAAGCCTCTAAAGAGAGGAGCGGTACCGGGGCTGCGGCTCGCAGGCCCGCGGCAGACGACGCCGCGGACCTGGAGCGCTCCCTGTGAAAGCCTACTGCTCCCGGCAGGTCGTCTCGGCCGGCCTCCCGAACACGACGTAGGTGCCGGAGCCCTCCTGCCAGGAGAAGACGCGCATCTGGCTGGTGCTGTTGTGGCCGGCCCAGAAGATCTCGTCCAGGGTGTTCTGGGTGATGTGGCTGCCCCAGGCCACGGCGGAGTCCGGAGGGTTGGTGAAGAAAAGGTCAGTGAAGGCCGAACTCGGTGAGTTTCTCCGCCGAGATGCCGTAGAACTGCTTGACGGCGAGGCGCAGCACGGTCCCCAGCCGCTGCCCCTTGACCAGCGCGGTCTGGAGCTCCTGGGTCTTTTCCTGCTTGCTGGCCGTCAAGGCCGCCTGCTCCTGCGAGAACGCCTGGACCTGAGACACCAGGCCCGCGAGGGCGGAACGGTTTTCCTCCAGGTGCTGGAGATCCCCGGCGTTGGCGTTGAGCGCCGCCAGCAGACGCTGCAGATCCCCCAGGATTTCCGAATACTTTTTTCCGTTCGGCATTTCATCCTCCTCGGAGGGCGCATGGGCACCGGAATTGGCGCCGATGTGCTCCTCCGTGTCGGAGAGCAGATTGCCCGCGGGAACGCAAGACCCCAAATCGGGGAAGGGAAGATCTTGGCGTAAGCTGCACAATACAAACAAGATCGGGGATTCATGGGCGACGAGGTTCGTAAAGTTGAACTTTACGATTCGGCGCCAGCGCGCGCTTTCCGGCACAGGAAGAGCCGCCGGCCGGGTGGATCGAGCGCCGCAGCGATGCGGGTGAAGAGCTCGGCCGCCGGAGGAGGAGGACCGAGGCCGGCGACATAGTTGAGGCCGGGCGAGATCTTCTTCGTAGCGCTCCGGGCTCACGGATCAAGGGCGCCGCTTCACCGGAAGATACCGGTCTTGCGCTCGCCGGTGCCGGTTTCCCCGCCGCCGCCGCCCACGAGACGCTGGTTGAGCTCCTTGATGCGCTCCATCAGCTTGTCGATCTTTTCCTGGGCCTCCTGGCGGAGCCGGTTGTAGTCGCCGCGCAGACGCTCGCGGTCCTGGGCCATCTCCTGGAGACGGGCCTTGACCTCCTCCATCTGCTCGTCCCGCTGCCGGAGGGCGGCGTGCAGGCCGGCGACCTGCTCCTCCTTCTCCTGCATCCGGATGCGGATCTTTTCTTCCTGCTCCTCGTAGAGCTTCTTGATACTCCATCAGCTCGACGATCGCGGCGAAGTCGGCCGGTGTCGGGCATGTCTCCTCCTCCTGCGCTTCCTCGATGTTCGGGAACATCTTCCGCAGCTTGAGCGACAGGTCCTCGGGATCGAGCGACTGCTCGCATCGCCTCCGGGTACGTGATCGTGCCGTTCACGAGCAGCGCGATCAGGCTCTGGTTCATCGTCTGCATCCGGTAGTAGCCGACCGAGGTTCCGATCTCTTCGTAGATCTCCTTGATCTCCCCCATCTCGATGTGCTTGGAGATCTTCGGCGAGTGCCCGAGGATCTCGCAGCGCCGCCACCAGGCCCTGGCCGTCCGGCGCTCGCACGAGCTGCATGGAGACCACGGCCTTGAGCACCTGGGCGAGCTGGCGACGGATCTGGCCCTGCTGGTCGGACGGGAAGGCGTCGATGATGCGGTCGATGGTCTGCGGCGCGCTGTTGGTGTGCAGGGTCGAGAAGACCAGGTGGCCCGGTCTCGGCCGCGGTGATCACGGTCGCGATGGTCTCCAGGTCGCGCATCTCGCCGACCATGATGACGTCGGGGTCCTGCCGCATGGCGTTGCGCAGGGCCTCGGAGAAGCTGGGGTGTCGGTGCCGACCTCGCGCTGGGAGACCGTGGCCATGTCGTCCGTGAACAGGAACTCCATCGGGTCCTCGATGGTGACGATGTGGCACGGGCCGGCGCGTGGGATGTCGCTGGATGAGCGCCGCGAGGGTCGTGGACTTGCCGGAGCCGGTCGGCCCGGTGACCAGGACCAGGCCCGCCGGGCATGTCGGCGAAGTCGAGCAGGACCGGCGGGCAGGTCCAGGTCGTCGAGGGTCTTGATCTGGAACGGGATGCGGCGGAAGACGGCCGCGATGGAGCCCCGCTGCATGAAGATGTTGGCGCGGAAGCGCGCCACGCCGGGCACGCCGTAGCCGAGGTCGACGGAGGCTTCTCGTCGAGCTTCTCCTTCTGCCGCGGAGTCAGGAGCGCCAGGAGCAT
Organism: uncultured Holophagales bacterium; assembly: GCA_963844885.1. Classification (GTDB taxonomy): domain Bacteria; phylum Acidobacteriota; class Thermoanaerobaculia; order Multivoradales; family UBA5704; genus DATMER01. The sequence continues at coordinate 26,394 of CAWJQA010000002.1, read as the reverse complement.
CTCCTTGAGCTCCTCGGGCTTGAGCGGCGCCGCCTCGAGCGGCAGGAGCTTCCCCGAATGCGCAGCAGGGGCGGACGGGTCGGCTTCAGATGGAGGTCCGACGCCCCTTTGTTGGTCATGAGCTTCAGGAGCCGGTCTAGGTCCATTGTGCGAGCCGCTTAAGAGGGGCCGATCTTAGTACAGAACCGGGGAAAGGACAAAGGACCCCGAGGAGGACTCAGGACTCAGGGGGTGAGATCCAGCGTCCTCGAAATCGCCCCTTCCAGCTCCAGGAGGGTTCTCTTCATGTCGAGGCCGCCGGCATAGCCGGTGAGGGAGCCGTCGGCCCCCAGAACCCGGTGGCAGGGGATGATCACGCCGATCGGGTTGTCGTGGTTGGCCCGGCCCACCGCCCGGATGGCCGTGGGCCGGCCGATGGCCCGCGCCTGCGCACTGTAGGAGCGGGTCTCGCCGTAGGGGATGGCCAGGAGCGCGTCCCAGCAGAGGCGCTGGAATTCGGTGCCGCTGGGTGCGAGCGGCAGCTCGAAGGTCCGCCGGCGGCCGGCCAGGTACTCGCCGAGCTGGCGGCGGACTTCCGGGAGCGGCGCGGCGCCGGGATCGTGGACGGCGTCCGGCCACCAGCGGGCGCGGGAGGCTTCGGCCGCGTCCCGATCCGGCGTATGGCCGAGCCAGACGAGCCGGCCGTCCCGGGCCACGGCCAGGGCCCAGCCGAGCGCATCCCGGTACAGATCATAGAAAACGCTCATCGAAGCTCCTACCCCCTCTCCCCTTTGAGGAGAGGGCCGGGGAGAGGGGCACGGGATCAAATCAATACTTCCTCATCAACCCCACGACCACCCCCTGGACGCGCACGTCCCGGGCCGGCACCCGGATCGGCTGCATGGCGGGGTTGGCCGGCTGGAGCCGGACCGTGTTGCCTTCCGGATAGAAGCGCTTGAGGGTGGCGTCGTCGCCGACCAGGGCCACGACCATCTCTCCGGGCTCGGCCACGTCGCGGCGCAGGACGATCACGAAGTCGCCGTCATGAATGCCTTCGTCGATCATGGAGTCGCCGACGACCCGCAGCACGTAGTGGTCGCCGCCGCGGGTGCTCAGCAGGTGGCCGGGGACCGTGACGCGGTCGTTGCCGGACAGGGCCTCGATGGGCTTGCCGGCCGCGATCCGGCCGAAGAAGGGGAGGTCGCGCTCGCTCCCTTCGCCGCCCGGGATGGCCCGGATCAGCTCGATGCCCCGCTTCTGGTTCCAATCCCGCCGCAGGAACCCCTTCTCCTGGAGCAGCTTCAAGTGCTTGTATGCGGTGCCGTACGACGAGAACCCGAACCGGTCGCAGATCTCCCGGTGGGTGGGAGCGATGCCACGGTCCCGGCGGTACTCCTGAATGTACTCGAGGATCTCTTTCTGACGTTCGGTCAGGTAGCTCATGGAGAAGAGTATAGGCGGTAAAGCAGCGTAATGGCAAGAGGGAAGAGGGCGGGACGAAAAACAGACCCGAACCTCACCCCCTGACCCCCTCTCCCATCGCTCTTCCCCCGACCGGGAGAGGGGGTTGGGGGGTGAGGATTCGGCTTGACGCCCGCGGCCCCCCCTCCATACACTGCGCCGATGACTTCGACCGCCTCCGAGCCGGCCGCAGGATCTCGTGGGGCCGCGGCGCTCCACCGCGAGCTCCCTTTCGAGCAGGCCACCCTGTCCAACGGCCTGCGGGTGGTGCTCCATCCGGACCGCAGCCTGCCGCTGGTGGCGGTCAACCTCTGGTACCACGTCGGCTCGAAGAACGAGCAGCCGGGCCGCACCGGCTTCGCGCACCTGTTCGAGCACATGCTGTTCCAGGGCAGCGAGCACGTGGGCTCGAACGACCACTTCCGCTACCTCCAGCAGGTCGGCGGCGTGGCCAACGGCTCGACCTGGTACGACCGCACCAACTACTACGAGACGCTGCCGGCCCATCAGCTCGACCTCGGCCTCTGGCTCGAGTCCGACCGCATGGGCTTCTTCCTGCCCGCGCTCACCCAGGAGAAGCCTCGACAACCAGCGCGACGTGGTCATGAACGAGCGCCGGCAGCGGGTCGACAACCAGCCCTACGGCCGCGCCGCGGAGCGGCATCCACGAGCTGCTCTATCCGGAGGATCACCCGTACCACTGGCCGGTCATCGGCTACATGGATGACATCGCCGCGGCCACGCTCGAAGAGGTACGGCAGTTCTTCCGGACGTACTACATGCCGAACAACGCGGTGCTGACGCTGGCGGGCGACCTCGATCCGGACGCGGCGCTGCGCCGCGCCGAAGCGTGGTTCGGCGAGATCGAGCCCGGACCCCCGATCCCACCGGTCGTGCCGATCGCCAAGGCGCTTCCGCCGCTCGGCGGTGAGCGCCGCGAGGTGATCGCGGACGATATCCGCCTCCCCCGGGTCTACATCGCGTTCCGCGGTCCGGCCTGCGGCCATCGCGGCTGGTATGCCGGCGACCTGCTGACCGGCGTGCTTTCCGGCGGCAAGTCGAGCATCCTCTACCGCGACCTGGTCTACGAGCGGCAGATCGCGCAGGACGTGGGCGCCTGGATCAGCCCCTACGAGGAGGTCTCCACGTTCTTGTTCGTCGCCACGGCACGGCCGGGGGTGGACGCCGCGGCGCTGGAAAACGCCCTGCTGGAGCACCTGGCGCGGGCCACATCCGCGCCGTCCGCCGCCGACTTCGAGCGCGCGCGCAACCGTATGCTCACCGAGCACTACAGCGGCCTCCAGAAGCTCGACAACCGGGCCGACCTGTTCTCCCAGTTCACCACCTACTTCGACGACCCCGGCGGCGTCGCGCGCGAGGCCGGCCTCTATCTCGATATCGAGCCGCGCGAGCTGGCCGAGTACGCCTCCGCCTGGTGGAACGAAGACCAGCGGGTGGTGGTCACCGTGGTGCCCCGGAAAGCCTGATGCCGTCCGCTCCCGCCGATCGGGCCGACCGGGTCAACCGCACCGCGCCGCCACCGCCGGGCGAGATCCGCGCCTTCCGCTTCCCGCCGTTCCTGCGCCGGTCGCTGCCGGGCGGCCTCACGGTCTATGCCGCGCGCGTCGCCGGGGTGCCGCTGGTCAGCCTGGAACTGGTGGCCCGGGCCGGCGGCCAGCACGATCCGGCCGGAAGCGCCGGGCTCGCGACGTTCACGGCGGCTCTGATCGACGAGGGGAGCGCCCGCCGCGACGCCATGGAGCTCGCCACCTGGGTCGAGCACCTGGGCGGCTATCTCTATTCCGCCGCCGACTGGGATTCCGGCTACGTGGCCGCCGCCCTGCTCGCCGAGCACCTGGAGCCCGGCCTCGACCTGCTCGCCGAGATCGCCCTGTCCCCCACGTTCCCGGAGAAGGAGATCGAGCGCATCCGCAAGCAGCGCCAGGCCGAGCTGATACGGCGCGCCTTCGATCCCAGCTCGCAGGCGGACGACCGGCTGTCCGAGGCGATCTACGCGTGTACGCCGTACGCCGCGCCGCTCCTGGGCCGGGAGGCGAGCCTGGAGACTCTGAGCCGGGACGACGTGACGTCGTTCTACGAGAGCCACTACTCGCTGGCCGGCGCGACGGTGATCGCGGTGGGCGACCTCGATCCGGAGGCGCTGATCCGGAGCGTCGAGGCGAAGCTGGTGCCGCGCGCCGGGCAGGCGCCGGCTCCATCCGATCCGGAGATCCGCCCGGCGCCGCTCGACGGCGTCCAGATCCACATCGTGGACCGCCCCGGGGCGGTGCAGACCGAGCTGCGCCTGGGCCACGCGGGCGTCAGACGCACCCATCCCGACTACCTGTCCCTGGTCGTCCTCAACACGCTGCTGGGCGGCAAGTTCACCAGCCGGATCAACTTGAATCTGCGGGAGCGCCACGGCTACACCTACGGCGCCTCCAGCCGTTTTTCGGGCCGCCTGGGACCGGGGCCGTTCGTGGTGGACGCCGCCGTCTCCACGGCATCGGCGGGCGCGGCGGCCCGGGAGGTGCTGGGCGAGCTCCGGCGCATCCGGGAGGATCTGGTGGAGCCGTGGGAACTGGACGAGACCCTGAGCTACATGATCGGCGTCTATCCCTACACGCTCCAGACGATCGGCGACGTGGCCAAGCGCCTGGAGGTGCTGGCCGTCTACGGCCTGCCTGACAACCACTACGACAGCTACGTGGAGCGCCTGACGGCCGCCACGCGCGAGAAGCTCCTGGAAGCCGCCCGCAAGCACGTCGATCCGGAACGGATCGCCGTCGTGGCCGTGGGGCCGGAGGAGGAGCTCCTCCCCCAGTTCGAAGGGGTCGGAGAGGTGACGGTCCACCGCCGGCCGGCGGCTAGTCCAGATTGACGGAGACCGATCCCGACTCGGAGACCCGGACGTGCAGGGTGCGGGTTTCGCCACCCGGGAAGTTGCCGCTGCGGGAAACGACCACCGCGGCCTTGCCCTTCGGAGTCACGAAGGTCTGCAGGTTGTTGATGCCGGCCGGCAGCTCGAGGGCTCGCTCGGCATCGACCCCTCCGGTCGCGCGCCGGAAGACGCCCCCGCGGGCGCTGGTACGGAAGGTCTCGCTGAAAATGGCTCGGTTCTTGAGCCGGATCATGACCGTCACATCCGGCACCTCGGACTGGACAGAGAGGCGGAGACGGGAGGTTTGGTTCTCGGCGGTCTTGACCGGCTCTTCCGGCGGCGGGCTGGCCTCCGGCTGAGGCGTGGCCACGGCCACCTGCGGCACCGGCGTCCGGGCCTGGCTGGACCGGGCCTTCTGCTGGCGCAGGCGCGCCAGGCCGGCCTCGGCCTCGGTCTTGATCCGGAGAGCCTCGACGTTGGCGGCGTCGCCGGCCAGCGCCAGGTCGGCGGCCTTCACCGCGTCCGCATAGCGCTCGTCCGTCAACGCGTCCGTCCCCATCTTCAGGTAGCCGGCGATCTGGTTGCTCTGGCTGAGGGTCTGGAGATAGGCCAGGTTCTGCGCTTCGGCGTCCTTGATCCTGCCGAGGACGCGCGCCTTCTCGAAATCGTTCGGCGCGAGATCGACCGCCCGCGAGAACGATTGGAGCGCCGCGCCGTAGTCCGCCTCCCCCAGCCGTTCCTCCCCTTCCAGGATCAGTGCATGGTAGCGGGCGTTCCGGTCGTTCGCCGCCGGCTCGACGGCGGCCCGGCCGCCGGACCAGGCCACGCCGAGACGCAGGGCGACCACGCCGAGGACGAGGATGAGGACGCCGAGCACGGCGAACAGGCCGATGCGCTTGAAGGAGAGGGGAGGGCTCGGTGTGCGCGGCGCTCGCGGCGCCTTCGCCGATTTCCGCGGGGCCGCGGCAACCACGGTGCCGGCGTCGTCGGCGCCCGGCGCGCCCATCCCGCCGGGACCCGGAGAGGGCCCCGGCGCCGCAACCCAGGAGGCGATGCTCATCGTCTCGTTCAGGTCGTCGCGCGAGCTCTCCGCGAGCAGGCGCCGGAGATCCGCCACCATGTCCTTCGCCCGCTGGTAGCGGCGGGCGGGGTCCTTCTCCAGGGCGCGGTCGAGGATCTTCTCCATCCCCGGCGGCAGATCCTTCGAGTAGTCGCGCGGCGGGGTGAACTGGTCGTAGACGATGCGGTGGCTGACCACCGTCAGGTTCTCGCCCTGGAACGGCTTGTGCCGGGTGAGCATCTCGTAGAGCACGACGCCGAGCGAGAAGATGTCGGCGCGGTGGTCGACCTCCTTGCCCTGGATCTGCTCCGGCGACATGTAGTTCGGCGTGCCCAGGAGCTGTCCGGCCTGGGTCAGGTTCGAGGTGTCGACCCGGGCGATGCCGAAGTCGGTGATCTTCACCGTGCCTAGTCGGCAGTGATAGATGTTCGCCGGCTTGACGTCGCGGTGGATCACCCCGCGAGTGGGCGTAGTCGAGCGCCCGGCGACCTGCGCGATGATGTCCGCCACCACGTGCCAGCGGAAGCCGCTTCGCGTCTGGAGCAGCTGCCTTGAGGTTCGTGCCCCTCGACGTACTCCATGGCGATGAAGGCCGATGCCCTCCTCGGTCTGCTCCACCACGTCGTGGATGGTGACGATGTTGGGATGGCCAGGATGCCGGCGCTCTGCGCCTCGCGGATGAAGCGGACGCGGAACTGCTCCATCTCGTCGTCCTTGACCGAGTAGCCGATGCGGAAGGTCTTCAGGGCGACGAGGCGGCCGATCAGCGGGTCCTTGGCGAGGTACACCACCCCCATGGCCCCCTTGCCGATCTCCTCGACGATCTCGTAACGGCCGAGCTTGGTGGGTGTCAACGGTAGCATGGCTCAGAGGTTCGACGGTCGGGGATTCTAGGCCGCGCCGCCCGCCAGGTCAAACCCGTCCGCGGATAAATCCGCCGGCTTTGCGGGATTTGGCGGACCTGCCGGGAGGCTTGCCGGCCGCGGCCCTCATGGTATATTGACGCCTCCCTGGATGTCTTACCGTCGAAGGAGGCTCGATCGATGCAGGCAATGCAGGTCGACAGTCCGGACAAGATCCGCAACGTGGCCGTTGGCAGGCCACAACGACACCGGGAAGACCACGCTCGCCAGCGCCCTCCTGTACACCGGCGGAGTGACGACCCGCCTGCACCGGGTCGAAGACGGCAACACCACTACCGACTTCGATCCGGAAGAGATCGGAGCGCGGCATCTCGATCGGCATCGGCGCCCGCTTCGTGCCCGTGGCGCCGGCACAAGGTCAACCTTCTCGACTGCCCCGGCTACGGCATCTTCTTCACCGAGGCCAAGCAGGGGCTGCGCGCCGCCGACGCCGCCCTGCTTGCGTCAACGGCGTGGCCGGCGTCGAGGTCAACACCGAGAAGCGTCTGGAAGTCCGCCGCGGAGTTCGGCCTGCCGGCCTGGTCCACCTGGCCAAGATGGACCGCGAGCGCGCCGACTTCCAGCGCGCCCTCGACGCGCTGCAGAAAGCCTTCGGCCGCATGGTTCTGCCGATCCAGCTCCCGATCGGCGAGCGAGCCGGACTTCGAGGGCGTGGTCGACCTGGTGCGGAGAAGGCCTACGCTTCAGCCGCGACGGCAACGGCAAGGCCGAGGCGATGCGACATCCCGGCCGGCCTTGCCGAGGACGGCGAGAGCTGCCGCGCGCCACCTCATCGAAGCGGTCGCCGAGAGCCGACGAAAGCTCATGGAGCGGTTCTTCGAGACGGGCGCTGCTGAGCGCAGGAGAACCTCGAGCCGCGGCCTGCGCGCAGGCCGTCGCCACCCGCCAGCTCTTCCCGGTGCCGCGTCTCCGCGGCAGCCACGGCATCGGCTCGTCGGCGCTGCTCGACGCGATGGTCGACTTCCTCCCCTCGCCCGCCGACCGCTCCTTCCCGGCCCACATCCGGGCGGCGACGGCCGGTCGAGCTCGAGGGCGACCCGGCTGCACCGCTCGCCGCCCTGGTCTTCAAGACCCTCTCCGATCCGTTCACCGGCAAGATCTCGCTCCTGCGCGTCGTCTCCGGCACCCTGCCGACCGACGCCGCCGGTGGAACGCCGCGCCGAGGAGATCGAGAAGCGCTCGGCCACCTGATGGTGCTCCAGGGCAAGCAGAGCACCCACGTGCCCAAGCTGGTCGCCGGCGACATCGGCGCGCGTGGCCAAGCTCAAGGACACCGCCACCGGCGACACGCTTGCGCCAAGGCGCGCCCGGTGCTGCTCGCCTGGCGTCCAGCTCCCCGAGCCGGCGATGACCTTCGCGGTCGAGCCCGAAGTCCAAGGGCGACGAGGAGAAGATCGGCGACGCGCTGGCAGCGGCTGCATCGAGGAAGACCCGACGCTGCGCGCCGGCCGCGACCCGCAGACCAAGGAGTTCCTGCTCTCGCGGCACCGGCCAGCTGCACGTCGAGATCGCCGTCGCCAAGCTCAAGAAGCGCTATCACGTCGAGGTCATCCTCCACCCGCCCAAGGTGCCGTACCGCGAGACCATCCGCAAGCCGGCCGACGGCCACGGCCGCCACAAGAAGCAGACCGGCGGCCGCGGCCAGTTCGCCGACTGCAAGATCAAGATCGAGCCGCTCGCCGCGCGGCGACGGCTTCGAGTTCGTCGACGAGATCTTCGGCGGCGCCATCCCGCACAACTATCAGCCCGGCGGTCGAGAAAGGCATCCAGGAGGCGCGCCGCCGCGGCTTCCTCGCCGGCTACCCGGTGGTCGACTTCAGCGTCCGCCTGCTCGACGGCAAGTACCACGACGTCGACTCCTCGGAAATGGCGTTCAAGATCGCCGGCTCGCTGGCCTTCAAGGACGCCATGGCGCAAGGCCGGCGCCGACCATCCTCGAGCCGATCATGAAGGTCGAGGTCCACACCCCCGAGGAGTTCATGGGCGACGTCATGGGCGACCTGTCGCACCGCCGCGGCCGGCCCCAGGGCATGGACGCCAAGACGGCGACACAGATCATCAAGGCCCTGGTGCCGCATGTCGGAGATGCTCGAACTACGCCCCGCCTGCGCGCCATGACCCAGGGCGCGGTCGACCTTCCACATGGAGTTCTCCCACTACGAAGAGGTGCCGCGGCCGGTCCAGGAGAAGCTCGTCTCCCAGGCCAAGAAGCACCACGAGGAAGAGCACGAGTGATCCTCGCGCCTTTGCCACACATGGAGATGAAACCTTGATTCAAGCCAGCCATATGCGAGCCGGCATGTGCATCCTCTTCGAGAAGGATGTCTGCCGCCTCATGGAAGTCAAGCACGTCACACCGGGAAACCTGCGCGGCTTCGTCCAGGCCCGGATGCGCAGCCTGAAGACCGGCAACAGCTTCGACCACCGCTTCGGCTCGACCGAGAAGGTGGAGCGCGCGATCCTCGACACCCACCCGATGGAGTACCTCTACTCGGACCCCACCGGGCATCACTTCATGAACCAGGAGACCTACGACCAGGTCACCCTCGACAACGAGACCCTCGGCGACACGCTGCTCTATCTGCTGCCGAACACGGTGATCCAAGTCGACTTCCACGAATCCAATCCGGTGGGCATCGAGCTGCCGAACACGGTGACCCTGGAGATCGTGGACACCGAGCCCAGCATGAAGGGAGCGACGGCCAGCGCCTCGTACAAGCCGGCCAAGATGGAGACCGGCCTCGTGGTCATGGTGCCCGCCCTTCATCGAGCCGGGCACCAAGATCATCATCGACACCCGCGAAAACAAGTACCTCAGCCGGGCGTGAGCGCCGATCTTCTCGTCCTCGGCGTCACCTGGTTCGTGGTCTTCCTCTTCTCGACCACGCTCCACGAGGCCGGCCATGCCTGGGCCGCCTACAAGCTGGGCGACCCCACCGCCTACGAAGGGGGTCAGGTCAGCCTAACCCCCTCCCCCACCTCCAGCGCGAGCCCATGGGGATGATCCTGATCCCGATCATCACGTTCGCGACCAGTCACGGCCAGTGGATGATGGGCTGGGCGAGCGCGCCGTACAACCCGATGTGGGCGCACCGCCATCCGCGCCGGGCCGCGCTCATGGCCATGGCCGGCCCGGCGGGCAACTTCCTCCTGATGCTCACCGCGGGGCTGATCCTCCGCGTGGGGATGGGCCGGGGGATCTACAAGCCGTATCCGAGCTGGATCCTCGGCTTCAAATTCGAGCGCCTCGTCGAAGCGGTCACCCCCGGCGGGCTGGCCGAGGCGGCCATCGCGCCGCTGTCGATCCTCTTCTTCCTGAACCTGATCCTCTTCCTCTTCAACCTCCTGCCACTGCCGCCGCTCGACGGCAGCGCCGTGCTCCCGGCCTTCATGAGCAACGAGACCGCGGCGCGCTACAACGCCTTCCTCCACCAGCCCATGATCTCGCTGATGGGCCTGTTGTTGGCGTGGAAGGTCTTCCCCTACCTCTTCCAGCCGGTCCTCGGCATCGTGCTCGGGCTGCTGTACGGCTAGTCACCGAGGCGAGACCATCGGTTGGTTTCAATGCCGTGGGCTTCGAGGAACTCGCCGAGCCCGGCGGCGTTTTCCCCGCTGAAGCGGTCTTTGAGCGCGGAGAGGACATCGCCGGACGCTTCCAGTGCCTGAAGCAAAGCCCCCACACCAGCCGCCGGAATCGTCCACGCCCACTCGTACTCGCTGACATCGAAAATTCGTCTGACGCCGGCTCCAAAGTCTCGGCCTTCGATCACAAGATCGCCCCCGGATCCGAGCGAAGCCGTGAGAAGACGGGAACCGTCGGCGTCGTTGACCTCGCGAAGAACCACGTAAGACTTGGGCAATCTGAATCCTCCAACCCTCGCGGGGCCTGACGACTTCGTCCAAGACGGGGTGGCCACAGGGCTGACTTCCGGGTTCAAAGCAACGCAAAGGCACGGTCGAGAGCAGCCTCGGCGCGGCAGGGGTCGCCGGTCAGGGTGACCCCCAGATCGATCAGGTTGTCGCGGAACTGCCGCCAGCTCTCCTCGCAGCGTACACAGACGACGTGCGGCAACCGGCCGGAGGCGTCCGCCAGGCTGGTGGCCAGCACCTCCACCCGCCGGCCGGCGCCGGCGAGCTCCGCACCCAGGGGAACGATGAGGGTGTCCACGCGGCGTCCGAGCGCCCGCACTGCCCCCAGCCCTCTCAGATAACCGAGCAGCCGGTCGGAAACGCTGTCCTCTTCGAGCCAGTGCCCGCATCCTTCCCTCGTGAGCTCCGCGATCTGTTCGCCGGCGCTCATCACATGGACCCCGAGCTCCCGCAGGTAGAGCTCCAGCGAACGCCGGAGCTTTCCCGGCTCGACGAGCGGCGCGACGGTCACCATGGGGGCGGTGTCGGCGGCCGGATCGCCATGCCAGTCTTCGGTGACGGCGTAGCCCTGCCCGGCGAGGGCGTTGCGCCAGGAGGCTCCCGCGAAACACTCGCGCAGCCGCGGCCCCCAGCGCTGGAGAAGGTGCAGAGCCGGGACCTCGCGCACACACGCCCGGATCGCCTCTTCGAGGCCGCGCCAGTCCGGCATCAGGCTCTGGCGGAACTCCGGCCGCAGCCGCCGGGAGAGGCGCCGCAGCCGCCGCAGCGCCTCGTCGGCGAGCCGGCTCAACCCCTCCTGCGCACCGCCGCCGTCGCCGCCAGACATCGCCGCGGCCTGCGCCTCGCGGTCGACCCGGCCGTAGTCGGCGCGGGCCGCCGCCCGGAAATCGTCGGCGGCCAGGGTCTGGAGCGTGAACCGCTGGAAGTGCAAGCCCATGATCGCCAGCCGCAACGCGAGCGGGAGCTGCCGCGGCCGGCGCAGGAGCGTACGGGCGAGGAACCCGGCATAGGCCGGCGCCTGGCGTGAAAAGAGCTGCTGCCGCAGCGAGCGCAGCACCGCCAGAAGCTCGGCCTTTTCGAAACGGAGCCGCCGGCCGGAGACGCCCGGGCCGAGGTTTGACAACAGCGTCCAGCAGCGCGCGAAATAGCTGCGCAGACCGGGGTCGTAGAGCGCCGAGAGCACCTTGCGGTAGCCGTCGATCAGCACCTGCGGAGCGAGTTGCGGCCGGAAGTTGAGGGCGATCTCGACGTTGTTGCCGCTCGATTCGCCCAGCAGTCGGCCCTCGGCCTCCAGCCGGCTGTAAAGGTCGGTGCCGCGGATCGCGGTGAGCAGGCCGACCATGGCGCGGGGGATGCCCGCCTCCTGGATGAAATCGACCTGGGCCTCGAAGACCTCCGGACCGTCCCCGTCCAGGCCGAGGATGAAGCCGCCGCTCACCTCGATCCCCTTGCGCTGGATCGTCCGCACCGCCTGGAGAAGGTAGTGCTCCTCGCCCGCATGGATGTTCTGCGCCTTGCGGGTGCGTTTCAGGGCCTCCGGGTTGGGGCTCTCGATTCCCAGGAAAACCATGCTGAAGCCGGCCGCCACCATGGCGTCCATCAGCGGCTCGAGCTGCGCCAGGTTGACGCTGGCCTCGGTGAAGAAATCGAAGGGATGGCCGCGCTCGCGCTGCCAGGAGGCGACCGCCGGCAGCAGGCGCAGCGCCTCGCGCTTGTTGCCGATGAAGTTGTCGTCGACGAGAAAGACCGGCCCGCGCCAGCCGAGCGCGTACAGGCTGTCGAGCTCGCCGAGCATCTGCGCGTTCGACTTCGTCCGCGGCACCCGGCCGAAGAGCTTGGTGATGTCGCAGAACTCACAGTCGAACGGGCAGCCGCGCGAGAACTGGAGCGCCATGGAGGAGTAGGCGTCGAGGTCGAGCAGGTCGAAGCGCGGCAGCGGCGAGGTGGTGATCGCCGGCTTGCTCTCGGGCCGGTAGACGCGCTCGGCGATGCCCGCCTCCCAGTCGGCGAGGAAGCGCGGGAAGGTCTCCTCGACCTCGTCGAGCACGTAATGGTCGGCGCCCGGAATGTCGGAGAAAAACGATGTCGGGTGAGGGCCTCCCACGACGACCGGCTTGCCGTGGTGATGGCAGCGGGCGATGACGTCCTGCAGCGAGCGGCGCTGGACGACCATCGTCGAGGTCAGGACCAGATCGGCCCAATCGAGATCCTGGCCGGTCAGCTCGGTGACGTTCTGGTCCACGAGGCGCAGCCGGTAGTGAGCGGGAAACAGCGCCGCCACGGTGAGCAGCCCCAACGGCGGCATGGCCGACCGCTTGCCCATCAGCTCGATCGCGTACTGGAAGCCCCAGTAGGAAGGCGGAAAGCCGGGATAGATGAGAAGAGCGTTGCGGGGTTGCGGCGCGTCCATCAGGAGAGCCTCCCTTCGCGTAACCTTCGCACTCTACTCCCATCCGACCCCCGAGGTACAGCCCGGGACGCCTATCGCTGACCCGGCCGAACTTGGAAGACGTCGATCACCCGTCCTTCTCCTCCGGCATGCGAGCCTCCCTCTGGGCATCCGGCCCGGCCCCGCGACTACGTTTCACCGCCTACGGCGCAAAGATGTCGGTCACGATGTAACTGTCGGAGATGCCAGCCGCGAGGGCGAAGGACTGCTGGGCGCCCGACTTCGGGAGACCGTACATCGCTTCCAGCGTGCGCAGCAGATTCACGTGGGTGACACCCTTCCCCTCGCCGTAGTCACCAGGATTGATGTGGGCTCCGGCCAGGATCGTGACGATACGGTTTTGCTTCTGCGGCGGGGCGCCGGGATTTGTCAAACCCACGGGTCCTTGATCGTCCTCATCGAAGGTGAGAATGAGCAGGCTGTTGTTCTGCTTGGCCCATTGGTAATACCCGTCGAGGTTTGCCTTGAGCCACGTATCTCCGGCCGTGACACTGCTCGGCGGCGTGCCATTGTGCATATCGTTGTCGAGATCGGGAATTACAAAGGAGACAGTCGGGAGATCGTTATAGTCCGCCGGAAAGTCCTGAAACCTGAGATTGGAAGAGCAATTGACCGTCGGGCAGTTGGGAACGTTGGAGAAGCTGATCCAGGGCACATGCTTGCGGGCATAGAGCCCGGCCGTGCTCACCGTCGAGCCGATCGCCGGTAATCCTTCGGAGTACCCTTTGAAGGTACGGCCGGCCGCGATCAACTGCTGTCCCAGATTGCTGGCCGTGATGGGCTGGGTCGGGATCTGGTCGTAGAAGCCGACGTTCTGATCGCTACCGGAGAAGAGCCAGAAGTAGTTGCCCTGACTGTGGTGCTCCTCGCCATACATCTGGATCAGGTTGGCCCCCTCGGCCTTCAAGACGCCGTTGATGTAAGGTGCGGCCGAGCTGCCGATGACCTCGTCGTAGTCCTTGTTCTCCTCCATGACGATCACGACGTGATCATAGACGGGCAGACCGGCGGGCCACGGAATGGCGGCGGCAGGGTTGGCCTCCGTCACCGCCATGGGCGCCGACACGGGAGGCCGGTTGCCGCTGCTGCAGGAGACAAGGAAGAGCGCGAGAACAAGGGCGAAACGTTTCATCGATGAATCCCTCCTTTTCTTCGGTAGCCTGCATGGATACCACGAACGCCGTCCCGGAAATCGGGAGGCCCGCACACACTGAGCCGCTCGTGGAGGCCACTATCTTACCCAATCCTTCGGCGCCTTGTCCACCGGAACAGCGGAGATGCGCAGTGCGCGCAGGATTCCCTTTGCCAATAAGGCAACAGGCGCTGGCGGCCATCTTTGGCCATGGCGGCTCGGGACGTGAACGCGCGTATCCTACAGATGAGGTGTGTTGGAGGCTGGGGAGACAAAGCATGAACATGCACGCGCGGCGCAAATCTTCTGCCGGGACGCTTTCGCCGTCCTCGGGCTCCGGGCATCGGCCCGCCTTCCAGCGGCGGAGCGGCCCCGCTCCCAGTGAAGATCCTTCTTTCGCCGTGGCGGGTGCGCTACGCCACCCTGGCCAACCTCTGGACGCTTCGATCCGCGAAACGGTGGAGCGGCGGCTCGGATTCGACTTCAGCGACGTGCGTATCCACACCGGCGAGAACGCCGCGGCGTCGGCTCACGCGCTGCACGCTCATGCCTACACCCTCGGACCTCACATCGTTTTTGGGAGCGGCGGCTATGCCCCTGACACCGAGGCCGGCCGTCACCGCCTGTATCACGAGCTGTCCCATGTCATGCAGCAGCGGCACGGGTCGCCCATGCCCGAGGGGCCGCTCCAGATCGGCTCACCGGACTCCGCCCATGAGCGGCAGGCGCATCGGCTTGCGCGCGCCGCGTCTCCAGCCGAGGCACAAAGCCTGCGCGCCGGCACCGGGCCGCTCCATCCGGCGATCATCGCCCGGGATTCGAAGCCGGGCGCGCCGGAGCCCGTTCACGAGGAGCGGCCGTCGCCCGAGGTCGCGGAGCGGCAGGCGCGCAACGCGTACCCGAACAACCCGCGCGCCGCCGCGCTGCAGAAAAAAATGATCCTCGGCACCATCACGAAGCCGGAGCTGTCGGAGCTCCGCGGGATCGCGAGCTTCCCCGACAACCCGCGCGGCGCCATGCTCTATGCCAAACAGGACGCAGGGACGATCACGCCCGCGGAGCAGGACGAGCTTCGCGGCTACTTCTCACGGAGTGAAGCGCGGCACCGAGCCTTCGACAGCGGCCTCGCGTCTTTGGATGGGTCACGCGAGAACCCGCGCGCCGCCGCGCTGCGCGCGAAGCAGGCTGCCGGGCCCTTGTCCCGGGAAGAACAGGCCGAATTGCAAGGCTTCAACGGCTATCCGAACAATCCGCGCGCTGCCGCGCTTTCCGCGAAACGGATCCTTGGGACGATCACGCGGGAGGAGAGCGCCGAGCTGCAAGGGTTCGATACCTATCCGTACAATCGCCGCGCCGCCGCGCTCCTCACCAGGATGCTCCTCGGAGAGGAGCTCACGTGGAAGGAGAAGGGCGAGATGTATGACGAGAACTATTACCAATCGATGGGCGAGTTTCTGATCCGACTCGAGCGCAGAGCCCGTGAGGGGCGGCTCCGGGACCAATGGGAGGCCGGAGTCTTCGAGCAGTTGCGCCACGATCCCAAGGTGTTGCGGCGCGCGGCGCAGATCCGCCAATCGGGTGGCCCCGCGAGCTCTGTGATCGACGACTGACCGGCGCAGCCGACGCAGTAGGGTCGGGTCGAGGACGCCGAGCAGCTCGCCCGCTTCATGCAATACGTCAACGGCAAACTCGGCAAAGAAGTCGGCCGGCTGGTCGGCTGGCGCCACGGGATCTGGTCCAGGCGCTACACCGCGATTCTCGTCAGCAACGAGGAGAAGGCCCAGGTGGCGCGCCTGCGGTACCTGCTCGGACATGGCGTTAAAGAGTTCCTGGTGGAACACGCCATGGACTGGCCGGGAGTCAACTCCGTGCGGGCCATTCTGGAAGGCAAGCCGCTCACTGGCTATTGGTTCGACCGCAAGGCGGAGTACGCCGCCAGGAATGGCTGGGGCTATGCCGCTGAAGTTAGGACGTTCGCCGCGGGGCAGTCCTGCGCGGTAGGTTCGGGTGGGATATCAATACTACCCGGCAGGGTGTTTTCTTTCTTTTTGCAAGCGAACAAAGTAGTGCTTGATGGTAGTCGTAACCGGTGAGCATTCCCGGAGGAGGAGTACACGAGCTTCATCGAGCTCAGGAACTTCCTGATTCGCCAAATGCAGATGAACTGAAGAGGGTCGAGCTCCGACGAAGGAGCGACCTGGAATGCGATCCGCATTGTCACATACACAGAAAGGAGATCGTATGTTCAAATCATGTCGTTGGCTGCTCGTGATTGCCCTGCTGTCAAGCACTGAAAACATGGCAGCGTCCCAAGATCTCGGCGATTCGACGCCGAAGATGTCCCCACCACCCGTGGCATCGGCCGACGTATATGCTCAAAAGGGCTTTCTACCACCATGCTCAATCGAAGGTGATCGCATGACGTGTTACGTGGACAAGAGCCAGATGGGCACTTCGCTGCTCGTTAAGGAAACCGACATCGCCACGCTGTGCGGCGACGCCGACGGTTGCTCGGTGCGGCTTGGCATGTATAACTGGGACAATTCCGGTCGGGTGGCTTCACGGCATGCGCTTCTGTACTACAACAAGACCAACCATGCTTGGCGCACCTCTGTGGACGCTTTTGGCACCGACTTCGATAGTGCCACGCAGGACGCTTTTCAAGCCTGGTCCTGTCACTTTAATGATGGGAAGTACACAGCATGGCACGATAACGGTGACGCCGAGCTCAACTTTGGCCTTCTTCCCTGGAACGATGCGGGTTTTAGCGCAGGATGCGTTCTAACCATTATCAACTGACTCCATTATCAGGCATCGTTCACCCAGAGGAGATGGCGACCAAGCGCGCTTTGTACAACTTCACGTTACGGGATCCGAAAGCGCGCGGGGCACAGCATCTTCTTCAGAGACGAGAGTGGTGCTGGCTTCTTGCCCCCTGTCATCCGCCGGCTTCCCCTCTCGTCTCTCTCCTCAACTGCCTTCCCCGGGTGCGGCTCTCCCCGGTTGCCTCTCCCCGGGTGCCAGAGGTAGTTGCCAGCCGGGCCGACCGGAGTGTGATAGGCTTCGCGTCGTTCCCCCCTCTCACCCCACCACCTCAGTTCTTCATCATCCCCTTGATGACATTCGCGGGCCGTTTTACGTCTCTATATAGGCATGGCCTGAAGTGTGCGCTTTGTGCCCCAAGGGGGCGCCCTGGTGGAAGTCACGGTCCGGACGAGACAGTCCCGTCTCCTCCTACGACCAAGCTCTGTCCTGAACGAGATCGTGATCGGCGTCCTCGGACGCGCTCAGAGACGATATGGCGTGCTCTGCTTCGATGTGGTTTTCGTCTCAACCCATTGGCACGCCTTGGTGTGGGTCGAGGACGCCGAGCAGCTCGCCCGCTTCATGCAATACGTCAACGGCAAGCTCGGCAAAGAAGTCGGCCGGCTGGTCGGCTGGCGCCACGGGATCTGGTCCAGGCGCTACACCGCGATCCTCGTCAGCAACGAGGAGAAGGCCCAGGTGGCGCGCCTGCGGTACCTGCTTGCACATGGCGTTAAAGAGTTCCTGGTGGAGCGCGCCGCGGACTGGCCGGGAGTCAACTCCGTCAAGGCCATCCTGGAAGGCAAGCCGCTCACCGGCTATTGGTTCGACCGCAAGGCGGAGTATGCCGCCAGGAACCGCGGCGAAGAATTCGGCCGGCTGACCTATGCCACCGAGGAGGTCTTCGTCCTCAGTCCTTTGCCCTGCTGGGCCCACCTCTCGCCGGAGCAATACCGTGAACGGGTGGCCGCCCTGGTCGCCGAGATCGAAGCCGAGGCCGAAGCGATCCGGCGCGAGAAGTTCAGGCAGGAGGATCGCGCCAGCGACTGCGCGGGGCTGCCAGATTCCATGTTTACCTCTCTACGCCGTCCTGCTTGCGGCTACAACGCAGGCCCGGGTTGCTATGTGGCGCCGCCGTGCTTGCCGCAGGCCGACCGGCCGGCCGAGGAGACGATCGCGTCCTTCTGGGTGGAGGTGATCAGCCCCTGCTGGAGGAAGCTCTGGGCGCTCTTGGCCACGCAGGAGACGTACTGCCCGTGGTTCTTCCAGGGCTGCGTCGTGTCGCGAGGACCCACGCACGGGCAGAGCTGGGCGATCGAGCAGCCCGTCGCGGGATCGACCGTCTGGCCGGTCGGCGTGAACGGGCAGTTGTCGCTCACGTCCAGCACGCCGTCGTCGTCCTGGTCGACATCCTGCCTGGACGGCAAGGCGATGCCGAAAGCCTTCGGCACGTAGACGGTCGTCAGCACCGTCCGCGTCGCCGTATCGATCACCGAAACAGTGTTGTCGAGCTGGTCCGTCACGTAGACGCGGGACCCATCCGGGGTGATGGCGAGATGCAAGGGAAGCCTACCCAGCGCGATGGTGTTGACCACGGTGTTCGTCGCCGTGTCGATCACGACGACGCATTTACTGGTCGTTACATAGGCGAGCTCCCCATCGGGTGCGACGGCAATGAAGGCCGCTGCGGAGCCGGGGTCCAGGGTGGCAACCTGGGTCTGGTTTGCCGTGTCGATCACGGCAACGACATCGCGGACGACGAACGTCAGGTAGGCGAAAGCACCATCCGGCGTGAAGGCGATCGAGACGACGGGTCTGTCAGTGTCGAGCGGAAACGTTGTGAACGTATTCGTCTCCGAATCGATCACGGCTATCACTGTGGTGGAATAGTCGGGCGTCGCAGACGACGACACCCAAATGGTGGTTCCGTCCGGAGCGGTTTCGACGGCTTCCGGGCGGAACGCCGGCAGCGTAGCGATCACCGTCATGGTTGCGGTGTCGATCACGGCGACCGCGTCGTTTTCATAGTCCCCCGCGTAGGCGGTGGCGCCGTTGGCAGTGACGGCGATGTCGAAGACAGCAGAGGTAGGGTTTATGGTCACTGTGCCGACGACCGTATTCGTCGCCGTGTTGATCTTGGCGACCCCGTCATACGTCGACGCATAGACGAAGTGCCCGTCGGGGCTGTAAGTGACCTGACGCGGGCGGAACACCGGTATAGCCGTGGTCACGGTATTGGTTGCCGTTTCGAGGACAAGGACGCTATCGGTGTCGGGGCTCGCCACATACGCGTTGACTTGAGCGTAGGCGGCACCGGCGCCGAGTGCCAGGACCAGCAGGAACGCCGTGACTGCGATTCTGAAGGGACTCATCTGGTTTTGCATGGGAATGCCCTCCTTGGGTTGACGGACCTGTCACCACCCTAGAAAGAGCGAACCCTTTTGTCACCCTACAAAAGTACGGTTCTTGTTTTGATGTTCGTTGTGGATAAGCCTACCCCGAGAGGTAGGTGTGCTCTGCGACCTCGGCCGGCAGCCTCGGCGGCCCCCCACAGGTGCCAGAGGTAGTTGCTAGGCAGCCGGCAAGCTCGGCAAAGAAGTCGGCCGGCTGGTCGGCTGGCGCCACGGGATCTGGTCCAGGCGCTACACCGCGATCCTCGTCAGCAACGAGGAGAAGGCCCAGGTGGCGCGCCTGAAGTACCTGCTTGGACATGGCGTTAAAGAGTTCCTGGTGGAGCGCGCCGCGGACTGGCCGGGAGTCAACTCCGTCCGGGCCATCCTGGAAGACAAGCCGCTCACTGGCTATTGGTTCGACCGCAAGGCGGAGTACGCCGCCAGGAACCGCGGCGAAGAATTCGGCAGGCTGACCTACGCCACCGAGGAGACGTTCTTCCTGAGTCCTCTGCCCTGCTGGGCCCATCTCTCGCCGGAGCAATACCGGGAACGGGTGGCCGCCCTGGTCGCCGAGATCGAAGCCGAGGCCAGAGCGATCCGGCGCGAGAAGGGGATTCCGGTCCTGGGCGTCAAAGCCGTACTCCAGCAGAATCCCCACACCGAGCCGAACCGGACCAAGAAGTCACCGGCTCCCCGCTTTCACGCCGCCAGCAAGGCGGCCCGCAACGCGCTACGCGAAATGTACGGCCTCTTCTTGGCGGCCTTCCGGGACGCCGCCGAACAACTCAAGGCCGGAGACCGATCGGCGCAGTTTCCGTTGGGATCGTTCCCGCCTGGCTTACCGTTCGTCCGAGCCCTGCCGCTGTAGCCGAGATCGTCTCACCAACCCTCACCGCGATCGGATGTTATGCCGACCCAAAGCGACCGGATAGGGCGAAGCCTGCTCTCCGAGCAGGTTTACCAGTCAGCGAGCCTCGTCCAGGCTCTGGCGGAAGGGTGGATTCGAGCTCTCGTTCCCCAAAACTACAGCGGTAGTCGGTTCGCAAAGAGGTCACGGTCACCAGATCGAGCGCTCTGCCGCTGAAGTTACGCTCCGCCGTTTTTCTCTTCCTCTGTCACCTTATCCCCGAAGTTTTACCGACCCAACGCGCGGATAGGGCGAAGCCTGCTTTCTGAGCCGATTTATCGGTCAGCGAGCCTCGTTCAAGTTCTGGCGGAAGGGCGGATTCGAGCTCTCGGTCCTCAAAACTACAGCGGTAGTTGGCCCGCGAAGAGATGATCACCGCTTGGCTGGGGCTATGCCGCTGAAGTTACGCCCCGACCCTTTTCGCTTCCTCTGTCACCTTCTCAGACGAGCGCCGGCAGGAGAAGCGCCAGGAGCAGCTCCAACTCGACGTCCGCATCATGGAGGAGGGCCACGCCCTATGCCAGGAGGCCTACCAGCGCGAGCGCGAGGCCATGCAAGCCCTATCCGAGGAGCGCGAGCGCCGCCACAAGGCCGAGCTTCTCGCCCTGGAAGCCCAGATGCAGGCGAAGCTGGAGGCGCTGACCCGAGCGAACGAAGCTCTCTCCCGAGACCTCGATCGGGCGAACGCCGGTCAGTCCTCCAGACAATAGAGATTCGGCCTGAGGTCCTCGGGTTCTTGCCAGCCGGGCGTGCATGTCCCCACGCCTAGCCGGATATGTCAACATACCTCACGCCATTGACCTGGACAAGGATGACCTTGACAATGATGGGGCACGTATGTCAGGCTAACCCACATGAAAGAGATCGTGAAGGTGCGCACGGTGGCGGGTTCGGTAGTTGTGAGCCTGCCTGCGTCCGTTCTTGAGCCTGTCGGTATCAAGCCCGGCGATCGAGTACTCGTTGAAGCCGCGCCTCCACGCCGTCTCATCATTACCAAGGAGGGCGAAACAATGACATCGACCGAAAGACTTGAACTTGAGATCGATCTCTTGGAAAAGAGAAAGCAGGCTATTGAGTCTGACCAAACTTACAAGTTAGAGCAGTATAACCAAGACTGTTTCATGGAAGCGGGGATGAGCAACGATATCTTTCCCCTCGTTATGAGAGAACTTAATCGCGATCGAGCTCAACTCGACGTGGAGATCGCCGAAAAGAAGCTCGCCCTCTACGACCTTCAGGGTGGCCCTGTGGCGCAAAAAGTCGCGTTTCAAGAAGAGAACGAATCAGATGGGGGAGCCTAGAAAAGGATTTGCTGCTCAGCGGAAGGAAAGCGGAGCTTTGCGTTCCGCCCTTCTTTCACAACTTTCCGGTCGCTCGCGCGCCGTTAATGAGCGCGGTAATTTCCGCTTCGCGTACCACGTACTTGGGACGGTACTCGAAACCGGCGGCCAGGGCATCGGAGTAGCGCAAGACGGAGAGACCCCGCCCCGGCCCGAACTCATCTAGCACGGCCTGTCGAAGGTTGCTGCCGTGCGGCTGAGCGTAGGCAGTACGAAACACCGAAATGTCGCCTATGTACTGCCCAAGGACCAGCCAGCAGTGACCATCCCACGCGTCGCACGATACTCCAAAGCGCTGCGCTACATCGGGATCTGTACTGCCAAAAGCCATTCGTCCTCGCACGCACAGGTCTCCAGCCACGCAGTAAGCGGGAAAGCTAAGTACATCACGCAACACCGCCACCCACACTGCAGTGAGATACGTGCATGCCCCTGGAGTAATTGGACTCTTTCCCAGGATCTCCGCGCCTATCTCCGCAGCCTGCTTCAAGTGTGAGTGCGCGGCCTCGAAGCTGAGGAACCGAGTCTTCTCCGCCATGTCGTAGGAGGTCTCAATTAACCTCGGTAGGTCCACTTTCGGGTTCATTCCAGCACAAGCCCTCTGGTTTAGAACTGAACTTCTCGTACTGAACTGAACTACTCGTACTTACCACGCTTCATCCGTAGACTCGGCGCTTCGCTCCTTACGCCCAACGCTTCGGGGCCTCAGCGCGCCCAGGTGTCCGCATGGGCCGGGGGTAGGCGCACAGCCACACTAGTTCTAGCCATGATATTCGGGCGCAGGGAAGTCGGTACGAATGATCTTCGGGTCGAAGGTGTACTTCATCTCGTATTGCGACCGCTTCCGCACGCGACTCCACCAGCGTGGTAACCGATTCAGACCGACTGCGGGGCCGGAATAGGTTGCGGTAATCCTAAAGGTCTCATCCTTTTGCCCGATCGGCGTTCCGCCGCCTTCTGGGTAGCGAGAGAAGTCGGAAATGTCAATGCGGAAGAGAAACAGAGCTTGCCCGGGCGCAAGCTGAGCCACGTTGACGCCGAAGATCTCAAGATCAGCCAAGCGCCATTCGGGCATGTTCCGGTCGAAGTCACCCCCAAACTCAAGCCTCAGATTCTCCGCCCGAACACCACCAAGGTTTACGAGGACGAACTGGACGAACGTTTCTTGAAGCCTAGCAGTGCTCTTCTCCAGACGATCGAGACCAGATCCAGCCCACCAGTGATACTCGTGTGGCGGGCTGAATACGTTGCGAAGCTCGTGATAGACCTCCAGCACCGGGCGACGATGGTTTGCCGCGATCTGGACGCCGATTCGTACTGCGCCGGTTACTGCTGAAACTGGAATCTCCATGCTTCTGGGCGCCTAAAATCAGAGTCTACGTTCGCTAGCCGCTGTAATAGGACACGACTTTCATCTCATACGGCGTCGGCTTGTCCTAAGCAGATCAGAGTTAGCGTCTTCCGATCTCCTCGGCGGCATGGTGAGTTCCATGGCTCAAATGCCTAGTTCCCTCTTTACCCATGCCACGCTCGCCGCCTTGAACATTTCCTCCCAACTGCCATAGCCCGTGCTCTGCCTGATAAAGGCATCCCATCTGTCGGCAGGGATAGCATCGAAATCTTCCTGTGAATTCACCGCGAATCCTGAAGCCTCGAACATCTCACCTGCCGACTTGAAGTCGAGCACCTAGAGAGAAATGCGGGCGCCAACAGTTCCGTTACAGGAACATTTTGTGCTCCATCAAGCTTCTTTGCACGACGCGAAAGATCGTCAAGCTTCTTCTGAATTTCCTTGAGACCTTTAATTTCCGCAGGCATGGATCACCTCAATATTCTACATTCTACGTGTAGCTCATCTCGCCAAACGGAGCCGGCAGCACCACTCGATTCTCAAGCCGCCGAGAAAGACTAGCAAGATGCTTCACAGACTCTATTGGCCGCAACATAGTTCCTTCGTGCGATTGTATTTTATACCCCACCTTTCTAGGTGCTCGATTGTGTTTTGTACCCTACCTTTCTGAGGGTGGGCTTCAGTGCCTCGCCTGAAGCGCACGAGTTTTTCTGGCCAGCGGTATGCCTCATTTTTCCGACGACCGCCGGACCTTGCCGATTATAACCTGGACCGCCCCAGAATGCAAGGGAGGTTGACCCCGATTATCGACACCGGGCTTGATTAGCCAAGAGGGGTCCGTCGGCCTTCGCCATAGACCATCTTAACAAGACAATCGTAACGTCATTTAGATGGGTGAAACTGTGGAGACACTCTCAAGATAAGGCAAATGGGACGATATCAGCGATAAGGAGAGCTTCAAAATCAGCGATTGGAGTTGAAATTTTCTTCTCTCTTCATCTATTTGCTCGATATCAAATAAAGCTGGCTTGGATTAGATACGAGGAGACAGCCTCAAAGATGGCTCCAGTCATTTGAATGTCATTGATTAGATATGTGAAATAAAAGAGAGACAGCTTCTAGAGAGTCTCAACGATGGGACGACATCAATTAGGTAGATGAAATAAGGAACCGGCCGGGGATAGGTGCCACCCTTTTCCTGCTGCGGCCTTTCCGATCGTGATCCCCCGCCTGCCAAGGCCTCTCTCGGCCAGCCCCCCGTTCAGGCGGGCAGTTGAGGCTGTGGAGCCACGCCGGCAGCTCTCAGCTTCGCCCGGCGTACCTCTGTGTCCGCCGCCACAGCTCAGTTCTGTCCCAAGCGGAAGAAGTGCCGGAAGAAGTGCCAGTGGCTTGTCTAGCATCAGCAAGTAGTCCGTAAAGCCATCTCTTCTGCTGATTCTCCGCATTCCCCGGCTAGAGGAGACGCCCTCGCCTTGGGGCGGGGTGGAATCGGGCGGACCGCGAGAAGCGTCCAGGGTGAGGACCAGTTCCTCTCCCATCCTGGAGTCCAGGGGAGAGGATCAGGGAGAGATCGAGCTCCATGGCGAAGTGTTCGAGGTGTCCAGCCACCAACGCGAGGGGATGCCGGGCTACTGGCAGCGAAGAAGCGGGCCCGCGAGCTGGGCGCGATGGGGCTGCTCTGAGTCAGCGCGCGCGCCGGTAGTGCATGGCGACCGCGCCGTTGCGGAGCGGCTTCGCCGAGACCAGCTCGAGCCGTCGCGTGCTGGGCAGCCCGCTCTGGTACAGGGTCGGGCCGTGGCCGGCGATCCTGGGGTGGACGAGGAACTTGTACTCGTCGATCAGATCCAGCCGGTCCAGCTCGGTCGCGAGCTTGCCGCTACCGAGGAGCACGCCGGCCGGGGTCGCGTCCTTGAGCTTCTGCACGCCCGTGCGCAGGTCGCCGGCGATGTGGTGGCTGTTGGTCCACGGGAAGTCCTTTCGCGTCGACGACACCACGTACTTCGGCTTGGCCTCCAGCTTGACCGCCCACTCGCGCATCGCCGGCGGCGCCTCCTCGTCGCCGCGGGCGACCGCCGGCCAGTAGCTCTCCATCATCTCGTAGGTGACGCGGCCCCACAGCATCGCCCCGCCCTCGTCCATGAGGCGGGTGAAGAAGGCGTGTGTCTCGTCGTCGGCGATTCCCTCCTGGTGGTCGACGCAGCCGTCCAGGGTGACGTTGATGCTGAAGGTCAAGAGTCCCATGCGGCGAGTCTAAGCCATACAATCGCTCGCGGCGGAGGTGCCAGCCGAATAATCCTGGCAGACCGGACGGCGGAGCTTCAAGAAGAAGAAGAGGTCCGGTGAGGTCCGGTGTCCGGCGATGAGCAGGCGGCCGTGGACGACGCGGTGCAAAGTCCCGGAGGGACGGAGGCGTACAGCCAGGGGTTTCAACCCCTGGACGACGGCCACCCCCATTCCCCAAGTCCCGGAGGGACGCAGGCATATCACCGCCCGCCCTCGCGGGGTTGCAACCCCGCGGCAATGCCTGCGCCCTTTCAGGGCTTGGTGTTTTCTGGGGGGATCTGGACCTGGGGCTGAAGCCCCAGGCTCTATTCCTGCGTCCCCTTTGGGGACTTCCCCCTGCCGGCGCTTGGCTGGCGAGAGATTCGGCTCGCTTTCTCGGAGCGCCTCAGATCAGCCGGCCCGATCATCGTCAACGCCAGCCGAAGCCACCAACCGCCGGCGGGGCGCCGGCGGTCCCAGGGAGTACGGACGGCGCGGGGAGGTTTCTCCATCAAGAGGCTGACACCGCCGCTCACCCACGAGCCCCTCCCACACACCTCCGGCGATGGCCCCGCCTCCCCTCCCGGAAAAGGCGGACCCCTGCGGAACGACGGAGGCCTTGGACTCGGCGGCCGTCATCCCTCCAAATTGTCAATGAGCGGAAGGAGGACCCGACCGCGTTCCCCCTTCAAGTGAAGGTCACGAACGGCCGGTCGGTCGTGGGGACCCGCGTCTGGCTCGTCGTTCGTCTCCCTTCACTTCAGGGAGAGTCTACGGGCGGCCTGCCGGCCTCGTCTAGGGTTTTCAGGCTGTTTCCTGGGACCAAAAAGAAACGAATCTGCGCTTTTTGTCCTCTTATGGGGACAGAAGGGCCGGAGCGGTTGCTTGACCGTATCGAGAAGGATCTCCATCAGCCTCGATCAGCCTGGAATCGAGTCGCTCGCGGGTCCGTTGACAGGCGCGTAAAGAAGGAATCCGGCTGCCTGCCTTCGCAATCGACTCGGGAGGCCTCGGCAGGGGTCTCACGAGAGGCTCATCGACCTCAATGAGAGGCTCATCGACCTCGACGAGAGGCTCATCGACCTCGATGAGAGGCTCATCGACCTCGTGAGAGGCTCATCGACCTTGATGAGCGGCTCATCGAGCTCGATGAGGCTCATCGACCTCAATGAGAGGCTCATCGACCTCAACGAGAGGCTCATCGACCTCGACGAGAGGCTCATCGACCTCGACGAGAGGCTCATCGACCTCGTGAGAGGCTCATCGACCTTGATGAGCGGCTCATCGACCTCAACGAGAGGTCATCGACCTTCACGAGAGGCTCGACGACCTTGACGAGAGGCTCGTCGAGGTCAACGAGAGGCTCGTGAAGTCCAACGAGAGTCTCGTTGCTCGATCGAGAGGCTCAAAACGAGGAACGGCGGGGGTTTGCCAGTCTGGGAGCCTCGATCGCGCGGTACTTTGAAGACTGAAAACAACGGCCGGCGGCCGGGTCCAGGGCCGCCGCCGTCCATCCACAAGGGAGTCTTGGTCTTCCGGGAATGCGTGCCGATGGTTGCGGAGAGTGGGAGAGGCGAAGGG
>CAWJQA010000001.1:0-219488 GCA_963844885.1 uncultured Holophagales bacterium | reverse complement strand
TGGCGGCTTGCGCGGCCCGGTCCCGACTCTTCCTCTCTGGTAAGATCCTGAAATCCCATGGCCGGCGCCCCACCTCGGGCTGGATCATCCGTGGACGAAGACCGTCCAGGAGAACCTGGCGATCCTCTTGGCGGAGATCGCTGAAGCGGCGGACAGCAAGTAGGGCCGGCGCGGCGGCATCTCGCGGTCGGCCCTCACCCCCGGCCCCTCTCCCGGCCGCACGCCCGGACCGCCGGGAGAGGGGGGAGTGGTGACGCTCGAAGTTGACACCATCCGTCTCCGTCCCGGGAAAAGAAGGAGCGGCGAGAGTTGGGAGGATCGCCGAACGGCCACGCGCTCCCCTCTCCCGGCGGTCCGGGTGTGCGGCCGGGAGAGGGGCCGGGGGTGAGGGCGCGCTGCCGATGCCACTAGACCCCACCGGTTCGGGGCGCAAGCCGGGCAGTCCCTCCCTCCCCGCCTCTTCTCCTGGTAACATCCTGAAACTCTCATGCCGCGCGCCTTCGACATTTTCCTGAGCTACAACAGCCGGGACCGGGTCCTGGTGCTTCAGGTCCACGAGGCCTTGAAGCTCCGAGACCTTCGGCCGTGGATCGACATCGAATCGCTCCCTGCGGGGCGACTCTGGCAGCCGGAGGCCGAGAAGGGACTCCGGGCCTGCCGGGCGGCGGCGGTCTTCATCGGCGCCGACGGCATCGGACCCTGGGAAAACCTGGAGATGAGGGTTCTCCTCACCCGGGTCGCGCAGGAAGGGTTGCCCCTCATTCCCGTTCCTCTTCCCGGGGCTCCGGACAAGCTGGAGCTTCCCCCCTTTCTGGCCGAGCTCACCTGGGTCGACCTGCGCGACGGCATCACCGAGGCGGCGCTCGACCGGCTCGTCCTGGCCATCCCGGGCCGGAAGAAGAAGAAGACCGCGCCGAAGACGGTCGCTGCCGGCCGGTTGCCTTCTCTCCACAATCTCACCTTCCTGCCTCTCGGCGACCTGCTGAAAGGCCGGGATGAGGCAATCGAGAAGCTCGCCGCCAGTCTGGAGGGCTCGCGCCAGGCGGCCATCGTCCAGCACCGCGCCCTCTGCGGATTGGGCGGCATCGGCAAGACCCGCCTGGCAGTGGAATACGCCTTCCGCCGAGGCTCTCTCTATACAGCCGCCTTCTTCGTCCGCGCCGATTCTCTCGAAGGCCTTGATTCCGGGCTGGCCGGTCTCGCCCCTCTGCTCGGCCTGCCGGAGCGCGCGGCCCAGGAAGAGACGATCCATGCCGTCCTCGGTTGGCTGCGGACCAACCCCGGCTGGCTGCTGATCCTCGACAACGTGGACTCCCCCGAGGCGCAGCTCCAGGTGCGCAAGCTCCTCCCCCGACTGACCGGCGGCCATGTGCTCATCACCTCGCGGCTCGCCGGCTGGCCGCCGGGGATCGACAAGCAATCGCTCGACACCATCCCCTTGGGCGAAGCCAGTGCCTTCCTTCTGAAGAGGACGGAGGAAAAGCGGCGCAAGGCTTTGGACGACGAGGTCCAGGTCGGCCGTCTCGCCGAGAGCCTCGACGGTCTCCCCCTGGCCCTGGAGCAGGCCGGCGCCTACATCAACCGCCTCCGGCTGTCCTTCGCCGATTACCGTGCCACCTGGGAGAGCGAGAAGGAGAGGGTTCTCACCTGGTATGACGAGGCGGTGATGCAATACCCCGCCTCCGTGGCAGTGACCTGGCAGCACAGCTTCGATCGCTTGCATCCCACCGCCGCCGCTCTCCTCCGCCTGTCGGCGTTTCTCGCGCCCGATCCGATTCCCGAGGAGATGTTCGAAGCGAAGAAGGTGGTCGTGGAGGAAATCGTCGAGGGGGAGGATCGGAGCTCGATCCGGGAAGCTCTGGCCGAGTTGGAGAGCTACTCGCTGATCTCACGGCAGGAGGCGACGCTTACGGTGCATCGAGTCGTGCAGGAGGTTGTCCAGAGCCGGATTCCGCCTGAGCGGCGGCGGGCGTGGATTGAGGCATCCCTGAAGATTGTCAACGGCTATTCGCCTTTCCAGTCCGACGATGTCCGCACGTGGCCGGTCTGGAACGTCCTCAGACCTCATGCGACGAGGATCGGCATGCTCGCCGATGAGGCCGGTGTCACCAATCCGACCGGCCGGCTGATGGCCCAATTGGCCAGCTATTTGACGACCAGGGGTCTGTACTCAGAGGCGGAGCCGCTGATACGCCGGTCGGTGGTCATCGTTGAGGCAATCCTTGGTCGGATCATCCCGAAGTCTCCGCAGCCCTCAACAACCTGGCTCAGTTGCTCCAGGACACGAACCGTCTTTCCGAGGCCGAGCCGTTGATGCGCCGGTCCCTGGCCATCGACGAGGCCTCCTTCGGAAACGAACACCCCAACGTCGCCATTCGCCTCAACAACCTGGCTGTGTTGCTCAAGGCCACGAACCGTCTTTCCGAGGCCGAGCCGTTGATGCGCCGGTCCCTGGCCATCGACGAGGCCTCCTTCGGAAACGAACACCCCAGGGTCGCCATACACTCAACAACCTGGCTGCAGTTGCTCAAGGCCACGAACCGTCTTTCCGAGGCCGAGCCGTTGATGCGCCGGTCCCTGGCCATCGACGAGGCCTCCTTCGGAAACGAACACCCCAACGTCGCCATAGACCTCAACAACCTGGCTCAGTTGCTCAAGGCCACGAACCGTCTTTCCGAGGCCGAGCCGTTGATGAGCCGGTCCCTGGCCATCGACGCGGCCTCCTTCGGAAACGAACACCCCGACGTCGCCATAGACCTCAACAACCTGGCTGCGTTGCTCCAGGCCACGAACCGTCTTTCCGTGGCCGAGCCGTTGATGCGCCGGGCGGTGGAGATCTTCGAGCGGAGCCTTGGACCGGATCATCCGAGGACGAAGATCGTCCAGGGGAACCTGGCTATCCTCTTGG
Organism: uncultured Holophagales bacterium; assembly: GCA_963844885.1. GTDB lineage: Bacteria > Acidobacteriota > Thermoanaerobaculia > Multivoradales > UBA5704 > DATMER01. Next base: position 216,580 of record CAWJQA010000001.1, on the reverse strand, counting down.
CGGAGATCGCCGAAGCGGCGGACAACAAGTAGGGCCGGCGCGGCGGCATCTGCGGTCGGCCCTCACCCCCGGCCCCTCTCCCGGCCGCACGCCCAGACCCCCGGGAGAGGGGGGAGTGGTGACGCTCGAAGTTGACACCATCCGTCTCCGTCCCGGGAAAAGAAGGAGCGGCGAGAGTTGGGAGGATCGCCGAACGGCCACGCGCTCCCCTCTCCCGGCGGTCCGGGTGTGCGGCCGGGAGAGGGGCCGGGGGTGAGGGCCGCAGGCCGCGGACGCTTGGGAGGCGCGGGCTGAAGCGCCAGGCTATACGCCGGTGTCCCTTCGGGACGCAAGCCGGTCGGCAGTCATGGGGCGCCTTTGTGTCTTTCCCCTACAGCAACTGCTGGGGATCCACGTCCACCACCAGGTCGTAGGCCGGGTTCGGCGGCACCACCTCGCGGATGAGCCGGTGGAGATCCTTGAACGCCGCCGAGCGGATGAGGAGCTGGAAACGCCACTGGCCACGCAGGCGCTCCAGCGGCGCGGGCGCGGGTCCCGAGATCCTCACCGAACGCGCGAGGCGATGCTCCGTGAGACCCTTGGCCAGATCCGCGATCAGCTTCCAGGCCTTGTCCCGGTCCTTGTCCCTCACCAGGAGCTGGACCATGCGCGTGTACGGCGGATAGTGGAACACCCGGCGGAAGCGCATCTCTTCCCGGACGAAGGCCTCGTCGTCCTGGCGGAGGGCGGCCTGGATGGCGTAGTGGTCCGGATGCCAGGTCTGGATCACCACCCGGCCCGGCCTCTCGCCGCGGCCGGCGCGGCCGGCCACCTGGGTGAGGAGATTGTAGGTGCGCTCCACCGCCCGGAAATCCGGGAAGCCGAGATAGGCGTCCGCGGCCAGCACGGCGGTCAGGGCCACGCCCGGAAAGTGGTGGCCCTTGGAGACCATCTGCGTGCCGATCAGCACCTGCACGTCTTTTCTCTCGAAACGCTCCAGCAGCGCCGCGGGGCCTCCCGGCCTCTTTGCCGTGTCGCGGTCCAGCACGTCCACCACCGCCTCGGGGAACAGCTCGCGGAACGTCTCCTCCACCCTTTCGGTACCGGCGCCGATCGGCTCCAGCGCCTCCTCCGAGCAGGCGGGACACTTCGCGGGCGCGCCGATCGTCGAGCCGCAGTAGTGGCAGAGCAGGCGGCGCATCCTCCGGTGATAGGTGCGCGGCAGGCCGCAGTCCGGACAGCGGAAGTCCTCGCCGCAGGCCCGGCAGAGGAGCATGGGCGCGTAGCCGCGGCGGTTGCGCAGGAGGATGATCTGATCCCCGGCCTCCAGCGCAGACGCGACCTCGGCGCGCAGCCGTGCGGAAAAATGGATCTCGCCCGGGCGGCGCGAGATGCCGTCCTCCTGGCGGAGATCGACCAGAATCCCTTCCGGTAAAGTTCCCTGGCCGGCCCTCTGCGTCAGGGTCAGAAGATCGAGCTTGCCGCGCTGGACGTTGTAACGGCTTTCGAGGCTCGGCGTGGCGGACACGAGCAGCGCGGCGGCCCCGGCGCCGCGCGCCCGGACCAGCGCGAGATCGCGGGCGTGGTAGCGCGGCGTGATCTCCTGCTTGTAGGAGCTGTCCTGCTCCTCGTCCACTACGAGAAGACCCAGTCCGGCACCGGGGCGAACAGCGCCGAGCGCGGACCGAGCACCACCCGGGCCTCGCCGTTGCGGATGCGCTCCCACTCCTGCTGCCTCTCGCCCGAGCCGAGCGCCGAGTGCAGGATGGCGAGCTTCTCGCCGAAGCGCTGCTCCACCTCCCGCGCGAGCGCCGGCACCAGCGCGATCTCCGGCACCAGAAGGATGGCGGCGCGTCCGCGGTCGAGCGCCGCCTGGGCGGCCCGCAGATAGACCTCGGTCTTGCCCGAGCCGGTCATCCCCTGAAGCAGCAGCGGCGCGAACTCCCGCCGGTCGATCACGCCGGTCAGCCGGTCGAGCGCCGCGGACTGGTCCGGGCGCAGGACGATCTCCGCCTCCTCCTTGCGCGAGCCGAGGCGGTGGCGGTCGAGCGACAGCCGCTCCACCTGGGTGAACTGGCGGAGGATGCCGAGCGAGATCAGCCGCTTCACCACGGCCGGGGTGCAGCCGGCCGCCGCCGCGACCTCGGCGGTGGTGGCGGGCCGGCCGATGGCGGACAGGTACTCGATCACCGCCTTGCCTTGCGCGGACCGGCCGGCGGCGGCGAGATGGGTGGCGAGCCCGCCGGGCGCCAGCTCCACGGCGGCGACGTAGCGGGCGGACCGCGGGTGCTTCTCCTCGCCCGTGATCCGCCCGCGCTCGGACAGGCCGGCGAGCACGGCGCTCAGATCCTCGAGGCCGACCCGGCCCTGGAGCGCGGCGACCGACATCCTCCCCCCCTCCCGCAGCGCCTCGACGACCGCGGCCTCGTTTTCATTCCGGGGCGGCGCCATCGCGCCGGCATCCGTGAGCCAGACGCGGCGGTCGCCCCAGGGCGGCAGGTCCGGCGGGAGCATCGAGCGGAACACCTCGCCGAGCGGCGCGAAATAGTAGTCGCCCATGAACCGGGCCAGCTCCAGGAGGTCGGGCGGGAGCGGCGGCTCCACGTCCAGGATCTCCTCGACCGGCCGCAGCGTCATCCCCTCGGGCCGGTCCGAGTGGACCTTGACCACGATGCCGGTCAGCCGGCGCTTGCCCATCCGCACCCGCGCGCGCACCCCCGGCCGCGCCAGCGGCGCCAGGTTCGGCGGCACCTCGTAGGTCAAGGGATCGGGAAGAGGGACCGGGAGGGCGATCTCGGCGAAGAGGGCCCTCACCCCCGGCCCCTCTCCCGGCCGCACGCCCGGACCCCCGGGAGAGGGGGGCGTGAGTCCGTTCGGCTGTCCTCCCATCTATCTCCGCTCCTTTTCCCGTCGCGGCGAGGGTGTGAATCGCCGGCCCTCACCCCCGACCCCTCTCCCGGCCGCACACCCGGACCCCCGGGAGAGGGGGGCGTGAGTCCGTTCGGATGTCCTCCCATTCATCGCCGCTCCTTCTCTTCCTGTTGCGGCGACGGTTGGCGGGATCGTTGGCCGTCGCGCTCTCCCCTCTCCCGGCGGTCCGGGTGTGCGGCCGGGAGAGGGGTCGGGGGTGAGGGCCGCAGGCCACGGACGCTTCCCCTCTGCGGGTTTGCTCAACGGACGGCTTCGTAGATCCGCTGAAGAACCAGATCCGGATCGTTGAATACGGCCTCATTACGAAAGCGCAGAACCTGGAAGCCTCGCTGCTGGAGATAGATGTCCCGATTCTCGTCCCAGGCCTGCTGCGGCTCGGCGTCGTGGACCTCTCCGTCCAGCTCGACGATCAGCCTCCTCTCGCGGCAGCAGAAGTCCACGATGAAGATGCCGACGGGATACTGCCGGCGAAACTTGAGGCCTTCAAGCCGGCGCTCGCGCAGGAGCCCCCACATCGCTCGTTCCGCAGGGGTCTCCTCCTGCCTCAGCGTTCGCGCACGGGACCGGGTCAGGGGGGAGGGCCGCATAGACCCCTGACGCTATCGTTTCGAGATCTCTCGGACAAGCCGCGGTCGGCGTTATCGGTCCGATCGCGCGTTCTCCCCTCTCCCGGGGGTCCGGGTGTGCGGCTGGGAGAGGGGCCGGGGGTGAGGGCTGCACCGCTCGCACAGCCCTCCAGCCATCGACTTCCCCGGCACATGCACCCCGCAGCCGGCGCACCGCACCAGGGTTTCGGTGACGGGAGCCGGGGGCGGCGGGGCGGCCGGCCGCGTGGACGCGCCGACCGCGATGCGCAGGCGTGCCCAGGCGGCCTCCAGGATGATCCAGAGGACGATGGCCAGGAGGACCAGGACGAGCAGGCGCGACATCAGGCCGCGCTACGCTCCCGGGCTACGGCCTCGGCGAGCTGCCGGATGTCCGCGTTGTCCGGGTGCAACTTGCGGAGGTCGTCGAGGATGCTCTCGGCCTTTTCGTACTGCTTCAGGTCGAAGGCCAGCACGATGACCTGGTTGTACTTCGACTGCCAGTGATCGGGCGCCATCTTCTCGGCCTGCTCGAAGGTCTTCAGGGCGTCGTCGTACTGGCCGAGCTCACGATAGGTGACGCCGAGGTCGGAGAGCACGTCGGGATTGGGATCCTTCAGGCTGAGGTATTGGAGGTACCGGTCGCGCGCCTGCTGCCAGACGAAGGGGGCCTTGCCCGCCTTGCTCGCGATGTCGAAGCTCTCGTTGGCCACGGCCAGGATGAGGTCCGGGTCGTTCGGGCTCTGCTGGAGCCGGCTCTGGAGCTCGTCGAGCTTCGAGGTGTCGATCTGCTGCGGGGCCGGAGCGGCGCCGGGCATGCCGGCCGGCGGCGCGGCGGCGGACGGGGCGCTGCCGGGTCCGGGCACCGCTCCGCCCGCCATCACGGCGGCGAGCTGGTCCTGGGTCAGGCGCGGCGGTTGTCGCATCGCGACTTTCTCGAACATCAGCCAGCCCGTCACGAAGCCGAGCAGAAGGCCGAAGAGGGCGAAAAGCAGGTTGTCCTTGTTCACGGTCGTCTCTCGTTTCCGGCGCCTTCCCGGGTGGCGCTCCAGTCGCCGCGGGCGGGCTGCCCGCTGGCAAGGTCGTTGGCCGTCCAGGTGCCGCTCAAGCGGCCGGTCGCGGGGTCGACCGTTCCCAGGTAGACGCTGTCGAATCCGCGGTGAGCGTCGATGCGCTCCAGCCGCAGGTGGTTGTCGGCATAGGTGCCGCGGAACGAGCCTGAGGCACCCGAGACTCCTCCGCTCAGGGAGTAGCTCCCGGACACAAGGGTTCCGTTCAGGGTGAGGTCGAACGTCCCCGTCTGGTTCTGCGGCAGGACGGTCACGTTCCAGCGGCCGGTGAGGGGATCGCGCGGCAAGGCGGCGCGGATTCCCGCCTCCCCTTCGAGGAAGCCGATGCGGCGCAGGCGGTCCTCGATGCGCTGGAGCTGCCACTCGACCCGGTCGGCGGCGATCTGCGCGGCGGCGCGGGACGAGGAGAGCTCCAGGTGAGCCATCTCCAGGGTGCCGAGGGAGAGCGAGTCGCCGTTGAGGGCCTGGTCGAGATGGCCGGCGGACTGCACGGCCAACTCGCGGGTGTGCTGCTCCACGCCTCGGGCCTCGCGGTAGGCGGCGAGGTCGAGCGCGAGGAGCTTGCGCTCCAGGCGCAGCTCGGTGTCGATCTGGGCGGAGACGGCGGAGGAAGGAGCAGCCGCCTCCTGGGCCCCGGCGACCCCTGCGACCCCTGCGAACGCCGCGAGCAGCACGAGGATGAGGACGGGGAAGAGCCAGATGGGAGGGCGGCGCGTCATGCCGCGGATTCTAGCAGGCGCAGAAGCAAGAAGGCCGCCCGTTGGGGCGGCCTTCGGGAACTTTCCGGGTAGGGACGGGGCCGATGGGCGCTCAGCTCGCCTTGGCCCGCTGCCGCTTCTCCAGGCTCGAACTCAAGGCGCGCTCGACCAGCTCCTCGGACTCGCGCTCGGTGATGTTCTTGACGTGCGCCACCTCGCTGACGATGAAGTACTTCGCGCGCTCGAACATCTTCTTCTCCCGGAACGAGAGGCTCTTGCGCTGACTGACCAGGCGCAGATTCTTGAGCACCTCCGCCACCTCGGTGAGCCGCCCGGTCTTCATCTTGTCCAGGTTCTGCTTGTAGCGGCCCTTCCAGTCCTTGTAGGTATCGATGTTCCCGTCTTCGAGGATGTCGAAGAGGGTGCGAACGTCGCGCTGCTGGCACAGCGGGCGCAACCCGACCAGCTCGAGGTTCGACTTCGGTACCATGACTCTGGAGTTGTTGCCAAGCAGCTTGAGATGAAAATAGACCTGCTCGATCCCATCCATGTGTCCGGGCTCGATCTTCTCGACCAGACTGACGCCGTGGTTGGGGTACACTACTTTTTGACCGACTTTGAATGTCACGTCATCGACCCCCTTGATCTGGGTGAATCAGGGATGATGGAGCTGTGGATAGCGAACACAAGTAAAGTAAGTCGCTGAGGGACTTCCGCTTACGCCCGAGTATTTATACCATCCGGAGGGGCTTTGCGTCAACCTTCTGGACAAACGCTCGTTTGAATGGGTAGGATGCCCCGTCTGGGCCGGAGTGGCGGAATGGCAGACGCAGGGGACTCAAAATCCCCCGCCCCCTGCGGGCGTGTGGGTTCGACTCCCACCTCCGGCAAGATTTGATCCCCTTCTCCCCTCCCCCGGCCCTCCCCTCGCGCGGCGAGGGGAGGGAGCCGCCACCCTACTCGTAGCGGAGGGCGTCGATCGGGTCGAGCCGCGCGGCCTTGCCCGCGGGGTAGATGCCGAAGAAGATCCCCACGACGGCCGAGAAGCCGAAGGCCAGGCCCACCGCCCAGAGGGGTACGTAGGCCGGCGGGAAGTCCCCGGGGATGACGTTCGCGACCAGCGTCCCCAGGCCGTACCCCAGGGCCAGGCCCAGCGCGCCGCCGACCAGCGACAGCGTCACGGCCTCGATCAGGAACTGGATCAGGATGTCCTGCCGGCGCGCTCCCATGGCCTTGCGCACGCCGATCTCCCGCGTCCGCTCGGTCACCGAGACCAGCATGATGTTCATGATGCCGATCCCGCCGACGAGCAGGGCGATGCTCACCACGCCGCCCACCACCGCGGTGACGCCGCCGAGGACCCGGTTCACGGCGCTCAGGATCTCGTCCTGCATCACGACCTTGAAGTCGTCGTCCGTCCCCTTGGCGATGTGATGGCGGCGGCGCAGGACGCGCTGGATGCCGTCCTTGATCTCCTCCACCTGCTCCGGGCTCGACGCCTGGAGTTGGAGCTGGACACGGTCGCCGGCGGTACGGCCGAACAGCGACACGGCGGCGTCGAAGGGGACGAAGACCAGGTCGTCGCGGTCCTGGCCGAGCGCCTGACCCCGCTTCTCCATCACGCCGACGACCATGGCCGGAGTGCTGCCGATGTAGATCTCCTTGCCGATCGGGTTCTCGCCGAGCTTCAGCTCGTCCACGACCTTCTGGCCGATCACCGCCACCTTGCGCCGGTGCTGCAGGTCGATGCGCGAGATGAAGCGGCCGAGGTCCACGGTGTGGTTGTTGACCTCGGGATAGTCCGCGTTCACCCCCATGATGAAGCCCGGCCGGTGGCTGCGGTCGCGGTACTTGACCACCTCCGAGCCGGCCACCGCGGGGGTGATCATGCGGATGCCCGGCACCTGGTCGCGGATGGCCAGGCCGTCCTCCCAGGTGAGCTTCACCTGGCGCGCCAGCACCACGCCGTGGCCGCCGCCCTGCTGGGTGTCGGGAAAGACCATCATGTAGGTGGCTCCGACGCCCTCGAACTCCTGGGTCATCATGGCCTGGAGCCCCTGCACGACCGACACGACCGCGATCACCGCGGCGACGCCGATGATGATGCCGAGCGTGGTCAGCACGGACCGCATCTTGTTGGCCCGGATGGCGGAGAAGGCGATGCGGAAGTTCTCGGAGACGATCATGGGAAACTCCTCAACTCGTGGCGGCCGCGGAAGTGGCCCGCGCAGTGGGATGGTCGTCCATTACCTTGCCGTCGCGCAACAGCACCTGGCGCCAGGCGTGCTGCGCGATGTCGGCTTCGTGGGTGACCAGCAGCACGGTGTTGCCCCCGCTGTGCAGCTCGTCGAACAGGTCCATGATCTCCTTGGAGGTGGCCGAGTCGAGGTTGCCCGTGGGTTCGTCGGCCAGCAGCAGCGACGGCTCGTTGACCAGGGCGCGGGCGATGGCCACGCGCTGGCGCTGGCCTCCCGACAGCTCGTTCGGATTGTGCAGCATGCGCTCGCCGAGCCGCACGCGCTCCAGCGCCCGCTTCGCCCGCTCCCGGCGCTCCCGGCGCGCCACGCCCGCATAGATGAGCGGCAGCTCGACGTTGTGCAGCGCGTTGGTCCGCGCCAGCAGGTTGAAGGTCTGGAACACGAAACCGATCTCGCGGTTGCGGATGGCGGCCAGCTCCGTGTCGTTCAGTCCCTGCACCTCCACGCCGTTGAGGCGGTAGACGCCGGAGGTGGGCGTGTCCAGGCAGCCGATCAGGTTCATGAGCGTCGACTTGCCGCTGCCCGACGAGCCCATGATGGCCACGTATTCGCCACGCTGGATCTCCAGGTCGACCCCGTTCAGGGCATGCACCTTCTCGGCGCCCATGTCGTAGATCTTGTAGACGTCCTTGAGCTCGATCAGGGCCATCAGTCGACCTCCACCTTCGCCTCGCCCTTGGACTCCTTGTCGTCTTCCTTCTTCTCGTCCTTCTTGCGCGCCTTCTTGTCCTCGTCGGGCGTGGTGATGGCCACGGCCTGCCCCGCCTCCATGTCGCGCAGCGCCCGGTAAGGGCCGGTGATCACCTTCTCACCCTTCTTGACGCCGGAGAGGATCTCGACCCGGGTCTCGTCGGAAATGCCGGTCTTCACCGTGCGCTGGACGGACTTCCCGTTTTCCAGAAGAAAGACGACGTCGGACTCCTCGGTCTCTCCGGCCTTGTTCTTCAGGTCGCGCTCGACGACCGCCTGGATCGGCACGATCAGGGCGTTCGGATGCACGGCGGTGTTGATCTCGGCGCGCACCGACATCCCCGGCCGGAGGTCGTCGTCCGGATCGTCCAGCAGAACCTCGACGTCGAAGAAGGTGACGTCGGGCTGCGCCGGACGGCTGAACCCCTTGCTCCCGACCTCGGAGACGTGGCCGTGATATTGCTTGTTGGGCAGCGCATCCACCTTGATGACGGCGCTCTGGCCCGGCTTGACCAGGACGACCTCGGTCTCGTCGACGTCGACGTTGGCCAGGATCTCCGAGAGGTCGGCGATCTCGCCGATGACCGACGCCGAGTTGTTCATCGTGCCGGAGACCACCACCTCCCCCTCCTCGGCGTTGAGCTTGATGACCCGGCCGGTCAAGGGAGAGTAGATGGTCGTCTTGGTCAGCTCGTCCTGCACCTTCTCCAGGTTGGCGCGGGCCTGCAGCACCGACTCCTTGGCGTCCTCCAGCCGCAGCTTCGCGTTGGCTTCGGTGAGCACCGCGGTCTCGAGCTGCTCGGCCGAGAGGATCCCCTCCTGGTTCAGGCGCTGGGTGCGGGCCAGCTTGTTGCGGGCGTCGGCCAGGTTCACGTCCGCCTGGCGGACGTCGGTCTCGGCCCGGCGCAGGCTCGCCATCCACTGGTCGCGGGCGGCGGTGAACGACTCCTTCTCCAGGTCGAGGAACGGCTGGCCCTTGCGGATCAGGTCGCCCTCCTTGACGTACATGCGCTGAATCTTGCCCACCACGTGCGCCGAGATGTTGACCTTGACCCGCGGGTCGATCTCGCCGCTCGCCTTCACCAGCCGTCCGATGTCGTGCTGGACGACCGGCTCCACATAGACCTTGGTTCCCTTGTCCCGGCGGGCGTTGCGCAGGCTCGCGAACACCACCACGCCGATCAGCCCCAGGACCACGGCCCCTATCAGATCGTTTTCACGCGCCTCCCCTTAACGGATGAACAGGGCAGAGATGCAAGCCCACTTTCACCCGATGCAGTCAGCCACAGCAGGACGACGTGCCGGTCGACACGGCCCCCTGGACACCTTACCGCGATGCGGAAGCCCAACGCGAGCAGGACCGCCGCCCAGATCGAGAACAGGTCGACGTTACCCAGGAGGGACACGAGCATGGGCGGGCGTCCTCGGGTGCCAGGGCCGCCAGGCTGGACACCAGGACCCCGCCCTTCGTCGCTTCCTCAAGGTCACCGCCCCGCGCCCCAGCATGAGCGGGATGTTGATCAGGGCGGCCACCCCCTGGGGCATGTACGCGTGCAGCGTCACCGACAAGCTGCGGATGTAGTCGACCTCGGAGGCGAACAGGCGGACAGCCTCCAGGAAAGACCGCCGCGATGAACGCGTAGAGGCCCGCCTGGAAGGCGAGCCCCGGCCCGTTAACGCCACCCTTTTCGCGACCGTCTGGTTCCGGGCGTCCTCGACCATCTTTCCACCTTCTCGGCGGGGACGTCTATCTTGAAGCCGTTTCGATGTGCGCATGGACCATCTTCCCCGGGTCGGACTTCACGACGAGGCGCCCACGCCCCACCCAGCAGCAGAGCAGCAGCAGCGGCACGGCCCACGTGGGCCGCCCTCGATCGAGCGGAACGTCTCGCCGGGCGACAGCAGGACGCCGAGCAGGCGTCCCAGACTCGAATCGTTCATGGTGCCCCTTCCTCGAGCTTGCCTACGGCCTGCTCAGCGAGAAGCTCCAGCGGTCGACCGGCGGCTCTTGATCCTCCAACTCGATGCTCTCCTCGTCCAGCAGCTCGCCGACGGCGCGCTGGAAGTTGGCGAGGGCGGTGCGATAGTTGACGACCGAGTTGACCTCGCGGCTGCGGGCCTGGGTGAGGTCGTCCTGGATCTGGGTGACCTGGAAGTTGGTGGACAGGCCGTTCTCGTAGCGCTTGCGCTCGGCGTCCAGGTTGCGCTCCTGGAACACGCGCGAGGCCTTGGCCGCGTCGATCTGCTTGGCCGCGGTCTCGACCCGGCGGGCCGCCTGGCGCACCTCGGTGATGACGCTGTTGCGGGCGTCTTCCATGGCCGTCTCGGCGCGGGCGAGGTCGAGGTCGGCGATCGCGCGCGCCGTGCGCGCGGCCCGGTTCTGGAGCGGGAGGCCGAAGGTGAGGTCGAACGACCAGCCGTGGAAATCGAGGCCCCTCACCTGGTCCAGGGCGTCGCTGTAGCCGCCGGGGATCGTGCCGGTGATGGCGCCGTTGTCGTCGCGCAGGATCACGTCACCGCCGACACCCGCGAAGTCATAGCCGATGTTCAGGTCGAGCGCGGGGCGCTCCTGGTTGCGGGCGTACTCGGCCTCGATGCGGGCCTGGTCGATGTCGAGCTGCTGGGTGTGCAACTCGGGACGGTCGGCGAGAGCGGTCTGGATGGCTGCATCGACGTCGATCGGCTTGTGCTCGATCGTCGGATCGGTGACGGGCCGGATCTCGGTCCCCCACACCGGGCCCTGAGGGAGGTTGAGCAGCCGGCGGAGCTCGTCCTCGGCGTCGCCCACGGCGGCACCGGCGGTGATGATCCCCTCCTCGCGCTCGGCGATGGTCGCCTCGCTCAGCACCAGATCGAGCGGCGCCAGGGTGCCGACCTCGACCTGGATCTTGTTGCGGTCGTGCAGCTCACGGGCGAGGCTGAGGCTCTCCCGGGCGACCACGAGCTGCTGGCGTGCCCCCACCAGGTTCCAGTAAGCGTTGATCACCTGCTGCACCGTGTCGGTGACCTGGCGCTCGAATTCCTGGCTGCTCGCCTGGCTGCGGTTCTGGGCGATCAGGATCCCGCGCTCGGTGGCGAGTCGGCCGAAGTCCTTGAGCAGCGGCTGCTTGAAGCCGAACACGACGCTCGAGTTGAAAGCCGGGTTGAGCCGCGAAAAGGGATTGTTGCTTTCCGACCGCGAGTTGTTCCAGCCCACGGAGACCTCGCTGCCCAGCGGAAGGATCTGGGTGGCGCCGAAGTTGAGGCGCTGCGTGTTGGACTGCGAGGCCTGGAGCTGCGAGGTCGTAGGCGACTTGTTGTCCTCGGCGTGGCCCGTGGCGCTGAGCAGCAGGTCGTAGATGCCCAGGGTCTGCTCGACGCCCAGGCGGGCGCGGGTGCGGGTGTAGCGCTGGACGGCGAGCCCGAGGTTCTGGCGCAGGGCGATCTCGATCGCCTCGTCCAGGCTCAACAGCACGGCGCCGTCCTTGATGTCCACGCCGGTGGCCAGGACGGGGCCGGCGGTGGCTTCGACCCGGCGCGGGCTGGGCACCGCCCCCTGCGACTCGGGAGCCGGCTCCTGGGCGGCCAGCGAGCCCGCCAGCAGAAGAAGGCCCGCGCACGCCACCGCGGCGCTCCGGATCCTTCCTGACTTCACACGATTGCATCCCAAACGGTTTGTCATGAGCTCCTCACCAAAAACGGTGGATGATGATGAACGAGTTTCAGGCGGCGCTCCGCGCCGGCTCCTTGTGACGTACGTACGGCCCCTCAAAAGGTTACCTCAGCTCGCCCGGATAGAAGCATGCGGTGAGGTGTCCCGGTGCCGCCCCGGCAATCTGGCTCAAGGGCGGCCGTTCCTCGGCGCACCGCGGCCGTGCGATCGGGCAGCGGGTGTGGAACGGGCATCCCGGCGGCGGCGCCAGCGGGCTCGGTGGATCTCCCTGGAGGATGATCCTCTCCCGCTTGCGCCCCGGCTCCGGCCGCGGCACGGCCGACAGCAGGCATACGGTATACGGATGAAGCGGCCGGGAAAACAGGGCCGCTTTCGGCGCCAGCTCCACCACCCCCCCGAGATACAGGACGGCCACCCGGTCCGCGAGCTGCTCTACCGCCGCCATGTCGTGCGCGATCAGGACCAGGGACAGGCCCAGCTCCCGCCGCAGGCCGGCGAGCAGCGCCAGCACCTGGCCGCGGATGGACACGTCCAGGGCCGACACCGGCTCGTCGGCCACCAGCAGCTCCGGCCGTACCGACAGGGCGCGGGCGATACCCACGCGCTGGCGCTGCCCGCCGGACAGCTCGTGTGGACGGCGTCCGGCCAGCTCCGGCGACAGACCCACCTTCTCGAGCAGCTCCCGGACCCGCTCTTCTCTCTCGCTACGGCCGAGGCGCTCGTGGATCTCCAGCGGCTCGCCCACGATCGATCCCACCCGCTGGCGCGGATCGAGCGAGCTCGCGGGATCCTGGAACACGATCTGGAAGCGCCTGCGCTTCCGGCGCAGCTCGCGCGGCCCGAGCGCGAGCAGATCCTCGCCGTCGAAGCGGACGCTTCCCGCGGTGGGCTCCTCCAGGCGGAGCGCGCAGCGCGCCAGGGTGGTCTTGCCGCTCCCCGACTCCCCGGCCAGGCCCAGGCATTCGCCGCGCTCCAGCGAGAGATCGACGCCGTCCACCGCGCGCACCGAACCGGTGGGCCGCCCCAGCAGCCCGCGCCGCACCGGGAACTCCTTGCGCAACCCGGCAAGCTCCAGGATGGGCACGCTCACGGCGGCGGCCCCTCTTGCCAGGCATGCAGCCGCGGCACGAGGCCGAGCAGCTCGCGGGTGAAGGGGTGGGCCGGCGCGCGGAACACGCCTTCGACCGTCCCCTCCTCGACGATCCGGCCCGCGCGCATCACGGCGAGACGGTCGCAGACCTCGGCCACGATGCCGAGGTCGTGGGTGATCAGGAGAACGGCGAGGCCGAGCTCGCTCCGCAGGCTTTCGAGGAGATCCAACACCTGCGCCTGGATGGTGACGTCCAGCGCCGTGGTGGGCTCGTCGGCGAGGAGGAGGTCGGGCCCGGCGGCCAGCGCCACCGCGAGCATGACGCGCTGGCGCTGGCCGCCCGAGAGCTGATGCGGGTAGTCGTCCAGGCGGCGCCGCGCGTCGGCCACGGCAACCCGGTCGAGGAGCCGGACCGCTTCCGCCCGCGCCTCCTGCCGCGACATGGGCCGGGAGACCGGGCGGTGGGCGCGCACGGCCTCGGCGATCTGGAAACCGATCGGCCAGACCGGATCGAGCGCCGTGGACGGCTCCTGGAAGACCATCCCGATCCGCCGGCCGCGGATCTTCCGGATCTCGCGCTCGGGAAGGGCCAGGAGATCGACAGCCCCGCCGGCCGCGTCCGCGCTCTCCAGGAGAATGCGGCCCGCGACTTTCGCGTTGGGGGGCAGGAGGCGGAGCACCGACAGGGCGGTCAGGCTCTTGCCCGAGCCCGATTCGCCCACGAGGCCGACGATCTCGCCCCTGCCGACCGACAGCGACACGCCGTCCACCGCCAATATCGGCGATATTGGCGATATCGGTGATACTGCCGACGCGGCCGGGGCGCCCTGCGCCGCCGGGAACGAGACCTCGAGCCCCTCGATGGCGAGCAGCGTCATTGATCCCTATTGGCGGGCCCTGCGGCGGAGCCAGGCCACGGTGAACGCGACGCCGAAGCCGGTGGCGCCGCCGCGCTTGACACCCTCGTGCGAAAGGTAGGCCGTACCGGCGATGTCCAGGTGTCCCCAACTCTGCAGACCGCCGGTGAACTGGGAGAGGAAGGCGGCGGCCGTGCAGGCCGAGCCGGCGCGGCCCGCTGAGTTCTTGAGGTCGGCGTGGAGGCTCTTCATGTCCTCCAGATACTCGGGATAGACGGGCATGCGCCAGATCCGCTCGCCGCTTTCGGCCGCGGCGTCCGCCACCTCGCCGGCCAGGCTCTCACAGGGTGTGAACAGGCCGGCCGCCTGGTGGCCGAGCGCCACCACGATACCGCCGGTCAGGGTGGAGTACTCCAGCAGCGCGTCGGGCTTCTCCTCCGCGGCCCAGGACAGCGCGTCGGCCAGGACGAGGCGCCCTTCGGCGTCGGTGTTCGTGATCTCGACGGTCTTGCCGTTGTACAGGCGCAGGATGTCTCCCGGCCGGTACGCACTGCCGCCGGGCATGTTCTCGGCCAGGGCGACGTAGGCCCGCAGGCGTACGCGCAGCCCGAGGTCGGCCACGGCGCGGACGATGCCGAGCACGGCACAGGCGCCGCACTTGTCGTACTTCATGTCCTCCATGTTCGCCGCCGGCTTGATGGAGATGCCGCCGGTGTCGAAGGTCACCCCCTTGCCGACCAGGGCGATGACGGGGCCGGAGCCGCCCCAGGACAGCCGCACCAGGCGCGGCGGGTGGCTCGATCCCGCGCCCACGGCCTGCAGGCCGCCCATGCCGCGCCGGCCGATCTCCTCCTCGTCGAGGACGGTGACCTCGATGCCGCGGCTCGCGGCCATCTCCTGCGCGCGCTCGGCCATCCAGACCGTGGTGGCTTCGTTGGGCGGGGTGTTGGCCAGGTCGCGGCTGAACGCTACGGCCTCGGCGACGGGTCTCGAAGAACGCGGCGGCGGCGCGGTAGACCTCCTCCTGGCCGGCCGGCGGAGCCACGGAGATCCTCTCCAGGTGGGGGCCGCTCTTCTCCTCGGACTGGCGGTCGAAGCGGTAGGCGGACAGGGCGGCGAGCCGCACCACCCGCTCGGCGGCCGGGCGGCCCTCGGTCTCCGCGTGCCGCGGCAGCACGAGGAGCGCGTGCCGGAAGCCGTTCGACTTCGCAAGCTCGGCGGCACGGTTGATCCACCCGGCCATCCGCACCGGCGAGAGGTCGGCCCTCTTGCCGAGGCCCGACAGGGCCACCACCGGCCCGCCGGCGCCACTGCTGGCGCCGAGATCGGTCTGGGCGGACTGCTCTTCCCGGCCCTTCCAGCCTGGCCGGCCGGCCAGGCGCCGCACCGCGGACCGGATCTCCCCACCGAAGCCGTCGACTTCCGGCGCTTCCTCTTCCAGGGAGCCCAAGACGACCAGTTCGGTATCCTCGGAAATCCGGCCTCCGCGAGCGACAACCTCCACCGGCAACACATCCACCATTCGGGACCCTCCAGTAAAGATTCCCAGGCGGCAGAGTCTAACAGGTGGAGCACGAAGAAGAAGAAGAACGGGGACGCGGGCAGCGCGCTGTGGTATATCTAGCATGCAAGCGTCTTTCATCATGGAATCCATGTCACTTCTGCAGCTCCTGCAGGGACCGTTCAACTTCCTGCGCCCCGACATGGAAGAGGTCCGGCGGCTGGTGCCCGAGCTCCACCGCGCCCTCCCCACGCCGCGCCCCATCTTCCTCAAGGACGAGAGCGCCACGCCGATCAACGGCTTTCCCATCCTCCAATCGGCCGGCATGGACGGCCTGCGCAAGGCGCTCGGCCAGCTCCTCCTCGCCGAGGAGACCGTCCAGGTCGCGGTGGCGCGCCGCGACACCTTCGACCGCAAGGCCCATGCCGCGGCCTGGGAGCGCTACTCTCCGCTCCTGGCCCGGGCGGTGGAGAACGCGACCATCTCCAGCTATGGCCGCCAGTACCCGGCGGTGTTCTGGCTCCACCACTCCCTGGAGATCGCCCGCGTCCTCAAGGATACCCCGCGGCGCGTCCTGCGCATCGACTCCGACCTCGGCCGCCGCATGGGGGATGCCATCAAGTACCGCATCCTCGACCGCTACCTGGACAAGGTGCTGGCGACGACCTACGAGATCGTCCAGAAGGTGGCCGGCGCCACCGAGGAGGTCGAGGAGGAGCTCTTCCCGCGGCTCCTGACGCGGATGCGGGACAACGTCCTGGTTTTCACAGAGGACTACATCGGCCGCGACCTCGGCGAGCTCGGCAGTTACTTCAACGGCTCACTGCGCATCGACGCCCGCGACTTCCGCCAGTGCCTGGACGACCTCGGAAGCTGGCACGCCTCCCAGATTGAGTCCGACCGGGAGCTGCGCAGCGTGGTCACGAACCTCCTGCGGCACGACCCCAAATCCGACCCGCGCGACCTCCTGATCCGTCCGGGCTACGTGTCGTACCTCTCGAACCTCAAGACTTACAATGCCGCGAAGCTGCTGCCGCCGCACCTGGTCCAGGTTTGGGAGAGCCTGCTCGTCAAGCTCAAGGAGTTCGAGCTCTTCCACAGCTTCCGCAAGAGCCTCGTGCCCGTCGAGCCCACATCCACCGGGCTCATCGCACGCGAGACCCCGGGCGGCCGGACCGGTGCCAGCCCGGTGCGCCTCTCCTACGCCACCCGCCCGCTCGACTTCCTCGAACCCTGGGTGGTGGACCCGCGGGTGGAGCGCTTCGGGATGATCTACGACATCAGCGATTTCTCCCAGACCCTCTCCGTGCTCCACCGCGCCGGCACCGAGAGTCAGGACGAGGCCTTCCGCAGCATGTTCCGCTTCCAGCGGCGGATCAACCGGCTCGCCCTCGCGCACCGGGTGAAGCTGGAGAAATACCTCGGCGACGGCGCCTTCTACTCCTGCCGCGAAGCGCTCAAGCTGCTGGTCTGCTCGGTGCAGATCCAGCAGCTCTACGACCAGGCGCTGCAGGAAGGCTTCCCGTTCGACCGCGGCATGCGCATCGCGCTCAACTACGGCGCCTACCGGCTGATCCCCATGGGCAGCGGCCGGCCCGACGAGACGGAACGCTACGAGTTTTTCGGACCGGGCCTCGTCGAGCTCTCCCGCCTGACCACGGGCAAGGGGACGCAGGAGATCGAGGAGGTCAAGACCATGCTGATCACGCAGGGCTTCTCCTCCACCCAGGTCCACGATTTCTTCGCGCCGCTTGCGGAAAAGAACGTGGACGTCGTGGACAAGAAGGAGGAGTCGCGGCGCTTCTACGCCTACCTGAACCGGAACGGTACGCTCCACAACAACGGCATGGTGGCTACGGCAGCCTACATGCAGCGGCTGGAGAAGGAGCTGGGGGACTGTGCGCTGCTGCGCGCCTCGGACGGCGAGCGGGTCTACGTGCTTTTGAAAGTGGAGGACGGCAGCTCGGCGGTCTGGTTCGGAGCCCGCAAGCTGGGCCACGCGCAGCTCAAGGGGCTGGAGAAGCTCGCCGTCTACGAGCTGGTAGACGGCAAGTACCTCGACCCCGGTTCCTACCAGGAGATCCGGGGCGAGGCCCTGGGCGCGGCGATCGACAAGACGTTCATGAGCAGCACCTTGAGCCGGAACTAGGAAGGCGCCGCGGGTGATATCGTCCACCTCATGGACCCCATCCTCTGGCAGAGCGACCTTCCCGGCTTCGGCCCGCCACGGCGGGGCAAGGTGCGGGACGTCTACGACCTGGGCGACACGCTGCTGATCGTCGCCACCGACCGGCTGTCCGCCTACGACTTCGTGCTCCAGCCGGGGATCCCGGATAAGGGGAAGATCCTCAACCAGCTCTCGAACTTCTGGTTCACGAAGCTGGCCGGCGTGGTGCCGAACCACCTGCTCGCCACCGACCCGGCCGACTTTCCTGCCGGTCTGGCACCATACCGGGACCTTCTCAAGGGCCGGTCGGTGCTGGTGAGGCGGGCGAAGGTGATCCCCTTCGAGTGCGTGGCCCGCGGCTATCTGGCCGGCAGCGGCTACCGCGAGTACCGGGCCAGCCGCACGGTCTGCGGCATCCCCCTGCCGCCCAACCTCGACCGGGCGAGCCCTCTCCCCCACCCCCTCTTCACCCCCGCCACCAAGGCCGCCGAGGGGCACGACGAGAACGTGACCTTCGAGACGGTCGCGCAGGCCCTCGGCAACGAGCTGGCGGCCCGCCTGCGCGACCTGACCCTCGATCTGTATACGAAAGGTGCGTCCTACGTGGCGGAGCGCGATCTCATCCTGGCCGATACCAAGTTCGAATTCGGCTTCGCAGGCGACGGCACGCTCCTCCTGATCGACGAGGTGATGACTCCCGACTCCTCGCGCTACTGGGACGTCCAGCGCTGGATCCCGGGCGAGGAGCCCGCCTCCTTCGACAAGCAGTACGTGAGGAACTGGCTGGACGACTTCGGCTGGGACCACCAGTCGCCGCCGCCCGTCCTCCCCGAGGAGGTCGTGCGCAGGGACCCGCGAGCGCTACATCGAAGCCTTCCGGCGGATCACGGGCCGGGAGCCGGAGCTGTAGCCAACCGACTCCAGATTTCATCCTGTCCGTGCGATAATGATGAATGTCCCTTTCAGGCGGCCAGGACCGCCCCGGTACGCCCATGCTCCTCGACACTCCCGCCCGTCTCCGACTCCGAGCCGCCGCCCGGCGGCTCCTGCGCGGTGCGCGGCGGTTGTCCGCCTGGACGGCCGCCGGTCCGGGGCCTCCCCGGCACCGGCGATTCCTGAGCGACTCCGGCGCCCAACGGGCGGAGTGGCTCCAGGCAGCCCGGGAGTACGTCTCCCGCAAGCCCGCGGAAGGCCGGATGTGGCTCTACCGCAAGCCCTATGACCGGGATCCCGGCAACCCGGAGTTCTTTCACGAGACCTACTCCGTCCTGAATCTCCTCCGCGCCATGGCCATATCGCCCGGCGGCCGCATCCTGGAGGTCGGCAGCGGACCGGGCTGGATCAGTGAGATCCTCATTTGCCTGGGCTTCGAGGTGGAGGGGATCGAGCCGTCCTCCGACATGATCGCGATCGCCCGCGAGCGGATCGACGCCGCTATCCAGCATTATCGACTCGAGTTCTCCGCCGGCGGTCCGCTTCCATGAGTCGACGATCGAGGACTGCAACCTCGAGGACGAGTCGGTCGATGCGGTTCTCTTCCACGCGTCCCTCCATCACGTCATGGACGAGGACCGCACGCTGGCCCAATGCTTCCGACTCCTCCGGCCGGGAGGCGTGCTCGGCGTCTGTGAATCGGCCTGGATCCCCGGGAATAGGGACCGGAGGAGACGCTTGAGGAGGAGATGCGGCGGTTTGGCACCCTGGAGAACCCCTTCACCCCGGAATACCTGGATTATCTGCTCCGCGAGCACGGGTTCGTGGACGTGTGCCGTTATCACGCGGTGAACGGCTACTTCCCCGCCCGGGCAGGGAATCTCCGGCTGGACGAGGTGACGGTCGCGCCCGCCCACACTCAGAACAACCTGACGGCGCGCAAGCCGTCGACCTACCCCCTCACGACGTTGGATCTCCACGCATGCACCCTGGCGGAGATCACAGTGCTCGGCCGTCGCTTCGAGCCGGAGGACGGCCGTCTGCACCTGCGGATCCGCCTGGAGAACCGAGGGGAGACGGCATGGCTCCGCCGCGCGCCCCGGGTGGGATGGGTCTCGATCGCACTGCGCGCGGGCGACCTGGGCGTCCCCGGCTTCCAGGAGGCGGAATCCAGGCACCTCCTGCCGAGAGCCGTTCCTCCCGGCGACGGGATCGAGATCGACCTCGTTTACACCATTCCGCGAGGCTCCGAGGGAGCACCCTGGCACCTCGACCTGATCGACGAGGGAATGTTCTGGTTTTCGACCCGCGGCACCCGGCCCGCCAGGATAGAGCTGGCTGGCTGGCCTAGCTGACCTTTCCGGGACCCGCGAGCCGCCCAGGGGCTCTCCCCTGGGCGGCTCGCGCGGCGAAGAAGGCGCCGCACAGATGCAGCTGGTAGGGCTGGTTGGCGTAGACGTACGCGTACAGTGAGTTGTCCGTCGCGCAGTCGCAGTTACGCTGTCCGCCGTGGCTACAGGCCGCGGACGCTCTCCGCCAGCATCGCCCGCACCCGCGGCGGCAGCTCGCCCTGACCGATCCGCAGGCAGGCGTCCTTCTCCAGGTCGAGCGTGGCGAAGACGGTCTGGCAGCGGGCGCAGACTTCGCCTTCGGGCAGGCGGAAGGGGACGCCGCGGTCCAGGGCCTCCATCTTGGCCCGCAGCAGGTCCAGGCAGAGCTGGGTCTTCGGATGGACCGGTCCCGGACGGTGCGGCAGCGCCTCCTCCAGCGCCTTGCGGAGCTTCAGGCGCGCCCGGTAAACCCGGGTCTTCACGGTATCCTCCTTGATGCCGAGGACCGCGGCGATGTCCGCCAACGGAAGCTCGACGATGTCCTTGAGCACCAGCGGCAGCCGGAACTCCAGGGGGAGGCGGGAGAGTCCGTCCTGCACCACCTCGCGGGTCTCCTCGCGGAGCCGGTCGTCGAGCGGGGACGGAAAGTCGGCCAGCGCGCTCGCGCCCTCGGGAAGCAGCTCGTCGAGCGGCTCCATCCGCTGCGGCTCGCCGGATTTCCGGCGCTGCTGCCGCCGGCAGGCGCGTACCGCGATCGTGTAGAGCCAGGTGGCCGGATCGGATCGCCCCTCGAAACCGTCCCAGCGCCGCCAGGCGTTGAGGAAGGTCTGCTGGACGAGATCCTCCGCCTCGGCCGGCCCGCCGCAGAGGCGCAAGGCCAGAGAGTAGAGGCGGTCGCCGTGCCGCTCCAGCAGACGAGGGATGGCCTCGCGGGCCGGCTCGGCGCTCAAACCGCTACCGGATGGCACCGGCCAGGTACTTGATGTTCTCGTCGTTCCAGCGGATACCGCCGCCGAGGAAGAACGAGTCGTTCTCGAGGAAGTCGTCGTAGCCGCCGATCAGATACAGGTTTGGATGGAAGCGCCAGCGCCCGGTCAGCCGCAGGTGCGGTGAGAGATCCTGCGGCCGGTTGAAGTCGAACGCCTCCAGGGAGACCAGGAAACGGTCCTTGAAGACCGGGAGCTCCACCTCGGCGCCGCCGCTGTTCTCGATCAGGCCGGCAAAGACGCTGACGTCGTGCGGCGCCCGGTAGCCGAAAAGGCCCGTGGCCGAGTAGGTCCGCTCGTTGGTGATCGTGTTGATCGTGGTGACCTCGGTCGACCCGTCGGGCTTCGTGGTGGTAACGGTCTGGGTCTTCTCCCTGCGCTTGCCGCCAGGAGGGCTGCTGATGCCGGCGCGGTAGAGGCGCTCGTTGTCCTGGGGGTCGATGTCGACGAGGAAGTTGGTCTGCGACCCGTCCTGGTCCGGCAGGTAGTAGCCCTGCATGTCGAGGTCGATCTTGAATTTGTTGATCGCGCCGAGCGTGCCACTCAAATTCTCGACGCCCCCCTGGATGCTGTCGAGGGTGGAGAGAACCTCGTTGTAAGCCTTCTCGTCGTTGACCAGCTTGCCGACCGTCCCCTCGCCGCGGGCGATCTTGCCGGAGATCTGGTTGAAGTTGTCCACCGAGATCTGGAGCCGGTCCGTGACCTCGCGGATGTTGGCGAGGCTGCCCGAAACGTTCCCCTTGTTGTCGGCGACCAGCGCCTCGATCTGGCGCAGGGTGCGGTCCATCTGGTCGGCCAGCCGGGGCAGCTCGCGGGCCAGGGTGGCGCTCGCCTGGTTGGAGTTGGCGAGGGTGGACCTGATGTTGGCCCGGTTCTCGACGATGACGAGCCGGAATTCCCGGCTGGCGAGCTCGAACTCCGAGAGCAGCCGGTTGAGGCTCTCTCCCAGGTTCGCGCCGGAGATCGAACCGGTCACCTGCTGGATCGAGGTGCCGATGTCGTTGATCTTGGCGATGGCCTCGTCGATGGTGGGCGGCGTCTTGCCCGGCAGGACGGTGCCGGGAGGCAGCAACGGCGCATCCATGGGGCCGGGGATGAGCTCGATGTACTTCTCGCCCAGCAGCCCCAGGTTCGCCACCCGCGCGTCGCTCCCCTGTGTGAGGACCACCGGCTGCTCGAGAAGCAGGGTCACGCGCGCCCGCCTGCCGCTCAGGCCCACGGCCTCCACCCGCCCCACCCGGACGCCGGCCACGCGCACGGTCGCCTTGTCGTCCAGGCCGGCGACGGAGTCGAACTCCGCGTCCACCGTCTTCGCCTCCTTGGCGAACGGATTGATGTCTTCGATCTTCCAGATCAGGACCGCCAGAATGATCAGGCAGACGGTCGCGAAAAGGCCCACCTTGACGGCTTGACTCATCGATCCCCTCCGCCCGGCAGTCTATCAGGGTGTGGTCGCCGGGCTGACGGTACGGGCGTCGGCCTCGTCGGAGAGCGGCCCTTCCGCCCGGCCGTGGATGAACTGCTGCACCCGCGGGTCGGCGCAGATCCCGGAACTCCTCCGGCGGCGCCGAGGCGATGATCTTGCCCTTGTGGAGCATGGCGATGCGGTCGGCGATCCGGAAGGCGCTCCGCATGTCGTGGGTGATGGTCACGGTCATGGTCTGAGCCGGTCGCTTGCAGCTCGACGATCACCTCGTCGATGACCGCCGTGGTGATCGGGTCGAGGCCGGTGTTCGGCTCGTCGAAGAGCAGGATCTCCGGCTCGAGGGCGATGGCGCGGGCGAAACCCGACCCGGCGCCGCATGCCGCCGGAGAGCTCGCGGGCAGCTTCTGCCTCGACCCCCTCGAGGTGCACCATGCGAGGCACTCGCGCGACCCGGTCGGCGATCTCCTTGTCGCTCATCTTCGCCGGCGCGGCGCAGCGGGAAGGCGATGTTCTCGCCAGACGGTCATCGAGTCGAACAGCGCCCCCTCCTGGAACGCCATGCCGAACTTGCGGCGGAACTCGGTGATCTCGCGGTCGCCGAGGCGCTCGATGGCGGTCCCGTCGACCACGCACGGTGCCCGCCGTCGGGCCGCAGCAGGCCGATCAGGTGCTTGAGCAGCACGCTCTTGCCGGCGCCCGAGCCGCCGATGATGACCAGCGACTCGCCCGCCGCACGTCGCAGGTCGAGCTCCGTCGAGCACGACCTTGGCCGCGAAGGCCTTGCGGAGCCCGCGGACGGCGGATCTTCGATCTGGGACGGTCGCCGGCCATGGCTCAGAAGAGCACCTTGGTCAGGAAGAAGTCGGACAGCAGGATGGCGATGCGACGCGACCACGACCGCGCGCGGTCGTCGAGCGGCCCACGCCCTCGGCGCCGCCGGTGGTGTAGAACCCCTTGGTGCAGCCGGTCAGCGGCGATCAGCAGCCGAACACCGCCGCCTTGATGAGGCCCGGAGAACACGTCGTTGAGGTCGAGGAACTGGAAGGTGTTCGCTCCAGTAGATCACCGGGTTGGCGCCCAGCAGGTCCACGGCGACCACGTAGCCGCCGAGGATGCCGAGGGCGTCGGCCATGACGACGCAGCAGCGGCAGCATGAGCGTCGGCGCCCACACCCGCGGCACGACCAGGTAGTGGACCGGGTCGGTGGCCATGGCGTAGAGGGCGTCGATCTGCTCGGTGACCCGCATCGTGCCCGAGCTCGGCGGCCATCGCCGAGCCGACGCGGCCGGCCACCATCAGCGCCGGAGAGCACCGGCGCCAGCTCGCGGGTCATCGAGAGGGCGACGCACCGAGCCGACGAAGCCCTCGGCGTGGAAGCGCTGAAGCCCCGGAAGGTCTGGAGCGCCATGACCATGCCGGTGAACATCGCGGTCAGGACCACCACCGGCATCGAGTCCACGCCGACCCGCACCATCTGGCGGAACAGCTCGCGCAGGTCGTAGGGCGGCCGCGGGCGTCCAGACGAAGATCCGCCCGATCATCTGGACAGAACCGGCCGAGGGCTCGAAGAAGCAGTTCGAAGATCCCTGGCGACGTTTCATCGCCTTCAATACGGCCATCATCCATCCTCCCGCGACGAAGCGCGACACGAGCTCCAGAACCACGCGCCGTCCTCGGACGTAGCGCCGCGGCAGGCGCAGGCCCGAGGCGGCAGAGGATCTCGTAGGAGATCGTCCCGGCGTGCGTCGGCGAGCTCGGAGGGCGGGATCGACTCGTCTCCCTGGCGCCGATGCAGCACGCACCTCTTCCGCCGGCTCGGCGCCGGTCAGTCGGTGACGTCGAGCAGCGTCATGTCCATGCTGACCGCGCCGGCCACGCGGCACCCGCCGGCCGCGCACCAGCGCCTCGCCGTGCCGACATCGACCGCCGGCGTAGCCGTCGGCGTAGCCGACCGGCACCACCGCGATCCGGCTGCGGCGCCGGCGCGCCGTAGCGGCCGCCGTAGCCGAGCGCGGTGCCCGGCGGCGACCTCCCGCAGCTGGACGATCCGGCCTCGAGCGACATCACCGGCCCAGGCCGCGCCCGCGGTCGCGACCGGCGCCGCCGGCCGGATCGAGGCCGTAGAGGGCGAGCCCCGGCGGACCAGGGTGCGCGGCTCCGCCCCGGCCGGTGGAGCGTCGCCGGCGCTGTTGGCCATGTGGATCTCGACGCCCCCCGCTCCGTCCCCGGCCGCAGGGCGAGCACCCGGCGAAGCGGCCGCTCCTGGCGCGCGTTGCGCCGGGCTCGGCGAGATCGTCGGCCGTCGGCGAAGTGGGACAGCAGGCCGGCCAGCTCGAGGCCGCGGCGTGCGCGCGAAGTCGCCAAAGCGCGCGGCACCTCCTCCGGGGCGGCGAAGCCGAGCCGCCCCATGCCGGTGTCCACCTTGAGGTGGACCGCCTGCGCGCGACGCCGCCGGCGCCCCGCCCGTCGCGCCACAGCGCGAGCTCGGCGAGGCTGGACACTGCCGGGGTCAGCCGGTAGGCCAGCGCTAGCGCGAACTGCCTCGAGGCCGGGCCGCCCAGGACGAGGATCGGGACCCCGATCCCGGCAGCGCGCAGCTCCGCGCCCTCCTCGAGCGAGGGCCACGCCGAGCCAGTCGACCCCGGCGGCGGCGAGGCGCCGCGCCACCCCGACGGCGCCGTGGCCGTAGGCGTCGGCCTTGACCACCGCCATGGGCGGCGTGCCGGGCCCAGGCGCGCGGCGAGCCGCCGGAAGTTCGCCTCCAGCGCGCAGGTCGACATCGACCCAGGCCGGCGCAGAGTCGCCCGGTACCGGGCGAGCCTCGGCTCGCGTCAGACGCGGCGCAGCCGGTCGAGGCCATGACGGTCGAGGTTGCGGAAGAGGGTGGTCTCGCCGAGGAAGACGAGCTCGATCGTGCCGGTCTCGCCGTTGCGGTGCTTGGCGATGATCAGCTCGGCGAGCCCCTTCGCCTGCGGTCGTCCGGGTTGTAGACCTCGTCGCGGTAGATGAAGGCGACGATGTCGGCGTCCTGCTCGATTGACCCCGATTCGCGGAGGTCGGCGAGCTGCGGCCGGTGGTCGCTCCCCGCGCCGCTCGGGCTGGCGGGAGAGCTGCGACAGGGCTATGACCGGCAGCTCGAGCTCCTTGGCGAGCTGTTTCAGCCGCCGGCTGATGGCCGGATCTCCAGGTTCCGGTTCTCGTAGCGGCCGCCGGCCTATCAGCTGGAGGTAGTCGAGCATGACCAGTCGAGCCCCTTCTCCGCCTTGAGACGCCGGGCCTTGGAGGCGACCTCCAGGAGCGTCGGGTTGGAGAGTCGTCGATGTACAGCGGCGCATCGCCGATGGTGCGCATGGTCTGGACGATGCGCGACCACTCCTTCTGGGAGAGGTGGCCGGACGCAGGCGCGAGAAGGAGATGTCCGCCTCGGAGCACAGGACGCGGAGGGCCAGCTCCTGCTGGCTCATCTCCAGCGAGAAGACACCCACGGCCTTGCGCTCGCGGATCGCCACGTGCTGGGCCATGTTCAGAGCCAGGCTGGTCTTCCCCATGCCCGGCCGGCCGGCGATGATGAGCAGGTTGCCGCGGTTGAGCCCGTGCGTGATGCGGTCGAGGTCGATGAAGCCGCTGGACACCCCCGTGAGCATGGAGCCGGGCCGCTCCTCCAGCTCTTCCAGAGTGGTGTGGAAGACCTTGCCGAGATGGTGAAGCCGCGGCGGATGGCCTCCTCGCCGAGCCCGAGGATGGCCTGTTCGGCGCGGCCGAGCGCCTCCTGGGCCGCGAGCCCGCCGTCCAGGCAGTCGCGGATGATCTGGCCCGAGGTCTGGATCAGCCGCCGCCGGACCGAGCGCTCCTTGACGATCTCGTGTAGGCGTCGATCCGGCCGATGTCGGGCAGGTCGAGGTCGAGGGTCGCCAGGTAGGAGATGCCGCCGGCCGACTCGAACCGCCCCTGCTGCTCCAGCTTGGCCTGGACCGTGCGCAGGTCGATCTCGGCCTCCTGCTCCTGAAGCTCGAGCATGACCTGGTAGAGCACCTGGTGGCGCTCCACGTAGAAGTCCTCGGCCTTCAGGCGGCCCGAGACCGTAGGCAGCACCGAAGGGTCCAGCAGCATCGCCGCCGAGCACGGCGCGCTCGGACTCCTCGCTGTAGGGCAGCGACTTCTGCGGGGGAGGACGTCGATCATCGGGGCAAGTCAGGAAGGCTGACTCCGCCATTCTCCCGTATGGGGGCTGGAGGCGCAAGCCCACGGCCTCCACCCCAACCGGGTGAATGGACAGGCCGGTCAGGTGCCTGGAGAAGGATAGAGCGATTTCCCGGCGTTCCGCCGGGAGTGGCGGATGTTCGGCAAAGGTCGGCGGTGCGGAAAACTGTGGAACGCGCTATCTCTTCGCTGTCCCCGGATTGTCTCTATCCTATCTCCGGATCGAAGATAAAAGAGATAGATTCCTCGAATGAGCAGAGTCCGCAGCCCCTCCTTCCCCTTCATCTCTCTCCCTGAAGCCCTTCACCGGGCGCGGGAGCTGTACGATGCCGAGCGGCGGAACCTGGTCCAGCCGGATCTGGCGGTCTCCCACTGGGGGTACTCTCCGAAGAGCAGCGGCGGGAAACAGACCCTTGCGGCGTTGCGTGCCTATGGCTTTCTGGAGGACGTCAAGGGAGAGCTGCGGCTGACCGACCGGGCTCAACACATCCTCATCCGGGAGCCCGGCACGGCCGGCCGGAACGACCTGCTGCGGCAGGCCGCCCTCTCGCCGCCTGTCTTCGACAGGCTGTGGGAGCGCTATGGGGCCGACCTCCCTTCCGACAAGAGCTTGAAGAGCTATCTGCTCCTGGAGATGAAGTTCAACGAGGGCTCGGTGGAAGAGCTGCTGCGGAGCTACCGGGAGACCCTCGCCTGCGCGGGCCTGCTTCCAGACGGCAAGGAGGTCTCTTTTCCACCCGCGCTACAACCCGCTCCTCCGGCACCTCCCGACGACCTCACCCTGCGGTTCCCGCTCGGTGAATTCCGGGCCGTCCGGCGGATCCGGCCCGGAGAGGAGGAGACCCTGAAGCTTCTGTTCAACGTCTGGCTTCAACAGATCCGAGAGACGGAGTCTTCGGAGAAGACCAGTCGACCCGGCGAGTCAGGAACATGACCATGGCCAGGATGACCAGCAACCCGAGGGAGCCGAGAAGCAGGGCGTAGTCCTCCGCCTGGAGCAGGACATAGAGATAGCTGTACAGGACGGCCAGCATCCCGCCCATGATCATCGCCCGGACCTTCCCCCGGAGGATGGCGAGCGAGTAGCCCGAGATCAGCAGGACGATCGCCGCCGCCGCCGCGGCATAGGCCATCCAGAACGGGATCTGCTCCGAGACCGACAGCAGCAGCAGGTAGAAGAGGCAGAGCGCCGCCCCCACCTGCAGGTAGTGCATCGGATGCAGGGAGACCGGGCTGAAGACCTCGAAGAGGAAGAAGGCCAGGAAGGTCAGGATCAGGAAGAGCATCCCGTACTTCGCGGAGCGCTCCGTCTTCTGGTAGACGTCCACCGGCATGTACAGGGAGACCCCGAACGCCGACTCTGTCACGATCTGGCCGGCCAGCAGCTCTTCGTGCTGCGTCTTCCAGCCACTGCTGGGGATAGCTTCTGCCGTAGTACGGCACCGACCAGGCGGCGGTGAATCCTTTCGCCGACACCTCCCGGTGGTCGGGCAGGAAGCCGCCCGTGAAGCTCGGGTCGCGCCAGATGGAGCTCAGGCTTGCCGACGTCTGCTTGCCGAGCGGGAGAAACTGCAGCGACTGGCTCCCTTGCAGCGAGAGGTCGAAGGCGAACGGCAGGGCCTCCTTCTCCGGCAGCTCCGCGAGGCCCGAGATCGGCACCCGCAGGCCGGTCGCCCAGAGGCCGGCCACGCTGCCGCCCGGCGAGAGCTGCAAGGCCCGGTTCGCCCACACCAGCCGCACACCGCCGCGATCGCCGCGACCGCTGCGGATACCCCGCATGTCCGATACCCCGATCGAGAGCCAGGCCTGGTCCCAGAGGACGTCGTTCGGCGCGATCCTCCACTCGGTGAAGCTCGGCTTCAGGAAGGTCCCCGAGCCGTGCAGGTTCTCGACCCGGTAGACCGGCACCTCGTAGATCCCTCGCTTGCGCAGCTCCGGGTCGAGCCGGCCGTCCATCTTGAGCGTCTCGGGCAGGAAGTGGGCGAGCTCGGTCCAGACCGTGGCATTGCCCTTGTCGTCCTTGCCGTGGGCCAGGTAGGGCACGGTGAGCACCGGGCCGGCCACCACCTGGGCGCCTCCCCAGGTGCGGCCGATCTCGGTCACCACCGAGTCGCGGCGCTCGGAGCGCTCGCGGATCAGCCCCGACACCATGGCCAGGGGGATCAGCAGGGCGAGGATCAACGCGCCGGTGACGATCATCTTGAGAAGGACGGAGTCGCGCCACGTCCGCTTCAGGGGCATCGGCTGCTCGCCGGTCAGGTCCAGGGTGGTCATCTCGGTCTCCTCGATATGGGAAAGGGCCTCGCGGCCTGAAGAAAAGTAGAACGCCCGGTGATGGCGCGGTCAGGGCGGAAACAGGGAAAAAGAGAACAGGATCGTGGCGGAATTATGGCAGACGCTCCGGGCGCCCCGGCTTGGAGTACATTCCCGGCATGACCGTGATCGGACTGGTGGACGACGAGGAGAGCCTCCGGGAGACGGTCGGCTTTGCCCTCCGCCGCGAGGGCTACCGCGTCGAGCCGTTCCCGGACGGGCTGGCCGCCTGGCGCAGTTTCGAGAAGGGGCTGCCGGACCTGGTCGTCCTCGACATCCTGATGCCGCGGATGGACGGCCTGGAGCTCTGCCGCCGGCTGCGCGCCCTGTCCGAGCGCCTGCCGATCCTCTTCCTGACCTCCAAGGATGAGGAGCTCGACCGCGTCCTCGGGCTGGAGCTGGGGGCCGACGACTATCTCTGCAAGCCGTTCTCGATGCGCGAGCTGCTCGCCCGGGTGAAGGTTCTCCTGCGGCGGGCCGCCCTGCGCGACGAGCCCACCGGTGGCGACGAGGAGCGGATCGTCGAGGTCGGCCGCCTGCGTCTCGACCTCCGCCGCTATCAGGCGTGCTGGCAGGGTGTGCCCGTGCCGCTCACCGTCACCGAATTCACCCTTCTCCACGCCCTCGCCCGCCACCCGGGCCACGTGAAGAGCCGCGCCCAGCTCATCCAGGAGGGCTACCCCAACGACGCCTACGTCAGCGACCGGACGATCGACAGCCACATCAAGAGGCTGCGCCGGAAGCTGGCCGAGGCCGACCCCGCCTTCGACGCCGTCGAGACCGTGTACGGGCTGGGGTACCGGTGGAGGCCGAGTTGAGGACCCTCTACGTCCGCCTCCTCCTCTTCAATGTGCTGCTGGTGTTCCTGCCCGCGGCCGGCTTCCTCTACCTGGACGTCTACGAGCGCGAGCTGCTGGAGGCGCAGGAGAGGGCGATGGTCCAGCAGGGTCGCCATCTGGCCGCGGCGCTGTCGGACCGGGGAGGCCTCGACTCCGCAATGGCCGAGGGGCTCCTCCGCCGCCTGGACCGGCGCACCGACGCGCGGCTGCGCATCCTCGGCCCCGGCGGCACGCTCCTGGCCGATTCCGCCACCCTCGGCCCGCGCCGCGCTCCGGCTCCTCCACCGCCGTCGCGCTACGACAGCGCGCCGGCGGGCTCGGCGAGCCCGGCAGATACCCGGCAGAGGATCGCCTACCGGATCGGCGCCTGGATCTACAATCTCCCCGGCCGCGTGGAGCTTTTCCTGGGCGCGCCGCAGCCCGAGCCGCCGGAGAGCTTCTACGATCACCCGGGCGAGCCGGTCCTGGGCACCGAGGTTCAGGCCGCTCTCGCCGGCCGCTACGGCGCGGCGACACGGCGCACCCTGGGCCAGCGCTCGCTCACTCTCTACTCGGCCATCCCGGTCCGCGACGAGGGCCGGGTGGCGGGCGCGGTGCTCGTGTCGCAATCCACCTACCGGCTTCTGGCCGCTCTCTATGAGGTACGGCTCGGCATCTTCCGGGTCTTCCTCGCCTCGGTGGCGGCGGCGATCGTCCTCACCCTGCTGGTCTCGACCACCATCGCCCGCCCGCTCCGGCGGCTCCGCGACGAGGCCAACGCCCTCCTCGACCGCCGCGGGCGGCTGCGCGGGCGCTTCCGCGGCTCCAGCCGGAAGGACGAGATCGGCGACCTCGCGCGCGCCCTGGAGGAGCTGACCCGCCGCCTCGAAGCCCATCTCGCGTTCATCGAATCGTTCGCCTCGGACGTCTCGCACGAGCTCAAGAACCCGCTCGCCGCCATCCGCGCCGCCACCGAGCTGCTGGCCGAGGTCGAGGACCCGGCGGACCGCCAGCGCTTTCTCGGCCTGGTCCAGAAAGAGGTCGCGCGCATGGAAGGCCTCCTCTCCGGCGTGCGCGAGGTGACGGAGATCGACGCCCGGCTCGACGCCGAAGCGGCCGGCCCGGTGCCCTCGACAGTCTGATCCGGGAGGTCGTCGACGGCCGATGTCTGCGCGCCGACAACCGTGTCAAAGTCAGCCTCCATCAGGCTTTGGAGCGGCTCGTCGTGCGCGCCTCGGCCGAGCGGCTGACCCAGGTGCTGGACAACCTGCTCGACAACGCCGCGAGCTTCTCGCCGGACGGCGAGGCGGTCGAGGTCCGCGTGATCCGGGACGGCGCCGCCGCCGTGGTGACCGTGGACGACCGCGGCCCGGGCATCCCCGAAACCCATCTCGACCGCATCTTCGACCGCTTCTTCACCTGGCGTCCGGGCCGCGACGGTCGCGACGGCCACACCGGTCTGGGGCTCGCCATCGCGAAGGCGATCGTGGACGGCTACGGCGGCTCCATCGCCGCCCGCAACCGCCCGGAAGGCGGCGCCCGCTTTGAAATCCGGCTGCCCATGGCTTGACGGGTCGTATAGGATTTGCACTAGCGGGGAAGGAGGAAGCCATGCCGGGGGTGCCTGGAGCGAGCAAGAGAATCGAGGAGAGGGTGCTGGCGTGGCCGGGCGTCGAGGCTCACCCGCACCGGTTCGGCGGCGTCGAGTATCGGCTGGGCAACCGGGAGGTCGGGCACATCCACGGCGATCACATGCTCGACATCGCCTTTCCCAAGACGGTGCGGGAAGAGCTTGTCGCCGCCGGCCTGGCCCGGCCGCACCATCTGCTCCCGCAGAGCGGCTGGGTGAGCTTCTACCTGCGGGAAGAAGAGGATGTGGAGCACGCCGTGAGCCTGCTGGCCCGCTCCTATGAGCTGGCATGCGAGCAGCGAGCGCGCAAGAGCGGCGAGATCCCGCGAGTGGGGACGGACGCGGCGCGTTGAGCGAGCCTGCCCCAGCCCGGCCGTCCCCGTGGCACCCCCTGCGCCACGCCATGTTCCGCTCGCTGTGGATTGCGACGCTGGCGTCCAACGTCGGCACCTGGTTCCAGAGCGTGGGCGCGGCCTGGCTGATGACCTCGCTCACTTCGTCGGCGGCGATGGTGGCGCTGGTGCAGGCCGCCACGAGCCTGCCGATGTTCCTCCTCTCCCTGCCCGCCGGTGCCCTGGCCGACGTGGTGGACCGGCGCCGGCTCCTCCTCGTCACCCAGAGTTGGATGACCATCGCCGCCGCCGGCCTGAGCCTCTTCACGTTCGCCGGCTGGACCACGCCGTGGGTACTGCTCCTCTTCACCGCCCTCCTCGGCCTCGGCGCGGCGCTCAACCAGCCGGCCTGGCAGTCGATCATCCCGGAGATCGTGCCGCGGGAGGATCTCCCGGCGGCGATCTCCCTGGGCAGCGTCGGCTTCAACATCGCGCGCGCCGCCGGTCCCGCGCTCGGCGGCCTGATCGTGGCCGCGGCCGGTGCCGAGATCAACTTCCTGTTCAACGCCCTCTCCTTTCTGGGCGTTCTGCTGGTGCTCTTCCGCTGGGAGCGGCCCGCGGGGACGTCGGTCCTGCCGGCGGAGCGGTTCTTCGGCGCCATGCGCACGGGTGTCCGCTTCGTGCGCCACTCGCCGGAGGTGCTCGCGGTGATCGTTCGCGGCGCGGTGTTCGTGACCTGCGCCAGCTCGCTCTGGGCGCTCCTGCCGGTGGTAGCGCGCAACCTCGGCCGCGGGCCGGCCGGCTACGGCCTCCTCCTGGCCGCGCTCGGCGTCGGCGCGGTGGCCGGCGCCTTCGTCCTCCCCCGCCTCAACCGCGTGGGTTCAACCGACTTCGTCGTGACCGTGGCCACCCTCGTCTTCGCGGGTGGGGTTCTCGCACTCGGCTACGTCCAGAGCTTCTGGCCGCTGCTGGGTGCGATGCTTGCCGCGGGCGGCGCCTGGCTCTCCCTCCTCTCCAGCCTGAACGTGGCGATCCAGACGCTCGTGCCGTCCTGGGTCCGCGGGCGGGCGCTCTCGGTCTACATGCTGTTCATCTTCGGCGGCCTGGCCGGCGGCAGCGCTCTCTGGGGAGCCGTGGCCGAGCGCGTCGGTTTGCCGCGCTCGCTCCTTCTCTCCGCCGCCGGGCTGGTTCTCGGCCTTCTCCTGACCTTCCGCATCCATCTCCGCTCGGGAGAAGGCCTCAACCTGGCGCCGTCCCGCCAGTGGCCGGCGCCCAGAGCGAGCTACGACGAGATGGAACCGCACCACGGGCCGGTTCTGGTGATGCTGCACTACCGGATCGATCCGGAGCGCGCCGCGGAGTTCTCGGCGGCAATGAGCGGCCTCCGCCGGGTGCGGCTGCGCGGCGGAGCCATGCAGTGGGGCCTTTTCGCGGACGCGTCCGATCCCGGACTGTACACGGAGATGTTCCTGGTAGAGTCGTGGATGGAGCACCTGCGCCAGCACGAGCGCATCACGGTGGCGGACGAGGAGGTTCGCATCCGCGCCGGCTCGTTCCACCTCGGGCCGGAGCCGCCGCGGGTGGAGCACCTGCTGGCGGTGAACCGGGGACGCTCGTCAGCGTAGCCGGCAGGTAGGGCCGCGGGGCGCAGCGTACACAGGTAGAACAGCGTAGAGACGCCCCAGTCCGTTATCGAAAACCCTACCGGGTCCCGAAACTTCGGGGCGTCTCAACCTTCCGTCACCACAATCGGCCGAACAAACGGGACGGATGTCGCGTTTCGGACGTCTCGGCACAGACACCGTAATTCCGCGCTCCCGAGCCGATATCAGATGCCAGGCAGGACCGGCCCCGGCGCACAGGGGGGCGCCAGCGTGACGGAGGAGAGGAGACGCCCCGAGGTTTCGGGACCCGGTAGGGCTTTCGATAACGGACTGGGCGTCTCTACGCAGGTCCGGATTGCCCGCTGTCAAGGGATGACACGAATGACAAATGACAGCCGCCAGGGGCTCCGCCCCTGGACCCCGGAAGACCCGATCAAGAAATCAAGGGCTCGCGGGTGCGGCGGCAACGCGAAAGCCAACGTCGCCGCGCCGGTGCCCGGCAGG
Source organism: uncultured Holophagales bacterium (assembly GCA_963844885.1). Classification (GTDB taxonomy): domain Bacteria; phylum Acidobacteriota; class Thermoanaerobaculia; order Multivoradales; family UBA5704; genus DATMER01. The sequence continues at coordinate 183,026 of CAWJQA010000001.1, read as the reverse complement.
GCGGCCCGGGTCCCTGTTGCGGAACGCAGCCCGCAGGAGCTCCGCGGGGTCGATCCAGCCGCCGCCCCGCAAGGCCCGCCACGTTTCAGCGGCGTCCTCCACTTTCACCTCGTCCTCGCACCACTCCCACACGTTGCCGGCAAGGTCGCTGTGCCCGAACGGGCCGTCGCCGGCAGGGTAGATCCCGACCGCGTGGGAGCCCCCACAGACTCATCGAAATTCGCGCGCTCGCCGTCAGGCTCCTCCGGGCCCCAGGGATACTCTCCATGGGCAGGCGTCGCCGCCGTCTCCCACTCCGCCTGGGTCGGCAGGCGCACCGGCTCCCCCCGCTGCTCGGTCAGCCAGCGGCAGAAGGCCGCCGCCTCATGCCAGGAGACCTCGTCACCGGCCAGTTCGGCGTCTCTAGCTGCCCGTCCCAGCTCCCGGGTGCCGACCACCCCTCCTTTTCCCGCAGCGCCCAGCCGTCGCGATCCCAATACTTCGCCTCCTCGTAACCCCGGCTCTCCACAAAGCTCTGATACTCCTCCACCGTCACCGGATACTTCCCCAGCCGGACGCCGCCGAGGCCGGGCACCTCGAGGAAGTTGTCTTGGGCGAGCCGTTGATCGCCCCCGCGGCCCAGGGCCTCGGCCACCGCGATGCGCACCTCAACCGGCACCTGGGCGGCGCCGCCGGGAGTGAAGATCTCCAGCGACTTCCGGAGCGCCGTCTCATAGGCCTCTTCCGTCTGGGCCGCGGCCGGTACTGGTCCGCCACCAGGGTCTGCAGGAGCCTCCCCACGATCCCGGCCACCCGCGCCTCGGAGGCCAGATCGCCTGTGGCGCGCAGCCGCAGAACCCTCTCCAGAAGCTTGTCCACCCGCCCTTCGCCCCCCTCTTCGAGCAGGCATCCCGGGGAACAATTCGATCGTCTCCCGCCACTGCGCGGCGTCCAGGTGCTCGCGCACCAGCGGCCACCAGGAGCTTTCCGGGCTCTCGCCATCGTCCTTCCAGGCAAGCTGCAAGGCCGCCAGGAACTCCTGGAACGTCAGATGCCAGAAGCGGACGCGGCGCCCGGGCAGCTCCTCCACGATGCCGCTCCCCAGGCACTCGAACGCCAGCCATCGCTTCGCCTCGCGCCGCCGCTCCTCCTTGTCGAGCGTTGGAAACTGCCGTGCTACCGCCGCGTCCACCGCCACCGCCGCGTCTTCCAGGTCGAACGCCGTCCGCTTCCCCTGCGGCGCGTTCATAGGCCAGGCCCAGCAGCGCCAGGGCGCTCCAGGCGAAACGGTCGGTGAAGCGTTCCCTCTCCCGCAGCTTCGTGCGCGCCGCGATCAGCCAGCGCAGGACGGCCCGGTAGACCCGGGAGCGCCCCTCCGGCAGATGGCCTTCGTTCCAATGCACCACGCACAGGCAGGTGAGCATCACCGGGTTCGCCGCCAGCCGCCGCACCCGCGGCAGGTCGGTGATCGCCGCCAGCAGGGCGGCCCGGTACCGCTCGCCCTCACCGTGCAGCCCCTCGGAGCCCTCGACCTGATATAGAGCGGTCACCCAGTGATCGAGGAAGGTCCGGATCTCCGACGGACCGAACGGCTCCACTGTCGCCACTTGGAAGCCCATATCCCGCAGCTCCGCCGTCTGAATCGGCCGGCTGGCGACCACCACCGGGCAGCGCCAGTGCTCGCTCGCGTCCCGGAAGACCGCGAAGATCCGCCGCCGCATCCCCTCCTCGGCCACCTCGTCGAGGCCGTCGAGGAAAAGGATCGCCCGGTCGCTTTCGAGCAGCCGGCGCCACCCCTCGCGGTCGACCCGGTGCTCGTTCTCCTGGCACAGCGCCGCGAGGAAATCGAGGAGGCGGCGCCGGCCGTTCTGCCGCAGCGGCGCCTCCTCCTTGCTCAGGAACGCCGCCAGATCGCTGATCCGCACGAAGACCGGCGTCGGCGCTTCGCCTCCCTGAAGGCCGAGATACCGCTCCCGCCAGGAGCTCCCGTCCGAGCACGGGATCCTCAACGCATCCCGGGCCAGCATGCAGGACGCGAAGCGCAGGAACGTCGTCTTGCCCGCTCCCGGCTGGCCTTCGAGGAGGAACCGCGGATGGCGCGGCAGCAGGTCGGGCAGGCCTACGGAGTCTCCCCGCTCTCCAAGTCCCACCCCACGACTCCGCAGCGGGGTGTAGAGCTTCTCGATGGCGTAGCGCAGCGCTCCCTTGACGCTCCCGGCGTTGGAGATGCCGCTGATGTTTATGTAGCTCGTCTGGTCGAGCAGGGCTTCGAGATACCCGCGGAAGTCGCTGGCCGGCACCGCTGGAGGGGCTTGCCCGGGAGCCGGCCGGATCACTACACCGTCCGCCGCTCCTGGAAAGCGAGCATCGGGGATGAAGACACCTTCGCCGCTCCCCCGGTTCACCCGCGAGAGCGGCCAGACCGTCACCTCCCCCATCCGCGCTCAGGCTCCCCCAGGCATAGCCCATCAGCCGGTTTTCGCCGCGGCTCCCGTAGTGCTCCAGGCCGAAGAGAGAGGGCGCCTGAAAGTACGTGCGCGGCACCCCGCCCGAGACGGCGGCGTTCACCGACCGGCCCTCGTGCATGTGGCCGAACAGGCAGAGGTCGAAGCGGTGCGACGGATAGATGAGCTCGTCGAAAATCCTGCAGCCGGCGCGGGAGAGCCAGTCCGGCGGATGGTGCAGCAGAAGCAGGGACCGGGCGTGTCGGCCGAAGACCGCCAACGGAGACCCGTCCTCCCCGGGAGGTAGCGCCGCCTGGAGCTGCCGGCCGGTCAGCGTGAGCTTGCGCTCGAAGTCGCCTTCCTTGTACTGCTGCCAGGTCGAGTTGAGGCCGACCACGCAGAGCGGGAACGCGCCTTCGATCTCCACCTCGACGCAGAGGTCGCCAGGGAAATGGGAGGTGCGGACCTTCGCCCGCGTTTCGAGGCCGGGCAGGAGACGCCGCCGGAACCAGGCCTGATAGTTGGCGAACAGCGGCTTGACGAGGGAGACGTTGCGCCGTTACCAGAGATCCTGCTCCATCTGCTGGCGATACCGGTCCTCCAGGCCCGCCTCGGCGTAGCGGTCGAGAACCATGTACCGAAGCTCCTTGCCCGCGGGCGGCCGTTGCAGGTCGTGGTTGCCCGGGACGGCGAGGACCAGCGGCTCCCCTCCTCCGCTCGCCTTCAGCCAGGCGAGCAGGGTGTCGAGGAAACGGTCGACGCGGTCGAACTGCTTCGCCGCCCCGGTGTTCGTCAGGTCGCCGGACAGCAGCAGCAGATCCGGCGGCCCCAACCTCTCCGCCAGGGTGCGCACGCTCGTCTCCAACTCTTCCTGGACCTGCCACCACAGATCCTGCCCCCCCTCTCCGTCCCCTCCTCCGCCCCATCTCGCCCTCCTGCATATCCTTGCTCTCTCGCTGAGATATCAGCGGTGGGCAACGAAAACGCGTCGGCGCGAGCGTGAGAGCGTTCGGCATCGTTGGGGAACGCTTCCCCAACGCGGACCGGAGCCGCCGCCGCCGCGCGCAACGCCCGGGCGCGATGGGGAGACGTTCCCCATCAGCGGACGGCACCCGGTGACGTTGGGGAGACGTTCCCCAACGATGCGCGGACCCGCGCTGCCGGCGCAGAGCGTCTGGTGACGTTGGGGAACGGCTCCCCAACGCCGCCGGGCGATGCCACGCAGTCGGGCCCGGCAAACCGTGACCGGACCCGAAGCCCGCTCCAGATCATCGGGCGTGTAACAATTATCCCTCTTCAGACAAACAGAAGCGGAGCTCTACCTATGACCCAACTTACCCGTCGCCTGGCCGCCCTCCTGCTTCTCCTGATCCCCCTGGCCGCGACGGCCCAGGAAACAACGCTTCCGGTGCAGGACGCCCCGGGCGCGCCGGCGGTCGTCCTCTTCAAGAGGGGGACGTTCTCCATGCTCGACCCCAGGACCGGCCGCTTCTCTCCCACCTTCACGATCGAGGTGCGGCGGAAGATCCTCACCGAGGAAGGCAAGCGGTACGGCGAGGTTCTGGTCTTCCACAGCAAGCAGGCGCGGCTGATGGACCTGCAGGGAAAAACCGTGCTGGCGGACGGCCGCGAGATCCCGCTGCCGAAGGATGCGGTCTTCAAGCGCCGCACCTCCCGGTCCGGCAAGAGGTTCGTCTCCTCCATCGTGTTTCCGGGTGTGGAGGTCGGGGCGGTCCTCGACTACAAGTACCGCCTCCGTGCCGTCTCGCTCTTCTCGCTGGAACCCTGGTACTTCCAGGAGGAGGTGCCGACCGTCTACTCCGAGGTGGTCTACGACATCCCGAGCGTCGTCACCGTCCGCTCCTACATTTCTGGAACCTCTCAATGGGTAGCCAGCAGGATTCCTCGAAGCTCTGGACGGCGGCGGATCTGGGCCTGGGGCCGAAACCTTCCGGCGATCCCGAACAGCCCTTCGCCGCTCCCTTCGAGGATCTGGCGAGCTGGTATCTGCTGATTCCGGTCGTCATCAAGGACGCCATCAAGCCGAAACGTCTGCTCAAGACCTGGGCCACGGCCTGCGACCTCTACGGCGACGAGTACGAGAAGGCTCTCCGGAAATCCTCGAACGCCGGGCGCAAGGCCCAGGAGATCGCCGGCCCGGCCACGGGTTCCCGGGCCAAGGCGGAGGTGCTCTACCGCTTCGTCCGGGACCAGATCGAAACCGAGGATCTCCCCGGAGTGGGTCTCCCGGAAGACACCACCGCCGACTCGGTTCTGGCCGCGCGGCGCGGCGACTCCGCGGGCAAGGCGCTGCTTCTTCAGGCCATGCTCCAGGCGGTCGGGGTTCCGGGGCGCGCCGTCTGGGCCTCGGACCGGGACGATGGGAAGTTCGACGCCAGCTTCCCCAACCCTCGCTGCAACGTTCGCCCGCTCCTCTGATGTTGACCTCGCGCCATAGTGCTTCTCGATCGGTCCACTCCGAATCCTCTCTTCGCCACCTCGCCCCAGAGGGCATGCCGGCGCTGATCATACGCCGGACCGCGCCGAAATCGTGGCCCTGCCCGAAACGCCGTACACGGAGAACGTCCGCCGAGCCAGGGTCGACCTGGAGGTGGACGCCCAGGGCCGCGTCACCGGCCGGGGAAGCCTGAAGCTCACCGGCCACCATGCCTGGAGCCGGCTGGGCTGGCAGCCCACCGCCGAGGAGACCGTGAAGGCATCGGCAGGACTGGCTCACGGAGTCCTATCGCGACTTCACGCTGACCGACGTCAAGGTGCGGGAGCTCGTCGACGAGGAAGACGGTGGAGGTCACCTGGTCGCTGGCCCAGCGCGAGGAAGAGGTTCTCGGGGATGAGGTCAGCCTCTCACCCAGTCTGCCGCTGGGTCCGGCCACGCAGCCTTTCCCGCACCGACGCCGCGAAGCGGATCTCCCCATCCTCTTCAGCTACGCCGACCGCGACGAGGTGGAGCTCACCCTGCGCTGGCCAGAAGGGTGGGCACCGGAGACGCTTCCCCGGGAGATCCGGCACGACACCGCGGTCGGCGCCTTCCTCGCGGCCGTCGCCTGGCCGGATGGAGAGCGCAGTCTGACTTTCCATCGCCAGTTCGACGTCAAGCACCGGGAGCTCGGGAAACCGCAGTATCCGATGGTCCAGGCCCTCTACGCCCGCGCGGAGAAAGCCGACGCCGAAAGGTTCGTGCTGGTGCGGGTCAGTCCCGCCGCAGCGCCAGCAGCGGGTCCATCTGGCTCGCCCGGTGGGCCGGGATGACGCTCGCGAGCAGCGCCACGGCCGCGAGCACGGCCGGCGCCACCACGAAGGTCATCGGGTCCGTAGCGCTGCCGCCGGCCAGCAGGTTCGCGATCTGGCCTCCCAGGATCCGGGCCAGGGCCCAGGCTCCGGCCACGCCCGCGGCGACGCCGATCAGCACCGATACGAAGCCCTGCCGTACCACCATGCCGAGCACGTTGCGGGCCGAGGCTCCGAGCGCCATGCGGACGCCGATCTCGCGCGTGCGCTGCGTCACCAGGTACGACAGCACGCCGTAGATCCCCACCCCGGCCAGGAGAAGCGCCAGCAACGCCAGCCCTCCCAGCAGCACGGCCGCGAACCGCTGCCGGCCGAGCGAGCGCGACACGACCTCGTCCATCATCCGGATGTCGTTGACCGGCTGCTGCGGGTCCACGGCCCAGACCTCCTTCTGGACGGCCGTGGCCAGGTTCGGCACCTCGCGGTCGGTCTTCACTACCAGGCTCACCGGCAGCAGCCGCACGACCAGGGCCAGGATGCCGGCCGGGGCCTGTGACAGCGGCACGTAGACGATCGGCGGAGCTTCGTCGTCGAGGCCGGTCTCCCGCACGTTGCGGACGATGCCCACGATCTCGCGCGGCTGTCCGTCGGCGATCTCGGGCAGGAACGGCTGGCCGACGGTGATCCGCTTGCCGACCGGATTCTCTCCCGGCCAGAACTGCTTGGCCGCGGCCTCGTTGATCACCGCGACGAGCGGCGCGTTGCCGGTGTCCCGCTCGGTGAAGGTGCGGCCGCGGGCGACCGGGATCTGGAGGCCTTCGAAATAGCCGGACGTGTTGGCCCGGTACTGCGCGAAACCGATGCCCGGCGTGTTTTCGGCCGCACCGCCGGCATATTTGCCTTCGATCGTGAACGGCAGGTCGGGACCACCTTCGAGCGGCAGCGAGATCGCCAGCGAAGCCGACTTGACTCCGGGCAGGCCCGCGACGCGGCCGGTCAGGTCGCGGCTCATCGCCTCCAGCCTCTCCGGCTGCGCGTAGCGGCCTTCGGGCAGCGAGAGCTTCATGGTGAGCACGTTTTTCGGCTCGAACCCCGGATCGGTCCGCACCACGTTGGAAAAGCTTTTGACCAGGAGCACGGCGCCGGTGAGCGGCACCAGCGCGAGCGCCACCTCGCTGATCACCAGGAGCCGCCGCGTCAGGCTGCCGCGGACACCGCCCGTGGACCGGTTCGTCCCCTCCTTGAGCGGCTCGTTGAGGTTGACGCGCGCCGCCTGGAAGGCCGGCGCCAGGCCGAAGAGGAGACCGGCCAGCAACGACAGGCCGAACGTGAAAGCCACCACGGTGGGATCGATGCCGATGGGCGTCAGGCGCTCGATCTCCGGCGGGCTCAACGCGAGCAGAGGCTTGAGGATCCACATCCCGGCCAACAGGCCGAGGACGCCGCCGGCCACGGAGAGCAGCAGGCTCTCGGTGACGAGCTGCTTGACCACCTGCGACGTGCGGGCGCCGAGCACGGCGCGGATGGCGATCTCCCTCTGCCTTCCCGCGGCCCGGGCGAGCTGCAGGTTGGCCAGGTTGACGCAGGCGATGAGCAACACGAACGCCACGGCGCCGAGCAGGATGTAGAGCACCGGCCGCAGCCGCCCGAACAGGCGGTCGCGCAGCGTGACCAGGGACAGGGTCTCGTCCCCCTGGCCGAAATCGGGGTGGCTGGTGAAGAAATTCTTGCCGATCAGGGCTGCCGCGGCGTCGGCTTTCTCCTTGCTCACGCCCGGCCTGAGCCGGCCCACCACCTCGAAGTAGTGACCCTTCTCGAGGCTCGCGCGGTCCATCTGGAACGGCGTCCAGAGGTCGGCCTTGGCCGGATAGCGGAACCACTCGGGAGCTACGCCGATCACGGTGTAGGCTTCGCCGTTGAGCTGGAGAGGCTTGCCGACGATCGAGCGGTCGGCGTTGAAACGGCGCTGCCAAAGGCCATGGCTCAGCACGACGACCTTGACGGCGCCGGGGCGGTCCTCGTCGGGCACGAAATCGCGGCCGAGGGCCGGCGTGACGCCGAAGACGGAGAAGAACTCGTGCGTCACCCGCGAGCCGACCAGGCGCTCCGGCGTGCCGTCGCCGGCCATATTGAAGCCCGATCCCAGGTTGTCGAAGGCGGCGACCCCTTGGAACACCTCGCGGCTGTGCTCTTCCCAGTAGACGTACTTGGGGATTGAGATCGAATTGCCGACCCCGCCCTCCTTGAAGCCGCGCATGAGCTGGATCAGGCGGCCGGGCTCGGGAAACGGCAGCGGCCGGATGAGCATGCCGTTGACGATGCTGAAGATGGCGGTGTTGGCGCCGATCGCGAGGGTCAGGGTGACGAGCGCGACGGCGGTGAAGCCCGGCGTCTTGACGAGCATCCGGGCGGCATAGCGGAGGTCTTTCAGGAGCACGTTCATGAGCAAATCTCCCTCTCGTTGCCTTCCTTACGAGCGCGGCGCGCCGCATGTTTCGGGTGAGTGGTATAAACGTCCATCGTCCTCCATTGGCCATGCGACGCCTCTTTCTCATCGTTCTGCTCCTGAGCCTCGCCGCCTGCCGGCAGACTCCCACCCGCCGCCCGGTTCTCTTCCTCGGGCTGGACGGCGCCGACTGGCAGCTCCTGGACTCCTATCTAAAGGATGGAGTGATGCCCAACCTCGCCGCGCTGGCGAAGGAGGGCCGGACCGGCGTCCTCACCACGATCCAGCCGCCGCTCTCCCCGCTCGTCTGGACGACGATGATGACCGGCGCGAGCCCGCTGGAGCACGGCATTCTCGATTTCACCCGCCGCAATCCGGAGACCGATGCCGAGGAGCCGATCACCCGCGCGGAGCGCCGCGTTCCGGCCGTCTGGAACCTCGCGGACCTCGAAGGCCGTAACTCCGCCGTGTTCGGCATGTGGGCCACCTGGCCCGCCGAGCCGGTGCGCGGCCTGATGGTGGCCGACCGTTTCTTCTCCTTCACCTCGAAGGATCGCAAGCCGCCGCCGGGCATCGTCCATCCGGCGGACCGGGAGGCCTGGGCGCGCCAGATCCTGGACCGGGTGGAGAGCGAGACCGGGTACGAGGATCTCCGCGAGTATCTTCCCTGGCTGGACCGGGCCGCCTACGACGAGGCCGTGGCCCGTCCCGATCCGTACGCCCACCCGGTGAGCGCGCTGCGCCGCATCCTGGTCGAGACCCGCGCCTACGACGCCCTGGCCCGCTCCTGGCTGGAGACGGAGACGCCCGACCTCACCCTTCTCTATCTCCAGGGCACCGACACGATCGGCCACGTCTTCGCCCCCTATGCGCCGCCGCGGCAGGCGGGGATCTCCGAGGAGGACTTCGAACGCTACCACCGCGTGCCCGAGCTTTACTTTGCCGAGGTCGACCGCCTGCTCGGCGGTTACCGCAAGTGGGCCGGGGAACACGGCGCCGTGCTCATGATCGCCTCCGACCACGGCTTCCTCTGGGGAGACGGCCGGCCGCAAGGCCTGGAGAGCGCGAAGGCGGCCACGGCCGGCCTCTGGCACCGCGATGAAGGCATCTATCTCCTCGAAGGCCCCGGGATCGATCCCGGCGAGGGACCCGGCGAACGGGGACGCGGTCGCGTCGATCAGGTCTGCGCCACGCTGCTGGCGCTCCTCGGCCTTCCACCTGGAAAGGACATGGCCGGCCCTCCCCTCCCCGGCTCGCCGGCCGCCGCGGGAGAGCCCATCGACGACCGAGCCCGCTGGAAGCCCGCGCCGCTCCCGAGCCTCCCGGCGTCCGAGGGAGGCGGCGAGGAGGTCGCGAAGCTGCGCGCGCTCGGTTATCTCGGCGCGGACTCCGGAGGCCGCCGTTCCGGACGTGACTCGGGAACCCGCACCCCGGCCTCCTACAACAACGAAGGACTCCTCCTCCGCCAGGCCGGCAGGACGGAGGAAGCCGCCCGAGCGTTCGAGCGCGCCCTCGCGCTGGCTCCCGGCCAGGCATCGGCCGCCTGGAATCTGAGCGAGCTGCTGGAGGCAAAAGACCGGGACCGCTCGGACGATCTCCTGATCCGAGCCGTGGAAGCCGGCCTTCCCGGAGGCGTGGAACGCGTTCTGGGCCGAGCCCGCCAGGCCGATCCGGACCGCCGCCGCCGCCTTCTGGACCGGGCCCTGGCCGTCCAGCCGGACACGCCGAAGCTCTGGCTCGCCCGGGGCCAGGCCCGTTTCGAACGCAAGGAGTGCCGGCAGGCCCTCTCCGACTTCGAGACCGCCGCGCGCCGCGCGCCGAACGAGCCCCTCGCCAGTCGTCTGGCCTACAACGGAGCCGGCCTCGCGAGCCTCTGCCTGGAAGACCCCGCCGGCGCCGCCCGGGCCTTCCGGAGATCGCTGGAGATCGATCCCGCCCAGCCGGAGATCCGCGCGGTGCTGGGGCAGTTCGGCGGACTGTAGGGGCAGGCCTTGTGCCTGCCCCTGGGTGAGGCTCTGTGCTAGATTCCCCCTCTGTCACGGATTTGTGACACGTCCGGCGGAGAGACCCGCCGACAGGAGACTCCGATGAGCGCATGGCGTCGACCGGTCCTGCTGTTGTGCGTCCTCCTCCTGGCTGCTTTCGCGGCCTCGGCCCAGACCACCGGGAGCATCCTCGGCCGCGTCACCGACGCGGACGGCGGCGTGCTGCCCGGCGTCACCGTCGAGGCGCGCAGCCCCAACCTCCAGGGTGTGCGCACCGACGTTACGGACGAGGGAGGCCACTACCGGCTCACCCTCCTGCCGCCGGGCACCTACACCGTCAACTTCAATCTCCAGGGATTCGGCGTGGAATCCCGCGAGCTCGCCGTGAGCCTCGACCAGGACGCCACCCTGAACGTCGAGCTCACCCCGTCGGTCTCCGAGGAGATCACCGTCACCAGCGAGGTGCCGGTCGTCGATACGACCTCCAACACCCTCGGCACCAACCTGGACGCGCGGGCGATCGAAACCCTCCCCACCGGCCGCAACTACTCCTCGGTGGTCCAGATCACCCCCGGCGTCTCGTCCGACGCCAACGCGGAGAACACCTCCCAGTCCTCGATCACCGTCTACGGCTCGACCGGGGCTGAAAACGTTTTCTACATCGACGGGGTCAACACCACCGGCGCCGAGTACGGCTTCCAGGGCAAGGAGCTGAACTTCGAATTCATCCAGGCCGTGGACGTGAAGACCGGCGGCTACGAGGCCGAGTTCGGCCGCTCCACCGGCGGCATCGTCAACGTCATCACCAAGTCCGGCGGCAACGAATTCCACGGCGACGTCTTCGGCTACTGGGACGACGACTCCTTCCAGAGCAATCCCGACCCGATCGTCTCCACCGGCGGCTCGGTCCAGGGCTATACCAAACAGGACTACGGCCTCGGCCTCGGCGGCTACCTCAAGAAGGACAAGCTCTGGTTCTTCGCCGCCTACGACCGCGTGACCAACACCACCCGGAGCGCCCTGACCGCCGGCCCGCGCGCCGGCCAGATCGTCGATTCCGACAGCGACCGCGACCTCGCCTCCGCCAAGCTCACCTGGCGGCTCTCGGACAATCAGTCGCTCATCGGCACCTTCTTCCAGGACCCGCGCGACGACACCGGGGCGATCAACGACGCCCAGCACGGCCTCAACGGCGATCCGCTCGACCTACCAGGGCGTCCGCAGCTTCGGCGGCAAGGACTACTCGCTGCGCTACGAGGGCATCCTGGGCCAGGACTGGGTTCTCTCCGCGCAGGCTTCCCGCCACAACGAGCAGAACTCGGTCGGACCGGCCTCCGCCGCCGGCGACACCGTCCAGTTCCGCCAGGTCGACAACGACTTCTACCAGAACGGCGGCTTCGGCCTGATCCAGGAGAAGGACTTCCAGCGCGACTTCTACGGCGGCGCCGTGACCCGGTTCATCGGAGCCCACGAGATCAAGGGCGGCCTCGAGTACGAGACCGAAAGCGCGGACGTGATCAAGCGCATGTCCGGCGGCCAGCAGGTCGACGTCTACAGCCAGGGTTTCCGGCCGGTCTACAGCCACTTCTACTGGACCACGCCCACCGCGACCATCGGCAACGCGCCGGTCTCCGCCCTCGTCGCCTCGCCGGAGCACAACGTCACCACGCTCTATCTCCAGGACCGCTGGGCCGCCGGCGACAACCTCACCTTCAACTTCGGCCTGCGCTGGGACCGGCAGGAGATCATCGACGCCTCGGGCAAGACGCAGATCGACCTCAAGAAGGACTACGCGCCGCGCTTCGGCTTCATCTGGGACCCGAGCGGGGACGGCTCCGCCAAGGTCTACGGCTCCTGGGGCCGCTACTACGAGCAGCTTCCGATGGACCTGGTCATCCGCTCGTTCTCGTTCGAGCGCCAGGCCCGCATCTTCAACTACAGCCCGACCAGCACTACGCCGGACCCCGCCGCCGAAGCGGAGCTCGACCAGGAGTCGGCGATCTTCGGCGGCTTCACCGAGCCGTCGGACCCGGACCTCCACAACCAATACATCGAAGAGGCCCTGCTCGGCTACGAGCGGCGGATCCGGCCGGCGATCTCCGTGGGCATCAAGGGGATCTGGCGCGAGTACGGCGAAGTGATCGAAGATTTCCTCTGCGCCGACGACGGCACGTACTGCATCGGGAATCCGGGCAAGGGGATCATGAAGAACGTCTTCACCCTGGACTACTCGCGCACCTTCCCGGCGCCGAAGCCCGAACGGACCTTCAAGGGCGTGCAGCTCGACGTGCAGAAGCACATGTCACACAGTTGGCAGGGCATGGCCTCTTACCTCTATTCCAAGCTGGAAGGGAACTTCGACGGTCTGTACGCGCCCTTCACCAACGTCGGCGCCGACCCGAACATCACCGCGGCCTATGACTATTACGACTTCTTCACGAACGGCAGCGACCTGACCCGGATCACGAACCAGGGACCGCTCTCGAACGACCGGCGGCATCAGTTCAAAGCTTCCGGCGTCTTCTTCACCCCCTGGAAGCTCTCGCTGGGAGCCTCGGCCTACTACCGCACGGGCACGCCGGTCACCCGCTACGGCTATTCGGACATCTACGGCCGCTATGAGTTCTTCCTGACCCGGCGCGGCGCCGAAGGAAGGACTCCCGACAGCTACGAAGCCGATCTCCACTTCGGCTATCCGGTCCAGGCCGGACCCGCGAGCATAAACTTCCTGCTGGACGTCTTCAACGTCCTGGACGCGCAGAGGCCCATCCTGCTCGACCAGCGCTGGGGCTTCCAGGAGGCCGACAACGCCTCCCCCACTCCGGTCAATCCGGGATACAGGAAACCGGTGCTGCGAACCCCGCCGACCTCGTTCCGGTTGGGGGTGCGGGTGAGCTTCTGAGTTCTTTCCCTGGGAGCGCCGGCGGCTCCGGCGCTCCCAACGCGTTCGCCCTCGGCGGCTCTTTTTCTCAGAACGCCGTCACCACCCCCAGGCTCGCGCGGCTCTGCTCATGCTCCAGGTCGCGGGCGACTTCGGTGAGCAGCCGCAGGTTCCGCGCCAGCAGGTAGTTGAGCGTGAGAGACGCGCTCTCGGCCTCGGCGGCCGGGTCGTCCGACCGCACCCGGTTGTAAAGCCCGCTCACGGCCCAGCGGCCGTCCTCTCCCTGCGGGAAGAACAGCAGCTCCGCGAAGCCGCCGCGGGTCTTGAACGTGTCGCCGCCTCCGATGAAGAACGGGTCGTCGTCCCGGCGCTCCAGAAACTGGAGGTTGAGCCGCCACCGCGTGCGCCAGGGTTGCCGCCAGGTCGGGCCCGAAATAGGTGGTCTTGTTGCCGTATGCCTCGGCTGCGGCCTCCTCCTTTCCCCAGTAGCCGAACAGGCCCAGGCGGAGGTTCCCGAAGTGGCGGGCCAGGCGCAGGCCCACGTTCTTGTTGCTGTCGTTGTCGAACTCTCCCTTCGGGATGCCGTTGCCGTTGACGATCTCCAGCACGACATCCACGTCGCCGGGCGCCGCTGTGGATAGCACCAGGCCTCGGTCGTAGGTGAGGTTCGGGCTCGCCTCGCCGACTCGCGTGCCGTAGATGTCGTAGTCGGTCCGCTCCAGGCGCAGCTCCCGCTTGAACAGCGGGTCCGAGACCTGGAACTGCCCGAAGATCATGTCCACCTTCGAGCCCAAGACGTGTTGAACTGCAGGAAGGCGTCCTCCAACCCGCTCAACCGGCCCTTCTCCACGATGAAATAGAGGTAGTAGGAGACCTTGGGAGTGATGGGGCCGCCCGAGAGGATCTTGAAGACCTAGGGTGTTTCGAAAGTGCCCTCGGCGTCGGCGTTCTCCTCATAGGAGGCGTGCCCCTCCAGGCGGACCGCCAGGGGCAGCTCCCGCGGCAGCTTGAGCAGGGGGTCCCCCACGTCGTGCTCGGCGCGGGCCGGCTCCTCCGCCGGATCCGCCATGCGGAAGCCGCGGGCGGCGAACTCCTCGCCGTAGGGCTTGAGGCGCGGGAACGGCGCGTGGCAGGTGGAGCAGGAGATCTGATACTTGCGGGCGAACGCCGGGATCGCGTCGGCCTCCCGCGGCGGCAGGAGCAGGACCGTTCCCATGGCGGTGATCAGCAGAAGCGCGTACAGGTTGTAGCGTCGCATGAGAATCCTCCTCCCGCTCAAGCAGGATGGTGAAACGTCGTCTGGTGCGAGTTGATCTCGACCGGCGCCCATTCCTCCTCGGGCACCTTCAGGAACTCGCCCACGGAAGGCACCAGACGCGAGTAGTAGATGCGGGCCGTCACCGTCACCTGCCCCGGCGGGAATCTCCGGCGGCAGTGTCCAGGTGAAGGTCTCGTTCACCGCGGCCAGGGGCGCCAGCCGGTAGTCCGGGCCGAAGCTCGCGGTGTTCCACTGGGAGATGGTCATCCGGCCCTTGGGGTCGAGGTAGGGCATGCGGAAGATCCGGTCCCCGTCGGGGATGCCGGCGTCCCGCGGGCAGGCCCTGGAATTCGGGCATGCTCCGGATCTCTCCGATGTCCTGATACGCCAGGGCCGCGGAGGAGGCGATGGTGTAGTCCTCGCCCTCGAAGCCCTTGCGGTCGACCGGCAGGTGGTAGACCTTGCCGCCGGCATCCCGGGCCTCGACGTGGAGCCAGAGCAGCCTCTCTTCGGCGGAGCCGGTCGGCACCTTGTGCCCGGCCTTGGCGTTGACCACGGAGGCCGTCAGGCGCACGCGCTCACCGGGCTCGGCCTCCCGGGACTCGGGATGGATGCGCACCTCGATGACGCCGGCCAGCTTGCCGGGGTCATGGGCGCCGTGGAACAGGTGCTGGCGGACGTCGGGCAGCATTTCACCCATGCGGGCGCTGCGCCCGGCCGCGGGCGGCATGTGGCAGTCCTGGCAGACGATGCCCGCCTTGCCCTGCGGTCCGTCCTTCCACTCCAGGTGGGTGGCCTTGACCCAGGCGCCGAACGGGCTCTTCTCGTTGTGGCAGGTGCCGCAGAAGTCGGCGCTACGCAGGAACGGGTTCTCCACCGTGTCGTGATGGGGGCTCTTCAAGCCCGGCCGCGGCCCTTGCTTCACCCGCCCCGGCGAGACGACGTAGTTGAAGTTGTGCGGCACGTCCCCCTGGAAGCCGGTGATGGTGTGGCAGAGGTCGCAGGACACCGACTTCGTTGGCGCGGCGTCTTGGCCGGACGGCCTGGGCGGCGGGACGTCCCCCGCCAGGAAGGAGAGCGGAGCGTGGCAGCCGTTGCAGCCGGCCTTGACGCCGGCCACCTTCGCCTCTTTTTCCGCGTGCAGGACGGCGAGCTCGAAGTACTCGATCTCGTCCCAGGGATGCGTCGTAGGCCTGCGACATCATGGCCTGCTCGTGCTGCCGGGCGATGTCGACGTGGCAGGTGGCGCAGACCTGGGGACGCTCGAAGCGGTCGTAGGGCTGGCTTCCCAGGGCTTCGTCGCCAGCGACGCCCGCGAAGGCGGCTCCGGCGATCGCGATACCCACGATGCCCGCGACGAGAAAAACGGCAGTCCGGATTCGGACGTTCATCGCGACCTCCCGGGCGCCGGGAAAAAACGACGCCCCTTGGGTGATTCTTTCCCTTTGCACCAACAAAACAACCACTCGGGCAGAGGGTTTTGTACCGCCTTTGCGGGCAGGCAGGCGTGCGGCGCACGCTTCCGGATTCCTTTGCTAGACTCTCGCCGCCCGCGAGGGCCTTCCAGGGAGACGCCAGGCATGGAGTTCCAGGGCACCGACCGCTATTACCTCGACCCCGAGCTCGGGGCGATCGTCAACATGGCGCTGGTCATGGAGAAACCTCTCCTGCTGACCGGCGAGGCCGGCACCGGCAAGACGCAGCTCGGCTTCGAGGTAGCCCGCTCGCTGGGCATGCCGGTCGAGGTGCTGCGCTGCAAGTCCACGATCAAGGGCGAGGAGGCCTGCTACGTTCAGGACACGGTCCTGCGCCTCAACGACGCCCGCTTCGGCAGCGGGAGCACCGGCCGCGACGTCGAGAAGTTCTTCGACTACGTGATCTGGGGACCGATCGGCCGCGCCTTCCGCAGCGACGAGCGGGTCGTCCTCCTCTTCGACGAGATCGACAAGACCGAGTCGGACGTGCAGGACAACCTGCTCGACGTGCTGGAGGACTGCCAGTTCACGATCCGCGAGGTGAACCAGACGATCCAGGCGCGGCAGCGGCCGTTCATCCTCATCACGTCGAACGCGAAGCGGGAGCTGTCCGACCCGTTCCTGCGGCGCTGCTACTGCCATCACATCGCCTTCCCCACCCCGGACCAGATGCGGGAGATCGTCAAGCTCCACTTCGCGGACCTGGACAAGGGCCTCCTCGACGCGGCGCTCGGTATCTTTTACGAGCTGCGGCAGAGGGGCTTCGAGAAGCCGCCGGCCACGAGCGAGCTGCTCAACTGGCTGGGTGCTCTCCAGCACTCCCGCATCACGCCGGAAAGGCTGAACATCCCGTTCGTCGGCACGCTCCTCAAGCGCACCGAGGATCTCCTGGCCCACCGCCAGGGCGGCAAACGGCCGCGGGTGAATTGAGAGCCGGCGGATGTTCCTGACCGAGTTCGTCTATCGCCTGCGGGAGTACGGCGTGCCGGTCAGCACGACCGACGCGCTCGACTTCTACAAGGGGTTGGAGAAGGGGCTGGCCCCGGACCTGGAATCGCTCTTCCTGTTCGCCAGGCTCTCGTTCGTGCGGCGGGTCGAGCACATGGACGCCTATGAGCGGGCCATCGGGTAGACCCGGCCGGTTGCCCGACCGGGCCCCCCACAGATCCGGACTTGCGGGTTTCCCGCATCCGGCTCTTCGTGACATGGCTTCGCTACGCGACTCCGACGCCATGGACGATCCGAGGGTGTGGCAGCGGATAGGTGACAAGGAGGCGGTTGAACCGCTCCCAGGTCATCCGGGCCTTCTGCGACCGCCGGTTCAGCCATTTGCGCCATTCTCGCGTGACCTGTCGATGGAAGTTGTCCAGCGCCTTGTAGTTGCCTGTGATCCCGTAGTAGGCGTAGTGCCCGCACAGGCTCAACGACAACCGGTGCTGTTGCCACGGTACAGGCTCGTGTCGCCAGCGGCGACACCACTGACGGACTCTGGACAACGACCGAGTCAAGCGACTCGCGGCCGTCTTGCGTTTGACCACCCAGTTGCCCTTGCGGCTCCTGCCCCAGTAGTGCGTAAACCCGAGGAAAGTGAAGGCGGCCGGGCCTTGAGACCGCGACGTCTTGTCCTTACCTCGTGGTACTTGAAATGGAATCAATCGCGTCTTTTCGGGATGAAGTCGTAGGCCGTAGCGAGCAACTCGCTTCGGTAGGACTTCCGCCACTCGACGAGCATCCTTCTCCTCGGCGAAGACGATCAACAGATCGTCCGCGTACCGGATCAGGACGGCCCGTCCTCCAAGACGAGGCTTGACCTCTTTCTCAAACCACCGGTCCAGCACTTCGTGCAGGTAAACGTTGGCCAGCAGGGGCGAGATGACACCGCCTTGCGGGGTCCCCGCCGCTGGATGGCTCAGGCGCCCCTCTTCCAACACACCCGCCTGCAGCCATTTGCCGATTGCCCGACGGATCACGCCGTCGCGCACCCTGCGGTCCAGGAAGGATCCCAGATGGCCACGGTCCAGCTCATCGAAGAAGCTCCGGATGTCCACCTCTAGCACCCACCCACCACCCATCCCCATCAGCTCCCGCCAGAGATCACGCAGCGCCTCGTGAGCCGAGCGACCCGGCCGAAAGCCGTACGAGCAGGACAAGAAGTCCTCCTCGTAGATGGCTTCAAGCACCATCGCTACGGCACGCTGTAGCACCTTGTCCTCGAAGCCGGGAATCCCGATCGGGCGAGTCTCAGACCCGGTGCCTTTCGGGATGTGGACCCGCTTGACTGGCGGCGCTTGGTAGCGGCCCGACTTGAAGCGGTCGAGAAGCGACCGGAGGTTGTCCCCCAGATGCTCCGCGTACTGCTCGGCTGTCATACCGTCCACGCCCACCGCCCCGTCCTTACGAGTTCGGGAATAGGCTTCCTGGAGCCAGTACTCATCGATATAGTGAGCCAGGCTCAAAAACGACCGCTCTGGATCTTCCTGCGCCAATTTCGCTATCCGGCGAAGTCGCGTTGAGATGCTCCCGAGATTCGGCGATCCCGACATCTTTCCCTCCGTTCGGTTCCGTGCCACGGAGCCCCCTTCCCTCCACCGGGTCCCACGGGTCGGTTCCCCGGCTTCATCAGTACAATGAGGCTCTCTGACTTCCCGCCATTCTTCCGGCCAGGCTCGGTTGCCCTTGTCCCGGCCGTACCGCCTGTGCGCCCGCCCGGTTTCGCTCTTGCGGGTTGTGGACGCCCCCCTGCCGCAAGCCTGGACCTTTGGTCAGCCGGGACCCTCACCGGCTCTTTCTTCGGCGGAAGTGGCGGGATCTCCCAGGTTCCTGGGGAGACCCCAGTAACCGTATGCCGTGCTCTCGGACCCCGGTCGGGCTCCTCTCGCCAGGCCATAGCAGCGGAAGAGTGCTGTCGCCCCTTGAGGAAACTAGGACAACCCCAACGACATGTGCCTTTCGTGGCTCAATCACACGGCCTTCGGTCTCGCTGTCTACGCTTCGCAGGCGCCCTTACGGGATGAGCCCACGCAAGACTCGCTTCCGGCTGGTGGCCAGCCTTTGCCGGGCAGGATTCGTACCTGCCGGGTCTCCTATGAGAGGTTTCCGCTCTGTCGACTGCCGTCTACATCGCTTCCCCCTTTCCCAGGCTTACCCTGGCGCACTTCCTCTTCCACTTTTACGGCATCGACGTGCCCAGGGTGGCCGAGGGGGACCCGGAGCTGCTGAGCTCGCCCCAGTTCAAGGCCTGGCTCCAGGAAGCGATCCACAACGGCGAGCTGCCGCCGCAGGCGGTGTGGTCCATGCCCCTGGAAGAGCTGATGCGGCGCTTCTGGGAGACGCTGCGCAAGCAGATGGAGGCCCACCACGGCGGCAGCAAGTGGATCGGCACCGGCGGAAATTCGCCGTTCGGCCACTCGGGCAACGCCAAGGGGGGCGTGCGGGTGGGCGGGCCGGGAGGCGGCCGTTCGGCTGTCAAGGTGATCGGCGAGCGCCGTTATGTCGAATATTCGGACAGCTCGACGCTCAGCGGCGCCAACCTCGCCCAGGCCCTGGCTTCGCTCAAGAAGCTCGCTCCGTCCGGCCCGCGCGACCAGCTCGACCTCGACGAGACGATCTATCAGAGCGCCAGGAACGGCGGCGAGATCGAGCTCGTGTTCCGGCGCGACCTCCTCGACCGGATCGAGGTGGTGCTCTTGATCGACAACGGCGGCAGCTCCATGCTGCCCCACGTCGGCCTGACCCAGCTCCTCTTCGCCAAGGTCCGCGACCGGTTCAAGCGCTGCGACACATATTTCTTCCACAACACGATCTACGGCGCGGTGTACAAGGATTTCCGCCGCCGCGATCCGCTGCCCACGGACGTGCTGCTCCAGCGCAATCCCGAGACCCGCCTGATCTTCGTGGGCGACGCGTCGATGGCGCCGGACGAGCTGCTCTGGCCGCGGGGGTCGATCACCTGGGGGGACGAGGACGCGGAGGCGAGCGTGGTCTGGCTGCGGCGGCTGCGCGACCGCTTCCGCCACTCGGCCTGGCTCAACCCCATCCCCAGGGAAGACTGGCGCACGGCCTACGGCGGCACTACGATCAAGCGCATCGGCGAGGTGTTCCCCATGGAAGACCTCACGCTTGCGGGGATCAAGAAGGCCGTGGAAAAACTGAACGGAAAGTAATAAAAAAGCTCCGCCGGCCGCCAACCGATGGAGCAAGAACTGAGGGAGAGGATCGGTCCCGGTTCGTTCAGGTGTCCTATCCTCGACGAGAATCCTAGAGGCCGGACATTACATGCCACATTACGGTTTCAAGGCGCCGGAATGGTTTCCGCGGCTCTTCCCGTGAAGTGGATGCGGGCCTGCAGGGCGGCCGTGGCGCGCGTCAGCTCCTCTTCCAGCCGCACGATCAGGTCGCCGGTGCCGTCGAGGTCTCCGATCCGGCCGCGCTCCTCGAGCTCGCGGCAGGACTCGGCGAGCCGCACCGCGCCGAGCTGCGCGGCGCTTCCCTTGAGGACGTGCGCGGCGAAGGTGAGCGCTCCGGGGTCGCCGTCCTGGATCGCCTGCTGTATGCGCGCAAGGCGGCCCGGGCCTTCAGCCACGAAGCTGTCCACGACGCCGCGGACGATCGCGCGCCCGGCGACCTGCTCCAGGCGGAAGAGGCTGTCGAGGGTGGCCGATTCCAGGACCGGCGGCTCGGCCGGCAACTCCACGACGGTACCGGCCGGGGCAATTCCGCGGGTGCCGCGGGTATCGCGGGCATTGCGGGTACTACTGGCATCGCGCCGGTCATCCCGGCTCAGGAGTGAGGGCCGCAGCAGCACCTGCCGCAGGTCGTCGAGGAGGATCGGCTTGCTCAGGTAGTCGTCCATGCCGGCCTCCAGGCAGGCCTCTCGGTCTCCGCGCAGGGCGTTGGCGGTCATGGCGATGATGCGCGGCCGGGCGTCCGGCGGCCACTCGGCGCGGATGCGCCGCGCCGCCTCCAGTCCGTCCATCTCGGGCATCTGGACATCCATGAGGACCAGATCGTAGGGCTGGCGGCGCAGCGCCGCCAGCGCCTCCAGGCCGTTGGCCGCGAGGTCGGCCCGGTAGCCGAGGCGCTCCAGCAGGAGCAGGGCCACTTTCTGGTTGACCGAGTTGTCCTCGGCCAGCAGGATGCGTAGCGAAGCGGGCAGGCCGGCCCGGATCTCGGCGGTGTCGTCGCTGCCACGGCTGGACGTGAGCGGGCCCACCGGGAGCCCGAGCGCGGCGCGGACGGCGATCAGGAGGCTGCCGCGGCGCACCGGGCGGTGGACGACCGTGGGCGACCACTCCTCGCCGTACTCCTGCACTCCGATCGGCCGCAGGATGAGGGTCGGAATCCACGCATCCTCCAGGATCTTGAGCCATTCCTGGGCCGAGCGGTCTTCCTGGTCGACCACGGCAAGGTCGGGCCGGATCTCCGGGAGCACGGGCGGGGAGCCGGGAGACCCGGAGGCGTGGTCGCACCGGATCCCCCACTGCCGCGCGTAACCCTCCACCACGCGCGCGGCCGGGACGCGGACTCCGGCCAGGAGCAGGCGCTTCCCGGCGAGGCCTTCCGTCTCCAGCCGCGGGCCGCCCGGGTCCTTGGGAACGGTGGGAACGGTGGGAGCGGTCTGGCAGAGGATGGTGAAGGAGAAACTCGAGCCGCGGCCGGGCTCGCTGTCGACCCGGATGCTCCCTCCGAGGTGCTCCACCAGGCGCTGGCTGATGGCCAGCCCGAGACCGGTGCCGCCGAACAGGCGGGTGATGGAGGAATCGGCCTGACTGAAGGGTTTGAACAGCCGGTCCATGTGGCCGGCCGAGATGCCGGGGCCGGTGTCGTGGACGGTGAAGCGCAGCTCCACGTTGTTCTGCGCCGGCGGCTCGGGCGCCTCGCCGATGCCGACGTTGACGAAGACTTCGCCTTTGGAGGTGAACTTGACGGCGTTGCCCAGGAAGTTGACCAGCACCTGCCGCAGCCGGGTGGCGTCGCTGAGCACGGCGGCGGGGACTTCGGCGGCGACCAGGCTGCCGAGCTCCAGCCGCTTGCGGGCGGCGCTCTCGGCGAGGAGCTCCACGGCCTCCTCGACGCAGTCGAGCACGGAGAAGCGGAGGGTCTCGATCTCCAGCCGGCCGGCCTCGATCTTGGAAAGGTCGAGCATGTCGTTGAGGATGACCAGCAGCTCCTCGCCGCTGCGGCGGATGGTGGTCACCCAATCCTTCTGGTCGCGGCCGAGGGGGGTGCCGAGGAGGACGCTGGTCATGCCGATGACGGCGTTCATGGGGGTGCGGATCTCGTGGCTGACGTTGGCCAGGAACTCGCTCTTGGCGCGGCTCGCCTCCTCGGCCTCGCGCCGCGCCAGCTCGGCGCGGGTGGTCTCTCCGGCCAGGGCGCGGGTGCGTTCCTCCACCAGCCGCTCCAGCTCCCGCTCGCGGCGCCGCAGGGTGCGGGTCCGGAGCCGTAGCGCACCGACCAGCAGGAGGACCGCCGTCGCCGCGCAGAGCGCCGCGAACCAGAAGGTCTGCACGAAACGGGGCTCGAGCCGCAGGCGCACCTGGGTCACGCCGCTCCAGACGCCGTCGTTGTTGGCGGCGGCGACCTGGAAGGTGTACCGCCCCGGCGGCAGGCTGGTGTAGTCGGCCGCCCGCCGGGTCCCGGCGTCGACCCAGGCCCGGTCGAAACCTTCCAGCCGGTAGCGGAACCGCACCTTGGCTGGATCGATCAGGCTGAGGGCGGTGTAGCGGACCTCGAAGCGGTCCGTGCCCGGCGGCAGGAGGACTTCCGGATCACGGGGAGCCACCGGCGGACGGTCGCCCGCGGCGATCCCTTCGATGACGATGGGCGGCGGCAGGCGGTTGAACGGCAGATGCGAGGGATCGGCGATTGCCACGCCCCGCACGGTGGGGAGCCACACGCGGCCGTCGCGGGTGCGCAGGCCGGCGGGCCGGCCGATGCCGCTGCACTCCGAGCTCGGCATGCCGTCCTCGGCGTCGAAGGAGCGGTAGGGAATCTTTTGTCCAGGCGTCAGGATCTCCAGGTCGCTCTTGCGGATGCGCAGGGCGCCCTGGTTGCAGACCCAGAGGCTGCCCTGGCCGTCATCGAGGACGAGCAGGAACCCCCCGTCCTCAACGCCGCGCCAGCCGGTGAAGATGCCGCCGCGGTAGTGGAAGAGCCCGGCTCCGCCCGCGATCCAGAGCGTGCCACCGGCATCTTCGGAGAACGAAAACACGGCGCCGGCGGGGGCGCCCGTCCGTGGCGGAAATGTTTCGATCTGGCCGTCCGACAGGCGGTTGAGCCCGTCCTTGGTCCCGATCCACAAGGTGCCGTCCCGATCCTCGTGGAGAGCGTAGATACGGTCGTTCGAAAGGCCTTGCCGCCGGGTGTAGACGGTGGCCTGTCCGCCCTGGAGCCGGACGAGCCCTTCGAACGTGCCCACCCAGAGGGCGCCCCGGTGATCGAACCGGAGAGTGAGAACCCGGCTGTCCGGCAGCCCCTGCGCCTCGGCAAAGATGGTCACCTGTCCGTCGCGCAGCCGATAGACACCCTGGTAGGTGCCCAGCCAGAGCGATCCCTCGGCGTCTTCGGCGATCGCGCGCACGACCTCGTGCCGTAGCGCTTCCTGGCCCGGAAACGGCGTGAGCCGCCCGTTGCGCAGAAGGTCGAGCCCGGAGTTGCTGCCGATCCAGATGTCTCCGCGGCGGTCCTCGTAGGTCGCCCAGACCGGGAAGCCGGTCAGGCCGTCCTTGCGGGAGAGACCCATGAACGCCACGTCTTTGAGGCGGTGGAGGCCACCGCTGACCGTGCCGATCCACAGGCTCCCCTCCCGGTCCTCGAAGAGCGTCGAGACGGCCTCTCCCGCGAGCTCGCTGTCGGGCGGGACGCGTTCGAAGCGTCCACCGGACAAGCGGCCGAGGCCCGTGCGGGTACCGATCCAGAGGGTGCCGCCGCGGTCCACGAGGAGGCAGAGGATCTCCTCGCCGGCCAGCTCCGGCACCGGCAGGGTCAGGCGTCCATCCTCCAGGTAGGCGAGCCCGCGGGCGGTCCCGATCCACAGGCCGCCGCGCGGGCCGGCCTGAATCGCGGTGACGCGGTCGTGAGGCAGTCCGTCGCGCGAGGTCAGGATCGAGATGCGGCCGGTATCCAGGGGGGTGAGCCGGGCGAGCCCCCGCTCGGTGCCGATCCAAAGGCTGCCCTGCCGGTCCCGCAGGAGGCCGGTCACGGTCCCCTGGGTCAGGCCCTCGACGCGGGTGAGCTTGCCTTCCTCGCGCCGGACCAGCCCGCCCTGGTTGGTCCCGATCCACAGGGTGCCGTCCGGATCGAGCAGGAGGTTGCGGAGCCGGTCCGTGGGCAACCCGTCCGCGGTCGTGAAGGTGGTCAGCGAGACGCTGTCGCGGCCATCGCGGCCATCGCGGCCATCGCGGCGGTGAACGAGCCCGCCGCCGTCCGTGGTGATCCAGAGGCTGCCGTCCGGGTCGGCGAGGAGGGTGTCGATGGCCTGGCTGTGCAGCGCGGGAGTGTTCGCCGGACTGTAGACGGTGAAGCGGACGCCGTCGAAACGCGCCAGGCCGCGCTGGGTGCCGATCCAGAGATAGCCGTCGGCGGCCTGGGCGAGCGTCTGGATGGTGTCCTGCGGCAGCCCCTGTTCGATCCGCCAGGCGTCGTGCCCGTACCGGGAGAGATCCCGCGACGGATCGAGGGCGGACACGGGACAGCACAGGGACGCCAGCAGCGCGGCGGCACCCAGGATCCGCCCTGTCTGAACCTTCATCGTCTGCATCCTGATACCGGAAAGAGACTAACGCCCACCGTTGCGTGCGTCAATGTGGAGAGGCGCTCGGGATTTCGCGCCCCATGATAAAAAGCGGACCCGGACGGCGCAACCCCCATGACCCGAAGCGAGAAGGCGCAGCGCATCCTCGGAATCCTCGAGGATCTCTACCCCACGGTCGACATCCCGCTCGACCATGCCGATCCGTTCACCCTGCTGGTGGCGGTCGTGCTCTCCGCCCAGACGACGGACAAGCTGGTGAACCGGGAGACTCCCGCGCTGTTCGCCGCCGCCCCCACCCCGGCCCGGATGGCGGCGCTGCCGGTCGAGGAGATCCAGCGCCTCATCCGCCGGATCGGTCTCAGCGCGTCGAAGGCGAAAAACCTCAAGCGGCTGTCGGAGATCCTTGTCGAAACGCACGGCGGCCGGGTGCCGCGGACGTTCGAGGAGCTCGAAGCGCTCCCGGGCGTCGGCCACAAGACGGCCTCGGTGGTGCTCAACCAGGCGTTCGGCCTCCCTACGTTCGCGGTCGACACCCACATCCACCGGCTCGCGGCACGGTGGGGGCTGTCGAGCGGCAAGAGCGTCGAGCGGACGGAGCACGACCTCAAGCGCGTCTTCCCGCGGGAGTCGTGGGGCAAGGTCCACCTTCAGATCATCTATTTCGGGCGCGTGTACTGCCCCGCCCTCTATCACGGCCTCGACGCCTGCCTCATCTGCTCCTGGGCGGCCTCGGCGAAGCGCAAGCACGAGGAGAGGGAAAGGAATCTGGCGCTGCGCCGCCGGGGTTAGGCCGGCTTCTCCCAGACCGGGATATCCAGGATGAGGGCGGCGCCGCCCTCGGGACGGTTCGCGGCCACCAGCCTCCCCTGCACCTCCTCCACCAC
Organism: uncultured Holophagales bacterium; assembly: GCA_963844885.1. Taxonomy (GTDB): domain Bacteria; phylum Acidobacteriota; class Thermoanaerobaculia; order Multivoradales; family UBA5704; genus DATMER01. The sequence continues at coordinate 157,670 of CAWJQA010000001.1, read as the reverse complement.
CCGCTGCACGATCGATAGCCCCAGGCCGGTACCGCCGCGGCGCCGGGTGAAGAACGGCTCGAAGAGGTGCGGCACATCCTCCTCGTGAAAGCCGCTGCCGCTGTCCTTGACGGAGCACCGCGCCCACAGGCGGCCCCCCTCCTCGAAGCCGCTCATCTCGACCAACACCTCGCCGCCGGCCGGCGTGTGCTGCACGGCGTTCTGGATCAGGTTGGTCAGGGCCATGAGCAGGCGCCGCCGGATCATCCCCACGCACAGCTCCCGGCCGCCGAGGCCGGCCTGAAGCCGGACTCCCTTGTCCTGGGCGAGCCTCCGGCATTCCGCCACGGCCTCCAGGATGGCGCCTCCGAGCTGGCCCGCGGACAGGTTCCGCGCGAGGGGCTTGCCGTACTCCAGCAGGTCGGCCATGAGCTCGCTCAGGCGGGAGGTGGGTTCCAGCAGCCCCGCGAGGGCGTGGCGCACGCCGTAGTTGGCCGGCGAGTCTTCGAGGTTGTCGAGCAGCGAGTCGAGCGTGGCGGTGATGGCGAAGAGCGGGTTGCGCACTTCGTGAGCGAGGCCGCCGACAAGGTGTCCCAGGACGCCCATGGCCTGGAGCCGCGCCTTCTCCTCCAGCGATGCGCGGAGGGCGTTGTTGGCTTCGATCAGCTCGTGGGAGCTGAGATCCATCGAGCGCTCCAGCATGGCCCGGTCGTCGTCCGACTGCCGGTAGGCGGCGTCGACGGCGTCCAGGAACGCCCGGCATTCGCCGGACAATCCCTCCTCGCTGCCGAGGAACCGGCGGATCTGCCGGGAGAGGAGGCTGTGCCGCTCAACCATGGTCGCCGTTCCGAGTCACCGTTCCGAGAGAGTCGTGATGGTCATGGTCTGGTTGTGCAGCTCACACCGGGCATCGGGCGTGAACGGGGAGATCTCGCCGTAGGAGTAGAAGCCGGCCAGGACCGTATCCGGCCCGAGAACGTCGCGCACCCCCTCCACCTCCTCCTCCACCCTCTGGGCCAGGACCAGCTTGCGGCCGACGCAGCTCACCAGGAGCGCCAGCTCGGGCGAGGACGAGCCCACTGCCTTGTAGCTCGTGCGGGCCGCGCCGACGGCGCCGTCGATCAGGCGGTCGAAGTTGGCCTTCATGAACCGCGCGTAGCACCCCGTGGACACGTCGCCGGCAAAGGTCATGCTGCTGTTCTCCTCGTCGACCGCGAGGATGGTGCGCACGACCGGAGTCTCGTCTTCGCGCGCCCGGAGGCTCAGCGGGAAGAGCAGGCCGCTCGCTGGCAGGTTGCGGGCGTGGGGCCCGAGGTAGGTCTTGTAGAGGTCGAGCGCGGAGCGGCCGTCCAGCTCGTAGAGGACATTGCCGCTGGAGCGGGTGATCAGACGCTCGGGGCCGAAGGAGTCCCAGCCGCCGAGAGAGGCGTAGCCGATCCGCAGGCGCTCGCCGTAGAGGCCCACGGCGGCGACGGTGCTCGGCTCCGGGGCGATTCCGTCCATGCCGCCGCGCCCGCTGATCACCAGCGTCTCCTTGAACCGCGGCCCGTCCCCCGACAGGCCGCCGGTGACCGTCACGTCTCCCGGCAGGTTGCGGGACAACCCGTCGACCAGCTTGCTGCCGTTGACGTGCAGCCCGTCCGACAGCACGAGCACATGCACCAGCCCGTCCCGTTCCAGGCCGCGGGCCAGCCGCTCTCCCGCGGCCTGGCTGTCGCCGGGGCCGGAGATCGCCGTGGAGCAACCCTCGATCCGGGTGTGCTCGAAGCGGATCCCGGTGACGACCAGCGAATCGTCCGACACCTGGGTGCCGAAGATGTCACCCGCCGTGGAGCAGCCGAAGCTCCAGGCGCCGGGGTAGGCCGCGGCCATCTGGCAGCGCGGGCCGGCCGTCTTCAGCACTTCGGGGCTGCCGAAGATCAGCACGAGCTGAGCGCCGTCCAGGCGTCCGGGCGCACGCGGCTCCCAACCCCTCGATGGAGTCCACCGGCACTGCTCGATCTGCAAGGAACCCACCTCCAGGAAGCCGCTGCTCCGGCGGCTCACTCTCCCCACCGCGGGGCCGTATGCCCGCCGTCCGAGGATTCGCTACAGCGTGAGAAAGAGTGTAGCACGGCGGCGGACCTGCCCGCCCGGAGCTCACCGCGCATAGAATAGTCGTCTTGTGACGGACACGGGCGTCTCCGCCCGGGATGAAAGGGGTTCGGTGGCCAAGGTTCTGGTGGTTGAGAAGGATTCCGTCTTCGCCGCGGTTCTGGAGGACCGTCTGCGGGTGGCGGGGCACGCGGTCCGGGTGCTGGCGGACGCCGCGAAGGCCCCGGCCGCCGCCTTTGAGCAGCAGGCCGACCTGGTCGTGCTCGACTCCGGAACGGAGGCCGCCGCCGAGGCGGTCCAGGCGCTGCGGAGCCAGGACGCCACCCGGTCCCTGCCGCTGTTGGTGCTGTCCGGCCGGACCGAAGGAGCGGACCGGGTCGCGGCCCTGCGCGCCGGGGCGGACGACTGCCTCGCCCGACCCTTCGACCTGGAAGAGGTGCTGATCCGCGCCGAGCGCCTCCTGGGCGGCCGTGGCGCCGAGCAGATGCTCCAGGGCGACCTCGCGACCCACCCGCTGTGGGCCGTGCTCCAGTACCTCCAGCAGGTACGGAAGACCGGCAGCCTCCGGGTGCGCAGCGGCAACACCTCGGGCACCGTGGCGCTGCGGGACGGCGAGCCCGTCGCCGCGCGCTGGCAGGCGCTGCGGGGCCGGGAAGCCTTCCTTGCCTTGCTCTGTGCCGAGGAGGGGACCTTCCGTTTCGACGGCTCCACCCCGCCCACGGGCGAGCCCGAGCATCTGGCCTTCAACGAGCTCCTCATGCATACGGCCTGGCTCAAAGACGAGCTCGAGAACCGGCGCCAGTACCTGCCCGGCACGGGCGAGCCGCTCCAGACCCTGACCGACTTCACTCCGATGGTCGGCGAGGAGTTCGGGAACCTGCCCCTTCAGCGCGTCCTGACCCGCATCCACAAGCAGCCCGGAATCCGCCTCTTCGACCTGATCGCCGAGGAGACCGAGGCGCCGCTGACCACCCGCCTCACCCTGGCCTGGCTGGTCGAGCACGGTCTCGTCGCCCCGCGGGACCGGGTCCCCGAATCGGCTCCCCAGAACACCATGGAAATCTCCAGCGCCATGGTCTTCGACGTGGCGGTCGCCGCTCTGTTGGACGCGGCGAAGAAGGCGGGGTTCGACACGGCCGCCCTCCCCTGCCTCGTCCTGGTCGAGCCGGCGGCCTGGCCCGCGCTGCGCAAGCTCATCGAAGAGGCGCCCGGGTTCCGTACGAACGAGGCCCTCCACAAGCTGGTCGAGCAGATGGAGCTGCGCAAGGCCGGCAGCGCCACGTTCCAGTGGGACCGGAGCACGCTCTCGCTCCACGTGCAGGCGCTCACCAAGGCGGCCCAGCCCCAGATCGGCGCCATCCTCTCCGGCTGCGCCAGCGTGCTCGTCTGGATCGACGGAGCCGAGGGTGCCGAGCTGACCCAGGCGGTCGTGCAGCGGCTGGACGCCACGGGAGGCCAGGCGTCGGGTATGCTGGTGGCCGGAGCGGCGGCGGTCCAGAAGGAGGCGGATCGACTGACCGCCGGCAGCCGTCGCTGGCGCACCAGCCCGCACGCCCCGAAAAGCCTCCTCGGCCTGTTCCGCCTGCTGCAACCCGAGACCCGTTGACGCGACGGCAACGATTCCCATCCCTCTGAACCCCTGACCCCTGGAAATACCCCCGAGGGAGCCTTGGCCCGTCCCGCAGTCCTCCTCATCGATCCCGGGCCCGACCGCCTGGAGGAGCTCAGCAACGGCCTTGCCGCCGAGGGCTACGAGGTCGTTCCCGTGGCCGACCTCGCCATGGGCCGGCGATTCGCGCAAGGGCTCGGCGAGGCGCTCATCGTCACCACCACCGAGGTCGTGGCGGGCAGCCCCGATCCGAACGCCCTCCTGGCCGAGCTTCACCGGGGAGGCCAGCGCACGCTGGTCCTCCTGGGCAGCCATCCCGAAGAAGAAGAGGGCCTGCCCGAGACCGTCTCCTTCCTGACCGTGGGCGGCCTCGGGCTGCGCGAGATCGAGCGCCGGCTGCTCCTCGTGCTGCTGGGCCGCGAGGTCGGCGCCGAGCCCGACACGAAGCTGGAGTCGCTCGTGGGCGACCTCGCGCAGACGCCGCTCCTGGAGCTGCTGCGCGGTCTCAACCGGGCCGGGATCACCGGCCGGATCGAGCTGCGCGGCGGACAGATCTGGCTCGAGCGCGGCGAAGTGGTCGCGGCCACCGCCAGTGCCGTGCATGGGCTCAAGGCCTTCTGCCGCCTCGGCCGGATGCACGAGGGACCCTTCCAGCTCTTCCCCGGCGACCTGGTGCCGGAGCGGACGATCCAGGCGCCGCTCAGCTCGCTCATCATCACGGCGATCGAGGACTCGCTCGGCGACTTCCCGGATGCCCGGGCACGCCTGGAGGTCCGGCTCGGGCCCGACTTCTTCACGGCCACGTTCAATCCGCTCCAGCAGCAGATCCTGGGCGAAGCCCAGAAGGGCGTGCCGCTCCAGGAGGTTCTCGACAGCCTGCCGGCCCGCGACGGCGAGATCGTCCAGGAGCTGCTGGTGCTGGAGGAACGCGGTGTGCTCGTCCGTCGCGAGCCGAAGGTGCAGATCGTCACCGACTCCACCTCGGACCTGCCGTCCGACCTGGTGCGCGCCCACGGCATCGCCGTCGTGCCGCTGACCGTCGCCTTCGGCAAGGAGGTGTTCCGCGACCGGGTGGACATCCAGCCGGGCCAGTTCTACAAGCGGCTGGTCCAGGGCAAAGCCCACCCGGTGTCGAGCCCGCCCAGCCAGGAGGATTTCGCCGGCCGCTACCGCGAATGGATCGCGCAAGGGCAAGACGTGGTGTCGCTCCACCTCCCGTCCCGGCTGTCGAAGACCTTCGAGCACGCCCGCGCCGCGGCGGCGCAGGTCGGCGGCGACGGCTCCTCCCCTACCCTGACCGTGCTGGACACCGGCCAGGTCAGCGTCGGCCTCGGCATGTTCGCCCTGTTTGCCGCCCGCATGGCGGCCCGCGGCGAATCGGCCGCGACGATCCGCGAGCGCCTGATGGAGATGCCTCCCCGCGTCCACACCCTGTTCGTGGTGGACACCCTGGAATTCCTCGCCAAGGGAGGCCGGATCGGCAAGGCCCAGGCGCTCCTGGGCGGCCTCCTGGGCATCAAGCCCATCCTGAGCGTGGTGGACGGGGAGGTGGTGCCGGTGGACCGGGTGCGCGGCGGGCGCGCCGCCCATCCGCGCATCCTGGAGCTCCTCCACAAGAGGGTGGACCGCCAGCGCCCGGTCGTCGCCGGCATCGGTCACGCCAACGCCCCGGTCTGGGCCGATCGCCTGCGCGCCCTGGTGCGCGACCAGTTCCAGGTCGCCGAGCTGATCCAGACCGAGATCGGACCGGTGGTCGGCGCCAACGTCGGACCCGGCGTGGTCGGCGTCTGCCTGTTCCAGCCCACGGACGAAGAGCTGGGCTGGATCGCGCCGTAGGGTTGCGTTAAGTCGCGGGTCGTGCGCTGCCGGGCGCGTTCCCATCGAGCCGCCATCGCCCCGGATCTGTGCCACAATACCGTCGTTCTTGGACGACATCGTGACGATTCGTGCGGGAGCGGTCTGGCTCCGGCTCCTTGTCGCGCTTTTGGCCGCGGGGCCTCTGCGCGCCGTCGCCCTCCCTCTGCCTGAGGGGCGGCCCGCCCTGCGCCTGTACGGCTCCGAGCAGGGACTCCCCATCAACACGGTCGAGAGCCTCGCCGTCGATGCCGAGGGCCGCCTCTGGGCCGGCACCCAGGATGGCGCCGCGGTGTTCGACGGCCGCGCCTGGACTCCCGTCGACATGCCCCGGCGTAGCGCGTCCAACTACGTGGAGGCCCTGCTGGGGGCGGCGGACGGCAGCGTCTGGTTCGGCACGGGCGCGGGGCTCGCCCGGCTCGGCGCCCGTACCTGGCGCGCCCGCGCCTGGGAGGTCTTCGACAGCCGCAGCTCGGGCCTGCCCGATGACCGCGTGCTCTCCCTTCTGGAATCCCGCAGCGGCGGCACGAGCGAGATCTGGGTGGGCACCGCGCACGGCCTCGGCCGCCTCGCCGCGGGCCGTTGGACGGTCTGGACCTCGCGCAGCCCCGGCTTCCCCGGCGAACAGGTGACGAGCCTCGCCGAGACGCGTGAGAACGGACGCCGCCTTCTCTGGGCCGGCACCAATCGCGGCCTCGCGCGCTGGGACGGCGCCGCCTGGACCGCGATCCCGGCCGCGCCCGGCGGATCACCGGCCGGACCCGTGACGAGCCTGCTCGCGCTGGGGCAGGACGGACGCCAGATCCTCTGGATCGGCACCGACGGCGGCGGTCTGGGCCGGTTCGACGGCCGGACCTGGACCTCCTTCGCCCCGGGCGGCTCGGGCCTGCCGAGCGGCCGGGTCCTCAGCCTCGCCGCGACCGGCGGCGGCGCTGCCGGAGAGACGCTCTGGATCGGCACCGACCGCGGGCTCGTCCGCCTGCGCGAACGGAGCGGACGCGCCGAATGGACCCGCTTCGACCGCGAGACCGGAGGCCTCCCTTCCGACCAGGTGTTCAGCCTGCTCGCCATGCGCCAGGGGGAGACGCCGCTCCTCTGGATCGGCATGCGGGACGGCGGCGTCGCGAGCCTCGCGGTCGCCGGCTGGACCACGATCGACACCCGCAACTCGAGCCTTCCGTTCGCCTCGGTCTACTCCCTGGCCGAGACCGGGACGGCCAAACGGCCGACGATCTGGTTCGGGACCGAGACCGGCGGCGTGGCACGCTGGGAGGACGGCCGCTGGACCCGCCTCGATCCCGAAGGCCGCATCCTGCCGGGCCGGCAGATCAACGACTTCGCCGCCACCGGCCCGCTCGACCGCCAGACCCTCTGGATCGGCACCGATCGCGGCCTGGTGCGGCTGGAGGGCGGGAGCAGCAAGCTCTACACGCCCGAGACCTCCGGCCTTCCGAACGCCGACGTGCTCGCCCTGCTCGCCACGGCGCAGGGCTTGTGGGTGGGCACCCGGGGCGGGCTCGCGCTCTACCGCGACGGACTCTGGAGCGCCTGGACGCGCCGCGCCTCCGGACTGCCGGACGACCAGATCTACGACCTGGCCGAGACCCCGGGACCGCGCGGTCCCATCCTCTGGCTGGGGACCCGCCGAGGCGGCCTCGTGCGCTTCGAGGACGGCACCTTCACGAGCTTCAACCACCGCAACTCCCCCCTGCCGAACGACTGGGTCAATACGCTGCGCAGCGTGGGGCAGGGTCCGGACCTGGCGCTCTGGGCCGGCACGGACGGCGGCGCGGCGCGTCTCGATCTATCCGTTACAGGTTCGCCGCAGTGGCTCGTGCTCACCGACCGCACCGATCCGCCGCTGCCCCGCAACATGGTCCTGTCCATGGAGGCCGATGCGCGCGGCCGGGTCTATCTTCTCACCGGCCGCGGTGTGGCCCGCCTGACCCCGAAGACCGCGCATCCCCGGCGTCCTGCCGACTTCGCGGTCGTCACCTTCACGACCGGCGACGGCCTGCCGAGCAACGAAGGCAACCAGACCGCCTCCATGGTCGACGGCCAGGGGCGCATCTGGTTCGCCACGCTCGGCGGCGTGGCCGTGCTCGATCCCGCCGCCCGGGAACCGGCCGCGCCGCCGCCGCTCCTCCTCGGCAGAGTGACGGTCGGCGGACGCGAGCTCCCCGCGATCCCCGCGGCCGGCCCTCTGCGTCTCGATCACCGCTCCGGAGAGCTGCGGATCGAGTACGCCCTGCTGAGCTACCTGCGGGGAGAGGACACGCGCTACCGCGTGCAGCTCGCGGGCTTCGACGAGGCCCCGTCCGCCTGGCAGACCGAGCGGTCCCACGCCTATGGCCGTCTGCCGGCCGGCCGCTACACCTTCAAGGTCTGGGCGCGCGACCCCTGGGGCGCCGTCGTCGGCCCGCGGACGCTCGCCTTCACGGTGGCGCCCGCGCCCTGGTGGAGCTGGTGGGCCTGGCTGGGCTACTCCGGCCTGGCCGCGCTCGCCCTGGCCGGCACCGTCCGCCTCTCGCACCGCTCCCTGCGCCGCCGCAACGAGCGCCTGGAACAGCTCGTGATGGAGCGCACCGCTCTCCTCGCCGAGTCCGAGAGCCGGTCGCGGGAACGCGCCGTGCAGCTCACCGGGCTCGTCGAGGAGCTCAAGCAGTCCGAGGAAGAGGCCCGGCAGGCCAACCGGGCCAAGAGCGAGTTCCTGGCCAACATGAGCCACGAGATCCGCACCCCCATGAACGCCGTGCTCGGCATGACCGACCTGCTGCTCGAGACCGGACTGACCCGGAGCAGCGCGACTACGTGGAGATCGATCCGCGCGAGCGGCGACTCGCTGCTCGCCCTCATCAACGACATCCTCGACTTCTCCAAGATCGAGGCCGGCGAGCTGGAGCCTCGAGAGCATCCCGTTCGAGCTCGCGGCGCTGCGTCGAAGAGGCCGTCAACCTGCTCGCCGCGAGCGCGCACGCGCAAGGGGCTGGCGATCGGCTGCGTGGTCGACGCCGGACGTGCCCGGCTGGTGCGCAGCGACGCCACGCGCCTGCGCCAGATCCTGGTCAACCTGCTGGGCAACGCCATCAAGTTCACCGCCGCAGGGCGAGGTCGTCGTCGAGCGTAGACCTCCCGTCGCCGTGGAAGCGGACGGCCGGCGTGGAGCTCGACTTCGCCGTGCGCGACACGGGCATCGGCATCCCGGCCGACCAGCAGGACCGGCTCTTCCGCCCGTTCAGCCAGGTGGACGCCTCCACCACCCGGCGCTACGGCGGCACGGGCCTCGGCCTCGCATCTCAGCCGGCGCCTGGCCGAGATGATGGGCGGCGGATCTGGGTGGAGAGCGAGCCGGGGCGCGGGTCGGTCTTCCGCTTCACGGTCCGCTGCATGGCCGAGGAGGGGCCGTTGCCGCCCTGGCTGGAGCCGCGACCCACCGCGGCGGACGCCGACTCCACGGCCCACCCGACCCCCGCGCTCTCCGCACCGCTGCGCATCCTGGTAGCGGAGGACAACACGGTCAATCAGAAGGTCGTCCTCCTCCTGCTGTCGGGTCTCGGCTACACCGCGGACGTGGCGGCCAACGGTCTGGAAGTGCTCGCGGCGCTCCGGCGCCAGCCCTACGACCTCGTCCTCATGGACGTCCGGATGCCGGAGATGGACGGCCTGGAGGCGACGCGGCGAATCCGCCAGGAGTGGCCGGACAAGGGTCCGCGGATCGTGGCCATGACCGCGAGCGCGCTGCGGGAGGATCGGGACGCCTGCCTGACCGCCGGCATGGACGACCACCTGAGCAAGCCGCTGGCGCTCGAGGATCTGCGCGCCGCCCTGGGCGCAGCGCTCGCGTTCCCGCCCGCCCCCCCGGCTCGCCCTTGAGCCCGGGCCGCACCTTCCCTCTTCAGAGATGTCCCAAGTCCCCGTTGTGCCATTCACCCTTTTTCTGGCGGTACGGAGGAAACACTATGAAGACGGGAAGCATACTGAGCGGATGCGCTGCCCTCCTGCTCCTGGGCTCGAGTCTGGTCCAGGCGCAGCCGGCGGTGTCCGCGGCTGATTCGAAGCTGATCCTTCTCAACTCTCAGGCCATCGACACGAGCCGGCCTCAGCCGGCGATCGCGGAGGCCCTGCAGGCCCGGTCCGACGACCCCTACGCCGACGAGGTCGTCCTGGTCAAGTTCGCCGGCCCCGTCACCGCCCGCCAGGACAAGGCGCTGCGCGAGGCGAGCCTGCGGGTCTACACCTATCTCCCCAACTATGCGTATCTGGTGAAGATGCCCGCCGGGTGGAGCCAGAACAAGGCCCGCCTCCAGAAGCTCGGCGCGGTCTGGTCCGGCCCCTACCACCCCGCCTACAAGATCGCGGCCAACGTGGCGTCCGTTCAGGCCGGCGATCTCTCGCTGGAGACGAGGCGCCGCGACTACCGGATCGTCATGCTCCAGGTCTTCCCCGACGCCGACGTCAAGGAGGTCGTGCGCCAGATCCACGACGACCTCGGCATCCAGGGCATTGTCGGCTACCGGCAGGGTGAGCGCTTCTCCCGCATCCGCCTCCTGCTCACGCCGACCGAGATCGCCGAGCACCGCGAGGATCTCGCCCGCCTCGGCGAGGTGTTCTGGATGAACCTCGAGCCGCGACGGGTCCTCCTCAATGACACCACCGTCTGGGTGGGACAGTCGGGCCTCTCCGGCGGTCAGACGACGCCGATCTTCAGCCAGGGGATCTTCGGCGAGGGCCAGACCGTCGCGGTGCTCGATACGGGCATCGACGCCGACATGTGCTGGTTCCGGGACACGGCCCGCGGCCTGCCGCCCACCAATTGCAGCGGCGGCACGGTCATCGACGCCAACCAGCGCAAGGTGGTGGCGGTGGACTTCCTGTGGTCCAACGAATGCGCCGGCGGCATCAGCAGCACCGAGTGGGATACCCAGGATCACGGCTCCCACGTGTCCGGCACCGTGGCCGGCGACAACTTCGCCAACCTCCTCGTCCACGACGCGGCCGACGGCATGGCCCCCGGCGCCAAGCTGGTCATGCAGGACGCCGGCTACCAGGTGGACAACTGCGGCGACCTGCCCGGCATCGGCTGCCCGGTGGTCGACTTGAACCCCATCTTCCAGCAGGCCTACGACCAGGGGGCGCGGTTCCACTCGAACTCCTGGGGCGACAACGAGAACGCCTCCGTGCAGAACAACTACTCGTCCGGCAGTCAGGACGTGGACGAGTTCATGTGGAACCACAAGGACTTCCTGATCTTCTTCGCCGCCGGCAACGCCGGCCCGGGCACGGCCACGGTCGGCAGCCCGTCGACGGCCAAGAACGGCGTCTCCGTGGGCGCCACGCTGCGCGGCACCAGCGCCGACAGCATGGCCTCCTTCTCGAGCTGCGGCCCCACGGCCGACGGCCGCTTCAAGCCGGACATCACCGTGCCGGGATCGAGCATCGTCTCGGCCAACAACGACCTCAACGTGACCACCAACAACTGCGGCAGCCAGTCGATGAGCGGCACCAGCATGGCGACCCCCGGCGCCGCCGGCCTGTCCGCGCTGATCCGCCAGTACTACACGGACGGCTACTACCCCACCGGCGGCGAGGTCTCGACCAACGGCTTCACGCCGTCGGCGGCCCTGACCAAGGCCACGCTGATCAACTCCGCCATCAACATGGGCGGCACGACCGCCATGCCGGCCAACTGCCAGGGCTGGGGCCGCGTGTTGCTCGAAAACGCCCTCTTCTTCACCGGCCAGAGCCGCAAGCTCTGGGTGCGGGACGACACCACCGGCTTCGCCACGGGCTCGACGGCCGAGCAGACCTGGAATTTCAGCGTCAACAGCACCACCGAGCCCTTCAAGGCGACGCTGGCCTGGACCGACTACCCGTCGACCCCGGCCGCCGGCGTGAACCTGGTGAACGACCTCGATCTGACGGTGACCGGCCCGACCGGCACCATCTGGCGCGGCAACGTCTTCGCGAGCGGCCAGTCTCACCACCGGCGGCGCGTCGGACCGCAAGAACACGGTGGAGCAGGTGCTCCTCAACGTCCCGGCGACCGGCGTGTACACGGTGTCGGTCAAGGCCTTCAACGTGCCGAACGGCGCGCAGCCGTTCGCCCTGGTGGTGACGGGTAACGTGACCGAGGGCGGCACGCCGCCTCCCCCGCCGGTCACGGTCTTCAACGACGACTTCGAGACGAGCACCGGCTGGACGGTGAACCCCCTGGGCACCGACACGGCCACGCTCGGGCTCTGGGAGCGGGGCGACCCGGAAGCCACCACCTCCAGCGGCGCCAAGCAGCTCGGCACGACCGTCAGCGGCACGAACGACCTGGTCACCGGGCGACTGGCCGGCTCCTCGGCCGGGGCATACGACCTCGACGGCGGCCTGACCACCATCCAGTCACCGGCCATTACGCTGCCTTCGACGGGCGTGCTGACCCTCTCCTTCTCCTACTACCTCGCCTATGGCAGCAACTCGTCGACCGCGGACTACCTGCGTGTGAAGGTGGTGGGCGCCACCACCTCGACGGTATTCGAGAAGCTGGGCGCCGCGGCCAACCTCAACGGCGCCTGGGCCACGACGTCGGCCAACATCAGCTCGTTCGCCGGCCAGACCGTCCGTATCCGGATCGAAGCCGCCGACGCGAGCACCGCCAGCCTGGTCGAAGCGGGCGTGGATGACGTCAAGGTCGTGCAGCAGCCGTAATTTCTCGCAACAGCCGGGGGGCGGAGACAACCGCCTCTCGGCAGCCTCTCCAACCCGGGGACCAGAAGAAAGGGTGCCACCACCCCTTTTGTGAGGAGGCTCACAAGATCAGGCCGAGTTGGACTCGAATGGCTCGTTCAATCTGCTCCAGGTCGGCCTGGGACAGACCACCGATCTTCTGGCTGAGTCGGCTCTTGCTTACTGTGGCCAACTGATCAGCCATCGCCTTTCTCGGCTGCCCCTGGAGGCTTACATGAGCCTCGCTCGGGTACAGGCGCTCCACGTTGCTCGTCAGTGGAATGACCTGGACGCGGTTGAGGAACCGGTTGGAGGCGTCGTTGCTGACAATGACAGCGGGGCGGCGTTTCTGGATCTCGCCGCCGATTGAGGGATCAAAATCAACCCACCAGACCTCACCGCGCTTCATCGGCGACATCCCTCGCCGTGGCTTCCGCCCACTCATGAGCCTCGGCCTCACGGTTCTCATCCGCCGCCATGTGCTGGTAGGCGGCTGCCAGATCCTGAGCAGCAACGTGAGGCCGGACCAGAGTCTCGATGAACTGACTGATCTTCTGCCTGCCGATCACGCGGTGCAGGCCCTCATAGACTTGCTCATCAACGGTGATGGTGAGCTTCTTGTGCATAACCACCTCCTACGTATACCATACGTATACTAGAGCCGCCCGCATGGGGGGTCAAGACCTCCCCAAGGGAGACGCGGCCGGGGGAGCAGCCCCCGGTCAAGGAGGGCCGACGGCGGTCCTCCGGAGCAAGGACCTCGCGCGCGCCTTCCCCCCAACTCCGGCCTGTATCCGCCGGTTCCGGCCCGCCCCTTTTTTCCACGGCCCCGGAACTGTGGTACCTTGCAGGTTAGGCTAAAGTTTTTGAACACCCCATGAAACAAGGATCTCTCGCTCTCCTCGCCGCCTGCTGCATCCTGACCCTCCTGCTCTCCTCCGCCGCTCTGGGCCAGCAGACTCCAACCGACCCGAAGCAGGACAAGCCGAAGGGGCTCAACGAGCTGGTGCTGGCCAACCTGGCCGGCATTCTGAGTGGCGTCGCGGCGATCATCGCCGCCGTCGCCGCCGTTTTGAGCCGGAAGAACAACCAGGAGGCCCAGAAGAACAACCGGGAAACCCAGGAAAAGACCCGCTCCGAGCTCTCCAGCTTCAAGAGGGAGCTACAAAGCGAGCTGGTGGACGACGGAATCATCAGGATCATCGCCAAACAGGGCGGCTTCCTGAGCGACCGGGACCTCCCCCAGCTTTCGGGGAGCCTTCGTACAGTCCTTTTCCAGCAGGGAGGACTGCTGGAGGAGATGCAGCGCCAGGGCGCCTTCCTCACCAAGGAGGCCCTGGTCCAGTGGCTGGTCCAGTGGATCGAAGAAGGACGGCTCCGGATCGAGCTGTTGAAGATCGAGCACCGGCTCGCCGAGAGCGAGCGGAAGGTGGTGGATCATGATGAGAGGATCTTCAAGCTGGAACGGCCTGGGGGACAGTTGGAATCCAAGGTGGACGAACTGCGCAGCGTGCTCGAAGCCATGCACCTGAAAGGAAAGTAAATGTCCTGCCTGAACGTCTTCAACCCCTCGGACTACTGGCGGAACGGGCCTGTGACCACACCGTGGCCTCCTATCGCGGAAAGCACCGCGCTTTCTCCCGACCGGCTGGCCCTCGATGACGAGACGGGAACCCGCCTACCGATGCAAATCGACCGGACCGAGCCGGGCCGGGTCGAGCTGAGCTTCCTCCTGGAATCGCTCGCTCCGCCCAGGGACGAGCACTACCAGCTTCCCGCCGCCTTCGTGTACCTCCGGGAAAGCGATTCACCGAATCCGTTTCCGAGCCAACCCGAGCCCCTGGTTCTCGACAACGGGTTCAAGCTGAAAAACGAACGGCTGGAGATCTGGTTCAATCTCGTGCCGGCTCCCTGGGAGCCCGAGCGCGACTGGTTCGCGGGCTCCGCCACGAGCGTCCTGCTCGACGGCCGAGAGGTTTTGGCTGACAATGAGTATCTCGTACATGATCCCGAGAAACGGGTTCTCCAGGTCGACAAACTGCTCCTCCCCCACCCGGCGTGGTCGCCCGAGGCGTTCCAGGAGGTAGAGCTCTTCCGAAAGCGTTTCCATGTCGTGTCCTCTTCGACGGGACCGGTCCGCAGCACGGTCACCATGGTCTCCGAGCCGTTCGACTACGAATATTCCGACCTTTCGACGCGCCGGAGCCACCGGCTGTCCTGCCGTTTCCATCGGACTCTGAGCCTGTACGCCGGTGCGGACCACCTGATCGAAGAGATGTTCCTCGAAGGTCGCGGCGAGGACGGCGGCGAGCCCATCCCCCTCCAGTTCCAGGCAAGCTACTTCCACTACACAAGCTGGCCCGGGGGCCTGGTGATCTCCAGGTTCGACAATATTCCCGACTGGTTTGCGGTGACGTCGAGGACTCGCCGGTTCTTCGGCTATGGCTTTGCGACAGACGTGCATGCGAACGCACCCCGCTGTCCCGCTCCGGGCTATCCCGACCCCCAAACGGCGGGGAACAGCCTTTCATGGAGCCTCTACCCGTGCATGAAGGCGCGCTGCCTTCATACGTTCCTGCAATACCAGCCCGACGATTCCTCCCTCCCGGAGGAAATGACGCTTCTCGAGGCCGAGCATGGCAAGGCACTGGCGGCAGTCCGGGAGATCGAATCCCGCGCCGGCCGCGGCTGGTACGAGAAAATCTTCAAACCGCTCATGGCCAGGGCATAGGAGAACTTATGGCGAGCGACCCCAGCAGAGCGGTCGAGAACTATTTGAACCTTGGAGATTTCTTCCGGCGGCATCGGGACCACATCCTGGACAAGCTGGAAGAGTGCGACAGCGTGGCGCAGCAAGCCGAGAAGAATCAGGACATGATCTTCTTCGCCGAGAGCCTGCCCATCATCAACGGCCTCATCCACGTCGGCACCACGCGCGAGGAGCTGAACAAGGCCATCGAGTGGGTCAAGCAGAACTGGGGGGACAAGGTCGACCCGCTCATCGTGCTCTCCGCGCTGACCTTCATCTATGTGGCTGAAACGGGTGCCGCCCTGGCCGAGAATCCATCCACAGAGGCAGGGGCAAAGGTGAGGGACCGGGAGGTCTGGAACCGGATCAATGCACGCGTGAAGAAGCTCACGCACAACGATTGAATCGTCAATGAACATCGCCGCCGGCGCGCCAAGCGCCGCGCGGGGCAGCATGAATCCGCTGACGCCCAAGAAGGACGAGGAGAACGGTTCAACCTCTCCCCCCGCTTTCTGGATGCTGCCGGGTCAAGTCCTTGCGAGGGCTTCGAAAGCGCGCGAAGCCGGGGCGGAGAGGGTCGATGCCCGGCCTCCGCCCCGTGGCGCGTACACCTATGGCAGGAGGACGGACCCCGGCTTGGGCCCGTCCCGTTTTTGGAAGATAGTACTTCAATTGTCAGTGCGGCACGAAAGGAGGTCTGAGTTGAGTTGAGAGTGGGTGGTGAGACCTTCTGGGTCTCGAAGACCAGCGGGTGCAAGTCCCGTCCGGTGAATTGTCGGTACGCCCGGTAGCCACTGGAGCAGTCGAGGCGAGCAATCGCCCGACTGAAGCCTCCGGGGAAGTCCCTGGCGCAACCAGGGTGCAAGTGCGCAGGCCGAAACGTGTGAACTCTGAGCAGGCCTCGATAGTTTCTTGCTGGAGCCGACCCTCCTGACATAAGGGGAAGGCCGTTGGTGGGCGGGGGAGCAACCGACCTGAGAACCCGCCCTCTCCAGCCGGGGTATTGGAGTCGGCATGTGCATAAGGTCTTTGAGGCAACGTGCGAGATCCATGGCGGCGGTGGGTCGCGACCACCGACCGGGGTGATCGGAAGTGATCGGCCTCGGGCCGTCGTGGAAGTCGGAGGGGCTCATGGTACCGGAGAAGCCGGGTAACGCCGGTGGAGGGACGGAGCCCTGGTTCGGGCATGCTTTTTTAACGAGGAGAAGACCGGGATTGACGATGAGTCTAGAACCCGACCGAGTCGAGCGACTCCGCAAGAAGCTCTACGAGAAGGCCAAGCGGGAGCCGGGCTTTCGGTTCTACACGCTGTTCGACAAGGTGTGCTGGCCGGAGACCTTGGAGCGCGCGTACCGGCAGGCGAAAGCCAATGCCGGAGCGGCCGGGGTCGATGGAGTGAAGTTTGAAGACATTGAGTCGTATGGCAGAGACCGATGGTTGGGCGAGCTTCGCCAGGAACTGATGGAAGAGGTCTACCGACCGCAACCGGTGCGGCGGGCCCTGATCCCCAAGCCCGGCGGCGGCGAGCGCCCCCTCGGTATCCCCACCATTCGGGACCGGGTGGCGCAGACGGCTGTCGTGCTGATCCTTGAGCCGATCTTCGAAGCTGACTTCGAGGACAACGTCTATGCCTATCGGCCAGAGCGCAGTGCGCAGGAAGCCCTGGCCGAGGTGATGAAGCGGCTGACTGGAGGCCAGAAACACGTCGTGGATGGCGACGTGGCGCAGTACTTCGACACCATCCCCCACGCGGAGCTTCTGCAAAGCGTGGCGCGGCGGGTGGCCGATGGGAAGATCCTGCACCTGCTCAAGCTGTGGCTGAAATCCCCGGTTGAGGAGAGAGATGAGAAGGGGAACCGGAGGCTGACAGGCGGCAAGAAGAGCAAGTGTGGGACTCCTCAAGGCGGAGTGATTTCTCCTTTGCTGGCCAACATTTACATCAACCGTCTTCTACGACACTGGAGGGAAACCGGAGCGTCCCAAAGGCTGGGGCAGATCGTCTCCTATGCCGATGATTTCGTCATCCTCTGTGCGAGCCGCGGTCAGGCAGAAGCAAGCCTGGCGCAGGTGTCGCGGTGGCTGGAGAAACTCGGATTGAAGATCCATCCAGCCAAGACGTGTCTGTGCTACGTCGAGGAAGAGCCGTTCGACTTCCTGGGGTACACTTTCGGCCCCTTCAGGCACTGGCGGACCGGGGAGAAAGTTATCTCGGCCCAACCCTCGAAGAAATCCCAGAAGAAGCTCAAGGAAAAGGTCAACCTTCTGCTGTATCCAGGAAATCCGACCCCATGGCTCGAATTGAGGCGCCGGCTAAACCGTCTTCTGATGGGTTGGGCCGAGTACTTCAAGTTTGGCTACACCCCCAACGCCTATCAGGCCGTCAGGTGGCATGTAGCCAATCGGGTGCGGCAACTCCTCCGGCGGCGACACAAGCTGCCGAGCGGAACCAGCCGCTTCGGCCTCCTGGAGGTGTACGGCAAGGTCGGCGTGACCGATCTCCAGCAGACGCGCCTGAGAAGAATCCGTGCAAGCCTTTCGTGAAGCCCGTCCGAGAGCCGGATGCGGGAAATCCGCAAGTCCGGTTCGATGAGCGGCGGCGGGAAACGGAGCCATGGCCGAGACTGAGGCACCGGCAGCAAGGCGAAAGCCGCCGGAAACAGCTACTCCCTCGACCTAAAGTCACCGCGCCCGCCGCCGACTCTACATGAACATCCGGCCTGCCCTGGACGGCTCCCCGGCTCGTGGATGGCACGATACACGATCGCTGGCGCCAGTCAAGAGGTCAATTGGCCGAAATAGCCGCACGTCATTCAATCCGTCCTCTACCGAGGACGACCAATGCGCGTTGCTAACGTTTTGGGCAAGATCGCATCCTGAAACCGTAGACACGGCGGTCAGCCATCCGTAGACTCTCCCTGAAGTGAAGGGAGACGAACGAGGACGCCAGACGCGGGTCCCCACGACCGATGGCCGTTCGTGCCCATCACCTTGAAGGGAGGACACAGTCGGGTCCCCCTTTCCGCTCATTGACAATTTGGAGGGATGACGGCTGCCGAGTCCAAGGCCGCCGCCGTTCCGCAGGGGTCCGCCTTTTCAGGGAGGGAGGGCGGGGCCATCGCCGGAGGTGTGTGGGAGGGGCTCGTGGGTGAGCGGCGAAGGCAGCCTCTTGATTCTGAACCTCCCCGCGCCGTCCGTTCTCCCCGGGACCGCCAGCGGTCCCGGGGGCTCGGAGCGGCCGGCAGCGGCGATCCCTCAACGCTTCGGCGCCTCGCCGACACGTTTCGGCGTCATGCCGAGGAGCTTCGGCGTCTCCCGAGACCCTTCGGCGTCATGCCGAGGAGCTTCGGCGCCTCCCGAGACCTCTCGGCGTCGTGCCGAAGGCCCTCGCCGGGCGCCTCAACGCTTCGGCGCTTCGGCGAAGCCCTTCGGCGTCTGCCGAAGCCTTTCGGCAACCCGCCGAGACGCGTCGCCGGTCGCCGATGTCGCTTCGGCGGTCGACTTCGACCTTCAGCACCTCGCCGACGCCTGTCGGCGGGTCGCCAAAGGTGTGACCGCGACGGGAACAACCGTGGCGAGGCGGCGACACCTGTGGTGGAGCCGCCGAACGTTGTCGCCAAGGCGGCACCACCTCTCCGAGCGATCGAGCGAGCCGAATTTCTCGCCAGCCAATCGCTGTCAGAGGAAGTCCCCAAGGGGACGCAGGCCTATAGCCTGGGGCTTCAGCCGGAGGGAGGTCCAGATTCCCCCAGAAAGCACCAAGCCCTGAAAGGGCGCAGGCATGGTTCTCTGGCGCCATCCCGTTGCTCGCGTCTTTCCCTTCTTCGAGGGGTCGGGAGAGGTTTACTCTTTTTCGACTCCGCGGTACTATCAGACAAACGAAGCTACTGTGGGAGGGTCCCATGGAGACGGTGAACCGCTGGAGGGGGCGTCAATGAAGCGGGGAAATCTCGTCCCGCGGCGCCTGAGGAAGGGTCGGCGGTCTGCCCGCTGCCTTCTCCTCCGGATTGAATCTGCATAGGGTAACCGGCTCGGACTCCCCCGCGGTCTCGTTCAACCTGGTCTATCCAATATCCTCCCGGCGGCGCCGGAGGTTATTTGGGAGGTTGACCTGGGAGGATGTCGGATAGACTCTTGAATGTTAGGCGCCCATGAAAGGCATCAGCTATTCCGCGGTAGGCCTTGCATTGGCGCTCGCCGCTTGTGAGGGCTCAGAACGGGTTGAACCAACGCGTGGCGACCTAGCCAAGAGGGGTGGGTCTCCAACGGTACGGCGTAGCTACGAACCACGTGTCGATGACTCCACTACTACCAACGATGAGAGCAACGACCAACCCGTTGGTCATTTCGGAACGGTGACGGTCGACATCACGAGCGAGGATTCAGGCAACACCTACACTCTTGATGCGGAGATCGATGGCGCTACGGTTGAGCGTGTCTACTTTCCCAAGGGAGGCTGGGTCGACTTCTACGACTGCGAGGTTGACGAGGATCTTGCGGGCGAGTGCGAGGATGAGGAAGGGCGCTGGTGGACGTTCGAAGGCGAAAGCGATTCTAGCACCTCGAGCGTTGTTGACGATGAAGAGAATGCAGATGATGAGGATGAGCAAGACACCCCAGACGACGAGAGCGATGGTCCGGATGATGACGGCGATGGCGGTGTATCGCCCGGTGGTGTCCAAGCGCCTTACTAGGAGGCTGCATGTCCGATTCGGGAGTCGTTAGCCGCGTTGCAGTTGCATTGTCGGATCTGCCTATTGGCGTGTGGACTTGGGTGCCCTTTGCGACCGACCTGGAATTGCTCGAAATGCTGCGAGCTTCGGGAGCACGGAGGTGGGCTCTTACCATCAATGTGCCGAATCGAATCGATGTGTGCAACGCGGACTTCACGACTCCACCGAGGACACCAAAGTGACATGTTGGGCGCCTAACAACTCGTTCCAGGGGACGCGCCACGCGCATTTGTGGCTCGCTGCGCTCGGCGGTCTCGTGCTGGCGCGCCCCTGAACTCGAAGTCCGTTGGGCGGCCAGGCAGCCAAAGGACGAGCGACGCAGCCAGAGAACTGAGCGCTATGTTCGAGTCTCGCAAACTCAAGAAGCACTGGGACGCAACCGTTGAGACGTGCGAGAGAATCGTGGTCGAAGACGACCGCGTTTACCGCAACCAGGTTCTCTTTTTCGCAGAGCACTATCATCCCGCAGAAATTGCAGGCCTGGGGCTCGCAAAGGCTCGACTATTTGGCGCGCTGTTTCCAGCGTATGTGTTCTTCATTCGCTGGCAAGATCGCGACGACGAGGTCCAGCGGATGCTCCAGGCCTGCTCGGGTGTTGCAGCGAGAGGTGTCACCTCCCCCGGAAATCAGCCCTACATTCCGCATGAGCACCTACGCCCTCTTGCGGGGCCGTTCCTTAGGCGACTGTTTCAATGCCTGGCCGATGAGCGTCACAACGGCCCCAGCATTACGCAGGCAGGCGAAGGTCTGACAGTCGGGTTCCGTGGGCTCCTCGAAATGTGCCATGAAGCTCTGATCGATTCGGTGGGCGAGCATCACTACAATACGGACCTGCGGCCTCGGACAGCCGGAGGTCTCACTGCACGCGAGCACCTTGAGATCCTATTCAAAGGTGGCCTAATAGAACGCTTTAGGGTTATTTCTTATCTGAGGGAAACGCTAAGGTAATGCCCCAAGAAGGGGTGCCACCCAATTTTAGAGAGGGAGTAGGGAATTGGCTCTCCGGCTGATGGGATAAACCACGGATCGGCCTCGGCGCGGTGATTTTTCAGCCGAATCGCGGCTGGATGGCTCGGCGGGTGGCGAAGATTTGCCCGCTTCGGAGAACAGAGATCACCGGCTCACCTGCGATTCGTGCTCGCCAGGCACACCTCTTCCTCGCGTTCCGCGGGAGCGCATCGACAGTCACCGGCTGTGGGTCGAACTCCGCCGCCCCCGGTCAAGGAGGGCCGACGGCGTCGGCTCTCACGAAGGGGAGGCCTGGCGGAAACGAGCCGATCGGGAATCTTGCCGACCGATCTCCCTCCCGCCAGCGGTCGGCGGCCTCCCGGAACGCGGCCACGAACGTGGCATAGGCTTCCCAGAAGGCTTTGCGCACGGCCTTGGTCGCCGCGTGGTACAGCGGCGCCGGAGATCTCTTCCTCCAGGCCGGACGGTCGTCCGGCTTCTGGCGGAGGATGGCAGCGACTCCGAGCGGCGCCCGGCCGGTCCTGGCGAGCTCGGCGCGCGCCTCGCTCTCGATGGCTTCGACCAGCTCGGCCACGCGCTGCCGGTAGTCCTCGGGAGCAAGGTGAGCCCAGCACGGGAGAGGCGTCAGCTCGAAGGTCTCCTCTGTAGCGTACTTCAGGCTAGCGGTCGTCCCAGACATCTCTCGTCCAACCGTACAGGCGGTTGACCTCGAGAGCGATGTTGGAGTTGACGTACTCCATGAAGCGGGCGAGTTGGTCGGCGTCGTCCACGGACAGAAGGAGATGTACGTGGGTAGTCATGAAAACCACAAAATGACAACGGACCGGGTGCTGGGTCTGGGCGCGGCCCAGGACGCCTCCGACGATCTCGTTGAGGGAAGGGCCCGAGCGCAGGAGGAACCGGGACTGGAACGTCCGGACGGTCACCTCCACGAGCGAGCCCCCTTCGGGTACAAAGCGCACACGTCTGGCCATGCCCTCTATAAAGACGGAAAACGGCCGGCGAATGTCATTTCAGAATAAGTCGAGATCTTGGATTCATCCCCTCTCTTCGGCTATGCCCCGTGCCCCATGTCCGAGCCTTGATCCCTTCTCGAAGATCGGATGGCACGGCCTTTGCGCTAGGTGCCTGGCGAACGTTTGAACGTTTGACCGAGTGTAGGTCCGCAACACGCGCTGCAAGCGAGTTTAGAGCTACCTGGAAAGGTAGGGCCATCCCGTCTCCCGGGAGATTTGCAACTGCGGACTATCTCGCTATGCTGAAACAAGGTCGGGGCCGAGCTGCGCAGGGCGCCCCGGTACCGAGGCCTACTTGAGTCCAAGTGCGGGTACCGCAGAAAGGAGCGCGCATGTCGACGAAGACCACGGAGCACTTCCATGATGGCGAGCACTATGAAACCACTGAGAGGACTCGGTCCGATGGCTTTCGAACGATTGTTGAGTCGAAGGTGACTGACACGCCTCTTGGTCGGCTCGGCTCTAATATTGTACGGGAGACAGAAATCGACAAGCTCGGCAACTCGACGACGAAGACTCGCCGCTGAGGCGACCTCGTGGAAGGGAAGAGGTCTGTTCTCCCGAGCGCAGAAGTGGCCGGTCGAAGGCTGCCGGAGATCCCGAGTTTAATCTCAGGTATGACAAACAACATAACACAAAGGAGGTTCTTGCTATGACTGGATACACTAAGGAGAAAGCAGATAAACTGATTAAAGAGCATGAAGATAAGGCGAGACAACTTCAGAAGGATGCCGATGACTTGAAAGAAAGTGGAGGTACACACCCCGGAAAGAATGCTGAAGTCGCTGAGTTGGAGAGGGATGCACAAAGAGAACGAGATAAGGCTGACAACCAAAGAGAACTAAAGAAACATTGGGGTGATTGACTAACGAGGCTCCAAGGAGAAGGTCCAGAGAGAAAAAGTGACAGGCGATTCGAGAAGAAGAAGGCGTAAGCTCGGCGGTAACCCCGGGAATGGGGCTCAGGCGAGCAAGTGACCAAGGTCGCCAGGCCGTTTCCCCGGAGAAATCACCTGCCGGCGGCCTCTTGAAGGTGTGCTCGGGGTCTCCGGCAGCCTTCCACCGGCCACTTTTGCGCTCGGGAGGACAGGCCTCCTTCCTTTCTTTCTCGATCAGAAGGTCGGGAAGGTGGTAGCGGGCAGAGGCTGTGAATCAGAGTTGTCGCCGTGCCGCCTACGGCGGCAGGCTCGGGGGGCCTCCGGCTCGTTGCTGACCACGATCGCCTCGTAGCGCCGCGCCCACAGGGTGTTGGGCCCAACCGGAAGGGGTGCCACCCACTTCAGGTGGGACATCCCGGATCTGGACGGCTGGCATGCTTGAATGCTAGCACCCGCAATTCGTAGTGGCAAGTGAGCTGGCGCCCAAAAAGGACGGGGGGAGAGGGCTTCCTCTACAACGTCGACCAGCTATGGACCGAAACTCCAAAGCGCCGGTAGCTGCGGTCCCCACCGTAGATGAGGGCGGAGGGGGCCTCGGGATCACCGACCAGCTTGCGCCAGAAGTCGAGCCCCGCGAAGAAATCCTGGGCCACCGTCTGGGCTGACTTGATCTCCACCGCCACCCTTTCGCGACCCAGGTCGATCACCACGTCGATCTCGTGGCCGGTCGAGTCCCGCCAGAAATAGAGGTCCGACTCTCGACCCCGGTTGAGGAAGCTCTTCATCAGATCCGCGACGACAAAGCTCTCGAAAATGGACCCGCGGCTGGCGTGCAGGCGCAGATCCTCCGGCGATTGGATCCGCAGCAGGTAGCACAGGAGCCCGGTGTCGAGGAAGTAGAGCTTGGGGCTCTTGATCAGGCGCTTGCCGAAGTTGGCGTGGTATGGCCGGAGCAGGAGAACGAGAAAGCTGGCCTCCAGGATGGAGATCCAGCGCTGGGCCGTGGTGTGGGCGATGCCACAATTGTCCGGGGACGCCTCCCGCACCAGCGTGATCTTCCGGACTGGCGCGGACCGGTGGGGTCACCACCGAATACTGCCGGGCCAGATCCTTGAGGGGGCTTGACGAGCGCCCGGAATCATGTGGGCGATGCCTCTTGCAGATTGAACTTCCAATGTTCAATCTACAAGGGCTCGTCGGGTGCGCGGCCAGTGGAGCGCGAAGCCGGGGCGGAGGGGGTCGCGATTCCCGGCCTTCGGAGAGCACGCGGACATGCGCACGCGGCTACAATGGCGGAGCGATCCGATGCGGAGGAGAGGCATGACTACGGCGCTGGTGACCCACGACGAACCCCGGATGAACGTGAACCGTCCCGGCATTCTCCTCGCCCTCCTCCTGTTCCTCCCGCTGGCGGTTCCACCGCTCCCCGCCCAGGAGACGCGCTTCGCCGACCAGTTGGATGTCGAGGTGGTCAACCTGGATGTCAGCGTCCTCGGCGAGGACGGCACGGCCGTCTCCGGTCTCACGGCGGAGGATTTCGAGGTTCTCGACGACGGCCAGCCGGTCAAGATCAGCCTTTTCGCTGCCCCGTCCGGGCCGGCGGACGAGACCGCGGCGCCTCTCCATCTGGTCCTCCTCTTCGACGACGCGGAGATCGAGCCGGCCGACCGCGGCACGGCTTTCGCGCACGTCCGGGCTCAGCTCGACCGCCTCCTCGGCGCCGCCGGCCGGGTGATGGTGGCGCGCCAGGGCGCCGGACTGAAGGTCGAGCAGCCGTTCACGGCGGACCGCGCGCTCGTCGAGGATGCCCTCCAGCGGCTGGAGCGCGCCTCTCCCGGCGTGCCCTCCGATGTCGCCGCGCGCCGGGCCGTCCTCAACGAGATCCGCTCCGGGGAGGGCGCCAGCGCGAATGCATTCTCCTCGACCGCGGTCGTGGGCGGCGAGATGCAGAAGGACACGGAACAGTCCGCCGCCACGTCGCTCACCTCGGTGCGCTCGTATGCCGAGAGCCGGCGGGTTCATGCCCTCCAGTCGCTCTCGGCCCTCGACCGGCTGACTTCGGCTCTCGCGAGCCTGCCGGGGCGCAAAGCCGTCCTCCTGGTCAGCGCCGGGTACGACCTGCGGCCGGGCGACGAGGTCTACCAGGCGTGGCTCGTCAAGTACCGGCCCACGCGGGCGGCCCGCGGCTCCGGATCGGTGGACCTGGAGCAGCTTGGGCTCGACGTCCAGAAGGCTCTCAAGGAGCTGGCCGCGGGCGCCAGTGCCAACCGGGTGACGATCTACGCCGCCACCCGCGGCACCGAGGCCCGGCAGGAGTTTCGCGAGGCCGGAAAGCTCGCCGGGGAGACGCCCGCCGAGGCGCTGCGCCGCCTGGCCGAAGCCACCGGCGGCTCCGTGGTGTTCAATCTCGAAGCGATCGAGCCGCTGGCCGAGCGGCTGGAGTCGGACTTCCGGGCCGGTTACTCGCTGGCCTGGTCTCTGCCCCATCCGGCCGACGGCGCCTGGCACTCGCTGGACGTTCGGGTCCGGCGGCCGGGAGCGCGCGTCCAGGCCGCCGCCGGCTACCGCGCCCGCACCGCGGACCAGCGCACGCAGGACCGCGCCGCCTCGGCTCTGCTTCTCGGAATGACCGAGAACCCGCTCGATCTCGGCGTCGAGCTGGGGACCGGGACGCGGGAGCGCGACGGCAGCTACTCGGTGCCCGTCTCGATCAAGATCCCGCTCGCCCGGCTCATGCTCCTCCCGAAGGGGATCGAGCACGAGGGCCACCTCTCGATCTTCCTGCTCACCCAGGACGCCGGCGGCGGCCTCTCCTCCGGCGGCAAGATGGAGGCGCCGGTCCACATCGCCAACGCGAAGATGGTGGAGGCCATGGGACAGACCGGCGTCTACCAGGCGAGCCTCCGGGTCCGCCCCGGAACCTGGCGCGTGGCCGTGGCCGTGCGCGACGACGTGGCGGCCGTGGAGTCGGCGATAAGCGTGGACCTGGTGGTGAAGGAAGAGGGGAAGAAGGGGAAGAAGAGTGGTTAGCCGGCCCTCACCCCCGACCCCTCTCCCGGTCCACCCGAGTCCACCCGCCCCGGGCGAGGGGCGCCCCCGCACACCCAAAACACAAGAAAACACGATGCAAGTCTCCCCCTCGCCCGGGGCGGGTGGACTCGGGCGGACCGGGAGAGGGGGCCGGGGGGTGAGGGCTCTCCTTCTTCTCCTCGCCGCCCTCCCCCTGGCCGCCCAGGAGCGCCTCGATTTCCGGCTCCAGGCCCGGCCGCTGCGCGGCCTTCAGGGTCCCATCGCCACGCTTCTGACCACCGGCAAGGAAGGCGGCGGCCTCCCGGTCGCGGCGCTCGCCGTGCCCGCCGGGGGAAAGACGGCGGACGGCCGCTTCGCCGTGCCGCTCTTCGTGGAGATCGAGGGCAACGGCCTGCTCGCGGGCCGGAGCGTCGAGAGGCAGCGGATCGAAATCTATGCCTATGCGATGGGCACCGACGGCGCGGTCGTCGACTTCCTGGCGCAGGGACTCGCGTTCGACCTCGCGCAGTGGGGCGAGGCGGTGCTCGACGGCGGCGTCAAGTTCGTGGGGTCGGTCTCGATGCCGGCCGGCGCGGGCTCGGTCCGGGTGCTGGTCGTAGACCCGGACACGCTGCGCTACAGCCTGCTCGTCCTGCCGGTGACCGTACCACCGGTCACCGGACCGCTCCTCCTTCAACCCCTGTTCAGCGATCCCCGGAGCCGCTGGGTTCTGGCGCGGCAAGGGATCGACTCTCTCGAGTCCGAGCTGGCTCCCCTGCTCGTGGACGAAGGCTGGGGCCTCCCCTCCTCCCTGCCGCTCCTGGCCGCCGGCCGCACGCGTCGGATCGCGGTGCTGGGGCGCGGTCTGCCGGCCCTCGACACGGCGGTCACGCTCCGCATCCGCACCGAATTCGGCAAGACGGTGCAGGAGATTCCCTGCCGGGTGATCAACCGCGTGATCGAAAGGATTCCGGCTTCGGGCTCCGCCCTGGAGCGCCTGACCGTGGACGTCGACCTGCCGAAGCTGGAGACCGGCCGGTACCGCGCCGCCGTCGCCTTCAAGGACGGGCCGGAGACGCCCGAGCTGACCGTTCTTTATCTGGGCGAGGGCGCGCCGGACCACGACCTCCTCTGGGCGCAGCTCCGGCGGCTCGGCGGCGAGGCGGCTCCCGCACCGGCCGCCGTGCCGGAAGTTCAGGGCAAGAGACGCCAGAGAAACGCGGAGATCGAGCGCCTCGCCCGGCAAGGGTACGAGGAAGCCGTCCGCTCCCTCGTCTCGGGCACGCCGATCGCGCAGGTGGTGGACCGCCTCGCGGAGGTCGAGACCGGCCTCTACCGCCAATCCCCGCAGGAAGCGGACGCCCTCCGCGAGGTGGAGCTGGAGACCGCGAAGCGCCTCGGCAAGTCCGATCCCGAAGCGCTCCTCCCCTTGACCGTCCTGCACGCCGAGCTCTACCGCAAGCTGCGCGACGGCCGGGACTACCTCCTCGCCGAGAACGCCCGCCGCACCTCGGCCGATCTGATCGCGGTCTACGCCGGCCGGGGAGGCTCCGCCGCGGTCGCGGCCCAGGCCCTGCTCAGCCTGGCGGCGGACCTCCTCGCCTCGGGGGTCCAGGGCGCCGGCCGCGAGCTGCTCGGCCGGGCGCTGACGCTCGACAGCCGCGGCGAGGCCGCGGGCCTGTTCCTCGCCGCGAGCTACGAGCGCGACGGCGACTATCCCGAGGCCGTAAAGGTTCTGGA
Source organism: uncultured Holophagales bacterium (assembly GCA_963844885.1). GTDB lineage: Bacteria > Acidobacteriota > Thermoanaerobaculia > Multivoradales > UBA5704 > DATMER01. Next base: position 130,330 of record CAWJQA010000001.1, on the reverse strand, counting down.
GGGGGTGGCCCGGGCCCACCCGGAGAGCTTCGAGGCGCGTCTGCGGTTGAGCGTGAATCTCGACCGGGTCGGCAGGACCGCCGAAGCCCGGCAGGCGTTCCAGACCCTGATCTCCGAGCCCGGCCCGGATTGGGTCCGCACCATCGCGTATCAGGAGATGGTCCGCATCCATCTCCACAACCAGCGGCCGGCCGACGCCGTGGCGCTCCTCAAGCAGGCTGTGGCCCGGCTTCCCGGAGAGCCGCAGCTCGCGGTGCAGCTCGCCTATCTGCTCGACCGCCAAGGGTCGGCCACAACCGCGCGGGAGATCGTAGACCGGCTGCGCCCGGTATCCAAGGGCAAAGAGGCCGGCGGCTCGCCGCGCCACCGCTATGGCCAGTGGCCGGCCGCGGCCCTGGAAGAGGCCCGCCGGTCGCTCACCCAGCAGTCGATCCTCCGCCTCGCGGCGCTCTCCAGGGCGCTGGATGATTTCTCCGGAAAAACACGTTGATGCTGCTGCCGGCCCTGCTTCTCCCGCTCCTCCTCCAGATCCAGCCTCCTCCTCCGGCCGAGGCGGAGATCCACGTGGACGAGGTCATCAACGTCGAGTTGCAGCAGCTCTACGTGACCGTGACGCGGGGAGCCGGCGCGCCGGTGCTCGACCTCACCGCGGCGGACTTCGAGATCCTGGACGACGGCGAGCCCCAGGCCGTCTCCACCTTCGCCCGCGGCGACCTGGCGCTCTCGGCGGTGCTGCTCCTCGACGCCAGCGCAAGCATGGAGGGAGACCGCCTGCGCACGGCTGCCGACGGCGCGCGCGCCTTCATCTCCCGGGTGCTGCCGCAGGACGAGGTCTCGGTGATGCTCTTTTCAGACGAGCTGTTGATGCGCACACCGTTTTCCAACGACGCGGCCACGCTGCTGGCGCCGGTCTCGGGGGTCGAAGCGCGAGGCGGCTCGGCGATCAACGATCACCTTTATGTGGCGCTCAAAGAGCTGGAGGGGCGCCTCGGCCGCAAGGTCGTGGTGCTGCTGAGCGACGGCGTGGACATCGAAAGCACACTCGGGATGGAAGACGTACGCTGGGCCGCCCGCCGTGGCCAGGCGCTGATCTACTGGATCCGGCTCCAGGATGAGACCCGGGGCCGGATCGAGCGCTCGTCGTCCTGGCGCGACCGCAAAGGGCACGGCGAGCAACTCGCCCTGTTGGAAACGGTCGTCACGGAAAGCGGCGGCCGGGTGGAGGTCATCCCGGACGTCGGCCAGGTGGGCGCCGCGCTCCAGCGCATCCTGCGCGAGCTGCGGGAGCAGTACGTGCTCGGCTTCCAGCCCACGAAGGACCGGAATGACGGCTCCTGGCACAAGATCGAGGTCCGGGTCCGGGACGGCGTCCAGGATGGCAGGAGCCGAGCCCGGACCCGGGACGGCTACGTGGATTGATCCCCCCTCTACCGGGTATCGAGACGGCGCGTTGGGCTTGACCAGCGGCCACAGTGACCGCGCGAGCGCGAGGCGCGCTTTCGCGGCCGGCGCACACTCCTATAGGTAGAACCTCGGACATTTCGTCCGCAGCTCTGTTCACGTTTCATCGAATCCAGGAGGAATCGCATGCGCAAGCTGACTCTGTTCGCCCTGATGGCCTTGTTGGCGTCAGCGGCCTTCGCCGTCCAACCCCATGCCTGGCCCGCGCTCGACAAGCAGCTCAGCAAGGACCACATCCGCCCGGGGACCGCCCTGGAATCCCTGGTCTATGAAAACCAGGACTTCGGCATGCTGTTTCCCGAGGAGGCCAACGACACCATCCCGGTACCGCTCTGGCTCCGCGTCTGGTTCCGCAAGGGCCACCCCGAGCTCACGTTCTCGCGCCAGGATCCCACCAAGGGCTATCCGCGTGTCCTCCACGAAGTCCATGAGTGGATGCTGAGCCACCAGGAGCTGCGGCCCACCGAGGCCGACGTCGCCACGGCGCCGGAGCGAGATGAAGACGGAATGGGCGTGATCACCGGCGACACCACCGTCGGCACCAACGTCCGCACCTCGGGCGCCCAGACCAGCCCGCGCAGCGAGTCCGACATCCGCATCAACTACTGGAACCCGAACCTGGTCATCGGTGCCTCCAACAACATCTCCGCCAGCGGCCAACAGGCCCAGTCCTACTCCAGCGACGGCGGCGTCACCTGGGGCCAATCCTTCCTGCCGCTGTTCAGCACCGACGCCTACCACTCCGACCCGACCGTCGACTGGACCTCCAACGGCACCGCCTGGTCCACCACCATCGGCATCAAGGGCAACACCCTCAAGATGCGCGCCTATCTGTCCACCAACAACGGCGCCACCTGGACGTACGACAACACGTTCTCGGGCACCCAGAAGGCCACCGACAAACAGATCATGTGGGCCGACCACAGCGCCACGTCCCCCTACAAGGACACGATCTACGTCTGCTGGCACAACGGCAACCCGCTCTACGTCAACCGCCGCACCGCGGCCGGCTGGGGCTCCCCGATCCAGGTCAGCGGCGCCGAATCCTCCGGCACCGCCATCGGCTGCGACGTGCGCACCGACGCCGCCGGCAACGCCTTCGCCTTCTGGCCGACCACGACCAACCGCCGCATCGTCGTCTCCAAGTCCACCAACGGCGGCACGAGCTGGGGCGCCGGCGTCGTCATCGCCACCACCTACGACGGCTATGACATCGGCGTTCCGTCGTTCAACAACCGCCGCGCCCTGATCTACGTTTCGGGCGGCGCCTACGGCAGCAACGTCTACGCCACCTGGGTCGACCTCTCCGGCGAGACCGGCTGCACCGCCGCCGCCAACGAGCCGGGCTCGAACGTCGCCTCCACCTGCAAGACCCGCGTCTGGTTCTCGCGTTCCACCAACGGCGGCACCACCTGGTCCGCACCGATCAAGGTCAACAATCAGGCCTCCAACAACGACCAGTTCAACCAGTGGTTCGTGGTCGACGAGACCACCGGCCGCATCGGCGTGATGTACTACGACACCGTCAACGACCCGGGCCGCAAGAAGACCGACGTCTTCTTCCAGTCCTCCACCGACGGCGGCCTGACCTGGAGCGCCGCGGCCAAGGTGACCACCGGCATGACCGACGAGACCATCGCCGGCGCCGACTCCGGCAACCAGTACGGCGATTACAACAGCCTCTCGGCCTACGCCGGCAAATTCCTCCCCTCCTGGACCGACCGGCGCAACAACGCCAAGGAAGAGATCTGGACGGCGCCCGTCCAGGAGCCGTAAGCCGCTCCGTATCCTTGAAAAATGAACGAGGCGGCACCCGCGCGGGTGCCGCCTCGTTTCGCTATGCTGCGCTCCTAGAGCTTGAACAGCGCGTCGAAGGCGGAGCGCGCGTCGCCCGGGGAGGGCTTCCCGGAATCCCTCTCGAATTCCTGGGCGGACTTCGGGGTGAAGAGCGGGCACTCGTTGCGGGTGCTCTTCTTCGCCACCCGCGCCGGGATCTCCTCGTGCTTCCGGCACTCCCAGCGCGCCGAGGTGTCGAAGTGAACGCAGTTGGAGCAGGTGTGGAGGTCGTTGCCACACTTGGCGCAGGCGGTATCGACGGGGATGGCCGGAACCTCGTCGAGGACAGGCCGCTTTTCGCCGCACCGCGCGCAGCGGAAGACGGTCTCGGACGGCGCACCCAGGCCGCGGCCGCGCGGACCTTCCTTCTTCTCCCGCGGCGGTCCCTGCGGGGCCCGCGAACGGTCCGGGCTGCCGCCTGAATCCTGGTAGCCCCGCTGCCGGTATTTGCGGTCGTCGGACATGGTGGGAGGAGTATACCGCCGGTGTGGTAAGTTCCGGCTGATGCCAAAGACACCGAGCACCCCCAACCTCACCAGCGCCCAGCGCAAGTGGCTCCGCGGCCAGGCCCACTCCCTGAAGCCGATCGTGCAGATCGGCAAGCAGGGGCTCTCCGAGTCCGCGCTCCGGCAGGTCGACGAGGCGCTCGGCGTCCATGAGCTGATCAAGGTCCAGGCCGTGGCCCCGCGCGAGGAGAAGGACGCCATCGCCGAGCGCCTCGCCGAGTCGCTACGCGCGGACGTGGCGGGCCGCATCGGCCACGTCATCATCCTGTTCCGCCAGAACCCGGACCCGGAAAAGCAGGTCTACGAGCTGCCGTAAGCCTGGTTCGGAACCAGCCCTGCCGCCGCCTGTCGGCCGCCGAGAGGCACCAGCTTCGGCGGCGGAGAGGCCACCGCCGCCGCGCCGGGCCGTTCGAGCCGGGGCCGCAGATCGTCCTCGCTCAGGAGCTCGCCAAAGCGGCCCAGCCGCGCTCTCAGCGCTTCGCGGTAGAGCGTGGGAAGCGTTCGCGAACGCCCTTCCAGCCAAGCGCGCAGATCGGCGTCGCGGGCAATCCTGGAGCGGATGGTCCGCAGGCTGGCCAGCTCGCAGCGCATGGCCAGGGTGCGGAGGACATGCATGGCCCGCAGGCCCGGGGTCCGCGCGCTGGCCACGCGCCGCAGCAGGAGCCGCGTCGAAACCACCGTGCGGAAGAGCTGGATCAGCAGGCCGTAGTAGCTCAGCGGATCGTAGTGGAGCGGCCGGATCGCGATGTAGGGCATATAGTAGAAGGCGAACGGGGTGTCTTCGAGAATGCGGTCCTCGGCCAGCAGGCGGTCATAGAGAGGTGTCCCTCCGAACGGGACCGGGATGTTGAGCGTCGGCCAGACGAAAGGCAGGCGGTGGATGAATTCCCGCGTCATCTCCACGGGCTCCTCGCCCTTGTCGCCGTCCGTGCCGAAGATGAAGTTCGCCTGCAGGCCGGGCACGTGGAGGTGCATCTCCTCGAAGTGCTCGACGACGTCCTCCAGCTTTTTCTCCCCCACGTCGCGGCCGACGCCGGACTTGTTCGAGTAGTCGGCCCACGATTCGACTCCGGGCGCCACATAGACGCAGTTCGTCTCCCGCAGCCGCCGCAGCCGGGGTCCGCGCAGGTTCGACAGCGAGCTCTCCATGGCGTAGGGGTTGCGGCGACCCGCGGGGATTTCTTCCATCAGGTCGAGCATCTCGTCGAACCTGACCCCGAAGTTCGGGTCGTGAAAACCGATGAGCATCCCCGGCAGATGCTCGGACACGTAGCGCAGGTCGGCCAGCAGGCGGTCCCGCGGCATCATCACGTAGTCGTTCTTCCAGTCGACGCAGAAATCACAGCGGTAGGGGCATCCCAGGCTGGTCAACAGGCTGACGTTGCGGATCGGCGAAGGCTTTCCCGAGAAGCACGCTTTCTGGATCTCCGGCATCCGCTCTTGGATGCCCGGGATCTCCTCCAGGAGGTGGCCGCTGGTGACCACGCTGCCGGGCTCGAAGTGGCCTTTCAGAATGCTATCGATCAGGTTCTTGTCGCAGTCGTGGACCACGAGATCGAAGAAGCGCAGGCTGTCGGTGGGGAACGACGTGGCGTGCGGTCCACCGAGGACGGTGAGCGCGCCGCGGCGGCGGTAGAGGCGCGCCAGGGCGTAAGCGAGGGCGCTCGCCTGCGTGTAGGTCGCCAGGAAGACGGCGTCGAGCTCGTCCGGAAGGAGGGTGTCGGGCGGGCTCTGGCCGTAGTAGGTCGCGTAGTGGACCTCGTGCCCGAGCTGCCGACACCAGACCGACACGGCTTGCGGCGTGATGCTCGCGTACTGCCGGCGGAAGCGGCCGTCGTACTCCCGCTCGATCCAGGACTGGGACACGGAATCGGTCAGGATCTCCAGGACTCCTACACGCATCAGAGCTCTCCTTTTCAGACTCTGCACGGCTGTCGGAACGTCTTGGCTGTTCAACAGTATATAAAACGGCAACGGCTGGCAAGCCCCCTCACCCCTCACCCTGGGAGAGGGGGGGGCCGCAGCCGGCGTGGATGAGCGTCCGCCCCGCGCGGCCGGCGCGCGGGGCGGACGGCAGGCTAATTGACCAGCTCCAGGTGGAAGCAGTTGTTGTTCGGCTCGTCGATGAGACGCGACACGCGCCCCGCCACGGCGGTTCTGAAGAGCGGCCGGTTGTTGCCGTTGAACGAGTTGTACGAGACGTCGACGACGGTGCGCACGGCGGGATCTCCGCAGTGACGGGAGACGTTCTCCGGCCCCTGAGCGATGATCTCGGCTTCCATCGCCGCGCGGATCGTCGCGGCGTTCGCGGCGATCTGGGCGGGCGTCAATCCGGCCGTCTGTTGGATGTAGACCTGGATGACCGCGTCGCCGGCCGCGCCGTAGAGGGCCAACTGAGCCTGCGCGCCGGTGTTCAGCGCGTTGTTGAACATCGCCCGGGCCTGGTCGGCAGGCGACCGCAGCGTACTGGTGATCGTTCCGGTCGAAGCTCCCGCGGCGCGGAGACCGTCCTTCACGATGTCGGTCATCCCCGCGGAGACCGCCCCCGCGTTCGCATTCGGGCCGAAGGTGATCCGCACGTCGGCCAAGGCGCCGACCTGCGATTCACTGCTCGCGGCGATGAGGTGCGTGGTGCCGGCCGGGTCGCCGGCCAGATCCGTTCCCGGGATGTGGACCGGTCCGCCCGCGCCGGGCGCGGTGCCGGCCGGGACGACGTGGCTGAACACCGCGGCCCCGAGGCGGTTGGCGTAGCCCGTGCCGTTCGCGAAGTAGACGTTGATGGTGACGTCGTTTTCCAGCGCCTGGTCGAGCACCTCCCAGGTGAGGTTCAAGCCGCCCTGGGTGTTGTTCCAGGCGAGCGCCGGCCGGACCTGGTCCTTGATCTCCTGGACGAAGTCGATGACGACCTGCGACTGGAAGAGGCCGTCCCCGACGTTCGCCACGGCGGCGTCGGCCTGGATGGTGTCGCCCGCGGTGTCGACGGGGAGGGTGACCTCGCGCCAGTTCGTCTCGCCGGTCGCGTAGTTGAACGCGGCGAGCCCGAGGCCGTTCATGCTGTTGGTTTCGCTGACCGCCCCACCGCCGGCCTGGCTGCGCAGGGAGACGCGAAAGTAGTCGTTGAACTGGCTGCCGAAATAGCCGCCCGGGACCTCGCTGGTGATGAAGCGGTAGCGGATCTTCACCGCCGTGGTGCCTTGCGAGGTGGTGAAGGTGCGGGAGACCGAACGTTCACCCAGGCCCGACGTGCCGAGCATGATGTCCTGGTCGACGATCGCGCTCGTCGTCACGGAGCTCCCGGACACCATGGAGCCGCCCGTGAGAAAACCCGGGATGATCTCCTTGTGCGGGATGACCGAGACCGGGGAGCCGGGCGCGATCACCCAGCCGTCGGTGCCGAGGCTGATGTCGTTGTTGTCGATGGGGCTCGGCGCGTTGAAGCCGATCATCTTGATCGACACGACGCCTTGCGTGCCGACCACGCCGGCCGTGCCGATCTCGTTGCCGGCGCCCTTCGCCTTGACGAGGATCGTACGGGCGGGAACGTTGGTGAAGGTGATGCTGCCGGTGGACGTGATCCCCTGCGCCGCGACCGACGGATCGTCGCTCAGCGCCGCCACGACGTTCGCCTGCTGGGTGAACGCGGTGCCGTTCGGGTTCAGCAGGTTGACCTGCAGGGTCGCGCTGCCGGCCCACAGCGTCGCGTTGTAATAAAGGGGTCTCCCGATCGTGTCGTACGCCTTGAAGAAGATCGTGTTGCGGCCGTCGGCCAGCGTCACGTTCGCGGTGAGGAGATGGGGCTCGATGACGAGGCTCCCGGCCGGTACGTTCACGCCGTTGATGGTCAGCGTAACATCGGCCGGCGTGGCATCGAATTCGGCGCCGGCAAGGCTGAAGCGCAGGCCGCCGGTCCGGCTGACGAACGTGTCGGGCGCGGCGCCCACCAGCGCCAGCGCGCCGGCAGGCAGGCTCTGATCGAGCGGGTTGTCGGCCTCCGGCGGGACGGCCAGGGCCCCGAGGTTCGCCTCGGCCCGCTGCCGGTCACCGCCGTTGATCACACCGTTGCGGTCGACGTCGGCGTACGGCGAGTATTCGGGGTCGTTCTTCTTCTTGGCGTTGAGCTGCGCGATGAGCTGGGTATCCTCGGTGTCGACCTTGAAGTCGGTGTTCGCGTCGCCCGCGAGGAGAACGTCGAGCCGGTACGGGCCGGTGGTCTTGTGCTCGCCGCGCACGACGATCTCGTACTTGCCCGGGGTCAGCGTGGCCAGGACGATGCTGGCCGTGGAGTTGGCGGTATCCGGCCTGCGCGTGCTGTGCTGGACGGAGCCGCTGCCGTCGGGCTCGACGGAGAGGAGTCCCGGATCGACCGGGCTCTCCGCGGTGCTCACACTGCTCATGAGGAAGACGAAATCGACGCCCCCATCGGCGTTCAGCTCGAACTGGTCGGCATCGACCTCGAAGGCGATGCGGTCTTCCTGAGCGGCGTTCGACAACGTGCCGCTGAAGCTCGCCACCACACCGGCCGACTCCTGGCCGAATGCCCCTGAGGCGAAGAGAAAGAGAACGGCCGAGGACACGGCCAAGAGTCGCGCGCTTTTCCAAATCATGTTGGACCTCCTCCTTGGACTCTCTGTCGAGGTTGCAGATAGCCATTCGAAGCGGAATGACCGACTCCGCGAATGATCTGCAAATGGCATGCCTTCTCTGGTTCCAGCGGACCGGCCTCTTGACTCAGCCCGCGCGCCGGATATCCTCAGGCCGCCTCCGCGGGCTTCCCACAAGCCCCGGGGACGGCTCACCCGCTCGGCCACCCAGTATCAGGAGCCTGTGGTGGTCACGCCCATCCACGGCTTCGGTCTGCGCCGATTGGGGATCTCTCCTGAGCAACTATTCCAGGCTCAGCATGGCAATCACCAGGAGAACTAAGAGCTGGGCACCGAACATCCACTCCTGAGTGCGGAAGGGCCGTCCTCGCCATCGCCGAAACACCGCGGCGATATCCACCATCTCGTAGGCAATTTCGATGCTGACGGCATGGTCCAAGAGAACTGAAAAACTTGCGGCGAGAACGCCAGTCACCGCCGCCAATCCCCGCCCCGGCATACGGCGGCGCTGGTAGGCAAGAGCCCGGACGTCGTCGAGGATCAGATCAATCGCGCCAAGAGCGGCCGCAATCGCGAGAATCAGATTACCTGGCACCTTCGCCTTCGTCAGCCAGCCGCAGATCCAGAAGCCGTCCACATAGGAGCCCACAGCAAGGGGCGCCAACACCACCGCGAAGGTGGAGATGTACGGCTTCCAATGGATATCTTCGACACCCGCCAACAGCGCGAAGAGCCAAGCGAGAACCAGGAGCAGGCCCGTGCTCAGCCAGAGAATCCTGGAACGCCAGAGCTTGCGCGGATGAATCAAGCAGGTCAAGATGACCAAGCCTGCGGAGACAAGAGACAAGCTGTCCGAAAAAATCAAGATCCCCCATATTATGAACAGCCACGTAGCTGCGAGGATACCTCCGACTCTCATGGACAAGCTCGGTTAGGAGATGGACAACGTCCGCAGGTCGGAAACGACCTTCCCGAGACGGTCAACGAATCCAGCGTTATGTGACGACAGAAGGATGGTTCCTCCTGCACGAAGGAATGACGAAATCAAACGGATCAGAAGCTCCTGGGCGCGGAAGTCCAATCCCTTGTCAGGCTCGTCCAGCGCCAGGGCGCTCTTCGCCGCTCCGAAGATGACGACGAGGGCTAGGAGCCGCCGCTGGCCGAAGCTCAGCGTTCCCGGGTCCGAATCCAGACTTTTCCCAGGCAGGTAGCTCGCCAGGCCAGGCCACAGCAACCGCGCCTTCTCCTTCCCGTACACCAGCGCCAGGCTTTCTTCGATCGTGGCCTCGGCCACGACGAAATGATCGCCGACACCAAAATAAACCGGGCTGAACAGCGTCCGGACGGACTTCGCTCCTGGGTTCCCCTTCGGGCCTGGATAGCCGGACATCGCCTTGAGGAGTGTGCTTTTGCCAGACCCGATGCGCCCCGCTAGCTGAACACAATCCCCAGCTCGAAGCTCGAAATCTCCCAAATGAAACCCTGTCCCCGGTCCGTCCGCCCACCAAGCCTTGATCGGCATCGGTCCAAGGCCGGCCTGTGGTGGGCTGACACGGCCTTCCAGGCCCAGGAGTACGCCGAGATCCTCCTGGTCGTCTTCCACCACCCTGGCCCTCGCCGGCAGAAAGACACAAGTATCGACGTATTGGCTGACGCGATGGACATCCTGATCGATCAGAAACATGAACCGCAGATCGTTGCCATCCAGGAAACGGCTACCGGCGATCAACGCCCTCGCTGTGATCGCATCCATGGAGCTGAGCCCTTCGTCCAGGATGATGATCGTCGGCCGCCGGCTCTGGCAAAGAAGCCAGTCAATGGCATGGCGTTGGCCGGTCGAAAGGTGCTTCACCTCGGTGCGCGCATCCGGGAGTGGAAGGTCACGTGCCAGAGATTTCAGATCCGAGGGAAGGCTGTCAAGAATATCCTCAACGATCCCGAGCAGAGCATGGCTCGCATCGTCTTGAGAGGTGTAGGCCGCGGTGACGGGAGGCGGCCAGCCCCTCGCCGCAAGGGCCCGCTCCTGGCAGAGAATCTCACCCGTCCAGGATCCTCCCAGGACGCGCGGCAGCAAGCCTGCCAGCACAAAGGCAAGCGCGCTCTTCCCGGAGCCGTTGGGACCGACGAGGCCGGTGATACCAGCCTCCTCGAATCTCTGAGTGAAATCGGCCAGCGCGGGCTCGGCGCTGCCGGCGTAGAACACGCTCAGGTCCGTGATCAGGAGCGACAAATTTTATCCTGATTGCTGGAATCGCTTCACCGCGGGCCACTTGGACAGTCGCTTCCGGAAAAGAGCTAGCGCCAGCCAGGCACCGACAGCTCCCAGGAGCGCCTGGACTCCCGAGAGAGGAAGCAGAAGCGGCTGCAGGCGCTCAGCACCGGGAAGGCCAAGCATGACCAGACCCACATAAACTCCCCAGAGACTCAACACAGAGGCAATGGCAGCGCCAATGACCTGGGATGCGGCGCTCCGCCTCCCAATCCAGGCCGCCAGGTCGAAGGCGAGCCCGATGACGATGCCGTTGACGATCTTGAAAGGCCCGATTGGGCCACCGATCGTGGTCGGCAGAGCGATCGCGAACATCAGCGCCAGAGTCAGCGTCCCCATAAAGGGCCGGGGACAGATCTGATATCCGAGGACCAGGAGGAACACGGCGGCGAAGATGTTTCCAAGGCCTCCCGTGGCTGGAATTCCCGTCGCGGCAATGATCCCGGCTCCTAGAACGAAGGCAACCGCGAACACCGTCGCCGCCAGCAGGCCCACGAACAGGAAATCCCTCTGACGCCAGCGGTTTTGAGCTTGGATAATTACATTCACGCCACTCCCCTTTTCTGGTTCGCGAGATTCTCGTCGATCACGTGCTCCAAATTGATCAGCAATGACCCAATCTCTTCGCGGCGGCTCATATAAACAAGCGGTTTTCGGAAAATATTAATTTTTTCCCCTGGTGAAAGTCCATCGCTTGGAATAGGAGAGCCAAAGAAAATCGCTGCAATTGGGTTCGAGTATTTATCATGTGCGACCGCAAATGTAATAGCAGAAGTTTCCCAAGGATTAGAAGCTACCTTGACTATCCCTCCCAGATTGTTGCAAAGCTCTTGATATTTTTCAACAATTTTATTGATGGCATCCGCAGTATCTGATTCGGTTGAGGAGTAGAGTTGGCGAGCAGGTTCGCTCCATTTAATCATCTCTTTGAGTCGCTTTTTCTGTTCCGGCGCCGCGAGAGAGCTTGCAAGCGAACGAACGGAATTAGCATCGGGTCCAATCAATGAAAATGGAGGTTTATTTCCCTCGAAGATATGATTATGAATCAACGTGTACGCCTCTGAGATAGGCTCTTCCCAGAACCCAGGAATTGCCGAGAACGCCCCAAAGAAGGCTACCCGTTCGACGTTTGGATTCTCCGTCCAAAGCCTTACCTCTTCCAGAACCTCAGACTGATTGTTTACTCGACGCAACGCTTGAGAAAGCTCCTCATGATGGACCTGTGCAAATAGGATAAACGCTGATGATGCTGCCGCCCAGAGAGTAAAAACAGTTGCCAGGAAGCCTAAGAAATTGCTAGCAGCGGGAGCGGTCCCTACAAGGACGTCCACAGAGGCAGGCACGCCATTCAATGTCAAAATGAATGCGACGACCAAGAAAACTAAGATAGCCAGTTCCAACATTCCCCCCAGAAGGAGGTGCGAAAGACTCAGCTTTTTCTGGTCGAACTTATTGACCAGATGATTGAGCGTCAGGAGGGATAGAAGGGAGAGGACGCAGAACCAAATTGCAAGTGCGAAAAAACGCCTTGACAAATCAACTAGTTGCGTTATATTGAGGACAGCGAAGAGAAAAACAACCACCGCAACGGCTGTTAGCACCAAACCCCAAAACGCAAACTTCTTCATCACAGGTACTCACGAAGAAAGTCCAGATAGTAAGGCAAAGCGTGCTGAATATTCTCGACTTTCTCATCATAGCCTTCTTCCATAATGACGGTCTTCCTGACGCAGGGGCACTTCTCCAAGGCGTTGATCTGTTCAGCAGTTGCCCTGCGAGCATTCGTCACATCGAGGCTGTGGGCAATAAGGGCAGGATAGCGCAACGAAGCGAGCATGGCTGAAAAGTCGAGTCGCCATGTCTCTTCGCCGATGGCTGTGCTGACTCCGGCGATCGCGAGTTGACTAAGCGCACGCTCGCGAAGAGCCGGCAATTTGAGGAGCGGGCCATAGGAGATCAGGCATCGCACATTTCGCGGAGTGAACCGATTGAGGAACTCCACAGCACCAAGCGAGCTGGCGCAGTGGCAAAGTAGAGCCAACTCCCAATCCTCGTCCAGCGCCACCTGCGCGAGCTCCCGCAGAAACACCACGCCGCCCTCCAGGCCGAAGACTCCTCGCGCCCCTTCCTGGCCTGGAGCCGAGGACCACAAGGCGTTCACGCCCTCGGAAGACAGGCTCCTGGCGAGGGGCTCCTGGTACTTCATGAGCCCATAGGCATTGCCCAGGACGACCACCAGCTTGCGGTCGGCAGGATTGAGCTCCGTTTGCCCCCACTTGACCCCATACGAATTCAGGAGCTCGCTCCACGGGGCAACGGTCGTTGCCGATTTCATGATCATCCGTTTGATCTCTGAGTAAAACTCCCTCCCAGTTCATTCCAGCAAGGAGTCGAGGTGCTACTAGTAGCACGAAGACGCCAAGGGGACAAGACCACGAGGAAACAGCTACCCTGAGATGGAGACATAATTACCTCCTTGAGGGCTGTCGGATCGCCAGAAAACGCCGGTTCACGGGCCGACTGCCGTCTTTCGGCGGGCGGCGGCCACAATCGGGGCGACCTGCTGGACATTCTACGCTATGCTTCCAAGACGTCACGGGAGGAGGCGCGATGTCGCCCCCTCGCAGTCACGGAGGCAACTGGTGGACGAAGAAGTCGAGAACGGGCTCTATGAGGCGATCCGGAACGTGCAGGGCGAAGAGGTGCCCGTTATCCTCACTCCGGAGATCACGTTTGCGGAGCTAGGGATCCTTTCCATCGAGCTCGTTTCGGTCATTTACCAGATCGAGAACCGGTGGAGCATCTCGATTGCCGACAACAGCCTCGTGGAGCTGCGAACCATCGCCGACGCGCGGGACCTGATCGTGGGGATGCTCAGAGCCCGGAGAGGCGCTCTCGAAGCGAGTTGATGGCTCAGAGCGCGTTCATGAACCCTAGAACTCGGGTGGCCATCACGGGCGTCGGCGTCGTCTCTCCGATCGGCCAGGGTTCTGCCGCCTTCTGGGAGGCTCTTCGGCAGGGCAGGTCCGGAATCCAGCTTGTCTCCCGCGATACCGAGGAATGGCCTGCCGGTGAGAACGGGGAACCGTTTCAGTGGCTCGCTGCCGAGGTTCGCGACTTTCAGCCTCCCAAGGGCAGGGCCAGCCTCCGCGTTCCTCTGCTGGACCGCTTTGCTCAGTTCGCGCTCGTAGCCGCACAGGAGGCGATCCAAGATGCGGGCGAGGCTTTTCTCCAAGAGCACAGTGAGCAGACCGCCGTCGTCCTGGGAACTGCAGTCGGGGGCGATGCAGCCAGGAATACTGGGACCCTTCGCGTCTACCGCGATCTTCGGCCCCACCCGCTGACGATCATCCAGTCGATGACGAATTCGGCTGTCAGCCTCGTCACCATGGCGTATGGGCTTCGTGGACCCGCCTTCTCCGTGACGAGCGCATGCTCTTCGGCCAATCATGCCATAGGCCAGGCTTTCAACATGGTCCGCAGTGGCGCGGTGCCTGTTGCGCTTGCGGGAGGCAGCGAGATGCTTCCCTCGTATAGCCTCTATCGCGCCTGGCAGGAGATGCGAGTCCTCTCTGCGACGGGGTGCCGACCCTTCTGCCGCGAGCGGGACGGGCTGGTACTCGGGGAAGGAGCAGCGATCCTTGTTCTGGAGAGCCTTTCCTCGGCGCGCTCACGGGGCGCCCACATCTACGCAGAGCTTCTCGGTTTTGGAACCTCCTCAGATGCAACCGACTTCGTTCGACCGCAAGTCGATGGGCTGGTGCGAGCCCTGGCAAGCGCCGTCCGGGACAGCGGTATCAATCCTGAGGACGTGGACTACATCAATGCCCATGGGACGGGCACCAAGGTGAATGATGCGACTGAGGCTACGGCCCTCAGACGCTTCTTCGGGAGCCACACCGAGCAACTGGCTGTTTCATCGACCAAATCGATGCATGGGCACGCCTTGGGCGCTGCTGGCGCTCTGGAGCTTGTCGCCAGCGTCATGACCGTTCGGGAAGATATTGTCCCGCCCACGGCCGGCTACCTCACTGCCGACCCCGAGATTGACCTCGATATCGTCGCCAATGTCGCTCGCAAACAACGAGTTGATGTTGCACTTTCCAACTCTTTCGCATTCGGCGGATTGAACGCCGTGCTCGCACTCCGCAAGTATGAATGAGACACGCCCATCGCGCGTAGCCCGTCGATGGCGCCGAGTTGCGGTGGATAACGGTACGAGGTCTCCGTGTCAACTCCTCCACCGCAACGTCACCTGACTTTGCCGCAACTCCAACTCCTCCACCGCAACGTCACCTGACTTTGCCGCAACTCCGACTCCTCCACCGCAACGTCACCTGACTTTGCCGCAACTCCGACTCCTCCACCGCAACGTCACCTGACTTTGCCGCAACTCCAACTCCTTCACCGCAACGTCACCTGACTTTGCCGCAATTCCGACTCCTCCACCGCAACGTCACCTGACTTTGCCGCAACTCCAACTCCTCCACCGCAACGTCACCCGACTTTGCCGCAACTCCAACTCCTCCGCCGCAATGTCACCCGACTTTGCCGCAACGTGGCCTTATCCACGGCGCCTCAACAAGATGCGGGGCGATGGAGAGCTCGTTCACCGCAACCTGGGCTCCCGCCGGCGCGGCCCGCGGAGACCTGACGCGGCTCCGCATGCTATCCTGAGCCGCGAGGATTTTCACCGCAACCTGAACCAACGGGGTCGCGGACTGTCGTAACTCGCGGCAAAGTCTGGTCCGCGCTTGTCATCTCAAGGGAGACATTGGCATGGCCTCGAAGCTTTCGGTGGCGGAGGTGATGGCGAACCTGGAGAAGCGCGCGGCGTTCCATCGCGAACGGGAGGCCTTCCACGCGCAGAAGGAATCCGAGCACGGCGAGCAACGGGTGTCCCATGCGGCCGAGCTGAAGAAGGTGCTTCACAGCCTGGAGGCCTTCAAGACAGCCGTGCCGGCGGCGGTCGAGCTGGCGCAGTCGATCCCGGTCCAGTCCGGCGCCGCACCTGCCGCCGACGAGACAATATCGCCTTCGGGCCGTCTCATGATCAGCCGGCTGCTGCGGCAGGTCGTCCTGAGTCCTTCTTTCCCAGAGCCTTTCGGCCCGACCTCCCTGGCCGCGGAGGTCAACCGCCTTTTCCCGGACCGCCTGCGCCGGCCCGTCGGTCCGCGGACGGCTTCAGACGTGCTTCGCCGGATGCTCGCCGACGGCGAGATCCAGCTTGCGCGCGAAGGCAAGGCGTTCCACGAAGCGCTGTACACCCGCAGGCCACGAGCTTAGCCCAGCAATCGCCCGAGGAGGAGCGTTGATGAGTGCCCCCTCCCCTTCCCTCCCCCGCTGCGCGGGGAGAGGGCGCCTCCCACCCGGCCTGGTCGAGGCGCTTTTTTGTCCTTGCCGTCCTTGTTGTCCTTGCGGTCCTTTCTCCCGGGAGAGCGGCCACGGCGCTCACCCTGCCCGAGGCGGTGGAGCGCGCTTTGGCCCGGTTCCCGGCGGTGGAGGCGGCGCGGGCTCGCCAGGCCGAGGCCGAGGAGGCTCTCGGCGAAGCTCGGGCTTCCCGCAAGCCCAAGGGGCGGCTCACCGGCTCGGCCACCCAGTACCAGGAGCCCATGGTGGTCACACCCATCCACGGCTTCAGCCCCGGCCTGTTCCCCGAGTTCGACGAGACGCTCGGGCAGGCCACGCTCTCGGTGAGCTACACGCTGCTCGACAACGGCGGCATCGACGCCCAGGTGCGCTCCGCCGGCTCCCAGGTGGAAGGCGCCGGCGCCGCGGTCTCCTCGGTCGAGCAGCTTCTCGCCCGGCGGGTGGCGGCGGCGTACCTCACCGTCCTGGGACAGAGCCAGGTGCTCGCGGCGCACGATCACCGGCTGGACGCGCTGCGGGCCGAGCTGTCACGCGTCCGCCAGCGGTTCGACGTGGGCCGCGCCGCGAAGGTGGAGATCCTCCGCGCCGAGGCCGCTCTCGCCAACGCCGAGGCCGACCGCGTGCGGCTCACCGCCGCCATCGACAATTCCGAGCGCGAGCTGGCGCGCCTCCTCGACATCCCGGTCGACGAGACCCGCGTCTCGCGACTCGCGCCGGCCGAGGTCGGCGATCGATCGCTGTCCCGGGAGGAGCTGGCGGCGGCCGGAATCGAGGCGAGCCCGGCGGTGGCCCAGGCGCGCTCGCAGGTCGCCACGGCCGAGGCCGGCGTCGCGCTGGCGCGGAGCATCCTGCGGCCGGACCTCCGGGCCGTGGGCAATTACAATGAGTGGACGTCGTCGCAGGGCGATTTCACCGGCGAGTGGAACGTGGCGCTTCAGCTCACGGTGCCGCTGTTCGACGGCGGCGTCACCCGGCGCCGGATCGCCCGCGCCGAAGCCGGCGTCCGTGCCGCTCAGGAGCAGGTGCGGGCCGCCGAGGTGCAGGTGCGCGAGGACGTGGATCGCGCCGCCGCCGCCGAGGAGGAGGCCGAGGCGCGCATCGCCAGCCTCACGATGGCCGTCGAGCGCCTCGCCGAGGTGGCGCGCATGCAGAAGCTCCTGCTCGAGGTCGGCTCCGGCACGCAGATCGACTACCTCGCCGCCGAGGCCGAGCTGGCTCGCGACCCGCGCCAGCCTCGCCGAGGCGCGCGCACGCCGCCGCTGCTCGCCCGCGTCGAGCTCGCCCGCGCCGCCGGCGAGCTCACCCCCGACTGGCTCCGCCGCACCCTGGAGACCGCCCCATGAGCCCGAAGCGCATCGTCCCCGTCGTCGTGCTCCTCGCCCTCGGGCGGCTTCGCCCTCTGGCGCTTCGTCCTCGCACGCCCGCGCCGAGGCCGACGGCCTCGTCGCCTCCGGCACGGTCGAGGCGACCGACGCCCAGCTCGGCTTCCAGGTCCCGGGCCGCATCGACGCGATCGTCGCCGCAGGAGGGCGACCGGGTCGCCGCGGGCCCGGAGCTGGCGCGGCTCGACCGCACCGAGCTCGACGCCCGCCGGCACGCCAGGCCGCTCGCCCAGGTCGCAGGCGGCGCGCGCCGCGCTCGCCGAGCTCGAGCGGGCTCGCGGCGCGAGGAGATCGCGCAGGCGCGCGCCGCGCTCGCCGCCGCCGACGAGCGCGTGCGCCGACGCCGAGCGCGACTTCGAGCGCGCGCGCCGCTGCTCGCAGGCGGCGCCGTGGCGCGCGAGGCGCTCGACAAGGCGCAGCCCTCGCCGTCGACTCGCCGCGCAGCCAGCGCGACCAGGCGGCCGAGCAGCTCGCGCTGCTCGAACCGGGCCCGCGCCGCGAGCGCATCGCCGCCGCGCGCGCCGCAGCTCGCCGCAGGCCGAGGCCGCGGTGCGCGACGCTCGACGCCACGCTCGCCAACATGGTGCTCACGCGCGCCGTTCGCCGGCGTCGTCACCGTGCGCCACCGCGAGCCGGGCGAGATCGTCGCCGCCGGCTCGCCGGTGCTCACGCTGATGAACCGCGACGACCGCTGGGTGCGCATCTACGTGCCCGAGAACCGCGCGTCGGCGCGGTGCGCTCGGCCAGCCGGCGCGCGATCACCTCCGACACCTTCCCGGGCCAGCAGCTACGCCGGCGAGGTGTCGTTCATCGCCAGCGAGGCCGAGTTCACGCCCAAGAACGTGCAGACCACCGAGGAGCGGGTGAAGCTGGTCTACGCGGTCAAGGTGCGCGTCACCGGCGACCCGGGCACGAGCTCAAGCCGGGCCTGCCGGCCGACGTGCGGCTGGAGGAGCGCGCGAGAGCGACCGGCGCCGCGCGCCGCCGCGTCGAGGTGCGCGGGCTCGACGCCGCCGCTTCGGCGAGCTGACCGCGGTGGACGGGCTCGACTTCGACGGTCGCGCCCGGCGAGCTGTTCGGGCTGGTCGGCCCCGACGGCGCCGGCAAGACGACGACGCTGCGCATGCTGGCCGGCGTGCTGCGCCCGAGCGCCGGCGACGCGATCGATCGGCGGCGTCTCAGCGTGGCGCGCGACCCCGAGCGCGGTCAAGCACCGACCTCGCCTACATGTCGCAGCGCTTCGGCCTCTACGCCGACCTCACGGTGCGCGGAGAACCTCGACTTCTACGCCGACCTCTACCGAGGTGCCCGCCGGCCGAGCGGCCGGCGCGGCTCGAGCGGCTCTTCCGCTTCTCGAACCTCGGGCCGTTCCAGGACCGGCTGGCCGGCCAGCTCTCGGGCGGCATGAAGCAGAAGCTCGGGCTCTCGTGCGCGCTCGTCCACGAGCCGCGAGTGCTGCTGCTCGACGAGCCGACCTTCGGCGTCGACCCGGTCTCGCGCCGCGACCTCTGGCTCATCGTGCACGAGATGGTGGCGCGCGGCGTCACCGCGGTCGTCAGCACCGCCTACCTGGACGAGGCCGAGCGCTTCGACCGCCTGGCGCTGCTGCACCAGCGGCGCGGCTGCTGGCGCTCGACACGCCCGGCGCGCTGCAGCGCGGCCTGCCGCGGCGCGCTGCTCGGCGTGCGCGTCGACCGGCGCGCGCGCGGCGCGCGACGTCGCGATCGCAGCCTGCCGGGCGTGCGCGCGGGCCGCGGTGTTCGGCGACCGGCTGCACGTCACCGTCGACGACGCCGCGCGGCGCG
Source organism: uncultured Holophagales bacterium (assembly GCA_963844885.1). GTDB lineage: Bacteria > Acidobacteriota > Thermoanaerobaculia > Multivoradales > UBA5704 > DATMER01. The sequence continues at coordinate 111,100 of CAWJQA010000001.1, read as the reverse complement.
CCGGCCGCGCGTCGACGGCGGCGCTGCGCGCCGCCGGGCGTCGCGGCATCGAAGCGAGCGCCGCTCGAGCCCTCGCTCGAGGACGTCTTCATCGACCGCGTCGCCGAGCCGGGCGGCGAGGCGGCACGGCGGCGACGTGAGCGCCGCGCGCCGCTGCCGGCGCCGCCGGACCGCGGTCGAGGTCCGCGACCTCACCCGCCGCTTCGGCGACTTCATCGCCGTCGACCGCGTGTCGCTTCGCGGTCGCGCCGCGGCGAGGTCTTCGGCTTCCTCGGCCCCAACGGCGCCGGCAAGACGACCACCATCCGATGCTGTCGGCCTGCTGCGCGCCGACCGCGGGCAGCGGCACGGTCGCCGGCTTCGACATGCACACGCGAGACGCGAGGCGATCAAGCGCCGCATCGGCTACATGTCGCAGCTCTTCTCGCTCTACGGCGACCTCACGCGTCGAGGAGAACATCGCCTTCTTCGCCGGCCTCTACGGCGTGCCGCGCGCGCGAGCGCGCCGGCGCGCCGCGACTGGGTGCTCGCGATGGCCGGCCTCGCCGAGCAGCGGCGCGCGGCTGACGCGGCGAGCTGTCGCTCGGCTGGAAGCAGCGGCTGGCGCTCGGCTGCGCCGTGCTGCACGAGCCGCCGATCCTCTTCCTCGACGAGCCGACCTCGGGCGTCGACCCGATCTCGCGGCGCGCGTTCTGGGACCTCATCTACACGCTCGCCGACGGCGGCACCACGGTCTTCGTCAGCACCCACTACATGGAGGAGGCCGAGTACTGCCACCGGCTGGCGCTGATGAACCGCGGCCGGCTGATCGCGCTCGACACGCCGGCGCGGCTGCGCGCCGGCGTGCGCGAGCCGCTCCTCGAGCTGCGCGACCGACGCCGGTCCCGCGCGCGGTCGAGGCGCTGCGACGGCGCGCCGGGCGTGCTGCGCGGCCGGCCTGTTCGGCCGCGCCGTGCACGTCACGGTCGCCGCCGAGCGCGGCCGCGGCGCGGCGCCGCGCGGCTCGAGCGGCGGCTGGCCGGGCGCGGCATGCGCTGCGACACGATCGAGCGCGATCGCGCCGTCGCTCGAGGACGTCTTCATCGCCCTGCGTGCAGCCGAGGCCGGCGGCGCGCCGGAGCGACTGAGCGCATGAGCCGTCCGCACCCGCCTGCTCGGGCCATGGCGCGCAAGGAGTTGCTCCAGCTGCGGCGCGACCCGCGCAGCCTGATCCTCGCCTTCGCTGCTGCCGCGTGCTGCTGCTGGTCCTCTTCGGCTACGCCATCACCTGGGACGTGCGCGACATCGCGCATCGCCGTGCGTCGACCAGGACCGCACCGCGCGCGAGCCGCGAGCTGCTCGACGCCTTCACGCGCCTCCGGCTACTTCACGCTCGTCGCGCGGCTCGACGCGGCCCGCGCGAGATCGGCGCCGCTGTTCGACCGCAGCGACGCGCGCGCCTGGTGCTGGTCATCCCGCCGGGCTTCGCGCGCCGACCTCGGCGCCGGCCGCACCGCCGCCGCGTGCAGGTCGCTGCGTCGACGGCAGCGACGCCAACACCGCCACCATCGCGCTCGCCTACGCCGCAGGCGATCGTGCAGCACCTTCGCCAGCGCGTGCTGCTGCACGGCGGCGGCGCCGTCCGCCGCTCCGGTCGCACGAGTCGCGGGTCTGGTACAACGAGGAGCTGGCGAGCCGCAACATGATCGTCCCCGGCCTGGTGGCGGTGATCATGATGATCATCGCCGCCATGCTCACCTCGCTCACCATCGCGCGCGAGTGGGAGCGCGGCACCATGGAGCAGCTCGCCGCCACGCCGGTGACGCCGCTCGAGGTCGTGCTCGGCAAGCTCCTCCCCTACCTCGCCATCGGCCTCGTCGACGTGGCGGTCACCTCGGTCCTGGGCGTCTCGCTCTTCGACGTGCCGTTCCGCGGCAGCGCGCTGCTGCTGCTGCGTGCTCTCGTTCCTCTTCCTCACCGGCGGCGCTGGGCCTCGGCATCTTCATCTCGGCCGTCGCCCGTCCCAGCTCCTCGCCACGCAGATCGCGCATGATCGCCACCTTCCTGCCGGCCTTCCTGCTCTCGGGCTTCATGTTCGCCATCGAGATCATGCCGCGCGCCGCTGCGGGTGCGTGACGCTATCTGATCCCGGCGCGCTACTTCCTGGTCGTGACGCGCGGCATCTTCCTCAAGGGCGTGGGCGTCGAGGTGCTGTGCGCGCAGGGCGCTGCTGATGATCGCCTTCGCGGTCGCTCGGCCTCGGCGCTCGCCGTGCGCGCGTTCCGCAAGGAGCTGGCGATGATGCACGCGGCGCTGCGAGCGCATCGGCGGGATGGTGCGCAAGGAGCTGCGCCAGATCTTCCGCGACCCGCGCATGGCGCGCATGATCTTCGTCGCGCCGATCATCCAGCTCCTGGTCTTCGGCTACGCCGTCTCGACCGACGTGCGCACACGCGCCGACCCTCGTCGTCGACCACGACCGGACCGCAGGCCTCGCGCGAGCTGGTCGACGCCTTCGACCGCCTCCGGCTACTTCCGCGTCGTCGGGCGCTCGGACCGCGCCGGCGCGACCTCGTCGGCGCCCTCGACCACGGCCGCGCCGTGCTCGGCGCTGGTCGATCCCGCCGGGCTTCGCGCGCGACCTGCGCCGCCCGGCGGGCGCCAGCGGTGCAGCTGCTGTTCGACGGCACCAACTCGAACCTGGCCACGGTGGCGCGCGGCTACGCCGAGCGGATCGTGCAGAGCTGCGGCGCTGCGGCGCAGCCCGGGCGTACGGCCGCCCGCCGGCGATCGACCTGCGCGAGCGCGCCTGGTTCAACCCCGCCCTGCGCCAGCCGCAACTACAACGTGCCGGCGGTCATCGGCGCGCTCCTGCTGCTCGATCTGCCTGCTGCTCACCGCGCTGGCCGTGGTGCGCGAGCGCGAGATCGGCACGCTCGAGCAGCTCATGGTCAGCCCGCTGCGACCCCGGCGAGCTGATCGCTCGGCAAGACCATCCCGTTCGCGCTGATCGCGCTGGTCGACCTGGTGCTCATCACCGCGCGTGGCGCTGCTCTGGTTCCACATCCCGTTCCGCGGCAGCCCGCTGCTGCTGCTTCTGGCGAGCGCTGCTCTTCCTGCTCTACGGCGCTGGGCATCGGGCCTGCTCATCTCGACGATCTCGAACACCCAGCAGGAGGCCTTCCTGACCACCTTCCTGGTCTTCATGCCGTCGCTGCTGCTCTCCGGGTTCATGTTCCCGGTCACCAGCATGCCGCCGGTCTTCCAGTGGCTGACCCTGGTCAACCCGCTGCGCCACTACCTGGAGATCGTGCGCGCCGTCTTCCTCAAGGGCGCCGGGTTCGAGGCGCTCTGGCCGCAGCTTCTGGCCCTGCTCGTGATCGGGACCGGCCTCCTCTGGGCGGCCGCCCGGCGATTCCGCGGCGAGTCGGGCTAGATCGGACCCTTCAGCGCCGGGCTTGTGCTAGAATCCCCGGCGCAACGCTTTTGCCAAAAAGGAGCCTTTCCATGAAGAGAGCAGCCCTCTGTGTGGCTGGGGTGATGTTGTTTGCCTGTCTGTCCGCCACCGCGGTCCACGCGGAAAAGAAGGCCAACGTCACAGTCCACAACAATTCGAAATTCGCGATCCATAACTTCTTCATGTCTCCGTCCGACCAGGACCATTGGGGTCCGGACCAACTCGGCCAGCAGACGATCGGCAACGGTGGCAAGTTCACCCTCATGCAGATCCCCTGCGACACCTACGACGTCAAGCTGGTGGACGAGGACGAGGACGAGTGCGTCATCCCCGAGGTCGATATCTGCGGCGGTCACGACGACTGGGTCATCACCGACGACGACCTGCTCGACTGTGAAGGCTACGGCGACGACGACGGCGGCGAGTAGAACTCCGGTCTTGCTTCGGCCGGCCAGGGTGTGGTAGTTTCTTGAAACGGCGAGGGCCGGGGATTTCCCCGGCCCTCGCTTTTTCTTTTGGGAGACCCCGACATGCCAGTCAACCTGCCCGACGACCTCATCCGCCGCTTCGAGGACGGCAGCCTGCCGAATACGGAGTTTCACCACCGCGACCACGTCCGCCTGGCCTGGCTGTACCTCCGGGAGGAGCCGGTCCTGGGTGCCCTGACGCGCTTCACGGAAGGCCTGAAGCGCTTCGCGGCGCGCAACGGCCATGCCGGGCTGTACCACGAGACCATCACCTGGGCGTACTTCTTCCTGATCCACGAGCGCATGGCGCAGGGGGAAGCCCAAGAGAGCTGGGAGGTCTTCGCGGAGCGCAACCCTGACCTCCTCACCTGGAAGCCGTCGGTGCTGGGTGGCTACTACCGGGAGGAGACGCTGGGCTCGCCGCTGGCGAAGCGGGTGTTCGTGATGCCGGACCGGTCTCCGGCGTGAGCGGCGCGCGCGCTCTCTCAGCCGGGTCGTCCAGCGGGGTCAGGGAGTGAGAGACCGGAAGCCCGAGTAGAGCAGCACCGCGAAGAAGTGGCAGACGCTGCCGCCGATCACGAACAGGTGCCAGACCAGATGGGCGTAGCGCAGGCGATGCCAGGCAAAGAAGATCACGCCCAGGCTGTAGCAGACGCCGCCGGCCAGCAGCCAGCGGACGCCGTCGGGCGCGACGTGCGCCGTCAGCGGCTCGATGGCGATGAGGACCAGCCAGCCCATCACCAGGTAGAAGGCCGCGGACGTCTTCGGATACTTGAACCCGAGCGTGGCCTTGAAGACGATGCCGCCCACCGCGAGCACCCAGATCGCGAGCAGGAGTGCCCATCCCCACGGCCCGCGCAGCGCACCCAGGGTGAACGGTGTGTAGGTGCCGGCGATGAGCAGGTAGATCGCCGAGTGGTCGATCACCCGCCACAGGCTCTTGTGCCGGGACGGCGGCAGCGCGTGGTAGACCGTGGACGCCGCGTAGAGCAGCACGAGCATGGCGCCGAACACGGCGCCGCCGATCACCTGCCACGGATCGCCCCGGTCGATCGCACCGGCAACCAGCACCGGCAGCGCCGCAAGGCTCGCGAGCAGCCCCAGCCCGTGGCTGATGCTGCAGGCCAGATCCTCCCGTGCCGTCAACGGTCGCCTCATTCTCCGGACGGTAACACGAATCCGGCCGTCGGTAGCTGCATGCCTTTACGAGGGCGGGCTTCGGACGAGCTCGCCCGTGCTACCCTTCCACCCCGCCATGGCGCAGACGCTCGTGCTCGCGGAGGAGGGGTGGCCTTGAGCCTCGCCCGCCTCATCCTGGGCGCGGACGCGACACCCGGCTGGGTCTGCGTCGGCCACGCCGAGCCCGAGCGGCAGGTCCGCATTCTCCTGAACGGCACCATGGACGTCTCGTCGAATCACGCCATGGTCGCGCTGGTCCCGTTCCAGGTCGCGATCCGGCTCGGCGCTCACGGCCCCGACCCCATCAACCCCGGTCCTCAGCCGTGGCTCTCGGTCCAGGAACAGGACGGCCGGGAGATCGGCCTGGTCCGCCTCCGCCTCGCGCGGGAGGTGGCGGCGGCGCCCTACCGGATCGGCCTGTTCGAGACCGGAGGCTGCACCAACCGCTGCCTGCCGGCACCGCGGCTCCACGCCCACTATCTCCAGCGCTGGAAGCTCTCGCGGGACCGCAACCCGCGCAACGTGAGGATGGCGCCCGCCGACCTGTTCGCCAAGTTCGTCCTCTTCGCGGCGCCGAGGCCGGTGGTCCTGGTGAGCCATCACAAGGACGGCCGCGGCAACCTGTTCCCCATGGATCTCGTCGGCGAGGCCGGAGCCCCGTGCTTCCTCCTCGGCCTCCACCGCACCAGCCCGGCGATCCGCTCCATGACCGAAGCCGGGAGGCTCGCCGTCAGCACCGTCCCGCTGGGCTGGAAGAAGACCGTCTTCGGTCTGGGCCATAACCATCGGGAAGCCACGGTGGACTGGTCCACCCTCCCCGTCAAAACCCATCCGTCCGCCCAAGGCATTCCAGTTCCAGCCGACGCCCTGACCGTCCGCGAAGTACGGATCGAAAGCGTCGTCGAAGCCGGCTCGCACGTCCTCTTCATCGCCACCACCGAGACCCTGGACCGGCGGGGAGACGGTCTCCAGATGTGCCACACCCACGGCTTCTACCAGATGTACCTGCAGCGGCACGGCCGCGCACTGCAAGTCTCCCCCTCTCCCGGGGAGGGGGACTCGGGCGGACCGGGAGAGGGGGCCGGGGGGTGAGAGCTCTCTTCCAGCCGCTGGGCCGCACTCTCCTCCTGGAGACCGACAGCGAGGCCGTCCTCGCCATCGCCGAGGACACCTTCGGCCGTTTCGGGCCGGTTGACACGGAGACACCGGACGTCATCCTCCGCGTTTCCGGTGATGGCGCATCGGAAAATCCGGCCGCCTTCCGCAGCCACGCCCTCCTGTACGGGTTTCTCTCCCAGCTCCGGAACCACGGCCTGATGGCGGTCCACGGCTCCGCCCTGGTGCGCGACGGCCGGGCGGTCCTCCTGCGCGGACCGGGCGGCGCCGGCAAGACCACCCTGGCCTACGCGGGAGCCCGCAGCCGCTTCCGGATGCTCGCCGAGGACGTGGTCTGGGTCGATCTCCGGAATGGCGTCTGGCGCGGCATGCCGTGGCACGTCCACCTGCTGCCCGATGCGGGCCGTCTCTTTCCGGAGCTCGTCGGCCGGCCCGCCGTCCTCGAAAGCGCTGGTAAGATGAAGCTCGAAGTCGACCTCGACACGGTACGACCCGGCAGCACGGCCACGGAGGCCAGGCCGGGGCCGGTCGTCCTGCTGGAACGGCAGCCCGGAGCGGGCAGCCGCCTGGAGCCTCTCCAACCGGCCGCCGCCCTGGAGCTCTGGCGCCGGTCTCCGGCCGGGACGGAAGAGGAGTTTCCGGACTACGCGCACCATGTCGAGGATCTATTGCGAGCCGGCGCATGGTGCCTCCGGCTCGGGACTGACCTGGACGAGGCTTTGGACCTTCTGGAGACGCTGCTCGAATGACGACCGCTCCGCGCATCCTGGGACCCGGCGAGTTCTTCTACAAGGAGAGCTTCGGCCCCGGCACGGTCTGCCGCGGCGCCGTTCTCCTGGAGTGCGAGTGGGACGGCGGCACCGTCGAGTCCGGCGCCCTCATGGGCGTGGTGTTCCGCTCGGGCGACTTCCGCGGCGGCACCTTCTGGGGCGGTGTCTTCCTGGGCGGCACCTGGTCCGGAGGCGTCTGGGAGAGCGGCTTCGATCACACCGGCCGCTACCGGCCGCGCACCGACCACCCCTGACCACCTCCGAGAAACCCATGAGCAAACCTCGAATCCTCATCGCAAGCCCGCACCGCTATCCCGACCTCGCGCGGCTCTGGTACCGCGGCGTCTCACTCGGGATCGTCCCGGCGCTGAAGCACGCCGGCCTGGACGTGGAGACCGTGATCTTCCGCGATGCCCATGCCGACGAGTTCGTCCCCGGCTGGTTTCCGGGCGCGGTCCTCGAAGCGCCCGGACCCGGCGTCCGCGATTTTCTGGAGTTCTACGACGCCGCGCTCGCCTTCGACGCGGACTACCTCTTCCTGCTGGATGCCGACCTCTTCTTCATCGATCCCGACTGGCCGGTGTCCTGGCTGCCGCGGTTCAACGACTCGGACGTGGCCGCGGTCTCCTTCCTCCGCCGCACCGAGGAGCCCGGCGTCTACGCGCTGCTCTGCCGCGTCAAGCACTACCGCGCCCTGCCGCGCCCGGTCTTCGCGCCGGCCTACGAGGAGCTGGACAGCGAGTGCAACACCATCAACCGCCAGCCCGGCGACATCGCCGCCCGGCGGCTGCGGGAGCGCGGCCGGAAGATCATCTACGCCGATCTCGCCGAGGCCGAGGCGCGCATCGCCGACTTCCACGGCACCACGGTGATCCGCGCCTCGCGCGAGGTCTTCGGCCACCTGATGGAAGGCCACGGATTCGAAACCCTGATCTCCCGCAAGCGCTACTACGCCATGGGCGCCTACGACAACGCTCTCCTCGGAGCTCTTTATCAGGCGATGTTCGGAGAACCGTTCGCGCCCGATCCGGACGGCCGGCCGCTGGGCGGCAGCGCGGCTGTGGACAGCATCCGCCAGGAGCTGGGCAAGATCCGGAATGCGTCTCTCCGGAAGGCGCTGAAAGAGTACTTCGATCGCTCGGACCGGGCCATCCTCCGGCTGGCGGCGCTCGAAGGGATCGACCTCCAACTGCCGCCGCTGAGGCCGGACAAATGGAAACGCCGGTGAGCCGGCTGATCACGGTTTTCACCTCCACGATCTATCCGGACCTGGCGAGGATCTGGCATGCCTGCGTGCGCCGCTCGTTTCCGGCGGACGAGGCGGTCATCGAGGTCTTCCAGGACTCGGACGAGCATGCGCTCGATCCGCGCTGGCTGCCCGGCGCCCGCCTCCTGCGCCGCAATCGGGTCCGGCGCGAGTTCCACGAGGCCTACAACGACGCGCTGGCCCGGGTCGAGACCCCGTATCTGGCCTTCGTGGACACCGATGTGTTCTGGATCACTCCGGATCTCTGGCCGCGCGTGCGCGAGGAGCTCGAGCGGCCCGAGGTGGGAGCCGTCTCCTGCGCGTCGCGCGAGCAGACGGCCAGCCACGGCACTTTCGCGGTCGTCATGAAGGTGGAGGCCTACCGGCAGGCCCTGAAGTCGCTGCCGGACGGCTTCTTCCCGGCCATCGAGAACCCCGATCCGGCCGTCCATCCCGACCGCTGGGTGCGGCACGACACCGGCGACCTCGCCACCCGCGCCGTCGTGGAGGCCGGCTGGAAGGTCGAGCTTCTCCACCTCTACCGCACGGGCGACCTGGCGCGTTTCCGTGGCATCACCCTCTCCCGCCGCTCGGCCGAGTGGCTCGGGCGGCGGGCGCTGATCCGCATGTGCCACCACAGCCGCTACTTCTGGCGCGGCTACCTGGGCAACCTGGTGCTCAAGAGCCTGCACGACCGGCTGTTCCCGGACGGTCCGCGCTATGCCTTCCCCTACAGCGCCGGCCCTCTCCTCCTCCAGAGCCTGCGCCGCGACCACCGCTACCGCCTCGCCTACTGGCGCGAGCTGCGCGAGGGAGCGGACAGGATCGAGGGGTTCGTCCGGAGCCGGCCCCTATGAGGAGAATGCTCGCCTTCGCCTGGCTCTATCTCAAGAGACCCTTCCTCCTCCCCCGCATCCGCAGGACCGTGATCGAGACGATCGACGGCGTGCCGCTCGTCTCGGTCCCCGACGTGCTCAACCCGGTCGTCTTCCGCGGCGGCGAGCTGCTGGCACGGACCGTGGCGGCCTCCCCTCTCGCCGAACCGACCCCCGCTGATGCCAAGGCGCTGGACATGGGGACCGGCAGCGGCGTCGGCGCCGTCTTCCTCGCCCGCCGCGGCTGGCAGGTGACGGCGGTGGACCTGAACCCCGAGGCCGTCCGATGCGCCCGGATCAACGCCCTGCTCAACCGTCTGGAGGGCCGCATCGACGTGCGCCACGGCGACCTCTTCGAACCGGTCCAGGGCGAGCGCTTCGACCTCGTCCTCTTCAATCCGCCGTTCTTCCGCGGCGAGCCGAAGGGGCTCTTCGACCTCGCCTGGCGTGCCACGGACGTGATGGAGCGCTTCGCCGCCGGCCTGCCAGGCGCGCTGGCCGACGGCGGTCGCGCCCTCCTCCTCCTCTCGACGGACGGCGACGCCCCGGGCATGCTGAAGGCGCTTGAGTCGAACGGGCTGAAGCACGAGCCGGCCGCCCGAAAGGATTTCGGCAACGAGGTCATGACGATTCATCACGTCCGGAAGCGTTGATCTCGTCTCCGAGGTGCACAATCCAGATCACTTGCTTCCGTAAAGAGGATGAATGAAGGCCACGACCTTCGCCGCGGATTTCGTCCCGGCCCGATTCAAGGTTATCCGCCGCGATTCGAGGTTATCCACGGCGAATCGACCTTGTTCACCGCAAGCTGGCGTTATCCGCGGCGATTCGGCCTTAGCGGGGTAGGTTCCGGCGAATCGGCAGCGGAGAGGGCGACGGATCGGCAGGCTGGTCCGTAAAAGGAACTGTCGTAGCGGGATCTCCTGGGGCGTAGCACTCCGGGAGCCCCGAGGTTCATTGACAATTTGGAGGGATGGCGGCCACCGAGTCCAAGGCTGCCGCCATCCCGTGTCTGGAAGGCCCGCCGGATGGGGGGAGAGGGCGGGCCGGGCCGGAGGTGTGCGGAGGAGGCGTTCCGCACACCTCCGGGGCCAGGCATTTGTGAAGTGGGTCTTCCCCGACGCGCCGGACGAGCCGCATGTGGCTCAAGCGATCGCTGTGCCCCAAACGGGGTCAGACACCTTTTTGTTTTTTTGGCCCTGGCCCCGCGGTTTCCGCCTCACTCCCAGCCGATGCTCGTCCGCCACCGGTCGTCGGAGGCCAGGTACGAAAGCAGCAGGTCCGTCGCCTCCCCAAGCGAGGCGGGCCCGGTCGCCGACACTCGTTCCTGGCCGTTCTCCGAGCAGAGTGCGCTCAGACCCTCTTCCAGACTACCCGAAATCTCGAACCGGTTCGCCTCGTCGAGCCGAAGCACGACGAACGTGATGTCCTTCCACGACTGCGCCTGCACTGTCGATACGATCAGGTCCCGGGTCGGAGACTCGCTCACGACAACCAACTTGTTCGAAGGAGGCGGATAGAGCTCAAGCACCGGCATGGTTCCCTCCTGAGTAGGGTGTCAACCTTGAAATGGCATGTTCCTCTGTAGGGGCGGCCCTTGTGGCCGCCCTCTCAGGGCACCCACGAGGGGTGCCCTGAGAGGAGGGATTGATCCTTCTTTTCAAGCGTGACAGACGACTAGGAACTGTAGCACGTGTGAAACGCCGCCGGATCTCCTCCTCGCCCACATTCGGATGGCGCAAGCGGATCCCGGCCAGAACAAGCTCCCGGCTGGTCTGGATCGCGTCTTCGACCAGCTCCCACTTTCTCGCAGGCGACATCTGCCGGTAGAGCCTCAACTCGACTCTCTCCGCCTCGGGATCGGTGTCGGGGTAGAGTTGCCGGTAGGGGACCTCGGCTCGTCTCGAGACCTCCATGCTCTCTCCTCTCGTTACGGGGAGGCTCTCTCCTCCCGCCATGGTCCCACGCCGTCCGGCTCCTCCGTCAAGATCTTGCCATAAGCATCACGGGCAGTTTGCGAACGCGCTCGGCCAGGGTTTCAACCCGATGCGCGTTCAGCCGTCATCAGGTACTTTGCGACGCCGGCGCTGATCTGGCTGCGAACCTGGGACGCGAGATCAGAGGCGACCGCGGTATAGTCGCGTCCCTGGCCGTCGCGGTGTGTCACCAACTCGCTGTTCTCTGCCCTGAAGCGAAAGCCTCCGAGATCCCTGCCGGATCCCAGGTTGAACACGCGCACTTCGCCCGCCATCGATCCGGGCCGGAACGTTCCCTGGCCTTCCTCCACTTCCGGATAGACGTTCTCGATAACGCGCACGACCAGCAAATACTTTGCGTTGGCACAATGTCCCAGGTACGCCTCGGCGTTGCCAGGGCTGCTTCTCTCGGCGTAGTATTTGTCGCCGATCAGCTTGGCGCACCACCACAGGTCTCGCGTGCCGACGCCGTCGCCCGGATCAGCGCCGAGGTCGCCGCTGAGGCGCGGCGCCGTTTCCAGGATCGCATTGTCCGTTGGAAGCGGTGGGTCGATGCCTGCTCCCAACTGGAGCGGACCACTGTCGAGAACCGCTCCGTCGCTGGAGAGCGGCGGCGTTGTCTTGAGCTTCTGGCCGATCTGCTTGATGGAGGCAAGACGCACTTCCACGGCGGGACGGTATTTTTCGATCGTCGCCACCGCCTCCGGTTCGCGGTTGCACGCGGAGAGCAGGGCGAGGACCGGAAACAAAATCCAGACAGATCTGCGCACGTGCATGTTCCTGGCAAGGTTCAGAACCATTAGATCTCCGGTTTTCGCGGACGTCGAATTCGAGGGTGCTCGTCACGACGAAGCTTGCCTCCGGGCCTGCCTTTCGTCAAGGCTGGGCTCGCTCACTCCAGCTAGATCGACCCTCAGCAGGCCCCGGGAACAGGTGCTCGGCGTTTCAGGTTTTGACGATCTACGAGGTCCGGAAGGAGTAGCCGCCCATGCATTACAATGAGGCCCTCTTTTCCGGTCCAGGAATACGATGGTCTCGACGGCGGCCCTTCCCTATCGCTGGTCGGACCTGCCGAAGATGGCAGGTCTGGCGGTAGCATACGCCCTGCTCACCCAGGGTGCGCTGAAGTCCGGTCAACCTGGCCGTGGCTCTCGCCCTCCTCCAGGATCTCGGCTACAGCGGTGAGACCGTGGCGAGTGGCGCGGCGGCCCTCAATGCGCCCGGAGACCGGGAGAAGTGCCTGGCCGCCGGCATGGACGACTACCTGAGCAAGCCCTTCCGCAGCGCGGATCTGGCCGGGACGCTCGACCGCTGGCTCGGGATCGGCGCTCCGGCCGCGGCGGCCACGGCACAGGCCGACGGCAGCGAGGACGTCGCGGCCAGGCTCGCCTCTCTCAGGCGCCTGGAGGAGGTCTCCGGCAGGAAGATCGTGGAAGAGGTGACGGCGTCCTTCGTCAGCCGCGGCCAGCAGGCCCTGGAGACGATCCGGAGCTCTCTGGACACGGCCGACGGGGCTCGCCTGGCGACCGCCGCCCATGCCCTCGTCGGGAGCGCCGGTCTCCTCGGCGCCGCCGGGCTGGCCGAGAAGGCGCGCGACCTGGAGGTTCTGGCGGGGGAAGACCGGCTCGCGGACTGCGGCGAGCGCCTGCCGGCCCTGGAGCAGGAGCTGCGGACCGTGATCCGGCAGCTCGGAACGGGTTAGGATGGCGCCGTGCGGCGCGTCATCCTGGTCAATCCGAAGATGTGCTCCCCCCGGAGCGTCCGACTCCCGCTCTCCCTGCTCGCCCTCGGGGCGGTGCTGGAGGACCGCTACGAGTACTGGATCGTGGACGGCAACGTCGATCCCGATCCTGTGGACACGATCCTGGGGCTCCTCGCCGAAGGACCCTGCGCTCTGCTCGGGGTGACGGTCATGCCGGGGCCGCAGGTGGCGCCGGCCATTGCGATCTCCTCCGCCGTCCGCGCCGCGCATCCCGAGGTGCCCATCGCCTGGGGCGGCTACTTCCCGACCCTCTATCCGGACGCGGCCGTCAACGCTCCCTATGTGGATTTCGTGGTCCGCGGCCAGGGCGAGGACACGCTCCTGGAGCTGCTGGCCGGCCGGCCTCCCGGAGAGATCCAGGGGTTGACCTGGAAGGACACCGCTGCGATCACGACGATCGTCCACAACCCCGAGCGCCACTTCCGGCCGCCGGACGAGTACCCTCCCTTCCCCTATGAGCGGGCCGGGGACGTGGGCGGCTATCTCCGTCCGAGCTTTCTGGGGAGGCGGACCGCGGTCCACCAGGCGGCGATCGGCTGCCGCTACCGCTGCACCTTCTGCGGCGTGGTGTCGATGTTCAACGGTCTGACCCGGCTCCAGGGCGAGGCGCGGCTGGAAGCGGCGCTCTCCACGCTGCGCGGCTACGGCGCAGACTCGGTGCAGCTTTACGATCACAATTTCTTCGACCGCGAAGAGACGAGCATCCCGGCGCTGGAGGTGATGGCGAAGTCCGGCCTGCGCTTCTGGTGCTACGCCCGCACCGACACGCTGGCCGGGTTTTCGGCCTCGACCTGGGAGCTGATCCGCCGGAGCGGCCTCGCGATGGTCTACGTCGGCGCCGAGGCCGCCAGCGACGAGGTTCTCAAGCGGATGAAGAAGGGGACGAGCGTCGAGCATACTTTCGAGATGGTCCGCCGCTGCCGCGAGCACGGAGTCATCCCGGAGCTCTCCTTCGTCCTCGGCGGTCCGGAAGATCCCGAAGGCGAGGTCGAGAAGACGCTCCGCCTGGTGCGGGAGGTCAAGAAGATCCACCCCGCGGCGGAGGCAATCCTCTATTTCTACAGCCCGACGCCGCAGCGCGATCCGGCGCGGGTCCAGGCGGGAGACCGCCTGCCGGTCCTGAAACGCTACGGCCCGGAAGGCCCGGAGCTGCCCAGCACGCCCGAAGAGTGGACCGAGCCGCAATGGATCTCCTACGTCTGCCACCAGGACGCGCCCTGGCTCACCCCGAAGATCCGCAGCCGGGTCCAGGGCTTCGCCAGGGTGCTGACCTGCCGCTTCCCCACGGCCCAGGACTGGTCCACGCCCGCCTGGGGCAAGGCCGCGCTACGCGCTCTCGCCGGCTGGCGCTGGTCCACCGGCCGCTGGGAGAACCCCTGGGAGCTGGAGATGGCGCGGAAGGTCATCCCGCTGCGGGAGCCGCAGCGGGAGAGTTTGTAATCCTCTCCCCCACCAGGATCACAAACCGGCTCGGCTCGCGCTTGCGCTTGAGCCGCGCCACCCACGGCCGCAGCGCCCAGCGCCAGCCGTACCAGGTGGGCACTTGCCGCCAGCGCAGCCCCAGCTCCCGGGCCAGCGTGTCGAGCCGGTCCCAGGTGAGGTATTCCACGCTGGGCAGGGCGTCGGAACGGGTGCCGAAGCGGCGCTCGAAATCGGCGTGGCGCTCGGCCACCATGCGTCGGCCGCTCTCCTCCTTGCGGTAGATCGGCGACTCCAGGATCACCAGGCTGCCGCCCGGCTTCAACACTCTCAAGGCTTCGCGCAGGGTGGCCGCGTAGTCCGGGCTGTAGTGCAGGCTGGCGTTGTAGACCGCGGCGTCGGCCTGGCCGCCGGCCAGCGGGAGGCGGTCGAGCTCGGCCTGGAGGCGGGGCCAGTCCGGCTCGTAGTGGCGGGCGGCGGCGAGGCCGTCGCGATCATCCACACTGACGTCCACGGCGCAGGGCTGCCGGCCGGCCTCGGCCAGATGGCGGCTCAGCCAGCCGACCCCGGCGCCGAGGTCGAGGATCTTCGGACCGAGCCGGGGCAGGACGCGGCACCGGAACGTCTCCCAGGTGCGGCGGCGCATCCTCCACTGCCAGGCGATCGGATGCTCGGGATCGCAGTCCGGCAGGCGGAGATAATGCTCCGGATCGTCCGATCCCCTCCCCTCGGCGTGGCGGATGCGGGTGTAGTCGCGGAGGAACGGCGCGTAGACCGTCTCCCGCTCCGGTGGCAGAAAGCGCCAGATCCCGTCGATCCGGGGCCAGGTCCGGCCGCAGCCAGGACAGGTGCTCGAGCCGAGCGTCGTCCGGCAGACCGGGCAGGCCAGCTCCCAGGCGCTCAAACCCGCTCCAGTTCCATCAGGTAGTGATCGGCGAGCCAGGGGAGCGGCGACACCGTCTCCAAGCGCCTTTCCCAGCCGTCGAGACGGGCGACCAGATCCGGGTGCCGGTCCGCCCAGCTCTCCGCATACGGTGGCGGCAGCAGCACGCCGAGCGCGGCGACCCGCCGCGGCCGGAAGGCGGGCGCGAGCGCCTTCCGCAGCGTCCGGATGGAGGGATAGCGAACCCGCAGACCCCGCCATTCCACGCCGCCCGGCCGGAGCCTTCGGAACGCCTTGCCCGGCTGGCCGTGGCCGAGAAACCAGATCCACTCCCACGGCACCAGGGGACCCATGACGCAGAGGACGGCCACGGCCCCGGGCCGCATCCGGACCGCGAGCGCCCGGCCGAACGAGGGGAGGTCCGCCACGCAGTTGAGGCCGCCGAAGTCGGACAGAACGCCGTCGAAAGGCGGCTCGTCCAACCCGTCCAGCTCGTCTAGATCCTCCAACGCGAGCTGCCCGGACGTCGACCATCCCACCGAGCCCGGCGCGCTCCACTTTGGCACGGGCCACCTGGACCATCTCGGCCGAGGCGTCGGTCGCCACCACCCTCACCCCTCGCTCACCCAGATGGACGGCGTCCTCCCCGGTGCCGCACGCCAGCTCGAGCACCCGGCCGCCCGGGGAGAAGACGGCGTCCAGGCGGTTCCAGACGGCGCGGCGCAGGCGCGTTCCGAGGCCGGTCCGGGTGAATCCGGCGTCGTAGTCTGCCGCGAGGCGGTCGAAGGCGGTGCTCAACGGGGCGAAGCATACCGCAAGGCTCGCTTGACGCCCTCTCGCGCACTCTTCTAAGTGAAGCTCGCTCCATCAGGCTGTCTGCCGTGAATGCGATGCATACATAAAAGGAGAGGTATCATGAAAACTGTCCGTTTCACCAGGTTGAAGCCCTCACGCTTGCTGAGGGTGGCCATCGTCGCCGGGATCGCCGGAGTCCTGTTGTCGGGAGCCGGTGCGCAGGCGCAAGCCCCGCAAGATGCTCAGGCCGTGATGGCGAAGATCCACCCCTGGGTGATCGAGAACACCCGCGCGCGGCGCCCAGGCGGAGTTCTTCGTCGTGATGTCGAAGCAGGCGAACCTCGCGGGCGCCGCGCAGCTCAAGACCAAGCTGAGCAAGGGCCAGTTCGTCTACCAGACCCTGTACCGGACCGCCGAGGAGTCGCAGAAGGCGATCCGTGCCGAGCTCGACGCCCGCGGCGTCGAGTACCGCTCGTTCTACCTCGTCAACGCGATCCTGGTCAAAGGCGACCGCAGCCTGGCGTTCAAGCTCGCGGCACGGCCGGACGTGAAGCGGATCGACGGCAACCCCGTGATGCGCCAGACCCTGCCCGAGCCACAGGAGGCGGAACCGCTGGAGTTCAATCCCGAGTGGCCGGAGGTGCTCACCGGCAAGGCCATCACGTCCGTCGAGCCCGGCATCAGCTACGTGCGCGCGCCGTCGGTCTGGGCTCTCGGCTACACCGGCCAGGGCGTGGTCGTCGGCGGCCGCCGACACCGGCTACCGCTGGACCCATCCCGCGCTCAAGAACCACTACCGCGGCTGGAACGGCGCCACCGCCGACCACAACTACAACTGGCACGACGCCATCCACTCCGGCAGCGGCCCGTGCGGCGCCGACTCCCCACGCCGTGCGACGACTACGGCCACGGCACCCACACCATGGGCACCATGGTCGGCGACGACGGCGGCGCCAACCAGATCGGCATGGCGCCGGGCGCGAGTGGATCGGCTGCCGCAACATGAACGCAGGGCGACGGCACCCCCGCCACCTACATCGAGTGCTTGCGAGTTCTTCCTCGCGCCCTACCCGATCGGCGGCAACACCAGCCCAGGGCGACCCGAGCTAGGCCCCGACGTCATCAACAACTCCTGGGGCTGCCCGACGAGCGAGGGCTGCACCGACGCCGAACATCCTGCTGACGCGGTGTACAACCAGCGCGCCGCCGGCATCTTCATGGCGGTCTCGGCCGGCAACGCGGGGTCCGCCTGCGGCACCGTCATCGATCCGCCGGCCATCTACGCCGCGTCGTTCAGCGCCGGCGCGCTCAACACCGGCGCCGACACCATCGCCAGCTTCAGCAGCCGCGGCCCGGTGACGGTCGACGGCAGCAACCGGATCAAGCCCGACATCATGGCCCCCGGCACCAGCACCCGCTCGTCCTACAACACCAGCGACACCACCTACAGCTCGCTCTCCGGCACTTCGATGGCCGGACCGCACGTGGTCGGCGGCGTCGCGCTCCTGCTGTCCGCGTTCCCCTCGCTCATCGGCAACCCGGACGCGATCGAGTCCCGCCTCACCTCGTCCGCCAAGCACATCACGCTCACCAGCACCACCTGCGGCAGCGCCGCCGGAGCCGTCCCCAACAACGTCTACGGCTACGGCCGGCTCGACGTCGGCTGCGCGATCCCGGGCAAGGTCTCGGGGACGACTTCCGTCTGCTCGGGCAGCCCGGCCACGCTCACCGTCGATCTCCTCGGCACCGGCCCGTGGACGCTGACCTGGTCGGACGGTTTCGTCCAGAGCGGCGTCTCCGCCACTCCGGCCACGCGCTCCGTGTCGCCCACCAGCACCACCACCTATACCGTGACCAGTGTGTCGAACAGCACGTGCAACCAGCCCGCCGCCGGCAGCGCGACCGTGAGCATGGCTTCGCCGCTCTCGAACGTCACGATCGCCGTCGCCGGCAGCACGACGATCGGCAGCCCCTGCCTCGGCGGCACCGGCACGGTGACGGACACCGGCGGCGGCGTCAGCAGCCATCAGTGGGGCTACCGCACCACCTCGGGCGGCACCATCACCAACATCTCCAGCGCGACCGGCACGAGCTACGTGCTCAACTGCGCGGACTTCCCCGCCACCGGCAGCTACTTCCTGGTGGAGCGGACCACGCCCGGCTGCGGCTCGGCCCTGATTTCGAATGAAATCCCGGTCACCGTGACCGCCGTGGCGCCCCCGCCTCCGGTGACCGTGACCCTCTACTCGGTCGCGGCGGAGGACGGCCGCCTCTGGGAGGTCGGCGAGACCTCCAACGTCGGCGGCGGCGGCAACTCGACCGACAACACCACCTCGGCTCTGCGGGTCGGCGACACCAACGTCGACGAACAGTACAAGAGCCTCGTCTCCTTCGACACGTCCTCGATCCCGGACACGGCGACGATCACCTCGGCGACCCTGCGCCTGGTGCGCGGCACCTCCTCCGGCACCAACCCCTTCACCACTCACGGCTCCTGCGTGGCCGACATCGTCACCGGCGGCTTCGGCGGCTCGACCGCCTTCGCCTTCTCCGACTGGGAGGCCGCGGCCACCGCGACCAGCGTCACCACGATGTCGAATCCCACCGCCAACGGCTCGGCCTCGACCGGCAACCTGAACGCGGCCGGTCTCGCGGCGATCAACAAGACCGGCACCACGCAGCTCCGGTTGACCTTCACCCTCGACGACAACGACGACCTCGGCTACGACTACATCGGCTTCTACGCCGGTGAGAACGCGACCACGAGCAACAAGCCGCAGCTCACGGTCACCTACCAGCCCTGATGCATCCACCCCCTGGGTGCCGGCCGCACGGCCGGCGCCCAGGCCGGCTTTTTCAGCCCTTGAAGAGATCGCCCAGCAGGCCGCCGCCCAGGCGGGCGACGTCGTCCATGACGTTGCCGTCGTGGTCCTGGTCGAGCAGGCCGCTCAGGATGCCGCCGAGCCCCGAAGGGGCCTGCGCCTGCGCCTGGGCGTGCGACGACTGGAGCACGCTGGCCAGGCCGCCGGGATCCAGCCCCTGCTGATTGGCGTGCTTTCCGAGGGCCGCCATGACCAGCGGAGCCAGCATCATGAGAAGCTGGCCCGCCTTGCCGGCGTCGAGCCCGGTGGCCTGTGAGAGCCCGGCCGCGGCGTTGCCCTGGTTGCCGCCGAACACGTGGCCGAGAATCGCGGCTCCCATGCCGGTCTGGCCCTGGCCCAGGAATCCCGCCACGTCGTCGAGGAGGCTGCCGTCGTGGTCGCGGGTCACCGCCTGATGGATCGCCGCCGCCCCGCCCGGGCGCGCGGCATTCCGGGCGAGCCCGCCGGTCAGCATCGGCAACGCCGCGGCAATCGCCTGCCGGGCGGTGGCCGGGTCCACCCCGAGTTGCCGGCTCACCGTCTGGACGGTTTCAGGGCCAAGCTGCGAAGACAACATGTCGACGATCGAGGACATAAGAACTCCCTTCCTCATTTGCTGCGTTTGCCTGGATTATGTCCCGAAAGCGGGGGCCAGGCTATCCGCCCGCCATAACCCCGCGCCTTCCTCTATAATCTTCGCAACCAGGAGGATCTTCGACGCATGAGAATCACGATGGAAGAATTCATCCGGCGCGGACAGGCGATCTATGGGGAGCAGGACTTCGGCGGAGTCGAGAACATCGTCGAGCTGGGAGAGCAGCGCTGGGGCAAGAACTTCGGCCAGCACGGCTTCATGCACCAGACCGACCACCAGGCCGCCCTGCGGATCATCCTCGGCCGCGAGCCCACCTGGCTGGAGGTCCAGGATTCCTGGAACCAGGGCGGCGCAAACATCTGGAGGGCGAGAAAGCTCACGGACACCGGCCCCGACCCCAATTGGGACGCGGAAACGCTCCGCCTCTATAACCTGATCAACAAATGGGGGCCGGAGAGAGGTCAACGGATCTTCGCCGGCAAGGAGCCGGACCCCGACGCGGGCACCACGCCGACCACGACTCCGACCACGACCCCGACGACAACGCCGTCCACGACTCCAACCACGACGCCTCCGTCGGCCACCGGCCTCTCTCCGGCGCCGCAGCGCGCCGAGGAGCTCGCGACCCTCATCCGGCCTGTCTACGAGAAGTTCGCGGAATCACCACCCTGGTTCGCGCAGTGGATGTTCCCATCCTGGGACAACCTGTGGCCGGCGCTGAAGCCGCTGGTGGTCGAAGCCGTTCTCTCGGCGAGGCGGGCGGCGGCACGCAGGCAGGCCTGAGCATAAGATCGGCCCGCCGGGCTGCGGGGGGTGCCGGTGAGCGTGACCTTGTCGTCGGCCACCTGGACCCCGAACCCTTCGACCTGGAAACCCATCTCATTCCGCGCCGAACCAGCCCTTCTGACGCTCGGCTTCGAGGCGGGCTTCCAGATAGTCCCACAGGGCTGGACAGCCGGCCTTGATCGGCGGACCGACGCGGCCTATCACTCGCTCATGGCTGATGCCGTTCTCCAGCCAGCTCTGTCCTTCGTTGGCCAGGTTGAGCATGACCGGCATCGCCCGGTCCGCGGCGTGGGCAAATCGGGCTTCGGGGGTTTCCGCGTCCTCGAACTCCTCCCACAGCGCGAGGAGCTGCGCGCCTTGCGCCTCCGGCAGCATCCCGAAGATCCGCGTCACCGCCGCCCGCTCGGCCGCCTTGCGCTCCGGCCAGCCGTCCTGGACGTACACCATGGTGTCCCCGGTATCGATCTCGCCGATGTCATGAACCAGCAGCATCGCGATCACCCGGTTGATGTCGATCTCCGTCTCGGCATACTGCGCCAGGGAGACCGCCAGCAGGGCGATCTGCCAACTGTGCTCGGCGGAATTCTCCTGCCGGTCGAGACCCAGCGGGCGCGTCTTGCGGGTCACGCCCTTGAGCTTGTCCAGCTCCAGAATGAAATCGACGACCTGTTGCATGGCGCTCATACCGGCCGCAGTTGCTCGGCAAGCGTGCGGGTCTTCTCCGTGACGACGTCGCCCGTGTGGAGCGGCGACCAAAGCTCGGTCAGCGCGGCAGCGACTTGCTGGGGTGAGACGGCTGTGGGCATGGATGCTCCTCCGGGTATGCGCGGGAAAGCTCGTTGAGCCAGGCAGGCGGCCGAAAGGCTCCGGCCGCCTGGAAGAATGGTTGTTGTCAGGCGTGGACGGGGGCGGCGGCGGCGGCGGGGATGCGTAGCCTCTGGCCCGGATAGATCTCGTCCGGGCTCTTCAGCATCGGCTTGTTCGCCTCGAAGATCTGGTTGTACTTATTGGCGTCGCCGTAGAACTGTTTGGAAATTTTGGACAGGGTGTCGCCCGCCTTGACCTCGTAGTAGGTGGCCTCGGGAGCCGCCTGGGTGACCTTCATCTGGTCGTCCACGTTGCCTATGCCCTCGGTGTTGCCGACGAGCAGGACGATCTTCTCCCTCTCCTCCTGGTTGCGGGGAGTGCCGGTGAGCGTGACCTTGTCGCCGGCTACATGGACCGCCAGACCTTCGACGTGGAGCCCCATGTCCTGGACGAGCTTCGTCAGGGCCGCCGTCCTGCGGCGGTCCTGGAGCTCGCGGACCTGCTCAGGGGTGGGTGCCTGCTGAGCGTGCGGGGCCGCCTGCGGAGCCTGGCCCTGCACCTTCTTGTCGTCGTCTCCGAGCCCCAGCTTCCTTCCGACATCCTTGGCAAATTGAATGAGACCCATGATGTGTCCTCCTTCGCGGGATAACCCGTTGTAGTCGTGGCGTGAGGGCGCCCCGAAGGGGCAGCCCCCCGATGACCAAGCTTGCAAAAGGCCTGCCGGACGGAGTTGGGCGGAACAGGAAGGCCAGCGAGGCCGTTCGGCGTCTCCCCCTTACACGCTTTCGCGAACCTGGATCGCCCCGGCCATAACCTCCACCACCTGATCGATCGTCAGGTCGGAGGTGTCCACGAGGGTGTAGCTCTCGTCGCAGGTCAGCGGCGAGTCTTCCCGGGTCCTGTCGCGGTGGTCGCGGCTTTCGATCTCGGCGAGCACCTGGTCGTAGGGCAGGTCCCGGCCCGCGGCCAACAGCTCGTCGTGGCGGCGGCGGACCCGGACGTCCACGCGGGCGTCGAGGAAGAACTTGTGCGGAGTGTCGGGAAAGACCCTGGTGCCGATGTCCCGGCCCTCCAGCACTCCTCCCCAGTGCCGCGCCGCGTCCTGCTGGAGCGCCACCAGGCGGCGGCGGACCCCGGGATGGATCGAGATGGTCGAGGCGGCCTCCCCCACCTCCGGCGCGCGGATGAAGGGCTCAACCGGCTCGCCTTCGAGGAGCACCTCGAAGCGGCCGTCGTCCTCACGCTCCAGGTCGACATCGGTCTTCACGGCGAGCGCCTCGACCGCGGCGCGGTCGGCGGGGTTTACGTGGCTGCGCAGAACCTTCAAGGCGATGGCTCGATACATGGCTCCGGTATCCAGGAAGGGGACGCCGAGCCGGCCGGCCAGCCGGCGGGCCGCGGTGCTCTTCCCGACTCCGGACGGGCCGTCGATCGCGACGATGAGCGGGTTGAGCGGGTTGACAGGGCTGAGCGGCGCCGTCATCGGGTCGATCTTCCCGGACGGTGCGGCGACCTTTTCGCCACGGCTTTGCCGGAGACCGCCTTCTTCGCCCTCGCCACAGGCTTCTTCGCGGCCGGACCGCGGGTGCCGGGCGGCTTGGGCGCCGGCTTCTTCGTGGGGCGGGCTGGACGCTTCTCGGCCGAGACTTTGAGGAGCGCCTGGACCTCTCTCGGTGTCAGCTCCCGCACCGAGCCGAGCGGCAGGTCGGGGTCCCGGAGAGGGCCGATCGACACCCGGCGCAGCTTCTGGACGGGATGGCCGATGTACTGGAACATCTCGCGGATCTGGCGCGTGCGGCCTTCGGTCAGCCGGACGACCCACCAGGTATTTTCTCCCCCCTCGTCGTCGTCGCGGCGGCGGTGGTGCGCGGCGGGCGACGGCCGGGCGGTGATGGTCGCCGGAGCGGTCTTCCTGCCGGCGAGCAGGATGCCGGCCCGGAGACGGTCGAGCGCGGTTTCGGCGGGACGGCCCTTGACCTTCACCTCGTAGGTCTTGACGCTGCCGTAGCGCGGATGCGAGACGCGCTGGGCGAACTCGCCGTCGTCGGTGAGCAGGATCAGGCCTTCGGTGTAGTAGTCGAGGCGGCCGACCGGGACCAGGGCCTTGCGTAGCGCCGGCGGAATGAACTCGATGACCGTCGGCCGCCCTTCCGGGTCGGAGAGGGTGGACATGACCCCCTTGGGCTTGTTGAGGAGCAGGTAGTGGTGCTCGCCCGTGTGCGGCTGGATGCGCCGGCCTTCAACCTTGATGGCGTCGTGCTCGGGGTCGGCCTTGTCGCCGATCGCGGCTACCTGGCCGTTGACGGTGACGAGCCCCTGCTCGATCATCTCTTCGACCTTGCGCCGCGAGGCGATACCCGCCCGGGCCAGGATCTTCTGCAGTCGTTCTTCCATGCGCACTCCTCTCTACTCCGGCTCATGCTCATGGCCGTCGCTGGCTTCTTCGAGGGCTGCCACCTCACGCAGGAAGCTCTCCTCGCGGTCGTCAGACCGGAATGTTTCCACGGTTTCCACGGCCGCCTCGGCCTCCGCGGTCTCGGCGGCCATCGCCGCCATCATCTCTTCGCTGGGCTCGGCGGGCGGCAGGAAGGCCTCCATGGTGGAGGGGCTCAAGTCGCCGCCGGGCCCGGTGCCGCCGCCGACCGCGCCGAAGGTCTCCTCGAACTCTTCGAGCGGCGGCAGATCCTTCAGGCTGTTGAGGCCGAAGTGGAGCAGGAACTCCTTGGTGGTACCGTAGAGGAACGGCTTGCCCACCACCTCCTTGCGGCCGGTGATGCGCACAAGCCGGCGTTCCAGGAGGGTCTTGAGGACGCCCGCGGCGCTGACGCCGCGCAGCTCCTGGATCTCCGGTCCGGTCATGGGCTGCCGGTAGGCGATGATCGCCAGGGTCTCCAGCGCGGCCATCGACAGCTTGGTGCCGCCGGCCACGTCGAAGAAGCGCCGCAGCCAGCTCCCCACCTCGGGCCGGGTCGCCAGGCGCACGCCGCCGGCCACGTCTTCGACCAGCACGCCGCGGCCGTCGCCTTCGCCGTAGCGGGCGAGCACGGCCTCCAGCGCCTCGGCGGCCTGGGCGCGGTCGTCCTCGTCGAACAGCTCCATCAGCTTCGTCCGCGGCACCGGCTCGGAGGAGACGAAGAGGATCGCCTCCAGGGCCGCTTCCATCTCACTACGCTCGATCATCCCGAGATCGCCTCCCGATCCAGACTGCTCAGCTCACGCGTGGTGCGGTAGAGAAGGATGTCGCCGCTCTCCGTCTGGTGGACGCGCACCAGGTTCAGGCGCGCCAGCTCCAGCACGGCCAGGAAGGCGGCGATGGCCTCGGACCGGCAGGAGCGGGTGCGCAGGTCGTCCACGAGGTCGAACGGCCGGCCGGCATCGAGGATTCCGAGCAGGCGGTCGAACTGGCCCCGCACCGAATAGGCTTCCAGGCTGAGCTGGAGCGGTGGCGGATGCTCCCGGTCGTAGCGGACCAGCGCCTGGCGCAGCGCTCCCATGAGGTCGAAGAGGGAGACCTCGCCCAGGTCGACCACTCCCTCCTCGTCTTCCGGCGCCTGCGGCAGCGGCTGCGGCCGGCGGGTCCAGATGCCCATGCGCATCCGGTCGACCTCGGCGAAGGACTGGGCGATCTCCTTGAGCCGGCGGTATTCCAGAAGGCGCTGGACCAGCTCCTGCCGCGGATCCTCCTCGGGCTCGCCTTCGACCTTGGGCGGACGCGGCAGCAGCATCTTGGACTTCAGATGGATCAGCAGCGCGGCTTCGTAGATGTACTCGCCGGCCACGTCCAGGTTCAGCTCTTCCATCAGGTGCAGGTAGGCGTGGAACTGGTCGCAGATCGTGGCCACCGGGATATCGGTGATCTCCACCCGGTTCATCTTGATCAGGTGGAGCAGCAGGTCGAGCGGCCCTTCGAAGACAGGCAGGTGGACGCGCCAGGCGTCGGGGAGAAGGGCGCTGACTTCCGGCGCCCCGGTATCGCCTTCCATCGCGGCCCCGCCCGGACTCTCTTCGGGCGGCTCTTCCGGCTTGCGCGGACGGCTCATCCCCGGGCTTTCCTCACGGCCTTGCCGTAGTCCATTCCCATGGCTTCGCGGACTTTCTGCATCGTCTCCCCGGCGTGCTCGCGGGCGCGCCGCGAGCCGTCGAGAAGGATGTCGTAGACGGTGTCGCGGTCCAGCTCCCGCCGCCGCTCGCGGATGGGGTCCAGAAAGCCGTTGATGATCCCGGCCAGCAGTTTCTTGTCGTCCACGCAGCCGATCTCGGCGGCCTTGCACTGATGATAGACCCGCTCCTGGACGTCGGTGGGGGACATCAGCTTGTGGAACTCGTACAGGTTGCAGACGTCGGGGCGGCCCGGGTCCTTGCGCATCACGCGCTCGGGGTCGGTGAACATCTGCTTGCACTTGGCCAGCACCGCCTCCGGCGGATCGGAGAGGTTGATGGCGTTGCCGTAGGACTTGGACATCTTGCGGCCGTCGATCCCGGGCACTTTCGGGGTCGGCGTGAACAGCGCCTTGGGTTCGGGGAAGACCTCGCCGTAGAGGGAGTTGAAGCGGCGGACGATCTCGCGCGCCAGCTCCAGGTGGCTCGCCTGGTCCTCCCCCACCGGCACGAAATGGGCGCGATAGACGGCGACGTCCACGGTCTGGAGCACGGGGTAGCCGAGGAAGCCGTAGTTCGAGAGATCCTTGTTCTCGATCTGCTGGACCTGCTCCTTGTAGGTCGGCACCCGCTCCAGCCAGCCGAGCGGGGTGATCATCGAGAAGAGCAGGTGCAGCTCGGCGTGCTCGGGCACCATGGACTGGACGAAGATCACGGAGCGTTGCGGGTCGAGCCCGGCGGCGATCCAGTCGGTGACCATTTCGAGGGTGTTGTCGGCCACCTGGGAGGTGTCGGCGTAGTCGGTGGTCAGGGCGTGCCAGTCGGCGGCCATGTAGAGGCAGCGGTAGCGGTCCTGGAGGTCGATCCAGTTCTTGAGCGCCCCGAAGTAGTTGCCCAGGTGGATCTTGCCCGTCGAGCGCATGCCCGAGAGCACGGTTTTCTGGTCCGTCACGGTCTCTCCCATCTCAAGCCCTCGCCAGCAGCCGGCGGTCGATATCGGCCATGAGGCGCTCGTTGGCTTCGAGCACGCCCTTTTCGATCCACAGGGAGCGGCCCTGCGCCACGAGCGCCGCCCAGAAGAGGACGTGGTGGATCCAGACCGGCAGCACGCCGGTGGCCGCGCCGCCGCCGAGGATGAAGGTGGCCATCACGAGCGCCATCGCCAGCATCAGGGAGGGGTAGGAGCGGTTCTTGTACCGCTTGGTTTCCTCGATCAGGTCCGGCTCGAGCTTGTTCTCGTTGACGGCCTCCTTGATCGCCTTCCCGGTACCGATCAGATAGAACATGATCCAGCAGTGGGAGAAGAGCAGGAGGAGGCTGGAGGCCAGCGCCACCAGGACGTGGCGGGACATCTCGGGTCCCACCGGTCCCTGGAGCATGTAGCCGAACACGGCGGTCACCGCCAGGCCGAGGGTGGCCATGGCGCCGACGATCAGAAGGGCGCGGCCCATCATGGCCGGGCGCCTCGATCAGGGATTGTGTGGTTGTCTGCCATCTCTTCGTCTCCTATTTGCCCAACGGCCCGCATCCAAGCTGACACCGCGTTGCGCGGCCGGAAGCGCTCGTCCACCCGGCGCCGGCCTTCTTCACCGCGGCGGCGCGCCTCCTCCGGCCTCTCCAGAACCTCGTTCAGCGCCGCGGCCAGGGCGTGGGGGTCTTCCGGCGGCACGAGCCAGCCGGTGCGACCGTCCTCCACGACCTCGGGGATGCCGCTCACGCGGCTCGCCACGACAGGAATTCCAGCCTCCATCGCTTCCAGGACCACCAGCGGCATGCCCTCGTAGATGGAGGGCACGACCAGGGCCGCGGCGCCGTTCAGCAGCCGGCGGACCCGGCCCGCGCCGCAGCGGCCCAGGAAGCGGACCCGGGAGGTGATCCCCACCGGCCCCAGCTCCGCCGCCTTGCGCTCCAGCGCGGCCCGATGCTCGCCGTCGCCCGCGATCAGCAAACGCATCCCGGGCCGGAGAGCTTCCAGCAGAACCTCCACCCCCTTGCGGATCCGGAGCCGTCCGACGAACAGCAGATAGCCCGGCGCCTCGTCCTCAGCATCCTCAGCGTCACCCCCACCTCCCACTTCCAACCCTCCGGTCACGTTCGGGACCACCGCCGCTCCAGTCACTCCGGTCCCGCCAAAATAATCCCTGCGCAGCTCGGCGGCGGTGGCCGCACTCGGCGCCAGGACCAGATCGGCCGCCCGCGCCGTGAGCCGTCCCAGCAGGATCTGGAGCGGCGCCTTGAGCCAGCGGAACCGGCGCTCGACGCCCCCCGGCCTTCCCAGCACCCGGCCGCCCGCCACCAGCGGCCGCACCGCCCGCCGCTCCTCGACGTAGCTCACCTGGAGCAGGGCCACCAGGCGGGGCTTCGGATCGAGCCGCGGCGCGAGCCTCCGAACCAGCAGCGCCGCCAGCCCGCCGTCCGACTCATGGACCTGGACGACGTGCGGCCGGAAGCGCCGCAGCGCCCGCCGGACCGCCGGCACGGCAAACAGGGGGAAAAGAACCTTGGGACCTCGAACCTGATCCGGACCGCGACCCAGCACCTCCACCTCGCACCCGGCCTCGCGCAGACCGGCCGCCAACTGTAGCACCTGTTCCCCGACACCGGAAACGTCCCGGGGTGGGAGGGTGTTGGCGACCAGGAGAACGCGGAGAGGGGTCGGAGCGGAGTCAGAGGAAATCCTTGGCGTCTTCACGCGCCTGGAGAAGAAGGTCCAGATCTTCCGGGAGACGGGCGAGGCGGAAGCCGGGGAGCCCGGCCTGCCGCAGCCCCAGCAGCTCGCCGGGTCCGCGGATGGCCAGGTCTTCCTCGGCGATGCGGAAGCCGTCGGTGGTCGAGGCGAAGACCTCCAGCCGCCGCGCGCCCGCCTCCGTGAGCTTCCCATGAATCGCGATGCAGCGCGAGACCCGGGGTCCGCGGCCGACCCTCCCCCGGAGCTGGTGGAGCTGGGCGAGCCCGAAACGCTCGGCGCTCTCGACGATCATCCAGGTCGCTTCCGGCACGTCCACGCCGACCTCGATCACCGTGGTCGAGACGAGCACCCGGATCTCCCCGGCCGCGAAGGCGCGCATGACCTCCTCACGCTCCGGCGCCGGCATCCGGCCGTGCAGCACGGCGCTCGGAATGCCCGAGAGAAACTCCCGCAGCTTCTCCCCCATCTCCTCCACCGAAGCGGCGGCCCCGGACTCTTCGATCACCGGGAAGACCACGTAGGCGCGCGCACCGGCCTCGAGATCCTGCCGCAGCTCGCGGTAGACCTTCCGGCGCTCCTTGACCGGCACCACCCGGGTCTCGACCGGCGTGCGGCCGGGCGGCAGCTCGTCGATGACGGAGACTTCCTGATCGCCCCAGGCGGCGAGCGCGAGTGAGCGCGGGATGGGCGTCGCCGTCATCACGAGCATGTCGGGAAGTTGTCCCTGGTTTTGGCCCTTGGACCGCAACCGGTCGCGCTGGAGCACGCCGAAGCGGTGCTGCTCGTCGACTACGGCGAGGCCGAGATCCCGGAACTCGACCCCCTCCTGGATCAGCGCGTGCGTGCCCACGGCGAGCCGGATCTCGCCTTCGGCCAGCTCGCGGCGCAGCCGGGCGTCCCGGCGCGAGCCGGTGAAGAGCCCGATACGGTAGCGGCTGCCGAGGATCTTCTGGAGGCCGGCGAAATGCTGCTCGGCCACCAGCTCGGTCGGCGCCATGAACGCGCCCTGGTAGCCATTCTCCAGCGCCACCACCAGCGCCAGCGCGGCGAC
Organism: uncultured Holophagales bacterium; assembly: GCA_963844885.1. Taxonomy (GTDB): domain Bacteria; phylum Acidobacteriota; class Thermoanaerobaculia; order Multivoradales; family UBA5704; genus DATMER01. The sequence continues at coordinate 82,289 of CAWJQA010000001.1, read as the reverse complement.
GATCGTCTTGCCGCTCCCGACGTCTCCCTGGAGGAGCCGGAGCATCGGCCGGGGACCTTCGAGATCCTTCACGATCTCGCGCAAAGCCTTCTTCTGGGCGCGGGTCAGCGGGAACGGCAGGACGCTCCGCGCCACGGCGCGCAAGTCGTCATCCACCCGATAGACGCGGGTGCGAACCTCGTCCCGCTCCCGGTCGCGCAAGGCGGCCAGGCCGAGCTGCAGTTCCAGCAGCTCCTGGTAGATCAGCCGCCGGTGAGCCGGGCTCCGCCTCTGGTTGAGCGCGTCGACGTCCACCATGTCCCCAGGACGATGAAGATCACGGAGGGCCTCCCCGAGCGGCGGGAAACCGCGCCGTGCGAGCAGGCCGGCAGGGAGCGGGTCGGGAACCTGCGACGGCAGATCGATCTCGGCCAGGATGCTGTCGAAGATTCGCCGGAGGAGAGCCGGTCCGACCTTCCCCGCCGCCGGGTAGACCGGCACGATCCGGGCGCCATGCACCGCCTCGTCCGGCCGTTCGCAGGAGGGGTTGAGCAGCTCCGGTCCCCCTTTTCCTTCCCGGATTTCGCCGTGAAGGAGCCACTCCCGGCCTTCGAGGCTCTGGCCAGCCAGGTACGGACGGTTGAACCAGACCACCGGGATGGATCCGGTGGCGTCCGCGAGCAGGCCGCGGACCACGCTGAAACCGCGGCGGCGGGTGTGGATGCGGCGAACGCCGGAGAGCCGGCCACGGAACGTCGCGGACACCCCCGGGAGAGCGTCGGCGATCGGGCGCACGGCGCGGCGGTCCTCGTAGCGGAACGGAAGATGACGCAGCAGGTCGCCGACCGTGACGCAGCCCGCCTCGGCGAAAGCGCGGGCGCGGGCCGGGCCGATGCCGCGGATCTGCGAGAGAGGGGCCGACAGCTCTGGAGCCAGGGCTATGGCACCTGGAACTTGAGCGCGACCACGCCGAAGCGCACCTCGTCTCCGGACTTGATCTCGGTCGGCACGCCGGTCTCCAGCCGGGTGCCGTTGACGAAGGTGCTGTTCATGGTGCCGATCTCCTCGCCGACGAAGAACTTCGCTCCGCGGCGGTAGATCTTGGCGTGGCGGCGACTGATGGAGCGCTGCTGGTCCAGCGGGGAAAGATCGATGTCCGGGTAGATGCCGGTGACCGCGTCCTTGCGCCCGACGGTGGTCTCCAGGCCGGTCGAGAGCGGAAGCTCCATGCCGGAGGAGACGTGGATGAACCGCTCGGCGCCTTCGGCCGGGGCCTGCACGTCCATGCGCGGGATCTCGCGGGAGACGCCGGCGGCGGCCTCCCGGTGCTCGGTCGACGAGCGCAGGAGATCGTCGGTATCGCGCAGCCGGCGGGCCAGCTTGCGCATCATGCGCACGGCGATCTCGGGGTTGTTCCGCAGGAGCAGGTCGAAGGTCGAGCCGTTGATCTGGAGCAGCTTGACGTCCGTGGCGGCCCGCGCCGAGGCGCCGCGCGGCAGATCCTCCAGGATCGACATCTCGCCGAAGAAGTCGCCCTTTTCCAGGAGGGAGAGGAGCTGCTCGCTGCCCCCGGCTCCGCTGAGGATCTCGACCTTGCCCTCGTTGATGATGTACATCTCGGTCCCGAGCTCACCTTCGCGGAAGATGAAATCCCCTTCCCGCAGCTCCAGGATGAGGCCGGCAGGGGTCTTCCTCCCGGGAGCCGGGGCCGGCGCCACCCCGCCGGTACCACCGTTGCTGGTCGTCTTGAAGACGGGAGCATTACTCATAATAGGCCGATCACCATCCTGAGCTTGCCGGCTTCGAGGCGGGCCGGAAGCCCCAAGGGAAGAGTCCAGTTCCGCGGGAGATGGCCCGCCGGAAGACCCCACGCCAAAGGCAAGGAGTACCCCGAAAGGCTCTCGCCGACGACAGCCGGCCAGTCGATCCCATTGTTGGTCCCCACGTGGCCGACGATCATTCCCGCGATCCCTGTCAGATTACCCGACAGCCGGAGGTGGGTCAACATACGGTCGACGCGATACGGCGCCTCATTGATCTCCTCCCAGAACACCACGGCGCCTTCCAGGTCCGGAAACCAGGGGGTGCCGGCGGTGGCGGCGAGCAGGCTCAGGCAGCCGCCCAGGAGCGGCCCCTCGCAGGTACCTTCTCGCAGCCAACCCTGGAACGGCTGCTCGGCCGGGTAAAGCCCGGCCAGGGCATCCATCAGCGAAATCTCCTCCTCCGGCTCCAATCCACGGGCGAGCTCGCCGCCGACCAGCGGGCCATGGAAGGCCACGAGCCCGAGGCGCTGGACGATCCCGGTCAGAAACGGAGTCAAATCGGAATAGCCTACGTAGGCGCGGGGATGGCGGGCCAGCAGATCCCAGTCGAGCCCCGGGAGGATGCGCGGCACGCCGTAGCCGCCGCGGGTGAAAAAGATGGCCCGGATGTCCGGATCGGCGGCGAGGCGATGGAAGCCGGCGAGGCGCTCCTCATCGGAACCGGCGAGATAGCCGCGGCGAGCGAGGGCGTTGTCCGCCAGGACCGGCTCGAAGCCGAGCCGGCGTAGCGATTCGAGGCCCGCTTCGAGCTTCTCGGGATCGACCGGGCCGGACAGAGCGGCCACCCCGACGCGGTCGCCGGGACCGCAGGGAGGCGGCAGCGTGGGAGTGGAGATCAAAAGCCGGAGAGCTCCATAAGCCGAGTTCTGTATCCCCGGCCGAAGCCGGGTGAGCTGTCATTCCTCTGGGACCGGCGTTGCCGCCGGCCTCCAGCAACCTACCCGGAAACGGCCCCGGACCCGAAGGCCCGGAGGCGGGACGGGCAGCCCGCAAACCGTTCCCCTATTTGGTCTTGCTCCGCATGGGGTTTTCCCTGTCCTCCGCCGTCGCCGCCGGAGCGGTGCGCTCTTACCGCACCATTTCACCCTTACCGGATTCCCCTCCCGAGGGATGGAGACCCGGCGGTATCTTTTCTGTTGCACTTTCCGTCGCGTCGCCGCGCCTCGCCGTTAGCGAGCATGCCGCCCGTAGGAGCTCGGACTTTCCTCTCCGGGCCGTCCCGAAGGACGCCCGAAGCGACCGCCTGAAGCTCTCCAGCGGGGGTATCCTATCCCGATCGGGGAACGTTGGAAAGCCTCAGCGCCGGATTCAGGGCTCCGTCGCAACCTCGTCCGCGGAGGCCGCCAACGCGGCTCGAACCCCGCACGACAAAGTCGAGCTCGCCGTGCTTGTCCCCATGGGCCTCCAAGGCCGGATGCGCCACCACCCGCCGGCCTTTGATGACCTCGTCGCGCGACACCTCCGGCGCGACCAGATGCTCGTCGAGCCCCGGAAAGCCGGCGCGCCCCGGCAGATGCAGCGCCGAAGCGCCGGAGGCACCCGGCGCCTTGAGGTTGTAGCCTGGGCGTTTTTCGTCCATATCCGGTATCCTAGCAGAAGCCGGGTCGTCTGGCGACGAGTATAGCCCCCGCGGCGTCCTCGACGCCTACGGTCTGGAAAGGCTCTGGTGATTTCCGCCTGCGAGGGCGGGGGCGCCCTCTCCCGCGAAGCGGGGGAGGGTCGGGGAGGGGTCTTCAGCATGGGTGCGCCCGTACGCCCCGGCGCGCCAGCGTGAGATCGTTCAGCATCGATGGGGAACGCTTCCCCAACGCGGACCGGAGCCGCCGCCGCAGTGCGCAACGCCCGGGCGCGTTGGGGAGCTCTTCCCCACAAGCGGACGTCGCCCGTTCCCGTTGGGGAGACGTTCCCCATCGATGCGCGGACCCGCGCTGCCGGCGCAGAGCGCCCGGTGACGTTGGGGAGCCGTTCCCCAACGTCGCGGGGCGATGCCACGCAGTCGGGCCCGGTAAACCGTGACCGGACCCGTCAACATGCACCAGCGCAACTGTAGGGGCAGGCCTTGTGCCTGCCCTCTGGGCGCCACGGGGGCAACCACACGGGGGCAACCACAAGGGTTGCCCCTACAGTAGGCGACGGGTGGGGTGAGGGCCTCAGCGCTTCGGCTTGCGGAAGGGGATCGGCTGGCCTGGCTTGCCGTTCCCGCTCTCTTCGGGCCTGTTCTTGGCCGTCCCCCGCAGCTCTTCGAGCGCCGCGGAGACGGCGGCGTCGGTGGAGCCCATCTCCAGGGCCTGCTCCAGCGCCTCGGCCGCCTCGTTCAGCCACTGCGGGTTCTTGGCAAGGAGCAGCCCCATCAGACCGCAGGCCTCGGGGGTGGGAGAAAAGACCATGGACTGCCGGAGCAGCTCGATGGCGGAGTGGTACTGCTCCGCCGCCGCCAGGCTCCGCGCCTGCTCCAGGCAGCGCCGGGCCTCGTCGTCCTTGGAAACCCCGGCTTTCTGGGACAGCCGGAGCGCCGTCCAGCGGGCCGGCCCCACCGCCCGGTCGTAGGCCTTCCGCCGGTCCGTATCGCTCAGGGTCAGATAGGCCAGCGTGGCGCGCTCGAACAGCAGCTTGAGCACCCCCTCCCGCCCTTCGAGGCCGAGCCGGCGCGCATTGAGGGGATGGACGAGCCGCGACACCCGGTCGTACGCCTCGTGGACCTCCCGCATGCCGGTGCCGGGGTCGATGCCGAGCAGATGGTAGAAGGTCGCGTCGCCGACCTGGCGCAGCATCTCGGCCACCTGCTCCCGGTGCTCCGCGGGCAGGACGACGAGCGGCAGCTCCTTCAGGCCGCGGCCGACGCGGTCGCTGAAGAGCCGGTATTCCTCGTCCGTGAGTCCCCGTTGCGTGTCCATGGTCCGGATCGGGGAAGATCTTACCATCAACCGTCGGTGGATACAGGCCCGTCCGGCGGACCGGCCGGGTGGAGCTGCTGGAAGATCTTCTGTCCTACGATCTTGCCGAGGATCTTCTGGAGGTCTTTCAGCGGGGCGTTGCGGACCCCTTCGGCACTGCCGAAGTGCGTGATCAGCTTCTTGCGGCGCCCCGGTCCGATGCCGGACAGGTCGTCCAGGCGGCTGCGCAGGGTGCGGGCGGAGCGCCGGGCGCGGTGCTTCGAGACCGCGAAGCGGTGTGATTCGTCCCGGATCTCCTGGAGCAGCCGCAGACCGGCGTCGTTGCGCTCCAGGCGGAGCGGCTCCGGGAGGCCGGGGATGTAGATCTCCTCCTCCCGCTTGGCGAGCGACACCGTCGGCGTCTCCTCCACGCCGAGGCCGGCGAGGGCGTCGAGGGCCGCGTTGAGCTGGCCGCGCCCGCCGTCGATCAGGATCAGGTCGGGCATCTCGCCGATCTCCTCCAGCCTGCGGCGATAGCGCCGGTCGACCGCCTGGTGGATCGACGCGAAGTCGTCCGGCTGCGTGAGGTCCTTGATGTTGAAGCTCCGGTACTCGCCGCGGCGCATCCGCCCCTCCTCCCAGACCACCATGGAGGCCACGGTCTCGCCGCCCTGGAAGTGGGAGATGTCGAAGCCTTCGATCCGGCGCGGCGGCGCGTCGAGGTCCAGGTGCTTGGCGAGCGCCGCGGCGCCGGGGTTCTCCTCGATGCCGCGGAACCGGCGCTTGTGGGCCAACACCGCGTTGTGCATGGCGAGAGCCACCCGCTCGGCCTTGGGGCCGCGCGAAGGGAGGCGCACGTAGACCTTCTCCCCCTTCTTCCCGCACAGCCATTCGAGGAGAGCCTCCTCGCCGTCGATCGGCAGCGGCAGGTGGATCTCCTTGGGGATGAACGTCGTGCGGTCGTAGACCTGGGGGAGCACCTCGGACAGCAGCCGCTCCGGCGAGATCTCGCCCACCGCCTCCCAGAACAGCTCGCGGCGGTCGAGGATCTGGCCGCCGCGCATGATGAGCACGGCGATGGCCGCGTTCCCGCCGGCCACGTGGACGCCGTAGACGTCGAGATCCTCGTCCTCGACCGAGGAGAGCTTGCGGCGCTGGCTGGTGGCCTCGATCTCCCCGAGGGTGTCGCGCAGCCGCGCGGCGCGCTCGAAGTCCAGATCCTCCGAGGCCTCCCACATCTCCTTCTTGAGGCGGCGGACGAGCTGCTCGTTGCGCCCCGAGAGGAACAGCCGCGCCTGCTGGACCGCGTCGTCATAGGCCGCCTTGGTGGTCAGGCCGGCCGCGCAGGGTCCGAGGCAGCGGTGCATGTCGTAGTAGAGGCACGGCCGCGGCAGGCTGCCGTCGATCTCGATGCGGCAGACCCGGACCTGGAACAGCTTCTGCACCAGCTTGATAGCCTTGCGCGCCAGGCCGCCCGGCAGGAACGGGCCGAAGTAGTCCCCCTTGTCGTTCCGGATGCGGCGGGTGAACGCGATGCGCGGATATTCGTCCTCCAGGGTGAGCTTGACGTAGGGGTAGGTCTTGTCGTCCCGGAGCAGAATGTTGTAGCGCGGCCGGCGGCTCTTGATCCAGTTGTTCTCGAGCAGCAGCGCCTCGGCCGGCGAGTCGGTGACCACGTACTCCAGATCGACGGCCTCGGAGACCATGGCGGCGAGCCGGGGCTCATGGTCGCGCGTCAGGTACGACGACGCCCGTTTGCGTAGCGACGTGGCCTTGCCGACGTACAGGATCTTCCCGTCTACATCCTTGAAGATGTAGATGCCGGGCCGGTCGGGCAGCTCCCGGATGCGTTCGACGAGGGGCTCGGAGTGGGACATGGGTCTTCTGATTCCACGGCGCCGTACAGGAGCGACTGCGCCCCTACATCAACCCGCAGAGGTTATCCGGGATTCCGACCCGTGGCGGTTTCCCGACAGGCTCCTAGCGCTGCTCCAGCACCTGTCCCAGGCGGCCGGAGGTCAGGCGGGCCAGGTCCGGCTGCTCGGGGACGAGCGTCTCCTCGCGCCGGGGGCCAGTGGAGATCAGGGCGATCGGGGCGCCGACCTCCTCCTGGAGGAAGTCGATGTACACCCGGGCCTCGCGCGGCAGGTCGCGCTCTTCCAGGACTCCCACGGTCGAACGCTTCCAGCCTTTGAGGGTCTTCAGGATCGGCTCGGCGCTCTCCAGGCTCCTGCGGTCGCAGGGGAAGTCGCGGACCACCTCGCCGCGGATGCGGTAGCCCGTGCAGACCGGGATCTCGTCGAAGTCGTCCAGGACGTCCAGCTTGGTCAGGGCGATGACGTCGATGCCGTTGATCAGGCGGGCATAGCGCGCCACGACCGTGTCCATCCAGCCGCAGCGGCGCGGCCGGCCGGTGACGGTGCCGTACTCGTTGCCGCGCCCGCGCAGGAATTCGGCCACGTCGCCGGAGAGCTCGCTCGGGAAGGGTCCGCCGCCCACCCGCGTTGTATAAGCCTTGAGGACTCCGATCGCGCCGTCGATGCGGCTCGGGGGCACTCCGGTGCCCGTGCAGGCGCCGCCGGAGGTCGAGTTGGAGCTGGTGACGAAAGGATAGGTGCCGTGGTCCACGTCCAGCAGAGTCCCCTGCGCGCCCTCGAAAAGGAGGCTCTTGCCTTCGGCGATCCAGGTGTTCAGGAGCTGCTCGGTGTCGCGCAGGAAGGGCCGGAGGCTCTCTCCCCAGGCGCGGCAGCGGTCGGCGTACTCGGCCATCTGGGGCACGGACTCGTTGCCGAGGCTCGACAGCTCGGCCTGGATCTTGCCGAGCTGCATGGCGAGCCTGGCTTCCAGGTCGTCGGCGAAGAGGTCGCACATGCGCAGGCCGTAGCGGGAGACCTTGCTCTCGTAAGCCGGGCCGATGCCGCGGGAGGTGGTGCCGATCTTCCCCTCTCCCCGGGCCGCTTCGCGCGCCTGGTCGAGCTCCGCATGGCAGGGCAGCAGCACGGTGGCGCGCTGGGCGACGAAGAGCCGGTCCTTGGAGTCCACCCCGGCCTCGTGGAGGCGTCCGAGCTCACTCAGGAAGTGCTCCGGGGAGATGACCATGCCGTTGCCCATCACGCAGAGCATCCCCTCGTGAAGGATGCCCGACGGGATGAGTTGGAGGGAGAAGTGGCGGTCCCGGAACTTGACCGTGTGTCCCGCGTTGTGGCCTCCCTGGTAGCGGACCACGGCGTCGAAGGCCGGGCAGAGGAGATCGACGATCTTCCCCTTGCCTTCGTCTCCCCACTGCATCCCGATAATTATGGTATTGGCCATGTGTCGGCTCCTCAGCAGCGCAAACCGCTGGACAGTAGCAGAGGCGCTCCGGACGGGCAAGAAGTGTTAGCATCCCGGTGCGGAACCATGTCAAGCCCGAGGCCCTGATTTGACCACCTTCCTGGACGTCGCCAACATCCTGCTCCCGCTGCTCTACCTGGCGGCGGCGATCAGCTACGGGTTCATCTTCTTCGCCGCCCATCCGACGGCGAACCGCGCGGCCACCCCGCTCCTGCGCGGCACCGCCCTGCTCCACCTGGCCTACCTGGCCGGCCTCGCCGTCCATCACCGGCAGTTCCCAGCCGCCACCGTCTCCCAGGCGCTGTCGATCGTCGCCTTCGCGGTGGCCGTGGTGTACGTGTTCGTGGAGTGGCACGGCCGCGAGCGCTCGACCGGGTTCTGGATGGTGTCGCTGGTGTTCTTCTTTCAGCTCCTGTCGTCGCTCCTGACCCGGCCGAACCCGCCGGACCGGGCGATCTTCCACGACCTGTTCTTCGGCATCCACGTGTCGCTGGCCTTGCTGGGCTATGCGGCGTTCGTGGTGGCGTCCGCCTATGCCTTCCTCTTCCTCCAGCTCTACCGCGACCTCAAGTCCGGACGCTTCTCCACGTTCTTCGGCAAGCTGCCGCCCCTGGAAGTGCTGGAGCGGATGATGATCGGCGCGCTCACGGTGGGCTTCGTGACCCTGACGGGCGCGGTGATCACCGGCGGGTTCTGGGCGCAGCGCCTCTACCACGGCGCCTGGATGCACGATCCGAAGATCCTCATCACCTTCGCCACCTGGACGCTTTACGCCGTCGCCTTGACTCTGCGCCGGCTGCGGCGCTGGAAGGGGCGGCAGACGGCCATCGCCAGCCTGGCCGGCCTCTGTGCGATCCTTTTCTCCCTGATGGCGGTCAACTTCTTCTTCACGGACTTCCATGGCTTCCTCTGAGCCGCCCGAGCCGCCGCTCCTGCTGATCGGCACCGACTTCCGCTGCTCTCCCATCGAGTTGCGGGAGAAGGTGGCCTACCACGGCGCCGAGGGTGAAGATCTCCTCGTCCACCTCCTCGCCCGGCCGGGAATCGCCGAGGCGTTCCTGCTTTCGACCTGCAACCGTACGGAGATCTACGTCCAGCCCCGCGACGAGGATGAGGCCTACCAGGCCGCCCTGGAGCTGACGTTTCTCAAGCGCGTGGCCGAGATGGAAAAGCCCGGCCGGCTCTACGTCAAGCGCAACGGCGAAGCCGCCCGCCATCTCCTCGAAGTGGCCAGCGGCCTGGAGTCGATGGTGCTCGGCGAGCCCGAGATCCTGGGCCAGATCAAGCAGTCCGCCGCCCTGGCCGAAACGATCGGGGCGAGCGGACCGGTGGTCCGGCGCCTGCTGCGCAGCGCCGGGGTCGCCGGGGCCCGCGCCCGCCAGGAGACCGCGATCACGGCCGGCGCCGTCTCCCTGGGCTACGCGATCGTGGAGCTGGCGCGCAACATCTTCAGCGGCATGGAGAACTGCCGGGTGCTGCTGATCGGCGCCGGCGAGATCGCCCGCTCCGTGGCCCGCCCCCTGGTGGAGCGCGGCGCCCGGGAGCTGCTGGTGGCGAACCGGGGCGCCGAACGGGCACAGCAGTTCAAGGAGGAGATCCCGCAGGCCGTCCTCATCCCCTTCGAGGAGCGCATGGCCGCGGTGCGCGAGGCCGAGGTGGTGGTGGCGACGACCGGCGCCGAGGAGCCGGTCCTCACCCGCAAACAGCTCAAAGAGGCCATGGCGTCCCGCTCCACGAGCCCGCTGCTGGTGGTGGATCTCGGGGTGCCGCGCAACGTCGAGCCCTCGGCCGGCAAGATCGAGAACCTCTTCCTCCACACGATCGACTCGCTGGAGCATCTGATTCAGCGCAACCTCCGGAAGCGCAAAGAGGAGGTTCCGCACGTCCAGGAGATCGTCGAGGAGGAGCTGAACCAGTTCCGCGCCTGGTACCGCAACCTGGAGGCCGAGCCGGTCGTGGCCCAGATCCAGAAGCAGGCCGAGAAGATCCGCCAGCACGAGGTCGAGGCGGCGCTCAGCCGCTTCCCCCCCGAGACCCACGGCGACCTCGAACGGCTCACCCGGGCCCTCGTGCGCAAGATCCTCCACCATCCCAGCACTCAGATCCGCGGGCAGCGGGGACAGCGCGGCGCCAACGGGGAGGCCGGCCACGACCTGTCCCGACTCCACCTGGTCCGGGAGCTGTTCCGGCTCGACGACGAGGAAAAAAGCTGACATGAAGCTCAGGCTTGGAACCCGCCGGAGCGCCCTGGCGTTGGCGCAGTCCGGGATGATGGCCCGCGCCCTGGAGGAGCGCCACCCCGGGCTGACCGTCGAGCTGATCCCGATGGTCACCACGGGCGATGTCGTGAAAGGCGATCTCGCCGAGGTCGGCGGCAAGGGGCTCTTCACCCAGGAGCTGGAGAGCGGTCTGCTCGACGACTCGCTGGACCTCGCGGTCCACAGCATGAAGGATCTCCCGGTCTCGCTCCCCGGCGGCCTGGTCGTGGCCGCCCATCCCGAGCGGGCCGACCCGCGCGACGCCCTGGTGAGCGAAGCCGCCGAGGATCTGGACGGCCTGCCGGAGGGAGCCGTGGTGCTGACCGGAGCGCTCCGCCGCCGCGCCCAGATCCTCCTCCGCCGGCCGGACCTTCAGGTGGAGCCGATCCGCGGCAACGTCGACACCCGTCTCCGCAAGTGGAGGGAGCGCAACGCCGGAGGCGTGATCCTCGCCGCGGCCGGCCTGACCCGCCTGGGCCTGACCGGTCTGCCCGCGCACCCGATCTCTCCGGAAGTCCTGATCCCCGCGCCGTGCCAGGGCATCCTGGCGCTGGAGGTCCGCGCCGGCAGCCAGGCCGAGGAGCTGGTCCGCGCCCTGGACCACCCCCCCACCGCGCTCGCCGCCCGCGCCGAGCGCCTCGTCGTGGCCGCCTTCGGAGGAGACTGCACCCTCCCTCTCGCCGCCTGGGCGCGCGCCGACAGCCACGGCCTCCGCCTGACCGCGCTCCTGGCCACCCCCGACGGCTCGCTCGCCGCACGGGGAGAGGCCAGCGGTACCGACCCTGAAGAGATCGCCGCCGAGTGCGTCCGGGCAATGCGGGAGGACGGAGCGGCCGAGGTGCTGGCGCGGATCAGGAGATGACGCCCCCCCGCGTCGTCATCACCCGCGCCGAGCACCAGTCCGAAGGTCTCGCTTCCGCCTTCGAGGCCGCCGGTTTCCAAACCGAGCCGCTCCCCCTCCTGGAGATCGTTCCGCCGCTCGATCCGCGGCCGCTGGAGCGGGCCGCGTCCGAGCTGGCCCTGTACGATTGGGTGGTCTTCACCTCCTCGAACGCCGTCGAGGCCTTCCTTCCGTTGACCGGCGGCGGGATGCCTCACCGGCTGCGGGTGGCGGCGGTGGGACCGGCCACGGCCGAGGCGCTTCGGGCGTGGGAGATCGAGCCGCACCTGACCGCCTCGAAAGCCGACGCCGAAGGGCTCGTGGCCGAGCTCGGGCCGCAGGTGAGCCGGCGGCAGCGGGTGCTTCTGCCGCAGGCGTCCGACGCCCGGCCGGCGCTGCTCGACGGCCTCGTGCGGGCCGGCGCCGAGGCGGTGCCGGTCGTGGCCTATGACAAACGGCTGCCCGCGGATGCTCCCCGCCGGGCGGCGGAGCTGTTCGACCGCTCCCCCATCGGCTGGGTGACCTTCACCAGCCCGCGCATCGTCCGCCACTTCATCGGGCTGTTCGGAGCGGACTGGGAGCGCCGCCGGCCCGAGCTGCGGGCCGCCTCGATCGGACCGGTGACCAGCGCCGAGCTGCGGCGCCTGGAGATCGAGCCGGCCGCCGAAGCGGCGCGGCCCGGAGACCAGGGACTCGTCGACGCCGTGGTCTCGGCGCTCACGGACCGAACCCGAGAGGGCTACTAACCAGACGGGGCGAAAAGGGTGTCTTTCTCACATCGAGGGATATAGTCGCGAGAGTCCTGAAGGAATCGGGGATCTTTCGATGCGAAAGCGTTTCGGACCTTGGGGAAGCGAGCTGTCCGCCGCGGACTTCGCGCGCGCCCTGGCGGCGGCGGGGATGCTGCCTCCCGAAGCCGAGCCGTCCTGGCCCGCGGATCGGCTGGCGGCGAAGATCAATGACCGGCTTGAACGCGACGTGGCCTGGCGGCTGAGCGCACAGGCGGCTCGCTTCGATCCCTGTGTCCTCGCCGAGGCATGGTCCCTGGTGCTCGGACTCCCCATTCGGGGAGCCCGCCTGATCAAGATCGATCCCGCGGGCCTGTCCTCGCTTCCTCGCGCCTGGGTGGAGGAACAGCTCTCACGGCCCGAGGTCGGCGCCTCCGCCCGCGCGATCTTGCAAGGCTCGTATGCGGTCGACATCGACATCAACAAGGGCCCCTCGCCCGGTGGGGCGATCGAGGTCGATCAGCCGCAGATGCGTTTCCTCCAGGCGCAGCTCTCCAACCACGAGAGAACCTACACCGCCTCCATCCGGGTAGGCGTGCCCGACCGGCAATGGAAGAGCGTCGAAGAGCCCTTCCCCCTGCAGGAGCAGGATGGTCCGGAAGGCCATCAGCTCACCGTGCTCTTCTGGGAGCCTCGGGTCTGTTCCAAGCCTCAGATTGAAACCCTGTGGCTGCCTCCCAAGGGGAACAGCCTGCCGGTCCGATTCACGTTCGAGGTTCCGGAGGGATTGGAATCGATCACAGCGCGCGTCACCATCCTCCACGCCAATCGGGTGCTTCAGACGGGAGTCCTGCGAGCGCCCATGGATGGCAGCCGCCCGTGGACCTTCGGCCTCGACGCGGCGCCTCGAACCATGCTCGAAGGCCTCTCGGGGCGCACGGCGTTCGATGCCGCCCTCGTCCTGAACCACGACGGAGAGGGGATACCCCGGCTGACCGCCGCCGCGGGCGGGAAAGCCGCCGTCATCGCCCTGGACGACGGCCCGCTGGAGGGTCTGACCCGGTTTCTCGCCAGGCAGATCTCCAGCGCCGCCAGCGATCCCGACAGCTACGCCCAGCTCGACAGCCCGGGATCGGTGGAGCTTCTCCGGACCCTGGCGCAGAAGGGCGGCTCGCTTCACGAGACCCTCCGTGATCACACCGAGCTGGCTGTCCTTGCCGATGCTCGGCGCATCCACCTCACCTCGGCCAAGCCCGGCTCGTTCTTCCCCATCGAGCTGCTCTACAGCTTCGATCCGCCGGAGGACACCGCCGGGCTCTGCCCCAACGCGGCCGAGGCGCTCCAGAAGGGGGAGTGCCCGGGAGGCTGCTCCGTGGACCGGCGGCAGAACGTCTGCCCCCTCGGCTTTTGGGGTCTCAGCCGGATCATCGAGCGCCACGCCCATCAGATCGAGGACAACCGGATGGACGGCGACTTTCTCCTGCGACCCGAGCCCATCCGGGAAAGGAGCCCGTTGCCGATCTCGGGGACATCCCTCCTCGCCGCCAGCGGCCGGGCCTCTGAAGTGAAAGCCACCGCCGTGGACGACCTTTTCGAAGCTCTCCAAAAGCGCGGCCCTGCGCACCGGGCGAGCACCTGGAAGAACTGGACGTCCGAAGTCGGCTCGACCTCGCCGTCGCTCCTCATCCTCCTCCCTCACCACGAGCAGAGCCCCGACGAGGAGATCCTCGAGATCGGCGAGAGCGACCGCCTCAAGTCCGAGCTCGTGCGCATCGATCACGTCCGGCGCCAGCCGGACGGCCCCTACCCCATCCTTCTTCTCCTCGGCTGCGAGACGAACCTGGCCCGCATCGCCTTCGACAACTTCGTCACCCGCTTCCAGGACAAGGGCGCCTCCGTGGTGGTGAGCACCATCGCCACGGTCCTCGGCCGCCACGCCTCGCCGGCAGCCGGCCGCCTCGTGGAGCTGCTCGACGAGGAAGCCGCCGAGGGAGACAGCACCTTCGGCGAGATCATGCTCCGCCTGCGCCGGAAGCTCATGGCGACGCAGACCCCCATGGCCCTCGGCCTCACCGCGTACGGCGACGCGGACTGGGTCTTGACGAAGGGGGGATGACGACGGTGCGTATCTAAAATCCGGTCAGGAGGATAGCCATGCTCACCGTCGAAATGCTCCCCGCCCAGCACGGCGACTGTCTCTGGATCGAGTACGGCGATCCCGGGAGCCCCCGGCGCATCCTTGTGGACTGCGGCCTCCGCGCGACCTACCGCGAGCTTGCCGAGCGTTTGCGGGACCGCCCGGAGGTGGGCTTCGAGCTGCTCGTCCTCTCCCACATTGACGCCGACCACATCAATGGCGCCATACCTCTTCTCCAGGAGCTCGGCCCGGAGCGCTTCGGCGATGTCTGGTTCAACGGCTGGAAGCACCTTTCTCCCCCTTCCGACGCGCTGGGCGGCCTTCAGGGTGAGCTCTTCTCGGCCGTGCTGACCGAGAAGAGCTTTCCCTGGAACAAAAATGCGGTCTGGGATGGCAAGGCGGTCGTCGTGCCCGGGAACGGTCCGCTCCCGCGGATCGAGTTGGAGGACGGCCTGACCCTCACCCTTCTCTCTCCGACCTTCGAACGCCTCGAGGATCTGAGAAAGGCATGGAGCGACGACCTGGCGCGCGTGGGCATGGAGCCGGGCGACACCGAAGGCGCTCTCGCCGCCCTGGAGGACATGCCGCGGTTCCAGCCCGACGCCCTCGGGGCGAGGATCGACGTCGAGACGCTGTCCGAGGCCCCCTTCGAGCCGGACGACAGCGCGCCCAACGGCAGCAGCATCGTTCTCCTCGCCGAGCACGCCGGCAAGGCCGTCCTCCTTGGAGCGGACGCCTTCTCCCCCGTCCTGGAGACGAGCATCCGTCGCCTTCTCCAGGAGAGGGGCCGTACGAAGCTCCGGCTCGACGCCTGCAAGGTCCCCCACCACGGCGCACGCGGAAACAACGGGCCTGGCTTCCTCTCCCTCCTCGACTGCCAGGACTTCCTCGTCTCCACCGACGGCAGCCACGGCTACCATCACCCCCACCAGGAAACCGTCGCGCGCATCCTCACCGGCCGCAGGGGCGCCCGGCTGCATTTCAACTATCGCAGCCGCGAGACCGAGATCTGGGACGACCCGAGCCTCCAGCGCGACTGGGATTACGAGGCCCTCTACCCGAAGCCGGGGCAAAAGGCCGGGTACCGGCTGAGCCTCTGAGCCGCTTCGCCCTCACTCGCCGGCCGGGACCACCATCACCGGGATGCGCACCTGGTGGCGCAGGCGCTCGACCGTGGTGCCGTGGACGAGGTCGCCCATGCCGGCGGTGGCCGTGGCTGCCCATCATGATGAGATCGGGCTGGTGCCGCTCCACGAGCCGCGCCAGCTCGTCGGCGGGCTCGCCGAAGCCGAGGTCGAGCTCGGCCTCCACCCCGTGGTCGGCGAGCTCCGCGGCGTAGAGCTCCAGCCGCTCCTGGTCGTCCCGCGCCTCGCGGTCGCTGAGCTCGACGCCCATGAGCCGCGCCCCGCCCGACTCGACCACGTGGAGCAGCAGCACCTTGGCTCCCCGGCCGGCGGCGCGCGCCAGCGTGACAGCATGGGAGAGGACGGCCTTGTCGGCCCGGGAGAAATCGACCGCCACGGCGATCCGTCTCGGCACGCGCGCCGGCTCGACCTCCGGCACCTCGCTCGGCCCGTGGAGGCCGATCATCGCCTCGACCGGCGTCGCCGCGCCAGCGCTGCACGGCCGGCACGACCATGACGTAGACCAGCAGCCCGATCAGCCCCACCACCAGCGGCACCGCGGTGACCCAGAGCAGCCAGGCGTGGCCTCCCGCTCCCCGGAGCGCGTCGAGGAGCGCGTCGAACACCAGCTTCAGGTTGAGCGCCGCGATCACCCCCGCGACCACCCAGCCGGCGGCCTGCAGCCACCGACTTGACCGCGTGGTTCCCCATCCAGCGGCGATCCGAGACGAGCTGGATCAGGGGGATCACGGCGAAGGAGAGCTGCAGCGAGAGGACCACCTGCGACAGGACGAGCAGGTTGCCCGTCGGCCCTCTCGCCGAAGAACACGATCGTCACCACGGCGGGGACGATGGCCAGAGCGCGGGTGATGCAGCCGCCGGACCAGCGGGCGCAGCCGGATGCTGGACGAATCCTTCCATCACGATCTGGCCGGCCAGGGTGCCGGTGATGGTCGAGGCCTGGCCGGCGGCGATCAGCGCGATGGCGAAGGCGATCGGGGCGACGCGGGCGCCGAGGAGCGGCTCGAGCAGGCGGTGGGCGTCCTGGATCTCGGCGACGTCGAGAGGCCGGCCTTGAAGAAGGCCGCGGCGGCCATGACCAGCAGGGCGCGCGTTGACGAAGAGGGCGCCGTTCAGGGCCACCACCGAGTCGATGATGTTGAAGCGGATGCCGGAGCGGATGCCGGCCGGCGGTGCGCGGGATGCGCCGCGACTGCACCAGCGCCGAGTGGAGGTAGAGGTTGTGCGGCATCACCGTGGCGCCGAGGATGCCGATGGCGAGGTACAGCGCCCCGGGGCCCGGCAAGCGAGGGCATCACGCCGCTCGCGATGGCATGCCACTCCGGCCGCGCCAGGAACACCTCGATCGCCGAAGCAGACGCCGATGGTGGTGACCAGCACGACGATGAACGCCTCCATCAGCCGGATGCCGCGGTGGTGCAGGAGCAGCAGCACGAAGGTGTCGAGGGCGGTGACGAACACCGCCAGCAGCAGCGGCAGGCCGAAGAGGAGCTGCAGGCCGATCGCCGAGCCGAGCACCTCGGCGAGGTCGCAGGCCGCGATGGCCACCTCGGCCAGGATCCACAGCGCCCAGCGAGACCTTGCGCGTAGAACATGGCGCGGCAGGCCTGGGCCAGGTCCATGCCGGTGACGATGCCCAGCCGGGCCGAGAGGCTCTGCAGCAGGATCGCCATGAGGTTGGACATCAGCAGCACCCAGAGCAGCGCGTAGCCGAACCGCGAGCCGGCGGCGATGTCGGTGGCCCAGTTGCCCGGGTCCATGTAGCCGACGCTGACCAGGTAGGCGGGCCCGCCGAAGGCGAAGAGGCGGCGCCAGAAGGATACGTTCCGCGGCACGTCGATGGAGGCGTGGACCTCCGACAGAGATCGGGTCGGACCCGGATGCGGCACTTCGACGCTCATAGGTTGGAGATGCTACTACGATTGATCCCATTCCCCCTCTCCCCGGCCCTCTCCCCCGTGCCGGGGGAGAGGGAGCCACCGCCCGTCCCCTTGCTTCGAAAGTTGGTGTCAGTCTCCCCCTCTCCCGGGGCGGGTGGACTCGGGGGGACCGGGAGAGGGGGCCGGGGGGTGAGGGAGTTTGAGCCTCCACCCTCGTCCGCGGTATGCTTCACAGGTTCCAATCTTCCGTGACGAGGTCCCTGATATGAAGATTCCGTCCCTCATCCTCAAGCAGATGTATACGCTGGGGAGTCTCAAGAACGTCGAGGACGGTGTGCGGTTCAGCCTGAAGAACCGGCTCAGCAACGCCACCGTGACCGGGCTCAAGGAGCTCAGCATCGACGGCCGCCCCATACCCGCCGACCGGCTCACGCTCGACCTCAACGGAGACCGCATCGACGGTACCGCGATCACTCCGGCCAACGCCGTCGCCTTCCCGCTCGCCCGCGTGGTCCACATCCACGCCAGCGGCGATCCGCTCGACATGGGGCAGCATGAGATTTCTCTCGCGTTCGACACCGAGCCCTTCGGCGCCCTCTCCTTCAAGGTCAAGGACACCATCGCCAAGCACATCAAGCGCAACGCCGTCCCCGCCGACAAGGAGAACAACTCCAGCCCGGAGATCATCCGCGCCCGCCAGAAGTTCGTCGAGGAGTTCTCCGGACACAAGCTCCAGCACATCGACAAGTACTCCTTCGACCCGGCGATCACCCGGGGCAACATCGAGAACTTCACCGGCGTCGCCCAGGTTCCGATCGGCTTCGCCGGACCGCTCCTGGTCAACGGCGAGCACGCGCAGGGCGAGTTCATCATCCCGCTGGCCACCGCCGAGGGCACCCTGGTCGCCTCCTACAACCGCGGCATGAAGGTGCTCAACCTCTCCGGCGGCGTCATGTGTACCGTGGTCGGCGACAGCATGCAGCGCGCGCCGGTGTTCGTCTTCGACTGACGCCCGCGAGGCCCGCGGCTTCGTTCAATGGGTCGACGCCAACATCGGCTGCCATCCGCGAGGAGGCCGAGGGCACCTCGAGCGTCGCCAAGCTGCTCTACATCGACACGCTACCTGTCCAACAAGTTCGTCTTCCTGCGGTTCAACTACACGACCGGCGACGCCGCCGGCCAGAACATGGTCGGCCGCGCCACCTTCGCCGCCTGCTCGTGGATCCTGGAGAACCACGACCGCATCCGCCACTTCTATCTGGAGTCGAACTTCGCCACGGACAAGAAGGCGTCCCAGATCAACGTCATGCGCACCCGCGGCAAGCGCGTCACCGCCGAGGCGACGATCCCGCGCGACATGCTCATCCAGCATATGCGGGTCGACCCCGAGACGCTCCACTACCACTGCGGGCATCGCCAACGTCGGCGCCTTCATGTCCGGCGCGAACAACAACGGCTGCCACTCGCCCAACGGCATCACGGCCATGTTCATCGCGACCGGCCAGGACGTGGCCAACGTGGCGGAGTCCTCGGCGGGCATCGTGTACACCGAGCTGACGCCGAAAACAAGGACCTCTACATTTCCATCACGATCCCGTCGCTCATCGTAGCCACCCACGGCGGCGGCACCGGCCTGGCGACCCAGCGCGAGTGCCTGGAGATCCTGGGCTGCGCCGGCAAGGGGAAGGTCAAGAAGCTCGCCGAGATCGTGGCCGGCGTGGTCCTGGCCGGCGAGATCTCGCTCGCTTCAGCCATCTCGTCGCTCGACTGGGTGTCGAGCCACGAACAATACGGGCGCAATCGATAGGGTGCGAGTGAAGATCCCTGGTGCGGCGCTGTGGCGCAGGTGGTGGGCCTCCGGCGGGCTCGGCCCGGTGATACCCGGCAGGCCCGTCGGGCCTGCCACGCCCGCCATGGAGGAAGAGGACGCCCGCCGGTACCGCGACCTGGTCGAGAACAGCCTCGGCCTGCTGTGTACGCACACCCCCGACGGCCGGCTCCTGAGCATCAACCCGGCCGGTGCGGAGCTTCTCGGCTACGAGCCGTGGGAGATCGTGGGCCGCAGCCTGCGCGACCTTCTCGCCCCCTCCGTCCGCGGATCGTTCGATGACTACCTGAGCCGCCTGCTGAAGCGCTCCTCGGACAGCGGCTTCATGCGGGTGCTGACGAGCGGCGGCGAGGAACGGCTCCTCTACTACCAGAACCGCCTCTACCATCGGCCCGGCTGGAGCCCCTATGTGCTCGGGCACGCCCAGGATCTCACCGACCTGAAGCGGGCCGAGCGCGCGCTCAAGCAGGCCCAGCAGGAGCTGCTGGCGAGCCACGCCCGGCGGGCGGCGACCGTCGAAGCCGCGCTCGACGGCATCGTCGGCTTCGACGATGAAGGACAGATTCTTGAGCTCAACCCGGCAGCCCAGATCATCTTCGGCCGCACAGGGGAGGAGATACCGGGCCTCCGGATCCCCGAGCTGATCGTGCTGCCGGACTTCGTCTCCTCCGCTCCCGGCGGGCTGGCGGGCCATCTGGAGCAGGGGCTCCTGGTCGGGCGGCGCGTCGAGGTGCAGGGGCGCCGGGCGGCCGGGACCCTCTTTCCGCTGGAGCTGGCGATCACCCGCCTGCCGGGGGACGGCCCCGCGGCGTTCACCGCCTTCGTCCGGGACCTCACCGACCTCCACGAGGTGGAGCGCCTGAAGAGCCAGTTCGTCTCCACCGTCAGCCATGAGCTCAGGACCCCCCTGACCTCGCTGCGCGGCGCCCTCGGCCTCCTCGTCGGCGGCGTCCTCGGAACGCTCCCGGACGGCGCTTTCGACGCCGTACGCATCGCCGAACGCGGCATCGTGCGGTTGGTCGGGCTGGTCAACGACATCCTGGATGTCGAACGGCTGGAGAACGGCCGTCTGTCTCTGCAGATCGACCGCCACGCCCTGGCGGACATCCTGGTCCGTTCTGTCGAGGAAGTCGGAGCGCTCGCCGCCGACGCCGGGATCCGGCTGGAGGTCGAGCCGACCACCGCCGTGGTGCGGTGCGACGAGGAGCGCCTGGTGCAGGTGGTCGTCAATCTCCTGTTGAACGCGCTCAAGTTCTCGCCGCGCGGCAGCTCGGTCCATCTGCGGGCCCGGGAGGAGGGACCCTGGGTGGAGGTGCAGGTCCAGGACCAGGGCCGCGGCATCCCTCCCACCCATCGGACGGCGATCTTCGACCGCTTCCGGCAGGTGGAAGGCGCCGACCCCGCCGGTCAGCGCGGGGCCGGCCTGGGCCTGGCGATCGCGAAGTCGATCGTCGAGATGCACGGCGGCGCCATCGGCGTGGAGAGCCAGGAGGGCCAGGGCAGCACCTTCTGGTTCCGCCTTCCCCGCGACATGACCAAGGATCAGGCGATGTAGACTGGCGCCATGCAGGCTGAGCCCCGATCGCCGGCGACCGAGACACCCGATCCCCCGGAACCGGAAGCCGGGACGTGGCCGGAGGCCCTGCCGCCGATTCCAGCACCGGTTCCGCCCGCCCCATCGGACAGCGGTTCGGACATGCGGGCCGCCGGCTTCGAGATCCTGCCGGACGCACCGCCGCAGACGCTGCTGCGCCGGCTGATCGCGGTCCACCGCCACCTCATCGGCCTGCTTTTCGGCGGCATCGTCTATCACACCCGGCGCGGCCTGCGCGAGGGCAAGGGCCGCGGCTTCCGGCTGCTGTTCAACCTGGAGCGCCTCATCGCCTGGATCGTCCGGCCGTTCCTCGACCACACCCTGCGCGACCAGACGTTCCCGGTCCAGCTCCGCCGCCGCCTGGAGATCCTCGGACCGACCTACATCAAGCTCGGCCAGGTTCTGGCCCTGCGCCAGGACATCCTGCCGCTGGCGATCACCGAGGAGCTCAAGAACCTGCTCGACCGGCTGCCGGTCGTCCCCTTCGACCGCTACCTGAAGCTGATCGAGACCGATCTCGATCGGCCGGCCTCCGCAATGTTCTCCTGGATCGATCCCATCCCCATCGGCTCGGCCTCGATCGCGCAGATCCACCGCGCGACGACGCTGGAAGGGGATTCGGTCATCCTCAAGGTGGTGAAACCCGGCATCCGCGAGACGCTCAACCGGGATGCCATCCTGCTGCGCGTGCTCGGCGCGATCCTGCAGATCTTCCTGTCGCGGTACCGGCCCAAACAGGTGATCGCCGAGTTCGTCGAGTACACCCGCCGCGAGGTCGACCTGCGGCGCGAGGCCGACAACGCCGAGTCCTTCGCCGCCAACTTCCACGACCTCAAAGGCGTTGTCTTCCCGCTCATCTACCGCCAGTACAGCGGGCGCGGCGTGCTCACGATGGAGTTCCTCAACGGCTACAAGCCGAGCGCGCCCGAAGCCCAGGATCTCACGGACGAGGAGCGCGACCGGCTCGTCGATTACGGTGCCGCGAGCATCATCCGCATGCTCTTCCAGGACGGCTTCTTCCACGCCGACCTCCACCCCGGCAACCTCCTGATCCTCCCCGGCCCCAAGCTCGGGTTCATCGACCTCGGCATGGTCGGGCGCTTCAGCGAGGAGCTGCGGCGGACGATGCTCTATTACTACTACACCCTGGTCATGGGGGACGCCGAGGGCGCGGCGCGGTATCTCTCCCAGATCGCCCAGCCCGGCCCCGGCGCCGATCCGGACGGCTTCAAGCGCGAGGTCACCGAGATCCTCCACCGCTGGAACCGCAGCGCCAACTTCAAGGACTTCTCGCTCGCGCAGCTCATCCTGCGCTCGGTCAACCTGGGCGCCCAGCACCGGATGTTCTTCCCCGTCGAGATGGTCCTCATGGTCAAGGCGCTGGTCACCTTCGAAGGGGTCGGCCAGATCCTCAAGCCAGGCCTGGACGTGGCCGCGATCTCGCAGGCCCACGCCCATACCATCTTCAAGAAGCAGTTCAGCCCGCAGCACCTCTTCCAGCAGTTCCTGCGCGGCGTGCCGGAGGTGCTGGAGGCGATCTCGAAGTCGCCGATGCTGATCCTCGAGGGCCTCCGCCTCCTGGAGCAGGCCACCCGCCGGCCCGAGAACCCGTTCCGCGGCCTCCGCGGCACGCTTTTCGGCGGCTTCTGCATCGTGGCCGGCGCGATCCTCGCTGGAGCCCACGGCCCCTGGCCGATCTCGGTAGCCCTCTTCCTGACCGGGACCGCCGTCGCGCTCCACCGTGGCCAGCAGTAGGGGCAACCCTTGTGGTTGCCCCAAGGGCAGGCACAAGGCCTGCCGCTACTGCACGAGCGCCTTCCAGAGATCGAGCCGGCGCCAGTCCTCCATCTTCCTCCCGTCGAGGTAGACGGTGGGGGTGGAGTTGAGGCCGAGCCGCCTGCCCAGCTCGGTGTCCTCGACGATGCGGTTCCGGTGGGCGCGCGCGGCGATCTGCCCGGCCACGGCCGCGGGGTCGAGGCCGATCTTCCGCGCCAGGGATGCCCAGGGCGCCTGTCCGAAGGAATCCTGGCTCTGGAAAAGCGCGTCGTGCATCTTCCAGAAGGCATTGTTGCCTCCCAGTTGGCGCGCGGCTTCAGCCGTCTCGGACGCCTCGCAGGCGTTGGCATGGATGTCCACGGTCAATCCGGGGTTGCAGGCCCGGTTCAGCGGATAGTGCTTGTAGACGATCTTCAGCCGGCCGCCGAGCGCGGGCAGCAGCTCGCTCTCGGCGAACTCCGCGAAGGCGCGGCAGCCCGGGCATTGGAAGTCGCTGAAGATGACCGCCGTGTGCTGCGCCGCGGGGTTGCCCCGGACCGGATCTTCCGGCCGGACGGGGATCTGCGTGGACGCGGACCGCTGCTGGATGTAGCGCTGGAGGTCGGTGTCCTCGTAGAAGGTGCGGGCGTAGTCGTTGGCCCTCTGCGCCGACTTGCGCAGGTTCGAGACCGCCAGCCCCTGGAAGCAGAGAACCGTCCAGGCCAGGATCAGCAGGACGCCGCCGAAACCCAGGCGGCGCGGCGGCCATATCGGCGTATCGACATATCGACCTTCCTCGCCGGTGTCCCGATAGAGCCGCCAGGAGAGGAAGAGCAGGGCGAAGTTGATCAGATGGGTCAGCGTACACCACCAGCAGACCTCGTGCAGGCGGAAGATCATCACGCTCACCAGGAACAGGGATAGGAGCGCGCCCGCGAGATTGAGACCAAGGGGGAGGAGGTGCCACGTCCGGCCCCGGCCCGCGGGTCTCCCGACCACCAGGAACCAAAGGCTGAGCGCTCCGAAGTAAACGGCGCCGAGCAGAGCCGTCGGGATTCCGGCCGGTCCCGTCGCCCAAGGGCTGGCCAGAACATCGGCGCACCCCCCCTTGTCGGAACGGCAGGCCAGGTGGAACAGGGCCCAGGGCTCTTTCCCCTCCGTCAGGTGGTAGCTGGTGAGCATCAGACTGATGCCGGTGGCGACCAGGGCCAACAGCACCACGATGATCAGGGTCCCGCGGCGATTCCCCGTGGAATTCTCCACTTTGCGATCGGTTGTCCATGGCGGCCGCATCGTACAATGGTCCAAGACCCGCTTGCAGCCCCGGGAGGAATCCGTGAAGACATTTCTGTTGTCGATGCTGACGTTTTGCGTTCTTGGCCTCCCAGGGGGTACCGCCCGGGCGCTCCCGGTGCAGGTGAAGGACATCAACACCACGCTGACCGGCGGCACCTACCTGTGGCCGTTCAGCACCGAATTCGTCGACGTGAACGGCGTCGCCTACTTCCCGGTATCCGACGGCGTCCACGGCCTCGAGCTCTGGCGGTCGGACGGCACCGAGGCCGGAACCCGCCTGGTCCACGACATCTGCCCGGGCGCCTGCTCGGGCCTGCCGCGCTGGCTGACGGCCGTCGGCACAACCCTCTACTTCTCCGCCGACGACGGCGCCCACGGTCCCGAGCTATGGAAGTCGGACGGCACCGACGCCGGCACCGTCCTGGTCAAGGACGTCGTCCCCGGCCTCGGCGGCTCCAGTCCGATCAACCTGTTCGAGCTGGGCGGATCCATCTACTTCGCCGCCGAACAGCATTATTCACCGGCCGCGAGCTGTGGACGTCCAACGGCACCGGCGCCGGCACGGTCCTGGTCAAGGATCTCTGGGCCGGGCCCGGCGGCTCGTCGCCCCGGCCGATGGGCCGCATCGGCGGTACTGTTTTCCTCAGCGCCCAGGACGACATCCATGGGCGCGAGCTGTGGAAGACCGACGGCAGCGGCCCGGGCACGGTGCTGGTCGAGGACATCAACCCCGGCAGCGGCTCGTCCCACGCCGCCGACTGGGCCGACATCCAGGGCTACCATCCCTGGGCCGTCTCCGGCAGCCTGCTCTACCTCTCCGCCTCGGACGGCGCCGCGGGCGCCGAGCTCTGGATCAGCGACGGGACGCCGGCGGGCACGATGCAGGTGAAGGACATCAACCCGGAGCTCAATCCTCCTGGCCGGCCACCCTGCTGGCCTTCGGCGGCAAAGTGCTGTTCCGTGCCGACGACGGCACCCACGGCTTCGAGCTCTGGGCGTCCGACGGCACCGAGAACGGCACCGGCCTGGTGAAGGACATCGCGCCGGGAGCGACCGGCTCCACGCCGTGGGAGATCACCACGATGGGCTCCTCGGCCTGGTTCCGGGCCGACGACGGCACGCACGGCTCCGAGCTCTGGCGCACCGACGGCACCGAGCCCAACACCAACCTCGCCGCCGACATCCGGACCGGCGCGGCGAGCGGCATTCCGGTCTTCGGCCCGGCAGGCTTCGCCGCAGTGGGCTCCCGCCTCGTCTTCTTCGCCGACGACGGCGTCCACGGCCTGGAGCCCTGGTCCACCGACGGCGCCACCACGGCGCTCCTCGCCGATCTCAATCCCGCCGGACCGTCCGAGGCCCAGATCTTTCCGGTGGCCGCCGACCGGCGCCTCGTCCTCAACGGTCTCTGGTACTTCCGCGCCTTCGATTCCGAGGGGGACATCGAGGTTTACACGAGCAACGGAACGCCCGCGGGCACCGGCCAGCTCGCGGAGATCAACGATCAGGCATCCGCCTTCGACCTGAGCTTCCTGGGCATCCCGTTCGGAGCCTCGACGCTGGCCGACCGCAACGGCACGCTCTTCTTCCAGGCCTCCGACGGCATCGACGGCGCCGAGCTGTGGAAGAGCGACGGCTCCGCGGCCGGCACGCAGGAAGTGGCCGACATCCTCCCCGGCCCCGCCGGCTCGATCCCGTACGAGATCACCCCTCTCGGCACCAGTGTCTTGTTCAGCGCCGAGAACAGCCTCACCACCGGACGCGAGCTGTGGATCAGCGACGACAGTGCGGCGGGGACAAGCCTGCTCAAGGATCTGGAGCCTTCGGGCTCCACAGCGGGCGGCTCCCCCTGGTGGCTGACCCGCGCCGGAGGTCTCGTCTTCTTCAACGGCTTCGACGGCGCCTCCGAAAAGCTCTGGCAGAGCGACGGCACCCCGGCCGGCACGGTGCCGACGCGGACGACCGCCCCTACCGCGGCAAGCCCGACGGAGCTGACCGCATTGGGCAACGTCCTTCTCTATAGCGGCCAGGGTCCGGACGGCTTCGAGCTGTGGCGGACGGACGGCACCGAGGCCGGAACCTTCCAGATCGCGGACATCGCTCCCGGCAGCGCCTCTTCGGCGCCGGACCGGCTCACCGCCGTGGGCGACAAAGTGTTCTTCTCCGCCCTGGAAAGTATCAGCGGGGGTGGCGGAAGCGGACGCGAGCTGTGGGTGAGCGACGGCACGGAAGCCGGCACCCACCGGGTCAAGGACATCGCCCCGGGCGCCGCCTCCGGCATCCTCGCGACCGTCGACGACCTGGCCTTCCGCAACGAGCACTGGGCGGCGGTCGGCAACCGCCTCTTCTTCCCGGCGAACGACGGCACCACCGGCGACGAGCTGTGGGTGAGCGACGGCAATATCGCCGATACGGCCGGCACCCACCTGCTGATGGACGTCCAGCCGGGAGTCGGCTCCTCGGAGATCCGCGGGCTCACGGCGGTGGCCGGCCACGTCTTCTTCGCGGCCGACGACGGCGTCCATGGCCGCGAGCTGTGGATGAGCGACGGCACCGCCGCCGGCACTCACATCGTGTTCGACCTCGTCCCCGGCGCCGGCTCCTCGCTGCCCGAGCAGCTCCTGGCCGTGAACCAGAGGCTCGTCTACTCCGCCTGGAGGCCGAGCGAAGGCCGCGAGCTTTGGAGCACCGACCGGGACGGCCTGTTCCTGAAAATGATCTCGGACATCGCTCCCGGAGGCGAATCGTCCTCGCCGCAGGAGCTGACCGTCTCGGGCTCCCGGCTCCACTTCGTCGCCACCGACGCCGTCACCGGCTTCGAGCTCTACTCCATCCCCCTCACCGAGGTCGACGGCGGCATGGACTTCTACACCGTGACACCCTGCCGCCTGGTGGACACCCGCCTGACCGGAGGAGCCCTGACCTCGGGCATTCCCCGCCGCGTGCAGGCCGTAGGCCCGTGCGGCATCCCCGGCGACGCCCGCGCCCTGGCCGTCACCGTCACCGTGATCGGTCCCACGGCCCAGGGCAACCTCCTCCTCTACCGCGACGGCATCCAGCCGCCCGCAACGAGCACCGTCAACTTCGCCGCCGGGAGCATCCGCTCGAACAACGCGATCGTCGAGATCGGCAACGGCGGAGTGAACGCCCGCGCCAACCTCGCGGGAGGCAGCGGTCAGATCCATATCACTCTCGATGTGACCGGGTACTTCCAGTAGGGTTAGAATCCTCTCCGGGCGCTCACTTCTTCCAGCCGAGTTGGACGTAGCCCCAGGTCCCCTGCCTTTCCAGGGTGAAAAAGGCCTTCGCCGCGTCGCCGCTCCACCACCGGCCGCCCCCCACCCCGACCTCGAAGCCGGACGGAAGTGGCCAGGTCAGCTCCACGTTCAGCTCCTGCCCCAGGTTCTTCGACGGGTAGGGCCGGCCGATCGATCGGGCCGCGTAGCCGAAGCTCCCTTTCTCGAAGGCGCCGGAGCCGCCGTACCAGGAGTCCGCCGTCTCCGTCAGGGCGAAGTCGTGAAAGGCCGTGCGCACCTTGAGCTTCGGGCCGGCCGCGAACAGCGCCTCGGCGTAGGCGTCCCGGAGGTTCTGGAAGGCCAGGTAGTCCATGGAGCCGTAGAACTTGTGGTTCGTGGGCAGGACGTTGAAGAACGTCCCATGCTCGCCGTCGCGCGGGTTCGAGTCGCCCGAAGATTGCTCCCAGGCGAGGTGGACGTCGGGCTTGCCGGGGGCGTCGTCGAAGCGGCGGCCCAGGTCCACCAGGAACGCCCAGGCGTCCTGGTCCTGACTCCCCCACTCACCGGTCTGGAGCGCGCCCCAGACGAGGAGGTCGCTCGTGGCGTTCCCGGCCAGGAAGGAGACGCCCGAGGTGTTGACGCTCACGTTCGCACCGGGAGCGATGGCGCGCTCGTCCTCGTACTGCACGGTGAAGAGCCGCACCTCGGTGCCCGGGATCCACTGGCCGTGCCGGCCGGTGACCGTGGCGCCGTAGACCGTGACGTCGTCGATCTCCTCGAAGACCTCGCCGTGCGACTCGAACGCGCCGGCCAGGGGGCGGAGGCCGAAGACGGCCACGTGCGTGCTGCCGGGACCGTAGCCGAAGCTCACGCCGTCGAAGCGGCGCGCCGTGTTCGGCCACTCGAGCGTGCCGACCAGACGGTCGCTCAGCCGGCGCTTCTTGACCGCATCCAGATGGGCAACGCCGGTCAGAACCTCCACGCCGTCCACGTATGGCTGCCGGCCCAGCACGAGCCGCAGGCTCTTCGACTCATAGGCGCCATACAGTTCGGAGATCCCGATCACGCCGGCGTCCGTGCGCTGGCCGTTGGCCGCGAAATAGGCCGGGCCGGCGGCGAAGGCGCCGTGCTCGGGGATGCCGGCCACGCCGCCCGCCTGGAGCGTACCGTGGAGCTTCCAGCGCTCCCAGGCCACGTCGAGCCCCGCCCGGAACCGGGCGAGGTAGAGATCATAGGTAGAATCGGTGGCCGGGAGCCGCCGCGGGGTGTCGAACGTCTCCCAGCGGAGTCGCAGGTCGTAGGATGGCTTGACCTGGGGCGGCGCGGCTGTTACAGGCAACGCCACACAGGCCAGCAGGATCGCAAACAGGGTTCGGGTCGTCACGCTCTCTACCCCTCCGAACAAGAGAAAGGCCGGGAGCGCGAGCCCCCGGCCTGGATACGGACTCAGGAAAAGAGTGCCGACACCTCAGTGGATCGTGACAGCCGTCTCTTCCGTCCCTTCCATCCGGTCCTGGACCAGCTTCTCCAGCCGCGAGAGCACGTCGTCCAGCTCGCGCACGGTGGCGTGGCCGGAGGTTCGCTCCTTGCTGCGGTGGCGTCCATCCCACACACCGGTCCAGAGGTCGCGCTCCTGCTCAAGGATATCCCGTCGCAGCCGCAGGCCGTGCCGGGCGAAGACCGGCCCCAGCCTGTCGTAGTTCCGGAGCAGATAGCGGCGGGTCGAGGCGTAGGCGTGCTGGGCCACGGTGCGGCGCTCGGCGAAACCGAACGTGTTGGTGAAGAACATCAGGTAGTCGTCCCGCTCCGGCTGGATCAGCACCACGTCCGCATCCTTGAACCTCGTCTCGTAGGCGGCCATGCCGACCTCGAGGCGGGAGTGGATGAGCGTGCGAAACGTCTGCGACATCACGGCGGGGAGGCCGCGGTGCAGCAGGTTCCCCCGCTCCATGATGCCCGCCTCGACGGCATGCACCATGTCCACGGGGACGATCGGATTGATGCAGATCACCAGGTCGGCCCCCGCTTCGAGGGCGACTGAGGCGTGCAGCGTCTTGAGGAGGACGCCATCGACGTAGTAACGGCCGTCGATCTCCACCGGCGGATAGAGCCCGGGAAGGGCGCTGCTGGCCTGGACGGCACGGGAGATGGGGACGTGGTCGAACCCGGGCTCGCCAAAGCGAACGGCCTGCCCGGAGTCGAGGTCGGCCGCCACCACCACCAGGTGCTTCCCCAGGCGGCGGAAGTCGTCCGTCCGCCCTTTCATGTTGTAGATCTTCTCCAGGTACTGCCGGATCGGCTCGTTGTTGAACACCGCCACGGGCAGGGCCCGGGAGAGGCGAAACAGCGAGTCGAAGAGCGTACGCCGGGGGAAATTGGAGACGAAATCGGCGACGGACCGGGCAAGGAGCCCGGGGACCATGAGGCCGCGCTTGACGAGCTCGCCGAACGCGGGGGTCATGAACGTCTCCGGGACGAACGGATGCTCGCCCGGCTCCTGGGAGACGATGGCACGGCACATCTGCGCCGTCGTGAGGTTGTTCGCGAGGTTGGCGTTGATGAAGGCGCCGGCGCTCACGCCCACGTAAATGTGGAGGTTCGTGAAGTCGACGCCTTCGAGAGCTTCATCGAGAGCGCGGAGGGCGCCGATCTCGTAGACCGCACCCTCCGCTCCCCCGCCGGCGAGGGCGAGGCCGATCTTGAGCGAGCTGGCCGCGCGCCCCTCCGGGTTGTCTTTCTTGAGCATGAGCGCTCCTTCGCCTGGGGAGACACCCCTCAGGCGACGACTTTGGACGCGACAGCCCTCCCGTGCTTCGGCTCGGCCGTAACCGGAGCACCGGCCGGAGTGACCCGGGGCTTGAGCATCTCGACCTTGGTGTTGAGCTCCTCGACCCGGCGGGTCAGGTTGTGGATCTCCTCCCGGCTGGGCACGCCCATCCGGTGGAGCGCCTTGGTCACCGACTCGTCGAGCTTGTCCGCCCAGTTCTTCCAGGTGTCCTCGGCGGACGACTTGGCCTCCTCATACTGCTTGCGGGCCTCGTCCCGGCCGCGAGCCTCGTAGTCACGCCCCCGATCCACCAGGCGATCGAACATCTTGGTGCCCTCGTCCCCCGCCGCGGCCAGCGCTCCGAGGCCGGCCAGCCAGATCCGATGGGCAGATTCCTTCAGCTCATCCTGTAGATTCTTCGTGGCGTCTTTCATACGGATCACCTCGTCTTGCGTTGACGCGGCTGGCTTTCAGAGGAAATCTCTTCGGCCGCCGCGGTTTTCGGAGTGATGATCATCGCCTCCGCGACCGCCTTCGCGGCCGCGTATTCGTCGATCTGCTTCGACAGGATATCCAGGCGGGCGGCCAGGGTGCGCAGGTCGTCGCGCGTCAGGACGCCCATCTTCTTGAGTACCTGTTTGCCCTCGTACTCGACCGTCTCCTGGAACAGCTTTCCGGCTTCCCGCATGGCGCCGTTGGCGCGGTCGGTGAAAGCCTCGACGGTCTTGCGCTGGCGTTCGTCGAGGGGCCGGCCCCGCTCGACGAGCCGGTCGAACAGCTTCTGGCCAGCCTCGTCCGCCTCGGCGATGGCGCCGAGGCCGGCGAGCCAGAGGTTGCGGCCGGCGTTCACGAGCTCCTGGCGTGTACGCCCGAAGCCCGACGGCGTATGGGTCTGAGCTTCGCTCATCCGACTCACTCCTCCCGCCCAACGAGGGCGGCGTTGTTGTTTCCAGCGTTGTTTCCCGGCGTTCCCGCGCCGGATGCGGTGGCCTGCTCGCGTTCGAGGTCGGCCAAGGACTGTTCGAGCTGCTCCAGCCGAGCCCGTAAGCTCGACATCTCCTCACGAGCCCGACGTACCGGTCCCAGGCGGTCCATCGAAACCTGGACCAGCCGGTCGACGCCGTGCTGCACCTGCTCCAAGCCGCTGTTCACCGCGCGCTCGCCGATCCGGACGAGATCGTGAAGGAGCTCGCTGGGCAAAAACGACGTGCCACGCCGCCCTTCGTCGAGAATGATCTGCGTCAAGGTCTGGGAGGTGACGTCGGCGCCGGTGGCGTTGTCCACCACCCGCACCTCCTGCCCCGCCCGGACCCAGCCCGCGATCTCGTCCAGCGAAACGTAGCGGCTCTCCTCGGTGTCGTAGAGCTTGCGGCTTTCGTACCGTTTGATGAGCCGGATCATTGGGGGTTGCCTCCATCGCGTCAGAATCCAGAGCAGAATGAACACTGCAAAAGGACTGCCGCGTTCCGACAGGCAGAATACCGCAGTGCGGCATACGAGTCAAGAGGGAAATTGACGCGGCGCGGCAATCCTCGGGTTGAGGGCCGCGCCGCGGAGAGGAAGGAAGGTCAGTGGACCTCGCCGTAGGCGTGCAGCGCGCTGGCGCGGAAGCGTGCGGCCTCTTCCGAGGTCAGCACGCCGGCCGAGCGGATCTCGCCGAGGGTCTTGTCCACGCACGCGGTGTAGGCCGCGACGTTCGCCCACTGGACGGCGAAGTTGCACGGGATCTCAGGGAAGCGCACGCGCTCCCCCGCCTTCACCGCGTAGAGGCGGTTCCGGACCCCGCCCTGCCACACCACCTCGACCATGCCGCGCCGGGCCTTGGCGAGGCCGAAATGGGCCAGGAGGCTGTCCTCCGAGGCGTGGCTTGAGCCGCCCAGAATCGGCTGGCTGGCCGTGCCACCGCTGATCTTGGTGAAACGCACCAGCGCGCCGATGCCGTCGCGGTTGGTGCGGCCACCCGTGGTGATTCCCACCGTGCCGACCGTCTGCACGTTGACGGAATTGTTGCCGTTGCCGCCGCTGTTGAGCTCGATCGCCAGGGTGCCGGGCATGAGCTGAACACCGCTCCAGGTGAAGGTGCCGTCCGGCTGCGGGATCCACGAGGGAATCAGGCTGGCCTTGCCCTGGTAGGGTCCGCCCGGACCGAACGGATAGGCAACCGTCGGGAAGAACGGCGCGCCTTCGACGTCGGAGACCGAGACGATGTCCTCGAAGCCGTCGCCGTTGAGGTCGCCCGCGGCCACGCCGTGATCGTTGCGCCGCAGGGCGTCGATCGAGCCGTCATAGGCGTCGAAATCAACCTTGAAACGGGCGTGGCCGTCGTTGTTGAGCAGCGTGCGGGGGTTCGAACGGTCGACGATCGGACCCGTGTCGAAGCCGCCATAGGAGACGATGTCGAAATCACCGTCGTTGTCGTAGTCGAGAGCCGACGTCCCCCATGACCAGCCGGAGGCGAGCACATCGGCGTTGACGCCCGGGTCCGCGAAATGCCCCTTGCCGTCGTTGAGGAACCAGCGCGACGTCAAGTCGCCATTGGTATAGGGAAGGCCGAACAGGATCTCGATCCAATCCCCGACGTTCGTGGCGTAAAAATCGATCGTGCCGTTGCCGTCGAAGTCGGCCACTGCAAAGCCCATGTAGTCGCCGGGCCAGGTCAAGCCCGCCTTGCCGGTGACGTCCGTGAAGTGGGCCGTGCCGTCGTTCTGATAAAAGCGGACGAAGCCGCGGTTGAAGCCGCCGTACTTGAACATCGGGATCGCACCCTGGTCGTTCGCCACGAGGATGTCGACGTCGCCGTCGCTGTCGTAGTCGAACATCGTCACGCCCCAACTGATGTCGCGGAAGTTCTGGATTCCCGAGGTGGTGCTGACGTCCTTGAAACGGTTGCCGCCCTGGTTGAGGAAGAGCTGGTTGTACTCGTTGAGCGCCCAGGGCTCGAAAACGATCGCCGCCTTGGATTTCCAGTCGAACGTATTGCCCACGAAGACATCGAGCAGACCGTCGCCGTTGACGTCGCCCATGGCGCAGGACGCCGGGGTGTAGTCGTCGCCGTTGGCGATCTCGCTGCCGTCCTTGTTGCTGATGTCGACGAACTGGCCGCCCTGGTTCTCATAAAGCTTCTTCGGAGACTTGCGGCCCAGAACCACCAGATCCTGGTCGCCGTCGTTGTCGATGTCGCCGAAGCAGGTCCCGGTCGAGTCCTGCTCGGTGGCCGTCGCGCCCGCGGCGCCGGGGACCAGCTCCAGAGAAAAGTGCCCGTCCTGGGCCAGCCGGTTCCGGTAAAGACTGTTGTCCTTGCCGGGGCCGTCCGTTACATAAAGGTCGAGATCGCCGTCGCCGTCGTAGTCGAGCAGGGCGACGCCCGCGGCGCCGTTGCTCTTCATCGGATAGTCGAACAGCAGGGTGCCGAGCGTGGCGTTGCCGCGCTTCTGGAGCTCCTCGACCAGGGCCTTGGTGGTCGACGGCCCGCGCTCGTAGGTGATGCCGTTCTCGGCGGTGGCAACGTTGTGGAAGGTGACGCCGCCCAGAGGCTGGGCCGCGGCCGGGATCGACGAGACGCCGAGAGCAAGGCCGATGGCGGCCGAAACAAGCATTCGGTTCATGGTGCTGGCCTCCTCAGATGGTAATCTTCGTGCCGTCGAAGCGGGTGAAGGTGGAGCCGGAGAACGTCTCCGGGTAGAGCGCCCGCTGATCGCGCAGGAGGCTGATCGCGATCTCCTCCCCCAGGCGCAGGGACTCCCGCGCGTCGGAACGCCAGTGGACGCCGGCGATGTTGCGGCCGGTCGCGATGTTCGACGCGAGCTTGTTGAGCTCGCCGCCGATGGTGAGCGGCGGACCCTGGTACGGCACCACGTCGAGCCCGTCCGGCGTGGGAATGACGGGCTGGTTGATGATGAACCGCTCGTCATAGAACCACTTGAGGATGGTGACGCAGGCTCCGGCCACCGTCGCGTGGCCCGCCGTGTAGGAAGGATGCGTCGGGCTCCCTTCCGGAAACGCCATCGGCATCAGGCCCGTGCCGTTCGCGCTGAGCACCCGGTCGACCGCCGCCGATTCCAGGATGTCCCGGTGCAGAGCGCCGGGGTAGCGGTTGCTGGTGATCTGATGGTGGACCCGGCCGCCGAATTCCTCCGGCCGCAGGCGCCGGTGGACCTGCCACTTCTGGTGCCAGGTGACCTTGAGCGCCCGGGTGGCCACCTCGGCGACCAGCGTCTTGATGTGCGGGCCGCCCCAGCAGCCAAAACCCGCCTGGTTGCGGATGGACAGATAAGGATTGCCGGGGTTGAGGGGCGCCCCGATGCCGCCGTCGGTCTCCGGATCGAAAATGTTCTGCGGCGAGCCGAGGATCAGGCAGGCGGTGAAGTACGCCTGGAACAGGACGTCGATATGCACCCACTCGCCGAGGTCGCGGCCGTTGCGAATGTGGCGGCGCTGCGGGTCCGGAAGCACGAAGAACGAGCCGAAGCCGTTCTGCGTCTCCAGCCAGTCGGAATACCGGGTCAGGTGGTCGCTGCCGGGGAGCTGGGTCTGGATCTTGCGGTCGATGTACTCCGCTCCGAACGGGGTCGGAAGCCAGAGAAACTGCGACAGGTAGGGGCCGTCGAGGCAGCCCGGGAGCGGATCGCGGAAAAGGGTCTGCGCCGTGACCTTGCCGTTGACCTTCGGGCCCTTGAAGGTCGACACGGCGTTGAGGTCCGCCAGCGCCGCCTCCACGTCCGGGTGGCCGGAGGCGTAATCGAGGAAGTTGACGTCGCGCAGCAGAGCCATCCAGTAGAGCTCGACCCCCTCCCCCGCCTCCTCGGCGCTGGCGAGCGCCGGGGGCGGCGGCGCCGTGATGTCCCAGGCGTCCATCCCTTCCAGGTCGAACGCCAGGCCGCCCATCGGGTTCGTGAGCCGCCGGCCGCCACTGGTCCGGATGGCCGCGAAGTCCGCCGGATCGCCGGTCTCAGCGGCCTTGACCAGGCCTGCGTAGGCGTCCAGGTCCACCTCGCCGAACGAGTTGTGGGGCAGCCCCTTCGAATGATTGCCGATCCGGTTGGGGTAGCGGGCCTCGTCACCATTCGTGACGGGAACGACCAGCGGCTTGTTGCGATGGGCCTTCGCCGCCTGCAAGCGGAGTTGGTACGCCTGCTCGCGCCGAAGCGCCGCCTTGGCCGACTGCGGGGACTGCTTCGCGGCCTCCGCCAAGGTGCTGGCCTCGGCATCGGCAGCCTGGGCAGCCTGCGAGAGCTCGGCCGCCGCTACCTGGGATCCGACAGTCAGCGCGACCGCCGCGCCGCCGACTCCGCCGAGGAATCGGCGGCGACTGAGCGGCTCGACTGCTGGGAGCGGACCGGCTTCCGGGATCGGTTTCTCTTCTCCGCGCATAGCGAAAATCTCCATGAAACGGGGCTCCGCCCGCCACACGCGACTCCGGCGAGGCGCTGCCCTTGTGATGATTCCTCCTGACGAACTGTTCGATCTAAAAAGACATTGCCAATTGTATACGACTTTCGGCAGGAGTTACAGTGGCGGGGAAGGACGGCGACCCCTCAGCAGGCGCCGGACCGCTCCGGCACAGTGGCGGAGCAGCGATTCCGCTCCGGAAGCCTACGCGGAGCCGCGCTGTATGTCGAGGGACATGGCTCCGGGCTCGGATGCAACCTCCCCAGTTGCAGAGTCAACTCCCCCGTTGCAGAGTCAACTCCCCCGTCGCAGAGTCAACTCCCCCGTCGCAGAGTCAACTCCCCTGTCGCAGAGTCGACTCCCCAGTTGCAGAGTCAACTCCCCCGTTGCAGAGTCAACTCCCCCGTTGCAGAGTCAACTCCCCCGTTGCAGAGTCGACTCCCCAGTTGCAGAGAGGGGACTCCCCCGTTGCAGAGTCGACTCCCCTGTCGCAGAGTCGACTCCCCTGTCGCAGAGTCGACTCCCCTGTCGCAGAGTCGACTCCCCTCGGTCTCTGGAGACCTGCCCCTTGGCACTGGCGATCAGTAGAGGATGGCGTAGCCGATCTTCAGGAAGAAGGTGCGGTCGGTCTGCGTGAGGTCGATGTTCTGCAGGCCGAGGCGCGAGTCGGTGTAGCCCGCGAAGAGGACGGTCTGGGGGTTCAGCTTGTAGGAGAAAAGGAACTGGCCGAAGACGTTCTCCTGCTCCGGGCGCACCGTGCGCAGGTAGAGCTTCGGGTTGCGCTGCAGATCCTGGTACTGAATGATGGCACGCAGGAAGGTGCGCACGTTGAACTGGTAGATCACCTTCGCCTGCGTCAGGTTGACCTTGAAGAGCTGGCCGCCCTTGACGTCCAGCGTCTGGTAGGCGTGGTCGAGCTGGAGGCTCATGCTGCGGCCCCGGATCTGGATTCCCGGCACGAGATAGACCAGGTCGCCCGGACGCGTGTTCGCGAAGTCGATCTGGTCGCCGAGCTGACCCTGGAGGCGCAGGCGCAGACTGCCGCTCGGGTTGATCTGGAAAAAGAAGGACTCCTGGTCCAGGTCGAATGTGATGCCGTTGTAGAAGGTCTTGACGGAGTCCAGATAAAGCTCGACCTGCGACTGCATCGGGCCGTTGAGCGTGCCAAAAAGCTCGACCGTCTGGTCGGTCAGCCTGCCGGCGTGGTCTTCGGTCCGGAGGCCTCTGGCGCCGAAGCTCATGCGGGCGTACCAGTCGTCCTTGCCGCCGTAGATGAAGCGCTCGCCCTGCGCCTGCGCGGTCTTCACGTCGACACGCGGGATGAAGCCGCTGTCGGCGCGGAAGTTGGGGTCGAGATCCTGGTAGGAGACGTAGCCCTTCCAGGTCTTCGCGAAGTGGTCGTACTGGAGGTGGACGGCGTCGCCGTCGAAGGCGTCGCGGTCCTGGCCGAAGCGCTGCGCGATGGCGCCGGGATAGAGGGTGTCCGAATTCAGGTATTGGACCCGGACGGTGTCCGACGGTGTGAAGCGGAAGAAGCCGTCCAGGCCGGCTACGCGGTTGTGATAGCCGTCGCCTTCGCGGCCGGTGTAAAGCAGACCCAGGGTCGAGAACTGGCCGATGTCGCGGCGGTAGCGCACCACGCCGCTGGTGATCGACTCTTCCAGCGAGGTGGTGGCGGAGCCCTGATTCGAGGGGATGACGAGGTTGTTGATGCTGTCGTCGGCCACGAACACGCCGAGAGCGTTTTTCCCTTCCTTGGTGTTGATCTTGAGGCCCCAGTCGGGGTCGGCCACGGTACGGGTGAAGACCGCCTGGAGAGGCGTCAGATAGAGATCGGCGCCTTCGAGGAAAAAGGGACGCTTCTCGGGATAGAACAGGGCGAAGCGGGTGTTGACCTCGAGCTG
The DNA here is from genome assembly GCA_963844885.1 of uncultured Holophagales bacterium. Lineage (GTDB taxonomy): Bacteria > Acidobacteriota > Thermoanaerobaculia > Multivoradales > UBA5704 > DATMER01. Next base: position 45,488 of record CAWJQA010000001.1, on the reverse strand, counting down.
GGCGGAGTCCGTCTCCACCTGCGAGAAATCAGGGTTGACCGTGGCGTTGAGGGAGGTGTTGGGAGTGACACCCCAGCGCGCGGTGAGGCCGGGCTCGACTTTCTCCGCACCCTTGACGAGACCGCCGTTCGGGAAAGTATCGACGGCGTCGGTGCGCGAGGCGGTCACGGTCGGCGTCAGCTCCAGGTTGCGGCCCGGGGCGATACCGGAGAAGCCGGTGACTTTGTTCTCCTGGCAGAGCGTGCAGTCCTTGGCGCGGTCGGTGTGTTTGGAAGAGATACGGTGCCGCACGCTGCGCGGGTAGTTGCGGAAAGCCTCGAAGCCCCAGGTCTGCGGTGCTTCGCTGCGCGGGAAGCGGAGCTGCTTGAAGGGGATGGCCATCTCCACTACGTAGCCGGTGTCGGTGATCCGCCCCTGGGAGGCCCAGATGGCGTCCCAGGAGAAGTCCTCCTGAGCATCGATCTCGGAGTAGGTGGCGTCGACCTGCACGCCGAGCGGATTGACGCGGAACTGCAGGGCTCGGCGCTCGTCGTTGAAGGTGTCGAGATTGACGCCGACATGGTCGTCCTGGATGAAGGCGGCGATGCTGTCGCGGTCCATCAGCTTGGCGCGGATGGCGCCGGGCTCGGGATCTTCGCAGCGGAAGGCGATGTAGAGCTTTTCGCCGTCGAAGGTGACCAGGGCATCGGTCTTGACCGGCGGCGGCACGTTGTCGCCGGGGAACCATTCGAAGGGGAGGTCCACGACCAGGGCGGATTTCCAGGCTTCGTCATCGAGCACGCCGTCGATCTTGATGGGCGAAGTGGCGCGGGTGACGTCGAAGCTCCGGATCTGAACGGCGGCCTTGGCGGAATCGGCCGGCTTATCCTGCGCAACGGCAGGCACGGCCAGCAGAAGGATGGCCGCGCAGAGTGGCCGTAGATAGGGCGTAGTCATGATGGCAAGCCTCTCCAAGGAAATCAACGTCGTTCGGATCACGCCGGCGCGGCCGTAGCCTGCGGCTCTTCGTCTTTCTTTTCTTCTTCCTTCGGGGGCGGCGGCGCGGCCTGTTTCTTGGGCGCGTCCGGCAGCTCGGTTTCGACGTTGCGGATGCGCGGGTTGAGGAGGCCCCAGACCGCGGCCAGGCCGGGGATGGCGGCCATGGTCAGAATCATCAGGCCGATTCCGCGGCCCGGCCCCACTCCGATGACGTGGCCGACGGCCGTGCCGTCCAGCGCTCCGCCGGGCATCAGGAGAGGGATGAACACCTTGTCCGAGAGCGGGCCGGCCATGAAGTCGCCGATCGGGGTGGTGAACTGGGCGATCATGCGGCGCATGGCGAACACGCGCCCTTGCACGTCGCCCGGCGTCTTGCTCTGCCAGATCGCGGTGCTGGAGCCGTTCATGATCGGCAGGCCGATGTACCAGAGAAGGACGCCGGCACCCACGACGTAGATCGACGGCCGGAGCCCGACGAGCACGAGGCACGCACTGAGCACAAGGCCGATCCCCAGCACGCCGTAGACCCTCGGCCTGGGGCCGCCCGTCGCGGTCATGATGGCGCCGCCGATCAGCATGCCCACCCCCACCAGCGAATTGACGGTGCCGGTGAGCGCGGTGTTGCCGGTGAAGGCCAGCACCATCGGCAGGATCGCCACACCCGAGGTGCAGAGAGCCAGGTTGACCGCGGCGAAGAAGAGCAGCAGGCCGAGAAGTCCGGGCCGTTCGCGGATGAAGGTCCAGCCGTAGGCGGCCTCCTTCCAGAGCGAGCCCTTGGCCTTGCGCCCTTCGGCGCTCGTCTCCGGCCGTGGGATATGCACCAGGAGCAGGGTGGCCGCGGCGAACAGGAAAGTGGCGAAGTCCACCAGCAACACGCCCCAGATGTTCACCAGGCCGAGGAGCACGCCGGCCAGGGCCGGCGCCGCGATCGTGGTGCCCGCCTGGCCGAAGTCGAGCATGCCGTTGACCCGGCCGTACTGGCTGCGGTCCACCAGCATGGTGATCGACGCGATGTAGGCCGGCCATTGGAAAGCGCCGAAGACCGCGTTGACGGCGGCGCCGATGTAGATGTGCCAGACCTCGAGGTGGCCCTGCCAGAGCAGGAAGGCATAGGTGAGGGTGACCATGGCGGGGCCGAGGTCGGTCATGAACAGAACCCACTTCCGGTCCCACCGGTCGACCAGGGCGCCTGCGAACGGCGCGACAAACACCGCGGGCAAGCTGGCGCACACGATGATCAAGGTGTACTGCGTGACGGAATGCGTGCGGTTCAGCGCCCAGATGGCCAGGGCGAAACTGGTGAGGCCGGAGCCGAGCAGCGATACTAGCTGCCCGATCCAGATGGTGCCGAAGGCCTTCATGCCTTGCGATGGCGTCTTGTCCGACATGTGCTCTCCTGGCCCGGAATACCGCGGGCCGTGAATTGGATCAGGCAGCCTTCCTGCGCCGGGCCTGGTAGTCCGCGAGAAAATCTCTCAGGATCTCCTGGGCCGTCTGGCACAGCCGCTCGACCGTCTCCGGGCGGTGCAGATTCTTGCTGTAGTCCCACTTGACGATCAGGATCCCGTTCACCACGTGGGTGTGGATCATGAAAGTGGCGAGACGGCGGGTTCTCCTGTCCTGCGGGTAGCCGTGGAAGGCCACGATCTTCTCGAACGTCTTGATCTCGGAGGCCACGTCCGGTCCGAGGTAGTTGAAGAACACCTCCGGGAAGGGCCGTGCCATCCTCTCCACCACCGTCGGATCGTCGCTCAGGTAGCGGAGGATGCCATATCCGAGGCCGCCGTTGGGAATGCGGCGGAGCTGCTGGTTGACCACGCGCAGCGACTCGATGGGGGTCTTCGACTCGCCGAGGTCGACGGCGCCGGGGAAGATGATGTTGAACCAGCCGACGGTGCGGGTGAGGTCGATGTCGTCCCAGAGCGGCTCTTTGCCGTGCCCCACGGCCTGGAAACCCATGGAGCGCTGGCCGGTCCAGCGCTCGAAGGCGAGGAGGATGGAGGTCATCAGGATGCCGTCGATCTGCACGCCGTAGGCGCGGGGGACCTCCTGGAGCAGCAGCCGGCTCTCCTCTTCGGTCATATCGAAGTGAGTCTGCCGGACGGAGTCCCAGTAGTTGGTGCCTTCCGGGAAGTCGCGAGGTAGAAGCGGCTCCGGCCGCACCTGGCGCTCCAGCCAGTAGGTCCGCTCGTCCTCGGGCATGGCCGCGGCGCGCTCCGCCAGGCGGTCGGCCCACTGCCGCACCGAGGTGGTCTTCGGCTGGAGCTTCACCGGCTGGCCGGCACAGAGTTGCTGGTAGGCGGTGTCGAGGTCGTCGAGCAGAATGGCCCAGGAGCCGATGTCCGCCGCCATGAAGTGGATGTTGAGGTAGAAGCTCGCGCCCTCCTCCGCCCCGGCCTCGAAGACGAGGAGCTTCACGAGCCCCCCCTCCGCCATCGACTGGGCCTTGAGGAGCTGGACGGCGGCGGCGCTCATGACCGGGCTGTGCTGCTCCTGAGGCACCTGGGAGATATCGAGCTCCTGGAAATGTACCTCGGTCACCGGCTCGTCGAGCACGAGCTGCCAGCCGCCACCCTCCAGGTGGACGATTCGCGCGCGCAGGCTGTCGTGGTGATTGACCACCGCGAGGAGCGCGCGGCGCAGGGCCTTGCGGTTGAGCTTGCGGTCGCGCGGGCGCAACAGATTGCCCAGCGAGTGCCAACTCGGGTTGGGATGGTCGAACTCGAGGAAGTGGCGCTGGGCCGGGGTAAAGCGGATGGGACCGGTCACCGCCCCCTGCTCGGCCAGGATGGTGCTCGTCCCCGCCACCGCGGCCAGCTCGGCCACGGTGCGGTTCTGAAAGAGCTGCTTGGTGGTGATCCCAAGCCCGGACTTGTTGGCCTTGGACACCACCTTGATCACCAGAAGAGAGTCACCGCCCAGCTCGAAGAAATCGTCGAGCGCGCCCACCTTCTCCAGGCCGAGCACCTCGGCCCAGATGGCGGCCAGGGCCTCCTCCTTCTCGTCGCGGGGCGCCACGTACTCGCGGGCGCTCGCCAGCAGCGACTTGTCCGGCGCCGGCAGGGCGCGGCGGTCGACCTTGCCGTTGGGCGTCAGCGGCAGCGCCTCCAGGGGGACGAAGAGGGCGGGGATCATGTACTCCGGGAGCTTCTCCTTGAGGAACGCCCGCAGGTCGGAGACGGACGGGGCCGTGTCCTTTTCCGCCGGCACCATGTAGGCCACGATGCGCCGCGCACCGGGGGTGTCCTCGCGCACGATGGCTACGTCCTGGCGGATCGCCGGGTGCTGCGCCAGCGCGGCCTCGATCTCTCCCAGCTCGATACGGAAGCCCCTGACCTTGACCTGGTGGTCGATGCGGCCCAGGAACTCCAGCGTGCCGTCCGGCAGCCAGCGGGCGAGGTCGCCGGTCCTGTAGAGCCGCGCCCCGGGCCGCGAGGAAAAGGCGTCGGGGATGAAGCGCTCGGCGGTCATGGCGGGTCGACCGCGGTAGCCGCGGGAGAGGCCGGCGCCGCCGATGTGCAGCTCGCCCGGCACTCCGGCGGGTACCGGCTCGAGCTGGCGTGTCATCAGGTAGACCTGGGTGTTGTCGATCGGCCGGCCGATGGAGATCCGGCTGCCCCGCTCCACCTGGAGCAGAGTCGACCAGATGGTGGCTTCGGTGGGACCGTAGACGTTCCACAGCTCGCCCGCCTTGTCCAGGATCTGGTCCGCGAGGTCGTGCGGCAGCGCCTCACCGCCGCAGAGGATCTTGAGGCGCGGATCGCCCGTCCAGCCGGCGGCGAGCAGCAGGCGCCAAGTGGCCGGCGTGGCCTGCATGACCGTGGTGCCCGCTTTTGTCACGGCCGCGGCGAGCTGCTCGCCGGCCTGGGCCGTATCCCGCGAAACCAGGACGACCTTCGCGCCGTTGACCAGCGGCAGATAGAGCTCCAGGCCCGCGATGTCGAACGACAGCGTGGTGACCGCGAACAGGGTGTCCCCCGCGCCGAGCCCCGGGCGCTTCGTCATCGAGCGCAGGAAGTTGACGACCGCCGAATGGGGAATCTGCACGCCTTTGGGCCGGCCGGTGGAGCCGGAGGTGTAGATGGCGTAGGCCAGACTGTCCGGCCCCGCGCTCCCATCCAGCCCGTCAGCCGACTCCTCGGCTTCGATCCGCGGCCAGGCCTGATCGAGTGCGATCACCCGGGCGTCGCCGGCGGGAACGGTGGCCACGAGCGACTCCTGGGTGAGGAGCACCGGCAGGCAGGAGCTTTCGACCATGTAGGCCAGGCGCTCTTTCGGATACTCGGGATCGAGCGGGACATAGGCGCCGCCCGCCTTGAGGATGCCCAGGAGGCCGACCAGCATCTCCAGCGAGCGCTCCATGCAGAGACCCACCAGCACCTCGGGCCCGGCGCCCAGCCGCCGCAGGTGGCGCGCCAGGCGGTTGGCACGGGCATCCAGCTCGGCATAGGTCAGCCCCCGCCCGTCCATCTCGACCGCCACGGCTCCGGGCCGCTCCGCGGCCTGGCGCTCGAAGAGACCGTGCAGGGTCTCGCCCGCCGGGATGTCCACGGCAGTGGCGTTCCAGTCGACGAGCATCGTCCGCCGCTCGTCAGCGGGCAGCAGCGGCAGCCCGGACAGATGCAGATCGGGGTCGGCCGCCACGCCTTCGAGCAGGGCGCGGAAGTGGCCCAGGAGGCGGGTCACGGTGGCGGGCTCGAACAGATCGGTGTTGTACTCCAGAAAGCCGCGCACCCCCTCGTCCCCTTCGGTGAGATAGAGCATGCAGTCAAACTTGGAGGTGCGGCTGTCCACCGGCACGAGCCGCATGGAGAGCCCGGCCCGGCCCTCTTCCCTGGCCTCCTCCCGCGGCGGTGGCGCGTTCTGGAGGACGAGCATGGTCTGGAAGATCGGCGTGCGCGACAGGTCGCGCGGCGGGTTCAGCTCTTCGACCAGCTTCTCGAAGGGGAGATCCTGGTGGGAGTAGGCGTCCAGGGCCGTGGCGCGCTCGCGCCGCAGCATCTCGCGGAAGGCCGGGTCGCCCGGCAGGTCGGTGCGTAGTGCGAGCGTGTTGGCGAAGAAGCCGACCAGCACCTCGATCTCGGGCCGGCGGCGGTTCGCGATGAGGGTTCCGATCGCGAAGTCCTCCTGCGCGGAGTAGTGGTGCAACAGCGCCCGGTAAGCGGCGCAGTAGAGCATGAACGGCGTCGCCCCTTCCTGCTGGGCCAGGCGGCGCAGGGCGCCGGCGAGCTCGCGAGAGAGGAAGATGGGCGCCGTGGTGCCGGCATGGGTGCGGACCGCGGGGCGCGGCCGGTCGCACGGGAGCTCCAGCGGCGGCACGCCGCCGAGCTGCTTCACCCAGTAGGAGAGCTGCCGCTCCAGGATCTCGCCTTGAAGCCACTCGCGCTGCCAGAGGCCGAAGTCCAGGTACTGCACCGGCGGGTCCGGCAGGGGCGAGGGGTCCTCCGCGAGGAAGGCGTCGTAGAGCGCCCGCAGCTCGGAGAGAAAGATGCCCTGCGACCAGCCGTCCCAGGCGATGTGGTGGACATCGAGGTAGAGCAGGTGCTCCTCGTCGCCGGTGCGGAAGAGCTTGGCACGGAGCAGCGGCCCGCGGGCGAGGTCGAAGGGCTTGCCCGCGTCCTCGGTGGCCAGTCGCCGGGCCTCGGCCATGCGCTCCTCCGGGGTGCCGCCGCGGCCGCGGAGGTCCACGAACGGCATGGCCACGGAGCCGCTCTCGGCGATCGTCTGCACGGGGGCGCCGTCCACGATCTTGAAGGTGGTGCGCAGGGTCTCGTGGCGGGCGACCACGCCGTCGAAGGCCTGGCGCAGGACGTCCGGGTTGAGCGGGCCGCTCATCAGGAAGCCGTGCGGGATGTTGTACTCGGCGCTGTCCGGCTCGTACTGGTTGAGGAAGAAAAGCCGCTGCTGCGCGAAGGAGAGCGGGTACTCGCCGCCGTCCACGCGGGTGCGCCGCGGGATGGGTGCGGCTTCCACGGTCGTCTGCCGCTCCTTCTGCTTCTGGAGCTCCTGGAAGAGGGCCATGCGCTTCTCGAGCGGAAGCTCGGCGAGGCGCCTGAGATCTCGGTATCCTGCATCGTGGTCTCCTTCAAACGATCTCTCCTAGACGGCCTGGCCTTCGATCTGGGCCAGCATCCGGGCGAGCAGGCCGGCGTCCGCCGACTCCAACTCCTTGAGGACGATCCGTTCGGCCAGCCCGGCCAGCGTCGGGTGCTCGAACATGTCGCGCAGCGGCAACTCGAAGCCGAAGATCTCCCGCACCCGCGCCAGCACCTGCGTGGCCATCAGCGAGTGGCCGCCCAGCTCGAAGAAGTTGTCGCCGCGTCCCCACCCGCTCGATCCTCAGGATGTCGACCCAGATGGCGGCGAGCGTCTCCTCCACCGGTCCCCGGGGCGGGGTGAATTCGCCGGTCTGGCCGGCCCGGGCGATGCCCGGAAGGCCGGGCAGGCTCTTGCGGTCCACCTTGCCGCTCGGAGTGAGAGGGAAGGCGTCGAGCGGGACAAAAACGCCCGGGACCATGTAGTCGGGCAGCTCGCGGCGCAGGGCCTCGCGCAGCTCGGCCACGGTGGGCGCCGTCTCCCGGGCGGACACGAGCCAGGCCACGAGCTGCGGCCGTCCAGGACGCCGGCACCACACGGCCTGCCGCACGGCCGGGAGACGCTCCAGGGCGGCCTCGACCTCGCCCAGCTCGATGCGGAAGCCGCGCAGCTTGACCTGGTTGTCGGCACGGCCCAGGAAGGCCAGCTCGCCCGTCGGGAGCCGCCGCACCAGGTCGCCGGTGCGGTAGAGCCGGCCGCCGGCTCCGGGCGAACGGGTCGGGCAGGAAGCGCTCCGCGGTGAGATCCGGGCCGGCGCAGGTAGCCGCGGGCCAGACCCTCGCCGCCGATGATAGAGCTCGCCCGCCACGCCCACGGGCACCGGTTCCAGACGGCGGTCAGCACGTGGGCGGCGGTGTTGGCGATGGGCCGGCCGATGGGGACGGTGCCGGAGACGGTGCCGCGCCGTACCGTCCACGCGGTGCAGGGTCGACCAGACCGTGGTCTCGGTGGGGCCGTAGACGTTCCAGAGCGAGCCGCCACGCGCGAGATCAGCGCGGTCGCCAGCTCGGCGGGCAGGGCCTCGCCGCCGCACAGCGCCTTGAGGCCCGGCGAGCCGCTCCAGCCGGCGGCGAGAAGGATCCGCCATGTGGCCGGCGTGGCCTGGAGCGCGGTCGCTCCCGCTCCTGGAGGAGCCGGGCGAGGCGGACGCCGTCCGCGGCCGTGTCGCGGCTGCGCGAGCACCACGCGGGCGCCCGACGCAGAGCGGCAGCCAGAGCTCCAGGCCGGCGATGTCGAACGAGATCGTGGTCACCGCCACGAGCGACGTCGTCCGCGCCGAGACCGGGCTCGCGGGCCATGGATGCGAGGAAGTTGACCATTCCGCGGTGCGCGCACCTCCACCCCCTTCGGCCGCCCGGTTGAGCCCGAGGTGTAGAGCACGTAGGCGAGGTCCTCCGGTCCGGCGACGAGGCTCCAGGATGCCCGCGGGCGGAGCTTCCTGCCATCTCACCGGCGTCGATCCGCGGCAGTCCCGCCCCAGCCGCCTCCGCGCCGCGGATCGGCGATCACCAGCGCCGCGCCGGCTGTCTTGCAGGATCCAGTCGAGGCGCTCCGCGCGGGTGCGCGGGATCGAGCGGCAGTAGGCGCCGCCCGCCTTGAGCACAGCGAGGAGCGACACCACCATCTCCGGCGAGCGCTCCAGGTGCAGACGCGACCCGGGAGCCCGGCCCGACGCCCAGCCGCCGCAGGCGGTGAGCCAGCCGGTCGGCGCGGGCGTTCAGCTCGGCGTAGGTGAGCGTCTCGCCGCTCTCCCCGACCAGCGCCGGCCGCCTCCGGCTACCGGGCCGCCGCGCGCTCGATCAGCTCCTGCACGGCGGTCGGCGGAGATCTCGCGCCGCGGTGCCGTTCCAGCTCTCCACGAGCTGCCGGCGCTCGGCCTCCGAGAGGAGCGGCAGATCGCGCGGCCGGCGTGTCCGGCCGCGCGGCCGCCGCTGTGAGCAGGCGCTCCAGGTGGCGGGCGAAGCGCTCGACCGTCGCCGGCGTCGAACAGGTCGGCGTTGTAGACCAGATGCCCGCGCAGCCCGCCGCCGGTCTCGCTGAGCGAGAGGGCGAGGTCGAAGCGCGAGGTGCGGTTGTCGACCAGCGGCAGCGAAGCCGCGAGCCCGGGCAGGGCGAGCGGCGCGCCGCTGTCGTGGTGGAGAGCGAAGAGCACCTGGAAGATGGGGTTGTGGCTCAGGTGGCGCTCCGGGCCGCAGCTCCTCGACCAGCTTCTCGAAGGGCACGTCCTGGTGGGCGTAGGCCTCCAGGGCGCGCCTCGCGCACGCGCGCAGACCAGCTCGCTGAAGGTCGGGGGTCCCCGACAGGTCGGCGCGCAGCACCAGGGTGTTGGCGAAGAAACCGATCAGCCCCTCGATCTCGCGCCGGGTGCGGCCCGCCACCGGCGTGCCGACCAGCACGTCGTCCTGTCCGGAGTAGCCGGCGAGAGCAGGGTCTGAAAGCTGGCCAGCAGCACCATGAACGAGCGTGCGCCCGGCGGCGCACGGGCGAGCGCCTGGAGGCCGCCGGCCGTGCCGGCGTCCAGCCTCGACGGCCTGCCGCCGCCGCGGGAGCGTCTGGACCGGCGGCCGCGGCCGGTCGGTGGGCAGATCGAGAGCGCGCGGCGCGCCGCCGAGCCGCTCGCGCCAGTTGGCGAGCTGCCGCTCCAGGATCTCGCCCTGGAGCCAGCCGCGCTGCCAGGCCGCGTAGTCGGCGTACTGCACGGGCAGCTCGGGCAGAGGGCGCGCCGCCGGCGAAAGCGCCGTAGAGCGTCGTGCTCGCGGACAGAACGTCGAGCGACCAGCCGTCGGAGACGATGTGGTGCATCGTCACCATCAGCACGTGGTCGTCCGCCGCCAGGCGCAGCAGGGAGCAGCGCAGGAGCGGCTCGCCGGTCAGGGATGAACGGCCGCCGCGCCTCCTCCTCGATCCACCGCCCGGCCGCGGCGGCCGGATCTTCGCGCCCGCGACAGATCGGTGACGGGGAGATCCACCGGAGCCGGCCGCGCCGATCACCTGCACCGGCTGGCCGGCGGCCACGGCGAAGGTGGTGCGCAGCGACTCGTGGCGGCGGACGATCTCGTCCAGGCCGCGGCCGAGCGCCGCGAGGTCGAGCGCGCCCTGGAGGCGCAGGGCCAGCGGCATGTTGTAGGCGGGGCTCCCGGGCGTCGAGCTGGTCCAGGAACCAGAGCCGCTGCTGCGCGAAGGAGCAGGGCATCGCCGCCTGCCGCGGGACGCGGCACGATCGGCGGCGACAGGAGCCCCTCGGCCGAACGCCGGCCGCCTCGACCGCCGCCGCGAGCCCGGCCACGGTCGGCTCCTCGAAGACGGTGCGCAGCGGGCAGGTCCACGCCGAACGCCTCGCGCAGCCGGGCGACGAGCCTGGGTGGCGAGCAGCGAGTGGCCGCCGAGATCGAAGAAGCTCTCGTGCAGACCCACGCGGTCGCGGCGCAGCAGCTCGGCCCAGACCGCGGCCACCACCTCCTCGAACGGGTTGCGCGGCGCCTCCTGGGCCGCGGCGGGCTCCGGCGCCGGGGCCGAGCCGGGCCAGCGCCCGCCGGTCCACCTTGCCGTTGACGTTGAGCGGCAGCGCATCCAGGACGACGAACGCCGGCGGCACCATGTGGTCCGGCAGCGACTCGCGCAGGAACGCCCTCAGCTCCTCGGGCGTGGCGGGCCGGTCCAGCGCCGCGTACGCGACCAGCCGCCGGCTGCCCGGCTCGTCCTCCTGCACGAGCACGACGCACTCGCGCACCGCCGGGTGGCGGGCCAGGGCGGCCTCGATCTCGCCGGGCTCGATGCGGAAGCCGCGGATTTTCACCTGAAAGTCGGAGCGGCCGAGGCATTCGACCGTGCCGTCCGGCAGGTAGCGTCCGCGGTCGCCCTGGCGATAGAGCCGCTGGCCGGGACAGTAGCCCATCTCCTCCGCGAACGGGTCGGGCAAGAAGCTGGCCGCGGTCCGGTCGGGCCAGCCGAGATAGCCGCGCGAGACGTTCGGCCCGCCGATGTAGACGTCGCCGTGGACGCCGATCGGCACCGGTTCCAGGCGGCGTCGAGCACGTAGACGCGGCAGTTGGCGATCGGCTTGCCCACCGGCACGCGCTGGGCCGAGCGGAGGCGGCTCACATCCGCGGGCCCCGGCTCGTAGGTGAGGGCCGTGACCGTGGCCTCCGTCGAGGCGTAACCGTTGATCCAGGCCACGCCTGGCGCCACCTCCAGCCACTCCGCCACCCGCTCCGGCAGCGCCTGCTCGGTGCCGACGACGACCATGCGCAGCGGCTTGGGCGGCCGGCCGCCGGTGCGGAGCAGCTCGCTCACCCACTCGTGCCAGTAGGCCGTGGGCAGATTCGCCACCGTGATGCCGTGGCGCTCGATCATCCCGTGCAGCTCGTCGAACGACGGAAACAGACCGGGCGACCGCGGCACCACGGCGCCGCCGGTGATCCAGGTCGGGAAGATCTCCTCCGACGTGATGTCGAAGCTGATCGAGGTGAACTGGAGCGCGCGGTCCTCCGGGCGCAGGCCGTAGCGTCCGGCGCACGCCGAGGCGTGGTTCGCCAGCGAGAAGTGCGGCACGCCCACGCCCTTCGGCCGGCCGGTGGAGCCGGAGGTGTAGATGACGTAGGCGAGCGCCTCGGGCACGGTCTCCCAGCCCGGGATCCGAAGCGTCCTCGCCGTCCAGATCCTCCAGGCAGACCACCCGCGCGTCCCCGGCGGGATCGCCGGCGGCGAGGTCGCGGGTGGTCAGGAGCACCGGCATGCGGGTGTCCTCGACGATCACGGCCAGCCGCTCCTTCGGATAGGCCGGGTCGAGCGGCACCCAGGCGCCGCCGGACTTGAGCACGCCCAGGAGCGCCATGGGCATGGCGAGCGAGCGCTCCAGGCAGACGCCGACCGGCGTGTCGAGCCCGGCGATCCGAGGCGGCGCAGCGCACGGGCGATGCGGTTCGATCCCGCCGCCAGCTCCGCGTAGGTCAGCGCTCTCTCTCCGAAGAGCACCGCGGGGGCATCCGGCATGCGGCGGACCTGCTCGGCGATCCGCTCCGTCACCAGCTTGGGTGAGCCGTCGAAGCGGCGGTTCCAATCCACGAGCGTCCGCCGCCGCTCTCGCGTCGTGAGGAGCGGCAGCTCCCCGGCCGGCCGGCCGGGATCGGCCACGATGCCGTGCAGGAGCTGGACGAAGCACCCGGACAGGCGGACGACCGTGTCGCGGTCGAAGAGATCCGTGTTGTACTCGAAGAAGCCGGCGAAGCCGCCGCCACGCTCCACCATGTCGAGCGTCAGGTCGAGCTTGGCCAGGTTGCGTTCCAGCGCCAGGCTCCCGATCCGGAGCCCCGGCAGCTCCACCGCGCCGCCTGGCACGTTCTGGAAGACGAACAGAACCTGGTAGAGCGGGTTGTGCGAGAGGTGGCGCTCGGGCTGCAGCTCTTCCACTAAACGCTCGAAAGGCAGCTCCTGATGGGCCTGGGCGTCGAGCGTGTCGCGGCGCACCCAGTCGAGCAGGTCGCGGAACGGGGTTTCCCGGTCGACCCTGGCGCGCATCAGCAGGATCTCGGAGAAGAAGCCGATCACCCCTTCCAGCTCGGTGCGGTTGCGGCCGGCCACGTTCGTGCCGAGGAGGAACGCGCCCTGCTCCGTGATGCGGAACAGCAGGAGATGGAAGGCGGCGAGGAGGACCATGAACGGCGTCGCGCCTTCGCGCCGGGCGAGCGCCCGGACCGCCTCGGACAGCTCGGGTGCGAGGACGAACGGCTCGATGGCGCCGCGAAACGAGCCGCCCGCCGGCCGCCCGCGGTCCGCGGGCAGCTCCAGGTAGCCGGGGTAGCCGTCCAGCCGCTCGCGCCACCAGGCCAGCTCGCCGGCCAGGCGCTCGTCGGTCAGCCGCTCGCGCTGCCAGGCCGCGAAGTCCGGGTACTGGGCCGCCGGCTCGGGCAGCGGCGACGGCAGCCCCGACGAGAACGCCCGGTAGAGCGCCGTCAGCTCTCGGTAGAGCAGGCCCATGGACCAGCCGTCGAACGCGATGTGGTGCATGGTCAGGAGGAGCACGTGCTCCTCGGCAGCGACCCGGAGAAGGCGCGCGCGGAAGACCGGACCCGCGGCCAGGTCGAAGGAGTGGCGCGACTCCTCTTCCGCCACGCGGCGGGCGTGCGCGGGATCCTCGACCGCCTCCACGGGTAGCGGGAGCTCTGCCGCGGGAGCGATCTTCTGGCGCGGCTCGCCGTCGATCTCCGGAAAGACGGTGCGGAGCGCCTCGTGCCGCCGCACCACCTCGGAGAGGGCGCGCCGCAGGGCCTCGACATCCAGCGGTCCGCTCCAGGTGATCGCCCGGAAGACGTTGTGGGTGTGGTTCCCGGGCTCGAGACGGTCGAGGAACCAGAGGCGCTGCTGCGCGAAGGAGAGCGGAAAGGAGCGCGCGGCGCGCTCCTTCTGCCGCGCCAGGCGGGCGAGAAGGGCGAGCTTCTCCTCGCGGGACAGCTCGGACGTGGTCTTCACCGCCTCGCTCAACGCACGCCCCCCGCCGCGGTCGCCGCCACCAGCGCCGCGCCGGCCCGGACGGCCTCGTCCAGGAACGGCTGGAAGTCGGTGGCGATGATCCGGGTGCCGCGCACGCGGTCGCGTAGCGACGGCTCGAGGTCGCGCACCACGGCCATCCGCTGCAGCCAGCGGTCGCGGCCGTCGTAGTAGGCCTTGAAGTCGGACCGCGCGTGAACGCAGCGCCGGTTGTCCAGGACCAGCAGACAGCCAGGCTCGATCACCACGTCGCGCTTCGCCTCATTGACCAGCCCGCGCACCACCTGGAGAGCGTGCTCGGCCTCGGGCGTCTCCCCACCATCAGGTCGAGATCGTAGCGCAGGAACGGGTCGAGCCGGTCGCCGAACAGCACCGACACGAGCGGCCCTACACCGCGCAGCTCGTCGAAGTTGCCGAACGAATAGTCGACGCCGGTGCGGAAGAGATCCGAGAACAGCGTATCCCGGACGCCCGGCGGCAGCAGATGGAAGAACCGGCGGACGCTGGAGAAGATCGTGCGCGCCCGCTTGTCCGGGTCCTGCCGCAGCCCGTAAAGCAGCAGGTACTCCGGCATGTGCGGATGGAAGGCGATCTCGGTGTGGAAATCGAGGAGGATCGACGAACTCTCGCTCGACAGCTTGTCCGCGTTCTGCGCCGTCGGGTAGATGTCCTGGAAGAGGCTCCCCTGCTTCTCCTGGAGGTAGGCCACGGGCTCGCCGAGCGCCGATGCCGCGCAGCACATCCACAGCTCGCTGGCCCAGGTGGCCTTGCGCGGCCGTTCGCCCGAGCGGACCGGCGTGGGCGGCACTTCCGGATCGGCCGGCAGGTTGCGCAGGAGGAGGGCGCCGTCCGGGTTGCCGCGCTTCGCGAAGCCGATCAGGGCCTGGCGGATCCGCCGCGGCATCTCGTGGAAGAGCAGGCGCGCCTCCTCGAAGAACGCCTCGAAGTCCGGAGAGGGGCCGAGGGTCGCGCGCTCCAAAAGCTCCGCGAGCTGAGCGTGCTCCTCGGCGGTGACGTCGAGGATGGTGCCCTCGGCCGGACCGGGCCGCGCGTTGCGCGCGATCAGGTCGTGTGCGGTCTCGGCGGGTGTGGTGAGCGGGAGGACGGTGCCGTCCGGCACGGTGACCCGGCTGCGCCCCACCCACTGGAGCGCCTGCACGAGCAGGCGGGCGTTGTCGTTGTAGGAGACGTAGGGCTCGGCGAACAGGTCCGAGTCCCCGGCCACCACCACGCGTCCGCGGCCCACTTCGGCGGCCGCGATCAGGGCGGCTCCGCCGCTGCCGCGGACCACCGGGGCCGCCCGCTCGTCGAGCAGGCCCACGGTGCAGCCCGAGCAGTAGGAGACCGTGGCCACGCCTTGGGACGATGGGGTGGCCGTTCACGTTCCGGGCCTCGAACACGTGGAGCTGGCGGCCGGCGTGGACCGCGTGCCCCGGCACCTCGGCGAGGTCGTTGTTGAAGCGCAGCCCGAAATCGACGGAGCAGGTCGTTGATGTTCCAACCCCAGTGCTCGTTTTCGAACTCGCCGAGCACCAGCAGGCCCATCCCAGCTTCGACCGCCGCCACGATGGCCGCGATCTCCTCAGGGGTGAAGAAGGCCTCGCCGCCGACACCCACGTGCGAATGCCGGGACGAGCAGCAGTGGTTGAGGAAGAGGATGTCGGCGTCCTTCAGGCGCTCGGCGGTGATCGGCCCACTGTGTAAGACGGCGGTGCTCGCCGGCCAGCACCGAGCGGACCAGATCCGCGACGTGCGCGTAGGAGTAGTAGCGGGGGGCCTCGTTGCTGCGCCGGCTCATGGCCAGCGCAAGCAGCGGGTCGGCCGTCCAGGTCTGATTGTGGGTCTCGTCGTAGAGGATTCTCATGATTTCCCGCCTTCCATCATCTGTTCGAGCAGAGAATCCAGGTCGGCATCCGAGAGGGACGCGGCCTGGGTCACCAGCTCCAACTCTTCCGCAGGGCCGGTGAGCGACTTGTCCGCAATCGAGGGCTCCAGCGTCGAGATCAGCTCGGCCATCCTCTCGATGGTGCGGCGCTCGAAGACCGCTGGCAGGGCCACCTCGACTCGCAGGAGATCGCGCACCCGGGAGAGCACCCGGGCCGCCGACAGGGAATGGCCGCCGAGGTCGAAGAAATCGTCGCGCACGCTCACCGGCTGGACGCCGAGCACCTCCGTCCAGATGCCGGCCAGGGTCTCCTCCACCGGGTCGCGCGGCGCCACGTAGACCGCGGCCTCTTCGGGCCGGGGCGGCTCGGGGTCGGGCAGAGCGCGGCGGTCCACCTTGCCGCTCGGGGTGAGCGGCAGCCGGTCGAGCCGCACGAAGTCGCTCGGGACCATGAAGGACGGGAGCCGCCGGGCCAGGAGCTCGCGCAGCTCGCGCGCCGCCGGCACGTCACCCTCCTCCCCGCCCACGTAGGCCACGAGCCGGTGGTCGCCCGAGCCGTTCCGGAGGACGACCACGGACTCGCGTACGCCCGGGACCTTGCCGAGCGCGGTCTCGATCTCGCCCAGCTCGATGCGGAACCCGCGCAGCTTCACCTGGTGGTCGGCGCGGCCGAGGTATTCGATCTCGCCGTCCGGCCGGAAGCGGGCGAGGTCGCCCGTGCGGTAGAGCCGCCCGCCGGGCGCGTCGCTCCAGGGATCGGGTACGAAACGCTCGGCGGTCAGCTCGGGCCGCCGGAAGTAGCCGCGGGCGAGCCCCGCACCCCCCAGGTAAAGCTCGCCCGCAACGCCTCGGGGAACCGGTCGCAGCGAGCGGTCCACCAGATACGCCTGCGTGCCCGGCAACGGACGGCCGATGGACGGCTCCATGTCCGTGGTTTCGGGAGCGAGCCCCCAGGTCGAGTAGGTGGTGTCTTCGGACGGGCCGTAAAGGTTGAGAACCCGCTCCGCGGCGGAGGTGGTGTAGATCTCCCGCACCAGCGCGCCGCGCAGCGGCTCGCCCGCCAGGTTGACCGTGCGCACCGAGGCGGGCACCTCGCGGCGCCGCACCAGCTCCGCCATAGCCGACGGAACCGTGTTCACCAGGGTCACCTCGGCCGCGGCCGGGAGCGTGGGGAGGGCCAGGGCGTTGGCCGCCAGGATCACCTTGCCGCCCCAGGCCAGCGGGACGAACAGCTCGAAGATTGACAGGTCGAAGCAGACCGAGGTGGCCGCGAGCACACCCGCCAGCTCGGCGGGAGTGAACTCGCCCTTCGCCCAGCGCACAAACGCAGCGGCGCCACGATGCTCCAGCGCCACGGCTTTGGGCCGGCCCGTCGAGCCCGAGGTGTAGATCAGATAGGCCAGGTTGCCAGCTTCGACGCCGCTCTCCGGGTTGCTCTCGTCGAGGGCCCGCACCTCCTCCACTCGTACGACGCGGGCGCCGTGTTCCGGCAGCCTCGCCTCCAACGCGGACCGCGTGATGAGCACGGGCGCGGCGGTGTCCTCCAGCATGAAGGCCACGCGCTCCGCCGGATACTCGGGGTCGAGAGGCACGTACGCGCCGCCGGCCTTGAGCGTGGCGAGAATCGCGACCACCAGCTCCGTGGAGCGATCGAGGAAGATCGCCACCTTGGCCTCGGGGCCGGCGCCCAAGCCGCGAAGGTGATGCGCCAGGCGGTTGGCCCGCCGGTTCAGCTCGGCATAGGACAGGCGCTTGTGGCCGCAGACCAGGGCTTCAGCCACCGGGCTGCGCTCCACCTGCGCCTCGAACAGCGTGTGGAGGCGGTCCTCGCGCTCGTTTCCGTCCGGGACGGGACCGCCGCGGCTCCAGCCGGCGAGCAGCTCGGCGATCTCGGCCTCGCCGAGGAGCGGCAGATCGTCGAGCTTGACGTTCGGATCGCGCGCGGCCCCGGCCAGGAGGTTCATGAAGTGGCCGAACAGGCGCCGCATGGTCGCCAGGTCGAAGAGGTCGGTGTTGTACTCCCAGTGGAGGACGGCGCGGCGGTCCTCGTCGCGCTCCTCCATGCCGACCCGCTGCTCGCCGCGGGGGACGACGATGACGTTCAAGTCCACCTTGGCGGAGCGGTTACCGCGCACACGGCGCATCACGCGAAGGCCGCCGAACTCGAGGTCGGGCACGGCGGCGTCGTGGAAGTTGTACATGATCTGGAACAGCGGGTTGCGGCCGAGCTGGCGCTCCGGCCGCAGCTCCTGGACCAACCGCTCAAAGGGCATGTCCTGGTGGGCGTAGACCTCCAGCGTGAGATCCCGCACCCGGCCCTGGATCTCGCGGAAGGAGGGCTGCCCGGAGAGGTCGCCGCGCAGGATGAGGGTGTTCACGACCATGCCGATCATGCCCTCGATCTCGCGCGCCCGCCGGTTGGCGTTGCTGGTGCCGATCATCACGTCCTCCTGGCCGCTGTAGCGGTTGAGGACGGAGAAGAAGCCGGCCAGCATGGTCATGTAGAGCGTGAAGCCCTGGCGGCGGCTGAGCTGGCGCAGGTCCATGTAGAGATCCGACGGGATCTCGAACATCTGCACGTCGCCGCGGAACGTGGCCCGGGCGGGGCGCGGCCGGTCGGTGGGAATTTCGGTCGGCGCCGGGTGGCCGGCCAGGCGCTGCGTCCAGAAGCCGAGGAGGCGCTGCATGGGCTCCCCCTCCAGCCACTCGCGCTGCCAGGTGGCGAAGTCGGCGTACTGCACCGGCAGCTCGGGCAGCGGCGACGGCTCGCCACGGAGAAACGCCGAGTAGAGGGCCTTCACCTCGCGCAGCATCACGGCGTAGGACCAGCCGTCGTGGACGAAGTGGTGCTCCACCTGGACGAGCATGTGGAGGTCGTCGTCGAGCTGGATCAGCCGCCAGCGGATCAGGGGCAGCCGCGAGACGTCGAACGGCACAGCCAGGGTCTCGGCCACGATCCGCTCGGCCGTGTCCTCGCGCTCCGGCTCGGCGACGTCGCGGAGGTCGACCACGGCCAGCCGCACCGGCGCCGGCGGATGGATCACTTGCACGGGCCGGCCGTCCACGGACGGAAAGCTGGTGCGCAGGATCTCATGGCGGCGGACCAGCTCGGTGAGAGTCTCCTCCAGCACGCCGACATGGAGCGGCCCCTCGAAGTAGAGGGTGACCTGGAAGTTGTAGGCGATGTTGCCGCCGGGCGTGAGCTGGTCCAGGAACCAGACGCGCTCCTGCGGGAACGAGAGCGGGATGGGCCGGCCGTCCCGCGGCACGCGCCGGATCGGCGGCAGCTCGGCAAGACCGCCGCCGGCAGCGCCGCTCCCCGCCTCCACCCTCTCGGCGAGCCGGGCCACCGTCGGGTGGCGGAAGATCTCGACGATCGGCAGCTCGGCGTGCAGGGCCTGGCGGGCGCGGGTCGCCACCTGCGCCACGAGCAGCGAGTGGCCGCCGAGGACGAAGAAGTCGTCGTGGACGCCCACGCGGTCGAGCTTCAGAACCTCGGCGAAGATCCCGGCCAGCACCTCCTCGACCGGGCTTCGCGGCGCCGCGAAGCCGCAGTCCACGTCCGGCCGCTCCGCGCCCGGCGCGGGCAGGGCACGGCGGTCGACCTTGCCGCTCGGCGTGAGCGGCAGGGCCTGCAGCTTCACGAAGACCGCTGGCAGCATGTAGTCGGGCAGGGATGCCTTCAGGCCGGCGCGGAGCCCGACGGTCGAAGGCGCTGGATCGCCGGAGGGGACCACATAGGCCACGAGGCGGTCCTGGAGCACCAGAGCCACGGCATCGCGCACGCCGTCGAGGTTGCGAAGCGCCGCCTCGATCTCGCCCGGCTCGATGCGGAAGCCGCGGACCTTCACCTGCCGGTCGGCGCGCCCGCGGAACTCCAGATCCCCTCCAGGCAGCCGCCGGGCGAGGTCGCCCGTGCGGTAGAGCCGCTCGCCGCTGCCGCCGAACGGATCGGGCACGAAGCGCTCGGCCGTGAGGTCCGGCCGTCCCAGGTAGCCGCGGGTGACGCCGGCTCCGCCGAGGTACAGCTCGCCGTCGAGGCCGGGCGGCAGCGGTTCGAAATCAGCCCCGAGAACGTGCGCGCGGGCACCGGCGATCGGCCGACCGATGGGCACCTCGCCCGGAAAATCCTGCGGACCGGTGACATCGCGCCGGGTGCTGACGATCGTGGCTTCGGTGGGTCCGTAGGTATTGAGCAGGCGCGCCCGCTCCCCCACCCGCTCGCGCCAGATGTCGAGACGAGGCTTCTGGGCCTGCTCGCCGCCGAGAATGACGAGCCGCACGGATGCCGGCAGCGACAGGTTCTCCGACACCAGCTCATGCCAGTAGGCCGTCGGCAGGTCGAGGACCGTGATCCCGAGCCGTTCCGTCTCGCGCAGGAAGACCTCGGGCGAGCCCGCCATGGCGTCATCGCGGAGCACGAGCGTGCCGCCGCGGGTCAGGCACGGATAGATCTCCTCGGCGCTCGTGTCGAAGCTCATCGAGGCGAACTGGAGGACCCGGTCGTCCGCTCCGATCCCGCCGATATCCGCCGCGCTCCGCACGTAGTTGACCAGCGACGCGTGCGGCACCAGAACACCTTTGGGGCGGCCCGTGGAGCCCGAGGTGTAGATCACGTAGGCCGCGTTCCCCGGCACCGGCTCCGGGCCTGCGACCGGAAGCTCCTGCGCGATGGAGCCCCAGTCGGCGTCCAGGCGCACGATCTCCCGCCCGCCCGCCGGAAGCGAGCCCGCCAGGCTCTCCTGGGTCAGCACGGCGCGCGCTCCCGAGTCCTCCAGCATGAACGCCAGGCGTTCCCGCGGATAGGCAGGGTCGAGCGGCAGGTAGGCACCCCCGGCCTCCAGGGTGCCGAGCATGCCGACCACCATCTCGGGCGAGCGCTCGACGCAAAGGCCGACAAGCGACTCGGGTCCGACTCCCATCCGCCGCAGACGGCGGGCGAGCAGGCCGGCGCGCTCCGCCAGCTCGCGGTAGGTCAGGCTTCGCTCCCCCATCTCCACGGCCGGCGCCTCGGGCGTGCGCGCGGCCTGCTCGAAAACGAGCCGGTGGATGCAGGCCTCTGTCGGCGACGCCGCGGGTCCGGCTCCCTGGGCGATCAGCTCGCTCCGCTCCGCGGCCGTGACCAGCGGCATCTCGTCCAGCCGGGCCTCCGGCCGGGAGACGAAGCCGGCCAGCACGCTCCGGAGCTGGCCCAGGAGCCGGCGGGCCGGTTCCGCGCCGAGCCGGCTGCGATGGTAGTCGAGCCGCAGGTCGAGCCCGCCGTCACGGGGCGCCACGTACAGCGTGACGGGGTAATGGGTGGCGCCGCGCACCTGCGAGCCGAGGATGCGGATGCCGGGCAGGCTCGTCACTCCCAAGGGATTCAACGGGAAGTTCTGGAAGACGAGCAGGCTCTCGATGAGCCGCGAGCCGCGGGGCAGCTCGCTCCACGCCTGCACGCTCTCCAGCGGGCAGTACTCGTAATCGCGCTGCTCGATCTGCCGGCTCTGGAGGGCGGCCAAAGCGGGCAAAACGGCCTCGGCTTCGACTCTCACCCGCACCGGCAGCACATTGATGAAGAAGCCCACCACCGATTCGATACCGTCCACCTCCGCAGGGCGGCCGGAGACGACGCTGCCGAAGACGACGTCGGAGCGGCCGGTGGCGCGGCCGAGGAGAGTCCCCCACGCGCCCTGAACCAGCGTGTTCAACGTCAAATGCGTCGGCTGACAGCCGCGGGCCAGAGCGGCGAGCGCCTCGGCCTCCTCGATCGGGATCCAGCCGGTCTCGCGGCCGTAGTCCCAGCTCTCTCCGCCGGAGCCGGTGCCGTCGTAGGGCAGCGGCGTGGCCTCGTCGAAGCCGCGCAGCGCCTCGCGCCAGAACGACTCGGCGCGGCCCAGATCCTGGCGCTGCACCCAGGCGATGTAGTCGCGGTAGCGCCGTGGCGCCTCGATCGCCGGCTCCGTGCCCTCGCGGAGCGCGCCGTAGTAGGAGACCGCCTCGCCCAGGACGCGGGAGAGCGACCAGCCGTCGACGATCAGGTGGTGGAAGCTCCACACCACCCGCCATTCGTCGTCGCTCCAGCGGATCACGGCCAGGCGCATGAGCGGCGGCTGGGCCAGGTCGAAACCCTTCGTCCGGTCTTCGCGCAGGAAGGTCTCCAGGCGCTCCTCGCGCGCGGTCTCCCCGGCGGTGGCCAGGTCCCGCCAGTCGTGCTCGGCGCAGGCGAGATCCGCCTGCCGGCGCACGACCTGGAGCGGCTGCTCCCGCCCCTCCCACAGGAAGAGCGTGCGCAGCGACGGATGCCGGTCCACCACCCGCTGCCAGGCCCTCCGCCAGGCATCCACATCCAGATCGCCGCCGACCGTGAGGACGCACTGGTCGAAGTAGACCTCCGACTTCGACCCGGAGAGCAGGAGCACCATCAGCATCCCCTGCTGGCCCGGGGAGAGCGGGTAGATGTCTTCGACGTTGAGCTTGCTCAAGCGATTTCCTCCTGCGGGCGTCATCCGAGCTCGGCGAGGAGCCGGTCGAGGTCCGCCTGATCGAGACCCGAAACAGGGAAGTCGGAAGGGGTGAAGCCTCCGGCCTCCGAAGAAAGACAATGCCGGATCAAGGTGCCGAGGATCTCGACGAAGCGGCCGGCGATCTGCTCCAGATCCTCCTTCCGAAGAATACCTCCCGAGGCCCAGTCGGTGCGCAGCCGGCCGCCTTCGAGACGGCAGTCGGCGCGCAGGCGGCCGGCCCCGGCCGAAGGCAGGGCCATTCGCTCGGCCCGCCAAGGAGCCGGCATCGCGAGGGGCGCCCACCAGCGGAGGGTTGCATCGGGATCCCCTCCCGCCTGGCCCACCTGCCGTAACGCTCTGCGCAGCCGTTCCTTGTCTTCCTTGAGTGCCGCCGCAGGGTCAGAACGAGACTCCAGATCCACGCGGACCGGCGCGGCGAGGCAGCCGGCCGTGGACGAGCCGTCCAATCCGTCTCTCTCCGGCCGCAGATCCTCGACAGCCACCGAGACCCGCGGCGAGCCCAGGGTCTCGGCGACAGCCACGAGCAGGATCTCCTCCACCGAATTGCCGTAGGCCGCCAGCGCCCTCCCAAGGAGAGCGGACGTCTCGGACTCGGCCAGATGAACCGTGGTGGTCGACTCGGGCAGTCCGGGCAGCGTCTCCGCACCACCTGGCTCGGAGGCCAGAGCCTCGGACCAGCGGGAAAACGGCACGGCGGGCCCGGCCGGCGGAGCCACCAGGTCGGTGAGCAGCACGCTCCACGAGGGGCCGTCCACGGCCAGCGGATGGGCGGCCAGGAGCAGAGTCGCCGGCTTGCCGGGGAGCCCGGAGATCACCGCGGCGCGCAACGCTTCGCCCCCTCCCTCCAGCCGGCGGAACGCCTCGGCCGGATCGGTCCCGGCTGCCAGCCGTTCCAGGAGGATGGTCGCTGCGGTCACTCGCTGCTCTCCTGCTTCGAAGCGCAGGCGCAGGGCGTCATGCCGGGCGGCCAGCGCGGCGAGGGCCTTCTCCACCGCCTCGGCTCCCATCCCGGGAGGAAGGTCGACCCGGACGCCTTCGCGCGGGATCGACCCGATCGGCGCCGCCAGGAGCCGCCGCTGGGCGGGCGTCCACGGCAGCGGCCCCTCCGCGCTCCGCTCGACCTCTACCACACGTGCCAGCTCGGCGATCGTCTGGTGCTGGAAGATCTGCCGCGGCGCCAGGATCAGGCCGCGCTTGCGGCTGCGGGCGACGACCTGGATGGTGCGGATCGAATCGCCTCCGATCTCGAAGAAATTATCGTGGATGCCCACGCTCTCGCGCCGGAGAACCTCGGCCCAGACCTCCGCCAGCGCCGCCTCCACCGCGTTGCGCGGCGCCGCGGCCTCACGAGTGGGCGGCTCGGGAGGCGGAAGAGCCCGGCGGTCCACCTTGCCGGTGCGGGTCAGCGGCAGGGCGGAAAGCACCACGAAGGCGGAGGGGACCATGTAGTCGGGGAGCCGGCCGGCCAGGAACGTGCGCAGCTCCCCCGGCTCGGGCGCCCCGTCGGCGGCAACGAGGTAGGCCACGAGAAGCCTACGGCCGGGCTCGTCCTCCCGGATGACGGCCACGCACTCCCGCACTCCCGGGAAGCGCGACAGGGCGGCCTCCACCTCCCCCAGCTCGATGCGGAAGCCGCGGAGCTTGACCTGGAAGTCGGCGCGGCCGTAAAGCTCCACACCGCCGTCGGACAGACCCGGCAGATACCGTCCGAGATCGCCCGTGCGGTAGACGCGGTCTCCCGGCTCCGGCGCGGCCACGAACGGATTGGGCCGGAAGCGCTCGGCCGTGAGAGCGTCGTCGCCCAGATACCCCCGGGCGAGCTGGCGGCTGCGGATGTGGATCTCCCCCAGCTCGCCGACGCCGGCCCGCCGGCCCGCGCGGTTGAGCACCAGGAGCTGACAGCCTTCGAAGCCGCGGCCCAGGGGGAGGATCTCCTTCGACAGGCGCTCCAGATCCCGGGGAACCTCGAAAAACGAGAGCGCGCGCTGGGTCTCCGTGGCACCGTAAAGGTTGACGCAGACCAGCGACGGAGCGAGCCGGTAGAAACGCTGCACGTCGGTCTTCTTGAGCTGGTCGCCGACCACGAAGGCGCGGCGCAGGTCCGGCAGCTCCCGGATCTCCGAGGTATCCTCCGAATCGGCTGCGTCCAGGAGCAGCTCCATCATCGCCGGAGTCAGATTGAGGACGGTCACCCTCTCGCGCCTCGCCCACTCGGCCAGGTAGCCTGGCGTCTGGAAACCCTCCGGATCGGGAACCACGAGCTCGGCGCCGAACCAGAGGGGCGTGAGGAGATCGCGCTGCAGCGGGTCGTGGGAGAGAGCCGACAGCATGCCGTAGCGGTCGTTCCCGTCGAGCCCGAAGCGCTCCCCCATCCAGGGATGGAAGTGGGTCAGCGCACCGTGGCGGCCCACCACCCCCTTGGGCACACCGGTCGAGCCCGAGGTGAAGGTGATGCAGGCCGCGTCGTCAGGGCCGACTTGAATCCCGGGATCGGTCGCCGCAAGGCCCTCCAACTGCGTTGACGGCAGCTCGATCCGGCAGCGGCAGAGCCCGGCGACCTGCTCCAGCGCCGCCGGCAGGGGCGGCGCGCCGGACACGCCGATCCAGGCGGTGGGGCGGCCGATCCGCAGGTACTCCAGCAGGCGCGGCGCCGGGTAGGCCGGATCGAGGATCAGGAACGCCGCGCCGGCTTTGAGCGTCCCCAGCAGCGCCTCGACCAGGGAGGCGCTCCGGTACGCCCAGACGGCAACCGCGTCGCCCTTTTCCACGCCGTGGCCGATCAGGAAGCGGGCCAGGCGGTTGGCCCGGGCCTCCAGCTCCGCATAGGTCCAGGACTCCCCCCGGGCGTCCCGCACCGCGATACGGCCGGGCTGGATCCCGGCGTGCCGGGATACGGCCTGATGCCCGGCCCCCCTCCAGTCGCCGCTGAGCGGGCAGGTCGGATCGGGCAGCACCGCCTTGGCGGCAGCCGTCACCAGGGAGAGCGCGCCGACGCGCGACTCCGGTGCGGCGGCGGCCTGCTCCATCAGATCCTTCGAGCTGGCGCAGCAGCTCCTCCATGCGGCCGGGCTCGAACAGGTCGGCGTTGTAGACCAGGTCGAGAACCAAGGTATCCGGCAGCTCGCGGACATAGATCGTGAAGTCGAACTTGGCGTCCGACTCGTCCAGGCGGAGCGGCTCGACCGTCAGGCCGGGCAGCTCCATCGTCAGGTCCGAGAGGGAGACGTAGTTGAAAAGAACCTGGAAGATCGGAGTGCGGCTGAGCTGGCGTTCGGGCTTGAGATCCTCCAGCAGGCGCTCGAAAGGGAGATCCTGGTACCGGTAGGCGCCCAGGACCCCGTCCCGGACCCGGACGAGGAGCTCGCGGAAGGTGGGATCGCCCGAAAGATCCGTGCGCAGCACCAGGGTGTTGAGGAACAGGCCGATGAGCCCTTCGATCTCGGTGCGGCTGCGGCCGGCGCTCGGCGAGCCGACCACCACGTCGTCCTGGCCCGAGAGGCGGGAGAGCAGGAGCTGGAAGCCCGCCAGGAGGGTCATGAACATCGACACCCCCTCCTGCCGCGACAGCTCGCGCAGGCGCGCGACGAGGCCCGGCGGGAGGCTCCGGATCACCCGCCCGCCGCGGTGGCTCTGCACAGCCGGCCGCGGGCGGTCCGTGGGCAGCTCCAGGGCCGGCGGGCAGCCGGCCAGGCGATCGCGCCACCAGGCGATCTGCTCGTCCAGAACCGGCCCCTGCAGCCACTCGCGCTGCCAGACGGCGAAGTCGGCGAACTGGATGGGCAGCTCCCGCAGGGGGGACGGCCGGCGTTCGCGGAAGGCTCCGTAGAGCGCCCCCAGCTCGCGGAAGAGGATGCCGAACGACCAGCCGTCCGAGACGATGTGGTGCATGTCCAGCAGGAGCGCGTGCTCCTCGTGGCCGAGCTTCAGCAGGCCGGCGCGGAACAGCGGCCCACGGGCGAGGTCGAACGGCTGCTTGTCCCTCAGGATCAGGCGGCTACGCTCGGCGTCGCGGACCGGTCTCGCCTCGATGGGCAGTGCCGAGAGGTCGACCACCGGCAGGTGCCAGGAGCCGGCCGGGGAGATCACCTGGACCGGCTCGCCCTCCACCTCCGCGAACGTGGTGCGCAGCGATTCGTGGCGGCGGACGATCTCGGCGAAGGCCGCTTCCAGGGCGGGCTTGTCGAGGGCGCCGCGCAACCGGGCCGGCGCGGGCATGTTGAAGGCGGTGCCGCCCGGCTCGATCCGGTCGAGGAGCCACAGGCGCTGCTGGCCGAACGACGCCGGTATCGCCGGTATCGCCGATCCCGCCGCGGACAGCGCGCGGCGAGGGATCTTCCTCCCTGCCGTCCCCGGAGTCTCCGCCGAGGCTTCGGCCGCGCGCTTCTTCTTCATCCTCATCACGAGAAGCGCAAGCTTCTCGGGAGAGAGGTCGCCGGCACGCCGGGAAAAATCGTCTGAGCTCATGAGGTTTCTACTTCCTGCAGGGAGAGCATCTCGGCGTCCGACAGGCCGGAGAGGACCGGCGGACACGAGCGAACCTTTTCCGTCAAGGACCCTTATAACTTCTTTGTGCGGTCGAGGGGCGAATCCGGGACGATTCCGTCCGAAATCAGGGAAATCTAAACTCTTGATTTCAAGGTAGTTTAGAGGATCTCTGAAAAAACCACGGAGGCCACCGTCCCCCTATGCTTTCATAGAACCTCGCTTCACCAAGCCGAGCCCTCGCCGGGCTTCCCGGCATCCGGCATCCCTTGGCCACTCGTGCGCCGAGTCTGGCCGACGGTGCGCTACTCGTTGCCGAACATCGGGATCTGCCCGCCATCAGCCCTCCTCGCCAAGCAGGGAGAACATCTCGGCGTCCGACAAGCCGGCCAGAACCGCCTCGCCCACGGCGGTCGAAAACCCGCCGAGCGCCGGCGACAGGAACAGCGTCTGGAGCGGGATCTCCACTCCGAACGTATCGGCCAGCCGGGCCAGGACGCGGGTGGCGAGGAGGGAATGACCGCCGAGATCCCAGAAGCTGTCCTCGACCCCCACCCGCTCGATGCCCAGAACCTCGCACCAGATGCGGGCCACCTCCTCCTCCAGCGGCGTGCGCGGAGGTGTCGAATCCACCCGGGAAGGGAGCCACGGGCTCCGGCAGCGCACGGCGGTCGATCTTGCCGTTGGGATCCAGGGGCAGGTCGGGAAGGACGGCGAAGACCGCCGGAATCATGGCGGCCGGAAGCCGGGATTCCAAAAGGCTCCGCAGGGCCGCCGGATCGAGCTCGCCGCCAGGCTTCGGGACGACATAGGCCACCAGACGGCTTTCCCCCAGAGCGTCAGGGCGCGCCACGGCCACGCATGCCTCCACTTCGGGGAGCGCGGCCAGAGCCGCCTCGACCTCGCCCAGCTCGATGCGATGGCCGCGGATCTTGACCTGGTGGTCGATCCGGCCGAGGAACTCGATCTCTCCGGAAGCCAGCCGTCGGGCCAGGTCGCCCGTGCGGTACAGACGCTCCCCGTCTCCAAACGGATCGGGCACGAAGCTGCGGGCGGTCAGCTCCGGCCGCCCCCGGTAGCAGCGCGCCAGGCCTTCGCCGGCCAGGCACAGCTCGCCGGGCGCGCCCACGGGAACCGGCTGCAGCCAGCGGTCGAGGATGTAGACGCGGGTGTTGGCGATGGGCGCTCCGATGTCCGGAACCCGCTCCCCTGCCGGCGTGACCCGGCCGGCCGTGGCCACGACGGTGCTTTCCGTGGGACCGTAGTGGTTGACCAGGGTAAACGGCAAACCCTCCGCCGGCCGCCGCCGCAGGCGGTCGCCGCCCGTGAGCAGCGCGCGCAGGCGGAGGCCCGCGGGAAGAGTCTCCGACAGCACGGCCTCGGCCAGCGGCGTGGGGAGGAAGGCGACGGTGATCTCTTGCTCCGCCATCCACTTCAGAAGCACGGACGGCGACAGCACCACCTCCCGCGGCGGGATGTGTACGGCGGCGCCGGCCGCGAGCGGCGCCCAGGTCTCCCAGACCGAGGCGTCGAAACCGGGGCTCGCCAGAAGGGTGGTCCGGTCGCCCGATCCCAGGCCGTAGGCACGGCGATGCCAGGCGATCAGGCTGGAGAGCCCGCGGTGGCAAAGCTCCGTGCCTTTCGGACGGCCGGTCGAGCCGGAGGTGTAGATGACGTAGGCGAGGGAGGCGGGGAAACCCCCTCCCCGACCCTCCCCCGCTTCGCGGGAGAGGGCGCCACCGCCCATCCCTGACAACACCACAGCCCCCGAATCCTCCGCAATCCACCGCTGCCGCTCCTCCGGCCAGGACGGATCGATCGGCAGGTAGGCCCCGCCCGCTTCCAACACCGCCAGGGCCGCGGTCAGCAGCTCGGCCGAGCGGTCGAGCCGCAGCGCCACCACGGTCTCCGGGCCCACTCCGTCCGCCCGCAGCCGGTCCGCCAGGGCGAGGGCGCGGCCGGCCAGCTCGCCGTAGGTCAGGCTCCCGCCTTCCCAGGCCACCGCCACGGCTTCCGGTGTCCTCTCCGCCCACTGGAAGAACAGGCGATGGACCGGTTCCTCCGGGATCTCCCCTTCGGTCCGGTTCCAGGCCGTCAGCACCTGCTCCCGTTCGGCGGCGTCGAGCAGGGGCAGCTCGGAGAGCCGGACGTCCTCTCCCGCGGCGATCCCCTCCACCGACCGGTGGAAGTGGCCGAGCAGACGGCGGGCCGTCGCCACGTCGAACAGATCGCTGGCGAAGTACAGCCGGGCCGACAAGCCGCCGTCCGGCATGGGGTGGAGGAACAGGGAGAGGTCGAACTGGGTCCGGCCGGCGTCGATCTCCAGCGGCGACAGGGTGAGGCCAGCGAGGTCCAGCTCCGAAACCGGGAGGTTCTGCAGCGCGAGCGCCACCTGGAACACCGGCGAATGGCTCAGGCTGCGCTCCGGGCGCAGCTCGTCGACCAGACGCTCGAAGGGGACGTCCTGGTGGGCGTAGGCCCCGAGAGACATCTCCCGCACCCGGCCGGCCAGCTCGCCGAAGCCCGGATCGCCCGAGAGGTCCACACGCAGCGCCAGGGTGTTGACGAAGAACCCGATCAGCTCCTCCAGCTCGGCCCGGCCGCGGTTGGCTATCGGCGTTCCGACCACCACGTCGTCCTGGCCGCCGTAGCGGGACAGCAGCGTCGCGAAGGCGGCCAGCAGGGCCATGAAGGGCGTCACGCCGAGCCGCCGGGCAGTTCTGTCGAAACGCTCCGCGAGCCCGGGCTCGATCGCCAGGCCGATCCGGTCGCCCCGGGTTCCCTGCACGCTCGGCCTGGGGCGGTCCAGCGGGAGGTCCACCACGGCAGGCGCACCCGCGAGCCGGTCCTTCCACCAGGCCACCCGCTCCTCCATCACCTCCCCGCTCAGCCACTGCCGTTGCCACGCGGCGTAGTCGGCGTACTGGATGGGCAGCTCCGGCAAGCCGGCCGGCTTGACGTAAAGCTCGCCGAGCTCGCGCACGAAGATGCCCAGCGACCAGCCGTCGGACACGATGTGGTGCATTCCTACCAACAGGGCGTGAGCCCTCTCGCTCAGCCGCAGCAGCGTGGAGCGCACGAGAGGCCCCCGGGCGAGGCTGTAGGGACACCGCGCGTCGTCCACCGCGATGCGGTGCAGCTCCTCCTCGCGGCGGTCCTCCTGCAGGCCGGCGAGATCGACGAACGACAGCGGCAGCGGGACGGGCTCCGTGATCACCTGCCAAGGCTCCCCGGCCTCCTCGACGAAGACGGTGCGCAGCGCCTCGTGCCGGCGCACGATCGAACTGAGCGCTCCGGCCAGGGCCGAGACGTCCAGCGAGCCCTCCAGGCGCACCGCGCCGGCCAGGTTGTAGGCGGCGCTTCCGGGGTCGAGCCGGTTGAGGAACCAGAGCCGCCGTTGGGCGAACGAGGCGGGCAGAGGCCCGTTGCGCGGCACCCGGACGAGCGGCGGAATCGCGGAGCCGGCTCCCGCCTGGCGCGCCTGCTCGATCAGGGCAGCAAAGCCCGCCAGCATGGGCACCTCGAACACGGCCCGCAACGGGATCTCAACGCCGAGCAAGCCGCGCACCCGCGAAACCATGCGCGTAGCCAGGAGCGAATGCCCCCCAAGCTCGAAGAAGCTCTCCCCGGAGCCGACGCCGGAGACACCCAGCAGGTCGGTCCAGATGCCGGCCAGCAGCTCCTTGACCGGGCTTCTCTCGCCGGTCCGCCCGGCTTCGCGCCGCTCCACCTCCGGCGCCGGCAGGGCTCGGCGGTCCACCTTGCCGTGCGACGTGAGCGGGAAGGATTCCAGGAAGACGAAGGCCGAGGGCACCATGGCCTCGGGCAGCTCCCGCTGGAGCGCCTGGCGCAGATCCGGGGCCGACAACCCGCCGCCTGTGACGTAGGCGACCAGCGCGACACCCTCGCGGGCCAGAACCACGGCCGACTCGACCCCGGGCTGGCGAGCCAACGCCGCCTCGACCTCGCCCAGCTCGATGCGGAAGCCACGGATCTTGACCTGGTGATCGAGGCGGCCCAGGTAGTCGAGCTCGCCGTCGGGACGCAGACGGACCAGGTCGCCCGTGCGGTACATCCGCGCTCCGGCCCGCCGAGAACGGGTCGGGCACGAAGCGCTCGGCCGTCAGCTCGGGCCGGCCCAGATAGCCGCGGGCCAGGCCCGCGCCGCCGAGATACAGCTCGCCGGGAACCCCCACGGGCCGGCGCTCCAGACCGGGATCCAGTACGCAGGCCCGCGTATCGTCCACCGGCCGGCCGATCGACGGCGCGCGCTCCGTCGAACGCTCCACCACCGTCCAGGTCGAGTAGGTGGTGTCTTCCGAAGGGCCGTAGAGATTGCAGACCCGCTCCGTCTCCGGCCGCGCGTACACCCGGTCGACCAGCCAGCGCGGCAGCGCCTCGCCCGCCAGGTTGATCGTCCGCACCGACGGCGGCAGGGCGTCCTCGCGCAGCAGCTCGGCCATGGCCGAAGGCACGGTGTTGACCAGGGTGATCTCGTGCTCGGGCGGCCCGGAGAGCAGCGACAGCGCGTCGTCGACCAGGACCACCGCGCCGCCCCAGGCGAGGGTGACGAAGATCTCGAACACCGACAGGTCGAAGGTGACCGCGGTCGAGGCGAGCACACCGCGCAGCTCCGCCGGAGAAAACGCCCCGCGGGCCCAATGGGCGAGCACAACGGCGCTGCCATGGGTGATGCCCACCGCCTTCGGCCGGCCCGTCGATCCAGACGTATAGATAAGGTACGCCAGGTTGGCCGGATCGGCGTAAGTCTCCCCCTCTCCCGGGGAGGGGGAAGGAAGGACGGGAGAGGGGGCCGGGGGGTGAGGGTCCATCCCCGACTCGTCGATGACGATCCGGGCGCCGCTGTCCTGCACCAGGAAACGCCGCCTCTCGGCCGGGTAGCGCGGATCGATCGGCACGTAGAACGACCCGGAGCGCAGCACCGCCAGCAGCGACACCACCAGACCGGCCGTCCGCTCCAGGCAGACCGCCACGCCCACCTCGGGACCCGCACCCAGAGCCTTCAGCCGCGCCGCCAGCCGCCCCGAGCGCTCCTCCAACTCCGCATAGGTCAGAACGGTGCCGCCCGCCACCAGGGCCACAGCCTCGGGCGTGCGCCGCGCCTGAGCCTCGAAGAGCGAATGGAGCAGCCCGTCCGGATGACAGGGATGGCCGGCCTGATCCCAGGCCGCGAGCTGCGCCCGCTCCGCTGCGGTGAGCAGCGGCAGACGCGACAGCGGCGCCTCCGGGCTGCCCGCCACCCCCTCCAGCAGCACCTGGAAGTGGCCGAGGATGCGCTCGGCCGTGGCGGCGTCGAACAGGTCGCTCGCATACCCCATCCGCGCCAGCAGGCCACCGTCCGCCAGAGGATAGAGGAAGAGGGAGAGGTCGTACTGTGTCCGGCCCGTGTCGAGCTCCAGGGGCGAGAGCGTCAGACCCGCGAGGTCCAGCTCGGAAGCGGGAAGGTTCTGCAGGGCGAGCATCACCTGGAACACCGGCGAATGGCTCAGGCTGCGCTCCGGCCGCAGCTCGTCCACCAGGCGCTCGAAGGGCACGTCCTGGTGGGCGTAGGCTTCGAGGGACATCTCCCGCACCCGGCGGGCCAGCTCGTCGAAGCCGGGATCGCCGGAGAGGTCGGCGCGCAGGGCCAGGGTGTTGACGAACATCCCGATCAGGCCTTCCAGCTCGGCGCGCCCGCGGTTGGCGATCGGCGTGCCCACGACGATGTCGCTCTGGCCGCCGTAGCGCGACAGCAGCGTGGCGAACCCGGCCAGCAGGGCCATGAACGGCGTCACGCCGAGCCGGCGGGCCAGCGGCTCGCTCCCCATCGTCAGGCTGACCCGGTCGCCGCGGTAGCTCTGGACGCTCGGGCGCGGCCGGTCCACGGGGAGGTCCACCAGTTGCGGCGCGCCCGCGAGCCGGCCCTTCCACCAGGCGAGGCGCTCCTCCATCACCTCCCCGCTCAGCCACTGCCGCTGCCACGAGGCATAGTCGGCGTACTGGATGGGGAGCTCCGGCAGGCTCACCGGCCGGCGGTAGAGCTCGCCCAGCTCGCGCAGAAAGACCCCGAGGGACCAGCCGTCGGACACGATGTGATGCATGCCCAGGAGCAGCGCGTGCTCCTGGCTTCCCAAGCGCAGCAGCGAGGAGCGCAGGAGCGGCCCCCGGGCCAGGTCGTACCGTCTCCGGTCCTCGGCGGTGGCGATGCGGTGCGCCTCGCCATCCCGCACGGTGTCCGGCAGGCCCGCGAGATCGACGAGCGGCAGGGAGAGCGGAGCCGGCTCCGAGATCACCTGCCACGGTTCCCCTCCCCGGTCCACGAAGACCGTGCGCAACGCTTCGTGCCGGCGCACGATCCCGTCGAGCGCGCCGGCCAGGGCCGCCACGTCCAGCGAGCCCGCCAGGCGCACCGCGAGCATCAGGTTGTAGGCCGCGCTCTCCGGATCGAGCCGGTTCAGGAACCAGAGCCGCTGCTGGGAGAACGAGGCGGGCAGAGGTCCGCCGCGCGGCACCCGGACGAGCGGCGCGAAGCTCGCGGAGCCGGCGCCCGCCCGGCGCGCCCGTTCGATCAGGGTGGCGAAACCGGCCAGCGTCGGCTCCTCGAACACGGCCCGCAGGGGGATCTCCACGCCGAACACGGCGCGCACCCGCGAGACCATCCGTGAAGCCAGGAGGGAATGCCCGCCAAGATCGAAGAAACTCTCCTGGGAGCCAACGCCGGAGACTCCCGTCAAGCCGGCCCAGATACCGGCAAGCAGCTCCTCGACCGGGCTCCTCTCTACGATCCGCTCGCCTTCACGCTCTTCCGCATCGGGAACCGGCAGGGCGCGGCGGTCCACCTTGCCGTTCGCCGTGAGCGGCAAGGCGTCCAGGAAGACGAAGGCCGACGGCACCATGAATTCGGGCAGCTCCCGCTGGAGCGCCTTGCGCAGGTCCGGGGCCGACAGCCCGTCCCCGGCGGCATAGGCCACGAGCCGCTTGTCTCCGGCGACATCCTCGCGGGCCAGCACCACGGCCGACTCCACCCCGGGCTGCCGGGCCAGCACCGTCTCGACCTCTCCAAGCTCGATGCGGTTGCCGCGGATCTTGACCTGATGGTCGAACCGGCCGAGGAACTCGATCTCCCCGGAAGGCAGGCGGCGGGCCAGGTCGCCCGTGCGGTACAGCCTCTCGCCGTCCCCGAATGGATTGGGAACGAAGGTCCGGGCCGTCAGCTCCGGCCGTTGCCGATAGCCGCGGCCGAGCCCCGCGCCGGCCAGGCAGATCTCGCCGGGGACGCCGACCGGAACCGGCTGCAGCCAACGGTCGAGGATGTAGACGCGCGAGTTGGCGACAGCGGCGCCGATGTCGGGTGCCCGCTCCCCTGGAGAGATCTTCCCGGCGGTGACCATCACCGTGCATTCGGTGGGGCCGTAGACGTTGACCAGGGCGAAGGGAAGGCTCTCCGGAGGCCGCCGCCGCAGGCGGTCGCCGCCCGTGAACAGGGTCCGCAGGCGAAGGCCCGCCGGCAGCGGCTCGAACATCACCGCCTCGGCCAGCGGCGTGGGGAGGTACGAGGACGTGATCCCCCGCTCCGCCGCCCATGCCAGAAACGCGGGCGGCGAGAGCACCACCTCGCGCGGCGGAATGTGGACGGCGGCGCCGGCGGTGAGCGGCGCCCACGTGTCCCAGACGGATGCGCCGAACCCGGGGTTCGCCGCCAGGGTGGTCCGGTCGCCCGGCCCCAACCCGAAGGTGCGGCGGTGCCAGGCGATCAGGCTGGAGAGCCCGCGGTGGCAGAGCTCCGTACCTTTGGGCGAGCCGGTCGAGCCGGAGGTGTAGATGACGTAGGCGAGGGAGGCGGGAAGACCCCCTCCCCGACCCTCCCCCGCTACGCGGGAGAGGGCGCCTCCGCCCATCCCTGGCAACAACACAGCTCCTGAGTCCTCCACGATCTTCCGCTGCCTCTCCTCCGGCCAGGCCGGGTCCATCGGCAGGTAGGCCGCGCCGGTCTCCAGTACGGCCAGAGCCGCGGTGAGCAGATCAGGCGAGCGCTCCAGGCACAGGGCCACCACGGTCTCCGGGCCGACTCCGCCCGCCCGCAGACGGTCCGCCAGATCGAGCGCGCGGGCGGCCAGCTCACCGTAGGTCAGGCTGCCGCCTTCCCAGGCCACCGCCGGGGCGTCCGGTGCCCTCTCCGCCCACTGGAAGAACAGGCGATGCACCGGCTCCTCCGGGATCTCCGCTTCGGTCCGGTTCCAAGCCGTGAGCACCTGCTCCCGCTCCGCGGCATCGAGCAGCGGCACCTCGGAGACCCGGACGTTCTCGCCTCCGTCGGCAATCCCTTCCAACAGCCGGTGGAAGTGGCCGAGCAGGCGGCGGGCCGTAGCCACGTCGAACAGGTCGCTGGCCGCGTTCAGACGCGCCAACAGGCCGCCGTCCGGCAGTGGGTGCAGGAA
The DNA here is from genome assembly GCA_963844885.1 of uncultured Holophagales bacterium. Lineage (GTDB taxonomy): Bacteria > Acidobacteriota > Thermoanaerobaculia > Multivoradales > UBA5704 > DATMER01. The sequence goes on along the minus strand of CAWJQA010000001.1, from coordinate 10,617 downwards.
CAGGGAGAGGTCGAACTGGGTCCGGCCGGCGTCGATCTCCAGCGGCGACAGGGTGACGCCCGCGAGGTCCAGCTCGGAGGCTGGGAGGTTCTGCAGGGCGAGCACGACCTGGAACACCGGTGAATGGCTCAGGCTGCGCTCCGGCCGCAGCTCGTCCACCAAACGCTCGAAGGGGATGTCCTGGTGGGCGTAGGCCCCGAGAGACATCTCCCGCACCCGGCGGACGAGCTCGCCGAAGCCTGGATCGCCGGCGAGGTCCACGCGCAGCGCCAGGGTGTTGGCGAAGAACCCGATCAGGTCTTCCAGCTCGGCCCGGCCGCGGTTGGCGACCGGTGTCCCGATCACCACGTCGTCCTGGCCGCCGTAGCGCGACAGCAGCGTGCCAAACCCGGCCAGGAGAACCATGAACGGCGTCACGCTGAGACGCCGGGCCAGGCTTTCGAAGCGTTCCGTGAGCTCGGGCTCGATCGCCAGGTCGGCCCGGCCGCCCCGATAGCCCTGAACGCCCGGCCTCGGGCGGTCCAGAGGGAGGTCCACCACCGGCGGCGCACCCGCGAGCTGGTACTTCCACCAGGCGAGCCGCTCCTCCATCACCTCCCCGCTCAGCCACTGCCGCTGCCACGCGGCGTAGTCGGCGTACTGGATGGGAAGCTCCGGCAGACCGGCCGGCTGCCGGTAGAGCTCGCCGAGCTCGCGCACGAAGATGCCCAGCGACCAGCCGTCGGACACGATGTGGTGCATGCCCACCAGCAGGGCATGCTCCCGTCCGCCCAGCCGCAGCAGCGTGGAGCGCAGGAGAGGCCCCCGGGCCAGGTCGTAGGGACGCCGGGCCTCGCCCAGAGCGATCCGGTGCAGCTCCTGCTCGCGGGGGGCTTCCGGCAGACCGGCGAGATCGACGACAGGCAGCGGCAGCGAAACGGGCTCCGTGATCACCTGCCACGGCTCTCCGGCCTCGTCTACGAAGACGGTGCGCAGGGACTCGTGCCGGCGCACGACCGCGCCGAGCGCGCCGGCCAGGGCCGCGACGTCCAGCGAGCCCTCCAGGCGCACCGCGCCGGCCAGGTTGTAGGCGAAGCTCTCCGGGTCGAGCCGGTTCAGGAACCAGAGCCGCTGCTGGGAGAACGAGGCGGGGAGAGGCCCGCCGCGCGGCACCCGGACGAGCGGCGGAATCAGGGAGCGGGCGTCCGCCCGGCGAGCCTGCTCGATCAGGGCGGCGAAGCCGGCCAGCGCCGGCTCCTCGAACACGGCGCGCAGGGGGATCTCCACGCCGAACACGGCCCGCACCCGCGAGACCATCCGCGTGGCCAGGAGCGAATGCCCTCCGAGCTCGAAGAAGCTCTCCCGGGAGCCGACGCCCGAGACACCCAGCAGGTCGGCCCAGATACCGGCCAGAAGCTCCTCCACCGGGCTCCTCTCGCCGAGACGCTCGACTTCACGCCCTTCAAGATCCGGCGCCGGCAGGGCTCGGCGGTCCACCTTGCCGTGCGGCGTGAGCGGGAAGGACTCCAGGAAGACAAAGGCCGAGGGCACCATGGCCTCGGGCAGCTCCCGCTGGAGCGCCCGGCGCAGATCCGGGGCCGACAGCCCGCCTCCCACCAGATAGGCGACCAGCCTCTCCTCGCGAGCCAGGACCACGGCCGACTCGACTCCGAGCTGGCGGCTCAACGCCGCCTCGACCTCTCCCAGCTCGATGCGGAACCCGCGGATCTTGACCTGGTGATCGAGGCGGCCCAGGTAGTCGAGCTCGCCGTCGGGACGCAGACGGACCAGGTCGCCCGTGCGGTACATCCGCGCTCCGGCCTCGTCCGAGAACGGGTCGGGCACGAAGCGCTCGGCCGTCAGCTCGGGCCGGCCCAGATAGCCGCGGGCCAGGCCCGCGCCGGCGAGATACAGCTCGCCGGGAACCCCCACGGGCCGGCGCTCCAGACCGGGATCCAGTACGCAGGCCCGCGTATCGTCCACCGGCCGGCCGATCGACGGCGCGCGCTCCGTCGAACGCTCCACCACCGTCCAGGTCGAGTAGGTGGTGTCTTCCGAAGGGCCGTAGAGATTGCAGACCCGCTCCGTCTCCGGCCGCGCGTACGCCCGGTCGACCAGCCAGCGCGGCAGCGCCTCGCCCGCCAGGTTGATCGTCCGCACCGACGGCGGCAGGGCATCCTCGCGCAGCAGCTCGGCCATGGCCGAAGGCACGGTGTTGACCAGGGTGATCTCGTGCTCGGGCGGCCCGGAGAGCAGCGACAGCGCGTCGTCGACCAGGACCACCGCGCCGCCCCAGGCGAGGGTGACGAAGATCTCGAACACCGACAGGTCGAAGGTGACCGCGGTCGAGGCGAGCACACCGCGCAGCTCCGCCGGAGAAAACGCCCCGCGAGCCCAGTGCGCGAGCACCACGGCGCCGCGGTGCGGAATCGCCACCGCCTTGGGCCGGCCCGTGGAGCCGGAGGTGTAGATCAGATAGGCCAGGCTCTCCGGAACGGGTTGGCACGCGGGCTCCTCCGCCCCCTCCGCCCCCTCGATCCCGGCCTCGGTGATGACAATCCGGGCGCCGCTGTCCTCCACCAGGAACGCCCGCCTCTCCTCCGGGTAGCGCGGATCGATCGGCACGTAGAACGAGCCCGAGCGCAGCACCGCCAGCAAGGTCACCACAAGCTCGGCCGTCCGCTCCAGGCAGACCGCCACGCCCACCTCGGGACCCGCACCCAGAGCCTTCAGCCGCGCCGCCAGCCGCGCCGAGCGCTCCTCCAACTCCGCATAGGTCAGTACCGTGCCGCCCGCCACCAGGGCCACAGCCTCGGGCGTGCGCCGCGCCTGAGCCTCGAAGAGCGAATGGAGCAGCCCGTCCGGATGACAGGGATGGCCGGCCTGGTCCCAGGCCGCGAGCTGCGCCCGCTCCGCCGCGGTGAGCAGCGGCAGCCGCGACAGCGGCGTCTCCGGGTTCCCCGCCACCCCCTCCAGCAGCACCTGGAAGTGGCCGAGGATGCGCTCGGCCGTGGCGGCGTCGAACAGGTCGCTCGCGTACTCCAACCGGGCGGACAGGCCGCCGTCGTGCGGGAAGAGGAACAGCGAGAGGTCGTACTGCGTCCGGCCGAAGTCGAGCTCCAGCGGCGAGAGCGTCAGGCCCGCGAGGTCCAGCTCGGAAACCGGGAGGTTCTGCAAGGCGAGCATCACCTGGAACACGGGCGCGTGGCTCAGATCGCGCTCCGGACGCAGCGCTTCTACCAGACGCTCGAAGGGGATGTCCTGATGGGCGTAGGCTTCGAGGGACATCTCCCGCGCGCGGCGGGCCAGCTCCTCGAAGCCGGGATCGCCGGAGAGGTCGACGCGCAACGCCAGGGTGTTTGCGAAGAACCCGATCAGATCCTCCAGCTCGGCGCGCCCGCGGTTGGCCACCGGAGTGCCGACGACGACATCCGTCTGGCCGCCGTAGCGCGACAGCAGGGCGGCGAACCCGGCCAGCAGGGCCATGAACGGCGTCACGCCGAGCCGGCGGGCCGGGAGCCCGGTCTCGATCGCCTGATGGCAGCGCGCTCCGCGGTAGCTCTGGACCGCCGGCCGCGGCCGGTCCAGAGGCAGCTCCACCACCTGCGGCGCGCCGGCGAGCTGCCACGTCCACCAGCCGAGCCGCTCCTCCAGGACCGCCCCGCTCAGCCACTGCCGCTGCCACGACGCGTAGTCGGCGTACTGCACGGCGAGATCCGGCAGCGCCGCCGCTTCGCCGGTAACCCGAGCCCGGTAGAGCGCTTCCAGCTCGCGCACGAAGATACCCATGGACCAGCCATCCGAGACGATGTGGTGCATGCCGAGCAGCAGGACGTGCTCGCGCCCGCCGAGCCGGAGCACGGCGAAGCGCGCCAGCGGCCCCAAGGCCAGATCGAAGGGACGGCGGGACTCGGCGATCGCCAGGCGGCGCTCTTCCTCTCCGCGCACGGGAACGGGAAGCCCGGCGAGGTCCAGGACGGGCAACGGCAGCGGCGAGGGCTCCTCGACGACCTGCTGCGGCTCGCCGTCCTCTTCCACGAAACGGGTGCGCAGCGACTCGTGGCGGCCGGCGATCCCGCCGAGCGCCTCGGCCAGGGACGGAACGTCCAGCGAGCCTTCCAGGCGCACCGCGCCGCCCAGGTTGTAGGCGAAGCTCCCCGACTTCGAGCTTGTCCAGGAACCAGAGCCGCTGCTGGGAGAACGAGGCGGGCAGAGGCCCTCCGCGCGGCACCCGGACGAGCGGCGGCACCGTGGAACGGGCATCCCCCTCGCGCGCCCGCTCGACGAGGGCGGCGAAGCCGGCCAGCGTGGGCTCCTCGAACACCGCCCGCATCGGCAGCTCCAGGCCGAGCACCGAGCGCACCCGCGAGATCATCCGCGTCGCCAGGAGGGAGTGGCCTCCCAGCTCGAAGAAGCTCTCGTGAGACGCGATGTCCGGCGCTCCGAGCAGATCGGCCCAGATGCCGGACAGCAGCTCCTCGACCGGGCTCCTCTCGGCCGCCGGCTCCGTTCCGGGCCGCTCCTCGGCCGGTGCCGGCAGCGCCCGGCGGTCCACCTTGCCCGTCCGGGTCAGAGGCAGCGCCGGCAGGACCACGAAGGCGGACGGCACCATGAAATCCGGCAGTCGCGCGCCGAGGAACGCGCGCAGCTCACGCGGCAGAGGCGCGGCACCGTCGACAGCCAGATATCCCACCAGCCGGCGCTCTCCGGGCCGGTCCTCCCGCACGATCACGACACACTCGCGCACGCCGGGGTGGCGGGCCAGCGCCGCCTCCACCTCCCCCAGCTCGACCCGGAAGCCCCGCAGCTTCACCTGGAAGTCGGCGCGGCCGGCCAGCTCCACGCCACCACCCGGCAGACCCGGCAGATACCGGCCGAGGTCGCCGGTCCGGTAGGCCCGGTCGTCCACCTCCGCCGGCCCCGCCGCCAGCGGGTTGGACAGGAACCTCTCCGCCGTGAGCGCCTCGTCGCCGAGATATCCCCGGGCCAGGTGGCGGCTGCGGACATGGATCTCCCCCAGCTCGCCGACGCCGGCCAGCCGGCCCGCCCGGTTCAGCACCAGGAGCTGGCAGCCTTCCATGCCGTGGCCCAGCGGCAGCACCTCCTTGCCGAGGCGATCCAGATCGCGGCCGCGGGGGACGGGGAAGAACGAGACCGAGCGCTGCGTCTCGGTCGAGCCGTACAGGTTCACGCATTCCACCGCCGGAGCGAGCCGCTGAAGCCTCTCCACGTCGAGCTTCTTGAGCAGGTCGCCCACCACGAACGCCCGCCGTAGCGCGGGCAGCGCCCGTACCGGCTCGGCCCCGTCGTCCGCCGAGTCGAGCACCATCTCCATGAGGGCCGGAGTGAGGTGCAGCACCGTCACCCCTTCCTCTTTCAGCCATCCCGCGAGATAGCCCGGCGCGCCGATCCGGCCGGGATCGGGCAGCACCATCCGGGCGCCGAACCAGACCGGTGTGAACACGTCGCGCTGCAACGGGTCGTGCGAGAGCGCCGAGAGCATGCCGAAGCGGTCTGTCGCGCCCAGGCCGAAGCGCTCTCCCATCCAGGGGTAGAAGTGCGTGAGCGGACCGTGCCGCCCCACCACCCCCTTGGGCACGCCGGTGGAGCCGGAGGTGAAGGTGATGCAAGCCGCGGTGTCCGGCCCCACCGGTACGCCCGGGTCGGTGTCGGGCAGCGCGGAGAGGTCGGACGACGCGAGATCGACGCGGCAGCGGCAGAGGGCCGCCTCCGCCTCCACTTCCGACGGCAGCGGCGGCGCGCCCGGCACGGAGATCCAGGCGGAGGGCCGGGCGATGCGGAGGTAGTCGAGCAGGCGCGGCGTCGGGTAGGCCGGGTCGAGGACCATGAAGGCGGCGCCGGATTTGAGCGTGCCCATCAGGGCCTGGAGCAGGGGGGCGCCGCGGTGCGCCCAGACGGCCACGGCGTCGCCCGTCTCCACGCCGTGGGAGACCAGGAAGCGGGCGAGCCGGTTGGCGCGGCGCTCCAGCTCGGCGTAGGTCCAGGCCTCGCCTCGCGCGTCCTGCACCGCGAGGCGGTCCGGGTGCGCGGCGGCGCCGCGGGAGAGAGCCTCGTGGACGGCCTCGCGCCATTCGCCGGAGAGCGGCTGCGCGGGGTCCGGCAGCAGCGCCGCGGGGGTCACCAGAGACCACGAGCCGGCGCGCGACTCCGGCGCGGCCACCGCCTGCTCCAGCAGGGTCTCGAGCTGGCGCAGCATCTCGCGCATGCGCTCGGGCTCGAAGAGGTCGGGGTTGTAAACCAGGTCCAGGCGGAGCGAGTCCGGCAGCTCGTTGACGTAGAGCGTGAAATCGAACTTCGAGTCGCTCTCCTCGGGCTCGACCGGATCGACCTCCAAGCCGGGGAGGCTCAGGCGGAGTCCCGAGATCGACACGAAGTTGAACAGAACCTGGAAGATCGGGGTGCGGCTGAGCTGGCGCTCGGGCTGGAGCTCTTCCAGCAGGCGCTCGAACGGAATCTCCTGATAGCGGTAGGCACCGAGCACGACATCCCGGACCCGTCCCAGCAGCTCGCGGAAGGTCGGATCGCCCGCGAGATCGGTGCGCAGCACGAGCGTGTTGAGGAACAGGCCGATGAGCCCCTCGACCTCCTGCCGGCCGCGGCCGGCACTCGGCGAGCCCACCACCACGTCGTCCTGGCCCGCGAGGCGGGACAGCAGGAGCTGGAACACCGCGAGGAGGGTCATGAACGGCGTGGCGCCTTCCTTGAGCGACAGCTCCCGCAGGCGGGCCATCAACCCGGACGGAAGATCGGTGACGACGGTACGACCCCGGTGGCTCTGCACCGCCGGCCGCACGCGGTCGAGGGGCAGGTCCAGGACCGGTGCCGCGCCGGCCAGCCGCTCGCGCCAGTAGGAAACCTGTTCCTCCAGGACGGCTCCCTGCAGGCGTTCCCGCTGCCAGACGGCGAAGTCCGAATACTGGACAGGCAGCTCCGGCAGGGACGCCTCCCCGCCTTCGCGCAGCGCACCGTAAAGCCCGGCCAGCTCGCGGAAGAAGACGCCGAAGGACCACCCGTCCGAGACGATGTGGTGCATGTCCAGCGCGAGGATGTGCTCCTCGGCAGCGAGGCGCACCAGGGCCGCGCGGAACAGCGGTCCCCGTTCCAGGTCGAAGGGGCGCGCGGCGGCGGCGAGCCGAGTCTCGTTCCGGCGAGCCTCCTCCGGGAGAGTCGAGAGATCGACGATGGGGAGGCGGAAGCCCGCGGGCGGAGCGATCACCTGCACTGCCTCCCCGTCCCGTTCGGAGAAGGTGGTGCGCAACGCTTCGTGGCGGCGGACGATCCCGCCGGCGGCGAGCTCCAGGGCCGCGGCATCCAGAGGACCGCGCAGGCGGTACCACACCGGGATGTTGTAGGCTGTGCCGCCCGGCTCCATGCGGTCCAGCAGCCAGAGCCGCTGCTGGGCGAAGGAGAGCGGTGCCGGGCCGGACGTCGCGCGGCGCGGTATCGAGGACGAGGCAGCCGAGGCGGCCGGCGCGCGGGTGTCGTCTTCGGACATCTCGTCCAGCTCTGACAGCGCCTCCGCGATCTCCTCCTCTCCTCCGCTCGCGAACACCCTCCGAGCCAGCACGGAAGAGAAGGCCTCCAGCGTGGGCGCCATGAAGAGGAGTTGCAGCGGCATCTCCACCCCGAAGGCCGCCTCGATGCGGGAGAGGACGCGGGTCGCGAGCAGGGAGTGACCGCCGAGGTCCCAGAAGCTGTCCTCGACCCCCACCCGCTCGACGCCCAGAACCTCGCACCAGACGCGGGCCACCTCCTCCTCCAGCGCTGTGCGTGGAGCCGTGAAGTCCGCTCGGACGGGAGCGGCAGGTTCCGGCAGCGCGCGGCGGTCGACCTTGCCGTTGGGGTCCAGGGGCAACGCGGGGAGGACGACGAAGACGGCCGGAACCATGGCGGCCGGCAGCCGGGTTTCCAGGAGACTCCGCAGACGGGCCGCCTCGAGAGCTCGGCCCGGCTTCGGGACGGCGTAGGCCACCAGCCGGTTTTCCCCCAGGGCGTCCGGCCGCGCCACCACCACGCAGGCATCCACGTCCGGCAGCGCCGCCAGCGCCGCCTCGACCTCACCCAGCTCGATGCGGTTGCCGCGGATCTTGACCTGGTGGTCGAAGCGGCCGAGGAATTCGATCTCCCCGGAAGCCAGCCGGCGGGCCAGGTCGCCGGTGCGGTACAGGCGCTCCCCGTGTCCGAACGGATCGGGGACGAAGCTCCGCGCGGTCAGCTCCGGCCGTTGCCGGTAGCCGCGGGCCAGCCCCTCGCCGGCCAGGCACAGCTCGCCGGGCACACCCACCGGGGCCGGCTGCAGCCAGCGGTCGAGGATGTACGCGCGCGTGTTGGCGATCGGTGTTCCGATGTCCGGCACCCGCTCTCCTGCCGGAGAGACCCACCCGGCCGTGGCCACCACCGTGCTCTCCGTGGGGCCGTAATGGTTGACCAGGGCGAACGGCAGGCCCTCCGCGGGCCGCCGCCGCAGGCGGTCGCCGCCCGTGAGCAGCGCCCGCAGGCGGAGGCCCGCGGGAAGCGGCTCGGACAGCACCGCCTCGGCCAGCGGCGTGGGGAGGAAGGAGACCGTGATCCCCCGCTCCGCCATCCACCTCAGGAGCGCGGGAGGCGACAGCACCACGTCGCGCGGCGGGATGTGGACAGCCGCTCCGGCGGTGAGCGGCGCCCAGGTCTCCCAGACCGAGGCGTCGAACCCGGGGCTCGCCAGCAGGGTGGTCCGGTCTCCTGGCCCCAGGCCGTAGGCGCGGCGGTGCCAGGCGATCAGGTTGGAGAGCCCGCGGTGGCAGAGCTCCGTGCCCTTGGGTCTGCCGGTGGAGCCGGAGGTGTAGATGACGTAGGCGAGAGAGGCGGGATCGAGACCGCCGTGGCCTGCGGCCCTCACTCCTGAATCCTCAGCGATCCATCTCTGCCGCTCTTCCGGCCAGGACGGGTCGATCGGCAGATAGGCTCCTCCGGCCTCCAGAACCGCCAGGGCTGAGGTGAGCAGCTCGGCCGAGCGGTCGAGCCGTAGCGCCACCACGGTCTCCGGGCCGACTCCGTCCGCCCGCAGCCGGCCCGCCAGTTCGCGGGCGCGGCCGGCCAGCTCGCCGTAGGTCAGGCTTCCGCCTTCCCAGGCTACCGCCACGGCCTCCGGCGTCCTCTCCGCCCACTGGAAGAACAACCGGTGGACCGGCTCCTCCGGGATCTCCGCTTCGGTCCGGTTCCAGCCCGTGAGCACCTGCTCCCGCTCCGCGGCGTCGAGCAGCGACACCTCGGAGACCCGGACGTTCTCGCCCCCGTCCTCCGCAAACCCCTCCAGGAGCAGGCGGAAGTGGCCGAGCAGACGGCGGATCGTGGCTGGATCGAAGAGGTCGGAGCCGTACTCCGCCCAGAGCTTCAGGTTTCCGTCCTCGCGGCCGGCGTGCAGCGACAGGTCGAACTTGGCGGTGCCGCTGTGGATCCACTCCCCCTGCGCCAGGGTCACGCCGGACCCGGCACCCACCGGCTCCGGGCTGTTCTGGAGCGCGAAGACCACCTGGATGAGCGGGTTGCGCGAAAGGTCGCGCCCGGGCGCCAGCTCGGCGACGAGCGCCTCGAAGGGGACCTCCTGGTGGCCCCAGGACTCCAGAGCGGTCTCGCGGACCCGCGAAAGGAGGGCCTCGAACGGCGCATCGCCGTCCACGGGTACCCGCAGGGCCAGGGTGTTCACGAAGAAGCCGATCAGCCCCTGGATCTCCGGTCGGACGCGCCCCGCCACCGGCGTCCCCACCACCAGGTCGGTCAGGGCCGTGTAGCGGTGGAGCAGCGCCACGAAGGCGGCGAACAGGGTCATGAACGGGGTGGCGCCGCGCCGCCGTCCGAGCCGGTCGAGCCGGTCGGCCAGGCCGGCGGGCAGGGAGGCCGTCTCCACGCCTCCACGGTAGCTCCAGACCGCCGGCCGCGGCCGGTCCGCAGGCAGCTCGACGACGGGGGGCCGGGCCAGCCGATCGCGCCACCAGGCGACCTGCCGCTCCAGCTCTCCGCCGGTGAGCCAGCTCCGCTGCCAGGCCGCGAAGTCAGGGTATTGCACGGATAGCTCGGGCAACGGCGACGGGTGCCCCGCGGCGAACGCGCCGCAGAGGATCCCCAGCTCGCGCAGCAGCAGCTCGATGGACCAGCCGTCGGAGACGATGTGGTGCATCGTGACGAGCAGCCGATGCTCGCTCCCGCCGAGGCGCAGCAGGGTCGAGCGCAGCAGCGGCAAGCGCCGGAGATCGAACGGCCGCCGGGCTTCTCCAGTGGCCAGCCGCGCGGCCTCGGCCTCTCGCTCCGTCGGAGGCAGCGCACCGAGGTCCACGGCAAGAAGAGCGTTGCCGGCCGTGGAATGGACCACCTGCACGGGCTCGGCCGCACCCGCGGGCACCTCGAACGTGGTGCGCAGCGCGGCGTGCCGGCGCACCACCTCGGCGAGCGCGGCGGCCAGGATCGCCGGCCGCAACGGCCCCGAGACGCTCAGGGAGAGCGGGATGTTGTAGGCCGGCGTGCCCGGCTGGAGCCGTTCGAAGAACCAGAGGCGCTGCTGGGGGAAGGAGAGGGGAGCCTCCCCGCCGGCAAGTCCGGTCAGGATCGCCGGGCCGGCGACGGGGCCGCGCAGGCGCCCGG